>NZ_VOVA01000099.1 GCF_015071065.1 Bacillus cereus | reverse complement strand
GAAAATCAATGGTATTCCCTTTTGAATCAACGGCACGATATAAATACATCCATTGCCCTTTTACTTTAATATAGGTTTCATCGACTCTCCATGAATCATTGGTTGATTTTAGATGATGTCGTACTTTCTCTTCTAATTGAGGTCCATATTGATGAACCCAGCGCATAATCGTTGTGTGAGCAATTGATAATCCTCTTTCCTCAATCATTTCCACCAGGTTACGAAAGCTCAAATTGTACCGTAGGTACCATCTTACTGTTAATAAGATTAGTTCAGGCTGATAATGCTTCCATTTGAACAAATTCTCCTTTTCCATACTGATCACACACCTTTTGTAGAGTAGTAATATCAGTATGTCCAAGTTTAAGAGATTTTTTGCACCAGAACCA
>NZ_VOVA01000098.1 GCF_015071065.1 Bacillus cereus | reverse complement strand
TCAAATGGAAACACTATCAGTCTGATATTATCTTATTAACGGTAAGATGGTACCTACGGTACAACCTAAGTTTTCGTGATTTAGTAGAAATGATGGAAGAACGGGGTTTGTCTATTGCTCATACAACAATTATGCGCTGGGTTCATCAATATGGACCTCAATTAGAAGAGAAAGTACGACATCATCTTAAATCAACAAATGACTCGTGGAGAGTCGATGCAACCTATATTAAAGTAAAAGGTCAATGGATGTACTTATATCGTGCAGTTGATTCAGAGGGTCATACAATTGATTTTTATCTAAGTAAATCAAGAGATAAACAAGCAGCCAAGCGCTTTTTCAAGAAAACCTTGGCTTTTTCGTATGTTTCTAAGCCTCGCGTGATAACAGTCGATAAGAACCCTGCCTATCC
>NZ_VOVA01000097.1 GCF_015071065.1 Bacillus cereus | reverse complement strand
CCCATCAGGTAGCATAGCGAAAAATTTGAAACCCGTCAGGGTTTATTTGATGTGCCTACTTTTAGGCTATCTATAAAAGATAATAAAAGACTACGTGAAAAAACCACATTTTGTATAAAAAGATACCTTAAGTTGATGGATGTGTGGCGGTACCCCTATGACGATTCCCCTGTTTTTAACAACGTTAAATTTGTGAAATTACAAATGTGTCCAGAACCTCATTATATAGAAAGCTATCGGAAAAGAACAAATAGTGTTTTCTTCCCTCATTAAAGGGCCAGATTGTTGAAGAAAACCCCGTTCCTGTTAGAAACTAAATGGTATACTAATCATAAAATACTTTAAAAAGGGAGGATATACAATGGTTGCAAAGACTGAAGAGGATTTTAATGGATTAAAAGTAATTGGTGAAATTTGTGGT
>NZ_VOVA01000096.1 GCF_015071065.1 Bacillus cereus | reverse complement strand
CTTCAACCATTTCCGATACAAGCATATTCATGACTTTGATATACTCACGACTACTTTCTTCCAATAAACGACTTTGTTCTTTTGTTGGAATCAATTTCACTTTCACTGTTAGGGTCTGTGACATACGTTTCATCCCCTTGTTTTTTGATTTTCAACATATTTTCATTTGCTACATTTTTAGCTGTAGAAACAAAATAAGAACGTGTCCATAAACTTTGCAACGCTCTTCTATAATCATTTACCATAGTTACAATGTATCATTTATTTTCGAAAAATCACAACAAAAAGACCCAATGAAACTACCTATACTTTGTATACTTAAAGTACCACGAACCTTACGATTTTTAGTGGTACTCCGTATCCAACCTCACTTTCATCCCATGCCTAAAGGCGATGGGCTTTCTCGTTCGGAAAGGGCTGTAAA
>NZ_VOVA01000095.1 GCF_015071065.1 Bacillus cereus | reverse complement strand
TTTTGTTTTTTCCGCGCGGTCGTGGCGGAACGGCAGACGCGCTAGGTTGAGGGCCTAGTGGGGGAAACCCTGTGGAGGTTCAAGTCCTCTCGGCCGCATCAAAAAAATCTTAAAAAAGTACTTGCATTTGAAAATGTAGTATGGTAAGATAATTGAGTCGCCAAAACACAACGACGAAAAAACATCATGAATAAGCGCCCGTAGCTCAATTGGATAGAGCGTTTGACTACGGATCAAGAGGTTAGGGGTTCGACTCCTCTCGGGCGCGCCATAACGGGAAGTGGCTCAGCTTGGTAGAGCACCTGGTTTGGGACCAGGGGGTCGCAGGTTCAAATCCTGTCTTCCCGACCACGCGGGTGTAGTTTAGTGGTAAAACAAGAGCCTTCCAAGCTCTGGTCGAGAGTTCGATTCTCTTCACCCGCTTTT
>NZ_VOVA01000094.1 GCF_015071065.1 Bacillus cereus | reverse complement strand
CTTAAACAAACAAATGACTCCTGGAGAGTCGATGAAACATATATCAAAGTAAAAGGTCAATGGCTGTACCTGTATCGTGCTGTTGATTCAAAAGGAAATACAATCGATTTTCACCTAAGCAAAACAAGAAATCAGAAGGCTGCAAAGCGCTTTTTCAAGAAGGCTTTGCAGTCTTTTCATGTTTCAAAACCTCGTGTTATAACAGTCGATAAGAATCCAGCTTATCCTATAGCAATTGAACAGTTGAAAAAAGAAAAAAGCATACCTGATGGTATGCGACTTAGACAACAAAAGCACTTGAATAACATAGTAGAACAAGATCATCGCTTTATAAAGAAGCGAATTCGTTCTATGCTAGGATTCAAATGTTTTGACACAGCTACATCCATTCTTTCTGGGGTAGAAGCCATGCATATAATTAAAAAAGAACAGATTA
>NZ_VOVA01000093.1 GCF_015071065.1 Bacillus cereus | reverse complement strand
TGGTGACATGTGGAGCTGACGAATACTAATAGATCGAGGACTTAACCATATAATATGAAGCGAATGTTATCTAGTTTTGAGAGAACATAAAAAACTTATTGACTTTTTGAGTAGATAAGTTATAATAATGATTGTCTCAAAAGAATAATGTCTGGTAATGATGGCAGAGAGGTCACACCCGTTCCCATACCGAACACGGAAGTTAAGCTCTCTAGCGCCGATGGTAGTTGGGACCTTGTCCCTGTGAGAGTAGGACGTTGCCAGGCAATATTATTCCGCAGTAGCTCAGCGGTAGAGCTATCGGCTGTTAACCGATCGGTCGTAGGTTCGATTCCTACCTGCGGAGCCATTGGAGAGCTGTCCGAGTTGGCCGAAGGAGCACGATTGGAAATCGTGTATACGTCACAAGCGTATCAAGGGTTCGAATCCCTTGCTCTCCGCCATAAGGAATTTATAATA
>NZ_VOVA01000092.1 GCF_015071065.1 Bacillus cereus | reverse complement strand
TATTTAATTTAGAAAAAATGGAGGAGGTAGAGGGATTCGAACCCCCGCGCGACTCTCGCCGCCTGTCGGTTTTCAAGACCGATCCCTTCAGCCGAACTTGGGTATACCTCCGAGATATGAACTTTGAGTGGTGGACCTTGTAGGACTCGAACCTACGACCGGACGGTTATGAGCCGTCTGCTCTAACCAGCTGAGCTAAAGGTCCTTTATGGTAGCGGCGGAGGGGATCGAACCCCCGACCTCACGGGTATGAACCGTACGCTCTAGCCAGCTGAGCTACACCGCCATAAGTGATATTCAAATAAGTGGAGCCTAGCGGGATCGAACCGCTGACCTCCTGCGTGCAAGGCAGGCGCTCTCCCAGCTGAGCTAAGGCCCCATATGTTGAAATATCGGGAAGACAGGATTTGAACCTGCGACCCCCTGGTCCCAAACCAGGTGCTCTACCAAGCTGAGCCACTTCCCGTTAATAAAAA
>NZ_VOVA01000091.1 GCF_015071065.1 Bacillus cereus | reverse complement strand
CATTTAATAACTACTATAGCGCCATGCTTATTATTTTAAGGAAAGGTAGAGAGGTAACAATTCGGTTACAATATATCCACACTCTCTTTAATACGTGTTAAACTAACTTAGACTCCAGTGGATTGGAGATCTCTTATACTATCTGTATGTTTCAATTCTGAGCCCCCTTATTTTCTTATAAGGGGGCTCACTTTATTAATCTTATGTTGGTAGGGTTGTACTAATATGTTGGAATACAAACTCCACATATGTATTCACTCCTAGTGTAAAATGACAATAAAGCTATTTAATTTTAAAAGCTCAAACAAGCATAACCCCGTTCTAAATTTAGGACGGGGTTAAAAATAAAGTTGTTTAATTTTTGATGTAAGATATTTCACTACACTAAAAAATATAACAATAAAGTCGTTTGAAAATCTAAGTTTTATTCCACAATAGCGCCCGTTTGGTGAATATCATTCGTTTAATTCAGTAGGCTGT
>NZ_VOVA01000090.1 GCF_015071065.1 Bacillus cereus | reverse complement strand
CAATTGATGGATGAATTCTTTCTGATTTTGGACAGACTGGTCCCGTAAATCAATCTGTTCTTTTTTAATCATATGCATAGCTTCTACTCCAGAAAGAATGGATGTAGCTGTGTCAAAGCATTTGAACCCTAGCATAGAACGGATTCGTTTCTTGATAAAGCGATGATCTTGTTCTACTATATTATTCAAGTACTTTTGTTGTCTAAGTCGCATACCGTTAGGTATGCTTTTTTCTTTTTTCAACTGTTCAATTGCTATAGGATAAGCTGGATTCTTGTCGACTGTTATAACACGAGGCTTTGAAACATGAAAAGACCGCAAAGCTTTCTTGAAAAAGCGCTTTGCAGCCTTCTGATCTCTTGTTTTGCTTAGGCAAAAATCGATTGTGCTTCCTGTCGAATCAACAGCACGATACAGGTACATCCATTGCCCTTTTACTTTGATATATGTTTCATCGACTCTCCAAGAGTCATTTGTTTGTTTGAGGTAACGTCGGATCCGTT
>NZ_VOVA01000009.1 GCF_015071065.1 Bacillus cereus | reverse complement strand
CATCGCGTTTCAGCGACTCATATAATATATCATAGTATATTATTTTCGTCAACAAGTTTTTTTCGATAACTTGTATCTCTCATTTGCTGACTCTGCCTATTATATACACTTCCCTATTGCTATGCAAGTATTATTATAAAAAAATAAGAGGGGGAGAAATCCCCACTCTTATTCTTCAGAAGAAACCTCTTCGCTAATTTCTTCTTCTTCATCCTTTTGTGCTTTTGCTACTGTCGCTACCTCTTGCTCATCCCCTAATCGAATTAGACGAACACCTTGTGTATTACGCCCCATTTGAGAGATTTGATCAACTGGCATACGAATAATAACACCCGCTACTGTAATTAACATAATGTCTTCTTCACCTGTTACAGACTTAACCGCTACTAATTTACCGTTCTTGTCTGTAATGTTACAAGTCTTCAGACCTTTACCACCACGACTCTGTAGTCGATACTCTTCAACCGGCGTACGCTTACCATACCCGTTCTTCGTTACGATTAAGACATTCGTATCCTCTTCAACAATTTCCATACCTACTACTTGGTCCTCTTCGCCTAGTGTAATAGCTTTTACACCAGCTGCATTACGACCCATAGAACGTACATCCTGTTCATTGAAGCGAATTAACATACCATTGCTTGTCCCTACGATAATATCTTTATCACCAGATGTTAAACGTACAGAAATTAATTCATCTTCTTCACGAAGCGAAATTGCAATTAAACCGTTCGTACGTATATTTGCAAATGATGAGAGCGGCGTTCTCTTAGAGATACCTTGTTTCGTTGTAAAGAATAAGAACTGGTCGTCACCAAATTCACGAATTGGAATAATGGCGTTGATCCACTCACCCTTGTCTACCCCTAATAGATTAATAATTGGTATGCCTTTTGCTGTACGACTATACTCTGGAATTTCATATCCTTTTGTACGGTATACTTTACCCTTGTTTGTGAAGAATAAAATATGATCATGAGTAGACGTTGTTAATAAATGTTCAACAAAGTCATCATCATTCGTACCCATTCCTTGTACGCCACGTCCCCCACGGTTCTGTGTTTTGTACGTAGAAGCCGGTAACCTCTTAATATAACCATTATGAGTAAGTGTAATTGCGATATTTTGTTCTGGGATTAAATCTTCATCCTCTATAGCTTCCATACCGCCAATTGTAATTTCTGTTCTTCTCTTATCATTAAAACGTTCTTTTACTTCAGCTAATTCCTCGCGAATAATTTCAAGAACTTTTTCTTCGTCTGCCAAAATTGCTTTTAACTCTGCAATTAGCTTCATTAAGTCTTGATATTCTTGTTCAATTTTTTCACGTTCTAATCCGGTTAAGCGTTGCAAACGCATATCTAAAATCGCTTGCGCTTGTTTCTCACTTAAGCCGAAACGTTCCATTAAACCTTGTTTTGCAATATCAGCCGTTTTGGAACTACGGATTAAAGTAATAACTTCATCAAGATGATCTAAAGCAATTCGTAATCCCTCTAAAATATGAGCACGCGCTTCTGCTTTCTCTAATTCATAAGCAGTACGTCTACGAATTACTACCTTTTGATGCTCTAAATAATAATATAGATTTTGTTTTAAATTTAGGACTTGTGGCTCTCCATTTACTAGAGACAACATATTAATACCGAAACTTGTTTGAAGTGCTGTATGTTTATATAGATTATTTAATAGTACATTGGCATTGGCATCACGACGTACTTCCATAACAATACGCATACCATTTCGATCCGATTCATCGCGTAAATCTGTAATGCCTTCAATTTTCTTATCACGAACTAATTCTGCAATCTTTTCAATTAATCGCGCCTTATTAACTTGATAAGGTAGTTCTGTTACGATAATAGATTGTTTACCATTTGCTCTCTCTTCAATTTCAACTTTAGCACGAAGTATAATAGAACCGCGACCTGTTTCGTAAGCTCTTCGAATTCCACTTCGCCCTAAGATTAAACCTGATGTTGGGAAGTCCGGCCCAGGAATGTATTCCATTAATTCCGCGATAGTGATATCTGGGTTATGACTTAATGCCAACACACCATCAATTACTTCCCCAAGTTGATGCGGTGGAATGTTTGTTGCCATACCAACCGCAATACCCGTTGTACCATTTACTAATAAGTTAGGGAAACGCGCTGGTAATACAACTGGTTCTCTTTCAGAACCATCGTAGTTATCTTGATAATCAATTGTATTCTTTGTAATATCACGTATTAATTCCATAGAAATCTTAGACATTCTTGCTTCTGTATAACGCATTGCTGCAGCTGAATCTCCATCAACAGAACCGAAATTACCATGTCCATCAACAAGCATGTAACGTTGACTAAAATCTTGCGCCATACGTACCATTGTTTCATAAACAGCTGAATCACCGTGCGGGTGATACTTACCAATTACTTCGCCGACAATACGTGCCGACTTCTTATATGCTTTATCAGCTGTAATTCCTAAATCATTCATCGCATATAAAACCCTACGATGAACTGGTTTTAATCCATCACGAACATCTGGTAATGCACGAGATACGATAACACTCATTGCGTAATCTAAAAATGAGGTACGCATTTCATGACTAATATTAATTTCTCGAATTCGTGCTTGTTGTTGATTGTCTGACATCAACGAACACCTCCTCTTACATTTCCGTTACACATACATTGATTTATATGTAGAAGACAGGAATACTTAGATTCCTGTCATTACTCACTTAAATATCAAGGTTTTTCACGTATTTTGCATTTTCTTGGATAAAGTTACGACGCGGCTCTACTTTATCACCCATTAAAATTTCAAATGTTTCATCCGCTTCAATTGCATCTTGAAGGGAAACTTGAAGTAACGAACGTACTTCGGGGTCCATTGTCGTCTCCCACAGCTGGGTTGGATTCATTTCCCCTAAACCTTTATAACGCTGAATCCCAGGCTTAGGTTGAGTTGGTAATTCAGCTAGTATTTTTTCAAGTTCTTTATTATTGTAAGCATATTGAATTTTTTTACCTTGTTGTACTTTAAACAATGGTGGTTGCGCAATATATATATAACCACACTCAATTATTTGACGCATATAACGATAGAAGAACGTTAATAATAGGGTACGAATATGTGCACCATCTACGTCCGCATCTGTCATAATAATAATTTTATGATAACGGGCCTTCTCAATATCGAAATCCCCGCCAATATTTGTACCGATCGCTGTAATAATTGTACGCACTTCTTCATTAGATAAAATTTTATCTAATCGCGCCTTTTCAACGTTAATAATTTTACCTTTAAGTGGTAAAATCGCTTGAAAATGACGGTCACGCCCTTGTTTCGCAGATCCGCCGGCAGAGTCACCCTCTACGATGTAAATTTCACTGATCGCTGGATCTTTCGAAGAACAATCCGCTAATTTACCTGGTAAACTCGAAACTTCTAACGCACTCTTTCTACGTGTCAATTCACGAGCCTTTTTAGCGGCTACGCGCGCGCGCGCTGCCATAGTCCCTTTATCTATAATTTTACGTGCAACATTGGGGTTTTCCAGTAAGAACTTTTCAAAGGCCTCTGAGAATACAGACTCTGTAATCGTTCTCGCTTCACTATTTCCAAGTTTCGTCTTCGTTTGCCCTTCAAATTGTGGATTTGGATGTTTAATTGATACGATTGCTATTAAGCCTTCACGAACATCTTCACCAGTTAAATTACTATCGGCATCTTTTAAAATGTTATTTTTACGACCATAATCGTTGATTACACGTGTTAGGGCAGTTTTAAATCCTACCTCATGTGTACCACCTTCATACGTATGAATATTATTTGTAAATGAGTAAATATGATTTGTATATCCTTCGTTATATTGAAGCGCAACTTCAACCTGAATTCCATCTTTTGAACCTTCAACATATACAGGCTCTTCATGGATTGGTTGTTTTGAACGATTTAAATGTTCCACATAAGATTTAATTCCACCTTCGTAATGGAATTCTTTCTTTTGCTTATGTTCACGCTTATCTTCAATTGTTAATTTAATATTACGATTTAAAAACGCCAACTCACGCATACGAGTAGCTAATGTATCAAATTCATATTCTGTCGTCTCTGTAAAAATTTCTGTATCTGGCTTAAAGCGTGTGATTGTTCCTGTATGATCAGTTTCACCTATTACTTTTAAATCCGCAGCCGGGATCCCACGTTCATATTTTTGATAGTGTATTTTTCCATCTCGATGTACAAATACCTCTAATTCTGTTGATAAAGCATTTACAACAGATGCACCAACACCATGTAAACCACCAGAAACTTTATAACCACCACCGCCAAATTTACCACCAGCATGGAGTACCGTCATAATAACTTCTACAGCAGGACGTCCCATTTTTTCTTGTATACCTACAGGAATACCACGGCCGTCATCTGTTACAACAATACTATTATCTTCTTCAATACTGACATTAATTTCATCACAATATCCTGCTAAAGCTTCGTCAATACTGTTATCAACAATTTCCCATACAAGATGATGAAGACCTTTTCCACTTGTAGAACCAATATACATACCTGGACGCTTTCGAACTGCCTCCAGTCCTTCTAACACCTGAATCTGACTTTCATCATATGCGTTTTCCTGCATTTGTTTTTGTTCCATTGACACAAAGATCACCTACTTTTCCATTTAAACAGAAATTATTTCCTGTCTATTTCACAATCTACCGTGCCGTTCGTTACATGAATTGTTTTCGCTTCTTTCAATGTTTCGTGTTCAATTCCGTCGACACTCGTCGTGGTCACAAATGTTTGTACTTTTCCTTGAATCGTATTTAAAAGATGTGATTGACGATAATCATCTAGTTCTGATAACACATCATCTAATAAAAGGATTGGATATTCCTTAACCTCTGAATAAATTAATTCAATTTCAGCTAATTTTAGGGACAGTGCGGTTGTTCGTTGTTGCCCTTGTGAACCAAAGACCTGAACATTTTTACCATTAACGAAGAATTGTAAATCATCACGATGAGGACCAATTAAAGTTGTACCACGGAAAATTTCACGTTGTTTCACAGATTGAAAATTTTCATAGTATACTTCTTTTATTTTCGACAAATCCATTGATTCTGATACATCTACACTTGGTTTATAGATGATTTCTAACTCCTCTAATCCCCTGCTAATTCCTCGGTGAATTGGAGCAGCCCATTCTTGTAGTAAATGCAAAAACTCAAAACGTTTTCGCACAATTTTCGCACCATGCTCAATAAGTTGAAGTGTAAATACATCCAACATCGTTTCCTCATTTTTACTATTCCCTTGCATCTTCTTAAGTAAATGATTTCGTTGCGTGAGTACCTTTTGATATTGACTTAATTCATACAAATAGACAGGAGCTATTTGTCCAAGTTCCATATCTAAAAAGCGTCTTCGTACTTGAGGGCTTCCTTTTACAAGGTTTAAATCTTCTGGAGCAAACATAACAACATTCATTTCACCAATATACTGGCTCAATTTTTGCTGTTCTAACTGATTTAACTTTGCCTTTTTACCTTTTTTTGAAATATTTAATTCTAAGGATAAAGAACTATTTCGCCTTTGTAATCTACCTTTTATATTACCATAATCCTCATCCCAACGAATGAGTTCACGATCGTTCGAAGTTCTATGGGATTTCGCCATCGCCAATACGTAAATAGCTTCCATTAGATTCGTTTTCCCTTGCGCATTTTCACCAATAATTACATTGACTTTATCCTCAAAGGAAAGCTCTAAATGCTCATAATTGCGATAGTTTTTTAATTGTATTTCTGTAATAAACAAAGGGATCCCCCTTTATGCCTGAACTTGGAAAGTTCCGCTTCCCGGAATTTCAACAATATCATTTGCATATAACTTTCGGCCTCTTCTATTTTCAAGTTCTTGATTCACGTATACTTCATATTCTTGTAAGAACCATTTCACAGCGCCACCTGTATCAATTACATCAGCTAACTTTAAAAATTGTCCTAGTGTAATGTATTCTGTTGAAATCTTAATAAGTTTCATAAAATCGCTCACTTTCTGAAAGTGTTCATTCTTTCATTGTACTAAATAAACTAGCATTAGGAAAGTAATACCCTACAAATCAAATAAGGGTCACTAGTACCTTTACACTAGCAACCCTCAACCCTTACTTAGTAAGTACGTACCGGTAAAATTAATTGAATGATGGAATCATCATTCACTGTGCGAATTAAAAACGGTCTCATCGCTCCAGTAAAACTAACTTTAATTTCTGTACTATCTAAAGCTTTTAATGCGTCCATCATATATTTTGCACTAAAAGATATTTTTAATTCTTCTCCATCTACATTTTCACATTGAACCTCTTCTACTACTTTTCCGATTTCCGGTGCATTCGAAGAAATCTCTAACATCTGTTGTTCTAATGTTGATAATTTAACAACGTTGTTACGACCGTCTCTTGCTAATAGCGACGCACGATCAATTGCTTGTAAAAATTCTTTTGTATTTACAAAGATATCAGTCTTACTCTCGGCTGGAATTAAACGCGTTGTATCTGGATAATTCCCTTCTAACAATCTTGAGAAGAATAATAAATGTTTTGTACGGAATAATACTTGATACTCCGTAATAACGATATCTACCATTTCTTCAGATTCATCTAGAATTTTACTTAATTCACTTAAGCTCTTACCAGGAATAACGACATTCGCTTGAAATTCATCGGCAATATTATACCCTTCGATTTTTGCTTTACGAAGTGCTAACCTGTGACTATCTGTTGCAATGCAAGTTAGTTCACTGTTATATACCTTCCAGTTTACACCTGTCAAGATCGGTCTTGTTTCAGAACTTGAAACTGCAAATACAGTTTGACGAATCATGTGCTTTAGTAAATCTGTTGGAATTTTAAATACATGATGTTCTTCGATTTGTGGTAATAACGGATATTCAGCAGAATCTAAACCATTTAAGTTGAACTCTGATTTTCCAGATTTTATTTTTGTCATAAAATGATTTTCCAGAGAAATTTCGACAGTGTCTTTAGGTAATTTTTTTACGATCTCACTAAAATACTTTGCTTGTAAAATAATACTTCCTGATTGTTCAATTTCCACAATTTCTTTTCCAGCATCTTCAACTGGAATAAATGATTCGATAGAGATGTCTGCATCACTACCTGTTAAAGTGACTCCTTCTTCAGTTGCTACAATTTTAATTCCAGTAAGAATTGGAATTGTTGTACGAGAAGAAACTGCCTTCATTACATCTTGTACGCTTCTTACAAGATAATCTTTTTGTATTGTAAAACGCATAACGAAAACCCTCCGGTAAGTATCAGATTTTATTTATTTAATAAAGATAAAAAGTAGTAGTAATAGTAGTAGGGCTTGTGGATATGTGGATAACCCTGTTTAAAGATGTAAAAACAGTCTATCTACATGTGGATAGACTGTGCGTAAAATAAGCTAAGTTATTCACACTATTCAGCTACTACTATTTTAAAATATCCTTAATCTCTTCAACGTGCTTTTGCAATTGAGTATCCGTTTTTAGTAGCTTCGAAATTTTATCGTGAGCATGGATTACTGTCGTATGATCGCGACCACCAAATTCTTCACCTATTTTAGGTAAAGATGAGTCTGTAAGTTCACGTGATAAATACATCGCAATTTGGCGAGGGAATGCAACGGATTTTGTGCGTTTTTTTGCTTTAAAATCTTCTAATTTTACTTGATAGACGCCCCCGACAGCCTTTTGAATATCAGAAATAGAAATAATTCTAGGTATAGAATTTGGAATAATATTTTTAAGTGCTTCGGCCGCTAAATCAGCATTCATATCTTTGTTAATTAAAGATGAGTAAGCTACGACTCGAATAAGTGCACCCTCTAATTCACGAATGTTTGAATCAATTTGATTTGCAATATAAAGCATAACTTCATTTGGTATATCAAGACCTTCTGCTTTTGCTTTTTTACGTAAAATTGCGATTCTAGTTTCTAAATCCGGTGGCGTAATATCTGTAATTAAGCCCCATTCAAAGCGAGAACGAAGGCGATCTTCTAAAGTTGGGATTTCTTTTGGTGGTCTATCACTTGAAATCACAATTTGTTTACTTTCTTCGTGTAACGCATTAAATGTATGGAAAAACTCTTCCTGTGTTTGTTCTTTTCCAGCAAGAAATTGAATATCATCTATCAATAAGACATCTACATTACGATATTTATTACGAAAATCGATAGCTTTATTATCACGAATTGAGTTAATGAATTCATTTGTAAATTTTTCAGTTGATAAATATACAACTTTTGCATTCGGGTTGTGTTCAATTACATAATGCCCAATTGCGTGCATTAAATGTGTTTTTCCAAGTCCAACGCCCCCGTAAATAAAGAGCGGATTATAGGCTTTAGCTGGTGCCTCCGCTACAGCTAAAGAAGCAGCATGTGCAAAACGATTACCAGAGCCAATAACAAATGTATCAAATGTATATTTTGGGTTTAACATACTCTGTGGTAAGTGATTAGACTCATCATGTGCGTGTTTTTGCTTAACAGAAGGGAGATCTATATCCTCTTCTGCCTGACTTTGGGGAATGATAAAACGAATAGCTAGTTTTGCACCCGTTAAATCATAAAGTGTTTCGGAGATTAGTTCCGAATAATGAGATTCTAGCCAGTCACGAGCAAATTCATTTGGAGCTGTAATAGTTAATACATCTTTTTTCAAGTTATGAGCAGTTGTTGATTTTAACCATGTTTCATAACTTGGCTTGCTTACCTTTTTTTCTAATTCTTTTAAGGCACTATTCCATAAATCAGAGATATTTTCCAAAGGTGTCCCTCCTTTACAAAGATGGTAAAAGAATAAGGTTGCGCAACAATTGTACAACCTGTAAATATTTTCAATGCATATTTATACGAAACGTATTTTAAAATATAAAAACGTCGTTAGTATCCGAGATAGAGTTTTCGACAAAAAAACAAATGTGGACAACTATTTACCCACATGTGATTTAAACTATCCACATGTTATACACAAATTGTGGATAAAATAAAGGTGTGGAAAACTTATTCAAAGTGAAAACACAACTATAATATCAAAAAAAGGCAGCTATAGCAATGAATTTAAGAAAGTTATCCACAAAATCAATACCTTGTGGAATAAACTTGTCCACAATACGATATACTGTGTAAAAGTAAAAAAAGAGTTTGTGGATACAAAAAAGAGAAAATATATTTATCCACAAGGAAATATAGGGACTGTGAAAAAGTATGTGAATAGGTTAAAAATGAATATTTGATGAAAATTTCGAGAACCATTGACATTTTCCTATTTGATTTACTATAATTTATTAGACTGTCTTTAACAGATATTCCTCAGGGAGGTGTCATATAATGAAAAGAACTTACCAACCAAATAAACGTAAGCGCAGCAAAGTACATGGTTTCCGCAGCCGTATGAGCACAGCAAACGGACGTAAAGTGCTAGCAGCTCGTCGTCGTAAAGGAAGAAAAGTATTATCTGCGTAGACCACTGATCGTTCAGTGGTCTTTTTTTCTAATAATAATGAGTTTCCGCTGATGAAATACAGGAGTGTCAATTGATATGAAAAAAAAAAATCGTATAAAAAAGAATGATGAATTCCAGGCCGTTTTCCAAAAAGGACAATCGAATGCCAATCGCCAGTTTGTTGTATACAAATTAGATAAAGAAAAACAGCCGCATTTTCGCATTGGTCTTTCTGTTAGTAAGAAAATAGGAAATGCAGTAGTTCGTAATCGAATTAAGCGTATGATTCGCCAATCGATTATAGAATTAAAAGATGAGATAGATTCTGGAAAAGATTTTGTTATAATAGCAAGGAAGCCTTGTGCAGAGATGACATATGAAGAGTTAAAGAAAAGCTTAATTCATGTCTTTAAACGCTCTGGTATGAAAAGAATAAAAAAGTAGCGTAAGGAAATGAATTACACTATATACATACCGAAACAAGGAGGAGCAGGCTTTGAAAAAGAAAATAGGTTTATTAGCCATGGTTATTATGTTAATGGCAATTGCTACCGGCTGTAGTGAAACAAATCAGCCAATTACACCGAAAAGCACTGGGATTTGGAATGAATATTTCGTATACCCGCTTTCTCAGTTAATCACGTATTTTGCAAATTTATTTGGTAGTAATTACGGTTTAGCAATCGTTGTTACAACTCTTATCATTCGTTTTGCATTATTACCATTAATGATTAAACAAACGAAGAGTACGAAAGCAATGCAGGCGTTACAACCAGAAATGGTGAAATTAAAAGAAAAGTACAGCTCAAAAGATCAAGCAACACAACAAAAATTACAACAAGAAATGATGCAGTTGTATCAAAAAAATGGTGTAAATCCATTAGCAGGATGTTTACCAATATTTGTTCAGATGCCTATCTTATTCGCTTTTTATCATGCGATTATGAGAACGGCAGAAATTAGTAAACATACATTTTTATGGTTTGATTTAGGACAGGCAGATCCTTACTATATCCTTCCAGTTGTTGCGGCTATTACGACTTTTATTCAGCAAAAGCTTGCAATGGCAGGAACGGCTGGACAAAATCCTCAAATGGCAATGATGATTTGGCTTATGCCAATTATGATTTTAGTCTTTGCAATTAACTTCCCAGCAGCACTATCATTGTACTGGGTAGTTGGTAATATCTTTGGTATCGCTCAAATGTATATGATCAAAGGGCCTGAAATTAAGGCTAGTAAGGCAGGAGGATCAAGCAAGTGAGTATGATTACTGCTAAAGGACAAACAGTCGAGCTGGCAGTACAAGATGCTTTAAGACAATTAAATGCTTCGAAAGATCGAGTAGATATAAATATTATCGATGAGGGTAAGAGGGGGTTCCTGGGTTTATTTGGGAATCGCCCCGCTGTTGTAGAAGTTGTATTGAAAAAAGATCCAATCCAAGAATGTGAAGAATATTTAAAAAATGTTATTCAAAATATGGGTGTGGAAGTTGAGATTAGAAAAATTGTAAAAGGACGCGAAGTTGAATTTACAATTTCTGGTGAAAATATTGGTGTTTTAATTGGAAAAAGAGGTAATACGTTGAATTCTTTACAGTATTTAACAAAGCTTGTTGCGAATCGTAATACAAAGCAATATATTGGTATTACACTGGATGCTGAAAACTATCGTAGTAAAAGAAAAAATACGTTAGAATCTCTTTCCTATCGATTAGCAAAACAAGTAGTGAGTACGAAAAAAAGAGTTGTTCTAGAACCAATGCCTTCTTTCGAACGAAAAATTATTCATCAAGCATTATCTAATCATCAAAATATCATTACAACTTCTGAAGGAAAAGAACCACATCGGTATGTTGTAATATCTTCCAAGTGACCGGTTACTCAATTGAGTGCCGGTTTTTTTGAGGAGAAAATAAATGTGGATAACTAAAAAACACTAAACTTATCCACTGTGAATAAGTTTAGTGTTTTTTACATAAGGACATAATAAAATGAGTTATTATTCTTTTGTAGATAGGTTCGTTATGGTATCCTAATAATTTAGTGACGGAAAAAATTCATGTTGAAATAGAGATAAATAAGCAAGTGAGGTGAAAGGACATGGAATTTGATACAATTGCCGCAATTTCCACAGCACTTGGGGAAGGTGCAATTGCCATTGTTCGAGTAAGTGGGGATGATGCGATTGAGAAAGTCGATCGTATTTTTAAAGGGAAGGATTTAACACAGGTTTCTTCTCATACAATTCATTATGGTCATATTGTCGATTTAGATACAAATCAAGTTATTGAAGAAGTTATGGTGTCCATTATGCGTGCACCAAGGACTTTTACGCGTGAAAATATAGTAGAAATTAACTGTCATGGTGGACTTGTTTCGGTAAATAAAGTATTACAGCTTATTTTAGCGCAAGGAGTACGACTGGCAGAGCCTGGTGAATTTACAAAACGTGCTTTTTTAAATGGACGTATTGATTTGTCACAAGCAGAAGCTGTTATGGACTTAATCCGTGCGAAAACAGATCGTGCTATGAATGTAGCGATTAACCAAATGGAAGGACGATTATCTAAATTAATCGGCCATTTGCGTCAAGAAATATTAGAAACATTAGCTCATATTGAGGTGAATATAGATTACCCAGAATATGATGATGTAGAAGAGATGACGCATAATATTTTAATTGAGAAAGCTACACATGTCCGTGCTGAAATTGCAAAGATATTAGAAACATCGAAGCAAGGAAAGATTTTACGTGAAGGCATTTCTACCGCGATTATCGGTAGACCTAACGTTGGGAAATCATCGCTATTAAATAGTCTTGTTCAGGAGAAAAAGGCAATTGTAACTGATATTGCAGGAACAACTCGTGATGTTATTGAAGAGTACGTTAATGTGCGTGGTGTACCACTTAAACTTATAGATACAGCCGGAATTCGTGAAACGGAAGATATTGTTGAACGAATTGGTGTAGAGCGTTCGAAGGAAATGATGAGCCAAGCAGACTTAGTGTTAATTGTAGTGAATTATAGCGAGGCTTTAACAAATGAAGATGAGGATCTATTCCGTGCCGTACAAGGAAAAGATTTCATTGTTATTGTAAATAAGACAGATTTACCGCGAGAAATTGATATGGAACGTGTTACAGATTTAGCGGTAGGCAATCGTATTATTACAACATCTTTAATTGAGGAGCAAGGAATAGATGAGCTTGAAAAGGCAATAGCTGATTTATTCTTTGAAGGAACAATTGATTCTGCGGATATGACATACGTGTCTAATGCGAGACATATCGGATTATTAACACAAGCAGGAAGAACAATTAACGATGCAATTGAAGCGATAGAAAATGGTGTTCCGATTGATATGGTTCAAATTGATTTAACAAGAGCGTGGGAAATACTTGGTGAAATTACTGGTGATACTGTCCATGAAAGCTTAATTGACCAATTGTTCTCTCAATTTTGTTTAGGAAAATAAAGTAAAACTTTAATCAGAGATGATTTAGTAAGATAGAGGTTATTAGGAGGAATAAACAATGGGATACAATGCCGGTTTATATGATGTCATAGTAATCGGTGCAGGTCATGCAGGATGTGAAGCTGGTCTTGCGGCAGCACGAATGGGCTCAAAAACATTAATGTTAACAATTAACTTAGATATGGTAGCGTTCATGCCATGTAACCCTTCTGTTGGTGGACCAGCAAAAGGGATTGTTGTTCGTGAAATTGATGCATTAGGCGGAGAAATGGGACGCAATATTGATAAAACACATATTCAAATGCGTATGTTAAATACGGGTAAAGGACCAGCTGTACGCGCGCTTCGTGCACAAGCTGATAAATTCTCTTACCAGCATGAATTAAAGAAAACAATTGAAGAAACACCAAACTTAACGTTGTTTCAAGGTCTGGTAGAGCGTTTAATTGTTGAAGATGGTGTATGTAAAGGGGTAATTACACAAGCAGGTGCTGAATACACAGCGAAAACAGTTGTAATTACAACGGGAACATTTTTACGTGGTGAGATTATTATGGGAGATTTAAAATATTCAAGTGGTCCAAATAATCAGCAACCATCTATTACGTTATCTGAACACCTAGAGGAACTTGGTTTTGATCTTGTTAGATTTAAAACAGGTACACCTCCGCGTGTAAACAGTAATACGATTGATTATAGTAAAACAGAAATTCAACCAGGTGATGATAAGCCACGTGCTTTCTCTTTTGAAACGACAAAATTTATTATGGATCAAATTCCATGTTGGTTAACGTATACAAGTACAGAAACACATCGTTTAATAGATGAAAACTTACATCGCTCAGCTATGTATTCTGGTATGATTAAAGGAACTGGGCCTAGATATTGCCCTTCAATTGAAGACAAGGTAGTAAGATTTAATGATAAACCACGTCATCAAATTTTCTTAGAGCCAGAAGGACGCAATACGCAAGAAGTATATGTACAAGGCTTATCGACGAGCTTACCAGAAGATGTACAGCGTGCAATGCTTAGAACAATTCCTGGCCTGGAAAATGTTGAAATGATGCGTACGGGTTATGCAATTGAATATGATGCAATTGTACCAACTCAACTATGGCCAACACTTGAAACGAAAAAAATTAAAAATTTATATACAGCAGGACAAATTAATGGAACTTCTGGTTACGAAGAAGCGGCAGGACAAGGGCTTATGGCTGGAATTAATGCAGCATGTCGTTCTTTAGGTAAAAAAGAAGTTATTTTAGGTCGCGCTGATGCATATATTGGTGTTTTAATTGATGACCTTGTAACGAAAGGTACAAATGAACCATACCGTTTATTAACGTCTCGTGCAGAATATCGTTTATTATTACGCCATGATAATGCAGATCTTCGTCTAACTGAGGTTGGGCGTGAAATTGGTTTAATTAAAGAAGATCGTTATGAGAGATTTACAAATAAAAAACTACAAATTGAACAGGAAAAGGAACGATTAGAGAGTATTTTTATTAAACCGCGTCCTGAAGTTCAAGAATTAATTCGTAGTATTGGCGGAAGTGAATTGAAAGATGGAATACGTGCAAGTGACTTATTACGTCGTCCAGAGGTGACATATGAGCATATTCATCTTTTAGTACCGAGTGAATTAGAATTAAATGATGAAATTACAGAACAAGTTGAAATTCAGATTAAGTACGAAGGATATATCGAGAAATCTTTACAGCAAGTAGAGCGTATGAAGAAAATGGAAAACAAAAAAATCCCTGTGGATATTGATTATGATGCGATTTCTAGCCTTGCCTCAGAAGCGAGACAGAAATTGAAAGATGTTCGTCCACTTTCGATGGGGCAAGCTTCACGTATTTCTGGCGTAAATCCAGCTGATGTTTCCATTTTGCTTATTTACATTGAACAAGGAAAAATTGCACGAGTATCGAACCAATAACATAGTAAGGAGATATTGCTAGATGAACATAGAACAATTTCAATCTATGCTAGAAGAGAAGGGTATTTCCCTCTCTTCTAGACAGTTAGAGCAGTTCGAAATCTACTTTGAAACGTTAGTAGAGTGGAATGAAAAAATGAACTTAACGGCTATTACGGAGAAAGAAGAAGTATACTTAAAACACTTTTTTGATTCTGTTACAGCGGCTTTTTATTATGACTTTTCGAAACCATTTTCTATTTGTGATGTTGGAGCAGGGGCAGGATTCCCAAGTATCCCTTTAAAAATCTGCTTCCCGCACTTAAAAGTAACAATTGTAGATTCATTGCAAAAACGTATTAATTTCTTAAATCACTTAGCACAAGAGCTAGAATTAAGTGATGTTGCATTTTGCCATGATCGCGCTGAAACATTTGGGAAAAAAGAAGATGTACGTGAGTCATACGATATTGTAATGGCACGTGCAGTTGCGCGTCTTTCTGTACTGAGTGAGCTATGTTTACCACTTGTAAAAGTAGGAGGAACATTCATTGCAATGAAAGGTGCAGCAGCGAACGAAGAAATTGAAAATGGCAAGTATGCTTTAGAGGTACTTGGCGGAGAATTAAAAGAAATGTCTACGTTCCAATTGCCGTTTGAAGAAAGTGAGCGTAATATTTTATTAATCGAGAAAAAGCGCAAGACACCAAAGAAATATCCACGCAAACCGGGAACACCCAATAAATTACCTATTGAAAAATAAATCTTATTAGACGTAAGATTAAATTATATAAATGAAAACGTAAATGTTTCATAGGAAACATTTTATGTAGAACAGTCAATAGGCCTAAAAGGTGGTGGAATATGTATGAAAAATACGTTTTCTCGTTTATTTGGCTTTGGAGATAAAGAGAGCGAATTCGAATTACAAGACGAAAGCCATGAAGAAATAGATAAAAAGGTAGTTGAAGAAATACAAGAAATACCGATAGTAAATATTACCCCTAACCGTTATCAACCGCGAACAGTTTTTGATGATGCACGCATTGATGAGCTAGCGTTAACGATCCGTACACATGGGCTTATCCAGCCGATTGTTGTGAGACAGTATGAGGATGATAAGTACGAGATTATTGCCGGGGAAAGGCGTTTCCGCGCAGCAACAAAGTTAGGGTGGGAAAAAGTTCCTGCAATAATAAAGAATTTAAATGATACTGAGACAGCTTCTGTAGCGTTAATTGAAAATTTGCAGCGTGAGGAATTGACAGCAATTGAGGAAGCTGTGGCATATCAAAAGCTGATTGAGTTACATAATTTAACACAAGAAGCATTGGCACAACGACTTGGAAAAGGACAATCGACAGTCGCAAATAAATTGCGATTATTAAAGTTGCCTGAAGAAATCAAAAGTAAATTATTAGAAAAAAGTATTACAGAACGGCATGCTCGCGCCCTTATTCCTTTGAAAAATGAGGAATTACAACTGAAGGTTTTGCAAGAGATTGTGGAGAAGCAATTGAATGTAAAGCAAACAGAAGAACGAATTGCAAAGTTACTAGAAGAAGTAAAACCAAAGCGCAAAGCGAAGCAAAAAGCAGTAAGTCGAGATGCGAGAATTGCTATGAACACAATTAGACAATCATTACAAATGGTTGCTAACAGTGGTTTGAATGTTAATTCTGCGGAAGAAGAGTTTGATGAATACTATCAAATTACGATTAAAATTCCGAAGAAAAAATAATTACGTGCTAGAGACCTTATCCTATTGGAGAGGTCTTTTTTACTATATTTTCTTGTTAAAGCAAGAAGGAGTTTAGAAATAAATTTTGAAGTTTAATAAGGACGTAAAAGAAAAACTTTTATTTCATGTTACAATAAACGTAATTGTTTCTAGAATAAGAAAGGTTGAAAGTAGGTGACATCATGGGAAAAATCATTGCTATTGCTAATCAAAAAGGCGGTGTTGGAAAAACAACAACATCCGTTAATTTAGGGGCTGGATTGGCACAAGTAGGAAAAAAAGTCCTTCTCGTAGATATTGATGCTCAAGGAAATGCAACGACTGGTGTAGGAATTGAAAAGTCTGAATTAGATCAATGTATTTATAATGTTCTTGTAGAAGATGCAGATGTTCAAGGTGTTATACGGAAAACCGCAACTGAAAACTTAGATGTTCTACCCGCTACAATTCAATTGGCTGGTGCTGAAATTGAATTGGTACCAACCATTTCCCGGGAAGTACGCTTGCAAAGAGCATTACAGCCAATTCGTGATGAATATGAGTATATTATTATTGACTGTCCCCCATCCTTAGGATTATTAACGATTAATGCATTAACAGCAGCAGATTCTGTTATTATTCCTGTACAGTGTGAATATTACGCGCTGGAAGGGTTAAGTCAGCTATTAAATACAGTTCGACTTGTGCAAAAGCATTTAAATAAAAATTTAGCAATTCAAGGTGTATTGTTAACGATGTTGGATGCTCGTACAAATTTAGGAATTCAAGTTATAGATGAAGTGAAAAAATACTTTAGGGATAAAGTATATCGTTCGATTATTCCTCGTAATGTTCGCTTAAGTGAGGCACCAAGTCATGGAAAACCAATTATGCAGTATGACGCTAAATCAAGAGGAGCAGAAGTATATTTAGATTTAGCAGAGGAAGTGATTGCAGGTGGCTAAGGGATTAGGAAGAGGAATCAATGTGTTTTTTCCAGATTTAGACGTGAAAGAAGAAGAAACGATTCAGGAGATTATAGTAACTGAATTAAGGCCGAATCCATATCAACCACGTAAATATTTCAATAAAGAAGCGATTCAGGAATTAGCGGCTTCTATTAAAGAGCACGGTATATTGCAACCGTTAATTGCTCGAAAGAGTATTAAAGGATATGAAATAGTTGCAGGTGAAAGAAGATATCGTGCTGCTAAAGAGGCCGGACTTGAGAAAGTGCCTGCTGTCGTAAGGCAATTAAATGAGCAGCAAATGATGGAATTTGCTTTGCTTGAAAACTTACAACGAGAAGATTTAAATCCTATGGAAGAGGCAATGGCATATCAGATGTTAATGAACGAGCTAAATGTAACACAAGAACAATTAGCAAAACGTCTTGGTAAAAGCAGACCTTATATCGCAAATTATACTCGATTGTTAAGCCTCCCTTCATTCGTTCAAGATATGATTGCAACCGGTCAGCTTTCAATGGCTCATGGAAGAACTTTACTTACAATAAAAGATGAAGAACAGTTGAAATCTTTATTGAAGCGAATTGAAAAAGAAGGACTGAATGTTCGCCAATTGGAACAAATTGTCCAGGAAATTAATCAACGTGTTTCACGTGAAACACAACAAGTGAAAAAAGAAAGAAATATATTTTTTGTAGAGCGTGAAACGTTTTTAAGAGAAAAGTTTGGTACGGATGTAAAGATCAAAGAAACGAAAAAAGAAAAAGGTAAAATCGAAATCGAATTTTTTAATAAAGAAGATTTAAATCGAATTTTAGAATTATTATCAAAGGGAAATTAAAAAGCAAACCATCTTATTGTTTATAGATGGTTTGCTTTTTTTAATGCAGATAATTTTTGGTCTGTTTCTTTTATACTTTGTGCAATTACATCAGCCATCTTCATGACTAAACTCAGTCTTGTATTTTGAAGTACGAAAAACTCCATGAAACCATTTAAATTTACGATGCCATGAATATGCAAATCACCAATTTCAGGTAATTTCTTATTCATCGCAGCTCCAGGTTTACTGGGGCCCCTTCCGGTAGTTATAGAACCGATACTTTGAGATTTTCCTAAACATGCATCAACAGCAATAATAAATGAAGTAGGGTTTTCTTTCTGTATATTCTGAATTTTCTCTTCTAAATTTAGTGCATGTATGGGTTCGTCTAGTGTGCCGAATACTTGAAGGTTTTTGATTTCAATTTGTTCTAGTTTAGTGCCAACTAATGGACCAAGTGCATCACCGGTAGAACGGTCTGTTCCGATACAAACGAGAATGAGTGGCATATTAGTCTTAATAGGAATATGAGAAAGTAAGAAATTACTGATCGTCTCAGAGGCTTCTAAGTCATGATGCATAACATTTTGAGTTTCTTTTTCAAAAAAAGGTAAGCGAAAACTTCTAATATTCATGAAGCACCCATCCTTTTAATAAATTTTCACAATAGGTTATATGGTGTGTGAAATGGAAAATTATAAGTGCATACTTTTTGCAAACTGTGAATGAAAACGGAAATAATAGTACTAGTATATATATATTCGTTTCATTTTATACCTGAATGGAAGTTAACAAATGGAATTAAAGTCATAAATTTTTTTCAGAAATCAGAGAGAGTTCTGATACAATAATAAGGATAACTAAAAAGAAATTTTAGCTGGAGAGGTAGAGGGACATGGATTTAGCGTTGAAATGGTTTGAGTCCGTTGATTGGACGAATATAGGTGTGAAATCACTAAAAATAGTCATTATTTTAATACTTGGTGCAATCGTTGTGCGAGTTGCAAGGGCAATTGTACGAAATGCGTTTCGTATGGGAAGTCGTTCGCCGATTCAAATTTCAGAACGTCGTACAGTTACGGTAGCGAAGTTACTTGAAAATATTGTGGCATACGTTGTTATGTTCATTATGTTAATTGCGATTTTAGGTGTGTTTGATATTAATGCGTCAGGTCTATTAGCCGGTGCTGGGGTAATTGGTTTAGCAGTCGGTTTTGGTGCACAAAGTTTAGTTAAAGATGTTATTACAGGATTATTTATTTTGTTAGAGGATCAATTTTCAGTAGGTGATTATGTAAGAATAGGTCAATTTGAAGGAACCGTTTTGGAAATAGGACTACGTACAACGAAGATGAAAAGCTGGACAGGTGAAATTCATATAATACCAAATGGTAGTATTGTACAAGTAACGAACTTTTCCGTTAGTAATAGTGTAGCATTTGTTGATGTATCTATTTCTTATGAAAGTGATATAGTACGAGCGGAGCAAGTTATTGAAGATTTATTAGTGGAATTACCAGAAAAATATGAGAAAATGGTAACAACACCTCAATTGCTAGGTGTTCAAACATTGGCAGCGTCTGAAGTTGTATTACGTGTTATTGCTGAAGTTGAGCCGATGCAGCATGCAGTTATTGCGAGAGCTCTTCGCAAAGAGATTAAAAATCGTCTTGATTTACATGGGATTGAAATTCCATACCCACGTATGGTTTTATATAGTCGCGAAGAATTAGTTAGTGAAAAAGCAATTTAATAGTGGGAGGGATTTGGAGAATGGAGCAAAAGCAATATAACTTGTACGATGTTGTGGAAATGAAAAAAGCCCATCCATGTGGTGAAAATCGCTGGAAGATTATTCGTATGGGAATGGATATCCGCGTTAAGTGCGAGGGATGTGACCATTCGGTAATGATTCCTCGAAGAGAGTTCGACCGTAAGGTAAAAAAAATACTTGTGAAGCATGAAGAATAGTGAAAAAGTAACAGCTGCAGTAGACAGCTGTTGCTTTTTTTCATTTGGTGGAAACTTGTCATTTTTTTCGTTACTATCTATAATGATGAAAGATTGAGACATAGGAGTGAAAAATATGGGATTAACGGCTGGGATTGTTGGATTACCTAACGTAGGGAAGTCCACTTTATTTAATGCAATTACACAAGCAGGAGCAGAATCTGCGAACTATCCATTCTGTACAATCGATCCAAACGTAGGGATTGTAGAGGTACCAGATGAGCGTTTAAATAAATTAACGGAATTAGTAGAACCGAAAAAAACTGTTCCGACTGTATTCGAATTTACTGATATCGCAGGTATCGTAAAAGGTGCGAGTAAAGGTGAAGGGTTAGGAAATAAATTCTTATCTCACATTCGTCAAGTAGATGCAATTTGCCAAGTTGTTCGTTGTTTTGAAGATGAAAACATTACACACGTTTCAGGGAAAGTAGATCCAATTGATGATATTGAAACAATCAACTTAGAACTAATCTTAGCGGATTTAGAATCAGTTGATAAACGTATCGAGCGTGTTGCGAAATTAGCAAGACAAAAAGATAAAGAAGCTGTATATGAGCATGAAATTTTAGTTCGTTTAAAAGAAGCTTTTGAAGAGGGAAAACCAGCTCGTACTGTTGAATTTACAGAAGAGCAAATGAAGATTGTTAAAGGCCTTCATTTACTTACAACGAAAGAAATGCTATATGTAGCAAACGTAAGTGAAGATGATATTATGGATTCTTCTGAAAATAAATATGTACAAATGGTAAAAGAATTTGCTGCAAATGAAAATTCTCAAGTTATCGTTGTATGTGCAAAAATCGAATCAGAAATCGCTGAGTTAGACGAAGAAGAGAAAAAAGTATTCCTGGAAGAATTAGGTATTGAAGAATCTGGTTTAGATCAGTTAATTCGTGCTGCATATGATTTATTAGGACTTGCTACTTACTTCACAGCTGGTGTGCAAGAAGTGCGTGCATGGACGTTTAAACAAGGTATGAAAGCACCACAATGTGCTGGCGTAATTCATACAGACTTTGAGCGTGGATTTATTCGCGCAGAAACAGTTTCTTATGATGATTTAATGACAAACGGTTCTATGACAGCTGCAAAAGAAGCTGGAAAAGTACGTTTAGAAGGAAAAGAGTATATCGTAAAAGACGGAGATGTTATGCACTTCCGCTTTAACGTTTAATTTAATATTTCCTAGGAAAATAAAGATATGAACTTGGCAAATATATTATGTGTTTGCCAAGTTTTTTACGTATTGGTGAGTTGATTCATATAACTTACTATGATATAATCTAAACTCGTGAGTAATTACTATAAATTAATTGCTCCTTGCCCATTATGGGCCGTTTAGACCAAAAGGAGGTGAAAGTGTAATGAGAAAGTACGAAATTATGTACATCATTCGTCCTGGCGTTGAAGAAGAAGCTCAAAAAGCTTTAGTTGAACGTTTTGCAGGTGTTTTAACAAACAATGGTGCAGAAATCATTAACACGAAAGAGTGGGGTAAGCGTCGTTTAGCTTACGAAATCAACGACTTACGTGAAGGTTTCTACATGATCTTAAACGTGAACTCTAACTCAGAGGCGATTAACGAATTCGACCGTTTAGCTAAGATCAACGAAGATATCCTTCGTCATATCGTTGTTAAAGAAGAAGAAAAATAATTGATATATAAGGGAGAGTGGTTCGATTGATGAATCGTGTTATCCTCGTTGGTCGTTTAACTAAGGACCCTGACTTACGTTACACGCCCAATGGTGTTGCAGTAGCTACTTTTACGTTAGCTGTGAATCGCGCATTTGCGAATCAACAAGGTGAGCGTGAAGCTGACTTTATTAATTGTGTAATATGGCGTAAACAAGCAGAAAACGTGGCAAATTATTTGAAAAAAGGTAGCTTAGCAGGCGTAGACGGACGTCTTCAAACTCGTAATTACGATGGACAAGATGGTAAACGTGTATATGTAACAGAAGTTCTTGCGGAGAGCGTACAATTTTTAGAGCCGCGTAATGGCGGTGGGGAGCAACGTGGTTCATTCAATCAGCAACCATCAGGAGCTGGTTTCGGTAACCAAAGCTCTAACCCATTTGGTCAATCTAGTAATCCAGGTAACTCAGGTAACACTGGTAACTCTGGATTTACGAAGAATGACGATCCATTTTCGAATGTTGGTCAACCGATTGACATTTCGGACGACGATTTACCATTTTAATGGCATGAATCGGCTATTTTTAACAAAGAATGGAGGGAATAGACATGGCAGGACGCAAAGGTGGACGTGCGAAACGTCGTAAGGTGTGTTTCTTCACATCTAACGGCATCACTCGCATTGACTATAAAGATGTTGATTTATTAAAACGTTTCGTTTCTGAGCGTGGTAAAATTTTACCTCGTCGTGTAACAGGGACAAGCGCAAAATACCAACGCAAACTTACAGTTGCAATTAAACGTGCTCGTCAAATGGCACTTTTACCATATGTTGGTGAATAATAGCGTATGAAATGCACAGTAGAGTCCGACTCTACTGTGCATTTTGCTATGCTTTTCTTTTTGAAAGAGAGGTTAGATGATGAAAAGTACGAAATTTATTACTGAGGGTGCAGCATTATTGGCGATATATGCAATTTTATTGCTGATATCTATGTATGTTCCGATTTTAGGTACAGTTGCAATATTTGCGTTGCCGTTACCATTTATATTATTAACAGTAAGACATAAACTATCTAATGTATTCATGATTTTTGTAGCGGCGCTTTTTGTTACAGTTATCGTGAGTCAACCAATTAGTCTCATAAAGACAGTGATGTTTGGATTAATAGGTGTTGTATTAGGATATATGTATAAAAAAGGGAAAAAACCAGTGGAGATATTGATAGCTGGAACACTTGCATATTTAATTGGTATGATGCTCATTTATGTGGGGAGTATAAAGTTTTTTAACATAGATTTAATGAAGCAAATGCAAAATATGTTTAGTGAAAGTATGGCGCAAAGTGAAAAGATAGCAAATGCTGCTGGTATGCCAGTTAGTAAGGAACAAAAAGAGTTATTTGCACAAATGAATGATATATTACAAACGTTATTTCCAAGTATACTTGTGCTAGTTTCTGTATGTTTTTCTTGGATCACAGTGCTAATATCAGTTAGTGTTTTGAGAAAATTAAAGTACGACGTGACACCTTGGCCTAAATTTAAAGATATACAATTGCCAAAGAGTATTGTCTGGTATTACGTCATATTTATTTTGCTATCAACTTTCATAAAAGTTGAACCAACATCATATTTACATATGGTATTTTCTAATCTATATGTAATCTTTGCGTTGCTACTTGTATTGCAAGGATTAACGTTTATCACCTTTTTAGCACACAAAAAAGGTTTTACGAAAGGCATTCCTATTATTAGTTTTATCGTATGTATGTTTATTCCAATGCTGTTTCCTCTTGTGACAATCTTAGGTATAATTGATTTAGGGATTTCATTGCGTTCTAAAATGCAATGAAAAACAAAGGGATAAAACAGCATTTTTATGCTGTTTTAAGGTGTTTAATCTGTTTAACTAACTAGAAATTGAGTTGGTTTTACGTTATAGGAGTTGTATACATGCCTGAATTTTATAAGAAACAGTGGTTTTTATATCCTGTTTACGTATTGGCATTTTTTGTGTTGGTGCTAATCTCGATTCTTTGTTATTTTCACTTAATTATGGGGATAGCCGCCTTTTTTATTTTTAGCATCGTTTTCTTTTTAGTTATACGATTTGAACTTAACTTTCAAAGGAATTTTGAAAAGTATACGACAGATATGATTACTAGGGTAAAAAAAGTGAGTAACGAAGCATTCAACCAGATGCCAATCGGTATATTGTTATACAATAAGGAGTATGGGATTGATTGGGCAAATCCTTACTTGTCTTCATGTTTGGGGCAACACGCATTAGCTGGGTGGCATCTGTACGATGTATCAGAAACATTACTCCTTTTTATTAAAGGAGAGACTTCTGACGATATAGTATCTTTAAATAGTCGAAAGTTCCGTGTGTTTGTAAGGAAAGAAGAAAAACTAATTTATTTTTTTGATGTAACTGAGCAAACAGAGATTGAAAAAATGTATGAGGATCAGCGCACCGTTTTAGCTGTTATTTATTTAGATAATTACGATGAAGTTACACAAGGGTTAGATGATCAATTACGCACGAATATAACAAGTCTTGTGACGTCACGTCTAAATGAATGGGCCGTTAAGTATGGTGCATATTTGAAACGTGCATCTTCAGAAAGATTCTTCGTTGTACTAAATGAAAGTATTTTAGCGCAAATGGAGAAAGGGAAATTTAGTATTTTGGATCAAGTGCGTGAAGAAACATCAAAAAGGAATATACCACTTACGTTAAGTGTTGGTGTTGGCTCGGGTGATTTACCTTTATCGGAGCTTGGAGCGATGGCTCAATCTGGTTTAGACCTTGCATTAGGACGAGGAGGAGACCAAGTAGCTATAAAACAAGCGACGGGTAAAGTTAAGTTTTACGGTGGCAAGACGAATCCGGTCGAAAAGCGTACTCGTGTACGTGCTAGAGTTATTTCACATGCATTAAAGGATTTAGTATTAGAAAGCAGTAATGTCATTATAATGGGGCATAGAGCCCCTGATATGGATGCGATTGGTGCAGCGATTGGTATTTTAAAGGTAGCTCAATTAAATGAGCGCAAAGGATATATTGTATTAGATGAAAATGATTCTGATAAAGGAATCAAACGTTTGATGGATAAAGTGAAACAAAATGAAGAGTTATGGTCACATTTTATTTCACCAGGGCAAGCGATGGAATTTGCAAATGATGATTCATTACTTGTTGTTGTTGACACGCATAAACCGTCAATGGTGATGGAGGAAAAACTGTTACATAAGATTGAAAATGTAGTGGTTATTGACCATCATCGCCGCGGGGAAGATTTCATTGAAGATCCATTGCTTGTTTATATGGAGCCATACGCTTCTTCAACGGCAGAGCTTGTTACAGAATTACTTGAGTATCAACCGAAAAATTTAAAGATGACAATGTTAGAAGCAACGGCATTGTTAGCAGGTATTATTGTTGATACGAAAAGTTTTACATTCCGTACAGGCGCTCGCACATTTGATGCCGCTTCTTATTTACGCTCGCATGGCGCAGACACTGTACTTGTACAAGAACTTTTAAAAGAAGATATGGGTCAGTATTTACGAGTTGCAAAAGCCATTAAAAATGCGTACATTTATAAAAATGGAATTGCGATTGCTAAAGTTGATGGTGATGAATATTATGACCAAGTACTTATTGCACAATCAGCAGACACATTATTGACAATGACAGGTATCATTGCATCGTTTGTTATTGCAAAACGTGGAGAAAATTTCATTGGAATTAGTGGTAGATCTTTAGGTGAATTGAATGTACAGCTAATTATGGAGAATTTAGGAGGTGGCGGGCACTTAACAAATGCAGCCACACAAATGAAAAATGTTACAGTAGATGAAGCGGAGGAGAAGCTTCGATTTGTTATTGATGACTATTTACAGGGAGGCACACAATCATGAAAGTAATTTTTCTAAAAGACGTAAAAGGTAAAGGTAAAAAAGGAGAAATAAAAAACGTACCAGACGGTTATGCAAATAATTTCTTATTAAAACAGGGGTTAGCTGCCGAAGCGACAAACAGCAGTATGAAAATTTTAGATGCTCAAAAGCGCAAAGAAGAAAAAGACGCAGCGGCAGAAGTTGAGAATGCAAAAGAACTGAAAGAAACATTAGAGAAATTAACTGTAGAAGTAAAGGCGAAATCTGGAGAAGGTGGCCGCTTATTTGGTTCTATCACGAGTAAACAAATTGTAGATGTAATGCAAAAGTCACACAAGATTAAACTTGATAAACGTAAATTTGAAATGGATGATGCAATCCGTGCATTAGGTTATACAAACATCACTGTGAAATTGCATCCGCAAGTAACAGCAACAGTAAAAGTTCATGTTAGTGAACAATAAAAATAAATTAAGCAAGGAGGATTGCGCATGAGTGATGTAATGGCTGATCGTACCCCTCCGCATAATATAGAAGCTGAGCAGGCAGTCTTAGGTGCCATATTAATTGATCAGGATGCGTTAACGTCAGCATCGGAACTATTGGTACCTGACTCATTTTATCGAACGAAACATCAAAAGATTTTTGAAGTCATGCTTGGGTTGTCTGATAAGGGAGAACCAATTGACCTAGTAATAATGACATCAGCGATGGCTGATCAAGGATTACTAGAAGAAGTTGGTGGGGTTTCTTATCTAGCAGAATTAGCAGAAGTTGTTCCAACAGCTGCAAACGTAGAATATTATGCACGCATCATCGCTGAAAAGGCACTTTTACGTCGCTTAATTCGAACGGCGACTCATATTGTATCGGATGGATACGAGCGAGAAGATGATGTGGATGGTCTTTTAAATGAGGCTGAGAAAAAAATATTAGAAGTATCACATCAAACAAATGCAAAAGCATTCCAAAACATTAAAGATGTTCTTGTAGATGCTTATGATAAAATTGAACTTTTGCATAATCAAAAAGGTGAAGTTACCGGGATACCAACTGGATTTACTGAATTAGATAAGATGACAGCGGGTTTTCAGCGAAATGATTTAATCATCGTAGCAGCGCGTCCGTCGGTGGGGAAAACTGCATTTTCATTAAATATCGCACAAAACGTAGCGACGAAAACTGATGAAAATGTAGCGATTTTTAGTTTGGAGATGGGCTCTGATCAGCTTGTTATGCGTATGCTTTGTGCAGAAGGAAATATTGATGCGCAAAGACTTCGTACCGGTTCATTAACTTCTGATGATTGGGCGAAATTAACAATGGCGATGGGTAGCCTTTCTAATGCTGGTATATATATTGATGATACACCAGGGATTAAAGTAAATGAGATTCGAGCAAAATGTCGTAGATTAAAGCAAGAACAAGGTCTTGGGATGGTTTTGATTGACTATTTACAGCTTATTCAAGGAAGTGGGAAATCAGGAGAAAACCGTCAGCAGGAAGTATCTGAGATTTCTCGTACATTAAAAGGGATTGCACGTGAATTGCAAGTACCTGTTATCGCCTTGTCGCAGTTATCTCGTGGTGTAGAATCTCGTCAAGATAAACGTCCGATGATGTCTGATATTCGTGAATCAGGAAGTATCGAGCAGGACGCTGATATTGTAGCCTTCCTATATCGTGAAGATTACTATGATCGTGAAACAGAAAATAAAAATACAATTGAAATTATCATTGCAAAACAACGTAATGGTCCGGTAGGTTCAGTAGAGCTCGCGTTTGTTAAGGAATTTAATAAATTCGTCAACTTAGAACGCCGCTTTGAAGATGGACGTGCACCGCACGCATAAAGGCAGTATAAAAAAGAAACACATTTCTTATAATAAGATGTGTTTCTTTTTTTTTTTATGAAAGATAGGGCTTTCATAAGGTGAATATGTAATTCTTACGAACGAAAACGTTTTTCGGTAAAAAAATGTTCGCTTTTTGGTTGACTTCTCTTTCTGTTTTGGTACAATTATATTGTTTGAATAGATCGTTTGAAAATCGCGGAGGTGCTTTAATAATGTCTTCAGTAGTAGTTGTAGGAACACAATGGGGCGACGAAGGAAAAGGTAAAATCACTGATTTTCTTTCTGAGCATGCGGAAGTAGTTGCAAGATATCAAGGTGGAAATAACGCGGGACATACAATTGTTTTCGGCGGAGTTAAATATAAATTACACTTAATTCCATCTGGTATTTTCTATAAAGAGAAAATTTGTGTAATCGGAAACGGCTTAGTAGTAGATCCGAAAGCATTACTTGAAGAGTTAAAATACTTACACGATCGTGGTGTAAGTACTGATAATTTACGTGTAAGTAACCGTGCGCACGTTATCTTACCTTATCACTTAAAACAAGATGAGTTAGAAGAAGCGAGTAAAGGTGATAACAAAATCGGTACAACGAAAAAAGGTATCGGTCCTGCATATATGGATAAAGCTGCTCGTATTGGTATCCGTATGGCTGATCTTTTAGACCGTGAAGCATTTAAAGAGAAGCTTGAGCGCAATTTAGTGGAAAAAAATCGTTTATTTGAAAAAATGTACGATACAGAAGGTTTCAGCGTAGAAGAAATCTTTGAAGAGTACTTCGAATACGGACAACAAATCGCACAGTATGTATGCGATACATCTGTCGTATTAAATGATGCACTAGATAACAATCATCGTGTATTATTTGAAGGTGCACAAGGTGTTATGCTTGATATCGACCACGGTACGTATCCATTCGTTACATCTTCTAACCCAATTGCTGGTGGTGTAACAGTTGGAACTGGAGTTGGTCCTGCGAAAGTTACTCGCGTTGTAGGTGTATGTAAAGCATATACAAGCCGTGTAGGTGATGGTCCATTCCCTACGGAACTTAATGATGAAATCGGTCATCAAATTCGTGAAGTTGGTCGTGAATACGGAACAACAACTGGTCGTCCGCGTCGCGTAGGTTGGTTCGATAGCGTTGTTGTAAGACATGCACGTCGTGTTAGTGGTTTAACAGACTTATCATTAAACTCTATCGATGTATTAACAGGTATCCCAACTCTTAAAATTTGTGTTGCTTACAAATACAATGGCGAAGTTATCGATGAAGTTCCAGCTAACTTAAACATTTTAGCGAAATGTGAGCCTGTATATGAAGAGCTTCCAGGTTGGACAGAAGATGTTACTTCTATGAAATCATTGGATGAACTTCCTGAAAATGCAAGAAAATACGTAGAGCGTGTTTCTGAATTAACAGGAATCCAATTATCTATGTTCTCAGTTGGACCAGATCGTAATCAAACAAATATCGTTCGTAATGTATACGAAGCTTAATTGATTTTTTTAAGAAAAAACTCATGTTTTCATGAGTTTTTTCTTATCTTTTATAAAAAAATAAAAAAGGTATTGCAAAAACAAAAGATAATATGTTATGATATGTCTTGTCGTCACGAAAATATGACGTTGGTGAGTATGAGCCATTAGCTCAGTTGGTAGAGCATCTGACTTTTAATCAGAGGGTCGAAGGTTCGAATCCTTCATGGCTCACCATTTTATTTTTCGTGGCCCGTTGGTCAAGTGGTTAAGACACCGCCCTTTCACGGCGGTAACACGGGTTCGAATCCCGTACGGGTCATGTTTTTTTTATTTTCATTTTTGGTCCCGTGGTGTAGTGGTTAACATGCCTGCCTGTCACGCAGGAGATCGCCGGTTCGACCCCGGTCGGGACCGCCACTTTTGTTTATACCACCATTAGTGGTTTTATATATAGTTTTGGCTCGGTAGCTCAGTCGGTAGAGCAGAGGACTGAAAATCCTCGTGTCGGCGGTTCGATTCCGTCCCGAGCCACTCTCAGGATATTAAGTGGGCCCACTTAATATCCTTTTTATTTTGTCCAGTTTTACAAAAGTGGGTAGTTATTTTACAATAGAATGAGGAGCCTCTAGCAGTTGAAGCTAGAGGTTTTTCTATAGATCGTATAGGATTCCGTGTAAAAGTGGATGATACATGAGTCTATGAGAATAGAGGAGAAATACTTAGACTAAGATTGTTGTCATATAGGAACATACTATAGAAACACCAATATGTTTGAGGATTATTGATCATATTTTTATAAGGAGGAAATAGACGATGATGGGAAAGAAAATTTTAGTAGTTGATGATGAAAAGCCGATTGCGGATATTTTGAAGTTCAACCTAGAAAAAGAAGGTTTTGAAATTGTAATGGCGCATGATGGTGATGAGGCGATTGAAAAAGCAAATGAAGAACAGCCAGATATGGTTTTATTAGATATTATGTTACCGGGAAAAGACGGTTTAGAGGTATGTCGTGAAATACGTAAAAGCTCAGAAATGCCAATTATTATGCTTACAGCAAAAGACTCTGAAATTGATAAAGTATTAGGGCTTGAGCTTGGGGCGGATGATTATGTAACGAAGCCATTTAGTACGAGGGAGTTACTTGCTCGTGTGAAAGCGAATTTACGTCGCCATCAGCAGGGTGGTGCTGCAGAGAAAGAAGAAAATACTGAAATGGTTATTGGACCAATCGTTATCAATTCGAACGCTTATAGTGTAACGAAGCGTGAAGAAAGCATTGAGCTTACACATCGTGAATTTGAATTACTACATTATTTAGCGAAGCATTTAGGTCAAGTTATGACTCGTGAACATTTATTACAAACAGTTTGGGGTTATGATTATTTTGGAGATGTGCGTACAGTAGACGTAACAGTACGTCGTTTACGCGAAAAAGTTGAAGATAATCCAAGTCATCCTACTTTAATTGTAACTAGACGTGGGGTAGGGTATTACTTGCGTGACCCAGAACAGGAATAGTATATGAAGAAAGTTGGCTTTTTTCAATCTATTCATTTGAAATTTGTGCTCATATATATGCTGTTAATATTAATAGCAATGCAAGTAATTGGTGTATATTTCGTCAGGGAATTAGAAAAAAGCCTTGTAAAAGGCTTTCAAGATTCCTTAACGCAGCAAACAAATCTACTTTCTTATAACCTGAAGCAAGAGTTTGTAAAAGAACGTCCTAAAGGAGAATCAGTAGATAAAGCTATTAATGATTCAATTCAAAAATTCGCATCAGATCGTAAGAAAGATATTCAAGAAGTAAGTGTAATTGATTCTACTAAAAAATTAATGGCAATTTCAGACGCGTCTAAGCAAAATAAGGTAGGAAGAACGTCAGCAGATACAGCTGTACAACGGGTAATGGTACAAAAGAAACCAGAGTCAAAGATTGAGAAAGATGGAAATACAGGTCATCGAGTTCAAGTTATGATTACCCCTATTCTAAAAGAGCCAGGCGGAGAGGTACTTGGTGTCATTCATATCGTTGCATCTATGGAAGATGTGTATAAACAAATGAAGGACATCAACCAAATTTTCGCAACGGGGACAGTAATTGCTTTATTAGTAACAGCTGTACTTGGAATTTTATTGGCTCAAACAATTACGAGACCAATTTCAGATATGCGAAGACAAGCAATTGAAATGGCGAAAGGAAATTATTCGCGAAAAGTAAAGGTGCATAGTCACGATGAGATTGGACAATTAGCATTATCTTTTAACAATTTATCTAAAAAATTACAACAAGCTCGTTCCTCCACAGAAAGTGAAAGACGAAAATTATCATCCGTTTTATCACATATGACAGATGGAGTAATTGCTACTGATCGAAAAGGGGATATCATTTTATTAAATGATCCTGCGGAAAAGATGTTAAATGTTTCGCGTGAAACGGCGCTAGATCAATCTGTGTTAGAAGTGCTAGGAATACAAGAAGAATTTACACTGGATCATTTATATGAAGAGCCTGATTCAGTTTTATTAGATTTTAGTACGAGAAATGAACCATATATTTTACGTGCTAGTTTCTCTGTTATTCAAAAAGAAACAGGGAAGGCAAATGGTTTAATTGCTGTATTATATGATGTAACAGAGCAGGAGCGGATAGAACAAGAGCGCCGTGAGTTTGTTGCGAACGTATCTCATGAGTTAAGAACGCCGTTAACAACGATGCGCAGTTACTTAGAAGCACTTACTGATGGAGCATGGCAAGATCCCAATATTGCACCGCAATTTTTAACGGTTACACAAGAGGAAACGGAAAGAATGATCAGGCTTGTAAATGCATTGTTACAACTATCTAAACTAGATAGTACAGAACATCGCTTAATGAAGGAATGGGTCGACTTTACTGATTTCTTTAATAACGTTATCGATCGTTTTGAAATGTCTAAAGAGCAAAATGTAAGCTTCAAACGATCTTTCTCTAAAAAATCTCGATTTATTGATATGGATACAGACAAAATTACACAAGTTTTATATAACATTATTTCCAATGCACTAAAATATTCGCCAGAAGGTGGTACAGTAACATATCGCCTACGTGACCGCGGAGAGTTATTAGAGATTAGTGTGAGTGATCAAGGAATGGGAATTCCGAAAGAAAATGTAGATAAAATATTTGAACGTTTTTATCGTGTAGATAAAGCGCGTTCGAGACAAATGGGTGGTACAGGTCTTGGGTTAGCTATTGCGAAAGAAATGATTGAGGCACATGGCGGCTCGGTTTGGGCGAAAAGTGAGGAAGGAAAAGGGACAACTATTTATTTCACATTGCCAATGGCGACAGATGAAGAGGACGATTGGGAATGAGTATGGAAAACTTTAAAACGATAGTTCTAATTAATTTGGTTGTCATTAGTCTATTTCTTACTTTTAACTTGTGGACATATGTTCCTGATTCTACTTCTATGCAAAATACAAAGTTCGTTCAAGGTAACGAAGAGATAAATCCGATAAAGATTTCGGAGGTTGTTCGCCCATCCTCTGTCGTTATTCATAAAGAGAAAAATCATTATGTAAGCGAAAAGAAGGAAAATGTGGATTCGATCTATAAAATTCTTGAAAACGGAGAATTACATAATTTCGAGGAAATAACGGGGACAGTCCCTAAAGGTGATTTTCTGTCTTATGTACACGGAGAAGAAAAAATTGAATTTGTTTTTCCTACAAATATCCCGTTAGATACGATTAAAAATATGTTTAATATTAAAGATAAAAACATAGAAAGTAACAGAAGTTTTAATCGTATTATAATTGATCCTTCTAGAAGTAAGGACCAAGAAATTAAAGTTAGCTTTGTTTCCTATGATACTCCTCATAAAATATATCAAGCAACATTGAGTGGTGCTTATATAAAGGATATTATAAATGCTCAAAATCAACTTATAACAGTAGCAAGACCATATTTTGAGTATCAAATAAATGATACAAAAAAACTTTTTTTACCAGAGGGGATTACGGAATTAAGTAAGGCAGAGTATATTACAGCTAAACTAGAAGTGGATCCATTTAAAAATGCTTTATTTAGTGATCCGCGTTATTTAAGTCCTATTTCTGAGAAAACAAAGGAAACATTTACGGATGGCATCCGTTCTATGGAAATTGATAAGTCGGATGCAATGTTGAAATATAAAAATTCCGCTGTACATGGTGATAAAACCACGGATAATGCGGTAGTTTTACAAAAAAGTTTTGACTTTGTAAGCGGGCATAGTGGATCCTTGAAGTCCTATCGTTTTGATTATATTAATGAGAGGAAAACTTCATTCCGTTTATATGAGGATGGTTTGCCTGTATTTAATGCAAATGGAATAGCGGAATTAAAACAAGTATGGGGTTCAGGTGAAATTATGCAGTATGAAAGACCCTTTTTTGAGTTCAGTATTACTTTGCCTAGTAAACAACAAACAACTTCTCTTGCATCAGGACGTACAGTGATGGCATCACTAGAGGATAATCCGGAAATTGATAAAAAGTCAATTCAGGATGTTGGTATTGGTTATAAAATGTCATTGGAACCTTCCATCAGTGAGGTGAGAATCGCTGTCTTACAGCCGATATGGTATGTAAAATGTGAAGAAGATGGTAAGCAACAAATATATGAGTGGAGTGAGGGGGGACTAAATGGATTGGGATCGAATTAAAACCATATTTATTGTGACCTTTTTTGTTTTAGACCTCTTTCTTATCTTTCAGTTCATTCAAAAGCAAGATAGTAATCAATTAGAACTTGTGACGGAAACGAAAATCGATCAACAATTAAAAGCTGAAAAAATTACTATGGGCAATTTTCCAAAAGAACCGAAAAAAGAGTCATTTATAATGGCGAAAAATAAGGGTTTCAAAGAAGAAGATGTGCAATCTTTAAAAAATCAGACGGCGCATGTGCAAGACGAATATCAAATAGAGAGTAAATTAAAAGAGCCTTTTTTAAATACAAAATCATCGTCAAAAGATAAGTATAATGATTTTTTGAAAAATTATGTGCTGGATGGACAAAAATATGAGTTTGGAGCAATAAAGGACTCAAAAATTTACTTCTTTCAAAAGTATAAAGATAAACCAATCTTCTACAATAATCGTGCGATGATTGTTGTAGATTTAAATGAAAAAAATGAGCTCATTTCCTATACACAAACAATGTTAACGGATTTGAAGGAAATGGGCGAAAGCGAAAAGACGAAAGAACAAGAAATTATTACTGCTCAAACAGCTTTAGAAAATATATATTTGAAAAATAAAATTGCAGAAAATACGCACGTGAAAGAGGCGCAGATTGGATATGCGACTCTTGCGGAGTCTTCTTCTAATATACAAGTGCTTGCTCCAACATGGAACTTAAAGACAGAACAGAAAAAGGATTTTTTTGTGAATGCAATTGAAGGACAAGTTATGGAATTAGGGGAAACTCAAGTGCCGGAAGAACATAATGGAGTGAGAAAGAATGAGTATGCACTTTAGTGTACTTGCAAGCGGAAGTACAGGGAATATGCTATATGTAGGAACAGATGAAAAAAAACTGCTCGTCGATGCAGGTTTAAGTGGTAAAGCGACAGAGGCTTTATTTAAACAAGCTGAACTGAATATAAATGACATATCAGGTATTCTTGTAACACATGAGCATAGTGACCACATTAAAGGATTAGGTGTATTGGCACGTAAATATGATTTACCTGTTTATGCGAACGAGAAAACATGGAATGCAATGGAACATTTAATAGGTAATATCCCAACTGATCAAAAATTCATTTTCTCAGTAGGAGACGTGAAAACATTTGGGGATATTGAAGTTGAATCATTTGGTGTTTCTCATGATGCGGCGGAACCGATGTTTTATGCTTTTCATAACAATGATAGGAAGTTAGCTCTTATTACAGATACGGGATACGTAAGTGACCGTATGAAAGGCGTTATTAAAGGGGCAAATGCTTTCGTGTTTGAAAGTAATCATGATGTGGAAATGCTTCGTATGGGACGTTACCCATGGAGCATTAAGCGACGTATTTTAAGCGACGTTGGCCACGTTTGTAATGAGGATGCTGCATTAGCGATGGCTGATGTTATTACAGACGAGACAAAACACATTTATTTAGCGCATTTAAGCTTAGATAATAACATGAAAGAATTAGCGCGTATGTCTGTATCACAAGTATTAGAGGAAAAAGGTTTTGGGGTTGGAGAATCTTTTGAAATACATGATACAGATCCAAAAATGCCTACGAAAATTCAATACGTATAATTCTTCATTTTAGTAAACAATAAAGGTGAATATAGTTGTTTTCAGGAAGATAGGTGAACAAATATGTCCTTTATTGATGAAGAAAAATATCGTATTAAACGTGCAGGGAAAAAGAAACATAAAGGTATTGTCATTTCTAGCATAGCGGGGACAATTGTAGGGGCTTCATTATTTGCATTTGGGGCTCCTTTATTTTCAAATTATGAAGGTAAGCTTCCGCAAGCTGAAGCAAGTGAAAAAAATATGGCTGAAGCTCAAAGTGGAAATGTTCCTGTTAAACAGATTAGCTTTGTAGACGCTGTTGATCGTGCTTCAGAGGCTGTTGTTGGTGTTATTAACATTCAACGAGATGATTTTTCAGAGGCTGATTCGGAAGCTGGTACAGGCTCTGGTGTGATTTATAAGAAAACAGATGGACATGCGTATATTGTAACGAATAACCACGTTGTTGCTGGGGCGAATCGTATTGAAGTGAGCTTAAGTGACGGTAAGAAAATTCCAGGTAAAGTATTAGGAACCGATGTAGTCACGGACTTAGCGGTACTAGAAATAGATGCGAAGCATGTGAAGAAAGTGATTGAAATTGGCGACTCTAATACCGTTCGTAGAGGAGAACCAGTTATTGCGATTGGAAATCCACTTGGGTTACAATTTTCCGGAACTGTCACACAAGGTATTATTTCGGCTAATGAGCGTATTGTTCCTGTAGATTTAAATCAAGATGGACATTACGATTGGCAAGTAGAAGTATTGCAAACAGATGCGGCAATTAATCCAGGCAATAGTGGTGGAGCGCTTGTAAATGTAGCGGGACAATTAATAGGTATTAACTCAATGAAAATTGCAGCAAAAGAAGTAGAAGGAATTGGACTAGCTATTCCAGTTACGAGAGCTGTTCCTATTATGAATGAACTAGAAAAGTACGGTAAAGTAAAAAGACCTTATGTTGGGATTGAACTAAGATCATTAAATGAGATTCCAAGTTACTATTGGTCAAAAACGTTACACTTACCAGATAACGTAACAGAAGGAGTCTGCATTTTAGATGTGAAAAGTCCTTCGCCAGGTACGGATGCGGGTCTTAGAGAACATGATGTTATTGTGGCGGTAGATGGAAAAGCGGTGCACGATATTATTGGGTTCCGCACGGCCTTATATAATAAAAAAATTAATGATAAAATGACTCTTACGTTTTATCGTGGTACAAAACGAGCGACAACAACGGTGAAATTAGGCATTCAAAAGTATTAAAAACAGGAGGGCATACCTCCTGTTTTCTATTGTAGAAAAGTGAGGTGAAGAATATGAATTTACCTTGTTGTTTAGAACATGTTGAATTAGCATTAGATATCATTGTGGATGAGTGTGAAGTCGCACCGGTTATTAACAATGTGGATAACTCTGAAGAAGAGAAAAAAACATGTGAATTTTGTCAAAATGAGGCGACATATGTTGTATCGAACACAGATTCTCACACAATATGTGGGTAACGTTTGTGGATATGTGGATAAGTCCTGTGGATAACGTGTTTGTAAGGTGGGGAATAGATGTGAATATCTCGATTATTTCAATCGGAAAATTAAAAGAAAAATACTTAAAACAAGGTATAGCAGAATACTTAAAACGATTATCTTCTTACGCAAAAGTAGAAGTAATTGAATTACCAGATGAAAAGGCACCAGAAAATTTAAGTGCAGCAGAAATGTTAATTGTAAAAGAAAAAGAAGGCATACGTATACTGGATAAAATTTCTGATGATACGCACGTCATTGCGTTAGCAATAGAAGGAAAACAAAAATCATCAGAAGAATTTGCAGCAAGTATAGATCGCCTTGCTACATATGGAAAGAGCAAAATCACATTTGTAATTGGTGGATCACTGGGGCTTAGTTCTGAAGTAATGAAGCGTTCAAACGAATCTCTTTCTTTCTCAAAGATGACATTACCACATCAATTAATGCGTCTAGTATTGCTTGAGCAAGTGTATAGAGCGTTTCGTATTAATCGCGGTGAACCATATCATAAATAAATTTTTCATTTGTAAGAGTAAAAAAGACCATTGGACAAAAATCACCGATGGTCTTTTAAACATTAATAGATGGTGTGTAGATGTCCTAAAATAAGTATGTTTCTATTTCTAAAAAAATATGCTGTAATATGAAGAGGAAAAAGTATAAGTAGTCAGAGAAGTGAGGAATTAAAGGTGAAGAAGTTTAAGAAGTTTTACTTGGAGATTACGAGTGTATGTAATCTTGCGTGCAGCTTTTGTCCGCCGACGGAAAGGCAGAAGCAATTCATTTCTGTGGAGGATTTTGCTAAAAGATTAGACCAAATTAAACCTCACACAGACTACATTTATTTGCACGTGAAGGGTGAGCCGTTGCTCCATCCGAAAATAGATCAACTATTAGATTTAAGCCATGAAAAAGGGTTTAAAGTTAATATTACAACGAACGGAACGTTAATTAATAAGAGAAGGCATAGACTATTAAATAAGCCTGCGCTAAGACAAATGAATTTTTCACTGCACAGTTTTGATGGACACCCAGGCTCGCAAGATAAAGAGGGCTATGTAAGGAGTATACTTTCCTTCATTAGAGAGGCGACAAGTCAATCGGATTTAATCGTTTCGCTAAGGTTATGGAATTTAACTCAGGATAATAAAACAAATGCTGAAATTCAGAAAAATAGAGATTTATTATCTATAATTGAAAATGAATTTGACTTGTCTTATCAAATTGAAGAGAAGCTTACACCAGGAAAAGGCATAAAAATTGCGGAACGTGTCTTTATTAATCAAGATTATGAATTCCAGTGGCCGGCATTACATGAAGAAGAGGATGATGGAAAAGGTTTCTGTCATGGACTTCGTAATCAGGCAGGTATTTTAGCGAACGGAACTGTTATTCCTTGTTGTTTAGATGGTGAAGGGATTATCAACCTTGGAAATATTAATAATGATTCATTCTCTAATATTATTGAAGGCGAAAGAGCGAACAATATTGTAGATGGATTTTCAAAAAGGGTTGCAGTAGAAGAACTATGTAGAAAGTGCGGATATCGCAAAAGATTTGGAAAGTAAATATAGAGTAAGCCCTCATAAAGCGAGGGCTTATTTTTATTCTTGATAAGAACGCTCTAATTCATCAATTAAGGAACCGACGTAAGAAACAGCTTTACGGATTGCATCTGGTTTGGACATATCTACTCCAGCGTGTTTCATTAATTCGAGTGGTTTCATCGTACCGCCTGCGCGGAGTACGTTAAGCCAGCGATCAACAGCAGGCTGTCCCTCTTCCTTAATCATTTGGGCTACAGCGGTAGATGCAGTTAGGCCTGCTGAATATGTGTAAGAATATAAGCCCATATAATAGTGAGGTTGACGCATCCATGTTAAACCGGCGCCTTCATCAATTTCTACGGAATCTCCCCAGAATGTCGAAAGGACCTTTGTTTTTATTTCAGTTAAAGTTGTAGCTGTGAGTGCTTGCCCTTCTTCTGCTAGGGTATATACTCTTCTTTGATATTCTCCCTCAAGTAGATGGGTAACGAAGTTGTGGTAATATGTGCCGAGTAGTTGCAGAATAACCCATCTGCGCATTCTCTTATCTTCAGTAGTCGCTAGTAAATGCTGGGCTAATAGTAATTCATTCATCGTTGATGGTGCTTCAACAAAGTACATAGATGGACGTACGTTCATAATACGCTGGTTTTTATTTGCTAAATAAAAATGACCAGCATGTCCAAATTCGTGAGCTAATGTGAAACATCCACGCATCGTATTTTGCCATGTAATTAAAATGTAAGGATGGGAACCATATGGGCTAGAGCAGAAAGCACCTGTTGATTTTCCGATATTATCTGCAAGGTCTACCCATCTTTCCTTAAAGCCTGTTTCGATAATCGTATTATATTCAGGTCCTAATACTTTTAAAGATTCTTGAATTAATTTACCAGCTTCCTCGTATGTGATGGTTGGATTAAATTCAGGATCTAAAGGTGCGTGTAAGTCACAGAAAAGCATTTGATCAAGCTCTAATACTTTCTTTTTTAAATCTGCAAAACGGCGCATATGAGGTGCTAATTCGTTATAAATAATATCTAGTTGATTGTTATACATTTCAAGTGGAACTTTTTGAGGTTCTAAAAGCATATGGGTAACGGACTCGTACTTGCGTAAACGAGAAATCGTCACTTGTTTTTTTACTTCAGTAGCATATGTAGTTGCAACTGTATTTTTATATCGTTTCAATGTGGAAACGAATGATGAATATGCTTTTCTACGTATGTATGCGCTTGGAGAAAATTCATATTTACTTTCAAATAATGCAAATGACACAGGCAAATCATTTCCCTGTTCATCTTGTATAGGAGGGAAATCCATATCGGCTAATTTAGTCATGCCGTAAATTTTGTAGGGGGAACTATGAACTTCGCCGAGTGCAGCAAGAGCTTCTTCTGTTTCAGGTGAGAGAGTGTGCTGCCTCTTTTTAAGTACTTCTAGTAACGATTTACGGAACGGCTCAAGTTTTGTTTCCTCAGTTAAATATTTTTCAATCGTTCCTTTTTCAAATGAGAGAATTTCGTTATGAATAAAGGATAGTGCAGTATGTAATTTCGTTCCTAGAGCAGAAATTTTGGAGGAGTTCGCTTGAATAACTGGATCTGTACGATCAGCGGATTCCTTTAAATTTGCATAGGAGCTCAGTTTTGTTAACCTCATTAAAAGTCCTTCTTCTAAAAGTAGGCAATTTAATAAAGTAGTGGGATTAGTATGTAAGTATCCTTTAAATGCATCGAGTTTTTGTATATCATTTTCCAATACGTTTAATGCAGTGTGCCATTCGGCATCTGACTTGTACAAATCAGAAAGGTCCCACGTTAGCTCCGTAGGAATTTCTGTGCGAGTAAGGCGTTTCTCAATTACATTTTCCATTGATTATATCCCCCTTATTTTAAGTATCTAAAAATATGATACTAGAAAATTCAGTAAAATGAAAATATTTTACATTTTTATACATGAAAAAGAAGGCCAAGCATAAAAAATGCTTGGCCTTCGAGTTAAATTTAAGAATTAATATACTTTATCGCCGTTGAAAATAGAGTTTTTCACGACTACATAATCTACAGTACGAATTGAGTCTAATTTTGTTCCACCAGCGTAAGAGATAGAAGATTGAAGATCTTGTTCCATTTCGATTAAAGTGTCTTCTAAAGAACCTTTATGCTCAACGAACATTTTCTTACCCTCAACGTTTTTCTTCTCACCTTTTTGGAATTCAGAAGCTGAGCCGAAGTACTCTTTATAAAGTTTGCCATCTTTTTCGATTGTTTCTCCTGGCGACTCTTCATGACCAGCGAATAGAGAACCGACCATAACCATAGTTGCTCCAAATCGAATTGATTTAGCTACGTCGCCATGTGTACGAATACCACCATCAGCGATAATTGGCTTACTTGCAGCTTTTGCACACCAGCGAAGTGCAGCTAACTGCCAACCACCAGTTCCAAAGCCTGTTTTGATTTTAGTAATACAAACTTTACCAGGTCCAATACCAACTTTTGTTGCGTCAGCACCAGCGTGTTCTAATTCTCTTACCGCTTCTGGAGTTCCAACGTTTCCAGCGATAACGAAGCTTTCTGGTAAATGCTTTTTAATATGTTGAATCATGTTGATCACAGCATTAGAGTGACCGTGTGCGATATCGATTGTAATGTATTCAGGTGAAAGTTGCTCAGCAGCTAATTGTTGTACGAATTCGTACTCGTCTTCTTTAACACCAACGCTGATTGAAGCAATTAATCCACGTGATTGCATATCTCTAATGAATGAAATTCGTTTCTCTGGTTGGAAACGATGCATGATGTAGAAGTAATTATTTTCAGCTAAATAAGTTGCGATTCTTTCATCAATAATCGTTTGCATATTTGCAGGTACGACAGGTAATTTAAATTTATGTTTTCCTAAAGTGACAGTTGTATCACACTCAGATCGGCTATTTACAATACATTTTGCAGGAATTAATTGAATATCTTCATAGTCAAATACATTTTCCATCATTTACACCCCTAAAATACGAATATTTTACGTAGTTTACTTAAAAACGTTCGTCCAAATGATAATTTACAGTATTTTTAGTAATAAGTCAAAGGTTTTAATGTTTAATTTTAAAAAATAAAGTTTATTTAACGTTTTTGGATTTATATGGATATAATATATTTTAATGTGTAATTGATTAATGTAGAATTATGTAGGGAGAATAATAGATAAATATATTAATTTAGGAGAGATTGTATGGGACGATTAGTGTATATGGATTGGCTACGTGTATTAGCGACAATTGCGGTCGTTACAATTCACGTTGCTGCTGGTTATGTTTCTACGTTAGATTCAAATAACGTGTCGCGTTGGCTGGCTGGTAATTTTTACGACTCACTTTCGCGTGCTAGTGTACCAATTTTTGTAATGATTAGTGGAGCCCTATTATTAAAGGGAACAAAGGATACTTCTATTGGGGAATTTTTAAAGAAACGTGCAAGTAAAGTGATTATACCTTTTATAGGTTGGAGTGCTATATTTTACATCTATGGGGCTTGCGTAGGATATTTTCCGGCGTCTTTAAAGCAAGGGATAAAGTACTTTTTAACAAATAGTATCGGGTTACATCTATGGTTCTTATATATGATTGTAGGAATATATTTAATCGCACCTTTACTGAAAGTATTTGTGAAAAATGCTAAGAAGAGAGAGATAGAATATTTTTTAATTTTATGGCTATATGCATCTGTAATAGTTAAACTAGTAAACTATTATTATCCTATCAACTTTAATATTGAATTATTTTATGTTACAAATTATGTAGGATATTTTCTACTTGGTTATTACTTATCAAATTATGATATTGCGAAAAAATGGCGTAATATTTCCTATATTGGGGGAGTTGTAGGATGTATTGGTACATTCTTTATTACATACCATTATACATTGAAAGCAAATGGACAGCTGGATCAATATTGGTATGAATATTTTGCGCCAGGTGTTGTACTTATGGCAATTGGGTTATTTGTCTTTTTCAGATATGCTTTCCAAAATTCAGAAAGACAATTGCCATTTTTATTACGTGGTATAAATCAAGCGAGCCTTGGAATTTATATTATTCACTTTTTCTTATTAAATAACTTTTTGTACAAAGTTTTCCCTAAGGTGAATGCACATGTACATGCAATATTAGCAATACCTATTAATGTAATTATTACAATCGTTCTTAGCATGGTAATAACTTTAGTACTGCAAAGAATACCAGTTGTAAAAAGGTTAGTTCCGTAAAGATATTTTGTTATACTTTATAGGTGAGGCAGACTTAATAAATAAGTCTGCTTTTTATTGTTTTATTTCAAAAAAAAGAATATAAAGGGTTATACTTAGGGTAAGATGGTACTTTAGCGAACTACAAATATTGGTTTAATATGTTATCTCAGTATAATTGAACGCAGGGTATAACAAATATAATTATTAAATACAGAATAAAATGAGGTTATTACATGAGTAAAAGAAGTTTTACCGATTATGCATTAAGTAAGGAAATTGTAAGAGCACTTACTGGTTTAGGATATGAACATCCAACGGAAGTGCAAGGAGAGGTTATTCCAGTTGCCTTGCAAAAGAAAGACCTTGTCGTGAAATCACAGACTGGAAGTGGAAAAACCGCTTCATTTGGCATACCACTTTGTGAAATGGTGGAGTGGGAAGAGAATAAGCCACAAGCTTTAGTTTTAACACCGACGAGAGAGCTTGCGGTGCAAGTAAAAGAAGATATTACGAATATAGGCCGCTTCAAAAGAATTAAGGCCGCTGCAGTTTATGGTAAATCTCCATTTGCACGTCAAAAATTAGAGTTAAAGCAAAAGACACATATTGTAGTTGGGACTCCTGGCCGTGTGTTAGATCATATTGAAAAAGGTACTCTTTCTTTAGAGTGTTTGAAGTATTTAGTTATTGATGAAGCAGATGAAATGCTGAATATGGGCTTTATTGATCAAGTAGAGGCAATTATTGACGAATTACCTACAAAACGAATGACAATGCTATTTTCGGCAACACTTCCAAAAGATGTCGAAAAGTTATCTCGTACGTATATGGATTCGCCAACACATATTGAAATTAAGGCTGCCGGGATTACAACAGATAAAATTGAACATACACTTTTTGAGACGAGAGAAGAGGAGAAGCTTTCACTTCTTAAAGATGTAACAACGATTGAGAATCCAGATAGTTGTATTATTTTTTGCCGTACACAAGAAAATGTAGATCACGTATTTAAACAGTTAAACCGCGTTAACTACCCTTGTGACAAAATACATGGTGGTATGGTACAAGAAGATCGTTTTGAAGTTATGGACGATTTTAGAAAAGGAAAGTTCCGTTATTTAGTAGCGACAGACGTAGCTGCTAGAGGAATTGATATTGATAATATTACACATGTTATTAATTATGATATTCCACTAGAAAAAGAAAGTTATGTACATCGTACGGGAAGAACGGGGCGAGCTGGTAATAACGGAAAAGCTATTACATTCATAACGCCGTATGAAAATAGATTTTTAGAAGAGATTGAGGAGTACATCGGCTTTGAAATTCCAAAGGAACTTGCACCTTCAAAAGAAGAAGTTATGAAAGGGAAAGCAGTATTTGAGGAAAAGATACATGCTAAACCAATTATAAAGAAAGATAAAAGTGCAGACTTAAACAAAGGAATTATGAAATTGTACTTTAATGGCGGGAAGAAAAAGAAAATTAGGGCGGTAGATTTCGTCGGTACAATTGCTAAAATTAAAGGTGTTACAGCGGAAGATATAGGTATTATTACAATACAAGACAATGTTTCTTACGTTGAAATATTAAATGGAAAAGGGCCGCTTGTTTTAAAAATCATGAAAAATACAACGATTAAAGGGAAACAATTAAAGGTTCATGAAGCAATTAAGTAAACAAAAAAACTATCCACTCTAACAGGTGGATAGTTTTTTGTTTAAGATTCTTTGAGGTCATCAACTAGTTTCTCTGCTAAACGTCTATACATATTACTCATAGTCACGAAAGATGTTAGTAATAAAAACTTTTCTAGCTTTGGATCTTCTAAGGAAGAAACCTCGTTTACTTCCTTAACACGGTTATTTACGTCTTGTTTAAAACTTTCCACATTGGTTTCAGTAAGAAAAAGATAATCTTTATATAGAGTATTTAATTCGAATGTATCATCGTTTATTAATGGTGCATTTATATTTTCTAAGGAGCTTTTTATATCATTAATGGAAAGGGCTCCTTTTAATTGATAAATTAAGCTGATTAAAATCATATGCTCTTTTGAATACTTTTTATTTTTGATAGGGATGAATAATTTCCCTTTTGCGTAATTGTTAATCATTGTTTTTGTTAATACTTTTTCGTTATCAGTTCTCGTTGTATCCGCATAAGTATTCTCAAATAGTTGAACAACTTGGTCTACATATAAGTCGACATTTGGGATATCCTCAAGTTTAATACTTTTTTCTAAATGTAATGATTCAAGTAATTTATTTATATTTTCCACGTAGAACCCCTCACTTTTATAACTTAGTGGAACTTAATGTTTAGTATATCTTTAAATATGGTATTACGAAACAAATGAATTGTAAATGTTGACCCGTACGAATAATATGTATATAATTACATGTAGTTATCAAAACTACATGTAATTATATGAGGGGTGTTTATATGAATGCTTATGTAAGAGAACCGGTTAATGCATTTACTCACTTAGGAGGAGCTGTATTATCATTTATTGCATTATTAGCTATGCTTGTGAAAGTTTCTGTTAAGATACCATCTTTTGCTGCAATTACAGCTGTTATTTTATTTGGTATCGGGATGATGGTCCTTTATATGGCGTCAGCTGTGTATCATAGTGTTGTAGCCAGTGAACGTGTTATTTATTTCTTTAGGAAGCTAGATCATTCTATGATTTTTATATTAATTGCAGGTACATATGCACCCTTTTGCTTAATTACATTAAATTCGGCAAATGGTTTACTATTATTTTGTTTAGTTTATGCAACTGCGATTTGTGGTATTGTTTTTAAAATGTTTTGGTTTAATTGTCCAAGATGGTTATCGACAGCAATTTATCTTCTGATGGGTTGGTTAATTGTTCTATTCTTTGCACCGCTAGCTGAGAATTTAAGTACAGGAGGTATCATTTTCTTAGTACTTGGAGGTATTTTTTATACAATTGGTGGGTTTATTTACGGTGCGAAGCCAAAATGGTTGGAGTTTAAATATATGGGACACCATGAAATTTTTCATGTTTTTGTATTGTTAGGTAGTCTTGCGCATTTTCTAAGTGTATATTGTTACGTAATTTGATCAAAAAACGCCACGCGATGTCTGTTATGTGGCGTTTTTTTATTACCTGATTGGAATCGTGTATTATACAAAATAAGTGTGGGATAAAATGTAAGTTTCTGTGTTCGCATAATAAACATATGATAAGAAATATGTGATATACTTTGAGAAGTTTATAATGAATGAAATATGGAGGACTATAATTATGGCAATACTTGTAACAGGTGGAGCAGGATATATTGGTAGTCATACATGCGTAGAATTACTAAAAAACGGTTACGAAATTATAGTAGTAGATAATCTTTCGAATAGCTCAGTAGAGTCTATAAATCGAGTAAAAGAGATAACAGGAAAACAGTTTAAGTTTTATAAAGAAGATATTTTAAATCGCGAAGCACTTGATACGATTTTTGAAGAAAATACAATTGAAGCTGTTATTCACTTTGCAGGCTTTAAGGCTGTAGGGGAATCAGTAGTAATTCCGTTAACGTACTATCATAACAACATTACAAGCACACTAGTGCTATGTGAAGTGATGCAGAAGCATAATGTGAAGAAGATGATCTTCAGTTCATCTGCAACAGTGTATGGTATCCCAGAAACATCACCAATTACGGAGGAGTTTCCATTAAGTGCAACAAATCCATATGGTCAAACAAAATTAATGATTGAACAAATTATGCGTGATGTAGCATTTGCGGATGCAGAATGGAGTATCGTATTACTTCGTTATTTCAACCCATTTGGTGCGCATGAAAGTGGACGTATTGGAGAAGATCCAAACGGAATTCCAAATAACTTAATGCCATATGTAACACAAGTAGCAGTAGGTAAGCTAAAGGAATTAAGTGTATTTGGAAATGACTATCCAACAAAAGATGGCACAGGTGTCCGTGATTATATTCATGTTGTAGACTTAGCAAATGGTCATGTAAAGGCGCTTGAAAAAGTACTTGGCACTACTGGGATAGATGCATATAATCTCGGTACAGGTACTGGTTATAGTGTATTTGAAATGGTTGAAGCATTTGAAAAGGTTTCAGATAAGGAAGTTCCTTATAAAATTACAGAGCGTCGCCCTGGTGATGTTGCAGTATGTTTTGCAGATGCATCGAAAGCGAAGCGTGAATTAGGATGGGAAGCAAAACGCGGATTAGAAGAGATGTGTGCAGACTCTTGGAGATGGCAATCAAATAACAAAAATGGCTATCTAGAAGTTTAATAAATAGATAAAAAATGACCTTTGCATAAGCAAGAGGTCATTTTTTTATCTGTTTATTTTCCATTAAGTTTATTGGCCACGTTAGTAAAGAAAGTTCGCTGTTTCATAGAAATGTTTGACTGACAAAATGTATAGTAGTCAATATCTTTAATATAAGTAAAGAGTCTAGAAATCGCATATAAGAATGTAATAGAAGATCCGAGTGCAAAACTAATACCGTAACCATTGAACCCAAATGGAAGTAGAAGAAGACTTAATAACAGGTTTGCAAAAAAGAACAGGGCTGATGTTCGAAATGCGCCTTTACGATCTTCAAAATATAAGAGTAGTAACGTGATAACAAGAACCATCCCGTTTGCATAAGCACCAACTATAGTCAGCTGCAAAATAGAGTATTCAAGTGTTACGTTCCCAGATTGTGAACTAAACATCCATATTATAAAAATAATAAGTAAAGAAAAAATACCTTGATTACGAAGTATTCGTTCCATTTCTTGTTTTAGGACAAAGTTCATCGAATCTTTCAATTGTAAAATTGTATTTAATGTCGCCCCATTGTTAACTGAACCGAAGAACTTCTTATACCTTTCATAAAACCTTGTTTCAATGGATACTACGAAGAAAATATAGGTTGGAATAATGCTTAAATAAGCCCAGAAAACAGAAGTATCATATATTTGATGATAAATAAATGTGTTTTCAATATTTCCTCGTCCTTCTCCGAACCAAATAACAAAGTTACATACCCAAATACCAATATTATAAAGTAAGCTTGACCAAAATAGTTCTGGATATTTATCTAAATAAGAAAGAAAGGTAAATTGTTCAGTAGCATCACTATTTGGAAACATTCGTACAATAACTATACTTAACCACACTAATGTAATGAAAGTCCCGATTGTAAAAGCAATTAAAAGTAATAGGGAAAATCCATGTTCTAGTCCAAGTGTTGGATGCCAGTAAGCGATAAGCGCAATTCCAGATAAGGAGAAAATTGAACCAATTAAAAATGCAAGAGCGATGGACTGATAATCTTTAGCTGCTGTTAAATAAATGGATTGAATCCAAATGATGTTTAAAGCTAAAAATAAAAATAGCATCACGATTTTATAATACAAGGCTAATGGTGTAAAAATTGCAAACAAAAGCCATAAGATAATAGCTAAAAAAAGTGTGATTTTCGTCATTCCTAAAAAGGAAGAAAATACTTTATCAGCTTTTTGCTCGTATAAAAGGTCAGCCACATATCTAGTTACGATGAGCTGCAAGGCACCATATATGATTTGAGAAAAAATAAAGCAGTATGAAATTGAAATTGTGAAAAGGCGCTGTTCCTCAATTGAAATAGAATGGAACAAACTTAAAATATATCGAATAGCTGTTACTGCTAAAATAACGACTAACCAAGGACCAGCTGTAACAAATAATGAAAATCCGTACGCTTTTATTCTTGAAGAATAGTAGTCTTCTTGGAATAATTTTTGTAAACGAAATCCTATTCCTGCCATGTTTTTTTACCTCTTTCTAAGTAAAGCTTACGATAACTATCGACGACACCTGATAATTGATAGTGCGCTTCAATACGATTGCGCCCATTATCCCCAAATTGTTGAATGGATTCAGGGTGACGATAATACCACTCTAAATGAATGGCAACTTGTTCGGGAGATACAGGTGGTACAACAAATCCACATTGTCCGTAAGGATCTTCATCTTGTCCGTAAATTAATTCCTTACAAGAGCCGACATCTGTAACAACCCATGGTAATCCTGCTGCCATTCCTTCTAACATAGCTAATGGTTGTCCTTCAGATATACTTGTTAATACGAGAATATCTGTTTGTTTTAAGTAATCTTTAATATTTACTTTGCCGGTCATTATTACATGCTCTTCTAATCCTAATTGTTGAATTAAATCACGACATTCCTGAGCATATTCTGCTTCTTCCGTATCAGGACCTAGTAAGTAAAATATAAATGGAATATCTTTCTCTAATAATAATTTAGCTGCATAAATCATTGTTTTTACATCTTTAATTGGCACAACTCGTATAATAGCGGAAATGATGAGTTTATTCGAATTGTATTTTGGTTTACGTAACCCTTTATAGTCAGATAAAGTAACGCCATTTGGAACGATTTTTAGTTTATGGGCCGGGGCACCTAATTCTTTTTGATATGCACTATTTCGGCCAAACAACGTAATTACATCAGCGGCTTGTTCATATGCTTGATGGGACAAATGATGAAAGAAAGAAACCCATCTTTTTTTATATTCAATTGGTATCCAAGTGGATTGTAGTATTTCTTCTTCACGCTCTCGAGAATAAATACCGTGCTCAGTTAGAATAAATGGTATATCGGACTTGGCACTAATTGCAGCACCAAGTAATCCACCATATCCTGTCGATACAGAATGAATAAGATCTAATTCAGGAAAATCAATTTGTAAAATTTGAATGATTGGTGTGAACATAGATCTCCACATCCAAAAGTAATTTAAGAAGGATCCACTACTTTCTTCATATAAATAACTTTCTTTAACAATTGCATAAAACTCACGGCTTTCGAAGAAGGAATGGAGTGTTCCTAGCTTTTGTTTATTCCCTAATATTTGTAATGCTGTTGTATCATTGGCTTGAAATGTAAACCATTTTTGAAGTGTCTGTACTTCTTGTTCAGTTAAATTAGTTTTTATATGTTTTGCTTCATTTTCTGATTGCAAAGGAATCATAATGATATCTTTTACGTTGCTTGGAATTTCATATTGATATTCATCTTCTGTTTTTACTTGAGGGACTATCGCAAAAATCGTAAATTCATGTTCTTTAAACTGTTGGATAATCATTTGAACCCAGCTTGCTACCCCTCCACTTACAAAGGGGTAGCTGCCTTCAACGACCAAACCTATTCTCATCTGTTATTCTCCTTTAATTGGAATTGTAGCGCTGGCTTTCGTTAACGTAACGCTATAAATTTGGGAATCAAGCTTTTTAACTGTACCGTAAGAGAATGAGCCAGGTTGTATCTTCTTACCTTCTTCTACACGTATAATTGTTGAAGCATGGTTTGGTAGCCCTTTATATGCAATGTGAACAGCATCATCTTCATAAGAAACATCTAGGTCACCAGTTTGATAAATTTTCATAGAAGCAGTTGCTTCACTTTGGGTCATACTTTTTATATAAGGATATCTTTCTTGTATTTCTTTAATTGTCGTTTTATAAGCTTTAAATAGTTCTTCCCATGTTAAGTTACCTGAGCGTTTTTCATCAAGGATATCATCTGGATGGACGAAATGTGAGATGACGCCTAGATTTGCGGTAACATCAGTCAAGATAAATTGATCTTCATCTGTGATAGCATAGCCACTCGTAATGCGCGGGAAATGATAAATGTTTTTATTCTGTACATCTGGTCCGAATTCTTGAATTAAACTGCCGTTACTTGTGCCTCCCACATATAGAGAAGCAACTGTTTCTATAGTTGGAACTGCGTCATTTAATGCACTTAATCCAGTTGTATTTATAATATTGGATGGTGGTACATAGGTTTTTAATTTTTCATTTGGAAAAAATTTATACACAAGTTTTTGTAGAGCATCTAAGGAACTCTCCATATCCTCTTTTGAATTCCATGGAACATATTCAAGTGCTTTATCTACTGGGTCTGGTGGTAATAATAAAGGTTGATGGTTATAGCCATGAATGCCGATTTCTCCACCATGACTTAATAATTCTCTCCCAAATAATAAATAGGTATTTCTATTTTTACCTGTGAAATCTTCAAAAGGTGGAGTTACTTTATTTTGGTACGTCCCAATTGCAACACCCGTATATTTAATATCAAGCTCTTCAGAGATATCCTTCATATTTTTCCACCAATGTTTTTTATAAAATTCTTCAACAGAAATTTTTTCTGTTGTTAAGTTTTTTAGTTCTCCACTTGGAATCGGAGATGGGAAGTCATCGATATACATAATCTCCGCTCCAAGTTGTGCTGAAGCGAAAGCAGGGAAAATAGTACCCAGTGACTGAACGAACATACCTCTACCTAATTTATCGTTCAATGCTGTTGTATTCCAATATAAGACTTTTCCTTCACCGTAGTCATTGGTCCAGAGGATAGGAGTATCTTCCGCTGTAATCCAAGGCGTAGTTGTATTTTCATCTAGCGTAATGTTCATTGCGCTATGAGTAAACAAACTTGAAGAGCTTGGGAGATCTGGATAACCAGGGAATAAAACCTTTTCAAAAGTTAATCCTTTCGCGTCTTTGAAGCCTTCTTTTTGGGTAATACCAAATAGAGAGTTCCAAGAAGGATCCGAATCAAGTCGGTTTGCGATAATAATCCTTCCGCCCATTTGTACAAAATTTTGAATATCAGCTTGTGGAAGTTGCTCCATTATTTCACCTGTAATAATAATCCCTGTATAAGGAGAAGGAGTAAGTCCCTTAATTTCATTAGCTGTAATGTCTTTATAGTGTAGATGTGCGTAATCCATTGCCTTTTTTGTATTAAATGCAACTTGTTCTCCTAGTTTATTATCCGTTTTTAAAACGTATAATTGCATTTCATGTCCATTTTGAGTTACATCTTTTGCGTTGAGTGTTTTAACGGTATCTGTTTCTTTAGTTTTAGGAACAGAAAATTTTTGATAAAAATTTTCTGTTCGATATATAAGGATGGATAAAATTAAGAGAAATAAAATGATACTAATAATCCCGATATATATATTAATCCCCTTTTTCAATGTGTGCGCCTCCAAACTGCCTTACAAATAATTGATATTTACGCGGTAGTATATGAATTATTTTTGCATCCGTTAGATTATTGATTAAGTTATAGAGCTTGTCCCATAACTTTTGGTCATAATATATTTCAAGTAATCCAACATAACCGTAATAGGATTCAGGATAGAAATGAATAAGATTTAAAAATTGTTCTTCAGACTTTGCATATTTTTTTTTGTGTAGACACAGATTTCCAAGTTGGAAAGGGTAAAGAGATTCGTTAGGGAATAGTTCTACACTTTGTGTAATAAAATTCATAAATTCATCGATTATTTTTTCTTTTTGTTGATTAGAAAGAAGACCACTGTCTATATATCTTAAATAGTTAGAGACCAATTCTTTTGCAATTTCATTTTGTGGATTTTGTAGGAATTGCCTATTTAAGTATTCAATCTGTTTTTCGTACCGTTCATTTAGTAAATTGATAGTAGTTGCTGCGTAATGTACAGTTTCAGGATCTTTATGGTAAATTGCTTCTTTCAATAAGCCTCCTTCATTAGAAATGGAGGATGAGCTTAACTGTACAATGAGTTGTTTATGTAACTCAGGCTTATCGAGTTCTAATCCAGAAGAAAATGAAATTAGGTCCATATCTTGTTTAGCTGATTCCACAATATCTTCATAATTATCAACGTGAAAGGAAAGATAATCAGAATATTGCTGTAACCACTCGGTTTTGGATCGTTTTATATTAAGTAATAACATGATTACTGATACAATAAGTCCGATAAGCGGGAAAAGAAGAGAGATAATTAAGCAAAATTCAATAATTCCTTTTTTATTTTCTGTAATTAAACTTTTCGTAAATCGAAATAAGAGAAAAACTAAAATAGCATATATAACATAAAGAAGGAGTAAAATCATTAGAATATCACTCCTTCAGGAGAGAGCGCATTTTGTATACGAGTTTGAACTTGTAGTAAAAACTTTTCTTCAGTGCCAGGTAATAAAATCATAATTTTTTGCTCGGTCGCGCTATAACCGAATATATCAATATCACGCAAATGATTTTTTAAAATAGAATTGATCATTTGTAAAGAGTCTTGTGGTGCCTGGAACTCAAAATAGGAATATGGGTAAGATAACGTTTCGTAACGTTTCTTTTCAATTTTTAATAAATGTTCAAATTCATCTTCATAGTAAATGCTCGTTTTAGGGAATGTACGATCTTCTTGACTTGATAGCCAAAGGTTAGAAGCATTTTGTAAACGATCGCCCATCCAGCGTAAATACCACGTGAAAAGTTCAAATTGCTCAGAAGTTACTTTTGAAAATTCAATTTCGTCTAATATAATGACGTATTGCACACCATCTTGGAATAGGACGGGACCAACTAAAAGTGGAGCATCTTGAAAATCCGCATCTGTACGGAAAAAAGGTCGATTATGCTCTAGCGCATTTTTGATGACTGATGAAGAGTTTTTAACAAAAATGGACTGAGGTAATGTACTTTCACCAGCTTCTGACCTTAATTTAATACGAAGTGATTGTTTATTATTATCAACGTGATAGATGCCAATTTTTTTCGCGCCGAAATATGTTTTTAATACATTCATTCCTTCATCGAGTACAATTTCAGGATGTGTATGATTTAAAGCTTTAAACATATGATACATTTTAGATAAATGATTGTTTGATTCCAGCACACGGGAACGCAGTGTAATACGTGTTTCGTCTAATTGCTTAATAACATATTTTAATTCTTTATTTTCAGCTTTCAGTTCCTTATTTATCATATGTATATCTTCATAACGTTCTTTTTGTGAAGTACTCATTAATCCGCAATATAAACTAATAACAAGTAAAAAGATCCAACTTATCCAATAATCCTGTGAGAAGAAATAAAGTAAAACATCGTTTTCTTTATATATACCGATTATAAAAACGTAAACCATTGCTTCCAGGAAGACGAAAAGTGCAATAGATATACCGTATCGGCTAGAAATAATTAAAGTAATGAATAAGAGTATGAAGTATTCATACGTAGGCGTTAAAAAATCAGTTAGTATTGAGAGAAAGAATAATGCAATAAAGAGAATTGTAGGTTCAATCATTTTTTGAAATAAATTGGATTGCTTATAGTACATAAAAATAAATCCCTTCTTCCGTTTGCAAATTTAGTGTTGAGGAATAATACATTGAAGCGAAATGCATAATTTAAAAGAATCATTTTAGGATATATAATAGTTAGAGCTCCAATTATTCTATCAATAGGAATATAGTAAATTCAAGGGAAATAAATTCTAATTTTTGTCAATGCATTATGTTTTTGGGGTTTTTATAAAATGATTCAGTTCGCAAAACTGTAAAATATCATGTGTTTACTATATGTCTATTGAGATTTTAAGGTGTTAAAATAGATGGGGAATTACAGTTGTATAGGGGGTAATATTATTATGGCGTGGAAACGTTCCATATGCTTTTTAGCTATATTTTCTTTTATTTTTTCTTCAAGTACATCCGCACAAGCAAATGTTGTGGAACCAGTTTTAAAAAATGTACGAAGTTATAAAATTTATTATGGTGAAGCAAATGAGCAAGTGATTGAGAGACTTTCAAAGTACGACATGGTTATTATTGAGCCGTATGCATTTACGAAAGAACAAATTCAACAATTAAAAAAATCAGGAACAGTGGTTCTTGGGTATGTAAGTGTTTTAGAGTTAGAAGCATGGCATAAACCACAAGTAGTGGAATCTGATTATTATTATAGAGACGGCAAGAAAATGAAAATAGAGCAGTGGGATACATATATTATGAACTTAGCTGATGAACATTACCGGGGGATTGTTGTTAATAAAGTAAAACAGCAAATTATTGGAAAAGGTATAGATGGGGTGTTTTTAGATACAGTTGGTGATATTGATGATTATTTTTATAATCAGCCAGCTATACAAGGGGAATTTAGAGAAGCATATGTAAATTTATTAAAAGAAATTAAAAGTGCTGATTCCAACCTACTTCTTATACAGAATTGGGGATTTGATACAATCAAAAATACATCTTTGAATTTTATACATGGTGTATTGTGGGAAGACTTCAATAAACAAGTTATTGCAAAAGATGAATGGAGTCAAAATTGGATGCGTTATTTTAAACAACAAAGCAATAAAATTGTAACGTTTACTGTTACTCCAAATAACGTATCTAAAAAATATAGTTCTATAAATGGATTTATTCCTACAATTAATCCGAATGATATTTATGATAAATAGCAATTGTTTGGAATAAGAGACTATCAAGATTGACTATGACAATCTAGGTCAGTAATACATTTATCTTATAAAGATAAATGTATTACTGACCGGCCCTTTTTATATAATAGGGGGACTTAATGAATTCGAACGAGCTGTTTATGGTATACTGTGTTACCTTCTTGGCTTGAATATGGTGGTAAGCTTCGCCCAAAGCAATTTGCAATAATGTTGGAATGATCGTTATATGAAATTCGAATTTCATATAAATCTACAGTGTCATCTAAATCGGCGTAAAAAACGGCAAGATTATTACTGTCGAGAGAATAGGGGAAGCTCGCTTCTACATTTTCTCCAATCAGTACGGGAAGTTTTACAGGAGTGGAATAAGTAGACCAATCCCATACTTCAATAGTTACGTGATGTGGATAGTATTCATCCAGGTTCACAATGTTAACTACAGCAGAAACAGTATTAGTTTCTTTCGTTAAAACGCCAGTTGAATGAACTACATATCGGGGAATTTCATGATGAAGCATATACATCTTACCTTTCTAAAAAGATTAATATGAATCTAAAATATTTTATGTGAAGGATCAATAGAATGAACTAGTATAAATGAATCATTCTATTGATTTTCATAGAAATCAAAGAGAATAATTTGAAAATCATCCCAGGTCTTGTCTTGTTGTTAGAGTACGTTTATAATCAAATAATCCTAGTAGCTTTTTGATAGGATTATTCTTTATTGAAAGCGCTTTTAATTCAGGGTGTTGTTAGAGTAATACTTTTACTTTCGAATACGGAAAAGCTGAATGGTAGTAAATAAGAAATAATATTGCTATATAGCAGTTATTAAAGAGATTTTCACTTTATTTTTTAAGGTAGGAAGTCTGACTTATTCAGATTAAAAATTATGTATGTAGTTTTAAATAGGAAGAAAAATAATAAAGTATCACTTTATATTGTGGGGAGGTTAAAAGTGTGAAAGGGAAAGATTTTCACACGAATATATGGGTTACGTAGGATTATTACTTTCAGGTGCAGCTTTATTTTTAAATAGCCTTGTCATATTAGGCAAAGTAGAGATGAAAAGTGCAGGTGTCTTTAATTTATTTGTGGGGGCATTACAAATTATCATTCCGTTCTATTTGATTATGATTTCTGATCAAAGTAATTGGACGGTATATTCATATGCAGCTACTTTTTTATTTGGTTTAACTTATTTATATGTAGGCGTTACTTTTATTAAAGGAATGGATAGTAGTGGACTAGGCTGGTTCTGTATTTGGGTAGCAATTATTGCTTTATTCTATATGGTTGTTTCATTTGTTCAATTCCACGATGTTGTTAATGCGTTAACATGGTTTATGTGGGCATTACTTTGGTATTTATTCTTTGTATTAAATGCACAAAAAAAGAATATCAATCAATATCTTGGCAGAATTGCCTTTGTACAATCATGGGTAACATTGACGTTGCCTGCACTCTTTTATTTTATGGGAGTATGGGGAGAAGGATTCGTATATGAACTATGGGTTTATGTATCAGTAATTTCTATTTTATATTGCTGCTATTGTATTTTTAAATATCGAGTACGTTAAAGTATCGTATGTAAGAAAGCATGGAATCTTGATGATGATTCCATGCTTTTTATTTATAATTAAGGTAGTATTTTGCAAAATAGGGGATGATGAAAGTGAAAAAAGTGTTGGTTCTAGGGGGAACAAGGTTTTTTGGTAAACATTTAGTAGAAGCACTTTTGCAAGCTGGACACGATGTAACGATCGCGACGAGAGGAATTACGGAGGATTCTTTTGGAAGTGCAGTAAAAAGACTTATTGTAGATAGAGAAGACGAAAAACAACTAGCAGAGCGTCTAGAAGATAAAAGTTATGATATCGTATACGATAATTTATGCTATAGCTCGAATGCAGCGAAGATAATATGTGAAGTGTTACAAGGAAAAACGAAGAAATATATTATGACATCTTCAATGGCTGTTTACGAGCCAGCGATAGGCTTGTTAGAAGAGAACTTTAATCCGTACGAGTATGCTATTACGTATGGAGGTAGAAATGACTTCAATTATAGTGAAGGGAAGCGATTAGCGGAAGCAGTGTTGTTTCAACAGGCAACATTCCCAGTCGTTGCGGTAAGATTTCCCGTCGTTATTGGAGAAAATGATTATACGAAGAGATTACAGTTTTACGTTGAACATGTTGTGAAACAAAATCCAATTGTTTTAAATTCGTTAGATGGAAAGTTGTCATTTATACATGAAAAAGAAGCAGGAGAGTTTTTAGCATGGTGCGGAATGGAAAATATAGAGGGTCCAATTAATGCTTGTAATAACGGAGCGATTTCCATGGGAGAAGTTATTCGCTTCATAGAAGAAAACAGTGGGACAAAAGTTCTTATTCAAGAAGCGGGAGAGAATATGGCACCTTATAATGAAATAACTAATTGTACGTTACATAATAGAAAGGCTCGCGAATTAGGGTTTCCGTTCCGAGAATTAAATACAGAAATAAAAAATGTTTTACAGCATTACATAAATATACTGAAATAATCATGAATCCCCCGGTGGCAATCCGGGGGATTCTGGAGGATTTCGACAATACTAGTTTTACATTACCAAATTTACCTTACACGCATGATGAATGCTAATGTAGCACACCAATGTAGGGATCTAGTTCATCATAGTCATATGAAAGATTGGGTAATTGAAATAAAGACGTGAAATTACCTCCTTTCCACCCTATAAAGTTGGTCTAGGTAAAAAAAATTTACTTAAGTCAAAAATACGCTTGTTTTTTTCGGAAGTCAACAAAAAATCTGAAAATTTTCTGAAAAATATTACAATAAAAGTAACACTTCCACTTTCATTTGTGACTCTTATTCTTTTTGCTTATACTGTAAAGTAGTAGTGTCTTGTTGAGATAGAAGGAGATTGTTTATGAGCAAAACGAAACAATTAATAGAGGAAGCAAGTAATTTTATTACCGTTTGCTATAAGGAACTTAATAAAGAGCAATTAATAAAAGAGCGTATGAAAGAAATTTTAATAGAGATAGAAAAGACTGGAACGTATGAGCATACATTTGAAGAGCTTGTTCATGGATCACGAATGGCATGGCGTAATAGTAATAGATGCATTGGAAGATTGTTTTGGAGTAAGATGCACATATTAGATGCGCGTGAAGTAAAGGATGAGGAAGGCGTATATAATGCATTAATTCATCATATTAAATATGCGACGAATGATGGGAAAGTTAAACCGACAATTACGATTTTTAAGCAATATCAAGGTGAAGAGAATCATATACGAATCTATAATCATCAATTAATTCGATATGCAGGATACAAAACGGAAATGGGAGTGGTTGGTGACTCAAACTCCGCCGCATTTACTGATTTATGTCAAGGTCTTGGGTGGCAAGGAGAAGGTACACATTTTGACGTGTTACCGCTTGTATTTTCTGTTGATGGAAAAGATCCTGTATATAAAGAAATTCCTAAAAAAGAAGTGAAAGAGGTACCAATTGAACATCCAGAGTACCCAATTTCATCACTAGAAGTAAAATGGTATGGGGTACCGATGATTTCAGATATGCGTTTAGAGATTGGCGGTATTTCTTATACAGCAGCCCCGTTTAATGGATGGTATATGGGGACTGAAATTGGTGCTCGTAATTTAGCGGATCATGACCGTTATAATTTGCTTCCAGCAGTTGCAGAGATGATGAATTTAGATACTTCCAGAAATAGTACGTTATGGAAAGATAAAGCGTTAATTGAGTTAAATATAGCTGTTTTACATTCTTTCAAAAAACAAGGGGTTAGCATTGTAGATCACCATACTGCCGCCCAGCAATTTCAGCAGTTTGAGAAGCAAGAAGTTGCTTGTGGACGGGTTGTAACTGGCAACTGGGTATGGTTAATTCCTCCGTTATCACCTGCTACAACTCATATTTATCATAAACCGTATCCGAATCATATTATTTCGCCTAATTTCTTCCATAAGTAGTTTGTAATATAAAGGTATCAATCGTGAAATTTAAATTTTTTTAATTCCTATTAAATAGCAGTTGGAAGCCTTTACTTCTAGCTCTTTTAGCACGGCCTTTTTTGAAACGGTTAGTTCCTTGTGTTATAATCAAATTTCTGTTTCGAAGACCTTATAGAAATATAAGGTCTTTTGTTTTGCGTTTTTATGTAAGAGGAATAGAATATTCTTTTAAAATAAAAAGGATTTAGCATATTTTCAGGGACAACATAAGTGTGTGTGAAATCACTAAAGCATTATACTTATATAATTATTGTGTGTGGAATATAAACAATAAAACATAATGAAGTTGTTTTTTTAGATTGCTGAGGAAGGAGGAAGGTAAATGAGGATGAAGAATCAAAAAACTGATTGGCCTGTATTTCTTATTAGTGGTGGCTCACTTTTATTATTTGTAATCGCGGTTTTCTTAAATAAAGGTTACGTAGAGAGAGTCATTAATAACAGTTTTGCATTTTCAGCTAAATATTTTGGTGCTTTTTGGCAGGTTTTATTAATTGGTACATTTGTCGTTGCGATGGGTATGGCCTTTTCAAAATATGGGAGGGTTAAACTCGGGGGGCTAGATAAGCCTGAGATTAGTACGGCGAAATGGTTAGCAATTATTATGGCTACGCTACTTGCTGGCGGTGGTGTTTTCTGGGCAGCAGCAGAGCCAATGTATCATTTTATGACGGTTCCACCAATACATGAAGGTATATCTGCTGGAACGCAAGAAGCAGTCATGCCTGCTTTAGCACAAAGTTATATGCACTGGGGTTTCTTAGCATGGACGATTTTAGGGACAATTAGTGCAGTAGTTATGATGTATGGGCATTATCATAAAGGTATGCCGTTAAAACCTCGAACGCTTTTATATCCTATTTTTGGGGAGAAATTGCGAAAGAGTTTTCTTGGAACGATGATTGATGCATTTGCAATTATTGCGGTAGCTGCAGGAACAATTGGTCCAATCGGATTTTTAGGACTACAAGCAAGTTATGGCTTACAAGCATTGTTTGGAATTCCTGATGTGTTTACTACTCAATTAGCAATTATTATTTGTGTAGTAGCCGTTTCTACTATATCTGCGGTAACGGGAATTGATAAAGGGATTCAAATTATAAGTAATTTAAATGTTAGACTAGCAATTTTGTTAATGGCATTCGTATTATTATTTGGACCGGGTGGATTTATTATTGATTCATTTGTTTCTTCGTTTGGATTTTATATACATGAATTTATTCCAATAAGCACATATCGCGGTGATACAGGTTGGTTAGGATCATGGACAATCTTCTTCTGGGGATGGTTTATTGGATACGGACCGATGATGGCAATTTTAGTGAGCCGAATTTCAAGAGGAAGAACGATTCGAGAAATAATCGTTGCAATTGGAATTATCGCGCCTATTATTACAACGTTTTGGTTTACTATACTGGGCGGATCTGGTGTGTTTTATGAGTTAATGAAGCCAGGCTCTATCTCGGTGGCATTAAGTGAATCTGGTATGCCAGCGGCTATGATTGCAATTACGCAGCAGTTGCCACTTTCTAATATTGTTGGACCGGCATTTCTTTTATTAACAATTTTATTTGTAGTGACAACAGGAGATTCAATGGCCTATTCCATTTCAATGGCAGTGACCGGAGATGGAAATCCTAGAATTAGCTTGCGAATTTTTTGGTCGCTTATTATGGGCGCAGTTGCAGCAATTCTTTTATATATGGGTGAGGGAAGTATTAATGCACTACAATCCTTTATTGTAGTGACGGCTGTTCCTGTATCAATTTTATTATTCCCGATGCTATGGTTAGCTCCTAAAGTTGCAGGGGAATTAGCATTAAAGCAAGGAATTGTAGAAGAAAAAGATAAAACAGCTTTCTTATTCCAGAGGGCTAGTAAATCAAAATAAATGATAAACAAACATTGAAAAGAGGAAGCATCTTAAATGAGATGCTTCCTCTTTCACATTTAATCTAACACTTTTCCCTTTGTTTCTGGTACACATAATAGCATCGTAATCAATCCGATTGGATAGATGATAAAAATTAAGGACAATGCTCCAAGTAGATTGCCACCCGTAGCGAGTAATCCAATAATAACAGGTCCAAATCCAGCTAACCCACGTCCTGTACCGAAAATAAAGTTTTCTGCTGTCGAGCGAGCTTCAGCAGGGTAGTTTTCAGCTAAAATTGCCCCGAATCCTCCCATCATGCCATTGGCAAAGAATCCAAGCAATGCGCTTCCCCATAACAATAATGTTGAGTCTGTGAATAAGAAGAAGTAAATGAGACAGTATATAGTACCACCGACATAATAGATTGTAAAAGTTTTACGGCGACCAATTTTATCGGCTAGAATACCAAAGGTTGCAATTCCAATTAGCATACCAATAGTAGAAATGAACATCCAACCGCTTGCTTTTGCTAATGTATAGTTATATTTATTTGCTAAAATAGTTGGCATCCATGTGAAAATTCCATAATATCCGAAGTTCTGGATGAATGACATGATAATAAGACCAATTGTTGTTATTGTTACTTTTTTACTTGCAAATAACTTTCGAAGTGGGAACTTCTTCATATGTTTTAGTTGTTCCGCTTCAATAGTTGTCAAATTACCTTCAGCTTCCTTCTGGAGCAATTCCTTTTTGTAACGTTGCTTTAGCTCCCATATTTTCGGTTCGCTTAAACTTTTACGGACATAAACAGCTAATAAAGCGGGAATTAATCCAAATAAGAAAACAGCTCTCCATCCAAAATGCGGGACGATAAATGCTGGAAGAAGTGAAGCAACCAGGACGCCAAATTGCCAGCCAAGTGCAACAACTGATGTCGCTTTAGCACGCATTTCTTTAGACCATGTTTCTGTTACGATGGCCATTCCAATCCCGAATTCACCACCAACGCCCATTCCAACTAAAAAGCGAAGAATTAATAATTGCCAATAATCTGTTGCGAAATAAATAAGTGCAGTTGCTAGTGAAAATAGTAAGATTGTAAAGGCCATTGTGCGGATACGACCGAATAAATCAGCAATAAATCCAAATAAATAGGAACCAATTAACATCCCAATTGTTGTGGCTAATGTTAAGTTCCCTCCCTCGACAGGGCTAAGATGAAATTCTTTTAGAATGTAGACAAGTACGAAAGATAAGAGCAACATATCTAATCCTTCTGCTGCATATCCTAGCGCAGAACCAAATAATGTTTTATATCTTTTCTCTTTCGTCTCCTCTGTTGTTGGCTGTACATCAGTAGTAATGTTCATTATTACTCCTCCTTATTTTCTTCTACAGTCGCTATGGAAGAATAACAAAAGGCCTTCTCACCTGATATGATGAGAAGGCCCAAAAAAGCATACGTATCCCTTAAAAAAGAACATACGTATATTATATTCCGACTTCCTTCTCAACCTCACGGGGTTGGGTTAAAGGACTGTATTATATTACTTTATTTTTAGCACTCTTCTATTAGATTGTCAAATAAAGAGGAGATTGTTATGTGTAAAATATTTCAAAAAATATTTCATTCTTCTTGACGCCCACTTCACTATTTTCCCATAATAAAACTAACTAATATAAAAAGGAATGAATCACAGATGCTAAATTTAGTACTTATGATGATTGAACGCGTCGGACTTATTGTTATTTTAGGATTTTTACTTTCTCATATTAAAACGTTCCGGCGTCTTCTTCATAAGCAAGACGGATATGTAGATAAGTTTAAGCTTATTTGTATTTTTTCAGTGTTTACAATTGTAAGCAATTACACAGGGATTGAAATAGCAGGAAATACTATTATGAATGAAAATTGGTTACAAGGTGTTTCATCATCCAGCACAATTGCGAATACACGAATCATGGGTGTTGGAATTAGTGGGTTGCTAGGTGGGCCTATCGTCGGAATTGGAGTAGGTTCTATTGCGGGTATTCACCGTTATATGCTTGGCGGGACCACGGCAGTAAGTTGTGCAATCTCATCAATTTTGGCTGGGATTATAACAGGTTATATTGGATACATCTTCAAAAAATATAACCGTACTATTACACCTAAATTTTCTGCGGTTTTAAGTGTTTTTATCGTTTCTTTAGAAATGCTTATGATTCTATTAATTATAGAAGATGGACTTAGTGTTGTGAAAACAATTGCGTTACCGATGATTCTTGTAAATAGTTTTGGTAGTTTTATTTTACTTTCGATGATACTAGCCATTTTACGACAAGAAGAAAACGCAAAAGCTTTGCAAACGCATAAAGTATTACGAATTGCTGATAAGACGTTACCATATTTCCGCCAAGGGTTAACAGAAGAGTCTTGTAAACATGTGGCACAAATTATTCACCGCTTTACGGGAACGGATGCGGTATCCTTAACAGATACAGAGAAAATCTTAGCTCACGTTGGATTAGCATCAGATCATCATATTCCTTCACACAGTTTAATAACAGGTTTATCAAAAGAAGTATTAAAAACAGGGAAAATAATGAAGGCGAAATCACGTGAGATTATTAATTGTCAACATGAAGGGTGTCCATTACAAGCGGCGGTTGTTATTCCATTAACTTCACATGGAAATACGATAGGAACATTAAAACTGTATTTTGAAAACTCTAATCAATTAAGTCGTGTTGAAGAAGAGTTAGCGGAAGGGCTGGCGAAAATATTCTCCACACAGCTTGAGTTAGGTGAAGCTGAGTTACAAAGTAAGTTATTGCAAGATGCCGAAATAAAGGCGCTACAAGCACAAATCAATCCGCATTTTTTATTTAATGCAATTAATACAGTATCAGCTTTATGCCGAACAGATGTAGAGAAAGCGAGAAAATTATTGCTACAGCTTAGCGTTTATTTTCGTTGTAATTTGCAAGGGGCACGACAATTACTTATTCCATTAGAACAAGAGTTAAATCATGTACATGCATATTTATCGTTAGAGCAAGCGAGATTTCCGAATAAGTATGAAGTGAAGATGTACATTGAAGAGGCACTAAAGGTGACTTTAGTGCCACCATTTGTGCTTCAGCTATTAGTTGAAAATGCATTGCGCCATGCTTTTCCGAAAAAGCAGCCAGTGTGCCAAGTCGAGGTACATGTGTTTGAAAAAGAAGGGATGGTTCACTTTGAAGTGAAGGATAATGGACAAGGGATTGAGAGTGAACGTCTAGAGCAATTAGGAAAAAGGGTAGTTCCATCAAAGAAAGGGACGGGAACAGCTTTATATAATATTAATGAACGACTTATCGGGTTATTTGGGAAAGAGACAATGCTTCAAATTGAAAGTGAATTAGAGCAAGGGACCAAGATCCTCTTTGTAATTCCGAAAAAAGTAGAGGAGGAAAAACGGAGTGTTAAAAGTATTAGTAGTTGATGATGAAATGTTAGCACGGGATGAATTGAAATATTTATTAGAGCAAACAAAAGAAGTAGAGATAATTGGTGAGGCAGATTGTGTAGAGGATGCATTAGAAGAATTAATGAAAAACAAACCAGATATTGTTTTTCTAGATATTCAGTTATCCGATGATAACGGATTTGAAATCGCAAATATATTAAAGAAAATGAAAAATCCACCTTCAATTGTGTTTGCTACTGCATATGATCAATATGCGCTGCAAGCATTTGAAGTAGATGCGTTAGATTACATTTTAAAGCCATTTGATGAAGAACGTATCGTACAGACATTAAAGAAATATAAAAAACAAAAGCAAATAAAATTAGAAACAAAGCAAGATGTAAAGAGTGTAGATGTAACGACCGAGATGCACAAATTAGCATTACCAATTGAGGAATCAATTGTACTTGTTAACATTGAAGATATTATTTATGTGGGGCTTGTAGATGGGAAGGTAACTGTAAAAACAATGAAAGAAACATATGTAACACATGATACGCTTGTCATTTTGGAAAAGAAATTACCACAAACAATTTTTATGCGTGTTCATCGTAGTTTCGTTGCTAATATTAATCATATTTCTGAGATACAGCCGTGGTTTAATTCGACTTATAACTTAATTATGAAAGAGGGATCCAAAGTCCCGGTTAGCCGTACATATGCAAAAGAACTTAAAAAGCTGCTTCGTATTTAAGAAGCAGCTTTTGTATTTCACCGTATGATTTTTGTAATTGGCTGTTTATATTTGACATCCCGTTATGTAAACGCTTACTCAGAGGTTTATATCCTATAAAATAAGGGTACCAAATCAAAAGAGGTGGCCAAAATGAGCACAAAAAAAGTATATGGTTTTCTATCACAAATATTCGTTTTTTCAGCTATTATGTTAGTTTCTAATATTATCTCAACCCATTTACCAATTCCGATGCCTTCATCAGTAATCGGATTAGTCGTTTTATTTAGTCTATTATGTTTAAAGGTTATTAAATTGGAGCAAGTTGAATCACTCGGAACAGCTTTAACAGGTATTATCGGATTCCTTTTCGTCCCATCAGGTATTTCAGTTATTAACTCTCTTGGTGTAATGAGCCAATATTTCGTACAAATTCTAACTGTAATCGTTGTCGCAACAATTATTTTACTTGCTGTAACAGGTTTATTTGCACAATTGATTTTAGGTAAAGATGACAAAGAAACAAAAGATACAAAAGAGTTGAAAGTTGTAAACAAAGGAAGCAAACACGGGAAAGTCGCGTAACTATTTTAGACCATACATGGTTAGGAGGTAATGAACATGACAAGCACAATGACTCCATATTTCGGAATCGTCGTTTCATTAATTGCATACGGAATCGGAACGTTTTTATTCAAACACTCAAAAGGATTCTTCTTATTTACACCATTATTCGTAGCAATGGTATTAGGGATTGTATTTTTAAAGGTAGGTAACTTTACCTTTGAGGAATATAATACTGGTGGGAAGATGATTAGTTTCTTCTTAGAGCCAGCAACAATCGCCTTTGCAATTCCATTATATAAACAAGTTGATAAGTTGAAAAAATATTGGTGGCAAATTTTATCGGCTATCGTGGTTGGATCTATTTGTTCAGTGGTTGTTGTGTTCATTGTCGCAAAAGCAATTGGTTTAGATACTGCTGTAATGAACTCAATGTTACCGCAGGCAGCAACAACAGCAATTGCATTACCAATATCTGAAAGTATCGGTGGTATTCCAGCAATTACATCATTTGCAGTTATCTTTAATGCAGTTATCGTATACGCATTAGGAGCTTTATTCTTAAAAACATTTAGAGTTAAACATCCGATTGCTAAAGGTTTAGCTCTCGGAACAGCAGGACATGCGTTAGGGGTTGCGGTAGGAATTGAAATGGGTGAAGTAGAAGCAGCTATGGCAAGTATCGCTGTGACAGTAGTTGGTGTCGTAACAGTGGTGGTTATTCCGATGTTCATGCCGTTTATTGGATGATAAAACTTACTTAAAAAAATATAAAAGCAAGCTATTTGTAGGACGGATTTCTACTGATAGCTTGCTTTTTATGTTACAGTAGTGGTAAGACCTATTGAAGAATAAAAGTTTCCTTAAATCTTCATTAATACTACGTATAATGCGTTCTGAAATAGGTCATTGTATTGTAAAATAAGAAGTAACATAATATATTAGCACAATTAACGGGCAGTTAGGATTGAAGATAAATTGCTCGCAATGGCTTTAATATTAAAGGATAATTATAAGTAGAGAATAGAGAGAGATCTACTTGTTAAAGTTTTACTTTATAGGACAGGAGAGAGTACTCGTCGATTATGCAAATAAAAAACCTGTTTCAAAGCAAAGGATTTCAGAGGTTAATCGTATTAGTATTACTTGCTCTCATATTGTATGGGATGCAAAGTATGTTAAATTTAATTTTAATTACGTTTATGTTAACGTATTTAATGGATCGATTCCAAAAGTTTATTTCTCGTAAATTAGATCATTTCATGCCAATTAATCGGAAAATTATTATAGCGCTTTTATATGTAATGTTAGTGGCGGGAATTGCCATTACGCTATTTAAATATTTACCGGTATTAACAATACAAATTTCACAATTGATTTATCAATTCAATGTATTTTTAAGAAATCCACCTGATAGTGAATTAATTAAGTATGCAGTTAATGCTGTTAATCATATGGAGCTTTCTAAATATGTAGGGCAAGGCGTAGACATTTTGTATAAATCTATTACGAATGTTGGTAAATTTGGCCTTCAAGTTTTACTTTCTGTAATTTTAAGCTTATTTTTCTTACTTGAAAAAGCACGTATCGTTGCTTTTACTTCGAAATTTAAAGAAAGCCGACTTGCAATTTTCTATAACGAAATAGAGTATTTCGGAAAGAAATTTGCACGTTCATTCGGAAAAGTAATCGAAGCACAATTTTTAATCGCAATTGTTAACTGTGTTTTATCTGTTATCGCATTATGGATATTAGGATTCCCACAATTACTAGGTTTAGCGTTAATGATTTTCTTGCTTGGTTTAATTCCAGTGGCAGGTGTGATCATTTCGTTATTTCCACTTTGTATGATTGCTTATAATATCGGCGGTATTATGTATGTCGTTTATATTGTAGTTATCGTAACAGTAATTCATTCGCTTGAGAGTTATGTATTAAATCCAAAATTCATGTCACAAAAAACAAATTTACCAATCTTCTATACATTTATGGTATTAATTTTCTCTGAACACTTTTTAGGTGTGTGGGGACTAATTATCGGTATTCCGATTTTCATATTCTTATTAGATGTTTTAGATGTGACAAGTGATGAAAATGAAAAGGATTTTTCTGGAAAATAAAGTTTAGAAAAAGCATCGATATTCGATGCTTTTTCTTTTATAAAGTATGGTATTCTATGCCATACTGTAAGAAGAATATACAATTGGGGTGAAATAATGGCTATAAATGAAAAGACGGAATTAGCTACATTTGCTGGTGGGTGTTTCTGGTGCATGGTTTCGCCGTTTGAAGAGATGGAAGGGATTATACAGGTTGTTTCAGGCTATACAGGTGGCCATAAAGAGAATCCAACCTATAAAGAAGTGTGCTCGGAAACAACTGGGCATTATGAAGCAGTACAAATTACATTTGATGCAAATAAAATGCCGTATGAAGAGTTGTTAAATATATATTGGAGACAAATTGATCCGACTGATATGGGGGGGCAATTCCACGACCGTGGACAGTCTTATGAAACAGTGATTTTTTATCATAATGAAGAACAACATAAAAAGGCAGAGATTTCAAAAGAAGAGCTTGAGAAGAGGGGCCGTTTTTCGAAGCCGGTCGCTACAAAAATATTGCCAGCTACTACGTTTTATCTGGCTGAAGAATATCATCAAGGCTATCATAAAAAAAACACATTCCGCTATGAGTTATACCGTAAAGGATCAGGGCGAGATGCTTTTATTAAACAACATTGGCCAAAGAATAATGCTCATTTGAAAGAAAGATTAAATGAGATGCAGTTTTACGTGACTCAAGAAAATGGGACAGAACCACCATTTCAAAATGAGTATTGGAATCATAAAGAAGAAGGTTTGTATGTAGATATCGTTTCCGGTGAACCTTTGTTCACTTCTTTCGATAAATTTGATAGCGGATGCGGATGGCCTAGTTTTACGAAACCGGTTATGTCAGCTAGTATGAAAGAAAAAATGGATGTTAGCCATAATATGACGCGTACGGAAGTGAGAAGTAAGGAAGGAGATTCACATCTCGGACATGTATTTCCAGACGGTCCAGGACCAAATGGCCTTCGTTATTGTATTAATTCAGCGGCGCTTCGTTTTATTCCAAAAGACGATTTAGAAAAAGAAGGATATGGTGATTTCCTAATCCTGTTCGGAAATAAAAAATAACCTCGCAACTGCGAGGTTATTTTTTTACTTTGCTTTTTTCTTTTTAAATTTGCTTAATGCTTCATAAACGATTGGTACGATAAGAAGTGTTAACAATGTTGAACTTGTTAATCCGCCAATTACGGTTACGCCAAGTCCTTTAGAAATTAAGCCGCTACCTTCAAATCCTAATGCAAGTGGGATAAGAGCCCCAATTGTTGCAATTGCAGTCATTAAGATAGGACGTAAGCGTGTTGCACCAGCTTCTAATAATGCTTCACGTGTTGATAGGCCGTCATTTTCTTTATGAATAACGCGGTCAATAAGCACGATTGCGTTCGTTACAACGATACCAATTAGCATAAGAGCCCCAATCATCGCAGATACACTTAACGTTTCGCCAGAGATTAATAAGGCAACGAGTGCACCAATGATTGTGAATGGTAGCGAGAATAAAATTGCGAATGGTGCAAGGGCACCGCCAAATGTAACAACAAGAACGAAGTATACAATGGCAATCGCAGCTAACATCGCTAAGCCAAGTTGTTTGAATGATTCTTGAATATCTTGTGTAACACCGCCCATAGAAACATCTATGCCAGAAGGAAGATCCATTTTATCTACTTCTTTTTGAACAGCGGCAGATGCTTTTGAAACGTCATCAGATGTTAATTTCGCACTAACCGCCGCATAAACACGGCCATCACGATGTGTTACTGTGTTAGAAGTTTCACCTTCTTTTACAGTCATAACATCTTTAACAGCAACTTCATTACCAAGTGGTGTTGTAATTTTACGATTTGTTAAGTCATCGATCGTTTCATAGTTTTGTTTTTCAGTTTCTACATATACATTTATATCTTTACTGTCTTTTTTAATTGTTGTTAGAACAGGGCGATCATGTTGATTCGAAAGTCCCATTCCAATTTGAGCAGCAGTTAGCCCCATTTTACTTAACTTTTCTTGATCAGCGACTAAAGTATATTCTGCATATGTTTTTGCAATACTAGAGTCTACGTCTTTTAAATCTTTATTTTTTTTCATGATATTTTGAATGTCTTTCACGACAGGCTTAATTTCTTCAGAGCTATCTCCATAAACGTATAGCTTAATTTCGTTACTACCGCCACTTGCTCCGAAATCTTGGTTTTTCCATTCGCCTTTTCCAGACATATTTTGTAAATCTTTAACGACTTGTTCTTTCTCTTTTTCAAAGTTTTTCGTATCGTTATCATATTGAACGAAGAACATTGCTTGATTTGTTTGACCAGGGCTCATTGGGTTTTCGCCGCCTAATGAGAATTGAATCGTTTTGACGTCTTTTTTATCTTGGAAATGCTTTTCAGCTTTCGTTGCAATTTTTTCAACGTCGTCTAACGTTTGACCTGGCTCAGGTTTGTACGTTGCAATAATCATTTTTTCTTCTTCAGATGGTAAGAAGCTGACACCGATAATTGGCACAAGTGCAAGGCTGCCTACTAATAGAAGGACTGCGATACTTGATGTAATAATTTTATGGTTTAACGCCCATTCAAGTATACGTTTATATCCGTTTGCTAATTTGCTTGGTTTTTCCTCATGATGTACTTCTTTTTCTCTCATGCTCTCTTTCTTGAATAAGGAGTGAGCTAGCATTGGTACGATTGTAACAGCTACTAGTAAGGATGCTAATAAAGCAAAGACAATAGTTAAAGCGAATGGTAAGAACATTTCACCAATCATACCCTTTACAAGCCCAAGAGGTAAGAATACAGCGATTGTTACAATTGTAGAAGACATAATTGGGATAAACATTTCTTTCGTAGCTTCACGAATTAAATCTTTTCCACGTAATTTTTCTTCTGATAACGACATACGTCGATAAATATTTTCAATAACAACAATGGAGTCATCGACGACACGTCCGATAGCGACTGTCATTGCTCCAAGTGTCATAATGTTAAGCGTAATATCCATTTGTTTTATTACTAAAACTGCAATTAATAAAGAAAGTGGTATAGAAACGACAGAGATTAGCGTTGTTCGAATGTTTCGCAGGAACAACATAATAATAACAATCGCAAAGATAGCACCGAAAATAGCTTTGCTAAGCATTGTTTCGACTGATTTTTCAATAGGCGCACCTTGATCGAATGTTGAAATAATCTCTAAGTCTTTATATTTTTTCTCAAGGTCTTTTACTTTATCTTTAACTGCATTTACAACATCAACTGTATTCGCATCAGCAGCCTTCACAATTTGAATTCCGATTGCTTCTTTTCCATTTGTTCGAGAAATAGACTCTGCTTTTCCGACTTCTTTAATATCAGCAATGTCTTCTAATGTAACCGTTGGTATGCCGTTCATAGTGGCTGGATTCATCTGTGGTGCTTGTGTTCCAGCACCAGCATTTTGATTACCTTGACCATTCGGTGATGAAGGGATAGCTGGAATTTTTAATTCTTTTAATGCTTTAATTGTTGTAATGTTACCATCTACAACAACTGATTTTTCCGTATCTTTAAATGTATATAAGCCAAGTGGTAGCGATACGTCCGAACCTTTAATAATATTTTTTACAGTATCTTCACTTAAACCTAATTCTTTCATCTTATCTTTTTTGAAGACAAGCTGTACTTCGTCTACTTGTTGACCTGCGATTTGAACAGATGCGACACCATCAAGTCCTTTTAATCCAGGAACAACATTTTTTTCTACATTTTCTGTTAAGGTAGCTAAAGATTCATTTTTACTCGCTACGCTTAATGAAATAACAGGAAAGGCATTAAAGTTTACTCGTGAAACTTTCGGGTCTTTCACACCTTCTGGCAGTTTCAGATTTGCGAGCGATTCTTTAATTTCTGTTTCGGCTTTTTCCATATTTTTATCAAAATCATATTCTACCTGAATAGAAGATGCGTTTTGATAAGATGATGAACTAACAACGTTTACACCGCTTAAATTTTGGAGTTGCTCTTCCATTGGTTTTGAAATTTTATCAGCTACTTCTTCTGGTGTAGCACCAGGATAAACCGTAGTTACTGTTACAATAGGCGTTGTAATATCAGGAATTGTTTCTAACTTCATATTCATCCCAGAATAAATGCCTGCAATGGTAACAATAATGGTTAGTAGCCAAACCGCGAACTTATTTTTTAACGAAAAATTGATGAGTTTGTTCATATTTGCGCTCCCTTTTTATTGTATTGACCAATTGGTCAGTCTAATACATAATATAACTGACTGGTCGGTCAGTCGTCAATGAAAAGAGATGGTATAATAAAGTGAAACTATAACCAGAGGGCTTTTACGGTCACCTAAAATTCTTTGTTTCCACAGAATTTTGAAGTGGTTGTCTTACCGTCCGTAAATAGCGGGATAAAATTAAATTTATAATATGATGCGAGATTAAATTTAGGAGAGAAGATATGAAAGAAAAAGAGCGTTTAATTATAGAATCGGCTATTAAGTTATTTGCGACTAAGGGTGTGAATGCAACGTCAGTACAGGAAATTGTCACAGCCTGTGGTATATCAAAGGGGGCTTTTTATTTATATTTTAAATCGAAAGATGAGTTGTTATTAGCGATACTTCGATATTATTATGACAAAATCCAAAAGAAAATGCTGGATATTGATAGAGAATCTTTATTGCCACGTGAAAAATTTGAAAAACAATTGTGTTACCAGTTTACTGATGTACAGAAGCATAAGGAATTTATTATTATGCACGCGAGAGAAAATGCTATTCCATTTAATAAAGAAGTAGAAGAATTTATGATGCGGATGAAATTAGAGTCTCATGCATTTTATCGAAATAGCTTACTGTCCATTTATGGTGAAAAGGTTATTCCATACTTGTTAGATTTAGTAATTATGGTGGAAGGGATATGCCGTGGGTATTTAGAATTAATTATTTTAAATGCGCCAGAAATTGATTTGTCATATGTCTCAGCTTTTATTTTAAAAAGGATAGACAATTTAGTAGGGGGGCTTCTAAAATCTTCGGAGGAACCTGTTCTACATGAAGAGAGACTTGGAGAATTTCTTTGCAGTTCCAAGCTTATTAAGGAACAGGTGAAGGAACATTTTTTAAGTGAAATTATTGTATTTAAACGAACATTAGCCGATCAATTAGAAAATGATGAATTGCTTGTTACGCTAGATGTTTTAGAGGCGGAAATGAGATTGCCAAATCCAAGGATTCCAGTTATTAGAGGTATGCTTGCTAATTTAGCGGTATATCCTGGTTTAAATGAGTTTCGATTAAGGCTTATGGCATACTATAAGATAAAAATAACATAATGATAATAATAAAAAACCCTTGCATATAGAACAGGACGCAAGGATTTTTATTATAATTAAGAATTATTTTGTGACCATTCTTCAACATTCCAAACTTTTGTTATCCAGCCTTCATAAAAGTCTGGTTCGTGACATACAAGAAGGATTGTCCCTTTATATGCTTTCAGAGCTTTTTGTAGTTCTTCTTTTGCTGTAACATCAAGATGGTTTGTTGGCTCATCGAATAGTAGCCAGTTACTTTCTTCACCCATTAGCTTACATAAACGAACTTTTGCTTGTTCGCCACCACTTAATTGATTTAATGGGCGAGAGATATGTTCATTTTTCAATCCACATTTCGCTAACATTGCACGAATTTGATGTTGGTCCATGCTAGGGAATGTGTTCCAGACGTCATCAATTGGTGTTATATTATCAGCTTTAACTTCTTGCTCGAAGTATGCAGGCTCTAAGAAGTCACCAAGACTCGTTTTACCGCTTAAAGGTTTATTTTTTCCTAAAATCGTTTTTAGTAATGTTGATTTACCAACACCATTACATCCAACGATGGCAATTTTTTCACCGCGTTCAATTGTCATTGTTAGTTTTGGTAGTAATGGGTGTGTATATCCGATTTCTACATCTTCACCTTCAAAGACGAAACGGCTACTTGCACGACATTCTTTAAATGAGAATTCTGGCTTAATTGCCGTTTCAGGACGATCAATAAGCTCCATGCGATCAAGCTGTTTTTGACGACTCTTTGCACGACCTGTAGTTGAATAACGAGCTTTATTCTTTGCAATGAAGTCCTCTTGCTTTTTAATAAACTCGCGCTGCTTTTCATAAGCGTTTATATGTTGATTTTTATTGATTTCTGCTAGTTCTAGGAATTTTTCGTATGTCGCTGTATAGCGCGTCATTTTCGTGAATTCTAGATGGAAAATAACATCAACACATTTATTCATAAATTCCGTATCATGGGAAATTAATAAGAATGCATGCGGGTATTCTTTTAAATAATTCGATAACCAATTAATGTGTTCAACGTCTAGATAGTTGGTAGGCTCATCGAGTAATAACACTTCTGGTTGTTCAAGTAATAGTTTAGCAAGTAATACTTTTGTACGTTGTCCACCACTTAGTGCTGAAACATCACGATCTAAACCGATTGCATCAATTCCAAGACCTCGTGCTGCTTCTTCGATTTTCATATCTAGTAAATAGAAACCGCCTGCTTCAAGAGCATCTTGTATTTCTGCCATCTGCTCAAGAAGATCCTCTAATTCTTCTGGTGTAGCTGTTCCCATTTTTTCTGCAACTTCATTTAAAGCTTTTTCTTTTTCAAATAAAGGTAAAAACGCGTCAGCTAATACATCACGAATTGTGCGACCAGGTGTTAAAATTGTATGCTGGTCTAAGTAACCGTAATTTGTACCAGGTGTCCATTCTACGCGGCCCTCATCATGGATAAGTTGACCAGTAATAATATTCATAAATGTTGATTTACCTACACCGTTTGCACCGACTAATCCAACGTGTTCACCTGCTAGTAAACGCATGGATACATCTTTAAATAATGTGCGATCGCCAAATGTATGGCCTAATTTTTCGACTGTTAATAAACTCATAGTATCCTCCGTCCATTTCAAAATAGTGTCTTGAATCATGATACTAAATTATTGAGTATAATGCTATCCTTTCAAAATGTATCTTTTTGTAAGATAATCATTGTATTTTTTTGGGAAAAGGTTATAATATAAATTGAACAGTGGTCAATTAAATTGTGAGGTATGAAAAATGACGCCAAGAAGGGCAGTTAAACAAGAATTAACGAGAGAAATGATTATGAATGTAGCAAGGGGCCTATTTATAGCACAAGGGTATCAGCATACTTCAATGCGTAAAATCGCAACAGAATTAGGGTATAGTCACGGTGCTATCTATTATCATTTTAAAAATAAGGCAGAGCTTTTTTATGCAATGGTAGAACAAGATTTTCAGTTGCTAAATCAAAAATTAGATGAGATTAATGATCAAAATTTGCCACAAGAGGAACAATTGAAAGCTGTTTTATTTGGTTTTATTGAATTTGGTTTGCAAAATCAAAGTCATTATGAAATCATGTTTTTAATTAGAGATGATGAGTTAAAAGAATGTTTAGCAGATGGCCCAAATGTTAGTTACGAAAAATTTGCTACTGTTGTATCTTCTTTATGTAATGAGAAGGTAAATGTAATGACAATATGGTCTGTTTTTCTATCATTACATGGGTTTGTGGCACACTATTGTGGGAGTGGTCAAACATTTGAAGAAGTAAAAGGATTAGCTAAAGTACACGTGGAGTTTATTTCAAAATCGCTTCTTATGTAAGTGATTTTCTTTTTAATATTAATTGAACGGTGGTTAATTAATTTAGGGGGGATTTATAATGAAAAAAGCTTTAGTGCTAGGAGCATCTGGATCAATGGGGTATGCAATTGTAAAAGAATTATGTAACAGAGGAATTCATGTGGTGGCCTTTGCGAGGAATAAAGAGAAATTAGAGATATTATTTTCTGGAGAAGAAAATGTGAAAGTTGTAGCGGGAGATGTATTTATACAGGAGGATATAATGGAAGCTGCGAAAGACGTTGATATTATATTTCATGCTGTAAACATTCCATATTCAGATTGGGAGAAGAAGCAACCAAAATTATTAAAAAATATATTAGAAGTAGCAAGGTATTACGACAGTAAGTTAGGGATAGTTGATAATATTTATGCGTATGGGAGGCAAGGGGAAGAACCTGTAGCGGAAGAAGTTAAAAAGGCACCACATACGAAGAAGGGGAAAATTCGGTTACAACTAGAAATGATGGCAAAACAGGCTCGTGTACAAATGTTTATTGCACATTTTCCTGATTTTTATGGTCCAAATGCAGAAAGTACACTTGTTCATCATACTTTAAATGGGGTACTTGCAAATAAGTTATCAAGCTTTGTTGGAGATAAAAAGATTGCTCGTGAATATATTTTCACACCAGATGGTGCAAAAGCAATGATTGAATTAGCTTTACGTGATGAGGCCTATGGACAAAATTGGAACATACCAGGTTATGGTGTCATTACAGGTGAAGAGATGATTCAACATATACAAGAATTAACGGGATATACAAAACCAGTAATGACAGTAAAAAAAGGTATGATAAATTTAATTGGACTATTTGATAAGCAGATGAAAGAATTTGTGGAAATGCTATATTTGACAGAAAATCCTGTTGTATTAAGCGGAGAGAAATATGAGAGGTATATTGGTGAGATACCTAAAACTTCTTATTATAGCGGGCTAAAAGAAACGATTATATCTATGCAAAAAAAAGGTATGTAAATGTTAGTATATAAAAAAAGTTACTTCTGTAGATAGAAATAACTTTTTTTATATTATGCTTTTTGTTTGACTTCACTAACTTTCTTTTCAGCTACAATAAAATGTGGTCTACGTTTCGTTTCATAATAAATGCGACCGATGTATTCACCCATAACACCTAGGAAAATGAGTTGAATACCACCAATAAATAATATAGCAGAAATTAAAGTGAAGTATCCTGGGACTTCAACACCACCAACAATAATTTGAATAAATGTAGTAATTACGTATAAAATCCCAAAAATAGTTGTTAATAATCCAAGATATATAGATAGTCTTAATGGTTTGTTATTGAATGAGATAACACCATCTATTCCGTAATTTAACAATTTAGAAAAAGTCCACTTACTTTCTCCATCAGAACGTAATACATTTTCATATCCGATAATTAGTTCATTAAATCCAATCCAGGAGAATAAACCTTTTGAGAAGCGATTGTATTCACTTAAAGATAATAGAGAATCAACAGCTCTTCTACTTAAAAGTCTAAAATCTCCAATGCCGTCTACTAGTTCAATATCTACAAACTTATTCATCACTTTATAGTATAGACGAGAAGCGAAAGAGCGAACGGGTGAATCACCTGTTCTTGTTCTTTTTGCAATAACTTGGTCGTAACCTTCGTTATATCCTTCTAACATTTCTTTTATTAGTGTAGGAGGATGTTGCAAATCGGCGTCCATAATAACAACTGCGTCACCTGTAGCGTATTTTAAACCAGCTAACATAGCGGCTTCTTTGCCGAAATTTCGACTAAATGATATATAATGAACAGCTGAATCTGAATTTGCCAAATCACGTAGAATATTTAATGTACTATCTTTACTACCATCATTTACAAAAACAAATTCATAATCGGTAGTTAATTTATGAATTTCTAGAGAAGTCTCTGAATAAAAGGCTCGAAGCATCTTTTCTTCATTGTAGCATGGTACGACTATTGAAAGAGTCATTTTTGACCCTCCTTGTTTATAATGGTTAAAACGTTATTTAATATTTTTTATGAAGCTATCCGCTTTGGATAGCTTCATGATTTATTGAGTGCTCATTGCTGCTTTTTAAAAGGTAATTTTCGGCGTCCTTTTTGATTTGTAAAAACTAGTAAGGCTACACAAATAAGTAGTGAAATTATTGATATAATCATACCTAATTTAAAGTAAGGTGTAACATAAGTCATTTCGATTACATGTGCTCCTTTTGTAATCGGGACGCCAATAAAGGCAGAATTTGCTTTCGTGAATTCTGTTTCTTTTCCATCAACTTTTATAGTCCAACCTTTACTATATGGAACAGATAAATATAGTAATCCATCTTTTTTCGAGTTGATTTCACCTTTTAAATAGTTGTTTTTATAATAAATATTTTGAAGTCTATTTTCAGTTAGTTTTTCTGTTTCTTTTTGTACCCCTTCGTAATTTACGATATTTGCTTGTAAGTCTTCAAGTTCGTATTCACCTGGTGCATCAATAGAAATAGTTAGTTGGTCTGGACGATCGTCTTTACCTAAATTATAAACAAATCTTTCTAAAGGATATGAGTATGCACCAGTGTCTTCACCTTTCCCCATATCTTTCCCGTTAACTACTGCATGGAATGAACCTTTATTTTTTATCTTTAATTCTACAATTAAATCTCCAGGAGCATTAGGATAATTTATAGGTACAATCATATTTCCATTGCCATGGACAATGAGTTTATTATTCGCTTTTTCCATATTTTCTAGTTGTACTTTTTCCATTTTGATAGATACCGCTTTTGAATTAAGGTTCTTTTTATCAAAATGAGCTAATGAAAAGTCTTTTACATTATTAACGACTACAGCATGTAATAATAATTGGTCACGCTGAGCGAAGTTTAATTTAGAAAATTCTTCTTCACTTATACCAGAATCATATACATACCCTAATGGTAAAGCATAGTCATTTTTGTAAATATTATATGGTCCTACTTGTTTTAATAGTTTATATCCATATGGGATATTTTTTTGATCTGTATCAGCGCTTAGTACGCGATATTTTACACCTAACATATTTTCAAGTAGTAGTCGACTATCAACTTGGAAGAACATCGAAGGAGTGTCGAACCCTTGGAATACGTTGTATTTATTTTTCATAAAGTCATGAACATAATAATTAATCAAGCTTTGGTACGTACTTGTACCATGATAACCTTGTAGCATTGGTGTATTATGGGCGCTACCTGGGTTAAGAATACGATAAAAGTCTTTATCATATTCTTGTATATAACGAATGGCAGCAATCTCATCTTTGTTATCATAGCCAGATACATGTAAAGCTTCTTTTGTAGCATTACTTTGTCCGAAAGCTGTACTAAGTATATTATTAGCATACATGTAATTCATGGAAATTGTACTAAGGAGTACGTTCACTACAACTAAAAATTGTATGAAAGGCTTAGAAAGATAACGCCATAAACATACTGTAATGACAGAAAGAACGATAGTTCCGATTAAAATATTGTCAACTGCCTGTAAAGGTTTATCACTTACATTTATATTTACTTTTCTATAAAATGCATAAATGAATAATCCAATTGATACTAATGAACTCATTATATAAAGTAATTTATGCTCTTTCTTATGAACAATCATCCAATCTAAGATGTATGCTATAGTTTGAGCAATTACAAATACAAATAAATAAAGCCATCTATACTGCATTGCTGAGAAACCATTGAATACAGAGTATGTATACGGAAGCATAAACAGAATGAACATGAAAAATGTAAAGAGTACCTTATTTTTAACAAGTTTATCACGTATAAACATTCCAAATATGATTAGGAATAAAATTAAAGCTGGTAAAGCTAATTGATGATTTTCAGCATCATATACGAAGAAGATAGTTTCCATTAAATCTTTATAAAATTTATCGTCAAAGAATAAAGGTATATCAAATTTCTTCGTTAACCGATCCGCACTAAATACCGCATTGACTGATGGAATAAAGCAAACTGCAGCCAAGCCAAGTGATAGACCGTATAATAATCCAATTTTAATATAATAAGCTAGAAAAGAGACGATTGTTTTATTTTGCTGTGTGGCAAAGTATTGGAAAAATGCATAAATGAAAATGAAAATACTTGTGATAAAAGCAAAATAAAAGTTCGATGCTAACATTAAAGTAGCAGCTACTAGGAAAAGTCCACGTTTCTTTTCTATAATATATTTATCAAGTCCCCATATTACTAATGGTAAAAATACGATGGCATCAGCCATGAAATCCCAAAGTAATGAATGGCGCATAAAAGTAATACATCCACCATACATAATAGCAGCAATAAAAGATGAGAAGACTGTTTTATTATGATAACGTAAAGAACCATACATGAATAACATAGCTAAAAAGTTTTTTAAAATACTCACGTATAATTTCATATCATAGATTTGTTCAATGTTTAATTTAGGAAGTAACAGCGTAATCCAGAAGAACGGCGCTGTACTGTAATAATAACTAAACTCTCCAAATAAATCTCCACCTAATCCATAATCAAAAGACCAAAAAAGATTACCATCTTTAAAGGCATGTTGCAGGAGAAATGTAAAGAAACCAAATTGGCTTAATGCATCACCTGTACCAGAAAAAATTTGATTAGATGTTAAAAAGAAATAATGAAAAGCAAAAGCACACAATAATAATATCGGAATAATCATTATAGTTTTCTTTGAGAAAATCTTATTGTTCGGCTTTATGCTCATAAAAATTTATAATCCTCCTTTGAAAGTTGTTACATATAAAAACACACCGATTATAAAGGTGTGTTTTTTAGTTTTAGCATAAAAAAATATATATTTCTGTTGTATCATATATATTTTACAAGCATTGAATTTCATAGTTTACTTGTAATTTAGTATAAAGCATTTTCAGAAAGTAAGTCAATTTGACATGGAATATATAGTATTCTTTAACCACTGAAAAGTCGAGAATAATGAAGTGCAGTCTTCAGAGTTTATGTTCTGTAAATGATGATATATAAAAAGCCAAAAGCTTTTCCATTTTTAATAGGAAAAGCTTTTGGCTTTTAAGCATTTTTACGAACTAATTTTTTATTTACAAATCCTAAAATTAACCCGCGTATTTGTGGATCAATTGCAAGGCCAATAATACCGTACAATATACCAGTAAGTGTTAGAGCTACCAGTGGTGGTAAGTTAATTAATACTGTGCGGTATATTGCGTAACTGATTATAAATGCTAGTGCATTGAATATTATTCCTTTGAATAGTAATGAAAAGCCTTTACGAACGAATAAAGTAAATCCGATTAATAATGTAATCTCGGTAATGATAGCAGCCACAGCAGCTCCCATCATTCCAAATTGGCCACCTAATACGATGTAACTTATGATGGCAACAGCCAATCCAATTCCCATCGTTGTCGCACGCTTCCACTGTTGACCAATTGTTGTTAAATTATCAGCAAGTGGATAGTTGATGGATTGTAAAATGACCATAAAGGCTAAAATTGCAAGAGCATCACCAGCTGGTGCATATTTTTCACCTAATAAAGTAACAATCCAAAAGCTTGGATCAGCGATAAATGGGATAGAAATTCCCATTCCTAAGAAAGACATAAGTTTTAATTCGAACTGAGATAGTTTTCTATGTTCATCAATATTCTTTTCATTTCCAAAAGCAAACAATTTTGGATAAAAAGCTGCTGCAATTACACCGGGTATTTGGTAAAGTACAGCAGGTATTTTATAGGCGGCTCCAAAGAATCCAACTTGCTCATTCGCTGAAACTTTTTCTAATATAATGGGACCTAACTGCGGCAAAAGCATAATGATAACGCCATTGATTGTGAAAATAAGTAATTGATCTAAAATGCCTTTATCCCAGCCCTTATGAATTGTTGTATAGCGGATTGTCATTATAAAGGCAATGACTCCTGTTACAAGGCTAGATATTCCGTACATGGCAGCGACCATCATAAGTGACCATTTAAATGACATCCCTAGAAGAAGAGCGGCTGCGGCTGTTACACCTTGTATTACAGAAATAATCGCTGTAAATTGCATACGTTCTGTTACTTGGAAATAAGCCATCCCAACACCTTGTAAAGTTGCTCCAAACATTGTTGGTAGTACAACCCAATATACCATCGCACGTAAGTAAGCATCAGTATAGAAGAACTGAGCGAAAATAGCGAAGAGCACAGAAATTACGATAGCTAATACTAAACGAATACGTAAATAACTACTTATTAATACGCTAATGTTAGCATCGCCTCTCGTTCCTTCACGCATAAACGTATGTGTCAAACCTGCATCTGTAAAATAACAAATGACAGCGGAAACTGCTAATGCAACTGTAAACATCCCATACTCATCTGGTGAAACATATCTTGCAAAGAGAATGGTCGCAATAGCAAGTACAAAACGAACAGTAATATTTCCTACAAATAGGTAGGAGGCGTTTTTAAGGATTTTATTTGTTTTCATGGAACAAGACCTTTCTATTTTTCAGGACGCACTTCGTCCTATTTGTAAATTTGCTTTGTTTACGGAAAGTATGTTTAAAAGCGTATTCTTTATTTAAGAAAACATAAACTTTATTCGTACAAACCAAAGCATCGCGTATAGCTTTTTGCTGCGTTTTCCATTTTTCGAATAAATTTTGCGACAATATTTATTTATATCGCTCTTGATTAGTTGAACTTGTGATTTATCTAATTTAGAGTTTCCCTTAATGTATATACAAGCGTTGTTAATGACTGTATATGGGAATAAATAAGTTTCAAGGATTTCAATAAGTTCTGTAGAATCATTCACGATTAAGTCTTTTGACTTATTATGAACCCAATCTTTCATTCGATTAAATATTTCTAATTCTTTTGTTGTTTTTAATTCATAATCTTTATACTTTGAAGAAAGATTTCCTTCTGATAAGATTCGATAATATGTTAAATATTCATCTACATAGCATACATTTGTTACACTCATTAATTTAAATAGAAATTCTAAGTCTTCTCCCCAGCTACATCCTGGTGTGAAACGAATGTTATGATCCATCACGGTAGATCTTTTGAAAATCCAAGTGCTCGTCTGAGCAACAACTTGATGTGTTAAGAAAGCTTTTGTCATATCACCTTTAATAAAGTTTGTCGTATGCTCAACTTTTTCCCCAGTCTCTTCGTAAAAGTTCATATAGCCGCAATAACAAGCGTTCATGTTGTTTTTATGCATACTTTCAATTTGTTTTTCTATTTTTGTTGGATGCCATAAATCATCACTATCAAGAAAAGCAACATATTCTCCGCTAGCATTTTCAATTCCTGTATTACGAGCAACTGAAACGCCTTGATTTTCTTGTGGGACATATTTTAATTGTCCCGGATATTTCTGTTCAAGATTTTTTACAATAGAAGATGATTGATCTTTACTCCCATCATCTACAATTACAATTTCAATATTTTTATATGTTTGATTTAGTATTGATTCCATCGTCTCTTCGATGTATTTTTCCGCATTATACAGCGGGATAACAACTGAAACGATTTGTTTTTGTTCCATCATATAATTATTATCTCCTCAAATTTTTTATGTTTTACACTTATATAAGCCTTTTAAAAGGAAGATGATTACAAGAACATCTGTATAAGTTTACCGCATATAAACTTTGTAAATCAACTTTCTATTGTGGTACCTCGTATAATTAGAAAGAAATAATTTGAAATGATAAAAGCCCCTTAATTTTTCAGGCGAAATTAAGGAGCTTTAACATATTAGTATTTAGTTAGGAAGTTATTCTTTATCTGTTATCTTTAACTTTTGTTTTAATAATGCATAATCTTGCGTTAAGGTTACAAGTTGATGGTGTAATTTGGAGATTTTTCTCGTCAGGTCAAAAATTAAGATAAAACAGAATAATAGTCCGAATAAGAATAAAATGGACGGAGGATATTCTACTTTTAATAGTTTTCCAATCCAATTTATAATTTTATCCGTAGAACTTAAAATAGCCATTGCGATACAAACGAAAATCCATAAAATAGCATATTTTGTTTCTAAAGTCCCACGACGAATGGAATTAATAATTAAGAAGAATAGTAATAAAATAAAGATAAATGAAAAGGTAATTATATGCATTTATTATCAACCTTTCACGATTTTTTGCATCAATATAGCAAGACTTACCTTAACCATGTAATATGCAGATTTAAGGGGAGTGATGGAAGATTGTCCACCTTGTCGCTCTTGCATATTTACAGATATTTCATTAATGCGAAGTTTTTTCTTTTTCAAATGAATAAGGACTTCTGGTTCTGGATAATCTTTTGGATAATTGTGTGCAAAAATCTTAATTACTTCTCGATTGATAGCACGATACCCAGAAGTTGGATCCATAAATGTTTGTTTTGTTAGTACTTTCAATAGAGCGGTAAAATAAAAAATACCGATTCTTCGGGAAATACTACCTTTATATGCTGTTTTTTCTGTAAAACGTGAACCCAGCACCATATCGCATTGATCATCGGCAATAGGCTGTATGATCTTGTATAAATCATCCGGATTATGTTGTCCATCAGCATCGAACTGAATCGCAATATCATATCCGTTCTCATAAGCGTATTTATATCCAGTTTGTACAGCTGAACCGATACCTAGATTATATGGTAAATTAACAAGATGAACAGGGAAATCTTTTACGATTTGAGCTGTTTTATCTTTTGATCCATCATTAATAACGCAAATGCTTAATGATGTAAAATGCTGTTTTAGTTCTAATAATCTTGTTAATGTATCTGCAATTGCTTCTTCCTCGTTATACGCTGGAATAATAATTAACGTTTTTGGTATTGAAATTGGTACCTCAATAGACATTACCGCACCATCCCTTATATACTTAATCATATTATGGTTATTTTTAAACGAACTTTATTTAATATACCATTAATAGTATAACAAAATAAAGGAAAAGCTGATGGGTGATTTCAGGAAACAGGCATCGAATAAAAATGCTCAGGCGTAACACTTTATTATAATAAAAAATACATGCAAGGAAGAAAAACCCTGTGCATGTATAAGATAAAATCCTAATGTTACATATTCCAAGGCTTACTTAAAGTTAACACTTCAGCCATTTCTTTACTTTTCAAACGTCCTTTTTTTCTATTTTCTGCGCGCTCTGAACCAGTTGTATGTAGCCAATGTTCTTCCTCTGTTTCAGGAATTACTTGTGGTACAGATGAAGGCTTTCCGTCTTTTAATGCGACAAATGTAATGAAACACGTTGCGGCCATTCTACGCTCGCCTGCTAGTAGATCCTCTGCAATTACTTTTACGAAAACTTCCATTGAAGATTTTCCTGCATAACATACGAATGCTTCATAACAAACAGAATCTGCTTGGTGAATTGGAGTTAAAAAATCAACGGAATCGATAGATGCTGTTACGCAATGTTTGCGGCTATGTCTCGCAGCTGCAATTGAAGCTATACTATCAATTTCTGCTAATAATTTCCCCCCGAAAAGTGTTTGGTGATTATTTAAATCGTTAGGAAAAACACGTGTTGTTTTAATTGCTTTTGATTCTCGCATGAATTTCTTTTCCATATATTCATCCCCTATTTTTTGTTTTCAATCAGAGTGACATGTGTAAGTGGAGTACTCATATTAGATATTTAATGAAGTAAAGTGTTCCAAAAGAGGATTATCCCGCCATTTGCGGGCTAATAGTCAGTGGAGGATGAACAAAACCCCCGTGGATTAAAGTTTCACTTTATTGAAATTTCTGTATTTGTATTCATGTAACTGAAAGAAAATTTATCGTATATAAAATGTAGTGTAAAAGAGGATTCGCTTACATTGCAAGTGAAAAAGTAATGACTATGTATTTGTCATAGAAATTCCCTATTAACCTTGTGCCTATTCATGATAGAATCGTTTTGTTATAAATGGAAATAGAGGTGCAATGGACATATGAATCATATACAAACAAATTTTTCGTCTTTCTTCAGTAAAATAATGATTGGTGCGATGCTCGCATTTTTTGTCTATAGTTGTTGGGCGGCTTTTGAAACAAGTAAGCAATTTTTTGGGGGAAGTACAACAAGTATAACAATTGTATTAGTGATTTTTGTTATTCTTATTTTGCTAGTAGCATCAATTTTGCAATATCGTTTTACAGATAAACAATTTCTTATTTTTCTTATAAGCATATCTATAGTTGTAAGACTTATCACAGTTCTATTTGTAGATGGTCCAATGGTAGGTGATATGAAAGCTATGTATGAGTCTGCAAAGCAGATTGCAATTGGCAATAATATAGAGCATGTAGCACAGTTACCTTTTATTATTTATGAATCGATCATCATTCGTATATTTGGTGATACGGTATTCGCTTTACAACTATTTAATATTTTATTTTGTACAGGAACTGCATTTTTCATTTATCGCATTGCGTCAATGGTCTTTGGAGAAGAGTGTGGTCGTATTGCATCAATATTTTACGCTTTATACATTCCAAATATATTTATGAGTTCTGTATTAACGGCGGAATCACTCGCAATATTTTTATTTTATTGTGCTTGTTACATATTTTTATATAAGGGATTAGATCATCCTTATATGTGGGTAATTTCAGCCATTTTATTTGCGCTTAGCAATATGATTTTCCCGATGGGGTTATTTTTACCTATTTTTATAGTTGTATATGTGCTGTTAATTGAATTATTTCAATCAGCAACGAAGCGAAAATTACTATTAAAAATGATAGGAATACTTATTCTGTTTTATAGTACTCATTTTGGTGTGAGCTATGGTATCAAGATGATGGGAATGTCACAGTATACGATTTCTAATCAGACTTATGTTCAATCTGTTTTAATTGGAAAAAGTAAAAATGAAGAAAAAACATCCAAAAATCAAAGTGTAAAAGAGCACATTGATCAAGAGTTAAAAGAAATGGAAGTAGAAAGATTTAAACTGTTAAAACCAGTTATTAACCAGTTTTCAGATGAGGGAATAAATTCTATTATTTTTAAATGTGAAAAGCTTATATATATAGTAGTGACATTATTTATGGCCATAGCGTTATTACATTTTCTAATTAAGAAACAGCCAAACGAAGGATATATGTTGTTTGTATTATTAATTACCGGATATGTATCGTTAAGGCTCTTTCAAGTAGATATGGCATATTATAATATTATTATGCCAGCTTTGTTTATTTTACAAAGCTTTGGTGTTTATATGAGTTATTTTTATTGCCAAAAGATATTTTTCAGAAAATAAAAGAATCCATTTTAGATTCTTTTTTTGTAGATGGATGATAGAGATGAATACAAAGTGGAGAGGAAGAATCTCCACCTTGTATCGATTCGCCTTATCGGTTTAGTTCTAGTTGTAAATTATCCGCTGTTAAGGCCATTTTCGAGGAATCGTCTTGAATACTCTTCATTACTTGTGAGATAGTTTCTAATGCATTTTCAATTTTTTTATTTTGTTCTTTAGAGTTAGACATATCTTTTACGATTTCTTGGAAATATTGATCTGTCGCATGCATACTATCTGTCCCTTCAGATACGAGAGAGCTTATTTGTTCCACGGAAGAAGAGACGTGTATAATTTGTTCATTAGTTTTTTCAACAAGTTTTGTAACGTTGGAAATTGATTCTTTCGTTTGCTCTGATAACTTTCGGATTTCTCCCGCTACGACTGAAAAACCTTTACCAAATTCGCCAGCACGTGCAGATTCAATAGCAGCATTTAATGCTAGTAAATTTGTTTGCTCGGCGATTGATTTTACAATATCAATGATTTCGTTAATTTTGTTAGAAATATCAAGAAGTTCACGAGTATCAGTAATGATAGTTTCCATATTCGTTTGGATGCTTTCCATTCGTTTGTTTTGCAGATTTAATTGTTCTTTTCCTTTATTGGCCTTTTCTTCTGATGTCGTAGCTAATGATGTACCTGTTTTTGCAATTCCTACGATACTTTCTGATTTAGACGTTAACTGTTGAATAGAAGAGCTTGTTTTTTCAGATACTGCCGCTAGTTCTGTTGCAATATGTGTAATCGTCATAGCTGTCAGTTCTTTTTCTTTTTCATGTTCTTTTTGGATTCTTTCATATTCGGATTCATAAGCTGCAATAACAAGTTCTTGTTCTAAAGTTAATAATTTGTTTATTACGTTTATAGAATAAGAAAAATCGTCTATCGTTGAAATTTTCGTTTGCAAAATCTTCATTACGGAGCGGAATAATTCTTGATAAGCAGCAGTATACCATTTTCTATGTAAACCAATTTGTACGTGCCTTTTTGCAATTCTAACACGTTGTTCAATAAAATCTTCATTCATATTCCCGCTGAACAATTCTTTAATATGTGTCTTTAAAGTTTGTTTTAATTTGGGAATAGAGCTGTAGCGTTCAATAACAGCAATTAAATTAGGTTGTTTTGTGATGTTGGTGTAGAATTTTTCTGTTATCCAATCTATTTCCTCATAAATAAATGGCTGTAATACTTTAACAATTTGTAAATCTTCCTTTGAAATATGTAGCATATCCATTTGAGTTTTTAGTTCAGAATTAGCAGGCACGTTAAATATGATTTGTTGGCCTTTGCTTAATTCAATTATACTGGTGTTTGTTTTATTTTTTTTAAAAACCCCAAGCATCATTCTTCCCCCTGTTTATAAAACGTTTTCATTTTTATTCTAATGTAATTATATATTTTTATATACAATTACTCTATAGTATATGGAATTGTATATAAATTAAGAGAATTCTATGTAGAATTCTCTTAATGGCCTTTATTAATTTTTGCATGTGTTTTAAAGAAAACTGGGAAATGTACATTATATATTACGGTGACTACACGAATAACGAATGTTATTAATAAACAAACATAGAAAGCTAATACGTGTGCCCCCATTGCATGTGTAATTAAGAAACTAACTGCTCCTAAAATAGAAGCAATTGCATATATCTCTTTTCGGAATACATACGGGATATCTTGAGCGCAAATGTCACGTAAAATACCGCCCCCAATACCTGTAATAACTCCCATTGAAACGACTAAAAACGAGGCGTCAACGTGATGTGACATTGCTGCATTTGCACCAATAGCTGTAAATACACCTAAACCAACAGCATCAGAAAGCATAATAACAACTTGAAGTTTATTGATGCGCTCAAAAAACATACATGTGAATAATGCTGATAGTACACTTACGAAAAAGTAAATGGGTTTTACAAATGCGACAGGAGGCAGGTTACCAATCATAATATCACGAATAATACCGCCGCCGAGCGCAGTAGCTACAGCTAAACAAAGGACACCAAATAAATCTAGATCTTTTTTCAAACCAACTAATGTACCAGAAACGGCAGCGGCGATAATGCCAAGAAACGTAAATATATCGATTAATAACATGGCTTTAATTCCTTCCTCTTAAAGATGTTCCAGAGAAAAAATATACACTAAAGTTTTGGAAATAACAATTACTTTTCGCTACATGTAGAAAAACGGATGAAATACATAAAGAAAGCGTTTGAAAATGTTTAGAAAGTAGCAATTGATTAAATTGAAAAAAGTACGGAAAGATTAATTTTGTAGTTTTTGCTGTGGCTTAATTGGAAGGGTGTTACAATAGGATAAATAAAGTTATACATTATTATAAAATGATGAAGAAATATTTTATTGTTGTCGAAAATAAGTCAATGGGTGTTAGATAGTTTTTATTGGGACAGGGAAGGATAGCTAAAGGCCAATAGTTTCTATTACTAATAACGCTTGATTTGACTAGTTTCGGCATGAAAAATAGTTCTCAATTTAAATATGAGTTATGTTATAATTGCTAGGTGTGTTTAAACGATAGAAAACTATGATTAAAAGATAATGTAAAGATTTTGTATGGAGGTCTTGGAATGTTAGCAGATCGAGCTAGGATTAGATTTGAGCATTTTTTGCTCTTTTTTATTATTTTACAGCCTGTTTTAGATTTATTAACGTCTCTTAGCATCGTTTTATTAAAGTCAAATGCCACTGTTGGAATTTTGGTAAGATTTCTTATTATGGCTGTCGGTGGTATTTACATTTTAATTCAGGCGAAAGAGAAGGAAAATAGGAAGTTTTTAATTTACCTTATATTATTAGCGGCAGTTTTAGGAATAGGGTTTATTAACAATAAACTAGTTAAGAATCCTATTGTACTTAGTGAAGAAGTTAAATATGTTGCGAAAGTATTATATATATATATTATGCTTGCATCATACATTTTAGCTTTAAAATCATTGAAAAAAACAGTGAATATTAGTGATAAGGTTAGAAATAGTATTGTATATTCTACATTAATCATTAATGCAATTATGGTTATTTCTATTTCGACATCTACAGACTTTGGTAGTTATCAATGGATGAAAGTTGGTTCCCGAGGGTGGTTCTATGCAGGTAATGAACTAGGTTCAATCTTAGCTATTATTTTCCCTATTGTGGTACTATATTCTATTCAAAAAACAAAGAGCGTGAAACACGTTTTATATTGGATTCCATCACTTTTAATGATTTACTCGTTAATTCAAGTTGGTACGAAAGTAGGAATGGGCTCAATTGGTGCTACGTTAGCTGCAGCAATAGGGATTATCGTACTACAATTATTATTTGATAGAAAAAATCCAAACAAAAAGTCTCTTGTACTTAATGGGTTAATTGCTGTCATCCTATTAGCTAGTGTTATCGGAACGTTTAAAATGACGCCATTAGCACAAAATATGGGTATTCATAATAACTATTTATCAGAACAAAACGTAGCACAGCAAGGTCAAAAAGAAAAAGAAATTAAAGAGAAAATTAAAAAAGAAGAAAAACAACATAAAGTTGAAAAGCCAGAAGAAAAGGCAAAGGTAGAAGCGGAAGTTAAGAAAGAGCTTGAGAAAGAGCAACAGAAAGAAAATCAAGAAAATCTTATTTTTAGTGGACGTCAAGTATATGAAGAGAGACATAAGCAGTTCTTTAAAGAAGCACCAATGTCACAAAAGTTATTAGGAATGGGTTATGCAGGTAACTATAAATATAATGAACAAAAGCAGCCGGATCCGAAGCTAATCGAAATGGACTTCCATGATTTGTTTTATGATTTCGGAATTATTGGCTTTGCATTACTAATGATTCCATTTATTTATTACGGCTTAAGAATTCTGCTAGCATTTATTACAAGATTTAAAGAGATATTTAATATAAAATATGGAATGATTACAGCAAGCTTAGTATTAGCACTAGGTATTGCATATATTGCAGGACATATTTTGACAGCACCAGGAGTTGGGATTTACTTTGTAGTGTTGTTAGCTTATCTAATTGTAGACTTAGAAATTGAATGATAAAAATAAAAGCTAACTTTTGTTAGCTTTTATTTTTTAGTACAGTAAAATAAAGATAGATGGAAATGTAGCGAGGATTTAAAGGAGGAAAAAATATGAGGATATTGCATATGAATGCAGGAGCAGAAGATGGGGGAGGGAAAACACATATTATTTCACTTCTCGATCAGTTCCCAACTGGTGAAGTAGAATTAGCAGTATTTGAAGATGGAATTGTTGCGAAAGAAGCAAGAGAGCTAGGGATAAAAGTTCATGTGTTTTCACAAAAATCTCGCTATGATTTATCCATTTTAAAGAACATAAGTGAATTCATTAATAAAGAAAAATTTGATGTAGTTCATACACACGGTCCTAGGGCGAATTTCTTTGTTTCTCTAATGAAGAAGAAATTCGCAGCAAAATGGGTAACGACAATTCATAGTGATCCATTTCAAGACTTTACTAAACAAGGCTTAAAAGGTTGGATTTTTACTAAGTTAAATTTGAAAGCTTTAAAAAATATAGATTTATTTTTTGTTGTAACGAATAGGTTGAAAAAAAGCTTAGCGGCATTAGGTATTTCAAATGAAAAGATGCATGTTATTTATAACGGAATTGAATATGATCAGGAGAAAGCAGATGGCTATAATAAAAAGGAAATGTTTAATATTGACGAAGATGTGTTTACGGCAATCCAAGTAGCGCGTCTGCATCCTGTTAAAGGACATGAAGTTTTATTCGATGCGTTACAACAAACAAAATTGGAGAAAATTAAAGTGTTATTAGTTGGTGATGGGCCGTTAGAAGGAGAACTAAAGGCATTAGCTACTGCAAAAGGGATTAATGATAAAGTTGAATTTTTAGGGCATCGTCAAGATGTGAAACAATTATTTGCTTCATCACATGTCAATTTGTTAACTTCCCATAGCGAAGGCTTCCCACTAGTTTTACTAGAGGCGGCAAATCAACGTGTACCATCAATTGTGACTAGGGCAGGAGAAATCGAACCGTTAATTGCAGATGAAACTTACGGATGGATTGTACCAACTGGTGATGGCAAGGCATTGGCATCGGCATTAGAAGAGGCGTATGATAAGTGGAAAACTGGAGAGTTATCAGTAATGGGCAAGCATATTTATGAGCATGCCACTATGAACTTCTCACTTCAAAAATTATATGAAGATACGAAAGAAACATATAAGCAATTAATAGCGAAAAACCTTTAATGATAGAGAGGATAGTTAAATATGGCAGTACAAACGGTTGATATTCTAGGTGTTCCTTTCTCTACAATGACAATGGATGAAACGGTCCAATATTTAAAGGAACAACTAGAATTGGAGCAAACTCATACTTTTCAGGTAGTAACAGCAAATCCTGAAATTGTTATGTGTGCAAAAAAGGATGAAGAGTTCCATAAAACATTACTAAATACCGATTTAATTACACCTGATGGTATTGGGGTTGTAAAAGCAAGTGGTATGCTTGGTACACCTGTAAAAGAACGTGTAGCAGGTTTTGATTTAATGAGCAATTTATTTGCAAAGTTATCAGAAGAGAATAAATCAGTATCTGTTTTCTTATTAGGTGCAAAACCACATGTTGTACAAGCTGCGGCTAATCATTTAACGAAGACATATTCAGCTGCATCTATCGTGGGGATACAAGATGGATATTTTAAACAAGAAGAAGAAGAGAATATTGTTTCACGTATTCAAGAGGCAAAACCAGACCTATTACTTGTTGCACTTGGCTTTCCAAGACAAGAAAACTTTATCCAAAACAATAAGCATCGTTTAGAAACAAAAATGGCTGTTGGAGTAGGCGGTAGTTTAGATGTGTGGGCTGGAGAGGTAAAGCGTGCGCCAAAATGGATACAAGCTATTCATTTAGAGTGGTTTTACAGATTATGTAGTAATCCAACACGCTGGCGTCGTCAGTTAGTATTAGCCGAGTTTTTAAAAGAAGTAATGCGTTCAAAAAAGTAGCGGAACATCGCTACTTTTTTTATTTGTTCATTTTTGACAAAGTGAAACTTTAATCAGTGGGGGGGGGTTCATCCCCCGCTGATTATTAGCCTGCACCAATCGGGATAAACATTTTACTTTTTGGGAATGATGAAGGAAAATTTTTTATACGAAAGTATTTTACTTATGCAATACACACATGTAAAATGATGTGTAAAGACACCTGTGTAAGGAGGACTTCTTGTGAGCAAGGTAAAAGAAATTTCGAAGCGAAAGCTACTTGGTATAGCAGGGCTTGGCTGGCTATTTGACGCAATGGATGTTGGAATGCTTTCATTTGTAATAGTGGCGTTGCAAAAAGAGTGGGGATTAAGTACTCAAGAGATGGGTTGGATAGGTAGTATTAACTCAATTGGTATGGCTGTAGGGGCGCTCATTTTTGGGATACTATCAGATAAAATAGGACGGAAATCGGTCTTTATTATTACATTATTACTATTTTCTATTGGTAGTGGCTTAACAGCTTTAACGACGACACTCGCGATGTTCCTCGTTTTACGCTTTTTAATTGGTATGGGACTTGGCGGGGAACTTCCAGTTGCATCTACCCTTGTATCGGAGAGTGTTGAAGCGCACGAACGTGGGAAAATAGTTGTACTATTAGAAAGCTTTTGGGCTGGTGGCTGGTTAATCGCAGCTCTTATCTCATATTTTGTTATTCCTAAATACGGTTGGGAAGTTGCTATGGTATTAAGTGCAGTTCCAGCGTTATATGCTTTATATTTAAGATGGAATTTACCCGATTCTCCAAGGTTCCAAAAGGTTGCAAAAAGGCCATCTGTTATTGAAAATATAAAATCGGTTTGGTCTGGAGAATATCGTAAAGCAACAATTATGTTATGGATTCTATGGTTTTGTGTTGTCTTTTCCTATTATGGAATGTTCCTTTGGTTGCCTAGTGTAATGGTACTGAAAGGCTTTAGTTTAATAAAAAGTTTTCAGTACGTACTCATTATGACTTTAGCTCAACTTCCAGGATATTTCACAGCTGCATGGTTTATTGAACGTCTTGGTCGTAAATTTGTATTGGTTACGTATTTAATTGGTACAGCATGTAGTGCTTATGTGTTCGGAATTGCGGATTCATTAACAGCATTAATAGTGGCGGGTATGTTACTGTCCTTCTTTAATTTAGGTGCTTGGGGTGCATTATACGCTTATACACCTGAACAATATCCAACAACTATTCGTGGTACAGGTGCAGGAATGGCAGCGGCATTTGGACGTATTGGTGGCATTCTTGGACCACTATTAGTAGGGTATTTAGTTGCTTCACAAGCTTCACTATCACTAATATTTACGATTTTCTGTGGATCAATTTTAATTGGGGCACTTGCTGTAGTTATACTTGGTCAAGAAACGAAACAGAGGGAATTAGTATAAAGTGAAACTTTAATCAGTGGGTGTTTTCATCAACCACTGATTATTAGCCCGCACCAATCGGGATAACAGAAAAGGGGAACCAAAGTGGTTTCCTTTTTTCTGTTTTTTTAGATAAATAATGGTATAGTAAGAAAAAGGGATTGTTTCTTACTAAAGCGAATGTATACCACAAGACATATGGACAAAGGAATTAGGTGGCTGGATAAATGAAAATCTTACTTATCATGGGAGAAACAGAAGAGCGAAGAAAATTAGTTGAGAACTTTACTGAAAACATTCGAAATGTAGAATGTTTTGAAGCGGAAACTGGAACAGAATCTTTGCTAATAATGAAAAAACATACACCTGATTTTGTTTTTTTAAATTCGCAATTAATGGATGGTACTGGTTTTGAATATTCGAGTTTGTTACGAGAAGTGAATTGTTATACGAAATTTATTTTTATTGGTGAGGATATAGAAGAGGCAATTACAGCTTTTCGTTTCCAAGCGTTTTATTATTTATTACGACCATTTCGTGAAGAAGATTTACAATTCATTTTATATAAAATGGGAAAAGAACAAGGTGAGAAAGCAAAGAGTCATCTGCGTAAACTGCCGATAGAAGGCCATGAGGGGATTAGATATATTTTCCCGGAGGATATTGTATATGTAAGTAAAAATAAGGAAAACAAAACCGTTTCAATTTATACAACGAATAATCATTATATTTCAACATACACACTCCAGGAATTAGAAAATAAACTAAATGCATATGATTTTTTACGTGTACATAAAAGCTATTTAATTAATATGTCATATGTACAAGAACTTAAACCTTATTATAATGGCACGTATAATTTGCATTTAGACAGGTACGATGAGCAACCGATTCCAGTAAGCCGCAATTATGTAAAACGACTTCGAAATAAAATTGAACTGTGACAAGTAATGAGAGAATTTTAACATGATAATCTAAAAATCCTTCATGATAAGGAGGATTTAAGTAAAGTATTCAGAAAATTTAGTACAATCTCCACTAAGAAGTAATAATGGGGGGATTGTATGTGAAAACATTGAAGTCAATTTTACTTTGGGGAGTTATTGCAGCGCTAGGAGCATCTGCTTTTGGTGTAATAGCGTTATCGCAAGGTGAGACAATTAATGCTGTATGGCTATTAGTTGCAGCTGTATCAGTGTATGCGATTACTTATCGCTTTTATAGTAGATTTATAGCGAGGAAAGTTTTTGGCCTAGATAATAATAGACAAACACCTGCTCATACGTTAAATGATGGCAAGGATTATGTTCCGACAAATAAATGGGTTTTATTCGGACATCACTTTGCTGCGATTGCAGGGGCAGGTCCTTTAGTAGGACCGATTTTGGCGGCGCAGATGGGGTATTTACCTGGGACAATTTGGATTATTGTTGGGGTAGTTATTGCTGGAGCTGTACAGGATTTTGTAATTTTATTTGCTTCAATGAGACGTAATGGTAAATCATTAGGAGAAATGATTAAAGATGAGATTGGTCCTGTTACAGGATTAATTGCAATGATTGGTATTTTAGGTATTATGATCATTTTATTAGCGGTATTAGCTTTAGTAGTTGTGAAGGCGCTTGTTGGAAGCCCATGGGGAATGTTTACAATCGCAGCAACGATTCCAATTGCTATTTTAATGGGAGTTTACATGCGTTACATTAGGCCAGGGCGAGTAGGAGAAGGATCAGTAATCGGTATTGTTCTACTAATCTTATCTCTTATTGGAGGACAATATGTGGCGGAAAATCCGACACTTGCAAGTATGTTTACTTTTAGTGGTGAGACAATTGCTATTATGCTTATCGTTTACGGATTCATTGCATCAGCATTACCAGTTTGGATGCTTCTTGCACCACGTGATTATTTAAGTACATTTTTAAAAATAGGGACGATACTTGGGTTAGCAATTGGTATTTTAATTGTAGCTCCAGATTTGCAGATGCCGGCAGTATCTAAGTTTGTTGATGGAACAGGGCCTGTTTTCTCTGGGAGTTTATTTCCGTTCTTATTTATTACAATAGCTTGTGGTGCTGTATCGGGATTCCACGCTCTCGTTTCATCAGGTACGACGCCGAAAATGATTGAGCAAGAAGGCCACGCAAGGCCGATCGGTTATGGAGCGATGTTAATGGAGTCGTTTGTAGCGGCAATGGCGATGATTGCAGCTTGTGTATTAACACCGGGGACTTATTTTGCAATTAATAGCCCAGCAGCGCTAATTGGAACGGATGTATCACAAGCAGCTCAAGTTATTTCTTCATGGGGGTTTTCTATTACACCGAATGAATTAAAAGAACTTGCTGTTAATGTTGGAGAACAGACCATTTTATCACGTACAGGTGGTGCACCAACATTAGCAATTGGTATGGCCTATATATTTTCGCAAGTAATGGGCGGCACGGCGATGATGGCATTTTGGTACCATTTTGCTATTCTTTTTGAAGCACTATTTATTTTAACAACGATTGATGCTGGAACACGCGTGGGGCGATTTATGATTCAAGACATTTTAGGTCATGTATATAAGCCGTTTGCGAAAACAGATTCAACATTAGCAAATGTGGTAGCTACAACACTATGTGTACTAGGGTGGGGGTACTTTTTATATCAAGGGGTGGTAGATCCTCTTGGTGGAATTAATACGTTATGGCCACTTTTCGGTATTGCAAATCAAATGTTAGCGGGGATTGCATTATTACTTGGAACGACAATCTTATTCAAAATGGGGAAAAAGGCATACGTATGGGTAACGCTTATTCCGACTGTAGGATTACTTATTGTAACGATGACAGCTGGTTATCAAAAGTTATTTCATGAAAATCCAAAAATAGGATTTCTATCACATGCGAAAGTATTCCAGGGAGCATTAGATGACGGGAAGGTATTAGCCCCAGCTAAAAACGTTGCGCAAATGAAGCAAATTATTTTTAATGACTATATTGATGCGGCACTTTGTGGAATTTTTATGATAGTTGTAATTGCTGTATTAATTTCTGCACTTCGAATTTGGATTCAGGTATTAAGAAATAAGCCGATGCCGTTAAAAGAGGCACCATATATTCCAAGAGATGAAAGTGAGTCGAGGAACTATGCTTAAAAGTTTACGGAACGTATGGGGAAAGAGAAAGCAATTTATTAGTTTACTTGTCGGGGTTCCAAGTTATGAAACGTATGTAAATCATATGAAAGTACATCATCCAGAAGAGAAAATTCTATGTCAAAAGCAATTTTTTGCTGAGGCACAAGAAGCTAGATTTAATGCAAAAGGCGGAAAGATATCACGATGTTGTTAATAAAAAAGGGACGAAATTTCGTCCCTTTTTATCTTTTTCTGTTTCACGTGGAACAGAAAAAGAGAAATAAAAAGCTTTGGGAATTATAGGGATTTCGTATACAATAAAATAAGGAAAGGTATAGACGAAAAAGTAGGGAGATTATTTTATGTTAAGGGATTTATTTGTAAACACAACAATTATTCTTTCCTTTATCTTTATTGGAGGTCAGCTTTTAAGAGATAAGCCGTTAAAAGAAGGGTTCTCTTTTTGGAAGAAATGTGTAATAGGTATTTTTACTGGAATATTAGGTATATTACTAATGTATTTCGGTGTTCATATTGGTAATATTCTATTGGATTTACGCTACTTAGCTGTCATTCTAGCCGTTATAATTGGAGGACCAATAGCCAGTACTATAACAGTAGGTATGATTTTAGTAACTAGGCTATTATTTATGGATTATTCCTTAGCTTCTCAAGTGGCTTTTTATACACTCATTGCGATAGGGATAGGTAGTATCTTTATTTCACACATGAAGATTTCCTTAGGAGAAAAGTGGGTATGGTTACATACATATATTTTATCTATTCTAATCCCATCGCTATATATATGGTTAATTAAAGATCCCTACATAATGGGGTTATATTTATTTTCTAGTATTGTTACAGGCTATATCACGTTTTTAAGTACAAAATATGTATTGCAATCGAATGAATTATTTCAAACGATGAAGCATTATGCAACGATAGATGCTTTAACAGGATTTGGAAATGTAAGGCAGTTTGATTTAGAGATGAATCGTCATATTAGTAATAAGCGTATGAAAAATGATTCACTTTGTTTACTACTTATAGATATTGATCACTTTAAGTATGTAAATGATACGTATGGACATCCTGCAGGAGACGAAGTGTTAAAACAAATAGGGCGTATTTTACGAGAAATGTCAACATTTCCGGATTTGGCTTTTCGAAAGGGTGGAGAGGAGTTTGCGCTTTTGATACCGAAGAAGGGAATAGCTTATGGAATTCGTATGGGGGAGCAAATTCGTACAGTTGTTGAAAAACACTCATTTCAATTGTTTAATGGAACAAAAATAAAAATTACGGTTTCAGTAGGAATTTCAGAGTATGAAGAGTCGCCAGATCAATTTATTCAAGCGGCTGATGACGCATTATATTACTCAAAAAAAAATGGTAGAAATAGGGTCAGTTCTGTATCTTAAAGATAAGATGACCAGAAGACGTAAAGCTTATTAAAAAACACCCACAGAGGCAATGTATGAACTCTGTGGGTGTTTTTATTCATCTATTAGACAAGTTCTTTCGATGCAACGAATTTACGATATGCACCATGATGAGTTGGGCCTACATATTCGTTAATTTTGAATGAGTAACGAATAGCTGCCGTGATAAATTCTTTAGCAATTTTTACTGCTTCTTTCACAGTTTTTCCTTTTGCAAGTTCTGCTGTAATTGCAGCAGAATATGTACAACCTGCACCGTGTGTATTTGTCGTATCAATCTTTTCTGATTCTAGAAGATCGAATGTTTCTCCGTCATATAATACATCAATAGCAGTTTCTGTTCCTAGTTTGCTACCACCTTTAATCAGTACGTATTTAGCACCTAAAGCGTGGATTTTCTTTGCAGCTTCTTTCATGTCCTCAAGAGAATTAATTTTCACACCGCTTAATTGATAAGCTTCAAATAAGTTTGGTGTTACAACTAATGCTTTTGGAACAAGAACGTCACGTAAGCAGTCATTTGTTTCAGGGTGTAACGCTTCATCCGCTCCTTTACATACCATAACAGGATCAACTACCACATTTTTGAAATTGTGCTTTTCAATTGTTTCCGCAACCATTTCGATAATTTCTACTGATCCAAGCATACCCGTTTTTAAAGCATCTACGCCAACGCCTTCAATTGTTGTTTCTAATTGTGGTTTTAATGTAGAAGCTGCGATTGGGAATACGTTATGTGCCCAGCCGTTATGTGGGTCCATTGTTACGATTGTCGTCAGTGATGTCATCCCATATACGCCAAGTTCTTGAAATGTTTTTAAATCTGCTTGTATACCAGCACCGCCACTTGTGTCAGAACCAGCGATTGTAAGTGCCTTATTTAATGTCATTATGAAAGCCCCCTCAAGTGATATAATAGTGAAAACTATGTTTTCACTATTATATCAATGTTACGAATAAGTACAAAGTGAAAAGTAGATGATTTATGTTAAGTACTATTTAAAATCTTGTATGTAGGAGACGAATTATGTTTCAAGAGAATCGTACAAATGAATTAGTTATATTAAAAGAGATTGCAGAAACGTTGAATACCTCAAATGATACATATCACGTACTTCAAGCTGTGCTGGAAAAGCTATTGAATGTAACTGGCTTAACGACAGGATGGATTTTCCTTGCGGATGAAAATGGTAGATATACAAAATTAATTGATTACCAATTACCAGAGGGATTGAAATTCGAAAATAAACGACCGATGTGTGAGGGGAATTGCTGGTGCTTACACCGCTTTGTGGAAGGAAAACTAGAGCGAGCAGTTAATATTATTGAATGTAAGAGAATTAATAATGCGATTGAATACAACTGGGGAGATACAGAAGGGATTGTACATCATGCGACAGTACCGCTAAAAGCGGGAGAAGATGAATTTGGCGTGTTAAATGTGGCTAGTCCAGGTAAAACGCATTTTTCTGAAGAAGAATTAGTACTATTACAATCAGTGGCCTTTCAAATTGGAACGGCATTAAAGCGTACAAAACTGTATGAAAATGAAAAGAGAAGAGCTCATTATTATGTAAAGTTAGAACGCTTTATTCAAGCTTTAAGGACAATTCATAAATTTAATGCATTACCTGAGGAGATTGTAAAGCAAATAGGGAGCTTATTTCTATGGGAGCAAGTTACATTCTTTATTAGAGAAGAAAATGAACTAGCTGTGAGAGCTTCTTATAAGAAGGGTGAACTACAAGATGATTTGAGGGCAGCAGCACAGGAATCGTTGGAAAAAGAAGAGTCTGTCTTGTTGAAGCGTCAGGTTGGTAATATAGAGCATCCCAATAGGGCAGTTATCGCTATTCCGATACATATCCAAAATCATATATTTGGAGTATTAAGTGTAAGTTCTAATAATGGAGAATTTGATATAAATACGATAGATGTAGTACAAGCGTTAGCAAATCATATTTCATTAATGATAGAGAACTTAAGATTAAATGAAAAACGCCGCGAACTCGTACGAATGGAAGAGCGTAATCGTTTAGCTAGAGATTTACATGATTCTGTTTCACAAAAGTTGTTTTCATTAACGTTTATGACGAAAGGCGCTGAAGCTGTCTTAAAGGGTCAAAATGAAAAGGTAGATCAGTCTTTGTATGAGATGCGTGAATTAGCACAGGGTGCTTTAAAAGAAATGAAGACATTAATTTGGCAACTCCGCCCAGCAGGACTAGAGAAGGGGTTATTGCCAGCTTTAAAGCAATATGGTGAAAGTTTAGGATTGAAAATTCGGGAACAAGTTACAGGTGTGCGTGATTTGCCACGTGTAGTAGAAGAGGCGCTATGGCGAATTGGACAAGAAGCTTTAAATAACGTAAGTAAGCATGCGAATGTAGGGGAAGCGACGATTTATTTTAAAGTGACGGAGAAAAATGTATCATTAGAAATAGTTGATCAAGGAAATGGGTTTGTAGAAAAGGATATAAAAGAGAAGAAATCACTCGGTATGACTACGATGCGTGAAAGAGTAGAATTAGTTGGTGGAACAATTAAAATTGTAAGTAGCAAGAAACGAACGAGTGTAAAAGTAAATGTACCATTATGATGTGAAAATGAGGGAAGTTTGTGAAAATAAAAGTATTGTTAGTTGATGATCATACAGTTGTTTTAAAAGGATTGGCATTTTTTTTAAGCACACGAGAAGACTTTGAATTAGTTGGTGAAGCAAACAATGGGAAAGACGCGTTGGTGAAAGTAGGCGAAACGAGCCCAGATGTCGTATTAATGGATTTATATATGCCTGAGATGGATGGAATTGAGGCAACAGCTTGTATTAAAAAAGAATATCCAAACGTGAAAGTAATTGTATTGACTAGTTTTTCTGATCAAGCTCATGTATTGCCAGCACTAAAAGCAGGGGCGAGTGGTTATATTTTAAAAGATATAGAACCAGATCAGCTTGTTGAAGCTATTCGAAGCGCGTATAAAGGTAATATTCAATTACATCCGGATATAGCAAATGCCCTTCTTTCTCAAACTTTACCGGAGGAAGAAAAAGAAGAAGAACCTTCCGTTCAAGTGGGTGTGTTAACAGCGAGAGAAAATGAAGTATTGCAGCTATTGGCGAAGGGGATGAGTAATAAAGAAATCGCTTCTGTTTTAGTTATTACAGAAAAAACAGTAAAAGCTCATATGAGTAGTATTTTGAGTAAGTTACATTTATCCGATCGCACACAAGCAGCATTATATGCAGTGAAAAACGGAATTGTATAAGACAAAAGTCGTAAGACCTAGTTCGCCTTTAGAAGGTGGACTTTTTTTATGGAAAAATACGTCTATGTGAGGACGAAATTGTCTTGATATAAAGATAGAATATGTTTGTAAGCAACAAAACAACAATTACAAGAGATACCCTTTTTGGGAGTATATAATAATATAAGAGTGAGTAGTAGGAGGAAAAAATAATGGCAACAGTTTTATTCGTAAAAGCGAACAACCGCCCGGCGGAACAAGCAGTAAGTGTGAAATTATATGAGGCATTTTTAGCAAGTTATAAAGAAGCACATCCAAATGATACAGTAGTGGAACTTGATTTGTATAAAGAAGAATTACCATATGTAGGCGTAGACATGATTAATGGTACATTCAAAGCAAGTAGAGGATTTGATTTAACAGAAGAAGAAGCAAAAGTAGTAGCAGTTGCTGATAAGTATTTAAATCAATTCCTAGAAGCTGATAAAGTAGTTTTCGGTTTCCCGTTATGGAACTTAACAATTCCAGCGGTACTGCACACATATATTGATTATTTAAACCGTGCTGGTAAAACGTTTAAATATACACCAGAAGGTCCAGTTGGACTTATTGGAGATAAGAAGATCGCGTTATTAAATGCACGTGGCGGCATATATTCTGAAGGACCAGCAGCTGAAGTAGAAATGGCTGTTAAATATGTAACAAGCATGATGGGCTTCTTCGGCGCAACAAACATGGAAACAGTAGTCATTGAAGGACATAACCAATTCCCAGATAAAGCAGAAGAGATTATTGCATCAGGTCTTGAAGAAGCAGTTAAAGTAGCAAGTAAATTTTAATTAAAAACATAATCGTCACTCAAAAAAAGCAGCATTAACATGTAAACGTTAATGCTGCTTTTTTTATATTTTAAGTTCATCAGCCAGTTTCTCTAATTGCATTCGATTTTGTATGTAATAGGTTCTTCCTTCTTTTTTTAAGTAGTTTTGCTGGCAAAATTGGTTTAGCACGTATAGGAGATGGCGATAACTGACGTTTAAATATTCGGAGGCCTCTGTATGTTTTTCGATATAACAATTATTTTGTTCAGTTAATAAAATAAACGCAGCTAATCGATTTTCGAACGGATAACTATAATTTTTAGCATAATTTTCCGTTCGCGTAATTGTTTTTTCTCCAATAAATTTGCATAATTGCTGCAAAAAAATTGCATCTTGTAATAGGAGATTACGACATTTATTAAGCGGAAGGGCTATACAAGTGCAATCTTCTATCGCCTCAATTCCCTTTGTTGCAGATTCCACACCAATTAATCCTAATTCTCCGATAAAAGAAGGCGCCTTAATAAAATTAATTAAGGATACTTTTCCATTTTTATGCGTCATACGTATTTTCGCTTTTCCAGAAATTAAGTAATAGAGATAAGGAATATCAGTCCCTTCACTACATATTATTTCTTTTTTTTGAAAAGAGTGTACTTCTGTATATGGTAAAACATCAAATGAAAAGAGTGTTTGGAAGTTATATGTTTGTATATAATGATGAATTTCTTCGCCATTTTTGTTAATTTTCATGTTTTCACCTCATATTTAGTATGAGATATCTCCTATTATTTTTACAAGAAAGAATGATACGATTTATTAAAAATAGTTTTTGTAGAAAAGAGAGTGTGAAGAGGATTATGAAAAGATATACAACATTATTATTTGATGTAGATGATACGCTATTAGATTTTCAAAAGGCTGAAAAAACAGCACTACATATGCTTTTTGAGAAGAAAAATATTCCTTTAACAGCTGAAATTGAATCTCATTATAAAAAAATAAATAAAGGGCTTTGGGATGCGTTTGAGGAAGGGAAAATAAATCGAGATGAAGTAGTAAATACAAGGTTTTCAACTTTATTTAAAGAGTATGGGCAAGAAGTTGATGGAATTCTATTTGAAGAAAATTATCGAAGTTATTTAGAAGAAGGCAATCAACTTATTCAGGGCGCTTTTGAATTTATACAAAATAATCAAAGTAAATATGATTTATATATCGTGACAAATGGTGTTTCAAAAACACAAGATAAACGTCTGCGTAACGCGGGATTACATCCGCTTTTTAAAGATATTTTTGTTTCTGAAGATACAGGATTTCAAAAGCCAATGAAAGAGTATTTTGATTACGTTTTTGAAAGAATTCCTAATTTTTCAGCTAAGAAAGGACTTATTATTGGGGATTCGTTAAATGCAGATATTAAGGGAGGACATTTAGCGGGATTAGATACTTGCTGGTTTAATCCTGAAAAGAAATTAAATAATAGCGGGGTTGTGCCGACTTATGAGGTGCGAAATTTTGATGAGTTGCATGATTGGTTAAAGTTGAGTTTATAAATATAAGTAAGCAGTGGGGCTAAAGAAGCCCTACTGCTTACTTATATTTCATTCCATATTTTCATTAAGATTTTTGTTTTCATTATGTTTAGGAAGCGGAAATGCATTACCAATTGCCGCCGCCCCGAGCATCGGTAATAATAAATTGAGCGGGAAAAACATGAGTAATAGTAATGTTATAGCTATTGGTTTTCTTAATGCATAGCTTGAAATGGCTGTCGTGACGATGGCTACAGAAGCTATTGGATCTATAGGGATAATAGAAGCTATAGCATATCCGATACTTGATCCAGCAAATATAATTGGGAAAATATGTCCGCCGCGCCAACCCGTATTTAAACAAACGGCAGTAATACATAATTTTAAAACCCCTGAAAGAAGTAGTACCCAGAAAGATAAATGGCTCCATTCAACGACTAAATCTTTTAATTGATGTTCCCCTGAAAATAACGTATACGGGAGAAAAGTTCCTGTAACTCCTAATAAAATACCGCCTATAATTCCAAGTGATACCTTGTATTCCCTGAAGGGGTGGATTAATTTCTCTAATGTGAATTCTAATTTGAAATAAAAGAAACCAACTATAGCACCAATGCTAGCAAGTGGTAGAAAGGCGATCCATTCATTAAGAGAAAGAGAGCCTTCCCCGAAATCAACAATAAAGGATCCACGATTATCAAATTTACTAAGCAATAAATAAACGGAAAAACCAGCAAAAGTGGTAGCTAAATATACAATTGCTTTTTTTCCTTTAGAAAATTCGTTAATTTGTTCACCCTCATTTTCATTCGGAGCCAAGTAACCGAATAATGGTGCATTAAAAATTACACTTAAAGTAGCACCAATTCCAACCTCTGTTAGTTCATTCATTCCCTTTAAAGCAAATTTAAAGCGATCTCCTACCCATGTACAAAGTCCACCGATAATTCCAACAAGTGCTGCTTCTGGACCTAAACTAGCTCCAAATATTAAAACGATAATCGCAGTTAAAGTAGCTTTATGTACAAAACTGTATTCAATTCTGCCTGTTTTTTTATATTCAGCCATCACTTCCGGCATAAGGCGTGGATATGTACCGAAGTATTTTTGTGTTAAACCAACGAGGATACCACCGATGATTGTTACACAAATGGTGTAATAAGGGGGAGAAGAGAAAAGAGTAGGTACGTATCCCCAAATAAAGTGAATTCCGATATTTATTGTAACTAAAAATAACCAGACTGTAGCTCCTACTATAGAGCCTAAAAGAAGGCCATATAGGACGAGTATATAGTGCATGTCCTTTTTATTTGTCATGTTGTACCTCCGTTATGTAAGTTTTAATGTAGAAAGGATTAAATATGCTAGTGTGAAATGAATTGAATATATATAGTATCTTTTTGAGGGGTTGGCTTATTCAATATATTGAGATCTCATGAAAATTTGAAACCAACGCGGTTAAACCACTTATTTAATTCTATATATTGATTGGAGTTTTTAAAAGGTCTTTTTCAAATGAATATGGAATATATTTCTTTTGTTGTTTAAATTGAATTTCTTACATTTAATTTAGAACATTCAGAAAAACTATTTGACATCATGAAATTATTGCTATAAAATCAACGGTAATTGCATAGTCTTATCAAGAAAAGGTGGAGGGACAGGCCCGATGAAACCTTGGCAACAGCCGTATAACGGAATTGTGCCAAATCCTGCAGGTAATAATCCTGAGAGATACGAAAGATCCTTTAGAGCGTGTTTTCAAACTGCTCCTTTCTTGTTTTCAGGAAAGGGGCAGTTTTTTATTTTGCATAAAGTGAAACTTTAATCAGTGGGGGTTTTGTCCCTCTCCCACTGATTATTAGCCTTCACCAATCGGGCAATTATCTCCCACCTGACTTCCTCGGATTCGCCAAATTTTGAGGTGGGAGTTTTACTACCCGCAAATAGCGGGATAAAAGAAAGGAGAATGAGAGATGGGAGAATCATGGGGGAAAGGAACGATTTGTGTGCAAGGTGGCTATACGCCAAAAAATGGTGAGCCGCGTGTTTTGCCACTTTATCAAAGTACAACGTATAAATACGATACGTCAGATGATTTAGCAGCACTATTTAATTTAGAGGCAGAAGGATATATATATACGCGTATTGGAAACCCTACTCTAGCTGCATTTGAGCAGAAGTTATCAGATTTAGAAGGCGGTGTAGGGGCTGTTGCAACAGCTTCTGGGCAGGCAGCTATTATGCTTGCGGTTTTAAATATTTGCAGTAGTGGAGACCATTTACTTTGTTCTTCAACTGTTTACGGAGGAACGTTTAATTTATTTGGAGTGAGTTTGCGTAAGCTTGGCATCGATGTTACGTTCTTTAATCCTAATTTAACGGCAGATGAAATTGCGGCACTTGCTAATGATAGGACAAAACTCGTTTATGCAGAATCGTTAGGAAATCCAGCAATGAACGTTTTGAATTTCAAAGAACTTTCAGCGGCAGCAAAAGAATTAGAAGTACCTTTTATCGTTGATAATACATTAGCGACGCCTTATTTATGCCAGGCGTTTGAACATGGGGCAAATATCATTGTCCATTCTACAACGAAATATATTGATGGCCATGCAAGTTCTCTAGGCGGCATTGTAATAGACGGAGGGAATTTCGATTGGACAAATGGAAAATACCCTGAGCTTGTCGAACCTGATCCGAGTTATCACGGCGTAAGCTATGTTCAAAATTTTGGAGCAGCAGCATATATTGTGAAAGCGCGTGTTCAGTTATTAAGAGACTACGGAAACTGTATGAGCCCATTCAATGCATATATTAGCAACATTGGCCTGGAAACATTGCATTTACGAATGGAGCGTCATAGTGAAAATGCTCTCGAAGTTGCTAAGTGGCTTGCTAATCATGATCGCATTGAATGGGTGAATTATCCAGGGCTAGATAGTAATGAAAATTACTCGTTAGCACAAAAGTATTTGAAAAAAGGTGCTAGTGGAGTTTTAACATTTGGTATTAAGGGCGGATTAGAAGCAGCAAAAGAATTCATCGCAAATGTAAAACTCGCAACGCTTGTAACGCATGTAGCTGATGCAAGAACTTGTGTAATACATCCAGCTAGTACGACGCACAGACAATTAAGCGCAGAAGATCAGCGTTTAGCTGGCGTTACATCTGATTTAATCCGTTTATCGGTCGGTATAGAAGATGTTTCTGATATTATTGCAGATTTAGAAGCGGCGCTAGTCGGAGGCAAACAACATGCCGATCATAATTGATAAAGATTTACCCGCTCGCAAAGTATTGCAGAAGGAAAATATTTTTGTAATGACGAAGGAGCGAGCAGTAACACAAGATATACGTGCTTTGAAAATTGCTATATTAAATTTAATGCCCACAAAGCAAGAAACTGAGGCGCAATTACTTCGTTTAATTGGAAATACACCGCTGCAATTAGATGTTCATTTACTTCATATGGAATCGCATCTGTCTCGCAATGTAGCGCAGGACCATTTAACGAGCTTCTATAAAACATTTCGTGATATTGAGAATGAAAAGTTTGATGGACTCATTATTACAGGAGCACCAGTTGAAACTCTTTCTTTTGAAGAGGTAGATTATTGGGAAGAGCTTGGACGTATTATGGAGTATTCAAAAACGAATGTAACATCGACGCTTCATATTTGCTGGGGGGCACAAGCAGGTTTGTATTATCACTATGGTGTGCCGAAGTATCCTCTTGCGGAAAAAATGTTTGGTGTATTTGAACATGAGGTTCGCGCGCAACATGTGAAATTGTTACAAGGGTTTGATGAATTATTTTTTGCCCCGCATTCCCGTCATACAGAAGTACGAGAGAGTGATATTAGAGGGGTGAAGGAATTAACATTATTAGCAAACTCTGAAGAAGCGGGTGTTCATCTTGTTATTGGGCAAGAAGGAAGGCAAGTTTTCGCACTCGGACATAGCGAATATAGTTGTGATACGTTAAAGCAAGAATATGAACGAGATCGCCAAAAAGGGTTAAATATTGATGTGCCAAAAAATTATTTTAAGCATAATAATCCAAATGAAAAACCACTTGTTAGGTGGAGGAGTCATGGGAATTTATTATTCTCTAATTGGTTGAATTATTACGTGTATCAAGAAACCCCTTATATATTGTAAAGAAAGATTGTGTAACACGTGGTAACGTTTTCTTTGTAAAAATTACCCTTTATTTTTCCGAATGTTCAAAATATATTGTTTTTCAGTTTTTTTACTCATATAATTTCATCTAAACACAATTTTTGAGGGGTGGACAGTATTATGAAAGAAATTCAAGTTGGTTTATTAGGTCTTGGGACAGTTGGTAGTGGTGTAGTTCGTATTATTACAGATCATCAAGAACGACTTATACACCAAGTAGGTTGTCCTGTGAAAGTAACGAAAGTATTGGTGCAAAACATTGAGAAAGAGAGAGGGATAGAGGTACCCTCTACTCTATTAACACAAGATGTGAATGAAATTTTAGATAATCCTAATATTGATGTTGTCATCGAAGTAATGGGCGGGATCGATGATGCAAAATCATATATTTTACAAGCTTTAAAAGGCGGGAAGCACGTTGTGACTGCAAATAAAGATTTAATGGCGTTACACGGAGCGGAACTTTTAGCGGTAGCAAAAGATAACAAGGCTGATTTATTTTACGAAGCAAGTGTAGCTGGAGGGATTCCAATTTTACGAAGCATCGTAGAAGGACTTTCTTCAGATCTTATTACGAAAGTAATGGGAATTGTAAATGGAACGACAAATTTTATTTTGACGAAAATGTCAGACGAAGGGAGAGCATATAACGACGTGTTAAAAGAAGCTCAGCAGCTTGGATTTGCAGAAGCAGATCCAACATCAGATGTAGAAGGTTTAGATGCGGCAAGAAAAATGACGATTTTGGCTACTCTCGGTTTCTCTACAAATGTAGAGCTTGGAGATGTGAAGGTAAAAGGAATTACTTCTATTACAGCAGAAGATATTGAATATAGTAAGAGCTTAGGCTATACAATTAAATTAATTGGTCTTGCAAAGCGCGATGGTGAAAAATTAGAGGTCACAGTTGAGCCAACTTTACTTCCAAATGCACACCCTCTTGCGGCAGTGCAAAATGAATATAATGCTGTCTATGTGTATGGTGAGGCGGTAGGGGAAACGATGTTTTATGGACCAGGTGCAGGAAGCTTACCGACAGCGACAGCTGTTGTTTCTGACCTAGTTGCTGTAATGCAAAATATTAGGCTAGGTGTAAACGGAAATAGTGCGGTATCCCCGCAGTATAAAAAGGTACTAAAAGAGCCAGATGAAATTGTTGTGAAAAAGTTTTTAAGACTTCATGTGAAAGACGAAATTGGTGTATTTGCAAAAATTACATCATTGTTCTCTGAGCGCGGTGTTAGTTTTGAAAAGATTATTCAAATGCCACTTGAAGAGAAAGGGAAGGCAGAAATTGTAATTGTGACGCATCGTGCTTCTCTTGCGGATTATGAGTACATTCTACATACATTGCAATCGTATGAAGAAATAGATTGTGTGAAAGCAAACTATCGAATTGAAGGAGATGCTAAGTAGTATCTCTTATCATAAAGTGAAACTTTAATCAGTGGGGGTTTTGTCCATCCCCCACTGATTATTAGCCTTCACCAATCGGGCATTTAGGGGCAGTTATCTCCCACCTAACTTCTTTGCATTCGCTGGATTTTGAGGTGGGAGTTTTACTGCCCACAAATAGCGGGATAAAACGAAAAACCCTATTAAGCGGCTTGCTTAATAGGTTTTTTTCTATTTAAAATCTGCGTACCAACTTGAATAAATGCTTGAATAATCCAACCTGTTGTAAAGGATAAGATAATTGTTCCAAAATAGATTGGTCCATCTAATAAGAAGCTTAATGTTAAAAATAAAAAAGCTAATGAAATTTCTGTTCTTCTAAATGTCCATTTCTTTTTCTCAGCAACAGTTAAAACGAAAGCCTCTTGAGGTGCCGCGCAAAGGTTTGTAGAGACGTAAAGACCGATCCCAGCCCCGACGAATAGATTGCCGCAAATAAGTGTTATATATTTTGGAAGAGAGCGGATAGCGTCCATAATGGTCGTAATAGAACCAACCCAATCAACAAAAAGAGAAATAAGAATCATTGTGACAATTGTGCCGATTGTAATTTGTTTTTTGTCCCAAAAGAGTACGATCAGGGTAAAAACAAAGTTAATCATGAAAATCCAAAAACCAATACTTATCCCGAAATTTTGATATAGTGCAATAAAGAAGGAATCATAAGGGCTAAGTCCAAAGGAAGTAATTGTCGTCATCATATTAATACCGAGGGCGAGAATGAGTAGACCGCCAATAAAAAATATATATTTTAATTTGAATCGAAGCATAGTTGTATATCCTTTCAAAATGTATTTGCTAGGAAAGAATATATTGTGGAAAGCTTACCAGGTCAAGGGAGAATTTTTGCGAGAAGGGGAAAATGAGATGACTAATATAAGAAAGATTGCTGAACTTGCTGGGGTATCGGTTTCAACTGTTTCACGTGTACTCAATAATCATCCGTACGTGAATGAACAGAAACGAAAAGAAATTTTAGCGATTATAGAAGAATTGAATTATACGCAAAATGTGAATGCGATTCATTTAGTGAAAGGAAAAACGAATGTAATTGGCGTATTATTACCGCACGTAAATGATCAATATTACAGTGCCATTATTGGGGGGATATCAAAGGAAACCGCAAAGAACAATTATAATATGATGCTTTGCCAGACAAATTATAGCGAAGAAAAAGAGCTTGAAATTTTACATATGTTAAAAATGAAAAAGCTTGATGGAGTAATTATATGTTCACGGACAAATAGTAAGGAAAAACTTGAAGAGTATACGAAGTTTGGTCCAATTGTGATGTGTGAGGAAATAGATTCGAATTTCATTTCGAGTGTACATATTGATTACTACAAGGTATTTTCACAAGGAATGAAAAGCTTAATGGATGCTGGTCATACACGTATCGGATATTGCATTGGAAGAAGTAACAGCATTAATAGTCAAAGAAGGAAACAAGCTTATGAAGATTCACTTCAACAGATTGCTGTAACACCGTTAGATGTCTGGAAGTTTAAAGGATGTTTTACGGTGGAAGATGGGCGCAATGTAGTCAGGGAATGGGCTCGTATGTCTGTAAAATCGACGGCATTTCTTGTATCTTGCAATCATATTGCTGCAGGAATGGTAACGGAGGCGAAAAAACAAGGAATTCGTATCCCAGAGGATATTACGATTATCGGATGTGATGATCAAGAGGTGGCAGATATATTAGGTATTACGACGATTTCGCATTCTAGTAAAAATGTTGGTGTAAAGGCATTTGAATTATTATATGAAAAGATTAATGATGAGGAAATAGAGGTGAAACATGTAGAGTTATTACCAAATTTGGTAGATAGGGAAACGACATAATAGAGAAGGTGCGAGAATCGCTTTTCGAAAATTCGTTTGGTATAATTATGGACAATCTATAGGGGCTAAAAGGGGTTTTGATATGAAATCAAAATTAGTAAAAGTAATTCTACTCATTACAATTGCGTCTTTCTGTTTATTTGCATACGGTTTTGTTTCGGGTGTGAATGATGTATTAAATCCGAAAGCTTCAAAATTAATTACGAAGACTGACGTAGTGGCAAAAGAGAAAAAGAAAACGGGAACGTTACAAATAGTTAGTTTAGGCGATTCGTTAACGCGCGGCGTTGGTGATAAAGAAGGAATTGGCTATATTGGACGAATGAAAGAAGATTTACAAAAAGATTATAAACAAAAAGTGGCACTAACCAATTTGGCAGTTAGTGGTGCGAAAATGCCCGATTTATTAAAACAAATTGAAAGCAGCGGAGCTCAATATTCAATTAAGCAAGCAGATGTAATTGTTTTAACAATTGGAGGAAATGATTTGTTCCCAGGATGGGAATCGCTCGGAAAGATAGATTTAGAGACGTATCGTCCTGATACGGGAACGTTTCAAAATGAAGCAAAGAAAATTATAGAAGAAATTCGTAAATTAAACACAGATAGTCCTATTTTTTGGCTAGGTTTATACAATCCTTTTGAGGATGTAGAAGATTTAAAAGGGTCTTCAAACATTGTTGTAGACTGGAATGCATCTTTAGAGAAGTTAGCATTAAATGATAAAAATGTGTATATTACACCGACATTTGATTTATTCCAAAACCGCGGTAAAGATTTATTATACTCCGATCATTTTCATCCGAATGAAGTAGGCTACACATATATGGCAGAGCGATTAGTCCAAAACGTCGTAAGTAAACTAAAACTAGAACAAGGAGGGATAAAATGACGATGATACTTTCCGTACGAGACGTGAAGAAGGTAATTGGAAAGAAGACACTTGTAGAAGACATTTCATTTGATGTAAAACAAGGAGAAGTGTTTGGCTTTTTAGGACCAAACGGAGCTGGGAAAACGACAACAATTCGAATGTTAGTCGGACTGATTAAAGCGACAGAAGGTACTATTTCTATTGGTGGTTATTCTATTAAGGAAAATTTCAGAGAAGCGATGCGTCAAATTGGAAGTATCGTTGAAAACCCAGAGCTTTATACATATTTAACGGGATGGGAAAACTTAAAGCAATTTGCGCGCATGCTTGGTGATATATCAGATGAACGTATTATTGAAATTGCAAAAATGGTTCATTTAGATGAGCGTATTCACGATAAGGTAAAAACATATTCCCTTGGTATGAAGCAGCGTCTCGGAATTGCACAGGCGCTTCTTGGAAACCCTAAATTGCTCATATTAGATGAACCGACGAATGGTTTAGATCCAGCTGGGATTAGGGAACTGCGAGAATTTATACATAAGCTTGTAAAAGAAGAAAATATGAGTGTATTTATTTCGAGTCACTTATTAAGCGAAGTGCAAATGATATGCGACCGTGTTGCTATTATTCATAAAGGGAAAATGATAACAGTTGCACCTATTGAAGAGTTGATCAAAACAGCGAGTGATCGTGTGGAATGGGTCGTTACACCAATTTCCAAAGCGAAAGACATGTTAGACGCTGCTGAAGGGATAGAGGAAGTTAGTATAGAAGATGAGCGTTTACTATGTCGTATGGATGTTGCGTCTATTAGTGTTTGGAATAAGCACTTTGTAGAAAACGGAATAGATGTACATAGCGTCAAAGAGCTTGTATTTACGCTAGAAGATTTATTTATTGAACTTACAAGGGGTGAGCAACATGCGTGAATTTGCGAATCTAGTTTTAAATGAATCAGAAAAGATTTATCGTAAGAAACGGATTGTTGTTGTCATGCTAATTTTAGCAATCTTGATTCCGCTTTTTGTGTATGCTCAGTATCGTGAAATAGAAACGACGCAGAAAAGGCTTGGTACGACCGATTGGAAAATATCATTACAGCAACAGATTGTTGATTCGCAGAACCGCTTGAACAATTCTAGATTGCCAGAAGAGTGGCGTGATTGGCTAAAAGTAAGGGTGGAACAGCAACAATATTATTTAGATCATAATATTAATCCGACTGCGCCAGGGGCACCAACATTTGTGAGGGCGTTTATTGAACAAGGAATAACGTTATTTATTCCATTGCTCGTTATGATTGTCGCCATTGATATCGTTTCAGGAGAGCGAAGCGATGGTACGATGAAAATGCTTCTGACGAGGCCGATTCGGCGCTGGAAAATACTCCTTAGTAAATATGTGACGATGCTATTTTTCATTTCGCTCATATTGCTTCTTGTCGGTGTGTTTGCTTACGGATTATCGGGGCTTGTATTTGGATACTCGGGATGGAACTTGCCTGTTTTAACAGGATTCGTCATTGATAAGGAGACATTAAATACGAACTTTGTACATCTTATTCCGCAGTGGCAATATATTTTAATGGCGTACGGATTAGCTTGGTTTGTTGCCATTGTTGTAGGAACTATATCGTTTATGGTTTCTGTTTTAATTCGAAATACACCAGCTGGTATGGGAGTTATGTTAGCTGCATTAATTGCTGGCGGTATTTTAAGTTCTTTTGCAACGTCTTGGGAAGGTGCGAAATACATTTTTAGTGTCAACTTATCGTTAACGGATTATTTATCAGGGAAATTGCCTGCATTACAAGGATTGTCGATGGGGTTTTCGTTAATAAATTTAACTGTTTGGGCAGTCGTTTCCCTTATCATTTCATTTGTAGTATTTACAAAGCAAGATATGGTGAATTAAGTGGATAGGAAGTGAAGGCATGGAAAACATTTTGCAGAATGATTGGGGACCATTACTGGGGCCAGAATTTGAGAAAGAATACTATCAAGCTTTAGCTGATTTTTTAAAAGAAGAGTATGAGGAGCATGTGATTTATCCAAAGAAAGAAGATATTTTTAGCGCTCTTCAGTATACAAGTTATGAAAATACAAAGGTCGTTATTTTAGGACAAGACCCATATCATGGACCGAATCAAGCACATGGTTTAAGCTTTTCTGTACAACCGGGTGTGAAAACACCACCATCATTGTTAAATATGTATAAAGAACTGCGAGATGAATATGGTTATGAAATTCCGAATAACGGCTATTTAATAAAGTGGACAGAGCAAGGGGTATTATTATTAAATACTGTATTAACAGTTCGTCAAGGTGAGGCGAATTCCCATAAAGGGAAAGGATGGGAGCATTTCACAGATCGCGTAATTGAGCTATTAAATGAACGTGAAAAACCAGTTATTTTCATATTATGGGGACGCCATGCGCAGGCGAAGAAAAAGTTAATTATGAATACGAATCACCATATTATTGAATCTGTACATCCAAGTCCACTATCAGCAAGACGTGGTTTCTTTGGCAGTAAGCCGTATTCTAAAGTAAATACGATTTTAGCTAATATGAGTGATAGAGAAATCGATTGGCAAATTCCGAATATATAAACGATAAAAAGGTAGCTAACAATTGTTAACTACCTTTTTACTATTACTGCTCATTTTTTAGTTTTGCATCTAGTACGAAAGTACCAAATGGGATAACTGATGCAGCAAGTGCGCCAAGTGCCCATAAAATTGATTTACGGTGTACGATTGTTACTTGAATTACCGCAAAGATAAATAGTATAAATAGAACTCCGTGAGCCATACCTGTAATTTTAACGGCTGTGGCAAATCCCGCGAAATATTTTAATGGCATTGCTACAAATAATAGTAATAGGAAAGAAATCCCCTCAACTAAGCCGATTGCTCTTAATCGTCCGATTGGTGTAGATAACATGAAGTAGCCTCCTTTAACGTATGCTTGTATATAGTAAATTTGTATTCTTTTTCAAAATAAAACAGTCTATTTTGTTTCATTATATACAAAAAGAAACTTTACACTACGAGAATAGTGCAAAGTTCAAAATATAGTCACAAAAGCAATGTGATTTAAATAAAAACCTATTTGAAGTATTTGACTTCAAATAGGTTTTATGAATGAAAATATTAAACAAGCGCTTCGCTTTTTAGTACAAATTTCTCTACAACTTTAGCAACGCCATCGTTCATATTTGTATCTGTTACATAGTTTGCAATTTCTTTAATATCATCTGGTGCATTGCCCATTGCAACACCAAGACCAGCGAATTCAATCATCGATTGGTCATTATAGCTATCACCCATTGCGATAACTTCTTCGCGTTTAATACCAAGTTTTTGAATTAATTGGTTTAAGCTCGTTCCTTTTGTAACACCATATTCAGTGAATTCTAAGAAGAATGGTTTAGAGCGCATAACGCTTAATTGGCCTTCTAGTTGTTTTTGTAGTTTCTTTTCTACTTCAACAAGGCGTTCAGCTTCTTTATTCATTAATACTTTTACTACAGGCTCTTTAACAGCAGCCTTGAAATTATCAACTTCAATAATTGGCATACCAGTAATTTCGCCCTCAATTTCAGTATACGGATTATTTTCTTCTGTTACGATATCATCGCCAATATAAGTATGAATCCATACATCTTCAGTTTTACTAATTTCAAATAGGTTGTGAACGATTTCAGGAGATAGTGTACTACTGAAAATCTCCTCATTTGTTTTACAGTTAATAATTTTTGCGCCGTTAAAGGATAGAATGAAACTGCCGTATTCTTCTAAACGAAGTTCTTTTGCAACATTGCGCATACCAAACGTTGGACGTCCAGAAGCAAGTACAACTTTAACTCCTTGCTCTTGTGCGGTCATTAAAGCCTCTTTCGTACGAGGTGAAATTGTATGGTCATCGCGTAATAAAGTATCATCTAAATCTAAAACAATCATTTTATAAGTCATATAGAAAATTCCTTTCTTTGTTGGAATAGAAATAAATTTTTATGAAGATATTGGGGAATATATAGTAAGACATCGAACCTCTTTACATGAAATTAGGAGAAGTTCTGCATTGTTAGTATAAATTATCATGAGCGTGTTGCCCATGATAATTTATCATTATCGTAACAACTCTAAAGGTAGAGTGCAATAATGGAAGTTTTCCAATTTACGATAGTTGTTTTTCGTTTGAACGAGAAAATAGTATTTCCAGCAAAATAGCCATTACAGATCCAAGAACGAGACCGTTACTCAAAAAGGATGCTAGAAATGGTGGTAACGTAGAAAACGCTCCTGCTGGAATGAACATAACTCCAACTCCTGTAAAAATTGAAAGACCTGCTACTTTAAATAATCGTTCTTTATTTTGTACAGTGTCGTATTCACGAAAAGCGAGACCAATCATGCTTGCGAATACAGGATAAATAGCAGCATATCCAACTGCGACGGGGATTGCTGCAAAAAATGAAGTAATCTTTGGGAATATACTAACGAAAATAATAAAGCTTGACCCTAATATAAATGGAAGGCGCTTATAAATATTTGTCGTTGCAATAAATCCTGCGGATCCAGAAATGGCAACAGGACCAATGGCTGAAAATAGGCCGCCTAGTAATTGATTTATTCCTGTTATAATGCCAGCTTGTTTGAAGCGATCTGGGGCGGCATCTTCTTCATACTTAGAAACAACCTTTTGTACAACACGAATACTTGCTAACATATTTGTTAGAAGTAATAGTGTGACGAAAACTACCGTAATTGCCATGTTCCATTCAATGCGAGGCATTCCGAAAACAAATAGAGATGGAAGACGAATTATATCTGTCACAGGTGTTACTGGATTAGATAATCCGAAGCACGCGAATAATATCCAGCCGCAGACGATACTGAAAAGAACGGAATATTGTCCAATAATAGGTAGCTTCATAATGAAAAAAGATAGTAAAATAACAATGAGTGAAAGAATAAATACCTGTGGCTGTACTTCTGTATGTTGTCCATCAAGGCCAAACATCCCTTTTAAGAAGGAGCCACTAAGTTGTGCGACAAGAAGGAATAAATACGTTCCAATTACTGTAGGTGTAAAGTAGCGAACTAGTTTATCGATAAGTCCAAAAACACTAAGAATAATACAAATAATTCCGCTTAGTAGGAAAGCGTACTGAAGGACCTTAAGTGTTTCATTGCTTGATCCAAATAGTACGACGCCTAAACTTGCATACAGGGAGAAAATTCCCCACCAAAGGCCTGCGGGACCTTCTTGAATAGGAAGTTTATGCCCAAATATAGCTTGCAGTAGGCCGGCAAAACCGAGAACAAATAATGTTCTTTGTACAAACGCGATAGCTTCAGTGCCATCAAGGCCGTAACTAGTTGCGACACTAATTGGTACAATAAGACTCCCAGCTAAAATAAATAGTGCCCATTGTAAGGCAGAAAGAAATAGCTTCATTATATCAACCTCTTTCATAGATTCCGTTTCTAGTATATAGGTATTTCATTTCCTTTGGCAAAGATTGTAGATAGAGAAAAGAGTTGAAATATAATATGAATGCACGTAAGCAATTATGGATAGCAGTTATATGTATGACATTTGTTGTAATTCTAGGGACGCTAGGATTTATGACAATTGAAGAGATTAGCTTGTTTCAAGCATTTTGGATGACGATGATTACTGTATTAACGGTCGGATATGGTGATGTAGTGCCTGTAACACAGGCAGGGAAACTTTTTGCGCTCCTTATTATACCTGTTGGTGTCGGGATCGTTACGTATGCAATGGGGGTAGTGGCAGCTATGATCATTGAGGGGAATTTATTTCATGCAGTGCGGAGGAAGAAGATGGATAAACAAATAGCACAGTTACAAAATCATATTATAGTATGTGGTTGCGGTAGAGTAGGGCTTCAAGTTGTACATGAATTACAGGAAAAGAAAATTCCATTTGTAGTTGTGGATAAAGATGAAAGTATATTGGAGCAGGAAAAACTTTTATATGTACATGGAGATGCAACTGAAGACCAAGTATTACATAATGCTGGAATCTCAAGGGCGGCTGGTCTAGTTGCCATTGTAGCAAACGATGCTGAAAATGTATTTATTACGTTAACCGCACGAGGACTGAACGATGCAATTAAAATTTTAGCAAGAGCTGAAAAGCCAGAAACAGAAGAGAAATTACGACGCGCTGGTGCAAATAAGGTTGTTAATCCATCTAGTATGGCGGGAATTCATATAGCGAAAGGTATTGCGAATCCGTTGACAGTTCATTATATTGATACAGTGTTGTATGGAATAGAGCAATCATTTGTAATTGAAGAGATTCAAGTTGGAAAAGGTTCTATCTTAGCCAGTAAATCGTTAATAGAGAGTGATGTGAGAAATCAATTTGATGTAACGATTTTGGCGATTTTAAGAGATGGGGATATTATCCATAATCCAACGGGGCAGGAAAAACTGCAAGAACATGATATGATAATAGTATTTGGTTCAGTAGAGAAACTGGGGCAATTTGAGAAAGAACTACAAAGTAAGAGGTGACAAGGAATGCAAGTATCTAGCGATAAGGTTTTAAATAAAATGGCGAGTGAAATTGCAAAGGCAAAAAGTAGTGAAGGACAAAAATCAAAAGAGCATTTATTAGTTGTGCGTGCATTATGTGATTTATTATTAGATGAACAAGTTGAGCCTGCTACGTATAGAGAACCACAAGTTCAATCACAAGTAATCGGATCCCAGCCTATAACGACAGTTCAACCGGTTATGCCAGTTTCTGGAGAACCTGTGTATATAAAAGAAGAAGGTGCAAATGGTAATTCTTTATTTGATTTTTAAGGATTAAATCGTTTGGATTATATGTGAAAATTGCTTATGATAAAAATAAAAAGGGGAATTAAGATGAAAATTTTCTTTTTACTAGGTTGTATTGCAGCGGGGCTATCTGTTGCATTAGGGGCTTTTGGAGCACATGGTTTAGAAAATAAAATTTCTGCAAAAATGTTAGAAGTGTGGAAGACGGGCGTTACATATCAAATGTTTCATGCAGGTGGCTTATTTGTAGTTGCTCTATTAATGGACAAAATGCAATCATCACTTTTAAGCACTGCAGGTTGGCTTATGGTAGCTGGGATTATTATGTTCTCAGGCAGTCTTTATGCATTAAGTACAACAGGTATTAAATTCTTTGGCCCAATTACACCTCTTGGTGGTGTGGCGTTTATTGTGGCGTGGATTTTAGTCGGAACTGCAGTTGTAAAAGGGTTATAAAAAACAAAAGCTGGCATTTGCCAGCTTTTTTTTATGGTCTTGGAGCATAAGTCGCTTGTTGACCAGGTAAATACGTAATTTCTCCTGGGAATTCTACATAATCTAAATAAATCATTAGTAGTAAAAAGCGCTTTCCAGATTTCGGCTCACTAATAACGATATGGTCACGGCCAGCTGCCTCGATAATCCCTGTATAAGATTGTGTACCGAGCGAGCTACCACGTTCATAAGTCATTACAACTGTAGCTGGCTTACCCTTATTTAAACGAAGGATATTTTCAATATACGATTGCTCTAGTGGCAACATACCTTGAGAAACTGCCAATTGAGCCTGAGCAGCTTGTTGTTGCATTGCTTGTTGCTGTTGCTGCTGTTGCTGCTGTTGTGGGTTCATCTGTTGCGGTTGTACATAAGTTCCAGATGGTTGATAAAAACCTGTTCCATAGTATGGATTTTGTTGCTGTGCCATTCAAAAATCCCTCCTCATTTTCATTCCTTAATATACGCTTGGACAATCCTCACCGGATGGTTGGAAGAAGCAGTGCTTTTTAAAACGTCCAGAGTTTTGTTGGTCATACCAAGTTGGTGGGCAAGGACCTTCAGGTCTGAAAAACCATAAAGCGAAATTTGCAGGCCAAAAACGTTGTCCTTGAATGGTACGCCTTGCTAAGGCAATGTCTTGTTCTCGTGCTCGTTGATAAAAGTACCCTTTTTGAGTAGCTTCAAAACCACCAGGATTTTGATAAACCATCTGACGTAAGTTCCGTACTTTTTTAAAATCCAAACAATTTCCGCGGACACGATTTACACCGACATTTCCAACCATTAGCATGCCTTGTTGACCTTCTCCTTCAGCTTCGGCACGCATGAGTCTAGCTAATAACTTTACATCTTCTTCTGTATGCGCGATAACACCCATTATGTGTCACCTCTCTTTTTGGAATACCCTTCGGAAAGAGGTTTTTTCTAGATGAAGTGTGGAACAATTACTAGTTCATACGTATGAGAAAAAGGACTCAGATATGACAACCAAGCAAAGTTTTACATTTTGAGAGGAAAAGAAAAAAGCTAGCGTGGGCTAGCTTTTTTTATCATTAAAATACTTTAGACCATAAGTTTGAGAAGAAATCACCAACGGAGCGCATTGTTAACACGAACCAATTTGCTTTTTCTACTTCTTCTGTCGTTTTTGCAGCAACTTTCATACTTTTATTTCCGTCTAAGAAACCGTATTTATCAGTTGATTCTAAAACGATTGAACCTACTTTTACATCTTTCTTAATAGGAGCAACTAAATGTCCATCTTCAGCAAGCGATTTATCTACTTCAGCTGAAATTTTGTAAGATGGTTTGCTACCTTTTGCAGTAACTACTGTCACTTCTTTTTCTGGTGCAACTGTTACGTAGTCTTCTTTTCCTTTTACTACAGAAATTTTGTTATTTTTATCTACTTTTAATTTCTGTTTTTCGAAGTTATTAAATCCATATTCAATTAATGCGCGAGATTCTGTGAAACGTTCGTCCATTGATTTCGTTTTAATAATAACAGAAATAAGACGTAAATCACCGCGTTTTGCTGTAATAGTGAATCCATATCCAGCGGTATCAGAACTTCCTGTTTTTAAACCATCTGCTCCTTCATAAGAGAAAGCAGCACCTGGTAACATCCAGTTCCAATTTTCCATACGAATTGGTTTCGGATGATTATCTGGGAAGTTTCTAAATCTTTGTTTTGTATCCTCTAGCATTTCTGGATACTTTATAATAATTGTTTTTGAAAGAATACCCATATCGCGGGCTGACATGGAGTTTTCTCCATTCGGATCAGTTCCTTCAGGATGTTTTCCTTTTAAGTCAGCGTTGTTTAACCCAGTAGCGTTTACAAATTTATATTTCTTTAACCCTAGTTTTTTCGCATGTTCATTTGCAAGATTTAAGAAGTTCTGTTCACTTCCTGCAAGTAATTCTGCTAAAGCAATACTAGATCCATTCGCAGAGAAGATAACGATAGAATGATATAATTCTCTTACAGTATATTGGCGTCCCTTTTCGAACGGTACGTTAGAGAATTCATTATTACGTGAAACTTCATAAGCGTAATCAGAAATATTTACTTTCGTATCCCAAGTGATTTTTCCTTCTTTAATTGCTTCTAATACGGCATAAACAACAATTAATTTTGACATACTAGCGATAGCTAGTAATTCATCTGGATTTTGTTCATGCAGTATTTTTCCTGTATCTGCATCAAATAGAAGTGCAGCAGCTGCCTCTATATGTATTTTTTCTTCCGCATGGGATGTTGTTACTCCTAAGGAATAAAATGACAATAGAGACGCTAGTAAAATAGACAAGATTTTCTTCATATACATTATCACCTTCGCATCGTTATTAGCATATAGCTCGTACCATTTTAGCATAAATTTGGATGTGAAGAGGTTACAATCTTACAAGAAATTTGAAAAGAATTTGGCGATTTTTGTTCGAATTTGCAGAGAAAAGAAGGTTTTTGCAGGTAAATGTAGAGGGTAATACAAAAAAGGAACGAATTTCGTTCCTTTTTTATATTATATGTGTAAAAATGTTGTTACTTTTTCGCTTGGTAAAATGTTTCCGACAAAGAATGTTCCAAATTCACCGTAGCGAGCACTTACTTCATCGAAGCGCATTTCATATATAAGTTTCTTAAATTGAAGAACATCGTCAGCAAATAATGTTACGCCCCACTCAAAATCGTCAAATCCAACTGATCCTGAAATAACTTGGCGCACTTTACCTGCGTACTGGCGACCAATTTTGCTATGACTGTACATAAGTTTCTTACGTTCATCCATAGGAAGCATATACCAGTTATCATTACCTTGGCGACGCTTATCCATTGGATAGAAGCAAATGTGATTTGCTTTCGGTAACTCAGGATATAAGCGAGCTAAGACTTGTGGGTTTTGGTATGGGTCTTCATCAGCTGGAAGATAGTTGCTTAGTTCAACAACAGATACGTAAGAATATGCAGGAATTAAATATTCAGCTAATGTTGTTTTATTTAATTCTGTTTCGATTTCATTTAACTCTTCCATTGTTGGACGTAAGATCATAAGCATAATATCTGCTTTTTGACCAACAACTGTATACATTGCATGACTGCCTTTTTTTGCAGTAGCTACTTCATTCCATTTTTCAACGACATTTAAAAATTCAGACACTGCTTGTCCGCGTTCGTCGCTAGATAATGTTTTCCATGCTGCCCAATCAATAGAACGTAAATCATGTAAACAATACCAGCCATCTAACGTTGTTGTTGCTTCACTCATTCTATTCACCTCAGTTAATGATATTTTACACGTTAACTATAGCATATATAGGATTAAAAACATCTAAATAAAGTTTGGGTGCATAAAACTGTCACATTTATATTTACTGGAAAACGGGAGAAAATAAGGATTAAGTAGGCTTTATTTCTCGGCTGAATTTTATGAAAATATAATCATTTTCATTTTATCTATTTTTTGGGAGCTATAAGTTTAAAATATAGCTGAAAAGAAGTATTCTTAAAGGTAGAGTTTTTAACATTTGTAGGAGGGTTTATTCGTGAGCAATTTATTTACAGCAGTAAAAGAAAAAGTTCAAGGAAAAGGCATTTCTATCGTACTTCCTGAAGGAACTGATGAAAGAATTTTAGGCGCTGCAGAGCGTTTAGCAAAAGAAGAGCTAGTAAAACCAATTTTAGTTGGTAATAAAGAAGAAATTAGCGCAAAAGCTGCTAGCATGAACTTAACATTAGCAGGCGTTGATATTTACGATCCAGCTACATACGAAGAGATGGATGCAATGGTAGCATCTTTCGTTGAACGCCGTAAAGGTAAAGCAACAGAAGAAGATGCTCGTAAAATCCTTAAAGACGAAAACTACTTCGGTACAATGCTTGTATACATGGGCAAAGCACAAGGTTTAGTAAGTGGTGCAGCTCACTCTACAGCTGATACAGTTCGTCCAGCACTTCAAATTATTAAAACAAAACCAGGCGTTACAAAAACTTCAGGCGTATTCATCATGGTACGTGAAGAAGAGAAGTATGTATTCGCGGATTGCGCAATTAACATTGCACCAAACAGCCAAGATTTAGCTGAAATTGGTATCGAAAGTGCGAAAACTGCTGAACTATTCGGTATTGACCCACGCGTTGCTATGTTAAGCTTCTCTACAAAAGGTTCTGCGAAATCTCCAGAAACAGAAAAAGTTGTAGAAGCAACTCGCATTGCAAAAGAAATGGCTCCTGAATTAACTTTAGATGGAGAATTCCAATTCGATGCTGCGTTCGTACCATCTGTAGCTGAGAAGAAAGCTCCAGGTTCTACAATTAAAGGTGATGCTAACGTATTCGTATTCCCAAGCCTAGAAGCTGGTAATATCGGCTACAAAATCGCTCAACGCTTAGGTAACTTCGAAGCAGTAGGACCAATCTTACAAGGTTTAAACATGCCTGTAAATGATCTATCTCGTGGATGTAACGAAGAAGAAGTGTACAAGTTAGCTTTAATTACAGCAGCTCAAGCACTTTAATTCTATAGTAAATTAAAAATAAAAAAGACCACCCTATTTCTTTTGAAATGCGGGTGGTCTTTTTTATTTTTCTAAACCAAGTGCCTTATTATTACGGTCAATAATACGTTGTAAATTCGTCTCATATAAAGGAACTTCATCTACGGTTAGCTGAGATGGTGTTAACTTTGGAGCGAATTGTTGCAACGTTTTTAAAAGGCGCATCATTAAATCTTGCACTGTAATTGTTTCGCCAAGTAATTCAGATAGTGAAGCCATCGTACTCGGCACAATTTCAGGATACGTAAATCGTGTTTCTTCGCCTTGAATTGCTATGTTGTAAAAATCACGAACGAGTGCGGCACGCTCAGATCCGCTTCCTGTCGCACATAAGTAAATTTGTACAGCAACACCTCCGCGAATACGACGCTGAGAAATACCAGCAAATTTTTGATCGCGAATACTCAAATCATAGCTACCAGGACAATAAGAACCAACAATTTCTTTTGCCTCGATAGTAACATTATAATCTTTTAACATTTCCTGAATTAAATGCCACATCGTATCGTATCCAAGATCGATGTCGATACCTTTTTCTGTTTCTTGGAATAAAAGTGATATGTTTAAAACACCTTCATCAAGTACGACAGCAAGTCCACCAGAATTACGAACGATAACATTGAAGTCGTTTTCTTTTAAAAAGGAAATACCTTCTTCTAAATGTGGTAGGCGTGAATCTTGGATGCCAAGAACAATTGTATTGTGATGAACCCAAGAGCGCATTGTTGCAGCGGATAGACCATTTCCAATACTTGTGCATAACGTGTCATCCATTGCGAATGACTGAAGTGCATGGAAAGTTGGTCCTAAACTAGACTGATCCGCAATACGCCACTCTGGCTGAGATAAAATCGAACGGGAATTGCTCATATAACTAACCCCTTATCTATAAAGTGAAACTTTAATCAGTGGGGGTTTTGTTCATCCCCCACTGATTATTAGTTGAACCAATCGGGCATTTACGGGCAGTGGATCTCCCACATAACTTCTTTGCTCCAGCTGAATTTTGAGGTGGGGGTCTTACTGCCCGTTAATGCGGGATAAAATGACAACCTCTATTATAGCAAAAAATGAAGAAAGGGGTTTTCTCGGATATAAAGTGAAAGAATAAAAAGGATGCATTGCATGCATCCTTTTTATTCTGCAATTTTTTCTAAGTTACCGTTTCGATCCATGCGGAAAGATGTTTGTGAGCGTTCCTCATCATCCATTACTGCTAATTTACGAGCACGGTTCATAATATTCATAAGTGTTTCGTAATCCTCTTGTACAGTATGAGATTGTTGTTCTAATTTTTCTAGTTTCTTTTCTAGTTCTTCATTTCGCAAGATTTGCGCTTTAATTTCTTGTTTCAATCTCGTATTCTCGTTTTCAAGAGCGGTTACTTTTATATTTGAAGATCCAACTGTTTGTAAAAAGTAAATAACATCTTGCATTGTTATTGGGCTTTTTGGAGCAGGAACAGTCGGCTCTTGATATGGAATAGCTTCTGTATATTGAACAGCTGTTTCATATGGTAACGGTACGTGTTCTTCATAATCAGTTATCGCTCCTGAAGCTGGTGGTGTATAAAGCAAACGTTTTTTTGCCTGTTCACCGCCCGCAGCACGCATTTTATCTTTACGATGTTTTTTTGCTAGTTGAAGAGCTTGCTCATAGCTATAACGAACAACAGCATTCCAGCGGAAACCACAAGCGGCTGATGTACGATTTAATTGATCTCCAACTTCTTCAAATGCATTTAATTGTGTACTTCCTTCACGAACATGGCGGAGTACAGTTTCAGCAAGCAATAAATCATCCTCATCCGTCCAAGCATCTTGTCTTACTTTCATAGATTCAACTCCCTTTCTTTTTATGAACTTCCTATTTTTATAATGGGCAAAAAAAAGAGCTTTTATACAAAGCTTTTAAAAATATGGTAGATTTTAATGAAGAGAAGAAATTTTGCTTTGAATAATGGAAGCTTTTGAAGTAGAAAATATAAATAATAGGTAGCCTTATATAGGAATAGAGCCATATTGGGAGACTTGCAACGAGCCTCAAAGAGCGGTAAAATACCATTTAGTGTTTATTTTTGAATGTACTTGTGAAAAGTTTAAAATAGAGGAAGTGTTATATATAATGGGAAACGAATTTCGTGTGTGTGATGATTGTCAGGCAACGAACGTTAAAACGTTGATTCCGAAGTTAAAAAAAGTAGATTCATGTGCAACGATTGAGGTTGCATGTCAGTCTTACTGTGGCCCTGGTCGTAAAAAATCATTCGCGTTTGTAAATAATCGTCCAGTTGCGGCTCCAACAGAAGACGAATTAATTGTAAAAATTGAAGCAAAGTTAAATAAGTAAGAAAAAGAAGAGTGAACAGATTACTCTTCTTTTTTTATGTCCATAAGATAGCGCTGTGTATGAATTCGTATTTCAAAATAATGGTTGACAGTCTTTTGACGTGGTAGGTAGAATAGAAAGTGTCTGATTCTGAGAATCATTATCACGAGAATGTCAATTCACCTAATTTTTTTATTACTATTTGAGAATAAATTTCATTTTATTAAATATATGTTGTTGGTTAGGATGGTTGAGGGATGGAAGCGAGCGCAAGGAGTATAGAACAGCAAGATGTGAATGTTAAAGAGATTAAGAGCAGACCACTTGTTGCTTCTATTATTTTAATAGCGGGCACAATTTTGTTAGCTTTAAGCATGGCAGTTTCTATTTCGTTTGGTGCAGCAGATATTAGTTTAAAGACTGTTTGGCAAGCTGTATTTCAGTTTGATGGGTCTATAACGCATCATAATGTAATTCAAGAACTTCGCATGCCTAGAGCAATAGGGGGCGTAGTTGCAGGTGCCTTTTTAGCGGTATCAGGAGCAATTATGCAAGGTATGACACGAAATCCACTTGCATCCCCATCGTTAATGGGGATTACAGATGGGGCTGTATTCGGAATTGCAATTATGTATGCATTCTTCCCTAATTCACCTTATTTAATGTTTGTTATCGCATCTTTTATTGGAGCTGCGTTTGGTGCGAGCATTGTATACGGTGTGGGTTCCTCTTCACCAGGTGGATTAACGCCTGTGAAATTAGCTTTAGCTGGTTCAGCAATTAGTGCTTTATTAGGGGCAATTTCATCTGGAATTGCACTGTATTTCAACCTTGCCCAAGAGGTAAGTATGTGGAATGCAGGCGGTGTTGCTGGAGTGAAATGGCAAAGTATTAATATGTTAGTACCGATTGGTCTCGTTTGTCTCGCTATAGCAATTATGATGTCGAGATATATTACAATTTTAAGCTTTGGTGAAGAAATTGCGATTGGACTTGGTCAAAATACAACATTAATTAAATTTATCGGAATAGTACTTGTTCTTGTGTTAACAGGTTCTGCTGTATCTATGGCAGGATCGGTTGGATTTGTTGGACTTGTAATTCCGCATATGACTCGTTTCCTTGTAGGCTCAGACTATAGATGGGTTATCCCATGTTCTGCGGTCTTAGGTGGACTATTAATTGAATGTGCAGATATGTTATCTCGTATTATTAATCCACCATTTGAAACGCCAATTGGGGCAATTACAGCGCTAATTGGGGTCCCATTCTTCCTCTACTTAGCACGTAACGAAGGGAGAGGAAAAATGTGAGGACGAGCGTCTTAACAAAAAAGAACGTTTCTATTTTAACGATTTTAGTAGGATTAATTGTTGCTGTATTTTTAGTAAGCTTAAATACAGGAACATTTAAAATACCTCCAATAGATGTATTAAAGTCATTGGTTGGATTAGGTGCAGAAGATCAATCTGTTATTTTATTTGAATTTCGTATGCCACGTATGGTTATTGCTATATTAGTTGGTTCTGCATTAGCTATGTCAGGTGCAATTTTGCAAGGGTTATCACGAAACCCACTTGCTGATCCAGGTATTATAGGTATTAACGCCGGAGCGGGATTAACAGTTGTTGTATTCGTCTACTTTTTCTTTGGAAAAGTTGGAACTGGTACATTTTTATCTGTATTTATCCTGCCATTCTTCGCGCTAGTTGGTGCGATATTAGCAGCGGTTATTATTTATTTACTGGCATGGAAAGAAGGCGTTTCATCCACTCGATTAATTCTTGTTGGTATCGCTGTTGCAGCCGGATTTGGTGCTGTTAGTTTAATTTTTTCTATGAAGATGACATCGAACGACTTCCGTTTTGCAACGATTTGGTTGGCAGGAAGTTTATGGGGAACAGATTGGAAGTTCGTACTAAGTGTACTCCCATGGATGGTTATTTTCTTACCACTTGCCATTAGTAAAGCACACATATTAAATGTAATGAATTTAGGCGACTCTACAGCAGTTGGCCTTGGTGTAAACGTAGAAAAGGAAAGACGTAAATTATTATTTATTGCAGTTTGTTTAGCTGGTGCATCTGTTGCTGTTGCGGGCGGAATTGGTTTTATCGGTTTAATGGCTCCGCATTTAGCGAGACGCCTCGTTGGTGGTAAACATCAAATTATGTTACCAACAGCTGCATTAATAGGAACGTTCTTGCTTTTATTTGCAGATGTAATTTCAAGAAGTGTGTTACCAACTTCAGAAATACCGGTCGGTCTTGTTATTTCTGTAATTGGCGCACCATATTTCATATATTTACTTATGAGGACAAAATAAAGGGAGGCTTTTTGTATGGCAACTTTAGCAGTTGATGCGGTATCTGTTGGCTATAATGAAGGGTTAATTATAGATGGATTAACAGTTGAAATTCCGGAAGGGCAAATTACAACGATTATTGGACCAAATGGTTGTGGGAAATCTACATTATTAAAAACGGCTTCTCGTATTTTGAAAGCAAAACGAGGTACTGTTTATCTTGATGGAAAAGCAATTGAGAAACAGCCAACGAAAGAAATCGCAAAGAAAATGGCGATTTTACCACAAACTGCAGAAGTGCCAACAGGCCTTACTGTGTTTGAACTTGTTTCATATGGACGTTTTCCTCATCAAAAAGGATTTGGAACATTGAAAGAAGAGGATTATCGCTACATTCATTGGGCACTTGAAGTGACGGGGATGACAGAATTCGCAAATCGTCCAGCAGAAGCTTTATCAGGTGGTCAGCGTCAACGTGTATGGATTGCGATGGCTCTTGCACAAGGAACAGATTTACTCGTGTTAGATGAACCAACAACATACTTAGATATGGCTCATCAACTTGAAGTATTAAACTTACTGAAGAAGTTAAACAAAGAAGAAGGCAGAACGATTGTTATGGTTATTCATGATTTAAATCATGCTTCTCGTTTCTCTGATCATATGATTGCATTAAAAGCTGGAAAGTTAATGAAACAAGGAACGCCAGATGAAGTTATGACAAGTGAAACGCTTCGTAACGTATTTGAGATTGAAGCTCAAATCGTGCCATGTCCAGTAAACTGTAAACCAATTTGTTTAACATACGATTTAGCGATGATTAATAATCAATTGCGTAAAAAAGCATAATTAATAGAATTTCCCCCTCTTAAAGAGATGAGAGGGGGAGTTCTAATGGACGTTGAGCTTCTTACCCATGGATGGGAAGTTGAACGCCCGTTAGAACGGGTTATAAACAACAGTTAATAAAAATATATTGATTAAATGTTGTTTTTATTTCTTATAGGTACATGCAAATTATAAGAGAAATACAACTAGAAGGAGTGGGAATATGAAAAATTTTAAAATGGCACTATTAGCAATAGTACTAGTTGTTACTTCTGTACTATTTGCAGCTTGTTCTAACAAAGAAGAAGAAAAGAAAGCAGATGCGAAGACTGAAGAGCGCACTGTAAAACATGCAAAAGGGGAAATTAAAATTCCTGCAAATCCAAAGAAAATTGCTGACCTTAGTGGTTCAACAGAAGAATTATTAATTTTCGGTATGAAACCGATTATTACTGCAAATACAACACAAGAAAAAATTGATGGACATATTGCAAAGAAATTAGAAGGTGTGAAACCAGTAGGTTCTGCTTGGGGCGATAAAATTAACATCGAAGCAGTAGCTGCTGCAAAACCAGACTTAATTCTTGTAAACAATCGTCAAGAAAAGATTTATGATCAATTATCTAAAATTGCACCAACAGTTATGTTAAAAACTCCATTAGACCAATGGCGTCCAAAATTCGAAGAAGTAGGTCAAATCTTCGGTAAAGAGAAAGAAACAAAAGAATGGTTCAAACAGTATGATGAAAAAGCAAGCAAATTACATGACAAAATCGTTGCTAAAACTGGCGATGCAACATTCATGAAAATGGCTGCATATCCAAATGCATTCCGTGTATACGGTGACTACGGTTACGGTAGCGTAATCTTTAATGACTTAAAGTTACCAGCAGTTAAAGGTACACCAACTGATAAACCACTAGTACAAGTACAAAAAGAAGCTTTAATCGATTACAACCCAGATTACTTATTCGTATTTACAACTGGTGACGGTTCTCAGCGTCTAAAAGAATTCCAAGAAGAATCAATTTGGAAAAATATGAACGCTGTTAAAAACAATCACGTATTCACAATTAGCAATGAAGACCTAAACAAAGGATACTTCCCACTAGGTAAAGAAATGATCTTAGACGAAGTTGCTGAATTTGTTTTAGGAAAATAATATATAAAGAAAAATCACTTTTACGCCGGTAAAAGTGATTTTTCTTTATATAACAGGAATTAATATAGTCTTTCATTTCTTTCTGTTTCCTATTTCGTTTATAATATATAGTAAGAATGTAGTAAAGAAAGGGGGATGTCGGAAAGTGGTATATTTAAACGACAAACTCAGCGAAACAAAAGTGTTTAAAGACCCAGTACATAAATACGTACACGTGCGTGATCGCGTTATTTGGGATTTAATCGGAACGAAAGAATTTCAACGCTTGCGCCGTATTAAGCAGCTTGGAACGACATTTTTTACATTTCACGGTGCAGAGCATAGTCGCTTTACTCATTCGTTAGGTGTGTATGAAATTATTCGTCGTATGATTGATGATGTGTTTGATGGCAGACCAAATTGGAATGCTGAAGATAGATTGTTATGTTTATGTGCGGCATTGCTTCATGATGTCGGTCACGGCCCTTTTTCTCACTCGTTTGAAAAAGTATTTTCGTTAGATCATGAGAAGTTTACACAAAAGATTATCGTTGGTAATACGGAAATCAATGATGTGTTAAGCCGTGTTGATAAGGATTTCCCGCAAAAGGTAGCAGATGTCATTGCGAAAACATCTACTAATAAACTAGCGATTAGTATGATTTCAAGTCAAATTGATGCTGATCGTATGGATTATTTATTAAGGGATGCTTATTTCACAGGTGTAAAGTATGGCAACTTTGATATGGAACGTATACTGCGCGTAATGCGTCCATATGGGAATCAAGTAGTCATTAAGAATAGTGGTATGCATGCTGTAGAGCATTATATTATGAGCCGTTATCAAATGTATTGGCAAGTATATTTCCATCCGGTAACGCGTAGTGCAGAAGTTATTTTAACGAAGATTTTGCACCGAGCTAAATCATTGCATGAGAAGTATTATGCATTTAAATATCACCCTGTTCATTTCTATTCTTTATTTGAAGAAGAGGTAACAGTAGAGGATTATTTAAAGTTAGACGAGAACGTAATGTATTATTACTTTCAAGTATGGCAAGACGAAGAAGATCCAATTTTAAGTGACTTATGCCGCCGTTTTATGAATCGAAATCTATTTAAATATGTAGAGTTTACAGATAAGCATGGTTTAGATAATTGGGTGGAATTAAGTAGCTTATTTAAAAAGATTGGACTCGATCCAGAATATTATTTAGTTGTTGATTCAACATCAGACTTACCGTATGATTTTTACCGCGCAGGAGAAGAAGAAGAGCGTCTGCCAATCTTACTTCTTATGCCGAACGGAGAACTTAGAGAGCTTTCACGTGAATCGGATATTGTTGAGGCGATTACGGGTAAGAAGAGAACGGATCAAAAGTTATTCTATCCGCATGATTTAATCTATGAAGATGGAAGAAAAGGAAAATATAAAGAGAGAATTATCGAGTTGTTAGAAGGAAAGAAATAAGAAGCAGCTAAGGGCTGCTTCTTATGAAAAAACTTGGAATTATTTGTCGCTTAAGCGTTTTCCGCCAACTGCATAATGGTTTTTAGACATTTCTTCGATGAAAACAACGATGTTTTCTTCAGGAGCACCAGTTGTTTCGCTTACTGCTGCTGTTACTTTCTCAGCAAGAGCTTTTTTTTGTTCTTCTGTGCGTCCTTCTAACATTTTCACTGTTACGTATGGCATGTACAATCGCTCCTTTTATGTAAGTTACAACCTTATTATAACGGATTATGGGGAAGAACAATCGGAAAAACAAATATTTTCTTTTTTTGACATAATGAAGAGGAGATGAAGTATGGATCAGTTATTTAGATACCCGTTGCACCAAATTCCATTGGTAGCAATGGCGATTATTATTGCGCTATCTGTGCATGAATTTGCACATGCGTATGTTGCATATAAATTTGGAGACGATACAGCGAAAAAACAAGGACGTTTAACATTATCACCGATGGCTCATTTAGATCCTATCGGGATGATTGCTGTATTAATTCTTGGATTTGGTTGGGCAAGACCAGTGCCTGTTAACCCGTATAACTTTAAAAGACCACGTCTTGCAGGGATATTAGTTTCGATTGCAGGACCGATTAGTAACTTGATTTTAAGTGCGATCGGTTTAATTATTTGGTATAGCTTATTAACATTTGGCGTATTAGACTCAATTCCAGTTACAGTAGCAGATACATTAGGTCAATTCTTCCAAATTTTTATTATGCTTAATATCGTTTTACTTGTATTTAACTTATTACCGATTCCGCCACTTGATGGATATCGTGTAGTCGAAGATTTAGCACCAGCAAATGTGCGTGCGAAAATGACACAGTATGAAAAGTATGGATCAATTGCGTTATTAATTCTTGTTATTACACCGCTTAGCAATTACACAATTCAGCCTATTTTCAATGTTGTTATTCCATATGTATTAGTATTTTTACAAAGTATCATTGCGCCTATTTTTGGGCTTTTATAATCAGTAAGCGAGGAGGAATTTACATATGACAGAGAAAAAGAAAAAAATCGGTTTTAATATTGTAAAGAATGACTCAACAGATGGACATGGTGGGTTTGGTGTTGGGGCATTAAGCCTAGAAAATATTTCTCCTGTATTTGTTGATGTATTAGAGAAAAACGCGTTCGTTGATATCGGTGCGATGCATGCGCGTAGCACCGTAGAAAAAGGAATTAAGTTTTTAATGAATAAAGATGAAGTTCCAAACGGAAAACCATTTTGGCTTGTTTGGGTAACAATTGAAAGAACACCAAACGGTGCATATTACGCAGGTGTAACTGCTTGTGAAATGACAGTTGATCGTGAAATTCGCCGCGGATATAAATCACTTCCAGAGCATGTAAACAAAATGGATAAATCATTAAAGCGTCACATCATGATCGATCATATGGATGAATCATCTAAAAAGGTACTTGGCACATTCTTAAAAGAGCATAACGAAGCAATTTGGAACGAGTCTAGTGAAGAATTGCGCCGTGCATTATTAGGTGAATAAAAGAAAAGGATGTCTCATTAGTCGATTTTTGACTAGTGAGACATCCTTTTTATTTTGTGAATAGGACCATGGGATATGAAAATATATCAGCAATTCGACAAGGAATATCGATTTACCGAAAAAGAATGACAATAGTTACCACGGGAGATATTTTTTCCACCAACCCGTCTTTTTCTTCTCTTCACTAACCTTTTCAAACTCTTCTTTATCATCAACGTGATCCATACAATATTCAGTTGGCTCTGTACCTTTTGCGAAATACATTTTCACAGAAATGGGACAATTTTTTGTAGCAATCTTACCGTTTTCAGGGTTAACGTCGACAGCAACAACATCTGTTGGTTGTTTGAAATCTTTTTTAGGCTGTCCATCTAATCCTTTTTCCATCGTATCGGTCCATATTTTTTTCGCGTATCCTTGTTCTGCTACGTTTGAAATGGATTTAGGTTGATCGTATCCAATCCAAACCCCTGTTACAAGTTGCGGGGTAAATCCAATCATCCAACTATCAGTTTCTGTAGAGCCAGATTTCCCGGCATATGTTCTTGATAGTTTTGATAACATCGATTGACCGGTCACAGCGGCATAACTGCTTAGTTTTTTATTAAACATACCTGTCATCATTTCTTCCATCACAAAGGCTTTGCTTTTATCGAGAACTTGTTTACTTTCTAAATGAGCGTCGTATAGCATATTTCCTTCATGATCAACAATGCGCCTTATAAAGATTGGTTTTACTTCTTTTCCGCCGTTTGCAAACATGCTATAAGCATTGACCATTTCAATTGGTTTTACAGGAGATGTGCCGAGAGCAAGAGACGGAACATCTTTTAAGGCGCTAGTAATACCGAATTGCTTCGCTGTTTTTGTAAGAATGTCTTCGCCTAAAAATAAATTTGTCTTCACAGCATATACGTTATCAGAAACGGCGAGTGCTTGTGCCATTGTCACAAAATCGTCTGCATAATAGTTTTTATAATTTTTCGGTTTATATTTGGAAACACCATCACCTAAAGTGAATACAGTGTATTCGCTTTTTAAGCGCGTAGCAGGGGTAAATCCTCGTTCTAAGGCTGCATAATATAGGAACGGCTTAAATGTAGAACCGGGCTGACGAGCGGCTTGTGTAGCTCTGTTAAATTGGCTCGTATTATAATCAGTTCCACCAACAAGGGCAGCCACTTCACCCGTTTTTGGATTCATAGAGACGAGGGCAGTTTGGATGTTTGTTGTTTCAGGTATATGATTTTTTACAGCTTGCTCCGCTACAGATTGTAATTTAGGGTCTAGCGTTGTATAAATACGTAAGCCACCTCGCTGTAAGGCTTGCTCATCTAATCCGATATCACGAAGAAGAGAGGCTTGTACAGCATCTTGGAAATAAGGTGCAATCTCTGCAACTTTTTTCGCATCCAATGAGGCGAAAGTAAGAGTTTCCTTTTTTGCCGAGGCAGCTTGCTGTTTTGTAATATAACCTTGTTCTACCATTTCATTTAGTATGAGAGATTGACGCCCTTTAGCACGTTCTTCTTTTAAAAAAGGAGAGTAAACACTAGGTCCTTTCGGAATTCCTGCGAGCATGCTAGCTTCTGCTAATGTTAATTCCTTTGCAGTTTTATCGAAATACAAACGAGAAGCAGCTTCGATTCCGTAAGCGCCGTGCCCATAATAAATTGTATTTAAATATCCTTCTAAAATATGATTTTTATTATAGTTTACTTCAAGACGAACGGTATACATTGCTTCTAATAGTTTACGCTTCCACGTTTTATCATGATCTAAGTATAGGTTACGAGCATACTGTTGTGTAATAGTACTAGCACCTTGTACTTTTGCCATTGCTTTCAAATCGGCAACAATGGCACCAGCAATGCGCTTCATATCAAAGCCGTGATGTTTGTAGAATCGTTGATCTTCAATAGATAGTGTCGCCTCTTTTACATAAGGAGAAATTTCATCGAGAGATACATTATAGCGTTTTTGCATTTCATTACTTTGTCCTATAACAGTGTCATCATTAGCGTAAAAGACACTCGTTTGCGGAACCGCAACAGGGGGAGGTCCCATAATTTTTGCAGCTATAATGATAATAAAAAAGGAAAAAACGAAAAAAAGAACACAAGAAAACATTACGGTGAAGAAAAGACGTTTATATTTTTTAAGTTTTGGATTCATAGTTTGATCCATCTTTTTCAGCCCCTCATTAATACAAGCATTATTGTATTAGTATTGAGGGTTTTTGTTTATTTTAAACAATGAAATTTCCAAAATAAAAAGAGCCCCTTCATTTAAGAAAGGAGCTCAAAAGCACGCGCTGGCCAATCGGTAATAATAACATCTACGCCATAATCAATCATAGTTTGCAAATCTTTATATTCATTAATGGTGTAAGGGCGAAAAACGTATCCTTGCCCTTGTGCGAATTGGATAAACTCTTTCGTTAATAATTGAAAGTTTGGATGTAATCCCGTTGCCCCACGTTTTTTTGCTTCAGCAATAGGATCTGCAAGTGGTGTATCGTACAAAATCGCTCTTGGGATTTCTGGAGCAAGTTCTGCTAATAATGAAACGGAACCATGGTTAAATGATGAAAATACAATTTGATTGGATAGATGATATTCACGAACAAGGGCAACAACTTGTTCTTCAATATTTGGATAGTGAATAACATCTGTTTTTAATTCAATGTTAAGTTGTAAATTTGTTGTAGAAAGCCAAATAAATACTTCTCGTAACGTTGGGATTTTTGCTTCATGGAAAGAAGGATCTTTATGACTACCAGCATCTAAAGCTTGTAATTCTTCTACAGTTTTCTTGGAAACAAGTCCCACGCCATTTGTTGTACGATCCACTGTTTCATCATGAATAACAACTAGTTCACCATCTTTTGATAGATGAACATCAAGTTCAATTCCGTGAGCACCAATGCGTTCAGCTTCTTGGAAGGCAATCATCGTATTTTCTGGGTGTGTTCCTTTTACCCCGCGATGAGCAAAAATAAGTGGTTTATTCATTTGAGAATCTCCTTATTATTATTTTCTTTCATTATGAAACTGCTTTGAGAAAAATACAATTGATATGACAAACATTTACAAAAGTATAATAGTTGCAAAAAAGTTAACGTTAACGTAAAATGTAATAATCCGATGAAGGGAGGAATAAACATGTATAAAATCGATGAAGTAACAAAGCAAGTTGGCTTAACAAAGCGTACACTTCGTTATTATGAGGAAATTGGTTTAATTCATCCCCCAGAACGTAGTGAAGGGAATATTCGCTTGTATACAGATGAGGATATTGCAAGAATTAAAAGGATTGTGGAAGCGAAAGAAGTGCTAGGAATTACACTTCAAGAAATGCAACATTTCTTATCGTTGAAAGAAAGAATGGAACAAAGAAGGAATAGTGAGAATCCTCGTGACCGTGAAATGATTCAAGAAATTAAAGAGATGCTTGAAAAACAAGTGCAAACGTTAGACGAGAAAATGGAGCAAATGCAGCGCGTGAAGGCGGAGCTAGGGGATAGTTTAAGCCGGGCCGTTACATTTTTAGAGAATACAAAAGGAGAGTAATCAAAATGGAGAGCAAACAAAAATTAGGGAGATTGATTACAGTGGTGGCTACATTCCTTGCCTTTTCAGGTATAGGGGTAGTCGACCCAATTTTACCAAGCATTGCTGAACAAATTGGTGCATCGCATTGGCAAGTCGAGATGTTATTTACAGCATATATTTTAACGATGGCAATTATGATGTTACCAGCTGGAATATTTGCATCAAGATTTGGTGATAAACGAATGATGACGATCGGTCTGGCGATTGTGACTGTATTTGCATTTATATGTGGTATATCGCAAACGATTGCTCAATTATCTCTTTTCCGCGCGGGGTGGGGATTAGGAAATGCGATGTTCTTCGCAACGGCGATGACATTATTAATTGCATTAAGTAAAGAAGTTCATGAAGCAGTAGGACTATATGAAGCAGCCATTGGTTTAGGGATGGCAGGTGGACCATTATTAGGCGGAATATTAGGTGGACATTCTTGGCGTTACCCATTTTTTGCGACGAGTATTTTAATTTCCTTAGCATTTATTTTAGTTTTCTTTTTTGTAAAAGAACCGGAGCGAAAAGTGAAGCGTAAAGCAGCGGGCATGGGGGAATTACTTAACTTGGTGAAGTATAAACCGTTTATGCAAGGTGCCATTTCAGGGATGTTATACTACTACGGATTTTTCGTCGTTTTAGCATATTCACCACTTATTATGCACTTATCTGCTATTCAATTAGGTTTTGTATTTTGCGGATGGGGATTAGCGCTAGCTTACGGATCAGCAATTTTAGCACATAAGCTAGAAGGGAAATATGAACCGAAAACAGTGTTAAAGGGTAGTTTACTCGTATTTGCGATGTTATTAATTGCACTATTCTTCGTAAAAATTATGTGGTTACAAATCGTGTTAATCGTTCTATCAGGATTAGCATCAGGATTAAATAATGCGTTATATACAAGTTATGTAATGGATATTTCACCTTATGAAAGAGCTATTACGTCAGGTGTGTACAACTTTGTTCGTTGGTTAGGGGGGGCAATTGCTCCAATCTTATCAGGAATTATCGGTCATATAGTTTCACCGCAAAGCCCATTTTTAGTTGGGGGCATTGTAGTGTTAGTTGGTTGTATTATAATCTTAATTCCGATTCGTAAACCAGTCGAAATAGAGACAAAAACCCTTTCTTAAGAAAGGGTTTTCTTTATGCATATAAGTTAGAACGGTCTGACTAAAATATATTTTCGGTATTTTTGTACTTTTAACTATACTTTTTGGATGTTTTGTTTTATTTTTGTTAGGGGACATTAATGATGTCCCTATTATAAATTTGCAGCGAAAGGCGTGATTGTACGATGGAACTATGGTTCACTGAAAAACAAACAAAGCATTTTGGAATTACGGCGCGTATTAACCGCACATTACATACGGAGCAAACAGAATTCCAAAAACTTGATATGGTTGAAACGGAAGAGTTCGGAAACATGCTTATTTTAGATGGCATGGTTATGACAACAGAAAAGGACGAGTTCGTTTATCATGAAATGGTAGCGCACGTACCTTTATTTACACATCCAAACCCTGAAAACGTATTAGTTGTAGGTGGTGGCGATGGTGGTGTTATTCGTGAAGTGTTAAAACACCCAAGCGTGAAGAAAGCAACTCTTGTTGAAATCGATGGAAAAGTAATTGAGTACTCTAAGCAGTACTTACCATCAATTGCAGGTGCATTAGATAATGAGCGTGTAGAAGTAAAAGTAGGAGACGGTTTCCTACACATCGCAGAAAGCGAAAACGAATATGACGTAATTATGGTAGATTCTACTGAGCCAGTAGGCCCAGCAGTAAACCTATTTACTAAAGGCTTCTACGCTGGAATTTCAAAAGCGTTAAAAGAAGATGGTATTTTCGTTGCCCAAACGGACAACCCTTGGTTTACACCAGAACTAATTACAACTGTGTTTAAAGACGTAAAAGAGATTTTCCCAATTACTCGTCTATACACAGCAAACATTCCGACGTATCCAAGTGGACTTTGGACGTTCACAATCGGATCTAAAAAACATGATCCATTAGAAGTAAGCGAAGAACGTTTCCATGAAATCGAAACGAAATATTACACAAAAGAATTACATAATGCAGCATTCGCATTACCGAAATTTGTTGGCGATTTAATTAAGTAAGAAAATCGAGTTTGAACAAATAAAGTGTAAGTAGCTCATTTAAGGTGTTTGTCCAGAAGACTTGAACATGCTAGCTACTTACACCTCTGTAAATAACATAGTCTTCTGATTGTTAAAAAGAAGACTCCGGTAAATCGAGAAAGAGGAGCAGTGCGCTCCAAATTTGAGAAATCATGAAAGGTTGGGATACCTTAAGTTCCACATAAGGAGGAAAAGAGTATGCGTTTTGATGAAGCTTATTCAGGTAAAGTATTTATTAAAAGTCATCCAAGTTTTGAAGAGTCAGAGGCAGTTATTTACGGGATGCCAATGGATTGGACAGTAAGTTACCGTCCAGGTTCTCGCTTCGGCCCTGCACGTATTCGAGAAGTATCAATTGGACTAGAGGAATACAGTCCGTATTTAGATCGTGAACTAGAAGAAGTAAAGTATTTTGATGCGGGTGATATTCCGTTACCATTTGGGAACCCACAGCGCAGCATAGACATGATTGAAGAATATGTATCAAAACTATTAGATGCCGGTAAGTTTCCACTAGGTCTCGGCGGAGAGCACTTAGTGTCTTGGCCAATTTTTAAGGCAATGGCAAAAAAATATCCGGATTTAGCAATCATCCATATGGATGCTCATACTGACTTACGCGAGTCATATGAGGGAGAGTCTTTATCGCACTCTACACCAATTCGTAAAGTGTGCGATTTAATTGGTCCGGAAAACGTATATTCTTTCGGTATTCGTTCTGGAATGAAGGAAGAATTCGAATGGGCAAAAGAAGTAGGTATGAACTTATATAAATTTGACGTATTAGAACCGTTAAAAGAAGTATTACCGAAACTTGCAGGACGCCCAGTCTATGTCACAATTGACATTGACGTATTAGACCCAGCTCACGCTCCTGGAACAGGAACATTAGAAGCTGGAGGTATCACATCTAAAGAACTATTAGAGTCCATCGTAGCAATTGCAAATTCAAATATAAAAGTAGTCGGAGCAGACTTAGTAGAAGTAGCTCCAGTCTACGATCATAGTGATCAAACACCAATCGCAGCAAGCAAATTCGTGCGGGAAATGCTGCTCGGTTGGGTGAAATAAAAGTGAAGCCGACTGTTTAGACCCGGTGACTAAGGTTCTTTCCTGCAAAAGGTGCTTTTTACCTTTTGGCAGGGAAGGTTCTTAGACGCAAGGGTCTAGAAGGCGTAACTGGATAGAAATAAAAGCGGAAGCGGCTCGTTTAGAATGTGAGGGGGATGGAGCTTCAGACGTAGAGGCGCTTTTGGCCTCGAAGGAAGAAGCGAAGCCACCGAGCATTCTAGCCGCTGTAGCTAGATAAAGTAAAAGTGAAGCCCTCCTACACGAAAGTGTCTAGGAGGCTTTCCTATTTGTCGTTCTTTGTCGGTAAGTCGATATGATTTCACTTACTATCAATAACATTGCGGCACAGAAAAAAGAGCTAATCTCACGGGATGAGGTTAGCTCCTTTTTTCTTATGCAATTTTTTCTTCTGAAGTAATGCCACGAATTTCATCAGCGGAACGAATTGGGTATTTGCGGAACACAATTGATCCGGCATATCCGACAATCATGGTAACGATTCCACATAATACGGCAGCAATCGTAACTTTTATTACATCATTAAATCCAAACAATACGAGAAGTCCTGGAATTGGTGATGCTGTCCCTGGTGCATTATTAACGAGCTGGAATAGCGACGTAATAATACCGGCAAGTGCACCGCCAACAAAGTTTGTCGCGTAAATTGGAATTGGGTTTGCTGAGACAACATCGGCTTGTGTTAAAGGCTCGATTGCTACAGCAATTGTATCTTTCTTTGAACAAATTTTTAGTCGTTTAAAGAAAATAAAGTTCATTGGGGCAGAGGCTGCTACGGCAAGACTACCAATTGCCATTGGTAAACCTGTTAATCCAAGCATTGCAGTTAGTGCCATAGAACTTAATGGAGATGTAGAAATAACTGTGATTAATCCACCAAGCATAATACCCATAATAATAGGACTTTCTGTAGTTGCAACTGAAATCATAGAACCGATTTTACCGAGTGTTGCGTTAACGAGCGGATCCATAAGCATGGCCATTCCACGTGAAATTGGTGCGGCAATAAATAAAATTGCTAAAAATTCTACACCAGCTGGTAATTTCTTTTCGAGAAATTTCACGACAAAGGCACAAACGTATCCAGCGAAAAATCCTGGTAAAATGCCGAATCCACTAGTAGCGATACCGATTAAAACAGCATATACGGGTGAAACGCCAATTGCCAATGCTACTAAAATCGCCGCTGCGACACCGCTCATACTACCAGAAGCTTCTCCTACTGATTGTAAAAAGTCATTATGAAACATTTCTCCACCGATATAACGGTGAAATGCTTCAATAAGAAAACTTGCGATTGCTGCATTAGCTAAAGCACCCATTGCTTTCATTCCGTAAGGAGCACGGTAACTAAAAAGTGTAAATAGACAGAGTACAACAAGTAATAGTGCTAAACCTTGCAAGATAGCCATTTGAAAACTGTCTCCTTTGATTTTTGTAATAAAAATTTGTATCATTCAATAATAATATAAAAGTGCATGAAACGGAAAAAAATTTATTGGGAAATTGCTGTTATGCGAAAAACCCTTACAATAATGTAAGGAAAGTGTAAGACATTTCGATAGAGTATAGTATGTCTTTTTTCGTATAATACAGGTATAGACATAAGACTGGTGAGAAAGAAGTGCAAACAGGAGGCGCATGTATGAAATTAGTAATTAAAGTTTTAGCTGTTTTCGCCATTATTTTAGGTGGTACAGCTTATTATTTACAATCAAAAACAGAAGGTGTCGATGCTTTTGTAGACAACTTCTTTTCGAATAAAGAAATACAAGATTATTATGCAGTTATAGATAAAGGCGAGAAAAAAGATGATGAATATTTATATACATTTAAAGGCTATACAGAAGATGGGAAACAGCAAGTCATTAAAAAGATGGTAAACCGCCAATTGCATGAAGGCTCCTTCATTAAAATTTATGCAAAAGGTATGCAAGGAAAAGGGTGGGCTGAAGTCTCGAAAGAATCAATTCCACAGAAAGCTTTACAGAAAATAGAAAAAGCTTAAAAGGAGCGAATCGTTCGCTCCTTTTTTACTGCGTTAAAATTGTAATAGATGTGTTCTTTTCATTAGAAGTGATTTTTGCTCTTCCGCCAATTGGGAAAGTAAAAATAGGAGTTGTATGTCCAAAACTCGCGTTTGCAATGATAGGTATATGTGTAAGTTCAGGCTTTGAAGCAATTATGTCTTGAATGTCTTCTATCGTACATTCTGCTCCTTTTTGCATTCTTCCTATAACAATGCCTTTTACATGTTCAAAGTAAGGTTGCTGCATAAGAGAATGTAAATATCGATCAAAAGTTTTAAGGGTAGCTTCTCCTGTTAAACTATCCTCTTCAAGAAATAAAATTTTGTCCTGTAAGTTAGGCATATATGGCGTACCTTGTAGTAAATTAAATGTGCTCATATTTCCCCCAATTATGTCGCCGATAGCTTCTCCTTCATGTATAGAAACATATCCTTCATTTTTAATAAATTCTCGATTTTCCTGATCAATATACCAAGAATCATCGCTCCACATTTCTGACGGTATGATTTCAATAGGTTCATTAGAAGTTAAGCATTTTAAAAAGTAATCGGTCGTATAATCGAGGCCCTTCTCCATTCCAAATGAAGAGAAGTGGGGTCCTGAATATGTAACGATGCCTGTTTTGGTGTAAATGGCATTATTTAAAGCGGTAATATCAGAATAGCCACAGAAAAATTTCGGATTTTCTCGAATTAAATCATAATCGAGATGTTTCAATAAACCATTAGAGTTGTACCCACCAAGTGTCGTCAAAATTGCTTTTACATTAGGGTCTCTAAATGCTTCATGAAGATCTTGAATTCGTGAAGAAATAGAGGATGAAGAAAAGCTATCTATTTCTCCAGCATTTTTTGAGAATGTAACGTGAAAGCCCATGTCGGTTAATCTTTTTATAGCAAGGTCTCGGTTCGTATTTGAGACAATACTTAAACTACAAGATGGTGAAATAACCCTGATTTCATCACCTTTTTTTAATTTTGTTGGTAGCATTAGATTCACCTCTTTAAATGAAAAAATATTCAGATTTTAAAAATATTTTAACATACGCAATAAAGAGAAGGTGAATTATTTTTTGAAAAGGAGTTTTCCTGATTTTTCAGCAGACAGACAGAGTCTTTTTTTGATATGATAGGAAAAGTGATTTATTATAAGTAGTATTTAATATCTATAACATTTGAGAGGTGTGCAAGACGTGAAGAAACAACTTGCAGGCTTGCCAGTACACGTTCATTTCGTAACAGAAATCCGTGAAGGGGCGAGGAAGGAAACCGTTGCTTTTGAAGCAAATGGTCAATACTATGTAAAAGGTCAAGGTACATATATAACATTCCAAGAGCCGAACGAACAAGGCGAAGTGAAAACAATTATTAAAATTCAAGATGAACAAGTTCTCATAATGCGTTCAGGTGCTATTTCTATGCGTCAGACGCATGTGAAAGGTGAATGGACAACTGGTACGTATACGAGTGAACTTGGTACGTTTGCATTGCAAACGAAAACTGATAACGTTCTTTTTAAATGGTCGGATGAAAAGAAAAAAGGACAACTCTTCTTAACGTACGCATTGCTTCTAAGTGAACAAGAAGCTGGCAGATATACAATTACTATTAATTTGAAGGAGGCAAAATAATGAATTCTTTAGAACAAGTAAAAGGATTGATTAAAGAAGAAATCCAAGCTGCTGTATTAAAGGCAGAATTAGCGACAGAAGAACAAATTCCAAACGTTGTATTAGAATCTCCAAAAGATAAAACAAACGGTGACTTCTCTACAAATATGGCAATGCAACTTGCACGCGTTGCGAAAAAAGCACCTCGTATGATTGCAGAAGAATTAGTTGCAAACTTCGATAAAGCAAAAGCTTCTATTGAAAAAATTGAAATCGCTGGTCCTGGTTTCATTAACTTCTACATGGATAATAGCTACTTAACAGACTTAATCCCAACAATTGTAAACGCTGGTGAAGCATACGGTGAAACGAATACTGGTAAAGGTGAAAAAGTACAAATTGAGTTCGTATCTGCGAATCCAACAGGCGATCTTCACTTAGGACATGCACGTGGTGCGGCAGTAGGTGACACTTTATGTAACGTATTAGCAAAAGCAGGATACGATGTATCTCGTGAGTACTACATTAATGATGCTGGTAACCAAATTCATAACTTAGCTCTTTCTGTTGAAGCTCGTTACATGCAAGCTTTAGGTTTAGAGAAAGAAATGCCAGAAGACGGTTATCATGGTGCGGACATCATTGGAATCGGTAAACGTTTAGCTGAAGAATTTGGTGATCGTTATGCAAAAGCTGATGCAGAAGAAAGCTATGAATTCTATCGTTCATACGGTTTGAAATATGAGTTAGCAAAACTTCAAAAAGACTTAGCAAGCTTCCGTGTTAACTTCGATGTGTGGTTCTCAGAAACATCATTATACAAAAACGGGAAAATTGATCAGGCTCTTGCTGTATTAAAAGAGCGTGAGGAAATCTTTGAAGAAGGCGGCGCAACTTGGTTCCGTTCAATGACTTACGGTGACGATAAAAACCGTGTATTAATTAAAAATGATGGTTCTTACACATACTTAACGCCAGATATTGCTTATCACCGTGATAAATTAGAGCGTGGTTTCGATAAGCTAATCAATATTTGGGGTGCTGACCACCACGGTTACATTCCGCGTATGAAAGCTGCTATTCAAGCGCTAGGTTACGATAAAGAAACACTTGAAGTAGAAATCATCCAAATGGTACAACTGTACCAAAATGGTGAAAAAATGAAAATGAGTAAGCGTACAGGTAAAGCAGTTACACTTCGTGAGCTTATGGAAGAAGTAGGCGTAGACGCAATGCGTTACTTCTTCGCAATGCGTAGCGGTGATTCTCATTTAGACTTCGATATGGACTTAGCTGTATCAAAATCTAATGAAAACCCAGTATACTATGCACAATATGCACATGCTCGTGTATGCAGTATCCTTCGTCAAGGTGAAGAGTTAGGATTAGCTACAGGCGGAGACGTAAATTACAAACTTGTTACTTCTGAGAAAGAAGTAGAGTTACTGAAAAAACTTGGTGAATTCCCAGCTGTAGTTGCGGATGCAGCGCAAAAACGTCTGCCACACCGCATTACAGGCTATGCATTTGAATTAGCAGCAGCATTACACAGCTTCTACAATGCAGAAAAAGTATTAAACCAAGATAACTTAGAATTAAGTAAAGCTCGTTACGAATTAATGAAAGCAGTACGCACTACACTTCAAAATGCATTAGCAATCGTAGGAGTATCTGCACCAGAAAAAATGTAATAGACAAAAGAAAAGATACTTATTTTTGTTTAGAAGTGATATACAAGTTGATATAAAGACATCTGATCAGTCTATAAACTGATTAGATGTCAAAGAAAAAAGACCAACGAAAAGACGTATGGGGGAGAACCTCACGTACGTCTTGATGAGGGGAAACTGAAATAAAAAAAGAGATGGCAGAGCTGTCTCTTTTTTTGTGCCAGTTTTCTAATATAAATACATGTGACAAATATATGTTATGGTGATGAAGTGAAAATAGTAAAATACCAATTAACTATTGATTTTTAGGAACGATTCTAGAATAATAGACTGTTGGGGGTAAGATTATCAAAAATCCATATATGTATTATTAGTTGGTGGAATGTTACTAGGAAATGGTGTGATTGTTGTAAAAAACATTGTTGCAGCTAGGCCAAATACTAAAATAACAATTCATCTAACCAAGTATTTAACCAATTAGTAATTAATCTTGAAAACTTCCAACTTAGTCAAGAAACTAGGGATGGTATGTTTAAAATAGTACATATAGTACAATTAAAGTTTTCATGATTTGATAAAAAATAATGAAAGGATATAAATCTCTCGGTTTTGATATTATCATCATATATAAGCTCATTTTAATTCTTCGACATAGCCATGGAACCCATTAGGCAAAGTGTGTTTTCTCGACACTCATTTATATACTCCAAAAATGAAAAGGCTGAATTTCGTATTTCTATGCGATTTACATGAAATCAGTTGACAATCATACTCTTTTTTAGTTACCCCCAAATTCGGTCCACTGTATTCAAATTTGGAGAATATGACTTTGATCTTGCATAAGCAAACAATACTTCATCCAGAGCGTTTTTAATTATATAATGCTGGCGGTGGAACGCTTCTTGTTCTACTTGTTTCGGTGTGTAGGTCGGTTGTGTAACTAAACATAAAACATTTTAACATATGGCCAATTTCACCTCAACTCATAATGGCAGAAAACGCATCTTCAATAACATCTTTTAGAATACGAGTATCCAAGTATGTTTCACAGTTGTAAATTTCCTCGGCTGATATGCTAATTTCGATTATAGATGGTACTTCTTGTTATTCTTTAGGAGGATAAGTAAGGAAGTTGACCAAATGCATATTTACTGTGAAGTAGCTCTTCCATACTTGCCGGCAATGAAATTTTTACATTTATAGCGCAAACGTTTGCATTGGGTTTGAAGAAATTTCTAAAATTTCACAGCATAATAAGACGACAATGGCTGTCATGAGCTTTATCGTGAGTGCTTTTCAAATTGTCTTCTTCTAGCTTTGAAGTTATTCTGTGGTCCGTTCATGTGTACGTGTAATTTGAATTTCTTTATCAAAATTTGTCCTGTCCTGTATCTGTTCTTGTTAAACAGTATAGGCCAGAAAAAACATAGTTTAGACATGTCGGAGAAATGAGATGAATCTATATAAAAGTCAGACTTCAAGCTTCTAAATAATAGAAGGGTTGAAAAAAGAGAAAAAGATGATAATAGCTATCAAACACATTTTAGTAAAGTGGCTTAATGACATTGAATGGTAGAATCTTTGTCATAGTATGCTTGTACCAGGATCTATCTATTTTTAACTTTATAGGAGGATAACATAAAATATGTATTTAAAAAGAGTTACTTCGATTTTTTCGATTATAATGATTTTCATGTTTACTATAGGTCAGAGTCTTTTACCTATAGTAGCTAATGCGCAAGAGCTAAACACAGCAGGACTTGTGGATAGTTTTAAGATTGATAAAACAGATCTTTTTATCGGACAACAGACTAAAGTCACTGTAAACTTCAGTGAAAAAAATGGCCTTAAGCTGAAGCCTGGAGACACACTAACATTAACACTGCCTCCAGAATTAAAAGGATTAGACACAGAGTTTCTATTAGATGACTATGGTACTTGTAAAGTCACTGCAGGTACTGTGGTATGTACATTTAATGATAAAGTGAGTACACATCAAAATATTAAAGGGTATTTAAACTTTTTCGTGGAAGCTGCTAATGTAGGAACGGATGAAAAGAAAGAGATTGAAACCAATTTCGGTACAAATGTAGATAAGCAGTCTGTAATAATTACCGGTCCAACAAGCGGTGGTGGTACAGATCCTGGAAAGGGTCCGTTTTTTTATAAAACTGGTGATATGAGAGGTAAGCCAGGTGAGGTGCGTTGGTTCTTAAATATAAACTTAAATAAAGAAGAGTTAAGTCGTGATATTGTTGTGACTGATAATTTACAGGAAGGTCAAACACTTAATAAGGATAGTTTCTATATAAGTGTAGATGATTATCTAGGTCATCGATCTTTAACGCTACAAGAGCTTGAAAAGCAAGGTTACGGAACGATTACCTTTACTGGAGACAGATCATTTAAAGTTGTACTTAATAAGGATAAAGCACGTCTTGCTGCCTTTACGATTGGTTATACATCCACTATAACGGAAGCTGGGAAGAAGCAAGAGTTTTTTAAGAATGATTATACGATTGACTACCAAGTTCTAAACAAAGAACCAGTTACTGAATCGGGTACTCATCCAGTCGAAAATATGACAGCTGGCGGTGGTGCTGAAGGTAACGTGACTCCAAGAGGAACGCTAAAAATTGTGAAGCATATTGAAGGGGATGAAGAAAAAGTAATCCCAAATGTTTCGTTTAAGTTGTATAAAGAGTCTGATGAACAAGTTGGAGATGTATATAAAACAGATGAAAAAGGGATAATTGAAATTCCTAATTTACAACCAGGTAAATATTATGTGCAAGAAGTTTCAGCTCCAGACTATGTTGATTTCGATCCTCAGGCAAAAGTAATTTTTGAAGTTAAATCAGATGCTGTAAATGGAGTTAAGTTGCCGATTCCGAATAAGGTGAAAACTACATCTGTTTCAGGAACGAAGACGTGGAAAGGCGATAACGAGAAAAATCGTCCAAGTTCAATCAAAGTAGACTTACTACAAAATGAGAAAGTAGTAGACACGAAAGAAGTAACAGCGGCAGATGGTTGGAAATACAAATTTGACAACCTAGCAGTCTATGATGCAAATGGAGTAGCGTACAAGTATGAAGTAAAAGAACAAGCAGTAGACGGATATCAAACAGAAGTAAAAGGTTATGACATTACAAATACAAAAATGTTACAAACAACAAAGGTAGAAGGAACAAAAACATGGAAAGACGATAACGAGAAAGATCGTCCAAGTTCAATCAAAGTAGACTTACTACAAAATGAGAAAGTAGTAGACACGAAAGAAGTAACAGCGGCAGATGGTTGGAAATACAAATTTGACAACCTAGCAGTCTATGATGCAAATGGAGTAGCGTACAAGTATGAAGTGAAAGAACAACCGATAGATGGATATCAAACAGAAGTAAAAGGTTATGACATTACAAATACAAAAGTAGCGCAAACAAAAGTAGAAGGAACAAAGACATGGAAAGATGATAACGCAACAGATCGTCCGACAATGATCAAAGTAGACTTACTACAAAATGAAAAAGTAATAGACACGAAAGAAGTAACAGCGGCAGATGGTTGGAAATACAAATTTGACAACCTAGCAGTCTATGATGCAAATGGAGTAGTGTACAAGTATGAAGTAAAAGAACAAGCAGTAGACGGATATCAAACAGAAGTAAAAGGTTATGACATTACAAATACAAAAGTAGGTCAAACAAAAGTAGAAGGAACAAAAACGTGGAAAGACGATAATGCGAAAGATCGTCCGAATATGATTAAAGTAGACTTACTACAAAATGGCAAGGTAATCGATACAAAAGAAGTAAGCGCAGCAAGTGAATGGAAATATGCGTTTACAGATTTAGCGGCATACGATGCCGAAGGCAAGGCATATAAGTATGAAGTGAAAGAACAAGCAGTAGACGGATATCAAACAGAAGTAAAAGGTAATGACATCACAAATACAAAAGTAGGCAAAACAAAAGTAGAAGGAACGAAAACATGGAAAGACGATAACGCGAAAGATCGTCCGGAAATGATTAAAGTAGACCTACTACAAAATGGTACAGTGATTGCGACGCAAGAAGTAAGCAAAGCAACAGGCTGGAAATACGAATTCAAAGATTTAGCGGCATATGATGCCGAAGGTAAGGCATACAAGTATGAAGTGAAAGAACAAGCCGTAGACGGATATCAAACAGAAATAAAAGGTAATGACATCACGAATACAAAGATTGGTCAAACAAAAGTAGAAGGAACGAAGGTATGGAAGGACGGAAATGGTGAAGGACGTCCAGAAATGATTAAAGTAGACCTACTACAAAATGGCAAGGTAATCGATACAAAAGAAGTAAGCGCAGCAAGCGAATGGAAATATGCGTTTACAGATCTAGCGGCATACGATACCGAAGGTAAGGCATACAAGTATGAAGTAAAAGAACAACCAGTAGACGGATATCAATCCGAAGTAAAAGGTAATGACATTACGAATACAAAAGTAAGCAAGACGAAAGTAGAAGGAACGAAAACATGGAAAGACGATAATGCGAAAGATCGTCCAACAATGATTAAAGTAGATTTACTACAAAATGGTAAAGTAGTAGATACAAAAGAAGTAAGCAAAGCAACAAATTGGAAGTACACATTTGAAAACCTCCAAGCATACGATGCAAACGGAGTAGCATACAAGTATGAAGTAAAAGAACAAGAAGTAGACGGATATCAAACAGAAGTACATGGTTATGACATCACGAATACTAAAGTTGGTCAAACAAAAGTAGAAGGAACGAAAACGTGGAAAGACGATAATGCGAAAGATCGTCCGACGATGATTAAAGTCGACTTACTACAAAATGGCCAAGTAATCGCAACACAAGAAGTAACAGAAGTGACAGGCTGGAAATATGAATTCAAAGATTTAGCGTCATACGATGCTGAAGGTAAGGCATATAAGTATGAAGTGAAAGAACAAGCAGTAGATGGATATCAATCCAAAGTAAAAGGATATGACATCACAAATACAAAAGTAGGCGAAACGAAAGTAGAAGGAACAAAGACTTGGAACGATAACAACGCAACAGATCGTCCGACGATGATTAAAGTCGACTTACTACAAAATGGTAAAGTAGTAGACACAAAAGAAGTAACAGCAGCAACAAATTGGAAGTACACATTTGAAAACCTACAAGCATACGATGCAAACGGAGTAGCTTACGAGTATAAGGTGAAAGAACAACCGGTAGACGGATACAAATCTGAGGTAAACGGTAATGACATCACCAATACAAAGGTAGGCCAAACAAAAGTAGAAGGAACGAAGACATGGAAAGACGATAATTCATCAGAACGTCCGACGATGATTAAAGTCGACTTACTACAAAATGGCCAAGTAATCGCAACACAAGAAGTAACAGAAGCAACAGGTTGGAAATATGAATTCAAAGATTTAGCGGCATATGATGCCGAAGGTAAGGCATACAAGTATGAAGTAAAAGAACAAGCAGTAGACGGATATCAAACAGAAGTAAAAGGTAATGACATCACGAATACAAAGGTTGGTCAAACAAAAGTAGAAGGAACGAAGGTATGGAAGGACGGAAATGGTGAAGGGCGTCCAGAAACAATCAAAGTAGACCTACTACAAAATGGCAAGGTAATCGATACAAAAGAAGTGAGCACAGCAAGCGAATGGAAATATGCGTTTACAGATTTAGTGGCATATGATACCGAAGGTAAGGCATATAAGTATGAAGTAAAAGAACAACCAGTAGACGGATATCAATCCAAAGTAAAAGGTTATGACATTACAAATACAAAAGTGGCGCAAACAAAAGTAGAAGGAACGAAAACATGGAAAGACGATAATGCGAAAAATCGTCCGAATATGATTAAAGTCGACTTACTACAAAATGGCCAAGTAATCGCAACGCAAGAAGTAACAGAAGCAGGCGGTTGGAAGTATGAATTCAAAGATTTAGCGGCATATGATGCCGAAGGTAAGGCATATAAGTATGAAGTGAAAGAACAAGAAGTAGACGGATATCAAACAGAAGTACATGGTTATGACATCACGAATACTAAAGTAGGTCAAACAAAAGTAGAAGGAACGAAAACGTGGAAAGACGATAATGCGAAAGATCGTCCGACGATGATTAAAGTCGACTTACTACAAAATGGCCAAGTAATCGCAACACAAGAAGTAACAGAAGCAAGCGGTTGGAAGTATGAATTCAAAGATTTAGCGGCATACGATGCCGAAGGCAAGGCATATAAGTATGAAGTAAAAGAACAAGAAGTAGACGGATATCAAACAGAAGTAAAAGGTTATGACATTACAAATACAAAAGTAGGTCAAACAAAAGTAGAAGGAACAAAAACGTGGAAAGACGACAATGCGAAAGATCGTCCGAAAACAATCAAAGTAGACCTACTACAAAATGGCAAGGTAATCGATACAAAAGAAGTAAGCGCAGCAAGCGAATGGAAATATGCGTTTACAGATTTAGCGGCATACGATGCCGAAGGCAAGGCATATAAGTATGAAGTGAAAGAACAAGCAGTAGACGGATATCAAACAGAAGTAAAAGGTTATGACATCACGAATACAAAGGTTGGCAAAACAAAAGTAGAAGGAACGAAAACATGGAAAGACGATAATGCAACAGACCGTCCGACAATGATCAAAGTAGACTTACTACAAAACGGTAACGTGATTAAAACACAAGACGTACTAGCGGTAATGGGTTGGAAATATATATTCGCAGATTTAGCAGCATATGATGCGGAAGGAAAGGCTTACGAGTATACAGTGAAAGAACAGCCAGTAGCTGGATATGAATCCAAAGTAAGTGGTACTGACATCACAAATACAAAAGTAGGTCAAACAAAAGTAGAAGGAACGAAAACGTGGAAAGACGATAACGCAACAGATCGTCCGGAAATGATTAAAGTAGACCTTTTACAAAATGGTACAGTGATTGCGACGCAAGAAGTAAGCAAAGCAACAGGCTGGAAATACGAATTCAAAGATTTAGCAGCGTATGATGAAAATGGAGTAGCATACAAGTATGAAGTGAAAGAACAAGCAGTACCAGGATATGAATCCAAAGTAAAAGGTACTGACATCACAAATACAAAAGTAGGCGAAACGAAAGTAGAAGGAACGAAAACATGGAAAGACGATAACGCGAAAAATCGTCCGGAAATGATCAAAGTAGATCTTTTACAAAACGGTAAAGTAGTAGATACAAAAGAAGTAACAGCGGCAACAGAATGGAAGTACACGTTTGATAAACTCCAAGCATACGATGCAAACGGAGTAGCATACAAGTATGAAGTGAAAGAACAAGCAGTACCAGGATATGAATCCAAAGTAAGTGGTACTGACATCACAAATACAAAAGTAGGCAAAACAAAAGTAGAAGGAACGAAAACATGGAAAGACGATAACGCGAAAGATCGCCCGGAAATGATTAAAGTAGACCTTTTACAAAATGGTACAGTGATTGCGACGCAAGAAGTAAGCAAAGCAACAGGCTGGAAATACGAATTCAAAGATTTAGCAGCATATGATGAAAATGGAGTAGCATACAAGTATGAAGTGAAGGAACAACCGGTGGCTGGATATGAATCCAAAGTAAGTGGTACTGACATCACAAATACAAAAGTAGGCGAAACAAAAGTAGAAGGAACGAAAACATGGAAAGACGATAACGCGAAAAATCGTCCGGAAATGATCAAAGTAGACCTTTTACAAAATGGTAAAGTAGTAGATACAAAAGAAGTAACAGCAGAAACAAACTGGAAGTATACGTTTGAAAAGCTACAAGCATACGATGAAAATGGAGTAGCGTACAAGTATGAAGTGAAGGAACAACCGGTAGCTGGATATGAATCCAAAGTAAGTGGTACTGACATCACGAATACAAAAGTAGCGAAATTGACAGTAGAAGGAACAAAAACGTGGAACGATAACAACGCAACAAATCGTCCAAGCACAATCAAAGTAGACTTACTACAAAACGGTAAAGTAGTAGATACAAAAGAAGTAACAGCGGCAACAAACTGGAAATATGCATTTGCAGATGTAGAAGCATATGACGCAAATGGAGTAGCGTACAAGTATGAAGTGAAAGAACAGCCAGTAGCGGGATACCAATCTGACGTACACGGTTATGACATCACAAATACAAAAATAGGCGAAACAAAAGTAGAAGGAACAAAAACGTGGAACGATAATAACGCAACAGATCGTCCAAGCTCGATTAAAGTAGATTTATTACAAAACGGTAAAGTAGTAGATACAAAAGAAGTAACAGCAGCAAGTGAATGGAAGTACACGTTTGACAAACTCCAAGCTTACGATGCAGAGGGTAAGGCATACAAGTATGAAGTGAAAGAACAAGCGGTACCAGGATATGAATCCAAAGTAAGTGGTACTGACATCACAAATACAAAAGTAGGCGAAACAAAAGTAGAAGGAACGAAAACGTGGAACGATAACAACGCAACAGATCGTCCAAGCACAATCAAAGTAGACTTACTACAAAATGGTAAAGTAGTAGGTACAAAAGAAGTAACAGCAGAAACAAACTGGAAGTACACGTTTGAAAACCTCCAAGCATACGATGCAAACGGAGTAGCGTACAAGTATGAAGTGAAAGAACAGCCAGTAGCTGGATATGAATCCAAAGTAAATGGTACTGACATCACA
>NZ_VOVA01000089.1 GCF_015071065.1 Bacillus cereus | reverse complement strand
TGAATTTAAAAAGGAAAATAACGAAAGAGAAGATTCATATACATATGAGGGATTTTCAGATGAAGAAATATTGTATTACTATTTAAATCGGCAAACACATTTTGACCAAGAAAAACGTATAAAGGATGCATCCAGGACTCTATATGCTCGTGATCTAAGTCAATTTTATTTTTTTATTAAGCAAAGCACAGAGTTCCTGCAGCAAGATGTTAAAGATTATGTAGTCGGCCAAGTTTGGAGGAACTTAAGAAAGCGACATATACGTAACTATCAAAAATGGTTATCCCAGGAGGCAATCTCCTATCAATCAAAAGAAAAATACAAAGCATCTACAATTAGTCGGAAACTTGGTGTAATCCGTTCGTATTTGAAATGGCTATATGAAATTCAATATATCCAGGAACCTCTTCATGTGGAATTTCTAAGTACGACCGTTAATAAACACGATAAACCAAAACGCGAATTATCATATGAGGAAGTGAAGCAGTTGCTTCATTACTATAAGGATAATGAAAT
>NZ_VOVA01000088.1 GCF_015071065.1 Bacillus cereus | reverse complement strand
AAAATGGAGGATTAGCTCAGCTGGGAGAGCACCTGCCTTACAAGCAGGGGGTCGGCGGTTCGATCCCGTCATCCTCCACCATATATGTCGGAGGGGTAGCGAAGTGGCTAAACGCGGCGGACTGTAAATCCGCTCCTTCGGGTTCGGCAGTTCGAATCTGCCCCCCTCCACCATTTCTTAATTATTGGGCTATAGCCAAGCGGTAAGGCAACGGACTTTGACTCCGTCATGCGCTGGTTCGAATCCAGCTAGCCCAGCCATTAAGAGCCATTAGCTCAGTTGGTAGAGCATCTGACTTTTAATCAGAGGGTCGAAGGTTCGAATCCTTCATGGCTCACCATTTTCTTTAAAAAAATATGCGGGTGTGGCGGAATTGGCAGACGCACCAGACTTAGGATCTGGCGCCTTTGGCGTGGGGGTTCGACTCCCTTCACCCGCACTTTTAATAAAATATCTCATACATGTCTTGCGGAAGTAGTTCAGTGGTAGAATACAACCTTGCCAAGGTTGGGGTCGCGGGTTCGAAT
>NZ_VOVA01000087.1 GCF_015071065.1 Bacillus cereus | reverse complement strand
AGAGATCATCACAGAAAAGAAGAAAACAATAGACAGGAGAATAATAATCCAGAATTATTACAATTCTTAAGAACATTAACTCCTGGTACTTGTATTGTTATTCAATATGATTCTCAAAGACCTACAAGTGCAACATTCCAAGGTTTTCAAGGAAACAACGTAATTATTTTATCTGACTTTGATTGTTTCCCAGGATTAGCACGTATTGCGATTAACAGAATTAACGTAATCTCTATAAATTCACCTGATTGTAATCGTTTCTGTTGCAAACGTAAGCATTGCAGAGAATGTGATGAACATAGACACGAACGTAGAGATGAACGTGAACATGATCATAGAGATGATTTTTAAAAATGAATGAATAGAAAAACCTTTCCATTAATTTTATAAGCCAATTTGCAGAAAAAACACCTATTAAAAAATAGGTGTTTTTTCTTTCCTAAATTTACTGAACTGAACGTAAATAACAAACCATTTCATATAGTGGACATATACTATTGTAAGGTCGGCATCCAAATGACCCAAATAAATACCCATGCCAAGAAATAAAACTACAAAGTATTTCTTGGCACCTT
>NZ_VOVA01000086.1 GCF_015071065.1 Bacillus cereus | reverse complement strand
ATAAGGCTTCGCCAATGCTCTCTTCCTCGATTAAAGTTAGATTTAAATCTTAAGATAATGAATTAATTACATGCAGGATGTTTGTCCGATTAATAGTTCCCTCTTTCGGAGTTGAACTTATTAAAGTCAGTTTTTAGCATTCCGAATACAATACTATCGGTCCACTCATCTTTATTCCAAAAGTTTTGTATAAAGTGAGCTTCTTTCCTCATCCCAATCCTTCTACATAATTTTCCTGATGCTATATTTCGTGCATCCAGATTCGCTTGAATACGGTGAATTTTTACAACTTCAAATAAATAGTTTATTAGTGCAATAACAGCCTCTGTTGCATATCCTTTTCCGGACACAGATTTTGAAAATGTATAACCAATTTCAACAGTATCTTTTATATCTGTGTACCAAACAGATAGATCGCCAATTACTTTAGCGTCCATTAAGACCGCTAAGCTCAAAGCATTTTCTTTTGTTAATTGATTATTATTTAATTTCTTATCAAATTCCCTTCCTTTATCTTCATGGGTCCATTTATCATGCAAAAGATATTGACATGTTGAGTCATCATTATAAATTTCATAAACGTCATTCAGATGATGTTTTTCAAAAGTTTTAATCAGTAGCCGGTTAGTTT
>NZ_VOVA01000085.1 GCF_015071065.1 Bacillus cereus | reverse complement strand
CAATTAGAAGATCCACATTTGCATCGAGAATATGAAGAAGATAAATTATCGATTTTAGATATTTCGGCTACATTAAATACAGGAACAAAGGTAAATGTAGAAATACAATTGAATAACAATCATGATATGATCAAACGAAGCTTGTATTATTGGGGAAGGTTATACACCTCTCAATTGCAAAAAGGAATGCCTTATAGTTCACTTCATAAAACGATTACCATTAACTTGTTAAACTTTGTGATGTTTCCAGAATATGAAGCGTTTCATACAACAGGAATCCTTTGGAATCAGCAGCAACAAAAGTTATTAAGTGACGATATAGAAGTTCATATTGTAGAGATTCCAAAGTTACTACAGCAATGGCGCGAAGAGAAAGTCAATCCGTGGGAAGATTCGTTTGTTCGTTGGTTATTATTATTACCAGCGAATGAAGATGAACATCTCACACAAACATTGGAGGACATTGCCATGAACCAAGATCCAATTTTACAAAAAGCAATGAATAAGTGGGAACATATGAGTCAAGATTCTTCTTTCCGTCAAGCATATGAAGCAAGAGAAAAGGCCTTAATGGATGAGGCTGCAAAGTTTGCTCATGCTCGTAATGAGGGGAAAAAAGAAGGAATTCAAGAAGG
>NZ_VOVA01000084.1 GCF_015071065.1 Bacillus cereus | reverse complement strand
TGATGGGTTCTGGTGCAAAAACACTTCACTACAACCATAGAACGGCAATATCCTGTTAACAGGGAGATTAAACAGCTAATCCAAACAATCTATGAATGAATTCAGCTTCATTTCGGGCAGATTTCACCCTTTGGTGAAGTTGCCCTTTTTTCATCATATGCATAGCTTCGATGCCACTTAAAATTAAAGTAGCTGTACGAAGTGACTTCAATCCTAACATAGAACGAACTTGCTTCTTGATAAAACGATGATCTTGTTCCACTATGTTATTCAAGTATTTCTGTTGTCTAAGTTGCATACCGCCAGGTATGCTTTTCTCCTTTTTCAACTGTTCAATTGCTATAGGATAAGCCGGATTCTTATCCACCGTAATGACGCGAGGTTTAGAAACATGAAAAGACCGCAAAGCTTTCTTGAAGAAGCGCTTTGCAGCCTTTGTGTCTCTTGTTTCACTGAGATAAAAATCAATCGTGCTTCCTTTGGAATCTACTGCACGATATAGATACATCCATTGACCTTTTACTTTGATATATGTTTCATCGACTCTCCAGGAGTCATTTGTTGTCTTAAGATGACGCCGTACTCTTTCATCTAATTCCGGTCCATATTGATGAACCCAACGCATAATCGTTGTGTGAGCCATCGATAAGCCACGCTCTC
>NZ_VOVA01000083.1 GCF_015071065.1 Bacillus cereus | reverse complement strand
GCGATTCGAGATGAATTAGTCCATAGTACGAAACCTGGAATTACCACAAAAGAACTCGATGAAATTGCGAGAGAGATGTTTGAAAAAGCAGGAGCTCAATCTGCCCCAAAAAGTGAATACGATTTTCCTGGATATACGTGCATTAGCATAAATGAAGAAGTAGCGCACGGGATTCCGGGGAGACGGACAATTCAAGAAGGGGACATTGTAAATATTGATGTTTCAGGTTCAAAAAACGGATATTTCGCAGATACCGGAATTTCCTTTGTAGTAGGGCAGGGAGAGACAATTTTACAGAAAATATGTGAGGTTGCTAAAGAAGCATTCGATGCTGGACTTAAGAAGGCAAAGCCAGGTTCAAAAAAAAGCGCGCTCGGAAAAGCTGCACACAATGTAGCAAAACAGCATGGCTTAACAGTCATAAAAAATCTTACTGGACACGGTGTTGGGCGTTCGATTCATGAAGAACCAAAACACATTTTCAATTACTTCTCTCACTGGGATGACGAAATTTTAAAGGATGGTATGGTAATTGCCTTTGAGCCTATGATCTCTACATTTGAAGAGGAAGTTTTCCAATCCGAAGATGGATGGACCTGCCTAACCGATGAAAGCTTTGTGGCTCAATACGAACATACGATTATCCTTACCAAGGAAGGACCGATTATTACTACATTGTAAGAGCACTAATACC
>NZ_VOVA01000082.1 GCF_015071065.1 Bacillus cereus | reverse complement strand
AAGAAAGTACAAAAGGAAGTAGTTAGCATCTTGAAAGAATATAGGGCGCTGAAGATGCGATTCAATAATGAAGTGGAACAAGAAGGAATCAGTCTGTTTCCAGAGATACGAAATTCAAGAAGAATGAGTGAATTAAAGGTGAAACAGATAGAGAAGACTTTGGACCATATCTTAGATAAGGAAGAAAGAGATATTATTACAATGAAATTCTTAACGAATGAAAGAGTAAAAGATTCAGATGTTTATCATGATCTACTGCTCAAAAAGACTTACTTCTATGAGAAGAAGCAAAGTGCTATTAAATTGATTGCTACAGCGTTAGGGATTATCTAAAAAACGCGAACAAAACGCGAACTTTTTGGGGGACTAAATAAAATGCCGGAAATTATAAGCTATTCCTATAAACAGTTCTTTGAAAAGAGAATACGTTTTGGGGATAGCGTTCCCATTATAATAACGTTACTCGGTGACGCGGAGGCTAGAGGGGATAAGAGCTTCCAAAAATTATTTATATTTATCATTCAACTCGGAATGCGTCCTCTGGGTTGATAATAAATATAAGTCTATTTCTCTGTTAATGTCGTCTCTTGAAAATGGAAATGGGGTGGTTGTTCATGATTGAATGAACATCGCGTTTCTAAAAAGTAAATAAGAATAAATTAGATCTTTATCATTACGTCACTTCAATTGCTCATTAGTAATTACTTACGATTTTT
>NZ_VOVA01000081.1 GCF_015071065.1 Bacillus cereus | reverse complement strand
CAAACCTTTTCCTGTTTCTTTGTATGCATTATCCCATAGAGATAGGAAATGATTGAATACAAAACGAGAACAACCAATTGTTTTATTGATTAGGGTCGCTTGTGCTTTATTTGGATAGATACGAAATTTATATGCTTTATTGATCATCATTCATTTCACCTCCATTTCGATATGTGTCTATTATACAACAAACGTACATTCGGTAGGTAGTGAAGTAACACTTTATGCATGTCGTACAATTAAGATGGCTTTCTGCCATCCCTTGCTCGAAGCCAATTCATCTCCCACCTACTCACTTCGCGTTCCTTGAGGAAGGAGTCTTCTTGGCTAAAATGATAAAATCGATTCGTATCCCCAGCACTAAAAAGTATCTAGTCATTCCCTTCTCGAAAAAGAAACAAACCCATTAGTAGGATTCATGCTTATCGACAACTGTAAAAAACAGGGTTTTTGTCAACATAGAATCCATTGGTAGCCATGTTACAAGAAACAATCAGTCATAGTACACCGCAAATCAAACTGGAATATGTTGATTAATTAAAGAGGAGAAGATGGTATTATTAAACCAATTTTATATTTAAATGAAAAATCCACACTTAACTAGACTCATATACTCACACCATCCCTTCTAGACGAGCATAGAATGTACTAACGAACGAAAGGGGGTAATTTTTATGGGTTTTGGTTTTGGTGGAGATTGTGATTTCAACAGATGTGATGATCGG
>NZ_VOVA01000080.1 GCF_015071065.1 Bacillus cereus | reverse complement strand
GGGATTCTTATAGAACAACATATATCTATATTCATTAATAATTTATACATATAAAAAAGTATAGTTATGTTCACATACCAACTATAAAACAGATATTTATTAACTATCTCTAATCATTTGCTGGCTGAACCCCATCGCTATCAAGCTAATATTTTTAATTACCCCCATAACGAAAATTTTATGCATCGTTGACTATTGATAATGATAGGTTATGTTAATTAAAATTGTATGGGTGATATATCATAAGTATTTGTATTTCAAGTTATAAATTGTTATGATAAACTGGTTAATTTAGGGAAATAAAGGAGGAGGAACATGGATTTAATCAAAGAAGTGACTTTATTAAGATATCAATTTAGACTTATGCAAAGTATGATTCAGTCAGACGAATTCCCATTTTATAGATTCGTTATAGATTATGAATTTGAAGAAGAACAAGTAAATGCTTTAAGAAAAATTTTAATTGCATTTCATGATCGATTAACTAGAGAAGAAGTTTCGATTTTTGCCCAAAATGATCATTTATTTTCTAAATTTAAACTTCCTTTAGATATGCTATATAGCCCAGAAAGGCCTAATTTAGATGAGTTTAAACTATATATCACTAAGATTTTTTATCAAGAATTTGAATTGAAATACTTGTTATTAAGTTTAAAAAAACAATGTATTTTTGTGAATGTCTGTGATTATCTTTTAGAGCAATTACAAATTAGTAATAACGTTTGATTATGTAAATAAAAAGCCCCTTCAGATATTCTAAAGAGACTTTAATAGGATTCTAGATAGATTGACTACTGATAACGGA
>NZ_VOVA01000008.1 GCF_015071065.1 Bacillus cereus | reverse complement strand
GGGTCACGCCACATTGCCATCAACCTAAGCTTTTGAGATACCCCCCATAACGAAATTTTCACCTTTTTACAGTTATTTATGAGAATTCAGCTCATTTTTTCGTTTTGGGGAACAATCAATTTCTTAAGTTGATGGGTATGTGGTGCTACCCCATACAAATAAAAAGTTTGATTATAAAGTTTGATTATATATAATCAAACTCAAAAACTCTAAATATAAGGTCTGGTTTTGTTTTATTATACTATTTACCCTATATTCATTTAAAGTTCATGTCTTTTTTGTGTTGGCGTTATTACTAGAAGAGTAGCGGTAGTAAATAAAATGCTTTCTCCATATGCTTGAAAATAGGGGTAACTGCCATCTATTCAAACTCAATATTATTTTGGGTTTAACTGGTCACTGCTTATGGGCAGTATAAGCATAATCTCTCTTTTAAACCTTCTAACACTTCTTCAGGCACTTCCCTGATTTTGATATCCTTACCTAGGAAAAGTAGCCAATTTGTTATCTCTGTTAATTCATCGAGATTGTTAACATTGATAAAAGTCTTTAGAATGGCTGTGGATTGATAAGGATTTGTATAGGAAATAGAAATTTTTATAGGATGGTATTTTTTGAACTGGGCAATCGCTTTTGGACCAAGTTCAAGTACAAGGTTGATTGCTTCGTCCTTTTTACTGAGTTTTTCTAAAATCTTTTTCTTATTTAATCTCTTTTCCGTCGTATAGGGTTTGACATTAATGAGACAATCGACAAGAAACATCTTCTTTTTTTCTTCTTTTATGTCAAAGCCTTCAATTATCCAATGGCTTTTTTCTTGATAAAGGTGTAGTAGATAAATTGGATAAGAATTAATTTCCTCCTCTTCTTTTACGGTAATCAATAAATGACTATCAAAAAGAAGGATTTGGATGAGTTTTTCTAACATAGGATGGGGGAGGTCAGAAAGCTCAAGTAGGTCGGGATTATGGGGGTTAGTTCCTTCAAAAAGAAAGATTTGATTTAAAAGAACAAGGTCATCTTGCTGGATTTCTGAGATGAGTCCTAGTAGTTTTTCAGCTAGAGACTGACGACTTTTTAAATAGGGAAGTTGTTGATTTCTTGTAGCCATAAAGGCAATAAAAAGAGCTTTGACCTCATTATCAGTAAAGCGAACAACGGGCAGGATAGAGTTATGCATAACAAAATATCCCCCATCCCTTCCAACTTCAGCGACAAGTGGCATCCCCATGGCTTCAATCTCTCTAATGTCTCTAATAGCTGTCGATCGTGAGATGTTAAATTCTCGTATGATTTCAGAAATTGTAAAGTGGGAGCGGTTGTTGATGTACCGCATGATGGTATTAATCCGTTCAACTTTTTTCATGTTGGTCTCCTAAACAGTATCATTTTTTGACATGATTTAAGGATATTATAAACTCATCAGATGAAAAGATAAATCATTTGATTAATTTAAAAAAGAGGAAGGTTTTGAATATGAAAAATTATACTTTAGAAGAAAAAGATAGCTTTATTGTGTTAGGTATTGGAACTGAACTTAAGAGCGAATACACAGACTTTGCTGGAATAAATAAAGAAAAGGAAGACTTTTGGTGGGCTGTTAAACAAGATGGAAGGCTTGAGACTTTAAAAGCTTTAGCCAAAAATGATTACATTTTTTCTGTGAGCGAAGCGGTGAATAACAAAATGATGTATTATGCTGGTGTTATGACAGAGGCACAAATACAAGAAGAATCTAGAGTTATCCAGTTTCCTATGGGGGAATACTTAGTAGTTCAAGGGGAAGGTAAGACGGCTGAGGAGATGAGTAATAAGCTTACTGGCATTGCCTTTGGTCAAGTCTTACCAGAAGCAAAGGATTTTGCCTATGTTGGTGGGCCAAATACAACGGTTGAGATGGGGCAGCGAAACGGCTTAGTATTTGGTGAAATGTGGATTCCAGTTGTTAGGAAGTAAAGAGTTAAAAGGAGAGATGGAATTGTCCAATATCGTAGATTTTAAAAATGTAATTACAGCCGGTTTAGAATCTTCACCTGTGGCAGAAGCGCTTGCTGGTTTACGCGCCCATGAAGCCCGCTACTTTATGAACAAATACAAGCATGAATTTATGGTTGTACCAGCTAGTGAAAGCGAGGAGACTCTTGATTATGTGAACCGTATTTTGAAAGAAGAACGTGATATTGAGTTTGCGGCTAAACCTTTAGAAACATCGTGTTTTCAAGTGGAAAATATTAAATTTTCCTATGTCTTTTATGAGGATGGTCTTGCAGTCAATGTCATGTATACATTGGATAACCCGAAGAAGCGAGCTGTTGGATTTAAGCTTTCTGAGGGAATGGAGGTACCAAAGGAGTTAGAAGAGAAGTTTAAGTTTGCTAGGCAGAAGTCTAAACTTGCTGGAACAATTCGAGGTTCGTTTTTTGTAATAAAAGGAGAATATAGTGCAAGTTGAAGAGTCAGTCATTTGTTATATTGAATTATTTTTTTAAAAGGCGCGATTAAGGCTAACGATCTTGAATTGTTAGCCTTTTTTTACATAAGTAAATAATATTTACAGTCTGCTACACACTACGTTCTGATAAAATAAAAGGAAATTACTGTAAGGTGGTGGTGGGGTGAGCAAAAAAAGGCTATTTGAGTTATTCTTAGTAACTTTTGCTTTACTGTTCCTTCATGTAAGTACATTTACTAATGAAAAATTGAACGATAAATTTGGTAACTTAACCTTCTTTGTTGTATTTATCATGTTTTATATCAACGTTGCATTTATAGAACGGTATTTTGATGATATACAAAAGTGGATTCGAAATATCACATTTCTTCTTGCCCTGTTAGTAGTAACTTTAATATCACTATGGATAGGTTACTTTTAAAGCCTTGTGATCACGAAAGTCCCCAGTTTAAAAAAATGGAGGGCTTTTCATAGTCTTCTAAATACAGTGAATCCCGATAATAATACGCTATGTTAACCTTATATGAATAGGCATACATTAATCTTTTTTCTCCTCAATCATGATAAAATGGACGATAAGAAATTTATGTAAGATAAAGGGGTGGAAGATTCATGGTCAGTTTTAGCACTGTGCTAGCTTTTGCAATTGTTTCACTTATCATGGTTTGTTCACCTGGGCCTAACATGATTTATCTCATTTCTCGCTCGATTACGCAGGGGCGTATGGCAGGATTCATTTCTCTTTTGGGTATCATGCTTGGCTTCATAATCTATATAATTGCAACGATGTTCGGACTTACAGCCCTTTTCCTAGCTGTTCCCGCTGTCTATGAAGCAGTAAAGTGGGCAGGTGCAGGGCGTGTTTTTTCATTTTAAGGAAATTTTGTTTTGTTATCTTTCCTTAACAACAAACAAGACGCCAACCAGATCATGGTAGCGCCTACGATAATTACTATTGGTTTAATCATTAACAAGTATATCTGGATCCTTTTTCAACATATACGAGAAACCCGAAATAAATACGATACTAAATATAATAATAGAAGACCACATATTAAAATGAAATTCTTTACCTACAACTAAATAGTAGATGTTATGGACCAAGAAATTAGCACCTATGATAATCCCACCTAACATTGAACTAATTACAAGACTGATTAAATAAAATTTGAGCTTCTGAAACATTTCCCCTCTACTCTTTTTCTAAAATTAACTTTATTCAGGATGTTTTAGAAAATTATACTATTTATTTTTCTAATATTCTTAAATCTATAATATATTTAAGGTTATTTTAAGAGAAGAAGAATTGCCTACCAAAATGTCCATTTCGGGGTTTCACCAATATACCCATCAAGCTAATGAAACTAGTTGCCCCAAAGCAAAAAATGTATATTTTCACCTGGAGATGCCAATTTTCTCGTTTTGGGGATACTATAAAATTTTAGGTTGATAGCCATGTGGTGCTACCCCCATTATGTTGAAAAGGAAAAGAACATCTGTGGAACTAGTGGTGACAATAGAGTTGTTCCACAAATGAGACAGAAGAATAGTGTGCTCTATCTGGGGAAATTGGAATATTTATGATTATAGAAACTGTAGCTATTGAAAATAGAACAAATAAAAGCTAAATAACAATAATATAATCTCTTTTCTAGATATGCCTTTATCAAGAATCAAAGAACTTAATACCACTTAGTACAAAAGCATCAGAACTTGGGCTATAACCAACTAACTTTCTTGTTCCTTCAATATCAATTCGTTTAAACCTGTTGTTAGATACACCATGTAAAATTGAAAATGGAGGTAAGTTCTTTGCCGTCATCGACTTTAAGAGAAGGTCCATAAAATCTTCTGGGCTTAAGTATGCACTCATATCTCTAGCTGTTAGTGGTTTACCATATGGATTATAATCATCATATGCACCTATACGAATAGCAAGACTTTGTAACCCTTCTTCATAAGCAAAATAAGAAGCAACAGCCTCTGCAAAACACTTACTTACCCCGTACATATTTTTGGGTCTCGTGGGTGAATAAGCATGTGGTTGATAATCCAAAGGATAGCCTTCAATTGTTTGAGCACTGGAAGCAACTATCACTTTGGATACATTATTATCACTAGCAGCTCTAAAAATATTATAGGTTCCCTTTATATGATTTTCTAATAAGGAGCCATAAAAATCAGCATTTGGCGAAGGATTACCTGCCAAGTGTATAACTATATCTATACCTTTCGTAAATTCTTGACAAGCAGCTAAATCAGAAACATCTAAATATACGATTTCATGATTTGTATCTTTAAAAGTTTCTAAAGCAGATAAGTTAATATCTGCTAGCCGTAACTGGTAATTCCCTTGCTTATCTAGGAACCTTGTAACATCTTGGCCAATCTTACCTGCAGCACCTGTAACTAAAATTTTTTGCATTTCACTTCATCCTTCCATGAAAAATACATCCCTTGTCAAGGGTCATATAATAGAGCATGCACTTATTATATGTTGGTAATGGCATTAAATAAAACGAAGAAATATAATGGAAACATGAATAAAATTCATGAGGAGGACCATAGTGACTTTAACAAAATATGAAATATTTAACAAAGTGGCAGAACTCAATAGTTTTACAAAAGCTGCAGAAGTGTTAGGTTTCACCCAATCTGCTGTAAGTCATGCAATTAGCAGTTTGGAAAAAGAGTTTTCCTTTCCTTTATTTATTCGTAATCACTCTACTTTAACATTGACTAAAAATGCAGAGGAGCTTTTAATTACCGTTCGGAAAATTTTATACTATAACAACATGCTGAAGCAGGAAGTAGCCGCTATCAATGGGTTCCAAAAAGGAACAGTAAGAGTGGGGGTTTTTTCGAGTATTTCTAAAAACTGGATTCCTGGTATTCTTAAAAAAATGGAGGAAAAGTTTCCAAATATTGAAATCGAATTACTGGAAGGAAACTATGCTGAGGTTGAGAATTGGTTACAAAACGGGAGATTAGATTGTGGATTTATTAATAATGATACTTACTTTGAATCATTTGAAAAATCCTTTGAAATCGTACAATTGAAGAGGGATCGACTTTTATGTGTTGTATCTAACCAATCCCCATTATGTAAGGAAAACCAAGTATCAATGCAACAAATAGAAAATGTACCTTTTATTATGCCAACATATCAGTGTTATGATGATATTCAAAAAATATTTAGGGAGAATAAAGTTAGCCCCAATATTCGATTCGAAAATATGAATGAATACTCAGTGATCTCCATGGTGGAGAATAATCTAGGAATTAGTATATTGCCAGAGATGATTATACCGACATCAAAAATTTCTTTTGCAGCCATTCCACTTGAAAGTGATAGCTATCGAACTATTGGATTAGCTATAAGAAAACCAACCTCACTCGCGACTAAGAAATTTTCTGAGATTACTAAAAGGTGGGTATCATTTGAATCAATTTAATTTTGCCAAAATCTGAGTTATTTAAACTGATATGGTTCTTCTTGAACGGAGCAGATTAGTTCAATAAGCAATGAGAAAAAGTTATATATTATGTGTCGATGTAGAACTATAATATACAAAAATCAGGAGGTAATTATATGGTAATATATATAAATTATACGACAGAACACCCTAATAACTTTGACTAATTACTAAACCTATATGAATCTTTATGATGGAATTCACTTAAATTAACAAGTAATGATTTGGAACGAATGTGCAATCAAAGTTGATATGCCATTTACGCATTTGATGAAAAATAATTAGTGGGTATGGGACGTGTTATTTCAGATGGTGTAATTACTGGAGTAGTTTGGGGAATATGCGTTCTACCAAGCTATCTGTCCGAAGGAATCGCCGCCATGTACAAATCGCGCTGGGCAATTGAATCATTTTTCCGCTGGATTTAGCTGAATTTGAACGTTCCCGTATTGTTTGGCACAACATCCAATGCATTGTTCAATCAGTTATTCACAGCTATAATTGCCTATGCTTTGCTGAAATTTCTTCGTGCACAAGGCTAAAAGACAAAACAAACGCTTGTCATTTGCAGGTTTCACACGCCTGTTTCTTTGTGAAGCCTTGTCAATTGAGTGGCAAATTAGTTTGAAAGAAACACTTGAATTCTACAGGTCGATAAATCAAGAAACTGTATTACTTTGGTTAATCAACATACGTGTTAATTTATAGTATAATGATTACTTGAAATAATGCGGTGGAAAACAGGGAAAACAGGGAAAAGAGGGAACCGATGCCTACTATACTAGTTGCTGACGACGATGCGAACATTCGCGAACTCGTCTGTTTATTTCTACGCAACGACGGATTCGCAACAGCTGAAGCAGCGGACGGCAAGGAAGCACTGGCCGTCTACATCTCAACGAATGTCGATCTTGTCGTACTTGACATTATGATGCCGATTATGGATGGTTGGACGTTAAGCAAGGAGCTCCGAAGAGCCAATCCTGATCTACCTTTACTTATGCTGACTGCGAGAGGAGAAACATGGGAGAAAGTGAAAGGTTTCGAACTTGGGACGGACGATTATTTAACCAAACCATTCGATCCGTTAGAGTTGACGGTTCGTGTTAGGGCACTACTCAAACGATACAAGATTGGCTCCACGCAGAAGATCCATTTCGGGAACGTCATCCTTGATCGACAGACCTATAAGGTGATGAACGGGACGGAGTCGCTTAAGTTGCCGCTAAAGGAGTTCGAATTGCTGTATAAGCTCGCTGGAACACCCGGACAAGTCTATACGCGCGTGCAGTTGATCGATCAGATTTGGGGTATCGATTACGCCGGAGATGATCGAACGGTAGACGTACATATTAAACGGCTGCGTGAACGGTTCGCGACAACACCCGATTTTCGGATCGAAACGGTGCGCGGGCTTGGGTATCGGCTTGAGGTTTATGAATGATCAGATCCTTATATATACGTGTTGTCCTGACATTTTTAGTCTCCATCATCGGGGGCACGATCATTTCTTTTTTGGTGTCAACTTGGATATTCGAAGATAAATTGAACGAAAACGCTCAAATCAACTTACGTAACTTTGGCCAAGACATCGTCCGGATTTACAAGACCTTTCCGTTACGTGAAGCGGACTTGTTCGTAAGTGAAATGAAGCAGCTCGATTCTTATTATATTCGAATTTACGAAGCAACGGGTCAGTTCAAGTCTTACGGTAAACTTCACGGACACAAACCTGCGCCTGTGACGATGGAGCAACTAAAGAAAGTATTAGATGGAGGTGTTGTTCAGGACACTCCTAATGGTATTGCCACGGTCCTCTTAGGGTTGCCGTTGAAAACGGAAATGGGAACGAAAGCGATATTTTTGGAAGCGCTCGCCCCTCCTTCAGCCTCTTTTGTCACAAAATGGGCATTGGTCTTTGCAACATGTTCGTTGATTGCAGGAAGCTTATTGATTCTAGTTGCCTCTGTATTCCTGGTAAGACCGATAAAAAAGCTGACAAAAGCGACCAAGCGGATAGCATCTGGAGATTTCAACGTCAAGTTGAATATTAAGCAAACGAGTGAGCTGGGTACTTTGGCTCGCAGCTTCGAAGAAATGATGCACGATCTGCAGCAACTTGAGCAGATGCGCAGGGAATTCGTAACGAACGTGTCGCACGAGGTTCAGTCTCCGCTCACTTCGATATCCGGTTATGCCCTAGTGCTTAAGCAAGTTGACCTTTCAGAATACGAACGAAGCCGTTATCTTGATATTATCATCGCTGAAGCGAAAAGGATGTCCAAAATGAGCGATAACCTGCTAAAGCTGAGTTTTCTTGAATCGCAGTCAAAGCAACTGCGGCTCGTCACGCTCAGCCTCGATGAACAAATCCGACGGATAATCGTGGCGCTCCAGCCACAATGGTCTGCTCGCGATATACATTTCGAGCTTGATTTACAGACAGTTAAAGTAACGGCTGATCATGACCTGTTAAATCAGGTATGGACGAATATCCTCAGAAATAGCATCAAATTTTCCGAGGATGCCGGCGTGATTAACGTAAGCATCAAACAAGATATCAAAAACGTGACAATCCTAATATCCGACACTGGTATTGGTATTCACCTTGACGACCAGAAGCGTATATTCGAGCGTTTTTTTAAGGCCGATCGTTCCCACAGTCGTAAGTATGACGGAAGTGGTATGGGACTCGCTATCGTTAAACAGATCGTGTCGCTTCATCAAGGTGACATCCGAGTGAAAAGTGAACCTGGTCAAGGAACGACCTTCATTGTCACCTTGCCAATCACTACACCAACAGATTAGTTAGATTCATTCTCTATGCTACGACTCATATGCAAGCTTACTTGCATATAGAGCCGTAGCATTTTTTTTGGCAGTTCATATTCAGTTCATATTGTCGTCATGGTGAGTACATCTTCATTGGTTAAGTTTTCATTACAGGCACATGAAGGAAGGCAAACAGATCAGGACAGGAGAAGATGACAGTGACACAACAAGAGGAAAAGAAAACGCTGAGTGGAATGAAAATAAAGAAAGTGCGAAACATCTTACTTAAAATCATAGGAGCAATCGTTCTAGCCATTGTACTTTTTTTAGGTATTGTTTATATCGCAAATGTGATGAGTAGTCATTCGGAGCAAAAACGAATAGTGCCCTACGGGCAGCACGTATCTGTAGACGGGAGAAACATGAATGTGTTAATTCAAGGCGAGGGCGAGGAAACGATCGTGCTCCTGCCTGGTTATGGAACAGCTACTCCAGGGCTTGATTTTAAGCTTCTTATCGATGAATTATCTCCATTTTACAAAGTTGTTGCGGTAGAGCCTTTCGGTTATGGATTAAGTGATGAAACTGTAAAAGAGCGAACCACGGAGAATATGGTAAGTGAAGTTCATGAAGCTCTACAGCAGCTTAATATTAACAGATACATGCTCATGGGCCACTCCATTACAGGCATTTATGGAATTGATTATGTGAACAAATATCCAAACGAGGTGACTGCATTTGTCGGAATCGATAGCAGTGTTGCAACACAACCGGGTATGGATAACAATTTCCCATTAAAAACGTTTGCATATCTCAAAAAATCAGGTCTCTTAAGATTGGCTATGAAAATCAGTGCTGACCCCTATGCTGGACTGGCATTTGATGAAAAAACCGTAGAGCAAATGAAAATGATTTCGAATAAAAACATGTATAATGACACAACCTTGAATGAGATGGACCATATTTCGTCTAATTTTAAAGGGGCTCAAGGTTTAATCTTCCCTAAATATCTTCCACTTCTTCTCTTTGTACAAGCGAATAATGAAGGTGTAGCAGGATGGATACCTCTGCATGAAGGGCAGATCAAAGACTCGGTACATGGAAAAGTAGTAACCATGGATGGATCACATTATTTACACCATACCAAATTCAAAGAAATCGCTGAAAACGTTAGACTATTTATGAAAGAAGTAAAGTAAGTGTTCAGAGAAAGGTTCATCCGTTATTTTATGCATTTGTCTACAGTCTGCAAGACCATCATTTCGATGGTCTTTTTTATGTCCAAACAGTTGTATATTTCCAAACCAAGATTATACTTTCGCCTGAAAGACATTGGGTTTCAGTTTCATATTAACTAACGAGGCAGGTGTGCGGCCGAGCCTAGGTCGTATCATATAACGGGTGGGATTCCCGTCGAGTAAGAACTAGCCATTCGCTCGTAGCGAGTCTTGGAGGGCTAAAGGTAACTTTAGTCTTTAAGCGTAGACAGTTAGGTGGCGGATTTGCTTTACTGATCGTTCTATTCATCCTGTTAATCATTATAGGATGTAGTTGTTGGGGTGGCGGTAGCGGCGGATTCGGTTACTAAGAAAAGGGGCACTCATAAGAGTGTCTTTTTTCTCAATATAAGAACTCTAAGAATATGATATTATTTTAATGCAAATTCCCTTTTGTGCAATGAGATAGTAATGCCCAACAAAAAACCCACCTATTTCCGTAGGTGGGCCTTATCTTTATTACACAATATCAAAGTATACTCTTTTTTTTCCGTAAATTTTATGTAATTATACATATTTGTAAAAATTACATAAAATAAATATTACATGTAGTAAAATATAAATTGTGGACACGTTCTATAAAGCTGATTCTCCAATTAGAAGGCGTAACACATCTCAACCATATAGGTGTGGTGTGGCGTTGCTTTAATCTAGCCAAACAAACGATCTCGATTCTCTTGTATTTGTACACTAACAATCTGTTGAAAATAAATGATTCTGTTTTATAGGACGTGTTTACTTAATGTCCAATACATATTATTAAATTAAAGTGGTTCAAGTCGGAGGAAGGCACCGGCACCTTAGGGTGTCTTTTCTTTATGGGGTCTCACCACATCGCCATCAACTAAAAAAATATATAAAACCCCCAAAAAGGAATTTTATATATTTTCAATTTGAAGAGATCAATTTTCTCGTTTGAGGTATTTGTTTACCTTATCATGAGGACAATAAAGTGTTTTATACTATATTTTTTGAAAAATCAGTAAATTATTTGATGAATTAATAAGTTACTATTAATCTATAAATAGTAACAGTGCAGTAATCCAAAAGAAAAATGCTCAAATCGATAAATAGGGGAGGATCCTAGATGAAGGTAAATCAGAATATTGTTTTAAAAATTATTGGGTTAGAATTTTTATTAATGATTTTTTACACGCTTAACGGGGCCTATCAAACTATTACTAAGCCATCCAGTCCAGTATTACAATTTATTGGACTTGTTCCTTTAGCAGTGGGAATTTTAATATATTTAACGATAAAAAACAAGTGGAAATTCTATTTCTTTGATATTAAGTTAAGTAATTCAATGAAGAATACCATTTTATTAAATTCCCCATTAGTGCTTGTTCTATTAGTAATACTACTTGGTAATAAAGGATTAAACACAACATCAGTATCTGACTTATTTTTTATGTTTATCATGCAATTTTTTGTTGTTGCATTTATTGAGGAAATCTTTTTTCGTGGATTTATGCTCAAAATGTTGTTTTCAAAGGGGATAAAAAAATCAGTTTTGATTTCAAGTTTTTTGTTTGGTATCACCCATTTATTACAACTAATTGGTGGGCAGTCTATTGAAGATACCATTTTACAAATCATATATGCATTTTTAGTTGGACTTGTTCTGTCATTACTTATCGTAAATAAGCAATCAATTATTATCACCATTACTTTCCACACTTTTAATAATTTCTTTAATTTTATGGGGAATGTTCAAGCCTCGTCGCTTTTTGCATATATTATTATTGCAATTTTATTCTTCTACACCATATATTTATGGAAACGTGCTAATAAAAAAGAGTGTATTCGACAGGAAATAAATATAGCAGTTTGAGTTGTGATATTACCTTTTCAGTATAGAGGGCAGCCTGGTACCGCAATATTACCTTTAAAGGGGCTTGCTGCATGCTCATCAACTTAAGAGATTAATTGTTCCACTAAAATGAAAAAATACGTTATTCTTTCTGTAGAATCATAGGAAAGGATGGCGTTTTTTTCATTCTAGGGGGGCATTTCTTTTTATTAGCTTGATAGCGATGTGGCGGTACCCCATTAATAGAAAACTACTGCAAGAGTTATAGTTTTATGTTTTTATTTCCCTTTTGGCATTTATCTTTTAATCAGATGAATGCTTTTTTTAGTACATAATAAAAAAATAACCAGAAAAACTGTCACAAAATCCGTTTTTCTGGTTTCTCTATAATACAGGCATCAAATTGAAAGTGAGGTTTAGACTAACATGTTAACCATAAAAAATGAAGAAAGTCATGCTTCTGATATGCCTTTTGAAGATTTATTTAAGTAGTACTATGCTTATGCTGTGAAACAGATTATATGGATTGTTAAAGATCAATCTATCGCTGAAGAGTTAGCACAAGAAGTATTTTTACAATTATATCGTAGCGACTGGAAAGTAATTGAAAACATACCTGGATGGTTGATTAAATCTTCTACTTATGTAGCTTATAACCATTTGCGATCTGAAAAAAGGCAACAAGCGAAGATTGATAAAGAAATACAATACCATGAAGTACAAAATGTTTCATCATTAGACGATGATTGGATAAGAAAAGAGGAAATTACAAAGGTACAAACGATACTAAATAAAATGAATGATCGAGAACGAACCCTTTTACTAATGAAATTCTCTGGTTTTCAATATAAAGAAATTGCAGAAATACTTCAAATTGAAATATCTTCTATTGGAACATTATTGGTCCGAGCCAAAATGAAATTTCGCAAGATTTATAAACAAATGGAGGAGGCATAACAAATGAAATGTTATGATATCGGATTTATTCAAACATATATTGATGGAGAACTTTCTCATGATATAAGAAAGGAATTCACAAAGCACCTAGATACATGTGAAGCATGCCAAGATTTATTAGTAGAAATCAGCAAATTAAATCAATGGGAAAACGTAATGCTAGATGAAGAATCTGCAAATTCACCACAAGAAATCAAAATTGATATAGAACAAGCATGGAAAACATTTGAAAGTCGTTCCAAGCTAGACAATGTTTCTAATATAAATCACAAAAAACAACAAAAGAAGAGACTCTTTACAAACATGAGTAAAAAATCAAAACGTTTCATGTATACAGCAGTAGCTGCAGCAGCACTTTTCACAACAGCGATGATTCCACAAGTACAAGTAGCGGCTACAAATGTTGCCTCATATTTTTCTGATGCAATTACAAATGATAAAGTTGTAAATGAAGGAATACAAGATGAAAATGGTGTCACACAAGATATGATGAAGAATGGTAAATATATTCCTATTGATGAAAAAATTACAGATCAAGGTATTACTGTACATTTCAAAGAATTATATATCGCAGATTCACGTATATCAGTTCATTATAGAATGGAAAAAGCTGACGGAAGTTTAGTACCATTTGAATTTGATACATCAGGATTAGAGCTCGAAAGTGATGGTAAAATTAATGGGCAACAAGAGGAAAACCCTGAGATTAAACATGAAGGGAGACTATCATTTATCCATGATTCAGATGACCGTCTTCCTTTTGAACTTATGGCAGCAGGTAAAAAATTAAATGATGTAGGCATTCGTGATAATGATAAACCCGAAGGTGTTGCTACATTTGTTATAGTTACTGGAGGAAAAGACGATTTTAAACAGCCCCTTACTTTAGATGTAAATATAAATAGAATTGGAAAAGTAATTGGATCTTGGAAAGGTGAAATTCAAATTGATACTTCACATCTGAAAAATAATACTAATTAAAATGAAAAAAAGAATAGAACAATATGTATCTAATGCTCAGTTTATATGTTTTCTTGTTTTCGTTACATTTATTTCTTATATAGTTTTTACTGTATCTTTTATTTATGATTTAAGTTTATAACCTTAAATCAATCATTTAAGACCATTACAAGAAAAACCTCCCTAAAAAAATAGGGAAATAAATAACCGGTCCCTTAACGTATAAGGAATCGGTTATTTTGTATCTAAAATATGTCTAAACTTACAATTTTCTTTTTTGATATGGTGCCCCTATAGAGAAAGAATTTTTTCGTTTAGGGGGTACTATGGAATTTTAGTTTAATAGCGATAATAAATTAAAGAAATGATTGACCTTAGTTATAAAAAATTAATATATATAACAATAAAACCATCAATTTGAACAATCTTTTTTCAAATTGATGGTTTTTATTTTTGAAAAAATAACTATTTTATAACAAATATTTTTTTGACCCCCATAAAATTATTTGTTCCTTCGAATATATATAAGTAGAAGAAAACAAATGAAAGAAAAAGCTAAAATTACCAAAAATATAGCGAAGAGTTATTCAAAGATTGCAGCTAAAATAGAAAAAGAGTAAGAAGAACAAGTGGTATTGCAAAAGAAAATAATAAAGCAGTATAAAATACAGAATTCACTCTAGCGCAAGTAGAAAAAATAGTCATCTAAAAAGTCGGTCGTGAAAAATATGAACAACAGCAAGAAGACAAGCCAAAAGAAAAGTACTAAGAAAATGTGGTTAAATGGTCACTTGTTTAGTGACCATTCTGCTGCTTGAAGCAGAAGGAGGCAGGGAGATTACTAGTGTTGAGTTTAGTAATGAAGATCTTAAAAAAAGCGGAAATAGAAGATATCGTATTTAACATACAAAACAACGGAGGAGATAAGGAAGCTTTTATCGTACAGTATCAGCCTTTTATTAGAAAATCAATCTCGTCTGTCTGTCGCCGATATATTACAGAACAGGATGATGAATATAGCATTGGGTTGTTTGCGTTTAACGAAGCAATTGAACAGTATTCATATAAAAAAGGAAAGTCTTTTCTAGCGTTTGCTGATCTTCTTATAAAAAGAGATGTAATTGACTATATACGCAAGGAGTCTAAGCATAATCGTGTCTTTTTAAAAGAAGATAAGCAAGAGGAAATGATAGAAATGCAAGTATCGCTTACGGAGTATATGAAAGAGATGGAAAATAGTAACCGTAAGGAGGAAATTCTTCATTTTCAAAGTGTACTAGCTGAGTTTAAAATCACATTTTCAGAGCTTGCTAAGGAATCTCCTAAGCATCGTGATACGCGTGAGCACTTAATAGAAATTGTAAAGATTATTATAAAAGACGAGAAAATGATGGCAGAGCTGTTCCGAAAGAAAAAGTTACCGCTGAAACATATTGAACCGCGTGTTAGGGTAAGTCGTAAAACGCTGGAGCGACATAGAAAATACATTATTGCAATGTGTATTATCTTTGCAAACAACTATACATATATTCTTGATTATATAAGAGGGGAGAAGCACGATGAATAAAGGAATTGTGATGGATATAAAAAAACATAGCGTAGTTGTTTTAACTCCAGATGGAGAGTTTATTACGTTTAAAAGAAAAGTACACTCTTACATGATTGGAGAGGAAATCTCGTTAAATGAACAAAAGCAAAGAGCACCGCGTTTTTCAATCTCTACTTTCTTAAAGCCTGCATCATTACTTGTTGCTTGTTTTCTATGTGTGTTGCTGTTTTTCTACAACCAACCGGAAGAAAAAGTATTTGCTTATGTCTCAGTTGATATAAATCCAAGTTTAGAGGTGAGCGTAACAAAGGATCTTCGTGTGATAGATTTGCGAGCTTGTAATGATGATGGAAGGCGTATTTTAAATGAAATGAAGCGATGGGAAAATAAATACCTGCAAGACGTAATACGTACTATTATAAAGCAGAGTCAAGAGGATAAATACTTAACGAATGATAAGCAAGTTATGCTAACAGCTGTTACAAAGGACAAGTCGCTAGAACCACAGTTGGAAAAGGCTATGCAAGAATTAAAGAAAGAGTATGAGACAAAACATGTTACAGTCGTATATCAAAACAGTACGATGCAAATGCGAGAGAATGCCAAGAAAGCAGGAGTTGGCACAGGTGTTTATATAAAGCAAGAGAATGAAAAGCAGAAATCACTTACTCCTCCTGCACCGCCGTCTAATCAAGAGGAGCGCGATGAGGAGATACATTCGCAAGCAAAGTCATCTCCTGACGCATCATCGGATTCGTCTCCTGTAAAAGAAGAAAGATACGAGAAGCAAGAGCGTATAGAACAAAAGCAGTCCAAGGAACAGCAACCTAAGCAAATAAAAGAAAATAATGGACATCAGCAAGAAAATAATGGTAGAGGGTCTCAGCAAGGAAATAATGGACACCAGCAAGAGAACAACGGTAGAGGATCTCAGCAAGGAAATAATGGACATCAGCAAGAAAACAACGGTAGAGGGTCTCAGCAAGGAAATAATGAACATCAGCAAGAGAATAACGGTAGAGGATCTCAGCAAGGAAATAATGGACATCAGCAAGAAAATAACGGTAGAGGATCTCAGCAAGGAAATAATGGACATCAGCAAGAAAATAACGGTAGAGGATCTCAGCAAGGAAATAATGGACACCAGCAAGAAAATAACGGTAGAGGGTCTCAGCAAGGAAATAATGAACATCAGCAAGAAAACAACGGTAGAGGATCTCAGCAAGGAAATAATGGAAATCAGCAAGAGAACAACGGTAGAGGATCTCAGCAAGGAAATAATGGAAATCAGCAAGGGAACAACGGCAGAGGGTCTCAACAAGGAAATAATGAACATCAGCGAGAAAACAACGGTAGGGTGTCTCAGTAAGAAAATAACGGGCCTAATAATGAGGGGAAAAACATTCCTGCCACACAGCATCAAGGGGATGGAAAGAAGAGTCTATAGAATATGAGAACTCGTTTCATGTTAATAAACCCCTCTAGTTTCAAACTAAATAAATTTTTATTATTTAAATTTTTTAAATGACGGACACAAAATCGTATATCCTTTCGAATTATATATATGGATATCATTGATGTTTATATAAAAGGGGAGAAAAAATATGAAACAAACAAAAGAAATGTATGAAGAAATCGCTGAAGTATTAAAGGTATTGGCGCATCCTGTCCGTTTATCCTTAGTAAAAATAATGCTTGCAAAAGGCCCTACCAATGTAACAACAATGTATGGGAATTTACAAATGCCCCAAAGTACAATTAGTCAGCATTTATCGAAACTAAAAGCTGCTAAAATCGTTACAGGTACTCGGAAAGGGTTAGAAATTTATTATGAGGTAACGGACAATCGTACAAAAGCGATATTATCAAGTTTAGTTTAAATGCTGACTTTCTTGAATTCAACAGTAAGATGAGGATAAGAACGCAATTTTGTTCCCATAATTTTTTTAGAATTTTACCGAATTTACGATACGGGAAAGCCCACGCAGGACTTTAGTCCGTCTTTAGACGTGGGATGAAAGCATCGTTTTTGCATAGCAAAACAGGGTATACTTTATTTATAGTCATGCAAAAGACTCTAAAACGACTGTTCTCTGAAAACAGAATACATATGAGGTTGGGGTAGCAAATTCTTCTACTCCGTAAAATGTATTAAGTCGTCATGCAAAAGACGTAAAAACATGTGAGAACCAACAATCTGTACGGTATGGTCACAGTACCGTAGCCCACGAACCTATATGGTCTGTTGTGGGAGTGGTGATGGCACACCGCAATCTTGCACGTCAGCGATACCAGAAATGGACTTCGTCTTTGGTAGCAAGAATCCCACTGACGTTAGTCAGTTGGCCCCTTTAGGGGTGGGAGTGTCAAATAAGAGCTATGTGTATAAGAATATGTAGTTTTCTTTCACTACAGTTAAGTCCTTTGAGAAATAAGCTTTTTTTCATTTTAGGGGTATTTTTTGTTAGCTTAATAGTGATGTGACGATACCCCTATTATAAAATTTCAGAAGAATTCTTGACATAGAAGATGTAACAAAGTTGGTAGGGGGTCTTTTAGTCATTTAACCTTTTGATCTGATGATCTTTTCCCCATTCAAATAGTTCATCCATAATTTGCATTAAGGATTTTCCATGTTCGCTTATTGTGTACTCAACCTTTGGTGGTACTTCTTGATATACAGTACGATGGATAATCCCATCAGCTTCAAGTTGCCGAAGTTGTTGTGTAAGAACTTTTTGCGTAATGTTTGGGATTTCTCGTTTTATTTCATTCGTTCGCATTTTTCCATCCATCAAAATACATAATATATGAACTTTCCATTTTCCGCCGATTACTTCGAGTGTTGTTGCGATTGGGCAATCATCATTTTGATTCATATAACACCTCCACAGGTACTTTAAGGTTCTTATAGTACCTGAAAGTACGTACTTTTCAATTATATGTGACTCATTCATACTAATACTAAAGGGTTTGAATTATTTATAAGGGGGAAGAAAATATATGAAAACACTTGTAATTGTAGCACATCCTGATATTGAAAAGTCTCGAATTAATAAAAGATGGGTAGAAGAACTTGAGAAATATTCAGATGAAATTACGGTGCATGAACTATATAAAGCGGCACCAAATTGGGAGTTTAATGTTGAAGAGGAACAAAAGCTATTAGTAGAGCACGACCGCTATATATTTCAATTTCCGTTCTACTGGTATAGCTCACCGCCATTATTAAAAAAATGGTTTGACGATGTATTAACATATGGATTTGCGTACGGATCTAAAGGGGATAAAGTGAAGGGAAAAGAATTTGGTGTAGCTATTTCTATAGGCGGGTTAGAAACAGATTATAAAAATAGTGGAATTACGATGGATGAATTGAAGAAACCATTTCACGCTACATGCTTATATACAGGAATGGAATTTATACCATCATTTTATTTATACGGTGCAGAATATGAAATCAGTGATGAAGCGATTGACAAAAGTGCACCAGAGTATGTGCAATATGTTATGAATAAGAAGTATTCTAATATATAAGGAAAAATAGCCATTTACTTGTTAAGTAGATGGCTATTTTTGTATATATACATTAAATTCACTAAGTGTAATCTTTAGTAAATTAATAGTTAATCTGGTAAAATAAAAAACCTAATATATATAAAGGGGAGTTTTACTTGAGAACGATACAACAATTATTACAAAAAAGAGCAATGCAATCACCAAATTTGGAAGCGCTTGTTGGGGGAGAGAAAAAATATTCGTTTCAACAATATAATGAACGAGTAAACCAGCTTGCACATTACTTGTTACATTGCGGTGTGCAAAGAGGAGAGCGCATAGGAATCTTATGCAAAAATAATCATCCGTTTCCAAGCGTTATGATGGCAAGCTTAAAAATTGGAGCGGTATTTATTCCGCTAAATCATCAGCTTACTGTTTATGAATTAGAAACGATTGTAAAAGAAGCAAAATTAAAAGTATTAGTTATTGATGATGAATTTAGTGAAGCTTTATTAAAAATTGAAGCAGTTAAAGAAATTCCTTATGTAATTGAGACGACAAAAGAAGGCTTTGGCTCATTCGAATTAAAATTAAAGGAACAGCCAATAACAGAACCGAACGTGGAAGTTCATGAAGATGATGATGCTATTTTCTTGTTTACTTCAGGAACGACTGGACAGGCAAAAGCATGTGTAATTGGTCATAAAAACTTACATCATTATTTTACTGAGATTGCAGGTCAAAGAGAAATTCCAGCAGGTGAACGCTTTTTATCAGTGCACCCATTGTTTCATATGAGTGGCGTGCTTTCTATTTTAAATTGTATTTATCATGGTATTACGATGGTCTTTTTAGCTGATTCGAATCCTACTCTTATTTGGGATAAGATTGAAGAAGAGAACATTACGACGATGCTTGCGTTCCCAGCTGTTTATAGTTATATGCTTGATGAACTAAATAAACAAGAGCGTAACATTTCGACTTTGAAAGTAGCACAAAGCGGGGGTACAAAAGTACCAGAAACGCTCATTCAAAAATATATGGAAAAAGGAATATATATGGTGCAAGGTTATGGTAGTACAGAAGGTTGGGTAGTAACTTCTTGGCATCCAAATATGGGAAAAGAAAAAATGTCTTCTGTAGGGAAAACACTTAAGCATGTTGAGTTGAAAATTGTTCATCCAGAAACAGGTGATGAACTAACAACAAATGAAGTTGGAGAGATTCATGTAAGAAGTCCGTACATGTTTAAAGGATATTGGAATAATGAAATGGCGACAAAGAAGGTAGTAAAAGATAATTGGTTTAACATGGGTGATGCTGGCATGATAGATGACGATGGATTTCTACATATCATGGGAAGATATAAAGACGTTATCGTACGAGGTGGTGACAACGTATATCCAGATCAAGTAGAAGACGTTATTCATGAAATAAATGGTGTTTTAGAAGTTGCAGTAGTTGGAATGCCAGATGATTTTTGGGGAGAGATTCCAACAGCTTACATTGTAAAGGACATTCAAACACTTTTAACAGAAGAAGGAATTATTCAACATTGTAAGGGGAAACTAGCAAACTATAAAATACCAGAAGTTGTATTTATGGACGAATTACCGAAAAACGCTTTAGGGAAAGTGTTGAAGAGGGAATTAAGGGAAGTTGTTATTTTAAAATAAAAAAGTTGTTAAACGATGAGGAATCCAGTTATGTAGTAAGCATAACTGGATTTTTGTTTATAAAAAACATAATGATTTACTAGATTTTGTATTTTGTGTAAGATGATAAAGAATATTCAATTAATAATTAAGGGAAGAGATATAAATGAAGCTGCCACTATTACAAGTAGAGACAGAGAGACTTATTATCCGTCCATTTCAAAAAGAGGATTATGAAAGTTGGTTAGATGGATTCAATAAGAGGTTACCATCTCAATATAAATACGATGATGGCTATCATGATATGTCGTCTTCAACAAAAGTATGGTTCACGGAATGGATAAGAGGATTTGATGAAGCGGCACATCGAGATGAAATGTACGTTTTAGGTATTTTTCGGAAAGAAGATGGTGCGAATATTGGAAAGCTAGAGCTTATTAGAATTTTGCGTATGGATTATCAATGGGCGATGATGGGATACACAATACATAATCAATACTGGAAAAATGGATACGGGATCGAAAGTGTAAAATCGACGTTACCGCTGTTTTTTAATAGTCTTCAATTTCATAGAATCGAGTTACATATACATGTTGATAATGAGCCATCCGTTCGTCTTGCAGAAAGAACCGGATTTTCCTTTGAATGTAAGAGGGAAGCATTTTCTCAGGAAAATGGTAGGTGGGTAGATTTTCTTATTTATTATAGAAATAAGGAGATGAATATATGAAGGTACTTGTTACAGGTGGGAATCGAGGATTAGGATTTCAGTTAGTAAAGGTATTTCATGAAAATGGACATATTGTTTATCCACTAGTTAGAAGTAAGGAAGCGATAGGACAATTGAATAAGGTTTTTACTTCTAGATGTTTTCCTATATTAGCAGACTTGTCAGATGATGAGAGTACTGAGCGTATTAAGGAGCAAATTGGAGAGTACACAGAGCATATTGATCTAGTTATTAATAATGCTGGAATTACTGGAAAGGAAACTGAAATTTTACGTACAAATCCAGAAGAGTTAATGGAACTATTTAACCTTCATTGTTTAGGTGTTATTCGAGCAATAAAAGGTACGTATTCAGCTTTAACTAAATCAAATCAGCCGAGAATTATAAACGTATCATCTCGTTTAGGTTCTTTACATAAAATGGCCGGAAAAGAATTTCTACAAGGGCAGTTCTCATATTCATACCGGATCGCAAAAGCTGCACAAAATATGTTAACGCTCTGTTTACAACAAGAGTTTGCGGATAAAGGAATTCGTGTAACCGCAATTCACCCTGGAAAATTAAAGACTGACATTGGTGCTTTTGATGCGAATATGACTCCTGCTGAAGGGGCTCAAAATATATATGATTGGGTAATGGATTCAAATGAGGATGTTTCGGGTAAGTTTATTGAACCGGGTGTAGGGGAGTTGAAGTGGTAATGTACGATCTTACAACTATTCAAAATATATTTGGACCTTCAAAAAAATTTCAAAAGAGGATTAGGGGATATGAGAATGAAAAAAGTAAACGTAGTCCATTATGATGCATTTAGTAATAAACCGAATATGGGGAATCCAGCAGGCATTGTATTAGAAGCAGATGGATTAGCGGAAGAGGAAATGCAACTCATTGCTGAAAAGGTTGGATTTAACGAAACAGCTTTTGTTCTTTCTTCAGAAGTGGCAGATGTAAGAATTCGCTATTTTACGCCTGGGCATGAAAATGATTTATGTGGTCATGCGACAGTAGGGACTATATATGCACTTCATGAAAGAGGGTTATTAGAAGGGAAACATAATTTAACGATTGAAACGAAGGCAGGGATTTTGCCAATACATATAGGTGCGAATAAAAATGGGGAAACTTTTATTAAAATGAGACAAGCAACACCTCGGTTTCAAATTTTTACAGGTTCCAAAGAGGCATTAGCTCACAGTATTGGTCTTGAAGTAAATGATTTAGATGAAAAATTACCGATTGTATATGGAAGTACTGGTATTTGGACTTTAATTGTACCTATTAAAAAACTTGAAGCATGTGAAATGATGAAACCTAATAATAGTGAATTTCCATCGGTACTAAAAGAAATGCCAAAGGTTGCGATTCATCCACTCTGCTTAGAGACATATGATGCAGAATCAAAAATGCACGGTCGTCATTTTTCATCACCTTATTCTGGAACGATTGAAGATCCAGTGACAGGAACAGCTTCAGGTGTAATGGGAGCGTATTATGCGACGTATTTGGAGAAAGATTTTGACCATGAACTGGAGTTAATCGTTGAGCAAGGACAGGAAATAAATAAAGATGGTCGTGTAACGGTTTATGTAACGAAAGATGTAGAAAATGAGAAGTTACAAATAGATATTGCGGGAACAGCGGTGTATGTGAAGGAGTTTGAAGTTTTAATTTAAAAGAGGAAAGCCGGTCATATAGCCGGCTCCTTTATCTGTTTAATACTTCAATATATGAAGCATCTCCAGCAGTTCTAATAGTAGAGCGGAAATTATTACTCTCTAAAGTTTCAGCGACTTGTTTTAATTGCTGTGCATCATCGTGATGAATGAGTAAACTATCTGCACCACTTTCTTCTATATGAATATGTTCAACATTTCCAATCGCTTCATGTATAGCTTTTAAAAATTCAGGTTTCATATTGTCCTCCTATATGTATGTAACGTCGTTAAATAGTATTTCCTTATTTTTGAAATATAAAAGTGGATGAGAGGAGAAATGAAATGAATATAACGCAGTTTAAAGAACATATTACATCACTTTTTGAAGAACACCTTCATAAATACGGTGAGGATGAGTATGGTTTTACTCATATTAGTAAAGAGGAATTTCAAAAAATAGGCTACACAACAAATTTGATGCTAGAAACAATTGAAGAAGCATATAGAAGCGGAGTTGATATGATACTGACACATCATGCACCGTGGAGTTTTTTATTTGGTATGGAAGAGGCTTGTATTGAGAAATTAAAACAATATGAAATGAATCATTTTTGGATTCATTTACCGTTAGATTTTGTAAAGTTTGGCACGTGTACGTCGTTATTTAATGAAATTGGGATAGATACAATACTGGAATATTCCACGTATGAGGAAGAAGAGCTACCGGGAATAGGAGAATATAAAGAAGCGATTCCCTTTTCAAACTTAGTTGGAAAACTTGAAGAGAGAATGGAAGAGAAAGTAAAGAGTTGGAAAAATCATGATAAGCCAGTAAAACGGATTGCGATATTAACAGGTGCAGGAAACAATACAAATCTTATTGAGCGTGCACTAGAAAAAGGTTGTGATACGTACATTACGGGAGAAAAAACATTATATACAGTGCAACATGCGAAATTTAAAGGCATTAACTTAATTGTAGGTAGTCACATATTTACAGAAGTATTTGGGGTAGAAAGTTTAGCTCGTAAATTAAAAGAAAGAGACTCTGCAATAGAAATTACTAGATTAAATGAAGAGCATTTTGAGTGAGGAAATAGTCATAGGCTTATATTTACGTATAGATACGTGTTTAAGACATCACCCAAAAGATTTAGAAGATTACTTAGAAGCTTGGCGTTATTGGATGGGCGAAATTGAGATGACTTTATAGCACAAATATTGGGGGGAGATAGTGAAATGAATATTTCAGAAGCAAAAAGAGATTTAGCACAAAAAACGAAGAGGGGATTTCCTGTTATACTAGCTGGTTTTTTGTTTTGGAGTATAGCGAGCATAACTGGTGTTTTTCTTTCAGAAAAGCAAGTTGTGTGGGTGTATTTAATTGGTATGGGCTGTGTGTTTCCTTTCGGCCTAATGTTAGCTGCTATATTAAAAATTGATATGTTTGCGAAAGGAAATCCGCTAGGGACTTTAGCGGGAGTAATTGGTGGGATAAATGTATTAAATATTCCGTTTGTATTACTTGCATATTTTCAATTTCCAGAGTGGTTACCTTTTGTAGTAGCGATGTTAATAGGTGTTCATTTTGTACCGTACGTATGGATTTATGAAAGTAAAAGTTATGGGTTATTATCAGTAGGAACTGTATTAATAACGTCAGTATGTGGGATTCTTTTTGCGAAAAAAGGATTTATCGTAATTCCTATGGCGGTTACAGTTGTCTACTTTATTACTCTTATAAGCTTATCAATTGAAAATAAAAAAGCAGAAAACTATCAACAAATATCGGCGTAGTTAAAAATATAAGGATAGGAGAATGACTATGAATAATTTCGTTTGTACAACGTGTGGCGTTCAGTATGCAGCGAGTGTAGAAAAACCGGTAAGCTGTCTTATTTGTGATGAGGAGAGACAATATATTAATCCGAAAGGGCAGTCTTGGACGAGTTTAGAAAACTTGCAAACGAGTGATACATATAAAAATGAAATTATAGAAGAAGAAAATGGGCTTTATAGTATTACGACAAAACCAGAATTTGCGATCGGTCAAACGGCGTTTGTAGTAAAAACAGAGTCATATCGTTTACTATGGGATTGTATTACTTACTTAGATGAAACGACAATTGAGAAGATAAAAGAGTGGGGCGGATTAGATGCCATTGCACTATCTCATCCGCATTATTATTCAACACAAGTAGAATGGGCAGAAACATTCGATGTACCAATTTATATACACGAAGACGATAAAGAGTGGGTAATGCGTCCGAGTAGTCGTATTATTTATTGGACTGGTGAGTCTTTACAATTAGCGGATGGAATTACTCTTCATCGTCTTGGAGGACATTTTAGTGGCGGTTCTGTATTACATTGGGAAGAAGGAAATGATGGGAAAGGTATTTTATTAACAGGTGATATTATTCAAGTTGTGGCGGATCAGCAGTGGGTAAGCTTTATGTATAGCTATCCAAACTTAATTCCATTACCGGCGAGAAAAGTTGAGGAAATGGCGAATCGAGTGAAACCGTTACAATTTAATCGCCTATATAATGCCTTTCACCGAGTAGTGAAAGAAAATGCAAATGAGGCAGTTGAACGTTCTGCTGAAAGATATATGAAAGCGATAGAAGGAAAGTTGTTTCATACGTAAAAGGAGAGTTAGCTTTATGAAAACGTTAGTATGCTTTGGAGATAGTATTACAGCTGATGAAATGTTTTTTGATGGAACGCCGAGATTAACACCACGTTTGCAAGAAATGTTTCCAAATTGGAAAGTGGTTAATGCAGGTGTTCCAGGTGATAATACGTTCGATGCACTACAAAGGATTGAAGAGGATGTATTATCATATGAACCAGATTTCGTAACAGTTTTTATCGGTACGAATGATTCGGTGTTATTTGATCCAGTGCCATTACAAGCATATAAAGAAAACTTAGAGAAGATTGTGAGCCGTATTTCATCAGGAAAAGTACTACTTATTAGTCCTGCGCCAGTTGATGAAGAAAGACAACATAATAGAACAAATGAAATACTTGGCCAGTATGCAGCGGAGGTAGAGGAAGTAGCAAGAAAAACAGGGAGCCATTTTCTCAATTTATATGCTGAGATGATTCAAGAAGAAAATTATAAAATATTCGTAGAAGATGAAGGAAAAGATGGATTACACTTTGGAGCAGAAGGTTATGCGTATTTAGCGAAGTTAATTTGTGAAAAGTTAAAAGGGATTCTATAAGAAGCAAAGCGTGGGCGCTTTGCTTTTTTTGTATTTCTTATAATGAATTAGCTGAATCACAGAAGTAGACAATTCCTGTACCAAATGTTTAGTACCTATAGCACTTTAAAGTACATACATTTTTAAAGTGTTAAATATAATTCATAATAGCACCATTAAGAAGAAAACAAGCTTTACGGCACTTTATAGTCTGATTATTCAAAAATTTAAATGTGGTATAAAACGATTAGGGAGGTTAAAGATATGAGTACTTCAAATATGAGTGAAATAAGTAAACAAATTTTAATAGAAGAGGAAACACTTCAATTTTCCTCTTTTACAAATGAAGATGCCTTGCAATTAGGTTTATTTATCGTTGAAACAGCAAAGCGAGAGGGAAAATTGATTGCTGTTGATATAACCAAAAATGGTGTGCAATTATTTCATTTCAAGATGACAGGGACAACTGAGGAAAATACTAAATGGATTGAGCGTAAAAAACGGGTCGTTTCACTGCATAATCATAGCTCGTATTATATGCAGATAGAAAGTGAAATAAGCGGAATTCCGTATCATGAAAAATACCGTTTAGATGGCTCGGAATATGCTGCGTTTGGTGGATCCTTTCCTATCCAAATAAAAAACGTAGGGGTTATTGGAATGATAACAGTCTCAGGATTACCACCAGAAGTAGATCATGAATTAGTTATACGAGCAGTTAAAAATCATTTAAATCAATAATAGAAGTAATTTTAATGGTTAAATAAAAAGGCAAAAATGAACATATTCCTGTTCGTTTTTGCCTTTTTATTATTTCTTTTTCGGTCTACGTACTAACTCTCCGCCGCAATTCGGGCAAACATTTTGTCTTTCCTCTGTACATGGTGCACAAAATGTACATTCATACACGCATATGTATGCTTCAGAATCGGGCTGAAGGGAATGGTCGCAAATTTGACAGTTTGTTTTCATTTCTAGTGCCATCGTAATCCTCCTTTTAGTTTGAAAATTTATAATTTAATTATAATTCATTGGATAGAAACTGTCTTTTTCAATTGAAAGGAAATCGAATCATAAAGTTATGATTTGAAATGAAAGGTGCCGGTTTATTTTAAAATTGATTATTTAGTGCAGTTGGAATATTATGAAATAGTCAAAAGACAACAGGGGGTATAGATTTTGACTAATCATAACGATCATTTAAAAGCAAACTGCGAAAAATGTTTTGGTTTATGTTGTGTAGCATTACCGTTCGCAGCTTCAGTAGATTTTGCGGTAAATAAAGATGGTGGTAAACCGTGTACCAACTTACAATCAGATTATAAATGTAGTATACATAAAGAGCTAAGAGGAAAAGGTTATAAAGGTTGTACAGTATTTGAATGTTTCGGTGCTGGGCAAAAGATTTCTCAAGTTACGTTTAAAGGGATCGATTGGCGGAAAGATGCCGAGCATGCGAGAAAAATGTATGATGCTTTTCCAGTTATGCATCAGCTTCATGAAATGCTTTGGTATTTGAATGAAGCGATTCTTTTAAAGGCGACACAATCGATTCATAAAGAACTAAGTAAAGCGATTGAAGAGACTGAGCGTCTTTCTAATTTAAGTCCAGATGAGTTAATGAAAATAAATGTTCCGGTGCACAGGGCCGGAGTTAACCTTCTACTTTTAGAAACGAGCGAATTAGTATGGAAGGAAATGAATGCTGCACGTAAGAAACGAATCAGTCACCGCGGAGCAGACCTTATGGGAGCGAATCTGAAAAAGAAAAATTTACAAGGTGCAAATTTAAGAGGAGCGTATTTAATTGCGGCTAATTTAAATGGTACAGACTTACGAGGGGCAGATCTCATTGGAGCAGATTTGCGAGATGCAGATATTAGAGGAGCAGATTTTACAAATAGTATTTTTCTTACGCAAGTTCAAATTAATGCGGCGAGAGGGGATAAATATACGAAATTGCCGGAATTGTTGTCCCGTCCAGCTCATTGGAGTGCGTAAAGAGTATGGAGTGAAATAGTTTGGATATTTTTCAGTATTTAGAGGAAATGCAGGAAGATGTATTTTCGTTATCGGTATCTCAAATAGAATCGAAGTATTATGATATATGTCGAACACTAGCGTCAAGTGAGGATGCGGAGCGAATTAAATTGATTCCATTAGATTCATACAAGGAAAGTATGAGAATAGGTTTGAAAGAAGCGTTAGAAATTGCTGAGAGTGAAGAAGCAAAGGCGATTTATTTTGAATATGATCTTGATAATGAGTGGGATAGTCAGTTCTATATTTGTGACGATTACATGTTTCTTGAAGAAGATGATGAGGATTGGGCAAGTGATTGGACGGATGAAATAGAAGGGCCATCTTTAAGAGAGTTAGCTGCTATTTATGTTGAAAATGGCTTTGATTCAGATGAAAAGGCTATAGGTATAACTTTAAATTTAATTGCAAGAACAGTGTGTAGTTTTATAAGTGCATGTGGTGGATTACAAAGTAATATTCCAATTTGCATTGGATTCCACGATCAAGATCCAATTATGCGAACAGGCAGAGACTAAGTCTCTGCCTGTTTTTTTTTTTATTACGTTCTCTTTTCAAAAGTAGTAATTATAACACTGCATATAATAAGGATACCACCAATGAAAAAGTTACTGCTTAACGTCTCATTTAATAGGAGCCAGCCCAGTAGCGAACCAACTATGGGTTGAAAGAAGAAAAATAATGAACCGATGCTAGCATCCATTAATTCTAACCCTTTATTCCAAAGGAAAAATGCACCTGCGGTTGAGACGATTCCTAAATAGAGTACGCCTAGTAATACGTACATGTTTATGTGTTCAATAGGATTTGATTGGAATTCCCATATCATAAAAGGTGTAATGAAAAAGAGTGAAAAGAATATTGCGTACGTTGTAATAATTAAAGATGAAAATCGAGCTGAAGCGATTTTTACATAAATGGACAGTAAAGCCCACGTAATAGCGGCCCCAACTAAAATGATTGAACCGATAAAATAGGAGCCAATTTCAATATCCCATCCGATAACGATAATGACACCGATTGTCGCTATTATAGTTGATAAAAGTCTACGAGCAGTTAGTCTCTCTTTTAAAATGAGCGCTGCAAATATAACCATAAATGCAGGTGTAGCTGATGTTACTAAAGAGCCGGTATGAGCGTCGGATAATTTTGTTCCGATAAATTGACATGTAATCGAAATGAAATACCCTACGAATCCAATCCAAGCGAATAATAGCCAATCTTTTTTGTGTATGGTTACTTTTTTCTTTTGCTTTTTTTCAGTTGTTTTCAAAATTACATATAAAACAACAAAAGCGATAATAAAGCGTAGCCAAACGAGTGTAAGTGGCGGGATAAAGTCGAGTACGTATTTACTAACGACATACATACCGCCCCAAATGCTTGCTACTAGTGATAAACATATAGCTCCTAAAATTGTTTGTTTCATTTAAAGTACCTCCGTCTATTTTTAGGGTTATGATATATTCCCTAAGACGAGGCATAGTGCACTTGTTATATGAATGCCCGTCTTAGATTATAGACGGCCTACAGGTTGATCGTTTTCGAATGAAGTATTGTAGTACATGAGCGCAGTCTCCTTTCTGCTTTTAATGATATTATAACTTAATTTTCTGGTTATTGTAGAGCGTTATGAAATTGTGTATAACAAACCATCACGTTTGACTGTACAGTTTATGTATTGTATGATAATAGTAATATAAACAAGGGGGGAAGATCGTTGGGAAGGTGTATCGAATCGGACAGTTGGCTCTCATGGCTCACGTGTCGAAACGAACGATTGATTATTATACGAATCTAGGAATCTTAAAAGCGGAGCGATCTCAATCTAATTATCGCTATTACGACGAAACAGCATTTGAGACATTACAATTTATTGAGAAGTGCAAAGAAATGCATATGCCGCTTTGTGAGATTAAAGAGAGAATCGAGGAGAAGAAAAAGCTGCTCGGTATCAATGAACACGTTTCGAAACAAGTGAATGAAGTGACAGACCATATTCATAGATTAGAAGCAGAGTTAACGGAGTTAAAGCCTCTTTTAGATGAATTGACTGATTCACAACGTGAAAAAATATCGAAATCTTTATCAGGTCAAACGACAGCTTTAATACAGACACTTGCTCTATTATTATAGAATAAGTGAAATCCGACCTCTTTAATTTTTGTATCGGGCTATGTTTTCTAACGAACAAATAAGAAAACATTATAGTATACAGGAGGTGGACACCTTAGTTTTTTAACTAAGGGGATTCATTGGAAATATTTAATTTAGTCATGGTTGCGATTTTAATCGCATTTACTGGATTTTTCGTAGCAGCAGAGTTTGCGATTGTTAAGATACGTTCAAGTCGCATTGATCAGCTTGTTGCGGAAGGGAAACGCGGTGCGTTAGCAGCGAAAAAGGTAACAACAAATTTAGATGAATATTTATCTGCTTGTCAATTAGGTATTACAGTTACAGCGATGGGACTTGGTTGGTTAGGTGAACCGACAATAGAAAAATTATTACACCCATTATTTGAGAAATGGAATTTAAATCCGTCTATTTCACAAGTAGTAACGTTTGGTCTTGCATTTATGACGATGACGTACTTGCACGTTGTAGTTGGGGAGTTAGCACCGAAAACAATGGCAATTCAAAAAGCTGAAAGAGTAACGTTATTATTGGCAGGGCCGCTAATGATGTTCTATAAAGTAATGTATCCATTTATTTGGGTACTGAACAGTTCAGCTCGTGTTGTAACTGGCTTATTCGGTTTGAAACCAGCTTCTGAACATGAAGTAGCTCATACAGAAGAAGAGTTACGTCTTATTCTTTCAGAGAGCTATGAAAGTGGAGAAATTAATCAAGCTGAATACAAGTATGTAAATAATATCTTTGAATTTGATAATCGCATTGCGAAAGAGATCATGGTACCGCGTACAGAAATCGTTGGTTTCTATCTTGAAGATTCAGTAGAAGAACACATGAAAGTAATCCAAAATGAAAGATACACACGTTATCCGATTTTTGGAGAAGATAAAGATGATATTATCGGTATGGTCAATGTAAAAGATTTCTTTATTCGATATATGAACAACGATAAAGAAGATTTATCATCGATTCGCACGTATATGCGTCCGATTATTGAAGTTATGGAAACAACTCCAATTCATGATTTATTACTGCAAATGCAGAAGAAGCGAATTCCAATGGCTGTTTTATATGATGAGTACGGAGGGACAGCTGGAATTGTAACGCTTGAAGATATATTGGAGGAAATCGTCGGCGAAATTCGTGATGAATATGATGAAGATGAAGCACCACCAATTCAACATGTGAACGAGTATCACAAAATTGTTGATGGAAAAGTGCTTATCTCAGAAGTAAAAGATTTGTTTGGATTACACATTGAAGAAGATGATGTGGATACAATCGGTGGATGGATTATGATGCAAAATCATGAAATTGAAGAAGGACAATACGTTGAAGCAGAAGGCTATGAATTTAAAGTGTTAGAAAAAGATGCTTATCAAATTAAACGTGTTGAAATTCAAAAAATGGAACAAGAACAAGAGAAAGCAGCAACTGTGTAAGTTGCTGCTTTTCTTCTAGCGCATAATAAAATGTGAAATTAGGAGCGGATATTTTGATTCAAGTAGCCTTACGTGTATATCGATTACAATTGTATACGATCTTTAGTGGTTTACTACTAATGTGGGCGGTTACTCCGTTTGGAAAACAAGTGACAGGGTTCGGTATTGGTTTAGCAGTTAGCGCATATTGTCTTTGGCTATTAGCTCGCAGAGTTGAGAAACTAGGAAGAAGTATTGTGCTGAAAGAAAAGGCTCCTGGATTAGGGGTTTTAAACCGATTTGCAGCCGCAATATTAGGGGCTATCATTATGTTTGAAATTGAGCATGAAATGGAAATGTGGGCATTTGGTACTGGAATATTAGGTGGACACTTTTTAATGATTGCGAATTTAGCCTATGCAAATATGCAGTTAGTGAAAGAAGAAGAGAAGCAAAAGGCAAATGCTTCGAAAAACATAGAGCTATGATGAAAGGAACCTAATCGGGTTCCTTTTTTGGTGTTTGAGAATAAATTGCGTAATAGTTAATATAATATGAGCGATTCAATGATGACAATCGAATTAACGACAAATATAATACGCTTCTTTTTTAGGTTTTTCAATAGTATGAAAAAAAAATTAAAAAAAATTAAAAACCCATCGATTTCTAAAGCTTTTGTATGTTATTATGACAAAAGACTTTTTGAAAGAGGTGGCTATCAATGTTACAAGCGTTACTTATTTTTGTGCTTCAAATTATTTATGTTCCAATTTTAACAATCCGTACGATTTTGCTTGTAAAGAATCAAACAAGATCCGCTGCTGGTGTTGGATTGTTAGAAGGAGCTATTTACATTATTAGTTTAGGGATTGTATTTCAAGATTTATCAAATTGGATGAATATTGTTGCCTATGTCATTGGCTTTAGTGCGGGACTATTATTAGGCGGTTATATAGAGAATAAATTAGCAATTGGATATATTACTTATCAAGTTAGTTTACTAGAGCGTTGCAATGAATTAGTAGATGAATTACGCCACTCTGGATTTGGCGTTACAGTATTTGAAGGTGAAGGAATAAATTCTATACGTTATCGCTTAGATATCGTTGCGAAGCGTTCAAGAGAAAAAGAACTTTTAGAAATTATTAATGAAATTGCACCGAAAGCTTTTATGTCTTCTTATGAAATCCGTTCGTTTAAAGGTGGATATTTAACGAAAGCGATGAAGAAGAAAGATCATCATGCATCATAAATATAAAGGGGAGGAGCTGAAAAGCTTCTCCCTTTTCTGTATTTTAGATAAATACCTTTGGCGATTTTACGGTCCTTAAATGATTTAATTGCAATCCTTTAAAATTGCTCCGTATCTTCACGGAGGAGTGTGCTTTCTTTAGAGATAAGTTCTTTATTTTTTAAAATATGAAGTGAGATAAAGCCAATAAATCCAAATGCACCGAAAATAAGCCAGGGTACATACATTCCTTGTAAGTTCGATGTAAACCATGTCCCTGTATAATTACCAATTATAAAACCAAATGCGAGTGAAAGTTGATAAAATCCGAAATAAGCAGCTGTGTACGATTCGTTACTGTAATTCGCAATAGCGATGTCAGCGTTAGGTAATACGAGCGTTTCGCCGATTGTAAATAAAATTACACAAATAAATAACCAATATGGATGTTGGAATAAAGGAATGAGTAAAAATGAAATCCCCATTAATAAAACACCGTATTTAATAATAGAGAGTGTATTGTATTTATGAAAAATCTTGCGGAATAATATCATAAATATGACGCCTGTTATTGCATTCATTGTTATAACTAATGTAGCGAGCTGGTTGCTATGACTAATGTTTTTCATATGAAGTGGAAGTGCGACAGTAAGCTGAGTAAACATAATGTAGAAAAAAATCATAATGAATGAAAATAAAAGAAAGGTTTTATTTTGTAAGATAACTTGTATTCCTAATGTAATTGACGTGTTTTCAGTAGAAACTTGGAAGTGTTTTTTTAGCAAATAAAAGATAAGAGCGAATAATAGCATAAGAGATCCTGTTAGCGCGAAAGCGTATATCGGATCTAGTAGGAGTAAGAGACCTCCTGCAATTGGTCCAATTATCGCGCCGCAATTAAAACTAAGGTTTAAGTATGTAAATAAATTTTTTCTCAAATGAGCTGGTTGTGAACCGAATATGGCGCGAGCTGCAGGTTCGTAAAATGCAGTCCCAAAGCCAATGAGTGCGGAAGAAATAGAAATTGTATAGAAATCTGAGCACATTCCTAAAAAAATAAATCCGATTCCTCTTAAAAATAATCCGGCTATCATCATAATGATATAGCCTATTTTGTCAGCGATTAATCCTGAGAATAAAGGGATAACTCTTGATGTGATTGTCATAATCGTTAAAACTGTCCCTACTTGTACAGCTGAAAAGTGGAGAAAGTTTAATAGATAAATAGCTAAAAATGCATATACCGCAAAGTACCCAAAAGCCATAAAAAATGAAGAGATGAGCATGAAACGTATCGGTATTGAGAAATTTTTCATAGAAATCCTCCTGATTGTGTAACCAATAAAATTAATTACTGGTTAACGATTTTATATTATAATTATACATAAAGTCAGAAAAAAGTAAATTTTAGAAAGATGGTGAATATCTTTGAGTCAAAATCAAGAGGCCCCAAATCAGCTTGAGATAATTAGGGAGTTTTTAAATACATGGAGAATACCAAATGATACAAGAAGTCCTATAGATCGGTTTCAGACGGTAGATGATGTTATAACATTTAGGGAGAAATATTGGAAAGAAGAGTTTTCGTTTCATACGTTGGACGAGTTAAAGCAATTTAGAGAGGATATTCGTCGTGCTGTTGAAGAGCAGGGAACGTTGCAAAAGTGGTTTGAGAAGTATCCATTCAGAGTATGTGTGGCAGAAAATATGGAGGATATCGCATATGAGCCGATAGGAGAAAATAATTTGTATACGAAGATGTTACAAATTATTTTGAAGGCTATTAATCAAAAACAATGGGGCCGATTAAAAGCATGTCCAGATTGTCGCTGGGTCTTTTACGACCATTCTCGTAATGGAAGTAAAAGATGGTGTGGCATGTATGCAGGAGGGGAAGAAGGCAGGGCTTGTGGTACAATCGCAAAAGTGAAAAATTACCGAGCGAAGAGAAAAGGAAGATCAGATTATAACGGTTAATTAGTATAGGGAGAAGAAAAAGAGAGGAGAATGTAGGGGATGGAACAAACAAAAATGTTACAAGTGAATAAAAGGTGTTGGAACATAGTAGCACCTCATTTTTTTCAAGTAGATTGTCTACCTAAATATGGACCGTATACGGCCTCAGAAGACGAGATCCATTTATTTGATTCAATTGAGAATAAAAGCATTCTTGATATCGGATGTGGTAGCGGACATTCTTTGGAATATATGGCGGAGCGTGGTGCGAAAGAGCTATGGGGACTCGATCTTTCAGAGACACAAATTGAAATAGCAAATGAAACGTTAAAAGATTGGAAGCCCAAGTTAATATGTGCTGCGATGGAAGAGGAGCTAAATATTCCAGAAGAACATTTTGATATTGTATATTCCATCTATGCATTAGGATGGACTTCTAATTTAAGAAAAACATTGGAATTGATTTATTCGTATTTAAAGCCAGGAGGAAGTTTTATTTTTAGCTGGGAGCATCCGGTATATTCAAACTTACAGTATGGAACAGAAGAAATTGTTTTACGCTCTTCATATCATGAGGAAACTCCTATTACATTTGAAACATTTAAAGGAGAAGAAGTACAAGCGACATTATATAGGAGAAAAATGAGTACGTATATAAATGAGTTAAATAGGGCGGGATTTATAATTGAGAGGATAGAAGAGCCTGAACCATCTCGTGCATTTGATAAAGAGATAGCAGATCCGTCTACGAAGTACTATTCTTTATATAAAGCTAGAATGGTGCCGACTACTTTTATAGTGAAGGCGAGGAAGTAAAAAATACAGAGTACACCGAAAAAGGTGTACTCTGTATTTTTATTGCGCTATTGCTTATCTTTTTGGCTGAAAAATATGCTGAAAGAAGTATTTGTGATGTAAGTTATCTACAACTTTATTTGCTTGATATGTGCGGTGTTGTTCGAGTCGAAGTCTTTGCTCCATCATTTTTATGGCGTGATCTGATAAACGTAACATTATACCAGTCTCCTTTTCTATAAATATAGTTTTCTAATTGATATCGATTCCATATTTATAACTAAGGAGGCAAAGTGTGTAACATAGGCAAAAAGCACCTTCCTCTCCCATTACGCTTACGAGGTTAGCTGTCGGACTCGGGAAGTGAGAGTGTCCCTACTTAAAAAAGATTCGCCCCAAGTAGCAAAAAGCTACATAAATGGTTCCCCCGCTCCAAAATTTGGACTCAGCAAAAGGTTTTATAAAGTAAAAAATAACATAAATAAACAGTTAAGTCAAACTATTTTGTGTATTATGTCTTTTTAATGAGGTCAAAACTACTCCATCAGGAAGCACGATATCTTGAATTTCAATAAAACCATGTTTTTTATATAGAGAAAGAGCAGGCGTATTGTTCTTCCCTGTTTGTACAATATACGTTTTTGAAGAAGAGAACATGTCAAATATAAAAAGTAGTAACTTAGTTGCTATCCCTTTATGGAAATGATTGGGTGAGACCACTAAACGATAGACATCAACTACATCTTCATCAACTTTAAAAGAAATAAATCCAATGATTGAATTTTCCAGGAAATATCCATAAAATGTCTCGTCGCAGTTCTGAATATCCGTTACAGTATCGTATAAACGGGGGATGGCCGTACTATTTATGTATTTTGCTTCAATTTTGTAAGCTGGAATTTGAATGTTTAAAATAGACAAAGCAGTATCATAAGAGTTTACTATTAATTTTTGAATCATAAATAATAACTCTCCTTTTCCCTGTATTTTCATGCGTTTGACAAGATTTTTCATCTCTGGATATAATAATTATAAGGGTTACGTAATAAGTTAGGTGGTAAATAGATTTATTCTATAATAGAAATGGAGGACTAAAGATGGGATGGATTATCACATTAATAGTTGGTGCTATTATAGGTGCAATTGCTAGTTCTATAACCGGTAAAAATTTTCCAGCTGGTATGTTTGGAAATATAATTGCTGGTTTACTAGGAGCTTGGTTAGGCAGTAGATTATTTGGATCTTTTGGGCCATCATTTGGTGGGATTCATGTCGTGCCGGCATTATTAGGGGCAATTGTATTAATTCTTATTGTATCATTTGTAGTAAAAGCTGCAAGGAAATAAAGGCTATTACTAATTATTTCATAAAGCCCTTTTTAGGGCTTTTCCTAATTAGAGAGGTGGTACACTTGGAGAAAGTGAATATAAGAAAAAGAGATAAGTTGAAAAAGTTTTTTAAAGAACAAAATTATTTAGCTGTACTACTTGGATTCGCGTTGCTGTTTGTAAATATATTATTACTGACAAAAATATCATTCGTCTTTACACCGTTCGTCGTATTTTTAAAGACAATCTTTTTCCCAGTATTATTAGCGGGAGTCCTATTTTATATTTTGCATCCATTCGTTTCTCTTTTAGAGAGAAAAGGTGTGTCGAGAATTGTGTCAATTGCCTCGATATATATACTTGTTCTTGGATTATTTGTTTTTCTTGCGGTGACGGTTATTCCGATTATTAAAGATCAAGTAAATGCTTTAATAGATAACTTGCCATATTTCGGGCATGAAATCGAAAGGGCAGCACGTAAATTTGGAGAAAGTAATGTCATTGGTAGAATGCAGGAAAGTTTAAATATTGATGTTGCTAATATCGTAAAAGATTCTACAATGAACTTTACAAAATCATTATCATCAGTGACAGGAAATGTAAGTGGATTTTTAAGTACACTTACTGAAGTTGTTTTAACATTTGTAATGGTACCATTTATATTGTTCTATCTTTTAAAAGATGGTGAGCAATTACCGAATCATTTTTTAAAGTTTATATCTGAGCAAAGACAACCAGCTGCGAAGAGAATACTAGATGATATGCATTATGCGATTAGTTCGTATATTAGAGGCCAAATTATTGTTAGTTTATTTATTGGTATTATGCTATTCATTGGTTATCTAATAATCGGCATTAAATACGCTGTATTACTTGCTATTTTGGCGATGATTGTAAACGTTGTTCCATATGTAGGCCCTATTATTGCGATAACACCAGCGTTAATTATTGCATTTATTGACTCACCAGCAATGATTTTAAAAGTAATTATTGTCATGATGGTTGTACAATTAGCAGAGGGGAAATTTATTTCACCACAAGTAATGGGGAAAAAGTTAGACATTCATCCAATTACTATCATTTTTATTATTTTGACTGCCGGAAATTTATTTGGAATTATGGGGATTATTTTAGCAATTCCAGGATATGCGATATTAAAAGTGTTAGTTACGCATAGTTATAGATTTGTTAAGTTGAATACTTAAGAAAGGCAGATGTTCCAAAAGTCTACTCGGAACATCTGCCTTTTATTATATAGGTCACTATCATTGTCAATCTTTGCCGGTAAATCGATACTCGGTGCAGAATCGTTGATATAATTTTTTAAACAGTAAGTGGAAATTAGAAAAGGATGTTACCTAGTCAAAAGCTTTGACTTATGTGACATCTTTTTTATTGCGAAGAAATTCCAAAGTTGCACATAACATTAGACAGGACAAGTGAAAATTCCTGCTATATAAATCAGAAAATTCAGGTTTGTATTAAGGTGAAATGTGCTAAACTGTAAAAAATAACTAAAAAGTAATGAAAGAGAAGAGTACATATTCAAAACTTTTCAGAGAGCTGATATTTGGTGAAAATCAGTAAGGGATGAATATGGAATGGGCTCTGGAGCTTCTAGCTGAAATGAGTAGGCGAAGACGGTTACTTCACGTTAAGAAGTTGAAGTGAGCTATAATATAGCTAATTAAGGTGGTACCGCGGGAGTTTCTCGTCCTTTTTTTAGGATGAGGGGCTCTTTTTATTTTGAGAAAGGAGGAGTTAGAGTGAGTGGGAAAATTATGTTAACAGGAATTAAGCCAACAGGTTACCCGCATTTAGGCAATTATATTGGTGCGATTAAACCTGCATTGCAAATGTCAAAGAATAATGAAGGAAAAGCATTGTACTTTATAGCTGACTATCATGCATTAAATGCTGTTCATAATCCAGCAAAGTTCAGTAGTTATACGAAAGAGGTAGCGGCTACTTGGTTATCACTCGGCCTTGGAGAAGATGTTATTTTCTATCGACAAACAGAAGTGCCAGAGATTCTAGAATTAGCTTGGATATTAGCTTGTCTAACTCCGAAAGGTCTTATGAATCGTGCACATGCGTATAAAGCGAAGGTGGAGCAAAATAAAGAAGCGGGGTTAGAGATAGATGCTGGAGTTAATATGGGACTATATACGTATCCGATTTTAATGGCGGCGGATATTTTATTATTTCAAGCCACTCATGTACCTGTTGGAAAGGATCAAATCCAGCATATTGAAATTGCTCGTGATATTGCGACGTACTTTAATCATACATTTGGCATGACATTTACACTTCCGGAGTATGTGATACAAGAAGAGGGAGCGATTTTACCTGGTCTTGATGGAAGAAAGATGAGTAAAAGTTACGGGAATGTTATCCCGTTATTTGCAGAGCAAGAAAAACTACGAAAGTTAATATTTAAAATAAAAACAGATTCGTCACTTCCGAATGAACCGAAAGAACTGGAAACGTTATTTATGATTTATAAAGAATTTGCGACAGAAGATGAGATGCAGTCGATACGTGAAAAGTATGAGACCGGAATTGGTTGGGGAGATGTGAAAAAAGAGTTATTTCGCGTTGTAGACCGTGAGTTAGCAGATTCTCGCGAAAAATACGTTAAGTATATGAATGAGCCACATTTACTATATGAGGCGTTAGAAAAAGGTGCTGAGAAGGCACGAGCTATTGCGAGGGTGAATTTAGCGGAAATAAAAAAACGGATTGGATTTGAGAGGGAACGTTAAGCGTTCCCTTATTTTTGCTGGAAATCTGCAATAATCCTCTCAATAACGGGAGGAAGATTGCTAGGCAACTCATCAAGCGGAAAGAAACGTAATTCTTTTGATTCAGTTTGGTCACATACAAGCTCACCTTGAAATTCACGGCAAATATAAACAACGAGTACACCATGAACTTGATCGCCGTTTGGATAGGTTTGAAAAAATTCTGGGCCAGAATATGTACGGAACAGTTCTGGATCTTTGATAATAAGTCCAGTTTCTTCAAATACTTCGCGTTTTAAAGCATCTTCTAATGTTTCGTTATATTCTAAGGCACCACCAATAATACCCCAGCGATTAAAATCTGTACGGAGCTGCAGTAATATTTCATTATTTTCATTTAATATAATTGCGTGTGACCCTATTAAAATGAGCGGATGATTTCCTACTCGTTGTCTCATGTCTTCAATATAACCCATATTTTTTCTCCTTGTACTTAATAATAGTTGGGCAGTTCCTTTAACATTTTTTCCGTCTTATGTGCGGTAAAAGCTAAGTTGTGATCATTTTTTGTTCTAAAGAATAATGTACGTAAAAATGTTTTAATGTTGGCGCATAAAATGCAATATTCATTGAGAGAAAGGCGTTTTCTAATTTGAGGAAGTCTCTGTACTTTTTTATGAATGATTGAAATCAAATCTTCTTGTGCAAAGTCATGATATACCATCGATACTAACGGAGTGACAACTCTTTCATCTTCATTATTATGATAAATATCTGCCGAAGTGAAGATTTTATTTAATAAACAATGTATCATTTCTTCATAACATTCAAAGGTAATATAGGAATTTTGGATAATTTCATTAAATGCATCAGAAACGTGTGCAATACAATGAGCCCAGCCTTTATCTTCAATATGTCCGCGGAAATCAGTCTCTAGATTTGTATATATTATGAGCTTTTGTTTTATTTCTGTAACATCCTCCTCAGTTAGAAAGTAGTGGGAGTTGGAAAATTGGAGGATTAAAGCAATTAACGAAACAGTATAAGAGCGTGTGAAAACCCCATCTGTATATGGGGAATTAATATCAAAATATAAGTATTCATCGCTTAAACAAGTATGTAAAAGTAGTTTAAGTTGATCATCGAGTAGAAGCTCATAGTGAATAAAGTGAGAAAAACAATTATAAATTAGCTGATAGCGAATGTAACTGTCAGTAGTTCCAATGTACTGAAGCATAGTTGTTGTTAACTCATTTATATCTATATGTTGCATTTGCGAATAATCATTTTGTTGTATAAGCTCTAACTGTTGTTGCAGCGCTGTAATATCCAATGGAGAACCTCCTCCGCACTTTAAAGATGCGATCTTTTCTAGTATTCTATATATTCAAGGACAATCCTGCTCATGCAAGGAGAACGAACTTAAATTCAAGTATTACATAGATGAGGGAAGAGTATGACGATGATAGAACAGTTAGAAAAACATTTTAAAATAAGAAGAAGTGCTTCTTCTATAACGATAAAAGAAAATAATGCTGAGGCTTTTACAGAAGAGCAATTAGAAGAGCTAATGCAATATTGCGTTGCTGAGGCTGAAAAAGAAGGAATAGAAAAACTACATTTTGAGATTTCTTCAAAAAGTCCAAATTATGATGTGTATAAGAAATGTTTCAGAACGTATTCATTTGAATATATTACCGAAAACATCATTGTATTTAAGGATATATACGAAGTAGAAGATATAGAAAGTGATATTGATTTTAAGCTTATTGAAGAGGTTGGAGAAGATGCTTTTTATTTACTGTGGAATGAAATGACGGGAGAACAAGTCGCTTATGATCAATTTATAAATATGATGGAACAAGAAATTGGTGGGCAGTGGAAAGAACATTGTTTAACAGCGAGTGTAGATGATAAGCCGATAGGAATTGTAATCCCACATATTGAGAGAGGTACGTTAGAAGAAGGGAAACTTATGCATTTCGCAGTCGCTCCAAATATGCGAAATAAAGGGTACGAAACAGCATTATTTACAGGGGCGATGTTTGTCTTAAAGGAAATAGGCGCATCTTATTATATTGGCGAGACAAATGTACAAAATGAGTGGATGAAGGATGTCTTTGAAAAGAACGGATGTCAGATGCTAAGTTCTACTGAGCGATATGTGAGAAGGGTTTAGAAGGATGAAAGATGTATACTCTCGAACTCATTTAGCGGGAATCCATGTACAAATTTTGAACAAGTAAAAGAACTTTTTGCATGTTTGTAAGATAAAAAGAAAAATCGAAACGACAAAGTAAGCTTTCCTATAATACAATAGAGAAGGATTAGACTATATGAAGAAAGCGTTGGTGAAAGTATGAAGCAACAAATAAATTGGCTACAAGCAACTGTAGAACGAAATGAAGATAACACGTTACATATAGAGTGGGAAAATAATATAGAAGAAGTTAAAATTTATTGGAGTACTTCACCAGATCATATTGAAGAAAATGGCGAATTACTTGCAACGGTAAATGGAAAATCATCCTATACAATTGAAAACTTAAGTGAAAATGAGCGTCCATATTTTAGACTAGTAGGAAGTAATGGACAAGCAGTTACAGTCGCGGAGCGCAGACTACCATTACAAGGTGCGTTTAACTTCCGTGATATGGGAGGATATGAAACGACTGAAGGCCGTAAAGTAAAATGGGGTAAATTGTATCGTTCTGAAGAATTGGCAGGATTAACAGAATGGGATATCGAGTATTTACAGAAGTCGGGCTTAAAATTAATTTGTGATTACCGTACAGATTTTGAAGTAAAGCATAAGCCAAACCCAGGTATTACAGGTGCTCGCCAAGTATGTTTACCAGTTATGCAAGACTTGGCGAAAGATTTAAATATAAATGAGTTTTTCCAAGTTGGTGACCTATCAATATTGGGGAAACCTGGTGAATATCTTGTGAAAATGAACCAAGATTTTGTAAGTGGTAATGAGGCATTCGTGAGCTTCTTACAATTAGCACAAGATCCGGAAAACTTACCGTTAGTAAACCACTGTACTGCTGGAAAAGACCGTACTGGATTTGGTTCAGCGTTAGTATTACTTCTATTAGGTGTACCGGAAGAAACAGTAATGGAAGATTATTTACTAAGTAACGGTTTCCGTGAAAAATTAAATGAAAAAATGATGGCATTTTTAGGTGCAAAATTACAAAACGATGAAAGTAGAGCAATATTAGGGGCGATGTTTGAAGCGCGTGCTGAGTATTTACAAGCCGCTATTGACGAAATCCAAAAGCAATACGGATCAGTTGAAGTGTATGCTGAAAAAGCTCTTGGCTTTACGAAGGAATCGTTAGAGGAAATGAAAGTATTATTGTTAGAAGATAAATAATGAGGAGGGAGGCTGGTTTGGATTAGCCTCCTTTTCTTATTGTTGATATAATTTTGTTTATGAGGATGCTGTGCACCGTGGGGGAATGGGTGAAAAGAACATACGAATCGGGGGATAAGATGATTCATACAAGTTTAAAAGCAGAAGAGTTAAGGGGAAAGCTAACAACAATATTAAGTCAAGAATATAAGGAATTAGCTGTTCAGGATTTAAAGGTGATTGGAACGGGGGTGCAAAATATCGTATTTCGCGGAGATTCAGAAAAAGGGCCTTTAGCATTTCGAGTGCCGTGGGAAAGAGAAGTAGAAAATATAAATGAAGATGTATTTAATAGTCGGATTTCGTTGCAAAAGGAAGCAGAGCTTTCTAAGTTTTGCAATTCAAAAGGCATTCCAGTACCAAGGATACACGGACTGCATCTTTCTACCGACCTTGATTTTTTGATTTCAGATTATGTGGCTACAGATCATATGCCTATTTCTGCGTATAAAATAGGAGAACTAGTTAATAAACTTCATAGTATGCCAATTGAAGATTTAAATTACGAGCAAAACATTAGAGAGCCAATTAGTAAGCATATAGCGGAACGAATTGTGAAAAGAGTAGAAGGTTTTAATACAATTACGAACTGTAGTGTGAAACTTCCAGATGCACAATCAATTGAACATATTCTTAGTAGGACTGATCATATAAAAAGTTTATTGCATATGGACATTCGACCGGCAAATTTAATTGGATATAACGGAGAAGTTAAAGCGATAGTTGATTGGGATAACGCATTAATTGGTCATCCGTTATTGGAGCTTATGAGAATAGCTGAAACAAATGAGGTGAATTGGGAAGATTTTAAAGATGGATATAAGAATGATAGTATCTTTAACGCTACTCCTCATATTGTGAGTTTGTTTTATAGATTAGATACAGCGGTCATGCTAGCAAACTTATTTATAGCACAGTTGAAAATAGAAGATAAAGGTGTATTTTATAAAGAGCGGGTTAAAGCACTTTATAATGAAATATATATAAGCTTATAATTAAGCTATGAGAATGAAGTTTTTAAAATAGGAATTGAGGCGAACATCATGAAATACAAAGTAATACTATTCGACGTAGATGACACATTATTAGATTTTCCTGAAACGGAAAGAAACGCATTACATAACGCGTTTGTACAGTTCGGCATGCCTACAGGGTACGATGATTATCTTGCAAGTTATAAAGAGATTAGTAATGGATTATGGAGAGATTTAGAAAATAAAATGATTACGCTAAGTGAATTAGCGGTAGATCGATTTAGACAATTATTTGCCCTTCATAATATAGAAGTAGATGCGCAGCAATTTAGTGATGTATACCTTGAAAACTTAGGGAAAGAAGTACATCTTATAGAAGGTGCAGTGCAATTATGTGCGAATCTTCAAGATTGTAAGTTAGGTATTATTACGAATGGATATACAAAAGTGCAACAATCAAGAATTGGAAATTCGCCTTTATGTAACTTCTTTGATCATATTATTATTTCTGAAGAGGTCGGCCATCAAAAGCCGGCACGTGAGATTTTTGATTATGCATTTGAGAAGTTTGGGATTACTGATAAATCAAGTGTATTAATGGTTGGAGATTCGCTAACTTCTGATATGAAGGGCGGAGAAGATTACGGCATCGCTACTTGTTGGTATAATCCGAGTTTGAAAGAGAACACGACTGGTGTTAAGCCGACTTATGAAGTGGAGAGTCTGCTTCGTATTATGGAGATTGTGGAAGAAAAAGTAGTTTCCTTCTCATAAGATTTCCATATTTTCGATTGGTGTCGGTAAATCGATATATTGGGAGTATGTTGTTTTGAGGGAATTCGCAAAGCAAAAATAACGCTACTATACGAAGGTCATTTACGTGTTATAATGCATGAATTAAATGTGTGTGTACACATAGTTTCTCAGAGTGATGCAATGTTAAGTATGAGCTGTGTAACAACTAGAGGTGAGTGAAGGATGTTAACGTTTTTATTTGAGTTAGACAAGGGTATTCCACAGAAGGATGAGCCACGGTATGTTGCTTATGCAAATGGCTTTATCGAAGGGGATTTAACGATTTGTGTGGGTGACAGAGTATTTTTTCAGAAGTCATGCATGAAGGTCGCAGAGCTGGGTATTTATTTAGGACAGTGGATGGAACAAGTTCAACACGGGCAGAACGTACATATGAACTATGAAACGGTTGACCGTGATGAGGTAATTCTTGGTTTCTTCTATGAAGAGGACAATCAGTGGAGAGTTTCTTCCAGTTGGCAAGAATTTGAACTTCAGGAGCGTATATCTACTACAACATTAGTAGAGAGCGTTCAACGCTATTTGAATGAGCTAAATAAGGAACTGCGCGCGATAGAATATCCTGTGACTTTTGATCAGTACTTAAGAGGAGAGCGAATGATGCAGCTTTCTTATAAACGACTGTGTGATAGTAAAGCGGACACGACGCCAGTAGAGGTTTACAATGGAAGCAAACAAGTAGGTGTAGTACGGGGCTATTATAAAAATATGTTGATGAAAGTGCTAGACTTTATTCCGAAAGTCGGTAGTAATATCATTTATGAAATAAAGGATAGTAAGGACAATATTCGCGTCATTGCAAAGGATGTAAGTAGGCAGCGCCAAAGAAAGATTTTAGTAACGTACATCGATAATAATGATGCAGAGCATGAAATACTTGTATGTGACGGAAAGTTATTAGATGCAAATTTCTTATTTACCTTTACATATAAGACAGAAGAATATGCTGTTCACAAAACTTCACTTGGGCTTGGAAAGTTATTACGAAAAGGTTATGTAATCGCAGATTGGAATATTCGTCTTGAGGAAGATACGTATTACATCGAGATGAACGTATATGATGATGATTATATAGAGGATCAATACTTACTGTTAGGTGTATTTCATGCTGTTTTGTATGGGTGATAAATTGAAACTATAATCAGTGGGATAAATGAGAAATACCGGTATTCTTTGTGAAAAGAATGCCGGTATTTTTTTATCCCGCACTAACGGGCAGTAAAACTCCCACCTCAAAATTTGGCTGGGGCAAAGAAGTTAGGTGGGAGATTAACTGCCCATAATTGCCCGATTGGTTCAACTAATAATCAGCGGGGGATGAACAAAACCCCCACTGATTAAAGTTTCACTTTATGTAATTCTGGTGATTTTGTGTACTTAATTAGTCCTCAAAAATAAAAACCTCATCAATCGTACTATGAAGTGCTTTCGCTATATCGTGAGCAAGCTGTAAGGAAGGATTGTATTTTCCTTTTTCGAGATGGCTAATTGTTTCACGGCGTACACCAACGATTTTCGCTAAATCTTCTTGTGTCATATTCAATTTGGCACGGTATTCTTTTATTTTCGTTACGAACGCCATGGTGCATCTTCCATTTCATCAACTGGTTTATCGTAAAAGAAGATTGAGAATCCAAATGTAAGAATGAGTGTGCTGAAAATAATGGCGATATCAAGTTCTTTTAATACTGGATTAGGAAATAGCATTTCAATAAAGAGAATGATAGTTGTTGTTAGTAATGTAATGATAAAGGCATTGCGGCATGATTTATTGACAATTTGTTCAAATAGCTCATCATGATGAACTTTTCTATACGTTGTGAAAAAGGAGAAAAAACAAAACATAGTAAACAATCCTTTTTCGTAAAAAAATCCGAGAAACCCGAAGAAACCGAGAAATCCTAAATATTTTATCCAAGTTGTTTTCACGCTGGAACCTCCATTCAATGTTATAAATATATCACATATAGAAATTAGTGGTAATAATAGTTTTGTAGTTTGTTTCATAATAATAGTAAAAAAGGTTAAATATTCTGTAAAATAAAAAGGGAAATATCGTAAAATGGATGTAAGGAGGGGGAAAAGAATGATAACTTGGATATTGATTGTATTATTACTTGTAGTAATCACTGTAATTGGAACGATATTAATTGGGCGAAATGGCGATGAAAATTATAGTAAATCAACGAAAGGAAATATTGGAAGGCTTACGATGATTTATATTATATTAGCCGTTGTTTTAATCGTTGGATTAGGAGTTTATATTTATTTTAAAGGTTGAAAAAACTGAAAAATATAAAAATCTAAAAATACAAGTATGCTATAATATTAATATAGTTATTTGGTAATTAAGGAAAGGATTGGATGGAATGATTGAAATTACGAATGTGTCAAAAAGTTATAATGGATCTTCATATGCAGTAAAAGATTTGAGTTTAATAGTACCTAGCGGAGAAATCTTTGGCTTTTTAGGACCGAATGGTGCTGGTAAATCAACGACAATTAAGATGATTGCTGGTATTCATGGAGTGGACAAAGGAACCATCATGATTAACGGTAAAGATATTATGAAAGAGCCGATGGAAGCGAAAAAGACATTTGGCTATGTCCCAGATAGCCCAGATATGTTTTTACGATTAAAAGGGATTGAATATTTAAACTTTATGGCTGATATGTATGAAGTACCGAGGGAAGTAAGACAAGAAAGAATAGAGTCTTTAGCGAAGAAGTTTGATCTTTATAACGCTTTATCTGATCAAATTCAAAGTTATTCACACGGTATGAGACAAAAGATTGTTATTATCGGTGTACTTTTACATGAACCGGATGTGTGGATTTTAGATGAGCCATTAACGGGACTTGATCCGAAATCTGCCTATATTTTAAAAGAAATGATGAGAGAACATGCAGATAAAGGGAAGATTGTATTTTTCTCTACACACGTATTAGAAGTAGCGGAAAAAATATGTGACCGCGTCGCTATTATTAATAAGGGGAATTTGCAGTTTAAAGGGAATTTAAACGAAATGAGAGATCATTTTAAATCCAATGAATCACTTGAAAAAATGTTCTTGGAGATGACGGGAAATGAGTAAAATTGGGACGTTAACGAAGGTATTATTGAAATTAAATTATGCAGATTTTATAACAGATAAAAAGAAACGATGGGCATATTTATTTTCATTTGCAGCCATTTTATTTGTAGGTTTTTTAATCTTCGGTTCGATGACCCATGGAATATATGAGGGAATGATACACCTCGGACAAAATCCAGGAATTGTTATTGCGATGGGATTAGCGATTGCTAGTATATGGGTATTTTTGATGAGTATTATGAACATTTTAACAGTGTTTTACTATAGTAATGATGTTGAAATGTTACTACCTTTACCGTTAAAACCAGCGCAAATTATTTCGGCAAAGTTCTTTACAGTGTTAATTACACAATACGTAATGAGCTCGTTTATTTTATTGCCTATCTTTATTACTTACGGTTTAAAGAGTGGTGCTTTCATTACATATTACATTTATATGATTGTCATTTACTTATTCTTCCCGATTATTCCGCTAGTTTTAGCTTCGTTAATTATGACAATTATTATGAGGTATACGAATATAGCGAAAAATAAAGATCGAGGGAATATATTCATTGGAATTGTAAGTATACTATTTATCGTAGGGATTAATGTGTTTATGCAATGGAGAAATAAAAGTGCAGTATCTGGAGCTGGAGATTCGGTTGCGAATTATCTTGCAAATAATGAATCCTCACTTTTCATACAAATGACAAATTATTTTCCAACTACATATTTTGGAGCGATGGGATTAGTAGAAAATGCATCGTGGAAAGGCCTATTATATGTTCTTGTTTACATTCTTATTTCTATCGCGTTCTTCGGGCTGTTTTATTACATTGCAGGGCGTACATATTTGAAAGGGGTTATTGGACTTTCAACGAGTACAGCAAAGAAAGAGGTAATTTCAGCAGAAGGTTTACAGAAATCCACGGTGCAAAGTTCGCATTTAAAAGCATATGTGAAAAAGGAATTTAAAACGTTATTCCGCACGCCACAATTTTTCTTAAATTGTATTGTGCAAACTTTCGTTATGCCAATTATGTTGTTCTTTGTTTTATTTGTACAAGATGGAAATTTAAAGTTTATTACGGAATATATTGATAATCCAGAATCAGCAGGTTTCGCAATGGGTGTTGGCCTTTGTGCATCCTTATTTTTAATGGGGAGTAATGTTATTGCAACAACGTCATTTTCTCGAGATGGAAGCTCTTGGTTTGTGAATCGTTATTTACCAGTAAAGGCATCGGATATCTTTTTTGCGAAAGCAATAACTGCTTGGTTAATTAATATAATTATTTTAGCAGTATTCGGTATTACAATGGCAGTTGTAGCAGGAGTATCTCCAGTCTTTATGATACTTTGGTTCTTGCTAAGTGCGAACGGGTTATTGTTAATTAATTTAATCGGTACGCGCTGGGATGCACAAACCGCAGATATACATTGGGATACAGAACAAAAATTATTTAAAAGTCGATACACAACTTTGTGGAATTTTTTAGCTAATATTTTAATAGCTTTAATTATTGTAGCGGGAGTAAGTGTATTATACTTCTTCCTTCAAGTAGGACTATGGATTATGTTTATTGTGTTATTTATATTGTTTACCATTGCCAACTTAATTTTAATTAAAATTTTAAAATTAGGTGCAGAGCGTATATTGTCAAATATTAATTAAGAAGATAGATCCTCTGTATTCGTGCAGAGGATTTATCCCGCATTAACGGGCAGTAAGACCTCCCACTCAAAATTAGGCTGAAAGCAAAGAAGTTAGGTGGAAATCAACTGCCCGTAAATGCCCGATTGGTGAGGGCTAATAATCAGCGGGGGATGAACCCCCTACTGATTATAGTTTCACTTTATCTATAGATGGAGGAGAAAAGGTGAAGAAAATAGCAATTGTAACAGGGGCAACTCGTCTGAATGGAATTGGTGCAGCTGTATGCAAGGTGCTTGCTCAAAAGGGGATAGACATTTTTTTCACGTACTGGCCTCGGTATGATAAAGCGATGCCATGGGGAATGAATGATCAAGAGCCCTTTTTGTTGAAAAAGGAGATTGAAAGTTACGGCGTTCGATGTGAAATGGCAGAAATCAACTTATCGCAGTCTTATTCGCCTAATCGTGTATTGTATATGGTATCAGAACGGTTAGGCGAGCCATCTATTCTTATTAATAATGCGGCGTATTCTACTCATACGAAAATTGAAGAGTTAGATGTAGAACAGTTAGATAAACATTATACGGTCAATGTTCGTGCTACTATACTATTAAGTTCATTATTTATTAAACATTTTTCACTTAAAACGAGTGGAAGTATTATAAATCTTACTTCTGGGCAGTCACTAGGACCAATGCCAGATGAACTGGCATACGCAGCAACAAAGGGAGCAATAGAAGCATTTACAAAATCCGTAGCACCAGTAGCTATGGAGAAGGGGATTACCGTGAATGCCGTTGATCCAGGACCAACAAATACAGGATGGATTACAGAGGAATTACAGCATCATTTAGTATGGAAATTCCCGCAAGGAAGAGTTGGAGAGCCGATGGATGCTGCGCGTTTAATTGCCTTTTTAGTAAGTGAAGAGGCGAAGTGGGTTACTGGGCAAGTCATTCATTCGAACGGTGGTTATTCATAAAAATATTATGTTAACAAGTGTTGAGAAACAAAAAAATTAGTAATTATTTTGTTTTTTTGTATAAATAAAATGTCAAGAAAGATAAAAAATTGATAGGGGAGTATGTTGTCATTTGTAGATTGTAAATCTTCATGTGACAATATACTCTTTTTTTTTACTACAGAGGAGGAAAATGAGGTAGAAGAAACTCGAATATTAAAATAAATTTATCAGTTTTTGTACGTATTATTATGAAGATTACTGTCGGAAAGATGGTGATTCGTGGGAAAAGGGATTTTTTAAGGGGAAATAGAATCGTAAAGAGGAGGATAAATTATATAAACATAGGGGGATTTATATGAAAATGAAAAAGGTCGCTATCGCATCAGTAGCAATTGGTACAATGCTTACAATGGCAGCTTGTAGTACCTCCACAGATAAAGATGCAGCGAAGAAGGATCAGGCAACTGCACAAAATGAAGAACAATCAAAAACGACAAGTGCAGATGAAGCGTCAAAAACAACGAAAGATAGTGAAAAAGACACAAATACTTCTTCGAATGAAAAAACAGATAAGGATGCAAAAAATACAAAGGAATCATCAGGAACAGAAAGTAACGGCAAAACGTCAACTCAAAACCAGAATGGAAAAACAACAGAAAAAGAAACGTCAGGAAAAACGAATGATCAAACTACTAGCGGGAAAACAACAGATCAAAGTACAAGTACAAATAATAACGGAAAGACAACGAAAGATCCGAAGAAAAGCGTAGCTGTGAAAACAAATGTAAAAGAAGTCGTTACATTAATTGAAAGCTTAGACAAGCAATTAGCTGCAAACCCTAAATTAGAAACAGTTAATAAACTTGGAAAACAAATTAGTGAGAAGTGGGATGTAATTGAAAAAGATATAGAAGCATCACATCCAACTGAATACAAAACAATTGAACAAAGTTTGTACCCATTAATTGTACGTGCGGAAAAAGAAAAGATAGATGTTAATAAAATGAAGTCATTAACGACGAAAACGAAAAAAGATTTAAATCAGTTATTGACGAAGTTATCGTAGTGTAAAAAGCCTACTTGTGTGAGTAGGCTTTTTTAGTTGGAGGAGGTAGTAAATGGAGCTCTTTTTATCAGAAATTGCTTAGTCCATAAAAATAACGCCATTACGGACAATTCACGATGGTAATAGTGACGCTAGCCATTGTTCCAGGAGAATCAAGAAGTGAAGCAGTAACGATTACTGTTCCAGGTCCATTTGCGGCTAGAAATACAGCGGTAAAGTTACCTGAAGCATTGGTGATGGTAGCAAGAGGAACCATGAAAGCAAGAGAAGGATTACTAAATGAAAAGCTGACTACTACCCCTGCAGCAGGACTACCGTTTACTAATACTTGACCCGAAAAAAATAAAGTATTATTTCCTTGGGTGGATACACATGCTGTGGTTGCGTTAGAAGTCAAGGTAATAGATGCAGGTCCAGCAGGAAGACTAAATCCAGTAGGTCCAGTAGCACCAGTAGGTCCAGTATTGCCGGTAGGCCCGGTATTGCCGGTAGGCCCGGTATTGCCGGTAGGCCCGGTATTACCAGTAGGCCCAGTATTACCAGTAGGCCCGGTGTTGCCAGTGGCACCAGTGTTCCCGGTAGGTCCAGTATTGCCAGTGGGACCTGTAGGAAATTGAAAGGGTTGAACAGGTGGAAGGGTAGGTCCAATTGCACCCGGATTTAGTGCAACAGAAGATAAAAACTTGTCCATTATATTTCACCTCTGAAAAGTTCGTATTACTAATAGTAAATGCAAAAGTAGAACAAAGTGAAATGGACAAGCGATTGTATTCTTTAATTTGACAAAATAGTTATTTGGCAGTGAAACTGAGGAAGGAACAGGGAAAGTAAAATTTAAAAAAGTATTTGTGGTTACAGATGAAGAAGATGTAATGTACGGAAAAAAACCAGTAGAAATTTAAAATGGTAGCGACAGTATAATGACAAGCGATGTATTACTTGAAGGGATAAGTAATTATTGGTGCAAATGCAGTTACGAATAAGATGAGTCGGATGTTACTTTCACCAAGGTTATAATCGGAAAAGTCTTAGTTTTATAAAAAAACGCTAATTGAATAGAAAGAAATTTAGGAATTACAAGATGAAAAGTTTCATAAATTATCCACTTTAATTCAATATTCATAGTATAAAAGATGAAGACAAAAATGTTTACAGAGGTGAGGTGAATAAAGAATGCTTTGTAATTATTTTTACAATGAAACGCAAGTGCGTCCTTTAGGAGGGCAAGGGCCTGCGCAAAGTACTATTCAAGCCGTTCATCAGGCTATACAAGCACAGCAACAAGCATTACAAGCACAGCAACAAGCACAGCAACAAGCACAACAAATGCAACAAATTTATTATCCACCACAATCGTATTATTCATTACAGTCTTATTATCCACCACAGGCGTATTACCCATCACAATCATATTACCCGATGTAGATTACACAAGGATGGAATTTATTTTTGATCGTCACCATATGAAACTGTATATGTTTTATAGCGGAAAATGACAAAACAGAAATAACTCTTTGATGGAGATAGGCTGCAAAAACATAAATTTCATATTTGAAAAAAGAAAAAAGATTGCCTGTATCTTAAGAGGCAATCTTTTTTTGAGTTGTTTGTAATAGTTAATTACAGGTTTTAAATACTATTTAATGTTATTTCTACTTTCCAAAACCTGCTCCATATTATGAGTTGCCCATTCCATCATTAAAAGGATCATTGGACGAAGTGATTCGCCAAGTTCAGTTAACGAATGTTCTACTTTAGGGGGCACTTCACCGTATACCTCTCGATGTACGATACCATCTGCTTCAAGTTCTCTAAGTTGAAGTGTTAACATTCTTTGAGTGATATTAGGTTTTAATCTTTTTAATTCTTTTTTAATTTAGTGAGAGTGTCTTAAGAATAGTTGAATAGCTTTTTCAGGTACATAGAATTTCCCGTTGCTTTCTACAACGATGCTTCCTAATTCATAATCTTTCCCCCCGATACAGATAATGTTTTTATTAACAGACAATTTTGCCTCCGTATTATTGCGTTTTACTACAAGCACCGGGTTTAGTGCATCTTTTTTGTCAATCGTTACAATTGCACCAATTTGTTTAAAGGCTGTTTCAGCATCTAAGAATAATTTGTTAGTTATTTCTCCTAATTGAAATCCCATTGCTTTGGCCATTATTTTCGCAATGTCAGTATTTTGGACTAAACCGTATGGCTTTTGAGGACCGTAAGAGTACAAGAATACATCTTCACCCGTATGACCACCAGTTGTAAAACCGATGTTCGCACGGTTAGCCAATAATTTAGTAAGGATTGGACCTACATCAGCTTTCTTATGTGCAGTTTTCAACTTTTCTCTTTCATCATCAGTTAGGTTGTCTAAACCGTAAAGAGCAGCTACTTCTTTTATATTAGATAAATTATCTTTTAGTTTATTTGTAGCACCTTCAAGTGTCATTTTCGCCTTTTTCAGTGGGGCAATGTAGGCCGATACTGGTGTGGTATCATATCCTTTTGTGGTATTGCTGTTACCAATGGAAATACCGCTATTACCATGATCCGCTAAAGCAATGACCATAGTGTTACCATCTTTCTTCGCAAATGTTAATGCTTCTGTAACCGCATCATCAAACGCCAATACATCGCTAATCATCCCAATTGGGTCATTTGCATGGGCTGCCCAATCTGCCTTACTGCCTTCTACGAATAAGAAGAAACCATCTTTATCTTTTGATAATGTTTGAATTGCTTTTCTCGTCATTTGGGAAAGAGTTGGCTGTGCAGGATGGTTTGCTTCACGATCCATATCGAACGCAAGGGAAGTATTAGAGAAAGAACCCCAGATTTTATTTGATTTGGAGTTTAATAATGCATCTTTTGTTTCGACAAAGTCGTACCCTTTGTCCTGAATCACTTTTACTAAATCTTCGTTGTCTTTACGAATTCCATTGCTTGTCGTAGGCTGAAGTGCTGCCTTTCCACCACCTAATACAACTTCTATATTTTGATAAACTTGCTGTTCACCAATTACTTCAAAATTCTTACGGTTAGCATGGTGGGCAGAGAAACTAGCCGGAGTAGCATGCTGAATTTCTGATGTAGCAATGATTCCTGTCGCGCGGCCCGAACGTTCTGCGCCTTCTAAGACGTTGGCAACTGGACGAAACTTGCAGTCTTCTTTAATTGGTTCTAAGCCAGGTGAATTTATAACAGAAGGTAATACGCCCACGTAGCCTGAATTGGATTTATTTCCTGTCGCTAAAGCTGTGGCAGCCGGTGCAGAGTCCGTAATAGCCGATTCTGCTGAATACGTACGAGCACCTCCGGATACAATTTGATCTAGTGCAAGAGGTGAACCTTTATACCACCGGGCTAATGTTGTAGCCGAAGAACTTGTCCCATCTATAACCATGAAAATTACATTTGGGAGTTGCTTTCCTGCGTTTTTTACCTCAGCTTTTACCTCGTTATCGTTCATCATGATTCCTGCTGCTAATGAACCTAGTGCTACCGTTCCCGCTAATGTTAGTCCCATTATTTTTTTACGAAGAGTAGTCATTGTGGTTCCTCCATTGGTTGTTTTCGACATCCCAATCTAACGTTCATATGTAAACAAGGTTTTGATGTTTTAATATTGTTAGTAGTTCCCTATTGTCATGAAACTAACAATAACGATTGAGTCAAAAAGTTAAATTTAAGCTACTTCTTCAGCAAAATATTCTCATCACATAAAACCTCTTTACACTCTTAGTTGTACGGTCTTTCCTATAAAAAGAATCTTCTTTTTATTTTATCCCGCTATTTGCGGGCAGTAAGACTCCCACCTCAAAATTCGGCTGGAGCAAAGAAGTTAGGTCGGAGCCCTGCTGCTTGTAAACGCCCGATTGGTGAAGGCTAATAATCAGTGGGGGATGAACAAAACCCCCACTGATTAAAGTTTCACTTTATGGGAAAAATTTAAAAAAGGATGGTGGGAAAATGACAATTGATCGAGTTTGTACAATTGGGCCAGCAAGTAATAATAAAGAAACATTAGCTCAGTTAATAAATAATGGCATGAAAATTGTTCGGTTGAATTTATCACATGGCACGCATGAAAGTCATAAAACAATCATGCGTTTAGTAAAATCGTTAGACGATTCTATTAAAATTCTAGGGGATGTACAAGGTCCTAAAATAAGATTGGGCGAAATGAAAGAGGAACAAATTATACTTGAAGCAGGGGAGTTATTTATTTTACATACCAATCCAGTTGAAGGGAATAAAGAAGAAGCAAGTGTTGATTATGTAGGGATTGCGAATGACGTGAAAGTTGGAAGTAGGATTCTTATTAATGATGGAGAAGTTGAGTTAATTGTTGAAAAGATAAGTGCGGAAAAAATAGAAACGAGGATAAAAACAGGTGGAAATATTGCCTCTCATAAAGGGGTAAACTTACCAGGTGCAATTGTTAGTTTGCCAGCTATTACAGAGAAAGATAAAAAAGATATTCAGTTTCTTTTAGAAGAGAATGTTGATTTTATTGCGTGTTCTTTTGTTCGAAAACCTTGTCATATAAAGAAAATACGGGATTTTATACAAGAGCATAAAGAAACTGCCCCAAGTTTAATTGCAAAAATAGAAACGATGGAAGCAATCGAGAATTTTCAAGACATATGCAAAGAAGCGGATGGCATTATGATCGCAAGGGGAGATTTAGGTGTGGAATTGCCGTATCAATTTATTCCACTGTTACAAAAAATGATGATTCGTGAGTGCAATCGAACGAATACATATGTAATTACAGCGACACAAATGCTTCAATCTATGGTAGATCACTCTATTCCTACAAGAGCTGAGGTGACTGATGTATTTCAGGCTGTATTGGACGGAACGAATGCTGTTATGCTTTCTGCTGAAAGTGCGTCAGGGGATCATCCAATCGAAAGTGTGAAAACATTACGTCTCGTTTCTGAATTTGCGGAGCATGTAAAAAAAGATGGTCCTTTTGCGATGAAAGATGTATTGGAATTACTACATAAGTCTCTTTAGTTTATATAGAAGGATTTATCTCTCATCCTAAAAACGTACGGAAACGAATCAGGGTATGAGGTACCATTTTAGTATTTACTTACAGATTGAAAGGTGGCATGCCTGCTACCTATATGAAAGAATCATTATGGAACATGGAGGTCTTTCGGAAATCTAAAGGAGGATTTTAAATTAATTAATCCAAGTATCTAATTTAAAATATGTTCATTCCTATTCATAAATGATATCCTTATAGTTGAATACTTTTGCTGAATCAGCAAGAATTTGTTGTTCTTTCTGTATGAATTCAACTTTTTTATGGAAAGATATGCTAGTAAGTGTGTAATTTGAACGTTTTATTTTTTAGAGTATGATAGGAGGAGAATGAATATGGAAGCAATTGAAGTAGGCGAAATTTTTAGTCTTACAGATGAGAATAATGAAGAACAGGAAGTTGAAGTGCTTGGAGCGATGGATGTCGAAGGAGCAGAATACATTGCGGTTGCCTTTGTTGAAGACATTCAAACAGAAACCGAGGAAGACATTGATATCTTCTTTTTAAAAGTAGAAGAAGATAATGAATTCTCATACATAGAGAATGACGAGGAATTTGAAAAAGTATCTGCGGCGTTTGAGAAGATTATGGACGAGCAAGAACAAGAATAATAATAAAAATAGTTAGACAAAGGAGGGAGATGCATATCTGCCCTCTTTTTTTGTATATGTTTGAAAAATCTTTCTCTAATTTCTGCTTTTCAATCCACTATGAATCATAAACTTCTTTTGTGTTTGTGGAAGCCGCATCTAATAGAAGGAAAATCGACGCTATAATATGTATAGCGATTTGTATATAGGGAAAGAAAGCAACTAGAATAGCCAAGATTCCTATATAATTAGCAAAGGCTTTCATGCTTGCCTTTTTAGCTAATACAATAGTGATGATATGTAAAGTAATTATTATAAGAAACGGTATCTCGTATAAGTCAACTATTCCTTGAAGTAAATAATAAGGAATTAATAAAAGATGAGAGATACCTGTAGTACACTTCAATGTTTTTACGATTGCCCTCAAAGTTAAGTCCTCCTAAATATGTTTGTGTGATTCACATCCGATTGTCACAATAATATTATTATGTAAACTAATTAGTTTTTTACTTATTCACTAAAAAAACCACCCAAATGAGGGTGGCACTTATTATATATAGTTATTAAATGTGTTATTTTCCAAGGAAGAAAGGGGAATCTTCAATTCAGTACCTTCTTTCATATTGCGCAGCACAACGGTTTCAGTAGTAATTTCGTCTTCACCAATTATAAGCACATAAGGGATATTCTCTTTATTTGCATAATTAAGGGCACGCTTTAATTTGCGTCCTGCTAGTTCGAGTTCAACTTTTAATGAAGTAGTGTTACGTAATTGCTTTGCAATTTGTAAGCATTGTAATTCTGTCCCAAGTGGGATGATAAATAGATCCGCTGTAGATGATGTTGTTTCTTTTTGTGATAGAGCTGTATAAATGACGTCTAAACCGAATGAAATACCGACTGTTGGATAGCTCAGATTATCACCACGGAAGGCTCCAATAATATTATCGTAACGACCACCGCTACCGATGCTAGATGTAATCATGCCATCTTTTAGAAAGATTTCATACACAGTGCCTGTATACATTGTGAGTCCTCTTGCTAAAAACGGATTGAATATTGTATTTTCATTTATTCCGAGAGCGAGTAAGTATTGCTGTAATTGTTGCAATTCGTTTACTCCATCGGTAACAAGTGTATTATTGAAAGTTTCTTTAAAGTCGGCAATAGTAAGTTTTAGGCAAGATAAGACGGTATTACATATTGTATCGGCCATTTCTACAGAAATTCCACGCTCCAATACATCTTTCCGTACACCATCAATCCCAATCTTTTCGATTTTATCCAATGATAAAATTACGTCATTCGTTAAGTCAGTAGGGATGTTAATAGACTGGAGAATACCATTTAATAATTTTCGGTTATTATATTGAATCGTTACTTCTAAGTTTAACGTTCGGAATAGGTCAAATGCCATGCTCATGAGTTCAGCTTCTGCCATGACAGACTCTACACCAACTATATCAACATCACATTGAATGAATTCACGAAATCTTCCTTGTTTAATCGGACCATCTCGAAATACTTTTCCAATTTCATATCGTTTAAAAGGAAGGCGGATATTTGGGTTCATCGCGACAACTTTGGCGAATGGAATTGTTAAATCGTAACGTAAGGCAAGCTCGCGTTTTCCTTGATCCTGAAGTGTATATATTTCTTTTAAAATTTCATCACCACCACCGTATTTATATGACATAAGTTCATACATATTTAACGTTGGTGTTTCTAAAGGCTTACATCCATATCGTTCAAATGTATCTTCACACGCTCTTTTAATTTTATTTCGCAGCACTTGTTCCTCTGGTAAATAGTCTTTTGTTCCTTTTACATTTTTCATTTCCATTGTAATCACTCCTCTTTTAAATTAAAAAAAGCTATGCAGGTATAGAAATACCCACATAGCTTTATGAACGCTTCGTGGGTCAACAGGAAAAGCCCTGTACCCACGAAGAAAAATTTTTCTTCGGATACACGGCGTTACGTATGATGATGAAGTTGGAAAGAAGTATTAAAAGTATGCATAAGAAATCTCTCCTTAATATAAGTTTTTCCAAATTATATCAGATGATTTTTGAATTATCAATATTTTTAGTTTTGAAATATACGTGAAGTTATGTAGGAGAAATGGAAAAGAGTGTATAATATAAGAAAACTTAATGATATGAAATAACCTTTTAAGGAGAACATTATGAAAAAAGATAAAACAAATGCGATGCGAATATTAGATAAAGAAAAAATTGAATATTCGATGATGTCATATGATCCAGACGATGGGAAAATTGATGGCGTATCAGTAGCTGAGAAAATTGGACGAGAAGTGAGAGAAGTATATAAAACGTTAATCGCTCAAGGGAATAGTAAAGATTATCATGTGTTCATTATCCCAGTAGATGAGGAACTCAATTTAAAAGCAGCCGCAAAAGCAGTAAGTGAAAAGAAGATTGAAATGATTCCTGTTAAAGATATTACGAAAGTTTCAGGGTATATTCGCGGCGGTTGTTCACCAGTAGGAATGAAGAAGTTATTTTCTACATGTATTGATGAAAGCGCCCAATCACTTGAAACGATAATTGTAAGCGGCGGGAAAATTGGCGTGCAAATTGAGCTGAAAGTGGATGACTTGGCGAAAGTGACGAGAGCGCAGTTTGGTGAAATAACGAAATAAGTATACATAGAAAAAGAAGTTCTAATTTTATGGAACTTCTTTTTATTTTAGATGGATGTTTCCTAACAGTTGATTTTGTTAACGAAAGTCGACTTTAAATCCATATTTTGTGTGGAATGAAGAACATATAATAAAAGTATGAGGTGATACAGTGAGAGAGATTCATATTCATAAAATCATTGCGGATAAGAGAAAAGAAAAGGGAATTACGCAGGAAGAGTTAGCGGCTTATATCGGTATTACGAAAGCATCTGTTTCCAAATGGGAGACGGGGCAGAGTTATCCGGATATTACATTTTTGCCACTGTTAGCATCGTACTTTAACATAAGTATAGATGAACTAATCTGTTATACACCACAAATGGAACAGGAAGATATTAAAAATTTATATCATAGACTAGCGGAAGCTTTTAGTGAAGAGCCGTTTGATGAAGTAATGATGGAGTGCAGGGAAGTGACAAAAAAATATTATTCTTGTTTTCCATTATTAATTCAAATGGGAATACTTTTTATTAATCACCACATGTTAACAGAGGATATGGATAGAAGAATTGAAATTTTAGAAGAGGCAATGTATCTCTTTAGCAGGGTGCAGGGAGAAAGTGATGATGTTTCTCTTGTGAAAGAGGCGGTATCGTTTAAAGCAACTTGCTATCTTATACTCAATAGACCAAATGAAGTGTTGCAATTGCTTGGCGGAACGATACGTCCTAAAGTTCCAGAGGAAGATTTGATCGCGCAGGCGTATCAAATGCTTGGAAATACTGAAAAGGCGAATGAAATTATGCAAATTAGTATGTACCAACATTTAATACAACTCGTTGCAACAATACCGAATTATGTAGTAGTAAATGCCTCAAGCGCTGAAAAGGTAGAGGTAATTTTAAATAGAGCTTTTATGTTAATAGACATGTATGAAATAGAAAAACTACATCCTAATATGACTTTAAAAGTATACTATGCTGCTGCACAAGTATATTGTATGCAAGAAAATTTTGAACGTGCATTAGAAATGCTACGGAAGTATGCAGCAGTTTGTGCAGCTAGTTTTACAGTAAATAGCCTGCATTTACACGGCGATTCATATTTTGATGCAATTGATGGATGGTTTGCAGAATTTCCGCTTGGCGCTAAAACGGTTAGAAATGAAGAGATTATAAAGCGGAGTATGCTACAAAGTATTGCAGAGAACCCGATTTTCGCATCGATGAAAGACTTACTAGAGTATAAAAATATGATAGCGAGTTTGAAATTCAAATTGGATATAAAAGAATAGAGGGAGGACAAAATTATGGTCTTTGATGAATATGAAGTAGCGATAAATAGTGAAATAACTTTGCGTGGTACGATTACAAAGCCGAAAGATGATGGGAAGTATGCTGCTGTTGTAATTATCGCTGGATCTGGAGAAGTTGATCGTGATGGAACGATAGTGCCACTGAATATGAAAGGGAATATGTATAAAGACTTGGCACATCTGATTACAAACCTCGGAGTAGTTACATTACGTTTTGATAAACGTGGTGTTGGAGCCAGTGAGGGTGAATTTATGAAAGCTGGGATGTGGGATTTAGTATCCGATATAGAAGCTGTTATTGCGTATTTGAAAGAGCAACCATTTGTTGATCCGGAAAATATCATTTTAGCTGGTCATAGTGAAGGGTGTATGTTAGCGACTGTAGTAAACGCAAGAACACCAGTTAATGGACTCATACTTCTTACAGGAGCTGCGGAATCGTTAGAAGAAGCTACTAAAAGACAAAGAGAGATTATTTATAAAGAGTTAAAAGAGCAAAAAGGAATAAAAGGAAAGTTAATGCGTCTTCTCAATATTGAGAAACGGGGAGAAAAGCAGGCGCAAAAAGCAACAGAGAAAATGATAAACTCCAAAAAAGATATTGTTAAAATTGGTTTTAAGCCAATGAATGCAAAATGGCTTAGAGAGCATTTTCAGCATGACATTTATAAAGATTTAATGAAAGTAAAATGTCCAGTACTAGCAATTGCTGGTGATAAAGACTTTCAGACAAATCCTGAAAAAGCGAAGCGAATTGGTAATTATGTTAAGGGTGATTCTGAAGTATATGTAATAAAAAATATGGATCATACCTTAAAATATTTTGAAGGTGATTTTAAAGCGTTAGAATTTAAAAAGATTTATGCGGAAGGTGCAGATAAGCCGCTTCATCCGAAGCTGGAAGAAATTATTGTGAATTGGATGGATACGCATTTTATTTCGCAATATGCGGGCAGTAAGACTCTCAGCTCAATATTAGGCGAAGGTGAGGAAGTTGGAAGGGAGAGTAATTGTCTGTAAAAGATCGGTTGTTGTAGGTTAATCTAGTTTAGTATATGGGTTATAAGTTTTTTAGCGTCGTTATCCATTTTAAAATAAAAAACCCTAATGATTTAAGTTTTAAAAACGAACATTGTTATTATTTTTATTAAAAATGTTCACTTTTATATTGCGTGTACACTAATAGTTTGTTATATTATCAATATAATAATTTTGAATAACATCACTCGTATATACTCGGTAATATGGTCCGAGCGTTTCTACCTAGTTCCCAATGAAAGAACTGGACTACGGGTTAAAGTATTCGGTCGCTTTCTGTATGGAGCGCTACCGATCTATAATTTTGCATTGTCCTCATCTTTTGCTTAATTAACTTTGACTGCCGTAGTTCTAGAAAGTAGAGATTCTTCTACGATTTCTAGAACTTTTTTCTTTGGACCAAACCCCGAGTATATGAAACAACAAGAGAAAGAGGAGAGATTATTTATGAAGAAAAACCTGTTTAAAAAATATGCTTCCCTAGCAACTACTATCGCATTGTCATTCTCAATACTTGCAGGATGTAATGCTAGTTCAAAACAAGTAGCTGAGGCAAAAAGCAATCCAAACCCTATCTTAATTCAAGGGCCAATGCCAATAGAAGCTGAAAAATTTGCAAAAAGGTTAAAAAATGTGAAAGAAGAAAAGTCTGGAACTTTTGTATTTTATAAAGGAACTGTAGACAATTATCCTGTAATCGTTGCGAAAACAGGTAAAGGAATGGAAAATACAGCAGCCGCTACAGCAGTGGCTATTGAAAAATATAAGCCTATAGCGATTATTAACCAAGGAACATCAGGTGGACATGATCCTAATTTAAACGTATTTGATATTGTTTTAGGAAAACAAGTCGCGAATATAGGTTCATTAAAAACAACAAATATGGATGAGAACCAAGGGATTGAACCGACAAAATGGATATCTATGGACTTAATGGCTTCTGAAGGGAGTGCAGGAGAAGATCCAAATGCTGAGAAAATCCGATACTACGAGGGAGATAAGGATTTACTTGCAGCAGCTAATGCAGTAAAAGATAAATATACAAAAGGTAAAGTGGTGGAAGGTACTATAGGTTCAGCAGATGTTTGGAATAACGAAGTTGATAGAATGAAGTGGTTCCATACAAAATACGGTACATCTGTAGAAGAAATGGAAGGCGCTGCCGCAGCGCAAATCGCAAAAGCTTATGACGTACCATTCTTAGGGATTCGAGTATTATCTAACAATAAAACAAACGGCGGAAAATACAACCCAAATACAGCAGCGGCAAATCAAGAATATGTATATGAAGTAGTTAAAAAGTATATAGATTCGTTGCCAAATAAATAAAGGTAGTTCAGTTCTCAACATAAACGTCAAGTAACTCCAAAAGTTTCCGAGACAGATAGACCTATATTAGGAATAGTAGTTGGAAAAGAAAAGCTTGTTTCTTATTAAAAAAGATAAGAAATGAGCTTTTTTATTTAAAATGTTTTTATGAACGATTCATCAAATATGTATAATTGCATAAAAAAATAGAAATTTATAAGTTATCATTAAACTACTTTTTACTGTAAGAGAATAGTTTAGTAGTCTGTACTAGAGAAGAATATTCTTTGTGAAAAGTGAAATTGTTGATGTAATTGATGAAACTGAAATTTAGGAGAGCAGTATAAAAAAGAAACTATGTACATTGGCTCTTTTGATTAATCAATTCAAATTATATTTTAAAGGGGAAATGGGTATATGAAGTTCCGAAATATAAAACTTGCTATGGTTACACTATCTTCATTTTTTATTTTAGGCTCTGCATCTCTATCATTCACAGATATCATACATGGTGAAGTAGTTTCTGCATCTTCACAAGTAGATACGTTTTCAGCACAAGAGATTACTGTAAAAAACTATGACGATACATATTATAATAACGCTATGGGAAAAACGGGTTTAGAATTAAAGAAGGAACTTCATAATGTTATTGATAATCATACAAAGATATCATACAGTGCGGTTTGGGAAGCGCTAAGAGATACTGATGAAGATCCAAATAATAAAAATAATGTGTTACTCTTATATACTGGGCGTTCGCAAGGGAAATTTACGAATGGTTCAGGAGTTGATAACTGGAACCGAGAGCATGTTTGGGCAAAATCTCACGGTGATTTTGGAACGGCTGCAGGACCTGGAACAGATCTGCATCATTTAAGAGCGACGGATGTATCTGTAAATAGTTCACGTGGAAATCTGGATTTTGATAATGGTGGTGTGAACCATTCGGAAGCGACGGAATGTAAATATGATAGTGATTCTTGGGAACCTCGTGATAATGTAAAAGGAGATATTGCTAGAATGCTGTTTTACATGGCTGTTCGTTACGAAGGAGACAACGGCGAAATAGACTTAGAACTAAATGAAAAGGTGAATAACAATAAAGATCCATACATGGGGAAACTATCTGTTTTACTAAAATGGAATGAGCAAGACCCGGTCGATGATTTAGAGCGAAAGCGTAATGAAGTGATTTTTACAAAATATCAACATAATCGCAATCCTTTTATTGATCATCCTGAATGGGTGAATAAAATTTGGAACTAAGATGTTTAAAGGTATTATACTTTGATAGAAGGGATTGATCATTATGATCAATCCCTTCTTATGTTTATGCTAGAACAAATGGTTTTCATAGGAGTGAAGGGGAGAATAGGATAGACGTTTTAACCGAAAAAAATAGAATCTCAATAACAATCCATTTTTCTAATTTCTTCGTTGAGTGAAATTTCACTTTGTATTTTGGGTCATAATCGATGGAAAGAGATGTTTTTAGGAAAGGTTATTGCTTCTTCATCAAGTTAAGTATGTGATGAATTTTTTAATACGGCCCCCACTCAATATTCACTCCAACAATAAGAAAAACTAGTCCAATGATAAACCAAATGAATGCAAGTGGAGCCATAAATCGAATCCATTTTCCGTAAGAAATGCCGCTCGCAGCGAGGACACCCATTAAAACACCGGAAGTTGGATTTAAGCAGTTTACTACGCCTTCTCCGAGCATAACAGCCTGTACTGTAACTTGACGTGTAATGTGCATGAAATCAGCTAATGGAGCTAATATCGGAATGAAAATAACAGATTCACCTGTACCTGATGAAATGAGGAAATGTAATGCAGCACTACTTACATACATGCCGATAACAGCAAATACAGGGCTTTGTCCTTCGAGAGACTGTGCTAGTTGGTTAACGATTGTGTCCAGCAATTTTCCTTGTTCTAAAATGACTGAAATACAACGAGCCATTCCGACGATTAACGCACCGTATATAAGTTTTTGGCAACCTACTAGAAAAGTAGAGGCGATATCGTTTGCTTTCATGCCACCTATGATTCCTGCTGCAATTGCTATGAAAATAAAAGTAGCGGTCATTTCTGCATCCGTCCAATGTAGCCGAAAAGCTCCTATTAAAAATACAATTAATGATAAAGCTGAAACGAGTAAAATTAATTTATGGCGCATTGTCCAAGGAACTTCTGTTTTCTGCGTTTCTTCCCTACTTGAAAGAGCATTACTTGGAAACCAGTTGTCGCCGAGAATGCTTCCTTTCTTCGATTTCTTTAAGCGTTTTACATACCAATTAATATAAAGAATTGTAGCAAGTAAAAAAGATATATAGATTGCTATACGTAAACCAATCCCGGAAAACATCGGAAGTTCAGCGATTTTTTGTGAAATACCTAAAGGTGAGGGAGATAGTATAGTAGCATTAAAACCAGCATAAGTGCCTAAATAAATAATTGCTACGCCGACGATAGCGTCCCATTTTAATGTGCGTGCAACGATGATGCCGATGGGGATAAAGCCGATAACTGAGTTAACGATAATGCCAGTCGTTCCAAGAATGGAAAAGAGTGCTGCGACAATACAAATGAAAAGTAATTGCTGATTACGAAATTTGTTAATAACATGATAGATTAGACCATCAAGAGCACCTGTTTTTTCGAGAATTGCAATGGCTCCACCTGTAAATAAAATTAAAAAGATGATAGGAGCAGCAAGTGTCATTCCTTTTTCAATAGCGGTAAAAAAAGAAACAAATCCTACAGGAGATTGAGGAACAGAATGATAGCTTCCTGGTATTGTTGTTGTAATGGCCCCTTTTGTAACTCTTTTGAATTCTCCAGCAGGAACAAAATAAGTAGCGATTGCACAAAGTAAAGCGATAAAAAATAATAAAACGTACGCATCAGGCATTTTAAATTTTGATTGACTAGGCTGTTTTTTCGTCTCGGTTTGTAGTTGCATGAAATCCCTCCTTCTTTCACTTGGTTAATTTTTAATTTTCTGAATTTTATTTCGTGAAATAGATTATAATAAAGCTTTTTACTTAAAGCAATAGTTTCAAGTGGTAAGCTTTATTTTCCTTCATTTGTATATGACTTTCACCGCACATACAAATTATTGCAACATTAGACAGGGAAACGAAAAAAATCCAAGAATATGTAATATAAAAGGAAAAGAAAAGAGGGAAAGAGATGTGGAAAACTACGGATCTATGTGATGAATTTGAACAGGAATTACAAATATGTCGCCAGTCTTTTCAATCTTATGGAAAGAAAGAACAATTCTATGGGAAAATCGCAACGGTAAAAGTGAAGGATGATAATGTACTAGTAAAAGAAGGGTTACAAACACTGCCGGAAGGAACAGTATTAGTTGTTGATGGTGGAGCTTCTAAAAATTGTGCGTTACTCGGGGATAATTTAGCAGCTATTGCGGAAGAAAGAAACTTAGCAGGAATTATTGTAAATGGGTATGTTCGTGATTCTAGGGAGCTAAAAACTATTAATATCGGTATTTTAGCATTGGGGACGATGCCAAATAGAAGTATAAAAGAAGGAAAAGGAGAAAGAAATATTCCATTGCAATTTGGTGAAGTCGAATGGAAACCGAATGAATATGTTTATGTAGATGAAGATGGAATTATTGTTAGTGATAAAAGCTTACATAGTGAGGGATGACTTCTATTAATGGAAGCTTATTAAGCTATTATTCTTAGAAAATAAATCCGATAAATCATGGACAAAATTCTTTGTCAATAGTAAAATAATACAGAAATTTAAAATTTACGAATGTATAGGTTTATCGTTTTACGATAAAGTGAAACTTTAATCAGTGGGGATTTTGTTCATCCCCACTGATTATTAGTTGAACCAATCGGGCATTTACGGGCAGTTGATCCCCACCTAACTTCTTTGCTTTCGCTGAATTTGAGGTGGGGGTCTTACTGCTCGGCGAATAGCGGGATAACTTGATTGGAAGTAAATTTTGCCTAGAAAAGTGAATGTTATCACAATGGTGCGTTCATAAACGAAATTATTTTTCCTATACAAATATAACCGCGAATAATGCGGGTAGGAGGTGTTGTGCATTTTGTTCGACACTTACAAAAAGAGAGTGTCAATCGCACGCCCTTAAAGGGTCTTTTTTTGTGTGAATGTTAGTAAAGGGAGGGAATTTTTGGATGGCAATGTTAAAGAAATGGCTGCTTACATCATTAATGGCAGTGGCACTTGTATTTGTTTCTTTTGCGAATACAGTACATATTACGTTTGCTGAAGGAAAGACAGCGAAACTTGCAATTATTGGTGAATCACAAAAAGGAATTATGTTATGTCCAAAAGAAGTTTCCATTGAAGATGGAGAAACAGCTTTTAGTTTGCTACAAAAAGTTATGGGTGACAAGGTAACATCTGAAAGTATGTCATTTGGAACGTATATAAAGGGCATCGATGGATTAATGGCCGGAGCAACGAGCGGTTGGTTGTATGATGTAAATGACAAATCTGCAGAAGTTGGGGCGGATAGTTATAAATTAGAATCTGGGGATGTTGTTGCATTTCGTTACGTTGCAGACTGGAGTAATATGAGTCAAGAAACATTGCAACAAACGTTAGATAAATTTGGCACTTGTAAAACTGTAGAAGAGCCAAAGCCAGAAAAACCAGACGGTAAACCAGAGGAACCGAAAACAGAAAAGCCAGATGGTAAACCAGAGGAACCAAAACCAGAAGAACCGAAATCAGAAAAAACAGATGGTAAACCAGAGGAACCAAAACTAGAAGATAAAACACCAGAACAACCAAAGCAAGAGAAAGTCGAAATTCCAGCATCACAATTAAACGAAGCGATTTCTAAAACATCAGAAAAGATGTTACAAGATGGAATTGGTAGCGATTGGGTTGCGATGGGACTTGCTCGTTCAGGTGTAAATGTTCCACTTGAAACGAAAATAAACTATGTTAAGCCAGTAGCTGAAAAGGTTAAGAAGCGTTTAAATCGTTTTTCAGCAACAGATTTAGCTAGAACGATTATTATGATGAATGCAATGAACGTAGATCCTACAAAGGTAGAGGGACAAAATTTAGTGCAAAATTTATTTGAATCAGATAAAGTGAATTCCGTTACAGGATACGCATTTACATTACTTGCATTAGATACAAAGAAATATGAGGTTCCAGTTGAAGCGAAATGGAATCGAGCTGCTTTAGTACAAGCACTTTTACAAGCGCAACATACAGATGGTGGCTGGACATATGATAGTTCAAGTAGTAAAGAAAGTGCTAGTAACGTTGATGTAACAAGTATGGTATTAGCAGCATTAGCTCCTTATCAAGAACAACAAGACGTTAAGCCAACTATTCAAAAAGCTGTGGATTATTTATACAAGCAGCAGTTAGACAATGGTGGTTTTGCCGCTGATGGACAAGAGAATTCTAATAGTACTGCACAAGCAATTATTGGACTATCGTTAGTTAAAGATGTAGATCATAATCGTCTTAATAAAGCAGTACAAAATTTAATGTCATATCAGCTTCCAAATGGTGAGTTCAAATGGTTACCAAGTGATCAAAACGGTAGTGGAATGGCTACAGAGCAAGCATTTTTAGCTTTACTTCAGTTTAAAGAGCTTGGAAAATCGATTTATGATTGGTCAAATGTAGTAGAGAATGAAATCGATACGAAACCAATTGTAGAACCAGAACCAACTGTAGAAGAAAAAGAAGTTGTAGAACAACCGAAACAACAAGAAGAGTTACAAAAACAACCAAAAGATGAAAATCTAAAAGTTGTTGTAGATAACGACCGAGTTAATAAAGAAACAAATAAGAATAAGAATCAATTACCACAAACAGGAGCATCTTCTCATAGTGCAGCTACACAAGTAGGTATGGGTGTATTATGTATCGCTTCTGCATATGTATTATGGAGACGTAAAGCAGCTTAACAAAAATTAGGAGCAATCTATTTGCTCCTAATTTTATTATAAAAGGTGATGGCTAATAATGAGTGGAGATGAAGAAAATCTCCACTCATTAAAGTTTCACTTTATTATGAAAGGTGAGGGGCAGCATGAGTAAGATGAAATGGTTCATTTCTTTAGTTCTTTCATTGGGATTATTAGCCGGATGTGAAGAAACGGCTGTAAAGCCTGAGAAGAAGGTAGAACCGAAGCAAGAAGAGCAAAAAGAAGTAGCGAAACAGGAAGAACAAAAAGATGTAACGAAACCGGAAGAGAAACAAGCTGAACCGGAACAGAAACCACAAGAAGAGCAGAAAGACAAACAAGAACAAAAAGTAGAAGAGAAACCGAAAGAAGAAAAAGCGCAGGAACAACCTGAAGTAAAGAAAGAAGAGAAACAAAAGGAACAGCCTGCTGCAAATAAACAACCGGAACAAAAAGTACAAGAAGAGAAACCACAGCCACCGAAAGCGCCAGAAGTAAAAGAAGAAGCAAAGGTTGTTAATCAGCCAAAAGAAACACCAAAGCAGGAGCAAAAAGTAGACCCGAATAAAGAGGAGAAAAACATACCAACTCCGACAATACCAAAACCTGAACCACCAAAACCAGATACAGTACCAGTACCTAAACCGCAAGCGAAACAAGTTACTATTTCCGTAAAAGGACATGAAGGATACTTATTAGGTGCGAAAAAGGTTGATGTACAAGAAGGCGAGACAGTGTATAGTGTGTTAAAGAGCACAGGATTAGATGTTGATGCAATGGGCTCTAAAGGAGATGTTTACGTAAAAGGTATTGAAAATTTATATGAAAAAGACGTAAATGATAATAGTGGATGGAAATATCGTGTGAACGGTGCATTTCCGAACCGTAGTGCTGGTGTAGTTACAGTTAAACCAGGAGATACAGTTGAATGGGTGTATGTATACTAAATTAAGAAAGGATCTTCGGTAAAGGACTATGAAAATAAGCTTTTCTTCTTTACATCCTTTTGTGAATTTTTTCTATTATATTGGGGTGATGATACTATGTATGATGTGTCTTCATCCTCTTTTTTTAATTGGAGCGATTATACTAATCGTTATTATAAATATCATGCAAGGGAATAGCGAAAAGATAAGAAAGATGTTACCGGGTACAATCGTTTTCTTTCTTATGGTAATTCTATTTAATTCTTTATTAACACATAGAGGTGCAACTACTTTATTCTGGTTAGGAGATAGCCGGATTAAGCTTGAGGCATTTATGTTTGGGCTTGTTATGGGGTTATTATTAGTTGCGATTATGTTTACGTTTGCTTCTTATAACGATATTATTTCGAGTCATAAATTTTTATATTTATTTTCAAGAATTTCACCGAAAGTAGCATTGTTAACGATGATTACAGTGCGATTTGTTCCTTTATTTATTAGGCGATTAAAGAAAATTACACTCGTCCAAAAAACGAAAGGTGTACAATTAGATTCAGGTTCACTCATTGAGCGTATAAAAAATGGAATGCAATTACTGCAAGTATTATTAGTTTGTTCGTTAGAAGATGCACTACAAACAGCAGATTCTATGCAAGCTCGCGGATTTGGTGTAACGAAGCGTACGACTTATATTCGATATAGAATGGAAAGACGTGATTGGTACACGCTAAGTTATTTAAGTATTCTATTTATAACCTCGTTCATATTTAGTTATTATGGCGGAGGGAAATTGATCATTTATCCGAAAGTGGAATCAATACTGTTCCAGCAATACGATGGAATGATGTTTTTCCTATTTATGATGTTTATTAGTTTACCGATTGTAATGGAAGGCAGGGAATGGATATGGTGGCGCATGCAGAAATGAAGAATTTATCATTTATATATGCTGATGAAAATGAAGAAGCGTTACAGCATATTTCTCTTTCTGTTCAAAAAGGAGAATTTATAGTACTTGCTGGTGGTTCTGGTTCTGGGAAGACAACTTTATTGAAACATTTTAAAAAGGAGTTACTTCCAATTGGCACACGTTCTGGGCATACATATTATGATGGTGCTTTATTAGAAGATGTACCTGATTTATTATCTGCACAAGAAATTGGTATGGTATTTCAAAATCCAGAAAATCAGCTCGTAATGGATACAGTTATTCAAGAATTAGCATTCTCTTTAGAAAATATCGGGCTACCATCACATATTATTCAAAAAAGAATAGCGGAACTCATTAGCTTTTTAGGATTTCAAGATTTATTGCACCAATCTGTTCATACTTTATCTGGTGGTCAAAAACAACTAGTAAATTTAGCCGCGGTATTAGTCATGCAACCGAAGTTATTATTACTGGATGAACCGACAGCGCAGCTAGATCCGATTGCTGCAAAAGAGTTTTTAGGATTATTAAAACGTATTAATGAAGAACTTGGAATTACGATAGTTTTAAGTGAACATCGTTTAGATGAAGTGATGTCGCTAGCGACTCGTGTCGTTTGTATGAATAACGGGAAAATTGTTTACGATGATATTCCTAAAAGTGTGATAGCGAACATGTGGGAAGTAGAAAAGTTCCGTCCATTTATTCCGCAAATTCCAAGATTGTTTTTAGAGTGGAATGTGAAAGAGATTCCATTTACAGTGCGAGAAGCGCAAATGAAAATGAATGATTTTTCAGAGATATCATATAGGAATGGGCAAGTAGAACAATATGAAAAGCAAGAAGTAATTTTAAGTGCAGAACATATATCTTTTCAATATGAAAAAAATAGTCCACTTATTTTACGAGATTTAACAGTAAACATCGAAAAGGGAAAATGGGCAGCTCTAGTTGGGAAAAATGGAACCGGGAAGTCTACACTGTTAACGATTTTAGCAGGATTGCAAAAAGCTAGAAGAGGTAAGGTAAAGTGGAATGGAAAAGTGATACATAAAATTGATTCGAAAGAACGATTTAAAAGGATAGGGTACGTATCGCAACATCCGTACTATCATTTTACATTTGATACAGTATGGGAAGAGGTTTATGAGCGCGCGCGTGAATTATATGGCGAAGAGGGAAAAGTAATAGCAGAAGAGATGTTGGAAAAGTTTTGGCTAGATTCGCTTAAAGAGCGCCATCCGCATGATTGTAGCGGCGGAGAGCAACAATTACTCGCATTATGTACAACTTTATTGTCAAAGCCAACTTTATTATTACTGGATGAGCCGACAAAAGGATTAGATCCATGGAAGAAGGAAAGAGTAGGAGAGCTATTTAAACAGTTGCAAAAAGAAGGTACAACAATTGTAATGGCAACGCATGATATTGAGTTTGCAGCGAAATACGTTGATCAATGTATGATGCTATTTGACGGGAAAGTCATTATGAATGATGCACCGAAAGAGTTCTTTAGTGGTAACTTCTTTTATACAACATCTATTAACCGATTCATCCGTAGAGAATTGCCATTTGCATTAACGTGGGAGGATGTGTACGAAGCGTGTCCAAACGATATGTTGCATTTATAATATTTATTTTTGCTGTTGTAATATGTACACTACTCTTTACGACTCTTATTATGGACGGGTATTACATGGTAAGTAGTTTGTTTTTATTAGCTATTATTATGTTACCTTTCTATATCCGTTTTGAAAGGAAGGCGTTTGTTTCACGTGAAATTGTTATCGTTGCTGTGTTAGCGGCGATTGCAGCAGTTAGCCGGGTACCATTTTCTATTTTACCAAGTGTACAACCGACTTCCTTTGTTATTATCGTTTCTGCAATTGTTTTTGGGAGTGAAACTGGCTTTATGATTGGGGCAACGGCAGCTATTGTATCTAATATTTTTTTAGGACAAGGTCCGTGGACTCCGTGGCAAATGTTCTCGTGGGGCATGATTGGTTTTATAGCTGGGCTATTACGTAATACATTTTTAATGAAAAAGCTGTGGGGAAGACTGTTGTACGGATTCGTCGTTGGATTTTTATTTGGCTGGATTATGAATTTCTGGGGTCTTCTTGGTTTTATACAAGAAGCAACGTGGGAAACAGTTATTGCTTACTATGTCACAAGTTTTTCTTTCGATCTTAGTCACGCGATATCGAATGTTATTTTCCTTCTGTTATTTAGTACGTCATGGATTACGATCCTCACAAGATTTAAAAAGAAATACGGTATATTAGATGCGCATAAGGTGACATAGAAAAGCATATTCATATAAGGTAGGGTCGCGACTTACATATTCGTTTGCCTCTTTCATGCTTCTTACGTATTGTAAGGAGCATTTTTTATTGTCAAAAAATAGATTCAATATACTTTCGTTTTTATATGAGATTATTTGTATAATAGTAGGTGAGAACTATTTTCAAGAGGGAGGTGTATAGTTAATGAAGTTAGTTATTCCGAAGCAACATGGAGCATGGGCGATGCTTGTCATACCATTTCTATTAAGCGTATTACTTGGTAAACCTACTTTTTATCATATCCCATTGTTTTTAGCTTGGTTCTTTATCTATTTAGCTACTTATCCATTTCTTATGTACATAAGGCAAAGACGAAAAAAAGAATTTCTACACGCTGCAATTGTTTATTTTATCATTGCATTTGTATTTGGGATGATTTCTTTATTATATGAATGGCGAATTCTTTTATTCGCAGTTTTAATGATTCCATTGTTTATTGTAAATATGTATTACGCTCGTCAAAAAAATGAACGAGCATTACTAAATGACATTTGCGCGATTATAGTGTTTTGTATAGGTGGCTTAATAAGTTATTATTTCTCAATGAAATTTATTGATAGAACAGCAGTATTCATTGCGCTTATTTCATTTCTATATTTTTTAGGAAGTACGTTTTATGTGAAAACGATGATTCGTGAAAAAAATAATCCGAAGTATCGTTTTATATCATGGGGATATCATATTGTATTAACGGTAATCATATTTACTATAAATCCATGGTGTTCACTCATATTTGTACCAAGTGTAATTCGGGCCATTATGTTGTATGGCAAAAAGATTTCTATATTAAAAGTAGGGATTTTAGAAATTGTTAACTCTGTATATTTTTTAATCATAACGGCAATAATGATGAAGTATGCCGTTTGAAAAAAACTTCCCATCTTTTGATGGGAAGTTTTCATTCTTGTTCTAAAATGTGAACGGTGTAATCACATCTTTGTAACGCTTGTTCTACAGCGTAAAGGGATTGTTCAATACGTGCGCGATTAAAATCTTCTTCAACAGTTTGTAATGCATCTTCTAAACAATGTTTCGCTTCTTGTAAGGAATGAAAAGAATCTTGTACGTATCCACGAGCATTCTTTTGCAACGTAGTAGCCTCCTTTTGTGCATCTATTTGTAGTATGAACAATAAAGAAGAAAATATAATTTTTATATTTATTTGACAATTATAATGAAATTACGTATAGTTAAATTTAAAGTGAATATTTTCTTATCCAGAGAGGTGGAGGGACTGGCCCGATGAAACCCAGCAACCGCGATGCAGGTGCTAATTCCAGCAGAACATATTTGTTCTGGGAGATAAGACGAAGATATACGTAACTTCTTCTTATCGGAGAGGTTTTTTTGTTGCAAAAAAACCGATTACGAAAATATATAATAAGAAGAAAGGGGTTGCGAAGTACTGTGACACTCGAAAAATACGTAAAACTGCGTAGTACAGTTTATGAATATATGATAGAGCAAGATAAGCCAATATCATTGTTAGATATTCAAGAACATATCGTTTCGCATCATGAAGGAAAATTCACTAAAAAAATGTTACACCAATTTTATTTATCAAGACTATTAGATGAACTCAAACTGGATGGGAAAATTACTTTAGCTGATGATGAATATCGCTATGCTGAAAAAGGGGTATTTTATAAAGCGGGAAAAGGGAGCTAAGCTCTCTTTTTTTTGAAGTATGTAGTGTAAAAGACTGCTAAGCAGCCTGATACAAGGGAATGGTGTTGAGTGTGTAGTGTCAAAGATTGAATGTGCCTGAAAGAGGCACTTCATATCGGCTGCAAATGAAAAGAGACACCTTCGCCGAATAGGTGTCAGTCGTTTTGTCACGTAGACTCGCTACTTGACAGTTATTAGAATAACATGCAGGATTTTGGAAGTCAAAAGGGAATTAAAGGAAGGGGTGTTGTTATGTACGCTTACTTATTAAAAGATATAACGAAATGGATTCCAAAGTACATTATAGATAGAGGGCATGAATATTATGAAGAAGGACATGTAGAAGATGTTGAAATACACGACAAGAAAGTATTTGCTTTCGTTACTGGAAATGCAGGGAATTATGAAGTGATTATTGATCTTGAAGATTTTACAGAAAGTAGCTGTGAGTGTCCTTATGAGAATTTTTGTAAGCATATGGCGGCAGTTGTTTATGATATTCAAGGTGCTGGTGAGAGTACGGTTAAAGAGAAACTGAACGGTTTAGAAAAAGAAGAGTTACTAACAGTATTAAATCGTTTGTTACAAAGTTCGAAAAATGTGCAAATCGTAGAGAAGATGTTAAAGAAAGGGAAGATTTAATTGTAGAAGGGAGTTGCTTTGTAGTGAATGTATTAATTATATACGCTCATCCTAGTCCTTCAAGTTTTAACGCGGCGATTTTAGAGCATGTGCAAAAAGGACTTGGGGAAACAAATCATTCTGTTACGCTACTTGATTTATATAAAGAACAATTTGATCCAGTGCTTGTATTTAATGAAGAGAAGAAAAGACGTGATTTACTAAATGAAAAAGAGACGGAGCGATATAGAGAATTAGTGAAAGCAGCGGATACTCTTCTATTCATATATCCGATATGGTGGTGGGGCATGCCCGCTATTTTAAAAGGATTTATCGATCGTATTTTTGTAGCTGGATTTGCTTATAAATATGAGGGGGCATTACCGAAAGGCTTATTTAAAGGAAAGAAGGCGTGGGTTATTAATACGTTAGACTCACCGTTATGGTACGTAGCACTATTATATAGATCAGCAGATTGGATTATGATGAAAAGAGGGGTTTTACGTTTTTGTGGTATTCGCAATATAAAACGTTCTGCTTTTCAATCTGTGAAAACGAGTAAAGTAACGAAGCGTGAAAAATGGCTGTTACAAATAGAAGAAGCGGCTCGTACATTATGAATGAAATTGATCGTATTATAAAGTGTTGTAAACATGATGACGAACTTTTTCGTACGTATATTAAGTGTTTACTCCAATTGAAGAAGTGTAGTGAAACGTTAAAACAAATTCAGATACAATTAAGAAATGAGTATTTAATAAGAGGGATTTGTGAAAGAGAAGTTGATGAGGTAATAAAGGGAAGTAAAGAATATGAAACATATTTTCTTCCTAAAGTATTGCAGTGGAATTTCCTTAAGAACAATCCTCATATGATTGAAAAAGTGTGTGAAAATTTGTTTACATATGAAGCATTAAATCATGCAGAGGTAGAGTGGAGGAAGGTAATAAGCTGTATAGATAACGAATGATTTATTATATAAAAAAGCTAGTATAAAACTAGCTTTCCGTTTAAATAAATAAGAAACATAGACTAATGATAAATCCTGCATATAGTAAGTTGACAACACAAAATCCCATAATATCACGAGCGCCTAAACCAGCTATCGCTAATGCCGGTAATGCCCAGAAAGGTTGAATTAAATTTGTCCAAGCATCGCCCCATGCAATTGCCATTGCTGTTTTCGCAGCAGGTACACCAAGTTCAGCGCCAGCTGGAATCATAATTGGTGCTTGCACTGCCCATTGACCGCCTCCAGATGGAACGAAAATATTAACAATTCCAGCACTTAAAAATGTAAAGAGCGGGAATGTGGTTTCATTTGAAATGCTAATAAAGAAAGTAGAAATAGCTCCTCCAAGCGAAAGACCTTCACTATTTACTCCAATCATCATCCCCATAATTCCAGCATAGAACGGAAACTGAAGTAAAATACCTGAAGCACTCTTTGTTGAGTCAGAGAAAGCGCGAATATATTGAATCGGAGTACGGTGGAAAATAAGGCCGGCAATCAGTAACATAAAAATAACGATATCAAGTGTAAGGTTAAAGCCTTTCGTACTAAAATAGTTAAAAATATAAATAAGACCTAATAACCCGATGCAAAGTGTAATAATCATACTATTTTCCATTTTTTCAGCGAATGTTTTTTGCTCTACTTCTTGAGCTGCAGCTTCTTCATGGAACACACTTGGATCTACTGTAATCGTATGTTTTTCATCTGGATGCATTGCTTTATTAATGAGAGGCATCGTAATTAAAAAGATAATAACTGGAACGAGAGCATATGGTGAGAATAAAGTTTCTGTTATTGGAATCGCTTCTTTAATACTTCCAGCTGTCGTTTTTATTAACGTTTCGCCGCCTGTTGCTAATGTAAGAGGGATAGAAGCAGAAAGACCTGCATGCCAAATGAGAAATCCAGAGTAGGAAGAAGCAATTGCTAACCTATAATCTAATCCTTCTAACTGTCTTGCGACTTCTTTTGCATATAAAACAGAGACAACAATACCAAATCCCCAGTTTATGTATGCTCCTAGTAAACTTACGATTGAAATAGCGATAATACCTTGTCCATTCGTTTTCGGTAGTTTCGCTGCTTTCGTTAATCCTTTTTTAATAAGAGGAGCGTTTGCTAATGCAGATCCTGTCACGAGTACAAGAGCCATTTGCATAGAAAAGGCGAGCAATCCCCAAATGCCATTGCCCCAATGTGTAATCATTTCTACCGGTGTTTGGTGCGTTGAAAACATGCCGAAGAAGATAACGAAAACGGTTAATAAGCATGATAAAATAAACGGTTCTGGCAAGAAGCGCTGCACAAGGGCGACGCAACCATTTGTAAATGAACGAAACAAAATAAATCAACCTCCTTATGTATGTTTATCTCGCTATTTGTGGGCTAATAATCAGTGGGGGATGAACAAAGCCCCCACTGATTAAAGTTTCACTGTATTACAATATTCGAGGTTGTTTGAGTAACATCCTTTAATATATAGAAAATTCAGATATCTAAGGTAATTGTAATTTATTGATAGATTGATATTATTAATAAATGGATAGGCTATACTAAGTTGGATAGATAAAATAAGGTAGACTTAAATTAAGCGAGCATGCTACTATGACACGTCAACGTCGAACTTTTACACTCAAAAACACTAGGGGAATTTAAAATAATGGATAATACCATTAAAATTGGAAAGAAGGGGGTGTTGTAATGAACAAAGCGAAATTGTTTATTGGATCTTCTTTAATGATTGCTATGTTAAGTACATCAGCTTTTCCAGCTTCTGCGGATTCTTTAGTTACAAATGATATTACACAACAACAAAAACCAATTAATTTATTATCAAACGAAGAAATTCCTGGAGTTAAGATTATTGATATTACTAGAGTAACAATATGTTAAAAACGTAGCAAAGAATGAAATATAGTGTTTACTGATAGGGGGTAATGGGTCAATGAAAAAAGAATGTGGAATAATCATATTGGTTTTGTTTTTTATTTTGAGTGCTTGTTCTAGTAAAAATAATATTACTTTTAAACAAGCAGATATTGAAAATGGAATAGTGTATGAATTAATTTCTAAAAATATTAATATGAACACTGAAATATCTTATAAAATAAAAATGACTAATAATACCGATTATGTTATTGCACAAAATAATGTTATGTTTTCATTACCTAAATCACCTACTGTTTCTGGACAAACAACCAATCCATTTAGAGTGTTAGCTAAAGGTAATAAGTTAAATATTAAACCTGGGGATAGTATTGTTTTAGAAATATCATTTTCTCCTGATTTTTATTCTGAATTTAAGAATACAGAAGTATCGAAAGCAAATCTGTATATAACAGGTTATATCGATAAACTAGCTGATGAAACTCATTTTGATTTTATTAAAAGTATTAATTTAGATTAAAAAAGTGCACCTCGGATTGTTAGACTGTGTCTAACAATCGGAGGTACACTTCAAAGGAATCAACTTTTTTATTGAACTAAAGCACCCGTTAGCTGAATAGAAAATGATTACAACCGGCTATTTCTCCCAAAGCTCGATCAGTCGTCCTTCAGGATCTTTAATCCAAATAAACTTTCCAAATTCACTAATCTCTTCTTTCTTTTCAAGAGGTACACCAATTTGTTCAAGATGCTGAATAGTCTCGTTTAGATTATGTACTTGGAAATTTAACATCACTTGTTGTTCTGTTGGAAAGTAACTGTCATTTTCGGTAAAGAAAGAAAAGATAGTCTCAGTTCCTAAATCGGGTTTAATTACAGCCCCATTCCAATTTTCTATTTCAATCTTCAACACTTCACTGTACCATTTTTTTATAACATCAAGATTCTTAGTTCTCCAAAATATTCCTCCGAAACCTTTTATCATCGCATTTAACTCCTGTCTATTTTAAAATTTTTAATGTGACGTAGTATAAATTTAATATATCAAAACAAAACAGTAATAGTAAGGAGAATCAGCAACTTATGAACAGTAAAAAATCATAAATGCTGGTGTAGCATTTACTACATTAACGATACTGACATCATCCTTCTAATAGTATGGGGAAAATAGGGGGCCTGGAAAAATGAATAAAGCAATGATAAAAGACCACACATGAAGTAAAAGCCATGTGCGGTCTTTTATGTATCGCATAGTATTACGAAATTTCGCTAATTTTAGTTTCTGTAGGAGTGTTATTAGCAGTTCTTTTCTTTATCTTAAAGTGATAGTAGGTGTAGCAAAAAATGATAAATGGTACAGTGCAATAGATTCCTAGTCTTTGACTTGGGATAAAGATAAAACTTATTAATATAATGCCATACAATCCAAAACCGAGAATTGGGACAAGAGGATAAAGTGGAGTTCTAAATTTTAAGTTTTCTAATTTTCCACCTTCGGCTAAATAATGTTTACGGAAAAAGAATTGAGAAACACAAATTGACATCCAAACAATAATTGTAATGACTCCAGAAATTGAAATCAGCCATAAGTAAACCGTTTCAGCAGCTACAACGCTTGTCAAAAGAGAAAAAGCAGAAATAGCTATCGTCAAGATTAAAGCGTTTAGAGGTATTCCTCGTGATGATAATTTCTTTAAAAAGGCTGGAGCCATATCATTTTTTGATAATAACCAAAGCATTCGAGTTGCAGCGTATAGTCCTGAATTTGCGACAGAAAGGACAGCAGTAAGAATAACAAAGTTCATAATATCAGCTGCATATGGAATACCGATATTATCAAATACAGCAACAAACGGACTCTTTGTTAATCCTGCCTCTTCCCAAGGAATTAAAGCCACGAGAACAAAGATTGCTAAGACGAAGAAAAACATCGTGCGCCATATTATATTTCTAATAGAACGAGGTAAAGTCTTTGCTGGATCTTCACTTTCACCTGCTGCGATTCCAACAAGTTCTGTACCTTGGAAGGAATAATTGACTGTAACCATTGAAGAGCTTATCACTTATGCAATTGAACAACATGGACAAGAAAAATTAGATGAAATTCAATCTAATATTATAAAAAATAGAGAAGATAAAGATGATCGTGCGGTAACCATTGATTTAGTAGACAAATTAGCTATCTTATGTAAAGAAAAGGCTCCGATGATTGTACTTTTCTTTGCTCCGCCGTACTATCCAGCTGTGAGTTCACGCAACAATCCTTTAATTAAAGAGGTAGTTGTAGAAATGGAAAAGTATGCCCACTATAATCATAGAATTACATTTGAAAATCAAAATTATTTTGGTGGAATTTCAGATTTGAGCTATGTGGGCTTGCAGTACCCATTAGATTCAATGAGTTCTCTTGTAGACAATATGCCATTATGGGATAAAGGTTATTCGATTCCACTTCAGGAATTAGAAGAGTTTGACGTTCCAGTATTAAATATGGGGCCGGTAGGAAAAGATGCACATCAATGGACGGAGCGTCTGGACGTAAATTACGCATTTGAAACGCTATTAGATATGTTACCTATATGTATTGAAAAATTACTTGTTTCTAATAAAGTTACACAGTCATAGTGTCTGTATAAGAGAGATAGAAAAAGGACCGTAATTGGTCTTTTTTATTTTTGAAATATGATTTCATTTTACCTTGATAGCGATGGGGTGGTACTACATCGCCAACAAGGTAAAAAACTAATTATCCCCCAAAGCGCAAAAAACGAGCTGAATTCACATAAATAACTGTAGAGAGATAAAAATTCCGTTATGGGGGTACTTTAAAATCTTAGCTTGATGGCTATGTAGTTTTACCTCTACATAAGAGTCTAATCAAATAATTAGGAAGTTTTACATCGGGAACAAAAGAAAGTTTTATCAAATACTAGCACCGGTAGGGTTGATGCTTATGGTTGTAGGCTGCTCAGATGAGAACAAACAGGTTGTACAACAATCAAAAATAGAACATACGGGGGGACTAACCAAATGTCAGAAAATATAATGGAAGAAACTACAATGGAGAAATTTGAAAAATTCGAGAAGGAATATGACGCGAGGCTTGGGGTCTATGCTATTGACACAGGAACAAAAAAAACTGTGGAGTTTCGTGAGAACGAACGTTTTGCGTATGCATCTACTTTCAAAGCACTGGCTGTTGGGGCAGTTTTACAACAGAATTCTATAGAAGAACTTAACAAAATAGTTACCTACACTTGTGATGATCTTGTCACACATTCACCTATTACAGAGCAACATGTTAAGACAGGAATGACTCTTAAAGACATTAGTGAAGCTGCAATTCGATACAGTGACAATACTGCTGCAAATATTTTATTTAAAGAACTGGGCGGCCCTGAGGGATTCGAAACATCTTTAAAGAAACTTGGTGACCAAGTAACTCATGCTGAGCGTATTGAGACAGAACTAAATGAAGCTGTACCAGGAGAAACACGTGATACAAGTACACCAAGAGCACTTGCTACTGACCTTCAAGCATACACGCTCGGCGACATACTAACACATGAGAAACAAACTATGTTAGTTGATTGGTTGAAGAGAAATACAACTGGAGATAATTTAATTCGTGCAGGAGTTCCTAAAGGGTGGGAAGTTGGTGATAAAACTGGCGGGGGAGGTTACGGAACACGCAATGACATTGCGATTGTTTGGCCGCCTAACAGAGAACCAATCGTTCTTGCAATACTATCCAGTCGTGATAAACAGGATGCAACTTGTAACGATGAGCTTATTGCACAGGCAACAAAGGTAGTAATGAATGTTTTTAATTCCACTCCCAACAACAAGTAACGGGAATGAACTATTAAAGAGTACTATCATCTTTTTTATGAAAAATTGCTTAACATTGTAAATATGCGGTTTTCTGACGCCACTTCCTTATGAAACAAGCAACTAAAAGCCAATTGCCTTAGCGTATAATTTCCGCGTTTTGTCGGCAGGACCCCATCACCATCAAGCTAAGAAAAGCGAATACCCCAAAACGAAAAAAATGACCTAAATTCTCATAAATAACTGTTGTAGTGATATAAAATTTTCGTTTTAGGGATACTTCAAAATATTAGCTTGATGGACATGGGGGACGAGCCCCTAAAATACAATTCCGCTAGAAATTTTTGCGCTATATTCTCTTTTATTTATGATAGTTGATTAACAACACTTTCTAAAAATTTGTCTACCTTTTCTTTTGATGTATCCGGTGAATGATAACCAATCGTAAATGTAAGTCTTCCATTATAAAAGCTTGCGCCCATTGAAAAGAATGGCGCATACATAATGGGTGATGTCATATATCCGTCCTCGGCTTGAACTTCACCAAACTGAATAGGTTCATCAGCGATCACCCCGAAATTTGTCAGTAATGGCAACGCCATCCCCATCTGTAAAGCCTGTTCGTATTGCTGCTTATACATTTCCTTCACCACAGATAGCTTCATACCTGCCAGTAGCTCCATTCCTGCTGCTGAAGAAAGACCTGGATTTTGAGACTTTATTGTATCCATTGATTGTTTAATTCGAACGAGAGTCTGATTAAATGATTCATCATCCTCCATTTTAATTACTGGCATTTCCATGCCGGATAAGTTGCAAATAGCACCAGTTGTATAATTAGGCAGATATCGACGTAAATCAATTGTTAAACCGATCATTTTTTCTGCGGTACGAGGTTCTGCATACACAGTGAAATGTGATAAAGCTCGGAAGTATGCAGTCATGATTACATCATTCAAGGTAGTCTGTTGTGCTTTTGCACATTGGATTAGACGTAGAGATTGCTCATGGCTCAACCGCCGTACGGACATTTGTGGGGATTTATTTTTGTTGGGTTGAGATGGAAAAGACCATAACGATGCCTGTTGTTCTTGGTTAGGACGATACGCGCTTTTTATGTCCGATATTCCAGTATATTTGAATACATGTGATTGATCTCGAAAACTCTCATTTCCCTCACCAAATTCCTTTATAATTTGATTCTTAGATTGTCCCAAGGAGAGTTGAGTATAAATTGCTCCAAGCAAATTAATATATTCCTTGACCCCTGCACCATCTGAGCATAGATGAGATAATTTCACAACTAACATATCTGTTGTAGTGCCTCGTAATAATTTTGTTTGAACCATAGGCCCCTGAATACGATCACCAGGTTCCTTAATAAAATCTATTGCCATTATTTCAAGTTCTTGATTATTTCCTTCTGCAAAAAGGCAAATAGGAGAGTTAGTGGCAGCTGAATGTTCCTCCCAGTAAGGAATATCATTTTCTACAAACCGGCTGTTCAAAACTGGCTGCAATTGTAACGTTATCCTTACTGATTGTTCAAGTATTTTCTTTGATATACCTACAGGAAAATAAAGAACTGCATTAATTTGTTGATCTGCAGCATAAAGACCTAATAAATAATTCATTCGATCTTGAGGTGTTACTGAAAACTTTCTTTGTTCCATAATTTTGTCCCCCTTTATTTTATTGTTATTAATACTTCCTATCTCTTTCTAAAAAACAAACAAAAATCAATTTAGTTTATATATATACAAACATTTTACAATGGTGTTTGTTAATTATCAATAAAATAAATAAAATATTTTTATGTTTGTTAATAAAAAACAATAATATAATACGTTTAGGTGTTACTTCATAATAAAAGGTTGATGGACATGGAGGACCACCAACCTTTTATCATATTGCTTTAGATGTTTGTATTCATTATTACATTGTTTACAAATAACTCCTGTTTGCACATGTATCATCTGATACATGTCGCCTGACGCTTTAGAGCAATTAATAAGTATCCTTCTTTGTTCCTCCACCATGTTCCAAATGTGCCAACTACTCCTCATCAAGAAGAAACTAGAATTAAGCGAATATAAAGTAACTTATATCATAAAAGATTATTTTTCGCTTATGTATCAATCTTTGCAAAAAGACACCCAAGAATTAACAAAGATATTGTTCCATCTGTTCAATCTTTTACAGAAAAACGGACGAAAATCCCATAGGTATGAGAAGAAAACAGTCTTTGATATTTTAGGCGTTGTATACAACTTTTCTATGTCTCACAATCATGTAGCGTAATCCAAAAAATTGAAATCCATTAGGGTTTATTTGGTATGCAAACCTTTAAAGAACTTACACTGGATCTTTAGAAAAAAGAAAAAATATCACGTGAAATTAAACTTATATAAGCTTAGCTTGATGGCGATGGGGTAGCACCATCAAAACACAAACTTCATACGCTACGACAACGTAAAGATTTTATGGTGCACGTAAAAACGGATTAGTGAGAGCTCATAATACGTGGGGGATGGGCACCCCGCGAATTTAAGTTTCACTTTATAAAAAAAAGCAAGGATCGACCGGTATCGCTTGTTATTTGACTATTACTTTTCCATCCATTCCTTTCAAGTAGTGGAACCGACATATTAGTTCATATGTACCGGGAGTTTCAGGTTTTACGGTAATTGTTTTTTCTTTTCCTGGCGGGACTTCGGCGTCAAATAGTGTGAAGCCTTAGCTTTATGAGAATGTGACGGTACCTCATTTATTAATGTTACTTGATAAGTAGAGAAATGGGTGGGAATTGTGATGTAAGAATTTTCTTGTCCTCTTTTTTATATTAATTATTGAACATAAAAAGCTTTAGGACTTTGCAGAGCTTTTTCTACCTCTTCTTGAGTGAGAATAGGATTAGGAATTGCTGGTACTATCGGAAGCATTAGATCATTTTCTTCGTTACTATGACCTGTAGGATCATTTGGACAACAAGGTGCTGTGCTTTCTATATTGTTCCCTACTATTCTAGCAAATAGTGCATGTCCGATTTCATGAGCAAGTAACAAATGATCTGCTTCATCAGTGACAACAATATTAGCTTGAAAATCAGTTGTTTCACCATTCTGAACAATCGGTACATACGAATTGCACCCAGTGCTTTCTCCATCTGCTAATCTATTTCCTCCGACAAAAAATAAGCCAATCCATTCGTTAACTCCTTGAGTGTATGGGAGTGAATCTTTTATAGTATCTGGATTAAAACAGTCAATTTTATCTGCGAAATATTCTCCATTGAACAACTTGTATAAGTTGTATATTATTAATAAATGTAGCTTGTACACTTTTCGTAACGGTATTTGCTGAGTTTTTTTTTATAAAATAATCATGTGAAGTTAACATAACTTATTGTATCAATAGTATATATTTGCTTAGAATATCCATTTTAAGGTTTTGAAGTACCCCCCTAAATGAAAATTTTATTTCTCTAAAGTTAGTTACTTAGTGAAGTCTGCTCATTTTTTTCGTATTAGGGAAGAATGTACTTTTTAACTTGATGGGTATGGGGTAGTACACCTTTTAGCAAAACCGGAGTGGAAATGATGAGTATAAATAGTTTTGTGGGATTGATAAAGGACGATTTATTAAAAGAGGTAAGCATAAGAAGTGAGGATGAATTCGAGCCTGTAGTAGTTAAAGATATTCCTAGACTTTGGAAGTGTTTAGGGACAGGTAATTATGCCGCAGTATTTATGCACAAAGAATACAAAGATTGGGTAGTGAAAGTTTACGCGCGAGAAGGAGAAGGAATTGAAAAAGAGTCAGAAGTATACCGAAGAATCGGAAATCATCCTTCTTATTCGAAGCTTATATATAAAGGGGGAAATTTCATAGTATTGAAACGTTTAAAAGAAATTACCTTATACGAAGCTATTCATAAGGGGATTAAAATTCCGAAGCAGGTAATCCTTGATATCAATGAAGCTATAGAGTATGCAAGGGAACAAGGATTAACTCCTTGTGATGTTCACGGGAAAAATGTGATGATGGAAAACGGAAGGGGATATGTAGTCGATGTATCTGATTTCTTAAAAACAAAAGAAGATAGTAAGTGGAGAGACCTAGAAAAGGCATATTTTACATTTTACTTTCCTTTTATTTATAAATTGCCTTTCCCTGTTAAAATACCGTATTTCATGTTAAACATTGTTAGACGTTCATATAGAAAATATAAGAAGCTTAAAAAGAAATTCAAATTGTAAAAGGACCACATACTTATCTTTAGGTTAGATAAGTGAACCACTAGTAAACAAAAGGACCGTACATTTTAGATATGTCTAATATGTACGGTCCTAATTTTATAACTTCATGAAGTAATTTACTTATAAAATGATTGTAACATTTGTATATAATACTGATATTATTACTATGAGAAGTAAATCTTATTGTTTTAATATAATATACCATTTCAGTACATTTTATTTTAAACATATTGATGTACTATAGTTCTAAACAAATCACAATAATGGATTAGAAGGGGAATACACTATGTACACAGACTCAATTGAGTATTAAAATTTCAATCTAATTTACCTTTGCATAGATGCAGGTATTAGTTAGTTTTTTACCGTCAGCTGAAAGATCTTCATTACGTAATATTCCTTCAAGCTCAAAACCTAGTTTTTCAGGGATTTTACGACTTTTAGTGTTATTAGATTCACATCGTATTTCAATCCTTCTAAATTTGAGTAACTGAAATCCAAGGTTCGTTAACTCACTTACTGCTTCTGTCATATATCCATTGCCGCTAAATTGTGTGTTAATCCAGTATCCAATTTCACATTTAGAAATCTTCCAATTAATTCCGTGAAGGCTAGCAGTTCCAATAAAATCATTAGTACCCTTATGATAGATAAGATAGCGAAAGCTTTCTCTTTTCAAAAAATCTATATGGGCATTTTTCAGGATAATTTCCGTTTCTTCAACAGTAGGAATTGACTGGAATAAAAGCAACCATTGCCTTAATTCACTAATTGAATCTTTAATAGCTTGGTGTACGACATTCCCTTCACCAGCTTGAAGTGGTGCTCGAAGAATGAGTCTGTCTGTTTCTATTTGTAACGGAACATCTAATAAAATAGGATTCATAGCATTTCTCCTCTCGAAAACTTTAAATTATGACAGAATGAAACTTATATAATAAAAAAACTTTAACCCAAAAGAAATAATTCTTGAGGACGAGAGTTACAATTTCGTGGTACCACCTCAGTTGGTTGATATGTCACCATATCAATCTCTTCGGGTACGTTACTATAATAAATAAATTAAAAAATACCCTATCTCACTAACAGGAGATCCCGTCACAGCATCACTATAAGTTATTATAGAACCGTGCGAAGCTCCTAGTCTTTCTTCATTAAGAACTTGATTACAGTAAAGCTTATCTCCCATAAAGGAGCCTCCCAAAAATTAGTAAACAATAAATATATATTCAATTAATTACTTAGAAATCCCTTTTCACATATTGAAAACTAAACTGCCAGTTGGTACGAAAAAATGGCTACCGAAGCAGCCTTAGGTTATTCAACTAATGCATGCGTTAGTTAAATAAGGAATTATTATTTTTCATCTATTGGCTTCCAATTTTTATCTTTTGCATAATGGGATAGCACCACATTGCTATCAAGCTAAGAAATGCAAATACCTCAAAACGAAAAAATGAGCATTTTGTTACAAGTTAGTACAAAATTTCGTTCTGGGGGTACTATAAAATTTTAGCTTGATGGGCATGTGGCGATACCCCATATATAGCTTGTTCAGATGACTGTTTAGATGTTCAAATGTTAAAACTAGTTGTATATTAGGTTCTGGTGCAAAAACTTCAGGATAATTACAATAAATCTATAAAACTTGGACATACTGATACTATTACTCTAGAAAGGGTGCGTGATTGGTATCAAAAAAGAAAATTTGTTCAAATGGAAGCACTATCAGCCTGATATTATCTTATTAACAGTAAGATGGTACCTACGGTACAACCTAAGTTTTCGTGATTTGGTGGAAATGATGGAGGAACGGAGTTTATCTATTGCTCACACCACCATTATGCGTTGGGTGCATCAATATGGACCTGAATTAGATGAAAGAGTACGACGTCATCTTAAGACAACAAATGATTCTTGGAGAGTCGATGAAACATATGTGAAAGTAATAGGTCAATGGATGTATTTATATCGCGCAGTCGATTCAGAGGGGAATACAATTGATTTTTATCTAAGTAAATCAAGAGATAAACAAGCAGCCAAGCGTTTTTTTAAGAAAGCCTTGGCTGCTTCTCATATTTGTAAACCTCGTGTTATAACAGTAGACAAGAACCCAGCCTATCCCATAGCGATTCAAGAGTTAAAAGAAGAGAAACGTATGCCTGAAGGCATACAAATAAGGCAAGTTAAATATCTCAATAATATAGTAGAACAGGATCACCGTTTCATTAAGAAACGTGTGCGTTCTATGTTAGGATTCAAGTCGTATGAAACAGCCACTTCTATATTGAGTGGTGTTGAAGCCATGCATATGCTGAGAAAAGGACAACTTCACCCACAGGTGAAGTCTGCCCAAAATGAAGTTAGATTCATACATAAATTGTTTGGAATTGCATCGTAAACTGTCATTGAACAGTCCATGTAGGTTCTATGTCTCTATCAAATGGTTTTTGCACCAGAACCAAGCATAGCATCATTAGTAACGAGGAAATACTCGAAGCTACGCTTTCTAATTATAGAACTGAATGCAATGAGACTAGAGCGAATAAAGAGATTGTAGAAGGAATTGTAGAGAGCTTAAAAGCAGGAGAGGTTAAAAACGTATTTATTGTAGGTGTGCAAGGTGCAGGTAAAAGTCATTTAGCTTATTCGATTCTAAGGGAGCTAAGAGATTATTTCTACGAGTTATCAGATGGGGAAAAGCACGGTGATTTATTACTCTATAAAAAAATGAAAAGCAGTTTATTCGTAGAGATTGAACAATTAATGCGACTTATCAAGGATTCCTTTAATAACAAAGATTCTAAGTATACGGAAGAATATTGTGTAGAACTCCTGACAAGCGTTGACTTCCTTGTACTAGATGATTTAGGAGCAGAAAGCGGATCAATGAACAGAACGGACGAAGCGAGTAATTTCATCCAACGTGTCTTATACGCCGTGACAAACGGAAGACAGGGGAAGGTCACTATTACAACAACTAACTTATCGAGTGGAGACATATTTAAAAAATATGATAAGAAGCTGGGAAGACATCAGTTAGAAATCGCAGCCTTAATCATGGATAAGGCGGATAAGAACAAGATTAAATCTCGTCCAATGGGGTTAGGGGCATGAAACAACTAACACTTGAGGATGTAGTAGGAAGTTTTGATTATACCGCAACAAGTACAGCGAAAAAGTTCTTGAAGCGTAATAGCGTTATGACGTACTCAATAGAGTTTTACGACAAAAACGAGAAGTGGAAACTCCGTTGGTTTGAGGCGAAGTTAGAGAGCGACGCTATAGAAATGGCTAAAAAGAAATACGGAAAGATACAAATTATTAACACTTATATTTCGGATAGAACCTTAGAAGAGATAATGCATTTGGATTAGGAGGCATAGTGCTATGACGTGTGATACAAAGTTACGCGTGGTTATTGGAACTGTGGATAGTGGTTTTAGATGAGAAGTTGGTGTGCTAGTTGATAACATTGAAGTACCTAAAGAGGCAAGTATGCAAGCTCATGTAATTGAAAGAGGGACTCGTATTGCTCAAGGCGTTATAGTGCCAGTGGAAACAGCTCATTTTGTTGAGGTGGACGAGTTATCGGATAGTGAAAGAGGCAATAACGGGTTTGGATCGACAGGAGTAAAGTAAGACCAATTTTGAATTTTATTCAGGATGGGAATTCAGTGCAACAAAAAGTAATGAATAAAAGAGAAAATCCCTGCGGGGACAGGGATTTTATAGGAGAGATATTATTGTCGTGCGGTGTCGAAATTTGGCGTATTCGACGAATTAATATTATCACGAGTTTTCAAGTAATTGTGATGGTTGATGTGTCAAAAATGTGTACGACTTTCATATAAAAGCGTTATTTGATACCGAATAAATATAAAAAAAGCCCTTTAAGAGGGACGTGTAAATGCTATCGCATATCGTATACCACAGTATATACATGTCTCGGAATAATGTGAACAAAATAGTTATTGTATTGAAGAAAAAACATGCACAAAAATTGCGCATGTATAATAAAAAGCTATGTCTTGTCTATGTAAATATATGCGTTGCTTATACAAACCGTGAGTATGTTTGATCAAAATGGTTATTTATTAACAAATATAAAGAGCGCTTTTTAAGGCGCTCTATGACCAAGGTTTATTGTGATCTTTTTAGGTTTGTGGAGTATTTGAACAATAATTTAGTTTAAGACAAAGATAATTTCTTATTAGTAATACCGACTTGCTTCAGTAGACATGGCAATTGCTTTTGTTTCATGAACTGTACCATATGGATGCTCTGGAGGTGCATATATAGAGTAAATTTTAAGCGGTTTATTCCCCGTATTGATTACATTATGCCATTTTCCAGCAGGTATCATAATTGCATAGTCATCATAGGCCATTTCTTGAAAATATAATGTATCTTTGTTATCACCCATTTGAACAAGTCCCTGTCCTTCTTCAATACGTATGAATTGATCAGTTGTAGGGTGTACTTCTAAACCTATGTCATCTCCAACATTAATACTCATCAAAGTTAATTGTAAGTTTTTCCCTGTCCATAAAGCGGTGCGGTAAGTATGGTTTTGTTTAGTGGCCTGGTTAATATTCAATACAAATGGTCTAGCTCCATAATCTGTTAATCTAATGTTTTCACAATAAGGATTCCGGTTGTGATTCCAGGCGTTATTGTTGTTACTGTAATAATAAGGATTCCAATCGTAAATCCAATTATTGTTATTCCAGATGCTATCCATTGAGCTTTGACATTGATAGTAAAAACGTGGATTATGTTGCATATCCAAGCTCCTCTCATGATTTTATCATTTACCTTTTATCCTATGCTGTTGTCTATTTATAGGAATGCAGAATAAGAGGAAATGGGTAGTAATAAAAAATCATAAGCAAACTTTATTATTTTTTTCTATGGAATATGAAAATAAAAGGTTAATAAAGGATGTACTATTGGTGTAAAAAAGAAAACTTAATAAAATCATTATTTAAATAAAAGAAACCCCGATTGTCTGCGGGGCTCCTAAGGGTAATCGTCAAGTAATGACGTACTCGACTAATTAACGATATCATGAATTTTTTGGTAAAAATACTGGTAAATGTGTCCAAATGAATGGGCATCATTTTGAACAAAAACGCTATTTGATTTCAAATGAAAAACAGCTAGCAAAAGCTAACTGCTCAGTCTGGAAGGAAGTCTCAATTAGTAGGTTACACACAAGAGATTTCCGGCTGTTTAACAGCCTATCTACACTATTGACGGAATATTGAGTTTTATTCAGGGGATTATGTTATTTGATTGACGAAAAATTCCTTTATTAGCAGTAAAACACCGAGGAGAGACAAGACTTCAATTGAGAACCAAAACATGCTTTTTTGAGGTTTTTTAAACTCCATTAGTATGGAAGAAAATAAAAAGATCGCAATTATCATGATAATTAAGAGACGGACTATATCAGACATTAATAGCACTCCTAATATTTAATCAGTTTCATTATATAGTTATTTCCAATGAGACGGAATTTGAGACTTGTTTTATTGAAATTCGAACAAAAAAGGTCCTGTTGTCTCCAACAGAACCTTTCCTAAAATGGCAAAGAGTAACTCTTACCTTACTCTTCTGCTATATAATACACAAAACACGTATAGATGTGTAGAACAATATATTCCAATATAATTATCGGAATATATTGTTTAAGAGTATCTTGCCAGGAATTAATAAAAGGAATTAAATTATAAATGTTGGTTTATCAATGGATATTAATGATGCACTAGCAAATGATAGTTAATAAAGAAATATTACAATAATGAAATATGAAATGTTGCATATCGGATTGTAAAAGTGGAAGAAGTGAAAATGATAACCAATCAAAAACGCTATTTGAAAGGGGAATGCAAATGGTTCCATGGAATGAACGAATATACGCAATGTACCAAGGCGATCAATTCATTACGGACGACACAATATTAGAAGTCAGCGCAGCAACAAAAAAATCATTAGATTGGCTTAGGTGCATGTTGGCCCCAAGCTATGAAAAGGTGTGCGGTAGCAGTACAAGGCGGTTACGATTGATTCGATTAGATGATGACGAAGAGTGATATAAAAATTTCATTTTGTAGAAAAGGGGAATGGTGAAATGGCATACGTAATTCAAAATGTAAACACGAAGAAATACCTAAAACATAATGGTAACTACAATCCAGATGCTTATCATTTTAAAGATGTAAACAAATCGGAAGAAGCAGAACAATATCCTTCTAAAGAACACGCTGAATATGTTCGGATGTGGCATGCTGATACATCTCAAGAATTCGAGATTATCGAAATATAAAAGAGCAGCAAGCAAATGCTAACTGCTCGACTCCAGGGGAATTGGAGACTGGCTTATCTACATTATTAACGGAATATTGAGTTTTATTCAGGGGAGCAAAAAATTTGATTTATATAATTTTAATTAAAAGTTTTCTTATGAATAATAGCGTTGCTGTGAGAAATAAGACATCAATTGTAATCCAGAATATGTTGATTTTGTGTGACTTTTTAAACTCCATCACTAAGAAAAATATTAAATAACTTGCAATAAGTATTAAAAAGACCAGTTTTATTATATTGAACATTAATGACACTCCTATTACATGATTAACGTTATTATACTGTAATTTTTAAACAAAATAATCATTTTAGAAGAAAGTGAGGTTAATAGTTGATTAAACGCAGAAAGAAGACAGGCCGTATTAACAGCAAGAAAACACAAGTTGGAGATATCGTTTTTGATAGTAAGACAGAAGCGGAGTATTACCTAGTATTGAAGAGTGACCCTGAGGTTGTTGAGATTCAACTGCAACCTCAGTACATGCTCCTTGAAGGGTTTTATATTACTACACGAGATGGTAAACAAAAGAAGCGCAGAGATTGGAAATTCACAGCAGATTTCCTTGGTACTTATAAAGATGGTACGCAGGAAGTAATTGATGTTAAAGGGTATGCGAATGATCGCTTTCCATATATGAAGAAGATGTTTGAATATCGCTATAAGCAAGAATTAGTTGTTGTCATGAAGGACAAGCAGAAAGGTTGGATAAGAAAATAAAGGGGTGAGTGTTATAAAAAGATACGAAGGTACACGAGAATATATGTTGTTTCGAAAAGAACCAGGATTTGAACATGATCAAAGAGTTTGGTTGTTTGATGTATTTACGTATCAAGAGTTAGTGAACCATCTAAATGATGGATGGCAGGTTAGTAGAGGATGTACTGTTAATAAGAAAACGGCTTAATGGATAACGGAACAATGCAGGGTAGATTGGTGGGGGCTACTTTACTAAGCATCTTTCCCTTATTCAACAGTGAGATAGTAAAATTTCACGTAACTTATGTGATGTTAAAAACCAAAATTCGAAATAGGGGGATTCCTTCATGGAACAATTATCTTTATTACCAGCAATCGATGACAAGAAAGTACAAAAGGAAGTAGTTAGCATCTTGAAAGAATATAGGGCGCTGAAGATGCGATTCAATAATGAAGTGGAACAAGAAGGAATCAGTCTGTTTCCAGAGATACGAAATTCAAGAAGAATGAGTGAATTAAAGGTGAAACAGATAGAGAAGACTTTGGACCATATCTTAGATAAGGAAGAAAGAGATATTATTACAATGAAATTCTTAACGAATGAAAGAGTAAAAGATTCAGATGTTTATCATGATCTACTGCTCAAAAAGACTTACTTCTATGAGAAGAAGCAAAGTGCTATTAAATTGATTGCTACAGCGTTAGGGATTATCTAAAAAACGCGAACAAAACGCGAACTTTTTGGGGGACTAAATAAAATGCCGGAAATTATAAGCTATTCCTATAAACAGTTCTTTGAAAAGAGAATAGGTTTTGGGGATAGCGTTCCCATTATAATAACGTTACTCGGTGACGCGGAGGCTAGAGGGGATAAGAGCTTCCCGAAAATATTTATATTTACCATTCAACTCGGAATGCGTCCTCTGGGTTGATAGTGAATATAAGTCTATTACTCTGTTGTATCGTCTCTTGAAAATGGAAATGGGGTGGTTGTTCTGATTGAATGAACATCGCGTTTCTGGTACTAAAATGTAATAAGAATAAACCTCAATTGATTATTAGTAATCACTCACAAATTTTATTAATGACCAAACGAGGGCAGAGAGCTTCCGCTCTTTGTTTGAGCCAATACAGCTGAACATTCCCCTCAGTCTTGTGTGTTGGTTCAAACAGGGGGACGGAATAAATATATTCCCTCTGGATATAAACACTCTATAATTCGATATTGGCCAGCAAAGGTGAAAATGACATTAAGTAGCTGAAGTATTGAGCCGACTCTACGGAGTATAAACGAGAAGATTCTTGCTCTTCTCCCAGTCACTGACACAGGGCGTGTAGCCATACTATTGATGCGGTGATTTGGAGAAGCCTGAGAGTATCTAGAATACCAGAGGCTTGAAGAGATACTTATTGCCATTTGTTATCTCTCTTCCCCTTTAGGAGCTGTCACCTTACGGTGATGGCTTTTTGTTTGTTATATAGAAATTACACATTAACGATTAGGCATATTTAAGAATCTTGAACATAAGATGGTAGTGACACCGAGAAAGATTCATTGTGTTCGCTACTCGCGTTAATACGTTTCGAAAAGGCACCTTAATTAGGTGTCTTTTTACTTTACACCTTTTGAGAAGGACGAGCATATATTGGAGTATGGGGTAGCCCCACTTCATATATTTGAGCACCTATTGATTATGGGTGCTCTTTTATTTTGTATAAAATGGACATTTGAATAGATAATCTTCTCTCTTAAAATAACCTTAAATATATCAGTGATTCAAGAATACGAAATAATAAAATGGTATAATTTTCTAAAATAACCTAAATGAAGTTTATTTTAGAAGGGGGTAGAAGGGAAATGTTCCAGAAGTTCAAGTTTTATTTAATGAGCATTTTAATTAGTTCAATGTTAGGCGGAATTATTATAGGGGCTAATTTCTTGGTCCATAACATATATAATTTAGTTGCAGGTAAAGAATATCATTTTAATATGTGGTCTTCTATTATTATATTTAGTGTTGTATTTATTTCGGGTTTCTCGTACGCGTTGAAGAAGGGGCCAGATATATTTGTTAATGATTAAACCAATAGCAATTCTCGTAGGCGCTGCCGTGATCTGGGTGGCGTCTTGTTTGTTGTTAAGGGATGATAAGGGGTGAAATAGATTTGAAACTTAAAGATTAGATAATAATATTATTACTTTAAAATGCAGAAAATAGACTAGTAAACAAGCTGTTTTTGTTTTTTAGCATAGAATATGATGAATCCTAGAGTTAAGAGGAGGTAATTATATTCATGAGAGATGACAGAGATTGTAATGATTTTTGGGATGATTTAATGTTCTGCAGACGCAGACATAGAGATTGTGATGACCGTCGTTGTAGACGTGACCGTGACTGCGATTGTGATGAATGCCGTCGCAGACGTAATCATGATCGTGACTGTGATCGCGATAATCATCGAGATTGGTAAAGTCCTTTGAATGAGTGTGCTTCTTCACAGCACTCTTTTTTTTGTTTATGGGTTTTCTAAATTAATACTTATTAAATACGAAGAGTGTAGTTGCAATTCAATTTAAGGTCTAACAAAACAAACGAACACAACGAACGAAAATAAATGTCCTGTTTGCCTGTCTAAAAGTTGAACAATTCAGATGGCTTCATGCCATCTCTTGTTCGAAGCCAATTCATCTCCCACCTACTCACTGGGCTGTGGCCCTTCACGTTCCTTGAGGAAGGATAAAGTTTCAATTCTGTCTAAATCCCCATTAGGATATATAACCGACCATCTATTTTTCTTTACATAGTCTCCAGAAACAGTCCATATCAACTATAGATTCTTGTCTTATGCTAAATGTATTCCCAAACAAGGAGGTAATGAAAAATGTTTAAAACATTATTAGCAGGAACACTTTTAAGTACAGGATTATTAGCGGGTGGTGCAGTAGGTGCAGAAGATGTAAAAATGGACAACCTAAAATCAAATGAAAATAGTCCAAATCAATCGATTACAATAAGTGCAGATGGAATAACGTCTTTCTCACAAATCCATGATGCACCTAAAGATGCAGTACCAGCAACTTCTAAAAAAGATGTAAAAGAAGATGTAAAATAAGATAACCAAATTGAGAAATCTAACTAAAAAGAACCGGACAATTTATGCCCAGTTCTTTTTAGTTCTACAGAGGTTTTTTAAAAAAAGAAGTTCCTTTTTTCTGAAAATGTATATAAATGCAAAATGTATCATTAATATCCGAAAGGGATTTTATATTTCATTAATTTATACCTTTCCATCTACATTAATCATTTATTGCAACAGCTTTCACGTCTAAAATAAGATGTTTCAACAAAGGAAAGTATAAGTATCTTTATAATGATTTTCCAATATAATCAATGTGTTAATAAAAGGAACTCTGTGCTATTTTTGCTTTTCTACTAACTAATACAGCTTCAAACAATGGACACAATTGCTACATGCCAAGTGTAATTTATTATCCATTCAAGATTCTGTTTATTCAATCTTTCTAAAAATAAAAAAAAAATTAAACTCATAAATATACAAGTTATAATGAGGGCGTCGAGAGATAATCTATTACCTCTAGAGAAAATATCAAGCCTAGTTCTGGTGCAAAAATTCTAAAGACCTTGCAAGTAACCTTCTAAAATTGGACATACTGATACGATTACTCTAAGAAAGGTGTGTGGTCAGAAGGGAAATTTATTAACATGAAAAATGAAAACGTTATCAACTGGATCTTATTTTGAATTGGTCATTCTAATAACTTAGATTCAACTGCAATTAAAAATAATAAATTATGGGGGTGCTTATATGAACATGAATGTAACATCTATTAAAGAAAAAAAGGTTGTTAAATACAAAAGTTGTTTTGATGTGATTGGGCCGGTAATGATAGGTCCTTCAAGTTCACATACTGCAGGTGCTTTGGCTATTGGAACAGTTGCCAATAAATTATTTCAAGGTCTTCCAAAAAAAGTCGTGGTAAGGTATTATGAATCATTTGCTGAAACCCATAAAGGACACGGAACTGATTTTGCAATTATTGCTGGGATATTAGGATTTGCTGCCGATGACAGCAAAGTGCCAGATGCTATTAAAATAGCAGAATCTAAAGGAATTGACATTACCTTTATTGAAAAAGCGGGTGATAGTCCTGCTGGTCATCCAAATACGGCAGATGTATATTTAGAGGATGAAAGCCGAAGTATTAGAACGATGGGTATTTCGGTCGGCGGTGGATTAATTGAAGTCAAACATGTTGAAATTGACGGATTTAGCTTAGATCTACAGGGGCCATTGCCAGTTATTATTGCGATTTCCGAAAGAGCTGACTTTGAATTTGTCTTACGCAGGATCTTTAAACAATTTGATGTGGAAATTAACAACTTTCATAGTTTAGAAGAAAACGGAAAATATTTATATGCATTCGCTTTGGATTCGCTATTGCCTGGTAATGCTCAGAAGGAATTAGGAAATTTAAGCAATATAGCTAATATCATTATTCTTTAGTTACTTTAAGGGGTGAAAAAATATGTATATGACCATAAAAGAAATTGTGGATGCAGCTAATAAAAGCCAAAAGCCAATTTATGAATTAGCAATCGAACAGGAAATCGAACAAACTAAAACTTCTTATGAAGAAGCTTGGAGTAAAATGGAAAGAAATTTAGCGACTATGGAAAATGCCATAAATAAAAGTATCGAGGGCGACGGGGTATTTTCTCCGACCGGTTTAACCGGAGGTGATGCTGTTAAAATTAAAAACTATCGAGAAAATAGGAAAACTCTTTCTGGAGATATAATGGTGTTAGGGATTCAAAGTGCTATCGGTGTTAATGAAGTAAATGCTGCATTAGGGGCTATTTGTGCAACCCCAACAGCAGGTGCGAGTGGGACGATCCCGGGAGTCCTATATAGTATTAAAGATACGTTGCAGTTAACTCATGAAGATATGATCCGTTTTCTATTCACTTCAGCGCTATTTGGAACGATAGTCGCAAATAACGCTTGTATTTCAGGAGCGTACGGAGGATGTCAAGCTGAAGTAGGCAGTGCCTCAGCAATGGCGGCTGCAGCAGCGGTAGAAGCTGCCGAAGGAACGCCACAGCAATCTTCTGAAGCTTTCTCAACCGCATTACAAAATTTACTCGGTCTAGTTTGTGATCCGGTCGCTGGTTTGGTAGAAATTCCTTGTGTAAAGAGAAACGCCATTGGAACGGCAAATGCTTTGGCAGCAGCAGACATCGCATTAGCCGGCGTAAACAATATCATCAATGCAGACGAAGTTATTGAAGCGATGTATAGAGTTGGAAGACAGATGCCTCGCGAATTAAGAGAGACAGGTTTAGGCGGAATTGCGGCCACACCTACAGGGATTGCCATTAAAAATAAAATCTTTGGGGAGAAACAATCAAATTAATAAACAGTTATCGGAAATATTGTGAAATAGTTAACAATCCTATTCTCTATTGTTCTCCTAAGGATGTCTGTATATTGAGAGCCATTATCACTAAAATATACTACTATATAATTAAAGTGTTTTGTAAGAGCTAACAAGCCCATCAGGTTGATGACTAGCGAATTTTTCGATTTTGATCAACTTAGAAGAAGGACACACGATGTGGCGCACTTTGTAAGCAATTCATTTTTCAAGAACAGTCTATATTCCTAAGCCTTAAAAAGAGACGGAAGAATAGGACACAAGGAGGAATTATTATATGAATGGGAATACTGCAAAAAAAATAGAACTTCAGGCTGAAAATACTGCAGTAAAAAATGAGAAATATCCAGATCCTACAAAGTGGCATAAACAGGATACTACCTGGGCATTGAGCCTTTTTGGAACAGCCATTGGAGCAGGAGTACTCTTTTTACCGATTAATGCAGGTTCAGGGGGGGTATTATCATTACTACTAATTACATTGCTTGCATATCCAGTTATGTATTACTCACATAGGGCGCTTGCTAAAATGATATATGCTTCCAATTCTGCTGAAGAGGGGATTACAGGTACAATAAGAGAGTATTTTGGAAATAAGGCAAGTATCATTTTTAACATAGTATATTTCGTCTCAATTTATACAATCGTGCTAATGTATTCTGTTGCACTTACAAATACTGCAAGTAGTTTTATCGTGCATCAATTGCACATGCAGGAGCCTCCAAGGGCCATTTTATCGCTTGTATTAGTACTCGGTCTTATCGCTATACTAAATTTTGGTCAAGATATCACTGTAAAGATAATGAGCATGCTAGTATATCCTTTCATAGCTTCTCTACTTTTTATTTCAATATCTTTGATTCCACAGTGGAATACGTCAATGCTTAGTTTTTCAAGTGTTTCTACTGCTTCAACAGGAACAGGATATTTGGGAACGATATGGATGATACTACCAATCATAGTATTCTCGTTTAATCATTCTCCTATGATTTCGTCATTTGTTATGAAACAGAGAGCTACGTATGGAATAGAAGCTACTGATGCCAAATGTGCTCAAATACAAAAAGTTTGTTATATCATGACATTCGCTGTTGTTATGTTCTTTGTTTGGAGCAGTACCTTGAGTTTGACTTCAAATGATCTTATGATGGCAAAAGAACAGAATTTGTCAATCCTATCATATCTTGCTAATGAGCTTAATTCGCCTGTAATCACTATTGCAGCTCCTATCATTGCGTTTGTGGCTATTACAAAGTCTTTCCTTGGCCATTATATAGGAGCATATGAGGTAATGCGTGACATGATTATTAAGTCCGGTAAAACACGCGGGAAAGATATAGGAGAAAAAACAGTTAAGACAATGATCCTTACTTTTGTCGTATTAACATGCTGGTATGTTGCTTATGCAAATCCAAGTATTCTTGGAATCATTGATGCCCTTAGCGGACCGTTAGTTGCTGCTATCTTATGTCTATTACCAATGTATGCGATTCGTAAAGTACCAGTACTGGCTAAATATAGAGGGAAAGCGAGCAATGTATTTGTCATTGTTATAGGTATCCTTACTGTCCTAGCAAGTATTAAGTCATTATTCTAATTCACTATTGTTAGTTCTGAAGCAAAAATAGTGAGATATGAAAAAAGAACGAAAAATTCCTAGCGGAACTGAATTTTATATTGTTGAATCAAAGAGATCATGGTTTTGGACAAACTTTTCATCTTGGAGAGTTTGTCCTTTTTTGATTATATGCATAACTTCTATTCTAGCAATCACCTTTTTAGCTGTTTGCAATGATATTAATCCAAGCATATTAGGGTGTCGTCCCATGTCCATCAAGCTATAATTTGAAGTATCCCTTAAGGTTCTGATGAGATGTGGATTCAATGTTAAAGGTGAAGACAACGGTTTTTCCAATGCACGTAGATATGATTTAGAAGAATTTGTTCTCACCCTAAGCTATGCAATTTGTATGAGGAGAGCTTCTTCTGTTTTAGAGGGCTATTCTACAATGTAAGTGCCGCATGACTTCTGCAAAACGATCTTCCATTATCGGGCGCATTTCTTAAAAAAGAATTGCATCTTTATTAAGAATCGAAAACCATGAGTGATTTCAATAGCAGCTGTCTCCATGGGAGGAAAGACCTCGATAACAATGAGGGAAACGAAGACATCAATGTTGTAGTCAGTATATTTAGGAAAAACAAGTCTAAAGTTTCCTTTTTTCTAGGAATCTCGAGCATTCAACCCACTGATAAAGGGAAACCTAAAGGGCATACTAAGATTATATTTAAAATGGGAGGTTATAAATTTGAGTACAATAGAGAATGCATTATCTATCTTCGCCTTAGGCGGCTTGAATGAAATCGGAAAAAATATGTATGCAATTGAATATTCAAACGATATCGTGATTATCGACTGTGGCAATAAGTTTCCAGATGAAAGTTTATTAGGAATTGATTTGATTATCCCTGATATAGCTTATTTAGTAGAAAATAAAGATAAAGTCAGGGCTTTAATTGTCACACATGGACATGAAGATCATATCGGGGGGATCCCGTTCTTCTTAAAAAAATTGAATGTACCCGTTTATGCCACACGCTTCACACTAGGATTAATTGAAATCAAATTAAAAGAACATAAACTCCTAAGAGAAAGTGAACTTATTGAAATCAACTCAAACTCAAACTTGACAATTGGAGAAATAAGGGTAAGTTTTTTCAAAGTGACCCATAGTATTCCTGATTGTTTGGGAATAGTCTTTCACACACCAGAGGGTAATATTGTACATACAGGGGACTTCAAGTTCGATTTAACCCCTGCGAATAATGAGAATTCGGATATTCATAAAATGGCTGCAATCGGCAAAGAAGGGGTCTTGCTTCTATTATCTGAGAGTACCAATGCAGAGCGTCCTGGTTTGACCCCATCGGAACAAATAGTAGGTGAACATGTGGAAGCAGCTTTCATGAAAGCCGAACGCAAAGTTATTCTTTCTACCTTTGCTTCAAATATTAGTCGCGTTCAACAAGTCGTGAATGCAGCACAAAAAACAAATCGAAAACTTGCGTTGCTTGGACGAAGTATGGTTAATGTCATAGCGGTTGCTATGGAACGTGGTTATTTAACAGTTCCAGATGGAATGTTAATTGACCCACATGAAATCAATGAAATGGCTCCTGAAAGGGTGGCTATTTTATGCACGGGGAGTCAAGGAGAACCATTGGCTGCTCTTGCTCGCCTGTCCACAGGAAACTTTCGCGGTGTCGACATTTTACCTGAAGATACGGTTATCTTTGCAGCAGGTCCAATACCCGGGAATGAACGAAATATCACGAGTATCGTAGACAACTTATTTGCCCTTGGAGCCAAAGTGATTTATGGATCAGGAAGTACATCCGGAATGCATGTTTCTGGCCATGGTTATCAAGAAGATTTAAAACTAATGCTTACATTAATGAAACCAAAATATTTTATTCCCATTCACGGTGAATTTAGAATGCTGCACCATCACCGTTTGTTAGGTGAATCCGTTGGAGTAGAGCAAGGAAACACGTTTATCATCAATAATGGGGATGTCGTCGATATTGAACATACCATTGCCCGTCAGACCCGGAAAATACCGGTGGGGAATACCTACATAGACGGGGGGGATGTCGATAATATTGGGGAAATTGTGTTACGAGACCGCAAACAACTTTCAGAGGATGGGATGCTCATGATTATTTTAACTATGAGCAAAGCGGAAGGAACGTTGATTTCTGACCCCGATACCATTTCTCGTGGATTTGTGGATAGAGATTTCTCGGAACTCCGAAGAGACGTTAATCGACTTACTATAAAAACTGTTAACGAGCTACAAGAAGCAAATAGAAACTCATGGAATGTAATGAAAAAACAAATAAAAAAATCAATACGACAATATGTATATACACATACTAAGAAAAAACCAATGATTGTACCTATACTTATTGAAATTTAATAGGGGGAAGTTTAAAAAAAATGAATTAATTGATTTTCAACAATTGGGGTGCAGTTCAATAATTGTCGGCTTTTTTAATTTTCTTATTGAATCCACTCATTAATTAAATAACACACGATTAGCATTTGCCATAGACAAAACTCATAGTCTACATACTATGAGTTTTGTCTATGGCTTCACGTAGTGCTTTAGCTAATTTGTTTGGATTGTCATTTGCCCAAAAATGCATAAAAAACAGTCGAGGATTCTCGGTTGACATGTGATTATGTAAAGCAGTTACTTCAATACCATGTTTACGTAACGTACTAGCAACAGGATTTACCTCTTCTGCAGTAAGCACAAAATCACCAGTTATTGCTGCTGTCCCATTTTTCATCGGCTGAAAATGGATCAATGTTGATACCCCCAGAGTAGGAGGAATTTCCATGCCATTTCCCATGATTTTTTCTAACCGGGGAATGCCCACATGATAAACACCCCTACAGATATTGTCCCAATGGGACAAGTACATGATTGGTATTCGTTACGTTGGCAAATCGAGATTTTATTTAAAACGTGGAAATCATTCTTTCATATTCATCATTGTAAAAAGATAAAACGAGAACGATTGGAATGCCATTTGTATGGGCAACTGATTGCCATTCTACTCTGTTCTTCTACCATGTTTCAAATGCGGTAATTACTTCTTATGAAAAAGAAACGAGAACTGAGTGAATATAAGGCCATATATATGATTAAAGATTACTTTCTTCTTCTTTTCCAAGCTATACAGAAAGACACCCAAGAGCTATCAAAGATTCTAATTCGCCTGTTCAACCTCCTACAGCAAAACGGGAGAAAATCTCATCGATATGAGAAGAAAACAGTCTTTGATATATTAGGTGTCGTTTACAATTGTACCATGTCTGATAATCAAGCGGCTTAAATCAAAAAAATGAAACCCGTTAGGGTTTATTTCGTATGCAAATCTTTAAATTCCCTACACATAACCTTTACAAAAAAGAAACAACCTCTACTATAATTGACGCTGTATGAGCTTAGCTTGATAGCGATGGGGTAGCACCATCAAAACACAAATTTCATACGCTATGAAAATGTAACGATTTTATGCTACCCGTAAAAAACTGATTAGTGATAGCTCATAATCCGTGGGGGAGGGACACCCCCGCGAATTTAAGTTTCACTTTATAAAAAAAGCAAGGATCGACCGGTATCGCTTGTTATTCGACTATTACTTTTCCATCCATTCCTTTCAAGTAGTGGAACCGACATATTAGTTCATATGTACCGGGAGTTTCAGGTTTTACGGTAATTGTTTTTTCTTTTCCTGGCGGGACTTCGGCGTCAATTCCGAGTTTTTTCACCGTAAAGGTGTGCTCTCTATTTCCCTGATTTTTCAATAGCAACGTTGTCGTTTTTCCAACTGGAACAGTGATGACATTCGGATTAAAGTAATCATCATTCAATTTGACCTCAATAGGCTGTCTCACAACGTCGGAGTCAGCAAATAAATGGAGTGAACCTAAATTAGTCATAACTACAATCATCGCAAGTGAAATAATCAATACAGTTAATTGTTTTTTCACAGACATTCGCAATCCCTCCTTTCCTAAGCACTAGTCTTTTCAAATTTATAAATTATTATCAATATAAATAGGGTTTAGGCGTGGCTCAAATAGTAATCCTTTCGGCAACTTCTAATAACCAAGTGATAACTGGAATAGGATTTGTGTAAATAAAAAAAGCCTCCACTATTGTGAAAGCTTCTCCAAATGATGGGCAATATCAACATACATATCGGAATAAATCGAATGTATTTCATTACTTGGTGCAGCGTTAGAAGAGAAGTGGACGATTACCATATTTGCTTTCGGGTCGATGTAAAGAGTTTGTCCGTAACTGCCTAGCACTTCGAAAGCATCTTGTTCATTATGCGGAATCCACCATTGATTATGATAAGAAATAGAAGCGCCATCGCCAATTTCGAGTTCGCCTTCTTGTACATTTTTCACACTTTCAGTAATGGAGGAAGGGACGATTTGTGTTCCGTTATATTGCCCGTTATTTAATAGTAGTTGGCCGAATCTCGCCATATCTCTTGCAGTTGCATTTAAACCAGCACTTGCTTGTTCTACTTTTGTTTCATCTGTAACGTAATAAGCGTTTTCTTCCATACCAATTTGAGACCAAATTCGTTCGCTTACATTTTCAGCTAACGATTTACCAGTGATTGTTCGAATAACCCAAGCGAGTGTTTCAGCTGATCCGTTATTGTAAGAAAAGGCAGAACCAGGCGGTGCAGTTTCTTCAGCTTCTCGTAACATATCATAAATTTTCATCGGACCATCGTAATTTTTACCACGGGGTAAAATATTGCTAGCTAAATATAGTTGTGCATCTTGATTTTCTAGTCCAGGCTGCACATATCCGTGAGTCGGGTACTCTGCAGAAACTTGCATGTCCATTAATTGCTGAAGTGTAGCTTTTCCGAACGGTGTATTTTTTAATTCTTTTATGTAAGTGTCAGCGGTTGTCTCTACATCAATACGATTTTCATCAGCGAGAGATTGTATGATTGCACCAGTAAACACTTTTGCTAATGATGCCATTCCATGAGGTTCATTTTGTTTATATCCGTTGAAATATCGTTCATAAACAAGTTGTCCATTATGCACAACGACAAAAGCATCTGTTTTGTTTTCATCTAAAAGTTTTTTTAGAGGAGTTGTATTTCCAAATCTACGCTCCACAGCAAAATCGTCTAAGTTTTGCAATGCAGTAGGGAAGTGGGAAATTTGATTAGGGTTATTATTTACCTCGTTAATTAAAGTGAATTCTTTCATATGTGTGTACGACCAACGTAAGTACGGATCATCTAACCAATTTTTTTTAGTGACATTATCTTTAGATGGAGTCGTTCTATTATGTTTGAAGTAAGTAAAACCAAGCCCTGTAATTACAAACATGAATGTTAGTATAAGTAAGAGTAGGGGAGATTTTTTAAATTTCATATATGTCCCTCCTTTTTGTTTCTATTATAAGTATACGCTCGTCTTAAAAAAAATACAAAATAAGGAAAGTAAACGGGTAAGTTTACTTTCCTTATTCACGTTAAGCGGATATTCGTCCGTCTGTACGTTGTTTCTTGAATTTTTGTTTTCGTCCGTGCAATCCATAATATAGAAGTAAAGTGAACGCAACGATAATAGCTGCGATAAAATACATATTATGATAACTTGATTTAGCTGCGATTATACCTAAAATGAAAGAACCAAAGCCAATGCCGCTATCAAAGAATGAGAAGTAAGTAGCTGTCGCAGAACCACGTCGATGGTTTGGAGCGGCAGAAATTGCAATCGTTTGGAAACTTGGAATTAATGTTCCATAACCTAAACCGATTAACATACCTGCGCCAAGGAACCAAAATGAAGTTTGCGCTTGGCTTAAAATGAACATCCCAATTGTGAAAATAATAATAGCTGGATAAATAAGTACATTTTCACCGAAACGATCAAAAATCTTTCCTGTAAATGGACGAGAAATTACAACAACAAGTGCGTATACAATGAAGAAATAACTTGCAACTTCTCCTAAACCAAGCTCTTTCGCATAAATAGGAATAAAGGATAAAATGCCACTATAAGAAAAGGCTAAAACAAATCCTGTCAGAGCGATTGGAATAGAAGATGGTTCAATTAAGTCTTTCCATTTCATTTTTTCTCGGTTTTGTTTGTTTACGGGTGCTTCATGCGGAATATTGACTAGTAATCCTAATAGAAATGCGAGTAATGAAAATACTGAACAAACGATAAATAGTACAGTAAATGAAAAATGAGAAATAATTGTTAAACCTAAAAAAGGACCAATTACCATCGGTAGACTCATAAATACGCCGTAATAAGCAAGTGCTTCACCGCGTCTATGAGCTGGTGCTACATCAGTTACAATTGTTCCAGTTGCTGTTGTTGCCATTCCGAATCCAATACCATGTAAGAAGCGAAGGGCAAGTAATAAAAATAAACTTTGTGTACCGAAATACATAACAGTAGCGGCTAAAAATAGTGAAAGTGAAATAAATAATATTTTCTTTCTTCCTAAATCATCGAGCCATTTTCCTGTGAATGGTCTACATAAAACAGATGAAATAAGAAAAACAGTTGCAACTAAACCAATTTCCTCAGGTCTTCCTTTTAGGCCGTCTATAACATAGACAGGCAGAGTAGTCATAAGCATGTAAAACGTTAAAAAGAGAAACAGACTACTAAAACAAGTTCCGAGGAAATCCTTCGTCCAAAGTTTTTCACTTTGCATCGTCATCCCTCCATATTAATGATCTAAATTTTTGATGATTTGTTGTAACAATTGAAAAGCTTCATGTAAGTCTTCTTCTTTAATACCTTCTAGCGTTTTTTCTTCAAAGGCATCAACTTCTTCTTGCCATACTGGAATCATTTCTATTGCTGTTTCCGATAAGGAAATGAGCTTCTCACGGCGATCTTTTCCTTCTGTACGAATAATCCAGCCCATCGTTTCCATACGTGTTAACGTACGAGTCATCGTTGGTGATTCAACATTTAAATACTGACATAATTCTGTTTGGGTACAAGATCCAGTTTGATTAATGCGGAAAATAACAGCCCATTGCGCACTAAATAATCCTGTTGGAGATACACGTTCATTAAATTTTTTCGTAAACTTACGAGAAGTTTGACTGACAATGTGGAAAAAATGTTGTTTTTCGTCCATGTATTTTGATCCTTTCAAATTAGTTACCTAGCTAACTATATACCTTTTAATTTTAATTGTCTAGTAATAGACTTGTTGTTTTATGTGGGAATTTCGTATAGATTTTATATTGAGAACATACATTCTATATGGTATTCTTTAATTAAGTAAAGAATTTTCTTTCTATTAAAAGAATGGGGGAACTTGTGATGATTAAGCCTGCGACAATGGAGTATGTTTCACTATCGAACGGAGAAACGATTGCATATCAAGAAGTTGGAAGGCAAAATGAAGAAATACTCGTGCTCATTCATGGAAATATGACGTCGTCACAACACTTTGATTTAGTTATTGAGAAACTACAAAATCAATATCATATTTACGCAATTGATTTAAGAGGGTTTGGACAATCAACGTATAATAAGCCGATAGATTCTTTGCAAGACTTTACAGAAGATGTGAAACTTTTTATAGATAAATTAAATTTAAAGAAATTTTCATTAATGGGATGGTCAATGGGCGGCGGTGTTGCGATGGAGTTTACAGCAAGCCACCCAACTTTTGTAGAAAAACTAATATTAGTAGAATCGGTAGGGATGAAAGGATACCCGATATTTAAAAAAGATATTAACGGGCAACCAATCGTATCGAGTTTATTAAAAACGAAAGAAGAAATTGCGCAAGACCCAGTGCAAATCGCTCCAGTGCTAGACGCAATAAAAAATATGAACAAATTATATTATCGTACAGTATGGAATCTATTAATATATACACATAATCAACCTGAACCGGATCGTTATGAAAAGTATTTAGATGATATGTTAACGCAGCGCAATTTCGTTGATGTAAATTATTCATTAGTTACATTTAATATTTCAGATGAACATAATGGTGTTGTACGAGGAAATGGACATATTCACCGTATTCAAGCTCCAACACTCGTCATACAAGGTGACCGCGATTATGTCGTACCACAAGTAGTTGGCGAGGAATTAGCGAAACATTTGCCAAATGCGGAGTTGAAGGTGTTAGAAGATTGCGGGCATTCACCGTTTATTGATTGTTTAGATGTGTTTATACAGCATGTAGAGGATTGGTTAGACAATAAATAATTCCCGAAATATAAAACTTGCATATACTATAGCATTTGTATGTATAAGGGGAGAGAGTCAATGCATAATCCATTTTTGATGTATCATTCTCCATATAATGATCACCAATATGTAAAAGTTATTATTGATCCGATGTATATGCAAGTTTCACCAGCTGTAGTTCCTTTGCAAGTGCAGCAGGCGATGGTCCATACACATCCGATTTTATTTGGGCCTTCATTTTATGAAAATCCATATTTTAAACATTTTCATTACCATGTGAAAGCACAAGTTTGGGAAGGATAAGAAGCTAAAAAGTATATTTTTTTAGCTTCTTTTTTATTGTGAATATTCGTACACGCATGTAAAGAAACCGTTTATAATGAAAAGTGGAAAGCGTGAGAAGGAGAGGGGAAAGGATGTCGATGCGTTTTACTTTTTGGATTATGGTTGGGATTGTGGCAATTTCAGGTTTGTCACAAGGGATGCTCTTACCTGCCATCGCAATGATTTTTGAACAAGAAGGGGTTAGTTCAAGTATTAACGGTATTCATGCGACGGCATTATACATCGGGATATTATTTATTTCACCGTTTCTTGAAAAACCGATGCAAAAGTTTGGAATGAAACCAATTATCGTAATCGGTGGATTTCTCGTTATTATTTCATTATTCTTTTTTACACAAACATTTTCATTCTGGGTATGGTTTATTCTTAGATTCCTAGTTGGTGTTGGAGATCATATGCTCCATGTCGGAACGCAAACGTGGATTACGACAACGTCAGATCCTAGTAAAATAGGTAGACAAGTATCGATATACGGTGTATTCTTCGGAATTGGTTTCGCAGTTGGTCCGTATTTAGCAAGCACTGTTCAGTACGGTCTAGCAACACCATTTATCGTATCTACTATACTTTGCTTAATAGGATGGCTTTTACTACTTCCAACGAAAAATGCATTCCCAGCACAAGATGAAACGAAAACTGAAAGTGAATCATCCTTTTCTCGTTATAAACAAGTCGTTGGATTAGCTTGGATTGCGCTAATTGGTCCGCTCGCATACGGCGTACTTGAAGCGATGTTAAATAGTAATTTACCAGTATACGCACTTCGCAAAGGGTGGTCTGTATCGGAAGTTTCCTTCTTATTACCAGCGTTTGCAGTTGGGGGCATTATTACACAAATCCCGCTCGGTATATTAAGTGATAAATACGGAAGAGACCGTATTTTAACGTGGACGTTTAGCGTAAGTACGGGCATTTTCTTGCTTGCAGCAGTATTTGATCAATATTACTGGATTGTCTTTGCCTGTATGCTTTTAGCTGGTATGGTCATTGGCTCTTGCTTCTCATTAGGTCTTGGATTCATGACAGATTTATTACCGAGACACTTACTACCAGCAGGTAATATATTATCCGGAATCTCCTTTAGTATAGGAAGTATTATGGGCCCTGTATTAGGAGGCGTATTTATAGAAAAAATACAGTATACAAGCTTTTTTATTGCGGTTATGATTATAATGGGTATTCTCGCACTGGTATATGTTATTCACATGAAAAATCAATTCGCATCAAGAAAAATAGAAAGTAGGTTAGGGCATGACAAAACAACCTAATAAGAAAAAATTTGAAGTACTAGAAAACGAATCAATTACAGACTGCTTAGCACGCATGGAACAAGAAGGGTACGCACCGTCTCGTCGCATGGAAGAGCCAATCTTTCATGAAGTAAAGAAAGACGGGAAAATAGAAGTTGAACCGTGTGGTAGGAAAATTGTTTTTGAGGGGAAATTGAAGTAATAACAAATTCCCTTTATGGTATAAAGCTATCCAATTTGCTCGAGTTGGATAGCTTGTTTTTTTATAACCGACCAATGAAAGAATAGGATGAAGATTTATTTTCTGAGAAAAACGAAAAAATAAGCTATGCGGTCTTCGTTAGTAAAGATGGTATGGAGAAGAATTAACTACAAAAAATATAAAAGTAACTTGAAGAATATTTAATTTATAGAATTTCGGCGTTGGAACATGAATTATAAAGCCAGACTATAGCAAATTTAATAGTATATATACTTATACCATTGCAGGAAAGAACAATCCTACAATAGTAGGATGATTTAAGATATATTTATTTGTATTGTAGTAACAAAAAGATATCGATACAAAAAACCGAATATTATAAATTCGAATAAAGGAAGGGATAAATATAATGATACAGAACATATACGAAACGCATTTACATGTAAGAAATTTAGAAAAGGCGATAGATTTCTATCAAAATAAGTTAGGGTTAGTATTAGCAAGGAAACTATCCAAAAGAAGAGTCGCTTTCTTTTGGATAGGAGAACATAAAAAACAAATGCTTGGACTATGGGAAGTACATGCCAATGAAGACTTTGAGACGAAACACTTTGCTTTTGGTGTAGAGTTAGAGTTTTTAAAGACTTCAAAATTGTGGTTAGAGAAGCGTGAAATAGAGGTAGTGGGAAGTCAGGGGAAAGGAAATCAAGAGCCGATTGTCCAAAGGTGGATGCCAGCTGCAAGCGTATATTTTCTAGATTGTGATGGAAATAAATTAGAGTTTATTTCTATGTTACATGATGATCCAGATGAATTAGAATATGCAACTTATTTAAGTGAATGGAATGCGGAGCGCAGAGAAAAATAAAGTGAAACTTTAATCAGTAGGAGTTTTACAGCTTTGTATTATGTAAAATAGATAGGAACAAAATAAAATCCCTCAAGGATAAGGGTGTTCTTGAAGGATTTTTTATGCTTTATATATTTTATATTGCTTGTAACGTATTAACGATGTTCAATTTTAGATATCTCAGCGCGTTGAATAAAACCATCAGAAAAGCTGAAATAAAGAGAATAGCTTCCTCGATTATATATAAAGCCTACACTAGTCATATCCTCTCCAATTCCATCGGGTTCACCAAACCACTCTTTTAATTCATCGATAGGGATATCCATTTTTACCCATATATATCTAGCGTCCGAAGGGTACATATCAATATTATAATCTCCATATACCGCTGTATTAGGTGCATCACATTCTGTACATGGTGCTTGCTGCCAAACATCAGGCGCTCCAAATTCTTTTTTCACCTCAGATATATCTTTACCCAGTACATCTAATTTAAATGGACCAAATTTCCCATTCTGTAAAGCTGTTGCTAACATTTGTTTCAGTTCTTCTTTTGTATTGATTTTGAAATTATAAGATCTGTTCTTTGCTATTGTATTATAGAAAAATTGTGCATACTGCTCACGCTTCACAAGCATATTGCCGTTAAAATTACCTGCATCGTCACCTTGTGCTATTCGGTTACTACGCAGCGCATTTATAGATTCATAGGCCCAATGACCTTTTGGTACATCTTTAAAGTTCCCTTGTCCTTTTGATTCTAAATGAAATGCTTTTTCTAATACTACTGCCATCTCATACCGAGTTAATACATCATCTGGACGAAATGCTCCTGTTCCATCACCTGTCATAATTCCAGCTTGCGCAATGGCTTGGATATCCTTTTTGAACATATGATTTGTAATATCACTAAACATATTCCCTTGTTTATCATCTGCTATTAAACCTAAATGCCGATTAACTAAAGAAGCTACTTGTCCTCTAGTAACATTGTCCCCAAAACCAAATTTCCCATTGCCATATCCCTTAAAAATCCCTGCTGACGCTAAGTAGTCAATAGCATCTTTTGACCAGTGGTTCTTTGGTACATCTGTAAATACAGTGTCATTATTGCTAACTACCTTATAGCTATTCGTAGTTGTTTGTGCATTTGCTGTGCTTACCATCATTGTAGTTGCTAGTGCTGCGGTGATTACTAATCCAAAAAAATTTTTAGCTTTGCTTGTTTTCTTGTCCATTTGTGAAAACCTCCTCTGTTTATTTTAAATGTATTGAATAACCTTATTACACACCTAATATAACTAAAAATTTATATCGTAATTATATATAAGTAATGATTATTTACCATAAATTTCTAGATTGTGGATACCTATTTTAATAATCTGCATGAAACTTAACCATAATATCTAGATGATAAATATTTATCTCTATTTAAAAATGGTAGAAACAGTGAAACGTAAAGTAACTCCAAAACATACAATAAAAGTTGATTTTGAAGTTATTTTTTGTTTCATTCATTTTTATAAATTCATTCAACAAAGTCATCCAAATTCCTTTTTATATATGATTTTTATAGAAGGGTTCTCGCATGTAAAACTTGATGACCTTGTTTTTGTTGAAAAGCAAATCCATCAAGAAGCCATCTCAATTGTCGTCTTGGTATGATAAGTGGCACACTCGGATGACCAGCTGGCCAGTAAAACGTTCTGTTTTCCAATCTACGATAGAAAACAGAACGTATATTTGGTATAATCAAAACATACTATATGAAACGATGTACATGAGTTTGAAATTCATGTAATAAGGTAAGGACTACATAACAATAACTAAATTTTAAAGTTCCAGTACATATAGAATTCAGTTTATGTTATACAAATCCATTGTTAGAAAGGAAAAGATGTAATGAATCAAATTTCATTTGAAGATTTATTTGAAGAAGAAAAAGAAAACAAAAAAGAAAAGGTGGAGGTAGCTGAGATACCAGTACTTTTATCGCCATTGCAACAAGATATATTGGGGTTATTTAATTCGGAAGAAATAAGTGCACTTGAGCTATGCGAACAATTAATACGATCTGGTAAAATGCCAGATGAAAGATTTACAACGAATAAGCCTAAAGCATATGGACAAGTATGCTTAATATTAGAAGGTTTTGTTACGGCAGGGAAGCTTATTTTTATCAAAAGTGATGAGAAAAGAGATAGGGTATATAAAATGAAAGAAGAAGTTTCTAATACATATGATGTACAGGGCATAGTAAAGGAATAAGGATGAAGCATCATTAAAAGAAAAGTTAAAGTTATGTAGGAACTAGGTTTAAACGGCCTAGTCCCTTATATAAGTGGGAAATGTAAATAATATTTTTTATTTGGCTTTTTCTTCGCGCTGTCATGTTATCTTTTAATAAAGCGATAAATGAAACTAAAGCTTAATCACGTGAGGTTGGTTACAAATGATAAAGAAATTTACTAGAGTAGTATTAACTGTGATTATGCCGATTGGTCTTATTGCAGGTTGTGGGACTGCTGAAAAAACTGAAGCACAAGAGCCGAAAGCGGTACAAACGGAGCAAAAGGACTATATGGATTACTCATATGGTAGCGCGGGTATATTAGTAAGCGGAAAAGCGAAAGAACGTCAACAATACGAGATTGGGTATATTGAAGATAACATGTTAATTGGAATTAATGAAAATATTGAGGACTGTATTACTTTGGACAATAAAGAAGAAGCAAGCTTCATTTGGAAACAACTAGAGCGCGGATCTATTATTGAAGTGCAATACGGTAAGGACCGCAACGACATCGTAGGCGTACAATTAGTAGGAGATCGTGAGCCATACGAAATTAGTGACAAGCTAGATCGAAATACGATAAACGAGATTGTTGGAAAAGTTAAAGGTAATTTGTAATAGATGTATTTCGCTGGTATATGATCTATTATCATGAAATGGCGAATCACATACATAAAATTTGGAATCAACGGCATTTTTAATATGAAAATGCCGTTGATTTATGTTAAAAAGTAAATGCTATTTTATCCCGCTATTTGTGGGAGTCGGGCTGCCCGTAAACGTCCGATTTGTGTAGGCTAATAATCAGTGGGGAATGAGCAAAACCCCCACTGATCAAAGTTTCACTTTATAGCCTTGTAGAAAAACACGTATTAAAAAATACACAAATGAATTATCCTTCTTTTAGTTTTAAGGATTGTCGTAAGGTCATTGCCCAGAATAAAAGAGCACAAGCACTAACGGATGCACCTAATATACAAACTCCGTTCCATCCGTATTTTGCATAAACATTTGTGGAAAGAATTGCACCTGTAGCACTGCCGATAGAATAGAAAATCATGTAACTAGCAGTGAGCCGACTTCTCGCTTCAGGACGCACTGTGAAAAGTATACTTTGGTTCGTTACATGTACAGCTTGCACAGCTAAATCTAAAAGGATAATGCCGAAAACTAATAAAAATAGAGAGTGGTTAATAGATTTAATTAGGAACCATGAAAGTAATAATAAAGTTAAGGCAATGCCAGTAGTACGTTCTCCTAATCCCCGATCAGCCAGTTGTCCAGCCTTAGTAGCAGCTAATGCACCAGCAACTCCAGCAAGACCAAATGCTCCGATAGCTGTATGTGATAGATTATATGGTGCAGCACTTAGAGGTAAAACTAATGAAGTCCATAAAATACTGAAGGAAGTAAAAATAAGCAATGCTAATATTCCGCGAATACGTAAGATCCTTTCTTCTATAAATAATAAGAGAACAGAACGTAATAATTTACGATAGGTCATAGTTGTTTTTTTATGTTCAAGATTAGGTAAATTACGATATAGCAAACCAATTACGAAGAGCATAAGTACAGCAGAGGTAAGATAAACGGAACGCCATCCCGCTAGATCTGTTAATGTTCCGGCAAATGTACGAGCAAGGAGAATGCCTATTACAACGCCGCTTGTAACGAAACCTACTATTCGCCCACGGTCTTTTGGGTCAGCTAAAATGGATGCGTATGCGACGAGTGTCTGCGTAACAGTCGCAAGAATTCCGACTAAGGCCATACCTATAAAAAGTACGGTACTTGAAGGAGCGACTCCGACCACAATTAAAGCGAAAACGGATAAAAGCATTTGAACAATAATAAGTCTTTTTTGGTTTAACAAATCACCAAGTGGAACTAATAAAAGTAATCCGAGTGCATAACAAACTTGAGTAATAGTAATCACAATACCGATAGTGGAATGACTAATCTTAAATTCATTTGATAAAGAATCAAGTAGAGGATGAGCGAAGTATATATTCGCCACAGCCATCCCGCAAGCTATTGAAAATAATAGAGTTATATAGCGGGGAATGATTGTATTGATAGGTAATTGGAACTGATCATTATTCTGAGTAAGAGCAGTTGTTGTTTTTTCTTTAGTATTCATAATATCATCTCCTTTTGTTTTTTTGAAAAATAACGTACCGAACGGTATGTTATTTCGTAAATAAAATATAATCAGAGAGAAGTTAATATGTCAAGTGAATTGTAAAGTGATTTCAGTTTCTTTTGACATATTATTTATAATTTAATACGATATATAATATACTGATTGGTACATAAAATGGTGATTTATAATCATAAAAAGTAGATGAAGGAAGGGAATGGTTTTAAATGGCTCGACTACGCGAATTTGATGAAGAAAAAACTTTGGATGCTGCTATGCAACTTTTTTGGGAGAAGGGATATACTGCTACTTCATTAAGCGATCTAACTGCTAAAATGGAAATACAAAAACCGAGTTTATATTCAGCCTTTGGTGATAAAGAGGGTTTGTTTGAAGCTGCATTAAGGAGATACACAAATTTACATGCAGCTAGTATTAGAACAAAACTCCAAAACGAACAATCTGTAAAAGAAGCAATTCGGACATTTTTTGAAAATATGGTGGAAGAGGAATATAAAAAAGAATCAAATAAAGGCTGTTTTTGTATTAACACAATGGTTGAGCTTGCTCCTCATAATGAAAAATTTGAAGTACTGACTAGAGAGCATCAAATGTATCTCTCAGTTATATTTCAAGGATTAATTACTAAAGGAATTCAGTCAGGAGAACTGCAAAGTGATGTGAACGCTAAAGCATTGGCGCAAACATTAGTCACGTCTTTAATCGGATTAACAGTACTAATGAAATCTCGCCCAGAACGTTCAGTTATAGATAATTCGGTATCTATCATATTATCGTTACTAAAATAAATGTAACAGAATTGTATTTCAATCAACTATGTCGATTATAGACACTTTTATTTATAAACTTTCAACCTTAAAGCACTGAATTGTCTACGAAGGCAACAAGTGCTTTTTGTTTTCAGGTAAATATAAGCAGTTGAATCATAATGGTTGTCTGCAATGTATGAAGATTGTTGGAGACATTTGTAATTAGACATCAGATAAGAGGGAAATGAAAACACTATATAAGCCCCTTCAAAGCCCCTCATAAGCACCTACCAAGTAATAAATCACTAAGAAAAAACAAAACAAAAACAACTACAAGAACAAAACAAGCGCGAAAAAATAAAACCGTTGTAGTAGTAGTAAAAAAATTTGAAATTCGAATGCCAAAATCGTTTGCTCATTCCTATATTTATATTGAGGGATTGGAATTTTCCTATTTGCTAGCAAAGAGTGGAGGGAAAAGTGATGGCGGTGTACCGTAATGTGCAGGTGAATTTTTGGCAAGATGAATTTATTTTAGATTTAACGCCAGAAGAGCGTTATTTTTACATATATTTGTTAACTGGTACGAAAACGAAGCAATGTGGTATTTACATATTACCGAAGCGTTTGGCAGAGCTTGAAACAGGTTACAGTATGGAGACTGTTGAGAAGTTGCTGAACCGATTTGTTGAATACGGAAAGATTTTATATGATACGGAAACGAAAGAGTTATACATAATAAATTGGTTACACTATAATCCTATTTTTAATACGAACATAGAGAAATGTGTATTACGTGAGCTAAAGATGGTGAAAAGTAAAGAGTTCCTACATAAGTTTTTACGTAAATGTCTTGAAGAAGAATGCAAGATTCCGTTATTACTTCAGTATTTTGGTATGCCAGAGGAAGAGATTGATAGTAATTCACAACAAGTAATTATTCAAGAGAAGGAAGAGGTAGAAAGAGTAGAGGATGCCACTCCGCATAGTGAAGTTTATAAATTTTACGAACAAAACATTAGTAGTCTATCTCCATATATCGCGAAGGAATTAAAGGAATGGATGCAAAGAGTTTCAGGAGATAAAGTACTAGAGGCACTTAAAATTACGTTTGAAAATAATAAGGGGACGTTCGCTTATGTAAAGGGGATTTTGAAGAATTGGTGTAAGAAAGGACGAGTAAGCTTCAATAAAGGAAAGGAAATAGTGCGTAAGAGAGAAGTATTCAGTTTGTATGATCCATAGCATGAGCAAGTAATGATTTCTTCTTTTCTAAGAGGTTCTTTCACAATAGAAGCGAATAGATTGAGAGAGGAGGGATTGTATGGAAGTCGTCATAAAAAAGAAACGAAATAGGGGAAAAAGAATTTTTATTTGGTCTAGTAGTATCGTTCTTTTTTTGTTTATTTGCACTATGATTTTTTTGAACATATATACGTTGAGTTCTATGCCAAAGATAGATGGAACGATAAAACTTGAGGATTTACAACATGCTGTTGCGGTGAAACGAGATAGTAAAGGTGTACCACATATTAAAGCGGAAAATGCCCATGATTTATATTTCTCGCAAGGATACGTACAAGCGCAAGATCGTTTGTTTCAAATGGATTTAAGTAGAAGACAAGCTTCTGGTATGTTAAGTGAAGTTGTAGGGGAAGCAGCTGTTGATCGAGATAAATTGTTTCGAACGCTCGGTTTACGGCGAGCGGCAGAAGCATCTGTTAGTCAATATGATGGGGAAGCGAAATATGCCCTGCAGTCATTCGCAGATGGGGTGAATACTTTTATACGTGAAGCGAAGGCCGAAAAGAAATTGCCAGTGGAGTTTACTCTATTAGGTTATGAACCTGTTGAATGGTCAATTGTGGACTCTTTAACGATTGGAAAGTATATGGCGTTTGATTTAGGAGGACATTGGCATGGGCAGGCATTTCGATATTGGGCGTTGAAAAATCTTCCGGAAGAGCAAGCAAATGAGCTATTTCCTACATATCCGAAAGATGCACCTAGATTACTAGCTGAACTAAAAGATACAAATGTGAATGTAGCGCAAAGTTTTTCAAAAACAATAATTCCACCTGAATTTAACGGAAGTAATAACTGGGTTGTGAGCGGTGAGAAGAGTGCATCTGGTAAGCCGATTTTAGCAGATGATCCTCATTTATCTCTTGCGACACCTTCCATATGGTATCAAACGAGACTTGACATGAAAGACTTACATGTAAGTGGTGTTATTTTCGCTGGAGTGCCAGGTGTTATATTAGGACACAATGACAAAATAGCATGGGGGGTTACGAATACAGGACCTGATGTACAAGATTTATATATTGAAAGGCGAAATCCTAATAATGAAAACGAATTTCTGTATAACGATAAATGGGAAAAAGCTACTGTTGTGGATGAATCTATTAAAGTAAAAGATGGGAAAACAATTCCTTATAACGTTACAATTACGAGGCATGGTCCAGTTATTTCAGAGTTTGCGGATAAGGGGAAGGAGAAAACGAAAACAGTATTTGCTTTGAAATGGACTGCCCTAGAACCTTCCGCTGAATTAAAGGCAGTATTAAATATGAATAAAGCAAAAAACTGGAATGAGTTTGAAACTGCTCTTCAAGATTTTCATACACCGACTCAAAACTTTGTATTTGCATCAAACGATGGGACCATTGCTTATAAAGCAAATGGAAATATACCAGTGCGTAAAAAAGGTGATGGTAGTCTGCCTGTACCTGGATGGACAGATGAATATGAATGGGAAGGGTACATTCCGTTTGATAAACTACCAAAAGTAATAAATCCGAAAGAAGGATTTATTTCAACTGCGAATAATAAAATTGTTGATGATGATTACCCGTACCATATTAGTAATACGTGGGCGCAGCCGTATAGGCAAATGCGTATTCAAGAGTTTTTGCAAGAGAAGGATAAGTATACAGTGAAAGATTTAGAAGAGTTACAGATGGATCAAAAAAATTTATATGGGAAAGAGTTTGCCCCTATATTTTTAAAGGAGTTAAATAAAACGACTTTATCTGATGTAGAGAAAGAAGGAGTAAAAGAATTAACGAAATGGAATTTTTACGATAGTAAAAATGAAGCGGCACCATTAATTTTTCATTTGCTAATGAAAGAGATTTCTAATACGTTATTTTCAAAAGAAATACCGAAAGATGTGATGGAGTTATTTGAAGGGAAGTCACAAGTTGTTGATGAATTGATTCGAAAACAAGTAGCAGGAGAAAATAGCGCTTGGTTTACGAAGTACGGAGGCTTCACAAAAGTTGTGCATACATCGTACGAGAATGTAATGAAGAAATTACAGAAGGAATATGGGCCCGATGTTGCGGAGTGGAAGTGGGGCGATTACCATCAACTTGCTTTTACACATCCAATCTCAAAATCATCTAGTATGTTAGCTTTACTTGCATTTAATCGTGAGAAACCAGTTCCAATTGGCGGAAGTCAAGTTACCGTTCAAGCAGCGAGTTACGGAGATAACGGTATTGTCAATCACGGAGCTTCTTGGCGATTCGTTATTGATACGAAAGATATGTCAAACGGTTATCATATAGTAGGACCAGGACAGTCGGGACATTTTAGAAGTGATTGGTATCATGACCAAATAGATGATTGGGTAAATGGAACATATCATACGACTACACTGAATACGGAGGGAATAGAAGGGAAAGTGTTAACTTTACAGCCGAAGTAATAATATTTCCACTGATGAAAACTGTTAAATTAGAACATAACCCAGTTCTTAAATCATTTTAAAAGCCTACTATCAGTTAAATTGATAGTAGGCTTTTGTATTTTAGAGAATAAGATTCAATGATTTTATTATTACAAAACAGTAAGTGTTTTAACATTAACTTATACGATAACGGGCCTTATTTACTCTGTTATAAAAGAAACCACACAAAGCGTTCTGTTTCTTTGTTACTCCTTTTTATACACCGCAAAATATTTTGTTATTCAATAATTCCAATTTCTAGAGCCTTTTGAACAGCTTCTTCTTTGTTACGGACTCCTAGCTTTGTATAAGCCGTGGAAGCATAATTTCTGACCGTACCATTCGATAAATATAACCTTGATGCTATGGTAGTGTATCGAAGTCCTTTTGCTACTAGTTGCAATATTTCTATCTCCCTAGCTGTTAGCTCATAAGCGGTTGCTTTTGATTGTGGTGTCTCTTTTTGCTCATCAAACTTCTCAAATATTTTGTGAGACATTCCCTGATCAATCAGTGTCCCACCTTTGTGAATAAGTCGAATCGTATTAGCTAGTTCCAACGTTTCAATAGATTTGAGTAAAAAACCATCCGCACCGTTGCGAAATGATTCCAACGCCTGTTCGGTATTCTGAAAAGTTGTAAAAATCAATACGCGGATATGTGGCCATTGTTGCTTAATCTTTTTGGTTGCTTCGACTCCATCCATATGCTGCATATCTAAATCCATAAGTATAACATGGGGTTGAAGGCGCCCACACAAATCGATGGCTTGATTGCCATCCTCAGCCAAACCGACTACATTTAAATCTTCATATCTATCGAGTAATGTCCTCAAACTTTCCCGAACGAATGGCTGATCGTCTACAATTAACAAATGAATAAGTCCATCTTTTATTTCAGTTTGTCGTGGTATGGTACAAGTAACAAGCATTCCTTCCTCTGGCTTTGTATATACAGACAATTGACCTTGCAAATTCATTGCCCGCTCTTTCATCGCATTCATACCAAAGCCTTCCTGCCATTCTACATTTCCTTTTCCATTATCTTGAACTTCTAACCTCGTATATTGTTGTTCAAACTGCAATGAAACTATAATTTCAGTCCCTTGACCATGACGTACTGCATTCGTAAGGGACTCTTGTAAGCAACGAATGAATGTGATCTTCGCTTGCCGAGACAATTGATATTCCTCTCCGAATGTCCTAAAACTTACATTTACCTGAGCGTGCTCCTGAAATTCGGCTCCAAGATTTTGTAGAGATTGAATCAAGGAAGGCGATTGACACGGAGAATCCATTTGATGTAGGTAACCTCTCACGTCCTCGATGCTTTTACGCCCCATTTCAAGCAGAGAATCTAGCCGCTGTATACCCATTTCAGTAGCAAGTTCGGTACGCAACGTTTCCATCCCCATAATAATAGAAGTATAAGCGTGACCAACTGTATCATGAAGCTCGCTCGACAGCCTGTTCCGTTCTTCTGCCAGTGTAATGCGTTCAATCTGAGACATATATTGCTCAAGTACCGCGTTTTGTTTACGAATTGCTTCATTTTGCTTATGATTGGCGATTAATAAATGAAAAGCGAATCCCATTACATAAGCAAATCCATAATAGGTGACCATAGTCCAATAGCTATTACTTGGCGCAACCGCATAGAAAATTCCAGTTGTTATAAAAACTGTTGTTGGAGCTGTCCAATAATAGGATAAATGCTTACTATTTACAGCAATTAGAAACACCGATATAAGAAATATGTTGTAAGCTTCCGGAAATAATGAGGTTAAATATATACATTGTCCACCATATAGCAGTATTTCTGTGAACAAGTAATATTTGTAATTGAACAGTAAGGCTACCCATGGAATTGAGAAGGCAACAACCTCCCAAAGAATAATAATCCAAAGTGGCAATGTTAACCCATCCTGAAAACTTAATGTAGCTAGGATGATAGACACACTAGTAAGTAGACGTATCCCTAACATAATCCAATCGTACCAAAACCAATACTTAACCATATCTAACAAGTCATTTACCCCCTAAGTAGCCTACCTTTTTACTTCCTATATTATAATTTAATCCTTCATGTCTATTATACTTTTAAATTTAAAACTGCGATACTACTCACAGACTGCAAACTTTTATTGATTTAGTTGCCGAATCATACTACGTGTATAGCCCCCAATTTTCTTTGTCAAACGATCTACTATTCTAATACTTATGGCAGTAAATACTATACCCATAAACATTACAAAGAGTGACTTGGAAAAAGTATCTATCTGTATGAAAATAATGTTCATTTCGATGTAGCGATATAGTAGTGGTGCCAACAGCAACATAAGTGGCATTACATAAAAAATGATTGCACTAATGAGACTAAAAATGCCAATCACTAATTTCTGCATTAACCAAAAGACAGCAGACCAAGTGCGACGATCTATAAGCATTAATTTCACCTGAGCCCAGTTTGATGTATCCATTTTTATACTTCTATCGTAAGAGTCGGTCGAAATATCGGTATAAATTTTCGTCTGTATACGCTCGAATTGGATAAAAGGTGTAGTAGTCTGTAGTACGCGTATAACTAGAGGAATTCCAATTACCGTAAATGAAAGGGTGAAGCTGAATAGCAGAGCTATTAGATAAAAACAAAAATAAAACAATCCTGTAACGAAAGTTAGCAATAAAAAATAACCATTCTGGATGAATCTTGATTTCATAAAGTTCATCGCTCCTATCTATGTAATAACCGAATTGTACTGCTTTTTTTGTCATTCTCACTAGTGTAAAAGTGTCATATGACATTTCTAAATGATGCTAAAAAGGGGAGAGCAACCTACTTCTGTTTAAAAAAGATGCTTATATTAATCTTCATAAAACAATCCCGTTCTTGCAGATGCAAGAAGGGATTGTTTTGTACTTTTATTTAATATGAGATGGACTTGTTTTTCGAATGTGAAAAATAATATCAAATTGCTCAAGCAATGATTTATCAAAGTATGCCGATTCGTTTGGGAATATTTGTCCCCCTATACTTAGTAATGGTCTTTTTGCTTTAACCCATTTTTCTGCTTGTCCTTTAAGGTGACGGTTATCCAATAAAAACATGTTATATGGTACTTTTCCGAGGGTATAGTTAAAACTATTTACATTTTGTGGAATCGCACGCGTTGTAATCTTACCTCCAGTAGAAGGATCATATTCGCTGTATAAGGTGAAATTCCCCTCCGTAGTTGTACTGCCAATTGTGACATAATTATTGTCTAAACGTTCCTTCAAAAATTGCCCCGCAACATAAGGGTATAATTTCTCATCGATAATTCCTTTAGCTATATGAATATTGTGTCCCCATACCATAGTTTTACCACCCAATGTCTCTTGTGCCCACATTGCATGATCGGCCAAGTATTGCTCATGTAGCTTTAACATACTTGGATAGTCGTTAGGAATTAGCATTGTGGTAAATTTCTCTATTGCACTTGCCGTTGCTTTCGCCCAGATGTACTCGGGTGAAACTATTTCTGTGTTGGCTTGCTTATTCTCATCTTTTAGTAATCGAGCTACTCTCTCAGCGTTCGCTTTGAACTTTTCTTTTATTTCAGGAGCAAGGTCCATATATTCCTGTGTACTTCCATGAAAAGCCGACAATTCTTTATAATTTTCTTCTACTTCTGCCAGCAAATCTGGTCGATGCAGCCTTACATAATCAATTACTTTATTAAAGCAACCTTGGTCCAACTCTTTTAAGTCGAGCCCAATAAATTGGATCTTTTTTTTATTGGATGGATTAGCATTATAATCTTTCATCCACTCAATCATGGCTATAATTTCATCAGTAGGATATAACAAGTTTAAAAAATCCCTAGGGTTTCCTTTTCCTGTTTGGATATATTCATTTAGCTTTAAGCCATTTCCCCAATCTTCTTCCATTGTGAAATTTGTAAAACCCATCTCAGTAACCAAATATTTCACAAGGCGAAACTTCATAGTGAAAATTTCAGAGCTTCCATGAGTATTCTCTCCTAATGCTACATATTGTGCGCTCCCAATCATTTTCTTAAGTGGTTTTAAATCCTCAAATGATTTTGACGGCTCTATCGTTTTTAATGGGTAAGCCTGTGATTGTATTGATTTAACTATATTTTTTTGGATTGATTGGCCTGAATTTTCGACTGCTACTGTTTGAGCCTTTCCTACTTCTCCACATCCTGTGACTAATAAAGCTGTACTAACCATTGCAATTATTCTTTTCTTATTCATTTTTTTCCACCTCAATTGAATTATTTTTAAAAGCGAGATTGATTCATGTACTTGCACGAATCAATTGCCTTAATTCAATTGTTATCTATCCCATATCATATTTTCTAGTTACATATTGTCATAAGGTTAATTGACACAGGTCATAGACTAATCATTACACTTTTGTACTATCGGCTATGATAACTTATAAATAATAATTACATTGATGAGTCGCAAGTAAGACTAGATTATAAATTTGGGAGGGATTTTAAAGATGAATTAATCTGTATGCCAAAATATTTTTATTCTAAGTTGTGTCTGTGGAAATGACAAGAAGTAAATTCGATAAACAAGTGAATTAAAGGGGAAGGGCGGATTACAATGATATTACACGCAAAATCGTTCCACAATAAAGATAAAATCCAACGTGCTAAAATAGGACTTCAACTCTTTCTGAGTATCTTAATCATTACTTCTATTATCCTAAATGTAGTAGTAATAATTACTAAAAGTATGCCGCTTATTGTGGTATATATGTTTACCCCAGCATTTTCTTCTATTTTGACTCGCATAATACTGAAAGAAGGGTTTAAAGATGTATCTTTTAGTCTCGGTAACTTAAAGATATGGAAGGGGATTGGTTTTGCTCTGCTAATACCTATGATTATTTGTGGAATTACTTATTCTATCGCCTGGTTGAGCGGAATTGCGGGGTTTCAGCATCCCGAAGGTGGTATGTTAGAACCAATCTACAATATACTTGGGCTTCAGTATCTAACGGCACCATTCAGTTTCATTTATCTAGTAGTATTGAGCGGCATTTTAGGAAGTTTGCTTAACTTAATCCCAGTTTTGGGAGAAGAAATGGGTTGGCGAGGTTATATGCTCACAAGGCTAGTCGATGCAGAGTTTTCACGGCCCATCCTTATTAGTGGATTGATTTGGGCAACGTGGCATGTTCCAATTGTTATTGCTGGTCTATATGTAGAGGGAACATCTGTCCTTCTTTCAGTACTTGGCATCTATTTTTGTATTGTGCCATTCAGTTATATTACAGCTTATTTACGACTTATCACAGGTAGCGTTTGGCCTTCGGTTATCATCCATACTACTTGGAATGCCATTATTCAAGGACCTTTCGCACGTGCAAGTACAGGATATCAAACTGAGATTTGGATTGGAGAATCTGGCTTGATAACTGCTCTTATTATCTTGATTACTGCAATAATTACGTCTCGAATAGTGAATTTTACCAAATATCATAATTAGGCGGATGTTATATACAAATATAATGGAGGTGTAATCATGAATATTCAAAGATATGAAAGTAATACGAATGAAGTAAATATAAAAGTAATACAAACTAAAAGCGAATATAGATAAAATTTTTTTGATACATTTATGAGTATAAAAATTTATTTATACTCATAAATAGATTCGGTTAGGTTATCAGAAAAAATTCAATAACTTCAATTGTAAAAAGATAAAAAAGAGCGGAAGCCGCTCTTTTTTTATTTATCTTACTATTTTTAGGAGAATTATATGAATAACACTTTTATCAATGAAAATAGCATTTAATTTTTTTCTGGAATATATGTGAAACGTTGTATAGAATAAGCAAGAATGCCAAAAATTATAGGAGGAAAGTTTTGAAAAAAAATAAGAGTTTAGTAAGTTTTTTAGGAGTGTTTATTATGTTGTTTTCTTTTTGTTTTCCAGGAAATATACAGGCAGATGTTAATACTGTTCAATCAGGAAAAATAAAATCAGGAAACGTAACGGTATGGGAAGTAGGAAATGTAGCGAAAGTGTTAGCTGATGTAGAGCGTTTAAATTTAAATACGGTGAATGTACCGATTCAAGTTGATATTCCGAATGTGACTTCTACTAACATGGTAATTAATCAGGCGCAAAAGAAACAGGCTATTATTTTAATTCAAGAATTATTAAAGCGTAATATTCAAGTTGTAGTGGAGCCGTTCCCATACATTCAGCAGGGTAATGTCGGAGAAACAGAATGGAATCCAAGTAATATTAACGATTTCTTCTGGAATTGGAAAACGATTGTTTTACAAGATATTTTTAATTCCATTACAAGTAAGTACAATGTTTACGGATTAAAGATCGCTTCCAATTTCGTGAATATGGAATATGCAGAAGGGTACTGGAGCGATACGATTAATTTTGTTCGCCAGCAGTATAAAGGAAATATTTTGTATCAAATGAACTGGTGGTTAACAACAAGTTGGGATCCTTCGTATGAAGCGAAGTTTATAGAGAAAATAAATCGCCCGTATTTAAAAAAGGTGGACATCGTAAGTATTGATAGTTGGTTTGAAGTTTCAGGGAAAAGAAATCCATCATACGAAGAAGTAAAACAAAGTTTATTTGCGACGACAGTGTATAATCGTGGTCAAAATGTCGTTCAGCAACTGGAACAATTACATAAAGCAACAGGAAAGCCCGTTTACTTTGGTGGATTTAATGTTCCAGCGCGTGAGCTTGGCTTGCAAAATCCGTGGAATCCAGATGTTTCAAATGTGTTTTCAAAAGATGTACAACTTAACGGGTGGCGTGCTTACCGAGATGTATTAGAACCGAAGCCGTATTTTAAAGGTTTTTCAATTTGGTTTATCGGATCTAATGATAGTAATCATTCATATCAAATACATAGTAAAGAAGCAGAGGCAGTTATTAATGGATGGTACAAAAAATAATTTTTATAAAATAGGTAAGTTTTGAATTTTACTACATATATTTCTAGTGAAAGGCCTTTCACCATCTTATCACCTAGGGGGCAATCATAATGAAATTTTTGTCTTACCTTACAGTAATTTTGGTGATTCTTGGCGGTTTGAATTGGTTGTTTGTAGCGTTAGACTATAACGTAGTTGAGAAATGGTTTGGTTCTATGCCGGCGCTTGTGGACACTATTTATTGGTTATTTGGTCTTTCTGCTATTTATCAAATTTTTGATCGGTTCTTTACGAACAATTAGCTATTATTCTTTCATTATTAGGGTGTTAAGTACGATTATGTACTTAACACTTTTTTGTATGTTTATAAAAAAGTATATGCACATGCAAGCGATTCCATTGCGTCTTGCGCCATAATAATGGAAAACAAATTGACCGTATATTGTATATAGGTTATAATTCAGAAAGTTTAAAAAATAATAAAAATTAGAAATAGGGAGGTTATCTGGGTGATGGAGAGAGTGTATAATTTTTCAGCTGGACCATCAATACTCCCTTTGCCAGTTTTAGAGAAAGTGCAAAAGGAGCTTGTAAATTATAACGGGACAGGCATGTCTATTATGGAAATGAGTCATCGATCTTCTTATTTTCAAAGTATTATTGATGAAGCGAGTAGCTTACTTCGTGAATTAATGAACATTCCTGATGAGTATGAAGTTTTATTTTTACAAGGTGGTGCGTCATTACAATTTTCTATGATACCGTTAAATTTAATGACTACTTATAAAAGAGCTGGATATGTACTGACAGGCTCATGGTCTAAAAAGGCACTGCAAGAGGCTGAAAAAGTAGGTGAGGTACAAGTGCTTGCTTCTTCTGAAAAAGAGAAGTTTACTACGATTCCTAAACTGGATGATTTACAAAGTGATGAAAAACTAGATTATGTACATATTACAACGAATAATACAATTGAGGGGACAAAGTATGTGGACATTCCACATTTAGAAAGAGTGCCGCTTGTTGCGGATATGTCCTCAAATATTTTATCAGAACAATATGATGTTACGAAGTTTGGCCTCATATATGCGGGTGCGCAAAAAAATTTAGGGCCAGCGGGTTTAACAATTGCAATTATAAAAAGAGATTTAATTGGGGGAGCAGATCGCTCTTGTCCTACAATGTTAAACTATGAAACTTACAGTAAAAATAACTCCTTATATAATACACCGCCATCCTTTAGTATTTATGTAACGAAGCTTGTACTAGAGTGGTTGAAAGAGCAAGGCGGGGTATCTGCGATTGAAGAACAAAATAGAATGAAATCTTCACTTCTGTATCATTATTTAGATGAATCTAAATTGTTTACTTCACCAGTTGATCCTACGTATCGATCACTTATGAATATTCCATTTACAACACCGTCAGAAGAGCTTAATAGTCAGTTTTTACAAAAAGCGAAAGAACGCGGTTTCGTTACGCTAAAAGGACATCGCTCAGTAGGTGGTATGCGTGCAAGTATTTACAATGCGATGCCAACCCAAGGTGTACACAAATTAGTAGACTATATGAAGGAATTCGAGCTTGAGAATAGATAGGGAGATGGGGATATGTTTCGTGTTCAGACGTTAAATCAAATTGCGGAAAAGGGTTTGCAAATTTTTGATGGGAATCGCTATGAAATTGGGGACAAAGTAGGTCATCCAGATGGTATTTTACTTCGCAGCTACTCTTTACATCAAGAAGAGTTTTCAGAAGACTTAAAGGCGATTGCAAGAGCTGGTGCCGGTGTAAATAATATTCCTGTTGAACGTTGTACGGAAAAAGGGATTGTAGTATTTAATACGCCAGGGGCTAATGCGAATGCAGTGAAGGAACTTATTATCGCAAGCCTTATTATGTCTTCCCGTAATATTATAAACGGAGTGAGCTGGACGAAAGAGTTGGATGGAGAAGAACTACCACAGCTTGTTGAAGCTGGGAAGAAGCAATTCGTTGGATCAGAAATTGCGGGGAAACGTTTAGGTGTTATCGGTCTTGGCGCAATCGGTGCTTTAGTTGCGAACGATGCGTTATCTTTAGGGATGGACGTTGTCGGATACGATCCATATATATCTGTTGAAACAGCATGGCGTCTTTCTACGCAAGTGCAAAGGGCATTTAGTTTAGATGAAATTTTTGCAACATGTGATTACATTACACTGCATATTCCTCTTACGAATCAAACGAAGGGAATTATTGGTGAACATGCTATAGAGACGATGAAAAAAGGGATGCGTCTATTCAATTTCTCAAGAGGAGAACTTGTAGATGAAACAGCTCTTAAAAAAGCATTAGAAGAAGATATTATTACACATTACGTAACGGATTTCCCGAATGAAAATGTTATAAAGATGAAAAATGTAACAGCGACGCCTCATCTAGGTGCATCTACGTCTGAATCTGAAGAAAATTGTGCAGTAATGGCCGCACGTCAATTACGTGAATATTTAGAGACAGGTAATATTCGTAATTCAGTAAACTATCCAAACGTAGAGCTTCCGTACATTGGAAAAAAACGAATTACAATTATGCATCAAAATGTTCCGAACATGGTAGGACAAATTACAGGATGTTTAGCAGAACATCATATTAATATTGCAGATATGATTAATCGTAGTAAACATTCTTGGGCGTATACAATGATTGATATTGATAATGGTATTGATGATATAATGAAAGAGAACATTGTGGAAAATATAAGCAGAATTACAGGTGTTGTAGCCGTTCGAATGATTGTGTAAAGGAGAGAGAAACTTGACAAAAATCCGACCGTTTCGGGCCATTCGTCCAGTAGAAGAAAAAGCAGTGCAAGTGGCAGCTTTACCTTATGACGTATTAAATAGTGAAGAGGCAAGAGAAGTTGTAAAGGGGAATCCATATTCTTTTTTACATGTTGATAAAGCAGAAATTGACTTAGACCCGGAGATTTCACCGTACGATGATCGCGTATATGAAAAAGCGGGTGGAAATTTAAAGCAATTTATACAAGAAGAAGTGTTCATTCAAGATGAAGAGCCAGCGCTTTACATTTATGAGCTGACGATGCAAGGAAGAACGCAGTCAGGCCTTGTCGTTTGTACATCGATTGACGAGTATGAAGATGATACAATTAAAAAACATGAAAGAACGCGTCATGAAAAAGAACTAGATCGTATTCGCCATGTAGATGTGTGCGATGCAAACACGGGTCCTATTTTTTTAACATATCGTACAAAAGAAGAAGTGAAACGTTTAATTGCAAGCTGGAAAGAAGAACATGCGCCAATCTATACATTTACAGCGGAAGATGGTGTGGAGCATGTTGCGTGGAAGATTGCAGATGAAGATGTAATTGCAACTTTAGTAAACGCATTTGAAGACATTCCTAACTTGTACATTGCAGATGGACATCACCGCTCTGCATCAGCAGCGAAAGTAGGAATTATGAGAAGAGAACAATATCCGAATTACACAGGAGAAGAGGAATTTAATTTCTTCCTATCTGTATTATTCCCTCATGATGAATTATCAATTTGGGACTATAACCGGGTTGTGAAAGATTTAAATGGCTTATCAGTAGAGCAATTTTTAAAGCAAGTTACGCAATATTTTTATGTGGAAGAAGCAAGGACTTCACCATATAAACCAAATGAGCCAAAATTATTTGGGATGTATGTAAACGAGAAGTGGTATAAGCTCACAGTGAAAGAGGAAACATTTGATGCGAATGATCTTGTTAAAGGTTTAGATGTATCTATTTTACAAGATCATTTATTAAGTCAGGTGCTTGAAATACATGATCCGCGCTCAGATTCACGCATTGATTTCGTCGGCGGAATCCGCGGGCTAGAAGAACTAGAACGTCTTGTGAAAAGCGGTGCATATAAAGCAGCATTCGCATTATATCCAACATCAATGGAAGATTTATTAGCAATCGCAGACGCTGGAGAAGTAATGCCGCCCAAATCAACGTGGTTTGAGCCGAAACTTCGCAGTGGATTGTTTGTTCATTCGCTAAAGTAAAGTGAAACTTTAATCAGTGGGGGTTTTGTCCATCCCCACTGATTATTAGTTGAACCAATCGGGCATTTACGGGCAGTTATCTCCCACCTAACTTCCTCGCATTCGCCGGATTTTGAGGTGGGAGTCTTACTGACCGTTAATGCGGGATAAATATAGACTTCTGTAGTTTGGAAAAACCGAAATGATTGTTAATTTCGGTTTTTCTTATTTAAGAAAGTAAATTATAAAGTGTTTTTGAGGAGGGGTATCGATGAAATTGCAAGTAGGCGAAAAAATTACCTTTGAGCGAACTTTTACAAAAGAAGATGTTGTTTTATTTACAGAAGTATCTAAGGATGAAGGAGTTCATCATGTTACACCAGATGAACAAGGACGATTTGTTGTACAAGGACTTTTAACATCAACACTGCCTACAAAAGTTGGCGGTGATTACAACGTATTAGCGCGCAAGATGGATTTTGAATTTTTACGCCCTGTTTTTAGTGGTGATACAATTCGTTGTGACGTAACAATTGAACAATTTGAACCCGATGAAAAAAATCGTACAAAGATCATTGCGATGTTTACATGTATGAATCAACTTGAAAAAGAAGTATTGAAGGGAAGTTTTTCAGGGATTATTCTTTAATTGTTAGGTAGAGGGATTGAATAAAAAGATGTAATCATTCAATGGGGGAACTTGGAAACAAAAATACACCTATGCAATAGGTGTATTTTTTAGACTTGAAAACCACATATGTATTGGAGATTTCTCTCGGGTACAGAGTATCACAATAGAAATCATGCGTATACATAATATTTGCTACGTTAAATGGTTTCCTTATAGATACGGGTCATTTGAAATATGAATAGATTTCTATTTTGGTAACTTAGATGCCACCGCCAGGTTCTGTATTGGCATGATCGCCACCATGATCGCTGATGCTTTCTAATTCAGGAGCACCACCACCGTCACCAATGCTAAGTGCAGGAGCGCCTCCAGTATGTCCGTCAGATAAAGAAGGTGCTGGTGGGGAAGGGAAGTGAGTATGTCCAGCTTGGCTTGTGAAACCTGCATTTAATCCAAATGCAGCAATACCTGTAAATGCAATACCTAAAGCGATTTTACCAATTGTTTTTTTCATTTCTTTAACCCTCTTTCATTCGATTTTTTTGCTACTGTACTATTAAAGAAGTAGGAACTTGCTTTCTCGTGTTGTTGTTTGTTATAAAACGCTAGAGCTAGTTTTTCAAGATACTCAGAAACATAGATATATAAAGATTCTTTATTGAAGTATTCAATTCCTTCTAAAACAATCGGTTCAATTTGGTCTAATTCATTTTGCTTCGTGAATGCTTCTAATATAGCAAAGTGATGTTTGTGCTCTTCATTACCGAGTTTAGATACAAGTTGCTTACCTGTTTCAATGTATTCGTTTGCTTTGTCTATTAGCCCTAATTTTTCATGTTCTTGTGCAAGTAAGAATATAGCCTTATAGTGAGAAGGGATTTTTTCAACGACTTGCGTCAAGTGACGAATCGCTTCTTCAGATAGATTCTGGCTTGCATATAAATGTCCTAGATTACCGCGTACATACAGTTGTAATGATTCTTCATTTAATTTCTGAAGAATATCTAACGCTTTGTTATAGCTTTCCTCAGCTTGTTCAAAATGGCCAACGTCTACATAAGAAGCACCAAGTACACTTAAACAGGAAGAAATATTTCTTTCACATCCGTGTTGAGTTTCAAAAATTTCTAATGCTTTCGAAGCATTTACAATCGCAAAACTTGGTTGTTGTTGGTGACAATGATAAGCTGCATAGCGGTAATAGAAATCAGCCTGTTCGATCTGACTATGTCCCGATAAAAGTGCTTGTGCTTTTAAGAAATATTCTTCTGCATCCTGATATTGATTAATAGCTGCAAAATGAATCGCTTTATAATAATGATACAGATAAGATAAGTGTTTATCTTCTGTTTTTTCCTGATCCTCTATGATTTGAAAGTTATCTTTCGTGATTGATAGACCATCTGTCAAAGCGGTATGTCGGAACTTGAGTAATGCGTAATACAAATGATAGAGTGGACTTGTTTCAGTTCCATTCAAAAGCATTTCTTCATGTTCTTTTGTAGCTTCTTGAAACTGAGCTTGCGCTTCCGTAATGTTTTGCGTTAAGATTGCGTGGTACCAAGTTTCTAAATGTTTTGTTGTATATGTAGGTCCCTTTAATGAAATGTTCATAATAGCCCCCCTTTATATTCTTCTATATAGTTGCAACTATAATGGTAACACAATTAAAAGTAAGTATACGGAATATTCTTTTGATAAATATTATTCTGAATTTTAAGAGCGATTAAAATATTTAAGTCCTTGTGTTTTTATGGTGGTGTCTATTTTTTAAGGGAGAAAGGGGCCCGCGATCGACTACAGAATCTTAATAAAATGATGTCACACCACAGTGCTAAAATAAAAGTTGAGAAAGTTTGCATGAGCTGTGAATAGGATGAGAAGGTAAAAACCCTAGCTACATAGCTAGGGTTTTTGTGTTAAATAGTTTCACCGTGAGCTTCTAGTTTCGGAGTTGGAAAATGTTCATGCCCCTCTTGCTTCGGAGCACCGCCGCCCTCACCAATATTATAAGCAGGAGCACCACCAGTGTCGCCACGGGCATCTAACTTTGGTGCTGTTTCCCCATGCGCTTCTAGTCTCGGAGCAGGCGTATCGCCAATATTAAAGGCAGGAGCCCATGAATCTCCATGTGAAACTAATTTCGGAGCTGGAGGTCTTCCATGATCATAAGCAGGAGCGCCGCCGTAGTCACTATGATTTTCTAATTTCGGAGCAGGAACATCGCCGTGTTCAGCTTTTACAACGCTGCCATCCCCAATGTTTACACCAAAAAGACCAAAACCAAGTACTGATAATCCTACAACAGCTGTACCAATTTTTCTTTTCAATCTATATCTCTCCTTTTGTATTGTTTTTTCCATTTTGTCTAAACGTGGTAGATAAAATGAAATGAATCGTGAAAAATTACCAATTACATTACGATATACGAATACTTCTGTGTAAGATTTTGTAAAACCTCCTTGAAATTTGAATTTTATAAAAATAAATTTCGACAAAATCAATTTTTTCAATTGGTTGAATAGATTTTGATTGAGTTTTTATAAAGGTATTCGCTAACTTTAAGACCGAAAACTGCTTTTAATTTCTTTATACCGTGCTCATAAGGTTATCTTAGCTTTGAATCAACTTTTGTAATTCGAGAATCTAGTTCTATTACTGAATATTTTAAAATCATAGTATGCAAGATTGCATGAGAAAAGTGATTGTTATTTTTATAACCTGTAACTATAATGATTACAGGTTGGTCGTATCCAATCAAAAAAATAAAATCATCATGAATGGAGATGTTTCATAATGGGTATGAAAAAATTAATTTTAGCTGGTGCTTTAGGTATCGCAGCATTATCAGGAACGAATTTACCAGGATTAGAACTGTCAAAAGCGAGTGCGGCTTCTATTGAGTCGAATTTCTCGACGTTAGAAGGACGAGTAATAGAAGTAGATAAAGGTGTAATTGGTGTAAAATCTAAGCAATATGAGGAACCTGTTAGTGTGTATATAGATTCCCTTTCAAATGTGAAAGTTGGGGATGAGGTTAAAGCTACTGGATCTATGATGCGTAATTTTACGGAATATATGATTGCAAATACAGTTGAAAATACGTCAAATAAATTAGGTATGCACATGAAAGAAGACAGTTCTCTTGATTATGTGATTGGGGAAGTATCAAAAGTAGGAACGATGGAAGATGAGGGAGACGGTTCTACTAAATATGTCGTAGTTGAGTATCCATCGATAAATGGGAAGAAAGTTATTATTGATGTTTTCTTAACAAAGGGACAAGTATTTAATATGGGTGAGAAAGTGAAGATTGATATGAAGTATGTGGGCTGGGGTGGAAGTTCTATTAACTGGAACACAGTTGATCATATCGAAAAAGTTCATGAAGCAAAGAACAACATTGAAAATAATGATGATGTATGGATCTGGTCTTAATTAGACGCCTGTAAATAACAAATGTATCATGCAGTACCCAGCAAATGATCATGTGTATGACAATTTGCTGGGTACTTTTTTGTTTGATGTTTTTTTGAGAATAACGGATTTCCGATTAGAATATGATGTTAACACTGGAGCGAAGATGAAAAAATACAATATTGAAAGAGGTGTTTAAGGGTGGAGCGAGATGAGGTTTATTTACGAGCTAAAAAAAGGGTGGAGAATTTAAAAGCATTTTACATTCATTTAACGGTCTATATACTAGTTAACTTAATGCTTTTTTTTATAAATATAAGCTCTGATTCAAGTAAATTATGGTTTTTATATCCACTGGGAGGTTGGGGAATCGGTATCGTTATACACGGTTTGACAACTTTTCCATTTGGGATATTCGGAAAAGAGTGGGAAGAACGAAAGATTAAAGAATATATGGAGAAAGATAAGTAAATGTATTTCTGGAATGTATGAATATAAAAAATAGCAATTTTCTTTTAGAACATAGCATGTATATAAAAAGATCAACTTGAATTTGCTGAAGAAGAATCCATTTTGATTAAACTTTATTTCGAATTTACATTAATAAGTATGGGGAGACAGAATGTAGAAGCCAATTAAGAGGATATCAGTTGGAATTAGTGATGATAATAATAGAAATCTACAAACTGAAATAGTAATCAATGCTGAGGTATAAGCGGGTATAAAATTTCATATAAATCTCTGTGATCAAATGCTTGATGCGAAGTCTATTCTATGGCTTCGTATATTTGTTTTTTATTCGAAATTTGTGCGAGTAAGTGTTCATATTCATTTTTTAGGGTGAATTGCATGTGAAATCAAAACTTTATTTGCAGTACATAATAAATAATGTTGTTGTCCTGTTTTAATTTCATGTGGATTTAGGAAAAGTTTGTTAATCATCCTATATTAAAATAAAAACAAACCACTGTTCGATTTGAATATTCCACGATATAATGGTGAGAGTTTATGGCAGAATAAATATTTACATAAGAAGTGAGGTACTGTATGAAAAAAAGAACGACAGACATTATTTTTATTATTATTGGTGCATTTCTTTTTGCGTTAGGTGTGAATTTGTTTGTTATCCCGAACGAGTTTGGTGAAGGTGGGGTAACGGGTATCACGATTATTACGTACTATTTATTTGAGTGGTCACCAGGCTTAGTTAACTTAATTTTAAATGCGATTTTGTTAATAGCTGGTTATAAATTTTTGAATAAGATAACAACAATTTATACGATCATTGCTGTAGTTACTAACTCGCTATTTCTTCATTTGACAGAAGGTTGGACGATTGCTTCGGATGAAATGCTCGTAAATGCCATTTTCGGAGGAATATTTATTGGATGCGGGATTGGTCTAATCATTCGTGTTGGTGGAACAACAGCAGGTACTACCATCTTAGCAAGGATGACACATAAATATTTAGGTTGGAGCATTAGCTATGGTCTATTGTTCTTTGATTTAATCGTTGCTTTTTCATCTTATTTCATCATTGGTGCAGAAAAGCTGATGCTGACAATTATTATGTTATATGTAGGAACGAAAGTGATGGAATTTGTAATTGAAGGTTTGAATCCGAAAAAGGCCATTACGATTATTTCTGATAACCCGAATGAAATTGCCGGGAAGGTGACTACCTTAATGGGCAGAGGGGTTACCGTGTACTCAGGTCATGGCTATTACACGAAAACTCCGAAGGAAATTCTTTATATTGTTATTAATAAGCAAGAAGTAGTGAAGCTAAAGCGGATTGTTCAAACTACGGATCCGGCTGCTTTCATCGCTATACATGATGTTCGTGATGTGTTCGGTGAAGGATTTGTTGATATTTCTAAGGCTTAATAAGGATTAGAAATTATTTTTTATTAAAATAAACTTAATACTGAAATGTAAGAATCTATTTTGAATAATCTTTTTTCAAAATAGATTCTTTTTATTTATCGTAAAATATTGGCTTGTGCCGTATTGTGGTTCTAATGAGGAGTACATGTGTTGCTTCCACACCAGCACACGTAGTATTTTTGGTAACCTCAATAATTTCGCTTAATGGATTTTAAAATGTGGCTAACTGCCATGAAAAAATTAATGCTGTAATTGTTTTTCTTTTTCTTGCAAAAAGTACAATTGTTTCTTAATGTAAGAATGTAGAAGGATGAACAAGAGAGGGTTTAATGAAGATGATACATATTTTATTAGCTGATGATGACAAGCATATTAGAGAGTTATTACATTACCATGTACAAAAAGAGGGGTTTAAAGTTTTTGAGGCTGAAGATGGAAAGGTAGCACAGTCCATATTAGAGAAAGAAAATATTCACCTTGCGATAGTGGATATAATGATGCCGTTTATTGATGGCTATACGTTATGTGAAGAAATCAGGAAGTATCATGATATACCTGTAATATTATTAACTGCAAAAGATCAGTTAGTTGATAAAGAAAAAGGATTCATTTCTGGCACGGACGATTATATTGTAAAACCATTTGAACCAGCTGAAGTAATTTTCCGTATGAAAGCATTATTGCGTCGTTATCAAATGCTTAGTGCTGATATTATTACGCTGCACGGGACGACAATTGATCGAAAAGGGTTTGAAGTGAAGTGTAACGGTCAGACGATTTTGCTTCCATTAAAGGAGTTCGAATTATTATCGCAGCTTGCTAGTTATCCTGGAAGAACATTTTCAAGAGAAGAATTAATTGAATTAGTATGGGGAATGGATTTTGAAGGGGATGAACGAACAGTCGATGTCCATGTAAAACGTCTTAGAGATCGTTTCTCAAAACGAACAGATGATTTTCAAATTACGACAGTGCGTGGACTCGGTTATAAGTTGGAGTTGAAATAAGATGAAATCACTGTATTCTAGATTTGTTTTTATGACGGTTGGGATTATGTTACTTAGTAGTATAATTGGTTTTTTATTAACAAATGTATATTATCAGGTGAAGTTAAAACCGTACAATAGTGAAAAGATTTTAATGTATGCTGAGGAAGTAAAATCATTATATGAAAAGCAAAGTGAAGAAAATAAAGAGGCATACTTACAGTCTATTGCGAAATTAGGATATGAAATTTATATTGTAGATGACCAAAAGAATGGAAAGCGTATCGGGAATGCGTTTCGCAAGATAACAATTAGTGATGCTACAGTTCATAAAGTATTACAAGGTGAAACTTATAATGGTGTTTCCACATATCCAACCCGCCTGTTTATTACAGGATTTTTCGATAATGAATTAATTAATAGTGTCGGTGTCCCATTAAAACATGGTGATAAACAGTACGCTTTATTTATTCGCCCTGATATTCAGCAACAATTTGGTGAGATGAGAATTTTTCTAGCGGTGTTACTTGGTTTCATCGTTGTATTAAGTATCATTTTTATAGCGATTGCAGCGGGTTATATCGTTCGTCCCATTCGAACATTTACGAAAGCTACCAAAAAGATTGCAAGTGGTGAATATGATATCGAATTAGATGAAAATCGAAAAGATGAAATTGGTACACTGGCAACTAATTTTCAAAAGATGACGAAGAGCATTAAAGAATTAGACCAAATGAGACAAGAGTTCGTTTCTAACGTTTCTCATGAATTTCAATCTCCACTTTCTTCGATACAAGGGTTTTCGAAAACATTACAATCGGAGAATATGAGTGAAGAGGAAAGAAAACGTTATTTGAAAATTATTGAGGGCGAAAGTAAGCGAATGTCTAGTTTATGTAAACAGTTACTTACGCTAGCTTCTTTAGATAAAGAAGAGAAAGTTCTACAAATAAAAGAGTTTCACTTGCAGAAGCAAATTAAAGACGTCATTTTTATGCTCGAATGGAAGTGGCGTGAGAAAGATATAGCTGTTGAATTTGATGTACCGGACATCACTATAAAAGGTGATGAAAACTTACTTCATCAAGTATGGAGCAATATTTTTACGAATAGCATTAAGTTTTCAAATGATGGCGGGACCATTGAATTTGTTGTAGAAGAATTAGAATCTAGTGTTATGATTTCTATATCAGACAACGGAATTGGTATGGAAAAAGAAGAAATGGATCGTATATTTGATCGTTTTTACAAAGTAGATACAGCAAGGGCAAGAAACGTAGAAGGTAGCGGATTAGGATTATCCATCGTACAGAAAATCGTCGAACTTCATAACGGAAACGTTTCGGTATATAGCACGAAAGAGGAAGGGACGACTGTTCAGGTTGAGCTTCCTAAATAAATGAAAAGGAAGAGGCTGTTTTTGTCGGTTGGTCGATATAATTGAAAAATCGCTGATATATTTTCACTTACGTGTAAAGTGATAAAAAGTTGTTTAATTTACATTATCAAGGCCTAAATCAAAAAAAGTCATAAAAAATAAGGAGTGATACATATTAGTCATTGACTAATATGTATCACTCCTTTACTTCTTGTTCAACAATCGCGCCTTTTATTGAATAAGAATTTTCTTCAAATATTTTTACTTCAGTAATGTATATTTAAGTAAAGTTTTTTTATAAAACGTCACTTACTTATTTGTTACCGAGTTGTTCCGCCAAACCGATTAGAAGTCCTTCGATTCCACGAATGTAGCAGAGCCGATATGAGTCCTCATACTGAACCACCTCGCCAACGAGCTGAGCACCATACTTAGTGAGTCTGGATAGCATTTCGTCAATGTCTTCAACGGTGAACATGACGCGTAGATAACCGAGGGCGTTTACAGGAGCAGTCCGGTGATCTGATATAGTAGGTGGGGTGAGAAATCGCGAAAGTTCAAGTCTGCTGTGGCCATCTGGGGTAACCATCATAGCAATCTCTACGCACTGAGAACCAAGTCCGGTTACGCGACCAGCCCATTCACCTTCGACAGTAGCTCGCCCTTCGAGGTTCAAGCCGATCTCCTCGAAGAAAGAGATTGCGTCATCAAGGGATTCTACAACGATGCCGACATTGTCCATTCTTAGTAATTTGTTTTTTTCCATAGTCTTATCTCCTTATGTGTAAAAATTTATTATCTGATCATCTTCATCATTATTCTATAAAAAAGTTACAAATTCCTTCCAAACAAAAAATACCTTGTCACAGTATAGGGAAATATGAAATTGGGTTTTCGGGTATATCATATAACATCTTGTTATATTTTTTAGTGTAGTGAAGTATCTTACATCCAAAATTAAACAACTATATTTTTAACCCCGTCCTAAATTTAGAACGGGGTTATGCTTGTAGGACTTATCTCTACACATTACGGATTAGATAATGTTTTCTTTCTGCTATAAAGCAGCACCTTTCCCGCGTTCTTCCTTAAACCGAATACCAAAAGTATCCGCTGTAATTTCATCAGCTTTCGGCAATGAACGTAATTTCGGATGAAGTAGCCATACGAGAGAAATGAATAAAATCCCGATGCTAGCGAGCGCGAAAATGAGTTGGCTACTAAATACATTTGCAGTGTATCCGCCAATTAAAGAGCCGAACGGCATAGCGATTGTACCCATGCTTCGTGTGACGGAATTGATGCGTCCAAGATATTGATTTGGAATTGCAATTTGACTGATCGTCGCAAATAAGATGTTGATTGCGCCAATTGGTATCCACGCTAAGCCGAATAAAAAAATAGATAACCATTGAAACGGTACAATCGTAGAAAGAAACCAAAAGACAGCGCCAGCCGCAAAGCTAATAATGGAGACACGGCCAACATTACGTTTACCAACCCATGAACTTAATAATGCTCCAATTAAACTACCGGCTGATATAGCGGCTAAAAAGAATCCATATAATTTCACACCTCCTAAAGAGTCAGCGAAAGAAGGGAGTATCGCCATCGTCATACCGATAGAAAAATTAGCGACAACTGAACCGATTAAGAAAACGCCCATTAAAGAACGAAAGACGATTGAAAAACCTTCTTTTAATTCAGAGAAATATTGTTTAACCGAAAAGGATTTGTTGCCTTCAAGAGGAAAGTCTACATTGGTTTCTGGTTGTTTCGGTATTTTTAATAAAAAGAATAAAAGCGCAGTAATCGCAAATGTGAAAGAGTCGATTACATATAAAGTAATTGCACCAAGTAGCGCTACTAATATTCCAGAAAGAGTCGTGCAAATTAAATCAATGCCTTGATATGCAAACGAAAATAGTGAGTTTCCTTTTAATAATTGTGTTTTATTCAATAGAAGTGGTAAAGCTTTCGATTGTGCGGGATAGGCGAATTGTTCGATAAAGGCTACGATTGGCATAATGATGAGTAGTAGTTGGACTGTTAATAGATCGAAGTAGTGTGTAATAGGAATGATTAATATAAGAATGCATTGCAGGACTTGTGTGATGACGAGGGTGTTTTTTATTGACCATCTATCAACGAATGGACCAGTAAGAAATTGTAATGCGGAAGGTAATGACGTAAGAAAACCAGCTAATCCAGAATAAAAAGGATTACCACTCAGCTCATATACGAGCCACATCGCTGCTACATAATACAAACTATCTCCTATGTTTGTAAAAATTCTCCCTAAAAATAATAAGAGGAAATTCCGGTTTTTTAATATGTCCATTTAATCTACTCCTTTATAATTAATTTATTCGGTAAAATAAAATTGACCGTTGGTGTAAAAAAAATCGTATTACGATTTTCCTTCTTTTTTAACAAATCGCTGCATTGCTCGCTCATCAATTTGCAGTGCAGTAGTCGAGATGTAATAAGCTTTACTATTTGGATCTTTATCCGCGTCTTTTGCAATCTCATTTAATTCAGCCATCAATTCATAAAACTTTTTCACCCACACTTGAAATTGTTCTGGCGTAGCATCAAACTCCCAGCAGGATGAAACGTAATTCCACTCAGCAGGGTCTTCACTTATTTTTCGTAATGTAAAAGCTTCTTCAGGTGCAGCGAGAATATGGCTTTTCGTTCTTTCCGTCATTTGTAAAAAGATTTGGCGACCTGATTCGCTTAATATTTCTAAATGAGGTAATAGTTCTGCGGCAGGGGTGAAGCCTTTAGCGACAGATTGATAAAATTTTTGAACGATGCCATTTTTTTCTTCTGTATATACGATTTCTATAAAACCATTCTTCTCTAATTCTTTTAAATGATAATGAATTTTCGCCCTTGAAATGCCGAATTTTTCAGACAGTAGTTGTCCTGTATAAGGACGTTCGCATAGACGCATCATCATTTCGACTCGTAGTGGATCGCTCATTGCTTTTAGTTGGCTATAAGTAGTTAGTGTGAACATGGGCTTCAACATAATCAACTCCTCAAATTAAATTACTCGGTCAATATTATTTGACTGAATTGTATCAAGGATTCCAATTGTTTTCAATACTTTCTGAAAATTTAATTTTTACAATGTAATCTTCTGTTCATATTCCGTTCATATTTCTTTTTTATGATAAGTGCATAGAAAGTAAGAGGAAGGAGCGAGCGAAATGTTTTTAGCTCTGCGTGAATTAAAACAATCAAAATTAAGATATGGATTAATCGGACTTATTATGGTGTTATTATCATTTTTAGTCCTTGTCATTTCAGGATTAGCAAATGGGTTGTCGTATGATAATGCTTCATCTATTCAAAATATGGAGGCAAATAAGTTCGTTTTAGCGGATGATGCGGAAAATAAACTACTTCGTTCACAAATTAAGAAAGACGATGTAGATAATGTAGTAAATCAAGTAGGCGAGAAAGAGGCAGTTCCGTTTCGTGTGAAAGTTTCAACGTATGAAAAGAAAAATAGTTCGAAAAAAGTTGATGTTGCTATTTTCTCAAGTGAACGTGATTCATTTTTAGAACCGAAAATTGTAAAAGGTGAGAAATTAGGTACAGCAAACAACGAAATGGTTGCTGATGAATCAATTAAAGAAAAAGGAATCGATATTGGGGATACAATTATTGATCCTGTTTCAAAGAAAGAATTTAAAATCGTTGGATTTACGAAAGATCAAATGTTTAGCCATACACCAGTCGTTTATGTAAATGAAGACGTATGGGGCGCTATCTCACAACCAAATCAAAAAGATTATAGTGCAATCGCACTTAATACAGATAAAGAAATTAAAAATGCACATGTTATCGACAAAAAAGAAGTATTACAAAGTATTCCAGGATTTAAAGAAGAGCAAGGAACATTAACGATGATCATTGCATTCTTACTTGTTATCGCTGCGTTACTAATCGGTGTATTCTTCTACGTAATTACGTTGCAAAAAACACAGCAATTAGGTGTATTAAAAGCAATCGGTACGAAAAACTCTTATTTAGCAAATAGCTTAGTCGTGCAGGCGTTATTCTTATCAGTCGTTGCGATGGTAATCAGTATTGTTCTTGTACAAGGATTAGAAACAATTTTACCAGCGGGTATGCCGTTCTTATTAACAACACCGATGATTGCACAATATGCAGTAATCTTTATTGTAATTAGTATTTTAGGAACACTTATTTCGTTATATCAAGTATTAAAAGTTGATGCGTTAGAAGCAATTGGAGGCGGGATGTAATGACTTCATTATTAAAATTAGACAAAGTAAGTAAAGTGTACGGAGAAGGGAATACTGAAGTAACAGCCCTTCATCCGATGTCGCTTGATGTGAAAGCTGGAGAATTTATTGGAATCGTTGGTCCTTCTGGATCAGGGAAAAGTACGTTATTATCAATCGCGGGTGCTTTACTATCACCGTCAAAAGGGGATATTTACATTCGTGAACAAAATATTACGAAGTTATCACAAAAGGAAATGACAGACATTCGTTTGAAAAAAATCGGCTTCATTTTCCAGTTCGCAAATCTTGTTCCATACTTAAATGTAAAAGAACAATTGCTTTACATTGCAAAGCTAAAAAAAGAAAACAAACAAGAATCTGAAAAGCGTGCGGATCACTTGCTAGCAGCATTTGGATTAGGAGAAAGAAAAAATCACTATCCAAATCAACTATCTGGTGGGGAAAAACAAAGGGTAGCAATCACTCGTGCTTTCATGAACAACCCAGATTTAATATTAGCTGATGAACCAACTGCAAGCTTAGACTCAAAACGCGCACGCGAAGTCGTTGAAATGATGAAACGTGAAGTGAAAGAAAGTCAAAAAGCAGCAATTATGATTACACATGATGAAAGAATGCTTGATGTATGTGATCGTATATTGACGCTTAGAGATGGGAAATTGGTATGATGAAAAAGGAACTCTTACGATTGTAAGAGTTCCTTTTTTTATTTATTTTGTCATACATTAACAAGAGGAAGAGGGTGGTATACTTTGTGGAAAACGGAATAGATTTTCGGGGTCATATTTTGCTTTTATTTCCCGAAGTTTAGCAAAGTTTGATCCGTAATATTCTTGTCCGAAATTTTCGATGTTTTGATCTGGAACATTAACATAAGAACCAGTTACATAAGGTCTTATTAATTGGCGTACTCTTTCAACTGATGCTAGATTTGCAGCTTCCTCGGATTTGTCTTTCCAACTAGCAGTCCATTCCGTATAAAATAATGGGCTACGCCAAAAGAAAGCTGTTTTACTGCTAGGTACTTTACTTATAGCACCTCCCCAATTAATAAAAAAGAAGTTAGCTTCTGTTCCAGTAGCTTCTTCTAAAAATTGTTTCATAATTGAAATAGGTTCTTCCGGCCAAAGGTTAAGTGCCCAAGCCGAAGAAAACTTAACGCTCTGATCAGATCGACCAGGGATTGGCTCATCAGGATCTAAGAAATCTATAGCGGCTGGGTAGGGTAATTCTTCTATAACAATTTGTGTTGGAGTTCCAGCACTTGTTAAAGGTTCTAGTAAGTTTATAAGCTCGTTTTTTGAACCTAAAAAAATACCTTCTGCATGACAAAGGCCATTTATTTTGCTGTAAATTTCAAGTAGGCATCCTAATCGTGAGTCTACAAAAGGAGCCCATTCTTGCCAGACTTTGAAAACAGTTTCTAACTGATCCCATGGCCAAATGATATTGAAGACTGTGGCAGTATTAGGAGCACGATGAAGCTTCAATGTATATTCAGTATTGTATCCGAAATTTCCACCACCACCACCTCTAGAAGCCCATAATAAATCTTTATTGCAACATGGATCTGCTTGAATGATTCGGCCTGTCGCATCTACTGTTTCCAAAGCAATAAGGTTATCACTTATTAGACCGATTGTACGTGAGACTACTCCAAATCCACCGCCCATTGTAATGCCACCAATTCCAACTGTTGGACTATCTCCAAACGGTGACATAAAACCTTCTCTAGCTAGTCCTTTTACAAGTGGGCCGACGTGAATTCCAGTTTGAACGGTTGCTATACCATTCTTTTTATCTAAACTAACTTTGTTCATATCACTTACATCGATCACAATGCCGCCATTTACTACAGAAAGATTTTTATCTAGCGCATGCCGACCACTTCTGACACGTAAGGGAACATGATTTTCGCGAGCCCATTTAATGGCGTTACTGACATCATATGAATTTTGTGCAAAAACAAAGACGAGGGGGAAGACATCAACGTAAGGATTCCAATTCTTAATAGCTTCTATATAACCGGGATCTCCTTTGTAAATTACTCGTCCTGTGAGCTTTGTTGAACCCATTTATTTCACTCCTAATAAAAAATTTTATAGATGTCGTTCTAATGTAGCAATGGAACATGTTCATGTGGTCATTAGAAGAGTAAGGACTTTGCGGGAGGGAAGATGAGAATATCCTGTAGGCACTAGTAGAGGATGAATATGTGACAGTCTTGATGATTTAGAAAATTTTATAGCTACACAAGTTCTATTAGTAGTGTATGAATTGAGAGTTAACATTGTTAAAGAATTGTACATTTTCCTATCAGCATGACTTAGGGGAATTACAGTATGAGTGAAAGTTTTCTAGTTTTGTTAAAACATAAGGAACTAATATAAGTTTGGAATTTGATAACATAATTGATATATATGTTTTTAGGGGAATTATCATATTGAAAAAGTGAAAGGTTTGCCGTTATAACAAATGATATGTGGATAGAGAGAGAATCTAAATTTAGAGGAATAGCTAGTTCATAAACGTACTTATATTTGGTCTCTTCTTTAAGAAGCAGATGCAATGGTTCTTAAAGAAGAGACAGTAGATTATATAATATAAATTATAACTGTTTTATAAATACTTTTTAATTTTATTACGCGTAAGTAATAAAACGCCGCCTAAGACAGATAACATTCCGAGTGGCACGTTACTTGATTGCTCACTACCAGCGTTAGGAAGTTCTCTAGCAGTGTTTTTCGCTGGAACAGTAGTAGTGTTATTATCCGCTGTCGTTTGTTTAGGTTGTGATACTTCATTAATCTTGTTATCTACGTTTTGCTGCGTTGTATGTAACTCAGCTAATTTGTCATCAATTTTTTTCTCAGTATGTTTAAAATCGTTTATTTTAATATCTAAGTCTTGTTTTTTCTGTGTTAAATCGTCTGAAACAGTTTGTTTCGCTTGTTTGATTTCGTTCAATTTATTTATTAAGTCCTGTCTAGCTTCTTGTAACTCAGCAAGTTTATTTTTCACATCTTGTTTAGCTAGTTCTAAGTTAGATGAAAGACTATCTAAATTTCCTTTAATTTTCTTCAGTTCCTCTAACGTGTTACCGGTATTCGGCTTATTTTCTTTAATTTCAGCAAGTTTATCCTCAGCAGTTTGTTTCGCCTTCTTTAACTCAGCTAATGTTTCATCTACATGTTTTTTAACCTGCTTAAGTTCATTAACTTTTTGATCGATGTTTTCTTTATGCTGCTTAATTTCATTCACTTTTTCATCGACAGTTTGTTTATGCTCTTTAATCTCATTAACCTTTTCATCAACAGTTTGCTTATGCTCTTTAATTTCAGCAACTTTGTCATCTACTTGCTTTTTATGCTCTTTAATTTCAGCGATTTTCTCTTCGGCAATTTGTTTGTCTTGCTGAAGTTTTGCATCTAGCTCTTGTTTATGTTGTTTAATCTCGCTGATTTTTTCATCAGCAACTTGTTTATGTTGATGTAGTTCATTAACCTTTGTATCAACATTTTCCTTAACTTGGTTAAGTTCATTTAACGTTTGATCCACATTTTCTTTGTGCTGCTGCAATTTCGCATCTAACTCTTGTCTATGTTGCTTAATTTCAGCTAATCGATCTCCTGTACTTTGCTGGGGAGTAGCCTCATTTACTTCTGCATGGGCCGAGTTTGCACCAGCAATCATTGCTAAAGCTAGTGTAGACGCAGCGATTGTTTGTTTTGTTTTCATATTTTTGTACCTCTTTCCTATGAATGACCTCTATTGTGTAAAATTGAGCATATAAAAGCAGATTATTATATCATTATATACCATGTACAACGCCGAGAGGAAGTATTTGCATAATAATCTATGATTATTAAACTTTCTTTTTTAGCTATGGGGTAGGGGGCTAAAAGGCCACTTTACAATTCTCAACGGACGAAGGATAGGCTTTCGGCGAATTTCGGTTTTTGTTGAAAAACAGCCCTATATTCAGTTGCAGAGCTAAAGCTCGAGTGATAAAAATATAGTGAAACGAAAAATTTACCTCTATATATATCTTTTTTAATTAGTCGCACCAAAATCCATAAAATCTTCTTAAACAAAGTCAACTAAGTTGACTTTATTTAAGAGGTTATTGTACTATGCATAATATAGTCAACCAAGTTGAGACGCGGTTGCAGTATAAAGGGGGTTTTTAAATGAAAGTAGAAGTGTGGTCAGACATTGCTTGTCCATTCTGTTATATTGGGAAACGTCGCATCGAAGCAGGGCTTGGGCAATTTGCTCATAAAGATCAAGTGCAAATTGTTTACAAAAGCTTTCAATTGAATGAAAATGCGAAGAAAGATACGGAGTATGATGCATACGATGCGCTTTCTGCTAGGTCTGGAATGAGCCGTGAAGCAGCAATTGAGATACACGAGAGACTTGCGAAACAGGCTGAAGTAGATGGCTTGGACCTAAGATTTGATACGCTTCAGCTGACAAATACGCTAGACGCTCACCGTCTGCTTCACTTTGCGGCGCAGCATGGCAAAAATTATGAGGTAGCTGAGCTGTTGTTCAAAGTTTATTTTACCGAATGTAAGCATGTCGGCCGTCATGAAACGTTGATTGCGATTGCCGCTGAAGTAGGGCTTGATCCGAAAGCTACAGAAGAGATGCTGGTAAGCGATCAGTTCACCGCTGAAGTGCGAGCGGATCATCTCGAGGGCATTCGTTTGGGTGTAAGTGGCGTACCGTTTTATGTCATCGATCGCAAATATGCTGTTTCCGGCGCGCAGCCGGCGAATGTGTTTCTCGAAGCGCTTGAGAAAACATGGGCTGAATCGCAGCTATCAACCGTGCTGAACCCAACTTTAGTTGAGGCGGGTCCAGTTTGTGAGAATGGCGTTTGCAAGAACGAGTAGTGTACAGAGAACTGTTACCCCGCATAGAGTGTGCAGGGCAATGGCTGAAGTTGTAGCTTTTAGTTTTGATGATGCGAAAAGCCAAATTCGTCAGCAATATCCTGATGTGCATATACGGGCAGTTTCGATTATGGATGGTTTGAAAGGTGAAGAGAAAAGGTTATAACTTGACAAAATAATTTATTTATGCTATAATTTACCAATATAAAAATAAGGTGTATAATAGGGTTCTCCTGGCCAGGGGAACCCTATTTTTATTGTGAAAATGAAGGAGTGTATGTGCGTGAGAAAAGGTGAAGCAAGTATTACTTCGTTAGTATCAGCTTTCGGAAGGGCATATCATAGTGAATTTGATAGTCCTAAAATCTTTGATGATTATGTAGCTAAAGATTTAATTTCACAAAAAGAACGTAACAATATTGAAGTGAATATGGTTCAAGGGATACATTTTTTCAATAAAGATATTGCAGAGCAGTTTCAAGACAATCCGAAAGAAATATTAAACTGGATTACGCAAGTTCAGTTATCACCAACACCTTTAGCACGTGCTGCATATTGTGAAAGAGTATTACTGCATGAAATTACACTAGGAGCAAAACAATACGTCATACTTGGGGCAGGCTTAGATACGTTCAGTTTTAGACACCGAGAATTAGAAAATAAAATAGAAATATTTGAAGTGGATCATCCTTCTACGCAACAGGCTAAGAAGGTAAGAGTGAAAGAAGCAGAATTTGAAATTCCAAATAACCTTCATTTTGTTTCGATGGATTTTACGAAAGGATTTTCCTATGAACAGTTACACAATGAAGGATTTCAAAATAAAAAAACTTTCTTTAGCCTTTTAGGTGTTACGTATTATTTAACGAAAGAGGAACTTTCCAGTTTAATAGAATGTTTATTTGAGATGGTACCAGAGGGAAGTTCTATCGTTTTCGATTATCCCGATGAAAAATTATTTACAGAAAAAGGATTGTCCAATCGAGTTGAAAATATGGTAAAAATGGCTGCGATAGGCGGAGAACCGATGAAATCATGTTATTCTTATGGTGAAATGGAAGCACTGTTAGAGAAGTCGGGCTTACTCATTTATGAGCACTTATCACCAGAGGATATTAATAAATTATATTTTGAGGGACGAAACGATTATTTAGAAGCTTTTGAGACGGTACATTATGTTCATGCGGTGAAGAAGTAGATAATTATTAGGCATGGGGAGAAATCTCTGTGTCTCTTTTTTTATGAAAAAAGGAAATGAGATGTAGTGAAGGAAAGTATAATGATATGTATATTGCTATTGGAAATAAGGGGATTGCGAAGAATAATTTAAATGTTTATATAGGGGTAGTTGCACATCGCTATCAAGCTAAGGTTGCGCCAGGAAAACTTCAGAAGAAAATCTCACTTCTTATATAAAAATAGATAAGGAGTGAGCTTTTTTTGGCTATCGATAATGATAGGTAAGGTTAATTTTACATCTATACGAGATTTATCATTATTCATCATGAACTTTTATTGATGGTATTTTTATATATATTTACTCATAAGAATGGAACTAGCTTAGTATTTACTGGGGGGATTAAGAATGAATAGGGATGAAACCTCATTACATCCTGATACGGGTGTTACGTCTGTAATGTTTGTTGAACGATCATTAAATGAAATTCGTTTTTGGTCTAGAATCATGAAGGAACATTCTTCTTTTCTTCGATTGGGGTTTAGATGTGAGGATACCCAATTAATCGAAGAAGCTAATCAATTTTATCGATTGTTTGAACATATCGAACAAATAGCGTATTCCTATACAAATGAAACAGATCCTGGGCAAATAAAAAGATTTAATTCAGAAGTACAACAAGCTGCAACTAATATTTGGGGATTTAAACGAAAAATTTTAGGATTAATTCTCACGTGTAAATTGCCAGGACAAAATAATTTCCCACTGTTAGTTGACCATACAAGTAGGGAGGCTGATTATTTTAGAAAACGTTTAATTGAATTAAATGAAGGGAAATTAGATGCCCTTCCTGATGCTATTATTAAAGAAAATGTTTTCTTTTTAAGGATTATGGCAGACCATGCTAAATTTATTGGTCATCTTCTTGATCCATCGGAAAGAAAGCTTGTAGATACAGCCCGGAATTTTAGCAATGATTTTGATGAATTGATGTATCAAGCAATTGACTTAGAATCTATGAAACCACAATCTCAAACAGTGCCTCTTTTAGATCAATTTTTAGATCAAAATCGTGTGTCAGTCACATCTCTTCGGGATTTTAAGAAAACGGCACGTGATTTAATTGAGCAATGTAAAATAAAGAGTATCATTCATCCATTATTAGCAGACCATGTTTTTCGTGAAGCTGATAGATTTCTTGAAATAATTGATATGTTCGATGCTCATCTTACAAATATTAAATCACAATCTAGATAGTAGAAGATAAGGAAAGATACTATTTGGCTTTAAGCTAACAATGTATTGTTAGCTTCTTTTCCTTGTGATGGATTCATACGTTATTTTATTAAATATTCCCAAAGGGATTTTTAACCCCTTTGTTTATAGTCTTTTTAATGTATAATTTCTTTTTATAAATTGAGGATATTAGGAGAATTGATGGGAAGGCAATACCGTTATCACCAAAAAAGCAAGTTGGTAATGAAAATCTTATACAATAGTATGAGAAAGGAAAAAAGTTCTAATTTGTTGAAGCGGAATGCGAAATATATTATAGGAGAAAATTCAGAAGCAACAAGTAAATATAACTTGTTCTTGGGTTCGTATGTAAAGTTAGGCGCTATGATGAGTATGCCGTTTTTAGGAATAGCGAATCCGAAAGTTTTTTTAGCAAGTAAGCCATTTGGGAAAGAACCCGATTTATATGAGAATGAAAATGTAGAAGTAATATATCTTTTAAGATTAATGAATGCAATTTTTGTGCTAGTTTGTTGGAAAGAAAACAAATGGACTTCCTCTGAGGAAGAGGATTTAGCTAGGCTATTACCTCATACAATATTAAAGGAGGGTCAAGATTCCGCAGTGATAGTCCGAGCTACTGATTTTATTAATAGTTCGCATCATTATTTAGTATCTTCAAAACGGGTACAGTATGAAAACGATGCACTTTGGATTGTTTTAGAATATCCTGCTTCTTAATAAAGTATTCTATTGTTTGTATATAAAAATGGTTGATTAATATAAAAACACCATTTTAAATTATTTTGAAATGGTGTTTTTATATTTTATAAAGTTACACGCCTGGAAAAACACTTAGAAAAATTCTTCATTATATAAAGGTAAGTCTGATAGATCTACTTTATATCCGTTAAATATGTGGGTTTGAAATAAAGTCACGATGCTTTGAAAAAAGATGCGACGTTTATAAGAAAGTCGTACCATGAGGGGCTTTTTAAAGAAAATATTGCTGTAGCAAGTTTCTTGAAAACATTTAATCGGACTTTTTTGGAAAATTTGTACACTAATCCACAATAATTACTCTGTTTTTGTTCAAACTTTATTCAAAATGAATTCTTTTCGGTTCTCACTAAATAAGGATTTTTAAAACATGTCTAATCAAACTTTATCCAAATGTTACAGTAGTACCATTAAAACCATCAAAACCATCAAAACAATTAGAGCAACCACCGCAACCACCGCAACCACCACAACCACCACAATTAAAGCAACCGAAGCAACCAAAACAACGGAATCCACCACAACGGAATCCACCACCACCACAACGGAATCCACCACCACCACAACGACCACCACAACCGCCACAACGACCACAACCGCCACAGCGACGAGCATCACCTTCAATATAGTAATATGGATATTGGTTTTGCTGGTCCCAATACACAACATTTTCAGACTGATAATCATTAAGGCTTAACGCTTGTAGTTCTTGTTGAAACTGATTCATTTTCATGACCTCCGTTTATAAACTAAAACCCCATCGATGCTTTCCTATATTTCTGTTCGTTAAATCTAAGTAGAACTAGCGCTATAAACTAAGTTCAATACGTACACCAACAAAATATGAACTATCACTAGATGATGCACCTTGTTCGTATGCCTATTTTAAGGTTGTTTTTACTATGGGCTCATTTTTTTAAGATGAAAATGTCTCAACATTATTGTCTTCTGAATGTGCAGTTGTATAGTACGTAAAATTATTACTGTGGAGGTATAACGAAGATTAGGAGTTTCCGTTATAATTCAATCGTGCACAAGTGCAAAATCACATATAGTTTACCTATGGGAATAGCTGGGATTTTTAACGCATAAAGAAAAGACACTCATATATATGAATGTCTTTTCTGATAGTTTTTTTAGCAGAAGCAGCTAGCTCCAACTATGATTAATAAAATAAATAATACTACTAATAAAGCAAAGCCGCCGCCACAACTACTGCAACTACCACCAAAGCCCATAATAGTTCCTCCTTTAATGGGAGGGGAAAACTAGGATTCACTCATGTATTTTAACGGATTCAATTTACTTTATGTTTTTACGCATAAATGGAGCAGGTCCTTTTGAAAATAAAGAAAAGACACCCTAAGGTGCCTTCCTCCGACTTGAACCATCTTAATTTTAATAATATATATTGGACTCCCATCCAATATAATTGTATCAAACTGATGCACAGTGGCAATTGAGAAATATGATTAACAAGAGAATGATAGCAGTGACGCCACCTAAAAATAAGGGAGTAGATTCTACTCTACAGGTTGACTACGAATTCGTCGATTCATGGTAACCCAAGTGGTTGTAAACAATATCATTAATAGTATTACAATGATATACAATCCGTTTTGAGGTATCATGATACCAATCATTACGCCCATTAATCCTCCCATTTTTTACTTCCTTCTTTTTTAGCAGTTATTGTAGTACTTGTTAGGAAAACTATTTTGATGATACTTTGCGGATCTTGGTTATTACCAGGGACTCTTTACTTTAGTGTGGCTGTAGTACCTAGTTTATGGAATTTATACGTTATATTTCTAATGATTTATTGTTTGGATGGAGAAAAGAAATGATTGAAGAGAGTAGTTCTCTTTTTTTATTAAGTTATTGAAACGGCAGTGAAGGGATGAGGGGCGTAATGAAGCGGGAATTATCTAAATTAGCAGATGTGCTAGTCAACCATTCTACTAAAGTGCAACCTGGTGACCAAGTATTAATTCAAAGTGTTACTGAAATAGATCCTATAGTAGTTCGTGAAATTATTAAGGCTGTGGAAAAAGCAGGAGGATATGCGCATGTATCAATGCGCGACGTTTCTGTTACGAGACAATTGATTTTGTCAGGATCTGAAGAACAATTTCAGTTGTTTGCAGATTGGGAGTGTTACCGTTTAAGTAAGATGCAAGTATATATTAATCTCCGCAGTCCGAGAAATGCATATGAATTAGCGGATGTACCAGCAGAAAAAATGAAATTATATCAAAAGATATTTGGAAAGGCCCATAGTGAAGCTGTGTATAAAACAAGATGGGTGACAACTCGAATTCCGAATGCAGCTTCTGCGCAAGAAGCGAATATGAGTACTGAGGCTTATGAGAAATTTTATTATGATGTTTGTACATTAGATTACAATAAAATGTCGAAAGCAATGGAGCCGTTAAAAGGATTAATGGAAAAGACAAAACGAGTGAGGATTATTGGGGAAGGTACGGATTTGAAATTTGCAATTGAAGGAATGGGTGTATTAAAAGGAGATGGTATAGATAATATACCTGATGGTGAAATATATACAGCACCTGTCAAAGATTCAGTAAATGGAGTAGTAACTTTCAATACAGTATCCGTTCAACAAGGTTATTCGTTTCAAAATATAAAGTTACACATTAAGAACGGGAAAATAATAGAGGCATATGCAAATGATACAGAGCGAATAAATCAAATTCTTGATACGGACGAGGGAGCCAGATATATTGGAGAATTTGCACTAGCTTTTAATCCTTATATATTACATCCGATGAATAATACGTTATTTGATGAAAAAATAAATGGTAGTTTTCATCTAGCAATTGGAGATTCGTTACAAGGTGCAGACAACGGCAATAAATCAGCGATACATTGGGATTTAGTAAATATTCAAAGGCCGGAGTACGGCGGGGGTGAAATTTGGTTCGATGACGTAATGATTAGAAAAGATGGACGTTTTATTTTACGGGAGTTGTTAGGATTAAATGAAGAAAATTTGAAAAGGTAAATTATTTTATTGAGATTATGTAAAATAGATTAAAACACAACATATCAAACTAAGAGATTGATCGTATAATTTTACACTCATTTAATAGTAATAGGTAAATAGAAAAATTGACGCCACTTGTTTAATGGATAGTGTAAAAAAGACAAAATCTCTTAAAAAATACTTAAATTTTTACTCCATCTATCTTTACAATCCCTCCTTATAATATGAATTGGACAAGCACCTAAGAGAACGCAGAACATGTCAGTTTATACATTCTATTATTAGGGAGAGAATTTGTATGAAAAAGACAATAGCTTCATTGGCTGCTATGGCAGCTTTATTACCGACACTTTCGATGCATGCGGAAGGGAAAGAGCAAGAGCAAGTCCGAAAATCAGCTACAACTTTTAATGTTATTAGTGACATTCAAGGGGACTTAGGGGATTTTGATCACGTATTAAAAGATATGAACAAAGTGACGCCACTTTCCAGAGCGCTTATTATGAATGGGGATATAACGCCAACTGGACAGCAGTCGCAGTATGATGATGTAAAGCGTGTGTTAAACAAAAATAAGCTCCCGGAAAATGTATGGTCAACTGTTGGAAATCATGAGTTTTACGCTGGGAAATGGACGGCGGATGGGAAGTTATCTCAAAGTACATGGCCAAATGGTGTAGCGGAAGAAACACTATTTAATCGATATTTAAAATTTAGCGGACAAGAAAAGGTGTACCATAAAAAAGAATTAGACGGTTATCCGCTTTTATTTTTAGGGACAGAAAAATATATGAGGTACCATGATTCAAAAATGTCAGATCAAGTGTATTTAAGTGATGAACAATTAGGTTGGCTCAGACAAAATTTAGAAGAATACAGCCAAAAAGATAAGAATAAGCCAATTTTCATTTTCTCTCATCACGTTTTACCTGATTCTGTATCTGGATCAAGACAATCACCTTACTTACAAGATTATTTAAATGTTGATAAATTGTACGATATTTTAAAAGAATACCCGCAAGTAGTTTTCTTTACTAGTCATACGCATTGGGATTTAAATTTACCAGATTGGGCTGGTAAAAAGAAAATTGCAGGCGGAGACGAAAAAGGATTTACGGTTGTAAATACGGGCGGAATTGAGACAGGCTGGATGTCGGCTGGTCCAAATGGCGGCGAGATTCATGCTCCGGATGGATCTTCTTTCAAACAAGGATTACAAGTGAAAGCATATGGTAACGATGTTGTCGTAACAGCTTATGATTATAAACGTGATAAGGGCATAAAGAATTTATTAATTAGTGATGCGAAAATCGCACAAATGGCACCAGATGTAACTGCGGATGATAGTAAAAACGTAATTGTCGGGGCAACTGAATATATGGAGTACGCTATAGAAGGAACGAATGAATGGCATACGTATAATAAAGCAAATCCTCCAAAATTTGACGGAGACAAAATCATATATGTACGTCATAAAGGAGAGATGAATTTACAGCCGGGTTTAACGCAGCTTCTTCGTTTTTCCACAAATAAGTGATTGGAAAGGGCCTACTTTTTAATGAGTGGGCTCTTTTTGTTTTTTCGGTAAGTCGATATAAATTTCATGTACCGAAATGAAATTACATTAACAATTTTAGTCCAGAAAGGTGACTTCATCATTTTTACATGTAATAATAGTATCGTTACATATATTGTGAAAGAAGTACAAAAGGAGCGTCATTGATGAATTTAGCTAAATTCCCGAGAAAAAAATATACAGAATCATATACACCAATTGAAAAGTTAAACAATTTTTCTGAAGTACTTGGTGGGCCAACTATTTATTTTAAACGAGATGATTTACTTGGTTTAACAGCTGGTGGTAATAAGACGAGAAAGTTAGAGTTTCTAGTTGCGGACGCACAGGCAAAAGGTGCAGATACGTTAATTACAGCTGGTGGTATTCAGTCAAACCATTGCCGTCTAACACTTGCAGCGGCGGTAAAAGAAAAGATGAAATGTATTCTTGTGTTAGAAGAAGGGCTTGAGCCAGAAGAGAAGCCCGACTTTAACGGTAACTATTTCTTATATCATTTATTAGGTGCTGAAAATGTAATTGTTGTACCAAACGGAACAGACCTTATGGAAGAGATGCATAAAGTAGCGCAAGAAGTAAGTGAAAAAGGTAATACACCATATGTAATTCCAGTTGGTGGATCAAACCCTACTGGCGCAATGGGATATATTGCTTGTGCGCAAGAAATTATGGCTCAATCATTCGAGCAAGGAATTGATTTCAGTTCAGTTGTTTGTGTAAGTGGTAGCGCTGGTATGCATGCTGGTTTAATTACTGGTTTTTCTGGAACGCAAAGCAACATCCCTGTAATCGGAATTAACGTAAGTAGAGGAAAAGCGGAGCAAGAAGAGAAAGTAGCAAAACTTGTAGATGAAACTTCAGCTCACGTTGGTATTCCAAACTTTATTTCGCGCGAAGCAGTTACGTGCTTCGATGAATATGTAGGACCTGGTTACGCGCTACCAACACCAGAAATGGTTGAAGCCGTTCAGTTGCTTGCGAAAACAGAAGGTATTTTACTTGATCCAGTTTATACAGGTAAAGCAGTAGCGGGACTAATCGATTTAATTAGAAAAGGTAAATTTAATAAAGAAGACAACATTTTATTCGTACATTCAGGTGGCTCGCCAGCTTTATATGCGAATACGTCTCTGTTTGTGTAAGTGTGAAAAAGCATTGGGTATCCAATGCTTTTTGTTTTTAATTAATGTTGAAATTTGATACAATTTCGTGAATATGCGATAACGTTGCTACATGCAATGAAAGAGGGCATGACTATGGTATGTCCAAACACAAGAGTTACATAGGCAACAGTAGATTTTTAAAAAAGAGAGCTAATATTTATAAAGGAGATTGAGATATGACAGAATTTTGGGAAGCAAGTTTTATAGAAAATCAAATGATGTGGGGATTTGAACCTTCAGACTCCGCAATTTTGACGAAGGACTTTTTCCTTGAAAAGAAAGTGAAGGATATATTGATTCCTGGTATTGGATATGGTAGAAATGCAAAGGTTTTTATTGATAACGGAATACATGTAACAGGTATTGAAATTTCAAAAACAGCGATTGAATTGGCAAGACAAAATGAACTTAATGCTAATTTCTTCCATGGTTCAGTAACGGATATGCCTTTTGGTAACAAACTGTATGATGGTATATTTTGTTATGCACTTATTCACTTATTGAATAAGGATGAGAGAGAGAAGTTTATTAAAGATTGCTATAGTCAGCTAAAACCAAACGGATATATGATTTTTACTACTATTTCAAAAGAAGCCCCAATGTTTGGAAAGGGAAAACAACTGGGTAAAGACTACTTCGAGATAATGGAAGGGGTAAAAATGTACTTTTATGATGCTAACTCAGTAAAACAAGACTTTGAAAAATATGGACTGATCGAATGTACGGAAATTGTTGAGCCACATAAGAATATGGAAAGTAAGCCTCCATTTAAATTTATAATGATCAAATGTCAAAAAAAACTATAATTACAATTATATAAAAAATAGTGAATTGTTAATTGGTGAGCCCTCATGTGTAACCTATTCACTAAAACCTCATTAATCTTAAAAGGCGAAGTAAGGGAAGTCAAAGGACTTCCTTTACTTCGCTTAATTTAGTTTAAAACATGTTCTGAACTTTTAATGTTTTTTGTTATATAATGGAATTATTGAAACGCGAGAGAGATGGATTAATATGCGAATTAGAAATTTATTTTTAGTTTTTATCACCATATGTATATTCATAGTAACCGGCTGTTCAAATATTATTGGAAATGAAGAACAAACAATCGAAGTTCAAAAACGTGTTGATGATGATACATATGAAGATTTGAATGTAGTTACAGAAAATAAGCAAGTTCGGCAAGTAAAGAAAATACTAAATGATACTCATTTTGAAAATAAAAAAATGGAAATGTCTCGTTCAGCTGAGTACCGATTTATTTTTCAGTTTAAAAATCCGAAAATAGAGGCGAAAGCTGTGGTATATCAAATTTGGATTAGTCCTAATAAGGAAAAAGTAGAAATAGTGGCGGAAGATAATCGGTATGCTCAATTAACAGAGAAAAATGCAGCCGCTTTGTTTGAGATTGTTACCGGGGAAAAGTTATCCAAATAAAAGCATATGCATAGGGTACTCAACTTTGTGGCTTCTTCCGGGATGTCTCGTTCTATTAAAAAATCTAAATTTGATCAATTAAATGCGATAAAATCTGGTCAAAAATAATGAAATTTCAGGAAAAATAAGGTACACTAGTGAATGGTTTTGGTTTGAAATTAATTGACGTTAATGTATACGGGGGAAAGATTGATGAACAACAATACAATAAATGAATCAGTTGAAGAAGTTGATAAAAAACGGGTAAGATCAAGCAAACGTTTTACGAATTGGAAGCTTATCGCAGCGGGTGTGGGTATAATTGTACTTCTCATTGGGGGAATGAGTTATTATCAGGCAACTCACTTCAATTCGAATGTTACGATTAACGACACAAAAGTCGGTGGTCTGAGCGCAGATCAGGCAATACAGAAATTAAAAACATCTGGACTAGCAAACAAAGTCTATGTCGATCAACAACAAATTTTAGATGAAAAAGATACAAAAACGGAACTTACGGAAAAAGATTTGCCTCAAGTTAAGAAACTATTAAAAAGCCAGTGGACATTTTTCCCTTCCTCAAAGGAAAAAAATTATTCATTGCTACCGGAAAAGGCGGATCAGTATCGTAGTGAAACGATGAAAAAACTTGTAGAAGAAAAGCTCGTCTCTATGAATGAAAAATTAAAAGCACCTCAAGATGCTATGGCGAAGCTCGAACAAGGAAAAGTTATTATCTCGAAAAGCGTGGAAGGAAAACAGTATGACATTACTAGTCTACTGAAAGATTACGACAAGCAGAAGTATAAAAGCGAAATTCATCTGAAGTCTGCATACATAAAGCCTATTAAAGAAGATGATCCGATTGTCAAAAAAGAGGAGAAAGCACTACAGAATCTTCTTCAACAGTCCGTTGATTATAAAGTGCAGAATGAAGTGCATCCTTTAAAAGCGAAAGATTTAATTCAAAATGCCTCTATGTCAAAGGATATGAAAGTTACAATCGATGCGAGCGACATTAAGAATAAGATTGCTGAAATTAATAATGCTAAATCGACATTAAATAAAGATTTCACATTTAAAACCCATTCCGGTTCAGTTATACAAGTAAAGGGACAGGGCTATGGCTGGGCACTAGATGTTGAAAAAGAAACAAAACAAGTTCAACAAGCCTTTGAGAAAGGCGAAAAATCGCTTTCTGCTTCTAATATTCACGGAAATGGTTGGGAGAAGGAAGGTATCGGTTATGAAACAACATCGAATAATGGCATCGGAGACACGTATGCGGAAGTTTCAATTGCAGAGCAACAAATTTGGGTTTACAAAGATGGAAAATTAGTAGTTACAACAAATGTAGTAACCGGTAAACATAGCACGAGTGAAGATACATCACCAGGTGTGTGGTACGTCCTATATAAACGAACACCATACACGCTGAAAGGCAGCGCAGTAGGTAAAGCTGATTATGCCGTTAAGGTAGATTACTGGGTTCCATTCACAAATAGCGGTCAAGGATTCCATGATGCCGGCTGGCGAACAAACTGGGCAAATAATGCCTATTTAACAGGGGGATCAGGCGGGTGTGTTAACCTTCTTCCTAATGTTGCAAAAACTGTGTATGATAGTTTAAACACGTATGATCCAGTTATCGTATACTAGTAAATAGCAATCTTGCTTGAAGTGAACACGAATAGTGGTACATGAAAAAACACCTCCTGAATTCGCATACTAAGTGTGCAAATTTAATGGAGGTGTTTTTTGTTTGAAGCCGATAAGGAACAAAGCGGAAAGAGATCGAGATGAAATAAAACGGATATTCAAATCGTCACATTATGGAGACGATCAGAATTAAAAAGTGAATAAAATTGACAATGAATATCATTTTCACTTAATATAGAATCGTTGCATTTAATTAGACAGGAATTTTTTGTTAATATAATAGATTTCTATTAAGGTGTCTCATTCAAGAATTTAAACGTAGGAAAGGGAAAATAAAAATGAACTGGAAAAAGGGCGGATTATGGATTGTTATTTTTTTCATTGTAAAAGGTACGATTTCTACACTTTTAATAGTTACAGGTGCTAAATATTTTGATTTATCATTTATGCAACTTTTCGTACTGATCCTGGCCTTATTAGTGATTTCTCTAATAAGTCGAAAATTGCTGTATAGACATAAACAAAACAAAAAGCAAAAAGAGCTAAATATATAATGAAGCCCCAGAGACCTTTGGATTTCTGGGGTTTTATTTCGATCGTTTTTTCCACATGTATATCAATTTAACGGAACAGGTTGTCCAAAACGATAAAATTGAAAATTTGTTCAAAGCATGGAAATCTTTCTTTCAAATTCGCAAGTGCAAAGAAATCAAGAAAGGACTCCTAGAATACCATTTGTACGGGCAACTCATTCGTATTTTACTCTGTTCATTTATGATGTTTAAAATGCGTCAGTTACTTTTATATAAGGATTGACGAGAGCCTTTGAATCAATCTTTATTCTGAAGCTACAGACGAGCATACACTATGCTCATTTTTCAATTGGTAGTTTAAATGTAAAAGTACTGCCTTCTCCTAATTCACTTTCAACGGTAATTTCTCCTCCGTGTAGTTCGACAATCCATTTTACCATCGACAATCCTAAACCTGTGTTTCCATTGTTTGAAGATGTTCGTGCTGCGTCAACTCGATAGAAGCGGTCCCATATTTTCGCAATATGTTGCTCGCTGATGCCTATGCCATTATCGGAGACTTTACCTATTATATTGGTTTCATCACGGTACAGTTGCATATTCACAATGCCGTTCGCTTTGCTATAAGTAATCGCATTCGTTAGTAAATTCATTAATAAACGCATCATCAATGTTTGATCTGCTTTAATAAGCAGGTCTTCCTCTATATTAGTTGTTATATCAATCGAAGCTTCTTGCACCATTAATGAAAGCTCTTCTACAACGATTTCCGTTAATTCACTCATATTGATACATTCAAATTGAAAAGTATTATGCTTTCCTTGGTCAACTCGTGCTAATAATAAGAGTTGCGAGATTAACGTGGACATTTTACGCGATTGCCTTAAAATTACTTCTAACGATTCTTCCATTTCTTTCGAATTATTCCTCTGCGATAAAGCGTATTCGCATTGCGAAATAATAACAGATGCTGGTGTTCTTAATTCATGAGATGCGTCAGATGTAAATTGTTTTTCACTTTCGAATGATGTCTCCAATCGCTCAAACATTTTGTCAAAGGTTTGTGCTAAATGATACATTTCGTCTTTCGATGAACCTTGTAAATTAATTCTCTTCGAAAGGTCTTTCCCATCACCAATTTCACTGGCTGAATCACTCATTTGTTGCACAGGTCGAAACGCTCTTTGCGTAATAAAATATCCTCCCACTGCCGCAATGATAATAAGTAATGGAAATGAGATGAGTGTTACCACAATAAGCGTATTCATGGTTGATGATAATTGATTCATGGTCATTATTCCACGAACCCAGACTTGCTCATCGCCACCTACATTATGGAGAAAATCATATACTATCCATTCTTTATTACCATCTTTAATGGTTTGTATTTCATCGGATTTAAGCGATACCGTTTTATTAAATCTTGTTGGAATATGTCCTGCCAGCAGCTCACCTTGCTCACTATAAATGAGGATGTTTACTCCATCTTCTAAGCTTTGAAAATCATCGTCAATTTCTAACCGTCCATGCTTATATTCGATATCTTCAATGCTTTCTTTTACTGTGCTCTTCAATTGATTTTTCATATTAAAAAGCAAAACTTTATCTGAAGAAGTTAAAATAAAAGCTAACACGAGTGCCATAATAATTACAACTAGCCCCGTATACCACAGGGTCACTCTCATTTTTATTGATAGTCTTTTCATGATTCTACTCGCAATACGTAACCAGTGCCTCGTACTGTATGAATTAACTTCGTTTCAAACTGGCTATCAATTTTTTTACGAAGATAGCGGACGTAAACATCAATAATATTCGAGCCACCTTCATAGTCGTAATTCCACACATGTTGCTCAATTTTATCTCGTGTCAACACAACTTCTTTATTACGAATCATATATTCTAAAATAGCAAATTCTTTACTGGAAAGATTGATAACTCGATCTCCCCTTGTTACTTTATGCATATTGCAATCCACCACTAGGTCAGCGATTTCAAACACATTAGATGTATTTCCTGTTTTTCTTCGCATCAACACTCGAATTCTTGCTAACAGTTCATCAAAAGCAAATGGCTTTACTAAATAATCATCCGCACCTAAGTCGAGTCCTGTTACGCGATCATCAATTGCATCTTTAGCTGTAAGAAGCAAGACAGGGGTTGTATTATTGTCCGCGCGTAATCTTTGTAATACTTGTAAACCATCTATTCCGGGAATCATAATGTCAAGCACAATCAAATCGTAGGTAGCCATGCTTATATAATCCAAGGCATCTTCTCCATTCCCACATCCATCGACACTATAATATTCTGCATTTAATCGTTTTACCAATATATTTTGTAAGTCTTGTTCATCTTCAACAATAAGAACTCGCATTAACATTCTCCTTTTCTTCTTATTTATCCCGCATTAACTGCCCGTAAACGCCCGATTGGTGAGGGCTGATTAAAGTTTCACTTTATATGTATCACTATAATTCCAAGACATTAAAGAAAGATTAGAAACTATTTAATTATATCATTTTATTTTTTGCATATTAATCTTCCTTTAATGTTTGTTCAGTAATATAAAGACATGGATAAGGTGCACATGTAAAGGGAGGAGAACATAATGGGAAAATGGATGATGATTGGAGCAATGTCTTGTGTATTCTTAACAGCTTGTTCTACTCAAGCTGATAACGATACAGAAGTACAACAACTGAAAATAGAAAACGATAAATTACAAAAAGAAGGTGCTCAACTACAACAAGAACTACACAAAACAGGGCCTGCCATGAATGATACTAAGCAAACACAAGATTTCAAAAACGAAGTCGCATCTATGGTAGAAAAGACAAATAACACGAAACCAGTTGGAGCAAAAGAAGATAACTTAAATACGTACTTAGCAGCAAAAAAAGAAATTGACCAATTAGATGAAAAGATAGATTTATCTGATGATCAACTAGAAGCAGGTTATCACGCTGGAACGATAACTGTTGAACAATATCAAATACAAGAAAGAGAACAAGATATACTTGAAGATCAATTAGAGCAAGCAGAAAATGCACTTGAAGCAAGATTTGGAATAAATGATTAATCATTAAGGAGTGGATGAAAATGTTAAAACATAAAAAGAAAATAATTATAAGTGTAATTTCTATTTTAGTAATCAGTATCGTTATTATTGGTGGATATTATGGTATGGGTTACAATTATGCAAAAAAGAATGACAACTACACAGAGAAACAAGTTCGTGAAATTTCTTTAGCTCATACAAATGGAGAAATTATTAATGTGAAAAAAGAATTCGAATTAGAAGATGACAACTTAGCACAATCTAAATTTGAATATGAAGTGGAAATCAAGACACCTGATAATCTGTTAAATATTTTAAAGGTTAGTGCTAGAACGGGTACAATAGAAATCAATAATGAAGATTAAAAAAATATCGACAAATAAAATATCGCGTATTTGAAAAAATTAAATAAGCTGCCCATATGGACAGCTTATTTACATAATTATCGTTAACGGAAGTTAATTATATTTTTCTACGTACTAAATAAAAAGCTAAGTACCCCATAATAACAGGTGCAACGAAATCAAAGAAATGCGAAAAATTAAAAGGAAAAAGAAAAAGAAATGGTATAAGTGTATAGATAACTGCTAGTCCTATAAATACAGGAATTCCAAATTGAAATTCTCTACATCGTTTGATTTTCCTGTATAACACTTCCCCAATTAGACAAGCTATAAGAGCTGGTATACTACCATAAGTGACGATAGTTTTAATGAATCCTAATACAACGTTCGGGTGAATAAAGCTAGGATGAAAAATATATGAAATCAAGAACCATCCGAAAATAAAAGCAAACAGACTTGCAGCATAACTAATTACAAATTTTATCAACGTAATCATCCTCACAGTGTTCTAATATTAACTCCATTCTATGACATAACGTCCTATTATTGGTAGCAAGAAAAAAGCGGATCCTTACTCTAAAAAGATATCCACTCATTCATTATGTTCTTCTATACTTGTTTTGTTTTCTTTGCTCTTGCAAACTTCCAAAAAGCTGCAAGTAGTATGAGAAGCGGTATTCCCTGAATGAAGAGAAATCCTCCCGAAAAATAAAGTGCACGACTAACTAGAGGAGGGGCTGTTGCCGACTCACCCGCAAAATAAGCTCCATAATTAGCCACCACACCTGCATAATCAGCTATCCCACCTATAAGAAAAGCCGCTGGACTTGTGATTAGATTTATCCCTAAACAGACCATTATTGATGATAGGTTTTTAGCCTTAATTTTTGGTGAAACAGACAAGAAAAATAAGAATATTGCAGTGCCGTTTATAAGTAATAATGTTATTACATAAAAAATTACCATAATACCCTCCATGGCTTTAATTGTACCATCAGCAAGGACAACTTTGTGCAAATTTGGATGAATAGGATATTCATGTGAGGTTAACATAACGTCTCATGAACAGTAGTCAATGATGCATATAATTTTCGTTTTGGGGGGTATTTGCTTTTCTTAACTTGATAGCAATGGGATGAGCCCCCAATTGTGGAAAATCTCCAGGCTTCTATTAGTTGGTTAGTTGAAGAAGCATTTGTTCTACAACTCTTAAATTATTATAATATAAAAAATTAAATTCTTCTTCTACAATCCATTCAAATGGCTCAATCTCCGCATCTTATGAATTCCCTGAAAGTGCTAAATCTAAGCAAAATAATTAACTATCTTATGCGAGAAAGTTTAGATAACTAAAAGCATATGTTTTATTGAAAGGATGTGATTGAACTATGGAACGGCCGAATTGGGGAATTGGAGGATTAGTATTCGTTGGCTGCATGTTTCTTGGTGGAGGAGTGGGATCTATGTTAGGTAACGCCCAAACTGGATGGCTAATAGGAATGGGTGCTGGATTTCTTGGGATGGCTTTAACGAGACTGATCAGAAAATAATATAACGGGAATTCTTCTTCCGGTAAATAAGGAAATATGTATGTAAGTAATTCATGGCATAAGAGCTCTATAAATTATAGTTAGAAGCTCCCCTTTTGTATTTGTCTTTTCTAAATTTCTCCATACATAGATATGATTCTCAAGTCGGAGGATGGCACCTTAGGGTGTCTTTTTTATGCTCTCTAAAAATGTCTTACCATATAATAGCCGAGTTAATTCAAATGATCAAGAATAATTGAGTTAATAGATTTTGGTAGATTGCCATCATCTTTTTTGTAATTGAATAGATTCATTACCGTTTCAGACCGACGTATTCATTCATAACCTAACAGTAAAAGGGGGGATGATTAAAGGTATGGCGTTTAATGATGAATTAATTTGTCAACAGTTTGCAAGAATTATCGGCGGTCAAGAAGGATTCGCCGGTGGAAAATGCGTGGCAACAATAAATCGGGATGAAATACAAGCAACTATCTTAGGAAAACGTTTTAGAGTAACAACTTCCTTCTCATTCGAATCGAGAGATAATAAAACTGGACGGGCATTATGTCTAGGGCGGGTAGCGCTCTTGCAAAAAGAAGTCAATGGATTTGTTGCTACCATTATTAAACAAGGAATAATCGTTTCGTCTATACACAATGAGTGGTTATGTGATGATCCAAATTTGATTTACGTTAATATCGAAGACGTTGATGATCCACTAAATTTCGCAAGAAAAGTTAGAAGAGCGTTATGCAATTAACTAATTTCTTTCGTTAAATGTGTGATTTTGTTAATTAGAATATTTCGGATTATTGAATGGTTTTATAAAGTGAAAGAAGACGTTCCATATTTGGAATGTCTTTTTTGATGTTTTTGTTGTTAATGTGGGTTGTTACATTATTTTAATTGATTATATGCTACTGATTTTACAACAACAAGAACTGGGTGAGGTATTCTTAGAGGTGTGCAGCTGTCTGTAGGTTAAAGGTATCACCGAAATATAAGTTAAGCAAATATCGTTAAAATAAATCTAATTGCCTAGCGAAAAAATCAGATTTTAATAGGCTTCTTTAGTATGCCTACTTTTCTATCAATTGTTAGTGTTGAACTAAGGATCGTATCATATCTAGTAAATTACTTGTATAACTTGATGGGCATGTGGTGCTACCACATGCCCATCAAGTTATCAGATACAAGGTAATAGATGTTTTATTATTTGAAAGACGAGGAAACGAACTTGGAGGGAGTATTGGAACCATACAATAAATACATTGAGGGGGCATGTTTGAGAAAATTAAATCAATGGAAAAGGAAATGGTTTTTAAGTCTGGGCTATGGACCTATCCTCCCGTTCTAATTAACTAAAAGAAGAACTTCCCCATACCGATTAGACTACTAATCATTCCTATTCCATTCATGGTGCCTTTTCCTACTGTAAGTAAGTTTCCAAGCATTCCTGGCTGACCGTTACCTCCGTTATTCCCCCATCCCATGGGACTTACCTGTCCTCCCCAACCTGGAGGGTTTCCAAAAACACCCCAGTTATTGGTATTAAAATTAAAAAGCTTGGCTGGCGGCGATAGTAAAGCGGGAAGATGACCTTGTGCGAACATCCCTGTATGATTGAATGGTTGGGCCCAAGGGAAGGGAGGTTTTTGAAAATTAAAACCTGCATGGCCTGGTAATGGAGTCCAATTAGCAGGATTTCCTTGGGGCATCATCCCTACATAATGGATTGGCTGACTCCAAGAGAAGGGAGGGGGATGGGGATTGAAACCCGTATAATTGGCTGGTGAATCCCAACCAAATGGATAGACTCGACAACTCCAATTCTCAGGAACCTTCAGACGATTCATTCCCTCAGCTTTAGTTATTTGGGGCTGTGAATATAATGATGACATTGAAATTTGGTTATTATATTGCTCCCCGTTTCCCTTTGAATTCAAATACCAATATTGGTGCATAAGCTTATTCCCCTCACTTTAAAAATGTAATGTTAGACTTAGCCTATGTAATATTCCTTTTTATGGATGGTTACATAACTAGATTTACAAGCCCGTATTTAAAGAAATGGGTGTGTGGTCTTGTTGATTTATCCCGCTATTTGTGGGCAGTAAGACACCTCCACCTCAAAATTCAGCGAAAGCAAAGCAGCTAGATGGGGGTTGGGCTGCCTGTAAAAGTCCCACTGATTAAAGTTTCACTTTATTTTAGAAGGGTATGTTCAGTTGCTCCTTTTGTTTATTTCAGCCTAATTTTATTTCGGTTAACAAACGTGTTTAAATATTCATTCAAAATCTTATTTAAATGTTTATAAAGGTTTAATCAATAAAAAAGATTTTAAAATGTTATGTTGAGCAAGTAGAATTGCGAAAAAGAGAATATCCATTCGAAGAGTTTGGCAAAATACTGCAAGGACAATGTATTCTTGTGCAGATATGCAAACGATTTAAACTAACCAATGGAATTTATAATGAAGGGGCAAATGAATATATGAGTGAAACATTACATAAAAGAAAACCACCATATTTAATGCTTGTAATACTTTTTATTGGGGCATTTGTTTCATTTCTAAATAACTCGCTTTTAAATGTAGCCTTGCCATCAATAATGAAGGATTTAGACATTAAAGATTATTCAACGATCCAGTGGCTTTCTACAGGGTATATGCTTGTAAGTGGTATATTAATTCCGGCATCAGCATTTTTAATAACCCGCTTCTCCAATAGGAGCTTATTTATTACATCTATGGTGATTTTTATTCTTGGTACGGCCTTAGCGGCTTTAGCACCGAACTTTAGTTTATTACTTACTGGCCGGATGGTTCAAGCAGCAGGTTCTTCAGTCATGGGGCCTTTGTTAATGAATATTATGCTAGTAAGCTTTCCAAGAGAAAAAAGGGGAACAGCAATGGGGATTTTTGGATTAGTTATGATTACAGCTCCAGCAATTGGACCGACACTATCGGGTTATATTGTAGAGTATTATGACTGGCGTTTGCTTTTTGAAATGATTTTACCGTTAGCAATCATTAGCTTACTGTTAGGGATTTGGAAATCGGAGAATGTCATGAAACAAAACAAAAATGCAAAACTTGATTATCTCTCATTACTATTATCTTCTGTCGGTTTTGGCGGTTTGTTATATGGATTCAGTTCTGCAAGCTCAGGTGGTTGGACGAATAAAGTTGTCTTAACAACCTTAATCATAGGCGCTATTGCCCTAATTACTTTCATTATCCGTCAATTAAAAATGAATGAGCCGTTATTGGATTTACGTGTTTACAAGTACCCAATGTTTGCACTTGCGTCTGTAATTGCAATTGTCAACGCAGTGGCCATGTTTTCGGGTATGATTTTAACACCAGCTTATGTACAAAACGTCCGCGGTATTTCGCCGCTGAGCTCTGGGCTGATGATGCTTCCAGGTGCGATAATAATGGGAGTTATGTCACCAATTACAGGTAAACTATTTGATAAATATGGCCCTCGGATTCTTGGTATAGTAGGACTTTCCATTACAGCTGTTTCAACTTATATGCTGGCAAACCTGCAAATCGGCTCTAGTCACACACATATTATTCTTATTTACACACTGCGGATGTTTGGGATGGCGATGGTGATGATGCCGCTTATGACAAATGGCCTTAATCAATTGCCAACTCGCTTAAATCCGCACGGTACAGCTGTTAATAATACAGCTCAACAAGTGTCCGGTTCGATTGGTACTGCTATTCTTGTTACAATTATGAATTCTGTAACAAAAACAAAAGCTGAAAGTCTAATGGCTGATGTAGATCCAACAACCTTCACAGAAGCTACGAAGGCAATATTAACTCAGAAGGCTTTATTATCCGGAATTCAATATTCATTCTATGTAGCGCTTGGCATGAATGTTGTTGCACTACTATTAGTTTTTTTCGTTAAACGTGTAGATACAAGCGCGGAAGCTATCGAGAGGATAAATCGGTAGAGCAAAATAAAACTCTAGATAATGATTCCTACAAGTTTTTTTGCTGATTAGTTAGACAAGGAAGCTTTTATCTGGGAGCTATCAAATCAAAGAAACTTCCAGTGAAATCCACGTTGGACAATATCGAAAATAAGGGTGAGTGAAAATGGCATATCTATTACAAGTTGATTTTCCGTTTGAAGGTCCTTATGGCGAAGAAATGGAAAAAGCATTTTGGGATTTAGCAAAAAGTATTAATGAAGAAGAAGGATTTCGTTGGAAAATATGGACAGAGAATCAAGAAACAAAAGAAGCTGGAGGCATCTATGTATTTGAAGAAAAACAAGATGCTGAAAAATACGCGGAAATGCACAAGAACAGACTTCAAGCATCTGGTGTTAAAGATATTAGAGTAAGAATTTTTAGCATCAATGAAAAATTAACGGAACTGAATCGTGGGTATATTAAATAATTCCGACAGTCGGAGCAAGAGTAAAAAGGAGGGGGGGTAATTCCCTTCTTTTTTAAATTCTTAAATTGATGGTGAGGGGAATCTCGCAAAAAAATATCCCTATATAGATAGGGGTTCGTGTATCGGTATATAATACCTGTAACGTATGAGAGTTCTTAAATTTGTGAAATTGACGTGAAAGTACTGTGAAAAAAATTGTACTGAAATAGTTATTTATAAAAGGGTACGCCCCTTACTGGGAGGTAAGGGGCACAGGAAATGCAAATTTATTTGTAATTTGCTAAGTTGATTATAATACATATACCCATCTATACATGTTACAAAATTATGAACATAACTAATATTTAGTAACTAGGAATAACGAAGGTTGTATGACTTAAGCTGTTTTTAAAGGAGTATAACAGAGAAAATGCAAGAAAAGACCTGATAACAGGTCCGTTTTTGTCACTGTTTTGGCGAATAATAAATAATGTTGTCTCTCTCGCATTGATATGGGACAAATAGAGCAAATACACCATCGCCATCCTTTCTATGATTCTACAGAAAGAATAGCTTATCTCTGTTGTTTTCTGAATATCACCTGTGCATTGATTATTCAAAAAATAGATTGACATTCCAGGATTACGCTTGTAATATTTGTTTGTAGATTACAAATGTAATATAAGAGGGTGGGATTTTAAATAATGAAAGAATTGCCTAAAATATCGGAAGCTGAATTGGAAATTATGAAAGTTCTTTGGTCAAAATCTCCTCAAACGGCAAATGAAGTGATTGAAGCGCTAGAGGTAATGATGGACTGGAAACCGAAAACGATTCGAACGCTAATTAATCGATTAGTCCAAAAAGAAGCTGTTTCTTACCATCAGGATAAAGGGCGTATGTATGCCTATTATCCTTTAGTGTCACAAGATAGTTATTTACATGTAGAAACAAAATCGCTTCTCAAACGCTTCTATGGTGCAGCATTTAAGCCTTTACTTGTGAATTTCTTAAAAGAAGAAAAACTTTCTTCAGAAGATATTAATGAACTCAAACGCATTCTGGATGAGAAGACTGAGGAAAATCAAAGGAAGGATAAGTAGTAATGATAGATATGTTTGTAAATGTCTATCTACCTCGATTTTTTGATTGGGTAATAGAAACATCTATTATGGCAAGTATAGTAGTTGGTTTAATCTTATGTGTCAAAATCCTGCTAAGAAACAAGCTGACCCCACGCTGGCAGTACATGCTATGGTTGATATTGATTGTAAGGCTTTTATTGCCATGGTCACCGAATAGTTCCTATAGTATCTATTCTATCCTTTCTTACAGTACGGGAACTTTAGTTAGCTTTCATCAAGATTCTATAACTGTTTCTCCTTCAAAAGAACATATACAAGCAAAGACAGATATAGACGATACAAAGGTCACCACAAAAGAAAATACTTATGCACCTGGTTCATCACAAATAGCTGAGGAAAATAAGAAACAAGCACAGAATAATGAAAAGCAAAATGATAAGGGGTTTTCAATTTATACGATCATTTTATATATTTGGTTTGCTGGAGTTGTAATACTGAGCTTAGCTACTCTCATTATGAATAGACGTTTATTAATCTATATAAAAAAACAACCTGTTATTATAGATCAAAGGGTTGTCGAAATCTTTGAGGACTGTAAAAAGTCTATGTCCGTTCAGCAGGATATCCCACTATTGTTAGCCGGGAAGATTTCAAGTCCAACTGTGTTCGGATTCATTCAACCAAAAGTGTTATTGTCAAGTGTACATATGAAAGTACTAGATGAGCAACAGTTACGGTACATTTTTCATCATGAGTTGGCTCACATCAAGCGAAGAGATGTTGGTGTGAATTGGATTATGCATGGCTTATTGATTCTAAATTGGTTTAACCCAATTCTTTGGTATGCCTACTCATGCATGCGGGAAGACCAGGAACTAGCGTGTGATGCATTTGCTCTTATATATATAGATTCAAAGGAACAACTTGCATATGGTCATACCATTATTAGCCTTTTAGAACACTATTCAGGTTATTATCAAGCGCCCAGCTTAGCGAACTTAAGTAGAAATAAAAAAACGTTGAAACGGAGAATTCTTATGATTAAAAAATTCCAAAAGAAATCTTATCGTTGGTCTGCAATTGGATTTGTTACAATAGCTGCTATTTCAGTACTAACTTTACTAAACGCACATGCAGAAGAATCAAAACAAATTACAAAAGAACAAAGAATTGGAAAATCTGCAACGTATAAAATTAATAAATATCCAATTGATGATATTATTATCAATTATAATAATGGAGAGGTATTAGCTGCCAATGGACAGTATCAGTTTGAGATAAAATCAAGGCCACCTGAAGGTATTAATGGAGACCCCTATGTTGTTATAACAAGAGAACAGCAAGAAATCATAGAAAAGTCACAGACTGAGCAAGGGGTCATTTCATCAGAAAAAGGAACACCAATCCATTTCAAAAAAATAAGTAACAATTAATAATCCAATAATCCCACTTATGTAAAGAAAAAAATCCTTTCAGGTTTCCTGGGAGGATTTTTAAATGTTTTACACTACACAGAAAATATCTTTTTACACTATAATTATTTTTCTGTAGTCTAAAACATTTTTTATGAGACATTAAGATAAAGAATCTATAATGCTCCATCATCCTTGAAAAATGACTATGTGGAGGTGGAATTTTCAAGAACAATTATGAAGAGATAGAATTTACATTTGGGGGATATTTTGAACGCTTAGCTTGATAGGTATGTGGCGATACCTCAGTAAGAAAAGAAACAGGGGAAACACTCTATTTCTTTTTATTTCTATAATAAAATAAGATTATTAAGTCGAATATGACAAGAATAATTAGAAGTAACAAGTGTAAAAGTGCTTCAGCTTTCCCGTTTAGCAAAGACTTTATAAAGAAATCCCACTCTGTTTCATAGGGAGGATCTATCCAATTGCGTTGCAGTCCTAAAACCATTCCATTTATGAAAAAGATAATACTTAATAGGATTCTTGCAACAAATACGGCAGCTACTTTTATATTCCACTTCTTTATCAGGATTATATAAAGCATGGGAAATAGTATAAGTACCCAAAAAACAAGAATAAAAACAGTGTTCATCATTTTCCCCCCTAACTCAATGCTTATTGCTAAAACTGAGTGGAGTTCTAATTTTTATTGTGTAAGGAACTGGAATAGACGTTAATTCATACTTGTAATAGAAAAGAAGCCGGAATCCCGGCTCTGTTTATCTCTCCGTCTCAAAAAACTCAATCCATTCTCCATCAGGACCAGCGAAAAATATGTAACGTGTTCCATCTGGTAATGTTTCAATTTCTTCTCCTAGTAAAAAGGTTACTTTGTGTTTCTTTAGCCTTTCGATTTCATCTTCTAACGAATCTACCTTAAAGCAAATATGATGTACTTTTCCTTCTGCCGGAAGAGAAGAGTTGTAGCCTTCAATTAGTTCTAGTATCGTTTCTTTTGATTCTTCCACACCTAAAAAAGCGAGTTTTAAGTCTGGGTTTGGGTGCCCCATACGTTTAATGAGCTGTAAGCCGACTACTTCTTCATAAAATGCGATAGATGTTTCTAAGTTTGCAACCATAAGTCCAACGTGTTCGATTCTTCTAACTGGCATGTAGATTCCTTCTTTCTGAAAATTATACACAATATATTATTGAAAATTAAGAAAATATGCAAGATAAAAACCTTACAAATTTTAGAGCGTTATATGGTATAGTGAGAAAGTATGTTTGGGGAGAAGGAAGGAGATTATACGATGAATACAACTACTCAAACTCCTTCATTATCAGAAACGATGAAAGAGTGGCATTATGCATTAGCATATGAAATTAAACATTGGAAAACGATAGGTGGTAGTAAAATTTCTATCATTAACGGTCGTTTCTTATATACAGATTATGAGAGTACAGTATACGTATTTCAGCTTATTTCGGAAGTAAGCTTACCGGAAGGTTCACCAATTCGAATTGAGTTCGATGGCGAAGAAGTGACAGGGGAAGTATTATCTGTACATGGATTAGAAATAGAACTGAAATTAAATGATTATATACAAGGTGAAATACGAGAAGCAGTTTTATACAGTGAACCGTGGCAACTACTAGAACAGCTGCAAGAACGATTGAAAGAAGCACATAAGGATAAGCTGAAACGTAATCGTATAAAACGTCTTGTAGATGGAACGAGCAGTCCAAAGCATATTGAGAAAATGAAAAATACGAAAAATGAATTGGCGTATCGTTCATTTTACAATCCGACAACGTACGTGTGGGGACCACCGGGAACAGGGAAGTCATACAATTTATCACGTATAATTTCGGCTCACTATCAAAAAGGAAAATCGGTACTTGTGTTAGCTCATAGTAATGCGGCAGTGGACGTATTAATGAGTGAAGTAACGAAGCAAATTGAGAAGAAAAAGAAATGGACGCCTGGCGAAATTGTTCGTTACGGTTATAGTCAACATGAACATATACGAAATCATGAAACGTTACTTGCGTCGAAGTTAGTTGAAACGACGAACGGATCTTGGGGAGAAGAAAGACTCTATTTAGAAGAGACACGACAAGATCTTCGTGAAAAGATTTTATCATATAAAGCGACTTCTGCTGATAAGAAGCGTATACAAGAGATTGAAAGTGATCTTCGAAAGCAAAAAGCGAAAATTAAAGAAGTAGAAAAAGAATACATTGAAAATGCGAAAGTAATCGGTGCGACTTTATCGAAATGTGCCATTGATTCACTTATTTATGAGCGTACATTTGATTTAGTTGTCGTAGATGAAGTAAGTATGGCATATGTTCCGCAAATCGCGTTAGCAGCTTCACTTGGGAAACGTATCGTCGTTTGTGGTGACTTTTTACAGTTACCTCCGATCGCAATGGCGAACCATGAACTCGTTCGAAAATGGCTCGGGGAAGATATGTTTTACCATGCAGGCATTGTTGATTCTGTAAATAAATCAGAAGCACATCCCAACCTTTTTATGTTGCAGGAACAAAGACGGATGCATACGGATATATCGAAGTTTACAAATTCATTTATTTATAAAAATAGAGTATACGATCATCCATCTGTTTCAGAGCGTAAAGAACTTGCGCGATTGCAACCGTTCGCGAATGAGGCGAGTGTTTTATTTGATACGAGCTTAATGGGAGCATTTTCTTTAAAAGATGCTGCTTCAGGTTCGCGTTTTAATATTATGTCTGGTTTAGTGGCGATGCAAATGATGTTAATTGGACTGTTAGACGGTGTTCAATCTATCGGTGTTGTTACACCGTACCGAGCGCAATCCCGTTTTTTATCAACTTGTATTAGAGAACTGTTGCAGAAAACGAAATATCAACACATACCAGTTTTAGCGGCGACAGTTCATAAGTTTCAAGGGTCTGAAAGAGATATGATGATATTTGATACGGTGGATAGTTATCCGCAAGAACGACCTGGTGTGTTATTCTTTGATCATAAAAACCATCGCCTCGTAAATGTAGCAGTAACGAGAGCGAGAGGGAAGTTCATTCAATTATCAGATTGCCATTATATGCGTAAAAATCTTTCGAGAAAACAAGCGTTGTCACAATTAACAGCTCATATAGAACGTCACGGAGATGTGTATGATCGCACGACATCAAGACAATTGTGGGAGCGGAAAATTTCGAAACGATTACGCTGGTTTATGGAAATGAATCTTGAAGAGCCGAAAGGGTTATTAAAAGATATTTTAGCGGCAAAACGAAAAATTATCATTTCCCTTCCAAGTACAAGGCAAGTAGATAAACGAGTATGGCAAGCGTTAATGCGTACGAATGCACAAGTGACAGTTTATAGTGATGGACCAGTTCCATTAAAAAATATAAAGTTACAAAGGCAAAATAAAGCATTCCCGTTCCTATTAATCGATGACGAAATCTTTTGGGCAGGGGCACCGCTCACATCTCAAATGATGTTTGAAGGTAGTACGGAATTTCCGTACATATGTGCAAGGCTTCAAGCACCGGAAACAATGGGTGTATTAAAAGGGTTTTTAGATATTCGGTAAATTCGGATAGGAATTCCTTGACTTTTAGTCGGAATGAACTTAGAATGAAAATAATTTAATATAATTTTATGAAAATTCTTATCACGAGAGGTGGAGGGACTGGCCCTACGATACCTCGGCAGCGGATTCTATATGAATACTGTGCCAATTCCAGCAAGGTAACTTGAGAGATAAGAAAGAAGCTCATTTTTGAATGTATATTTCAAAGCCTCTTTCTATCTTTTTAGAAAGAGGCTTTTTTACGTGAAAATAAAAGGAGGAAGAAAAATGGGAGCGACAGGAGTAACGTCACAAAGAAAAACAATTGAAGAGAGTATAGAAAGAAATAAGGAAAAGTACATAGAAACAAGTCATGACATTCATGCGAATCCGGAGATTGGTAATCAAGAATTTTACGCATCAAGAACGTTAAGTTTATTACTAGGAAGTGCGGGGTTTCAATTGCAACATAATATAGCTGGGCATGAAACAGGTTTTATCGCGCGAAAAAGTTCAGGGAAAAAAGGACCAGTTATCGCATTTTTAGCTGAGTATGATGCTTTACCGGGACTCGGTCATGCGTGTGGTCACAATTTAATTGGCACAATTAGCGTTGCAGCTGCGATTGCATTATCAGAAACGCTTGAAGAAATCGGCGGAGAAGTTGTCGTATTCGGTACTCCGGCCGAAGAAGGTGGTCCCAATGGTAGCGCGAAATCGAGTTATGTAAAGGCTGGTTTATTTAAAAACATCGATGCGGCGCTTATGATTCATCCGAGCGGAAAAACAGCGACAACGAGTCCATCACTAGCAGTCGATCCACTAGATTTTCATTTTTACGGAAAAACAGCTCACGCCGCAGCTTCACCAGAAGAAGGAATTAACGCATTAGATGCGGTTATTCAGCTGTATAACGGTATTAATGCGCTTCGCCAACAGCTTCCGTCAGATGTGAGAATTCATGGTGTCATTACTGAGGGCGGAAAAGCACCTAATATTATTCCTGATTACGCAGCAGCAAGGTTCTTCATCCGTGCAGCAACGAGAAAAAGATGTGTGGAAGTAACAGAAAAAGTAAGAAACATCGCAGAGGGAGCTGCATTAGCAACTGGTGCAAAAGTGAAAATTCATCAATTCCAAAATGAAATCGATGAACTACTCGTAACAAAAACATATAACGACGTCGTAGCGGAAGAACTAGAACTACTCGGTGAAGACGTAAATCGAAAAGAAAGAATTGGCATCGGTTCAACCGACGCAGGAAACGTAAGCCAAGTCATACCGACCATTCACCCGTACATTAAAATCGGTCCAGATGACTTAATTGCTCATACGAATGAATTTAGGGAAGCAGCCCGTTCAGAACTAGGAGATAAAGCATTAATTACATCAGCAAAAACATTAGCAAATACAGCGTATCGATTAATTACGGAAGAAGGGCTGTTAGAGAAGGTGAAGGAGGAGTTTAGGGAGGCGCAGAGGAATCAGGGATAGGTGGTTAAAAGGAGTGGGTTTGACCACTCCTTTTTTCTTTTTTTTAGGGAGAAATTATAAGTTTTCTATATAAGAAATATTTCAACTGAAATTTTCATGAAAACCTTAAACGAGAATAAATGTTCTTTTTATTAGGAGTGATGATCTTGTGTGATTATTATTTGTGTAGATCTTCGTAACTTTTATGTAATTGTTTCATATATTAAAAAAAGACTCGATTTGTGATATATAAAATGGGCTGTAGTAGGAAAAGTAACTTTAAAAGCGCTATGGATGAAAAGACGATCAGGTTGTACGAAATATGAAAATGTAAGGACATAATGATTGTAAATCCAATTATGTAGCAAGTTTAGCCGTACAATACGTTGCACCGACGAATTTTTCATGGAAATGACCGCAAGTATGCGTATATTTACGGGTAATCCTATAAGTTTTCTTTGAAATATGAACGAGAAATATAAGGTTTTCTGTACCTACCTTTTCCTGGTTCTCTGTATCTGACGTTTGAAAAAACTAGGGTAAAGGGGAGAGAGGGAGTGTTTATAAGGTATGTCCTTTAAGGCAAACTATTTTTAGAGAGCTTATTCAAATCTTAAGGATGTCACTCTAGTTTCTTTAGGTTTGAATTTCAAACTATTGGAGTGATTAAATATGAAGCCTATGTCTTTTTTATCTCAATATATAACGAATCCAAGAAACGTCGGTGCAGTACTTCCAAGTTCAAAGTTTCTTGCAGATAAAATGGTGGAAAGTATCAATTTTAAGGACGCTAAATATATTGTTGAATATGGGCCAGGTACGGGTGTATTTACTAATAAATTGCTTGAAAAACGAAGCTCGAATACTATTCTTTTATTAGTGGAAAATAATAAAGAGTTTTATTTATTATTGAAAGAAAAATATAAAAAAGAGAAAAATGTATTCATTGTATTAGGGTCTGCGGAAAATATCGACGAGTATTTACAGGGCTATTGTATTCCTTATGCAGACTATATTGTTTCTGGTCTTCCTTTTTCTAGTTTGCCCCCAAATGTTTCAAAAAAAATATTATTAACTACTACCGAAATTTTAAAGGAGGGTGGGAATTTTATTACTTTTCAATATACTAAATTTAAGAAGAGTTTTCTTAATCAGTTTTTTAATAGAATAGATGTGAAAAGGGAGCTTAGAAATGTACCACCAGCTTATATCTTTAACTGTTCAAGCCCCAAAAATAGTGGAGAATAAGAGGGACAGAGAAATGATTATGAAACTGCAATAGGAGGTACTGTCACATTGCTACGCTATTTATAAAGCAAAAAACGCTATCCTTTCTAAATAAGTTAAATTAGAGAAGATGACGTTTTTAATAACTTTTAGATTCTGTTGTGGTGAAAAAGAGAGTTTTATATTAATCAAAAAAACTTGATTAACTAGTTGCATAAAGAATTAATCAGCGTATATACTATAAATATCAAAAAAACTTGATGAAGGGAGAGTGAATTTTGTTGGCACAAGATTTTCAGTTATATGAGAAAAAGTTTAAAGCTTTAGCTGATCAGAAACGTTTAGAGATTATGTATGAACTTTGCCAGCGAGGCCAGACGTGTGTATGTGATTTAACAGAGATTTTTGAAATGACGCAATCTAAGTTGTCCTATCATTTGAAGATTTTATTAGATGCAGGTTTAATTGTAAAAGAAACAAAAGGTACGTGGAGTTATTATGATTTAAATGATGCGGAAGTAAATAATTTATTATCAGAAGAACTATGCTGTATCTTTAGAAAAACAGGAAAAGGTAGCTGTTGTTAAAATTTTGCGCTATTAATCAAAAAAAATTGATTAATAGCATGTAAAGGAGAAGGATTAACTATGAGATATGTTCATGTCGGTATAAACGTTACTAATTTAGAGAAGTCTATTGAATTTTACGAAAAGGTATTTGGTGTATCACCAGTTAAAGTGAAAACGGATTATGCAAAATTTTTATTAGAGACGCCAGGACTTAATTTCACGCTGAATGTACGAGATGAAGTGAATGGAAATCAGGTGAATCATTTTGGTTTCCAAGTGGATACAGCTGAAGAAATCACATTTCATAAAGAAAGGTTAGAAAAGGAAGGATTTTTTGCACGTGATGAGATGGATACTACTTGTTGCTATGCGGTACAAGATAAGTTTTGGATAACGGATCCCGATGGTAACGAGTGGGAGTTCTTTTATACGAAAGCAGATAGTGATGTTCACAAAATAGAAGAGTCATCTTGTTGCACGACTTCTAATGAGGTAGCTAAAAATTCTTGTTGTTAATAGGAGAAGGGGGATAAAATGAAACGTTTATCTTTTCTAGACCGATATTTAACACTATGGATTTTTCTAGCGATGGCTGTTGGAATTGGTTTAGGATTTGTGTTTCCTAGTGTAGTAGACGGGCTGAATACATTACAAGTTGGAACGACGTCTATTCCGCTTGCTGTTGGTTTAATTTTAATGATGTATCCGCCATTAGCGAAAGTTCGTTACGAGGAAATGGGCCGGGTATTTAAAGATGTAAAAGTGTTAGCTCTATCATTAATACAAAACTGGATTATTGGTCCGGTACTTATGTTTGTTTTAGCAATTATTTTTCTTCCTGATAAACCAGAATATATGGTGGGACTCATTATGATCGGGTTAGCACGTTGTATTGCAATGGTAATTGTTTGGAACGATCTAGCAGATGGTGATAAAGAATATGCAGCTGGTTTAGTTGCTTTTAATTCTGTATTCCAAATGTTGTTCTTCTCGGTTTATGCATACGTGTTTGTAACAGTAATCCCGGAATGGTTAGGAATTGAAGGGGCTGTCGTTAGTATTACAATGGCAGAAGTTGCGAAATCAGTATTTATCTATTTAGGAATCCCTTTTATTGCAGGTATGTTGACACGATTTGTATTCGTGAAGTTAAAAGGAAGACTATGGTATGAGAAGGTGTTTATACCTAAGATTAGTCCGCTTACATTAATTGCATTGCTATTTACGATTATCATCATGTTCTCTTTAAAAGGAGAAATGATTGTTAGCGTACCACTAGATGTAGTAAGAATAGCGATCCCGTTATTCATTTATTTTATCGTGATGTTTTTCGTTTCTTTCTTTATGGGAAGAAAAATTGGTGCAAATTATCCGGTGACAACAACATTAGCATTTACAGCAGGTAGTAATAACTTCGAGTTAGCGATTGCTGTAGCAGTTGGTGTGTTTGGTATTCATTCAGGTGCAGCATTCGCAGCCGTCATCGGACCGTTAGTCGAAGTACCTGTAATGATTGCGCTTGTAAATGTCGCTTTTTGGTTTAAGCGTAAATATTTCAATGACCAACCAGTCTAAATTTAAAAACAAAGGTGGAAAACAACATGGAAAACAAAAAGACAATCTACTTTTTATGCACAGGAAATTCATGCCGAAGCCAAATGGCAGAAGCTTGGGGGAAGAAATATTTAGAAGATAAGTGGCATGTCTATTCTGCAGGCATCGAAGCGCACGGAGTAAATCCAAATGCTATTAAAGCGATGGAAGAAGTAAATATCGACATAACAAATCAAACATCAGATATGATTGATCTAAACATTTTAAATAACGCTGATTTAGTCGTTACCCTTTGTAGTCATGCGGATTCTGTTTGTCCATCTACCCCTCCACATGTGAATCGTGTTCACTGGGGATTTGATGATCCAGCAGGAAAAGAGTGGTCTGAATTTCAACGTGTTCGCGATGAAATCGGTGAACGTATGAAACGATTTTCTGCAACAGGTGAATAAATAAAGGGAAGAGCCAATCTCATTGTTATATAGGAGATCGGCTCTTTTTTTACTATATATTTCATTACATATCCATTTACTTAGTACATGGATTTAAATCTACTACCAAAAAAGAATGGGTAATATTCTGATAAATAAGTAAAGTTAGAATAAAACTGTTTAAAGAAGGAAGTGTAACACATGATTTTTGAATTAAGTAAGAATGATTTTTATAGGTGTAATAGTTTAGTAAATGAATAAGGTCAATTAGAAATCAAAGCTGTAATTGAACGAACTGGTAGTTTAGTTGAAGAAGGAAAATTTATAGTAAACAAAGAAAAGATTAATGAGTTGAAATTCTTATGAGGTGAAAGTGATGGTAATAAAACAAGACGAAATTAAGGTAGTAGTTGGAGCTGGAGTATTTAACAATAATCCGGGTTGGATTCAAACTAAAGAAGAAGAACTTAACTTATTGGTTGAAACTACATGGGAAGAAAGATTTGAACATAATTCTATTTCAGCTATTTTGGCAGAGCATGTATGGGAGCATCTTACTTTTGAAGAAGGTGTAAAAGCAGCTGAAATTTGTTATAAATTTTTAAAACCATCAGGTCATATTCGGTGCGGCGTCCCTGATGCATTTTTCCAAGATGAAACATACCAAAATATAGTTCAAGTAGGCGGACCTGGACCGAAAGACCATCCGGCTGCAAGTCATAAAATTGTTCATAATTATAAAACAGTAACGAAAATGTTTGAAACTGCTGGATTTGAAGTAGTTTTACTTGAGTATTGTGATGAAAATGGACAATTTTATTATAACGAATGGGATGCGAACGATGGTGTTATCTTCCGTTCAAAAAGATATGATTCTAGAAATCGAGGCGATAAACTTGGTTTTCCATCGCTAATTGTTGATGCGATTAAACGGTAAGTCTTTTAACTAAGGCATGTGTTAGTACTATAAGTTCATGAGCCGCAAATGCGGCTTTTTTGTTTGTGACATAATAATTACTGTGGATAGATTGTCAGAAAAAAACTTCAGAAAACATAGAACAACTAAAGAGATTAGTAGACTAGTATTATCATGAAGGAATACGATAGAATTACGCTCTTGAAGTTCCTAAAAATGATACTAAACAAGTTAGAGTATAGAAAGAATGACGGTTCTCTCATTTTTGTATGAAAGGAGAATAGGGTGAAACACATAATAAAAGATGTATTAATGAATTATTTTAAAGAAATCCATTCATTAGTAGTGGAAGAAGAATTACATAATAATAGCTGGAATACGGATTTACACTATAAAATTATGGTGAATGGAAAGCGGTATTCGGCACGGTTTATTAATAGCAAGCGAATAATTAATCCAGCTTTTGGAGCGTTATCAAATGAACAACTGATAGAGCAAGTACGGTTTACGTATTATTTAAATGAGCATGGGATTCCTTTTATGCGAATTAACAAGAATAGGGCGGGAGAGTCATTTACGTTTGTCACTTGGAATGATGAACAGTACCGATTTGTATTGGCTAATTGGATTGAAGGAGCACATATTACACATTGTACAGAAGATATCGCAAAAGCCTTCGGAAAGGAAGCAAGAAAGATCCATGATATTTCTAGTACATTTCCAAGCTCGATTTTTCAAAAGAAATCTCATTTGGATGGGTATATTGAGTTTATTAATATGTTAGAAAATAAGAGAAGCGCATGTAAGGAATTGCGGGAGTATATAGATCTTGCTAAATATCATATAGAGTGCGCAAATACGAGTGACTTAGAGTTTATCGTACAAACAGATTTAAACCCTTTAAATGTCATATGGGACTCAAGTCAATGTGTACAAGGAATTGTAGATTTTGAATCCATTAGTTATGTCGATCGCATTGAAGGACTAGCCTTTTTAATAAAATGGTATTCTCGAACAGAAGGAATAGAGTCACATGAAGTATGTTCGAGTGTTGCTAGGGCATTTTTAGAAGGATATAAAGCTAATAATATTTTAACTTCAAATGATTATAAAAGACTTTCTTCACTTTTGTGGTTATCTGGTAGTTTAAATTGGAACTTTGTTAAAAAGACGATGAGCTTATTAGGTGATGTGAGAGAATTAGAGGAACATTTGAAAGTTTATAAAATAAGAGGAGAAAGATTGTCTTCATTGTTAATTTGTAGATAACATTTTTTCTCCTAATCCGGGATTTATTTGTTTAGCTATACAGGGTATTTTCTATTAGATGAGGATTTTGTAAATGAATTACATAACCACCGAATCATTTTATATGTCTACGATTCACAAAAGAAAGTATGTGAGGTGTTCTAAAAATGAAAATACAAATTGTATTGTTTGGCGGTTTTGGAGAGCTTGTCTCTTTCGCACCGTTTGAGGTACTCAAAAGAGCAATAGAAGAAGGGGCTCCATTTACGGTTGAACTAGTATCGAGTGAACCAAAACTAGAAGTTACTACTTCGTTTGGAGTTACGGTTAAAGTAAATGATTTTTTACGAATGGATAATCGCCCAGATTTGTTAATTGTGCCTGGTGGTGGTTGGAATCATAAAGCTGAACATGGGGCACGAAAGCAAGCAGAGCTTGGAACCCTGACCGAAATGATTCAAGAGATGCACAACGCAGGAACGATCGTTGCTGGAGTTTGTACAGGAGGTATGCTGCTAGCTGCCTCTGGTATATTGAATGGTCGAAAGGCGACGATGCATCATTTGGCGCAGAATGAAATCAGTGAATACGGGGCAGAGCATCTTCGTTATAGAATTGTAGATCAAGGCAATATTATCACTGCAAGAGGAGTTACTTCAGGACTTGATTTGGGACTTTGGATTACGGAAAGATTCGCAAGCTCCAAAATCGCAGCCGCCGTTGAATATAGAATGGAATACGAGAGGCGAGGTGTTGTTTGGAGTTAATTTGAATTCTTTTTTATTGATGTAATCATAGGTGCTTGTAGACTGTATTGAATGATTAGCCTAATGATATTCTCAAATAGAAGGAATACAGTCGTATAAAGTATGTTCGAGTGTCGCTAGGGCATCTCTAGAAGGATATAATGCGAGGCGCTTAGAGGAACAGGAACATCTGAAAGTTTATCAAGTAGGGGAGAAAGATTGTCTTCATTGTTAAGTAGAGAAAGAGCCAACTCGTACGAGTTGGCTCTTTCGTTTATATATTATATTGTTAATTTTTTGTAGTAATATCCTTTTCAGAAAATCATAGAATGAATAATATATTTTGTTTAATAGTGATAATTATTTTCATTGTATATTCATAAATTAGTAAAAAATAATTTGGAAATTTGCATATAGCTTATATAATTTGACTCGTATAAAAAAGTTTCCTTAAGGAAACTTAGGTGTGGATGTAAATTCATGTTATATTTTTTTGCCTAGAAGTTGCCTGTGCGCAAAATAATTACACTGACAAAAAAAAGAAGGGGAGATGCATAAAAAAACGGCTGAGGCTATAATTGTTAAAGATTTATTTGTATCATACCAAGGGAATCAAGTGGTCCAAAATGTTTCCTTTGAGATTGAAAAGGGAAAACTCGTTGGAATTATTGGTCCAAACGGAGCGGGGAAATCTACTTTAATGAAAGCTATTTTAGATTTAATCCCAAATGATAAGGGATATATTCGGATTCTTGGAGAAGATATTCGGAGCGTTAGAAAATGTATTGCGTATGTACCACAAAGAAGTGATATAGATTGGGATTTTCCTATTACAGTTTTAGATGTGGTACTAATCGGAACGTATCCATCTTTAGGTATGATGAAAAGACCAAAGAAAGAGCATCGGGATTGGGCATTTGAATGTTTAAAAAAAGTTGGAATGGAGGAGTTTAAAAATCGTCAAATTGGTGAGCTTTCAGGCGGACAACAACGTGTTTTTTTAGCGAGAGCGTTAGCGCAAAAGGCGGAGATATTCTTTTTAGATGAACCATTCGTTGGAATTGATGTAACAAGTGAAGATCGACGTAGTATGGAAACTGTTTCAAAAGAAACAAACGTACCGATTGCAGGTACAATTTTTACAGGCTCACTAGGTAAATCAGGTGAGGATGGAGATACTTATTTGAAAATGATGAAATGGAATACAGATACAATTATTAATGGGTTACAAAAGTAAAATCTATCTGTTTTTCAATGTACGTAACTATTGAAGTTTTATAAAATAAGAAACGAAAGAGCCAACTCATAAGAGTAGGCTCTTTTATTTATCTGCTATTTCCAATTGTTTTCTTATTTTCTCCGGAATGCCCGTTTCAGAAATAACGTCGTAAGAATAGACATACTTGCCTTTTACATGAATTTTCAAGTAAGTTTTTCTTATAAAATCATTAGGAGTGTTAGTTCCTACTGTATATTCTTTCTTATTCCTTAATTCATCAACACCTTTTAGTGAGTACATAGCTCTTCCTTTATGATAATAATCCGGAACGCTATATCCCTTCGCAATGGCGTATACATTTTTTTCTTCAGCAATCGGATTAAATCTGTCCAAATCCCCGCGTAACATGAAAGGTAGTAAGTATATAGGGAGACTTATTCCTATTATGTAAAATACAAATTTCTTCATGATTGTTTCTCCTTTTACGTATTTACGTTTTTCAGTATAGAAAAAACTTCTTATGAATATAGAGGTAAATTTCTTAAGTTTTTCTTAAAAAGGTTTTTAAAGTTCAGTTTGTATACACTCTTAAGTTGATGGACATGTGACGCTACCCCTAATAGGATATTTATATTAAAGGGTTGGAACTATTTATATTCCTGTTACCAATGTAGAACTTTCTTCAAAATGGTATGTAAACAAATTAGGTGCAGAGTTAAGCTATAAAGACGAAGACAAGGCTATTCTTAACTTTGCAAACCAAAGTTTTTTTCTTGTTAAATCTCAAGAAAATCAAAGCTTAAATTTTTACGATTTTTGTGATGAAGAGTGCTTCTCTTTAACATTTGAAGCTAATGGTTTAAATGCACTTGAATCAATCCATAGTGATTTTATTAAAAAAGAAATAAAAGTTGGAAAAATCGAGAATAGAGGACACACTGGAAGGAACTTTGTTTTTTATGATTTAGACGGTAATAAATTTGATGTTTGGAGTGAATTAAGTCCCATCTTCAAAGAAAAATATCTAATATCACAATAAGAGATTTTGATCATTCAATAAACAGTGGATTTTCAGGAATTAATATGGTGGTAACTAAGTTGAATCATTATTCCGAAATCGGGCCATGTAGTTGAAGATCTCATCAGATAAGTAATAATATTTAAGGAATAATTCATTCTGATAAAGAATATTAAAAAATGTGATGATAAGGAGGCGATTGTATGATTAATCATGTAGAAAATCTATATAATTATCATGTATGGGCAAATCAACGGATTATTGATCATCTTAAGACACTTTCTCCTGAGAAATATCAAAAGGAAATGAAAAGTGTCTTTTCTTCTGTTTCAAAGGTTTTGTCACATATCTATTTAGTGGACTATGGATGGCTTAATATCCTCGAAGGTCAGAATATGAACGAAGCAATGCAATCTTCATTACAACTTCAAGAAAAGATAGAGAAACTGCCCATTGAAGACTTAGAAATGGAATTCCACACTTTATCAACTCGGTTTAAATCCTTTTTGAAAAGTCAGGAGGATATAGAAAAGAGAATTATGCTGGATAATCCATGGGCAAGTTCAAGAGAAACAAGTCTATCTGAAATGATCTTACATGTTGTAAATCATGGAACCTATCATAGAGGGAATATTTCAGCTATGTTGCATCAATTGGGTGATTCTTCAGTTATGACTGATTATGCTTTTTATTGGTATTCTGATAATGTGATTCATCAGAAATAGGTAAGAGAAGAGTAATCCATTTTTTCGTCAAAAGGTGACGTTTGTTGAGAACGAGAGCTGTTTACACAGCTCTTTCTTTCAGCTAACGGATAGCTTTAATCAAACAATTGTTGATCTAAAATGATCTGACTTTTCTATGATATTTAACATTACCAGCTAGAATACGTTAATTGCTTTTACAATATCCCATAAGGGAGGAGAGGAATTTATGGTCAAAAAACTGATTGTCGGCGACGCAACGTATGAGCTGGCCACTACGCGCCGCATTCTGGAACGCTTACCCGAGGAGCATATGTCGTGGAAGCCCAATGAATTAAGTTTCTCAATCCAATACTCGCCAAAAAGTAGTAGGGCACCGGCATGACCGCCGGCACTCTACTGCAAGGGACAAGAATGATTACAATCCTTGATCACTAACAGTTGAGGATTTTTAATTGAACAATACCAGTTAATATCAGCTTTTTGTTTATTCAAGAAAAGGGCCAGATTGTTGCATAATTGAATATGAAAGTTGTGCCGTTTTACCCGTATTGATATTCTTGTCTTAAAGAGGTGATTTTGTGAAAATTA
>NZ_VOVA01000079.1 GCF_015071065.1 Bacillus cereus | reverse complement strand
GGTTCTGTTGCAAAGTTTCCTACATGAAGCTACACTCTAGAAAACAGGATATAGGAGAATCAGACATGAGGTACTTTAAAGGAAAACAATTCAAGAGAGATATCATTTTAGTAGCTGTCGGCTACTACTGCCGTTTTTCTTTAAGTTATCGCGATGTATCTGAAATCCTGAAAGAACGTGGTATTTCAGTTCATCCAACAACCATCATGCGATGGGTTCATGAATATGGAAATCTCATCTATCAAATTTGGAAAGTAAAAAATAAATCTGCACGCTTATCTTGGCATTTGGATGAGACGTATATCAAAGTTAAGGGAGAATGGCGTTATCTCTATCGTGCAATTGATAAAGATGGAAACACGTTGGATATTCAACTTCGTAAAAAACGGGATCATCAGGCTGCCTATGCCTTTATGAAAAGATTAGTAAAACATTTTGGAGAACCAACAGTTCTCACTACAGACAAAGCTCCGGCCTTGCTTTGTGCGTTCAAAAAACTGAAGAAGAACGGCTTTTATGTACGTACAAAACATTGTACCGTTAAATATCTCAATAACCTGATTGAACAGGATCATAGGCATGTAAAGAGACGTTTTGCCAAATCCGCAGGATTTCAAAATCTTCGTCATGCTTCACGAACCATAAAGGGGATTGAAACGATTCAGGCCATATATAAACAAAGACGAAGTCTTGAATCAGACTCCGTCTTTTCAGTGTACAAAGAACTACAGCAATTAGTAGCGATTGCTTAAAGTCTATTTCCAATCTGTAGACCTCTCTATATTTTTTCTAACTTTGCAACAGAACCAT
>NZ_VOVA01000078.1 GCF_015071065.1 Bacillus cereus | reverse complement strand
GGAGCTTTACTTTATGAAAATAAAATATGTATTGTTTATCGGAGGATTCATAATAGTTGGGGAAATTTTATTGCTTTTATTCCGTCCTGAAAAACTATTTATTGATAAGCAAGTGAATCAAGCATTGCCACAAACAGAAATAAAATCAAAAGAATCTCAACTACAAGAACAAATAGTAACCAAAGGACAGTTTCAGAACGGTGTCCATGAAACAACTGGAGTAGCAACAATTCATCAATTATCGGATGGCAAACGTATTTTACGACTCACCAACTTTGTAACTTCTAACGGGACAGATGTTCGAGTCGTATTGGTTCCTACGAAAACCTTGAAAAATAATGAAGATGTTAAGAGTCATCGGTATATTGAATTAGGTAGATTAAAGGGAAATAAAGGAGATCAAAACTATGAAATTCCTGAAGATATAGATATAAGTGCATATGGTGTAGTTTCTATATGGTGTAAGAGATTTAATGAAAATTTTGGTGCAGCTTATTTTGCAAAATAAGAAATAATAAAAACAGGTGATAGAGTTGAAATCTATCACCTGTTTTTTTGTTTTGTAGGACGTATGGAAGAAGGGAAATTTGCGTGAAGATTTAGAGAAGGCAAGAACGAGCTGCATTCCTATAAATAACTGTAAAGAAGCAGAATGGTCGTTTGACAACACCCTCTATGTTAGTGAATTAAAGAGATCAAAATTCGTTTACGATATTGAGAAATTCAACAGAAATCTGATTTATTTGTAATTTCATGAAAGACTTTTGTAACATTTATGCAAGAATTTTGTAAGGTATTTAAATTATGATGAACTTCCGAACGCGAAATTCGGATTAAGTATGTAGATAAAAAACAAATAAAAAGCGAGGAATGACATTATGAATGGAAAAGAAACAAAAAGGGTAAAAAAGATCCTC
>NZ_VOVA01000077.1 GCF_015071065.1 Bacillus cereus | reverse complement strand
TCTTTATCCCCGCCGTATGGCTGCATCCTCCTGCCCCTGGATAAATGAATGCAAAGGGATCTGGAAGTTGAAATGCAGTTGAATCTAAAATACGAATACGCTTGAAAACAGAAGTATATGGAGAAGAAATCGGCATAGACGAGACCAATTTTTGGTTTAGTAGTTCAGCTAATATGTGTTGTAAAAATTGGACGGCCGCTTTATTAAATCGTTGATTCAGTCCCTCAGGACTGATGAGTACTTCTGTTGATGCTTCCAAACAGCTAGATAACTGAGTTAAAGAAGTCGTAGCGACATTTTGGCTCACCCATACACATAAAGCGACTAAATCCTTTGCTTGATACTTACTGGTTCGTTGTACAAAACCAACATCTCTAGCAAGATTCCGTAAGGTATTTGGAGATAAAAAACTTTGAATCTCTTGAGCAAATAGTTGTAATTCATCAGACACAGAAACAGACATAAAAAACGCCATCCTTTCCTATGATTCTACAGAAAGAATAGCGTATTTTTTCTTTTTATGGATACATTTTTTTAGCTCGATAGCGATGTGGTGTTACCTCAAATATAATTATTTTATTTGAAGGTCTCTTTTAAATTTGTTTCAAATCTTTTCATAGGTTGATATACAAGAACGTGTAGTGATAAACCTATCACTGCAGTAATGTTTAAAATAATACTTATAATCATTAAAGACCATTCTATAACTGGAGAAAAGTATCCATTCGTACTTAATGTAGAAGAACTTACACCAAGTATTAAAATCACTATTAGTAAAGGTAAGTTTTTAACCAATTTGAATCCCCCCTTTAAATATAATATCTTTATATTATTATATCACACACTAGGTTATGTAATTAATATAAGATAGTTATCTATGGGAATTTAACATGTTTTTTCGTTTTGGGGGTGACCTATTTTTTTAGCTTGATAGCGATG
>NZ_VOVA01000076.1 GCF_015071065.1 Bacillus cereus | reverse complement strand
CAAAGAAAAGTACGAAAAAAAGCACAAAAGATATCGAAGCGAATATCCCCAGTGCGGTGAAGAATCAAGCAATCAAAGACGCGAAAAGTTTGTTTGCTACAAAAGTAAAGAAAAGTAATTATAAAATCATTCCGATTCTAAAGAAACCTGTTTGTGTATGGAACAATCAAAATTATTCATTTGACTCCACTCATATTTCAATCCCGTTTAAGATAAATGGAAAGTCCACTCGTTTAAAGGTCCGTGCTTTATTAATCGATAAAAAAAATCGCAATTTGGATTTGTTAAAACATAAGTTAGGTACACTTCGTATCACAAAGAAATCGAATAAGTGGATGGCCCAAATATCTGTCACACTTCCTACAAATGAAAGAGCAGGAACGAAAGTTTTAGGGGTAGACCTAGGTCTCAAGGTCCCTGCAGTAGCAATCACAGATGATGACAAGGTTCGTTTCTTTGGGAATGGTAGGCAAAACAAATATAGGAAGCGTAAGTTTCGGAGTGTTCGTAAGAAGTTAGGAAAAGACAAAAAAGTGAATGCCATTCGGCGATTTGATGATAAAGAACAAAGATGGATGCAAGAAAAAGATCACAAAACAAGTCGTGAAATCATTGATTTTGCGATTGCTAATCAGATTTCTGTCATTCGATTAGAACAACTAACGAATATAAGACAGACGGCAAGAACAAGCCGTAAAAACGAAAAGAACCTACACACTTGGTCATTCTATCGTTTGGCACAATTTATTGCTTATAAAGCAACGATAGCTGGTATTCAGATTGAATATGTGAATCCAGCTTATACAAGTCAAAGTTGTCCGAAATGTGCTGAAAAGAATAAGGCTCGAGATAGAAAATACAAGTGTCCATGTGGGTTTAAGACACATCGTGATATCGTTGGAGCGATGAATATTCGCTACGCAACTGTGATTGATGGTAACAGTCAATCAGCCTAAGCACCTATATGGTCTGGTTTAGGAGGGGCAATGAGATGCCCTTATCTTGAAGGCTGTTCAAAACAGAAATGGACTGCGAACGCTTAG
>NZ_VOVA01000075.1 GCF_015071065.1 Bacillus cereus | reverse complement strand
TGATATTATCCCCTTAAGGTAGACAGTGTAAAAAGACCATGAACAAACATGGATGTTACACTTCTATTTGGAGGGGATTTTATTATGGCTAAAAAAGGGTCTACATTTCAAACTTATTCAGATGAATTAAAGATACAAGCTGTAGAAAGTTTTTTAAATGGTGAGGGTAGTCAATCAGCTATAGCGAAGAAATATGGACTTAAAAGTAGAACGCAATTAATAGAGTGGGTTAGGAAATATCAAGAAACAGGCGGTATTTCAGACTCACGGGGAAAAAGTAGTGGTAATAAGGGCCTCAAAAACCCCTTGAAAGGTCGTCCTCGTACGAAATTCGATAGTATGGAAGAAGAGTTGGAATACTACAAGGCACAGGTGGCGTACTTAAAAAAGCAGTATCCAAATCTGTAGGAGGTGTCCTTGCTCAAACAGCTAAGTACGAGATTATTGAAGAACTACGTTCTCGATACAAAGTAATCTGGCTTGTCGTCATTGCTCAGTTAAATCGTTCTAGCTACTATAAGTGGCGTTCAACACGTACGCAAAGAAAATTACGTTTTTCAAAGGATGATACATTGCGTGAACAAATTCAAGCGATTCACATAAAACACAAGGAATATGGCTATCCTCGTATGACAATTGCCTTACGAGAAGAGGGCTTTTTAGTGAACCACAAAAAAGTATGTAGACTTATGCAAGAGCTTCAAATCCAATCGATCATCCGTAAAAAGCGACGCTTTTTTAAAGGGAAATCCTCAAAGATTTTCCCAAATGTAGTAGAACGCCAATTCCAAAATCGCAAACAAAATGAGGTATTTGTCACAGACATCACTTACTTGCCATTCAAAGATAATTTTCTCTATTTATCGGTCGTCCAAGACATTTACAATAATGAAATTGTTGCTTGGAAACTCTCACATCGCAATGATCTACAACTTGTTCTCGATACACTTGATTTAGCAACACAAAAAAGAGATGTGTATGGAACCATCATCCACTCAGATCAAGGATTCCAATACACATCTCATGCTTATCATCGTACGCTTCAACAGCTAGGTGCCATCGGCAGCCACTCTCGCAAAGGAAACTGCCATGACAATGCTTGTATTGAATCAT
>NZ_VOVA01000074.1 GCF_015071065.1 Bacillus cereus | reverse complement strand
GAGCGCTCAATCTTAAAAACGAAGCAATTCGTCTCTTAACCGTAGGAACTACGGGGATAGCCTAATGAATTAGAAACCGTTAGGTTTCTTTACTTAGGAATCTCCCACTTCAAACAGGCCGCGAGGATGTTAAGTGGTGAGTAGTTCAAAAATAATATCTCTAGATGTGTTGTGTAGGAATCCGTTTTGATCAAACTCTATTTCAAAGCAACACTTTTTTGACAGTTTCCCTAACGAATGGAGCTTATTAGTTGATACAGAAGAAGAGAAAACAGAATATATAGAGGGTTATTACGAAGGTATTGTGATTATGGAGAACGGACAAAAGGCGAAAGTGGAAGTATTCTTGGCCAATGATGTTGAGGATGCCGATGATCTGTGGGTATGCAAGCCTACGAAGTTTTATCATAAGAGTTCTATTTGCTTTATAGAGAAAAGAAATGAGATAGAATGATAGGTTTAATGAAAAGAGCCCTAAGGAGATAGGGACTCTTTAGGGCTCGCCTAATCGGATAAACTGATTAGGAGGAATATAAATATTTTAACATATAGATGACTCATCTGAAGGTAACAAAAAGATAACAAATGAGAATGTATATGGCAATGAAGATTTTCACTGTAAAAGGGGTACGGAAATGATTCAAGGTATGAGGAGACACTCTGGGGAAATATTCAAATTGATACTATAAATATAAACAAGAAACCTGTCTGCGGATAGGTTTTTATTTTACAATGAAGATGGTTGAATATTGAAACATATACAGATTCCAGGGGATTAGTTATGCCTAGTATTCAAGATACGATATATCCAAGAATCAAACATAATTTAAGTACGGAATGTTTATAAATTCCTTAGCGTACAATTTTCTCAAAATGATATGGTGACCCCAAATAATCTTCGATAATCTATTGTGTATATTTGTATGCATCCCCTATATAAATCCTAGGGGATTGTTTGCATGTTGACTTTGTTTTTATGTACAATAAAGGTAAAGATATAGTCTGAAACAGGAAGAGGAAAACCATGTCCAATTCATTAGTAAATTTACGTATCGATTTTGCATTTAAGCAGTTATTTGGCACAAATGGGAATGAAGATATTTTAGTTGCTTTTTTAAATGCCATATTAAAAGATTCTTTAGAATCACCTATTGTTTCCCTA
>NZ_VOVA01000073.1 GCF_015071065.1 Bacillus cereus | reverse complement strand
CGTTTCGATCTCTATCGTGATGCGCGCCACAAGAAGGGCAATTCCACTCACGAATGGTTAGATTTTTAACGTCTTTGTTTTTGTATTCACAATTGGAGCATAATTGACTAGAAGCAAATGTTTTAGATACCATAACAACTTTTTTGCCATACCATTTTGCTTTATATTCCAACATCGTTCGAAATTGTGACCAAGATACTTCACCAATCGCTTTTGCAAGCTTTCTATTTTTGAGCATGTTACTGACTTGTAAGTCTTCCATACCGATAACATCGTGGTTTTTGATGATTTCAGTAGAAAGTTTATGTAAGTAATCAGCTCTTGCATTTGCAATATGTTCATGGATTCGTGCAACTTTCACACGTTGTTTATTCCAGTTCGAAGAACCTTTTGTTCTTCTAGAAAGGATACGCTGTGCTTTCGCTAACTTTTCTTCTAATGTACGGAAGAATTTAGGGTTCTTGTATGTTATGCCATCTGAAAGAATGGCAAAATCTTTTAACCCCACATCGATACCAACAGAAGAACCAGTTTTTTCTACTGGTTGCACTTCCGTTTCTGTAAGAATAGACACAAAGTGTCTACCGCTTGGATTTCGTCTAATCGTGGCATTTAGGATACGCCCTGACACTTCACGACTTTTGGCAAATCTAACGAAACCGAGCTTCGGTAACTTTATTGTATGACCTACAATGGCGATATTATGATTTGTACATTTTGTTGTATAGGATTGTATTTTATTCTTTTTAGACTTGAATTGTGGCATATCATTTTGTTTCTTGAAAAAACGTGAAAAAGCATCTGCGAGGTTTTTCAATGAGGATTGAAGAGCGGTACTATCTACTTCTTTTAACCAAAGCGTATCTTGTCGTTTTTTTAATTGCGTAAGCTCCGCAGAGCAAGAAGGATAGGTTAATCCTTTTCCCGCTTCTTTAAACGTATCATTCCAAAGAGCAAGAAAATGGTTAAATACAAAGCGACTGCAACCAATCGTTTTAGCAATTAATATTTCTTGTTTCTTATTTGGGTAGATACGAAATTTATATGCTTTATTTATTAACATAGGTTGCACCTCACTTTTTCATAGTATATCTACAGTATACAAAAAGCGTAGGCTTACGCCTACTGACATTCATCTCCCACCTAAAATTGGTGTTTCACACCTTCACATTTTTGAGGAAGGAGTCTTCTGTCAGAAAACGATAAA
>NZ_VOVA01000072.1 GCF_015071065.1 Bacillus cereus | reverse complement strand
CGCTGTAGGAGGTTAAACAGACGAAGGAGAATCTTTGATAATTCTTGGGTGTTTTTATGTAGTGCTTGATGAAAAAGTAAGAAATAATCTTTAATTATGTACATCGCTTTATATTCACTTAGTTCTTTCTGTTTTTTACGTAACAGGAGTTCTCTCATTTTAAACATAGTAGAAGAACATAATAGGATACTAATGAGTTGTCCATAAAGGTGGCATTCTAATCGCTCTTGTTTAATAGATTTACAACGATGAATTCGAAACCAAGATTTCCATATTTTAAATAACAGCTCAATTTGCCAACGCAGTGAATATAAATCATAGATTTTCTCTTTCGGTACCCATTCCGTAGGAATGTTTGTCATATATACCGTAATTCCTTGTAAAAGTTTCGTACGCTCTGTATATGTAATCCCTTTTTTCTTTTCACGAATAGCTCGATCATGTAGACGTTTCTGTTTTTGCTCCTCTGTACATCTATAAACCACAATGCGAGTGGGTAGTTTGTCTTTGCTCCCTACATATACATCATGTAATTCATACACTTGGCCAGGTTGTAATTGGTTCATGATGTCTTCCAAATGAATTTGTGTATATACCGGTCTCAATTGAGCAGGTTTTGTTTTAAATACCACTGTTTCGAATTCTTTTCTATATATTTTAGTTGGTAATTTAAGACGTGATAAATAATACCCTTCCTTATCTTGGATCGATTTAAAGTCTTGTAAACGAAAATACCCTAAGTCACGAATATATAGTTCATTCTTTTGTGTCATGTCGATTCGAGTCGCCCCATATGCCTGATCACTTCGTTTTCCTGGTTCAATTTTCACATCAGAAAACTCTCCACTTAACAAGTCATACTCTAATTGAATTTTTACACCAGCTGTATGACTACAGCCTCCGGCACCAGGATAAGTAGCTGCGAATCGATCTGGAACTTGAAAGGTTGTAGAATCAAGGATGCGAATCCGCTCAAAGTAAGCAGAAAGAGAATGAGAAATTGTAGATGATCCTCCAATTTTAGCTTGTAGAAGTGTAGTAAATACATTTCGAAAGAAGGCTACAGAAGCCGAGTTAAATCGTCGATTAAGTCCCTCAGGACTTAATAAAATTCCTGTTGAAGTTTCTAATTGACTACAAAGTTGAGTAAGAGAGGTTGTAGCGATTTGTTGATTTAACCATACACACAAAGATAAAAAATGGTGCCCATGGCACTTACGTTTTCGTTTCATTCC
>NZ_VOVA01000071.1 GCF_015071065.1 Bacillus cereus | reverse complement strand
AATAAAAATACTAATCAGTACTGAATTTATAATAAAAAATGATACAAAAAAAGAGCTTTATTAAAGCCCTTTTTTTGTATCATTTTTTATTATTCTTTATTTCTTCTGTTACTGTATCAATAGTTTTCATGTTTACTAACCAAAAAATACTTACAAGAAAATAATATATCCCCACGATTGATAAATTATCTGATAAATTATCCCACATAGGTTTTTCTAAAATAAACTTTCCCCATATAACAGATACTGTGAAATATGTGAAAGGAGTAACTAAATATACCATTACATACAAAAGTTTATGGACATTCATAATTTAAACCTCCTTTTAAAATATAACTATATCAACCATATTGGTAAGTACATTTACCGCCATAATAAACAAGAGTTCCTGCTAAACCAACAGCATTCGAACCGATAGCAAACTTAACTAATAATTTAGCTGCTTCTTTATAAGCTTTTTTCTCAAGATATGCCCACAATCCACCTTCAAGAGCTGCTGTAACAGCTGCTACTCCAAAATGATCTTTTATAGCATCAATCATACAATCTGTCCATGCACTTCGTTTATATCTATTAAATGGATTTTTAGCTTTATCAGCGTTTATTCCTTCAATCATAGTAATATCATTTTTTAAATTATTAGCATAGTCGGCACCATATTTATTTTCAATTTTATTAAAATCAAAAACTTTTTCGCCATTTTGAATTACTAGTGCTTCTTCATTTAAAAATTTTAATTGCTCAGCTAATTCATTTATTTGTTTTTCTTCCTCTAATGATTGAACTGATACTTTTGGGGTTTCAGCAGATACAGAAAAACTAGGCATCACAAAACCAATCCCTATAGATAACGCCAATGAAGTACATAAAAATTTACTTTTTAATCCCATTCTTATAACCACCTTTTTTATTTTTATATTTCTACATTTATTAGTATATAAGAATACTACCGGCTACCAATATGCATCTTTGCATATTGGTGTAACAAAAGGTTACAATTTCATCTATTTTTGTAACCTTTTGTTACACTTCATTGTACGAAGAATTTTTTTAATAAAAAGGTTTCCCCTTTGTTTTTGGGTGTGAGTGCTGGCTGGAGGTTTTGGGGCTAGCCCCCAGGGTTTTAACGTAACTAAATATAAAGTAAATATATTCGGATTGGTGGTTCGGCTGGTACAATTGCTAGTCCAAGTCGAGCAACTTAACCCCGTTTTTGGTCTGTTCGGCTTGGCGAAAGCTAAAAACCAGCCGAAAAAAGTTTTGCAAGGAGGGAGCGAAGCGGACAAGGTGGAGATTTCTTTGTTCCTATGTAGATATCTTTATCACCAGTTGCTTTGCTTAAAACC
>NZ_VOVA01000070.1 GCF_015071065.1 Bacillus cereus | reverse complement strand
TATTTTGTTTGTCGCTTTCTGCGTTGTTGCTATCGGCGACTTGTCCTATATTACACCTCTATAGGCTAATCGTCAACACCTTTTATTCAATTAATAATAAAAATAATTCCCAAAGGTATTTTCTATATTAATTTCAGTTATTCAATTTCTCTATTTCAATGAAAATAATAAAAAAGGACATCCCATTACATACAAGACGTCCTTTTGATTACACATTATATACATGCACTCTTTAAACTTTTAAACTATCGCCCTACTCATTCCTTGAGGCGGGAGTTTTCTGTCGGGAAATGATAAATAGATCAATTAATTTACTTTTATCCGCCCATACCACTCCAAATAAGACTAAGCCGCCGCCTATTACTATTCTCCACGTTAAAGATTCATTTAATAGAACAATTGAAGCAACAATACTTATTAGCGGCAATGCATTTAAATATAATCCACTTACCGATGCTGAAACTTTCTCTAGTGCTTTATTCCAAAACCAATATGCTAAAATTGTCGCTCCAATAACAAGATACATTACACTAAGTCCAGTCTTCGAGGTTTCAATCTTTGGGAGACCGTAATAAAAAGTTTCTACCATTGCAAATGGTAATAAAATAACCGATCCAATAATTAAAGTTAATGTTGTAAAAACCTTGTTTGATAGATACTGTTCCTGTTTCGGCTGTTTTAACAATACTGTATAGAAAGCAAATAAGAAGGTACTTAATAAAATAAGGATATCTCCTATTAAAGATACCTCTTGATCAGCATTATTAGATGAAATTGTAATAAGAAGTACCCCTATAGCCCCCAATATAATACCGATCCAATAATTCGGCTGAATTTTCTCTTTCAAAAAGAACGCTGAAAAAAGAATTGTAACTAATGGCAATGCAGCATCAATGATACTAACATGTAATCCACTTGTTAAAGAAATCCCATAGGATGTGAACATAAAGTAACCAGCTACACCAGTAAAAGATAACAAACTCATTCTTTTCCATGGAATATTTTTATGTACGATCGCTTTTTGAAGTTGGCCATATGAAAAAAGCATACAAATTCCACCTGCAAAGAAAAGACGAATAAATAACAAAGTAAATGGTTGAATGGATTCTAATGCCCATTTCGTTGGCGCAATTGCCGCTCCCCATAATATAACAGCCACTAATAACATGCATATTTCTTTCATAATCCCCCACACCCATCAATAAATATATGTTAACTACCTTAATTATAGATTTTTTCTTAATTAAAATCCTTTAAAACCACAAAAAGGTTATGCAAAAAATAGCCATTCAGCTCTTTTTCGCATAACCTTTTCATATTAAATCAAAAACATTATTGTTCATTCGACAACAAAATTAACATAAAAAGGTAATCCTTACCTTCAATTTATATTTAAACGTATTACTTTATAACCTTCTTATCACTTTATCATCCAAATTTTATTTTATACCGTT
>NZ_VOVA01000007.1 GCF_015071065.1 Bacillus cereus | reverse complement strand
TTACATTAAGGCTCGGTAGCTCAGTCGGTAGAGCAGAGGACTGAAAATCCTCGTGTCGGCGGTTCGATTCCGTCCCGAGCCACCATTTTAACAAAATATGCCGGCTTAGCTCAATTGGTAGAGCAACTGACTTGTAATCAGTAGGTTGGGGGTTCAAGTCCTCTAGCCGGCACCATGTAAGTTTCGGAGGGGTAGCGAAGTGGCTAAACGCGGCGGACTGTAAATCCGCTCCTTCGGGTTCGGCAGTTCGAATCTGCCCCCCTCCACCATTTTTACATAGGGGCATAGTTTAAAGGTAGAACTGAGGTCTCCAAAACCTCCAGTGTGGGTTCAATTCCTACTGCCCCTGCCAAATATATACACAACATGGCGGTTGTGGCGAAGTGGTTAACGCACCGGATTGTGGCTCCGGCATTCGTGGGTTCAATTCCCATCAGTCGCCCCATTTTTATTTTTAAAAATTACAAATAAAATAATGGATACTTACATATAATTAAGTAAAACTTCGGTGGGCTATAGCCAAGCGGTAAGGCAACGGACTTTGACTCCGTCATGCGCTGGTTCGAATCCAGCTAGCCCAGCCATTTTTGCGGAAGTAGTTCAGTGGTAGAATACAACCTTGCCAAGGTTGGGGTCGCGGGTTCGAATCCCGTCTTCCGCTCCATTTTAACTTCATATGGCGGCATAGCCAAGTGGTAAGGCAGAGGTCTGCAAAACCTTTACCACCGGTTCAAATCCGGTTGCCGCCTTTATTTTATGCCGATGTGGCGGAATTGGCAGACGCGCACGACTCAAAATCGTGTTCCTTCGGGAGTGTCGGTTCGACCCCGACCATCGGTATCGGTGACTTAAAAAAGACTCTAACAGAAATGTTAGGGTTTTTTTTGTTAAATTATGCTATGTGATGCTAAATTTCGTAATAAACTTAGGAATTCATGTATAATATAACTTGTCGAAAGAACAAAATGATAGTGATTTATATTATGTCTGTAATATGAATCAAAAATGAACTTTTTATATTTCTTTTAAAAATGTGTTGAATACACATTATATTTTATATTAATATTTTTATGTAGATTTAAAACGGGAAAGAGAGTGGAAAGTATGGGCCGTAAATGGAACAATATTAAAGAAAAAAAAGCATCAAAAGATGCAAATACAAGCCGTATATACGCGAAATTTGGACGTGAAATTTATGTGGCAGCAAAACAAGGCGAGCCAGATCCAGAATCAAACCAAACGTTAAGAGTTGTATTAGAACGTGCGAAAACATACAATGTGCCAAGAACAATTATTGACCGTGCGGTTGAAAAGGCAAAAGGCGGTTCAGAAGAAAACTATGACGAGCTTCGTTATGAAGGCTTTGGACCAAACGGATCTATGGTAATTGTAGATACACTGACAAATAACGTAAACCGTACTGCAGCAGATGTACGAGCTGCATTTAGCAAAAACAGTGGTAACATGGGTGTAAACGGTTCTGTGGCTTACATGTTTGATGCGACAGCTGTTATCGGTCTTGAAGGTAAAACATCAGATGAAGTTCTTGAAATTTTAATGGAAGCAGATGTAGATGCACGTGACATTCTAGAAGAAGGAGATTCTGTTATCGTTTATGCTGAACCTGATCAGTTCCATTCAGTACAATCTGCACTTAAAGGTGCTGGTGTTGAAGAATTTACAGTTGCAGAATTAACAATGCTTGCACAAAGTGATGTAGAACTTCCTGAAGATGCTCAAGTACAATTTGAAAAAATGGTTGATGCATTAGAAGATTTAGAAGATGTACAGCAAGTTTACCACAACGTAGACTTAGGGGAATAATATAAGACAGAAGACCCTTTCCTTTAACGGACAGGGTCTTTTTTTTATGAAGTTAATTAATAAGATGATGAATTATTAAAGGTGTATTGTTGTAGAGAGGGAATATGGTTATAGGGTGTATATGAAATAATCGTATTTCTAGGAGGTCTTAATGTGGAACATAAAACACCAAAGCATATTGTTGCCGTAGCAGGATATTTAACAAATGAAAAAAATGAAGTGTTATTAGCTAAAGTACATTGGCGAGCTGATACGTGGGAGTTGCCAGGAGGGCAGGTAGAAGAAGGAGAAGCACTCGATCAAGCTGTTTGTAGGGAGATGCTTGAGGAAACGGGCTTAACGGTGAAGCCACTTGGAGTTACAGGCGTTTATTATAATGCTTCTATGCATATTGTAGCTGTTGTTTTTAAAGTAGCATATGTTAGTGGTGAAATAAAAATTCAACCTGAAGAAATACAAGAGGCTAAATTTGTTGCTTTAAACGAAGAGAACATTGATGAGTATATAACGCGTCCTCATATGAAATCAAGGACACTTGATGCGATGAAAGCAATGCATTTCATTCCATACGAAACATGGGAAGTTCAGCCATATAATCTTATAGGAAGGCTGTAAAGTTTAGGTTAGTTATTTGAGGATAGCTCAAATTGCTGACCTTTTCTTTATGTATACTGTTTCAGAAAAAGGTCACAATAATAAAGTGTAGGCTAATAATTAGTGAAGAAAGTAGGACTACCACCTAATTTCCTAGCTTTAGCCAAGTTTTAAGGGAGAAGTCTTACTGCCCACAAATAGCGAGATAATCCGAAAGCTAGTATTGATTTACGGAACGTTTGTTCTGTATAATAGTGATATATCGTATATAATTAGATTGCTAGATGTTTAAAAGAATAAATGTATAAACTGATATAATAAAAGAATAAAGTGAAATTAAGGAGAGTCCTATTTCCTATGAATAGTGTGATAAGGAAATATATATTCAACATTTCATATGAATAGTAGATAAAAAGGGACTGTGATACAATACATTTTTACACCTTACAATGTTGTAAGGTAGGTGTAAGAGAAATCGATGGGATATTCTTTTACAACAAGGTATTCTTAAATTAAGAGTTATATGCTGTGTGGAAAAGAGGTGTTCGAAATGAAAGAACGAGTATTATCTAGAGTGAATTATCATCAAAAAGTTGCATTAAATCCATTAACTAAATTTCTTTATAAAGCCATTATATTATTATTATTGTTAAGTTTTGCATTATTATTCGTTGGAAATGTAATGATTGAGCGAAGTGATATTAGTAAATTACATGTACCCGCTAAGTTAGAGGTGCCAGAATCATTAACACACGCATTTATTGCGACGGAAGATAAAAGGTTTTATCATCATAACGGTTTAGACTATATAGCAATTATTCGAGCTTCTATTGAAAATATAAAAGCTGGTGGTGTTGTGCAAGGAGGAAGCACGATTACACAGCAGCTATCTAAAAATGCTTTTTTATCTAATGAACGTACATTTTCTCGTAAGTGGAAAGAAATTTTTTATACGAAAAAGATTGAACGTACATTCACAAAGGATGAGATTTTAAAATTATATGTGAGTAATATTTACTACGGAGAAGGAGCATGGGGAATTGAAAAAGCAGCAAACCTTTACTTCGGTAAAAAGGTGGATCAATTAACGTTGGCTGAAAGTGCAATGATGGCTGCTGTAGTAAAAGCACCGGCTTATTACTCACCTGCACAAAATTATGATAAAGCAGTTGAGAGACGGAATGTAGTTTTAAGGCTAATGGAGAAAGAAGGGTATATAAATCATGATGAATATGTGCAAGCAGTTAGTGAGAAATTAGTAATTCGTCATGATATAAAAACAGAGCAATCCATGTTAAAAAATGCCCGTGAAAAAGCAGTAAGTTAAAAGAAGTTCCTACATAGGAGCTTCTTTTTTTGAATAATTTGTGACAAAAGACGACACAATATCGTCACAAATGTTGTATTTTTGTAATTTATGTGAGCGTGTTCATTGCGTGACCTATGCAAGTATTGATATTATGTGTATTGTGTACAATGATGTATACAGAATATGAAATTAAAGAGGAATGTATATGAAATCATCAAACAAACTCATGGTTCTTGGTATAGTTTTTTCTATCGCAGTATTGATTGTAATCGGGACGATTGTGTATAGCATCATAAATGACAAGAAAGATAAAGGGAATGAGATGTTTGCTTATTCTACGCAACAATCTTTAGGGAAAGATGATGCTCCAGTTAAGGTAGTTGAATTTGGAGACTTTAAATGTCCTGCTTGTCGTACTTGGGATGTCACGGTATTACCACGATTAAAAGAAGAGTATATTGATAAAGGTAAAGTGCAGTTATATTTTATTAACTTCCCGTTTATCGGAAAAGACTCTGATTTAGGTGCAGCTGCCGGTGAAGCAATTTATAAACAAGATCAAGATTCATTCTGGATTTTCTATGATGAGATTTATCAAAATCAAAAGAAAGATACGGAAGAATGGATTACAGAAGAATTACTTCTTAATATTGTGAAAGATAAGCTTCCGAAAATTAATGTAGAACAGTTTAAAAAAGATTTACACAGTAAAGAAATGAAAGACAAAGTACGTAAAGATTCAGATCGTGCTCAAAAATTAAAAGTTCAAGGTGCTCCTTCAGTATATATAAATGGGAATCTTGCAAACCCTGATTTCGATAGTATGAAGAAGGCGATTGATAAAGAATTGAAAAAGTGATGAGGTATCTCATCACTTTTTCGACTTTTTTCGATAAATTTCTTGCTTCGATTTTTTTTACATGCTATACTACGTTACATAAGTTATTTCAATATCTTATATTTATTTCATATTTGCGGGTGTAGTTTAGTGGTAAAACAAGAGCCTTCCAAGCTCTGGTCGAGAGTTCGATTCTCTTCACCCGCTCCAAATTTTATTTAATATTTTTCTAATAAATTGTGATCAACGCAGTGTTTCGTTTCTAAGATAAACGAAGCATTGCGTTTTTTAATGTTTGAAAATCATAATTGTATGCGAAAATAGAAGTGGAGAATATTATTCCAAAAGTGAATTGATAACCAATATAGTCGTTACATAAGGGATGGATTCATCGGAGGAGGCGATCGAAAATGGACTTTGAACAATTAAAGCAAGATGTAATTGCGTATAGTAAAACGATTGGTATAGATAAAATAGGTTTTGCCAGTGCTTCACCATTTGAGGAATTAAAGCAGCGTCTAATCCAGCAACAACAATTGAATTATCAGTCTGGATTCGAAGAGCCTGATATAGAGAAGAGAACGAATCCACAGCTATTGTTACCTGGTGCGAAATCGATCATTGCGATTGCTTTAGCATATCCTTCAAAATTAAAAAATGCACCATTAAGTAAACGAGGAGAACGACGTGGGATTTTTTGCCGTGCTTCTTGGGGCCAAGATTATCACCTTGTTTTACGAGATCGTTTGCAAAAGTTAGAGGCGTATTTAATCGAAAAACTTCCGGATATAGAAGTGAAATCAATGGTTGATACAGGTGAGCTAAGTGATCGAGCTGTTTCAGAACGTGCCGGTATTGGATGGAGCGGTAAGAACTGCGCTATTATTACGCCAGAATTTGGTTCGTATGTATACTTAGGAGAAATGATTACAAATGTTCCATTCCCTCCTGATCGGCCAATAGAAGATCAATGTGGAAGTTGTACGAAATGTATTGATATTTGTCCTACAGGTGCTTTAGTACAAGGCGGCCAGTTGGACTCGAAGAAATGTATTGCATTTTTAACACAGACAAAAGGATTTCTGCCTGAAGAATATCGCGATAAAATAGGAAATCGTATATATGGATGTGATACGTGTCAGACTGTTTGTCCGAAAAATAAGGGAATTGATTTTCATAACCATCCTGAAATGGAGCCTGATCCTGAATTAGTTAAACCGTTATTAACACCACTTTTAACAATTAGTAATCGTGATTTTAAAGAAAAATATGGGATTATGTCTGGTTCATGGAGAGGTAAAAAGCCATTGCAACGAAATGTTATTTTAGCACTTGCACATTTTAAAGAAACAGCAGCAATTCCTGATTTAATCGGTGTTATGAAAGATGATCCAAGACCAGTACTTCGGGGAACAGCAGCATGGGCACTTGGGAAAATTGGTGGAGATGGAGTAGGAGAAGCGATTGAAAAGGCGATGGAACGTGAGAAGGATGAAGAGGTTCTTCATGAAATGAATCGTGGACTTGAATTGTTAGCACAGAAAAAAGAGTAGATAATATCTCCCTTTTTCATATTGTAATATGGGAGGGAGACTGAATGGTTGTAAAAGTGAGTATTGAAAAGCAAGTGCAACAGTTTTTAGCATATATAACAGAGAAACGAACAGATGTAGATGGTATTGCAGTAGATTTGTTACAAATGGTACAGAGAAAGAAACAATTGTTTCAAAAGCGTAGTGCAGATATAGTGAAAGCAACTGCAGATATTTCTTTCATTAGACAATTAAATAGTAATGAGCATCAAGAAATTGATTATCAAATACACTTGAAATATTTAATTAAGCATAAAGAATTATTTTATATCGAAGAGGAACAATTAAAACGACGAGTTTGTTTAAAAAATAGTTGTATCATAGATGATTATGCTCTTGAAGTGTCAGAAGAAATAGGAATAGGTGAAACGTTAGAACGGGAAGTCACGAAAGAAAAATACGGTTCATATCAATATAATCGTTTAGAGGCAGTGAAATATGCAGAGCGTTGGTGGGATGATCGCAATCCTGCATACCGTAATTTTCCTGATAATTGTACAAATTTCATTTCACAATGTCTGCACACTGGAGAAGTACCAATGAATGGACATCCTAACATTCGTAAAGGGTGGTGGCAAAGGGGAAACCAGTGGAGTTGGAGCTGGGCTGTAGCACACTCTTTTTATTGGTATTTGTCAGGTGCTACAACAGGGCTTCGAGCAGAAGCAGTAGAAAAGCCAGAAGACCTTATTCTGGGCGATGTAATTGCGTATGATTTTGAGGATGATGGTAGGTGGAATCATACGACAATTGTAGTAGCAAAAGACGCAGATGGTATGCCGCTTGTAAATGCACATTCAGCGAATAGCCGCAGGCGTTATTGGAACTATGAAGACTCTAGTAAATATACACCACAAATGAAATATAAATTCTTTCATATTATTAATGGGTAGAGATTTTTCGTCCAAGTGGTATAATACGTAGTAGACAAAAAATAGAGGTGAATATCGCGTGGGAGTACATGTTGTTTTATATCAACCAGAAATTCCAGCAAATACAGGGAATATTGCACGTACTTGTGCAGCAACTGGAACAGAGTTACATTTGATTAGACCGCTTGGATTTTCAACGGATGACAAAATGTTAAAGCGTGCAGGACTAGATTATTGGCAGCACGTAAAAGTTACGTATTATGATTCAATCGAAGAGTTTTATGAGAAAAATAAAGATGGTGAATTCTTCTATTTAACAAAGTATGGCGAGAAAGCTCATACAGCATTTGATTATAGCAAACGTGAGAAGGATTACTATTTCGTATTTGGAAGAGAAACAAATGGATTACCAGCTAATGTAATTGAAGAAAACTTCGATCATTGTTTACGTATTCCAATGACGGATAAAGTACGTTCATTAAATTTATCTAATACAGCAGCAATTTTAATTTATGAAGCGTTCCGTCAACAAAATTATCCAGGATTAGATTTAGAAATCGTTTATTAAAAGTCGCCATTTGGCGACTTTTTTATTTTTCAAAAAAATATGTAATCATACATTTTAAAAAAGGTACATATTCATATAGAATGAGATATATGAATAAAAATAGATAAGACGGGTTGAGATAAATATGAAGGAACAATATAATAATCAAAATACCTTTTTAAGTATGATAGATATGGATTTAGTAAGACAGGGACTGTTACATGCTATTCAAGATTTAGTGTTTATTGTGAAAGTTATTGATGATGAAACTTTTAAATATATTTATGTGAATAAAATAGGAATGGATCACGCCAGGCTAGGGAAAGAATGTTATGGAAAAACTTTTGCAGAAGTATTACCAGAAGATACCGCAAGGTTATTACAAGGACAATATGCAAAAGTAATGAGAGAAGCGAGAGCAAATACATTTTGTGATGTAATTAGTTTGCCAACTGGTGATATACATTATGAATCTTCACTTAATCCAGTATACGATGTAAATGGAACATGTCAGTTTATTATTTGTATTACTAGAGATATTACAGCACAGGTTAAGAAAAAAGCGGAAATAGAAGAAAAACAAATGTTATTTAAGTCATTACTAGAATATAATAATGATTCCATTGTATCTGTAGATTCTATTGGAAGAATTACATATGCAAATCCAGCAACTTATGAAATTTTTGGGTATCGATATGAAGAGTTAAAGGACAAATTTATTTTTCAGTTTATAAATAAAGAGTATGAAAAAACTTTTCAAATTATATTTAAGAATGCTTTACAGGGAAAAGCAAAACAAATTGTTGCAAAGAAATATGTTCATAAAGAAGGATATGAACTTTATATTTCTGCGAGGACTATCCCCATTATTGTGAATAGTGAAATCGTCGGGGTGTACATTGTTACGAGGGATGTTACGAGGCAAGTATTAAATGAGATGAAAACAGAGTATTTGGCTTACTTCGATCAGTTAACGGGGTTAATGAATAGAATATCATGTACAAATAAACTAAATGAATTTTTAGATGATAATAAAGAATTTGCATTGGTTTTTATAGATTTGGATGAATTTCACCTTATTAATGATACATTTGGTTATAAAGAAGGGGATCAAGTATTAAAAAAAGTTACTGAATGCCTACGGGAACTAAAAATAGAAGATATGCATTTATTTAGAGAACATGATGATCAATTTGTTATGTTAATAGAAAATATAACGAAAGAATGCGTAGAGGAAGTTGCACAAACAATATTAAAAAAAATTAGTGAGCATTTTGTAATAGAAGAAGAGGATGTTTATTTGAGTGCATCAATTGGGATTATAATGGCCCCAGAAGATGGAATGGATGAAAAAATGCTTTTCCAAAGAGTCGACGCAGCTTTGGAAAAAGCAAAGGAAAAAGGAAAAGGGTATTATCATTTTTATTGTAGTGGATTAGATTGTGAACGTGAAAAAAGGTTTATAATGGAGAATCAGTTACAGCGTGCTATAGGGAAGAATGAATTTTCCCTATATTATCAACCTCAAATTAATATTGAAACGGGAAAGATAGTCAGTATGGAAGCCCTAATAAGATGGGAGAATAAGGAGCTAGGTTTTGTCTCGCCAAATCAATTTATCCCACTTGCTGAAAGAACAGGATTTATTATTAAACTTGATGAATGGGTAGTACATCAAGTTTGTGAGCAAATACGTGAATGGTTAAATAAAGGATATGAAGTTGTACCAATTGCAGTTAATATTTCAGCTAGACATTTTCGTTCTATTACATTAATAGAGATGATTACACGCGCTTTAAATAAGTACGATGTCCCTCCTCATTTATTAGCAATAGAAGTTACAGAAGGGGCTCTTATACATAAAGATTTATCGAAAAGAGTGTTATTGCAGTTAAAAGAACAAAATTTAAAGATTCATTTAGATGATTTTGGAACGGGATATTCATCTTTAAGTTATTTAAAAACATATCCGATTGATACGTTAAAAATTGATCGTTCTTTTATGGAAGGTATATATATAGATGAAAGAGATACGAATATTACGGCTGCAATTATTCATTTAGCACATACTCTAGGGTTAAATGTAATTGCAGAAGGAGTAGAAAAGGCGGAACAAATACAGTTTTTAAAGGAAAAGAATGTAAAAATTGTACAAGGTTATTTTTATAATCGCCCTTTATCGATATACGATGTGGAAAAGATTTATTTTAAATAGTGTATAAAAAACAAGAAAAAAAGTGATGTGCTGAAAAGCACATCACTTTTTTTGTGTACCTGGTTTATCGTTATAACCAGATGTGAAAATAGCTGTAAGAAATGTGAGTGATACACCTAAAATTAATAATAACTTCATACTAATTTCCTCCTTGCTTTTTCGGTTTACGAATCCTATTTGTGAATCGAAATGTATGTAAGGTTCCTAGAAGAAAAGAATTTATTTACAATGAATAGCAGCGTGAAAACTTTAATACCTTTATTATACAGAATTTTCTTTGAATTTTGGAGAGAATTTTATAGCGCTATTATATATTTCGTTTTGATTTAAAGAATGTTTAAGGACATCCTAGCATACCTTTTATAATAATCCGATTGAACAAGGAGATGGGGGAGGAGCTATAATGGATATTCTAAAGAAAATTGAACAATATCGGGAAGCAGAAGAACGTTTACAATGGGAAGGTACGTTTGCGGAGTATTTGGAACTTGTGAAAGAAAGACCATGGGTGGCTCAAACAGCACACTCTCGCATTTACAATATGATAAAAGATGCTGGAATTGAAGAAGTTGATGGTAGAAGAAAATATAACTTCTTTAGTAATCAGCTATTTGGATTAGAGGATGCTTTAGAACGCCTTGTGGAAGAATATTTTCATCCATCTGCAAAACGATTAGATGTTAGGAAACGTATTTTGTTATTAATGGGGCCTGTTAGTGGAGGGAAATCAACATTAGTTACGATGTTGAAACGAGGATTAGAAACATATTCACGAACAGATCGTGGAGCAATTTTTGCAATAAAAGGCTGCCCAATGCATGAAGATCCACTTCATTTAATTCCGCAGCATTTACGGAATGATTTCTTTGATGAGTATGGAGTAAGAATTGAAGGGAACTTATCACCATTAAATGTTATGCGTCTAGAGCAAGAATACGGGTCAAGGATTGAGGATGTAGTTGTAGAGCGTATTTTCTTCTCTGAAGATCGCCGTACAGGAATTGGTACATTTAGTCCTTCAGATCCAAAATCACAAGATATTGCCGATTTAACAGGTAGTCTAGACTTTTCTACAATTGCAGAATACGGTTCGGAATCAGATCCTCGTGCATATCGATTTGATGGAGAATTAAATAAGGCGAACCGCGGCATGATGGAATTCCAAGAGATGTTAAAATGTGATGAGAAATTTTTATGGCATTTACTATCGCTTACACAAGAAGGGAATTTTAAAGCAGGAAGATTTGCGCTTATTTCAGCAGATGAATTAATTGTAGCGCATACAAATGAAACAGAGTATCGCTCATTTATAGCAAATAAGAAAAATGAAGCATTGCATTCACGAATTATTGTAATGCCGGTTCCATATAATTTACGGGTTAGTGAAGAAGAACATATTTATGAAAAAATGATTCGTGAAAGTGATGTGTCCAATGTTCATATTGCACCACATACACTTCGCGTTGCAGCAATGTTCACTATTTTAACTCGTTTAAAAGACCCGAAGCGTCCAGATATTGATTCAATTAAAAAGATGCGTTTATATGATGGAGAAACGGTAGAAGGATATAATACGATTGATGTAGAGGAGCTGCAACGCGAATATCAAGATGAAGGTATGAAGGGGATTGACCCTCGTTATGTCATTAACCGAATTTCTTCTACAATTATTCGAAAAGAGGTACCATCTATTAATGCACTAGATGTACTGAGATCGTTAAAAGACGGATTGGATCAGCACCCGTCAATTAGTAGTGAAGACCGAGAACGCTATATGAATTTCATCTCATTATCGAGAAAAGAATACGATGAAATTGCTAAGAAAGAAGTACAAAAAGCGTTTGTTTATTCATACGAAGAATCAGCTAAGACACTTATGGATAATTACTTAGATAACGTCGAAGCGTACTGCAATAAATCAAAATTACGTGATCCGTTAACGGGCGAAGAAATGAGCCCAGATGAAAAACTTATGCGTTCGATTGAAGAGCAAATTGGAATTTCAGAAAATGCTAAAAAGGCATTCCGTGAAGAAATTTTAATTCGCATTTCTGCCTATGCACGTAAAGGGAAACGCTTTGATTATAATTCACACGAGCGTCTTCGTGAAGCAATTCAGAAAAAACTATTTGCTGATTTAAAAGATATAGTGAAAATTACAACATCAACGAAAACACCAGACGAAAATCAGCTTAAGAAAATCAATGATGTTGTTGCACGCTTAATTGATGAGCATGGCTATAATTCTTCATCTGCGAATGAATTGTTACGATATGTAGGTAGTTTGTTAAATCGATAGTTTGATAACAAAACGCTGTCTCTTATTCTTGGGACGGCGTTTTGTTATCTATTGATATTTGTAAAAAATGTCATAGCTTGTCCGAATATAATAAATTAAGATGCAATTTTATGAATTTCTTGTCAATTATTTTTACAATATGCATATGATAGAGTAACCAACCATTCATACAAAAAAGCCAACACAATACAATATGTTGCAAAACGAAAATGTGTGCAACAATGCATTGTGTTTCTTTCTTATCAACGGCTGAATATTTCTTTATATTATGTGAGTGGAAAAATTTGTTTAAGATGCTCGGAGTATTGTATGGAAAATGCTATATATGTTTATGGGATGATTTTCGATGGACAGTTACTTTTCAAATATTCTAGCTTGGCACATTACAGAACAAAATGTATAGATTGCTGTTCATAGAGGAAGGCAATTACAGTAAGGAGGGAAAGGAATGGGCGAAGAAAATCAACCAAATTATACGATTTCACAGGAAAACTGGTCCCTCCATCGCAAAGGATATGACGACCAACAACGCCATCAAGAAAAAGTACAAGAGGCAATTAAAAATAATTTACCCGATCTTGTAACAGAGGAAAGTATTGTTATGTCTAATGGCAAGGATGTTGTGAAAATACCGATTCGTTCTTTAGATGAATATAAGATTAGATACAATTATGATAAAAATAAGCATGTCGGGCAAGGAAACGGTGACAGCAAAGTTGGTGATGTCGTTGCGAGAGATGGATCAGGTGGTCAAAAGCAGAAAGGACCAGGAAAAGGGCAAGGGGCAGGAGATGCAGCTGGAGAAGATTATTATGAAGCAGAAGTCTCAATTTTAGAACTAGAGCAAGCGTTTTTCAAAGAGTTAGAGTTACCTAATTTAAAGAGAAAAGAAATGGATGAAAATCGGATTGAACACATTGAATTTAACGACATTAGAAAAACCGGATTATGGGGAAATATTGATAAAAAACGAACGATGATATCCGCATATAAACGAAATGCAATGCGTGGTAAAGCATCCTTCCATCCAATCCACCAAGAAGATTTAAAGTTCCGTACTTGGAATGAAGTGTTAAAGCCAGATTCAAAAGCTGTTGTATTAGCGATGATGGATACGAGTGGATCGATGGGGATATGGGAAAAGTATATGGCACGTAGCTTCTTTTTCTGGATGACAAGATTTTTACGCACAAAATATGAATCCGTAGACATTGAGTTTATTGCCCATCATACAGAAGCAAAAGTCGTCACAGAGGAAGAGTTTTTTTCAAAAGGAGAAAGTGGCGGAACGATATGTTCTTCTGTATACAAAAAAGCACTTGAGTTAATCGATAATAAATATTCACCAGATCGCTATAATATTTATCCATTCCATTTTTCAGACGGTGATAATTTAACATCAGATAATGCGAGATGCGTAAAGCTTGTGGAAGAGTTGATGAAGAAGTGTAATATGTTTGGGTATGGGGAAGTGAATCAGTACAATCGCCACAGTACACTCATGTCAGCATATAAAAATATTAAAGATGAAAACTTCCGATACTATATTTTAAAACAAAAAGCAGATGTATTTCATGCGATGAAGAGCTTTTTTAAGGAAGAATCAGGAGAGAAAATGGCATAACCCCTTGTAAAAGGGGTTATTTTTTATTGTACATAAAATTTCAATTGACAATGATAATGAAAATCATTATCATTCTTTAGTAGAGGTTATTATATTGTAATTAACAGATATAAATAGTAGAGGAGATCTTAAATTGAAAAAAAATAAAAGAAAACATATAAATGCACTTATAGTAGCAGCGGCATTGTCCATTCCATTTGCTGCGTATTCTACACCAGCGTTGGCGGCAGTAGCAATTGAAGCGAATAAAGCGGGACATACTTTAGAAAATGGTACGTATGATGCTGTCATTAAAGCATATAAAGATAAAACAAATGAAGAATCGATGGCCACTGTTTATATAAAAAATCCTAAATTAACAATTGAGAATGGAAAGAAAATTGTAACGGCAACATTAAGTGATAGTGATTTCTTCCAATACTTGAAAACAGAGGATATTCATACTCCTGGTGTGTTCCATGATGTGAAAGTAATATCAGAAGATAAAAAGAAAAATGGGACGAAGGTTATTCAATTTGAAGTTGGGGAATTAGGAAAGAGATATAATATGCAAATGCATATTTTCATTCCAACAATGGCATATGAAAATAAATATCAAGTACAGTTTGAAGTGAACACGCTGAATTTAGAAAATACTGTTCCAAAAGAGCAAAATAAAGATGACAAAGTAGAACAAGATGAAAGTGCAAATGTAGTAGTAGATAAGCAATTGCAAAAACATATCAATAAATATAACTTAGGTAGAGATAATTTAGATGCGCCAATAACAAAGAAAGATTTATTACAAGTGAAATCTTTAATCGTAGTTGAGGCAAAAAGTAAAGGAATAAAAGATATAAGCGGTTTGGAATATATGACAAACTTAGAAAACTTAAAGTTAGAGGAAGTTAAGTTAGAAAACATACAATTTATCTCGAAATTGAGACAATTGAAGTCAGTCAGTATAACTTATAGCGAACTCGAAGATATTGGGCCTTTGGCTGAATTAGATCATATTGAGACTTTAAGTTTAAGAAATAATAAAATTTCGGATTTAACTCCTTTGAGTAAAATGAAAAATGTAAAAATATTAGATGTAAATAGTAATCATATAAAAGATATTAAGCCGTTATTTACAGTGACATCTTTAAAGACTTTAAGTGTAGCAAATAATCAAATTAGTAATGATAACCTTAAGGGCATTGAGCAATTAAAAAATGTGAAGCAACTCTCACTAAGTAATAATGGACTTACTAATATTGAGCATATTACCGCAATGAAAAAATTAGGGGACTTAGATCTTTCTAAAAATGAATTAGAAAATATAACACTTTTATCAAAGCTGTCTACGATACATACGCTTAATTTAGAGGAAAACTATATTTCTGATATAACACCACTTAGTAAATTGACAGGATTGTATAATTTAAAACTAGGATCGAATGAAATTCGTGATGCAAGACCAGTTCAAGAGTTAGGAAAAAGGATGTATATCGATATTCAAAGGCAGAAAATCTTTTTAAATGACTCACAAGTAAACGATGAAGTTAAAATACCTGTATATGATTTAAATGGAGAAGTTCTCGAGACTGTTAGAATGAAGAGTGAGGGTGGAACAGTTAGTAACGGTACAATAAAATGGAGTACGTCAGGTGAGAAAATGTATGAATTTATGTTAGACATAAATCCTGATGAAAACCGTATAAAGTTTAATGGGACAGTAATTCAAAATGTCGTTGAGAAGTTGGAAGAAGTAAAAGAACCGGCAAAAGAGGATAAGGGACAAAATGAAAATGTGATACTCGATAAGAGTTTACAACAGCATATTAACAAAGATAATTTAGGTAGAGAGAATCTCAATGCCCCTATTACAAAGGAAGATTTATTACAGATTAAAACATTAAAGGTACTTGAAGCAAAAGGTAAAGAGATAAAAGATGTAACGGGTTTAGAGTACATGACGAATTTAGAAAGCTTAACTTTAGAAGGAGTGGGCTTGAAAAATATAGAATTCATCTCGAAATTGAAGCAATTGAAAGATGTAAATTTATCTTATAATCAAATTGAAGACATTGGACCAATATCTAACTTGGGACATATTGAAAAATTGAATTTAAGCAATAATAATATAAAAAATATTAAACTGTTATTTACAGTATCCTCATTAAAAAATTTAGCACTATCAAATAATCAAATTAGTAATGTTGATCTTCAAGGAATAAATCAGCCAGATCATTTGGAGGCACTATTCGTAAATAATAATGCAATTAGTAGTCTGGAAGCGATTAGTGAGATAAGTAACTTGAATAAACTTGAAATTGTAGGAAATAAAGTAGAAGATACAACACCGTTATCGTCACTGAAAAATTTACAGTGGCTAAATCTTTCAGATAATCGTATTAAAGATGTATCGGTTCTTGGTTCAATGCTAGATTTACTTAGCTTGAAATTAGCTGGAAATGAGATTCGTGATATAAGGCCGCTAATACAATTAGGTCAGTGGGGAACAGTTGATGTTAGAAGGCAGAAAATCATTTTAGATGATATAGAAATAAACAAAGAAGTGAAAATACCTGTATATGATTTAGAAGGAGAACGAATTGAAAAGATTACGCTAAAAAGTGAAGGTGGAACGCTTACTGATGAGGGAATCATTTGGAGCACTCTAGGAGAAAAAATATATGAATTTGATTTAGATGCAGATCATTATGAGACGCACATATTATATAGTGGAATCGTCGTACAGAATATAGTAGAAAAATTAATACCGAAAGAAGAAGTAAAAGAACCAACAAAAGAAGTTGAAGAACCGAAAGAAGAAACAAAAGAACCAGCAAAAGAAGTTGAAGAGTCGAAAGAAGAAGCAACAGAAGTTGAAGGATTGAAGGAAGAAGTAAAAGAACCAGCAAAAGAAGTTGAAGAACCGAAAGAAGAAGTAAAAGAGCCAGCAAAAGAAGTTGAAGGAACAAAAGAAGAGGTAAAAGAACCAGCAAAAGAAGTTGAAGGATCGAAAGAAGAAGTGAAAGAGCCAACAAAAGAAGTTGAAGAATTGAAAGAAGAAATAAAAGAGTCAACAAAAGAAGATAAAGAAGTAGAAAAAGTAACAAAATCAGTTGAAGAAATAAAAACAGAAAATCAAGCAATAAAAGAAGCTTCAATAGGGAATCAAAGGATAAAAGAGAACACAGTGAAGAGCCAAATTGAGAATAAAGAAGACGGAAATAAACAGTCCCTGGCTGCAACGGGCGGGCAAACAAATACGGCTTATATCCTTTCCGGATTAGCATTCGTTCTGTCATCGTTAAGTATGTTTGTATTTAGAAAGAAATTGTTTAAGAAATGACTTTAAATTAAATACCGTTAAATTTATTTATCAGGTTAATTAATTATATTTAGATTTTTCTCCGATAAGACATTATCATAGCAATTTCATTCTGAAATATGCTTATGGTAATGCCTTTTTTTATGAAAGAGAGTTAAAGTTATTTCATTATGTAAAAAGGAAATGAATAAAAGAAATGTAAATGTATTAGGGAGGGGGATTGGTTATGCATATTAATTTCATTTCAAAGGTTGAAGAGGTTGCAGCATTTATTGCGAAAATGAATAAATCGGTTACGCAACATGTTGGATATTGCGGGGACAATCAGGAGGAAATATTGTTTGCAGTGCTATACAGTAGATTAAATAATAGCAAAGCACCTCTTTAATTAAGAAGAGGTGCTAATTATTACATAACTTTTTTGATTTTTTGTGGTACTTGTTTCGTTTGGGTAATGATATCTTCTTTACGTAATTCTTTAAAGAGCGACGTGACCATAAGAACGACTACAATAGAGAATGGTAAGGCTGCTATGATCGCTGCAATTTGCAGTGCATTTAACCCACCAGCTTGCAAGAGAATGGCTGCAATAGCTGCTATCGTTAATCCCCAAATAAGCTTCAAACTGTTTTTCGGTGATAAATTACCATTGCTCGTTTGCATAGCAACAACAAATGTTGCAGAGTCGGCGGAGGTAACGAAAAATGTTGCGATTAAAATCAACCCGATAATGGTTAAGAATGTTGAAAATGGTAGATGTGAAATGACAGCAAATAGTCCAATCTCTGTACCATTTTTTGCAATTTCATCAGCGATTCCAAGTGATTGAAACATTTCCATATAGATAGCTGTACCACCAAAAACAGCAAACCAAAACGTACAAATGAATGTTGGAATTAATACGACGCCGATAATAAATTCGCGGATTGTACGTCCACGTGATACACGTGCGATGAAAGTACCGACGAATGGAGACCATGAGATCCACCAACCCCAATAAAAAATAGTCCAATTTTCAATCCATGAAGAAGATTCTTTATTGAATGCTCCTAAATTTAATCCCATGCTTGGTAAAGCCCCGATATAAGAACCTAGTGTAGAAGTAAAGTATTTCATAATGAATACAGTTGGTCCTAGCAGTAAGAAGGAAATGAGTAATATACCAGCAAGAGAGAAATTTAAGTTACTCAAATATTTAATCCCACGATCAAGCCCGGTTTGAGCACTGGTTAAATATAGTACAGTGAATATGGCGATAAGCACGAGTTGTGTACTAACTGTATTATGAATAGAAGGGAATAAATAGCTCAATCCTCCAGCGATTTGCTGGGCACCGATTCCGACAGATGGTACGATCCCGAATACTGTGGCTAAAACAGCTAAAATATCGACTGTTTTTCCAATAGGAGAATTTTTCGATCGATTAAATAATGGAGTAACTGTAGCACCAATCGTGCTACCTTTTTGTTTACGGAATGTGAAATAGGCAATTGTTAGAGCGACCATTGCATACAGTGACCAAGGGAATAGTCCCCAGTGGAAAAATGAATATTGCATAGCGAGTTTGGCGCTTTCTTCTGTTCCAGGTTTTCCTGTTAGCGGTGCAGTAAAGTGTGAAATTGGTTCAGCAATCCCGTAAAATAGAAGGCCAATTCCCATTCCAGCTCCAAATAACATGGCGAGCCAAGATGGATAACTATATTTTGGTCTTTCGTCATCTTTCCCAAGACGAATTGTTCCGTATTTTGAAAAGGCTAAGTAAGTAGCTAAGATAAGCATTGTGGTCATAAGTAGAGAGTAAAACCATCCAAATTTATTGAGGATAAATGTATTTAAAGAAGATGTGACACTTTGTAAATCATGGCCTTGTATCCAGCTTGCTGGTATGACACCCCATATAATAAATAAGGTTGTAAGCAAGATGGAGATATAAAATACACTGTTTTCTTTTTTTATCATAGAATCCCACCTTTATTTAATAAAGTTAACAATTATATTAACCATAACAATGTTTTCGTGAAATGTCAAAAAATTCATTTTTTATAATGGATACTTATAAGGAAAACTTCGTTCACCATATGGTCAAAATGTAGGAAGAAATAATATGAAATATTGCATTTTACATCATTTTATCCAGATAATATGTTAATTTCGTGAATGGAATATTTAAATAGGGGGCAATGATATGAACAAGAAATCGAAGTTTAATAAAGTGATGCTTAGTATTAGTACAATGGCTCTATCGTTAGGAGCAATTCAAACTCATGTGTCAGCAGAAGAAAAGGTACCGTATAATGTGTTGAAAACGAAACCGGTTGGAATTGAAAAGCCAGTAGATGAAGTTGGACATATTTCAAAAGTTGATGAAACATTATCATTTCAAGAACGTTTAAAAACAGGGGACTTTTCACAGCGACCAGCATCTATTATGAAGAGTCCAGAAGTAAAGCAGGTTAAAGAAAGCTATTCAATGGCTGATTTAAACAAAATGAATGATCAAGAATTGATTGAAACGCTAGGAAGTATTAAGTGGAATCAAATTACAGACTTGTTCCAGTTTAATGAAGACGCAAAGGCTTTTTATAAAGACAAAGGAAAAATGCAAGTTATTATAGACGAATTAGCTCATAGAGGTAGTACATTTACGAAAGATGATTCAAAAGGAATTCAAACGTTTACTGAAGTGTTACGTTCAGCTTTTTATCTTGCATTTTATAATAATGAATTAAGCGCCTTAAATGAAAGAAGTTTCCAGGACAAATGCTTACCAGCGTTAAAAGCTATTGCAAAAAATCCAAACTTTAAGCTTGGAACGAGCGAACAGGATACAGTCGTATCTGCATACGGTAAATTAGTTAGTAATGCATCAAGTGATGTTGAAACAGTGCAATATGCAACTAATATTTTAAAACAATATAATGATAATTTCCATACATATGTAGACGATCGTATGAAAGGGCAAGCTGTATACGATCTTATGCAAGGTATTGATTATGATATGCAATCTTATTTATTTGAAACTCGTAAAGAGGCAAAAGATACAATGTGGTATGGAAAAGTAGATGGATTTATTAATGAGATTAATCGTATTGCCCTTTTAAATGAAGTAACGCCAGAAAATAAGTGGCTCGTTAATAATGGAATTTATTTTGCTAGCCGTTTAGGGAAGTTTTATAGCAATCCAAATAAAGGATTAGAAGTTGTTACACAAGCAATGCATATGTATCCACGTTTAAGTGAACCGTATTTTGTTGCAGTAGAACAAATTACAACAAACTATAACGGGAAAGATTATAGCGGGAATACGGTAGATTTAGAGAAGATACGTAAAGAAGGAAAAGAGCAGTACTTACCAAAAACGTATACATTCGATGATGGATCTATTGTGTTCAAAACAGGAGATAAAGTATCAGAGGAAAAAATTAAAAGGTTATATTGGGCAGCAAAAGAAGTAAAGGCGCAATATCACCGTGTAATCGGTAATGATAAAGCTTTAGAACAAGGTAATGCAGACGATGTATTAACGATAGTAATCTATAACACTCCAGATGAATATCAATTAAATAGACAACTGTACGGATATGAGACAAACAACGGTGGAATTTATATTGAAGAGACAGGTACATTCTTTACATATGAACGTACGCCAGAGCAAAGTATTTATAGTTTAGAAGAGTTATTCCGTCATGAGTTTACTCATTACCTTCAAGGAAGATATGAAGTTCCAGGTTTATTTGGAAGAGGAGATATGTATCAAAATGAAAGATTAACTTGGTTCCAAGAAGGGAACGCAGAATTTTTCGCAGGATCTACTCGTACAAATAATGTAGTACCGAGAAAGAGCATCATTAGTGGATTATCATCTGATCCTGCAAGCCGTTATACAGCAGAGCGTACACTATTTGCTAAATATGGTTCTTGGGATTTCTATAACTACTCGTTTGCGCTGCAGTCTTACTTATATACACATCAATTTGAAACATTTGATAAAATTCAAGATTTAATTCGTGCGAATGACGTGAAAAATTACGATACATATCGTGAAAATCTAAGTGAAAATCCGAAACTAAATAAAGAGTATCAAGAGTACATGCAGCAACTAATTGATAATCAAGATACGTATAATGTACCAGAAGTATCAGACGACTATTTAGCTGAACAAGCACCAAAATCATTAGTGGAAGTGAAGAGAGAAATTAACGATACATTGCGTATGAAAGATACAAAAATAACAAAGCATACGTCTCAATTCTTTAATACCTTTACACTAGAAGGTACGTTTACAGGTAGTGTAACAAAAGGTGAATCAGAAGATTGGAAAGCAATGAGTAAAAGAGTAAATGAAGCTTTAGAACAATTGGCGACAAAGGAATGGGGTGGATACAAAACTGTTACGGCATACTTCGTGAATTACCGTATTAATGCATCAAATGAATATGAATATGATGTAGTCTTCCATGGTGTCGCAAAAGATGATAAAGAAAATAAAGCTCCAATTGTTAATATAAATGGTCCTTATAATGGGCTTGTAAAAGAAGGAATTCCATTCAAAAGTGATGGATCAAACGATGAAGATGGAAAAATCGTTTCTTATTTATGGGACTTCGGGGATGGAAGTACAAGTACAGAAGTTAATCCAGTACATGCATATGAAAGAGAAGGAACTTATAAAGTAGCGTTAAGAGTAAAAGATGATAAAGGTAAAGAGAGTAGAAATGAAACAACTGTTACGATTAAAGATGGGAGTTTAACAGAATCTGAACCAAATAATCGTCCAGAGGAAGCAAATCGTATCGGGCTAAATACTACTATAAAAGGTAGCCTTATTGGCGAGGATCACACCGATGTTTATACATTTAATGTGGCATCAGCGAAAGATATCGATATTTCTGTTTTAAATGAGCATGGAATCGGGATGACATGGGTACTTCACCATGAATCAGATATGCAAAATTACGCAGCTTACGGCCAAGCTAATGGAAATCATATAGAAGCAAAATTTAATGCAAAACCAGGTAAGTATTACTTGTATGTATATAAATATGATAATGGCGATGGAGCGTACGCATTATCAGTAAAATAAGTGCTCTTCCAATGTATGTTTAACTTTACTTTTTGTGGAAAATAATATATTATATACATATATAATATATCGGTTATTTTCTAGGAGGAGCCTGTCACAATAGGTTTCTCCTGTTCTTTTTTAGAGGCCTGTCTTACAGGCTTTTCTTTAAAAGGTAAATAACTGAAAATTAAGAACGATAATCTTTGAAAGAGGTGGGGCATACATATAACAAAAAAAGGGATTGTTTAAGAAAGGGGGATAAGAAATGGTCCTGTTTGGTTATCCACTTGAAACAATTTATTTATATGGATTTATTATTGCTACTATACTCACTGTTATTTATATTTTCTTTGGAGATATATTTGAATCAATATTTAGTTTTGGGGGCGGATCTGTATCCGTTGTTACTTTACTACTTAGTTTCTTCGCCATGTTATGTGGACTTAGTTATATAGGAGAGTATTTATATTCCTATAATAGTCTCATTATTTTCGGGGGCTCATTCGCTATATCTTTTATTGGTGTATTTATTATGAAAATATTAATTTTAAAACCAATTGCAGAAGCAGAACAAAACACTGTGCAACGTATGGATGAATTTGTTGGTTGCAAGGGAGAAGTCATTACGACAATTCCTACAGAAGGGTTTGGTGAAGTGTTAATCTCCTCCCAATTTGGAAGTAATGCAATACCAGCGAAAACAATTGGGAAAAAAGATATTTCACAAGGAACCGAGGTCATTATTGAGGGAGTTCAAGATGGTGTTTTGCTTGTACAAAACATCGCTTATTCTTTAAAGAAACCAAAATTATAAGGGGGAATTTACATGACGATTCCATTAATTATCGGTGGAGTTTTACTCGCAATTTTAATTCTACTCATTTTAGTATTCATTACGAAGTATCGTACAGTTGGTCCAGATGAAGCATTAATTGTAACAGGGAACTGGCTTGGTGGTGGAAAGAATGTTGTTACCACTGATGATGGAAAGAAGATTAAGATCATCCGCGGTGGTGGTACTTTCGTTGTGCCAATTATGCAACGAGCAGAACTTCTTAGCTTATTAAACTACAAATTAGAAGTTGGAACACGTGATACGTATACGAAACAAGGTGTACCGATTACAGTAAACGGTGTTTCTATTATTAAAGTAGGATCGACAATTGAAGAAGTTTCTACAGCAGCTGAACAATATTTAGGAAAAGAAACGGAAGAGTTAAAGGTAGAAGCAAAAGAAGTTTTAGAAGGGCATCTACGTGCTATTTTATCTTCTATGACAGTAGAAGATGCTTATAGTAATAGAGAGCAATTCGCTCAAAAGGTGCATGAAGTAGCTTCGACTGATTTAAAGAAGATGGGACTTCGCATCGTTTCCTTTACAATTAAAGAAATAATGGATAAAAACGGTTACTTAGATGCACTTGGTCAGCCGCAAATTGCAATGGTTAAGCGTGATGCAACAGTTGCGAATGCAGAGCGTGAAAAAGAGGCACGAATTGAAAAAGCTCGTGCTGAGAAAGAAGCAAAAGAAGCGGAATATCAACGTGATGCACAAATCGCTGAAGCTGAAAAACATAAGGAATTAAAAGTACAATCTTATAAGAGGGACCAAGAACAAGCTCGCGCAGATGCAGATCTTTCTTATGAATTACAACAAGCGAAAGCACAACAAGGTGTTACAGAAGAGCAAATGCGAGTTAAAATCATTGAGCGTGAAAAGCAAATTGAGTTAGAAGAAAAAGAGATTGCGCGCCGTGAAAAGCAATATGATGCAGAAGTGAAGAAAAAAGCAGATGCAGATCGCTATGCTGTTGAACAATCAGCAGAAGCGGAAAAAGTAAAACAAATGAAAAAAGCAGATGCAGATCAATATAAAATTGAAGCAGAAGCAAGAGCGCGTGCAGAAGAAGTTCGTGTAGAAGGTTTAGCAAAAGCAGAAATTGAGAAAGCACAAGGTCAGGCAAAAGCAGAAGTACAGAAAGCACAAGGTACAGCAGAAGCAGATGTTATCAGATTAAAAGGTTTAGCAGAAGCGGAAGCGAAACAAAAAATTGCAGAAGCATTTGAATTATATGGGCAAGCGGCAATTATGGATATGGTTCTAAAAATGCTTCCGAGTTATGCGAAAGAAATTGCAAGTCCACTTAGCAATATTGATAAGATTACAGTTGTCGATACAGGCGGCGGTGGTAAAAATAGCGGCGCCGGAAAAGTTGCAGGTTATGCGACTGATTTAATGGCAACGATGCAAGAAACGTTAAAAGCCTCTTCTGGTATTGATTTAAAAGAATTACTAGAAGGATTTGCTGGAAAAGGTGCCGTGCAGCAACTATCAAACGATAAATCTGTCGTATCTGTAGTAGAAGGTGAGAAAAAAGAAGTAGAGAAAGATAAGGAATAGTAAGGTGGAAAGAACCTCTAGTAAGTGGGATACTAGAGGTTCTTCTGTGAATTATAATATTTAGAATAATAAACATTTTTATATATTGTTTTAATTATTTAATTTCTATAGAATGAAAAAGGTATGTATCAACTCTTTAAATGTAGAAAAGATGAGAAAAAGGGATAGAGAGTCTCATCGATGCATTTGAATCGTATGATTTGTATAAAGAGATTAAATGTAAAATAATTGCATTTAAAACGGTATGGAGGGGTAGGAATATGTTTCAAGGAAAATTAAGGAGTAGAAGCTTAAAAACAAAGTTACTTGTATCATTTATTATTATTTTAATTGTGCCAAGTATTATAATTGGTTGGACGTCTTATCAACAAGCAAAGACAAACTTTAATGAAACAATTTTGCAATCAGCAAAAGATAACGTGAAGGTTTTGAATAATGTAATTAATAAAGAGTTGGATAGTAAGAAAGTAGACGTAGTATATTTTACAAAGCTATTTATGGGGACGAGTTATCAAGCTGATCAACTTCAAAACGTACAAAATAAATTAGAAGAATATAATAAATTACATTTAGAAGTGGAAGCGATCTATACTGGATCTAGTGATGGACAATTTATTCAATCACCAGTAATTCAAATGCCAGAAGGATATAATCCTGCAGAAAGAGATTGGTACAAAGAGGCAGCGGGAAAAAGTGGAGAAGTAATTATTACAGCTCCATATAAATCAAAAACGACAGGGAATATTGTTATTACAATAGCAAAACAAAATGAGGATAAAAGTGGTGTTCTCGGCATCGATTTAATTATTAATGATATTGTAAATACTTCGAAAATGGTTAATATCGGTAAAGAAGGGTATGTTGCAATTTTTGATCAGGATAAAAATGTCGTAGCACATCCAACGCTGAAGCCGGGGGATAAGGTAGAAGAAAAACTTGAAAAAGAGCTGTACAAACAGGAAATTGGTGATTTTAAATTTTCATTAGATGGTGAGGATCGCAATATCACTTTTAAAACGAATAAGACGACTGGATGGAAAATAGCAGGAATTATGCCTTCAAAAGAAATTATTGAAGCGGCGGAACCTATTTTCTATAAAACAATAACTGTTCTTGGAATTTCATTAATAATTGGTGGAATTGTAATTTACTTCATAATTTCTTCTATTATTAAACCGTTAAAACAACTTGTTATATCAGCGAGGAAAATTAGCGAAGGTGACTTAACAGAATCAATTACTGTTCGTTCGAGGGATGAAATTGGACAGTTAGGAGAAAGTTTTAATGAGATGGCGACATCATTACATTATGTAATTTCAAATATTAATACTTCAGCTGGTCATGTAGCAGCTTCTTCGGAAGAATTAACAGCAAGTATGAAGCAAGCTGGTGAAGCGACAGAGCAAATTACACAAGCGATGGAACAAGTATCGAGTGGTGCAGAAATACAAACGCGGGAAGTTGAAGAAGGGGCGACTTTGTTAGAAGAAGTTACAGAAGGAATTCAGCGTGTTGCGGATAGCTCTTCGTTAGTATCCACAGCATCTATGTATACGAAGCAAAAAGCTGAAGATGGTGGAAAGTTAGTTGAACAAACTGTGAATCAAATGCAATTAATTCATGAGTCTGTTTCACAGTCGGACAAAGTCATTGTGTTATTAGATGATAAGTCAAAGCAAATTGGAGCTATTCTTGAAGTGATTCAACATATTGCTGGGCAGACAAACTTGTTAGCATTGAATGCTGCAATTGAGGCTGCAAGAGCTGGGGAGCAAGGAAGAGGTTTTGCAATTGTAGCAGATGAAGTGCGAAAATTAGCAGAACAATCGGGACAGTCTTCTACGGAAATTGGCAAGTTAGTGAAAGAGATACAATTTGATATAAAAGAAACTGTAAGCTCTATGAATCAAGTTGGAACAGAAGTACAATCAGGGCTTGTAGTTGCAAATGAAACGAAGCAAAGCTTTGTAGAAATATTGAAATCTACAAATGATACAGTTGTACAAATTGATAGCATGGTAGATGTAGCGAAGCAAATGACGATAGATGCAAAACAAGTAAGTGCATCTATTAATGAAATTGCAGCAACGATTGAAGAAAATGCAGCGAGCGTTCAAAATATTGCTGGCTCCTCTGAAGAACAAGTAGCTTCAGTAGAAGAAATAAATTCAGCAGCAGTTCACTTATCGCAAATGGCTGAAGAATTACAAGAGATGATCGGTAAGTTTAAAATATAATAACAAATATTAAGAAACGAGGTAGTGGTTCTACTTCGTTTCTTTTTTATGGAGATAAAAATAAAGAAATATGTAGTAACCGTGTTATGATTAAGTGTAATGATAAAAAAACTGTATTTTCTTTAAATTCTATCTTTATTCATGTTAGGGGAATGATTTTGAAATTGAAGAAATTGAAACTACAACCCAGAATTACATTAACTATTAGTACACTTATTCTTGTTGTACTGCTGTTAACGAGCTATTTATTTTACTATATATTATCTGAAACAGTAGAAGAGCAAATTGGAAAAAGGGCGTTGCATGTTGCGAAAACAGTTGCCGCTATACCAGAAATCGGAGAAGCTTTTCAAAAAGAAAATCCAGCTTCTATTATTCAGCCAATTGCAGAAAAAATTCGAATCGAAACAGATGCTGACTTTATTGTAGTTGGAAATAAAGATGGTATTCGTTATGCACATCCTAAGAAAGATAAAATAGGTGAAGCAATGGTGGGCGGAGATAATAAAGGAGTTCTATTAGAAGGGAAATCTTACGTTTCGAAAGCAACGGGATCATTAGGACCGTCGTTACGCGGAAAAGTCCCAATTCGTAATCAGGATAATGAAATTATTGGTGTAGTATCTGTTGGATTTTCTATGGATGATATTCATGGAGCGATAGAAGTGTATGGGAAGCGTGTGTTTTGGATCACAGTAATAGGTCTGTTAATTGGGATAATTGGCTCTGTATATTTAGCAAAAAGTATTAAGCGGATGATGTTTGGAATGGAGCCAGAAGAAATTTCATCTTTATATGAGGAGCATAGTACAGTTATTCAATCTGTACGTGAAGGGATTGTAGTAATCGATAAAAATGGAATGGTTAGTTTAATAAATCAAGCGGCATACGATATTCTTTCTTTAGATAAACAAGAAAATATAATGGGAGAATTTATTTTAGATGTTATTCCTAATTCATCGATACTGGATGTACTTCAAACCGGAGAAGAACAATTTGATCGCCAATTAAATATAAAGGGGCAGGATGTTATTGCCAATCGTCTGCCTATTAAAGTTAATCATAAAGTAACTGGTGTAGTATCCAGCTTACGCCTGAAATCTGAAATGGATCAATTAACAGCAGAATTGTCTCAGACGAAGCAATATACAGAGGCGTTACGGGCACAAACACATGAATATAACAACTTATTATATACGCTTTCAGGTCTTATTCAGTTAGAGTCATATGAAGATGCTTTAGAGCTTATTCATAAGGAAACGGCAGTCTATCAAGATTTCGTTCAATTTATTATGAAACGAATTCAAAATCCATGGTTAGGTGGGATTTTAATTGGATTTTACAATAGAGCACGAGAGTTGAAGATTGATTTTGTGTTAGATCGAGAAAGTAGTTTAGAAAAGTTAAGTCCGCATATTGATAGTAATTATGTTGTTTCTATACTGGGAAATTTAATTACGAATGCATTTGAAGCGATTGAAAAAAATCAAGAGTATGACAAGAGAGTTAGAATGTTTGTAACGGATATTGGAGAAGAAATATTAATTGAAGTGGAAGATTCAGGACACGGGATTCATGATGAAATAATTACTAGCATATTCTATAAAGGCTTTTCGACGAAAGAGGGAGGAAAACGTGGATATGGATTAGCAAAAGTGAAAGAGCTAGTGGAAGATTTAAATGGGAGTATTGCAATCGAAAAAGGGGATTTAGGTGGTGCGTTATTTATCATTGCATTACCGAAAGAGAGAGGCGAATTGTAATGACTGAGGGGATTGAAGTATTAATTGTAGAAGATGATATTCGGATTGCGGAAATTCATCGTCGTTTTACTGAAAAAATTGAGGGGTTTAAAGTAATTGGAACAGCGACGACTGGGGAACAGGCGAAAGAATGGTTAGAGTTTGTAAAGCCACAACTCGTTTTATTAGATGTTTATTTACCTGACATGCAAGGGACTGAACTCGTCACATATATTAGGCATAATTTGCATGATACAGATATTATTATGATTACAGCCGCATCAGAGACGGATGTAGTGCGGCATGCTTTACGAGGCGGAGTAACAGATTATATTGTAAAGCCACTTACATTTGATCGGTTTAAAACAAGTTTAGAAAGTTATCAAAAGAAGATTACGAAGTTAAAGAAAAATGCTCAACTATCTTCAGAACAGATTGAACATCTATGGTCCCAAAGAGGGGTGCAGGCAAATCAAATAGAATATGCGCCAAAAGGAATCGACCCTTTAACGTTAGCAAAAATAAAAAAGCATATGCTAACTATTAATGAAGAGGGAATTACTGCAGAGATGCTAAGCTCAATGGTAGGTGTAAGCCGATCAACAGCGAGGCGCTATTTAGAGTATTTGATCTCTGGAAAGAAAGTGCATGCGGAGCTTATATATGGAAGTGTGGGGAGGCCAGAAAGAAGGTATTTCCGCGTTTCTTCATAGGGGACTTTCACAACAATAAAAACAGTAGAGGATTACATTTCCTCTACTGTTTTTCCTAGTTTCATCTTATATTGGAATAATTCCAATTACAATTCCAGTAATCAACATAACCATTGTCGTTCCAACAGCCCAAAGTAAAGTGAATCGCTGGTGTTCACCAAAATCAACCTTGGCCATTCCGACTAATAAATAAGTGGAAGCAACGAGGGGACTCAGTAAGTGAACAGGTTGACCGAGTAACGAGGCACGTCCCATTTCTGCTGCACTAATTCCGTAAGTGGCAGCAGCTTTCGTTAAAATAGGTAATACCCCGAAGTAAAAAGCATCATTAGACATGAAAAATGTGAACGGCATACTTAGTAAAGCTGTAATAATTGGAAGCTGGGGGCCAAGTGCATCTGGTATAAGAGTAACAACACTTTGAGCCATTGCATCTACCATTTTTGTTCCAGATAGAATACCTGTGAAAATTCCAGCAGCAAATACGAGAGAAACAACCGCTAATACGTTTCCAGCGTGAGACGCAATACGCTCTTTTTGTTGTTCTAAGTTAGGGTAGTTAATCATAACAGCAATAGCAAAAGCGACTGTAAATAAAACAGGTAACGGCATAATCTCTAGTATGAGACAAACGAGGAGGGAAGCCGTTAATAAAAAGTTAATCCATAGCAGTTTCGGGCGTTTATGTATTTCAGCTTCAACTGTCGCAGCTTGCTCATCCATTGTTTGCATGTGTTTTAAGTATTGGACATCCATAATTCCTAAACGTTTTCTTTCTTTTTTTCCAAGATAGTAGGCAACGAAAACTACCCAAATTGCACCAGCGATCATTCCTGGTATAAGTGGTGTAAAGAGCTCTGACGCGTCTAGTCCAAGTGCACTCATAACTCGGGCTGTTGGTCCACCCCAAGGTGTAAGATTTGTCACACCTGCTCCTAACATAACAACCCCGGCTAATATAAGTGGATTCATTCCAAGACGTTTATATAGTGGGTACATTGCGGAAACAGTAATCATATATGTTGTTGTTCCGTCCCCATCTAATGAAACGATAATAGTAAGGATAGCTGTACCAACAACAATTTTTAAAGGATCACCTTTTACAAATTTTAAAATTTTACTAATAACAGGATCGAATAAACCGCTATCAATCATAATTCCAAAATATAAAATAGCAAACATAAGCATAATACCGGTAGGTGCTAGTTTTTGAATTCCTTCTAACATCATAGGTCCCATATTTGCATAAAAGCCGCCAATTAATGCGAAAGTAATTGGAATTAATATTAATGCTACTAATGCTGACATACGTTTCGTCATAATCAAAAACATAAAGACAAGTACCATCGCAAATCCAAGTAGTGCTAACATGTAATCTCCCCCTCAAAATAATGATTGCGCTTTCAAAATAGAATAAAAATTCAGAAAAAGGTTTTTTGTTTATAATAAAAGCATTCATTCAAATGGTAAATAATTTGAAAAATAACATCATTAGAAGCATAATTTTTATTTTGGTCATTTTGTTCATGAAGGTAATTTTGAATTTTTAAAAAGATAATTTACTTCGCACAAGAATGGTAGAATAAGGTGAAAATAGCGAAGCGTGAAGCAGGGAGTAGATTTTGAATGGAAACAAGAATAGAAGAGATTTATAGTTCGTGTAAAGGAAGAGTAGAAGAGATTTTTATTAATGAATCCTCTTACGTATATGAATGGGAAAAATTAATGATGATCCGAAAGCACGATGGTGAGCTTGAAAAAATCGGGGTTGGGATCAGTGGAAATATAAGATTAATAAATGTAGAAGTTGGACAGGAAATTAGTGCGGATACATTATTAGTTAAGATAGAAGATGATTTGTTAATTACTGGTTGTGAATGATGAGAGATGTGTAGAAATAACTGCACATCTCTTTTTTGTTCCATATATTACAAAAAGAACAATGTTTTTTCACAAATCTCACACAACTTTTTGATATTCTCCTAGTTGAGTACAATGAATAAATTTTTAGGAGTAATGTATTGTCATTAATGGGGAGGAAATAGGGATGAGAGTAAAGTATGCTGTGCTTGTTATATGTTTATGTTTCGTATTTACAATAGTAGGATGTGGGAAAAAGGACATAGAAGCTATTGCGGTTGATGAGAAAAATGATAAGTGTGATATTTGTCAAATAGGGGTAATGGATAATCAATTCGCAACAGAAATTATTTTAGATAATGGAAAAGCCTTAAAGTTTGATGATATTGGCTGTATGTATAAATGGATGGATAACAATAAAAATGAGAAGACGAAAGAAAAGTTTGTACGAGACTATAATACGAAAGATTGGGTTCCATTACAGGACGCAACTTACGTATATGATAAAACAATAACAACACCTATGGCTTATAACGTGATCTCGTTTAAAGATAAAAAAGATGCGGAAAGTTTTGTATCTAAATATAAGGGGAAGGTCCTTTCCGACAAAGAATTATCAGAGCATAGGTGGGAAATGAATAAAGAGATGATGGGGAAACCGAAAAAAGGGAATGGCGGAGGACATTCTCATTAATACGAAGAAGTAGCTAGAGCAAGGACAACCACCCCAAGGTTGTCCTTTTCTATTGTCAGTGAGATGCAAATAGAAAGATAAAAGGTGTAAAATAGTTAGAAGAACAGTTACAATATAATATAGTGACATATTCAGAGTGCATTTGAGTAATTAAGGGTAACAAAGATGTACAAGTATCGCTGAAACATGCTAAACTAATTGCTCCATAATATTAATGATGAAGCTGGGTGGCATATCATTCCAAACATGAATTTATATGTTGAGAAAACATGAACATAAGTATACTATGACAATTGAAGAAGGAATATAAGGTGCTTATGGATAAATCTATTGAAGAAGAGTTATTGCATGTGATGGAGGAATGGTTAAGAAAACATTATCTTTCATAGGAGCTGTAGTTGTGAGAAAACAAAAAATTTTATTATGTACATTATTAGGACTTTTAATGATGGTAGTGGCTTGTGAGAAGCAAGAAGAACCTGAATCGAAACCGGTTCATGTGAAAAACGAAAAAAAGCAAGAAAAGCATAAAGAAAAGGAAACAGATAAAGAAGAGACTGGTATAAATTTAATGGATAAGCAATTATTGCTTTCTGCGACCCTAGGTGATACAGAAACGACTATGAAGTTAATAAAGGACGGGGCAAATATAAACGTAGAGGGCGATAATGGAGAAACACCTATCTTGGCAGCGGTGTATCAAAATCATATAGAGACAGTTAAAGCGTTAATTGATGCAGGAGCCGATATTGAAATCCAAGATGAAAAACAAAGCAATCCATTTCTTTATGCTAGCAGAGAGGGCTATACAGATATTGTAAAACTACTAATTAATGCAGGAGCTAATACGAAAGAAACTACTAAGTCAGGTGGAACAGCATTAATTTCTGCATCAGAGCGTGGTCATGTAGATGTCGTAAAAGAATTATTAGAGCATACAGATATTGATGTGAATTATAAAAATAATCGTGGTGGGACAGCATTATTAGAAACGATTGTTTTAGGAAATGGTAGTGACAGCCATAAAAGGGTAATTCAAATGCTTATTGAGCATGGAGCGGATGTAAATATGGCTAACAATGAAGGGACTACGCCATTGCAACATGCTGAAAAAAGAGGCTTTAAAGATATTGCAACTATGTTGAGACAGGCTGGGGCGAATGAAGTAGTGCAGCCACAACAACCAATGGAGTAAAAAGACGAAGAAATAAAGAGTACGAATTAATCCCATTTAGATAGACAGAATGAAGAAGTCATTTAGTATGATGGATTCAGTAATGTGTATTTAAATGGGATTTTTGTTTTGAGCATGAAAAGTAGAGTATGAATGGATGGTATATGGAGGCTACACATAGTAACTAAGGAGGGTATAAATGAGGCTTCCAGAACTTGAGTTGATAGCAATTCAGGCAGAGGTTTTATTTGTTCATAATCAGGTAGGAAGAATAAAGAGTGTAAATGAAAATGGAAATCCAAAAGCACCGCGTTTTTTTCTTGGCCGAACTCGTGAAGGGAATATAATGAGATATCATTATAACCTGGATAGTGAAATGATAAGTAAGATTGAGAAATTAATTCGAGAATGTTCAAATCACATAGAGATAGCAAAGATCATTAAAGTATTAAATGAAGAAAGAACAGTGGAGAATATTTGGATGGGTCCTGCTTACATGTTTCCCGAAAATTTAAATAAGCCGACTAGGGCGATACAAATAACAGAGAAGAATAAAGAACTCATGCGAGAAAATTTTCCTAATCTAATAGGACAGATGGAATGGAGGCAACCTTATTTTGCGATTGTTGAAAATGAACAGGCAGTTTCTATATGTTGCAGTGCGAGAAGTACACCCGTAGCTACGGAGGCAAGTGTAGAAACTTTAGAGGAGTTCCAAGGAAAGGGATATGGTGCTGATGTTGTTGCAGCCTGGGCAATATCAATACAAGAAGAAAACCGCATTCCGCTTTATAGTACTTCTTGGGATAACTTTGCTTCGCAAGCAGTGGCGAGAAAACTAAAAGTGATTAACTATGGAATGAATTTACATATCACTTGAATTTTAAACAGAGTTGTTTTCTGTTGGAAGTTATTCGTATATCTAGATTATTGTAAAAAAAATATGGTGAATATTAACATGCGATTAACATCTAATTAACAATCTATCAAAACTGGCTTAATAAATACGTAATATAGTAAAGGTAACAAAATAACTAGGGTAGAGAACATTTGAGAACACCCGCTTACATATAACGTGCCACTTTCTTAGGTGTGCTCTATTCCCTAGAGTTCAAATAAGGAGAAAGGTGTTCTATGTAAGTAGGTGTTTTTAGTTTGGATAAAAATAGAAAAGCTAGGTGGAATGAATGTTTAAAGAACCTTATATTGCGATGATAAAGGATTGGAAAGGGTACAAAACATACAAAAAATTACCGAAAACAGTTTTTCTTATGACTGGATCAATGCTGGAGTTACCAGAGCGTGTATACGAATTACAGAAACATGGACATGATGTATTTCTTCATTGTGATTTTATACAAGGCTTAAATACGAACACAGAGGAAGCTCTTTTGTATATTCAAGATGTTATCGGAGCACAAGGTATTATTTCAACAAAGGGTTCGACAATTCGAAATGCCAACAAAATTGGATTAAAAACGATTCAACGTATTTTTATTGTCGATACTTTATCTCTTACAAAATCAATTGAAAATTGTAAAACGACTAAACCGAATGCAGTAGAGATTATGCCTGGTATTATGCCTTCTATTATTAAGCAGCTAGCAGAGGAAATAGAATTTCCTATTATTGCAGGCGGACTGATTCAAACGCGAGAAGATGCGGAAATTGCAATTCGTGCAGGAGCAAGTGCGATTTCAACGAGTCATTATGAAGTATGGATACAAGAAGAAAAAAGGAGTGCAATCTTGTGATTGAATTGAAAAATGTTTCAAAGGTATATAAAAATGCGGAAGAGATAGCAGTTAAAGGCGTATCGGTTCACATTAAGAAGGGAGAATTTTTTGTTTTAGTTGGACCTTCGGGATGTGGAAAAAGTACATTATTACGAATGCTGGCTGGTTTAGAAGAAATTTCTTCGGGAGATTTAATTATTAATGAACGTGTTGCAAATGATTTAGAGCCAAAAGATCGTAATCTATCAATGGTATTTCAAAACTATGCGTTATATCCGCACTTATCTGTAGAAGAAAATATTTTATTCGGACTTAAGGTAAGAAAAGTACAGAAAGAAGAGCGGAAAAAACGATTAATGGAAGCTGTTGAAATGGTAGGACTGAAAGAGTATGTGAAAATGAAACCGGGACAATTATCAGGTGGACAAAGACAGCGTGTTGCACTTGCCAGGGCGATTGTGAGTCAAGCACCGATTTGTTTAATGGATGAGCCGCTTTCGAATTTGGATGCGAAATTACGTGCGCAAATGAGGATTGAAATTAGAGAAATTCAGCAGCGATTAGGAATTACGATGATTTATGTTACTCACGATCAAATAGAAGCGATGACTATGGGAGATCGCATCATGGTTTTAAATAAAGGAAGTATACAACAAGTTGGAACACCGCTTGATATATATAACTATCCAGCAAATGAATTTGTTGCGAGCTTTATAGGTTCTCCTTCTATGAATATTAATGATGGTGAATTGGATAAAGAAAAGGGTGTATTACATATAGGACAATTGCAAATTCCATTATCTATTGGACAGCTAAAGCAATTACCAGAAGGCACTATTCGAATAGGCATGCGTCCTGAGCATATTGTACTGTCTGAGGGAGGGCAAGAAGTGACGCTACAATCTGTAGAAGTATTGGGGAATGAATCTATATTAAACTTTGCGGTAAATGGAACAACTTGGAGTGCGAAAGTCATCGGACAATTACTCCTGAACAAAGGTGACAAAGTAAAATTATTATTCTCGCCAGAAAAACTATGCTTCTTTCACCATAATACGAATGAACGATTAAAAGTGGTAGCTGAAGAAGAGTTGAAAGTGGTGGCGAAGTAATGATTGAAGTAGGTAAGTTACCAGTTCAAACAAAAGTGTCAAGAAAGAAGAATTTATGGAGCAGAACGAAAGATTTAAGAACGGGGCTATTATTTTTAGCACCATCTATCTTGCTATTTTCGATTTTTCTTTTCTATCCATTGTTTAGGACGATTTACTACAGTTTTTATTTAACAGATATACACGGGGAAGCTAACCTTTTTGTGGGCTTAGAAAATTATCAATATTTATTTTCTGATCCTGCTTTCTACAAGAGCGTAAAGTCAACTTTATTATTTGTTGTATATACAGTGCCTACTAGTATTGTATTTGCTTTATTTCTTGCATTAATTGCAAATGAAAAAGTAAGAGGTATTGGGTTATTCCGAGTGCTTTTTTCTTCAACGATGGGGATATCAGTAGCTGCTAGTGCAGTAATCTGGCTATTTTTATTCCATCCAAGCGTAGGGCTATTTAATAATATATTAGCCTCTATGAATCTTCCTGCAATTGCATGGTTAACGAGTCCGGACTGGGCATTGTTTTCTGTATCTGTTACAACTGTTTGGGTGAATACAGGATTTGCATTTTTAGTTATATTAGGTGGTTTACAAAATATTGATACGTCTTTATATGAGAGTGCATCTATAGATGGCGCTAGCTATTTATATAAGCTACGCCGCGTTACATTACCGATGTTATCACCAACTTTATTCTTTATCGTAACAGTAACTTTAATTAGTGCATTCCAAAGCTTTGGGCAAATCGATATTTTAACACATGGTGGACCAAATGATGCAACGAATTTAATTGTGTACTCGATTTATAAAGAAGCATTTGTGAATCATCAATTTGGAACGGCAAGTGCACAAGCGATGGTATTATTTGTTTTCATTTTCATTGCTACATTACTTCAATTCAAGTTTGCAGAGAGAAAGGTGCATTATAAATGATCGTGAACAAGTGGAAGCAAAATTTTCTTTTATATATGTTGCTCATTATCAGTGCAGTAATGGTGTTTTTTCCTGTACTTTATGCATTTTTAATAAGCTTTATGACACCAGACGATATTCAAATGAGAAGGTTATTTCCGACTCAATTTACTTTTGATAATTTCATTAATATTTTTCAAAAAGTACCGCTTTTTACATATTTATATAACAGTTTAATTGTATCGACAGTTGTTATGTTTGGACAACTTATCGTATCAAGCTTAGCAGCTTATGCTTTTGTCTTTCTTCAGTTTAAAGGAAGGGACTTTATTTTCTTCTTGTTTATTTCAACGATGCTCATTCCGTGGGAAGCGACGATGGTACCAAACTTTTTAACGATTCAAAACTTCGGATGGATCAATAGCTTTGCTGGGATGACAGTGCCATTTTTTGCAACAGCTTTCGGTATTTTTTTACTACGTCAGCATTTTATGACACTTCCAAATGAACTGAAAGAAGCTGCTTTTATTGAAGGGATTGGAAATGTAAGATTTTTATTCAGTGTTGTAATTCCGTATTGTAAAACGAGTTTTATTACGCTTGGAGTATATAGCTTTTTAACAACATGGAATATGTATTTATGGCCGCTTTTAGTGACGACTGATGAAAAAGTAAGAACAGTTCAAATTGGTGTGAAGCAGCTCCAGTCTCAAGAAGTTGCAACTGATTGGGGAAGTGTAATGGCTGGTGTTACTGTTATCGTCATTCCAACACTGATTTTATTATTTTTAGGACAAAAGCAATTGCAACAAGGATTAACAAAAGGTGCAATTAAATAAGCATACATAGGAAAAGGTGGGATTGAGATGAGTTTATTGAAAAAAAGTGCTGCTCTTTTGATGGCAGCCACAATGGCGTTAACTGGGGCAGCTTGTTCAAGTAGTAAAACAGAGGGGAAATCTGAAGCACAGGCAAAAGTAGCTCCTGTTGAAAAAAATGGTGATAAAACTGTAATTCGCTTTTGGCATGCGATGGGTGGAAAAACACAAGGTGTGCTAGATGGGCTTGTTGCAGACTATAATAAGTCACAGAATAAATACGAGATAAAGGCAGAGTTTCAAGGAACATACGAAGAGTCTTTAACGAAGTTTAAAACGATGTCTGCTACGAAAGAAGCGCCAGCTCTTGTTCAATCGAGTGAAATTACAACGAAATATATGATCGATAGCAAAAAGATTACGCCTATTGATAACTGGATTAAAAAAGATAAGTACGATACATCAAAATTAGAAAAAGCAATTACGAATTATTATTCAGTTGATGGAAAAATGTATTCTATGCCATTTAATTCATCTACACCAGTATTAATTTATAATAAAGATGCTTTCGCAAAGGCTGGGTTAGATCCGGAGAAAGCTCCAAAAACATATGCAGAATTACAAGAAGCAGCGAAAAAGTTAACGATTAAAGAAGGCGGAAATGTAAAACAATATGGATTCTCCATGCTCAACTATGGTTGGTTCTTTGAAGAATTATTAGCGACGCAAGGTGGGCTATATGTAGATAAAGAGAATGGACGTAAAGATGCAGCAACGAAGGCCGTATTTAACGGAAAAGAAGGTCAAAAAGTATTTGGAATGTTAGATGAATTAAATAAAGCTGGCGCACTTGGAAAATATGGAGCAAGTTGGGATGATATTCGTGCTGCATTCCAGTCTGGACAAGTTGCTATGTATTTAGATTCTTCAGCTGGTGTTCGGGATTTAATTGATGCATCTAAGTTTAATGTAGGCGTTTCGTATATTCCGTATCCAGAAGATTCGAAACAAAATGGTGTTATTATTGGCGGTGCATCATTATGGATGACGAATATGGTTTCAGAAGAAACGCAGCAAGGTGCTTGGGACTTTATGAAATATTTAACGAAGCCAGACGTACAAGCAAAATGGCATACTGCAACAGGATATTTCTCAATTAATCCAGATGCATATAATGAACCGTTAGTAAAAGAGCAATACGAAAAATATCCACAGCTAAAAGTAACGGTAGAACAACTACAAGCGACGAAGCAATCTCCAGCAACTCAAGGTGCACTAATTAGTGTATTTCCAGAATCACGAGATGCAGTTGTAAAAGCATTAGAAGCAATGTATGACGGGAAAAATAGTAAAGAAGCATTAGATGAAGCTGCAAAAGCAACAGATAGAGCGATTAGTATTTCAGCTCGTACGAGTCAACAATAAGAGAAAGCCGTATCCTTAAAAGGGATACGGCTTTCTTTACAGGGAGATAAGGGATCAAAGAAATGAGGAACTCTTATCTCCTTTATATGAGTAAAGGGTCTAGAATGAATCTTGTCCTTTTCATTATTTATTTAACTCCATTGCAACTTGTGTGCCGTTTACGAAAACCTCTGCCACCGCTACTACAACTTCCATCATTTTTTTCATATCTCATCTCTCCTTATTTTTTGTTTCATTTCTTACTTTTAGTATAAGGACATATAGTAATTGCAACTATCGAATTGGATGACAAGAGACTTACATTGTTGTAAGTATAATAGTTTTATTTGTAATAAACATGATTTTGAATTCGAGTTCAGAAATTTCTGTTGTTTTAATCTATAATTAGAAAGAGAGTAGTTTAGAAAGAAGGGGAAAAAATGAAGAGAATCCTTGTCATTAGTGATATTCATGGAGAAATTGATAAATTTGAAAAGTTACTTGAGGAAACACAATACAATGCAAAACAAGATCAATTAATTCTATTAGGGGATTATGTAGATCGTGGCCCGAATGCACGTGCTGTAATTGAAAAGGTGAAAGAGTTAAAAGAAGAAGGAGCGTTCATTTTAAAGGGAAATCATGAGGATATGATGATTAAAGCATTAACGACAGATGAGGAACGTTCATGGAACCATTGGGTAAAAAGAAATGGTGGAGATAAAACGTTATATAGCTATGGGTTTGTAGAAGAAGATATTGCGGTTAATGAGGAGGACTTCCAAAAGCCGATTTTACAATCTCATGTATTAGAGGACCATGTAAAGTTTATTCGAGAATTAGATCATTACATTGAAACAAAAGAGTATATATTTGTACATGCTGGTGTTGAGCCGATGAAACAAGTTTCTGAATCTGAACCTTATACGTTAATGTGGATCCGTAATGAATTTCATAGTGGATATAGTGGCGAAAAGGTTGTTGTATTTGGCCATACGGAAACGAAGACGCTTCATGGTAATGAAAATTGCGGAGTATATTTTGGTAGTAATCGTATTATTGGAATTGATGGTGGGGCTGTGTATGGTGGTCAGTTAAATTGTTTGGAGTTGCCGAGTAAAAAGGTGTATGTAGTGAAAAATTGAAAGAGATAAGGGAAATCTTATTTCTTTCAATTTTTTATTAAGCAAAATTTAAGAAAGAGCTTTTATAATAAAGGTTCAAAATTCTATATCAAGCAAAACCTTAGAAGGAAATAGTTAAAAATGAAAGTACATAATATGATTACATTCTTTCGTTATGAAGAGAAGAGATGCAATAATAAAGAGAGTTGAAATAGATTGTGGAAGGTGAGAATATGCGCTTACTTGTAGTAGAAGATAATACTTCTTTATTAGAGTCTATTGTCCAAATCTTACGTGATGAGTTTGAAGTAGATACAGCGTTGAATGGAGAAGATGGATTATTTTTAGCACTGCAAAACATTTATGATGCAATCCTACTTGATGTCATGATGCCAGAAATGGATGGATTTGAAGTTATCCAAAAAATAAGAGATGAAAAGGTTGAAACGCCAGTCCTGTTTTTAACAGCGAGAGATTCTTTAGAAGATCGAGTGAAAGGCTTAGATTTTGGCGGGGATGATTATCTCGTTAAGCCGTTTCAAGCACCGGAACTAAAAGCGAGAATTCGTGCTTTATTAAGACGAAGTGGTAGTTTAACAACAAAGCAGACAATTCGTTATAAAGGAATCGAATTGTTTGGAAAAGACAAAGACGCACAAGTCGATGGACAAGCGATTAAGCTGACATTAAAACAGTATGAACTTCTAGAGTACCTCATTCAAAATAGCGGTAAAATTTTAATGCGGGAACAAATTTTTGATCGTGTTTGGGGATTTGATTCAGATACAACAGTAGCTATCGTAGAAGTGTATGTACATCATTTGCGTAAAAAATTAGAGCCATTCGGTTATCAGAAAGATATTCAAACTGTTCGAGGTATTGGATATATATTAAAAGAACAATGAAAAAGGGAAGTATGTTTCAAAAGACACGCATTCGTTTAACTATATTAAATTCGTTAGTGTTTATCCTATTAATAGGAGTTTTAGGCAGCATTATTTATGCATACACATATAAACGTACTTATAATGAAGTAAATAGATCTATAGAAAAAACGGTTCAATATAGAGAAAGATTAGATGATAAAATTCCTAATAGGAAATTTATAGGGAAAATTCCGATTGGAGATCCGCGGGTAGTGCAGTTAACTTGGATTGGAAAAACGGTAGAAGTAGATGTTGATAATCGCAAACTTCGTCCCACTTTTGAAGAGAATTTAGAGAAGTTTTATCCCAAAAAGTTAGAATCCGTACAAGATATCGAAGTGCAAGGGAAATATTTTAGAACATTTTCGTTTCAAAAAGATGGAAAAATAGTTCAAATCGTACGTGACACAACGGCAGAAGAAGAGATGTTAAATACACTATTTTTAATTCTCGTTATAGGTTGTAGCGTAGGAAGCCTATGTGCAATAGGCATTGGCTTTTTCCTAGCGGGTAGGGCACTTGTACCTATTCAAAATTCATGGGAGAAACAGCAGCAATTCGTTTCCGATGCATCGCATGAATTAAGAACGCCACTTGCAGTTATTCAATCAAAAACAGATGTGTTATTTCAGTCACCATCCGCTACGATAGAAGAAAAAGCGATGGATATTTCCACAATTTCAAAGGAATGTAGGCGGTTATCGAAACTCGTTAGCAATTTATTATTATTAGCACGTTCGGATTCTAATCAAATTGAGATGGATAAAAAAACATTTGAAATGGATAAATTGTTAGAAGAAATAGTAGATCCATATAAAGAAATTGCTTCTTATCAAGAAAAAGAGATGATATTAAAAGTAGAACGTGATATATCGTTTATGGGTGATAGAGAGAGAATCCATCAAATGATGGTTATATTGTTAGATAATGCGATGAAGTATACGAATGAAGATGGGCATATTCAAATTGATTGCACACAAACGAGTAATTCAATTCGTATACGGGTGAAAGATAATGGGATAGGAGTTAAAGAAGAAGATATTCCAAAATTATTTGATCGTTTTTATCAAGGAGACAAAGCAAGAAGTGCAGCAGAAGGTGCTGGATTAGGCCTTTCAATCGCTAATTGGATTGTAGAAAAGCATTACGGAAAAATATCGGTAGAGAGCAAATGGGGAGAGGGCACTTGCTTTGAAGTAATTTTTCCTAAAAACCAAAGAATATAAGTGAGAAGACGATCTTGTTTTTACAAGGTCGTCTTTTTTAAGGGAAAGTTAAGGAACAACTTGTATCATGTATTACATCATGGAAACTTGTAATAGAAAGAGACGCTGGAGTAGATGTTTTTTGAATGAATTTGATGAATTTGATGAATTTGATGAATCATACTGTTATTTCTAACAGTGATGAAGTTGATGTATAGTATTGAAAAAATTATGGTAAAGATGGAAAAAGAAAGCGTGAGAAGGAGGACGAAGTCTTGAAAAAGAAGATGATGATGGTATGCGCTATTGGAGTAATGAGTTTAAGTATATTAGGGGGTGCCTCTCCTTCTGGAATGACAAAAGGAAAAACAGATTACACGCAGCGTAGTAAAGAACAATTAAATGATGGGAAAATACATGCAATGCATACAGAAGAAAAAGCGGAAAAGTTAGGCATTGAAACGGATGGGAAAGAACAAATTACGCTAGAAAAAGAAATTCATGAGACGGAAGTAGGAAGAGAAGCTGATCAATTAGGTATCTCGGCAGAAGGAAAAGATGTTGGAATTCTTTCAGAAGAAATTTATGAAACAAAAGTGAGGCAAGAAGCGTTGAAACTAGGAATATCTATAGAGAATACGTCGATTGTAAGTTTAATTGATCAAATTAATAAGATTAAAATTAATAGTGAAGCAGAAAAGCTTGGTGTTTCAATTGAAGGAAAAGAAATAGAAGAAATTGAGGAAGAAATCTACGGCACGAAAGTTAAAGAAGAGGCAGAAAAGCTAAGTATTGCTCAACAAGGAAAAGAGATGGAAGAGTTAGCTCAAGAAGTGTACGAACAAAAAGTACAGGAAGAAGCAAAAAAATATCATATTGATTTATATGGCAAAGATATATATCAAGTATTAAGAGAAATAAATGAACAAAAAGTGATGCAAATGGCAGATGAGCTTAATATGGATAAAACAAATATGAATATTCAAGATTTAGCAGAAAAAATAAAACGAGAACAACCTGAAAAGGGAAAAGAACTAAATTTTGTACCGATGATTCAAACCGATGCAGATGCGTTTTATTCTTATTTAACGAATTAAAGAGGACGTGAGAATAGGAGCATGATACGAAATTGGAAAGTGTGTATGTATGTGATTATATTCGGGGCGGTAATATGGGGCATATATACGAATGGGTTTACAAAGAATGCCGAGAAAGTAAAGAGAGTAACAGTATCCACTAATAATCAAGGTGATGAAAGAATCGTCTTATCAAATGTGCCTTTAATTCAGCAATTACCAGAGCTAGAGAGAGGGTGCGAAGTGACGAGCTTAGCGATGATGTTACAATACGCAGATGTTTCTGTAGATAAGATGCAATTGGCAGATGAAATAAAGAAAGTTGATTTTTTGGATAATGGTACACGTGGAAACCCGAATGAAGGATTTGTAGGGGATATTTATACATTTTCTGAATCAGGATACGGTGTATATCACGGACCGCTTTTTCAATTAGCGAAAAAATATTTACCGAATGAAGCTGTGGATTTAACAGGAAAAAGTATAGAAGAAATTTATAAGAGTGTAAAAACAGGGCAACCGGTAGTAATGATTACGAATGCAACATATGCACCATTAGGTGAGGGTGAATTTGCTATATGGGAAACAGATAGTGGCGATGTTTCGATTACTTATAGTGAACATTGTGTTGTACTTGTTGGATATGATAAGGAGTCCGTATATATTCAAGATCCTCTTAATGATAGTCCGAATATAAGCGTACCGAGGGAGAATTTTGAAAAGGCTTGGATACAGATGGGGAGCCAAGCAATTAGTTATGTGAAAAGTTCAAAGTGAATTAAGAGAATAAGAGTATACGGATTATAAAGAAGGTTTTGTGAGAAGTGTTTTAAAGAAGCAAAATTGATAAGAAGAAAGGGAACTTCTATGTATGGAAGTTCTCTTATTTTGTAATTTAAACTTTTAAGAATAATTACATATGTAAAAATGCATAATCAACAAAAAAAATACGTGTTATTATTATATTTTGTTTCAAAAATTAATCGAGCAGCAGAAACAATGAAAGGTTTAGCTGGCGATGAAAATGAAGTAACGAATGCTATTGATGAAATTGCAAAGGCTACAGAAGAACTATAAGAAATGATTAGTAAATTTAAAGTATAATAACAGCAAATAAGTAAGGTGAAAATAATATCACCTTACTTATTTTTCTATTCAGCAATTAGGGGAGTCATTAACGGGATGAAAAAAAGAAAAAGACTATGGAATTTATGGAAAACGATTACATTATTAGTGTGTACTGTTGTCATTTTTTCTTTACTTGTGACAGATATTTTAATCAGCCATAATGTTGAACGAACGACAGAAGAAAGCCAAGCAGAGAAGGCAAAAACGATTGCACATATTGTAGCGAATGATTCGGTGGTAATCGATGGTTTAATTGGGAAAGCAGATACTTCCGCCATCCAAACGTATACAAATAGGATATTAAAAAATACAGGTGTTCAATTTATTGTCGTTATGGACATGGATGGAATAAGAAAATCTCATCCAAATCCCCAAAAAATAGGTCATCATTTCGTTGGAGGGGATGAAGGAACGGTATTGAAGGGAAAGGAATACGTATCTTTAGCAGAAGGAACTTTAGGTATTTCAATGCGAGTATTCGTTCCTGTTTTTGCTGACACAGGTGAACAGCTTGGTGCGGTTGCTGTTGGTATTTCAGCTGATAATGTAAAAGAGAGAGTTAAGGAAAGTAGACATATTATTTATATAGGTGTCGGAGTTGGATTGTTAATTGGAATTATAGGAGCGATATTGCTAGCTAGACATATAAAGAAGAGTCTGTTTGGTCTGGAACCGCATAGGATAGCGAAAATTCTTGAAGAAAGAAATACGATGTTGCTTTCGGTGAAGGAAGGTATTATTGCTGTAGATAAAGAGGCGAACGTAACCTTAATCAATAATGAGGCAAAACGGTTATTTAAGAAAAGTGGACTTGAAGAAGATTTTATTGGTAAAGACGTTGAATTGTATATGCCGAATTCACGTATAAAAGAAGTGTTACAAACTGGAGAGGTACAATTAAATGAAGAACAAAATATTTATGGAATTACGATTGTTACGAATCGTGTTCCTTTATATGTAAAAGGAGAAATAGTCGGTGCGATTGCAACATTTCGTGATAAAACAGAAATCAGAAAATTGGCAGAAGAACTAACTGGTATTAGGCTATATGCGGAAGCATTACGGGCTCAATCTCATGAATTTATGAATAAAATGCATGTCGTATTAGGGCTAACACATATGAAACAGTATGAAGAATTGCAGAAATATGTAAGTAGTATGGTATCAGAGCATCAATATGAAATTGGGGGGATTATGAAAAAAATTCAAAGCCCAGTATTTGCTGGATTTTTACTAGGTAAACTTAGTTATGCTAGAGAGAAAAATATAAAGTTAATTATAAAAGAAGATTCTTACTTACCAGAAATATATGATGAACGTATCATTCATGAACTAATCACCATTGTCGGAAATTTGATTAATAATGCATTAGAAGCAGTGATGAATTGTGAGAAGAGGCAGGTTGAAGTTGGAATACAAGATGGGGATACATTAATCATTACAGTACAAGATACGGGGAAAGGCATAAAAGAAGATGAAATTGATGCATTATTTATAAAAGGTTATTCCACAAAGGGTGATAATCGGGGGTATGGTTTGCATCTTGTAAAGGAAAGCATACAGCGAATAAATGGGAGAATTTATGTTCATTCATTGTTAGGAATGGGAACGACAATAACGATTGAAATACCTAAAAGTAGGGATGAGAGATAAGATGATCAAAGTTTTGATTGTAGAAGATGATCCGATGGTTGCGATGTTAAATACGCATTATTTAGAGCAAGTGGGAGGATTTGAACTTGTTCATGCAGCTAAATCAGTAAAAGAGGCGATAGAAGTATTAGAGAAATCACGAGTAGATTTAGTATTACTTGATATTTTTATGCCTAAAGAGACTGGATTTGAGCTGTTAATGTATATTCGGAATCAAGAAAAAGAAATTGATATTATGATGATTTCAGCTGTACATGATATGGTGAGTATTAAAAAGGCATTACAATATGGCGTAGTAGATTATTTAATTAAACCATTTACATTTGAACGATTTAAAGAGGCATTAACTGTATATCGAGAAAAACTCATTTTCATGAAAGAACAACAAAAAATTAGTCAATCGGAATTAGATTCGTTAATTTTGCAAAAAGAAAAAAGAGAATCTTTTGTTAATAAAGAACTTCCAAAGGGATTAACGAAGCAAACATTGCAACTAATTTGGAAGAAAATCGAATCGCTTAATGGACAAGCATTTACAACTGATGAAATGGCACAATTAGTAGGGGTTTCGAGAGTTTCTATTCGAAAGTATGTAATGTTTTTGACTGAAATCGGAGTATTAGAGAATGAAATGGTGTATCAAAATGTGGGAAGACCGGTGAGTAAATTAAGGTGTATTGACCAAAATAAAATAAATTTTTACGTATAAGCGACTTATTATAGGTTGCTTATACTTTTTTTAATTACAAAAGTAGTTACAAAACTTACAAAAACTATTTTTACTATTGAAAGCGTTTTAATATTGTTATTAAGAAAACAAGGGGGTGCCATATGGGAATTCAAAAGAATGTGGAAGCGGTATCATTTTCTGAAGGAAATGAGGTACAAAGAGAATCGTTCGCTTCTAAAATTATGAATGTAAAAATCGGTGTAATACCTTTACCGTTATATGTAGTACTGGCTGCTATTATTTATGGGGCATCTGTATATAATAAATTGCCAGCAGATATGATTGGTGGATTTGCAGTTATTATGATTATGGGTATTTTCTTAGGTGACATTGGGATGAGAATTCCAATTTTAAAAAATATCGGTGGTCCAGCAATTCTCTCATTATTTATTCCATCGTTACTTGTATTTTTTAACTGGATGAATCCAGCTTCAATGGAAGCTGCGACTATGTTAATGAAAAAATCGAACTTTTTGTATTTATATATTTCTTGTTTAGTAGTTGGAAGTATTTTGGGAATGAATCGTAAAGTATTAGTACAAGGTTTCGTTCGTATGTTTATTCCTTTAGTAGTAGGGACGTTAGCTTCTGTAGCAGTAGGTTTATTAGTTGGTTCACTATTTGGATTTGAAATGAAGCAGACATTCTTCTTTATCATCGTACCAATTGTGAGTGGTGGTATCGGGGAAGGGATTTTACCATTGTCGCTAGCTTATAGTGATATTTTAAATGAATCATCAGCAACATTTGTATCACAGCTTATTCCGGCAGCTATTATTGGGAATATGTTTGCAATCGTGAGTGCAGGGTATATGAAGCGTTTAGGTGAGAAGAAACCGGAGCTTAGTGGTAACGGTGTATTAGTGAAAACAGACAATCAAGCAGAGTTATTAAAAGAACAAAATACAGAGAAGCCAATTGACTTCTCATTAATGGGAGCAGGTTTATTAATTGCATGTACGTTCTTCATCTTCGGAGGATTTGCTTCTAAGTTCATCGGTATTCCTGGGGCAATCATTATGATTTTCTCAGCAGCACTTGTGAAATACTTTAAATTAATGCCAGCAAAAATGGAGCAAGGAGCATTCCATTTATATAAATTTATTTCAAAGAATTTAACTTGGCCGTTAATGGTCGGGTTAGGATTGCTATACATTCCGTTAAAAGACGTAGCAGCAGTTCTTTCTGTAGGATATGTTGTTGTTTGTGCATCAGTTGTTCTTACAATGGTAGCATCAGGTTTTCTTGTAGGGAAAGTGATGAAAATGTATCCAGTTGAATCAGCGATTGTAACTGGATGTCATAGCGGTTTAGGTGGAACTGGAGATGTTGCTATTTTATCAGCTTCAAATCGTATGGAATTAATGCCGTTCGCACAAATTTCAACGCGTTTAGGTGGGGCTGCAATGGTCGTAACAGCGACAATTTTATTAAAAATGTTTTCATGATCAAACAAGCTAGCTATATTCATATAGCTAGCTTGTCAAATTAAGGGGAGATTATAAGTATGTTAGAAAAACAAATTAATGAAAGATCATTGTTATTGCATAAAGAGTTAGTAGGGAAAATTGAAATTACAAGTAAAGTAGAAGTGAATACAGCGGACGATTTAAGTTTGACCTATACACCGGGGGTAGCAGAGTCTTGTAAAGCAATTGCAGCAGATGAAGAAACAGCTTATGACTATACAGCACGTGGTAATATGGTGGCAGTCGTTTCAGATGGAACTGCAGTACTAGGCTTAGGGAATATTGGGCCGAAAGCGGCTATGCCTGTTATGGAAGGGAAAAGTATTTTATTTAAGAAGTTCGCGAATGTAGATGCTTTCCCGTTATGTTTAGGGACGACGGATGTGGATGAAATCGTTACCCTTGTGAAAAATTTAGAACCTACATTTGCAGGAATTAATTTAGAAGATATTGCAGCACCACGTTGCTTTGAAATTGAAAAGCGCTTAAAAGAAGAAACGAATATTCCTGTATTCCATGATGATCAACACGGAACGGCTATTGTTGTTTTAGCAGCTGTAATTAATGCATTAAAAGTTGTAAGTAAACAGATGGATGATGTGAAAATCGTTATTAACGGTGCTGGTTCAGCAGGAATTGCAATTGGAAAATTATTATTAAGAGCTGGAGCAAACCATATTACATTAGTAAGTTTAGAAGGTATTGTTTGTGAAGGTGAAGCGTGGATGAACGAAGCGCAAATCGAAGTTTCACAGAAGACAAATCGAGAATATGTACGTGGAACATTAAAGGAAGCGATTCATCAAGCTGATATTTTCATCGGTGTATCTGCTCCAAACGTATTAACGAAAGAACTTGTACAGACGATGAACGAGAAATCAATTGTGTTTGCAATGGCGAATCCAATTCCAGAAATATTCCCAGAAGATGCATTAGAAGCTGGGGCAGCTGTAGTAGGAACTGGGCGTTCTGATTATTCGAATCAAGTAAATAATGTATTGGCGTTCCCTGGAATATTCCGCGGTGCATTAGATGTGCGCGCGACTGATATTACAGAAGAGATGAAATTAGCGGCAGCATATGGGATCGCTAACATAATTACGGATGAAGAGCGTAATGCGAATTATGTCATTCCAAATCCATTAGATAAAAGAGTTGTTCCAAGTGTTGCAGAAGTAGTAGCGAAAGCAGCCATTGATTCAGGGGTGGCGCAAATTATGAAAATACCAAGCTATAAATAGTAAAAAGCAGTGCCTAAAAAGGCACTGCTTTTTTTGAGACAAGAAATCAAAATAATGAAGAAGTGTATTTACTCGGCATTAATTACAAATTGATCATAATATCTTTCATTCACATATATGTTTAATATCCATAATCCAGATGAAGGTAGTGACATAGTGAGAGGGAGTTCGGTTGTAGTAGAATCGATTGTATTTGAAGTGGTCCAAATTTGTTTGGAAGTTTCTTTTTGAAAGAGTACTGGTGTTGGAGTTACAGTTCCTTGTTTTAGCGCGATAATAGATAGTTTTCCAGTTGGCATTTCAGGATCTAGAAAATACCACATAATTTCATTTTGTTCATTTGTGACAACAGTGGTATCAGCCATTGCAACTTTTCCAGCGATGCCTTTTAAAGGCATTTTTCCTTCTACGAAAGATGGCGCTTCTTCCCAATTTACATCTTTTAAGACACTAAGATGAAAAAAGGAAGGTGCGTTAATTTCCGAGGATGAGGTTTCTAGTGCTTCTTTTTTAGGTACATTTGAATCGGGCTGCACTTGCGCGCATCCAGTGATGAGGAAGGAGAGAAGTAGCATAGTTCCGATTTTTTTCATGGTGCCACACTCCTAATTTTTATTGTTAGTGTAATTGTATTTGCTAGCAGGCGGGACAATTCCTTTAAATCATAAAAAGAGGTCGTAAGTTTTGTACGACCTCTTTTGACATTTTCTATATTTGTTCAGTTGAAAAGGTGGGTTCTCTCTCTTTTTGAGGCATTGTTAAGAAAATAACAGAAAGAACGATACATACTCCGCCTAATAATTGATATGCTCCAAAAGATTCATTAAGCCAAGCGATTGAAACGATGGCAGCTACAAGTGGTTCAATGCTAGATAAAATACTTGTTTCTGTTGCTGCTAAGTATTTAAGACTCCCGATATAAAGAAGGAAAGAAAGAGTGCCACTTATAATGATAAGAATAAGCATAGAAAAAGTTTGAAGTGTGAAAGTTTGCGAAATCTGATTCCATTCAAAAGAACGATTACAAATAAGCAGTGCAATCCCTCCAATTAACATCCCCCAGCCAATTACTATAGTTGTTCCGCATTCTTTAATAAGAGAAGCCGGATGAAGGGTATAAAACGCAAAACCAATCGCTGTTAATAGGCCGAAAGTGATAGCTGCTTTAGATAAAACAATATTTTCAATTGAACCGTTTGTAATAATAAAGTATGTCCCTGTTAGAGCAGTTATAATTGCGAGTATTTGCATAGAAGCAGGGAATTTCTTTTGCTCAAACGCAACGTAAATAGTAATAAGAACAGGACCTAGAAATTGAAATAGTGTTGCCGTTACGGCATTACTAATATGAACTGTTTCGATAAAAGCGTACTGCGCACCAAGCATGCCAAGAAGAGAGAAAATTATAAGATGTATAAAGTGTTTAGGATGTTTCCAAATTTGAAATATTTTTTGTTTCTTTATAAGTAAGAAAGACAAAATAAATATTCCTGCAAGCAACAGGCGAATTGTTAAAAAATCAATTGATGATACGTTGGTATGTCGAAATAGCCACTGAATCATGGGACCAGATAATCCCCATAGGATAGCTCCTGTAATAATCATCATAAGTCCGATGCGTCTACCATTGTTCATTATCATGCATCTCCTCTCTAGTATTTGATTATTAATGTGTTACATGATAAAAGGAATTATATAGAACTTCTGGCACTGTAAAAAGTATCAGTTATGTATTTTTAGGAGGGGTCAGATGTTGTGTTAGAATTAACGCCTAATTTGAATGCAAATAGTAAAACGGCATTGTATGTGCAATTGTATGAGTATATAAAAAAAGAGATTAAAGATGGAACGATTCCGGCCTTTACGAAATTACCGGCTAAGAGGAAGCTGGCGACATATTTACAAGTGAGTAAAAATACAGTTGAAGCTGCTTATGAGCAACTTCTTGCCGAAGGATACATTGAGTCGATTTCTAGAAAAGGTTATTTTGTATGTGAAATCGAGCAAATGATTCATGTGGAAGGCAGCGAAGAGGTAATAGGAGAAGCGCCTTTTCAAGATAAGAAGTATAAATTTGATTTCACTCAAACGGGTGTTGATACTAATACTTTTCCGTTTCGTGTATATCGAAAAATTACGAATGAGGTATGGCAATTTGGAAATAAAGATTTACTTTTTATTGGACATCCGCAAGGGGAGGTAAGTTTACGAGAAGCAATCGCGAGCTATTTGTATGAATCAAGAGGTGTACGATGCGTAGCAAGTCAAATTGTAATAGGAGCGGGTACGCAAATATTAGTAAAAATGTTATTTCAGCTGTTAAAGGGAAGTCGTTATGCAGTTGAGAATCCTGGGTACCATCGGAAAATGGTTGTTTTTGAGCAAGGGGAACAAAATGTACAAATGTTATCTTTAGATAGAGATGGAATTCGTATGTCACAGTTAGCTGATAGCCATGCAAATGTTGTATTCGTTACACCTTCGCATCAGTTTCCTTGCGGGATGATTATGCCAATTACGAGAAGAATGCAGCTTTTACAATGGGCGAAAAAAGAAGAAGGAAGATATATTATTGAAGATGATTATGATAGTGAATTCCGCTATTCAGGAAAGCCGATTCCAGCGCTGCAAGGGCTAGATAGAGATGGGAAAGTAATTTATATGGGGACGCTCTCTAAAGCGCTATTGCCATCATTACGGATGAGTTATATGGTGTTGCCAAAATCCCTCATTAAGCAGTATCAAGAGCAATATTTATTTTATACACAAAGCGTTTCGAGAATGGATCAAGAGATCATTAGAAAATTTTTAAATGACGGGCATTGGGAAAAACATATTCATAAAATGCGTGTTGTGTACCGAAAGAAGAGAGACCGTCTTGTTTCTGTATTAGAAAAATATTTTTCTAATCGTATTGAAGTAATAGGGGAAGATTCTGGCCTACATATTTTATTAAAAGTGCATAATGGGATGGAAGAGAAAGAATTAATGGAAACTGCAGCTGAAAGGAGTATTAAAGTGTATCCTGTTTCGATGTATTATAAGGAAGGGACTTCTCCCAAAAATACAGTATTACTTGGATTTGCGACTTTATTAGAGGAAGAAATTGAAGAGGCCATTCAATTATTATATACAGCATGGTTTACAAGAAAGTAAAAAACATCCTCATAAATGGAGGATGTTTTTTTGTTATTTTTCTTCATCTAGGAAAAGAACCATATGCTCTTCATCCCAATATTGTCCGTTATATTTTAATGAGCGTTCTTGCACACCAAATGTTTTAAATCCTAATGACTCATAAAGCTTTTTTGCACCATCGTTTCCGACAACAACATCAAGCATAACTTGTTCTACCTCTAAAGATTTAGCAAGTTCCAGACATTCTTTAATAAGTGCTTTTCCTGCTCCAAGTCCGCGTGCTTTTGGAGACACGTATACTGAACCGATTTTCGCTTTATGTTCTTGTTTTACATATGGTTTCGTTTCCAGTGTTGCAACTCCGATTAATTTTCCATCTTTAAATGCACCTAGTGTATAGTTTTCATCTTGTGCTAATTTTTGGGCTTTATATTCAATAGCACACTCTTTATTAATAATATCTTCATAAGAAGAGCTGAAAGCTTCCGGGTTTTGTTTTAATCCTTCTACTCGAAGTTCTAAGTAAATTTCTGCTTCGTCTTTTGTTAATACATGGATATCCAATTATATCACCCTCCAAATCTTTGACAGTTATACCTATATTTTATATTGAAATAAGAATAATTTCAAAAGCTTAGCTTATAATAGTTGGTTTTATAAATAAAATAGCACCAGTAGTGTTGACTACTACTGGTGATTTCACGCATATATTATTCAAATGGTAATTCAATTATAAATTCTGTTCCGACTTCTAATTCGCTTTTAACTTCAATAGAACCATTATGAAGTTCTACAATTTCTTTTGCAACAGCTAGCCCAATACCTTTTCCGCCTGTAGCTCGTGTTCTAGATTTATCGACACGGTAAAAGCGATCGAAAATGTGTGGGATATCTTCTTTTGGAATCCCTTCACCTTCATCTTGAATACTTATTGTAAAAGTATTCGCACTGGTTAGTACACGTATTGTTATAGAAGTGTTTTCTGGTGAATGTTGATAAGCATTATGCAATAAATTTAACAGCACTTGCTCCATACGTCGTTCATCTATACAAACTTCTAAATCATTTTTACAGTATACATGAATTTCTATTTGTTTGTTGGTTAATGTTGTTTTTGTTTTTTCAACCATGTGTTCTAAAAATAGCCTCAGGAGCATTTTTTGTTTTTTAATAACGAATTGATGTTGCTCTAATTGTACGAGCATAAATAAATCTTGTACGAGATCAGTTACACTATCGGTTTCATCCTCGATGATTTGTAAATACTCTTCACGTTCTTCCTTCGTTAAAGAATCTCTCTTTGCCACTTTCGCATAACCTTTCATATAAGTTAGTGGAGTTAGTAACTCGTGCGCTACACTGGCAAGAAATTCGTTTCGCTCTTTTTTCATATACGTAAGTTCACTAGACAGTTCCTCAATGGTTGTGGCTAAACTTCCAAGTTCATCATTTCGTTTAATTCCTAATTGAATTGGCTGGTTCAATTTGGACATTTTTTCAGTAGCTCTTTTCATCTTTATAAGAGGTTCTGTAATCACCCGAGAAAAAACGAAGACAGAAATAGTTGTTAAAATAATTGTTAAAATACTAATGATAATAAATTGATTCATGAGTTTAAGTAACATATTTTCTAAGAAAGATGTCTTTAATAACAAATGTAAGTTACCTTGAAATCCATTTATTTCAAGTGGGCTTACTGTTGAGATGAATTTCGATTTTTTCCAGTTTTTTTCTACAATCAACCCGCTTTTAGGAATAGTTTCCGTTTTACAAGTAAGTTGTTTTTGCATTTCTTTCGTTACGGGTTCTGAGGTGGAAATGATTTTGCCGTTATTGTCAGTTATAATGATAGTGATATCGGTGTTAGCAATTAATTCTAAGCCAATTAATTCTTCAGCTGCATGCTCGATAGTGAACTCTTGATACCAAGGGCGTTTAGTACGTTCGGTGTTTGGATTTTGTTTAGAATGTTCACTCCATTTTGCACGGTTTACAATTTTGTCACGATACCGATTGCCTTTCTCTAATAGAGCAACTGTTTCCTCTTCAACCCGCATTTTTGAAAGGCTTTTATAAAAAGATACGAAAGCAATTGTTTCAATACATAAAGCTAATATTAAAAAGTATGTCCCAATTTTAAGGGAAAGTTTACTCATTTTCTCACCATACCTTATTTTATATAAAGTGAAATTTTGGAGATTTCACGGATTATTATCCTGCATTAATTGGAGCCTTATTGCCCATTAATGCAGGATAAAGGGTCAGTGGACTACTATTGTCCACTGACCAAATTAATTATTCACCTTTCCATTTATATCCGACTTTATAGACAGTTTCTAAGTAATCTTCAACTGGAAATCCTTTTTTGCGTAATTTATCACGGATATTGCGAATATGTGAATCGATTGTTCTATATTCGATGTCTGTTTCATAGCCCCAAATTTTCTCGATTAAATCATCTCGACTATAAGCACGATTTGTATTTTGTAAAAATAGTCCAAGTAACGAAAATTCGATAGGTGTTAGTGAGATTCTTTCATCATAAACTGTAACAGTATGTTTTGTTTTATCCCACTCAATACCATTGAAGCTAACAAAGCTATCTTTCTTTGTGCGACGTAATATAGCCTCGATTCGTGCGACTAATACATGTTCATCGAATGGTTTTGTAATATAGTCATCTGCTCCCATGGTCAGGCCTTTGACCATATCATAATTTTGGTTGCGAGCTGTTAGCATAATAATTGGAACGTTGGAAATTTGACGGATTTGATAGCAAGTATCCCACCCATCCATATTCGGCATCATAACATCTAATAAAATAATATCGAAGTCCTTTTGTTCGATTAATTCTAGCGCTTCAAGGCCAGAAGTAGCTTTCATACAAAAATAGCCACGAGGGCTTAAGAACAGATCTAATAATCGTAACATACGTTCTTCATCGTCTACTAATAAAATTTTCACCATAATCTTGTGCACCCCAAACTATTCATTCTACTTGTATAGTTTACATGAAAATAATAAAAAACTCTTTTTATGTGATTGAATGGATGGCTGATTTTTTCAATCAGGGCAATTGACATAAAAAATGCACTAGTTTTGCACAACTATTTTTTATAATAGAAAACGTAGCGACACAAATACCCTATGTTGCGACATAACGTCATGTCATTTTATTTATAAAATGACAATTCCATTCTATTGTGTATGTGAGATAGAGAGGGTTTTCGTATTCACCTCGCATCGGATAAGAAAAATTTCCTATCTCACACTTTTTTTAATATAAAGGGGATTGTACACATGAGTAAAAAAGTAGAACTTTTACAAAAAGAAAAGCAAGATCGTAATGCGATTGTAATGTGTGTTGCGGTATCTATGCTTATTATGATAAGTTGTGTAAATAAATTTTTCGGGATTTTATAATAGAAAAAAAGCTTATTGCTTCTTAAGAAGCAATAAGCTTTTTTAATGTGTTCTATATAATAAACCAAGGTAGAATTGCCAGTCCAGAAGTTACAATTGCTGTAGCAAATATTAAAAAGATAGCTTGTTTGTTTTGTTTCATGTTACATTCTCCTCTACATATCAATTGCATGCTATACGTTCATTTAATAATCAGCGGGAGATGGTTCCTCCTCTCTGAGTAAAGTTTCACTTTATATTTTTAGTATAACGAATGGAAAGGATTGGAACGATCGATAAAGGTGACATGAAGATTACATTGTTGTAATGAAAAAAGCATCTTAATTAATAAGAAGATGCTTTTGAAAAATTATATTAAAATGTTAATTATTTAAGAATAAAACCATATGCTCTTCGTCCCAATATTGGCCATTATGTTTTAAGGACCGTTCTTGTACGCCGTAAGTTTGGAAGCCGAGGGACTCATATAATTTTTTTGCAGCAGTGTTATCAGCAACAACATCAAGCATGAGCTGTTCTACATGTAATTTATCGGCATTTTCAATAATCGCTTTAATTAAAGCTCGTCCTGCACCGAGACCACGCGCTTTTGGAGAAACAAAAACGGAGCCGATTTTCGCTTTATGCTCTTGCTTAATAAACGGCTTTGTTTCTAGAGTAGCAATACCGATTAAATCATTATCTTTGAAGACACCTAGAGTATACTTATCCGGATTGCTTAATCGCTTTGCCATAGCAGCGACAGGGTTTTCCTGTTTCAAAACATCCTCGTAAGAAGAGCTAAAAGCCTCAGGGTTTTTCATTAAACCTTCCATACACACTTTCAAATAAATTTCTGCGTCCTCTGTTGTTAATAAGCGAATTTCCATAGTTGTAACCTCCTAGGTTGATTCAAATTTAATTCATTAACTTTGTAAGATTAAGTATAGTTAAATGTATTCTGTGACTATTCTTTCTTAATTTGTAAAAGAATGAAAAGATTATGCTACTATGTTTTCATTTTATTTATGTAATGAAATTATATATTAACTTTATTAACTATTCAAGGTTTTAATATATTGCATTTTTATAACTAAAATAACCCGTTTGTAAAGGAGTCATTTTTATCTCACTATTCATGGGAGTCAGATTGCCCGTAAAAATCCGATTGGTGTGGGCTAATAATCAGTGGAGGAGGGACAAAACCCCCACTGATTAAAGTTTCATTTTATTTTACCTATTCAATCGTTTATTTTGTAGCCATCAATTCGCTCTGGATGTGTATAAATATTGCAAGATCCATTTCGAATAAACCCTACTACGGTAATACCTAAATCATGGGCGAGTTGCAGAGCTAGTTTAGTTGGAGCTGATTTAGATAGAACAATTTCGCAACCTATTTTTGAAACCTTTAACAAAATTTCAGATGAGATGCGTCCGCTAAACGCAATGATTTTCCCTTGAACAGATATATTGTTTCGTAAACAATGACCGTATATTTTATCTAGCGCATTATGTCTTCCGATATCCATTCGTGCTAAAAGAATGTTTTTTCGATCACATAGAGCGGTATTATGCACACCACCCGTTTGGCGAAATGTAGTTGAAGATTGTTGTAAGGACGTCATTAGGTGAAAACATTCTTCCGGAGTAATAGTTATATGTATATTATGTAACTTTTTTGCTTTTGCTGCATCGTTGACGAAAACAAAACCTTGTCTACCTTTTCCGCAACAAGAAGTTACGTACCGTTTATTATATAAAGTTTGATAGAGCGGATTGATTTTTGATGATTTCACATGAACAATTCCGTTTTCTTTTTGGATCCATAAATCTTCAATATCTTTATAAGAAGAAATAATTCCTTCAGAAATTAAAAAACCGATTACCATATCTTCAATGTAATTAGGAGTGCATACAATCGTTACGTATTCTTCGCTATTTAATTTAATTGTAATAGGAGATTCTGTAACAACCTCATCGGTTTGTTTTGAAAATGTACCAGATTGATAGCGTACAATGGTATATCTTTCTTGAGTAGGCCCCATGTTAAATTCCCCTTTATATATATTTTTCTCCATATTTATCATAAAACATCGAAAAAACAAAAGCATCTACTAGTAAGAAGATAGCAGATTATTTTGGTTATTATTGTATATGTACGATATAATAAATTTGTAGAATAGCGACATTTTCAAGCTTTCGTAGTTATACCTTATAACATCTAGAATCGACTTCCAAAGGAAAGTATTTCAACAGGGCGTTTCAAAAATATGTACAGCAACGCAATTTTGAAAACGGATTCATAATTGTGTTGTACAGTTAGTTGTAAGGAGAGGGGAAACTATGACAGAACAGACAGTCCGTGTAACCGTTGATGGTAAAGAATTTTTCGCATCAGGTGAAAAGACGATACTCCAATTATTTAACGAAAGTAATTTAGAACATCCTCAAATTTGTCATGTACCAGAGGTAGATCCTATTCAAACTTGTGATACATGTATTGTAGAAGTAGATGGGAAGTTAATGCGTGCTTGTTCAACAAGGTTAGAAGAGGGCATGCATATTGAAAGACAATCACAGCGTGCTAAAGAGGCACAGACCGAGGCAATGGATCGAATATTAGAGAATCATTTATTGTACTGTACGGTATGTGATAACAATAATGGTAACTGTAAGGTCCATAATACAGTGCATATGATGGAAATTGAGGAACAGAAATATCCATATGAACCGAAAGTAAGCGCGTGTGAAGTAGATACGTCTCATCCTTTTTATCGTTATGATCCCAATCAATGTATTGCATGTGGACAATGTGTAGAAGTGTGCCAAAATTTACAAGTGAATGAAACTTTATCGATTGATTGGAGCTTAGACCGCCCGCGTGTTATTTGGGACAATGGTGTGAGTATAAATGACTCGTCTTGTGTTAGCTGTGGGCAATGTGTAACAGTTTGTCCTTGTAATGCATTAATGGAAAAAACGATGCTAGGAGAAGCTGGATTTATGACTGGTTTAAAACCAGGTGTGCTAAATCCAATGATTGATTTTGTAAAAGATGTAGAGCCTGGATATAGCAGTATTTTAGCAGTTTCAGAAGTAGAGTCCGCGATGCGTAAGACGAAAATTAATAAGACAAAAACAGTTTGTACATTTTGTGGTGTAGGTTGTTCATTTGAAGTATGGACGAAAGATCGTCAAATTTTAAAAGTGCAACCTGTTTCAGATGCACCGGTTAATGGTATTTCCACATGTGTAAAAGGCAAATTTGGATGGGACTTTGTGAACAGTGAAGAGCGTATTACAAAGCCGTTAATTCGCCAAGGGGATATGTTTGTTGAGGTTTCATGGGAAGAGGCTCTTGAAGTTGTTGCATCTAATATGCAACATATTAAATCAGAATATGGTAGCGATGCGTTTGGGTTTATTTCTTCTTCGAAAGTAACAAATGAAGAAAACTATCTTATGCAAAAACTAGCTCGTCAAATATATGGAACAAATAATATAGATAACTGTTCACGTTATTGCCAATCTCCAGCAACAGATGGTTTATTTAAAACTGTCGGTATGGGCGGAGATGCTGGAACAGTGAAAGATATTGCTGAGGCAGGTCTTGTTATTATTGTTGGTGCAAATCCAACAGAAGGACATCCTGTACTTGCAACTAGAGTGAAACGTGCTCATAAATTACATGAACAAAAACTGATTGTCGCAGACCTTCGTAAACATGAAATGGCGGAGCGTGCTGATATATTTGTTCACCCGAGTCAAGGAACGGATTATGTATGGCTTGCTGGGATAACGAAATACATTATTGATCAAGAATGGCACGATAAAAAGTTCATAGCTGAAAATGTAAAGAATTTTGATGAATATAGCAAAATGCTAGAAAAATATACGCTTGATTATACTGAGGGAATTACAGGGATTTCTAAAGCTCAGTTAAAAGAAATGGCTCGTATGGTATATGAAGCAGATGGTACTTGTGTACTTTGGGGAATGGGTGTAACTCAAAATACAGGAGGAAGTACAACGTCGGCAGCAATTTCAAATTTACTTCTCGTTACAGGTAACTACCGTCGTCCTGGTGCCGGTGCGTATCCGTTACGCGGGCATAATAACGTACAAGGTGCTTGTGATATGGCGACATTACCGAACTGGCTTCCGGGTTACCAAGCGGTTTCAGATGATGTACATCGTGCGAAATTTGAAAAAGCATACGGTACTACCATTCCGAAAGAACCGGGATTAAATAATATCGCAATGTTACTTGCGGCCGAAGAAGGAAAACTGCGTGGTATGTATGTTATGGGAGAAGAAATGGCTTTAGTAGATTCAAATGCCAACCATGTACAACATATTTTAGCGAATTTAGACTTTCTTGTTGTTCAAGATATGTTCTTATCGAAAACAGCTCGTTTTGCCGATGTTATTTTACCGGCAGCACCAAGCTTAGAAAAGGAAGGAACATTTACAAATACAGAGCGCCGTATTCAAAGATTGTATGAAGTATTGAAGCCACTTGGTGATTCTAAGCCAGATTGGTGGATTTTACAAAAAGTAGCTCGTGCACTGGGCGGAGACTGGAATTATGGAAGTCCAAGTGAAATTATGGATGAAATTGCATCGCTTGCCCCGTTATACTCACAAGCAACGTATGACCGTTTAGAAGGCTGGAATAGTTTATGTTGGGGTAGCCATGATGGTAGTGATACACCATTATTATATGTAGATGGATTTAACTTCCCAGACAAACTAGCACGTTTATCACTAGATGAATGGGTTCCGCCAGTTGTAGCACCAGATGAGTATGATTTACTATTAAATAATGGCCGTATGCTAGAGCATTTCCATGAAGGAAATATGACGAATAAGTCGGCTGGAATTTTATCTAAAGTGTCTGAAGTATTTGTTGAAATTTCACCTGAGCTTGCTAAAGAACGCAATGTGAAAGATGGTGGTCTTGTAGAGTTAGCATCACCATTTGGAAAGATTAAAGTACAAGCGCTTGTTACAGATCGTGTAACTGGAAATGAGTTATATTTGCCGATGCATGCGACAGTAAATGAAGAGGCAATCAATATTTTAACAGGAACAGCAACAGATATTTATACGTGTACACCAGCTTATAAACAAACAATGGTGAAACTGCGCGTATTACGTGAAAAAGGAAATCGTCCGTTACCATCTTCAAACCCGAGAGATAAAAAGCGTCATCCGCAAAATGGTGTTGAAATCGAGCAAAAGTGGCAAAGAAACCAATACGTATCACTTGTGGACCAGAATTAGGGGGCGGAGATAATGGCAAAAGAGATTACTTTAATTAAAAAGAAGATTGTAACAGAAGAAGAAAAGAAACAGCAAGTAACAGATGAACTGTTAAATGATCTAGCTGAAAATAGAGAAGCAGTAGAAGAGACGATGCAGCTATTAGCGCAGTTGCAAAAAGCTGGAATTTTAGATGCAGCAATTAGTTTACTTGCTGCAAAAGAAGATGTTTCCAAAATAGCTGTTGAACAATTGAATCGTGAACCAGTAAAAAACGCATTAAACAATATGATGGGGGCAGGAGAGGTATTATCTTCAGTGGACCCAGAAATAACGAAACAAATTACATCAAGCCTAGTTACTGGATTACAATTTGCAACAGAAGAATTAAATAGTGGTAAAAAAACAAAAGTGATGGATTTCTTTAAAGTATTAAAAGACCCGGATATCAATAGAGCAATTACATTCGGTTTTAGCTTTTTGAAAGCATTTGGGCAAGGATTAGAGAAAAAATAGAGTAGATGAAAAAGTGATGGGAAATAGCCATCACTTTTTTCATTGTATGTATAAGAGTGTTCATGTTAAGCGGAATATATTATTATTAAAAAGATGGATTAGAAATGGAAATGTGGAATCCATTTCAAATATCGTTTTAGAATGTGGAGGAATATATGCAACACCGTAAAAGACTATCTATACCAGGAGTAATGAGCCATTCCTTTCAAACAGTAAAATTTGCTTTTTGGAATGTATTAACCTTTCAACTTGCTTATAAATTGTTAGCAGCGATTGTATTTGTTCCACTATTTGGGATAATTTTTAATAAATTATTGTATTTTGGTGGTTACGCAAATGCGACAAATGATGAATTATTAGCATTTTTAAAGACACCATACGGCATTTTGGCAATCGTAATTTTATCATTGTTAGCACTGTTTCTTATCTTTACGGAATTTGCGGTGCTTATTATTATTTCGTATTTCGCTCATAAAAGACAAAAGGTGAAATTACGCCCGATTTTATATAAAACCGTAACGTATTTACCTACTCTTTTCACATATTGCTTACCAGGATTTATTTTATATGCTGTCGTATTATTACCTCTTTTAAATATGGGATATGAAACGGCATTAATTCCGCAAATTCAAATTCCTAACTTTATTACAGGAGAACTCTTCAAGACAACGATGGGACAAGTTGGTTATTACACGTTCTTTGCTGTAGTCGCGTATTTGAACCTTCGCTGGATTTTTGTTCTACCTATTGTCGTTTTAGAGCAAAAAACATTTCGCGTGGCAGCACGCAAAAGTGCAGCTTTAGTAAAAGAAAGCTTTTTTAAAGTACTATTCTTTTTAGTAGGTTTTTTCATTTCAATAGGGATTGTGTATGTTGTATTTTGGGGAATATATTTATTGTGCCTATGGGGTGTATATGAATTTACAAACCCGAAAGGAACATTCGCATTGTTAGCTGAATCAACAATGTCTGTATTCCTAACAAGTACATTGTATTTATTTAGCTTTATCGTGACACCATTTTATATTATGGCTATAACAAGATTGTACTTACAAAAGGTTCCAGTTGAAGATGTGTTATTAGAAGAAGGATTAGATTATTCGAAAACGAAAGCAGATAAATGTTTCTTCCAAAAACATCGCTGGAAATTTATTAGTGTATATATTGTAGGGATTATTACGGCCGGAATGGTTGTTGCCTTCATTGTAACGTTTATTTCAAATTCGTATAAAGAACCGATTATTATGGCGCACCGCGGATATATATCAAAAGGTGTAGAAAATACGAAAGAGGCTGTGCAAGGTGCTATTGATGCAAAAGCAGACTACGCTGAAATAGATGTATTACAAACGAAAGACGGTGAACTGGCGGTTATACATGACTTGAAGTTAAAACGTCTTGCAAATGCCAATGTGCATGTGTCAGATTTAACGATGAATGAATTAAGACAGCTTACTCTTAGTCAAGATGGATTTTCAGGACAAATAAGTACACTTGATGAAATCATTAAGCTTGCAAAGGGGAAAATCAAACTCAATATTGAAGTGAAGCTTCATGGGGGCGAAAAAGACTTTGTAAACAAAGTCTTAAAAACGATTAAAGATAATGAATTTGAGAAGCAATGTGTAATTCAAACGTTACACTATCCACTCATTAAAGAGTTTAAGCGTGCAAATTCAGATATAAAAGTAGGATATATACTGTATGCAAGTAGAGCTAACTTAAAGAATGTGAAAGCTGACTTTTATGTAGCAGAAGAATACATGTTAAATAAGAAATTAGTAAAAGAAGTAAGGAAGTTAAATAAGCCAATTTACGTATGGACAGTGAATGATATGGAAAGTTTAAAGGCATATTATAAGTTAAACGTAGATGGTATCATTACCGATTATCCTGAAGACGCACGTGAAACAATTAAGATGTTAAAAGAACAAGAAGCTGAAGAAAGCGATATATTTGATAAAATTACAGAAACGACAGAAGATTTATTTTCAAAGTTATTTATAAGTTATCCAGCTGCTGGCTAAATGCTAGTAGCTGTTTTTTTATGAAAAGAATATATTTCTAAAGTATTGTACAAAGTAATAAGTGTATATGTATACGTAACTACTTAGTTTTTTTGCATTGTTACATTATTGTCAAATAATAAATAATTACTATGCGTTTTGAATGAATATAATGTAAATAGAGTACTAGATGATGAAGTGGTACGAATAACCCAATAGAATCAATGTTTTATATATTTACACTATTCTAAATATATAAACTTTAAAAAAATAGTATGTTAGCGTTTTCATAACTTTTAAGTTATGCTAGAATAAGGACATAAGTTATTAATTATTACAAAAAGAAAAAAGAATTCCTTTTTTCTGTTAATTATAAGGGGGCATTTCATTATGCGTATTGGGGTACCAGCAGAAATTAAAAACAACGAAAACCGTGTGGCAATGACACCAGCAGGTGTTGTACATTTAGTTCGTAACAATCACGAAGTATTCATTCAAAAGGATGCAGGTGTAGGATCTGGTTTCACAGATGCTCAGTATGTTGAAGCGGGAGCAAAAATTGTTGATACAGCTGAAGAAGCTTGGAACATGGAAATGGTTATGAAAGTTAAGGAACCAGTTGAAAGCGAATACAAACATTTCAGTGAAGGTTTAATCTTATTCACATACTTACACTTAGCTCCAGAGCCAGAATTAACAAAAGCGTTAATTGAAAAGAAAGTTGTTGCTATCGCATATGAAACAGTACAATTAGAAAACCGTTCATTACCATTACTTGCACCTATGAGTGAAGTAGCTGGTCGTATGGCTGCACAAATCGGTGCGCAATTCCTTGAGAAAAACAAAGGCGGTAAAGGTATCTTACTTGCAGGTGTTCCAGGAGTTAAACGTGGTAAAGTAACAATTATCGGTGGTGGACAAGCTGGTACAAATGCTGCTAAAATTGCAGTTGGACTAGGGGCGGATGTAACAATCATCGACTTAAGTGCAGAACGTCTTCGTCAATTAGATGACATTTTCGGCAACCAAGTAAAAACTTTAATGTCTAATCCTTACAATATTGCAGAAGCTGTAAGAGAATCTGATCTTGTAATCGGTGCAGTATTAATCCCAGGTGCAAAAGCGCCAAAACTTGTAACAGAAGAAATGATTCAATCAATGGAACCAGGTTCTGTTGTTGTAGATATCGCGATTGACCAAGGTGGTATTTTCGAAACAACTGACCGTATTACAACTCATGATAACCCAACTTATGAAAAACACGGCGTTGTACATTATGCAGTTGCAAACATGCCAGGGGCGGTTCCACGTACATCAACTCTTGCATTAACAAACGTAACAGTACCATATGCAGTACAAATTGCTAACAAAGGCTACAAAGAAGCTTGCCTAGGCAACACTGCATTATTAAAAGGTATCAATACATTAGAAGGTTATGTAACATTCGAAGCAGTTGCAGAAGCTCACGGTGTAGAGTACAAAGGTGCAAAAGAATTATTAGAAGCAGAAACAGTATCTTGCTAATAGCAGCATTATACAAAAAAAAATCGAACAATATATAATACAACATGATAAGAGCTAAGAGATAATACCTCTTAGCTCTTCTTAGTAAAAGGGGGCATTCATCGTGGCCAACCTATTCAAAAAGAAATCCGTTACGCAATTGTTAGGGGAAAGTAAAAGTAAAACTTTGACGAAAACGCTAGGGGCATTTGACCTAACAATGCTAGGGATTGGTGCGATAATTGGTACAGGAGTTCTAGTATTAACGGGATTAGTAGCAGCAAGAGATGCTGGTCCAGCAGTTATTTTTTCATTTATGATTGCAGCAATTGTTTGTGGATTTGCAGCTTTATGTTATGCAGAGGTTGCATCTGCACTTCCTGTTTCAGGTAGTGTGTACACATATTCATATGCAACAATTGGTGAATTTGTTGCCCATTTAATGGGATGGACATTGCTATCCGTATATGTCGTAACGACTGCCGCAGTAGCTGGCGGTTGGACAGGTTATTTCAATAATTTAGTGAGTGGATTGGGACTTGAAATTCCAAAAGCATTGTTAACGATTCCATCGCAAGGTGGTATGGTGAACTTACCCGCAGTTATCGTTACGTTGGTGATAACTTGGTTATTATCACGAGGTACAAAAGAAAGTAAGCGTGTGAATAACATAATGGTATTAATTAAAATTAGTATTGTTGTTTTATTCATTGCAGTTGGTGTATTCTACGTGAAACCAGAAAACTGGATACCATTTGCACCGTACGGCTTAAGTGGAGTCTTTGCCGGAGGAGCAGCAGTATTCTTCGCTTTCTTAGGATTTGATGCATTAGCAACTTCTGCGGAAGAAGTAAAAAATCCGCAACGTGATCTGCCGATTGGTATCATTGCTTCATTAGTCATTTGTACAATCATTTATGTTGTAGTTTGTCTCGTTATGACAGGTATGGTTTCTTATAAGGAATTAGATGTACCTGAAGCGATGGCCTATGTACTAGAAGTTGTAGGGCAAGATAAAGTGGCTGGTGTAATTGCTATTGGAGCTGTAATTGGTATTATGGCTGTAATTTTCGCTTACATTTATGCGACAACACGTGTATTCTTCGCGATGAGCCGTGACGGTTTATTGCCAAAATCTTTTGCGAAAATTAACAAGAAGACTGAAGCACCAACATTTTCAGTTTGGTTAACAGGAATTGGTAGTGCTTTAATTGCTGGATTTATCGATTTAAAAGAATTGTCAAATTTAGCGAATATTGGAGCGTTATTAACATTCGCGATGGTTGGTGTAACTGTCATCATTCTTCGTAAAACGCATCCGAAATTACAACGTGGATTTATGGTACCACTTGTACCAATCTTACCGATTATTTCAGTTGCATGCTGTCTATTCTTAATGGTAAATCTACCATTAAGAACATGGATATACTTCGGTGTTTGGTTGGCAATTGGAGTAGTTGTATACTTTGTATATTCGAAAAAGCATAGTCATCTAAAAGAAGATGGAAGTTCGCAAGATAGTTTAGAAAAAGCTAATTAAAGGGATATAAGATAGTAAGCCTTGTGCGTCTAGGGAGCGCGCAAGGCTTTTCTTTTGGGGAAATAAAGGTGACCAATGCTACTTTGTCGAATTTTTATGTCGGAATATGAAAAAAGGGGTTGGAGGATGGAGATGAAAGTTGTCGTTGGAGCAGAGGGATATAATAATAACCCAGGTTGGTTACATACAAATGAGGATGAATTAAATTTATTAAGAAGAGAAATGTGGATTAATAAATTTCAGCCTAATTCTTTATCAGTAATTTTAGCTGAACACGTATGGGAGCATTTATCGTATGAAGAAGGTGTTGAAGCAGCTAAAATATGCTATGAGTTTTTACAAGATGATGGTTACATTCGGTGTGCAGTACCAGATGCATTTTTTCCAAATGAAGAATATCAGCAAGGTGTGCAAGTAGGAGGGCCAGGTCCATTAGATCATCCGGCTGCCAGTCATAAAATTGTACATAACTATAAAACGATTGTATCTATGTTTGAAGTAGCGGGTTTTCAAGTAAAGTTGCTAGAGTATTGCGATGAAAATGGAGAATTTCATTATAATGACTGGAATGAGCAAGGAGGTTTTATTTATCGCTCGAAGCGCTTTGACCATAGAAATCAAGATGGAAAGTTAGGATTCGCTTCGTTAATTGTGGATGCAGTGAAAGTTAATAAATAAGAAAAGGATGCACGATAGCTTTCGTGCATCCTTTTTGTATGAAGATCATGATAGATGCTGAGAATATTTATAGGTGTATTTTGAAATGTGAACGGAATTATCAAAAAAATCTTGCGGTTTTTATTGACACATATGAATGGACGCTCATATAATAAAGTTATAAGATATATGAATAGTTGTTCATATGTTCAAATGAAGAGGTGAGCTGTGATGGCTGAAAATAAAGTAGAAACGCAACAGGAAGCATGTTCTCAAACGGTAATTCACGAGGAAATCGTGGATCAAGTAAAACAAACAATTCCGGCTGATGAAAGTTTAAGTAAAGTAGCAGAATTATTTAAAGTATTAGGTGACCGTACACGTACGAGAATATTACATGCATTATTTGAAGCTGAAATGTGTGTTTGTGATTTAGCGTATTTATTAGGAATGACGCAATCTTCAATCTCACATCAGCTTCGTGTATTAAAGCAAGCAAAGCTTGTAAAGAACCGTAAAGAAGGAAAGGTAGTTTATTATTCATTAGCTGATCAACACGTAATTCATATCTTCGAGCAAGCGTTTGAACACGTAAACGAGGAAGAATAAAAACGCGAGGAGGGAGAACGATGGCAGAAGCATTAGTGAAAAAGAAACTTATGCTAGAAGGTTTAGATTGTGCAAATTGTGCAATGAAAATTGAAAAAGGTGTTGGGAATATAGAGGGAGTAACGTCTTGTTCCGTAAACTTCGCAACAAAAACGATGCTTTTAGAAACACCGCAAAATAAAGAAAATCAAGTTGTTACGGAAGCGAAGCAACTTGTTACAAAATTAGAGCCGCATATTAAAGTGCAAGAAGAACAAAAAACAAAATCAATAAAAGAAGTATTTGTATTAGAAGGCTTAGACTGTGCAAATTGTGCAATGAAGATTGAAAATAAGGTAAAGGAAATGCCAACAGTTTCAGAAGCGACTGTTGATTTCGTATCAAAGAAATTACGAGTAGAAGTTGCGAATAAAAGAGAACTTGAATCGACTGTGCAAAATATAAAAAATGTTGTTCAAAAGTTAGAGCCAGATGTAAAAGTTGTTCGTGAAGAGGAAAAAGGACACGATCATAGTCATGATCATGGTGATGGAAATGTGAAAAAGATGATAGGGCGATTAGTAGTCGGTGGAATTTTGACAGGAATTGCTGCGCTAGCCGGATTACCGCAAATGATAACAATTCCATTATTTGTCCTTGCGTATTTATTAATTGGTGGAGATATTGTTTGGAGAGCGGTAAGAAACATAACTCGCGGCCAAGTATTCGATGAAAACTTTTTAATGGCGATTGCAACTTTAGGAGCTTTCGCGATTCAACAATATCCAGAAGCGGTAGCAGTTATGCTATTTTACCAAGTAGGGGAACTGTTCCAAAGTATTGCAGTAAATCGTTCTCGAAAATCAATTACGTCATTAATGGATATTCGTCCTGACTACGCGAATGTGAAAGTTGGAAATGAAACGAAACAAGTATCACCAGAAGATGTGCAAATTGGTGAGTATATTATCGTAAAACCAGGTGAAAAAGTACCGTTGGACGGGAAAGTAATTGAGGGAACATCAATGATGGATACTTCAGCGTTAACAGGTGAGTCTGTACCGCGAGAAGTAGAAGTTGGTAATGACGTATTAAGTGGTTTTGTAAACCAAAATGGTGTATTAACTGTTGAAGTTACAAAAGAGTTCGGTGAATCGACTGTATCGAAAATTTTAGACTTAGTACAAAATGCAAGTAGCAAAAAAGCGCCAACAGAAAACTTTATTACGAAGTTTGCACGTTATTATACTCCTGTTGTAGTTGTAACAGCAGCAATAATGGCATTTATTCCACCACTTATTTTAGATGGTGCTACATTCTCCGATTGGATTTATAGAGCTTTAGTGTTCTTAGTAATCTCTTGTCCATGTGCGCTCGTTGTATCGATTCCTCTTGGATTCTTTGGCGGTATTGGTGGGGCATCTAAAAGTGGTATTTTAGTAAAAGGAAGTAACTATTTAGAAGCATTGAATGATGTGAAATATATCGTTTTTGATAAAACAGGAACATTAACAAAAGGTGTCTTTAAAGTTACGAAGATGGAGCCTAGTGAAGGTATTACAGCTGAAGAGCTATTAGAATATGCAGCATTTGCAGAAGTATATTCAAATCATCCAATTGCACAATCTATTCGAAATGCATATGGAAAATCAATCGATGAAAATGCTATTGAAGACTATAGTGAAATTTCTGGTCATGGTACGGTTGTAAAAGTACAAGGAAAAGAAATTTTCGCAGGTAATGCTAAATTAATGAGAAAAGAAAACATTGCATTTAAGCAACCAAATACAGTAGGTACACTAGTTCATGTTGCTGTAGATGGTAAATATGCGGGTTATATAGTTATCTCTGATGAGGTAAAAGAAGATTCAAAACAAGCAATTCAAAAGTTAAAAGAACTAGGTATTAAGAAAACAGTCATGTTAACTGGTGATGCAAAATCAGTTGGTGAAGCTGTTGGTAAAGAATTAGGTTTAGATGAAGTTCATGCCGAATTATTACCACACCAAAAAGTAGAAGAAATTGAAAAAATTGATGCAGCAAAACGCGGTAAAGAAAAGATTGCATTCGTCGGTGATGGTATTAATGATACACCAGTATTAGCGCGAGCAGACGTTGGTATTGCGATGGGGGGCCTAGGGTCAGATGCAGCAATTGAAGCTGCTGATATCGTTATTATGACTGATGAGCCTTCAAAAATTGTGACAGCTGTAAAAATTGCAAAACGTACACGTAGTATTGTATGGCAAAATATTATATTTGCATTAGGGGTAAAAGGGTTAGTGTTATTACTTGGCGCCTTTGGTATTGCAACAATGTGGGAAGCAGTCTTCTCAGATGTTGGTGTGACGTTACTTGCAGTTTTAAATGCAATGCGTGTACTGAGAGTGAAAGATTTATAAACAAAATTCTTATCATTATGTTAATATATTTTCAACTCATATACGTATAACATTGAAAAAACAGAGAAGGAGAAACTTCTCTGTTTATTTTTGTATATTTTTCGCAACCTTTTCTCGAACAGTTTGAATGTAATTCATTTTATGATCCCAACATTCTTGGCTTAAATCTACAGGGTACTCTTCAGGATTTAAAGTTCGCATATACTCTTCCCAAAATAGTGAGAGGCTGCGTTCGTTATATTTTTGGATATCTAATATATTAGGTAATTCATACGCTCTTTTACCGTTAATGAAAATATCTTGATGCAGTTCGCGTGCTTCAAAGTTTGTTACGAATTTACTTATATATGTATGAACAGGATGGAACATTTTTAGACGCTCTTCTTTTCCAGGTTCTTCAGACTCTAAAGCAATATAATCGCCTTCTGCATGATCGTTAACACGGTTAATAATACGATAAATTCGTTTAAGTCCTGGAGTTGTAATTTTTTCAGGGTTAGATGAAATTTTAATCGTATCATTTAATTTCCCATCGGTATCTTCAATAGCGACTAGTTTATAGACAGCACCTAATGCTGGTTGCTCAAAGGCTGTAATCAGCTTTGTGCCAACACCCCATACATCAATTTTTGCCCCTTGAGATTTCAAGTGCATAATCGTATATTCGTCTAAATCGCTAGAAGCGATAATTTTTGTGTTTGTAAATCCAGCTTCATCAAGTTGTTTTCTGGCTTCCTTTGATAAATATGCCATATCACCACTATCCAGGCGAATGCCATAAAAATCGATACGATCCCCGAACTCTTTTGCAACACGAATCGCATTTGGAACACCAGATTTTAAAGTGTCGTATGTGTCGACGAGAAATACACATTTTTTATGTGTTTCAGCATATTTTTTAAACGCAACATATTCATCACGATATGCTTGAACGAAAGAGTGGGCATGTGTGCCAGCTACAGGAATGCCGAAACGTTTTCCTGCACGAACGTTACTCGTAGAAGAAAACCCACCTATAAAGGCGGCGCGTGTCCCCCACAGAGCAGCATCAAACTCATGAGCACGCCTTGTACCGAACTCTAAAAGTTCATCATTATTTGCAGCGTGCTTCATACGTGCGGCTTTTGTAGCAATTAGTGTTTGGTAATTTACAATATTTAAGAGGGCGGTTTCAATTATTTGTGCCTCGCCGAGCGGTGCATCAACACGTAATAAAGGCTCATTATTAAAAACAACTTCACCTTCTTGCATACTACGAATCGTGCCAGTAAATTTCATGTTTTGTAAATAATGAAGGAAGTCTTCTTCAAATTGCAGCTCTGCTAAATAAGCGATATCGCTTTCGGAAAAGCTGAAATTTTCTATGTACTCTACGATTTTCTCAAGACCAGCAAAAACAGCATAGCCGTTTTCGAATGGAAGCTTTCGAAAGTATAAATCAAAAACAGAACGGCGAGTATGAATACCATCTTTCCAATATGTATAAGCCATGTTGATTTGATATAAATCTGTATGTAAGGCGTAACTATCGTCTTTATAATGATTCATTGTGAAAACACCTCCGTAAATTGGTTATAGTATACCAATTTTCTACCTTCCGTAGCAAAGAAGTAATATTGTAATGAAGTCAAGAGAGAAAAAAATGAAATAATGCATATTTTTTAGAAAATTTACATTTATCAATTTATATTTCTCTAGATTTTATGTATTATTAGAGTAATGGGGGTAATGAGAATGGAGGAGGACAATGCAACAAACATTAGAAAAAATAGGCAAGCAAGTTTTTTATAAACGGCTACAGCAAAAAATGACACAAGAAGAATTATGTCAGGGCATTTGTTCTGTCTCATACTTAAGTAAGATCGAAAATGGAAAGATTGAAGCATCAGAAGAAATTCTACAATTGCTCTGCACAAAACTAGAAATTGCTGTGACGGATTTGAGAGATGTAGAAGAAGATGTGAAAGTGAAGTTGGACGAGTGGTTGAATGCATTAATCCGTTTGGACAAGGCGCAGGTTGAACGTATATATAATGAATTACAAGAAGATATGCAAAATGTTTTAGATTTTGAAATTATAAATTATTATAAACTACTTAATATACGTTATTTAATGATAAAAAGGGACTTGCTGGCGATTGCAGAAGAGTTGGAGAAACTTAAGAAGGCATATAAGAAATTCTCGCCTTTTCAGAAGTTGTTGTATACGTATAGTAAAGGATTATTATGCTGTTTACAATATAAGTGGAAAAAGGGATTAAGTTATTTGTTAGAGACAGAAATCATGGCAAAAGAGCTAGGATATCATGAGACAGGAATTTATTATAATATCGCTCTTACTTATAGTCATTTGGAAATCCAACATCTTACGTTGCATTTTGCAAATATTGCACTAGAGGCATTTAGAAATGAGTATAAATTTAGGAACGTGATAAACTGTCAAATTCTTATTGCATTAAGTTATGCGGAACAAGGGCAATATGAAGAAGCTTTAGAAATGTATGAGAGTATACTGAGAGAATCAGAGGCTTTTGCAGATAAAGACGTTCTAATGGCTATTACTTTAAGTAATATCGGGAATATATACTATAAAAAGAAAAAATATAATCAAGCGAAAGATTATTATTTAGAGAGTTTACAACTTCAAAAACAAATAGATTTAAATTATATAGATACATTATATGAAATGGCATTAGCGTGTATTAAATTAGAGCAGTTTGAAGAAGCGAGAGAATGGATTGAGAAAGGTATTGGCGCTGCTAAACGTGAAGAGAGATTTAATACAAAATTGTATTTACTGCTTATGCTTCGAAATAAGTATTTTGAAGAGGCGCGAGAGTATAAACAATTTTTGGAATTAGAAGCTATTCCGTTTTATAAATCAGCAGGCAATAAAATAGAACTGAAGAAAGTATATGTGGAGCTTGCGGAATATTTTTCTAAGTCACTAAACTTTGAGCAAAGTAATCACTATTATAAGCTAGTTATTGAAATGTTAGAAAATCATAAGGAGGATGAAAAATGAAAAAAGCATTAGCTGGAATTTTAGCAGTTGCAGTAGTACTTACAATTGTCGGCGGAGTACAGTATACGAGTAAACCGGATACTTATGGATTAGATGCTAGTGTATCACAAACTGTAAATGTATAATAATAAAAAACCCCTTTCCAACCGGAAAGGGGTTTCTCAATATTTTATCCTCAAAATTCTACAAAACTTGAGAAAATAATTATTTGAATTTTTAGTATATTAATAGTGGAAACATAATGCTAATATGAAACTACTCTTTTCAAAAATTTTTTATTAGGGGGAAGGTTATATGAAAAGAAAGAGTTTAGCGTTAGTGTTAGCGACAGGAATGGCAGTTACAACGTTTGGAGGGACAGGCTCTGCGTTTGCGGATTCTAAAAATGTACTCTCTACGAAGAAGTACAATGAGACGGTGCAGTCACCTGAATTTATTTCTGGTGATCTAACTGGAGCAACTGGCAAGAAAGCGGAATCTGTTGTGTTTGATTACTTAAACGCGGCAAAAGGTGATTATAAGCTAGGAGAAAAGAGTGCCCAAGATTCTTTCAAAGTGAAACAAGTGAAAAAAGACTCTGTAACTGATTCCACAGTAGTACGTATGCAACAAGTTTACGAGGGAGTACCTGTATGGGGGTCTACTCAAGTAGCTCACGTAAGTAAAGATGGTTCTTTAAAAGTACTGTCTGGAACAGTTGCGCCTGATTTGGACAAGAAGGAAAAGTTGAAAAATAAAAATAAGATTGAAGGCGCAAAAGCAATCGAAATCGCGCAGCAAGATTTAGGGGTAACACCTAAATATGAAGTGGATCCAAAAGCGGACTTATATGTATATCAAAACGGTGAAGAAACAACATACGCATACGTTGTGAATTTAAACTTCTTAGATCCGAGTCCAGGAAACTACTACTATTTCATTGAGGCAGAAAGCGGTAAAGTATTAAATAAGTTTAATACAATTGATCATGTGACGAATGATGATAAGTCCCCAGTTAAACAAGATGCTCCTAAACAGGATGCGAAAGCGGTTATAAAGCCTGTAACAGGAACGAATAAAGTAGGAACTGGTAAAGGTGTATTAGGAGATACGAAGTCGCTTAATACAACATTATCTGGATCATCTTACTACTTACAAGATAATACGCGCGGAGCAACGATTTTCACATATGATGCGAAAAACCGTTCAACATTACCAGGAACATTATGGGCAGATGCAGATAATGTTTTCAATGCAGCATATGATGCAGCGGCAGTTGATGCTCATTACTATGCAGGTAAAACATATGATTATTATAAAGATACATTTAACAGAAACTCTATTAATGATGCAGGAGCACCATTAAAATCAACTGTGCATTATGGAAGTAAGTATAATAATGCATTCTGGAACGGTTCACAAATGGTATACGGAGATGGTGATGGTGTAACATTCACTTCATTATCTGGTGGTATTGACGTAATTGGTCACGAATTAACGCATGCGGTTACGGAAAATAGCTCGAATTTAATTTATCAAAATGAATCAGGAGCATTAAATGAAGCGGTTTCTGATATCTTTGGTACATTAGTAGAATTTTATGATAACCGTAACCCAGATTGGGAAATTGGTGAAGATATTTATACGCCTGGTAAAGCAGGAGATGCACTTCGTTCTATGAGTGATCCAGCGAAATACGGTGATCCAGATCATTACTCTAAGCGTTACACTGGTTCAAGTGACAACGGTGGAGTTCATACAAACAGTGGTATTATTAACAAACAAGCTTATTTATTAGCAAATGGCGGTACGCATTACGGTATAACTGTAACTGGTATCGGTAAAGATAAATTAGGTGCGATTTACTACCGTGCAAATACACAGTATTTCACGCAATCTACTACATTTAGTCAAGCTCGTGCTGGCGCAGTACAAGCTGCAGCTGATTTATATGGTGCAAATTCTGCTGAAGTAACAGCAGTTAAGCAATCATTTAGTGCTGTTGGTGTAAACTAAGGATTTAAGGGATAGTTATTAATAAAATACCTCAAAAATAAAGAAGGAGCCTATGCTCCTTCTTTATTTTTTTCTCCATTTTTTCCACAAATAAAATAATCCAACGCAACCTGCAATTGTTACAATCCACTTCGCTTCATTTGTTCCGTTCATAACTTGGTATGCCGAATATACTTCAATCAATAAGGCTGGTATTTTACCTATTGTACTGGCAATGCTGAAGGAGAGTAATGACATTTTGCCTAGAGCTGCAAATAAAGTGACGATGCTTGATGGGATGAAAGGGATGAGACGAAAAGATAGAACGAGTAGAAAGGCCTCTCTTCCTTCTACGTATAGGAGACGCTCTACCTTTGGATACTTATTTACTTTGTCGTGAGTGAACTTTTGAAGGCCTATGCGATAAATATAAAACGAGATAATAGCCCCTAATGCCTCACCTGCGATCGAAATGATTGTGCCATTTGTTACACCGAAGAGCTGTATATTAATGGCGGTCAAAAAAATACTAGGGATAAAACCTAAAAGACTGATGATGATGTTGATTAAGATACTAAGTGGAATTGCGATTGAATAATAGTCTGTTAAGAAGTTTTGAATTGTTTCAGCCATCTTATAAAATCCTTTATCTTTTTTTGCATTACACCATATTTTCGTTGTATAGGCAAGTGTAAATTTACATAATGTAGAAAAGAGTTGATAGGAGGGCATCTGTATACCTTATATAGGTATTGGGTATATAAAAGTAGGGGTATATTTAGTTTATTTAAAAAACACTCCATAAACCCCGTATTTAAAGGGTTTATGGAGTGTTTTGATTGGTGTTTTTATATGGGAAATAATTTAAAAAACATGGGGGTATATTTTAAGGTGGGCGAAAAACAGTGATTTGATGAAAATAGATTGGAAAATATATCAAAATGAATGAGGGCTTTTAAAACTGTATACATTTTTTCTTTGTGAAATTGACTTTTAGTGGAGTTGCGATAATAATCATGGAAGAGGTGATACGATGAAACGACTAAGTAGTCTTTTCTTGAGTAGTTTATTGGCACTAATGCTGATTTTAAGTGGATGTGCAGGAAAAGAACAAAAAACAGAAAAACCAAAAGAGGATCATTCTACATCAGTAGAAAAAATTAGTGACAATATTTTAGATGAAATGGAAGGACCACCTAAAAATGGTCATACGATTGAAAGGCATGTTGGAAAAACAGAAGAAGAGCTGAAAAAACGTTTGAGTACAGATAAAGTTTCAGCGGCAAGTACATACTATGATAAGGAAACAGCGACAAAGGCTGTGAAAGATAGTTTAAAACAACATGATAAAGAAATTCAGGATTGGTTAAAAAACTCTAAAGAGGCTCGCCTTGTATTGAATACAACTCATTCATTTCCAGTTGGAAAAACGGTAATAAAGAAAAATATGAATGTAAAAGACAAACTAGTAAAGACTGTTACTGTTTTAGCGAGAGATAAATCAGGAAATCTAGGATTTAAGATTATTACTTCTTATCCATCAGATAAATAAAGGAGGGAGTATATATGTATCCAACATTACAATACTTTTTAAAATCTTACTGTACGTTGAGTGTTCATGAAAATGAATTAGCTAGTGTAATGGAAGAATTTCTAGAACAAGAAGAAAACGAAACTGTTGCGAAGTTACGAGATGAATTATTATATATGAAGAAAAAGAACGCGTGGGAAGAAGCTTGCGTATTAGTTGCGAAGCAAGGGAATCGTATATGGTCTTTAGAAGAAACGAAAGACCATCTTGAAACTTTTTTACTATTATTGCAAAAGAAAAAGGCGTGATCTACTCACGCCTTTTTCTTTTGCTTTTTGAAGTTTGTCCGTTTGATATTATCTCATTGTTTTGGGGCACTTTTATATACGCTTTTTGAAATTTGTCCATTTGATATTACTTCACCGTTTTGTGTTACTTTTTTATACGTAACCGCCGTTATTTTATCACCAGTATTACTAATTACTTGAGAAGAAACTTCAACATTTTTACCAGTATTTGTACCGAAAATGCGTGTAGTAATACTACCTCCATTTGAAAATGCTTGAATGTAAATATGATTACCTGTATTGTTTTTAAATTTTAAATCCGGACCATAATCTGCCACTGCTGCATCTTGCCCAAGTGGTAAATAATTTACGGGCATAGAATGATTGCTTCGAGAAACAATTCCTAAATCTGCCCTTAAAGCTGCGCTATATAAAGTACTACTGACTTGGCAAACGCCTCCGCCGGCACTTTGTATAACTTTACCTTGTGAATATACTGCTGCGGATTTATAACCATGTACAGCATCAGTTACGCCAACGCGTCCGTTAAAACTAAACGTTTCATCAGGTGCTACAATAACTCCACTTAAAGTATTAGCTGATTTATTTACGTTATAAGATTGATTTCCATTACGGCCAGCCATTGGAGTAGAGTATTCGGCGATTACTTCTTTAATCCCCATTTTCTGTATATCTTCTGTAGAACGTTCTGGTTTTATTAATGTAACCGGTAATGTAACATCTGATTTACCAGTAGTAATAGCTTCGCTTGTTAAATTGTTTAGTTTTCCTTTATCAATTTTTTCTCCATTTTGACTTTGACTAATATTTACTGTAGAGCCTTCAACACTTAATTCTGCATTAACAGGATTTTTTAATGTTTCATTATATTTATCTTTTATAAAGGTTTCATAAGCTGTTGTATTTAATTGTGGTGTTAATTTATAGTCACGTTTTAATTCACCGTTTTCAGCTTGCTTGCGCATTTTGTAACGATTCATTACGTTTCCTTCTTGTTCTTTAAAAATTTTGTCGACAATATCTTTCTCTTTATAATTTATTCCTAAATCTTTCCATGTGTAAGTTTGTTTATCATCTTTGAATATGTAGGTAAGGGATTTTTGATCTAGTTCAGTTACTTTTTGATTAATAATTGCTTGAATATCTGCTTTATTTTTTCCATCAAGAGAAATACCTTCAAACGTAGTATTTGGTAATGCGGTTTTATTTAATTGATTATTTAATGTGGATACATATTGATATCCACCAATACCGCCTGCACAAAGTAATATGCCCCCTGCAATTGCTGAACCAATCAGTATTTTACTTAGCTTCATTTATTTCCCCCCAGAAAATTATGTATAAATATATGTATTACATTTTTTGTATAAAAATGATGAAAATAACATTATGTACGTACTAGTATACTATTATTTTCATTACGTGTGTAATGTTTTCATAAAAAATGTTACACTGTTGTAATAATTGTCTCTTTTTGTCACAATATGCATGAGAAATATGTTGAAAATTATAATAAAAAGGCTGCTTAGAAAGATCTAGCAGCCTTTTTATTATAATTTTTTATGTTCATTTTTATTCGTAACACCGAGATGTTCTTGAAGCGTTGTCGATATATTATTGACACTTTTTTCGTTTGGAACGTAATAATAAATACCACCTATATATTTATCAGTACCTTCTACTTGCATTTTGTCCATTTTCAAATCTGAATTCATTGAATTTTTGGCAATTGTCATCATATCATCAAAAGTTAAATTTGTTTTTAAGTCTTTATCGACAGCATCTAGTAGGCCACCGATTTTATTAATGGAATTAAGAGATAGTGCTTTTTCAGCAATAGCTTCTAAAACAAGTTGTTGTCGTTGACCACGCATATAATCGCTATCGATATGGCGAGTTCTAGCTAGTGCAAGTGCCTCTTCTCCATTTAAATGTTGACGTCCTTTTTTAAGATGAATGGCATCTGCTTCATCGCTACTATTTTGTTCTGTGAACTCAACTGGAACGTCGACAGTAATACCACCAAGAGAATCAACAATTTTGATAAAAGATTTAAAGTTGAATTTTACATAGTAGTCAACTGGAACGTCTAAAAAGTTCTCTACTGTATCAATCGTGCTGTCTACACCACCGAATACGTGTGCATGTGTAATTTTATCATATTTATCACGTGATTTAATGTAAACGCGTGAATCACGTGGAATGCTGACTAGTTTAACAGATTTATCGTTTTTATTAATTGTTGCAAGTAGTAATGCATCTGTACGAGTCGCTTTTCCGTAACCTTTTTCCCTGATATCACTTTCATCAACACCCATAATCAGGACAGAAATATTGTCAGTCATAGGTTTAACAGCTTTTTCACGTTTGCTGGATTTATCTCCTCGGCCTAGTTCGGAATAGGCGTTGCTTAAGACGGATTTTGCTTTACTGTATATATGGAAGGAATATCCTCCTGCTCCCATTGCTACAATAAGTAAGGGAATAAGAATGAACCAAAGTAGGCGCTTTTTCTTCGAACGTCCTTTTTTGGCTCGAGTTTCATTGTTAATGTCGGATTTCATCATTTTTTCTCCTTTAAAACAATCAAAGTGTATACATCTAGAAGTGTATTAAGACACATAAAAAATATTGTACGCTAAATAAAAGGTATTGTACATGTATAAAAAATAGATGTCTTGATTATTTATCCCGCATTAACGGGCAGTAAAACTCCCACCTCAAAGTCCAGCGAATGCAAGGAAGTTAGGTGGGAGATAACTGCCCGTAAATGCCCGATTGATTCAACTAATAATCAGTGGGGGATAGCCCCCCTCTGATTAAAGTTTCACTTTATAAGACATCTATTCGTTATTGTATACAAAAGACAGGGATAAGAAAATGATAAAATTTTTCCTAATTAAAGCATAATACTTACAATAATCGCAGATAAAATACTAACAAGAGTAGCTCCGTATAGTAATTTTAGGCCGAAGCGGGCAACAACATTGCCTTGTTCTTCGTTTAACCCTTTTACCGCACCAGAAATAATTCCAATGGAAGAGAAGTTGGCAAAAGAAACAAGGAAGACAGAAATGATACCAATTGTACGGGTAGAGAGAGTACTGGAAATTTTGCTAAGGTCCATCATGGCAACGAATTCATTAGTTACAAGCTTCGTGGCCATAATGCTACCAGCGGTGACAATTTCAGAACTTGGTACGCCGATAAGAAATGCAATAGGGGCGAATACATAGCCGATTAATTGCTGGAAAGTAATGCCGAATATAATGAGGAATAGGTCATTAATGCAACTCATTAATGCGACGAATCCAATGAGCATAGCGCCGACGACAATTGCTACGCGAAAACCATCAAGAATGTATTCCCCGAGCATTTCAAAAAAGCTTTGCTTTTCACCTTTTATTTCCAAAATATCTTCGTCATCGTTAACGTCGTAAGGATTAATAATGAGTACGATAATAAAACCGCTAAATAAATTGAGAACGAGTGCGGTTACTACATATTTTGGTTCGATCATTGTCATATAAGCGCCGACAATGGACATGGATACTGTTGACATAGCAGAAGCACAAAGTGTATAAAGACGATGTTTTGGGATTTGAGCTAATTGTTTTTTTACAGTAATGAAGACTTCTGATTGGCCGACAATAGCGGAAGCGATGGCGTTGTAAGATTCTAATTTCCCAAGACCATTTATTTTGCTAAGAAAGAAACCAATCCAATGAATGAAGAATGGTAGTATTTTGAAATGTTGTAATATACCAATTAAGACGGAAATAAAGACAATCGGTAATAATACGTTAAGGAAAAATGACATTTCCCCTTTATTTGCAAGACCGCCAAATACAAAGTTTATACCACTGGCAGCATACTCAAGTAGCCTCGTAAACAGGTTGGAAATTATCGTAATAAGTATGAGACCAATTTCTGTATTTAATAATAAATAGGTTAAAATTAACTGTATAATAAGCATGATGAAAATTGGTTTGAATTTAATGTGTTTTTTATTGTTGCTAGCAATGTAGGCAAGGAAAAAAACAACGATAAGTCCAACGAAAAAAGTGATAAATTTCATAATAAGCCCCCTAAAAGAGATATTCTGATATATATGTTTTTCATTTAAAGTGAGAATATGCATGTTTGGTAAAGAGAGGAATAGAGGAATCATGAATATATGTAGAGTACATCACGTTGCAATTATTTGTTCAAATTATGAAGTGTCAAAGGATTTTTATACACGAATATTAGGTTTCAAAGCGATAAATGAAGTATATAGAAAGGAACGAAATTCTTATAAGTTAGATTTATGTGTAGGAGGAGAGTATCAAATTGAATTATTTTCATTTCCAAGTCCGCCGAAGCGTCAAAGTTTTCCAGAGGCTGCTGGACTTAGACATTTAGCTTTTGCGGTTACTGATATAGAAGAAGTTGTGAAACATTTACATCAATGTGGTGTTGAAACTGAGTCGATACGTATTGATGAAATAACGGGGAAAAAATTCGTCTTTTTTCAAGATCCTGATGGTTTGCCATTAGAATTGTATGAGGTTTAAAATTGGTGAATTTTATATAGGGTTGCTTTCAAATAAATGAAGAAACTAAAGTGAAACTTCTTTATTTAAAGGAGGTGTAACTTTAGCTAAGAAAAGCTAAAGGACATATGTGGATATTTTAAAATTATTGATGGTAGCTGTTCTTATTGCGCTAACAGGTTTCTTTGTAGCTGTAGAGTTTGCAATTATAAAGGTGCGTAGCAGTCGTATCGATCAACTCGTTAGTGAAAAAAGACGAGGCGCATTGGCAGCTAAAAAAGTAACTTCAAATTTAGATGAGTATTTATCGGCATGTCAGTTAGGAATTACGATTACTGCTTTAGGGCTCGGGTGGTTAGGAGAACCGACGATTAAACATTTACTCGAACCGCTGTTTTTAAAATTGGATTTATCTCCTGCAATTGCAAGTACAGTTTCATTTATTATTGCATTTGCAGTTATTACGTTTTTACATGTTGTAATTGGTGAACTTGCTCCAAAGACTTTTGCAATCCAAAAAGCAGAGCAAGTTAGCTTATTATTATCAAAGCCCATTATTTATTTTTACCGAGTTATGTATCCATTTATTTGGGCTTTAAATGGCTCTGCACGATTTGTGACAGGCTTATTTGGTTTACATCCGGCTTCTGAACATGAAGTTGCGCATTCTGAGGAGGAACTAAGATTAATCTTGTCTGAGAGTTATGAGAGTGGCGAGATTAATCAAACTGAATTTAAATATGTAAATAACATCTTTGAATTTGATAACAGGGTAGCAAAGGAAATCATGGTACCTCGTACTGAAGTTGTTGGTTTATATGAAGATGAGCCGTTTGAGACACATATTAAAGTAATCGCACAAGAAAAATATACGAGATATCCAGTATTTGGTGAAGATAAAGATGAAATTATTGGGATGGTTAATGTAAAGGACTTATTTATTCGTTATGTGGATGGTAATCGAGATGAAGAGTGTTCGATTACACCATATACACGTCCAGTTATTGAAGTGTTAGAAAATATCGCAATCCATGATTTACTATTGCAAATGCAAAGAAGGCGCATTCCATTAGCTGTATTATATGATGAATATGGTGGCACAGCAGGGATTGTTACATTGGAAGATATTTTAGAAGAAATTGTTGGAGAAATCCGAGATGAATACGATGAAGATGAGCATCCACCTATAGAACATATAAGTGAAGTGTGTAAAATTGTAGAGGGGAAAGTGCTTATTAGCGAAGTAAATGATTTATTTGGCATACATTTGGTCGCCGATGATGTTGATACAATTGGTGGTTGGATTATGGTACAAAAGCAAATCGTTGCTGAAGAGGATATTATTGAGAAACACGGCTTTTCTTTTAAAGTTCTTGAAAAGGATATGCATCAAATTAAGCGAGTTGAAATAAAGAAAGTAGAAGAATGAATTTTCTATTATATAAACTTTAATAAAAAGTATATATAGAAAAATAAATGTTTGCGCTTTCAAAAAAGGTGCTATATAGTGAAGGTGGATACTGAAGAATTCTTTTAATGATACTCGTATTTTATAGGGCGAATTCTTTAGATAAGGATTTAGAATGAAAAGTATAGGTGATGAAAAATGATAGCAACGAAGGATATACGTATAGAAAAAGATTTTTTAGGTGAAAAGGAAGTACCGAGTGTAGCTTATTATGGTGTACAAACATTACGTGCCGTAGAAAACTTTCCTATTACAGGATACCGCATTCATCCGTCACTCATTACGGCAATGGCAATTGTAAAGAAAGCGGCAGCGCTTGCGAATATAGATACAGGTTACTTAGCTAAAGATATCGGACAAGAAATTGCAGAAGCTGCACAAGAGATTATGGATGGAAAGTTCCATGATCAATTTATTGTAGACCCAATTCAGGGCGGGGCAGGTACTTCAATTAATATGAATACTAATGAAGTAATTGCTAATAGAGCGTTAGAACGTATGGGATATGAAAAAGGTGAATATGCGAAAATTAGCCCAAACACTCATGTGAACATGGCCCAATCAACAAATGATGCGTTTCCAACTGGAATTCATATTGCAACTCTTATGATGCTAGAAGAACTTCTTGTTACAATGGAAGAACTTCACTCTGCTTTTCATGATAAAGCAAAAGAGTTTGATCACGTTATTAAAATGGGGCGTACACATTTGCAAGATGCAGTTCCAATTCGCCTTGGACAAGAATTTGAAGCATATAGCAGAGTGCTAGAGCGTGATATAAAAAGAATTAAACAGTCTCGTCAACATTTATACGAAGTTAATATGGGTGCGACAGCTGTCGGTACGGGATTAAATGCAAACCCTACTTATATAGAACAAGTTGTGAAGCATTTACGAACTTTTAGTGGTTTCCCTCTTGTTGGTGCAGAGCACTTAGTTGATGCGACGCAAAACACAGATGCATATACAGAAGTATCTGCAGCACTAAAAGTATGTATGATGAATATGTCTAAAATTGCAAACGATCTTCGCATTATGGCATCTGGTCCACGTGTTGGATTAGCTGAAATTCAATTACCAGCTCGTCAACCAGGTTCATCTATTATGCCAGGTAAAGTAAATCCAGTTATGGCAGAAGTAATTAACCAAGTCGCTTTCCAAGTAATCGGAAACGATCATACAATTTGCTTAGCATCAGAAGCAGGACAATTAGAGTTAAACGTAATGGAGCCTGTGCTTGTATTTAATTTAATTCAATCTATCAGTATTATGAATAACGGATTCCGTGTATTCCGTGAATATTGTATTAAAGGGATTACAGCGAATGAAGAATTGCTGAAGCAATATGTTGAGAAAAGTGTTGGAGTTATTACAGCGGTGAATCCTCATATTGGTTATGAAGCAGCTTCTCGCATTGCACGTGAAGCAATTGCGACAGGAAAATCTGTTAGGGAGCTATGTTTAGAACATGGTGTACTTACAGCAGAAGAGCTTGATATTATTTTGGATCCATACGAAATGACGCATCCTGAAATTGCTGGTGCATCTTTATTAAAAAATAAAAAAGTATAAAATAAAACACCGATCCCCCTTATATAGGAATCGGTGTTTTATTTTAAAAGATATTAAATACAGAGTTAAGTTGAAGTAAGCTAATAATAGCTAAGAAGATTAAACTATATTTCATCACTGTTTTAAATAAGGCAGATTCTTGACCAACTAGTCCAACTGCTGCACAAGCAACTGCTACAGATTGTGGTGAAACCATTTTTGCGATTGTACCACCAACTACGTTTAATGAAACGAGAGTAGATGGAACGAGGTTTAACTGATCGGCAGTTACTGCTTGAAGTGGTGCGAATAATGAACCACTTGATACGACTGAACCTGTAATGAATACGCCAATCCATCCTAAAATTGGAGAAAGAACTGGGAATGCATTTCCTGTAGAAGAGAATGCAAGTCCAAGTGTAGATGACATACCAGAGTAGTTCTCTACGTAAGCTAAAGCGATAACGCTACAAATTGTATATACTGGAACTTTTAATTCTTTTATTGTTTCGATCATTAATTCTTTAATCATTTTGCCGTTTACGCGGTAGACGATAAGTGAAACGATAATTGCTAATACAATCGCAGTAGTTGTAGAAGAGAATACATCTAGTTTGAAAATAGCTGCGAAAGGTGTATCAGCCTTTGTAATTGGTGCAGTTTTCATAACCGCATTATGAAGACCAGGGAATTGAATGTTAAATACTAAGTTTGCCAATGGACCATCCGGAGCAAATAAAGCTTTAATTGGTTTTAAATTAAAGATTGTTACAAATGCAGTTAAGAATACGAATGGAGACCAAGCATATAAAATTTGATTGAATGTATGAGATTCTTTTTCTTCTTGTTTTTCTTCTTTAGCAGAAGATTTTGGTTGCCACACACGTAAGAATAATGCAAGAGAGACCATACTTACAACGGCTGCGAAAATATTAGTAAGTTCTGCACCTAAGAAATAAGTTACAAGGAATTGAGTAATTGCGAAAGAAACACCACTTACAAGAATACCTTGCCAAGTTTCTTTAATACCTTTAATTCCATCTACCATTGAAACAAGTAAGAAAGGTAAAACAATGCTAATGAATGGTAAAATGTAAACAGTTTGACGACCGACAGTTAATGCATCAAGCTGAGTTAATTGTGCAGGTACTGTAACTGGAATACCCATAGCACCCATAGCACCACCAGCGATATTAGCTACTAAGCAAATACCGGCTGCCTTTAATGGATTAAAGCCCATACCTACAAGTAATGCTGCTGTAATAGCAACTGGAACACCGAAACCAGCTGCGCCTTCTAAGAAAGCACCGAAAGAATAAGCAATTAATAATACTTGTAAACGTTGATCATTTGTAATGCTTGAAATACTATCACGAATGACATTGAATTGTTCTGTTTTAACAGTTAATTTGTAAAGGAAAATAGCTGCGATAACAATAGTACAAATTGGATAAAATCCAGATAAAACACCAAATCCCGCAGATGCTACGGCCATAGTTGCTGGCATTTTATAAACAAATATTGCAAGAACAATAGCGACAATTACACTATAGAGACCAGCGATATAACCTTTCATTTTGAATCCCACTAAACAAATAATGAAGCAAAAAATTGGGAGTGCAGCGATTAGTGCAGATAACCAAATGTTGTTTAATGGGTCATAAATTTGTGTCCAAGTACTCATAATAATGACAACTCCTATCTATTTGTATGTGAAGAAATTCACATTATTTGTGAAACTATTCACAATCAACTTACATGCTTAGTATATTCTCCTTCAACACTATTGTCAACGTAAAAAAGTATAATTATTCCATAATAGTGTTAAAAGAAAAGCTTTGTTCATAAAGTAGACAAAAAGCGCACTCAAACAAATTTGAGTGCGCTGTATAAATTATTTGCATATTCCTTTACTTGTTCATATGTCATTGTCCCGACAGGCATATATTAGATGCCATCTGTTGTATCGAGTATAAAGTTTGATACGTAGTACCTATCTGTCCTGTTTGATCCAGTGGGGAGGACAAGTGTATTTATTTAATAGGAAGTTTTGAATAACATTCCAGCCGATTGTAATACGAATAAAAAATAAGAAGCAATTTCTTAATACTATATCTTCTCTTTTTACTGAAAATTCCTTTTAGTGTAACAAAGAGGTTAAATATGGTTCAACTACGTTACGATAGGTTATCAATTATAGATGGTATTTTACAATACCATTACTGTACGTTTCAATGAGGTGAAAATATAACAAAAAGCCTGATAAAACAACGTTTGCAAGCAAAGTATTCGTAGCCCTTTATTTTGCTTTTTCGCTATATTATATAGTATAATATTCAAAATCAGCAAGGAATTTTTCCTGAATTCTTTGCTGATAAAGATGGAAAAAATTTTCGGCTTTATAGGTTGATAAAGTTATGTCGTAACAGGAAATATAAGAACAGATATATAAATAAATAAAAAGAAAATAAAAAATGAAAATGAGGGGAATTTTATGAACCAAAACCAATTTGACTGTCGTATTTCAGAAGAAGACGTACAGATGTTAAGAGCATTAGCGCATCCGCTACGTCTACGTTTAGTAATGGAACTAATGCAGCGTGGAACATGTAATGTAACACAATTACAAGAGGTATTAGAAATTCCGCAATCAACTGTTTCACAGCATTTAACGAAATTAAAGCAAAATAAAGTAGTACGCTTTGAGAGACGCGGGTTAGAAGTGTATTATCAAATTCATAACGATAAAGTAAGTGAAGTAGTAAAAACATTATTTTCTTAATTTTTGAATATTATGGAAAAAAGACGTGTAAAATATACGTCTTTTTTTATTTGGAAAGGATGTAATAATAGGAAGATATTAGCGCGTGAGGAAGAAACAAACTATCGGTTGAAGTGCTAAATTGACGGAATATATTCTGAAGGGATATGAAAAGATAGAAAGGAGTGTTGTAAGCCAAAGGAGGAATACTATAATGGATGTAAAACGTGTGAAACAGATATTATCTTCTTCAAGTAGAATTGATGTTACATATGAGGGAGTCCCCGTATGGATTGAGAGCTGTGATGAGCAGAAGGGGAGTGCTCAAGTGTATGACGTATCCAACCCAGGAGAGAGCGTTCACGTGGATGTGGTGGCTTTAGAAGAGATGTAATAGAAAAGACGCTTCTAATTGTAGAAGCGTCTTTTTGTGTTATTCCATCATACTTGCAACTTTTTTAGAGCAGAGAAGAAGTACAATTCCTAAGACGATAACGATAATACCGATACTTACAAATACTTCAAGATAGCCTAATGATTGTGTAAAGGAAGCGAGTTTACCTGCTAACCAGTTAGCCATACCCGTACCAGCTAACCATACACCCATTAATAATGATGCTAATTTTACAGGAGCAATTGCACTTACCATTGATAGACCGATTGGTGATAAGAATAACTCACCAATTGTATGGAAGAGATAAGTGATAACGATGAATAATAAGTTTGCTTTTACAGTTATATCAGCTTCATTACTTCCAGTTTTTAGAACTGCTAATGTTAAAACAAGATAGCCTATACCTAATAAAATCATACCAAATGCCATTTTTGTTGGCACTTTTAAATCACCGCGTTTTGTTTTAGAAAGTTTTAACCATAACATAGATACGAATGGTGCAAGTAGTACGATAAATGCTGGGTTAACTGATTGGAACCAAGATGTTGGAACTTCCCAACCGAAAATTGTACGATCAACAAATTTATTTGTATAAAGTGTTAGAGAACTACCAGCTTGTTCAAATCCTGCCCAGAAGAATACTACGAAACAAGTTAAAATTACAATTGCCCAAGTGCGATTTTTCTCTTGTTTTGTTAAAGGTTTCTTTTCGATTGCAGGTTGATTTTTTGATTTTTTACCGACAACTGTCGTTCCTGCTTTACCAAGGTAGCGAGGAGCTAATAAGTTGAAAACAATTTGTCCAATAATCATACCGATACAAGCTGCTAAGAATCCGTATTTATATCCCATAACAATAACACCATCAGCGCTTGTTTTAAAGAAATCTTCTGCTAAAAATCCACAAATAAGTGGAGCGAAGAAAGCACCTACGTTAATACCCATATAGAAGATAGTAAATGCACTGTCACGACGTGAATCATTTTCGCCATACAATTCACCTAACAGTGTAGAAATATTTGGTTTGAAGAATCCATTACCAATAACTAATAGTATTAATCCAAGGAATAGCCCTGTTTTTGTATTCATTGAGAAGAGTACAAAGTTACCGATTGCCATAATAATTCCGCCGAGAGTAATGGCATGACGTCTTGTAATATAATGATCAGTTAGCCATCCGCCTATAATTGGCATGAAATATACTGCCGCTGTAAAAGTACCATATAATTGCACTGCGACTGCCTTATCAAATCCTAACCCGCCACTAACGGCAGCAGTTGTTAAATAAAGAACTAAAAGGCCACGCATTCCATAATAACTAAATCTTTCCCACATTTCTGTTAAGAACAACAAATATAATCCTGGTGGATGTTTTTTTGGTGATTGTTGTTCTCCAGCTTTGTCTAATTTTAAAGCTGTATCCATTTTTGTTTCCCCCTAATCCTGTATAACGGATATTTATGTAATTATTTTAATTCACAAAATATTTAGAAGTCAATAGAATTATATGGAAATAGCAAGAAAATTTCTGGAAAAATCTATTTTTCTTCAACCATTATTGTATTTTTCCCTGAAAACAAGATAATAAGCGTTTTCAAATGTAGTAATTGAATTCTAAAAGAAAGTAAAATAGTGATAAATCAGAAAATTTTGATTAGAATATTTATTCTGATATAGAGAAAATAAACTATATTTACTTTTATAATATAACATATCGGGAATAAAAATACAAAATGAAATAATGTGACACTTCAGTGAAATGAAAAAACCAGCTCCATAAAAGAGGGAGCTGGTTAGAATGAAATTATTTAACAAAGCGTTTTTCAATGTCGTCTAGCTGTATTCCAATAAAAATCATCAACTTTTTAATACCTTCTTTTGTCGTTCTTTCATTGCTATTTCACCTTCCATAGGCACTTAGAAGAAGGGGGAAATACAAATACTGTAAACGATTCCTTTTGCATGAGCTTTATCCCGCTATTTGTGGGAGTCGGGCTGTCCATAAACGCCTAACTGATTAAAGTTTTTCCTGTATTATGTCATGCCCTCCACGTTGAGGATATTTGTTCAATTGAGAGTGTGATAGTAAAGCCTTAAAGGTTAATTTATAATAGGAACAATTGAAAGTAATTCTCATTATCATTATCATTGACAATGAGAATTAAGTTGAAATACACTAAAAACGTATCGTTATATTGAAAGAAAAGTGCTACATATTATAAAAAATGAAGCAAAATGGATTGGTTTATTTTTTGAATCATTGCAGTTTTTATTTGTATTTTGTAAGTGTTATTTTCGTGTATATTAATATGAATTGAAAATAAGCTTTAGATGTATTTTTTTATTTTAATGAACAGATTATTATTCACAAGGTGCGTCTGCTAAGGCGTTAATTGTGGATGTAGATTGGGTACTTGCCGTATACATTCTTTACTCTACTCCAAATTCCAGCAGGGGTATTTACATCAACAATTGATGCACCTTATTTTATAAAAGTCGGAATTCATAAAGGGAGATGAATATGCAAAAAGCATTGGAGACGAAACGCCTGACGCTTTCTTATGGTGAAACAATTATTATTGATGAGCTGAATTTAGAAATTCCAAAAGGGGAAATTACAATCTTCATCGGTTCTAACGGTTGTGGGAAATCAACTTTATTACGTTCACTAGCTAGATTATTAAAGCCAACAACCGGTGACATTTTGTTAGATAATCAAGCGATTCAAAGTATGCAAACGAAGCAAATTGCTCGTCAAATGGCGATTTTACCGCAAGGGCCACAAGCACCGGAAGGACTTACAGTATTGCAACTTGTTAAGCAAGGTCGTTATCCATATCAAACATGGCTGAAGCAATGGTCAGAAAAAGATGAGGAAATGGTACAAAAAGCGCTTGCGGCAACGGGTATGACAGAATTTGCTGAGCGTGATGTTCATGCTCTTTCAGGTGGACAACGTCAACGTGCTTGGATTGCAATGACTCTTGCACAAGATACCGATATTATTTTACTGGATGAGCCAACTACATATTTAGATATGACTCACCAAATTGAAGTGTTAGATTTATTATTCGAATTAAATGAAACAGAGAAAAGAACGATTGTTATGGTATTGCACGATTTGAATTTGGCATGTCGTTATGCAGACAACATTGTAGCTATTCAAGATAAACAAATATATGCGCAAGGTAAACCAGAAGAAGTTGTTGATCAGAAGTTAGTTCGTGATGTATTCCGTATGGAGTGTCAAATAAGCGCTGATCCGTTATTTGGAACACCGCTTTGTATTCCACATGGAAGAGGAAGACGTATACGTAAAGAAGCTGTTCAGGCGATGAGATAACGAAAAAAAACGATGAGTAATTCATCGTTTTTTTTATTTTTTGCAAGAAAATAGTAGAAAGAGGGGAATACGTAAGCGACGTTCATATTCTTCTTCACTCTGAAAACAGTTTCGATTTGGTGAAGCTTCTTTTAAGTTTGTAATGGTAAATCCGGCTTGTTGTAATAATGTAAAATATTCTTCCGTTGTCCGATGATATTTAATAACTTCTTGATCAATCCACGGCTCAACTCGTTTTCCCGTTTTGAAATAATCATCGACGAACCAACTAGTTCTTTTACCACTTGTTTGTAAGCTTTCAAACGAAGAGGTAATAACGGGATGTTGAACGCTAAAGGTAAAGGTTCCGTTTGTTTTTAAAGTTTGAAACACATTTTGAAAAATGATATCAAGATGTTCAATATAATGTAAGGCGAGTCTAGATGTAACTAAATCAAAAGTAGAAGGAGGATAGGTATAGTCTTTGAGGTTTAGAAAATGAACAGATCCATTTTTATTTTCTAGGTGCTTACTAGCTTTTTCATACATGAGCTCGGAGCCTTCAATGCCAGTGTAAGAGTGGCATCCATTTTCTAATAATTCCTCGCCAAATTTAGCATCACCACAGCCTAAATCGAGAATTTGCTTTCCTTGCACATTACCAATGAGCTGAAAGAATGCTGGTTTTTCAAGTACTTCGTTTGGGCTATTTTCTCGATATCTTCGCTTCATATATTGTTCTAAAAACGATTCGTTATTATATACATCAGATTCAGTAAATGCCATTCTTAAAGCCCCCTAAATATTTTTTTTATTCTATCAAATATGAAAAGTAAATAATAGATTTCTTGTAATGAATCGTATATAATCTAGAATTGTAAGCGATTTCTTTAAACTATTTTTCTATAATAAATTCTGAAAACGTGTTAAGCTAGTAGAGGGATTATTAGAACTATTAAGACAATAATTCGCTTACATGAACGATGGGAGGCTTCACTATGTCTAGTAAAACACTTGCAAACTTTTTGGAAGAAAATTTAGAGGATTTAAAATCAAAGGGGCTTTATAACGTAATTGATCCGCTTGAAAGTCCAAATGGACCGATTATTACAATTGGCGGAAAAGAATATATTAACTTATCTTCAAACAACTATCTTGGATTAGCGACTGATAATCGCTTACAAGAAGCGGCAATTGGTGCAATTCACAAGTACGGCGTTGGAGCAGGAGCTGTTCGTACAATTAACGGTACTTTAGATTTGCATATTAAATTAGAAGAAACAATTGCAAAGTTTAAACATACAGAAGCAGCAATTGCTTATCAATCAGGATTTAACTGTAATATGGCAGCGATTTCAGCTGTTATGGATAAAAATGATGCGATTCTTTCAGATGAATTAAACCACGCATCTATTATTGATGGTAGTCGTCTATCAAGAGCGAAAATCATCGTTTATAAGCATTCTGATATGGAAGATTTACGTAAAAAAGCAATCGAGGCAAAAGAATCAGGTCTTTATAATAAATTAATGGTTATTACAGACGGTGTTTTCTCAATGGATGGAGATATTGCAAAATTACCAGAGATTGTTGAAATTGCAGAAGAGCTGGATTTAATGACATATGTAGATGATGCACACGGTTCAGGTGTACTTGGCAAAGGTGCAGGTACTGTAAAACATTTCGGCCTTTCAGATAAAGTTGATTTCCAAATTGGTACATTATCAAAAGCAATTGGGGTAATTGGTGGATATGTAGCTGGGAAACAAAACTTAATCGATTGGTTAAAAGTGCGTTCACGTCCATTCTTATTCTCAACAGCTTTAACACCAGCTGATGCAGCTGCTTGTATGAGATCAATTGAAATTTTAATGGAAAGCACAGAGTTACACGATCGTTTATGGGACAATGGTCGCTATTTAAAACAAGGGTTAAAAGAACTTGGCTTTAACATTGGAGAAAGTGAAACGCCAATTACACCTTGTATTATTGGTGATGAAGTATTAACACAAGAATTTAGTAAACGTCTAAATGAAGAAGGCGTATACGCAAAATCTATCGTGTTCCCAACTGTAGCAAAAGGAATGGGTCGCGTTCGTAATATGCCTACAGCAGCTCATACGAAAGAAATGTTAGATGAAGCAATTCGTAAGTATGAAAAAGTAGGGAAAGAAATGGGTATCATTTAATTAACGACATCTTTTGAAAAGCTTGCAAATGAGGAGTGGGGAAAATGAAAAAAATTCTAGTAACCGGTTCGTTAGGGCAAATTGGTTCTGAACTTGTAATGAAACTTCGTGATGTATACGGTGCATCAAACGTTATTGCAACAGATATTCGTGAAACAGATAGTGAAGTAGTAAAGTCTGGTCCATTTGAAACATTAGATGTAACGGATGGACAAAAACTACATGATATTGCGAAGCGTAATGAAGTGGATACAATTATTCATTTAGCAGCTTTACTTTCAGCAACTGCAGAAAAAAATCCGTTATTTGCTTGGAATTTAAATATGGGCGGACTTGTAAATGCATTAGAAGCAGCACGTGAATTAAACTGTAAGTTTTTCACGCCAAGTTCTATCGGTGCATTTGGTCCATCAACACCAAAAGATAATACACCGCAAGATACAATTCAACGTCCTACTACGATGTATGGGGTAAACAAAGTAGCAGGAGAATTACTATGTGATTATTATCATCAAAAGTTTGGCGTTGATACGCGCGGTGTACGTTTCCCAGGCTTAATTTCTTACGTAGCTCCTCCAGGAGGCGGAACAACTGACTATGCAGTTGAAATTTATTATGAGGCGATTAAAAAAGGCGCATACACCTCATACATTGCAGAAGGAACATACATGGATATGATGTATATGCCTGATGCTTTACAAGCGATCATCTCATTAATGGAAGCTGATCCAAGTAAACTCGTGCATAGAAATGCGTTTAACATTACAGCAATGAGCTTTGAGCCAGAGCAAATTGCAGCATCAATTCGTAAACACATCCCGGCGTTTACGATGGATTACGCTGTAGATCCAGCTCGTCAAACAATCGCTGATAGCTGGCCAAACTCTATTGATGCAACAGCAGCAATGAAAGAGTGGGGCTTTAAAGCAGAATACGATTTAGACAAAATGACAACTGACATGCTTGCTAAGTTAAAAAAAAAGCTTGCAGCTGAGTTAGTAATGAATTAATAGGAAGAGCCGATTCTTAGGAATTGGCTCTTTTATTTTGACTTTAAAGAATATACGAATAATTACAAATGTGATAAAATGAGTTAATTTGTGCATAAAGTGAAACTTTAATCAGTGGGGGTTTTGTTCATTCCCCACTGATTATTAGTTGAACCAATCGGGCGTTTACGGGCAGTTGATCTCCCACCTAACTTCTTTGCTCCCGCTGAATTTTGAGGTGGGAGTTTTACTGCCCGTTAATGCGGGATAAAGGGGAGAGATACAATGAAGAAATGGGAGTTAGCAAAGGAAATTTACAATACGTCGCGTTTAACGGGAACATTTAAGCTTCGCTCAGGACAAGTATCAAATCAATACTTTGATAAGTACTTATTCGAATCGAATCCAGTACTATTATTAGGAATTGTCAAACAACTGAAAGAGCTCATTCCTCCTGAAACAGAAGTGTTAGCAGGTTTAGAAATGGGAGGTGTTCCAGTAGCAACAGCATTATCTTTACAAACAGGGATTCCAGTTGTATTTGTAAGAAAAGAAGCGAAGAAGTACGGTACGTGTAAGTTAGCAGAAGGCGTTGATATTACTGGGAAAAATGTTTGTGTTGTTGAAGATGTTATCACGACAGGCGGTCAAATATTATTAAGTACGAAAGATTTGAGAGAATTAGGTGCGAAAGTCAATCATGTTTTAGGTGTAATTGAACGTACAAAAGAAGGCAGAGAAAACTTATTACAAGATGGATTACAATTACATTCTTTATTTACAATGGATGAGTTAATTGAAGGAGAAAAGCAACATGCAAAGAGTTGATGTTGTCTATGCACTAATATACGATAGCGAAAAAGATAAAATATTAATGGTACATAATGTAGAACAAAACGTTTGGTCACTACCGGGCGGGGCTGTTGAAAAAGGTGAAATATTAGAGGAAGCACTAGTAAGAGAAGTGAAAGAAGAGACAGGATTAACAGCTGAGCCGGGAGGACTTGTTGCGATCAATGAAAAATTCTTTGAAGAATCAGGGAATCATGCGCTATTTTTTACATTCCGAGCAAATGTAGTAACAGGTGAACTTGGTGCAGAAGATGAAGGAGAAATTTCCGCGACCGAGTGGGTAGATAGGAAAATCGCGAATGAGCGATTCCCATTCTATGACCGAGGATTCGAATCATTGTTAGAAGTAGCCATTCCATACAAGTTTCAACCAGAAACAAAATGAGTGAACGAAAAAACAGGAGCCACAAGGCCCCTGTTTTTTATTCAATCGTCTTCAGTAATAGTTTCTTCAACAATGGTTTAATCTTCAGGCGTAAATCTTCAGCGTGATTTGCAACTAAGAAGTGATGGTTATAAATGTTTTTCATTAGTTGATAAGTCGCTTCTTTCGCTTCGCCTTCTTCGATAAAGATGCCGATTACTTCCATACCACTTTTACGAGCAAGTTTGACTGCTTCGTGCGTATCTAAAATTCCGTCTTGTTGATAGTCTAGTGCAGAAGGTTCACCGTCTGTAAAGACAAGTAAGAATTTATGTTTTTCTGGTCTTTTCGCAAGCTTTTCGGAAACGATACGAATAATATACCCGTCGCGGTTATCTTCTTCTTCGCGAAGTTGCATAATTTCTGGACCGACGTTTGGTAACGTTGAGTTTTTATACGTAACAACTTCATGGATAACATTCGGTTTATCTTCAGGTTTAGCACTAGAAGCATCTTCCCAAAATCCGCTAATAGCGTGCGGGATTTTTAAAGATTTTAAAGCTTCATGGAATAGAACCACACTCTTCTTCGTTTCTTCCATTTTGTTATACATAGAACCAGAGCAGTCCACTAATAGTTGGAATGCAACGTCTAATTCTTGAGATTCTTGTCCTTTTTTATAAAACATACGCGGCTGCTTTTCAGTATAAATACGAAGGAATTTCTTACGAAGTCTTCCGTAATATTTATCACTGTTTGCATTCGTTTTATTTTCAATTGTTTTTTCGATAATTTTCTTTAATTCCTTTACATCTTTATTAACGACTGATTTGATAGCTTGGTAATCTTTTTTCTCATCAGGATTTGATTTGCGAGCTTCTTTAAATGTATGAGAAGCTCCCACATTATACTTGCCGTATGCACCGTCGTTTTGGCTAGAAGCATGAGACGCTCTTGCTTCCTCTGTATCAGCACCATCAAAGTTAGATTGTGTACTTTTTTGGGAAGTACCTTGTACAGAACCAAGTGCTTGGTCACCATCTTCTGATTCACGAGCAGTATCACCCATCATATTTGTTTTTGTTCCGCTTTCTAATTCAAAGCGTAAAAAGTTCTCGTTTTCATTGTTTTTATTTTCACGGTGCCATGTCGAGAAGCTTTCATCCATTTTGTTTTTGTTATCATCGTCATCTATGAGTTGCGTATCATCATTTGCTAATTTTTCAGCGCGACTGTCTTTCTCATCTGCAATAACAGATAAATAAAGCGGGGCATGTCCGAAATAATTATTAAGCATATCACTTTCAAGAAGTCCTTCTAAGCGATAGCGAATTTTCTCAACAATATACATAATATCTTCCGTATTACGAGCTTGGAATGTTTCATGCAAAATTGCTTCAATTTGCTCGAAATATTCATTATTAAACATTTCATATTTATCACTGGTTAATGAAAGATAGCATAGACAAAATAGACGGTCACCGTGATAGTTACGAACACGATTTATTTCATTTTGTGAGCCAAAGTAATTGCGATACATTTCTTTTCGGCGTTTAAAAATATGCTTTGTGCCAGGTCGTAAATTTTTGACGATTTCCTCAACACGTAAATCTTCTAATAGAACAAATAATTGTGTTAAAAACTTTTTTAGAGGCGATTCTTGTAATTCAATCGCATAAGAACGAATTAAAGTCATGTCCGAGTAATGTTTATTACCAAGTGCTTTTAAAAACACTTCGCTTTTTAATCCGATTACTGTATCCTCTTCTTTTCGATCATCCCAAAAGTGACTAATGACAACCTTTTTTTCAATTTCGTCGTAGTATGCTTTATAGCCATACTCAAGATAGGCATCGTCTTCTTTTAGAAGAGCATACATTAAGTTTTCCATTTGTAGAAACAGCGACGCATCAATTTTTTTGTCACTAAAAATTTGTCTCATGAATTATCCCTCAAAGAAATAACTTTCTGCTAATTCACGGACAGTCATTTGTTCTGTTTCATCGTTTAATTTTGCGATAATACTACGTTCAATTGCACGCATAACAGGAATATATACACCTAAATCACATGCATCGATAATGCCACGAATACTAGCCGCTTCTTCACTTACGCGTCCATCACGAGCTAAAGGCATAAGATCGCTTGCGAATGCAACGAACTTTTCAATTGTTGCAACATCATTTAATTTTGATTCAGATAGTAATAGCTCTTTTAATGTATCACCTTGAATGTAAGGAACTTCAATAATAACGAAACGGTTTTTTAACGCTTCGTTTAGTTCACTTGTCCCAACATAACCTTCGTTAATCGCAGCAATTACGCGATATTCGTCATCACCGTATACAACTTCTTGTGTAAATGGATTTGTAATCATTTTACGATAATCTAACGCACCATGAAGAAGTGGTAATGTTTCAGGTTTTGCCATATTGATTTCATCAATATATAAGAAGTGACCGTTCTTCATTGCCTTCATAAGAGGACCGTTAACGAATGTAACTTCAGATGCACCCTCTTTTGTTTGTAATGTGTTGTATCCTAAAATACCTTCTACATCTAAGTCGACAGAACAGTTAATGCTATGCATTGGTTTTTGGAATAAAGAAGAAAGAGTTTCCGCTAGTACTGTTTTACCACTACCAGTTGGCCCTTTTAATAGAATGTTTTTACCAAGTAAAAGTGCTGTAATGGCATCTTCAATGATGCTATTATCAGATGCTTTATATATTTTCTTTCCAATCAAATGTGCATTTTCGCCAGCTTCTTGTTTATTCTTTTCGTGAATGGCTGAGAGCTGTTGTTTTAAATCAGCATGTATATGAAATTGTTCTAACATGTATTTCCCACCTAACATTATTTTCATAAAGTAATACATCTTATGATAACTTGTTTTAATATGGTATGCAAAGAAAAGGAGAGAGGGGAAATGTAAAAGAAAAAGCAATCAATATTATATTGATTGCTTATAGCAAAGGAGAAATGAGTCGCATGAAAGACTCTAATATTCGTTTTTTGATACTTCTTTTTTGGAACGAGTTCCATTTAATTTCAGTGGAATGCTTAAAGTCTTCTTCAAAATCATGTTTAATATCATGAACGGTTTCTGATTCATAAAGTACACTAATAATTTCATAATTTAATTCAAAGCTACGTACATCCATATTTGCTGTTCCAATTGTTGCGATTTTATCATCAACGAGTACGATTTTCGCATGCATAAAACCATCTTTATAACTGTAAATGGAAGCACCAGCTTTTAAAAGTGGAGTAAAATAGGATTGAGATGCTTGATCACTAATAATACTATCACTTTTACCTGGATATAAAATACGTACATCTATGCCAGATATTGCACTTAAGCGTAATAATGTTAAAGTTTCTTGATCTGGAATAAAGTATGGTGTAGCGATCCAAATAGATTTTTTGGCAGAGCTCATAACAGCTAGTAACGTATTACGAATACTTTTATCATCTGAGCTTGGTCCACTTGCTACAATTTGAACAGCACCTTCTGCATTCGAAACCTCTTTACCAGGGAAGTATTGTACATTCATAAATTGATCCCAAGAGTAGTTACTTAAACCGCTAGAGGCATAGAGCCAATCTTCTAGAAAGATTGCTTGTAATTTATATAATGCTTTTCCTTCTATTTTTAAATGACTATCACGCCAAACGGGAAATTTCTTTGAACGGCCGAGATATTCGTCACCGACGTTGAGTCCTCCAGTAAACCCAATTTCTCCATCTACAATAACAATTTTACGATGGTTACGATAATTGACTGTTTCAAGTAACCAAGCTGAAAAAATAGGATCAAATTCCACAATTTCAATTCCAGCTTCTTTCATAGGCTGTAAAAATCGTCTTCTTAACGTGTTACTTCCGAGTCCATCATAAAGGAAGCGTACAATAACCCCCGATTTTGCCTTTTTTATTAAAGCATCCCGAACTTTTGTACCAATCTCATCGGCTTTATAAATATAGTATTGAATATGTATATGATGTTTTGCATGCTCGATAGCTTGCAGAATTTCTGAGAATGTTTGATCTCCGTTTGTTAAAAGTTTTGTAGTCGTTCTATCTGCGGCAGGACCGCCTCCAAATTTTTGTACTACTTCTGTTAAATGTATAGAACGCTCATGTAATGGAACTGTAAGAGACAGTTCTAGTCGTCTTCCTTCTAATATTTCACGGAATAATTTTCTTTGTTCTTCTGAACGATGAAGATGTTTTTTTCTTCTCCAACGGCTACGCCCGAAAATAGAGTATAAAAGCACACCTACAACAGGAAGAAGTGCTAATACTAAAAACCACGCTAAGGTGCTTTGGGGTGATCTATTTTCGATAAAAATAACGAATGAAATTCCTACGATTGTGATGGACCATAGAGCACCAACAAACGTATATAACGAAATAACCGATGTATTTAATAGGAAAAGAACGATAGATACGATTGTAAATATTAATAATAATTGAACGATAGGTTTCTTCATTTCTATAAAATTCCTCTAATCTTTCTTAAATATAGACTTCTTATATAAAAGGTGTAATCTGACATTCTTATTATAAAGTGTTTTGTTTTTTTTACAAAATATAGACATTTTCCCCATACTTTCCGCATTTGTCCTACATACAGTATATTATTACATTTTTATATAGAAAAGGGGATGAATAAAATGTACGGTCGTCCAGTTGGAGGCTTCGGACATGGCGGGTTTCATGGGAGTTTTGGACATTCTCCATTTTTTGGCGGAGGCTTCTTTCCTGGATTTGTAGCAGGGGCTTTACTTAGTCCTGCGTTTGGTTATGGTGGATACGATGCTCCTTATTATTCAGATTACCCATACTATGCAGATTATCAACAGAACCCTTATTATTCCACATATTAAAGAGAGATAGAACTAGATGTTAAAAGGAGAGGAAGAAAAATGAACTATATAGGAAATTACGGAGGATATTATCGGAATCATCATGGTGGACATAACCATCACGGAGGGCACAATCATCATGGTGGACACAATCATTATGATCATCATCACCATCACGGCGGCGGCTGGGGTGGAGGCTTATGGGGCGGAGGATTTTTCCCAGGGAGTTTTGCAGGAGGAGTATTAGGGGGACTTACAGCTGGGGCGCTAACAGGTGCAGCTAGTGGTGGGGGATATTATCCAGCACCATACCCAGTAACTTATCCAGCACCATATCCAGCACCATACCCAGGTTATCAGCAAATACCGTATCCATATTATTAAACTAAAAAAGAGGATATCCTCTTTTTTAGTTTAATAATTTATTTATAAAATATTTCCAAAATTAATGTGAAAAAATGTTAATATTTTGTTATTGTAATTCAATATGTTAAATGCAAATTTTGGTTTTACATTATTATTCGTGAATAGTTGCATTTTGTATATTAATCTCTATTTCATTATGTATCGGCAGTTAGATTTATATCTTAACATTTTATGAAATAAAAGAGGTTAGGTGTGAGGCTACATTAGTAGAGAGCGGAGGCTAATAGTGATGAAATCGTCACTTTACAAATTCAAAGAATGTAAGAGAATACTGTATAATAAGCTTAGATAAGCAGAGAGATGAGAAGCTTCTACTATAATTAAAACAGCACTATATTGCTTTTTTTTATAAATAATATTATGTTATTTTAATCGGCCTATTTAGAAAAAAATTGTGATCTATGTAAAGGCATATTGTTAGAAAATGAAATATCTCTATTTCTATGAAGAGAAACGAGTTGTGTTTTAGTCAGATAGGAAGCAAGGAGAGGTGCGCATGCTAGAACAAAGAGGTCATGCATTATATGACTCTTCATTGCAAGATTTAAAATTAGCATTAGATGAGTCTTCAATTGTTGCTATTACAGACCGAAATGGTCTTATTACATATGTGAATGATAAATTTTGTAAAATCTCAAAATATAAAAGAGAAGAGTTAATAGGGAAAGATCACCGTATTTTAAATTCCGGATATCATCCGAAAGCATTTTTTCAAATCCTATGGAAGCGTATTTTGAGTGGAAAAGTCTGGACGGGGGAAATTCGAAATCAAGCAAAAGATGGTACGTATTATTGGGTTAAAACAACAATTGTTCCATTTTTAAATGAAAAGGGAGAACCCTATCAATTTATTGCAATTCGAAATGATATAAGTAGTAGGAAAGAAGCAGAACAAAGATTACGATTAAGCGAAAGTCGTTATAGGGAACTTGCGTATCATGATGCTTTAACGAGTTTACCGAACCGATTACAGTTAATAACGACTGTAAACGAGATGATTGCAGGCAAAAAAGAATTTGGTATAATTTATTTTGATTTGGATCGTTTCAAATTAGTAAATGACACGTTAGGTCATATGATAGGAGATTTACTTTTAAGCGAAGTTGCTTCACGGTTGCATTACGTACTAGGAGATAAAGATGTTCTGGCTAGGCTTGGTGGAGATGAATTTGTGCTATTAACAAAAAAACATACACAAGATGGGATGAGGCAGTTAGCGACATCTGTGTTGTCATGCTTTCAAGCACCATTTATGCTTGAAGGTCATGAAGTATACATTTCAGCCAGTCTAGGACTTTGTTCCTATCCGCAAGATGGAACAGACGTTGAAACATTATTGAAAAATTCGGATTTAGCCATGTATAGTGCGAAAGAGCAAGGAAGAAATGCGGCGTGCTTCTTTACAGATGAATTACGTGCAAAAATAAATCGTAGAATGAAAATAGAGTTTGCTTTGCAAAAGGCAATCCGTGATGAAGAATTAGACGTGGCATTACAACCTATCATTGATTTGAAAACGAAGAAATATACGGGTATTGAGGCTTTAGTACGCTGTAAGACAGAAGAAGGTCCTATTTCACCAAGTGAATTTATACCTGTAGCTGAAGAGTGTGGACTTATTATAAAACTAGGAGACTGGGTACTAGAAAAGTCATGTCGACTGTTTAAAACATTACCAGAGTATCAAGAAGGGCTCAGATTATCTGTTAATTTATCAATACAGCAATTGATGCAAAAGCGTTTTATTTTATCTGTTCGCAGTATATTAAAGCGAACTGGATTTCCTCCGAATCGCTTAATATTAGAAATAACGGAAAGTATAGCTGTACGCCATTTTGATTATATTATTGCTACATTACAAGAATTAAGAAGTATGGGAGTTTTAATCGCTCTAGACGATTTTGGAACAGGCTATTCTTCATTATATTATTTAAAACAACTACCACTTGATATTGTAAAAATCGATCGTAATTTTATTCGGGAGTTTCATTATGATCATGCACAACCAGAGAGAACGATTGTGAAATCCGTTATTGAAATTGCTCATAGTTTAAATTTAGCAGTAGTTGCTGAAGGAGTAGAAACGGTAGAACAAGAAAGTTTATTGAAATCAATGGGTTGTGATTATGTACAGGGGTTTTATTATGCAAAACCTTTAACGGTAGGAGAGCTAAAAGAAAAGTTAATTATGGATTTTTAATAGAAAAGAGAAGCTAAAAGCTTCTCTTTTTTTACTAGTTTTTTTGTGAATCTTTCATTAAAATTGGATAAAGAATAAGACCTACTACAAACAAACCAATTCCTAAGAAGAACGTTTTTAAATCAGCAGTCCCCGTTTTAATCACCCAAATGGAATATAAAAATGCTAATGCAGTAATGATTCCATCTTTTACTCGAGATCCAGGCATTATGTCATACGTTTCTCCCGTAATAACTAATTTTAATTGGTACAAGGTAGAAACAAGGTACGGGATTAAATATGCTAATGTTGCTACAACAATAGCGAAATTATATGCTTCCGAAACAGTGCCAGAAATCGTCGAAAATAAGAAAATTTGTGTCATCACATTTGTAATAAATAATGATTTTGAAGGACTTCCTTTTTTATTCGTTTTTCCGAAAATCTTAGGGAAAAGTCCATTTTTTGCTGCTTGGTAAGGCACTTCTGAGCTAACAACGATCCATCCTACAGTAGAGCCGAATAAAGATACGAGCGCAAGTAGTGCCATTATATAAGCACCCTTAGTACCAATTGCTACATTTAATGCATCTACTAATGGTTTCTGAGACTCTTTTAGAGCATCTTGTGGAAGAGCACCCATTGTCAGTAGAGTAATTGCCATGTAAATAAGAAGAGCGATAATTAATCCGAAAATCGTAGCTTTCTTAACATCGCGCTGAGATTTTGCACGGTTAGAAAGCATAACTGCTGACTCAATGCCGATAAACGCCCAAAGCGTTGCAATAGCAGCTGAATTTATTTGGCCACCTAATGAAATAGATTGTCCAGCTTCATTCATAAATGTTTGACCGTCCCCAAAATTAGAGGCATTAAAAATAAATAATGTAATAACAATGAACATGGTAAATCCGATAATTTTTGCGATTGTTGCAAGAAGGTTCATATTTCCTGCTCTATCAATATTTTGAGAAAGAATATATTGAATGCCCCATAGCATCATACTACATACGATGAAGGTCAAAGCTTTTCCAAGTTCTAATGAAAATCCGTTTGTTGAAAAGAGAATTTGCTTACTTTGTAAAACTGGGAAGAATGTTGATAAATATCCAGCAAAGGAAATAATTACAGATGCTGTAGCAGCCCAGTTAGCAGCCCAGTATCCCCAAACCATACTATATCCTGCAACTTTACCTGCCTTTTGGGAGGTAAACATCGCTTGGGCGTAACTTTGTGGTCCTGCTTTTAATTCTGGTTTACGAATTGCTAAATTTCCAAATACGAGTGCAATCATAAATACACCAAGTCCTGTAATACTCCATGCAAGTGTAGATCCCATTGGACCTGATACGTGTGCTAAATTTGCTGGGAGCATAAATACGCCACCGCCAACCATATTCCCGATAACAAAAGCTGTTAAAATCCATAATCCCCATTTTTTTGTTTCCATTTTTGTTGACTCCTTTGTAGTAAGTTTTGCTTAAACATCATTTTTTACTAGCATTTTTGGCAATAAAAAAAGAGCCATGTAGATAAAAAATACCTACATGGCTCTTTGCCAAAGCGTAGGTACAACGGGAATAACCCTTGTACCTACGCGTAATTTTTCCGCTAGGTTTCAAGGGTTACGTATGATGATGATGTTTTTGTGCAAATGTAACTACAGTTGTATAAGTAAGCATAGTTCTTTGCTCCCTTTCTCCTCTGATTTTGAAGTTAGTATACTACATGTGTTTTTGAATGAAAAGAAAAATTTATAAAAATACGTTTTAGAGACTAAATATTTACCTATAGTTTTCTTGTACTGGAAAATAAGTGAGAGATTGGCAGAAGAGTATAGCGTGGTATAATACATATAGAACTAGAAGGTGACAAGGGGCTATTGTAGATGATGAGTAAGTATGAACAAATTTATACAGAAATCAGCAAGTCTATTGATAATAAACAATTGCAAGAAGGATGCAAAATTCCATCAGAAACGGAATTAATGAAGCAGTATGAGGCAAGCCGGGGTACTGTAAGAAAAGCTGTAGATTTATTGCAAGAGCGTGGATATGTTCAAAAAATACATGGAAAAGGTGTTTTTGTATTAAAGCGCAAAAACATTGAATTTAACTTTGGTGGTATTGTAAGTTTTCAAGAAGAAAATGAACGTTTAGGACGGTACTGTATTACAGAAGTCGTGGAAATAGAGAAAATGAAAGCGACGAAAGATGTAGCAAAGTTATTAAACGTGAAAGAAAAAACGGAAATAGATCATATTAAACGTGTACGAAATATTGATGGAGAAAAAGTAATTTTAGATATAAACCATTTTGTATCGGAATATATTCCAGGATTAACGAGAGAAATTGCAACTGCATCGATTTATAAATATATTGAGAAAGAATTAGGGCTACATATTAGCTATTCACAGCGGGTAATTGAAGTACAACCATGTACAGATGATGACCGAAAGTATTTGGATTTAAATGGAACAGACTATGTTGTCGTTGTAAAAAACTTTACTCATTTATACGATGGGAGTCAGTTCGAATATACGGAATCACGTCACCGTTTAGATATTTTTCACTTTTCGGATGTGGCGCGAAGAAAATAAAGAGATGGAGCGAAATAATCGTTCCATCTCTTTATTTATAAAAAAATCATCAACTTATATATACGAGTGTTGACTAACTTATATATACGAGTTAATATGTAAGTGTAAACGGTATCAAAAAAAGAAAAGAGGGACGGGAATATGGGGAAAGACTATCGTAAAACAGCAGAAGAGGTGTTGCAGTATATTGGTGGGAAAGACAATATTGAACAAGCTGCGCACTGTGTAACGAGGCTCCGTATCGCTTTAAAAGATGAAAGTAAAATAGATAATGATAAATTGCAGTCTGTTTCATTAGTAAAGGGAGCGTTTCATAACGCTGGGGTATTTCAAATTGTAATTGGTCCAGGTGATGTCGATCGAGTATACGCTGAATTGATAACGCTTGCAGGTATGGAAGAATCGACAGTAGCTGACGTAAAAGATTCTGGAAATCAAAAATTAAATCCAGTTCAAAAGTTCGTAAAAGTATTTTCTGATGTATTTATGCCAATTTTACCGGCGATTGTAACAGCCGGTTTACTAATGGGGATTAACAATTTATTAGGGGCAAAGGACTTATTTTTTGATGGTAAAAATTTATTAGATGTTTATCCGAACTTAGGCGGGCTTTGGGATTTAATTAATATGATGGCCAATACAGCGTTCGTATTCTTACCGGCACTTGTTGGTTGGTCAGCAACGAAGCGTTTTGGCGGTAGCCCAATACTAGGTATTGTTATGGGATTAATGCTCGTACATCCTGATTTATTAAATGCTTGGAATTACGGGAAAGCAGCAGCAGGATTAGACGGACAAAAAATTGAGTACTTCAATATTTTAGGATTATTCCAAATTGAAAAAGTTGGATATCAAGGTCAAATTTTACCGATTTTAGTAGCAGCATTCGTATTAAGTAAAGTTGAAATCTTCTTAAAGAAGCATGTACCGAATGCAATTCAATTATTAGTTGTGCCAATTACAACAATCGTTGTAACAGGTGTATTAGCATTAGGGATTATCGGTCCAGTTACACGTCATATTGGAGATTTATTAACAGCCGGATTAGTAGGAGTATATGAAACGGTACCAGTACTTGGGGCAATATTATTTGGAGCATTATATGCACCGCTTGTAATTACAGGAATGCATCATATGTTTATTGCGATTGATCTACAATTAATTGCACAACACGGCGGTACATTTATTTGGCCGATGATTGCTCTTTCTAACATTGCACAAGGTAGTGCGGCACTAGCGATGTTCTTTATTTCTAAAAATCAAAATGATAAAAGTATGGCATCGACATCAGCAATCTCAGCGTACTTCGGTATTACAGAGCCAGCGATGTTCGGTGTGAATTTACGAAATAAATTCCCGTTCTATGCAGCGATTATTGGATCTGCTATTGCGGCGATATTCATTACTTTAAATGGTGTATTAGCACCTGCTATTGGAATTGGCGGATTGCCAGCATTTATTTCTATCATTCCGAAATCGATTCCGATGTTTATTGTCGGGATGATTATCGCAGTCGTAATTCCATTTACGTTAACATGGTTATTTGCGAAACGAGTAAAGCAGAAGTAGGAGGAAGTTAAGCATGAAGGATTGGCATAAAAGTGTAGTCTATCAAATTTATCCGAAGAGCTTTAATAGTTACTACAATAAAGAAACCGGTGATATAAAAGGAGTTACAGAGAAGTTAGATTATTTAAAGGAACTCGGAGTGGATTATATTTGGTTAACGCCGATATACGAATCACCACAAAACGATAATGGTTATGATGTCAGTGATTATTATCGTATAGACCCGTCTTACGGAACGATGGAAGAGTTTGAAGAGCTTTTAGAAGAAGCGAAAGCACGTGATATTGAGATTATGCTCGATATTGTTGTAAACCATAGTTCGACGGAGCATAAGTGGTTTAAAGAAGCGAAAGAAGATAAAAATAGTCCGTATCGTAATTATTATATTTGGCGTGATGAAACGAATAATTGGCAGTCTAAATTTGGTGGATCTGCTTGGAAATATGATGAGAAGACAGGCCAATATTTTTTACATCTATTTGATGAGACACAAGCTGATTTAAACTGGGAAAATGAAAAGCTTCGTGAAGAAGTATATGATATGATGCGCTTTTGGCTTGATAAAGGGGTAAAAGGATTCCGCCTTGATGTTATTAACTTAATTTCAAAAGATCAAAGATTTTTAAGTGATGAGGGCACCACGGCTACAAGTGATGGGCGTAAATATTATACGGATGGTCCACGCGTCCATGAATATTTACAAGAAATGAACCGAAATGTTTTTGAAGGGAAAGATGTAATTACAGTTGGAGAAATGTCATCTACGACAATTGATAATTGTATTAAATATTCAAACCCAGAGCGTAATGAACTAAGTATGACGTTTAGTTTCCATCATTTAAAAGTAGATTATCCCAATGGTGATAAGTGGAAGAAAGCTGATTTTGATTTCATAAAATTAAAAGAAATTATGTCCGATTGGCAAAGTGAAATGCAAAAGGGCGGAGGATGGAATGCATTATTTTGGTGTAATCATGACCAACCCCGTATTGTTTCACGCTTTGGAGATGATGGGAAGTACCGAAATGAATCAGCTAAAATGTTAGCAACGGCTATGCATATGTTGCAAGGTACGCCTTATATTTATCAAGGTGAAGAAATTGGTATGACGAACCCTAACTTTAATTCTATTGAGCAATATCGTGATGTGGAATCGTTAAATATATATGATATAAAACAAGAGGAAGGACTATCAAAAGAAGAGATTATGGGGATTTTAAAACAGAAGTCTCGTGATAATTCCCGTACTCCGATGCAGTGGAATGAAGAGGTGAACAGTGGTTTTACAACAAATACACCTTGGATTTCTGTAGCTGAAAACTTTAAAGAAATAAACGTAGAGAAGGTATTAGAAGATAAAGAGTCTGTATTTTATCATTATAAAAAGCTAATTGAACTTAGAAAAAGATACGATGTAATTACAGAAGGAAAATATGATGTTTTAGATGGGAATCATCCTAAGGTTTGGGCATATACACGTACTGTAAATAATGAAGTATTACTTGTTATCAATAACTTCTATGGAGAAGAAATAACGTATTCTGCACCAGTGAATGTTCAATTGGATGGAATGAAACAAGAAGTAGTAGTATCAAATTATAAAGATCCAAGCAGAGATATTACAAATCTTAACTTAAGACCTTATGAATCAATTGTATATCTATATACAAAATAAAAAGGTTGTATGCCCGCGGGGCATACAACCTTTTATTTTAAGACACCGCTATATAAAATATTTACTTCTACTTCTGGTTTGAACTTCACTTTTGCATAATCTTTATTCCAATTTTTTTTCTTCCATAAATCAGGATGATAAGCGATAAGATGTCTGCCAATCCCTAAAGCATCACAATTTGCTTTTTGTAGTTTTTTCGTTATGCGTTTTGCTTCTTTTGTGAGCTGCTTAGATAATTCTTTGTTTAGTTTTTTTCTTTCTCCCATTTTATAAAGATTATCTCTCGGTGCTTCAAGAGCGATTACTTGTAGCTTTAGTTTTAGATGAGCGTAAACATTTCCTTTTTTGTCAATTGTTATATTCAAGTCTCTTTTTAGTTTCCGATTGCTCACTTCCATTGTTAAATAATCAGATGTCTTCTCTGATTCATCGCTAGTAAGTTTTTGGGTTATACGGGCACTTGTTCCCATTTTTCCGGTTAATAACACGAATAAAACAGATTGTTTCAAAGGTAAATGCCCAGTTAATTTATCGTTGTTAAATAAAGCTAACCCGTTTGTAATTACTTCTTTTCCTTTTATTTTTATAGAAGGGAGGGTAAAGTCTTTACCGGGATCTAACATTTTTGTAGCGGCTGTTTCTAAAGTTTCTTTTGGAAATACACTCATATCTTCTAAGCTTTTCACTTTTTTCTTTAGAAAATCTCCAATTAGTAAATTTCCTACTTTCTTTTTTTCGAGTATCTCGGATGTTTCACCATCTACTGCAATAAGTTTTACTAAAGCAGTTGGGTTTGTTGGATCCCGAAAGCTAACATCTAAATAGGGTAGTATACCTTTTTTTAGAATTTTGGTTCCTAGTAATTGAACACCATATTTGAAATAGCGAATATTCCCAGTTACATTTTTTTTTAGGGCATCGCTTGTATCCCTTATATTATGCCCGGTTGCTGAATGTATTTCATTCTCGAATGAAGATTGCTCTCCGCTTGAACTTTTTACGAGCTCGACTGTTTGCTGGAGTTTATTCTCTTCCGTAATATCAGATCCAATGCTATAAGCTAATCTGGCTTCTCTTAATGGTTCTTGATCCCAACAGCCAGAAAGGAATGAACTAGCACATAATATAAAAAGTAGTTTAACTCTTTTTTTGAACATACTGTTCTCCTTTCTTATTTCTTATTACTGAATAAAGTAGAAATAAAAGAGGGAGAACAACTATGAAAATATAGGTGAACTTATCAGTGAAAGTTGAAATTACTTTTAATTCTTCAGGTGTATCTATAAATAAGGCTACACTAAAAGCAATAATACCAACGATTGGAACAGCCTTTTTATGATTAGCGAGATTGAATATATTTCCGATTCCGATTGAAGCAGCGCAATAATAACTAGCAATAGAAGCCACAACTGTTATCATCCATATTGGTATGAATAGTAAATCAGTCCGGTCTATAATCCCGATATGCAAGGAGCGTAGTAAGTAAGCAACTGGCTCTGGAATAAGCTCAACTTGTTTTGGACTAAATACGATAAAGCAAATCCAAACAGTAAAGGCATAAAAAAGAGTTACAAATCCATTAGCGATAGAAATAGCCTTCAGTTTTGCCACAGAACTCCCGTTTACTTTTGGGAAAGCGATAAGAATAATTTCAAAACCATACATGGCTGTAATTGTTTCTTTTGATGCTTGAATAATATTCCACCATCCAGCCTCTGTAATGGGGAAAATATAAGAAAAATCAGCTCGTGTGAGCCCAAGTGCAATTAAAAGTGCCATTGGGATAATAAGAATAGAAGCCATGACATAAAATCGTACAATCACTTTAAACGTATTATAGGCTACGTAGCAACAAGCTATTGTAAATAGTATGAGAATTGCAGACCAAGGGGTGGCTTGTAAGACCCATACTTTAATGACGTTACATGCATTTAACATGACGGTCATACCGATAAGAGTAAAATAGAAAATATAAAAAAAACCTAATAACTTTCCAAGTTTATTACCAAATAGCATACAAACACTTTCGTACATATCTGCATCAGGAAATCGTTTTAAGAAAAGCCACATAAGTAATATAATAAGTTGAATCGCAAAACCAGCGATGAGAGCAGAAATCCATCCACCACCTTTCGCTATTGGGTGAAGACGGTTTGGTAGAGAAAGTATACCAACCCCGATTTGGCATTGAATAACGAAAAAGGTAAATTGAACAAGTGAAATTTTACTTTGCGTGTTTGTCACCGTTCTCATCCTCTCTCGTTACATGTTGTCGTTGCATTTTTTTCGGCTTTGGATCATGAGGTCGTTCCCAAAACGACCAAATTGGAAGTCGTACAAAAGAATCTTTCATATCTTTTATCCGCATCGGGGCAATAGGAGAAAGATATGGTGTATGAAATGAATGTAGCTGGCATAAATGAACGAAAGTTATAATTAGACCAAATGATATTCCTACGTACCCGAATATAGCAGCAAGGATCATTAACGGAAAACGAAGGATCCGAACTGCTGAACTCATATCGTTTGATGGAACGAGAAAAGATGAGATTGCAGTTAAAGCTACAACGATAATCATTGTGTAAGAAACGAGTCCGGCTTTTACAATTGCATCACCAATTACTAAACCACCTACAATACCGATTGTTTGTCCAACGCGGCTTGGGAGACGAATACCAGCTTCTCGTAATAGTTCGAAAATCAATTCCATTAAGAGAGCCTCAAAAATGGGAGGGAGCGGTACTTTTTCTAATGAAGCTTTAATTGTATAAACGAGTTCGAGTGGCAACACATCAGGGTGAAAAGCAACTGTTGCGATATATATAGCTGGCAAAAGAAAGGCAATTAAAAAGCTGACTAAGCGAATCATTCGGACGAAAGAACTGACAATCCAGCGGTTATTATAATCATCTGGTGATTGATAGAAAGCGAATAACGTAACAGGAACAATAAGAGCTGTTGGATCTCCGTCAGATAAAATAGCAACTCGTCCCTCCATTAAATTAGCAACAGTTCTATCTGGACGCTCTGTATTTAATTGTTGTGGAAATGGTGAGAAAGACGTGTCTTCTATAAATTCTTGTATGTAACCTGGTGGCATAAGTGCGTCTGTCTTAATCATTTCTAATCTTCTTTTCACTTCTATGACGAGGTCATCATTAGCTATATTTTGAATATAAGTAATTGCCACTTTCGTGTGCATTTCTTCACCGAGTGTAAAATACTTAACGACTAAATTTGGACTTTTAATGAGTTTCCGTATGGAAGTTAAATTAGTAGCTAAATCTTCTACAAAACCAGAATGCGGTCCACGTACAACACCTTCATTGTCAGGTTCTGCTATATCCCTTTTTAAAGATAAAGCTGTTTCGAAAATACAAAAACTGTCGACTTGTTCATGAAAATATAATGATTTTCCTTGTAATAAAAGTTGCACACCATAATTTAAATTTGTTTCTTTTTTCATATTCAATGTAGAAAAAGCTTTTTCTAAAGACAAATCAGATCGAGTTAATAATGGTTCAAGAGCTAATTGATGAATTAAATTTGGGTCTGCTAAAGATTCGATATATAAGATTGTTCCTTTTCCATTTTGAAAAGGAACATCTAATTTTTTTATATCATCAGAATGGCAGAGCTTATTTTCAATGTAATTAACATTTTCCGAAAGTGATGGAAACATATGCTTCGTTTTATTTTTTTGTTGGTTATTGCTTTGCTCTGTCATAAGGCCCACCCTTTTAGAATTGAATTATCACTGTTAATTTTTGCTTTTTATGAAAAAATTATGCTTGTATTCTTTTTAAGAAAGTAGCTTGAAAGTTACGTTACGTCATCTTTTATAATAAAGAAAGTGAGAAGTAGGGGATGGAAAGAAAGCGTATATTAGATTAGCGATATTAATATATATCTTTTGTACTATAGAGGATAAGCCTAGCGGTATGCATAATTACATCGTTTGGTGAATAGGAAATTTATGAGAATCGATTTATACTAGTATTGTGTCTTGCCTTTTTAGGTGTAGTACACAGCCGGTGATTGGCTAGTGGAGATTTTTCCATTTTGCCAGTGCCGGTTTTTTGTTGGATAATAGAGAAAATATATAAGAAGGAAGGGATCGTTTTGAAAGATGTAGATTCTATTTCTATGAGAGAAAAAGTTGCTAGCTTTTATCTTTATTTCATTTCTTTTTTTGGTTTAATTACTATAGCTATCTCTTTACTTGAAATTAAAATCCCTTCTCATCTAACAATACTAGTATTGTTAGTACTGTTTATGGGGATCACAGAGTATTTTCCTGTACGATTTTGGAGGGGAGTAAGTTCACTTAGCTTTCCGATTATTTATTCCATGCTTTTGTTGTTTGGGACACATATAACCGCGCTCGCTCTTGTATTTGTTACTTTAATTATTCATTTGCTTCGGCGTTCTCCAATGGAAAGGATGCTTTTTAATAGTACACAGCATGCTCTTAGCCTTGTGTTAGCAGAATGGTTTTCTAGCAAATGTATGGTGTGGTTTTCCAGTGTAATAAATATGGAAGTTTTATATGAGAACTTATTATTTTTACTATTGTTTAGTATATTTTTCTGTTTTTTCAACAATCTCTTTTATGATTTACTAATGGTACTTCTTCCTCAGACATATTCGATACATCGATGGAATCAAAAAAATATATCAGTCTTTTTTTGTGAAAGTTTTTGTCTATTCTATGCTGTTCTTATACACATATTAGATAGCCAATATTCTTTAGAGCTAAAAGGAATTATTGTTTTGTTCTTTTTCTTCCCACTTGTGGCAATCTCTATCATTAGTTCATTTTCTGCACGAATACGGATGGAAAAAGAAAGATTGTACGAATTTTTTCTTATTACGACAGAAATAAGCCGTGGATTATCTGGAGGGAATCTTCAGCACATAAAAAAATCCCTTAAAGGATTTCTAGGGATACAAGCATATGTATTATGGACAAAAGACGAGGGAGAATGGAATATCCAGTTGAGGGATGGAAAATTGAAGAATGATATAACTGATTATTCCGACGGAAAAGGAGAGTTCTGTGAAATAACTGAAAATACTGTTTTTAACAATTGGAAGGTTGGTACAGCACCAGGAGATGGGGTATTTGAGGATGTTATACGTTCTTTAGTCTATTTCCCTCTTATTGTAAATAATGAGTTGATCGGGATGTTTGTTGCAGGTAAAAGTAGAGGTGCTGGTTTTTTCCCGGAAGATGTGCAGTTGTTAGCGACATTTTCCAACCAATTAGCTAACATAGTTAAAACAAGAATACTTATTTCTGAACAAGAAAAAAGGATGATTTTAGAAGAAAGAAATCGAATTGCACGCGAGATTCATGATGGTATTGCACAAGCTTTGGCTGGGGTGATATTTCAACTAGAGTCCGCTCAAAAAAAATACCATGATAAACCTATTGATATGCAGCAATTAGTTGAGAAAAGTATAAAGGATTTAAGGGAAAGCTTAGGAGAAGTTCGCTATTCTATTTACGCTTTAAAGCCGTATCCCACACAACAATTAGGGCTTAAACAGGCGATAGCAAGTAAAATAAAATCTTTAAAACAAGAATATGAACTAGACATTACATATCATGAAAGAGGTCATTCACGTGCGCTCAGCTTTTCAAAAGAAAGAGTTATTTTTGATACATTACAAGAGAGTTTACAAAACATTGTTAAACATGCACAAGCAGAAGAAATTGATGTTTTGCTAAGTTATCAAAGTGAGCACGTGCTTTTAAAGGTTAAGGATAATGGAGTTGGTTTTTCACTATTTGAGTCTATGGTTAAAACGAAGCATGATCCACATTATGGTATATTACATATGAATGAACAAGCTGAACAACTAGGGGCTACTTTACAGATTGATAGTTCTGTAGGTAAAGGGACAGAAATTACACTGTTAATTCCAGATTCACAAACAAGGGGTGCGTAAAATGATTAAAATATTAGTAGTGGATGATCATGCTTTTTTACGAGACGCAATTCGGAGCATACTAGAGGTTGAATCTGATATGAAAGTGGTTGGAGAGGCGAGCTCTGGGGACGAGGTATTGGGAAAAGTAGAGGAATGTAGACCAGACTGTATTTTGATGGATATTAATCTTCCGGGGAAAAATGGAATTGAAGCTACGGGATTAGTGAAAAAAAAATATCCTAATTGCCGAGTACTTGTTTTTACAATGTATGAGCATGATGAGTATTTAATGGATGCGCTTCAGTCTGGCGCTGATGGTTATTTATTGAAGGATTCATCATCGGAGCAGGTAGTGGCAGCAATTCGAATGTTATATCAAGGCGACTCAGTTATTCATCCGCGTATGACGAAAAAATTAATTACATATCATCAACAACAACTGAAATTAGAACCAAATGAAAATGAACTGACAGAGCGTGAAAAGGAAATTCTCTTTGAATTGGTTAAAGGGCTGAGTAATAAAGAAATTGCTGAAGTTCTATATATTAGTGACAAGACGGTTAAAATTCACATCAATAAAATTTTTAAAAAACTCAATGTGAAAAGTCGTTCACAAGCAGTGATTTATGCTGTTAGAAATCACTTGGTTCCATTGGATTAAATAAAAAGATGTCTAAAAGAACTATCATGTTTCTTTATTTTATATTACAAAAATAAAGAAGCGGATAGTTCTTTTGTACTATTTAGGCATAGAGTCATTAGAAAAAAATTACTCCTTTTGTTCAATATTCAGAAAAATCAAAATGTGAAATAATAAAAATAGAATTATTGCTTAACGCTACTAATAATTCATGTTGTAAATCATTGTAGTTGGAAACAATTTATGGGGGCTTTTATAGAAAGAAGATTAGAAGTGTGGGGATGGCGGTAGTAGTGTTGGAGATTCTCGATTATTTTAAATAGATTCAAGGTTGATAGAATTGCCAATGCTAAATAGGAGCTCAGGGGATTTATTTTAGAAAAAATAATTTTAATAATAAGGAGATGCGCTATGAAGAAGGGGAAATTCGGAAAAATACTTATCGGAACGCTAACTGTTGGTATGTTAATGTCTCAAGGAATTCCATATAACGTATTGGCAGAAGAGGTAAATACAACTACTTTAACTGGGATTGATGATGCAAACGCTATATTGAAAGGTCTTACAAAGGAACAACGTAATGCCTTAAAAACGTTAGATACAAAACCAGGTTTTGTTATTTCACCAGGCATCAATACAGCAAGTCCTGATAATGTGAATGTGATTGTAGAGTTTAAGCAAGCACCTAGCAAAATCGAGATGTTAAAACAAGCAGCTAAGGGGAAAAAAATAGCTCTTTCAACTGCGGAACAAAAGGTAGAAGCATCTCATAAAGAATTTAAATCAGAGTTTGAACAGCTTCAAAAGAATAAAGATAAAGGGACGAATTTTAAATCTGCCAAAATAACAAGAGAATATAAAAATGCTTTTAATGGTGTAGCAATTTCGTTACCTGCGAATATGATTGAAGACTTAGTTCGCACTGGTATTGTTAAGCGCGTATGGGAAGATAGTGAGGTCAAAATTGATTTACCGAAAGAAACAGCTAAAACGGCTGTCGAACCAAAAATGGCTGATAGTGTACCACAAATTGGTGTGGACAAGCTGCATGCTGAAAAAATAACAGGTAAAGGAATTAAGGTGGGGGTACTGGACACAGGTATTGATTATAACCACCCTGATTTGAAAGATGCATATAAAGGATATCGTGCAGAGCAGGGGGAAGATCCAAGCAAAATAGATCCGAACTCAATAAAAGGATGGGATTTTGTTAATAATGATGCTGATCCAATGGAGACAACGTATAAGGATTGGCAAAATTCTGGAGGATATCCTGAAATTTATGATGGAAGTGCATATTATACATCCCATGGCACTCATGTAGCTGGGACAATTGCTGCAGACAAAAAGAATAATGTGGATTATGCGGTTAAGGGAGTCGCTCCAGATGTAGATTTATATTCATATCGTGTATTAGGACCATATGGAAGTGGTCAAACAAGCGGTATTCTTGCTGCGATTGATAAAGCAGTGAAAGACGATATGGATGTTATCAATTTATCATTAGGTGCGTCTATTAATGATCCTTTATATCCAACTTCTGTGGCAGTGAACAATGCCATGTTAGCTGGTGTTGTTACAGTAGTAGCGGCAGGTAATAGTGGTCCTGGAGAGGGTACTATTGGATCACCTAGTGCGGCGGCACTTCCAATTACAGTTGGAGCAAGTGACGCTGCGATGTCTATCCCGACATTTTCTGCCGATGCAGGTGATTTACATGTGGATAAGATGATGCTACTTGGAAAGAGCTTTACTGATAAGCTTGAAGACTTAAAAGGTCAATCCTTATCGGTTGTATATGCAGGACTTGGGAAATCAGATGATTTTAAGGGGAAAGACGTAAAAGGAAAATTAGCGCTCATCCAACGCGGTGAGATTACATTTGATGAAAAGATTAAGAATGCGAAAGAAGCAGGTGCAAAGGCCGTAATTGTATATAACAATGTTGATGGTGAAATCACAAGTTATCTTGGAGAAAGTACGTCATCTATTCCATCGTTCCGCTTAGCGAAAGTAGATGGTGAGAAATTACAAGTAAAAGCTGCACAAGGAGATGTGTCTTTAGCGTTTGGAGAAATTAGTAATATAAAAACAGAGGGAGATCATTTAGCCGATTTTAGCTCTCGTGGTCCTGCAACTAAAACAGATGATATTAAGCCGGATATTGTAGCGCCAGGTGTGTCTATTTTCTCTACTGTTCCTGAATATATTAACGATCCAAAGGATGGAGAAAATTATCCGGTAGCGTATGGACGTATGTCAGGTACATCTATGGCAACTCCTCATACAGCGGGAGTGGCAGCACTCATTTTGCAAGAACATCCAAACTATAGTCCGTTTGAAGTAAAAGAAGCGCTTATGAATACTGCAGTTGACTTAAAAGAAGAGCGCTCTGTATTTGAGGTGGGATCAGGCCGAATTGATGCGTATCGTGCAGTTCATGCAGACGCATCTATCGAGGTTATCGATAAAACATCAAACGTTGTAAATGATGAAGAAGTAGAAATCGAAGAAAAAACAGGTTCAATTGCATTCGGGTATAAAAACCAATTAGGAAATGGACCTATTAAAGATAATCGAAAAGTTCTAATTAAAAACAACAGTAAAACAGACGGAAAAGAGTTCAAATTAGAAGTAGAATTTTCACCAATGAGTGTAGGTGTGCAGGATGCAGCGAAGAATGGTGTGAAGCTGAACGTACAAGATTCTATTAAAGTGGCTCCTGGTACATCAGAGGAAATTAGTCCTGAAATTATCATTCCAGAAAATGCGGAATTCGGTAGGTATGAGGGGTATATTCATGTTTCAAATAAAGACAATGAAAAAGAAGTATATCAAGTGCCATTTGCAGTTAAATTCACAGAAAAAGGGATTGAGTCTGTAGATTTGCTGAGAGACGCAATGGCAACAGATGCATCAAAATTCCATCCATTTATGGAAAGACCAAGTTCGCCGTTGGCATTTAAATTGAATAGCCCCCTTGAAACTATTGATGCGGTTGTGAAGGATCGAAAAACAGGAAAGGCATTAGGAATCGTCGGTACACTGAATGCAAGCAGTCTAACACCGAATGTTGAATATATGATGTTTTCTGGTATGGGAGGATATGTATTTCCGTTCACAGGAGATCCTGCTCATCCAATTGGGGATAAACCTGTTATGTTACCTGATGGAGATTACGAATTGAACTTCGTTGGATATGATAAAGAAGGGAAATCTTATACAAAAGGTGATAGCATTATCATTGATAATGTAATACCTGAAATGAAATTTAAGGATGTACAACCTGGTATTCATGAAGTAAATGATTCCATGTTCAAAGAAGAAGACGGACAGCGGGCATTATGGGTGCATGGTAATATTTATGATTCTACAGTGGATGCATTAAAGTCCAAAGGCCTGCAGTATGACCAAAAAGCTAATCAAATTGTATATTATCAGAACTCGGCCTTTCCATCAGGTTGGCTGAATACAATTCAAGCAAACGGTGATTTTAAATTTGGAGTACTTCCAGAGGAAATAAATGAGCCGTTAAATTTAAAATTATTTGGATATGACCTCGCAACTGCAGGGAATATGGCAACTGGATTTAAAGATTACGTCTTTGTAAAAGAAGGGACAGAATACGCTGTTCCAAACTATGACAAAGATAAAATAAAATTAGGAGAAAAAATTACGTTAACTTTAAATCTCAATAATGTAAAACAGCTTATGTCAGGTACATTTGAAATTCCTTATAACAAGCAGCTATTTAAATTTACAGATGTGAAACCAAATTCAGCGCTTATGGAATATGCAAAACAACATGGATTAAACTTGAAATTAGAAGATCCGGCTATAAATACAGAAGGAACTTGGGAAAACAAGGTGAAAGTTGGCGCATCACTGGAAGGAAAAGAATTTAAAGGATTAGATGGAGATACACCATTTTTAGATGTTACATTCGAAATGACGAGCGATGAATATTTTAATGATTTAACTGCATTTGGAGCAGATAAGTTCTCTTATACAAAAGCTGGTGCATCAGAAGGTACTGAGATTCCTGTGTTTAAAGATAAATCTTTTGCTATTGTTTCGAAACATTCAACGGTTACAGGGTATATTGGACCAGAAGCATTCTTGAATGAAGAGGGGTATTTAGGTAAGAATGATTACACAAAACTAGGAGCAAAAGTGTACGCAGTTGACAAGGATGGAAAGAAATATACAGGAACGGTTAATGATAATGGGCAATTTGAAATTCATAGTGTTCCTGTAAGCGATAAAGAATATGATATTTTCGTAGAAATGCCAGGTCATTTAAATAGTAAGTTCACAACAAAAATAGGGAAAATGCAGGATGGAGAATTAGTGGGACAAAACTTTAGAGCTGATATGGACGACAACCTTGCAGGTGATGTAAACGGCGATAAAATGGTAGATATTCAAGATGCTAGAATAGCAGCTCTGTCATATGAAAAAGGAAAAGTGGCTGTTAAAGATGGTGACGTGAATCAAGACGGTGTTGTGAACGAAACTGATATTCGTTTTATTGAGAAGAACTTCTTGAAAAAGGGTCCAGATGCTAAAGAGAATCAAAAACCAAAAGAAAATGTGGGTCCAGTGACGTTAGATAAAATCTTGCGTTCCATTGGATTAGAACCAAAAAAATAAGTGGGCACAATTCTAGAGTAAATTAAGCGATAAAACAATGCTTATAGAATTAAATAGGATTTTACTAACAATGGACCGGTAATGATTCACTGTAACATTACCGGTTATTCTTAAAGTGATAGTTATTTGTATACATGAAGTAAATAGTTTAACGTTGATTAGGTTTCGTTATGAGGTAAATTATTCACTTAATTATTATTGTTTGTGGGATGGAAATAAGATTTGTAGTTTGAGCTCTAAAAATAGGGGGGACTTGTGAAATGAGTATTAAGAAAAAACTTGGTATGGGTGTTGTAACTGCAGCTCTTGGTCTATCTTTAATTGGCGGGGGAACATATGCGTATTTTAGTGATAAGGAAGTATCACAAAATACGTTTGCAGCCGGCACTTTAGATTTGAGCGTTAATCCTGAAGTTGTTATTAATGTCGACAATATTAAACCGGGTGATGAAATGGAGCGCGGTTTTCAATTAGTTAACAAAGGAACCTTAGCAATAGGAGACGTGAAACTTCTTACAGATTACAGTGTAATCGACGCTAAAGGAGATAATGGAAATGCTGATTTTGGTGATCACATCCGTGTTGATTTCTTGTGGAATTTGGATAAAAATGAGGTCCCAATATGGTCTACTACATTATCAGAATTAAAGGTAGCTACGCAAAATGGAAGTATTCCTGATCTTGTGCAAAAAGGTGTTGTAGACCGAGAAGGAAATGGACTTGCTCCTGGTGATGATGATACTTTCTATGTAATGTTCACATTTGTGGATAACGGGGAAGAGCAAAATGTATTTCAAGGGGATGCATTGAAGTTAAATTGGACATTCAATTCAATGCAGACAAAGGGTGAAGATAGGTAAATATAAAGATAAATGTTATATATAAGAATGAATTGATGAAGAACTGAGAAATAGTATTTTTAATAGTTTAAAGGTTGATTTAGTGAATCAACCTTTTTTGTTTTTAGATTTTTTTATGTGTAGGGATTGAATTTTTTATAGTATTCATAGCAGTACTTCTCACATATATAGCGAATTAAATAGAGGATATATAGGAGGGATGGAAACATATGCTTTTTGCTATCATCTTGTTGTGAATTTTCATCTCCTTTACATTGAAATTGTTTCTGTTAATTTTGTTTTTTTGTGAGAAAATTACGCTTGAATTATTTGGGAAAAAGTAGCTTGAAAGTTACGTTACGTCATCTTTTATACTAAAGAAAATAGGATATAGGGGGATGGTGTAGATGACTTTAAAATGTATGTGGGGATGGAAAGAAATTTTATATTTATTTGTTTTCGTATTTCTGATTGTACCAGTAATGATTGAATCTCTTTTTTATGATTATGCTTTAAAAATAATAGGGAACTCATTATATGCTGGAGTATTAATGGGACTTATAATGGCAGTGATATTTACGTTTGTAGTTTACCTTTTTTGCATAAAAAGATATAAACTGTCGTGGAAAGATGTTGGAATTCGGAAGCTTTCATGGAAAGATTTATTGTGGACATTTGTAGCGGTTATTTCTTTGATTGTAGTTAGTATTGGTGTATTAATGATAATGGAGAAACTGGGGATTTCTTTTGAAAATAGTAAAACGGAGACGATCCAAAATGATAAATCAATATATTCGTTTTGTATCGCGGTAATTGGAGCGGCGGTTATATCACCAATCTATGAAGAGATTTTATATAGAGGTGTTTTTTATACGTTTTTTCGTGATAGATATGGTATATGGGGCGGTATACTTATAAGTTCAATAATATTTACTGTTGTTCATATCCCAACATATAACACATTACCGGTGAATTTTTTAAGCGGAGTAGTATTCGCATGGTTATATGAGAAAACAAATTCTATTTTATCAGCTATGGTTGCTCACGCGTTATTCAATTTCATAGCAGTACTTCTCACATTTATGTCGAATTAAGAAGATATATAGGAGGGATACATATGGAAATAGCTGTAGAACGAGTTTTTACAAAAGAGATTTTAACAAGAGCAGCAAAGGTATTTAATGTGACAGTGGAAGAAAAACCACTTGGTGATTTTGAAAATTATATTTTTCATGCGAAGGATAAAAATGCTGAAAATTACGTCTTGCGTTTAACACATTCTTCCCATCGTTCTAAAAAAGAGGTAGAGGCCGAACTAGATTTTTTACGGTATGTTGCGGAGCATGGAGCGAAAGCTGCTGGTCCTTATGACTCAATATCTCAAAATCTTGTAGAAGAAATCGGAGCGGAGGATGGTACTTCTTTTTATGCTTCATTATTTGCATATGCGAAAGGTGAGCAAGTAAAAGGAGAAGAATCGCCTTATTGGGGAGATGCTTACTTTGAAGCGTGGGGAAAAGCGATTGGACAACTGCATCGCCTTACAATGGATTACCCTAAAACAGACTACCGTGATACGTGGGAAGAGGACGAGAGTGGGATTGTTAATGAAATAGAAGATGAGAAAGTGAAAGAGATTGCGGCAGTATTAATGGATGAAATAAAGGCTCTTCCAATTGAAAGAGAAACATTTGGTCTTATGCATGGTGATATTCATCCAGGTAACTTTCATTATGATGGAAAAGAGTTAACAATCTTTGATTTTGATGATGCAGCGTATAATTACTTTATACATGATTTAGCAATGGTTCTCTATTACTCTGTTCTATTTACACCGTGGACTACAGAAGAGAAGACAGAATTTGCTTGTAAACAGTTACAAGTGTTGCGAAAAGGTTATGAATATGAGCACAGACTGGCGGATAGTTGGTACGAATCATTACCGTTATTTTTACGTCTACGTGATATTGGTTTATACGGTACACTTCAAAAGAAGTTTAAAGGGAAAGATATGCCAGATCATTTTCTAGAATTAGCAGAACAACTCTATGAAAGAATTATAAAGAAGGTAGCAATTGTGAATATATAATACATCCATATTGAGACAAAGTATACAAAATAAATGTATGCTTTGTTTTTTTATACAAAAATATGTTTGTTTTATTAAAATAATATTGTCATAAATTCGGTATACATTTATAATTTTTATATATTCTGAAAATTCTTTATAAATGGAGGTAGAAGAGTATTGGAAGCTATCGTAAGTTGGATAAATAATATTGTTTGGAGTCCCGCACTTGTCTATTTATGTTTAGGAGTAGGCTTATATTTTTCCATTCGAACGAGGTTTTTACAAGTAAGACATGTAGGAGAAATGGTGAAGCTTACATTTAAGGGAGAAAAATCTGATGCGGGTGTTTCTTCATTCCAAGCGTTAGCACTTTCGTTATCTGGGCGCGTTGGAACGGGAAATATTGCCGGTGTTGCAACGGCTGTTGCCTTTGGTGGTCCAGGGGCTGTATTTTGGATGTGGGCGGTAGCCTTTCTAGGAGCTGGTTCTGCATATGTAGAATCGACGCTTGCACAAATATATAAGACGAAGCATCAAGGGCAATTCCGCGGTGGTCCGGCTTATTACATTGAAAAAGGACTAGGTGTTAAATGGTACGCATTAGTGTTCGTCGCAGCAACGATTCTTGCGACGGGGATGCTGCTTCCAGGTGTTCAGGCGAATAGTATTGCTGTAAGTTTAGAAACAGCTTTTGGCATTAATACTTCTGTATCAGGAGCGGTATTAGTAGCGGCATTAGCACTTATTATTTTTGGCGGAGTTAAGCGAATTGTTAACGTAGCGCAAGTTGTAGTACCGTTTATGGCGCTTGGTTATATTTTAGTAGCTTGTGTAATTGTAGGTATGAATATTGAAAAATTACCAGATGCTTTTATGTTAATTTTAAAAAGTGCATTTGCATTAGAAGCTGCTTTTGGCGGGATTATCGGTTTAGCAATTTCTTGGGGTGTAAAACGTGGTATTTATTCAAATGAAGCAGGGCAAGGAACTGGGGCCCATGCAGCAGCAGCTGCTGAAGTATCGCATCCAGCTAAACAAGGGTTAGTACAAGCCTTTTCCGTTTACATTGATACATTATTTGTTTGTTCAGCAACAGCATTTATGATGATTATTACAGGCATGTATAACGTATTTGATGCAAACGGAAAAAACTTTATCGTCAATAAATTAAATGGTGCACAGCCAGGTCCTGGTTATACACAGGCAGCAGTAGAGTCTGTTTTCCCTGGATTTGGAAACGGTTTCGTAGCAATCTCTCTACTATTCTTCGCATTTACAACAATTATGGCTTATTACTACATTGCAGAAACGAATATAGCTTACTTAAACCGTGATAAAGACCGTCCTTGGATGTCTATCGTACTAAAGTTTGTGTTCTTAGGAGCTGTATTCTACGGTTGTGTAAAAACAGCCGCGACAGCATGGGCTTTAGGAGATATTGGTGTAGGAATTATGGCATGGGTTAACATTATTGCGATTCTATTATTACAAAAACCGGCATTGATCGCATTAAAGGATTATGAAAAGCAGAAAAAAGAAGGAAAAGATCCAGTATTCGATCCGCAGTCGTTAGGAATTAAAAATGCAGATTTCTGGGAGCATGAATACGGGAAAGATAAAAAAGAAGAAGTATCTTAATAGAATAGGAATGAAAGAGCAAAGGGAAATCCCTTTGCTCTTTTTTATGGACAAAATGCAGATGAAAGTTATTTTTTAAGCTATTTTTGAATATAAAAAGAGTGTACATGCTTTGTTAGGGGAAGGAGGGAGTAAGTTGATTGAGTTTCGTAATGTGAATAAATATTACGGTGACTTTCAAGTTTTGAAAAATATTAATGTACAAGTGAAAAAAGGTGAAGTGGTAGTAGTTGTTGGCCCTTCGGGGTCAGGGAAAAGCACGTTGCTGCGGTGTATAAATCAATTGGAGGCAATTACCGATGGAGAATTGATTGTACAAAATAAGGAAGTACACAATGTGAAAACAAATATGAATGAATTGCGCCGAAATATTGGGATGGTCTTTCAACACTTTTATTTATACCCGCATAAAACAGTTCTTCAAAATATTACACTAGCACCGATTAAAGTAAATAAAGTTTCAAAAGAAGAAGCGGAGAAAACAGCGATGTTTTATTTAGAGAAAGTAGGAATTCCGGAGAAGGCAGGTGTATATCCGCATCAATTATCTGGTGGACAACAGCAAAGGGTGGCGATTGCTAGAGGGCTCGCGATGCAACCGGAGATTATGCTATTTGATGAGCCTACGTCTGCTCTTGATCCAGAGATGATTGGTGAAGTGCTTGATGTTATGAAAGCGCTGGCTAAAGAAGGCATGACGATGGTTGTCGTCACACACGAGATGGGATTTGCACGTGAGGTAGCAGATAGGATTTTATTTATGGATGATGGTCAAATTATCGAAGATACAACACCAGTACAATTCTTTGCAAATCCTGAACAAGAAAGAGCTCGTCTATTTTTAAGCCGAGTGTTAAATCATTAAAGGAGGAATTTCATGCTTAAAATGAAAAAGCTGTTTACCCTAATCATATTCTCATGTTTATTTGTGTTTATTGTTGCTGGATGCGGGGGTAAAAAAGACGAGGCGAAAGAAACAAATACGAAACAAGGCGGAGTTGTTGAGCAAATTAAGAAGCGCGGGAAATTAGTAGTTGGGGTGAAGAATGATACGAATTTATTTGGATTGAAAAATCCTTCAACAGGGCAGGTAGAAGGGTTCGATATTGATATCGCGAAGGCGCTTGCGAAAAAAATTCTTGGCGATGAAAAGAAGCTAGAGCTGAAAGAAGTAACGTCTAAAACACGTATTCCAATGCTGAAAAATGGTGATATTGATGCCATTATTGCGACAATGACAATTACGGAAGAGCGTAAAAAAGAAGTGGATTTTTCAGATGTATATTTTAAAGCGGGGCAATCGTTACTTGTGAAAAAAGGAAGCAATATTAAAAGTATTGATGATGTGAAACAAGGCGTTAAAGTATTGGCTGTAAAAGGCTCAACGTCTACAAATAACATCCGTCAAAAATCACCAGAAGCAACAGTATTAGAGTTTGAGAATTATAGTGAGGCATTTACAGCGTTAAAAGCTGGTAAAGGCGATGTTTTAACGACAGATAATGCGATTCTTTATGGAATGGCAAAACAAGATTCTAATTATGAAGTTGTAGGGAAAATTTTCACGGATGAACCGTATGGAATTGCAGTGCAAAAAGGTGCAGACGATTTAACGAAAGAGATTAATAGTTTATTAAAAGATATGAAAGCGAATGGGGAATACGATAAATTGTACGGAAAATGGATCGGTCAAAAGCAAGAAAAATAAAGTGAAACTTTAATCAGTGGGGAAGGGTTATCTCCTAATGATAATTAGCCTATACCAATTGGAATAAATAGTAAGAGTGAGAGGATGAGGGATGCTCATCCTCTTCTTATAAAGAAAGAGGGGAGAATATGTGCCTGACTTTTCTATTTTGACGAATAATATTGATATGTATTTAGAAGGATTTAAATATACGGTAATGTCTAGTGTAGTTGCGCTAATAGGAAGTTTTGTTTTAGGAATTATTATGGCAGTGATGCGCATTGCACCTATTCGTATTTTGAATTGGATTGGCTCTACCTATGTAGAGTTTGTTAGAAATATTCCACTCGTATTAATTGCATTCATTTTCTATTTTGCTTTGCCTGTAATAGGAATTACTTTCAACGGTTTTGTAGCAGGGACAGTTGCGCTTACAGTTTATACAGCGGCTTTTATTGCGGAAGTAATTCGTGCTGGTATTTTATCAGTCGCGAAAGGTCAAATGGAAGCAGCGCGTTCTTCAGGATTAACTTATACGCAAGCGATGTATCATGTCGTTTTACCTCAAGCGATGAAAATCGTCATTCCTCCTCTAGGAAATCAATTTCTCAATTTAGTAAAAAACTCTTCAATACTCGGAATTATTGCTGGAGCGGATTTAATGTATCAAGGAGACTTAATTTCGACGAAGACATTCGTTACGTTTGATGTATATATATTTGTTGGGATGTTTTATTTAGTACTAACAATTCCGCTAAGTATGCTAGTGCGTTATTTGGAAAGACGTTTGGCAAAGGAGGGGGTGTAAATGGATTTTCAAGGTGCTATTACAGGAGATCATATACTCTTTTTATTAAAAGGATTGCTTGTAACGTTAGAAGTCGCTCTTGTAGCGATTGTACTTAGTTTTATTATCGGTAGTGTAATAGGAACTTTGCGCTATACAAAAATACCCGTCATCTCACCAATACTAGGCTTTATCGTTGAAGTTATTCGAAACTTACCACTTCTTTTAATTATATTTTTTACGTATTTTGCACTTCCAGAGGCAGGTTTGAAATTAGAAATTATAACGGCCGCAATTGTTGCTTTAACGATATTTGAAGCAGCGATGATATCTGAAATTGTTCGAAGCGGTCTATTATCTATCGAAAGAGGACAAATTGAAGCGGCGCGCTCGTCAGGATTAACATATGTCCAAACGCTTTGGCACATTATTTTACCACAAGCACTTAGAAGAATGGTTCCTCCGCTTGTTAGTCAATTTATTTCATTGTTAAAGGATACGTCATTAGCAGTTGTTATATCATTGCCGGAGCTTATGCATAATGCTCAAATTATTAGCGGACAGAACGTAAATTATATGATTCCAACATTTATACTAGCAGCTTGTATGTATTTCATCGTAAACTATAGTTTATCAATTTTATCGAGAAGATTAGAACTTCGTTAACTCTTACAATAATACGTAAGAGTTTTTCCTTATTAACCCTTATTTCCCTTATATTAGTATATAAACCTCGTAATAATTAAATTTTTATAATGTTTTATCAGAAAAGTTTTAATTTTATATAGAAATTGTAACCGCTTTCGTGTATATTTTTATTATCAGAAAATTTTAACAAGATATAGGGGTACTTGTAGGGGAGGATTAAGATGCAGCAAACAACGAATGATAAATTACATCGTACGATGAAGAGTAGACATTTATTTATGATAGCACTAGGTGGTGTAATCGGGACAGGTTTCTTCCTAGGTTCAGGATACACTATTAATCAGGCTGGACCAGGGGGAGCCATCCTTTCATATTTAGTGGGCGGATTTATTATGTATTTAACAATGCTTTGTCTTGGAGAGCTAACGGTAGCAATGCCAGTTTCAGGATCTTTCCAAAAGTATGCGACGAAGTTTATTGGACCAGGAACTGGATTTATGATCGGGTGGCTATACTGGATTGGATGGGCAGTAACAGTAGGATTAGAATTAACATCGATCGGTTTAATGATGAAAAGATGGTTTCCGAATGTGGATGTTTGGGTATGGTGTCTCGTATTCGGGGTTATTTTATATGCTTCAAATGCAATATCAGCGAAGAGTTATGCTGAATTAGAGTTTTGGTTCTCTAGTATTAAAGTAGTTACAATTATTGCATTCATTCTACTTGGTGGTAGCGCATTACTAGGATTTTTACCATACGACGGAAAAGAAGCAGCGCCTCTTTTCTCTAACTTTGTAAGTGATGGTGGGCTATTCCCAAATGGACTAGCTGCAGTGCTTCTTACGATGATTACAGTTAACTTTTCCTTCCAAGGAACAGAGTTAATCGGGATTGCAGCAGGAGAGAGTCAGAATCCTGAAAAAACAATTCCACGCGCAATTCGTAATACAGTATGGCGCATTATGTTATTCTTCATTTTAACAATGACAATTTTAGTAGGGTTAATTTCTTGGAAAGAAGCAGGGATAATTGAAAGTCCATTCGTAGTTGTATTTGATAAAATCGGTATTCCATATGCAGCTGATATTATGAACTTCGTTATTATTACAGCTCTTCTATCTGTAGCGAACTCAGGGTTATATGCAGCAACGCGTATACTATGGTCACTTGCAAATGAAGGAATGGCACCAACTTCTTTCAAGAAGGTAAATAAACGTGGTATTCCAATTACAGCGCTAGTCGTAACGATTGCTGTTGCGGCGTTATCTTTATTAACAAGTTTCCTTGCAGAAGATACAGTATATATGTACTTATTATCTATAGCTGGTTTATCTGCTGTTTCAAGTTGGATCATTATTGCTTTATCACAACTTCGCTTTAGAAGTCAGTATTTAAAAGGCGGAGGAAAATTAGAGGACTTAAAGTATAGAACACCACTATATCCGCTTGTTCCAATTTTAGCTTTAATTACAAATAGCGTCGTTGTTATTAGTTTAGCGTTTATTCCAGAACAACGAATGGCGTTATATTGTGGTATTCCATTTATCATTTTCTGCTACATATATTATTATATGAGTAAGAAACGGAAGAAACCGATGAAAGTGGAGATGGAAGCAAAGTATGAAAATAAAAATTAAGCATGATGATATAGAGGCAGATTTATCGTATGGTTCATTGGTGATAGGAAAAGAAAACGGGTATTCACCGTTACAATTACTCATTTCTTCTATCGCAGGATGTAGTGCAATTGTCTTCCGAACAATTTTAGAAAAGAAACGTATTACATACGATACGTTTACAATTGAAACCGAAATTGGGAGAAGTGAAGCTTTATCAAAACCAGTTGAAAGTGTTCATTTGCACTATAAAATTAAAGCGCAAAACATTACAGAAGAGCAATTAGACAAGGCGCTGCAACTTGCGGTGAAAAACTGTACGATCGTTCAATCTGTAAAAGATAGTATAAAAGTTACAGAAACAATTGAATTAATGAAGTGAAACATAAAAACGTGAGAATAGGGCGCTCACGTTTTTATGTTTTTAACAGAGGTGGACGAATTAGATGATTGTGTAGCAAAAGCGATTATGGATGCTTCTAAGCTTATTTCAAAGGCTATTAAGTCATTATATAGACCAGACGGAGTTACAATTTGTCAAAATGGTGGAATCTTTAACGAATTAACTCATTATCACATGCATATTGTACCGAGATATAAAGAGCGTTCGTTTGCTGAGTTTTATCCGGTACAATAGGGAGAGAAGCAGAATCCAAAGACATTGTTAAAAGAAGTGATAGAGCAAATACTGCATACTGAAAAGGCGTAAGAGGAGTTTTCTTACGCTTTTTAGTCTCCATACATATTTAAAATGTCTTTCGCACGTGCACATAAACCATCTATTAATTCTTTCGGTTCTAAAACTTGTGCATCTTTTCCAAGACGATAAAATAGAGGCGTAATAAAATTAATTTCTCCATTATCAATTGTTGAATTTATATATCCTGCCCCGTCTTCATTTACTACAACGAATTCCTCAAGGTAAGGAACGCTTTTACATTGGCGCACGCCTTCTGTCGTTAATAAAACATGTAACTGAGTAGGAATGTTTATTACGTTAGAGCTAGAGGCAAACCATTCTTCTAAATTTATGAATGTATCTTCATTTTCTTCCGTTAATAGTATAGAAAGAATACGATCGACGCGATACAGTAATACCTTTTTTCTACTAAAGTCATAGGATGGCAAATACCATAAACCATCGTGGGCATATACACCGATAGGATGAACATGTTTTGTTTTTATTCCAGATTTAGATTCGTATTGAAAGTGTAAATTTTTATTTTCAATAGCTGCAGTTAACACTTCTTTTAAAAGTGGTGTATCAATTGTTCTCTTCGGATTCCAAAAAGCGATATAAGAACGTATTTTATCAACTTTAGCTTTCGCATCATTTTGAAGAGAGCTATATAATTTATGTGTAACGGAATTGATTTCCGTATTAAAAGGCAAGTTACGATAATAGCTTAAAGATTGAAAAGCAAAAAAGATGGAGACAGCTTCTTCTTCAGTAAATAAAATAGGTGGAATTACTTTATTGGTTAATACTTTATAGCCGCCGTTGCGACCTTGTTCAGCATAAATGGGCAACCCCATATCACTTAAATCTAAAATGTATCTATGGACCGTACGAACGGATATATTGAATTCATCTGATATTTCCTGGGCTGTAAATGTTTTTTTCGCAGAAACAAATATAAGAATATCTAATAAACGTTTTGCTTTTGACAAGGATATCACCTTTTTCTTTTTTAAACATGACACGAATTGTCATGTTTTACGGTTAGTATAGTGCGTATAAGATGATTTTATCAATAGAAGCTGTAAGGAGGAAAAGATATGTCACGTGAAATTGTTTTATTTATTGCAGCGAGCTTAGATGGATTTATCGCGAAAGAAGACGATGATTTAGAGTGGTTAATGGAAACAGAAGGAGAAGGCGACAACGGTTATACAGAGATGTATGAATCAATTGATACGATAATCATGGGAAAGAGAACATACGATTATGTGATAGAGCATATGGAACCATTCCCGTACCTAGATAAAAAATGTTATGTTTTTTCTAATTCTGAAAAAGGTTCAAATGAACATGTAGAGTTTGTAAATGGAGATGTAGTGGAGTTTATAAAAAAGTTAAAAGAGCAGGAAGGATCTAAAATATGGATGGTCGGTGGAGGGAGTCTACTGAGAGAATTTTTTAGGAATAATCTAATTGATGAATATGTTGTTACGATTACACCTCACATATTAGGTTCTGGTATGCCGTTATTTAAAGAAAAGAATCCGGAAATTAATTTAACTTTAACGGATACAAAACGTTTTGGGCAATTTGTAAATCTGTATTATAAGGTAAAATGATAAAGAAACACGACTATTGATGATAGTCGTGTTTTACTACATAGTTGGTAATGAGATTACAAAACAAGACCCGTGATCAACCTCACTCGTTACAGTAATATTCCCGCCGTGTAGTTCTACAATTTCTTTTACGATGGAGAGCCCTAAACCAGTGCCTCCTGTAGCACGTGATCTTGCTTTATCAACGCGATAAAAACGGTCGAAAATATGAGGGAGGTCTTCAGGGGGAATACCTTCGCCTTCGTCCTCAATGCTAATGGAAATACGTTTATGGTCTTCTGTAACAGAAATATTGATATGAGAATGTTCTTTTGAATGTCTATAAGCGTTGTTTAACACGTTAATCATAACTTGCTCAAAGCGTTGCTCGTCCAGCTTTACTAGGAGTGAGGATGGACATGTGAAGACCACATTAATTTGTTTTTCGCCATACATAACATTTGTTTTTTCAGTAATTCGAGTGAGGAAGGTGTGTAAATACACTTCTGTTACTTCAATAGAAAAGTTATGCTTTTCCATTTGAGCGAGTGAAAATAAATCTTGAACTAAGTTTGTAATATAATCAGACTCGTCTTTTATAATAGATAAGTAGCGTAAACGTTGCTCAGGATTTGTACTGTCTTTTAACGCAATATCAGCATAACCTCTTACGTACGTTAATGGTGTTCGTAATTCGTGAGCAACACTTGCTAGAAATTCACTTCGCTCTGTTTTCATATAATGTAAATCATTTGCGAGAGTTTGAATAGATGATGCTAGTTCACCAATTTCGTCATTTCGAGTAGTTGTTAATGAAACGGATAAATCGCCCTTACTCATTTTTTCAGTCGCTTGTTTCATGTGTAACAATGGTTTTGTTAACAAACGTGATAATAGAAAGATGGTGATGGCTGTTAATAGAAAAGTAATGACTCCAGCGATAATAAATTGTTTCGTCACCCCGTTAACCATTTCTTCGATCGATTCCGTCCCGAGAAACATATATACATAGCCTTCTATGTTGCCATCTACTACAATGGGACTCACTGTACATATATAATTAGATGTTTTCCAATGATTCTCTATAATTGCTCCATCATGATCTGTTCGTGTTTGCATTCCTTCAATATGTTTTTTTATAGTAGTATTTATTTCATTGGATTTAGCTAGTACATCCTTATTTGCATTTGTAATAACAACAGTGGTCTCGGCTTCGGATTCCATTAGTGCAACATGGGAGATTGTTTGCCTATCAAAATACTTTTCAAGGACATCTCGGTGACTATTTCCGCGCTTTAATAAAGCTGTCATTTCTTCATTTACTCTATTGTTTACAAGGCTATAATAGAGCAAGACAAATAGAACACTTTCGATTAAAAGTGTAACAATTAGAAAATAAAATCCGAGTTGAATAGAAATTCGCTTCATCGTTTTGCTCCTTAATATAGGGTATCAATCCATCGATAACCTACTCCGTAAACAGTTTTTAAATGGTGATCAATAGGAAAATTTACTTTTCGTAATTTATCACGCAAATTACGAATATGTGAATCGACTGTTCTATCTTCTGTATTTGTATTTAATCCCCAAATTCGTTCAATGAGCTGATCACGGCTTAATACGTAGTTCACATGACGTAAAAATAATCCGAGTAAAGAGAATTCGATTGGAGTAAGAAGAAGTTCTTCATTATAGACAGAAATGAAATGCTTGGCCTCATCCCATAAAATGCCGTGATATTGGATTTGCGTACGTTGATTGGTTCGGCGTAAAACAGCTTCAATTCTTGCGAAGAGCTCCTCTTCGTGGAATGGTTTCGTCACGTAATCATCTGCTCCAAGTTTTAACCCTTGAATGACATCTACCGTTTGATCACGAGCAGTTACCATAATGATAGGAACGTTACTAAATGATCGAATTCTTTTGCACGTTTCCCACCCATCCATCTTTGGCATCATAATATCGAGTAAAATAAATTTGAAATTTCGATTTTCTATATGTGAAATAGCTTCTTCTCCGGACACTGCACATACGCAGTTGTATCCGATTGGAGTAAGATAAAGTGTTAATAATTCAAGCATTCTCGGTTCATCATCTACAAGTAGTATATCGATCATAGAGTACCTCCGCATTTGTAGTTATTACTTAAATTGTAAGTCAAAATCATGAAGAAATGGTGCAGATTATAATGCATCTGCATAATTTCTTCAGAATTGCTTGTTATCGTAAAGTTGAAATTCCATTTTAGGTAATAAGATTAGTTCGAAAACAATTACGGGGGCGATATAGTGAAAAAGATGACCCGAATTTTTGGGATAACAATAATTGCAGCAGTCGGTCTTGCGGCGTGTGGACAAACGAATACAGATCATAAAAATCATGAATCTACAGAAGAGAAGAAAACAGAGCAAAAGGAAATGAAAATGAATCCGGAGGTAACTGCGCCGAAAGAAATGAATGCCGGGGCATCGAATGATTTATTAACGACAAGTTTAAAAAATGTAACGAGATTAAATACAAATGATCCTCTGCAAATGGCAGTGTTAACTTCGCAAACAATATGGCCAGCAACTCATAAAGAAAATCAGCCGGGTGCTGTTATTTTAGTACCAGTGAACGAGTGGCAATTAGGTATTGCAAGTGCAGATCTTATTCATCATCCGAATAACGGACCGATTTTATTTATAGAAAAAGAAAAGGTACCCGAAATGACGTTAAAAGAAATCAAACGATTAAATCCGCTCGGAACGAAAGATGGAACGCAAATTATGGTGATGGGGGATGTAGAGGCATCTAGCCTAGAGCAATTAAAAGAATATAAAGTAAAGCAAATAAAAGAAACGGATCCAGCTACATTTGCTAAAGATGTTGATAAAGAATATGCCGATATAACAGGAGATTATCCAAATAGTGTTATTATCGGTTCATCTGAAGAAGAAGGACGTTTATATACAACACCAGCTGTAAATTGGATTTCTCATATGCCAGAGCCACTTTTATATACAGAAAAAGATAAGGTGCCAGAAGCGACAATAGAGGCATTAAAGATGAGAAAAGATAAAGCGAATATATATGTGTTAGGACCAGAAAAAATCATTTCAAAAGAAGTAGAAAAAGAGTTAAGTAAATATGGAAAAGTAACACGTATTAATGGGGAGACTCCAACAGAAAATTCGGTTGCATTTGCGAAATTTAAAGATGAAAAAACGAAATTTGGCTGGGGGTTCACAAAACCTGGTCACGGTTTGTCGTTTGTTTCGAGTAAAACACCAGACTTAGCAATTGCGGGAGCACCGTTTTCACATATGGGTAAACATGCCCCTGTTGTATTGTTAGAGGAAGGGAAAGCTTCACAACCCATTTATGATTTTCTTGCTAGCATTCAGCCGAAGTTTAAAGATGATCCAACAATCGGTCCATACAATCATGGATTCTTATTAGGGAATACTGAAAATATTTCGTTTGAAACGCAAGGTGTATTAGATGAGAGATTAGAGATTGTTCAGGAAAAAGGCAAGGGGCATGGTGGACATTAAATGGGGAAAGACGCTGCTGCTGGTAGCGTCTTTTTTTAGGAAACTTTTACATAGCACAAGATCTTCTACTCGTTATATAATAGCTTTCGTGCAGTCGGCTCTGATTTTCTTATGGAGAAAATCAAAGAATTAAAGAGTAGAGGAGTGTTACTTTGTTTCAAACTATAAAAAAAGAATGGTTCTCAAATGTGAGAGGAGACGTGCTATCGGGGATTGTTGTTGCTTTAGCATTAATTCCTGAAGCGATAGCTTTTTCTGTTATTGCAGGTGTAGATCCGACGGTTGGGTTATACGCCGCTTTTTGTATTGCGGTTACAATTTCGTTTGTCGGCGGAAGACCTGGGATGATTTCAGCTGCAACAGGTGCAATGGCATTATTAATGGTGACGCTTGTGAAAGATCACGGTTTACAATATTTATTTGCTGCGACAATAGTAACAGGTATTGTCCAAGTTATTTTTGGTGTGTTCAAACTGAGCTCATTTATGAAGTTTGTCCCTAAATCAGTTATGAGTGGTTTTTTAAATTCACTTGGAATTTTAGTTTTTACAGCGCAATTGCCGCATTTTAAACATGCAACTTGGCAAATGTATGTACTTGTCGCATTAGGACTTGCAATTATATATTTATTTCCACGTATTACGACGGCTGTACCGTCTACACTTATTTCAATTATTATTGTGACAAGCATTGCACTTATGAGCGGATTACAGTTGAAAACAGTAGGGGATATGGGAAGTTTACCGAAAGAATTACCGTTCTTTAGTATTCCTGATGTGCCGTTTACACTTGAGACATTAGGTATTATTTTACCGTACTCAGTTATGCTTGCAATTATCGGTTTACTAGAGTCATTATTAACAGCTTCGGTTTTAGACGATATGACACATACTGAAAGTAATAAACATAAGGAAGCACGTGGTCAAGGTATTGCAAATATCGTCGCTGGTTTCTTCGGAGGAATGGCAGGATGTGCAATGATTGGGCAATCTGTTATTAACATTAAATCAGGTGGTCGCGGACGATTATCAACGTTTGTAGCCGGTGGGTTTTTAATCGTATTACTATTCGTGCTAGGTGATTACGTTGTTCATATTCCGATGGCTGCTTTAGTGGCTGTTATGATTATGGTTTCAATTGGGACGTTTGATTGGAACTCTGTAAAAACGCTTCATAAAGTACCGAAAGGAAACGCATTTGTTATGATCGTAACAGTTGTGATTGTCCTAATTACACATAATTTAGGATTAGGTGTAATTATCGGAACGATAATTAGCGCGGTTTTATTTGCATTCAATATGGCAAAGATTCACGTGAAACATTTGTATATTGAAAATAAGAAAATATACGAAATTCACGGCCAACTATTCTTCGCATCTACGGCAGATTTTATAAATGCTTTTTCATATAATGAAGTTGCGAAGGAAATTGAGCTGAACTTTACTCACGCACACGTATGGGATGATTCAGCAGTAGCAGCAATTGATAAAGTTATCATGAAGTATGAACAGAACGGTGTGAAAGTAAGGATCACAGGGTTAAATGAACGAAGCTCGAAGCTCGTTGCGAATTTAGCTACTTATAATAAGAGAATTGCTAGTTAGAAGCCTCCTTTTTAGGGGGCTTTATTATATAATACGAGTAGGATAACGAAAAGGGGATTCAGCATATGTACAAACAAATTTTATTAGCATGTGACGGTTCTGAACATGCACTTCGGGCAGCCGAGCATGCAACATATATTGCGAAATTTAACGAAGAAACACATGTTGAAGTTGTGTACGTAGTAGATAATAGAACGGCAAAGTCAGATATTATACAAGGACAAACGGATTTAGAAACGATATCAGCTAGTCGAAAAGATAAATTAAAAGAGATTGAGGGTTTATTAAAGAAAGAGAACATTTCCTACAAAATTACGATTCTACATGGCGATCCAGGAGATACGATTGTTCAATATGTAAATACAGGAGATATAGATCTTATTATTGCTGGGAGTAGAGGGCTAAATACACTGCAAGAGATGGTGCTTGGTAGCGTAAGTCATAAAATAGCAAAGCGTGTGAAATGTCCGGTGATGATTATAAAATAAATTGATTGAAATATTTTTAAGTGTAAGCAAGACCTTGATATGATTCGAGGTCTTTTTTTGATGTATTAAGGGGTAGAGTGTGGACATACTAGATATATAAGTTTTAAAAAATGTTAACTTACAAATTTGTAAGTTAGTTGTCAGCGAAATCGATGTTATGAAATTTTTTCCATTGATAAAATAAGAATATCAAAGGGGATATAGGGAGGATGGAAGGTATGAAATCATTTCAAAATTTGTCTTATAGCCAAGGAGTAAGTTTAATTTGTTTAGGTGGATTTGCTGGATCTGTTATGTTAGCTGTTTTAATAAAGATGTTTCAGTAAATGTTTTAATCGTATGAATAGAAGGGAATTGATTAATATAAATAGCAAGAGAAGAACGATAAATAAAAAGTAGCTCTTAGCATGTAAGTAAATGCTGAGAGCTATTTTTATGTTTATTTTTCTACACATTATATTTTGTTTAAACTTCTTTTGATTTAGCAGATCCTGTATTTAAAGTAAGAGCAAGGAAGAACATTGCAAGCACACAAGAAGCAAGGAGCAAAATGAATCCGCCGTCCCATCCGAATCCATCTACAATAAAGCCCATAGCTGCGCTAGCAAAAGTAGCTCCGCCTAGGTAACCGAAGAATCCAGTTAAGCCTGCTGCAGTTCCAGCAGCTTTTTTAGGTGCTAAGTCAAGAGCGTGTAGCCCAATCAACATAACAGGTCCATAAATTAAAAATCCAATGGAAACAAGTGCGATACTATCAATCATTGGATGACCAGCAGGATTTAGCCAGTAAACGAGAACGGCGATGAATACACCAACCATAAATAAAATACCAGCAGGTGCACGGCGTCCTTTAAATAGTTTATCGCTCATCCAACCGCAAAGAAGGGTACCGGGAATACCAGCCCACTCATATAAGGCATAAGCTGTACGAGAGCTACTGTGAGTAAAGCTTTTTTCTTCTACTAAGTAAGTAGGAGCCCAGTCTACAACGCCGTAACGCACGAAATAGACGAATACGTTCGCGATAGCGATGTACCATAAAAATTTATTGTTTAATACGTATGTAAATAAAATTTCCTTTACCGAGAGTTCGCGTTCACGATCCGCTACTTTTTCTTCTGATGGATATTCGCCAGTATGTTCTTCGATAGATGGTAATCCGCAAGATTGAGGCGTATCACGCATCGTAATTAATACATAAATCCCAACTAAAATCGAGAGAATACCTGGGAAGTAAAATATACTTTTCCAGTCATTTGCAAAGAAATATAAGCCTAATGTAACGAGAGAAGGCATAAGCGCGCCGCCGACGTTATGAGCGACGTTCCAAATAGACATTTTTGTACCACGTTCACTTACAGAGAACCAGTGAACCATCGTACGTCCACAAGGAGGCCACCCCATACCTTGTACCCATCCATTTAAAAACTGAAGTACAAACATGAGTATAATGCTCGTTGTAATGAAAGAAAATGAACCGAAAATAATATTAATGATACCTGATAAAAATAGCCCAGCTGCTAAAAAGTAGCGAGGATTACAACGATCGGATACGATACCCATGAGAAATTTACTTAATCCATAAGCGATAGATACCGCTGAAAGGATAACACCAAGTTCCGCTTTACTAAAGCCTTGTTCGATTAAGTATGGCATTGCGAGTGAAAAGTTTTTTCGAACAAAGTAGTAACCCGCATAACCGATGAAGATACCTAAGAATACTTGTAAACGTAATTTACGGTATTCGCTATCAGTGCGATCAGCTGGTAAGCGTTCCGCGTGGGGCGCAGGTTTAAATAATTGTGTGAAAAACATAAAATGAAAATCCTCTCCTAATTAATTCAAAGCCTTTTAAGACAGAGAGAATACAAAAAGGCTATGAAATATAAAAAAGTTCCCTTTTTTATGATTCATAGCCGTATACTCCGATTCTCCGTGACTGTCAATATTGACTTCGACGGAAATTATACAACTTTGTGACAAAAATGTAAACGTTTTTATAAAGAAAGTTGTTGACGTATTTTGTTTGCGGGATTAATATTTAAATACGTTAAATATTTTATTGCTTAAATAAGAGGTGGATAACATGCCAAATGATATGACTCATATTGATAAGATTCAAGCTCTTACATTTGCTATAGGAAAGAAAATGCAAACAGAGCTATTAGAACAAATGCAAGCATCAGGACTTACACCACCGCAGTTTTATATTTTAAAGATTTTAGATCATTATGGAGCCTCAAGAGCGACACGATTAGCGGAGAAAATGTACGTGAAACCGAGCGCGATTACAGTAATGATTGATCGTTTAATTGATCATGGGTTAGTAGAGCGCTATCACGACGATAAGGACCGCCGCGTTGTTGTCATTGAGCTAACTAAAAAGGGGAAATCTACAGTAGAAGAAGCGATGGCGGCTCGTAATGAGCATATTGCAAAATACTTCTCACACTTAGAATTACAAGAGAGGGAAGATTTGTTACGCCTCTTTGAAAAGCTAGAAACAATTATTTGCGGGACACCAGAGAAAAAAGAGAAAAACTAAGAGGAATTGAGGAGATTACATGGAGCAACAAGAAAATCAGAATAGAAAGTTGTTGTTAATCGGTTTAGTAATCGCGATGCTATTTGCTGCATTGGACGGAACAATCGTTGGTACAGCAATGCCGCGTATCGTCGGTGAACTAGGTGGATTAAGTTTAATGACATGGTTAACAACAGCTTACATGTTAACATCAACAACGGTTGTACCGATTGCAGGTAAATTAGCGGATTTACTTGGGCGTCGTAACGTATATATAGCAGGATTAATTATCTTTATGGTGGGTTCAGCGTTATGTGGTATGGCAAACGGTATGACAGAATTAATTATTTTCCGTGGTATTCAAGGTCTTGGTGGCGGTATTATGATGCCAATGGCTATGATTATTATCGGAGATATGTTCACGGGAAAAGAACGTGCTAAATGGCAAGGTATTTTTGGAGCTCTATATGGTCTTGCCTCTGTAATTGGACCACAAGTTGGTGGTTGGATTGTAGACGCAGTGGACTGGAGATGGGTATTCTATATTAACTTACCAGTTGGTATTTTAGCGACAATCTTTATTGCAATGGGATTAAAAGCACATAAACAAACAGGACCAATTAAAATTGATATCGCTGGAATCTTCACGATGATTCTCGGTGTTGTAAGTTTATTACTTGCGTTAACGTTTGGCGGGAAAGATTATGCATGGGGTTCTTGGCAAATTATCGGGTTATTTGCATTAGCTGCCATTGGTATTGTTAGCTTTGTTATCGTTGAAACGAAGGCTGAAGAACCAATTTTACCGATGCACTTCTTTAAAAACCGCACATTTACACTACTGAATGCGATCGGTTTCTTTATGAGTATCGGAATGTTTGGAGCAATTATGTTCGTACCGTTCTTTATGCAAGGAATTGTAGGCGTAAGTGCTGCTGAATCAGGAACGATTATGACACCGATGATGATCACAATGATCGTAATGAGTATTATCGGTGGTCAGCTTGTATTAAAAATTGGTGTGAAACCACAAATTATTACAGGGATGCTTATTATGGCTAGTGGTTTCTGGTTATTAACAACGATGGATATGCACACAACTAAGCTTACCGCTACTTCTTATATGATGGTTATCGGTTTAGGAATGGGTCTTGTTATGCCGATATTAACATTAGCATTACAAGAAAGCTTCCCGAAAAAAGATCTTGGTGTTGTAACATCATCAAGTCAATTCTTCCGTCAAATCGGTGGAACATTCGGTATTACAATTTTAGGATCAATTATGAATAACACTTCAGGTACAACGTTAACAAATAAATTAGTACCTGTATTAGATACGTTCCCGAAAGAAGCGGGACAAATGGTAACAAAATTGAAAGATATGATTCATACAGATCCACAAAGTTTATATTCTATGTTATTTAGTCCAGAGGCTTTAAAACAAATGCCAGAAGCATTTTCTAATAGCATCGTACCGGTTTTGAAAAGTTCTTTAGTGGACTCACTTCATACTGTATTCTTAACAGGATTGGTATTTATCGTAGTAGGTGCTATCTTTACGATTTTCTTACAGAAGATTAAACTGTCTGATCGTAAAAAAGCTGTTGAAGAGCCTGCTGTAGAAGAGAACGAACGAACTGCATCATCTTCGTAATGAAAAGCATCGCCTTATGGCGGTGCTTTTTTTGAGTATAACCTTAAAAGCTTTTTAGTGAGAAATGATTGACGTATTTTTATAAATGCGTTATATTATTTTGTGTAAACGGTTACATGAAATGAGGAGAAAAGAGAATGAGTACGATTAAAGACGTTGCAAAATTAGCAGGGGTATCTGTTGCGACCGTTTCCAGAGTGTTAAATAAAAATGGATATGTTCATGAGGATACATTAAAGAAAGTAGAGCGAGCAATTGAAATGCTAGATTATAAGCCTAGTACAGTAGCACGTTCTTTATACAATAAAAAATCTCGTTTAATTGGTTTAGTTGTTCCAAATATCGTGAATCCATTCTTTCCAGAAGTTGCACGTGCCGTAGAAGATGTAGCATATAAGCAAGGTTACACAGTTGTCCTTTGTAACTCTGATGAAAATTTAGAAAAAGAGAAACAATACATTGATGTGCTTAGACAAAATAATGTGGATGGGTTTATTGTGGCAACGAATCCACAAAATAGTGTTAATTACATGAATTTGTCTATTCCAGTTGTTGCGATTGACCGTATGTTTAATGAGCGTATTCCTACTGTATATGCAGATAACTATGCAGGGAGTCAGGCGGCGACAAAGTTATTAATAGACAAAGGGTGTAAACATATTGCACATATTCGCGGACCGCGTGATGTGAGCACAGCTAATGAACGTTTTGAAGGTTTTGTAGACGTTATTACGCAAAATAATCTTTCTTATATGATTGCAGAGAGTACATTCGATCCAGCTAATAGTGAACAGGTCGCGGTGGAATTATTGAAAGAATATCCGCATATTGATGGGATTGTTGCTGGGAATGATTTAATTGCAATCGGTATTGTAAAGGCTGCACTTCAAAAGGGGATTTCTATTCCAGACGATTTACAAATTATCGGATTCGATGGAATTTCTTTAACAGAAATGATGTATCCATCTATTACAACTGTTGCACAGCCAATTTATGTAATGGGGAAAGTTGCAACAGAATTGTTGTTAGAGCAGATGGAAGGAAATCCATTAGAAGAGAAACACTATCGTTTACCGATTGAAATTATAGAACGAAATACAACGAAGTAAGGAGATGCGACAGATGCCAAATATTGCAGTAGTAGGTAGTATTTCAATGGATTTAGTGGCTGTTTCAAAAATACGGCCGAAAGCAGGAGAAACGGTAATTGGTGAAGCGTTTCATACGATCCCAGGTGGAAAAGGGGCCAACCAAGCAGTTGCTGCAGCTAGATTAGGAGCAAATGTAGCGATGGTTGGTGCAGTAGGAAATGATGATTACGGAACAGTAGTTAGAAAAAATTTAGAGAACGAACGCGTTTTTATCGACTATGTGGTACCGGTTACAGATAGAACGACAGGAATCGCTCATATCGTTTTAGCAGAAGAGGATAACAGTATTGTTGTCGTACAAGGAGCAAATGCTCTTGTAAGTGAGTCGATTGTAGATTGTTCAAAAGATCTTCTTGTAAAAGCTGATATGGTTGTTCTTCAACTAGAGATTCCGCTTGAAACAGTAAAATATGTATTGACTATTTGTGGAGAACACAAAATCCCAGTTATGTTGAATCCAGCTCCGGCACAAATTTTATCAGAAGACATTTTAGAAAAAGTGACGTATATTACGCCAAATGAACATGAGTGTCGTATTGTATTAGATGATTTTACATCACCTATTGAAGAGTTACTGGCTAAATACCCAAATAAACTATTGATGACAGAAGGGTCTAACGGTGTTCGATTCCATAATGGAGCGGAAGTTGTGCAAGTTCCAAGTATTGCTGTAGATGTAGTAGATACGACTGGAGCTGGTGATACATTTAACGGCGCGTTAGCAGTTGCACTTTCTGAAGGAGAAACACTTCAAAAGGCAATTCGTTTTGCAAATATTGCTGGTGGTCTTTCTGTAACAAAACTTGGGGCACAGGGCGGTATGCCAACGAGAGAGAGAGTACGTGAAGTGCAGGTGATTGTCGGATGAAAAAGCACGGTGTATTAAATAGTGAAATTGCAGCGGTCCTTGCTTCACTTGGACATACAGATACGATTGTAATTGCTGATTGCGGGTTACCTATTCCTGATGGAGTAAAACGAATTGATTTAGCAGTTGAAATTGGAAAGCCTAGCTTTTTAGACGTATTACAAGTGGTTGCTGATGATATGGCAATTGAAAAAGTGACGTTAGCGGAAGAAGTCATTATGAATAATGCAGAGGTAAATAAAGAGATTGAAATGCGATTAATAGAGCCAGCATTTGAATATGTGTCTCATAAGGAATTTAAAGAGCATACAAAGAGAGCGAAGGCGATTATTCGTACAGGAGAGGCAACGCCTTATGCGAATGTTATTTTACATGCAGGCGTGATTTTTTAATAAAGGGATGTGATGAGAATGCATATTGAAATGAAAAATATTTCAAAAGCGTTCAATGGTAATCCTGTTTTAAAAAACGCACGGTTTACGATTGAAACAGGAGAAGTCCATGCATTGATGGGAGAAAATGGAGCGGGGAAATCGACGCTCATGAAGATTTTGACAGGTGTATATAAAAAAGATGGTGGAACAGTCACAATTGATGGACAAGAACGAACTTTTAAAAATGCGAAAGAAGCGGAAGAGTACGGTATTGCATTTATCCATCAAGAGTTGAACATATTACCAAATTTAACGGTAGCTGAAAATATGTTTCTTGGAAAAGAGTTAATGTATGGGAAAACGGGCATTTTACGAACGCGTCAAATGAATGCGATTGCCCAGCAGCAATTAGCAGATCTTGGTCTACATGTGAGAGGCGCTATGCTAGCAGGTGAATTATCAGTTGGACAACAGCAAATTATTGAAATTGCTAAAGCATTAATGACAAATGCGAGCGTTATTATTATGGATGAACCTACAGCGGCATTAACAGATCGCGAAATTGAAACACTGTTTATTGTTATTAATAAATTGCGTAAAGAGGGCGTTTCATTCGTTTATATTTCACACCGGATGGAAGAAATTTTTTCAATATGTGATGCCATTACGATTTTGCGTGATGGAGAATATGTAGGGAAAAGATTAATTCCAGAAACGTCATTTGATGAAGTAGTTAGCATGATGGTGGGCCGCAGTATTGGTGAACGTTATCCAGAACGAAATAGTCAAATTGGCGAAGTGATTTTTGAAATGCGTAACGGAACGAAAAAGGGGAAATTTGAAAATGTTTCGTTTCAAGTTAGAAAAGGTGAGATCCTTGGTGTTGCGGGCTTGATGGGAGCTGGCCGCACGGATATTATGAAAGCAATATTTGGATATGAACCGCTTGATTCAGGACAAATATTTATGAATGGACAAGAAGTGAAAATTGATAGTCCAATTGATGCGATTAGACAACGAATTGCCTTTATTACAGAGGATAGAAAATCTGAAGGGCTTGTATTAGATTTTTCGATTCGTGAAAATTTAGCTTTACCAAATTTAGAAAGTCTTTCAAAGGGAAGCGTTGTTAATAAAGGTTTAGAACAGCAATTTACAGAGGATATGATGAAGCTTCTTAACGTGAAAGCAGCAAACGGAGAGCAAGCAGTAAAATCTCTTTCTGGTGGAAATCAGCAAAAGATTGTAATTGCAAAATGGCTAGGTATTCATCCGCAGTTACTCATCTTAGACGAGCCAACGAGAGGTGTAGATGTTGGGGCTAAAAAAGAAATTTACTCTATTATGAATAAGCTTACCGAGCAAGGAGATGCCGTTATTATGGTATCGTCTGAGCTTCCAGAAGTTTTAGGAATGAGTGATCGTGTTCTCGTTATTCATGAAGGGAAAATCGGCGGTATCTTAGAGAAGGAACAGGCATCTCAAGAGTCTATTATGGCACTAGCTACAGGGGGAGAGTAAGATATGGCTAAGAAGGGGAATGTATTACAACAACTTGGTTCTTTAATAGGTTTAGTATTAATTATCGTAGTAATTACAGCTTTAAATCCAGCATTTATTGAAATTCCAAATTTATTTAATATACTGCGCCAAGTATCGATTAATGCACTCATTGCATTTGGAATGACCTTCGTTATTTTAACTGGGGGTATTGACTTATCGGTAGGTTCTATTTTAGCATTATCAAGTGCACTTGTTGCCGGAATGATGGCAAGTGGCATGGATCCGTTCCTTGCAATGGCAGTTGGATTATTAGCAGGTCTTGTAATGGGAATTGTAAACGGTATCATTATTGCGAAGGGAAAAGTAGCTCCGTTTATTGCGACTTTAGCAACAATGACTATTTTTCGCGGGTTGACGCTTGTTTATATGGACGGACGTCCGATCACTGGTCTTGGTGATCATTTAATGTTCCAAATGTTTGGCCGTGGTTATTTCCTTGGTATTCCTGTGCCAGCCGTTACAATGATGATTGCTTTTGCAGTACTGTACTTTATTTTAAAGAAAACAACGTTTGGTCGCCGTACGTTTGCGATTGGTGGAAATGAAGAAGCGGCAGCTTTATCAGGTATTAATGTTACGAGAATTAAAGTAATGATTTACGGTCTTTCCGGAATTTTGGCAGCGCTCGCAGGTATTGTCTTAACATCAAGGTTAGATTCTGCACAGCCGACTGCTGGTACTTCTTACGAATTAGATGCAATTGCAGCAGTTGTGTTAGGAGGAACGAGTCTTTCTGGCGGAAGAGGATGGATTGTTGGTACATTCATCGGTGTGCTTATTATTGGTGTACTAAACAACGGTTTAAATTTATTAGGTGTATCTTCTTTCTTCCAACAAGTTGTAAAAGGACTTGTAATCTTACTAGCTGTACTAATTGATCGTCGAAAAGAAGCGTAATGGAGGGGCAATTCATGAAAAAATGGTTACTGATACTCGTTGCATGCATCATGGTAGTTACTGCTGGTTGTTCAATGGAACCACCAGATTGGGCAAAGGATTCTAGCGATAAAGGTCGAAATAAAACTATTAAAGTTGGATTTTCTGTTTCAACTTTAAATAATCCATTTTTCGTCACGTTGAAAAAAGGTGCAGAAAAGAAAGCGAAAGATAGCGGCATTGAATTAATTGCTGTTGATGCACAAAATGATGCAGCGAAGCAAACAAACGATGTTGAAGATTTAATTCAAAAAGGTGTCGATGTAGTTGTTATTAATCCAACCGACTCAGATGCTGTTGCTTCAGCGGTAAGTGCAGCCAATGCAGCCAATGTTCCTGTTATTACAGTAGACAGAGTTGCAAATTCAGGTAAAGTTGTTTCTCACATAGCTTCCAACAATGTAGAAGGTGGTCAAATGGCTAGTGATTACATTCGGGAAGTAGTTGGTGAAGGAACAAATGTCGCTGAGTTAGAAGGAATCCCTGGATCGTCTGCTGCTCGTGAGCGTGGGAAAGGATTCCATAATGTGGCTGATAAGTCTTTAAAAGTAGTAGCAAAACAGTCAGCTGATTTCGATCGTGCAAAAGGGTTATCCGTTATGGAAAATATTTTGCAAGCAAATAGCGATATTAAAGCAGTATTTGCTCATAACGATGAAATGGCATTAGGCGCAATTGAGGCATTAAAATCTGCTGGCAAAACAGATGTAGTCGTTGTTGGATTTGATGCAACGGACGATGCTGTAAAAGCGGTTCAAGATGGACGCATGGCAGCAACAGTCGCTCAAAAACCGGAATTAATCGGAGAGAAGGCGATGGAAACAGCAAAAGAGATAATACAAGGTAAAAAGGTGGACAAATTTATTCCGATTGAATTAGAGCTTATTAAGAAAAAATAAATATAAAATGAAAATTAGGAAGGAAGAATAACAAATGAAATTTTTTATCGATACAGCAAACATTAACGAAATTAAAGAGGCAAATGCATTAGGTGTAGTAGCTGGAGTAACGACAAATCCATCACTTGTAGCAAAAGAAGGCGTAGATTTCCATGAGCGTATTCGTGAAATTTGCAGCTTTATTGAAGGACCTGTAAGTGCAGAAGTAATTAGCTTAGAAGCTGATAAAATGATTGAAGAAGGAAAAGAGTTAGCAAAAATCGCTCCAAACGTTGTTGTAAAAGTTCCAATGACAACAGAAGGCTTAAAAGCAGTAAAAGCATTCTCTGATTTAGGAATTCGTACAAACGTTACATTAGTATTCTCAGCAGTGCAAGCATTACTTGCAGCTCGCGCTGGTGCGACATACGTTTCACCGTTCTTAGGTCGCCTGGATGATATCGGTCATAACGGTATGGACTTAATCCGTCAAATCGCAGAAATCTTTGCAATTCACGGCATTGAAACAGAAATCATTGCAGCATCTGTACGCCACAGTGTTCACGTAACAGAAGCAGCATTAAATGGTTCACATATTGCAACAATTCCAGCAAACGTAATTGCTTCATTAGTGAAACACCCATTAACAGATCAAGGAATTGAGAAATTCTTAGCTGATTGGGAGAAAACACAAGAGAAATAATTCGAAATGGAGAACCCAAGTTTAATTAACTTGGGTTCTTTTTTTATTTAAGGGAATTTTCATGCAATTTTGCATATTATCTTTAAAATTTTTAATATAAGCTATTTAATATATACAAATCACTCTTTACTTTTTGTGTTTTTACATAAAAAGGTAGAGGGTCTGACCAGAAAACTGGAGGGCATGATTCTATAACAGAAAGCTTAACGTTTATAGAATTATGCCTTTTTATATAGGGAGGGCAGAAAGCAGGGATTTCGATTAAAATGCACTTATTTATCTGAATTTTAAGTTTTACAAAAGGAGAGAAATAGAATGAGAAAAAAAACGCCATTTAAAGTGTTGTCATCATTAACGATCGCAACAATCATCGGATGCACAGCTGTAATGAGCGCTCCGTTAGCATACGCAGAAACGCCAGCAAAAGAAAGTGTGTCTACAACGCCAATTGATCATAATTTAATTCAAGAAGATCGTTTAGCGGAAGCGTTGAAAGAAAGAGGAACAATTAATCCAGCATCGTCTAAAGAAGAGACGAAAAAAGCTGTAGAGCAATATATTGAAAAGAAACAAGGGGATCAGGTAAATAAAGAAATTCTTCCAGATGATGCTGCTCAAGAAGCATCTGATTTCGTAAAAAAGGTAAAAGAGAAGAAGATGGAAGAAAAGGAAAAAGTAAAGAAAGCTGAAAAAAATGTTAGCCCTGAGCAAAAGCCAGAGCCAAATAAAAAGCAATTAGATGGGAAAGTTCCAACTTCTAAGGCGAAACAAGCTCCATATAGTGGACCTGTCCGCAATGATAAAGTGTTAGTGTTACTCGTTGAATTTAGTGATTATAAACATAATAATATTGAACAAACACCGGGTTATATGTACTCGAAAGATTTTAGTAGAGAACATTATCAAAAAATGTTATTTGGTAATGAGCCTTACACATTATTTGATGGTTCGAAAGTAAAAACATTTAAGCAATATTATGAAGAACAGTCTGGTGGTAGTTATACGACAGATGGATATGTAACAGAGTGGTTAACTGTTCCAGGTAAAGCTGCTGATTACGGCGCTGATGGCAGTAGCGGTCACGATAATAAAGGACCAAAAGGTGCGCGTGATTTAGTGAAAGAAGCATTAAAAGCTGCAGCGGATAAAGGATTAGATTTATCACAATTTGATCAGTTCGACCGCTATGATACAAATGGCGATGGCAATCTTAATGAACCGGACGGTGTAATTGATCATTTAATGGTAATTCATGCCGGTGTTGGTCAAGAAGCTGGCGGTGGTAAATTAGGAGATGATGCAATTTGGTCACATCGTTCAAAATTAGCAAGAGATCCAGTAGCGATTGAAGGTACAAAATCAAAGGTAGATTATTGGGGTGGAAAAGTAGCAGCGCATGATTACACAATTGAACCAGAAGACGGTGCAGTAGGTGTGTTTGCACATGAATTTGGACATGACCTTGGTTTACCAGATGAATATGATACGAATTATACTGGAATGGGATCACCTGTCGAAGCTTGGTCATTAATGAGTGGAGGTAGCTGGACAGGAAAAATCGCAGGAACAGAGCCAACTAGTTTTTCACCACAAAATAAAGACTTCTTACAAAAGAATATGGGCGGCAACTGGGCGAAAATTTTAGAAGTAGATTACGATAAAATTAAGAGTGGTGTAGGCGTTCCTACATATATTGATCAAAGTGTTACAAAATCAAATCGTCCAGGTGTCGTACGTGTCAACTTACCAGGTAAGAGTATTGAAACAATTAAGCCTGGATTTGGAAAGCGTGCATACTATAGTACAAGAGGCGATGATATTCATACGACATTAGAAACACCATTCTTCGATTTAACAAAAGGAACAAATGCAAAATTTGATTATAAAGCGAATTATGAACTAGAAGCAGAGTGTGATTTCATCGAAGTACATGCTGTAACTGAAGATGGAACGAAAACATTAATTGATAGATTGGGAGAAAACATAGTCCAAGAAGATAAAGATACAACAGATGGAAAATGGGTTGATAAATCATATGATTTAAGTCAATTTAAAGGGAAGAAAGTTAAACTACAATTCGACTATATTACAGATCCAGCTTTAACATATAAAGGTTTTGCAATGGATAATGTAAATGTAACAGTTGATGGACAAGTAGTATTTTCAGATGACGCAGAAGGACAGTCTAAAATGAAGTTAAATGGATTCGTTGTTTCTGATGGGACAGAACAGAAGCCACATTATTATTATCTAGAGTGGAGAAACTATGCTGGATCAGATAATGGATTAAAAGTGGGAAAAGGTCCGGTGTATAATACAGGTCTTGTCGTTTGGTATGCAGATGATAGTTTCAAAGATAACTGGGTTGGGGTACATCCAGGTGAAGGCTTCCTTGGTGTTGTAGATTCTCATCCAGAAGCGATTGTTGGAAATTTAGGTGGGAAACCAGCATACGGTAATACTGGAATTCAAATTGCAGATGCTGCATTTTCATTTGATCAAACACCTTCATGGAGTGTAAATTCATTTACACGAGGACAGTTTAATTATGCTGGATTACAAGGTGTTACAACTTTTGATGATTCTAAAGTGTATAGTAACAAACAAATTGCTGACGCGGGACGCAAAGTTCCAAACCTTGGCCTTAAATTCCAAGTTGTTGGACAGGCAGATGATAAGTCTGCGGGTGCCGTTTGGATTAGACGTTAATAAAAAAAGCACATTTTTCATATGAAGAATGTGCTTTTTTATTTGTACAGTAAGTTATTATTTTAGCTTATGTAATACAAGCGTTTATCCATGTGTAGTGTATCAAATTATGTGGGGAAAGGGAATATTTCCGAGGGAATTGTCGAAGTATCGTCGGTATTTATACACTTTCTTTTTAAAAGAAGAGATGTAGTATTGCCTTTACGGCTTAATTTATTTACATTGTTATTTGGTTATACACAAAAGTAATATATTAGGCAAAAAAAGAGCTCTATTCAATAGAGCTCTTTTTTATGGATAGAAAGGAGTGAGTAGTAAATGAAAGAAACAATTGTATGCCCACAGTGTGAAGGGAATATTACAATACAACATGTTATCGACATCCCACATCTTTTTTCATTAAGATGTCCACATTGTAAGGTGAAGCTGAGAGAAATAAGAATAACACCCTGTCTAATATTAGCGGCGATTTGTATAATCCCACTGTTTATTATTATTGGAGAGAGTATTCAAGAATTGCTAGTAAAATATTTCTCTATTATAGACAATGTACCAACCGTACTTATTTTTTTCTTATTTTGTTATCCGTTGTATTATTTCTATGAAAAATATAATGCTATATTGTTCATTAAATATGGCTTGTTGAAAGTTAAAGGTTGAATAGGAGATTATCATTATGTTGTGGAAAATTTATTTAGTAATTGTAGCGATATTAGCTATTACTTCGTTAGTAAGAGGCATGTTTCAAACTCCAATTCAAAAGTTTGATTTTGTAGTGTCCATTATTACATGGATAGGGTTATTTGGTTTTGTGTTTGATGTAGAAATATTAACCCAAATCGTTTGGAAATGCATCTTTGTGTTTAGCATTCTTTGGACTTTGAGTGCAGTTTTTGTTTTACGTTTATATGAAGAGCGAGATGAACCATTACCTTTTATATTTAAATTAATCGGCGTTATCCCAACTATTCCGTTATATTACGGGTTATATCAATATGCATTTTAAAAAAAGACAATGATGGAATTAACCCATCATTGTCTTTTTTACCTTGCTTCTTACATAAATCATTCCAGCAAATGTTAATAAGAATGCAGTTCCGATAATGAAGCTTGCACTAGGTGATGCTCCGATTGCTCCAACTGTAAAGGAGCCGGCAACAACTCCTAATGAGAAGAAGGCATAAAACAATCCGAATGCTTTTCCGCGCTTATCTTCTGTTGTATTTTCAACGAGTAAAGCATTAATTGCTGGGAAGAGGATAGCGAATCCAATTCCATAAATCATCATAACGATAAAGAGCATGCCTTTTGTTGCAAATAATCCGAGTAAAGATAACGCTAGTGCCATTACTGCAATCCCGATTAGCATTAGTTTTGAACGATTAAATCGATCGTAAATGCGATTTGTTGGCAGTAAGAAGAAGAGGATAGCGGTAATTCCGAATACACTTAACATCATGCCTGTTGTAGATGCTTTAAGTGCTAACGCCTCAACTTTTACTGGTAACATATAAGTGACAATCCCTTGTGAAAACATTAGTGTGAAAGCACCAATATATGCTTGTAATAACGGTTCTGATTTCAATAGTTCAATCATATCTTCTTTGTTCATCATTTGTGTTCTTGATGTATCTTTCCTTGATACGTTATTTGGTAAGAAGAATAGAGATACGATTGTACCAAGGACCATTAAAATAGAAATGGTAATGAACACCCACTCTATACCAGCTGTTGCTTTCATAATACCACTGAAAGCAGGTCCTACGATTGCCGCTGTTCCAACAGCAGCACCAGATAGAGCCATTGCCTTACCTTGCCTTGCTGAATTTGTTTGTTTTGATAAAAACGTAAAGGCAGCAGGAATTAAAAATCCGTCACTAAAACCGTGCATAAAGCGCACAACTAATAGTTGTTCACCACTTTGAACAACGGTGTATAACAAGACTATGAAACTCGTAATTCCCATGCTTATATAAAGGATTTTTTTTGCACCAAATTTATCGACAGCGGCTCCAGCAATAATATTACCGATCATATTAGCGAATGAGTACATACCGACAACTAGCCCGATAACAAGAGGGGTTCCCCCAAGGCTTTGAGCGAAAGTACTCATAATAGGTAATTGTGAAAATGTATCTAAAAACGCTACGATAACAATAAAGTAAATAAAATATTTCAAGCGATATTCACCTCTCCTATGCTATTATGGCATAATGCTAATTTCAACTGCAATGAAATTAGCATTAACAGATGTGGAAAAAAGTACAAAGTGACAAAATATTGAACGTTATTTGTTAAAATTTAGTGGAAATGAGATTGTTTTTTTGAAATATATGGATGAAAGTATTATAATAGATTTGTAAACTTCACCAGGTTAAGTATATACATAGAGAGGGATGTATAAAATGAAAGCATTACTTTGGCATAATCAACATGATGTACGAGTAGAAGAAGTACCAGAACCAACTGTAAGACCAGGAGCAGTGAAGATTAAAGTTAAATGGTGTGGTATCTGCGGGACAGACTTGCATGAATATTTAGCAGGACCTATTTTTATTCCGACAGAAGAACATCCATTAACACACGTAAAAGCACCGGTTATTTTAGGTCATGAGTTTAGTGGTGAGGTAGTAGAAATTGGTGAAGGAGTTACATCTCATAAAGTGGGAGACCGCGTTGTTGTAGAACCAATTTATTCTTGTGGTAAATGTGAAGCTTGTAAACATGGACATTACAATGTTTGTGAACAACTTGTTTTCCATGGTCTTGGCGGGGATGGCGGTGGTTTCTCTGAATATACAGTAGTACCAGAAGATATGGTTCATCATATTCCAGATGAAATGACGTATGAACAAGGTGCGCTTGTAGAACCAGCAGCAGTAGCAGTTCATGCAGTACGTCAAAGTAAATTAAAAGAGGGAGAAGCTGTAGCGGTATTTGGTTGTGGCCCAATCGGGCTTCTTGTAATCCAAGCAGCAAAAGCAGCAGGAGCAACACCTGTTATCGCAGTGGAACTTTCTAAAGAACGTCAAGAGCTAGCTAAATTAGCAGGTGCTGATTACGTATTAAACCCAGCAACTCAAGATGTGCTAGCAGAAATTCGCAACTTAACAAATGGTTTAGGTGTAAATGTTAGCTTTGAAGTAACAGGTGTTGAAGTTGTACTTCGTCAAGCAATTGAAAGTACAAGCTTTGAAGGCCAAACTGTAATTGTTAGTGTGTGGGAAAAAGATGCGACAATTACTCCGAATAACCTTGTATTAAAAGAAAAAGAAGTTATCGGTATTCTTGGATATCGTCATATATTCCCAGCTGTTATTAAATTAATTAGCTCTGGCCAAATTCAAGCAGAGAAATTAATTACGAAAAAAATCACAGTGGATCAAGTTGTTGAAGAAGGCTTTGAAGCACTTGTAAAAGATAAAAAACAAGTGAAAATTCTTGTTTCACCTAAATAATATATAATAGAAGAAAGTAGCCCTTTTCTAGAAATAGAAAAGGGCTACTTTTTTTCTATACTGAAAGGTGATAGACTTTCCTTTAACTAAAGGTATTTTTGTTTGGAAGGGGAAGTCCAATGCTTTCATTTATGTTGACATTGAAACGGATGTTAAGAGCCTGTTTACGAGCATGGAAAGATAAAGAGTTTCAAGTGTTATTCGTATTAACAATTTTGACATTAACATCGGGGACGATTTTTTATAGTACAGTTGAAGGATTACGTCCTCTTGACGCTTTATATTTTAGTGTGGTTACGTTGACGACTGTCGGTGATGGAAATTTTAGTCCGCAAACTGATTTTGGAAAGGTATTTACGATCTTATACATATTTATCGGGATTGGATTAGTGTTTGGATTTATTCATAAATTGGCAGTTAATGTGCAACTGCCAAGTATATTATCGAAAAGAAAAAAAGAGTAAAGCGGTTAATCGCTTTACTCTTTTTTTACATTAGTTTAGACAAGTATTTGCAGTAGCTTAACAATACTTTATTAAAATGTAAGTGTATTCATTCATTATATTCACTATGTATAAAGTTATAATGATATGAACATTTGCATATTTTAATTTATTGATAGAAATTTTGTGAAAGGTGGGATATTCTAGTCATAGGTTAACCGGAAGACATCATAGGATCCTAACAAAATATGAACAATAATTCAATTATAAAATGGAGGATTTCAGATGAAAAAGAAAGTTCTTGCTTTAGCAGCAGCTATTACGTTAGTAGCACCGTTACAAAGTGTAGCATTTGCTCATGAAAACGATGGAGGACAGAGAGTTGGAGTTATTCCGCGCTGGTCTGCTGAAGATAAGCATAAAGAAGGCGTAAACTCTCATTTATGGATTGTAAACCGTGCAATGGATATTATGTCTCGTAATACAACACTTGTAAAACAAGATCAAGTTGCACTATTAAATGAATGGCGTACGGAGTTAGAGAACGGTATTTATGCTGCTGACTATGAAAATCCTTATTATGATAATAGCACATTTGCTTCACACTTCTATGACCCTGACAATGGAAAAACTTATATTCCATTTGCAAAGCAGGCAAAGGAAACTGGAGCTAAATATTTCCAATTAGCAGGTGAGTCATACAAAAATAAAGATATGAAACAAGCATTCTTCTATTTGGGTTTATCTCTTCATTATTTAGGGGATGTAAATCAACCGATGCATGCAGCAAACTTTACAAATCTTTCGTATCCACAAGGGTTCCATTCTAAATATGAAAACTTTGTAGATACGATCAAAGATAATTATAAAGTAACGGATGGAAATGGATATTGGAACTGGAAAGGTACAAATCCAGAAGATTGGATTCATGGAGCGGCAGTAGCTGCGAAACAAGATTACTCTGGCATTGTAAATGATAATACGAAAGATTGGTTCGTGAAAGCAGCTGTATCACAAGAATATGCAGATAAATGGCGTGCTGAAGTTACACCAACAACAGGTAAGCGCTTAATGGATGCGCAACGCGTAACGGCTGGATATATTCAGCTTTGGTTTGATACGTACGGAAATCGTTAAGTATTGGAGAAGGGTCAAATCTCAGAATAGAGTATTTGGCCTTTTTATCACTATACAGTAAACGGAGGATATGAATTGTGAAAAGTAAATTGCTAAAAGGTGTACTAGGCTTTGGGATTGTTCTAGGAGCTTTATATAGCGGATCTTCTGCTCAAGCGGAAATGTCTACAAATCAAAATGATACGTTGAAAGTGATGACTCATAATGTATATATGTTATCAACGAATTTATATCCAAACTGGGGACAAAATGAGCGTGCGGATTTAATTGGGGCAGCGGATTATATGAAAAATCAAGATGTTGTTATATTAAATGAAGTATTTGATAATAACGCTTCAAATCATTTGTTAGGGAATTTAAAGAAAGAATATCCAAACCAAACAGCGGTATTAGGTCGTAGTAACGGAAACGAATGGGATAAAACGTTAGGTAACTATTCATCTTCGACCCCTGAAGATGGCGGTGTAGCTATTGTAAGTAAATGGCCAATTGTTGAAAAGGTTCAATATGTATTCGAAAAAGGCTGCGGGCCAGATAACTTATCGAATAAAGGATTTGTATACACAAAAATTAAGAAAAATGATCGTTTCGTTCATGTAATTGGGACGCATTTACAAGCTGAAGATAATATGTGTGGACAAACTTTGCCAGCATCTGTACGTACAAAACAGCTACAAGAAATTCAAGAGTTTATTAAAAATAAAAATATACCAAATAACGAGTATGTGTTAATTGGTGGTGATATGAATGTAAATAAAATAAATGCTGAGAATAATAGCAATTCAGAGTATGCATCGATGTTTAAATCATTACATGCGTCTATACCATCTTATGCAGGACATACAGCAACTTGGGATGCAACAACAAATAGTATTGCAAAGTATAATTTCCCAGATGCCCCAGCAGAATATTTAGATTACATTGTTTCTAGTAAAGACCATGCAAATCCCGCACGTATAGAAAATAAAGTGTTACAGCCAAAGTCTCCAGAATGGTCCGTTACATCATGGTTGCAAAAATATAAGTATAATGATTACTCAGATCATTATCCAGTAGAGGCAACTATTTCTATGAAGTAGAGTAGTCTTAAGAAAGTTTCTTCGTGAAGAAGAAACTTTTTTTATTTGAAAACAGGAAAATCATTCTTTCTTTCCAATATATATAAGACATATATAGAAGAGGAGAGAAAAATGTGGATAGAGGAATTTTTAAGGAAGTTCCATTACCTTGTGCATTTTTAGATGAAGTGGCTTTAGAGAGGAATATTCAATCGATTATAGAGTTAAGTGGAGATAAGAAGATTCGTATAGCGAGTAAATCATTACGCTCTGTTCCAATTATGAAAAGGATTTTAGCTGCAAATAATCGTTTTCAAGGTATTATGTGTTTTTCACCTAGAGAAGCTTTGTTTTTAACTGAACAAGGATTTAATGATTTACTGCTAGGATATCCTGTTTATGATGAAAGAGCTTTACATGAAATTAGTTTACTGACAAAGCAAGGGCTCATTATAACTTGTATGGTGGATTGTGAAGACCATATTGTTTATTTAGAAAAAATTGCTGAGAAGTCTAAAGGCTGTTTTCGCGTTTGTTTGGATATTGATATGAGTAGTCGTTTTTTAAAATTTCATTTTGGTGTAAAAAGATCCCCGGTAAAAGATGTGCGGAGCGCTTTGAAAATAGTAGAAAAGGTGGAGGGCTCATCATATTTAATACTAGATGGTGTAATGGGATATGAAGCTCAAATTGCCGGGGTGGGGGATCATATACCGAATCAATGGATGAAAAGTAAAGTGGTTTCGTATTTAAAGAAGAAATCAGTGTTAGAGGTTAAAGAAAGAAGAGGATGTATCGTAAAAGAAATACAAAACCTTGGTATTGAACTAAGGTTTGTAAATGGGGGAGGAACAGGAAGTATAAAAACAACCGAGCGAGATAATTCAATTTCAGAGATTACAATAGGTTCTGCTTTTTATTCCCCAAAACTGTTTGACTATTATAAAGAAGTACAATTTCATCCAGCTGTCGGATTTGCTTTACCAGTTGTGCGTAAACCAGCTCCGTTTACTTATACTTGCCTAGGTGGTGGATATATTGCCTCAGGTGCAGTTGGTAAAGATAAAGAGCCTGAGGTTTGGCGACCAAATGGTGCAAAACTATTAGCTTTAGAAGGTGCTGGTGAAGTGCAAACGCCAATTTTTTATAACGGTGAGGAACGAGTGGATATAGGAGATTCTATCTTGTTTCGCCATAGTAAAGCTGGAGAGTTATGTGAGCGTTTTCCTTTTTTATATCGTGTTAAAAAAGGAGAGATCGTTGGGGAGTATTCAACATATCGGGGGGATGGCCAATGCTTTCTATAAAGGGACAAAAATGGAGAAATTGGACAGGGAATGTAGAAGGAACTCCGCATTATACGATGTATCCAGAAAGTATACAAGATGTAGTAGAAGTGGTGGGGCTTGCGCGAGAAAAGGGAAAGAAAATTCGGGTTGTCGGTTCAGGGCATTCTTTTACACCTCTCGTGCAAACGGAAGAAATTTTAGTTTCTTTAGATGAATTGAAGGGCATTGCAAATATTGATGCAGAGAAGATGATTGTTGAAGTGTGGGCAGGAACAAAGTTACATGATTTAGGGAAGTTACTTGAGGAAAAAGGTTATGCGCAAGAAAATTTAGGGGATATTGATTCACAATCTATTGCGGGAGCGATTAGTACGGGAACTCATGGGACGGGTGTTACATTTGGGAGTTTATCAACACAAGTTATAGAGATCACGGCAGTTTTATCAACAGGTGAGAGTATAGTTTGTTCAGAAACTAAGAATGCCGAATATTGGAAAGCATTTCAGTTGTCGCTTGGAATGCTAGGTATCATTGTAAAGATAAAATTGAAGGTTATCCCAGCGTATTCTCTCGTTTATGAAAGCGAAAAACAGTCATTATCTACTGTGATGAACAAGCTAGAAGAATACAAGAATAATCGTCATTTTGAATTTTTTGTTTTTCCTTATTCAGATGAGGTGCAAGTGAAATTTACAAATGAAACAATGAGTAAAGAAAGTGATTTGAAATGGCATAAACTAAAGGTGGAGTTACTTGAAAATAGGATGTTCTCTTTGTTATCTAAAGGGTGTAAATGGTTTCCTTCTATAAGTAAAGGAGTAAGCCGATTATCAGCTAAGGCTGTACCAAACACAAAAATAATTGGTCCAAGCTATGAAGTATTCGCTACATCACGTACGGTTCCATTCTATGAAATGGAGTACAGTGTGCCTTCAAAGTATATGAGGGCTGTTGTAGAAGAAATTTCAAATCGTATTGAAAAGAAAAAGTATAAGGTGCACTTCCCGATTGAATGCCGCTACGTGAGAGGTGATGATATATGGCTCAGTCCAGCATATGGAAGAGATTCGGCGTATATCGCAGTTCATATGTATAAAGGTATGAAGTATGCCGCTTATTTTGGTGAAGTAGAGAAAATTTTTCTAAAGTATGAAGGGCGCCCACATTGGGGGAAAATGCATACGTTAACGTACGAAAACTTACAAAATATATATCCAGAATTGCATTCGTTTCTAAAAATGAGGAAGTCACTAGATGAAACAGGAATGTTTTTAAGCCCTTATACAGAAAAGTTATTTACGATTATGAAAAAAAGCTGACAAATTATTATTTGTCAGCTTTTTTAAGTGTAATTGCATTTCTTGTATGACTGATATGCTCGTAAAATAGTAATTTATCACGGCTAAATACATGCAATAAAACATGAATAATGAATAGGCCGTTAATTACGAATTGGAACAATAATGTAACCAGTAATACTAAAGGCTCTGTAAGATTTAAAATAGAGCTACTAGAAAGAATATAATTGATTCCACCTAAAACAAAATAGAATATACCGTAACGAATGAATAATTCCTTCATTGTAATACGTTCTGATTTTCCTTTCACGTAAATACGAAGTAATGCTTTTCCAATTGTTCTTCCATTCGTAAAGTATGGAATGATAATAAAATAAATAAAGATCGAACACGTAATGAAAATGAGTTCATACACATTTGTGTAAGATTGAATACTAGAAATAAAGATAGAATTTCCTTTGTTTTTAATGACCGGTACAACGATAGATAAGAAAATCCAATCAATTTGCATCGCGATAAGGCGACGAACGAATCCGACTGGTTTTGTTTCCAAATCAATATGACTATCCAATTCGCTTGCTTTCGGAAGGAAGTACGTAAATACTGGAGCGATAATAAAACCAATGATTCCTCCTAATGTATTTAAAAACAAATCGTCGATATCGAATAAGCGATAGGCACAATTATATATACCGTATAATCCAGTCACCTGTGTTAGCTCGAAAAATAGTGAAAGACAAAAAGAAATACAAATAGTCTGTAAGAAACTACGTCGGAAATAATAACGTAAGTAAATACCGAATGGAACGGTTAGTAGAACGTTAAAAGCAACTTGTAAAAATGCAGATTCTTTTAATAAGTAGAAATAAGTAGCTGGTTTCGTTAAAATTGTCGATGTATGATTACTAATCTCTTGTATGAAATAAAATGGTGATAGTTGCATGTGCTGTGTATTAGCAGGTTGTAGGCTACAAGTATCGTACGTTTGTGGTAACGGCAAAATAACAAGAAAATAGGCATTTAATAAGTAAAGTAATAATGAGTATAAAATAAATGAGCGCCATTTATTTAAATAACCGTATTTTCGATAATTAAATATTAAAAAAGGAATTAAGAGAAACATTGCTAAAATAGGAAATAAAATAAATGCTGTTTTTACTGGAAATAAATATGCAGTCAAAATGAAGCTCCTTTTAATAAAAATACGTCTATTATTATAGCCTTAAAAAGAGTTTCTAACAAAGATATATTAGTTTGAAATAGAAAAAATCACAAATTATATAGGATTTGCGTTATACTAAATTTAATATAAGGATATTATAATGATATAAATTGAGAGAGGTACATGATATGCAATATGAGCTTTTTTCAGTAAGCGGGGGTCATATTACGACTTTTGAAAGTGCATGGCGTTTTCAAGAGGGGGAACAGATTTTTGTCCATGATGATAACACAAAACGAAACTTTATTATTATTCGCTTAACACATGATGTATTTCAAAATAATAAACATGTTATTCGCCTGTATTGTCAGGAAAAGAAAGTTTATGCATAAGGAGAAACCTCTTACTGTATGGGGGCAGTAAGAGGTTTTTTATTTCATATAGGTAGCATTGGATTTGGAAGAAAGGATGTAATGTTGCATTTGGTGTTTCCACGTTTCACCGCTCTTTCTTTTTGAAATCCACTCATGATAATATTGTTGTGTTTTCCATAACATACGAACCATATATTCAGCGCCATCATCTGTACGATGCATGTGCGAAAATTCTATGTTAATAAAACCTTGTGTGCCAGACGATGGATAATGCTGTCTAAGCGAATGAAATATTTCATTTTCATAGCCATATTTAATATGAATAAGTTTAGTAACAATAAACATGCGAACACCTCTTTTTCGATAATGATAAAAAACAGGATAGAAGAGAGAGCTTATATTTTCTTTATACATGTAAGGGAAAGTAGTGAGGATAATTGGTGTTATGCTATTCGGAAAATTCAAAGTAAATAATGGGATTTATTTTAATTTGAAATATAAAAAGCAAGTCATCCTATTTTAATAGAATGACTTGCTTTAAAGAGTGTAAGTTTCACTTTATCCCGCTATTTGCGGGCTGTAAGACTCCCACCTCAAAATTCAGCTGGAGCGAAGAAGTTAGGTGGGAGATCAACTGCCCGTAAACCCCCACTGATTAAAGTTTCACTTTATAAGAAAATGATAGTTAGCACACCTACGATAATACAGTAGAAAGAGAAATATTTTAAATTTCCTTTTGCCATAATGTTCATAAACCATTTTAATGAAATATATGTCATGACAAATGTTGCGATGAAAGCAACAATATAAGGTACAAATAATGTATCTAAATTTGGATCGTTTGCAATGTCTGTAATACTTAACAATAAACCACCTAAGCTAACAGGAATGTATAGTAAGAATGAGAAGCGAAGAGCTGTTTCTTGCTTCATACCAAGTAACATTGCCGCTACGATTGTAGCACCTGATCTGCTTATACCAGGAATTAGTGCGCAAGCTTGTGCTAGACCAATAATGATTGCATCTTTCATAGAAAGGTCGCCATCATTTTTACGTCCACGTAAGTTTCGAATAATCCAAAGGCCGATAGCAGTAATGAGAAGGGAAATCCCAACCATTTTCACACCTTTTAAATAGTGGTCGATATAATCTTTAAATAAAACTCCAATTACACCTGCTGGAATTGTTGCAATAACAAGGTAAATAATAAAGAAGAAATCTGATTTTGCATCTTCTGCTCTTGTGAATATATAAGATAGACCATTCTTTGTTAGACGAATTAAGTCATTTCTATAAATAAGTAATACAGCTAATAATGAAGCTGAATTTACAAGTAGCTCAAAGCTAAACCCTTCTATTTTTAGTCCTAGCAAATGCTGTGCTAAAACGAGGTGACCGCTTGAAGAAATCGGAATTGGTTCTGTTAGCCCTTGGAACAGACCAAGAATTAAATACTTTAAAATGTAGTAAAATTGTTCCATAATAACCTCCTTGTTTATTAATCGAAAGAAACAACTTTTCCATTATAACAAAAGAGAGGGTGAATATTGAGAAGAAATAAATATTCGAAATATAATAAAAATCCCTTATAGCAGTATAAGGGATTTTTATTATTAATGAGAAGCTACTGTTTCTTGAAGACTTTTAGTTAATTGAACATCGACTTTTTCAGCATCATGAATATGATTCATAATAGTAGTATTTAATTTTTGGAACATTTGTTGTGTATTTGCAAATTCTCGTAATATATCATCATTACAAGATTTTTGGTTTTCGATAGCTTTAATAACATTTGTAGCGCCACTTTGTAATGTTTGAATCATTATTAAAATATTTTCAATTCTAGCGTTAGTATCGGCGCTCATTTCTACACCTTCATCAACTAAATGTAAATTATCTTTTGTATTTTCGTACGCTTTTTCAATTTCTTCTTGGATTTTTTTCGTTAAATTGCCAATATTTTTTGTACTTTCTGCTGTGCTTTCTGCTAGTTTTCTTACTTCATTGGCAACAACAGCGAATCCTTTTCCATGCTCTCCAGCACGTGCAGCTTCAATACTTGCATTTAACGCTAATAAATTTGTTTGCGCAGCAATGTTTTGAATCACTTCTACTATTTGTTCAATTTCTTTAGAGCGCTCGCTTAAATGATTCATACTATTAGAAGTGCGCTGAGATTGTTCACCTAATTTATTAATTACAATAAGTAAACGGTGAACAGATTCTTTTCCTTCATTAGAACAATCGATAATTTCTTCAATAGACTGAATTAAGCTTTGTTCTTTTTGTAACATTTCACTATTTAATTCATTGGAATGTGTCGTACGTGTTGAAACATTTTCAAAACATGAGTTTAATTGTTGAATTAAATTTTGGAGTGTATGGTGCTGGTTATTTACAAGTTGATGCTCTTGAACAACGCTTTGTACACGGTCGTGGATAGAAGAAATAGTCTCTTGGTTTTCAATATCTTTTTGTTTTAATTCTGTTTCTAGTTCTTGTATACGATTTTCTAATTGATCAATTTTATGTTGGAGTGCTTTCTTTTGAGTAAACATGTATTTATCTCAACCGCCTTTAGAAGTTATATTTTCTCTATATTTGGATTTTAGCATCTTTTATAATTTTTAAATATAGGAATTGTTAAATATTTAAGAATCTATTACATTTTATTCATAATTCCCTTTTTTTGTCATGAAAAATAAACTGTATTTAATGGTTCTGTAAACAAACTGTAAAATAAATCATGTATAACTGTATAAGAAGGGAGTCGGATTATGAACTATTTTAAGCGAATCAGTAGTCTAGTATTAGCAGGAATTATTATTCTTTCTAGTACAGTCGCTGTAAAAGCAGAGTCAAACGACGAGAAACTTAACAATATGCAACAGCAATTGCAGCAAAACGATGCAGATATGCAGAAGAAAGAGCAAGAGAAGCAAGCTGTTAGTAAAGAAATTCAAGGTATCGAAAACGAACTACATAATTTAAATAATACAATTGCAAAAAATAAAGAGGATCAAGCTGCTATTCAACGTAAAATCGATGAAACACATAAGCAGATTGAACAAAAAAAAGCAGATATTATCGTTTTAGAAGATAAAGTCCTTGCTCGTAAGGATATTATGAAAAAACGTATGGTTTCTGTTCAAAATAGCTCAAATACGAGTTTAGTAGTAGAAGTTGTTGTAGAATCAAAAAACTTTGCAGATTTCATACAACGTATGAACGCAGTTACTACTATTCTAGAAGCAGATAAAGAGATTTTACGTCTACAAGAACAAGATCTTCGTCAAATTGAAGAAGATAAAAAAGAGATTGACGAAAAAGAAGCATCTTTAGTAGTAGATAAACAAAAATTAGCAAAAGCACAAGCTGATTTGCAAGATAACTTGAAAAAACGTCAAGATAACTTACAAGCAGTTCAAGCTAAATATAATCAGGTTGCAAGCCAACTTAATTTAGCAGCGGAAGAAAAAGCTAAAATTGAGTCAAATATGAAGGCGGTACAAGAAACGATTGCTCGTGAGCAAGAAGCAGCAAGAATTGCAGCGGAAGAGCGTGCAAAAGCAGAAGCGGCTGCAAAGGCTGAGCAAGAAGCTTTAGCGAAAGCACAAGCGGAAATTGCTGAAAAGCAAAAACAAGAAAAAGCTAATAAACCAGCTGAACCTGTAGCTAAAGATACAACACCAGCTAAGCCGGATCCAAAACCAGCTCAAGGTGGAAAAGAATTTTATGTAACAGCAACTGCTTATACAGCTGATCCATCTGAAAATGGCTATAAATCGGGTGAAATTGTAAAGTCTAAGTTAGGACATAATTTGACTGCAAATCCAAACATGAAACTAATTGCTGTAGATCCAGCTGTGATTCCATTAGGTTCTACTGTATATGTGGAAAATTATGGTACAGCAATTGCTGGAGATACTGGTAGTGCGATTAAAGGTCATATAATTGATTTATTAATGCCAGATTCAGCTACAGCTAATAATTGGGGCAGAAGAAGTGTTAAAGTTACAATTTTAAACTAAAACGAAATCCAACTTTACAATATGTAAAGTTGGATTTTTTTGTAAAAATAATGTTAAGTTGAGTTTACATTTTGTTAAAGATGGCATACAATAATGGTAAGGGGTGGTAAATTTGACCATTTTAAACAGAGTGAAGGAATTAAGAGCTCGCTTTAATTTTACGCAAAGTGTATTAGCAGAAAAGGTTGGGGTGACGAGACAAACAATCGCTGCAATTGAAAAAGGGGATTATGTTCCTTCATTGTTACTAGCGTTAACGATTTGTGATGTGTTCCAGTTAAAGATGGAAGATGTGTTTGTTTTAAATAAGGAGGGGGAAGAGGATGAATAGAATTGTTGCTTCATATATCATAAATTTATTTTACAGTGTATTGGCATGCTGGGCATTTGTAGAGTTTTATGATTTTTATATACAGTTTGCTGATATTATTAAAACTGAAAAGTTCCCATTTGAAATAACGATACGTTGGTTGCCATTTGCATTAATATTTATTGTAGCTATCATATTAGCATTTTTAAAAAGATTGCATAAGAAGAAATATAATAAACATTCATTGAGATTGTTTCCTTTACTATTTCTTCAAGAGGATGAGCGTGAGAAAGTTATTACAGATAAAGCATGTCGAACAACATTTGTATCACTATGGTTTGTATTACCGTGTGCACTAGGATTATTAATATTTACGCCTGTAGCAAATTTATATATTTCGGCATATCCTTTATATGTTGTATATTTGATTTATTTAATTCAAATGACAGTATTTCACGTATCTCTATACAGAAATAAATTGGCTTAAAAAGAAACCTTCTTGCATCGGCAAGAAAGTTTCTTTTCAGCTTATACTTGTACATATAGCAATATTATTTTATCATTTTATATAGAGTAAGATTTTGTAAGGGAAAGGAATTGTATATGAATAAGCAAAGAATTTATAGTATAGTAGCAATCCTTCTATTTGTTGTAGGAGGTGTATTAATCGGAAAGCCATTCTATGATGGATATCAGGCTGAAAAGAAACAGACTGAAAATGTACAGGCTGTTCAAAAGATGGATTATGAAAAGCATGAGACGGAATTTGTAGATGCTTCAAAAATTAATCAACCAGACTTGGCAGAAGTAGCGAGTGCATCGTTAGATAAAAAACAAGTAATCGGTCGTATTTCAATTCCAAGTGTTTCAGTAGAACTGCCTGTTTTAAAAGCTTCTACTGAGAAAAACCTATTGTCAGGTGCAGGGACTGTAAAAGAAAATCAAGTAATGGGAAAAGGGAATTACGCACTAGCAGGACATAACATGTCTAAAAAAGGTGTTTTATTTAGTGATATATCATCTTTGAAACAAGGCGATAAAATTTATTTATATGATAATGAAAACGAATATGAGTATGCTGTTACTGGTGTATCTGAAGTAACTCCTGATAAGTGGGAAGTTGTAGAGGATCATGGGAAAGATGAGCTGACACTTATTACATGTGTATCTGTGAAGGATAATTCTAAACGTTATGTTGTTGCTGGTGATTTAGTAGGAACAAAGGCGCAGAAATAAAAAAGAAGGTCAACTCTTTAAAGAGTTGACCTTCTTTTTTACCAATGTTGAGAAATAATAGAATATTTTAGTTTGTATTTAAGTATTTTTCTATTTATGTATAATAAAGTTAGGATTCTAGATTTTGGGAGGAACAAGAGTGAGACAACAGGTGAAGAAACTTCTTTTAACAACAAGTGTAGCGTTATTGGTAGCGCCAATTTCTGCTTATGCACATCCAGGACGTACAGATGCTAATGGTGGACATACGTGCCGTACAAATTGTGAGAAATGGGGATTACAGTACGGGGAATATCATTATCACAATAAACCAGCTTCTAGTAGTGGTGCAACGAGTCCAGCTCCTAGCCAAAATAATAATGGTGCTGTAGAAGCTGAAAGACAAGCAGAAGCGCAGCGTAATGCGGAGGCAGAAAAACAACGTGCTGCAGAAGAACAGCGTAAAGCAGAAGAAGAGAGACAGCGCAAAGCAGAGGCAGAGAGACAACGCGTTGCAGAAGAACAGCGCAAAGCAGAAGAAGCACGTAAGCAGGAGGAAGCGCAGCGTAAAGCTGAGGCTGAAAAGGGACAAGCTGAAGGGCAAAAAAACGGAGAGACAGATTTTAAAGCAGGAAAAAACAATGCAGAAGGACATTTAGCTGGAAAGTCAGATGCATATAAACAAGCATTTACAACTGCGTATGCTACGGCATGGTCTTTAGAAGAACAGAAAAAAGCACATTTTGAAAAAGGTAAAGAGCAAGGGGTAGCACAAGAGGCAATGGACGATAGTCAAATTACTCCTGAGTTTAAGGGGAACTTTGCAGAAGGTTTCCAAGTAGGGAATAAAGAGAGAACAGCAAAAATCGAAAAAGAGCAAGCAGAACTCGGTGAAAAGGGTGGTAAAGAGTTAGCTGAAAAGAAACCTGGGAATACTGAAAAGGATGTATATGTGAAAGCATATGAAACTGCGTATGAAAAGGGATATAAGTCTGCTAAAAAGGCAGCGGAAAAAGCTGGATATACATATGCATTTGAAAACTACGACTTAAAAGTTCCTGCTAAGTATGAAAAGAATGAAACATTAAAGAAATGGTTTACTGAAGGATTTAAATCAAATAAAAAGGCAGCGGAAATTCGAGAAGAAGGATATAAAAAAGGAGACAGCTGGCTTTCGTTCTTCTATAAGAGTTTCGTGCCAAGTGAATATAAAGAACATAAAGGCTTGTATGAACAAGCAATAGAAAAGGGAAAGAAAGCGTAAAAAAAGATGAGGAAAATTCCTCATCTTTTTTTAATCCATCCATTTCACTAATTTCTTAGAAATTGATAATAAAACACAACCTAAAACGATCGCCACAGCGCCAATAACTGTGAATACTTCAGCATATCCAAGTGAAGTTGTGAAGCTTGCAAGCTGTCCGCCTAAAATATTAGCAATACCTGAGCTTGCTAACCATACGCCCATTAATAAAGAGGCTAGTTTTACTGGAGCGAGAGCACTAACCATTGATAGCCCGACAGGTGATAAGAATAGCTCACCTAACGTATGGAAAAGATACGTAAAGACGATAAATAGTAAGTTTGCTTTTTCTGTAATGTTATGTTCGTCACTACCTGTTTTTAATGTAGCGATAACAAGAACAATATAACCGATACCGAGTAAGATCATACCAAGTCCCATTTTTGTTGGGATTTTCATGTCACCATTTTTTCTAGTTGCCAGTTTCGCCCATAATGCTGAAATGGCTGGTGCAAGTAAAATAATAAATAATGGATTGACCGATTGGAACCAAGACGTTGGTACTTCCCATCCGAATACGGAGCGGTCAACGAATTTGTTTGTATATAATGTTAACGAACTACCAGCTTGTTCAAAACCGGCCCAGAAGAAGACAACGAAGCACGTTAAAATGACGATAACCGCTGTATGTTGTTTCTCTTTTTTTGTTAATGGTGTATTTCCAGCTGTTTGTTGTCCATCTGTTGTTTGTAAATCGCGAGTTGGTTTTTTACCAATATCACCAAGGAAGCGATTAGATAGTGTTGTAAATAAAATTTGTCCAATGATCATTCCGATTGAAGCGGCTAAGAAACCGTAACGGAATCCGAAATGAACAACGCCATCTACTGTTGTTTTGAATAAATTTTCTGATAAAAATCCGCAAACGAGTGGAGCTAAAAATGAACCGACGTTAATACCCATATAGAAAATTGTAAATGCACTATCACGTTTTGGATCATTTTCTTCGTATAATTCTCCAACAAGTGTAGAGATATTCGGTTTAAAGAATCCATTACCTATAATAATAAGCGCTAATCCGAGGTATAGGCCGACTTGGCTTTGCAAGGCAAATAGTGTAAGGTTACCGATTGCCATCGTTATACCACCAATTGTGATGGCTTTTCTTCTACCTAGGAAACGGTCTGTTAAGTATCCACCAATTAATGGGGTGAAATAACAGGCTCCAGTATAGAATCCGTAAATGGAGAGTGCCCATGCAGGACTAAACCCAAGACCACCGCTTACTAAGGCTGTCGTTAAATATAATGTTAATAATCCTCGTAATCCATAGTAACTAAATCTTTCCCACATTTCTGTAAAGAAGAGTAAGTATAAACCTGGAGGATGTTTCTTTTTTCTTTGTTGTTCTCTTTCTAGTTGTATCGCTGATTCCATAATATTTTCCTCCTGACACAAGCAAAAAACAAAGTTAATAGTTTTGTATGATTAATATTTTACTTTATTAACTATTATAAGTCAATAAAGGTTGATTTTTCAGAAGAAATTGGAAAAGAGATATAGATATAGAATGGGTGTTTCTTTTGTGATAGACTATGGACTATGTTTTCTTTGTAAGGAAGCGGATTGTCGCGTGTTCCCTATATGTGGAATGGATTTCATACAAGATGAAATTGAAGAAGGAGAAAGAAATGAAATTGTTACAGAAAAAAGAAATTTTGCTTATTAGTCTTATGTTATTCTCTATGTTCTTTGGGGCCGGAAATCTTATATTTCCACCTTTCCTTGGATACGAAGCAGGAGAGCATGTGTGGATTGCATTGTTAGGTTTTATTATATCAGCAACAGGGCTTCCGATATTAGGTGTTATCGCTATTGCGAAAGCAGGGAGCTTTCAAACGTTATCGGGCAGGGTTCATTCTTCATTTGCAATTATTTTTCCATGTATTGTGTACTTATTTATTGGACCTGGTCTTGGTATACCACGTGCAGGAAGTTTAGCTTTTGAAATGGGACCAGGTCAGTTGTTCCCAGAAGCGGGTAGCGTAGTCTTGTTATTATACACGGCTATTTTCTTTAGTATTGTTTACTGGTTAAGTTTATCACCGTCTAAATTAATGGGATTGTTTGGGAAGGTGTTAACGCCTTTATTATTATGTATGATTGCCATTATATTTATAAAAAGTATGTTTACATCAGTAGGCAGTGTGAAAGAGCCTGTAGGAAATTATGGACAAGCTCCTATGTTCCAAGGATTTTTAGAGGGATATTTAACGATGGATGCGTTAGCGGCTTTAATATTTGGGATTGTTATTGCAAATGCTCTGCGTGCAAAAGGTGTAGAGGATGATAAAGGTTTAGCGAAATATATGAGTATCGCTGGCATTGGAGCAGGGCTTTTATTATCTATTATTTATGTCATTCTTGGATATGTTGGCTCAATTAGTGGTTCGTTGGGCACATTTGATAACGGTGCGAAAGTGTTAGCACAAGTTATGACGACATTATTTGGACAAGGTGGGTTAGTTTTATTAGGTCTTATTTTTACTGTCGCTTGTCTATGTGTTTCAATCGGACTTGTTACGTCTTGCAGTCAATTTTTCGCAAGTGTATTTCCGAAAGTATCTTATAAAGTTTGGGCATTTATATTAAGTTTTGTTAGTATGGTTTTAGCTAATTTAGGATTAACGCAAATTTTAAAAGTATCGGTACCGATTCTTGGATTTATTTATCCAGTTGCACTAACGCTTATTATTTTAGGGTTATTCCATAAGTATATTGGGAAGTATGTATACGTATATTCGGTAACGATTGGAATCGTAGCGTTATTTAGTGCGATTGATATTTTAAACAAAAGTGTACTGATGAATAAATGGACACCACTACTAAAAATTCTTCCGTTTTATTCAGAAGGTGTAGGTTGGATTGTTCCGGCATTTGTAGGTGTCTGCCTCGGTTTAATTGTTAGTATTACTATAAATAAGAATAAATAAGTAAGAGGTGTTTTCCTATTTTGGAAAACACCTTTCTTTTTTTGGAAAAATAGTATTGAAAATGAATAGACTAAGAGTATGATAAAGGTAATTGGTAATATATAGGTTTTATAAAAGTCTATAGTGAGGGGGGAGCGTATGAAGGAGGATTTAAATAAGAAGATAGAAGCACTCGAAACAGCGATTGAAACGATTCAAGAAGCACTTTTTGAGTTGAAAGCAAAACAAAGGGAAATAGAAGTAGAAAACGCTCAGCAACATGTTGGTAAGGAAAAGAAAGAATATATTGAAACGGTAATGGGGGAAAAGCTGCAAGAGGATGTAGTTACAATAAAAGAGTCAGTACAAGAAATTGAGGTAAAACAAGTAGATATATCTTCTTTTAAACCAGAGCCATTTAATATTATAAAGTTTTGCCAAACGTGGTTACCACGTATATTTGTCGGTATTATGCTACTCGGGGTTATTTGGCTATTTAAAGCAGGGGTAGATACTGGATTATTAACACCGGCGATACGAATTGTGTTTGGCATAGCACTATCTATCGGTTTGTATTATGTAGGAGATATACAAATTAAAAGAGAGCGGCAAGCGTTAGGGTTAGTATTAGCTGGCGGAAGTATTACAGGTATTGTTTTAACGACGTTTGCGGCACATTATTTATATGAATTTATTCCTGCAAGTATCGCATTTATCTGCAACATTATATGGGTTATTTTAGGGATTTATTTAGCAAAAAGATATAGATCGGAATACCTTGCTATTTTTGTAGCGGTAGGAGCATTTTTCGTTCCGTTCTTGTTAAATAGTACGACGCCTAATACGTATATTTTCTTTAGTTATGAGACGATATTAACAATCAGTTTATTGTGGTATGCATTAAAAAACCGTTATAAGTACTTATATATGATTTCTTATGTTGTTGCTGCCATTGTCCTATTTGTCTTCTTTGCTGTTATGTCAATATTAGTAGGGAATTTGCAAGTACAGTTAACGGCTGTATACGGCGTAATTCATTTACTGTTATTTTGGCATATGTTTTCGGAGAGAAGTTTTATACAAGAAGCAAGATTGGCGCTATTTAGTGCGAATGCAGTTTTATTTATTGTAGCTATTGCAAACATACCTGAATTTACAACGTGGGGATTAGTTATAAGTGCATGCGTGCATGCTGTTATGTTCGCACTTGAATATAGGAAGAATAAACATTCTGTATTTACAAATCTTATATTCGGTTTTGCAATGGGATCATTTAGTTTAGCGATTTTATATGAGTACAGTTTAGTGAATGCAGCAATCGTGTTATTGCTACAAGGTTTCCTCGGTATGGTTACTTCTATTAAAGTAAAACAAAATATTAAATTGTATGTAAGTGCAACGATTTACGCGATTGGAATGATACAGACGATTTTTAGCCCGTTTGATCAGTTCATTTCAGCAGGATTTGTCGCTCATATTATTTTAATAGGAACGTTCTATTATTGCATGATACAAGCGAAAGAAGTGTTAGCGAGTTTTGGTAAATATGTTTATTCTATGGCGCTCTACTGGTTAATGGTCATTGTATTTATTACAATTACTAGAATCGGTGAAGTTCTTTCTACAGATGGAAGTATAATTAGCGTATCTGTATCGTTACTATGGATGGTATATGCGTTATTTGCAGTTTGGTTTGGCCGGAATAGACAGATGAATGAAATATTATATGCTGGTCTAGTCGTATTAGTAGTAACAGTAGGGAAGTTATTCCTTCTCGACTTACCAGAGGTGTCTATGATGATCAGAGCGGTGTTATTCTTAATCGTTGGTAGTATAGGTATTGTTATTTCAAGAATGTTTTTCTCGAAAGAAGAGAAGTGAAAAAAGGCAATCCACATTTGGATTGCCTTTTCTTTACTTCTTACCAATCGTTACAGTCTCATTATATTTCGCTGTTGTATTTTGACGCAGACGAAGCGTTGCTTGTCCAGTTGTATTTGAATCCAATTGTACACTCACAATTTTTTCAGCAGAACCTAAGATGTTTGTTGTGAAAGAGAATGTACTACTATATCCGAAAGCAGATGGCCAAGTGCCATTGGTATTTTGAACTTTTGCCACTTGTGTTCCGCCAGTTGTGAAGATACCTAAAGAGTAATTATTGTACGTTGTATTTGGTAATAAGTTATTTACTTGAATCTTTATTTGGAACACTTCATTGTTTGGTAGAATACTAGGATGTGTAATTACGTAATCACTTGCTGTCACTGCACCGTTATAGCCGTATGAACCCGGTTTAAAAGTATTTGTATTGAACCATTGATAACCTGCATTGGGCGCACTCCAAGGTTCTGGTTGTGGTTCTGTTGATAAGTTTGGTTGTTCAAATGTTTGTAGAGTTGTAGGTGAATCAAGCTGTAAACCATTAACTTGATCTAAGCTAGTAAATGTCTCTTGTTTAGCCAACCAATTTACGATATTTTCTAGTAAAACAGCATCGTTTTCTTCTTTGTATCCATCATATGTTTTCTTTGATTGACCGGAATCTTCACGAACGTATTTTGGAGATGCGTCTTCAACGGGAGAAGAATCACCAATAAAGGCTGCTTTTCCAAGACCAACTTTCGCAATAGCAGCGTAAGGTCCTTCTGCAACACCACCGCCGTTATAAACACCGCTATCAACAGCGTTATTCCATTTTGAAGGATTTTCTGGAAGGTAAACAAGACCTTTCGCTAGTTTTGGATTTGTAATCGCAAGAGTAGAACCGGCATGCATTGCTACAGATGAAACGCCTTCTGTAATTCCGAATGATTGCGCGGGTGAGACAATATTTTTAGCTGAAACATCACCAAGTGCATTGTAACGGAAGCGAATACCGAAATTATCGGATAGCCAATCAGAGCTTTCTACTCCTTGCATAGCTTGTGAAGTTGTTTCTTCATTAGACATTCCCTTTGCTGGATTATCCCATGCCCCGCGTCTATATCCATTGAACACTTCTGAGGAGTCCCAGCGGTTTTTATTACGATCTGCATTATAATGATCGGCAATGAAGAAAATACTACCGCCATTTTGTACGTATTGTAACATTGCATCTTGCTCAGATTTTTTATAAGGAATATTTGCTTCTGGAACGATAAATACATTGTAAGCTTTTAAATCGTCGTATGTAATAGGTGTTGATTTACGAAGTTCCTTTACATGATATCCGTTTTGGGCAATGCCGTTTCCAAAATCAGAAAATCCTCCGTCAATAACCCAGTCAGCTGTCCCAGCCGTTTGACCGTGTGTATTATCGAATAATACTTTCTTCCCATTATTTTGATTTACAACTTTTGCAGCAATTTCAGGAGCTGGGTCTACGGAGCTTTCGGCATAAGTAGACGGAATGTACGAACTTCCTATACTAAGTGTAATTGCTGCTGCTAAAGAAAATGTAATCCATTTTTTATTCTTCATAGAAGAATCCCCCTAATAATAAATATATGTGCTTTAATAATGTAATCTATTTTTTTTAGGAAAGAAAGATAGAAAATATTAAATAGTGTAAAGATAACGTTAATTTAATTGAAAAATATTTATGCGAATAATGAAAAAATCTCTTCCTAGTAAATAGGAAGAGATCATGAACTTAACTAATTTTTGAATTAGGCGTTTCATCAATCTTATGAAACCCTTTCATGTAATACACGATAGCTAAACCAATAAGCCAAATTGGGCCGACAATCAATGCAATTCGTGTATCTTCTGAATACGCCATTATACCTAGTACAAGGACAAGGAATCCAAGTGAGAAGTATGAGCTTAACGGGTGTAGTGGCATTTTATATGTTAACTTTTGTTTGTTTTGCATAGGCAAACTTTTACGGAATTTAATTTGAGCGACTAATATAATACCCCAAGTCCAAATTGCACCGAAAGTTGAAATACTAGTTAACCAAGTAAATACTTTTGCAGGAACGAGATAGTTTAACATAACGCCAACGAGTAAAACAATCGTAGTTGCTATAATCCCTTGACTCGGAATGCCATTTTTATTTAAACGACCGAATCGTTCCGGTGCTTTCTTTTGCTGTGCTAATGTAAATAACATACGGCCTGTACTAAACAAACCACCATTACAAGAAGAAAGAGCAGCTGTTAAAACAACAAAGTTAATAATACCTGCTGCCTTTGCAATACCGATTTGCTGGAACGTTAGTACGAAGGGACTTCCTTTCTCACCAAATTCGTTCCATGGATAAATTGCCATCATAACGAATAGAGCTCCAACGTAGAATAATAAAATTCTCCAAAATACGTTATCAATTGCTTTTGCAAGTGTCTTCTTTGGATTTTGAGCTTCACCAGCTGTAACCCCGATAAGTTCGACTCCTAAATAAGCGAATAATACCATTTGTAAGGAAAGCAGTAATCCAGAGAAGCCATTTGGGAACCAGCCTCCATGCTCCCAAAGATTTGAAATGCCAGTTGCAACGCCTCCGTTTCCAAATCCGAATAAAATAATCCCAGCACCGACTACTATCATACAGATAATTGTGACAATTTTGATGAGAGCAAACCAAAACTCAAGTTCTCCAAATACTTTTACAGATAAGAAGTTGAAAGCACTCATTAATAAAAGAGCTAGTAATGCCCAAATCCAGCGCGGGATATCTGGGAACCAGTACTGCATGTAAATTCCTGCCGCTGTAATTTCCGCCATACAAGTAACAACCCATAAAAACCAATAATTCCAGCCTGTAATATACCCAGCTAGTGGGCTGATGTAATCATTTGCATATTTACTAAAAGAGCCAGCAACTGGTTGTTCAATTGCCATTTCTCCGAGCGCACGCATAATGAAAAAAATAACGAGTCCGGCAATCATATAGCCTAATAAAATGGAAGGACCAGCTAGTTTAATAGCGGAGGCAGATCCTAAAAATAATCCAACGCCAATAGCTGAACCGAGAGACATTAAGGTAATATGTCGCTGTTTTAAACCACGGTTTAAAGTTTCAGATTTGTTTGTTTGCTGCATAAGAAGAATACCCCCTGTAGAGTGAACAATATTTGAATGTATTCACTAAATATTTAACTATTTCAAATTATAAAACATTTCTATCTGTTATGCTACAAAAATAATCATAATACACTGTACTATATCTGCGCTTGTCAGACTTAAACTTAAAATTCTAACTATTAGAGAATATATTGACTCTTCTTTTTATTGATTGTTAAGATTAAGTATTACATTTTCTCACATACTAATAAGAAAAGAATGTGTGATAATAATTCAGGTGTAGGAAGGGTACATAAGTATGTTTCAATTACAAAAGTATAACACTTCTGTGAAGCAAGAAATTTTAGCTGGCATCACAACTTTTTTTACATTTGCGTATATTCTTGTCATCAATCCGAAAATATTATCTGATGCAGGTGTACCATTTGATCAAGCTTTTACGGCGACTATTATTGCGACAGTTGTTGGAACGCTATGTATGGCGTTTTTAGCTAACTATCCAATTGTTATTGCTCCAGCTATGGGAATGAATGCATATTTTGCTTACTCTGTTGTTCAACAGGCAGAGGGGATTACATATGTCATTGCGTTTTCAGCAGTATTTGTAACAGGTATTATTTTTCTTTTATTATCTTTCACCTCGTTTAGGCAAAAGCTAATTGTCGCAATTCCTGACAGTTTAAAACATGCAATTGCAGGTGGAATCGGATTATTTATTGCTTTTATCGGATTGCGACTTTCGGGTATTATCGTTGATCATCCATCTAACTTAGTTACAATTGGAGACTTTCATTCACCGGCTGTTATTTTAACAATAGTTGGTTTAGTGTTAGCGGCGGTATTAATGGTATTACGTGTTAGTGGTGCGTTGTTTATTAGTATGATTGTGACAGGGATTATTGCTTTCTTTACAGGGCAATTAAGGTTTGAAAATAGCATTGTCGCAATGCCACATTTACCAGAAGGAATTATTGTTTCAAACCCTATCAATGCATTTTCAGATGTAATTCAATACGGTTTATATGGAGTTATTTTTTCATTCTTACTTGTACTTTTATTTGATACAACAGGTGCGTTACTTGGTTTAATTAAACAAGCAGGTTTAAATACAGATAACACTGAAAAGCGCTTTGGCAAGGCGTTCATTGCAGATGCAATTGGCGGGACGACAGGTTCTATCTTTGGGACAAGCCCGACAGCAGCGACAATTGAATCTTCAGCTGGAATTGCGGCAGGTGGTAAAACTGGATTGACAGGTATTGTAGTCGTTTGTTTAACGATTATAACGGCATTCTTTAGCCCTGTTATTGCCTCTTTATCAAGTGTAGCAGCTATTACAGCTCCTTCTTTAATTATAGTAGGTAGCTTAATGGCACAAAGCATTCGTGATATTAATTGGAATGAATTTGAAGATGCATTACCGGCATTTTTAATTTTCGTTGGTATTCCGTTAACATCTAGTATTGCGAATGGAATTGCAATCGGATTTTTAGTGTATCCAATTTTAAAAATCGTGAAGGGGAAAGGAATGGAAGTACATCCGTTACTATACTTATTTACAATTTTATTTGGATGTCATTTATTCTTATAATATAGATATAGGAGAGGGGGCTTCTTATGAGAGGCTCCTTTTTTGTGTATAATAAAGTGAAACTATAATCAGTGGGGGTTAATGCGGGATAAGGTGAAAATGAAATTAGTTACGCAAAATATAAATTACTTAATGGAATATATATGTTACTATAAAGATAGAGGAGGAACATGAATGGCTGTAAGTAAAATAAAAGTCGCGCGTGTTCAGTTAGATTTAACACAGCAACAATTAGCAGAAAAAGTAGGCGTTACAAGGCAAACGATTAGTTTAATTGAGAAGGGGAAATACAATCCGTCTTTAGATTTATGTTTAAAAATTTGTTATGCGGTAGATAAAACATTGAATGATTTGTTTTGGGAGGAAAAGGAGTGATAGGGTGAAAATTGTGAAAGATGAACGTTTAATGATTGAGGGATTAAAACATATTAGACTAGCTTTCATCTTACAAAATATCGTCATACTAGGTGTTGTTTTTTACCGTTACGTCTTGCAAGGGGCAGGTTATGAAAGTGTTTCGGATTTATTAATGATATTTATGGGTGGGATAATAGTTATTAACTTTTTAAACTTAAAAAATTCGGTGGAAGTGTATGAGCATACAGGGGGAGTATCTCGTAGTTATTTCATGAAATTATTATTCATTCCAGTAGGTATTGTTATTGGGATTTTAGCTATTTGTATCATTGTAACACCAGATATTTCGATAAAAGAAATGAGTATAACAGCACTTATCATGTTTGCTTGTTTTTTAGTTCCTAGTTTGTTTATATACATATATATGAAAAAGATAAAAAGTGAAGATTGAAATATAAAAAAGCTTTCCCGTATTGGGGAAAGCTTTTCTTATATCTTTTTATACAGAACTTTATGAAGACCAATCGGTTCAATTTCAAAGATTTCACCATGTTCATGAAAGCCTAAGCGCTTGTAATAGTCAGTTACAGTAATTCGGCCATTACACCATAGAATGTTTGCGTTACGCACTTGCAAGATTTGTTCCGCTTTCTGAATTAAGGAGCTTCCAGCGTGCTGATTTCGGAAGTTAGGTAATGTTGCCATTCCTCGTAGTCGATAATGAATACCAGTTTGTAAGTCTGGATATATTTCTTTTGAGAAGGAAGCGATGCTAATAAGTTCATCGTTTATAAATGCACCTAAGTGGAAGGTGTCTGTTTCGTAGTCGGAAGGGTATTTACAGTCTTCTAAAGGTTGATTGGGACGCAAAATCGTTTGACGAAATAAATATGTTTCAGACGCATCAATCTGTTTCACAGTAATCATATTATCATCCTTTCTTATAAGCCTTTTTCTATAAGTTGTAAGAAGAAATATGCGGGTGCAACGAGAAGTCCTAGTATGCTAGCGGTTCCGAGAAGGAGTGAAAGTAAGAGACAAAAGTACTTAATTCCATTCGATTTTTTCCATCCGTAGCTACAAATTTCAATGCTAATACCGATGAGAATAATGGCGACGAGTACTTCTGCTAATAATAAGAGAGCTAAAGTTGAAATAGACATAATGTTATTCATCCTCATAATATGTGATAGTAACATTTTACCATATGAAAATGAAAAAATGCCCCTCATTTATGTGAGGGGCATTTTCTATTCTAATATGTTTTTCATTGTATCAATATGTTCTTTTGAACCCGTTACAAGTAAAGTATCGCCATGCTGTAACTTCGTATCACCATGTGGGATTAATGCTTTATTACCACGGTAAATTTGAATGACAAGTACATCACCTAAAAACGGAAGGCGACGAAGTGCTAAACCGTTATATTTATTACTTCGTAGTTCAACCTCACGTACTGTTTCATTTGCTGTTGTAATTAAGCGAACGAGACTTGGCTTATCAATAAGTGCACGTAATAAAATACGTGTAGAGTTAATAGTCGAGAATACAGCGATATGTTCTTGAGTCGCTTTTTCTTGTAGAAGGGGATCTTCTACACTTGCGATGACGTGTTCAACACCTAATTCTTTTGCATGTTCTGCTAATAATAAGTTTTGTTCATCATCACTTGTCGCAACAACAACACGGTCTGCTTCGAACGCTGTTTGTTCAGTTAATGATTCGATTGTGATTTCATCTAGTTTCACGATAGGGAAGTCATGAGATATTGCTTCCTCATCATTTATTTTATTTTGACGCATCATATATAATGTTACGTCGTAATCTTCACGTTTTAAATCAAGTGATAACGGAAGGGTAATTCTGCTCGCGCCAATAATAGATACTTTCGATTTTGGTGTTGCCACTTTTGGAAACATCTTTTTAAATAATATAGGTGCAAAAATACAAGTAATAACTGCACTTAAAATAAGGGATGCTGATAAACTTGGGCTAATGATGCCTAGCTTTTCACCGATTTGTGCAGCCGCAATAACTAAAGAAAGTGTAGAGGTTAATAAAATAGCACTTCCTAAGACGATATTGCGTGGATACCATTTTCGTAAGACTAATGATGGTAACAGTTTTGAAATAAAGAGTCCCACAATTAAAATTGGAATCATTAGCATGCTAGAAGGCTCTTTAAAAATAGACCATATTTCTAGATTTACACCAACCATTACGAAGAAAATAGGGATGAAGAAACCATATCCAATGGAATCAAGTTTTTCAACCATGTCTTCATTTGGTGATAGTAAGGATACAAGTACACCTGCTAAGAAGGCTCCCAAAATATTTTCTGCACCAACAGATTCAGATAATCCGACTAATATTAAGATGAGTGCAAAAACAGCTCGTGTATCAATTTGTACACTACCGGCTTTTAAGCTTTCTAGGTATGGAATATTTTTAAAGCGTCTTGCGACAAAGTAAATTACAATACCAGCAACGAATAGAAGAAGTAGAAGCCACATGCTTTGACCACTTTCGGAATTTAATCCGACGAATACAGCGAGTAAAATCATTGTAACTAAGTCTGCAATAACAGCGACTAATAAAATAATTTGCCCGATTGCTGTTTTTCCTAAGTTATTTTCTTTTAATGTTGGTACGACAACACCTAAAGAAATGGTTGAAATAATTAAAGTCATGAACATTGCATTGTCTACAAATCCTAGCCATACGAATAGTAATGATAGGGCATAAGATAAAATGAAAATAAATAAGAAGATAATGCTTGCTGCTTGGAATGTGTTTGGTTCGTTTGTCGTATTCTTTTTCCCTTTTTGCTTAAAGATCGAAAAGTCAATTTCTAAACCACTTAAGAACATTAGGAAGATAAATCCTAGTGTTGATAAGACTTGAAGCCACATATCTGGCTCAATGATGTTAAATCCACTTTTACCTACAAAGATTCCTGCGATAATTTCTGCAACAACGACAGGAAGTGCTTTTAATTTAAAGCGTTGTAACAAAAGGGGAACGAAAAACGCGATTGCGACGACAACCATAAGTGATAGAACAGAAGAATGATGTTCCATTGCGTTCTCTCCCTTCAAATAAATATAGTACCTATTTAGCCATATAATAGGTAGAAAAGCAACGGATATGGATTCGATTTCATAAAGAAAGAGTTTTCTTAACATTTGTCATAATAAGTATATTTTTCATGATTCTGTTGTTAATTCCGTAATGTGGATGTGATAGGGGAGAGAATAAAAAAAGACTGCTGAGGAATCTCAGCAGTCTTTATCATGCAAATTACATTGAGAAGAAGATCCATACAGTAAGACCAACTGTTGCAGCTGCAACGAAGAAACTGTATATCATTGTAAGAATTTGAATGCTTCCTTCTCCTTCTTTTAAGTGCATGAACATAATTAATTGTAATAACGCTTGCGCAACTGCCATGATGATGATAGTTGTTAATATTGTTGAAAGTGGCAGGCTTGTGTAAAGTGCTACGTATAACGCTAGAAACGTTAGTGCAAGCGATAAAATAAATCCGAAAACGTGTGACCATGGGAATCCGCTATGCGCATTTGTTTGATTGTTATTTTGACCCATTTACGCCACCATCCCGTTCAAGTAAACTAGTGTGTAAATAAAGACCCAAACAAGATCAAGGAAATGCCAGTATAAGCTGATAATAAATACTTTACGAGCTGTAACTGGTGTTAAACCTCGTTTTAAAATTTGGATAATAACACAAGTTGCCCAAATGATACCACCTGTTACGTGGGCACCATGCGTTCCAAGAAGAACGAAGAATCCAGATAAGAAAGCACTTGTTTGAATTGTTGCGCCTTCACCAACGTACATAACAAATTCTTCAATTTCAAAGAATAGGAAGCCTGCACCTAAAAGTAATGTAAAGATGAACCATCCAAGCATTGCTTTTTGGTTGTGCTTACGCATTTCGTGAATTGCGATACCACATGTGAAACTACTTGTTAAAAGTAGTAGTGTTTGAATTAAAAGTGTTTTAACTTCAAACAGTTGCGCTGGTGTTGGGCCATCTGCCGTACGACCAGCAAGGACTAGATAAGAGGCGAAAAGTGTTGCGAACAGCATAATTTCAGCCCCAAGAAAAATCCAGAATCCTAGGATATTCAATCTGCTTTGTTCAGATTGATATTCTAAAGGTAAGCTTTTATCTAAAGCCGCCATTTCATTTCACCTCTCATGCTATATGTTCTGTTTCTTTAATTTCATCAACGCTTACGTAGTAGCCATCATCATAATCGAATGAACGATAGATTAAGCAACCTAAAATACCAATTCCACCGATTGCTGCAATCCAGAACCAGCTAAATACTAATGCAAAACCTGCAAGTCCGAAGAATGCAGACATAATAATAGGCACACCAGAGTTACTTGGCATGTGAATTGGTTTTAATTCATCAGCTGTTGGTGTAATTGTTTCTCCGCGTTTTTTCATGAACCAGAAAGCATCAGCTTCTTTAATTTCAGGAAGTTTCGCGAAGTTATAATGTTGTACAGGAGAATGAGTTGCCCATTCAAGTGTGCGGCCATCCCATGGATCTCCAGTAACGTCACGTTCACCATGACGTGCACTCCAAATTACGTTGTAACAAAGAATTACGAATCCGATACCCATCATTACTGCGCCGACAGATGCGATTTGGTTCAACCAACCCCATCCAAGGCTTTCAGAGTAAGTGTACATACGACGAGTCATACCATCTAAACCTAGGAAGTACATTGGGAAGAAACAGATGTTAAATCCGCTCATAAAGATCCAGAATGTCCATTTACCAAGGCGTTCATTTAGCATATGACCTGTCATTTTTGGATACCAGAATGTGAATCCGGCAAGCATAGCGAATACTGTACCTGCGATTAATACGTAGTGGAAGTGAGCGACTAGGAAGTAGCTGTTATGGTATTGATAATCAGCTGCTGCCATTCCAAGCATAACACCTGTAACTCCACCAACTACGAAGTTTGGAATAAATGCCAATGACCAAAGCATTGGAACTGTAAAACGAATACGTCCTTTATACAGCGTAAACAACCAGTTAAATATTTTAACACCGGTTGGAATCGAAATCGCCATTGTCGAAATCGAGAAGAACGAGTTAACCGCTGGACCTGCACCCATTGTGAAGAAGTGATGAAGCCATACGACGAAACTTAGTAAAGAAATTGCAACCATTGAGTATACCATCGCACTGTAACCGAATAGACGTTTACGTGAGAATGTACTAATGATTTCAGAGAAAATACCGAATGCCGGTAAAATAACGATATATACTTCAGGGTGACCCCATACCCAGAATAGGTTGGCCCATAACATTGGCATACCGCCGCTCGCCATCGTAAAGAAGTGAGCATCGAATAGACGGTCAAATGTCATTAATGCAAGAGCAACTGTTAATACTGGGAAAGCGAAAATAATGATTACACATGTAATTAAAATAGACCATGTAAACATTGGCATTTTCATTAATTTCATGCCAGGTGTACGCATTTTTAAGATCGTAACTAGGAAGTTAATACCTGTCATTAACGTACCAAGACCTGAAATCTGTAAGGCGATTGCATAGAAGTTATTTCCTACACCAGGAGTAAACTCTGTACCTGCCATTGGGAAGTAAGAAGTCCATCCAGCGTCTGGTGAACCACCGATAACGAAAGCGATGTTGAATAACATTGCTCCGATAAAGAATAACCAGAAACTTAAAGCATTTAAGAATGGATATGCAACGTCACGAGCACCAATTTGTAATGGTACAACGACGTTCATTAATCCTAGAACGAATGGCATCGCCATGAAAAGAATCATAACTGTACCATGTGTTGTAAAGATTCCGTTATAGTGTTCAGCATTTAAATATGTTGTATCTGGGAATGTTAACTGGGCACGAATCATTAAACCATCCATACCACCACGGAATAACATTATAACGGCAGAGATAATATACATGGTTCCTATTTTTTTATGGTCAACAGTTGTTAACCATTCATCCCAAAGCCATCTCCATTTTTTGTACTTTGTTAGTACGAAAAGAATCGCTAATGTCACAAGAACGATAGATGCGTCAGCTCCGTAAATAATCGGGTCACCTGTGACAAAAAATTCATCAAGCTTCACTGTGTTCACTCCAATCTGTTGGAATAATAGCTATTATTTTTTGTTTTTGTAGTAGTTGTAATCACAATATTCAAGTGATTTTGGATCTACATAACTTAAGTGATGACTAGAGAATGTCATACGACCAACTACACCAGGTTTAACAATATCGTTGTACTTATCTTCTGTTAGTTTAGGAGCAGTTTCTTGTACTTCTTTTACCCACTTGTCATACTTTTCTTTTGTTTTTGCTTCAACTTCGAATTCCATGTGAGTAAATCCTTCACCTGAGAAGTTCGAGCTACGACCTAGGTAAGAACCTGGTTTGTCAGCTTGTAAATATAAGTCCATGATCATGCCATCCATTGTATACTTCATACCACCAAGTTCTGGTACCCAGAAAGCATTCATTGGACCTACAGAAGTCAGCTTAAATTGAATTGGCACACCAGCTGGGATGTTTAAATAGTTAACGGTTTCAATTTTTTCCTCCGGATAACTAAATAACCATTTCCAGTTTGCAGATGTAACATAAATTTCAACTGGTTTAATATGTTTGGACTCTTGCGGCACCTCTTCCGAGGCATAAGTTGCTTTAACTGTTGGAATCGATAATGCGATAACGATAATAACAGGAATAATCGTCCAAATGATTTCTAATAATGTGTTACCGTGTTGATCAGGTGGCTCATAGTCCATATTCTCTGGTTTTTCACGATAACGAATCAAGATGACTGTAAACAAGATGAATACAATTGCGATAATTAATGACATAAGCACGAATGACCAAACAATTAAATCATACTGTGCCTTTGCAACAGGTCCTTGTGGATTTAATACTGCGAGTTTTTTATCACAGCCACCGAGGAACAGAACTAATGATAACGGAAGAAGCGAAGCCAACTTCCAAAATGCTTTCTTTAGTTGCACGATTGAAAATCTCCTTTCTCCTTGGATTGAAACTATGCCAATAAAACAATATAAACCTATTAATTTATAGTTGGCAATAGTTTTTGTCATATTGTTAAAAAATAGACACAAATGCACACTTTTTAAGGTGAATATCATTTGTAACTTGATTACATTGTAAACTATTTTCCAGAGAAAAACGTGATTGTGAAAATTTTAAGTTAAATAAAGTTATACCAAGATATCCAAGAAATAGAAAAAAGCTATCTTATTATAAGAAAGATAGCTGAATATTTTGTATATTTAGTTTATTTCCCGAGTTATATTTCTTTGCTGTTCAAATGTGACAACTTTTTTATATTTTACGTGGTATAAAATGTAGCAAATGATCAAAAATGGAATCCCGCAAGAAAGAGCAATTCTCTGATCTGGAATGAAGGCTAAACTAACAAATGTAAGGAAATTGAGTGTGAAAGCTACGATTGGAACTATTGGGTAAAGTGGTGTGCGGTATTTTAATTCTGCTTGTGTATTCATATGCCCCTCCCCATATTTTTTTGTATGTGTTAACTTGATTTCATTCTGGGCTTTTAATCATTAGTGGGGGATGAAAGACATACTCGGTTTATTATGTTGTGAACTGAGTATGTAAAAGAAAAACTGACTATGACTAAATACCTTAGAATGTTTATTAACCTAGTGAAGGAAATGTAATTCTTTCACTAGGTTGATAATTTTGGTTTTAGCAAAATATTCCGAAAAAAGTATATTATTTTTTCTTTTTATTAAAAATAATTAGAATTTTAAAATGATATTTGTGAATAATAATTCATAGAATCTTTCTAGCAAACTAGTAAGAAGAAAGGTACAATGATAGAAGTTGCGCCTTTAAAATAATTGATATAATGGAGTTTGGTTTATGATGAAAAAGTTAAAATATATTTTTATTTTCGGTATTATATTTGCTGGCGTGTTTTTTTTCGAGAAAGATAAAATTATGAAAAAGGCACAAGAATTACGGTTAGACCTTTTCTCTGAGATGAAAGAAAGTGCAATGATTACAGAGGTTCCGTTTATTAGACAGTTACCTGAATTACCTAGAGGTTGTGAAGTGACAAGTTTAGCGATGCTACTGCAACATAAAGGTGTACAAGTAGATAAGATGCAACTCGCTAGTGAAATTCATCGTGTCCCATTTGAACAAAATGGTTTACGTGGAAATCCCCATGAAGGATTTGTTGGAAATATCTATACGAAATCTGAGTTAGGATACGGTGTGTATAATCAACCGATTTTTAATTTAGCAGAAAAATATGTGCCTGAAAAAGTAATTAATTTAACGGGCAGAGAAGTGCAAGATTTATATAAAGTAATTAGTTCGGGATCACCTGTATGGGTAATTGTGAATACGACGTTTAAACCACTTTCAGAAGATAGCTTTGAGACGTGGAAAACAAGTTCAGGAGAAGTGAAAATTACATATTATGAGCATAGTGCAATCGTAATTGGATACGATCAAAATTTCGTATATATGAATGATCCTCTTGCAAATAACCCACGTAAGGCTGTTCCACGAGCTGAGTTCGAGAAGGCATGGGAGCAAATGGGGAAACAAGCAATTACCATTTTATAAAAATGAAAAGTCATCTTGAGATGGCTTTTTATTTTTAAGTATTTATTATAGAAAATTCTGAAGATTCTTTTAAAACTTAACGGTTCACGCTATAATAACATTTAACTTGGTGAAGAAGGGGAGAAGAGAAATGGATGTCGCAAAGGAACTTGTTTTATCAAAGAATCAGTTGATTGAGTGGAGAAGGCATTTTCATAAGTATCCAGAGTTATCTTTTCAAGAGGAAAAAACATCTCAATTTGTATTCGACATACTTCGGAAAATCCCGTATTTAGAAGTTTCGCGACCTACTAAATATAGTGTAATGGCAAGGTTAATTGGCAAGCAGTCTGGTAAAACTATCGCGGTTCGTGCTGATATGGATGCTCTTCCTATTCATGAGGAAAATAAGTTTGATTTTATTTCAACATATCCAGGTGTGATGCATGCGTGTGGTCACGATGGTCACATGGCAATATTGCTTGGTGTAGTACATAAGTTGGTAGAGAGAAGAGAGAAAGTTAAAGGAGAGATTCGCTTTTTATTTCAACATGCAGAAGAAAACTTTCCGGGCGGTGCAGAGGAAATGGTCGCAGCGGGAGTGATGGCAGGTGTGGATTACATTATTGGTGCTCACCTTTGGGCGTCGTTAGAGGTTGGGAAGGTAGGGGTAATTTATGGTCCGGCGATGGCGGCACCGGACGTTTTTAGAATTAAGATAGAGGGAAAAGGTGGGCATGCTGGAATTCCGCACGAAACAGTTGATAGTATCGCCATCGGTGCACAAGTTGTTTCGCAAATCCAGCAAATTGTATCTCGCCTCACGAACCCGTTAGATTCTCTCGTAGTATCTGTTACGCAATTTCATTCTGGGACAACCCATAATGTTATCCCAGAACAAGCGGAGATTGAAGGGACAGTGAGAAGTTTAAGGCATGAATTAAGAGAAGAAACAAAGAAGAAGCTTGAAAGGATTGTAAAACATATTACAGAATCCTACGGTGCTAAGTATACATTTTCATATGAATATGGATATCGACCAGTTGTGAACGATTATGAGGTTACAGAGCTTATTGAACGTACGGCATTACAGCTTTATGGAAGAGAAAGGGTTGTTCGTTTACAACCAACGATGGCAGGAGAAGATTTTTCAGCATTTTTACAAAAGGCACCAGGGACATTCTTTTTTATAGGGGCAGGAAATGAAGAGAAGGGAATTGTATATCCGCATCACCATCCTCGTTTTACAATTGACGAAGACGCATTACCAATTGGAATGGAAGTCTTTGTATCATCCATTATGAATTTTATAAGTAAAGGAGAATGAGATGAAGAAAATACAAGTGCTAGCACTTATTCCAGTTCTTTGTTTAGTGATTGGACCAGTATTTGCAAATTCGGTCACTCCCTACGTATTGGGGATGCCATTTTTATTATTTTGGGTACTATTATCAGTGCTTATTACGTCTCTTTGTATGGGTCTTGTGTACTTATTAGATCCGGCTAATAAGGAGGACATAGGATGATAGCATTACTTATCATTATTTTATTTTTATTTCTAGCACTATTTTTAGGGATTCGGGCACAACATGGAAAAGATATGAATTTAGAACAATGGTCAGTTGGAGGAAGAGGATTTGGAACCATTTTCGTTTTTCTCCTTATGGCAGGGGAAATTTATACAACGTTCACATTTTTAGGAGGAAGTGGCTGGGCGTATAGTAAAGGAGCTCCTACATTTTATATTTTAGGGTATGGTGCATTAGCTTATATTTTATCGTATTTCTTATTGCCTCCAATTTGGAAGTATGCAAAAGAACATAACCTCGTTTCACAATCAGATTTCTTTGCGAAGAAATACAGGAGTAAGACGCTTGGGATAATTGTTTCAATTATTGGTGTTATTTCGATTATCCCGTATCTTGTTTTACAGTTAAAGGGATTAGGAATTATCGTTTCGGAAGCTTCCTATGGAAGAGTGACACCTGTTATTGCGGTATGGATTGGTGCTATTGTTATAACTATATATGTAATGGTTTCGGGTATACATGGTTCGGCTTGGACGGCTGCTTTGAAGGATGTTATGATCCTATTCATCGTTATGTTTTTAGGTATATATTTACCGTATCATTATTATGGAGGATTTCAGCCGATGTTCGAAGCTGTAGAAGCAGCGAAACCAGGGTTTTTATCTTTACCTGAAGAAGGAATGAGTATTTCTTGGTTTGTTTCTACTATTATATTAACGGCCCTCGGTTTCTATATGTGGCCTCATACATTTGCCTCTGCTTTCTCTGCAAAAAATGAAAAAGTATTTCGTAAAAATGCGGCAATCATGCCACTGTATTCTTTAGTTTTGCTTTTCGTATTCTTTGCAGGTTTTGCTGCTATATTACAAGTTCCAGGGTTAAAGGGAGCAGATGTAGATCTTTCATTATTTCGTCTTGCTTTACAAACTTTTGACCCTTGGTTTATTGGGATTATTGGTAGTGCTGGAGTTTTAACAGCATTAGTTCCAGCATCCATGCTTGTTATGGCCGCTTCTACATTGTTAGCGAAAAATATTTACCGTACGATGGTCCCATATGCTTCAGATAGACAAGTTGCTAAAGCTGCAAAATTATTTGTGCCTGTAGTAACGCTCGTAGCAGTATTGTTTACATTTAAAGGAGGAGAAACAATAGGGGCACTTCTTTTAATGGGATACAGTATAGTGACACAACTTTTCCCTGCGCTTGTATGTAGTTTGTTTCCTCGGCAAATTATTACGAAGCAAGGAGCGATTGCAGGGATGGGGATTGGGTTGTTAGTTGTTGCATATATCACATTATCTGGTTCTACTATAGCTACAATGTTTCCGGGTTTCCCGCAATATATAAAAGATTTGAATGTAGGTATAGTCGCATTGTTAATTAATATTATTGTGATGTTTATAGTTAGTGGATTCACGAAAAGTGTATCTATAAAGACAGACAATATAATAGTAGAAAAGTAACCCGCGTGTTAGAGCTATCTTCGAAAAGAGATAGTTCTTTTTTGTATATATTTTCTTCTATTAGCGGAATCTAACTAAAAACTTGTTGAAAAGGAAGTTAGGTGGGGAAATTGTTAGAGCTAAAGGGTAACTTGTTTGAAGTTATGAAAGAAATTAGAGATGAGTTAGGTTCACCTAATGATTTAACAATTAGAGAAGTTGCTCTTGCTGGTAGTTTTACACGTTGTGCGGTTGTTTTTTTATGTGGATTAACAGATAAGGATAATGTTTATAAATATGTAGTTCGTACACTTCAATATGAAGAAATACCAAATGAAGTAGCTGTTGTTCAAACATTGTTGGATCGTTTTATTTCTATTGCGGAAGTCGGTATGAAGACGACATTTCCAGATATTATAAATGCGATTTTAGCGGGAGATACGGTTATTTTAATTGATAATATTCAGACTGCCATTGTTGTTAATAGTAGGGCTTGGGAGAAAAGAAGTTTAGAACCGCCAGTGACAGAAGATTTAATCCGTGGACCGAGAATTGGATTAAATGAAGATATTAATGTGAATAAAATGTTAATTCGCCGTAGTTTACGTGATCCCAAGTTAAGGTTTCAATCCTATATTATGGGGAAGCGATCGCAAAAAGAAGTAACTCTAGTCTATATAGAGGATATTATTAACCCTTATATTGTAGACGAATTAGATCGACGGCTTCAATCAATAGTGACAGACGTTATTCTTGAGACAGGAACGATTGAGCAATTACTGCAAGACAATAATTTATCACCATTCCCGCAATTTTTGAATACAGAAAGACCTGATAATATAGTGGCTGCACTAGCGAAAGGAAAAGCGGCCATTTTAGTGGACGGATCACCATTTGCTCTTATAGCTCCACTAGTGTTTGTTGATATTTTTCAATCTGTAGAAGATCATTATGAGCGCTGGGTAATTGGGACGTTATTAAGAATTTTACGTATGGGATCAGGTATTGCTGCGGTTTTATTACCTGCCATGTATGTAGCGCTTGTGTCGTATCATCAAGGGCTTATTCCTTCTAAGTTAGCCTACTCTATTGCGGGGGCAAGAGAGGGTGTCCCGTTTCCTGCATATATTGAAACATTAATGATGGCATTAACGATGGAATTAATAAGAGAAGCTGGAATTAGACTACCGAAACCGATGGGACAAACAATTGGGATTGTAGGTGGTCTTGTAATTGGAGAAGCAGCGGTGAATGCAGGGATTGTAAATCCGTTCTTAGTTATTATTATTGCTGTTACAGCCATTGCTACATTTTCACTTCCTGTATATAGCATTACCATTACGTTTCGCATTTTACTTTTCGTCTTTGTATTAGCTGCGACTGCTTTTGGGTTATATGGGATTATTTTAGCTCTCATTGCACTGGCAGTTCATCTTACGAATTTAAAAAGTGTTGGAGTGCCTTATACGACTCCAATCGCTCCTGCATTTTATAAAGACTGGAAAGAGGAAATTGTTCGTTTGCCGACATCAATGTTGAAAGAGAGACCAGAATATTTACAAACTAAGGATGATACATTACGTCCAAAGGAGAGAAAGTAAATTGAAACCATTTGAATACGGAGATGAAGAAATTGGATCTCGGGAACTTGGTTTTGCGGTATCGTCAACAATTATCGGTATAGGTGCATTATCTATGCCACGAGATATTGCTGCGCAAACTTTATTTTCGGATGGATGGGTCATTTTGCTGGTAGGTGGCTTGATATGTGCATGTTTTGGATGGTTTGTAACAAGGGTGGCTATTTTATTTCCTAAACAAAACTTTGTCCAGTACACAAGTGAACATTTGACAAAACCTGTTGCTTATACATTTAGCATTATTTTTGTACTAACGTTTGCATCTTTGACGGCATATGAGGCCCGGAAAATTGCGATTATTTCACAAACATATTTATTTAGTGATACACCAATACAGTGGCTGTCTTTCTTTTTTTTGTTAGTTGTCATTTATGGAGTGGTTGGATCAAGAGCAGCTTTACTAAGATTGAATGTTTTATTTTTACCGATTGTTTTAATCGCGATATTGCTGTTATCTTTGTTGAATGTGAATTTAATGGAAATAGATAATTTACTCCCTGCTTTTCAAACGGGAGCGAGTCAATATGCGGTCGGAATTAAAAATTCAATTTTTACATTTATCGGATTTGAGGTTGCTCTGTTTTATGCAGTGATGTTAAATGGAACAGCGAAAAAAGCGCCATTCGCAGTTGCTAAAGGAATAATGGTAACCGTGCTGTCCTACATCTTAATTTATTTAACATGCATTACTGTTTTTTCATATATGACAACGAGGGGATTGACGTATCCTACAATTGAATTAGGAAAGGAAATTGAAATCGGGGGAGGTTTTTTAGAAAGATTTGATGCAATTTTTTTTACTACTTGGATTATTACTATTTATAATACTACCGCAATGTATTATGACGTTGCCTCTCTATTATTTTGTGCTATGTTTCCGAAAGTGAAGAAACATATTTTTATTTTTGTAAGTGCCCCTATTATTTTTATGGTGAATATGATACCTGGTAATTTGGACACTTTATCAAATTATGGAACTTATTTAGCTTGGATAGATATGGGGCTCATACTTTTAGCGCCTTTGTTAGTTTTGATTGTATATAAAATGAAAAGAAGGAATGGTAAAAATGAAACACCTTCTTAAAATTATGCTATGCGTTGTTTTTGTTAGTTCTATAAGTGGGTGTTCTGAGTTAGAAGAGATTGAAGAAAGAGGGTTTGTGGTAGGTGCGGCTTACGACATTGTGAAAGAAAAGCAATCTAATCCAGTTATGAAAGGTACATACCAAATGGTGCTTCCGAGTAAGTTGACGCCACAAGGTGGGCAGGGGGATGGAGATAGTGAAAACTATATTAATGTTAGTGCAAAGGCAGATAGCGTTTTTGAACAAATAAGAATTATCGCTACGAAAATTAGTCGCTCATTATTCTTTCCGCATATACAAGTGATAATTTTTTCAGAAGAATTACTTGCGAATCCATATGTTTTACAAAATACGTTAGATATATATATTCGCGATCATGAAATGAGAAGAAATATTCGTTTGTTCGTTTCGAAAAAGAATGCAGAGGCTATTTTAAAACAAAGTGCAAAGCCTGAAAATTTACCAGCGAAGTACATTGATATGTTAGCTGAACATCCTCCGAAAAATGCCCAAATGATTGAGGCGGCAAGAATTGGTGAAGTGCAGGAAAAAATGATTTCAAGGCGAAGTTTTGCGTTACCTGTTTTAGGATTAACGAAACAAGGGGTACAAATGGAAGGTGCAGCTTTATTTCGCGGAAAGGATAATAAGTGTGTGGGGAGTTTGAGTGGGGAACAAACATTAGGAATGAACTATGTAATAGGTAAAAAAATTGGAGGTTTTTTTACCATTCGTAAAAAGAATCAGCTTATTACATATGAAATTCATAAGATGCGCCGAAATATTAAAGTATCCACTGCAAATGCTACAAAACCGAAGTTCAATATTCATTTATTTATGGAAGGGACATTGGCTGAGTTGCATTTTAGTGATCATAAGCAAGTTATGAATGAAAAAAAAATAAAGGAAAATATCGCGAAAGAAATGGAGAAGCGTATCCAAAAATCAATTCAGCTTGTTCAAAAAAAATATAGGGTTGATGTATTAGGGTTAGGAGAAGTGTATAAGCGGCATAATTATAAAGAATGGAAAAAAATAAGTAAAAATTGGGAGCAAGGTGAAAATTATTTTAGCGATGCTGAAATTATTGTTCATGTCCATCCAACAATTGAACATTCGGGTTCGGCTTTACCGAAGAGAGTGAAATAAGGTGATTTAAGTTGTTTACTGGCTTAGGAATTAGTTGCACGATATTAATGGCGGTTCTTCCAGGGGCTGTATATTTGATTCATAAAAAACTTACAACATATGGTGCTCAGCCGTGGAAAAAGGATGCGCAAAAAAAGAAACCTGAATAAGTTTCAGGTTCCTTTTATGCACAAAGTATATGTTGAAGGGGGATACCTTCTATGTATACTTTGCTTTTATAAAATCCCTAACCAATGTACCAATTGTGTAGAGAGGAATGTAACAACAATGGCAATAACAGTAGGGATTGCAAACGATAAAAATGTCCATTTTGCACTTTTTGTTTCTTTATATATGTTAACCAGTGTTGTTCCACATGGGAAATGAAGAAGTGAGAACAACATTGTGTTTAACGCAGTTAACCAAGTCCAACCGTGTTCTAAGAATAGATTTTTAATTTGATTAAAATCATCTATTTCAGTTAAAGCACCAGTTGATAAGTAAGACATTAATAAAATCGGAATAACAATTTCATTAGCTGGTAGTCCAAGAATAAACGCTGCTAGAATAAATCCGTCAAGTCCTAACATTTTAGCAAATGGATCTAGGAAGTTTACGAAATGCATAAGTAAGCTTGTGTCACCGACGAAAATATTTGCGAGTATCCAAGTTAATACAGCGGCAGGTGCAGCTACAATTACAGCTCGTTTTAAAACATATATTGATTTATCGAGCGTTGAACGTACAATTGTATTCCAAATTTTTGGTTTACGGTATGGTGGTAGCTCTAACGTATAGTGAGTTGGAACGCCTTTTAGGGCAGTTTTAGATAAAACCCAAGAAACAGTTAAAGTTACAATAACACCAATTACAACCATTCCAACTACAACGCCGGCAGTAACAAGTGTTTGCATACTGCCTGTATATCCAGCGGCCATAAATAATGAAGCCATTAAGATTAATGTAGGCCAGCGTCCATTACATGGGACGAAGTTGTTTGTTAAAATAGCAAGCATACGTTCACGTGGTGATTCGATAATACGTGTTGACATAATAGCTGCAGCGTTACAGCCAAACCCCATTGCCATTGTTAAAGATTGTTTCCCATGCGCGCCAGAGCGTTTAAATAAACGATCCATGTTAAACGCAACACGTGGTAAATATCCGTAGTTTTCTAATAGGGCAAACATAGGGAAGAAAATGGCCATAGGTGGTAACATAACACTAATAACGGCTCCGGTACCACGGAATAAACCGAGTATTAAAACGCCATGTAGCCATTCTGGTGCATGTATCGCTTGGAACCAAGATGTTAAATATCCTTCGGCCCAGCCAAAAAACTCAGCAATCATCTCGGATGGCACGTTAGCACCAGCGATTGTAAGATAAAAAATAATAGATAAAATACCGAGCATAATTGGAAATCCCCAAATAGGAGAAGTGAAAATCTTATCTAATCTTTCTGAACGATACAATTTATCAGTATTCGTATATTGGACAGCTTCTTTACATATACTCGCGGAGGTTCGATAAATATCTCCGACAATATCATCTCGTATGTCCTCTTTTGAAAGTGTTTGTGCATGTTGAACAATATAGTCCAGCGGAAGTGCTTTACTGGCTGAGTGAGATTCCATTTATTACGACCTCCCTTACAAGTGGTTCGTTATGATGTTTTTGAAGTGCAGTTAAGAAATTTTTATCTCCATCTAAAATACGTAGCGCAATCCAACGTGCTGGATACGTACCACCGAACACTTCATAAATTTGTGGTTCTAATTCTTGAATCATATTTTCAATTTTTTCATTATAAGTAATTTTAATTGGTGTTGGAATGAGTTTTTTAGTGGCTACTTTAGCAATGACGCTTAGTAAGTGACCGATACCAACTCGGTTTCGGGCTGAAATTTTAACTACCGGTACACCAAGTGATTTTGCTAATTTCTTTTCATCAATAATGATTCCTTTTTTCTCCGCTTCATCAATTAAGTTAATACAAATGACCACATCGTTTGTCATTTCCATCACTTGGAGTGCTAAATTTAAATTTCTTTCCATTGCAGTTGCGTCTATAACAACTACAGTTACTTCTGGTTTTTCAAATATAATATAATCTCGTGCGACTTCTTCATCTGCCGAATTTGAATACAGTGAGTAAGTTCCAGGTAAATCTATTATTGTATATATATTTCCGCTATGCTTATATTCCCCTTCAGCCTTTAAAACAGTTTTCCCCGTCCAGTTTCCAGTATGTTGTTTTAAGCCTGTTAAAGTATTAAATAATGTACTTTTCCCGGTATTCGGGTTACCAGCTAACGCAATGCGATGGTTACTCATCTGAAATCATCTCCTATTAATATCCCGAAAATAAGGGAGCTTTCTTCACTACGCAGTGCAATAGTTGTGTTGCTTACTTGATAAGCGACTGGGTCTCCAAGTGGGCTGCGTTGTAATACTTTAATTGTCGCTCCAGGAAAAAAGCCTAAATCTAATAAGCGTCGTTTCATAGTTCCTTCTAATTGTATCTTCTCAATTTGTACAAATTCCCCTGTTCTGAATTCGGAAAGGGGTTTAGTATTAGCCGATACCATAAAAGTTACCTCATCTCTATATTTTTAGTTTTAGTTTAAAAAGTTTCCTTAGGTAAACTTTTTGATACTAATATAGTAGACTACATTTAATGATGCTGTCAATTAGTACTTTAAAAATATTCAAATATTTTTAGAATTGTTCCAATTTATTTAGTTGTACCGAAAAATATTACTGGAATTCTTCTTAATGTAAATGAAGTAAGAGTGTAAAAGTTAAAAAATATAAGGGAATTGTAAATATAGTTTTAATCTAAAGGGCAAAATAAAGAAAAATATTTACATTGGATTTACATTGTTAAGATTAAATTTACAATACTGCGTGTTTAGTGTGGGTTTTGTTGGCTTTTTTAACTGTAAATGTTGGAATGTCTAGCTTTTATGGGATGTTACCTCCATTTACTTAAACTTAAAAATTGCTTAACACTCACATAATATTTTTGTCCTACAATGAATTTGTGTTCGAAAGAAGATGAATTCGAAAAGTGATAATCCAAATGGGGGTACAAGACATGATTATGAAAAAGGGTATTAAATTTTCTTTAGCGGCTTTAGTTGTTGCAGGTGCATTAGTTGGATGTGGAAAAGCAGAAAGTACGGATAATAAGGAAGCTGCTAAAGGTAGCGATGCAAAACAAGAATTATCAGGTACGATTGCAGCGGCTGGCTCTACAGCTCTTCAACCTCTTGCGGAGGAAGCTGGAAAGAAATTCATGGAGGAAAATTCAAAAGTTTCTATTCAAGTTCAAGGTGGCGGTAGTGGAACAGGGATTAACCAAGTAGCATCTGGTGCAGTACAAATTGGTAATTCGGATGTTCCAGCTTCAGATAAAATAAAAGATGCTGAAAAAGCAAAAGAATTAGTAGATAACAAGGTAGCGGGTATCGCATTCGCGCTTGTCGTAAATAAAGATGTAAAAGTTGATAACTTAACAGCAAAACAAGTACAAGATATCTTCACTGGAAAAGTGACAAACTGGAAAGAGTTAGGCGGAAAAGATGAAAAAATCAATGTAATTAATCGTCCAGCTTCATCTGGTACACGTGCTACATTTGAAAAAACAGTTATGAAAGAAGCTAAAATTAATGATGGAACTGGTACAACACAAGATTCTAACGGTGCAGTAGAGCAAGCGATTAACTCTACTCCAGGTTCAATCAGCTATTTAGCAATGTCTTACATGGTTGGCGATAAAAAAGGTGCATTGCAAACTGTGAAAATTGATGGTGCTGAACCGAAAGTTGAAAACATCTCTGCTGGTAAATATCCATTCTGGTCTTACGAGTACATGGTAACTAAAGGTGAGGCAAAAGAAGCGACAAAAGCTTACATTGACTATGTAAAAGGTAAAGATTTCGAAAAACAAGTAGAAGATATGGGTTACATCCCAATGTCTAAATTAAATAAGTAATAAAATTTTATGGGGCTGGCTGCAAGGCCAGCCCTGTTCATTTCAATCTATGAAGTGGGGTCTGTCCTGTGATGAAGGGGAAAAAACAAATTAATTACGTAAAGAGTGAATATATAGGTAGATCACTTGTTACGTTTTGCGGTATCTTTATTGTTTTTATTACATTAGCTATTATTGCGTTTATTTGCGGCAAAGGAATTCAATCTTTCACGCAAAGTGGTATCTCATTTTCTGAGGTGTTAACTTCGACAAAATGGAACCCGAATGCTGATCAAGGTACGTATGGTGCTGTAATCTTTATTGTCGGTTCGACGCTTGTGTCGTTAGGTGCTGTTGTCATTAGTGCACCAATTGCTATAGCTCTTGCTATATTCATGAATTTAATTTCGCCGAAGTTTGGGAATAAAGTATTAAAGCCTGTTTTAGAATTATTAGTTGGTATTCCATCAGTTGTATACGGATTATTAGGGGTTACGATCTTGGTTCCTCTATTACGTGATACGTTCGGTGGAGTGGGCTTTAGTTTAATTGCGGGTATTATTGTCCTGAGTATTATGATTTTACCTACTATTGCTAGTATTGCCTCTGATGCAATACGCTCTGTTCCGTTTGATTACTTGGAAGCTTCTTACGGTCTAGGGTCGACGAAATGGCAAGCGATTAGCCGAGTTATTGTTCCTGCTGCAAAACAAGGGATTTTAACAGGTATAGTTTTAGGATTAGCGCGTGCTTTTGGTGAAGCGTTAGCGGTTCAAATGGTAATCGGGAACACGATTAAATTACCGGAAGGAATATATAGTCCAACAGCAACGTTAACGGGTATTCTGACAATGGATATGACGAATACATTGAACGGAACAGCTTGGAACAATGCGCTATGGACGTTAGCAATGATTTTACTTGTTATTTCATTCCTGTTTATTTTAGTAATTCGAGCGATTGGTCAAAGAGGTGAGCGATAATAATGAATGCAAGAACGGTAAATAAAGTTTGGACAGGTATCTTTTATGCGGTTGCAGCTTTAGTTGTAGCTTTGCTGGCTTTTTTAATGTACGAAATTCTACAAAAGGGATGGGGATTTTGGGATCCTAGTTTCTTATTCGGAGAACCGAGTAATACAAGAGCTGGTGGTGGCATTGGTCCGCAGTTATTCAATTCCTTCTACATGCTTGTTATAACGCTTATTATATCTATTCCTCTTGGATTAGGAGCTGGAATATATTTAGCGGAGTATGCAAAACAAGGTCGTTTTTTAAGTTTTGTTCGTTTATGTATTGAAACAATGGCGTCTTTACCTTCTATTGTTGTTGGATTATTTGGTTTGTTAGTATTTGTTACAATGACAGGCTGGGGATACACAGTAATGGGTGGGGCTCTTGCTTTAACTATTTTGAATTTGCCTGGTTTAACACGTGTTTGTGAAAATGCGATTTCTGAAGTTCCTCATAATGTAAAAGAGGCGAGTCTTGGACTAGGTGCAACGAAATGGCAAACAATTGCCCGTATCATTATCCCAACGTCGTTACCACAAATCATTACAGGTATTATTTTAGCGGCAGGCCGTATATTCGGTGAAGCTGCGGCATTAATTTATACAGCGGGTTTAACATCACCTATTTTAAATTCAGCAGCGGACTTCTCAAGTCCGTCGCATCCTTTAAATCCATTTAGACCAGCTGAAACGTTAGCTGTTCACATTTGGAAATTAAACTCTGAAGGGATTATCCCGGATGCGAAGTTAATTGCAACGAAATCTGCAGCTGTATTAATTATTATGGTATTACTCTTTAATATCATTTCTCGTTTCGTAGCATCTGTATTACACAAGCGTTTTACAGGAACGAAAAGAAAAAGTAAAACGACGAAGAAGGTAAAAGCGGCATAAATTGAAGGTAAGAACTCTCTGTTTATAAACGGAGAGTTTTTTTACGGCCATTTATTACAATCATTAACGGCAAAAGGGATTGAATCAACAGTTGTTGGGGGAGTCTACGATGATATTGAGTGGGAACTGATAGGTTTTTTGTTGGAACAAGAACATAGTGTTAGATTAGATAGTCCATGTCTCTATGAGGGGATGCTTGAAAAGGAATAGGTTTATGGCGGAAGTATGGTGCTACATATAAATATATTGAATGTTATCTTAATAATATAGAAGAAATTAATCGTAGGTTACAAACACGTGAACATAAGATAAGTCAGTAGAATCAGAAGTAGCGTTTGAAAAAAGTGCTGGATTATATCGATAGGTAGGGAATTCCAAAAGGCGTTATCTTCAATTATGAAGATAACGCCTTTTAGTTTAAATATCAGGTGTTTCTGTAGAAGTACTTATTTTTCTGCGGGAGCGTCTTTTTCTCCCGATTTTATCTAATAGTTCATACATAACGGGAACGACTACTAATGTAAGAACGGTTGAGACTGCCAAACCACCGATTACAACGACGGCTAGACTTTTGGATACCATACTTCCTGCTTGAGATTGACCGAATAGGAGTGGTAGCATAGCGACGATTGTTGTTATAGCTGTCATAATAATTGGGCGTAATCTAGTAGATCCTGCTTCTAGTAAGGCTTCTCTTGTTTCCATACCGTTTTCTCGATTTTGTTGAACTCTTTCTATTAATACAATGGCATTTGTAACGACAATCCCGATTAACATTAATGCGCCGATCAATGAATTTACATCAACAGGTGTTCTTGAAATGATTAATCCTAAAATACCACCGACAGCAGCTAATGGTAAGGAGAATAAAATTGCGAAAGGAGCACGTGCTTGCCCGAATGTGATAACCATAATTAAATATACAATCCCAATTGCAATCCCCATAATTTTAAATAAATCAGCGAAGTTCTCTTGCATAGATTCGGTAGCACCTGCGATATTTACTTTTGCTCCGTTAGGTAAATCTAAGTCGGCTATCGCCTTGTTTACTTCTGCGCTTACTTTACTTAAATCTTCACTTGAAGCTTCTGCAGTAATTTGTATCGTTTCTTTCCCATCTTTATGGAAGATTTCTGTTTGAAGTTGCTTTTCTGAAATAGTTGCAATGTCTTTTAAAGGAATTGGTCCGTTAATAGGTGATAGTATGTTTGTGTTTAAAATATCTTCTTGTTTGTTAATGGATGCCTTTTTATGTTCTATCATAATAGTTGTTTTTTCATTATTGATTGAGATTTCCCCAATAGGAGATTTCTTCATAAGGAATGATATTTGTTGTGCTGCTAATTCTGGTGTTAAACCGAGTTGTTCCGCTTTTGTTTGATCGATATGAATTTGCCATTCTTTTTTAGAGTCTTCTATATTTGTTTTTACTTTAGAGAGAGCGTCCATACTTTTTAGTTTTGTTTCGACGATGTTAGCGGCCCTTTTTAAATTTGTTTCGTTAGTAGCGGTTACGTTAAATTGTAAGTTGTTTCCGTCTCCGGAGTCAGAGTAACTAGTTTTTATATAATCAAATTCAGCTGGTTCAAAAGCATTATGCTCTTTTTTTAATTCTTTAATATATTGGTCGATATCAGATCCCTTTTTAAAGACTACAAATATAGTTGCAAGATTGTTTTTAGTTGTCTGTCCCCATTGTGCATCTTCTGCGCTAGATCCCATTCGCAAAATAACATCTGTTACATCAGAATTAGAGAGTAGTTTCTTTTCAAAATCAAAGGCTTTTTGTTTTTTAGCTTCGGACTCATAATCGGTTGGAAATGTCATATTAACGGATAGCATTGTATCGTCCTCAGACTTTATGTTCGCTTTCGGTAGTAATATGTAGGCTGCAATGGATCCTGCAAACAATAAAAACGAAGTAAGTAGAATGATAAATTTATGAGAAAGAGCCCACTTTAATGTAGCGACATATCGCGGTGAAGAATGTGAATTGCGACGTTTTGTTTTTTTGAGTAGTAGAAAAGCCATAAGTGGAACAACTGTTAACGCAACGATTAAAGAAGAAAGGATAGAATATACAACTGCTAATACCATAGGTAACATTAGTTTTCCGATTACTCCTGAAACGAGACCAATAGGTAAAAAAACGGCGACTGTTGTTAAAGTAGAAGAGGTAATTGCGACTGCGACCTCTTTCGTTGCTTCAAGAATAATATTTTTAGAGAAGGTTTCTTTTTGTAAACGACGGAAAATGTTCTCGATTACAACGATACTATCATCGACGAGACGTCCCACGGCAACGGCTAAGCCACCAAGAGTTAGAATGTTAAGTGTGATGTTAGATTGATGGAGTAAAAATAGTGTTAATAAAATAGATAATGGAATACTAACGACAGCGATGAGTGTTGTTCGGAAGCTGCGTAAAAAGATTAAGATAATGAGAGTTGCAGCAAGTGCCCCAAGGATTACTTCTTTGCCCATACTAGTAACAGCATTTTCAACTTGCTCATGAGTTGAAGCTAGAAGTTTAATAGAAAACTGATCTTTATATTGCTTGCTTATATCTTTAATCTTTTTATCAATCTCTTTTCCGATTGCAACCGCGTTTTTACTCGGTTCTTTCATGATGACTAATCCTGTTCCTTCTTCTCCGTTTATGTGCGAGATTGTATCATGATGTTGTTTTAGTTCAATTTGAGCGACATCTTGTAACTTTACTTGAGGTGTAACGGTAATATTTTTAATGTCATTTACATTTTTTATATCTCCGATGACACGAAGGTTGTATTCTTCCTTATTAACGGTAATTGCTCCGGCAGGAGTGGAAGTTTCTTTTCCTTGTAAAACTGCTAATACTTGCTCTGATGTTACGTTTTTATCTTTTAGTTGGTTAGGATCGAGTACGATGGATAATTCGGAAGTTGATTTTCCGAAAAACATAACATTGGCAACACCATCAATGCTTTCGAGTTGTGGTACGATTTCTTTCTCGATTTGTTTTTCGTCAGCTTTTGAAAATCCGTTCTGCTTCTGGATGGTAATTTGAGCGAGTGGAATCATAGAAGTATTTAATTGGCTAACTACAGGCTTAGTTACATCTTTAGGTAATTTAATTGTATTCATTGCTTTTTCGACTTCGCGTGCCGCGTCTTTCATATTCGCCTTGGATGTATATGCAATGTCGATGCGTGATAATCCCTCGTGAGTGGAAGAAGTGATGCCATCGATATGTTCTAAATTACGAAATTGTTTTTCAAGGGGATCAGTTACGTCCTTGGTCATCGTTTCAGCATCGAGCCCTTGAGATAATGTCGTGACAGTTATTGCAGGGTTATCGATACTTGGTAAAAATTCCATAGGTAATTTAGAGCCGGAATAAACGCCGAGTATGGAAATGAGAAAAACCATGATAATAATAGCGGCTCGGTTTTTTAATGAAAATTTTGTTAACCTATCCATAAGATAATTCCTCCAGTAGTTTATTTATAGTTTCGTGGGCACTTTCTTACTATATAACAAAAAATGGATATCTTTCACTAATTAAATGTAAAAAAATTCTAACAATAATCTTAAGTTAATATTTCGAGGGGAAGTTCGTTATTTGTGGGAGTGAAATTCCTGATTGGCGAGAAAAAGCATTAATTAAAGTTTTGCTCTAGTATAGTGGTTTCGTTTTTAGTTACTCTACATTTAAATGGTATTTGTCCTTCTTAAGTAGAACTGTGGTAATTGTAAAATTTAAAAAGGAGAGGACTAAAGGTTAGGAACTTATTGTGAAATACCGCCTGGTTGATGATAGTGTATAGTAACTTGTATACAATCAAAATGGATGTTTTCAGTAGAAAGGATAAGGGTTCTTTCTATAGAAGAAAGTAGGATAGATAACTTTTTGTATTTTTTTATAAAAAATACTTGTTATTTAAAAACCATGATGGTATATTAATAAACGTCGCTGATGCGGAAACGCAGAAAACGACAAAAAAGAAATTAAAAAACATAGTTGACATCAAAAAATGAAGATGTTAATATGATGAAGTCGCTTTTAAAGCGGCAGACA
>NZ_VOVA01000069.1 GCF_015071065.1 Bacillus cereus | reverse complement strand
TGGTGCTACCCCATGCCCATCAAGCTAAAATTTTATAGTACCCCCAGAACGAAATTTTGTACTAACTTGTAACAAAATGCTCATTTTTTCGTTTTGAGGTATTTGCATTTCTTAGCTTGATGGTGATGGGGGGTACCCCTACTAGAAAGATTGTCTCCGCGTGAACGTGAAGAACTTGAAAAATTTAAAAAAGAAGCAATGAAAGAACCACCGGATTTCTTTGAATATATTCAGTCTACCGAAAAAGATAATAAATGATACATAATGCCTCCAATAGAATATTTATCAAATTGATAACATATGTATCCCTTTCAATTTTTACAGAAATTGTAATATTATAAGTATATGCATATAGAAGAGGAGGCATAGGTTCTATGAAAAATGTTAAGTTTTATGGGTTGATTCTAGCATTCATCTTGCTACTGGCAGCTTGTAGTAGTAATTCCTTTGAAGATTATACATCAAAAGCTGATAAGAACATTAAGGATAAAAAATATAGCGAAGCTATAAAGAATTATCAAGAGGCTTTGAAGTTGAAGGATGATAAGAAGATTAAAAGTAAGTTAGAACAAACCGAAAATTTAAAGAAAGCGCAAGATGCTTTTGATAAACATGAAATCGGGAAAGCTATGAATAATGTTCAAAAGGCAAAAAGTGATGAAAATAAAGAATTAACAAAGCAAGCCAATGCATTGCAAGGTGAGATTCAACAAGAATTTTTAGCTACATTTAATAAGTTGAACATGAATGATATTACTGGCGATGTAAAAGAAGCCCGTAAATCTTTAGATGATCTTATGGCTTGGATACAACAATCTGACCTATTAAAATCTCAAAAGGATTTTGTTGATACGTTACCTGAAAAAGAAGCAAGTATCTCTAAACTAGAGGAAAGTAAAAAATAAAGAAAAGAGGTTGCCTAAAAGTAACTATTCAGCGACTTTTGGGACAACCTCTTCTTTTTGTTGTGGATTTTCAAGAAAGTTTAGAATAAAATAAAAATATGATCACCTACCTATTATTCACTAATGAAAAGAAAAGGGGGTAGCGAAATGCAACTGAAGTATGGGAAGCACATTAATATATTATCTATTGTTCTAACTTTGTTCTCTTTTTCCGTAATTGTAAGTTTCTCTACCTGGTTGAGTGGATATTCAATTCCCAACCTTTCTACAATGCTTAAGGTAACAATGTTGAGTGCATTTATTCTTGGAATTATAGGGTTTAGACAAGAGAAAAGCGCACTAGCGATTATAATTATGGGAATATGTGCCTTTGCTCTAGTCGTTCTATATACTTATGCGGTTATAAGTTTTCTTGAGCATTAAACACCATGAAAAAGAAACGAACATTTTTGTTCGTTTCTTTTTCATGGTGTTGGATGATTATTATAAAATAGCCTCTTCTAATGATTGAGTGCTGAATCCAAGAATTGATTTTTGAGTGTTATTTTCATGATCTTTTACAATGATATATGGAACGCCCTGTACGTTAAAGGATTCAAACTCTTCTTTTCCTTCTGGGGTATTAGGGGTACC
>NZ_VOVA01000067.1 GCF_015071065.1 Bacillus cereus | reverse complement strand
TATATGAGTGTCTTTTCTTTATATTTAAAATTAAGATTAGAGGCTTATTCTTTTATAAAGAAAAATCCTGATGCTCCCCTCTATATAACCAAAAAAATTGTGTTATAATATCTCCTGAACATATGTATGGGATAACGACTACTTGCTGTTGGTAAGTAGCAATTTATCTAATGAAGAGATCACTTGTTTCCAAGACAAGTGATCTCTTTATATACATTCCCCTTACTACATTTGAGATTCACAAGAAATTCAATTGAACATATCTGCAAAAATCATTCCTACATTATTTTTTCGTTTCCTTTGTTTCTCCAAGTAAAGCTTCATTATTTGGATATTTTCATGACCTCCTCATAGAGTAGGGCGATCTTGTTCGTTTACATTTGCACGCTGCAGTTCTTCGTGAAAAGGTTTTTCTATATACCCAAATACATGTAGATGCTAAAAAAGAACGTATCAGTACTGTTTTCTTCGCGAGCGTTGACGATAGAACTGGAATTTCGCTTTCCATTCTTCACGCTTTTTAACCAGTTACTATATCTACATATATGCCAAGGCCATAATATTTTCAATAAAGAAGCATAGCGCTATACGTCTTCCACGTTCAATCCAAATTCTTCCGCCTGTTACGCCGTACATTGACAAAACGAAAGAATCTTCGCTACATAATACTTTTTTATGTCCTTTTTTCGCTTTTTTTTCTCATCCATATCTTTTTATAATTGTAGAAAAAACAACTCAACACTTTACTAATTACTTATTATAAAAAGGAAGAACGTCATTATTTAGACAAAACTATACATGGTATTTATACTACTCCTAATCGAATTTATAAATCATTTGATTTACCAAGCCCTATAGAAACTGTAATTCAAACCGAACAATCTGATCGGGCATTACGAGATAAGGACTTTATATCTAGTGAGGAGGAAAAACAAAGAAAGAAAAGATGATTAAATTAACTTAACTTCTACTTTTCTTGAACTACCCCCACTTTCACTTCGTTTAGAAGAGGGGGATTCCTAAGTAAAGAGTTCTATCGAACTCTAATTTATTAGGCTATCTCCACAGTCCTTGCGGTTAGAAGTCTTATCGCTTCATTCTTTAGATTGATACTTGCGTTAATATCCCTATCATGGTGTGTAAGACAAGAAGGGCAGTCCCATTTACGGAGGTTGAGATTTTTAACGTCTTTATTTTGATATCCACAATAAGAACATAATTGACTTGAAGCAAATGTTTTCGATACGACAATGACTTGTTTGCCGTACCATTTTGCTTTATATTCCAACATGGTTCGAAACTGTGACCATGATACCTCACTAATTGCTTTTGCTAACTTATGATTCTTTAACATATTCGATACTTGCAAATCCTCTATACCGATAACATCGTGGTTTTTGACGATTTCAGTTGAGATTTTGTCCAAGTAATCTTTTCTAGCATTTGTTATGTATTCATGAATTCTAGCTACCTTTACTCGCTGTTTATTCCAGCGAGTAGATCCTTTCGTTCTTCTAGAAAGAACACGCTGTGCTTTTGCCAACTTCTCTTCTAACGATCGAAAAAACTTCGAATTTTTATAGGTTGTTCCATCTGACAAAATGGCGAAATCTTTTAGCCCTACATCTATTCCAATGTGAGATTGTGTTTTCGGAAGTTCTTGCACTTCTGTTTCAACTGACAATGACACAAAGTATCTGCCAGAAGGGTTCCGTCTAACTGTAGCATTTAAAATACGTCCCTTTACTTCACGACTTTTT
>NZ_VOVA01000066.1 GCF_015071065.1 Bacillus cereus | reverse complement strand
TGTTTGTCGCTTTCTGCGTTGTTGCTATCGGCGACTTGTTCTATATTACACCTATGTATGTTAATCGTCAATAGTTTTAAATAAGTTTTTTATATAAATATGAATTAACTATACCAACAAGCCGTTAGCACAATAATAATACACTTAAATGTAACTCCCCCCAAATAAACTAAATACGAATAACCTATAAAAGTCACTGTAGGTTATTCGTATTTAGATGTCATTAATATACATATGACATCTAAGATTTATCCCCTCATTACATTATGTACACCATAATAGAAAGAAAGAATTAAATATTATTCCTTTGGAGGTATCGAGCAGCTACCATCTGCACAATAATCATCTGTTGTACTATTTATTGAAAGATCTTGAAGTTCAGACTTAGGATTCTCTTCTTCCCACACCTGCTGAAGTGCACCAACAAAGGTTTCAAGTGGTTGTGCACCTGAAATAGCATACTTTTGATTAACAATAAAATAAGGTACCCCCGTAATTTTATATTGTTGGGCAATTGATTCATCAATCCTAACCTCATTGGCATAAGCATTTTTATTATGAATAACATTTAAAGCCTCTTCCCTATCTAGACCGGAAGCTTCAGCAATATTAGCTAGTGTTTCCACATCACTTAAGTTTCTCGATTCAGTGAAATATGCACAAAGTAGATTTTCTGTAATCTCCTTTTCCTTCCCCTGATCCTTTGCAAATTTCGCCAAACGATGTGCATCAAAAGTATTTGTTGGTTTCATCTCTTCAAAATTGAAACTTAAACCCATACTAGCTGCATGATTGCCTAGTTGTATATTATTACGACCAGCTTCTTCAACACTAATCCCATACTTAGATGCAAGTACTTCATTAATACCCATTCCAGAGTAGATCGGAGCATTTTGATCTAATTCAAAACTTTTAAACTCAACTTCAACATCTTTCTTATGTGGAAATTGCTCTAAAGCCATTTCTAATCTACGCTTCCCAATATAGCAAAACGGGCATACAAAATCAGACCAAACTTCAATTTTCATATGAACACCTCATTAACATTTATTTTTCAATCATTGTAGCACTGACGTTACGGAATTCAAAAATTTATGCCTCAAGAAGTTACGACTACTAATCAAAGGAGATTTCATACCCATATATACACTTCAATTGTAAATGAGCTCCTTGTTCAACATTCCTATATCTCACTACATATTTAGCCATAATATGGCTGTTCTCATAATAATTGAAAAGCACCTGTACTATTTCCATAGATTATGTACTACTTCCCTATACCTAATAACAAAAAAACAACCCTCAAAACGCTACTATTATAAGAATAAAAAATGAAACAAGCCCGTCTATATAAAATGCAATTATATAGACGGACTTGTTTCATAGATTGAGCAAACTACAAACTCAAAGGAAGCAATTATACAAATCTATATTATTGAAATTATGAGCGGAGTTATTTTCAATAGTATATTAGTGAAGAAGAAGTATTTGCCGGCAGAAATACCTCTAATTTTTATTAGTTAAGGGATACTGTATACAGGATTTTAAGGGGAAATAACTATATAATTCATAAACCATTAAATCATTTAGAGTATAGAAGCTTCAATTATGCGCCAAGTTTTTTAGATATTAATTATAAAAGAAGAACTATTTCCTCTTATATTGAAGATATGACCAATAATGGTCCTATGACGAAATACATATAGTTTAATGAATGCTTAATAAAAATAGCAAAAATACTTCGCCTTTATCATGATTCTGTAAATGATTTTCCATCTCGTATGATTTAGCAATCAATATTTCCACTCTTGTTTCTAACGAAACAAATATACAAAAAAACACAAGTCAAAAGACTTGTGTTTTAGC
>NZ_VOVA01000065.1 GCF_015071065.1 Bacillus cereus | reverse complement strand
CCTATATTACACCTCTATACTCTAATCGTCAATACCTTTTTATAAAGATATTTAATTTAATATGTTCACACCATTTTATCCCGCTATTTGTAGACGGTAAGACTCCCACCTCAAAGTTCGGCTGAAGCAAAGAAGTTAGTAGTGGGCCTGGCGATCCATAAATTCCCGATTAGTAAAGGTTACATAAGAATCCACAAAGATTTTACTAAATAGCAATCATTGTCTACCTCTATCTACTAATCTCCCCTAACAAACCTATTTATTTCAAGAGGATTCCCCCCATACATTACTGGATTCCAAAAGAAATTCTTTTCTAGCAACTTCATTTACTCTCCTTATCTTAATTACAATATCTCTTGCTAACAGTGCACACACTCTCCTGAACCATTCATACTAGAATGAACCAATAGACTAGATTCAATTAATATTAAAACTTATGATGAATAAAGACCAATCAGTAGATTATTTCATAAAACCAGCTGGAAATAGAATAATTGGTTCGTTTACAGATTTCACAATATTTTCATAGAAAAACACTTATTGTTTTGATACACGTCAACTATAGACGAGAACAAAACGCTAAAACATATGAACATGCAACGGTCATAGCACCGTAGCTCACGAACCTATACGGTCTATCGTGAGAGTGGGGTGGCACACCACAATCTTGCACGTCAGCGATACCAAAAATGGACTTCGCCTTTGGTAGCAAGAATCACACTGATGTTAATCAGATTGCCCCTTTAGTAGCGGGAGTGTCAATAACTCCAAGATTAATAATTGAAATATACTTTACTGAGGAACCACTTCACTAAAGTATGTAAAGTTGCAAGCTATACTCGAAATCCGAACCTAGCATGGCAGCTCTTCTTTAAACACATATGTTCAATGGAAATAAGTGCCTCCATTGATTGAGTATGCTCATTACACCATTACAGAACAATCGTTCTATTCTCTTGTTACACACCACTACTTCCTCATATTTAAGTAATCACACTATAATTTTCCACTTACACTTACCTTCTATATAAAAGCTCCAAAACTATAAAACTTAAAGAGTTGTATCCTATATCTATACAGTAAGCTTTTCCGTTAGAAGAGCAAATAGCATCGCTAACAAAGCATATAGTTTCATTATTGCCAACCCAATTACAAATAGAGTATATAAGAAAATAAACTACCTGAATTTATTCCCGATGAACTCATTCTTCCTCCAACCTATTTATATCAACGTGATAATAAAGATAAATATGCTGTTCAAATAGCAACCAGTGGCCAACTATACTTTAGTTATCTTATTTATAAGGCTACACAAAAAAAGATTCTTATCCAACTACTAGAGGAAACAAGTAGAACTTCTAAAGAAGCTGAACACTATGTACAAGAGCAGTTCAAATATTACTATTCATAACTGATTCCCCGCCCGAAAATTTTCTTAGGAATTTCGTGTAATAAACTATACAAAAGATTATAGAGCCTAAACATTAATCCGCACATCGTTATCCAAAATGTTATATACGAAAGTAATACATAAGACTTGCAAGAACTATATTTTAAAATTGTCGCCGCTCTCCAAAAGCCAGATTCAGAAAAAAGAACACGCGCTATTATCTTTTTAACTCCACCACTTTCACCATATAACTACTTAAAACAAATAAATGAAGATAATAGCCTGTTACTACGAATTTTTTTCTTCAACCTTTTTCATGTACCACTATTCGGGTTCACTTCAATTTAACATGTGGTAGCTTCTTTTCTATTCACGAATTAAAGCCATTATCATATGAAACAATTCAGAGATTAAACATCCAGTCATTAATATCGGTGTCTAAGAAAAAGATGCTAATAAATGAAGTAAACTTGTTTAAAAGCCATATTTATTCAGTTTATTATCTTCATTGATCCGTGGATTTCAAATAACTACAAAGCTAGTACAAATAAACAATAGAACGTTTCGAGCGTATTACTGTAAAAAAGTAATACTATAGTAAGCAAAATAAATGCCCTTACTTTTACACAAATAAGCTTGTCATCTATGGCTAAAGAAACCGATAGATGACAAGCTTATTTCATTATACACAAAAAAGACGAGTCATTCTGACTCGTCTTAAAG
>NZ_VOVA01000064.1 GCF_015071065.1 Bacillus cereus | reverse complement strand
TGCTACCCCTAAAGGGAAAAATTAATACCTTTTTACAAATAACAGGAAATGATATTACACCTTGATGGAGTAAATCCCCCTTCACTTCCTCTATTTAATTCTTTGGTAAGGATATATTTTCCTGATGATAATCATAACCTATATCAGAATTTAATTTATTATAGGAAAATTCCAAAAGGGGTGAATGTGATGGGTTTCCCGCCTCAACAACAAAGTAAACCTGGCATTGAATCATTAATGATACCTAGACCTATATTTGATAACCCCAATTACAAACCAGCCGGTAAACTTATAAATAAGGTAGCGCTTATAACTGGTGGGGATAGTGGAATTGGGAGGGCTGTCGCTGTAGCCTTCGCGAAAGAGGGTGCAGACATAGCAATCTCATACCTAAATGAGCATAGTGATGCAAAAGAAACGGAGTTCTATGTTAAAAAGTATGGCCGTAGTTGCATTACCATCCCAGGTGATATTGGGTATGAGCAGCATTGCCAACAAGCAGTAATGCAGACAATTCACCAATTTGGTCGTATTGACATTTTGGTGAATAATGCCGGTGTACTATACATAAGGAACAGTCTACTTGATGTAGATTCTAACCAACGAACAAGTACCTTTCACACAAATGTTTTTTCTCAGTTTATTTTGACGAAAGCTGCTTTGCCATATATGAATTCAGGGAGCTCCATAATAAATACAACATCCCTTAGTGCCTATCATGGAGATCAAGATGCAATTGACTACGCGGCATCTAAAGGAGCCATTGTTTCCTTTACACGTTCGCTGTCATCGTCACTGGCACCGCAAGGGATCCGAGTTAATGGTGTAGCCCCAGGACCAATTTGGACTCCATTAATTCCATCTTCCTTGCCTCCAGAATGGCTTGCCACATTTGGAGACCATGTTCCTATGAAGCGAGCCGGTCAACCGTTTGAAGTGGCACCTGCTTATGTATTCTTGGCATCCGAAGATGCATCTTACATATCAGGACAAATTCTGCACGTGAATGGTGGGGAAATTATAAACGGTTAAATATTTAACAAAAAATTACTTATAAATGAATTTGTATTATATTGGCTTAAGTATTATGGAATTAAAATTACAAAAAAAAAACAAAATACCGTTTAACCACCCTGTAACCACTCATATAAGATTTAATTCACATCGATACCTATGTCATTGATATGAATTGTCAAAATGCTTACAAAGGAATCTAAGAGGTCATTTTTTTAGATTCACAATCATTTTTTAAAGTTTATGTAAAAAAAAGAAAAAGAATCCATTTTTAAAATGGATTCTTTTTTTATTACTTCTTTAACTTAGTGTAATCTATATTCTCCTGTTAATTGTTCCTCGGCCATTCGAACTAAGCGTTTTGTAATTTCTCCACCGACAGAACCATTTGCACGCGATGATGTATCAGGTCCAAGTGTGACTCCTAATTCGCGAGCAATTTCATACTTCATTTGCTCAATAGCACTTGCAGCAACTGGAATAAGAACTTCATTTGCATTATTTTCGTGTCTTTGAATATTCATCATCGCATCTCCATTATATTTGTATATAACATGTGCTTAATTATGATATTTATACATGAGTTAACTATTTTCTTCTATTTTATTCATTGCAACATATCCGCAAAGGAAGTACCCACATTATTCTTCCGTTTCATATGCTTCTCTAAATAGATTTTTGTTGTTTGGATATTTTCATGCCCCAGCGTTTGCATTAAATGATATAGATCCGCATTTCCTTGTTCAACGGCCATGATTGCAAAAGCATGACGGAATGTATGCGCCGTTACTGGATTCTCACGATACTGCAGAAACTCTAAATTTGTCTTTTTTATCATATCTGTTACCTGACTCGATAACGTTTTTGAATTATAAAAGTTCCCCCTTTGATTTACAAATAAAGGACTTTCATCTCCTCGATCCAATACAGTTTGAAACCCTCTTCTTCGTCTCATTTCACAAATACACTGATACAAATGTTCCGAAATGAAAAGTTCACGCACTTTATCCCCTTTACCCGTTACTTTTAACCAGTGCTTTCCGTCATAGTGTAAATCTTTGACTCTTGTTGTGCACAATTCTTGAATTCTTGCACCGGTACTTGCCAGAGCTAGTAAAATTGTATAGTTTACTAAATGACCTCTTTCTTTATAAAACCCTAAGATTTTCATCACTTCATCATAAGATAGGTCCCGATTTGGCCGATCCTGTTCATTTACATTTGCACGCTGCAGTTCTTCATGAAGGGGTTTTTTGATATAAGCAAATACATGAAGGTGTTTTAAAAAAGAACGAATGATCACTGTTTTCTTTGCAAGTGTTGCAACTGCATATGTCTCACCATTCCTACCGTCCTCTACCTGCTTCAACCAAGAATTATATTTACGAATATGCCAAGGTTGCAATGTTTTTAATAAAGATGCATTTTGCTGTACCTCTTCCCCATTCAATTCAAACTCCTCTGCATGCTGCACCATGCACTGACAAAATGACAAGATTTCAGACACATAACTCTTTTTCGTATCTTCTTTTCTATTCTTCTTCTCATCCATATCTTTTTGTAAATGTACGAAATGATAAATGACTTCCAGGTCACTTAAATACGTATATTTACTCTTTCCCTCTTTTTCAGCTATCTCCATTTTATCTTCCACTTTATCTACATAACGATTGTTATGCAGAAATGGAACGATATCTCTAATATTCTCTAAATATGTATCTATACATTCACCTTTATTATTGATAATAGTTAAATTTTCTATTCCATTTTTATTATCCATATTTCAAATTCACCTCTCCTATTGAAGATTATGAATATAATTCTCTTTATTAACTATATTTATCATTTTATTTCACTTCTATCAATTATAC
>NZ_VOVA01000063.1 GCF_015071065.1 Bacillus cereus | reverse complement strand
GTATGTTCTTTGAAAACTAGATAACAGTGTAGCTCATATTTTTTTAATTTTAGTTTGGTTAAGTTAGAAAGGGCGCACGGTGGATGCCTTGACACTAGGAGTCGATGAAGGACGGGACTAACGCCGATATGCTTCGGGGAGCTGTAAGTAAGCTTTGATCCGAAGATTTCCGAATGGGGAAACCCACTATACGTAATGGTATGGTATCCTTACCTGAATACATAGGGTATGGAAGACAGACCCAGGGAACTGAAACATCTAAGTACCTGGAGGAAGAGAAAGCAAATGCGATTTCCTGAGTAGCGGCGAGCGAAACGGAATCTAGCCCAAACCAAGAGGCTTGCCTCTTGGGGTTGTAGGACATTCTATACGGAGTTACAAAGGAACGAGGTAGACGAAGCGACCTGGAAAGGTCCGTCACAGAGGGTAATAACCCCGTAGTCGAAACTTCGTTCTCTCTTGAATGTATCCTGAGTACGGCGGAACACGTGAAATTCCGTCGGAATCTGGGAGGACCATCTCCCAAGGCTAAATACTCCCTAGTGATCGATAGTGAACCAGTACCGTGAGGGAAAGGTGAAAAGCACCCCGGAAGGGGAGTGAAAGAGATCCTGAAACCGTGTGCCTACAAATAGTCAGAGCCCGTTAATGGGTGATGGCGTGCCTTTTGTAGAATGAACCGGCGAGTTACGATCCCGTGCAAGGTTAAGCTGAAGAGGCGGAGCCGCAGCGAAAGCGAGTCTGAATAGGGCGTTTAGTACGTGGTCGTAGACCCGAAACCAGGTGATCTACCCATGTCCAGGGTGAAGTTCAGGTAACACTGAATGGAGGCCCGAACCCACGCACGTTGAAAAGTGCGGGGATGAGGTGTGGGTAGCGGAGAAATTCCAATCGAACCTGGAGATAGCTGGTTCTCCCCGAAATAGCTTTAGGGCTAGCCTTAAGTGTAAGAGTCTTGGAGGTAGAGCACTGATTGAACTAGGGGTCCTCATCGGATTACCGAATTCAGTCAAACTCCGAATGCCAATGACTTATCCTTAGGAGTCAGACTGCGAGTGATAAGATCCGTAGTCAAGAGGGAAACAGCCCAGATCGCCAGCTAAGGTCCCAAAGTGTGTATTAAGTGGAAAAGGATGTGGAGTTGCTTAGACAACTAGGATGTTGGCTCAGAAGCAGCCACCATTTAAAGAGTGCGTAATAGCTCACTAGTCGAGTGACTCTGCGCCGAAAATGTACCGGGGCTAAATACACCACCGAAGCTGCGAATTGATACCAATGGTATCAGTGGTAGGGGAGCGTTCTAAGTGCAGTGAAGTCAGACCGGAAGGACTGGTGGAGCGCTTAGAAGTGAGAATGCCGGTATGAGTAGCGAAAGACGGGTGAGAATCCCGTCCACCGAATGCCTAAGGTTTCCTGAGGAAGGCTCGTCCGCTCAGGGTTAGTCAGGACCTAAGCCGAGGCCGACAGGCGTAGGCGATGGACAACAGGTTGATATTCCTGTACCACCTCTTTATCGTTTGAGCAATGGAGGGACGCAGAAGGATAGAAGAAGCGTGCGATTGGTTGTGCACGTCCAAGCAGTTAGGCTGATAAGTAGGCAAATCCGCTTATCGTGAAGGCTGAGCTGTGATGGGGAAGCTCCTTATGGAGCGAAGTCTTTGATTCCCCGCTGCCAAGAAAAGCTTCTAGCGAGATAAAAGGTGCCTGTACCGCAAACCGACACAGGTAGGCGAGGAGAGAATCCTAAGGTGTGCGAGAGAACTCTGGTTAAGGAACTCGGCAAAATGACCCCGTAACTTCGGGAGAAGGGGTGCTTTCTTAACGGAAAGCCGCAGTGAATAGGCCCAAGCGACTGTTTAGCAAAAACACAGGTCTCTGCGAAGCCGTAAGGCGAAGTATAGGGGCTGACACCTGCCCGGTGCTGGAAGGTTAAGGAGAGGGGTTAGCGTAAGCGAAGCTCTGAACTGAAGCCCCAGTAAACGGCGGCCGTAACTATAACGGTCCTAAGGTAGCGAAATTCCTTGTCGGGTAAGTTCCGACCCGCACGAAAGGTGTAACGATTTGGGCACTGTCTCAACCAGAGACTCGGTGAAATTATAGTACCTGTGAAGATGCAGGTTACCCGCGACAGGACGGAAAGACCCCGTGGAGCTTTACTGTAGCCTGATATTGAATTTTGGTACAGTTTGTACAGGATAGGCGGGAGCCATTGAAACCGGAGCGCTAGCTTCGGTGGAGGCGCTGGTGGGATACCGCCCTGACTGTATTGAAATTCTAACCTACGGGTCTTATCGACCCGGGAGACAGTGTCAGGTGGGCAGTTTGACTGGGGCGGTCGCCTCCTAAAGTGTAACGGAGGCGCCCAAAGGTTCCCTCAGAATGGTTGGAAATCATTCGTAGAGTGCAAAGGCATAAGGGAGCTTGACTGCGAGACCTACAAGTCGAGCAGGGACGAAAGTCGGGCTTAGTGATCCGGTGGTTCCGCATGGAAGGGCCATCGCTCAACGGATAAAAGCTACCCCGGGGATAACAGGCTTATCTCCCCCAAGAGTCCACATCGACGGGGAGGTTTGGCACCTCGATGTCGGCTCATCGCATCCTGGGGCTGTAGTCGGTCCCAAGGGTTGGGCTGTTCGCCCATTAAAGCGGTACGCGAGCTGGGTTCAGAACGTCGTGAGACAGTTCGGTCCCTATCCGTCGTGGGCGCAGGAAATTTGAGAGGAGCTGTCCTTAGTACGAGAGGACCGGGATGGACGCACCGCTGGTGTACCAGTTGTTCTGCCAAGGGCATAGCTGGGTAGCTATGTGCGGAAGGGATAAGTGCTGAAAGCATCTAAGCATGAAGCCCCCCTCAAGATGAGATTTCCCATAGCGTAAGCTAGTAAGATCCCTGAAAGATGATCAGGTTGATAGGTTCGAGGTGGAAGCA
>NZ_VOVA01000062.1 GCF_015071065.1 Bacillus cereus | reverse complement strand
TGAAAAGACACCTAATCTATTACTGTCTACTTGACTGGGGTAAGACCAGGATACAGAAATCATCTTCTTGATGTTGCCTAACTTTTTTCAAAATGTCCTTTACAAAGGGTACAGATTAGTTAAGGGTCCTTTTTTATTTAATATAATTAGTTCTCTCTTTTAAACAATACAATTCCCCATAAAAAATACATCAATCAAAAACTCAATATCTAAACACTAAAATAAATAACACTTCCATATTCATTTGTGACATATCGACAAAAAAACGAGAAAAAGTTGGAGATTAGCTACATCCTTGCGGAACTTTTTTCGGCTCGCTTTTGGATATCACCAAGCCGATACATCCAAAAGCAACTATTTAGATTGATTGGCTTGCATTTGCTAGTATACGAGCCAAACCACTAGTGCTCTCGCCTAATAATTTCACTTATCAAATTAATAGAATACGTTATACATGGAATTCCATCCCCACACGACAAACTAACCTCTACTTTAAAAATATTTTTTTGTTTTTTTTATTTATTCTACTTTTCTTTCACTTAATAGAGTAAGAGGCTAATTTAATTAAATTCCATTTGAAATATGGATATTTATTTTTAACCCCATTATTAAATTACACTTTTAAAAAATAATTGAAAAAGAGGTAATCAAAATGGATCAAATGGTAAAACAAGCACAAGAATGGGTAAACAGTACCTATAAAGGTAGAGCTGGTTATAAAGAAATTGAAGTAACCGGAAAAACAGGTTGGTCTACAATGGGTGCCTTAACACAAGCATTACAATTAGAACTTGGAATTACAGCAACATCTACAACATTTGGCCCTGGTACATTAGCAGAAATTGCAAAAAAATGTCCAATTAGTACAACATCTAATACAAACACAAATATTGTAAAAATTATTCAAGCCGCTTTATATTGCAAGGGTTATGGACCTGGTGGCATTACAGGAACATATGGACCTGGTACACAGTCTGCTATTGCTTCTATGCAAAAAGATTTAGGCACTACACCAAATAATGGCGCAGTAACTCCTAAATTATTCAAAGCACTATTAACAATGGATGCTTATGTATTAGTTAATAACGGAAGTGCAAAAATTCGAAGTATCCAACAATGGTTAAACAGCAAATATATTAATCGCGCTGACTTTTTCTATATGCCTTGCGATGGCCATTATTCACGTGATGTACAAAAAGCTTTAATGTTTGCGATTCAATATGAAGAAGGATTACAAGATGGTACAGCTAACGGAAACTTTGGTCCAACAACACAAGATAAAATTAAATCAGTCGTATTAAAAGAAGGTTCAACAGGTGCTTTTGTGTACCTATTCCAAGCGTCTCTTATTTTCAATAGTTACGATGTACCCTTTGATGGTAATTTTTCAGCAGCTGTAACTACACAATTAAAACAATTCCAAAACTTTTCATTATTGAAAGCAACTGGGGTTTCGGATTATCAAACATGGGCTTCTCTATTAGTAAGTACAGGAGATCCAGAGCGTCAAGGTAAAGCTTGTGATTGTATTACAGAAGTTACTCCTGAACGAGCAAAAACATTAGTCGCAGCTGGTTATGAAACAGTAGGACGTTATCTAACAAACGCTGACGTAAAAAACCCTTTAAATAAAAAAATTCAAAACGGAGAAATCAATAACATTTTAGCAGCTGGCCTTAGTATTTTTCCTATCTACCAAACAAATGGTGGAGACAAAGACTATTTTAATGCTTCCCAAGGTGAAAAAGATGCAATTGCAGCTTATAAAGCCGCTTTATATCATGGATTCCCAAAAGGTACAACTATCTACTTCTCGGTAGATTTTGATGCAACAGGTGACGATATTAAAGACAAAATTTTACCACATTTCCAAGCAATCAACGAACAAATGAAAAAATTAAGAAATGGTTATTACGATATTGGAGTATACGGTTCAAGAAACGTATGTATCCAAGTATCAGACAAAAAATACGCAACATACAGCTTCGTCTCTGGTATGTCTACTGGTTTTAGTGGAAACCTAGGATTCCCATTACCAACAAATTGGGCATTTGATCAAATTAAAGAATACAAAATTGGAAGCGGAAATGGTTCTATCGCAATTGATAAAGATATTAAATCAGGTCGAGATAATGGTGTTACTAAAATCGATAAGGAAAAGTTATCCCTTACACTTCAACTTCTTGAAATGGCGGCAAATTCGTATGAAATATTAGAAGTTGGCAAATTTACGAGTCCAGGAAATTGGGTATTATATCAACAATATAGATATCCAAAAAGTGATTTTGATGTACAAGTGTATAGAAAAGAAATTTACACAGATAAATATGATTATACAGTTGCATTTAGAGGCTCACAGGAGCCGATGGACTGGGTAGTAGATGTGGTACAAGTAGTAGGAAACGTTGGAGGTTTGCAAGCTGATGACGCTGCTAAGTTTGTTAAAGAATTAATAGAGACTGATCGTAACAAGATTAGTCATTTGTACATTACAGGTCATTCACTTGGTGGGTACTTAACACAATATGTACAAAGTGAAATAATTGATGGGAATTTACCTTGGATTGAATCATCCGCAGTGACATTTAATGCACCAGGTGTTGGTTTTCTCGATGTATTTGATAAAGTTTTTGGTGCCAAAATGTCCAAAAAGCTTCAAAATGAACACGATTATAAATATGATGACCTTCTGCTGAATCATCAAATTATATTTGATGCTGTAAGTCTTTTGGGTGGAGATAATTTAGGAAAAGTGATTAAATATGCGACTAAGAATCTACATGATCCGTTAGATTTAAAATATCATCATAGTCTAAAACGCTTCGTAGAATTAGATTTAGAATAAAAATGTTTCTAATAGAGTCTACCATTCTAGAAAAGCTGTCTATATGGACAGCTTTTCTTACATAATTCACCTTTAAAGAACATTTTAAAAAATTCTACATGTGGACTTTTTTCTTGTTCTTACGAATAAACCACAACACCACAGTTAAAAGTAATAAAAAAATCAGTAAAAAGAGCGGTATTATTTGAATAAAGAAAAATCCTTTCCAAAAATCTAACCTAGTACTATCCGGAGGGTTCTGGTGCAAAGATAAAATGAAAACCAATAAAATGCATATGTTCCTAACAGAATTGTATTTTATACTACAAGTTCAAG
>NZ_VOVA01000061.1 GCF_015071065.1 Bacillus cereus | reverse complement strand
CCCTTTATGGGGTACCGCTCATCGCAATCAAGCTAAGAAAATAAAACTACCATAAAAACGAAATTTTGTGACAACTTGCAACAAAAAACTCATAATTTTGGGGGGAATTCTAAATTCTTAAGTTGATGGGCATGCGCCACTCCCCTTCTTTGATACATTTCGTTCGATAGATAGATTAATAAGCATTTCAAATGCCATCCCACGGTTTCCTAGTCCCATTGTTATTCCTCGCTTTCTACTTGTAACTTTCTATTTTAATTGAATATGCAACATTTCATATTTTTTTATTGTAATATTTTTTTATTAACTATAACTTACTAGCGCATCATTAAAATCCATTGATAAATCAACATTTGTAATTTAATCCCTTATATTAATCCCTGAAAGGATACTTTTAAACACTTTATACGAATAATTATATTGGAATTTCTTGTTCTACACATCTATACGTGTTTTGTGTATTATATAGCAGAAGAGTAAGGTAAGAGTTACTCTTTGTCATTTTAGGAAAGGTTCTGTTGGAGACAACAGGACCTTTTTTGTTCGAATTTCAATAAAACAAGTCTCAAATTCCGTCTCATTGGAAATAACTATATAATGAAACTGATTAAATATTAGGAGTGCTATTAATGTCTGATATAGTCCGTCTCTTAATTATCATGATAATTGCGATCTTTTTATTTTCTTCCATACTAATGGAGTTTAAAAAACCTCAAAAAAGCATGTTTTGGTTCTCAATTGAAGTCTTGTCTCTCCTCGGTGTTTTACTGCTAATAAAGGAATTTTTCGTCAATCAAATAACATAATCCCCTGAATAAAACTCAATATTCCGTTAATACTGTATATGACATTAGATTTTCTCCTTGTTCCCCCTTGGAGATGAGCAGTTAGCTAATTGAGCTAGCTGCTTTTTTACAAATACTAATTAATTAACACAAGCACATTTCAGAAGATTTCCGTATGATACGGTGTATTCCTTTCTTTTTAAAAACGAAACTCGTCACAAGGGCACTTTTATGAAGTGCTCTTATTGTGTTTCAAATACATACAAAATGAAATTTTTATTAAGTTCACTTCCGAATAACTTTTCCAATCTTGTTTACACTATAACCGTAACTTAAAGTTTCACATCATTACTTGTAGGTCCTAATTTCTTTTGTACAACAAGTAGTTAGTTAATTGAGCTAGCTACTTTGTTTTTTAACCATTTTTGTATGAATACAATTTATATACATAATTTCTGAAGTAAGATCCATATTATATATTAGGTCCTATGTCTTAACATCTAGAACCCTTATTTCAGCCTTAGACCTAATAAAGCGCTCCTCTCTCTTACTTGGGGCTAAGCAGTTAGCTTTTGCTAGCTGCTTTGTTGTGCCAAATGTAGTTTTTATTAGGTATTTGCACCTCAATGAATAACTCACATATATTATCATGTGTGCCACACTACTCTCTGAGGGCCCAACTTACTGAGAGCACTACTTGAAGGTGCTCTTTTTAGTTTTGTCTGAATAAATCCCCAATTTCTGTCCATACTTTGAATACGCCAATCTGTAACAATTGATTTTCCTCCAAAATGGGACAGTTAGCTTTTGCTGACTGTTCTTTTGTTTGAAATTTAAATAGCGTTTTTGTTCCAAATGATACCCTCATTCATTTGGACACATTTACCAGTATTTTTACCAAAAAATTCATGATACCTTTAATTAGTCGAGTACGTCATTACTTGACGATTACCCTTAGGAGCCCCGCAGACAATCGGGGTTTCTTTTATTTAAATAAGGATTTTGTTAAAATCTTACATACATTTAACTTTCGGTATATAATAGAAATATCTATATATTAGGAGTGTTGAAAATGTCAGAAACCATAATAATCTGCCTATATATTATTTTCGGTATAAGTGCAGTATTGGGCTTAATTAAAGAATTAAAAAAGCCAAAGAAAAACCAATTTTTGATTTTATTTGAATCTCTAATTTTGATAGGAGCTATATTTCTAATATCTAGTATCTTCATCTAAATTACATAATGAAAGCTACTCAAGGGCTAGGGCAGTCAGGCTTCTCTAACTGCCCTTTCTATTCAAATAACTACTTTGTTTAAATTCACCTTAATTTACATAAAGTTTTCTTAACATTCAAATTAATAACTGTATAATATAATTAAACTATTTGTAAGCGAGGTGTTTTTTATGAACTGGAAACAAAAATACAATCCAAAGTATCTCTTTTACCGCATGTATAGTTATATTTATAGGGTTATTGACGGTATATCATGGACAGGTTATTAACGGTATATCCTGGCCCATAAGATAATTTAGATTTGATAAGTAGTAAAATTAGTTAGACTTCCTTACTTATTAAAAGTGTTTAGGTTTTATGAGATATCACTCATAAAATCACTCCTTTCAAGAGTACACATTTGCTGTGTGCTCTTTTCACATTGCTATAAAATAAGGATTTTGTTACCTTTTCGTAACTACTATAGGTATATATACATGTTACAATTTAAAAGATTTTGCAGATTACCCCTTGCAAATTCATCTCTTTTCGGCCCTTATTGCCCCTTCAATAAAGGCCGTTTTTAATAAAGAATAGGGATTTTATTTAAAGTTTACAATCCCACATTCACAAAAATGATTTCAAAATTCCCATTTTGTTTATATGATTTCTTTAAAAATTTTAAATTCTATAATTAGTAATGGAGGCATTAAAATGAGCAATACCCCAGAATTATCACAACAATTAGTCCCCAAAAAACAATTTAATCCTTACAATCAACAACAAACGAATAAAAAACTAAGATGGCGTTTTTTGTTAACTTTAGCTTTTATATTGTCTCTAACTTTGTCTGCTCAACATTCCATTTACCAACAACAAAAATTGATAAAAGCAAAACAAGTCCTAATAGATCAAGAAAAACAAAGATTATCTACTCTAGAAAAGGTTGAAGAATCTCTCGAAAAAGATATTAAGACTTTAACAGCAAGTGAAGAAGGCATTTTAAAATTCGCAAGAAAATTGTATAGGTTTTCCAAACCTGGTGAAATTATATTTCAAATACCTAATTAACTTATTAATATCTAAGCGATTATCATCAAAAATCTATCAAATAAGGATTTTGTATAAAAACTGCACAGCCATAAAAAACATACATACAATATGATGTGCACCTTTTTTCTATATGACTCTTGGTCAATGAGCGCCTTAAAAAGCGCTCTT
>NZ_VOVA01000060.1 GCF_015071065.1 Bacillus cereus | reverse complement strand
GCCTGCTTCTATAGCTAATTGATTCAGTGTAGCGGGAGACATATAGCGATATAACTCTTCGGCAAATAAAGACAACTCTTATTTTTGATGCATATTCATAAAAAGCACGTCACCCTTTCTCATTAACATAAGAGAATAGTAACGTGCTTTTAACTTCAAGAATAGTCTAAATCCTTAAGTTGATGGATGTGTGGCGGTACCCCATTAACAGTACGTTGGTACCTGCGGTACAACTTAAGTTTCCTAGATTTGGTAGAAATGATGGAGGAACGTGGTTTATCTTTGGCTCATACTACAATTATGAGTTGGGTTCATCAATATGGGCCCGAATTGGATAAACGTATCAGACGTCATCTTAAGCAAACAAACGATTCATGGAGGGTTGACGAAACGTATATAAAAGTAAAAGGACAGTGGATGTATTTATATCGCGCCGTTGATTCTAAAGGAAACACGATTGACTTTTATCTGAGTAAAACGAGAAATCATAAGGCTGCAAAGCGATTCTTCAAGAAAGCTTTGCGGTCTCTTCATGTTTCCAAACCTCGTGTAATCACAGTTGATAAAAATCCAGCTTATCCAATTGCTATCATGGGATTAAAAAAGAGAAAAAGATGCCGCTAGGCATTCAAATTAGGCAGATAAAATATCTAAATAATATCGTAGAGCAAGGCCATCGGTTCATAAAAAAACGTATACGCCCTATGTTAGGACTTAAATCTTTTCGTACGGCTACTTCTATTCTTGCAGGAGTAGAAGCCATGCATATGATAAAAAAAGAACAGGTTGATGTACGGGATCAGTCTGCTCAAAATCAAAAACAATTCATTCAACAATTATTTGGATTAACAGCGTAAAAAGATTCCGATAGGAATCCTCATTGTTATTTGAAATGTACCTTTTATTTGCACAAGAACCGAAGAAAAGGAGTCGAAATTGACTCCTTCTTTCTTAAAAACTTGATGGACATGTATCGAAACCCTTATTAGTCAATTTTTTGCTTATTTTCACTATAAATTTCAATAGTATATGAATCATTTCCAACCCACTTATTTACTTTCTTTGTTTTGAGCAAATCATCAATTTCTTTTTCTACTTTCCTTCCAAATTCTTTGGCTTCTGGATCAGAATTATTTATTTTTGTATGTATAGCTAGAATATAAGGTTGTTTTGCTTCAAAGTTCATTTGCTGGATTCCAAAACCTTTATATTCGTTTTTTATAAACACATCATCGAAAATATAACCGAAAATTTTGTCCCATCTATTTTCTATCTTCACAATATCCATATTTTTTTCAGTTACATTAATTGTATACGGCTGAATACCTTGGTTCTTTAGCTGAGTATTAATTTCCCTTTTTACCTTTTCTGTTTTTTCAGTATCAGCTACTTCTAAATCTAATACTCTTGTTTTTTCCTCCCTTATAGAAGCGCTAAGAAAAGATTTTTCATTTACCGTATCCTTAACAGTATCCATAACTTTTGAACCTTCACTTTTTGGTTCCTCTATATCACTCTGGCAGGAGCACAATAAAACGAGGGAAAATAGAGATACAAATAACCTTTTTCCTTTTCGCATCTTAATAACCTCCTAAATGATTCTATCTTTTTGCATTAAATTTCTACAAACAAAAAAATAAGATCGGAGAATTCGATCTTATCTTTAGCACAAGGAGTAAACAAAAGTGATAACCATCATATTTTTATTATACTTTATTTTTTGTTAATTTTGAATATTAAAACCATAATTAACAAGTATATCTATATTGAGAAATTTATTACAAATTCAGTTGCAAATGTTAAAAAATCGAATGTAAACTTTTGAATATGAGTTTACATTCAAATCTTCTAAAACATTGACTTCATCTCAATTACCCTGATATCCTCAATTTACACAACAAAAGTATATATTCAAAACACTGTAAATAAAGAAGTCAAAACATATCATTGATGTACAACTCATTCAAAAAAAATTCCCTATATATTAAATAAGACTAGCTTCTCTTAAACGATATAATATGTAAATTGTATAAGGAGTTACTAAAAAAACAGCTGTATACAAACCTGGAGTATATGTTTTAACAAAGATTGTTTGTAAAACATGAACTATATTATGCAATAGTACAAATGTCAAAAAACATAAAAACAATATCGAACTCCAACTATTCTCCAAATATTGAACTTTAATAAACGTAATAATAGACATGAATAAGAAAATAAAAACATCTCTCTTTGCAAAAGACTGTGAGTTTATATTCCAAAAATCCCAAATCTTATTATTTATCCATTTGTTGTGTGCTTTAATCTTGCTTTCTTTTCTTTTAGCCCACTTTTCTACCGTTATGATTTCCTCAAAATCATGTAACATAAAAACAACGACATATAACCAAATAGCATTGTATAGCTCTAGTTTGAACAATTCTATTAACCTCCCCTTTATAAAATAAAATTACCACATTATGGGTTTTTTCGCTATTTTCCACCTTAAGTCTATATATTACATTCATATCAAGTTTACATAACCCCACTTATCGGTAGTATCCAAAAAAGCTCAGAGTTCTCATATGACTCTAAGCTTTATTTTTATATGAGGTTTATTCAAATTAAAGACCCGTTATTGAATTAGTTATTTTCAGAGAAAATATTTAATACTCTAAGAAAATAAAAAATAAAAAGCAAAAAGCAAAAATTATTAAACCTAAATCAATTAATGCTGACTTCTTATTTCCTTCTTTTAAACTTATGGTAAAACCATAAATACTTCTAACCATCCAAAAAGCTATCAAAAATAACCCACCAAAGTGGTCATTTGTATAATTATCATCAAAAAACATTTGGAATGCACCTAAAATTAATAAAATAAGTACGATATTAGTTCCTACCCTTAAAGCTTTATTTGATTTATTATTTTTCAATTTATCATCCCCAACTCAACACTCTCTCTTAAACCATGTTCTCCTTCCCCATATAACATTAAAAATTATACCATTAGTATTGGATTTATTTCCCTATATTTTTAGAGATAAAGGGAATTTCCTTGCCCAAATGAACGGCGATATAAAAGATGAAGAGTTTAATAAGTATAAGGAAGTTATGGATAAAGTAATTAAGTAAGTTAATGAATCCGTTTTCATTTTATGGAAGTTATGATAAAATTGTATTTGGATGGGAGTCCAATACATATTATTAAAAGTAAGATGGTTCAAGTCGGAGGTGGTCTTATCCCCGTCAAGTAGACAGCTTTTAAAAAAGACTAAGCAGCCATTGAGATTCGATATTCAATCGGAGCTCGATGATTGAGTCGTTTTTGGAATCGTTTGTAGTTATAATGATAGATGTACGTTTCAATTGCTTGAATCAATTCTTCTTTTGTTTGATAATCATTGAGATAAAACATTTCAGATTTAAAATGAGAAAAGG
>NZ_VOVA01000006.1 GCF_015071065.1 Bacillus cereus | reverse complement strand
CTTAATACAATTATACATATTCGGTAAAATTACACCAAATAAATATTACATGTAGCAAAATATAACTTGTGGACACGTTCTATAAAGCAGATTCTCCGATTAGAAGGCGTAACACATCTCAACCATATAGATGTGGCGTTGCTTTAATCTAGCCAAACAAACGATCTCGATTCTCTTGTATTTGTACACTAACAATCTGGTGAAAATAAATGATTCTGTTTTATAGGACGTGTTTACTTAATGTCCAATACATATTATTAAAAGTAAAGTGGTTCAAGTCGGAGGAAGGCACCTTAGGGTGTCTTTTCTTTATTTTCAAAAGGACCTGCTCAATTAATACTTAAAAACATAAAGTAAAGTGAACCCGTTAAAATACATGAGTGACCCCTTGTTTTATCCTCTTATCTAAAGGAGGAACTATTATGGGCTTTGGTGGTAGTTGTGGTAGTTGTGGCGGCGGTGGCTTCGCTGGAGGATTTGCTTTATTAGTTGTATTATTTATTTTATTAATCATAGTTGGAGCTAGCTGCTTCTGCTAAAAAACTATCGGAAAAGACACTCTTATATGAGTGTCTTTTCTTTATACGTTAAAAAATCCCACCTATTTCCGTAGGCGGGCCTTATCTTTATTACACAATACCAAAGTATACTCTCTTTTCCCCTTAAATTTTATGTAATTATACATATTCGTGAAAATACAAATAGTAAAATATAAATTGTAGGCATGCTCTATAAAGTAGATTCTTTTGAAAGACGTAACATATCAATCATTATAGGAAATGTGTCGAGACTCCTACTTAATTAAATGCCTTTTTTGATTTATAAAAAGTAAAATCATGATAATTTGTTTCCAATCCGCATCCTTTTCATTAATCTATTTTAAGAAGATACATTTACGAATCCAAAATAATCCCCTCAAAGCATAAGCTTTAAGGGGATCTCTCATATCATTTTTTCTCTTCATACAACCGATTTGCTTTATACGAGCAAACGAAAAACATACCAATAGCAACCGGGATAAATATCCATGCCATGCCCCTCATTAATGCAAATGGCGTTTCAAATAAGAATGATCCTAAAAATGCCGCGCCTTGCTTGTCCCATAGTCCTGGCGTAAAGTATAGTTCTTTCGGATTTACAAGTGCGCCTAAATTAATCGTGTTATTAAACATAAATAGGATTAATATCGGCGAATAACATATCGCCAATTCTAGAAATGTCTTAGATAAACGTTTATACTTCCCTGCTCGTGACATTTGATCTGAAAAAATGTCATCTTCGCTTTCCTCATTTACCTTTTTAAAATATTGCGTACCAGACCACCATTTACCGGCTATATGCTTCCAGCCACTATCTTCAAATAACGTACAATAATTAATAAAATCACTTCGTCTATTAAATATTCTATGATCTATTTTAATTTTCGTATCTTCCGGTTCTGCGATTCTAAATCTATAACCGAATGTATTACTTTTTAGTTGATAGCCTTTCCAAGCCATCTCTTCTAACCAGTTTTCCTCTTTCTCAAAGTCTAAAAAGAATTTCAATCTCCACATCATCACTTCCCCCTAACTATACATTTAATAAACTTTTTGTAACCCCAACAATGTGCTGCATTCTCATAAAGTCTAAATGCAATACTTCTTTCCCGCGTTCAGTAATTACATACACTTTTCTTCGTTTATCTTCACTTTTTACCGATTGTATTAATTGTTGTTTCAATAAGTTTTCAACCGCACCATACAATGTACCCGCCGCGATTTTCACTTGATGATCACTAAGCTCCTCCACCTTTTGCATAATTAAATATCCATGAGCTGGCTCTAATAAAGCTAAAAGGACGTAATACGTTGTTTCCGTTAATGGTAAATTTTTATCTCTATTCATAAAGACCTCCAATGTAACGATAAGTATATAGCCAAACTATACAGTTGAACTATATAGTTTTATTTTATACAGTCTAACTGTATATGTCAAATGTAGGAAACCTTTTATTATCCATAACGAATCAAAAAACGCTATCTTTTTAAAAGATAGCGTTTTTTGTATTACCCTTGCTTATTCTTCGCCTTCATTTGCTCCTCATAAACAAACTTAGCTGTCATAAAATCATTAGGAAAATCTCCTATCGCTTTCTTCATAACATTCAATTCTTCTTGTGATTTAATTTCAATCCCATTTAAGAAGTCCAATGCTTTCGATTGCTCATCAGCAACAAAGTTTTGCGTCATGTAGTCATCTTGGAAGTCTTGCTTCGCCTTTTCTTTCACTTTATTCATTGCCTCTGTTTTATTTATACTTTTTACAGGATTTGCAAATGCACCAGTAGGTTGTTCCGGTTTAGGTTCTTCTTTCTTTTCTGGCTGTGGAGTTGGTGCAGGTTGCTGTGGTTGTTGCTTAGGTTGTTCTTGTTGAACTGGCTGCTGCGCTACTTGCTGTTCTTTTTTAGCCAATTCATCTTTTAACTTCTTAACTTGTGCATCAAAAGATTTTTTTTCAGTTTCTAGTATACTCATATCACTTTTTAACTTTTGCGTTTCTTCAAAATACTCATCTACTAATTTATTGTACTCTTTCTCCGTATACATTTTTTCACTAGTGGATGCCGGTTTCCCTTTCGTTACAACTACATTAATAATTACAATTAAAACTGCGATTCCTATTAACACAGAAAAAATCTTCTTTTTGTTCATTACTAATCCTCCAAAATGTAAAATTTCCAAAGTTATCATAACAGATGCAGGTATGTTCCTTTGTCACATTATGTCGAACCGAAATAATAAAAAAAGCACCTGAAACAGATGCTTTTTCTCATTCTCACTACATAAACGTAATCGTCACCAAAGAATATCCTTCTTTCGCATTATACGGCTCCGCTTTATACGAAACGCGGTTTGACCCTTGCGGATAACCGATTTCACCAATTGCCTTTTTCACATCTTGCAGTGCACCATTCATTGATTGCTTATACAAAATTTCAATTTTTTCTGGCTTTGCGCTATAACGTTGCTGCATTTTATTTTTTAATTCATTATAGTTATTTGCGATGTATTCATTTCCTAAATAATTTAACTTTGTATCTTTCAAAATTTGTTGGTACACAGCTGACTTAGAGCTTCCCCCTGCAATTTTATTTGTAAGTGTATCATAATAATTTGTAGTAGCCTGCGGATAGTCCCCGCGGTTCCACTCATGATTTCTTGCAATTTGTTCATCTGATAAGTTGAAATAAGAATATGTTACTCGGCCTTGTTCATCTGGCACTGGATCATCGAATGTTGTATCAAGGTGGTACCATTTATTATCGATTTTCACTAAATTCCAAGCATGAGGTTGTCCGTCTCCAGTTCCTACTACAAAATGATTCTCAATTCCAGCTTCTTTTAATAATTGGTAGGTTAATAGTGCGTAACCTTGGCAAACTGCTGAACGATTCGCTAACGCTTCATATGCTGTATACGCTTTATAAGACGTATCGTAAGAAACATGTTTTACTACGTAATCATGAACCGACTTCACTTTTTCATGATCATCCATTCCCGTTTGAATAATAGAAGAAACGATCGCTTTCGCTTGTTTCATCACATACTCTGTTTGTTCTTTCGTTTCGCGATATGTAATATGTAGCGTAAATGTATAATTTCCAGGTGATCCAGATAGTCCATATGAAACATTCGATCTATTATAATTTGTATACTCATTTTTACTTGCGACTTCTTTATATGCGTTAAAAAGGGTATTCATCACTTCTTCTTTATTACTATTTCTCGTGTAATAAGGACGTGTAATATTCGTTTCGTATGTATCAATACGCTTTTGTACTTCATTTTTGAAGGCAGATAATAGTGCCGCATCCTCTGTATCTTGCTTATTAGTATTTTTATATTGTAAAGTTTTATATAAAAACTGTGCATACTGTTCACGCGTTACCGTATTATATGGCCCAAACTTACCTTCCCCAGTACCAGCTGCAATCTCGTTTGACTGCACGGCACTAATCGCGTTTTCTGCCCAAAAACCATTTGGAACATCGTTAAATGTGTGTGTTTGCTTAGCAGAAAGATGAAAAGCATTTGTAAGAATTTGCGCCATTTCCGCACGACTAACAGAATCTTTCGGTCTAAAACCACCATTTCCATCACCTTTAAAAATCCCCAATTTCGTTAACGTCAAAACCTCTTCAGGAAACAGTGTAGAACCTGAGCGAATATCACGATAAGGATTGTTTAAAGTAGACCCATCTTTTAATGCGTAACGAGCACCATCATTACTAAACGTACCACCTTGCTTATTCGGTACTAACACTCGATAAACTAAAGCCGCAACTTGCTCTCTCGTCGCAACATCACCAAACCCAAACATCCCATTTCCATAACCTGAAATAATATTTTTACTCGATAAATCTTTAATAGCAGGATAAGACCAGTGCGATGTCGGCACATCGGAAAAAGCACCTGCTTCAGCAGCTTTCATCTCATCAACATTTGTATATAATAAAGCGCTACCAATAAGCGTTAATGATGTAATTGATTTTAATAGTTTTATGTACATAATACCCTCTCCCCATACATCTTCTATTCTTGTTATTTTTTGTCGAAAAATCTAAAAGACTATGACAAGACACATTATACAATTAAAACTTTTCGGAGGATATATTAAATTTCAAAACATGCAAAAACTCATATTACTATAGTGATTCGTACTGATATTATGCTATTTTACTTGCGAATATATAAATAAAAAGAAAAACACGAATGTAACATTGTTAATATACATATCGCTTTTTGAGCTTTTATTTCGCTAAAATGTAGCCTATAAAAACAATGCTATCCCCATTAAAACCGCAATAGAATCTTGAGAACATACCTTTTAACATGATTCATTATATGATTGCCAATTTCATATCCTTTATTTAAAACAGTTTTTACTAATTATAATTATTGGAATCCACTTCATACCTCCATGCAATATTCTTTGGAACTTTTGGATACATTAAATATGCATAGCATTGTAGTTTGTATATATTTCACTTTTGTATTTTTGAACCAAGTATTAGGAGGGTATTTATGATGAAAAGCTGTACAGCATTCCTTATTATTGATGTACAGGTAGGTTCATTTGAAGAGAGAAAAGTCCTATATAATGGAATGGAATTATTAAGAGTTATTCAATTATTGATTTCTAAAGCCCGTTCTGCTTCAGCCCCTATCTTTTATATGAAGTTTAACGGGAAGTCTGGTTCCTCGCTTAGCCAAGGGACACCTGGATGGGAAATTCATAAATCAATTGCTCCAGCAACAGGAGATGTCGTTCTCGAAAAGAATCATCCTGATTCTTTTCATAAAACGAGTCTTCAACAAGAGCTGGAAATGAGAAATATAAACCGAGTTGTTATAGCAGGAATTCAATCTGAAATTTGCATAGATGCAACATGCCGGCGTGCATACAGCTTAGGATATGACGTTACTCTTGTAAAGAATGGACATAGTACATATAATTCTACAGTATTATCGGCGTCTCAAATTATTAAGCATCATAACGACATAATAGGTCAATGGTTTGCTTGCGTAAAAAATTCCGAAAGTATAGAGTTTTAATTCCATTTCCATATTTGATAGTCTATATATTTTTTACTATAGTCTCTTTCACTTTCAAAGAATTGCTTTCCAATGAACTGGTTCCTAAACTAAACTGCCCCGTTTCTACAATAAGAAGAGAGCTGTCCATAAGTCGGTTTCACCAACTTATCGGGCAGCTCCTCTTCATTTCACTTTATTCTATCGATGAATCCAAACTGCACCTGCAGACTTGTCTTCAGCTTGACCTACTACTTCAAACTTCAATCCTAGTTTCGGCAACTTACGTCCTGCATCTGGAATCGCGCTGTTGATGTACTGCTTAGAATCATCAAATTTTGCAACTCCTGGTAATCCTTTATAGTCAAAGATACCGCGAGTTGGCGAGTCCACTCTCCATGCCGGCGTTTGATCAAATGAGAATGCCGCATCGGCAATTTGATAACGCGTACTGCTCTTCACAGTCGGTTGTCCGTTTAATGTTCCTACGATTGCCTCTGGATGAGAATCTACTACTCCTAAGAATCCTTCACCTGGATGAACACCTACCCAGTTATCTGTAAAGCTTTGATCCGCATACCATACAACCATTCCTGTATTAAATACAGGGCCACGCGCATGTTGTAACGCCGTGTCAGAACCAGCGTAATTTCTCCACTCTACATAGTAGTTATTTTTTTTCTGTTCCAATCCGTTAGACACAGTAAATCCTTTTAATGTCATTGCTGGCTGGCCTTCTGCATCATCAGAGAAAACAACTTTGCCATCTACAGTTAATGCTGCATTATCTAACGCAAATCCTTTATAAGCTACTGCAATATCTGTTAAATACTCAAATTGCAGTTTGACTTTTTCCCCTTTGAATTGGCTTAAATCGTATGATTTATCAACCCACTTACCATCAGTTGTATCCACGCCGCCTTTTACATCTTTTTCGCCCATTCTATCAATACGTGTCTTCGTTCCGTCTTCTGCAATCGCATATACGTCAAGGAAATCATACTTCGCTTCAAGTTCGTAGAATGCCTTATAATCAAACTTAGCATCTTTTGCATTTGTTAAGTCAAATACTGGTGTCTCAAGTGTTGTATGAATATCATTTCCTTTTGTGCTGTAATAAAACTTCTTACCAAATGCCGATTCGATATTTTTGATATCTTTGTCTGGCAAGTTAACACGAACGATTCCTGGTCGTTTTGATTTTGTAACACTTTGATCTAAATAGGTTGCAACACCGACTCCTGTGCGAAGTTTATCATAATCTACCTCAACGATATTCGCCCAGTTGCCCTTCATATTCTTTTGGAAAAACTCTTTATTTTGTGGTGAGAAACTTGTTGGCTCTGTTCCTGCAATTTTTCCAGCCCAGCTGCCGCCGCTCATAATAGACCATGACTCAACAGGTTCACCTTGTCCCGAGTACTTCGTATCGTACTCATCTGGTAATCCTAAATCATGACCATACTCATGCGCAAACACACCAACCGCTCCATCTTCAGGCTCGATTGTATAATCGTATGCAGCCATCTTTCCGCCCCAATTTGAAACAGAAGATTTTGTGCCATCAATCGCATATGGTTTTGATCCAAGTTTTGAACGATGAGACCAAATCGCATCATCTTTCAATTTACCGCCGCCAGCTTCTTGACCCACACCAGCATGTACAACCATTAAATGATCAATAATGCCATCTGGCTCGTTTTTATTTCCATCACCATTTTGATCGTACTGATCAAATTGGTCATAATCAGCTAAGTTAATTCCTTTTGCTACCGCTGCTTTTAATGCTTCTTTCACAAGATCGCGTGGCCCTAAAGGACCTTTGTTATCATGCCCAGTGCCCGCATCCGCACCATAATCTGAAGCTTTTCCTGGAACAGTAAGCCATTCCGTTACAGTTCCATCAACTGTGTAGCTGCCACCAGATTGTTCTTCATAATATTGTTTAAATGTATTAATCTTCGATCCATCAAATAACGTAAATGGTTCATTACCAAATAACATTTTTTGATAATGTTCACGATTAAAGTCCTTAGAATACATGTATCCTGGCTCTTGATCAATATTGTTATGCTTAAAATCGCTAAATTCTACGAGTAAAACAAGTACTTTATCTTTTCGAACAGCTCCGTTGTACTCTTCTTGCTTCGCTGGTGCAGTAGGTACTTTTCCATTTAATTTACTAGAATTCAACCCTGCACCTTGTCCAGCTACTGGCCCTACTGCCGGCTGCTGAGCCTGTTCATTTTCCTTCATTTTTGCATCTTTTACTTTTTTCATAAAATCAGAAGCTTCTTGCGTAAGACTATCTCCTGTCAAGATTTCTTTCCCAGGGTTTTCCCCTTTCTTTTTCTCAACATATTTTTCGACAGCCTTTGACGTCTCAGCTTGTGATGCAGATTGATCAATTACGCCCCGTTGTTTTAGCGCTTCTGCTAAACGCTCTTCTGGTATTAAATGCTCATCTATTGGTAGAGATGATGGCGCATCAGCATATGCTGCATGACTTCCAAAAGCAAAACTACTACTTAGTACTGCCGCTGTTGCTAAAACTGATAAAGGTTTTAACTTCTTATTCTTTTTCAATGTATTTCCTCCCCAGTGTCTGCGAATTATCGTTTTTTTTGCCGATAGGAACATAATATTCTCTTTATAGAGAATATTCAATATTTTTCAACAATTAAATGTTGAGAAATATTTTTTTGTGCAGGGTGAAATATGTAAGATAGCAAAATACAAAGGTTCTGCTTGTTTATGCTTTTTTAAGTTTTTTACATAACCATAAAGTATGATCACTTGTTCTTTTATCTTGATGACGATGGAGTAAAATGCTTATTTACAATACTAAGGAAATACAACATACAAACAGCCATTCGCAGCATATTTCACAAAGTTTTAAAAAGGGATATGTTGTATCATGCCGAAAACATCATTTATAACTAAGTTGCTTTACTTCTATCGTAAAGGAAATAAAGAATACGCCAAAATAAATATCAACCTAAAGAGGTGTTAGTAACATGAAAAATAAAAGATGTGATAATTGCGGTTCTACTAAATTTAAAGATAGAAAGAATATTTCATATAAAATAGAATTAACATAACATATATACCGAATATTACAATCCGAGAATAATAGAGGAGGTTATTAAATGGGAAAGAAAAAAATTTTATGTTTGTCTTTATTATCACTTGCTTTATTTTGTTCCTGTCAGATTGATACAGAGGAGCCAAAGAGTGAAGGGTCAAAGGTCATGGATGCTGTTAACAGAACTGTAAATAAAAAATCTTTTGTTAGTGCTGCTATATGGGACGAGAATACAAGAAGATTAGATATAGAAATTGCTGATACTGAAGATTCCTCTAAAGTAAAAAAAGAAATTAATAATCAACTAAAAAAACAAGGAATTAAGCCGTACACTATCAATATAAAAGAAAGAGATATGAAAATTGTGGAAAAAGAAAATAGGTGGAATAAAGTTATCGGTGCTATTTTTGATAATGTGTTTAACAAAAATGAGTACAAAGATTCTGGGATTCATCAAATGAACTTTGAAGCAAAACAACCATATACTCTGACTATAAAAACAAAGATAAATAATCCTGATCCAGGAGCCAAAGAGTTTGGGAATAAATTAAAAACAGAAATTGCTGATTTGCTTAAAACAAAAGAAGTAAGTAAATGGATCGGTAATGATTCATTTACCATTGAAATTTATAGTAAAGATAATCAAAAGATTAACTTATAAGATAATTTTCTTTTAGGCGTACCACCCTATCATTTCATGCAAAAACCACGCTAAGTTTTTTTAAATCTGTTATATAAGATTTTACAGCTTGCAATAAGAATTCTTCCTGTCCCATACCAGCATCCGCTGCCATTTGCACTACTTTTTGTTTAAATTCATGATCTGCATGAAAAGTTAATGGCTCTACATTACTTTTAAAGTAAATTCCTTTTACATGTGGAAGTATCGTGCCGGATTTCATATGAGAATGTAAATATTTAATCTCCTCTTGAAACTGCAATGGATCTACTTGTAATACGAAAGGTTTAATTTCTATTATGTAATCTTTTCTTTGTTTAAAGAGTTCTTTTTCTAGGGAAGGATTATAATCCCAAATTTTAGAATTTACTTTCACAAGTTGCCTAATCTGTCCATCTGTTTGTACTTCATAGTACGAAAACCCGTGATTAAGCGATGGAATTTCAAAGGTAGGTAAAGATAGTGCGAGTCCGTAGAAACAATATAAACATGTTGTCCTACTAATGTAACTCTTTTTAGATTTAAAATTGATCAAGTAAACTTCTTTATTTAAATATGACTTATCTTTTATAGCTATCATCATTTTTTCAGTTAAAACCACCTTGTGTATTTCTGCTTTCTTTCTACTATCCACTAATTTCATAATTCCAAAAAAATCTCGTGTATTCAACAAACTATAGTTGATAATAAATATATTTAAATTACAGCCGTTATACGGATTAGGAATTTTTAACATACCAAAGAGTACAAGAAATCAATTGAAATGCGTCTAATTTGTGACGTGAGGTATAATTTTATAATTTTGGTGACACGAACCCATGTCCATCAACTTAAGAGATTTTAATACCCCCAAGTACCAAAAATCTGTTTCTTTAAAATAAAGTTTTATCAATCATGTGCTAACAACCATTGGTAAATTAATGAATTTGAATTTTGAAAAACATGAATATTTTGGAGTATATGTTATTGAGCATTAGCACCCTTTACCTGGGTAAAGAGAATGTTATTCATGTATGTAATTCATAACTGCTCGAATGTAACTTTCTAAAGGCTGTTTAGTATCTACAACTAAACACTTATATTCAGGAGGTTTTTTACTATTCTTGATAGTATATTTAAAAGATTCTTCAGACTGTATCTCTTTAATTTGGCTTAGCATTCTATCACGGTTTTTTAATCTGAAATTTATTTCATTACTATCATCTAGGTAACATTCAATATATTTATATTTAACATTATATTTTTTTGATAAATCTGTTCCTTTTTCAACCATTTCTTCATACAAGCAAGGACTATCAAATATTACAGCCTGTCCCTCTGATAAGTGAAATTCAATTAAAGACCAATCAATATTGTATGAAATCTTACCAGCAAGCTTTACATCAATTGGAGCTTCCTCAATGGAAAGTAATAAAGCGGTTTTTACAATATCGTGGTCAATAATAACTGCTCCTGTTCTCTTAGCGATTTTTCGAGCAAGTGTTGACTTACCAGAGCCAGGGAAACCTGACATTTGAACAAAAAACATATAAAACACCCTCTCATGTATTCTCTTTTAACTATCCTTCATCCGTCAGTTTAACCGAGTGAAAATTCCGAATTTTTATTATAGGATTTTAACCAAACCTTATTACAAACGATCAATTTTTATTATACATTAACAAACTTTATTCAAAAGCCTCAAAAACGTTATTCTTTCTAAAGAAGCTAGATTAGAAAGGATGACATTTTCTTATGAATCTCTCGATACAAGATGAACTACAACCATTTGTGGAAGAATTACAACGATATATTACACCTGTATTTTTAGACGAACTCGCAAGAGAAATCGGATTTATAAAGCGAAAACGTAAGTTTTCTGGCTCAGACTTAGCTACGATTTGTATTTGGATCAGTCAACGAGTAGCAAGTGATCCTTTAGTACGATTATGTAGTAGGCTTCATGCAGCCACTGGTACTTTACTCAGCCCTGAGGGCTTAAATAAACGTTTAAACGCTAAAGCAGTTTTGTTTTTAAAACATATTTTTTCTTTACTATTACAACAAAAAGTATGTGAACAAACACAAATCTCTAACCATCTCTTCTCTTATTTTCAACGAATCCGTATCCTAGATGCTACCGTATTTCAGGCGCCAAGTGCTTTAGAGGATGTATATCCAGGCTCTGGAGGCTGTGCTCAAACAGCCGGAATCAAAATTCAATTAGAATATGATCTGCACAGTGGGAAATTTCTTAACTTTCAAGTTGGACCAGGAGATTTATGTATTCGTGATTTGGGTTATTTTTCATTGGAAGACTTAGATCAAATGGATCAACGAGGTACATACTATATTTCTCGTTTAAAATTAAATACGAATGTATATGTGAAGAATCCAGCTCCAGAATACTTTAAAAATGGTGCCATTAAGAAACAATCGGAATACATACAAGTCGATGTGAAACAGATTTTGAAACAACTACAGCCTGGAGAAACATTTGAATTAAAACATGCTTATATAGGTGATAAACAACAACTATTTGCACGTGTTATTTTTAATCGATTAACAGAAGAGCAACTTCAAAAAAGACAAGCGAAGATTGCGGAAAAAGAAAAATCTAAAAATAGAACGTACTCAGAGAAAAGTAAATTGGTAGCTGGATTAAACGTGTACGTGACGAATATACCTTGGGAATGGGTTCCGATGGAACAGGTACATGAATTATATACTTTACGTTGGCAAATAGAGATTATCTTTAAAACGTGGAAATCACTTTTCAAAATAGACCATTATCGTCATGTAAAACAGGAACGATTAGAGTGCCAATTATATGGAAAGCTAATCGCTATCTTCCTGTGCTCCTCTACTATGTTTAAAATGCGTCAACTTCTTTTAAAAAAGAAGAAAAGAGAATTAAACGAATATAAAGCGATTGGAATGATTCAAGATCATTTACACCTGTTGTATCAAGCTATACGACAAAGCACCATAGAAATGACAAAGATTCTAATCCGCCTATTCCACCTCCTAGAGAAGAATGGACGGAAATCTCATAGATATGAGAAAAAGACAGTCTTTGATATTATAGGTGTTGTCTATGAGTATAGTAGGCTTGGAAAACAAAAGAAAGCAGCATAATTTTTAAAAATGATACCTATCTAGGTTTATTTGGTATGTTCATTTTTAAGGACACAAAATATTTTAAGTTTTTTTCGTTCATATGAACGAAAGTTCACTTTATTTTCCTTCTTAAGTTGATGGGCATGGGGTGGTACCCCTAATACCCCAGAAGGAAAAGAAGAGTTTGAATCCTTTAACGTACAGGGCGTTCCATATATCATTGTAAAAGATCATGAAAATAACACTCAAAAATCAATTCTTGGATTCAGCACTCAATCATTAGAAGAGGCTATTTTATAATAATCATCCCAAAAAAAGAAACGAACAAAAATGTTCGTTTCTTTTTCATGGTGTTCAATGCTCAAGAAAACTTATAACCGCATAAATATATAGAACGACTAGAGCAAAGGCACATATTCCCATAATTATAATCGCTAGTGCGCTTTTCTCTTGTCTAAACCCTATAATTCCAAGAATAAATGCACTCAACATTGTTACCTTAAGCATTTTAGAAATGTTGGGAATTGAATATTCACTCAACCAGGTAGAGAAACTTACAATTGCGAAAAAAGAGAACAAAGTTAGAATAATAGATAATATATTAATGTGCTTCCCATACTTCAAGTGCATTTCGCTATCCCCTTTTCTTTTCATTAGTGAATAATAGGTAGGTGACTATATTTTTATTTTATTCTAAATTTTCTTGAAAATCGACAACAAAAAGAAGAGGTTGTCCCAAAAGTCGCTGAATAGTTACTTTTAGGCAACCTCTTTTCTTTATTGTTTACTTTCCTCTAGTTTAGAGATACTTGCTTCTTTTTTAAATTTTTCAAGTTCTTCACGTTCACGCGGAGACAATTTTTCTAGTAGGGGTGGAAGTATCAAACTCTACTACTCCAACAAACCCAACACATCTAAAAAGATAAACACGGGTATCATCGTAATGACATATATAAGAATTTTACAAATAAAATGAATCTTAATACCTAACTTATCCGGAAGAAGCCATATCGACAATCCCAACAGCGTACGCCCTACAGCCAAATACAATTGAGGTAAAAGAACATTATCCATTCTTACCTCCATATACTCTTTACCAGACTCAAACAATACAGCATATAGGATCAATATAATGAAATAAAGAATAAACACTTTCACATAACTTTTCGATTTGTTTTTTCTCAACTTATAAAAACTCCTTTTATTTTCCATTCCCAGCGATGCCCTCAACGATTTCCTTTGCTGCCTTGCGATTCTTATTTATTTCGATTATCTCATTTAATCCTTTATGTACATCAGCAAAGCCTTGGGTGAATGTGGATTGTAATCCTTTAAAACTACCTTCTAACTTATCTAACTTATTATCTAAGCTATCCATTCTACCATCTAATTTATCTACCTTCTTCTCCATTTCACATACCTTTGCATATATCTGTTCAAGCATCTTCTCTTCATTTTCCGCCATGGCAGCTAGACCCCCTAAAAATTTTCTGAAACCACTGTAAAATTATATTTTTAAGAAACGATCATTTAATTATAGCAAAAACAGTAAGGACACCCCCATTCCATAATGGACGTACCCAATACCAGTAAAAATACCTTTAACATTAACAATGGAGAAGATAAATTCACCGATAATTCCAGTGTAAATACCCAAAAATCTAAAGATAGTAATTCCATTTGAACTTCCTCCTAATAACTTGATAATTGTCATTGGAAAAAGAAAATGAAAAACCCTTCTTCTTACTTTGTAATTTCTTAAAAACTTTCATAGTCTACAAAGGTACACCTTATAAAATAATATCTTGATCCCTCCCAAACCCACTTCCCAAGATATCCAACCATAATTTTGAATCACAAAACAATTAATACCACCTTTTGAAGTAATTTCTGTCGAATGGGCAGTTTTGCAAAAATACAATTAAACAACGTGAATTCCATATTTATAGGAGCTCACGTTGCTTCTTTTAAAACTATTATCTTAGTATTTATAAACATACATATCTTTACGGAGAGAGCATCTAGCAAAATTATATATCAATCAACTATAGAAAAATCCCCTCCACCATAAGGTAGAGGGGATCTTCTAATTTCTATTTCAAACTACCCGCAATCTCCGTAAAGATAACCCCAAGCGCATGTGCGCCTGCATCTGGATATCCTAAACTTCTTTCGCCAACTGTACCGGCGCGGCCCATGCGAGCGACGATTTCTTTCGTATACTCTGCGCCTTTAACCGCTGCTTCTGCTCCTTTTTCAAAGGCAGTTTTTACGTCTACTTCGTTTGAAGCGCTGTCTAACCAAGAGTCTACACATGGAGCAAGTGCATCAACAAGCGTTTTATCACCAACTACCGCTCCTCTACCGAACGATCTTTCACCGATAGATTGTATACCTTGAAGTGCCGCTTGTAACATTTCAGCAAATTCTTTGGCTGTTAACTCACGTTTTTCGCCTGCCGCTTTACTAGCTGCACGGAATGCACCGCCCCAAATTGGACCAGATGCACCGCCGCAATGTTCCATAATAATCATCGAACAACCGTCAAGGAACGAGCCAATCGTTACATTCTCTTGTCCTACAATAGAATGCCACTCACGTTTTAATTGCTTAAATCCTTTCGCAACACTCATTCCGAAGTCTCCGTCACCTGCATGTGTATCTAACTCACAGAACGGTACTTCATTTTTAATAATAATGTCGCTCATTTTATCAACGAGATAGATCATATTGTTTAATGTAATGACATTATCTTTCATAACAGCATGCTCTTCCGCCGTTTCTATTTCAAAGGAAACTTCCTTCTCTTCTACATCTTCAAGCACATTCACGTACTCTACACTCTCAACTGGTCCATCTACTTTAAACGCAGGTGTATTACACTCTTTCGATAATAACGTTTTTAGCTCATCATCTAGCTTCATTACTGTTAAAGACATACCAGCCATATCGATACTCGTCATATAGTTACCGACGAATACTCTATTGATTTTAATGTTTCTAGCAGCTAATTCTCTCGTCACTGCATTGTTAAATAAGTAAAGTTCTTGCAGCGGTGTTCCGCCAAAACCATTTACAAGAAGCGCGATTTCCTCGCCATCTTTTACTCCTAAATCTTTCATTAAATCATTTGTCATACGGTTAGCTAAGTCATCTGCTGACAGCGTTTTTTCACGTTTAATACCTGGTTCACCGTGAATACCTACGCCGTATTCCATTTCATCTTCCGCAAGTGTGAAAGTAGGTGATCCGCTCGCTGGAACTGTGCAAGAAGTTAACGCTAAACCGATTGTGCGCACGTTAGCCGCTGCTTTTTCTGCGACAGCTTTCACCGCTCCTAAATCCATACCTGCTTCCGCTGCTGCGCCGGCAATTTTATGAACGAAAATAACTCCCGCAACGCCGCGGCGCCCTACTGTATATAGACTATCTTCTACCGCAATATCATCGTCCACTTTTACGTAGTCTACTTCAATTCCATCTTCAGTCGCTAAATGCGCACCGTTTTTGAAATTCATAATATCGCCGCTGTAATTTTTAATAATTAATAATGTACCTTTTTTACTAGCCGTCTCTTTAATTGCTTGATATATCTGGATTTGCGAAGGAGAAGCAAACACATCTCCGCACACTGCCGCATCTAACATTCCTTTTCCGACTAATCCTGCATGTGCTGGCTCATGACCACTACCTCCGCCACTAATTAGCGTTACTTTATTTTCATTCATCTCTTTCTTCTTAATCACTTTATATTTTTTCAAAAGCTCAAGCTCTGGATGAGCCATAACCATTCCGTTGCACATTTCCATTACTAATGTTTCTGGTTTATTTATAATCTTTTTCATTGTGATTCTCCCTCAATTCCTTTAATATATTGTGATATATTTGAAATCTTCTTCTTACTACTCATGTTAAAATGAAAGCGTTTTATAGTAAACGGACAAAATGGACAATCTGTCTAAAGACACCGCTCTCATTTATAGATAGGATTTTCATATTACTACATTCTAGGGATGATTCAGATGACCTCTTCTATAATTTCTAAAAAGATAATCGCGAATTCATTGAAACATTTAATGGCAACGGAATCGTTTCATAAAATATCAGTGAGCGATATTATGTTACACTGTCAAATGCGTAGGCAAACTTTTTATTATCATTTTAAAGATAAATTCGAACTATTAAGCTGGATTTATAGAGAAGAAACGAAAGAAAACATTATAGACTTTCTTGATTATGAAACATGGGAAAATATTTTCGATTTATTATTTGATTACTTTTATGAAAATCAAAAATTTTACCGAAATGCTTTTAAAGTCATTGAGCAAAACTCGTTTAATCACTATTTATTTGAGCATACGAAAAACTTATATATGAAGATTATTGATGAGCTATCTTTGAGCTGTAAATTAACTCTTTCGATTGAAACAAAAAATACGATTGCCTCTTTTTATAGTCACGGCTTCGTTGGAACGATAAAAGATTGGATTGAAAGCAAGTGCGAAGTAGATCCATCCATTATGTCTTCTCTCATGAAAAATATGATAAACAATCAATTACTACTTTTACTCGAGCAATCAGCAAAGTAATCATAAGGTGGCCAAAGCAATGAAAAAGATTATGAATGATGTACAAAATATCGTTCAAGATATGCTGCATGGCTTTTATTTTGAACATAACGACAAAGTAAATTACGACGAAACGAATAACATCATTTATGTAAAAGATATCGAAAAACTGAAGCAAAACGTTGTCCTTATAAGCGGCGGTGGTAGCGGACATGAACCAGCTGATATTGGTTATGTAGGAAAAGGAATGCTTACAGCGGCAGTAAACGGCAGTATCTTCGCTCCGCCTACAGTGGAACAAATATTAGCGGCAACTCGCCTCATGCCAAAAGATAAAAGTATTTTATTCATCATTAAAAACTTTAAAGATGACGTAGAAAACTTTTTAGCGGCAGAACAAATCGCCAAAGAAGAAGGAAGACAAATTGACCATGTCATCGTAAATGACGACGTTTCAATTGAAGATGATGCTTCTTTTAATAAAAGAAGACGCGGCGTAGCTGGCACCGTTTTCGTTCAAAAAATACTAGGCTCGGCCGCTCCCCACGGACATTCTTTAGAAGAACTAACAACACTTGGCCGTTCTGTCACCGAAAACTTACACACATTAGGAGTCGCCCTTTCACCTGCGAATGATCCAGTGAAAGGAAAAGCTTCATTTACATTAAACGACGATGAAGTCTTTTACGGCGTCGGCATCCATGGCGAACAAGGTTACCGTAAAGAAGCGCTATCCTCTTCTGAAATATTAGCGATTGAACTGATGAACAAACTTAAAAGCATTTATCGCTGGAGAAAAGGTGACAACTTTGCGATCCTCATTAATGGACTCGGTGCGACACCATTAATGGAACAATACATTTTCGCAAACGACATTCGCCGTTTATGTGAGCTGGAAGGCTTACAGATTAAATTCGTCAAGGTCGGTACCCTTCTAACTTCTTTAGATATGAAAGGTGTTTCGCTCAGTCTGCTTAAGGTAGAGGATTTGGATTGGGTGAAGTGGTTGCAGGCGGATGTTGGTGTGGGTAGTTGGTAAGATTAAATAAAATTGATCAGAGAATATAGGGGTTTATACTATCCAATATAAATATCCATCCCCTTCTTCTCTTCCATTGGCTTATTCTATAGTAATTATAAATCAGTTAGTAAAATGAAGCCTGGAATTTTCAAATCGAAATTATACGATGCATTATATAAATTATAGATTTAATTATTAAAGACACCATAAATGGTGTCTTTTTGCTTATGTAACTATGATTTGTCCTTATTTTTATAAATATATATTTATAAAATACTTCCTTATTTTAAACTATTTTCAAAAGTAATTTCATCTCTTTTATTTGTTCTATGTGACGCTGTTCATGCAAATATATCAGTTCTATCCATTGATCAAGAAGTAACTCTCCCAGAGCAGGATGCTTCACTGATTTTTTCGCTAACATGGATTCATCTTCTATTGTACTAAGAAAAGTCATCAACTTTTTTCTCGAATCGTTTAACAAATCAATCATTTGTTGAACTTCAAATGGTTCCAAGCTTGGTTCAAGAATTTCTGGAGCCGTAAATTTTTTCGTTCTATCTAACAATATAGAGTGAATTTCTTGACGCTCTTTTTGGGTACTATCAATCTCTTTTAATCCAAATGAAATAACTTTTATAGCTGCCTCATCTAATAAAACTAAGTGATGACAAACTTGTGCTATACTCCATTTATTCATATCTGGCTTACTATCGAATTGAGCATCACTTAATAAAGTAATCTCCTTTAGTAGGTTATTTCTCGTTTCATAAAACTTGTCATTCACAAATTTATCCATGAGATTTCTCCCTCCACCTGAAAGTACATACTTATATTCCTATTCTGTATATATTCTCTACGACAAAAAATTTCCCCTTCACCATTCTACGTTAAGGAGTAGTACCAACTACCCTTTCATCACTCCTATTTATCAGTTCAACAAGTTGTATCTGGGAATGAAAGTAAGACTAGACCTATTTTTGCACCAGAACCTCTTATCTTAAATAACTGTAAAAAAATCAAATTTCCGTTATGGAGAACAATGAATTTCTTCATTTTACGGTGTAGTACCCTATAAAGAAAAGACACTCTCATGAGTGCCTCTCCTTAGCAACCGAATCCGCTGCAGCTAGCTCCAACTATTATTAATAAGATAAAGAGCACAACAAGTAATGCGAATCCGCCACCACAGCCTCCACCGCAACTACCGCCATATCCCATATTAATCCCTCTCTTTTAGGAGAAAACGTGAGGTCACACATGCATTCCACTGGGTTCACTTTACTTTGAAATGCACCCCAATTATTAGACACTGTCTAACAATTGGGGTCACTTCAACAAGATCGACTTTTTTAATGGGTTAAAAATTCCTAAACGTTGTAAATCCGCATAAACCTGACGCTACCCCTATAAACAATGATGCACGGGAACAGTTGGGCATTATTAATAAGAGCCAAATAAAAGATTCTCTTGGATGCAAGAGGATTTTTTTATTGGGAATAGTAAGGGTGAGGGGAGGTGCATTACATATGGGAAAAGGTAGAAGTAATAATGCTGGTAAAAAGCAACCGAATTTCGATGACTCATCTAATTTTGCTAAACAAAGTCAACCGACAGAAAAGAAGAAGAAATAGGAAAAGAAGCTCTCTTGATAAAGAGAGCTCCTTTTTAAGATATATTGACGTTTCAGCACAACATATGCATTTTTACATAAAAAATTCTTATTATTAAATGCTATACTAAAATAGGAGTCGACAATTGTTATTTTCTTCTTAGTTTTAAAGCAATCTGATATACCTTCTTAACTCATTTGGATTGTACAAGTAAAAGAAGACATCTTCATTGATGTCTTCTTTTCTTATACAATCATTACTATATTAATTCATACTTAAGAATCAAGACTCTCACCATTCGTCTCAATTACTTCTTTATACCAATTGAAACTGTTCTTCTTCGATCTTTTTAATGAACCTTTTCCTTCATTATCTTTATCAACGTATATATATCCGTAACGTTTCTTCATTTCTCCAGTAGAGGCACTTACAAGGTCAATTGGGCCCCAGCTTGTATATCCGATAAGATCTACTCCATCTTGGATTGCTTCTGACATTTCAATCATATGTTTTTGTAAGTAATCAATACGGTAGTCGTCGTTTACCTCGTCTTCAGCATTTAATTGATCAATTGCACCAAGACCATTTTCAACGACAAATAAAGGTTTTTGGTAACGATCGTAAAGTTGGTTCGCTGTAATACGGAAGCCTTTCGGATCAATCGTCCAGCCCCACTCTGATTTTTCAAGATATGGGTTTTCAACAGAACCAAATACATTTCCGCTCGTTATACTTTTTAACACTTCTGGATCGGTACTTGTTGCTCGGCTTGAATAGTAGCTAAAACCGATATAATCAACTGTATGCTCTTTCAAAATTTCCTCGTCTTCTTTTTCCATTTCAATTGTTAAATTGTTATCTGTAAAGAAGCGTTTTGCGTATCCAGGGTATGCACCTCTTGCTTGTACATCAATGAAGAAGAATGATTCACGGTCTTGTTCCATCGCACGAAGAACGTCATCCGGATTACATGTGTACGGATACGTCGCACCTGCAGCAAGCATACAACCGATTTTTGCATCTGGAATAATTTCATGACACGCTTTCACAGCTAAAGCACTTGCGACAAGTTGATGATGCGCTGCTTGATATTGAATTTGTTTTTTGTTCTCACCTTCTTTAAAAGCTAGTCCTGCTCCCATGAAAGGTAAATGTAAAAGCATATTAATTTCATTAAATGTCATCCAATATTTCACTTTATCTTTGTATCTATTAAAAATAGTTTTTGCATACGTCTCAAAGAAGTTTACAAGTTTTCTACTTCTCCAGCTTCCATACGTTTCTACTAAATGAACAGGAACATCAAAGTGCGCCATCGTAACGACTGGCTCAATGCCATGCTCCAACAGTTCATCAAATAAATCATCATAAAACTTTAGCCCTGCTTCATTCGGCTGTTCATCATCACCATTTGGGAAAATACGTGTCCAAGCAATAGATACGCGTAACGCTTTAAAGCCCATTTCTGCAAAAAGAGCAATATCCTCTTTATAACGATGATAAAAATCAATTGCTTCGTGTGATGGATAAAACTCTCCTTCTATCGGTGTAAAAGAATGAATTTTCCCTTTCATAATATCCCAGCGTTTTTCACCAGTTGGTAATAGGTCAACTGTCGTTAATCCTTTTCCATCTTCTAAATATGCTCCTTCAACTTGATTGGCAGCAATTGCGCCACCCCATAAAAATCCTTTAGGAAAAATAACTTTAGACATATATAAAAACTCCTTTGTATAAGAATTAGCGAAGAAAGAACATTTTAACACTTAAAAAATGTCCTTCTTCGTTTTAAACCGTATGAAATGTAAATACTATTTAACTCCTAGTTTTATTAAAGATTCTCCTGCTTGAACATTTCCTATTTCAGCTGTCGTGATACTATATTTATCATAATTTGTCACAACAATTGGTGTTGTCACAATATAACCCGCCTTTTTAATTTCAGCTATGTTAAATTCAATAAGTAATTGACCTTTTTCTACTATCGCTCCTTGCTCAATACGAGAAGAGAAAAATTCACCATCTAGTTTCACAGTATCCATCCCAATATGGATTAAAATTTCAGCACCTGCATCCGTTACAATTCCTACCGCATGATTCGTTGGGAAAAGTGCAGAAATTGTACCTGAAACCGGCGAAAACAACTTTCCTTCTGAAGGTTCAATCGCAACGCCTTCTCCTAAAGCACCTGATGCAAATGCAGCATCATCAATATCTTGTAACGGCTTTACCTCACCATTAAAAGGACTGAAAATTATTTCACCTTGCTCTGATGCAGCTGTTCTAACAATTGGTTCTTCTGTTTCTGTAGATTGTTGTTTTTTATTGAAACCAAACAAGTAAGTAAGAATGAAACCTAGTATGAGGGAGACAACCATCGCAATAATCGCTCCCCAAAATCCAGCTGTAATACCATCTTTAGGGCTAATAAATGTTGGAAGCGCAAATATGCCAAGTCCACCTGTCATATACCCTTGTGTACCGAATACACCAAGTATTCCGCCGCCAATTCCTCCAGCAATACAACTCATAATAAACGGCTTTTTAAGAGGAAGTGTAATACCATAAATCGCCGGCTCTGTAACTCCGAAAATACCTGAAATAAAAGCTGGAATACTTAGCGTTTTTAATTTCTGGTCTTTCGTTTTCATCCAAACTCCAAGAACAGCACCAATTTGAGCAAATGAAGTAGCGAATATGAGCGCTAATATAGGATCGATACCGTGCACTGCTAAATTATTAAAGCCAATCGGAACAATTCCCCAATGAAGTCCGAAAATAACGAGTACTTGCCAGAAAGCACCAAGTACTACACCTGCTACTAACGGGCTTAAATTGTAAATCCAAAGTGTAGCCTGTCCTAAAAATTGTCCTGCCCACGTCGCAATTGGGCCAATAACAAGAAATGTGACTGGTACAACGATTAGTAATGTGAAGAATGGTACTAAAAATGTTTTCACAACATCCGGAATAACTTTCTTTAAAGAATTTTCTACTTTCGCTCCAAAATAAGCAGCGAGAATAATTGGAATAACAGATGATGCATAATTCATTAAAATAACTGGTATTCCTAAAAACGTAATATGAATTGGTGATTCAAACAGTGTTCCTGCAAATAGCGTAAATAATGGCTCGCTTGCTTTTAAACCGGGTAAAGCCGGATAGACTAAAGCTCCCCCAATTGCCATACCAATGAACGGCGATCCTCCAAACTTCTTACTTGCTGTATATCCTAGGAAGATTGGGAAGAAATAAAATAACGAATCCCCAACCGCGTTTAATATTTGATACGTCCCTGACTGAGTACTTAACCAACCTAACGCTACAAATAGTGCATTAAATCCTTTAATCATCCCTGTTGCAGCTAATACTCCTAAAATAGGAGTGAAAATGCTAGAAAGAATATCTATAAGACTACTCTTTTTCTTCTCACTCGTAGCTTCTTCTTCTGTTTCTTGAAATCCTCCGGCAACAATAACCGCTTTATACACGTCAGATACATGGTTACCAATAACAACTTGATACTGTCCACCGCTTTTCATAACAGTCACAATATCTTCCATACTTTTCAGTATTTCCGTATTTGCTTTTCCCTCATCTTTTAACTGAAATCGTAAACGCGTTATACAATGTACAACGCTATTTATATTTTCTCTTCCGCCAACATGTTTCAGTATGTCTTTTGCCAATTGTTCATACTTCATAGTAGTTCTCCCTCCTTACAATCATCCCATTTATCATTTTTATAAAAGAAAAAACCTAAACTAACCATAACGGCGTGATACATACGAATCACTCCATTAAAAGTCAATTTAGGTTTTGCCTGCCAAACAGTAACAATCCCGTTTATTCAATTACATAATTCATTGCGTTTCGTTACACGATGAATGTGCAACGTTAAATAAACTTTTTCATCTTTTGAAAGATGACTATTATGTGCTTTTCGTAAGTATGCTTCTATTTTTTCTGTACAACAATACGCTTCATGATACTTACTTTTCACTTGCTCATATAAAAAATCATCATCTGCCGAATTTAATTCCTTCTGCATTAAACGCTGGGCAAAATATCGTAAATGTGTTAAAAACCGACTATAATTAAATGAATTTTCATCTAAGTTCATCTTATAGTGGTACTTAACAACATTTAAAATATCTTGGACGATTTTCGTCATCGCCACCGTTTGCTGCATCGCCGGCTCTCCTTGCTGCGCATTAACTAAATGCAACGCGATTGACCCTGCTTCATCTTCAGAAAGTCTAAACCCAGTCTCTTCTTCAATAATGTTCAAAGCTTGTAGACCGATTTCGAACTCTTTCTGATAGAACCTCTTAATTTCCCAAAGCAAAGTATTTTTGAGATCCATTCCTTCTTTATGCCGTGTCAATGCGAAACTTAAGTGATCCGTTAATGTAAGGTAAATATAATCACTTAAAGGTCCCGGCAAAACTGTTTTAGCGAATTGAATAATTCTCTCCGTAATTTCTAAATTCTGCACAGGAATTTCAGTTAACAACCTAGCAAGTTTCTCCGATAATTCTTTTGTTTCTAAAACAAAGATTTTTTCTACCTTAGATTCATCGATTCTATCACCTATTTTTTTCTGAAAGCCTAAACCTCTGCCCATTAGTACTACTTCAGTTTCATTCTCCTTTGTCGTACAAACAACATTATTATTTAAGATTTTATGGATCTTCATATTGTTCCGCCTTCTTTTTCTTATAAAATCACAAAAGGTAATAAAAAAACCTAAACTGATTCCAAAAGCCGCACTACACCCGTAGCCTCCAGATCAATTTAGGTTTTGCCTGCCGAACAGTAACAATCCTTTTAATTATTAACTTAACTCTATTATACACAGTTAGTAAGCGTTTGCAATAACGAATTATTGAACATTTTTTTACAAGGGAAAACAACGGCATACTAATTTTTCAGTTCTTTTCCAAATTCCATATAGACCCATTATTAGTTAAAATGTTACAATTAAATCACCCTACATAGTTACTCATAGTCAGACTGAGGAACTAGCGTCTTATTAAGCAATGCGCATAACTCAAATAAAAAAGACACTGTAAAGTGTCTTTTTTATTTATATTCTATTCATTATTTTCTCATAGGAATTATCTCTTTTATACACAAAAACTATCAAACAACAAAGGAGACTATTAAATAGATAATTCTGTCACAAGAGAACTACGTAACATACGTATATGCCTTATCAGCTTAATCATTGTCGGTGCATTCTGGGATCGTGAGAAAACTGTGGAGATCACTGATCATGATAGCGATCCTACCTTAAACATCAGTAATGTGACTCAAATTAGCGAGAATACATTTGCATACAAAGACGAATCTAATCAAATTAAAATATTTAAGTTTAACCCAGATACATATGAAATAAAACTAATAAAAGAATTTTATGCTGACGAATATGAATTACATACAATACATAATTCAAATCGATAGAAGGCACTTTAAGGTGTCTTTTCTTTATTTTCAAAAGGACCTGCTCAATTCATGCGTAAAAACATAAAGTAATTTGAATCCGTTAAAATACATGAGTGACCTTTTGTTTTCCCCTCTTATCTAAAGGAGGAACTATTATGGGATTTGGTGGTAGTTGTGGCGGCTGTGGATTTTCTGGAGGCTTTGCTTTATTAGTTGTGTTATTCATTTTATTAATCATAGTTGGAGCTTCTTGCTTCTGCTAAAAAAACTATCGGAAAAGACACTCTCTTAATATGGGTGTCTTTTCTTTTTGAATTGTTTTGTTTCCTGCATATATTCATCACCTACTCTTTAGACAAAAGTATTCTAAAGCGATATTACAGTGCAACTTTTTATAAATTCACATCCAGAAAAAAAGCTCTATTACTAGAGCATCTCATTCACATGTAAAAGAATCTACATATACCTTCTTTCCTTAAAATCAACAAAACCCATTTACAAATCTATAAAAGTAGATATAATATCCTTATGGAACCTTTATTAATTTATAAAGCATTGTCAAATGAAACAAGATGTCAAATTTTATCATGGTTGAAAAATCCAGAAAACCATTTCGATGAAAAACCTTATCTAGAACAAGACCTTAACTTTCAAGTTGGAGTGTGTGTAGGAGATATCCAGCTTAAAACTGGCCTAGCCCAATCGGTTATTTCTAGTTATTTATTAACTATGAAAAAAGCAGGCTTACTAGAATCTAAACGAATTGGAAAATGGACATACTATCGTCGAAATGAAAAAACAATACAAAGGTTTTCTGAATACGTCCAAAACGAATTATAAAGTAAAAGCTACTAATCAATTAGCATATCAATTGATTAGTAGCTTTCACACATTCTGCTTTTTTACAGGTATCCAATTACTTTTTTATAAAATTGCACTACCTATAAAAGCAAGAAACATAGAAAGGAGAAAATTTTTTAATATATCACATCTAGTTATTTAGATATCTGTTATTGTGTTTCAAATTACATAATCCTAATAATATTGACATCCAATTATGCTTGTAATAATGCTTCTTTGCTAATGAATTCACTTTCAAAATACTGATACGAATGGAGAGTTTTATAAATGAAAAAAGTAAATCCTTTACTTATTCTGACACTCGCAATAGGTGTGTTCGGAATTATTACTACCGAGATGGGTATTGTCGGTGTATTACCACAAATCACTCAGAAATTTGGTATTTCAACTGCTCAAGCAGGATTTTTAGTAAGTATATTCGCACTAGTTGTTGCTATTTCTGGTCCATTTTTAATTCTGCTCGTCTCTAGTATTAATCGCAAAATAATTTTATTAACAGCAATTTTTATATTTGTTATTTCAAATATAATCTACGCTTATACAACACAATTTGAAATCATGCTTATTTTTCGTATTTTACCGGCAGCACTTCATCCACTCTTCTTTTCAATCGCCCTTGTAACAGCTGCTAAACTTGTCCCTCCAGAAAAGAGCGGTCAAGCGGTTACAAAAGTTTTTATGGGAATTACTGTTGGCTTTGCTTTAGGTGTACCATTAACCTCTTACCTTGCAGACCAATTTTCACTCGAAATTGCTTTCTTATTCGGAGCATTTGTTAACACTCTTGCATTCATTGGAATACTACTCTTCCTTCCTTCTATGCCTGTTACAGAAAAAATGTCTTCCGGAAAACAAATTCGTATACTCGGCAAACCAGGATTATGGTTAAATATTTTAACCGTCACATTCCTTTTTGCAGCCATGTTTTCCGTATACAGCTACTTCGCCGAGTACCTTGCAAAAGTAACTTCCATGAATGGATCTCTCATCAGTATCATGCTATTCATATTTGGTATAGTTATGATTTTAGGGAATCATTTATTTGGTAGTCTCCTGCAAAAAAGCATAATAAACACCGTAATATCATTCCCTATTTTATATTCTGTTGTTTACGTATTGGTTTATTATTTAGGCTCCTACCTTGTTCCAATGATTTTTATAGTATTCATTTGGGGAATCGTACATGCTGGCGGATTAATTGTTGGTCAAACATGGTTAATAAGCGAAGCAAAAGAAGCACCTGAATTTGGTAATAGTCTATTCGTTTCGTTCTCAAATCTTGGAATTACTTTAGGAACAACTATTGGAGGCTGGTTCATTTCAAACCTAGGTATTCATCAGCTTATTTGGAGCGGATTTATATTCACACTACTATCATTTCTATTCATTATAATAAAACTAAAATTTTTCAATTCTAATAGCCAAGCTTCATTATCAAGCTAGTACATTTTCAGTTCCAAATTTAGATTTTATTCATAAGAAAAATCTCATTATAAAATGAAACTTTAATCAGTCGGGGGGTTCATCCCCCACTGATTATCAGCCTTCACCAATCGGGCTTTTACGAGCAGCCCGTAAATAGCGGGATAAATTTTTATTAACTAAAAAGTATGATGATCGAAGCCTTTAGCCATAATTATGACTAAAGGCTTTTTTTGTAAAAAAATAAACACCTATAAAAAGGAGCTAATTTTATGGAACATAATAAAAATGGAGTACTTGCTTTAATTGTTTTTGTGTTAGGGTTAGTGTTTTTTGTTAGTGGTATGGTTTATTTCTTATGGGGATCATTTTAAAGCACAATGGGATTGCATTATTATAACTGTTCATTATTAATACATAAAAATCCTCAAGTCATAGTGAGGGCACCTTCTGGTGTCTTTTCTTTTTTTATAAACAAACGAATATGCAATAATGCATGCTAATTCATTAATCGATTGTGATATACTCTCAAAGAGCTGATACAATATTTTATTTTAGATTGGAAACCTAACTTCTTATCTACCAAAATAAAGACACCTTTAAGGTGTCTTTATTTCTTTAAAATCAATATAATAAGATATAGTAAAAACATAGTTTTTAATACATATAAAGAAAAATATAGATTTATTAAATCATTATGGCACCCATGAAAGTGCTTTTATTTTGGAAGGAAGGAACAAACTATGAACAAAAAGTTATTACCATCATTATTATGTAGCGCATTTTTATTTGGATTATCAGCTTGCAGTTCACATGATACATCTAGCAATGACACGAAAAACGAACAGGAGACTTCTAAAGAAACAAAGAATGATGAACTTAGCAACAAGGATCCTCAAAAAGAACTTCCCACCCATGGAGATTCTTCTGATGTATACATATCAATAGGCTCTGTCGATTCATTAGATGTTATAGGTAATGGAGAAGTTAAAGCACAAGGTGTATTTAAAGTATTAGACGTGGTAGTTTATAATCGTCAAGAAGAACCCATTACACTAAACAGCAACAACTTTAAATTAATTGACGGAATCGGAAGAGAATATTACATTTCTAATGAATCTCAATTAGTACTTAAAGCTGCAAATACCGCTACATTTAAATTTGGTGTTCTTAATCCTAATGAAAATTCGGAAGGGAATATTGTATTCGATGTACCGAAAAATACGCAAGGATTAACTTTAAAAGTGAGTGGCGATATGTTGGATAAAGGGATCGAGTTAAAAGTTGAATAGTCAAAAGAAAATGTAAAAGTGGTTTTTCTACAAAATAGATAAACCGCCTATCACAACTTATACTAACATAACAAAAAAGTACAGCCTCTGTATTAACTACAGTAGACTGTACTTTTTTATTTATGATTTTGTATAACTCACTATAACAGGATTCCTTAATTCTTTTGAGTAGATGCTCTCCAATCACGAAAAGATGTTGGAAACCCAGAATGTCCACGTTGCTTTGTAACAACTGGTTTCTCTTCAAGAGTAGTTGATTTCTCTTCAAGAATAGTTGGTTTTTCTTCAAGAATGGTCAATGCTGTTTGCATTTTCTCCAGCTGTTCTCTTAAAGCTTGCTGCTCAATCTTTAAATCCGTAAGTAAACGTAATATCATCTCAGAATTAGCCATAACGATCTCCTTTCCCCCCAATGCACAGAATAAAATACCATATGTAATAAGTCTAATACTCGTGACAAAAATAAGTTCGTCAACTCTCTTAAAATATTGACTCCCTTTTATTTTTCAAAAGGACCTGCTCAAGTTTATCCGTAAAAACATAAAGTGAAATAAATCCATTAATATATGGACTTTATGGAAGGAGGAGTTAATATGGGCTATGGTGGTAGTTGTGGTGGAGGCTATGGTGGTAGTTGTGGTGGAGGCTGTGGTTTTGGCGGTGGATTCGCCTTACTTGTTGTGCTCTTTATTTTGTTAATCATCGTTGGAGCTAGCTGTTGGGGCGGCGGATTAGGCTGCTAAGGAAGGGCACTCTTGAGAGTGTCTTTTTTTTATTTCTCAATATGCAACTAACATATATGTGTTACTATCAAAGTGCGAGATTCCCTAAGCGTAATATAGTAGTTTACCAACTATGAAAGCCACTGTCACAAGAAAACAGTAGGCTTTTATTTTGTTATTTAATAAGATTAGAACAGGGATCACCATTTCTCCTCAGTGACATTTGAATCGCACATTTTAAAATTGACATAGCACTTCATGCACCATATACTGTTAACAACAGTATACTGTCATTAACAGTATACATTCCAATTCATTCTAGGAGGTATATTCATGAAACATACAGGAAGACATACAGGTGCATTTCTTTTGTTATTTTTAGCAGAAGGTGATAACTATGGCGGACAGCTACTTCAGAAATGTGAAGAAGAACTTCCGGTCAATCCAATCGATAGTGCCATCCTTTACCGCACGCTGAAGAAATTAGAAAACGAAGGTGCTATTGAATCTTATGTAAGTACATCCGTTCCAGATAAACCGAGAAAGATGTACAAAATAACTACAGCCGGCAAAGAACAATTAGCGGATTTTCAAATGGATATTGAGGAAAAAATGAAAAACTTATCATTTTTCTTAGACAAATATAAAGACTTAAAGGAATCTAATCATGATTAATGGCGCTATCCTTTACACTTTGGCCATTATTCTTACATGGATTTCTTTTATGAAGGATCAGAATAAAACGAAAGCTGCCCTATTAAAATCATGGAAAATATTCCAAAACCTCCTCCCTGCCATGCTCTCCATTATGCTTTTCGTTGGACTATCACTTTCTATCTTAACACCGCCCTTCATCTCTTCCATCATTGGAGAACAGTCTGGATTCTTAGGTATTGTTTATTCTGCGATCCTCGGCTCTGTGGCACTCATTCCAAGCTTTGTCGTGTTCCCACTTGGTAATACGTTAGTACAGCACGGCGCAGGCCTTCCTCAAGTTGCGGCGCTCATGTCTACATTAATGTCAGTAGGAATTACAACCTTGCCGATGGAACAAAAGATATTCGGACGAAGCTTTGCTTACGCTCGTAATGCATCTGCATTACTCATGTCACTCCTATTCTCATATATCATTTGGGTGGTGATGGTATGAATGAACTAAAAAGATATCGCTTCTTTTTCATATTACTGTTTGGGCTCCTCTTATTAACTTTTATAAACCAATCTTTAGGATGGAGCGCATTACAATTAACAGGGAATAGCATTTTAGATATGTTGTTTCTACTCCCCCCTGTCCTAATATTTGTAGGGTTACTTGATCAGTGGGTGAAGAAAGAAACACTAATGAAATACATGGGAGAAAAATCGGGCATATATGGAATCTTATTTTCTTTATTATTAGGCGGAATTGCAGCTGGTCCCCTCTATGTTGCCTTTCCGATTGCAGCACTACTATTAAAAAAAGGCGCAAGTATTAGATACATCGTATTTTTCTTAGGCGTTTGGACAACTGCGAAATTACCGATTATCGTATATGAATTTTCTTCATTCGGAGCTACATTTACACTCATTCACATTTGCTTCGGTCTATTATTCTTCTATATAATGTGCATTATTTTTGAGAGATTTTATGATCAAAGGCAATTGTTGCAGTATGATATTACGAGAGAAATGTAAGAAGACATCTTTACGAGATAAAGATGTCTTCTTACATGAATCTACAACTTCTTAAAAAAGCATAAAATCCCCGTTGCTTTTATGTTCTTTTAAGAAAAACGATACAGATTAATCCAAGTGTACATGCACCTTGGGAGCCAGATGTTAAACCGTTATCCCTTCAACTACATCGGTGAGGCTCCAGATCGATACATTATTGAAGCGTCTTTAGTTTCTAAAACTTAAAAGGAGCTGTCCTATAAGTCAAACTCTGGACTGGAGTTATGTTCTTATTGTGTAAAATTCCAATCGACTTAACCACAAAACACGACAACAATAACCTACCTATATAGAGTATAAAACCGTCCCAAAATACCTTTTGGAACGGTCTCTTTTTTACACACTATTTATTCTCTTTTAACTTCTCTAACTCCCGCTGTACTTCTTCTTGCAAATTTTGATCTAATACTTCTTGTTGATTAGGAGACTTCAAATTATAAAAATAGTTACTAGCAGCTGTTTCTGCTTCTAGTTTTTGCACATAAGATTCAATTCGTGCAAAGCCTTTCGATGTACTTTCTGAATGGAAAGAATCAATTGCCGTATTGCTCTCTTTTATCGCTCGCGCCGCATTTAACCGCGAGACAAGAACTAGTTCTTTATATTGCAACTCTCCATATTTCTTTTGCAATTTGTCAATTTGTTCATAAAGCGTCGCTGTTTGCTCTTTTGTTATTTCGTACTGCTTGCGATATAGCTCCGCTTTTTTCTCATTCACGATTTTTTCTTGCAGGGCTAACTGTGCCATTTGATCTTCTTCGCGTGATACTGCAAGCTCAGCTTGGCGAGTTCTCTTCGCAATAAGAGCATCCGTTTCTGAAATTAAAGCTTCGTATTTCTTTTCTAAATAATATTGATGAGCGAGTGCTTTTTGAGCTTTCGTAATTTGCTGTTCTGTTTCGCGAAGATATTGCTTCAACATGCTAACAGGATTTTCTACCTTATCTAACGTTTGATGCACATCCGCTACGACAATATTTTTAATACGTTTTAAAATACCCATTATTACTTCTCCTCCTTACGAATGTTGCGTTCCCATTGATCTAAAACATCTACTTGTTGTTGTACTTGAAAATCGCTGTATAAATCTATATCAGTTGCCATTCTTTTTTCTTTAAACTTTTTATATGCCCAAACAATCGCTGCAACAAATGCAAGCATCGGAAGGACCGGTAATAAACCAATAACTAGAAGCAATATGCCTGTCCACTTTTTAACCATATTCCCTTCAGACTTACGAAGCATGAACCATCCGAAAAGAACAAATCCAAACGCTAACAGGAATGGTATAAAGAATAAACCTTCAAACTCTTTTTCATGATGCTGATCTCGTTCAAAGTTATTAAACTTTTCTTTTTGTGTAACGAAAGCGTCTCTTTCTTTATCGTGAGAAACAGTATACGCCGCTTGCTTATGCTTCTCATGATCCCACCTGTCAAACTTCATACTATGTAATCCAAACAATAGTAATGCCAGAAGTAACGGAAGGATCAAAATCCATTTTAACCAACGCAATTTTTTACGTTTATTCTTTTTCATCTGTTCACCACCATCTATCATTCGTTTTGAGATAAGTAAAAAATGTATTACCTCCCTTTACCTTTGATACATATGAGTGTACGACTTATACGTGAGAAGAGAATGAAAGAAACATGATGAATGTATGAGAAATATATAAAAAATTTCTCATAATCGTAGAAGAAAATATTATTCCAAAAATAAAGGAATAAACAAAGGGTTCAGCTAAGCCATGATCGTTACATTCTTCGGAGCAACCATCATAGGAGTAGTAAAAATGTACTTCATGAAGGGACTTCCTGACCGTTGCGGAGCAGCTTGGGTTGTTGTTGGATAGGAATTTTCAAATGCAAAGGGGCTATTTTATAAACCGGTTTTACCGGGTTATAGAATAGCCTCTTTATTATGGAGAAAAAACCGTCGATAAATTTTTGTTCCAAATATTCAGAATTAATATTAAAATAAAAAATGGAGCTACGGGTATTACAAATTATACATAACGAGGGAATAGAAATGAGAATTCAATTAAAAGCGGATTTAATGCTACTATTAGTTACATTTTTTTGGGGTGCATCCATCCTACTTACAAAGCTTGGACTTGATGGCATAGAAGAATATAATTTAATCGCATTGCGATTTATTATTGCCTTTCTTTTATCAGGTTTAATATTTTACAAACACTTATTCAAGATCGATTTTAAAACTGTAAAATATGCATTTATACTAGCTTCTGTTTTATTTATCGTTTACATTTTCGCGACTTTCGGTACAAAGTATACAAGCGTTTCTAATGCTGGTTTCTTACTATGTCTCACAGTCATTTTCATTCCAATATTATCAGCTATCTTTTTAAAGCACATTCCTGAAAAGAAAGTTATATTAGGAATTGTGTTAACGATAATAGGAATTGGCTTATTAACATTAACTAGTGAATTCAAGATCGGTAACGGCGATATATTTTGCATACTGTCTGCCTTATTTTATGCGATTCACGTCATCATTACCGGAAACGTAACGAAACATGTAAATTCCATTGCACTTGGAGTAATACAACTCGGTTTCGTGGGCCTATTTAGTCTTATTTTTTCATTAGTTATGGAAACCCCAAAACTTCCTGGCACTATCGACTCATGGCTAATAATCTTAGCGTTAAGCATATTTTGCACCGCAGTCGCTTTCATTGTGCAAGTGATTGCCCAGCAATACACTACGCCTACACATACAGGTCTTATCTTTTCACTAGAACCTGTCTTTTCCGCAGGCTTTGCTTTCGTTTTCACAGGTGAAACACTTACAGGAAAAGGATACTTAGGGGCGACGCTTATATTAGTAAGTGTGTTGATTGCTGAGGTGGATTTTAAGGGGTTGTTGAAGGTGAATTATAAGAAGAATGTGGAATAGGTATTTCACTAAGATAGATAAACATACCCCGAAAATAGTCGTTTGTATTATTTTCATTCTCTTAACTTAAATTTTCTTTTAAATGAGCCTTTTTTTAGATGCTATCTTCGAATAAGGTAGCATCTAAAAAATGTTAAAAATTACTTAATGAATATAATCATAAAGATTTTTCGCTAACAATAAACAGGTTACTGTAATGAAAAGGGCACGAACATACCCGCTTCCTTTTTTTATAGCAAATTTGGAGCCAATGATCCCTCCAGCAATTTGAGCAATTCCCATTATGAAACCATACGCATAGTTTACTTGTCCTACATACATAAACATCAACAATGCACCAATATTACTTCCTAAATTAAGAAACTTCGCATTACCTGCTGCTTTTAAAAAATCATACCCAATAAATAAAAGAGAAAACATTAAAAACGAACCTGTTCCAGGACCTAGAAATCCATCATAAAAACCAATAGCAAAAACAAAAAAAGTAAAGATAATGACGTGTCGACCAGACAATTTTTTATGAGTGGAAATACTACCCCAATCCTTTTTGAATATCGTATAAATAGCAACCGCACCAAGCATGATCAGCATCAATGGCTTCAGTACTTCTGGGTTCATTAAATGAACGGTCCATGCCCCTATTATGGAACCTATGAAAGTGAGTGGAAATAATTTAAACGCCGATTTCAAATCAAGATTACCAGAACGATAAAACACAATATTACTAGTTGCACACCCCATTGTCGACGCTAGTTTATTCGTAGCTACTGCACTTGCTGGATTCAGTCCTGTAAATAATAAAGCTGGTAAGGCAATCAGTCCACCACCACCTACAACTGAATCAATAAATGCAGTTAAAAATCCAAAAACAATCAAAATAATTAATACTGATGGGTCTAAATAAAAATCCATACTATCAGCCTCCCCTTTAGTCACTATTGGAATAGTAACTAATAATTTGCTAAATGTAAAGAGTTATTGTAACGTTGAAATATAAAAGCAAACATCGGAGGACGAAAAAAGTGGACTACATAGTGCAACAGCTTAAAAAAATTGGTTTTAATGAATATGAAGCTAAATCTTATGTATCTCTTGTTAAACAAGGGCCTGTTACAGCCTACCAAGTAAGTAAGGATTCAGGTATCCCAAGAGCGCGAATTTATGAGGTTTTGGGTAACCTTGTAGAAAAAGGAATTGTCATGAAGGAAGAAATAAATGACACCACTCGCTATTCACCTCTACCTGTCGAAATCTTTTTGCAGAAGGCTCAATCAGAATGGCAATCTACTTATGAAGTAATCAGTGATTCGTTAAAAAACCTAGAAACTTCCGAGGAAAAAGCGGATAATCGGGTGATTACTTTAAAAGATAAAAAAGCAATAATTAGCTATTGTCAGGCATTAATAAAAAAAGCAGAAAAGCGTATTGTCATTTCGATGTGGGATGATATGTACGAAGTGTTAAAACAGGAACTATCTGAGGTAACTGATAAAGTCACGGTACAAGGTATTACCCTACATGTTGAAAATCCCATTAAAAATCTAGAAACCCACCGTATAACACCTTATACAGAAACCCGGTCTACAGAACATTGGTTTATTTTATCGATAGATTCTAAAGAGATGATTTATGGACCATCACTTGAGGAGCGTAATGTTGCTTTCTATACAGATGACCCTGTTCATATATACCTATTAGAGGATTATGTATGGCATGATGTTTTAGTGAATCGACTTGTACAACGTAGCCAAGATGATTTGGAGCAATGGATTACTACAGAGAGAAAATCCTTCTTTATGGAAAAATAAGAAACATATTCAAAGAATCAAAAAATAAAGCATAAGTTAATGAAATGGAACACTTATGCTTTATTCTATTTACAAAGTGATACTCCAGTCTTTTAACTATTTCCCCTCCACAAACCGCCCAAACTCCTTCAAAAACCTCAGCTTAAAACTCCCCACAGGCCCATTCCGATGCTTCGCCACATGAATCTCCGTCATCTCTTTCTGCACCGTTTCCTTATCGTAATAATCTTCGCGATACATAAGCATAATGACATCTGCATCTTGCTCAATTTGTCCCGTCTCTCTTAAGTCAGATAAAAGAGGGCGCTTATCTTGACGTGACTCTACAGAACGAGACAATTGCGACAACGCCACTACACAAACATTCAAATCACGCGCTAATAACTTAAGCTTACGAGAAATCTCACTAATCTCTTGAAACCGATTGCCCTTATGCTTCGGATCGCCCGTAATAAGCTGCAAATAATCTACAATGACTAAAAGCTTTTTATCACCGTGCTTCCTCTTTAACTTACGAGTTTGTATCCAAATATCTTGCACCGTAACGCCTGCATGATCGTAAATCTCAAGTGGTAACTCACCGATCTCCGCAAACGCCCTACTCACCTTTTCCCAGTCCTCCATCGCAAAACGGTGCTTCGGATTTTTCAGCCTACCTCCTGACACTTCACCTACGCAAGAAGCCATCCTTTTTAACAATTGCTTACTACTCATCTCTAATGAAAACAACCCAACCGCCGCTCCAGACTTCGCCGCATGTAGTCCAACATTTAACGCAAAAGCAGTCTTCCCCATAGAAGGACGTGCACCAAGAACGACAAAATCACCTTCCTGCAAGCCGCACGTCATCTTATTTAACGATGTATAACCAGTCTCAATCCCAGTATTCTCTTTCGTATCTTGATGAAGCTCCTCATACAAACCAACTAACGCATCCGTCAAATCAAACTCACATACACAGTCCTTTTCCTCTAACTCACAAAGTTCCGTAATCGTCTCACCAATAATTTTCTCGTCCTTCTCCGCAATAAGACGCTCTCCCATCTTGTGCCCGAGAACACCCGCCTGATACATTTTCCAGGCACTTCGAACAAGCCCCTCATAATAAGAGAAGTTGGCAGTTGTAGGCACACCATCCATTAATCCTATAAAATACTCCATTCCCCCGATCCCCTTCAAAAAATTCGGATCTACCCTAGAAATGAACGTCACAAGATCAATCGGTTGCCCCTCTTCTTCCATTTTTCGCATTAACTGAAATATAGACTTATGCACTGGCATAGAAAAATACTGCTCCGTCAAACGGCACTCCTTAATAAGCTCTCCATCAAGTAATAGAGAACCTAACACCGTCTTTTCCGCCTCCACATTTTGAATACTCATGGTCGCCACCCGCGCTCCGCTAAAAAGCGCTGCAACTCTTCCTCTGACGGTGCATTCTTCTCCCACTCCTCACACTTCGCCAAAAAATTCTCCGTCTCCCCACCGCTAACAGACGACTCCTTCTTCCGAAAACTCGCCGTATCCGCCTCAACCTCCGACACTTTCGTAAATCCTTTCCCATGCCAACCCCTCAAAATCCCCTTCACATAAGCAACCGTCCGCTTATTATTCTCATACGCAATTTGAAGAGCCTTCAGCACAAGCTCCTCTGACAAATCAACCATCCACGCACTCAATTCCTCTACCGTATGAGAAGACAAACTACCAAAATTCTGCTCATAAAACGTGAACACCTTACTTCCCGTTTCTTCCTCTACAACCTCTTCTTCCTCTTCTATCTCCTCACAAACCGGATCAACATCATCCATAGCCAAATCACTAGGCATACCGAAATGTGCTAAAAGCATCGGAACATTCAGCTCCTCCTCCGCACACTTATGAAGAAACATATGTACAAACTCCTTATTCTTCACACCCTTAAGCTCACGAAGCACACACTTCTCCACATTCGTATTCGTCACAGGATTATAACGAAGCCAATTTAAAACGAATAACTCCCTCGTCTCCGCATCATAAAGAATCTTTCCATAATCAATAAAACGCTGCACAAGCTTATCAACAGTCTCCCTGTTATAACCCGTCTCCATCTCAGCTAACCGCTTCGGAAACGGAAAAATCCCGCACTGCGTCGTCTTCGAACAAGTTAACAAATACACATAAAAATACCGCTCCTCCGGCGTCAAATCCAAAACAAAATCATCCTGCCAAAAATTCACCTGCACATTACGATACACCGCCATCAAAGTTCCTCCCGTCCTCATTCAAAAATGAAAAATTCCTCTTTGTACTATATATAGGAAGGAGGGGTGGGTTTTTGGCGTGTTATTTCAAATTTTTTTTGACTACTACTACGGTGTTTGTAGTTGTTTTTGTTTTGTTATGTTTTTTCTTAGTGATTTATTACTTGGTAGGGGCTTTGTAGGGGTATGGAAGGGGGTGGTTTATAATTAAATCAAATTTTTTCTAATTTCCCATCCAAAAAAGAGGATATTCCAATAACAGGAATAATATATAAAGTATATTAATATATTTTCAGAAGAATAGGAGATACACTATGACAACTTGGTTAGAAGACATTATAACAGCTTTTAATAATTTAGATGGTGTCAGCCATTATGACGACCTTTATGCAGAAGTAAAAAAAGTTAGAACTGAGCCATTACCAGAATCTTGGAAAAGTATTATAAGAAATACAATTGAATTACATTCGTCTCATTCAAAAATATTTAATGAAAAAAAAGATTTATTTTATTCAGTAGACGGATTAGGAGAAGGGACTTGGGCGCTTAGAAATGAAGAAACATTAATTGAAGCTACTGATATTGCAATCCCACCAAAAAAATTTAAAATAGAGGTAAATAGAATTATACGAGATACAAATTTAACTCGTGACTTAAAAAGATTACACAAACATACATGCCAAATTTGCGGTGAAAGACTCGAATTATCTCAAGATAAACATTATTCGGAAGCTCATCACATAAAACCATTAGGTAGCCCTCATGATGGCCCAGACATACGTGAAAATATTATTGTTTTGTGCCCTAATCATCACGCACTATGTGATTATGGTGCCATTCTATTAAATCATTCCATGTTAAAAAACGTTAAAGTCCATAACATCTCTAAAGAGTTTATTGACTATCACAACAACGAAATATTTAACAAGGTAAACAAATAACGCTCTCTCTATTGAGTATTGTTAATTAAAAAGGGACTGGTTCTAGAACCCCCTTTTCTCTTAGAAAAGTATTATTTTTTAATGATACGAGCCACGACCACCATATCATGAATGGCTCTCACAATAGGATCCACTGGAATGAAATTGCTATAATTCATTGTTAATATTAATTGTTCCATATTTTAATTAATGAAAGTAGTCAAATGGTTACTCATAAAAAAGAGAGCTGCCCATAATCCGGTAAAACCGACTTATGGAACAGCTCCTTCTTTTCTTCTTATTAATTAATATCAATCTTTTCTACTAACATTGCTGGGATACTAATTTCGCCACCCATAGTAGATTTATAAGTATATATACCTGCAGATTTCCCTTTAATAGTAACATTATCATTTTCTAACACTCTTGAATTTATAATATCACTTTTATAAGCAACGTATAATACTTTATCATAATTCCCATTAACTGCTACTCTTAATTGTGTCTCACCTTGTCCTTCCATTACTTGAAGGACTTTTCCTGTAAATTTAGCTTTCTTTCCTTTAAAATCATCCGGTGTTCTAGCTAATTGATCATATGTAATTCCTGTTTCATATCCAATTCGCTCTTCTTCCTCTTTCGCCGCTTTCTCCGCTGCTGCTTTCTCTGCCGCTGCTTGTTCTGCTGCTGCCTTCTCTGCTGCTGCTTTCTCTGCTGCCGCTTTCTCTACCGCTGCTTTCTCTGCCGCTGCTTGTTCTGCTGCTGCTTTTTCCTCTGCTGTTAACTCTTTCTTCTGTTCAGCTTTAGCTGGCTTAGCCTCAGTGTTCGCCTCTTCTGTTTTTTTCGTATTATCAGAAGTTACACCGAATAAAATAAACATTGCTATTACGCCTATTCCATAGAACTTTAGTACACTTTTTCTATTTCGTTTTTCTTCTGATCCCCATCTAACTACTACTTGAGGTTTAATAATCCCAATAATTAATGCTATTAAACATACAAAAAACAATAATCCAAATAAAGTATTCAAATCAATTAGTCCTCTCATTCCTAAATATAATTACAATTCATTTCATACCAACTATATATTCCCATGTTTTAATGTTTTTTTCAACAATAAATTATTTGATTGATTTGTCAGATAATGAAGTTATAATCCACTAATCGAATTATCTATGAAAATCCTTTCTTGATTAACAAAATAACTACATACAGCTAATAAAGCAAAACAATAAAAAAGCACGAGCTCACTATACTCTCCCAAGCTCATGATTTAGTTTTAGGGTTCCCTTTTCCTTATTCCCCTGAAGTTCTTCGCTAAATATAGAGGCTTTCTTTTTCAATTTAATGGTAGAATATGATAAAATCAATAGGAGAATAATGCAAAGGCAGGGATGTTTATTGGCTGATATTTTGACAAGTGTTATGGTTCCTCTTGGTGTCGCTTTAGTGCCTTCAATCCTTACATATTTAGGTACTCGAAATCAGACGAAAAATGCACTAAAAACAGCACAAGCGCAACACACTTCAGAATTACAAAAATTAAGAGAACAACAGAAAGCAGATTTAGAAAAGATAAAGGAACAGCAACAAGTAGAGATACAAAAAATGAGAGAACAACAAAATGCAGAGTTACAACGAATGAGAGAACAAACTTTGCTTGATATAGAAAAAATGAAATTTGAAATGGAAAAACAGATTGAAAACTATGAAAAAACAGCACAAGTAGATGTTACAAAAGATGTATTTACTAATATGATGATGGGTGATAGTTCAGCATTTGGAAATATTGCGAATGGATTAGAAGAATTAGGTAAATTACAGGAACAACTGCAACAAATTCAAGGTAGGTCCCCAAAAAATAACAAGCATCCTGCGAATAAAAGAAGGTAAGGCTTTCCCCTTTGGGAAGCCTTTTCATTGTTCTTTGTATACCTTATCTAGTTTGGAAAGGGACACGCACCTCAATATAATGTTTTGAACTTCCTCAAACAAAAAATAAAAATGATGAAATTTGCTGCAGCACATACAAAGCGTCCGCACCAGAACATCCCCAACACTTGCAAACTCACTAATCATCCATGCCATACCATCACCGACTCCAATAACTTCTCTCTCACATACTGAAGCAGATAAGAAAAACTCATCTCATTCTACCTACAACAAACAATAAAAAAGGAACATTCCCTCTATAACGATTTTCATACTCACTAATACCATCATAAAAATACTCATACTTTCTTTTTCGTAAAACTATATAAATCGCAATAAACAACTCTACGACCATGATAAAATTCGCTTTCCCTTTATCTCCACTTCTTGTTTCATCACCTATTCTCCTTCCACTACATACTTATCTCCTTTAAATAACGGAATTCGAATGAAATAACGATATGACTCGTCACGTATTACTCTCCACGCAACAATAATCACTTGAACTACCTCAAAGGCAAACACAATCCAAAACCAAACATCACTAATACGCGAACTAATATTAAATAGAAGAAGGATTAATAAATGAAAATTGAATACTTTTTGGCAATGGTATTTGTATACCTCATTTTTACGTGCCAGTGTGATGTACATGAGTAGTGGTGAAAATATTCCTATTACGGCTGAGAGTAATAGCATGATGATGGTTTTTCTTTTTTTTTTGTGGTGGTTTTCATGATTGGTTTTGGCCTCCCTTTTTGTTTTGTCTTCTTTAGGCTAGGAGGTGACGTTGGGGGACGTGCAAGGGGATTATATAGAAAAAATTTAGTAATACTAATATAGATAAAATAAGACTTTCACTTTGACAGGGTGGAGGTCGTGAGTTCGAGCCTAACCGGAATCACGTTTGCTTGCTATTACTGAATTTCCCAGTTAACCCTTTCTTTTCTGGAAGTAAAGTTCTATTACCTCGTCTGTTTCTGGATGTTTGAACGTTCTTTTTGCAGTTTTACTTTCATCTAACGTTACATATAAATCGTCTTGCTTAACTTGGATAACGTCTTAATGGAGAGCGAAGCGCCCGCACCGTAACATCCTATCCCCATCATTTGCAAACTCACTAATAATATAAGCCTTATCATCACCTACTCTGATAACCTCTATTTACACACTGCAGCATATGAGAAAGATCCATCCCATTCTGCCTACATCACTGAAATGAACCTACAAAAATCAACAAAAAAACACTACAATCCAATAAATAAGACCATATCAAAAGCATACTCCTATGCCATTTTGATACAGCCTTATCTTATCCACTAATACTACTATTCCCTTAATCATTTTTGAGCTATACAAGCATTTAAAATCAAATCTACCTACAAAACATTACCATCCTTTAAATAATCATAGAGCTTATTATCAACTGATTTCTCCATAATCATATTCATTGTCACAACCGGTAGTTCTTTCCCATTTTTATCTTGCATTTCAGTTTGTTCTACACTTGCTTTATCAGGTTTCGCTTTTCCTAAATAGTAAAAGTCGCTTCCCTCATCATCATCTTTTTTCACAAAAATATGGACATCAATATTATTTTCTTTAGCATCAATAATTGTCTGAACTTCCTTTGACTTTAATGATCTATTACTTCTTGTATACCATTTCAGAACATCTTGATTAAGGAATTCATCACCATAGTTCACACTGGATTCTACCTCATCGTTTTTATGATATGTGACAAATATTGGGCAAGTAGAGTATTTGGTTTTATAGCCATACATAGTTGAAGTCTCATCAATGTGCCAATTTAAAAGTTTACATGCATCTTTTCTTGAGTATTTTTTATATATAGTAAGGTTACTATCACACTCATAGTTTTTGTTCTTTTCTTTCGCACTTTTAATGATGTCCATTACCATATACTTGAAGTATTCATTCTGTTCTAAACTTTCTCGGATTAGATCATTAAACATGTACGTCTTATCTTCTTGCAATGCGATAATTGGCTTTTCACCATATTTTTTCTGGTTATTCTGTGTGAAAAACGATAACTCAAAAATCCGCTGCACAGAAGTAATCGTATCATCATCTGTTAAGCAATTAGATTTTTCAAGTTGTTTTATATACTCATCTTTATCAACTTTTTCTTGCTTTAGTAACAATTCCAACAGAGTAATTTCATTTTTACGTTTTCCATTCAATACTTCCAACGAAAGCATTGTTAAAATTTTATTCTCGTACTCTGTTAATGTAGGAACCTTTTCTTTCATTTTCATTAGGAATTGATAATAGTTTGAATGTCCTTCCACAAGTACAACTGGATCAATGGAATGATTTACTATAAAATCATATAGATATGGAATTCTGCCTATTCGATTTTTCAATTCAGCAAAAGCTTCCCTCAATACTTTCATTTCTTTTAAATTACTATTATTAATTGCTTTAAAGATCTGCTTTTTCGCTATCTCTTCAAAGTTAACTGTTGAAATACCTTTAATATAACTCGTATCATTTGTATATCTACGTATGTTATCTTTATTTTGCGATCTATCTCCTGAAAGGGCAATCGGAATTAAATAGTTGTTTTTATAGTTTCCAATAAAATCAATAATCGTAACAAAATCTTTCGAATCGTGTTTTCGAAGTCCACGCCCCAGCTGCTGTATAAAGATAATACTTGATTGAGTTTGTCTTAACATAACAACTTGGTTCACACTCGGAATATCAATTCCTTCATTAAAAATATCTACCGTTAAAATATAATCGAGTATGCCATTTTCTAATTGATTCACGCGCAGTTCTCTTTCCTGTTGGGAATGATCGCCGGTTAATGCAAATGTGCGAAAACCTCTATTATTTAAGGCATATGATAATTGTTCTGCCTCATCTTTTCGGCTGCAAAACATTAGTCCTGTTACTTTCTCACCGGAAAAACCGTAATATTTTACTTTTTCAACTATATGATCCACTCGTTCTTCCGTAACAAGTTTAGATAAAACCGTAGTGTCATCTATCTTTTCACCATTATATTCAAAATCAGTTACTCCAAAATAATGGAAAGGACAAAGCATATCTTCTTCAAGTGCTTCTTGCAAACGAATTTCATAAGCAATATTGTAATCAAATAGCTCATAAATATTAAAATTGTCTGTACGTTCAGGTGTAGCAGTCATTCCCATTAAAAATTTCGGCTTAAAATAATCAATAACCCTATGATAAGAACTAGCACCCGCTTTATGAACTTCATCTATTAGAATGTAATCGAACAGCTCAGGATCAAATTGTTGTAAATTTTCTTCCTTTGAAATAGTCTGGATCGTCGCAAATAAATATTTAGCATTTATTTGTTTATTTGATCCTGATAAAATTCCAAAGTCCTCATCTATCCCACCAAGAACTTTTTGAAAATCTGATTTCGCTTTATTTAATATTTGCTCTCGGTGAACAATAAATAGCATTCGTTTAGGTGCAAAATTTCTGACATCAAATGCTGAAAGATATGTCTTCCCCGTTCCTGTGGCAGAGATAACTAATCCTTTTTCTTTTCCAGCGTCTCGAATAGCTTGTATTTCTTTTAACGCAGCTTGTTGCATTTTATTTGGAGTAATTTTCAAAGCTTCTTCAATTGAATTATGATATTGACCAGGTAATTCTATAACTCGATCTAGTAACTTATTTTCTGCAACTTGTTCATATATTGTTTCGTAATTTCCAATTAACTCTTCAGTTAATACTTGAGAATGCTCCCAAACTTCTTCAAATTGATTCTTAAAATGGTGAACAATCTCTCCATTTTCATGCGATGTTAACTTGACGTTCCATTCATAGTTTACCTTCAAAGCATGTGCAGTTAGATTAGAACTACCGACAATTAGCGAACAATGTGTTTTGTTATCAAATATGTATCCCTTTGAATGGAAACCAGCTAAGTTCGTTAATCTTACTTCTACATTTTCAAGTTTCATTAACTCTCTAAACACTTTTGGTGTATTAAAATTTAAGAATGTAGATGTTAATATACGCCCTTTAACTCCTTTTTGTTTAAGGTCAAGGAAATGTGATTTTAAAGTTGCTAGCCCACTCTCTGTAATGAAAGCAACCGAAAAAATAAAGGATGTACTATTTTCAAGCTCTTCTAACAATGAATTTAAAACATTTTCATTTTTTTTCGTATTATTTACTAATAATTTAGGCTTATATATTCCAGGATGATTATGTTTTTGATCAATAAATCCCTTATATAAAGATGCCTCTAATTTTTGAATGAAATTCTCCATATGATCACCATTTATGACAAATTTTTATACTAATTGTATTACTCACTGATTTAAAGTGCAAATTTATTACAATATAAAAAACTATCCGCATAAAACGAATAGTTTTTAATCAAATTACTTTACAAGCGATTCCTTTGATAATTTCTCAATAGTTGGGATATCCGCAGGTGCCCACTCTAAAGCTGCTAGTTCATTCGGATATAACCATTTAATTGCTACATGCTCAGTTAAAACTGGACTTCCTTCAACAAGTTTACAATAAAAAGTTTTCAAATGAACAATACCAAAATCATACTCATAGGCTGTATAATCAATTTGTTCACCAATCTGCACGCTACAACGCATTTCTTCATTGATTTCACGCTTTAACGCCTCTTGAGGTGTTTCTCCCTCTTCTATTTTCCCACCTGGAAATTCCCACATAAGAGGTAGCGATTTAGATGGTCCTCTTTGTGCACATAAAATTTTCTCATCTTGGACAATTACTGCTCCAACAACATAAATATTTTTCTTCATTATGTCCTCCTTAAATCTCACAGAAACTCTATAATTTACGTTTCCACACCTTATAGACTGAAAAATGCCTTTTATATCTTTTAACGACTAATATATTTTTAATCAGTAAGATAGATTTTATCTATTCCTATCTAGCACCTTTAATGTAATTAGCCTAACACTCTCATCTCTTTTATATTATATAGAAGTAACTACAAAAATAAAGCATGATCGAATACTTCCCTCTTAAGCCTCTTTTTTCATCATCTCCTCATACCTAAAATCACATTCCTCGAAAAACACCCTACTCTCCCCACTATTCTTATAAAAAGAATTCCAACCCCTCTCCCTCAAAATCCCCTTCCAACTATCACTCTCCACCATCCTCTTAATAATACTATCCCAATAAGCAACCTCGTCCTCCGTCATATCTTTCGGCCCCATAATCCCTTTCCAGTGCTGAAATACAACATCGATTCCTTGTTCTTTCCACGTTGGAATGTCCGGTAGTCGGTCTAGTCGTTTTTCGGAGGATACGGCTAGTATTTTTATTTTGCCGGCTTTGTATTGTTTTTCGGCTTCGGATAGGGTCATGGTTGCGGCGTTGATTTGTTTGTTCGTTAGGGCGTTTATGATTTTTTCTTTGTTTTCGTAGACAAAGAATTGTAGTTCGGCAGGGTTTATGCCGAAGGCTTTGCTTACTTGTACGAAGGATAGGTGATCGTCGTTTCCTAGACCGGGGGCAACTCCGATTTTGAAGTTTTTCTTGTCTTGCTTTAGTTGTTCCATCAATTGTTTTGCGTTGTCTATATTTGAGTCTTTTGATACGACAACGACTTCCCAATCCGACGCTAATGTTGCGAGCGGGGTGAAGTCTTTATATGTTAGTTTACTGTGGCCTAGTAGGTTGTTCGTTATGAGTAAGCTTGAGTTAATCGCCAGTACGTGTCCGCCTTTTTGTTTCGTATATTTCCATCCGACATCACCGCTGCCACCTACTTTGTTTGTGACAGTGATTGGTTTTGTGAAGATTTTTTCTTCTGTCAGCGTTTTTTGCATCGCTCGTGCTGTTAAGTCCCATCCGGCTCCTTGAACGTTTGGCGCAACGATTTCTACTTTGTCTATGTTTACTGTATTCGTTTGAGGTTTTTCCGAAGAACAACCAGCTAATACTCCTGTCATGATCCATATACATAATAATAATCGTTTTTTCATAATCCTCGTCCTATTCGGTACTTTCGTTCTGGTCGTCCGATAATGCCGTATGTGTATTCTACTGTGCATTCGTTTGTTGCTACTAAGTATTCTAAATATCTTCTTGCGGTTGTTCTGGATGCCCCCATTTGTTCTCCCATTTCTTCTATTGTAATTCCCTCTTCGAATCCTTTTATAATTCCTTTCACTTTTTGCAGTGTTAAAGGATCAACACCTGTCGGTAAGTTTTTCATGTCTTGTATTTGCGAAGTGCCGAAGAAGTTATCAATTAGTGCTTGATTTACTTCATTGTTACTATGTAATAGTTGCTTCTTTCTTTTATAATCTTCAATTGTGCGAACAAATTTGTCTAACGTGACCGGTTTTATAAGGTAGTTGCTTATGCCATTTCGAATTGCTTTTTCTAACATATAGTTTTCATTCGCCGCTGTTACCATAATGACGTCAACGTTTGGAAAGTCAGCATGAATTTCCGGCAATAAGTCGGTTCCAATTCCATCTGGTAAATAATTATCTAATAGAAGTAAATCGATTTCTTCCCTTTGTAGTAGTTCCATCGTTTCTTTTGCGTTCAATGCTTTTCCAATCACTTTTACATCCTTTATTTTCGATAAAAACTCTTCCTGAATTTGCGCTACGCGGAAATCATCTTCTGCAATTGCGACCTTCAACATATGCCCATCCCCCTGTTTGTCATTTACTTTCTCTCAATGTTTTCGGAAGGTAAATTGTAAAAATAGCTCCCCTATTTTTCTCGTTCTGAATTTCAATTGTTCCTTGTAGTAGATCTACCATTTCTTTCACATTTGCTAGGCCGTAACCACGATTGTTTCCTTTCGTCGAAAATCCTTTTTGAAAAATGGTACTTATTTTTTCTGCCGGTACTCCTATCCCACTATCTATCACTTCAAACACAATATCGTGCCCAATATCAGTAACAAAGAAGGAAACACTCTTTTCCTCCTGTTCACCCACCGCATCAAACGCATTGTCGATCATGTTTCCAAGAATCGTAATAAGGTGCGAAACTTTTATATGGTCTGGTAACGCATTAAGCGCGCTATCTCCTTCAATATGAAAATCAATTTTCTTCTCAGACGCCGTTCCAAGTTTCCCTAATAAAATAGCTTGTACTTTCGCATCATGAATTTGATGGAATAAAATATGATTTTGGCTTTGATGAATAGTAGATTCTTGCTGGATAAATTCAATCGCTTCTCTGTAATGTCCTAACTGCAATAAACCAGATAACACGAAAAGTTTATTTGTAAATTCATGTGTTTGAGCACGTAAGTCCTCTGAATACTTTCTTACCTCAGATATTGTGTTAACAAGGTTTTGCAATTCCGTTTTATCTCTAAAACTACATACAACGCCTACCGTACTGTTATTTTCGAGTATCGGTGTCATGTTTAAAATAAACACTTTATCCTGAAACGCTATTTCTTGATCGCTCTCTAGCACTCTTTCCATATTAAAATCCGGTAAAATTTTTGAAATGTGCTGCTGCATATAATCACCACTTACATGCAGCATCTCTTCCGCAGACGTATTCATCATAGTAATAAAACCGTTTTGATCAATGGCAATGATTCCTTCTTTTATAGATAGTAGTATTGCGCTTCGTTCCCGGTATAGCGCTGCGATTTCATTCGGTTCTAAACCTAGTGTATCTTTCCTGATGCTACGCGCTAAAAGAATGCCACCAACAATTCCAACTAGTAATACCGCTAAGGAAAAGAGTATAATTTCTTCCGTTCTGCTCAATATGTTAGATTCAATACCTTTTATTAAAAACTCTACTGTAACAACGCCTACGACTTGATCGTAGTCTCCGTTATGAATAATAATAGGTGCCTTCGCCATTAAAGCCGGACCACTTTCACCATTTCCTTCGAGCGTATAATACCCTCCAAAAGTAAGTGCTTCATAGTTATATGGATTGTTACTCTTCGTGCCAATCAACTCCGAATTAGAATGTGAATACATAATCCCATAGCGATCTTCCACAATTACATAATCGGCACCAGCCTGCTCGCGAACTTGTTCCGCAATGGATTGAATGGTATTTTTATGCTCGTTATATTGAAAAGCCTCTTTTATAGCTGGCATAAAAGAAAGTGACTTAGCCGTTTGCAGAGCTAACTGCTCCACTTGACGTTTCGTATCAACGGACTGAATGTAAACAAATATTCCCGCTAGTAGGAGAACGACAAATAAAATTAATGTAATAATTAAGCCTAATATTTTCGTTTGTAATGACACTTTACGTAATTTCTTCATATCTCATACCCTTTGATAAAATATTCAAAAATATCAATCTCCTTTTCTATTATTATGACAAAACTGAAAATGAAGCAACTATTAAAAATACCCATGTACATAAAGTACAAAAAGAATAAAATTGTCATAATATTGAGATTTCTATTAAAAGACAGTACAATTCAACTACAATGAACACGCTTTCATATATAACTTTTATTTATAAGCAAGAGGAGGAATTATTATGGCTCAAGCAAAATCTAACCGAGTCGCTGGCAATATTTTCAAAGGTTCTGTCGGCAATTTAATTGAATGGTATGACTGGTACGTTTACTCTGCTTTCGCTGTTTATTTTTCAGCAGAGTTCTTTCCTAAAGGAGATCCAACAAGTCAATTACTGAACACAGCCGCTATTTTCGCAGTTGGATTTTTAATGCGCCCTATCGGAAGTTTATTAATGGGGCGTTATGCAGATCGGCACGGACGCCGGGCAGCATTAACTCTTTCCATTACGATTATGGCCGGTGGTTCTTTAATTATTGCCTGTACACCTAGTTACGAAAGCATCGGTATTATGGCACCAATTATTTTAGTTCTTGCCCGCTTGCTTCAAGGGTTATCACTCGGCGGAGAGTACGGAACTTCCGCAACGTATTTATCTGAAATGGCTAGTAGTGGTCGCCGTGGTTTTTATTCAAGTTTTCAATATGTAACGCTCGTTGCTGGACAGATGGTTGCGTTAGGCGTTCAAATTGTTCTTCAGCAATTACTAAGCGAACCAGATATGAAAGCTTGGGGATGGCGTATTCCATTCATTATTGGAGCGATGGGCGCAGTAGCTGTATTATGGCTTCGCCGCACGATGGATGAATCGGAGCAGTTCTCAAAAATGGAATCTAAAAATCGCGAAAGTGCTGGAACAATTCGCGCTCTTATGAAACACCCGAAAGCAGTATTAACAGTAGTTGGACTAACACTAGGAGGCACTGTCGCATTCTATACGTACACAACATATTTACAAAAATTCATGGTAAATACAGTTGGTCTTCCGAAAGAAATTGTAAGCTGGATTAACTTTGTCGCACTACTTATATTCGTAGTACTTCAACCGATTGCGGGGCTACTATCAGATAAAATTGGGCGTCGCCCACTATTAATGACTTTCGGTATTCTCGGAACGTTACTAACAGCACCGATTTTCTTCTTTATGGAAAAAACGACAGAACCAATCGTAGCATTTTTACTTATGATGGTCGGTCTCATTATCGTTACTGGTTATACATCAATTAACGCAATTGTAAAAGCAGAACTCTTCCCAACTGAAATTCGCGCACTTGGCGTAGGTTTACCCTATGCACTAACAGTTGCGATATTCGGCGGAACAGCTGAGTTCATCGCATTATGGCTAAAAAGTATCGGAATGGAATCATTATTCTACTTCTACGTAGCTGGATGTATCGCGATAAGCTTTATTACGTATTGGCGTATGGCTGAGTCTTCGAAGACTTCGCAGATTGAGGCGGAGTTGAGTGGTGGAAACACTTTAAAGAACGGTACTGGCTCAAAATAATAAATTACAAAAGGTCACCTTGAAAGAGGTGGCCTCTTTGTATAACCTGCCAACCAACCTCACCATACAAAAAAAGACCACCCAAAGGCAGCCTCACAACTGAATCGTAGTACCCACTCCACGCTCCACCGCTTTTTCATACAAGTACTTCGCAACGATAATATCTACTACCGCTAAACCAACTGATTTGAAAACCGTAATCTCCTCATCGTTTTCCCGGCCAGGTTTTTCTCCACTTATTATTTGACCAAGTTCAGCATGGATGCCGCTCGCATCAAATAAGCCTTCTTTTATCGGCACTTGGAGGTCACCTGTTTCTTCTAGTGCTGCTTCTTTTGACTCAACTACTACTTTGTTTGCGTTAGCGATGGCATGGGATGGTAGTTCTTGCATGCTCGGCCTGAATGAACCGACGGCGTTTACGTGGATGCCTTTTTGCAATGTTTCTGTGAAGACTGGTGTGGATGCATTTGTTGTTGTGACGATGATGTCTGCTTCACTTATTGCTTCATTTGGATCCCTGTAGACATAAGCCGGTTTATTGAATTTTTCTTGTATATATTGTGCAAATGCATAGGCCTTTTCTTCCGTTCGGTTATACAGTATGACTTTTTCAATGTCCCTAACCGCGAATACAGCTTCTGCAATTCCTTTCGCTTGTTCCCCTGTGCCGATGATGCATAAGTTTTTTGCGTTATGACGAGCTAAATGTTTTGTCGCTACTCCTGATAAGGCGCCTGTTCGGATCATTGTTAAATAAGAACCTTCTAAAAGTGCGAGTGGTTCTCCCGTTTGAAAGTCTGATAGCATCACAATCCCGTTTATCGTTTTCTTTCCGAGCTTCTTATTATGAGGGGCTACCGTTACTATTTTTACTCCAAGCGCCTCAAGTCCTTCCGCGACTGAAGGCATAATTAACGCGGTATTTTGTTCACTCGCAAATGGTAATGAGGCGCGAATTGGTGTAATCGTTCTTTCTGCGGAAAACTCTTTTAAAGCAAGCGCCGCGTATTCAATGACTTCATTCATATTTACTAAATTTCTTTGTTCGTTTGCGCTTATGACTAGCATATTTGTTCACCCTTTTCTAAATTCTTCTCTTCACTAGATGCAATATTTTCGTTTACGACCTGTACTCCTACTAAATCACCCGTAATATTTACAACTGTGTGACCCATGTCAACGAGCGGAGAAACAGCTGCGATGATCGGGATAATTGTTAGCGGAAGCCCTAGTGTAGAGAGTAAAATGGTCGCAGTAATAACGTCCGCACCTTTTACTCCGGCACAGCCAGCTGCAAGGACGATTCCTAAAAATACAGTTTGCATAATAAGACCAAATGTAATCGGAATACCATATACATTTAATGCGAAGACCGCTAAAACACCGAGCGCTGCTGATAGTCCGTTCATATTAACAGTAGCCCCAAGCGGAATGGTGAAACCAGCTACTGACTCAGGGATACGAAGTCTTTTTTGTGCAACTTCCATCGTTACCGGAAGAGTTGCGCTACTTGATGTTGTACTAGCAGCTACAATCATAGCTGGACTCACTTGTTTATAGAAATGAATAGGGCCAATTTTCCCGAAGACTTTCAATATAATTGGATACATAATGAACACAATGAGTAGCAATGATAAATAATCAGCTACTACATAGCTAACGACCGCAGTAAGCATGTCTGCTCCAAATGTGCCAACTACATGAGCAATTAACGCCATAATTCCGTACGGAGCAAATCCAATAACGATCTCCGCAATTTTAATCATTATTTTTGATCCTTCATGAACTAACTTACGAGTTCCTTTCGCTTGATCGCCAAGAAGAATAAGTGCCATGCCGACAAAAATAGCAAAGATAATAATTTGAAGCATACTTGTTTCTGCAGCCGCTTGAATGACGTTAGAAGGAAACCATTGTACGATATTATCTATAAAACTAAACTTCTCTTCTTTAAATTTCTGCCCATTCGCAAGAAGACCTTCTACTCCTTTACCAGGATTGATAATATAAGCAATTACTACGCCAATACTTGTCGCTACTACAGCTGTCATTGCATAGTAAATGAAAATTCTTCCGCCAATTGCCCTTAACATTTTCGGATTTTCAAGCCCGGCAATACCTGAGACGATGCTTAAAAAAGTTAACGGCACGATAATCATTTGTAATAAACGAATAAATATATCCCCAATCGGTTTTAAAACAGCTACTTTCGGTCCAAATACTACCCCTAACGCAATACCGATTAATGCCCCTATCAAAATTTTCACAGGTAAATTTAATTTTCGCCACCACTTCATCCAAAGGTCCCTCCCTTAAGAAAACATTAAGCTAACAAAAACCCCCGATTCAAAACATCCCTCGGATCTACAACAAACTGATGAAATCCTGTAATAAATGCATTCCCCGTTACTTTCGGAATGACTGCTTCATATGTATCTACCGCTGTTACGGATAATACTTCCCCCTCAAATTGGCCGTCAGTAATGCATTCGTGGACGAAAGTTTCTCCCTTTTGTAAGGCATCTTTTTCAAAAAGGGTTGCGATTCTTGCGGAAGTTCCTGTGCCGCAAGGGGAACGGTCTACTTGCCCATCAGCGAAGATCGTTACATTTCGCAGAGTAGCGTCTTTTTCTTTCGGTTCGTCTGAGAAAATAACGCCGTATATTCCTTTTAAATCTTCTTCAAGTGGATGTTTTACTTCCATTTGACTCTCAATGTAGTGCTTAATTTTACTGCCCCACGTTTGAATAGCAGGTAAATCCTTGAAATCGACTTTCAAACCAAATTCTTTACAGTCTACAACAGCGTAGAATGCTCCGCCAAATGCAATATCTACTTGAAATTCATAGTTATCTATTTTGATAGGAACGTCTTTCTTATATACGAACGAAGGAACGTTTTCAAATGATACGGACTCTACTTCGCTCCCGTTAAATTTTGCGTACGCAATGACTTCCCCGGCAGGGCTATCAATAATGAATTTTTGTTTTTCACCTGTCACTTCAAACATACCAGTTTCAATTCCTACTGTAATAACAGCGATAATTCCGTGACCACACATCGTACTCCAGCCTTCATTGTGCATAAATAATACACCAAAATCAGCGTGAGCACTTGCGGGCGGCGTAATGATACAACCGTACATGCCGTGATGTCCTCTCGGTTCATACATAAGAACCTCACGAAGATGATCCAAATGTTCCATACAGTACGCGCGTCTTTCTAGCTGCGTTTCTCCCTTTATCTCTGGCACTCCGCCTGTAATGATTCGAAGTGGTTCCCCAGCTACGTGAGCATCAATTGTTGTGTATATTTTACTAATCTTCATTTCTATCTCTCCTTCATATCTTTATATCATTTTCATTGCAAATACCATGCCAAAGTGCAGAGCGTTAATTTGTTTACATTTTTCTGAAAAAGGTGTATCCTTTTGGCAACAAATCTGTATACTACTGTCTACTTTTTTATAAAATCAGTGGAGGTTTTATAAATCCCCTACTGATTATTAGCCCACAAATAGCGGGATAAATTCTTTGGAGGCCATGCTATGAAACAATTCGATAACTTTGCAGTTCCAACGTTGCATACACTCCTCTCTTACGTGGAAGAAGCGATTTCTATCGTAAATACGAAGGGCGTTATGTTGTACTGGAATGAGGCAGCAGAAAAAATGTATGACATTAAGAAAGAAGATATTATCGGTAGAAATGTGCAAGAGTTTTTTTCAAAGGAAGATATTATGAATTTAAAAGTTCTTGAGAATGGGCAACCAGTCCGGGATATTTATCACCTTCCGCGGCCAGATAAGCACGTATTAATTAGTACGACTCCTATTTATGACGAAAACAATGAATTAATTGGATCTATGTCTGTAGAAAGAGATATTTCCGTAACGATTAAGTTAAATGAAAAATTATCCTCTACTTCTGAAGAATTACAGCAATTAAAGCAAATGATTCAACATCAACAAGATGACCCCTTCAGCACGATTAAAGGAAATAACGCAACACTTCAGCACATTATCCACAACATGAAAAAGGTAGCGAAAACTGATGCGACGATTTTAATTACAGGAGAAAGTGGCGTTGGGAAGGAGCTATTTGCTCAGGCCATTCATGAAGCGAGCCTTAGAAGCAAGCAACCTTTTATCCCAATTAATTGCGGCGCTATTCCTGCCGCCCTCTTTGAAAGTGAGCTATTTGGTTATGAATCCGGGGCATATACTGGTGCCGCTAAGGGCGGCAAAGCAGGAAAGCTAGAATTAGCAAGTGGCGGTACATTATTTTTAGATGAAGTAGGAGAACTCCCGCTTGATATGCAAGTGAAGCTACTTCGCGCTTTACAAGAAAAAGAGATTTACCGAATTGGGGGGCAAACACCGAAAAAAATAAACGTAAGAATTATCGCCGCAACGAATCGTATGTTAGAAGACATGGTGCTCAGCGGGACATTCCGATCTGATTTGTTTTATAGGTTAAATGTTTTCACAGCGCACATCCCGCCGCTAAGAGAGCGAACAGACGATATTTCCTTCTTAACTCATCATTTCTTAAAGGAATTTTCTTTTAAATATAACAAGCCCGCACCCTTCGTTCATCAAGAAGCAATGAATCGACTGCATACATATTTTTGGCCAGGTAATATTCGCGAACTGCGCAATATAATAGAAAGATTAATTGTCCTTCATGAAGGTAAAGAAATACGTGAAGCAAATATTTTGCAGCTATTGCCTTCGCAAAAATCTGTCTATCAAACGGAACGTTCACTTACTGATGAGAAAAAGACCTTAGAAAAAACTCGCATTTTACAAGCTCTCGAAGATACGTACGGAAACAAAAGCATCGCTGCGAAAAAGTTAGGTATGTCCCGGGCTAATTTATATAAGAAACTGAAGAAGTACGGGATTACTTACGAAGTAGAACATTAATCAGTGCGGGGGACCACCAACCAATCCCACAACCGGTCCACCTGAGGACACTCAGACATCCAAAACTAAAAAAATCCCCCGAAACCCGGGGGACCCCATCATACCCTAACCGCCACCACATCCGGTACTTGCTTAGCAATCTCCTCACCAATCTTTATACTTGCTGTTGCCGCCGGGGATGGTGCGTTGCAAATATGCAGGGAATTTATGCCAGGGATAATGCAGAAGTCATCAACCATATTTCCGTTTGATAAAATGGCTTGTGCCCTTACACCTGCATGTGTTGGCACGATGTCTTTCTCTGTAAGTTCTGGTATTAAGCGCTGCAAGCTTTTTAAAAATGATTGTTTACTAAATGAGCGCACCATTTCTTTTATGCCTTCTTTCATATTTGGCATCGCCATTTTCCAAAAGCCTGTGTATGTCATTGTTTCCATGAAGTCTTTAATATCGAAGTCCGTTTTCGTATAGCCTTCTCGCTTAAAGCTTAATACTGCATTTGGCCCTGCATGTACGTCTCCGTTTATCATTCTTGTAAAATGAACACCTAAAAACGGAAATTCTGGATTTGGAACTGGATAAATTAAATGTTTTACAAGATGGCGTTTTTCTGGGACAAGTTCGTAATATTCACCACGAAACGGAACAATTTTCATATCAGTTAATATACCTGTCTTTTTCGCAATACGATCGCTATGTAATCCAGCGCAGTTAATAAGAAATTTCGTTTTAAATACACCTTGATTCGTCTCAATTGTTACAGCGTCTTTCTTCTCAGCGATTCGCTGCGCTGTTGTTCCTAAATGTACTTCTCCCCCGCTTTCCTGAATTAAGCGGGCAAATGCATAACTTACTCCTCTATAATCAGCAATCCCGCAAGAAGGAACACGGATTGCCCCAAGTCCTTTTACATGAGGTTCAATTTCAGCTAATTCTTCCTTATCTATTTTTGAAATATGTAAATCGTTTTGTAAGCCTCTCTCATATAAATTATGTAAAAGAGGAAGTTCGTCCTTTTCTGTAGCAACAATTACTTTTCCGCACATGTCATAAGCGATGTCATTTTCTTTACAAAATTGAACCATAGCTGCGTTTCCTTCTTTGGCAAACTTTGCTTTATAACTCCCTGGTTTATAATAAATTCCAGAATGAATTACACCGCTATTATGTCCGGTTTGATGATGTGCAAGTTCCTTTTCTTTTTCAATGATCGCGATTTTCGCACGAGGGAATTTTTTCGTTAAAGCCATTCCAGTTGAAAGGCCAACAATTCCCCCGCCAATAATTATAAAGTCATACATCCTACTTCCCCCTTAATAGTATAAAGTGAAGCTTTAATCAGTGGGGGTTTTGTTCATCCCCCACTGATTATTAGCCTTCACTAATCGGGCGTTTACGGGCAGCCCGACTCCCACCTAACTTCTTTGCTCCAGCCGAATTTTGAGGTGGGAGTTTTACTGCCCACAAATAGCGGGATAAAAGGCAGGTCTCCTTGAAAGACCCGCCGTACATATTATTTAGAAAAACAACCACGTTGACGCATTAGTTCCCTATATAAATCTTTATTTTTCTCAAACGCAGCTCTTCCGTGCATCCAAAATAAGTTGTTTAAAAGAACTAAGTCACCAATTGGTAATTTCAATGCATGTGTTGCTGGTGAGTTTTCAACAGAATATGATAAGTCTTTCAGATAGTTTGCTTGTTCAATATTATCTGGATAAGCGAACTGATCAATAAAGCAAATACATGGTGCGTTATTCACATCAAAAAATGTTTCACGATAGACGATTTCTTGCGCATTTTTACTTGGTGGCGCTTTATACGTAACCTTAACAGATGCGAGCGAATGATCTCTAAATTTTTGAAGATCTTCCCAATCGTCTAAATGTAGTAAACGGGATTCCCCTCCTACTGCATTTTGCTCTTCAATTTTCATCATAAGAAGCCAATCTGTCGGTTCATCAACGAATGTACCGTCTGTATGAAGTGTAAACAATCGATACGCTTGACGAAGGTAAGAATCACTACTATCTGTATCTTTCACATTAAATCTAGCATAATACGTTCCTGTCATTGCATCAAAGTTTGGCGCCCCGATTAAATGTGTTAATGCTGTTGCAAATTTCACGTAGTCTGCTGGATCTGACGTTTCACCTTGCACCCCAATTGTAAATCCGCCCGTTTCACGGTCATGAACAATGCCGCGAATGTTATCCATAAATGATTGCCCAAAAATCTTTCTCATTCCATCAGCAAGATTAAATCGAGAATAAGGAATGTATTGTAATGACTGCTCTGAATGTTCTTTTACCTCTTCAAAAAACTGCCTAAGCAATTGCTGATTTAACACAATATGATATAAACGCTTATGCTCTGGATGAGGAACAATCTCATATCCCCCATATTTCTTTGCAAATTTCATCTTTGTACTTTGTTCTGTAATAATCGACATTTCAATTCCTCCCTAATTTAAATATGAAGAACTTATTGACGCTTTTTACAGACAGTTATCCTTATCTTCTTATGCTGAGATTCGGTCTTACTGCCCTAACATCGAAAAAGCCAGTCATACGCATCCACGAAATAAAACCGTAGAAACGTACAACTGGCTCATAATTACGAGTGTTCTTTAATCTCTTAAAGTACAATAATAATAGACAGTTTGTATGAAAATATTTGTAAAACAGGAAAGCAAGATCGGATATAGAGAAGGCTAATTTCTCGTATGGATCTTATTAATTAAATAATAATTCAAAATATTATAACTGTCAATTCGTTTTTTATTTTTTTCCCTACATACTTTACACATTTTACAAATCCCCTTACTTTCCCCACATCCTCTTTTTTTCGTCTCTTGTTTCACAGCTTGAACTTCACTTAATTTTTTCATGTTCCTTGCCTCCCAAATAAAATAAGCCAGTCGTATCCCTTTAAAGGAAATACAACTGGCTCTCGTTTATGAACATAAATGCGATAAACTAGACAGTTTTTATGGTGTTGTTTCCTCGTACTCACGCCCAGGCTGTTCATCATTTAAATAACTTACATATTGGCGATGTAAATCTTTTACCGCACTGACGATAGCATTTTGCGCTTTTCCTTGATAATGTTCCATAATATCTTGAACGATTTCTTCAATACCATCTTGCAAACTATGTCCTCTCAAAATTTGAGCGACGAAGTCTCTACCGTGCTCTGTCGCAAGCGTACATGATGCTTCAATAATGACATGATATTTATGATCTGCCTCAATTGTAATTGTTAATGTCTCATACATACTGCGAACAGCCATCCCTTTCGGAAGTCTCGAATGTCCCGCCATAAAAAATGTCCCTTTACGCATATTTCATCCTCCGTTACTATGTTTTTTGTCGCTTATACTTGATCTACGTATACGGTCTTGATTCTCGTATAAAATTCTTTAGCCGCTTTTCCTTGTTCACGTGGTCCAGCACTAGAGTTTTTCATTCCGCCAAACGGAACTTGTGGTTCTGCTCCTGCAGTTTCTGAATTCACGTGTACCATTCCAACTTCCATATCATCAATAAACCTTTGCGATAAACTTAAATTGTTCGTACAAATCGATGCACTTAGTCCGTATTCTGTATCATTCGCTAAAGAAACTGCTTCTTCATAACTATTCACTTTAAATAAACATATAACTGGGCCGAAAATCTCTTCTTTTGCAATGCTTGCATCTTTATCGACATTTTCAAAAATAGTCGGTAAAACATAGCACCCTTGCTTCAATTCAGCTTCTTGCGGCACGCTGCCTCCATAAAGTAAAGAAGCCTCTCCTTTCCCTACTTCAATCATCGATAAAATAGATTGCTGCTGCCCCTTTGAAACACATGGACCCATAAATGTATCCGGTTCTAGCGGGTTTCCAACTGTAAGAGACTCAGTGCGCTGCAAAAGTTGATCGCGAAACGCTTCATAAATATCCTCTTCCACGATCACTCTACTTGTTGCGGTACATTTTTGCCCAGTTGACATAAACGCACCTTTTATCGCAATATTTACTGCCTTATCAATATCCGCATCTTTTAATACAACTAACGGATTTTTCCCGCCCATCTCTAATTGTACTTTTTTCCCTGTTTCAACGGCTGCTTTGTGAATGATATTTCCAACGTGATTAGAACCAGTAAACGATACCGCTTGTATATCAGGATTTCCCGTTAATTCTGCCCCAACTTCAGAGCCTTTACCGAACACACAATTGATAACCCCTGCCGGAATGCCTGCCTCATGAAAAGCATTCACAAGATGGTACACAGACTTTGGCGTCACTTCAGCCGGCTTAATGACAATCGTATTTCCGTAAATAAATGCCGGCGCCATTTTCCACGCCGGAATCGCAATCGGAAAGTTCCACGGCGTAATTAATCCAACCGGCCCTACTGCCACACGTTTACTGTAAAGCATTGTACTTTCATTAGCAGACGGGATGAGCTCTCCGATCGGCTGATTCGCTTCCCCGGCGTAATATTCAAGAATGCTAATCGCTCGCTTCGTTTCTCCTCTTCCTTCCGCAATCGTCTTTCCTTCTTCGCTTGTTACATCTAAACCAATTTCATTTACCTTTTCTTTTAAAATAGCTGCCGCTTTCCATAAATAACTCGCTCTTTCTTGAAACGATAACCTTTGCCATTTATGAAAAGCTTCTTTCGCCGATGCAATTGCTATTCGTGTATCTTCTACTGAACTAAACGGGAATTCACCTAGCACTTCCCCGTTATGCGGATTATAATTTTTAACGTATGCATTCGTGGAAGGTTCTCTCCACTCACCATTTATATAATTGAAAAACCTCATGCCCCTGCCCCCACCATTTTTATTTTGATAGTTTCGCAATAGCAGCTTCTAAAATAGTAAGCCCTTCTTCAAGCTGTTCATCTGTTATAACGAGAGGTGGTAAGAAGCGAAGTACGTTACTATAAATACCAGCGCTTATCGTAATGACCCCTTTACTATGTGTTTCCTTCATAATCGCTTTAACCTCTTCTGCTGCTGGCTCTTTCGTCTCTTTATCCTTCACAAGCTCGATTGCAGTCATAGCACCAAGACCCCTGACATCACCAATTAGTTCGTATTTATCTTTCCAGCTATTAAACACTTCCATCATGCGTGCACCAATTTCTACAGCACGCTTTACTAAATTCTCTTCTTCGATTACATCTAAAACAGCTAATGCAGCCGCACAAGCAGCCGGACTTCCTGAAAAAGTACCACCTAATTGACCTGGTCCAGGTGCATCCATCAAATCTGCTCTTCCTGTTACTGCACTAAGCGGCATTCCAGCAGCAATTGATTTTGAAAATGTCATTAAATCAGGAGCTACGCCGAAATGATCCATTGCAAATAAGCTTCCCGTACGAGCAAAACCAGTTTGAATTTCATCCGCAATCATAACAATTCCGTACTTATCACAAACATTTCGGACACCTTGCATGAATGTAGTCGTCGGAACGATAAATCCGCCTTCTCCTTGAAGCGGTTCCAAAATAATCGCAGCGATATTATCACTTGCTACTTCCTCTAACATAAAGCGCTCAAAATACGCTAAAATTTGCGCGTCTACTTCTTCTGGTGTCAGTCCTTCTTCAGCACGGTAATAGTACGGATATGGTAATTTGTATACTTCTGATGCAAACGGCCCAAATCCATGCTTGTACGGTTTCACTTTACTTGTCAATGACATCGTCAAAAGTGTACGCCCGTGATATGCACGCTCAAACGAAACAATCGCGCTTCTTCCCGTTGCTTTTCTAGCAATCTTCACCGCATTTTCTACTGCTTCAGCTCCGCTATTCGCAAACATCGTTTTTTTCTTGAAATCACCTGGCGTTAACTCATTCAGCCTTTCAGCTAATGCAATATAACTTTCATAAGGCGCTACATGAAAACAACTATGAATAGAAGATTCCACTTGATCTTGAATCGCTTTTACTACTTTCGGATGACAATGCCCGACGTTTTGCATACCAATTCCGCCCGCAAAATCGATTAACTCATTACCATCTACATCAGTAATAATCGCTCCTTTTGCTGATTGCACATACAACTCTGTAATATTGTAAGGCCCTTCTGGCACCGCATTTTTTCTTCTTTCATGTAATATGCTAGACTTTGTAGTTGTAATATCTTTCTTTTCTTTCAACATGGAACATAACCCCTTTTCTTATTCTTTTTCTATGCTAACTTCCGAATCTTTTATAATCGTAAAATCATTCAACTTTTGCTTATCGAAATTTCTAACTCTTAGAAAATAACTTATTATTACTAGGATTGTAGCTAGTAATGTCATGTAAAACTGCATCCGCATATCTGCTATAAATGCTTGTGAAACAAATATCGTAATAATCATTAAAAGCGTTGCATATGTGAGATAAGGGAATAACCACATTTTCACTTTCAGCTTTCCAGCCCCTTCTCTTTCTCTTTCCCTTTCTCGTCTTAACCTGACATGTGAAACTGCAACGAACATATACATCAGCATCGTTACCCCGCCTGAACTATTCGCTAAAAACGCAAACAGTTTATCAGGAGATATAAATTTCAACATCGCGCAAATGAATGCAAATACGATACTTGCATATATCGCTACAACCGGTGTTCCTCTACTATTTAACCGTGAGAAACTAGCCGGAGCATCGCCTTTTTTAGCAAGTGAAAATAACATACGCGAACTCGTATATATACCTGAATTCATAACGGAAAGCAATGATAGAAATACAACACCATTCATAATTTCTGCGGCTGCAGGTACTCCTGCCATATTAAATAAACTTGCATACGGAAGTTTTAATAACTCCTTATCCGTCCACGGAATAAACATAATTAAAATTGTTACCGACCCTACGAAGAAAAGCATAAGTCGCCATACTACACTATTAATAGCCCTTATAACATTCTTCTCTGGATCTTCCGATTCCCCGGCTGCAATAGCGGCTACTTCGCTTCCCGATAAAGAGAAAGAAATAAAAACAACGCTCAGTAAGACAGGGACAATTCCATTCGGGAAGAACCCACCGTGTTCCGTAATAATAGCAAGACTCGGTCTCTCCACTCCTGGAACAAGTCCAAAAAACATAGAAATTCCTAAAATTAAAAATGCAACAATCGCAATAACTTTAATAAATGCTAACCAATATTCAAACTCACCGTACAATTTTACTGAATATACATTCGTCATCGTCATTAAAAGGACCATACATAAACTCGCCAGCCATGCTGGAACCGAAGGGAACCAATTGTTAATCATCACGCCTAAAAGCACCGCTTCGATTGCGATAATAATGACCCAGTTAAACCAATATAACCAACCAATCGTATACCCTGCCCACGGCCCAATTGCTTTGTTCGCATACGTTGCGAAAGAACCGCTATCAGGATTTTCTGCTGCCATCTCTCCTAACATCCGCATCACGAGCACAACCATTAAAGCGCCGATAATATAGGACAAAATCGCTGCTGGACCCGTCGATTGAATAATCGTTCCACTTCCTACAAACAAACCGCCCCCGATAACCCCGCCAATCGAAATCATTGTTATATGCCGAGTTTTTAAATCCTTCTGTAACTCCTTTTTCTCTTTAGCCAAACAATTCACCAGCCCCTCCATTAGCGTGAACGTGCACCATACTCCATTGATAACGCTTTCTAAAAACCCCCTCCTACTTCTCAAGAAAAAATAAAAAGAGCCAGAAAAACAACGCATACAACTGCATTGAATTTTACTGCCCCTATCCTTATGGCTCGTCCTCCTGCTAAGGAAGTTCAAGTGGAAAGAAGTGTTGTTCCTCTATTCATTTTCAAAAAGGCATTCGGGCTTACAGAGAGGCTAATCACTGTCATCCGATAATAAGTTAATCATAATACAAGTAGACTGAATATTCAATGTTCACTTTCGCAAATTTCATGAATAAAAAAAGAAAATTCTCTCGCCCCAGCACATATACTGTTCAAAAGCAAAAAGGAAGTGATCTCATGTACTACGGAACAAAAGGCTGGTACGTAGCTGAACTAAAAAAATTAGGTATTCGTTATCATGACGGACGTAAACTAGAAAATTACCGCGGACACGTATTACGCAATTTATTAATCGCACAACAAGAGAAAAACGAAGAAAAGTAATTTACTAATAAAATGATATCGAACACAACTCAAAATATATCGACGTTTCGACAAATTACGCCAAACCTCTTCTTCATTCTGCTAACTAAATTCACAATTGTAACTAAACTAGCAATCAATTACAAAACAGACTGCAAACTAAAAAAGATCACCCAAATGGGTGACCTTTTTTTCTTATTCACAAACAAGAATTTGTCTAGAAAATGATCCTTTTCTTGTGATACAGCGGTCTGTAATTTCAAATCCCGCTTCATGAATCATGTCGTCCATTGTTTCCATCGTGACAACGACTACTTTTTTTGCAATGCGGCGCGCACTTGAAAGAATCGAGAGTTGATCTTCTGGTGTTGCGTGCGTAAATAGGTCGTACGGCATATCGATAATTGCGACGTCGTAGTTCTCAGTAAGTTCTTCAATCGGTCCTTTTGTTACTGTTCCTTCAAACCCGAAATGTGCGATGTTTTTTCTCGTTCCAAGAACTACAAGTGGATTTATATCTCTACCAACGATGTTAATCCCCATAGAAAGTGCTTCTACTACTACTGTTCCAATGCCGCAGCACGGGTCAATTGCTCGCACTCCATCTGGGTTTGGCACAGCGATATTTGCGACAGCTCTAGCAACACGTGTGCTCAGTGATGTCGAATAGCTATGCGGTTTTTTTATATGATGATACCAAACCGGATCACTTTCTACATAGTGTCCGAAGTACCAGCGTCCTCCAAGAGGAACAATCCCGAATACACGCTCTGGATTACGAACATCCGCTTCTCCTTCAATATGCATGCCGAGGTCTCGCTCAATAAGACGTCTTTCCCCATATTCAATTTTATTTTCTTTACCAAGATCATTGATTTTAACGAAGATAACTTTGAATGTCGCTCCCGCTAAATCAATTTGTTCCACTTGTTCTAAAATGCTTTCTAAGTCGTCCCCTTCATACATAACCTCAACGCGCTCTTTAATAAACGGACTTCTACTCGGAGCAATCTTGACTTCACTTTTCAAAATATTAACGTGAGACTCCATCCCAAAGAACGAGCGCATTTCCAAGTAACATAAAGCACGCTCCTCTTCGCGAAACGCATACGTATATATACATGCAGGTATTTTACTATGATTATTCAATCTATGATCATCCTTTATCGTTTTAAATTGTTATTATTACAATTACTCGAATACTATTTATATAAAATTAAATGATATCACATGCCCGAAATAAAGAGAAACCTTTATAATTTGTTTCATGAATAAAAAGAGACTGCCTATTGGCAATCTCTTTTATTTATTAACGGAAAGAAGATACGTCGTTACCCATTGCTTCGTAGTAATCTAAAATACCTTGATAAATAGCTTCCGCTGCACTTTGTCTCTGTGCTGGTGTAGCGATTTTATCTGCATCACTTTTATTATCTACAAATGCTAATTCTGTTAATACAGCTGGCATTGTATTTTCTCTAGTTACGTATAAGTCATTTGGTTTCGCACCACGGTCTTTTGTTCCAAGTGCTTGTACAAGACGCTTTTGTATTTTCTCTGCTAATAAACGACTTTCTGATACATTCGGGTTTGTTCCTCTTGCTGTCGCTGATTCATAGTAGAAAGTTTCTGTGCCTTGTCCATTTTTCAAGTCAGAGCCATTAGCATGGATACTTACAAAAATATCTCCATTATTTTGCTGTGCAAATTCTACACGTTTCTTTAAAGAATCAGGACCACTTGTTCCTGGACGTGTATCATCTGTACGAGTGAATAACACAGTAAACGGTGTCTTTTTCTCAAATATTTTCTGTAATCGTAATGATACATCTAATACGGTTTGACTTTCTTTCTCATAATAACCAGGATTCCCTGAGTCCATTCCACCATGACCTGGATCAATAATAATCGCTTTACCTTCTAAGAAATTACCTTGTTTCACTGGGTTTAATTGATTTTTATCCACCCATTGGAAACCAGCGCCCATACGAATACGAATCCAGCTATCTTTTTCTTCGATAATCGTTACTTTTTGTGCATTATATGTACCTAGCACTTTAGACCCATGTGAAGCTTGTTCGTATGCAGTAAATCCTTCATTAATAACATCTGTTTTCTCTGTTAAAGGTGTCCACTTCTCACCTTTACTTGTTACAACCTTCAACCAACCATCCGCTCTTTGCTCTTTCACTTCAATCATTTGTGGTTTATGTTGAGTGTCAGTAATACCAGATGATAATGATGCTTGATGATATGTGATAAAGTTTCTATTCATATACATTCTTTTCGATGTATTTGTTTTATTTTTATCTGCCATTGCGATAAACTGAGCTGCTTCAGCACGGCTTACAGTACCATCAGGATTCCAGCCACTTCCTGTACCCATTGAAATCTCTAAAGCTACTAAAATATTAGCTTTTTGCTTACCCCAATGCTTTTCTAAATCTTGAAATTGTGTTGGAAGTTCTCCAATAATTTTCTTATCTAATGAATATGCTTGTACAAGCATAGCTGCCATAGATGCACGATCAATTTGGCTTGATGGCTTGAAATTCCCAGTACCATCTCCACTAACTACACCTGCTTTTTCTACTGCAGCAATATATGGTGCTGCCCAATGATTTTGTGAATCTTTAAAAGATGGTTTCGCTTTTGGATCAATTTGTAAACCAAGAACGGTCGCCAATAACTTTGCAGCTGACCCTCTGTCTACTGCTTCAAATGGAGCGAATGTTCCATCTGGTTTTCCATCAAGTGCATTTTTTCCTACTAAATAATCAACTGATTCTTGCGCCCATGTAGGAACATCCGAAAACTTCTTCGCTGCTGCGAAACTACTAACTGGAGACGATAATAAACTTGCGGCTAAAAGACCTGCCGCGACTGCACGATACTTCATAAAAAATAATACTCCTCTCAAAAATCGCTTATAATAACGCGTAATCTTAATATGCAAATCATAATAAAAACGAACAAAAAAAATTAGTGCGCCTCTATCATTTTATAATACTAGAATTCTGTAGTAAACCTACTTTCTCAATATTGTAAAATAAAATACACTTAAAGTATTTTTTATACACAAAAAAGTGGCTGATTCATAGAATCAACCACCCTCTCACTATTCTACTATCATTTCTGATAACACATATGCATAAACAAGTGCTTCTGTATGTGCAATCGAGCTTTCATGCGTACGTTCAAATGCGTGAGAAGAATCAATACCAGCTCCAATTAATGCATGTTTCACATCAAATCCGGCGCGAATCGCAGCTGATGCATCTGATCCGTAGTATGGATAAATATCCACTTTATATTCAATAGTGTTCGCTTTCGCCAGTTCAACTAAATGTTTACGTAAAGCGTAATGGTATGGACCGCTAGAATCTTTCGCACAGATGGATACTGTATATTCATCAGATGCTTGTCCATCACCTAACGCTCCCATATCAACTGCTAAATATTCTACCGTTTCTTCTGGAATATTTGAGTTTCCACCGTACCCAATTTCTTCATTATTAGAAATTAAGAAATGTGTTGTATATGGTAATGTTACCTTTTCATCTTGCAATCTTTTAATTAATTTCAATAGAATTGCTACACTTACTTTATCGTCTAAATGACGTGATTTTATGTATCCACTCTCTGTAATTTGAACGCGTGGATCAAATGAAACGAAGTCTCCTACTTCAATTCCTAACTCACGTACTTCATCTGCTGAAAACACACGCTCATCGATACGAACTTCAATATTTTTCTCATCGCGCTTCGCTTCCCCTGCATCTTTGTACACATGGACAGAAGTTTGATGCATCAAGATTGTACCTGTATACTTCTTACCGCTTGACGTTTCAATTTCGCAATATTCCCCTTCTACAGAGTTCCAGCGAAATCCACCAATCATAGATAGACGAAGACGACCGTCAGGCTTAATTTCTTTCACCATCGCACCTAACGTATCAACATGTGCAGTTAATAAACGATGCTGCTCATCATTCTTCCCTTTAACCGTTAAAATAAGTGCTCCTTTATTGTTACGCTTCGTTTCTACGTTCCACTCACTTACATAGTTTTCAATAAAACGAATGATTTTCTCTGTATTTCCAGATGGACTCGGAATAGAGACAAGCTCCTTAATGAGTTCCATCGTTTCTTTTGCATGATGTGCCATTGTCGTTTTCCTCCTCATTTTTTCTACTATTTAGTATAGCGAAATTACGATAAAACCTCTACTCATATATTCTAATTTTCTAAATTATAGTAAAATTAGATTTAGTAAGTTAAAAGGAGATAACAAAAATGAATGTAACGAAAAAACATGTTCATATTGTACTTATTTGGTTTTTATCATCATTACTATGTTTACAAGTTTCTTATGTCGTTCACACTAATACTTCTATTGCAATCGGCTGGACATTAACAGCTATCTTTTTAATCGTTAGCTTAATTGCAGCAAAAAAGCACAGCGCTACTAAGTAAGCTGTGCTTTTTCTATGAAACTACTCTTCCGAAACGTCCATCAAATAAATCCCTCTTGTAAATCCGCCGCGCTCTTCTTCTTTCCGCTTACGAATAAGCTCTACATCTTCAATTGTTGCACCTTCTGCGCGAGCTAATGAAACAATAACTTCAAGTGCATCTGCAAGTGAATCTAGCGCATGTTCACGATCTTTCATCGAAGCAAATTCACGAATTTCTTCAGTACCAATTTTCGCTAACGCTTGTATGTAAGCTTGTCCTGTTAATTTTTGTGCTGTATATGTTTTTCCAGACATTAAAATTTTCTCTGGGACACGATCTCTTACTAACTTGTTATAAGTTGACATCACTGTTCCTCCTATTTTTAATAACACCCAAGCTCTGCTTTATAGAAAAACCACTCTTTTTTCACACAAGCACTTAACATATCAATTCCTGATCCGTGCGCCCTTACTACCGGAAAGAAGTAATGCTCTGGTTCTTCTTTCTTATTGCTGTATAAGGTTTGATACTCATCAGGAATCGCCTCTTTTTTCACATCCCGTTCTTTCTTCACTTCACCAGAGAAAGCAACAGTTGGATGTCCCTCAAAGAATAATGCAGCCCGTACCGCAAGAGATGGTGTACTATGCAAAGCATAATATGTAAGTAAAATAATAACGATAACACCGATCATTTTCTTCATTTATTACTCCTAAAAAAAGTGCTAACACAATTATACTAAAATGTGTTAGCACTTTCTTCCCTTTATCTCGAATTAACGGGCAGTAAGACTAATAATCCGCGGGGGATAAACAAATCCCCACGGATTAAAGTTTCACTTTATTCCCCTTTAAATGCTGGTAAACGTTTTTCTAGAAATGCAGCAATTCCCTCTTTATGATCAGCCGTTTTTCTCATCGCATATTGACCACGCTTTTCGAGCTGAAGCGTTTGTTCTAAATTAGAACGATTTACTTCACATAAAATTTGTTTCGTTTGAATCATCGCCTTGATTGGTTTTTGTAACCATTCATTAATTTTTTGCTTCACAGCCGTTTGGAAATCCTCACCGATTACTTCATCAATTAAACCGATATCTAGTGCTTCTGTCGCTGATAATTTCTTCCCTTCCCAAATGATTTTCTTCGTCATATTTTCACCGACGCGCTTTTGAAGGAAGAAATGGCCACCACCATCTGGAATTAAAGCGATTCCAATAAAGTTCATCGCAATAACTGATGATATATCTGCCATGACATAATCAGCTGTTAATGCAATACTTAATCCAAGTCCAGCAGTTGGCCCATGAATTGCACTAATAACAAGCTTCGGCATCGTATATAACGTCACAACGATTTCAGAAATTGTATTCATGATGCCTTCAAACTTACTTTCATCATTACTTGAAAGCATCGATTTAATATCTCCACCCGCAGAAAAACCACGGCCACTTCCGCATAACACAACAACGTGAACAGAACTTTCCGCCACTTCTTTCAACTTTTGTAATAACTCTTTTAACGTTGGTTCATCTAATGCATTTAAAACCTCTGGGCGATTGACCATAACCGTCGCCACGCGCCCTTCATATTTCACAACAACAGATTCTGTTTTACTTGTTACTTCCATTATATATACCCCTCTTTTCCACATAAAGATTATACTTATATAATTATAGAAAGCACATGAAAAATCCTTCTTTTTTCTTAATTTTCTGTCTAATACCCTCATAATTTGTATATATATCTCCGTATAAAACATACAATTTCGTTAAAAAATATAGAAATTAAAGTCGGTTTATCAATGCTTTTCATCTATTTACCATTACAATGAAATGGTGTATTCTTAAGTTTGATGCAAAAAAACAAATATTGAAATTCATTCGCCTTATTATGTAAATAAGGCTTTTATCCCCATCTCTTGGGTATTGAACTAAAGGAATGAAGAAATGGAGGAATATATGGTTACTAAGTTGAAACAAACGGATAACTACTTCCCGCATTTCCTATTGCTATTCATTGTGTTTCAACCAATTTTAGATTTATTAACGTCTTTTTCAATCTATGTATTACACATGAGCGCAACAGTTGGAATCGTAGTCCGTTTCGCCTTTATGCTTCTTGCATTAGGTTATCTACTTCTTCATAGAAAACAACATGGGGCGAAAAAGTACATTCTCTATTTATGCCTACTCGGGATCGTACTAGCAATTGGTCTTGCAAATAATATGATGATTAAATCTCCAGTTTCATTTGGCGAAGAAGTGAAATTTATTTTAAAGAGCATATATCCAATTGTGCTACTGTTTGGATATATTATCGTCTTTAAAGAGTTAAAAAATAAAGAATATACGTTTCATAAAATCATTACATATTTCTTATATGCAACTTTAATTTTAAGCATCACACTGATTGTTGCCATGCAAACGGGTACAGATTTCCCAAGCTATCCTCACTCAAAGATTGGTTCAAGAGGTTGGTTCTTTGCTGGAAATGATTTAAGTTCTATTTTTGCAATTATGTTCCCAATCGTAGTGTTATATTCGATTCATAAAACAACTTCTTTCTCGAAAGTCTATTACTGGATTCCAACAATACTTGCGATGTATGCAAGTATTATGGTCGGGACGAAAGTGGGGTATGGTGCAATTGTTCTAACGCTTGGCGTGGCACTTTTATTCTCATTCATTGAATATATGATTCATCGCAAAAAAGAAGGAAAAAGATTCACATATCTCATAAATACAGTTGTTGCCGCTATTGTACTAGGAGGTTTAATTGCCCTTACACCGCATACTCCTATCGCAAAAAATATGGGCATCCACATGCAAATATACGAATACAAAAAATCAGTACAAGAAGAAAAGGATAGAAAAGAAGGAAAAGTAATTAAAGAAGATCCAGACGCAGAGAAAAGACACGCAAAAGGTGAGCTAACAGACTCTGAAGTGAAAAGTTTAATTTACAGTGATCGCGATAAGTTTTTAAAAGTATACAAACAATACTATAAAGACGCACCACTATCACAAAAATTATTCGGAATGGGCTATGCTGGTAACTATACGGTTAAAATTAAATTAATCGAAATGGACTTCCATGACATATTCTTTGCATTCGGAATCATCGGTTCTCTTATTTACTTCCTACCATTCCTTTACTTCGGTATTAAATTATTACTCAGCATCATTACAAATTTCAAGAAAATATTAACTGTGAAATATATGCTACTAGCTAGCACCATTGTACTATCACTTGGAATTGCCTTTATGTCCGGGCACGTATTAACAGCACCGTCCGTTAGTATTTTCTTCGTTGTTATACTCGCTTACTTAATTGTTGATTTAGAGGCGGAATAAAAGAAGCAGCATCCAAATGGATGCTGCTTCTTCTGTTGAAAGTACTACATGAAATTATATTAACGATTCTACAGAAGATATCGATTTACCGACAACATATAATAATAGCGGCAATCTACAAAAAAAGGCTAGATCACATTATGATCTAGCCTTTCAAACTTTCCCTATTGAAAAGATGCATGAATCTGCTCCAACACTTCATCAATATTATCCTTCGTAATGACAATACCGAAATCTTTCGGGACGTTGCTATCTTCTTCATTCACAACTTTATGCGCAATCAACTTTCCAACTTCCGGTCTGAAATGATGCCCATCCATATAGTTGTCTAAATTCATTGTAACGGAATTGAGATACATGAAATGGTGAACTTCTCCAAATACATCTACAGCGTCATGAAGCCATTTTTTATAATCTTCCCATCGTCCTGATTGAATCATCGTACGGAATAAAGGCTCTGAAACAGGTGTTGTAAAAATATAAAACTTCGTATTCGGATTATGGGCCTTTACTGTTCCTAATATTTCTTTCATATTTTGATACTCATAATTCCCGCCATAAATCTCGTTACTAAACTTATCTACTTGCGCCGTGACTTGCGCATCACGTTCTTCTTTCGTATAATCGCGCATCGATTTTATATTCTCTCGATTGTACCGGTCAAGATTCGTACTATGATGAGTGGAATTTGCAATTGTATTCTTTGAATAAGTAATCCCGTCCATACTTACATACGATTTAATCGGATACAATAAACTTTGCGCCTGATTAATATACGCTTCTGGTTTATCAAAACCAATTTCCCTATTTTTGTTCGTTCCAAGGAAATCTAAACCAAGTACAATAGACTCGAGTTCACTACCTTTTTGTTCTTTTGCATATTCAATATATGCATCATATTCACGCGGGTCTGTACTGCTTACCGCATAATTAAATGCGTTTAACCCGGTGAAGTCATTCTCATTGATAAAAGTCGTTCTACTACTTCCAAGTATAACTCCATCATATGTAAACGGACGGTATGTTATATAATTCGTTTTCTGTTGTCTCTCGTTAAACCCGTACTGAACATCATTCCACTTGTTTTTATGCGGGAATAACCAAAGTGAATCTATATAGCTATTAAATATCCCGACACCTGCCAGAGGAACAAAAACACATACAAAAACGAAAATAAGCCAATGTTTGTTTTTCATATTCTCCACCTAGAAATTAAAGTATAAAAACTCACTAATACTCGTTAAATGTAACACGCTATATACGAGCAATACTGCAGTAAATAAAGCAGTCCATACATTCGGACGGAATGAATCTTTTAACTGAATTGAATTTTTTAAGAAGAAACTAATACATAACGCTCCGAAAATATACGCTACCATTGTCGGATCTAATAAAGAAACATGGTACCCTTCTGTAAATGAAACACCGTACTCTTTTAAAAATTGCAGCTTCTCTATTATAAATGCCGGGAATACGCTATTTGCTAATTCGATTCCATTTAGTCCGAACATTCCTTTTAACACTTTCACTGCATCATACATAGATGTTGCCCTAAAGAATACCCACGTTATATTAATGAAGAAAAACGTAACGAACCAACCAGCAAAGGCTGGCATACGCCCTCCTCCTTTACTCCATAAACGATGAATAACAGAAGCCAAACCGTGCAGAAAACCCCAAAAAATAAATGTCCAACCAGCTCCATGCCAAAGTCCACTTATTAAAAATATAATCATAATATTCACGTATGTACGCGTAATCCCTTTTCGGTTCCCACCAAGAGGAATGTATACATACTTCGTTAAAAACTGGCTTAACGTCATATGCCAACGATGCCAAAAATCTTGTATATTCACTGCTTTATACGGCGAATTAAAGTTTTGAGGTAATTTAATATTAAACATTAAAGCGATTCCAATTGCCATATCGCTATATCCACTAAAATCAAAATATAACTGGAACGTAAACGCTAACGACGAAAGCCATGCTTCAACAAATGTTAATGATTGCTGTACATCAAACCCTTCACGTACAAGGGGTGATAATACATCTGCAATACCTACTTTCTTGAAAATACCAACTGCAAATACGAATATCCCAAGAACGATATACTTCGATTGCCAGTTCTTTTTACTACTATCCGCAAACTGCGGCATAATTTGCGCATGATGTACAATCGGCCCTGCGATAAGCTGTGGGAAAAATGTTACAAACAATGCGTAATCAAGAAAATGACATGCCTTCGTTTCCCCGCGATACGTATCTACTAAAAATGCGATCTTTTGAAACGTATAGAAACTAATCGCGAGCGGTAACGTTAATGATAATAATGTAAAATGAGTTCCAATTAATGCATTCACATTTTGTAAGAAAAAATCATAATACTTGAAATAACTAAGCATCCCTATATTAAACATTAATCCTACCGTTAAAAGAAATTTACTCTTATGTTTTACGAGCCTCATTCCGATAAAGTAGTTCACAATGAGCGACACTAACATAAGCGGTAAATATTTCACATTCCAATAACTATAGAAAAATAAAGAGGCCGCAACGAGCCAAGCTTTCGCTAATGTAGCATGTCCAAATTTATTTAATAGAAAATATAAAAGAAATGCTATCGGTAAAAATAAAAAAATAAACTCAAATGAGTTAAATAACACACCATCTCTTCCCTTCCAAACAAATCACACCTTATTCATCTTATCTTATCCAAATAGTGAGTGTCAAAAGGATTCCGCTCCTCTTTTCTTCTATTATATATATTAATCATTTTAATCGAATTATTAACATGATAAAATATTAAAGGCGCTTTTATATAAAAAAATATATAATAGAAATGTCGGTTTTTTGCACGAAATGTATTTTTGAAAAAGTGAGGAGAGTCCTTTGGTATTTAGTAGTTCTGTTTTCTTATTTATCTTTTTACCTCTCGTATTATTTTTCTATTTTATAGTGCGTGCCGAGCTACGTAATTTCGTATTACTTGCATTTAGTTTAATTTTCTATGCATGGGGAGAACCTCGATTCGTCCTCTTAATGCTCTTTTCTATTCTCTTAAACTACTGCTTCGGCCTACTCGTGCATCATTATGATAAACAAAAAAATATGAAAGTCACATTTTTAATTATGGCTGTGGTCGGGAATATTTTATTACTTTCTTATTTTAAATATATTTCATTTTTCACAGACATTTTAAATCAAACATTACACTTATCTATTCATGTGGAACCTATTCCACTACCAATTGGAATTTCATTCTATACGTTCCAAGCGATGTCATACGTCATCGATATATACCGTAGAGATGGCGCAGTTCAAAAGAATCCACTTAACTTAGCGTTATATATATCAATTTTCCCGCAGCTTATTGCCGGACCAATCGTTCGTTACAATATCGTTGCTGAGCAAATTAAAACGCGCATCCATTCTTTTGAACGATTTACAGAAGGTATTCAAATTTTCGTCTTAGGACTAGCAAAAAAAATGTTAATCGCCAATCAAGTCGGGTTTGTCGCAGATAAAATCTTTGCCTTACCGCCGTCTGAAATGAGTGTTGGAACAGCTTGGATCGGTATTATCGCCTATACACTTCAAATCTATTTCGATTTCTCAGGATACTCTGATATGGCAATTGGACTTGGAAAAATGTTCGGATTTGATTTCCCAAAAAACTTCAATTATCCATACATCTCGAAATCTATTTCAGAATTTTGGAGAAGATGGCACATTACACTAGGTTCTTGGTTCCGCGACTATATATACATTCCGCTCGGCGGAAACCGTGTTTCCAAACTAGCAAATTATCGTAACCTCTTCATCGTATGGGGATTAACCGGTTTATGGCACGGAGCAAGCTGGACATTTATCGCCTGGGGATTATATTACGGCTTTATTATTTCCATTGAAAAAGCTGGATTTGAGAAAATATTAAATAGGCTATGGAAGCCGCTGCAACATGCATATGTACTAATCATCGTTATGATCGGTTGGGTCTTCTTCCGAGCTGATAACTTCGCTTACTCGTTCCAATATTTAAAAGCGATGTTTTGCATGCAAAGACAATCTTTCATCGATGACAACACAATGCTATATATACATGAATACATTGTCATATTTATCATTGCCTTTATCGCAGCGACACCGATTTTGAAACGTGTTAAAAACATATTAGAACTTGCACCCAAAACGTACATGTTCACGATGCAAGTTGTACGTCCTATATTATTACTATCATTATTTATGATTTCGATTATGTATTTAATTAATTCGACTTATAATCCATTTATTTACTTCAGGTTTTAACTTATCCCGCTATTCGCCGGGCAGTAAGACCCCCACCTCAAAATTCAGCGAAAGCAACGAAGTTAGGTAGGGGGCGGGCTGCCCGTAAAAGCCCGATTGGTTCAACTAATAATCAGTGGGGGATGAACAAAACCCCCACTGATTAAAGTTTCACTTTATGTAGGAAGGAAAAGTTATTATGAAAAAATTGGGGAACATCGTCCTATTTATCGGTTTTCTCACCATTATCTTTTCATTTGGCATATTATCGCTTCTCAAAACTGACCGAGCAATTTCACCCGTTGAAAATCGTCCGCTCGCTCAAAAACCAGCTCTTACAAAAGAAGCCCTTGTAAAAGGAAGCTTCTTTAAAGACTTTGAGACATATACAAACGATCAATTAATCGGAAGAGATGATCTCATAAAAAACTATACACTTACTCAAATTAAAATGGGCAAGTCTCTCATTAACGATATTATTCTAACTGATGATAAATGGCTTCTAAAAAACCCTGCTTGGACTACAAAATATAATGAAATCGACCAAGCTATGCCAGCTGTAAACGACTTATCTCAGTTTTTAAAAGAACAAAATATTGAGTTTTACTTTGCTTTACCACCATCCAAAACGAATGCATTATCATTTAAATTACCTTCTCATGTTCACACATATGCACAGGAAAATTTAAATTATTTTCTAAACAAACTTCCGGCGGACGTAAAGCCAATTAAACTCATGGATTATTTTAAGCAAAACTATACAAATGAAGAAATACAAAGTATGTACTTCAAAACAGACCATCACTGGAATATGGATGGCGCCTTCTTAGGCTATCAATATATAATGAACACAATCGCGCAACAATCTTCTATATATAAAGGAAAAGAAATAAAAAAAGAAGATTACACTCGTACGTGTGCTCCCAATAAACATCTAGTCGGAAGCTTTAACAACCAGCTATACCAGCTGATCGATGCGACTGGAGAAAAACTATGCTACTACACACCGAAAGACGGTTTCAACTTCACGAGCGTAGCCGCAAAAGATGCGGGTGGTAATGTTTATCAAAACTTAGACGCAATATACGGTGTAGAAAAACAAAATGATACAACATCATACGCAGGTTATTACACAAACGACTATCCAGAAATCGTCATCGAAAATAACAATGCACCAAATAATGTACGAGCTTTAGTCCTAAAAGATTCATTCGCAAACGCAATCGTGCCTCACTTAGCACAAAGCTTTAAACACACATCCATCCTTGACCTCCGTCACTATCACGAAAAGGATGTATATCAATACATTAAAGACAACAACATTAACATGGTATTGTTTGTGTATAGTGATTCGAACTTGAGTGGTGAGATGTTTAAATTTAAACACTAAAAGAAGCCTCTTGTACTTTTTACAAGAGGCTTCTTTGTATTAATTCCGCTATTTGCGGGCAGCAAAAAGTCAGTGGGGGTTCATTCCCACTGACTTTTCACTTTATCTATAATCGAATTATAGATTTGGGTTGTTAAGCACGTTCACGTGTACAGCTTGTGAACCGATTTCGCTTGTTAGAACATCCTTCTCACCTAATACTTTGAATACTAATGTACCTTTGTCAGTGTACTTAGTTGTTAAAGTATTGTAGATGTCTGCATTGAAGTTTGGAAGTGCAGAATCACTTGTTTGAGATACTGTTACATGACCAAGCTCTTGATCGAATAAATCGAAGTGAGCATTGCCATTTGTATCAAGATAAAGTTTACCTTGGTCTTCACCAGATTTCACAACGCGTACTTTATGTTGTGTTTCTTTCGTTAAGTTAATACCTTTAACGATATCATCAAGGTTACTTCCTTCAAGCTCTAATACAGTACCGATGTTAATTTTCTTCTCAACGAAGTTTTCTGTTTGAACTGGTTTGAAGTTTACAGATTTAATAGCGATTTTCTCTTGAACGATTTCTAGTGTTGCTTTACCAGCAGTTGCACCATTTTTCGTTAAGTGGATATCAACTTTACCTGGTTTTAAACCTTTAACAACAACTTTATTTCCAACAATTTCAGCTGTAGCTACTGCTGGATTTTTAGATTCAACTACATAACCTTCTAAGTTTTCAGGATCAGAGTATACGCGCTCTGAAGTGTACTTAGATAATTGATACTCAACTTTGTTAGAAACATTTAGGTCAAGTTTTGAATCAGGTGATTCGCCGTATTTACCTACTTTAGATACAAGTTCAAAGTTTTTAAATGCAACGTTACCTTCTGTTACGTTCACATATAATGAACCTAAAGTATCGCCATTACCGTTTTGGAAGTGAACTGTGCCTTCGCCTACTTCGTTACCTGTAATACCCACAGTTTTTGTACCAACTGAACCAGCATCAGTCGTTACTACATCTAATCCACCTTCTGCAACTACACCTGTTTTTGGAAGAACTTCTTTAATTGCAGCTGTGTTAGCACCAAATGGATCGCCATATTGGTCAGTTGTTACGAATGTAACAGGTAATGTTTTGTTTTGAACAACTTGTAATTTATCTGGGTTAGCTTTTACTGATTTTAATTTACGAGAATCAGTAGTTACTTTAAATTTAACATCTTTCGTTACATCGCCTACTTTAATAGTAAGTGTAGCTTCACCAGCAGCCTCAGCAGTAATGTAGTTGTTTACTACAGAGATAATACCATGATTTGAAGATTTAATGCTAATTGAGTTTGGATCAACTACTTTATCTTCTCCAGCGATTGTAGCAACTACGTTATGAATTTGTGCTTTTTCACCAACAACTAAATTTTGGCTGTTTAGCTTGAAGTCTTTTCCAGTAAGTGTATTACCGTATACTACACCATTTTTATCAGCATCTACCGCAAATACAGTGTTTTTAATTGCAGAAGCTGGTGTATCAAGGTTTTTCACTGTAATGATACCTGTGTTAGAAACCGTTAAACCACCACGTTTTGTAACTTGCACTTCTACTTTGTAATCACCGTGTGAAAGACCAACACCAAGTTTACCTGTAGAAGAAGTTGACTTTCCATCCTCAAAGATTTCTGCTGGTGAACCGTCTAAGTTATTTGCTACAAATTTGACGTCATGGTTTGCTAAGTTTAAGTACTCAACATCAGCGTTACCTTTTTCATCATTTAATTTGAAGGCAACTGCTTGACCAGCACGATCATCATCAAATGTAAGTTTTTCAACAGCTAATTTTTTAACTTCGTATACGAATTTCGTTACGAATGATTGATCTTTCACTTTTACAGTAAGATCTTTATTTGGAGCAACTTTACCACCAAGTGTTACAGTTGCAGATGTACCGTCAGCACTTGCTTCAATCGCAACAGCTTTGTCTCCTTCAAGAGTTACATCATCAGCAGAAAGTTTATCTAAGCCAGTTCCTGTTAATGTTAATTTCGTTGGTTCAGAAATTTTCACATCAGTTACATATGCTTGTGCATTATCTTTTTTTCCATATTTTTTATCTGTTAATGCGATAAATTGAGCTGCTTCTGCACGAGATACAGATTTATTTGGCTCCCATTTACCGCCAGTACCTACAGAGATTCCAAGATTAATTAGGATGTTTGCTTTTTCTTCACCCCAAGTGTCTCTTAAATCATCAAATGTTGTAACTAACTCACCGTTAACTTTATCTTTTAAGTTATAAGCACTTACTAACATAGATGCGAATGAAGCACGATCAATTTTGCCGGTCGGATAGAAGTTTTCTTTTCCATCACCTTTAACGATACCAGCTTTTTCAACTGCTGCGATATATTTAGCAGCCCATGAATCTTTAGCATCTTTGAAAGAAGGTTTAGCATTTTCATCAACTTTTAAACCTAAAATTTCACTGAAAATTACAGCTGCAGAAGCGCGATCAATTGCTTCAGCTGGACCATATGTACCGTCTGGCTTACCTTTGATTGCACCTTTATCTACTAAATAGTTGATAGAATCTAATGCCCAATGATCAGCTGGAACATCTGGGAACGATTTACCTGCTGCTGCTACTGGAGACACAACACCTGCTACCATTGCTGCTGTCATTGTACCTGCGATTACTTTTTTGTAAGAGTTAGTCTTTGCCATTTTATAAATTTCCTCCTTCAGGACTATGTGCTACTAGTTTCATATCATATGTAATTTGAAAACTAGTTAGTTAAAAAAGCCATAAAACAATAAGAACATAAACAAAACTACAAAATACTATAAAGTAGTTCACATAATAAAATGATACAAACCGTTAAATGTAAATATAAGGTTTAAATACCATTTTTTGAAACAAGTTCATCATACTATACAAAACTATTCGTTATCAAGAACTTTCTCAAAAGAAGATTCGACACATTCTGATAATTCGGTCTTTTGATCGTATTATTAAGATATTAATAATACTAAAATATAGAAATGAACAAACTTTTTTCCTATAAAACTACTCACACTGCTCTTCGTATATTTTTCATATCAAATACACAATTGGAATTATAGCATATATTTCCACTTCATCACCTAAATATTTTTTACAATAAATACAATTTTCAGACTATATTCGACTTAAATTATTGTAATTCGACATTTTCTTCTTCTTTTCGAATGTTTTTTTAACGAGAAAAGGTGTGAATTTACAAAAGATTTACATATTAATGGGGTGGTTTTCCATTTTTGAAAACGCTGTCAATTTATTTCTCAATAAAATTAACTATTAATCTTCAAAATATGATCTGTTTTTCAGAGATCGTTTTATATGAAAATTAGACCATAAAAAAGAGCCCACATAATGTGGGCTCTTTCCATTGAAATAAATTTCAATTAGCGAGCTACTGTTACTGGTTTGAAAGCAACAAGTTTGTTATTTGCTGTATCAACTGTATTTAAAGTTGCATTATCTTTAAGCTCTTTAGCTTTAAGCGTTAATGTACCAGTTGCAAAGTTAACATCAGCATCATTTTTAGCTTTTAGCCCAAGTACTACTTCTTTAGAAGCTTCTGTTGGAGCTGTAGCTACTGTAAATGGAACACCATTTAAGTCGAATTCAAAATCAGTTGCATCAACTTTTACAGCTTCAGAGAATGTAAGAGTTACTTCTTGTTTCCCTACATTTGTAACTTTAGCTGATTTGAATTCAGGAGCTTTTGTATCTTCAATTTTTAATAATAGGTTTGTTGTACCCATTTTTACTCCAGATGCATTTGCAACATTAGCTACTGTGAACTTCACTGTTTCTGATTTTTCGAAAGTGAATGCTTTTGGTAGTTCAATTGTTGCTGTTGTTGATTTAATTTTTTCTTTTCCATCTACTGTTTCTTTTTCATTAGTTAGAGTAATTAAAGTACCTTCTGGTAATTTAGCGCCAGCTAATGTGTAGTTGTTTACGTTAGCAGCAGATTCTGCAGCTTGGCCACCTTTTACTTCTTTATCGAATTTTACTGTAACAGTATTTTGCTCTTTATTAAATGCAATATCATCATTTGTTACTTTTGGAGCTACTTTATCTACTACTGGTGGTGTTACAGTATCTTTCTTCGCAACTTTTACTTCTGTAGTGAATGCTGCTGATTCATTACCCGCTGTATCTGTAATGAAGCCTTTTGAAGCAGCAACTTTGTAGTTACCTTCAGCTGGGAATGTTAAAGTGATAGCTTTTTTATTATCTTTAACTTCTGTTACTGCTACATCTTTTGTTACATCTTCACTTGTATCTTGGTTAATAACACGAACGTGTGCTTTGTTGACTTTATTAATATCCATTTCTTTATCAAATGTAAATGTAGCTGCTTTATCTTGTTCTTTTTCTGCTACAGCTTTTACGAAGTTAGGAGCTACAACGTCTTTTGTAACTTTTACTTCTTTAGATACTTGCTTACCTACGTTGTTAGCTAAATCTTTGTAGCCAACAAATTCAACTGTAAGGTTTGCAGCTGTTTCAGTTTTTGTAAGAGCAGTTGGTACTGTTACGATTGCTTTAGTTTTATCTTGATCAAGAGCAATTGTAGCACTTTCTACTACTTTATTGCCTTTTTTAACAACTACATTACCTGCTGCAGAAAGTTCTTCTGAGAATGTAGCTTCTAAAGTAGCTGTACCTTCAACAAGTTCTTTCACTTTAACATCTTTAAATTCTGGAGCTGTAGTGTCTTTTTCTACTTTGTAAGTAGCTTTACCTTCGTACATTTCCATTGCGTTACCTGATAAATCTTGAGCACCCGTTACGATAACTGAGAATTCTTTACCATTCTCAAGGTTTAAAGCGTTAGTAGAAGTGAAAGTATTATCTTTAACTGCTCCTGCAACTTCTTGACCGTTAATTACTACTCTAACAGGTTTATTTGTATCTAATTTCTCACTGAATACAACTTTAACTTTTCCTTCTGGAGTAGATACTGTAGATACAGTTGGAGCTACTTCATCGTTAAAGAAGATAACTTCTAATGCCTTTGGAATTTCTTTACCTTCAGCAGTTTTTAAATTTTCAACAGTTACAACATAAGCATTGTTATTCTCAAGTTTTTTAGTACCTTCTAAAGTTAAGATTACAGATTTTTTATCTTCACCGATTTTTGCAGTAACTTTTATTTCGTTATTAGCTCCTTGAGAAAGAGTGAATTTCGCGTTCTTCACATCTTCTTCTTTCACTGTAGCACCAAGTTTAACTTCGATCTCTTTAGCGTTGATTGCTTTAATAGACTCAACTTTAGCTTCTTCTTTTTGTCCGAACTGCTTGTCAGTCTTAGCAATGAATTGAGCTGCTTCTGCTTTAGTTACAGTTTTGTTTGGCTCCCATTTGTCGCCAGTACCAACAGAAATTCCTAATTCAACTAGGATGTTAGCTTTCGCTTTACCCCAGCTATCTTCTAAATCTTTGAATTTAGTTGCTGGAGTACCAGTTACTTTAGTATCTAATTTGTAAGCTTCTACAAGTAGAGATGCCATAGAAACGCGGTCGATTTTTCCGTCTGGATCGAATTTGCCTTCACCTTTACCTTTAACTACGCCAGCTTTTTCAACAGCTGCGATGATTGGAGTAGCCCAGTGTGCTTGAGAATCAGTGTAAGATGGTTTAGCATCTTTATCGATTGGTAAGTTTAAGATTTTAGCCATCATTGTAGCTGCTTCTGCACGAGTTACTTCACGATCAGGAGCGAATGTACCATCGTCGTTACCTGCGATAGCACCTTTTTCTACTAGGTAGTAAACTGATTCTTTAGACCAGTGACCATCTACGTCTGGGAATGTTTTACCTGCTGCTGCTACTGGAGATACAACACCTGCTACCATTGCTGCTGTCATTGTACCAGCGATTAATTTTTTGTAAGAGTTAGTCTTTGCCATTTTATATATTTCCTCCTTCAGGAATGTAATACTAGTTCCGTAATGTTTTAAATAGATATTCTATTTAATGTTGAAACTAGTAAATATAAATGTAGTTAAAATATCCTATATGTAGAAATGATTCCACAATATAGAATAATACACCATTTTTATTCGAATTTAAATCCTTAAATTCGACAAAAAAGTGAATTTTCGTAATTCTAACGTCCATTTTTTTCGACTTTAAATTCAAATAACCTGATTATAATAACAGAATATTTTAAATGTACGAAACAATGCATCAGAACTACATTTGAGCAATATTTATATAACCATTTACAACTATAGCAGAAAAGCGTTTGCAATTTCAATATTTAACTATAAAGATATTACGACATTAATCGACACTATATTTTTTAAATTTTCGACATTATTCTTAAATTCGTTTTTTTGAACAAAACCCGCTCCATCAGTCAGGTGTTTCTATATAAAACGCTTTATAACGATATTCTCTATATGCTAATGTTAAGATTTCAAGATAAAAACATACCTATTCAGGAACAACTAAAACTTCAACTCGTTATTTTTTTCGACATTATTCTACATTTTTATATTTTTGTCGACCTTTTATTTTTTCTTTCATACGCTTCTCTTTCAAATTCTTACTTACATAACAAAAAAAAGAACAGGTGATTCCTGTCCTTCTTTCCACTCAATTATTGAATTAAAAGAGGAATGGCCTCTCATTCTAAGATTCCATTCCTCTTTTTATAGACTCTTTTGCATGTAAGTCATTAATAATATATTTGGACGCTATGGAAATTTGTTCTCGCAATTCCTCTACCCTTTGTCCTAACGTTTCCTGTACATATACTGTTTGCTCTAATTGTTTAATCGCCATACTATGTAATGTTTCTGTCGTCCAGTCTCCATCCACATTCCCAATAATCGGCTGATTTACTTGTTGTAAAAATGAATCGATCTTTGGATCATATGAAATCCCAATCATAGGTGTGTTTGCAACTGCCGATAATATAAGAGCATGAAGTCTCATCCCTATTAAAAGAGAGCATTCTGATAAAATAGAGATTTTCTCATGAATATCCATTTTATAAGGGAGCATGTGCGCTTCTTCTCCCATCAAATTAATGATATCCCTTGATGCATTTTGATCAAATGGTCCATGCATCGGTACAAATAAAATATGGTATCCCTCTTGCTTAAGCTTTTTCAGCGTATCTGCTAACTTCTTCATATAATCTTCTTTTGCATCCCAGTACCTTACACTAACCGCAACGACTTTTCCTTGCAGAGAATGTTTTTGAAGCCAATCGGATTTCTTTTCTTCTGGCTGACAAGCTAATACTGGATCTGGAACAAGTTCAATGTCTTTCTTAATACCAATTTCTTTTAAGTACAAAAAAGAGTCTTCATCACGCACTGATATATATTCAGCCTTTGATACATGCCATTTCACTAATAAACGATTTTGCTTCTTCGTAATAGGTCCGATTCCTTGGGCGTAAATATAATACGGCTTTTTCAAAAAACGAGCAAGCCGCATAATACCCGTATAGTATAAAATACTCTTAATACTTGTCTTATCTTGCAAGAGACTTCCGCCTCCGCTAATTAAACCATTACTTCTCTTTATTTCTCGGTAAATTGCTCTTATATCCCAGCGATTTACTGCTTCTACACCGTACATTTTACTTGTATAGTCAGGGTCATTTGAAAGTACAACAAGCTCAAGAGTAGGATCCTCTTCATGTAGCGCTTTAATAATTGATTGCAAAATTGCTTCGTCCCCAACATTATAAAAACCATAATATCCTGATAAAACTAACCGCACTCTTAATCTCCTCCAACATTTCGCAATCAACTCTTTTTGTAATTAAACAAATTGTTATCCATTCCTTGCCGAGAAAGGTTTGATAACTTCAAATTGATTTCTTTCACAAACATCTAACAAGTCATACCTATTTATAATATTTTTCATTTTCTATAATAAACGATTTTATTTACGTAAAAATGGAATTTGTTCTTTCGATATCCAGTTTAGTTTCAATGCACATATGCCATATAATACTGAAGCTACACTTAGCGCTACGGCACTATATATCATTGCTAAAATCCTGGAATCTGTCACATTGATTAATGTAGACACAAAGTATAATGCTATACCTAAAATACTAGATACTCCAATCACAGCCAAAAATTTCCCTATAGCTATTGGATAGGAAAGATCTTTTCTAATATAAATATGATTTGCAATACAAATCATTATATAAATAATTAGAGTACTATACGCTGCTCCATTTATACCGAATTGGTTTACTAGCGCTATATTTAATATAATTTTTACAAAACTTGCACCGATGACAATCCATGCTGCTCGCATCGAACGATTAATCCCTTGCAAGATTCCTATTGATAATACCATAAGTGATGTGAAATACGAGCTACCAATTAAAATAGCTAACATGCCACTTCCTTTTGTATCTGTAAATAACGCAACATTAAGCGGTACTGCAAGCGCCATAAGCCATATCGTTATTGGCATTGTTAAAACGTGCGCAAACTCATTTGTACGTTTTACTGTCAGTTTAGCTAAATCTATATCTTTTTTTGTTAAAGCAGCTGTTAATAATGGAATTAACGGAAATACTATCGCACTTGCAAATACAACAATTAATTGCGTAAATGCAAAACCACGGCTATATATACCAAATTGTTCCTGAATCGTTGTAGAAGATTCATGTAATACATGTGGAATTGTTACAGAATCAACTAAATTTAAAACAGGCATCGATAACGCTCCAATTGCAATAGGAACTGAAACACGGAGTATGTTTTTCGCGTTTTTCTTAAAGTCTTGTAATGAATATGTTTCACTCTTATAGCGATACGTGCTTTTCACATATTTCACTCGCAAATATATAAGTGACGTAATAACACCAAAGCAAGAACCAATCATCGCTCCGCCTGTTATGATATCACTACCTTTATTCCAATATACAAATATATAAGCAATTGTTAGCATAAAGAACACGCGAATCAACTGTTCAATTACTTGTGATACACCGGTAGGTATCATATCTCCGAACCCTTGGAAATATCCACGGTACACTGCCATATACGGTGCGATTAATAAAGCAAACGAAGTAATAATTAATGCTAGCCTCGTCTCTTGTCCACCAAGCATATTTGCAATGCTACTCGATCCAATGATAATAATTAAAAATCCGAGCACCCCAAATATAACACCGATAATAGATGCGGACGTAAACAATTTAGCTATTCCGTCACGATCATTCTTTTCATGAAGATCAGCTATTAACTGGGATATTGCTAGCGGGACTCCCGCTACTGATAAAGTTAAGGCTATCATATATACAGGAAAAACAAGGCGAAAAATCCCAAGTACTTCATCCCCTGCTATATTTTGCAATGGAATTTGAAAAAAACTCCCCACTACTTTCGATATAAACGTTGTAACGGTTAAAATCGCAGCGCCTTTTACAAACTTTTTATTCATCTTCTATCTCTTTTCTTTCAATATATAATCTACATAAAATATTAAATCCGTATTGTTCATGCATCTTGAGAATTATCACTTTATCTCATTTAGTTATCATACCAAATTTCTTATAAATTGAATACTCTCTTTCTTCTCATGCTTCAAATATAATATGTGCAAGATACGCGTATTTTTATCCAGTTTTTTCTTCAATTTACTACTTCTACTTGTTCAAGATAAACATGTGCTATAATGTAGCTATTGTCAGTAAGAGGAGTGTTTGCAACATGCTGAATTCGGTAAAGAAATTGTTAGGAGATTCTCAAAAAAGAAAGCTAAAAAAATATGAACAACTCGTTCAAGATATTAATGATTTAGAAAAACAAATGTCTGATTTACCTGACGAAGAATTACGTCACAAAACTGTCACATTCAAAAGTATGCTTAAGGATGGTAAAACAGTTGATGACATAAAAGTAGAAGCATTCGCTGTTGTACGTGAAGCCGCAAAACGTGTGCTTGGATTACGCCATTACGATGTGCAGTTAATCGGAGGACTTGTATTACTAGAAGGTAATATTGCGGAGATGCCAACTGGTGAAGGAAAAACATTAGTTTCCTCTCTCCCAACATATGTACGTGCCCTTGAAGGAAAAGGCGTTCATGTTATTACTGTAAACGATTACTTAGCGAAGCGTGATAAAGAGTTAATTGGCCAAGTCCATGAATTTCTCGGCTTACAAGTTGGATTAAATATTCCTCAAATCGATCCTTCTGAAAAGAAACTTGCGTACGAAGCTGATATTACATACGGTATTGGAACAGAGTTTGGCTTTGACTATCTTCGCGATAATATGGCTTCTTCACAAAATGAGCAAGTTCAGCGCCCCTATCACTTTGCTATTATCGATGAGATTGATAGCGTTTTAATTGATGAGGCGAAAACGCCACTTATCATTGCTGGGAAGAAATCAGGTAGCTCTGATTTGCATTATTTATGTGCAAAAGTTATTAAATCATTCCAAGATACCCTTCACTATACATACGATGCAGAATCGAAATCAGCTAGTTTTACAGAAGACGGTATTACAAAAATAGAAGATTTATTTGACATCGATAACTTATATGATTTAGAGCATCAAACTCTATACCATTATATGATTCAATCATTACGTGCCAATGTCGCTTTCCAGCTTGACGTGGACTATATTGTGCATGATGAAAAAATACTACTTGTAGATATTTTCACAGGACGTGTTATGGATGGTCGCTCTTTAAGTGACGGCTTACATCAAGCACTAGAAGCAAAAGAAGGTTTAGAAATTACAGAAGAAAACCAAACACAAGCTTCTATTACAATTCAAAACTTCTTCCGTATGTATCCGGCATTATCAGGTATGACAGGTACAGCAAAAACGGAAGAAAAAGAATTCAACCGTGTATACAATATGGAAGTTATTCCAATTCCAACAAACCGTCCTCTTCTTCGTGAAGATAAAAATGACGTAGTATATGTAACAGCTGATGATAAATATAAAGCTGTGCGTGAAGAAGTTCTAAAACAGCATAAGCAAGGACGCCCTATTTTAATTGGGACGATGTCTATCCTGCAATCTGAAACTGTTGCTCGTTATTTAGATGAGGCAAACATAAAGTATCAATTATTAAACGCTAAAAGTGCAGAGCAAGAAGCAGACTTAATTGCAACTGCTGGGCAAAAAGGTCAAATTACAATTGCTACCAATATGGCAGGCCGAGGTACTGATATTTTACTAGGTGAAGGTGTCCACGCCCTTGGTGGATTACATGTAATTGGAACAGAACGTCATGAATCTCGCCGTGTTGATAACCAACTTAAAGGACGAGCTGGCCGACAAGGTGATCCGGGAAGCTCTCAATTTTTCCTATCTTTAGAAGATGAGATGCTAAAACGCTTTGCTCATGAAGAAATAGAAAAGCTAATAAAATCACTGAAACCTGACAAAACGGGACTTATTAACGCGCCTAAAGTTCATGATTTCATCAACCGTACACAATTAATTTGTGAAGGTGGTCATTTCTCAATGCGTGAATATAATTTGAAATTAGATGACGTAATTAATGATCAACGTAATGTTATATACACACTACGTAACAACCTTCTAAAAGAAGAAACAAATATGATAGAACTCGTTATTCCAATGATTGAACACTCTGTGGATGCAATTGCTAAGCAGCACCTTTTCGAAGGAATGCTTCCTGAAGAATGGGATTTCACTAGTTTAACAGCATCTATTAAAGAAGTTTTACCGGCTGAAACTTTGCCGCCATTATCTGCGAACGACGTACATTCGCCTGAGGATTTACAAATCGTTTTAAAAGATACAATTTCTAGCTATATAGGGCGTGTACAAGAATTAAATGACCATGCGGATTTACAACAATCACTGCGCTACGTTGGTTTACACTTCCTAGATCAAAACTGGGTAAATCACTTAGATGCAATGACTCACTTGAAAGAAGGTATTGGCTTAAGACAATATCAACAAGAAGATCCAACTCGCCTTTACCAAAAAGAAGGTTTGGATATTTTCTTATACACTTACGGTAATTTCGAAAAAGAAATGTGCCGCTATATCGCGAGACATTTAGCAGTTCCAGAAAACGTACAATCATGAGGTGAAAATTTATGTTATCATTCCTGAAAAAGGCAAAGAAACAAGGAAAAGATACTACTGTTTCTAGTAATCAATTATTTGGACAAGAAGAAACTACTTCTCAAAATAAAACGGTAAAGCCCGTTCTTTACTTCCATCCTAGCTGGGGTGACGTAGCACAAGAACAAAAATACATTTATCAGTTCTTACATAAAGAATTACCACGGTTACAAGAATATCAAATTTCTTTATCAGGAATTGAAATTGAAAAACGTGATGGCGCATACGATGTAGCTGCTTTCATTCGCAGCAGTGTCCCAAAACCGATTTCTTTCGAAGAAGTTACATTACTTCTATTAAACAAAGATAAAAAGCTTTGCGCACGTAAAACATTTAACCTGTCTGCTCTTGGCGATATTCCTGAAAATGTAAATATGCCGTTCGTATTTACATTTGAGCAAGAAACAATAACTGAAAATGAGCTATCTCAATCAGATTGGGAATTAGCTTTCGAACTTGAAAGTAAACATCAACTAGATTTAGATCCATCTTGGGAAGCTCAGTTACCTGAAGCAAGCAAAGAAGCTTTACGTAATTTTGTAGATAATTTAACACCTCCAAATGAAGGTGAAATTAACTTCCTAGGTTTACAAGCCGCATTGAAAGAGAACGGCGATTTACATACAACGCTTCTAATCCGTAACGGCTGTAAAGATAACATTCAACTAGAACAACTTCCTCTTCACATTGAAGATGCTTCTGGAGAAGTCGTTGTTAAAGGTGCTTTCACGTTGCCGAATCTTGAAATTAAAGCAAATACTACAAAACCATGGTCATTTGTTTTCCCTGCTTCATCCATCTTGAAACAAAATATGGATTTATCTAGCTGGAAAGCATTTGTACCACAAGACTAATATACAAAAAAGCCTATCTTAAAAGATGGTCATCACACCTTTTAGGATAGGCTCTTTTTTATGTAAAATCTACTTCGTTACTAATAAACGTTCAATATGATACTCCGCTTCTAGTTTACACATTTCATCTACATGCTTTACGTTTCTCTTTTTTAACAGCTCTAATTGTTCTTCGCTCGGCTGCTCACTAATAAGCTCATTAATTTTTTCATTTACTTTCATCGCTAATGCTTGATGGAAATCTGGATGTCCTTTCAACTCGTCGTCTACTTTATTAATCCAAGTTGATTTTGTGTATAAATATTGTTTCCACTGTTCAACAAATTGCTGCATATCAAATTTTTCTTCATTCCATTCAATTTCTTTCATATATTTCTCAAAAGAAACAACAATTGATCGTGTAATCCCGATCTTCACTCCATGTGGTAACTGTTTGTACATCAAATATTCCCTCCAGCTTAAAGCTCTTCCTTCTGAATATAAAGGAATCTCAAAATTCATATACCTTATTATAATAGCACATTGCTAATCTAAGATGTTACTATACTGTGTAGAAAATCAATTGTCAACAAACGCGCAACATCTAGATATACGAATTTCACACGAAATACTTTGTAGAGTGTGAAAGTTCTTATTATTTTTATATCGCTTTAGTTTTCAAAAATTGTAATTTCTCTTTTTGCTCATCATTCGCCATCATTACTATCGTCTTTTCAACATGCGGATGTACATGTTCAAGTGTCACACTCGCTCCTGCTTTATCCGATTGCTCAACAAAGTTTAATAACGCCATAGCTCCTGATACATCCATATAGCGTACATCTTTCATACGCAAAATAACTGGTGACTTCACATGTTGTAAAGAAGCAAAAATACGATCTACTGATAAAAATGAAAGTGGTCCCTGAATCGTATACGTCGCTTCTTTTTCTTTTATAATAGAAGCTTTACGTTCTTTACACTTCACCATGTATATAATGAAGGAAAGAATAATGCCAAACGCAACAGCAACCATTAAATCGAATTTCACTGTCACAACCATCGTCACGAACATAACAATCACATCACCCTTTGGAGCTACATGCGCTTTCCTCATACTTTCCCAATCAAACATCCCGATGCCAGTTAAAATTAAAATGCCTGATAATACCGCAAGCGGAATATATTGTACCACTGAACCGAGTCCCATAATGAAAATGAATAAGATGACACTATGCATACAAGCTGAAAGTGCCGTCTTCCCCCCGCTTCTTATATTGACGATGGATCTAACAGTTGCACCTGCTCCTGCTAATCCGCCGAACAAACCGCTCGCAACATTACCAATACCTTGTCCGATTAACTCTTTATTACTTTTATGACGTGTCCCCGTCACATTATCCATTACGACAGATGTTAATAATGAGTCAATTGATCCTAGTAAAGCAATACTAAGTGCTGGTAATACAAGTGCTAACATGCCATGTGCGTCTAAAGTCGGTACGTGAAGAGATGGCATCGCCTCTGGAATTGCACCTATCTTTTCAATCATCTTATTTAAAGAAAGAGTTCCGACAACTGGTAAGTTTACCGTAATTCCTTGTAGCATAGAAGAAAATAACGGTAACGTTACTGTAACACCTACTAATGCTACTAAACTTGATGGAATGGCCTTAATCCATTTTCCAGAAACAATCATTACAATGATCGTTAATAACACAAGTAGAAAGCTATTTTGTACGTGCTTCATTTCACCTAAAATAATGATCAGTGCAATCCCATTCATAAATCCTGAAACAACAGGATACGGAATATAACGAACGTAAGAGCCGAGCTTACATACACCAAATAAGATTTGAAATAACCCTGCCATCATAAATGCAATAAAACTTGCTTCTAATCCGTGAGTTGCAATAACGCCTGTTGCAATAACTGTAATCGGCCCAGTCGGACCTGTTACTTGCCCCGGTGTACCGCCAAATAACGCCGCAAATAAACCTGCAAAAATCGCACCATACAATCCGACTAGCGCTCCTTCAGACGTTCCCGTCGCTGCAATACCAAATGCAATTGCTAGCGGCAAAGCAACAATCGCAACAGTAAACCCAGCTAAACATTCCTTTGCTATTTTTTGAAACATATAAATAACCACCTTCGTATAAAGTGAAATTTTAATCAGTGAGGAGCTTTTCATTCCCACTGGTTATTAGCTCCCACCAATCGGGCAGTAACGGGCAGTTACTCCCATCTATCTTCTAGATTTTTACTAAAAAGAAGAATTACTGCCCGCAAATAGCGGGATAAAGTCCACGTTCCATTGTACATCTAAAACAAATCATTCGTTAGCGTATTTATAAAAAACTCTTTACAGTCTCGTGAAGTAAACGCCTACATTTACAAATAGCCTTCCCAAGTCAAACTAAAAAACAGCAATATGACGAATCTACCTTTGGAAACAAACTTGACTATGCTATAATGAACAAATTAAATCTTTTACTATATACTTGGAGGCACTATGCTAACTTTTGAAGAAAAATTATCAATTATTGAATCTTTCCCGGAATTAGAAAGAAAGAACGTATCGTTAAAACGCGTAAACTTTCACTTTGAAGAAAGTCGTTTAGATAAAAAGAACGTTGTATATCATTTACACCCAAATGGAAACGGATTTGTATATGCAAACTTCATTAAAGGTTATAGAACAGATGATAAAGGCATGATTAACATCCGTGAATTTTCAGAAGAAGAACTGCGTTCATTAATTGAAAAAGTAATTGAACGTCTATCACAGGAGCAAGAAGAAATTGTTGCACCGATGGCACCTGCTGAGGAAGAGGAATGGCGTAACGAAGACGGCCATATCCTTACTCTTATTCAGGAAGACGATATGTGGAACGTTTACGCTGGCGTAAACTTAGACGGTACATTCAACTCTTATCCAGAAGCTGCGGAATACCTTGATGAAGAAGGTTTCTCACGTAAATAATACGTTCCTTACTACTAATGAGGCCGTCCCAAAAGTTTTTTGGGGACGGCCCTTTTTTTATTAATAGGTAGGCTATTATTGTCGTATTTTGTATTTAAGTCGATATAATGAGAGTTATGTTGCAATTTTACCCAATAAGAACATAACTCCATTCCATAAAATTATGGAATCAAAACTTCTTATTCTCACTATCCCCTATAAAAATTTGAATTTGACAACTATACGTCTCCGTATTAAAAAAATCATTAACTAACTCCACTTCAATAAAACTTTCCACTTCTATATCGTTTTCTTTTATATATTTAATCATAGTATTTCTACGTTCTTCTTCATTTTCTTTACTATACGCTAATGTTACATATTTCCCGCTCGGTAATACTTTTATATTTTGCATCTCTTCCATATGTACATAATCTTGTACCTTATTAAAAACATACTTTGGTTCTACATCCCACTTTTCATTGACATTGTATAGAATACCCATTTCCATTGACATTTTCTCTTCATAATCTTGAGCGATTTTCTCTAAATCGGAATAATACAGTAACTCCTGTAAACTCCCTACTTCTTTACAAGGCGCCACAACTACATAACGCTGTTCAAAGAACTTAATAGCTATTTCATCATTCTTTAATATTTCCTGTGAACTCCCTACTTTTGCATTTAAGTCATCAATCGTTTCAATTACCTCTTTCATTTTCTTTATATGCTCTTCCGCTTCCTCCCTCTTCAATTGTAAAAATCGCAGCAACTTATCCATATCACATTCCTTAAAAATCTCTTGAAGTTCTACTATACTCGTGTTCAACTCTCTACAGCTTTTTATAATATCAATGTGAATGAATTGATCTATAGAATAATATCTATATCCTGTTGATTCATCAATATGTTTTGGAATAAGAATTCCCATCTTATGATAGTACCTTAACGCCTTTATCGTTATATCCTTTATTTTTGCAACTTCTCCAATAGAGAATATTTTTTTCATTTGAATCTCTTCCCTCATATTTTTCTCACACAACCATTGACTCTCCCCTTAGAGGAGACCTTACTATTTATAATAAGTCATTTACATTGATAAAGGGAGTATACAATTATGAACACAGTAAAATATAGAAGTCTAGCTAAGGAAGACTATGAGCCTATAAAACATTTAATTGGCGAGGCATTTGGATTTAATGAATTCATTACAGATAAAAAATTTTTAGATTCCGTATTAAACTTCTATCTACACAGTTGCATTTTAGGAAGTTCCTTTAGTAAGGTAGCTGAAAAAGATAATAAAATTATCGGTGTCATTTTAGGCGATTCCAAAAAAGATAAAAACCGTTTAAAAAGATTCGATAATACTGTTAGCATTACCTTTAACATGATGAAACTATTCATGACTAATAAAGAGAATAGAGAATTTTTAAAAGCATTTATAAAAGTTAAAAAAACATATAAAGAACTCATTCAAGGAAAAGAAGATCATTTTCAAGGCTGTATACAATTATTCATCGTATCCGAAGAATCTAGAGGTCTTGGGGTTGGGAAAACTTTAATGAACTACTTGTTCCAATATATGACAACCGAAGATGTAACATCTTTATATTTATATACAGACAATAACTGTAACTACGGATTTTATGACAAACAAAACTTCCAACGTATACAAGAAAAAGCAGTTGATTTTGGACCAAAAGAAGAAGATTTCAACATATTTTTATACCGTTATGACTTTAACTAATAGTAACATTTACACTTCGATGCTCTTTGCTAATTAGCAAAGAGCTATATTCAGTATGATATCACTCCTATCTATAAATGCAGCGAGTGGTTATCAAAAAATCATACTAGCTTAAATCCTCCAGCCAAACTCTTCTACTACTATTGTTTCAGTTCGATTAGTGCGAAAAAGAGGAAGATGTGTAACAACTTCAATTTAAAAAGGAGCGCACAACATGGAATGGATTCATGAATTATTTCAGCAATATGGGTATTATGTAGTACTTGTCGGATTACTTTTAGAATATATTGCTCTTCCGTTTCCAGGAGAGCCAACATTAGCCTATGCAGGATTTTTATCACATCAAGGTGATTTGAGTTTACCAATTTTAATTATTTTATCCTTTATTGGGACAAGCGTAGGTATGACATTCCAATACTTTTTAGGAAATAAACTTGGCATGCCTTTCATTCAAAAATACGGGAAATATGTATTTTTAACAGAACGAAAAATTAATTTAACGAAAACGTGGTTCGATAAATACGGATATTTTCTAATTTTTATCGCTTTTTTCATTCCAGGCGTCCGCCACTTCACAGGATACTTTGCAGGAATTATCAACTTACCATTTCGCCGCTTTGCGATGACAATTTATTCAGGCGCCCTATTTTGGGTATCATTCTTCTTAATCGGTGGTTACTGGCTAGGGGAAAACTTAGAAAATATATTCCTAGTACTTGAACAACACATTTGGAAAATTATCTTCGGTATTATTATCATTACGCTAATCACCCGATTTCGCAAAAAAATAAAGCATGTAATTTTAAAACGTATACATTAAAATAATAATCATTTCATTTAAATCTTTCATCAATAAGTAGCATCCCACTTAGCTATGTACAAAAATAATAAAAAGCGGAGACCCATAGTCTCCGCTTTTTCACATACATTTTATTTCCGAACTAACTCTCACGCTCATTAATTTTTTTTACGTCTAAACAACATCGCTCCAAAAATTAATGCGAACATACCTGCAATAATAGAAGTAGATTCAGTTGATGCTCCCCCTGTTTGAGGAAGTAACTTTGATTGCTTATTATTTTCTTTACTAGATGGTACTTCAGATTTATTTTTTACATCTTGTTTGTTTTGTACTTCTACTTTATTTTGTACTTCCGGTTTGTCTGTTACCTCTGGCTTCTCTAGCACATTCGGCTCTTCTGTCACCTTTGGCATTTCCGGTTTTTCTTCTTTTAACTCTTCTGTTGTTTCTTCTTTAGTTTCTTCTTCAATCGGCGTTACTAAGATTTCCGGTTTGTCTGTTACCTCTGGCTTCTCTAGCACATTCGGCTCCTCTGTCACCTTTGGCTCTTCCGGTTTTTCTTCTTTTAACTCTTCTATTGTTTCTTCTTTAGTTTCTTCTTCGATCGGTGTTACCAAGATTTCTGGTTTGTCTGTTACCTCTGGCTTCTCTAGTACATTCGGCTCTTCTGTTACCTTCGGTGTTTCCGGTTTTTCTTCTTTTAACTCTTCTGTTGTTTCTTCTGTTGTTTCTTCTTCGATCGGTGTTACTAAGATTTCCGGTTTGTCTGTTACCTCTGGTTTCTCTAGCACATTCGGCTCTTCTGTTACCTTCGGTGTTTCCGGTTTTAACTGGTCTTCTATCTCTTCTGTTGTTTCTTCTTTAGTTTCTTCTTCAATCGGCGTTACTAAGATTTCCGGTTTTTCTGTTACCTCTGGCTTCTCTAGCATATTCGGCTCTTCTGTCACCTTTGGCTCTTCCGGTTTTTCTTCTTTTAACTCTTCTGTTGTTTCTTCTTTAGTTTCTTCTTCGATCGGTGTTACCAAGATTTCCGGTTTTTCTGTTACCTCTGGCTTCTCTAGCACATTCGGTTCTTCTGTTACCTTTGGTTCTTCCGGTTTTTCTAGATCTTTTATTTCTTCTGTTGTTTCCAACTTACCTTCTGCTTCAACTTCTGTTGCTTCCTGTATCTTTACATTTGTAATATCATATCCGTTAACTTTCGATTGATATCCTGATACTGGTTGCTCTTTCACTGTGTATGTATAGGCATTACCGTCATTATCATATGCAGGTATATTTGCAAATGTATAATTCCAATTGTTTTCTGCTGTTACGTCTTGTGTCTGGATTACGTCACCATTTTTCAGTAAGTCTACTTGAATCGTGCTCGGACGATCTGTTGCATTGTTATCATTCCAAGTCTTCGTTCCTGAAACGGATGTCGTTTTCACTTTATTCGGGATCTTAAGCTTTACGCCTGTTTCAGCATTTGCATCAACTGTAAAAGGCACTTTTACTTGAGGATCAAAATCCACATAGTCTGGAGCTTTAATCTCTGTTACATAGTAATTTCCTGAGTCTAGATTAGGGACCTCAACCATACCTTGTCCATCCGTTGTATAAGTATCGCCAATTTGTTCACCCGATTCCTTATACAACTTAAACGTAACATCCGGAAGGAGTTTTGTTTCATCTCCGGCAATGTGCTTCACGATTCTTAACGTTCCTTTAGGAGGTAAATCTCCTTCAGCACCCCCACCTACGTTTATATTATCAGCCCAGGCCTGCTCTGAAAACGTTACTGGTTGCTCATTTGAAATTTGGTAATTAATCGTATAGTTATTGAAAAAAGTTTTTTGCTTCATTCCACTATCAGTTACAGTAGCTGTATATCTTAAAAATAGGTTCTTACCGCTACTCTGCTCTTTATAAAACCTAACTTCGAAAGAATTACCATTAAAGGTAATCGTCCCATAACCCCCATCATTAAATTGTTGAGGTGTTAAATTTTGATTTCCAACACCTATACTAAAACCATCTTGATCCAGCGTTTGTCCCGCCTCTAAAGTATCAGTCAAAACTATATCAGAACTAAATTGTTGCTGGTTATTATTTATAGGTATTTCCCACTTCACTTTAGTTGGAGCATCCGCATCCATTCTACCTGTTTTATAGACAAATGGTGCTGTACCTCCACCACCTTCAGTTGGACCCTTAATTGTGATACTTTGTGTTTGTAATTGTGTACCTAAGTTTGTATCAACTGTGAGCGTTTGTCCCGTTGCTACATTCTTAGTTGCTTGAACTCCAAAATAAAAATATCCTCTAATATTTTGAAGTTTCTCAGCAACATCGCTAAATGTACATACCACATTCGTTGACGTTACTTGACAAGTACCAAAGCTTACACCTGCATCATTTTTTAAATCAATCGTTCTAGCATACCCCTGTAATTCAGGTGGTAATGTTAATGTTAGTGTGTCTCCAGCCTTCATTTGATTTCCAGATTTATCACTAAAATCAACTTTTATTCCCGTTCGTTCTCCGTAAGTTAGATCCGTTTTGTCGAACTTAAATGTATCAACAAATCCTGTTGTGTTTAATTCTTGAGCATGCCCTATGATAGGCATAAAAACTTGTCCAATAATAACAGTAAAAATAAAACAAACTACAGATATTCTTTTTAAATATGTACTCATAACGCCTCCAATTTTAATTATCACATTTTTCTATTATGAAATTCTTTTCACCCTAAACCACCTTAAAAAAAGGTTACAACTAAAGAATATTTGCAGCATCAAACTATCTTTAATTATGCAAAACAAAGCAGTAAACAACACGCTTCATTAACCATATTGTCCTTTCTACTTCTTTTTTTTGGCAGCCAACAATAAATATTAGTACTTATGAAAATGCATTACAAGACTGTTTATTTGTATATTAATTTGTTACTATATTCATACTACCAAAAAATACTAATTGACCCCTTTGGTCATAAGGTCATCTGATGACCGATAATCTTTCTCTTTCAAATATTATCCACCGCCGTTCTCCTCTAATAACTTTATTCCACTAGTACTAAAGTACGAACATATTTCAAAATTACAAACCAACCGTTACTATTTTTCGCATTTCTCATCCTCTTCAAAAACACCCTTATTTAAAACGAATAATATGATTTTGAAGTCAAAACGTTAAGTCGTAAAATATATTCTACTATAATAATAGGAAGTAATTATAAATAGAAGGTACATACTATTTTTGATCCCTCTATATATCATATTTAATAATTTTTAAAAAATAAAGCTACCTTTCCTTATTAAGAAAGATAGCCTTATTTGTATAGACAACCGCTCTACCACTTACTTTTTCGCACCTTTCAACGACTCTCTCAGCACAAACTTTTGCAATTTTCCACTCGCATTACGAGGAAGTTCATCTACAAATAAGTAATGACGCGGACGTTTATAATCTGCTAATTCATCACTTTCCTTGCAATACGTTTCTAAATCAGCTTCTGAAATATTTTCATCTTTCTTTACAACGATCGCAACGACACGCTCTCCCCATAGTTCATCTGGCTCACCAAGTACTGCAACATCTAATACACCAGGGTGACTATGAAGGAAGTCTTCAATTTCGCGAGGATAAATATTTACACCACCGCTAATTACCATATCATCAACGCGGTCTGCAACGAATAAATAACCGTCTTTATCGAAGTAGCCTAAATCACCAGAATGATACCATCCTTTATACATCGATTTTGCATTTGCTTCTTCTCGATTATGATATCCAGCCATCATAGTTGGACCGCGCAAAATAATTTCCCCTACTTCATAAGGAGGCAACATATCATCTGGCTCTGCTGGTGCGTCTTCGTTCGGTTTGACAATACGAATTTCATGGCTAAAGCATGGTGTTCCTGCTGAACCAGCTTTCGTAATTTGATCCTCTTCTACAAGAAACGCAACAACTGGTCCCATTTCTGTCATTCCGTAAATTTGGACAAGATCAATATAAAGACGCTCTTTACATTCCTTCACTAGCGCTGGAGCCATCGCAGCCCCGCCATATACACCGATTTTCATCGAAGTTAAATCATACTCAGCTAGATCTTCTTGCAATAACATATTCCACATCGTCGGTGCTGCAAAAAACGTCGTAATCTTCTCTTCTTGAATGGTATGTAATACTCTATCCGTATCAAAATGATGCAAAATAACATTCTTTCCGCCAACTTGAATGCGCGGTATGATTCCAGCATTTAACTCTCCGCAATGATATAAAGGGGCTACCACAAGCCCGGCGCTATCCCTGTTATATTTTATGAAATACGTACAAATCATACTATGCTCAGCCATATCACGATGGCGATGTAGTACGCCTTTCGGATGACCAGTCGTACCACTCGTATAAAGCATAGAGCAATAATCCATTTCATCGACTACAATATCTATTCTTTCAGCTGATGCTTCATTTACTTTTTCATGGTAAGAACTAGCATAGGAAGGTGCATCGTCTTCTACATACCAAAAAGACGAATTTGGAAAATCTCGTTCAATCATAGTAACAGTTGATTCAACTGCTTTTTCAAAGACAACTACTTTCGAGGCTGCATCTTGGAGGATATACGATAATTCTTTTGCTTTTAAGCGGAAATTAATCGGGTTAAAGATCGCTCCAATTTTGGCACAAGCTAAGTAAACGTTTACAAATTCACGACAGTTATATAAGTAAACAGATACACAATCTCCCTTTCTTACTCCTTCTTTCAATAGAGCTTGCGCTGTTTTATTTATTTGCTCATCCCACTGTTTATATGTCCAACGAATATTTTTTTCTGGTTCTACTAACGCCTCTTTATTCGGATACTTGCCAACTGCCAAATCAAAAATTCTCCCTATCGTCATGTACATGCCAACAATTTCCCCCTTTTCTCTTTCATAAATCTATCATTTCGTCTATAAGTAGACATTGTCCTCTAATAATATGACTAATTTTTCTGATTATTATCGACATAGTTTTACAAATGGACCGCTCGACGGTAAATGAAATTATATTGGCGATTTTTAAGATATATCGATTTATCAACAAAAACTGACAACAATAGTCCCCTATATTAAAAAGAGGCCATCCCAAAATTGGGACAGCCTTCTTCTCCTTACACGAATAGCTCTTCTAAAATTTTCAGTTTATCTTCTGTATATTTCACGAAGCCATCGTTATATGATTTTGGATCTTTCGGATTCGCAAAGTGTGTAATTGCTCCTGTTTGTGGGTGAACAAATTTACTTGATGCACCGCAACCAAGTCCGATAATCGATTGTACTTCTTCCATAATAACAATATTATAGATACTTTCTTGCGTCGGCATTGCATACCCAACGTTTTCTAAGTTACCTAAAATATTCTTTTGGCGATATAAATAGTATGGCACGTAATTATGGTTCTTCGTCCACTCTTCCGCCTCATGCATCATCGCAGTAATTTCTTCGCGACCTGCTACTTTATATTTACGTTTGTTTTGCGTCATTTCAGAAGCACGTTTAAATGATAACGTATGAACTGTTAACGATTCTGGCATTAACTTTTCTGTTTCATCTAACGTATGCTTAAAGATGTCTAATCCTTCACCAGGAAGACCAATAATTAAGTCCATGTTAATATTGTTCATTCCCATTTCACGTGCTAAATGATACTTCTCAATTGTTTCTTCTACAGTATGATGACGTCCAATTGCCTTTAGTGTCTCTTGATGGTATGACTGCGGATTAATACTAATACGGTCAATATTCCATTTATTTAACACTTCTAGCTTTGCTGGTGTGATCGTATCTGGGCGACCTGCCTCAACTGTTACTTCACGCACATCTTTCACATCAGGGAACGCTTCGTACATTTCTTCATAAAGCATATCCATCTCTTCTGCTGTAATACTCGTCGGTGTACCGCCGCCGTAATAAATCGTCGTAACTGTAACACCTTTTTCTTTTAAAAACTTACCAATTTCACGAACTTCATAATGTAACCCGCCTAAGAACGAATCAACTGATCCTTGGCGTCCGTTAATTGCATAAGCTGGGAACGTACAGTACGCACATTTTGTAGGACAAAACGGAATACCGATGTAAATACTTACTTCTTCTTTCAAACGGTATAAATCCGGAACAACCGCTAATTGGCAATCAACGATACGCTGAAGAAGTTCAATTTTTTCTTCATGAATTAAATAACTTTCACGAAGTTCTTTATGCGCTTCTTCTTTTGACATACCATTTTGAAGCAATTTGTGAAGAAGCTTCGTTGGGCGTACCCCAGTTAATATTCCCCAGCTCTGTTCAAGTCCAGTTAGCTGCTGAAGAACAGAAAGATATACGTAAGAAACGACATGTTTCACTTGCTTCATACGTTCTTTTTCTTCTGTGAAAGCAGATAAATCTTTCGCGAATGTTTCTTCATATACATTTCCGGTTGCAACATCTGTTAAACGAGCCGATGCTGTCACATTACCTTCTATCTGTATATCAACGATAAGATTTGCTTCTTCTTTATCAAACCCTATCGTGCTCTCTTCAAAAAATAAACCGCCAATATTTTGTAGCGGACGTAAAAAACGATCATCTTGTAACGTTTTAATTGAAATTAACAACATTATCACCTTTTCATTTGCAAACTCTCTTTAGTTTACTTGAAGGGCGTTTGCAGGTCAATACAGAAGCTTTTACCTTATTTCTTCTATTAAAAACTTAAAGGCATAAGAAATAACATTTCTCTTATGCCTTTTATAAACCTATTAGCTATTTTTAATCATAAATCTTAAACGTATTCCTAATAACATAAGAATTACACCTATAAATGGAAGGTAATTCGTATTATGCCCTGTAGCTGGAAGTTTTTGATTATTAGAAACGCCTTGTTCTTTTTCTGGTAAGTTAGGCTTTCCTACTTCTTCACTTGAAGTTTCTGTTTCTTCACCTGGCTTTTCTGTTTCTCCACCTGGTGTTTCTGTTTCTTCACCTGGCTTTTCTATTCCTTCACCTGGCTTTTCTGTTCCTTCACCTGGTGTTCCTGTCTCTCCACCTGGGTTCTCTGTTTCTCCACCTGGTGTTTCTGTCTCTCCACCTGGTGTTTCTGTCTCTCCACCTGGTGTCTCTGTCTCTCCACCTGGTGTTTCTGTCTCTCCACCTGGTGTTTCTGTCTCTCCACCTGGTGTTTCTGTCTCTCCACCTGGTGTTTCTGTCTCTCCACCTGGTGTTTCTGTCTCCCCACCTGGGTTCTCTGGACCTTTTCCTGTTTCTTTTTCATTTGCAATTTGAAGCTTTCTAACTTCTATTTTCTCATTAGAAATCTTAAATTTAGTTTCCTTATCAGATAATTTATATCCTTCTGGTGCCTGAACTTCTTTTAAAATGTAATCTCCTGGTTCTAGCTTCTTAGAAATTGCTTTACCGTTTTTATTTGTTGTTAATGTGTCTATTTTTGTTCCGTCTTTCCAAATTTCAAACACTGCGCCCGCTAATGTTTTATCTGTATCCTTAGCATCTATCTTTGTAATTTCTACTTGGCCTGTAATTTTTTCTTTCACTTTTTCATTCAATACTTCTCGTTTCGTTACTTTATTTGCTACAACATTTACCTCTACTATAACTTCTACCGCTTTGTAGCCTTCTGGTGCTTTCGTTTCTTCTAACGTGTACTTACCTGGCACTAAGTTTTCGAATGTAACAACACCATCTTTATTTGTTGTTTTTTCCTCTCCAACTTTTTGACCATTTTCGTCATTTAGTCTAAATTCCGCGCCTTCTAGAACTTTTCCGCTCTCAGCATCCTTTTTGATTACTTGTAAGCTTCCAAGTTCTTTCGCATTTTCAACTGTTACCGGTACTACTTTGTTCGCTTCCACAGTAACTTCAATTTCTTCTTTTAGTGATTTATATCCCTCTGGTGCTTTCGTTTCTTTTAATGTGTATTTACCTGGTTCTAATTTCTTAGAGATTACTTTACCTGTTTTATCTGTTCGTAATACATCTATTTTTTTACCATCTTTATACACTTCAAATTCCGCGTCCGATAATAGCTTCGTTTTATCATTCGCATCTACTTTGACGATTTCAAATTGACCAAGGCTCTTACTGTTCGTTACTTTTACATCAACAACCTTTTCACCATCAACAGTTACATGAATTACCTGTTTTGTTAGCTCATAACCTTCTGGTGCTTTTGTTTCTGCTAATGTATATTCCCCTGGCACAAGTCCCTCTACCTTAACTTTTCCAGACTCATCTGTTGTAATTTCCTCTTTTACAACGTTTCCTTTAGCATCTTTCAAAGTAAATACTGCACCTGCTAAACGTTTCGCTTGATCTTTTTCGTCTGTTTTAATAATTTGTAAAGAACCTAATATTTTCTCATTTTCTGCTTCTACTTTTACGATTTCTTTTTCATTTTGAATTGTTACTTTCCACTCTTTATTAGAAAGTTTGTAGCCCTCTGGCGCTTTCGTTTCTTTCACTGTGTATTCACCTAATGGTAATTTCGGTGACATCACTTTTCCACTCTCATCTGTTTTCAGTTCCGCTACCTTTTTACCGTCTTTATACACTGTGAATTCTGCACCTGATAATACTTTCGTTTTATCATTCGCATCTACTTTTACGATTTCAAATTGACCTGTTACCTTTTCGTTCGTAACTTCTTGTTTTGCTACTTCATTTGCTACAACATTTACTTCTACTGTAACCTCTACCGCTTTGTAGCCTTCTGGTGCTTTCGTTTCTTCTAACGTGTACTTACCTGGCACTAAGTTTTCGAATGTAACAACACCATCTTTATTTGTTATTTTTGCCTCTCCAACTTTTTGACCATTTTCGTCATTTAGTCTAAATTCCGCGCCTTCTAGAACTTTTCCGCTCTCAGCATCCTTTTTGATTACTTGTAAGCTTCCAAGTTCTTTCGCATTTTCAACTGTTACCGGTACTACTTTGTTCGCTTCCACAGTAACTTCAATTTCTTCTTTTAGTGATTTATATCCTTGTGGTGCTTTCGTCTCTTTTAATGTGTATTTTCCTGGTTCTAATTTCTTAGAGATGACTTTACCTGTTTTATCTGTTCGTAATGTATCTATTTTTTTACCATCTTTATACACTTCAAATTCCGCGTCCGATAATAGCTTCGTTTTATCATTCGCATCTACTTTTACGATTTCAAATTGACCTGTTACTTTTTCAACGATTTTTTTATTCAACGCATCTACCGTCACAACCTTATTAGATACTACATCAACACGGACTGAGCTAGATGATAGTTCATAGCCTTTTGGCGCTTCAACTTCTTTTAATGTATATGTTCCAACTGGAAGTTGTTTTGATACAGCTTCGCCTTTACCATCTGTAATAATTGTTTCAACAACATTTCCATCTTTATCTATAACATCAAATTTTGCACCTGGTAGAAGTTGACCAGATTCACTATCTTTTTTCAATAATTTAAATTGGCCATTTTCTACTTTTTTCGTATTCTTCATAACAATTTCCATTACGTTTGTGCTATCAATAGTTACTTTTACTGGTGTATCAACTTTTATATATCCTTCTGGTGCACTTATTTCTTTTACAAAATAGTCACCGAGTGGTAAATCTTTAACTTCAGCAATACCCTTGCTATTCGTTGTAACAGTAGCCACAACATTATTCTCTTTGTCTATAACATCAAATTTTGCATCTTTTAAAACAATGTTTTCATCATTTGCATCAACTTTTTTAATTTGTAAATTTCCTTTTTCCACTGATGGCTTTTTCCATTTTGGCCAGTTAAATTTAAAATTGTGAACCTCAAACCCATCTCTTTGATGCAGTCCACCAACATAGGCTTGTCCGTTAATAGAGCCACCCTTTGTATCTACAACAGCATTTGGAGCAAATACACTTCCTACTACACCATATCCCTTTGTTGATATTTTTGTAGCATTTGGAAACACCCAAATTACTTTACTAGCTAACTCAGTAAAAGGTGAATTAGGATCATATGCTTGAGATGTATTAATTAAATCTGTTGCCATCCCGGTATTTCCCGTATCATACAAAATTGCGCCACTAGCAAAATTCACTTCTTCTGCATCTGAATAAATAACAATAAAATCTTTGTTATTTACATTCGGAAGAAAAACATCTTTTACATCAAATGTTTTCTTTCCAGTTTGGCCTGAAGAAACATAAATATTAGGGTTGTTTACATCTTCACCGATCCCAAAGCTCATATTAGGTTTTGGCTTATCAGTGTGTAATTGACCCGCATCCCCAATTACACCATCAACATCTTTTCTAAATTCTTTAAATTTAGCATCAATCTCCGCTTGCTCTTTATAAGAGATACGGTCATATGATGATTTCATTGCGCCTTCTGGGTCACCATCTTTTGTCATTGCCACTGTTCCATCTTGGATAATTACTTGTCCTGTTCCCGCTTTCTTAAATTGACCACCTAATAATAATGATGGATATCCTTCATCTATCCATGTTGCTCCAGCTAAGTTGTTCGCTCCAGTTGCAGCCGCCACGACTGTATAGCTCGATGCGTTCATATTTTTTTGAACAGCCATCGCACCCTCAATATCTGCACTCGTTGCACTATGATCACCAAAAATGATTGCGTTATAATAAGATGTATCGCCTAAACCTTTTAATTCTGTTGTAGCTGCCTCTGCTTTATACGGTAAATGGATTAAAAAATTCATACATACTAACAATATAATTATAAAACTACTGCATATCTTTTTTACTTTTTGACTTAATGATTTCCTCAAGAAATTCATTCCCCCTTTTCAAATTTCAAAAACTTATAACAAGAAGTACATTTCAGATGTACTTAAAACCTATTCATACTAATTTACAAATAATCCATTTAAATAAAACAAAGAAGCTCTACAACTAATTGGCGAAACTACTACAATTCATTTTTTGAGATAATACGTGAACTAAACTAACATGCGGGAGCACTTTTGCTTATGGGAGCTCAATGAAATTAACCTGAAGAATATTTTATGTGGTGTAACTGTTTTGGCAACATCATCCACTCTACAACAGTTTTCTAAAGTATTCAAGTGAATTGCATGGATTACAGACACAATTCTCCACCTGAAACGCTTTCATTTTTCATTGGAATATGAACTTAAACTTTTCAAATAAGTTAGACAAAAAAACGTAGCCACAAAGCTACGTTTTTCTTTCATCGTTTCGGTGTATTTTTATGATTCTTTAAAAAAGGAAGCGGGAATTGCTTACGAAAATGCTCTTTAATCATATACTCTACGCCGTTCTCAGTATTAGAACGTGTAATCCAGTCTGCGGCTTGCTTTAATTCTACAGGAGCGTTCCCCATCGCTACCCCGAGTCCAACATTTTCAATCACATCTAAGTCGTCTATGCTATCTCCAATCGCAACCATTTCACTAAGGTTAATATTTAAATGCTCCCCAAGTAATTGTAAACCACGTAGTTTTGATACATTTTGAGGGAGAATTTCTATACGCCTCGCATCACACTCGACGTACTCTACATCTTGAAATGCCTTTCTTAACGTATTCATCCCTCTTTCTTTTTCACCTTTCGTATGGAAAACAATATCAATTTTTGGTGCAGCTACTGGATGATCACGCAGGGCATCCCCTAGTGAATCTACAAATTGAACCGGATAAAATAAAGGATCTGCGCTTGATAATACAGTACGCGCAATTAAGTTTGGTGTATTTCTCTCACGATTCCCAATTGAAAATCGTTCATGAGAAATGCGAACATTACAATCAAAATGCTCTAACACTTGCACGATATTAAAGGTTTTCTCTTCAGATAATCTCCTTTGAGCGAACGGCTTATCTAACGATGCTGAAACGAAGGCACCACCGTGTGTAACTAGTATAGAATCTAATTTTAACGCCTTCGCTATTTTATGAGCAGATTGAAAATTACGATTCGTAAATAATGTAACGTATACATCTTTTCTTTTCACAAAGTCAATTGTCTCCCGTAACCCTTTTGCGATTTTTCCGTTGTTGTATAGTAGTGTCCCATCTATATTAAGAGCTAGTAAGCGATAAATCATGTCGCACTCCCCCTCTTCGCTGTTGTACTCTATCCATAATTTATGAAATAAATGTAGTAAATAGAACGAGTTAGAATTACTACTGTAAATTTGGTTTACTATATACATATACAACTGGCAAAGGAGATAGTACAATGCAAGCACCACCTTCTTTTTATGAAGGCGATACGTTAGAAGTCGCAAAGAAGTTACTCGGACATAAACTCGTTCATATTGTAGACGGCATAAAGCGGAGCGGGATTATTGTAGAAGTAGAAGCATACAAAGGTCCAGATGATAAGGCCGCTCATAGTTACGGAGGAAGACGGACTAATCGAACAGAAGTAATGTTCGGCGCACCAGGACATGCTTACGTATATTTAATTTACGGTATGTATCATTGCTTTAACGTAATTACAGCACCAATCGGCACCCCGCAAGGAGTTCTCATTCGTGCTCTTGAACCTGTAGACGGAATCGAAGACATGAAACTAGCGCGCTACAACAAAAATGACATTACGAAAGCTCAGTATAAAAACTTAACAAATGGCCCCGGAAAACTATGCCGCGCACTCGGAATCACTTTAGAAGAGCGCGGCGTATCACTTCAAAGTGATACGTTACATATTGAATTAGTTCCTGAAGAAGAGCATTTATCATCCACACATAACATACTAGCTGGTCCTCGTATTAACATTGATTATGCAGAAGAAGCCGTTCACTATCCATGGCGGTTTTATTATGAAAAGCATCCGTTTGTGTCAAAGTAAAGGAACTATCCTATAAGTTGGTTTCACTGACTTATAGGATAGCTCTTTTTTTTGCATAAAAAAATCGCCCCATCCTGTATATTTGCAAGTGACCACACTAACAAAAATACGAAGGTAATTTCGTATTTCATCGCAAATCAAAAAGCCGAAATCCGGGCTTGGATTTCGGTTTTGCATATATTGAAGGAACCATTTTCTCTCCAAAATCCCCAAATGCAGTTCACCTCCGAAGAGGAAACCCTAAAAAAACATTAATTTTTTTATGAATTTTTTAATGCATTATAATTATCTAGATTGAATTTCGACATAATGAAATTTCCTGTTGGAGTTAAAAGTTGAGAAATAGATTGTATGACATGAGGTAATTGCGCTGGATCAATAGGATGTGATAGCAGGATGTACTGGAATTTTTCATCTGTAAATACCTCATGTAACTTCTCATACTCACCAGAAGTTGTAGGAGCTACCCTATTTGCAAGAGCTGCCGCTTTTTCATTAACTTCTGCTCCGAATATGGAAACCGCTCGATAACGCCTTTTCATTTCTAATAAAGTTGCACCACATCCAGCTCCTATATGAAGAATATTTACTTGATCAGGCGCAAATCGATCTACAATTGCTAGTAAATCATAATGAATGTATAAACTTTCACCATAAAATCCCCATTTTTCATACAATTTTATATTATTTTCATGTAAAACCACGGAAAATTTAACACTATCTTCTCTCCACGATACACTTCCATAGTGATGAATAAATGTATCTTTACATAAATACAATTTATATCCCTTTTCAAAAATTCTTAATGACAAATCATCATCTTCATAATTCCCCGGTGTAAATCGTTCATCGAATACTCCAACTTCATCTAGCACTGATTTTTTGATAAGCATACAAAACCCTATTAATTTCATACGTTCTTCCCATTTATTTTTATCACTTTGATTATATAAAGTTGCAAAATTCTGCATCCCTTGAATATCCTGATAAAAGGTTGGTATAGCAGTATAGTAAGCGGCATTATTCGTTACGGGCCCTACAGCTCCAGTATCTTTGTTTTCATACAAACACCAAATTAAGTTTCTTAACCAATTTTTAGTTACGACCACATCATTATTTAATAATAGAATATTATCACCTTGCGCCTTTTTAATTCCCTGGTTGCATCCCTTTGGAAAACCCATATTTTCCGCATTTTCCACTAGTATAATATCCGATTGTTTTTGTAACCATTCTACAGTACCATCTGTTGACGCATTGTCCACAACTATTAACTCATACTCTTGTTCCACTGTATAAGTCCTAATACTTTGGATGCATTCTTTTGTGTACTGTAATTGATTATGAGTTAATATAATTATACTTGTGAGCATGAATCAGACTCCTCTCAGCAGCCGAAATGATTATCTAGTATTATTTAATACTATTTTTTGAATAAACCATCAAAATATTTTCTATTATATTCAATACTTGGATTATTAGGTATGAACTGTGCAGCTTGTTCGTTGTGATAAATTGCCTTTTCATATTCTTTTATTCGATCATAGCAAATACATAGTTGAATATGCGGCAACCATGTATGACACTCTTCCCGGACAAATGGAGAATCTTTTGATCGTGGTCCGTCAATTGCTGCATGGTACCAATATATTGCTTTGGAATATTCGCTTTGTTGCAAAAATACACGTCCTAAGTGGCAACAAAGTTCTCCTCTAGGTGTATCATACATAAATGATTGTAAACAAGAATGGATAGATTTTTTTAAGTCCCCCAATTCAAAATAACATTCGGCTCTTTTTAAACAAGCTTGAATATTATCTTCAACCCAACCCTTTTCTTCATCTAAAAACCTTGAATACCACTCAACAGCCTTATCATATAATCTGTGATCCTTACATTCATTTGCATAATAGTACACATCGCGGGGACTAAATTCTTTTCCACTCTCAAGATGTTTTTCATATATTTTCAAATTACGATTAGTATATGCTTTGTCTTTTTTATGACTTACCCCTACATCGCTATTTATAAGATTTCCATACACCTCTAAATATTCATGAACAAATCCATACCATTGAAAATTTTTACTTCTGTTGACTAATCGATATCTCCTTAAAGAATGTGTTGGATTTCCTTCTATATCAAAAGTTAAATAATATTTCATAGATACTGCATCCGTACTACGATCTAACGTACGTTTTAACTGTAGCAATTTCTTTCCATCATCCGTATCTATTATGTCATCTGCGTCTAGCCAAAGAATATATTCTTTTGTAGCTTTAGAAAATGCAAAATTTCGTGCCGCTGAAAAATCTTCAATCCATTGAAAATCATAAACTTTCGCATCGTACTTCTTCACAATTTCTTTTGTAGCATCTGTTGAACCTGTATCTACAATAATAATTTCATCCACAACACTTTTGACCGATTCTAAGCATTTTGATATAGCCTGTTCTTCATCTTTTACAATCATGCATAAACTAATAGTAATGGAGTTTTCCATCGTATCCCCCCTATCCTTTTGATGTATATGTTTGGAGAGAAATTTATATTTCTTTTGCTTCAAAATTGAGTTTTCATTTTACAAATTAAACATAATGAGGCCTGCAGTGAAATTGGATCGAGGAATTTCACGAGAAGATTGCGAACCAATGATAAAGAACCGAAGCCTGAACAAGACTTCGGTTCTTTATATAGAGAATACATAATTTCGATTCCTTTTTACTCCGCACCTTCCGCGGCCGCAATATCATTCTCTAAGTTTTCTCTTGATAATTCAGCTCCCATAAAATCAGCTGTTTCCGGAAGTGCTAAATGCATATGAGCTTTTTGACAAATTTGAATCGTACAGTTTTCTACAACATAGTCGAAAACATGTCCGCCCCCGCTTCTTTCATCGTCAATGTAATGTAAATGGAAACCAGCTACACCAATACCTTGCGCGTAATCTGGTGTCCAAAATCCAGCTAGCGTACCTTCTGTATCTTTAAATGAAAAGATCGGTTGTGATTTCGTCACTTCAACAAGCGGTGTATATGGTTTTTCTTGTCTTGGAACAGTTCTCGTTCTCACTTCACGGAACGTACCATCCATTCGAATCGCATAAAATAAGTTTTTACTTGGCATTAATTCATGTAATAACGCTTCAACTTCTTCACGATTCATCGGACGCTCTACCGTATAACTCATTTCTTTTTCAAAAAACGTTACAGTCGCAAATGGTGTTGTTTCTTCCAGTTCTACTTTTTCTGCTGAGCCGTCTGAACGTAAATGGTAAAATTCGTTATCAAATGCGATCATTTCACCATCTAATTGATCAAATGTGCCGATGCCGAAATCACCACGTTCTTTCAATTCCTCAAAATTAATAACACCATCATATATACCATCTAATAGTGCAAGCATTGTAGATGTTTGATATACTTCATTATTCGTTTTCATTCTTTTTGCATCAATATCAATTAATTGCGCAACAGTCATCTCACTCATGCCCCCATTAGTTTAATTGGTTTGGTAATAGTTTCTCGCTTAATTTAATGTTGTCACGATAGTCAATTGGAATATCAATAATGACAGGACCATCAGCTTCTAACGCTTCTCTCAATACACCTTCTAATTCGTCCGGTGTATTGACACGAAGACCTATTGCACCGAAACTTTCTGCATATTTCACAAGATCAACATCGCCAAACTCTGTAGCTGATGTTCTACCGTATTTCATCATTTGTTGGAACGCAACCATATCATACGTACCATCTCTCCATACAAGATGTACAATCGGTGCATTTAAACGTACTGCTGTTTCTAACTCCATTGAAGAAAATAAGAAACCGCCATCACCTGACACGGAAACAACTTTCTTGCCCGGTTCAACTAAAGTAGCGGCAATTGCCCAAGGAAGTGCAACACCTAACGTTTGCATACCGTTACTAAATAATAATCTACGTGGTTCATAAGAACGGAAACATCTTGCCATCCAAATAGAATGGGAACCGATGTCACATGTAACGGTTGTATCGTCACTAATTAAAGAACGAAGTGTACGAATGACTTGAAGTGGATGCGTAACACCTTCTGAAGCACGGTTCGGAACTTCTGCTTGCTCTGATAATTTCGAGCGTAATCGTTCTAAAACTGCTTCTGATTTCGCATTTAATACAAGCTTCGGTAATTTCTCTGCAATGCTATTTACAGTTAAAGCAATATCACCAATTAATTCACGCTCTGGTTGGTAATCATGATCGATATCCGCTTGGTGGTCATCAAGATGAATAATCGTTCTGTCGCCAAGTTTATTCCAGAATTTCGGATCATACTCAATTGGGTCGTAACCGATTGAAATAACAAGATCCGCTTCTTCTAGTAAAATATCACCTGGTTGGTTACGGAATAATCCAACGCGGCCGAAGAAATGATTTTCTAACTCCCGTGAAATCGCGCCAGCTGCTTGATATGTTTCAACAACAGGAAGTTCTGTATCAGCAATTAATTCACGAACCGCTTTCGTTACTTCATTCGTGCTCGCTCTCATACCGAGTAAAATAACTGGTAATTTCGCTGATTTTATTTTTTCTACTACATATGTAATTTCATGTGTGGGAGCGATTCCAAGCTGTGGCTTAGAAAGCACACCGATAGACTCTACAGTCGTTTCCGCAGTCATAACGTCTTGCGGAAGACTTACTAAAGTTGCTCCCGGATTTGTAGAAGTCGCACTTCGAAATGCATTAGTAAGTGCTTCTGGCACATTATCTGGATGCTCTACTTCTACGCTATATTTAGTGATTGGTTCGAATAGTGCAGCATTATCCATAGATTGATGCGTACGTTTTAATCGATCAGTACGCGGAACTGCACCAGCTAAAGCAACAACGGGATCACTCTCCGCATTCGCAGTAACAAGACCTGTCGCTAAATTTGATGTCCCTGGTCCTGAAGTTACAAGACATACCCCCGGTTTCCCTGTTAATCTACCAATAGCAGCTGCCATAAATGCTGCATTTTGTTCATGACGACAAACAATTAACTCTGGTCCTCTTTCTTGCAGTACATCAAATACAGAATCAATCTTCGCTCCTGGAATACCGAAAACATGTGTAACACCTTGTTTAATTAAACAATCAACAACAAGATCTGCTCCTCTTGTTTTTGTTTTCACGTCGTTTGCTTTTACACCTGTACTCAAACTAATCATCCCTTTATTTCATAATGTGTGTAATAAAGATTTTAACTTCACCTAGTTAATTAATGTGGTGAAGTATCGTTTATCATTATAGTACAAATTCATTATTTTTCCAATGATGTTAATTTGACAGTATTTTTACAATAATTATAGAATGCGCTTTCAATCATTTATTTATCTTAAAATACCATTCTGATATCTTCTTCTAGAAATATATAAATAGACTTTCATCTATTCATAGTATTAACAATATTACGGTACCTTGCAAAGAACACTAGTAAGTGGTATATTTGTAAATAATTGAATAACCATTAATTGGAATATGGACTGAAATTAGTATATATCCATTTCAAAAGTTGCAGAAAGGTTGTGCTGTTTATAAAAAAATAGAAAAGATTCTCAGATGTGATTAATCATTTTATAAAGGAAAGTGATTGTAATGAACAAAAGTGAATTTTTAGAACAACTTAGTTCCTCCCTAAGGAATATGCCTAATTTAGAAAAGAAGGATATTATCTCGGAGTATGAAACTCATTTTATCAGTGGTAAACAGGATGGAAAATCTGAAGAAGAAATTTCTAAAAAACTAGGAAACCCTAAAACTATCGCTAAAGAACTTAATGTTACATATGCAATAAGCAACGCTGACAATAAACGAAGTCTCAAAAACATTATAACCGCTTTATTTTCTGTTATGAGCTTAAGTTTTTTAAACTTTATATTTATCATTATCGCCTTTTTCGTATTACTCTTTCTATTACCGCTTCTTCTAGCACTTATAATTGCCACTCCATTATTAATCATTTCACCTATCTTATTAATAGGAGTAGGCCTCTTTAAAGGGTTTCATCAAATCAGTTATTCAAATGTTTATAATGTATTTGTAGCTTTTTGCATCGGCTTACTAATCTCTGTGATATCTTACCAAATGATAAAACATGTATACTCACTTTTAGTAAAATATTTAAAGTGGAATTTGGCCATTTTACAAAGATATTAATGAATGAAAAAGGAGATTAAAATGAAGAAATATACTTTATATTCACTTATGTTGCTTACCCTTTTATTTCTATCAGCTTGTTCAAACAGCGCACAATCTAACGAAGAAAACGATGTACAATCTATTAAAGATGTTACTATTAAAATTCCAGAACATATATTCACTTCCTCAAAGAAAAATGAAACTATTAATGAAAATGAAATGAAACAAAGTATAAAAAGTTATTTGGATTATAGCGGAGAGTTATTTGAAAACATCGTTCCACTTTCATCAGCCATGTCTGACGAGAATGTCATTGAATCCGACCGAGAGAAATTACAAAAACTAATCGATTTAGCGAAACAAAATGATGCGAATTTCCATGATTTTATTAGTAACAATACTATACCTGATGATTACAAAAAGCCTTCTAAAGAAATCTATGAATTTATTTCATCGTCTACAGCACTTTCAGTAGAACTAGATCAAGAAATAGAAAAAATCGCTCAAGATGGTAACTTATTCAATGCAGATTTTTCTTTTACAAAGCGCTTTGAAAAAGTTAATGGTAGAAAGCAAAAAGAAATTGAAAAGTTTTTGAAGGAAAAGAATATTAGAACTGAGTATTTCAACAAATAATTATATATGTAAAAGAAAAATTGAAAGATACATCATACATCCCCTTCAAAATAGTCACTAACACATGGCTATTTTGAAGGTTTTTTTTGTGGAAGGACTATCAAATTTCCTACACAAAAAAAACGCCCCCTATACTAGGAGCGTCTTCCATCATTAAGCTTGTTGTTGCGCGCTATATAATTCTTCAAGTGGCTGCATAATGATTTTGTTAACGTCAGTAATAACGATGTTTAAACGTTGCTCAGTTTCCATTAACTTTGTGATTTTTGCATCTTGTTGAATGCGAGCTACAACTTCTTGTGCTTTTTGATTATCTTCTTCAGTGATTTCTTGGCCTTGCATCATTTTTTGTTGTAAACCAAGTTGCACCATGCGGAACTCTTCGAATAAGTTCTTTGACTCTGCATCTCCTTGTACTGCTTCGTAGCTTGCTTTTAATGTTTGGAAATCTTCATTTTCAGCGATTGCTTTTTGTAATTCATATGCAACATCATGAATGTTTTTTGTCATTTTATTTTTCCTCCTTTAGAAGGCTAGCGCTTTTCGCTCGCACTGCCTTTTAAGTGCGTTTACATATGCACCTCTTCTTACCATATCAAACTATGCAAGAGATGTGAAGAAATTTCACTTTTATTTCTATGCACCCATCTTTATTACGTAAGGAACAAGAGTAACAAGCCTTGAATAAATCCAATTGTTCCTCCTAATAACGCTCCTAAATATGTAATCATTTTTAACTCGTTTTTTGTAATGGACAATACGAGATCTTCTAGTCTCTCTGTTGAAAATGTAGAAACTTCTTGCTGGACAATTTCCGCAAGGTGTAGATTGTTTAGTATACTCTCCACGTTTTCTGTCCCCCACTTCAAGCCTTTCTCTACTGCGCTAGGGACCACTTTTTCAACGATTGTTTCTCGAACTGGCTCACATACTTGTTGCACAGACTGATTTAAAAATCTACTCACTGTTTCCTCTACTTTAACCGCTGACAATATAGAGCTCACAATCATTTCTTTCTCTACGAACGTTTCTAATTCTTTTACGTCTCTTCCTTTTAACTTTTCCCACTCTTTTTGCAGTACATCACTTAAAAGCTGCTCTGTTCCATCTTGTCCTAAAAACTTAATGACTTCCGGCTGCACACGATCCACTAAACTTACATTCCCTAAAAACATACCAACTAAGTTAAGCAACGTTCCCCTGGAAGCGAAAAAGTCATCAATCATTTTTGAAAGGCGTGCTTTTCCTTCTTCACTTTCAAAAAAGCTAATTCCTCTATTCAAAATAAAAGATGCGACATTTTGAATCGCATTTTCTACCTTTTCATGAACAGAATGAGGTAAAGCCTGTTCCCATGTATATGTATAGTACTCTGCTAAAAATGCATGAATTTTTTCTGTAATAACATGTTCGATTTTTTGAGTCACCTCTTCTTCTACATGTTCTAAATTCCATTTTTCTAACATATCCCGTAACAACTGTTCATTTGTAATTACTTTATCAACTTCCACTTGTGCCCAGCGAATTAAGCTGGCTTGAAACTCTTCATTTGTTAATTTCTTTCCGATTCCTTCTGGTGTTAACAAATGTTCTACAACCATTTTCCCTAATTGGACAGCAAGCTCATCACGACGCTTTGGAATTAACCCTGGCGTAAATGGAACTTGAAACTTCCCAATATAAATAGGACGATGAGGACGGAATAACATTTTTATTGCTAAATGATTTGTGTATCCTCCAATAATCGCCCCGAGTCCTGTCGTTGTTAGCATATTTAACCATATATTCATCATTATCAACCTTTCACTTCTCCAAAACTATAGCATATCGTCATACGGACAAAAGTATAATGGTATAAAAATGTATTTGCAATATATAGCTTCGCCTATTATGCAAACATCCTGTTAATAAAGGAGTGATTTCGTTGGTTCTTGGTCTTTTAACTTCTAAATTTCATCACGAGCAAATGTATTACACCGAAATCGCTAAACGAGCTCGTCTTTATCATAGCGTCGTCGCCCAATTCACACCGTTTAGCATTGATTCAAAGACAGATCTTGTTTCCGGTCTTATTTACGATACAGATACAGGAAATTGGATCGATCAAACATTTCCCATTCCTTCATATATATATGATCGTTGTCATTTCAAAAAGGAGGAGGAATTCCAACAAGCAAGGCCAATTATTCATTCATTACACAAACGTTCTTCCACTACTTTTTTAAATAACACGCTTATTAATCCAAGTGATTTGCACAATCTTTTTCTTACTAACAAACGTCTTTCCCCTTACATACCAAAAATAAAAAAAGGAACCGTACAAGGAATTTTCAAATTACTACTAGAAACAAGAGATATTATTATACGACCTCTCAATATACATTCCAATGAAAATTTATATCGGGTCACTTACAAAAACAAAACATTTCATATCAATACAATAAATGAACAGCATCATACCTCTACGCAATTCAAACGGACAGATGAATTTATATCATGGTGCAAATGTAACGTACACTCATCCCGTTATATGATCCATCCGATGTTACAACCTCCAAATCAACTATCATATCCAATTCATATTCGAACCATTATGCAAAAAAATAAAGAACAGACTTGGAAAGTGCTCGGTCAATTCATACAAAAGTCTTCATTCCCAGCGCAATTTTTACTTTCAGTAACAGAGCGGTCCATGTTACATCCATTTTCCAAAATTAAATATTTGCTTTCTTCAACTGGTGTTCAATTATTGAAAAATGCTTTACATGATGTTGTAAATGAAGTGTTTAAAACACTCGATCAGTCCTATTCGTCATTATTTGAATTAGAGCTTTCTACCATTATGGATCAAAAAGGTGCCATTTGGCTTATGTACGTCAATACGATGCCGTCTTACGAAGTTTATACTAGGTACAACGACGAACTGGCTGAACAAATTTTTCATGGTCCATTAAAGTTTAGCCGATTTACACCATAACAAAAGGAGGAAATCCCCGTTGAAAGAGCACATATATACATTAAGTATTTCAGATGAGAATCCAAATAGTATTACTTTACCTTACGTTTTTTCTATTACACCACCAATTACATCCCTTTCCTTTGGCTTACGTTATATTACATGTGAGAATATTAAAATTCATTATTCATTCACTCGAGAAATCATTATTGGAGAACAAATTGCAGCTAAACTTTTACTACCGCATTCAGCAACAATCCATGCCTTCATACAAAATCAAACAATTGTTTTCGGTCCATTAATCGGGATTTTCACAACTGGCTTTAACGATGATTCTAATTCTCCCTTAGGAAATCGTTCCATCTCCCTCGGTGAGTTACTAACACCACCATTCACATTGCAGCCATTTGTATTTGTCTTTGGCATTCAACATATAAACTGGGAAGAGGAAACAATTGAAGGGTACTTCTTTCAAGAAAGCAAATGGGTAAAAAACAAAGTCCCTTTACCAAATGTCATTTACGACCGTTTACCCAATCGCCAAGCAGAAAATTACAAACCTATCGTAAGAGCAAAAAAACGTTTAGAAAGCGACTATGCGATTCCATGGTTTAATCCGGGATTTTTCAACAAATGGGAAGTGCATCAACTTTTAATGAAAGAAGATTCAATTAAACAATTCTTACCAAATACAGAAGTGTTTCAACATTTTGAACAAGTAGAACGACTTCTCGGTACGTATAAGTACATTTATATGAAACCAATACACGGTAGCTTCGGAAGAAATATCCATCAAATACTCTATTCTCAAACTGATAATCGCTACTATTGTCGTTATCGTGAAAATGAACAAAATAAACTAAGAAAGTATCAATCATTAGAAACACTTCTGAACCATGTATTAAAAGGACATGATTTAAAAAAGTTTATCGTACAACAAGGTATCTCACTGCTCCGCTTCGAAGGTCAACCCGTCGATTTTCGTATTCATACAAATAAAAACCATTTTGGTAATTGGGTAGTCAGTGCAATCGTCGCAAAAATCGCCGGCAAAGGTAGCTTAACAACTCATGTAAATAGCGGTGGTGATACAAAATTACTTCAGGAACTGTTTCCGGATTCAACAAAGCAAGTTCAAATTGAAAATAAACTAAAACAAACAGCCTTACAAATCAGTTATGCACTCGATGGGCAAGTAACCGGGAACATTGGAGAAATTGGTTTTGACATTGGTTTAGACACCGCGGAAAATCCGTGGCTATTTGAAGCAAATTCTAAACCGGGGCGCACTGTATTCCAAGATGAAAAGTTAAAAGAACAAAGTGAACTTACGCGCCAATTATTTTATGAATATGCCATCTATTTAACTGAACATTCTTTGTGCGGTCCGAAAGAAAAAACATCTCAAATACAATCAAATCCTGCACCTAACACCGGAAATATCCCGTCCCCTATGATTAACTCGCAAATACAAATACAAAAACTTCCACCTCACTCATAAGGTGGAAGTTTTCTATTTATCCCGCTATTCGCCGGGCAGTAAAACTCCCACCTCAAAATTCGGCTGGAGCAAAGAAGTTAGGTGGGCGTCGGGCTGCCCGTAAAAGCCCGATTGGTGAAGGCTAATAATCAGTGGGGGATGAACAAAACCCCCACTGATTAAAGTTTCACTTTATACAAACTTCACTACAACTTCTGTTTCCACATTACATACTCCGCAATAAAAAATATGATTGCAGTACTCATTTGAATTATTATGTGTTAAACCGTCTACCGCACTTAATAATTCCTGATCCATATATGCACTGTAATCGTCTATGTAATCTACGGCTTTCCCATAATCTTGGAGTATTCCTTGGCAATTTTGACAAGAATATGTTTGTGATTCTAGTGCGTTGCAAAGCGGGCAAATTCCCATCATGATTCCTCCATTACGTTATCGTTTAAAAACAATTAAAAAGACTCTTTTTTTTAGATGGAAGAGAGCATCTAGCCTTGCATAGGAGCGGTCAGTTCCTTTTTCTTCCCCATCCCTGGTTAAAACAGAACTATGCAGTTGTTGCCGATTTACTTTTTATTTTACTAAGCTGTAAGCCAAGCTGGTTATACAAAGAAAAAAACGCATATGATTTCGCTCTTAGTTTAGCCTTCTTTCTTAAAAATACAACGATTACTCTTATTTCATAATTTACAAAATAACGAGGATTTTTTTACAAAATTTACAAATTATTATTTCGTATATCTTTCTAGGTAACATCCATACTATGAGTACAAACTTAATTACCGATGGATTAGCGCCAAACGGGGCGATAATCTGGTTCAAATCCAGCTAGTCCAACCAAAAAAACTTTTATAACTCTAAGGAGGATATATTCCTATGGCAAACCAAAGTTCTTACAATCAATTAGTAGTACCAGGTGCAACAGCAGCAATCGATCAAATGAAGTACGAAATCGCTCAAGAATTTGGTGTACAATTAGGAGCAGATTCTACGGCTCGCGCTAATGGTTCTGTTGGTGGAGAAATTACTAAACGTTTAGTTGCAATGGCTGAGCAAAGCCTTGGCGGATTCCAAAAATAAATATACATGGCAAAAAGGTCTCAAGGCATATGCCTTGAGACCTTTCTTATTTACTGCAACATTTGTAAAAACTTCTTCGTGCGTTCTTCTTTTGGATTTGTAAATACATCTTCTGGTGTACCTTGTTCGACAACGACACCACCATCCATGAAAATAACACGGTTCGCAATTTGATGAGCAAAGCGCATCTCATGCGTTACAATGACCATCGTCATTCCTTCTTTAGCAAGTTCTTTCATAACCTTTAAAACTTCTTGAACTAGTTCAGGATCAAGAGCTGACGTTGGCTCATCAAATAGTAATACTTCCGGCTCCATCGCAAGCGCACGAGCGATTCCGACGCGCTGTTGTTGTCCGCCTGATAATTGGAACGGATATAAATCCACTTTATCCGCAAGACCAACTTTTTCAAGGAAATAGTTCGCTTTTTTCTTTGCTTCTTCTTTTCCCATCTTTTTCACTGTAACGAGCCCTTCCATTACATTTTGAAGTGCTGTTAAATGTGGGAATAAATTATGTTGCTGAAACACCATGCCTGTTTGCGTACGAAGGTTTACAATATCTTTTTTCGTCACTTTTTTCGAGAAATCTAATTCTTTCTCGCCAATACGGATAACACCCGCTTTTGGTGTTTCTAATACATTGAGGCAACGCAAGAATGTCGTTTTACCAGATCCAGATGGCCCGATAATAACAACAACTTCGCCCTTCTCAACTGATAAATCTATATGTTTTAGTACGGTATTATCTCCGAAACTTTTTTGTAAATGTTGAATTGAAATCATAAAAACAAAAACTCCTTTTATGAAAGGGTTATTTTAGAGTATAACGTTCTGAACGTTTTTCTAATATTTGTTGCACGATAGATAATAAGAAGCAAATTGCCCAATAAATAAGACCTGCTTCGAAATAAACAATTAAAAACTCATAGTTCATTGCCGCAATCTCCTGTGCTTTTCGGAACATTTCTGTTACTAAAATTAGCGACGCTAATGAAGTATCCTTCACTAAACTAATAAATGTATTTGAAAGCGGCGGAATTGATACGCGCGTTGCTTGCGGTAAAATAACACGTTTTAATGCTTGCGGGTATGTCATCCCAATTGTGTAAGCTGCTTCCCACTGTCCTTTCGGGATTGAAAGGATAGAAGCACGAATAATTTCAGATGCATACGCACCTACATTTAATGAAAATCCAATAACTGCTGCTGTATATGGCTCAACCTCAATATTAAGAGTTGGGAGACCATAGAAAATAATAAATAACTGTACAAGAAGTGGCGTTCCGCGAATGATAGATACATAGATACGAGCAATCCATTGTAAAATACGACTACCTGATATACGCGCGAGCGCTGTTAACGTCGCGAGTATAATACCGATAATAAATGTAATAAGCGTTAATGGAATTGTCGTAAAAACGGCTTCCTTCAGCATAGGCGCGAAGGAAGTCTGCATAATATCCATCCAAGTAGACAATCGATCTGACATCAATGCACTACTTAGATACATTTTCACCGAACCATTTTTTCGCTATTTTGTCGTACGTACCATCTTTTTTCATATCTTCTAACGCTTTGTTTACTTCTTGTACAAGCTTGTCGCTACCTTTACGGAATAAGAATCCACTTTGTGACGCTTCTTTTTCTGTGTCTACAATTTTAATTTTTGCATCTTTCTTCGTTTCTAAGTAGTTCAATACTGATAACTTATCATTAATTGTGAAATCAACGCGACCAGTGTTTAATAATTCTGCCGCTTGGCTAAAGCCTTCTACATTAGTGATTTCCGCACCATTTTTCTTAGCAATATCTGCATAGTTACTTGTTAAAGATTGTGCTGCTTTTAATCCTTTTACATCAGTAAATGTAGCAGGTTTATCTTTATCCTTTGCAATAACTAATACCGCTGAAGATGAAACGTATGGGTTAGAGAAGTCATATTTCTTTTGACGATCTTCACGAATACCAACTTCATTCGCAACCATGTCGAAACGTTTTGCATCTAAACCAGCAAGTAAGCTATCCCATTGTGTTTCTTTAAATACAGGCTTTACACCTAAACGTTTTGCAACTTCTTCTGATAATTCAACGTCAAATCCAGTTAATTTATTGCTTGAATCGTGGAATGTGAACGGTGGATATGTACCTTCTGTTCCAATTACAAGTTCACCGCTTTGTTTTATCTTTTGTAATGCATCTTGACTAGCTGTATCTTTTTTCTCTTCTTTGCCACAGCCGGCTACAATCCCAATCGCTAATGTAGTTACTGCAAGCACTGAAAATAATTTTTTCATGATAGTAGTCCTCCAAGTATTCTGATAGGAATTTAAAAACTATATTGATTGTATGCAATTTCGAACAATTTTTCAATGAAAATGTTCTTATTTAGTTTAACCTTTTTCTTCATAATCAAACAAAATGGAAAAATACTGCTACATACAAAAAATAAGTAACATTTTTAAATATAGCATTTATAAAGAAAAAGGTAAAACAATACTTACTTATTTATAAGTTTTCCTGCCAGTGAAATATATTAACTTCTCAATGGACAATACGATCAAAAAAGAACTTGCGAAAATCGCAAGTTCTTCTAAAAATTAAGCGCTCTGGTTTCCTTCCATTTGCGTTTTGTACATATCGTAATAACGCCCGCGCTTTTTCATTAATTCATCATGGGAACCTTTTTCCAAAATCGTTCCTCTATCAAGCACAATAATTTGATCAGCGCTCTTAATTGTTGAAAGACGATGAGCGATAATAAACGTCGTTCGTCCTTTTTTCACAACTTCTAGCGCTTGTTGAATCATCGCTTCTGTTTCTGTATCAATACTGGAAGTCGCTTCATCTAAAATTAAAATCGCCGGATCAAAAGCAAGTGCCCTAGCAAACGATATAAGCTGACGTTCTCCGGTTGAAAGTGTACTTCCTTTCTCCGTAATTTTTTCATCTATGTTGTTTGCAAACCTTTCAGCACCAACATCACGTAACGCCTTTACGATGCGATCTTTTGAAATTCCTTCATTTTCTAAGCTTACATTGGATGCCACTGTCCCGCTAAATAAAAACGGATCTTGCAATACAATTCCCATATGTTCACGTGTTGCTTGTTTCGGCATCTCTGTTACATCGTGACCATCAATCGTAAGCTTCCCTTTTTGAAATTCATAAAACTGGAAGAGCACATTCATAATTGAACTTTTTCCTGATCCAGTATGGCCGACAAGTGCCACTGTCTCCCCTTGTTTCGCTTCAAAAGAAATATTTTTTAACACTTCATCTTTTCCATTGTAAGAAAACGAAACATTATCGAATTTCACATTTCCGGTTAAGCGAGGCATACGTTCTTCTTCTACTGCCTCTCCCTTTTCCTCTAGCAATTCAAAGACACGCTCTGATGCAACACGCGATTGTTCTAAGTTAGCAAGTTGATTCACCATGTTCGTAATTGGCGAGAATAACCTCGTTAAATAATCGACGAAAGCATAAAGTATCCCGAGTGAAACGATGCCCGAAGCGCTTAATGAAGCACCACCGAAATACCAAATCACGCCTGTGAAAGCTATGTTTCTTAATACAGACACTAAATTATGCGAAGTTGCTGCATTTAAATTTAAAATTTTATTTTGATATTTAAAATAATCACCATTGAGTTCTTCAAATTCCTTCTTCGTTTCACGCTCTTGACGAAATGCTTGAATAATTGGCATCCCTTGAATCGATTCATTCACTGTTCCGTTAATATCCGATAAACGCGAACGCATTTTATGATTGTATACAGACGCATACTTTCTATACATAATCGCCCAAACAATTAAAATTGGGATGATAAGTAAACATAGCGCCGCGAGTTTCACATCAAGTAAAAATAGCGCAGCGAAAATCCCGATAATATAGATGATACTAGAGACGAATGTCGCAAGCACTGTCACATATAAGTCACGAATCGCTTCTGTATCATTCGTTACACGCGATACAATTTTCCCTGCTGGTAAATGATCGAAATAACGAATCGGCAACGTTTGAATATGAGAAAAGACGTCTTCTCTCATAATTTGAATAATTTTGTTTGCCGCCTTCTGTAAGAAGAACTGCTTTCCGTATGCAAATAATGATACGACTACTAATAAAGCGAAATATCCACCGCCAAGTAGTAGTAACCGACTTATTTCTGGTTTATAAAACGCAAATACTTCTTCTTTCGTTAATGGCTTTACTTTATACACTTGCACTGCCTTACCACTTTTTACTGTAACTATATCACCCTTAACAGAACGAGTTCCTTCAAGCGTTATTTTATTCGGTACAAAATAGTACTGAAAACCAACTTGAATCACTCGGACTTCTTTCCCTTTTTTCTCACCTTCCTCAAAGCGATCACTTCGCTTATACAAGGCGCCATTATATGAAACAGCATCCTCACTCTTTTCTGTTTCATACCAAGGTCTCTCTATTCCAACGATATGCTCATCAATCATCGTTTTTGCGACGAAAGGACCCGCGAGTTCTGCAATGACGAAAACAAATAGCATTGCCATCGCTGCAAAAATCGGCCCTTTCACTTTCATCGCATATTGAAACAACCGTTTTGAAACACTCATATTTTCACCCCACTATCCGCACTTTCACTTTCACCTTGCTGCCTTTCGAACTGCTCAGCGTACCAGCCCCCATTTCGAACGAGCGCCTCGTGCGAACCTTCTTCAATAACTTCACCGTTATCCATAACGAGAATCCAATCAGCATGCTGCACCGCTGACAAACGATGCGTCGTTATAATCGTCGTCTTCCCGCTTCTTTCTGTTCGTATATTTTCAATAATTGCTGCTTCTGTGCGAGCATCAACAGCTGATAAAGAATCGTCCAAAATTAAAATTTCCGGATTTTGAATAACAGCCCTCGCAATAGAAATCCTTTGCTTTTGCCCACCTGATAAAGAAACACCTTTCTCTCCAACAAGCGTTTCTAAACCTTCTGGTAAAAACTCTAAATCCTTTTTAAACGCAGCTATTTCAATCGCTTTTTCAAGTTCTTCTTCAGTCGCTTCTCTGTTTCCAAATAAAATATTTTCCTTCGCTGTTTTTGAAAACAAAATGTGTTCCTGAGGTACATACCCAATCCATCCAAGTACGTTATCATTCGTAATTTTATCTAGCTTCACATCAGAAACCGCAATATCACCTTCTCCAAGTGGGTATTGACGAAGAAGCTGACGAACGAGCGTCGTTTTCCCGCTTCCTGTTTTCCCAACAACTCCAAGTGTCTCTCCCTGTTTTAATGAGAACGAAACATTTTTTAAATTTGTTTCAATTGATGAAGGATATGAAAAAGTAACGTTATCAAACTGAATGTAATCTGGCTCTTGTACAACCTTTGGATCTTTCGGATTCTTTACATCTGGTTCATAAGCTAAAGTTTCATTTACACGGTCGAGCGACGCATTTCCTCTTTGCATAACATTAATCAATTCACCAATTGCAAACATCGGCCAAATCATCATCCCTAAATAGACGTTAAAAGAAACGAGCTCACCGAGTGTCAGCTTTGATTGGAATACGAGATATGCACCGTACACTAAACCAATTAAATAACTAAGACCGACGAGCATTTTCACAGTTGGCTGGAATAATGCATCGATTCTTGCTACTCTCATATTTTTCTCGTATACGTCATCTCCTAAATGATGAAACCTTTCTTGATCAGCGTTCTCCTGTACATACGCACGAATCACGCGTACACCCGCAATTGATTCGAGCACTTTATCGTTCATATCCCCGAACGCATCTTGCGCGACTGTAAATCTTTCATGCAATTTCTTTCCGTATCTATTCATCGCATACGCCATAATCGGAAGCGGTATAAGCGCAGCAAATGTTAGCTGCCAACTAATTGAAAAGCCCATCATACAAACGATTGTAAGCATATATAGACTAGAATCAACGAGCGTTAATATACCAAAACCTGCTGTCATGGAGATTGCTTTTAAATCATTTGTCGCTCTCGCCATTAAATCACCAGTACGATTTTTTTGATAAAACGTCGGTGTCATCTTAAGTAAATGCCCCATAAATTTTGAACGCATCGTTTTCTCAAGTACGAATGCACCACCAAATAGTTGGTGCTGCCAAATGAAGGTAAGCACATACCCACCAATCGTTACCCCAAGTAAAATAAAAATATATTGCATAATCGCCTCGTTCGTTAAGGCTCCTGTTTTAATATTATCAATTGTAATTCCTAACACTTTCGGAGGAATTACCTCTATCACGTTTACAATTAAAAGCACCCCAATTGCGATACTATACCTTTTCCAATGCTCCCTAAAAAACCAGCTTAACTTTAGTAATACTGAAAACAATATAACCTCTCCTTTCTCGTTCTCGTTTGACCCACATTTCTTTATCCGCTATCCAAATCCATCACATTTACATTTCGTAAGTCGTACAATTTCATCACATTTTTCCACCTTCCAAATTCTGATTTTTATAGTAACCATACAAAGCATGGGTACAAGGAAAATAAACAAAAAAAAGCATACCGCCGCTTGACGATATGCAATAGAATGCATAAAAGCGTACGTTACGATATACGCAACGTACGCTTCTCATAAGACAAAAAGGTCCTATATATCCGCACGGGTTGCGTAATGATATGAATGTTTTCCGCCATTTAACAGAGCTAAGCCCATTACATTTACGATTACAATCATTACGCACACCCCCTTCATTTATTTTCCATTTATAATCTTACAACTTTATTGAGTATTCTGTCAATTGTTTTTTTCGCTTTAGAATAAAATAATCTTTTATCACAAAAAATGAAAGTGATGTATTCTACTTATAATTCAGTTTGAAATAAGGGAATCTTCTGTAAGAAAGGGCATACAAAATAAAAAAATAATAAGAAATCGTTTTCACAAACATTTCATTTGAAAAATATTATCAAACCACCTACAATCACCTTATACTCACTCTTACAAGTTGCTATTTTAGGAGGACTAATCATGACAACTAGCAATACGTACAAATTTTATTTAAACGGAGAATGGAGAGAAAGCTCTTCAGGTCAAACAATCGAAATTCCATCTCCATACTTACACGAAGTAATTGGTCAAGTACAAGCAATTACTCGCGGAGAAGTTGATGAAGCAATTGCATCTGCAAAAGAAGCTCAAAAATCATGGGCTGAAGCTTCTCTACAAGATCGTGCAAAATATTTATATAAATGGGCTGATGAGCTCGTAAATATGCAAGATGAAATTGCCGATATCATTATGAAAGAAGTCGGTAAAGGATATAAAGATGCGCAAAAAGAAGTCGTTCGTACAGCTGACTTAATTCGTTACACTGTTGACGAATCACTTCATATGCACGGAGAAAGCATGATGGGTGATAGCTTCCCTGGTGGATCTAAATCTAAACTTGCGATTATTCAGCGTGCACCACTTGGTGTTGTATTAGCAATCGCACCGTTTAACTACCCAGTAAACTTATCTGCTGCAAAACTTGCACCAGCACTTATTATGGGTAACGCTGTTATCTTCAAACCAGCAACTCAAGGTGCTATTAGCGGTATTAAAATGGTTGAAGCACTTCATAAAGCAGGCCTACCAAAAGGTCTTGTAAACGTAGCTACAGGACGCGGTTCTGTAATTGGTGACTACTTAGTAGAACATCCTGGCGTAAATATGGTATCGTTCACAGGTGGTACAAATACAGGTAAGCATTTAGCGAAAAAAGCTGCGATGATTCCACTTGTATTAGAACTTGGTGGTAAAGATCCTGGTATCGTTTGTGAAGATGCAGACTTACAAGAAGCTGCAAAGCATATCGTAAGCGGTGCATTCTCTTACTCAGGTCAACGTTGTACAGCTATTAAACGTGTACTTGTACATGAAAATGTAGCAGACGAACTAGCTGGCTTATTAAAAGAGCAAGTGGCTGAACTATCAGTTGGATCTCCAGAACAAAACAGCACAATCGTTCCATTAATCGACGACAAATCTGCTGACTTCGTTCAAGGTTTAATTGACGATGCTGCTGAAAAAGGTGCAACAATTGTTATCGGTAACAAACGTGAGCGTAACTTAATTTATCCAACATTAATCGACCACGTAACAGAAGAAATGAAAGTCGCTTGGGAAGAGCCATTCGGTCCAATCCTTCCAATCATCCGTGTTTCTTCTGATGAACAAGCAATTGAAATTGCTAACAAATCAGAGTTCGGCCTGCAAGCAAGTGTCTTCACAAAAGACATTAACAAAGCATTTGCAATTGCTAACAAAATCGACACTGGTTCTGTTCAAATTAACGGACGCACAGAGCGCGGCCCTGACCACTTCCCGTTCATCGGTGTAAAAGGTTCAGGTATGGGCGCACAAGGTATTCGTAAGAGCCTTGAGTCTATGACTCGTCAAAAAGTAACTGTATTAAACTTAGTTTAATCTTATATGTAGAAGCTGATCTAATGTTTAGATCAGCTTCTTTTTATTCAAAAAAATTTCCGGTACACTTGTGTATTACGAAGCGGTTTAAATCCTACAGAGTTGTATAACCTCTCAGCACTTTCATTTCCTTCTATATAACATAGTCTAATGTCTTCGTACCCGTCTTCTAACAACTTGTTGATAACAAATTGTAAAGCTTTACGCCCATATCCATTTCCTTGATGACTTTGTGCAACCATTAAATTCTCTACTGTCCCTTCCCCTACCGTAACTGATGCAACAAACTGGTCATTTTTTAAAACCACATACACATTACTTTCATTGTTCAATTTGTATTTCTTTATACTATCTTTCGGAGCAAGATAAGGCTTCATATCATTCATTTCATGCAATTCGTAATAACATTCCTGTACCATTGTTACAAACTGCTCAAAAAATCTATCCTCATATTTAATAAACGTCATATTCGTTTCAGGAAAGCTCTCTCCCTTATATATCAATTCAAGTGATCCCCACCATCTTTCAAATCCCATTTTCTTAGCAAAACCAATACAATTTTCTGATTCTGTTCTCATATAAGTGCACACAAAATCCGGATTCATTTTAAAAATCAACTCTTCTATTGCCTTATATAATGCAGAACCAATACCTTTCAATCGAGAACCCTGTTCCACATACACACTTATTTGAGCAATAGACTCTTCATTACTATTTGTATAAAAAGATGAATATGCGAACCCTTCAATCCCATTTTGGTTATATAAAAGAAAATGCGTGGAATTCGATACAATATCATCTAAGGAACCTACCTCTTCTTCTATCCCCATACTTTTTATTAAATTTAACATACCGATTCTATCCTCTTTTTCACTATAAGCACGTATCATTTAAATACTCTCCATCCCCATTAAAAGTAAATTTCCTGTTAAAAATTCAATATATATTTATTCAATGAATTCGTTTCAAACCCTCCACCCCTTAATAACAAACTCTTCCCTATAATCTGATTATTGCTATATCCATTGACGTATAAAAATACATTTGTTACTCTTAAACATGTTAATTTAATACATAAATCCTCATTCGTATCTCGGTGAGGTAGAGGTTGCAATCATTAAGAGTATCATTTCAGGAGATGTAGTGGCATTGATGAATGAATGAGAAAGGAATGGTTGCCGAAGTAAGATGTGTCCACCATGCACGCTTGCTGGGTCTGCATTTAATAAGTGCAGAACTGTCACAAACGTTTCGTTTGTGGAGAGCTATCGAGAGGTATGTCGCGTGGGTTTCTTATAAGATAGAAAGCATGTAGCGGCAAGTTTACGTGCTTTTTTTGTTTTGTTTGGAACTTCTCTTCCTGACTTAGGAAGACATACATATCTCCTCGCTTGACTTGGTTATACTAACTTTGGAGGTATTTTCTATGCAACAAAAAAAATGGGGCTTTTGGGTACTAACAGCTTTCGTTGTCGGTAACATGGTTGGCGCTGGTATTTTCATGGTACCAAGTACGTTGGCACAAACAGCAAGCCCACTCGGTGTCACTTTAGCTTGGTTAACAACAGGGTTTGGTGTTTTAATGCTAGCTCTTGTTTTCGGTAATTTAGCAATTCGTCGTCCTGATTTAACGACAGGACCACAAAGTCATGCATATGCTTTATTTTCATCACCAAAAAAGAAGAAAATGGCTGGTTTCAGTATGGTGTGGGGATATTGGGTAGCAAACTGGGCAAGTAACGTTGCCATTATTACATCTTTCGCGGGATATTTATCACTCTTCTTCCCGATTATGAAAGATACACGTCTATTGTTTTCAATTGGCTCTTTCGATATAGAAGTTGGAAAACTAATTACATTTACCATTTGTTCCGTCTTACTATGGGGAACACATTTAATTTTAACAAACGGTGTAAGTGGAGCTGGAAAATTAAACTTTTTAGCAACAACAACGAAAGTAACTGGATTCCTTCTATTCATCATCGTTACTTTATTTGCATTTGAAGCTTCAAAGTTTGGGCAATGGTACACACCTATGATCGATAAAGAAGGCGTATCACACGGCCTCCTTTCACAAGTGAACTTAGCTGCTCTTACAACACTTTGGGCATTTATCGGAATTGAATCAGCAGTTCTTTTATCAAACCGAGCTACCTCTCCAAAAACGGTAAAACGCGCCACTGTTGCTGGTTTACTAATTACAGTTGCAATTTACTTAGGAATTACAATTTTAACAATGGGTGTACTTCACGTTGATAAATTACAAGCTTCTGAACGTCCATTAGCAGATGCTTTAAACGCTGCAATGGGTCACGGCGGCGGGAAACTTATGGCATTACTTGCTCTTACTTCCCTATTCGGTTCCATATTAGGCTGGATTTTATTAAGCTCAGAAGTACCTTATCAAGCAGCGAAAGAAGGTTTCTTCCCTTCCTTCTTCACAAAAACAAATAAAAAAGGAAGTCCAATTTACTCACTACGATTAACAAACATTATGTCGCAAGTGTTCTTATTCTCAACATTATCAGGAACAATCGCGGAAGCTTATACATTCGTTATTACCGTATCAACTTTAGCCTATCTCATTCCATATCTAGTTTCACCAATCTTCCAGTTAAAGCTAGTCGCAACTGGTGAAACATATAAAAATGAAATGCGGGCAAGAATTACGGATGGCATAGTCGCAGTGATCGCAATTTGCTACGCACTATGGGTTATTAAAACCGGAGCATCCGATATAAAAACATTCCTTCTCGGAATTGGTTTATTCGTAATTGGCTTTGCCTTCTATCCATTAATGAATCGTGATCAGAAAAAAAATAAAGAAAAGAAAAACGAGCAAGTTGCATAACGCAATTTGCTCGTTTTTTGCTTAATAAAACATATATAATAGAAAAAAGAGGTGAAAAACATGTCAATCGAATCACTATGGAGCTCTCGCTTTCAACAACATATTCAAAATGCCATCACATACTTTGCACGTATGATTAACGGTTTGCTATATAGCTTCATCTTCGTCTCATGTGTAGGTGCATATTATTACGCAAAGTTTCTTAAAACGGATCCTTCTAAAGGAATATCTTTATTACTCATCACGATCGTACTTACACTCATTATAACGAGATGCCAAGTTCGCACATTTATTCAAAAACCTGACGCTGTCTATTTACTAGCACTAGAAGAGAAATTAACATCTTATTTCAAAAAATCTCTTCTATATAATTACATCATTCAGCTTTTCCCGCTTGTATTTATGTTCCTTATTATCGTACCGCTTGCCATGCAATCATTACAACTAACCGTACCTTTTTTATGTACAATCTTTATAGTTTTAATGATTTTAAAAGGCTGGAATATATACATACATTGGATATGGCGTGATAGTCATGAAAAAAACATATGGCTTATAGTGCGCGCCTTTTGTAATGCACTTATTCTTTACATGCTGTTTTATGCAGCAAATGTTATCGTATTGGGTGGCTTACTCTTACTTCTTGCTTTCCTACTTCTATATACAAAAAAACAGCCCGCAAAACGAATACCGTGGGAATACGTAATCGAGCAAGAAGAAAAAATGGACATTCGCTTTTATCAATTCGCTAGCATCTTCACTGATGTTCCGCAGCTAAAAAAACAAGTAAACGGTAGAAAATGGCTTACAAATTGGATTGAACCTTTACTACATAAAAAACAAGCTACTTTCTTCTATTTACATACACTATCGTTTTTACGTGGGAATGATTATTTCGGTATATATATTCGCTTAAGTATTATCGGTTCCTTTATCGTATATTTCGTACCGAATCTATATGTAAAAGGCGCTATCACTTACTGCGTCCTATATATGATCTCTATGCAGCTTCGTTCGCTGTGGAAGTATTTTTCGGGAAATATTATTGTGGCATTATATCCGATTGCTACTGAAGAAAGACTGAATCAATTTCTCAGCTTACTTTTCACATTAATAAGCATTCAGTTAGCTGTATTTTCAGTTGTTATACTCATTGCTACAGGACAATTACTACATAGTTTGATCATTGTAGTAATCGGAGTACTATGGATAAAGTTTATTATTGTACCAAAAACGAAGAAACGGATTTCTTCTTTATAACTAAAAAAGAGGCTGCGCACAGCAGCCTCTTTTCTCGTCCTAAAATTTCTAATCACTTTTCGTAGGCATTTCTCATATAGTGAAAATGACTATACGATTCCTATCCATAAGTTAAATAATGATTTCGCACATATAAAGTGAAACTTTAATCAGTAGGGGTTTTGTCCATCTCCCACTGATTATTAGCCTTCACCAATCGGGCATTTACGGGCAGTTATCTCCCACCTAACTTCCTCGCATTCGCCGAATTTTGAGGTGGGAGTCTTACCGCCCACAAATAGCGGGATAAATAAAAAAGATAGGAGCTCTATTATGAACAACAATCCGCCTTCAACGCCCCAAAACAACTCAGAAGAAAATAGCCGTGACATTAAATTGCAAACATTACGGGTCATCGGACTCATTGTCCTCATTAGTGGTTATATTCTCGTCGCTCTCTCAGAAGTAGGTGAACTGAAAAACTTATTAACAAACCCGAATGCCAATCCTAATTTAGCTGAAGTTGATCCGTTTTAGAAGCTATCTAAAAAGCGAGTCCCAGCATAACCGGTTCGCTTTTTAGATAACTTTATCCAATCTGAGAAACTCCTTTCTCATCCTCATACTTCTCTTTTCCGATCGCCTTCATAAATAATAAAATACTGCTCATACCAACAATAAAATACAGCACACTCATTCCCCAAGAGGCAATAAATGAACCTAACATAACCCCTAATGCACCGTTCATTTTCGCCACTTGAAAGACCATTCCATTTATCGCCATATAAGAACCTCTCGCCTCATTTGGCACCATATCTGCCATAATAGATTGACGAACCGGTACATACATCATCTCTCCTACAGTTTGGAAAAGCCCCGCAATTAATAAAATCCATAGGCTATTGCTCGTTCCAAGTATGGTAAATCCAATTGTATAAATGAATAAGCCTACATATAAAATCTTTAAATCGTTGAAGCTCTTCAACATTTTAATAACAAGCGCCGAAAATAATACAATTAAAATTGTATTCTCTGTAGATATCCAGCTCAGCATTCTTATACCTGTTAAATCAAACGTAAAACCATTTCCAAAGAAAAAGTGAATCGTTTCAAATTCCTTCTGCAAACGTACCCCTAAATAATTATTAATTTGAAACTCTAAAGATAATGTACATATACTTGCTGTACAAAAAATTAAAAACGCTCGGTCTTTCATAACAACTTTATAACTATCCGCCATATCTCTTAATACGCTTTTCTTCGCTACTGTTTTTCGAGCCACATACACTTCTTCCATATATACAGCCATAATATATAAAGTGATGACAGCAACAGCCGTTAATACGATAAACAATTGGAATCTATAGTTTTCAAATAGTAATCCGCCAAATATCGCTCCAATCGCAATCGATAAGTTAATAGCCCAGTAGTTAATGCTGTACATCACTTTTCGATTTTCAGGTGTACTCACATCGATTAACATCGCCTCGGTTGCTGGATTCATAAGCCCAGATCCTAAACTGTTCCCTAACATAAACAAAAACGTTAACCAAGGTGAATCTACATAATCCGAATTCGCAATTCCCATACAAGCAATTGAAATGACTTGTATACTTTGACCTATAATCATTACTTTTTTACACCCAAGCCGATCGCCAATATACCCACCGTATAAACCAATTACTAATGAAGCTATTACATTAATTAGTAGTAAAGCACCCGCAACAGCACTACCTAACTTTATTGAAAAATAAATCGCCATAAATGGAAAAATCATTGTGGACACAGTACGTGTTAAAAACGAAGTTATAATTCTAATTTTTATATTTCGGTGCATACTCCAAAATCCCATTGTTTCCTCCTCCTTATGCTTATTCATTTTACTTTGAAAAAGAGGAAGAAAAAGGTTAGAATATTCTAAAGAGTTTCCCCTTTTATTATAGAAGGAAGTGTATACATATGAAAATTATGGATTATTACATTAGACTAAGGTTGCATGCACAAGACCAACAACATATACGAAATAGCTTACAAGAATTAGCGGATGTTTTATATTGCAGTACGAAAAACGTGAAGATTTTATTAAAGAAAATGAGCGAAGAACAGCTAATTTACTGGACTCCAGGGCGTGGTCGCGGAAATAAAACAGAAATTATATTTGCACATACTTTAGCAGAAGCGATTGAATCCTATACAGATGAACTGTTAACCCAAGAAAAATTAAAAGATGTCTTTCTTCTTTTAAAAGAGCCCCTTCCTCTTGCAATTCAAAAAAAGATAGAAAATAAACTACATCATCATTTTGGATACGAACCTTCAAATGATATGTATGACATATTGAAGATCCCTATATCAAGAAAGATATTACCATTAGATCCCGCTTTTACGGCTGTAACAACCGAGGGTCATCTTATTAGCCAAATTTTTGATACATTAGTCATTTATAACGATATTACAGAAAAAATGGAACCGCACATTGCTCATACGTGGGAATTAAGTCAGGATCAACTTACGTGGACGTTTTATTTACGAAAAGATATACATTTTCATAATGAAACTCTTTTAACTTCTAAAGATGTTCAATTTTCATTTGAAAGATTGCAGCAAGCTCAATCTCCTTACACATGGTTAACACAGGAAATTGTCCAAATTGAAACACCGTCACCACTGCAAGTACGGTTCCATTTAGCAAAACCGAATTTGTTTTTCTTACATTATGTAAGTTCAATACAACTCGCAATTTTGCCCTATGATACGGTAATCCAAAATCATCACTATATAGGTACTGGACCTTTTAAACTTAATCATTATTCTGAAGATAATATCGTACTAGAAGCTTTCACGCATTATTTTAAAGAACGTGCATTACTAGACCGTATTGAGTTTTGGCGTATTCCAGATCATGTGAAAATACATTCTGATTATGAATTACCAAATGAGAATGAAAATGAAAGACATGACATACAAATAGAAGAAATAGGCTGTATTTATGCTGGCTTCAACTTTACAAAACCTGGTCCCCACCACGACATTTACTTTCGTAAATCTTGGAGAGAAATATATGATGTTGAAACGATACTTCGTAATATAGAGGGGCGACGAACAATTGCTGCATCAAGCTTTTTCCCTGAAAGAAGCCGCCAAGCTCTGGGAAGATCCTACTCTTTAGAAAAAGCAAAAGAGTATTTGAAAAAGAGCACCTATAATGGAGAGACGATACATATTTACTTCTTCGCATTTAAAGATAGCGCAAATGACGCAGACTTCCTAAAAGAACGTTGCGAACAATTAGGAGTGCACGTAGAACTTCACCCATTTCTCGTTTCAGATTATATGGATCGTTCTATTGATAGACATGCCGATATTATTTTAATGGGAGAAGTATTTGCTACCGATCATGAAATTGCATTCTTAAATGTATTTAAAAATAAAAGTTGCTTCGTAAATCGGTTCATGGACCCGCACTATGAAAAACAAATTATTTGTTTGCTAGATACCTTTTTATTAGAAGGAAATAAAGACAAGCGCTATGAGCTCATGTATGAAATCGAAGAGTTTTTACAAGCAGAACACATCATTTTATTTAACTATCACGTTTTAAAAAGGAAAACATATCCCTCTTCTCTAAAAAATGTAACAATAGATTCATTCGGTTGGGCAAATTTTGCGAAGTTATGGATACAGCCATCCCCGCGTTAAAATGTGAAGTTTTTTATAAAAGGAGAAGAACCATGAAAAGCAACCTAGAAAAAAGGCTTTCCTATCTATACACAGGTGAATTATTTTCAGTCATTACCTTTATTTTCACAAGTTACTTACTTAATTATGCTTATCCTACATTATATTTATATTCCCTATATTCTTTTTGGGTCTCATTTCTTCTTTTAGAGTTTCTCTTACTACAAGGAACTTTTTACTGGTACGTAAAGTGGAAAAGACTAAAAAAAGAAAAAACATCTGTTACACCTATTTGGATTATTCAATATTTAAAAATACTAAAAAAAATAAATATCGGATTGATTATCACAGGACTTATTATGTTTATTATCGATTTTTTAATTTGGTATCCCCACTTACCTTTAGGCGGGCTATCATTCGCTCTATTTGTTTATGTTTTTGCATTATTTGAGTATATTAACTATTATCATACTCAGCTTTCATACGATAACACCTCTGATATTAAATATTTGATAAAATCAAAAAAACTAAAACAGTCCTGTATGAGTAAAGATTTTCAACGTATTTCATAAAAGGTTAATTTCCGCTTATGAAGACTTTAAGCTAAGAAAAACTAAGCAATTTTTATGAATGCAAGAGAAGGTACTACATCCTTAGTAGTACCTTCTTTTACATTTTTAAAGATGAACCTTTTTACGCACAAAGATGCAAACTATTATTAAATTACTTCAGCCAAATGATTCTTCAAGTCCATCAAAAATTTCTCAATATCCGGATTTTTCACCACATCATAGCAAGCAAAACTCTTTAACGGACTCATACCGAGAAACTTCTGCACACGATGTAAATGACTAAGCGCTGATTCTAAACTTTCTCCTTCAAAGAACTTCGTCTTATCTCCGAATGCTTTTTCAGGTGCGTTCCAAGTTGTAGAAAACATATACTGCTTCTCTTTTAGTAAACCACCTGTTCCGTATTCATCCGCACCTTTAAAGAACAAGCCATATTCATATACTTCATCCATATACGTTTTAAATAATCCAGGAACACTAAACCAGTAAATTGGTGTTTGATAAATTACAACATCCGCCCATAGAAATTTATCTTGTTCTTCTTTACTATTGTAGCCATCTTGAATCGTTGTTGTTTTCACATGATGATTCTCGCTTAATACAGTTACCATATACTCAACTAACGTTCTATTTAATCGACCTTCTTTCGAACCGTATTTTTCATGTCCATTTATAATCAATACATTTTTCATCGCTTTTCTCTCCCCTATATGATCTACTCTTCAGCTATTAAGCCCAGTTGCTGTTTCAGTGTAAGATTATCTTCTAAATGCCAATCTTCCGTTACCTTTCCGTCTTTCACATGCAAAATATCAATCGCAAAAAAATTGATTTTCTGACCATTATGAGTTCCTGTAAAAGAAAGACGAGCTGTTACTTTATCTCCAACAACTAACAAATCTTCAATCTCGCAATGTATGTCTGGAACGACTTTACGAAAATTTTGCGCTGCAAACTTTAATCCTTCAATGCCTTGTGGACGGCCTTTCGGCAACGTATTATCGAAAAATTTTTCAGAAACAGTCTGCGGAATAAGCTCCTCTTTACCTGTATCCCAAAATGCATAAAAACGCTGAGCTGCATGCACGATTTCTGTCGCTTCCTTTTTACTTAATGAAGGATCAATTGTCATTGCTTTTGGCTTCGGCATTTCCTTTAATAACTGAATTTCAGTTTTTTGCTCACCACTACATGCTACAAGCACAATGCAAATGACAAAAAAACTAAGGAACGCAAACAACTTTTTTATACCCATGGAAATCACCTCCTCTTCATACAAACCCTTTGTATTTCGTATTGCTATTGTATATGCACTAACTTCCTTTATGGAAGTAGTGATATTTTTTTCATATAGTTACCAAAAGTATAGTTTTGTGATACTATAAAGCAAATTCATTCAAAAAATTTTTATGGAGGCTAGTTCCATGAACAATATAGATCCGGTTGTATTAACGAAAGGCTTACCTGGAATCCCATGTCCTATCGCTAAAACTCTTGACGTAATTAGTACAAAATGGACATTTTTAATTATTCGTGACCTTCTTATTGAAGGGACATTACGGTTTAGTGATTTACAAAAATCAATGGATGGGATTAGTCCGAAAACATTATCACTTCGCCTCAAAGAATTAGAAGCACAAGGGATTATAACGAGAAAAGTATATCCAGAAGTTCCGCCTCGTGTAGAATACACATTAACGGATAAAGGAAAGCAATTAGAGGGGATTTTTATTGAATTAAAGCGGTTTGGATTAAGTTTGTAAAACAAAAACCCCTTACAATGGTAAGGGGTTTTATTACTTCGCGAAACTTTCAGCTAACTGCTTCTCTCTCCACATAAATGTAATGCCGAGACCAACTATTAAAACAACGCCTGAGAAAGCATATGGATAATGAATATTTATATCAAATAATATTCCGCCCATCGCCGGTCCTGCAATATTTCCTAAGCTCGTATAAGTTGAGTTCATACCAGCAACGAATCCTTGCTCTTTTCCAGCTGCTTTCGATAAAAACGTCGTTAAAGCTGGACGAAGTAAATCAAATGCTAAGAAAATAAAGCAAGTAACAAGAAGTACACTCCAATAATTAAAGACTATAGTTGAAACGAATGCTAACACTGCTCCTACAACTAAACATATTTGAATTAATACTTTCTCACCGAACATGTCTACCAATTTTCCAAACATAAATACTTGCACAACTACCCCAAAGATTGAGCTAATCGTAATAATGGCAGCAATGTCTTTCGGTGTGAAACCAAATTTATGATCAGAAAACAGACTAAAAACTGTTTCATATGCTGATAAACCGAAAGCGAGTACAAATACAATAATAAATGCGATTGCATACATTGGATTTAAAGATTTCTTTAAATCCCCGATAAAACTTGATTCTTTCGTATTAGCAGAAATCTCTGCAATTTGTTCTTTCGTTAACGGCTCTTTCAAAATAAATATAGAAATAATGCATGCTATAAAGGCTATAACTGCTGCCACAAAGAACGGTACACGTATTCCGTATTCTGCAATAAACCCGCCGATTCCAGGCCCTATAATAAATCCGGTGCTAATAGCCGCAGATAAGTATCCCATCGCCTTTGGACGCTCCTTAATAGATGTAATATCAGCAACATATGCCGTAACACCCGGCATAATAAACGCAGCACTAATTCCGCCTAACACCCTCGCTGCATAAAGCATCCATACATCTTTTCCTAATCCAAAAAGAAGCTCTGAAACACCAAAAATAAATAATCCAATGATTATCATTTTCTTCCTACCGTAAAGATCGACCCACCGGCCTGTAATTGGTGAAGTAATAAGCTGAGCCATTGCAAATACTGCAACGAGATAGCCCATCGTCTTTCCTGTTAAATTCATATCATTCATAAAGGATGGCATAACCGGAATGATTAATCCAATCCCTAAAAAAGCGATAAATATATTACTCAAAAGAATGATTAATACCATCTTTTGTTCTTTTATCGGTTTCTTCACTTTTTAACACCTCTTCCCGTAAGTTCCTCTCAAAAATAATGCCCAGGAAACTTTCTCTTTATCCCGCTATTCGTGAGCTCATAAAAAGTGGATATTGCCCTCACTTATTAAAATTTCACTCTATCCTTCCACACATACATAAGTACAGGGTGAATGATTATCATTCAGTTTTTCATAGAAATGAACCTACCTTTTTCAGACAGGTTCATCTTACTACTTCTTTATATGTAGTGCATGTGTTAAAAAATCTAGTACTTCTGCCTTTTGTAGCTCGACTTGCTCATCATCTTTATGATCATATAAATAAACTTGTTCCGCTGCTGATTCAACAAGAGCGATAAATAACTTTGCTGTTCGCTCTGCGTGAACCGAATCGCGAATTTCACCTGATTCTTTTGCAGCACTTAAAAATTCGCTTAGCCATATATAAAGAGGCTCATATACAGCTTCCCATTCTTTTATATGTTCAGTAGATGCAAGGCCCGCATACATTAATGCTTGTATTTCACGATATTCAGCTATAAAGTTAAACACTGCATCTATTACCTGCTCAACTTTACTTGAAAAAGGTGCATCGTTCTGTACTTTTTCTTTCACTGCAAGTATCATCTTCTCAACCATCACTTCTGCTATTGCAGGCATAACAGATAACTTAGAAGGAAAATATAAATAGAAAGTTCCTTGCGCAATGCCAGCTAATTTCACGATATCAGAAATCTTCGTTTTTTCAACGCCCTTTTCCTGAAATACTTCAATAGCTGCATAGACAATTTTTTCTTTTTTATTCATCATCTAAACCCTTTCACACGCGTATTGAATGACTGTCACTCATTTTATAAAATAACTAGCTGTACTGTCAATTATAGTGCACTTTTCATAATAAAAATCTCCCAACAAATCGTTAGGAGATTCAACTTTAATATCATTTTCTTATGAAAGAGCCTTTAATCCCGTAACTCCACATACGATAAGGGCTACACTAATGATACGAGCTTTACTTTTCGATTCTCCAAACAGGAACATGTTTAATAACACTGCTCCGGCAGTCCCAATGCCAATCCAAACCGCATAAGCCACACTTACTTGTAAGAACAAGAAAGATGTGTATAAAAACGCGAAGGAAGTTGCAAATCCACCTATATAAATCGCTCCATTTGCTAACGTCTTATCTTTACTATACATTTTAAGGCCTATCACACCAACTATTTCACTAATTGCAGCACAAAATACGAAAATCCAACCCATTTTTAAGCAGCTCCTTCCATAGTTTCTTCCACTGTTTCTTCTTTATTATCAGCCAATTTTAAACCGATAACGCCCGCTACGACCATCACGATAAAGAATAGTTTTCCTACACTGAAACTGCCGCCGAAAAGGAATACATCCATTAGGAAAGTACCTACCGTACCAGCTCCGGCAAACACAGCATATACAGTCCCTGTTGCAAGATGTTCACACGCTTTCGATAGGAAGTAAAAATCAACAGCGATAACTCCTACAATAATGGCCCAATGCCACCAAGTGTGGGCCGTATTAAAACCAAACACCCAAAAGACTTCAAAAATACATGTTAATATGACATATAACCAAGCTTTATTTTTCATATCTCTCACCTTCTATTTTTTACTGACTGACCGTCAGTCATTTTTAATTTAAAAAATATAATCTCACGCTAACTACTATTTAAAAAACCAATATCATCCTCATTTATCCTTATATTTGTTCCGTTATTAAGCTAACTACATATAAAAGTTACTTATCTACACCCTTTCACATAAAAAATGACTGAATGTCATTCATAAACATTCTACATGACCAATTGATAAAATGTCAACACCCGGATTCTATTAACCCAAAAATATTTTAAATTTCTTAAATTCACATGTATATTTCTTAATAATCTGTCAATAATGGTAGTAACAAAATATTTTCTCCATTCCCCCTTGGAGATCCCTTTGAATCGAGCAGTTGCTTTTAGCTAACTGCTCCTTTTTAATTTATCGGCACATTATAATAAAATACTCATAGATAAATTCCAAAACAAAGACCTGTACTCCCTTTTCAACATGCAACAAAGAACAAAATATTTTGTACGCTATTTACTTTCCAACGAGTCTTTGTATGCAATAATTTTATTTTCAAGCATATTCTCTGTAACTTCTAAGTTTTCTCTTTGAGTTTGAATAGATTTTTTATGATCTTCTAAAAGTTGTAAACGAGCTCCGGTTGTATGCTCACCTTCTGTATATAATCTAGCGTATTCTCTTATTTTTGCTATCGGCATTTGTGTTTGTTTTAACTTCATTACAAACTGCAACCACTTTATATGTGACTCTTCATACAATCTATTCCCATTTGCATCGCGATTTGCAATTAATATATTCTCCTTTTCATAATAACGTAATGTATGTGTGCTCACTCCTAATAATTTAGCTACCTCGCTAATTGTGTACATAATCATACTCCCTCCACACGCCATTTACTCTCATATATTTTACTGCCTTATCCAAATTATCCCGCTATTTGCGGGCAGTAAAACTCCCACCTCAAAATTCGGCTGGAGCAAAGAAGCAAGGTGGGAGTCGGGCTGCCCGTAAACGCCCGATTGGTGAGGGCTGATAATCAGTGGGGGATGAACACCCCCCCACTGATTAAAGTTTCACTTTATAAAAAACATTTGACTTAGAGTATACTCTAACAAATACAATCTAACCATAATAAATTAATTTGAATTTAGGAGGCTTTTATATGAAATATACTGTTATTACTGGCGCTAGTTCAGGAATTGGCTATGAGTCCGCTTTAGCCTTTGCATCTCGCGGAAAAAACTTAATACTTGTAGCTCGAAGACAAGCAGAATTAGAAGAATTAAAATTGAAAATTAACGAAATGAATCCGGAATTGGATGTTGTCATTCGAAGAACTGATTTATCCGTCACTGAAGAAGTTTATAAATTTTATGAAAGTCTACAAAGTTTTCAAATCGAAACGTGGATTAACAACGCAGGTTTTGGTAATTTCGCCTCAATTGCTGAACAAAATTTAAACAAGATAGAAACGATGTTGCATGTAAATATAGAAGCACTAACAATACTATCTTCCCTTTTCGTTCGAGATTATTCAATGACCGAAGGAACACAGCTTATTAACGTTTCATCAGGCGGTGGATACACGATTGTTGCAAATGCTGTTACGTACTGTGCTACGAAATTCTATGTAAGTGCATTTACAGAAGGACTATCTCACGAACTGAAAGAACAAGGTGCAAAACTACAAGCAAAAGTTTTAGCTCCTGCTGCAACTGAAACAGAATTTGCGAAACGTTCATTTGATATTGATGAGTTTCAATATGATAGTGTTGTACCTAAATTTCATACTGCAAAACAAATGGCACAATTTATGCTCGACCTTTATGATAACGATAAAGTTGTAGGACTTGTCGATGGTTCTACGTATAACTATGAACTTAGAGATCCACTTTATAATTTTGCCGTGAGAAAAACGAATTCAAATTCCTAATACCATCTCATTTTGTATTAAAATATAGATACCCACTATTATTTGAATAATAGTGGGTGCTTTTTCTCTAGAATTTCATCCAACATAACGAATCATCGCCACCTCATCACAATAATTGACTTTTGGACAATGTCTGCAATCAATCCATACTTTCTCTGGCAGCAATTCTTTATTTACAAAATCAAATCCACACTTTTGAAAAAATACTGTTTCATACGTTAAAGAAATCACTCTTTTTACATTTATTTTCGTCGCTTCCTCCATCACATGACTCACGAGCATACGCCCTATCCCTTTTCCTGCATATGTATGCGAAACTACTAACGACCGTACTTCTGCAAGATCCTCTCCTAACACATGTAAACCAGCAACTCCAATAATTTTCTCTCCTTCTTTCATGACATATAAACATTGTAAATATTGATAGAGAGACAGAATAGACCGCGGTAAAACAACTCCCTCTTTTGCATACATTTCAATGAGATTATAAATTTCTTTCACATCACTTGTAACCGCATTAAAGATTTTCATATTATATCCCCTTACCTAGCACCATAATATTTATAAGAGCAAATACATATTAATACATAATTTCATATAATAATACATCTCTCTTTTCTCTCCGTCAATCACTTTTCTGAATTTTATCCCGCATTAACGGGCAGTAAGACTCCCACCTCAAAATTCGGCTGAAGCAAAGAAGTTAAGTGGGAGATCAACTGCCCGTAAACGCCCGATTGGTGAAGGCTAATAATCCGTGGGGGATGAACAAAACCCCCACGGATTAAAGTTTCACTTTACACAAACAAAAACCAAGCAATCTAATCAATGCTTGGTTCCTCATTTCGTATCGGCAATACCGTCGAATATTTAATTTCACGCAGTGCTAAACTTGTCTGTATCCGTGTAATCCCTAACTTATTCAGCTTTCTAATAAACTGCTCCAGTTCCTTACGATCACGATTTGCAACTTTTAATAAATAATCATACTCTCCTGTTAAACAGTGACATTCTAACACTTCAGGCATCGCTTCTAATTCTTTTTCCAGCACTTCTAGCTTATCTGATTGATGAATATTCGTACTCATAAAAATAAAGCATAATAAATCAAACCCAAGCTTTTCTTGATTTAAAATCGCAACTTGCTTATCAATGAATCCTTCCCCGTCTAATCTTTTTATTCTTGCGTGCATAGCAGCCGGTGATAAATTAACGCGGCGTGCTAGCTCTGCATTACTTACTTGTGACTCCTTCTGCAATATATCTAAAATTTTTACATCCAAATCATCAAGCACTTTAATAACAGATGACTCCATCAAAATTCCTCCTTTTTTCTTACCGATGATTATTCGAAGAAACATCCCATAACTTATATAAAACTGAATATTTTTCTGTGAATAAGATTTCTAACAAAACATTTTATCGAGTTTTAACCATTATACAAAAGAATATATTAGATAATAAAGAAAAATGCTAAAATTATTTACAGTTCATTCTTATTTCAAAAAAGGGGTTTTTAGCATGCCTTATTTTTACGTCTTTTTATTATTATTAACGAGCTTATTATGGGGAGGAAATTTTGTTGTTGGGAAATCACTCGTCGATCATGCATCTCCGATGACACTGACAAGTTTAAGATGGATTATTGCGATTGTTTGTTTATTACCAATGGTATGGTTTAAAGAGAAGAAAATCATTCCACCACGCTCTGCAATACTTCCGTTAATACTTATGGGAATTTCAGGAGTCGTTCTTTTTAACATTTTTCAATTTTTAGCACTAGAAAAAACATCCGCAACGAATGTAGGACTTATTTCTACATTAAGCGCTATTTCGATTGCATTATTCTCTGTGTTATTTCTAAAAGAAAAAGTAAATACATTTCAAATTCTTTCTATGATTCTTTCATTTTTCGGGGTTATGCTCGTCCTTTTAAAAGGAAATTTCGCACTTTTATTTTCACTACATTTTAATAGCGGAGATTTATGGATGATTGCGGCTGTTTGTATTTGGGGCATTTATTCTGTTTGCAGTAAATGGGCAACAAAAACAGTTACACCACTAATGGCGACGTTATATTCTGGCATTTTTGGCGTCATTTTATTGCTTCCATTTAACATAGGGAACTTCACTATTTCCAATATCAATTCTTCTTTCATTACATCACTTTTATATACAGGACTCATTTCAACAGTACTTTGTATGGTATTTTGGAACATTGGTGTACAGAAATTAGGCGCTACTACATCAGGTGTTTTTCTAAATTTCAATCCAATTTTTACAGCTATTTTAGCATTTATTTTCCTCGGAGAAGAACTAACATGGATTCAAATTTTCGGAACAATTATCGTCGTGACAGGATGTTATTTATTTTCACATTTCAAAACTATGACTGCTCAGCCAACTAGAGCTTTAGTGCGAAAGCATTCTTAATGAAAAAACATCGCCACCAGAGTGGCGATGTTTTTATTTACCTTTCATTTCTTTCACATACTGTTTTTCTTCTTCTGGCGATAAGCGTTCTGTTGCCTTTCCAGTATCACCACCTTGAATTTCCCACAAAAAGTTATGCTCCTCAACCGTTTGTGAAAAATCCCCTTTCTCCCAGCGCTCCAACGTAGAAAGCAGCTTTGATTTATATTTTAAATTAGTACTGCTTTCTACTGCGTTTTTCGCACTACTAATTTCCTTATTTGTCATTTCGATAAATCCCCATTTCTCAGAGGATTTCACTTTTTGATGTACCATCCTATGCATTGTAGAAATAATTTCATCTTCACTAACTTGTGGCTTTTCTTCCTTTACCCTCTTCTCCTGTTGATCCATCACTTTTTGTACTTTAAGGCTCTTCTCCTCCTCCTCTATATAATTAAGAAATTTAGTAACACCGAATAAAGCTCCTACCGCAATTACAATCATTGTAATTGTCCCTATTATCCATTTTTTCATATTATGTACTCCACATTCCCCCTAATAATTACATAAACAAATGGAATCGCCTGCACATAGTCGATTCCATTTGTTTCCTTATTTTATTTTAAGCCTTCATCGCTTCTCGTACAATATAACTATCCACATACTGCCTAAACTTCACGATTTTTCCGTTCTCAAGTTTCCATACGTGAACAAAGTCTGCTTCAAAGGATTTTCCCGTCTCTTTATAAACTCCTGAGTAAACACCTTCAGCAATGATTACATCTTTTCCGTTTACTTCATGGTACGTATTTACACTCGCTTTATAATTATCCCATTCTGATCCTAAACGGCTAAATACATTTTCCATTATTGCTTCTACACCAATATACGTTCCGCCGTACGGAAAACCGGCTGCCTCTGTCCACTCTACTTTTTCAGAGAGAGCTTCCGCTAAATGTTTTGCATTTGAAGAAGATGGTCCTTCATATGTGCTTCGAACAATTTCTAAATTTGTTTTTTGTACCATTATTTTTTCACCCCAAATGCGTTTGCTGCTAAAACAAGTCCAATTTCTAACGCTTTAACGTGCGGGAATCGTTCCTTTATTGCCGTTTGAATTTCTTCACTTGAAGGATTTCCTGCAAGGACTTCATCAAATGCTACTAAATATTTACGAGTATGCTTAATCGCATCTGCTGTATTTGGTGCATCATAATCACGATGTCCAGCTACAACAATTTCAGGATGAAGATTTTCAATTTCACTTAATGTTTCTAACCATTTATGACGAGCTTCAGCATCTGTTTCTAACGTCCATACGAAAGTATTGTTATAAACGATATCTCCTGTAACAACAGCTTTTAATGATGGAATCCATACATAACTATTATTCGGCGTGTCACCTTGCAGGCCACCTTTAATGATTAACTCGTTCCCCTCTAAAATTAATTTCTCTTCTGTTAATGCCTCTGGAATAATTGGTTGATGAGGAACATTATGCCCAATAGATGGTTTCCATTGTTCCACTTTCTTTTCAAACGTATTGCGAATATCTTCTACTGTATTTCGTAACGCTACAATTTTCGCTTCTGGAAATGCTTCATGTAATACATTTAATCCGAAATAATGATCCGGGTGAAAATGAGTCACATAAATATGAGTTAAATTCTTTCCCGTTTCAATAATTTGAGCTGCTAAACGGTGCGCATCACTTAATAAAAATTGTGCATCGATAAGAATTGCATCTTTTTCTCCATATACAATTGTGGATGTAACTTGAAATGCTTGCTTAGATCCTGTAAAAACCTCTAAATGTAATTTTGACATGTTATTTCCTCCACTTTTTATTTACTCTTTTATATTTCTTTATTCTTTAAGCTTTATTCAAGTTGTAACTAATTTAGTTACAACTTGAATAAAAAAATATACGAATCATTTTATTATTAATTAACTTGATGTAATCATTATAGTTACACCAAGTCGTCAAGTCAACACATTAAAAGTGAAATTTACTTCGTTTTCATTACTTTCTCTTTTAAGAAACGATCTACATATCCTTCTGCTTTTACAACGAATAAATACGCACCCATCGATAATAATGCAAGATCTAATTCATATCCCGGATTCTTTCCATCTCCTAATAAGCCTGCTGCTCCATTTACCTTTACGATAGCTCCAGCCAAAATAAGAGCGAATAACAATCCTACATATCTCACACCTAAACCGATAATTAATAATATACCACCTACTAATTCAACTGTTGCTACGCCGTATGCAAGACCACCTGGTAAGCCGATGCTTGTAAACCATCCTGCTACGTTATCGATACCCGATTGAAACTTTGCTAAACCGTGTGCAAAAAACGTAACTCCTAACACGATACGAATAATTAAATTACCAATATATTGATTCATTCTGAGCTCTCCTTTTTGTTTTGTTATGGTGAACATTTATTCACAAGACAAAACAATACGATATTTCTTTTCATTCGTCAAATACTTTTTTGAAAGAAAACAAAAAACATTATCCGTTTTACGAATAATGTTTTTTACAAAATAGCGCTCATTCAAGTTTTTACTCTATCGCACAGAAAAAGTTGAAACTTTTTTCCAGCACCAATATAAGGCAATAACGACATGTCCTCTTCCACAACCATTCCGACAACATTCACCTTCTCATCTGTAGGCAAATCATTTATAACAACTTGCATCTCCCCAGCATATCTACCGTACAATTCATTATCAATTGTAATACTGCCTCGTTTTCTTGAAATTGTATTCATCGGTTGTAATACAACTTTATTTTCTTCACGCGATTCTACAGAGCGAATGACATCACGAGCCGGATCTAACCTATTTGTATGCACTTGCTCTACCACTTTTAATACTTCACTTTCATTTATAAATGACTCATATCGCACTGGAATAATCCCATTACGCGCCATCGCGATTTCTTGTACACTTTCTAGGCTCCCGCTTATATCTCCAATTAGCACTTTATCGACATCACATTCTTGAATAAGTTCTAAATATGCTTCAAGCGGGCGCATATAGCGATGCTTTTCTAAAGTTGGTAAACCCTCAAATAAAGGGCCTCGTTTTACACCATCTCCAGGAATAAATGCCATCGTTTTTATTCCGCACTCATGTAGATACTTATTTTGTTTTTTCAAAAATGATTTGGCTAGTCCTGTTTCTGGACGCGGATAAAAATTATGCCACGCTTCTACATGATCTACTCTTATACTTTCCACAAGTAACTCTTTCCAAAATGATTCTGTAATCGTACTCGCATTTAAAGCCACTTTCATCTTATGAGATACGCGTGCTATTTCTTTTGGAGCAATGCCGTAATCCATTCGTAAACCAGTAATGCCCCACTCGACTAACTCTTCCACATTTTCATATGTCATTCCTAAGTGATGTAAAGATTTTGGAGAGACATCGACCATTAATTCCATTTCATACTTCATCGCTTGTTCCCCAAGTATTTGTATTAACTCTTTATACGTATTCGGATCGTCTTCTGGAATGTGAAGAGATGTGAAAATAGATGAAAATCCGTTTTCTTTCACTGTTTTTAACCATTGTTCTTGCTTCTCTACTCGCTCTTTTGAAAGATAAATTGAAACTCCTATCATATAAATCTCTCCTTCTATTAATATAAAAAAAGAGAAAGGAATCCCTTTCTCTATATGTTTTCTGCCATTTCTTCTTTAAATCCGAAGAAGTACGTAAAGATAAATCCAAAAGTATATGCAATTACTAACCCTAAGAAATATAATAAATATTTATTATCAGCAATTAACGGAATTAATGATAATCCTGATACGCCGATTCCGAGTGCAGCTGTTTTCATAACTGCTTGGAATGCACCACCGACAGCTGCACCTAGACAAGCAGTAAGGAACGGTTTCCCAAGTGGTAATGTAACCCCGTATAATAACGGCTCACCAATTCCTAAAAAACCGACTGGTAATGCACCTTTAATCACATTTCGAAGTCGTTTATTTTTTGTTTTCACATAAATAGCAATCGCTGCTCCTACTTGCCCCGCGCCAGCCATTGCGAGTACTGGTAATAAAGGCGTTACGTGAGTTTGATTAATAAATTCCATATGAATCGGTGTTAAACCGTGATGTAATCCGACCATAACGAGAGGTAAAAACGTTCCGGCAAGCACCGCTCCTGCAAATGCTCCACCAACATTTAAAATAGCATTAATTCCGTTTGTAATTCCCTCAGATAAGAAGCCTGCAATTGGTTGAATCGCTAACATCGTTACTACACTTACCACTAATACAGTAATAAGAGGTGTTACGATAATATCAACTGCATTTGGCACCGCTTTTCGTACTCGTCTCTCAACTACAACCATGAGCCATGCTGCAAAAATAACTGCAAATAATCCGCCCCGTCCGGGTACTAGCGCTTCACCAAATAGTTTTACATTTGCCATCGCTGGGTTGAAAATTAAAATACCTGCAATTGCCCCAAGAACTGGTGTCCCGCCAAATTCTTTCGCAGTATTCCAACCGACTAAAATCCCTAAGAATGTAAAGATACCCCCGCCAATTAGAAGTAACATTTGTAGCCATGTTGCATTCGGATCAGCACCTGCGTTTTTCGCAAAGTTAGCGACTCCGTTTATAATTCCTGATGCGACAAGACCAGGTATTAACGGAATGAAAATACTTCCTATTTTTCTTAAAAAGTTTTTCACTGGTGTATTATTTTTCTTCTTCATCTCTGACTTTATCTCCCGGCCGAGATCTTCAAGGTGATGATCTGCAACCTCACCAATTCTGAGTCCTGTTAAAACTTCCATTTCAGCTGCTACTTTATTTACCGTTCCTGGACCAACGACAACTTGAAGTGTTTCATCTTCAATAACACCCATAACACCTTCAACCTTTTTCAAAAGGTCCATGTTCACTTTACTTTCATCATGAAGCGTTAATCGTAACCTCGTCATACAATGAGCAATACCACGAATATTTTTTATTCCCCCAAGTTGCTCCGTAATCCTACTCGCCATTATCTCTTCTTTCTTCATAATAGAATCCCCCTCCCCAGAGTTTAAAGTGCTTTCTTCACAAATCCTTTTGCCTCTTTTAATTTTTCTAGTGCTTCCCCATATTCACACTGTAGTAATATCATAACGATTGCAGCTTTCACATTTCGATCTGCTTTCTCATAATACTCCGTAGCTACTTCATAACTAGCGCCTGTCGCTTCAACAACAATTCGTTTTGAGCGTTCTACCAATTTTTCATTGGTAGATTGAACATCTACCATTAAGTTTCTATATACTTTCCCTACACCAATCATAGACGCTGTAGAAATCATATTCAGTACTAACTTTTGCGCTGTGCCGGCCTTCAAACGAGTTGAGCCTGTTAAAATTTCTGCGCCTGTTTCCACTTCCACATTTAGTTTTGCATATTTACTTATTTCAGCATTTTTATTACAGGAAATACTAGCTGTACTCGCTCCCACGCTATTTGCGTATTTCAATCCGCCAATTACATAAGGTGTTCTACCACTTGCTGCAATTCCAATAACCGTATCTTTCTCGTTTAACCCAATACTTTTTAAATCTTCTACCGCTAACTCCTCGCGATCTTCAGCACCCTCTACCGCTTTAGTAAACGCTTTCAATCCACCTGCTATAAATCCTTGCACCATTTTGTCATCTGTGCCAAATGTCGGCGGACATTCCACTGCGTCTAAAATACCTAAACGGCCACTCGTACCAGCACCAATATAAATTAATCGGCCCTCTTCTTCAAAAGATGTAATAACAGTTTGGACAACTTTTTCAATCTGTTCTATCTCTTTTTCAACTGCTAGCGCAACAGTTCGATCTTCTTGGTTCATGCTTTGTAAAACTTCTTTTATACTCATCTCATCTAAATTCATCGTCTTTTCATTGCGATGTTCTGTAGATAAATTTTCTAACATATTGCCACCCTCTTTGAAATTTAATTTCACAATTTAATTATAACTTTAAGAAATTTAAAATCAATATCACTTTCTTATTTTATGAAATTTTATTTCTCTTCATGACAAATTTATGTCCGGCCACAAAAAAAAATGGGTTGCCCCATCTTTTCACTTTAACTTCCGTAGCCTTACTGCTTCTTCTCTCGTCTCCATAAATTGATCTATCACATTATTACCAATACGATTAAAAGTAATAACGTATAAAGCATCAATCATATTCAGTTGCGTCATTCGTGAAGCAATACTTGCAATACGATGATCTTGCTCTACATCCGGCATACAAAGGCGAATGTCTGCCGCTTTATATAAAGGAGATGATTGATCTAGCTTCGTAATCGCAATAACTGTAGCTCCTCGCTTCTTCGCATATTGCGCCATTTCGAGCACATCTTTCGTCCGCCCAGAAGTTGAAATCGCCACAAATATATCTCCCTCTTTTAAATTCGTTACAAGTGGCAACATCATATGAAAATCAGATAGCATCATCGCAGTAAATCCAAGCCGAGTAAATTTATAAGCTCCGTCCATTGCCGGTGTAGCTGATCCACCTACACCATAAAATATAATCTTGCCAGCCTTCACAATACTATTTGCTGCTTTCTCAAGTTCCTTTTTATCTATCGCAGTAACGCTCGCCTCAATTGCAGCTTTATTCACATATGTAACTTTATTGAACAAATCGTACGGCCCATCTTCTGTATTCATCACTGAAAAATCGTTAATATTATAATCAGCAATTGTTAATTCACGAACGAGTGCTAGCTTAAATGCTTTAAAGCTTCCAATACCGATTGTTTTACAAAAACGTACAACACTCGCTTCACTCGCTCCTGCATTTGTAGACACTTCTTTCGTCGTTAAATTCGGAACAATCTCTGCGTTCCCCATTATATACATGGCAACCTTCTTCTCAGCTGGTGAAAATTGATCCATATTATTTTCAATTTTAAATAGTAATGTTGAAGCTTTCACCATTTAACCTCCACTTCTTGTGGCTACTTTTTATTTCGTATATTCCACTTCTTCATGAAGATAATAGCCATCATCACCAGGAGGATGAAACACATTTACAATACGCTTCCCTTTTTGATAAACGGTTCTTTTCCCTTCCGTCCACTTCTTTTCCCATCCATTTATCCAAACTGCAAAGTCTGGCAAAAATGCAGTGTATTTATATTCTTGTGGATAACGGCCTTCCACGTGAGAAGAAAACATGGAAACTGGAAAATCTTTCACCTTTGATTCTTTTCCTATAATAAATGGTATGCACAATGAAAGAAGTATAACTACGCCTATAACTTTTCCCTTCTTGACACTCCCACCCCTAAAGGGGCCAGCTGACTAACGTCAGTGGGATTCTTGCTACCAAAGGCGAAGTCCATTTCTGGTATCGCTGACGTGCAAGATTGCGGTGTGCCATCACCACTCCCACAACAGACCATATAGGTTCGTGGGCTACGGTACTGTGACCATACCGTACAGATTGTTGGTTCTCACATGTTTTTACGTCTTTTGCATGACGACTTAATACATTTTACGGAGTAGAAGAATTTGCTACCCAACCTCATATGTATTCTGTTTTCAGAGAACAGTCGTTTTAGAGTCTTTTGCATGACTATGAATAAAGTATACCCTGTTTTGCTATGCAAAAACGATGCTTTCATACCACGTCTAAAGACGGACTAAAGTCCTGCGTGGGCTTTCCCGTATCGTAAATTCGGTAATCTTCATCAATTTCTCTCCTTACCCTAGCATATACGTAGATTTTACCATAATTACAACCTATTCATGCTACATAACCATTGCTTTTTGCGATAAAAAAAAGAGCTTACCTATATAAGATAAGCCCGTTCTCTCTATACAAAATATTTCTTCAAAAGCGGCGGTGTAATAATTGTCGTTAATATGACAACAATGACAATCGCTGTGAAATTTTCTTGCGCTAATAAATTTGCTGCAAGTCCATTTGCTGCAATGATAAGCGCTACTTCACCGCGCGATACCATCCCTGCCCCAATACTAATAGAAGATTGTAAATTAAATCCCGTTAGTCTTGCTCCTAAACCCGATCCAATTAACTTTGTGAAAATTGCGATGAGCGTCATAATGATAATGAACCAAAGTTGGCTCCCGATACCTTGAAATGTAATTTCCATTCCGATACTTACGAAGAAAATTGGTACAAATATCGCATAAGCAATCGGTTCAATTTTATGCTCCACTTCATGCTTATACTCTGTTTGAGAAATTGCAATTCCTGCTGCAAATGCTCCAATAATACCTGCAATTCCCATCATTTCACTGTAATACGAAAAAGAGAAACAAATAATAAGAGCCGCACTAATTAACGCTTCCGATACACGAAGTGGTACGAGCATTTTCATAATCCACGGAACAACTTTCCATGCGATAAAAACGATACTTACAAAGAAAATAATTTTCTTTGCAATGACAAGTGTTATATTCACATCTTGCGTTCCTAAAAAGCTCATTACAAATGCTAATAAAATAACGACTATCACATCATCAAATACAGCTGCTCCTAAAATCGTTGTACTTTCTCTCGTATTCATTTTCCCTAAATCTCTTAACGTTTGCACCGTAATACTAACCGATGTTGCGCAAAGTAATAATCCTAAAAAAATAGCGTGGGATTGCATCAATCCGAAAAGCAGTCCCGTTACATATCCACCGATGAAAGGAAAAATAATTCCACCAGCCGCTACTGCAAATGACGCTTTTAAATTCCGATTTAACTCTTCTAAATCTGTTTCGAGTCCCGCCATAAACATAAGTAGCAAAACACCGATCTCGCTAAGCTCATCAATAAGTTCTGAACTATTAATAATACCAAGCACAGCAGGACCGATAATAATACCAACGATTAATTTACCGAGTACAGAAGGCTGGCCAAGCCTAACGCTAATATCACCAGCTAATTTCGTACAAAGTAAAATGACAACAAGTTCGAAATAAAATAACATAGCATCTTCTCCTACTATATAAAATAAATCTTTTTGTTAACCTGCATCTATTTCTGCACATAGTTTCTCCTTAAAACCAGCATTTTATTTGTTAAAGTTTTATTTGACGGAATATTGAGATTTAAAATAAAATCAATCCGGAAATTTCAAAAAACCACATACCATAACTGTACCTTCATTCTCTTACGTACTCTTTTCCAATCGGTTCACACTATTCGCAGTTATGGAGATGAAAAATGGGGGAGAGTCCAAAGTGAAGTCATTTAGCTACTGAAAAAACAGGTGATGAGAAAAAAGAAGCATAAAAAATAACTCGCCTATAATAAAGGCGAGCTATTTTCATGTTCTATAATGTTTTTTCGTTAACGACTGTAAAATGATAAAGTGAAACTTTAATCAGTGAGGGGCGTTGTCCATCTCTCACCAATCGGGCTTTTACGGGCAGTTGTCTCCCCACTGCCTTCCTCGTATTCACCAAATTTTGAGGTGGGAGTCTTACTGCCCGTTTATAGCGGGAAAAATATATCGATGCAAGTTAGTACATAACCTGCAACTTTTTGTATACTTCTTCTCCCTTACTTCGCCTCTTTCTTTTTCTTTCTCCACGCGTTTACACTATCAAAGAAAAAGTTAATAAATAGCGTTCCTAATCCAGCTAATAAAAATGTCATTAAAAATAGAACCCATATACTTTTATCTTTTAATAAATAATATCCTACAAGGAGCACAACGGCGATCCATACATATTCAAGAATTCTCTTTAGCTTTTTCTCTTCCAAATTATTCGCTCCTTTTTCTATACTACTTTTAGTATAACAAAAAAGAAGCCTATCATGATAAGCTTCTTTTTCTTATACCTTATTTGTTGATGCTTTTTTCAACAAGTGAAATAGCATGCTCTAGCGTACGATTCATTGATTCTACATACTCATCTTTTACATTTTTATCTTTTAACACCGATTCTGCAACTGTGATTTTTTGACTTAATGATTTAACAGAACCGTCTGTTACATTTCCATCTTGTGCTTTCTTTACTAAAGCTTTTGCAGATTCAATATTCGCTTGTAATTTTTCTTTCGGTGTTTTTGGCTGCTCTTCTGCTACCTTTGATTGTACAAATGTTTGGTTTGCTGTTTTTAATTCATTATACGTTTGAACAATTTGTTCTCCTGTACTTGCTACACTTTCAAACACTTGCTTTGCATTATTATAGCTTTTCTCTAATTCTTGAAATGCCTCTTTTGAATATTGACCTGGCTTATCACCAAATTCATACGTACCAGCTAACACTTCTTTCACTTTTCCAATCTCTTCATATAAAGCATTTACTTGCTCTAATTTTGTACGATTAGAAAACTGATTGTACGCTGCTAATACTTCTGAGGAACTTAATGCTTTACTATATAATTTCGCCAACGCAATTTGTCCATTTAACGGAATACCGCCATTTCCGTTGCCATCTGGATCTGCACCAAGTGCAAATGGCACGTTCGGATGATACACTTTCCCATTAGCTGGCTGACTATTTACTTTTTTACCATCTACATAAATTGCTACTTCACTTCCGTTATACGTCCCTGTTAAATGATACGTTTTGTTTGCTTCTAATTGAACGCCAACACGTTTATAGCTTCCGCCAATATGAGCCCATAATTCTACATAGCCACTTCCTGTAGACTCAAAACCAATTCCACCACTCTCTGTATTTTGCAAAATACCCTGTCCGCGAATTTCATTCATTGAAAATACAGTTTCTAACGTAAATGAATTTGCTACTTTTTCTTTTTGTGCTGCTGAAAATGGAAGATACCCAAATGTATTAGCTTTTCCATTTAATTTCATTACATTTGTTTTCAACGCTTTATCATATTCAATAGATACATTCCCTTTCACATCACCCTTTGTTCCAAACGGTGAGTTATCTTTAAATGTACCATCTAAGAAATTCACATCAAAAACGTCTGCCTTTGGCACTTTTACATTCGGATCAATATTATCTTTTTTCGTAGTAATTTCAGCCGTTAACGGCTGCGCGCTTTCATTGCCAAACGAATCAATCGCAACTACTTCAAGTGTATATGATTTCCCGCCATCTAATCCTGCAAGTGTAAATGTAAGTTCTTTTGGAACTGGATCACGATAAAACTCTGAGAATGCTAATAACTTATTTTTAATCTCACCTGTTTGTTTATCCTTTGCCTGTACGCGATAAGAATGAACAAGCAGATTATCCAACGCTTGCGGGAATGTTACTGTTGCCGCATTTTCTGTTACATTTGATACAGCAAGCTTTGCATCCTTCGCAAAGTATGGCTTTTCTTTATCACGATCTTCTACATAGTTAAATCCTTCTTTTTTCGTTGGTAATTTAATTTTCCAAGGCTCACCTGTCCAAGAGTTTGTATGGAAATCACGGCGATTAATTGTTACTTCTTTATCATCCACTTCTACTAATAAACCTTGGCTTAATGTACTAGCCCCTGGCGGGATATTTCCTTGCACTTTACCGCCTTCAACTTCCATATAACTTACAGAAGATGTACCAACAGACGTAAAGTCTTTTTGATGAATCGATCTTGGATCATCTAATGGATAATGTGAATGACCTGAAAACGTAATGACTTGTGGGTACTCTTTTAACACTGCATTAATTTTTGCACTATCTTGTGTTCCCCATTCATGACTACCGTATACTGTATCTTTAATATGTTGATGTAAAAACACAAAAATTGGTTTTTCCGGATCATCCTTTTGTGCCTTTGCCATTTCTTCTTTTAACCAATTAATTTGCTTGTCCGAATAATAGCCATGCGTTGTTCCATCCTCTGGTGACATAACAAGGAAGTGATACCCTTTTACTACATTATGATAATAAATTGATTCCATTCCTGTCTTTTCTAAAAAACGCTTCTGCGCTCCCTCTACAGATAAACCGTTCCAATAATCATGATTACCTAGAGAATTCATTCGTACCGCATCTTTATTTGCATTTTCATTATAAACTTGCATGAAACGGTCGTATTGCTGCACTGTTCCCGAATCTGTAAAATCACCTACAATAACAAATGCATCTTGCTTCGGTGCAAGCGTATTAAATTGCTCAATCGCTCGTTTCCAACGAAACGTATCATCTGTTCCACTATTCTTAATATGCACATCACTTACAACTGGGAAAACGATTTTCTTCTCACTTGGTGCCTTTTCTTGCTTTTTCTCTTCCGCTTTAACCGACGTACTCCACGGAAATGACACGAATGCTAATACAAAAACCATCAATAATCCAATAAGTCCTTTTACTTTTCTTAAAGCAGTTCTTTCCACGTAAATCCTCCTCATATAATAAACTAATTACAATGGTTATTGTATCGAACGTATATTAACTTCGTTTAAATTAAGAATGAAATTTATTTAAGTTTTGTAAATATACAGTCAATTTTTCGTGACATCCCACATTTATATGAAACAACCACATATTGTCTAATAGATTTTTATACGATGTAAGCCTATTAAACAAACTTAATTAAAAATTTTTGTCCTTTATTAACACAACTATCGTCCTCCAACATTTAATAGTAATGAAGGAACTCTACGAAAGGAGGCTCTACGAATGGCTTGTAAAAAAAATATCGGCTGCTATGCCCCTTTATCTATCATATGCCCTCCCTACAATCCGCCGAATCCCCCAATCCCACCAACTTGTGAATTAGTCACAAATGAATTTGCTGGTAATTTTTTTATAACAAAAGAAATCCCTCCACCTTCTGAAAACTCTACATTAATTTTATGGGAAGGAGATGGTATACTCAAAATCTCGGGTACCATTTCTGTATATAATAGTACTAGTAGTACTGGAGGAGTTACCGTTCAAATTATTGGCCAGGTGACAAATACTTTTACTGTCTATCCTGGCAACACAATGTCATATACAGGTCAATCATTACAATCTGTGACAATTATTAATATTCCAAATAACCCAACTCAATATATAGAAGGAAAATATTGTTGTCAATTCTCATTTTGCTTATAAAGTTCTTCACTACCTTAACTTACAAACTATACAAAAAAGCATACCATTACGGTATGCTTTTCCTTATGAGATCGGATAACGTACTGTAAGACATAATTGTCCTTGGCTCGTTCCCGTTCCTGTTGTAACGATTTGAATTGTAGTAAAGTATCTCACTGTGAACGCACCACTACTTTGTGGTTGTACAGTAATTGTATTCACTACTGTCGCTCCTACTAAAAAATTCACTGTAATTGGAGCTGTACCTACATCATATTTCACATAGCCTGATGCATATAAGTCTTGCGTAATATTATTCGTATACACCGTCTCCGTTACCGCACCAGTAGCTGACCAATCTATACATACTTGATCTTGTACAAGCGTATTATTAGAGCAACAAGATAAACTTGAATTTCCCATTTCAGCCCTCTCCTATTCTTCTATGAAAGTGGATAACGCGTCGTGATACAAAACTCACCTTGATATGTTCCAGGTGTTGCGGCCGGTAAAGTTACCTCAATTGTTTCAAAACGGCGATACGTAAAAGCAATACTAGTTCCTGGATTTAAAGTTTGGGTATCAATTGTATTACCAGCTGAATCAAGAACTGTTAACGTTATTGCTACTGGTCCTACGTCATATTGAACAAACCCCGTTCCAATTACATTTTGATTAATATTATTGTTATACAGCACATTTGTAATTGCAGTAGCAACTACAGTTCCTGACCATGGACTACACACTTTATCTTGTACAAAATTTTTATCTGGACAACAAGTTAACGCTGCCCCTGAGCACTCACAAGACATAGAATTGTCCCCTCTCTCTGTTTTATTCCCTATATGTGTATGTCCTTCAGAGTCTTTTGCCTGTACTATTCATCCATTTTCAAAAATTAATCAAAACTCAGTGCTAATAACTAGATAGATTCAGTTTTGTTTCGTTTTTTCATAAATTTATAGATAAAGATACTAGCCACGATAAGAAGAACGCCTCCTAATATCGGTAGCATATATTGTCCAACAACATCCGCCGCTTTTTCCCAATGCGGACCTAATTTCATTCCAAAATAAATATACAAAGTCGTTAACGGGAACATTGCTACAAATGTATATATGCTAAATTTCCATATATTCATTTTCGCCATACCACATGGAACGGAAATAAGTGTTCGAACTCCCGGGATGAAGCGTCCTAAAAATGCTACAACCGGCCCATATTTCTCAAAGAAATCATCTGCTTTTTGAATTTGTTCTTCTTTAATAAAGAAGTATTTCCCGTATTTTATTAACAGAGGACGACCACCGTAATAACCGAGTGCATATAACGTTAATGGGCCTGTCGTTCCACCGATTGTTCCAGCTAACACAGCAAGCCAAAAATTCATATCACCCTCGTACACCCAATACCCAACAAGCGGTAAAACTACCTCTGCTGGAATAAATTCAAAAGTTAAAGCTAACACAACTCCAAAATAAGAAAACTGCTTTAAATACTCAATTATATCTAAAATAATTTGCTCCATACTTTTAACCCCTATCCTATATTCACATTATGCTTTTCTTGCAATTGAACTGGTGCCATCTTTACGATTCGGTTCAAAATGAATAACACAATTCCAATATCATCTAAAATACCAATAAACGGCAAGAAGTCTGGAATGAAGTCGAGCGGCATAGCAACATACCCAACTAAAAAAGCAATAGATAAGATTTTCTTCTTTATGGAAACCTCTTTTGAAGTAAAAAAGTCAAATAAAAATGGAACAAATCGGCGGACATGAAATACAACTCTTAATCTACTTATAAGTTTTTTCATTTAATATCTCCTCTCTTTGTATACAAAAAGGACCCTACCAATATGGTAAGGGTCCTAAAAAGACAGAAGGGGGCCTTTACCATTGTTGGTAAAGGTCTCACTAACAACGAAACGTTGCCAATAAAGCCGAGGGTTTCTCCCTGTAATGACGACTTTACTGTAATAAGTTACTCCCCTTTATATACACAATTTTATACAATCACATTAAAATATTTGGAGAGGCTTGTCAATATTTTTTTCATATCACATCAAGGTTATTACATTATAAAAGACTCTATTCTGTATTCTCTTTTAATGCAATTTGGAGTTTAAAACGATCTGGGTCATAGAAAGTTATTCTTACTTCTTCACCACAGCATTCCTCTACAAATGATATTTGATAAAACTCTAACTTTTTCTTTATTCGCTCGATATTTGTAGTTTTTAAAAATATTTCCTTCACTGATGATGTGACAGTCTCTCCATACTTCCCAAAATTCCGATTTACAACAAAACAAATTCTCGTCGAACCAATATCATACCAAACACCTGTTACACGTAATTGTGGTCTTTCCTTGCTCGGTTTAAAACCTAAAATTCCTTCATAAAAATATAATGTTTCCTTTAAGTTTTTAGATTCTAATACAATACATGTTGTAATACTTTCCATCCGCACTCCCCCTGTCTCTATTAGTTTTCTATATGAGTCATAATTTACAATTATGTACGAATACAATACATAGTGATGAATATTTCATTTATAAAGGAGGAGTGTAACATGGATAAATTCATGAAATCCTTCATACCTTATCACGGCCCAAACGATCCTTGTCCTCCAATCGAAAAAAAATATTACTCAACTCCCCCCCACTTATACATGGGCTTTCAACCAACTAATTTACCGCAATTCTCACCAAAAGAAGCTTTAAAAAAAGGGACTTTATGGCCTGCATTTTATGATTATTATGAAAACCCTCACAAAAAAGGACGGTGAACAAAAACGTGACACAAACATTGCCTGATGAATATTACAAATGGATTGAAGAACTACAAGAATTTGATTTTGTATTAGTTGAACTTACCCTCTATTTAGATACGCATCCAGACGATACTGCAGCTATAAATCAATTCAACGATTTCTCCTATAAACGAAGAGTATTACAACAAAAAATTGAAGAAAAATACGGTCCACTTCAGCAGTTTGGAAATAGTTATTCAAATGCTCCATGGGAATGGAGTAAAGGACCTTGGCCATGGCAAATATAAAGTGAAATTTTAATCAGTGGGGGTTTACGGAAAGTTGATCTCCCACCTAACTTCTTTGCTCCAGCCAAATTTTGAGGTGGGAGTCTTACTGCCCACAAATAGCGGGATAAAGGAGAGGAAAATATGTGGATTTATGAAAAGAAATTACAATATCCTGTTAAAGTGAGTACTTGTAATCCAGCACTCGCCAAACTATTAGTTGAACAATATGGTGGTGCGGACGGTGAGCTGGCTGCTGCCCTTCGCTATTTAAATCAGCGTTACACTATTCCTGACAAAGTCGTTGGCTTACTGACCGATATTGGCACCGAGGAGTTCGCACACCTAGAAATGATCGCCACAATGATTTATAAATTAACAAAAGATGCGACACCAGAACAAATGAAAGCTGCCGGATTAGACGCACAATACGCTAATCACGATAGCGCTTTATTTTATCATAATGCAGGTGGCGTTCCCTTTACTGCTACTTATATTCAAGCGAAAGGAGATCCTATTGCAGATTTATACGAGGATATTGCAGCTGAAGAAAAAGCAAGAGCAACCTATCAATGGCTAATTGATTTATCAGATGATCCGGACATAAATGATAGCTTACGCTTTTTACGCGAACGAGAAATTGTACATTCACAACGCTTCCGAGAAGCAGTCGAAATTTTAAAAGAAGAGCGTGATCGAAAAATTTATTTTTAACACACGTATCCTAGCGATATGTGTTTTTTTACGTTAAAAGTAAAATCCTTCCTAAATAACATATAAATAGTATATTTATTCAATTTAATGCATTATTTTTTAATATTTATAAAATTCCCTCTTGCTTTATAGTCATCAGACCTTTAAAATAATAACAGTTACTCGACAAATTATTTGAATTTTCGACAAAAACACTCATTAGGAGGATTTTCTTTATATGCGTACAACTTTAAAACCAGCGCAAATACTTTCGATTAGTTTATTACTATTCGCGGTTTTCTTCGGTGCTGGTAATATGATCTTCCCGCCTCTTCTCGGCCTTTCTTCCGGAGAAAACATGTGGGTTTCCATTACAGGATTTATTATTACAGACGTCGGTTTATCTTTACTTGCTATCGTCGCTGTTGCCCTTGCTGGTGGTAGTTTTAATACTTTAGCAAGCCGTGTTCATCCAAAATTCGCAGCAGTATTCGCTATCATTATTTACCTTTCAATCGGCCCACTATTTGTTATTCCACGAACTGGAACTGTATCTTACGAAATTGGGATCGCACCACTTTTCCCAGATCAATGGTACTCTATGTTAGTCTTTAGTGCGATTTTCTTTACAGTCGTCTACTTCTTATCATTAAATCCATCCAAATTAGTAGATCATATCGGTAAAATATTAACGCCAATTTTACTTGGAATTATTGCGATTATGGCAACAAAAGCGATTCTTTCACCAGTATCGTTCGCAGAACCTGTTGGTGACTATAAAGAAATCCCATTTTTCAAAGGATTTCTCGAAGGCTTTTTAACATTAGATGCAATCGGAGCTCTCGTATTATCAACAATTGTTGTAAATGCAATTCGCCAAAACGGTATACAAGATAAGAAATCCATTGCGAAATATACAATTATTTGCGGAAGCATTGCTGCCATTTTCTTAACAATTGTTTATTTCTTACTCGGTTATATCGGAGCTTCAAACGGGAACTTAGGACAATTTGAAAACGGCGGTCAGCTATTAGCTACTGTTATGTATCAATTCTTTGGGACAAGCGGGAATGTTTTATTAAGTATCGCGATTATAGCTGCTTGTTTAACGACTGCAATCGGTGTTGTAAGTGCATTCGCCAACTATTTCACAACAGTATTAACAAATGTTTCATACAAGAAGCTTGTACTATATGTTTGTATCTTTAGCTTTATTATTTCAAACTTAGGATTAAGCTTATTAATCAAAATTACATTACCTGTATTAATTATTTTGTACCCAATTACAATCATTTTAATTTTCGTATCATTTATTGATAAATATACGAAACGTAAACCTTCTGTCTATATCGGAGCGATGATCGCGGCATTCATTATTAGCTGTATTCATGCACTTGATAATATGGGAATGATTCCAAGTTTTATCGCTAATATCGTGCAGACAATTCCTTTTTACAACTTAGGAATCGGTTGGATCGTTCCAGCAATTATCGGTGGTATAATCGGATACTTTATTCCGCAAACAGAAGCTGAAGGTGAAGTTTCTACAAAATAAAAAAAAGAGGCAAGCATTGATTATGCTTGCTTCTTCTTTATTTTCACATCGTATGTTTAAACGTAAACAACTCTTCTTTTGACTGCACAGCAGGTTGTTCCTTTTCTACATCTGTCTTCTTTATCTCACCGCCTAGCCTTACTTTCATCATCGCTTCTTCTATACTTTTCACAATCATATTTCCTGAAAAAATGGTAAGCCCGAAAAATGTAATTGGGACGAGAGGAATCCATGGATGCACTGTTAATGATCTAAAATAGACTCCTATTAAACCTGACCATTCATGTGTGTAAGAGTCTACTTCTTCTACCGGCCCTAAAAAACTAACAGTCCCGCCAAAGAATACTTCCAGTAACCCTAAGTGCAGTAAAATAGTAAGAGTCTGCGTAAACTGCTGAAGAAATACGAGTATAAACGTCATATAGAGATGTGGAAAAAGATGTTTTATAACAATATGTCTTCTCGATCCACCTAATATGCGCGCGGCATCAATAAATTCTTCCGTTTGTAATTTACGAACTTCCTTCGCAACATACAGTGCAATAACTGGCATCACAAGCATTACAAGTAATACAACTTGAAACGAAGCCCTTTCAAAAAAAGTTGTTGTTTCCTCTCCACTTCCAAATCTATTCACAGATTGAAGAAAGAAATACGCAATCATAACCGTCGGAATAACTGTGAAACTATCAAAAAAAGCCTCAATCTTCGAAAATCCTCTTTTTATATATGTTCCGAGTACAACACCGAAAAACACACCTATTACCATTCTAAGTGCCGCAATTAAAATAGATATACCAATCGTCCACTTCGCGCCTTCAATGACTAAATGTAAAAGGTCATATCCTTTCCGGTCTGTCCCGAGTAAAAATTGTAATGAAGGTGAAAACGGTGGCACTTCTGGATTTCCAGCTGCATCATATTGCAGTGTAACTTTTTTAATCTGTCCATCATTCCATATCGTATTTCCGATGCTCAAAAGAACTAATATGAGAAGAAACCCAATGCTTATCCAAAATCTTTTATCGCGTTTTATATACGTCCACATATTATAAGCTCTCCTTCATCGCAGTTGGAATGAGATAATGAAACAATTTAAATAAAATAAAAATCGGAATATAAATAAGTAGCACACTAACGATGAAAACCTCAACCCTAATACCCTCATACGATTTCAAAAACATAAAAATACCACCCGTATTAAAAATCCATTCTATAATATATAAATTGGATAACATAAAAAAAACATTCATTTTCGCAAAGAAAAGTGTACTAAGCAACACATTTCGTAACATATGACGATTTAAAATATGAAAGCAATCCAGCCCCTTCGCCTTAGCAAATAGTACATAATCTTTTTCTAGCTCGTTTTCAAAACGAAGCACTAACATTTTTACAAACATAATCGTAGTCGGTATACTCAAACAAAATATTGGCAATCCTCTAATCGACTCGCCTCCAATTGACGCAATTTGAAAAGGTAAAAAACCTGTTTGTTTAAAAAACCATATAACTAAAATTTGTGATCCTAAAATAAGAAGAATGTCTGGAATGGATTCTAGGAAGATGAGAAATGATTTAATTCGATGTTGTATACGCGGTGAACTACTCATAATCATATAAACAATACAAAAAAATCACTAGGTTATGATCCTAGCGATTCTTTATGCACATGTTTTTCTCTTTTTGCAAACGGCATATACACAATAAAACATCCAATAAGCGCTGCAAGTTCTAATGAAATAATATAGTAAGGATGCGGCCCTAACATATCGAGTAATGAGGCCGTTTCTGGCTTATGAGCTAAAAACATATAATTACCGCCTGTTTTATAATTCACGAATGAAACGATTGGAATTACTATGTTTAAAAATATCATCGTACGCTTAATAGATTGCAAGGTCGGTCTATATCCTTCTACCCACGTCATAAAGAGCGGTGCCCAAATGAGTAATACATGTGCAATGAAGAATTCTATAAAGCGAAAATGCGGAAAAGCGTATTGCAAGTTTGGCGTTAAAATAGCTTGTGATGCACCGATAATTCCTGTGAAAAACACAATCTCATATATTCTATAACTTTTCGTTACAATCATAATCGATGCTAACAATAAGCTAATTGTACATAACTCAAATGGCAGTGACGTGCCTAGCTGAAAAATGCCTACTTTCCATTCCCACATATGAAGTCCAATTTCACTTCCGATAAATAGAAATGCAATCGCATATCGAACCGTTATATTCCACTCACTTTGACGTAATACATCTTGGTATTGATACAGAAGAAATATCCCCACCAACATAATAAATAATATAATGGCATGTTGCCTTGAGTATGGAATAAATGGTTTTAATGGATGCGCACTAAAATAAGCTTCCATCTTCCTTCCTCCTTTCCTTCCTCCAATATTATTGTAGGAAAGAAACAACGAGTCAATTCATTTGCTTAGGCTAGGACAACCTCTACCTTACATTTACATATTCGTACCTTACAAAACTGTAAGGTTATTGTAAGCTAAAACGATTTGTCAGATTCTTCATCTCTTCTATACTTAATGTAGATACTAAAACGAACGAAAAGGTGATAAATAGATGAAGAAGAAAAATAAAGTGTTAATTACTAGTGTAGTAGCAATCGGAATTGCAGCTGGATCATATTTTGCTTTAGCTGGCAGTAGTTCAGAAGTAGCCATGGCATATAGCGGTTATAAAGTTACGGAAAAACAAATTGAAAATGCACAAAAATTTGGCGGCGAAGTTATTCCAAATGGAATTGAAACAATTTCATTCGATCCAACAAAAGGCACGTATGAGTTAGCAGTTAAAAAAGGTGATGAAGTAAAAAAAGGTCAGCTTCTGTTTAAATATAATGACCCTACTGCTAAACAAGGTGTAACGGAAGCGGAAATGCAAAAGAAAATCGCACAAAAAGAAGTAACATTGTATCAAAAACAAATTGATGCAGCGAAACAAAAATTACAAAAAGATAAAAATGCAGGCCTTCCTCAGGAAGCATTAAAAGCATCGGAAATTGAAGTGCAACAAATAGAATCACAACTTGAAATGAAAAAGTTTGAAGTAGAAAAAGCCGATGAAATGATTAAAACTGCAAAAGAGAAAGTAAACACTCTTTCTGTAACGAGTCCTGCTGATGGTGTAATTGATGATATCGTGAAAACTGCTGATGAAAAAACAGGTATGAGCGGCATTACACTTCGTCACGCTGGTCCATTTAAAGTAAAAGGTCAACTTTCTGAATATGAGCTTGCTAGTATGAAAGTTGGGCAAGAAGTAACTGTTTCATCAAAAACTGTCGCTGGTAAGACTTGGACAGGAAAAGTAACAGAAATCGGTTCCACACCAGTAAAGAGCATGGACGAAAATAAAACTGTTTCTAATTATCAATTCACTGTCACATTAGATAATAGTGAAGAATTACAAAACGGTTTTCATGTTTACGTAACAAGTAAATCTGGTGAAGCAACTGGTACAATCGTTCCAAAAAGCAGTATTGTGAAAAAAGGTGACAAAAATGTTGTCTTCGTTGTAAAAGATGGAAAAGCGAAAGAACAAGCAGTTACTGTTGAATTCGAGACAGATAGCGAAGCAAAAGTTTCTGGAGTGAAAAAAGGAGAGCAAATTATCTCTAAACCTGAAAAAGACTTAAAAGACGGTGTGGAGGTTGTCGTGGAATGATTAACTTAAAAAGCATCACGAAGTCCTTCCAAAACGGTGCAGAATCCGTTCAAATATTACACGGAATTGATGTAACACTGAACCAAGGAGAATTCACTTCTATTATGGGACCATCTGGTTCTGGTAAATCAACATTAATGAACATTATCGGTTGCTTAGATAAACCAACGACAGGTACGTACGAACTAGCTGGTCAAAACATTTCAAACATGTCTGAGACAGAACTTGCACACGTTCGTAATAAAGAGATCGGGTTCATATTCCAAAACTTCATGTTATTACCGAGACTTACAGCAATGCAAAATGTAGAACTACCTCTTATTTACGCTGGAGTCGATAAAAAAGAAAGACGCGAACGCTCATTAGCTGCTTTAACAAAAGTAGGTTTAGCTGATCGTGCTACTCACTTACCGAACGAATTGTCAGGTGGTCAAAAGCAACGTGTCGCAGTTGCCCGTGCAATCGTAAATAACCCGAAATTCATCTTAGCCGATGAACCAACGGGTGCACTTGATACGAAAACGAGTACACAAATTATGGACCTCTTTTACGAATTAAATAAACAAGGCTCAACAATCATTATGATTACCCATGACCGTGAAATCGGGGAAGCTGCAGCACGTCAAATTGTAATTCGTGACGGAAATATCGTCCAAGATTGGAGAGGTTAATTTTGAACACGAGTGAAAATATACGCATGGCCCTTTCCTCTATCTTTGCTCATAAAATGCGTTCTATCTTAACGATGTTAGGTATTATTATCGGTATTAGTGCCATTATTACTATCATTTCAATGGGTGATGGTACAAACGCAAAGTTTAAAAAAGAGTTAGGCCAAGGAAAAGATACTGAAGTAACGATTTACTATAACAACCCTGACTACGGAACTGATAGTGCCAAAATTACAGCTGATATGCTAAAACGTCTTCAAACTGTACCAGGCGTTAAAGATGTTTATCCAGATGTGAGTATGAAAGTAAAAGCATCTTCTGGTTCAAAAGATGTCTCTCTTGATTTAAAAGGTGGAACAGGCGCCTTCATGACAGATGCAAAAATAAAATTAGTTCACGGTCGTGAATTAAATGATAGTGAATTAAAACAAGCAATTCCTGCTGTTATTTTAAATGAAGAAGCTTTCAACAAATTATTTAATGGTTGGGAATCAAATTTATATACAGACATAAAAGGAAAGCCGTATAAAGTAGTCGGTGTTTATGAAACGAAAAATGATTTCGGAATGGCTATGTCAGAAGGTTATACATCACTTGAAAACGCTCCTGTAATCTCAGGAGTAAATGAGTATGACTCTGTAAGACTAACACTAGTTTCTCCAGCAGAACGTAAAAGTGTAGAAAAACAAGCTGCTTCTGTTTTAAACGAAATGAAAGCTCCTAAATTTGAGCATAAATTTGAGGCCCAAGATATGGGTGAATTTACGAAGCAATTAGACGAATCAATTGGCATGATGAAAATGGTATTCGGTGGTATTGCTGCTATCTCCTTACTTGTTGGTGGTATCGGTGTAATGAATATTATGCTTGTATCCGTAACAGAACGTACACGTGAGATTGGTATTCGTAAAGCACTTGGTGCAACACGCGGTAAAGTATTAACGCAATTCTTAATTGAATCTTGTATTTTAACAGGACTCGGTGGTTTCATCGGATTCATGCTCGGTATTTTCTTCGCTTGGATCGTCTCAATCTTTGCCGGATGGCCACTTGTTATCTCAAAAGAACTTGGACTTCTTTCAGTAGGTATCTCAATGCTAATCGGGATTGCATTCGGTTTACTACCAGCTAACAAAGCTGCAAAACTTGATCCAATCGAATGTTTACGATATGAGTAAATAAAAAATGTAGGAGTTTACACTCCTACGTTTTTTATTTTGTTGAAGGCAAATGCAATTTTATCGACGGTTTGACAAAAATAAGAACCTCTAACTTCTATTATATAAATCTACAGCGATTCGCGAACCAATTAATAACGATATCTCCCCTTCAAATTGTGTTTCTTCTATTATATATGTTTTAAGTTACGAATATCTTTCGAAGTCTTTTTATCATTTAAACTTTCACTTCTTGCTAAAGCTATCATTCAATCATATTATTGCAAAAATAATATGCAATAGAACAAATTCAAGGCGTAATTTTTTCCATACTACAACTTATTTTGTAACAATTATATCTCTATTTCATTAAAATTCACCCTATATATATGACTTCACACACAAAAAGATTATATTTCCATAACTATATTATCGTTCAAGCTGCTAAACACCTCCATTTTGTAACATTACAGAAACATCTCAGTAATATTATCGTTACATTATTAATCTATTAGTAATTAAAAAACTATTGATTTTATGAATCATATGTTCTAATCCCCCAAAAAACGCAAAGAAAGCGCTATCAGGATATTAATGGAATTATTACAGAATATTAATGCCTCGTTACGAATGCTTTGTAGTTTTGTGTTTTCCGCAAATAAGAAAATAATGGTTGCTATAATGAGGTCAACGAAAACAAATGCAATGGAGGCTATTATGAAAAAATTTATGGGCATAGCAACAGCAGCGGTTTTTGGTCTTGGGATTTTCACAACATCTGCTAAAGCAGAAACGATTGTAACAACTGATGTACTAAATGTACGAGAAAACCCAACTACTGAATCACAAGTTGTCGGAAAGTTATTAGATGGATATAAGGTTGACGTTTTACATACAGAAAACGGATGGTCAAAAGTTAAATTAAATAGTGGTAAAGAGGCTTTCATAAGCGCTGACTACACAAAAGATACTTACTACGTAACAGCAAACGTATTAAACGTACGTGCTGGAGCAAATACAGATTCAGAGATTATTGGTAAATTGAAAAAAGATGATGTAATCGAAACAACACACCAAGTACAAAATGATTGGATTCAATTTGAATATAACGGCAAAACAGCTTATGTACACGTTCCTTACTTAACAGGGAAAGCGCCAGTTAAAGTTCAACCAATAGTTAAAGCTGAAAAAGTAACTAAAGTTCAAGATACAGCTAAAGTTCGTGAAGCAGTTAAAGCTCAAGAGGCAGCTGAAGCTCAAGCAAAAACTAAAGCTCAAGAAGCGGTTAAAGCTCGTGAAGCAGTTAAAACTCAAGAGGCAGCTGAAGCTCAAGCAACAGCTAAAGCTCAAGAAGTAGCTAAAGCCGGGGAGACAGCTAAAGCTCAAGAGGCAGCTAAAGCTCAAGAAGCAGCTGAAGCTCAAGCAGCGGCTAAAGCTCAAGAAGTGGCTAAAGCTCGTGAAGCAGCTAAAGCCGAAGAAGCGGCTGAAGCTCAAGCAGCAGCTAAAGCTCAAGAGGCGGCTAAAGCTCGTGAAGCAGCTGAAGCTCAAGCAGCGACTGAGGCTCGTGAAGCAGCTAAAACTCAGGCAGCGGCTGAAGCTCGTGAAGCAGCAGCTCAAGAGGCAGCTAAAGCTCGTGAAGCGGCTAAAGCTCAAAAACCAGCTACACAACAACCTGTTGCGAAAGAAACTGAAACAAGTGCACCATCTTCTTCTCGTGAATTAAGAGTTGAAGCAACAGCTTACACAGCAGACCCACTTGAAAATGGTTACAAAGCCGGAGACCAAGTAAAATCAGCTATGGGTCATAACTTAACAGCTAATCCAAACATGAAACTAATTGCAGTTGATCCAAGTGTAATTCCATTAGGTTCAAAAGTATGGGTTGAAGGTTACGGAGTAGCAATCGCTGGTGATACTGGTGGAGCTATTAAAGGAAATAAAATTGATGTTTTAATGCCAGATAAAGGTACATCAAGTAACTGGGGACGTAAAACAGTTACAGTGAAAGTTTTAAACTAATTACTATATAAAAAAGAGTCAGTCTCAACGTTGAGGCTGACTCTTTTTTATGATTCTTACATTCTTAAATCTATTCCCTTGAATTCTATATACGATAAACTATCATTTCAACAGAAAAAAGAGGATGCCATAGCATCCCCTCCCTATCTTCCCTATTCCACACAAGTAAACTGCGTCCAAGCTCCTACGTAATCTAGTAAGAACAACTCCTCTTCAGCAATTGTACCGACAATATTTTTCCGTTCATCTATCGGCATTTCTTTCAAGATGATTTGTAGCTCACCTTTATATTTTCCGAATGAGTTGTTACCAATTACAACTTGGCCTCTTTCCTGCAGCACACTTTCGCGTACCGGGAAGTCATAGTCTTTATACTTCTTACGTACTTCTGTAGAACGTACCATATATTCTGTTATGTCACCGCGTCTTACGTGTACTTCTTGCAGAGTCGCCCTCTTCTCTACTTCAGTCGCTTCCAATTGATAAATTATCAATTTCTATATCTGATAAATATATCGTTCCTCCCTCGATATACTTTAGTATAACTGAGCGGATGAGAGAAATATGGGGTAACGATAAATATGTGTCCGTCTGCTCATAGTTCTCATGAAACGGAGTATGGTCATACCGCGGTAAACCATATTGTGATAAACAAGAACGAATATTAAATTCTTCTCCCACAATACGTATACCATAATATGGTCTTTTTTCAATTTGTAACTCATAGCGACTACAAATATCCGTAACATCTTTCATAATTAAGTTTACAGTAGATTTACTCACATAAATCTCTTCCGCTAGCTGTGAAAGCTTCACATACCCATCTGTCGTTAAAATACGTTGTAAAATATACGCTACTCTTTCTTCATAAGAAGTGGGAATCTTTTCTGTCTGTTTTTGAAATACATTTACGCAAAAATCTTCAAATTTCTTCGTTTGTATAATTTCTAGTTCGTACCCATTCCCTCTTTGCGATTCGATTTTCGCTCCGTTTTCTGCCAATATATCATTTAATAATTTTATATCTTTTTGAATCGTCTTCGTTGATACATATAAACGGCTCGCTAAAAAAGCTCGATTTAACATCGATTTCTCTTCTAAAAACTCCTCTAAAATAGAAATTAATCGCTGATGCACTTTTGTCATAGCTCTTCCTCTCGCTCTTTATATAAAAGGGAAAAAGCCACTGAAATCAGTAGTTTTTTCCCTTTTTTCCCTTTTATCCCGCTTTCATTATTTCTTTAGCGTAAATCCAAACTTATCCCAGGCTTGTAAATAATCTAATAAGAAGATTTCTTCCTCTACAACTCGGCCAACTACATTTGTTTTTCCTGTATTCACCATATCTTTTAAAGCAATTTGCAATTCACCTTTATATTGACCATACTGTTCATTATCAATCAAAAGATCACCGCGCTTAATTTCGCGCGTATTATGCGGTTTGAACTCTTCTGTTTTATATTTCACACGACTTTGTGTAGAACGAATCATATATTCAGATACATCTCCGCGATAAAAATGAGGTTCGTCTAACACGATAATTCTTTCTAATTCTGTTGTTGTATCATATAGTTCTATATCAAATGTTTGTTTCTCTTTATTTAATGCACCTAGTGCTTGTAATTCCTCTTCTGACGCATAAGCATTTGCAATAATAACATCATCAATTAATTCCGTCGCAAATAAATGCTTCGTCTGTGTTGTCATCGGTAATTCACGATGCTGCTCTAACGTACATAACCCTTCTGTTACTGGCCAAGGTCCATATGTTGCATCAAATGATGAAATAAAAGCAGCTGTTCTCATACCGTAATCTGTAAATTGTTTCGAGCATTTAATGAAATGATCGTATGATAATCCTGAGTAACGGTGCGGATAAAAGTTATGACAACCAATTAAATTTTCACGATTTGGTCTATGACTCATAATGTTATCTACATACTTCGTACCGTTACTCATATTAATCTCAATTTTTAAACCGTACGGGTTGTATGTCATAATCGATTCTTCTAAACCTGAGAAACCGACATCTAAGCGAATACCATAAGCACCTAGTTCATGGAAGAACGATAAATCATTATACGAAATACCTAGTTGTTCAAAAACAGCTGGACTAATATCAACTAATACTTGAAACCCTAATGCATTCGCATGAGAGATCGTTTCCTTAAACTCTTCTATAATTGTCTCTTTTTCACCATCCACAGATAGTAAACATGTGAATACACGTGTAAATCCGTATTTACTTGCTAATGTTAAATATTCCTTATCTTTCTCTACTGTTGAATGTTCTGGATAAATAGAAATACCTAATCGTCTCATATGTACACGCCTCTTTCTTCATCATATTGTAAACCTTTTCAAATATATGTAGTGAAAAAGTATGTATCCCCTTCTCGCCCACTACCATTTGAATCCGCTTTCTTTAAAGAAAAAATAATTTCTATCATTCATAACAACTACTAGTCTATACATCTATACTTTACATCTTTTTTTCATAGTTGTGTAGCCTTTCCACAAATTTGTCAGTTTTCTGCCTTAAAAATTGTTATACGTTTTCAAGGCACCTTCCTTGACTGTTACATTGGCCAATACATATACTCGAAAGAAAAGAGATAAAGTGAAACTTTAATCAGTGGGGGTTTTGTTCATCCCCCACTGATTATTAGCCTTCACCAATCGGGCGTTTACGGGCAGTTGATCTCCCACCTAACTTCTTTGCTCCAGCCGGATTTTGAGGTGGGAGTTTTACTGCCCGGCAAATAGCAGGAAAACTTTTATATAGGGGATGAATATATGGGAGAGGCAGTACTCGTAAAACGAGAACCGTTATGGACAAAAGAGTTTATTGCGCTAATTCTAGCAAACTTATGTATGTTTTTAGGATTTCAAATGTTAATTCCAACTTTACCTGTTTATGTGAAAGAAATTGGAGGCACAAGTTCAAATATCGGGTTCGTTGTCGGCATGTTTACCGTTGCAGCACTTTTTATTAGGCCGCTAACTGGAAATGCCTTGCAAAAATTTAACAAAAAAATCATTTTAATGATCGGTACCGCTATTTGTTTACTCGCTATGGGCAGTTATCTTTTCGCTTCAACCGTTTTCCTATTACTTGCCGTTCGAATCTTACACGGAGCTGGTTTTGGTATTACAACGACTACATACGGAACTGTCGTTTCAGATTTAATTCCGCAAGCTCGCCGCGGTGAAGGTATGGGGTATTTCGGTCTTTCTGGAACTATTGCCATGGCGCTCGGTCCGCTTATCGGACTTTGGCTTATGCAAGCATATAACTTCACGATTCTTTTTTTATGTGCACTTTCATGCACAATAGTTTCATTAATATTAACGAAACTACTTCAAATCAAAAAATCGCCGCAACCACCACAGCAATCACCTGGTACTTTTCTAGATGGATTTATTGAGCGTAAAGCTTTACTTCCTTCATTATTAATATTATGTATTACGTTAATGTACGGAGGAATTGGGAGCTTTATCACATTATTTGCTACGGAAGTCGGGATTGCTGATATTAGTCTCTTCTTTTTATTTAACGCACTTGCAATCGCTGTAACTCGTCCGTTTTCTGGAAGATTATATGATGCGAAAGGCCATACATTCGTCATCATTCCAGGAGTTATCCTTACGTTTACTGGTATTATTTTACTGTCGTATACAACTACAATTCCTAGTTTAATTATTGCGGCAGCCTGCTATGGAAGTGGTTTCGGTGCAATTCAACCAGCACTACAAGCATGGATGATTGACCGAGTAGCACCACACCGACGAGGAGTAGCAACAGCAACATTCTTCTCAGCATTTGATCTTGGAATTGGTGCTGGAGCGATTATTTTTGGATTCCTTGCACACTTTACCAACTATGCAACTGTATATCGATATTCCTCTCTATTACTTATCGCTTTTCTTTTCATTTACATCACAAGCTTACGGAAGCAAAAACAGGGGAATAAAACAAAAGAAAAAGCCGTTGGGTAATGCTAATTGGTTCTCTTTCGAAGTACTTAGACCAAAAAATCATGTATACACATTTGAAAAAAGCAGTGGATTCCTAAAAAAATCACACTGCTTTTTTCATTTTCATTTAATACATTCATTTCAAACCTCCCCATTTCCCCTACATATTTTTCTAACTTTAATCAAAAAATATGCAAAGAACCATTATTATAAATAAGGTGACACTTTACTTAGCGCATCCAATTTGGATAGTTTACCTCTCCTATTTTTACTATCCGCAAATAGTGTGATAAATGTGACTTCTTTACAAACCGATCCGATATATCATCTAAAAAACCAATTAAATCCAGGTGTTTCTTTAAAGATTTGTAAACTTTTTATCACTTTGTAAATTTAGTGTAAATTTTACTGATAAACCGTTTACAGTGCCTCAAGGTTTAGTTAATAATTACATCGTACATGAAATTTAAGGAGTGGAATGCGTGGAATACAATATTCAAGATATGATCTTCCAGTTCATTGGTGGATTAGGTATTTTCTTATTCGGGATTAAATACATGGGCGATGGACTGCAACAAGCAGCTGGAGATCGTCTTCGCGATATTCTAGATCGTTTTACAACAAACCCTCTTATGGGTGTACTAGCAGGTATGTTAGTTACAGTATTAATTCAATCAAGTTCAGGAACAACCGCTTTAACAGTCGGACTTGTAAGTGCCGGATTTATGACATTAAGACAAGCAATTGGTGTTATTATGGGTGCGAACATCGGAACGACAGTTACTGCATTTATTATCGGAATTAAAATTGGAGAATACGCTCTTCCAATTATGGCGCTTGGAGCAATCTTACTATTCTTCTTTAAAAATAAAAAAGTACATTCTTTAGGTCAAGTTATATTCGGTTTTGGTATGTTATTCTTCGGTTTAGAATTAATGAGCTCAGGTATGAAACCTCTTCGCTCTTTAGAATCATTCCAAGAATTAATGGTTAGCATGAGTGATAACCCAATCTTAGGAATCGTTGTTGGTACAGTCTTCACTTTAATTGTACAAAGTTCAAGTGCGACAATCGGTATTTTACAAGAATTATTCGGTCAAGGTGCAATTGATTTACAAGCTGCCCTTCCTGTATTATTCGGTGATAACATCGGTACAACAATTACAGCTATATTAGCAGCAATCGGTACTTCTATTGCAGCAAGACGTGCAGCATTGGTTCACGTTATCTTTAATATTGTCGGTACAATCATCTTTACAATTTTATTAGTACCATTTACAAGTTTAATTCAATATTTCCAAACATCATTAAACTTAAATCCAGAAATGACAATCGCATTTGCACACGGAACATTTAACGTAACAAATGCAGTTATTCAGTTCCCATTCATTGCAGCATTAGCATGGATTGTAACAAAAATCATTCGCGGTGAAGATGCTGCTATTGACTTTAAACCACAGCATTTGAATCCGATTTTTATTGAACAATCTCCATCCATTGCACTAACAGAAGCACAAAAAGAAGTGATTCGTATGGCTGAGTTTTCATTACACGGATTAAAAGAAGCAAACCAATTTTTAAATACACAAGAAAAGAAACACGCGGATATGGCTACTCAATTAGAAGCAGCTATTAACAATTTAGATAAAAAAATTACCGAGTATTTAGTTTTACTATCAGAAAAACCACTTTCACATACAGACTCTGAAAAGCATTCAGTTCTAGCAGGTGTTGTTGGAGATATTGAACGTGTCGGTGATCATGTAGAAAACCTTGTAGAACTTGTAGATTTCCAAATTTCAAACCGCGTTTCACTATCAGATGAAGCACTAGCTGAACTAAATGAAATGCTTGAATTAACAATTTCAACATTACAAGACGCAATTGGAGCTTTAACAAACTTCGACATTGAATTAGCACAAACAGTTATTGCAAAAGAACGTAAAATTGACCAAATGGAACGTGTTCTTCGTAAACGTCATGTATTACGTCTGAACGAACGTAGCTGTTCAGGTGATGCAAGCATCATTTTCGTTGATATGGTAAGTAACTTAGAGCGTATCGGTGATCACGCTGTAAATATTGCTGATGGCGTTTTAGGTGAACAAGGAAAAGTAAATTTAAAACAATCATTATAATAGGAAAGAGACGCTAATTTGAGCGTCTCTTTTTTCATTTCATCTTTATAACCGTTCTTCCTTTTAACTTTCCTTGCAGTATAAGTGCAAACTTCTCATCTAATTCTTCTAATGTACATTCTTCTGTATAAGATAATAGCTCTGAATTTTTCCACTCACCGGCTAGCAATGTCCACACTTCTCTTCTCACATCCACTGGACATTGAACTGAATCTATTCCTAAAAGGCTAATCCCTCGTAATATGAATGGGTATACAGTTGTATTTAATGTATGTCCTGCTACGTTACCACACGTCGTTACACAGCCTCCATACTTAACCACCTTTAAAGAACTTTCTAACATGTTTCCGCCTACAGTATCGATAACACCTGCATATATTCCTTTAAGCATCGCTCTTCCTGATTCATCACTCAATTCCGCGCGGCGAATCATCTTTTTTGCACCTAAACGTAGCAGCATCTCTTTCTCTTCCATTTTCCCTGTTGCCCCTACTACGCTATATCCTAGCCTTCCTAAAATACTAACTGCTACACTACCTACTCCGCCCGTAGCACCCGTTACTAAAACATCTCCCATACTAGGCGTAATTCCTAATGCAATGAGCTTATATACCGATAAGGCAGCTGTAAAACCTGCTGTCCCGTACATCATACTTTCCTTCAAAGACATTCCTTTTGGTAAAGGCACGACCCAAGATGATGGCACGCGAATATATTCTCCGAAACCACCAGAAGTATTCATGCCTAAATCATATCCCGTTACAATGACTAGATCTCCTTCCTTAAAGGAGTCATTTCCACTACTAACAACTTCTCCAGCTGCATCGATTCCAGGTGTATGAGGGTATGTTCTCGTTACACCTTTATTACCAGTAGCTGAAAGGGCATCTTTATAATTTAATGAAGAATAATGAACCCGTATTAGCACATCTCCTTCAGGTAAACTATTTATTTTTCTTTCAACAAAATTTCTTTCAAATTGATTATTTTCCTTTTCTTTCACGACAATTGCTCGGAATGATGTATGATTCATTACGCTCTCTCCTTCATCCGTAAATTCTTTCTTTATTATATAAGAAATATCCATAAATCTATTCGCTTCTTCTTGGCTATATTTCAACAAATCTTACTTCTCTATCACTTTCTCACAATACATATTTTCATTTCTACTAAAACAACTTATACTTATCCTACATTCTAAAAATAAAATATAGAAAATCTGACTTTTTATAAATAAATTGAATTTTTACGAAATGTAAATGATTTGTAATGTTTTTTTTCGCTAAATTTCATTATAATAAGTGGATATGAGTGTCGTATTTCAATCCAACTGAAGGAGTACAAGAAATGGAGCAAAACCCATCTTTGCAAGAAAATACACGAAGTACATCGAAAAAAGGTAAGAAAAAAACAAAAATTATTATAAGCGTTATTTTATTCTTTTTAATAATAGGTGGCGGTTATACTTGGTTTTTAGTAAATAAAGCATCTTCTGCTATTCGAAATGCCGCTCACGATTTAGCGCGCGGTGATAAATCTGATTTACGTGATAAAGCTGTAAAACCTATTACGAATAATGTCTCTGTCTTAATAATGGGTGTTGATGAAAGTGATGTCCGTGGGAAAGAATATGGTGACGCTATAAGAACGGATGCATTATTACTTGCAACGTTTAATAAAGATAGCAAAACTGTAAAACTATTAAGTATTCCACGAGACACATATACTTATATTCCAGTAGAAAAGAAAAAAGATAAAATTACACACGCTCATGCATTTGGTTCTACTAAAAACGGAAAAGATGGTGGACCACAAGCTAGTATTGATGCAGTTGAAAAATTAATGAATGTTCCCGTCGATTACTTTGTAAAATTTAACTTTAAATCATTCATGAAAATCGTTGATGATTTAGGCGGCATTGAAGTTGACGTACCAGTTGAGTTTACTGAACAAGATAGTAATGATAACGCCGATGCAATTCACCTGAAAAAAGGTGTTCAAAAGTTAAATAGTGAAGAAGCTCTTGCTCTTGCTAGAACACGACACGTTGATAGTGATGCGATGCGTGGTCAACGTCAGCAACTCGTTATCGAAGCCATTTTAAAGAAACTAACAAGCGTTGGATCCGTAACAAAAGTTGGTAACATAATTGATGATATTAACGGACAATTCGTTACAAACTTAACATTCGACGATATGCTTTCATTCTATAAATATGGAGCAGATTCTTCAATTGAGAAATTACAAATTGAAGGTGAAGACTGTTACATGGCAAAAGGTGATGATACATGTAGTAAGTCATCTGGTGGTGGCCGAACTTACTACTACAATCCAGATAAAAAAGAATTAGCTAATGTTACAAACGAACTTCGTAGTCACCTTGGACTACCTGCATATACAAAATCAGAATCTGATTCTGATTCTGATTCGAAAAAAACAAGCTCAGAGAAAACAAAAGAATCTAAGTCTGAAAATACGAGTGAACGCGAATCAAGTAACAATGAAACTCAAAATAAGAATAAAAATAACAGTGAAGATACAGAAACATCGTCTAATGACAATGAATAAAGTGAAGCAGTGCTCTATGGAGGTAGAGCACTGCTTCTTTTTAATGCTTTCAAAACAAAAAATCAGAACTTTCCAACTATCTTTTTTAATATTTTTAAATTATAATAAATAATAGTAATCTATTCCAATTACCAGGGGGCTCACACATATGAAAGCTGCAGTAAAACATAACATTTCAGATTTTAAGGACTACTTAAAATCAAACGATATATACATGGAAGAAAATATAGATGAAAATGATGGTTCTGTACATTTCTCAGTAGGACTAGAAACAGAAGCTGGCGCAAAAATTCAACTTATCGCTGCTTTCCAAAACGAACATCCTGCTGTGGATATATACTGCTTCAATGTTGCTCTTGTACCTGATTCAACATCAAAAAATGACATTTTACATGTCATCAATGAATTAAACACATCTTATCGATTTGCAAAATTCACGCTAAACAAACAAAATGCAATTGATATTTCAACATCTCTTGCATTCTCAGAACCAAACTTTAATCCCGCTCTTGTCTTTGAACATACGAGAATGCTATATAAATTAGCGAACGATGAATATAAGAACTTAATGCAAGTTATTTGGGCGTAAATAAAAAGATGGTGCAGCAAGCAGCACCATCTTTTTATTTTGATATCATATCAACCCACATCTTTATCGCAGTGCCTACAATTAAAGTAGACAATACATATTGCAAAATTTTTTGATTCACTCTTTTCCCTACTTTCACCCCAATCGGAGCGGCAAACAAACTTGCTACCGCAACGATAAGAGCTGGGATAACAACTACTTGTCCGGTAATCACTTTCCCAGTAGTAATTCCTATCGAGGAAATAAAAGTAATAGCGATAGATGTTGCTATTGTCGTACGTATCGGTAGTTTTAAAACAACTAGCATAATCGGGACTAAGAGAAATGCACCACCAGCCCCAATAATGCCGGAAACACTGCCCACAATAAACGCTAATAAACTAGCTAGCCATTTATTATACGTAATTCCCTCTGATCCCTTATGATCGCTTCGCTTCGGTATAAACATCATAATAGCCGCAATAGTAGCTAGTAATGTGTAAACAACGTTTACAGCATGCTCATCTAATAGATTCGCACTAAAGCTACCTACAAAGCTTCCTATTAATATACTAGCCCCCATATACACAACTAACGTTTTGTCCATATCATTACTTTTCCGATGTGCCCATGCACCTGCAAAAGTTGCAAAAAACACTTGAATCGCTGTAATACCACTCACTTCATGTGATGTATATCCAGCAAATCCTAGCAATACTGGAATGTATAAGATCATCGGATAATTAATAATTGCACCGCCAATCCCAACCATTCCTGAAATAAACGACCCTATAAACCCAATAATAAAAAGTAGTACTGTTAAACTCATATTGTATCCCCCGCCTTCTAAAAAGAAGGTAATTTAAATAAACAAATTCACATTCCCATCCGAAGCATCTGCTAAATATGCACCTACTCCAGCAAACTCTACCCCTTCCATAATCTCTTCCTCTTTTAACCCTAATAAATCTACTGTCATTTGACAAGCTACAAGCTTAACTCCTTGCTCTCTCGCCATATCAATTAAATCTGGCAAAGGCATCACATTATGCTTTTTCATAATACCTTTAATCATCTTTGGCCCCATACCAGCAAAATTCATTTTTGATAATCCCATCTTATCAGCGCCGCGCGGCATCATCTTTCCGAACACTTTCTCTATAAAAGTTTTCTTTACTTTCACATGCTCATCTTTCCTAAGGGCATTTAAGCCCCAGAAAGTATGAAAAATAGTCACCTCATGATCGTACGCCGCGGCACCATTTGCAATAATATATGCTGCCATCGATTTATCATAATCTCCACTAAATAAAACAATTGTCGTTTTTTTCTGTTTTTCCATGTTGTTCTCCTCCTAATTACCTATAGGGGTATTTTAAAAATTGTAAAAAGGCTCAAATTATCTGGCTACACCCGATACTATCTTCCCCTTACAAAGCGTTCATACCGCCTGAAACATTTATAACGCGCTGAAATCCCAATTTCTTTAATACTTTTGCTGCTTGTTTACTTCTCACCCCGCTCTGACAAATAACTATTACTTCCTTATTTTTATCTAACTGATTTACTTTACTAGCTAACTCATTTAGCGGGATATTCTGAAATCCCTTCATATGATTTCCTCTATATTCACCTACTGTACGAACATCGATAAATTGTTTTCCCTTTTTTCCCGCTATACTCTTTAATTCTTTTCCATTTATATTTTGAACACCTTTCACCGGTAAAAAACGTGAAATAACAAACCATGCAGCAAGTACAATGAACAGCGTACTTAATATTGTATTCATATAACCACCCTCTCCGCATTTACAAAACTAGTTCTTCCCTATGCCTTCTTAATCCAAAACTTCAACACATTGTCTTCTTCTATATGCTTTACTATTTCATGACCACCTGTTTTTGACCATGCTGGAATATCCTTTACCGACCCTTTATCCGTTACATGTACTTCTAACACTTCTCCAGATTGTAAAGTATCCATCGCTCTCTTCGTTCTTACAATCGGCATTGGACATGCTAAACCTTTCGCATCTAATACTTGTTTTATATTCATCATCTATACCTCCATTTTTTGTTTATCCCGCTATTTGTGGGCAGTAAACGCCCGATTGGTGAAGGCTAATAATCAGTGGGGGATGAACAAAACCCCCACTGATTAAAGTTTCACTTTATTTCATTATTCATGAACTGCACAACGATTTGGACCAATCTCCATTTCACGCTCTTCTTCCATACTCGGATGGATTTTCCCCATATTCGTTTGGCGAATTTCTTGATAAGCATTCGGCTGAGGTGGTAAATTCTCTGTTACGATTTTACGAAATTCATCCGCACATTCAATATTTAATCCTGCATTAGACTCAAATAATTCCTTTAAGTTAGCACTTACAATACCATTCTCATCTATTTCACTTACTTTTGAATAATGAGCCGGTAAAACAATTAACTCTTGAGATAGTTCCTTATAACGTTTATATAACGTATTTCGTAAATCTCCTACCCAGTCTTCAGCCTTCCCGGCGAGATCTGGACGACCAATTGAATCTACAAATAAAATATCTCCTGATAATAAATACGTATTATCTACAATAAATGACGTACTCCCAATCGTATGCCCTGGTGAATATAGCAAATCAATATTAATTCGGGTACCCCCTACCGTAATAACAGTGCCTTCTACTAGCGGTTCATAAGAGAAAACAACTTCCTCCGCATCTTTTGGAGGTAACCAATACGTACCACCTATCTTTTCAGCTAACTTACGCCCACCAGAAATATGATCTGCATGTAAATGTGTATCCATTACGTTAGTAATAGTAACTCCGTGTTCTTTTGCAAAATCTTCGTATGCTTCAATCGTTCTTACCGCATCAATGACTGCTGCTTCACCGTTTGAAACTACCATATAAGATAAACAACCTTTTCCAAGACGATTAAATTGATATATACTTCCCCCGCCCTGTACATCTCCTACTTTTAACGGCTTCACATATTCACTCCAAGCTTTCATACCACCAGCTAAATAGTAAACATTATTGAAACCAGCATCTAACAATTGCTCTGCGACAAACTGAGAAGAACCCTCTTTCGCACATACAACTAAAATCTCTTTCTCTCTCGGCAATTCATCTACAATATGTTCTACACCATCTAATAAATCAAAATACGGTTTATTCATTGAAGAAATTTGCTTTCCTTCAATTTTCCAATCTTCATAATCCACTTCATTACGAACATCTAAAATAAACAACTCTCCAAATAAAACTTTCTCTGCTATTTCTTTTGCTTGTAACGTTTTAACACTCATTTCATTACCCCCTGAGGTATATTTATATTTAAAAAATTTTATTTTTCTATATCTCCTTGCCACTCTAACATACCTGGAATGACATTTCTCACGTTTGAAAAACCTTTTTCTTTCAACATTTGGCATGCTATATCACTACGGTTACCTGTTCGGCAAACAACATAAATTGGATTCGCATGATCTAACATAGCGCTATCCAATTCACCTAACGGCACCGAAATTGCGGATGGAATATGACCAAAGGCAAATTCTGCTGCTTCGCGAACATCTAGTACAGTGCACTCTTCACCACTTAACAATATATTTTGCAATTCCCCATTCGTAATTGTATGAGGATACTTTACAACTTCATTCATTTCATGTTCGTGTGCTTTTCTTACATAATGCTTTAATATGTCTCCCTCTTGTTTCGTTCCGATATATTGATGCCCTACTTTACTTGACCAACTTTGTATATCTAACGTCGATCCTTTATCCGTTGCCTCTATTTCAATAACTTTCCCTGATACCAACCCTTCCATCGCCTTTTTTGTCTTCACAATTGGCATCGGACAAGCCAAACCTTTACAATCTAAACTCATATCAACTTTTATATTCATAATCATTTCCTCCATAATCAGCATACGTATACCTGTAGGGGTATATTAAAATGTTTTTGAAAATCTGTCAACACATATGTTTGACAGATTATCGGCTTTTTACTAGTAATTGAACAGCTTCTTTAATTAAATCTTCATTTGAGCCATTGCCACTTTCAAACTGTTCACGCAAACATTGCTCTAAATTTGTTCCCACAACGAGTCCAATTGTACGATCTAGCGCAGAACGGGATGCAGTTAACTGTGTAATAACATCTCGGCAATCTTTTCCCTCTTCCATCATGCGAAGCACACCACGAACTTGACCTTCAATACGTTTCAATCTATTTTTCATATCTTGATTGTATTCCACTATAGACCACCTCCGTAATTATAACTATATTATACATTACTTTGTAACTTTGTATAACATCATATACCCTTTAGGGTATATTGTAAAGTTTTTAATTTTAAGCCTATAATTTATACTTTCTAACCATATAAAAATAGACCGAATCAACCATATGACGGGTTTCGGCCTATCCTTATTCATTAATTTACGTTAATCGTTATTAATTCAGCTACATTTCTATCATTAATCACAATCGCTTTTTTCTCATTATTCGGCAGTAAAATTATATACTTCCCTTTTCTGGGAGTCTTCCAAATGAATTTTCCTTCTTGATTAGTCTTCCCTATCGAAATTACGATTTCTTTGCTAGGCCCAGGTGATTCATCTTTTATAAGCATAATTTCAAAATCTTTTATCGGTTGTTTCTCTTTATTCTGAACATAGAAAGTTATAGGATTACCAACCTTACTAACATTCTCCTCATTATTTGCTATACAACTAGACATCAAGATTATGACCAATATACAAAACAAAATCCCAATAGACTTACTATATTTATTCAGACCATTTTTTAATATTATTAAAAACATCGTCTGTTATCCGATTTCCAGAATTCATATTTTTATTTCCTCTTGTATGAATGGCTATTATTCTGACACCCGTATCAAAATAATGGTATACAGGTGATCCACTTTGCCCCTCATAAGTATCAATCCTATATGTTAAAATTCTAGGGTTAACGCCTTCAATTGGACCATAGTCTCTCCACATTGTGTAACGTTCATTTCCTACTTTATCAGCTGGATATCCAGGAATCACCGCAAGTAAACCTTTTGGTGAATCTACATAGGTAGTTCTATATCCCAACCAACCTGTATAATCTCCGGGAGACCCATTTAATTTAATCGTTCCATAATCATAATCTGAATTTCCATTATCAGTCCATCCACTTACTGAGTAAAGTTTTGTTCCTTTAAAAGGTAAATACGGTGCTTGTCCTCCATTACGACCTGGAGTTACAATAACATTTGTCGCCCATCCACCAATTTCTTTATTGTAAATACAATGTCCAGCTGTAAGCACTGTATCTTTACTAATTAGTGCTCCTGTACACCCATAAATTTCTCCATTATTATACTGAGTTGCTACATGGACTATAGCGCTATACGGATATGAAGTTGTATCATTGACCCGTATTCGATCATCTATTCCTATAACAGAATAGGTAAGAATATTAGGTGAATAATTTAACTTAGTATTTTCCAATAAATATCCCCAATCTTCCCTACCATGTTTACGCCCTTCAAACGAAGGCGAAACAAGATCTTCTCCTCTTAGATCATTACTATACAAAGATTGTTCTTGAAAAAGTACTCTTTCTCCCTCATTCGAAACTGATGTCCAAGGTACATCTTCTGCATATACCTTCTGATTCACCCAAAATACCATATAAAAAAAGATAAAGAGAACACCAAAACTGTAAAGAGCCAATCTACATCTTATAGAAATAAAGCTATACACTTTAATTTACCTCCTATATAAATGATAGCGAACAATTGAGGATCCCCTTTATAAATTCTAATTTTTCTTTTCTTAGAAGTCAATGTAATTAATAATGATTATCATTATTAATTACATTGACTTAACAAAACAATAAAATTACTTACATTCTTTACTTTGAGTTAAAAAAGCTTAGTTCTTCCAAGGATTCGGCTGTACAGAAAAGGAGTTAGGCGGGAGATCAACTTCCCGTAAATGCCCAATTGGTGATGGCTAATACTCGGCGGGGATACTATGACTAATACAATATATCTACTACAAAAAATTCATTTCATTTACGAATCAAGGAATCAACCATTTTATTATCCTACTTCTTATAATCTCTTTGTAAAACTATAATCCATATCTCCACCTAACGCTGCAGCTGTATCACCAGTTTCTCTAAAATCATGTGTATAAATTTGCTCAAACGAACCGAAATCTACTTGCTTATAAAATTCGAAACAAGGGAATCCATCATGTTCTCCTTGAATATCAATACTACCATCCTTGTTCACACATACAGTTAATAAATAGTCCACAGGAGGTGCATACACATTTAACGGATTACTAGCACTCGCACTCATCTTGAATTGGACACCGTCAGAATTCCATGCAATATGAGTACACACAATATTTTCGGTACTTGCTTTTCCCGTTCTTTTATTCACAGAACCATCTGGATTTGTAACCTTCTCTGTCGTAATACCTGTGTTTGCATATGAAAACACTTCTTCTTTATGAAAGTCCACTACTACCTCTTGCTCAACTCTAGAGCACATAGTATTTACCGCATGTGGTGTAAATTCACGTGAATCACCTTCGAATTGTATTACTCTCCCTGTTTGTACATCCTTACTCGGTTCTGTCCAAGACATTGGAATAAATACACTGGCTCTAATTTTAACGATATTCGTCATAAGAAACACCTCTATAATTTTATTTTAGCTACTGCATAATATTGAGTAAAACAGACCACAATTTCGCTCCCATAATCAGTAGCTTTCTCTTTTACGTTTGCTACTTCCTTCTAAAAAATAGCGCTATATTTATATCTAGATTTTCGTTTTAAAGCTATATTCCATTTCTCCAGCTAGTGCTGCTGGGGTATCATCCGTTTCCCTGAAATCATGTGTATATATTAATTCAAATGAACCAAAGTCTATTTGTTTATAAAATTCATAGCAAGGGAAACCATCATGTACACCTTCAACATGTACAGTACCACTTTCATTAACTCGTATAGTCAAAAAATAATCAGCTGCAGGTGCTGCCGCGTTTAACGGATTACTTGCACTTGCTCTCATTTCAAATGAAACTTCATCTTCACTCCATACAATATTTGTACATGCAATATTTTCTGTACTTGTTTCTCCTTTTTGATACTCAATTGAGCCATCTAGATTTGTAATTTTCACAGTAACGATACAAGCATCTGCATATGTGAAAATTTCTCTTTTATAAAAATCAATATTCACTTCTTGTTCTAATCTTGAACGCTTTGTGTTCACAGCGTATGGTGTAAACTCACGTGCATCTCCGGCATATTCAAACACTCTTCCTGTTGCAGGATCTTGAATAGGTTTCAGCGAAGCATACGGTGCAAATACACTCCCTCTAATTTTAACGATATTAACCATGTGAAACCTCCATTGATTCTATTTAAATAAATCTTTATTTGTTCTACCACTATCATATAGTCAATTTGATTGACTATATCTTATATAGTACAATAGATTTTACTTATAGTCAATTTGATTGACTATAAGTAAGGAGGTTATATACATGGATCATCAAACATTTGACGAATTAGATCTCACTTCACTTTTATCATTATCCTTCAGCACATTAATTACTGAGCTACATGACAAATTAAGTGAATTGGGATTTGAAAATATTAGGCCAGCGCATGGTTTTATGTTCAAACGCATCCTTCCTAATGGAGCAACTGGTATAGAACTAGCTGAATATTTAGGGGTTTCAAAACAAGCTATAAGTAAAATGGTGGATTCTCTTGAAAACAGTGGTTATGTCACGCGCCAAACGCATCCTACTGATAAAAGAGGTAAAATCATTGTTTTAACCGAACGTGGTTTAGCAGTAATGCAAGCAAAAGAAGAAATAGTAGCTGAAATAGAACAGCGATGGATTGCAAACATAGGTGCAGAACGAATGCAAATTCTCAAAGAAGATTTAACAACATTCGTTAATAAAGAAAATACAGGTAAATTATCATCGAGCATACGACCTGTTTGGTAAACAAAAACTCCATATAATAAAAAGAACGGACAAGAAATTCTATGTCCGTTCTTTTTATCACACATACTTCCGATGCACCATCTTCCCATCATAAGAAAACACAACGCCCTTACTCTCCACAATCGACTCCATATGCACTGTTCTTCCCCATAACTGATGAAGATACGGTAATACCTTTTCTAAGTATTTTAAATCGAGCTCAATTCCTTCGTAACTATGTTTAATGTACAATTCCCCATTCTTTAAGTAATCGCCATCTTCTACCACTAAGTACGGGAAACCTCCATTTGTACGCATATTTACAAGTTGATCTCGTACTTGTTCCCACTCTTTATCAATTACTTTATATTCTTTACCTTGGCGCTGGAATAAGTACATATCTTCTCTCATTACGAGTTCTTTATTTAAGTAATTTCTTAGGAATGATACGTCCCATTCAATTTCTCGTACTTCAAACATTTTCTCACGACCAGAGCCTGGCTTCACACCACGCCTTTTCATTTCTTCTGTCGGATTGTTATAGCGTTCTTCAATATCTTCAAACATTTTAATACCGAGGTAGTATGGATTAATACTTGTTTTTGATGGCTGTACGACACCTGCATTTAATTTCGCAAATTCAATTGCTTCACCAGATGTTAAGTCCATTTCACGAAGTATGCGTTGATGCCAGTAGGAAGCCCAGCCTTCATTCATGATCTTCGTTTCAAGCTGTGGCCAGAAATATAACATTTCCTCGCGCATCATCGTTAATATGTCGCGCTGCCAATCTTCTAACTCACGGCTATATTCTTCGATAAATAGGAGTAAATCTTTCTCTGGTTGCGGAGGGATTTTCTTCTTTTTATGCATATTAGGTCGTTCTCTCTTTTTGTTTCGATCATCTAAATTCCATAAATCATCGTACTGTGATCTCTTTTTCTTTTCTACATCCTCTTCTAAATCTTCAATACTCCATGCAAGTTTTGGTCGCATAAGTGATGGATCTATATGTTCTTGAATGGCAAGTACTGCATCCAAGAACGTTTCTACCTCTGCTTTTCCGTACTTATGCTCATATGCTTTCACACGATCCGCTGTTGCAGCCATACTTTCTACCATGTCTCGCTTCGTATTAGAAAAACGAATATTATTTTTGAAGAAGTCACAGTGCGCTAAAACGTGCGCCACGATTAATTTATTCTGAATTAAAGAATTCGTATCTAATAAAAAGGCGTAACATGGATCAGAGTTAATAACGAGTTCATAAATTTTACTAAGTCCCAAATCATATTGTAATTTCATTCTGAAAAATTGTTTTCCAAAACTCCAATGTGAAAACCTCGTCGGCATCCCATATGCACCAAATGTATAAATAATTTCCGCTGGACATACTTCATAGCGCATCGGATAAAAATCAAGCCCAAATCCAGTCGCAATTTCAGTAATTTCAGCAATCGCATATTGTAGTGCTTTATCGTCACTTACTCTCATTATTTTCCCTCCTTACACTTTCCCTTAAGAAAGTGTATGATGGAGAACAAGCTTTCATGAGGATTGATTGCATAATAAAAAGACACCCTCGTAAAAACGAGAATGCCTCCCAAATTAACCTTCAATAATCTCCATCTTCTCCGTAATCGGTGTACGAGCTTTTCCTTCTGGTGCTTTATCGAAATAGCCGATATGAAGAATTCCAACGATACGTTGGCCTCTTGTTAAGCCAAGTCCTTCTATAAATAGTGGATTGTAGTTTAATCCACCTGATTTCCAAACACATCCTAAGCCGCGCTCCCAAGCAAGCAATTGGAAGTTTTGCATAAATGCACATGTTGCAGCGTAATCTTCGTCACGTTGAATTTGACGCGGATCTTCATTAATGTACACAACGATTTGTGCAGGTGTGCTTAAGAAACGGTCAGATAAATTTTTGCCGCGTTTCGCTCTTTCTTCTTCTGTGAAAGAGTTTAATACTGCGTCTACTAATTTCTGACGGCCTTCTCCTATGTATAATTTACAATTCCATGGTTCACGGTTTTTATGATTCGGCGCCCACGTTGCTTCATTTAATAGTTCAATTAATAGCTCTTTTTCTACTGCTTTATCTTTAAATGTACGAACAGAACGTCTTTCTTTAATAACGTTTGCGATGGAAGTATATGTAGTCATATTTTTCTCTCCCTTATTTTTATCTATATGTATAAATCCGTATTGATATTGATTTTCAATTTCGATTATAACCTAGTTTTTCACTATTAATCAATGTTTTATGTTGGAAAACCAAGAAAAACTTCTTTTTATACTGTGAATAAAAAAACTTAACTTGTTCACAAGTTTTTCACATTTTATGGAAATGATATGTGTAAGTTTTCCACATTACCCATCTAGGAGGAGTTTATATGTACAAAAAAATCGTAGTAAGTATGACTATGGCAGCATTATTATGCGGGGTGTCTGTCTTCCCTGCTTCCGCTGCCACGCCAAAAGAAGTAACAATGCACCATCATAAGCCCATCTCAGAAGAAGAAATGCAGTCGCTCGAAAAACTCGGCTATAACAAACATGAAATTTGGAAAGCTGCACACATTGCAAGAATAAGTAAAAAAGAAATTAAGGACGTTTTAGCTTACTATAAGCAAAATAAATCTTGGGAGAAAACAGCCGCGCATTTCGGTGTAGACCCAAGTAAATTGAAAAAGCATCATATGAATAAAGAAACAAAAAAAGCACTGCTACAACAGTTAGCAGATATGCAAAAATCTACACCAGATCAACTGAAAAAAACGATGAAAGAGTATGACATCGGCTTACGTCATCTCGCAGTGTTAACAATCATCTCCCAAAAAAGTAATACTTCTCTCGATGATGTACTGAAAATGAAAAAAGATGGGATGAATATTAAACAAATTGCAGAAAAGTTAAATGTGAAAAGAGAAGATATACGAGCAGAGATGATTAAATTAGTGAAGTCTATTAAAGAAAAGAAAACAAATTAGCACGCCAAAAAGGAAGAGATATACAATACTCTTCCTTTTCTTTTTGAACTTTCAATTTTCAAGTATAAATTCCCGCATTTCCCAAAAACTAACACAAGTAAATGATGTAGATAAGGGGTGAGGAAATGTTCCGTTTATCATCTAAAAAGAAGAAAAAAGCATTCTGTTCTATTCCAGAGTTTATCCACACTATGAAAGAATCCAGTGATTTCGTGTCTTATAACATAGTAGACGATGGAACATTGTGTTTGTTTTATTATAAATCTACAGCCGAATCACTCCTCATTAATCGATTCATTTTAACACCTATAAAAAGAGAGTTAGATCACATTAAAAATATAAGTGACATAGCAAATATCGTCACACTTGAGGAGATTGTCACTAACCCTTCTATTGATGATATCCGTGAAAAATTATTAAGTGGGTATGTACTCATACAGCTAAAAAATGATTCTCACTCAGCGGAATATGCACTTATTCGTGCTGAAAGTTCAGTTTTAGGTACACGATTATATAACGATACAGAAAATGAATATAGTGTCATCGGTCCAAAGGTTGGGTTTGTTGAGAATATCGATACAAATATACACTTACTTCGGCGAAATATCGTAACAGAACAATTAGTTTTCAAAGAAGTTATAGTTGGTTCTATATCAAAAACAAAAGTCGTAGTTGCTTACATTGAAGGCATTACGAATGAGCAGCACGTTAATACTGCGATGCAGCGCCTACAAGACATTGACTTTGATGTTCCTTTTGATGCAACTATGATTGAGCAGTTTATTAGCGATAACAGTAACTCTCCCTTCCCTGTTTTACTACCTACAGAGCGGTTAGATCGTTCTGTTTTTGCATTAATTAATGGAAGCGTCATCATTTTAACAGACGGTTCCCCTTACGCATTAGCTGGACCAGCGACGTTACTCGATTTCTTTGTCTCTCCAGAAGATTATTATTTACCATGGGTAGCAGGCTCATTTCTTCGAATGGTGCGTTTTTTCGGAGCGACATTCTCTCTATTTTCTTCAGCTATTTATACAGCTATATTAACGTATCACTATCAAATGATTCCTGCTGATTTACTTGGACCAATCATTTATTCAAGAGCGAATGTACCGTTTCCTCCTGTTTTAGAAGCCCTATTTTTAGAAATTACAATTGAGTTACTTCGCGAAGCAGGGGCACGATTACCGACAAAGGTTGGACAAACAATCGGTATTGTTGGGGGAATTGTAATTGGACAAGCATCTGTTGAGGCTGCTTTAACGAGCACTATTTTATTAATTGCGGTTGCATTATCTGCACTCGCGTCTTTTACAACACCGACGGTAAAGATGTCTTCTACTATCCGGTTACTTCGATTTCCGCTCATCGTTTTAGCTGGAGCATTTGGCGGATTAGGTCTCATTGTCGGATTCGTCTTCATATTAGCTCATTTAATTCGTTTGAAGTCACTTGGATCGCCATATTTATTACCTTTATACCCATTTCGAGGTGTAAAAACTGCGGAAGGTCTCCTTCGTTTACCATTTAGTCAAACCGCTGCACGTGCTTCTTTTCTTAGACCGAAAACAAAATGGCGCTATAATCCGGACAAAGCGAAAACGAAACGTGATGGTGAAAAGAAATGAAAAAGATTTTACTATGCTTTACTATGATCCTTTTTACTTTCCAATCAGGTTGTACGCAATCGAATATAGTGGATACACAGCGGATTATTCATGTAAGTGGATTTGATATAACGAAAGACAATAAATTTCGCGGGACAATTCTCTATCCAGATTATACAAAGGGCGTACAATCAAAACCAGAAACTCAATCAACTACTGCAAATACAATTGAAACAATCTCTTCACAGCTAAACGCCAAATCACCACATACGATCGCCATAGGTCAAATGCGTGTTGCCCTATTTGGAAAATCATTTGGTGAACGCGGGCTCGCTGACATTATTAACAACTTACAACGTGACCCTAACATTGGCCGAGATGTACAACTAGCACTTGTAGATGGATCAACAGAAGAACTTCTCAAGCATGTTAAAGCAAATGGATCGCTATATCTATCTGATTTACTGGAGCAAAATATAGAAACTGAAACGATTCCTCGAACCGCTTTAAATATTTTTTTGTATAACTTTTATTCATCAGGGGGCGATCCCTTTCTTCCCTATATTGAAGTTGACGAAGACAAATCAGCTTCTATTAAAGGCATCGCTTTTTTAAAAAAAGATAAAGTGGCTATGTATACAGATAAAAAGGGCTCTTTTTTATTAAAATTACTCATTAATCCAACTAAAAATGGACGTTACGAAGTTCCGATACGTCAAGGTAAACATAAAGGAGTAGTCGCTACTCAAAACTTGTCTGGAAAAAGTATTTGTGACGTTTCTCAAAACGGTAGTATTCCAAAAGTTCACATCAACTTAAAACTAAATGGACTCATAAAAAACACTCCTGATTGGCTTGATTTATCTAAAAAGGAGAATGTAACTTACGTAAAAAAACATGTTGAAAAAACACTTGAAAAACATTTAAACGAATTAATAACACAATTCCAAGAAAAAGATATTGATCCAGTAGGTATACGTGAAGAAATTCGTAGCCACTCAAGAAAATGGAACATGAAACAAATTCAAGAAATGTATCCTAGCGTAGACGTTGCGGTTAATGTGCAAGTTAATATCGTACAATCTGGTATCGGAGAATAATGAGGTGCTAAAATGGATGAGCAAAATAAAAAGAATACTGTTTCTCCTTATTTCGTATTTCTTTTATTACACTCTCTTCAAATTGGAGTAGGTATATTAGGATATCAGCGAATTATTTCGCAACATGCTGGCTATGATGCTTGGATTTCCCTTATTGTTGCGGGTATTGCAACTCATATCGTATTATTTTGTATGCTTAAAATGTTAGAAAAAGATAATGATTTAATGAATATTCATATGACATGTTTCGGAAAGTGGATTGGAACATTTTTTTCCGTATGCTTTGCCGCATACCTTCTATTATTTTGCCTTACTGTTCTTCGTACATATATTGAAGTCATTCAAGTTTGGGTCTTTCCTACAATTAAACCGTGGAAATTAACTTTACTATTTTTATTTGTGGCTTATTACATAATTAAGGGCGGCTTTCGTTCTGTAACAGGAATATGCTTTTGGGGCGTCATAATCCCGATTTTCGTACTATTTTTCTTAGTTTTCCCGATGAAATACGCACATGTCCGTAACATTTTACCTATTCTCACACATTCACCCGTAGAAATTCTACATTCAGCTAAAGCAGCTGCATTAGAATTTCTTGGATTTGAAGCAATACTTATCTTTTATCCATTAATTGAAAAAGGAAAATCTTTAAAAAAGTGGGCACATGGCGGCATTGCTTTTACAACTATTTTATACGTATTATTAGCAGTTGTTTCCCTTATGTACTATAGCCAAGGACAGCTGCACCACACAATTTGGCCTACATTAACGATGCTAAAAATTATTAAAATTCCCTTTATTCAGCGGTTTGAATACATTATTATTTTCGTATGGTTTCTTATTATTTTACCTAATCTTTGTTTAACAATTTGGTCTTCTTGTCGTACTATTAAATGCTCCTTTCACATACCATTTAAAATTACAGTGCCATTTTTTATAGCACTTGTATTTATTTCGTCTCTTTTTTTCACAAACCGTGAAAGTATCAATACATTAAATACAGTGCTATCTCAGGCTGGTTTATATATTGTATACGCCTATATACCAATTTTATTTCTATTCCATTCACTAAGATGGCGCTTCAAAAATCGTTCAAAAAAAACCTCTCCCTAGGTATGCCTTAGTCTGATACAATTTGATTAATACATTTGTAAAGGGGACAAGCGTATGAAGAAATATGTATTTTCTTTACTTGCCGTACTAAGCCTAATCCTTGCTGGATGCGGGAGTACTGGTACAAATGAAAAAAAATCTTCTGAATCAAAAGAAGAGCATGACCACGCATCACATACTCAGCAAGCTGACATTCAAGAAAAGACAAAAGGAGTCGACACACTCCCGGCCTTCCTAGACAAGCTTGATCCACAAATGAAAGACATCTATACTGTCGCTGGACAAAATGCTGAACTACTGGATTGGATTCCTTGTTACTGCGGTTGTGGTGAAAGTGTAGGACATAAAAATAATAAAAATTGCTTTATTCGTGAAATCAAAAAGAATGGTGAAGTTGTTTGGGATTCCCATGCAACAACTTGTGTAAATTGCTTAGAAATCGCAGTTGAATCTGCTTCGATGAAACAAAAAGGAAAATCAACGCTTGAAATTCGTAATTATATTGATAATAAATACAAAGAAGGATATGGGAAACCAACACCTACGCCAATGCCAAAAGCTTAAAAAACGAGGAGACTCCTCGTTTTTTTCTTTTCATTCACTTTTTTTCTTAACAAATTCTTTCAAGTGTATTTCTCCTCGCTTGTCACACACTATATATAACTCCTCAGTAAGGAGGGTATACAGTGCAAACATATAACGACTATGACAAAGCTCTCTATTACACGTATTGCTGTAATTGGGATAAACTACTCGTTTTAATGGTTCAAACGAATGATCAACTATTTTCTAAGCGTATTGAACACTTTTTACACGCTTATCAATACAGTAAAGAATTGCCAGAAGTTGACAAACAATTGCAGCTCCTATTTCAATATATTGACCATGCATCCCAGAAGTCACATGTAGAAGAAGTAGTAGAGCAAATTCAAATGTAAAATATAGCGCTATTCTCTCTTAGAGAATGGCGCTTTTTTGAACATTTTTATATCAATAAAAGTTTTCTTTTACAAAACTTTTATTGATAAACATATTTCCTCTTTCTTTTCTATGCTACTTCATACTATAATTTAGTATGTAACTATTATAAGTGAGGTATAAAATATGGGACGAGAAAAAAAGCAAGAGTATGCTTTATTTACTGCATGGGGAGCTTCTTTTATTGCTACGCTAGGTAGCCTATACTTTTCCGAAATCATGAAATTTGAGCCTTGTGTCCTTTGTTGGTATCAACGCATCTTTATGTATCCATTCGTTTTATGGCTCGGCATTGCTGTAGTAAAAAAAGATTATCGTATTGCAAGTTATTCCTTACCAATTGCAAGTATTGGTGCTTGTATTTCTTTATATCATTATGCAATTCAAAAAATTTCAGCACTATCAGCTGCAGGAGCAGCTTGCGGACGCGTACCTTGTACGGGAGAATACATAAACTGGTTCGGCTTTGTGACAATCCCGTTTTTAGCACTTATCGGCTTTATCACAATCGCTATTTGTAGCTTCATTGTAATCAAAAACAAATAAGGAGATGAAAAAATGAAAAAAATGCTTATATTTGGCGGTATTATTATCGCCTTGTTTGCAGCAATTTTCGCTGTAACACAAATGGAAGAAAAAAGCGCATCAACAAGTCAAAAACTTAATAATACTACTAGTCAAACAGATGGTCCGGACTACTATACAAATAAAATTTCTCTTTCAGATCTCCAAAAGAATTTAGAAGAGAAAAAAGAGCAAACCGTATACTTTTATCAAACATCTTGCGTTCATTGCCAAAAATTATCTCCTATTGTCGTACCAATGGCTAAAGACTTGAATATTGATATGAAAGTTATGGATATTGAAAAATTAGATGCTCCTTGGGATGATTATAAAATTAAAGGAACTCCAACAATCATTCATTTTAAAGATGGCAAAGAAGTGAGCCGTATTAGCGGCGAACAACCGAAAGACAAATTAAAAGAATGGCTTGAGCAAACGAAGAAATAATGAGAAAAGGAAACTCCTTCTACACATGAAATGGGCGTAAAATCCCACACTAATGTATAAGGAGGGGGTTTTATGCCAGAAGTAAGATGTTCTGTTTCCAATTGCTCATTTTGGGGACAAGGTAACTTTTGTCAAGCAAGTGCAATCGTTGTTCAGCCCGATGCACAAGAAGCAGCTCAAACTGAAAACAATTCTTATACAAGCGCAACTTTAACAAATGAAACGCTTGATAGCTCTGTAACAACGAGTGTAGAAACTTGTTGTCAAACATTCAAACCAAAATATTAACACTTATTCCACCTCATTTACGTGAGGTGGTTTTTTTCTTCCCCTCTTCTTGTTTACGTAACCTTTAATTCTCCCTATAATAAAGTTAACATTTTTTATGAATACGAAGGTGGAATATTATGGCTAAAACAATTGCAGATATCGCCAAATTAGCTGGGGTTGCAAAAAGTACTGTCTCTCGCTACTTAAACGGTGGATATGTAAGTGATAAAACAAAACAAAAAATTGAAAGTATTATTCAAGAAACAAATTTCTCTCCAAATACATTTGCGCAAAGTTTAAAAGCAAAAACAACGAATTTAATTGGTGTTATTATCCCCCGATTAGACTCCTTCGCTACAACGAAAACACTTATTGGGATTGATAATACTTTACGGGAAAATAACTATCAAATGCTTGTTGCAAATGCAAATCAAAAAATCGAAACAGAAATTCAAGCGATGGAAAACTTTATAAATCAAAAAGTAGCTGGCATTATTTTATTAACGAAGACTTTAACTAAAGAACATAAACACATCATCGCTAATTCTAATACCCCTATTTTATTTGTTGGTCAACAATATGAGGATCAATATTGCCTCGTTCACGATGATTTTGACGCCGCTTATGAACTAGGAGCATACGTATTATCACAAGGTCACCGCCATATCGCCTACTTAGGAGTAGCAAGAGATGATATTTCAGTTGGTGTAAATCGAAAAAATGGTTTTCAAAAAGCAATTGAAAATTTAGAGCCTACTTGCACCGTATCTTATTACGAAACAACTTTCCAAACAGCAGATGCAATGAAACAAGTACAACATATTTTAGATCATAACCGTCCTACTATTATCGTATGTGCTACAGATAATATCGCTCTTGGAGCAATGAAAGTAATTCATTCCAATCACCTTTTTGTACCAAATCATATTTCTGTAACAGGATTCGGCGGTTATGATATTTCTGAAATGGTACACCCTAGCTTAACGACAATTGCATTTGACTATGAGTACGCTGGTAAACTTGCTGCTATTTCTCTTTCGCAGCTTGTTGAAAACAAAACAATTCCAAAAACATTACATTCGCGCTATACATTAAAAATTCAAGAAAGCGTTGACAAAATTTAAAGGCGCTCTATAATAAAATTAAAACCGGTTCCACATTTTAAAAACAGGATTTTTTACATCATGTCCCTGTTTTTTATTTTAAACAAAAACGGAACCGGTTCCACAAATTAAAAGTATATAGTAAGGGGGAATTTTTATGGATATGAAACAAATTGCAACTCAAGTCTTACAGAACATCGGAGGAACAGAAAACATTATTCGCGCTACTCATTGCGCTACTCGCCTTCGTCTTGTACTAAAAGATGAAACAAAAATAAACACGTCAGAAATCGAAAACATTGATGGGGTTAAAGGCGCTTTCGCAACGAATGAGCAATACCAAATTATTTTTGGCACTGGCGTAGTAAACAAAGTGTATGATGAATTTTCAAAACTAATCGGAATAACCGAACTTGATTCTACGGCATCAAACGATCTTCCTAAGAAAAAAATGAATCCGATTACTCGCCTAGCAAAAACATTATCCAATATTTTTGTTCCAATTATTCCAGCCATCGTCGCAAGTGGTTTACTTATGGGGCTACTCGGAATGTTGAAAGCGTTTAAATTAGTTCCTGGCGATCACCCACTTATCCAATTACTTGATATGTTCTCAAGTGCAGCTTTCATTATTTTACCTATTTTAATCGGTGTTAGTGCAGCTAAGGAATTTGGAGGAAATATTTTCTTAGGTGCAGTTATTGGTGGCATATTAACTCACCCAAACTTAACGAATCCTTGGACTCTTGCAAACGCAAAACCAACTGTTTTACATTTCCTCGGTATGGATATTGATATGATTGGCTATCAAGGCACTGTTTTACCTATTTTATTATGCGTATACGTTATGAGTACAATTGAAAAAGAACTCCGCAAACGAGTTCCGAACTCTTTAGATTTATTAGTTACACCGTTCTTAACAATTATTATAACTGGCTTTTTATCACTTATTATTATCGGACCAATTGGATATAAAATCGGTGACGGTATTACGTACCTTTTAAATACTATTTATCAATTTGCAGGACCAGTAGCGGGCCTTATATTCGGTGGTCTATATTCAACAATCGTTCTTACTGGCTTACATCATAGCTTCCACGCTATTGAAGCTGGCTTACTTGCTAATAAAGATATCGGTGTCAATTTCTTACTCCCTATTTGGTCAATGGCTAACGTCGCCCAAGGCGGAGCTACTTTAGCAGTTTATTTCAAAACAAAAAACAAAAAAACAAAAGAAATCGCAATTCCAGCAGCAGCGTCAGCATTTTTAGGAATTACAGAACCAGCTATTTTTGGTGTCAATTTAAAGCTTGGTAAACCATTTATTGCAGCTGCTATTGGTGGGGCGATTGGAGGCGCTTACGTTGTTTGGATGCAAGTCGCAGCCAATGCATACGGTTTAACAGGTATTCCAATGCTTACAATTGTTGCACCGCTTGGCATGATGAATGTGATTCATTATGTAATCGGCTTCGCTATTGCAGTTATTACTGCTTTTGTTGCCACTCTCATTTTATATAAAGAAAGTAAATAACAACGAGGTAAAAACCTATGTCGAAATATAAAACAATACTGCAATCCAATAAAGAAGAATTAAATTCTTTATATGAAACTGCAAATCAAGATTTATGGAAACCGATTTATCATATTCATCCGCCATATGGATTAATGAATGATCCTAACGGTGTATCATACTACAATGATGAATATCATGTTTTTTATCAGTGGTATCCATTTGGCCCGATTCACGGAATGAAACATTGGGGGCATGTAAAATCAAAAGATCTTATTAACTGGGAAAGAATGCCTGTGGCCATTATCCCTACCGAAAGCTATGAGTCACACGGCGCATATTCTGGTGGTTCTATTATAAAAGATGGGCTTCTTCACTTATTGTATACAGGGAATATAAAGAAACCTGATGATTCTCGGGATGCTAAACAATGTATGGTAACCATGGATTCTCAATATACGATGACTAAATATAGTAATAATCCTGTTATTGATATGATTCCTGCTGGATATACGAAGCATGTACGTGACCCAAAAGTATGGAAAAATAACGATACGTACTATATGTTGCTTGGTGCACAACGTGAAAATAAAACGGGGACACTATTATTATATAAGTCACTAGACCTATACAATTGGATTTTCCAAGGTGAGATCAAAACAAACTTAAAAGAATTCGGATTCATGTGGGAATGTCCAGATTATTTCCAATTATCAAGGAAAGATGTGCTGCTCTTTTCACCTCAAGGAATTGAAAGAGACGAGGAAAATTTTCAAAATGTATATAATGTCGTATATGCAATTGGAAATTTCGATATTGAAAATTTATATTTCCATATTGATTCGTATTACGAAGTTGATAAAGGGTTCGATTTTTATGCCCCTCAAACTTTAGAAGATCAATCTGGGCGCCGCCTTTTATTTGCTTGGGCGGGTTCAAGCGAAATAACCTATCCTTCTGATGATTATATGTGGGCTCATTGTTTAACACTTCCACGAGAACTAGCATTAGAAAATAATATATTAAAACAAAAACCAGTTTCAGAACTAAAAAAACTAAGAACAATAAAAAAAGAGATTTCAGGTGACATATCAACTGGGCTAAACGTATTAGCGGCCCTTGACTATGGATGCTCATATGAATTAATTGCTACTCTTAAAACAGATGATGCGAACAAATTCGGCCTTTCTCTCTTCCATAATGAAGAGGAGTCTTTCCCGATTACATTTAACCGCGAGAAAGGGACTGTTTCTATAGACCGAAGCAACTTCCATCACCAATTTGGCGGAGAGTATGGATATGAACGCTGTAAAAAAATTGATATTCGCGATACGATAGAACTAAGAATATTTGTAGATAATAGCATCGTAGAAATTTTCTTATATGATGGTTCCACTGTCTTTACGTCTAGAGTATTTCCGCGAAAAGACATTACACATCATATCGCCATCTTTTCAGATGCAAAACTAAACTTTACAATTACACAATATAAACTTAAAAGAGGGATTGTATGAGAAATATTTTTTGTATAGGTGAATTATTAATTGATTTCGTTTGCCGAAACTCCAATGTTTCTTTAGTGGACGGTACAGATTTCGAAAAGAAGGCTGGTGGAGCTCCCGCTAACGTTGCCGCCGCTATTACAAAATTAGGTGGACACGCTACATTTATGGGCCAAGTAGGAAATGATCCGTTTGGTGATTTTCTAGAACAAACTTTACAACGTGCTCATGTTGACACTTCAATGCTCATAAAAGATAAACAAACAACGCTTGCTTTCGTATCTATCGATAAAGATGGTGAACGCGATTTTATTTTTATGCGCGGAGCTGATGGCGAATACACCTTTAATAAAATCGATTTATCAAAAATAAAAAGTAATGATCTAATACATTTCGGTTCGGCAACGGCCTTATTAGCAAGTCCATTAAAAGAAACATACTTTCAACTATTACAATATGCAAAAGACAATAATCATTTTATTTCTTTTGATCCAAATTATCGAGATGCACTTGTTACTGATGTTGAACAATTTTCTCAAGATTGCCTATCCTTTATAAAACACGCACATTTTGTAAAAGTAAGCCAAGAAGAAGCAACGATGCTTTCTAAAGAGACTGATTTACAGAAATCAGCACTAAAATTATTAAATTACGGGGCTAAAGTTGTAGCTATCACACTTGGAAAAGACGGTACCCTTCTCGCAACAAAAGAAGCTCGAATCATTGTACCTTCTATTTCCATTAAACAAGTAGATACAACTGGTGCTGGTGATGCTTTCGTCGGAGCGATGTTATATCAAATTTCAAAAAATGAACAAACGCTTCCTCAACAATTCACAGATTTAGCCGAGTTTGTCTCGTTCGCAAATAAAGTAGGTGCCATAACATGTACAAACTATGGAGCAATCGCTTCACTTCCATCAATAGCAGATGTAAAAGCATACGATTAGTCGTATGCTTTTTTACATTCCCCTCCAAACATCATGCATCATAAAAAAGTACAAAATAACGAGAAGGACCGTCCCGCATAAAGTAATGCGTCGATATACACTCTTCTCCCCTTCCCTCGCTTTAACAAATGCCCAAATAAATCCGACGAACAATATTAAATCAATATATGGAACATAAAAGGAGAAGACGAGTAACGCATATAAATACACGATAAATAAACAAGTCGTGATTAAGAAAATTTTAAATGCAAATTCACTTTTCATAATGTGACCGCCCCCCAATCTGTACTGTATTATATTCAGCAAAACATAATAGTTGCTGTTTCAATTTTTTCATCTCACTATTTGTAGGTACGCGATTGGTAGGAAATCAATAAAAACAACTAAACTTAACCACAAATAAGCTACCGCCTATACACGGTAGCTATTACGGAACATCATATTTCCTTTTATATATATTACTTAAAATCGAATAAGGTAATTGCTCATAACGAATTTTTTCTCCCGTTTCATCCACAATATACAAATTGTTTCCTATATAATATATTCCATCTTGTCGTTTGGAATACACTGTGTATTTTTCATTTGGCAATACCGTTTTTACTTTAGTCAACTGTCCATTTGGTTCTTGCCAATATATATTTATCCGATCTACTAACGTAAGCATTCCAATTTGTTCTTCTTCTACTTTACGACCATTCCAACTCACAACACGATAACCAAGCTTATACGCTTCATATTCGGGACTCGTATGAAAACGAGAAATAATTACTTTCGTTTGCAATTGTACCCGATCATATAACCACTGTATATCGCGGTCATGCATTCGAATACAACCATTTGATTCCCGACTTCCAATCGTTCCTTCACGATTTGTCCCGTGAATGGCATATTCCTTTTTATCCAGACCTAGCCATCTCGTACCGAGAGGATTATTTGGTGCACCCCCAGGTATTTTCTTACGATGGTATTCTTTATTTTTATATTTAGTTATAATACAAAAATTCCCTTCAGGCGTTGGGGTCCTGTCTCTTCCTGTCGTTATCGGAAATGTTCTAGTATAGTTTCCCTCTTCAAAAAAAGACAGCTGATTCGTCGTAAGGTTAACTAATATTAAATGATCTGTATTAGCAAAAACGCTAGCTGGCAGGCAGAAAAATAGGATTACGATAAACCATACTTTCTTCATCTAAATCCTCCCTAGCACTAACATCATAATAAAGTGAAACTTTACTCGGTGGGGGTTTTGACCAATCGGGCATTTACGGGCAGTTATCTCCCACCTAACTTCCTTGCATTCACCGAATTTTGAGGTAGGAGTCTTACTGCCCGTAAATAACGGGATAAATGCAATTAGCTTTACTTTGCTCTTATAAATAAAAACTATCCATTCACAATAACACCGCCATTTACATGTATCATCTGTCCCGTTACATATGCCGAATCACTAGACGCTAAATATACATATGCAGGCGCTAATTCATACGGCTGACCAGGCCTTTGCATAGGAACATTGCTCCCGAACTGTGATACTTTTTTCTCATCAAAACTCGATGGAATAAGCGGTGTCCAAATTGGGCCTGGTGCAACACCATTTACACGAATTCCTTTTTGTACTAACGACTGAGATAGCGATCTTGTAAAAGTGACAATTGCTCCTTTCGTTGCAGAATAATCGATCAACGTTTCATTTCCTTCGTACGCAACGATAGATGCCGTGTTTATAATTACATCCCCTTGTTTTAAATGAGATAGTGCCGCTTTTGTGACATGAAAATAAGAAAAAATATTAATACGGAACGTTTTTTCTAGCTGTTCCGCTGTAATATACTCTAGCCCTTGCTGCGGATATTGCTGTGCGACGTTATTCACAAGAACATTTAAACTCCCCAGCTGCCGGGCGGTCTCTTCCACAATATCTTTACAATGTTGTTCATTACTCAAATCCCCCGGCAGCAATACACAATTCACGCCTTCTTTTTCAACAAGTTGTTTCGTCTCATTTGCATCTTCGTCCTCATCTAAATAAGCAATCGCAATATTTGCTCCCTCTTTTGCAAAAGCGATGGACACAGCTCGTCCAATCCCACTATCTCCCCCTGTAATTAATATATTCTTTCCTTTTAACTTTTCGCTTCCTTTATAATTTGGATCTTCAAACTTTGGAAGAGGATTCATTAATGATTCAATACCAGGCTGTTTATTTTGATGCTGCGCTGGCATTGTTAAAAAGTTTTTTTGCTGCGGCATAACTTCCTTCAACTCCTTTTCCCTTATAATGTGCACAATTATAAAAACTACTTACATTAAAAAACCGCGATTCACGCTCATTTTCACGGTTAATATTCGAATTTAAGACATAAAATATGAATTGTTCTAAAGTTTTTATGCAAAACTATTGCAATATAGATAAAAAACGAATATTATATATAACTGTTGTGGAAATTATTCGTAAAAAGAAAGGATGTTTATATGTTTAACCTTTCAAAACATAAAACTTCTATTAAAACTGAAATTATGGCAGGTATTATTACCTTTTTAACAATGGCATATATCATTGTCGTAAACCCTGTCATCCTTGGGGATGCAGGTGTTCCGTTTGAACAAGCATTTACAGCAACAATTATTGCAGCTGTTGTCGGAACATTATTTATGGCGATCTTTACAAATTTACCAATCGCAATTGCACCAGGTATGGGATTAAATGCTTACTTCTCTTACTCTGTTGTAAAAGCTCATGAAGGCATGACTTTTGCAATTGCATTCTCTGCTGTATTCGTAGCAGGTATGATTTTAATTTTGTTATCATTCACATCTTTCCGTACGAAATTAATGGAAGTAATTCCTGAAAACTTAAAACATGCACTTACTGCTGGTATTGGTCTTTTTATTGCTTTTATCGGTTTGCGCTTAACAGGAATTGTTACAAAAAATGATGCAAACTTAGTTGGGCTTGGCGATCTTCACTCTGCTCCAGTTCTACTAGCATTAGCTGGCCTTGGAATTACAATTATCCTTATGTCTTTAAATGTAAATGGCGCATTATTTATCGGAATGCTATTAACTGGTATTATCGCTTATTTCACAGGGCAATTAACGTTCTCAAATGGCGTTACGTCAATGCCTGGATTACCAGAAGGAATTATCGTTTCAAACCCAATTACTGCTGTTTCTGATGTAATTAATTACGGATTATACGGCGTTGTGTTCTCATTCTTCCTCGTTACACTATTTGATACAACAGGAACATTACTTGGTGTAGCACAACAAGGCGGATTTATGAAAGACGGAAAACTTCCAAAAGCAGGACGAGCTCTTCTATCTGACTCATTCTCAGCAACAATTGGCGCTATGTTCGGAACAACACCATCAACAGCTTACATTGAATCATCTGCTGGTGTTGCAGCTGGTGGCCGTACTGGTTTAACAACTGTGACAGTAGCTGTTCTATTTGCAGTAGCAGCATTCTTCGGACCTTTAGTGAGCGCTGTTTCTGGCGTTTCAGCTATTACAGCACCATCATTAATTATCGTTGGTAGTCTTATGATGGGTTCAGTTCGATATATCGATTGGGATACGTTCGATGAAGCATTCCCAGCATTTTTAGTAATCTTAAGCATGCCACTTACATCAAGTATCTCAACAGGTATCGCACTTGGATTTATTTCATACCCACTTATGAAAGTGGCAAAAGGACAATTCCGTGCTGTTCACCCACTTGTGTATTTATTCGGAATCTTGTTCGCTTATCAATTAGTTTTCTTACCACATTAAAATCCCTCATAAAGAGGGATTTTTTTATAAATAAAAAAGTAGCGCATCGAATTCCGATGCGCTACTTTCCTTTTGCAACAATCATACGAAAGCCTCCTCTTCAGCCAAACTACTTAACTATAAAAGCCCCCCTCCAAATATAAGGAGAGCTTACAACCTCTTAATACTTATCAGCTACCTGTAATTCTTTACTATATTTTTGAATAAAAACCGATGAAACAACCATCACCATTCCTACACTAAACCCAATAAGCTGATCCAGTAGCATTTCATCATGAATGAACCAACGAAGTAGAAATACACCACCAAAAATAAGCATCATGGTAAATCCAGTATGTCTAAGTCCTTTATATACATTTTCCATATGTATCATTCCTTTGTATAATTTTATCCATATTATACCATAACAAAAAACATGTATAATTGTTTCTAAAACGGTATTCAGTTATAAATCAATAATAAAAAAAACTGCGGAGAACTCCTTCTCCACAGCCTAATTATTATTGTTGCAAAAACGCCTGTAAATCTGCAAATTGTCTCTTTGCATCTTCATAGCCTTGCTCATATAAACTTTGTAGTTTTGCTGTATCTTTTTCCATACGATCTACTTGAAGCGGAACTTCTGGGCGAATAACAAATAAATTACCTGCTTGTTCTTCTTTTTCAATGTAGTGAAGTGTTTCATTATATACTTCATAACGACTGAGCATTGTATTCACAAGGTTTGGATACTTCTTATAAGCTTTCGCTGCAACCCAGCCAAACTTTGATTTTTTCTTCGCGTAACCATGATTTCTCGTCAAAATAACGACTGATTTTTTAAATCCATCTTCCTGTGCTTTACGAACTGGAATTGGATCTGAAATCCCGCCATCTAACAATTGCTTACCTCGGTAGTTTACTGCCGGTGCAATGAACGGTAATGAACTAGATGCTTGTAATAAATTTAGCGCATCATCATTCGTTCCCTCTTTTTCAAAATAAACAGACTGTCCTGTTTCACAATCAGTTGTTCCTACAAGGAAACGCTCTGGACTATTAAAGTATGTTTCAAAATCAAATGGGACATGTTTTTCTGGAATTTCATGAAAAATGAAATCCATATCGAATAATTGACGTTTTTTCCACAAGTTTTTATACGATAAATATTGTGGGTGTGATGCATAATCAATATTTACTGTTTTATTTCTATTTCTTTGTCTGGAAAGATACGACGCTGCATGACAAGCACCAGCTGATACACCAATTACATATGGAAAATATAAACCTTCCTCCATAAAGTATTCTAATATCCCGCCCGTATATACACCACGCATACCGCCGCCTTCTAATACTAACCCCGTATTTTCAAGCATGTTATTCTCTCCTCTTTATATATTGACTCTTTAATTATTCACTATGTTAAGTATCTTTCTCTATTATATATGAGTTCTTTCAGAAATTATATTCAAAAGGCTTGAAAAAAGGAGTTTTTTCTTCCAATTATATTTCCAAATGATCGGAGACATCCTTTATAAACCTTTGAATAAAATCTTGCTCTTCTTTCGTATATCCATCTAAAAGTAACAGCCACTTTTCTTCAGCTTGTTTATGCAATTTTTCATGAGCTTTATATATTTCATTTCCGCTTTCCGTTAAGCGGAATAAAATTTCGTTTTGATTATCTAACATTTGCATCTTCTCAACGAATTGCTTTTGAAACAACTTTGTACAAATTTTAGAGATTGCGCCCTTCGTCATTCCCATTTCTGTCGTAATAGCAGTTACATTTCTACTTATAGTTTTACACGCAATAAAAATGCTACATTCTCATACTGCACAAAAAGAAAAATAGAGACCTACAAATGGTCTCTATTTTAAGCTCTTTGATCAGCAACAATATGAATATCAATATACTTCGTTTGTCTCATAATTTCATTTACAATAGAACCTTTTCTAATTTCTTCCCACCGTGTTCTCGCAGATTGCCCGAGTAAAACTTGTGTCACCTGTAGTCTTTTCGCAACTTCAATAATAACATCAGCGGGTTTTCTTCCCTTTGCTTCTTCTAATACAAAGCTCGCATCAAATTGATTCGTGAGCGATTTCCATTCTTCAATTGTTTGCTTTTTGCCAGCTGAAATAGAATCTATATTTTCCCCTTCTACGTTTAAGACATACAATTCAGCGTTTAACCGATCAGCCATGCGCCAACCTCTCCGTATTAATTTCTCTGCTGTTGAACTGTATTGTACACAAACGAGAATTTTTTCTTTCACACCGATCGGTTCTATTACTGTTTGGCTAATTTTCTCATCCATATCATCTGCAACTTCTCGAAGTGATAACTCTCTTAATGCCCCTAAATTATTTATCGTAAAGAAGTTTTGTAAGCTTTGTTGAATTTTTTCTTTCTTATATATCTTTCCATCTATTAATCTCTTCCGGAGTACCTCGGGCGTTGCATCAACAAGCTGAATTTCATTTGCTTTTTGCAAAATAAAATCCGGGATACGCTCTCGTACTTTGACATTCGTAATTTGAGCTACAATATCATGAACGCTTTCTAAATGTTGAATATTAAACGCTGATAATACAGATATACCAGCCTCTAACAATTCTTGCACATCCATGTAACGTTTTTTATGTTTAGAACCTGGTATATTACTATGGGCAAGTTCATCCACTACAACTACTTGCGGCGCACGCTTTATAATTCCTTCCACATCAAGCTCATAAAACACCTTTCCTTTATACTGTATTTCTTTTAAAGGAACTTTTTCTAAATCAGCAATTGCTTCTTCTGTCTCTTCCCTTCCATGTGTTTCAATTAAACCAATTACAATATCAATACCATCCTTTTTCATTTCTCTAGCATCATAGAGCATTTTATAACTTTTTCCTACTCCTGGAGCCGCTCCTACATATAGCTTTAATTTCCCCCGGTTTTGCTGATGAATGTATTCTAAATACTCTTCTGGTGTTCGCCTTTGAAACGCCGGTTTATAGTCATCCGCATACAAAACACTCACAACCTTTCTTTCGAAACAACACTACCTCAATCCGTTAGATTGAGGTAGCACTGTTACTATTTCATTAATTTCTGTAATTCTAAATTTAACTTTAAGACGTTCACGCGATCTTCTCCAAACAAGCCGAGTGCAGCACCTTCCGTTTGATCCTTAATCAATTGATTCAGCTTTTCTTTCGGAATATTCGTTAATTTCGAGATGCGATCTACCTGCACAGAAGCCGCTTTTGGACTAATGTCAGGATCAAGACCTGAACCCGAATTCGTCACTAAATCTATCGGTACTTCTGTAACTGGAATGGTTGGATTTTGTTTCTTCCAGTCTTCAATACTTTTCTCAACTCGTTTTGCTAAATCTGGATCAGACGGTGCATAGTTATTTGAACCAGATGCTTCTGCTTTATATTCTATACTAGAGACACGTCCATGAAAATAACGTGGATTTGTGAAATTTTGACCGATTAATTTTGAACCAACTACTTCATCCTTATCATTATATATAAGACTTCCATCCGCATTATCCTTCATTACCGCTTGCGCAATACCAGTTACAATAAGCGGATATACAAGTCCACACAAGACTAGAAATGTAAAAGTAATACGAATAATTGGTGAAAGTATACTTTGTTTTTTCGCCATCTTTTTTCCCCTCTTCCTTATATGAGCAAGCCGACAATCATATCAATTACTTTAATTCCAATGAACGGAACGATCACTCCGCCAAGCCCATAAATGAGTAAGTTTCTGCTAAGCAATGCATTAGAACTCATTGGTTTATATGCGATACCTTTCATCGCCAACGGAATGAGTAACGGAATAATAACTGCATTAAATATTAATGCTGATAAGATTGCTGAAAGCGGTGATGTTAATTTCATAATGTTTAATGCTTCCATTTGCGGAATCGCAAGTGTAAACATCGCCGGAATAATCGCAAAATATTTCGCAATGTCATTCGCAATACTAAACGTCGTTAATGCACCACGCGTCATTAACAATTGTTTACCAATTCCTACAACCTCAATAATTTTCGTTGGGTTCGAATCTAGATCAATCATATTTGCCGCTTCTTTCGCAGCTGTCGTCCCACTATTCATCGCTAATCCAACGTCAGCCTGTGCTAATGCCGGGGCATCATTTGTACCATCACCTGTCATCGCTACAAGTTTCCCTTTATCTTGCTCTGCTTTAATAACCGCAATTTTATCTTCTGGTTTACACTCGGCAACGAATTCATCTACCCCTGCTTCTTTGGCAATTGTTGCTGCTGTTAATGGGTTATCCCCTGTACACATAACCGTTTTAATCCCCATTTGGCGCAATTGTTCAAAACGTTCACGCATACCAGGTTTTACTGTATCCTTTAAATAAATTAAACCGTAAATACGATCATCTACTGCAACTACAAGCGGTGTCCCGCCCTCTTTTGAAATTAAGTCTGCTTTTTGATTCACATCTTTCGGAATTGTTCCGCCTTGCGATTGAACCCATTCAATAACTGCACTAACAGCACCTTTTCTCACTTTCGTTCCGTCCTGTAAATCAACACCACTCATTCTCGTTTCTGCTTTAAATGGAACAAATTCACCTTGTTCTGCAATTTCTCTATTATATGATATAGATTTCGTTTGTACATATTCTATAACTGATCGACCTTCTGGTGTTTCATCTAAAACTGAGCTAATCGCAGCCCATTTTCCTACTTGCTCAATCGTTTCATTTCCTACAGGAAGCAGTGTATGTGCCATCCGGTTTCCGAAAGTAATCGTACCTGTTTTATCTAAAATAATTGTATTAATATCACCCGCAGCTTCTACTGCTTTACCCGACATCGCTAATACATTGAACTTTGTCACACGGTCCATCCCAGCAATACCAATCGCTGATAATAACCCACCAATTGTCGTTGGAATTAAACAAACTAACAGTGCTACAAGTATAGCTGTATCAATTTGAAAGCCTAAATAATTTGTAAAAATCGGCAACGTCACAACAACGATTAAGAAAATAAGAGTTAAACTCGTTAATACTGTATTTAAGGCAATTTCATTCGGCGTTTTTTGACGAGCAGCTCCTTCTACTAAAGAAATCATTTTATCGATAAATGATTCACCTGGGTTACTCGTAATTACAATTGTAATCTCATCACTTACGACCATCGTTCCGCCTGTTACTGAACAAAAATCACCGCCCGCCTCTTTTATTACAGGAGCTGATTCCCCTGTAATTGCAGATTCATCTACAGATGCTAATCCTTTAATTACTTCACCATCGTTCGGAATCATTTCCCCTTGTTTTACAATAACAACGTCACCTTTTCTCAGATCAGTTGCTGAAACTTGAACAATGTCTCCATTTTCTTTTACAACATTTGCAAATACATCTTTTTTCGATTGTTTTAAAGAATCGGCTTGCGCTTTACCACGACCTTCAGCTAACGCTTCTGCAAAGTTAGCAAATAAAACTGTGAATAATAGAATGAGAGAAACTGTTATATTAAACCATCCTGGTATGCTACTCGAACTACTTGGAAGAAAGGATAAAAGTAGCGTTATTATAAATCCAATTTCCACAATGAACATAATCGGATTCTTTATCATTACTTTTGGATTCAATTTCGCAAAGGATTGCTTTATCGCATGCGTCACGATATCACGATCCAACGTTTTTGCTTGTCTAACCTCATCTTCTACAGCATGTATTTGTGACTGATTTACTTGTTTTTCTTTTACTACTACCGGTCTCATCATTTACCCTCCATTACTTCAATGTAAGAAATTCTGCAATTGGACCTAATACTAACATCGGGAAGAATGTTAACGCACCAACAATTACAATCGTTCCGATGAAGATGCCACCAAATAAACTATTATCCGTACGGAATGTTCCGACTGTTTCTGGTACGACCGTTTTCTCCTTCAGTGAAGCAGAAACAGCTAGCATCGTAATTAAGCTGAAATAACGTCCTAAAAACATAACTAAACCAGTCGTAATATTCCAAAACGGTGTATTATCCCCTAAACCTTCAAATCCAGACCCGTTATTCGCAGCTGACGATGTGTATTCATATACAACTTGCGTTAAACCGTGGAAACCTGAATGAGAAATAGCATCTGTTCCTAAACTTGTTGAAAGAGCTAATGCTGAAAATCCTAAAATAAGCAACGGATGGAATAATATCGTCACCGCAATTAATTTCATTTCCTTACCTTCAATCTTTTTACCTAAAAACTCTGGCGTCCGTCCGACCATTAATCCTGATATAAAGACTGCAATAATTGCATACATGATAATATTGATAAAGCCTGCTCCAACGCCGCCATATACTGTATTCAACATCATATTTACGAGTGGAACTAAACCGCCAATTGGTGTTAACGTATCATGCATCGTATCAACCGCTCCTGTTTCAGCAGCTGTCGTTACTGTCGCGTAAAGTGAAGAAAATACAGTTCCGAATCGTACTTCTTTTCCTTCTGTGCTTCCTTGCACATGCTGGATACCCGTTTGGTTCAATACTGGATTTCCATGTAATTCGGATGTCGTAATCGTTATAAATCCTAGTAAAAAGACCATGAACAGTGATACAAAAAGGATACGTCCTTGCTTTTTATTTCCTACCATTCTTCCGTACGTAAATGGAAGTGCTGTTGGCAATAACATCATAAGCATCATTTGTAAAATATTACTCATTTGTCCTGGGTTTTCAAATGGATGTGCTGAGTTTGCTCCGAAGAAACCACCACCATTATTCCCAAGTTCCTTAATTGAAACGAATGATGCAACTGGCCCACGCAAAATACTTTGCTTCGCACCATCAATTGTTTGTGCTGTAACTGCCCCATCTAACGTTTGTGGTACACCAAGTGCGACAAAGACTAGCGCTGCAATAAATGCGATAGGAAGAAAAACTCTCGTTAATGCTCTCGTAAAATCAACGAAAAAGTTACCGAGTTCTTTTCCAGCGAGTCCTCTTATAAAAGCCATAACGAGCGCTAACGTCGTTGCTGGTGCTGCAAACATTAAAAATGTAATCCCGATTAATTGTGATAAATAAGATAAGCCATTTTCACCGCTATAATGCTGTAAGTTTGTATCAGCCATAAAACTAATTGCTGTATTAAAAGCGAGCGTAGGCTCCATTCCTTCAATATGTGCTGGATTTAGCGGCAGTACACCTTGTAATCTGAAAATGAAATATACGACAACAATCATGAATCCATTGAGTAAAACTAATGATAATGCGTATTGCTTCCACGTTTGATTGTATTGTTTCACCCCTGTAATTTTAAATATAAGTTTTTCAAAAGGCCCAAACACTTTATCTAACTTATTACTCCCTTGAAAAGCTTTCTCTAAATAAATCCCCATTGGCTTTGCTACTAGAATAAACAAGAGCATTGTAATAACGACTGCAACCCAAATCATAATGAATGATTCCCCCTAATTAAAACTTTTCTGGATTTAATAATGCGTATACTAAGTACACCGTAATCGCTGCAACAATAACCGATAAGGCAATCATCATGATTGCTTCCCTTCTTTCACAACTTTATCTGACCAACTTGCCAGGCTTGCCATCGATGCTACTAATACAACAAAAATTCCGACCATCACAACATCTAACATAGATACCCCTCGCTTTTGTTAAAATTTGACATTTACTCATCAGAAAAAGAACACTAAGCTCTACTTAGTGTTCGAAGTGAACAACACAAAGTAAACCTCCTCTCTAAACGCTTACGAGGTTAGCTGTCGGATTCGGGCCTAAAGAGTAGCCCTACTTTCAAAACTGAAAGATTCACCCCAAGTGACAATGCACAAAATTGGTTCCCCCGCTCCATTTCTGGAACTCAGCGATTTTAGGTTTTTTTGGAAATTTCATGAATGATTTATGAGAGTAAATATACTCCTCTATATTTAACTTGTAAAGAGGTAAATTACTTAAAATAAGAAAATATTCTGCCGTTTAAACGCTTACATTGAGTATTATTAATGTTCTTTCATCTATTTCCTTGTCTTTTCTTCCTTTTTCATAGAAATGATCTTTTAAATATGAAATAGAAAGAGCGAATGACATGAAGTGCATAGCTTGTTGCACTCAGCATTCGCTCTCTTTTCATTCAACCTTTATCCCGCATTAACGGGCAGTAAGAGCCCGATTCGTTCAACTAATAATCAGTGGAGGATGGAGAAAATCCCCACTGATTAAAGTTTTACTTTATTCTCCACGCAAAAATGCACGTAAATTTCTACCTCGAATATAAACTTGTGACAGTTCTGCATGTAGCTGCTCATATTCGATAATATCTGTTTTTAAATATAAGGCATCTTTCGATGGCAATATTATATATGGTCTTGGAAAAATAGGATCGAGCACTACCAATTCTTGAACTCGCTCTACCGATACCACCCAACGATTCGCTATATCTCCTAGTAACAATACCTTCATCTTCGTTTCCCCCGCCCTATTCAAAAAATAAAAAAGAAATATTATCACAGTTCGTAAACACTACAAATTTAGCTCCAATTGTTTCATAGAGCCTGGCTGGATAGCGTTTATTCTTTGTAACAACAGTAATAGGCGCTTGAAAAGAAAAACGAATGAGTTCTGTGAAAAAGCTAACTATCGGAAGCTCATCTCCTAATAAAATTACTTTCTTAATCCGCTCGCAAATACTAGTAAAATCCTGCTCCTTATTACAGCTATAAGCTGATTCGAATCCATAATCCCTAACTTCAGCTGCTATCTCTTCATTTGCTGTAAAAATAATTAACTCATGCTGAAATGCTACTAACTCTCTTAAACTATTTATCTTGTCTTCTTCTCCAACACAAATAAGTGTTAATTCCATATACCTCATCCTCCTTAGCATAAAAGAATCCAAACATAGATTGATATCCTCCTATACTAATCAGACCGATAAAGTGATGTATCCATCAGGGCACCGTCCTCTCTCAAGACGCTTACGAAGTTAGCTGTCGGATTCGGACTTTGAGAGTAGCCCTACTTTCAAAATTGAAAGATTCACCCCTAGTGACGAAGCACAAATTGGTTCCTCCGCTCCATAAATTTGGACTCAGCGTATTACAAAAAATGTATTCTGGCTGATATATTACTCCTGTATTTGGAAAAAGTAAACATAAAAAAAGCCAGTTAACAAACTGGCTTCTCATGTCTTTATACACGTGTATTATTCATCTTATATGCAAAATGATTCGTTGGTCCATGACCACTACCAATATTCAACGGCTCTTCAATCGCTATACTAATAAATCGTTTTGCTTCTTGAACTGCCTCTCCAATTGAGTATCCTTTCGCAAGTCCTGCTGTAACTGCAGACGCGAATGTACATCCGCTCCCGTGTGTTTGCTTCGAAGGAATTCGTTCACTTCTAAATTCAATAAACTCTTCTCCATCAAAGAGTAAATCAATTACTTCATTACCTTGATATTCTGCATGTCCACCCTTCATAAGAACATATTTAGTCCCTAATTCGTGCAATACTTTCGCAGCTTCTTTACTATCTTCTATATTTTGAATCTCCATCCCAGTTAACACTTCTGCTTCCGGAACATTCGGTGTTACAACGGTAGCTAGTGGCAATAAATATTCTTTTAATGCTTGTACTGCTTCTTGTTGTAATAATGACGCACCGCCTTTAGCAATCATAACAGGATCTAGTACAATATTATTCCAGCCAAATTTCTTAATATGTTCTGCCACAATTTGAATAATTTCACTGCTAAATAGCATCCCTAGTTTCACAGCATCTGGTGTTAAATCCGTACCAATTGAATTCAGCTGTTCCGTAATACCTTCTAACGGAACTGGATATACCCCTTGAACGCCAAGCGTATTTTGAGCAGTAATTGCTGTAATAGCTGTCATTCCATACACACCAAGCTCTTGGAAAGTTTTTAAATCTGCTTGAATTCCAGCGCCGCCTCCGCTATCAGATCCTGCAATCGTTAAAGCCTTATTCACTTTCATCTCACTCATCCTTTTCTATCCAAAATAGCGATGATAAATTGTTTTCGCTTCACTTATATCTTTCGTTCCATGCACAAGTACACGACCATCTTTGAAAGCAACTAATCTCTTTTCTTCAACAGAAAATGATAGTAAATATGGATTTACATTCAAATCATTCACGCGATTATTCAACAATTCTTTATATTGCTCAAAATTCATTTCTTCTTTATGAGGTGGTCTAATTTGAACTGTATTTCTCCCGCATAACACTGCTGTTTTTGAAGTATTTTCCTTATTTAAATACGGATATAATGCCTGTTCACCACACGATAGACAATTATGTTTACGAAGCTTTTGCACATTCATACATGAATACTCATTTTTCCATACATCAAATGATACAAGCCCATCTCGAAGCGAGTCATAATCTTCTACTAACAGTTTAAGTGTTTCCGTTACTTGATGAGAAACGACAAGAGATACAGCAGGTGATATAATCCCCGCTGTGTCACATGTCGCTCCGCCAAGCGGAATCGATTGTAATAAACAAGATAAACATGGCGTTTTGCCTGGAAGAATAGTATAAGAAAGGCCGTAACTTCCTACACATGCCCCGTAAACCCATGGAATAGAATATTTTTGCGATATATCATTCACAATAAAACGCGTTTCGAAATTATCAGTCGCATCGATAATTACATCAACATTTGTAACGAATTCTTCTAACTCTTCAGCCGTTACATCTTGAACGAGAGCTTCTACTCTTACTTCACTATTAATCTCTTCTAGACGTTTTTTTGCCGCCACAGCCTTCGGAAGGTTATTCTCTACATCACTCTCTGCATACAATTGCTGTCTTTGTAAATTACTCCAATCCACATAATCGCGGTCAACAATTGTCACCTTACCAACGCCAGCTCTTACAAACATCTCTGCATTTGCACTACCTAATGCACCTGCACCGATAATAAGTACATGCTTTTCTCCTATCTTTTGTTGCCCTTCTTCCCCAATTGGAGAAAATAGTTCTTGGCGAGAATATCGATTATTCAACTACGCTCATTCCTTCTAAAGGACTACTTGCTGTTGCACAACGTTTACGTGCAATACGACCTGCTTCAAACCCTAATCGTCCTGCCTCAATACCTAATTTCATTGCGTATGCCATTTTAATAGGATCTTTTGCTCCAGATACTGCTGTATTTAATAACACACCATCTGCTCCTAATTCCATTGCAAATGCCGCATCAGCTGGGCTACCAATACCAGCGTCAACGATAACTGGTACTGTCGCTTGTTCAATAATAAAACTTAAATTTAATGGATTTACAATACCAAGCCCTGAACCAATTGGTGATGCTCCCGGCATAATGGCATGCACACCAAGTTCTTGTAATTTACGCGCTAATACAACATCATCAGATGTGTATGGTAGAACGATAAATCCTTCTTCTAGTAACATTTCAGATGCTTTTAATGTTTCTACTGGATCAGGTAATAACGTTCTATCATCCCCAATAACTTCTACTTTTACCATGTCACAAAGCCCTGAAGCTTTTGCTAATTTCGCAATTCGAACAGCTTCTTCAGCATTTTTTGCTCCTGCTGTATTCGGTAATAACGTATATTTTTTCACATCAAGTTTCTCTAATAAATTAGGTTGCTTCGCATCAAATATATCCATACGACGTACTGCAAATGTTAAAATTTCAGCTTCAGAAACGTCAATTGCCTTTTGCTGCACATCAAAATCAGAGAATTTCCCTGTTCCTAATAAAAGTCTAGAATGAAATGAAAATGGTCCAATGTTTAACATAATCAACCGCCTCCTACGAAAGTTACAATCTCAATTTGGTCTCCATCAAAAACAGATGTATCTTTATGATCATCTTTTTGTAAAATATCTTTATTACGCTCTACTACAACAATTCTGTTCTCTAATTCTAAATGTGTAAGTAGCTCAGCTACTGTTTTCACACTCACTGGCACTTCAATTTGCTTACCATTAATTTTTAAATTCAAACTTCTATCCCCTTTCTAAACCGATTTAGAAAGCAATGAATCTAGCAGATGATTCTCCTGCTTTCCTTCTATTAAATCAGCCATATACTGACCAGAAACAGGACTTAATAAAATACCGTTTCGATAATGCCCAGTACAAGCATATAAACCTTTTACTTCTTCATGCTCTCCCATATAAGGAGCTTCATGATTAGACTGCGGTCTTAACCCAGCCCACGTACTTTCCCACTCTGCTTCTTTTAAAGCAGGTAATATTGTGTAGGCACGCTCTAATATGGAAGTAATACTTTCTGGTTGTACAGATTTATTAAATGTATGAGGCTTCATCGTTGCCCCAATCACATAACGGCCACCGCGCTTCGGCGTAATATAAAACCGCTCTTGGAAAATAGGAGCTTTCAAGAGCGGTTTCCTGCTTCTTACTGCAACAACCTCGCCCTTAACAGGATATGTACCCCAATCACTATGGAAATAATGTAGTAATTTCGTACTCCATGACCCTCCAGCGATAACGACTTTTTCGCATGTGATTACACCTTCGCTCGTAACAATCCCAGTCACTTTATTATTTTCAATACGAATATCAAACACTTCTGTTTGTTCATATATGTCAGCTCCAGAAAATGCCGCGGAATGTGCGAATGCTTTCGTAAGCTCTGGCGCAATAACATGACCGTCTTTCGGATAATATACCGCTCCAATTATTGATTCAGATAGAAATGGCTCTTTTTTCCGCAAATGCTCTCCCGTTAAAAAGTAGGAATCTTCACCTGTTTTCTGTTGCCAATCCATAATATGCAGAATTCTTTCCTTCTCCGCTTCATTTTGAGCAATGCGATAAATTCCCTTTTCTTCATACCCAATATCGATGCCTGTCTTTTCACGTAAAACTTCTGCAAGTTGTGGAAATATAGCACGGCTTTCTCTAGCAAGCTCAAACAGCGGATCATATTCATCCCATTCTGCCTGAACACCGAGCAAACCAGCAGCTGCTTTCGAAGCTTCAGATGCGATTCTTTGCTTCTCTATAATCGCTACTTTATGCCCTCTTTCTGCTAGAAAGTGTGCAACTGAACTACCAATTACACCTCCGCCAATAATCGCTACATCATACTTCTTACACATGTTTTTTCGCCCACTTTCTTATTGATTCCTTATAAGATTTCGCTCTGCTATACGGATTACTACTGCTTACAATTCCAGACATAACAGCAATACCACTTACACCATTTACAAGAACATCACCCGTATTTTCAGGAGTGATTCCTCCAATTGCCGTAATCGGTATTGATAAACACCTTGCCATATCAGCAATCTCTTCTAATCCTCTTGCTGGCACACCCTTTTTACAAGCTGTTGGAAATACGTGACCATAAACGAGTGAATCCGCTCCATTTTTAAATGCCACTATCGCTTCATCTAGAGAATGTACTGAATAACCAACATGCAAATAAGAAAACTTTTCTTTCACTGACCCTACATCTGCGCTTCGATATCCTAGCTGCACACGCGGGATATTCAATAAAATAGCAATATCAATTCGATCATTTATCACTATCTTCGATGCTGGAAAGCCTTTCCCCAAAAGACTTTCCACACCTTCATACAATTCCTTCGTACTTTTCTCACGCTCACGAATATGCAAATAATCAATCTCGCTCTCAATTTGCATCGCTACATTTACTAACTCTTCGAATGGCATGTGACCATTTGAAATTACATGGAGCTCATTTTTCATATTCATTCGCCTACTTTAAAATGTTTTCGAATAATTCATCGGATGGAACGATTTCTTTCGTCATTCCTTTCTCTTTCAGCCATTTTTTTTGTTTCTCCCATGATTCTTTTGTATCTGATAAGAATGGCTCATCTTTCGTTTCCATCTTCTCTAATAAAATTTTCATACTTTCTTTTTCAACTTCTGGTACAAGTGGGAAGTTTTCTTTTTCTTGATGATTTAATAAAATATTCAATGCTTCATCCGGATTTTTCTTCATGAAATCATATCCTTTTTTCGCACCACGTAAAAAGGCCTGTAATGCTTCTTTATCCTTTTTCAAAGTTTTATCACCTGTTACAAATACAAGTTCATGATAATTCGGTACACCGTAATCAGCTGGATTAAAGTATGCCGGCTCATGGCCCTCATGACGCATCACAGGTACCTCATGGTTAATGTATGCTCCTGTTACAGCATCTACTTTTTTCGTAATTAGCGCTGGTACTAAATCGAATCCAACATCAACTACTTTTACTGTATCTGGATTACCACCATCTTCTTTTACCATCGTTTTTAAATATGCCTCACTTAAAGGGGTTCCAGAATATCCAACTGTTTTTCCTTCTAAATCTTTAGGTGACTTAATACCTGCTGATTTCAGCGATACAACATGATTTAACGGCGAACGTACGACAGCTCCAATTGATTTCACTGGAATTTGTTCATTTGCTCTGGCCATGACAACGTCTGGCTGATAATATAGACCAACTGTCACTTTCCCTGCTGCAGCTAACGTTAATGGATCAGTCGGATTAGAAGGGAATTTAATATTTACCTTTACTCCTTCTTCTTTAAAGTATCCTTTTTCAATTGCTGCATAAATAAAGCTATGCACCGCATTTGGATACCAATCAAGCATGACCGTTATTTCTTTCTCTTTTTTACTCTTATCTGATGCTGAATTACTCGAACATCCTACAATCATTGCAACTAATAATGTAAATACAAAGATGCGTTTTAAAAATTTCATGAATGCTTCCTCCAACTAATGAATTTCTTTTCTAATATCGAAACAAGTATGACGAAAAAAATAGCTAATAATGATAACAATACAATTGGTGCAAATACACCAGCTCCGTCTAACTGCGTCATCATTCTTTTACTGAAATATCCAAGCCCAGCTTGTGCACCGAGCCATTCTCCAATTGCTGCCCCGATAACACTAAGCGGAACTGCAATTTTTAACGCTGAGAAAAAGTAAGGAAGAGCAGATGGCAACTTTAGCTTTAGAAAAATATCTTTTTTTGTTGCACCATACGTAACTAAGAGCTCCTCCCATTCTTTCTTCGTACTACGCAGTCCATCATACGTATTTACCGCAATTGGGAAAAACGTAATTAAGACAGTGACAACAACCTTGCTCCAAATGGTATATCCAAACCATAAAACAAATAGCGGCGCAAGTGCTGTAATCGGGATTGTTTGAGAAGCTACTAATAATGGATAAAATGCTCTTTCCATCCACGTACTCGCATTCATTAACATTGCTAGCCCTACGCCCAGTACGACAGAAATAACAACACCTATTAAAACAACATATAATGTTGCTGGTAAATGAACCGTAAATAATATATCTTTTAGTTTCCATATCTTCATTACGATTGCAGACGGTGACGGTAAAATGTACATCTCATCTACAATTCTTGCTCCTACTTCCCATAGAGCAAGTAAAATTCCACTTAATATGAGGGCAGGTAATAACTCCTTCAAGCGATTCATCATACGAGTACCTGCCTTTGTAACATACTAAGGAGCTCTTCTTTAAGCGCTAAAACTTCAGGCTTATATAAATCTTTTCTCGTTCGATTACGATCAAGCGGCACAATTCTCTCAGTTAAAGTTGCTATCGGTTGATTTTCCACAACCAAAATTCGATTAGAAAGAAACAATGCTTCTTCAACATCATGAGTGATAAATAAAATTGTTTTTTCCCACTCTTTCCATTGTTCAAACAACCATTCTTGCAAAGACGCCTTCGTTAAAGCGTCCAATGCACTAAAAGGTTCATCTAACAATAATATCTCCCCGCCTGTTAATAAAGTTCGGATAAAAGATACGCGTTGCCTCATACCACCAGATAAATCTTTCGGAAATTTTTTTTCGTACCCTTGTAAACCAAATTTATGTAACAGTTCTTTCGCTTTTACTTGCGCTTCTTTCTTCTGCACACCTTGGCACTCTAGCGGTAAAGCTGCATTCTCAATAATCGTCCTCCACGGCAAGAGCATATCTTTTTGGGGCATATACCCTACAGGATGACTCTTTGTTTCTGTCAGCTCTATCTGTCCAGTACTTGCCTCTTCTAAGCCTGTAATAAGGCGAAATAAAGTACTTTTCCCGCATCCACTCGGTCCGATAATACTTACAAACTCTTTATCTTGTATAGAAGCATTTAATTCATCGATGATTGGCTTCTCATCATAATGAAAGGAAACATTATGAAACTGTAGTATGTTCTTGCTCCTCAAAACCCCACATCTCCTTACGATAAGCCATATCCCAGAATAAATATTCAAATCGGCTGGAATATAAGAAAATCTCCTCTAATCGGTCTAGCTCTTTCTCTGACCTTCCAACTGCCATTTCATTTAATAAATCTATTAACCAAATACAAAGGCTACCGTATTCTTCAGAACTATATCCTTGAATCCACTCTCCAAAGAACTCATGATCTCTTGCTCCAGGAATATCATTTAAACGCTTTCCAATCTCCCAATAGCTCCACATACATGGAAGTAAAGCTGATATTAATTCTGCAAGTGTGCCATTTTGAGATACAGACATCATGTAATTTGTATAGGCTAAATTTTTAGCAGATGGTTTCGCAGATTCCATTTCTTGTGCAGAAATGCCAAGTCTTTTTGCATACTGTTTATGAATCGTCATTTCACCATTCAAAATCCCATCAATTTGCTCTGCAAATTTTGCCATAACTTGTGGATTCGTTGCCTTTACAACCCCAATTGCATATAGCTTTGCATAATCTAACAAATATAAATAATCTTGAATAATATAGTACTGGAATTTGTCTTTTTCCAACGTACCATCCCCCATACCTACTACAAACGGATGATTATGACTTTTCTCCCAAACAGGCTGCACCGTATCAAATAATCTTTCACAAAATTTCATTAATAATTCCCCTTCCTATATATCTATTTATCTCAATAAAAAAACCACTTCTGTATATAAGAAGTGGTTACAGCAAATAAAATTATAATTTATTCGTTGTTCCACTTCCCTTCGCTAGTATTATCTAGATCAGGTGTTGTAAGGGTTAAGGATTATTCCTCTCTCAGCACGAAAAGCACCCCTAGTGGTGTTAATATGAAATTTTCAAATAAAAAATCCCCGTTTCTCTATACGCAAAGAAACGGGGACTCATTGTTAATGTCCGAATTGCTTCCCTACGCTAGCATAATCTAGATCAGGTAATAAAAAGGATCAAAGGCTTACGGCCCTACTCTCAGCTGGCAACACCAGCCCTCCTAGCAAACTATAAAATTATCACTGTCAGTATAACACCGCCATAAGACATCATCAACTGTTTTAATTTTCTTAATTGTGCATTAAATGTTAACGTGTTAAACAAATATAAATGTGACCCCACAAATGATATATACAATATTTATATACGAATCTCTCTTCTAACATTATTTTTATTGATTTCATATTACATTTATGTGAATACGACCAATATATTATATCTTTATACTATAATAAAATTACAACTATACAACTAGAGGAGGTCTTTATTACATGAATATGAAAGCTACAGCTTTAACAGCAACTACTATCGCAATTGCTTCTTTACTTCCTTCTATGGGAGAATCCGATATACAAACAGCGGCTGCTAAGCAACCATCTACAGTAAAAACTGGATATGTAAAAATTGACAACGTTGCACTACATCAAAATAACCATGCAGACAGTGCAATAATTGATAACATTCGATTTAATAGCCCGGTTGCTATTCTTGAGACAACTCAAGATTGGTATAAAGTATCTGTTAACAACAAAACAGGCTATATGAAAAAAGATGCAATTCTATTCAAAAAAAATGTTCAACCAAATAATCAATATATCGTAAATGCAAACGCATTAAACGTTCGTTCTGAACCTAATACAGAGTCTTCTATTCTAGATATATTACCAAATGGTCAATTCATTACCATTCAAGGTGAACAAGGAGATTGGTACAAAATATTACATAACGGTCAAATTGGATACGTACAAAAAACATTTGTATCTAATGGCTCCACACCTCTAGTAAAAGGTGTAACTGTACAAGGTTCTCCTTCTTATACTGTTGCAACACCAAAATTAAATGTACGTAGCAACGCTAGTACAAGTAGTACTCTACTTGGTTCATTACAAAATGGTACACAAGTACAAGTAGTAGAAACGGTAGGTACTTGGTATAAAATTCGTTTTGGCACAGGGTACGGATATGTAGCAAAACACTATGTAGTGCAAAATCAAAATCAATCACAAGCTAAAACAGCTCAACCTTCATCAATTCCAGCAGTTTTCAAATTCCCTACTCAAGGGAAAATCAGCTCCACTTTTGATATGCGCTGGGAGCAAATGCATTATGGTATAGATATAGCAGCACAAGGAAATGTCTCTATTCAAGCTGCTGCTGCAGGTAAAGTTGTGAAATCTTATTATTCGGCTAGCTACGGCAATGTCGTGTTCATCGCCCATCAAATAAATGGGAAATTATATACAACAGTTTATGCTCATATGAAGGATCGCACTGTACAAGCTGGTGATCAAGTACAAACTGGACAATTAGTAGGTCATATGGGAAACACAGGTCATTCATACGGGCAACATCTCCATTTTGAATTACATAATGGGGAATGGAATTTTGAAAAAACAAATGCAGTGAACCCACTGCCATATTTAGTTAGGTAAATTATATGCCACGTAATATACCTCTCTTTATTGAATACCTGGCCTTTTTAAGTTTAATCTGTTGTTTAGTCATTTATAATACGAACACTGTATTTTTATCTATTATTATTGCTTTTGTTGCTTTAGAAATCATTATGGAAGCATTACAAATGCGGCTAAAACAAAAAATTGCCCATATTTATAATGCAATTTTTCTTTTGAGTGCTCTTATAACAAATATAATTAGTAATGGTTTTTATTTATCTACCGTACTTCCTGTATTCTTTATAGGTGTTTTATTATTCATAGCTAGATACGTTCATGTTCCTAATAACCCAAAACATGAACAAGAAGCTTAGAAAGAGGAGACACTGTGTACCAATCTTTCAAAGATAATCCAATGAAATATATATTGAATTTATATGAAAAAACGAATACTTTTTTTGGTATACAAGGAAGTTATACTGCACAATTTCTCCTTTATGGAATGTTATTTCTTATCTTAGTTACTTTTTCCTTGTTTTACTAACAAAAAAGGATCTCACATAAACTTGAGATCCTTTTTAATTTATATTAATTTTTAATATGTAAAATACGGTTTATCCACAAGCATATTTTTCATAAATAAAACTAAGATTATATTTTTTCTCTAAGCTCATTCTTTGTTCATCGTCGCACCAATAGAAAAGAATATCATGAATCGTTGCATAACGCTTATTTTTAAGAAATAGTTTAAAGAATGATGGTAAACAATCATGTAATTGTATAAATATATAATTGCGTAGTATTTCTTCTTTGTATTCAATTCCCTTACAAATATACAGTAATTCTTCACAATAATATGCATGCTGTGGAACTTGGATCATTTCGAAAAACGGTACATATGATAGTAACTTTCCAATAAAATGACCATACCGATCCATTATCCCTATCGTCATATGCTCCATCATTTCTTTCATCACATATAAATAATCATCTACATGAGTTGTCTTTAAAGGGTCTAATCGATCGGAAATTTGTGAAAGTACAGCTCTTTGACAAGCTAAAACTGCTTGACTAGGTCCATAATATGATAGGAAGTCTGTACACTTACGATACTTTCGTAATAAGTCATGTGTATATAAATCATACACAAAAGTATTACAATACATTGCCAGACTCATCATATCACTATTTAATTGCTCTTTTGATAATGTTTTCGCTCGTTTACACATATAAAAGAATGTAAATTCCAATACTTCTTTATGAGATAATAGATGTTTGCAATCTGTTATACATTTCTCATTAAATTTAACTCGATTCCAAATTTCTACATCCTCAGCTGTTAATTCACCAATACGATATTTAATAATTAAATAGTTTAAAGCAACTGCTTTCGTCAAAAGATCCCATGTTTCATACTCCAATGAAGTTTGGACAAATTCATCTAGCCCTTGGGTTATCATAAAAGCATTTGCCTCTTCATACCAACCAATCTCTTGACATAAACGAAGAATACGTACTAGAGTTGGAATTTCATCTTTATGAAATTGCGGTAAATTCTTTACTTTATTCATGCCATATACGATAAATGCCGCTAAATTTTCTTCTTTATAAAATTCTTTTTCTTTCCATACTAATATAGTTCGCTCTTTCCCTTCACCTTTTGGATGACAAGGTACAAGCAAAGAAAATAACTCAGCGAAATTATTTGGTTCTATATATGTATCTGTAACCAAATTCCAATTTGGATCGCCCTGTACAGCCCTCATATAATTCCCCTTCCCTTTTTATCTATGTAGGAAATATTAATTCATTATTACATCATTAACAATAAATATTGTTATATTCAAAATCTATCATAATACTTATATCTCTCAGTATATCATTTTTTCTCTTATTAAAAATTAGGAATGACAAATTTAAAAAAACTGTCAAAAATATTGACTCTATACCTATTATATAATGTCTCAGATACATCACGCTAACATATTAGTTTAATCCGTATATACTAGAATAATGTATCTGATCTTTATACATAATTTATTCCGTATGCTCCGAGATTTCACTTAAAGCAAACCCTGCTTGATCATCTGCTGATTTTCTTATAGCTAAATCACCTAGTGCTAACATCCCAACAAGTTGACCTCTCTCAACTACCGGTAACCGTCTAACTTGATATTGTGCCATTAATTCTGTAGCTTTTTCAATAGAATCATCTGGAGAAACTGAAACAATGTTTGTTGTCATTACATTTGTAATTTGATTAGATCCAGGATGTTTTTCAGCAATCCCACGAACAACTAAGTCTCGATCAGTAACAAGCCCAACAACTTTTTGATTTTCAATAACAGGAATCAATCCAACCGATTCTTCCTTCATTTTTACAGCCGCCTCATATACATTGTCTAATGGTGTACAATGTACGATATGAGTACTCATAAGTTCTCTAACTTGTGTCATTTTTTATCTCCTCCTTTTAATACATACCATAGCTTTTCCTAAATCCCTTTATTTATTTCAGGAAAATAAGGTGATAAAAAGAGGCTTATACATAATAAAAAAGAGTCAGCAATATGCTGACTCTTTTTTTATGACCCGTACGGGATTCGAACCCGTGTTACCGCCGTGAAAGGGCGGTGTCTTAACCACTTGACCAACGGGCCATGGCTCCGCAGGTAGGACTCGAACCTACGACCGATCGGTTAACAGCCGATAGCTCTACCACTGAGCTACTGCGGAATATATATGGTGGGCCTAAATGGACTCGAACCATCGACCTCACGCTTATCAGGCGTGCGCTCTAACCAGCTGAGCTATAGGCCCATATACTTTACAGGGGCAGTAGGAATCGAACCCACACTGGAGGTTTTGGAGACCTCAGTTCTACCTTTAAACTATGCCCCTAAATGATGCCGGCTAGAGGACTTGAACCCCCAACCTACTGATTACAAGTCAGTTGCTCTACCAATTGAGCTAAGCCGGCATAAATAAAAATAAAAATAAAAATAAAAAAAATGGTGGCTCGGGACGGAATCGAACCGCCGACACGAGGATTTTCAGTCCTCTGCTCTACCGACTGAGCTACCGAGCCAACATAAAATGGCGGTCCCGACCGGGGTCGAACCGGCGATCTCCTGCGTGACAGGCAGGCATGTTAACCACTACACCACGGGACCATTGGTTGCGGGGACAGGATTTGAACCTGCGACCTTCGGATTATGAGCCCGACGAGCTACCGTACTGCTCCACCCCGCGACGATATTATGTTTTAAAAATAAATGGAGGAGGTAGAGGGATTCGAACCCCCGCGCGACTCTCGCCGCCTGTCGGTTTTCAAGACCGATCCCTTCAGCCGAACTTGGGTATACCTCCATGAAGGAAAAATTAATATCTTATTCATTTTTATATGTAACTAAACCACTTTTTAAAAAAATGGAGGAGGTAGAGGGATTCGAACCCCCGCGCGACTCTCGCCGCCTGTCGGTTTTCAAGACCGATCCCTTCAGCCGAACTTGGGTATACCTCCGACATATAAAAAATAAAGTGGAGCCTAGCGGGATCGAACCGCTGACCTCCTGCGTGCAAGGCAGGCGCTCTCCCAGCTGAGCTAAGGCCCCATGTTTTTGGGAAAATCGGGAAGACAGGATTTGAACCTGCGACCCCCTGGTCCCAAACCAGGTGCTCTACCAAGCTGAGCCACTTCCCGTTAATAAAAG
>NZ_VOVA01000059.1 GCF_015071065.1 Bacillus cereus | reverse complement strand
ATTTTCGGATATTCAATTGTGTGTATGCGATATGCAATTATGCATATTAAAGCCCATTTTTGTCGAATTTGATGTTAAATCGATCCGTTTTTTATAAAAAAAACAAAAAATTGTAATATAATAACTTTATTTCTATAATAAGTGATTACTAGCCGCACAAAAAAGGAACGCACGTTCCGTTTTTATGGTATAATTATCTAGCTCATAATAATATTGGAGGTTGTAGCCGTGGAATTTGACCAGCTGCTTGAACAAATTTTGATATTAGAGAAAATTACAGATGATAAAAGCGTTTTAACTACTATAGCCGAATTAAAAAAAGCGATTGATAGTCCTTAACTATCAATCGCTCGAGTAATCCTTATTTAGAAGATTTTATATTAGTATCAATAATAGCATTCATCATATCTAAAAGCATTTTTTGACGTTCTTCGCTTAACGTCTCAATTTTCGTCTTCATTTTATTAAGTTCAATTTGAACCTCTGAAGAAGCCTCTTTATCTAATTCTCTATGTTCAGATAAGCCGAGAATGTAATCTGAAGTAACCTCAAGAACACGAGAAAGAGCAGACACCGTATCACGTGAAGCATTAATTTTATTGTTTTCAATTTGTGATAGTGCGGCTTTACTAATCCCTACTTGATCTGCAAGCACTTGTTGCGTTAGCTTCCTCTCTTTTCTCAGCATCTTAACTCTGTTACCATTCACAAACATTCTTCCTTTCGTGTGAAAAAATAATCATTTCTCTACTTAATATATTAAACAATTGTTAAGTAGTAGTCAACAAAATACACTTGAAAATAATTTAAATTTTCCGAAAATAACAGTATGTTTACTACCACTTAACTTTATGGTACAATCACCTTGTGAGTGAGGTGAAGTGATGAAATTCAACTATAATGAGCTAAAAAGGTTAAGAGTTGGAGGGGAAATGTCACAAGATCAACTCGGTAACCTTGCGGGCTGTACTCGTTCCGCTATATCCATGATGGAGAGAGGGAAATGTGAACCTTCACGTAAAACCTTAATTTCTTTTTCTGAAATCTTCAAAGTGTCAATTGATCATTTTTTCTTAATAAGTACAGATTAACTTTTCTGTATTATTTTCCAAAGTGAAAGTTAAGTGTTAATTAACAAATTAGAGGTGATGTTATGAATCAGATACAATCCTTAGAAAAACTGGTAAGTAAATTAGTCTTTTTAAAAGCGGATGATGTTGTAACTGATAGCCCTACTGTAGCTGACGTGTTTGGGAAAGAACATTCAAAGGTAATTCGTTCAATTGAAGATATTCAATGTAGTAATGAATTTACTCAAGCCAAAATTGGCTTGAGTGATTATGAAGATCGCAGTGGGAAGCGAAACAAGAGATATCCCATTAAACGGGATGGGTTAATGTTCTTGATAATGGGTTATACAGGTTTAAAAGCTGCAAGAATGAAAGAATCCTATATATATGAATTCAATTGCATGGAGAATTTTATTAAGCAAAAAAATGCAATGTCTCCAATGCAAATGATTAATGTGATGAGCAATGAAATGATAAACAAGAACAAATGCTAAAGTCACTTGAGTATAAAGTGGAGGAAAAAATGACCGTAGATTACGGACAACAGCTCTCTATTAAAAATGCAGTAGGTAAAAGGGTTTATCAGCTTTGGGATGACGGTATTATTAATTGTGATGTGCATGATAATAGGAAAAAAGTATTTGCTGCAATTTGGCGAGATTTCAAAGGGGCATTTGCATTCTATATTTATTGCAATATTCTGCAAAAAGAGATTTCGAGGAAGTTATTTCTTACATAAATGCTTGGAGACCGAGATTAGTTTAAGGTCAAGGGGGATTAAAGAGTGAATTTAGTACCAGCTGAAACGCAAGTAAACGCAATGAAATTAATTTTAAAGATGAATGAATCAATGAATAAAATCACAGAAGCACTACAATCAGGTGATTTGGATAGTTGTAACGTTTGGAATGAAAAGCACCTTGAAGAAAATAAACAGCTAGAAAACCTAATTAGGAGAACTAGAAAGGATGTAAACACATGATTGATTTAAATTCATTTGCTGATGGCGCATTAGCAGCTGCAGAGAAGTTAGGAAAAGAGCTTAGAGAATGCATCCAAAATCAAGACATTTTATATAAACAGATGGAACGGGCAAATAAAGAGTGTAACAAATATCAAAAGAGTTATCAGCTATGTATTACAAGAAAATGAAGCATGATCGGGAGCAGGAAAGAGAAAACGTTCTTGATGTAGCAAAACGTTTAGAAGATGTTGGTGGAAGTAAAGAAGTTGTGGAACACATTAGAAAAAATGCATAAAAAAAGCCCGCTGCAACGGGACCTTTAAAAAATATTAACTTTTGTAATTATATCATATGGTGAAACCCTATGAAAACAGTATATCGCTCAAAAAAATTTAGTTTCTTAATACCGGCACATGGGCGGCCGAAACATTACATGTGCGCAGGTGATAAAACAGAACTAACAAAACGAGTAATCGTAAAAGAAAAAGAAGGTTATGAGTGTAAATATCCGATTCGCAGGGTTTTTAATAGTGACAAACTTGATGAATTCGGAAAACCCGATGAAGTCGATTGTTTCTATGAAACTGAACTTAAAAAAATAGATAAATAGGGGGCACATCACCAAAATTACAAAATTGTACGTTTAGACACAGTTTGGACACAATTCAGCTAATCCCTTGTACGATTAGACATAATTTCATGTTTTGTACAGAAAATCCTATGTTATTGAACAGAGATATAAAACATGATTATATCAACGTTTTCACCATAAATTTGTTCATAAACTCATTGTAAAATCAATGTTCACATTAACCTGTAGCTTTTATGTTTCTGAACATATGTTGAGATAGGTTAAAGCCCATTATAACAAGGGTATGAACTCTTAGCGTACAATTTTTCACTTTCGGTGGCGTGATCTCTAATAGGAGGATTAATAATGGAACAACTTTTGCTAAAAGACTTGGCACAGGAAATAGATATGTTGAAGGTTCAAATACGAGACTTAGAGATAGAACATAAGTTTTTGATGAAAAATATGGCTATGAGCGCTCCAAAATTCAATAGTGTAGTGGATTATACAAAAGAACGCGTACAAGGTGGAAAAATACCGTTAGATTTAGTAGAAATTCATACTAGGCATAATAAGATTGTTAGTAAAATTAATGTATTAACTGAGATGGTACAGGAGAAACAACAGGTAATGAATCAAGTTAAAGACGTAATGGCGAGTATGAAAGACTTAGAAAAACGTATTATGTATTATCGAGATGTAAAGGGAATGAATTTGAAACAAATTGCTGTATTACTAAATTATAGCCATAGTCATATTAGAAGGGTGAGTAGTAAAATGAAAGGTTCTGGTGCAAAGATAAAATGAAAACCAATAAAATGCATATGTTCCTAACAGAATTGTATTTTATACCACAAGTTCAAA
>NZ_VOVA01000058.1 GCF_015071065.1 Bacillus cereus | reverse complement strand
CCCTGATACATAATTGATGTTCTGCCATTTGTAGAAAACAATCCACTTATACCATTTTAACAAGAAGAAATATCTCGTCCATGTTGTAATATTGGCTTACGTTAAGCTTGTGAAAAAATCATATTCATGTATAATACAATTGATGTATGATACATTAGTTGTAGGAGGGTGACCTTTTTGAAAAGAGAAGATGCCTTAAAACTAAGAACAGATATTAAGAAAATGATTATAATAACTGGGGTTTTTGAATCTCAAAATTTGCCCAATGGACCATTTGAAAAACCTTTACCAACTTCTCAAATGATGGCGTTAGAGGAACTAGAGGTGGAAAAATTAACTGTTTGGCAACTATCCAATAAACTTAGATTAGAGACTTCAACTGTAAGTAGATTGGTAGATAAGTTAGTAAAAAAGGGGCTTGTTTATCGTGAAGTAAATGAAAAAAATAGAAGAGAACTTTTTCTGCACCTCACAGAAAAAGGTCACATAACTGTTAATTGCTTAAGAGAGCAATCCATTACATTTTATCAAAGTATTCTCAATAATTTATCAGAATCAGAACAAAAAATAGTTGTGGATGGTTTTGAATTATTTATTGATTCTATTTCTAAGCCTTTTGATTAGAGTGAGGTAAATCATAACATTTGGAGGATAAAATGAGTTTGGATTTCGAACGTCCTATTATTGAATTAAAAGAGAAATTTGATGAATTAAAGAAAATTATGAAAGAAAATAATGTAGATTTATCGTCAGAAATTCATGTATTAGAAAAACGTTTAAATAAAATGCAAGATAAAATTTATTCTAATATTACACCTTTTCAACGAGTTCAAATTGCAAGGCTACGTAACCGGCCCACGACATTGGACTATATACCTTTATTGTTTACAAACTTTCTCGAACTTCATGGTGATCGATTATATGGTGATGATAAAGCAATGATAGGTGGTATTGCAAAATTTAAAGGGATGCCCGTTACGGTTATTGGTCATCAAAGAGGTAGAAATACAAAGGAAAGTATAGAAAGAAATTTTGGAATGGCACATCCAGAAGGTTATAGAAAAGCGCTAAGACTTATGAAACAAGCTGATAAATTTAATCGCCCTATTATTACATTTATTGATACAATAGGCGCCTATCCAGGGAAAGGGTCTGAAGAACGTGGAATTTCTGAAGCGATAGCTCGAAATCTATTTGAAATGGCTACACTTAAAGTGCCAATTGTTTGTATTGTAATTGGAGAGGCATCAAGTGGTGGAGCTCTTGGCCTTAGTGTCGGTAACCATATCCATATGTTAGAGTATTCATGGTACTCGGTAATTTCGCCAGAAGGAGCAGCATCTATCCTATGGAAGGACGCTAAGTATGCTCCAGAAGCTGCTGAACATATGAAAATTTCAGCAAAAGATTTAAAACATTTAGGAATTATTGATGAAATCATTCCTGAAATTAAAGGTGGAGCACAAAATGATATAAAATCACAGGCAAAAATGATTGAATCTGTAATCGAATCATCTCTAAAAAAATTGATACTATTATCCTCGGAAGAGCTTATACAACAGCGATATGAAAAGTATAGACAAATAGAGAATTATAAATGAAAATATTTAAAGTCTGTATTATATTTCGGAGGATTCTCACAAAAAATTCTAAATATTTTGTAAGTAACCTCTTAAACTGGGATATGCTGATACTATTACTCTACAAAAGATGTGTGATCGGTATGGAAAAGGAAAATTTGTTCAAATGGAAGCATTATCAGCAAGATATTATTTTGTTAACTGTACGTTGGTACGGTACAACTTAATTTTTCGTAATTTAGTAGAAATGATGAGGAACCAGGATTATCCTACCATTATGCTAGAAATATATATGTTATATTTTCTTTTCCATTACCTTTGCACCAGAACCAAAAAATACGCTATTCTTTCTGTAGAATCATAGGAAAGGATGGCGTTTTTGTATGTATCTATCAATTTCTGACGAATTACAATTATTTGCTGAAGAATTATATGAACATCTTACCCCTTCATTTTTGGAAAATCTCGCTAGAGAGCTAGGTTTTGTAAAGCGAAAACGTAAATTTTCAGGGTATGATTTAGCTACTATATGTGTCTGGATTAGTCAACGAGTAGCGAGTGATTCATTAGTCCGATTGTGTAGTCAGCTACATGCATCAACAGGAACTCTTATGAGTCCTGAAGGACTAAATAAGCGCTTTAATAAAAAGGCAGTGTTCTTTTTGAAACATATTTTCTCCACATTATTAAAAAATAAAGTTTGTGGAAAGTCAGCAATTCCAAGTGCTTCACTTACCTATTTTCAGCGAATTCGTATTTTAGATGCAACCATTTTTCACGTACCAAAACACTTGGCCAATGTATATCCTGGATCAGGTGGTTGTGCACAAACAGCGGGTATAAAAATCCAGTTAGAATATGATTTACATAGTGGTCAGTTTTTAAATTTCCAAGTGGAACCAGGGAAAAATAATGATAAAACCTTTGGAACAGAGTGTTTATCAACATTACGCCCTGGTGACCTATGTATCCGGGATTTAGGCTATTATTCACTGGATGATTTAGATCAAATGGATCAACGTGGTGTGTACTATATATCGCGACTCAAATTAAACAATAGGGTATATGTCAAAAATGAATTTCCTGAATACTTTCGAAACGGAACAATAAAAAAACAATCTCAGTACATCAAAGTTGATTTAGAGCACATCATGGATACCTTAAAACCAGGACAGTCCTATGAAATAAAAGAAGCTTATATTGGAAAGGATAAAAAACTATTCACTCGGGTGATTATGTATCGATTAACAGAAAAACAACTTCGTAAGCGTATGAAAAAACAAGTGTACACAGAAAGTAAAAAAGGGATTACATATTCGGAAAAAAGCAAACGATTAGCTGGCATGAACCTATATGTTACCAATACACTTTGGGAGATTGCTCCGATGGAACAAATCCATAATTTTTACTCTCTCCGCTGGCAAATTGAAATCATTTTTAAAACTTGGAAATCCTTATTTCAAATTCATCATTGGCAACATATTAAACAAGAGCGATTAGAATGCCATGTTTATGGAAAACTCATTGCCATTTTTCTATGTTCTTCTACTATGTTTAAGATGCGACAATTAATTTTACAAAAGAAGAAACAAGAATTAAGTGAATATAAAGCAATTGGAATGATTCAAGATCACTTATCAAGTTTGTATCAAGCCATACAACAAAACATCCAAGAAATAACAAAGATCCTAATCAGCCTGTTCCACCTCCTACAGAAGAACGGGAGAAAATCTCATCGATATGAGAAGAAGACTGTTTTTGATATTATGGGTGTTGTTTATGAGTATAATGGGTTGAAAAAACAAAAGAAAGTTGCATAATTTAAAAAAGGAAACCCGTTAGGGTTTATTTGGTATGCATATTATTAAGAGTATGCTTCTATTTTAGGAATGCTTTACCTCCACAAAATGAAAGTACACTTTGTTTTCATTTTTAAGTTGATGGGCATG
>NZ_VOVA01000057.1 GCF_015071065.1 Bacillus cereus | reverse complement strand
TTACATAAAACAAATAAATTTATTAAAAATGTACAAGTTAATTAACAAGTTATTCTTAATATATAATTAAGGATTAATAGATCCTATACCATCACCCCATAAAGTTACCTATGTATATTTAACTGTCTAAATGTACAAACCTAATTGAAAATGGTTCGTTTTGAAACAACCAATTCATGTGCTAATTCTCCCACAGTAAATTTTTTCATTCGATTAACCATCATAATCATTTCATTTAATCTTTTTGCTCTGAACATCGAATCTCCTACATAACTATGACATAATTTGGAATCGTTATAATATATAGTCATGGATATTTAAATGATAAAAATAGATACAAAAAACACATGGATAGCAATTTATCTGTGTTTTTTTGTTCTATCTAGATTTCTTTAAATTATTTCTAACCGCACTTCCCGAAAGAATTCTCCTTACTCAAGCGTATGCAAGGCGATAGCCTAACGGTAAGTGGAAGATGAATTTCGGTTGGCGTAAGCCAACATATTTGCTACCATATACTTTTGTACAGATTGCTCTTTGAAAACTGAAGATATAAGGTTGTTGTAGGAAATTCGTCTACAACGTAAAATCTTCAATGTTCTATCGTCCTGCGCTACCGAAATATGTGAAAACCAAGCGAAGTAAGTAGCGTATATGTGTCCAACGTACACATACTATTTTTAGGAGGAGGGACTACCCTGTTAGCTTGGTAAACATAAGTGGCTAGTAAAAATCACTTACTTCCCAAGAAGCTCCCACTTCAAGCATCAGCTAAGTGGTGAGTAGTTCACTAACTTCACATTTCAATAAGAGAAACCCTATTGATACAAAGTTTTTTTATCTTAACATTGTAAATCTGCAAAATCCTGACGTCACTCCTAAAACTAGTAAAAAAGTGTTAAATTAACGCTCTTTTATACTTTCTTTAATTACAGATTGTTTTTATCATTGTTTAAAATGTGTTATAAACCTGTTCACAAGTTGCGGCTGTTGGCTGAAAAAAACAGTGTTTTTTAAAACGCCCGACAAAAGGCTGATTATACCATTGTTGAGGACAATCACCTGGTGGCCTAAAATACCATAAACTAAATTTCCCAGGCCAGTACCTCTCTCCATTGATTACTCGACGAGCTAAGCGTTTTTCACTTTCTCTTGCTCTTTGATAGAAATAACCGTGAGTAACAGCTTCAAATGCGTGTTCTTGGTAAATCATTTGTCTAATGGTACGAAGATTTTTAAAATCGGAACAATTGGCTCTTATTCGGTTAATTCCTACATTTCCGACGAGCAACATACCCTGAATTCCTTCTCCTTCGGCTTCTGCTCTCAGTAATCTTGCTAAAAGTGCAATATCTGCATCTGTAGCGTTAACAACCCCCATGACTTCACCTCCATTATGTTTTCTTCTTATAGTATTGCTTATTAGTCAGGATAATGTCTTTTTCACATAATATAGATTGTTATGTCTACGAAGGATGAAAGATAATTACTCTTGAATAGGAAGGATGATGGTGCTTGAATATAGACTCTTTCATGGAAGGATTTGTATTGTCATTGGTATGGCTCCTAAAGATGGAACGACAGGTGAAGAAGAATTGCTAAATAAACCCATGAATAGAGGTATTTATCATTTTCCGACAGAAGACTCCTTCCTCAATTTGCGTGAAGGTGCGATAGCACCAGCAAATAGGTGGGAGATGAATATCGGTTGGCGTAAGACAAAATGTTTGTTACCATATACTTGTACAGATTGCTCTTTGAAAACTGAAGATATGAGGTTGGTTGCAGAAAAATCGTTGCAACCGTAAAATTTTCAACGTTCAATCACCCCACGCTTGCCGAAGTTGCGAAAACCAAGCTAAAGTAGGAAGCGTGGTGAGTCAACGTGCAAGATACTTATGTTCTCACCGTAGGAACTGCGGACAGAGCCTGCTAAGATAACTGGTGAATACATCGGTGTTCGCAGGAATCTCCCACTTCAAACAGACCACAGGGTCGTTAAGTGGGGGTAGTTCAAAAGGATTATGTAGTTTCAATAGTTGGGGTTACTTATTTACATTTACTTTTGAGAAATATGATTCAAGTTAGTATTTTATCTTTTTCCGACATGCGTCTCCTCAAAATAAATAGAGAGACACTTGTCTCTCTTCAAAAAAGTACTTTTGAGAATTTTAAATTGCCCCTCTTAGTATCAAACCTAGAACGGCCATAATTATCGTACTGATAATAATCCGTAAAATCCAAGAGGTATTCGTGCTGATTTTTTCTAATTGCTTATTAATTGTAGAAATGTCTTTCTCGTTAATTATTATTCGAGTTTCTAAATTACGAATATCACGCATGATCTCTTTTTGTTCTGATTTTAGACTGTCAATTTTCACATTTAAATCTTCCATATACTCACATCCTTTGGATATTTTAATAGAACAATCCCTATATATTATGAGACAAGCTTTTTCTATGTGAATGTATGACAGTTATTTTCATGTCAAAGCCTTATTATATATATCTTTCCCAGACCTATTTATCATTGCTAAACTAATACAAACATTTGTTAATTGTCTGGTGGCTGTACTAGTTAATTGGAGTCGGTTGTTTTGTTAGAACATAAAGAGTTCAGAAAATCCATGAACAAAAAAACGAGTACTGTGAAGAAACACGCTCTTTCAAAGGATTTCACCAATTTCTACGGTTATTACTGCCTCTATGTCTGCCCCTACAGAACATTAAATGCCCATTTTGTTCAATAAAAAGAGAGCATCCAAGGCTATAGATGCTCTTAATGTGATAAGGAGTTTTAACTAAAAATCGGAATAAAGGTGGAGCGGTTAAGCTCGTCCTATACTTTAATATATGCTTGTTCTTCTTGAAAGGTGAAAAGTAAAAAGACACCTTAATTAGGTGCCTTTTTGATGTATAAGAGGTAGCTACCTGGAAAAGACCTTTCTGTATCATTATATGATTATCAATTCTCGTTATACCTAAAATGGCTGTTAAATACGTTTATTGTGTATTTTGATAGTAATTGATTTTTTCACGAATAGCGGACGCAATAAATTCGTCAATAGTGCTGTTTGTTTCTTCGACTATTTTATTAAGTACTTGATATTCTTTACTGGACATCGTAACTGGTTTTGTCACACTGCTGCTATCTAAATAGACGCTATTATTAACACGCTTCACTAATTTTCCTTCAATTAAATATGGTGAGAGGCTCTCAATCCACTCCATTTGCATACCCATAGGCAATTCAATAAGTGATTGTCGTACATCTAAATACCAAAAGCCCTCCTCTTCTGAAATCTTTATATTTCTTGGTGAGACATATTGGAGTATTAAGTCAACTTTTTGGAAAGAACTACTACGTAATTGATCAGACTTAGGTAAACGGAACTTAATAAATCTTTGATGATGGCTCCGAGGTTTATCAGTCAACTCATAAGCTGGTTCATACCCTAATTTTTTTGCTTCTTTTAAGGTAAATTCATTTCCGAACTCATCAATTAACCTAATATCTCCACGCTTTGGAATAGAAATGACTCTTGCTATCGTATTCCCCTGCATGTATCTATGGAATAAAACGGTATTATACTTTTGAGAGTATGTATAAAGTGCATTTGCCTGATCTAATCGATGTACAAGCTTGAGTAACTCTTCTTCTCGTATGAATTTAGTTTCACGATTACGGTATTCTTGTATAATGGCTGTTAATTCCCCATCTTCTAGCCATCTTTCTAATTGATATGTACTTACATCATATTTTTTACTAGCCTGGTACAGAGTAATACCTTCAGGTTCTCTTGCTTTTTTTATTGCTTCTACATCCGCTCTTCTGAAAAGGAAACTCCCATCTAATCGCCATGTATCTTTGTTAATTGGAACTAATTGCCCTTTCTTTACAAGTTTATTCACAATAAAATTACTAATCTCCAAAAACTCCCTTACTTCTGTTGTATTCATATTGAGATGCTGATTTTCATCCATATTATTTCTCCTCATGTATTTAATTTATATATAATAAATTTATTGATTAAATTTAATTTTAATTTCAAAAATATATAATTGAATTTATTATATCATAGGCAATGTTTATTTTTTTACATAGATTAATAAATTCTTTTTTCGTTTACTAATTAAATTAATTTTTATATGTAATTAAATCTTCTTTCGGTCTATTTATAAATTAAATTTTATTATTGACATAGAAAATGGGAGTTTTTCTAAACTTATTCATTAGTTTCATTTTTATAAAATTTAATCTTACTTTATAAGTAACTTTTAATGCAATTCAGTTATAATATTAGATATAAAGGGAATTAATATGGAGTTGATTAACAATGAAATTTAAATTAAATACAATTCATAGTGAAACTTATTTAGAAAATATAGAGAAACAAAAACAAAATTTCTCAAACATAATTGCGATATGGAATCAAGATTATATAAATGAAGT
>NZ_VOVA01000056.1 GCF_015071065.1 Bacillus cereus | reverse complement strand
GCCTTTATGGGGTACCACTCATCGCAATCAAGCTAAGAAAATAAAACTACCATAAAAACGAAATTTTGTGACAACTTGCAACAAAAAACTCATAATTTTTGGGGGAATTCTAAATTCTTAAGTTGATGGGCATGGGGTAGCACCAACATTTCGCGAATTTCGTACGCGTAGATGAACCAACAAACGGATTTGATCCACTGGTTGGCCTTAAATTATTACTATTAAGTGTGTAGGGATAATAAAGTTGTTCAATTTCAGTAGAATAATTATTAAACAACCTTTCTTTTTTCGACAAGATTTACAAGAATATTGTGTCAAATGATAATAGTAGTTTAAGATAGAATAAAGATGTTTCTAAATGTAAAGTTCTAATTGCATTTTATAGTAACTTCAGTAATGTAAACGCAAAGGAAGTGTACAACATGAAATGGATACGAATTCCTGTAGGACCACTTAAAGCAAATGCATATATTTTATCTAATGAAGATAGAGCATGCGTAATATTTGATCCTGGTGGCGAATCAGACAAAATTAATCAGTACATAAAAAAATATGATTTAATCCCAAAAGCTATTCTTTTAACTCATGCTCATTTTGATCATATTGGGGCAGTAGATTAAGTAAGAACCAAGTGGAATATCCCTGTGTATCTTCATCAGGCAGAACAAGATTGGCTCACTAACACAGAATTAAATCGTTCTGCTCTACCTGGTAGAATTAAAACTACGGCAAACTCAGCAGATTATCTGATTGAAATAGAAGAAGAGATTCATATCGGTTCCTTTTCATTCAAAGTATTGTTTACCCCTGGGCACTCACCTGGAAGTGTATCTTACTATATAAAAAATGAAAGTATTATTATCTCAGGAGATGTACTTTTTAAAGGTGGTATTGGACGAACGGATATAATCGGAGGAGATCAAAATAGATTAATGAAAACAATCCAAGAAAAACTATTTAGTCTCCCTGAAAAAACGCTTGTTTTAAGTGGGCATGGAGATATCACAGATATTCAGACTGAGCGAAAACAAAACCAGTTTCTAAAAAATCTTAGATAGTATTTCACCATAAAATAAAAAAGGATATTCAATTTGAATGTCCTTTTTTAGGAAAAGAACAACCAAGCATATAGAAACTAATTTATTTATTTTTAAATGATTTTATTATAAATTGAACGAATTTATTATTCGTGAACATTAAGGTTGACTAACCAGCACCAAATAAACCAGTTAGTCCCTAAAACGGTCGTTTAAGGAACTTTATTGAGTTCCAATAAAACTAAGAGAAATATGGTCAAAAAACAGTTCCAAAACTCATTACCAAAAACAAAGTACCATATCAAATACAAAATAGCGTTTATGAGACCTTCTTCACGTACGGTAAAACAAAGTTTTTTACCTTAAGGGGTCCCGTCACATACCCATCAAGCTAAGAGTTTGAAGTATCCCCAAAACGAAAATTTTATCTCTTCATAGTTGTCTATGGGAATCCAGTTCATTTGTTGTTTTAGGAAATAATGAATTTCTTAACTTGATGTTGGTGTGGTGAGATCCCTAAAAGATGATCTCTTTCCTTATTTTATCCTTTTACTTTATTAACTGATAAATTCAAGCGATAATTTCCAAATATAAGAATCTCATTTAACAAATTATTTAACTGTTCCTGTGACTCTAAAAAAACTTTTAATATATAGCAACCTTCTCCACTTATCTTATGAGCCTCTACAACAGAATCTTTTGTTACAATAAAATCTAAAAACCTAGAATGTTCATTGGTCTTCATAAAAATAGTAATAAAAGCCAAATGAGATTTCCCTAATTTCATCTCATCTAATAAAATTGTATAGGCTCTTATAATTCCCTCTTCCTCCAGTTTTCTAATCCTATTCGCAACAGCTTGCCCAGTCATATGTATTTCTTTACCAATATCTTTCCACTGTACCCTCGAATTTTCTTTTAACAAATTTAGTATCTTAATATCTGTATAATCAACCATAATCTTAAATCCTTTCACGATGAAATTATTTGAAGCTAAAATCTTTCATGAGAATATTACTAATTTCATTTCATCTCCCTATAATAGAATTATAAAATAATTTTCAGAATATTGGGGGATGAAAAATGAAAACAGCTTTAGTATTAATTGATATTCAAAACGATTATTTTCCAAATGGAAAAATGGAGTTAAGTAAACCATTAGAAACTGTACAATATGCAAAACAAGTTTTAGATTTCTTCCGAGACAAAAAAAGACCTATTATCCATGTCCAACATATTTCAACTAAAGAAAATGCTACTTTTTTTCTTCCAAATACTGAAGGAGCAGAAATTCATCAAGAAGTAAAACCATTGGAAGAAGAATATTTGATACAAAAACATTTTCCAAATAGCTTCAGAGATACTAAATTATTAAAAGTTCTTCAAAAAGAAAATATTGACACTCTTGTTATATGTGGAATGATGACTCATATGTGTATAGATGCAACTGTAAGAGCTGCTAATGATTTAGGATTTAACTGTATTGTTATAGAAAATGCTTGTACTACAAAAGATTTAGCATTCCAAGAAAACATTATTCCTGCCCAACAGGTACATCGATCTTTTATTAGTGCTTTAAACAATGTATATGCGGAAATAACCACATCAAACGCCCTGACACAAAAAGCAACTATATAAAACATAACACATCATTATTGGTAACGAGGAAACAGGAGGATCCGTTACTCTCATCAGAGATCTACCTGTTTCTCTTTGCATTCGCTTATACATCTTTTTATATATTTCTATCCTAGCGCGGCTTTTGGCCTCCCGACTGTTCCCTATGTCTCCCTATTTTTTGCATAAAATCTTGTAGGGGTACGGCAAGGATTACTACTTTTGGGGCCACTCATTATTTTAGTTAACAGAATTAAAGTTCCATAAACTTTTTGAAATGAATTTAACAAGGTTTGTTTACGGAACACATTTTAAAGAAACAATGCTATTCTTTTTGTAGAAATATACAGAAAGGATGGCGTTTTTGATGAATCCTATCATTTCAAATGAACTGAATCTTTTCGCGCAAGAGCTACAATACTTTTTATCTCCAGTAGTCCTACAAGATATCGCCAAACAAGTTGGCTTTGTACAGCGATCTAGTAAGTATCAAGCAAGCAAACGAACTCATTGCCCTTTGCGTATGGCTCAGTCAAGAAATCGCTAGCACATCACTTACACAATTGTGCAGTCAGTTAGAAGCTTCAACTGGGGTACTGATGAGCTCAGAAGGATTGAATCAACGCTTTAATCCAGCAGCTGTCGCATTTCTTCGAAAAGTCTTTACTTCTCTTCTCACACAAAAACTTTGTTCAAATCACTCACTTTCTGCACACGTGATCTCTACTTTCAATCGTATCCGTATTTTAGATGCAAAAGTGTTTCAACTGCCTGACCATTTCGCCACTGACTATCAAGGTTCAGGTGGGAGTAGTAATACGGCAGGCGTGAAAATCCAATTGGAATATGATTTACTTAGTGGTCAATTTCTTAACGTGCAGCTTGGACCAGGAAAGAATAATGATAAAACATACGGTACCATCTCCCTTGAAACCGTAGAGGCGGGCGATTTGTGTTTACGTGATCTTGGTTATTTCGATTTAGGAGACTTACAAACCATTCATGATAAAGAGGCTTACTATATCTCGCGGTTGAAGCTGAATACACGCATTTATATCAAGAACCCTGAGCCAGAATACTTCAACAATGGTACGTTAAAAAAGCAAACAGAATACATCCAGCTTGATATGACACAAATGTTGTCTGGTCTAATCCCTGGTGAAACGATGGAAATCCCCGAGGCATACATTGGCCAAAATCAGAAGCTTCCAGCACGTGTCATTATCCATCGTTTAACCGATGACCAAACGCAAACACGCCTGAAAAACCAAGCGATACGTGAAAAGAAGAAAGGCATTGTCATGAAGGATAAAAGTAAACGTTTAATGGGCATGAATGTATATATCACGAACACGTCGCTAGAAGAAGTACAAACGAACTACGTGCATGCATTGTATTCACTTCGTTGGCAGATTGAAATTTTGTTTAAAACGTGGAAGTCATTCTTTCAAATTGATGAATGTAAAAATATTAAAAGAGAACGCCTAGAGTGCCATTTATATGGACAACTCATTGGTATTCTCCTCTGTTCTTCTACGATGTTTCAAATGCGACAGTTTCTGCTTGAAAAGAAAAAGCAGGAGCTGAGTGAATACAAAGCGATTTATATGATTAAAGATTACTTTCCATTACTGTTTCAAGCGATAGCCGTTGGCACAGAAGAACTTTTAAAAATTCTGCATCGCCTTTATCAGCTGCTTAAAAAGAACGGTCGTAAATGTCATAGATATAAGAAGATGACCGTCTTTGATATTCTAGGGATTGTGTATAAAACGACGGTGAAGCATAGACAAGCTGCCTAGCGAAAAAATCACGTTTTAATAGGCTTCTTTAGCATGCCTACTTTTCTATCAATTGCTAGATATGAAACAAGGATCGTTTCATATCTAGTAATTTACTTGGTTAGCTTGATGGGCATGGGGTAGCACCA
>NZ_VOVA01000055.1 GCF_015071065.1 Bacillus cereus | reverse complement strand
TTTTCACCAAATCACGAAAGCTTAAGTTGTACCGTAGGTACCAACGTACAGTTAATAAGATGATGTCTGGTTGATAATGTTTCTACTTAAATAAATTCTCCTTTTCCATACTGATCACACACCTTTTATAGAGTAGTACTATCAGTATTTCCAAGTTTGATAGACCATTTTCATATACTTCAAAGTTTTTGCACCAGAACCGAGTCAAGATATTTGTAAAAAAGACGTGGAGTTTTGAATAAAGCCGCGATGTTTATAAAAACAAAAAGTTAAGGTGAATTAGGAGAATCTCTATTTTGGAATGAAATTGATCAGGTTGTTTTAGTTGTTTATTTAAAGCGTTTAATACGTATTTATCTGAACAATCAGTAAATAATTAAAAAGGAATTGTAGTGATGCTACATGTGAAGTTGCTGAATCCTAGCTTTCATGCTGCAAAAGTTCTTTGAGAGTGAGAAGAACTCTCATGGGCAAGGAACGTAGGATAAAAGCGTAGAATCGATTATTCAGAAAGGAAAAAATCCTGTCATTAATATAAATGAATGTAAAATAACTAAAAAAGAACTTAAATTCTTGACAGATAGAAAATAAGTTCTTTCTTTGTTAGTGGAGTTTTATTTAGCAGTGTGTTGGAGCACTATATAATATATGTATTTATTAGTAAGAGGTGTTTAATTTCCCAAATATATATCTTTGTAAATAATAAAAAAGGACAGTTGAAAACTGTCCTTTTTTCTATCTTTTAAAGATAGTTAACGAACTGGTAATTTGGGGTTTGGAGTATAGTAAGATGATTATCATCTCATTGTTAATGTATGTAAGTAATACAAAATGGCTTGTACAATTGTTAAAATTAGTGATTTTTTTTGATAAATTAGTTAATTGGATGTTTGATAGAGGAAGAAAGTCTAATCAATTAATTCATTTCTTTCATAATATATAATGCAAATAAGAATTTTTAGGAAAAAGGGGGTATATTAAATGTCTTTTGAACGTAGATGTGAATGTGATGAATGTAATAGAAACCGAAGAAGAAGAAGAGAACGTGAGGAAGTAAGAGAACTGGGGGATTTTGAAGGACGAAGAAGATTAAACGGTTTACGAGAAGGCGACAAAATTAACGTTTTTTCAGGCGGAGATCAGATCGATGGAAGAGGAGTCTTTGTTCGTATAGAGGATCGATTTCTTATTTGGGTGGATGCTGCTGCAAATATTAACGTGACAAGCCTAGATGTTATTAGTGTTCGACGCGTAGTTTAATTTAAATAACGTGAATGTGTTGAACGTAATAGGAGCCGATGAAGAAAGACTGTGAGGAGGTGAGAGAATTGGGTAATTTTGAAGGACGAAGAAGATTAGATGGTTTACGAGAAGGCGACAGAATTAATGTTTTTTCGGGTGGAGATCAGATCGATGGAACAGGGGTCTTTATTCGTGTAGAGGATGGATTTCTTATTTGGGTGGATGCTGCTGCAAACATTAACGTGACAAGCCTAGATGTTATTAGTGTTCGACGCGTAGTTTAATAACGCCTTAAATAAATGTAAGTAAAAGATAAGAGCGGAGGGCTCTTATCTTATTTTTTTAGGAATTATTATGTTATGTAGGTTAAATGAAATATTTAAATACTTAAAGAAGGGATTTATATAAGATAAATCCCTTTAAGGAGATAATAAGAGAGGTAGGGTACATTATATGTGTAGGTTTTTAATTAGGTTTGTACATTTTTAATAAATTTATTTATTTTATGTAAAAGGTGCCAAGAAATACTTTGTAGTTTTATTTCTTGGCATGGGTATTTATTTGGGTCATTTGGATGCCGACCTTACAATAGTATATGTCAGCTATATGAAATGGTTTATTATTTATGTTCAGTTAATATAATTTAGAAAAGAAAAACACCTATTTTTTAATAGGTGTTTTTCTTGCAAATTGGCTTATAAATTAAGGGAAAGATTTTTCTTTTAATTAAAATTTATTAATCTTCTCTATGATCATGTTTATGTTCGTCATGTTCTTTACAATGTCTGCGACGTTTACAACAGAAACGATCACAATCAGGTGAATTTATAGAGATTACGTTAATTTTGTTAATTGCAATACGTGCTAATCCCGGGAAACAATCAAAGTCAGATAAAATGATTACGTTGTTTCCTTGAAAACCTTGGAATGTTGCACTTGTAGGTGGTTGACGATCATATTGAATAACAATACAAGTACCAGCAGTTAATGTGTGTAAGAATTGTAATAACTCTGGATTGTTATTCTGTTTTCTTCTATTGTCTTCTCTTTCTTCTTTTCTGTGATGATCTCTCCGATCATCACATCTATCGAAATCACAACCTCCACCAAAACCAAAACCCATAAAAATTACCCCCTTTCGTTCGTTAGTACATCTTATGCTCGTCTAGAAAGGATGGTGTGAGTATATGAGTCTAGTTAAGTGTGGATTTTTTATGTAAATATGAAAGTGGTTTAATAATATTATTTTTGGTTCTGGTGCAAAAAATCTATAAAACTTGGACATACTGATACTATTACTCTAAAAAGGTGTGTAATTGGTATGGAACGAATTGAAGTTGCTGAAGAATTAATTGAGAATATGAGGGAGTGTTTTTTGAGCGGAACATCCTTAAGGTGTGAAGCTAATGATTTTAATATCGTATCTTAGCTGATAGAAGAAGTGACGCGTAAATCCGAGTGAAAACTTCATTTGACACAACAAAGTAGCCAGCTTGATTAGCTAACCACTTGTTGTACAAAAGAAAATTAGGCCCTACAAGTTAGGTTGTGTAACTTTAAAGTCACAGTTATAGTATAAACCGGATTGGAAATGTTATTCGGAAGGGAATATAACAAAAATATCATTTTGTGGAGATTATTTACACATAAAAAGAGCGCTTATATAGCGCTCTTTAAAAGGTGGGCTTCAGATTACACCTGCCCATATGTAATCTGCAGGCATGTGTAGCATATGTAAAATTGAATTGAATTGTGCAAATAAATTAACAATACAGGAGTAGAGTAAAAGTGTTTATGAACGGTGGGACAGAGTACAAATTTAATAGAAATTCCGAACAATTAGTAGGTCTTATTTAAATATATGGGAAATAATTAAAAACAAGTTGGTTCGTATCAATGATGTAATGATTAGGTCTACTAATATTTCTTCGCTAAAATTTATATCAACGCATACATCACCAATTAAATTTTATATCTTGTTCGTATAAAAAATTGTCTATAACAGGTTCTTATTCTTTGTTATATTGAAACTACACAATCAACGTATTTAAAACCTTTTTAGGCATAACAAGAATTAATGGTCATACAATGATATAGAAAAGTTTATCCAACATATAAGTTATCTCTGGCACTCTGAAAAGACACCTCATTAAGGTGTCTTTTTACTTTTCACCTTTCAAGAAGAATAAGCATACTAAAGTATAGGACGAGCTTAACCGCTCCTATTCCATTGGCACAACAAAGCAGCTAGCTTGATTAGCTAACCATTTGTTGTACAAAAGAAAATTAGGCCCTACAAGTTAGGTTGTGTAACTTTAAAGTCACAGTTATAGTATAGACCGGATTGGAAATGTTATTTGGAAGAGAATATAATAAAAAATTCATTTTGTAGAGCTTATTTACACATGAAAAAAAGCGCTTATATAGCGCTTTTTGAAAAGTAGGTTTCAGGTCACACTCCCAAATGTGATCTGAATACATGTGCATAAGTAGCATATGTAAATTTGAATTGAATTGTGCAAAAAATTAACAATACAGGAGTGGAGTAAAAGTGTTTATGAACGGTGGGAAAGAGTAAAAATTTAAAATGAATTCCGAACGATTAAGGGGTCTTATTTTAATAAATGGAAAATAATTAAAAAATAAGCTAGTTCATATCAATGATATAATGGTTACCCCTACTAATATTTCTTCGCTAAAATTTATATCAACGCATACACCACCAATTAAATTTAATGGTATATTTCGTTCATATAAAAAAGCATCCATAACGGGTGCTTTTTCTTTGTTGTGTATAAATTATACAATTAATCTTAATATGAACGAAATTAGAATTCATCTTCCTTAATTAGATTGCCAGCATCGTTATCTTTCGTTAATCTTTGTTTTAGGTAGTTTTCTTTTGTTGTCCGGTCATTTTTATGACCTACTGCAGCCGCTATTACATGAGGCGCTAGTCCTTTGTAGTCGTATAAGTACTGCACATAAAAATGTCTAAAAAAGTGGGGAGTGATTCGTATATTCTCCGTAAAGGGTAACTTTGTATCCTTAATGATTTTAGAAATATATTGTGATAAATAATTTTCTTTATAAGCAGTATGATTCTTTGTTTGAAATATAGTCTCACCATTTTTATTTCCAATGTCCACAGGTAATCGTCTCCGGATTCGAAACGCAACAATCCGATTGAAAATCTCCTTATTAATAGAAACAATCCGTTCATTATCTCCCTTTGTATCAACTATTAAATAGTAACGTCCACGTATAGCGTCATATTCAAGGTCTTTCCAAATTGCGTGCGCTACTTCTGCAACACGTAATCCCGTAGTAGCTAGGACCGATAATAAAGCATAATTG
>NZ_VOVA01000054.1 GCF_015071065.1 Bacillus cereus | reverse complement strand
CAATTTTCACAAAATCACCTCTTTAAGACAAGAATATCAATACGGGTAAAACGGCACAACTTTCATATTCAATTATGCAACAATCTGGCCCAATTGTTGCATAACATGACTGGCGTTTTTTAAACAACTTTATTATCTCTGTACAAAAAATACAATAAGCCGCCCATATGGACAGCTCATTTACATAATTATCGTTATCAGTAGTCAACGATGCATAAAATTTTTGTTATGGGGGTAATTAAAAGTCTTAGCTTGATGGCGATGTGGTGAGACCCCACATCCATCAACTTTAGCATTTAGGCTATTTTCAAAGTTAAAAGCACGTTACTAGTTAGATGAATTATACCCAAATCGATTTATAAAGTGTATGTTATTTGGTTATAAAGGCTGAGATAACATTAAGTTACTCCGCAAAAAAAATGTCGAATTTATGCAAATTTTGTTGTTTCGTTGTATTTCTAGTGATAGAATCTTAATTATAGTGAGAGTGGATACAAACCCTTTCCGCTTTATTTTTCTGAATATTTAAAATTCTGACGTTTGAAATGTTTGGACTTTCCCACCTCTACTCTTTCGTTTTTCTACCCTACGGAGGAAAAGCGAATTGTCATTATTCAAGTCGTTTTTCTTCCGTGAAAGTTTTATTTATCATTTTAGATGTAACACGAGAAACCGTAATGATAATAACTAGTGGTAAAAAACTATAGAAGAATTTTTCCCTTAATTAAGGAATACCACATTATTAAATGAAATTTGATTTGATTTAATAAGTTTCAAAATATATAAATATATTTTGAATTTTGTTATGATTCCATCCGATAATGAAATTCGATAAAGGCAAAATTAGTGAAAGCTAATGGCGCAAAGCTATAGGGACTAAGGTGCATTCCACTACGTCAGCCAGTTGCCGAAAGGTTAGGAAACTACCAAATTATATTCATGTTGGCTGTTTAATTCCTCATGCCTTTAGGTGTGAGGAATTATTTTATATAAAGGAGGATAATGCAGCAGTCAAAGGTCAAAAACAAAAAAAGGGGGACTTATTTTGAAAAAGATTTCATCTTTATTATTAACTATGCCGATTATTTTAGGGAGTTTTGCTACGATTCCGTATACAAAAGTTTCAGCTGAAACGGTGTCATCCAATCTAGAAACATTCAATCTAGAAACATTGAACCAAAAGACAAATCAGGCAATTGCAAATGGTAATTTCGAGGGGCATTTGAGCTATCTCACAGCGTACCTGAATGGAAATATCACTGAAGCGGATTTACAAAATAAGCTTGCAGACCCAGTATTTGCAGCAGCTTTGGCTCAGTGGCAATTGATCTCACAAACAGGCGCTGCAGCAATGAATACATTCGCTAAAAAAGATGCTGACCATCAGACATTTCTTAGCTGGGCTATGAAAAATACAGATGCGATGAATACTTATCTTGAAGGTGGCAGTCCAACAGGAAAAAATCCTGTAAATGCACTTGAGATATGGAATACAATATGGAATACGGATGCAGATTCTCACCAAGGATTGTATTTAAAATTAGCGATAGCTACATCGTTAGCTCATGCTGAACCTATAAAATATTGGACAAACAATAAACCTATTAATCCATTAACGAGGTATCAACATTATAAATCAGCAGATCAAAATAATGAGTTACTCCCAGTCTTTAGAACATATGATGTTTGGCATTTAAGATTAGTAGTGAATACTTGGTCACCAGAAGCAGATTTAACTTGGGCAAGAAACATGATTAATACGGAACATCCAGAACTTAAAAGTCAAGATAAGATCGGAACAAGTGCATATTTGATTCAGTATGTAACAAATAACAAGGATGGAGTTAGCATTCAAGCTGGGAATGATGCATTCTACGGTGTAGGTTGGAATCTTTCTTCCATTTACAGATTTGGCGGGGTATGCGGTAATATTTCGAAGTTTGGTGTGCAAGTAAGTCAAGCCTTTGGTGTGGCCGCTATGCCTGTTACACAACCTGGGCATTGTGCACTCATATGGAATGACAAACCATCTTCTTGGAATTTAGGAAATGATATATCGGGATGGGGGGAATCGGGCCGTCATGATGTAACTGTTATTCCTTGGTCAAATAATAGTTTGGGAAATCAAGTACCTTACATCTTACAATTTGAAGATGCTGAACGTACCCCAGTAAAACTAGATCAATCAGAGCGATTACGCTGGCTAGCGAAAGCGATGGCTTCATCAGATAAGAAAAGTGCAATTTATAAAATAGCTACTAATATTTTACCAATTAATGTTTTAGTATGGAAAGATTACGTTTCTCTCATGTTACAAAATCCAAATGTAACAGATGCTGAGTGGCAAGAATTAAATAACAGTATCGTTTCTGCTTTTGCTAATGAGCCAAGACCTATGATGGACCTTCTTACTCAAATTAGAAGTCATGTTCTTAATACAGGTGATAGAGCTAAGCTTCAGCAATATACTTTAAATATATTAAATGCATTCTCTACAATAACGAATGTCAATGAGAAGCAAGTAGCTAATAATATAAAAGCCCAAATGCCAAGTTTAGGATTGTGCCTTGCTACTTTTAGTTTTGATGGAGTAAATGCAGGGAAATTAATGGGCATTAAAACCGATACGGAATATAGTATTGATGGGGGGAAAACGTATAAAGCTGCTAAAAACAATGATATGCTTCTTAGTAATGAAGAAATATCAGCAATCAATTCAACGAATGGTATTTTAACAAGAGTGATTGGAACGACGCAACCTTTATTAATTCCAATTGGAAAATCTGGTAAAGTGAATGTTTCTTCAAATGATGATGAGAACTTAATTTTTGGTCTAGACGGTACGATGGAATTCAGCATCGATCAAGGTTCACATTGGACAAAATATAATCCAACTCCTCTTAATTTACCAGATTTAACAGGAAATGTTACGTTAACTGTTAGAAAGTTTGCTGTTGGTACAAATCCAGCAAGTGATGCTGTGAACATAAAGTTTACTGATACTGCTGCTTCAGGATTAATACCGCGCAAAAATTTATCAGTTGCAGGTGTCTCCAGTCAGGAAGTTTCAGCTAATAATGCTGCTGCAAATGCAGTTGACGGAAACCCTACAACAATGTGGCATACGCTTTGGAATGGAAGTGATAAGGCTCCATACATTACGATAAAGCTTAATGAAGTTACTAGTGTATCACAATTAGCTTATGTTCCAAGACAAGATAGTAATTCTAATGGTAACATAACTAGTTATAATATATACACAAGTCTGGATGGAGTTAACTTTACAAAGGTTGCTACTGGAACTTGGGCAAATGATAAACTTACAAAGAAAGCAAGTTTCAGTAAAGTAGATGCTCAGTATGTAAAGCTTGAAGTCGTATCCGGACACGGTGGATTTGCTTCAGCTTCAGAAATAAAATTATATAATAACTAGTTGAAATATTAATAGAGACTGTAGCAAAAGTATTTTTGTTACAGTCTTTTTTCTATGTGCTCAAAACAATGATTTATGCGTATCAGATTTTTTAGAAGGAAAATTTGCCAGAGCAATAAATAACCTTTTTAATTGATAACTATATGAGTTAAAACTTTAGAGGCAACTCTTCTAATGACCTCATTAGATAGTTTTCTTCCCACCTTATTTGCCCTCTTTCACCTTGTATCTGTATATTTGGCAAATGGTGTAATAGTGTAGAAATTGCAATTTTTGCTTCTAAACGAGCGAGTGGTGCACCAAGACAAAAGTGACTACCATGACCAAATGCAATATGACGATTATTTTTTCTTGTAATATCAAATACATCCGCGTCTGGGAAAATCCTTTCATCACGATTAGAAGATGCTACTGATATAATAATTCTATCTTTTGATTGAATATCTTGTCCATGCATTGTAAATGGTTCTGCTGTCCAACGTAAAGTCGTTAATTCAACAGGGCTGTAAAACCGTAACGCCTCTTCAATTGCTGAATCGATTAAATTAGGATTTTGACGAAGTTTTTGTAACTGAACTGGGTGCTCCAGCAAGGCCAATGTCATATTTGTAATTAAATTTACTGTTGTTTCATGTCCAGCAACAATAAGCAACGTAATTGTCGAATATAATTCCGATGCATTTAATTTCATTCCTTCACTTTCCGCCTTTATTAGTGCACTGATTAAATCATCAGCAGGTTGTTCTCTCTTTTTATTAACTAAATGCTGTATATATTCAGCAAATTCTCCTAATTTTTGATTGTTTTTCTGCATGTCTTCTAACGTATGTGGAGTACTAATAATTGCCTGTGACCAAACTTTAAATTTATGCTGATCTTCAAGAGGAACACCCAACATTTCACTAATCACCATAATAGGTAAAGGGAAAGCATAATCACTTACAAGGTTTATAGAATTATTATGTTCTATTTTACTTAATAAAGTATCAGCAATATATTGAATTTGGTCTTCGAGTTGTATGATCATCTTAGGGGTAAATGCCTTTTGAGCAAGTGATCGTAGACGGTTGTGATCAGGAGGATCTGAGTTCAGCATATGATTTCTTAAAAGTTCCCTATTCTCTAATGAAATAGGTACGTTCACTTCTTCTTCGTTATTGAATACGTTTTCAATATTTTTCATTAATGTAGCATCTTTCAATAAAGAGATTGCGTCCTCATGTCTCGTAATCAACCAACTTTGACTCTTTTCTCCTGAAGATAAAGGATAAACAGGGTGAAATTCGCGCAATTCTTTATATATATCATATGCTTCCTGTTTAAAAACAGGAAAAGATAACTGTGATTCTAATGATAGCTTGAGATTCAGTTCGCTTTTTGAAGACATTTACATAACCTCCATCTTTATAAATATCAAGGTAACTGCAGCACCTACTTTGCATTATAACCCATCTCACTTTAACAAAGGTAAGAATTTTCTGATAAAATATTACTTTACTTGGTGAAATAAATAATTTAATCCTTAGATATATACCTACTTTAATATAATTACTATGTACCAATGTTTTAAAAGTACAATTAATTATAATTAGCATAAAATAAGCCTAAATGCAAATCCCTTTCTTAGTATCATTGGGATACAGCCCATCGCCATCAAGCTAAGAAAAGCAAATACCCTCAAAACAATAAAGTGTACAATTTTTTGTTTTGGGGGTACTTTGGAATCTTAAGT
>NZ_VOVA01000053.1 GCF_015071065.1 Bacillus cereus | reverse complement strand
GAGTAGAGGATGAAACTTCAGATACATGTATGGACAATGAAAGAAATCGAATAGAATTAGAGTTACAACAATATGTGTTTATTATAGAAGCTATTGATAATGCTTTAGAAAATATAGAAGAAGTAGAAAGGGATTTTATTATATATAGATATTTTTATAACTGGACACTTGATAAGTGTGCCTTGAAGATAGGATATAGTGACAAAACGTTGTTTTTAATCCGTAATCAAGTTATAAAGAAATTCCTTATTAGTCTAGGGTGTATTACCATTATATAATTCTTATGTATTGGAGTTCAATCTGTTTGAAATGAAATTTGGAAGTAATAATGTACACTTTAAAAAATGAACCTTAAAATAAATAGATGACACACTCATGCTACACTTATGTTACACTGCACTTGATTAATTATTGGTATAATAATAAGTAGTAGGAGTGGATGGTAGAGGATTAAAAATTAATTCTATTCCGAGTACTGTTGGTATGTCAGATATGGAAGTATCGTTTCTTTATTTATGGTAAAGCGGAATGTATTTAACGCAACGACTTTACTACTAAGTCGGTCAGAATAATGATACACCCTATATTTTCCTAATTATTTATCTATGATAATATGTATACTTTCATTTAACTGATATATTTATAAAACAATTGCCTATATTGCAGAGGATTAGCAGGCAAATTATTTTGAATATTACAAAAAAAGGGTGAATGATCAACTAGAAAAAATTTAAAAAACAGTTAAGTACAATAAGTTTCAAATATTTAACAAAATATAGTTTCAAAAATGGAAGCATATATGAGCTTCTATTTTTTTGAAAAAAAGGGGATGAATATAATGGAAGAACAGATTGTAAATATCATGCTATCACAAGGTGCTTTTGGCGCCTTATTTGTGTGGCTGCTATTTTCAACAAGGAAAGAGAGTAAAGAATTATTAGAATCAACACGCCAGGAAAACAAAGAGCGGGAAGAAAGATATCAACAAACAATTACAGAAAATCAAATTGTTATTACTAAACAAGCTGAAGCATTTGGTACGCTATCTAAAGATGTATCTGAAATTAAACAAATTTTGGGTAAAAAGGGAGATGACTGATTTATGAAAAAAATATCACGTCTATTTACCTTTGCATTTATGATATTTATGTCTTTAGTAAGCTTTGCCACAGGTGCTTTTGCTGATAGAACCCTTTTTATAGAGAACTTACCGAAAATTCCTTATCGAAATGGTGTAGGTGCATATGAAGGTGTTGTCGCACATAGTACAGCAACACCAGAAGCACCAGCTATTAATATTCAAAAATATGAAACTCGTACATGGCATTCAGCTTTTGTACATTATGCAGTAGATTGGAATGAAACAATTCAAATTGCGGATACAAAGTACATTGCATACGGTGCAGGTCCAAATGCAAATAGCCGCTTTGTACATGTAGAGCTTTGTGAAACTGCTGATTATGATAAATTCAAGCGTTCCTACGATAAATATGTGAAGTTACTCGCGATGATTTTGCGTAATCAGGGATTATCGGTAGAAGAAGGGTTATGGACACATGATGATGTCCGTAGACATCTTGGGGGTACAACACATGAAGATCCTTTGGCCTATTTATTAAGACACGGCGTTTCAGAGTCTCAATTTCGTTCTGATGTAAAGTGGGCATACGGTCATTCTAATGATGGATTTAATTCTAGGGAATCATTAGAAGTAAATGTACCTTCTATTAACAAGGTTGTATATATAGAAGGAATCAATATTAATTTACGAAAAGGACCTGGGACAAGTTATTCAGTAATTCGTCAGGTAAATAAGCCAGAATCTTATGCTGTATTAAGTGAACAAAATGGATGGTTAAACCTTGGAGAAAATCAATGGATAAAATATGATCCATCCTATATTAGGCTAGGTACGAAGGAGAATGTGAGTTCATCAATTGTAGGACAACGGATTTTGTCTAAGGTAGATAATTTACGCTTCTATAACTCGCCTTCTTGGGATGACAAAGATGTTGCTGGTGTTGTAAATGTTGGAGAAGGTTTTATTATAGATGCTGAGATTATGGTGAATGGTTCAAAACAATATAAAGTTCATAATAGCAAAAACATGACATTTTATATTACAGCAAGCCCATCTTATATAACAATCAAATACTGATTAAAGAGCAATGTCCCCTGGGCATTGCTTTTGTTTAGTTTGTTATAAGTATTTGAAGTGTTTTAATGTTTTGCGCATAAAAACTATAATTTTGTGAATTTTTAGTTAGGTATTTATTCTTTAAATCTTTTTTCTAATCAATACAAGGGGGAATTCTATTTAAAACATTTATTTCTAATACTAACAATTGATAAGGAAATAGAAAACAAATTTCACAAGGAAGTAATTAATATTTTTCAAAAAATATTGGGCATTAAAGATATATTTTAAAAACACTGCTTAGCAGAAAAGAAAAGTGCTTTGCGGTTAATTGTAATTGCTTAAGGACTTATGTAAAAACACTTTATATCCTTAGAGTATTTTTTAATATTGGGAGGTTATTTTTTGAATAACAAAGACATGGATAATTTTTATAGCTTATATCAAGAAAAATTAGAAAATCCTATCATGCGGGATTTTCTTGGGAATGCAGATAATTATGGGTTATTTCTTAATGTTATAGAAAAACCAACCAATGACAACAAACAGTTACTAGATAAAGCTTTTAAAGCTTATTTTAAAAAAGTAAAAATAATAAGTTATATTAGTAACTTAATTTACTTTTATTCTATAGGTTTTGATAAAAAAGTTTCCACTAATAATAAGAGAAATATATTAAATTTAGATAAATCAATTACTAATGAAGAGGAGAATAATACAACTATCTTGGAATTAATGAGAGATGATTTAACAGATACTACATATATGCAATTCGAAGAAAAGCAAACTCACTTAAAAGAGCATATAACAGACGAATTGCTATACAAAGGTTTAGGTTTATTAAGTAAAAAGCAGTTGGAAATATTAAATTTATACTATGTTCATGAATATAATAATAAACAAATTTCACGAATTCTATCGGTATCAGAGCAGACCATTTCTTATAATCATAAAAAAGCTTTAAAAAAACTTAAATCACAATTAATAGGGGTGAAATAATATATGATAGAATTAAACGATGAAAATTTAAGTAGTTGTAATTATGAGGAAATCTTACAACTTTTCAAATTTAAAATTTGTAGCTGTTTACATAACACTCCTTATCAAGAAAGAGATGATTTAGAACAAGAGATTAAGGTGAAGATATTTGAGAAAATAGATGTTATTAATAAATTAGAAGTCCCTGGTTTTTTTGAATTTTTAGATTCTAGCACAAATATTTAAAAGAGAAGAAGAATGGACTGTATTGTATTGATAACCCCAAGGCGCATTTAATAAGAATTGATAAATGTTAATATTAATTTATGTGTTATAAAACTAGGGGGGGATTTTGACACTCCCACGGCTAAAGCCACAAGAGATAAAGTTTGAATTAACTATTATAGAGTAATAAGATAAAAGATATAGAATCTTGTAGGGAGTCAAAAGGAAGTCCTTTTCGGAGTTTCAATAGAATTTGAAGTGGAATGAAATAAAAAAAATCCGACACTTTTTTTTATTTTTTCACTTGTCCTTAACTTTATTAGATAAGAGCGTAGAAATTCTATTATATATTGTCTTTAAAAATAATAAGGTTTGCAAATTTAAAATTAGGATGAAATTTCATTTTGATTTCCAACCTATACTTTTCTTTTTGTAAATCTTAGAGGATGGCGGGGAAAATAGTGGAAAAAGAAATTATTTTATATGGAAACGATCGATGTAAAACTTGTGTAGATGCAAAAGCATGGTTACAAGAAAATTCTATCTCATTCATTATGAAAGATGTTGCAGATGAAGGGAATCTACAGCAGTTTAGAAAATATAATGAACCGAGTATTCCGGTGCTAATTATTAAGGATTATAAACAAAAAACAGAAACAAAAGTAATTAGTTTCAATTCTAAAAGTTACGAAAAAATGTTAAAGCCCAAAAAATAACACCAAATATTTACCATTTGATATACTTGGCATCACTCAAGAATATAGAACTTCACTTCAGCACGCTGCTTAAAAAATAAAATATGCTGAAGTTTTATTTGAGTATGTGAAAATTTGTATTCTAAAGTTAACAAAATAAACCGGATGCGTTTCAACACCCGGTTTATTTTGTTAACTTAATGAATATGACCTAATGAGGTGATTTTTTATCGAAGATGCTTATATCTATAGAATGAGCTAAAAAAGGAACCTAAAAATGGTTCCTTTTTTAGCAGTACACTTATATTGCTTTAGCAATTTCAACTAACAATCTCATAAGTAGAGGGATCATTTGAATCACGATATAACCGATTCCTGCACGAGAAATCAGCGGAAATCCACGATCCTGGTTACCAACCATAATACACAATACCACTGCATAACGCTATAGTGGAAAAGAGCTGCTTTTCCTCTTAACAAGTTAAATCAGCGCTTTTCGTATCCTGAGTTGCCTAACATAATTTTCTAAAACTTCAGCTATGCCTCTATTACATTAATTAATACAATATTAATTAACTTGAAATTGCTTACTATATTTGAACTCAGAGCCATCACGGAATACAGCTACATATTTCCCAGAAGTGTATACATCTGTAAATTCAGTCATCCAAGATGGGTATACATGTCCAGGTTCGCCAAAACTTGGATAAATTGTTTTATAGCGATGCATTGAACCATCTGCGTGTACTTTGTATATTTTTAAAATAGCTTTATCATCTGTTTTTACCGTATCTTGAGTATAGTAAAATTCATCACCTGATTCATAGGAATCCTTCATCACACCTAAAGTTTGTGTACCTGCATAAGGTAACTGCTGAATATTAGTGAATCCCCATAAATCTTTAGCAGGATCAGTATAAGGTTCTTGGTAAGCTGCAGCAGCTTGTGTAGTTGGTTTAATCATTTCTACTGCTGTAAAGCCACCGAATGTCAGTACCCCAATTAATGCTAATTTACCTAATTTCATTATTATTCCCCCTATTTATTCATATATACGCTTATTTATATTATAATATTTTTTGTATTTTTTCAAATATATTCTAAAAAAGGATAATATGAGTTTTTCGGTTCTGGTGCAAATATATGAAGAAGAACATGGATGATAGTAGATTCCTAACGGAATCGTATTTTATGCTATAAGTCCAAACACTCGGTGGATGAACTCTTTCTGATTTTGGACAGACTGATTCTGTAAATCAATTTGTCCCTTTTTTATCATATGCATGGCTTCCACACCACTCAATATAGAAGTTGCTGTTTTATATGACCTAAATCCCAACATAGAACGCACACGTTTCTTGATAAAGTGATGATCTTGTTCCACTATATTATTAAGATAGCTAACTTGTCTTGGAAGGAGTATTCTGTCAGAAAACGATAAAATATAGATTTGATTCATATTCCACAATGAACAATATAACTTAACATGGTAAAATAATATTTGGATGGGAGTCCAATACATATTATTAAAATTAAGATGGTTCAAGTCGAAGAAAGACACCTTAGGGTGTCTTTTCCTTTATCTATAATTTATAACTTTTTTTAGAAAATATTTGAAGGAATTAACATAATATTATATTATGTTATTGAGTTTTGAAGTTTTATATTATAGAAATATTTAGGGGGATTTTTTAATGAAATTAGGAAAATTAGCATTAATCGGAGCATTCGCTTTAGGCGGTTTAACAGCAGTTGGAACACTTAACACTCCATCAGCATCAGCAGACGTTGTACAAAAAGCAGCAGCACCAGCAGATTCTTGGGGTATTACAGATACATGGATTTTAAATCAACATATTAAATCAATGCCTGCTGAACAAACAAAACATAT
>NZ_VOVA01000052.1 GCF_015071065.1 Bacillus cereus | reverse complement strand
AAGCTCTCTAGCGCCGATGGTAGTTGGGACCTTGTCCCTGTGAGAGTAGGACGTCGCCAAGCGACTTTAAGACGAGTCAGAATGACTCGTCTTTTTTGTGTATAATGAAATAAGCTTGTCATCTATCGGTTTCTTTAGTCATAGATGACAAGCTTATTTGTGTAAAAGTAAGGGCATTTATCCAGCGTGAACTTTCGATAAAACTTCTATTTATTATAGTTTCACTTTATTTTTTATATCGATAAGCTCAAAACGTTCACAAACGAGTAGCATATCTTCAGAAAAACCAAGGCCAAGCTCATGCAATTCCTTTGTGAAGAACTGTATATGGGTGTCTCTCCAGTAATTATAAGTAAGATCGCCTTCACCCTCAGCTCTAGCAAATTCTTCGGTTACTTCATTCATTGGTGTTACAGTTACTTCTATTGTCCTAATAATTGCTACAGGTTCATCCTGGCTATTGAGTATAATACTATAATCATTAGTTTTCGGTAGTGATTCATTTTCCAATTCATAAAAAATATGTCCGGAGCATGTTGCAGTTTTTATACCATCAATTACTAACTGGGCAAGATAATCAGGAGATTCACCGAATTGCCAAGCGGCAACAGATTTTGGTTTTTCATTCTTCCCCCAATAAGTATCCCAATATGTTTGCGCTAATGGATTCATTTGTATCGTTACCTCACTTTGGTTAAATTTAATTCTTTTTATCCCGCTATTTTAGGGTAATAATACTTCCAACCTAAGATTCAATAGACAAAAAGAAGCTAGGTGGGAGATGAAGTGCCCCCGCTAATTATTAAAAGTTCACTTTATGAACCACGTGCAATTTGTTTATTTGTGAACACTTTGTAGTCATTTAAAATCTGTATTGTTGCTTTCCGAATCAATAAAGGTAATACATTGAATGAATATGGTTTGTAAACACGTTCCGTCCACTTATGTCCATCTTTCCCATATACCCGCATATTAATAGACGGGATGTTTAGTTTCCGAATTGTTTCATATGGTAATGGGTATAATTGATCCCATTTAGGAAAGTTCTCTAATAATGGTTTTAACTCTTCATCTGTTTCGTGAATAGATAAGAAGCCCCCATCTGCTAAATATGGAAAGAATTTTTAAAGATAAATTGTTTAAATGACTTATAATAGAGTTAAGAACACTCGTTCTACACTGGTGTAATCATTCCATTTGTGGCAACTATTTTCTTCCTAGTATATGTGTCTAAATTAGAAATGCTATTGCTCTTTAGGGATGAAAGTACAACTGTAAACTCTACATACCGTAATGAAGTGTTATTTTTAGTAAAGAATATTCAGAGTGTTGATTTAACTTCAACTATGGCATATTGAAGCTAGTAATACTAGAGAGAAAGTAAACAAAAAACCGATATTCAACTTAGAATATCGGTTTAATAATGCTTATATAAAGCTACAGCAATACGAAAAGTGTAAATACAATGGCTAACAGAATACGATAATATGCAAAAGGTTTTAAACCTATCTTTTCTAAAAGCTTCAGGAAAGTTACTACCGCTAGCATTGCTACAACAAAAGAGGTAATGAATCCTACCGCAAACATAGGAATATCATCTACACTTAAATACTTCCAACTTTTTAATAAGTCTAACCCTGTAGCTCCGACCATTACAGGAATGGCAATGAGAAAAGAGAACTCAGATGCAGCTTTATAATTTACTTTCGCTAATAGCCCTCCAGAAATAGTAGAGCCAGCTCTAGAGAAGCCAGGATATACTGCTAAGCATTGAAATAATCCGATTGTTAATGCTTGACGATATGTTAAATCATCTAGTGAAAAGGCGGTTGCCTCTGCTTTTTTTGCTTCTGCAAAAAGCATAAGAATTGCTCCTGCTACAAGTCCGATTACGACAGTATACGGCTGAAATAAGTATGTTTTAATAACATCATGTAGTAGTAAACCAGCAACTACTGCTGGGAATACGCCAAGAAAAACATGTAATGCATTGAATTTTTTCTCTTTCCGTAGAAGGGGTTTAATATTACATAAAGAGACAAGGCGTTTATGGTATAAAATCGCGATAGCTAAAATTGCCCCTAACTGTATGACAATTTCAAATGTTTTTGCCCTTTCTCCTTCAAAACCTAATAAATGTCCGACTAATATAAGATGGCCAGTAGAAGAGATGGGTAAAAATTCAGCTAATCCTTCTACAATTCCAAATATGAAGGCAATGATGATATCGCTCATAGTTTCACTCCTATAAATTAATGAATATCTACTCTTTTAAAGTAGAATAGTGTTGGAATAAATCCGAAAATAGCTGTTGCTGCAATGATGATATAAGAATACTCTGGTGGATATGTGGATTGTAATTCGTTATTTGCTATATCTAGAGTAGCGCTCCATGGGAATAGGTCTTTATGTTTTGAATTTACGATCATAAGGTTAGTCATCGTTATAATGATTGTTAATATAATAGGTGGTACATAGGTTTTCATTACAAGAGTTAGTAGTACAATAGGTGAAGATAAAAGAAAGAGAAGTCCGCCACATATTAGAAATTTCACAAGAGAGCCTAAAAGTAAGGCAGTGCTAAATCCAGGGAAGCTACCTATTAACCCTAATAATAAAGTTAGCGCCCAAGCGACTAAAGTTAGCATCATGATCCAAAGGAATAGAAGGATGAACTTACTTATAATAAAGCTAATACGTGATACTGGGATAGTTAGCAAATTTTTTAATGTATCTTCCGTGTATTCACGGGTAAATAGATAAGCGATCACAACCCCATATAAGGGGAATCCGATAACTAAAGTAGTATACAAGTTAACTTCAGTGAATAATTGATGGAACAAAATAGTTGGAGTAGGCTGTTTTGTCTTTATGTGTATATAAGACGCTACAACCACTAAAAAGGGTGCGACACCAGCCCCAATAATACTAAGCAAAAACATATTAGAACGTTTTAGTTTTAATAGTTCTGTATAGAGTAGATTAACCAATTGTTCCACCCCCAACTAGTTTGGTGAAATAATCTTCTAATCTTTCTTCACTCATCATCATTTTTAATACCTCAACATCGTTAAGAACGAACGTTCTGTTAATGTATCCTTGCTGTCCGAAATGAGAGTAAATGCGAATATGCCCTTCATCATGTACTTCATAATCAAAAATTCGAAAATGATTTTCTAATAGCATCGCAGCTTTATTATCATTATTCACCTGGAATTCTATGTACTTACGGTTTGCTTTACGCAGCGTATCAAGAGAAACTTCCTCTAGTAACCTTCCTTCATGAATAATTCCCATACGATCGACTAGTTGTTCCACCTCAGCTAATATGTGACTAGAAATGAGTATCGTTATATTTCTTTCTTGAGCTAAAGATTTAATGAGTTTTCGCATTTCTTTAATACCGATCGGATCTAGTCCGTTAGTTGGTTCATCTAGTATGAGTAGTTCAGGATAATGGAGAAGAGCACGTGCAATTCCTAAACGTTGCTTCATACCTAAAGAGTATTTTCCTACTAGTTTTTTTGTTTCATGCTGTAAGCCTACAATTTCTAACGCTTCTCCAATTGCATTCTTTTTGTGAACTCCAATTATCTTTGCATTAATTAATAAGTTTTCTCGTGCTGTTAAGTTTTCATAAAACCCTGGAACTTCAACAATAGAACCAATTCTTCTTAAAATGTCTTTTTGATTTTGAAATAAATCCTCTCCGAATATTTCAATATTTCCTCTTGTAGGTTTTATAAGACTGAGCAGCATACGAATGGTTGTTGTTTTACCGGCACCGTTACGTCCTATGAATCCATAAATCTCTCCTTGCTGTACATTTATATTTAGGTTATCTACTGATTTTTGAGTGCCATAAATTTTAGTAAGGTTTGTTGTTTTTATAATTGTATTTATAGGAGACACCTACTTTCTATAAGTTCTTAATTACATGATAAAAAGGAGAGTTTAACTGCATATTAATCATTTCTTAACTATTTCTTAAAAGTAGTGTATTTCGGGATGGAAAAGCCGAAAGTGGTTCGCTCCCATGGAATACTGTCAACCCATATATGGCCACCGTTTTTTTCAACGAGCGCTTTAGAAATAGAAAGTCCGAGGCCACTACCACCATAGGATGGGTTTCTTGATTGTTCACTTCGGTACATCCGCTCAAATACGTTTTGTAAATCATGTTTTGGAATCCCAGGTCCTTTGTCCCAAATAAGAAGTTCATATTCAGTATCGGTTTCTAGTAGTTCAACTCCTACCATTTTTCCATCTTTTCCGTAATGAATAGTATTTTTCATTAGATTACCTATAATACGTATAAGGCTAAGGTGGTCTGCAATAATGGGACATGTAGATTCTGGTATGAGAACTTGTAGTTCGATATTATGTTTTGATAGATCGGGTAAAAACTCGATTAAAACTTCTCTAGTAACTTCAGAAAAGTCGAGTTCTTCTTCTTTTAGTAGAAATTCATTAGCATCCAGCTTTGCCATATTGAATATTTCATCAACTAGATGCTTTAAGTTGTTTGATTTCATATAAAGTATTTTAAGATATTCTTGCTTTTCTATTTCAGAAGCAGCAACACCATCTTTTAAAGCATCGATATATCCAATAATAGAAGTCAGTGGTGTTCGGATATCATGCGAGATACTAGACAAAAGTTGTTTTCTCGATTCCTCGGATTTTTTCGCTTCGATCTGAACCTTTTCTAATTCAGCTATTAATTCGTTTATTGAAAATACGATATTATGTAATGAACGGTCATTATTTGTGAATAATCTCGTTTGTAAATTCCCTTTAAGTGCACGACTTAATTTAGTGGCCATTGATTTACGACTTTGAATAAATTGTATTCTTGAAAAGAAAAGATATATTGTAATTAAGATAAGAGTAATAAATAAAGGTATTTTTATTTTTTGGCCCATGTGTATATTTAAAAGCCCGCAAATGATAAGTTGTAATGAAATAAGGAAGAGGATCTTATCATTCTTCAACTTTTCCACCTACAAACTTATAACCAATTCCCCATACAGTTTGAATGAATTTTGGGTTGGAAGGATCGATTTCTATTTTCTTTCTAAGCTTTCTAATATGTACCATAACGGTATTGTCATCTTCTATATAATTATCGTCCCACACATTTCGGAAGAGCTGTGTTTTTGTAAATACTTGCCCTGGATTTGAAGTGAAGAATTTTAATAGTTCAAGTTCTTTTCCAGTTAAGTTGATTTCTTTTTCGTTCGTATGAACTGTGTATTTATTTAAATCGATAGTTAGTCCTTTAAAAGCTAAAGTTGTTTTCTCTTGTACATTAGTGTTACTTCCAAGAACTAAAAAACGTCGCATAAGAGCCTTTACTCGTGCAACCACTTCGTGAATACTGAAAGGCTTCGTAATATAATCATCAGCACCGATGCTTAAGCCCAAAATTTTATCAACTTCGTGATCTTTAGCAGTTAGCATTAATATAGGAATGTTAGTTGTATCTCTAAGCTTTCTACATACTTCGATCCCATCTACTTTCGGCATCATAAGATCTAATATAACGAGGTTATAGTTGTTTTGATTAAATAAGCGCAGAGCCTCTTCACCGTTGATCGCAGTATCTACTATGTATAACTCTCGTTCTAAATATCTTTTTAATAAATCTCGGATTTCTTTATCATCGTCTGCTATAAGAATACATATATCTTTCATATCGTCACCTGCTTCTAATAGAATGTTATTAATAGTACAATTTGATAAACAAAGGGGAGTAGGGAGCGGTAATAAAAAATAAAGCAACTTTCTACTTATATACTATTAATTATTAAAATAAGGTTACTAGTTTAGCTGGAAAGAATCAATCGTATGAGTTCGGTAAGATGGGGGAAGCAAGTCCTTTGTAATAGAGAGGTTTCTAAATTGAATAGTATTTAGAAGAATAGATTAGTAAAGAAAAGTAGACGATGGTTTCTATTTTAATGAAATCTTTATAGGTCCTTATCTAGAGCTAAAAGAGTACGAAGGTATTAAATTAAATATCTTTATAAAAAGGTGTTGACGATTAGAGTTTAGAGGTGTAATATAAAACAAGTCGCCAGTAGCAACAACGCAGAAAGCGACAAACCAAAT
>NZ_VOVA01000051.1 GCF_015071065.1 Bacillus cereus | reverse complement strand
AATATAACTCTTCGGCAAATAAAGACAGCTCTTGTTTTTGGTGCATATTCATAAAAAGCACGTCACCCTTTCTCATTAACATAAGAGAATAGTAACGTGCTTTTAAGTTTAAGAATAGTCTAAATCCTTAAGTTGATGGATGTGGGGTACCGCCACGTGCCCATCAACTTAAGGAATTGGTAGTTCCCCAAAAAGAAGAAAATGAGTTGAATTCTTATAAATAACCATAAAATAATAAAATTTTCGTTTTGGGGACACTTCAAAATATTAGCTCGATAGTGACGGGGAGGGACTCCTATTAGTAATTAAGGTTTATTGAAGAATTTATTGCATTAGAAAGTATTGTAATTTATAATACGTTTAAATGATTAAATTCTTCAACAAAAGGAAATGTGAGTGAAATGAACTGTAATGATAAAATAATGCACCTTTTAGAAAGTTTAAGACCGTATTTTCAAGGGCTGGGAGATCCAACTCGTCAGCAAATTGTATCACTTTTAATTGATAAAGATAGCTTGAATGTGACGCAAATTGCAGAGCATATTCCTATGTCAAGACCTACTGTATCTCATCATCTAAAAATATTGAAACAATCAGGGTTGCTTCAAGTTCAGAAAAAAGGCACTGAAATGTATTATTGTCTTGAATTTAATGAAACAATAAATCTTTTAAAAGAGCTTGTTTCTTTAGTCGAAGATGAATGTAAGAATTAGATACACATTTATAGTTTAGGGACAAGTTTTGTCCCTTTTTAATGTTTTTTTATGTCGAAATGTTTAAGTTTTTAATCATTTAAACTCATAAGTAAATACTAATTGAAATGGAGGTTTCAAATGAACAAGAAAACCGTATTAATTATTGGTGGATATGGAGTTGTTGGTAGTCAAGTTGCTAAAATTTTACATGATCGACATCCTGATTTGGAAATTAGATTAGGAGGAAGAACTTTAGGGAAAGCACTACCTTTTGAATCAGAGAGAGTAAAGATAGTCAAGGTGGACAATACAACAGATGATCCTTTAAGAAATTTGAATGATAATCTCATATTAATTGTTAATGCGGTTAATGATCCTCAAGATAGACTACTTTTATCCGCAGTCAAAAAAAGAATTCCATTGGTTGACATTACTCGTTGGACTGAACGCTTTCAGAGTTCTATTGCTCGATTGGAAAATATTGATGTTCAATCCCCTGTTGTATTAGCTTCTGGGTGGATGGGAGGTACAGCAGCCCTTTTTTCTAAAATTTATTCAAAAGATCTTCAAGAGGTTACAGTTGATATCAACGCACTATATTCTCTTCAAGACAAAGCAGGACCAAATTCAACAGCATATATGGATTGGTTAACTATTCCATTTGAAGTCAAAACTCGAGAGGGAATGCGGCAGGTTTATCCAATGACAGATCCTATCAAAATTCACTTTCCCAACGGTTATATAACAAAATGTTATCGTTTGGACACTCCTGATCATGTAACTCTTCCAGGATCGATTCATGCTGTTTCGGTTAACTTTCGTATTGCTTTTGATAGTAAAATATCTACATATGGACTGGTTTCTCTGGTGAATACAGGAATTTGGAAAATGATTAGTGGAAAAAAATTTACCGGTTTACGGAAAAACATTCTCTATAAACCCGGAAAGGGAAGTGCACATAACATAGTTATTCACCTTAACGGTTATGATGATACTGGTGTATTGCATAGACGATGTGTGAACATATCGGATCCATTAGGACAGACACACCTTACTGCTTTAGGAGCAGCTGTCCAAGCAGAGCATATTTTACAACCATCTGATATTGTGGTTCTGAATTCTGAAATTTACTTTCCAGAAAATCTATTAGATTTTGGGGTGAATTCATCTGCAATTTTAAATTTTTATAAAGAATATGGAGTTAATATTACGATAGAAGATTTATAAAAGGTACCGTTCTATACGCGATAATGCACATATCACTATCAAGATAAAGTTAAGAAATTGAATTTCCTCAAAACAAAAAAATGAGTTAACTTCTCAAAGTAACTACCTGTAGAGAAAGAAAATTTTCGTTTAGGAGGGACTTCAAAACCTTAGCTTGATAGCGATGTGGCGGTACCCCTAATAAGCGAAATATTATATTGTATTGTTTTATCTAAATTATTTGTAAAGGTGGATACATAATGACAGTAAAGAAACTTTATTTCCTCCCAGCAGGTCGTTGTATGTTGGATCATTCTTCAATCAATAGTACACTTACACCGGGTAAACTACTAAACTTACCTGTTTGGTGTTATCTGTTGGAGACAGAAGAGGGACCTATTTTAGTAGATACAGGTATGCCAGAAAGTGCACTTAATAATGAGAATCTTTTTAAAGGTACATTTGTTGAAGGCCAAGTTTTACCTAAAATGAATGAGAACGATAGGATCGTAAATATTTTAAAGTGTGCCGGATATGAGCCAGAAGATCTTCTTTATATCATTAGTTCTCACTTGCATTTTGATCATGCAGGAGGAAATGGCGTTTTTACAAATACACCAATTATTGTACAGCGTGCTGAATATGAGACAGCACTCCACAGAGAGGAATATTTGAAAGAATGTATATTGCCAAATTTAAACTATAAAATCATTGAAGGGGATTATGAAGTAGTGCCAGGTGTTCAATTAATATATACACCGGGACATACGCCAGGGCATCAGTCATTATTAATTAAGACGGAAAAATCAGGTCCAGTGTTACTAACTATTGATGCATCATATACGAAAGAAAACTTTGAAGATGAAGTACCGTTTGCTGGATTTGATCCGGATTTAGCTTTATCTTCAATAAAACGTTTAAAAGATGTTGTTAGGAAAGAAAATCCGATTATTTTCTTTGGACATGATATGGAGCAAGAAAAGGGCTGTAAAGTGTTCCCAGATTATTTGTGATATAGCATATAAAAAGTCATGGGCTCGTTAGCTCATGACTTTTTGTTTTGGGGTGTTATAAAATTCTTAAGTTGATGGGCATGTGGCGGTACCCCCATAAGATTAAATGTAGACTATTATTGTAGTGTTTTAGGTTTCTTAATCATTACGGTACGTGAAATTATTATGTTAACCATAAAAAAAAGCCCCTTGTACGGGCCACTTATTTTACAAGGTACTGTTTTACTTCTTTTATTAATAGTTCCGCACCTTCTGAACTTAATGTTATCTTACCATTTGCTAATACTATGTTACGATTTGACACCTCTTCTGTTAATGCACAAACACCACCAGGCTGATACTTCTGTAAAACAATGTCTTCACCTTCTACAAAGATCTCTAATGGTGATTTTTCTTTAATACCTAGCGTATTTCTAAGTTCCTTTGGAATTACCACACGCCCTAACTCATCTACTTTTCTAGTTACTCCGGTTGCTTTCATCTAATATCTTTCCCCATTTCATTATCAATTGTACCCAAGTTATTCTTTACTATTGTAACAAGCTTTCCCCATACATGAAAATTTAGTTTCATTTATAAAAGAACAAGTAAAATAAATAGAGGATTTTTGGCACGATAACAAGATAAGTAATTGAAATGAAGCAATTCGTCAGCTCGTAGAAAAGGGTTAAGTCTTAAATAATGACTAGCCTTATTATTCCCCCAAAAAACACATTTAAAGTCCTTATCTGTCTTTACATATGTTTTTAAAATGAACAAGACCTATTTTAACTTGTCCATCGAAACGCAAAATAAACAAACCTGAAAAGTCGTTTTTAAATTAAACCTCCTTTTTTAAATACACTCTTTAAAAAATTGAAAAAGAGCTGAATTTTTATCACAGCTCATGTATTTATTAGCTCTGTATGCGTACATGTAGAGTGTTGAGAACATCCAAAAATCTTGCTTCCTGTTTTATTTAATTTACAAAATCAGTCTTTCCTAAATCAGAAAGATTTCATTCACAGAGTTTTTGGACTTATAGTATAAAATACGATTCCGTTAAAAATCTACTATCGTTCCTCTTCATATATTTGCACCAGAACCTCCTTTTTAACCAAAAAAGTTGAGGATTCCCCCAACTTTTTGATTCATCTATTGTCTTATTAGTCCTGTAGATGTAACCTGATATATTCTCTTCTTACCCATATATTCCTGTTTGCCATTCTCAAGGTTAGTTAAAGTAGCTCGTATCTTTTCCTTTTCTGCTTCCCCTTCTATATGGGTAAGTTCAATGTAATCCCCAACTTTTACAGGAACGGTTTGGGTTTCAGCAGTTCGTTGTCTATTTCCCACAATTTCTTTATTGTACACAACGCTACCCGATGAGTTCTGTACTTTTATACTTGCATACGTACTATTAAAGTAGGAATGTGGTATACCCGCTTCTAATTGTATCTGCATTTCTTCTGTTTCTTTATTATAATCTACTTTTGCAAATTCTCTATCGCTATATCCTTTTAATGACCAGCTAAATTGATTTCCGTCTAAAACCGTTGTTTCTGGCATTTTTTCTACTTTATTCAAACCTTCTTTTGTAACCTCATACCTTGCTATCTTTCCAATCGTTTCATTTTTCCCCTTATCATTATTGATTAGAGTAGCTCGTACCTTTTCCTTTTCTTTATCTCCCTCTAAATGAGTAATTTGAATGTAATCGCCAACTTTTACTGGTGCCTTTTGTGTTTCAATATTTTGTTGTTTATTCCCCTGAATCTCTTTGTCGTACACAACTTTACCTGATGAATTCTGTACTTTTATACTTGCATACGTACTATCGAAGTAATAATGGGGCACTCCAGATTTTAAATTCACTTGCATTTCTTCGGTCGACTTGTTGAAATCTACTTTTGCGAACTCATAATCGCTGTATCCTTTTAATGACCAAGAAAATTGATTTCCTATTAACATATTAGAAATGCCATTTGAAATTTCCACCTTTTTCTCTACAGTTCGATCAAATATATCTGTTATTGTAATTTTAGCGTAAGCTGTTGATGGCAATTGCATTGATTGACTAATCTCAGTTTGATAGGACTTAATATTATCAATTATTTTCAGAGGTTGTCCCGTTAGATTTTCATTGTTATAAATCTCTATTTTCCCTTTAAACTGTGCTGTACTTTGTTCTTTCAATTTCCAGGATACACTTATTTTTTCATTTTCATAGCGAATATTTTGAATATCAATATCCAAATTCCCCATCTCTGGTTGACTAGGTTGATTTAAGTTAAAAGTCTTTCCAGTACCAATAGTTGATTGCGTATTTCCACCTGCTTTTACCCATACATATTCTGAAGTTGCTCCTCCATCATATTGATAAGAACTATCATGCTGCCCAGAAATACGTTGATTATTCCAAGAACTCCATTGTTTATCAGATACTTTTCTACTAAAACCATTTTTAAGGCGTGCTTCTCGTACATCTTGCCCATTGCCAGCCCAGTCTTCTTGAAACATGGATAAGCCATAATTAAATGCAACATTTGCAACTGGATGATCCATAATAGCAACTAACTTCCATTCATTTGTTTTATTATCTTTTATCCATTGGCCAAACTTTGTATGGCCATCTTCTTGCCAAGAACGTAGAGTCATTCGATACCATTAACTATCTTTCCAATCATAAGTTGTTTGAACTTTAAGACCTGTTCCTTCTCCACCGAATCTACTGGCTTCTGAAGTTGGCGATAAATATTCAGCCCTTATTGCTTGGTTTGAAGCTATTGGATCCCAAAGTGCAAAGTGTAGCGTGCGTTTACCTGCTTGATTAAAACCACTTTGTTGTTGGAATCCAGCATAGCCACCACCTTCTCCCCCCTGATTCCAATTATGTACAGCCCAATATGTATAAGGTGCTGTTTGGACTGGTGACCAGTCTATACTAATAATATCTGAAGCAGCTGTATTTTGTGGTGTCACATATACCGATGGGGCATTAGAGCGGGTTGCTGCCTCCGTATTAGAAATTGGTGTTCCAAACATTGAAAGCATGGTGCAGGCCGCTGTAATTACAACAATTTGTTTTATTCTTCTCCTTGTTTTTGGTTTAAACATAATTTCCAATCTCCTTTTCAATTATTTATAGTTACATTGAATAATAACTCCATATATCCAGTTAAACAAATTACACAAAAAAAGAACACTAGATATATTACCTGGGTACATTTGATGTTTTTTTACCGCTATTACCAAGAAAAATATAGTATTTTGTTATAAAATCGTATAATTTACCACTAAATTTCTAATACAGATATTATAAAAATTCATAAATTAATAGAGATATTTTTGAAATTTACTTTTAATTCTTTAACATGTAATACGTAAATT
>NZ_VOVA01000050.1 GCF_015071065.1 Bacillus cereus | reverse complement strand
CAGCGCTCAAAAGCAATTCGTCTCTTAACCGTAGGAACTACGGGGATAGCCTAATGAATTAGAAACCGTTAGGTTTCTAATTCATTAGGCTATCCCACTTCAAACAGGCCGCGAGGATGTTAAGTGGTGAGTAGTTCAAAAAATTTATCATACAAATGATATGCGTGGTATAGGAATAAGAAGGTTCTGTTACGAAGTTTTTAAAAATAAGTAAAACTGCACGGTTATTTTGAGATTTGGATGAAACTTTTATAAAAGTGAAAGGCGAAGTCTTTAATACGACTCCGCCTTTTCGGTCTATAAGGAATTATTAATTGCTACATTACTATTCAACAATATAATCATAGATTCTCTATGTTTTAGGTCACTTTGCAACAGAACTAATATTCCCCTATTTTTGTGGAGTAACAAGTTCCACTTTAAATTCTTTTATCCCTTCTTTTAATGTGACAGCATCTGTTCGTAATGTTTTCCAACTGTCTTTAGCTGCATTCAAGTTAGGTTTTAGGAATCTAAATTTATTTTGATCCGCTTTTTGAGCTGCATTCTCAATATGCCCAAGTACTCCCGAATATTGAGAATCTAAATCATGCCATTGCGTGGACATATAAGTAAGAGCGTTAATAGCATCATCAAGCGCACTATGCATCTCACTAATATTATTATATGCAACCCCAACTACACGATTTAATGTTAGTTTTCCATCTACGGTCTGACGTAATTCTGTTAATAAAGGCTCTAACTTTCCTAAATTATCTCGTGCTACACCCACTATTATCCCACCAATTACCGGTAAGCCCAAAATGGCACCCTTCATTACATTAAATCCATCAGATTCTAACTGTTTATAATAGTTTACTGATCCTAAAACCTCATTTAGACGCTTTTGATCGGCCTCAACATCAGCACCTTGGTTCTTTAAAATCGACTGTAAGAGATCTTTATTGCTTCCAAATGCTCTAACATCTTGTCCAATAGCGTTCCTTAATTTAGTTAATTCTTGTATTAATTGTTGTGCAACCTTTTGGTTTTGTTGAATCTCACCTCGTAAATCTGTAATCCCTTCTTTTAAAGCATCTCCATCCCCTGTATTAATTGCCTCTACCATTGTTTCATAATAATTATCAAATTTTGTATCGTATTCAATAATACCAGTCAATGTATCTATAAGCTGTTTTTTTACTTGCGTATCCCATGTAACAGCATGTGCTCTTGCATTCTTTTGATCTTGTACAATTTTATCAGGTAAATCTGCATACCCATTAATAGTGATTCCTTCGAAGTTCACATCTGGATTCTTAATTAACATATAAGAATAGGCATTCATAGATTTTGCAAATAATCCAGCCTTTTTCAAGGTTTCTTTCATTTTCACTTCATTTGCTGAAAGAGACATATCTCCATTGTTAGTTTGTTCAATTTCACTTGCAAAAGTTGCTACTGGTGAGACCACAGAAGTTGTTGTCAAAGTTAAAAACGTCGATACAGCGAGTAGTTTGTAAGGGATTTTTTTTATCATTCCATATTCCTCCTATATAGGTTTTGATTTTCAGTTCGTTTCTTCTTGTTTAAAAGCGATGTCTTTCGAAATGAATTCTGCATCTTTATGAATATCATTCCAACTTTGTTTAGCAGCCTTTAAATCATCAGGTATTAAAGAGAGTTTATGTTCTTGCATTTGGTCGATATTATCATATAAATCTTTATAATTGGCCCCCATTGTATTCCATTGTTTTTGAATATTTGTTAGAGACATTATGGCTTGATCCACTGTCTGATATAGATATGTCAAAGTATCTTTTGTGCTAGTAAGCGAAATAACTGCTTGGTTAGCAAGATCGGCTTTTGTACTTAATTGTCCGATTTTGTTAGAAATTTCGTTATAAGAGTTCATATGATTAGACGCTGTGACACCAGCTGCCGTTCCTAAACCGATACCAGCTGCACCGAGAGCCGTAAGGCCACCGACAACAACCGGTGTTGCTGTACCGCCAGTTACAACAATTACTACCGCTCCTCCAATGGCTGCAATAACTAAAATGGCTGCTCCCAATCCACCACCAATTGACCATGCTAATACATTGTCAAAATGTTCTTTCTGAGTAGCACTTAGTTGCTCAATTTCAGCCTGAAGTTGTGGAATCAGTGCTTGTTTTCCCGCTAATATTGCCGTTAAGCCACCTTTCCCATCTGGGCCACCAACATTATTTTTAAAATCTGTAGTATTTGTGTACAGTTTTGTTTTGAAGGCTTCTAGCATCTTAATTACTTCTGTAACTTCTTTTGAATTTGTATCAATTGTAGTGATTAAATCATTTATGCCCTCTTTTAATCCTTCCTTATCTTTCTTTTGTACAGTATCTACTAATGTATCGTAATAATTTTTAAATTGTTCATCGTAATTTACAATATTACGTGCTGTATTTTGAATCTTCGGTTTTGCTGTATCTAGCCAATAATTCGCATTGATTCGAGATAGTTCCTGATTAAGGTGAATATTTTTGATTAATTCTTCCCCTTCTGAACCTAAATCGATATTAGATAAATTTACATTCGGTTGTTTAATCATTGTTTTTGCGTACAAATCCATTACAAGAATATGAGATCCTGTTTCAGCCAATGCTTTCTTTAGTCCTTCAGGTCCTAATGCATAATTCCCTATTTTCTGTTCTTGTGCAGTCTGTTCTTGTACAAGTGCATGGATCGTGTTACCGTTCGTAGCCGTTATAACCGTTGCCAGAGTAGCCAAAGTTAACACTTTAAATGGAAACTTCATCATATTAATTCTCCTCCCTATTTTTCAATAGATTCTTATAATCATCATTCCGCTTTATAAATTCAGAATATTAGAACTTATAAACTTGTTCTTCAAGGTAACTTGTTACATTTTTTAATTGTCTTAATGTATCTTTTTGAGACTGCTGATCAGTTGTATCAACATTAGAAGATAATTTTGTAATATTATTTTTAATTAGATTCATATCTTCTTTATAGCGCTTTAATAGGTCAAGTTCTACATCTACTTGATTTGCAAATGTATGTAAATCATTTTGCATAATAAGAAGCATAGACTTTTGTAAATCTGCTACTGTTAGGCTCTTTGTTAAATCATATAATTTTTGGTTTTGTTTCTCTAAATCATCTAAATGTGCTCGCTGCTCTGTAGTAAGTTTATTTACTTCAGCGAAGGCACTATAAGTTTTTTTAATTTTTTCAAGGTCAATAACCTTCGTAAGGTCATACTCTTTTGTCTTTGTAATTGCAGCTGCAGCTATTTCAGCTTGTTTGCTTTTCTCAATTGCTTCACGGGCTTCTTTTTTGGCAGCTTCAATCTCTAGAGCAGATTTACCCTTTTCTTTCGCTTCTTGCTCTGCTTTTTTCTCTGCTTCTAAAATAGAATTGTTAATTTCTTTGCCTTTGTTATACGCTGCTACTGCTGTTTGAGCAGCAGGTTCAATGATATCTTTTGAAAGGTTATAGACTTCTTTGAATATAACAAACCCTTGTTCATTTAAAGCTCCTGGTAATAATGCTATTTGTTGTAAATCACTTTGAATTGATTTTTGGGTATTTAGCAATTCATTTTTTAGCTGGTCTATTTTCCCTGTTCCCTCTGAACTTAGTACACCTTGTGCTTTTGTCACGTCAGTATCGAGATCTTTAAGCTTTTTATCAATCTGTAATTTAATATCTGTTAATTCATTAATCTGACGTTGTACGCTTTCTTGGTTTGTCGTAGTTTTATCTTGAAGAATTTCAAGTCTATCCAAGAACCCTTCTTTATCTTCATTATTGTCTACAAACTGTTTTAATGTTGGATAATAGCTATTAAATTGGGTTACAAATCCTTTACTTTTTGAATTTAATAGAATTAATTTTGGATAAAGTTCTGATGACCATTCGTTCATATCTTGCTTGATCAGGGATTGGTTCGTATTTAAAGCTGGGACTTCCTCAAGCTGTACATTAGGACTCATTAAAGCTTGATCAATATATGTTTGGATTAATTTAGATTGTGCACCTAATTTTCGTAAGGATGAGGATATATCCGTATTCTCTTGTTGAGTTTCTGCCTGAACGATTGGCATTGCAAGAGTATTGATAGGAATATTCGCCCCAGTAACAATGGATGTTATTAAAAAACCTGTAATTATTTTATTTTTCATTCCATACACCTCTTCACTATTGTCTTTTTACAATCTTATTCACACCTCTAGAACAACCTAGCGCTAGGCTCTCTCCTTCCACACGCTTGAGGAAGAAGAATTCTTTCGGATAGAGTGTTAGACTCTCGTTATTATTTACTTCTCATAGAATGTAAGGCCTTACTTCCCCCTCATTTAAACACTATGTTTTTACTAAGTAAACAATAAAATCCCATTATTTATATTTAATAATTCAGACACTTCATGTTTGTATTTGAAAAAAATTATATTTAAAAAAGTTAAATCCTATTAATTAATTCACTAAGTGAAATAATTACATCAGTGTAATTAAACTTAAACTATAGTGATTTTCATTTATTTATATTAATTGTTTGATATAAAATGTTTTTAATATAACTTAATAGTACTTTGTATATCATTTACCTTTTTTTGTAAAATGTAAAATTACATATTTCTCCACACTAAAAAACCAACAATTAGCAACAAATAAACCAACAAATAACAACATTTTTTAAAAAAACAGGTCGTTATTTGTTGGTTTTTATTATAAGATGTATAACGTAATATAAAGATTTAATAAGGGGTGGTTTAATGTCAGTTCTAAAAAACAGTAAAATTGGTACAAAGTTGAATACATTAATGATTACAGCGAGTATCGCATGTATTCTCTTATCCATTATAGGAGTTATCTCTTTAAAGAAAACAGGTGAAGCTTCTGCAAGTATGTATGACGAAAGATTACTTCCAATTTTTTGGATACAATCTCTAGAATCTAATTTCCGATACGGAAACAGTAATTTTATGGAACTCATGGTTACAACTGATGAAAAAAGAAACAAAGAATTAGCAAATAACATAGATCAAACACGTAAAGAAAATGATCAGTTATTAAAAAACTTTGAGTCTAAGATCAGCTCACAAGAAGAAAAGCAATTATATAAGAATTTCCAAAAAAACTTTCAAGAATTTAGAACTCAAATGAAAGAAGCACAAAATTTAGCAGTAAACAATAAAAATGAAGAAGCTTATTCTTATTATTTAAAAAACACTGAGCCTGCTATGCAAAATGCGATTAATTCTATTCAAGAACTTGTGAAATATAACAGTAGCCAGGCAGAACAATTACAAAAAAGTAATACGAACAGTGCACATACTACAATACTGATGTTTATTATTATTTCAGTTATTGCGACTGCAATTATTATAGGTATTGGATATGTCATCAAAACAGCTATTCAACGTCCAATTACTTTATTACAGCATGATATAAAACAAGTAGCAGATGGAAATTTAGTAATACGTACTTCCTATCAAGCAAATGATGAATTAGGAGCTATTGTTACTTCTTTTAATAACATGTTAGATAATTTACAACATTTAATTGAGAAAATACAAGTAACGACATACGAAGTTACCTCTTCTACTGACAGTATGTTGCAGAATACAAAACAGGCATCTAAAATATCTAATGAAGCTGTTCTAACAATTAATGAAGTAAATAAACAAATAGAAGGACAAGTTACTAATATTCATGAAAGTTCAACAGCAATGAATGACTTAACAAATGGAGTTCAATCAGTAGCTGAATCAGCATTAACTGTTGCTGAAGTATCTGTTGCTACAACAGATCGTGTAAATAATGGTAGTAAAGTAATCAAGCAATCTATTACTCAAATGAATAATGTGCATGCAGTTGTTGAAGAAACATCTACGGTGATAGAACGTCTTATTATGCGTACACAGCATATAGATAAAGCTTTAGACGCGATTACAAATATTGCGGAACAAACAAATTTGCTTGCTTTAAATGCTGCAATCGAAGCAGCACGTGCAGGAGAGAATGGAAAAGGATTTGCAGTTGTTGCAGCTGAAGTGAGAGATTTAGCTGAACAATCTAAGCAATCCGCACATGAAATTAATAATTTAATTAAATCAATCCAACAAGATACAAAAGATACTGTTCAAATCATGAGAAAAGGACACGAAGAAGCTATACAAGGAAGAAATGCTGCTAATGAAGCAGACGAAGCCTTTTCAACAATCATGAAAGACATTCATAAGATAACACATCAAATTCAAGAAGTATCAGCTACAACAGAAGAAATGTCTGCTGGAACTGAAGAAATTAACGCTTCACTATCAGTAGTATCAGAAACTTCTACAAGAGTAGCGAAAGATACAAATCAAACCGTACAAGCCATTCAAACTCAAGCATCATCCATTACAGAAATAACAAATCAATCCATGCAAATAAAGAAAAAAATCGAGGAATTAGAAGGATTAATTTCACGATTTAAAATTAAAGAATAAAAAAATAAAAGGAAAAAACAATTACTTTAAGCTTGATTGACATGTCGTGCTACACCAAGTTGACAAATAGCCCAAAAAAGAACCCAATTAATAGGTTCTTTTTTTGTTGCTAATTATTTTTGTTCTAAAATACGTTCGACCTCATCTATGCTTAATTTACTGGCTTTAGCAATCGTTTCAAGTGGTACACCAAGTTCATGCATACCTTTAATCATCTGTATTTTTCCTTGCTGAACCCCTTCTTGAATT
>NZ_VOVA01000005.1 GCF_015071065.1 Bacillus cereus | reverse complement strand
TTTCAACCATTTCCGATACAAGCATATTCATGACTTTGATATACTCACGACTACTTTCTTCCAATAACCGACTTTGTTCTTTTGTTGGAATCAATTTCACTTTCACTGTTAGGGTCTGTGACATACGTTTCATCCCCTTGTTGTTTAATTTTCAACATCTTTCATTTGATACATTTCTAGCAATAGAAACAAAATAAGAACTTGTCCATAAACTTTGCACCTACATGAGACGAGGAGATTTTTCTCTCAAACACTTTGAAACGTACTTCTATCATCATTGATTCTAGTTACAATGTATCATTTATTTTCGGAAAATTACAACAAAAATACCCAATGAAACTACCTATACTTTGTATACTTAAAGTACCACGAACCTTACGATTTTTAGTGGTACTCCGTATCCAACCTCACTTTCATCCCATGCCTAAAGGCGATGGACTTTCTCGTTCGGAAAGGGCTGTAATGGAAAAAAATAAATAATTATATAGTTATGTAAAAATCCCCCTTGTATATAATGAGGGGGATTAAATATTTGAAGTGAATTTTTTATTAGAGAGTTGTTCTATATAAAATGTTCCTTTTTCAATAGCAGTCTCAATATAACCAACGATTTGATCAAATGAAAACACTTGTAAGTTTTCGTGCAAGTGTTGCTCAGGGTATAGCATATCTTCAAAAATATATTGCCGAAAAGCTAAAACATTCTCTCTAGAAACCTCCTCGATATTCACAATGTTCGCCTCTTGATTAAGTAGGGCGAAGAGCTGTTGTTCTTTATCGTAATGATGCAACAATTGTGCGTTCAATAATTTAAAATCGTTATAGTACATAGGTGCGATAGTTTCGTCGTTCTCAATTCGGTTTTTTAGCCAAGGTAGAAAAAATCCACTTAGCCAATTATCATCGGCAATGAGGTGGCTATAATAACCTAAAATATAAGAGGAATCCATATGATCTTCATATTTATGAATAAATGAATCATAATCTATTCTTCGCGTATAGTTCTTCGTTGTACCAGCGTAAAAATGTGAAGTTCCTTTTTCTTCTTTTGAATGAACAGCATCAGGAGCTACACCACCAAGTAAGAAAGAAGTTTTATCTTGAATAGAAAGTTTCTCAGCAATACCGTTAGCGATAATGATATGCATAATTCGTGATCCCATGAATAACACCTCTATTTCATGTATTCATTTTAGGGAGCTGTCTGAACGTGTAGTATTACTTTCCCTGTACTTTGTCTACTTTCGACCCATTCATGTGCTTTCCCTGCATCTTGAAGAGGGAAAGATTTCGTAGCTTTAATTTGTAAACTTCCATCGCGTAAATAACGGAAAACTTGATTCGCAGTTTCTTGAAGCAATTCAGGACGTTTTTTCCGTGTAGTGCCAAAGCTGAAACCAAGTATAGAACGGCAACTTGCGTGTAAATCTTTCGTTTGAAAACTACCAATTTCTCCGCTAGCATTGCCGAAATGGACGAGACGACCGTAATAAGCAAGGCATTCTAAACTTCTTTCGGACACAGTACCAGAAATAGAATCTAAAACAATATTGACGCCTTCTCCGTTTGTAAGCTGAGTTACCCTCTCTACAAAATCTTCATCTTGATGACAAACAACATAATCAGCGCCAGCATCTAAAGCAATTTTTCTTTTTGCTGCACTTCCAACAGTGCCGATAACTTTTCCAGCTCCTAATAGTTTTGCAAGTTGAATCGCTGTAGTACCAATTCCACCAGCAGCTGCATGGATTAGAACAGATTCACCTTGTTGAATTCTGGATACATTTGCGAGTAAATTATAGCTTGTAAAAGATACGATAGGGCAAGCCGCAGCAGTTTGGAAATCGACTTCATCAGGTAAAACGAAAGTAAGATTTTCGTTCGCGACAACATATTCAGCGTAAGAGCCATTTTGAGGAAAAGCAATGACACGCTGTCCAGGGTGAATGTTTTTCACATGGGAACCTACACGTTCTACAATACCGGCTGCATCTATTCCTGGAATAAAAGGCAATGTTGTATTTCCTTTTTTGCCATAGCGTGATTTAATATCGGCGAAATTAACACTTGTAGCAACAACACGAATTAATACTTGATTTTCTGAAATAGTCGGCATATCCACATCAGTATATTTCATCACTTCAGGCCACCTAATGAAGTTACAACGATAGCTTTCATCATACACCCTCCTAAATTTGACTATATATATCATTTTAAATCTTCACTAGGAATTGGAAAATTATATAATTGTTATGCAAGGCTATAAGTGAAGCTTATGAAGTTGTTAGATCATTATATTAATTGATACAAAAAAACTTCGAAAAAATCGAACGAAATGTCGTTTACTTGCCAATATATAGTGTAGGACAAAGGAGGGGTGGTATATGAAGGATGAAACAGTGTATGCAGATTTAATCCAATTAACTTTATCAGGCAATAAAGAAGCGTATAGCGAATTGTATGATAAAACGATACAAGAAGTATATAAGACAGCACATTTTTTAATAGAGGATAAAGCAGATGTAGATGATGTCGTTCAGGAAATATACATACAGCTATATGAATCACTTCGTAAATACGATAGGGAGAAGCTATTTCGTCCTTGGCTAATTGGACTTGCGATTAAACAAATTCATTCTTATAGAAGAAAGAGGTGGATGAGGATAAGAATTGTAAAAAAAGCAGAAGAGCAAAGAAAACCAGTACAAATTGATTTTTCTAGTGATGTTGTAAGTAAAATATCAAATCAAAAACTAATCGAACTCATTCATAAATTACCGTATAAATTGAAACAAGTTATTATCTTAAGATACTTACACGATTACGCACAAGAAGAGGTAGCACAAATATTACATATTCCAATTGGTACTGTGAAATCTAGAATTCATGCGGCATTAAAGAAACTACGTCAAAAAGAGCAAGTAGAAGAAATCTTTTTAGGAGAGGTAGGGAATGTGAAATGAGTTTAGATTGTGGAGTTAGAGAATCTATACAAGAAGAAGCAAAGGGGATTGTAGCCCCGCCAGAGTTAAAAGAAAAAGTGATCGTTCAAATAAAAATGAAGCGCGGGGGGAGTAAGAGGAAGAAACGTCTTATCGCAGGAGTGCTTGCAGCAGCATTCTTAATCCCGACAACCGGCTTTGCGTATCAATCTATTATGGCAGATGGTATATACGGATCTTTTGAAAACCTAAAAAAACATGCCGGAACAGTGACATTAGAAGCGTATATGCGTTTTAATGCAAAGTTATCACAAGCGAAAGATGAAATGGGTGCGAAGGAATATGAAGAGTTTACAAAAGAACTAAAAAAATTAACAAATGCAAAGCTTGAGTACGGGGATTCGAACGGTAATATTGATTATGATCAATTATCACCAGCTAAAAAAGAGGAATTGAAAAAGGTAGAAATGGAGCTTCAGCCGTATTTTGATAAATTAAATGGCCATAAATCTAGTAAAGAAGTATTAACTCCTGAAGAGTATGAACAATATATGGAGGCATTAATGGCATATCAAACTGTATTAGTAAAAGCGAAATCGAGTGGTGGGATAACAGTAGAAGAAGTACCTGAAGCGTATAAAGAAAGATTTATTAAAGCAGAACAATTTATGGAGTATGTAGATGAAAAGGTGAGCTTTTCTTATTGAAACGTAAATATATTAACCACCTATTCCTTTTGCTAGCAATAAGAAATATACAAATACTAGCATTACTCCATTTAATGCCGTACCAACTATTTTAAATAGCCAATTCTTTGATGCGATCGCAAAAATAATACCGAGTAATGAAAGAATACTTAGAAGCACAATAATTAATGTTAAATTCGCATTAGGTCCTCTTAAAACAAAGAAAGAACATATACTTGCGATAAACGTTAGAAACGAGAAAGTCCCTAATTTCATAATAAGTCTCCCTTGTTTGAAATGTATTTTGATTTAGTGCACGACTTTCTTTAGTTTAACATAAATTTCCTATTACCAATTAAATATATGAACAATAAAAAACGAGTATAAAATCTATGCGATTTCATACTCGTTTTGTTATTACTTAAATTTCCTTACCGCATGTATAGCAACTCTAACAAGGAGTATTGCACTTATAAATAAACCACCATAACCAACGACACTTAAAAATTAATCATTAGGTTCTTTTGCATACAAGTCAGGTGCAGAATTACCTTGACTTGCATAATAAAGTGAAAGTGGGAAATCACTTAGTTATATTCCTTACTATTCGCCTTGTCTTTTTGTATAAAACAATCTAATAGTGAATAACCCGCAATTAAGCTAATTATAGTAACGAAAGTGGTGTTCACGAGAATAATATTAGCTAAATAAGGTAGGTATTCGCCAAGTGGTGAAAAGAGTAGAGCTGGAGAAAAAGAAATAAATAGTGTAGGCACTGTAATAGCGATAAATTTATCTGGTTGAAAGCTCCAGTTTTGTTTACTCGTTTCACGATTAATGGATTGAAGGAATCGTAATAAAATGCCGACTACAAGAGGAAAGAGTGTATAGTAGAATAGCCTCGGATAAATGTTAAAGTTCACCTGCGCGTCTGTATCTAAATAAAATTGAATTTTTACTCCGATAAATAATAATAAGACGATAAATAATGTAAAGCAGAGGTATAGCATCACTTTTTGCATTCCATTCCACCATCCTTTACTAAAAATATATTCAAAGAAAGAAGAGATATACAATAACTACTGTTGTATATCTCTTCTTTTACTGTTAGTTAATAGTGGTGTTTGCTTTCTCTTGCTTCGTGAAATAATCAATAATGCCCATTGCGCTAATTTCTATATCTAGATGTAGAATGTTATAAACGGAATGATTTGATGGGACGTTTAATTTTGTAAGGTGAGAAGAGATTTTATCCATTAATAGAGTTTGTAATGCTTTAGTCGCCTCATCGAAATCATTATATTTTTCAAAGACATCTTTACCAGTATGAACGAAAATAGGTAACCAATGATCCAGTTGGTTATATACTTCTGTAACATGAGATGATGCACCGTAATGGCCGAAATAAATAGTATCTACATTCATCCTTTGAATATGATTTTTAGAAGCAATCATCGCATCTGGCTGAAATTGTGAAGGGGACGTTGACGGTAGATATAACTCTACACCAAGGTCTGCGAGCTCTCTATAATAAATTCCAATTGTATCGCCAGTAAAAATGCCGTTTGTTAATGAATCATGAATGCTAATATGGTGCTTCGCATGTCCCGGTGTATCATAAAATGTAAGGATGCGGTCTTTTGCAATTTTTAATGTATCACCATTTTGCACAATATGAACACGTTCTTCCTCTATAGGAAGAATTGGATCAAAAAGTTTATCGAAATCTTCTTTGTACACAGCTTTTGCACCTAGAATGAGTTTTGTAGGATCAATCATATGACGAGCACCGCGAGGATGCACATATAAAGTAGCATTTGGGCACTTTTCCATCATTAACCCTGCTGCGCCTGCATGATCTAAATGAACATGTGTAACGATTATATTTTTTACATCGTTTAAATCAATATGTAATTGTTGTAAGCCGTCTAAAATATAGGGAAGAGAAGGGGCTGCACAAGTTTCAATTAAAGTAATATCGTCACCTAATAAAACGTAAGTACCTGTTCGTTCATTATGTTGTAAGTCATAATCATCAATAAGATATAGGTGAGAAGATAATTGTTCTACTTTTTTCATACTTACCACTCCTTATATATTGTATGTATCTATTATACGCTAAAAAAGAAAAGACAGAAAACGAAAGCCTCGTCTTCTGTCTTTTTCTAATGTCGTTATCCCGCATTAACTGCCCGTAAAAGCCCGATTGGTTCAACTAATAATCAGTGGGGGATGAAGAACCCCCACTGATTAAAGTTTCACTTTATTTCGTTTGTTCTTTATTGATAGACATAACGAACAGTCCAACAATACCGCCAACTAACGGAAGAGTAATCTCTCCTGCTAAATTAAAGTAGGAGCTTAAGAATAAACCATTCACATCGATTACCCAACCAGTAACATACAATAACATCATATATAGTACGAAATAAAACTCGCGATTTGAAATCATTTCATGTTGTGCAGTTTTCATAACGAACACCATCCTTTTCTATTATAATGGAATATAAACTGTCACATTTTGTTCACAATTCAATTGTAAAACTTTCCATCATAAAAGTCTAGTAGTTTGTGTCGAATTTTCGAACGTAAATAAAGCGCTATCATTTTAGCTTATAAGTACGTAATAAGAGCTGTATATTCACGAATGTAGTATAGTATAAACATAGAATGATAGTGAAGAGAGGGGTAGAAACAATGACAGTTTATGATTTTTCAGCTAAAACAATAACAGGTGAAGAAAAATCGTTAAAAGATTACGAAGGAAAAGCACTTCTTATTATAAATGTAGCTAGTAAATGTGGATTTACACCACAGTATAAAGGATTACAAGAAGTATATGATAAATATAAAGACCAAGGACTAGAAATACTCGGTTTCCCTTGTAATCAATTTGGAGGACAAGAACCTGGCACAGAAGCGGATATTACAAGCTTTTGTGAATTGAACTACGGTGTAAACTTCCCGATGTTTGCAAAGATTGATGTAAAAGGTGATAAGGCTCATCCTCTGTATACATACATGACAGAACAAGCGCCAGGTTTACTCGGTATGAAAGCAGTAAAATGGAACTTTACTAAGTTTCTAATTGGAAAAGACGGGAAAGTAGTAGGGCGTTTTGCACCGCAGACGAAGCCGGTGGATTTAGAGGCGGAGATTGAAAAGGTACTTGGCTAATAATTAGTAGTTAGCTATCTTTGATTATGTTGATTAAAAAACACCTCCATTGAATTTGCATACTTAGTATGTGAATTCAGGAGGTGTTTTTTTCATGTACCACTATTCGGATTCACTTCAAAGTAGCTCTTAGTCTTTGAGGTGTTTTCTTTAAACTCACATTATCAAGATTAAATCACTCTATCGTAGTCATTTGATTTAGGCAGAGAAGCTGCTTTTTTCATAAGTACTTCCCATAAGTGTACGGATTTCTTCCATTCGGCTGCGGCCTGTCCCTTTTGATACATAGCGTTCTCATAACTGAAAGTAAGTTGTTGCATATCGGCCGAGTTGTAAAGTGTATCGATGCGGAGAGCGTATTCTCGGAATGTTTGACTTTCACCCCGTGGTATGCCGATTCTCGCAAATTGTTTTAAAAGTGCACCGTAAGCTTTTCTATAAACAGCATCATCATTTCGATATTTATAGAAAAGAATAATAAAAAATGTAATCCATTTCATTCTAGTAGTGAAGAGAATGTATCCTATAATACTAATTGGTATTGCAGAGAGGAATACGTACCACCAAGAAAATCCATTTTTAGAATTTGTGATCTTTTTAGTAGGAGCTTCTTCTGTATTTTCTATTAAACTTTTGAGCTTTGCTTCATTGTTCCGTTGGTATATTTGCTCGTTATTAGAATTGTTTTCTTCGCTATTTTGTGAAGTAGAAACAGGAGTATTATTTATAAAATTATAGGGATTGGTAAATCCTTTTGTTGGTTCGAATGGGACCCATCCATATCTTGGAAAGTATACTTCGACCCAAGAGTGTGCGTTATTGTTCGAGATTTTATAAACATTCTCACCTTCTGTACTAGCAAATGTATTCTCAAGAGTTCCTTCTGTAAAGCCCTTTACCCAGCGAGTGGGAATCCCGACAGAACGAAGTAACACGATCATAGATGTCGAAAAATTATTGCAGTAGCCGCTTTTTGTATCGAAAAGGAATTGATCTACATAATCTTGGTTTTTGGCAGGGAACAAGACATTCATTGTTTCGTATACAAAAGAATGGTCTGTGAAGTAATTTTCAATAGCTAATACTTTATCATATCGGTTGTCTTTATCATTTGTTAGATTAACAGCTAAGTCTTTTACTCGCTGCGGTAATGATTCGGGAAGTTGTGTGTACTTTGTCATGAAATAAGGACTTGTTTCTTGACCTTCATTCGGTTTTGCAGTTTTCAAGTTTTCTATGGAAAACTCCGGGATCTCATATGTTACTTTATACGAATTTAAAGTAGTAGAAGAGTCTCCGTGCATTGTATAGATTTTTTCTGAAAATGGGTCAACGCTGTATGATACATCAGAAGAAGCCTCAACTGATACTAATCCTGCTGGATAGGTAAGGTGAGGATAACTTTTTTGCATGGTGATTGTTGCCTCAGTTGTCTCCGTTTTTGTATTTTGTTCGTACCAGCTCACGACGTCGTTTTTATTTTTAAAAGAAACCTTTTTTTGATTTTCAGAAACCTCCCAGCCTTTTCCTGTATAAAAATCTTTTGTTTCTACTCTCCAATATTGTTTGTTTTGCGTTTGTGCTGTGAAAACAATTGTAGGATCCGCCTTAAAAGGACCGCCTAATTGTGAGTCATCTAAACCATACCCAATTTTAGAAACTTCTTGTTTTTTACTTGCTTCGGATGTGTTGAATTTTAAAAAATCCATTGGGTTTGGCCATTGAGGGCCAAATTTTGGAGCAAAGTATGCGATGGTTGCTGACAATACAATAAATATTGTAAGAGGTCTAAGTAGTTTTGAGATTTCTCTAGCATAATTTTGTAAGTGTTCCATCTCTTTTATTCGTTCTATGTGAAGAAGACTAAGCATAAAAAAGCCGAGGACAACAGTACGAATAATAGCGTAGTTTGCATTGTATAAATGTAAGTTATGAAAAATTGTGATATAAATAATAGTCAATATAAGAAATAACAACCCACGTTTTTTATGAATTACCCAAAAAGAGATGAAAGAACTCAAAAACCAAAATGATAAAAAAAATAAAAGTGTTGGAAAAACTGGAGCAATATCTAGCAAATTTCCCTGGAAAAACAGGGAGGAATTTAGAGAAAGTTCAGAAAAAAATGTTGTTAGCCAAAATGGATTTATAAAAGCTTTTTTATAATGTAGGAAATGAATGATGAATAAGATTGTGACGATCTTTATTGGAATCTGCCATCTTGTTTGAAAAAAAGAGAGAGTGAAGCAAATTCCTATAAATATTACAAAAATATCTAATCTACCTACGTTTGTAATACCTATAAGGGGTCTTAGCCATTCTAGTAAAAGTAGAAGTGCACATACATGCATGAAGAATCTGCTCATATCCCATTTGTATTTTGTTTGTAATGTTATCATTTGCTCACCTCAAAAAACGCGTTTGTATACCGGTTTTCATAAACCGCATTTACAAATATTTTTCGTTTTTGTAGAGTTTCTAGAATACTTAGTTCTCGATGTGAGAGTTGATTCGCTTTTTCTTTCACGACAAACACCATTAATTTTCTATTTTTAATAGCAGCACAGTCAGCCGCCTTTTGAATATCGGGAGAAAGATCACTTGTCACGAGTATAATCGTTACGGGCTCATAAATTTTTCTTAATTCCATTTCTACACTCTGGGAGAGCGGGAATACACTGTCTGCTTGTACTTTCGCTAAATGAAAAAAGATTTGTTGCAACTGACTATCTCCATTGTCTAAAGGGAAAATAGTTCGTTCTTTTCCGACAGATACGAATGACGCTGGTGAATTTTGCTTCAAGACAGCCCTCACAATAGAGGCAGTAAACGTTACGACTGATTCGAATAGAGGGGACTCAGTTCTGTCCATGAATATCATGATATTATGGCTGCGCTGTTGTTCAAACTCTTTCGTCATAATATTGTTTGTTCGTGCAGTTGCTTTCCAATCAATCCATGAAAAGCGGTCACCAGGTTTATAGTCTCTGACACCGACAGAGACTGTAGAGTCTTTTGCTAAATTTATATTTGCTGAAAGCGCTCCTTGTTCGAAATGATTTTCCAATTGTCGATACGTTATATCTACATACTGGGGATAGACTAAAAATGTATCTGTAACTGAAAAAGTTACTTCTTTCTCCATCATACCGAATAGATCGCCAGTTTTGACACGTACGCTTGAAAAAGTGTGCTCTCCTCTAGGGATTGTGTCAATAACATATTGAAACGAAATATTTCGTTTTAATCCTGGAAAGAGTATTACCTTATTCATCTTTGTTTGTCTACAACTTGTAAATTGTGGTGGTAGTTCATCTTCTATAACTAAATAAAGTAAGGGAAAAGGAAATTTTCTTTTTATTGTAATCGTGCTTAAAAATTGTTCTCCTGCTACATATTCGTTTTGGTTTGTTATTCGTTTTACTTCAGCATCCCGTAAAGCGTAGAAGGGGAGTAGTAGTGAATAAAGGCCAATAGGAAGCATACTGTAAAACAAAAACCAACTTACAAATCCTCCTTGAAGCATAGCATACACAAATGTTAAGACTAGGCATAAAGGGATTAGCAATAACTTCGTAACGTGATATAGTGCTCGTAGTAGTCGTTTCATCAAAGGTTCTTCGTCCTTTGAGTCGGCACGGTAGTTCTTGCAACGATTTTTGAGATAACTTGTTCTCCTGTTATTCCTTCAAATTTTGCTTCCATTTTTAGAATGAGTCTGTGAGCTAACACGTAAGGAGCTAAAAATTTAACATCGTCTGGGATGACATAATTTCTGCCATGGATGAATGCATAAGCCTGTGAAGCTTTCATTAAAGCAATTGAGCCGCGTGGACTTGCACCTAGCTGTATAGAACTATAAGAACGAGTCTGATTAACAAGCTTTACAATGTAATGCTTGATTGCTTTGTCCATGCTTACTTCCCGTACGCTTTGTTGTAAATATAGTAATTCTTCTATTGTAGTAATAGCTTGTAAATGGGAGAGTGGATTTGTTTTTTCCATCCGGTTTAAAATTTCAAATTCTTCTTCTGGTGTAGGATATCCCATTTTTAGCTTTAACAAGAAACGATCGAGCTGAGCCTCTGGTAAAGGGTATGTCCCCTCATATTCGACCGGATTTTGTGTAGCCATTACAAAGAACGGTTTTGGTAACGGTCTTGTAGTGCCATCTATTGTGATATTGCCTTCTTCCATACTTTCAAGTAGGGCAGATTGTGTCTTTGGAGATGTACGATTAATTTCATCAGCAAGTATAAAATTCCCCATAATTGGTCCAGGATTGAACTCAAATTGGAGCTCTTTTGGATTGTAAATAGAAACACCCGTTACATCTGACGGCAGTAAATCAGGTGTGAATTGAATTCGCTTGTAATCGGCATCAATTGATTTAGAAAAAGCACGTACTAGCATTGTTTTCCCGACACCGGGAACATCTTCTAATAGTACATGACCTTCAGCTAAGAGAGCTGTCAAAGCTAAAATCGTTGCCTTTCGTTTTCCGACCATTAATTTTTCAATATTGTTGATTATTTTTTCTACAATGGGATGTAATGAATCAAGCTGAGGCATCGTAACCCTCCTAATTTTATTATCTTTTTCTAATTCATTTTTATGTTAAAGAAAAGGAGTTCCTTCATTTTATTGCAGTATGATAGTAATCTAAGAGGTAATTCGTAATGGTATTATATAAGTTCATATTGAGAACTTATATGCTAAAAAATCATGGTAATATACTTTATAATTTCTATGTCCTCAAAGGAAATCCTATACTTAATTTCAGAAAAATTCAGATTATTAATGCGGGTTATATCTAGTATAATTGTTGCCGTAAACAAGGGCAAAACAGTAAATAATGATTTCTAGTTTTATGTGAAATAGGTCTTGATATAAAATAGTATTGTTGAAGAAAAATAAATTCCTTACATACAATTTATAATCGTATCCTTATAGCATTATTGAAATAATATCAAAACTCTTTTTAGTATATATTTATAAAGAAAAACGTAGGAATTTCTCCTGCGTTTTTTTCTTTTGCAAAAAGGTGATTCTTCTAAATACTATTCTCCTAATAATCACGATTGGTCATAAACCTTCACAACGGAGCAAAGAAACCTTTATTTACAAATACTTTCTCTCAAACTTATTTCCAACTGAATTTATGACAATCTCTTGAACTGTGCGAAATGTCACATCTGTATTTTACAACCTCTTTTATAGTAAGGGTATGTAAGAGAGACGTATTAAAGGAGTGAACATTATGAAGAAGAAACCTTCAGCACTAATGAGACGTTTAAAATATTTTTCACCAATAGATCGTTATAACGATAATCATACACAAGAAACATATGAAGATCGTGAATGGGAAAATGTGTATAGAAAGCGTTGGCAACATGATAAAGTAATCCGTTCTACACACGGTGTGAACTGTACTGGTTCTTGTAGTTGGAACATTTATGTGAAAGATGGAATTGTAACATGGGAAGGGCAAGAGCTTAACTACCCAACAACAGGTCCTGATATGCCGGATTTTGAACCACGAGGATGTCCACGTGGAGCGAGCTTTTCTTGGTACATTTATAGCCCACTTCGTGTGAAATATCCATATGTACGTGGTGTTCTTTGGGAGATGTGGCAAGAGGAACTACAAAATCATAAATCTCCACTAGACGCATGGAAAAGCATTGTGGAAAACCCTGAAAAAGCACGTGCTTATAAAGAGGCGCGCGGTAAAGGGGGATTCATCCGAGCGAATTGGGATGAAGTATTACAACTTGTTTCAGCTTCTTTACTTTATACAGTAATTAAATACGGTCCAGACCGAAATGTTGGTTTTTCACCAATTCCAGCTATGTCGATGTTAAGTCATGCTGCTGGTAGCCGTTTTATGCAACTTATGGGCGGGCCGATGCTTAGTTTCTATGATTGGTACGCTGATTTACCACCAGCTTCTCCGCAAATTTGGGGTGATCAAACTGATGTGCCAGAAAGTAGTGACTGGTATAACTCTGGTTACATTATGACATGGGGTTCAAATGTACCGATGACGAGAACGCCAGATGCTCACTTCTTAGCAGAAGTTCGTTATAAAGGGACGAAAGTCGTTTCTGTAAGTCCTGACTTCGCTGAGTCCACAAAGTTTGCTGATGATTGGATTAGTGTGAAGCAAGGTACAGACGGTGCCCTTGCGATGGCAATGGGGCATGTGATCTTACAAGAATTTTACGTAGATAATCAAGTGGAATACTTCACAAAGTATGCGAAGCAATATACTGATTTTCCTTTCTTTGTCACATTGAAACAAAAAGGAGATCAATTCGTTGCTGATCGTTTCTTAAATGCTTCTGATATTGGACGCGAAACAAAGTTAGGAGAATGGAAACCTGTACTTTGGAACGAGAACACGAAAGATTTTGCAACGCCTCATGGCACAATGGGGTCACGATGGGATAACGAAAAGAAATGGAACTTGCGTTTAGAAGATGAACAGACAGGTGAAACGATTGATCCACGTCTTTCTTTACTTGGTATGGAAGATGCTGTTGAAACTGTACAAATTCCGTACTTCTCTGATGATGGAAATAAAGTGTTAGAACGTACAATTCCGGTAAAAAAAATTACGACAGAAGAGGGGGAAGTATTCGTTACAACTGTATACGATTTAACGTTAGCAAATTACGGTGTGAACCGAGGACTTGGCGGGCAAGAGCCAAAAGATTTCAATGATGATGTACCGTTTACACCTGCATGGCAAGAGAAAATGACAGGAGTAAAACGAGAGCTCATTATTCAAATCGCTCGTGAGTTTGCACAAAATGCAGTTGATACGAATGGTCGCTCGATGATTATTGTTGGAGCCGGTATTAACCATTGGTTTAATTCTGATACGATTTATCGCGCAGTTTTAAATCTTGTTCTTCTCGTTGGGGCACAAGGTGTCAACGGTGGCGGTTGGGCACATTATGTTGGTCAAGAAAAATTACGACCAGCAGAAGGGTGGCAAACAATCGCGATGGCAAAAGATTGGCAAGGGCCACCGAAATTACAAAACGGTACTTCATTCTTCTATTTCGTAACAGATCAATGGCGTTATGAAGATACACCTGTTGGACATTTAGCATCACCAATTGAGGGCAATTCACGTTATCAACATCACGGTGATTACAATGTATTAGCGGCACGACTTGGCTGGTTGCCTTCATATCCAACATTCGAGAAAAATGGAATTGAATTATATAAAGAAGCTGTTGCTTCAGGTGCAACAACGCAAGAAGAAATCGGAAAATATGTTGCACAAAAATTAAAAGAAAAAGAACTGAAATTTGCAATTGAAGATCCAGATAACAAAAATAACTTCCCGCACAATTTATTCGTATGGCGTGCAAACTTAATTTCAAGTTCCGGTAAAGGCCACGAATATTTCTTAAAACATTTATTAGGTACAACAAACGGATTAATGAATGACGATAGTGATTCAATTCGACCAGAAGAAATTAAGTGGCATGAAGATGCACCAGAAGGAAAGCTTGATTTACTAATTAACTTAGATTTCCGCATGGCTGGTACAGCACTTTATTCTGATATCGTCTTACCTGCTTCAACTTGGTATGAAAAGCATGATTTAAGCAGTACAGATATGCATCCATTTGTACATCCATTTAATCCAGCAATCAGTTCACCGTGGGAAGCACGCTCTGACTGGGATATTTTCACCGCTCTTTCTAAAGCTGTGTCAGATTTAGCGAAGAAAATCGATCTTGAACCAATGAAAGAAGTCGTTGCAACACCACTTCTTCACGATACACCGCAAGAATTAGCGCAACCACTTGGCAAGATTAAAGATTGGAGCAAAGGTGAGTGTGAACCTATTCCAGGTAAAACAATGCCGCAAATTCATGTTGTCGAAAGGGATTATAAAACGATTTATGACAAAATGACAGCGCTTGGACCAAATGCCGGAAAACAACCGATTGGTACGAAAGGGATTTCTTGGTCGGCAGAAAAAGAATATGAGCAATTAAAGAGTCGATTAGGAGTTATTCGCACTGATTCTATTGCGAAAGGGTGCCCAGACATAAAAGAAGCAATCAATGCTGCTGAAGCGGTATTAACACTTTCTTCTACAACAAACGGTCATATGGCTGTAAAAGCATGGGAAGCACTTGAAAAACAAACCGATTTAAAACTACGTGATTTGGCAGAAGAACGTGAAGAAGAATGCTTCACATTCGAACAAATTACAGCGCAGCCCAAAACAGTAATTACTTCTCCGGCCTTTACGGGTTCTGAAAAAGGTGGACGCCGTTACTCACCATTTACAACAAATGTTGAGCGTCTTATCCCTTGGAGAACGATAACTGGTCGCCAATCTTTCTACTTAGATCACGACATGATGAAAGAATTTGGTGAAACGATGGCAACATTTAAACCAATTCTGCAACATAAACCGTTTCGTAAATCTCGCCCTGAAGTAGAGGGGAAAGAAATTACATTAAACTATTTAACACCGCATAATAAGTGGTCGATTCATAGTATGTACTTCGATTCATTACCGATGTTAACGCTGTTTAGAGGTGGTCCAACTGTTTGGATGAACAAAGATGACGCGAATGAAGCTGGCGTTGCTGATAATGATTGGATTGAATGCTTTAACCGTAACGGGGTTGTCGTAGCGCGTGCTGTTGTAACGCACCGTATACCGAGGGGAATGGCATTTATGCACCATGCGCAAGATCGTCACATTAACGTGCCTGGTACGAAATTAACAAGCACCCGCGGGGGAACGCATAATAGTCCAACCCGTATTCATGTTAAACCGACACATATGATTGGTGGATATGGGCAATTAAGCTATGGATTTAACTACTATGGTCCGACTGGGAATCAGCGTGACTTAAATGTCGTAATCCGTAAACTGAAGGAGGTAGATTGGCTTGAAGATTAAAGCGCAAGTCGGAATGGTAATGAACTTAGATAAATGCGTCGGCTGCCATACTTGTAGCGTAACATGCAAAAACACCTGGACAAATCGTCCAGGTGCTGAATATATGTACTTCAATAACGTAGAAACGAAACCTGGAATTGGTTATCCAAAACAATGGGAAGATCAGGAGAAATACAAAGGCGGCTGGGAATTGAAAAATGGTGAAATTCAGCTGAAATCCGGTTCGAAAATGAAGCGTCTTATGAATATTTTCCACAATCCAGATCAACCAACAATCGATGATTACTTTGAACCTTGGAATTATGATTATGAAACATTAACAAATAGCCCGCAGCGTAAGCATCAACCAGTTGCTCGTCCAAAATCAGCAATTACGGGTGAATTTATTGACAAAATTGAATGGGGTCCAAACTGGGAAGATGATTTAGCTGGTGGACATATAACAGGGTTACAAGATCCGAACGTAAAGAAAATGGAAGAAGAGATAAAGACGGATTTTGAGAATGTCTTTATGATGTATTTACCACGCATATGCGAACATTGTATGAATCCATCTTGCGTATCGTCTTGTCCATCTGGCGCGATGTATAAACGTGAAGAAGATGGGATTGTCCTTGTGGATCAAAATGCATGTCGTGCATGGAGATTTTGTGTATCATCTTGTCCGTATAAAAAAGTGTATTTTAACTGGCAAACAAATAAAGCAGAAAAATGCACAATGTGTTTCCCGCGTATTGAAGCTGGTATGCCTACAATTTGTTCTGAAACATGTGTAGGACGTATTCGATATATTGGGGTTATGTTATATGACGCTGACAAAGTAAAAGAAGCGGCTTCTGTTGAAAATGAAAAAGATTTATATGAATCTCAGTTAACTGTTTTCCTAGACCCAAATGATCCAGAAGTAATAGCGGAAGCAAAAAAACAAGGGATTCCTGATGAATGGATGAAAGCGGCTCAAGAGTCACCTATTTATAAAATGATTATTGATTGGAAAATTGCTCTTCCTCTTCATCCAGAGTATCGTACAATGCCAATGGTTTGGTATATCCCGCCGCTTAGCCCAATTATGAATATGGTGGAGGGGAAAGGAAGTAACTGGCAAGCAGAAGAGATTTTTCCTGCTATCGATAATATGCGTATTCCAATTCAATATTTAGCTAATTTACTCACTGCAGGAGATGAATCACATATTCGTCTTACATTGAAAAAAATGGCTGTCATGCGAACACATATGAGAGCATTGCAAATTAATAAAGAACCAAATGAAGCAGTATTAAAAGAAATTGGTTTAACGAAAGAGGATGTAGAAGATATGTATCGTCTTCTTGCGATCGCAAAATATAAAGATCGCTTCGTCATCCCGACGTCTCACCGCGAACAGGTTGCAGATTTATATAGCGAACAAGGAAGCTGTGGTCTGTCCTTCACAGGTGGCCCAGGCTCTTGTATGACAATTTCTTAAATAAAGGGGGCAAAAAATTATGAAACAAAGTTTACAAACTGCTTTTTCTTGTTCTTCTTTTCTTCTCTCCTATCCTGAATTAGGTTGGAGAGAAGCTTTACTAGAATTACAGGAAGAGATTCAAGAAATTGAACAGGAAGAAATCAGAGTATCACTTACAACATTTATAAAACGAGCGCTAGATAAAACAGACAATCAACTTATTGATTCTTACGTTTATACATTCGACTTTGGAAAGAAGACAAATATGTATCTTACTTACATGAAAACAGGTGAACAAAGAGAGCGTGGAATTGAATTGTTAGAGTTAAAACAGCACTATAAAAAATCTGGATTTAACGTAACAGATAAAGAACTACCTGATTATTTACCGCTTCTACTTGAGTTTCTTGCAAATGCAAACGAGCAAGATAGCGAACCAATTATGAGTAAATACAAGGAAAATATACAAGCGTTGCACGGGCAATTAAAAGAAGCAAACTGTATGTACGAAGCAATTCTTGCAGCCGTTCTCTTTGCTATCGATGCCTGGGGAGTACAAGTGAATTAGAAAGGAGTGTTGTCAAAATGATGGATCAATTTTTATGGGTGCTGTTTCCCTATATCATTTTTGCAATCTTTATCGGTGGGCATATTTTCAGATACAACTATGATCAATTTGGATGGACATCAAAATCTAGCGAACTATTAGAGAAGAAAATGCTCCGAACCGGAAGTCTGTTATTCCACTTTGGGATCATGTTCGTCATTGGCGGTCATGTTATGGGGATTTTAATTCCAGAGTCCGTATACCGTTCAATAGGTATTTCTGAGCATATGTATCATGTAGTAGCAATTAGTTTCGGACTTCCGGCAGGTGTTGCTTCTATCCTCGGTTTAATTATATTAACGTATCGCCGTGTAACAGTAAAACGCATCATTGCAACGAGTACAAAGGGAGATTATATTGCGCTTATTTTATTACTTATCGTAATGCTAGCAGGACTTTCTTCAACATTTTTAAATATCGATTCAAACGGATTTGATTATCGTACAACAATCGGTCCTTGGTTCCGAAGTCTCTTTATTTTCCAACCAAAGATCGAATATATGACGGAAGTACCTGTATGGTTTAAAATTCATATTATTGCAGCGATGGGGCTTTTCGCAGTATGGCCATTTACAAGACTTGTACATGTATTTAGTGCCCCAATTAAATATTTAAGCCGTAGTTACGTTATTTACAGAAGACGTATTCCTAATGAATTGAAAAAATAATGCTGCTATACCTATTTAATAATATATCAAGAAAGACGAGGTTTAATTGAAGCCCTCGTCTTTCTTGATATAGGGGATAGCAGACGAATAACTAGTAGCTTAATATGAAAAAAGAGTAGCATCTAAATAAGATGCTACTCGATGCTACAAACAGAGGCAGAGCAATCTTCACAAGCAATTTCACATTTTAAGAATTGTAAATCATGAATGGTAATCTTTCCTTTATGAATAGAAATTGTACCTTTTTTTTTCAAATCATTTAACATTCGATTTACGCTTTCACGCGAAGTTGCACAGAAATTCGCAAGTTCTTGATTCGTTAATGGTAAATCGATGAGAATACCATTTTCTTTTAACACACCATAACTATTTGTCATGCGAATGAGAGTAGAATATAGGGCACCTTTTTTGCCGTGTAATACTAAATCTCGGAATTTCGTTTGCATTCTTCTTAAATGTTCACTAATCCATTTCATAAATTCAAATACAAGAGCGGGTTTTTGGAGTAATGCTTTTTCTAAGGCTTCACGCTTTATAACGCCTACTTCAACATCTTCAAGGCATTTTGAATTTAATAAATACTTCGCATTGTCCGTGAACAATGTTAGTTCTCCAATAATGTCATATTGCGAACAAATACGAAGTGTTAATTCTTGCCCGTCAGCACTTAGTTTACTGATTTGTACTTTTCCGGAGTGGATGATATAGAGATCTGTTGCTTCCATACCTTCTTGAAAAATAAAACATCCTTTTTTTATCTGCATTTTATATTCAACAGATGCAAGTAATTCTTTTAAATCTTGAGATAATGTCATACTGTTTGCCACAGCGATCACCTTTCTTCTCATAAACAATATATTTCTTATTTTGAATGTAAGTATGATGAAAATGCAAGAGATATTTTTGGGAATAAAGTAAAATTTCAATGACCATAAGGAGAAACGGCCTTAAATTTCTAAAAAGCTACTTGTAGTAAGGGATTATATGAATATAAGTTTTTTAGTTTAAGAAATTTCAGTATGTAAAGAGAATGGGACTAGAGATGTGAACAAAATTCGAACGGATTTGTGAAGATTTTTTGAATGGGGAAAGTAATGTGAGAAAAGTCACATTGAATATGTAGCTTCTTTTTTATAATGAAGGCAAATAGAAAATTGAAAACTTACTAAGGATTACAGTAGAAAAGAAGGGATATAGATGCACGAGAAGATGAGAGATTCTTTAGAACGGCCACTTCAAGATTTACGTATTTCAGTTATTGACCGTTGTAATTTTAGGTGCACGTACTGTATGCCGGCGGAAGTGTTCGGACCTGATTACGCTTTTTTACAGGAAGAGTTTTTATTAACGTTCGATGAAATTGAAAGATTAGCGAGATTGTTTATAAATATGGGAGCCCATAAAATTAGGCTAACTGGCGGCGAACCTTTATTACGTAAAGACTTACCGAAGCTAATTGCAAGGCTTGCAAAGCTAGATGGCTTAACGGATATTGGACTCACAACAAACGGTATTCATTTAGCAAAACAAGCTAAAGCGCTAAAAGAAGCGGGATTAAAACGTGTAAATATTAGTTTAGATGCGATAGAGGATCATGTTTTCCAAAAAATTAATGGACGAAATGTAAGTACAAAACCTGTATTGAAAGGAATTGAAGCAGCAAAAGCAGCTGGATTAGAAGTAAAGGTAAATATGGTCGTAAAAAAAGGGATGAATGATAGTCAAATTCTTCTTATGGCTCGTTATTTTAAAGAACAAGAAATTCAGCTCCGTTTTATCGAGTTTATGGATGTTGGTAGTACGAACGGATGGAACTTTGAACAAGTAATTACGAAGGAACAATTAATAGAGAAAATTAATCGTGTATATCCGATTGAGCCCGTCGAGCCTCGTTACTTTGGAGAAGTTGCGAAATTGTATCGATATGTAGGGAGCAATGCAGAAGTTGGATTTATTACTTCTGTCTCTGAGTCATTTTGTTCTTCTTGTACGAGATCTCGTATTTCGGCAGACGGTAAATTTTTCACATGCTTATTCGGAGCAGATGGAACGGATTTACGAACGCTTCTTAGAGAAAATATCTCTGATGAATCACTATTAAAAATTCTACAACATACATGGGCGTATAGAAAAGACCGATATTCAGATGAACGAACGGCAGAAAGTACAAAAAAACGTTCAAAAGTTGAAATGTCTTATATTGGTGGATAACGAAAGGAGGATGGCCTATGCAAGAGCGTTATTCAAGGCAAGTATTGTTTTCTGGAATTGGTGAAATGGGACAAAGAAAAATAAGAGAAAAGCATGTGCTCCTAATCGGTGCGGGTGCACTAGGAGCTGCAAATGCGGAAGCACTAGTTAGGATGGGAATTGGGAAATTGACAATTGCTGACCGTGACTACGTTGAATGGAGTAATTTACAGCGGCAACAGTTATATACAGAAGAAGATGCACAGCAGTGTAAACCAAAAGCAATTGCAGCGGCAGAACATTTAAGAGAGATTAATTCTGAAGTAGAAATTGTACCAGTTGTAACGGATGTCACAATGCAAGAGATGGAAGTGTTAACAAAAGAAGTGGATCTCATATTAGATGCGACTGACAATTTTGATACACGTCTACTTATAAATGACATGTCACAAAAAGAAAATATACCTTGGATATATGGTGGATGTATTGGGAGTTACGGTGTAACGTATACAATTCTTCCGGGGGAAACACCATGTTTTCGCTGCCTAATGGATCATCCTATGGGTGGTGCAACATGCGATACAGCAGGAATCATTCAGCCAGCTGTACAAATGGTTGTTGCTCATCAAGTAACAGAAGCGATGAAAATATTGGTGGATGATTATCAGGCGCTGCGAGGAACAATGTTATCGTTTGATATTTGGAACAATCAATATCTTTCGTTAAAAGTAAATAGACAGAAAAAAAGTACATGTTCAGCTTGTGGCAATGTACGCACGTACCCAAGTTTAACATTTGAAGCACAAATGAAAACTGAAGTGTTATGCGGGCGTAATACAGTTCAAATCCGTCCGGGAGTAAAGGGGATTCTTAATTTAGAAGAAATTAAAAAGCGCTTACAAAAAAGTGTGAATGTCCAAAAAACTCCGCATTTACTATCGTTTCTAATTGATGACTATCGTTTCGTTTTATTTACAGACGGTAGGGCGTTTATTCATGGGACTAATGATATGAAAATGGCAAAACGATTATACGCAAAATATATAGGGTGAATAGAAAGAAAGTTTCTTCTTATCAAAACGAGGTGAAAAAGAATGTTAGAAAAACGTATGCCAATTCCAGTGGCAGAAGCAGTCGCACGTGTAATGGAGTATGCCTATCTAGGTGAAACGGAAAAAGTTTCTCTTATAGAAAGCTATGGCAGAATTCTTGGAGAAGATGTTGTTGCAGATCATGATGTCCCGCATTTTGATCGCTCTCCATACGACGGGTTTGCAATTCGAGCGGAAGATTCAAAAGAAGCAAGTAGCAGTAACCCTATTCGGTTTGAAGTTGTTGGTGAAATCGGAGCAGGTTTTGTTTTTACAGAAGAGGTGAAAGCATTTCAAGCTGTCCGTATTATGACAGGAGCCGCGATTCCAGCGGGGTGTAATGCTGTTGTTATGCTAGAGCTGACGGAAGCGTTTGAAGAAAATGAAAAGACTTATATAAAATTAAAACGCTCTTTCGTCGCCGGTGATAACATCTCTTTTAAAGGAGAAGATGTAAAACAAAATGCCATACTTGTGAAAAAAGGAACTGTTATTAACCCTGGAGTAGCAGCGCTTCTTGCTACGTTCGGTTATAGTTCAGTACATGTTGTAAGACAGCCGGTTATTGGGATTATAACGACAGGAAGTGAACTGCTCGAAGTACACGAACAACTGAAAGAAGGGAAAATTCGAAATAGTAACTCCTATATGATAGCTGCTCAAATTGAACGAGCAGGTGGAGTTGTACGGTATTATGGACAATTTGCTGACGATTTAGAGACGTGTTATAAGACTGTAAAAAAAGCAATGAAAGAAGTCGATATTTTAATTACAACTGGTGGGGTTTCAGTAGGAGACTATGATTATTTACCTGCTATTTATGAGAGATTACAAGCTAATGTACTTTTCAATAAAATAGAGATGCGACCAGGAAGCGTGACAACTGTAGCTGAGCTAGAAGGAAAACTATTATTTGGTCTATCTGGTAACCCTTCTGCTTGTTATGTCGGTTGTGAATTATATGTTCGACCTGTCATTCAAACATGTTTACATAGGAAAGATGCGCACGTATATCGTGCAGAAGCAATTTTACAAAATGATTTTCCGAAAGCAAACCCATTTACTCGTTTTGTAAGAGGGAGAGTAGAAATTGTAGATGGTCAATTGCAAGTTACACCAGTTGGCTTAGATAAATCAAGTGCAATTTCTTCACTTGCAGAGGCGAATGCATTTATCGTTTTACCGGGCGGAACACGAGGGTTTGAAGCAGGGATAACTGTTTCGGTACTGTTATTAGAATCAAACGTAGGAAGCGAGTGGCCATGGGAAGAACCGCTTCGATCGTACAAGTAATAGAAAAATAGATTGATGGCTTCTCCGCAGATTAGATCTGTATAAGAAATGATTTAAACAAAGATAAGAGGTGCAAGATGACATATACGTATTATGAAGTAATTGATACACCTATTTCAATTGAAGATGTTACAAGTAAAGTAATTCGATGTGAATGTGGTGCTGTTACTACTTTTATTGGTACTGTTAGAGAATTTACGAAAGGACGTCGTACGCTATATTTAGAGTATGTAGCTTATAAGACAATGGCGGAAAAACAGCTTGCGAAAATTGGTGCCGAAGTAGAAGAGAAGTGGCCTGGGACATATGTGGCAATTACACATCGCATTGGTACATTGCAAATTTCTGATCTTGCTGTTGTTGTCGCTGTTTCTACACCACATCGGAAAGCAGCCTACGAGGCGAATGAATATATTATGGAGCGAATGAAACAAGTTGTTCCGATTTGGAAGAAAGAGTTTTGGGAAGATGGTGAGTCATGGATAGGTGATCAGCTAGAGAAAGTAGCATATGTAAATGGCGAGCCTGAAAAGGAGATGAGAACATGATTGAAGTACTATTATTTGCACATTTGCAAGAAGAAGCAAGTAAGCCAGCTTTGCAAATAGATTGTGAAAAGATTACGGTTGCTGAGCTAAAAGATATTCTTGTTAAAGGATACAACATAACAATTTCAAACCAGATTATGGTCGCTATCAATGAAGAATACGCAAATGAGGACGACATTATTCAAACTGGCGATGTAGTAGCAATGATTCCGCCGGTAAGTGGTGGTTGATTCTTTTCAGTCTAATCATGTGAGTACGTGATTAGACTGGAGGGAATTAATATAATTATGCATACATAGGAGGGAACAGGATGAAAAGTCCTAATTTTCAATTAAGTTTACAAACTTCTAATCTAGTTATCGGTTTTATGGTATGGGTCATCTTATCATCATTAATGCCATATATTAAAGCGGATATTCCATTAACTGCGGGACAAATTTCTATGGTCACAGCAGTACCGGTTATTTTAGGTTCTATTCTTCGCATTCCAATTGGTTATTGGACAAATCGTTTCGGAGCAAGAAAATTATTCTTTATTAGTTTTATTCTATTATTATTTCCTGTCTTTTATATTAGTGTTGCTAATTCAATGATGGATTTAATTATTGGTGGATTATTTGTAGGAATCGGTGGAGCCGTTTTCTCAGTAGGGGTAACTTCTTTACCGAAATACTTTCCGAAAGAGAGTCACGGTTTTGTAAATGGTATTTATGGTGTGGGTAACGCTGGAACAGCAATTACTTCTTTCTTAGCACCTGTTATTGCAACTTCAGTTGGTTGGAGAACGACAGTACAGTGTTATTTAGTTTTACTTGCAGCATTTGCACTTATGAACTTTTTATTAGGCGATCGTAAGGAAAAAAAGGTGAATACACCATTAATGGAACAAATAAAAGGTGTATATAAAAATGAAAAACTTTGGTTTTTATGTATCTTTTACTTTTTAACATTCGGATCATTTGTTGCATTTACAGTATACTTACCAAACTTTTTAGTATCTCACTTCGGATTAGAGAAAGTAGATGCAGGTATGCGGACAGCTGGATTCATCGTATTAGCAACAATGATGCGCCCAATTGGCGGTTGGCTCGGTGATAAGTTTAATCCATTTAAAATATTAATCTTCGTATTTATCGGCTTAACACTTTCAGGTATTATTTTATCATTTATGCCTAGTATGAACGTGTATACATTTGGCTGCTTACTAGTCGCATTCTGTGCAGGCATTGGAAATGGTACAATCTTTAAACTTGTTCCAATGTACTTCTCTGAACAAGCAGGGATTGTAAATGGGGTTGTGTCAGCTTTAGGCGGACTAGGAGGATTCTTCCCACCATTAATTTTAACACTACTATTCCAACTGACAGGTCATTATGCAATTGGATTTATGGCATTATCAGAAGTCGCACTTGCTTGTTTAATCATCACCGTGTGGATGTATAGCCAAGAGAAGCTGTTAGTGATGTTAAAGAATCATTAATAAGGAAAAAAGAACCGTCCAAAAGTATTCTGGGACGGTTCTTTTAGTAATAGGCTTCGTCAAGTTTTATCGTTAAGTCGATATAATTTCATTTACTACCTCAATCTTAATCAAAGCCTGTGTTCTAAAATAGTGTGCTTTTAAAATGAAAAACAGAAGAATTATGGGATTTTATGTTAAAATATAGATATCAGATGTTATTCAATTAAAGGGCAGGTTAGTTGAAGAAATGTTAAATCTCTTCTAAAGGTAGAACTAATTTTTAGAATACAAATATTTAATTGGATCGGGGTGTTTAGATGAAAAAATTATATAAGTCCACTCAAGATAAACAAGTATCAGGTGTATTAGGCGGCTTAAGCGATAAGTATGGAATTGATGTTAGTATCCTTCGAATAGTAACTGCATTGTCAGCCTTTTTTACTAGCGGAATAACAGTGTTAATTTATATAATAGCTGCAATTGTTTTACCTACAGATAAAGAAATAAAGAGATAAAAGTATGAACTCAAATCTAATTCAGCAAACGGGAGCACTAACGGAACAAGAAGATAAAGGCACCTCGCCATCTTACACGTCTGTGATACCAGAAATGGACTTCGCCTTTGGTAGCAAGAATCCCACTGACGTTAGTCAGCTTGCCCCCTTAGAGGTGGGGGTGTCAATTGTCTGTCTAATAAATAAAAAGAACAAACGTCTATAAAAAACGTTTGTCCAAAATTAATTAATAGTTCACTTAAGAGATAGATTACGATTTGTTAGTAGGAGAAAGCTTTTTTATAAGCTTAGGAAGTATAGAGGTTAGTTCCTGTTTCATACGCTTTGTAAACGATGGATCTTTACCTGAAGTTGAAATAGTGAAAACATGCTCATCATTTCGGATGACACCAGGTGTGTGAAATGATGATTCTGTACCATCACTTACAACGTTAACCCATTGGAAATCATGGGCGGCCTGTTTGATCATCATATTTACAGCATGTTGATTTGTAGCTGCATAAATAAGATGAGCATTTTTAATATCATCATTAGTAAAAGTTTTTTGCTTCCAAGTAATATACGGAAGCCCCTTCATTTCTTCGCAAATCTCTGGGCTAACAACGGTGATAAAAGCGCCTGTATCCTTTAATCCAGACGCTTTTCGATATGCAATTTTACCTCCACCAATTATAACGACCACTTTTTTATTTAAATTAAACATAAGAGGGTACATGTTATACATACACACATTCCTCCATTCGTTCTAACAATGCTAACTTCATGTATGTATCAAATTGAAGACAATTACAAGTCGTAACGTGATCATATTTTTTTGTATGTAACTTAATTTTCTGAAGCAACAATCCGGTAAAGAGAAGGTACGGCATAACATATACATTTGACGCAGTCGATGTTATATTTTTAAGCTCAGCAGTAAAAGAGGGGGTTCCTTTCGTTAAAAAGGCACAACATACTGGCATACCGATTTTCTGCTCGACAGCTGCTCCAATTTGTTGTAATTCATATATAGGCTGAGGATCACTACTACCTCGGCCGACGAGTAGAATTTCACTACCTTGGATTGGCATTGCTTCAAGTATTCTTTTAACGACAAGTTCCACCATATGTGGATGTGTACTAAAAGGTGGCGCAACTGAAAATATTATATGTGGATATTTCTTTTGCATTTGCTCTATTTCAAAAGGAATATCACGTTTATAGTGAGCTGCGGCAAATAATAAAACAGGTACAATCATTATTTCAGTCGCTCCCTCTATTACTGCTTCTGTAACTGTATCCTGAATGGTAGGAGTTGTTAGTTCAAGAAAAGCTATTTTTTGAATCCTTTCGTTACATTCTTTCATAACAGATTGAATAAAGTGAATGAATTGTTCGTTACCTTCTTGTAGTCTGCTACCGTGTCCGACATAAATAATTCCTTTCATCGTGCTACCATGTCTTTCTTTATAACGATTTCTTGTAATTGATGATCTACGTTATGAAACCCGACTTTATTCGCATAGTGTAAAGTTGGAACATCGGTATATGAGAAGGGAAGAGTAAGGGTATCTATAAAGCCAAGGCGTTTTACTTCTGATAGAAACGTATCAATGGAAGCACGCCCTTCAAATACAATGCTATCCCATGAGAATTCAGAAAGCATACGGGAATGAATTTCATCGAAGCGATGATCAATTGTATACTCATGAGTCATCATATAAGATCCAGCACCCATTTTTTCTTGAATAAAAGCAATTCGGTTAATATTTCGGCCTAAATAAACAGTTGTATCGGAAGAAAACTGTGCTTGTTTACTTAATAGTCCATATTGCATCAGTTTTTCTTGAGTGGCACCGTTCATATATTGTAGTTCTGCCTGTAAGGAACGAATATCTTTATGATGTTTACTGCATGATTGCATCAAGATTTCTACACTCTCAGCTGAACAAAATACAAGGCGATCAACGTTAAAAATTTCATTGATTTGTTCAGAGGTTAATGTGTATTTTTCCTTTTTGAAAGTTGGAATTTGATATATTTCTGCACCGGATTCTTGTAACATTTGTTTTATTGAACTTTCTTTATTTGTTGCAGATGCAAATAAAACTTTTTTGCCGTGCAATGGTTTATGTTCTTTCCAAGCGATTTGATTCCGCAAGGTAACAACATCACCAACAATCGTCATAGAAGGGTTAGAAATATTTTCGTTTTTGACGTTATGAACAATTGTTGATAGTGTCCCTGTGACAACGCGCTGTTTCCCAGTTGTACCCCATTCAATGACTGCTACTGGCGTATTTTCTTTCTTTCCTGCTTGTAGTAAGTTCTCACAAATTGTAGGTAAGTTTTTTATACCCATGTAGTAGGCGATAGTATCACTATTGTGGGATGAATTGTGTTTTTCGTGATCGGTTAAAGGACCTTTTGCATGTCCAGTTAGTAAAGTGACGCTATTACTGTAGTCACGGTGGGTGAGGGGGATACCTGCATAGCTACTAGCGGCGATGCTGGATGTAATACCTGGTACAATTTCATATGGAATGCTCGCTGCTGCTAAAGTTTCTGCTTCTTCACCAACTCTGCCGAAAATAGATGGATCTCCGCCCTTTAAACGGACAACGATTTTTCCTTCTTTCGCAAATTGAAGGAGGTGTGCGTTAATCATTTCTTGTCGCATAGTATGATTTTTCGGCATTTTTCCGCAATAAATAAGTTCGCATGTTCCTTTCGTATAACTAAGAAAGGCAGGATTTAATAAGCGGTCATATAAGACAATATCTGCACGCTTTAAGCAATCTATCGCTTTTTTTGTAATAAGCCCTTCATCACCCGGTCCTGCACCAACTAAATATACATATCCGTTCATATTCGCACCTCATCTATTTTTATTTAAAAGGAAGCCAGGGAAGGCTTCCTTTTGTAAATTACATGTATATATAAATATCCCCATCAAAAACTTCTACTTCGTACGTTTGAATACAACCGTCATCAGGTTTTTGAACTTCACCTGTTAGTAATGAAATTTTCCAATCATGCAGTGGGCAAAAGACGAATTCCCCAGATACAATTCCTTCCGCTAACGGTCCATTTTTGTGAGGACAACGATTTTCTACAGCTCGAATATCGCCATTTGAAAGACGAAATAGGGCGATAGACATGTCTTTCATTTGCACCTCTTTACCAATTTGGATAGGAAGGTCGTCTGCACGCATAACTTTTATTTTTTCTTTCGTTTGTAACATATGGATCACGGCTCCTTATTTCACAGTTTCTACTTCATACATCGCTTTTAATGACTTCGTTTCTAGTGCTTGTCCCCATGCTTCTTTATATGTGCTACGAGCTGTTTGGAAACGTTCATTTAGCATAGTGACCATACTTGTATCTTGTAGTATTTCTTTTATGTGATCGAAGCCTAATCGTTCTGTCCAGTAGGCAGTGCGCTCTCCGTAAATACCAGTTTCACGATAATATTGTACGTAAGCTGTAGCGATGCGAAGCACATCGTCCTCAGTAGGGACAATCATTACAAAATCAGCTTCACGTACTTCTGTACCACCATTTCCGCCGATATAAAGTTGGAATCCATTTTCGACACAAACAACGCCAAAATCTTTCGTTAGTACTTCAGCACAGTTACGTGGACAACCCGTTACACCCATCTTCATTTTATGAGGTGTATCTACCATTTCTAATGATTGTTCAAGTAGCATACCAAGTCCTAATGAATCTTTCGTACCGAAACGACAGAAACGAGAACCAACACATGATTTTACATTACGAAGAGATTTTGAATACGCATATCCAGAAGTCATATTTAGGTCAGCCCAAACGTTAGGTAAATCTTGTTTCTTAACACCATATAAACCGATTCGACTTGCGCCTGTAATTTTCACAAGAGGAACATCATACTTTTTCGCAACTTCCGCAATTTTCATTAAATCATCTGCGGTTGTAACGCCTCCGTACATACGTGGAATAACAGAAAATGTACCATCATGCTGGATGTTACCATTCATTCTTTCATTAACGTAACGGGATGATTTATCATCTGCATATTCTTCTGGAATCGCCATACGTAAATAGTAATTTAAAGCAGGACGACATTTCGAACATCCGTCTTCATGTGCAAAATCAAGAACATTTCGTACTTCTTTTGGCGATTTTAAACCTTTCTCATGAATTGCCGCTACGACTTCATCACGTGAAAAAGTTGTACATCCACACATACCGGCAGATTGTGCTGAGGCATCAAAAGTATCTCCAAGTGTATGAGATAAAATTTGTTCAACAAGTGGGCGACATTTACCACAAGACCCCGCGGCTTTCGTACATCCTTTAACTTCTTCAAAAGTTGTTAAGTCTTGTTCTAAAATGGCATGAACAATTGCTCCTTTAGTAACACCATTACATCCGCAAATAGTGTCATCCGCACTCATAGTAGCAACGTTAATTTCGCTTTCTTCACCAGCTTTGTGAAGAAGGGAAGCTGCTGTATATTCTTGTATGTCTTCTTCTTTCTTTAACATGCTAAAGAGGCGTGTACCATCAGCAGTATCACCATATAAAACGATACCAACGACTTTATTGTCACGAATTAATACTTTTTTATAGGAACGTTTACATTCATCAAAGATTGAAATTGCTTTCGTTTGATCATCTTCATAAATTTGGCCAGCAGAGAATAAGTCACAACCTGCAACTTTTAATTGTGTACCGGCGATACTGCCCACATATCCATCAGTTTGTAAATTCGTTATATGTTTTGCTAATATTGCACCTTGTTCATAAAGAGGCGCAACAAGTCCATATGCGATACCGTCATGTTCCGCACATTCTCCAACTGCATAAATGGACTCATCATTTGTTTTCATATAGTCGTTGACTACAATGCCGCGATTTACAATTAAACTAGCATCTTTTGCTATTTGAGTATTCGGACGTATTCCGACAGCCATTACGATTAAATCACAATTTACAATTTCACCATCTTCAAATTGAATACCCTCAACATGATCTGTACCAAGAATCTTTACAGTTTTCTTTTCCATGAGAAATTTCATGCCTTGCGCTTCTAAATCTTCACGCAGAAGGGAAGATGCTTTGCTATCTAGTTGTTGCTCCATTAAGCCCGGCATTAAATGAACAACATGTACGTCCATTCCTAAGTCAATGAGGCCCCTTGCGGCTTCTAAACCAAGTAATCCACCACCAATGACAACGGCCTTTTTCTTTTCTTTAGCAGTATTAATCATAAATTGTGTATCTTCAATTGTTCGAAATCCAGTCACACCAGGAAGGGTGGAACCTTCAACAGGCAATATAAAAGCACTAGAACCTGTTGCGATAATGAGCTTGTCGTATGTAAGAATACGATTTTTTTCTGTGACAATGACTTTTTCTTCTCGGTCAATACTTTGAACTCTTTCGTTTGTATATAAAGTTATTTCATTTTCTTCGTACCAACTATATTCATTCATAATGATATCTTGCATATTTGTTTTGCCTTGTAGAACATGAGAGAGCATAATGCGATTGTAGTTTGGATGTGGTTCATCTCCAAAAATAGTAATAGTATATAAATCACTATCATGTTTTAATATTTCTTCCATACAGCGTATTCCAGCCATACCATTTCCGATCATAACTAAACGTTTTTTCATATTCATTTCCCCTTTTATGTGAAAAATTGAACAAAGAATTATATTTCCATTATAGAAAATCAAAAAAGAGGAAGATGTGATATTTATCACATTTTTATAATGATTCACAAATTGTTAAAATTCGGATTTATGTGAAGGGAGAAGCGAAAGAGATATTTGGTTGGGTAGAGAGGTGAGGGAATGAAGAGAATCCCACCTAATTAGAAATTTCATTTTATGAGAGAATACGTTTTTTTAGTGGAAAGAAAGGCGGAATAATCAGTTGTGAGTAAAGAATCCTCCATTAAGAAAAGTGTGAATGTTTTTTACGCAATGAAAAAGCAGGACATGAGCATTTATACTCATGTCCTGTACTTTATTTATGCTTTTGTAATTGCACGCGGAAATAAAATGTTATTTTCCAAATGAATATGCTCAAATAAGTCAGATTCTAGAGCTTCAAGGCGCTGGTAAACAAGGCGATAAGTGCCGCAAGCTCCTTCTGGAGGAGTAAAGTCATTTGTCACTTTACGAAATTCTTTAATAATATTGCCAGCGTGGTTATGTTCATTTTCCAACTCATCTACTACTTTGCGTAACTGTGCATAGTTTTTATCAGTTGGATTTTGTTCGAATTCTAAAATTAATGGGAAATCTTCCGTTTCTTCTTTAATTAAATGCTGTTCTAACTCAATCTTTAGTTCATGAAATAACTTATGAATTTGAGCCAAATGAGGCTGACCTGCCCCGTGAACGCGCAATACTTTCGTCACATATGGACTTAACTGTGGCAACTCTTCATTTAAATAGCGATGATGCTTATTTATAACATAATCAATCAATTCGCGATAAGAAGCATTTTTCCAATCAATTTCAGATTCGTTTAATAGTTTCGTTTTATGATAAAGCGTATTTAACTCTGTAATTACTTCTGTTGCCGATAAATTTCTTTCATTAATTGCATCAATAATTGGTCTATTTCCACCACAACAAAAGTCTATTCTATATGATTTAAAAAGATCACTAGCTTTCGGAAATTGTGTTACAATCTCACCGATAATTGAAGTTTCAGTAAATGTATGTTTCATATGAATGCCTCCATAAAGTTTAAATGTAATATCTAAATCAAGAATAGCGATAAATTAAAATCAATGTGGTGATTTAAATCACTTAATATGTGTCATTTTTGAGAATAATAAAATGATTTTTATCCCGCATTAACGGGCAGTAAGACTCCCACCTCGAAGTTCGGCGAATGCGAGGAAGTTAGGTGGGAGATCAACTGCCCATAAAAGCCCGATTGGTTCAACTAATAATCAGTGGGGGATGGAACCCACCCCCACTGATTAAAGTTTCACTTTATTTAAGCAAGAGGAAGAGTAATTAGATGTAATATATAATAGTGATAAAAAAAGAAGCTTCTACTAAGCTTCTTTTTTTATCACTATTATTCACATGCAACTCCATCGCCATCTTTATCTAGTTTACGGCTATATCCTGGTTGATCTTTATATAAAGGAGCTTTGCCGGCAGCTCGAACTGCATCACAATTTTTGTAATATGCATTACTAGTATTTCCTGTAGCTGGTTGTGTTTGAGCTTGCTGTGCTTTTTGCTGCTCTTCTTGTTGTTTACGGGCTTGTTCATCAGCCTGATGTTTCTGTTCTTCTTGTTGTTTGCGAGCTTGTTCATCAGCCTGACGCTTTTGTTCCTCTTGTTGTTTACGAGCTTGTTCATCAGCCTGACGCTTTTGTTCCTCTTGTTGTTTACGGGTTTGTTCATCGGCCTGACGCTTTTGTTCCTCTTGTTGTTTGCGAGCTTGTTCATCAGCTTGGCGCTTTTGTTCCTCTTGTTGTTTGCGGGTTTGCTCATCAGCTTGGCGTTTCTCATCTTCCTGTTTACGAGCTTGTTCTTCAACTTGGCGTTTTTCATCTTCTTGTTTACGAGTTTTTTCGTCCGCTTCTTTCTTTTCTAATTCCTTTTTCTTTTCGTCATCTTGTTTCTCTTCACTATTAGAAGCAACTTTTTTATTCGTTGCTGTCGTTTTTTCAGAAGAAGGACCTGAAATACCTGATAGCGCAACAAAAATGACAAATAAAACAGCTGTAATAATAAATTGTTTTTTTGCTACACCTGTTTTCTTAATAACAGATAATATTGCAAGAACAAGGAAGAAAATAAATAGAATGAAACTTAAAATAGCAAAAAATTCGGCGATTGGGTGTTCAGATTTTGTTGTGCCGGTCACTATTAAGATAATTGAAATCATAAAAAGAATAACAGTTGGACGACCATATTGTTTTGTTTTTCCATTTTTCTTAAAGAATGAAATGATACATAAGATTAAAAGAATGATGGCAATCAAAAATAAAGCTACACCAATATTACTCAAAATAGCCATTTTCATACCTCCATTTGTAAGATTTTCTCTATTGATTATATAAAAATTCATTGGGAATTACAGGGTTTTTAATAAAATAAAAAAATTTATATTATTTTTTAATAGATAAACAAACAATTATTTTATATATAAAGAAAAATGGATTTAATTCCTATTACCTTTTGAAAAGATTTTCATAGATTATAGTATCCCATTTGAAAGGAGGAGATTTGAATGGAATTTCAATTATTAGTGAATTGCGTGTTACAAGAAGGGAATGCTTACTTTTTAGTAACAAAAGTAGATGATGTTATTACGTTGAAAGTGCCAATTACAGCAGGAGTGGCAGGGTTATTTTTAGCTTTAGGTGTACCAAGATGTTCTTAATTTAGATTCCTATAGTAAAAGGATGAGGGACAAGCCTTCCCCTTTTACTATTACATAATTTTTTTATGTAAACTAAATGAGGTTTTTTAGTTTTTTAATATTATTTTTGCCATAGCACGTTTACAACGGACATGCATATACTATAATGTTTCATTGGTCTTTGATGATGAACGATAGTTTTAAAAAGTGTATCGAAAGTAGAAGTGGTACTCTTTTTAATAATGAAAATAGACGAGGTGCTGTATATATGAAAAGACGAACGTATGATATTCCAGTCGCGTTGCGAAGAGAATGGTTTTTAATAGAGTTAGCGCATTTAACAAAAAAATATGGGATTGAAATTGCAACTAGTAAAATAGAAGATGCACCATTTCTTAGAGATCAAGTTACAGAATTGAGAATCGGAGCTGGTTTGCAATACGATAAATATGATGATGAGTATATCATCGGATTTTAAACAAAGAAGCTGCGTATAAAAGGTTATTAAAGAGACCTTTTATACGCAGCTTTTTTTGTAAAGAGAAAGATTTATTGAGAAATATTTAAAACGCTTATTGCAAAAAGGAATGAAGGAATGTTGAGAGAATAACGTTTGATAAGAAAGGAATGCGGCTATTAATTTCTTATTCTAATGTATCGTAAAAGTAATTGATTAAATGGAATTTAAAACAATTGGTGTTCAATGGGATGGTAACGCTTTCTTTGAGAGGAAAAGGGGGATTTTAATGGGAATTATGAAAAGGAGTATCGCATTATTTATTGTACTGTGTTTTATGAGTCCGATGGTTTTTAGTACAAATGTACACGCGGAGGTTGTAACAGAGCTTAAGACTGGTTTTCCAGATAAAGAAGTATTTACTCCTGGAGAATGGTTTTTAGGTCAGAAACCTGCTAATTATGATGAGAGTAAACCACCAATTCTCTTTGTGCAAGGAAGAAATGGTAATGCGGATAGTTGGTATGGAAAGACAGTATATCATGATTTGAATGATATGTACGAATACGCTTTGAAAGCAGGCTATCAAACTGTATTTATTCAATTATACGATGCTGCGGGGAAAGGGTCAGCTAGCCAATGGGACAATGGAAAATTGTTAGCACAAAAACTTGAAGAAATTTATAGTCATTTTGGTAAAAAAGTAAATGTTGTAGCTCATAGTAAAGGTGGTATCGATACACAAGCTGCGTTAGTTGGATATGGAGCGAATCGATTTGTTGGAAATGTTATTACGCTTGCCACTCCGCATTACGGATCAAATTTAGCGGATTTATCATATAGTTGGTGGGCAGGATGGCTTGCCTCTATATTAGGTCAAAAAGATGATGGGACATATTCATTGCAAATAGGTGAAATGGCAAAGTTTCGTTCTACAATAGATAATAATCCTGCAGCTAAATTAAACCGTTACTATACGGCTACTGGGACAAGCTGGGGACCTGTTTTTTCAGCATTATCTATGGGCGGGTTGTATTTGTCATCATACGGTTCTAATGATGGATTAGTGAACGAATGGAGTGCTAAGTTACCATATGGAACACATTTATTTACGGATTCACGATTTGATCATGATAATATACGAAAAGGTTCAGCTGTTTTCGCACGAATTGAACCATATTTACGGACAGCAAATGTACCAGTACCGGCTTTATTAGCCCCGAGTAATAGTTCAGAGGAAAAGGTAGAACAATTAAACAAAACTTCTAATCAAGCTATTTTAGGAGGAGAGTTGTCACAAAATCAGTGGGTAGGGCAAACTGTCGCAGTTGATAAAAAAGCAGAAGGGGTAGTCTCTATTTTAACAGCTTCTTCGGATGTAGAAATACAACTAATATCTCCAAAAGGAAAAGTTTATACAAATAAAGATAGTGCTGTATCTACTGGTGAAGGTGAATCTCTCTTTAAAGGAGCGACTATAAGAACATTTAAATTTGATAAAATGGAAGCAGGAGAATGGCAAGTTAAAATGATGGCGAAGCAGCCGAAAGATGCATATTTAATCATAACCGATTACAAAAAAGATGCTCCGTTCGTCCTTCAAATGCCGGCAAAAGTTAAAGTAAATAAAGCAGAATATAAACTCAAAAAATCACCTACAGCTCCAGAAATGAAAGGGGATCTTTCAGTAACAGTAAGAGTAATTAATAAAGATGGAAAGTTAGTTTCTGAATCAAATGAATCGCAAAATATTAATGCAAATATATTTACAGGTGCTTTGAAAAATATAGAACAGCCGGGTGTATATAACGTTACAATTGATATAAAAGGGATGAATAAGGAAGGACAACCTTATAATCGTACGATAGTTAAGTCGGTTTATGTGGAGAAGTAGGAAAGAATGAATAGGTTTTAATAAAAAAAGTGCCGAATTCTTGTGGTAGAAGGATTTCGGCACCTTTTCATGTTTATTAGATGAATAGAAAAGTGAAATGAGAGTTTACGTTTATAAGGGGACGATAGGGATCAAAAAACGTTATGAAATAAAAAAAGATGCTGAAATAGCATCTGAATGTGAGTTAATAGTATTAACTTAGTTTTGTAACGGTTAATTCAACTGAATTTATACCATTATCACAAGTTACAATACTTTGATGATTAAAACCACTATTATTTCTAAGTTGAAGAGCTGCATTAGCTGGTACCGTAACAATAGTTTCGCCAACTAGTTGAAGGCATTCGTTATTTGATGAAGTATTCATTTGAAAAGCGAAATCACCTTGACTATTAGCAAGTGGATTGTTATTTAAAAATATAGTTATGACTGGAATATGTGGAAATACAGGATTTAAAGTAGTGTTAATACTTGAAATGAAAGAAATTCTATAATCACCAGCTTTACTAAATTGTATAGTAGTTGGATTTAGTAAGGAAACTCCTCCTGCCAAAGGGCCAACGTGATTAAATGGAAAAGAACCGCCAAAAGGAACAGTTATAAACTCAGTTTGCCAGAAAGTGCCGTAAGCTGGCTTTGACGGTTTATATGAATCGTGGCATGAACATTTTTTAGATGAGCTAGAAGAAGAGTGGCATGAACATCTTTTATACGAACTTGAAGAACGATAGTATGAACCCAATATAGTACCTCCTATTATTAATAAATTTAAGACACATAGTAGTCTATGTAAATGAACTACTAGTGGCGTGTATGCTTGTCCTGTATAAGGTGGTAGATTTGGAATATAAAGCACTCAAATGATGAAATATAGTATTAGAATAATATCTGTAACGATTTTTGAAGAAGAAAAGATTAATAATTTGGTAGAAAAATGAACTGAAGTTCTAAATAGATTGAAGTATTGAGAAAACGCTTATTATACTAATTGCACTTGAAAAAGCAACATTATTATTTTCAGGTGAAATGATATTGTCGTTTAGCGAATGTCCCCTATTTAAATGTTTGTATATTAGAGTCTTTAGTCGTCGTTTTTTATTTATGCAGTTGGGCAGGAAGAAGGCGAAAGGTATCGAATTCATGTACATAGGAAGCATTGTTTGCTTTTGGTGTGAATAGTAGTTAAAGATACGTTAAAATATGTAAAACCGTAACAAAAGAGCGATTAAATAATAGAGGGAGCAACTTACATGGAAAATATATTAAAGGTATCTTCAAAATCAAGTCCAAATTCAGTTGCAGGTGCAATAGCAGGTGTACTAAGAACAAGTGGCAAGGTGGAAATCCAAGTGATTGGGGCTGGTTCTTTAAATCAAGCGGTTAAAGCGATTGCGATTGCAAGAGGTTTTGTCGCTCCAAGTGGAATTGATTTGGTTCTTGTTCCAGCGTTTCAAGAGGTTACTATCGATAATCAAGAAAGAACAGCAATCAAATTAATTGTAGGACCTAGAAGGAAAAGGTCTTAATAGCGAGCACTAATATAAGGGATTAGAAAAGGCCAATAGACGCCAAAAAGTTAGACACGTTATTTCATTTGGCAGTTCCTTGGGCGTGGAAACAGTATTGTACCGGATTCATGACTTTTAATTTCCCCTTATATTTAGCGGATTTTTCTAGAAACTTAAAAATGCCAAATCCTTTGACTATCAAGGGATTTGGCATTTTTGAAGTTTTTATGTTTTTTTAAATAAACAATTCTAAAACTGTTCATTCTTCTCCCAAGATTCTACAATATAATGAGCAATCGTTGGGTTGAATCCTTTACCAACTAAGAACATAATCGCAGCAACTTCTGTTAAAGCATGTTTGTGTGATGTATGTTTCGCTTCATTTAAACCGTAATCTACCCAAGGTTTTACGAAATCAAGTACAGGTTTCTGTAAAGGTAAAAATTGTGTACCGACAACTTGTTGAATTTGTTGTTGCGTTGGTTCTGTAATAGGTCCTGGTGGTAAAATTTGTGGCTGTGTAATATCGAGTGTAGGTCCTGGTGGTAAAATTTGTGGCTGCGTAATATCGAGTGTTGGCCCAGGCGGTAAAATTTGCGGTTGTGTAGGATCGATAGTTGGCGGTGCTGGCGGTGAGACACGTGGGTCATAGTTTGGTTGATACGTTTGTTGTTGATATGGATTTTGTTGATATTGTTGTTGCGTCCCATATGGATTACCTTGAAATTGAGGTTCTTGGCTAGGTTGTGCTACGTATGGATTGTGAGGATATTCATAATTTGGACGTGTGTCATAAGGGTTTTGAGGATATTCATCCCCTTGATTTTGCGGTGTTGCGTATGGATTTTGCTCGTATTGGGGCTCTTGATGTTGTGTTTCTTGCTCCCCATATTGTTCAGTATATCTTTGTTCCTGATGTTGAGGGGAAAAAGGTTGTTGTGGGTAAGGCGGTTGCGGTTGATTATTATAGAACATGTTTATTCCTCCTTCATAATGATGCCTACCACCTAGTGTATGGGCCGACAAGAAAATATGTGATGAAAAAATGCGGGCGTGTTACAATAAGTAATTGGGTGAAGATAAAATGATAAAACAAGAACAAATACAAAAAACAATAAATTTCGTAAAGCATATTTTAGAAAAAGATGCGAGTGGGCATGATTGGTATCATATTGAACGCGTACATAAATTGGCGATTTCTTTATCCGAGCAAGAAGGGGGAAATCGTTTTATAATTGAAATGGCATCATTACTTCACGATGTAGCAGATGAGAAGTTAAATGAGAGTGAAGACGCAGGAATGAAAAAAGTTTCTGATTGGTTAGACGAGTTACATGTTGAAGAAGTGGAAAGTAAACATATTCTTCACATTATTATGAATATGTCTTTTAAGGGTGGACATGGTGGTAAAGTAGAATCATTGGAAGGGAAAATTGTTCAAGATGCGGATCGTTTAGATGCTCTTGGTGCAATTGGAATAGCTCGTACATTTGCATACGGAGGAGCGAAAGGGAGATTAATGTATGATCCAACTATTCCTCCTCGAGAAGTGATGACGAAAGATGAATACCGAAAAAATAACGATCCATCTTTAAATCATTTTTATGAAAAACTTTTAAAATTAAAAGACTTAATGAATACGAACGCGGCAAAACAAGAGGCTGAAGTTCGTCATCGTTATATGGAACAGTTTATTGAACAATTTATGAAAGAGTGGAATGCACAAATATGAAAATGTTAACTGTGGAGAACTTATCGAAATCATACGGAGAAAAACCGTTATTTGATGGACTATCATGTAGTATTACAGAAGGACAACGTGTCGGAATTATTGGTGTAAACGGTACTGGTAAATCGACATTATTAAAAATTATTGCAGGGTTAGAAACTCCTGATACAGGTGATATGACGCATTCACGTGGTTATACAATTAGTTATTTATCACAGCAACCAGAGTTTGATGAAAAACTAACAGTATTAGAGCAAGTGTTCCATGGTGATACACCTTTAATTCGTCTTCTTCGTGATTATGAAAAAGCACTATTAAATATCGAAAAAGATCCAAGTAATGAAAAAGTACAGGAACAATTATTTGCAGTGCAGCAACGTATGGATGCAATGAGTGCATGGGAAGCAAATGCAAATGCGAAATCTCTTTTAACGAAATTAGGAATTACAGATTTCACTGCAACTGTTGGAAATTTATCTGGTGGACAGAAAAAACGTATCGCAATGGCACAATGTTTTATTGAAACACCTGATTTATTAATTTTGGATGAGCCTACGAACCATCTTGACCATGAGACAGTTGAATGGTTGGAAGAATATTTAGCAAGATATACAGGTGCGGTATTACTTGTAACCCATGATCGTTATTTCTTAGATCGTGTGACAAACCGTATTTTTGAATTAGATAACGGTAAACTATATAGCTACGAAGGAAACTATAGTACATTTTTAGAAGCGAAAGCACTTCGTGAAGAGCAAGAATCGGCACAAGAATCAAAACGCCAAAATTTATATCGTCGTGAACTTGCTTGGATTCGCCGTGGTGCAAAAGCCCGTTCTACGAAACAAAAGGCGCGTATTCAGCGTTTTGATGAGCTGAAGGGACAAGAAGGACCAGCTGCAAAACAGTCAGTTGATATTGCACTAAGTGGAAGTCGTCTAGGAAAGAAAGTACTTGAGTTAAAAGATGTAACGAAAAAATTTGGCGAAAAGACGGTACTACATAATTTTAACCATATTGTGAAACCAGGCGATCGTATCGGGATTATTGGAGCGAATGGAAGCGGAAAATCTTCTCTATTAAATATGCTCGCAGGCAAACTATCTCCTGATAGTGGTGAAATTGAAGTTGGACAAACTGTAAAGGTTGCTTATTATACGCAAGAAAATGAAGAGATGAATTTAAATCAGCGTATGATTGAATATATTAAAGAAATTGCGGAAGTCATTCATACAACAGATGGAAAAGTCATTGGTGCATCTCAAATGTTAGAACGTTTCTTATTCCCGACGCATTCACATGGTACACCGCTTGGTAAACTATCTGGTGGTGAAAGAAGACGTTTATATTTATTACGTATTTTAATGGGAGAACCAAACGTACTATTACTTGATGAACCTACGAATGATTTAGACACACAAACATTAACAGTGCTAGAAGATTATTTAGAAGATTTCCCAGGTGTCGTTTTAACTGTATCGCATGACCGTTACTTCTTAGATAAAGTAGTAGATGAATTGTTCATCTTTAGTGGCGAGGGCGAAGTGCGTGAATTCCTAGGTAGTTATACGGACTATTTAGAAATGGAAAAGACGAAAGAACTTATTGAGAAAGCAGAAGTTCAGAAAGAGAAAAAAGTAGTAGAAGAAGCTCCGAAACAACAACGTAAGCGTAAACTTTCTTACAATGAGCAGCGTGAATGGGAAACAATTGAAGATACAATTGCAGAACTAGAAGAGAAAATTGAGTCAATTGGGGAAGAACTTGCGAAAGTTGGATCTGACTTCACAAAGGCACAAGAATTATCTGAAGCACAGCAGAAAACTGAAGAAGAGCTAGAAAAAATGATGGAAAGATGGAGTGAACTATCCGACATCGTTGAAGGATTAAAATAAAAACAAGCTGCATATATTGAAAAGTAAAGAGAAAAACTTTACACTATTGGTAGAACCTATTTTAGGAGGGTAAAAATGAGAACATCTAATCCAATGTTGAAAAAAGAGGCATTCCGTAAAGAAGGAGCAAATGCTTCTGCGATGACTATTGGCGGAACAGTAGGCAAAACGTTTATCATGCTTATCTTGCTGCTTGCAACGTCTGTCTATTCATACATACAGATGACGCAAGGTACGATGAAGATGCCAGTATTAATTGGTGCTTTAGTTATTGCGGCAATCGTTGCGTTTGCGTCTATCTTCTTCCCGCGTATAGCACCTATCGGTGCGCCAATCTATGCAGCGGTAGAAGGGGTAGTGTTAGGGAGTATTTCAGCGGTTTATACAATGAAATTTGGCGATACTATCGTTTTAAACGCTGTATTACTAACAATTTCTATTCTATTTGCGATGTTAGTTTTATATGCAACGCGCGTAGTAAAAGTAACTGATAAATTCCGTACAGGTGTAATTGCGGCGACAATGGGAATTATGGTTATGTATTTAATCGTATTCTTACTAAACATGTTCGGTGTAACTGTTCCGTATATTCACCAGGGTGGTACAATTGGTATTATCATTAGTGCAGTTGTTATCGTAGTTGCTGCATTAAATTTATTACTAGATTTCGATTTAATCGAAAGTGGTGCACGTAGCCAAGCTCCAAAATATATGGAATGGTACAGTGCAATGGGTCTAATGATGACTCTAGTATGGTTATACTTGGAAATTCTTCGTTTTGTTTCTTACTTTACGAAAAATGACTAATAAAAAAATCCTGCATGAAATGTGCAGGATTTTTTTATTTTCAAAGATAAATTGAAAATATGGATGTTGGCGACTTGAATTGAAGGGAGATGGAATATGATGAAAGAGAAAAAAGGGATTATGAAAAAACTATTTTCTAAAAGTTTTTTCATAGAACTAGATGAAGCTTTAACATATCCATCAGTAGAAGTCATTTGTTTAGCTATTGAAAGATATGCGGCTGAATGTAATGAACAATTAACATTTGAGAGTAAAGTAAAACCAATCGCTTTCTACTTAGAAAATGTATTGTACCATGTTGAAATAAAGATGGCTTGCGGAGGGTATTACATATCTTGCAGTGAAGTATAATGTTTTTGGAAACCCTACATATTTGAAATATGTAGGGTTTCTTTTTTATTTTTATAAGATATAAAGTAATATTTTTTACTTACAAACATATCATTTTGCACATTTTATCCTTCAAATATTTTTCTTTACAATGAAGAAAAACATGTGAGGTGGTATAACTTATGATGAATCGAGTTGTATTAATCGGTAGATTGACAAAGGAGCCAGAATTATACTACACAAAACAAGGAGTCGCGTATGCACGAATATGTGTTGCAGTGAATAGAGGATTTCGAAATAGTTTAGGTGAACAACAAGTTGATTTTATAAATTGTGTCGTATGGAGAAGATCGGCTGAAAATGTAACAGAATATTGTATGAAGGGCTCACTTGTTGGGATTACCGGGCGTATTCATACGAGTAATTATGATGATGAGCAAGGAAAGAGAGTATATAGAACTGAAGTTGTGACTGAGAGTATTACATTTTTAGAGAGAAGGCGGGAGGGGGCATCGCATAAGAAATAAGGAGTATTAAAATAAAAGAGGGCTTTGTAGCAGAGCCCTCTTTTATTTTTGATTGATACCTTCCCAAACAATATCCAACTGTTGATTAAGTATATTTTTCGCACTTGTTTCATTAGCATGTAATAGCGAGTGGGACATTAGTGTATAAAAATAAGTACTCATAATAGTAGAAGTGATGATATTTGTATCCCATGGACTGTGTAATGTTCCTGTCTCTTTCGCTTCTGTAATAATAGAAGACAAACTTTCTTGTAGCTGGTGTATACTTTTTAACTCATTTTCTACTAAGTAGTTAGATTTAATAATTTCAAAGACGGCATGCTTCATTAATTCACCATGTCCAGTAAATCGATCCAGTAAATCTCCTAAAACAAGTTTGATTCGCTCTTTCGGATGTTCCACATTTGCATATGTTTTTAAACTTTCATTCCATAGTTCAATTTGAGAATCACCTAAAAATAATAATATGTTTTCTTTTTTCGGAAAGTAGTTGAAGAAAGTTCCTTTTGCAATCCCGCATGCAGTAGTAATATCTTGAACCGTTACATTTTCGTACCCACGTTCTTGAAAGAGTTGTACTGCTTTTAGGAATATAAGTTCTTTTAATTCTTTTTTTCTCGTTTCTCTAAGCATATAATCTACTCCTAACACAAACAATTATATCTGTTTATTAGATAATCTCAAACGAAATTGTATTTCATAAACAAATTTACTGTTTAATGAAGTTTAATACAATCATGGGAGTGTTTGGGTCGTGTTGTATTTGAACGCCCTTTGTGGATGTAGGGTTAGAGTTTTCCATTATTGTAATTGTATCGTCATCATTTACCAAAATTAATAAAGTTTTTATAGATTGATCTTCATATACAATTTCCATTTTACTTGATACGGATTCCATAGTTTGTTTAATTAAAGAAACCTCTTTAGGTGTACCTGCTTGAATAGACTTAAGCATTTGTACAATAAACCCTTTATTATTTGTTTCGGCTTTTACTGTATTATTTTCCTTCACATTTAACAACTTTACATCTGTTATTTCATCTGTTTTCAATGCTAGTTTTGAAACTTCTTTATTTGAAGGAGAAGAAGTACACCCAAGTAAATTAATAATTAATGCAGTTGAAAGAAGGATAGAAAGAATTCTGTTCATACTTTTCGCCACTTTTCGTTATAGTTTTTTGTTATAAATGAAAACTGTATAGTTCATGAGCTTGTTTTTCAGAAACCCATTTTGGGATACGTTTCATTACTTGGTTTCTTAGTATAGCTAAAGGTTTACTCTCTATTTGCGCCATTTTTCCAACTTTCCACGCAGTATTTGAGATTATTTCAATTCGTGCTCGTCTTTTTTGTTCGTATTCTATAAATGCTTGACGATAGTGGGCGTTTCTTTTGATACATTCAGCCAATATAATAGCATCTTCAATTGCCTGACAAGCTCCTTGACCTAAATTAGGTGTAAGTGCATGGGCAGCATCCCCAATAAAGACGATGCGTTTGTCAAAAAATTGTTTCATTGGATTGATGTCTACAATATCACGATGAATCATAGTAACGTCTGATGCATTGTTTAAAATATCTGGGATAGGACTATGGTAATTTTTGAAATGATTATATAAATCTGCTGTTGTGTAAGTTTTGTATTTTGGATCTCTAGCTTTAGCGTTTATGAGCGCATACCAGTATACTTCGTTGTTGGGAAGAGGGACGATACCAAATCTACCGTTTGTTCCCCAAGTTTCAATAAAATCATTTGTTAAAGAAAGATTATGAGCTGGAGTTACGCCGCGCCAACACGTATATCCGGCATAACGATAACCATCGCTTTGTGTTACTTGTTTTCGAACGACAGAATGAATACCATCAGCAGCAATGAGTATATTACCGAGTGCTTCACTACCATCTTGAAATAATATTTTTAAGGCGTTTTCTTCATTTTGGTCTATTTTTACGCATTCTTTTCCCCATTCGACAGTACCTTTTTGTAGTGCTGAAAGAAGCAATTGATGTAAATCTTTTCTATGAATGGAGTCCATTTTTGGATAACAAGTTGGAATGGTCAATTTACTTAATATAGATCCTTTTTCTGACACAAGGTTAAAACCGTCACTTTCGTTCCCTAATTTTTTTATTTGCTCAGAAATTCCGTATGGTTCAAGTGCCTGCATTGCATTTGGGGCAATGATAATACCTGCACCAGCAACAGTAGGTTCAATATTTTTGTCATACACTTTTACATTTAATCCTGTTTTTTGTAAGGAGATTGCTGCGCAAAGACCAGCAATACCACCACCAATAATTATGACATTATTCATTTGTTATCCCTCCACACTTAAATGACTTCGTTCATAAAATGACCGAGGTCATTTTATGAGTTAAGGTTAATACCTTTTTGGGTTATTGTCAATTAGACTTTTAACTATAGTTTCGAACGAATAGGTGAAAATAGAAATAATTAAACTTCTATAAAATGTAGAAAAGGAATTAGTAAAATTAAGCATCCGAGTAGGAGTATAGAGTGATAACATGTTACAATACAGCTAAGAACAAGCAATAAAGGAGAGTTATTTTACGTGAAAATTAAAGCAATTGAACCGACGCCAAGTCCAAATACAATGAAAGTTATTTTGAATGAAGTATTACCATCAGGGGCACGTAATAATTATACAAATGAAAATAAAGAACACGCACCAGTGCAAGTGCAAGAAATTTTGAAAATTGAAGGCATTAAAGGTGTGTATCATGTAGCAGACTTTTTAGCAGTTGAACGAAATGCGAAGTATGACTGGAAAGTTTTATTACAACAGGTACGTGCTGTATTTGGAGAAGAAGTAGTAGAAGAAAGTGAAGAACAGCAACTTTCTCATTTTGGAGAAGTAAAAGTGTTTGTTCAAATGTTCTTTACAATTCCGATGCAAGTGAAGTTAACAGATGGAACGACAGAAGAGCGTGTTGGCTTACCTGATCGTTTTAAAGAATCAATTATGAAAGTGCAAATGTCTGCACCTAACGTTGTGAAAGAGCGTAAATGGGTAGAACAAAGTACACGTTACGGTAATTTTGAAGAAATCGGGAAAGAAGTAGTAGAAGAAATTGTTGCTGCTTATTCAGAAGAACGTGTAAATCAAACGGTTAAAGAATTATTAGATCAAGCAGGTGCTGTTGAAGTAACGATTCAAAAGCGTGAGCCATATAAAGTAACAGAAGCGATGATGAAAGATTCTGACTGGAAAAACCGTTTTGCAGCTTTAGAACAAATGGATCCAACGGAAGAGGATATGACGGTATTGAAAATGGTGCTAGACGATGAGAAAGTATCAATCCGCCGTTTAGCAACAGCTTATTTAGGTATGGTAAAAGGTGATGGAGTATTGCCGTTATTATATAAAGCGTTATTAGATCGTTCTGTAAGTGTTCGCCGTACAGCGGGAGATTGCTTATCGGACGTAGGTGACCCAGCAGCGATGTTCGTTATGATTAAATCTCTGAAAGATTCAAGTAAATTAGTACGTTGGCGTGCGGCAATGTTCTTATTTGAACTTGGTGATGAAAGTGCAATTCCAGCATTAAAAGCAGCGCAAGATGATCCAGAGTTTGAAGTGGCGATGCAAGCGCGTTTAGCTTTAGAACGTATTGAAGGCGGCGAAGAAGCAAAAGGATCAGTATGGAAGCAAATGACGGAGTCTCGTAAAGGGGAATAGTTTATGATTGTTTTCTATGATAGTTGGTGTCCGATGTGTACAGCAGTTGCAGAGCGTACGAAAAAATTAGATAAAAAGGGTAAGATGAAATTTGTTTCATTTCGCGATGAAGATGTAGTTGAGAAGTATGAACTTTCTCAGGCATTACAAAGTAAGATGGAACAAAGATTGTATATTTTAAAAAATAATAAGTGGTATGACGGAATTCATAGCATTAACGTATTAGCAAAGGCTGTCCCATCTTATTGGTTTGCAGTGCCTTTTATAAAACTATCTATCGTACTCGGATTTGGAAGTAAAGTATACGAATATATCGCTAACAATAGAAAACTTGCCCCAGTTGGACATTGCCGTGAAGGGGTTTGTGAAATCCCTACAAAAAAATGAAATCATCATTATCTTTCTTTTGCACCTATTAATAGAGCGTGATATGATGAATTTGGAATGAAAGTTGAAGGAGAGATTACAAGATGTCAAATGCTTATGAAGAATATATGCGCCAAATGGTAATTCCAATGCGCCAAGAATTAGTGCGTTCTGGATTTGAAGAGTTAACTACAGAAGAAGCTGTTACAGAATTTATGGAAAACGCAACAGGTACAACTTTAGTAGTTGTAAACTCTGTTTGTGGTTGTGCAGCTGGCTTAGCACGCCCATCAGCTGGTCAAGCGGTTGTTCGTGCTGAAAAACAACCTGAGCATCTTGTAACTGTATTTGCAGGTCAAGATAAAGATGCTACTGCAAAAATGCGTGAATACTTCGGAGAAATTCCTCCATCTTCACCATCTATGGCATTACTAAAAGGAAAAGAAGTTGTTCACTTCATTCACCGTCATGAAATTGAAGGTGCAACTATGGACGAAATTATTACAAACTTAGAACAAGCTTTCGAAAAGAATTGCTAAAGTAGGGGGAGAGTGAATCTCCCTCTTTTCTTTATATAGAGGTGAAAAAATGATAGTAACAACAGCAGGAAGAACAAATAAAGAAATGACGGCTTATGCAAATAAGGTAGCGGAAGAATTAAATTGTTCTTTCGTTTTACGTAATGATATACCTGTGCACAAACTGCATGAGCAGTATGAACAAGATGTGCTTGTCGCAGGGAAGAACCGATTAGCTATTTATCCAAAAGGTACGGAAGAGTCTTTTTTCTTTCATCCAAACTCAGCAATGTTTCGTGTGAAAAGGTTAATGCGCGGAGAACACGATCCGTTTGTACAAGCTGCTAAATTAGAAAATGGAATGACGGTATTAGATTGTACGCTCGGTATGGCATCAGATAGTATTGTAGCTAGCTATATTGTTGGTGAAAGTGGAAAAGTAACAGGACTTGAAGGAAATGAATATATGGCTTATATCATGAAAAGTGGTTTAAAAACTTGGGCTTCATCCGTTTCTGAAATTGATGAGGCAATGCAAAGAATCGATGTAAAACAAACCGAGCATTTCGCATTTTTAACACAATGTGAAGATAGTAGCTATGATGTTGTTTACCTTGATCCGATGTTTGAAGAAACTGTCATAGAATCAGATGGAATTAAAGGGTTAAAACACTTTGCTTTGTATCATGATATTACTGATGAAACAATTGTGGAAGCGAAGCGTGTGGCGAGAAAGCGTGTCGTTCTGAAAGATCATTTCCGTAGTTCTAGATTTGAAAAACACAATTTTCACGTATACAAAAGAAAAAGTGCAAAGTTTCATTTTGGTGTAATTGCCCCTTGCTAATTGTTTGAAAAGATGTATAATAAGCAATAATTAATTAAATATACCGTCTGTGATGAAGAGAGTAGTCTTTTTCAGAAGGAAAGCGAGCTAGGGATGGTGTGAGCCTAGTGCGGAAGAAAAAGATGAAGCGCACTTCGGAGATGCTTCTTGAATGAATAGTAGAGTAAGCCGAGGCCCCCTGTCCTCGTTATAAACGGGAAAGTGGTTCGGAATGAACAACAAGGGTGGTACCACGGGTTAAAACTCGTCTCTTTTTTAGAGACGAGTTTTTTGTGTTTTAAAAAATAAGGAGGTTACAGTATGGAATATAAAACGCAGTTTGCGAAGAGCTTATCAAATATTATTACGAACGAATTAACGCAAAATCAAATTTTAGATTTAATCGAAACACCAAAACAAGATGAATTCGGTGATGCAGCGTTCCCGTGTTTTTCACTTGCGAAGCAATATAAAAAATCACCAGCCATTATCGCGAAGGAAATTGCAGAGAAATTAAATGATCCGTTCTTTACGAAAGTAGAAGCTGTTGGTCCTTATGTAAATGTATTTTTCAATCGTGAAACTGTAATTGACGCAGTATTAAAAACGATTTTAGCGGAGAAAAAAGAGTACGGTCAAAACCACTTTGGATGTGAAAAAACGGTAGTAATCGATTATTCTTCGCCTAATATCGCGAAACCTTTTTCAATGGGGCATTTACGTTCTACAATGATTGGAAATTCGCTGAAACATATCGCTGAAAAATGTGGATATGAAGTTGTAGGAATCAATTATATTGGCGATTGGGGAACACAGTTTGGAAAGTTAATTACCGCATATAAAAAATGGGGAAATGAAGAAGTAGTTAAAGAGGATCCGATACGTGAGTTATTTAAGTTATATGTTCAGTTTCATGAAGAAGTAAAAGAGAACAAAGAACTAGAAGAAGAAGGACGATCATGGTTTAAAAAACTAGAAGAAGGAAATGAAGAAGCAGTCGAACTTTGGAATTGGTTCCGTCATGAGTCTTTAAAAGAATTTTCTCGTATTTATGAACTTCTCGGTGTGGAATTTACAAACTTTCAAGGAGAAGCTTTCTATAACGATAAAATGGAAGATTTTATTGGGATTTTAGAAGAGCACGACTTACTGGAAGAATCAGAAGGGGCATTAGTCGTTAATTTAGAAGAAGAAGGTATGCCGCCATGTTTAATTAGAAAATCAGATGGTGCAACTATTTACGCAACACGTGATTTAACAGCGGCTTTGTATCGTCAAAACACATACGAATTTGATAAAGCGTTATATGTTGTAGGCCCAGAACAAAGCTTACATTTCAATCAATTTTTCACTGTATTAAAAAAGCTGGGTTATGACTGGGTCGATGGTATGGAACATGTACCGTTCGGGTTCATATTAAAAGATGGTAAGAAAATGTCGACACGAAAGGGCAGAATTATTTTATTAGAAGAAGTGCTAGAAGAAGCTGTTGCACTTGCGAAACAAAATATTGAAGAGAAAAACCCTAATTTAAAACAAAAAGAAGAAGTGGCAAAACAAGTCGGTGTTGGGGCAGTCATTTTCCACGATTTGAAAAATGAGCGTATGCATAATATCGAATTCTCATTAGAAAATATGTTGAAATTTGAAGGAGAAACAGGACCGTACGTACAATATACACACGCGCGTGCTTGCTCTATTTTAAGAAAAGAAAGTGTCGAATTTGAAACGTGTACTTTTGCATTAAAAGATGATTATAGCTGGAGTGTAGTAAAATTACTCAACAAATTCCCGCAAGTAATTGAAGCGGCCTTCAACAAAAATGAGCCATCTATTATTTCAAAATACGTATTAGATGTAGCACAAGCGTTCAATAAATATTACGGTAATGTTCGTATATTAGAAGAGAACGAAGAGAAAGAGAGTAGACTCGCATTAGCTTATGCTGTGACGGTTGTATTAAAAGAAGGATTACGTTTACTTGGGGTGGAGGCTCCTGAGGAGATGTAAAAAGAAATGGAAAGAATCCACTTAATGTATAATGACAATTATATACGTTACTTTGGTAATGAACTGTGAATGATATATACAAAATAAAGTGTAATATAGAAACAAAAAGACAAACCGGATGAATCATTTATTCGGTTTGTTTTTTTGCTTTTTTGAATAAACCTCTTAACTATAAGGAGTTATATGATACGAAGTGTAAGAACTCTATAATTTTGTTGCGAAATCAATTAAAATATTTGTAGAGAGGATGATTGGCGTTTTTGTCGGTAAATCGATATATCTTGTCGAGTCATTGATATTTTTTGAGTTACGATAGATATATTCAGGAAATCGTTGATATAATTTCATTCACTGAATGAAGCCTCAAAAAAGAAGATAAAACCCATCTTCGAATAATACATGTTATTTCGTCAAATTAAACAATATAACGAGAAAAAGTATCGTTTTAAGATATTTAGTTATAAACTTGAATAATATTAAATAATATCGTTCATTATATGAGGTTTTAGTTGAATGCATACTATATGATGTGTAAAATCTAAGCAAGTAGGTTAGAATACTGCTTGCAAATGGCAGTATAAATAATAATTTGAGGTGAATGCATGCTAGATTTTAAACAATTAGAAATTTGTTTGAAAGAAAAGAGATTTGTAGATGGATTACATGAGATAAATAATGAAATTGCACATATAAAAGAAACGAATAAGTTATCATACGTGAAGAACTGGCTTTCTAACGTCTCGTCACCCAAGGAGTTTGATACGTTAATTCGTCTTGCTGATGAAGGGTTGATGCATCAATATAGCTCTTTTTTAATTCGTTATACGTATAAAAAATTCCCAAATATGAGAACGCTCTCTTTATATTGTGATGAGTTAATTGATGAGCGTAAAATCCTTGATGCTGAACAATTATTAAAAGATTCTTTGGAAGAGGTAAATGAAGAGGAAACTGATGCGGATGTTTTAACGAAAGCATATTTTACGTTAGTTAGATGTTTGTTAGATATGAAGCGCAATGAAGAGGCTTATGCCTATATGCAAAAGGCGGAAAAGCATAGTACGCGTGCAGTTTTTGATAAATGGGGTTACTTATTTATACAGACTGGTGAGTGGGAGAAAGCAGAGGAACAACTTTTATCCGGTCAGCAGCATAAAGATTGTGAAGAGTTAGCTACGTACTTATTAGCGCAATTATATGCATATAAAGGTGAACAGCAGCGAGCATTACAACTCATTAATGATGCGATTGCAAAGTTCCCTCAAGTACCATATTTCTATTTTGAAAAAGTAAAATATTTATTAGATTTAGAGCGCTATGAAGAAATGTTAGTGGTAATAGATAAAATTAATCATATGCTTCCGCATCATGCATATACAACTTATTTTATACATTTACGTGCAGAAGCATTTTATAAGATGAATAATATTCACGATTTGCAAGCACTATTGAAAAGTGAAAAGAGTTTAAAAAATTCTCTATATCATCATATAGAAAAAAATCCTGATGGAAAAAAGGTGCGCTTACCGATAGTTCCGGTTGTACAAAAGGATAACTATTGCGTTCCGACTAGTTTGGAAATGATGTTAGGGGTATGGGGAGAAAAACGTACGCAAGATGAAATTGCACAACATATTTTTGATGTAACAGGTTCTAAGTTTTCAGATACAGTTACATATATAGAAGAGCAAGGTTACGAATATCGTTATTTTCAAGGGAATGAGGAAAATTATAAGAAGTTACTCAATCAAGGTATTCCCGTTTTATTAAGTATAGATATTGAGCACGCTTCCCATGTACAAGTGCTTTCTGGTTATGACGATGTACTGCAAGCTTTTTATATTCAAGATCCGAATTTCTTGGAACCGATTCTTGTGGAATATGATAAGTTGCAAGAAAAATATCGTTATACAGATTGTTTAGCTATTACGTTTATACCAAAAGATAGAATGGAACAACTTTCATTTTTAAATGAGGAAGAACACACTTATTATAAAACAATCTTTTCTCTTACAGATCATTTAGCTGAGCAAGATAAAGAGGGAATTGAAAAGTTAGTACTATTTTTAAAAGAAACAAGTGAAAATCCAAACACTTGGCTATATACGATTAAACATTTAGATGCTGAAGTAGATAAAGATTTTATTCAGTTTTGTATAGAAAAATTAATGGAAAAGTTTCCGAGCTCTGACTTTGTGAAATTGCATAGTGCACAGTGTTTTATTCGTCTGCAAGATATGGAAAAAGCAGGACATATGCTTCAAAGTGTGGAGAAGAAAAGCAATCAAGCGTTGTATCATTTTATAAATGGACGTTATTCTTTTGAGCAAGATAATTATGCAGAAGCGATTGCTAGTTTTCGTTCATCATTACAATTGGATGCAGATCAACCAGTTGCGTGGAGTTTCTTAGCATTATCATACATGTATATGGATCAATCCGAAAAGGGGCTAGAGTATTCTTTAACAGCTATAGAACGTAGCCCAGAAAGGTTTACACTTGTAAATCACGGTTTAATTTTAATAGATTTAGAACGATATGAAGAAGCATATGGATTCTTTAATGATTTACTAAAAGAATATAAGTATGAAGCTCACATATGGTATGAACGTGCAAGATGTGCTCAGCATTTAGGGAAAGTTTATTTGGCGGTAAAAGGACTTAAAGTAGCGATTCAATTAGATAAAACGGCAGCGTATTTATATACGAAGCTTTCGGAAATCTATGAATCAGATTTGGATGATGAGAAAAGTACGAAGGAAATTCTATTACAAGGAATTCAAAATTGTGAAGATCAGGCATCTTTATATGTTCGTTTAGGAGATGTGCATTTTCAAAATGATGAACTTGAAGAAGCGGAAACTATATATAAGCGTTCTTTAGAAGAAAATAATGAAGATGTATATTCCCATTTCGGTTTAATTCAAGTTTATATGGCAAAAGAACAATATAAGGATGCAAAAAACTATCTTGTTAGTATCAATAAGCAATTTGAAGACAATCAAGATTTCCTTATGAATGCTGGCATGGTGCTATGGGATGCTGAAATTGCATTAGGCGAGGATGAAAAAGAGTTAAAACTTGCACTTTCTAAATTAGAGAATGGTATACGAAGAGTATACGCTAATATAGCGAGCGTGTTGGATGAGTATGTAAATCGAATAAAAGACACAGCTTTTGTACAACGAGGCATAGCATTTTTAAGAACGTTAGAAAAAGAAAAAGCGGATGTAATTGAATACGGTTGTTACGCTGGTGTTTTATATGAATCTATTGGACAGTATGATCAGGCGATAAAACGGTATAATGATGCACTTAAGAAAAAACAAGATTCATTGCCGTATTTCCGTATCGGTGAAACATTCATGGCGTTAGGACAATTTCAAGAAGCGAAGCATGCGTATGAAACATGTTTAGAAATGGATAAGAATTTCTTAGGTGTACATTTGCAGCTTGCTGAAATATACGAAAAAGAAGAGAATCGTTCCAAAGAACAAAATCATATGGTCCAGGCGATGAAAGAAGAACCAATGCATATAAATATGGAATATTTAGCGCAGCTTTCATTAGAAATGAATCTTCAGGAAGAATTGCTAGTTGAATTAGAAAAATTAGCGGAAGAAGTTCCTGAAACATGGCGTTTAGATGCGATTGCATACGTGTTTGGCGCGATGAATGACATAGATAAAGAAAAAGAATATATCGAATATGCAATGAAAATAGATGAAGAGCATGTGGAAGTACTATATCATTATGCGAAAGTGCTAGTTAAAAAGCAGAGTGCAGAAGCAATCGAAGTTGCGCTGAAAGTAATGCATAAAGATTTGGAAAGTGAACGTATATTTGGTGTGTACGTAAAAGCAATGGAACAACATAAAAAATTATCCCAAATACGAGACGTACTTCATACGCTAAAGGTGAAAAAAGCAGAAAGAAGTACAGCATTTATGTATGCAGCTACTGCGGTTGCCGAAAGATTAGTAGAAAGGCAGCAAAATGAGCAACCGAAAAAATCTATATTTACAAGAGCATTTTATCGCATGAAAAATCGTGCGCAGGAAATTTCAATGATTACAGTTATTATTGATTTATTTGAAATCTCCTTGAAGTTAAACCCAAAAAATAGTATGGTAGCGCAGCGTTTCGCAATATTTTATGAGAATGCGGCGATGAATAAAGAAGCGATAGAGATTTTACAAACATCGTTAGAAAATAAGTGGGATTATGACGTAGCGAAGCAACTTGTAAATCTTTTCATTGAGTGTGAAGAAGAAGCTATGTTACGAGATGCTTTTGAATTAACGAAACAAATGGTTCGAGAGCTACCGGATGATTATGATACTCTTCTTTTACAAGCGAATGTATTATGTAAGACCGGAGAAGGGAGAAAAGCCGAAAAAATTTACTTGCAATTAATTGAGAAAATACCATTTGTAAGTAGAGGATTCCTTGCTTTAGCAGAAGTATATCAAAGTCAAGAGAGGTATGAGGATGCGATTTATTTATTAGAAGATGCTTCTATACATCATCCAAATGAAACGGCAATTCTTCTAGCTTTAGCATCTTCGTATCATAGAGATGGGCAAACGACAAAGGCAGAAAAAATAACAAGTGAAATATTAGCAATTGATGCTACTAACTTGTTAGCAAGATATGATCATGCTTGTTATTTAACATTATTAAACAGAAATGAAGAGGCAAGAGATGAACTTGAAATTGTGCTTCGTGAAGATGAAACAGGATTTTTCGCTGAACTTGCAGAGGAAGATGAAGATTTAGCTGGATTGCGAGAATTTGAAAAGTAATTGTATAAGAATAGAGCAAGAGGGTATAAATAAAAATATGTTTTGAATTGGTTGACAATTAATTGTTGAATGACATAAAATAACTTTTAATAAAGTATACAAATCTGAAGACGAGAAAGAGTAAAATAGTGAGCTGTTCCCCAGAGAGCCGGTGTATTGCTGAAATCCGGTGTGCAGACGTTATTTGAAAATCATCTCCGAGGAGCCGTGGCTGAATAAAGTAAGCTCGGACGGATGTCTACCGTTACAAAGAACGCGTATGTTAGTACGTTGCTAAGTGCTATTAGTGAAAAGCTAATAGAATTAGGGTGGTAACGCGGGTAAACCCGTCCCTACTTCATAGGGACGGGTTTTTTGTGTGCTTTTAAAAAATTCAAAGGAGTGATTGTACATGAAAAAAGTAGATGTAAAAGAGTCAGCTGTAGGGAGAGAAACACGTATTCGTAAGCAGTGGAACGAACAAAGTATTTTCGAGCAATCAATTCAGAATCGAGAAGGTGCACAATCTTTTGTGTTTTATGAAGGGCCACCAACTGCGAACGGATTACCACACGTCGGCCATGCACTTGGGCGGGCAATTAAAGATTTAGTAGCGAGATATAAAACGATGGCTGGATATAAAGTTTTAAGAAAAGCCGGATGGGATACACATGGATTACCTGTAGAATTAGGCGTAGAAAAACAGCTTGGTATTTCAGGTAAACATGAAATCGAAGAGTACGGAATTGAACCATTTATTCAAAAGTGTAAAGAGAGTGTATTCACATATGAGAAGCAGTGGCGTGAATTCACGGAGAGCATTGGATATTGGGTAGATATGGATGATCCGTATGTTACTCTAGAGAATCCATATATCGAAAGTGTATGGAATATTTTAGGGACGATTCATGAAAAAGGTTTGTTATATAAAGGGCATAGAGTTTCACCGTACTGTCCAAGCTGTCAAACATCTCTTAGTTCACATGAAGTTGCACAAGGGTATAAAACAGTGAAAGATTTAAGCGCGACAGTTAAGTTTAAAGTGAAAGATAGTGAAAATGAATATTTCCTTGGATGGACGACAACACCGTGGACACTCCCCGCAAATGTTGCACTTGCCGTACATCCAAATATGGAATACGTTAAAGTGAAACAAGAAGGGTATGTATACATTGTTGCAAAAGATCGTGTGCAAGAAGTGCTAAAAGAAGATTATGAAGTAGTCTCTGTTCATAAAGGAGAAGAATTATTAAATATTTCATATACAGCACCGTTTCCGATGAAGGAAGTTACAAATGGGTACCACGTAATTGCAGCAGATTTTGTAACTGCAGATAGTGGTACAGGACTCGTTCATATCGCTCCAGCATATGGGGAGGACGATTATAAAGTCGTTCAAAGTGAAGGGTTATCGTTCTTACATGTTGTAGATGAAAAAGGTGAGTATACAGAAGCAGTACCATTTTTGAAAGGGAAATTTGTAAAAGATTGTGACGTTGATATCGTTCGTTATTTAGCGAAGGAAGGTTTACTATATCATAAAGAAAAATATGAGCATAGCTATCCACACTGTTGGCGCTGTGATTCACCGTTACTTTATTATGCAGGAGAAAGCTGGTTAATCCGCACTACTGAGATTAAAGAAACATTTTTACAAAATAATGATTCTGTCACGTGGTATCCAGATCATATGAAGTACGGACGCTTTGGTAAGTTTTTAGAAAATATGGTGGACTGGAATATTAGCCGAAATAGATATTGGGGAACACCGTTAAACGTATGGGAATGTGAAAGTTGTGATCATCAATTTTCACCGAAAAGTATTGCTGAATTAAGAAAGCATAGTACAAAAGAAACACCTGAAGATTTAGAATTGCATAAGCCATATGTAGATGAAGTACAAGTGTGCTGCGGGAAATGCGGAAGTACAATGAATCGAACACCAGAAGTAATTGATGTTTGGTTTGATAGTGGTTCCATGCCTTTTGCGCAATATCATTACCCGTTTGAAAATAAAGCGTTATTTGAAGAACAGTTTCCAGCAGATGTAATTGCGGAGGGAATTGATCAAACACGCGGCTGGTTTTATAGTTTATTAGCGGTATCAGCACTATATACAGGGAAAGTACCATATAAACGAGTATTATCATTAGGGCATGTTCTAGATGAAGAAGGACAGAAAATGTCTAAAAGTAAAGGGAATGCACTAGATCCTGTTGATTTAGTAGAGAAGTTTGGTGCTGACGCTTTAAGGTGGGCTCTACTCGTTGATAGTGCGCCGTGGAATGCGAAACGATTTTCTGAAAGAACAGTACAAGAAGCGAAATCTAAATTTGTAGATACGTTAGTCAATGTGTATAGCTTCTATGTTTTATATGCAAGTTTAGATGAATATAATCCGAAAGAAAAGTATGAAATTAAACGTACGAAATTAGATGAATGGGTGTTATCAAGATTGCATAGCACAACGAGAAAGGTAAGAACTGCACTTGATGATTATCAATTTACGAATGCAGCTCGTGAAATTGCTGCTCTTGTAGATGAAGTGAGTAACTGGTATGTAAGACGTTCACGCAATCGTTTTTGGGAATCTGGTATGAATCCTGAAAAAGCAGCTGCGTATGAAACACTTCATGAAGTGCTTGTAACAATTAGTAAATTAATCGCACCATTTACACCGTTTGTAGCGGAGGATATTCATCTGAATTTAGAAGGAAGCAGCGTTCATTTAGCAGATTATCCGGTTGTAGACGAATCACTTATCCAGCCTGAGTTAGAAGCAGAAATGGATGCTGTTTTACAAGTTGTTGAACTTGGAAGAAGTAATCGTAATCAACATTCATTAAAAGTAAAACAGCCGTTAGCAGAGCTGGTATTACTTGAGCATAACGAAAATGATATCGATTGGGAATCTTATCGTGATATCGTAATGGATGAGCTAAATGTGAAAGCATTCCATGTTGAACTGGATGAATCGAAATACACATCATATCAATTAAAGTTGAATTTTAAAACAGCGGGACCGAAGTTTGGTAAAAATGTGAATGCAGTAAACGGGTGGTTAAAACAATTATCACAAGAAGAAGTACAAAATTTTGTATCAACAGAGAAAACAGTATATGAAGCAACAGCAGGGGAAGAAGTAATCGTCACGGCTGAAGATGTATTAGTAGAGAAAGTTGCGAAATCAGGATTCTCAAATACGACTAACGGACAATATACGGTTATGTTAGATACGAATGTAACTGAGGAATTGTTACAAGAAGGAGTAGCACGTGAATTTATTCGTGCAGTTCAAGAATATCGTAAGCAGTTGAATTTACCGGTTAATTTACGAGTGGATGTAATTCTTGATACAGAAGAAGAACTACAGCAAACGTTAACGAATCATAAAGGTTTATTGGAAGAAAACTTACTCGTCAAGCAATTTACATTTGGTCACTTAACGAATGAGGACGATGAACTTTCTTTAGGTGAGACAAAAGTGCGAATTAAATTAAACGCGGCTAATTAAAGAAAAAAGGAAGTTGGAATCATTCCAACTTCCTTTTTGCATGCTAGGAGATTATTCCGCTATTTATGGGCAGTAATACTCCCACCTCAAAATTCGGCGAATGCGAGGTGAGAGTCGGGCTGCCCGTAAAAGCCCGATTGGTGAGGGTTAATAATCAGTGGGAGATGGACAAAACCCCCACTGATTAAAGTTTCACTTTATCCGGCCAATTTTCTCATAATCCATTCGATAGGGCCTCTAGAAAATTTCTTTCTCCATAACACGCTAAATAAAACACTGAAAATGAAAAATCCAGTAGCAAATAGTAAAACGAATAATAGTGTTTGATGTTCCATTCTATTTAATAGAATCAATATCCCAATACCGATAAATACATGACTTACATAATGAGTTAATGTTAATTGGCCGGTTTGTACAATGGATGTAATAAACCAATTCTCTTCATATTTTTCAGTAAGATGGAGGCAAATTATTAATATAGCAATAGCGGATCCTGCAGCAGATGCGACGTATAACATATTTGGTAAAATAGGGCCTGTATTAAACAAAAATGTAGATGCTTCCTCACCAATGTATGGGATAAAAAGGTGAGTTAATGCTTTGGACAACAGCTCTATAATTATCGTTACTGTTATACCGAGTAAGAGAAATCTATGTCTAATTTTCCTATTATGAAGATCTAATCTGCCAATTATCATACCGATTAAGAAGAATGAAAACCAAGGAAAAATAGGGTGATAGCCATTAAAAAGTAAGTTGCGAAGAAATCCTTTAAAGGTCCAAAAGTCTATATAGTTTATAAATGGAATTGTGCCTCCCCATCCTTCGAAGGCGTTGAAAGTAAGTTGGAGATATTGTGCAGTAAGTAAAATAATGATAGAAAGCCATATTAACATAGTTCTTCGTACAGTAATTAGTAATGCAGCGATGAAAAGGTAAACGCCGTAGTAGTGTAAAATATCTCCCGTCCATTCCATTACATACAATAATAATCCTAAAATAAATAAGAATAGTGATCGTTTCCAAATCAATATTCGGCTGGTATTGATTTTTATTTTCTTTTGGCTAGCGACAGATGATTTAGTCATTAAAGTTATGCCAATCCCAGCAAGTATAACAAACAAGGCAGAAGCTCTACCTTCAAAAAGTGACATAAAGGTTTTTAACAGAGGAGGTCCATTTCCTTCCGCCCCTGTTATCACCATGAAATTAACTAGTAACATTCCAAGCATCGCCCACGCTCTAGCAAAATCTAAGCCGATAATTCGTTTTTTAGTTTTCATATGAATCACTTTTTTCGAATATGTTGTGGACAGCTTCAATCCATATTTGTTTATAATTCATATTTACATCAAACATCATGAAGTTTCCGATATTATCAAGTACTAATGCCAACATATGAGCTTTTGAAACTAGATTTTTATTTTGGATGAGTTGAAGTTCATTTGCTTTTGTTAGGAGTGATTCAAATCCGTTTAAATATTCTGTTTGTACAGTTAGTAATCGATCTTTGTACATATCGTTTCTTGAAGATAGTAATACATATTCTTGTAATACACGATTAAAATAAGGATCTTTCTGTTGTTCGTCTATCATTTTAAAGCCAATTTCAATACATTTCTCAATGAAATTCTTTTTCGTAAATTCTTCTGTACGAAAGAATGAGGAGAACTGCATCGCTTCGCATAATTCATTAAAAATACTTTCGATTAAAGCATCTTTAGATTTAAAGTAATAATAAATAGATGGCTTGGCGATACCAACGTCCTCGGCAATCATCGAATAAGTTAGTTGTTTTAGCAATACCATTCTCAGCGAATAAACGGTAACTTGCCTCTGTTATTGAAGAGAGTGTTTCTTCACTTTTACTCATTGTAACGCCTCCTTTCATAAAACATATCATGAATTATTTTTATTTTAAACCTACCGTTAGGTAAAAAATATCGATTTTTTAATACATAATTTTAAAAAGTATAAAGTTAAGAAAATATATTTATACAGTATTTTTCTCATTTTACACATAAATATTGAGAAAATTTCACTCACCTTAAATGTAAAGGTAATAGAATTGCTCGTATAGAATTACTCGTAGATTCACTTTATTTCGTTACTTGTGGACAGTAAATAGCCTTATAGGAATGGGGTAAAGGTTTCAATTTATTAGGGGGAGTGGTTCTATGTTAAACAAAAAAATGGTGGCAATGGCAATGACTGTGCCATTAGTAATGGGGACAATTTCTACTGTTTCAGCACTGGAAAAACAACAGCAAGTAAAGCTAGAAGCTTATTCACCACAGAAAAAAGCAATTGAATATTTAAAAGGACATGCTACGGAATATGGATTGAAGGCAGACCTTTCAGACTTACAATATATTTCTACAACAGAAACGTCAGTAGCTTCATATGTTAGATTCCAACAAGTAGTCAATGGTGCTCCTGTATTTTCTAAACAAATAACAGTTACTATTAATGGACAGGGACAAGGAGTACTTGCTGTGTCTGATTACCAGGCGGTTCAAAGTGTGAAAGAAATAGCGAATAAGATTAGTGAAAAAGATGCTGAACAAAAATCAATGGCGTATGTTGGAGGAGAAAGTGAGCAAAATCTATGGGCTCCTACAGAGAAAGAATTTGGATATATTATTGAGGATGGAGTAGCTATCCCAGTATACAAAGTTTTAGTCCATTCGAATAAACCTTTCGGAGCATGGGAAACATTTATTGACGCGGAAAATGGAAAGTTAATTAAAAAGGTTGATATAAACCGAAAAGCAGAAGGAACAGGGAAAGTATTTTTACCTAATCCTGTCGTATCAAGTGGTAGTTTAGCAGGGTTAAAGGATAATAAAGATGCAGATTCAACAGCTCTAACGAATCAATTGAAAACCGTTACTCTAAAAGGTTTAGATGGTAGTGGGTTTTTAATTGGGGAGTATGTAACAATTTCATCAAAAGCGAAGACGAAATCTACAAACTTACAATTTAACTATACACGTGCAAATGATAGCTTTGAAGATGTTATGTCGTATTATCATATTGATACATTACAGCGTTACATTCAAGGATTAGGCTTTCAAAATATTAATAAACGTTCGATTAAAGTGAATGTAAATGGTACAACTGACGATAATTCATTCTATTCTCCATCAACGAAAGCTTTAACTTTCGGTACTGGCGGAGTAGATGATGCAGAAGATGCTGGCATTATCGCGCATGAATATGGACATTCGATTCAAGATAACCAAGTACCTGGCTTCGGTAGTTCCCCAGAAGGCGGAGCGATGGGAGAAGGATTTGGAGATTTCTTAGGTGCTACTTATGAAGATGCGGTATCGACGACAGGATACGGGAAAGCTTGCATTGGAGAATGGGATGCGACAGCTTATTCTACTTCAGATCCAACGTGCTTACGCCGATTAGATACGAATAAAGTATATCCGAAAGATATAACGAATGAAGTGCATAATGACGGGGAAATATGGGCTCAAGGTCAATATGAAATGGCGCAAGCTTTTGGACGGGATGTAGCAACAAAAATTATTTTACAATCACATTGGTCATTAACGCCAAATGCGAAATTCCGTGATGGAGCGAAAGCGATTAAGCAAGCAGATGCTCTTTTATACGGCGGACAACACGCAGCTGAAATTGATCGAATTTGGACAGCGAGAGGAATTAGTACGAATTAATATAAAACGTCGTGGCATTTATAAGCCACGACGTTTTTAATTTGTTCGAGGACTGGTACTAGTAAATTAAATTATATCAGCGATAATGGACATATATCGACTTACGAACAAAGGTTGATGAGTTTACTTTACTTCTTCTTTAAAAACAAAATGCTCTTTAAATTTTCTAGATTCAACTTTTTGACCGTTTCGCATGGATTGGAAAGGATGTTCTTGCCAAGTAATCATAACGTCAATTTCATCTGCCTTTGTGGAAACAGGAAAATTAGCATGTTCAAATCCAGTTTTTTCACTTGCTAGACGACCTTCTTTTCTGGAAAAGAGTTCATACTTTGTTTTCGTATTTGGTTCATTCCGAAAAGCTTCAACTTGTACATTATACACTTCATTTTTCCCAAGATTTTTTACAGAGAAATGATATGTTTGAAATACACCTTTTTTAGGTTGCAACAATTTTCCACTCGTTTTTTTCACTTCATCAATATTCACTTGCCATTGATCAGAATTTTGAGAGATTGGTAAAGATTTTGGTGAATAGGCATATGCTTCATTAACTACAACTAAGCATAATAATAGGAGAAAGAAACTAATTGTTTTTTTCATATGTACACCTCCGATAAAACTTTAATAATAATATGCGTGGGAAATGTGGATTTTATGTAATAAAATGGAAAAAGTTCAATTGAAAGAATTTGAGAAGGATAAAATATTTCTAAGCTATCAAATGATAATTGTATAGAGTTCAATGTTCGTATTACATATCTTTAGAAGGGGTCTGTATAGTGAGAAATCGCAATATTTTTCTAAAAACGCTTGCGTTTTATAAAATAAAGAGATAGAATACTCTGTAAATATAAAAAGTGATGATTAGGAAAAGTACATGATGCAAGGGTCTACAGAGAGCAATCGGCTGCTGGAAAGATTGCGATACCGCATGATGGAAAGACACCTGTGAGTGTTGCTTTGAACGTGATTATTAGTAAAAGCAAACGGTACCTACCGTTATCAGGACTAAGATGGTCATTATGACAATTTGGGTGGTACCGCGGAAAAATCCGTCCCTATTATAGGGGCGGATTTTTGTATTCTTTGAAAGGAGGTGAGTGACCGTGGATGATGATGATGACAATAACAATAACGTAAATAAAAATAAAATTAGTGGAGGGAAATATAATGGATCAAATAATGAAGCGTTCACTCACACGAGAATGTACGGAGCATAGCGGAAAGGTTGTATTACTACAAGGGTGGGTAAAAAAGATTCGTCATCTAGGGAATGTTAGTTTTTTATTATTAAGGGACCGAACGGGAGTTATTCAATGTGTATTAGAAAACGAGTTAGCTGGATATAGAGTAGATGTTGAAAGTGTCGTCCAAATACTTGGAGAAATAGTAGAGACACCGAAAACAGAATTAGGTGTTGAAATACTTGCACGTAAGGTGAAAGTTTTAAATGGTGCAGAACCACTTCCATTTGAAATAAATAAAAAGAAGCTACAAGTTGGCTTAGATCAACTGTTGAATGAGCGGGTATTATCATTAAGACATGAGCGAATCGCGGCGATTTTTAAAGTGAAATCGACACTCGTTCAAAGCTTTAGTGAATTTCTAATAGAGAACGATTTCACACGTGTATTTACTCCGAAAATTGTCTCACAAGGGGCAGAAGGAGGAGCAAATGTTTTTAAGCTTCCATATTTCCAAAAAGAAGCGTATTTAGCTCAATCACCACAATTTTATAAACAAATGATGGTAGCGGGAGGACTCGAACGTGTTTTTGAAATTGCTCCTGTGTACCGGGCTGAACATCATAACTCTTCACGACATTTAAATGAATATATATCGTTAGATGTAGAGCTTGGATTTATAAATGATTTTTATGAAGTGATGCAATTAGAAACAGATGTTTTACGATATATGTTTCAACAAGTAGGAGAAAAGTGTGAAAAAGAATTGCAGCTATTACAAATTACAATGCCTGTTATTACTGAAATACCTAAAATTACATTATCAGAAGCACAAGAAATTTTGAAAAGGAAGTACCGGAAAGAATCGCCGATTGGGGATTTAGATACAGAAGGTGAAAAGTTACTAGGGAAATATGTACAAGAAACATATAATAGCGATTTTGTCTTCATCACACATTATCCGAAAGAAGCACGGCCGATGTATACGATGCCAAATAAAGAGAATCCAGCTATTACAGATTCATTTGACTTATTGTATAAAGGGCTAGAAATAACTTCAGGTGCGGAGCGAATTCATAACTATGATATGTTACTTGATTCTTTTAAAGAAAAAGGATTGCATCCGGAAAAATTCCAATCTTATTTAAATACGTTTCGTTACGGATGTCCGCCGCATGGTGGATTTGGGATTGGATTAGAAAGAATCGTATATAAACTTTTAGAACTAACAAACGTACGGGAGGCAAGTGCTTTTCCGAGAGATTGTACACGTCTTACACCATAAAAAAGAATCTTCGCGATTATCGCGAAGATTCTTTTTCACTGTTCTTCCATTTTTACATTGAAAGTTTATAAAAAACCTTTTCGGCAAAAAATTAATATATACCTTGACAGTAACAAATATAACCGATATACTTCATATTAATTTCAAAAGAAAATATATTCTAAATATTAAAATGTGTTGAATAGGAGTAGTAAGGTCATGTATTTGTGCAGAGAGCTATGGGTTGGTGCGACATAGTCAAATGACATCCTGAACTCGCCTAGGAGCAGTAAGGTGGAACGGAATCACATTCTTAGTAAATCTTAACGGTTAACCTTCGATATTAGGTTTGTAATCAAACGATTACTACTAAGGTGGATTCATAATGGAATCAATAAGGGTGGTACCGCGTTAAGCAAATGGCTTAGCGTCTCTTTATATAAAGAGATGCTGGGCCATTTTTTATTTTATAGAAAAAGAAATGGAGGGTTTATTTGGATAGGTTTATAAAATTTAATTATTTATATAAAAAGATTTAATTAGGAGGAAAATAAGATGAAACAGACGGAGCAATGGACTTCGAAATTAGGTTTTATAATGGCAGCAGCAGGATCAGCAATTGGACTTGGCGCAATATGGAAGTTTCCTTATATCGCTGGAAAGAGCGGGGGAGGAGCATTCTTTTTAATCTTTATATTATTTACTGTATTAATTGGACTACCGCTACTTATAGCTGAATTTATGATTGGACGCAGTACACAGAAACAAGCAGTTGGAGCATTTAAAAGTATCGCACCAAATACAGGATGGCACTGGATTGGACGTCTTGGCGTTGGAACTTGTTTTATATTGTTATCTTTTTATAGCGTTGTAGGTGGCTGGGTTTTAATTTATTTCTTCCGAGGAGTAACAGGACAACTTATTACTCCAGGACAAAATTACGGTTCGTTATTTACTGAAACAATTGGAAATCCCGTTTGGGCTATTATGGGCCATTTCGCTTTTATGTTCATAACGATATGGGTTGTATCAAAAGGTGTACAAAACGGAATTGAAAAGGCAAGTAAATATATGCTACCAGCATTGTTCGTATTATTTGTCGCTCTTATTATTCGTTCATTAACACTTGATAATGCGATGCAAGGTGTGAAGTTTTTCTTACAACCAGATTTTTCAAAGATTACTTCAGAAAGTATTTTGTTCGCAATGGGTCAATCATTCTTTGCGATTAGTATCGGAATTTCAATTATGGTTACGTATAGCTCGTATTTAAATAAAAAAGAAAGTTTACCAAAATCAGCAATAACAATTGTTGGATTGAATTTATTCGTTTCTTTATTTGCAGGACTTGCTATATTCCCGGCAGTATTTTCATTAGGAATGGAGCCGACAGAAGGACCAGGCTTACTATTTATCGTATTACCATCTGTATTTAGTCAAATCCCATTAGGAGGATTGTTCTTAACAGTATTTCTTGCGCTATTTACATTTGCCACATTAACATCGGCATTTTCTCTACTAGAGACGGTTGTTTCAGCATTAGCAAATGGTGAACAAGAAAGAAGAAATAAACTATCATGGATCATCGGTTTCTGCATTTTCCTAATAGGTATACCATCTGCTTTATCATTTGGAGTATGGAGTGATATTACGATTTTTGGGAAGAACATTTTTGATGCGATAGACTTCTTATCTAGTAATATATTAATGCCGCTCGGAGCATTATTTATTAGTATTTTCGTATCATTCAAAATGGAAAAGAAAGTGTTAGAAGCTGAATTTTTTGTAGGTGGAAATTACGGAAAGAAAGTATTTACTTGTTGGGTGTTTTTACTTCGATTTGTAGCGCCACTTGCAATAATTATCGTCTTTTTAAATGTAATAGGGATTATTTAAAGTGAAATGTTATAATATTCAGTGAAAAATGAGGTGATGATCATAAAGACGAATTTGATTGAATTTGGGAAATACATGAACATTAGAGGGGAAAAGCTATACGTTGAAACACATGGAAACCCTAAAAATAAACCAGTATTATACTTGCTCGGTGGTCCAGGTGAAAGTTGTTATGAGTTTTCATTTCATCAAGCGGAACGATTAAAAAACTCCTTATATGTAACTATGATAGATCAAAGAGGGGTTTGTCGTTCAGAAGTAATTACCGAAGAAGAACCTTTTGGACTAAATGATCTAATTGAAGACTGTGAGGAACTAAGAAAAGTATTAAGAATTGAGAAATGGTCTGTAATTGGACATTCTTTCGGTGGATATTTAGCATTGTTATATGCGGCGACATATCCAAATTCAATAGAGAAAATAATATTTGAAGGGCCAACTTTTGATTTTTCATTAACAAGTAGAGCTTTATTGCAAAAGACAGCACAGCTATTGAAGAGGTATGGAAAAGAAAAAGAGGCGAAAGAATGCCTAGATTTTTCAGAAAGTAATGCTAGTCCAGAAGAGTTATTAGAGGCCTATATAACATTAAGTGGTGAATTAGAAGAAAAACGAATGGAGATTTATGAAAATAAGGAGGATAAAACTGACTATAATTTATATAGTGATGAAGAGTGGGGAGAATTTGCAAGACGTTCAGAGATTCACTTTAGAAGATTAAAAGATGAGGGAGAGATTTATAAATCATTTCTATTAAAACTGCAAGAAGTGAAAAATCCTATGCTGCTAATTGTAGGGAAATATGATGTAGTAACGTGTGAAAAGCAAATTGAAGTATTTAATCGAGATGCTCGAAATGGTAAGTATATCGTGTTTGAAGAGAGTGGTCATACGCCACATTGTGAAGAAGCAGATCGATTCGCTGAAACAGTCATTGATTTTTTGAAATAAAAAAAGAAAGGGTGCTTCTAATAATGAGAAGCACCCTTTTTAAATTTCTGGATAAGTGATTGTAATGTTAGGCCATTTGCTTTGCCAATTCTTTTTCATAACTCTTTTTTTGTACATATGTATTCGTTCTTTCGTTTCAAGAAAATGAAGTGTAGGTTTCACTTGTAATGAAAGCACATCTTCAATTCCGCATGGAGACGTTAATATGACATTGTTCTGTTCGTCAAGCGTAACTCCTAAAGCGGTTGCTGTTTCGGGAAATTTAGAAATAGCATCAATAGAAGAAGAATATGGTGGTATGTTATTCACCACATGCATACGAGCTTGATTCTTTACTGACCAAGGGATAGTAGTATCAATATTCATTAGTTTCGTTTCTAACGATTGTTCGTATGTCTCATCTTTATGTAATTGATCAAAATAGATGACATCAACATCTGGTGTAGCTGTTCGTACTTCGTAGTTATGTAAAGTATCCCAAATTTTAGAACGAACAAACCCGGCGCAAATCCACCAATCAGGTAGCCCTAGTGATTTTGCCATTTGTAATACATTCATCATCCACGGATCATTTTGTATCAATTGGATAATATCTTGTTCGGTTTTAATAGTCATTTGATATTACACCTACTTTTTTTAGAGAGTGAATTAATGCATAAGCTCAATAATCCATAAAATCCAGTAAGCACCTGGTACAAATAAAAGTTGCGCTAATAAGGTGCCGAGAAGTCTAGAAATCATTAGCCAACCATACATTTTACTCATTGCTTCAGCACCCTTTTCTGATTGTAAAGCTCGCTCTGTTAATAAAGCAATGCGTGGATCGAGTAGTACTGTTAATAAAATAGTAGCAAAACCATTAACAAGGCCGGAAGCTGTACTTGCATTTGTTGCGTAATCTGGGTTTAAAAAGGAAGCGTAAAGGGCTGAAAGGACACCCGCTGTATAAATGGCAGTAGCAAACATGTTAATAAGCATAATACGCTTTGGGATACCACCGATCCTCATGCGATGAATCATTTCGAATTTAGGGAAGCGTACATATTTTTTTGTGTACTTTAATTTTTGAATGTTATTTGTTTTCATCATTCGAATGAATGAACCATCTGTTTCAAAGTTTTGAATGACATATCCAAATAGCTTTGTCAAAGTTGGATAAAGTATAATCGCGAGCAATGTACCGACAGAAGCAGATAATAAAACGAGACGTATAATATGCTCTAAATCAATAGAAGAATCTAGTTTTGCTTCATCGACAATACCGCCAATTAAAAAGGCTTGTAGCAAGTTTGATGTTCTTGAAATGAGTAATACTATTCCTACGACAGATAAGGAAACGGCAATCTTTTTTAATCGGACGCCAGCTAAGCGAATACTATAAGAACTAGTTTCGACTGCGTGGATGACAATTGTGAAAGCCATTATAAAAATTAATGTAATTGACATTTGTTTCACCAGTTTCTATTGAATTAATTGTAACTTTTTTACTTTATCATATCTATCCGTATTTTGTAACTGAAACTATGTAACATAGAAAAAGTAATTTTTCGAAAAATAAATAATGATAGTATAGTAGAGGTAGAGTAGTAAAAAACCTTCAGTATTACATGTAAAGTAGGATGAGTGGGGGATTAAATATGTATACAACATTTTTATTTGATTTAGATGGAACAGTAACGGATCCTAAAAAGGGGATTGTAAATTCAGTTTTGTACGCGCTAGAAAAGGTTGGAATTGAAGAATTACATGTAAGTGAGTTAGATTCATTTATTGGTCCTCCTATTCAGCAATCATTCGTAGAGAGATATAATATGAATGAAGGAGAAGTTGAACGAGCTGTTTTTTATTTCAGGGAGTATTTAAAGCAACGTGGGTTGTTGGAGAATAGTGTATACGAGGGTATTCCAAATCTCCTAAAACAATTAAAAGATACCGGAAATCGTTTATTTATAGCTACTTCAAAGCCTACTATTTTTGCTAGACAAGTAATAGAGCATTTTCAACTAACGAATTATTTTGAAGATATCATTGGAAGTAATTTAAATGGAACGAGAATAAAAAAAGAAGAAATAATTGCTCATATTTTACAACAGAATGAAGGACTTAATAAAGAGGAAGTTGTCATGATTGGAGATAGAAAGCACGATATAATAGGTGCAAATCATAATGGAATTGCTTCAATTGGTGTTTTATATGGCTATGGTAGTGAAAATGAGTTGATTGAAGTTAGTGCGACTCATATAGCGAAGGATATAGAAGAACTACACCATTTTTGTATAGAAAATAGTTTAATAAAAAAATAAAAATAGAGACTAACAATCCCTTTATAACGTATGACGATGAAATCGTTTTTGTTTAAAGGGATTTTTCATATGTAATCGAATATGTATAATTAGACATTTTAGTATGAAAAATTTGTATGAATTAGAGGAGGGATGTCAGAAATGAAAGATTAGTAGAAGTTTATCAACAAAAGATTGAATTTTCAGTTTAAAGGAGGGATATAATTGGAGCTAGTTATTATATTATTAGCACTTAGCTTACTTATGTTTGTAGCGTATAGAGGGTTTTCTGTTATTTTATTTGCACCGATTTTTGCATTATTTGCGGTATTTTTGACAGAACCTAGTTTTGTATTACCTTTCTTTTCTAATATTTTTATGGAGAAAATGGTAGGGTTTATTAAACTATATTTCCCGGTGTTTTTACTTGGAGCAATTTTTGGGAAAGTAGTAGAAATGTCAGGAATTGCTGATTCTATTGCAAAGACGATTGTAGAGTTGGTTGGAGAAAAACGTACGATTTTAGCGATTGTTTTAATGGGTGCTATTTTAACGTATAGTGGTGTTAGTGTATATGTAGTGGTATTTGCTATATTTCCGTTTGCAGCTAAGCTTTTTCGACAAGCTAATATTCCAAAGCGCTTAATACCTGGAACGATTGTCCTTGGAGCAGTAACGTTTACAATGGATGCGCTTCCTGGATCACCACAAATTCAAAATGTAATACCTACAACATTTTTTAAAACGGACATTTATGCTGCACCGATACTTGGTATTGTAGGGGCAATTTTTGTTCTCACGTTAGGTTTATTATATTTAGAGAGTAGGCGTAAGAAGGCAAAAGCAGCAGGTGAAGGGTATTTTGGTTTTAACGATGGGAATACTGAAATGGCAGCATCTTTGCAATTAGAACAAAAAGATATGCCGGTACTAAGCAGTATTGAAATTACAAGAGTACAGCAAGTAATTGCATTTGTACCACTTATTTTAGTAGGTGTAATGAATAAAGTTTTCACAATCATGATACCGAAGTGGTATCCGAATGGCTTTGATTTCTCAACTATTGGTATGAAAGCATTTGGAAAAGTTGAATTAAGTGCGGTAGTTGGAATTTGGTCTGTAGAATTGGCACTTATAATAGGGATTTTAACAACGCTTTTATTATATTGGAAACGAGTAGTAACTGGATTTCAAGCTGGATTGAATACAAGTATTGGTGGAGCGCTACTTGCAACAATGAATACAGGAGCTGAGTTTGGATTTGGTGGTGTTATTGCAGCACTTCCAGGCTTTGCAATTATGAGAGATAGCATCTCTGCAACTTTCACGAATCCATTAGTAAATGGAGCAGTAACGACGAATATTTTGGCTGGTATTACTGGGTCAGCATCAGGCGGAATGGGGATTGTTTTAAGTGCGATGGGGGATAAATTTATTGCAGCAGCCAATCAATTTGATATTCCATTAGAAGTTATGCACCGTATCGTATCAATGGCATCAGGAGGAATGGATACATTACCACATAACGGGGCTATTATTACTATTCTTACAGTAACAGGTTTAACACATAAACAGTCATATAAAGATATATTTGCTATTACAGTTTTGAAAACGCTTGCTGTGTTTTTAGTTATCGCATTCTATACTATTACAGGAATTTATTAAAAATAGATACTATATGAATTGTAAAGATTTATTTAGTTGATATTTTATAAACTAAAACATTAATAAGGGGAAGAAGGGGTGGAGTACTTGCAAGAAGTTGCTGAGTTTCGTATGCCGAAGTCTGTACTATATGGAAGAAATTCGATTGAAAAGCTGGGGGAACAATCAAAGAAGTTTGGGAAAAGAGCTTTTATAGTTACTGATACAATTATGGAGAAATTAGGGTATGTTGAAAGGTGCATAAAACAGCTAAATAAGAAAGGTATTACTGTTATTACATATAACAAAGTGAATGCTGAGCCTACAAATTTACACGTATTAGAAGCGTTAACGATTTGTAAAGAAGGAAAGTGTGATTTTATTATCGGTATTGGTGGTGGAAGTTGTATTGATGCTGCGAAAGCAGTAGCGGTGTTACATACTAATGGTGGAGCAATTGAGTATTACGTCCAAAAAGATGTTGAAATAGAAAATGATCCACTACCACTCATTGCAATTCCAACAACTTCAGGTACTGGGTCAGAAGTAACAAGTGTAGCAGTAATTACGAATAAAAAAACAGATGTAAAAATGATGATGAAGCATCCGAGTTTTACCCCGCAAGTAGCGATTATTGACCCGATATTAACAAGTTCGGTACCACCTCATATTACGGCAGCGACAGGTATAGATGCATTATGCCATGCAATTGAAGCATATATTTCTAAATTTTCACAACCACTTACAGATGTACTTTCTCTTTCGGCTATTGAAAGTATTATGAAATATTTACGTATTGCATATGAAGATGGAGATAATATGGAAGCAAGGGAAGCAATGATGATCGCTTCATTACAAGCTGGAATTGCATTCTCAAATGCATCAGTTACGTTAGTTCATGGTATGTCAAGACCAGTAGGTGCACTATTTCATGTACCACATGGTATATCGAACGCCATACTATTACCTACAGTTTTAGAGTTCACAAAAACAAGTGCAGTGAAAAGGTTAGCCGAGATTGGACGCAATTTAAACAAAGATCTTTACTCATATTCTGAGGAAGAAGTAGCGAATTACACGCTTGCTGAAATAAAGAAACTTTGTTTTGATCTTTGCATTCCAAATTTAAAAGAATATGGAATTGATGAAATTGAGTTTGAAAATGCTATTTCTAAAATGGCGACAGATGCAATTGTAAGTGGTAGCCCAGGAAACAATCCACGAGTCCCTTCTTATGATGAAATCAAACAGTTATATCGAGAGTGTTTTAATTATCATTATGAATCTTTTTCCGAAAAATCCAATAAATAATTTCTGAAAATTCAATAAAAATTTCCTTGGAAATGAAATAGAGTATAAATCAATAATGAAGTGGGATTATGGATAGAAACAAGACTTTGTATTTGTTATAAAGTCTTGTTTCATTCTGTAAAAAACATACAATGATTTATTGTTATTATGTCCGTAAAAAAATATTGAAGAGGTGTTAATTGTGAAAACGATAGGACTTATAGGTGGTATGAGTTGGGAATCAACTTCGGAATATTATCGAATTCTAAATGAAGAAATAAAAAGTAGATTAGGAGGATTACATTCAGCAAAATGCCTGATTAATAGTGTAGATTTTGAAGAGATTGAACGATTCCAGTCTAGCGGAGATTGGGATGGAGCAGGAGAAATATTAGGGAACGCGGCGTATTCATTGCAGAAGGGGGGAGCAGACTTTATAATTATTTGCACAAATACAATGCACAAAGTGGTTGAGAAAATAAAGGAGAATATTAACATTCCAGTATTACATATTGCTGATGCAACTGCAAAAGAAATTAATAGAAAAGGTATTCAAACGGTTGGTCTACTTGGAACCAAATATACAATGGAGCAAGATTTCTATAAGTCACGTATAGTAGAGAATGATATCAAAGTAATAGTACCATCAGAAAAAAATAGAGAAAAGATAAATGAAGTAATATATACAGAATTATGTTTAGGAAAAATAACATCTCAATCTAGAATGTATTATAAAAGTGTTATAGAAGAGTTAGTGCAACAAGGAGTGCAGGGAATCATATTAGGTTGTACAGAAATAGGGTTATTAATAAAGCAAGAAGACGTATCAGTTCCGATATTTGATACAACTCATATACATGCAATTGAAGCAGTAAATTTCGCTTTGAGAAATAGATTATAATTATATTATGTAAACTTAGTTCGTGTATCTGGAAAACATTCAGAAAATATTTTATAATGTAAGTGGTTACATTTAAGGGGGGATGCGTATGTTTTCAGTTCAAGCAATCGCATTTGTACATAATGACAGAAAGGAAATAAAAGATGATGAGTGGGGAGAAGTAAGATCCTGTATTACTTTAACTGAAATGTATACAGAGGAAAGTATACAAGGGATTGAAGATTTTTCTCATATTGAAGTTGTTTTTTATTTTCATAAAGTAACTGATGAACAAATTCAATATTTTGCTAGACATCCTAGAAATAATAATGATTATCCTAAAGTAGGCATTTTTGCACAGCGCGGGAAAAATCGTCCGAATCGCATAGGTGTGACAATTGTACAGGTGATAAAAAGAGAAGGTAAATCAATTATTGTGGAGGGACTAGATGCTATTGATGGAACCCCTATATTGGATATAAAGCCAATAATGAAAGAGTTTATGCCGAAAGAAGAAATACAACAGCCTAAATGGGCAACAGATATAATGAGACAGTATTGGAAGGGGAATGGAGTAAAATGAGAATATATGAGGCAACAATTGCAGATTTAGATGGACTAGCAGCAGTTTTTAATAACTATCGTATGTTTTACCGACAAGATTCCGATTTAGAAGGTGCAAAAGTATTTTTACAAAATCGAATGGAGAGAAAAGAATCCGTTATTTTCGTGGCAGTTGAAGACGGTGAATATATTGGGTTCATGCAACTATATCCATCATTTTCTTCCATTTCGATGAAAGAATTATGGATTTTAAATGATCTGTTTGTACAAAAGGCGAAGCGCGGAGCCGGAACAGGTAAAAAATTATTAGAAGCTGCGAGAGAATTCGCATTAGAAAATGGAGCAAAAGGTGTAAAATTACAAACAGAGATTGATAATTTATCAGCACAGCGATTATACGCTGAAAATGGTTATTTGAGAGATAATCGTTATTTCCACTATGAGTTAACGTTTTAAAAAAATAATAAGATTAAAAGAGACGTTTTCATTTTGAAAATGTCTCTTTTAACTTGTATTAGAGTTGATTTAAAATCCAATTTGTAGCATCTTCAAAGTCTTCTGCAATGTATTTTGGATCAATATGTGCCCATTTGTCTCGGTACGTATGTAAAGCGTCATATCCAGCGCCTGTTCGTACTAATATCGTTGTCGCATTTACTGTTGCTCCTGCAACAATATCAGTCCAGCGATCACCAATTACAGCGCATTTTGTTAAATCAAGCCCGTGTTTTTCAGCTGCTTGCAACAGCATACCTGTACTTGGTTTACGGCATTCACAACCAGCACCGTGTTTGTGAGGACATATGTAAATATCATCAAAGCCGAAACTTTTTAATTCTTGTACAAAATCAGCTACGGTCGCTATTCCATCTGCGATACCTGGTTGGTTTGTGAAAGAGAAAATCTTTATATTTTTAGCTTTTAGTTTTTGTAAGGACTCTTTTGTAAAAGGAAACAATGTAAAAGAACCTGGATAATGTATTGTAGTGTCACCACCAATTGTACCGTCACGATCAATGAAAATTGCTTCAATATTTGTCATAGTTTTATTCCTTTCAATTTAAAAATGTTTTACAAATCGATATCCATTTACTTCATAACCTAATTTTTTGTAAAAAGGATGTGCTTCCTCTCTTTTTGTTCCGCTAACTAGCCATGTTCCAATGCAATTATGCTTCTTTGCTAATTGTTCTGCATAATCCATTAACACTTGTCCAATGCCTTTCCGCCGTATTGTAGAATCGACGCTAATAATTGAAATTTCTCCATAACGAGTTACATCTTCTAAATTTTCGCGTATACGAAACCCAAGTAATCCAAATATAGTTTCTTCTTCCTCATAAACATATAAAAAATCAAAAGGACTCATGTGTACGAATTGCAATCGGTTGTTCATATCTTCATAGGAAATAGAGGAACCTTTTAATTCTTTCGTTAAAGAACAAAGTGCATCTATATCATCTATCGTCGCTTCACGAATTTGAAAAGACATATTATTCACTCCAATAAAATGTAATCAAACATTTAATATTCTGTTAAAAAATGTTTTTTCCTGCTATGAAAACAAATATTTTATAATGATATATAGATAGCTATATGTTATTCTTTTCCTTGATTATATTGGAAATGGAAAGAAGGGGAATGTATGTTGAAGGTAAATATCCGCTCAGCTGGATATGAAATAGGTGAAAAAACAATTCATGATATTGCTTTTTCAATTGAAAAAGGTGAATTAGTTGCTCTTATTGGCGCAAATGGTGCCGGGAAAAGTACGACGATTAAAACGATGCTAGGCTTACTTGTAAATATGAATGGTGAAATATCATTTGGTGAAAAGAAAAACCCATATGCATATGTGCCGGAACATCCAACATATTATGATTATTTGACGCTCTGGGAACATATTGAATTATTAATGGCTGCCCGTGAGAATGAAGTAGGAAGCTGGGAAAGGGAAGCTGAAGAATTATTACATATGTTTCGAATGGATAAGCATAAGCATGAGTATTTATCAAAGTTTTCAAAAGGGATGAAACAAAAATCGATGCTTATATTGGCGTTTTTAACTAAGCCAGATTTTTATATAATTGACGAACCTTTTATCGGATTAGATCCAGTAGCTACGAAAGAGTTTTTAAGTTATTTATATAAAGAAAAAGAGCGCGGGGTAGGAATTTTACTTTGTACGCACGTATTGGATACTGCTGAAAGAATTTGTGAGAGATTTTTGCTCATTTCACAAGGTACATTAGTTGCAGATGGACATCTAGAGGCTATTCAAACGTTAGCGAAAATACCGGGGAGTTCATTATTAGACTGTTTTGATGTAATCGTAAGGCGTGAACAGCATGATTAAAAAACAATTTTATAAAAGATTACGCCATGAACTTGAGCGGAAATGGAAGTCCATACGTTCGGTAACAGATTGGACAGTTGCGTTATATATTATTATTCCAGCACTTATGTTTATGGGAATCTATTATCGATCACTATGGATGGAAACATTATCGATGGAAGAGACGGTGTATTTCGGATTAGGCTTACTCGCATTTTATCTTGTAACATATTCAAGAGGTGTACGCTCGTTTTTTGAACAAGCAGATAGTTTATTTTTAATTTCGTATCCAACTCATATGCGAAAATTAATTCAGTATGGCATGATATATACATTTATTCGAATAGCGATAACGAATGTAATGGTAGTAGTTGTTATGTTACCAGTGTTAATGAAAAGTATCGGAGTGACAAAGATACAAATCGTATTATTTTGGACATTCTTTACTGTATTTCGATTTATGTTGTCGTTGTTGACGAGATTTATAAATATACGTGTCGGGAAACGATGGGTTTTATGGATTATAAAAAATGTAATATTTTCTATGAGCTTATCCTTTTTTGGAATGAGTCTATTTTTTACTTATAAAAATCCATTTTATTCAATACTATTTATCGGTTTAGCAGTTTTCCTAGCTATAGTATTAGTAAAAGTAAAGATGAATTATAAAAATTCCTTTTTTAAAGAAGTTGAGAAAGAAAAAGAAGAAAGTATGCGTTGGACGAGCGGTATTATGCAAGTCGGTGGCCATGCTGCTAAGCCGAGCAGTTCGAATAAAAAACCGTGGATGTTTCCACATTCTAAAAGAATTTTAGGGAAAAAAGCTGATTCGCGTATCGTTGAATCTTTTTTGAAAGAATTTTTCCGTACAAGTAGTGCACGAATATTTTATATTCAAATTGTATGTATAAGCACGGTAAGTATTATGATGAGTCCGAGGTGGATTGCAGCTATTATCCTCGTATTTACGTTAGTTGCAATTTCCCGTTATGCACGCGATTATTGGAATGAATTTACGAAAAAAATGTTTCTTCATTTATATTGTGATGAAGGCAAATTACTATTGTTAAGATGGAAGGCAGATCGCTATTTATTACTTCCAGTAATACTTTTGTATGGAATAGTTATACTTTCTCATTTTTATTTATTACCAGCTGTAATTGCCGGGATTATTTTTATAGTATGGATTGGTTGGATTGTATTTTTACCATAGAAAAAGAGCCGGAAATGGCTCTTTTTCTAGTCTGTAACACACTGATAAATAAAATATACTAAAAGGAGTATGCTTGCGGCGGAGTACACGACATCTAAAGTCATCTGATCGCCTCCTCATTGTTGTTGTATTTATAGTGTATGAAATCTTACAATTTCATATTCAAGTGAAAAATATGTGAACGTTAACAAAATTGTAAAGTGCAAAAATTACAATCATTTTGTATAATAGAAGAAACAACCGTTATATAAAATATAATGAGTGAAAGGGGAGGGAACATAAATGCCAAATTGGTTTAGAAAAACCTTAGTCGCATTAATTACCGTATTTACATTTGGTTTAGTGACGCCTCCTTCCATATTGCTTGATAATGCCAAAGCTGCGGACAAGCCTACGAGCACAGCTGGGCAACAAAATTTGGAGAGTACGTCCTATACATATGAAGAAGCGAATGACAGGTTAACCACCGATACTTTTGTTAACTATGCGATGCAAGAAGCAGAGAAGCAATCTATGCAAAAATTCGGCTCTAAAATTGGGCCTGTAATTGAAGATGAATTTAAAGATGTTGTATTACCTAAAATTGAAGAGGCAATCGCGGAACTTGCCAATGATGTGCCAGAAGAATCGTTACAATCATTAGCAATTTCCCAAAGACCAGCTGGCGGAAATAATGAAAAAATTTTTCATGTTTATGACACGAAATCAGGAAATGACTTACTGCGATTTCATGTGAGGAGAGATCATCCACCGCAAGATGGATATTATTTTAATTTCCATTATCATCGTTTTGATGATGGATACTCAGGACACCACGAGTTAGGAAATATTTATTGGAATACGAATGTACCGCCGAAATGGTTGTCTTAATGAGAACAAGAGAAAATCTTGTTCTTTTTTTATGTGTATGAAAGGGTAAGGCATTTATGTTGTTGAATAGCATAGGTTTAGGAAAAAAACAAAGGGAGTATGGGAATGCAAAAATACATTGTTTTTGACTTTGATGGCACATTAGTAGATTCACAAAATATATTTGTACCAATTTATAATCAACTTGCTGAAAAGCATGGATATAAGACAGTTAGTGAGGAAGAGATTGAGCCTTTACGAAAATTAACTATGTCTGAGAGATGTAAAAAGCTTGATGTACCACTTTATAAACTACCTATATTAGCATTAGAATTTTACAAATTATATCAACCTGCCATAAAAGATCTCGTTTTATTCCATGGGATGAAGGATGTATTAGATGAATTACATAAAAAAGGCTACGGGATTGCGGTTATATCTTCGAACTCAGAAGAGCATATTAGGGCATTTTTATCCAATAATGGCATAGAAAATATTCAAGAAGTGTATTGTTCTAAAAATTTGTTTGGTAAAGATAAAATGATAAAAAGATTTTTAAAGTCGAAAAATCTAACAGAACAAGATATGTTGTATGTCGGTGATGAACAACGTGATATTGCAGCTTGTAAAAAAGCTGGTGTGAATGTCATTTGGGTTTCGTGGGGGTATGATGTAATTGAGACGGTAAAAGGAGACGCGCCAGATTATATGGTGAATACGCCAGGGGAAATTGTGCAAGTAGTACAGGCGGCACATTCTTAATATAAATAAACTTTGAGCAGGTATTCATCATATTGAATTTTGGATAGCAAAGTTTCTTGCTGGTAATAAAGTGAAGGTTATAGGTGGTCCTATTGAAATGAATCATTATTCGGACGTCTACTTTATAATATAAAAAGGGGGTGGACAATTGAAAGTCAGGCAAGGAAAATATGAAGAAATAAAATTACGTGATAGAATTCCAGGAATGGTTGAATATATAGATAGTGCAAGGTTTCCGGCTGATTTTCACCATTATATTCCCCCTCACTGGCATAGAAGTATTGAAATTAGCCTAGTCGTATATGGAGAAGTTGTCTTGTATGAGAATGGGCAAAAAAAGAAAGTATCCGCTGGTGAATTTATTTTTGTAAATAGTGGCGATGTTCATGAATTCGAAAAAGTTGAAAATACAAGTTGTGCAGTAATGATGTTAATTATTTCTTATGAATTTCTTAAAGAGGTAAATAGAGATTTTGATAAATATAAATTCAATATAAAGGAATCAGTTGTTCAGAAAACTAACCTCCAGCAAATATTTTATGAATTAAAGGAGTTAGTCACAAATTCTGATGATTTAAGTTACATAAAAATTAATAGTCTAATTTATGAAATTGTGTATATTCTATTGCGATATTGCAAAGATGGAGAGAGTATAGACAATAATTATCAACTTGGAAATAAACAGAAAGAAATGATTACGTATATTTATAAACATTATGGTGAAGAACTTAAACTGAAGGATGTGGCTAAACACTTTTTTGTAAGTGAAGAACATTTTTCTCGTATGTTCAAAAAATCGTTCGGATCAAATTTCACCACTTTTTTAACGAGATACAGGCTCTATAAAGCTTATGAAGATATTATTAGAAGTACAAATTCTATACAAGATATAGCAGTAAAACACGGATTTCCAAATGTAAAATCGTTTATTTCACAGTTTAAAGACAAATATGGATATACACCATTACAGTATAGAAAGAAAATTATATCAAAAAATGACAATAATTGAATCAAATATGAACAACAATAAAAAAACGTTCCATGTTACATTTTGTACATGGAACGTTTTTAATTTAGTGATAGCAGATGAAGTAAGATTCAAATGGGATTTATATAATCCGAATAAATGAAAGCGCTTAAAATAAGAGAGGATGAATACTGGATGACTAGAAAGTATGACTTAGACCTTTTAGAAAAAATTCAAAAAAAACAAGAAACTATCAACGTACAGGGGGCAAAAGTTGTAGTAAAAAACATACCAGATTGTGATGAAAAAGGGGCTATGGATCCACGTCTTTATAAGGACACAAAGGTTCAAATGAATGTAATGAGGTTTATGCCTAAAAATATGATGAAAATGGATGCTTCTGAAAAATCAGTAAAGAATATGCGAAAACAATTTAATGGTATTAAAAGTGTTCCCATTGTCACTAAAGACATTAATATTATGCATAAAACTGTTCAAGCAGAAGATGGATTTGATATTCCGATAAGAATTTATAACAGTAGTTCTAAACGAGAGAATGCACCAATTTTATACTTTATTCATGGTGGCGGATTCATGGCAGGATCACCAGATGTGGTAGAAGAGCTTGTGAAATTGATAGTAGAGAAAATAGATATACTAGCCGTTTCGGTGGATTATCGATTAGCTCCAGAAAATCCTTTTCCAACTGGGCATACAGATTGTTACACTACTATAAAGTGGATTTATGAGAATGCTGACACATTAGGCGGTGATAAGAATAATATCTTTGTTGCTGGTGATAGTGCAGGAGGTAACTTAACGCAGTATTGTACTACTAGAGATATGGAAGATGGTAGAAATCTTGTTAAGGGACAACTACTTCTATACCCTACACTTAATATGTGTGACTATGAAGATGAATTTTATTCTTGGAGTATAGACAAATATGAAATTGCTCCTAAGTATAGAAAAGGATTAGAAAAAATGCTTACTATTATGCATTCAATGGCTGGAGGTATGTCAGAAGTACTTGGTACGAAAGAAATTAATTCTAAGTATTTAAGTCCATATGTTGATGTATCTCCAGACTATCCAAGTACATTTATTACGGTAGGAGAGCATGATTTTTTAATGATAGAATGTTTAGCGTATGCAGCTAAATTAACTAAAAAAGGAGTTGATACTGAAACAGTTCTTTATCGAGGATTGGGGCACGCTTATGGAGATAACGTAGGTGTCTATCCTCAAAGTGAAGATTTAGCAATTGAAATGGGGAATTTTATATTAAAACATAGTGGAAAGTAGGAGAATTGATGAAAAATAGAAAAGTGATATTAATTTCCAGCTTCGCTATTTTACTATGTATCTTTGCATTTACAGACTTACAAATATCCAATAGTCTATATGAACCAACTAATAAAATCGCTCTTTTTTTACAAGCTATAGGAGAAATTCCAGCGATGCTTATTGCCTTATTTTCTAGTATGTATTTATTTAAAACTAGAAAGAATAAAAGTTCAAGAGGGTATTATCTATCTGGAATTGGCTATGGAGTAATCACTCTTTTATTCGCTTTTATAGCGTCATTTATGCTAGTACATTATTTAACCATTTCAAAATTTTTAATTCCAATTTTTATGATTTGCTTTATTATAGCTTGTTATATGATTTCTAAATCGTGGAGTAAATATGATGATACAAGATTGAGAGACATTGCATTAATTGGATTATTAAGTGTAGTTATTGTATTAATTACATTCAATCTAATAAAATTAGGATGGGGTAGAGAACGTTATCGTCATATGATTTCTATTGGATCGTTTGAAGGATTTTCAAAATGGTTTATACCTCAAGGAATCGCCAAAAGTGATGAGTTTATGTCGTTCCCTTCAGGCCATAGTGCTAATGCAGCGTTAATCATTTGGTTTAGCTTGTTACCAGAATATTTCGCCTCACTAAAAAGAAAAAAAATAGGTGTTTGGATTCTCATTCTTTTATGGATGATACTAGTACCAATGAGTCGTAATATGGTAGGAGCTCATTTTGCTTCAGATGTTACAGTTGGAGTCGCTATTTCAGTAACTGTGTTTATGTGTTTGAAAAAATTTATTTGGAGAGATAAGAAAAATAAACGCACCAATAACTCTGATGTTCTTCCATATTCAGTAAATCGATAATAAAAAAGTTATTTCCTTGAGATTATATAACAATTAATGGATAGCTTTTTCATTAAGTTGTTTTTGATTAATAAGTTAGTATTTGGGCTAGCCTTAATTTATTCATTCAATTGAATAATAGAATTATCGGTTTACGGATGGATTTCTAATTCCAAAATAATAGAGGGAAGCGCAAGCTTCCCTCTATTAAATTAACTATTTAATTTTCGTAAATGTAAGAGGTTGAGTACTTAACATTGTAGGTACATGTAATTGAAGAGTCGGGAATTCACCATTTACATTCATATCATAAGCGAATAAAAGCCCCATTTTCATTTGGAATAAACTAATTGATGCTGAGAAGATGTCGTAATGATGGTGCTGTAGTTTAATTTCCGTATCCATGAATTGTACATGTAAGGAATCATCTTGTTTGTATATTTTCAGTGTTCCATAAGCAGGGTGCTCAAAAGTTCCGGCGTAGTCATCTAATTTATGAGAAGGGATAGTCCCATTTATTGCTTCAGGAAGTGATTCATTTGTCTCTTTCATCATTTCTTTCATTTTTTCACTATCTTCTACAGCGCGATTATGCCAGTCGATAAATTCTAGTCCGAGAAGTTCGTCGTAAATATGTTTTGTAATATAAGTAGGAAGTAAGGTTTGTCCGGAATTTGTTAGCACGATAATACCGATGTTTTCATTTGGCATGAATGACGCAAGTGCAGAGAATCCATCAATATTACCGCCGTGATGAATCAGTTTATAACCGCGATAAGCGCTAATAAACCAACCGAGTCCATAGCTATTTAATGGAGAATCACTTGTTGATAACATTGGCTGATCCGGGATTGGAGTATGCGGTGTATACATTTCTTGGAGTAATTCAGTAGAAATCAAATCATGATTTTCTGTTTTTCCTTCGTTTAAATGAAGCAGAACCCATTTTGCCATATCTTCAATAGTAGAGTTAATACATCCAGCTGCTCCAACTGTATCAATATTTCGGAATGGAATTTCTTTCATTTCACCATTTTCTTCAGCGTAAGGTAATGCATAATCATCTGTATTTTGTGAGTCTGTAACAGAGAAGTTTGTATGCCTCATATTTAATGGTTCTAAAATATGTTCTGTAACGTATTGCTCCCATGTTTGATTCGTAATGTTTTCCGCAATATAACTAATTGTCGCATACATTAAGTTGTTATAAAGAAATGCTGTGCGAAACGGTGCATCAAGTGATAAATGTTTTATTTTTTCAACAAGATTTTTTCGAGTTAAGGAAGAACTGTACCAAAGAGCATCGTGACGACTTACCCCAGTACGATGAGAAGCTAAATCTCGTCCTGTAACTTGCGAGTTAGCGAGCATATCGGATAAAGAGAAGTTAGGTACGTAAGTTTGGACAGAAGTATCCCAGTTAAACTTTTTTTGCTGTGCTAATAAGCTTAATGAAAGTGTACCGAATGCTTTCGTTGCGGAACCGATTGCGAATCGTGTCTGCGGAGTAACAGCCTCTTTTTTCTCTATGTTACGATAGCCGAAACCTTCTGAAATAATGACCTCACCATCTTTTATAACAGCTACAGCAGCGCCAGGAACGTGTAAATCCTTCATCATCTTCTCAACCTTATGTTGTAACGTACTTAAAACAGGAGTTTCAATTTTAGACATACTTCTAACCTCCAAATATAAATTTTGTCCTACCGCACTATACTTTCGGTAATAGAAAATGAAAACCTTTTTAAATATGGAAAGTTAATAATTTTGTAAGAATTACTGAAATGATTTTTATTTATCAAGATTATTAAATTCGCTGTTTTTCATGTTATGATAAATTGCATATAAGATTGAAAGAAGGTTTTCCTACATATGAAACATGCTGAATATGAATACTTAAATTTATGCCGTCATGTAATGGAGCACGGTACGAAGAAAGAAGATCGTACGGGAACGGGTACTGTATCTGTATTTGGATACCAAATGCGTTTCGATCTAAGTAAAGGATTTCCTTTATTAACGACAAAGAGAGTCCCATTTCGCCTTGTAGCAAGTGAATTACTTTGGTTTATGAAAGGTGATACAAATATTCGTTATTTATTGCAACATAATAATAATATTTGGAATGAATGGGCGTTTAAAAGCTGGGTAGACAGTGACGAATATAATGGTCCCGATATGACAGATTTCGGTCTTCGCTCTCAACAAGATGAGGAATTTAAGAAGCAATACGATGAGCAAATGGAATTGTTTAAAAAGAACGTTCTAGAAGATGATGATTTTTCGAATAAATATGGTTATTTAGGAGACGTATACGGAAAGCAGTGGCGTGCTTGGAAAACGACAGCTGGCGAGACACTTGATCAACTAAAAGATGTAATTGAAATGATTAAGAAAACACCAGATTCACGTCGATTAATTGTTTCTGCTTGGAATCCTGAAGATGTACCAAGTATGGCTTTACCGCCTTGTCATACGCTATTCCAATTTTATGTAGCAGATGGAAAGCTTTCTTGTCAGTTATATCAAAGAAGCGGTGACATTTTCCTTGGAATTCCATTTAACATTGCAAGCTATTCACTTTTAACACATTTAATTGCACATGAATGTGGTCTTGAAGTAGGAGAGTTTGTTCATACAATTGGTGATGCACATATTTATACAAATCATTTTGAACAAGTAGAAAAGCAGTTGGCACGTGAACCACGTCCGTTCCCTAAACTTACATTAAATCCAGATGTGAAATCTGTGTTTGATTTTGAAATGGACGATTTAACAATAGAAGGATATGAGCCACATCCAGCAATTAAAGCACCAGTTGCAGTATAATTGTAGAGGAGATGAAAAGATGATTATTTCATTTATGGTCGCAATGGACGAAAATAGAGTAATTGGTAAAGATAATAAACTACCTTGGCATTTGCCAAGTGAATTACAGTACGTGAAGAAAACGACAATGGGTCACCCGCTGATTATGGGAAGAAAGAACTATGAAGCGATCGGTAGACCGTTGCCTGGAAGACGTAATATTATTGTAACGCGTAACGGTGATTATCATGTAGAAGGTTGCGAAGTTGCTCATACTGTGGAAGAAGTGTTTGAACTGTGTAAAAATGAAGAAGAAATCTTTATTTTTGGCGGGGCGCAAATTTACGATCTGTTCTTACCGTATGTGGAGAAATTATATATAACAAAGATTCATCATGCTTTTGACGGAGATACGTTCTTTCCAGAAATGGATATGACGAATTGGAAAGAAGTTTTTGTCGAGCAGGGTGTTACGGATGAAAAAAATCCGTATACGTACTATTACCATATATATGAGAAGCAACAATAGGAGAGAGGTTGATGTGAATATTCACATCAACCTTTTTATTTGTATTATTAGATGTATCTTTATAGATGTGATTCGGTAGTGCTATAATGAAAGGTAGCATGTGAAAAATGCTGAAATTTTCAAAAGTATTAATATAGAAAGAGGAGGAGAATCAGTTGAGAAAAATATGGGGGATTCTTTTTCTTTGCCTAACATTCATGTTAGTTGGATGTGGTAAAGAAGAAAAACCACAAGAAGCGTTTGATACATATGTAAAAGCATGGAATAAACAAAAATTTGCAGATATGTATGACCAACTATCAGAAAATGCAAAAAAAGATATTTCAAAGAAAGAGTTTACTGAGAAATATGAAAAGATTTATTCTGGTATCGAAGTGAAAGACTTAAAGGTAGAAACAGGGGAAGTAAAAGAAGATAAAAAAGATGAAGGCCCTGTTCCTTTTAAAGTAAGTATGGATACAGTTGGTGGTAATATCTCTTTTGGCCATGAAGCAAAAATGGTGAAAGAGAAAGATGGAGATAAAGAATCTTGGAAAATTGATTGGACTCCTGATTTTATTTTCCCAGGCATGACAAAAGATAGTAAAGTGCGTATGCAGACAACACAACCAAAACGTGGTGAAGTTTACGATCGTAATGGAAAAGGTCTTGCGACGAATGGTAAAGCTTCTGAAATCGGAATGATTCCAGAAAAATTAGGGGATGCTGCTCCCCAAACGAAAGAAACGGTAGCGAAGTTGTTGAATATGTCTGTAGAAGAAATTGATCAAAAACTAGCTGCTAAATGGGTAAAACCAGGGTATCTCGTACCAATTGGAATATTGCCTGAAGGGGTAACACAAAATACGTACATTGATTTACCAGGTGTTTCAACAAAACCAGTAAATGTTCGTACATATCCGTTAGGGGAAGCGGCAGCTCATCTAACTGGTTATATCGGAAAGGTAAATGCTGAAGATTTAAAAACACTTCAAAAGAAAGGCTATCAAGCCGATGATCCAGTTGGTAAGGCTGGATTAGAGCAAGTATTAGAAGAAAAGCTACACGGTAAAAAAGGTGGCCGTGTCTTTGTAGAAGATGCACAAGGAAAAGAAATTAAAAACTTGGCAAAAACAGACGCTGCTGATGGAGAAAATATAACTTTAACTATCGATAGTGCTGTTCAAGAAAAAACGTATAATGAAATGAAGGGCGAAGCTGGTTCAAGTGCAGCAATTAATCCGAAAAGTGGAGAAACAATTGCACTTGTAAGTAGTCCGGCATACGATCCTAATCTTATTGCGAGAGGGACATCAAAAGCTCAACGTGAAGCTTGGAATAATGACCCGAAAAAACCAATGACGAATCGATTTACACAATTATCGGTTCCGGGTTCTGTATTTAAGCCGATTACAGGTGCAATTGGACTTGAAACAAAAACAATCGATCCAAAAGAAGAATTGAAAATTGAAGGACTGAAATGGACGAAAGATTCTTCTTGGGGCAATTATTACGTAACACGTGTAAAAGATGCAAATCCGATTGATTTTGATAAGGCAATGAAATACTCGGATAATATTTATTTCGCACAAGAAGCTTTGAAAATTGGAAAAGATAAATTCATGGCTGAGGCGAAAAAATTCGGATTTGATGAGAAATTACCAATTGAATACGGATTCCCAGCTTCTAAAATCGCAAATGATGGCATAAAAAATGATATCCAAATGGCAGATACAGGATATGGACAAGGACAAGTCTTAATGACTCCTCTTCATTTAGCTTTAACGTATGCACCGATTGTAAATGATGGAACGATTCCGTCGCCATATCTTATTAAAACAGATAAACAACCAAAGGCCTGGAAAGAAAATGTGATTTCTAAAGGAACTCAAGATATATTGAAAACGGCTTTAACGAAAGTAATTAACGATCCAGATGGTACGGGGAAAATTGCGAAAATTGATGGTATGACCCTTGCTGGTAAAACAGGAACAGCAGAATTAAAAGTATCAAAAGAGGCAGAAGGAAAAGAACTAGGTTGGTTCGCTGCGTTTGATTTAAATTCACCTGAAATGGTCATTACAATGATGATTGAAGACGTAAAAGGTAGAGGTGGAAGTAATATTCCAGCTGAAAAAGTGAAACATGTTTTTCAAAAATAATAATTGATGAAGGCTACCTCCATATAATATGGAGGTAGTTTTTTATGTTGATAAAATCTTAATATTTATATACGAAAGTAAAATAAAGCGATATAACTTATTAACTTACGAAAAAAAAGTAGCTATTTTTATTGACATTACGTACAACTTTTTGTATCATACTTACGTAAGGTAAGTTATTTACTTTCTAAATATAAATCTCAAATTAAAGATAAAGTGTAAAAGGGAGAGAATACAATGACAAAAGTACTATTTATTACAGCAAATCCAAATTCAGCAGAAGGTTCTTTCGGTATGGCAGTAGGAGAAGCTTTCATCGAAGCATATAAAAACGAACATCCACAAGACGAAGTTGTAACAATTGATTTATTCAATACTACTGTACCAGCAATTGATGCAGATGTATTTGCTGCTTGGGGTAAATTTGCAGCAGGTGAAGGTTTTGAAACTTTAACGGAAGTTCAACAACAAAAAGTTGCAGCAATGAACACAAACCTAGAAACATTTATGCATGCAGATCGTTATGTATTCGTAACTCCAATGTGGAACTTTAGCTATCCACCAGTAGTGAAAGCATACTTAGATAACTTAGCAATCGCAGGTAAAACATTCAAATATACTGAAAATGGTCCAGTTGGCCTATTAGAAGGCAAAAAAGCACTTCATATTCAAGCTACAGGTGGCGTTTATTCTGAAGGAGCATACGCAGCTGTGGACTTCGGTCGCAATCACTTGAAAACAGTATTAGGATTCATCGGTGTAAATGATACTGAATACATTGCAGTTGAGGGAATGAATGCAAATCCTGAAAAAGCACAAGACATTAAAGAAGCAGCAATTGTAAATGCACGCGAATTAGCAAAACGTTTCTAATATAGAAAACTTCAAAATGTCCAAACACTTGTTGTTTGGACATTTTTTCTTCTTTTTCCTTCGTTTGTCTAGTATAATGAAGGTCGGAATGATAATAGGTGGGGGTTCTGTATGATTCAAACGTTTTTTAAAATCTTTTATTTAATTTTAATCGTAATTGCGATTACACCAAGGTTGTGGCGTATTAAAAGAAAAGCAAATACGATGTCACCGCAAGAAAAAGATAGTGTTGTGTATAAAACAACAAACTGGTTTGGTAAGAAAATGGTGCGTGTAACTGGATCGACTGTAGAAGTAAAGGGACTTGAAAATGTTCCGAAAGACAAGCCGGTGCTAGTTGTAAGTAATCATCAAAGTAATATGGATATTCCTGTTTTACTAGGTTACTTAAATAAGCCAATTGGATTCGTTTCAAAAGCGGAAATTAAAAAGTTTCCGGTTGTACCAACATGGATGGAACTAATGAATTGTGTGTTCATGGACCGCAGCGATCGCCGTCAATCTCTTAAGGCAATTAAAGATGGAATTGAATTGTTAAAGAACGGACATTCTATCGTAATTTTTCCAGAGGGAACGAGAAGTAAGGGTGGCGAAATCGGTGATTTTAAAGCAGGGAGTTTTCACCTTGCTGTAAAATCTGGTGTATCTATATTACCAGTAACTTTAGATGGTACATATAAGATGTTTGAGGCTAATGGAAATCGTATGAAACCAGCTCATGCAACATTAACAATTTCTAAGCCAATTACACCTGAAGAATATGCAAGTATGGATGCTAAAGAGTTAACCCAGCATACAAAAGATATTATTGCATCTCAATTACATAAGTAATAAAAAAAGTTTCAGCTTAAACAAGCTGAAACTTTTTTTATGCTGCGGGTAAGACATAAAACAGTACGCAGAAAAACATCATTGTACTACCGCCTAGTACGAAGAGATGCCAAATGGCATGATTGAACGGAAGCTTTTCCCAAAGGAAGAATATAGCTCCGACAGAATACAAAATGCCACCTATTAATAGTAGTGAGAAGCCGTGACCGGTTAAATTTTCATAAAGGGGTTTAATAGCAACGATGATGAGCCAACCCATAATGATATAACATAATGTTGACGTTTTAATAAAGCGACGAACAAAGAAAATTTTGAAAATAATTCCACCAATCGCAAGGGTCCAAATAATTGCGAGTAAAGTCCAACCGAGCGGGCCACGCAGTGTAATGAGTAGAAATGGTGTATACGTGCCGGCAATTAATAAATAGATGGCGGAGTGATCTAAAATGGTAAATAATTTTTCTACTTTTGGATGATGAATACTATGTAGCAATGTAGAAAATAAATACAGCAGGAACATGCTTACGCCATAAACGGTAAAGCCAACAACAGCAGATGCTGTACCATGTTTGGAAGCATGAATAATTAATATGATTAAGGCAGGGATGCTTAAAATGGCACCGATACCATGGGTAATTGCATTCGCAATTTCTTCTTTTACAAATTGGGTCATTCTTGTAATTTTTTGCGTCATAATGTTAATCCCTTTCACTGTATTAAGATAAGTTACATTTTCCTTAACCATATCATATACAAAAGGAATAGAAAATGATATTTGTATAATTGATTTTATTTTTGAATTTTTTTGACAAAAGACAACGGATACATTGACGTTTACAAAATTTTTTGACAAAATGAACTTATGGAATAGTAGGACAAGAAATCTACTAATGAAGGGGATGGGGAAATGTTTTCAAATATTGGCTTTCCAGGGTTAATTTTAATTTTAGTAGCAGTGTTAATTTTATTTGGCCCAAAAAAGTTACCGGAAATTGGGAAAGCTTTAGGGGAAACGTTAAAGGAATTTAAAAAATCAACAAAAGAATTGACTGATGAGGCATTTCAAGAGAAAGAAAAAAATAAATAAAAGAATATGATGAAGTTTTTCTCGGAATGGATAAATAAAGTGTGGTGAACGAGATGGAAGATCGAGAAATGAGCGTAGTAGAACATATTGTTGAGCTTCGCAAACGAGTAATATATACAGTATTATCCTTTGTATTATTTTTAATTATTGGATTTACTTTTACGAAGGATATTTATTTTTGGCTTGTAAAAGATTTACCAATGAAATTAACTGTTCTCGGTCCAAGTGATGTGTTGTGGATTTTTTTCTCGATTGCTACAGTATTTGCTATCGTTTGTACAATTCCTTTTGCTGCGATACAAATTTGGTTATTTGTAAAACCAGGTTTACATCCCAATGAACAAAAAATGACATTAATGTATATACCGGTATTGTCTATATTATTTATAGCAGGCCTATCTTTCGGTTATTTTATCGTCATGCCATTTTTATTTCATTTCCTAACTACAATTGGTAATGAGATGTTTAATACGATGTTTACAACGGAAAAATATTTTCATTTCGTATTAAATTTAACAGTTCCGTTTGCTGTTATATTTGAATTACCTGTAGTTGTTATGTTTTTAACGAGTATAGGTCTTCTAACGGCAGAATTTCTTCAGAAAATAAGAAGATATGCTTATGTCGTGTTGATTATAATTGCATCGTGTATATCGCCGCCAGATTTTTTATCACATAGTTTAGTAGCGGTACCGCTTATTTGTATTTATGAAATTAGTATCGCTTTATCAAAGATAGTTAGTAAACGAAAACAGAAAAGAGAAGAAGAAATACAGTCGAAAAGTGCCTCGTTATAAAGGCACTTTTTAATTTATTTGTTATACTCTAGCTATAATTGTATACAATATATAGAAGGAAAAAATTATAGAATCTCCAAAATTTAGACAAACTTTTCACTTTTATAAGTTTATACTGAAGTTATCAAGCTATATATGGATAATAAGACTCCCGTCTCAAAGGATATATAGGACAGGGTTCGAATTAGGTGGATATAAATGAAGTATTAACTTCTAAATGGGGCAGCTTAAGGATATTTTAGTATTCATAGGAAACCTACACTAAAAAACGTGTTAAAGAATAAAGTGGAGGAAGTTCAAAAATCCAACGAAAAAGAGGATTGATATTGTGATTACGAAAAGTTTTTATTTCACTCATGCAACAGGGAATTGTATTAAAATATTTGAAATCCCTGTCCTACAAACACAGCATCCATTAGCGTTTCTAATTCAGTCTCGTCTTCAATTGTTTATTGCAAAAATCCAAAAACATAAAAACCCAAGATTCTCGTACTCTTTCCGTGAATATTTACAAAGTTGTTTGAAGTGGAATGATTATTCAAATGTATATAAGACAAATACTCTTGAAAAGAATGCATAATACACAGCAGGGACAGAGTTAGGTAAGCTCTGTCTTTTTCATTTTAGGTATAAAAATATAATTAATTTGGTGAAATTTATTCGAAATTGTTGAAAGCATCGGGAATGCTAGTATAATAACAGGGAGAGCGTATTGGAAAGGGAAGAATATAATATGCAAAAAATTAAAATTGTAACAGATTCAACGGCAGATTTATCAAAAGATATAATTGAGAAGTATGATATTCATGTTTTACCATTATCTATTTCTGTAAATGGACAAACATACTTAGATCGAGTAGATTTGCAGCCGGATGAATTTATTGAAGAAATGATGAAATCAGAAGAATTACCAAAAACATCACAACCAGCTATGGGTACATTTGTAGAAATGTATGAAAAGTTAGGGGAAGATGGAAGTGAAGTACTTTCCATTCATATGACAGGTGGAATGAGTGGCACAGTTGCAACAGCAAATAGTGCTGCATCAATGACAGATACGAAAGTAACGGTTGTTGACTCTCAATTCATTAGCCATGCATTAGCATATCAAGTAATTGAGGCTGCTAAAATGGCAAGAGAAGGAAGCTCATTAGAAGCTATTTTAAAACGTATTGATGAAGTGAGAAAAAATACTCGTTTATACGTAATTGTAGATACATTAGAAAACTTAGTAAAAGGTGGGCGCATTGGTAAAGGTAAAGCACTTATTGGTTCTTTACTTAATATTAAACCAATCGCAAGTTTAGAAGGCGGCGTATATAATCCGGTAACGAAAGTACGTAGCCAAGGGCAGATTGTAAAAACATTGGCTAAAATATTCGAGGAAGATACTGCTGGAAAAGTGGTGAAAGCTGTTGCGATTCCACATGCTAAAGCAATTCCTTTAGCAGAAAGTGTAAAAGCTGTTGTTGAAAAAGTGAATGGATTCACTCAATCAGAGATTTTCTATACAACACCAGTTATCAGTACTCATACAGGACCAGGAGCAATTGGTTTTATGTATTTAGCAGAGTAATAAAAAGGCTACTTGAAATGAATTTTCAAGTAGCTTTTTTATCATTTCAGGACAGAAAATAAGAAATGAGAAGGGCCAGACAGGCGCTACCGCTAATTATATAGCGAGTCTGTAAATAATCTTTCATGGAAAACACCCTTTTCGATTTTTTAAAGTATATGATAAATTACTCGGAAAAATTAGTTCTATTATACATGAGAGGTTTCTGCAATTTTTACTGGTTCTTTATCTGGGACAATAGGGCTATAAGTGAAAGTTTGGCCTAAAAAGAGAACATGTAGTTGTTCCCACGGTAGCATTCGTAAATTCCAGTTATTTCGTAGTCGTGTCACTGCTTCCCTTGGTGTTTCATCTGCTAAAGCAAAAGTACCGTAGTGCATTGGAATGAAATGTGTAGCTTTTATATCTAGATAGGCTTGCACAGCTTCTTCTGGTGAAACGTGAGACACTTTCATAAACCATTCTGGTTCATAGGCACCAATTGGCATAAGTGCAATATCGATTGAAAAACGTTTGCCGATCTCTTTAAATCCTTGGAAATAACCACTATCACCACAAAAATAAATGGTTTCTGAAGAAGTCATACTATCAATGATCCATCCTCCCCAGTGAGAGGTGTTCATATCAAATAATGTTCTTCTCGTCCAGTGCTGGGCAGGTACGAAGTGAAAAGAGACTTCATCAATTGTTGTACTTTCCCACCAGTTATATTCTTCTACATTGGTGAATTTTTTACGAGTAAATAATTTTTTTAGGCCAATAGGAACAAGGTATAAAATATCATCGTTTAGTTGGCGAAGAGATGAAAAGTCTAAATGATCATAATGACCGTGTGAAATAAGAACGATATCGATTTTAGGTAGTTCTTTTATAGTGAGCCCTGGCTCAGTAAGTCGTGGAACTAACTTTAATTTATTAGCCCATACTGGGTCTGTTAAAATATTCAAGCCGTTCGTTTGAATGAGGAAAGTTGAATGACCAATCCATGTGACAGTCGTTTTTTTTAAGTTATTTAGCAGAAATTTACTTTGTTTAACAGGTGATTGTTCTATTAGAAAAGAAAAATCTTTTTTGCTATGCTTTCTCTCTTTACGCCAGCGTAAGAAGGAGCGAATTGATTTTTTTGTACTTGCATTATCCATATTTTCATAGCGCTTTGCCATGAACATCACCTCATTTAAAATCGTTGTAGTTGTATTGTACCGAAATGTTGTTAAGGAATACAGTGTTTAACATGGATTAATGTTTAAGTAATTGTAAAAAAATAGGGAGATTTATTTACAAATTTAACAATGAACTTCGTTTCGCAAATAATGGTTAGAGAAATAATTGTAGTAAAATATATTTTGTCTAGTAATTAGCTTGAAATAAAGAAGTAACATACGTAAATTCGTACGATTTCGTGAACAAATGAAGTAAACAATTTTCTCATAGTATTTACTTTTGTTATGATGTACATAACTTACATAAATTAAGGAAAGAGAAAAGAGGTTTAATAATGAAGCATTATCAAAAGTTAATTGGTCTTATGGTTGTATTTTGTCTCTTTGTACTTGCAGGTTGTAGCAGTTCAGGTTCAAAATTACGTAAACCGTTAAACTGGGATTTAGAAACTTTCCAATTTACAAATCAAGAAGGAAAGCCTTTTGGTACAAAAGATTTAAAAGGGAAAGTTTGGGTAGCTGATTTCATGTTTACAAACTGTCAAACGGTTTGTCCGCCAATGACTGCTAATATGGCGAAATTACAGAAAATGGCGAAGGAAGAGAAATTAGACGTTCAGTTTGTTTCGTTTAGTGTAGATCCTGACCTTGATAAACCAGAAAATTTGAAAGCATTCATTCAAAAGTTTACAGAAGATACAAGTAATTGGAACTTGTTAACGGGTTATTCACTGGAGGATATTACAAAGTTTTCAAAAGATAACTTCCAATCGCTTGTAGATAAGCCAGAGAATGGGCAAGTAATGCACGGTACATCTTTTTATTTAATTGATCAAAATGGAAAAGTAATGAAAAAATATAGTGGCATTAGTAATACGCCATACGAAGATATTATACGTGATATGAAGCGATTAGTGGATTAAAAAGAAGGGTGCTAAGCACCCTTCTTTTTTGTCTTTTAGTCTATGGATAAAATGTCATGCTGTTGTGGCAATTTTGTTGCACGAATTTCTAATACACCGTTTTGATAAGAAGCTTTCGCTGCTTTTTTATTAATTAAATATGGTAACTTAATAATTCTTGACGCTTCCGAAATGGAACGTTCTCGGCGATAATAGTTATGAGATGTTTGTTCTTCTTCTGTCTCTTCAAGTATATCTTCTTTTACAGAGACTTTTAAGTACTCGCTTTGTATTTCAATTTGAATTTGTTCTTTTTGTATACCTGGTAGTTCGGCTGTAACGACGAGTTCGTCATCAACTTCGTATAAATCTACTGGGAATGTTAATAAACGGTTTCCTTTTTGGAAAAAATGATTTAAATCAGCAATTACGCCACGAAGAGGTGTTTGTTCGAAAAAATCATCAATTTGTTTTAAATAATTACGAACCGGTGGGCGAGAAGAATCTTTTTTTTCTTCACTCATGGTATTCCCTCCTAGAAATCAATTTGCAATATCATATGACAAAAGCGGAGAAAGGTGAGTGCCTAGTTTTCATGTTTTCATAAAAAAATGTTAAAAATGTGAAATGGAGTGAGTTTTTTATAGTTTTTGGTCGCCATATTCAGTTGATTATGCTAGTATAAATAGGGTTGATATAGTAGTATTGAGACAGAATGAAAACTGAAAGAGGGTAAGAAGTATGTGTGGTTTTGTAGGATGTTTATGTGAAAACCCTAGAGAGTTTTCAGAAACAGAAAAACATCAATTTGAAAATATGAACACGATGATTTTCCACCGCGGTCCAGATGACGAAGGATATTTTCGTGATGAACATGTACAATTTGGCTTCCGCCGTTTAAGTATCATTGACTTAGAGGCAGGACATCAGCCGCTAACTTATGAAAATGATCGATATGTAATTATTTTTAATGGTGAAATTTACAATTATGTAGAACTACGTGAAATGTTACTTGAAAAAGGTGCAACTTTTGCTACACAATCTGATACAGAAGTTATTATTGCATTGTATGCACATATGAAAGAAAAATGTGTAGACTACCTTCGTGGTATGTTCGCATTTATGATTTGGGATCGTGAAGAAAAGAAACTTTTCGGTGCACGTGACCACTTCGGTATTAAGCCTTTATACATCGCACAACAAGGTGATACTACATTCTTCGCATCTGAGAAGAAAAGTATTATGCATGTAATGGAAGACAAAGGGGTAAACCCAAAGTCACTACAACACTACTTTACGTACCAATATGGTCCAGAGCCAGAAACATTAACAATTGATGTTAACAAAATTGAGCCTGGTCATTACTTCGTAAAAGAAATCGGTAAAGAGATGGAAATCCATCGCTACTGGAATCCTTATTTCAACGCTTCAAGCGCAACGAAAGAGGAGCATATCCAAGCAATTCGTGATGTATTATACGATTCTGTAAAAGTACATATGCGTAGTGATGTACCAGTAGGTTCTTTCTTATCTGGTGGTATCGATTCATCTATTATTGCTTCTATCGCAAGAGAAATGAATCCAAATCTATTAACATTCTCTATTGGTTTCGAACAACGCGGTTTCAGTGAAGTTGATGTTGCGAAAGAAACTGCTGAGAAATTAGGAGTTAAAAACCATAACGTATTCATTACAGCGCAAGAATTTATGGATGAGTTCCCAAAAATTATTTGGCATATGGATGATCCTTTAGCGGATCCAGCAGCTGTACCATTGTATTTCGTTGCGAAAGAAGCGCGTAAACATGTAACGGTTGTTCTTTCTGGTGAAGGTGCAGACGAGCTATTTGGTGGATATAACATTTATCGTGAGCCAAACTCTTTAAAAATGTTCTCTTACATTCCTAGCCCAGGAAAGAGCGTTCTAAAGGCATTAAGTGGTGCTCTTAAAGAAGGGTTTAAAGGAAAAAGCTTCTTAGAGCGTGGATGTACGCCAATCGAAGAGCGTTACTATGGAAATGCGAAAATCTTCCGTGAAGAAGAGAAAGCTGAATTAATGAAGTATTACGATGAAAGTGTTAACTATATGGATATCACGAAACCATTGTATAACGAAATTAAAGATTATGATGATGTAAGTAAAATGCAGTACATTGATATGTTCACATGGTTACGCGGCGATATTTTATTAAAAGCTGATAAAATGACGATGGCAAATTCATTAGAACTTCGTGTACCGTTCTTAGATAAAGAAGTATTTGACGTTGCATCTAAAATTCCGACAGAATTTAAAATTGCAAACGGAACAACGAAAGCTATATTACGTGAAGCTGCTCGTGGAATTGTTCCGGATCACGTGTTAGATCGTAAAAAGCTTGGATTCCCAGTACCAATTCGTCACTGGTTAAAAGATGAAATGCACGATTGGGCTGTAAATATTATTAAAGAAAGCAAAACTGAGCATTTAATCGAAAAACAGTATGTGTTAAACTTACTGGAAGCACATTGTGCAGATAAAGGTGATTATAGCCGTAAAATTTGGACTGTACTTGCGTTTATGGTATGGCATCAAATTTATGTTGAGCATAAATACGATACGAATACGTTCCACGAAGAAACAAAGCGTGCGTATAGCTTAGTTTAATAAAAAAACCTTAAGGTCGCATTCGATCTTAAGGTTTTTTTCATAAATTGCATTTATTATTGATACAATAATAGTAAAAGGATGGACAACATATGATTACGTTTGAGAAAGTAAATGTAGAAAATGAAAGCGTTGTTAAAGAAATGTTTCGTTCGCACAGCTTAGATGAGAAAAAGGTTCAGTATTGTGTAAAAGTTGATGATACATATATTGGTGTAATAGATTATAGCGTTCAAGAAGAGAGTGCTATTTTGTCACAATTAATTATTCATTTTGATTATCAAGGTTATGGATACGGGACAAATACGTATTTTACATTTGAAGAAATGATGAAACAGAGAAATGTGAAAGAAATAAAAGTATTGCAAGAGATGTTTACGGAACAAGCTAAATCTTTCATAGAGGGATCTGGCTTTATTGAAGAAAATGGAATATGTGTAAAAAAAATATAGTGAATATTGATGACTTGATGAAATGAATATAAGGTAGGTGGACGTATGACAATAACTTCTGGTCTTGTATTAGTTGGAAGTTGCTTTATTGTAGCAGAGTTATGCCAGATTTTCATTCGAAAAAGAATGTATAAGAAGAGAAGGCCGTATGAATTACAATATATACCTGTGTTTGTAATTTTGTTTTGCATGTTATTTGTATTACAAAACGCATCTCATTTCCCGCCTCTTTTGAACATCTTTTTGAAGTTTGGTTTGCTATATAGCGGTGTTGGAATATTTCTTTTGCTTCTTTTATTTTGCGTACGTTACATCCACTATCAATCATACATATTCATTTTAAATTGGTTAAAAAAAAGTGATAGAAACCGCCTTACATAAGGGGGTTTTTTATTTGTACTTGTAACGGAACTTGTACAATTAACATAAAATAGGACGAGTAGAAATGAAAGCTTATTACAATAAAGAAAGGAACGAAAAAGATATATGAAACTTGTTATAGACGCAGGGCATGGTGGATATGATTCTGGTGCTGTTGGTAATGGGTTAGTGGAAAAAGAGTTAACACTTCAAATTGCTAGACGTGTGCGAGATATTTTATCTGCAAATTATCCAATCAATATTAAAATGACACGTGATAGTGATGTGTTTATCTCTTTATCAGAACGTGCTAATATTGCTAATTCATTTGGTGCAGATTATTTTATCTCATTTCACATTAATAGTGGTGGTGGCACTGGATTTGAAAGTTATATTTACAATGCGCTATCTAATAGTAGTTCCGCATATGAAAAGCAACAAAAGATGCATGCAGCAGTCAATCCTGTATTAACAAAATACGGCCTTCGTGATCGAGGAGCAAAAAAAGCAAATTATGCGGTACTAAGGGAGACTGCAATGGATGCAATTTTAACAGAGACTGCCTTTATTGATACAACGTTTGATGCTAATTTATTGAAAAACCCACAATTTATTGAAGATTTAAGCCAAGCATATGCAAACGGAATAGCAGCTATTTTTGGAGTAGCTCCAAATCCGAATCCTCCAAATCCACAACCTCCAAACCCAGAGCCAACTCCACAAACGAAGGGCATTGCCTATATACTTGGGAAAAATGTGAATTTAAGAAGTGGCCCATCAACGTCTTCTTCAGTTATTCGTCAACTAAACTCCCCAGAATCGTATGTCGTATATCAGGAAAGTAACGGATGGTTAGACTTAGGAAATGGACAATGGGTGTATAATGACCCTTCGTACATTAATTTTGTAAAGGCGAGCAATAGTGATGGAAGCGCAATTGGTGTTGCATATATACAAGGAACAAATGTGAATTTAAGAAGTGGTCCATCAACATCTTCTTCAGTTATTCGTAAATTAAATAATCCGGAATCTTATTTAGTATATATTAATCAAAACGGTTGGTTGAACCTTGGTGGAAATCAGTGGGTGTATAATGATCCATCATATATTAAATATAATCAATATTGAAAAGTATAATTGAACATGTCCCCATCTTATTGCTGAGATGGAGACATGTTTTTGTATTACTTATGTTATTTGTTGAATGGAATAATAATTACTTTCTTATGGTCATTGATTTTTCAAATGTTTCGAATGAAAAAATGAGGGTTAAAGACGGATATATATGTATTTCGAATGGGGAATAGCGTCTGAATTATATGTATTTAAAAAAGTTTTCTGATATATGCATTGGCAATATGTAAGGTATGCATTACTCTTTTAAATATTATTGATAATCACTTTCAATTAGGAGGGCATAATGGTTGAGTGCATCACTTTAAATAGGTGATGTACTTTTTTGTTTAATTAAATACAGAAAATTCCTTCTTTTAAGTATGGATAAGTTGTACAATAAAACCAATCATGGAATAAAGGAGTGGGAAGGAATGAAAGCTACTCATAAAGATTGGATTTTATTTAACGGAAGAATTGTAAATACGAAAGAAGAACAGCCGATGGTTGCGTTAGAAGAGCGAGGACTCCAATTTGGTGATGGCATATATGAAGTATTTAGGCTATACGATGGGAAGCCTCATTTATTAGACTTACATTTGGAACGCTTTTTTAAATCTATGAGGGAAATAAATATTGTTCCGCCGTTTACAAAGGAAGAGTTAGTTGAAGAACTTCATCAAATGATTGAAAGAAATCAATTTCAAGAGGATGGGAATGTGTATCTTCAAATATCACGTGGAGCTCAAGCTCGAAATCATGTGTATGAAAAAGATTTACAGCCAACATATTTTGCGAATATTGTTTCGTTTCCAAGACCTATCGCTACTATGGAACAAGGAATAAAGGTTACTGTAGAAGAGGATATACGCTGGAAGTTTTGTCATATAAAATCTTTGAACCTTCTACCTAATATCATGATTAAAAATAAAATAAACGAGCAAGGGTATCAAGAAGCGATATTAGTACGAGATGGAGTTGTAACAGAAGGGTGTCATTCGAATTTCTTTATGGTGAAAAATAATAAATTAATTACACATCCGGCCGATAATTTCATTCTACACGGCATTACTCGTCGCTACGTTATTACATTAGCGAAAGCTTTACATATTGAAGTAGAAGAGCGTGAATTCTCATTGCAAGAAGTATACGAGGCTGACGAATGTTTCTTTACAGCGACACCACTTGAAATATTCCCTGTTGTTCAAATTGGTGATGAGAAGTTTGGAAGCGGCGAAAGAGGACCAATTACGAAAAAACTACAAGCTGCATATGAAGAAAGTATTAGTTTGTTTAAAGTGACAAATTAATAATGAGGGAAAAAGCTGGTATTCCCCCAGCTTTTTTTCATGATATAATTCAACCATAGGACAAGTTTTGAAAACGCTGTAAAAAGGGGATTTAATATATGAATTATGAAGATTTTAAAGAAGTAATTCACGGTAGACGAAGTGTTAGAAAGTTTACAGAACAAGAAGTACCCACTAGTGATATAAAAGAAATTATTGATTGTGCTCGTTATGCACCGAGTGATACGAACTCACAAACGTGGGAGTTCTTGGTCATTATGAACAGAGAGAAAATTAAAGAAATTGAACAAATGACATGGGATGCATTACATAAACTTGCGGCAAAAGCAGCAGAAAATGGAGAAGAAAAAGCAGGTAAGTTATTAACACGTTCATTTGGACCTTATGCAACTGCTTTTTCGGAGGCGCCAGTGTTAATCGTATGTTTAGCAACGCCGTACGAGTCGAAATTTCGTGAAAAGATATTTGATCCAATTGCCTTCGTTCCTGATTCAGTATGGGAAGAGGAAGGAATTAAGAGTAGCTGTCTAGCAGCACAAAACTTAATGTTGGCTGCACATGCGAGAGGACTTGGCACTTGTCCAATGACAGGACCTGTATTATTAGCTCAAGATGAACTGCGACAATATTTACAAATTGAGCCTCAAAAACAAATTAATATGGTAATTTCACTCGGGTTTCCGAAAGATAAGCCGAAGAAACTTTCTCGAAAAGAAGTTGATGAAATTACAACATTTATTTTCTAAATGTTATGTAGAAAAGACATTGAAATGACAATGTCTTTTTATTTTGAATGGATATTTCTTTAGTGAATTGGGCTAAAATGATGAATAGAGTGGAATTACTATTTATTTCTTTAAAAAAATTAATGTTCTTAAAATGAAAGTATGGTACAGTAATCGTGAGCAAGCTAATATTTGTTCATGAAAGTGTTAAAAACTAGTTTTAAAATTAAGAAGTTATTTTTGTATAATAAATTATAATGAAATAACAGGGGGGATGAATTTTGAAGAAATTCATAATCACTGGATTGTCTGTATTGTTATTAGTAGGCTGTGGTGTTCCAAAGGAAAAAGAAGATGCACAGTCAAACCAGGAAGAACAAGTTGTAAATGCAAGTGATGAGAATATGGTCGTATTTCCTGAAGGAGCAGTGCCAATCGGAGACGGGAAAGTAAAAGTAACTACTCCAGATGGTACTTCTGAAAATGGCAATATACCAACTGTATTCATAAAAAAGGATACTTTAATTCAGCAAGTCGAATTAGAACTTTCCAATTTTCAAAATGATAAAGAAACATTTGTATTTGTAGATCAAATATTTGCAGATAAACACCAAGTAACTAGTACAACACAGACAACAGTACAATTAAAAGAAAAGACGCTTGAGACAGGTAGTCATACGATTACTGCAGCTCAGTTTGAAAACAATGACCCAAAAGGAAAAGTCATTAGCTTTAATCAAGCGACGTTTGAAACGAAGCCTGCGTCATAATATGAATGTAAAGTACATTACTCAAAAAAGTAGTGTACTTTTTAATTTGGATTGAATTAAGTCATAGAGAATAATTTGTTATACTTTCTAGTACGAATGAGTAGTAAGGAAATTACTCTTTACTACTACGGAAGAGGAAGTGGTTGAAGATGTGAAGCGATTCGTTCTTATTGTCTTTTTTAGTATGATGATTTCAGTAATCTGGTTTACTATACAAGAGATTATTCAAATTACGCTGAATTATAAAATTCATGAGAATTGTATGTTGCGTCATCGTTTACCTGTACTATGATAAACTAGGTTTAAGATAAGTTTTTATAAGAAAAATGTAGGTATTTCATTTGAAATGTCGAATAAAGCATATGATGTCGTAAAACAAATTTTTCTATTGTTTATTGTGAAACAGAAGAAGGAGAGATAGTAGTAATGAAACGAGCTCTTATAAATATTGATTATACATATGATTTTGTAGCTGAAAAAGGTGCTTTAACTTGTGGGAAACCAGGTCAAGAAATCGAGCGAGAACTTGTACATATAACGAAGCAATATATCGAAAATGGGGATTATGTAGTGTTCGCTATCGATAAACATGAAGAAAAAGATACACACCATCCTGAAACGAAGCTATTTCCACCACATAACATAGCAGGCACAATGGGAAGAGATTTATACGGAGAATTGCAAGATGTATATGAAAAACATAAAGATGCAGAAAATATATACTATATGGACAAAACACGTTACAGTGCTTTTGCAGGAACAAATCTAGAAATGAAGCTAAGAGAACGAGGAATAGAAGAAGTTCATCTTGTAGGTGTATGTACCGACATCTGTGTTCTTCATACGGCAGTAGATGCTTATAATAAAGGGTTTCAAATTGTGGTTTATGAAAAAGCAGTAGCATCTTTTAATGCGCAAGGACATGAATATGCACTTGGACATTTTAAATCTTGTTTAAATGCAGAAGTGAAGTGAAAAAAGAGGCCTTCAAAAAGGTCTCTTTTTTTACGTTTAAATTGAGATGAGTTGTTGCTGAATTAGTTTTTTTATGAAAGGACTAATTTTTTCTGGTAGTTGGTTTAAATCAAAAAATTGTACATGTAATGATTCGACTCCATCAGCTTTTAACAAGCCGCCTGTAATGTCTTTGCAAAGGTAAGCGATTGTTATAGGGTAAAATTCATCTCCGTTCGGTAATTTCACAAAAAATTCTTTACCTGAAAATACACTTATTAACTGAAGGGTACCAATTTCAATACCTGTTTCTTCAAGTACTTCTCGTCTTCCAGCTTCTTCTGTTGATTCACCAAGCTCCACAAAGCCTCCAGGAACACCCCAAATGCCATTTCGTCTTTGTTGTAGTAATATTTGTCTTTGTTCATTGAAAACAGCTACAGCAACTCCTGCTAAGTTGAGTGGTCTTGATCCAACAGCTTCTCTTAGTTCTTCGATATATCCCATTGTTTGTAACCTCCGTGAGAATAAAAGTATCAAATGAAATATTCGGTGCTATGTGAATATATTCCTTTTAACGACGTGAGTATTGCGGACTTAAAAGAAAGTCGTTTATAAAAATTTCTGTTGTAATCTCCCTTTAGGGGATTAAAAAGGGTTATAGTAAATAGAAAAGGACATCTGAAGTTGAAAGATTGATTAAAGGGTTATATTGTTGAAGATGAACAATGAATACAAATACATAGTTAAGAAAGTACGATTTAAGATCAGAATAAAAGATGTTCCGAAAACAAGTGTTGAGATGATAAATACGTATTTACAATAAAGCAGCGCTGTATGAATTTTTCATTAGTAAGGAAGTGGATGGATGAGTTTATTAACGTATACTGAAGAGTTTTTTAATTATGTAAGGGAGTTTTTACTTTTAAGGTTTTTACTATTTGCTTTAGTTCTTATGATTATTTCTTTTGTCATAAACCGCATTATTGATTGGTTTTTTAGAAAATCAAGCTTTTTTGATGAAGAGGTAGAGCAGACGATTCAAAGTGTAATTCGATCTATTTTTAGATATATAATTATCATCAGTCTGATCATATATTTAATTAGTCAATTTGTAGATATAAAAAGTATTATTGCAGGTGCAGGGATAGCGGGAGTTGTCATTGGTTTTGCTGCACAACAGATGCTAAAAGATGTCATATTAGGCTTTGCAAGATTAGCGGACAAAGAGTTTCGTGTTGGCGATTTTGTTACTTTTAACGGGACAAATTCAGGAACTATTGAGGAAATTAGTATTCGTTTTATGCAAATTCGTGAATGGTCAGGAAAACTCCTTACCATACCACACGGAGAGATTAGAACGATACAAAATTTTAATAAAGGATGGATGCGAGTAATTGAACGGATTACTGTAAGTTATCAGGAAGATCCTATAAGGGTTAAGGAATTGTTAGAAGAGGTCTGTGTTATGTGTAATGAAAAGTTGGCTCCAAGTCTTTATAGAGTAGAAGATGAGGTTGTTGAACCATTTAAATATGTTGGTGTTACAGACTTAAATCCTAACCTTAAATATGTTGGATATGAATTTTGTATTACAGGTTTGATTAGGCCAGAAGATTATTTTGAAACCTCAAGGCAAGTAAGGTTTGAACTAATGTATATATTCCATAAAAATCAAGTACAAATGCCAGCAGCGAACATGTTCGTTACCACTGAAAAATTACAGGACACCCATGGAAATCAGTTTTTGCCAGACAGGTAAAGAAAATTAGTTGATTGGAGATCCAAGGTCAGTTCGTGAGGCGTGATTGGAAAGTATATTTACAATTCGGGTTTGTAGATCGATAGATTTCGATGAGCTTTATGGGATTAAATAATCTCTCCTAAAAAAGTAACTGTTGCACCTGGGCGCAATTCTGTAGCGAGAATTGTGCTCTTTTTTGTTTGTGGAATTTAGAAATTTCTTAATGTTATAATAGTAATTGGTGATGAGAATGAACTTTGAAGAAAAAGAGATGCATCGTTTAGAAGCATTAAAAGAAATTGCTGAATTACTAAATGAAGCAACAAACTTGCAGGAAATGTTAGAAAAAGTACTACATACATTATTACAAGTTATGAATTTACAAACAGGGTGGATATTCTTTATTGATGAAAGAGGAAAGCATCGTATGCTTGTAGACAAAAACTTACCGCCAGCTCTTACATGGCAAGAAAAAAAACCGATGTGTGAAGGTGACTGTTGGTGCGTAGAACGTTTTGTGAATGGGAGATTGGAAAAAGCGACAAATATTATTGAATGTAAACGTATTGAAGATGCGATTGAATGTAATTGGGGTGAAACAGAAGACGTTACACATCATGCGACAATTCCTCTGCGAGCTGGATCAGAGAAATTCGGTCTATTAAATGTGGCCTCGCCTCAAAAAACACATTTTTCAGAGGAAGAATTAGCATTATTAGAATCAATTGCGTTTCAAATTGGAACGACAATACAACGTATGCAGTTAGTGGAAAAAGAACGTAAATACGTAGTTGTAGCTGAAAGAAATCGATTGGCACGTGACCTACATGATTCCGTTAAACAATTGTTATTTTCAATTATGCTAACAGCGAAAGGGACTCTAAATATGACGCAAGATAGAGATTTGCAAGAGATGTTAAGTTATATTGGAGAATTATCACAGGAAGCATTACAAGAGATGACGTTATTAATTTGGCAATTAAGACCTGAAGGATTAGAAAAAGGTTTAGCAGAAGCGATTCAAAATTATGGAAAACTGTTAGGGATTCAAGTGGAAGTTCGAATTGATGGAATGGTTTTAATTGAAGATGAAATAGAAGAAGTTTTATGGCGTATAAGCCAAGAGGCATTACATAATTGTAAAAAGCATGCTTCGTGTGAAAAAGTATGTGTTCATTTAAGGATTGAAGATAATAAGCTGCACTTTTACATAGAAGATAACGGAATAGGATTTATACAGGATCAAGTAAGAGAGTCAGCACTTGGTTTGAAAAGTATGAAAGAACGAATTGAATTAATGAGGGGAATTTTTCGAATAAAAGCAGAACCGGAAAAGGGGACAAAGATAGAAATTCAATTACCAGTTTGAGAGGGAGAACGTCAGTGAAAATTAAATTATTACTTGTAGAAGATCATCATATCGTTCGAAGGGGACTCATATTCTTTTTGAAGACGAGAGAAGAATTTGAAATTATTGGGGAAGCAGGAAATGGTGAAGAAGCATTAACATTTGTCCAAACAGAAAGGCCAGATGTAGTATTAATGGATATATCAATGCCTATAATGGACGGTATTGAAGCGACAAAACGTATAAAACAATATGATGAAACAATAAAAATTCTTATGCTCAGTAGTTTTTCAGAACAAGATTACGTTTTACCAGCATTAGAAGCTGGGGCAGATGGTTATCAATTAAAAGAGGTGCAGCCAGATCAACTCGTTGCGTCAATTGTTGCGGTATATCAAGGAACTGCGAATTTTCATCCAAAGGTAACACCTGCGTTATTAGGGCGACCAGCAGTCAAGAAAGAAAAAGAAAATCCTTTTTCTATGTTAACGAAAAGGGAGCAAGAAGTACTTCGTGAAATTGCGAAAGGAAGAAGTAATAAGGAAATTGCAGCGGAGCTTTATATTACAGAACAAACGGTTAAAACACATGTTTCTAACGTATTGGCTAAATTGGAAGTAGATGACCGCACACAAGCTGCATTATACGCAGTAAAGCATGGGGAAAACTAGAAATAAGTATGAATAATTGTGTCATATGTTACGGTAGAATACATAGGAGCAAATAAAATGTATAGTGATGCGCCAAATAGAGGTTTTTCTTCTTTCAATAATTAGGTACAATAAAGTGAAACTATAATCAGTGGGGGTTGTCCATCCTCACTGATTATTAGTTGAACCAATCGGGCTTTTACGGGCAGTGGATCTCCCACCTAACTCTCTTGCATTCGCCGAATTTTGAGGTGGGGGTCTTACTGCCCGTTAATACGGGATAAAGCTACTATGGAAGGGGAAGATACGCTATGCCTGGTACAAAAAGTGGGATTGGAAAGATTCAGGCTTCGGTAAATGGTTTATCACCGAAATTACGAAGTATTGCCGAACATATTTTGAAACATCCACAAGATGTTGTACATAAATCGATTACGGAATTAGCGGAAGTTACGAATAGTTCCGAAGCAACGATATTCCGCTTATGCAAACACCTAGGTTTTCAAGGGTTTCAAGACTTGAAAATTACATTAGCTCGTGAGATTGTACATACCCCGATGCAAAATATTCATGAGGAAGTATCGGTAGAAGATAATATGGTCACTGTTGCTAAAAAAGTTTTTCATTCACATATTACAGGACTGCAAGATACATTGCATTTGTTAAATGATAACGGGTTGGAACAGGCAGTAAATACGCTGAATGAAGCGAAACGAATTGAGTTTTATGGAAATGGTGGGTCGGGTATTATTGCGATGGATGCTTATCATAAGTTTATGAGAACGGGTATTTCTTGTATTGCTCATACGGATTCTCATTTTCAAATTATGGGAGCTGGCTTGCTGACAAAAGAAGCAGTGGTCATTGCAATTTCTCATTCGGGCAGTAATAAAGGATTACTTGAAGCATTAGAAGTAGCGAAAACAAGAGGAGCCAAAATTATTGCGATTACGAGCTATCAAAAATCGGCATTAAGCCAACTTGCTCATATAACGTTATATACTTCGACGCGTGAGACTGAATTTCGTACAGAAGCAAGTTCATCAAGATTAGCGCAGTTAAGTTTGTTAGATACTTTATACGTTGGTTTATCATTACAACGCCAAGAAGAAACGTTGCAAAATTTACAAAGTATACGTGAAACAATTTCGATGAAGCGAATATAAAAAGCCCTTCAAATGAAGGGCTTTTTATATTGGTGAATAGTCTGTTGATGTATCCTTGAAATCTAGTTGTTCTAATTGCGCAGAGAAATATACCACTTACTTATATTCATTTTTAAAACCTCTATATTCTTTGCATATAAAATCAAAAAAACATTTGAGTAATAATTCAAATATTGTTCAATATTTCGCAATTTGTTTATAAAATCCCATGTTATGATGAACCTGTAATGATGATTGAACATTTAAATTTGGTGCAATAATTAGCCGAAATAGTGAGGACAGTAGTTGTGAGATGAACTCACTAAAACTCTAAAACACTAAAGGGGAGATCACATATGAAAGCAGTAGTGGTTAATAAAAACAGCAAATCGAACATCGAAGTGATTGAAAAAGAATTACGTCCGTTACGCTCAGGCGAAGCGTTAGTAGATGTAGAGTATTGTGGAGTTTGCCACACTGATTTACACGTTGCAAATCATGATTTTGGGAACACGGACGGTCGTATTCTTGGCCATGAGGGTGTAGGTATTGTTACTAAACTTGCTGATGATGTTACTTCACTTAAGCTTGGTGACCGTGTAAGTATTGCATGGATGTTCCAATCTTGTGGACGTTGTGAATATTGCGTAACTGGTAGAGAAACATTCTGTCGTGAAGTTAAAAATGCTGGTTATTCAGTAGATGGTGGTATGGCGGAACAATGTATCGTTACAGCTGATTATGCAGTGAAAGTACCAGAAGGATTAGATCCTGCTCAAGCATCATCTATTACATGTGCAGGCGTAACTACATATAAAGCTATTAAAGTATCAGACATTAAACCTGGTCAACCTATCGTAATCTATGGTTGTGGTGGATTGGGTAACCTAGCGATCCAATATGCTAAAAATGTATTTGGTGCAAAGGTAATTGCAGTAGATATTAATGACGACAAATTAGCCTTGGCAAAAGAGGTTGGTGCCGATATGACTATCAACCCAATTACTCAAGGTACAGCTGATAAGATTGTTCAAGAGGAGTTTGGTGGGGCATATGCTGCTGTAGTAACAGCCGTTTCTAAAGTAGCATTCAACTCAGCGGTTGATGCAGTACGTGCCTGCGGTAAAGTAGTTGCGGTAGGTTTACCAGTAGAAACTATGGATTTAAACATTCCCCGACTTGTACTAGACGGAATTGAAGTAGTTGGCTCTCTAGTAGGTACTCGTAAGGATCTAGAGGAGGCATTTATGTTCGGTGCAGAAGGAAAAGTAGTGCCGGTTGTTCAAACTTGTCCTTTAGATGAAGTACAAGGTGTATTCGAAGAAATGGAACAAGGTAGAATTCAAGGACGTATGGTAATCGATTTTAAACAGCATAATTGTGATTGCAAATAATTCACTTTAAATATAAAAAGCATGAGTCTAGCAAAGGACATTAAAAAAAGTTAGACGGCATTCAGAAGATGATCCCTGTATTCCAACAGGGATCATCTTCTTTATATTCCACTAATATCAATGCCGATTAATGCCCGATTGATGAGAAATGATTAAAGGTTCAATTTATTTGCAAACGAAAAAGAATCTTTATGTTTAACAAATTTTTTATGATCTGGAACGGATTGAATTGCTACAACTTGCGAATCTCTTGCTTTCAGTGCATCTTGAATCCCGATTGTCATAAGCTTAATAAAAAGAATCGTAATAAAGAATGAAACGAGAGTATAAAAAATAATCCACCATGAAAGATTCATTTCATAACGATTTAATCCAATAAGGCCTGCCCAGTCATTAGATAGAGAAACAGGTTTGTATTCACCTTGATTCATTTCTCGCATTTGTACCCCGCCAATTACAATGTCAAGCAACGCTAAATGGATAATGAGTATGAGTGTTTGGACAATATGTTCCATAAATAACACAAATATGCGGTCAAGCAATAAGACTCGTAAGTGTTTTTTTATAATATGAAAACGGCTAGCACCCATTAATTGTGAACTTGAAATGTAATCCCGTTTCATAAATTCATCAACCTCTGAGGATATATATAAAGAAAGTGTAGGCAGAGCGACGAAAATAAGTACGAGTACTTGATAAAACATAAATGAAATATTTGGATCTAATCTATCAGCATTTGATATGATTACAATATTAACGGGCGTGATGAGTATGAAAGCGATAAATAGAGTTGGGATGTAATAAAAAACTTCTGAGCATGACTGGAAAAATCTCTTGAATTTTGGAGCATATAAACTTAAGAAGATTCCTATACATGTTCCGCATAAAATTCGAAGGAAGCTAATTGCTACGGCAAATAAAATGGTGAATTTTGCTCCTTCTACAATTTGTAAGAAAACAGACTCTCCAAAACGATCAGTTCCAAAAGGAGGCATTAACGATGGTGGAAAGGGGGCCTTTCCAAGTAATTCGTTATTGTCATTGTAAAGTAACTGAGGAGGTTTTGGGATGTTATCTTTAAAGAACCAACTATAAATAAAGCTAGCTGAAATAAGTATGAAAAGATAAGTAAAACCGATTAAAAAGCGTTTGGATTTCCAAATAGATTTCATAGAGCTACTCCTTTCAATTGCTGTTGCCATCTGTTCATCATAAAAGAGATTATTTGGAAAAGGGTATAAAACGGTAAAATAATCATGACAAGTATGATAAATGCAGCAGGAGGTGAAATAAACGCCTTCCTAAATAAAAATTGAATAATGCCTTGCATATTAAAAACAAATTCTAAAATGAACAAGTTAGAAAGTAAGAAAACAAAAATTGTTTTTAAATGGTGGAAGAAGTGGATAGATATATTTTTGAATAAATGAATCCTCAGTATATAACTTGATGAAAGGCCTTTTCCATATGCAACCTCTACATATTGTTTTCTATGTTCTTCTTTTATGTATAACACCATCATCCGAAACATTTGTAATGTAGGTAAGACCGCTAAAGATAAAATAGGGAGTAAATAAGCTCGATTTTCATTAAAAGAAATAATGGTGACAGGAGATTCCCCGAATTTCTGAAGTACCCATATGAAAAACATTTGCAAACAAATCATCATCATCATATCAGGGACAGCTTCTAATATAAACACAAATCGGTTTATCCATTTTTTTATATAATCTTTTGCTAAAAAATAAAAAAATGCCATACTAGATGATATAAAGAGCGCAAGAAAAAAGGCTAAAAATAATACAGTAAATGAATATATGTAAGGTTCTAAAACAGTTGGAAATAATGGTATTTTTTTGAAACTACCAAATTTCGGGTCTGATCCTATAACTACTAATGATTCAGGGGAGAAAACCTGTTTTAACATAGTAACGATCTGATTAAAAAAATGAATTGGTTGAAAGGTAAATCCTTGTTGAGTGATAAATAAATAAGGTAAATTTAATAATAGTAAGAGTGATAAAAGAATCGATGAAAGCTTTATTGTGAATTGAGATATTTTATTTAACATTAAATCCCTCCGACATCTTTTTACAACATTATACAATAAAGTTCGTATTATTGTTTTATTTTTCTGAAAAATATAAATACTATTAGATTTTATAGTATGGAACATATATTTACAAGTTAACAAAGTGATAGTAGGGACCCGCGCTCTATGTCTATCAAGATAAAAGGTCTAAGGAACCTAAAACAATAAAAAAGAGCAAAATGCACAAAATTCCCATTGTGGAGGTAGTTGCTTTTCTTAGCTTGATGGTGATGTCACGTGCCCCCTAATAATGAATATTGCTTTTTAGCTCCTTTTTCATGCAAATGAGTAGAACGTGTGGAGGACTATGTATGTGTTGTTAATGAAAGAAAAAGAGTGTGTTGCGTAACGAATATAACGCAACTTTACCGCACGGAAAAGCTAAATGTAGTATGTAAGTGAAATGGAATGAGAGGTTTGCATTTAATGATGAAAAAAATTTTCTTTGTAAAACTTGATTTATGAAAAAATATTTTATATACTAATTCATGTAAACGGTTTACTAGATCTAATTTTGCTAGAAACGAAGGGAAGGTTCGCATGGAAACAAGGGGGAGAGTAATCGGGATTGACATCGGTACCACTAGTACGAAGACGGTTGTATTCACTGAAAAAGGAAAAGTCGTTGCTTCACATGCAATTGATTATCCAATCATTCAACCGAACGTCGGATGGGCGGAGCAAGATCCTGATGTAATATGTGCTGCTGTATACAAAACTGTAAGCGTTGCCATTGAGAGGGGTAATGTATTACCGGAAGATATTTCTTCTATCGGGATTAGTACAGCAATGCATGCCTTAATTGCAGTAGATGAAAACGGTGCGCCGTTAACGCGCTCTATCATTTGGGCAGATAATCGAAGCACAAAACAATCAGAAAAGCTCTTACAACAAATGAATGGTCATGACATTTATAGAAGAACTGGTACACCAATTCATCCGATGTCACCACTTTCTAAATTACTGTGGATGAAAGAAGAAGAAACGGATTTATTCAGAACTGCTCATAAATTTATTTCTATTAAAGAGTATGTCATTTATCAACTGTTCTCACGCTATGTAGTTGATTATTCTATCGCATCTGCTACAGGGTTATTTAATTTAGAGACATTAAACTGGGATGAAGATGTTTTAACTATGTTAAATATGTCACCAGAACAATTATCAACACCTGTACCAACTACATATATTTTATCGGGAATGAAGCCGGAATTAGCACAAAAGATGGGGATTTGTGAGGATACTCCAGTTGTTATTGGTGCAAGTGATGGTGTTCTTGCAAATGTAGGTGTCGGTGCTATATCACCTGGCTCAGCTGCAATTACGATTGGGACAAGTGGTGCGGTTCGAACAATTTCATCAAGTGTTAATACAGATGAAAAAGGAAGAACTTTTTGTTACGCATTAACAGATGAGCACTGGGTAATCGGTGGACCGACGAATAATGGCGGGATTTTATTAAGATGGCTACGTGATGAATTCGGTAGTCCAGAGCAAGAAGTTGCAAGGAAGCTTGGGATTGATCCTTATGATTTATTAATTAAGTATGCAGAAAGTGTACCAGCTGGAGCAGAAGGATTGCTATTTTTACCGTTTTTATCTGGGGAACGTGCACCTTACTGGAATGCAAATGCTCGTGGTACATTCTTCGGCATAAACCTTCAGCATAAACGAGAACATTTTATACGAGCAGTTATGGAAGGTGTTTGTATGAGTGTGTATTCAGTAGCACTTGCCATTCGAGATTGTACAGGGCCACTTACTGAAATACGTGTTTCAGGAGGCTTTGCGAAATCTGCATTTTGGAGACAAATGTTATCTGACATGATGGGGAAAGAATTACTTGTTCCAGAAAGTCATGAAGCATCTGCGCTTGGGGCAGCGGCACTTGCTTTGTATGCAATTGGGAAAATTGATTCGCTTGAAGAGGTGAAGGATTGGATTGATATTGTCCATCACCATGTACCGAATAAAGAAAATACGGCTTTATATTTAGAGATGTTTTATATGTATGAACGACTTTACAATCGTTTGAAAGAAGAATTTGATTGTATAGCTGCTTTCCAACGTAAACAATAGGGGGATTGGGAGAAATGGTAGTTGGAATCGTACTAGCGGCTGTTGTCATATTACTTTTACTAATTACGGTAGTAAAATGGCATCCATTTGTCGCGTTAATTTTAACAGCAATCGGTGTAGGGCTAGCAATGGGGATGCCCTTAATTGGAACTTCACCACAACATCCAGGGATTATCGATTCTATTAAATTAGGTCTTGGTAATACGTTAGGGTTTTTGGCGATTGTTTTAGCTTTAGGAACAATGCTTGGAAAAATGATGGCTGAGTCTGGCGGTGCTGAACGAATTGCTAACACATTAATTGGACGTTTTGGGAAAAAGCGTGTTCACTGGGCAATGATGTTCGTTGCATTTATAGTAGGGATTCCGGTATTTTTCCAAGTTGGATTTGTACTATTAATTCCGTTAGTATTTACAATTGCGTTAGAAACAGGGGTATCACTTATTACAATCGGTATTCCGCTAGTAGCAGGTCTTTCGGTTGTACACGGACTTGTTCCACCGCATCCAGCAGCTATGGCAGCGGTAGGGATATTTAAAGCAGATGTAGGGAAGACAATTTTGTATGCATTAATTGTCGGACTTCCAACTGCAATAATTGCAGGTCCGCTTTACGGGAAATGGATTGGTGCTCGTATACATAAAGAAGTACCGTTAGATATAGCGGAGCAATTTATTGAAAGAGATAAGAAGAAGGAACTTCCTAGCTTCGGAAATACATTGTTTACTATTTTACTTCCAGTATTTCTTATGCTAGGTGCATCGATAGCGGAAGTAGCATTAAATAAAACAAGCCAACTTGCACAAGTATTGCATTTTATTGGAGATCCAATAGTGGCATTATTAATTGCAACGATATATTCTTTCTTTAGTCTTGGCTATGCAAAAGGGTTTTCTAAAGACAAAGTCTTACAAGTTACAAATGATTGTTTAGGCCCAATTGCAAACATACTGTTAGTTATCGGTGCAGGCGGCGCATTTAATAAAGTGTTATTAGATTCTGGGATCGGAACTACAATTGCGGAGATGGCGAAAGAATCGCATATTTCACCGATATTATTAGGTTGGGGAATTGCTGCACTTATCCGAATCGCGACGGGCTCTGCTACTGTTTCCATGATGACAGCAGCAGGAATAGTAGCACCGATTGCAGCAAGTACACCAGGAGTTAATGTAGAGTTACTGGCACTTTCAACAGGTGCAGGGTCATTAATTTTATCGCATGTAAATGATTCTGGATTTTGGATGATTAAAGAGTATTTCGGAATGACTGTGAAAGAAACATTATTAACATGGACTGCAATGGAGACAATATTATCTGTTGTAGCACTTGGGCTAATTTCGTTATTAAATATATTTGTATAGAATGGGAGATTGATTAATATGAAACTAGGTTTAATTGGATTAGGAAAAATGGGATTCCCATTAGCTGAACACTTACATGAAGACAAGCATGAAGTAGTTGTATACGATGTAAATAATGAGCTTGTTGAAAAGGCAGGGGAATTAGGGATTACTGCTCGTCATACGTTAAAAGAAATGATTGCTGAACTAGAAGCACCTCGTACAATTTGGGTAATGGTACCTGCAGGAGAAGTTGTCGAGTCAGTACTAAAAGATGTATATCCATTATTAGAGGAAGGCGATATCGTTATTGAAGGTGGAAATTCATTCTATAAGGATACGTTGCGTCGTGCTGAAGAAGCGAAAAGCTTTGGCTTACATTACGTAGATATTGGTACATCAGGCGGTGTGGAAGGAGCTAGATACGGTGCGTGCTTAATGGTTGGTGGAGAAAAAGAAATTTATGATCAACTAGAACCTTTATTTAAAGACTTAGCAGTAGAAAACGGTTATTCTTATGCAGGCCGCGTTGGAAGTGGCCATTTCTTAAAAATGGTTCATAACGGTATTGAATATGGAATGATGCAAGCAATCGCTGAAGGATTTGAAGTGTTAGATAAAAGTGATTTTGATTTCAATTATGAAGATGTTGCAAAAGTATGGGCAAATGGATCAGTTATCCGTGGTTGGTTAATGGACTTAACTGAAAAGGCATTTGCAGATGATCCGAAACTTGATGGTATTAAAGGTGTAATGAACTCTTCAGGAGAAGGGAGATGGACTGTTGAAACTGCGCTTGAATTACAAGCTGCAGCACCAGTAATCGCAATGTCATTATTTATGCGCTACCGTTCACAAGAAGATGATACATTCCACGGAAAAGTGGTTTCTGCACTTCGTAATCAATTCGGTGGACATGAGGTTGTGAAAAAATAGGGAATATTAGTTTTGTGAAACTCATACGAAAGTATGAGTTCTTTTTTATTTCTCATACTATTTTATGAAAGCTATTACCCCTTTTTACTGTATTTTGTATAGAAATTTCTGATAATATATAAATATAACTTGAAAACAAAGGGGAGAAATAATTATGAAACTAGTCGTTATTAACGGTACACCAAGAAAATTCGGTAGAACTCGCGTCGTGGCAAAATATATTGCAGAGCAATTTGAAGGGGAGTTATACGATTTAGCAGTAGCGGAATTGCCTTTATATAATGGGGAAGAATCACAACGTGAATTGGAAGCAGTTAAAAAATTAAAAGCTTTAGTGAAAGCAGCAGACGGTGTAGTACTATGTACACCAGAATATCATAATGCGATGAGCGGAGCGCTGAAAAATTCGTTAGATTACTTAAGTAGCAGTGAATTCATCCATAAGCCCGTCGCATTACTAGCAGTTGCTGGAGGAGGTAAAGGGGGAATAAACGCATTAAATAGTATGCGCACTGTCGCTAGAGGTGTTTACGCAAACGCAATTCCAAAACAAGTCGTGCTTGATGGATTACATGTGCAAGATAGTGAACTTGGAGAAGATGCAAAACCATTAATTCATGATTTAGTTAAAGAATTAAAAGCATATATGAGCGTATATAAAGAGGTGAAAAAACAATTAGGAGTTGAGTGATATGTCCTCTCTTTATCATGATTCTCGCTTGTATTACATTCTAGGAGCCAATAGTTTATCCGCTATTGGTTCCGGGATTGTTATGATAACGATTCCGTGGTTGTTAATTAAGGAAAGTGGAGGAGAGACAACGTTTGGTTATGTTTCTATCGTTGCGACTCTCATAATGTTTTTATTAACGCCATTTATTGGGCAAAGTATAGATCGTTTTTCAAGAAAATCTTTGTTGTTATGTAACGAAGGTATTGGGATAGCGATTATAGGAATGATGGCTATTTGGGGATTTGCTGGGCAATCATACAATTCTATTCATTACATCATTATTTATATAGCAGGTTCTTTCTATTATCTATTATTCTATCCTACAATTTTTGCATTCAACCAAGAAATATTTCAATCTGAACATTATAAAAGTTTAAGTGGCACGATGGAGATACAAGGACAATTAACGCAAGTTATTTCAGGAGCGGCTGCTAGCTTTTTAATTGAGATTATTTCTTTGAAATGGATCTTTTTAGTGGATATGTTAACTTTTGTAGGAGCATTTTTTCTTTTCTTATGTATACCGTATGTAAAGAAAAAAGAAGTAAAACGGAAAGTAACATTTAAGAAGCAATTGTTCGAAGGAATTCACTTTATGAAAAAGCGCCCTAAGTTATTTTGGTTTTTACTAGCGACTTATATGCCGTTTATCGGTGTCATGATGGCAAATTATTTAATCCCAGTATATATTTCAGATATACTCAAAGCTAGTGCCTCTGTATACGCAATTGAAGGTATGATGTACGGTGTCGGAGCGGTTCTTGCAGGAATAAGTATTCCAATCATGATGAAATATGTCAAAATAGAAATTTCAATCGTTATGACGATGGTTATTTATGTAATTTCAATTACCGCAATGATTATTGAGCCTTCCATTATGTTATTATATGGACTTGCGATTTTTCATGCGATTGGAAATGCTGGAACAAGAGTGGCGAGAAATGTATTGATGATGGAAGAAATCCCAAATGAAGTAATGGGACGTGTGGACAGCTTATTTCGATTAATTGGTACAGGAATTCGAATTGTATTATTAATGTTGTTTACGGCAGGCGTATCTAAAGCAGGGGTAATGATCCTGTTTTACGTACTAAGCTGTATATTGATCCTATCATTAGGGATTGCTTTTTATTATGTAATTTCAAAACGTAAAATGGAAGCGAATGTGTCTACTAAATCAATTGTTTAAAAAATACTTCTGCCTCCTTTTCTTTTTCTATATAATAAAAAGAAAGGGAGTGCTAACTTATTTATGAACAAATGGATATTGCTTATAATCTTATTACTACCTCCGCTATACATCATTTATATGACGTTTCGAATGAATAAAGTTGCTCGTGAAAAATTGAGTAATCACTCTCCATACGTTCTTATATTAGGTGCAAAGTTATTTGGAGATAGACCGTCTTTATCTCTTCAAAATCGTTTGGATATAGCGTTGGAATATTTACATGCTCACCCTGAGGTGAAAGTAATTGTTTCAGGTGGTCAAGGGGAAGATGAAGATATACCGGAAGCTCACAGTATGAGAAACTATTTAATGGTACATGGTATAGATGAGAATCGTATTTTAATGGAAGACCGCTCTACAAATACGTATGAAAATTTAAAGTTTAGTATGGATTTATATGATGTAAAGCATGCGGTAGTTGTAAGTAATACGTATCATTTATATCGAACGAAAATAATTGCAAAGCATTTAGGGATAAAGATGGAAGCTTTGGCTGCTGAAACACCGAGACGCTCTAAGAAAAAAGCGTATGTGCGTGAATATGCTGCAATTATGAAAACAATATTGTTCGACCGTTAGAGCTCAAATGAGAGCTCTTTTTTTGTATAATAAAGCGTATCATTTGAAATGAATGCTATATTCCATCAAAATAAAGGAAACAACATGAAAGGAGTTGTGTCTGTGATTCAATTTAATCATGTGTCAAAAGCGTATGAAGATGGCACAAAAGCAGTGGATTCATTGCATTTAGAAATTAAAAAAGGAGAATTTTTTGTTCTCATTGGTCCGAGTGGTTGCGGGAAAACAACGACAATGAAGATGATTAACCGTTTAATTGAAACGACGGAAGGATCAATTTTAATCGATGGAAAAGATATTCAACAATATAACATAAACGAACTACGTTGGAATATAGGGTACGTGTTGCAGCAGATTGCGCTGTTTCCACATATGACAATTGCTGAAAATATTGCAGTTGTCCCTGAAATGAGAAAATGGACCAAAAAGGAAATAAAAGCACGTGTCGATGACTTGCTACAGATGGTTGGGCTCGATCCAGATGTATATCGTGATCGCATGCCAGATGAATTGTCGGGAGGGCAGAAACAACGTGTTGGTGTCGTACGGGCATTAGCCGCAAACCCGAAAATTGTACTTATGGACGAACCATTTAGTGCGTTAGATCCGTTAAGTAGGGAGCAGCTTCAGAAGGATATCGTACAATTGCAAAAAAAGATTCAAAAAACAATCGTGTTCGTAACGCACGATATGCAAGAGGCTTTATCACTTGGTGATCGTATTTGTGTAATGAAAGAAGGAAAAGTTGTTCAATTAGATACACCAGAAGGAATTATACATAACCCGAAAAATGAGTTTGTAGAGGAGTTCATTGGAAATCGTGGACGACCTTGGTATGAGGGGAAGAGTATAGAAGAGCTATTGCCGCTAGACGAGGGGATACGAGTTGAAGGGAATGCTTTATCTTTACATTCGTCATTACAAGAAGCACTAGTCCGCTTACAAACTGAAGAGTCAGTGCCGGTTGAAGAGCATGGTCAATATGTTGGAGCGTTAACAAGTCGTCATATTGTCAATTACATTGTTGAACAAATGAAGGAAAGAGGCTAAACAGTGACTGATTTTATTCAAACGTTCCAAGAACGAAAAGTAGAATTGCTAAGTGCATTAAGTGAGCATTTACAAATATCGCTTATTTCACTATTTTTTGCAGTAATTATTGCAGTGCCGCTCGGCATTATATTAACGAGAAAAGAACGAATGGCTGAATTTATTATAGGGACTTCTGCTGTTATGCAGACAGTGCCCTCACTTGCTTTACTTGGACTATTAATTCCGTTAGTAGGAATTGGAAAACTGCCAGCTATAATCGCATTAGTTGTGTATGCACTATTACCTATTTTACGAAATACATATACAGGAATACGGGAATTAGATGAATCACTTATAGAAGCGGCGAGAGCTATGGGGATGAATAGCTGGAAAAGATTATGGAAGGTAGAGCTTCCGCTCGCATTGCCAATTATTATGGCTGGTATTCGTACAGCGATGGTATTAATTGTTGGAACGGCTACATTAGCTGCTTTAATAGGCGCTGGTGGGCTTGGTAAGCTCATATTATTAGGCATAGATCGAAATGACCATGCGCTTATCATTTTAGGGGCCGTACCAGCTGCGTTACTCGCTTTATTCTTTGATATAGTACTTCGTATACTTGAGAGCCCGAAACGCTCTTCTAAGCGCGTTATATTGACGATATGTATAGTTGTAGTAATGATAGCTGCTCCATTTCTTTGGAATACCGAAAAGAAAGACATAGTTATTGCTGGTAAACTTGGATCTGAACCAGAAATATTAATTCAAATGTACAAGCAACTTATTGAACAGGATACAGATTTACAAGTGGAATTAAAGCCGGGCCTTGGAAAAACAGCATTTGTATTTGAAGCGTTAAAATCAGGTGAAGTAGATATATACCCGGAATTTTCAGGTACAGCTTTATCTACTTTCGTGAAAGAAGAACCGAAAAGTACAAATCGTGATGAAGTATATGAACAAGCTCGTATTGGAATGGAAAAGAAATATAATATGGTTATGTTAAAGCCAATGGAGTATAACAATACATACGCACTAGCCATGCCGAAAAAAATAGCAGATCAAAATAACATAAATACAATTTCTGATTTAGGAAAAATTGCACAGGAAGCTAAAGTAGGATTTACATTAGAATTTGCTGATCGTGAAGATGGTTATAAAGGAATGCAAAAATTATATAACTATAAGTTTTCAAATGTTAAAACGATGGAACCGAAACTGCGCTATAGTGCAATACAATCGGGAGATGTTAACGTAATCGATGCATATTCAACAGATAGTGAATTGGAGCAATATGGGCTTAAAGTGCTAAAAGATGATAAAGGACTATTCCCGCCTTATCAAGGAGCACCATTATTAAGAAAAGAGACGTTACAGAAATATCCTGAACTCGAAAAAGTATTAAATAAATTATCTGGAAAGATTACAGATGAAGAAATGAGAAAAATGAATTATGAAGTAAATGTGAATGGGAAAAGTAGCGAAGAAGTCGCAAAACAATTTTTACAAAAAGAGAAGTTACTTCGTTAATTTTACAATAAATATACAATTTTATATGTATGAAATGACCGTTCATTACAAAATGAACGGTTTTTTTGTGCATACTTATACATTTTTTCAAAAAAGTATTCCATTTTTCTTCATTTTCTTTTAGAATAAGTAATGTTTTCCTGAAAAAATATAAGAGAAACGTCTATTAGAGAAAAAGGTGACTTTAATAGTTGAACGAACATAACACCTAGAATGACAGATGGGGTGGTACAAATAGAAAAGAAGTTAGGATTTTTTCCGTTAATCGCATTAGTAGTTGGAACGATGGTTGGTGGCGGTGTTTTTAGTTTACCGCATGATTTAGCAGTAGGAGCAAATAGTGGTGCAACGATAATTGGTTGGTGTATTACAGCAATGGGAATGATTCCACTTGCGCTCGTATATCAAACGTTAGCAAGACAAAAACCGGAGCTTGAGGGCGGAATTTATAGTTATGCACGAGCTGGATTCGGTGAATATATTGGTTTTAACAGTGCTTGGGGATACTGGCTAGCAGGGATTTTAGGAAATGTTGCAACAATTATGTTACTGTTTAGTACATTAGGTTACTTCTTCCCAATTTTTAAAGGCGGAAATAATGTTGCGTCAATCGTAGGTGCATCACTTTTATTATGGACATTGCATTTTCTAATTTTATTTGGAATTCGTGAAGCTTCCATTATGAATGTTATCGCAACGATTGGGAAATTAGTCCCGATCTTATTATTTATTGTCGTGATGGTAACAGCGTTTCGCTGGGATACATTTACACATGACTTTTGGGGCGAAGGAACTATCTCAGTTTCCTCTGTACTAGGTCAAGTGAAAAATACAATGCTTGTAACCCTTTGGGTGTTCATTGGGGTTGAAGGAGCAGTTGTATTATCAGGAAGAGCTAAAAATAGTAGAGACGTTGGAAAAGCGACAGTACTTGGACTTATTTTAGTAATGTCTATTTATATTTTAATTTCTGTTCTGTCAATGGGAGCCATGACAAGAAAAGAACTTTCAGTATTAGAGACTCCTTCAATGGGACATGTATTAGAACATGTTGTTGGGCCATGGGGTGCAATGGCAATTAATATTGGATTAGTTGCGTCACTTGTAGGTACATTAATTGGCTGGTTTTTACTTGTTTCTGAAATTTCTCACGTAGCAGGAAAAGACGGCGTGTTTCCGAAAGTCTTTACGAAAACAAATAAGAAACAAACGCCGCATATGGCATTGTGGATTTCAAATATCGTTGCCCAAACTATATTTATAATCGTTCTGTTTTCACAATCGACATATCAAATTATGTATTTTATTGCGTCAACATCTATATTACTGCCGTACTTATTATCAGCGCTATTTCAATTGAAATTAGTCATCACGAAAGAGCTGAAAGTTGCGAGAGTAAAAAATGGATTGTTAGCATTAATTGCTTCCCTATACTCTGTATGGTTAATTTATGCAGCTGGTTTAAAGAATTTATTGCTTGTTTCAATCGTATATGGTATTGGGATTCTCGTGTATATGTTTGCAAGAAAAGAAAAAGGGAATCGTTGTTTTGCAGGCAAAGAGCGATATGTGATGTGGGCAATTGTTATCGCAGCTATTACATCACTTTATATGTTACTGACAGGAACTATAAAAATGTAAAAGTCCTTTTAATTTAAAGGGCTTTTTTCCTTGTCTAGAGAATATTTAATACATAAGATATTCAGGAGGGATGAAAATGGAAGAAAAAGAACAGTTGTCTAGAATTATGGATTTAGCTAGTGATTTAAGGAAAGTATTAGTACAAGAATCTTTTTTTAATCATCATCCTGAACTTCGAGGCGTGATTGAAAATTTAGCGAGTTCTGTAGAGAATTTGGCGAGTTTGCAGCAAAATAAAGATGAAAATGCCGAAGATCGATTACGGTACGTACTTGCTAAAATGAAAATCGCTCATAATGCCATTTTACAAGAAAAAAAAGCATTTCCTTCTCATTAATATACGTTTTAATTTTGAACCTGACGGATGACGTCAGGTTTTTTATTTCTAGTTTTAGATTGTAGTTCATACAATAAGAATAGTATGAAAAAAAGAAGGTGACTACGTTGAAATTACATAAAGCTCTTCATCCAAGTTTTATAAAGCGAATGTATTATATGAGGTTTATTGGGAAGTTTGCAAAAGCTGAGGGAGAGAAGAATGGAGAAAATTTCTTTGTACAATGTCTTTCTTCAATACCTTTAACTTTACAAGAGTTATTTCCGACTGGAAAATATTTGTTTGAAGGATTATGCAGTAATAAAAAGAATGAAAAAATCTTTACTGATTTAAAGAAGCATAAATTAGAAAAGCAACTGGTTATGTTTCGTCTTTATTATGATCGTGGAAATTTATTTCTGGAATTAATATGCACAGAAGAGCCTCGGGAAATAGCATCTTCATATAAATTGATTCCTTCACCAAAGGTCTCAAATTATAAAAAGAGAGCGTCTTTGGAACGGAAGTTAAGCAACGGTTATTTATCATTTCTTATGCCTAAATTACCAAAAGACTTTGAGCCTCCAGAATTATTGTGGCATGAAGGAAGGCTATATGGAAATTTATCGTTAAAATCATCAATAAGTTCAATTTCATATTTTGAGCAAAGAAAAGAATGCAAATATATTGAAATAAACGATTGGATGAAACATGTAGAAATAGCAGTAGATGATCATTTATATTTTGTAAGTGAAAATGTGTATGACCAACTAAATAAACGAATTGCTGAAGAAGGTAAGTTAGTTGAAGTAGAAGATATTAAAATGCAAAAGGATGACTGGGAATGGGATGAGCGTGAATCCTCTTTTTTGCAGTATGTACAAAGTATGGTTCGTAATAAAGGGTTATATTTGGATGATACAGATATATATAATTTTCACATTAGTATTAAAACCAATATGTTAACAATTGTTGGTGGTATACCAGGTGTTGGGAAATCACGCTTTGTGCAAGCTTATGCAGAATCACTTGGGTTACGTTATGGGGAAGAATTAATTTGGATTCCGATTTCACCATCGTATCAAGAACCACATGATATTCTCGGTTACCTTCATCCGAATGGTAATTTTATTGAAAGTGAAACGAAGTTAGTTCGGACATTGTTAAAGGCTAAAGAAAATCCGAATCAATTGTATATAATTGTGTTCGATGAAATGAACATGTCACATATTGAGCATTGGTTTACTCCGTTTCTATCCGTTCTTCAACTTGAAAAGAAAAATCGTATTTTGAGTTTGTATGAGAAAGTACAAGAAATAGAAAATCAAATTCCACCTTCAGTGGAAATTGGTGAGAATATTATTTTCGTAGGCACTGTAAATTTTGATGAAACGACGAAAGAGCTTTCCGATCGATTATTAGATCGAACAAATTTGATTACATTACAAAAAATTCCGTTTTGCGAGATGAGTATAGAACATGAGAAAGTTGTTCAGCAACCCCCGTTGAAAGTAACAACGGGAGAATTTCGACTCAATTGGTTTAGGAATAAAGAGATGATCGAAGTGTATACTGAAGAGGAATTAGAGTTATTGGATAAGTTACATGATGTATTATCATCACACGATATATCAAAAGGAATTTCTTTCCGATGTGCAAGCGCAATCGCTACGTATTTGCAAAATATACCGTTCCAAAATAATCAATCCTATATGATTAGCAGGGAAGAAGGTTTTGATTTGCAAATAAAGCAGCGTGTATTAACGAAATTAAGGGGGACAGAAATGACAGTGGGCTCTCTACTTTCTGAAGAAGCAAAAAGGGGAGCGACATTGATACCACTTTTACAGTCTCCGCTTGCAAATCGTGTATCTACATTTGAACATTCTTTAGCTTATATAAGACAAAAGCGTAGAGAACTGGAGCTGTATGGCTATGCAAAATGAGGAGCGTTATGAAACAGCAATCGTCGATACGAAAGAAACGCTCCCGTTTGTATTGAAGCTAATTATTGGTACTGAGGGGAAAGGCGATTTTATCCTTTTAAACCGGCTTTGTACGTCTACTACAGCATTAGTTCAATGTATTTATAAAGTACAGGAATTAAAACCACTGAAATTGCATTTCCATTATCAAAATCCAATGGATATTACATTCATATGGAATAAAGTATATGAGGGACAAAAGAATATAAAAGAGTCACAATATGAATTAAATGAAAAAAAACAAAGAGTATTAGTGTATGAACATGGAAAAACTGAATTTTTTTACCCTTGGCGCTGTGGCTTATATCATTTTGAAGTGCGTATAGAAGATAAAACTTATTATGGTGCGTTTCAAGTTGTTCCTAAAAACTTTTTTGATGACCAATTTGAAATGATTCAAGATTATGTAAAGTCAATTTTAAATGAGTTAATTTTAGATAGAGGTTATTACAAGAAAACTTTCTCAGCACTTAGCGATATTGAAGATTCTTCTTATTTGGTATTGTTAAGAAAGTTGCCACAAAAAATGAAAAGAATAAAACAAATTTTTAAGAAAGTAGAATCGAATGCGGAATTTGTACACGAATATGATTGGGAAACGAAAGAGCGGAAGACAACGAGAAAAACTGCCATTATGACAGAAAGAAAGCTTTATGCGAAATATTACAACCGTAAATTTAAGGAGCAAAAAAATAGTATTGAAAATGCATTTCTTAAATTTAAAACGATGCAATTCTATTATTATTTACTTGAAGCAGAAAGTTTTTTACGTAAAACTATTGAAATACTAGAAGGAGAAAAGAAGAAAAAGTCAGACGAATTTCAAGCTGTTAAAACAATTATGAAAACGATTGAACGAAATGGATCCGTGACGGATAGGGAAAAACAAAAATATAGAAATCTACATTTATTGAAAGAAGCAGATTTACGGAAAAGTTCTGTGAAAATACAAGAATATAAAATATTAGCTCATATCGTATATGAAAGTGTGCAATACTTTCGAAATTTATTGTATTCTCCATTTTGGAGGGAAGTTTCTGAAACAGCTACCATTAATTCGAGCACTTTATCTATACCACATCAACAATTAATCCACCATTTAGAATTGTTACCGCAACATACGGAGCAACCGCCATCTTTATTATTCGTATATAAACCAACGTTTTTAGTGTATGAGTATTACGCTTTTTTTATCGTTATTTCTATATTAGAACAAATCGGATTTGAAGATAAGAATCCTATCCGTGAACAAATACAAGAACATTTTTATTTAGACGGATTACAAGATGGAACGACAGTGATTTTACATCGAGATGATATAAAAGTGCACGTCGCGTTTAATGATTTAATTGAAACACACCCTCTTATTGCACTAAGCAAAGGAAGTAATTTTTATAACGGAGAGGACACAAAGAAGCCGGATATTCGTTTAGATTGTTATGTAAAGGCAGAAGAGAAGCATGTATATAAATCTTCTATTATTATCGAAGTGAAATACAGCCCTATGTACAATATTTTTCAGCCTGTCGGTAATACGAAAGCAACTGAGCAAATGTATAAATACTGGTCTATTAAGTATGTAGAAGAACAGAATGGTAAACGAATTTTTAAGCGAAGAGCGATTTATGAAGTGGTTTGTGTATATCCAGGTAGCCATATGCATAGTAAAAAAATTGAATCTGGTTGTGGAGTATTTTTACAACTATATCCATATAAAACGAAACAGGGAGAAGAGAAGTTGGCTGGGAAGCATGGGATGATTCAAATTTTTGAGAAATGGTTAAAAAGTAATAAAATGTAAAAGGAATCCTTTTTAATGAAGGATTTCTTTAGGTTAAGAAGAATTATATGCCATAAGGAAAGAAGCGTAACATGGGGCGAACTTGAAATGATAAACAGCTTTCATTAGAGCAATTAACTTTCTTTGTATGTATGATTGTATAAGAAAGTAAGAAATGGTACATGCGGGGGAAAAGAGTGTGAAATAGGAATTTAATTCAATTTGCAGAATATAATAAGACATAAATATTTTTAGTTGCATACGAAGATTTGTTCTTATATGATAGTAAGTGAAAGCGTTATCAAAAACAGAGCGGCGATGGGAAAGGCGGTTAAATATGTTCCAGCGTGTTCAAACAAAGGAAGAACATTTTTGGTTCGAGCAACTGTGGGGAGATTTTTGTGAAGAAAGAAACTTAATGTTTGTAGAACGTAATTTAAATCCATCACGATTTTTATTAATAGAAGATGAACATCATATTGGTACAGTAGAATGTATTAAGTTTGCAGTACCTGAACAATCAAATTCTGAGTTTTTCTATCCGTTTTCTAAAAATGATTTAGTGAAAGATTTGAAAAATGTGTATGAAATAGGAAAGTTAAGTATTGCGAAAACGTCTCGGGGGAGAGGACATTTCAAAAGGCTGGCAGCTATTTTATTTATACATGCGTTAGAGACAAAAGCCGAATGGTATATTGCAGCAGTTACAAAAAGAATGTATATGTATTTACTTACACTCGGTTTTCCAATTGAACCGATAGATAGTCCATTCCAGTTTCATGATACTTTACAAGGTGTACCAGTGCGAATTCATGCTCGAAAAGGGGCTACACATCTGTATTCTTTGAAAGAATTCCGTGATATTATTCAAGGGAATGCTCATGCGCAGGTACTTATTGCAGAATACAGTAAAAATATTATGTTAACAAAATGAAAATATATGAATATGTATAGTATGAAGAAGGGTGTCATATTACAGTCATCTTTCTTCATACGAAAAAGTAGACCCTTATTTTTGTAATAAGGGTCTAAAATTTTATAGTCCAAATATACTAAAAATCATTTTACGACGCTTCGGTTTCTTTTCTCTTTCATATGTTGGTTTTGCATCAGGAGTAATGTATATTGGTTCTTCTTTTTTTAGGGCAGCTTCTAGTTTTTGAATACGTTCTAACATTTCCTCTATTTCGCGGCGATGTTGTAAAAGTTGGTATGTAACGACATCATTTGCTTTATCTTGCATTTGTTCTTCCATTCGATCTAGTCTTCTCGTAATTGTGGTTAATTGAGCTGTTAATTGCTCAAAATCATTCGATGATGTGTTTTGAACAATTGTGTTTACTTGAGTTTTTAATTTTTCTACATCATTTGAAGATGTTTTTTGAGTAGTTTGAGAGTTTTGAGGCTGGTCCATTTGAGAACGATGGTATTCTAACATTAGATCTAAATCACCTTGTGTGAAAATAAAATGACCATATTTATTTTTTTTTATCGTAAGATTTAATTGTTGTGCAATCCGGACAACAGCCTTTGGGCTAACACCTAATTTCTTTGCGATAAATGGTGTTTTATATTCCAAAATAATCCCTCCTATATATATCCTGTTGAATGATTTCTAGTTATGTAGCAAGTTCCCTTCAGGTGTGACAAAAGAAGTGTGGAATCGGCAAAGAAAGTGTTTTTTCACGAAGTTTAGCTGTTTAGCACATACGATCTATATAAATCATTTTCAGTTATCGGAAAATTGGGCTTATTATAGTTTGACGATAATAAGCTAATTAGATTATCATAATTATAAATATCTTTTTTATGTATGCATATAATATATAAAAAGGTGGTTACTAATGTAGAATTTTATTAGAGTATCAGAATGCTTACTTCACTTGAATAAATTTAAGTAGGAGGTGGCTTCCTTGCTTACACTGTAAGTAAGGAAAAGTATTTGGACATATATAGTATAAGTATAGTGATTGTTTTAATTGCCTTAACGGCATTTTTCGTTGCAGCAGAATTTGCAATTGTTAAAGTGAGGAGTTCACGAATTGACTATTTAATTGCAGAAGGAAATAATCGTGCAATATCTGTCAAAACAATCATTACAAACTTAGACGAATATTTATCAGTTTGTCAATTAGGAATAACTGTTACAGCTCTTGGGATTGGGTGGTCTGGTAAACCTGCGCTAAAGCACATGTTTGATGTGTTGTTTGCAAATTGGAACGTCCCTACTCAACTCGCAGACAGTTTCGCTATAATTTTAGTGTTTTTGTTTATCACATTTTTCCATGTGGTAGTAGGAGAGTTAGCTCCAAAAACATTCGCGATTCAAAAAGCAGAACAAGTGAGTTTCTTTGTTGCTAAGCCACTCATTTTGTTTTATCGTATTGCATTCCCATTCATTTGGCTTTTAAATGGATCAGCTCGGTTAATTACAAAGTTTTTTGGGTTGAAACCACCAAAAGGGCATGATGAAGTGCATTCAGAAGAAGAATTGCGGTTGTTAGTTTCAGAAAGTTATAAAAATGGTGAGATTAATCAATCTGAATATAAGTATGTGAATAAAATATTTGAATTTGATGATCGGATTGCGAAAGAAATAATGGTACCACGAACAGAGATGAATATTTTAAATAAAGAAATGCCTGCTGAAGAGGCTTTACAAAAAATGTCCCATGAAAAATATACGAGGTATCCGGTTGTTGATGGTGATAAGGACCATGTAATAGGCTTTGTAAATTTTAAAGATATATTTACAGATTTTGTGAAGCATCGAGTTGTTAGTGAAAAGACAGTGGAGCAATATATTAGGCCAATTATTTTAGTTATTGAATCTATCCCAATTCATGATCTATTTTTAAAAATGCAAAGAGAAAGGACACATATCGCTATATTAATTGATGAATATGGTGGTACATCAGGTCTTGTAACCGTTGAAGATATTTTAGAAGAAATTGTAGGGGATATTCAAGATGAGTTTGATACTGATGAACAGCCGGAAATTCAACAAGTTAGTGACACGAAAACAATTTTAGAAGGAAAAGTACTTGTTAGTGAAGTGAATGCATTATTAGGTTTGACTATTGACGACGATGATGTCGATACGATCGGCGGTTGGATCCTAACAAAAAATATTGAGATTTCCGAAGGTGATACCATTGAAATTGAAAATTATAAGTTTTGTGTGAAAGAATTAGATGGACACTATATTAAGAGGTTAGAAGTAACGAAACCTTCAGAATCGATTGTTATTGTAGGAGATGAAAAAAAGATTTCGCTCCAAGAACAAATTAGTTCGTAAACTCTGCTTTGTAGCAGAGTTTTTTTTGAGAAAAATGTTTTTTGCTGTATTAGGGCTATGATACAATTACATAAGTCAGACCTTTCACCAGGTGAAATAAATGAAATGTATTATTGTATACATATATTTGGAAGGAGAACCACTATGAAAAAGCATTTATATATAAATGGGGTATGGAAATCAGTAGAGACGTATAAACCATTATATGCACCATATTCTGAAGAAACATTAGCGGAAATTGCGCAAGGTACAGAAGATGACGTTAAGGAAGCAATAGTTTCGGCTAAAAATGCAATGAAAGAAATGAAAAAATTATCTGCATACGACCGTGCAACTATTTTAGAAAAGGTTGCACAAAAAATGGATGAGAGAAGAGAAGAGTTTGCAGAGATTATCGCAAAAGAAGCTGCAAAACCAATTCGTGCTGCACGGGGAGAAGTAGATCGCACTGTTCAAACATATAAGTTTGCAGCTGAAGAAGCGAAGCGAATATATGGTGAGACGCTACCATTAGATGCTGCGCCAGGAGCAGACGGTCGTATAGCGTATACAATTCGACAACCAATTGGGGTTATTGGTGCTATTACACCGTTTAATTTTCCACTTAATTTAGTAGCACATAAAGTAGGCCCAGCAATTGCGGCTGGAAATACTATTGTGCTAAAGCCTGCCGATCAAACGCCACTTTCGTCTTATGCATTGGTAGAATTATTTGAAGAATCTGGTTTACCAAAGGGAGCTTTCAATATAATTTCTGGACCTGGATCTGTTGTAGGTGAGGCATTAGTAAAAGATGAGAACGTTGCTAGTATTACTTTTACAGGAAGTCCGAAAGTAGGTATTGGAATTAAGGAAAAAGCTGGGTTGAAACGAGTGACGTTAGAATTAGGATCGAACGCTGCAGTAATTATTGATGAAGATGTTGAATTGACAGACGAAATAATTGAACGTGTAAAATGGGGCGCGTTTGTGAATAATGGACAAGTTTGTATTTCAGTACAACGTGTTTTTGTGCATGAACGCAAAATGGATGAGTTTATTACAAAATTAATGAAAGCAATGGAAAACGTTGTAGTAGGAGACCCGCTTCATGAAGAGACAGATGTATCGGCACTTATTTCAAAAAATGATGTAGAACGTATAAATTCATGGGTGGAAGAGGCAGTTAAGGAAGGAGCTAATGTTGTATACGGTGGTAACAAACGTGATGCAAGGATTTTTGAACCAACTGTATTAACAAATGTTCCAGAGTATGTATCTGTTCAGTGCCAAGAAGTATTCGGTCCACTTATGACTGTAAATACATTTAAAGAATTTGATGAGGCTTTAGAACAAGTAAATAATTCACGTTATGGATTACAAGCAGGTGTATTTACAAACAATCTATGTAAAGCAATGCGTGCAATTGATGAATTAGAAGTCGGTGGTGTCATGATTAATGATATTCCAACGTTCAGAGTAGATCATATGCCTTATGGCGGTGTGAAAGAGAGTGGCACAGGCCGTGAAGGGATTAAATATGCAATAGAAGAAATGACAGAAATGAAATTAATATGTATTAAAAAATAAAAGGTACACCTTTTTAATCAGGCGTACCTTTTATTTTACTTCATTTCTTGTTTGAAAATATCATCTTCGACATAAATATGTTCTTTATCTACAGCAGTGCTATGAGATAGTACTAAACCGATTGGCGTTGCTGTGCCTTTATTTTGAACAATTGTAAAAGGTACATTTTTTTCATTTGCTAATTTAATGTATTTTGATAAATGTGGGTAAGCAATGCTACCATTTAGGAATAGTTGTAATGATTGAGAAGAACGCATGCTACCTGTTACTTCTGTATACACATTACTTTGCATTACTTGACCGATTGTTAAAGCGATTTCTATACGCTCACGTAATGTAGTTAAGTACATATTACGTTCTTCTGGTTTGTTTTGCTTTTGGCCATATATGCCTTCTTGGAGATAGTCTTCCACATTTTTATTTACCATATTTTTCACACCTTTCACTTCTTATTGTACGCAAGAATTAAAAAGGATGCAAAAAAAGTAGTTTTGAACAGGAAAATAATTAAAAAAATGAGAAGGGAAAAGGGATATATGAATACAACTTATTTAAATAAGAAAGGAAAAATAAATTTTATCAACAGAAATTAACAAAATGTGACAAAAATCTATTAACGAAATGGGTTTTTTGTGTTAATATTCGAAATATAAAGGGTATTCGTCGTATGGAAATGGAGTGAATGGAGGTTTTTCCAATCGATAAGGATATTAAAGAAGTATTTTGTTCGCACTTGAAAAACAACAGGCACCAATTCGTAGAGAACTGGAAAAACAAAATGATAATTTCCGAAAAAGATCCATTTAAACAAGAAGTTGTTCAAAATGGAGAAAATTTATTAGAGTTAATTATCGAACTTGTTATGGAAGATAAAGACATTAATTATCTTCAACCATTATGTGAGAAAATGGCTATTGAGCGTGCAGGTGCAGATGCGAATATTGGAGATTTTGTTTACAATGCAAATGTGGGAAGAAATGAACTTTTTGAGGCAATGTGCGAATTGGATGTAAGCGCCCGTGAACTGAAACCGATTATGGCCAAAATACATACTTGTTTTGACAAATTAATTTATTATACCGTTTTAAAATACTCAGAAATTATATCGAAGAATTTAGAAGAAAAACAGCAATATATAAATGAAACACATAAAGAAAGGCTTACGATTTTAGGGCAAATGTCGGCTAGTTTTGTGCATGAATTTCGTAATCCACTAACATCAATTATGGGATTTGTAAAGTTATTGAAGACGGACCATCCTAATCTATCGTATTTAGATATTATTTCGCATGAATTAGATCAATTGAATTTTAGGATTTCGCAATTTTTACTTGTATCGAAAAAAGAAATGTGGAATGAATCTGAACGATTTTGGCTGAATGATTTGTTTCAAGATATTATACAGTTTTTGTATCCGAGTTTGGTGAATGCAAATGTTTCGATTGAAAAAAATTTGCCGTACCAAATTCCGCTCGTTGGTTACCGGAGTGAAGTGAAGCAAGTAGTTTTAAATATTTTGATGAATTCGATTGATGCTCTGGAATCAAGGAAAGAAGAGCGGAAAATTATCATTGATGTATTTGAAGAGGATCAAGATGTTCGCATTGTTATTAAAAATAATGGGCCGATTATTCCAGCAGAAAATGTAGAAACCATTTTTGAGCCATTTGTAACTACTAAAAAGTTAGGTACTGGTATTGGACTATTTGTATGTAAACAAATTGTAGAAAAGCATAACGGATCCATATTGTGTCGTTCGAATAACGATTGGACAGAATTTCAAATTACGTTTCAAAAGTAAACAGTCTACACCATACGAATGGTGTAGACTGTTTTAATTTGTAAGTATAACGGTTTCTAATTTTGGATCCTTAGTTGAATAACCTACTATTGAAATTGTGTAAATTGTATTTGGTTCAACGTTGAATTTTGGAATAGTTAATAGTACTTTTTTTGTATCAGCAAGTGAAACTTCAATATCTGCTGTACCAGGGCTAACTTGTAAAAAATCTGTTATTTGTTTAAAGAGTACATTTTCAAATAAATGATCCCCATCTTTTAAATTTACATTTACAACTGGAGTGTCTGGTGAAAAATGTGCAAACCGTATTTTTGCTTGACCAGATGGTAAATGAGTATTATCAAGAATAGGTTGTAATTGGAGATGATTATCGCTATTGACCGCTGCAAGGGTATAAGTGTGATTCCCCATTATTGGTACTAATGCTGAGAATATTGGAGTTTCGTTTCCAACAGGGACAATATCAATACGGTATTTACCTTGCACTAATGATAAATAAGGACTGAATTGTTTAAAAGAAATATTTTTAATAACCTTTTGTCCGTTTACTATAATATCAACTGCTGGTGTATGGGGAGCTGTGTGGAAGATTCTCATATGTGACGGTAAAGTCGCTTCTTGTGAATCTCTCTTTTCATATGCTTGTACAAGTTTTGTAATTGCATCATGGTATTTCATATAGAGTTCTACATATCTTTTAGGATTGCTATATTGATAGTAACGAGCGAGCTGTTCGTAACGTGCAGCTTCGTGTCCGTATTTTTCAATTTCGGATTGAGTCATGAACATTCCTCCTTTATCATCATTACAAATATATGCGAAGCTAGAAAGAGGTTATGCAAAAAACTTGCCTTTCTAGAAGGAAAAGTTAAAATGGGGATTTTTTTATTTATAGGCAAACACACATACAAATCGATAATTGTCCTACATAAATTATAAAGGAAAGGTAGTTTGACTTTGATGGAAGGGGTGGAACCCTTGGGATGTGGATATCCCAATAGTTATTGGGAATGAAGTTATGGAGGATTTGGTGTTATAGGCTGTGGGACGAATTATGGATTTGCATTATGAGTATTTCTATTAATTTTAGTGATGCGTTGGATAAGGTAATACCGATAAAAGAGCGTCGTGCCGAACTGATTAATGTGGTTAATCGGTTCTTTTTTTATTGTTCTAAACAGGTGGTACTATTTGTTAAGTAATAGTTACGATAAATGAGGCGAAGTAAAATGTCGAATTTTGTTTGAAAATATGCAATATAAAGTAGGATAATAGGAAGGAGAATAATGGGAGTTCCGTCGAAGTTTACACAATGTCAGCAATTGAGGGAAGCTGATATTATGTTAAAAAAATATTCAATTTGTTGTTATCTTAATCAGGGAGGGGTATTTAAGCGTACAGGTAAGGGTTGGTCTTCGTTTTAAGTTCTGAATTTTCTGTTTTTAAAATAATGTTTAGCACTCATTTGTATATTTTATAATAGTTTTTTGATAAATTCACTGCTTTTGCAGAGGATTCTTTTTTATGAAAGAAACGTCAATTTTCTTCATATACATATACAAATTGGAGAAATGGGGGAGCGCTATGCGCGATTACTTAATTAAACCACTTGTTGGTCAGCCGTATCCGATGATTTCACATGGAAAAGGTGTGTATTTGTATGATCAAAACGGAAATAAATATTTTGATGGTTCGTCTGGAGCGATTACGGCAGGTATTGGACATGGCGTAGCAGAGATAGCAGAAGTTATTAAAAAACAGGCAGAGGAGATCGCTTTCGTTTATAGATCACAGTTTACGAGTGAACCAGCTGAAAAATTAGCGAAGAAGTTAAGTGATTTATGTGTAGGAGATTTGAACTGGAGCTTTTTTGTGAATAGTGGTACAGAAGCAAATGAAACAGCTATGAAAATCGCAATTCAGCATTTTCAGGAGCGTGGCATTCAAGGGAAACATAAAATTTTGTCACGGTGGATGAGCTATCACGGGATTACAATGGGAGCTTTATCTATGTCTGGGCATCCACTGCGCAGACAACGTTTCGTTTCTATTTTGGAAGATTATCCGACTATTCCAGCTCCATATTGTTTCAGATGTCCTGTACAAAAGGTATATCCAACATGTCAACTTTCTTGTGCGACTGAACTAGAAAGAGCGATTGATCGAATTGGTGCAGAGCATATTGCAGCTTTTATTGCTGAACCGATTATCGGAGCTGCTGGAGGCGCGATTGTCCCGCCGAAAGAATACTATAAAGTAATTAAAGATATTTGTAGTCATTACGATATTTTATTTATTGCGGATGAAGTAATGACTGGACTTGGTCGTACTGGCGCATGGTTTGCGATGGAGCACTGGGGTGTAGAGCCGGATATTATGACCCTTGGTAAGGGGCTAGGAGCGGGTTATACACCGATGGCAGCAGCAATTGTAAGTGACCGCGTTATGGAGCCGATTTTACGAGGAACACGCTCTGTTATGAGCGGGCATACGCTAAGTGCAAATCCATTGTCTGCAGCAACGGCTTTAGCTGTTATTGAATATATGGAGAAACATAATTTACCTGAAAAAACAGCGGAAAAGGGAGAGTATTTAATAAAAGGGTTACAGAAAGTTCAGCAACAATCGACAATCATTGCCGATGTGCGTGGAAAAGGGTTGCTAATTGGAATAGAATTGCAACCGTTTACAAAAGCATCGGAGCTTATTTCAGTTGCGGCTAAAAATGGACTGCTCTTATACCAAGCTGTTTCAGGGCAAGCAGGAAAAGAGGATAGTGCACTGCTTGTTGCACCACCAATGACAACTACATATTCCGAGTTAGATGAATTACTTTCAATTTTTGTAAAGAGCGTGGAAGAGATGATGCAAAAAGGAGGGCATAGTATCGCATGACAACTATTACAAATACATTCGATAAATTAAAAGAAATAGAGGAAGTAATGTCTTTGTTCCATGATGATATGACATTAATGTTTGGGGGATTTGGAGGGATCGGATCTCCTCCATCTTTAATTCAAGCTGTTTTAGATAAAGGCATTACAAATTTAAATTTAATAGGAAATGATACTGGATTTCCTGATGTAGGAATCGGTCGTCTTGTTACGAATGAAAGGGTTAAATCTTTAGTTACTTCTCATATTGGGTCAAATCCAAATGCGGGAAGACAATTAAATGAAGGAAGATTGCAAATTGAATTTTCTCCGCAAGGAACACTAGCAGAGCGTATTCGCGCTGGTGGTGTAGGACTTGGTGGTATTTTAGTTGACGTTGGTGTTGATACGATTGTAGAAGAAGGAAAACGTACAGTTGAAATGAATGGAAAGACATATTTAGTTGAAACAGCTTTAACGGCTGAAGTCGCAATTGTATATGCGAAAAAAGCGGATCCGTTTGGCAATCTTGTATTTGATAAAAGCGCTCGTAATATGAATCCACACGTAGCTATGGCTGGTGACATAACGATTGTAGAAGCAGAAGAAATTGTTCCACTTGGAAGTTTAGATCCAGAAGAAATTGTCGTCCCAGGTGTATTTGTAAATTATATCGTGCCATCGGAAGGAGTGAATTGGAAATGGGTATGGGCGTAGAAGTAAGAGATAAGATTGCAAGACGTGCAGCGAAAGAAATTCAAAATGGTATGCTTGTAAATTTAGGTATTGGGATTCCATCGCTTGTCCCGAATCATTTGCCGGAAGATATGAATGTTATGTTTCATGCGGAAAACGGTATTGTTGGTATGGGACCAACGCCAAGTAAAGGGAATGAAGATGAGAATTTATGTAACGCAGCTGGTTTACCAACATCTCTTATTACAGGAGCAAGTTATTTCGATAGCTGCATAGCATTTGGCATGATTCGAAAAGGATTACTTGATGTTACGATACTTGGTTCGTTACAAGTAAGTGAAAATGGTGATTTAGCGAACTGGATTGTACCAGGAAAACGCGTTCCAGGTATTGGAGGAGCGATGGATTTAGCACAAAAAGCGAAGCGGGTCGTTGTTGTGATGAATCATGTTGATAAATACGGAAATGCAAAGATTGTTTCGGAATGTACATTGCCATTAACTTCGAAAAAATGTGTAGATTTAATTATTACAGACATGGCTGTCATGGAAGTGACTCCAAGAGGACTTGTCTTACAAGAATTAATGAGTCCGTACACTGTAGAAGATGTAAAACGACATACGACAGCTGATTTTCATATAAGCTCAAATTTACTAGTAATTGAATGAGGGGAGTTGTAATATATGGAGCAATTAAAAAAACAGGTTTGTGATTATATTGAGAGTCATGAAGAAGAGAGTGTAAAATTTTTAACACGATTAATTCAAGAAAAGAGCGTATCTGGTGATGAAAGTGGTGCGCAGGCAATTGTTATTGAAAAGTTGCGTGAGTTAGGTCTAGACCTTGATATTTGGGAGCCTGCTTTTAATGAAATGAAAGATCACCCTTATTTCGTATCACCTCGTACAAGCTTTACAGATAGCCCGAACATTGTAGCGACTTTAAAAGGAAGTGGCGAAGGGAAATCTATGATTTTAAATGGGCATATTGACGTCGTGCCAGAAGGGGATGTAAATCAGTGGGACCATCATCCATATAGTGGAGAGAAAATAGGAAACCGCATATATGGACGTGGAACAACAGATATGAAAGGCGGCAATGTCTCACTTATGCTTGCGATGGAAGCGATTATTGAATCTGGTATTGAACTAAAAGGTGATATACATTTTCAAAGTGTAATAGAAGAAGAGAGCGGGGGGGCAGGAACATTAGCTGCTATTTTACGAGGATATAAGGCAGATGGCGTTATTATTCCTGAGCCGACTAATATGAAGTTTTTTCCGAAACAACAAGGGTCAATGTGGTTTCGTCTACATATAAAGGGAAAAGCAGCACACGGTGGTACACGGTATGAAGGAGTAAGTGCAATTGAAAAAAGTATGTTTGTTGTAGATCATTTGAGAAAATTAGAAGAGAAGAGAAATGGTCGAATTACAGATCCGTTATTTAAGGGGATTCCGATTCCAATTCCAATTAACGTTGGGAAAATTGAAGGGGGAAGCTGGCCAAGTTCTGTTCCCGATTCATTAATTTTAGAAGGAAGATGTGGTATTGCGCCGAATGAGACTATAGAGGCAGCAAAAGAAGAGTTTGAAGGCTGGATTGGTGAATTAAAAGATGTGGATAGTTGGTTTGTAAAAAATCCTGTAGAAGTAGAATGGTTTGGAGCAAGATGGGTTCCTGGTGAACTAGAAGAAAATCACCCACTTATTACAACGCTTCAACATAACTTTGTTGAAATCGAAGGGAACGAACCGATTATAGAAGCTTCGCCATGGGGAACAGATGGCGGTTTGTTCACACAAATCGCTAACGTACCAACGATAGTATTTGGTCCAGGAGAGACGAAAGTGGCACATTATCCAAACGAATATATAGAAGTTGATAAAATGATTGCTGCCGCAAAAATAATTGCATTTACATTACTAGATTGGTGTGAGGTGAAGAAATGAAATACTATGAATCTTTTAGTGAACAGACAAAGCATTACACAGTAGAAGGTGTTTTAGATTATTTTAATAAACGTGTTAGAGTTGATCACTATACAGGAAATGTTGAACGTATTATACAAACAATCGATGAATTAGCAGAGAAACATTCTTTCACTAAATGTATTATTAAAGGAAAGGGAGAGCATGTTTCAACATGGCTCTCTTTCGGTTTCTTACTGGAAGCAACGATACCTCATTATTTTCAAGGACACGATGCGCATTTCTTCGTGAAATATCATAATGATGAAAGACGAAATAGTATTCATTGGACTGAGGAAGATACCATTTTAAGTGGTGTAAAAGCAAAAGAAGTGAAAGAAAAAATAGTTCCAGAGGAATTTGTGTTAAGAAAAGCGATAGAAGAGGACGCGGAAGAATTAGCAAATGTTTTTGGAAAAGTATTTGAGGTTTATCCGACACCTTTAAATGAAGCGAGTTATGTAAAGCAGACGATGAAGGAAGACGATACAATTTACTATGTTTATGAATTCGAAGGGAAAATTATTAGTACAGCATCTGCTGAAATGAACGTGAAAGAAGGTAATGCAGAATTAACGAATTGTGCTACATTACCTGAATATCGAAAACATGGTTTCATGAAAAGTCTGTTAATTAAATTGGAGGAAGAGCTCCAAGAAAAATCTATTTTTTGTTCCTATACAATTGCTCGCTCGCTATCTTTCGGTATGAATGCAGCCTTTCATCAATTAGGCTATACATATACGGGAAGGCTCGCGAATAATTGCTACATTTTTGATAAGTTGGAAGATATGAATATATGGGTGAAAGATTTATCCAGCTATTCGAAAGCAGTAAGACTCCCGCCTCAAAATTCGGCTGTAAAGCAAAGAAGTTAGGTGGGAGTCGGGTTAATAATCAGTGGGGATGAATAAAGCCCCACTGATTAAAGTTTCACTTAACCATAAATAAGCAATAGAAATATATACAAATTTCATCAAAATAATAGAACGGAATCGTCATGCTTATAATCGCACAGAGGAATGCCGAAAATCCGGCATGTATTTGCCGGATTTTCGGCAAGAGGGGGGATGACATTGCTAGCAGTTTCGACACAAGAAGTCATTGAAGCGATTTTGGGCAGTATTGATGAGGCAATACATGCAGTGGATGAAAATGGTATTACAATCTTTTATAATACAGTTGCTGCAAAACATGATGGATCGAAAATTGAGAATGTGTTAGGAAAACATTTATTAGAAGCATTCCCTTCATTATCTAGGGAAACGAGTACGCTAATGAAAGTGTTACATACGAAAAAACCAATTGTACATCAAGTTCAGCATTATCAAAATTTAAATGGGGAAGACGTTTGTACGGTAAATACGACGCTACCTATTTTTATAGATGGAAATATTGCCGGTGCTGTTGAAATTGCGAAAGATTATTCTACAATTCAAACGCTTACTGACACAATCGTAGATTTACAATCGAAAATAAAACGGTCGACTAGCAAAAAAATGGTGAAAAAACATGTTGCATTCGAGACTATTGTGACAAATGATTCCCGCTTTAAACAGACGAAAGAGTTAGCTCAAAAAGTAGCCCCAACTGATGCAAATGTTTTAATATATGGTGAAACAGGAACAGGGAAAGAGCTATTTGTGCAAGCGATTCATGAAGCTTCTAAACGGAAAAATAAGCCATTTATTGCACAAAACTGCGCAGCTTTGCCAGAGTCGCTATTAGAAAGCTTATTGTTTGGAACTACAAAAGGAAGCTATACAGGGGCAATTGAACGAGCAGGATTATTTGAACTTGTAGATGGAGGAACATTGTTTTTAGATGAACTGAATTCAATGCCACTCGATTTACAAGCAAAGATGCTACGTGTATTAGAAGATGGAGTTATTCGCCGAATTGGTGATAATAAGACGAGAAAAGTAGATGTTCGCGTTATTACTGCAATGAATCAGCCTCCAGAAGTATGTTTAAGAGAAAATAAAATTCGCACTGATTTATACTATCGATTAAATGTGTTTTCATTATATATCCCGCCGCTTCGCGAAAGAACTGAGGATGTACTGTTATTAGCGTCTTACTTTTTGAAAGAATATAATAAAAGTTATAAAAAGGGTGTACTTCAAATTGATAAGGACGCGAAAGAACGATTACAAGCTTATCAATGGCCTGGAAATGTTCGTGAGTTAAAACATACGATTGAACATGCTGTCATTATTACGGAAGGAAATTCGTTAACAGCAAATTGTTTACCACGAATATTTTGGAAAGAGAAACTTCCGAAGAAGAAAAGTATATTACCGCTTAGGGAAGCTCTGCATCAAACGGAAAAGGAATTAATAGATCAAGCGTTAATTGAAACGGAAGGGAATATTTTGCAAGCAGCAAAAATGTTAGGTATTCCGCGTCAAACGCTTCAATATAAACTGAGTAAGTACGACAAAACCGCCGAATAATCGGCGGTTTTTGTGTGTTTGCACCAATAAAAGAGCGTTTACATATATAACAAGTAATGAATATGATAGTAAATATCGTTTTAGTACAGCACTTAAAAATATTTATTCTCTTATATAATAGGGTATTTCTCGCATTTACTTATCAAGAATATGAAGTTGGCATAATTATTGCTTATATAAAGGATGAGCGTATAAAAAGGGGGAATAGCAATGTTACATGATGTATACAAACCAAATCGTCACTGGAAGGATATTGAATTATGGAAAAATGTTACAGAAGAACAATGGAATGATTGGGTTTGGCAATTAACGAATACGATCAAAACTTTAGATGATTTAAAGAAAGTAATTAACTTAACACCTGAAGAAGAAGAAGGCGTTAAAATTTCAACGAAAACGATCCCGTTAAACATTACACCGTACTATGCTTGGCTAATGAATCCTGATGACCCACGCTGTCCGATTCGGATGCAATCAGTACCGATTTCGGAAGAGTTATATAAAACAAAATATGATTTAGAAGATCCTCTTCATGAAGATGAAGATTCACCAGTTCCAGGATTAACGCATCGTTATCCAGACCGCGTACTATTTTTAGTAACGAATCAATGTTCTATGTATTGTCGTTACTGTACACGTCGTCGTTTTAGTGGACAAATTGGAATGGGCGTACCGAAAAAGCAATTAGATGATGCGATTGCTTACATTAGTGAAACACCACAAGTACGTGACGTTTTAATTTCTGGCGGTGATGGACTTCTAATTAATGATAAAATTTTAGAATATGTATTAAAGAATTTACGAGCAATCCCGCATGTTGAAATTATTCGTATCGGAACGAGAGCACCAGTTGTATTCCCACAGCGTATTACAGAAAACCTGTGTAACATAATTAAAAAATACCATCCAGTATGGTTAAATACGCATTTTAATACTTCTATTGAGATTACAGAAGAATCGAAACTAGCATGTGAAATGCTTGCAAATGCAGGTGTTCCAATTGGAAATCAAGCTGTAATTTTAGCTGGAATTAATGACAGCGTTCCAATTATGAAAAAACTTATGCATGATTTAGTGAAAATTCGTGTTCGTCCATACTATATTTACCAATGTGATTTATCAGAAGGTATCGGTCATTTCCGTGCGCCAGTTTCTAAAGGATTAGAAATTATTGAAGGCTTACGTGGACATACGTCTGGTTACGCAGTACCAACTTTCGTTGTCGATGCACCGGGCGGAGGCGGAAAAATTGCGCTTCAGCCAAACTATTTAATTTCACAAAGTGCGGATAAAGTTGTTCTTCGTAACTTTGAAGGGGTTATTACAACGTATCCAGAACCAGAAAACTATATCCCAGGAAGAGCAGAAGGCTACTTTAAAGAAATTTATCCGACCTATGAAGAGAAACGTTCTGATATCGGTGTTGCAGGATTGATGAGTGATAAGAAATTTAATCTTGTTCCAGATGATTTACAACGTATGAATCGCCGTAAAGATTATGAAGTCAATGAAACGCATGCTTCTTTAAAAGATAAACGTGATAAGCGTGATCAATTAAAAGATAAAAAATATCAAGCGCAAATGGCAAAGTTAGATGATGACAAAAAAAATGAGGGTGACGCAGTATGAATTGTATGTGGTGTGACAGTACAGAAGCGACAGAAAGCTTGAATACTGTATATTGGGAGTTACCAGATGGTACGAAAGCCATTGAAATCCAAAAGACACCATGTATTACCTGTTCCTCATGTGGAATGGACTATCAATCAGACCATACTGTAAAAGAAATTGAAGATCAGTTGTTTTTAATTTATACGAAAGATTTGCCAAAACAACTAACATTCGAAGAGTTGATGGGAAGACCACGTTTATTAAAAAGGAACTATTTCGACTTTTAACCAGCTTTTATGCTGGTTTTTTTCTTTTTCGCCTTGTATAATGTACCCGAGTTAGAAAGGTAGGGAATATTTTTGAAAAAGACATTTTACCATTATATGATGAAGCACCGTGCAGCTTTATTTAAAAATGAAATATCAGATTTAGCAGAGGCGATGTATGATGATTTAAGTTTTCCGAAGCAATCTGAAGACTATGATGTAATTAGTTCATACTTAGAGTTAAGTGGAATGCTAGAAAGTATGTCTATATTTGATGAAGCATGGGATTTATATATACAAGAGAGATAACGATATGAAGTTTTAGGAAAATGAAAGCTAGTTTAAATACTAGCTTTTTTGAGTTATATACAAATTCTACTTTTTTATTGAAAAAATTTATGAATATAAGCTTCTGTGATAAGCGTTTTTATGTAGGTTGCATATACTGTTATCAAAATCACGACGTTTAAAAAAGGAGAGATATAGATGGCAAGGAAAAAACAACCTAAATATAACGTAGGGGACATAGTCGTGATTACGCTATATGGAACCGTTGGAAAAATTACAAATATGAAGATTTTAGATGGAGTTTACGTATACGAAGTAAATAATCACGATGGATTTTATGTAGAACAAACTTTGCAGCATGTAACAGAGCAAGAAATGAAAAAGGGCGACACAGAGTGGATTGAATTAAATTATAACTTTACGTTTGGTGATCTCGTGCAAGTAACTGGATATGATAAAGATGTTTTTCGTATTGTTGGTTTTCGTACAGAAGTATGGAGATATAAAAATGATGCATGGGAAGATACAATATATGAATTGTCACGAATTACTGATGGTGAATGGTTAGAAGCTGATGAATCGGATTTAACATTACTTGCCAATGCACAAACGGCAAATGCAATTTTGAAGAAAATGAAACAAGATAAAGCTGGTATGAATAAATTGGATTTAGGAAAATTGAAGTCAATTAACAATTCGAAAAAAGTAAGTGTAAAGACGAATCGCCAAGAAATTATTGATGGGTTATTAGATATTTATAATGATTATCATTTATTATTCGATACATTTAAAGATGAAGAATATAAAATTGTTATGGATGTTGTTCAAAATTATTTAGTTAAATTGACAGAGAAAAAATAGTTAACTAGAAAGAGAGAATAAATTGAACAACAACATATGCAGTATAAGGTATGCCTACAATTATTAAAAAAATAAAAAGCCATTTAATAAGAGAGTCTGCCCATTGATCTTCATGCATGAACTCTTCTTTTGTTTGCTCTACTTCGTATTGGTATTCCATTATTATTTCCCCCTTTGGATAGCTTGTACTAACATCGTATGCCCTTTACCTACATGATATGACTTATAAAAAAAGAAAAACTATTTTTCTAATCTCATATACATAATTTTGAGATTTTTTCATAAAACAGAAATAAAGGAGTGATGCTCATGAAGGAAATTGAAGTCGTAATTGACACGGAAGAGATTGCGGAGTTTTTTTATGAGCGACTAATTGAAAGAGGGTACGTTCCAAAAAGAGAAGAAATTGAGGACCTGGCAGATATTACATTTGAGTATTTATTAGAGAAATGCATGATTGATGAAGTTTTTGATGAAGAGGAAGATTGAAAGTAACGGCGGGCTTAACTCGTCGTTTTTTACTCTTTACAAACTTGTCACAAATATAGACAAGAATTGTTGGTATAATTAAAAGGGAATTTTATACAAGAGGTGAAGGGATGTTCAAAAAAATTATCGATTCTTTATTAGGAAAGAAAAAACATCGTTCGTATTCAAGTAGTGATTATCGTCATAGAGGGCGCTCGTATTCAAGTAGCGATAATAAACGACGTTCATCTGGTTATGGGCATCAGCATTATAAAAGAAAACGTAAAAGCCGTAGCTTCTTTTCAAGTAGCTGATGAAATGGTGTCGTATACTAGCTTTATTTGATAGACCACTGCGAAAAAATACAATCGTTGCAGAGCGTTATAAGATTGAATCAGTAATTGGAATGGGCAGTTATGGGGTTACATATGTCGTTAATGATTTACAAATAAATAAATATAAAGTCTTAAAACAATTAAGACAAAGTAAACAAAGATATGAGTCTGGTAGAAAATCATTTGAGCAAGAGAAAGTGATTTTACAAACATTAAATCATGCGTCAATTCCTAGTCTACATGATCATTTCATATGGGAGAAAAAGAACTTTTTTGTGATGGATTATATGCCGGGAGAAAATTTCGAAGATTATATTTTCTTAGGTGGGCAAGTATATGATGAACGTGAAGTTTTTGAAATTTTATATGAAGTACTAGGAATTGTTTCGTATTTTCATAGTAAAGGTATTATTCACCGAGATTTACGCATTCCAAACATATTAATGAAAGAAAATCAGATTAGTATTATTGATTTTGGATTGGCTAAATTGAAAGGTGAGGGTGATGAGCGAGCTACAACTTATGAAGGTGAACAAGCTTTGATGCGAGAAGTTCACTTTCGTAGCGATTTTTATGCGCTCGGTCATTTCGTATTATTTTTATTGTATGCTGGCTATGAATCGACTGAAAAAAAGGAAAAACCTTGGTATGAAGAGTTAGTGCTGGAAGAATATAATCGCGCCATGCTAATGCGAATGTTACAAATAAAAGCGCCATACTATGAAAATGTACAAGATTTGAAAAAAGATGTAGCTTACGCTTTAGAAAGGATGGAGACTCCATGTTTCAAAAGTTTTTAGCAAGCGTTGGTATTGGTAGTGCAAAAGTAGATACTGTTCTTGAAAAAGATGAGTATATAGTTGGAGAAGAGATAGTAGGGAAGGTTCATATAACTGGAGGTTCAGTTAGCCAACAAATTGAAAGCATTTACTTAACGTTGTCGACGTCATATGTAAGAGAAGTAGATGATAAAAAAGTAACGACAACGTATGATTTAGAGCGAGTTCGTTTAACAGATCCATTTTCTATAGAGCCAAATGAAAAAGTGGAAATTCCATTTTCATTTTTAATGCCAATTGAAGCACCACTAACACTTGGAATGAAAACGGTTTGGGTTCATACAGGCCTTGATATTAAACGTAGTATTGATCCAAGTGACCGTGATTATATTCAAGTGTTGCCGAATGCGCTATTGAACAGTGTATTAGATAGTGTAAAACAATTAGGTTTTAAAGCGCGTCATATAGAATGCGAAGAATTACCGTATCGATTACGTAAGCAAGTTCCATTCGCGCAAGAATTTGAGTTTATTCCAGTTTCCGGAGAGTATTATGGGAAATTAGATGAATTAGAATTATTAATTTTGCCAAGTGCCCACGACCGATTGGAAATTATTATGGAAGTAGATAGAAAATCACGTGGATTAGCTGGTTTATTCGCAGAAGCGCTAGATCTTGATGAGAAGGTTATTCGCTTTTCGGTAACAAGTGAAGATATTCCAACGATGCAGCAAAAAATTAACAATAATATTTTTTAATAAACTATGCATAAAAAAGAAATGGAGAGGAAAACTAAAACAACCGCTCCATTTTTTTGCATAGTGAGGTTATGTATGTGAAACGATACCGACATTTATACTTGTTAAGTTGTACACTACTCATTTGTTTTGTCGCACTATCACTTTCGTATCATACCGCTTGTATTGAAAAATTTGATAATGTAGTCGCACACTTTATTCAAAGTTTCCGAAACGATTATTTGACAACCTATTTTACTTGGGTGTCCTTTATCGGTTCAAAAAGAATATATTTCCCGTTACTCATTATACTTGTAATGTATTTTCTTCTTAGAAAAAAAATATTAAGTGCATTACTTCTAACAATTAATTATTACGGATCACGTTATTTGAACAGTATGCTCAAACTATGGTATGAACGAGCACGACCTGATGTGACGCAGCTTGTTACAGCAACTGGATATAGCTTTCCGAGCGGTCATACGATGAATGCTACTGCTTTTTTAGGATTTATTGCATATGTCACCATTACAGAAGATCGTATTTCATTGCATAAAAAGTTGCTGATTATTTTTATAGCAAGCTTCGTTGTATTATCTATTTCAGTTAGCCGAATTTATCTTGGCGTGCACTATCCATCTGACATATTAGCCGGATGGGCAGCGGGCGGTAGCTGGCTCGTTTTATGTGTTATATTTCATAAGGCGTTCATTAAAAAAGAACCTATGTCATAATAGGTTCTTTTTGCATGGGCTCCACATGAATATGAGCATGGTAAATTCCGAATTTCTTTCGAAGCATATCTTCAATATTGTCAGTAATACAATGGCTTTCGCTAACATCCATTCGAGCATCTACTTCAATTGTAATATCTACATACGTTTGATTCCCATACATACGAGCACGAATATCTACAATATGTTCTACACCGAAAATATGCCCGATGGCATCAGCGTATTCATCCATTTTTTCAGGATCAATTCCATCCGTTAACATATGAGAAGCTTCTACGAAAATTTCCCACGCAGTCTTACAAATAATAAGACCGACAATTAAAGCGGCAATAGGGTCTAAAATAGGCATTTTGAACTGTGATCCGACAATACCTATTACTGTACCAATACTTACGAGAGCATCTGATAAATTATCTTTTGCAGCGGCTTCTAACGACTTACTCTTTGTTTGAATCGCAATCTTTTTCGTATATTTATATACGAAATACATTACGACGGCAGAAAATAAAGCAACCCATGCAGCGAGTACATTAGGCGCTGCTTGTTTCGGATTTAAAAACGATTGAATTGCACTAATCACAACTTCTAATCCGACCGTTGCCATAATAAAGGAAGCAACAAGTGATGCGATTTGTTCTGCACGCGAATGCCCATATGGATGATCTGGGTCACGAGGCTTACGAGAAATTTTTAGGCCGATTAATATTGCTAAAGAAGCACCAATATCCGTTAAGTTATTCAAACCATCAGCACGTAATGCGCTAGAGAGGGTAATATAACTGATGATGATTTTCATAGAGGATAAAAATATGTAAGCTATAATGCTGACAATAGCACCTTTATCAGCTTCTTTATGAGAAAGAGAATCCATTTTAATCACTCGCCTTTCTACAAGGAATTTCTTTCTATACATAGAGTATCAAACGAAACTCGTGTGGGTCTATACAAACATTGTTGACGTTTTATAGCTTTTTAAGAAGGGGATAACAAAGTTTCGTTAAGGAAAAATATGTTGAAAAGTACAAAGTAAGGGTATGAATGAAATTGGGATTCATTTACAATGTAAGAGATAGGAGGGTAGGAGGATGAAGAAACGCATACTTTTCTTACTATGTATTTTTCTTATAATGACTGGATGTAATTCATCAAATGATAAAAACGTGAAGAAACAAAATATTTCTAAAATATCAATATCCACTTTTAAAGGATACGGTGGATTAAATGAAAATTATTTTATGTGTATAGAAGACAAACAAATAATCAAAGGGATTAATAATCTATTTAATAACACGAAAAAACAAAAGCGAAGCGGCGAAAAACCACAATACGATGTATTAATTACATATGAAAGTGGTGATACAAACGGTATACATCTTTACCTTGGAGATGAAGGGGATAGGAGTGTAATTATGTACATTGGTCATGAGGAAACCGTATATTACACTTCTAAAGAAATGACGAAACAACTACGAAAGATAATTGTGAAAAAAGATTAAAACCCTCTGAAAAATATTTTTTCAGAGGGTTTTCGTTTCTTAGTACGCTTCTAAAAACTCAGTAACTTGCTCTTCAGTTTTTGCATTTGCACTATGTAAGTGACCTAGCTTTTCGCCATTTTGATATACAAGTAGGCTTGGAATGCCCATTACTTGATACTCTTCAGCAATACTTGGGAACTCATCTTTATTAATAGAATACCATTCAAACTTATTAAACTCTTCCATTACATCTCCGATAAAATTGTCCATACGTACACAATCTGGGCACCATGTAGTAAAGAACTTAACAACTACTGGCTCCTCGCTTGCGATGATGTCTTTGAATTCCTTGTCAGACTTGATTTCTCTCATGTTTTGTTGCTCCTTTTTCACTTATAATATTTGGGGTTATTTAGGCGGTGTTTTTGCCCAGAAACGAAAACTTCTAACAAGAGTTTTTTCTTTCCGAATAATTCGTTTGCAAATTGATCTACCGCAGTTTCCTGAAGTCCTGGTACATCATGTGAATAGGTGTCCAGTGTGATACCTACTCTGTTATGTCCTAATTGCTCACTCACAATCTTCGGATGTATACCTTGTTTCAACATTAATGTTGCATGGGTATGCCTTAGATCATGGAACCGAATATCAGGAACCTCACTTTTCTTTATAAGCTTTTTCCAGAGCTGTGTCAAACTTCTGAAACGGCAGACCCAATTGTAGTCATTATAGTCTTCACCATATCGCTCTTTTTCCTCAGAGATTTTTTGCAGATGGTCATTTAGTGCTATTAAAGTAATGTCAGGCAAAATCAGCAATCTCTTTCCTGAAGAGGTTTTTAGTTCATGGAATCCCTTTGTAATGTGAGAGAGGGAACGGTTAACAGATAACGTTCGTCTCTCAAAATCAATGTCTTTCCATTGTAAACCTAAGATTTCACCTTTACGCATTCCACATGTAATAGCAAGAAGATAAGCGATATAATAACGGCTTTCTTTTGCATGTTCTAAAAAACGAAGAACTTCTTCATCGGTTAAAAAGCCAGGGTGTTAACGCTGATTTAGTGGAAAGAGCTCATTATATCACTCTTTCGGAGGAGGTGAGTTAGGATGCGGAAATGGTTAAAGAAACTATTTTCGAAAAAACGCCCACCCTGCATTGTTTGTGAGGAACAAGAAGGTGAGCTTCAATTAAACGAAACTGATAGGATCTGTGAAAATTGTGCCCAAATTATGCATGAAAAAGGTATTGAAAGAGATGAATAGTACCCTTTACATCTTATTCCATATATAACAAAGCTGGTTAGCTTCTGATTCAAGCGCTATTAAATGATCATTATTAATAGAGTTATTCGTATACATTCTGTTCTTTTGGATGTTAAGAACCGTATAATTCACATCGTTATGTTCATTTGAAAATGTTGATTCGTTTAATAATGTCAGCGTTGAGTTGATGTTGTATTTATCAATTCGCTCTTTTTTTCCTTTGAAAAACAGCTTGATAAGATGCGGCTCATCATTAATGAGCAAGCCGAGTTCAGGTGATGAGCGGACGATTAAATCATCTGATATCCAATGTGATTTACCTGGATCGAACCAAGAGACGTCTTTGTTTTTAATAAATTTTTTGTACTGTTTTATGACATCAATGTAGTTTTGCTTTTTCTTCTGATCAACCGTTTGCACTAATGTTTCGAAACATTCAAAAGGTAGTTCGTTTTGATGAAATTTAATAACAGTGTCTCGTAATTGTTTCCAGTAATCAAAAGCTGGTTGGTATTCCGGTTGAGATTTTAGATTTTTTACAAAGTTTGTTTTAGCTGCACTACTTTTCAGTGTGAAGTCTAGAAATTGTGTAAGTCCTACTTTAATTTCTGCCATATTACACCCCCTTTTCAAACATTACTAATTCGATAATGGAAAGGAAAATCCTGCATTTTTTAAGGAGGTGAGCTAGATGCTAGAAAACCTGATGTCCATGCACAATGGCTACGGCAAAGCTGATCCGCAAGAACAAGAGGGAATTATTACAACTTCTATCGATATCGAAAAGTTACAAGATGTTATAAGTCGAGCGGTAGTGATTTTGCAGGATTGTCCAGAAGATGCTGAACTTGATGATTTAAATGGGAGCATTAATGAAGCGTTGGAATTGTTACAAAAGTATTTGGGGCAATAAAAAAGGACGAGCAGTCGTACCTGCTGTCCTTTATAGGAGGAAAATTATTCTGGACTAGAACTACGAATAACCAGAAAACGCGCTTTTAACCAGTGTTGTCAAAGATGTAATAATCTGTGCAACATAAAAGCTTAGTCGGAATTCAAAACACCAAAATGGCTTGCGTTGGTAAACAGGCTCAAAAGTAGTATATGCAAAATGAAAAATTCCATACAAAAAGCAGACAACAATTTTGGTTGTCTGCCTGTGAGTTGAATGAGTTAGCTAATTGTGATAAATTGCTTTCCCATTACAAGAAGAGTGAAGCTGCTAGTTCAAACAGCTTGTAGGTAGTATTTTCGATATCTAAAAAAATATACAGAGAAAGCAGATAGGTGAAGAACCTGCCTGCTTACTACTGTAACAAAAGAAAGAAGTACTAGCCGTGGATACGACGGCTTGAAAATAGTATGTATTTTTATTTAAAAAATATTCAAGGGGTGAAGAAACATGGAGTGTTTGATAAATGGTGTCTATGAAATAGATAATGATTTTTTTGGTCCAATAAACTTTGCTAATGTTGTAGCTGTTTCATCCATAATTCAATTGAGTGCAGGGGATTTAGTCGAGATTTTTGCACAAAGTAGCGTAGCTGGAGTTATTAGTAATGTAGAAGATAGTACGCATTTTGAAGCTGCAAGATTCCCGTCTCCAAAAGTATAAGTGGTATGAAACCTTGTAAGTAATTTAATATCAGGACATTCCAAAATTTATACTCACCCTGTACAAGAACGGATAATTTATTTGTAGTGCATGAAGTATTTTAACGGTGTACAAGCTGTTTTGAAAGCGCTGGATAAATGAACTATGTACTGTTAAATAGTGTCTGATGATTGTAAACGAAACAGTCGAAGAAGAGTAGCGGTGTATGCAAAAAGAAATGCATGATGTTTAGGTAAAGAAAGCTTACTGGTAAGGGGATCTTACCGATTTAGTTCATGAAAAAAGGCCCTGTTGTCTCCAACAGGGCCTTTCCTAAAATGGCAAAGAGTAACTCTTACCTTACTCCTTGTCCATAGAATACACAAAAATTTTACGTTTGTACAGGTCAATAATTTACAATAATAATATTTGAATATAATGTTTAAAAATAATACTAGAGAGTAGAAAAATATTTGGTATAGGGGATATTGTTGATTTTAAAGGGGATTTAAGCGATTGTTATCACCTTACCGGTAATAAAAGGATATTAAAATAATAAAATATGAAATATTACATATTTCACTGAACAATATAATCTATTTAATAATAATAAAATCGAACGGAGGAGTTTTTTTCTGAAAATCCGAGTTGATGAAACTAGATAATTTATATTACTGATATAACCGTAATATTATATGAGTGCTTTGTTTTTAAAAGCTATACTTTCTAATCGCTCTGCCTTATGGAGGAGCATTCTTATTTTTTGTAATAGCAACAATTAGTCTAAACTTTTCAAATCTAGCTTGCATAGTATGCAGTAATAGAGTAGAAAGGAGCGCTATATATGTCTTGTTATTACTATTGTAAGAATTGTGAGAGTTACAAAAAGAAAAATCATGATTGCTGTAAAAAAAGAAGTGATCATTATAATAAGTGCGGTAAAAGAAGTGATGACTGTTCTTGCGATTATAAGGAGAATAACCTTGTAAGAGCATCCGCTTTTAGAGCTGTAAATACAGTTGATCAAAACCTTCCAGCCAATACTTTTGTTAAAGTATTATTTCAAAATGAACAATTTGATTTAGCGAATGAATATAACCCGGCAACATCAGAGTTTACTCCGAAGACTAGAGGCGTTTATTCCGTAATTGGAACGATTGGTTTCTTTCCGAACGATACAAATTTAAATTATAGAGCGCGTGTAGAAGTTCGAGTGAATGGAAATGCGGCAATTGCTATAGATAACGACTTTTTTGGTCCAATAAATTTCGGTAATGTCGTAAGTGTTTCAACAATACTTCAATTACATGCAGGTGATATTGTCGAGATTTTTGCACAAAGTAGTATAGATGGGGTTATTAGTAGTACTGAAGATGGTTCTCATTTTGAGGCTGCAAGATTCCCATCTCCAATAAAATAAAAGAGAAGTTATAACTATTTATGGACTATCTTTTTTTGTAAGGCTCTACCTTATGGTAGGGCCTTTTAGTTAAAGTTGTTTAGATGGTAATATATTAAAATAAGTTCGTAAATACTTGATAAGCAACACCTAGAGTTAATACGATAGCTAACAGTTTTGCTATCCATCTCGGTGCATTTAAATTTAGTAAAAGGGAATGACATATACTAAATGTAATGCCGAGTGTTAAAAGAATTGCGATAAGATATAAAACTAATAGGAAGAAAGGTTGCTCTATGGAGCCGAAGTCAATTTTGGATGGATTCATGTAATATGTACCTCGTTTTTTGTTGATATATTAATATAATAATGAAAAATACAATAAATTGGAAGGGTAATGTAATAAATACTATAAAAGTAAATTTGAAGTTATGGATGGAGTAGATCAAATAATCTTTGAAAGACTATTCAAAGCCATCATTTGTTTAAGTTTGATATGCAAGAACGAATGTTCTTGGTATACTGAAAAATAAAAAAGGTGCGTTTACATGACAAATTTTAGTAATATAATTGAAAAACTAGATGAAATGATTTACAAGCCTAATAATCTATTAATTACTAGACGAAAAGAAGAAAAGCAAAATTCAGAATATGCAGGGTGGGTATTTCAGCTAAATAATAGAAGCATACGATTTAGGGTATCAAAAATTACGCCTAATAAGATTGGACAATTTGTTTCTTTTTGGGAGAAGAATGCCTCCATGAGCAACCAGGCATTTTCTTATGATTCGGCTCCTAACCTTTTAGTTATCACTTGTATAGCGGAAAGTAAACTAGGACAATTTATTTTTCCAAAAGAGATTCTTCTAAAAGAAAAAATATTAAAAACTCAAAATCAAAAAGGGAAAATGGCTATGAGGGTTTACCCTATTTGGGATAAGCCTGTTAGTAATCAAGCTAAGAAGAGTCAACTGTGGCAACTTCAATATTTTATTGATTTAAGTGATATTGAAAATATAGCTACAGATAAATTATTAAACTTATATTTATAGCATTGTGGTAAATGTATAATTAGAAAATTATCTTTAGAAATATTGGATGTCGATATACATAAATAAACGGGGATTTTAATAAAATAAGCTATTAAGCGAAGAATAAAAAAAGAGCATACATAAAAGTATGCTCAAAAGAAAGATAGGTTTTATGAGTGGATGATCACCATACGATAATATATGCTCATCTCATTAAAACGTGTAAAAAATCAACAAAATATCAACAAATAAGCAATTAATGAGTTATTTTAGTTTTCTAATGAAGCTATGTTTATGTGAAATGAAAATAAGAGCTGAATCTTTTGAAAGATTCGGCTCCATCTATTTCTTTTTTGACGTAGTATTCATTATAAAAAAGTACGAAATTATACGATTAACAATTTGACAATGATCGTACTTCAGTTACGTATTTCTTAAAGTCAGGATATTGAGATATGGTATGGCAGTTTGGGGTGAGTAGTTGATTAATGAAAGATACGTTTGTAATTACTTCTTCGCAAGGACCGAAGAATGTAACTTTTAATTTTGAGTTTGGGGGAACTTTGAATACGATAGGTTTTTTTTTCACGAAATCAGCTCCTTATTATAGAAGGTTTATGTGTTAATCTTCTTTTGATTATGAAGACATATAAATATAATATGTAAATTTAGTGTAGTTGCTTATTATAGATGCCGTATTGGTACACGGAATCTCATTCCAGCATAATACTTGAAGTTAGGAAAGAAACATAGCATACTTTTCTTAAATTGATTTATTATTATAAATAGTGAACGTAAGAAAATAATATAAATGCCTTATGCAATTTGAAGACAATTACATATTATGGTAAAGATAATTGTATAAGAAGGTAGAATGAAAGAATGGAAGAAAATGTACAAGTTGAGCTTTTACCACCGTGGATTACGTATTTTAATGAGCTTAAAAATTCTATAGGCGCTGATCCGACTGTAACAGTGGGTCCGCTTATTCCAGTTGGTGGGAACTTTATTATTTTAGTACAAGCTATGAGTGATGAAAAAGCGATAGCATTAGCTACGCTTCTTAAACCTTTCGTACAATTTGGAAATGTAAGTGTAACAGTTGTTGTTAGTAACGAAGAAAGTGTGATTGTAAATCCGCTTCCATGTCCACTAGATGCATTTGAAATTGCACATTTATTTCAAGTAGCGCTAGAAAACAATCCTTATTTTCAACAAGTTGTTGTACAGCCACAGCTACCAGGTGGAGCGAATGTTATTTTTCCAGTTTTTGCTGCGAAAGTTATTCAATTTTTTAACGATGATATCTCAAATCTTTGCCAAACGTTTACAGGTGTTGCTGCCAATGTATTTCATGATGTAATGAACGACGTTGTGTGCGATATCCCTATTTTATTCTCTACAAGCTGCGTTACAAGCAATGATGATGTACGATTTGTTATTGAAGGGAATATAGAAAATAAGGATATAACACCAAAATTGTATTATTAAAATGTGAAAAGACATTTTCCTGAATCGAAAATGTCTTTTTCTTGTACATAAAGGAACTAATAAAAGGCAGCTTTTATTAGTTAGCTGCCTTTTTACAGGGAGATTGAAAAATCTTGGAGGTCATTCATGAGTATAAGCAAAAATTGCTTATATATAGTATGCACAGTATTTATAGTTTTATCCCAATATTTAGTATGAAATAAACGCAAGTCTATCGTTTACAAATGCAAAAAAGAAGAACTTGTTTATTACGGATAAAAAGAAATTATTTAGTTTTAAAAAATGATGAAAATATATTTACTTGTCTTATAGAAGCTTGCTATTAGGCATATGGGTCTAGCAATAATACAAGCTTTGAATAAGATAATAAAAAGGAGTTGATTAGTAATGGGTTATATTGTAGATATTTCGAAATGGAATGGAAATATTAATTGGGATATTGCAGCGTCTCAGCTAGATTTAGTTATTGCTAGAGTTCAAGATGGTTCAAATACGGTCGATTTTATGTATCAAGGTTATGTGGAAGAAATGAAGAAACGTAGCATTCCATTTGGGAATTATGCATTTTGCCGTTTTATATCTATTTCAGATGCAAAAAAAGAAGCGCAAGATTTTTGGAATCGTGGCGATAAAAACGCCAAATTTTGGGTGGCAGATGTAGAAGTTCAAACAATGGTAGATATGCAAGGCGGGACTCAAGCATTTATTGATGAATTACGCCGATTAGGTGCAAAAAAAATTGGTTTATATGTAGGACATCACACGTATGTATCATTTGGAGCTCGCAATATTGATGCTGATTTTATTTGGATTCCTCGTTACGGAGGGAATAAACCAGCATATCCTTGTGATATTTGGCAATATACTGATTCAGGAAATGTTCCTGGTATTGGAAAATGTGATTTAAATCAATTAATTGGGAATAAAAATCTTTCTTGGTTTATTGGTTCAAATCAAACAAATCAATCTAGTATTGGAGATAGTAAGCAACCAAATGGAATTGGTATTGCAGTTTCAAAATATAATGATGGATACGGTATTAATTTATATGAAAATCCTGCGAATCCACAGTTTACAGGAAGACTTACGAAAAAAATCCCATATTTAATCTTTAAAGGTTATTGGGGAGGTGGCGAAAAAGATATGATTTGTTTAGGCGGTGAACAACAGTGGGCTAAGTTAGAACATTTTAATGTACAATGGTTTTATGCATATTCAAAATACACACCTGGATATGAAATTAGAACGTACGATGGACCAAACGGGAATGATACAGGTGCGGTTGATGGGAAGGTCCCTTATCGTATTTGGAATCGTCAAGATGGATATATAGATATAGGTGGGAACAAATGGATCAAAGAAGAACATGTGCAGATTAAATGATGTTAAAAAGTCGGCTTTATGCCGGCTTTTGTATTTAATAAAGCTTGTCTCTGGCATGAAGAGAAATACTTGTGGAAAACACATTAATTTCACAATACCACTGTATAGTTCCTAATATACATTTATCAAAGTGAGGTATTTGAATTGAAAAAGAAAAAGCTATTTATGGGAACTATTATTACATGTGTGGCACTAACATTGTCTGCGTGTGGTTCCTCAGAAAATGTTGCAACATCAAAAGTAGGAAACGTGACAGAGAAAGAGTTAAGTAAAGAATTAAGGCAAACATATGGAAAAAGTACTTTATCTCAAATGATGTTAAATAAGGCATTGCTAGATAAATATGAAGTTTCAGATGAAGAAGCTAAAAAACAAGTAGACGCAGCGAAGGAACAAATGGGTGACAAGTTTAAAGTGGCTTTAGAGCAAGTAGGATTAAAAAATGAAGATGAATTAAAAGAGAGAATGAAGCCAGAAATTGCACTTGAAAAAGCGATTAAAGCGACTGTCACAGATAAAGATGTGAAAGATAGCCATAAACCAGAAATGAAGGTAAGTCACATTTTAGTGAAAGATGAAAAAACTGCGAAAGAAGTAAAAGAGAAAATAAATAATGGTGAAGATTTTACTGCTCTAGCGAAACAATATTCAGAAGATACTGGTTCAAAGGAACAGGGCGGAGAAATAGCTGGTTTTGCCCCTGGTCAAACTGTGAAAGAATTTGAGGAAGCTGCATATAAATTAGATGCAGGACAAGTAAGTGAGCCAATAAAAACATCATATGGTTATCATATAATAAAGGTGACGGATAAAAAAGAATTGAAACCATTTGATGAAGTGAAAGATACGATTCGAAAAGATTTAGAACAACAAAGACTACAAGATACGACAGGTAAATGGAAACAACAAGTAATCAATGATCTATTGAAAGAAGCGGATATTAAAGTAACAGATAATGAATTTAAAGATACATTTAAATTCTTAGATGAGAAGTAAGGTTTAGAAGAAAAACAGAGATTTAGCATAGTGCTATATTTCTGTTTTTTAATTTTCAATAGAAAAGGGAACTCATATAGAGTTCCCTTTTCTCGTTAGTGTGTGAGTTATAAATAGATAGTAAGACAATACAATATTACATTTAAATATTAAGAATTACAATAGAAAATTTTGGTGTAAATAAAAAGGAATAAGCAATTACTTCGCAAAATGTTGAAATGATAATGTTTTAGTTAATTAATTTTGTTAAATATAAACTAAATATATTTTCTTAGAAATTGAATAGGGGACATAATTTAAAGAAGGGTACATATCATATTTATTGGAGTATAAATTAACTTTATAGGAAGTGACATGTTGAACATTTATTACAAAAGGATGTTCTTAATGATGATATAAATTATTTATTAAAATAGGATGAATATTTTTATATTTACTAGATTATTAAATTAACTTGGAGGAGAATATATGAAAGTTATTTTTAAGAGAGAAGGCGGAGGGAAAATTTTTGAATCATCTAATGAAAATATAAGCGTTCTATTAGCTGTATTAAAAGAAACAAAAGAGATAAAGATTGGGATGGTTGAGTATGAAGTATTAGAATATAAACTGGAATACTATCGAAATCCGAAAAAAACAGAAACAGAGAGAGAATTACATATTATAATGCAACCCAAGCTTATTCAATAAAGAAAGTGAAACATTCATCAGTGTGAGTCTTACTGCCTGCAAATAGCGGGATAAATGGTAGTAATTGTCGATATATATGAAACTTATGAGGAATGAATTGTTTTACATCATAAGTTTCTAAAGCTTTGTGGTTCGTTCATAATAAAAATATATGCTTTTGTTGAAGGATGGTTAATGAGATGTAGCTGAAATTTGTATTCCAGAAAGAACGTTAGTTAGGATAGAAAAGTAAAATTAGAAATATAATTAGTTCAATAAAAGCGACTTCACATTAGGTGGAGTCGCTTTTATTGTTGCTGCACGTATTCTATGATGTGATAGGAAGTGCAAAGAAATTTGATTAATAAAAGGAAGTAATCAATAAGTATGAATAAACTTCATAGATTAAAGTTGCATTTTGTTTGAAAATTTACATGTTGCACTTCCGAAAGAACGTTCGTTCGTGTATAATTAGAACAAACGTTCTTTTGGGGTGGGGATTTTTACAAATGCATAAATAGTTTTGAATTAGAAAGCTACGCTACATATAAATAAGAGATGGATGAAGTGTATTTAGAAGTAAAGTTTCTATTTTTATGAATAGATAGATGTAGAAAATTGAGGAGTAAAGAAAATGAATTATGTAAAGATACAGGAAAAAGGAAGAGAGTGGGTTCCGTTTACAGTAATGTCGGAACAATTATTAAGTATGAGAAAAATTATTGGAGAGAAATTAAAAGTTCAAAGACCGCTAATAACGAATGAAGCGAAAGAAAGTATTTCAGACAAATTATTAACTTCATTATTGTCTGAAGAAGAGATGTTAGTGACATATTTTGAAGAAGGATACATACTTACGAGTTATATGACAGTGGTTCATATAAATCCAATTCAACAAATTGTAAAATGTACAGATGCATTTTATAAAACATATATATTTTCTACAAGGGACATAATTGATATAACTTAAAAGAAGCTGAATTTTGAAGTTTAGCTTCTTTAATTTAGCCAGCTATTTGCGGACAATTAGATTTACACCTCATAATTGGGCTGTTAGTCAGGCTACCTGTAAAATCCTAATTTTTTTGAAGAGGTGAAGAACTAAATGAAAAAGCAGCTAGCTGCAAGCTAGCTGCTTAGTCCCAGGGAAAGGGAGAAAAAGATTGGCACTCAAAAAATCGACGATAGCTGTGTATCAGCCTGAGTATAGTATAGACAAATTTTAAAATGTTATACAAAAATGATTACAGATCTGGTTAGGCTAGGCTGTACCAACTTGGTTTTGATCTGCTAGATCAGAATCAAATGTATTAGTCGCGCTAACCCCACTAAAAGTGTTCACTACGAAACCAACGTTAGACGCGCCAGAGCCGTTATAAGCTTTCGTATTCTCTTTTGGAGAAACGTTGTAGAAATCACCTAAGTTAAAAGATCCGTTACTATTTTGTACAACTAAATTCCCAACAATTGAGGGCATAATTTTCACCTACTTTATAAGTAATTGTTTGCATTACTATATGAAGGTATAGTCTAATTGGTTCATTTGACAAATATTCCGGAATAGAAAAATGTTTGAAGCTTTGTTTAATCAATCGAGCAAAAAGTATGTTAAAATTAACGAAGAGTTGAATTTTAAAAAGAATAAATTCGGATAATTAATATATATAGAATTAAAGGAGGCGAAATGTAATGGATAATGTTATAAAAATAGTGGATTTAACAGATGCAGAATCAAGTAAACTTGTTGCTTTTATTTATAGTAATGATGTTACATTGATCGAAAAAGCATTTTGTCCTAATGAAATAAAATTAAAGTTTAATGAAATAGCAATTTTATCGGCAATTAAAACAGCATATATTACGAAAGTATCTATAAGGAAAGAACTTGAAGCGATTTTTCACGATACAGGCGTTTTATTAGTGAAGCAAAATGTTGAAAGGAATAGTATTCAATCTATAACAATGCATTTTGAGCAATTTAAAAAGTTGCAAAATGAGATTGAGAATTTAAATAAAAGTATGTTACAAGACTAGGTGGAAATTCTTTGATAGAGATGGGCTCTGTTAAGTTGAAAAAGTGGATTGAAAAGTATTTGAAAAATCGAAATGTAAACATAAATATACTTTCATTAAGGTGGAGCCTATATTTATCGATGTGAGAAATGTAGGAAAGAGAAGATACAATTTTAAAATAATAACGATACAAACAAAAAGAGTAACTATGATGGTTACTCTTTTTGTTTGTAATATGTAATATCAAAAATACTTCTAAAGTATGAAATGAATTGATACTTAAGTGAGAGGTTGAATAAGAATGAAAAGAGTAATATAAATTGAAAGGAGGAGAGGAAATTGGAGCGAAACGACATTGGAAAACTTGTAATTATTACTGGAGTAACGCAAGGGTTAGGACGTGCAATGGTTGATAGGTTTCATGAATTGGGCTGGAACATAGTTGGGTGTGGACGTTCGAAAGATAAAATTGAAGAGCTTAATAAATATTACGGTGCTACACATGATTTTCAAATAATTGATGTTTCAGATTCTCACCAAGTTAGTAAATGGGCAAGTTATATTCTTAATAGATATAGGGCTCCCGATCTGTTAATAAATAATGCATCGATTGTTAATCAAAATGCACCACTTTGGAAAATTACCGCTCAAGAATTTGAAAGTGTAATGAGTGTAAATGTGAACGGGGTAGTAAATGTCATAAGGGCGTTCGTCCCGGCGATGATAGCTAGGAAAGAAGGAATTATTATTAATATGAGCTCTAGTTGGGGAAGAGAAGGCGAGGCTGAACTTGCGCCATATTGTGCTTCGAAGTTTGCTATTGAAGGTATCACTCAATCTATGGCGATGGAACTGCCAAATGGCTTGGCTGTAGTGGCATTAGATCCTGGTGGAAGTATTAGTTCTCCAATGCTTCATTCATGTGCACCTCAATATGTAAAAGAATCTCCTACACCTGCAATGTGGTCACATAAAGCAATTCATTATATATTAAATATAACAATAGATAAAAACGGAGATTCATTGACATGTCCGGCATAGAGTTATTGTTCAGATAGGTATTAAATATTGTATTCACAGTTTTAAAGGACAAGCATATATTGAAGTATATAAGAAGCATTTGCTTATTACATCTTCATCGAGAAACTCCTTGCTAAAAAAGAGCACCGGAAAGGTGCTCTTTTTTATTATTAGTACATTATGTGATGCACAAAATTACATATGAAAAATAAAATAATGAATTAAAGGTGATATTTGTTTATTTAGAATGTACTAGAAAATTTTAATATAGGTGATGGAAAATGAACCTACGCGATTTAGAATTGACAGGGGCATGGTTTCAAGTAGGAGGAAATCTTATAGCAGCTATTGGAACAACTAGAGGGTTTGCAGGAGAAGAAAAGATTGAGTCGGATCTTGTTATTGTAGGGAGTTCATTACAAGCCCTCGGATATATATTGCAAATTATAGCAACTATTGATGCGAAAGATGAAGATAAATGTGAGAAGCAAGATGTAACTATAGATAATAAAAATAAAGCGCTAGCGAAAACGGGGATTGAGTTATTAGCTTTAGGTAATATTTCGAATGTAATAGGAGCGTATTTGAATCTAAATGAACAAATGAAAGAAAATGATTTTCTTATAATTACTGGGAATAGTTTGCAATCAATTGGAGCTTTTTTAGGAGTAGAAGTAGCATTGAATGAGATAAATGGAATACAGTGGATTATTGTATTAGGGAATTCAATGCAAAGTTTAGGTGCAGGATTACAAGCATATGAAGGTATTCACAATATATCAAAAGAAGAAAAGGGAAATGAAGACAGTAATATAGATAAAGAAGATCAACGTATAATAGGGCTAATAGGTATTTGGATACAGGCAATAGGTACTGTAATTTCAGCAATTGGATTAACTGAAATAGTAGAGGAACAACGAGTGGAATCTAAGAAAAGGCAATGAAATACTCATTTAAATGAAGTTTGGAGTATTTCAACTTTAGAAGTAGGACAAGATTGATGTGATAATTCTTTTTGTAGGCTTTTTCATATTGGCGTAGAATATACATATAAACGAACAGGTGAAAATAGCTTGTTAACGTTAGTGAGAGGCTCCTCATTTAGTTATACTATTATATGTGATTTTGTAATGATGAGTTCTTATATACGCTTTTAGAAATAACATGATTTCATAGGTTTGATAGTGTAGGAGATGGATGGGTAAGAATTGAAAAATAAACATTAAGGAGTTTTTCAGACATGATGTACTTATTAGCAATTCTACTTCCACCGGTAGCTGTTTTATTTTGCGGAAAGCCGTTTCAAGCGATTATTAATTTCATTTTAACCTTGATTTTTTGGGTTCCAGGAGCGATACACGCAGTTCTTGTTGTACATGATAAAAAAGCCGATAGGCGACTTAAAAGACAAGTTCAAGCGTACGATGAAATTAATAAAAGAAATAGAAGGTAAATTGCGAGTGGAAACATACAAAAAAGAAAGGGGATTTGATTCGCCTTTCTTTTTTGTATGCCAATCAAGTTTAAATTTTAGTATAGCGGTAAGAATTTTTAATAAAGGTATTATGATAATAACTTTTAGAGTGTGCGTTTAATAAACCGGTGTAAATGCTTTCTGGTACGTTAAAGAAATCATACATACTGTTCTTTAGTTGGATTCTTAAAATCATTGAAAAAGGGTTATAGCCAACGGCAACTATATTTCTTGATATAACGGGAGATAATTTCATCATTACGCAACTCCTTACTTTTCATTTAAGATGTTTTCTTGTAGGCAAGGGGACTGTGGTATTGAAATCCTTATAATTAAAGGGGTATTATACTTATATGTAAGATATTAAATGTTCGTTATACGTAATTATAAGGAAGTTCACACGAAGTACATATAGTTGTGCTATTTTTATTTCACCTTTGATTTATAAATAAGAAAATATTGACCATTTGAAAAAAAGGTATATTATTTATACGAGGTATTAAAAATTCACTTCTTACATTCTATGCTTTAAGGGGCAGTATTATTAGAAAAAAATAGAGGTGAATATAGTTTGTATAAGAAGTATTCTAAAATTTATAATCTGTGAATTGGGAAAATATTGAATGCTTCCGGTTAATAAACTTTCTAAATATAAGTATATTTGTGAAGGTGACCTCAATATTTCATGTAAATCAACGGGAGAATTGAAAGGCAGGAGAAAGTAACATGTCAGAAAATTATCGTTCTCGAGAGGAGCGACGACAAGTTCAAAAGAAAAAACAGCCAGCTTCTAAAAAAACAAAACCAAAAGGTAAAACATCGTTTTTTCGTAAATTTTTAATCAGTTGTTTACTACTTGGTATTGTAGGTTTAGTGGCAGGGGTTGCTACCTTTTTCGTTATGATAAAGGATGCGCCAAAACTTGAGAAATCAAAACTTGTTAATCCGTTATCCTCAAAAATTTATGATAAAGACGGGAATTTGGTATATGAATATGGGAAAGAAAAGCGAACGAATGTTACGTATGATCAAATTCCTAAATTAGTAGAAAATGCATTTTTAGCGACAGAAGACGCACGTTTTTACGAGCATAGCGGGGTAGACTTTAAGGGTACTGCACGTGCGGTTTTAGTTAGTCTTAAAGGAGATTATGGCTCTCAAGGTGGAAGTACGATAACGCAGCAAGTTATTAAAAATTACTTCTTATCGATGGAAAAAACGTCAAAGCGTAAGGTTCAGGAAATATATTTAGCGTATAAGCTAGAACAACAATATTCAAAACATGAAATATTAGAGATGTATTTAAATAAAATTAATTTAGGTAACCGTTCATATGGAATCGCAACAGCAGCGCAAAACTACTATGGTAAAGAATTGAAAGATTTAACATTACCAGAAGTTGCGATGCTTGCCGGTTTGCCGAAAGCACCGAATAACTATGATCCAACGAAAAAAGAAAATGTCGAAAGGGCAACAGAAAGAAGAAATACTGTACTAAACTTAATGAATCGACATGGTTATATTACAAAGGCAGAAATGGAAGAAGCGTCAAAAGTTCCAGTAACAGATGGGCTTAAGACTGTAACTGAACAAACAATGCCATATCCTGCATTTATGGATGCGGTTGTGAAAGAAGTAGAAAAAGAATTACCAGATGCTAATATTGGTTCTGATGGTTTAGAAATTTATACAACGTTGGATCCAAAAGCACAGAAATTGGCTGATAATATTTTAAATACAAATATTATTAATTACCCAAATGATAAATTTCAAGGTGCATTCACATTTATGGATACGAAAACAGGTGAAGTACGTGCTATAGGTAGTGGGCGTGGTGAGAATAAAGCAGTATTTAAAGGGCATAATATGGCAATCGAATTAGATCGTGCAGCTGGTTCTACAATGAAGCCAATCTTTGATTACGCTCCTGCTATTGAGTATTTAAAATGGGCTACCTATCATCAAATTGATGACTCTCCATTTAAGTATTCAAGTGGTCAAGAAGTTCGAAATGCAGATAGAAATCATTTAGGACCAATTACAATGCGTGATGCATTAAAAATGTCACGTAATATTCCAGCGATTAAAACTGCAAAAGAAGTGGGAATTAATAAATCGAAAGACTTCTCTGAGAAACTAGGTATTACATTTAATAAAGCACCGACAGAATCTACAGCGATTGGTACAAACGAAGTATCACCAACTGAAATAGCGGGTGCTTATGCGGCATTTGGTAATGATGGTAAATATACGAAACCGCATTTTGTTAAGAAAGTAGTTTATCCAGATGGCAAGTCACAAAGTTTTGGACAAAAACCAAAACAAGTTATGGCGGATTCTACAGCATATATGATTACTGATATGCTTCGTTCTGTAGTTACATCAGGTACTGGTACATCTGCAAATGTAGGTTCTTTAGATATCGCGGGTAAAACAGGTACAACAAACTATGCTTCAGAACAAATAGCGAAATACAACATTCCAGAAAGTGCAACTCGGGATAGTTGGTTTGCAGGATATACACCGCAGTATACGATGGCAGTATGGACTGGATATATGAAAGATAGTAAAGACGATTATATTAGTAGTAAAAATACGAAAATTGCACAGTTGATTTTCAAAGAAATGATGGGTGAGTTAGCTACAGATACATCACAATTTAAAATGCCAAGTAGTGTTATTAAAGAGGGTGATGAGCTCCGTATAAAAGGTGAAAAACGTGATTCATCTCCAAATACGAGCGTACCGGATACAACGAAACAACCAAAACAAGACCAACAGCCAAAAACTGAAGAAGAGAAAAATCAAGAGGAATTAAAGAAACAGGAAGAACTTAAGAAACAAGAAGAGCAAAAGAAGCAAGATGAACTTAAGAAGCAAGAAGAGCAAAAGAAACAAGAGGAACAGAATAAGCAAAATGAACAAAACAATGGAAATGGTCAAGGAACTCCAAATCCACCAACTACTGGAGGTGGCCAAGGAACTCCAACCCCACCAGCTACTGGAAGTGGTCAAGGAACTCCAACCCCACCAGCTACTGGAGGTGGTCAAGGAACTCCAACCCCACCAACTACTGGAGGTGGCCAAGGAACTCCAAATCCGCCAACCACTGGAGGTGGTCAAGGAACTCCAAATCCACCAACCACTGGAGGTGGCCAAGAAACTCCAACCCCACCAACTACTGGCGGGAATACAGGAGAGGCTCCTTCCAATAATGGACAATAAATAATGCGTTTTAAAAGCACCAAAGGTACCGGGAAAAACGGTTTCTTTGGTGCTTTTTGTATTATAAAGAGTAATATTATTTTTAAATGTTAAAAGTACCATAGAAATTTTGAAAATAAATTGATGGAAAATGATAAAAGACTTGAGTCGGAGGTAATGGAGCATAACTGGGGTTATAAAAGGTAGTACTACCAGGATGTGCGCCTTGATGCCAAAATGACGGACTTACTTGGCCAGGGAGCTGATATTGTTGCCAGGAAGCGGGGAGCTCGATACCAACATCTGAACTGGCTGTATGGACGGCAGGCACATGCACTGAGGGAACTGATGGGACAACGACGGTTATTCTTGGTGATACCCACATGAAAACAATCACACTCCTAAGTTGCAATGATAAAGTAGTATATTCATTTAACACGTATAAAGGTACATATATCTAGGACTTTCGAAAAGAACATACGTACAAAGTCGTAAGACCAATGTGAATTGATGGTGGACCATTTATTACGAAAAGATACGTCTAATAGCGGAGGGAAAAGGAATATGAAGCATATACAATGGATGTGTTGATCGTAATATTTTACGTGTTTATGGAGGTATTTTAATGGAACGATTATGGACGAAATCATTTATCCAAATGACTATCGCGATGTTATTTTTATTTACAGGGTTTTATTTGCTTGTTCCAACGCTCCCGCTCTTTATTAAAGAAATAGGTGGGAATGAATCGCAAGTTGGACTGATGATGGGAATGTTTACGATAGCCGCAGTTGTAATACGCCCGATTATTGGAGGTATGTTAGATAAATATGGCAGGAAATCTTTTATTATTTGGGGTCTTATCTTTTTTGGACTAACAATGTTTTCCTATAATTTAGCATCAACTATTATAATCTTAGTGGTTTTACGTGTTATTCATGGGGTAACATGGGCAGTTTCTACAACAGCTGTTGGAACAGCAATAACTGATATTATTCCAGATTCACGCCGCGGAGAAGGAATGGGCTGGTATGGAATGGCGATGACAATTGCAATGGCAATCGGCCCGATGATTGGATTATGGGTTGTGCAAAATTATTCATTTCATGGTCTATTCCTTTTAGCTACGATTTTATCTTTTATGGCAGTCGCATTATCATTAATCACGAAAATGCCGTTTACACCACAAAAAGAAAATGGGAAAATTCAGCTGTTTGAAAAATCCGTTTTATCAATTACGATTGTTGTTTTCTTTCTATCATTTGCATATGGAGGAATTACAACGTTTTTACCGTTATTTGCATCATCAATTGATGTGAATCCTGGTACATTCTTTCTTGTATATGCAATTGCCTTAACAATTGTAAGGCCAATTTCAGGTAAATTATTAGATAAATATGGAGAAGTATTTATCATACTCCCGGCACTATGTATTACCATTTTAGCTATAGTTGTTTTAACTATTTCAAATAGTGTAATGGGTGTAGTTATTGCAGCGGCATTATACGGTGTTGGATTCGGTTCAGCACAGCCTGCTTTGCAAGCAGCAATGCTTACAATTGTTGCTCCGAGTAAAAGAGGAGTTGCTAATGCTTCATTCTTTACCGCGTTTGATTTAGGTATTGGATTAGGTGCGATTTTACTTGGAATTGTTTCACAAGTGTTTGGTTACCGTATTTTATTTACAGGTAGTGCCATTTCAGGATTAATAGCTTTAATTATTTTTGTCATTTTTGTAAAACAGCGATTAGGAAAAAAAGAATTTGCGTAAACCAGGAGGAGCAAAGATGAAAATTTCAATTGATCATGATGCTCTACAATGGTTTAAGGAAGAATTACGTATAAAGCGTGATGAATCTATTCGATTTACCCCGCTATTTGCGAGCAGTAAGACCTCCACCTCAAAATTCAGCAAATACAAGGGAGTTAGGCAGGAGATTAACTGCTCGTAAATGCCCGATTGGTGAGGGCTAATAATCAGTGGGGGAGGGACAAAACCCCCACTGATTAAAGTTTCACTTTATTGTAAGATACGGAGGAAATAGCTCAATTTAGCCTGGATACTCTTTAGGAATTTCTACTGAGAAACCAGATGGGGAAATAGTGTCAGTTGAAAAAGACGGTATTCTATTTTTTATAGATTTTGATGACCTTTGGTATTTTCAAAACTATCATTTAGTTGTTAGCTATCAAATAGAAACGGAAGAAATTCAATTTAATTATGTAAAATCATAACTTTATTAAAAATAAATAAATTGTATATAAAAATTATATTTAAGGAATTGTGAAATAAATATAATATGGAAACGAGCTGTATATGTATACAGCTCATTTTTTTATTTTAAAAAAGAAAATAGGGAATAAAGCTATATATTGTGGGATTATATGGGGTATCGTTATATCTTGATTTCAAAAAAATAATAAGAAGTCTGTCCTTTCATTATAAAATTTAAAAATTATTTTTGAAAAATTGTATTGTTACAGCAGTAAAAGTATAGGGAACTTATCATTATAAAATAAATTGAAATCTTCTAAAAACTCTGATACATTGAAATAGAAATGTAGTTTCACAGTATTGTAAAGGCTTACAGTTATGTGCACGAAGATCTATTAGGATTGGAGGAAATAATGATGAAAGCTGAAGAAAAATTTTCCCCGGGATTAGATGGTGTAGTAGCAGCGGAGACGAAAATTTCGTTTCTTGACACAGTAAAAGGTGAAATTGTAATTCAAGGGTATGATTTAATCGAACTCTCAAAAACAAAAGAGTATTTAGACATTGTGCACCTTTTATTAGAAGAACATCTACCGAATGAGGATGAAAAAGCAACAATTGAAAAGAAGTTAAAAGAAGAATATGCAGTGCCAGAAGGTGTATTTAATGTGCTAAAGGCGTTGCCTAAAGAAACGCATCCTATGGATGGGTTACGTACAGGTGTGTCTGCGTTAGCTGGTTACGATAGTGATATCGAAAACCGCTCGTTAGAAGTGAATAAAAGTCGAGGGTACAAGCTTTTAAGTAAAGTGCCAAATATTGTAGCGAATAGCTATCATATTTTAAATAATGAGGAGCCAATTGAGCCCCTTCAAGAATTGTCATATAGTGCGAATTTCTTCTATATGTTAACTGGTAAAAAACCAACTGAACTTGAGGAAAAGATTTTTGATCGTTCCCTTGTTTTATATAGTGAACATGAAATGCCAAACTCTACATTTACAGCTCGCGTAATTGCATCAACACAATCGGATTTATACGGTGCTCTAACAGGTGCAGTTGCATCTTTAAAAGGAAGTTTACATGGTGGTGCAAATGAAGCGGTTATGTACATGCTTTTAGAAGCTGGCAATGTTGAGAAATTTGAAGAACTATTACAGAAGAAACTTTATAACAAAGAAAAAATTATGGGCTTTGGACATCGCGTGTATATGAAGAAGATGGATCCAAGAGCACTTATGATGAAGGAAGCTTTAAAACAGCTTTGTGATGTAAAAGGCGATTATACACTATATGAAATGTGTGAAGCTGGAGAGAAGATTATGGAGAAGGAAAAAGGCATTTATCCGAATCTTGATTACTATGCTGCTCCAGTATATTGGATGCTTGGTATTCCAATTCAACTTTACACACCAATCTTCTTTAGTTCTAGAACAGTAGGGCTATGTGCACACGTAATTGAGCAACATGCGAACAATCGTTTGTTCCGTCCGCGTGTAAATTATATTGGCGAGCGACATGTACTTAGTAAATAAGAACAACTGGGGAGTTGTTAGCGCCGCCCGCCAGATGGGTGTTTGACCGACACCCATCATTAATAATAACGAATTTTCGACAGAAAGGGAAGAATAGCATGATTAAAACAAATGAAATTAAACAAAAAGATGCATTATTAGAAGAAATTACGGATTATGTATTGAATAAAGAGGTGACAAGTGCAGAAGCATTCAGTACGGCTCGCTACGTATTACTTGATACACTTGGATGCGGAATTTTAGCACTACAATACCCAGAGTGTACGAAATTACTAGGACCAGTTGTACCAGGAACGATCGTGCCAAACGGTACACGTGTACCAGGAACGTCTTATGTACTAGATCCAGTAAAAGGCGCATTTAATATCGGATGTATGATCCGTTGGTTAGACTATAACGATACTTGGCTTGCAGCAGAATGGGGACATCCATCTGATAACTTAGGCGGAATTTTAGCAGTAGCAGATTATATTAGCCGCGTACGTATTTCAGAAGGAAAAGAACCATTAAAAGTACGTGAAGTACTAGAAATGATGATTAAAGCACATGAAATTCAAGGTGTACTTGCTTTAGAAAACAGCTTAAACCGTGTTGGTCTTGACCATGTATTATATGTAAAAGTAGCAACAACTGCAGTAGTTGCGAAAATGCTTGGCGGAACGCGTGAAGAAATCTTTAATGCATTATCACATGCGTGGATTGATAATTCTAGTCTTCGTACATATCGTCATGCTCCAAACACTGGTTCACGTAAATCATGGGCAGCAGGAGATGCGACGAGCCGCGGTGTTCATCTTGCAATGACTGCTTTAAAAGGTGAAATGGGTTATCCAACAGCTTTATCTGCACCAGGATGGGGATTCCAAGATGTGTTATTTAACAAGCAAGAATTAAAATTAGCAAGACCGCTAGAATCTTATGTAATGGAAAATGTATTATTCAAAGTGTCATACCCAGCAGAATTCCATGCGCAAACAGCAGCAGAATGTGCTGTGAAATTACATCCGGAAATTAAAGAAAGATTAGATGAAATTGATCGTATTACAATTACAACTCATGAGTCAGCAATTCGTATTATCGATAAAGAGGGTCCATTAAATAACCCAGCTGATCGCGATCATTGCTTACAATACATTACTGCAATCGGTTTACTAAAAGGAGATATCGTTGCGGACGATTATGAGGATGTAGTAGCGGTTGATCCACGTGTAGATGAATTACGTAATAAGATGGTTGTTGTTGAAAACAAGCAGTACACTTTAGATTATCTTGATCCGAACAAGCGCTCAATCGCCAACGCTGTTCAAGTTCATTTTAAAGATGGTACTGTAACAGAAAATGTGGAATGTGAATACCCACTTGGCCATCGTTTCCGTAGAGACGAAGCGATTCCGAAAGTTGTTCGAAAATTCACTGCAAATATGGCTGTTCATTATTCTAGTAAGCAACAAGAACAAATTCATGAAACTTGTCTAAATGAAGAGAAACTAGAAAATATGAATGTCAACGAATTTGTAGATCTATTCTTAATCTAATAATAGGGGGAATATAGGATGGCTTGGGTTGTGAATAAACAGTCAACACAAGAGGAGCTTGCGAATCGCTTCCGAGCTTTAGTAGAAGCAAATGAAATCTTGCAAATTCCAGGTGCTCATGATGCAATGGCAGCTCTTGTTGCGAAAAATACAGGTTTTTCAGCTCTTTATTTATCGGGAGCTGCCTATACTGCAAGTAAAGGGCTACCGGATTTAGGAATCGTGACGTCTACTGAAGTAGCAGAGAGAGCAAGAGATTTAGTAAGAGCTACAGATTTACCAGTTCTTGTTGATATTGATACAGGATTTGGTGGTGTACTAAATGTAGCGAGAACAGCTGTAGAAATGGTGGAAGCGAAAGTAGCAGCCGTTCAAATTGAAGATCAACAATTACCAAAGAAATGTGGACATTTAAATGGTAAGAAACTTGTTACTACTGAGGAATTAGTTCAAAAGATTAAAGCGATTAAAGAAGTTGCGCCGAGCTTATATATTGTAGCGCGCACTGATGCTCGCGGCGTGGAAGGATTAGATGCAGCGATTGAAAGAGCGAACGCATATGTAAAAGCAGGGGCAGATGCAATATTCCCTGAAGCGCTTCAATCAGAAGAAGAATTCCGTTTATTTACTAGCAAAGTGAATGCACCTTTACTAGCAAATATGACTGAGTTCGGAAAAACACCATATTATAGTGCAGAGGAATTTGCGAATATGGGCTTCCAAATGGTTATTTACCCTGTAACTTCACTTCGAGTTGCTGCAAAAGCATATGAGAATGTATTTACGCTAATTAAAGAGACCGGTTCTCAAAAAGATGCACTTTCTAATATGCAAACGAGAAGTGAGTTATATGAAACAATTTCATATCATGACTTTGAAGAGTTAGATACTGGAATTGCAAAAACAGTATTATCTGAAGATCAATAGGTAGAAGGACTTAGGCGATGAGAATACATCTTTGGCAAAACGAACTGCTTGATGTGAAAAATCATCGCCTGCTGTTTTCAATAATAAGATATTCCACTCATCGTAGACGAGCATATGCAAAAAGCAATGAAGGCCGAAATGATAGGGGGATTCAGATGGAGAAAACAAAGTTACCATGGGATGAATTTTTTTCACTCAATAAAGATGTGAACAATACTTTCTTTACACCAGAAGATTTTTCAGGAGATGAAGATTTAATTGCAAAAACGACAGAACAATTCGTTAAGCAAGAAATTGTTCCACAAATTGAGAACATTGAACAACATAACTATAAAGTTTCTCGTCAATTATTTGAGAAAGCTGGGGAACTTGGATTATTAAGTATCGAGGTCCCAGAAGAATACGGCGGGTTCGAGTTAGGAAAGGCAGTTTCAGGGCTTGTAGCAGAAAAGATGGGATACGCTGGTGCATTTAGTGTCTCTTTTAATATACACGCTGGTGTAGGTACGTTGCCTTACATATATTATGGAACGAAAGAACAAAAAGAAAAGTATTTGCCGAAAATCGCATCAGGAGAATGGATTGGTGCTTATGCTTTAACTGAGCCAAATGCTGGTTCTGATGCATTAAGTGCAAAAACGAGTGCAGTATTGAATGAAGATGGTACAGCTTGGAAGTTAAATGGTGAGAAGCAGTGGATTACAAACGCTCATATGGCAGATGTATACGTTGTTTTTGCGAAAACAAATAAAGGAATGACAGCATTTATTGTCGAAAGAACATGTGAAGGTGTATCTATTGGATTAGAAGAAAAGAAAATGGGGATTAAAGGTTCTTCAACAGCGACGCTTATTTTAGAAGATGTTGTCATCCCCGCTGAAAATGTTTTAGGGGAAGTTGGGAGAGGGCATCACGTAGCTCTTAATATTCTTAACTTCGCTAGACTAAAACTTGCTTTTGGAAATATTGGAACAGCAAAACAAGCAATCGGTTTGTCGGTTCAATATGGAAAAGAACGAAAACAGTTCCAAACTGAATTAGTGGACTTTACGATGATTCAAGAGAAAATTGCCAATATGATTATTTCTACATATGGAGCAGAAAGTGCAGCCTACCGTACAGCAGGTGTAATTGATGAAGCGATTCATGAGAGTGATGAAGATCTTATGAAAAAAATGTCCCAATTTGCAATTGAATGTGCACTTAATAAAGTAAACGCTTCTGAAACACTTGATTATATCGTAGATGAGGCTGTACAAATTCATGGTGGATACGGTTATATGCAAGAGTACGAGGTAGAACGTCTATATCGTGATGCTAGAATTAGTCGTATTTTCGAAGGAACGAATGAAATTAACAGATTAACAGTTGCAAAAATGTTAATGAAACAAATAGAGCAAATAGAAGAGCATGAAGTAGAAAGTGATATTGAAAATGTAGAAAGAAACCATCGTTACATTTTATTAGCGAAAAAATTGTTGAAACAATCTTTGAAAACGCTCTCTAAAACTCCGGACTTAAAAATTGATCAGGAGCAAGAATATTCACGCGTATTATCAAATATGTTGACGGACGTGTACGTCATGGAATCAGCATTTTTACGTACGAGGAAAGCAGTTAGTAAAAATGGTGAGGAAAAAGAGCGTACGAAGCAAATGATAACAGATGTTATTTGTGAAGAAGGATATCGTAAAGTAGAAGAAGCTGCGATTTCCATTCTTTCAGCAGCTGTCACAGAAGAACAAGATAGAAGTGTAGTTTTAGCTGAAATCCGTCAATTATTAGTGCCTTTATACACGAACTTATTTACGAAAAAGAGAGATATTGCGAAAGTTATTATAAATCGCGGGAAATATATTGTGTAAATAGGAGGAAAGCGATATGAAAAAGATTGGCTTTATCGGTTTAGGTAACATGGGTCTCCCAATGTCTAAAAATTTAGTTAAATCAAGTTACACAGTATACGGAGTGGACTTGAATAAAGAAGCTGAAGCTTCCTTTGAAAAAGAAGGCGGAATTATCGGTTTATCAATCTCGAAACTAGCAGAGACGTGTGATGTGATTTTTACAAGTTTACCGTCACCTCGTGCTGTTGAAGCGGTATATTTTGGAGCAGAAGGGTTATTTGAAAATAGCCACTCAAATGTAGTTTTAATTGATACAAGTACAGTATCTCCACAGTTAAACAAACAGTTAGAAGAGGCTGCGAAGAAAAAGAAAGTAGACTTTTTAGCAGCACCTGTTAGTGGTGGGGTAATTGGTGCAGAAAACCGTACATTAACGTTTATGGTTGGTGGATCGAAAGAAGTATATGAAAAAACTGAATCTGTCATGGAAGTACTTGGAGCGAATGTTTTCCATGTTAGTGAGCAGATTGATAGTGGTACAACTGTTAAATTAATTAACAATCTATTAATTGGTTTTTATACAGCTGGTGTGAGTGAAGCTTTAACATTAGCGAAAAAGAACAATATGGATTTAGATAAAATGTTTGATATTTTAAATGTAAGTTACGGTCAAAGTAGAATTTATGAGCGTAATTATAAAAGTTTCATTGCATCAGAAAATTATGAGCCGGGCTTTACTGTAAATTTATTAAAGAAAGATTTAGGATTTGCGGTAGATTTAGCTAAAGAAAGTGAACTTCACTTACCAGTAAGTGAGATGCTATTAAACGTATATGAAGAAGCGAGTGAGGCAGGATATGGTGAAAATGATATGGCTGCTTTATATAAGAAAGTTAGCGAACAATTAATTTCTAATCAAAAATAGTGCACTTATAAAAACCATGATAAAAAAGGAGAGAATATAATGATTACAACTGAAATTAAACGAGTGAAAAATCATATTAATGGCGAATGGGTAGAATCTACTGGTACTGAAGTAGAAGCGGTTCCGAATCCGGCAACTGGAAAAATCATCGCTTACGTTCCACTTTCTCCAAAAGAAGATGTTGAAAAAGCTGTTGAAGCGGCAAAAGCGGCATACAAAACATGGTCTAAAGTGCCAGTTCCAAATCGTTCAAGACAACTATACAAATATCTACAACTGTTACAAGAAAATAAAGATGAGCTTGCAAAAATCATTACGCTAGAAAACGGTAAAACGCTAATGGATGCAACTGGTGAAGTACAGCGTGGTATTGAAGCGGTAGAACTTGCAACATCAGCACCAAATTTAATGATGGGACAAGCCCTTCCGAATATTGCTAGCGGAATTGATGGATCGATTTGGCGCTACCCAATCGGAGTTGTTGCTGGCATTACACCGTTTAACTTCCCGATGATGATTCCATTATGGATGTTTCCACTTGCAATTGCTTGCGGTAATACATTCGTATTAAAAACATCTGAAAGAACACCACTTTTAGCTGAGCGACTTGTAGAGTTATTCTATGAAGCTGGCTTTCCAAAAGGGGTATTAAATTTAGTACAAGGCGGAAAAGATGTTGTAAATAGTATTTTAGAAAATAAAGATATTCAAGCAGTTTCGTTTGTTGGCTCTGAGCCAGTGGCACGCTACGTATATGAAACTGGTACAAAAAATGGTAAACGTGTACAAGCGTTAGCAGGTGCGAAAAACCATGCGGTTGTTATGCCAGATTGCAACCTTGAAAAAACGGTACAAGGTGTGATTGGATCGGCGTTCGCAAGTAGTGGAGAGCGCTGCATGGCATGTTCAGTAGTAGCAGTAGTTGATGAAATTGCTGATGAATTCATTGATGTATTAGTAGCAGAAACGAAGAAGTTAAAAGTAGGTGACGGTTTCAACGAAGATAATTATGTTGGACCATTAATCCGTGAATCTCATAAAGAACGTGTTTTAGGCTATATTAATAGTGGTGTAGCAGATGGAGCAACATTATTAGTAGATGGTCGTAAAATTAATGAAGAAGTTGGAGAAGGATACTTTGTTGGTGCAACAATCTTTGATGGCGTAAATCAAGAAATGAAAATTTGGCAAGATGAAATTTTCGCTCCAGTATTAAGTATTGTAAGAGTAAAAGATTTAGAAGAAGGTATTAAGCTGACAAATCAATCGAAATTTGCGAATGGTGCTGTTATTTATACATCAAATGGTAAACACGCACAAACATTCCGAGACAATATTGATGCTGGTATGATTGGTGTAAACGTTAATGTTCCAGCACCAATGGCATTCTTCGCATTTGCAGGAAATAAAGCTTCATTCTTTGGAGATCTTGGTACAAATGGTACGGATGGCGTTCAATTTTATACACGCAAAAAAGTTGTAACTGAGCGCTGGTTTTAATAAAGTGAAATGATAATGAGTGGGGTGCATTCCCACTCATTATAAAAATAATGCAAACGAAAATACACTACTCATAATGGAGTAGTGTATTTTCGTTTGCATTGTGTTAACTGTTTCTTTCAAAGGCCAATTTAATACCAAACCCAATTAAGACGATTCCTGTAATCCCTTGAATATAACGCTGTGTCTTCGGTTTTTTCATAAAAGCACTAATTTTATCAATTAAAAATATATAAAAAGCAAACCAAATGACTGTTAAAATGAGATAAGTAAGTCCCATAACGAGAAGTTGTATAAATGTATTATGACTTGGATTTAAAAACTGTGGTAAAAAAGTTAAAAAGAAGACTGCAACCTTAGGGTTTAGTAAATTTGTAAGAAACCCTTGGCGAAAGCAAGAAGTATGCTTATTGTCATTATTTATTGGAACGTCATTTGTATTTAAGTCTTCTGTGTTTCTTACTGCTAAAAGGGCTTTAATACCAATATAGACTAAATATACAGCACCAACATATTTAAAAATAGAAAATAAAAGAGCAGACTTTACAATAAGTGCTGAAAGACCAATTACAGCAGCTAAAGTGTGAATTAAAAGCGCAACACAAGTACCAAAAACAGTTTTTACGCCGCCGATTTTTCCAGCAACCAATGTGTTTTTCGTAGCCATTGCTGTATCAGGACCGGGTAGAATAATAAGACATATAGACATAATAATAAACAGAAAAAAATTTTCCATAATGTTATCCGCCTTCCTTTATTGTTTTTAGAAAATTCGATTAACGTTATTTTAACATACATTTCAGTTAAATAAAATTAAATTATATTTAAAATTATTTAACTGAAAAGAAGAGGCCATATAGAGTAGCTGAGAGTGAGCTACAATATATGGTCTCTTTGTTTAGGCGTTAAGTAAGTTAAAGAATCGATTTACATCTTCTTCTGAAACATCGCTCAATTGTTTATATTTATAATTTGGATTTTGGTCTTTATCAACCACAACGGAGCGTACTCCTTCAAAGAAATCTTCATGTCGCATGAAATTTTTAGCGAGTATAAGATCTGTCGCGAAACATTCTTCAACTGACTTTTCTTGGCCATCGATAAACTGTTTTAATGTTACCTTTAATGAAACAGGGGATTTTGATAATAGCTTTTCTTTCATTGTTTGGGCAAATGGGCTTTGATCTTTCTCTAACGATTGAATGATTCCCTCAATTGTATCGAATGCAAAATGCGAATTAATTTCTTCTAATGAAGAAGAAAGATTGCCATCTAAGTTTGGAGCAGTTGCAAATGTACGAATAACTTCTTTTAAATGAGTATGTACATCTTCTTTTTGCCAATTTACATTTTCAAGTGCGGTAAGGAAATTTGGTAATGAATCTGATGTCATAAAGTAATCAGCAGCGTTAATATATAATACATCAGGAGCTTTTAAAATGGATGCTGTTAAAGCAACATATCGACCGGTATATCCAGGGGCTTTATTTAAGAAATAAGCAGCACCGACATCAGGGAAGAAACCGATGTTCATTTCAGGCATTGCCCACTTCGTACGCTCTGTTACAATTCGATACGTAGCTCCATTTGTCAGACCGACACCACCGCCCATTACGATTCCATCTAAACAAGCGATAATTGGTTTTTTGTATTGATAAATAAATGTATCAATTTCATATTCTTCTTCAAAAAACTGCTCTGCATGTTGTAATGCAACTTCGTTAGAACGTGCCTCGTATAGCGTTTTAATATCACCACCTGCACAAAAACCTTTCGTCCCAGCTCCTTTTAAAACGATGAGTTCAATACGCTCATCTTGCTCCCACTCTTTAAGTTTTTGCCCAATTGGCTGTAACATGTCATAGGATAAAGAATTGAGTGCTTTTGGACGGTTTAAAGTAATTGATGCAACGCCGTTTTCGCTAACAGAAAATAAAACGTGTTCAGTCATTATAAATCCTCCTTTACTTATCTTTCTATTCTTATTTCTTGATACATGCTGAAATGTCCTCTATAATTTTTGTCTAAATTAGGTGCTTAGTGTTATTATTTATCGCATATTTTGACGAGTTATATTTGCAGGATTTCAGAGAATGAAGAGGAATATTACAACATTACTGTAAGCATAATTATTTGAAATCATAGTGTTGAAGGCGCTATTATATGTATAACTTATATTGTGTTATTATGCGTGGCGTAACAATCCATTAAAGATTGGATGTAGAAAAGTTTAAAAGGCTGAATTATCTAACTTTTAAAGGGCGTGGGGTTTGTATATAATTAGAAATAGAGAAAGGAGAGATCGGAATGCCAGGACCTTTACTATTGTCGGTAATTATTTTGTCATCTCTTATGGTAGGAATTACACAGTATTTTCATCATACAGATACGACAGAAGAAGTGAAGGATAAGGTGCGTCTCGTGTTTCCGATTTTTATAATATCTATTTCCATATGTTTTTTACTAAATAAAGATGGGTATGTTGTGGCCGTATTCGCGTTTTTTGTAGCGATTGTCTTAATAACTGTATTGTACTACGTTATGAAAGAGTACTTACAAAAATAAGGATGCCTGAATGGCATTTTTATTTTTGTAGATTGATAATTTCACATACCGTATTTTATGTAAAAAAACATAAAATACTTATAATTAAAAAAGTGTGTACATCGCGGTGTATTTACTTGTCAATCTTGCATGACCACTATACTATTAAAATGTAGAGATTAGAAAAAAGGGGTTGTATCTAGCATGAAATTTGAGATGCACACAAAAATTATTTCAAATGAAAAAGAAGTAAGATTACATATAGAAGATAATTTATTTCAATTAATTTTAGATGGTTATCATCTATTTACTATTCAAGAAATATTGCCTTTATATAAATCAAATGAAGAAAGAATCGGTAGTGCAATTGTCCAAAAGTTAGAATGGGAGAACGGAAAAACTACACTAAACTATCAGCTTGTTTCACTACAATCAGTAAACTAAAAGGAGAAGGGTAATATGAAGTTTTTTCATACAGCGGATTGGCATTTAGGTAAGCTTGTTCATGGTGTATATATGACTGAAGATCAAAAAATTGTGTTAGATCAGTTTGTACAAGCTGTTGAAGAAGAAAAACCGGATGCTGTAATTATTGCAGGAGATTTATATGACAGAGCAATTCCACCTACAGAAGCAGTAGACTTATTAAATGATGTATTACAAAAGATAGTTATTGATTTACAAACACCAGTAATCGCAGTTGCAGGAAACCACGATAGTCCGGACCGCATACATTTTGGTAGCAATTTAATGAAAAAACAAGGATTACATATTGTGGGACAATTCCAGTTTCCATACAATCCTGTTGTTTTAAATGATGAAAACGGAGAGGTTCATTTCCATCTTGTTCCGTATGCAGATCCAAGTATTGTTAGACATATATTGAAAAATGAAGATGTTCGTTCTCATGATGATGCGATGCGTATTTTTATGAACGAACTCTCTGAAACAATGGATAAAGAAGCGAGACACATATTTGTAGGACATGCATTTGTAACTTCTTCAGGAGAGGCAGAGGAAAATACGAGTGATGCGGAACGACCACTTTCAATTGGTGGTGCTGAATATGTAAATAGCCATTATTTTGATAAGTTTCATTACACTGCGCTTGGCCATTTACATCAAGCACATTTTGTGCGTAATGAGACAATTCGTTATTCAGGTTCGCCACTTGCATATTCTATTTCTGAAGAAAAGCATAAAAAAGGATATTATATTGTGGAACTGGATGAAAAAGGTGAAACAACAATTGAAAAACGTTTACTTACACCGCGTCGTAAAATGCGTACAGTAGAAGCGAAAATAGACGATTTATTGCTTCATCCAATAAATGAAGATTATGTATTTGTGAAATTATTAGATGAAAATCCTGTCTTGCAGCCAATGGAAAAAATACGTTCTGTATACCCAAATGCAATGCATGTTGAAAGATCTATTCAAAGACGAGAGTTCACAGATGAAAATGAAGTAACTGTTTCAAGACATAAAATGGATGATTTATCTCTTTTAAAAGCATTTTATAAAGAAATGAAAGGGCTAGATTTATCAGAAGAGAAAGAACATCTATTTTTAGATGTTTTGCAAACAGTGCAAGAACGGGAAGGTGAGCGAGGATGAGACCGATTCAGCTTATAATGACCGCATTTGGTCCATATAAACAGAAAGAAGTAATCGATTTTAAAGATCTTGGTGAGCATCGTATTTTCGCTATTTCTGGAAATACAGGAGCTGGAAAGACAACGATTTTTGATGCGATTTGTTATGTATTATATGGAGAGGCTAGTGGAGAAGAGCGCAGTGATACAAACATGCTTCGTAGCCAATTTGCTGATGATAATGTTTATACAAGTGTGGAATTAACGTTTCAGTTAAAAGGGAAAAGTTATGAAATAAAACGACAATTGGGTCATAAAAAACAAGGGAATAAAACAATTACAGGACATGCAGTCGAATTATATGAAGTAATTGATGAGGAAAAAGTTCCATGCGTTGATCGTTTTCATGTAACGGATGTAAATAAAAAAGTTGAAGATTTAATTGGATTAAGTAAACATCAATTTAGCCAAATTGTCATGTTACCGCAAGGAGAGTTCCGAAAATTATTAACATCTGAAACGGAAAATAAAGAAGAAATATTACGCCGCATTTTTAAAACAGATCGTTATAAATTAATGCGTGAGTTATTAGATCAAAAGCGTAAACAATGGAAAGACGTCTTACAAGAAAAACAAAAAGAACGTGAGCTATATTTCCGTAATGTATTTAAATTACCAATACGTGATGGAGCATTATTAGAGACATTAGTGGAGCAAGAGCATGTAAATACACATCAAGTAGTAGAGGCATTAGAACAAGAAACAATTTGGTACAATGCAGAGGTTGAGCAATTATACGTAGAACAAAATGACAAAACGAAACAATTAAAAGAAGCAGAGGCACGTTTTCATGTAGCAAAAGCTGTAAATGAGAAATTCAAAGATTTAGAACAAAAGAATGAGAAATACAGTATTTTACAAGAAAACCGTACCGTAATCGAAATGAAAGAAAAATCTTTTAAACATGCGGAACAGGCGAAGCGATTATTACCATTTGAGCAATGGTATGAGGAAGCAATGCAACATGAACAGCAGTCTGAAAGGTTATTAAAACAGATAATCACAAAAAAAGAACATATAATGAACAGTTTTGAACTTGCCCAGGAGAAATATGAGGCATTAAAGAATAAGGCATCTGAGCGAGAAAATGCTAAAAAACAAGTTCAAAGACTAGAAGAGTTACAACCAATTATTGCATCATTAGCTGAGAAAAAGTTAAATTTGCAAAATGCTGAAATTCAAATAGGAAAATTAAAAGAAGGTATGCAAAAGTTAGATGAACAACTAGAAGTGCATACAAATGAAAAACAAAGAATGTCTGGCGAATTACAGCAATTAGAAGCAGCGCTTGAACAATATGTAGCTAAAGTAGAAGAACTAACGAATATGCGAGAAGATGCAAAAGTATTAAAGCAGGCATATGATGTATGGCAAGAAAAACAAAAATACGAGCAAGAAAAAGAAAGTGCGTTTCATAAGATGCAACAGGCAGTTAGTGCATATGAAAATATGGAACGCCGCTGGCTAAGTGAACAAGCTGGTATATTAGCTCTTCATTTACATGATGGTGAATCTTGTCCAGTATGTGGTAGTATGGATCACCCGAAAAAAGCTACAGAGCAAAGTAATGCAATTGATGAAAAAGCGTTAAATGAGCTAAGAGAAAAGAAAAACGTTGCGGAAAAATTGTATGTTCAATTAGAAGAAAAGTGGAATTTCTATCGAGTTCAATATGAGCAAGTGATAGAAGAAGTGCTAAAGCGGGGGTATCGCTCAGAAGAATTAGTAGAAACATATAGTGCGCTCGTTCAAAAAGGAAAGCAATTAGCAGCAGAAGTTAATGCGTTAAAAGCAAGTGAAGAAACGCGTAAGAAAATTGCTGTGAATATAAAAAGCGTAGAAGAAAAAGTAGAAGAATTCCAGAAACAAAAGCGTGAAGTAGAAACAATACAGCACCGTACTGAAATGGAGTGTATGCAGCTTCGTACGTCATATGAACATGATAAGCAAAATATTCCGGAAAGCTTGCAAACGGTACAAGCTTGGAAAGTACAGTTTGACCAAGCTCTGCAAGAACTCAGGTTAATGGAAGATGAATGGGAGAAAGTACAAGAAGCGTATCAACATTTGCAAAATGAAAATATACGTATTCAAGCAGAACATGATAGTGCTTCTAATCAATTTAATAGTGCAAAAGAGAAGAAAGAAGAGACTTTCACACGCTTTATAAAAGAGCTAGAACAAAGCGGATTTACAGATCAATTAACATATAAAGAATCCAAATTAAATGATGCTGAGATGGATAAGTTACAACAAGAAATCCAAAGTTATTACTCATCTCTAGAAGTACTTACAAAACAAATTGAAGAATTAAAAGCAGACTTAAAAGATAAAGAGTATATGGACATTTCTTCATTAGATGAGCAAGTGAAAGAATTGGAAATTAACCTTGATATTATTAAAGAAAAACGACAACGTGCTCAAAACGCCGTATCATATATTACGGATTTACATGAAAATATTAAACGAATTGATGAACAAATTCATGAGGAAGAAAAAGCATTCCAAGAACTTGTTGATTTATATGAAGTAATGAAGGGGGATAACGATAGTCGTATATCCTTTGAACGTTACATCTTAATTGAGTATTTAGAACAAATTGTTCAAATTGCGAACGAACGACTACGTAAATTATCAAATGGACAATTTTATTTAAAACGAAGCGAACGAGTTGAAAAGAGGAATCGACAAAGTGGATTAGGATTAGATGTATACGATGCATATACAGGTCAAACCCGAGATGTAAAAACATTATCTGGCGGTGAGAAATTTAACGCATCACTTTGCTTAGCACTTGGAATGGCAGATGTAATTCAAGCGTATGAGGGTGGTATTTCCATCGAAACGATGTTTATCGATGAAGGATTCGGCTCATTAGATGAAGAATCATTAACGAAAGCAGTTGACGCCCTAATCGACTTGCAAAAATCTGGTCGCTTTATCGGCGTAATTTCACACGTTCAAGAACTGAAAAACGCAATGCCAGCTGTATTAGAAGTAACGAAGCAGAAGGATGGGTGTAGTCAGACTAAGTTTGTGGTGAAGTAAGTTCGGAAAATACTGTGGGCATTCGATAGATACTTATATTTTGCAAAAAGAACTAATTTCAAGTCGGTTTATTTTGGAGTACAATTGTACTTCAAAATAACACCGGCTTTTTTATATGGATGTATCTATTTTTTGTGATTTTAGTTTATAAAGCTATATTATGAGTAGTCGGCCTCCACCTCTCTTTCATCTTCATAGTAGACGAAGATGAAAGAGAGGAATTTGGTAATAAGGAAAAGCGTATTAGTCTGTTAAAGGACAAGCTTCTATAGAGGTCTTTAGAACGATATTTGGAGATGAAAAGTTATTTATCGTGAATCTAAACACTGTGTATTATGATCAAGCGTTTACGGTCGAATTTATATAAATTTATGTAGATGGATTCTTCAAGTCGATTAAAAGAGGAAATTATGATGAACAAAACGCCGTCTCTGCATTGGAGGCGGCGTTTGTATAATGTAAAGGAGTGAACGATGCAGCTAGGAGTTATCTGAAGAAGGTGGCGTATTTGCCAAACGGTTATAACTTTTAAAGGCTGAAATTGCCGATATAACACCACCTGTTAAAAATAAAGCTGATCCACCAACTAAAATAATACGACTGACATACGTTTCACGAGCTTCTTCAACTTGTTCTTGTGACGGTGTAGGCATATAAAATCCCCCTTAATAAAAATATGTTGTGTAATAGTATATACAAACGCCTACCATGTGTTAAAAATGAAGAAGTTGTATGTATAAGCATCTAAGTGAATTTGATATTTAGCTAGTGTTAGTATTAATTTCAACGTTTCTGCACAACTTCTGCACAAGTTTTAGTAGTTTATATGTCATGATATATCCGCAAAGTTAAATATTCAATAATAATGAATGGAACGTTCGTTCATTATTAAGTGTGCGTTTCTTACGCACTCTCCAAAACAAGTGTCTATATTGTTATTCTTTTGCATCAAAGCCCTCATCACACTACGAAGTATAACAAGAAGGGGATACGAACATGAATAATCGAATTTTAAAACACCTACTAAATATGAAGATGAACAAGAAAAGCCTGGGAGCCGTTGCATTAACGGCTGGAATCATAGGCACGACTCTCATTCCTCAAAATGCATATGCGCACGGTTTTGTTGAAAAACCTGGAAGTCGTTCTGCTTTATGTAGCCCAACTTACGGCGCACTGAACGTGAACTGCGAAAGTATTATGTATGAACCTCAAAGCTTAGAAGCTCCAAAAGGATTTCCGCAAGGTGGCCCAGTTGATGGGCAGATTGCTTCGGCAGGCGGGAAATTTGGTGGTATTTTGGATCAACAAACAACAGAGCGTTGGTTTAAAAATACGATAACAGGTGGAGAAAATACGTTCACATGGAAGTATACAGCTCCTCACTTAACAAACAAATGGCATTACTATATTACGAAAAAAGGTTGGAATCCAAATAAAGCGCTAACAAGAGCAGACTTTGAGCCAATTGGAACTGTACAACATGATGGCTCTGCAGCTTTAAACAATTTAAATCACAAAATTAACGTACCTACTGATCGTAGTGGATACCATGTTATTTTAGCGGTATGGGATGTAGCTGATACAGCAAATGCATTCTATAATGTAATTGATGTAAATCTAGTCAATAATGAAAAACCAGACACAGAAGCACCAAGTAATCCAAATGGACTTGAGGCAACAAAAGTTACAGCAAATAGTGTAGAACTAGCATGGACCGCTTCTACGGATAATGTAGGGGTAAAAGGTTATCAGGTCCTACGCAATGGAGAGATTATTGACACAGTACCAGGCACTCATTTTATTGATAAACAATTACAACCAAGTACTGAATACTCTTATACTGTAAAAGCGATTGACGCAGCTGGAAATGTATCGAAAGAAAGTACGGCAGTTAAAGTGAAAACATCAGTAGAGATTCTTGATACAAAAGCACCTACACAGCCAAAAGGATTACACAGCATGGGAACGACAGCATCAAGTGTTGATCTGATGTGGAGTCCGTCTGACGATAATGACGGTGTAGACCATTACGATATTTACAGAGAAATATCAGGCGTAATGAAAAAAATTGGAACATCCAACACTACTTCTCATATGGACAAAAATTTGCTTGCTAATACTACATATAAATATACGGTGAAAGCTGTTGATGTAGCTGGAAATGAATCAACACAAAGCGATGTATTCAAAGTTACCACAAAAACTGAAAGCGCTTCATACGAAGCGTGGAATTCAAAGAAGGCATATAAAATGGGAGATAGAGTCGTACACGAAGGGAAAGTATATGAAGCTGTCCAAAATTACCAAGGAAATGGGGATCCAAACTGGATTTATGCTTTATCATTATGGAAAACAGTGTAAGCTTTTACTGATTTTGAACTAAGGAATGGCTGACGGGCTTTGGTGCAATAAAGTAATAATGAGGGTTCACTTTAAAGTTGAAACAAAAAAGACGACATATAAAATGTCGTCTTTTTTGTACGGATTTATTTTTCCTCCTGGTTTTCTACCTTTTCCGTATTAGAAGCAAATCCGCTTTTAAACCCATCGATAAAATTACAACCACTTAATGAAAATACAAATACACATATAAGACCAACTAAAATACCCTTTTTGTAATTTACTTTACAACAGCCTCCTAATTATCAATTCGTAAACTAGATATCACTATATTTAAATGTTTAATATACATTGGAATTACCGTAAAAATGAATAGTTAAATTATATAGTTGTAGGACATGACGTCATCTTATGAATATTTTTATACAGTAGATATATTTATTACTCATATAGTATTACTTCGTAAAGCAATTGTATTACAAAGAGGTATCTCTATACCTCTTCACCATACCACTAGACTGTAAAAATACATAATGTGTGTACCTTTTTGGATAGGTAAAGATATGTAAAAATATGAGGGTGAGAGTGAAGGTGATTTTTAACGATTTTAGCTCACGGAAGGTTACGAGGTAAAAATAACTGAAGGAATACTAAAAAAATAATAACCGACGGATTTTCGTTTGAATACTAATGACTTTTACGGATTCATGAACTTGGCTATTCAGGAAAAGCATTTTTGATAGCTTAATATAGGAGGTAAATAAATTATGAACGTTAACTACGGTAGACATACTATTATTGAAGTTGATTTAAATGCACTGCAACGTAATTTCCAACAGTACAAACAAGCTATTCCATTTGGTACAGCGATTATGACAGTTGTAAAAGCGAATGCCTATGGACACGGGGCAGTTCCGATTGCGAAGGCGGTAATAGAGGCAGGCACAAGTCACTTGGCAGTTGCGTTTGTAGATGAAGGAATTGAACTTAGAGAAGCTGGTATAACTGTACCAATATTAATCTTTGGATACACACCGTATGAAGCGATAGTAGATGCAATTACGTATGATTTAAGCATGACAGTATATACAATTGAGGATTTGCATGCTATAGAAGAGGTTGCTTCACAAATGGAAAAGAATGCGTACATCCATATTAAAATTGACACTGGAATGAGCCGACTCGGTTTACAACTTAATGAAGTCACATTGTTTTTACAAACATTAAAGTGTACAAAATATATTCAGGTTGAAGGAATGTACACGCACTTCGCTTGTGCAGATGAAAGGGATAAAATGTATACTCTCATGCAACAAGAGGTATTTCAAAAAGCCGTAAGCAAAGCAGAAGAGTTACAAATTGTTATTCCATGGATTCATGCCAATAATAGTGCTGCTACAATTGATATGCGAGAAACAAAAGGAAATATGGTCCGCCTTGGAATCGCGTTATACGGTCTCTATCCATCTGCAGATGTCAATCAAGAAGCTATTTCGTTACAGCCTATCCTGACATTTAAATCAAAAGTTGCGCATATCAAAAAAGTAAAAAAAGGAAATGGGGTTAGCTATGGAGCAACATATACAGCGACAGGAGAAGAATGGATTGCGACGATACCGGTTGGATATGCGGATGGTGTCAGCAGGCAACTCTCGAATAAAGGGTTTGTATTAATAAAAGGTATGAAAGTTCCTATTATAGGACGTATTTGTATGGACCAGTTAATGTTGGACGTAACAAAAATCATGCCAATACATGTTGGGGATGAGGTGGTCTTTTATGGTAATCAAGGCGAGGAATCAATAAGTGTAGATTGCGTTGCAGATATATTAAGTACAATTAATTATGAGATTACTTGTATGTTAAGTAGAAGGATACCTCGCATCTATATAAAAGACAATAAGCCAATCGAAATAATAAATGAACTACGAAGAAGTCCTATCAGTTTATGTATAAATGAATGAAGAATCTTCACCATAAATTTATGCTAACTTCACATGCAGCACAAATTGAAATTGTATTATGTATATGTACCAAATAAATAAAATTATATAGCATTGCTGTTTTTAAATAATTAAAATCCTATTATTTCTATATAAGGGTTGTATATTTGAGATAATATTTTATTTAGAAGCAGATTTTAATAAAAAGGAATTCAAATAAAAGGGGAATGTCTTATGACAACATATACGAGCGAGATAAAAAAAAGTTTAGTTACTGAAGAAGATGTGGACATTTTAAAAATAATGGCGCATCCAATACGATTACAAATTGTAAATGAATTAAGTGCACGCAAAACTTGTAATGTAACACAATTAACAGAAATATTAAATATTCCTCAATCGACTGTTTCACAGCATTTATCAAAAATGAAAGGTAAAGTGCTAAGAGCTGAAAGAAGAGGATTAGAAATTTATTATTACATTAATAATTTAAAAGCAAGCAAGATTGTTAGTGTTTTAGGATATATAAATTAATGAATTGTCATTATACAAAATAGCCTCCGCTGTTAAGCAGGGGCTATTTTGTATTGTTTTATTTATTTGCATTTAAAATTTTATAGTTTTTATGATTTACAATTGTTCGGTCAAATTCAAAAGTACCACCGCTTACATCTGTAACTTCAACTAAGACCGATTCAGTGTACAGTTTTAGTACAGATGCTGTGATCTTGAAGTTATTTCGTTGAAATAGTATAGTATCGCCTACGTTTGCTTTCATAGTACCTCCTTATAAAAGTCAGAAATGTTTGTTTATTATATATATTAAACCACGTATAGATATATTAGTGAATGTTTAGTTTTATTTATCAATAAAATATTTGTTGTTTAATAAAAATTAAAGTGCAACATTATGTAAATGAATTATATATTTTCTATTTTTATGTAGAAAATTGTAAAAAACGTTGTAATTCTGTATGTTTCGTTAGAAAAACAAAATATACGGTCGACGCATAACTTTTTATAAAAGAGGATATGAAAACCCCCGTAAGTCGTATTGATGCAAAAAATTATAAAAGCTGCTACGTATTTAACAAGCAGTTTTTTGTATTTCACCCTTCGTTTTATGTAACTGGTTCCATATATTTGACGCTCTGTCTTGTAAGTGCTTACATAGTCGGTAACATCCTATACAATGAAGTTGTTAAATCGAATGAGGTGGTCAAGATGAACATGAAAAAAGCAAATTTAGCGTATAGCATTAAAATAGAAAGAGGGGGCGGGATGATATGAAAAAATCAACTGTAAATCCATGGCTTGTTGTCCTTGGCACAGTCATAGTACAAATGGGGCTTGGAACGATATATACATGGAGCTTATTCAATCAGCCTTTAGTTAGTAAATACGGTTGGAGTCTTAACGCTGTTGCTATAACTTTCTCAATTACTAGCCTTTCTTTAGCATTTTCAACTTTGTTTGCGAGTAAATTGCAAGAAAAATGGGGACTTCGTAAACTTATTATGATAGCTGGACTAGCATTAGGAATTGGATTAATACTTAGTTCACAAGCGTCCTCATTATTAATGCTTTATGTACTAGCAGGAGTTGTTGTAGGTTACGCAGATGGTACAGCATATATCACTTCACTATCCAATTTAATAAAATGGTTTCCAGAGCGTAAAGGTTTAATCGCCGGTATATCTGTTTCTGCATATGGTACAGGTAGCCTAATATTCAAATACATAAACGCAATGTTGATTGATTCGGTTGGTGTATCGCAAGCGTTTATATACTGGGGCTTAATTGTTACAGCTATGATTGTGATTGGTGCTTGTTTAATCCATCAAGCCGCTGATCAAGGTGCAGTTCATGAAACAAAAACTAAGGAATATACAACAAAAGAAATGTTAGGTACAAAACAAGTATACTTATTATTTATTATGTTATTTACATCATGTATGAGTGGCTTATACTTAATTGGCATGGTAAAAGACATCGGTGTTCAACTTGTAGGGCTTAGCGCAGCAACAGCAGCTAATGCGGTGGCTATGGTTGCAATCTTCAATACATTAGGTCGTATCATTTTAGGACCATTATCAGATAAAATCGGCCGTTTAAAAATCGTTACTGGTACTTTTGTTGCTATGGCGACTTCAGTCTTGGTTCTAAGTTTCGTAGATTTAAATTATGGTATCTACTTCGTCTGTGTAGCAAGTGTAGCGTTTTGCTTTGGTGGAAATATCACTATTTTCCCAGCTATTGTTGGTGATTTCTTCGGTATGAAAAACCATAGTAAAAACTACGGAATTGTGTATCAAGGATTTGGATTTGGAGCGCTCGCAGGTTCCTTTATCGGTGCAATTCTAGGTGGATTCAAACCAACTTTCATGGTGATCGGCGTATTATGTGTCGTGTCATTTATTATCGCAATTTTAATTCAAGCACCTAATGAGAAAAAAGAAAAAGAAGAAGAGTATCGCAGCGTAGCGTGAGTATTTAAAGCTACTATAACTAAAAAGTACCCTATTAAACAGGGTACTTTTTTACGGTATATTATAAAATTATGAAAGGGAAGTGGATGACAAACCACTTTCCTTTTTTCTTTATGAACTATTTTTAATTGTTTTTCTCTACCCAGTCTTTATAATTTACGGGATTTTACTGATAAAAGAACTAGTAAAACATTCATTTGGATTATATTGGAATATTGTTAGGTGATGCATAATATATAAAACTGTGACGAAATCTTAGATTATACATAGGATATTCATTGAGAAATGAAAGATGTAAAATAAAATGTTTTCAGAAAAATGTTGAGAAAAGAAAAAAAAATTTTTGATAAAGCATAGTAGGGGAAGAAATCTACAGGTTTTCTTTTTGAATTTCAAAAAAGATGATAAGGAATTATAGATTGAATTTTTATTTAAACTACTTTTTAATGCTTATAGATGCAGTCTTACATAGAAACGTAAAAAATATTTTATCTGAAAAATAAAAAAAGATTGACAAGATTATTGAGAAACATTATCATTTCGGTGTAAGAACAGTAAATGAAAAACATTATCAATTAATTTCGTTTCGATGAAAAGTACACTTGACCAATTAGTTTAGTAAGTGTATTATTTTTTACATCACGATGATAATGAAAATCGTTATCATTTGTGTTGTTGAATTAGATAATTTTTATATGAAAGGATAGAGGAAATGAATGCAGGGGAATTTGATGGGAAAACCGTTTTAGTAACAGGTGCAGCGCAAGGTATAGGTAGTGTTGTAGCAAAAATGTTTTTAGAAAGAGGAGCTACAGTTATTGCGGTTGATCAAAATGAAGAAGGGCTAAATATGTTATTAAATCATTATGCATCATATGAAACACGTATAAAGACATTTCATTTAGATGTGAGTGATAGCACTGCTGTTGAAGAGGTAGTAAAACGAATTGAAAATGACATAGCACCTATAGATATATTAGTAAATGTCGCAGGAGTTTTACGAATGGGAGCGATTCACTCTTTAAGTGATGAAGATTGGCATAAAACATTCTCTGTAAATACTACAGGAGTTTTCTATATATCCCGAGCAGTAAGTAAACGTATGATGGTAAGAAAGTCAGGGGCAATTGTTACAGTTGGCTCAAATGCGGCAAATACTCCGAGAATGGAAATGGCTGCGTATGCGGCATCAAAAGCTGCAACGACGATGTTTATGAAATGTTTAGGGTTAGAACTTGCAGCATACAATATTCGCTGTAACTTAGTTTCTCCTGGTTCTACTGAAACTGAAATGCAAAGATTACTATGGGCTGATGAGAATGGAGCTGAAAATATAATTGCTGGTTCTCAAAATACATATAGACTCGGAATTCCGTTACAAAAAATTGCACAACCTTCAGAAATTGCTGAAGCAGTATTGTTTTTAGCTTCAGATAAAGCAAGTCATATTACAATGCATAATTTATGTGTCGATGGCGGAGCTACATTAGGAGTTTAATAAAAAATTAAGGAGGTTTTATACTATGAATGAACTTACAGCTGTAAAGGAACTGTCAGAAAAACTTTTAGAAGATTATAAGACTGAATCTTCATTCTTTTTTGCTTCACCAACTCGAACAATATTAGCAGAAGGAGAGTTTACTACAGTAAAACATCATGAAATTGAAAGTTTTCCAGAGCTTGTACAAGCGGTATTAAGTAATGCAAAACAAGCCGGAAATCCAAATCCTATCGTTGTAGGTGCTTTGCCATTTGATCGTAGAAAAGAAGTTCAACTTATCGTACCAGAATATAGCAGGACTTCTGAGCGTTTACAGTTAGAGACAACAAATGAGATAAAAAGAAATGGGAAACTGACATTTGAAATGACACCGGTTCCAGCTCCTAAAGTTTATATGGATGGTGTGAAGCAAGGGATTGAAAAAATTCAGGACGGAGATTTTAAAAAAATTGTTCTATCTAGATCGTTGGATATTAAGTCCTCCGAGAAGATTAATACACAAAAGCTTCTTCGTGAATTAGCAGAACATAATAAGCACGGTTATACATTTGCTGTTAATTTACCGAAAGATGAAAACGAGAAAAGTAAGACGTTAATTGGAGCAAGTCCTGAATTGCTTGTTTCACGTAGTGGTGTGCAAGTCATTTCTAATCCGTTAGCTGGTTCAAGACCACGAAGCGAGGATCCAGTAGAAGATAAAAGAAGAGCAGAAGAATTACTTTCTTCGCCAAAGGATTTACATGAACATGCGGTAGTAGTTGAAGCGGTTGCGGCTGCGCTTCGTCCGTACTGTCATACATTACATGTTCCAGAAAAACCATCAGTTATTCATAGTGAAGCAATGTGGCATTTGTCTACAGAAGTGAAAGGTGAACTAAAGGACCCAAATACATCTTCTTTAGAGTTAGCAATTGCTCTTCATCCTACGCCAGCTGTTTGCGGAACTCCAATGGAAGAAGCGAGAGAGGCTATTCAAAAAATTGAGCCATTTGACCGTGAATTCTTTACAGGAATGTTAGGGTGGAGCGATTTAAATGGAGATGGCGAATGGATTGTTACAATTCGTTGTGCTGAAGTGCAAGAAAATACACTTCGTTTATTTGCAGGAGCTGGAGTTGTTGCTGAGTCAAAGCCAGAAGATGAGTTAGCGGAAACATCAGCTAAATTTCAAACAATGCTGAAAGCTTTAGGGTTAAGTGATAATTCATTGAATGAAAAGTAGGGGGAAGAAAGAATGTTAGCAGGTTATACGGAATGGCCAAAAGAATTTGCAGATCGTTATAGAGAAGAAGGATGTTGGCTCGGTGAAACATTTGGCGGAGTGTTAAGAGAGCGTGCTGAAAAATATGGAGATCAAATTGCGGTTGTAAGCGGTAATACGCATATAACGTATAGTGAACTTGATAAAAAGGTAGATCATTTAGCTGTAGGTTTACTGAATTTAGGCATAAAGAAAGAGGACCGAGTTGTAATCCAGTTACCTAATATTATAGAGTTTTTCGAAATATGTTTTGCACTATTTCGAATTGGAGCGCTTCCTGTTTTTGCACTACCCTCACATCGAAGCAGTGAAATTAGTTATTTTTGCGAGTTTGGCGAGGCGAGTGCTTACGTTATTTCAGATAAGGCTCTCGGCTTTGATTACCGAAAACTAGCAAGAGAAGTGAAAGAGAAAGTTCCCACTTTACAACATGTAATCGTAGTGGGGGAAGAAGAAGAATTCGTGAACATAACTGATCTTTATATGGATCCGGTTCCGTTACCAGAAGTTCAGCCAAGTGATGTTGCGTTTCTTCAATTATCAGGAGGGACAACAGGACTTTCAAAATTAATTCCTAGAACACATGATGACTATATTTATAGTTTACGTGTTAGCGCTGAAATTTGTAATTTAAATGCAGAAAGCGTCTATATGGCAGTTCTTCCAGTAGCACACAATTATCCGATGAGTTCTCCTGGAACGTTTGGAACTTTCTATGCGGGTGGAAAAGTAGTGTTGGCAACTGGAGGTAGTCCAGATGAGACATTTGCTCTTATCGAAAAAGAAAAAGTTACGATTACGGCTCTCGTACCACCATTAGCAATGATTTGGCTTGATGCAGTTGATTCGCGTACCAACGATTTATCGAGCCTACAAGTACTTCAAGTAGGTGGAGCGAAATTTAGCGCTGAAGTTGCAAAGCGTATACGCCCTACATTCGGATGCACATTGCAACAAGTATTTGGTATGGCGGAAGGATTAGTAAATTACACAAGGTTAGATGATCCGGAAGAAATCATTATTCATACACAAGGTAGACCGATGTCTACATTCGATGAAGTAAGGGTTGTTGATGAGAATGATAATGATGTAAAACCTGGTGAAGTAGGCAGTTTATTAACACGAGGGCCATATACAATTCGTGGTTATTATAAAGCGGAGGAGCATAATACACAATCATTTACAAAGGATGGCTTTTATCGCACCGGTGATCTTGTGAAAGTAAATGAACAAGGTTACATCATTGTAGAAGGAAGAGATAAAGATCAAATTAACCGTGGTGGTGAGAAAGTTGCTGCGGAAGAGGTTGAAAATCATCTATTAGCACATGATGCAGTACATGATGTAGCAATTGTATCTATGCCTGACGATTATTTAGGTGAACGTACTTGTGCATTTGTCATAGCTCGTGGACAAGCCCTAACTGCAAACGAATTAAAAATGTTCTTAAGAGAACGTGGTATAGCAGCTTATAAGATTCCAGATCGAATTGAATTTATTGAATCATTCCCGCAAACAGGTGTTGGAAAAGTAAGCAAAAAAGAATTACGTAAAGTCATTGCTGAAAAACTTATTACAGTAAAACGATAAAAAACCATTAAAAGTCGGAAGGAAGTGATTAGATGGCTATCCCATCTATTTCAGTATATAAAATGCCAGTTGAATCAGAACTACCAAAAAATAAAGTGAATTGGACGCCAAATCCGAAACGTGCGGTTCTTCTAATCCATGACATGCAAGAATATTTTCTTGATGCATATAGCGATAAAGAATCGCCAAAAGTAGAACTAATTTCAAATATTAAGGTGATAAGAGAAAGATGCAAGGAACTTGGTATACCAGTTGTTTATACAGCACAGCCTGGTGGACAAACGTTAGAACAACGAGGGTTATTACAAGACTTTTGGGGTGATGGTATTCCTGCTGGACCAGATAAAAAGAAAATTGTCGATGAACTTACTCCTGATGAGGATGATATATTTCTAACAAAATGGAGATATAGTGCATTTAAAAAGACGAATCTATTAGAAATTTTAAATGAACAGGGAAGAGATCAACTTGTTATTTGTGGTATTTATGCGCATATTGGCTGCCTTTTAACAGCTTGTGAAGCGTTTATGGATGGTATCCAGCCATTCTTTGTGGCAGATGCAGTTGCTGATTTTTCACTAGAGCATCACAAACAAGCATTGCAGTATGCATCTGATAGATGTGCAGTTACGACATCAACAAACTTACTATTAAAAGAGTTACAAAGTTTAAAAGGTGATGATGGTGAAGGAATCACTTTACAGGAAGTGCATGAACTAGTTGCACAACTACTCCGTGAGCCAGTAGAGAGTATTGAAATTGATGAAGACTTATTAAATAGAGGACTTGATTCGGTCAGAATTATGAGTTTAGTAGAGAAATGGCGTCGCGAAGGGAAAGAAATCACTTTTGCAGATTTAGCAGAACGTCCAACTGTTTCCGATTGGTACCGTTTACTATCTTCACAAGCAGCACAGGTTCTGTAACAAATAGATTACATAATAAAGGGGTAGTAAAGAATGCCTAACAGTCAAAAGATTCGTCATTCGTTATCATCTGCGCAGTCTGGTATGTGGTTTGCGCAGCAATTAGACCCGTTTAATCCGATTTATAATACTGGAGAATATGTTGAAATAAACGGAAATATTAATCAAGAAATTTTCGAATTAGCAGTACGTAAAGTTGTAACAGAAGCAGAAGCACTACATGTTCGTTTCGAAGAGGATGAAATTGGGCCATGGCAAGTTATTGAGGAATCGTCAACGTTTCATATGCATTTTATTGACGTTCGTACAGAAGAAAATCCTGAAGAAGCTGCTAAAGTATGGATGAAAAATGATTTATCTGTACCGATAGATTTAAAAGAAGAAAAATTATTTACTGAAGCACTTATTCAAGTTGAAAATAATCGTTTCTTTTGGTATCAGCGCATCCATCACATTGTGATGGATGGCTATGGATTTTCACTTCTTAGTCAAAAGGTAGCCAAGGAGTATACATCACTTATAGAAGAAACAAACAAGACTGAAAAGCCATTTGGTTCTCTTACAAAAATTGTACAAGAAGATAATGAGTATCGTGAATCTAAACAATTTCAGGAAGATCGTACTTTTTGGTTAGAGAAGTTTGCAGATGAACCGGAAGTTGTAAGTTTGGCAGAACGAGCACCGAGAACATCAAATGGATTTTCACGAGAAACTGCTTATTTATCAAATTCTAGTACGAAAACTTTACTAGAAGATATTAATATTTCGTTAACGAGTTGGCCCGAATTTGTTGTAGCCGTAACAAGTATTTACATGCATAAATTAACAGGTGCAAATGATATTGTTTTAGGTTTACCAATGATGGGGCGTCTTGGTTCTGTATCTATTCATACACCAAGCATGGTAATGAATTTAGTTCCACTTCGTCTCACTGTAACTCCAAATATAACTCTTGCGGAATTAATACAGCAAGTTTCTGAAGAAATTCGAGATATGCGTCGTCATCATAAATATCGTCATGAAGAATTAAGAAGAGATTTGAAGTTACTAGGTGAAAATCAAAGGTTATTTGGGCCGTTAGTGAATGTTATGCCTTTTGATTACGGGCTTAACTTTGCTGGAAATCGTGGTATTACACATAATTTATCAGCAGGACCTGTCGATGATTTATCGATAAATGTATATAAGCGTTTTGATGAAAATGAGTTAATGATTCATTTTGATGCGAATCCGGAAGTATATAATGACACGGAACTAGCATTGCATAAAGAAAGATTTATGAATCTATTAGAATTAATGATAAATAATTATCACAAAGACGAGCCGATTGGAAAAATAAACATTACTCTTCCTGAAGAAAATCATAAAGTTTTATTGGAATGGAATGAAACTAAGAAAGCTGAAGAGCTAATTAATCTACCTATATTATTTGAAAAACAAGTACAAAAAAATTCAAATAAAATAGCGGTTACTTGTAACGGAATAAAACTTACGTATAAAGAGCTAAATGAACGAGCGAATGAACTAGCACACTATTTAGTAGAAGAAGGAATACGACCAAATCAGTTTGTAGCCTTAGTATTTCCAAGATCAATAGAAATGGTAGTTAGTATGTTAGCAGTTCTAAAGGCCGGTGCAGCGTATTTACCAATAGATCCAGAATACCCAGCCGAGCGAATTACTTATATAGTAAATGATGCAAAGCCAGTTTGTGTCATAACACATTCATCTGTTTCATCTGCTTTAGTTATAGAAAATGATATTAAAAAAATCGTATTAGATAGAGAAGAAACGAAAATAGCGTTAAAAACATATTCGCATATGAATATATCATTTAAGAATGATGAATCACCTTTAAACCCAGCTTATACAATTTACACTTCGGGATCAACAGGGAAGCCAAAAGGTGTAATTGTTCCTATGAAAGGTTTAAGTAATTTCTTATTAGCGATGCAAGATACGTTTTCATTAAATGAAAACGATCATTTATTAGCAGTTACAACGTTTGCGTTTGATATTTCTGCTCTAGAAATTTATTTACCTCTTATTAGTGGTGCAAGTATAACAATTGCTCAAAAAGAGGTAATCCAAGAGCCTTCGGCGTTAATGACACTGTTACAAGAAGAAAGAGCGACAATTATGCAAGCTACACCGACGCTCTGGCAGGCGTTAGTAACTGAATGTCCAGAGAGGCTACAAGGGCTAAACGTGCTCGTTGGTGGTGAAGCACTTCCGGCTCATTTAGCAAATAAATTAAAAGAATTAGGCTGCTCTATAACCAACTTATATGGACCAACTGAGACGACTATTTGGTCTACTTTCATGAACATTGATGACAGTGAAAATGGTATACCTCCTATTGGAAGGCCAATTTGGAATACAGAAGTGTATGTATTGGATGCAGGGTTACAACCTGTTCCACCTGGAGTTATTGGTGAATTATATATTGCAGGAGAAGGACTTGCGAACGGATATTTAGGAAAACCTGAGTTAACGGCTGAACGATTTGTTGCAAATCCATACGGAGAACCAGGGAAGCGTATGTACCGCACAGGTGATCTTGTGAAATGGCGTAACGACGGTGTGCTAGAGTACATGAGTCGCGCAGATCATCAAATTAAAATTCGTGGTTTCCGTATTGAATTAGCCGAAATAGAAACGATATTACAAGGACATCAAAATGTTCAACAAGCTGTAGTGATGGTACGAGAAGATCATCCAAATGATAAACGAATTATTGCGTATATCGTTGCCGAAGAGAAGGAAACGATTAATCTTTCAGAAATCCGTTCTTATGTTTCAGAAAGTTTAGCTAATTACATGGTACCATCAGCATTTGTTGTGCTAGAAGAATTACCATTAACACCAAATGGTAAGGTTGATAGAAAGAAATTACCTGCTCCTGATTTTAATGGAACGAACAATGAGAGAGTTGCTAGAAATCCGAAAGAAGAAATATTATGTGATTTATTTGCAGAAGTACTTGGTGTTTCGCGAATCAGCATTGATGATAGTTTCTTTGAAATGGGTGGTCATTCGCTTCTTGCATCTCGTTTAATGGCAAGAATTCGTGAAACGTTAAGTGTGGAATTAGGAATTGGAAAACTATTTGAATCACCAACTGTTGCTGAATTAGCAAAACAATTGGACCTGGCAAAAAGCGCAAGACCAGCTGTTAAGAAAGCAAATAGACCAAATGAAGTTCCACTTTCATTTGCACAGCGCAGGTTATGGTTCTTAAATTGCTTAGAAGGTCCAAGTCCTACTTATAATATTCCAGTAGTCATTCGTATGTCTGGAAAATTGAACGAGGAAGCACTACAAAGTGCCTTTTATGATGTAGTTGAGAAACATGAAACACTAAGAACGATTTTCCCGAATGCATCTGGTAGTTCATATCAAAGAATTTTAGAAATGGATAAATTGAATTTAAGAATAATTAAAACAGAAACATGTAAGGATGAATTAGAAAGTACGCTATTTGAAGCTGTAAGATATAGTTTTAATCTTGATATCGAACCAGCAATTCGTTTACAACTTTTCAAAGTAAGTAAAAACGAACATGTATTGCTTATTCTTCTGCACCATATTGTAGGAGATGGTTGGTCATTACAACCGTTAACAAGAGATTTTACAGCGGCGTATAAAGCACGATGTCAAGGTAACAGAGTCCAGCTGGAGACACTTCCAGTGCAATACGCAGATTATTCACTTTGGCAACAGCAACTACTAGGTGATGAAACGACACCAGATAGTCTAATTTCAACACAATTAGATTTTTGGAAAGAGGAGCTAAAAGGTTTACCAGATCAAATGGAGTTACCTACAGATTTTCAGCGTCCAATTGAAACGAGTTATCGCGGGGAAACAATGCAATTTCATATAGATGAAGGTATGCATAGTAGATTAGTAGAGCTCGCTCGTAAAAATGGAGTTAGTTTGTTTATGGTGTTGCAAGCAGGACTAAGTGCGCTATTTACAAGATTAGGTGCTGGTACTGATATACCAATTGGCAGTCCGATCGCTGGAAGAAACGACGATGCACTCTCGGATATAGTCGGTTTATTTATAAATACATTAGTGTTACGTACAAATACATCAGGAGATCCAAGCTTTAAAGAATTATTGAATAGAGTGAAGCAGGCAAACCTTGCAGCTTATGAAAATCAAGATGTTCCATTTGAACGACTCGTTGAAGTGTTAAACCCAGTACGAACTCGAAATAGTCATCCGCTGTTTCAAGTTATGTTAGCTTTCCAAAATACGCCAGAAGCGACGTTTAATGTACCAGATATAGAAGCGAGCCTTGAAATTCAAAGTGTTGGCTCTGCAAAATTTGATTTAACATTTGAAATTAGCGAGAGTAACGGAGTTGATGGCACTCCAAACGGCTTACACGGATTGTTAGAGTTTAGTACTGATTTATATAAACGTGAAACGGTTCAAAAACTAATAGAACGATTCATTCTGTTATTAGATGATGCAGCGAAACATCCGGATCAATCAATTGGTAGATTAGAAATATTAACTTTAGCCGAGCGAAATACAGTTTTAGAAAAGTGGAATGGTGGTTTTCAAATTGTACCTGAAATGACATTGCCACAATTATTTGAAAAGCAGGCTCATGTAAGTCCAAATTCTATTGCTGTCGTCTTTGAGGATCTAGTGCTAACTTATGAAGAGCTAAATAGAAAAGCGAATAAAATAGCTCGTTTGTTAATAGCGCAAGGAATCGGTCCTGATCAACTCGTTGCTTTAGCGATGCCGAGATCATTAAATATGGTTGTAAGCTTACTAGCTGTTCTTAAAGCTGGTGCGGGATACCTACCGTTAGATCCGGATTATCCGTCAGATCGTATTTCATTTATGCTACACGATGCGAAACCATCATGTGTTTTAATAAATTCAGATGTGGAAATTGAATGTGATGAGGCACTAAAGATTTTAGTTGATGATGTGAACGTAATAGAAGAAATTGAGAAATATAGTGAAGACAATATTGATGAAATGGAGCGCATTAAGCCGTTATCTCCTTCACATATTGCTTACGTTATTTATACGTCAGGCTCAACAGGTAGACCGAAAGGCGTTATGATACCTCATCAAAATGTAGTAAGACTTTTAGGAGCAACTGATCATTGGTTCCAATTTGACGCGGACGATGTGTGGACGATGTTCCATTCATACGCTTTTGATTTCTCAGTTTGGGAAATTTGGGGACCTTTATTATACGGAGGACGTCTAGTTGTAGTACCACATACTGTAAGTCGTTCACCGAAAGAATTTTTACAGCTTCTTGTTAAGGAAAAGGTTACTGTTTTAAACCAAACTCCATCAGCGTTCTATCAATTGATGCAAGCAGATCGTGAAAATGAAGAGATTGGTCAAAAATTATCTTTACGATATGTTGTTTTTGGAGGAGAAGCACTTGAACTAAGTCGATTAGAAGATTGGTATAGTCGTCATCCTCATAATTCACCGAAGCTTATTAATATGTACGGTATAACGGAGACGACGGTACATGTTAGTTATATTGAGTTAGATGAGAGTATCGTCTCTTTACGAGCAAATAGTTTAATTGGGTGCAGTATACCGGATCTTAAAGTATACGTATTAGATAACTATTTACAACCAGTGCCACCAGGGGTAGTTGGAGAAATGTATGTTGCAGGTGCAGGGCTCGCCCGTGGATATTTAGGAAGAGCAGGATTAACGGCTGAACGTTTTATCGCAGATCCATTTGGTAAGCAAGGTACAAGAATGTATCGTACAGGAGACTTAGCGCGCTGGCGTCAAGATGGTACGTTAGATTATATAGGACGTGCAGATCATCAAATTAAAATTCGTGGATTCCGAATTGAATTAGGGGAAATAGAAGCGGTAATAATGAAACATCCTAAAGTTGAACAAGTAGCTGTTATTGTACGGGAAGATCAACCAGGGGATAAACGATTAGTTTCTTATATCGTCGCATCAAATAATGAAACGATTGATACGAATGAAATGCGTCAGTATGCTGGAGGCAGTTTGCCAGATTATATGGTTCCATACGCTTTTGTAGTAGTAAATGAGTTACCTTTAACTCCAAACGGTAAATTAGATAGAAAGGCATTGCCAGCTCCAGAATTTATTGCATCATCTTCTAGCCGTGGACCAAGAACACCACAAGAAGGAATGTTATGTGACTTGTTTACAGAAGTTTTAAGTGTGCCTCAAATTGGAATTGATGACGGATTCTTTGATCTTGGTGGTCATTCACTTCTTGCAGTGCAACTTATGAGCCGCATTAAAGAGGCACTTGGAGTTGAACTAAATATTGGAACTTTATTTGCGGCACCTACTGTTGCAGGGCTTGCTGAAAGACTTGAAATGGGGAATGGTCAAAGTGCACTTGATGTGTTGCTTCCATTACGAGCAAGCGGGGACCAATTACCACTATTTTGTGTACACCCAGCAGGTGGATTAAGTTGGTGCTATGCAGGGCTTATGAAATCTTTAGGAACAGATTATCCAATCTATGGTGTACAAGCACGTGGTATCGCTAAAAATGAAGAACTTCCAAAAAGCTTAGAGGAGATGGCGGCGGATTATTTGAAACACGTTCGTGAAGTACAGCCTCACGGACCATTTCGTTTACTCGGTTGGTCGCTTGGAGGAAATGTTGTTCATGCAATGGCAGCGCAACTACAAAATGAAGGAGAAGAAGTAGAATTACTCGTTATGCTCGATTCTTATCCAGGGCACTTTTTACCAAATACAGAAGCACCTACTGAAGAAGAAGCGTTAATCGCATTACTTGCTTTAGGTGGATATGACCCGGATAACATGGATGGTAAACCACTTACCATGGAAAGTGCGGTTGAAATACTTCGCAAAGATGGAAGTGCATTAGCAAGTCTTGAAGAAGAGACTATTTTGAACTTGAAAGAAACATATGTAAATTCGGTAGGGTTGTTAGGGAAATACGTACCGAAAGTTTATAACGGGGATATTTTATTCTTTAGATCTACTGTTATACCAGACTGGTTTGATCCTATTTCTCCAAATACGTGGCTAAATTATTTAGATGGGGAAATCGTGCAGCATGATATTGATTGTAGACATAAAGATTTATGTCAGCCAGGTCCGCTTACAGAAATTGGACAAGTATTAGTGAAATATTTGCAGGATAAGAAAGGGGTAAGTAGAGTATGACGAATCCATTTGAAAATGATAATTACACATATAAAGTATTAATGAATGAGGAGGGCCAGCATTCTCTCTGGCCTGCTTTCCTCGATGTACCTATTGGTTGGAATATCGTGCATGAAGAAGCTAGTAGGCAGGTTTGCTTAGAATATGTTGAAGTTAACTGGAACGATTTAGAGCCGAAAAAAAATCAAATTAGCAAAAAAGTATGAGTAGGAAAACAATAATGAAAGCAAAAATAAATCCAAAAGTAGTTGTAGGTATCGTATATATAACAGCGATGTTTATGGCTGCGATGGATGCAACGATTGTGAATGTAGCACTGCAAACGATAAGTAAAGAACTACAAGTGCCGCCATCTGCAATGGGGACAGTTAATGTTGGGTATTTAGTTAGCTTAGCTGTTTTCCTTCCGATTTCCGGTTGGTTAGGAGATCGCTTTGGTACGAAAAGAGTATTTTTAACTGCTCTTTTCGTGTTTACAATTGCATCTGCATTATGTGGAATTGCTAATGATATTACTTCATTAAACATTTTTCGTATCATTCAAGGTGCTGGTGGCGGGCTTTTAACACCAGTCGGGATGGCGATGTTATTCCGAACATTTTCACCAGAGGAACGACCAAAAATTTCTCGATTTATTGTACTTCCAATTGCTGTTGCACCAGCGATTGGACCAATTATTGGCGGTTTCTTTGTAGATCAAATGTCTTGGCGCTGGGCATTTTATATTAATCTACCGTTTGGTATCGTTGCATTGCTATTTGGACTTCTATTTTTAACAGAGCATGTTGAAAAATCAGCTGGTCGCTTTGATTCTCTCGGTTTTGTTCTTTCAGCACCAGGATTTGCGATGCTCATCTATGCACTCAGTCAAGGGCCATCAAAAAGCTGGATTTCTCCAGAAATTATGAGTGCTGGAATAGCTGGGACTGTATTCATTACATTGTTTATTATTGTAGAACTGAAAGTAAAGCAACCGATGTTAGATTTACGCTTATTAAAAGAACCGGTCTTTAGAAAAATGAGTTTTATTTCGTTGTTTTCATCAGCTGGTTTACTAGGAATGTTATTTATTTTCCCACTTATGTATCAAAATGTAATAGGAGTTTCCGCGCTGGAATCGGGTCTTACTACATTCCCAGAGGCAATTGGATTAATGATTTCTTCACAGATTGTGCCATGGTCATATAAGAAATTAGGAGCTAGAAAGGTAATCTCTATTGGATTAATAAGTACGGCGGTTATATTTGTTTTATTAAGCTTTGTAAATCATGATACGAATCCATGGCAAATTCGGGCATTATTGTTTGGCATAGGTATTTTCTTAGGTCAGTCTGTTGGAGCGGTTCAATTTTCTGCTTTTAATAATATTGCACCACCTTCTATGGGGAGAGCAACTACTATATTCAATGTACAAAATCGATTAGGATATGCAATAGGAGTTGCTGTTTTAGCTAGTATACTATCTGGTTTTGGAAGTAATAGTGTACAAAATAATACTCTAGCCGATTTCTTGCCATATCAAGCAGCATTAATTGGATCAGCAATATTTTTACTCATAGCATTACTATTTTCTTTACGCATTTCTGATAAAGAGGTAATGTCAAAGAAGAATAAAAAGCCGTTATCTGTATTACAAAAAGAGAAAGAAGTTGTAAATGAATGAGTTGCAGCATGCTAAAATTCTTTTGAAATAAAGTGATATTGGTATTTAAAAGGAGAGAGTTTACATGATAGAGAGTAAAGTTGTAGATTCTGTACCAACTCTTAATGAGAATAGTTGTCAAATTTGGTGGGCACGAATTTCAGATTTACAATCATGGCATTACAATTTACTAAATGGTGTTGAACGAGAGAAAGCAAATTCATATCATCATTCAGCGGATCGTGCACGTTTTATAATAGGTTGCGTAATTAGTAGATTAGTACTCGGAAAGATACTTTCTATGTCGCCAGTTCAAGTACCAATTGATCGAATGTGCCCGGTGTGTAAATTACAACATGGCAGGCCGCAATTACCAGAAAGTATGCCGCAAATATCAGTCTCACATTCGGGTGAGTGGGTTGTCGTTGCATTTACTAAATCTGCATCTGTTGGTGTTGATGTTGAACAAATGAATCCAAATGTAGATGTTATGAAAATGGCAGAGGGCGTATTAACAGACATTGAAATAGCACAAGTTATGAAATTACCTGATGAGCAGCGACTAGAAGGATTTTTAACATATTGGACTCGAAAAGAAGCAGTGCTGAAAGCGACAGGTGAAGGACTATTGATTCCACCAGTAGATATTACAGTATCAGCTCCAAATGATCCTCCAAAATTGTTAATTTTTAAGGATAGACAAGAGTTAGCAGAAAATACAATGATGGAAGATGTAAGACCTAGTTTAGAGTATATGGCTTCCATTGCAATATTTAGTAAAGAAGTAACTGAAATTACGCAGTTAGACGCGGTATCGCTTTTAAATTATAAATAAGTTTAATAAAATATTTTATAGAAGAGGTGTTCCTCATGTTAGTGGCGGAAAATAGAAAAAGCGAATTAACTTATAATGTACAAGCAATTAAAAATATTTTATTTTCTGGAGATACGTCATCTATTCTTGCTTTAGAAAAGCTTTTGAATGATACAGTTCAATTTGATGTTCTCGAACAAGAGGTAATGGATAGACAGTACATTCCGAAAGAAGCAAAGAATTTCTTTGATAAAAACGGAACATTTCTTTATCGCGTATCTAATATTAGTTATAAAGGTAAGGTGTTATCTGAAAATCTAATTTTTGTGGACACTTCATTTTTACCAGATACTATAAAGCAAGAATTAGAGGATGGAAATGTTCCAGTTGAAAAGCTTATAGAAAAGATGGAAGTAAGAAAAAACGTATTATACGAAGGGTATCAGCCAGCTGGAAATATTATTGAATTGTTTGATGGATGTTCTGTTACTGCGAATGTTTATCCAACTAGAAAGTATCAAATTGTAAGTAACTGCAAATGTATATTTTATATATGTGAAGTGTATCATGCAGAGAATATAAGGGAACTGCTTAAATAAGAAATAAACAAGAAACCAGCCTATAAAATGGCTGGTTTCTTGTTTATTTCACAGCTTCTTTTAATTCTTTACCTGCTTTAAATGCTGGAACTTTACCAGCAGCAATCTGAATTTCTTCTCCAGTTTGCGGATTACGCCCTGTACGAGCAGATCTTTCACGCACTTCAAAAGTTCCAAAACCGATCAGTTGAACTTTATCGCCAGATTGTAATGCAGTAGCAATTGTGTCAAATACGGATTGTACAGCTGCAGAAGCATCCTTTTGAGAAATATCAGCTGTTTGTGCCACGTTTTTAATTAATTCTGTTTTGTTCATGTTTTCACCTCATAAAAAAATTTTAGAATAAAAGTTTTAGTATAATGAATGTTATAGAATAAGCTACTTTTTCTAATAGAAAGAATACTGTATAGTTATGTTAATTTCGTTGCAAGAGACTGAATCCCTGCTAAAATCAGGGATAAATTAAGAATCGATGCATATAAAAAGCTGTAGTATGAAGGTGAGGGGGAGTATACAGATGATTTTTCGTGAAAAGAATGAGAAAGAAAGTATATTAATTCGTCAACATGATCATGGTTTTTTAGCTGGAGAGATTGCTAGAAATATAAAAGAAGATTTCTTTGAAAATCAGGAATATTTAATGGAAACTATAGATGCTATATATGAGCATGATAGAGGATGGATAGAGCTTGATAAAGTACCAATTTTAAATGATGCTAAAAATATTCCATATACATTTATGGATTGTCCAAGCTCATTGCGCTTTGTTTTTTATACGATTGGCTTAAATGAAATTGAAGATTCTAATCCATACGGGGCGTTACTTTGTAGTAAACACTTTTTATCATTTCCACTAAATAAGGAAGATGAAGAGATGATGTCTTTTTATAAGCATGAATTAGAACGACAAAAAAGAATAATGAAAACGTTAACAAAAGAACAATATATGATGTTCGATAAACATTATAGATTATTAAAGTTTTGTGATGAACTTTCTTTATATGTATGTATGAATAAACCTGGTGTAAAAAAGAAAGATGAAATTGATTTATTTAAAGATGGTTTTGAAGGAACAGAAATGTTTAATAGTAAGGAGGAGAAACCTATTCAAGCTGAATGGGTGGAAGAAGAAACAATTCGAATCACACCGTTTCCATTTAAGACAGAATTTCATACGTATGTAAAATATAAAACTATAAATAAACATTCAATTGAAGAAAGAGGAATAGTAAAAGCAGATAAAGAAGTGAAATTGCAGAAACAGGTGATTCGTATAATAAAGTAAATAAAAAGAATGCTCGTCAGTTTAGGAGCATTCTTTTTAAACTTAAATTAACTTGTCTGTTTATTATGAATTTCTTTCAATTTCTCTGCTTGTAAAAACCGATTTGTTTCAGCGACAACTACACCACTTAATCCAATTAGACCAATTAAGTTTGGAATCGCCATAAGCCCATTTGCGATATCGGCAAATGTCCATACAACACCTAACTTTAAATTAGCTCCAACAGCAATCATAACGATAAAGATTGCTTTATAATATCGTACAGCACCTTGTCCAAATAAATAAGCTACACACTTCTCACCGTAATATGACCATCCTAAAATAGTAGAGTAGGCGAATAATATAATGGCGATACCGAGAATCATACTACCAGCAGTACCGAATACGGATTGGAATGCTAATGTTGTAGCTTCAACGCCGGTTTTACCAGATTTCCATGCACCTGTTGTAATTAATACAAGACCAGTAATTGTACATACGATAAATGTATCTAGAAAAGTACCAGTCATAGAAACTAAAGCTTGTTTTGCAGGTGAATCAGTTTTTGCAGCTGCGGCGGCAATTGGTGCACTTCCTAAACCAGCTTCGTTCGCAAATACGCCGCGTGCCATTCCGATTTGAATAGCAGATGCAACTGTTGCGCCAATAAAACCACCAGCAGCTGCTGTACCTTGAAATGCACCAGAAAAAATAAGTGAAAATGCTTCTGGAATTTGATCAAAGTGATAGAAAATAATAATAAGACCAGCAATTATATAAAAGAAAGCTTTAATAGGAACGATATATCCAGTAACTTTACCAATCTTTTTAACACCGCCCAAAATAACGATAGCGATTAAGAATGACATGAGTATACCAGTTAATGCAGGGGGGAAAGAAAAGTTGATTCGCATTGCCTCTGCAACTGAATTAGATTGAACCATATTACCGATACCGAAAGAAGCAGTTGTACCGAATATAGCGAATAAAACAGCAAGCCATTTCTTACCTAAACCGCGCTCTAAATAATACATGGGTCCACCAGAGTATTCACCATTTTCATTACTAACACGGTATTTCACTGCTAGAATTGCTTCGGCATACTTTGTTGCCATTCCGAATAAAGCGGTAATCCACATCCAAAAAATTGCACCAGGACCACCAATTGTAACAGCGGTTGCAACACCTGCTATATTTCCCATACCAATCGTTGCAGCCATAGCTGTCATGAGTGCTTGGAAGTGACTAATATCTCCAGAAGAAGAGGTATCTTCTGATTTTTTAAATGCTAGTTTGTGAGCGTATATTAGTTTACGAAACTGTAAACCTTTTAAGCGCACTGTGAGAATGATACCAGTTCCAACGAGTAGCAACAAAGTTGGTAACCCCCACACATACTGATTAATTTGTTCTAATACTTTACTTACTGTCTCCATCTGTATTCTCCTTTTTTAGAAAAAATAAAAACCACTTCAAGGAAATGGTCTCTGGAGAAACAAGGTATAGAAAAATAAACCGATACAAATCGGCATTTTCTTTCGCTTGTCTCTGTCCTTTTACCTGAGAGATTATCCGCTAGATTAGCGGATTTGCTCCTTCGGTGCTCGTTTTCCTCCGCGCTATATTAAGCGAGAGGGAGTCTCTCCAGAGATTCGTCCCCATGCAGTTCTACTTGTAAACAAGACCTGAGAGTTTCAAAGTTGGTATAGCAACTTTTTGCCCCGTCGGTAGATCAATAGACCTTCTCCTGAATGGTTCATCCGAATTATAAAATTAAAAGCTTAAACGCATTGATTGTGTATAGAATCAATAAAAACATTATAGATATACAATTAGTGAAATGCAATCATTTTTTATTTTGAAATAGTAAATATGTAAATGAGTTAAGAGTGAGATGTAATCCGTGTAGGATTACATCTCCTTTAAATTCCGAATTATTTGAAATAAAATCAATTTGGTGGTTTGATAGATTTAGAGTGACTAAAAATGGTTATTTGTGTATTGAGTATAACAGCAGATACAATTCATTCACATAATTTTATTATGTAAACAGATTGTTGCAAGTGGGAAATGAACAGTATCATAAGGGGGATTAGAAATGCTATTAAAAACAATATTTTGCAAGGTGGAAGAAAAGAAAAGGGAATTGTTTTCTGATGCGCAAGAAAAATGGCGTGATTTACAGTATTTAGACGGATTCTATGGACAGTTTGGTGGGTGGAATGAAGCTGAAGCGTGTGTGTATACTTTATGGAAAGATAGAAATGCATATCAATCATTCATGAATGATGCTCATGATACAATTTTTCTAAATAGTAATCAAGAAGGTACATATATTTCCTGTAAAATTGAGATGTTTCAAACGTTGTATGATATAACAGAAACTCCTTTGAAAGACGTAATTGCACAAGGGTCATTTGTAAGAGTTGCAATTTGCGATGTGAAAGAAGGAAAAGAAAAGAATTTTTTACATACGCAAGAAACAATTTGGAATAAAGGAATGGAAAACGCAAAAGGGATGTTAGGTGGAGTTGTTGGGAAGTCTTTAAAAAATGAAAAACGTTACATAGTGTTAACGTATTGGCAAGATGAAATAGCACACGAACGTTATATGAAAGAAATTTTCCCTGAGTTATATCAGTTAGCAAATGTAAATGAGTATGTTGAAAATATAAATGGAAAGAAAGTTATTCGGAAGGAAGAATGGTCTGTTGCCGCTTCGAAATAAAGTTAGAACTTGTTAAAGTAGCTGGTTTAGATAAAGTTGATACAGAACATTCGTTCTGGTATGGTTACTTTGTACAAGAACAAGAGGGGGTATGTAAATGAGTAAAGTTTTAAGATTTGAATTGCAAGTCCCAAACCCTGAAGAAGCTATTCAATTTTATACAAATAGTTTTGGATGGAAGTTTGAAAAAATGCCTGGGCCACATGACTATTGGTTCATAATTACAGGTGAGAGTGATAGACCTGGTATCGATGGTGGATTAATGAAATCACCTGATGGTACTACCAGGACGACTAATTCGATTGAAGTACCTTCAGTTGATGAGTACATAAATAAAGTTATTGAAAATGATGGACAAGTAGTTGTACCTAAAACTGCTATTTCTAATATGGGTTACTTTGCTTACTGTATAGATAATCAAGGGCTTCTTTTTGGAGTATGTGAAGAAAATATTGAAGCGTAAAAAATTAGGGATTTTGAGATTATTTTGTTTGTTGAACGATATTGAATGATATTTTCAATTAAAGATTATAATTATTAAAAACCCTTTTGTATAAAAACTAGTATTATTTTAGTTGAAGAAGGATCCATTTTGATTATTTTCAAAAGGATTCTTTTTTATTTTTCACATATTGTGAGGTACTTAGGTATTATTAATCAAACTTATATCGGTATATTATCTATGAAAAAAGTAAATAAATGATGTTATATTCAACGGTGAATCTATTGACTGCTAAACAGTTTGAGTTGAAAAGGAAAAGAGAACCAATTATTTTCTAATAAACATGTAATTAATTGAAGACGTTATATACCCTTTCATGTTAATATATTTAAGTTATAATAGGAGGCTTACCCTTTTTTATTGTACGGTAGAAGCAGTGTGAGCTTGAAATTTTTTAAGAAAAGGATGTGCCTAACTTGCGTATAAATAAATTTATTAGTGAATCTGGAAAAGCATCTCGACGTGGAGCAGATAAGTTAATTAATGAAAGAAGAGTAATTATTAACGGTAAGGTTGCAAAAATAGGCGACCAAGTAAATCCAGGTGATGACGTGCGAGTAAATGGAGAGCAGCTTCGAATTGCTCGAGACCATGTGTATATCGCTTTAAATAAACCAGTAGGTATTACATGTACAAGTGAAAAAGCAGTTAAAGGTAACATTATCGATTTAGTGAATCACCCTTTACGAATTAATCACATTGGACGTCTTGATAAAGACTCAGACGGTTTAATTTTGTTAACGAATGATGGTGATATTGTTAATGAAATTTTACGTGCTGAAAACAAGCATGAGAAAGAATATATCGTTTCAGTAGATAAGCCGATTACACCGGAGTTTTTAGAGAAAATGGCAGCAGGTGTTAAAATTTTAGATACAAAAACGCTTCCTTGTGAGATTACACCGTTATCAAAATATGAGTTCAAAATTATTTTAACACAGGGGCTAAATCGTCAAATCCGCCGTATGTGTGAAGCTTTGGGTTATCAAGTATACACGTTAAAACGTACGAGAATTATGAATATTGAGTTGAATAATTTACCAGTCGGACAGTGGAGAGATTTATCGAAAAAAGAGAAAAAACGCCTATTTTCAGACTTAAATTACGAACCACAAGATTGGTAAAATTGAGAAGTGAAACCAAAAATTTTTTGGTTTCACTTTTTTAAATTAAATAAATAATATTTTTTAACACTTGCAAAAATAAATTGAATAAGATATAGTAAATAACAATTAATGGATGTACTTATAAAAGCAAAGAAAAGGACACGAGTTATTTTAACCGGTTATACAGAGAAGGAAGGAAAGCTGAGAACTTCCTAACGCAGAAAAATAACTTACCACCTTAGAGCTGCACTGGGGAAATCAAGTATTCAGTGCCGTGTAAGCGACGTTATCGCAAAAGAAGCCATTGCATTTTGTGATGGGAATCTGGGTGGAACCACGGATATAAGCATATTCGTCCCTATATTTAGGGATGAATATGCTTTTTTGCATTCAATTTCATAATAAGCGAAGAAAAGGACATGAGTTATTTTAACCGGTTATACAGAGAAGGAAGGAAAGCTGAGAACTTCCTAACGCAGAAAAATAACTTACCACCTTAGAGCTGCACTGGGGAAATTAAGTATCTAGTACCGTGTAAACGACGTTACCGTAAAAGAAGCCATTGTATTTTAACGATGGGAATCTGGGTGGAACCACGGGTAAAAGCACACTCGTCCCTATTTTAGGGATGAGTGTGCTTTTTATTATGAAATGGAGAGATGAAAAATGAAAGAACAGATGATTGAAATTAAATTTCCAGATGGTAGCGTTAAAGAATTTGCGAGAGGAATTACTTTAGAAGAAATTGCTGGTTCGATTAGCAGTAGCTTAAAAAAGAAAGCAGTTGCAGGAAAAGTAAACAATCAACTTTTTGATTTACGCCGAAACATCGAAGAGAATGCGGAAATAGAAATTATTACTATTGATTCAAATGAAGGTGTAGAAATTGCAAGACATTCTGCTGCACACATTTTAGCGCAAGCTGTAAAAAGAATTTATGGTAACGTAAATCTTGGTGTAGGGCCAGTAATTGAAAATGGATTTTATTATGACATGGATCTACCAAGTAGTGTAAACGTAGAAGACTTACCGAAAATCGAAAAAGAAATGAAAAATATTATAAATGAAAATGTAAAGATAGAACGAGTTGAGGTCTCTCGAGAAGAAGCAAAAAAACTGTTTCAAGAAATGAACGATCACCTGAAATTAGAACTTTTAGAAGCAATTCCTAATGAGGAAAGTGTAACACTTTATAAGCAGGGTGAATTTGTAGATTTATGTAGAGGACCACATTTACCATCAACAGGTTATTTGAAAGCAATTCAATTAACTAACGTTTCCGGTGCATATTGGCGAGGGGATAGTAATAATCAAGTGCTTCAGCGTATATATGGTGTTGCATTTGCTTCTCAAAAAAATTTAGAAGAGTATTTGCATTTTATTGAAGAGGCTGCAAAGAGAAATCATCGTAAGTTAGGTAGTGAACTTGAGTTATTTATGTTTTCAGAAGAGGCTCCGGGAATGCCGTTTTATTTACCGAAAGGACAGATTATTCGCAATGAATTAGAAGCATTTTTAAGAGAAATTCAAAATGAGTACAATTATCAAGAAGTGCGTACTCCATTTATGATGAATCAAGAATTATGGGAGAAGTCAGGACACTGGGGACATTACAAAGACAATATGTATTTCTCAGAAGTAGATCATAAAAGTTTTGCATTAAAACCGATGAACTGCCCAGGCCACATGCTTATGTTTAAAAATAAATTGCATTCTTATCGTGAATTACCGATTCGTATGTGTGAGTTCGGTCAAGTACATCGACATGAATTTAGCGGGGCTTTAAATGGATTATTAAGAGTTCGTACTTTCTGCCAAGATGATGCTCATTTATTTGTAACACCAGAGCAAATTGAAGATGAAATTAAATCAGTAATGGCGCAAATTGATTACGTATATAAAACTTTTGGCTTCGAGTATGAAGTAGAGCTTTCTACTCGTCCAGAAGATTCAATGGGTGATGATAAATTATGGGAGCAAGCAGAAGTGGCATTAGAAAATGTATTACAATCGTTAAATTATAAATATAGACTAAATGAAGGTGACGGTGCATTTTACGGACCGAAAATTGATTTCCATATTAAAGATGCTTTAAATAGAAGTCATCAATGCGGAACAATCCAACTCGATTTCCAAATGCCAGAGAAATTCGATTTAAATTATATAGATGAGAAGAATGAGAAGAGAAGACCAGTTGTCATCCACCGAGCAGTTTTAGGATCTTTAGATCGCTTCTTAGCAATATTAATTGAGCACTTTGGAGGTGCGTTCCCAGCATGGGTGGCACCAGTTCAAGTGAAAGTAATTCCAGTTTCAAATGCAGTACATGAACAATACGCAAATGAGGTTGTAGATAAATTAGCACAAGCTGGCATTCGTGTTGAGCAAGATATGCGAGATGAAAAATTAGGGTATAAAATAAGAGAAGTGCAAATGCAAAAAATACCGTATGTTCTCGTTATTGGTGATAAAGAAATGGAAAGCAAAGCTGTAAATATACGAAAATATGGGGAAGAGAAGTCGGAAGTTGTTTCGCTAGATATATTTGCGGCAAGTATTGAAGAGGAAATAAAGGATAGAAAATAATCATTGATTAGAAAATACACCATTTTAATGAAGTGAACCCGAATAGTGGTAAATGAAAAAACACCTTCTGAATTCGCACACTAAGTATGTCAATTCAACGGAGGTGTTTTTCATTTGAAGGGAAGAGTACATTACCCAGAAGAAGTAAAGTGGAAAGTGATTGATTTGATATTGAAAGGCCCCCAACATTGTAGACATATCTAAAATGTTGGGGGCCGATTTGTTTTCTAGTTAATCATTTATTAAAAGTAAAGCTGTTAACTTGCCTTACAAATTTTCTTCAAAAAGTTTCGGTAAAAATTTGCTGAACTGACTCATTTCTTCTACATTGTGTTTATATAAACCACTTAGGTTAATAAATGGTGGTAATCCTTTCGGGAAAATGAATGTAGAAGTCATTACTGTACCGTTCTCAGATTTTTGGTATTGATGTATTACTTGTGAAATTACATCGTCAATCATCTAAACATGAACCCATTAAAACATGGCTGTAATGGGTATTTATAGGACGATTTTTAGGATCTTCCCATCGAATCCTTAGCGGAAATTCTACTCCGTGCCCCCGCAGATTCGAGGGAAGCTGATATGGCTCCTACGTGTCCATGTACTTTAGGGTCAACTAACCACTTAAAATCAACATGTTCTTCTGGGTGCCATAGTTTATATCGTTCAGGGGTATCAATATTATCCCACCACCAGTCAATCATTTCTGGTGTTACGTCATTCAATTCATGTTCAACTACTAGTGATACTTGTTTTTTCATTTCTGTACCTCCTATTGTTTTAATCAACATAGTGTTGATTATTTATATTTAATATTATAGTAGGGGTATCTTATGGGTTCAATAAACAGAAATAGTTGATCTGTTGCATTCTGAACATTATATAAAAATATGTCTAAAAAATTTAGGAGGTAAAAAATGGGAAGTGCATATACTGATTTACGCGTAGCTCGTACTAAAGAAGCGATACGTGATGCACTAACTGAATTAATAAATGAAAAAGGGTTTGATTCCATTACGGTTAAGGATATTACAGCTAGAGCCAATATTAATCGAGGGACATTTTACTTACATTATCGTGATAAATATGACCTTTTGGAAAAATGTGAAAGAGAAATTATGCGTAATATTGTCGAAATTGAAAAGCAAGGCATTTCTACCGAACTTGTAAATCTTGAAGATATTTTACTACCTTTTCCCTTTGTAATACGGATGGAGTATGTCTATTCCTTGAAAGAATAATTATTCAAGGAATGCATGGTGTGATACTATCATTCTATTTACTAGGCGGATACCTTTATGTATCGGCTTAGATGATGCATTATTAGAACTTACATTGGAATAGTGAAATTGAGGAACGAAAATGGAAGTACTCTATTTTAATGTCTATGAGAGAAAAAAATAATGATTATGATACTTTATTAGAGAATGTAGCTAACCTGTATAGTGATTTTAATTATCCAGAGGATATGAAAGGATTTATTTATTATTTAGAACCGGATGAAGGCTATGATTCAAGTAAGTATACCAAAAATGAAAATATTAGACGACTGATAAATAAACTAGATCCATTCTTACAAAGTGAACAGAAAGCTTTACAGGAGGTTTAAATCGTAAGAATAAACCTTTAGAGGATATTTTATAGTAAATCGAGATTCCTTTACAAAGCCGTAGGTTATACTCCTACGGCTTTTATTATGCATTATTTAAGTGAAAGCTACTTTTTTTGAAGAGAATGAAAGATCCAATGCTAGTTCGGATGGTTTTCGATTTGAATCAATATGCTACTTTCCAAATCGATTTACATGTACTGTAATGTAGGGACTTAAATAACAAATCAATTCTTTATTAAATCTTAGTATTCTGTTATATCTCTTATAACGGAAAATAACAAATAACGACACGTTTTTTTAGAAATGTTGTTATTTGTTGTTATTTGTTGCTTGTTTGTCTTTTATTTGTTGTTATTTGTTGTTTATTCGTCTTGTATTTATTGTTTATTTGTTGTTTTTATCTATGGAGAAATATGTAATGATGCATATCTAAATAAAGGGGATCGATATGCAAAGTGTGATTAAATTATATTAAACAAAACTCAAATGATATTAGTTACTTTATATATATTAAAAATGACTCCTTTTAACTAAGTATATCAAGTTGTAACTGCTATAATTACTTAAATAAAATTAAAAAATCATTTTATAAGTATAACATTTTCGTTCGTATTAATACTTAATAGTTAAATTATTGAATATAATCGACAAAATTCTACTATTTACGTATTAAAAATTTAGTGTTTTAATAAAGGTGTAAATGGTATGACCACTCAAGGGGGGAGAAAATTGCACTAATAAATGTGCAGTAAAGTTGCAAGTAACATTATGTTAAAATTAATTATCTTAATGTTGCGTCACTTTTAAAAAGGTCTAGAATCTCGAAAGTATAACATTTGAAAAAAAGTGTTTTAAGTTTCTACATAGCAAAAATGATTTTATTCCGTAATAAAAGTATAAGCAATGTACAAGTATCAATTCATCTTTTGTAATCTTGTAGGGCCCTGTCGACAAAGCTAGGAGAGATATTATGAAATTATTATCAAAAAGGTCATGGCAGGGTTAGCAGTAGAAGCAATGAGTCTATCTATCTGGACTCCTGTAAATCCAGCAGCAACTCAAGAGAAAAATAAATATTATACTTTTCATGGGGCAGTTAATTCAAATATAGGTGATGAAATTTTATTGTTTACTTCCGAAAAACTTAATATTCAAATTGTTAGAAAACAATATCCTTACTTTCTATGAGAAGTAAATAATAACGAGGTTTAACACTCTATCCGAAAGATTTCTCCTTCCTAGAGCATGTGACAAAAGAGCCTAGCGTTAGGTCGTTCAAGATGTATGTATAAGATTATAAATAGACAATAGTAAAGGGGTGTACGGAATGAAAAATAAAATAATTTCAGGATTTTTTATAACATCAATTGTAACTGGGGCGACTATTCCTATCAATACTCTCGCAACACCAATCGTTCATGCAGAAACTCAACAGGAAAGCATGGATATTTCCTCATCATTACGAAAATTAGGTGCACAATCTAAATTAATCCAAACATATATTGATCAAGGTTTAATGAGCCCTAATGTACAGCTAGCAGAAGTCCCAGCTTTAAATACAAATCAATCCCTAATCAAGCAAGATATGAAGGAATGGTCATCAGAACTTTATCCACATTTAATTCTAGTAAATTCAAAAAGTAAAGGGTTTGTAACTAAATTTAATAACTATTACCCAGCATTAAAAGAGTTTGTAGACAATAAAGAAGATAAAGAAGGGTTTTGGGATAGACTTGAGGTTCTTCAAGATATGACTATGACGAACCAAGAAAACGTACAAAGACAGATTAATGAATTAACAGATCTTAAATTACAGCTGGATAAAAAACTTCAAGATCTCGATATGGATGTAACAAAAGCACAGGGTGTACTAAGTTCAGATGGAACAGGGAAAATAGATCAGCTAAAAAATGAATTACAAAATACCCAAAAATCAATTCAAAATGATTTACAACAAATAGCATTATTACCAGGAGCTTTAAATGAACAAGGGTTTGTTATATTCAAAGAAGTCTATAACCTTTCAAAAGATATCATTGAACCTGCTGCTCAAACAGCAGTAGCAGCGTATAACAAAGGCAAAGAAATTAACAACTCTATTTTAGAAGCAGAGAAAAAAGCAGAGCAAGAAGCGAAAGAAAAGGGTAAATCTGCTCTAGAGATTGAAGCTGCCAAAAAAGAAGCCCGTGAAGCAATCGAGAAAAGCAAACAAGCTGAAATAGCTGCAGCTGCAGTTGCAAAAACAAAAGAGTATGACCTTACGAAAGTTATTGACCCTGAAAAAATTAAGAAAACATATAGTGCTTTCGCTGAAGTAAATAAATTAACAGCAGAACAGCGAACATATTTAGCAGATTTAGAGACACAAAACCAAAAATTTTATGATTTAACTAAGAACCTAGAAATAGCAGATTTACAAAAATCAATGCTTCTTATTATGCAAAATGATTTACATACATTTGCATATCAAGTAGATGTAGAACTTGACCTACTAAAACATTATAAGGAAGATTTGGGTCTAATAAAAAATAGCATTACAAAATTATCTACTAATGTTGATACAACTAACCAGCAGTCTCAAAAAGATACATTAAGACAATTAAAAAATGTAATAAGTTACCTTGAAGAACAAGTCTATAAATTTTAATATTATGTTTTAAAAATCTAAAAAGATTATAAGAATCTAGCGAAATAATGAGAAGGAGAATAGTTATGAAAAAATTTCCATTTAAAGTGTTGACTTTAGCTACTCTGGCAACGGTTATAACTGCTACTACCGGTAACACTATTCATGCATTTGCACAAGAAACGACTGGTCAAGAACAAAAAGTAGGGAATTATGCATTAGGGCCTGAAGGACTGAAGAAAGCATTGGCTGAAACAGGATCTCATATTCTTGTAATGGATTTATACGCAAAAACAATGATTAAACAACCGAATGTAAATCTATCCAATATTGATTTAGGTTCAGAAGGAGGAGAATTAATCAAAAACATTCACCTTAATCAGGGACTGTCGCGAATCAATGCTAATTATTGGTTAGATACAGCGAAACCAAAGATTCAAAAAACAGCACGTAATATTGTAAATTACGATGAACAATTTCAAAATTATTACGACACATTAGTAGATACTGCACAAAAGAAAGATAAGGCAGGCTTAAAAGAGGGTATAAATGATTTAATCACTACAATTAATACAAATTCAAAAGAGGTTACAGAAGTAATTAAGATGTTACAGGACTTCAAAGCAAAACTATATACAAATTCTACAGATTTTAAAAATAATGTAGGCGGCCCAGATGGAAAAGGTGGATTAACTGCACTATTAGCGGGTCAACAAGCGCTAATTCCACAACTTCAAGCTGAAATTGAGAAGCTACATTCTACTCAGAAAGAACATTTTGACAATGTATTAGCATGGTCAATTGGCGGTGGATTAGGAGCAGCCATTTTAGTTATTGGAGCTATTGCAGGAGCGGTAGTAATTGTTGTGACTGGCGGTACAGCAACACCGGCTGTTGTTGGTGGCCTTACAGCTCTTGGTGCAGCTGGAATTGGTTTAGGAACAGCAGCTGGTGTCACGGCATCTAAGCATATGGACTCCTATAACGAAATTTCTAACAAAATCGGACAATTAAGTACTAAAGCTGATCTCGCTAGCCAAGCTGTTGTTTCGCTTACTAACGCGAAAGACACTGTGGCATATCTGTATCAGACAGTGGATCAAGCGATACTGTCTCTAACAAATATTCAACAGCAATGGAATAAAATGGGAGCTAATTATACAGATTTGTATGATAATATCGACCAAATGCAAGAGCATAAACTCTCGTTAATACCTGATGATTTAAAGGCTGCTAAACAAAGTTGGAATGATATTCATAAAGATGCAGAATTCATTTCTAAGGATATTGCTTTTAAACAAGAATAGAATTTAAAAATCATAACCTATATTGGAGGAATATAAAATGATGAAAAAAGTCCCGTACAAACTAATCGTTGCATCGGCTCTTTTAACTATGACAACAACTTCTGTAGTCTCACCAGTAGCGGCTTTTGCAAGTGAAATTGAACAAACTAACAATGGAGATACGGCTCTTTCAGCAAATGAAGCGAGGATGAAAGAAACCTTGCAAAAGGCTGGATTATTTGCAAAATCCATGAATGCCTATTCTTATATGTTAATTAAAAATCCAGATGTGAATTTTGAAGGAATTAATATTAATGGATATGTGGATTTACCTGGTAGAATTGTACAAGATCAAAAAAATGCAAGAGCACATGCTGTTACTTGGGATACGAAAGTAAAAAAACAGCTTTTAGATACATTGACGGGTATTATTGAATACGATACAACATTTGACAATTATTATGAAACAATGGTAGATGCGATTAATACAGGGGATGGAGATACTTTAAAAGAAGGAATTACAGATTTACGAGGTGAAATTCAACAAAATCAAAAGTATGCACAACAATTAATAGAAGAATTAACTAAATTAAGAGACTCTATTGGACAAGATGTTAGAGCATTTGGAAGCAATAAAGATCTCTTGCAGTCGATTTTAAAAAACCAAGGTGCAGATGTTGAGGCCGATCAAAAGCGTCTAGATGAAGTTTTAGGGTCAGTAAACTATTATAAACAATTAGAATCTGATGGGTTTAATGTAATGAAAGGTGCTATTTTGGGCCTACCATTAATTGGCGGCATCATAGTGGGAGTAGCAAGAGATAATTTAGGCAAGTTAGAGCCTTTATTAGCAGAATTACGTCAGACTGTAGATTATAAATTAACATTAAATCGTGTAGTAGGAGTTGCTTACAATAATATTAGTGAAATGCATAAGGCGCTTGATGATGCTATTAATTCTCTTACTTATATGTCCACGCAATGGCATGATTTAGATTCTCAATATTCGGGAGTACTTGGACATATTGAAACTGCATCTCAAAAAGCTGATCAAAATAAATTTAAATTCTTAAAACCTAACTTGAATGCAGCGAAAGACAGTTGGAAAACATTACACATAGATGCGGTCACTTTAAAAGAAGGAATCAAAGAATTAAAAGTGGAGCCTGCTACTCCGCAAAAATAAGAAAATATTAGTTTCGTTGCAAAGTCACCTAAAACATAGAGAATCTATGATTACGTTGTTAAATAGTAAAGCAACAATTAATAATTCCTTATACATCAAAAAGGCGGAGTCTCATTAAAGACTTCGCCTTTTGTTTTTATAAAATTTTTACCCAGATACCAAGATAACCGTGCTGTATTACAGATTTTTAAAAAATTTGAAGGACGTCGCTTTTAAAGAAGAATAGAATTAAAAATCAAAACCTATTTAGGAGAAGTATAAAATGATGAAAAAAATCCCTTATAAAATACTCGCTGTATCGACATTTTTAACTATGACAACAACTTATGCAGTTACACCAGTAGCAGCTTTTGCAAGTGAAATTGAACAAACTAACAATGGAGATATGTCTCTTTCAGCAAATGAAGAACAGATGAAAAAAACTGTGCAAGATGCTGGGTTATTTGTAAAATATATGAATGAATATTCTTATTTGTTAATTAATAATCCAGATGTGAGTTTTGAAGGAATTACTATTAATGGGTATGCAGATTTACCTAGTAAAATTGTACAAGATCAAAACAATGCAAGAGCACATGCAGTTTCATGGAATACGAAAGTAAAAAAACAGCTTTTAGATACATTGACAGGTATTATTGAATACGATACAAAATTTGAAAATCATTATGAACCATTAGTAGAGGCGATCAATACTGGGAATGGGGATACTTTAAAAAAAGGGATTACAGATTTACGGGGGGAAATTCAACAAAATCAAAAGTCTGCAAAAGTATTAATAGAAGAATTAACTAAATTTAAAAATGCTATTGGAGAAGATGTTAGAGTATTTGGAAGCCATAAAGAGACCTTGCAGTCTATTTTAAAAAACCAAGGAGCTGCGGTTGAGGATGATCAAAAGCGTTTAGAGGACCTTTTAGGGCAAGTAAACTATCAGAAAGACATAGAATCTAAGGGATTAGACATGGTAAAAATCCCCTTTCTTCCCACATTGATTGCTGGTGGGATAATGATAGGTGATGCAAGAGGTAAGTTAGGCTGGCTAGAGCCGGAATTAGCAAAATTACGTCAGAATGTAGATTATAAGATAACATTAAATCGTGTAGTAGGAGTTGCGTTTCATAATATTAGTGATATGCATAGTGCGATTGATAATACTATTACTGCTCTTACTTATATGTCCACGCAATGGGATGATTTAGACTCTCAATATTCGGGCGTACTGAGACATATTGATAAAGCTAATCAAAAGGCTGATCAAAATAGATATAAATTCTTAGCCCCTAACTTGAATGCAGCGAAAGACAGTTGGAAAACATTAAGAACAGATGTTGTCACATTACAAGAAGGGATAAAAATTGCAGAGAAAAAAGAACAGAATTTTATGAATCAGCTTCGTCCATCAAACGTTTTCTACTTTTATAAAAAAATTCATAACGCATACACATTTGAAATAAAGACTGGAACAAATGCACCAAATGCGTCTTATAAAGTTATGAATTTAACTAAAAACACTGTTCATAATATGTGGGGTGGAGGACCAAATACAAACATGTGGGCTGACTGGCTTTCATTTAATCCAAAAGATGAATTTGCAGTGGTAGCAGTAGTGGATGGGAAAGAATATGTTGTATATAAAGACAAAGTAGAAAATATAATGAACTGAACCCGAAAATGAATGAGCAAAAAGAAAGAGCTTTTTTCGCTTTAGTAATTGCCAACTTTTTTATTTGATAGACGTGTAAATAGACTACTATTTTAGTAAGTCGATGAAAATTTTGTCGAAGTATTGAATATTTAAACCGCGTAGGCAAAACATTTAAATATACGCCTAAAGGTCCAGAAGGTCTTATTGAAAGTGACGTATATGCGGAAGTTTAAAAATAAAATTAAGGATAGCTTTTAAATGGACTGGCTATAATATTGATTGTGGAGGTGAGAAAGGTGAACAAAAAACAACAAGGTTACAATAAGGCAACTTCTGGCGCTAGCATCCAAAGTACAAATGCTAGCTATGGTACAGAATTCGCAACTGAAACAAATGTACAAGCAGTAAAACAAGCGAATGCACAGGCTGAGGAAAAGAAAGCACAAGCTTCAGGTGCACAAAGTGCGAATGCTAGTTATGGTACAGAATTTGCAACTGAAACGGATGTGCATGCAGTGAAACAAGCGAATGCACAAGCTGAGGCAAAAAAATCACAATCTTCTAGTTCTAATCAATAATGAAGGAAAAACACTTCTCTATCTTAAGAGAAGTGTTTTCTCAGGCTGTGGAGAAAGTCTTCTCCACAGCCTGTTTTTGTGTCTGAGCCTTTATTGAAGGGGTACCGCCAGCATTTTTGAAAAAAACAAGCTAAGCAAAAAATATAATAAGCCGTCCATATGGACAGCTCATTTACATAATTCTCATTATCGGAATTCAATGTATCTAGAAATGAATAAATATGATCTACTTAACATTAGCCTCCGTTATCAATAATTGGATAACTACTTAAAACAAAAAAGGAATTTGCCAATTTTTTTGCAAAACTTAATGGTGGTTCAACAGATTGGATATGAATATACATAATCAATGGTTTCATATATAACCAATGATTATGTAAGGCGCTAACAATAATCCCTTGTTGAACAATTGATTGTATAAATAAAGGAATTTCTTCTTGTAAAATAGCGATTTCCCCTAAGTTCAACGCATTACCATTTTGATCTAACGATTCAAAAGATATCCCAACCGGTATCACAGAGGTGCTTGGTCGTCCTTGAACAAACACTTTAATATTACGACGCAAGGAGACAGAACAAACACCCTGATTTATGTTGCTCTTTCCATTAAGAATTTTAGCAAATTGCTCACAAAGGAAATTAAGGTTGTTCATAAATCTGATGCCCCTTTCTTATCAGATAAAAGTTACTTCATAAGTATTAATACTCGTCCATTAGCTTTTATATAAGTAATTTAAGAAATTCCCATAAAGAAAAGACACCCATATAAGAGTGTCTTTTCTAATAGTTTTTTAGCAGAAGCAAGAAGCTCCAACTATGATTAATAATATAAAGAGCACAACGACTAAGGCGAATCCGCCGCCAAAGCCACAACTACCACCAAATCCCATATTAATCTCTCCTTTGAGTAAGAGGGGGAATTCAAGGTCACACATGTGTTTTAACAGGTTCACATTACTTTATGTTTTTAGGGATTAATTGAGCAGGTCCTTTTGAAAATAAAGAAAAGATACCATAAGGTGTATTCCTCCGACTTGAATCATCTTAATTTTAAAAACAAATATAGACCTTTGTATATTTGTTTTTATTCAAATCACTTAAAATATTGACTTTATATAAATCTTATTAGTACAAAATATTTATTTATAGATTCTGTATAACAAAATCTCACAGAGTAATATACTTTATAAAAATATCTCCTATTAATAAAACTTGATAAATAAATTTCAAAAACTAGTATACATGCTTATGCATAAATGAAAAAAACGAATATATTGACATTGAAAAGTTCTAAAAATCTAAATTAATTTCAAAAAGCAGATTAGATAATATGAGTGAACAATGTCCAATTAATGTACCATGTCAAGTGACAGGACAAACTCAAACACCATTAAGTGATGCAGCTGCAACACCAATTACTACTCCAGGAACACCAATCGTAAAAATACCAGTTGTATTAGCGGAAAGAACAATTCAAATTGTTGTAGAATCCGATATTTCATTAGATCCTCCAGCAACTGAGATTAAACGTGTCTTAAAAAATGTATTTTTAACACAATGTAAGTTAGTTCCTGTAGCATTTACTCCGGTAGCTGGTACACCTTACCGCCGAGTTACAAGAGCAAAATTATTTGTACAAGGGTATATTCGTAAAAATATCGAATATGCAAACGATGAGTGTAATGGAGCTCTATATGATCGTATTGCAAATGTTCCATTTTCTGGTTTTGCAGATCTAACAGAAGCTGATTTCCTATCACTGGCTTTAGTAGCTTCTTCCTCAGACACTACTTCTCATTTTATTAATCCTAAAAACGGCGATTTACCACGTTTAGACAAATATTTCTTCGAAAATGCAGTTTTTTATAATGAACAACCATATTGTGAATTAGTAAGCGCTCAATTTTTCGAATTAGACTTTTCTCCTTGTCCAACAGAATTAAACGAGCCATTTGGAACTCTTCGTGAAAAAATTGTACTAGACCTTACTTTAAAAGTTTTACAAGTACAAGTGTAAAATAAGAGAACTTCTTATTGTTCAAAATCAACATACTTAAAAAGAAGATTATAAAGTAAAGTGAAAAAAGTGAGCAAGACCTATTCCAATATTATAATATATGCTTGGTTAACATTCATTGTGCTAAAAATTAAATATCATCATTAGTTAGTTGCTAGTCCATACTCTACTCTAAATTTCTCGATTTTTTCTTTTAATACAGGATCACTTAGCTTCGCACCATCTTTAAATGCTGTATTTTTCTTGGATAGTTCATCGTATCTATTTGAAACGGCCTCCATCTTCTCTTTTAAAGCATTTTGATCAACAGACGCAGGGTCTTTACTTGCTTCCCAAAAAATAGGTCGCCATTCTTGATTCCAAATTTCATCGTATTCTTTTATCATAGCATCAATAGTAGGCTTGATCTCATTTTCGTATGTAACTTTATCAGCATTTACAGCTGGTTTAGGTGTTTCTTGAAGTGATTCGATTCCAAGAAATGTGGGAAGAAGATAAAAGCTTCATTGAAATTGCAGTAGAGTTGGGAAGACATCAGTTAGAAATTGCAGCCTTAATCATGGATCAGGCGGATAAGAACAAGAATAAATCTCGCCCAATGGGGTTAGGGGCATGAAACAACTAACACTTGAGGATGTAGTAGGAAGTTTCGATTATACCGCAACAAGTACAGCAGAAAAATTCTTGAAGCGTAATAGCGTTATAACGTACTCAATAGAGTTTTACGACAAGGACGAGAAGTGGAAGCTTTGTTGGCTTGAGGCGAAGTCAGAAGGCGAATCTATAGAAATGGCTAAAAAAGAATACGGACAGATACAAATTATTACCACTTATATTTCGGATAAAACCTTAGAGGAAATAATGAATTTAGATTAGGAGGCATACCGTTATGACGATAAATAGATGGCTAGAAAAAGAGGAGTATGAAGCCGCTGAGAAGAATGGCGTCATTCATGACGCGTTGGTGGCTTTGAATCTACAGGCGTGAATAAGATCAAATTTGAATTTTATAGAAAAGTAGGTGGAATGATGTTCGAAAATAAAATGAGTGAAGAGGCTAAACGGGCGTATGAGGTTGAAGAAGAGAGCGTACAGCGCATAGCCGATGCTCTCGGGATAGAAGTTAACTTTGGCAAAGAATGGTCTATTAGTACGAATAACTACTATCGTTTAAAGTGTCATTTCAGGGAAAAGGGAAGTGCAAAACTCAAAAAAGAGTTAGCTTCTCATAATTGGATAAAAGACAGAAGATATAGAGCTGCTAATTATGATGGATTAGTTGAACATTTTACATTTGTAATGGAAAAGATCGTTTTTATTGGGAAGTAATTTATAACCAAAGCGTTATTTGAATAGAAAAGGGGAATGGAAAATATGAAGGATGTAAAAATTGAAGATGTCGGAGAAGAAGTGAAAATTATTGTGGATGGTAAGGAAATCGCATGTGCTACTCATATGGCAAAGGCGGTAGCAGAGAATTTATTAATAAGTTTGGATCAAGCCGGAGCTATTAACCTCACTATTGTAAATTTAACAAAATAGTTATTTGCGCGACACGTTTCCTCATAAGTGTGCAAACACGAAATAGGAGGGTTATCAATTTGATGACAACAACTGATTGACTGAAAGTAGGAATGAAAGCCGTCAGGTTGAGCTGAAACTACTTATCTAATACTCCTACATGCAAGGCGTGATAGTAGTCACAAATTGTATGAAGCTAGGTGAAGTCGGCTGAACAAAACCTAAGTGAGAAATCATATGGTAATGGATAGGTCGGGATGCTACAAAATATCTATGGTGAGAATGTCCAAATGGACTGACGAACTTGCGAATGTACGGGTCTAAACTATTAATACATTAGAAATGTGTATGTCGTCAATGACGATGTTATCTACCGAAAAGTAAGAGTAAATAATATGAAATTCGGAACATCTAACAATGAAGATGTAAAGATAACAGGCTTACAGCAAGCACCTAAGGATATATGTATAGCTAAGTCAATCGGAACGTGGTAAGCAAGAAACTGTCACAAACGCCTACTAGCGGACAGATGCATATAAGGTTCTAACGAACCGAAATTGCTTAATTCTTGTGAAGGTGGGGACACAGTACCGACGAAGCATGTAACGAATGTGAAGGGATAGTCCCTAGTCTTGTTCTTTGAAAACTAAATCAATTAGATGTAACTCACAGGATCGAGTAAGATGATGTGACCTTTCGTAAGAAAGGGGAATTAATACGTTGGTGAGTACAACACTAAGTTTGTAATCTAGTTGCTTTAGTATAAAAGGATAAGATGGGACGCTGTATGCGATGAAAGTCGCACGTACAGTGTTAAGCGGGGGAAAAGATGGAGATAACTTCAAAGTCTTACCTATCGAAACGAAGCAGTTGTATTAATAAAAAAAGAGCCATATTAAGACTCTTTTTAAAAAGGTTTATTAATCATTTGTTTTCGGACCAAAATAAATACCGTACCTGCACAAATGCAGACTGCATAAATTTTACCGCTTATGTCACCAAAGAATTCAAGCCCGAAAGGGAGTAGAAAAGTAGCAATTCCTACTATGTAAGCGAATGTACCGAATAATTTAGCTAGTTTATTTTTATCACCAATAAAAGTAGCTTCTTGATATCCGGCGATAAGGAATAAGTACTTTTTAATATGAATTAGATAACCGCATATGATGATAATTAAACTAACAAGCGTACAAATTACAAATCCACTCATTATATTCACCTTCTTTATTTGAATTTTACCATATTAGGTTGATGTTTAATAGGATTAACAGAGCAGGATATCTTGCTATGAGTGGAAATTAGAGTCGAAAAAGTAGAAATCGAAGAATTAAAAGTGAGTAGTTTTTAATAAAATCCTTATTTAAAACTAAAGAGCGCTTTCCAAGGCGCTCTCTAACCAAAACTTATATTGAAAAAGAATACTCATAACATTATATATATACTTTTTGAGTTGGTGTATTTTTAAAACAAAATCGTTATTTGAATAAAAGAAGCTCCGTTTGTCTGGGGGGCTCCTACGGGTAATCGTCAAGTAATGACGTACTCGACTAATTAACCGTAACATGAGTTTTTGGAGAATAACCCTGGTAAATGTGTCCAAATGAATGAGGGCATCATTTTGAACAAAAACGCTATTTTAATAGCAAGGGGGCGGAATAGTACACCTAAAGGAGTATGCCGTTTACAAAGGTGAATCGCTCATATGTATCGGGACTATACAGGAATGCGCTCAGCATATGGGAGTGTATGGTGATTTCTAATATGAAAAAAGAGCCCAAAGGCTCTCCTTAATAGTTACGGGATCCGGCAGCAAAACGAAAAACTGCAAGTGCATCAATACATTAGAAATTTTGTGAGCATGAAGGACAAGGTCCACCAGTAGGTTGGAATACAACATTATCAACAAAAGCTGTTGCGCCTTCTCCACCTGTAGAAATATTTTGGAAAGCAACACATGCTGTAGTCACACCAGGAGGTATACATACAACAAGAACATAATGTTGGAAAAGAGATTCTGGTTGATTCCCAACAGGTATAATATGTGGAATATTTAATGGACCAAGAGTTGTAGCGAGAGGAGGACAACCTTGCCCGATTTCTGGAAAAGATACAGAAGCTATAAGAAATGCATTATCCCTTACATCCGCAGCAAAAGAAAATGTAAAACAACATCCTTCGCCAACAGTAACTAATTGATTAATACTTCCACCTGCTCCAATTTCCGCAGCTAAGAGACTAATATTTCCATTTGAAAGAATACGACCACTATGAGCGTTTGGAGTACCTACTTCTGTAACATCCCCAGCTACATTCCAACCCGGAACTGGATCTCCTACTACTGCTGGTTCATCAAATCCAGGGTTGTCAAGATTATTAGTACATGGACAACACCCTACTGCTGTAGGTCCAGTAGGTCCCGTAGCACCTGTACCAGTAGCACCCGTAGCACCAGTAGGTCCAGTAGGTCCAGTAGGTCCCGTAGCACCTGTACCAGTAGCACCCGTAGCACCAGTAGGTCCAGTAGGTCCCGTAGCACCTGTAGCACCAGTAGGTCCTGTAGCACCCGTAGCACCTGTAGGCCCTGGTTGTTCAACAGGAAAAGCACATGGGAAAGGAATATGATTACATTTATTAAATTTATTAAATCTATTCATTTTTTCACCTACCTTATTTTTTACTAACTTACACTCTATAACTTATGAATTAGCTAACACACAAGTATAAGAAAAAAGCCCTTGAAAATTAAAATAAATATAAAAATAAGCCCTTATGTCACAAACATAAACCCATTCCATAATATATAAGGAACATGTATTCACTCCAAACTGCTTTCAATATATATAAGGGGGTTCGCCTCCGGAGTCAATCGCGTTGGTCCTGTTGGCCCTGTTAGCCCTGTTAGTCAAGTGAATAACGGAAAATAGGTGGGGAGTGTTAAGCGAATTAAATTTGATTCAACAGAAATTCCACGTAAAACAATATTCTCATCATTCATAACTTCACCTCCTATGATTGCTCGTCATAGGAGGTGAAGTTAGCGAAATGCAAATCATGAAGCTGGAAAGCGATTATATAAAAACGCAAGAATCATTAAGAAAAATTAAAGAACGTATCGAGAGTGAGAAACAAAGTAAAAGGAAGCTGCAAGAGGATTTGTATGAGCATGGCGGTTGGATGATCTGTGACGGTGAATCGGTTGAGGTGGACAAGCAACAAAAGAGCAGCTAGCAAAAGCTAACTGCTTAGCCCCAAGGGAGAGAGAGGAGCGCTTTATTAGGTCTAAGGCTAAAATAAGGGTTTTAGATGTTAAGACCTAAGACCTAAATATAGTATGGATTTCACTTCAGAAATTATGCATATAAATTGTATTCCAATAAAAATGGTTAAAAAACAATTAGTTAGCTCAATTAGCTAACTAATTGTTTTACAAAAGAAATTAGGCCCTACAAGTAATGATATGTAACTTTAAGTTACAGCTATAGTATAAACGGAATTGGAAATGTTATGCGGGAAAGGGAACTTAATAAAAATTTCATTTTGTAGAAAATCTTCGCACAAAAAAGAGCACCGTATACAAGTGCTCTTTGTAGGGAGGGCCCTATCAGTGAAAAGTTTCCATATTCATAATATATGCTTGCCCTATCAAAAGGTGACAAGCTAATTAAAATAAAAGAGCAGCTAGCAAAAGCTAACTGCTCGGCTCCAGAGGAATTGGAGAATGGGTTGTCTACAGCATTGCCGGAATATTGAGTTTTATTCAGGAGAGGAAGAGGGAAATGAACAATTCTAGACTGTACCAACTTGGTTTTGGTCTGCAATATCAGAATCGTATGTGTTTGTTGCACTAACACCGCTAAAGTTATTGGCAACAAAAGCAACATTTGATGAACCTGAACCATTATAAGCTTTTGTATTTTCCTTTGGAGAAACGTTATAAAAATCACCTAAGTTGAAAGAACCGTTACTATTTTGTACAATCATATTTCCAACAATAGTTGGCATTGTTTTCACCTACTTTCTTAAGAAGTATTTAAATTAGCATATGGTTTATGAGTCTAGATGTGCATCTGGATCTGAAAATTTAAAAATGAAGGTTGTTAGAAAACCTAATAAAATAATCCTTTTCTAATAAGAAAGTTACTAAAATATGAGAAAATGATATAATAATACCAATTACACATTTAGTCCTACTGGAAGAACCAGCGGACATCAAACTATAAAGAGCATTAGTGATATCGCTCTGTGGTTTGATGTCCGCTTTTTTTGTTTTTTTTATTAATAAAATAGACAAGGAGTGTTTTTATATATGACGCAATTAACTTTCTTACCTAAAATTGATCGTAAAGTAACACAAGTTCGTTTAGAAGAGGTTCTTGAAAATGTTCGTATTCATAGACAATTTGGGAGGATTAGAAATGAGATGAAAGTCACAGCTTCTTGCGAGGTAAGGTATCATGGCCCAACAAACATGGTAGGCAAGCCAACTGAAGATGTTGCTTTAACGAATATTGCAATGAGTGAAAGAGAAGTGAAATTGCAACGCTTATCTTTTCAAATTGATAAGGCATTAAGCCGCTTTAGTAAGAATCAAAGGGACATCATTGTAAAGCGATATTTAGAAGATGAAGAAGTCTTTGATTACATGGTTTATAACGAGATTGGTATGAGTGAACGTACATACAGACGAAATAAATCTAATGCTTTTTATAAACTAGCGTTTGCTCTTAGATTAGAAGTATATGAGACAGAAGAGAACTACGGAGGGGATGATCAATGAATTTTGTTCAACCAATACGTGATCCAGAGCAAATACAATACATTAAAGAATATTTAAAAGAAAAGAATGAACGTGATTATATTTTATTTGTAATGGGGATAAATACAGGTTTACGTATAAGTGATATTTTAAAACTCAAGGTTGGAGATTTAAAAGGCAGTCATATATCGATGCGTGAAATGAAAACGGGTAAGCAAAAGAGAATTGAAATTACCTCTACATTGAAAAGAGAATTACGTTGGTATATAGAAGAAAGAGAAGATCATGAATATCTTATTCGAAGTAGACAAGGAAAGAACAGGCCAATTGGCAGAAGTATGGCGTATAAGATACTCAGAGGTGCAGCAGAAGAGTTTGGATTAGATGAAATTGGAACTCATACATTACGTAAAACATTTGGATATCATATGTACAAGCAAACAAAAAACATTGCTTTGTTAATGGAGATTTTCAATCATTCATCAGAGAGAGTTACATTACGTTATATAGGTGTCAATCAAGATGTGATGAATAAAGCTATGAGGAAATTTAAAATCTAGCGTTATCCCTTTTTTATTATAGAGAATCTATAGGTGTTTCTTCATATAAATCGATGATATATTTAGCTACGATTAAGGTTTATGTTTTTTTAAAAAATCAGAAACATTTCACTGGTGTAAGACAAATGTAAGGTGTTTCGATATGAACAACATTATGCTCGTACTAAACTATAACGGCAGGTAAATGAGAAGAGGAGCATACTAACATGAATGTATTAACAGTTCGCAATTTAAACAAAGTTTATAAGGGAAAAGTATCACATGATGCACTATCAGATATTAACTTAACAATTAATAAAGGAGAATTCGTGGGGATTATGGGACCATCAGGAAGTGGAAAAACAACTCTACTCAATATGATTTCCACTATTGATGTTCCGACCTCTGGGGAGGTTTTAATTAATGGCAACAATCCATATCATTTAACATCTCATAAATTGGCGTTATTTCGACGTCAGCAATTAGGGTTTATCTTTCAATCGTTTAACTTGCTGAGTACATTAACAGTCAAAGAAAATATTGTTCTTCCACTTACATTAGACAATGTAAACTTAAATGAAATGAATAAATTAGTGGAGAAAATTTCTATAACGTTAGGTATTGAAAGGATTTTAGATAAACGTACATATGAAATTTCAGGAGGACAAGCTCAACGAACAGCAATTGCTCGTGCATTAATCCATTCTCCACAATTAGTTCTTGCAGATGAGCCGACAGGAAATTTGGATTCAAAAGCTGCTAATGATGTAATGGAATTATTAGCAAAATTAAATAAGGAGCACCAAGCAACTATGGTGTTAGTAACACATGATCCAATGGCTGCCAGTTACTGTGACCGAGTAGTATTTATTAAAGATGGAATGCTTTATAACGAAATTAATTGTGAGGATAATCGCTCAATTTTTTATAAAAAAATTATGGATGAATTGTCTCTATTAGGAGGAAGCTAGAATGAACTTTCGTCAATTGGCATGGAATAATGTCATTCGTAATAAGCGATTATATCTAGGATATTTTCTGAGCAGTATTTTTACTGTAATGATTTTTTTCACTTTTGAGTTGCTTGCATTTCACCCTCAGTTTAGTGGAAAGCTTGAAGCAACAAGTGAATCTATGAGTGCCTTGGGCACACAAGGATTTAAAATTGCTCAATATTTAATTATAGTTTTTTCTTTTTTCTTTATTTTATATTCTGTTGGCACATTCTTGAAGACGAGAAAACGAGAATTTGGTATCTTAACACTTCATGGCATGACGAATTTTCAATTAAAACAGTTAATTTTCATTGAAAATATGTTAATTGGAAGTAGTTCAATTATTGTAGGGATTGGCATTGGACTTATTTTCGGGAAGTTAATCTTATTAGTAAGTGCGTCTTTATTTGTTTTAAAAGGAGGATTGCCATTCTATTTTCCAACAAAGGCAATTCTTGTGACAGGTGTTTCATTCTTGTTTTTATTTTTATTGGTTTCTATTTTTACTACAAGAATGGTCAAACTATCTCAGGTAATTGAATTAATGAGATCAGAAGAAAAACCAAAGCCAGAACCAAAAATATCTAAATGGTTAGCGGTATTTGCGATTTTGTCTATTAGTATTGGCTATGCTGCAGCATTTTATCTAGATACAGCACTAAAAACCGGAAACCATTATATTTATGCTCTGTTAACATGTGTACTTTTTAGTGTATTAGGAACCTACTTTTTATTTACGCAGCTTAGTTTTTATTTGATCAAAACATTACAAAAGCGTGAGCGCATATTTTTTAAGAAGACGAATCTGTTAACCATATCAGAATTATCGTATCGAATAACAGATAATGCAAAAACACTATTTATAGTCACGATTCTATCAACAGTTACTTTTACATCTATTGGTGTTTGTCTTGCTATAGGTAGTAGATCATTAGCATTAGCTGAAAGTCCTTATGCATTTACTTATACCTCATATAAAGGGAATATCCCAGAAAAATCTCACGTTTCTGAGATAGAAAAGCAATTAAATACTGCAGGGTTTTCATATAAATTAGCGTCTTATACTATTATATCAACACATAATATGTTAGAGGTTATGAAGCTTACTGATTATAATGCAACAGCGAAAATGTTGGGGTATCCCACAGAAACTTTAAAGAATGAACAAGATAGTTTGATTCTTCCATCTAAAAAAAGAATGAAACAACAACCTCAGGATGAATTGAAAAAAGAAGCCTCTATACTAAAAGAAGGAGATATGCATATTCAGCTTTCTAATTCAAAAATATTATTAACTAATGGCATAAGACCGACTTATGGGTTTATAGTTGTTGTTGCTGATTCAGTTTACGAAAAACTAAACAGTGCATCACAATTACGAGGGAATACAACAAATCTCTATACGGAATATGGTTTTTTAATTCCAAATTGGACTGATACAGAAGAAATTTCTAAAAAAATTACGAAAATAATCGATTCTGATACTCAAAAAGGAAAAGCGTTTTACAATTTTCGTTCATTATATATAGATTGGGTGGAAAGTAAACGATTAAATGCAATGTTATCTATTATCAGTGTACTAGTGGGGATTGTATTCTTTGTGTTTGCAATAAGCTTTTTATATTTCCGTCTATTTACTGATTTAGAGCGGGACAAAAAACAATATGAAATGCTTTCTAAATTAGGATTAACTCAAAAAGAATTAAAAAGAATTGTGACACAGCAACTTAGCATATTATGTTTTATTCCTATTATCGTTGCAATTATTCATAGTAGTGTAGCCTTTATGGCATTACAATATTTAGTACAGCGTAAAGTAGAAGTAGATTTACCTGTTACAGGAAACTCCATTCTGATATTTACAAGTTTTATATTTGTACAACTCATTTATTTCTTAATCATTCGAAAAAATTATTTACGTCAGATCCTTCAATCGATGCACTAAAATTTATAAAAAACTAAAGTTAAATAAAAGTAGTAGCGAAGACCAGATTTAGGGTTAAAGCTACTATTTTTTTGTATAGACTAATGTCTTTCTAATATATACAGTTAATCATTTTTAATGTGATGTGTAACTCGAAAATAGTTTAGCCTTAAAATCAATGATACCAGAGGCTGTAGCGTTTGGGTTAGTTACACAAAATATAAGATATGGGTAACTGACTGACACCAGAATATAAAATATTGTATACAAATAAATGTAGAAAATAAGGGGAGGGAATATAATTCATGTTAAATGAAGAATTATTAGAAGCGCTAATTAAATATCGAAGGTTTAACGGGAAAAACCCTGATATCTTACAAGTAAATCCAAAGTATTTTAGAAACCTTCTAGAAGAATTGAATTATCCAGAGTGGCTTATTAAAAAGAAAGAAGCAGAAACAGAAACGAAAAAAAGTTTATTAGGAGTGGCAGTTGAGCTAACAGATGCAGTGGGAAAATTTGAACTGTGAAAAAGTTGGCAGAGTCGTGACCGCTTTTTGGCAGTAAATGTGCCGGTTGTTTTGGAATTATCGTGTTATATTTGTATTGTGAGAAGTGGCGGAAAACACAACTCATAAAGATTTCTTTATATTTTGTCTAAACGATTCATAATGATGGCACATAAAATCCGTAACCAGCAGATGGTAATGATTGAATGATACCGTTATTAGGGAGAGCTTTTGCTCTTCTTCTAGCTACTTAATAGTGTGTAAGTAGATTAATATATTAATATTAGGTGATTGGAAGAAGGATAAAACTTCATTTACCGTATTTATAGTTATAATTTAAGTTTTGACGAAAGGGCAACTGATGCATGGTTGCTCTTTTTAATTAGACAAACCACACCCATATAATAATGATAACAGCAAAGATAATAATTAGTATTTGTGAAAATTTCATAACATGCTCCTTTTAAATTATAGTGTTTGCAAAGGAGTGAAGAGGCATTCCTTATGGAGTGCTTTTTATTTTGGAGGAGGATGAAGGATGGAAAAGAAAATGCAATTAGAATGTATGGATAATGAATGTCGTACCGTTATGTTTGGACATTTTCTAGATGGGATGAGATGTGTTAATTGTGGTGGGCCAACTAGAGAAAGACCATATAATCCAGTTAAGAAACAAAACGATCAAAGTAAAAATAGAGGATTAACAATTCAGGTGAATGTTGATACGACTGAAGCATTGAAACAAATGAAGGAATTAACAAACGTAGCTTATGCGTGTGTGGAAGCATTTGAGAAGTTAGAAAAGGTTATGGGTAGGTTTACAAACAAAACAGATTCTTTACTTATAGAAGTTCCGGTAATTTTAAATGGTAAAACGATAGCTCAAAGAGTTAGCGAAGTTGCCGATATTAAAGAAAGATTTTAATCCGAGGTGATAACAAATGAAACTAATTAAACAAGAACAAGCGGTTGTGATTGGTAAGTTAATAAATAATGTTATCGGTGTGGAGTTAGCAAAACAACGTATTGATGATCAAAAGTTAGAAAAAGCAGTTTTGTTGTATAACGAAATGAATGACAATACAACGCCAAAACAAGAACGAGAGGCACTTATTAGTGTGTTAGATAAAACAATTGATGAATTCCTTGAGTGTAAGGAGTGAGGACGATGCAATTAACTAAACTTGAGAAAGCAATTGCTCTTGGTACAATCCTTAATGCTATTGATGAAGACAAAGCTTGAAGATTATGTGGAATTAGAATCATTGCGACCAGTAGTTAAAGTTCTTAATAAATTAAACAAGAGAACAAAGCCGGAAGAAAAGAAAGAAGCTATCACAAATCTAATCAGTAAGCTGATGGATGATTTATTAAATAGCAAGGAGTGAGGACAATTGGACAGTGTTTTAAACGGTAAGATTGTTGCACTTGACCTTATACCAATTGATAAGAAAGCATATATCAAGTACCTTAAGCCACATGAGAAAGCGTACAAGAAGGCTGGGGTAGATGTTAATCGATTCAAGTATTATAAGCTGTATGGACAGAAGCATATGCTGTATTCGATAGAATATCTTGAACGAACTTCAATCAAAGAATTGTTGGAAAGAGATAGAGAGAATCAAAAGCATTTGGTAAAGATAGGTGGAACGCATTAAGAGTAAGGAGTGAGGACAGATGATAGGAGTATTTACTTACCTTATTGTAGGGCTACTATATACAACAATTAGGTTATATCCATCGATATGTGAGGTTGCACAAAAGAATGAGAATGATGCTGTATGGTTGATAGCGACTATTGTTATATCGATTGCCGTTATCTTTTTATTATCTCCATTTTGGTATGCCTTGTTCGGTTTCGATGTAGCTAAGTTCTTTTATGAGAGGAAGGCTTCATGAAAGAATACAAAACCAAACAACAGAAGCGTAAGTTCTATGACAGTGGTGAGTGGAAACAGTTACGCGAACAAGTAAAGAAGCGTGACAACTATGAGTGCCAAGAATGTAAACGTAACGGTCGTGTTCAAACTGATACCAATGAGTACAGCGAGAGTGCAAAGCGTAAGAAGATACAACTCGTTGTCCATCATATAAAAGAACTTGAACATCATCCGGAACTTGCATTAGAAATAGATAATCTAGAAACAATCTGTGTGGATTGCCACAATAAAGAACATGGTAGAACATTTAAAAAGAAAGAAAATAAATGGCAGCACGATGAAAAGTGGTAAAAATGAATCAGAAACAGTCCCCTCCTTAAAATATTTCATCAAAAATTGCTCTAAGGGGCACCGGAGGAGGGGGTTAACTGTCAGGTTTTTTTCGAAATTACGCACGTAAGGGGGGGGGGTAGATGGCTGTTAGTATTGTAAGGCTAAAAGAACAGCTCATGAATAGTATTGATATTACAGATTTAGTCGAAGTTGAAAAGGTAGAAAGATATATTGATCTTGTCAAAGCATTTAGAAAAATAAATAAAACTATTAATAAAGAAGGTGAGTCCGTAACAGTAAAAAACGGTTCTCAAGTTTTTGTTAAAGCCCACCCTCTTATAGGTGAAAGGAATAAAATTAACAGTTCTTTAATTGCGTTAGGCAGAGATATAAAGTTTGTTGTTAAGGCTAACATTCCTAATGCGGGTTATAGTGAAAGTGATCTAACATGATTAGGCAAAAGTACATTGAAGAATACATTGAACTTTATAGAAGCGGAAAAGTAAAGTTCAACAAAGAAAGAGAACTGTTAATAAACTATCTAGAAAAATATGTGTTAAATAGAGACGATTTGTATTTTGATGATGAAATGATTGAAAAGTGTATCCGCTTTGGTGAGAAGTGGACTTGATAAAGAAAGGTAAATGGCAAGTTCCAATGGGGCAAAGTTTAGAACGATTAATATATCATGATTTTGATAAAACACCACATATGGCATTAGGTGGGCTTACGCGTATGGGGAAGACGGTATTTTTAAAGAATGTATTTACTTCGCTTACCTTAGCGCAACCTGAACATATCCATTTATACATTATTGATTTGAAAGGTGGTTTAGAATTCGGGCCATATAAGAATTTAAAACGAGTGAATTCCATTGCCGAGAGGCCGATAGAAGCCTTTATGGTATTAAATAATATCTTGAAGAAGATGGAAGAGAAAATGCAGTACATGAAGAAAAAACATTATACAAACGTTGTCGAAACGAACATAAAAGATAGATATTTCATTATAGTAGATGAAGGTGCGGAACTTTGTCCTGATAAAAGTATGAAAACAGAGCAACAAAAACTATTGGGAGCTTGTCAACAAATGCTTTCTCATATAGCACGTATAGGTGGAGCATTAGGTTTTAGATTAATATTCTGTACACAGTACCCGACAGGAGATACATTGCCACGACAAGTTAAACAGAATAGTGATGCTAAATTAGGATTTAGATTACCTACTCAAACAGCTTCAAGTGTTGTTATAGATGAACCGGGATTAGAATCGATAAAAAGTATTCCTGGACGCGCGATTTTCAAAACAGATAGACTTACTGAAATTCAAGTGCCTTACATTAGTAATGAAATGATGTGGGACCATTTAAAACAATATGAGGTGGAGAAACATGAGGATGCAAACACATATGCAAATCAACCGTCAAATGGCGATACTTGCGACGATTAGAAAGCTACAGTTTGCAACAAGAAGGCATTTAATGTGTGTACATGAAATGGGTGGCATAAGAAATGCAAACCGAATCATGAAGGACCTCTCTTCTTACACGAGTAAAGTAATTCACAACAAAGAATATGTATATTATTTAAATCAATCAGGACACAAGTTATTTGGCGAAGGGAAAGTAGTTCATCATAGTAGGTTATCACATGCTATTTTACGCAATGAAGCGTGGTTACATTTATTTTGTCCTGATGATTGGCAAGTAGAAACGGAAATAAGATATATAAAAGATAATAAGAAAAAGAAGATTGTTCCAGATGTGAAGTTCCGTGATGATGATAGCATACTTCATGCTGTAGAAATAGATCGTACTCAAAAAATGCTAGTGAATGATGGGAAATTAAAATGTTATGAGGATTTTACAAAAATATATAAACATAAATATAACGGAAAAGTGCCAGTAATCCATTTCTTTACCATCACTAAATATAGAGAAAAGAAATTGGAACAATTGGCAGCAAAATATGATGTGTTTGTAAAAGTATATGTTATTCAAGAAATTTAATTTAAAAAAGTGCTAACAAGTTTGCAAACGAACTTGCTAACACCTATACGAAATAGACATAAATTATCGCTGATATGTCATTCGGAAAAATAGACTTAATCAAGTAGATACTACGAACTAAAAACGCTTATAAAATTATTTATGATATTAGTAATAGTATGCAGGATGCGATAAAACTAGGAAATGTTAGAAGAGTGAAGCGGAATGATGAGAAAGTAGAGAAACAAATTCAGCCTACAGTGAATGATTTTTCATTTCATAGAGAGGTATCAAAATAGGGAAAGGTAGCTGAAGACAAAAAGTTTTCAGCTACCTTTTTTATATTTTAAAGTGGAGGTAGATCAATCTTACCTTCTTCAAATAATTCTTTTATCATATGTTTCGTATAACCAGCTGCTTGACCAAATGTGATTTTTGCTGGCATTGGTGCTTCATTTACATCTACAACTACATCAATAATGCACGGTTTATTTTGTTTTACCGCGTTTTCGAAAGCGGGGAGTAATTCATCTACATGTTCAACACGATATCCAATACCACCGCACGCCTCAGCATATTTTGCGAAATCAGGATTCGTTAAGTCTGTACCAAATTCAATATTTCCCATAACTTCTTGTTCAAATTTAATCATAGCAATTTTATTATTGTTTAATACAATGACAACGATTGGCAGTTTATATTTAACAGCTGTTACGAAGTCATTCATTGTCATTCCGAATCCGCCGTCACCACAAACTGCAAACACTTGTTTATCTGGGAAAGCAATTTGTCCAGCAAGTGCACCAGGTAAACCGCAGCCAAGTGTTGCAAGCCAACTAGAAATGATAAATTGCTGATTCGTCATACGGAAGTGCCTTGCCGTCCATACTGTTACATTTCCAACATCGACTGAAAGAATTGCATCATCTTCTGCTACTTTCTGCAGTGCATGCATAACTCGCTGTGGTTTAATTGGAGTCGAAGAATCTTCTTCTTGATTGTGTAATTTTTCTTCCCACTTTTTCATCATTTCTTGATGATGCTCTAAGAAGGAATGGTCCTCGTGTTTTTCTACATTTTCAATTAACCATTTTAATGTTTTATCAGCATCACCAGCTAAGCCGATATCGGTCGTATAACGTTTCCCAATTTGTGCAGGATCTGTATCAATATGAAGTGTTTTTGCTTTTTCGGGTAAGAAACCAGTGAACGGATAAGAAGTGCCCACCATAATTAAAGTATCTGCATGCTTCATTGCTTCATAAGAAGGTTTCGTCCCGATCAATCCTAATCCACCGATACAAAGAGGGTGTTCATCAGGAACAATCCCTTTAGCAGGTAATGTAAGTACGATTGGAGCACCGATATGTTCTGCAAATGCAAGTAAAGACTCTCTCGCATGTTTAGCTCCTTTCCCGGCTAAAATAACAGGTTTTTTCGCTTCATTAAGTGCGAGTTTCGCTACAGCTAAATCTTCTTCTTGCGGAAATATTTCAGGTAATGTAAAGGAAGAGTTTGTAATACGTGCACCATTTTTTATTTCAAATTTCGGAACATCATCTGGAATGGTTAGAACCGATACACCTTTTTTCGTATATGCCATTCGAATAGCTTGATTCACTACAGCAGGTAGCTGTTCAGCTGACATTATTCGTTGGTTATAAACCGCAACGTCATCAAACATTCTTTCTAAGTTTACTTCTTGGAAAAAATCCGTCCCGAGTAAATCGGTTTCTACTTGTCCTGAAATTGCTAATACAGGAGCTTGATCGAGTTTGGCATCATATAAACCGTTTAATAAATGAATAGCTCCAGGTCCTGCAATAGCCATACAAACACCAAGTTTTCCTGTTAATTTCGCATAGGCTGCCGCTGCTAACGCGCCAGCTTCTTCATGGCGAACTTGAATAAATTTAATTTTATCTTGTTTTTTCCTTAAAGCTTCAATTATAGAATTGATGGAATCTCCAGGCATACCATATATGTGTTCTACGCCCCAGTCAATTAAAAGATCCACTAATGCTTCACCGGCTGTTTTCCCAAACATAATCGTTCCTCCTTTTAATAGGTAGATACTATTATGTTTTGGATAAAAAGGAAAAATATACAAATGATATAATTTATTTTTTTCAATGATGTCCAGTGAAAAGAGTGAAGACTATTATTAGTAAAAATCCACTTATAGACCATGATAGGAACGGAAGGAAAGGTAGCTGTTTTTTTGCTTTCCAAAGCATTTCGTGAATTGTGACATAGCCAAGAGAACCAATTGCGCTTCCCATAATAAGTCCTTGTAAATGGAGAGCTTTCCCGTCCATCATAATGCCAAAAACAGTACCGGTACCTAGGATAAGAGAAAGTAATAAAGTTGTTAATAAAAATGAAATGTATTTGTGCTTTGTAAAGAGAAATGGAATGATTAACGCTAATCCTTCTGGAATATGGTGAATAACAATCGCAAGTAAGAACGGAATGGCAGAGTCATTATGATTTATAAAAGCTGTACCTAACGCAAATCCACTCGGCATATTATGAATAAATATGGCGAAAGAAAGAAAAAGGAAGGTTTGCCATGCTTGTTGATCTTTCTTATGTATAATCGGATGATGGCAATAGTTATCTAATAAGCTCATAACTAAAATACCAATAGCTATCCCAAGTATAGGACCTATTATTTCATAGCTTGAAAATGTCTCAGGAATAATTTCAAGTGATAATAATCCAAGTAAAATACCACCACATAATGCGTATAAGCGATGCATTTTTTCTTCAATTAGTTGGCGAGTTGCAAATCCAACAGCACCTCCTAATAATAATCCACCGAATGAAAAAAACGTAACGATCATAGGAATCCATAAACGTTCCATATTATCACACTCCGATTCTATGCCCTTATTTTCAACTTACTAAAAGAAGAATAAGATTAGTCCAAATAATTGTGTTTGACTATAGAGAAAAAATTATTAATTGGTTGTAATCTATATATTAAATTTAAGAAAAGACCTGAAATGAGGAATAAGATTGCAAACAAAGTGGAGTTTTTCTGAATATGAAAATCCGAAACGATATGATGTAGAAAATAAGAGTTTGTCAGATTGCCATTTTTACTTTCTTGGGCGAAAAAATTTAATATACAAAATGAATGGATTTTAGATGTTGCATGTGGAACTGGGAGAGTTACGATTCCTTTCGCCGAAAAAGGATATTATATGATTGGTGTGCCTCTATCATTCAAGAATGAGAAGGATACAGTAACTTCTATAGGTCGTAATAGACAAATAGGGGAGAGAAGTTCTTTGTTTAAATTTCAGGGTATACAAAATATAAACGTTGACTGGGATTTATTTCTCATGCTAACATATAGATAATTTAATCAAGGCGGTGGAAATGTATTGGACTCAGATGTTGACTCGGATAGGTGGCTAAATGACCTCGATTTTCTCAGAGTACCCCTCATCATTTTGAGAATGTAGATTTTATACAATCTCATGTTAATGTGTATGAAATTGTAGGTATGGAAAGAGAAAATATATCAGGAGGTGAATCCTTTAGTTTCAAGGAAGCTAAGGGAATTAGTTGGACATATTTAATTTAATCATGGTAGCGGTTTTAATCGCATGTACTGCATTTTTCGTGGCAATTGAGTTTGCTATTGTAAAAGTAAGAGGTTCAAAGATTGATCAATTTGTATTAGAAGGAAAGAAGGGTGCGCTGGCAGCTAAGAAAGTGACATCAAACTTGGATGAATATTTGTCAGCTTGTCAATTAGGGATTACAGTTACAGCAATGGGGCTCGGGGCACTAGGTGAACCAACGATTGAGAGGCTTTTACATCCTTTATTTGATAAGTGGAACATCAATCCTTCCATTGCAGGTGTATTATCTTTAGGAATTGCTTTTACTATAATGACGTACTTACATGTTGTAGTTGGTGAATTAGCACCAAAAACACTCGCGATTCAAAAGGCTGAGAAGGTTACTTTATTACTTTCGGCTCCGCTTATCTGGTTCTACAAAATCATGTATCCGTTTATTCGCTTGTTAAATGGCTCTGCAAGGATGATAACAGGAATGTTCGGCTTAAAACCTGCATCAGAGCATGATGTAGCACATACAGAAGAAGAATTACGACTGATTCTTTCTGAAAGTTATGAACGTGGAGAAATTAATCAAGCTGAATACAAATATGTAAATAATATTTTTGAATTTGATAATCGTATTGCGAAAGAAATCATGGTCCCTCGTACAGAAATTATAGGGCTACATGTAGATAATTCTTTAGCAGACCATATGAAAATAATCCGTGATGAAAAGTATACACGTTATCCAGTATTTGGGGAAGATAAAGATGAAATCATTGGCATGGTGAATGTGAAAGACTTCTTTATTCGTTATATGACTAAGGAAACAAAAGAATTCAGTTCTATTCAATCGTATACGCGTCCAGTAATTGAAGTAATTGAGACCATACCAATACATAATCTTTTACTACAAATGCAAAAGAAACGTATTCCGTTGGCTGTCTTATATGATGAATACGGCGGTACGGCTGGTATTGTAACCATTGAGGATATACTGGAAGAGATTGTAGGAGAAATACGTGATGAATACGATGAAGATGAGCGTCCGCCCATTCAGCAAATGAATGAAGGACATGTTGTCGTAGAAGGTAAGGTATTAATTAGTGAATTAAATGATTTACTAGGATTACATATGAATGATAGTGATGTTGACACGATTGGTGGTTGGATTCTGATGCAGAATTATGATATCCAGGAAGGGCAAACAGTAAATAGCGAAGGATATGCATTTAAAATTCTTTCTAAAGACCCTCACCAAATCAAACGTGTTGAAATACAAAAAGAAATGTTGGAAGCAGCAACTGTATAGTTGCTGCTTTTATTCAGCTGATAATATGGTAGCCCTCCTCATTAAATTCATTGATTGATCAACTCTTTATCTGTTAACACATTACCGAAATAGGGAATGATTGTTTCCTTTGCATTCATGGTTCAACACTCCTTGATATTGTAAAATGTATCTCATTTATACAAATTATAATATAATTTAAAGGCAAGTTCGTAGAGTAAAATAGATTAAAAGTAACAAATGTTGAGAAAGGATGCCCTGTCAAAATTATCATTAGTATTTGTATTTCACTAGATAATAAAATATGTAGAATGATTTCACTTTTGATATTGTTATTCACTAGTAATCAAAATACAAAATAAAGAAATTTCTTGGCTGGAAATTTTCAGACAGTCATAAATGGAGGGAATAGCTATGCAACATATTAAAAAAATAGGAAATTCATTTTGGTATATGACACCTGTTTCCGAGACAGATAGACCTATCTTAGGAATGGTTGTTGGAAAAGAAAAGACTTTGATGATAGATGCAGGTAATTCAGAAGCACATGCACAATTGTTTTTAGAAATGTTAAAAGGGCAAAATATCTCAAATCCTGATTTTGTAGCATTAACGCATTGGCATTGGGATCATATTTTTGGATTGCCTGTATTACAAAATGCATTGTCTATCGCACATTCTGAAACAAAAAAAGAGATGAAGACAATCGTTTCTTATGAATGGACAGATGAAGCGCTGGACGCACGGGTGAAAGAAGGTACAGAAATTGAATTTTGTGCGGATTGTATAAAAAAAGAGTTCAGTGAACAACCGAGAAATATTCAAATTATTCCGCCGTCCTTAACGTTCCAGAAACAACTGGAATTAGACCTTGGTGATGTGACGTGTGTGTTAAAGCATGTGGGTGGGGATCATTCACAGGACTCTGTTGTTATTTATATTAAAGAAGAAAAGATTTTGTTTTTAGGAGACTGTATATATGCAGATATCTTTTCTGCAAAGCGGAACTATACAACGAAACGAACGTTTAAACTGATACAAGAATTAGAGAAATTTGATGCTGAGACCTATATTCTTTCACACGGGGAAGCTATAGATCGAACTGAATTTTTGGAAGAGATCAATTTGCTAAAAACAGTAGGAACTTATACGGAAACTTATAAGGGCGATGCAGAGAAAATAAAAGTAGCATATAAACAAGAACTAGATAGAGAATTAAATGAAGATGAGCTAGAAACAATAACGTATTTTGTAAATGGTTATGAAATGGTTACTCTGTAAAACTCAATTCTAATTAAATTGGTGCTTATTCTGACCAAATACAATTCAACCACACAAAAAGAGTATTGAAAGTTAATTCAATACTCTTTTTAATAATTAAATATCTAGTCCCAACCAATTTCTAAATCTTTTTGCTGGCTCATCATTTGGATTTATACCACTTTCAAGACTAGTTGTGAAAGGTAACCACTGCCAATCCTCGCATCCTACAAAAGCTATTCTTGACCAATTCTCAATAAATTCAATGAAATTATTCGCAATCTTATATCCATGTCCTTCTCCATCCGAGTGACTTAGGTAAATTATCGGTGCATCTGTAGTATTCGTCATATCAAATGCTAAATAATCTCCATTTCCTACTTCACAAAATGCTACTTTGTTATGCCAAACTACATCATATTCATCATCTGGATTTGGAAAAACTGTGTCAACCCAGTCTTTTCGTTCTTTTTCGAACTCAGAAAGACTTTCTAAACTCCAGTGGGGTGTTCCGCAAAAAATATCACTAAATTCATTTGGTAGCTCTATATCGTCAGGTAAAAACCAGCGTAAGCTAAAATTCCCTGAGAACTCTAAAAGTACTTTTTTGAAGCTATTTGGTAATTTAACACCAAGTTTTTCTTCTACTTGGATTATTTGTTCAAGAGAAGATGGTTCATTTATACAAACTTCTTGAACTTCACCGCCTATTTCTTTAATTCTAGAAGTTATTATTTCTATTCTTTCTTTTAGTAACTCATAATCCATTTTATCACTCCATGTTATATTAATTAAAGTATATCATTCTTAATATACTTTTCGTTTGGGTTTCTAACTTTTAGGAGTGATTTCTTAGAATATATGTATTGTAATCTTAAACGTTATTTTTCGTAAAATTGAGGTTTTAAGTAGCAGCTTTTTTAGCTAATTTAGTAATATATTCAAAGAATACATCACGTTTTACATCATAAACGACATTTACAGGTCGCCCACCATCAATTTCCACTGTACGTCCCTGGCTTGGTCCGTATGTATGAACAATACTATTAATCGTTTGTTTTTTTGCAAGATCGGCTTTCCCAACAAACGCAGCAGTTAATACATCCCACAGGTAGTAAGTAGAGTTAGTTGAAAAGTGAACTAGAGGGGGAACCATTGCATAGCATTGACCAAGGAAATCAACACCAATATACTTTCGCTCTTTTGCCCAGCGTTCACGTATGTCTAAAGTTAATGGAACTTGGTTTGTACTTTCTAGTGTCACTAAGTCGATTTCAATTTTTGATTCCCATACACGAGCTACTGCTTCAGGGTCCCAAAACGAATTCCACTCAGCTGTTCCATCATGTTCTGGTTCATGTACATTGCCGGCAGTACGAAATGTTCCTCCCATCCAAATAAGGCGCTCAATTTTTTCTTCGATTACAGGTGTTTCATATAGTGCACGCGCTAAATCGGTAAGAGGACCTGTAAATAATAAAGTTGTTTTCTCTTCGGTTTGTAGTAGAGTTTCAATTAAATGATGATGCGCAGGTTTGGCCGCTGCGGGTGTTACAACTTTTCCAGACTCATTTAAAATTGGTAAGGCGTCTACATAAAATGCATGCATCCGCCAGTCTTTTGGAAATGGATTTTTCCCACGAGAGTTGGATGCTGCTACTTCAATATTACCTTTGCCGAAGCGATCGATAATTTTACGACTTGCAGACATTGCCGGTTCTAAATAGCAATCAGCTGGTATAACAGAGACTGCAGTAAGTTCCACATTGTCCATCTGAAGTAATAAAAACAGTGAAACTAAATCATCTACACCACCATCATGATTGAAGTACACTTTTTTCATCAATGTAATCTCCATCCTCTATGATTTAGTTAGGAATTAAATATGAATCGAGGAAAAATCATCAATAATTTCCACCACCTCAATTTTCCCATTAATCAATAGCTCAGGAAGTTCATTTCTAACGTTTCCTTTCCAATACTCTCTAGCTTGTTCAATTTTTTGAGAGAAGGGAATACCATCTTCTTTCGGTAAAAGGTTTCCATCACCTTCAAAACAATTGCCAATAACTCGTAGTTTAACAATTTGTAAAACTTCTCGATTATAAGAATCAAATAGTGCTTTCCATTTCAAAGCATCTTCATAGCTTTTGGAAGCATATAAGCATGACAACCTTGAAGGATATTCAGGAAATTCTTGCAGTCTAATCATTTCTACAATCGTTTCTCTAACCGCTCTAATTGTTTGATCCATATAACACATAACTACTTTAGCATTTTCGTTATTTATATGTAATTCGTCATTTTTATAGTGATTATTTAAAATTTTTATGCCATCTTCACCACTAGAATTTAATTGTTCTCTTTCAAAAAAGAAGCGATATAGAGTATTAGTTTGATTTTTGTCAAAATGAATGATTTGTCCGATATTCATTTTTTTCCTTGTAACGATGTGATATGCGTAAAATCCTTGTTCATTCATGATTATCCTCCTAGTACTAATTAAAGGTTAAATTTAGTAATTCAACATTGAAATATATAAAACCTTTATAAGTACATAGTTATAGAATCGGAAGGTTTGAGTGAAGAGGGAAAGAAATATACGTAAACGCTTCAAAAACGTTCACAAAATGTTCACTTACGAAGAGGTTTCCACAATCGATATAATGACAAAGACTTAAACAGAAGGGATGATGAAAATTGCCAACAACAAGAAAGGAAAACCTCCAATTTGGTATGATGATGTGCCTAGGGATGGTTATTGTAATGACGTTTTACAATTTATTATTGAACGGAGCAGGAGGACCAATTCATATTAAGGAGATCGCATTAGAACTACTAATTGGATTTATTATTGCGCTATTAATTGAAATATGTATCGTTGGACCGTGTGCGAAAAAAATTGTATTTGCATTACCATTTGATAAATCAAAAAAAGTAAACATGATTATTGCGATGGCAACAACAATGGTAATCGGAATGGTATTCTTTATGTCATTTTACGGAATGGCTATGATGTATTTACATAATGGGTTACATGGTGACTCATTCGTTTCAATTTATTTTTCGGTCTTTATTAAAAATTTTATTATGGCGTACCCACTTCAATTAATAATAATGGGACCTCTTGTACGTTTCTTATTTGGAAAGTTTGTTTTGAAGAATAAAGGTGTTAATGTAGCGTAATTAATTTCATATTATTTGATTATAAAAATTAAATAATATTATTGATTCAACGTATCAAAAGAGTTTGGAATGCATATTAGCACATGAATTATTGAAGTGATGTGAAAACAATTTAGTAGAGAAGAGCTTAAAAATTTTATATCTAAAGAATATCAAGCTAGAGAAATAATAGACTTTGGCTATGACGAATCAATCGAAGGCTGGCAGCAAGGATTTCAGTTTGTAAGTGATAGTGGTGCAATATGGGATTTAAAAGAGATTGCTATTGTTCCGTTAAGAGAAGATGCCATGTTAGTAATTATATCGGCTACTATGGTTATTAAAAATAAGAGTTTAAAAACGGAAAACATTTTCTTTCAAACTTAAGAATAGTGCAGGGGTTATTATCGGAATGAATTATATAAGGTGGGAATTGTTTATTTATAATTGGGGAGGATGCAAGGTGATTGAATACAGAAAAGCAAGAGTAGAAGATGTACAAGGGATTATTAAAGTGTGTTCGGATGGTTATAGAAATACATACCCAGGGTTGTTGCCTCAGCAATACATAGAAAGTACGATTAAGGAATTTTACAATGAAGAAAGAGTGAGAAATGAAATATTAAATATTAGCCAAGAGTGGAATGGTTGGTTTGTTGCAAGTGATAATGGAGAAATACTCGGTGCTGGTGGAGGTGGTTTCACTGGTAAAGAAACAGCAGAGTTATTTGTAATATATTTAAATCCAAATAGAAAAAGAGAAGGCATTGGTACAGAATTACTTTCTATTATTACAAATAATCAAATTGAACGTGGTGCAAAGGAACAATGGGTTTCAGTTGCAAAAGATAATTTTATGGGAATTCCGTTTTATGAAGCAGTTGGCTTTATATATCAAGATGAAAGACCTTCATATGGGCTTCCTGTAAACGAAGATTTCACATCTATTCGATACAAACGTGAGTTAGCAAGTAGCCTAGTTAAAAAATAGGAACAAAAAGACCTCTTAAAATTGAGGTCTTTTTTTGTATAAGCTATAGATATTACTATTTTTATTTAAAATCAAATTATTTTATTGATAATAGTAAACTTTTATTTACTAAAATGATGATTTTTTTATAGTACGAACTGCAGTAGAAGAATGATTGAAGTGTTTTTATGTGAGGAGAATGTAATGAGTATAAAATATTACTTAATATATATATAACTAATGAATCTAATGTCTCTTTCAGAGATTATGTTATAAATAATTTTATGGTAAAATCTTTTACATAATGAAATAAAGGGGCAGTATTCCATGGGTCAGTTCTCGAATAGTTTATTAGTTTTGTTTGTTCTTATAGTATTTAGCTGTATATTTTTTGGTTGATAATACAATGTTACGTATATGAAAAGAAGTTATCTCAATTAGAGCGAGACAACTTCTTTTTTTGTTATCGTGTCACTTATTTCAATTCGGATTTAATGAGGTATTCCTTCTGAATTACATTTGTGAATTTCTACTATTAATTCTCTTAAAGTAATTTTAATCCTTCAAAAATGAATGAGGAAAACTAAGATAATAAGTAAGGTGCTGATGTATTGTTTGTTTGAAAAATGACATTTAAAATGTTTTTTAGAAACGCAGCATTTAAGGAGATGGTAGGTAAGTATATTGAGTTAAGGTTTGTAGTTTTTCAAGAGGTTTTCTTGGTAGGACATATAAAAAACATTAGTAAATGGAATGTGCTTTTTAGTAATACATAATATGTATTAAAAGTCTAATATCAATTTTGTAATTTGGAGGAAGATATATGCAAAAAAAGGTCCTCTTGTTTACAGATTTGGGGATTGATGATGCGTTTGCTATTTTATATACATTTTTTCGTGAAGATATTCAACTAGTAGGTATCGTCGCTGATTATGGAAATGTATCGAGGGAAAAGGCTATATGGAATATTAATTATTTAAAGTATATTGCGGGAAGGCAGGAAATACCTGTTTTTCTAGGTGCTTCAATTCCTTTAACTGGTATAACTGTTGAAGCTTTTCCAGAAGTACATGGGGAAGCAGGACTAGGGCCTATTATTCCACCTCAAATTAATCTTCCTGTTTACCCGATTCATGATATTTATCAGGTTATAGATTTACATTCAGACAATCTCACTATTATTAATCTAGGGAGACTTTCTTCTTTGGCGACTGCATTCGTTTTAAATTTACCTAAAATGCGAGAGGTAAAGGATTACATTTGTATGGGAGGGGCTTTTTTTTATCCAGGAAATGTAACAGCTGTAGCTGAGGCTAATTTTTTTTCAGACCCTTATGCGGCGAATCTAATCGTGAAACATGCTAAAAATTTAACGATTATTCCATTAAACGTGACTCAAAGTGCTATTGTTACACCTGAAATGGTTCAACAAATTGATGCATTTCATCAGCATACAAAAGATCCCGCTGGACTTTTGATTAAGCCTATGCTGGATTACTATTATAACTTTTACTCTAAATCAAATCCTGGTATACAAGGTAGTCCCATGCATGATTTTGTAACGATATGGTACTTATTAAACCGAGATGCCTTTCATCTTTCTAAAGTACCTATTAAAATCATACCTGATCAAGGAGAAGGTTTCGGTCAAAGTATTGCTGATTTTCGTTTTACGACAAATTCAAGCTATAGCATACATAATGTAGCTTTTCAATTCAATTATGAACGATTTAAGCAGGATATTTTAGATACATTCTTAAAGAAAAGGCGATAGTTGATGAGGTTAGTGGATAATGTAAAGTAAGGAAGGGGATTTTCCAAAAACAAAGCAATCAGTATTGTAAACTGATTGCTTTGTTTTTGGAGGAGTAAAGAAAAAATATGTAGGCACTACTTATTATAAATAGTAAATTCAGTTTAGAGTCATCTGTTAATTACTCAGCCCATTCCAATAAAACGAAACGATTTCTTTTGCTAATTCATCTATATTTGCAAGAATAGGGTTGTGATTCTCATCCTTAAAATTTCCAATTGATAATAAAGCTACGAAAGCATGAGCAGCTAATTTTGGATTCCCTTTAGGTATTTCTTCAATGTGCATCGCATTATCAATTGATTTTTCCAATACCTCATACATGTTATCTTCGGCATTTTTTAATTCCTTTAATTGCTCTTCAGATAAGGATAGTTTTGCATCTTTCATAAAGTTCTTCATATCAATGTCCATCGTTGCGTGTAAGTATACTTTAGCAAAGTCCAATAATCGTTCTTCTAAATTCTTATTTGTAGAGAGGATTTGATCCATATTTTCTCTTATACGCACCATCATTTGGATCATAGTAGCGGTAAATAAATCAGCTTTTGTTGAATAGTAATAGTAGACGGTTGCTTTTGTAACACCACATTCTTTCGCGACCTCATCCATTGAAACTACTTGATAATTTTGAGTAAGAAATAACCTTGTTGCAACTTCTAAAATCATTTCTTTTGTAGATTTTGTATTTTTATTTTGACGAGGCCTTCCGAGAGGACGTTGTTTTTGTTCCAAACACATTCGCTCCTGACATTTAGTATTGAGATAATTATAACATAATTTTTAATCATTCTTGATTAATTAACTGACCAGTATATATAATTAATATTGGAGGGGAAAAGGAAGGTGGGTTTTTATGAAAAAGCACCCGTTACATATGTTAGGGAAGCTTGTAGCAGGGAAGAATACGCAATGGATAACATTAGGGATATGGATTCTTATTACATTAGTACTTTCATTTACGTTACCACAAGTAAATAGTACGAAAGAACCGAATCCGAAAAATTTACCTGAAACAGCTATGTCACAGCAAGCGGAAGAACTTATGAAAAAAGAGTTTCCTAACAATGCAGGAAACCCGTTGTTAGTTGTATGGCATCGAGATGGTGGGTTAGAGTCAAAAGACTATAAATTAATACAGGACGTTTATAAAGAGTTAAAAACGGACCCTTTAAAAGAACAATCATTGTTACCACCATTTGATACAATTCCTGAACAAGTATTATTAAAAAGTGTATCAAAAGATGGTACATCATTTGTTACACCAATATTCTTTAATAAATCTGCTGGAACGGATATATTAAAAGGTAATTTAGAAGAGTTACGAAAAATAGTGAATAGTAAAGTGGATGAAGATCCATTTAAACAAAAAATTACCGACTCTGGTTTACATGTTCGATTATCTGGACCTGTAGGTATTCAAACGGATGCGGTAAGTTTATTCAGTCAAGCTGATGTGAAATTATTAGTTGCTACTGTACTACTCGTATTAGTTTTATTAATTTTACTGTATCGCTCACCAATTTTAGCAATTTTACCATTACTTGTTGTTGGTTTTGCATACGGTATTATTAGTCCTACACTTGGTTTCTTAGCTGAGCATGGATGGATTAAAGTAGATGCCCAAGCGATATCAATCATGACAGTATTATTGTTTGGCGCTGGAACAGACTATTGTCTATTTTTAATTTCGAGATATAGAGAGTACTTGTTAGAGGAAGAAAGTAAATATAAAGCACTGCAACTTGCGATTAAATCATCTGGCGGGGCAATTATAATGAGTGCACTAACTGTGGTACTTGGATTAGGAACATTATTACTTGCTCATTATGGTGCCTTTCATCGATTTGCAGTACCATTTAGTGTGGCTGTTTTCATTATGGGGATCGCTGCGTTAACAATTCTTCCAGCATTATTGTTGATTTTTGGTAGAGTTGCATTTTTCCCGTTCATACCGAGAACAACTGAAATGAATGAAGAGTTTACAAGAAAGAAAAAGAAAGTAGTAAAAGTAAAAAATACTAAAGGATTCTTTAGTAAAAAACTTGGGGATATCGTTGTACGTAAACCGTGGACAATTATTATGCTGACCGTATTTCTATTAGGAGGATTGGCTTCGTTTGTACCACGTATTCAATACACATACGATTTATTAGAATCATTTCCGAAAGATATGCCTTCACGCGAAGGTTTTACATTAATCACAGATCATTTTTCGGCCGGAGAATTGGCACCAGTAAAAATTGTTGTTGATACGAAAGGAAAAGAGCTTCCTATTAAACAAGAAATAGAGAAACTATCTTTTGTTAATAAAGTGAAAGAGCCAATGAAGGGAAAAGAAAATAATCAATTACAAATGTATGAAGTTTCTTTAGCGGAGAATCCTTACTCTATTGAAGCATTAGATCAAATCCCTAAATTGAAAAGTAGTGTAGAAAAAGTACTAAAAGATGCTGGGATTAGTAATACTGAAGATCAATTGTGGATTGGTGGAGAAACAGCGTCATTATATGATACAAAGCAAATTACAGAACGTGATGAAGCAGTTATTATTCCAGTAATGATTAGTATTATAGCCTTATTGTTGCTAGTTTACTTACGATCTATTGTCGCGATGATTTATTTAATTGTAACTGTTGTTTTATCATTCTTCTCGGCATTAGGAGCAGGATGGATATTACTTCACTTTGGTATGGGAGCTTCGGCAATACAAGGCGCGATCCCATTATACGCATTCGTATTTTTAGTTGCTTTAGGAGAAGATTATAATATCTTTATGGTTTCTGAAATATGGAAGAATAAAAAGAAACAAAATCATTTAGAATCAGTTAAAAATGGTGTTATACAAACAGGCAGTGTAATTACATCCGCAGGTTTAATTTTAGCAGGAACATTTGCAGTATTAGGTACGTTACCAATTCAAGTTCTTGTTCAATTCGGTATTGTGACAGCAATTGGTGTACTGCTAGATACATTTATTGTAAGACCACTGCTTGTGCCTGCGATTACGGTCGTTTTAGGACGCTTCGCTTTTTGGCCAGGAAAGCTTTGGAAAGAAGAAAAACAATTACAAAAAGAAGATACTTTATAAGAAGAAGGTTGCCGATAAAGTCAGTAAAACTGATTTTTAGGCAGCCTTCTTTTTTGTTGGTCTGATAAAGAATGATCGATTTGAATATGTAACGAAAAACATAGATGAAATGTATGATGAAGTTTTAAGTGCATTAAAAATTTTCTTATCAGACATAATAATTCATAAGAAATTCCAATTGAGTGAGGAATTTCTAAATTATGTATTGTTATAGGATGATTAAAATGTGGGACACGATTGTTTTGTATGTACCTGAGTGGAAAGTTTTTATACAAGCCTTTATCGTACTTTTCATTCCATATATGATTTCAAGATTTTTTAGTTGGATTCGCACATTAGAAAAAGAATAATCTAACGAACTATACGGGGCATTTAAGTGAGAATAAATATTGATATGTAAAGAAGAGTAGTATAGGAAGTTTTTTTGGGAAAGAGTGATAAAGGTGAAAGCGCAGGATTCAATAGTTAATCAAAGCCAAGAACAAGGAAATACATATGAGAATAACGCGACCAAAGTTTCTGAAGACTACTTTACAGGTGATTTCAACTTAGATTTAGAGGTAATAAAAAAAGAGGCTCTTGATAATTCGGACGTTTATTGTCGAGAGTTTAATATCGGCGGGACTAGCATCAGGGCAGTTCTTGTTTTTGTGGAAGGGCTGTCAGATAAAGATCTTATTGACACACACATTTTGAAATCATTAATGTGTAATTTTTTTGATGAGTATAAAGATGAATCATCTTATAAGGAAGAGAAAGTTTCAAAAGAGTTTATTAAAAACCGAGTGCTTCCTATTAGTGGCGTGGCAGAGGTGCAATCTGTCCAAAAAATGATGTCAAAAGTGTTAATTGGTTCAACGGCATTATTAATTGATGGATTATCAGATGTATTCATACTTAATACAAAAAAAGGAAAAACACGTAATGTTGAAGAGCCGATATCAGAGGGAACGGTCAGAGGTCCACGGGTAGGTTTCACAGAAGTTTTGTCGGATAATACTGCTTTGTTACGGTTACATGGTGAAAACGAAGGATTATCTTTAATGAAATTTCATGTAGGAGAACGGGCTAAGAAAGAATTGGTTGTTGCCTTTATGAAAGAGATTGCTGATTCGGAATTAGTAGAAGAAGTTAAGAAGAGAATTCAGAAAATTAATATTGATAATGTGCCAGAGTCAGGTTATGTAGAACAATTAATTGAAGACAATTATCTTAGTCCTTTCCCGCAAGTACAGAGTACGGAACGTCCTGATAAAGTTATCGCTGCATTAATGGAGGGAAGGGTTGCAATTCTATTGGATGGAACACCTTTTGCGTTAATTGTGCCGGTTACATTTAGTATGATGATGCAATCGCCTGAAGACTATTATGAACGTTGGATACCAGGGACACTGATTCGTTTATTGCGCTTTGGAACAGCTATTATTTCTCTTTTTGCTCCCGCTCTGTACATTTCATTTATATCATTTCATCCTGGATTGATTCCGACTAAGTTGGCCATTTCAATTATAGGAGGGCGGGAAGGTGTTCCGTTTCCTGCAATTATAGAAGGGTTATTTATGGAAATTGCTATTGAAATTTTACGAGAAGCGGGGTTACGACTACCTAAGCCGATTGGTTCAGCGATGGGAATTGTAGGAGGATTAATCATTGGGCAAGCAGCTGTATCAGCTGGAATTGTGAGTCCAATCATGGTAATTGTTGTGGCGGCCACAGCTATTTCTTCTTTTGCACTTTCTCATTATAGTACAGCAATCCCATTACGTATTCTTCGCTTTGTAGCTATGTTTTCCGCCGCGATATTTGGGTTATATGGAGTTGTTTTATTTTTCCTCTTTATATGCAGTCATATTGCAAGGCTTAAAAGTTTTGGTGTACCGTATGCTAGCCCGGCTGTCTTATATCAATTTACTGATTGGAAGGATTTTATGGTTCGTATGCCAATTCAGATGATGAAGCGACGTCCAAAAATGTTGAATTTAAAAGACTATGTACGGAAAGGTAGTGAAGAGGAATGATTACGAACTCAAAGGACAAAATTCCCACTTCACAAGCAGCTGTTATTTTTATCAATTATATACTTGCTATCGGAATTCTCACCCTACCTAGAACCGCAGCTGAGAAAGTGAATACACCTGATGTTTGGATAACTGTTATTTTAGGAGGATTAATTGCGATGGTTGCAGGTGTAATTATCGTGAAGTTAAGTCAACAATTCCCTGGAAAAACATTTTATCAATATAGCCAAGAACTTGTAGGGAAATGGCTTGGAGTGTTAATTAGTTTATTGATTATCGGTTACTTTCTAACACTTTCGTCATTTGAACTTAGAACGTTGGAAGGTATAACAAGTTTTTTTCTATTAGAAGGTACGCCTGACTGGGCTATTGCTATGCCATTTATGTGGATATGTTTATATTTAAATTTAGGTGGAATAAATGCGATAGCACGTTTATTTGAAATTATTTTTCCAATTACAGTTTTTATTTTTTTAGTGACATCTTTTATGAGTATAGGAATATTTGAACTCGATAATCTTCGTCCTGTATTAGGACTTGGGATTGTTCCAGCATTAAAAGGCCTAAAAACAACAACTATGGCATATTCGGGTGCTGAAATTATGTTGTTACTTTTAGCCTTTATGAAGAAGCCCACTCAAGGTGTAAGGGTTGTAATAATTGGCACTATGATTCCGTTACTTTTTTATGTCATTACAGTTGTAATGGTTATTGGTGCATTTTCTATCGATGGGGTATTGATGAGAACATGGCCTACAATTGATCTTATGAGAAGTTTTGAAATTCAAGGTTTAATTTTTGAGCGATTCGAATCTTTGCTATTAGTGATATGGATTATGCAAATCTTTGCAACGTATACGATTTGTTATTACGCAGCTGCTTTAGGGTTAGCGCAGCTTTTTAATAAAAATATTCATTCCTTCTTGTATGGATTACTTCCAATAATATACATAGTTGCTGCAATTCCAAAAAACATAAATGAATTATTTGAATTTGGAAATATGATTAGTAACGCAGCGATAATATTATTTGGTATTCTCCCGTTTCTTCTCCTTATGCTTGCGAAGGGGAGGAAAAGTAGGCATGAACCAAAGTATTAAAAATAGAAAAATTTTTATAGGGATAACGTCAATTGTTTTTCTCTTATTACTTACAGGATGCTGGAGTAGTCATGAAATTGAAGAGTTAGGTTTCGCCGTAGGTTTAGCAATAGATAAAGAAAAAGAAACAAAGATTGAGAAAGAAATTGAAGAAAAGGGCGGCGGATATAAAAAGAAGAATTTAATAACAACCACCTATCAATTTGTTAAAGCACAATCATCATCAGATGGGGGGAAAGGTGGAGTATCACAACAAAAAGCTTATATGAATGTTTCTGAAACAGGAGATTCTCTTCATCAATCAATACGTGAAGTTGCATTAAGAAGGCAAAGGCCTATTATATTTCATCATACGAAAGTAATAGTTGTTAGTGAAAGTATTGCCCGAACATATAATTTAGCACAGGTATTGGACATCTATGTTCGTGATAATGAGATGAGACCTAGTTGTTTTATTATGGTTAGTAAAGGGCTAGCTAGTGATACGTTAAAATCAAAAGAACCTGGGGAAATTCCAGCATTTCGCCTGATTGAAATAGAGGATAATCAATATAGATCCTCACGAATTTTACCGCCGATGCCACTTGCAAAACTACCGGGAAAGGTGAAATCTGGAGCGAGTTTTCTTTTACCAAACGTGATTTCTATAGACGGTGAAGTGAAATATGTAGGTGCTGCTGTTATGAAAGGGAGTACAAAAAAACTCCGTGGCTTTTTGAACGAGAATGAATTAGAAGGATTAATGTGGATAACCGCAAAAGGGAAAAGTGGCTTGGTGAAAAGTTATGATAAAAAAACGAAAAAATTGGTTATGTATGAAGTGAAATCGATGAAAAGTAAAATTACGCCCCATGTTAAAGGGGATAAAATCTCTTTCGATGTCAATGTGCAGTCTGTGGGTCGGTTATCCGAACATTGGTCTGAGTCAGAGGAAGCTTTTACAAATGCATTTCTCAAAAGAGCGGAGCAATCTGCCCAACAGGAAGTGAAGCGATTAGTGAAACATACATTGCAAAAAATTCAAAAGGAATATAAAACTGACGTTGCTGGCTTTAACACTAGTTTGAAAATCGAGTATCCAAAAGTATGGAAGAAAGTTGAAAAGGATTGGGATAAAGTATTTAGTAAGACTCCAATTAAATATAATGTAAAGTTAACGATTGAAGATTATGGCACAGAAGGCGCTTAATGAATGCACAACATGAAATATACAAAAGCTTTGAAGCATGAATTTTTTATGAATATGCTCCAGAGCTTTTTATTGTGCAGATTTATTGTATTTAGTAAATGAATAAGAAGAAAAATATTCCGTTTCAATATTCTTTATTTTATAATTATTTATAAGTGCTGGTAAATATATTCACCAAAAATAGGAGTGATGAAATGAGAATATTACCCATTCGAAAAGATGAAGCCATAATTATTAATATGGCAAAACTATATTGTAAAGTATTGGATAAAAGAAATTTTGATGAAATGGTAGAACGAATTACAAGACATATGGGATATACAGATTTTAAAGGAGCAGTAGTAATAAATGATGAAAATGAAGTTATTGGTTTTACTTATGGTTATCGTTCTTTGGAAGGACAGTACTATAATCAATTAATGAGAAAATCATTAAATTTGGGACAAGTAGACCAATGGTTAGAAGATTCTTTTGAATTTGTAGAGTTAGCAGTTCACCCGGAATATCGAAATGAGGGTATTGGCACGAAATTACATAATGAATTATTAGAAGGGATTCCAAATAGAACGAGTGTTTTAACCACGCAAATAAACAATGAAAAAGCGCGTTCTTTATATGGAAAATTAGATTGGGTAAATGTATTGGAACCATTTCATCCAAGTAAAGATGATGTTCCTTATGTGATAATGGGAAAAGTATTAAAAACAAAAGTGAATTAATAACTTTTTTGTGCACATTAGTTATTGATTTGTAACAATTAAGGGGAAAATAAAATGACGATAATATCTATTGAAAAAGCTACAATTTTAGATGCTGAAAAGTTAACAGAAATAATGACAAAAACATTTGATGAGGAAGCAAAACATTGGCTATGCGGCCAAGGTGATGTAATAGATTATAACATTCAACCACCAGGATATTCTTCAGTTGAAATGATGAAATATTCGATTGAGGAACTGGATTCTTTCAAAGTGAAAATGGATAAAGAAATAATCGGGGGAATTATAGTTACGATCTCTGGTAAGTCCTACTGTAGAATTGATCGTATTTTTGTAGATTCTGTTTATCAAGGTAAGGGGATTGGATCACAGGTTATTAATTTAATAGAAGAAAAGTTTCAAAACATAAAGATTTGGAACCTTGAAACATCTAGTAGACAAATAAATAATCATCATTTTTATAAAAAAATGGGCTATGAAATTATTTTTAAATCTGAAGATGAGTATTGTTATGTGAAAAGAAAAAAGGCAGATTCAAATGAAGAGAACTTAGCTGAAAATAAAGATATGAAAAATGGTCAATACGAAAACTGTAATTTGGCAAATACAGAGTATTATCAAGTGAATTTAAAAAATAGTTCATATGTTAGTAGTAATGTAATGAATATAAATATGAGTAATTGTAATGTAAGTCAATCAACCTTTAGAAATATTAATTTTAGAAATTCCTCATATGCAGATTTAAATATTTCTGGCAGTAAATTTAATTTTGTGACTTTAAGTGGAGTTCAATTTAAAGATACAAGTCTTGGAGAGGATAAAGATCCTATTTCATTTGATAGATGTGATTTGGAAAGTACTACAATACGTAGTAGTAATCTGAAAAATATTGAAATAGAAAATTGTAATATAGCTGGTATGAAAATAAACGGTATTCCAGTAGAAGAACTGCTTGAGTTGTACAATCGGGTAAAAAATTAAACAAAAAATCACTTAGCATATGCTAAGTGATTTTTTTATTTTGAACGAATATAAGAGATGAGGTTCAAAAAATGAATATTATATCGGAATAATTATATAAAAATAACACAAAGAAATAAGGACAGGAAGGATTTTGTTGTTGAATATTAGAATATGATATTTGAATGGAGGGGAGAAAGATGGAGATTAACGTTAGAGCAGTAGAAATACAAGATGCTAGAGCAATTCATCGTATATGTATTCAAGATGATGTTTTACCTTATATGGTTTTCTTACCTAGTATGCGTGTAGATGCGATGGAGAATAGAATTCGGAATTTAGCACCGAATCAATTTGAATTTGTTGCAGAGTATGATGGGGAAGTTGTTGGATTTGTCGGTTTAACTCAAAGTCCAGGACGTAGATCTCACTCGGGTGATTTATTTATCGGAGTAGATAGTGAATATCATAATAAAGGAATTGGAAAAGCGTTACTTACAAAAATGCTCGATCTTGCCGATAATTGGCTAATGTTAGAACGAGTAGAACTTGGTGTGCTAGAAACAAACCCTGGAGCGCAGGCATTATATGAAAAGTTTGGATTTGTAGTAGAGGGTGTAAAGGTAGGGAATTTGAAGGCGCATGGGAAGTTTGTTGATGAAATTATGATGAGTCGTTTTAGACCGACTGGCTTGATTGTACATAATAAATAGGGGTATAAATTGAACGGAAATATCGATTTGTTTTGAAAAAAGTATGGCAAAATGACGCCATGCTTTTTTTTAGTTTATTAAAAGTAAAGAGCAATTTTATAATCAGCTTGATAGGCAGCTGCAATTGCTAGTTATTTTTTTACGAAAAATAATAACATTGATGAAAAAACTACCTGTAACATTTATTCTCAAGTGAAAATGATGCTCCATAAGCAAAGGTTAGGCGAAACAATTGATAATAAACAAGGTGTCGATTATCAAAGTGCTGAAGAAATGATAATCAAACCTTTGGAACAAACGATTGATGAACTCCATTGGGTTGGTCATAATGTAATTTACGCTTCTTTAAGTTTACTAGCCATTAAGGAGTTAGGTCATTGGGGGAGTGAGCAAGATATTAATAATATAGCAAACCTTATATTATCGTTTCAAAAAACAATTCCCGGTAGATCTTGGATTGGTTTTACAACTAAAGAAGTAAAACAATTAAGTATAAATAATGATGAGGTTCAAAGTGAAATTAAAAACCCAAAGCAATTATCTAAGTTTATTTTAAATGAGTTATCTAAATTTAATATTATATATAGGGCGGAATCCCATCACGATTTAATTGGTCATATGCTTACTTTTTCGCATGCAATTAATATATTATATGACTTAGGACATATAGAATTATTTCAACGAGAAGTAAAACCACTAGTAAAGCTAGTTTATGTACTTAGAGAAAGTCGTAATTTAACTTCAAATGCGCAATTAATATTGAAAATTCTCCAGTAGATCGTCTACCTCTCATACAAGCAAAACAAGTTGATACACTTCCGATAGAAAACGCATTTTGGCTTAAAGACTATAGTGAATTAAATTGGGATTTTGGACATATATTTAAATTTTCATATAGCTATTTTGATTACTTAAAAAGAGTCCCAGAATATAAAGATATTACATTAGAGAAATTCCGCTATATTATTAATGATTAATAGATTCTAACTTTAAAGTTAGAGTAAAAGGCACATATTAATAAGCTTCAGTAACGTTTTAATAAAAATAAGAAAGTCTTGTGTAATAACTTATAATATTTTGCGTGAGGGGATGTAGAATATGTTTATTTCTGTTACTAGAATGCGTCTAAAAGGGAAAAGGATGTTACCATTCTTTTTTATATATACGACGAGAGCTGCATTACAGGCAAACAAAGCAAATGGCTTAATACATTCTTCCTTTGCAAAAGAAGGATGGCATACATATTGGACGTTAACGGTTTGGGAGAATAAGGAGTATATGAAAGCGTACCGTAACAAGGGTAATCATTTAGAGGCAATGAAAATTGCAAGGAAGATAGCTAGTGAATTAGAATATATGAATTGGGAACATGATACTATTCCTAAATGGGATAATTGTAAGAAAGTATTACATAACAAATATGGTAGAGAATTAAAATAAACTGTAAAAAGGGACTTAGTATAAGTCTCTTTTTTTGTTAGTAGTATATTATTTTTTCGAATATGTAAGATTTTACATAAGTGCGAGACTTTTACTTATTATGTAAGTAGGCTATACTAAAATACATACATTTTAAAATTGGAGCGTATAAAGACGACATGGAATTAGTAAAGTTAGAAAAAGTAATTGAATTGAAAAAAGAAGAGTTATTGTATTTAGTCTCAAATTATGGACTTCAACATGAAAAAGTAATAGTGCTTAGCCAAGAAATAGACAAATTAATAAATTGGTTTATGTTTTTAAAATAGAGAGAACTATGACGTGATGTGTAAATGTTATAGTTCTTTTTTATTTGGTAATTTAGAAATACATTCATATATATTGTCTAATTTCTTACAGAATGCGCAAGCTGCTAGTCGAATATGAGGAATTTTGGGTATAATATAATAGGATTTATTAATAGTATCGGTTAGGAGCGCAGCAAATATGAAAACAGTCGTTGTCATTGGTGGAGGTATTACTGGACTTACTACTATGTTTTACTTAGAAAAATTAAAGAAGGATTATAATATAGACTTAAATTTAGTCCTTATTGAGAAAGAAGAGTATTTAGGTGGTAAAATCCACAGTGTGGAAGAAAATGATTTTATTATGGAATCTGGAGCAGATTCTATCGTAGCTCGTAATGAACATGTTTTGCCGCTTGTAAAAGATTTAAATTTAGAAAATGAAATGGTATATAACGAAACAGGTATTTCTTACATATACTCTGATAACATATTACATCCAATTCCTTCTGACACTATATTTGGGATTCCTATGAGTGTTGAATCATTATTTAGCAGTACGCTAGTATCAACAAAAGGAAAAATCGTTGCTTTAAAAGATTTTATTACGAAAAATAAGGAGTTTACAAAGGATACATCACTTGCCGTATTTTTAGAAAGCTTTTTAGGGAAAGAGTTAGTGGAAAGACAAATTGCACCAGTGCTTTCAGGTGTATATTCCGGTAAATTGAATGAGCTTACAATGGCATCTACGTTACCATATTTACTTGAGTATAAAAATAAATACGGAAGTATTATTAAAGGTTTTGAAGAGAATAAAAAACAATTTCAGTCAGCAGGAAATAAAAAATTTGTATCATTTAAAAGTGGACTATCTACAATTATTGATCGCTTAGAAGAGCTACTTAATGAGACGGTCATTAAAAAAGGGGCTGTAACAACAGCGATAAGTAAAAAAGGGGATCGATATGATATTTCTTTTGCAAATCATGAGACAATACAAGCTGATTATGTCGTTTTAGCAGCGCCACATGATATCGCACAAACTTTATTACAGTCTAATGAGTTAAATGAGCATTTTAATAAATTTAAAAATTCATCGCTTATAAGTATTTACTTAGGTTTTGACATACTAGATGAACAACTACCGGCTGACGGCACAGGTTTTATCGTAACGGAAAACAGTGATTTACATTGTGATGCTTGCACATGGACAAGCAGGAAGTGGAAACATACATCTGGTAAACAAAAGCTATTAGTAAGAATGTTTTATAAGAGCACTAATCCAGTATATGAAACGATCAAAAGTTATAGTGAAGAAGAATTAGTACGAGTTGCTTTATATGATATTGAAAAGAGCCTCGGAATTAAAGGTGAACCGGAAGTAATTGAAGTTACAAAGTGGAAAGATTTAATGCCGAAATATCATTTAGAACATAATCAAGCTGTTCAATCATTACAAGAAAAATTGGCCGCTCTGCATCCTAATGTATACTTAGCTGGAGCTTCATATTACGGTGTAGGAATTGGTGCTTGTATTGGAAACGGAAAGAATACTGCCAATGAAATAATTGCGACATTGAATGAACAGTCAAAATAAATACATATAAATAAAATGTCCCTCCAGCATAATGGAAGGGACATTTTATTTATACTTATTTCACTTGAATAGAAACCTTTTGATGTGCGGCGTTATTTTCTGTAATTGTTAATTTTATTTTTCCAGATTCTTTAAATGAATAAGGGGAGAGTTGATAAAGTTCTTTTATATTATGTTCTTCTTGTAATTTATTTGTAGGTATTATTGTTATATTAGGCTTCCATGTTTCCTGTTTGCCTGAAGGGTAATCTACTATTATTTCTGGATTATTTAATTGTATTGTTTCCCAAGAGACAAAATACAGTTCAACTTCTGCATCTTTCTTTAGCAATTCTTCTGAGAAATAACCAAACTCACCAACATTGCCGAAAACAGTAAAATTTTGATTTTGTAATTTAATATCTAAATATCTAGGTTGATATGTTGTTGCGTGATACATTCCGTATGAAAGAGAGAGTGTGGCAGCGATTAATATACCAAGTGAAAATGTCTTAAAGCTATTTCCTTTAAAACTAGTCATCATAAATGAGTTTGGTGTGAATTTTTTTGCGAATAAAAAAATGAGTAAAATGAGCAAGAGGGATAAGCCAATGAAAATATACATAAAGTTTACGCACCTCCAAAAGAAAAGGAATTTTCCATTTTCTATATTTTAACATGAATGTATGAATCAAAGGAAATAAGGTGAAAAGATAACGGTGTTCATGAGAACATATGTATAATAATTATAGTTTGTCATAAAAACAACCTCTTTACAGTTCTTAATAATACAACTTCGATTTATAATAATTATAGTATGAGCCCCAAATGGTAATCAAAAAGCAAGAAGGTATACCATTAGTTCGTATAGAATATAGAGGAAAAGCGTCGCTAGAAATGTTTGATTTGTGGAACATTGAGGACTTTCCTAATTATAAATATTTTTTCTGCTATAATAAATTAGTAGAGAGAAAGGAGTGATCCTATGGTTATGGCATTTCCTATATTAGAAACGGAACGCTTGCGCTTAGTTGAAATAGAACAATCTTATTGTCAAAAAATATATGAAATATTCTCATTGGATGAGGTAACGTGTTATTACGGTATGAATTCTTTTACTGAGTTTGGACAAGCTTCACGTATGATTGAATCTTTTTCGAAAAATTACTATGAGAAAAAGGCAATACGTTGGGGAATTGTATTGAAAGAAACCAATGTGTTAGTAGGAACAATTGGACTAAATAATTTGCAACTTTGGAGTAAACGCTCAGAGATTGGATATGACTTACATCCTCGTTATTGGGGTAATGGCTATGCTTCAGAGGCAGTCAGGGAAATTATTACTTATGGATTTCGAGATTTAGGTTTATTTAGAATTGGAGCAATTACATATCCTGAAAATATAACTTCTTGTAATATGTTATCGAAAATAGGCTTTCAAAAGGAAGGGCTGTTACGTGGATACATTCATCAAGGGAATAAACAACACGATGCGTTAATGTATTCTGTTGTACGAACAGATGTAGAGGATGGGCATTATTAAAAAGCCCATCTTAATAAAATAAGAGGGGCTTGTAAAAATCAACCTATTTTAGGTAATAAACGTTCTCCGCTTTTCATGCTACTTTTACATAAAGGGCATTTAGGCTCTTCTTCAAATGAAAAGTTCTTTCTCATCCATCCTAAACAATCCTCTGATTCACATTCCCAAACAGGGGTTTGTTCTGGTGGTACTTCTGCTACATCGTTCTTTCGATTGCGATACATGTAACCACTCCTTTTATGTAAAAAATTTTAGTTATATATTAAAAAGGTTGTTAACCGAGCTGGTAACAACCTTTTTATTGTTTGAATTATAGCTTTACAACGTTTTTAGCTTGAGGTCCGCGGTTACCGTCTTCAACTTCGAAGCTAACTTCTTGACCTTCGTCAAGAGACTTGAAGCCGTCGCCAGTGATAGCTGAGAAGTGAACGAATACGTCGCTACCGTCTGCAACTTCGATGAAACCGAAACCTTTTTCGCCGTTAAACCATTTTACTTTACCTGTTAATGTCATGGTAATGCCTCCTAAAATTTAAAAAGATTACAATATGATCGGCCTTATTTGATTTAAAATAAAAGTTCACATATTATCAAAAACCCATAAGGAGTCAAAGATGTTCCTGATTGATACTTGATAATATGCAAAGAAAATATAATGTTAAATTGACCTTAATTACTATCTTACAACAAATGGTGGGAAATAGCAAGTGCTGGTAATACCAATAAGTAATATGAGGAGAAATTGGTAAAAGGCACAAAGACATCTCTTTTATTTGTATATTATTCCAAATCTGGATTTATTCTAAACCAAGATCATTTATATTAAAAAATAAGTTTAAAGGAAAGGCTATATATATTTTAAGAATACTGATGAGTACAATAATTAGGAGGGGGATAGAATATTGCAAAATAAACAATTTAAAATAATTGAAGCAGCAAAAGAAGGAAGAAGAAAAGTTCATCCTATTTTCGCTGTTATACTTGCAGTTGTATTTTTAACTTTAGGTGAATTTTTCATATTATTTATGCTGTTTTTACCGAGAGCAGAAACAACATTTATAAAAGCGATTTATAGTAATATTGAGATGATATTAACATTTGGCGGGGCTATATTTTTTGTATTTTTATGGATTAGGTTTGTAGAGAAAAGGTCATTCTCATCCATTGGTTTTTGGAGAAATCAATGGATGAGAAGATATTTGAGAGGTGCGTTTATAGGATTTGTCTTCATCTCAATACCAGTAATTGTACTCATATTAACAGGGAATGTAAAACTCCAAATGCAACATATTACGCTAACCACCATATTTGGTATTGTGGGATCTTTAGTCGCCTTTTTAATACAAGGCGCAACGGAAGAAATTGTTGTACGAGGTTGGTTATTTCCAGTTCTTTCTGTTAGAAGTCGTATGTGGATTGGGATTACCGTGACGTCATTTTTATTTGGTTTTCTTCATTTACTTAATCCAGGTATTACAATTCTTTCAATATCAAATATAATATTAGTTGGTGTATTTGCAGCGTTTTACGTATTAAAAGACAGTAGTCTTTGGGGGATATGCGCGTGGCATTCTATTTGGAATTGGGCGCAATATAACATCTACGGTTTTGCAGTTAGTGGTATGACGATATATTCAACGCCACTATATAAGCCTGTAACAAATGGATCAGAAGTGCTTCACGGAGGTACATTCGGAATTGAAGGTAGTATTATTACAACAATAATGCTTTCAATTGCTTCAATCGTTTTATGGAGACAGTTGTGGGGGCGAAAGTCGAAACAACGAGATATTAGCTAATGAAAGAGGGAGAAAATATGGGGATTATAGCGTTTGAGGGAGCGAGCGCGGTTGGTAAGAGTACAACATGTCGAGAATTAGAAAAAAATTACGGTGCAGTTATTATTCCTGAAGTTAACTTTTTATTTGAAAGACCTAGAAATGAACATAGAACATGGTATTTTGAAAAACAAGTGGAGCGCTGGAATATGGCAGTGCAGAAATCACAGCAATATGAAATAGTAATACTTGATGGTGATATTTATCAGCCGCTTAGCTATAATTGGTGTTTCCATTTTGATATATTTAATCAGCCGTTATCTTTAATAGAAAGCTTTTATAAAGAAAAGATGATAAATGAGGAAATTGGTTTTCCAGATCAATATTTTTATTTATATACGAATGATGAAGAGCTTAGAAAACGGAAAGAATCTGATGAGACGAAAAAAAGAAGAAACTTTGAAAAACATTTACATATAGCTAAACCGTTCCAGCGTTATTATGAAAATTTAAATAGCCTTACAGAAGGCTACTGCAAATTAATCGAAGCGCAAAGTATAAGAAACAATGAATTGGAAATTGTGAATAGTTTAAAGGACTTGAAAGTGGACGAAGAAAGACGTTTTGATGTTTCAAGACTAGATGCTATTACGAAGTGGTTAAAAGAGAATCGTGCGTAATAAAAAACAATGAGTGTCATATATGGCACTCGTTGTTTTTTATTTTTTAGCATTATAAGTACAAGGGAAAATTGAATGTAGAGAAGAATTTTTATCATTTAACAGAATAATCTTTAAATTTAACAAAAAAAGAAATACAATATAAGGAAATATATATATATAATAAGATAGGAGATGGAATTATATCTTATAAGTTAGGATGTTCTCTTTTGAAAGGAAATTTAAGAAGTAAGAACTGAGATACCGGGGAGGAAACATGCAAGATGAAAACACTATTTAAAGTATTAGGGATCATCGCGGGGATGGTAGTAATTGGAGTAGGTTTAACGTATGGAATATTGTATTATTTGAATCATAGTAAACCAACTGCGAAAAAGACATCAACAGCCGCTCCAGCAGTGGAAGTGTTAGCTGATAGTAATGTAAAGGCTGAAGATGCAAAGCTTTTAGAGAATGGTAACTATTCATTACCGAATAGTGGTTTTAATAAAAATTTTAAATGGACTGATGAGAAAATACAGACTGCATTACATGAAATGGCACATCAAAAAGCGAAAGCGGATCAAAAATGGGGATATATCTTTATTACACAAGAGCGTATTGAAAGTTTAATTGAAATTGTAAATAGCAATGATCTTGTGCAAAAAAATACATATGTAGATATTTTAGAACGATGGAAACAAGGAAAGTATGAGAAGGCTGATGCTGATCACAACAAGATTTGGAAGTTACAAAGTGGGAATTTAGGAGAAGGAAAAGGAGTAATGTCACAAACGGAACAAAAAGAATTAATTAATCAAGTGTTTATGCAAAAAGGTACATATTCAGGTAGTACATTAATTGCAGGTGGGGGACAAACTAATAAATAAGGTACATATTGATTTTGAAACACATTTACTGTTATGAACACAAATGTTTTAACAAAAATGAGTAATTGCTTTTTAGAGCAGTTACTCATTTTTGTTATTACTCGCTTACTTTTCTATTCTCTCTAATAATGTAAGAAACGATTGTAAAACTGGTGATATCCATCTAGATTTATGATAGTTAACAATGTTTTGAGTAGATATCAAATAGTTATTAACTGACCTGATTGAAAAGAAAAAAGGATTGTTAATGTGTGTGGAAAATAGCGGAAAACATCAAGAATGAACAAAAGACTTTTGGTATGATATGGATATATTCAATGTGAGGGGGAATTTAAGGTGTATCAAGTAAAGGGGTATTTTTCGTCACTAAAAGGAAATCATTATGAAATTGGTAAGCAACAAGGGGAATTCGTAAAGAAACATCCGTATCTCATTTCACAATTTATACAGCGAGAAAATTCAATATCACACAACCATTGGAAAAAATCTAGAAATGTACTAAAACAATATTGTCCAGGAATTAATGAAGAAATTGAAGGCTTTTGCGAAGTATTGAAAATTCCTTCAAGGAATATGATGTATTATTATCAGACACTATTAAAAGCAGGTTGTAGTCATTGTGCAGTATTACCTAAAAAAACGGATTCAGAGCATACATATGTATTAAGAAATTATGATTTGTCACCAAAAATAGATGATATGCGTTTTTGCTCGACGCATGTTGAAGGTGCGTATGCACATAGTGGCTTTTCTACTCAATATTTTGGCCGAACAGAAGGAGTTAACGTGCATGGGCTATCTGTTACATTTTCGGCGTGTGGTCAACCTGTAGGGAACATTGAAGGTTTAAGAAAGCCGATGGTAAATGGTTTGCAGTGTTTTGCAGTAATTCGAGTATTATTGGAGAAATGTAAAAATGTCCAGGAAGCTATATCATTAATAAAAGAACTGCCAATTGCAAGTAATATTAATATTATTGTAGCTGATCCTTTCAAAGCAGCGCACATTGAAATATTTGACGGGCATAAATCAATAACAACAATGGAAGATGACAGTCGCGTTTTTATCGTATCAACTAATCATGCGATTAGTTCATCCATTCAAAAATTAAATAATAGAAGACTAGAACAATCTACTAAGAGATATCATATTTTACATGAACATTTAAACCGAAATGAACAGGTGAACATGGAATCTTTAAAAGAACTAGTAGAATGTGAATATCCTATAGGGTTGACAGTACATAATTATGAAGAGTGGTTTGGGACTTTGCATTCTGTATTATTTGATTTACATGATCGTACAATGAATATTTGTTTCGGATCTCCACTTTTCAACGAGTGGCATTCATTGAAAGTTGGAGAAAACCTTCCGTTTTCTGAGGTGAATGTGAACTTTAAAAATAAAACTTATGCTGACTTTTGGAGAGAAGAGAAAAATGAAATGACTCCTAAAGATTAAAAAGCAATAATATGGTAATACAAAGGGGAGTTCAAATATATAGGAGGCGGTGCCATTGCTACAAGTTATGTTACCAATTGTTCTTATCTTTTTTCTAGTCGCTTCGATGTATATAACTTATCAAAAAAGAAAAAAATCAGGGATAAAAGGATTGAAAAGTTTAGTAACTTCGATTTGTTGCTTTTTAATTGCAATCTTAAATTTGTTTGCATATTGGCTTCATTTTGGCGGTATTTTTACTTGGCTAGTCTCAATCGTATTGTTGCTAGTGGGGGCGTATTTTACGAAATATATTCCAATCTCAAAAAAGGTACACTAAAATTATATGAGTTTATACGTATCGGTTTTATTTCATAATGAAAAGAGATTATTCTATTAGGTCGTTGTGCAGCGGCTTCATAGGATAATCTCTTTTTATGCTTTTTTTTGTAGAGAATGTACTGTTATTTTTAGTTGCTCAATAAATTCCCGGGTAGAAGCGCACATATATTTATCTTTTCTATAAATAAGTCCTATATCTATTGTTGGAGTGGGGTTTTCAATTTTAATAGCTTGTATGTGCTCACTTTGCAAAAAGTTTATATACGGTTTTGGTAACACTGTAATTCCCATATCTTTTGAGACCATTTGAATTAAAGATTCCATTGTACTAATTTCTAAAATTGGTTTTGGTTTAAAGTTAAAGTTTTGACAATGGGATGTAATTAGTTCAGTTAAAAAGAAATTTTTAGGTAAAAGAATTAAAGGATAGTTCTGTAATTCTGCAATAGATACACGATCATGTTCAGTTAAAGCATGACCGGTTGGCACGACTAATGTAAGTTCACTTTTATATAGTGGGATAGAAACAATCTCTTTATCTTGCACTGGAAGAAATGTAATGCCAATATCTAATTCATTTTGTAATAATTTTTCACGAATTTCCCCTGTACGAAGACCTAATACAGAAAGTTCAATATTCGGATATAAATTATTGAAATTTAAAATGGCTGGTGGTAGTAAATAATTTACGACGGTTAACAATGAGCCGATTGTTAAGGATCCATGTTGTAATCCGTTTAAATCTTGAATGGCAGAACGGGCTTGTTCGACTTCGTGAAAGATTGTTTTACTGTGCGATAATAAAACTTTTCCTGCTTCAGTTAAAGATATTTTTTTACCAATTCGATCAAAAAGTGGCATTCCTACTTCATGTTCTAATGCACGTATTTGTTGGCTTAGTGAAGGTTGTGAAATATTTAATTTCTCGGCTGCTCTTGTGAAATGTAATTCTTTCGAAACAGCTAAAAAGTATTCTAATTGTCGTAATTCGATTGAAATCACCTCAAGTTTAATCATAGGATATACCTATCATTATTATATAAATAATTGAATTGAACAATGGTTTTGTGGGATTTATAATCATTTTATCAGAAATGGATTGATTAAAAAATTAGATGAGGTGAAGAAGAATTGTTGAAATCTAGCGTATTACCGGGCAGTTATTCACAAGTGCTTCAAAAAAGGTATGAGGAGGCTGTACCGACAGGAATATATCATTTAACGCCTTTATATGTAAAAGAAGCAAGGGGAGCGATAATAACAGATGTAGATGGAAATCAGTTTATTGATTTTGCTGGTGGAATTGGTATGCAAAATGTTGGCCATTGTCATCCGAAAGTTGTAAGAGCGGTACAAAAACAAGCAGAATCATTTATTCATCCTTGTTTTCATGTAACTCCATATGAAAATTATATTACTTTAGCGGAGAAAATTAATGAGAAAGTGACAGGTACAAGTAAGAAAAAAACGATGTTTGCCAATAGTGGTGCGGAAGCGATTGAAAATGCTGTAAAGATCGCACGTAAAGTAACAGGGAGGAGTAAAATAATTTCGTTTGAACGAGGATTTCATGGGAGAACATTAATGACAATGTCTCTATCGACCAAAGAAACTCCATATAAAGCAGGATTTGGTCCGTTCGTTTCAGACATGCATATATTGCCGTATCCGTACTATTACAGAGCTGAAGAAGGGGTTTCTCCTGAAGAAGTGGATTCTCAAGTTATCTATCAGTTTGAAAAGTTTTTAGAAGAAGTATCACCTGAAAAAGTAGCAGCAATCGTAATGGAACCAGTACAAGGAGAGGGTGGGTTTATTGTTCCTTCCATTTCATTTGTAAAACGATTACGAGAAATTTGTAATCAATGCGGTATTTTAATGATAATGGATGAAGTGCAAACTGGATTTGGCCGAACAGGGAAATGGTTTGCAACGGAACATTTTCATATAGAACCTGACATAATGACTTTGTCAAAATCAATTGCTGGCGGTTTACCATTAAGTGCTATTGTCGGTCGTGCGGAGTTGATGGACATTCCTGGGAGAGGACAAATTGGTGGAACTTTTGCCGGGAGTCCGTTATCATGTGCAGCCGGTCTTGCTGTATTTGAAATAATGGAAGAAGAAAATCTAGTTGAAAGGGCTCAGCAAATTGGAAATAGAATAATGTCACATCTACATCAAATGCAATTAAAGTACGAAGTGATAGGTGATGTTCGTGGAATCGGTGCGATGGTTGCAATGGAACTTGTAACGAATCGCATAACGAAAGAACCTGCAAAAGAACTAACAGTGAAGCTAATTGAAGATTTTTGGAAGAATGGGCTTATAAGTATTGGAGCGGGGATATTTGATAATGTACTACGCTTTTTACCACCTCTAGTTATCTCAAACGAAGAAATAGATAGAGGGTTTGAAATAATAAATGAGTCTTTTGAAAAGTTGTGCCGCAAGTAAGAGGAGGGATTTGAATGACTAAAGTATATGAAATCCTATCTTTAAATATAGGATTGCCAAAAGAGGTTATGTATGGTGGGAAGTTAATTCAAACAGGGATAAATAAAAAGCAAGTAAAGGAACCTGTTTTTTTATCATTTTTAAAGTTTAATGGAGATGGACAGGCGGATTTAGGTCATCATGGAGGGGTAGATAAAGCGGTTTGTGTTTATACTGGTGACCACTATCCTTACTGGGAAAAAGAGTTGAATCAGGAACTTGTATATGGGGCTTTCGGTGAAAATATAACAGTAAGCGGAATGCGTGAAGAAGATGTTTGTATTGGTGACACGTTTCAACTCGGAGAAGCGATTGTACAAGTAACGCAGCCAAGACAACCTTGTTTTAAATTAGCGAAGAAATATAATATTCCAAAGCTACCATTATATTTTCAAGATACAGGATACACAGGTTTTTATTTTCGAGTATTAAAAGAAGGGTGGATATTACCGGTAGATACTTTGAAATTGTTGAGGCCTGATCCAAAAGGTGTGTCAATTTCGTTTGCGAATCGCATAATGCATAAAGAAAAACAAAACTCTGAAGGATTAAAAAGGATTTTAGAAGTAAATGCACTGTCTACTAGTTGGAGAAAGACGTTTGAAAAGCGTATTAGGGGTGAAGAAATAAGTACGAAGGAGCGACTTGAAGGAACAAAATAATAAGTGAATAATATTTTTATAAATGGTGCATTTCTATTAGTAAAAACTAGTTAGAAAGCACTATTTTTATATAATAAACTTATTAATATTCAACAATCTTAATATTAGTTTATCCGACTTTGATTTAAATAGTCAAAACATAAAATTAATTGGATGATTTTTTTATGTTTTATGATACTATATTGAATTATAAGGACTATTATTTTTGGGTAGATCTTATAAGCTTATCTAATTTAATGGAATCGACATATGGAGGTACAATATGGGTAATGTTGAAAAAATTGCAAATATTCTATTGGAAGAACCGAAAAGAGAGCAGTTATTTCCTTTATTTGAAGAAGTGTTTGGGATTACAAGTCAAACATTACATGATTTTTCAGAGAAAGGATATTGGGATTATACATATAAAGCTTTATCATTTATACAAGATGATAATGCGATTGCAAATGTTGCGGCATTTTCACTTCCGTTACTACTTAATGGTAAAAAAATAAATGCAGCGGGTATTCAATCAATAATGACACTTCCTGATTTTCGTAGACAAGGGCTAATGACACAATTGCTTAATAAGATGATAGAAGAAATTGATAAGCAATTTGAATGTGCTTTCTTGTTTACTGAAACCCCTGAACTATATAAATCATTTGGATTTCAAATTGTGCAGGAATATCTGATGACTATACTGTATGATAATAAGAATAATAAAGATTCTATACTTAGAAAGTTAGATTTTTATAATGAAGAGGATAGAAATTTAATAAATGAAATCATAGAAAATAGTCAAAGGCTTTCTAATATGTTTTCGACAATAAATTATCGATCTTCGTTTTATTTGAAAATGTATGACTTAAAATGGAATGAGAAACTATATTATTCTAAGAAACTAGATGCGATGATCGTTTATGAAGTAGAAAATGAAAAGCTAAAGTTATATGGAGTATTTGCTCCAGTACTTCCGATTTTAGATGAATTATGTGAGGGAATCCCTGAATCATTTACAGAGATTGAATTTTATTTTTGCCCAGATCAATTAGGGATTGATGATGTACAATATAAAGAATTACAGTCTAGTAAGTATTTGATGGTTCGAAGTAATAAAGAATTAGATTTTAAAGGATATAAATTCCCAGTTTTAACGGAGTTTTAAATATTTATATAGATGCTTTTGATAGAGAATAAAGGTAATAATCCTATTAAAATAAATTTTCACACGTGAAACTCATCTAAAAATAATGATTCGCGATTGAATTTTACAATTGAACAAATATAAAAAAACCCGCATTCTTTCCATTAAGAATGTGGGTTTTGTATTTCCATAAGATAAAGCACATTTATTGACCGGAAAGTCATAAATGCTTATCATTTAATAATGTTAAATATTAATTTGCATAATATAATAGGATTAATGAAGAAATTACAGACTATATCGCTTAAATAAGGAGGAATATGAATTATTCAATGGTAATTTCATGAAAAAAGGAGATTATGTATGAAATCATTTCGCAAGTTGTTACAGTATTTAAAACCATACATGTTCTTCGCTATTATTGGACCGCTATTTATGGTACTTGAGGTTGCGATGGACTTAATTCAACCGACAATAATGCAACATATTATTGATGTTGGAATTGCAAACCGGGATTTGAATTATGTAATAAAAATGGGGCTTCTTATGATAGGGGCAGCAGCGATCGGTTTAGTTGGAGGACTTGGTTGTATGATGTATTCTACAAAAGCTGCTGTTAATTTCGCTACAGACATACGAAAAGATGTGTTTGCGAAAATAGAAACATTTTCTAGCAAAAATCGTGATTCATTTGGAACAGGTAAATTATTAACAATCGTGACAAATGATATTACATCTATTCAATCAGCAATGACGATGACGTTACGCGTACTTGTCCGTGGACCGTTATTATTTATTGGAAGTATCATTATAGTCTTTGTAACAGCGAGAGACCTATTTCCAATTTTACTTGTTGTGGTACCTGTTTTATTAGTTGCAATTGTATTGATTGCAGGTCAAGCGAGCGGTTCATTTAAACGAGTACAAGAAGCATTAGATAAAGTAAATACAAAGCTACAAGAAAATTTATCTGGTGTACGTGTTATAAAAGCATATGTAAGACAAAAATATGAAATCTCACAGTTTGAGAAAGTTAATACAAGTTTAACTGAAATAAATATTCGTGCTATACAAATTATTTCATTGATGATGCCAATTATTATGCTAGTTGTAAATAGCGGGATTGTAGCAACTTTATGGATTGGTGGCGAGAAAGTTTTTAACGGTACACTCCAAGTAGGGGCCATTTTAGCTTTTATTAACTATTTAAATATCATTTTAATGTCACTTATGTCTATTAGTATGGTATTTATTCAAATTTCCCGTGCTTTTCCATCAGCTGATCGTGTACAACAAGTCCTACATACTGAAGTTGATATTACAACTGTAGGCGACGTATATGAACCTAAACAAGTGGATGGTAATGTAGAGTTTAAAAATGTTAGCTATAGTTATACGAAAAATAATGAATATGTTTTAAAAGATATTTCATTTACCGTACGTAAAGGTGAAAAAATAGGAATTATTGGATCTACCGGAAGTGGTAAATCTACATTGGCGAAACTATTGCCACGACTTTACGATGTTGATCAAGGTGAAATATGTATAGATGATGTTAATGTGAAAGCATACGATTTGCAAAAACTTCGTGCTTCCATTGGCTTCGTTCCACAAAAGGCACTTCTTTTTTCAGGCAGTATAGAAGAGAATTTACGTTATGGAAAAGAAGATGCAACTTATGATGAATTGGAATTAGCATCTTCATCCGCTTGTGCGACTGAGTTTATCAATAAGCTGGACGACTCTTATCAATATAACTTAACACAAGGTGCAACCAATCTATCTGGCGGTCAAAAACAACGTATATCTATTGCAAGAGCCCTAGTGAGAAAGCCATCTATTCTTGTATTAGACGATTCTACATCGGCAGTTGATGCGAAGTCAGAAGCTATAATACAGGAAGCGCTAAGGACGAGATATAGTGGCACAACGACATTTTTAATTGCATCAAAAATATCTTCTATTATAGATGCTGATACAATCCTCGTTTTGAATAGCGGTGAATTAGTTGGAAATGGTACGCATGAGGCTTTATTGGCAACTTGTGAAGTGTATCAGGAAATTTATCTTTCCCAAGGTGGTAACCTGCAGCAAGAAGGAGGGGAAGAGCGTGCGTAATTTTCAAGGGCAATTTGGAAATAAAGGTGGACGTAACGATCCGAAAAAGGGAGAAGCAAAGAATACTAAAGGAACTATAATGCGAGTATGGAACTACATGGGGTATCAAAAAGCATCTCTTATGTTCGTTATTATTCTTGTATTTATCACGACATTACTCGGTTTACTTGGGCCATATTATATGGGTGTCATCATTGATGAATACATTGTACCGAAGGATTTAAGCGGGACAGCGAGAATGTGCATGCTGCTCATTGCAATATATGGGATAACCGTATTGCTAACTTGGTTACAAACATTTGTAATGATTAATGTTGCATTAAAGACTATACAAAAAATAAGACAAGATATTTTCGAGAAAATTCAAACACTTTCGCTGCGATTCTTTGATGTACGTTCGCAAGGTGATTTAATGAGCCGTGTGACAAATGATATTGATAACTTAAATCAAGCTTTGACACAAAGTGTTGTGCAAATTATTTCATCAGCGTTAACGTTTATAGGTGTAACAATTGCGATGTTTTCATTAGATTGGATTTTAGCAATTGTCACTTTAATTACAGTACCTATTATGTTTTTCGTTACAAAAAAACTAGTTGCTTATAGTGGTAAAAACTTTGCGAAGCGTCAAAAGGATTTAGGGGAATTAAATGGATTTATTGAGGAAGCTATTACAGGTGCAGACGTAACTACGTTATACGGAAAAGAAAAAGAAACCGTACATAACTTTAATGAAATTAACGAACAGTTAAGAATTTCAGCAACGAAGGCTGAAACGTTTTCATCATTTATTTTTCCAAGTATGAACTTTATTAATAACTTAGGAATGGGGCTTGTAATTGGAACTGGATCGGTTATGGTATTAAACGGAATGACAACAGTAGGTGTCATTGCTGCATTTATTAACTATTCTCGTCAATTTTCAAGACCGCTTAGTCAATTTGCAACTTTAATGAATACGATTCAAGCCGCAGTTGCTGGAGGAGAACGTGTCTTTGAAATTATGGATGAAGTACCAGAAATTCAAAATAAAAAAGATGCAGTACTTGTACAAAATTTACAAGGACGCGTTACGCTTGAGAAAGTTTCGTTTGGATATGTACAGGACAACATGATTTTAAAAGATGTGAGTCTTGAGGCAAATCCTGGGGAGACAATCGCTTTAGTCGGTCCAACTGGATCAGGAAAAACAACAATTATTAATTTGTTAACTCGCTTTTATGACATTCCGAAAGGACAAATTAGCATTGATGAAAAAGATATAAAGGATTATGATATTAATTCTTTACGGAGTAAAATAGGGGTTGTTTTACAGGATACGTATTTATTTGCAGGGACGATTATGGATAATATCCGTTATGGACGATTAGATGCAAGTGATGAAGAAGTAATTAATGCAGCAAAGGCAGCATCTGCCCATTCTTTTATTAAGCATTTACCGAATCAATATGAAACGGAAATTGCTTCGGAAGGATCGAATTTAAGTCAGGGACAAAAACAACTTCTTGCGATTGCACGAGCAATTTTAGCAAATGCAGATATATTAATTCTTGATGAAGCCACATCTAATATTGATACGAGAACAGAATTACAAATTCAAGCAGGATTAAATAATTTAATGAGAGGGCGAACAAGTTTCGTAATTGCTCACCGACTCAAAACAATTGAAAAAGCAGATCAAATACTTGTAATAAAAGATGGAAGTATTTTAGAGAGAGGAAATCATGAAACTCTCATGGAAGATGGAGGGTTTTACTTTGATCTGTATACGAGTCAGTTTAAAATTTAACGGAAATATTGATGTGATGCGGTTTCTCGTGGAAAGAGAAACCGCTTTTTTTTGTATTCATAAATATTTTCATCTGAATATTTATGAATTAAAATGAGTATAGAACTAGTTAATAACAATTGAAATGGCGCTAAACACTAATAAAACTGCCATAATAATGTTAAATATTCGGTTATGTTTTAATAAAAGTTTTTGAAACATCGATCCGAATAGACACCAACTAAATGTACTCATTAAACCGACTATACCTAAAAATAATGAGAAGAGAAGGTAACTAGAATATGAATGGTAGTAAGGGAGAATAAAAGTTGATACTACAGTCAGTCCGAATAAAATTCCCTTCGGGTTAACAAATTGAAGCATAATTCCTACTAAAAATAAGTTTTTATTACTTTTTTCATTTGTATCTGTATTACCTTTACTAGTGAGTATTTTAAAAGCTAAATACAACATATAAGCTACACCTAAAATTTTTAAAGGGAATTCAATTGTTGGCAGTATGTTTATAAGTACAATATTAAAGAAACTACATAATGAAGTGATGATGAAAAAACCGAATGCCACGCCTAAGCAAAATGTAATGCTTCTTTTTAATCCATATTGCTGGGCATATGTCATAGCTAAAAAATTGTTAGGTCCTGGTGTGAAACTACTAATAAAGACGAATAATAAAAAAGAAAATATAGGCATTTCAAAACCCCCCTCTGATTCGTGTGTTATAATGACCGAAAAGAACAATATAACGTGTGCTTTTTATTATACATAATGGTCGTTATATTGTATATGGTATAGGAGTGTTTTTTATGGAGGAAATTCAAATTATCCTTGCAAAAAATTTAAAAGCTATTCGTCAGAAAGAAAAACTGAGTTTGGAAAAGGTTTCACAATTAACAGGTGTGAGTAAAACAATGATTGGGCAAATTGAAAGAGGAGAATCTAGTCCTACGATTACAACAATTTGGAAAATCGCTAATGGACTAAAGGTTTCCTTTACTTCTTTAATAAATGATCCACAACCAGATACGACTATAGTTTTACGGAATGATATCCAAATATTGTCCGAAGATAACGGGAGGTATAGAGTATTTCCTTCATTCTCGTTCCAAGAAAATAGACAATTTGAAATATATATGATTGAAATTGAAAAAAATGGAAGTTTGAGTGCGGAAGCTCATAAAAAAGGGACGGAAGAATTTATAACCGTGTTTGATGGAGAGTTAACAATTGAGGTAAATGGGGGTAAATATAATTTGAAAAGTGGTGATTCCATTAGATTTAAGGCGGATCGATCACATGCTTATTACAATTTAGGAGAAACATTAACAAGATTGAGTATGACAATTTATTATCCTGCTTCTTAATATATTATGAAAAAGCTATCTATAATTAGATAGCTTTTTTCGTATAAAAGAGACACACAGTTGAGTGTCAAAGCAGTATTGCATATAGGATTGGAAAATGATTACCTTACGTATTGAAATGGAATAGCGAGGGGAAATTCCTGCAAATTTAGATTAATGTTGATCCTGTAAGTTATGGAGTTGTTATATTAATTTGATAAGAAATATAATAACTTTCATTAACAGGAATTGTAAATGTAAATGCGTTTTTTAACATTTAAAAGAAATATACATTTAATAATTATTAAGTGAAAGGGGGTGGTAAATTGAAGAAATATAATGAAACATCAATTTTTGAAAATATTGGACCTACATTTCCACCACTTCCAGTTATTCGAATTCCAACGGGTGCAACGGGTGCAACGGGTGCAACGGGTGCAACAGGTGTAACCGGAGCAATCGGAATAACCGGAACAACCGGAGAAACAGGTGTAACCGGGGCAACAGGTGTAACCGGAACAACCGGGGCAACTGGAGCAATCGGAACAACCGGAACAACGGGTGCAACCGGAGAAACAGGTGTAACTGGAACAACCGGGGCAACAGGTGTAACCGGAACAACTGGAGCAACCGGAGAAACAGGTGTAACTGGAACAACCGGGGCAACAGGTGTAACCGGAACAACAGGAGCAACTGGTCCTATTGGTAATATACAAACGTCAAATATACTATACTTTACTTTTTCAGATGGAGAAAAGCTTATTTATACAAATGCTGATGGGATACCTGAATATGGTACAACACAAATACTCTCTCCAGATGACGTTTCATATATTAATTTGTTTATAAATGGAATTCTTCAGCCACAGCCTTTTTACAAAGTTACTGCTGGTCAGTTGATTTTAGTAGATTCTGAACCGCCTTTACTAGGTTCATCAATTATTTTACAATTTATTACTATTCATTAAAAAAGACAGATTCTCATATTTGAGTAATCTGTCTGACTGAAAAAATAGATATTAAGTGATGATAAATTCAACTGTAATTGGAATTCCAGGATCTAATGCATCTCCACCTGGAATGGTAATTGCACCAGTAGGTCCTGTAGTGACAGTTGAGTTTACACTAGGTTGAATGACTCCATTGACATAAAGATTGTAGTATGTGTAAGTGGGAAATGCTGTTGCAGTAGTACCAGAGTCGTTTAAGCATGCTGTAGCAGCAATTGCGAAAGCCGCGCCAGTACCAGTACCGGCACCTAAAGTGGACGTGAATCTTCTGGATGCCATAAAAGGTTGAATAATAGGCATGTAATATTTCACCTCTATTTTAAATTTATGGGGCTAGCTAAGATAAAGCTTGTCCCATGTTTTATTGTATGAGAATTTTCCTATTAGAGACACGGCTATATACTAATATAGTCAATATGATTTGTATTTAAAAGGACATGTGGAATTTTAAAATGTGTTACTGAGTTTAGGTATATAATCTAATCATTAAGTTTTTAGGGACATATAATTAATATGAGAGCCGTGAAGATAATTAAAACAGCGTTTTTTATTGTTTAATTATTAGTAGCGCTTTCTTTTCTAAGAGGAAATTATTACTCAAAGCTAATAAAATATAACTATATATTCAATAACTCTTAGAATAGAAAGGTACTCGGAAAATAAATAAGTAAGGAGGAAAAATATGAAACATAATGATTGTTCTGATAATAATCACTGTGATTCAATTATTATTACAGGTGGTTGTTGTGAGCCGAAGGTAGTTTGTCCTAGCAATTCACAATTAAATGAATTGATTAGTTTACTAAATGCTTTAATAATAGCTATACCAACGTTTTTTGCTACTCCAAATGCTGCAAATAAATTGGTATTAATCAACTTGTTTAACCAACTCTTAGATTTACTAAATTTATTACTACCTACTACAGAAGGAGATTATTTAAAACAGTTAGTTCAAAGTATTTTAAATGAATTACAATCTCCTAATCCAGACTTGGGGCAATTGTCTGTACTATTACAACAATTTTACAGCGCTCTTGCAGATTTCTTCTTCTCTATACAGACTTGTTTTGCTCCATCAACTTTTCAACTCTTATTCAATCTATTAACACAACTAATTAGTCTTACTCCAATTCCGCCAGGAGCAACAGGAGCAACAGGAGCAACAGGAGCAACAGGAGCAACAGGAGCAACAGGAGCAAC
>NZ_VOVA01000049.1 GCF_015071065.1 Bacillus cereus | reverse complement strand
CGATTGTGGAATATAGAAAATACGAATTAATATGCGCATATTTAACAACTATTTTCTCTATTTCATGTCGTGAGTTTTCATTTTATCCAATTCTTTTTGTATCTTCTTATGAAAATACTTTCTACCTAGATTCCATTCTATACATAAGAAAAACATCCCTAATAATAGATAAAGGATAAAACCAATAGTACTTTCAATACGATTCGTTATAAACAACCATGTTAGAAATACAATATGTGCTACTGGTAAAATTGCCCCCCAATAGATATTGTTTCTACTTGATAAGAAAAATTGAACAGCTAAAATACCAGCATAAATAAGAACCATTATTCCCCATCTCTTTCTTGTTTATATTTTTCAATAATCAATTTTGCATCCTCTACACTTATGCGATCATCAATCGACAGGCTCTTGATAAATTTAATAAATCCCTCGTTTTCTACGGCATCATTCATTTTTATTTTATCGATTAATCGATCAAGTTTAAGTCTTACTGTTGGGTATGATACCTCATAAACCTTTGCAATCTCTTTTAAAGAACCCGAATGAAGTACTAAGTTTTTAACAAACTCTAAATCCTCATTTTCCAAGGCTAAAATCCAGTTTGGAATATTGTTAATATCCACAGCTTTGCCCTCCGTTTATTTTTATTAATATTACTTTAACATATTTTTTTAAATAATATTAAACTAATGTTAAATTTTATTAAGAATAATTTTTATAATTTGTTTAATTTGTTTAATTGATTATAAAATAAAAAGAACCCATTTGAATTAAGTTACTCAAGTGGGTATTGCTTCACAATCTGGCCCGATTGCTGAATAAGAAAAAACCCTGCACATCAACACAGGATTTTGATCAAACTTTTTTACATATTATCAAACTTTGTTTTAATGCCACACCAAAACGAGTTCTTTTTTCTATTTATAAAATAATACGGTTCTGGATTCTTTTACGCTAATTAATTATAACTATATGCAGTTATTTACCTTATTTACTTCTTTGTAAAAAAAACTCTACAACACCACTTCAAAAGGTACACCTTTTTTAGTAGTGTAAACTCTACTGAATTTAGTACTTCAAAAGGTTTAAAAATACACTTTTGGAGTACTAAATAATTATTGATACCTTTTGAAGTGATTTTTGTTATAATTTCATTAGAAGCACTTTTGAAAGGATGTCTATTTATTTTGAATACAAGAAAATTCGGATATATAAGAGTTAGTAGCAAAGATCAAAATGAAGATCGTCAACTTGAAGCAATGAAACACCTCATTACTGACGAGCGAGATATTTTTATCGATAAGCAAAGCGGAAGAGATTTTAACCGTGAGCAATACCAACTCTTAAAACGCATGTTAAGAAAAAATGATATTTTATATATTCATTCCCTAGATCGTTTCGGAAGAAATAAAGAAGCTATCCTTCAGGAATGGAAAGATATTACCCAAAGTATACAAGCTCATATTGTCGTATTAGACATGCCGCTTCTAGATACAACTCAATATAAAGATAGTTTGGGGAATCTTATTACTGATTTGGTACTCCAAATCTTATCCTGGCTTGCTGAAGAAGAACGAACGAAAATAAAAACTCGCCAACGTGAAGGCATTGAATCAGCAAAGAAAAAGGGAAAGCATTTAGGGAGACCTAAAACCGAGATAACCCAAGAATTCATCGATTCCTATAATCAATGGAATGAAGGTAAGATCACAGCGCTATACGCTATGAAAAGATGCAATATGACTAGCCCTACTTTTTATCGGGTCGTTAAACGCTATGAACAAGAGATAGATAGAAAATAGAGGAGTGGGAGAAAATAGTGGAAATTTATAATCAAGAAAGATATGCTTCTGAACTACAATTGATACAAATTCTAAACTTAATGCCAATACAAATAAGAACGTTACGGGTTGAAATTTACATAACAACTACAGAAGAGTTCTTTACACGCAATCGTCTAACACCGCAATTTGAAAAAGAAGTGCGTGCCGTTTTAGACGCTGGAGCTGAAGGTGGTTTTTTTGGCAATAGTAATAAGCAATATAAGTGGAATAAAAAAAATATAGTCGTTATATTTGAAGACCTAATTATAAATAGATATGGTTTAGACCAATTGTATTGGACTCTTGTATTTTTGTTAGTTCATGAGTTGAGACATTGTGAGCAATTGAACTTCTTTAGGGAAAGATGGTCAACTTTACAAAGTGATTATCACTTGAATTATATGGAGACTGCGGATACTTTCGATGAATTACCTTGGTGTGAAAAGGATGCTTATACCTATGCTTATCGTTTTCTAGAGAATAAAAAAAATGAAATTACAGCTATTTTCCAATTAGAAATGGCACATGATATCCCACCAATAGATTTCGATATAGACATGGAGTTACTGTGGAAAACATGTAAAAAGAAACTAGATATGGATGCTCGTATTCTGTGGTATCTTGCCGATTTGTTTTGGCCTGTAAAACAAATGAGTAAAGAGCGTAGACCTGATATTCTTGAGCTGCAAAGAAAATCAGATGGAATGTAGATATAACAAAAGCGTAGGATATGTTCGTGTCAAAAACTTAGAAAAATAGGATGATTGACTATGATAAAACATAAAAACCAAAATACAATCCAGGGCTTTTCTACTTTTTTATCTGAGAAAGGAAGAAAACCCTCTACGATCAAGCGTTATATATACGATGTGGAAAGTTTTATTCGATGGCTGCACCAATCAAAAAAGTTCACTGAAAATAATATTTGGGAATCACTACACAAAAAAGATTTCAAAGCATTTTTTGACTATTTAAAAGAAGAACGCCAATACTCTGATAAAACTGTACACCGTATATACATCGTCCTAAACAGGTTGTACGAATACTTAGATTTACCAAGCCCGATAGAAAGTGTTGTTCATATAGATCCACCTAATCGTGCATTGCGTAAAGAAGATTTCATTTCTCCACAAGAGGAGAAACGCCTAAAACAAGTAGCTTCTTCATTAGAAGGCCTAACAGAAAAGCAAAGTTCTACACGCCCTATGATAATAGAACGTAATCTTTCTATTATAATCCTACTCCTGGACTACGGATTATCTTTACGAGAACTTGTATCTTTGCAAATGAAACATGTACATTTCGAAAGTAATACGTTATCTATTCCTGAAGACTCAAAATTAAACCGCACCATCCATTTGAAAGAAGAAGACAAATTACATTTATATCATTATTATAAAACCATTCCTGAACCTGTTCGTCCTAAGTATCACAGTAACGATCCATTATTTGTTGCTTTTGATTTCACTCGTGGGACATACCATTGGAGCTATGACGATGATGCCCTGAAATCTCGGTACAAAAAATGATTCGTTTAGAAGTGAAACGTGCTAATCTTCGAAAGGGAATTTCTGCTCAACATTTTCGAAACACCTTTGTTTTAAGGAAAATCAAACAGAAAAACACCACTGAACAAATCATGCAGCAAATTGGCTTTAAAACTCACTTATCCTTAAAAAGATATTACGATTACTATAAGAAAACCAAAGTAAATGCAGATTAGAAATTAGTACTTAATGTGTAATTTTTATATATCTACAGATTTTTAATTATTTTAAGGAGGAACAAAGGATATACATGAGAAAAAACGAGGAATCATATTATATACACGAATATACCTTACGAGATCAAACCACTAAATCTATCAAGATTGAACCCTGGCGTTCATTGAAAGAAGAGATGCGAGTCCTGGGCATAACATACAGTGATATCTTTCAAATTCAAATGATAAATATAGATCCAAACAAAAAGTAACATAAGAAATATGAAAGAGAGGGTATCGATGTATTCCAACACTAATTTTGTAGACGAAATATTACAGAACAAATCTATAAAATCATTAATTTTCTTAGTAACCCTTGGCTTCTTCTCTGTTTGGCTTGTGCTTAATCGTAATACGATTATTAATTCATTACCGATTGACACTCCTTCAGAACAAATAAGTTCTTTTGCTTTCAGGGTAATATTCACATTTATAATCCTTGCATCTTTTAGTTCTATTTTTAGAAACCAATTGGTTATCCTATTCAAAATACCATGGAAACAATTTAAACGTGAATTTATAGGTGCATCGATAATGATGCTGGTTGCATTTCTAATTCTCGGTATAATTGCTCTATTAATCTGTTTCCTTATATACCGTGAAAATATCTACTTCATTGTGGAACAACTTTCGAAACAAATAAATTCAAACCCTGGCTTGAATAGCATAGATCCTTTTTCAATTCTCTCATTATCAAGCTTTGCTATTCAGTTAATTGGTGAAGAGTTACTATTTTTTTCGATTTTTTTCCTTTTCTATATGAGTGGAAAACGTATTGCACCAACTGGGAAATTTGTTATGGTATTTTCAATTTTTATAAGTAGTATTATTTTTGGGTTAATACACTTACCTACATACGACTATAACTATATACAATGTCTTTTTGTAAGTATAAGTTTTGCAATACGAACATCATTATTTATAACGTACAAAAATATAACCATTTGTTATCTCATGCATTTAATTATGGATTTTTTGGTGGTTTTAAAATGATTGTCACAGTCTGACAAGATGCTAAGAAATAAAAAGAGTAACATAGCGTTATGCCATGCTACTTTTTATTATTTTGGCTAATTTAACTGGTGTAGCTTTGGGATAAAGATTGATTAAAAAATATCCCTCAATCCTTATCTAACAGCAACTTCAAAAAATCCATTTCGAAAAAAGATTGATCAAAATGGAGTTACTCTTTTTAGATAAGTATGAGATTTTTATAAAAAAGTTTGATCATTTTAATAAGCCTTATTCTGCAAACGCGCCCTTTAATGGAATAACTTTATTATCACTTAATAGGCTCTTAATCCACAAGAAAAACCGAAATCCCTTCTTTATAGAGATAGGAAATTCCGGTTCATCTTTTTTATAAACAGTTCAACTTTATTTCAAAGTCACAACAACCTCTAGTAAATTATGAAATTATAAAAAAAGTCCCCCAATAAGAAAAGCTGCCTATGACTTCGGCAGCTGGATTTTCAACTCTTGCACCCTTTTGTTCAAGTGATTTCATTCACAATATTTCAGTGGGAAATTGAAATTCTTATTTATTTCTACTTCACAAAAAACCCAATAATTACTGCAATAATTAAGATAATTCCACCCGAAAATTGTCCTATTCCTGAAGCTTCTCCCATTAACAGTAAATTGAATAAGTTTTTGGTTTTCTTATTTTTTCCAAATAAGCCATCATCTGTTCTCATACGATAAATACCCCAAACTACTAAAACTATCCCAAAAATAAGTCCTATAATATACATCCCTTAAATTCCTCCGTTGTTTATTTTATATGTGCATCATTATGAAATGTGTTATTTGTCATCCTCATCAAAAATAAAAGTTTCTTCAATTGATAAATTAAAAACTGAAGCTATTTTATATGCAAGTAGTACAGATGGATTATATTTTTGTTTTTCTAATGAGATGATTGTTCTTGAAGATACACTTACTCTATCAGCTAACTCTTGTTGTGTTATTCCATGCTCTACTCGTAATTCCTTTACTCTATTTTCCATAAATACCTCCTAATTAAAGGACATGAGTATAATATTTTCTAGATCCAAATTCAATAATCATTAAAGATATTACAATAATAAATAATGTAGTATTTGTTGGGATTAGCACAAAATTAGTTAAAAACATAAGAATGAAAATTTCGGGCATCAGGATATACAAGGTAAATCGAGCAACTTTTCCATCAATTAAAGCATCTCTTTCGTCATATTCCTTTGCTAATTCCTTTTCTAGTGATTTATTCTTTCGGGATTTAATGTTAGAAATTGTTGAGAACAACAAAATTATTCCACCTAACAATACTGTGATATAGCCATTATTAAATCCTACTGATGTATCGAGAATTACTTGAATGAACCCAATTACCATTAATAAGATCGATAATAAAAGTCGCTGCATGAATAGATTTTTCAAATATACCTCTCCTAACCAACTTATTCTCCTGAAGTGAAGTTTGCTTCACGTGAAGTTAGTTTCATATTAACCTTTTGCAAGCCAAGCGTCAAGTAGTTAATAATGGTACTTGACGTAACGAAATATTTCATTATTTGAACCATTTTAGTTATAAAAGTGTTCAAATAACCTGCGCCGTTAATTTAAGTGCAATTCTTCACAAGATAAAAATCAATTTCAATATAAATGTCTAATAAAAAAATCACCTCAAAGAATAACTAAAGAGGTGATTTTTATCAATCTTTTTTAAAAAGCTACAGTTAAAAAGAGCATGTCAACTTATATATAAGAATAAAAAAGGACTTCAACCAAAGAAGCCCTTTTAATTATGAATTTCATTGCTATAACGCTATGTCACTTCACAATACGTCTTTTACCTTTACTAAATCGCCTGTAACAAAATGTTCTTTTGTAATAAAGTTTGATCAAAAGCATGCTACGAACGTTGATCTTATAAACCTACATATCAAATAGCATTTTTACTCAATTTTCTATTGTTAAAGAACTAAAAAATTTGTTTGATTAAACAAGATTATATTTACTATCTAAAAACCATACTTTTAATAACTACTATAGCGCCATGCTTATTATTTTAAGGAAAGGTAGAGAGGTAACAATTCGGGGTTCTGGTGCGAAAACTATAAGATTTATGTAACTAATCTCTGAAACTTGGACATACTGATACTAGTACTCTAAAAAGGACGTGATCAGTATGGAAAAGCAAAACCTATTCAAGTGGAAACATTATCAGCCTGATATTATTTTGTTAACGGTAAGATGGTACCTACGGTACAACCTCAGTTTTCGTGATTTAGTGGAAATGATGGAGGAACG
>NZ_VOVA01000048.1 GCF_015071065.1 Bacillus cereus | reverse complement strand
ATGAATGATATAACTTTTATGTTATTCATATAATAAAAACAAAAATAAAAATCTATTAATATATAAAATATTTTAGATATATTCATAAAACATAATAATGTATATAAAGTTTAATAAAACCTATTTCTTATTTTAAATATGAATCAGATTCTGATATGATATATATATCTAAAATATTAGCAAACAATAGTTATGGAGGTGTCCTTTCATGACACAAGATTTATTGTTTATTACAAAACCCACTGTAACGACAAAAGAGGCAGCCGACTTATTGGGAGTAACGGTACAAACAATTTTAAAGAAAGAAAAAGATGGATTAATAGAATGTGTATATAAAGATAACTGGAAGCAATTCGGTAGTAAGATTTTCTATTTGGAGGATATTGAACGTTTAAAAAATATTGAAAAGGTTGAGGGCTTTAGCACAAAAGAAGCAGCTGAAATTCTTAATGTAGCACCATCTACTGTCTTTACATATATCAAATCTGGAAAATTACCTGCTTTAAAGATAGAAAAACGCGGAAAAGAAGTATATGTCATTGATAAAAAAGACCTTGAAACTTTTCAACTTACTTATGAAAAAACTACAACAAAAGAGCGAAAAACATTCATTACTAAGATTCAAGATGAAGATATATATTTATATCAATTATTAACACATCAACATACCGGAAAAACAGCTAGGGTAATAGAAATCAATGGAGCAGATGGCAAGGTTCTTACAGAGGACGAAGAAATTTTTCCACTACCCACTTATAAGGAACATGATTATGTCTTTGAACCTTTCCAGAAACAAGGAGTGATTACGAAACGAGGGTATTTATCTTTTTCATTTAAAAAACCCCAACTATTTAATTCCATCACTTACAATCTAATAAACTTATTTTATAAAGAGCTTGGTGTCACAAATATGCGATTGACTATTAAATCAGATACTATCAAATTAGAAATTAAACCTTTCGTATTACAAGTAGATCCATTGCAATTTCAAGAAGAGATTAAATACTTACATTCTCATATGAAATCCGGCACGATACTTCCACATGTAGAAGGAATTTACTTTAAAAGTAATGTAGAGCCATTAACTTTTCATGCAGATCATGAATTTAAACAAAAAGTAGTTCAAATAGCCACGGATGCTGGTATGGGACAGGAAGAATTCTTATTGCAAGCTGTAAAATCTTATATAAAAAATTTAGAACAACATTAAATTTGTTATCAATTAGAAGAAGCGTAGAAATTAAATCTTTCTACGCTTCTTAAATTGTTCAATTTAATCATTCTATTCTATGGGAGCATCACATGCCCAGCAACCTAAGACAATGAATAATCGGTTCTGGTGCAAAAATAAAATAAAAGAGAATAAAGCGCATATATTCCTAACGGAATCGTATCTTATGCTGCAAGTCCAAACAATTGATGGATAAATTCTTTCTGATTTTGGACAGACTGGCCCCGTAAATCAAGCTGTTCTTTTTTAATCATATGCATGGCTTCTACTCCAGAATGAATGGATGTAGCTGTGTCAAAACATTTGAATCCTAGCATAGAACGGATTCGCTTCTTTATAAAGCGATGATCTTGTTCTACTATGTTATTCAAGTACTTTTGTTGTCTAAGTTGCATACCATCAGGTATGCTTTTTTCTTTTTTCAACTGTTCAATTGCTATAGGATAAGCCGGGTTCTTATCGACTGTTATAACACGTGGCTTTGAAACATGAAAAGACCGCAAAGCTTTCTTGAAAAAGCACTTTGCAGCCTTCTGGTCTCTTGTTTTGTTTAGGAAAAAATCAATTGTGTTTCCTTTCGAATCAACTGCACGATACAGATACATCAATTGACCTTTTACTTTTATATATGTTTCATCGACTCTCCAAGAGTCATTTATTTGTTTGAGGTGACGACGGATTCGTTTGTCCAATTCAGGGCCATACTGATGAACCCAACGCATAATCGTTGTATGAGAAATGGATAAACCCCGTTCTTCTAGCATTTCCACCAAATCACGAAAACTGAGTTTGTACCGTAGGTACCATCTTACCGTTAATAAAATAATATCAGGCTGATAATGATTCCATTTGAATACATTTTCCTTTTCCATACCAATCACGCACCCCTTCTAAAGTAATAGTAACAGTATGTCCAAGATTTATAGATTCATTGCAATTGTCCTTAAGTTTTTGCACCAGAACCCCTTTAATTACAAAACGGTCATTTTGAATTTCATTTAACCTTTCACCTACTTTTGTTTGAGTTTGAATCGAATATGCCCTATAGATGCTTAAAGTGTTTATTCATTGTTAGTAGCAGTTCTCCTTTCGTTATAACTTTTTTCACATTTTTGAAAGGGACACCTATAGATTTACCGTTATGATTCCTAATTTCAAGTTCTGTTATCTTTCTATTACTCTTCTGAATAAGTTGAATATGAAATAAATAAAATGTTTTATAAAAGTAATTTTCAAATCTGGAAGCATAAGTTGGCCATAAACTAAAAGAAGCATAAGTTGACCAAAACGGCCATCTTATGCTTCTTGTTACAAACTTCTACAGATTCTCGGAGCAAAATTAATACATTTGTTTGGATTATCCAGCCCAAACATCTTTTGCATAATACAGTTTCTCTTCTAACTGTTGTAGCCATTCACATGCTTCTTGTTCACTCACATTGTGAATATTAGCGTAACTTTTCACAAGCGTATTTTCCACATCTGGTGCCATTTTTCTTCCGTCACCACATATATAAAAGTATGCACCTTGACTAAGCAACTCGACCAATTTTTCGCCATCTTGTTTCATCAAGTGCTGAACGTATGTTTTCGGCTGATCATCCATTCGAGAGAAAGCAGTGTGAAGAGTCACAATACCTTCTTCCTGCGCTTGCTCAAGCTCTTCTTGATACAGATAATCCTCTTTAATTGAACGGCATCCAAAGTAGACATGCGCTTCACCTAATGATTGACCATTGACTTTCATTGCTTTTCGAGCCTGTAGAAAACCTCTAAACGGTGCAATTCCTGTTCCTGGCCCTACCATAATAATCGGCGTTTTAGGATTTTCCGGAAGTTCGAATCCTGATTGTGAATTTGAAATAAAACATGTAATGGAATCTCCTTCTTCCAGCTGAGCTAAATATGTAGACGCAATTCCTCTGTATTTTCCATTTCCACTCCATGCATTATCTTCCACAACACTAACGGTAATACTCAATTTCTGGTCATTTACTCTTGGGGAAGAGGAAATTGAATAATAACGTGGACGCAATGCTGGAAGTAATTCAATAAATTCACCAAATTCCATTTCACATGCTGGATATTTCTCTAATAACTCAAGCATCGTTAAACGCTTGGACAACACTTGTTCTTTATACACCTTTTTTTCTAATAGTGCCTCTAGCTCTCTCTTATGCGGCGGACAAACTGTTTTTGCTGCCATCGCACGCAATTGATTTCTTGTAACCGGTTCTTGAAGCTCCACAAATTGCAGTAACTCATTGATTAAAACAGTACGATTTAAAGGAAGATGAACTAATTTTGTATTATCACTAGTTAAACGGATATAATTAGATCCATTTAGCTGAAAACGATTTAGAACACGATTCACCAAATCTGGATAGTTTCTCGGGACCACACCTAAATGATCGCCTTCTTTGTAAGTTATATGATTTGGCAAACAAATTTCAAGGTGCCTTGTACTTCTTGCGCTACATGGCTGTTGTAATTCTTTATTCTCTACGACTTTTGTTGTAAAAGTAGGATACATTTTTGCTAAGGTCGTTTCCGCTTCACTACCTACAAATTCAAAGGAAAGAGTATAAGCGCTTGTTTCATTCCCCCCCATATCAATCTTGAAGTAATCTGCTAACTCATTCCATAATTGCTCACGCCACTCTTCATAAGCTTCTTCAAAGTCATCACTTGCATCTCCTTCGCCACGCTCTGTTAAACGCTCTGCTCCTTTTGTTGCAAGTTGTTCATCAATAAAGAAAGGTACCTTTTGATATGTAGAAGTCCAGTTCTTATCGCCGCAGCCAAATACAGCATAATGAACACCTTTCACTTCATGCTCAGATGCTTTCTCCAACCACTCTACAAACTTCTTCGCATTATCGGGCGGATTGCCGTTGTAAGAAGCAGAAATTATCAATAACGCTCCTTGTTTTGGAAGGTTCCCTGCATGAGAATCTAATGGAGCAGCTTGTGCTGAAAATCCTTTACTAAGAGCAATATCTACCAGATCACGTGCTATTCCTTCTGCTGTTCCCATATTGGAACCATATAGTACGAGTAATGGCGTGTTATGAGCATTATCTATTGCTTTACGAACATTTTTTTCTGGCTGTTCACGGTAAGGAGTAGGAATACCACCTAGAGGAATTTTTTTTGATACTGCTTTTACAGTAAATCCTTCTGGTTTTAACGTCAAAGTTTCTTTAATATCTAATTCGTAATTTTTATGATCATAAAAATCAAAATGCTTCAACATCAGTCCAAGAACAAGAATCGCTTCATGAAGTGCAAACTGCTGCCCTATACATGCACGTTGTCCGTTACCAAACGGCTTGAATGCGTGCAGTGGAATTGTACTTGGATTTTCGAAACGTTCTGGTCTGAATTCCTCTACATCCTCGCCCCAAATTGTTTTATCACGATGAAGCTGTGGAATAAGTACCGTAATCTCTTCTCCCTGCTTTAACGAATATTCTCCACCAAGTACGGTGTCTTCTTTTGGATATAAAGAAAACGCAGGAGCAGTGGGCCATAAACGAAGGGATTCATTTAATACCATGGTAATATATTTCAACTGCTTCACTTGTCTATAAGTAGGAACAGGATCTACCAATACACGAGCTGCTTCTTCTGTTGCTTTATGTAAAATGTGCGGATTTTTCACTAAGAAATAAAGTGCGAACGACAATAGACCACTCGTCGTTTCATGGCCTGCGATTAAAAATGTAATCATTTGATAACGAATATTTTCATCATCTAGTATTTCTCCTGTTTCCGGGTCTTTTCCGTTTAACATATGAGCAAGCAGATCATCTCCTTGCTCACCACTTATTTTTCGATCTGCAATCATTTTATCCACTAACTCATTCATATATTGAATATCTTTTTGAAATTGAAGTTTCTTCTCCTTATATGATGGATCATTTCGATTTACACGCTGCAATTGGCTCATCGACTCATCTAGTGCACGGACCATGCTCATAATGAATGGATGGGTTTGATCACGATAGAAACTGTTAAAGCGATAATTAAAGCCACAAAGTCCAATTGTATCAAGTGTCAAACGTGTCATATCCTCTGGTACATCAATGTGTTCATCTGCATTTAAGCGCTCCCATTTTTGGATTAACTGCATAGCAATATCTACCATCATCGCATGGTACCCCTTCATTGCTTGCTGACTAAAACTTGGTAATAAAATGTTATGAGCTTTTTTCCAGTTTTTTTCGTATGACCCACTCGTAAAAAGGCCATCTCCAGTAAAGCTTCTTACATTTTTGAGTGCTTGACTTATATTTTTATCAAAACGTGATTCATCACAAACTTCTTTAACTAATCGTTGGCTGGATACATAACGAGTAACCCGACTAGGTAATTCAAACTTAAATATCTCTCCCATTTGATCGCCAATCTTCATTAAGGACTGAATTGGTTTTTCTTTATTTAATAATGATAAATTTCCAAGCGCTCCCTCTATTTTAGGTTGCGGTATTTCCTTTGTTTCCATCTGTAGCCCTCCCCTTTTTTGTAAACCTATGATTTAATACTGATAGCCGCCCATAAACTTTCCTCTACATCCTCAATCAACTTATTTGTAAAATGTTCCTGTTTGTTTTCAATCAACTCTTGTATTTTCATAAAACTTCCAAATAAGATTGCGATGAGCACCTTCAAAGATAATGCTCGGATTATCTTTTGTTGTTGTCCCTCTTGAAAAAAGTCACAAACAAACACCTCTAATTTCTCATATGTTGCACGGCTTTTCTCATTTAAAAATGTTCCTTGGCTATGCATACTAATAAATCCCAACGCACGAGGATAATCTATTGTGAATTTGACCATCCCTTCAAAAATATGGTGAAATCCCTCTCGAATTCCCTTTCTTTCACTCATTAACCCGCTTTGAATACAATTTAAAAACTCTTCTACATATTTTTGAAACAACTCATTTACAAGACTCTCTTTATTTTCAAAATAACGATAAATTGTACCTGCACCTACATTTGCTCTTTCTGCAATCATAGGTATTGTTGTTCCATTAAACCCTCTTTCAGCAAATAACAGAAGGGATGCAGAGAAAATATCCTCTTGTTTCGATGAAGTAGTTTCCATCAACTCACCTCTTTCTTCAATACGGAATGAACGTTCATTCCGTATTTGTATTATAATCTACTTTACCCAATATGTAAAAATAAAACCTTTGCTTCATGCCTATCAAGCTAATATTTTGAAATAGCCTCATTTCATTTCTCCATAGTTGTCTATGAGCATTGATTTAGAAATATGTATTTGTAAGAAATAATAATACATTCAGGTAGAAAGTGATCCTTACAGTAAGGACGGTTCTGGTGCAAATACTTAGGAAAGATATAAAGAGGCGAAAAGTTTCCTAGTGGAATCTAGTCTTAAACAGCAATTCCAAATAGTTGATGGATGAACCTCACTTGATTTTGGACAGACTTGTCCAGTAAAACAAGTTGCCCTTTTTTTACCATATGCATAGCTTCTATTCCAGAAATAATGGATGTAGCTGTGCGAAAGGATTTCAATCCTAACATCGAACGAACTCGCTTTTTAATAAACCGATGATCTTGTTCCACTATGTTATTGAGATATTTCACTTGCCTTAGTTGGATGCCTAATGGCATCTTTTTTTCTTTTCTCAATTCTTCAACTGCTATAGGATAAGCTGGATTCTTATCGACTGTCACGACACGAGGCTCTGAAATATGAAAAGACTGCAAAGCTTTCTTGAAGAATCGCTTTGCAGCCTTGTGGTTTCTTGCTTTGCTTAGGTAAAAATCGATGGTACTTCCTTTCGAATCGACAGCACGATACAGGTACATCCATTGACTTTTTACTTTGATATATGTTTCATCGACTCTCCAAGAGTCATTGGCTTGCTTGAGATGACGACGGATTCTTTTGTCTAATTCAGGACCATACTGATGAACCCAACGCATAATCGTTGGAGCTAGCTGCTTCTGCTAAACAAACTATCGGAAAAGCCCACCTATTTCCGTAGGTGGGCTATATCTTTATTACACAATACCAAAGTATACTCTCTTTTTCTCATAAACTTTATGTAACTATACATATTTGTAAAAATTACACTAAATAAATATTACATGTAGTAAAATAGAACTTGTGGACACGTTCTATAAAGCAGATTCTCCGATTAGAAGGCGTAACACATCTCAACCATATAGATGTGGCGTTGCTTTAATCTAGCCAAACAAATGATCTCGATTCTCTTGTATTTGTACACTAACAATCTGGTAAAAATAAATGATTCTGTTTTATAGGACGTGTTTACTTAATGTCCAATACATATTATTAAAATTAAGATGGTTCAAGTCAGAGGAAGGCGCCTTAGGGTGTCTTTTCTTTTTTAAAAAAACCACAAGTGCTGGGACTGTATTTAGTTATCTCAAATCTTCAATCATATCTTCATCATCATAGAGGTACCGTCAGGAAAATGCGGATTTACAACGTTAAGGAAATTTCAATATTAAAAAGCCTAATTTCTCAGCATAAAAATGAAAAATTAGGCTTTTCATTGCTCCATTAAAGCGCCCTATTGA
>NZ_VOVA01000047.1 GCF_015071065.1 Bacillus cereus | reverse complement strand
AATTTACTTTAAATTATTAAAATTAATCAACCAATACTTGAAAAATTAGTTCTAATTCCTTAGTAAAATGTTTATATAAATCACTTTGCATAATACTGTTATATAGAAACTCATTATTATGAATTTTTGAAGCAGATAGTGCTAAGATAAGGGATTTTTTTGCACTATGTAACTGATTTAATTTTATTTCTGCAACCCCTTTCTGATAATATAATTGCGCTAAATAATATGTAGTAGAAAGGCGCCTAGTCCATTCAATGCCCTCGTTTGCTATTTTTAATGCTTTTTTATATTCTTTCTCAATGAAATAGCATTTTGATAAGTTATAAAATATTTTACTATGCATCTCTGAATGTAAATTACTTGATAAATTTGAAAGTTGAAAATGACATTTCTCAAGCAATTTCTTTCCACACTGGAGTTTTTTTGTGTGTATTTTTAGTATTGCTAATGCATTTGTAATGAGCACACTTATTGGAGTAACTTTTAAATATGGATTCCCATGAGCTTGTTTATAAGCAAACTCAAAATTTTTTTCGGCCTCATCTATATTAGTATTTACATGATAATTACAAATACCTAAGTAATAATAATGAAATTGATAGTCGTAATCATGGGTATAACTATTTAATAAATAGTTATTTTGTATTTTTATCAAAGCTTCTTGATATTTTTGTTCTCTAACTAGGTTTTCTACTTGTTTTCGATAAATTATTTTTTTCTGAATTTCATCAACAGAATCCATAAATAACTGTTCTATCCAAACCCCTAACTTATTGCATAAATGAAATAAAACTTGGGCATTTGGCATTTCTAAATTATTTTCAATTTTACTCAAGAATGCTTGAGAACAAATATCTCTTGCTAGTTCTTTCTGTGTCATATGGCAGTGTAAACGCATTTGTTTTAATTTGTCCCCTAGTTGCATAAATTCCTCCTTTTATAGTGGCGAGCGTATATTCTTAGTATTACGGATAAATTATGAAATTTAGTAACAATTGGACGAAATGAATTCCTTTTGGTTGAAATCATTTATTCGGTTCTGGTGCAAAAATTTCAAAATAGCTGTAAGCAATCTCTAAATCTTGGACATACTGATACTACTACTCTAAAAAAGGGGTATGATCAGTATGGAAAATCAAAATGTATTCAAGTGGAAACATTATCAGCCTGACATTATTTTATTAATGGTGAGATGGTACCTACGGTACAACCTGAGTTTTCGTGATTTGGTGGAAATGATGGAGGAACGTGGATTATCCGTCGCTCACACAACCATTATGCGTTGGGTTCATCAATATGGACCAGAATTAGATGAAAGAATAAGGCGTCATCTTAAGCCAACAAATGACTCGTGGAGAGTCGATGAAACGTATATCAAAGTAAAAGGTCAATGGATTTATTTGTATCGTGCAGTGGATTCCGAAGGAAACACGATTGATTTTTATCTTAGTGAAACAAGAGACAAAAAGGCTGCAAAACGCTTCTTCAAGAAAGCTTTGCGGTCTTTTCATGTTTCTAAACCTCGCGTCATTACGGTGGATAAGAATCCGGCTTATCCACTGGCGATACAAGAATTAAAAGAGGAGAAACGTATGCCTAAAGGCATACAGATACGGCAATGTAAATATCTCAACAATATCGTGGAACAGGACCATCGTTTTATAAAGAAGAGGGTCCGTCCCATGTTAGGGTTGAAATCATTTCGTACAGCAACCTTGATTTTGAGAGGTATCGAAGCCATGCATATGATGAAAAAAAGGCAACTTCACAAAAGGGTGAAATCTGCCCAAAATGAGGTTGAAGTCATTCATAAGTTATTTGGATTAGCCGCCTAATCTCAAAGTTAACAGGAGATTACTGTTCTATATTCCTATTAAGCTAATTTCGCACCAGAACCTCTTTGATTGTCTATCTATTTCATTAAAAACCGTGTATATTAACGACTCGTTAAACTTTTTGATTTATATAAATTTAAATACTCTTGAATTGCCGAAAAATGAACATAGGTCTTTCCATACTCTTTTTCCATATAATTCATTACATCAGATATTTTGGCTACTGCATATATTACTACACCATAAGTTTTTGATGCCTCTTCTAAAGCTGAAAGTTGGGAATCTACTGCTCTTTCCTCCCTATCAAGTGCAACCAGAAATGCAGATAATTCTCCACCTTCCCTCTCAATAATTTCTTTTGTTTCTTTAATTGTTTTTCCCGATGTAATAACATCGTCTACTGCAAGTACTTTCTTTCCCCTTAAAGATGTTCCTACAATATTCCCACCTTCTCCGTGATCTTTCGCTTCTTTACGATTAAATGCATAATTAACTCGTAACCCATTTTTATAAAATAAGGCCATAGAAGCAGATAGTGAGATTGGGATTCCTTTATATGCAGGGCCAAAAATAACATCAAATTCAATGTTATTTTCTATAATACTAGAAGCATAGGATTCTCCCAATATAGCTAATTTAGCTGAATCATCAAATGAACCAAAATTGAAAAAATAAGGACTATTACGTCCTGATTTTAACTTAAAGTTCCCAAATTTAATAATTCCTTCTTCAAAAATGAACTGTATAAATTGATCTTTATTAGTATTCATTCTGCTATTTCCCCCTTTTAATTAATAGAAGATATACACATGAATTTGTGAATATAGCAATCCCCTTCATATTCCTGTTTACAAATTATCTACTGCAATTCTATAACAAATATAGACCTCATACTTAATTGTTACACTTGATAAACTAATGTTTTGCTTTCTAAATTGTCTGGGTTTATAAATTCCTTAGCATCTATTCTTTGTTGAAGTTGTTCTTTCTCTAATAATATTATTCCTTTTTGTTCCAACCAAACATCATCATAAATTTGATCCAAATAATTTATCCCTGTATCTGGAATGATAGCAACCGCAGCCTTCGTATTATTATTTTTAAGCCATGCCAACGCAGAAACAACTGATAATCCTCCAGAACCACCTATCATAATTCCATATTCCTTGGCTAATATACGACAAGTTGAAATCGCTTCTTGATCATTTGCTATACAAACTTGATCTATAACTTCTAAATTTGTATTTTGTCCTCTCCAGCTTAATCCAACTCCATTAATTAAATACGGATTAAATTGATTTTGGAACACAGCAGAGCCCTGTACATCACAAGCAATAACATTAATTTCAGGCTTAAATTGTTTAACAAATTTACCCACTCCGCACAAGTGTCCACCTGTACTTACCGCACCAACAACGGAGTCAATAGGTAAATCGATAATCTCTTTACCTGTGGTTTCAGCATGGAAATTTGGATTATCAGGATTATCATATTGATTTGTCCAATATGCATTAGGATATTGCTTTATAAGTTCTTTTACACGTTGAATTCTCGCTTTTTGAAAACCACCATTTTCATCTGGGTTTTCTACCATTTCAACCCTAGCACCATATGCGTTATACCATTTTAATAAAGTAGAACTAATCTTTGGATCCACTACAATGATTACCTGAAATCCATAAACGGCTCCCAACATAGCTAAAGATTTACCTAAATTTCCTGAAGTTGATTCTATTAAAATATCACCTTTTTGAATTTTTTTATTTTTTATAGCTGCTTTCACTAATCCAAGAGCTGTTCGATCTTTCACACTAAAATTAGGATTAAAATAATCTAGTTTTAAATATAACTTTTTGCCATGAGGCACCAAATCACTTTTAAAATCCACAACAGGTGTATTTCCTATACATTCCGTAATATTATTATAAATCATACATTTATCACTCCACGATTTTAATATGCCCCTCAGTACGAGTTAGAATTTTGTTTCCACCGGAAGAAATTAAGACCGGGTCTTCTACGTGTAATGCTCCTAGTCCAAACTCATAATATGGTGTTTCCACAGATAAGACCATTCCTTCTTCAATCACATCTTCGTTATTTGGAGCAAGTATAGGAAGTTCATATGGTTCCAATCCTATACCATGCCCTACGTGATGTCTTCTGTATCCTTCGAAACCAGCTTTATGTACTGCCTCCATCGTTAAATTAAAAACATCAGAGCCCTTCATACCAGGATGAATTTCTTGCATAGCTACACATTGTCCTTTATATAGTGCATTAAATTTCTCATATTCTGGTTTCATGTATTTATATGATAAAACCCGAGCTATATCTGCCCAATATCCGTCACAAACAATGTCACAGTCAAACCAAATTAAGTCTCCTGGCATCAATTTAATATCCTTACTTTGTCTACGCTGTCCACCAACAGCATGTCTTCCAACTTTAATCATTGGTAAAACGGGTAATGCACCTTTTTTAGCAATAGAACAATTAAAAATATTCGCTATTTCATACTCGCTCATACCCTCAAATAAATTAGTAGCTACATCATCGATTGCATTTTCTATACATCTTGCTGAGTAAGCCAACGCTTGAACTTCATGATCTGTTTTTATTGATCTAACATGCCTTAAAATATTAGATGCAGGAATGACATCACTTTTTTTAAAATAACTACTAATAGTGTCCATATGATATGGTTGCATACCATCCTCATCTATACCTACTTTGCAGTGTTCAATATCTAAATCTCTTAAAAGTGCAATAAGCGCTTCTATTCCATTAGAGTGACTCGCATCCACATTAGATAATACTTTAAGACGCCCTTCCTCTTCAGAAAGAAGAACATCATTTTGATGTTCTCTATAGAAAATTCCATAAGTATATACTTTGCCTACCTGCACCCGTGCATCTAATACTTGATCGATTTCTCCAACGGAATGTACAATATGTACAATTTCAGGATTATCTATTGTAATAATTACATAACATTGTCCAAAATAAGGATTTAATGTTTTTACAACTGGTTGAAACCCAGTAAAATAACGAATATTTTCCTTTGTAGAAGCAATAATTGCATCTAACCCATTTTGTTTCATCTTATTAACTAAACGTTCTATATTATAAATCAATGTAATTGTTCACCTCGATAGTCATAGTTAATCCCAGTGTTTTGTTAGTTCTAGCACTGCTGGAGCTAATAAATTTTTCTCTTTATAGTTAATCCAAGTCACTTCACTAATCTCTGCTTGAGGTTGAATTTCTCCTTCCCAATCTGCAGAAAAACATACAAGATCAACTAATCCTTCTTCGTTATAAGCTGGTCCTGTGATCGTATATAAATATTGAATACTCCCTTGAATTAATTTAATATTTAACTCTTCAAACAGTTCTCTCTCTAATGTTTCACTTGCCGTTTCGTTTTGTTCAATTTTCCCACCTGGTAGATACCAATGTTTATTGTTTCGTACTCTCACCAATAATAAATTATTCTTTTCTTTTTTAACGAGACATGCACACTTTATCAGTTTCACTATTTAATATCCTTTCCACCATGTTGTACATTTCGCTTTTTTCATAGGATAGATAATGACCAGCAGCTATACGCATTGGATCACCAGCATGATAGTACTCATATACTAATTGACGCTGTCCAAAAGCATCTCCTGAAGCGTCCCATGCTAAGTTAAGTAACATTGTTCTTTCTTTTGCATCAAATTCACCTGTTGAAAGAGCAGTCATTAAGTACTCTCCATTCTCATTGGAAAAATCATCATGATGAGGTGTCGCAAGCATAGAACCAGCAGCTAGAGATTGGATGCATTTCACCATTTTTTCATACATTTTTGGGAAGTTATATCGAATAGCTTGGATCGCATTAATACTTGGTGTAATTACTCCCTCATTACTCATATATGCGTCTTGTTCACTTAACACGATACTTGCTTTTAACAATTCCACATAGGATGTTAATTCTCCTAACTTTTCCTGAATATTTATAAATTGATTCAGTTTTAACATTTCAGCTAGTTTAATAGCAATGCCTGTTAAAAGTTCAGCCTTTGCCAATCCTCTTACAATTCCTTGATGACCTGTATGGTGCCTTGCAAAAGTCTTATCATAAAACTGATTAGATTTTTCTACATCTCTAAAAATTAGAACTCTATCCCAAGGGATAAATACTTCATCTAATAATAAATAAGCATCTATTTCATCAAATTGATTTGTTAGTGGATGATCAAATTTATCGTAGCCTTCTTTCACCAAAGGCTTTCTGCAGATTACTTTTAAACCTGGAGCATTCACAGGTACAGTAAATGCTACTGCATAGTCTTCATCCCCCGCCTTAAGACCAGGCATATTAAAAATTAAGAGTTCGTCTGCAATTGGAGCCAATGTAACAATCATTTTTGCACCTTTAACCACAATCCCTGATGCATCATGACGTACAACATGCACACCTGCAAAATCATGTTTTTGTGCGCCTAATGGTTTTGAACGGTCAATCTGAGGGTTAATTGAACCATGGGCTATAAATAAATTATTTGCTTTTACATGCTTATAATACTCTTCTGCATTTTGAGTATAATTTGCATATTCACCACTTCCAAAAAAGCTAGCATGGGCTGATAATGTAGCTACTGCTGCATTAATAAAATCTGGTGTTCTACCAAGCATCCCATAAGAAATATCAGCGATTTCTTTGTAAGCCTTTCTTTTTCTTTCTAAATCTTTAATGGTTCTTGGAATTAGCAAACTAATTGAACATCGCTGATCATCCTGATCCACAAAACTATGCTCTTCTGGTTTTTCATTTTGCAAGTTATAATACTGTTCTACACAATGAATTGCACCAGAAAACGCTGAATGTTTTGATACATCTTTAACTAATTCTCCATTTAAATATACTTTTCGATTATCATTAATTCTTTCCTTATACGTCATTTTCTGTATACCCCCAAAAAATTTGATTATTCAGTTTGTTTTTCTCGAAAACTAATTAATATTTTTTAAATCTCACATAAATAGATTGGGTCTGTATATAACCGAATAGACCCTCCCCATAGTTTTAACAACTCTTTCCAATCTTCTTCTACATAATCCTCACGAATTATGAAGCTTAAGGGAATATTTAAATTTAAAAAACGCCCACAATTTATTGTAAACTTTGTAACTCCAGCTGGAAGTAAGATCCCTTCATCTACAACTTGAGCTATTTGTTGTAAGCTTAAAGATGGATAATGAATAACTATTCCATCTTCTTTTAATTCATCATTGGAAATACGTTGAAATTTATATTTATCTGTATATACATTTACAATTTGTTTCCATGTATGCACCATAGAAAACAAATCTGATGGATCAGTTAACTTGGAATAAACATACTGTTTAATACCATCAATTGTAACGATTGCTAAATAATCATTTTCCTGATTAGGAGTATCGCTCCAATACAAGTTATTATTTTTCTTGAGATCTGCAATCAAATTTTTGTCATTGGGAATATAGTGCGCCCACGAATCAATAGATATCAATTCTGATTCCACTACTTGTACAACCATTCTTTTGCAGTTTAACTCTTGTAGGGATGATGTTCTATGAGCCCCATCAAGTATTAAGTACTTTTCTTTACTTATCTGTAAAGCGATAGGTGGATTTTTTAATTTTTGCTCATCCTTAATTCTTTTACAAATAGATTTTAATCTTTCTGATTCATATTCTTCGTGTAAGAATATTCGTTCGATTGGCACTACCCTTAATGCAGATAACACAGACTTTCCTCCTTAACCTCTAAATTATACCTCTCATAAAAAACCGAAAATTCAAATTTTATAATCTGTACTTAAAAAATACAATTCGTATACTCTATTATGATCGGTTAATTCCTAATAATAAAAAGAATATAATAGTCTAATAATTTGCAAACTTAGAACGATTAATAATATATCAAATAAAAAACAACTTTTCAATAATATATGGTAAAAATTATTATTTTTTTACAAAAAAGTAATAGTCTGACATCAATCCTCTGAT
>NZ_VOVA01000046.1 GCF_015071065.1 Bacillus cereus | reverse complement strand
ACATTCTTCTCTATTTACCTATATTTATATTTTCACTAATTTATTATGATGTAGATATCAATTTAAAGTTATTGATACAAAATAACTAAATAGATTTTTTAGGAAGAGAAAATGATATACCATTCTGTTTTCTTAATTCGCATAATTTTCAAAATTAAAATCTTTGGATGTTAAAATTTGTTATATAATATACTTATCAAAGCATTACCCCTGTAGTTTCTATGATGAATCTGTAAGATAGTTTGTATGTCCCGTATATTCACCTTGAACTAAAAAGAACTTGTAGTTATTCCTACAAGTTCTTTTTGCTTTTCTTATTGTATTAGAACAGAAACTTTCAAATATTATTTCACCATAAAAAGGAATAAATGTTTTAAACAAACGTTTGACTAAACACCTATGAACTGTATTAATGAATGTCTTTTGAGCTAAATTCTCATACATAACCGTACAAAGGGAATTTTCTCGTTTTGGAGAAGAGTCAATTTCTTAATTTGATGGTGATGTGGTGAGACTTAAAAATATAGTTTATATAATAATATGTGTACTTTTTATTCAAGGTAAAAAATAGAATGTACTTATAATGATATCCCACTAAGTCGACGATACTTTTATCTTAAATATGGAAGTATATGATGTTCGTATAGTGCCTTTACAACCTCAGCATATTTCATATTTTTAGTGTTAGGCGAAAACATGTTCATAGGCATTGATAGAGAAAGATTGTACTCCCGATCTATCTCTACATTTACGGAGCCATTCATACTATTATCATTACTTATATCCACGTAACGGCCAACTGAAAACTGGATTTGTTTGGCTGAACTAAATAAGCTTCCTAACCATATTTTTAAGTTACCGGAATTTTGACCATTCAAATAAAATGAATACATGACCTTATCATTTGTTATATTTTGCTTTTGATAAATAAAGTTTGGATTTTGACTTTGTAAAGTATTTAATATTTCATCTAAGCCATTAATAATAAGATTAAAGTTTTCTTCGATAAAAGAATTTCTTTCTAAATCTGTTGGTGGACTTAATCTAGGAACCTTCACATCATTTAAAACAGTTGCAGCAGAATCACCATGCGTTCTAGTTTTCCTTAGTTTTTTTTCGCCAATAGGACCTAAATCGAACATTGGAACTTTTTGTAGTCGATAAATCAATTCTTCAAACTTATCATCAAATTCAGCTAGATTTGAAAAATCGATATAATTTATTCCTTGCAGATGAAATGGAATAACTTTTTGAAGAACAGCAGGTTGTCGAGTTAAAATAATTAATTTATCAAGATTTTGTTGAATTATAGGTAATGAAAGAAGTGTTTCAAACCCCACTCCTCCTGCAAATCCATCAGCCTTAACTGTATATTTTTCAGTTAATACCATTATAATGTAATCATCATCTCGCATATGTTCTACCATCATTTGATTCAAATTGACTGTTGAAGTAGATGTAATACCACGATCGAAATTTGCATCATAGCCTTCCGAACGAAGTTTTCTCACTAACTCTAATACCCATTGTTTGTGTTCTTCCGAATCCCAACTATAACTAACAAAAACTTTTTCAGGACTACTATGCATTTAAACCCTTCTCCCTTTTCATAATTGATACAATTTCAATTTGCTGATTTCCTAAGTAAAGAAATTCCGGCCCATTTTCTTCATTAAAATACTCAATATTCATAAAAATAGGTCTTAATGGAATTGACTCATTTACAAAAGATATGCTTCCCACCATCTCATTAAGAAGATCAAAAATGACAGTTAAATCTAATATTCGTTTGAACCTGTAACCTGAACCTGTTGGTAGGTACTTGTCACAAAACGATGACCATAATTTAGCGTAGGTAGAAAATGACTGGTTATTATAATAAACTTTTTCATAATCATATGGACCAACGATTTCATATTGTTCAATAGAACCATTTTGAAACATAATAAAGTCCCCTGACATATAACGATTATTAATTGCGATTACTAATTTTAATTCGCTCTTATTTCCCGTTATATGTTCTAACAACCCATTATAATGCAATTTCTTTAAAAGATAATCCATAGCTTGTGCCTCTTTTAATGAGTACATATCAGAACCTCCAAACAATTAAAATACCAAGTCAAACTCCACCTGTACCATCAATTTTTGTTCTTTTCTTAACTATACAAATACTGAGATATTCTTACTTTTATTATATAGAATAAAAAGAAAAGATGTGGTGAAATCACATTTTTTAACACCTTATTTTTCATATCGTTATACTTTATTAATATTTCCGTACCAAAAGGTATACCTTTGCGAATAGTTTTTATTCTCATACATCTAAACATAAAAATAATTCTTGATACGTCTGTAAAACCGTTCCAAAAGGTACACATTTTATAAGGAGGCAAACACAATTGAATAAAAGATGGATAGTTCCTTCCGTCACCTTCTTTTAAATTACAGGATATTCAGTATTATATTTTCCAAGAAATCTTTGCGGTCTTTTCATGACTCAAAACCCCATGTTATCACAGTTGATAAGAATCCTGCTTATCCGATTGCTATTACTCAGTTGAAGAAAGAGAAAAAGATGCCTGAAGGCATACAACTAAGGCAAGTTAGATATCTCAATAATATAGTGGAACAAGATTATCGTTTTATTAAGAAACGTGTGCGTTCTATGTTGGGATTCAAATCATTTAAAACAGCAACCTCTATATTGAGAGGCATCGAAGCTATGCATATGATCTAAAAAAGACAACTTCACCAAAGGGTGAACTCTGCCCAAAATGAGGTTGAACTGATTCATAAATTGTTTGGATTAGCTGCTTAATCTTAAAAGTAACAGGATGTTGCTGTTCTACATTCCTATTAAGCTATTTTTGCACCAGAACCCTACTACCATTGTCATTATCAGTGTTTTTAACACTAACTTTGATCGTAGGCTATGCATTAAGTTAAAAGTAGTTCTTCACGAATAAAACTCAATATTTCGTCAATACTGTAGACAACCCATTTCTTAACCATATTCCATGATTGAAGCAGTTAGCTTTTTGCTAGCTGCTCTTTTGGGTTCTGGTGCAAAAATAGAATAAAAGATAATAAAGCGCATAGATTCCTAACGGTATCGTATCTTATGCTGCAAGTCCAAACAATTGATGGATGAATTCTTTCTGATTTTGGACAGACTGGTCCCGTAAATTAATCTGTTCTTTTTTAATCATATGCATGGCTTCTACCCCAGAAAGAATGGATGTAGCTGTGTCAAAACATTTGAACCCTAGCATAGAACGAATTCGCTTCTTTATAAAGCGATGATCTTGTTCTACTATGTTATTCAAGTACTTTTGTTGTCTAAGTCGCATACCATCAGGTATGCTTTTTTCTTTTTTCAACTGTTCAATTGCTATAGGATAAGCTGGATTCTTATCGACTGTTATAACACGAGGTTTTGAAACATGAAAAGACTGCAAAGCCTTCTTGAAAAAGCGCTTTGCAGCCTTCTGATTTCTTGTTTTGCTTAGGTGAAAATCGATTGTATTTCCTTTTGAATCAACAGCACGATACAGGTACAGCCATTGACCTTTTACTTTGATATATGTTTCATCGACTCTCCAGGAGTCATTTGTTTGTTTAAGGTGACATCGGATTCGTTTGTCCAATTCAGGACCGTACTGATGAACCCAATGCATAATCGTTGTATGAGAAATGGATAAGCCCCGTTCCTCCATCATTTCCACTAAATCACGAAAACTGAGATTGTACCGTAGGTACCATCTTACCGTTAACAAAATAATATCAGGCTGATAATGTTTCCACTTGAATAGGTTTTGCTTTTCCATACTGATCACGCCCTTTTTTAGAGTACTAGTATCAGTATGTCCAAGTTTCAGAGATTAGTTACATAAATCTTATAGTTTTTGCACCAGAACCATATATATTCTCTACACAACCAAAGTTACCATAACACCACTTAACAGAAGTGCAATTATTTGTAGAAAAATAGATTTTGCTAAACTTTAACTTTTTATTAAACCACTTGATAATAAAATATGGAGTTATCAAAGCTATTCTATTAAACCAACTATATCAAGAAAAATTATAGTAGTTATCATTGCGATAACTGCTATAAGAAATTTAAATCTGAATTTAATCTTAATACCTAGCTTATCCGGAATAAAATATACTCCTAAACCCATACTAATACGTCCTATTAATAAATATAATTGATATAAAAATTCGTTATTTATTTTCGCCTTAATATACACTTTACTGTAATCGAACAATAGGAAATATATTAAAAATATAATTAAGTAGAGAATAAATAATTTCACATAATTTCTCAGTTTAGTTTTTCTCAAAATATCCCATACTCCTTTTAGATGTTCAATCAACTTATAAAATTTCTTTTATTAAATACCAATCTGATGTGAAGTTCACATAATCACCGTTATTGGAAGTCATTTTAAAATTCTACATGCGAACTTTTTCTTTGTTCCGACGAATAAACCACAAAATCAAAGTTAGAAGTAGTAGGAGAAGTAGTAAGAAGAGCGGTATTGCTTGAATAAAGAGAAATCCTTTCCAAAAATCGAGCATAGTACTACCTGGGGAATCTGTTGCCATCCCACCTATAAAATAAGATAACGGAATGGCAAGTATATTTATCCCTAAACCGATCATTACGAATGACAGATTTTTATTCCAGATTTTTGCTAATGCAGCCATAATAAATAAAAATAATGCAGTACCAATTATAAGAAACAGTACTCCAAAATAAAATGCAACATATAAAATAAATTCCATAATATCCCTCCAAGACTTTAATTGTACCATCAATAAGGGCAATTTTGGATGAATATGATATTCGTATATAGTTAACATAATGTCCTATTATCGGTAGTAGTATATCATTCTGTTCATTGATTAGAATGATAAGGTACTTTGTCCTTAGTCTAAGAATATGGTTCTGGTGCAAAAATTTCAAAATAGCTGTAAGCAATCCCTAAATCTTGGACATACTGATACTATTACTCTAAAAAGGTGTGTGATCGGTATGGAAAAGAAAAATTTGTTCAAATGGAAACACTATCAGCCTGATATTATCTTATTAACGGTAAGATGGTACCTACGGTACAACCTAAGTTTTCGTGATTTAGTAGAAATGATGGAGGAACGTGGATTATCCGTCGCTCACACAACCATTATGCGTTGGGTTCATCAATATGGACCAGAATTAGATGAAAGAATAAGGCGTCATCTTAAGCCAACAAATGACTAGTGGAGAGTCGATGAAACGTATATCAAAGTACAAGGTCAATGGATTTATCTATATCGTGCAGTGGATTCCGAAGGAAACACGATTGATTTTTATCTTAGTGAAACAAGAGACACAAAGGCTGCAAAACGCTTCTTCAAGAAAGCTTTGCGGTCTTTTCATGTTTCTAAACCTCGCGTCATTACGGTGGATAAGAATCCGGCTTATCCACCGGCGATACAAGAATTAAAAGAGGAGAAACGTATGCCTAAAGGCATACAGATACGGCAATGTAAATATCTCAACAATATCGTGGAACAGGACCATCGTTTTATAAAGAAGAGGGTCCGTCCCATGTTAGGGTTGAAATCATTTCGTACAGCAACCTTGATTTTGAGAGGTATCGAAGCCATGCATATGATGAAAAAAAGGCAACTTCACAAAAGGGTGAAATCTGCCCAAAATGAGGTTGAAGTCATTCATAAGTTATTTGGATTAGCCGCCTAATCTCAAAGTTAACAGGAGATTATTGTTCTATATTCCTATTAAGCTAATTTCGCACCAGAACCGAAATAGACATACAAAAACGCCATCCTTTCCTATGATTCTACAGAAAGAATAGCGTATTTTTTCATTTTAGGGGGGATTTTATTTTGTTAGCTTGATAGCGATGTGATGCTATCCCTAAACAAAAAAATAATACTATCCTAAATTAATTATTCTAGAAAATGAATTTTGCAAATCAATATCATGAGTAACAACAATAATAGTTTTTCCTTCATTATGAAGCTTCTTTAACAATTTAATTACTTGATCACGATTCTCTCTATCAAGAGATCCTGTAGGCTCATCAGCCAAAATAACATCACATTTTTTTAATAAAATTCTAGCTAATGCAAGTCTTTGTTGTTCACCACCACTTAAAGTATAAACTTTAGTTTTTAAAGAACAAGATAGCCCAACTTGTTTTAATGCATCTTCCATTAAAATCTTTTTCTCTTTTTTAGAGATCTTCTGAAATTCAAGTGCAACTTCCAAATTTACATCAACTGTTTCAGAATCCATTAAAGCATAATTTTGAAATATATAACCTAACTTATTTCTAAAAAACTTTTTTCTATTCTTATAAGGATTACCGTCTCCTTGAATAATAACTTTACCACTATCCGGTTCATCTAATAACCCAATTATATTAAGTAATGTAGATTTTCCTGTACCACTTTTCCCTATAATACCAACGAACTCATTATTATAAACACTAACATTAAAATCTTTAAAAATATATTGATCTCCATACTTTTTGGTGATGTTCTCTAATTTAATTCCTATTTCTTCTTTCATGTACTCAACCCTCTTTTATAATTTGTACCATTTTCTTTTGTTCACTTTTCTTAATCAATAAATAAATAAATAGATTCTCTAAAAAAAGGATACAAAAGACAAGATATATAAAATCAAACTTCTCTAATATACATAAAATCAATATTGAAACAAACCAAACAAAATTAGTAAACATCAAATATAACTTATGTCTTTTAAAATAAGAATAACCATGTATTATCTTAATAGTATGTTTCAGTTTATATTGTTCTAAATAATTTAATGTTGTAAACATACTTATAAACAAATAACCTAACAAAACAACAAATAAAACAATTAAAAATTGATATGCTCTTTCCACATGCATTTGAATTCTACCTTCAATAAGATCATAGGCATTATAGAGCACTGGATAATATTCTTGTAATTCTAAATTTTTAATCTGATCCTTAATGGTATTATATGGTACTTCTTTATCTGATAATTTTATAAAATAACCATCATTTCCAACAACAGTATCATACCATGCAGCCTCATTACCATTTGCATTAGTTAATATCATCGCAATACCATCATAAAAACGATTATTAGTATCTGTTGCGATATCATTAGAAAAAGTAAAATACGATTGATTATTCTTTATCCAAATTATATTTATCACCATATCCTCTTTTAAAGGAAGCTCTTTACCAGCATCTTTTAAAAAAGTATTTTTAACTTTATATTTTTGAAGATAATATTCTTCTTCAAAATATCTTCTTAATTCTTGTTCTTCTTTTTTATACTTCTCTGGAACTAAAACCGTAAGTCTATCATCATCTTCTTTAATATCAATTAACTTATCATCTAATCCATATATTGGATTAGATTTCAAATAATTATTATTTATAAGTATTGTTTTTTCTTCATAAACAGGAACACCTTCAACTTCTAGTCCAATCTGTTTTGCTCTGTAAGCATCAGAAAACCGTACTAAAATCGCACCTCTGTCATTTGTATATTTAAATAATTTATATTTTTTATCAAACATTTCAAGAATAGCTTTAGAATCATCCCCACTTGGTAAAGGAGCTTTAGTTGGCATAAATCCATATGATTTCATTTGTTTCCATTCATTTTCGTTTTTATAATAATATCGATAGGAATCCAAAAAAGCACTATAAGAAACAAAAAGTAAATATAATATAATCACTGAAAAAATCACTTTTACCAAACTATTTACAATTTGTATTTGTTTTAAAGGTTTTTTATTTTTTATACTTGCAGAAATTGAAATTTTTCCAACTCTTACAAAAAGAAGAGACATAATAAAACAAAC
>NZ_VOVA01000045.1 GCF_015071065.1 Bacillus cereus | reverse complement strand
GTTACAAGTTGAGATAACAGACTTATAAAAATAAGTTGTTTTTCTCTATTAAATTGTATTTTCAGTATATCACCCGTATAGCAATCTCATTTGCTACTTTGTATACATAGAAAAAAAGACGCTAGTTTTCACCAGCGCCTCCTTCACAATCTATTGTCACTTAGACAGAAATCTAGAGGTAGAGATAATAGAAGATAATAACCAATTAAAGTAGTTAGCAACTCTTATATTGTATGCAACATTTAACTGCTTCACAAAGTTTATCTAACTGTTTCGGCTTCCAGCTCTTCAATAACGGTTTCTAACGCTTCGATTTTGCCTTCTAAACGTAGTTTTGTTTCTTCCCTCACAATAACATCACGCTCTTGTACGTCAATACGACGGCTTTCCAGCTCAATCTTAGTAAGGTTAATCATGTTCATGTGTTCACTGCTTGCACCTTGTAATGAATATAACAGGGCGTTTAAATCAGTCTTATCAATTTTACGGTCACAGAATAGCTTCATTAAGGCTTTACGTGTGATTAAAGCGTCTTTTGGTGTATCAATATTAATATTCACTTCAATCGGCTTCTTTTTGGCTGTCGTTTTCAGTTTAGTAGTCATTTTGTCTCCCTCCTAACGCTCGTTTAATGTTTCTTACTATGTTTGATTGCCTACCATCAATCATGTTGCCCTCTTCATCTAAGTAAGTATTATGAATAGATGTATCTTTGACTTTCATTCGGTTATAAATAATCTTTAGTTGCGCATATGTAAGTTTCCCACTGTCATACAGGGCTTTCACATCATCCCAGGACAAACTATATATGCCGTGCTTTTCTAACCCTAACTCCTGCTCCAAACCCCTGATAGTTTCAATGTTATGAATGTATTGGGCTGTTTCGGGCGTCGGCTCACCGTTAATGTAATGTAGTTGCATCTTTTGTCAATGCCTTTCTTACAACTGGACTCAATCCAGCTAAATTTTGTTCGTGCGCTTCTTTTATGTTGGTGCTTGGTCTTGTATAAAGAATGTCGCCTTTCACCCACTTTAGAAGTCCTTCAGTTGGGTCGGTTTCCTCTCTTACCGTGCTATGTTTCATAATCGTACCGTAGTGTTTAGGGTCGGTTTTACGCCAGTATTCCAGCTCCTTCACATGCATAGAGCCATTATGATTCACATTGCATTTACACCGTTCAAAATGACATTCGCAAACGTCACAAAAGGGGTGAATATCACCATTGATAGTCACTATATTTCTAGCTTTTATTTTCTCTAACTTCTCTGCTACACCTTTTTCACTATTCGCTAGAATTACTATGCCATTAGGCGTTCTTGCGGTTTGTAGCTTATTTAATCGTTTAGCAAGGCTTTTTACTGTCGCCAATACCTTCACCTCTCATAACGGCTAATAAGAGCGCTTTACGGTTATTTCCGTTCAATCTTTTTTTCTCGTATGATTTGCGGTTGCTCTTAATGTTTACCATCGTATCTACAAATAGGGTTCTTGTTTCGTTCTTATCCATGTCTTTCTCCTTTACGTAATAAGCCCAATACTAGACCTATTGACCTTCGAGTTCTTGGTTAAAAGCGTCTTTTGCTACCTCTTCATTTGGTCTTGTGTCTACTACTGGGAATAGCGTTTCTTCTCCAGACATGTCACCAGCTATTTTTGAACGCAATAAAGCGTCTTTGTACTGTTCCACTGCTTCTTCTCGTGTCATTAGTGAAAATTGAGAGTTAAAGGTGTCTCGTTCGGCTTTTAAGACATCATAGATTGATTTAATATTGTTACGTTCCGCTACTGTATATTCTTCAGGTGCTTGTTCCATATATACGCGGTTTGCTTCTGCAATTTGAAAGGCTCTTTCATCTTCAAATACTGGAATATCTGCTTTACTATCGACAAAATTAATCTCTTTTCCATCAACCTCATACATTGCCTTTACATATAACTCTGATAATAGTTGTTTCTGCTCTGTTTCAAATTGGGCTTTTCTTTCCGCTAGTGCCTGTGCTTCTGCTTCAAAACCCGTTAAACCCTCATTAAACGTTTCTTGTTGATTAAAAAACTCTTGTTTTAAAAGTCCTTTATAGTCTGGTCGGTGTACGTCACCTTTGATATATGGATTATTTGCCATTTCATTCATCCTCCAATGTATAATTTCCGTCTAGAAAGCCTTTTGGGGCTTCTCCTGTCTCTTTGTACGTGCTTTTTAATTCTTCATATAGTTTTGTACTCAATCGGACGTCTTCACTTGTATATCCGCCGTATCGTTTGTTTACAGTGTCCCGCACTTCTTTGTGGTCACTTGCTTTGCCACGTCCTAGTACGATTCCTCTATCTTCTACACGCCAGTTAACACCTTCACCAGTGATGGTAGTTATTAGTTGCTTACTCATTTATTTAGCTCCTTGTGAAATGCCTGTGCTTCTGCACTTTGTTGTAGTGCGGATACGCCTTTTTCCTTTTCAGGCACTTTACCAGCGAGACTCTTTTTAATAGATTTCTTTGCTTCTGTTTGGATTAACGCTTTTACAATTGCGATACGCTCATTCATGATGCGAGTGTCTTTGTTCTGTACCATGCTTGCTAAACTGCTTGGTAGTCCTGCGTTGTTTAAACGTGTTTCTGCTATTTCTAACAACTCCTTACTCTTTTTAATGTTATTCGCTTCAGCAAATGCACTATCGAGCTTTTCCATTGCTTGTGTGCGTTCCTGCTGGATTCGTTCGGCTTCGTCACGATTCGCTAAAGCTTGGTTGACTGCTTCGTCAATATCCGATTTTGTAAAAGTTTCTTCTGTTTGTTGGTCTGTATCATGTTGTTGTTCGTTCTCTAACATATCCGTTTCGCTCCCAATCATAGTCAATATAGCGATGTGTTAAATTGTCACTACAATTAATATATAATTAGATTTGTTGTTCCATTTAACACTTTGTATACATGAAACTCATTGCACAAAATCGCTGATTAAAAAGATTGGCTGGAAAGTCAGCTTACCTTACAGAGCCGTATCCAAACCCTCGGAAAGTTACCGAAAAAAATCGTCTGTTGGGTTTTATTTTTTGTCCGATACCCCCCGTTGTAATCCCGATGGTTACAACTAGATAGAACGAGTCCCCATTGAAGGACGTCCACGAGCGACTATTATTGTGAAATTATTCACATGAAGTAAACATAATACATGTTATAGGTAGTTGTAAGAAGAACGCTGTTATATCAACGTTTGTCGAGTCCTAGGGATGATGTATAAAGATAGTGGATATATAGATAATTTAATTATGCAATGACATACACAAATATACACGGATTCCCTACCAATATTCATGATTCTATTCAATCCTTTTTAGGCTTCCTGTCCTCCTTCATATACCGATGTATGCATTACTAATTTTCCGCTATAACGACAAAAAACAGTACAAATTGTACTTAATATTTTTACACATATTCAAAAGAAAAACATGCTTATTTCATTATGTTAAATAGATTTGGATTGACTTTTAATAAGAAAGGGAATCCCCTTCTTACTCGTCATACGGACGGAACTTTTCTCGTAATCCTTCTAATTCTTCTTTTTTGGATTCTATATCAGCTTTTAGAAATAAACTCACATTCCCTAGCTTTTTAATTGGTGTCAACTTACCAGACTTAATCATAACACTCATACGGGAACGGCTAACACCTAAAATCTCCATTGCTTCCGCCGTTATAAGAACTTCTTCTCTGATAAAACTTTCTACTTCTTCCCTAGAATTTAAATGATACTTCATTATTCTTCACCTCTCATACATAACTTAATTATAAACATGATAGTATATACAATCCCCACAACTATACATATCCAATCCAACGTAGTCATTACACTAAAATCATTGGCTATTGCCCACAAAAATAAAATAACAAATACAGTTAAATCAATTGGTTTAATTTTCTTCATCGTTTTTCGGTGACGGATGTTATAATAGTAATGAGGGGAAACTGGCTGTCAACCTTTCCCCTCATCTTGCTTATTTGCGTTTACGTTTGTTACGTTTACGCTTTTTGCTTTGTTGTAGTTTCTTAGTCGCTTTAGTGTGGATGTCTAAACCAACATTTATGATTCCGAACACTGAAGCGATTATTGCTACAACATCTTTAATTGTTTCCATCACCTTGCCTCACCTCCTTATAACCTTATTATACTATAGCTATCAACATTTGTAAACAGGTTTTTTAAATTTGTTTAAGAAAGTTGAAAGAAATAAAAAAAGAGTCGCTGGACTCTATCACTCTCTATCTATTACATATCCTCTCATTGCTCACACCTTCCTATCATCACCGCACTATCTCTTATAGTTATTGAGTAGTCTTTGAGACAACACAACTATCATGTATACACTCGTCCTCTATTCGTTATATAGAAGCAACCTATATAGAAGGTATCAGCAACACTACATACACCACCTGTTATATATGGTATGGCTTCCCTTCTCTCTGCTCATTGACAACCACTCATCACATACACTCTTTGTTCATTCATCAACCATCAATGAGAGAAGGCATTGAAGACAAACAACTACACACACTCTATATACAAGCCACCTGTCACAGACCATACACCTAAAGGAGTATACACCCTCTTATACAAGACACTATCCCTTATAAGTTATTTAGGTACATTTTTAAGAAACCCTATGCCCTTGTTTATGTCTTAGTACACTAGAAACCTTTCTTAATACTCTTTAGTATGCTTTCGGTAAATAGTATAAGAATCATAGAGAAGTAGTAACCCGTACAAGAGAAAAACAGGGGTGGTTGCTCACGCTTTTAAAACCCAAAAAGAGTTACTTAAGTTATTTAGTACCCTTTTTAAGAAAAAGTAGTTAAAAAGCTATTAATTAACGTCTTTTAAATGCCTGTAAAGAGCGAAGAAAAACCCAAAAACCTTTCTTAATACTCTTTAGTATCCTTTCGGCACATTTTTTATATAAAACCTCTTAAATAGCGTATGTGTAACCAGCGTTAAAACGTCTCTATAACAACAAAAAAAGCCACTTGCAAACCGCAAATAGCTCATGTTACTATCTAATTGTGTGAAGCAAAGTTTAAGTAGTACTGATTATGTTCTCGGGGTTGAGAACGTCTACTTATAAAACTGTTTGAATTGAGTCGAAAATACTTTTCGAGAAACTAAGTCTTTTAAGACCTGTTCCTCAATGAGTTGAGATACAATACTTTCAAAGCGTGGAGGCTCTGAATCGTTGTATACCAACTCTATTTTTTTACCCTCATTATCTAAAACCGTCTTATAAATTGTACATTCTCTCTCGCTTTCCTTAGCGTGTGCCACGCCTTGTCTTACGATTTCTACCACGTTACCCTCAACTAACTTCTCAATCTGTTTAGTAATATTATTCTTTCTACAATCTACATACTTTTGAATAGTGTTATAGCTGAAATAAAACTCTCCGTTTGGCTTCATATAGCGTTTTCCATGCATCAGGAATGCAAAACCCAGGCGTTTTAATTCTATTCGTCCTGGAAGCTGTAAGAGTCCTATAATCTCACTTTCATAAATTTCTAGTTTCTTACGTCCACCAAAATAATAAGGTTTATTAAATACATCATTAACATTTATGTTCGTTGTTTCTTCGAAAAACTTTCGGTCATATGTAGTAAACATGTCAGGCGATGTATTGCAAAGAATGTTATAAATAATCGTCTTCACTTCTTCTCTATTCTTCAAGTACACATCTTTTAGGTATGTAGCTAGTGTAAAAGTGACGTTGTGACGGGTGTTTTTAAACTCTAAGCTGTTTTTTCGCAAGATTCTCTCCATGTACTTCGCTTTATCTTCAGCATCGTATACATCAAGATTGACATTCGTTGAAACGTTGTCCAAAAAGACTGCATTTTCTTTATCAAACGTTAGTTTTTTGCCACGTTCAATTATAAGCCCCTCTTGTTCCGCTACACGCTTTAACAAGTCATTTAATACTATTTGTTTAAGAGGAAATAAAAACTCGTCTATCGGACTATTAGACAGGTCTAAAGGTGATACGTTGCCAGCATAGTTACCAGTTTTATAATGTGAGCAAAAAGGTAGCTTCACGGCTTGTTTTTCCGTTGGTCGTAACTCGATTACGTTCTTGTTTTCTCCGACCATTGCGATAACCTGCTTGTACAACAGTTGTAAATCATCATACATAATGATGTTGTCTAGGTATAAAGTGACATGATACCCTTTCCCACCACTATTAAACACGAATATACGACTTCTATTAATTCCATATTCACTTTCTAAGGCGTCTATCAGCTTCATAGTGACGTCTTTTGCCCGTTCCCTAGCGTCTACATCAAATACAATAAACTTTGTACCAGTAGCACCACCAAAAACGCCTAAATTATTCCCGCCACTAATATGAGTAATGATGTCTTTGTCAGTTGGAGCGCTCCGTTTATGTGTCCAACCCTTTTTATTTGTGACAATCTTCTTTTTGACATAGTTTTCTTTTGGTAAATATAAATCTTTTATGGACTCTAGCATCATATGTTGCTGGTATTCTTGCATAATAAAAAGACCTCCAATATTTGCATTCGACAAATAAACGGAAAGCCTTGTACATAAACTTTTTTATTGTTATAATTAGCTCATAAATAAGTGTACGGAAAAAGCGTTCCATAACGGAAAGGCGATTCAGTACGTTTAGACTAGTTAAAACAAGAATAGCATATACAAGACAAGCCGTGAGTGCGCTCATTTCCTTCTACCGACCAAAGTAAAGAGGAAATGGGCGTTTTGTCGTTTAAAGCCAGTATACTACGAACAAAGTCGAATAGACAGACTTAAAGAAAGGGAACTTCTGTGGTATCATATACTACTCACTATTAACTCCGAATGTAGTAATATGCGTTATTTAGAACGGTAAATCTTCATCGTGAATCTCGGTAGGTTCCGTTTGGGGCATTACGTAGTTTATTACATTGCCGTTTTCATCTTTTTTATACAATCCATCTCTTAGTAAAGTTGCAATAAACTCATTTTGTAACTCATTATTTGCTTGCTTAGTTACGAGAATAACTGGTATATATTCAACATTTCCGTCTTTCTCATACTTTCTCTGAGGAAAAGTAAACCAATGCTTCCCTTCTCTATAAAAATGTGTACATCCTGTTATCCCTATTTTCCCATAGTTTAATGTAAAGTATCCATTGATTATACCTTCGTTCACAAACCTATAATCAACAATTTTCATTCCCATTTTCCACCTTTCATGTATGTATTGAATCTATATAAACATATATTATAATCTTCTGATATTTTATATTTGTTTATATTCGGATTAATAAATATTATACCTATTTTAATTGATTTGTCACGACGCACATTAACTGAACGCATTCTGAAAGGCGATCCATATCAACGTTATGTAATGTTGCATATTCATCCTCATTTGGGTTTGCTTCCTCTAGCATTTCATTTAATCCCTCTACCAGCCAAAAAAACTGTCCTTCTAATAACCCTTTTTCATTATTGTTCATCGTCATTTCCTCCTAGATTGGGTTTCGAAACTATTTACATAAAAAGAGATGGACAATTGCCCGTTATCTCCATCCTCTTTTTTTAAGTCTGTTCTTTCTGTCGTTGATGCCTGTTACCCTAGCTAATTCAATCCACTCTTCAACTTTCTCTTCACCAAAATCGACTATATTTTTGGCAATCATACGCTCCATTTTGTATGCTTTTTCGGCGTCTTTGATGTTATCTACACCATAGTAGCCCATCTTGTTTGTATAGAACGTCTCAAACTTCTTATTCTTCTCTGTAGGCATTGTTTCACCTCGTTTACAAACATAGTATACACTGGTTTCGAAACCCTGTACATAGGTTTTGGTAACTTTTTTTTACATATTTTCTAACATTTACCTTCAAGAAATATACCTCTTTTGTTATATGCAATTAAAAGACTCAAAAAAAAGCCAGTTTATTAGGCTGGCTCTTTGCGGGCATGGGGATAACGTTCCACACTTAATA
>NZ_VOVA01000044.1 GCF_015071065.1 Bacillus cereus | reverse complement strand
AGGAGCAACAGGAGCAACAGGAGCAACAGGAGCAACAGGAGCAACAGGAGCAACGGGAGCAACAGGAGCAACAGGTTCAACAGGAGTAACTGGCCAGGGAGCTATTATTCCGTTTGCTTCAGGTACAACACCAGCTGCGTTAGTTAACGCGGTAGTAGCTAATACAGGAACTCTCCTTGGGTTTGGATTTAGTCAGCCTGGCGTAGCTTTAACGGGCGGAACAAGTATCACATTAGCGTTAGCTATAGGTGATTATGCATTTGTAGCACCACGCGCAGGGACTATTACGTCATTAGCAGGTTTCTTTAGTGCAACAGCTGCACTAGCTCCATTAACACCTGTTCAAGTGCAGATACAAATATTAACTGCACCTGCAGCAAGTAATACGTTTACAGTACAGGGGGCACCTCTATTATTAACACCAGCATTTGCTACAATAGCTATTTTGGACACAGCATCAGGGATCCAACCTGAAGGTATTGCAGTAGCCGCTGGGGATAAAGTATTATTATATGTATCATTAACAGCAGCAAGTCCAGTAGCTGTAGTTGCAGGATTTGTAAGTGCAGGTATTAATATCGTCTAATTTGGTACAATATTTAGTTGAAATTTAAACAGTGATTTGTATATAGTCTTTCCTAATAAAATTAGGAAGGACTATATTTTTTGTGGGAAATAAGTAATAAATCAATTGGAAAATTCTCTTTGTTAAGTTGGTATAAAAGAAAAATGTAAAGTATGATTTACACTTTATAGTTTATGGAAGAAGAAATCTCATTAAAAAATTTTTCTATCAGCAAAAAAAGATGAATTCTATTAAAAACAGAATTCATCTCTTAAATGTACTATATTGTAGGGGAGTATATTGTTTATCGTGCGCGGTGAAATGTCATTATTCAAATTAGTAATAAACTATTTATTTTTATTACAATTACAACCTTTTTTCTTTACGTAACCTTGTTGAGCTAAATCTTTTTGCGATTGTGAATTGGAAGACTGAGAGGATGTTGAAGAACTACTATTTTTGTTATTAGAATAGTTTTTTCGATAGTTGCTATAATTACTCATAGTATCATCACCTCCAATTAAATATATTAATAGTATATGTTTGTACTCTATTAATTGTTACGATAAAGAATAGGAAGAGAAGATACAATAAAAAATCTCCTTGGTGCACCAGGGGTTATTGTTACAATAAATAATAAAGTTACTTATGTGCTTTCATTTGCATTTGAGAATGAGAAAATTTCAATTATTTATATGATGGTTAATTCTGAAAAACTTATACATTTAAATGTAAAAATATAAAATAAAGACGCATTTCAATAGAAATGCGTCTTTATTTTATTACTTTTCTAACATTTCAAGAGGTACATCTTTTTCACCAGCTACCTCGAATTTAATTTCCCCGTCTTCTTCATAAATACGTTTAATAATCGGTATAGTTATCATTAATTTTTTATGCTGTTTACGTCTTCTAGCAGCATCTAAGTTAATCACGTTCATGTGCAAGCATCCTTTCTCACATAAATATATAAACAAAAGAAAATGCGTCCGAAAAGGGCGCTTATTTGAATTAGAAATACCGATTCATTTAAATGGGGTATAGATTATTTTATAATTGCAGTCTGATTGTAAAATAATGTGAATCAAATAATTGCACGTAGAAATTAACTTTACCAAAAAACGAAACAATATACTATAAAAAAATTTAAATCTTTGTCGTATAACGAGAAAAAGGTTTTCGTTTCGCATATAATGAAAAGTAGACGGGCAGCAAGAGCTTTTTCATCATATTGCTTTGGAAAGGCGATGAAAAAAATGGATACTTTAGATTCATTATTATCTCAACTTGAACAATATGGAGAAGAGCATGATCGACATAAAAAAACGCGGGAAGAAAAATTACGGAATATTTCTCGTGAGATGGGACAATTTTTATCAATTTTAGTAAAAGGGTGTAATGTAAAAAAAATTTTAGAAATTGGAACTTCAAATGGTTATTCTACATTGTGGCTAGCAAATGCGGTAGAAGAAACAAATGGGAATGTTACAACTGTAGAGCTTTCTTCAGAACGAGTTGGGGAGGCACTTGAAAATTTTGGGAAGGCAAATCTTACACAGCGAATTGATATTCATAATCAAGAGGCAGGAGCATTTTTAGATTCGCAAGTAGATCATTCATTTGATTTTATTTTCCTAGATTCAGAGCGTACGCAATACATGTGGTGGTGGGAACATATAAAACGTATTTTAGAACCAAAAGGTTTTCTTGTTATTGATAATGCAACTTCTCATACGGAGGAATTAGCAGAGTTTATAAAGATGATTGAAGAAGATGATACATTTGAAACGGTGTTATTAGCTTTTCAAAAGGGAGCATTTGTTGCGCGGAAGAATAATTAGAAGTGGGATTAATGTAATTATCACATTGAAAGATAGCATATGTCAAAAGATAGAGCATTATATAAATTTAATAAGGTAACTAAATGGAACTTCAAATTAATATTCAGTGGTGATAAGTAAGGTAATTCGTAAAGAATCCGCCTTCAGCAGGTTACTCTCTAGGTCTTAAGTCTGAGGAAAATAATGACGAGAACAGGTATACTTATACTATGAAACAGGGAATGACTGCATAAGCAGGTATTTCTTGAAAAATCGATTTCAAGCAAGCAAAATGTACATGAAATACGATATATTAGATGAAATATAGTGCACATAAATTCGCACATATAAATAAAGGAGCGATTTTGTTGACTGAACTCGAGAAAAAAGAACCTGTATCGATTGTGAAAGATAATAATGTAGAAGTAGTAGTTGATACAGTAATAAAAGATGCGGAACTTGAAGAACTGAATAAAGAAGCAGATCTTTATGTACAAAAGTTAAATAGCGAGCAAAATACAGATTTATCAAAAGTATTGTCGCAGCTTGGAGACTTAGGGGATAAAGAGCAGCAAGCGGCAGGACAAACGCTATCAGCTTTAAAACGTCCTGTGACAGCGATGATGAATGGAAAGAATGAAGAAATTCCAAATACATTGTTAGAATTACGAAAAGTGGTATCAGAACTTGATCCAAACTCATTAAAAGCAACAGGTATGAAGAAACTTATGTTTAAAGTGTTCAAGAAAAATCCGCTTGAAAATTACGTGCATAAATATCAATCTATAGATAAACAAATCGAGGAGATTATAAGATCACTTCTCATTGGCCGTGATAACTTGCAAGAGGATACGGTGGGTCTTGAAATGTTAAAAGAGCAATCACACGATAAAATTCACGCTCTTGATAAACAAGTATACTTAGGAAGAAAACTTGCTGGTATGCTTGAAGCGGAGAAACAAAATCCAGAACGTCAAAGGGATATTCCGTTAATAAATGATGCATTAGAAAAGATACTTGTACGTACTCGTAATATGCAACAAGCAAAAAGTGTATTATTACAATCTATCGCGTCTGTAGATATCATTAAGAAAAATAATGAAAAGTTAGCAGAGGCCATTCGTAATGCGATTACGATGACACAAAACGTTGTAACGGTTTCAGCTGCAATTCAGCTCGCATTAACAAATCAACGTAAAACAATTGATGCAGTTAATGCGACAAATGAAGCGATTGAATCAATGGTATTAAGCAATTCTCAAGCATTAAAACAAAATACAGAAGAAACAACAAAACTCCTAGAAAATCCTGCAATTAGCATGGATAAATTACGTGAATCATTCCAAAATGTATTCGCTGCTATTGAAGCATCTGAGAAATCGTCAGAGCGTATTATTGAGTCTAGTAAGAAGTTTGTAATTGAACTTGACACATTTAATGATGAGATGAAGCAGAAACTCATTCAGCGTCCAAGGAAATAACAGATCATTAGAGGAGGTGAAAAAATGAGTTTCATTCAAGGAGTATTATTACTATTAGGGTCATTACTTTTAATCGCATTTACTGTCGTTGTTTTAGTTGTATACTTCGGACGTAAACTTTATTTTTCATGGACGAAACCATATAAGAGAGCGCAAGATTCTATTGAAAAATTATCGAACAAATCAACACCGTTTTTACAAGAATTTACGCAGCACCCACTCTTTTATCGCTGGATTCGTACAGAAGGGAAAAAAGAACAAAATACATTAAATACACTTTTCTGTACATCGGGCCAACGTACGAGAGAGCAAGTTTTCTCAATGTTACCGAAAGAAAAGCAGAAAAAAGTGCATGTGATGGCAAAAACAACGAAAAAGCTTACGAATGAAGATATTGATAGTGCAACAATGAAAGTGAAAGACTTCCTGAGACAAGAATCACAGCAAACTGTTAAACCGACAGACTTATCGTTTTATAAATTGTATTTTTATGATCGATATCCAGATGCATTAAATACAATTCAAGCATATAAACGTTCGATTAATCCTTCACTACAAAGAACGATTGATGACATTACAATTTCAGTATTAAATGCACTTCCGTACTATCAAGAACAACGCATGTTTGAACAACAACATAAACTTGAAACGTTCTTAATGAAAGATTTAACAGCGATGTTATCTTTAGTTGTACAATTACCACCATCACAACGTCCTGAAAAAGAAGAAGAATTAAAAATATACTTGCAAAATTTCCAAAAAGAAATGGAAGTAGTAGAGCGTGATATTCGTGACTCCATTGATCACGATTTGAATGTGAAGATGAGAGCAGCGACAGAGAAGTTTAAGAATAAATAGAAAAAACCGCCTTAAAAGTTGAATGTTTCGGCTTTTAGGCGGTTTTTTGTGAATTTGAGAAGTTGATAATTTTAAAAATTGTATGCGAGAAGGGGGAATGATGACGAAAATGAAATTATGATGCAAGCTGGTAAGGAATTAGCGAGAATTACGGTATATATTTATAATAAGATGCAATTTGAGTTATCAACTTCAATTATAGTTAGTGGAAGTATGTTGTGTTCAGTGTCTGAAGCATATGCTGAATTTAAGAAATGCTGTGAGGAAAGTACGGGAGAAGTTACATTTGTATCACAATCAGAAATGGCAGCGAAAGGAACATATTATTTGATGAAGGATATATATATTAAAGTGTAAAAAGCCTGATGAGAATTTTTGTATGATTTGTAAAAATATGATGTTAAAATATATAAAGGGATGTAGAGTCAGAAAAGTACAATGTGCATAGTAATTGAATATTGTATAAGTATTCCCATGTAGAAAGTGAATGATTACATGATTAATAGTATGCAGTTGTTGTATGTAGTGGCTTCTTATTTGTTTGGAAACATATTGACAGCTTATTTATTAACGAAATGGAGACATAACGTTGATATTCGTGATGAAGGAAGCGGAAATCCTGGTGCAAGAAATATGGGGCGAGTATATGGAAAATGGTATTTCGTGGCTACATTTTTAGGTGATGCGATTAAAGGGGCAATCGTAGTTTCTATTGCAAAATACCTTTTTGAAGATTCTATATTCGTAATGTTATCTTTTATGGCCGTTATAATGGGACATATTTACCCAATCTTGTTTAAAGGTAAGGGTGGAAAAGGCATTTCAACATTTATTGGAGGATTAATAGCATTTGATTATTTGATAGCGCTTACTCTCATAGGTATTTTTATTATATTTTATTTAATATTTAAAGGGTTTACGAGGCCAGGGTTAATTACAATTGCTTGTTTACCAATTTGTATGATTTTTTATTCGTATTCTATTGTAGTTACTATACTAAGTTTATTAATTATTATACTTATTTTATATGTAAATCGGGAATAAAATGAAATTTAAATAAGTGGGGGAATCTCCACTTATGTTTTATATTAATTAGTTAGTTAGATTGCGAGCCATTAGTAGAGAGATAAGGGAGATATGACATGGGGTTAATTTATAAGGTTGCTGATCAAACTTGGGAATTTGAAAGTATACATAAATTGAACTATAAAACATTTGTAGAAGAGATTCCGCAGTATGAAGAAACGAAAGAACATTTTCGTATAGATCGATTTCATGAAGAAAATACATATTTAATTTGTTTAGATGGGGATAAGTTAGTAAGTATGGTCGCGGTGCGGGGGAAACGACCATTCTCGTTAGATTATAAAATCTCAAATTTAGATTTTTATTTACAAGAGCATGGAGAAAAAGTATATGAAATCCGTTTACTCTCAGTAGAACGTGAATATCGAAATGGAAGAGCACTGCTAGGCTTAATTCGCTTTTTACATCGTTATTTGCTTCTAAATGGATATGAATTAGCAATCATTTCAGCCACAACACGTGAGCTACTTTTATATGAGCAAATGGGATTCAAACCTTTCTATACGTTAGTTGGTACAGAAGCAGCAGCTTTTCAGCCAATGTATGTTACACCTGCTATGTTTGAAGAGTCGGATGTTGGGGGAATTATGACGAAAGAATATACGTTTTTACCCGGACCAGTAGACATTGAAGAGAATGTTCAAAAGGCATTTTCTACTAAGCCTATTTCTCATCGCTCTAAGTCATTTCAAGTGATGATGGGAAATGTAAAAAAACGATTACTTCAAATGACAAAAGCAAAACGTGTACAAATTATGTTAGGAACAGGGACGCTAGCGAATGATGCAATTGCTTTACAGTTACGTTCATTAAAAGGTAAAGGACTAGTTTTAGCGAATGGGGAGTTCGGTAATAGATTAATTGAGCAGGCAAAACGTGCACATTTAAATTTTGATACGTACAAAAAAGAAATGGCAGAGCCGTTTATTTATACAGAATTAGAAAAAATAATGTTAACTGGAGATTATGAATGGATTTGGTTTGTTCACCATGAAACATCAACTGGAATGTTAAATAATTTAGAAGAACTAAACACTCTTTGTAAAAAGTATCAAATGAAACTATGTGTGGGTTGTATAAGTTCAATTGGAGCAATACCGATAGATTTGAAGGATGTATATTTTGCAAGTGGTGTTAGCGGAAAAGCGATTAAATCATATACAGGATTATCTTTCGTTTTTCATAACCACATTGTAAAAATAAACGAGGCAGTACCGGCCTATATGGACATCGGTATGTACGAAGAGAATGGTAGTATTCCATATTCTCATTCGTGGAATTTAATTTCTGCACTGCAAGAATCCTTGAAGAGGTTCGATGATGAAAATGCATATGTGAAAATAAAGGAAACCTATGATTTTCTAGAACAAGCTATTATTGATATTGGGTTAAAACTAGTTTCACCTAAAGAACATGCCGCTCAAATTGTTCTTACCATTCAATTAAACGAAGGGAAGTCTTCTAAGGCAGTAGGCGATGCATTAGCATTACAAGGATATATTGTTCATTATGAATCAGCATATTTACAAAAGAATAACTGGATCCAAATAGCATGTCTGAATCACTATAAAGAACGTGATATGAAGAGGATGCTGAATTGTTTGCAGATGTGTGTGTTAAAGAATGGTGTACAGATATGACGAATGTTTTCTTAACATAGATGGTTTTGTATAAAGGGGCTACTACTTACGAAAACTTAGGAATGACAATAGAAGTGGATTATAGATCATTGGAAGAGGTGTTAGTATGATAACTAGAAAACTACCATTACATATAGCCGATATTAAAAAAGCTCAAAAAATTCTAGATAGAAATGCTCGTAAAACTCCATTAGTAAAATCTTTTTATTTGACTAGTAAAACAGGCGGAGAAATTCATTTGAAATTAGAAAATATGCAATTAACGGGTTCTTTTAAATTTCGTGGTGCGTTTAATAAAATGTCGCAGCTTACAGAGCAAGAAAAAGAGAGAGGCGTAATTGCATGTTCGGCAGGTAATCATGCACAAGGAGTTGCATTATCTGCTCATTTACTCGGCATTAAGAGTAAAATTGTGATGCCAATTACTGCACCTCAGGCGAAAGTGGAGGCAACTCGAGGATATGGATCTGAAGTTGTTTTATACGGTGAAACTTTTGATGACGCGAAGGCAAAATGTGAAGAAATTATACAAAAAACAGGAGAAACATACTTACATCCATATGATGATATAGAGGTAATGGCTGGTCAAGGAACAATTGGTTTAGATATTCTCGATGATATGTGGGATGTTGATACTGTAATTGTACCTATTGGTGGAGGCGGAATCATTTCTGGTATTGCTGTAGCATTAAAATCTTTTAATCCATCCATTAATATAGTTGGTGTCCAAGCTAACAATGTTCATGGAATGAAGGCATCTTATGATAAAGGGGCAATCGTAGAACATTATGAGGCACCTACGATAGCGGATGGTTGCGCAGTTAAAATACCAGGGGATTTAACTTTTGAAGTTGTACAAGAATTAGTAAATGATATTGTAACAGTATCAGAAAAAGAGCTGGAAATAGCGATGAAAGATTTATTACAGCGTGGAAAAGCTGTAGTTGAAGGGGCTGGTGCATTAGCCACTGCAGCCTTGCTTTCTGGTAAAGTTGATAACTATATAAAAGGGAAAAAAGTAGTAGCGGTTATATCTGGTGGAAACGTAGACTTGCAGCGCATTTCGAGCGTTTGTGAGCACTTTTTTGTGGCTAATGAAGTGAAATGATGTTTTGAATATGAAGAAGAGCTAAGAGATTATCTTAGTTCTTTTTTGTTGTTAATAGCAATTAATTTAATTAAATTGTATATAAAATCTATAAAAGTTTAATGCGATGTATGTATTTATGCATAATAAAAAAGACAGGAAAA
>NZ_VOVA01000043.1 GCF_015071065.1 Bacillus cereus | reverse complement strand
CAGGGAAACAATAGGTGATTCTAAAGAATCCTTTAATATGGCATTTAAAAAGGCAACTAAAATATCTTCATTCCCATTTGTGCCAAATAACTGCTTAAATGCAAAATCGATACGTAAATTTACTAATGAATTGGACATGGTTTTCCTCTTCCTGTTTCAAACTATATCTTTACCTTTATTGTACATAAAACCAAAGTCAACATGCAAACAATCCCTATGATTTATATAGGGGATGCATACAGATGTACACAATAAATTATCGAAGACGATTTGGGATCACCATACATGCCCATCAACTTAAGAATTTTATAACACCCCTAAAACAAAAATTGTACATTTTCACCGGGAGATGCCACTTTTCTCGTTTTGGGGTATATGCTTTTCTTAGCTTGATGGCGATGTGGTGCTACCCCATGTAGTTTTCTATGTCTCTTTCAAATGATTTTTGCACCAGAACCAAAATTCATCATATCGACCTAAATATATTCACCGTAATGTAATAATGAATTTAAATATGAAATTTTGCATATATTCAAAAAGCAATCTACTTCCTTACTGATCAATGCTAGGATTATACATGAGGGTGATGTTAGATTATATATCAAATGGAGGAATATTTATGAAAAGAAAAATTTTTGCTTTAGCTTCAGTAATTGCTTTATCAGCCCCTATTCAAAGTGTGGCGTTTGCACATGAAAATAGCCATCAATATGGGACATCTTTTGGTCATAAGTGGTCCGCAGAAGCCATCCATGATGAAGGAGTAAGTACTCATTTATGGATTGTTAACAGAGGCATTGAAGTTATGGCCCAAAATAATACCGTTGTGAAGCCAAATGAGATATCTCTATTAAATGAATGGCGTAATGAGTTAGAGAAGGGTGTCTACTCTGCCGATTATGAAAATCCGTACTTTGATAATGGCACATTCGCTTCACACTTCTATGATCCTGATACAGGAAGTACGTATCTTCCACTTGCCAAACACGCAAAAGAAACAGGAGCAAAATATTTTAAATTAGCTGGTGAATCCTATCAAAATAAAGATTTTAAAAATGCATTTTTCTATTTAGGATTATCACTTCATTATTTAGGGGATGTTAATCAGCCTATGCATGCAGCGAACTTTACCAACGTTTCGCTTCCTATTGCCTTACACTCAAAATATGAAAACTTCGTCGATACTGTGAAAGACAATTATAAAGTAAAAGATGGAAATGGCTATTGGAACTGGAAAAGTGTAAATCCAGAAGATTGGGTTCATGCTTCTGCAGTTGGTGCAAAAGCAGATTTCCCACTAATTGTTAATGATAAGACAAAAAAGTTGTTTCTAGATGCCGCTATATCACAAGACGCTGCTGATAAATGGCGTGCTGAAGTAACACCGGTGACTGGAAAACGTTTAATGGAAGCGCAACGTATTACAGCTGGATATATCCACTTATGGTTTGATACGTATGTGAATAATAAATAATAAAATACGAAAAGAGAGTCCTTTTTCAAAGAAGGCACTCTCTTTTTTCAATTAGATAGTTTCTCCATGATTTAAACAAATTAGATTAGCTTTAGCTGATGGCTCTTCAATGGATTGATTAGCAGCACCAACAGACGAATCTTTTTTTCTACTGGTTGCGCTTCTGATTCTCCAAGAATAGACACAAGGTATGTACCGCCCTGGGTTTCGTCTAATCGTAGCATTTAGAATATGCCCTTTTATTGTCCATTACAGCAATATTACCGTTAGTTAGTTTGTTTTGTTGTATAGGATTGAACTTTATTGTTTTTAGACTTGAATCGTGGCATATCATTCTGTTTTGTGAAAAAACGTGAAAAAGCATCTGCGAGGTTTTTTTATGTGGATTGAAGAGCAATACTATCTACTTCTTTTAACCAAAGCGTATCCTATAGCTTCTTTAATTGAGTGGGCTCAGCAGAGCAAGAAGGATAGTTAATCCTTTGCCAGTTTCTTTAGAGGTGTCATTCCGAAGAGCAAGAAAATGATTAAATACAAAGCGACTGCACCCAATGGTCTTAGCAATTAATATTTCTTGTCGCTTATTTGGATAGATACGGAACTTATATGCTTTATTTACTAACACGGGTTGCACCTCGCTTTCTTGTATGATGCCTTCAGTATACAAAAAACGTAGGATTATGCCTACAGACATTCATCTCTTACCTAAAATTGGTGTTTCACACCTTCACATTTTTGAGGAAGAAGTTTTCTGTCGGAACAAGATAAATATAATAAGGGAATGCATGTATACTGATTTATACTGCATTCCCTTATTGTAATTGTATGTCCACTATATTTTATTCTTCCTTTTCTAAAATTTAAAAACTAACATCCAAATTTCTTAGTTTTCACCTCTTTCTAGATCCACTCCATTGTAAAAAAACTCTTCATTAAATGTCCAAACTATTAACTAGTGTCCCCTCTAAACTATAATAACTTTTAAAATTTTCCCAACAAAAAAATCCCCGTAAAGCATATACACTTTACGGGGAGAGCCTGTTTTCTATCTTATTATATACGTACAGCCGTACCACTTACAGCAACCATTAACATACCATCACGAACAACTTCGTAGTCTACGTCAACACCAACGATTGCATTAGCACCTTTTTGTCTTGCAAGTTCTTTCATTTCGTCCATTGCAATATCACGTGCTTCTTTTAATTTACTTTCATAAGCACCAGCACGACCACCAACAACATCACGGACTGAAGCGAATAAATCGCGGACAATATTCGCACCCATAATAGCTTCACCATTTACAATATCAATATATTCACTAATTTCTTTCCCTTGAATTCCCTGCGTTGTTGTTACAATCATGATTGACACTCTCCTATAACTTATAATTTTTAATCGGCGTTTCTTATGTCTTTATTATGACATGGAAAAAGTAGCTAGACTATCTAATAACCTTACAGGAATGTGACATTTTTGTAAGGAAAACTTACTCATTTTCTATTCGGATTTCTTTAAATATTAGACGAGAAATCTAAAGCAAATACCACGGAAAATATATGTTTTTTTACAGATGATGGTTGAGTTCAAACATATTTTTAATATCCAAAAATATCTACCTCAACTGCAGAAGCATATCCATTTTTTCCATTTGTCACTTCTATTTTTACATATTTAATAGCAAACCGGTTCAAATGTTACAGTTTTGTTATCCTTATTATTTTCCCATGTTCCAAACGATACTTTTTCATACTTAAGACCATCCACACTCGTATAGATATTGTAATTTAAAATATGACCATTTTCTGACCAATCTTGTCGGGGTAGATATACTAATTCTGTAATTGTTCGCTTTCCATCAAGCTCTAACGATAAAAAAGCCTTGCTGATTGCAAGACTCCTCTCCTCATTTCATACAATTGTGTATCGACTATTCTCTGAAACAAGTAAACTTGTATGATCAATCTTGACACGACATTTCCCTAACCTCCGCTTTACTTCCGATTGTAATTTCTTGTTTGCTTCTTCTAAAGAATGTGCTGGAATAATTGCTGATTGTAAGTCTGTTACCTTGCCATCATACATCACAGAAAAATCAATTTCATATCGATGTATCATAATTTCTCCACTTCCTTTCCAGTAGTTCGCTTACAACTCATCCTTACATGCTTTTTGTTTTCGTATATTTTTACAATTACACTAAGTTTCTTCACAATCCTCGCTAACCCTACCAAAATAACCTTTAAAAATTCCAATACTTAATAAAATATATGCAACAACCGTGAACTACCCGCCACTTAACGACCTAACGGACTGTCTGAAGTGGGGGCTTCTCGGTTAGTCGTTACTTTTGATAGCTAACGAATTAGTCCTTAGACAGCCGAGCTAACTCCCTTGTTCCAAAGGTTATTTTATTGCTATTTATGCTAACGCTAATAGACGTAGTGCTTCATTTTTGATATTGATAGCTGAGTTATAATCTCTATCGATATTTACACCACATATACAAGAATATACTCGTTTAGACAATGATATATCTTTCACAATTCCACAATTGCTACATGTTTTTGTGGAAGGAAACCATCTGTCTATTTTCACAAGTTGTTTTCCTTGTTCGTGTAGTTTATAAGCTAAGAAAGAAGTGAACATACCCCAACCATTATCAGCGACACTTTTTCCAAAATGAAGTGCTTGCGACATACCTTTCAGGTTTAGGTCTTCAATAGCTACAACATCAAAATTAGCAGCTAACTTTTTAGACTTATGATGAAGGAAATTCTTACGTTGGTTTGCTATTTTCTCATGTAACTTAGCTACACGAATACGTTGTTTATTCCACCGTTCAGAACCTTTATTGCGCCTTGCTAATACTCGTTGTGCCTTTACTAATTGGTCCAACATGTTACGATAGAACTTAGGATAATTGGCTTTCTCATCCTCAGAACTAACGTATAATCCATCCATCGCAAAGTCTAACCCAACAACTGTTTCTACTTCTTTTTGTACAATCTCTTTTTCGTATTCAGTCAAGATGGACACATAGTATTTACCAGTAGGTGTCATAGAAATTGTACATGACTTGATCATATAATCTTGTGGTATCTCTCTATGTTGTTTGATACGTACCATTTTCAGTTTTGGCAATTTGATATGACCATTAAGCAACATAATATTTCCGTTTACTACATTCGTTGTATAAGACTTTCTGTCTTTTTTACTTTTGAATGTTGGGAACTCATTTTGACCACTAAAGAAATTCTTATAGGCAGTTTGCAAGTTTAGTTGAGCATTTGCCAAAGCTAATGAATCAACTTCTTTTAACCACTCAAATTCTGCTTTGTATTTCGCTGGAGTTGGAAGCTTTTGTTTCTTTAGTTGTTCCTTATCATCTTTGTATTTTTCGTACACTTCTTTCCGTTCAGCTAACATTCTGTTATACACGAAACGTACACAACCGAAGGTTTTACGCATAAGATATGCTTGTTCTTCTGTTGGATACAAACGGAATTTATAGGCTTTATTATGCTTTGTCATATCATTTCACCTCACTTTTCACCTTGATTTTCAATATATTTCTTTACTACGTCTATTGGCGAACCACCAGTAGTTAGTAAGCAAAAACTTCTTGACCAAAACATTTCTTTCCAAAGTTTCTTTTTCACTTGTGGAAAGTCTCTCTTGATTAGTCGAGAACTTGCACTTTTATACGCATTAATAAATTTTGTCATTTCTGTATTCGGATGTGCCTTGAACAAAATATGAACATGGTCTACATCATGATTCCACTCTACCAGTGTTATGTTGTAATTCTCGGATAACCTGACAAACATGTCTTTTGCATAGTCTGACATATCATCATCAAACACATTTCTTCTGTATTTTACGACCAACACAAGATGATAATATAACAAGAACACTGAATGATTATTGCTATCTAATTTCATTTATATACCAACCTTTATACTTTATAAGACTGATTTTATCAGAGGCAAAATAAAAAACAAAGCCTTTTGGCTACGCCAAACCGAAATTCATCTCCCACCTACCGTTGGGCTACGCCCTTCACACACTTGAGGAAGGGGAATTCGTTAAAAAATCATTCTCACACCTTTTTTCTGAAACTTCATTTAAGCTACTTAAAATCCCGAATAACAAGCATAATCTCATTCGATACCAAATGTATTAACAATTCATTAAAAATCGATTACAAACAAATCTGGAATGTTATTTTTTCTGGAATGGAAACTTTTTGTGCTGAAAATTAAATAAATATTATTATCCATCACAACCAATTGATAATCCTGGTAAAAAGGATCTAGATTTTCATCACTACTCATATCTCTCTCCCGAAAACAAACTTATTCTTTAGAATAATAAGTCTAATTATGATGTAATTTGTAGGATTTTTATACTCTTTGTCGAATACATGTAAAAAGGAGGGAATATGGCATGCTATTCACAGGATTCTTCATTAATCTATCTATTTTTTCTTTCCTAGCTAGTTCAGCTATTTTTATTCAAGTATTTATAAGGAAAACGGATCACAAATTTATCCATTTATTTCAGGGCACATATGCGGGTATCGTAGCTGCTATTTTGATGATTTTTAATTTTAAGCACATGGGATTGTTTTATGACTTGCGAGCCGTTCCTCTTATTATTTCGTTTATTTATTTTGGTCGTACAGCTGGCTGGATCACGTTAATGTTTATTTTATTTATGCGTATTTTCTACCTTGGTGGTGATTGGGGACCAGCTTTGATAGCTGCTTTAGGAATTGCTACTATATATACTATATTCAAAACATATCTCAAAAATACCCATCCCTTTAAAAGCGTCTTTCTTTATCTAGCTGTTTATCTAGCCATAATTCATTGGGTATTTGGATTCTTTTTTCCTTCTATCTCACTTATACTTCTTAACATCCAAGGTACATTATTTATATCTTGCGGACTCTTAATTGGCGTTTTCCTTATGGAATCCTATCAAAATTTATATAACTTAACACAAGACCTAGCTAAAGCGAATGAAACTTTATTAGAATCAAAGCAAGAATTAAGGGATACCGTACATGAACTACAAGGAGGTATTTTTAAATTTAAAAAAGCAAATGGGAAATTTATTCATACTCTGTGTGATGGACAATTATTTTATCAACAAGGATTTCACTCTGAACAAGTTGTAGGGAAGAATTTACCTACTATAGATCCTTCCATTATTTCATCCCATTTAGTTTCTCGAATACTAAAGTATTATCAACAGGCATGGAATGGTGAAGAAATAACTTTCGAACTACCATGGCCGAATGATGAGACTATGATACTTGTCTCTCTTAGGCCTGTTAAAAGAGAGGGAACAGTGGTTGAGGTGGTTGGTTCTACTGTTGATATAACGAAAAGAATAAATGCGGAAAATGAACTAAAGGTGACGAAAGAGCGACTGGAATCATTTATTAATCATAACGTAGATGCTATCACTATATTTGATTTAGACGGACATATGTTGCAAGCGAATAAAGCCTATGAGAAGATTTTTGGTTGGTCAGAAAAAGAATCCGTAGGAAAAAAATTACCTTGCGTACCTGATTTTTTAATGAATGAAACTTTAGAGTTAATCAAAAATATTAGTAATACCAATATACAAGACCCTATTATTACTAGGTTAGAAACAGTTAGACAACGAAAAGATAAAACTCTAATTGATGTAAACGTGACGGTTTCACCAATTCTAGATTTAAGGGGCAATATAATTGCTTTATCAGGAATTTGTAGAGACATTTCTGAAAGGAAACAAGCAGAAAGAGAACGCCGTCAATTACATCAACAATTAAGAGACAGTGAAATGAAATACCGTGCGCTCATCGAACAAGCAACTGATGCGGTTTACGTAGTAGAACTGAATGAGGATAAGGTTCCAACTCAATTCATTGAAGTAAATCCTGTCGGTTGTAAAAGATTTGGGTATAGTAGAGAAAAGCTTCTCTCAATACCGTTTTTCAATATTGTTTCTCAAGATTCTAGAATGATCATAAAAATGTTAGAAAAAATTAAAGAAGGACAATCTTTTTTTACTTTACAAGATGAATATACTTTTCCAACAGGAAAAACAATAACAACAGAATTTAGTATCCATATTTTCAGCTTGAATGGCAAAAACGTTTTCTTAAGTATCTCTCGAGATATCACTGAACGATTAAAAACAGAGGAATTATTACGAAAATCGGAGAAACTTGCTGTAGTAGGTCAATTATCCACTGCAATTGCTCATGAAATTAAAAATCCTTTAACAGCAATGAAAGGATTCATGCAGTTATTAAAATCAATGGAAAATAAGAACATTGAGCATTATATAGATATAGTGTTATCAGAGATTGAACGTATAGATAGTATTACTAATGAATTTATGACATTAGCAAAACCTGAGGCATTAGAAATTAAAACTAATGACCTGAATGTATTAATGAAGCAAATTGTAATGTTACTTGAACCTCAAGCGATAATGAATTGCATACAAATTACAACTGAGTTTACATCTGATACTTCATTCATACTTTGTGAAGGGAATCAATTAAAGCAAGCTTTTATAAATATCTTAAAAAATGCGATTGAAGCAACACCAATGGGAAGGGAAATCTTGATTCAAATCGAATATGCACCTGATAAAAAGCAGGTAAACATTCAATTTACCGATTACGGGTGTGGAATTGAAAAAGAACGTTTACCTTATCTAGGGGAACCATTTTATAGTATCAAAGAAAATGGTATCGGTTTAGGATTAATGATTTGTTATAAAATTATTGAAAAACACCAAGGAAAGATACTTATTGAAAGTGAAGTAGGAAAAGGAACAACAGTTAATATAAATCTTCCTATATCTACTCTCGAAAAAGAAAACTCTTATTCATCTTTTTAGGTACATCCTAGAACCATGAAGTATTAGTTAACAAACAAGTAGTTTCTGTGAAAAAAACGGAAATTTCATTCCAAACCTAAAAGTTAGACTAAAGTCTTTCATCCACTTTCCCATATCGCAAAACCTGTTATAACAAAAGATTTTAAAATAAGAAAAGGCCGTAAAGCGTTTTATACAAAGCGCTTTACGGCCTTTTGATTTTGAATCAACGGTACGTTATAAATCATAATGATGAATCCAGATTATAATCACTACATAAGCAATATACATTCTATTTTCACCTATTATTTCTACTAAGTCACTTATGATTAAGATTATTCCTAGTTGATAATAGTTTCCCATTGAAATTGCTTGGCTTAGATATACATAATCTCTAGTCTTTCTAAGTTGATAGTATTAGTATGTCCAAGTTTGATAGATTTTTTATACCATAACCAGTCTTTTTATCTCATTCGTTGACGAACAAATACGAATCCACCTAAAGCCATCAACAACATTCCTACAATATATGAAATCATCTCCATTGATGTTCCACCTGTGTTAGGAAGCCATACTGATGTCTTAGTATTTTCTTTAGTAGGTGGAACTTTTGAATCCGTGCTTGGATCTTTTGGATCTACGCTCGGATCTTTTGGATCTGTGCTCGGGTCTTTTGGATCTACGCTCGGATTTTTTGGATCTTCCTTGATTTTTGTATTCGTAATATCATAACCTTTTACTTCAGATTTATATCCATCTACCGGTTGTTCTTTTACTTCATACTTATACACCTTACCTTCGGCATCATATGCCGCTAAGCCTTTGAATCCG
>NZ_VOVA01000042.1 GCF_015071065.1 Bacillus cereus | reverse complement strand
TGTTGCCGGACGATTTGTTGCGTTTCCGTCCTTCCACGTTTTCGTTCCTTCTACTGTTGTTTGACCTACCTTTGTATTTGTAATGTCATAACCTTTTACCTCGGATTTATATCCATCTACCGATTGTTCTTTCACTGTATAGATGTAAGCTACCCCATTTGTATCGTATGCTTGGAGTTTTTCAAATGTATACTTCCAGTTTGTTGCCGCTGTTGCTTCTTTTGTGTCTACTACTTTACCGTTTTGTAGTAAATCTACTTTAACTGAGCTTGGGCGATCTGTTGCGTTGTTATCGTTCCAGGTCTTTGTTCCTTCTACTTTCGTTTCGCCTACTTTTGTATTCGTAATGTCATAACCGCTTACGCTAGATTGATATCCCACTACTAGTTGTTCTTTCACTTCATACTGATAAGCTATTCCATTCGCATCGTATGCTTCTAAATCTGCAAATATATATTTCCAACCCATTACTGCTAGTACGTCTTGTGTTTTGATCACGTTACCGTTTTGTAGTAAGTCTACTTTGATCATTGCTGGACGGTCTGTTGCATTTCCGTCTTTCCACGTCTTCGTTCCTTCTACTGTCAATTTTGCTACTTTTGTGTTTGTAATGTTGTAGCCATTTACTTCCGATTTATATCCCGCTACCGGATGCTCTTTTACTGTGTACGTATAAGTAACACCATTTGCATCATATTGTGCTAAGTCTACAAATGTATAATTCCAACCGGTTGCTGCTGTTACATCTTGTGTTTGAATTACGTTTCCATTTTGCAATAAGTCTACTTTGATTGTTGTTGGTCGATCTGATGCATTGTTGTCATTCCACGTTTTCGTTCCTGCTACTGTTGTTTTTGCATCTTTTGTATTCGTAATGTCATAACCTTTTACTTCAGATTTATATCCATCCACTGGTTGTTCTTTTACTTCATACTTGTACGCATTGCCTTCGGCATCATATGCCGCTAAGTCTTTGAATCCATATTTCCAACCTGTTGCTTCACTTACTTCTTGCGTCGCAACTACTTGACCATTTTGTAGTAAGTCTACTTTGATTGTTGTCGGACGATTTGTTGCATTTCCGTCCTTCCACGTTTTTGTTCCTTCTACTGTTGTTTGCGCTACTTTTGTATTTGTAATGTCATAACCTTTTACTTCAGATTTATATCCATCCACCGGTTGCTCTTTTACTGTATATGTATAAGCAACACCGCTCGCATCATATGATTCTAAATTTGTAAATGTATATTTCCAACCATTTGCCGCTGTTACGTCCTGTGTTCCGATTACATTGCCATTTTGTAGTAAGTCTACTTTGATCGTTGCCGGACGGTCTGTTGCATTTCCGTCTTTCCACGTCTTCGTTCCTTCTACTGTCATTTTCGCTACTTTTGTATTGGTAATATTGTAGCCATTTACTTCCGATTTGTATCCCGCTACCGGTTTTTCTTTTACTGTATACGTATAAGCAACACCATTTGCATCATATTGTGCTTGGTCTGCAAATGTATAATTCCAACTGCTTGCTGCTGTTACGTCTTGTGTTTGAATTATGTTTCCATTTTGCAATAAGTCTACTTGGATTGAGCTTGGACGATCTGTTGCATTGTTGTCATTCCAATTTTTCGTTCCTGAAACAGATGTTTTTGCATCTTTTGTATTCGTAATGTTGTAGCCATTTACTTCTGATTTGTATCCCGCTACCGGTTTTTCTTTTACTGTATACGTATAAGTATTACCATCATTATCATATGCTGGTAGATCTGCAAACGTATAGTTCCAGTTATTCGCTGCTGATACATCTTGTGTTTTGATTGAATTTCCATTTTGCAGTAACTCTACTTGGATTGAGCTTGGGCGATCTGTTGCATTGTTGTCATTCCAATTTTTCGTTCCTGAAACAGATGTCGTTTTCACTTTATTCGGAATAACAAGCTTTACGCCTTTTTCAGCATTTGCATCAATTGTAAAAGGCACTTTTACTTGAGGATCAAAATCCAAATAGTTTGGACCTGCAATCTCTTGTACATAGTAATTACCTGGGTCTAAATCTGGGACCTCCACCATACCTTGTCCATCCGTTGTATACGTACCGCCAATTTGCTGACCTGACTCTGTATATAAGTTAAATGAAACATTCGGTATAAATTTCGTCTCATCTCCGGCAATGTGCTTCACAATTCTTAACATTCCTTTAGGGGGTAAATCGCCTTGCGCACCGCCGCCTGCATTTATATTATCAGCCCAGGCCTGCTCTGAAAACGTTACTGGTTGCTCATTTGAAATTTGGTAATTAATCGTATAGTTATTGAAAAAAGTTTTTTGCTTCATTCCACTATCAGTTACAGTAGCTGTATATCTTAAAAATAGGTTCTTACCGCTACTCTGCTCTTTATAAAACCTAACTTCGAAAGAATTACCATTAAAGGTAATCGTCCCATAACCCCCATCATTAAATTGTTGAGGTGTTAAATTTTGATTTCCAACACCTATACTAAAACCATCTTGATCCAGCGTTTGTCCCGCCTCTAAAGTATCAGTCAAAACTATATCAGAACTAAATTGTTGCTGGTTATTATTTATAGGTATTTCCCACTTCACTTTAGTTGGAGCATCCGCATCCATTCTACCTGTTTTATAGACAAATGGTGCTGTACCTCCACCACCTTCAGTTGGACCCTTAATTGTGACCCTTTGCGTTTGTAATTGTGTACCTAAGTTTGTATCAACTGTGAGCGTTTGTCCCGTTGCTACATCCTTAGTTGCTTGAACTCCAAAATAAAAATATCCTCTAATATTTTGAAGTTTCTCAACAACATCGCTAAATGTACATATCACATTCGTTGACGTTACTTGACAAGTACCAAAGCTTACACCTGCCTCATTTTTTAAATCAATCGTTCTAGCATAGCCCTGTAATTCGGGTGGTAATGTTAATGTTAGTGTGTCTCCAGCCTTCATTTTATTTCCAGATTTATCACTAAAATCAACTTTTATTCCCGTTCGTTCTCCATAAATTAGATCCGTTTTGTCGAACTTAAATGTATCAACAAATCCTGTTGTATTTAATTCTTGTGCATTTGCTACTATAGGTACCAAACTCTGACCTATCGTCAACATAAACAGCATTAGACTTAAAAAAATCGAAACTACTCTTTTTATCATGTCATTCTCCTATAAATTATATTTAGATGGATTCTAATATGAATATACAATGACAATGACTTAATAGGCTGATGGCATACCGTTTCCTTCAACTGTTATAAACTAAAAAACTTGAAAATAGATTTCTATAAACGATTTCTCTACCCTCCAATAAGCTTCAATTCTTTAATCTAACATTAATTTTACTAAGTTTACTATTTACAAATTTAATAGTTATTGATATCATTGTAACTATTGAAGTTACGTTTATCATCATCCCTATCAAATCTTGAAAGCTTGTATCACATCTACCATCTTATGGATAGCATAAATTTCTGATTAATAATGTTTTCATTTCAATGCTATTATTTTATTCATACTACTTTTCATTATTTTCAGATTCATTGCATCAGTATGTCCCAATTTGATAGAACCTTTTTATTGATTCACAATTTTATTTACCAGAACCTTTTGCCCCCTCCTACAGGCATTACCCCCATGCTCTCATCCATACTATAAAACTATTTGGATACCAAAAATAGTTTCCGTAACTTTTGTAACTGATTTTGTAATTTAAAAAACCAAACATAAATTAATACCTCATTTGGGATAAACTTCTTATTTTATAATCCCTCCTACATACACTCAAATATCATCCTTAAGTGCTTGTGCTAAGCCTCTACCTCATTTTTGATTCATTTAGTAAAAATCACAAACAATTTTGTTTATTCATGTACCTCTTACATATCATTTCTTAGGTTTATAATTAAGTAGTCCTATGCTTTTTAAAAAATGAACAGTAACGTTCACTAATTTGTGTTAGCTTATGAATTTAGAATTTTAATCTACATGACTTATAAACTTCATGGTTAAATCTCACTATACCAAACCTTCAATTAAATTCTCAGCATGACGACTAGATTCATAATTAATTGTAGTTGCTTATTTCTTTATTTGCATGAAACCAAACTTCACATTGCTAGATAGGCACAATGGGCCTCAATTCCCTTTACAAATATTTGTAATAAATATGCACTTAAGTAATTAAAGTGTCATAAGAATAACAGAATACTCACACTCTACTTTTACCAATTAATCACATCTCAGTCACCTCGCTATCTATATCCGATATAATATATAAAATAAAACAAAGAAAGAGTAGTAAGCGTAAATATCAGTCAGATATATACTAGACTGAATTTTCAATATTTTCAGTTTAAATGAGGTTTTTTCAGCTACTCTTTCTTTGTATTATGAGTTTAGCACTAAATATAAAGTATAACAAGACAAAAAAATTCAAATTTCGCGTAATTTCGACATTTTTTCATAAAACAATACCGGTCGTTAATTAACATGGATTTCTATATATATCCATCAAATTAAGAATTTTATGACGCTCTCAAAATAAAAAATTGTACATTTTCATCTTGAGAAGTCATTTTTTATTTTTGGGATATTTTCTTAGCTTGATGGTGATGGAAAGTGACCCCAATTAAGCTAATTCCCCCATTTCGCAGATTTGAGCAAAAACACCCCAATAATATCTTGTTTAAATTGTTTTACTTTAAAATATTTAACTTATTACGCTTCCGTTTATCTTTTCAAAAACATAACTTCGTTTCGAAAGATTTGCAACAGAACTAGAAATATATAGTATCACATCAAAAAATATAAATCTATATTGATTTCTTTTTAAGAATTTATATATAATTATAATGAATATAAATTGAAAGTCAATATCAATTAGATAAGAGGGGGGAATATAGACATGACAAAACATTTAGTCGGAAAGCAAGCCCATGTTTCGAAATGAATGCAGTAATGCCAAATAAAAATGACCAGATTAATAAAATTGGAACCCAAATTAGATTATAAAATCGATTTTGGGTATTGGTAAGAAGTCATTCTATTTAATGCTAAATGAGGACACACGGAATAATAGCAAATTAGGAAATGTAATATGTTCTTGCTTCCATTTCTTATAGTATTTAATAACTTTTGACTTCAATCTGGCTTTGTATAAAGCTTTTCTAACTTGAGAAATAAGCACAGTTACTCCTTTGCTCACAAATTAACTGTATAGCTTCCGATATTCCATTTTTCTACTTAAAAGTTTAAATTGTATAATAATGGAACGATACTTCTCTAGATTCTTGATATTTTTGGTGAATTTGTAACAGAACCTTTAGTTATACGCAATATTCTTTAAATACAATATTTTATCATCTTAGGAGGAAACAGTATGAAAGGCTTAAAGTTTCTTTATAAAACTCCCCTTATATTGACAATGAGTGCAGTGTTAATGGGGTGTAACACAGCAAAACAAGAACAGTCAAACAAGGATACAGCTACACAAGAAAAATCTACGGAAAAAAATACGCAATGGTCATATGAAGGGACTACTGGTCCAGAACACTGGGGAGAATTGAAACCAGAATACAAAATGTGTTTAAATGGGCAAGAACAATCTCCGATAGATATCAAAACGGAACAAATAAAATCATCAGTTGATGATACTAATCATTTGCAAATTAATTATCAACCAATATCATTTTCTATTAAAAATAATGGGCATGGTATTGAGGGGAAAGCAAATAGTTCTGATGATTATCTCACGCTTGGAGAAAGTCGTTACACATTAAAACAATTCCACTTTCATACACCAAGTGAACATCAATTTGAAGGAAAACATGCAGACATGGAACTACATCTGGTCCATCAAAATGATCAAGGTCAGTTAGCAGTAGTAGGTATTATGATAAAAGAGGGACAAATAAACGAAGGTTTTGCAGAAATGTGGGAAAATCTCCCGAACAGCAAAAATACACAGAGTGATGTGCAGCATACCATTGATGTAAAACAGCTTCTTCCTTCAGATCATTCGTCATTCCGTTACATGGGTTCTTTGACAACACCTCCTTGTACAGAAAATGTCCAGTGGATTGTGATGAAACAGACAATAGAGATGTCCAAAAAACAAATTGAAACGTTTCATAAATTATTCCCAACGAATAACCGACCAGTTCAGCCGATTAATGGAAGAGAAGTATCGTAAACATAAGGAATTGTTGGAATATAAAGCAAAATAGTATAGCAAACAAGTGGTTTTGGTATCTAAAACATTCACTTCTAGTCAATTATGTTCCAATTGTGAATATAAAAACAAAGGCGTAAAAAATCTAACCATCCGTGAGTGAGAGTGTCCTTCTTGTGGCACACATCACGATAGAGATCGAAATGCAGTGCTCAATCTTAGAAACGAAGCAATTTGCCTTTTAACCGTAGGAACTACGGGGATAGCCTAACCGTTAGAGTTCTGTACTTAGGAATCTCCCACTTCAAACAGTCCGTAAGGATGTTAAGTGGTGAGTAGTTCAAGAATAATTTCAGTATACACAATGATATTTTTTTTGTACCAGAACGGAAAAAAGCTGCTGTCCTAATGGGACAACAGCTTTTTCATTATGCTACGTCTTCTTTTTGTTCCTTTTGTAGTGTACTATTTTTGTAACCGTAACTGAAATAGACACCAAGTCCAATTACAAGCCATATTGCAAAGCCTATCCATGTTGTTGCTGGGAGTTGTAATGCTAAGTATCCACAGAATAGAACAGCTAAAGCAGGAATCCATGGTACCAAAGGCACTTTAAAAGCGCGCGGTAGTTCTGGTTGTTTTTTACGTAAAATAATTACTCCAATTGATACAACGATGAATGCGAATAATGTACCGATATTCGTTAATTCTGCTAGTTTACTTAAAGGAACAAAACCAGCAAAGAAAGCAACCATAGTGGCAGTAATCCAACTATTGATAACAGGTGTTTTTGTTTTTTTATTTACACGAGAAAGTACTTTTGGTAGTAAGCCATCGCGGCTAATTGCATAAAATAATCGTGTTTGTCCATATAACATAACAAGTAATACAGTTGTAATTCCAGTAATCGCTCCTAAAGAAATGAAACCAGCAACCCAATCTTGTTGAATGTATTGTAGTGCAAATGCAACAGGGTTTTTCACACCTAACTGATCGTAAGGTACAATCCCAGTTAAAACTAATGAAACAACGATATATAGAATCGTACAAATTGTTAAAGAAGCAATAATGCCGATTGGCATGTTACGCTGTGGATTTTTGACTTCTTCAGCAGCTGTTGATACAGCGTCAAATCCGATGTAAGCAAAGAATACAGTTGCAGCCCCAGTTGTTACGCCAGAGAAGCCGAACGGCATAAAGGGTGTCCAGTTTTCAGGCTTTACATAGAAAGCGCCAACGCCGATAAATAGTAAGACAACAAAAAGTTTGATAGCTACCATGATAGCGTTAAAACGCGCTGATTTTTTTGCTCCTCTTGTTAATAACAACGTCATTAGAAAGATGATACAGATTGCTGGTAAGTCTATATATGTTCCCACTTCAGGATTATATGCGCTTGTTAAAGCCGTAGGTAATGTAATCCCAAATCCATTTAATAGACCTTGTAAATACCCTGACCAACCAGATGCAACAGCTGAGGAAGCTAGTCCATATTCTAAAATTAAATCCCAACCTAAAATCCAAGCGATTAATTCTCCAAATGTTGCATAGCTATAAGTATACGCACTACCGGATACCGGTACAGTTGATGAAAATTCAGAATAACATAATGCTGCAAATACACAGGCTAAACCGGATAAAATAAACGACAAAACAAGTGCGGGTCCTGCGTGTTCTGCTGCTGCAACACCGGTAAGAACGAAAATCCCAGTTCCGATGATAGCGCCGACCCCCAGCATAGTAAGATCAAATGCACCGAGTTCTTTTTTTAAAGATGCTCCTTTTTGTTCTGACTGTGCTAATAATGCTGAAATAGATTTTTTTCGAAATAGATTCATATAGATACCTCACCTCTAGTTGTTGTAATATTACGAAAAATAATTTCATTTTGTCGTATAACGTCGAATCTTTGTAGTTCGTATTTTAATTCAAATAAATATTTTTGTGAATTTTTTCAGAAAATTCAACCTTTTGAGAGGACTTTAAATATCTCCTTATTTCCTTTTGGTTATTTCCCATCATTCCAAAAGGTATTAAATATCCAATCTATTACCTGTCGCCCCCCTATAAACCATAATAATTTTAAAATAGTAATCCCAACTGTAATAAAAACAACAAATTAAATTTTTACAAAAGAAAACAACCTGTATAAAAACAGGTTGTTTTCTTTTTATAGGGTAAAACAAAGAAAGAGTGGAAAAAAATGCACAAACTTCTACAGCACAAGAAATAAACTGTTCGGAGAAAACTAAAAATTCTGACATATCACTAGATAAGGGTTTTTGTTTTCTCTTTCTTTGTTGTTATGAGTATAGCACTATAAACGACATAAATCAACAAAAAACCTCATAATTCTTATTTTTTCGACATTTAATCATAATTCCCCCGGTTCTGGTGCAAAAAATCTCTTAAACTTGGATATACTGATACTAGTCTAAAGAAGGTGTGTAATTAGTATGGAAAAGGAAAATGTATTCAAATGGAAGTATTATCAGCCTGATATTATTTTGTTAACGGTAAGAAAGAAGCGAACCCGCTCTATGCTAGGGTTCAAATGTGTTGACACAGCTACATCCATTCTTTCTGGAGTAGAAGCTATGCATATGATTAAAAAAGAACAAATTGATTTACGGGACCAGTCTGTCCAAAACCAGAAAAAATTCATTTATCAATTGTTTGGACTTGCAGCATAAGATACGATTCCGTTAGGAATATATGTGCTGTATTCTCTTTAATTTTATTTTTGCACCAGAACCAAAAATCTTATATATTCTCCCTTAAATCAAAGTGGAAAACATAAGATTTCTTCAGATCATGAAATATACGCTTTTAAATCTCCTTTGTTAACTTTTTGTTACCTTCAGATAAGCTATCTATATGTTAAAATTAATCCGTATCCCACTAATTAATTTAGTTAGTTAGTGAAGTTCTCTCTCAAAGGGCCCCTAGGGAATAGGGGTCCTTTTCATTTTATAAACCTATTATTCTACTTCGTCCCTTTTATCTTTGAACCACCCCCACCTTCACTTCGTTTAGAAGAGGGGGATTCCGGTTCTGGTGCAAAAACTTCAAGGTAATTGCAAGTAATCTCAAAATCTTGGACATACTGATACTATTACTCTAAAAAGGTGTGTGATCGGTATGAAAAAGAAAAATTTGC
>NZ_VOVA01000041.1 GCF_015071065.1 Bacillus cereus | reverse complement strand
AAGAAATTTTGCAGCATATCAACAAAAAAACTGAAGAATCGCTACATCCTTGCAAAACATATCACCAAGCCGATACATCCAAAAACAACTATTTAGATTGATTGGCTTGCATTTGCTATTATACGAGCCGAACCTTTAGTACTTTTGAATTATAATTTCACTTACCATATGTATAAATACCTTATACGTGGGGGCTCCGTCCCCACAGGACAAACTAACCTCTACTTTAAGAATAGCTATAACATCAGATTTGATAGACTATCAAATCTGATGTTATAGCTATTTTTGTTTATCCCAAATTTTTTAAAATATTTTTTTATTTTTTTTTATTTATTCTACTTTTCTTTCACTTAATAGAGTAAGAGGCTAATTTAATTAAATTTTTATTGAAATATATATATTTATTTTCAATCACATTAATAAATTAAGCTTCACTAATAAGAAAAAGGGAGAGAATTTATAATGGCAGAGCCAATCGGAGATCCAGCAGTATTTGCAGTACAAACATGGGTGAATTTAAAATATGGAAAAGTTGCAGGTTTTCAACCAGCGCCTTTAAATGGTAAAACAGGTTGGTCAACTGTGTATGCTTTAACAAGAGCGCTTCAAATTGAATTGGGTATTACTTCGCTTGCAGATGCATTTGGACCAACTACAGCTTCTAAATATAAACAGTGGGGTGAAATGACTTTAGGAAAAGTTCCTACTGATGAAAAAGGAAAAGCGATTGTTACAATTTTAAAAGGTGCTATGTATTGTAAAGGATATAATCCAGGGAAATTTGATGATGTTTTTGATGAGAAAACGAAAAATGCAGTTGTAAGTTTACAAAAAGATGCTGGTCTTCCAGTAACTGATGGTACAGTGTATGACTATATTTTTAAAGCTTTCTTAACAATGGATGCTTATCGTCTTACTCCCGGTGGAGATGCAAAAGTACGACAAATTCAACAAGATTTAAATAATAAATATTACAAAACATCTGAAGTTCAACCAACAGATGGTCATTACCAACGAGGTACAAATAAAGCTTTAGTGTATGGTTTACAAACAGAAATGGGAATTGCTGCAGGTTCTCAAACTGGTTCAATTGGTCCTGCAACAAAGAATGGATTACCAATTTTAAAAGTAGGTAGTTCGGGTAAATTCGTTACATTATTCCAATACGCTTTATATTTTAATGGTCATGATTCTGGTTCGTTTTCAACAACATATAATGCGAACGTAGAAAGTACAGTTAAGAAATTCCAAGGGTTCACACTACTTCCTCAAGATGGTGTTGCGAATAAGTCAACTTGGTTATCAGCATTAGTTAGTACCGGGGATCCTGATCGAAAAGGAAAAGCATGTGATTGTATAACTGAAGTCACTTTAGAAAGAGGTAAAGCTTTAAAGGCTGCTGGTTATGAAACTGTAGGACGTTATCTTGTTAATGTTTCAGGTGGTATCAATAAAAAAATACAACCAGATGAATTGAAAAACATTTTTGCTGCTGGATTATCTGTATTTCCAATTTATCAAGCTAATGGTAGAGAGGCTTCAAGTTTTAGTGCGGAAAAAGGTAGAGCGGATGCAGTAGCGGCATACAATGCAGCGAAAGAATATGGATTTAAAGACGATACGACTATTTATTTTGCAGTTGATTTTGATGCGTATGGGACGGATATTACGGATAATATTCTTCCTCATTTCAGCGCTTTAAATGAGAAAATGCTTGAACTTGGTGGATCTTATAAAATAGGTGTTTATGGGGCTCGAAACGTATGTATTCAAGTTTCAGAAAAAGGTTATGCAAAAACAAGTTTTGTTAGTGGCATGTCCACAGGATTTAGTGGGAATTTAGGATTTCCGCTACCAAAAAACTGGGCTTTTGATCAAATTTCAACGATTAAAGTTGGATCAGGTAATGGCCTTATTGAAATAGATAATAATATTAAATCAGATCGAGATAATGGTGTTAAGGAAATAGGAAAGGATAATAGTAATTTATCCTTTACACTTCAACTAGCTGAAATGGCGAGATCAACGTATAATGATAAACTAAAAACTGATGAAAAACCTGGTGAGGGCTATACGAGTCCAGGAGGCTGGGTATTACACAAAAAAGATGGAAATGACAGAACTAATTTTGATGTATATGTATATAGAAAAGAAATTTCCAAAGAAAAATTTGCTTATACAGTTGCATTTAGAGGTTCACAGCAGTGGCAAGACTGGGTGGTAGATTTCTTACAAGTAGGGCAAAATTATGAAAATTTACAAGCTGAAGATGCTGCTAATTATGTTAAAAAATTAATAGAGACTGATCGTGACAAGATGAGTCATTTGTATATTACAGGTCATTCACTTGGTGGATACTTAGCACAATATGCACAAAGTGAAATAATTGATGGAGCTATACCTTGGGTTGAATCATTCGCAGTGACATTTAGTGCGCCAGGTTTTATGCCTATTATCGTTCCTGATAATACATTTAAGATGAAAGTACTCAATAAACTTATAAATGAACACTCTGGTGGAGGAAAATATAATAGTCGTATAATTAATCATCGTATTGAACAAGATAGAATAGCTCGTTTTGGAGATGACTTGGGAACAGTCCATGTTTATAGCGGATATAACCCATTAATTTCAAATTCTAACAATCCAAAACTTATTCTTGAATATTATCATAATCTAGATCGCTACAAAGAAGTAAAATTAAACTAGAATTGATTCTAATAAGGTCACTATACCCTTTTTCATAAATGTAAATAGTTTCCATTTATGAAAAAGTCCCTATCGTTTCTTCACGGTTGTTTGTGGTTAAATATTGGCTTCCTTATCTTAGTTGTAATAAATAATAAAAAAACAATGCTAATTTATAGTGTTGTTATAGGGGTACCGCCAGCATTTCGGAAAAAAACCACGCTAAGAGTATGCAAAATTTTATGCAGTTTTTCAGCTTACTCAGTAACAAACGAGAAACCTAAAACCGCGCCAAGATAGGAATGTATAAAAAATTGAATAGACCCATAGAACAAAAAAAGGCGGATTCCCTGTGAGAGTAAGGGACCGCCTTTTTCCTTGCTACCAATAATTGAGACGTTATGTTAACTGATCATGTATATCCTATACATTCAAAAATCCTAACAAATCGATTCTTCCAAATGGTACAATTAGGAAAAGAGAGGTGAACAGGTTATAAGCCAAAAAAACAGGTTGGTCTTATATCGTCGGTTTAACATGACTAGCAAGTATTGCATTACTTTGGGCAAACCTTACTAAATTGATTCCAAATCAAGTTACTTCCCTAAGTATCTATATCCTTATGACTTTGATTGCACTGGGAGCCAATCTGAAGGACTTTATCGGCTTAAAAAGAAAAAATATTGAGAGCAGATCATGTCTCCCTCAAAATGGGAAAGGGTTTGCTACGCAACAAGAATTTCATTGAATTAAGTGTAGGAGGAATTCGAATGGATGGAGTACAAAAAAATAAAAATAAAAACCTGTTGGTATTGATTTATCTTAGTTTAGGATTAAATCTCATCACAGCTCCATTAGCATTGTTTATAGGCGGGATGACAACAGACCCTCCAGGCAGTACTGAACTTGATTTTTTAAAAGGATTTCTCTTCATTCAAGCAATACCACTTTTCCTATTGTTTATATTTTTGGCATGGTACTTTATCCGTAAGAATAAATATGCTTATGCTGGAATAGCCTTTTTTGTGTCTGTTATCATACTAGGTACCCCTATTGTTTGGATATATGATATGTATAATTCTTTCGCTAAGAAGGTCTTTTTAATACCTGATGGTTACAAAGGATGTATAGGTGTCCTTTATAACATCAAGGATGCACCATCCCTAAAAATTGAAGATAAGAAAATTATATATCAAGTAACTAAAGATGGACTATTGAAAACATCATCGAATGAAAGGATTGGTAGGGAAAGTGACCTTGATTCTGGATGGAATAATGTAAAATACTATTATGTAGACAAAAGCGGAAACCAAGTTAAGAGGTTAGAAAAAGGCAAAGATATTCACAATATATCAGTATCATCGCAAGCAGGATTGACATATTCGCAATTCATTATAGGAACAAAGAAAGAAGCAGAAAAATATCCACAATTCTCAATGTGTTTTAACGAAAAACAACAACTACAAATTGATCATAAGTAAGTCATTTATTCATATGAATGATTAAGAGGAAGCATCTGTGGTAGCCCCAAGTCGAGTATAATCCTTTATTAATGTGTTTTATACATCCAATCATATTTAATGGAATGGTTTTGAAAAATGGAACTTCCGCTAACAATAATTATGTAAAACTCCCCTCTCTTTTCAAGGGGATAGCCAAATAGAAGTGAAATTTATGGAAGAAAAATTAGTAGCAAAATATATTTCGTATTTTTTTCTTATATTCTAGTTTATATAATTGCTTATCCTATTTTATTTATTCTTGTTATGGCTACAAATGATCCAACAGTTTTACATGATTCGGTTAATGTAACCGGATATATTTTTTCTGTAGTAGTCACAATTTTGGAATCTTGGATTTTAAATATTATTTTCAACGGTTCCTTAAGTTTGAAAAAAATACAAAATATTCTTGGTTTATATTTATTAATCATTTAGTTCTCATTCCTTTCACATGGTAACATCTTTATAGCAAGGGAATGCTTGTATACTGATCTGTACTGCATTCCCTTATTGTATGTATGCTATATTCTTATTCGCCTTTTTCTAACAGTAGAACCACGAATCTTGGCGAAGACATTGGTTTTTGCCCTGTCCTGGGGTCCGTCCTCGCTTTTTATTCCACGGTTCCCTTGACCACGAGCCTCCGAACCCTCAAACTCCCAAAGCCAACCCCAGCGGGCAAAAACCGCCCTTCTGGGGCCACCCCTGGCGAGTTTGCATGAGGGTTCCCCTCATCGTCAAGGAACTTTCGCGGCATAAACGCCAGGACTCAGATTATAAATCTCAAAATAATTATTTTCCAAATAACCTCGCAAAAAAACCTTTGGATTCCGTAGATGCTGTTAATGATTTTGTTTCTTGTACTTCACGAATTGTTTCAAGTAACTTCTGATCCCGTTTCTCTAACTTATTATCAATATAGTCTTGTTGTTTTTGTAATTGTTCAATTAACAACTTATTAAATTCTTCTTGTTTCTCACTATATTCTCTAAGTTTACTAACTTCATTTTTTAATGCTTTTAATTCTTCAGCTAAAATCTCTCCAGCTTCTTTACTAGGAACAGGCTTTATACTCTCTCCACCTGTAGCAAAATAATGTTCAATTTGTTTTATTGAATAATTCTGTTCTCGATGTAATTGCTTAACCATCTTCATTTGCTCAAGAGCTTTTTCATCAAAAATATTGTAACCTGATTCATTCTTCTCTAAAGAAATATATGTCTTTAATTCTTTCATCCAATTCCTTATAACATTTGGTGATTCATCTAAACATAATGCAACCTCTTTAACAGTCATAGCTATATAACCTGGATTTTCTCCACCTAGGTATTCACTTTTATCCATCTTTTTACCCACCTTTAAAACCTAAATAAAAACCTACATATTTTTAATATCAAGGGTTATTTCCAAAAAAACAATCTTAAAACCTAGGTATTAAACCTAGGTTTTAACTAATTCATTTTACTAAGGTTTATATCCTTCTGTCATATGAAAATAACGGAATTTTTCATATCTCCAATTTATACTTCATTTAGCAAAGATCCTAGCCGCGCCACAAAAAGTTTTCTAATAACCTTGCAACAAACCACAATCAAAATCACATTCTTGTTTTTTAACATAATAAAATTTAGTTAAAAAACAAGTCATTTTATAAAACTGGAAATTCTAAATCAAAAAAGAGAGAAGAGCATAAGGGGTTTTTGGGCCCAACTAGGGGTTGGGACTAGGCGGAGCCTAGCTTAAACGTGGGTACACGAAAATTCCCAGGATGTCCACTCACTGACGACACAAAACCCTCCAAATGTCCCCATTGTGTCCCTAGATGTAGACTCAGTGAGTACACAAAGTCCCTTTGATGTCTCCATATGAGTACTCACTAAGGACATGATATTTTTAATAAATTGCAATCAAACATTACTTTAAAATAATAAAAGAAAACAATAAGCATTAAATAAATATAAATTTTTAATCTAGAAACAAATAACAACAAAATACAAAATGCTATTCAGGCGCTTCAGAATCCTTTTTAAAGAATATAAATCTAAAACAATACTATTTGCCGTGAAAACAAAAATAAACGCTTAAAAAGCAAAATAAACAGGTTTAAAAGAAGGTTTTCCTTTGCTTTTGGGGTTGAGGCTGGTTCGTCGTGTGGGGACGAGCCCCCACGTATTACGTATCTATCAATATGGTAAGTGAAATTATTAGACGAAAGCACTAGCGGTTCGGCTCGTATAATAGCAATTCAAGCCGATGATCCCAAATAGTTGCTTTTGGATGTATCGGCTTGGTGTCGCCAAAACTCGAGCCGAAAAAAGTTTTGCAAGGATGGAGCGAAGCGTAAAGGGTGGAGATTTTCTGTAGCAAAGCGAAAGAAAATACAACCCGTTCCTTGCGGAACTTTTAGCTATTTCTATATAGAGTGAGAAGGGACAAGTATACCAAAGTAGAAAATACCCAGTAATACCAAGGGTTTCAGGATTTTTCGTACTTACCGTTTTTGGTAAGTAAACTTACCGTTTTTGGTAAGTACGAAATTAACAAAAAAAGTCTACTAATTAAAGTAGACTTAAAATAATTTAATAGGCAAATTTTTAAGTTGTTTAGGAACCTTTCTAAACATAGCTTTAAGTGTCGGGTTAACTTCATCTCTATTCCCTGAAAACATAACATGAGGGTTTATAAACAAAGCATATGCTCTAACATTATTATCATCAACACCACTCTCTGAACGAGCAATAATGCCTTTATCAATTAATTTTCTAACCAAAGGACTAACTTTCGTTTCATGTCTTCCTATTTTTTTTGCTAATTCTCGCTGAGTTAATGGAATTTGTTCTTTAGAGTTAATATCACTAACTAAACAATTACTTAAAAAACCTACACACATTGAAATATCTAATAAAAATACCTTCTCAGCATTTGTTAAATAATCAATTTCAAATAAATACTGGATGTTTTGTTGAATGATCTGAACGAACTTCGCTTTATTCTTAATTTTACGTTCAGGAACTAATTTCATTCCTCTTGAACTAGCTTTTGCTTGAAGTTCATTTGCTATGTACATCTCTTCTTCTGACAAGATCTTTGAATTCTCGATATCTCTCAATCTTGCATTTTTTTCAGCATGTTCTAAATTGACGAGCTTTGACATAATCTTTCTCCTCTTTTCTAGGATTTTCAACTAGAGAAGAGAAACATTTTATGCTATGATTTTTATAGAGTTTAAAAATCATAGTATAAAATCCCCTTTCTCTAATTGTTAGTTTGGTCACTTGCAATTATAACATGAGGGGATTTTTTCTTGTATTAAAAAAAGCAACTCTCTAATTATCTCAAATCTGCCTGAGCACTAAGAATTATCTCTACAAAAGCATTTACATCCATATTAGAAACCATTACTCCAATACATGCAAACTAATGGACTACCAATTTATTTATTTTAGATGTCAATTTTTATATTGACATCTTTTTTTACGTGAAATTTTCTATTTTTTAAGTGTTTAAAAAAATTTACGCCTCATGTCTTATAAACCTTTGCTACTAACTGACTTTCTTCACTTTTCTCTTCTCACTCTTATATATATATCTAAAAAGGAATGCAATGATTTTCAGCTTAGATAAGCAAGTATACAAGTCGAACCGCTTCGATTATTCGTTTAAAAATAGCTCTTATCTAACATGTTGATACGTTTCAAACCATGGGGTTGCGCTCCCACACATTCAATAAACTTCTATTCTAAAAATCAATTAAAATATATTTGAAAGAAATTAGGTTTTTTTACTGAAATATGCATATTTTTATATTTTTTATGGAAAATAATTGTAATATATGATATAATTACATATGTGAATATTACATTTAGATTTAGAAAGGATGAAAAAAATGAAGAAATTTGTACAAACTCTTTTAGCTGGAATTATTATTTCAAGTGGAATTCTTTTTGGTACTTCTGATGCATTTGCAATGGGTTCAAAAGGTAGTATTAACTTCACTACGGATTCTAATGATTACCGTAAAAATGCTACATCTATCGATGTAACCGGAATTATGCCTTATTCAGGTGGTGTTGTTGAATTATACGGCAAAGATAATGGCGTATATAGACGCATCGATGTAAAAGATAGTGGAAGATTCAACGTTAGTTTCTCAACAAGTGGGCTTCAATCAGGTTTATATGATGTAAAAGCAGCAGCAGATTGGGGTAGCGATCACCCAAGAGGTGAATTAACAAATTACATACGTGTAACTAGATAATATTTCAAATAAAAAGTAAACTTTTAAATATAAATTTACTTTCAAATGTCATTATATAAAACGAAAAAGAATCAACTCTTAATAGAGTTGATTCTTTTTTCTGTTACTCATAATTAAATTTAAAATTATATACTACCATTTTCTATCACCCTTAGTAACTAAAAACTTTAATAAACTAATTATAAAATATAAAAACTACAATAAGATACAAATATTATCAAAGCAAACAAAATAATCCTAAAAACCGTGTTCTTTTTCCTACCATCCAATGTAAACTTTTAGATATTAGTTTACATTCATTTCCCCTTAATCATTGACTTTACACCAATTCCCTTAATATCCTCAATTCACATAACAAAAGTATACATTCAAAACACTGTAAATAAAAAGATTAACATATGTACTAAAAGATATACGTAATCACAGTACTTCAAAATATTTAATGATAAAAATTACTTTTTTTAGAATATATTTGAAAAAACATACAATTAATTATATTATTATATCAAGATTCAAAGTTTTATTTAATTATAAAAACGAATGGGGTAGGAAAAATGAAATTAGGTAAACTAGCATTAATTGGAGCACTAGCATTCAGTAGTTTTACAGCAATAGAAATGATTAAACCAACTACACAAGTTGCAGCATTTTATGAAGAACCATATTCACCAACAGATAAAGACTCATGGGGAATCACTAATATTAAACAGTTACCTCTTGTAGGTACACAAACTTTAGATGCAAAAGAATCTTATAAAACAGGTGACGGATTTGTTCATACTCAACCTACAGTCAAAACAGGCGATAGAGCTCTTATTAAAATATTTAAAATACATTCAGACGGCTCATTACATCGATATATAACATTTGGATCTGGTTATGGTCAACCTCATACAACAAATCCATTATGGTTCTGTGTATTCACAGATGTATATACTTCTGGAAAATACGTAGCTATTTTACGTGATGGTTCTGAAATTAAGTATAGTAAACAATTTCAAATCAATTAATATTACATCAACTTAATATAAATTTTAAGAAATTGCGAAAAGAGCGACTTAAAACAAGATCTTCAATATCTTATCCAGAGTCTAAATCTCTAACTTCCGTTTTCGATAATTATGTAAGTAAGCTGCCCATATGGGCAGCTTACTTTATTTTTTGCTTAGCGTGGTTTTTTTCCGAAATGCTGTTGTTACTATATATAACATATATAGTAACAACAGCATTAAAAATATTATTAACATCTTTATAGCAAGGGAATGCTTGTAGACTGATCTATACTGCATTCCCTTATTGTATGTATGCTATATTCTTATTCGCCTTTTTCTAACAGTAGAACCACGAATCTTGGCGAAGACATTAGTTTTTTCCCTATCCTGAGATCTATCCTCACTTTTTATTTCACGATTCCCTTGACCACAAACCCAAAAATCTACATCATCA
>NZ_VOVA01000040.1 GCF_015071065.1 Bacillus cereus | reverse complement strand
AATTATGTTAATTGGAATATTTCAGATTGTTGAAGAGTATATTTGAAAAATAGGTTTAAGTTGATGATTTTATAAAATAAAAGAAGGCGTTCCATATTTGGAATGCCCTTTCTTGATGTTTTGTTGCTAATGTGGGTTGTTAAGTTATTTTAATTTGATTACGTGCTGCTTATCTTGCAACAACAAGAACTGGGTGAGGTATCATTTGAGGTGTTTGACTGTCTGTAGGTATCATCTGTCCCGAATACACCTAATACGGCATACCAGAATAAGGCATCATCTGTCCCGAATACATTTGAGACGGCATACCAGAATAAGGCATCATATGTCCCGAATACATTTGAGATGGCATACCAGAATAAGGCATCATATGTCCTGAATACATTTGAGATGGCATACCAGAATAAGGCATCATATGTCCTGAATACATTTGAGATGGCATACCAGAATAGGGCATCATTTGTCCCGAATACATTTGAGATGGCATACTAGAATAAGGCATCATTTGTTGCACCTCCTTTTATAAAAGAGTAGTCATCTAACCAATACATATTGTATGCAACGAGTAAGCATGTTGTAACTACCTATAATTTCGTTTATCGGGTACAGTAACGATTACTTCTGTTTAGGAGTCATAGATAAAAATTGAGACTTATTTTGCTATTGATAATGATGATTATGTAAATAAAAAGGTCCCTTCAGAAGATCTGAAGGGACCTTTTTTATAGATTTCTAGATACATGGACTGCTGATAAGTGGTGTTATGTTGAGCTTACATGAATACTTATTCAATATATTTGGATTAAAAAACCAAGTACGAGATGAACAAGTCCTTCCATCTTCAGTTGTTGTTCCTGTCTCCGCAACCCCTATAATCCTTTTAGCAAGCACATCCTCTTCTATTTCATATATTTTTCAAAGTGTGTAGTAAAATCGCTTTTTTTGTAATTTTACCTAGAAATTAACAAGACATGTTTATAGTCTATTCCGCAAACTCCCATATCCGCATAATTTATAAAATATCGAAATCCTATAATTGTTAATTACTGTAATCAAAGAAGAGGGGTATTAATATGAATAACAACAACCAACAACCATATAATCATAATAATTATTATCGAGATTCTCCGCAAACTTTAGATACACAATCACATATTCTTCAACAACAAACTCTTACTGTAATAAGTTCAGCTGTTAGACATGGGTTACGAGAAGCTCAACACCTTGGCTATCAACATGCATTAACAGAAGCAGTTGCCATAGGGTATTTGCTAGGAAGAGGTTACGATTATAATACTGCTTGGAAAACTGTTGAATCTTGGTGGAGACCGCCAGGAACTACATTGCCTATTTCGTATTAAAGTGTAAATGAGCTGTTTAATTCAAATTATTTTAACAATGTAAACAGCTCTTTCTATGTTAGTTGAATAAAAAACGATGAATATCATATTCATATAAGGTTTACATAACACCACATATATCACGGTCCCCCCTTAGGCTGTCTTTTTTTATTTTCAAAGGGACCTGCTCAATTAATCCTTAAAAACATAATGTAAAGTGAATCCGTTAAAATACATGTGTGACCTTGAATTTCCCCTCTTACTCAAAGGAGAGATTAATATGGGCTATGGTGGTAGTTGCGGCGGAGGCTGCGGTTTTGGTGGTGGATTCGCCTTACTGGTTGTGCTCTTTATTTTATTAATTATAGTTGGAGCTAGCTGTTGTGGTGGTGGATTTGGCTGCTAAAGAGAGGCACTCTTGAGAGTGTCTTTTCTTTATTTTTAAACGGACCTGCTCATTCTGTTCATAAAAACATAAAATAAAGTGAATCCATTAAAATAATAACTTTCCCATTGTTCTATCTCCTAATTGAAGGAGGAAAAAATATGAGTTTTGGTGGTTCTTGTGGCGGCTTTGGCGGCGGATTTGCTTTACTAATCGTTCTGTTCATCCTGTTAATCATTATCGGATGTAGTTGTTGGGGCGGCGGTGGCGGATTCGGATATTGAAAAAAGTAGGCGCTCATTTGAGTGTCTTCTCTTTGTGTCTTCTTTAAAATTTCACATCCTATATCTGATTGATAAAACCAATCTCGGGGGTTCCTAGAAGGGACTACTGATAAGTGGTATTATGTAAACTAATTTTTCATATCCGTAGAAGAGAAACATACCTATGGATATTTGTAAATGCTCATTGCATTATATGTGTTAATTTTAATAAAAGTGTCATTGAATGTTACGTATTGGGGTAGCGTCCCGAAAATGCGGATTTACAACGGTAAGCCCATTTTTTTGACGGTACCCCTAATGTGCTTAGTGAAATAAAACAATGAGTATAGTTTCTAATCATAAATAGTTACCCTTAATACATTTTTGTTTCTTGATGAAAAAATAACTTCCAATTACTATCTCTTTTTCCCCAAATAGAACTACGTATAGTTTTTATTCCTTTTGTTTCATTAAATATTTTGTAGATGGTTAATACACATTCCGATGATAATACATGTATATCAGCACCTAAAATTAGTAAGTTTGCTGTTATTAGTGAGTGATCATCTGCCAGTATTTTTGATAATTCTTCTGCGGAAACTCGTGCATTTGTTTTAAGATGGCTAATTGTTTTTTTTAGATTTTTATTTTTCATATAAAACATCTCCTAAAGGGAAACTGTGTTATTTAAAAATTTAGTTCTTTTTGTTTGTATTATCATTAAATAGGGTTATGTTAACTTTAAAAACGGGAGTAGCCCCCGAGATAGTATCGGGAGCTACAGAGGAATACCATGACATAAACCTTGAATTACTTTTAAATACTTTTATGAGGGGTTTATAACTTTGAAGTTGCCTTAGGTAAAAATAATTTACTTAATACAAAAATACACTTATTTCATTTTTAAGTCAATACAATTAAATATTTATCAAGATTAATCATGATAGTTAAATTAAATACAAAAGATATCTAGAATATTGTCTTTTTCTTCTTTGTTGATACCAATATATTTTAATGTTATCTGGGGTGTAGTATGATTGAGCATTTCTTGCAACATCGCGACATCTTTTGTTTGTTTATAGAACCAATAGCCGAAGGTTTTGCGCATGGTGTGAGTCCCTATGGATTCTATGTTGGCAAAATCTCCGGCTTTTTGTAATTGTCGATAAGCCTGGATCTTACTAATGGGTTGATTACCTTTTCGTGAAGGGAATAACCAGGTATTTTCTAGGTTTTGAGCATATGAGTAGATCTCATCAAAAATAGAAGCGAGATTAATTATGCGTTCTTTCTTCGTTTTCCCCTCTTTAATTTTGAATTCTTTTCTTTTTTTCGTTGTAGCTTTACTATCGTTTGTGTTTCAAGTTGGAGTAGATCACTTACACGCAATCCTGTATTGATTCCAATTAAAAACAGAATATAGTCTCGTTCGGAACAGTGGCGTTTGAGGGCCCATTTCATATCTTCAATCTGTTCTTTGTTTCGGATGGGTTGGACATCAATGAGATGTGGTTTTTCTTTTTGACGAAACTGAAAGTAAACTTCTATTCAAAAGTTTACATTGGAACTTACCATTAAAATTCGCATAAAATAACGTGAAATCTAAAGATGAAATGAACATGGTAATTCTTTTACAAACAAAAAGTAAGAAGCCCCATCTTTTGAATGAGGCTTCTTCAAATATATATAAACTTACAACACCATTTTAATCATATTTTACGTACACTAATAGTATGCGTTACACATATTCCACGCTCTTCCATCATCCCTACAAGATCACGAAAACTAAGACTGTACCGTAGGTATCAGCGTACTACATGTAAGATCATTTCGGGTTCAAAATGTTTCCACTTGAATTCTGTTGGCTTTTTCATACAGATACACATCCTTTTTAGATTGATAGTATCAGTATGTACAGAACTTAGAGATTATTTGCAATTGTCCTGAAGTTTTTGCACCAGAACCCAAATTGCAGCTTCAAAAGTACCAGCTTTTAAAGCCGGAAAAGAATTGAAAGTAGCAGTAAAATAATAGATTCATCACAAAAAGGACCTGCTATTTACTGCAGATCTTTTTTTGATAAAAATCTAATTACAGATATTCACTAATTTTTGTGATGCCATGTGCACTTCATTCCCACTCTCCTTCAGTATGTTCAAGTTTTAGGACTTTACCTGGAAGAGTCTTGGGATTTTTGTACCAGAACCAAATTAAGGCATAGGTATTTTTTGCTTTTTTAAAGCAATTAAAGTAATAATAATAAAAATCAAGGTATATATGAAACTAAGTAACAGACTTTGATTTAATGTATAAATCTCTGGCATATCGTAAAATGACACGAGTCCTCCATTTTCAGTCTCTTTAAATAAAATTGGAAGCATAGACTTTTGAATAAATAAAGGAAAATACTGTCCAATATACCAACTATGTAAAATTGATGATTCCATAGTAGGATATATGAATCCAACAATTACCCCTACTACTAAACTTTTACTCATAACAGTAATACATGCAGCAAAGACACCCCATAATAACAGACTAATAATTGTACCTAGAATTTGTAGAAAATAATCAGTTACTTGTATAGAATCTGTAGAAACTAGGTTCGTAGGTAAATCGAAAATATATGGAGTAACAAAGCTCGATAATAAACCAATAATTATCGATATAAGAATAAAACATATAATAAAGGTTAGCATACTCAAAACTTTTCCAATCAGTACATTCGTTCTAGTTAAGCCACTCATCCATAATTGTCTGATGGTAAAGTGTCGGTATTCTATTCCAAATACGAGGGCACCAATAATAGAAATAACAATCGGGCCTAATGCATTTACTGACGCTAGTGAATAAGGAATAGCCATCTTAGTACTTATGATAAAAAGCATTGCAGTAAGTGGACTCTTCGTATTGGAATTTTTTATAAAATCCATTGCTTGCTGTTCACTAAAAGAACTATTTTCTATAAAAGTAGCATACGAACTTTGAAAATGTATACCTACACTTATATAAGAATAAATAATAAAAATTCCGAAAAGTACTATTAACCATATACTTACAGGATGCTTTGCAATTTTTATACATTCATTAGTATATGATTTAAACATTATTCTCCCTCCTCGCTTAACCGATTATAAAGTATTTCCCATTCTTTCGCTGGGTGTAGTACAACCAATTCCTGTATGGATATATCCTTCATAATTAAGGACTGCTGAAAAGAACTTAGTGTTTTTCTAGATTTTAATTTTATATACCAAGTGTATGTATCTAAATTGTCTACATTGATAACTTCCTCTAATTCTAATAGTTGCTCTTTTACTAAAGGTGTAATAGTTTTCAACTGAATAGTTGGTGCAGAGTCTTCATTCATATAATCTGACAAATCTAATTCTCTTTTAATTTGACCATCGTAAATCATTCCAAGCCGGTTACAGCATCTCTCAATTATTGCCCATTCATGACTTGCCACTATAAAAGAACATCCTTCGTCTGACATTTCCTTAATGATCTTAATTAAATTTTTGTTTGAAGTAGAATCGAGTCCATTAGTAGGTTCATCTAATAAATAAACACTTGCTTTTTTAGATAGTGCAATTGCTATTCCTAAACGTTGCTTTTGACCAAAAGAAAGTTTTTTTACTTTTTTCGAGAGTATCTCCACATTTGACTTATTCAATGTTTTTAATATCTCAAATGCCTTTTCAGGGTATGGAGATAATAATTTCAAATTATCTTTTCCTGTTAAATGAGAATATAAAGATGTTGGTTGAAAAGACATACTTATTTGGTCTGAGGAAATCTTTTTATTGTTAATTAAGATACTACCTTCGTCTTGAGTGATCAATCCCGCTATTATTGATAGAAAGGTTGTTTTACCTGAACCATTCACTCCTACTAAAGCGTAGATATCTCTTGCATTAAGAGAAAGGGATATGTTTTTTAGAACAAGGTGCTTTTTAAAATGCAATTTCAAATTACTTACATTAAGAACTGCTTCAGTCATAAAAACTCTCCTTTCATACTTATTATATCAAAATACTTGGATTTAGTGTTAACCAAATCCAAGTATTTTCTTAAAAGTATTTACAATTATTGTGCAGAAGAATTACCATTTCCAGTTACATTAATTAGAATACGACTAGTGAATTGTGATCCCCCTGCATGTCCCCAAGGAGTAGGGATACCACTTGAAAATTTAGCACTTTGATTCGTTTGACCACTTGAACTGTATTTATAATTCCAACTGTTCGTTTCGTTATCATATCCATAAAGCGGAGCGGCCCAGTTTGATTGCCAAAGACCCCCAAAATTTGAAATTGTCCCAGATCCCCAAGTCCATTGAGCATATGCCTCATTTTTGGCTACATTGATACCATATAAATTTTTATAAGTTTTCGACCAAGAGTGTGTAGAAACATACGAACTTGCTAATGTATTAGCACCATTTTTTCCATTTTGAACTGTCCCTTGAACTGGTGTAACATACTCGTCAGAACTGATTACCGAAGTATCCGGTAGCTTTCCATTTTCGGCTGCAAAAGATGGAGTAACAGCTGAGATTGATAACCCTGCACTCAACGCTCCAACAGCTAATAATTTAGAGTTTAAAAATTTTTTCATTTTTAAGTTCCTCCCATTTCTAGACTTAAAAACAATGCCAAATCAACCCTAATCTACAACAGGACAATAAGCAATCTAATCTATCAGCCCCCTATACCTATTCAATAAGAATAGAAAATTCAGATAGTTTCTCGGTTGTACCCCCATCCTAGCACATATACCTATAAAAATCTTCCATTTTTTATAAAATTTTTCCATTTTTTTGGAAAAGTTATATTAAAGTAAAATTAACTAAACTTATTTAGATAGAAAAATCACTTTCCATTCGAAACTTTACTTATAAATAACTTATTATAATAGTATTATTTAGATGGAAATTTACAAAACATTAATATTTAAAGGGTTTGTTAATTGGGAACATACAATTTATGAAAGGTATTATAAACTCCAAAACGAATTTGACTACCGTTAACGGGACTTATGTGAACTAGTGTAAGGGGGTGTTTTTATGTTAGATATTTATTTTGTCAAATTTAGCTAGAACGTTGGGCATGTATGGTGCCCCCTATTAAGGATATAGAGAAATCAATAATATTAAAAATAAATAGAATTCCAAAAATTCATATCCAAGTTTTTAATATTTTAAAATTGTATTGATAATTTTTTATCTTTTCCATATATGTATTTCTTAGCAACAATATAATAATAAATATAACGATAAAACCAAAAAGAACTATCCAAGAAAAATTAGGGATTTCATTTTTATCGTTATTACTCATCATCTTTGCTCCTTTATTAACCATTAGGAGGTTAGATAAATGAAGGTATATTTAGCGGGACCATTTTTCAATCCAGAACAAATTGCACTGTTAGAAAAATTAGAAATGATTTTATTTAACAAAGGATTAAATGTATTTTCTCCACGAAAACACATGAGTAAGTTACCTTTTGGGTCTTATCAATGGCAGAATGAAAACTTTATAATTGATGTAAATGCAATTCAGTATAGTGATATCATTTTTGCAGTATATAATGATCAAGATTCTGGAACAATGTGGGAAGTTGGATATGCGTGGGCACTTAAAAAACCTATTATTATTTTTAATACTAAAGAAAAAGTTGTTAATCTTATGATTACACAATCTTTACATGCATATTTAGATAGCTTTGAGAAAGTAATTCATTATGATTTTAATAAATTACCTCGTATATTTTATGATGGAGCGGTCACTTGAAAATTTTAAACGATAATAAAAGAACAGATTTTTTGATAAAAAATCTGTTAAAGAATAAGTACTATGAATTTAGTAAAATAAGTGGTGTTATGTTATCTTTTATCGGTTATTTTATAGTTCTACTTGGTAAGCGTCTCCCTGGATGTACATATATATACTTAACAGTGACAACATCACACCCACGGCGAAAGTCATAGGATTATCTTCTTTTTCCTTGTCAAAAGTGAAAAAGGTTACTACACAAAAAATAATTGTGATTATAGGGATAATTACAAATGAGCGACCGAATATAAATGCAACTCCCCCCATAATCATCCCTATTAGTCCATATGGATTTTGAGTTGGAATTTCGTCTATAAGTTTTTTCTCATAATCAGATATGCCTTCGTCATCATGTTTCCATATATTCTTTAGTTTATTGAGAAAATCGATTATTTTTTTGAAAAATTTCATAGTTTACACTCCCAGAGATTATATGAACGCTACGGTTTATTAAGTTTTCATAATCTTATTTTAGCAGTAGGTGCATTTATTTTTTTCAATTATATCATTCAGAAAGTAAAGATGGTGAAGTGTATGTGAATAAAAAGTCCCTTCAGAACATCTGAAGGGACTTTTTGAGATTTCTAGATACATGGACTACTGATAAGTGGTGTTATGTAGATTAGATGTGAATATTATTACTCTAAAATAGAGAATGTAGACTAGTAAACAAGCTGTTTTTGTTTTTAAGCATAGAATATGATGAATTCTATTGTTGAGAGGAGGTAATCATATTCATGGGGGATGATTTTATATTTGGAAGACGTAGACGTGATCGAGATTGCGATTTTGATTGTGATTGTAATGAATGTCGTTTTAGACGTAGACGTGATCGAGATTGCGATTTTGATTGTGATTGTAATGAATGTCGTTTTAGACGTAGACGTGATCGAGATTGTGATTTTGATTGTGATGAATTTCGTTTTAGACGTAGACATGATCGAGATTGTGATTGTAATGAATGTCGAGATTGGTAAATTTCTTTGAACGAGTATTTTGAAGAAAAGTACTCGTTTTTTGTTTTCATAAAAATATAGATTTTGAAGCTGAATTTGGTGGCGGATTTATTTTAATAATTTAACTAATTGTACATTTGATAGGGGGAAAGTTTAATCAATTAACTTATTATTTCCATAGAATATAGGGTAGTACATTCTATAGAAAAGGGGTTATGTTAAATGTTTTTTGAAGAAAGATGTGAATGTGATGAGTGTAGAAGAAATAAAAGATTCAGAGGAGAAAGAGAATGTAATTCTAGACGCAGAGAATGTGATTTTGAGCGTAGAGAATGTAATGTTAGACGTAGAAGATTAGATCACATACGAGAAGGCGATAAAATTCAAGTGTTCTCTGGTGGAGATCGAATCGATGGAACAGGAGTATTTATTAATATAGAAGATGGATTTCTTGTTTGGGTTGATAATAATGCAAATATTAATGTTACGAGTCTAGATGTTATTAGTGTTCGAAGAATTTCTTAGTTGATAGAAAGATCAAAGATAAAAGGAACAGACTTTTATTTTATTTTGTTATAAATAAGCAAGTTTATAAACGTACAAGCTTTAATTATGTTCATATATATTAGTTTGAATAAAGGAGAAAAAAATATGGGATTTCAAAGAGAATTTGAAAATGAATGTAATGTTAGACGTAGAAGATTAGATCACATACGAGAAGGCGATAAAATTCAAGTGTTTTCTGGTGGAGATCAAATTGATGGAACAGGAGTTTTTATTCGTGTAGAAGATGGATTTCTTGTTTGGATTGATAATAATGCAAATATTAATGTTACGAGTCTAGATGTTATTAGTGTTCGAAGAATTTCTTAGTTAATGGATAGTATAGAAAAATAAAAAGAGAGACTAGTATATATTTCTAGTTTTTTTTATCATCATTAGTTGGAATTATGTAGATTAGGTTCCTAAGTGAATATACAATTAAAATCACATTAAAAAAGAACAGTCAAAAATACTGTTCTTTTTTGCTATCTCTATAGATAGCTAGCGACTTAGTAATATACGAAAAAGGGTTATGTTGGGATGTTTATCATCCTATTGATAGCTTATGTAAGTACTAAAAAATAGCTTGTACAATTATCATAATTAATATATTTTATTTTTAATAAATTAATGAACTAGACATTTAATAGGGGTAGAGTCAGATTATGCGGATTTACAACGATAACGAAAAAACCTAGCCATATTAGGAGTTTGAAGGACGTGTATCAATAGAATAATCTTTTTAATTAATAAATGTGATTTGTATAAAACCCAGTTTAAAATATTTATTTTACTACAACTAAGGGCTAAACATACGTTTTAGAGAACACCTATGAAACGGGTGTTCTTTTTATTTGGGGGATTTAAAAGAATAAAAGATGAATATAAGAGTATATATAACAGGGGAGAAAGAAAATTCCCTCTGTTTTTGGGGGGATAAAAAGGGGGAAGCTATTGATGAATATTATTCATATAGAAATAAAAAATTCATACAAAAGTAAAACAAAAAATGGAATGGCAACTATACCAATTATAAAGCGTGAATATTATGAAAATGGAGAAATTGAATTTGAAATATTAGGGAAACAAGAGGTTCCTATAGTGTGGTTAAATAAATAATAACAAAGCACTCATTTTGAGTGCTTTGTTATTATTTATTTAACTTTTGAGTTATTTGTACTTGTTGTATCTGTAATCATATGGATAGATACGTAATACGTGGGGTTTCGCCCCAACACGACGAACCAGCCTTTACTCCAAAAGTCAACGGAAGAGCAAGGTAACAATGGACAAGGAACTTGCCACGAAAGTTCCTTGAGGGTTTAGGGGCTCGTAGTCAAGTAAACCGTGAAATAAAAAGCGTAGAACGGTTTTTAGGAAAGAAGAAAAACGAACATAATATATGTATTTATTAATAATAAGTATTTAATTTTTGAAATTTACATTAGTAAATAATATAAAAAAGGACAGTTCTAAATCTGTCCTTTTTTCCTATCTTTACAGATAGTTAACGAACGGTAATTTGGGTTTTTGGGGTATGGTAGGATGATAATCATCCTATTAATATCATATGTAAGTAATAAAAAAAAGCTTGTACAAATATTAAAATTGGGTATTTTTTAATAAAATTATTCTTGTTAATATTTTATGTAG
>NZ_VOVA01000004.1 GCF_015071065.1 Bacillus cereus | reverse complement strand
GTTTTTCGATGTCAACCAAGTTTTTCAATTTCTTTTTTGTCGTTTTCTGCGTTTCCGCATCAGCGACGGTTATTAATATATCATGTGAAAAAATGAAATGCAACACCTTTTGAAAACTTTTTTTAAACCAACTACATTTCTTTTTTTATATCATATACTTAAACGCAATACCTCTTTCATTTCTAAGTAAATCCTACATATATTCTATATAAAGTCACTCTGCCAAAAAGCGTTTCTTTCTATATAAACGTTTTATTCATATACCATATCATACAAGGAGGAATATACATGGACTACACCGACTTATTAATAAAATTAGGTCTCTCGGCTATTTTAGGATTCGCTATTGGTTTAGAGCGCGAATTAAAACGTAAACCACTCGGTTTAAAAACTTGTTTAGTTATTTCTATTATTAGTTGCCTCCTGACTATTGTTTCTATTAAAGCAGCTTATAACCTACCACATACCGATCATACGAATATGGATCCACTTCGACTTGCCGCTCAAATCGTATCAGGAATCGGCTTTTTAGGTGCCGGCGTAATTTTACGAAGAGGAAACGATAGTATTGCGGGACTAACGACTGCCGCTATGATTTGGGGTGCTTCTGGTATTGGCATTGCCGTTGGAGCCGGCTTCTATATCGAAGCGATTTTCGGGATGTGTTTCCTTATGATTAGTGTAGAACTTATCCCATTAACTATGAAATTCATCGGTCCTAGATCATTTCGTCAACGTGATATCGCAGTTAAACTCGTTGTACGAAATATGGACAATATCCCCATTGTAATTGAAGAAATAAAAGAAATGGATATAAAGGTTAAAAATATGAAGCTCAAAACATTAGAAAGCGGTGCTCACTACTTACATCTTAAATTGTCTATCGATCAAAAAAGACATACTGCCGATGTTTATTATGCACTTCAGCACCTTGAAAGTGTTCAACAAACTGAAGTGGAGAGTATGTAACATAAAGAAAAACGTAACTACTCAGCCATACATTTCATTTAGCATTTTGGTAAGGAGTATTATTCCAGCGAAAATACGTACCTTATTGCCTATATAATCTTTTCATTTTTCAGCACATAGATTACTGCCATGGAGATAAAAATGGACCTACACCTCGCTACCTTTCTTTGTTTTAAAACTTTGCGCGTGGCAGGAAAAGGCACTGACCGCTCCTATACATAGCCAGTCCCTCCCGACCATTTAAAAAAATGCTTTTCTGGCGTTTTTTCATAGGGGGGACTGAGTAGTTACAGAAAAACTCTCTTTTTAATTAGAGAGTTTTTCTTTTTTCTATAATGGTAACAATGAATGTAGTCCTGAAAAGTAAGGAGGAATAGGAAATTGAAATCACGTCCGAACTTAGTAGATACATTTCGTGATTCCATTATTTTTCGTTTAATTTGTTTTATTATTGTACTTACTGCCTTCTCCGGCTTTCTTATACATATATTAGAGCCAGCTCACTTCACCACATGGTTCGACGGGGTTTGGTGGTCAATCGTTACCATTTTCACCGTTGGATACGGCGATTTTGCTCCCCATACAACGATAGGAAAAATTATTGGTATAGGCATTATTTTATTAGGAACTGGATTTTGTTCTTATTATATGGTTCTATTCGCTACCGACATGATTAATAAACAATATATGAAAATTAAAGGAGAAGCAGCTGCTACCTCTAATGGTCATATGATTATCGTTGGCTGGAATGAACGTGCAAAACATGTTGTAAAACAAATGCACATATTACAACCGAACCTTGATATCGTTTTAATTGATGAAACACTTTCTTTACTTCCAAAGCCATTTCATCATTTAGAATTTATAAAAGGTTGTCCGCATCACGATCAAACTTTATTAAAAGCTAACATTACAACAGCTCACACTATATTAATAACAGCGGATAAAGAGAGGAACGAAAGCTTAGCAGATACACAGTCCATTTTAAATATTTTAACTGCAAAAGGACTTAATCCAAACATTCACTGCATCGCTGAACTTCTTACTTCTGAACAAATCCAAAATGCAACGAGAGCTGGCGTATCAGAAATTATAGAAGGAAATAAATTAACGAGCTATGTATTTACCGCTTCTCTTTTATTCCCTTCCATTTCAGGTGTACTATTCTCACTTTACGATGAAATCTCTGATAACAAATTACAACTGATGGAGATTTCCACGTCCTGCACTGGACAATCCTTTGCAAATTGTAGCTATACTCTTTTAAAACAAAACATTCTCTTACTAGGCGTAAAGCGTGACGATCAATACATGATTAATCCAGTTCATTCCTTCATTCTTATCGAAAGCGACATACTCATTGTTATTCACCATTAAAAAAATGACGCTCTAGTTCTTGCACTAGTACTTTACCAATATTGATATACTTATTTTTTACATCTCCATCTGCATCTTTCGGCTCAGCAAATTGATCAAATCCGCTCGTTCCAGCTGTTAACGCATTCACATTATCATCTAGTTCGTCTTGATATACATGCGAAAGAATATACGGCGTTTCAAGACGGACTATTACACCAGGCACATCTAATTCCCCATCCACTGCTGTAAATGGTACTCGTAAAAATTGATACCCATCTTCTTCGTCGATTTTATAGTCAAAGCACCCTTTATCGTAATCCCAATTGCCACCAACGCTATACCCAAGTGGTTTCATAACTTCTTCTAACTTATATAACGCATATGTATGTCCTTCTAACTTTGATTGGATCAGAATCAAGTCCATCCCTCCTAGACTTTTCCTTTAGCATGCCCAGTCCATTCTGAATATATATGAGCTTCAACATGAAATGCCGACTAGTCGGCAAAAAAACAATAAAAAAACTGTTGGGGCTCGTCCCCAACAGTTTTTTTATTTTAAGCGCTCTTCTAATTCTGCTTTTAATTCTTCAAATCCTGGTTTACCAAGTAAAGCAAACATGTTTTTCTTGTACGCTTCTACTCCTGGTTGGTCAAATGGATTTACGCCTAGTAGATAGCCGCTCATCGCACATGCTTTTTCGAAGAAGTATACAAGGTAACCGAATGTGTACTCATTTAATTCAGGGATGTTTACGATTAAGTTTGGTACTCCGCCATCGCTATGTGCAAGTAATGTACCTTCGTATGCTTTTGTGTTTACGAAGTCTACAGTTTCACCAGCAAGGTAGTTTAATCCATCTAAATCGTTGTCATCTAATTCGATTTTTAGTTCATGAGTAGATTTACCTACTTTAAGAACTGTTTCGAATAAGTCACGACGACCTTCTTGAATGTATTGACCTAATGAGTGTAAATCAGTTGAGAAGTTTGCTGAAGATGGGAAAATACCTTTTTGATCTTTTCCTTCACTTTCACCAAATAACTGTTTCCACCACTCTAAGAAGTATTGAAGTGCTGGCTCATAGTTAACAAGCATTTCAATTGTTTTCCCTTTATTGTATAGGGCATTACGAACTACTGCGTATTGGTAAGCTGGGTTTTCTTCAAGTTCTGATTTCGCGAAGTCATTATGACCAGCAGCTGCACCTTTCATCATCTCTTCAATGTTTAGGCCACTTACCGCAATTGGTAATAGACCAACTGGTGTTAATACAGAGAAACGACCGCCAACATCATCTGGAATTACGAATGTTTCGTAACCTTCGTTATCAGCTAATGTTTTTAATGCACCACGTGCTTTATCTGTAGTCGCATAAATACGTTTGCGTGCTTCTTCTTTTCCATACTTTTCTTCTAATAATTTACGGAAAATACGGAATGCGATTGCAGGCTCTGTTGTTGTACCTGATTTGGAAATAACGTTAATAGAAAAGTCTTTACCTTCTAGTACGTCCATTAAATCTTTCATGTAAGTGGAGCTAATGTTTTGTCCAACAAATAGCACTTGTGGAGTTTTACGTTGTTCTTTAGAAAGCGTGTTATAGAAAGAATGGTTTAACATTTCGATTGCTGCACGTGCTCCTAGGTAAGAACCACCAATACCTACAACAAGTAAAATGTCAGAGTCGTTTTTAATTTTTTCTGCGCATTTTTGAATGCGAGTGAATTCTTCTTTGTCATATTGAAGCGGAAGCTCTACCCATCCAAGGAAATCGTTCCCAGCTCCAGTTTTTTCGTGGATTGCATGATGTGTTACTTTCACTGCATCACGTAAATAAGTTAGTTCATTTTCACCGATGAAGGATAACGCTTTAGAATAGTCGAACGTTACATGTGTACTCATCTTTTTCCCTCCAATTATGTATATGTATTTCTGTATTCACTTTAGCGAAACTAAAGTTGTAAATCAAGCGATTCAACAATTGTAAACGTAACCATTATTTATTTTTTAGAAAAAGTTCATTTTTTGCATAAAAATTCGCATTTTTCGGTATAGATGTATATACATCGTTTTTTCGTACATTTTTCATGTATAAAAACAACAAAACTATACCATTCTATAAAGGAGTTAAATTTTCTTATTAACTCCTTGCTTGCTCACGCTTCACATTAAGGGGGACTTTTCATGAGTACTCTGCAACGTATCGCATTAGTCTTCACTGTAATCGGCGCTGTTAACTGGGGACTGATCGGGTTCTTCCAGTTTGACTTAGTAGCAGCTATTTTCGGTGGGCAAAACTCCGCTCTTGCACGTATTATTTACGGCATCGTTGGTATTTCTGGGCTTATCAATCTCGGCTTACTATTTAAACCATCCGAGAATCTTGGTACTCACCCAGAAACACATGAAATTCAATAGTCAGTATGTCTTTTTCGCCTCCGACATACGAATATGATTGCATGCAATCATATTTGCAAATATATATATCATAAGTCAAAGTAAAAGAGGAACGCTCATATGCGTTCCTCTTTTACTTTATTACCTCTGATTCTTCAATCCATTCTGCTAGCTTTTCTCGCAGCGTATTGAACCCTTTATCAGATGGATTCGGTATAAGAACCCTTCCTTGTTTTCTTTTCGCAGCTTTTAACGATAAACTCATTTTCCTGTGCTCTTCATCAATTGAAAGTACCTTTACTTCTACTGTATCTCCGACCTTTAAAAAGTCATGAATGTCTTTTACATACCCATTTGTGATTTCAGATATATGCACAAGTCCTTGTGTTTCTGCATCCAAAGCTACAAATGCACCGTAATCTTGAATTCCAGTTACTTTCCCTGTTACAACCACTCCCGTTGTATATTGTTCTGACATGTGAAACACTCCCATACGTTTACCATTTTCTCTACAATTGTAAATAGTAAAGCAGATGTATTTATTGTTAAATATCCGGTTAGTGAGTCAGTATCCTAAAACCCCGAGGATACTCCCACCTTATATTAGTAAATTATACCACTATGATAGGGCTCATTCAAAATTCGCGAAAAAATTTCCTGTAATACGTATAATTCTCCAATATTAGGATAGAATACTAACACATGGCTTTCTAGTATTCCCCCCCTTTTATGGACAAAACGTATTATGTTTTGTCCTTTTTTTATTCTCTATGAACCGTTCCATTCTCTTCATTGCTTCCATAAGTTGCTCAAGCGATGTTGCATATGAACAACGAATAAATCCCTCACCACTCCCGCCTGGCACATGACATGTTAAGCCCATTTCATTGAAAGATGTCGTCATAAAGTTACGCCGTTTTTTATAGCTATCTCTCATTCAAATTACTTCATCATTTCCCCCGCGTAATGCTTCAAGTACTGCAAATTGTTTTTTTAGATACTTTGCTATTTCTTGACGAAGCTCCAATAATCCTGCATTTGCTGTATAAGCTGTATATCCTTGCTCAAAAAAACGGATACATGCTTGCCGTACATTCCAAGGTGTAACAAAGTCCGGTTCCCCCACTCCAAGTGAAATAACACCTTTCATACTTGCCGCTAAATCAAAAAACTTTCGTATACCGGACGGTTATAAAGATTCTGCTACTCTAGATAGGTCAAATTAATACTCTTTCCAGTTTGAAAAGAAGATTTTTTTTGAGAATTATGTCAAAATAAAGTGAAACTTTAATCAGTGGAAAGATTCACCTCCACTGATTATTAGCCTTCACCAATCGGGCTTTTACGGGCAGTTAATCTCCCACCTAACCTCTTTGTTTCAGCCGTTTTTTGAGGTGGGCGTCTTACTGCCCGTTAATAGCGGGGTAAAGTGAAACTTTAATCAGCGGTAAGGTTCATACCCACTGATTATTAGCACACACCAATCCGGGTAAAGAGGAAAGGGGATGGAACCGTGAAACCAAAAGTATATATTGCAGAACCAGTTCCAACATTTGTAGAAAACTATTTATCAGAACACTGTGATTTTGAAAAATGGGATCAAAACGAGAAAGTACCTCGTGATGTTCTATTGGAAAAAATAAAAGATAAAGATGGGTTATTAAATTTCGGATCTACTATAAATGAAGAGTTATTGCAGGCTGCTCCTAATTTAAAAGTAGTAAGTAATATTTCTGTTGGCCATGATAACTTTGATTTAAAAGCGATGGAAAAACAAAATGTTATCGGAACAAATACTCCGTATGTGTTAGATGATACAGTAGCCGATCTCGTTTTCGCTCTTATGTTATCTGCTGGTCGCCGTGTTTGCGAACTCAATTCCTATGTAAAAAATGGCGAATGGACCGCTGAAATCGGAAAAGAACACTTCGGACTAGATGTACATCATAGTACGATCGGTATTATCGGAATGGGACGAATTGGAGAAGTTGTCGCAAAACGAGCGAAATTCGGCTTTGATATGAATGTCCTTTACTATAACCGTCGCCGTAAAGAAGAAGCTGAACAAAAATTTGATGCTACATATTGTGATTTACAAACTCTAATCAAACAATCTGATTTTATTATTCTTCTTACTCCATTAACAGATGAAACGTATCATCTTATCGGTGAAAAGGAATTTTCACTAATGAAAGAAACAGCAATTTTCATTAATGCTTCTCGCGGGAAAACAGTAGATGAAACTGCATTAATTCATGCGTTAACAGAAAAGAAAATATTTGCAGCCGGCATCGACACATTTACACAAGAGCCGATTCAAAAAGAGAATCCACTCTTATCATTACAAAACGTTGTAACTTTACCGCACATCGGATCTGCAACATTAAAAACTCGGCAGCAAATGGCAATGACAGCTGCTGAAAATTTAGTGGCAGGATTACAAGGAAAAACACCACCTAATATTGTGCGTGGGTAATTATAAAGTGAAAGGCAAGATGACATCGTCATCTTGCCTTTTTTTGTTAACATATTTTTTTTTTGCCTTGGAGATGCTATGAACAAAAATCAATGGAGTGACAAAAAATGAACCATGAATGCAAATGCCCTTACTTCACTTTTTCCACTCGCGGCACTACTATTCATTACGAATTGTATGAACATAATACTAAAAAAGAGCGACCTACTTTCGTACTCGTTCACGGCTTCCTCTCTTCCTCATTTAGCTATCGACGACTCATTCCTTTACTAACAAAGGAAGGTACAGTAATTGCCCTTGATTTACCACCATTCGGAAAAAGTGATAAATCTCATCTCTTTAAATATTCTTATCATAATTTAGCAGCTATTATTATCGATTTAATCGAACATTTATCTCTCTCGAATATTGTATTAGTTGGTCATTCTATGGGCGGACAAATTTCACTCTTTGTAAACCGTTTACGCCCTGAATTAATTTCAAAGACAATTTTACTATGTAGCTCTAGTTATTTAGCTCGCGCAAACTTACCTTTACTGTACTCCTCTTATTTACCATTCTTCCACTTATACGTGAAGAACTGGATTATTCGAAGAGGCATCGTTCATAACTTAATGAATGTCGTTCATGACCATTCATTAATTGACAATGAAATGATGGAAGGCTATGCTGCTCCTTTTTATGATGATCGTATATTCCCTGCTTTAACTCGAATGATAAGAGACCGTGAAGGTGACTTATCTTCAACTGAATTACAAAAAATCGAAACCCCAGTATTACTCATTTGGGGTGAAAAAGATCGCGTCGTTCCTGTACATGTAGGACACCGTCTCCATAAAGACCTACCTAATTCAACTTTCATTTCTTACGAAAATACAGGACACTTACTACCTGAAGAAAAGCCCGATCATGTTTATGAAGAAATTATTGCGTTTGCGACGCAATAAAGTGAAGCATTAATCAATCCGAACGAAAATAAACAAAAAGGCTGTCGTAAATTCCGACAGCCTATAATGAACAACTTCCGCCTTCTTTTAGTACGAGTAACTCTACTGCTAATTTTTCGCATTTTTCAAGTGCAGGTACTTCTTCAAAAGACATAAAGTATATATGTTGAATCTTCTTTGCGATGTATTTCGGATCATCAAACACACTTACGACGTTTACAACATCGCTCGCTTCTGTTTCATAAAACTCCGGTCCCATTTGAAACGGATCCCAATTTTTCACAACCTCAATCATTTTGTCATATGCACCCATCTGCTTCCCGCCTTTTCACTTTTTAATGCTTTTCTTTATCGTATCACATCAGCTATTCTATAAGAAGAGTGAGAATTTTCATAACTTAACAGTTTAACAGAAGAAAGGAGCAAACATATGCAACTATTTCATAAAACGGTAAATCGTCGCGGAACACATAGTACAAAATGGGATACATATAAAAATGAAGAACTCATCCACGCTTGGATTGCCGATATGGATTTTGAAGTACCAAAACCAATTCAAACTGCATTACAAAAACGCACAGAACATCCTATTTTCGGCTATACACTTCCTCCTGAAAATATTGGGGATATCATTTGTAATTGGACGAAAAGCCAATACAATTGGGAAATACAAAAAGAATGGATTGTATTTAGCTCAGGTATCGTTCCAGCTCTTAGTACGAGCATACAAGCTATAACGAAAGAAGGAGAAGCCGTACTCGTACAACCTCCTATTTATTCACCATTTTTTGAAATGGTCAAAACAAATAATAGACAATTATGTGAGAGCCCCTTGTTTAAACAAAATGGCATATATAAGATAGACTTCGAGCATCTAGAAACTCAATTTAAACAAGGTGTAAAACTAATGCTTCTTTGCAGCCCTCACAATCCTATCGGACGCGTTTGGACGAAAGAGGAGCTAACAAAACTCGGCACGTTATGTACGCAATATAATGTAACCGTTGTCGCGGATGAAATTCACGCCGATATTATTTATAGAGGCCATACTCATACACCGTTTGCTTCTTTATCTGAAGAATTAGCAGCACGCACTATTACTTGTATGGCTCCAAGCAAAACATTTAATATCGCTGGATTACAAGCATCGATCATTATTATTCCGAATGAAAATCTCCGTAATGTCTTTATGTCTATCCAATATAGACAAGGATTCCACGGATTAAATACATTTGCTTATACAGCAATGCAAAGTGCCTATACAGAATGTAATGATTGGCTAAATGAAATTCGATTGTACGTTGAAGATAACGCTCAATTTGCTTGTAAGTATATTCAAAATCACATACCAGCTCTTTCTGTAATTAAACCAGAAGGTAGTTTTTTACTGTGGATTGATTGTTCCCACTTGGACCTTTCTCAAGATGAACGAACAGCATTGCTTGAAGAGAAAGGTAAAATCATCGTTGAGCCTGGTGAGAAATACGGAACAGGTGGAGAAGCCCATATCCGAATTAACATTGGCTGTCCTAGATCTGTTTTAGAAGAAATTTTAAACAGACTACACTATACATTCTCATAACAAAAAAGGAGGCTGTCCCAAAATGATTTTGGGACAACCTCCTTTTTTTCGATAAATCGATATAATTCCACTTACTCCCATGCGGTTTTACAACAAAATCTACTATTCACGGTAGCTTCTATTTTTTCTTCATATCCGATGCTTTTTTTACGATAACACCGCAAGCAATTCGGCCACCAGATTTACCCGTTGGTTGTGTCATACCATCATCAGCGTTTTCTGTAATAATAATAGACGCTCCATCTTTTCTATGAATCGTCGTTTTTCCTTCTTCAAGCGTTATATGCGGAGCATCGATTTCTGCATTAATCTTTCCAGAAGCGTCTGCCACTACATTCGGTAAATCACCATTTTCCGCACCTTTCGGATTCAAGAGCCCATGTTCTTTATTATCTGGATTAAAATGATTCCCAGATGATTCGAAACGAGGCGCTTTACATTCTCCGATTTCATGCACATGTATCCCGTGCGTTCCTGGTGTAAAGCCTTCCGCTTTAATCTTAATTTTCACTCCACTTGTTTGCTGAACTACTTTTGCAGTCCCAACTTCATCACCTGAAGCATTATGTAATTTCACATCAATTTCTTTCGGCTTTCCTTGGTCACAACCCGCCATTAGAAATAATAAACAACAACTGAAAAAAAGCCGTCTTTTCATTCAATTCCCTCCAAAATACTTACTGCCCTTAGATTGTCCGAGCATAGAAGGAAACATGCAAAAATGAACTACTGTTTCTTTTCAGCTAAAAGCTTTTCTTCTACTTTCTGTAACCGCTCTGCTTCTCGTTTTGATACACGAATAAACATACGCCACGTAGCAACTGCACCGATGATAAATAGAACGCAAACAATACCTGGAATAATATATTCTGTTTTATCTTCCGGAAAATATAAAGGCATCATATAGAACACTCCTTATCAGGGAATTTATGAAAAGAATTAACATCAGAATTTTCTGTTATATCATTTTAAATTATAGTTGAAGCCTGTCATATTCTCAAGGACATTCAAAAATCAACTGATTTCTTTGACTCCTTTCCTCACTTTCCTTACTATTAACTTGAGGTGAAAAATATGAGAGAAACATTTGAAATTGGTGAAATCGTTACTGGTATTTATAAAACTGGAAAATACATCGGTGAAATTACAAATAGCCGTCCTGGCAGTTACGTCGTAAAAGTACTAGCTGTTTTAAAACATCCAGTGCAAGGTGATTTACATAATGTAAAACAAGCTGACGTACCATTCTTCCATGAAAGACGCGCTTTAGCTTTTCGTGAACAGACGAACATTCCAGAGCAAATGGTGAAGAAATATGAAGGAGAAATTCCGGATTATACAGAATCACTAAAATTAGCATTAGAAACTCAAATGAATTCATTTTCTGAAGATGATTCACCTTTTGCGGGGCGTAGTCTAGAAACACTTCAGCAATTGAAGCAAGATTACAAACTTTAAAAAACAAAACGACCAAATTACATGTTTTGCAATTTGGTCGTTACTGTGTACTCACGTTCTTTAACACTTTCGAAAAATCAACAAGTTCCCCTAATGTCGGAGGTGCTGGTTTAACTAAATACTCTTTATCTTTTTCTACTAACTTAAAAATATTATATGTCGTCATCGCATCATCAAGCGCACAATGATGCTTTCCTGTTCCTGCTTTTCCATACGCCTCAATCGCTTTCCATAGCCCTGTTTGATTTCTTTCTCCAAAAAACTTCTTATACTCAAGCGATAAATCACGACACTGTCCAAAGAATGGAAATTCTACTCCCGCCATTTCGCAGTTATGCTTTAAGACTTTCATATCCATATTTCCCCACGTTACAATTGTTGGTTTACATCTCTTTTCATATTCTGCAAGCTTCTCAACAAGTTCATGAAAAGAAACTCCTTTGTCCACTACTTCCTGTTTAATTCCTAAAAATTTTTTACATCGATCAGTTAAAGATGGAAATGTTTTCGGCCTGACATGTGATGAATACGTATCCTCTACCTTACAACCGACAACTGAAACGAGTCCGACTTCAATAATTTCTGGAAAAAAACCTTTTGGCTTTTTTCTATGTTGTGGCATCGTAAACTCAAAGTCTAAAAACAAAAATCGTTGTTCATCCATACGATCCCTTCCTTATCATTTTTGTCATTCCCTTCTATTTGACACTCCTACACGAACAAGCTCGAATGCTAATTTCATTTTAAATATTCAGATTGGATGTATCTTATATATATGTCAGATGCCCACAAATATTTTTAAAAATAAGAAAAAATGACTTATGCAGAAAATATGACAAAATACCCCCTTTCATTTACATCCGCTCTTTTTCTAATTTATAATGACGTTATGTGTGTTTCTTCTAGAACATTTTTGACACACTAAGAAAAGTGAACGAAAGGAGATGGGAGTTTTGCACGAAACAACGCAAGAGCTCGCAAATTGGCAGTATTATTTTGCTATCGCAGTCTTTTTAATTACATATGCCATTATTATTTCTGAAAAAATTAACCGCGCTGTCATCGCACTTCTTGGTGCTGCACTCATGGTAATTGTAGGGGTCGTTGACTTACACAACGCCTTTACGAAACATATTGAATGGGGAACGATTACGTTACTCATCGGTATGATGATCCTAGTAAACATTACAAGTAAGTCAGGGGTATTCCAATACGTTGCCATTAAGGCAGCTAAACAAGCACAAGGAAATCCAATTAAAATTTTAATTTCACTTTCCTTACTTACCGCACTTGGCTCCGCATTTTTAGATAACGTTACAACAGTACTTCTAGTTGTTCCAGTTACTTTATCTATTACGCGCATCTTGCAAGTAAATCCTGTTCCATATTTACTTTCTGAGATTATTTTTTCAAACATTGGAGGGACAGCAACATTAATTGGTGATCCGCCAAATATTATGATCGGTTCTGCAAATAAGCATTTAGATTTCAATGCTTTCTTATTCAACTTAGCACCTATCGTAATTATTATTATTGCTGTTACAGCAGTAATACTTTACTTCATGTACCGTAAACAATTAATTGCTGATCCTGTACAAATTAAAAAGTTAATGAGCTTGGATGAAAAACAATACATTAAAGACCCAGTATTAATGAAGAAATCTTTAACCGTACTTGGACTTACTATTTTAGGTTTCATGACTCATTCTATTTTCCATATTGATGCAGCTATCATTGCCTTAACTGGGGCTACTGTTCTTATGTTAATCGGTGTGAAAGAACATGAAATTGAAGAGGTATTCGCAAGTGTAGAGTGGGTAACAATCTTCTTCTTCGCGGGACTATTCGTACTCGTTGGAGGACTTATTGATATCGGTCTTATCAAAATGCTAGCTCAAAAAGTAATTGGAATAACAGGCGGAGATATTTCTCACGCATCTATCCTTATTCTATGGGTATCTGGTATCGCATCTGCAACAATTGATAACATTCCATTCGTTGCAACAATGATCCCACTTATTAACGATATGGCAGTCGGGCTAGGTTTATCACCTTCTGACGCACAAATCGACGTACTATGGTGGGCATTAGCATTAGGTGCTTGCTTAGGTGGAAACGGAACATTAATCGGGGCTTCTGCTAACGTAATCGTAGCTGGAATCGCAAGTCGTGAAGGACATAAATTCAGCTACATGGAATTCCTTAAAGTCGGCTTCCCAATTATGATCGTTTCATTAATCATTTCTCACATTTACATTTACTTACGTTACCTTATGTAATAGAAAAAAGGGCTGTCCCATGTGGCAGCCCTTTTTCTTTTTTCCTTGATAAATGAAATTATATTAACGATTTTTCAAATATATCTATCACAAATCACAATATATCAACGATTCTACACGAAATATCGATTTACCGACAAAGAGCAACAATAGTTGTAAAGAGCTGTTCCAAGACATCTTTGGAACAGCTCCCCACATATATCTACTCGTTATACCTCATCGGCTCATTCCGAATAATGAACAAATGAATCGGCAAGAAAACCGAAAACGTGATTGTATGAATAATCGTAAATAGTATTGCATTTGTTCCGTATCTATCCAAAATAGCGTAGATAAGATAAATAGACAGCACAATCGATACAGCCGCTGCTAGCAAACTTATAATTGGTACGTAATTAAAAATAAAGCATGCGACATATATTCCTAACACTTTCCACCCTGCTTCTTCTTTCAAGAAATCCGGTAATTTGTCTTTCGCTAAGTCACCCCATATCTTACTATTTATAAAAGGAATAAACGCAAGAAACCCATCCGTTGCACCATCATTTTTCGCCATCGTATAAAGTGCAAAAGCCGTTAACAAATACGAAATAATTGCCCAAATTATTATAACAAGAATAAACGCAAAACTAAGAGCAAAGAAACCTGCTAGTACGCCTTGATCTTCCATCTTATCCTCTCCTCTCTCTTCTCAACATATTTCATTACATTACAAGTTATGTTTTAAAATTCAACCAAACTCTTTGTATAATAAGAGAAGAAAGATAATAAGAGAGGAGCGCATACCTATGCATCCATTTGTAAAGGCACTACAAGAGCATTTTATAGCTCATCAAAATCCCGAAAAAGCAGAACCGATGGCACGTTATATGAAAAATCACTTCCCGTTTCTCGGTATTCAAACTCCCGAGAGAAGACAATTATTGAAAGACGTCATTCAAATACATACTCTCCCAGATAAAAAAGACTTCCAAATTATCATGCGTGAGCTTTGGGACTTACCAGAACGTGAATTTCAAGCTGCTGCACTCGATATCATGCAAAAATATAAAAAACACATAAACGAAACTCATATCCCATTTCTAGAAGAACTTATTGTCACAAAATCTTGGTGGGACTCTGTTGATAGCATCGTCCCTACATTTTTAGGTGACATCTTTTTAAAACATCCGGAATTAATTTCTGCATATCTTCCAAAATGGATTGCATCAGAAAACATATGGCTACAACGTGCCGCTATTTTATTCCAGCTGAAATATAAACAAAAAATGGATGAAGAACTCCTTTTCTGGATTATCGGACAACTACATTCCTCAAAAGAATTTTTCATTCAAAAAGCAATCGGCTGGGTCCTTCGCGAATATGCAAAAACAAAACCAGATGTAGTATGGGAATACGTTCAAAACAACGAACTCGCTCCATTAAGTAAACGCGAAGCAATTAAGCACATTAAACAAAATTACGGAATAAATAACGAAAAAATAGGCGAGACTCTATCATAGATAGGCACGTTCCTCTATTGTGATTTAAAAAAGAACGTGATAGAATATGTTCATTATTATTAATATAAGTAGCGATGACGGACTTATAAGTACTTGCACAAAAAGCGATTCAGGGATAGTGAAAGCCTGAAGCCGCAAGGAAACGGCAGTCTCGAGCAATACGTGATGAAAGTGGATGTGCGAAATGCGCATCAACTAGGGTGGAACCGCGGGTATATACAAGCTCGTCCCTAGGCATGATTGCCTAGAGACGAGCTTTTTTGTGCTTAAAAGCGGATGCGGCTCGCTCAGAATCGCAGGGCATTGGAGCTCTCGACCTTGAAGCGCTTTTTGCTTCGAGCGAGAGAGCGAAATGACCGGAGATTCTAGCCGCTGGAGCTGGATAATTTAAAAGCGGATGCGGCTCGCTCAGAATGTGAGGGGGATGGAGCTTCTGACATAGAGGCGCTTTTTGCCTCACAGGAAGGCGCGAAATGACCGACTGTTCTAGTCACCGGATCTGGACCGCTCGTTTCACAAGTACCCATCACGTCATCGCAAATACGTTAATTTTCAAAAGGAGGATTTTATTATGTATTCAATGGAACAAGTTGTAAACTTAGCAAAACATCGCGGTTTCGTTTTCCCTGGTTCTGAAATTTACGGTGGTCTTGCAAACACTTGGGATTACGGTCCACTTGGAATCGAATTAAAAAATAACGTTAAAAAAGCTTGGTGGAAAAAATTCATTCAAGAATCTCCATACAATGTTGGTTTAGATGCTGCTATCTTAATGAACCCAAAAACTTGGATCGCTTCTGGTCACGTTGGTAACTTTAATGACCCAATGATCGACTGTAAAAAATGTAAAGCTCGTCACCGTGCTGACAAATTAATTGAAGATGCATTAGATGCAAAAGGCATCGAAATGGTTGTTGACGGTCTTACTTTCGACCAAATGGCTGATTTAATGAAAGAACATGAAGTAAAATGCCCAGATTGCGGTAGCGAAGAATTTACGGAAATCCGTCAGTTCAACTTAATGTTCAAAACATTCCAAGGTGTTACAGAATCTAGCACAAACGAAATCTTCCTTCGTCCTGAAACAGCACAAGGTATTTTCGTAAACTTTAAAAACGTACAACGCTCTATGCGTAAAAAACTTCCATTTGGTATCGGCCAAGTTGGTAAAAGTTTCCGTAACGAAATCACACCTGGTAACTTCACATTCCGTACGCGTGAATTCGAACAAATGGAACTTGAATTCTTCTGTAAACCTGGTGAAGATTTAGAATGGTTCGCATTCTGGCGTGAAACTTGTAAGAACTGGTTACTTTCACTTGGTATGCACGAGGAAAGCATGCGTCTTCGTGACCACGGTGAAGATGAATTATCTCACTATAGTAATGCAACAACTGACATTGAGTTCAAATTCCCATTCGGTTGGGGCGAGCTTTGGGGCGTAGCATCTCGTACAGACTTCGATTTAAAACGTCACATGGAACATTCTAACGAAGACTTTAACTATATCGATCCACAAACGAATGAGCGTTACGTGCCATACTGCATCGAGCCATCTTTAGGTGCAGACCGTGTAACATTAGCATTCTTATGTGATGCATATGAAGAAGAGCAATTAGAAAACGATTCTCGTACAGTTCTTCGTTTCCACCCTGCTTTAGCACCATATAAAGCAGCTATCTTACCATTATCTAAAAAGCTATCTGAAGGTGCTACTGAAGTATTCGCAGAACTAGCTAAAGACTTCGTGGTAGACTTTGATGAAACTGGTTCTATCGGTAAACGTTACCGTCGTCAAGACGAAATCGGTACACCATTCTGTATCACATACGACTTCGACTCAGTTGAAGACAAAGCTGTTACAGTACGTGACCGTGACACAATGGAACAAGTTCGTATGCCAATTAGCGAGCTAAAAGGTTTCTTAGAGAAGAAAATCCAGTTCTAATTATAAGAAAAGAGGCTGCTCATCAGAGCTGCCTCTTTTTATTTTTCACGTTTTTCTTTAATTGCTACTGTACATCTTGATATGCATAGTAAATCATCATTTTCATCAATGATGCGAATATCCCAAACCATTGTCGATTGTCCTCTATGTATAGGTGTTCCGATTGCTGTTACAATTCCATCTTGCTTTGATCGAATATGATTTGCATTAATTTCTAATCCGAAACAAATACATTTCTCTTGATCAATTAAATTGTATGAACCAACACTTGCCACAGTTTCTGCTAATGCAACAGATGCACCGCCATGTAAAAATCCAAACGGCTGATGCGTACGTTCATCAACAGGCATTGTAGCAACTACTTTATCTTCTGTCATTTCTAACAACTCAATTCCAAGCGAATCCATTAAAGTTTTTGACATATCGTTTCCGCCCTCTCTCACTTTTAATTAAATGTATAATTTTACCTACTTATTTTCAAACTACCTATAACACTTATATAAGGAGGTTTCACCTAAATGAAACAGAAATTTTGTATACTACTGCTTATGTTCTCCTTGCTAACTATTGTACCAAATTGTGCAATAGCAGCCAAAGCATCTAACCTGACAATCGATGTTAAGACTGTAACGCAAAAAGGTAAGAAACCTTATATAGAATATCAAATTAATAGGCCTTCCTTTCACAACTTTTCTGATTCAAAATTTCAAAATAAGCTGAATTCCTATTACAAAAACTCTACTGCTAAATTTAAAAGTACATTAGAAAAAGAAGCGAAGAAATATTATAAAGAAACAGAAGGATCTAGCACACCTTTTCATCCATACGTTGCAAATGTTGACTATAAAGTACCTTTAAACAAACCACCTTTCCTAAGTCTATATGTGAATTACTATCAATATACAGGCGGAGCGCACGGACTTTATACGTGGAAGGCAAATACATTTGATTTAAACGAAAAAAAACTATTACACTTGGACGATTTATTTCAACAAGAGGATAAATATAAAGAAATAATTCGCACAGAGATTGTAAGACAAATTAAACAAAATGAAAGCATTTATTTTCCTGATGCAGTCGAAAAAGTAACGAGCACAAAAAAATTTTACTACTTTTTAGAACCGGATAATCTTGTAATTTATTTCCCTTTATATGAAATTGCCCCTTATTCAAGCGGAATCCCGCAATTTCGTATTCCATACACATTGCTTAGAGACTATTTAAAGCCTTCTTATCAAAATATTTTGATTGACAACAAGTAAATATTTTCGCTACGATATTGTTAACCAAAGTACAACAGGAGGTTAACAATATGAAAAAATTTCATGTTTTAGATTTAGCATTAGCTGCCATGTTCGTCGCTCTTATGGCTATTGGTGCAAATATTGTATCTTGGGCACCCTTCCTACAAATAGCGGGAGTTCCATTATCTATGCAACCATTTTTCGCAATTTTGGCAGGGCTTCTTCTTGGAAGTAGACTTGGGGCATTATCAATGACTGTTTACATGCTTGTTGGAGTAGCAGGTGCGCCAATCTTCGCTAACTTCAAGGCTGGGTTTGGAGCACTTTTAGATCCTACTGGTGGTTTTATTATCGCATTTATTATCGTTGCTTACGTATCAGGAAAACTAGTGGAACAAAAAGAACGACCAACATTCAGCACCTTTGCAATCGCTTCTTTCGCAGGAATCATTTTAACTTATATTATCGGTACTACTTATATGTACGGGGCAGTCAATATTTTCATGGGTGGTAATATGAGTTATAAAGCTGCCTGGATGATTATGATGTGGTTCGCAGTAAAAGATATTGCGTTTACAATTATCGGCGCTATTATCGCACCTCGCATATACTATGCTGTACGTCGTTCGGCTTATCAACATTCTCATTCGACGATTTCATAAGAAAAAAGAGTTATTTCAGTATACTGGAATAACTCTTTTTTTTATATTAAGACTCTTGATTCGTTTGTTCATCTAAAATTCTCTTCATCATTGTAACCATATCATCACGTAATTCTGGGTGTTGCAATGCCATTTCAATTGTTGTTTGAACAAATCCTAACTTTTCACCAACGTCATAACGCTTTCCTTCGAAATCATATGCAAATACACGTTGAATTTCATTTAAGTTTTGAATTGCATCCGTTAACTGAATTTCGCCACCCGCTCCAACTTGTTGCTGTTCTAAGAACATAAAGATTTCAGGCGTTAAAATGTAACGTCCCATAATCGCTAAGTTTGAAGGTGCTGTACCTTGCGCTGGTTTCTCAACGAAATTACGAACTTGATAACGACGTCCCTCTTGCTCTAACGGATCAATAATTCCGTAGCGGTGTGTTTCTGCTTCAGGAACAGTTTGTACACCAATAACAGAAGAAAGTGTTTTATCATATTCATCCATTAATTGACGTAAACATGGTTTTTCAGCTTGAACGATATCATCGCCTAATAATACTGCAAACGGCTCATCACCAATGAATTTACGCGCGCACCAAACAGCATGTCCTAATCCTTTTGGTTCTTTTTGACGAATGTAATGGATATCTACCATTTTAGAAGAAGCTTGTACTTTTTCAAGTAACTCATACTTTTTCTTCTCTAATAAGTTTTGCTCTAATTCAAATGCGTTATCAAAATGATCTTCGATAGAGCGCTTTCCTTTACCAGTAACAATAATAATATCTTCGATGCCTGATTTCACTGCTTCTTCTACGATGTATTGAATTGTTGGTTTATCTACAATTGGAAGCATTTCTTTTGGCATTGCTTTCGTTGCTGGTAAAAAACGCGTTCCTAATCCAGCTGCTGGAATTATCGCTTTTCTTACTTTTTTCATCACAAAATACCCTCTCTTCTATCAGAATCGATAACTACGATTTCCTTACATATAACAAAAGGGGAGGTTTCGCTCCCCTTTTGTTTCATACTACATGAAATTACTTTATATTATAAACGATTCATAATATCTTCTTTAATAGTAAGTAACTTTTGTTCACTATTTTGTAAAGAATTATCTTTTACACCAAAGTAGAATTTAATTTTCGGCTCTGTTCCAGATGGACGTAAGCAGAACCAAGAACCTTCTTCTAATTGATATTTTAACACATTTGATTTTGGTAAGTGAATCTCTTCTTTATGTCCATCTTGTAAAGATGTAACGATGCTTGCTTTATAATCTTCAACCGCAACTACCGTTAAGCCCGCTACTTCCTTCGGAGGATTTTCACGGAATGTTGCCATCATCTCTTGAATCTTTTCAGCACCATCTTTTCCTTTTAACGTTAACGATACAAGGTCTTCACGGAAGAAACCATGCTTCGCGAATACTTCTAATAAACCATCGTATAACGTTTTGCCTTGTGATTTGTAGTACGCAGCTACTTCACATGCAAATAGGACAGATTGTACCGCATCTTTATCACGGCAGAATGGACGGATTAAATAACCATAGCTTTCCTCATAACCGAATTGGAATTCATATTGTCCACTTTCTTCATACTGTTTAATTTTTTCACCGATAAATTTAAATCCAGTTAACGTATCAACTGTATCTAAACCGTATGCTTTTGCGATTGTACGGCCAATTTCAGACGTTACGATTGTTTTTAAAACAACACCGTTTTCTGGGAGAGTTCCGTTTTCCTTCTTTTGTGATAATAAGTAATCAAGCATTAACGCACCTGTTTGGTTACCAGTTAACACTTGGAACTCACCAGCTTGATTGCGAACTGCTACACCTAGACGGTCTGCATCAGGATCTGTTGCGATTAACACGTCTGCGCCTACTTTTTCACCGTCGCGAATTGCATACTCAAACGCTGCATGCTCTTCTGGATTTGGTGATTTTACTGTAGAGAAGTTTGGATCTGGTAACTCTTGCTCTTTTACAACTGTTACATCTGTAAATCCAACTTCTTCTAAACCACGGCGTACAGAAATATTTGATGTTCCGTGTAATGGTGTAAAGACGATTTTTAAATCTTTTCCTACTTCTTTCACCATCTCTTTATTAATAATGACATTGTTCAATTCTGCTGCATATGCATCATCTACTTCTTGTCCAATTATATGTAATAAACCGTCAGCTTTTAATTGCTCCACATCAGCAACTTCAACTGTTAATTCATCTTCTACTGCATTTACGTAGCTAATTAACTCATCAGCTTCTTTTGGAGGCAACTGGCCACCATCTTCACCATATACTTTATAACCGTTATATTCGGGCGGGTTATGGCTTGCCGTAAGAACGATTCCACTTGCTGTATGTAAATGACGAACTGCGAAAGAAAGCACTGGTGTTGGACGTAAGCTTTCAAATACATATGTTGTAATACCTTGTGCACCAAGAGTAGCAGCTACTTCCATTGCGAATTCAGGTGATTTATGACGAGAATCATACGCGACAACAACACCACGTTTTTTCGCTTCTTCACCCAATTTTTCAATAAACCTAGCTAATCCTTTTGTTGCTTTACGAACTGTATATACATTTAAACGGTTCGTACCAGCACCAAGTTCACCACGCATACCACCTGTGCCGAACTCTAGATTTTTATAAAAGCTATCCTCGATTTTCTTCTCATCTTGCTTCATGTTTTCTAGCTGTTCTTTTAATTCTGCGTCTAATTCTGCATATGAAAGCCAGCGACTAAATTCTTGTTTCCAATTCATACTTCCATCTCCTCTCGCCTGTCGTACCTTCATTATATGAAAAAAACAACCTGCATCTCAATATTTTTTAAAATCTAGCAGGATTTTACTATAAATATTTGTATACACTATGGTTAAATACTCCACCAAAGGGAATGAGGATTATGCAAGAATGGGGCTTGTCAGAAGAGCTCAAAATAAAAACAAAGCAGATGATTGAAATTGCTGAAAAAGAATTATCAAACATGAAGCATGCAATCGATAAAGAAGATGAGTGCATTTTATGCAAAATGGAAGATATTCATCATATGTTAACGAATGTACAGACGTTAGCAGCTACATATTATATTCAGGCATATTTATCACCTTATACGGAAAGTTCACATTTCATCACTACAGCTGTCCAGCATTTAAGCTCTCGAAAACACGGTGCTCTTATTATTGTGGAACGAAGTGACGCTCTCGATTCTTTCATTCAAACTGGAACGACATTAAACGCACACTTAACCGCGCCACTACTTGAATCGATTTTTTATCCAGGTAATCCTCTTCATGACGGAGCCGTTCTCATTAAAAATAATCATATTGTCTCAGCAGCTAATATTCTTCCATTAACAAAAAGTATAGAAATCAATCCTGAGCTAGGAACACGTCACAAGGCTGCAATTGGCTTATCAGAGAAAAGCGATTCACTTATATTAGTTGTCTCTGAGGAAACAGGGCGTACTTCATTCGCTTTAGGCGGGACGTTATATACGATTTCTTTATAGAAAATGAAGAGCACTATATGTACCTATAAAATAAAAAAACTGTTCCGCAAAGATCGATTATGTAATGACCTTTGCGGACAGCTTTTTTACATTCTTTATTCTTCTCCGAAACGCTCAACAAGTGTTGCAAGTGTACGCACCATTGCACCTGTTGCTCCAGATGGCCCTAAATCATGTGCACCTGTTGTTTCAGATGTTCCAGCGATGTCTAAGTGTACCCATGGTGTTTCTTCTGCAAATTCACCTATGAATGTCCCAGCCATAACCGCATGTCCTTCACGGCCTGGTGAGTTATTTAAATCAGCAAATTTACTGTTTTTGACACGTTCTTTATCACGTTCAAAAATCGGCAATTGCCAAATTGGCTCATCCGTTTCCATAGAAGCCTCTAACACTTGTTCAAACAATTCTTCATTATTTGTCATTGCACCTGTTGTATGATTTCCAAGTGCAACAATTACACCGCCTGTTAATGTTGCAACATCAACTAAGTAATTTGCACCAAGTTTCTTCGCATACGTAATACCGTCAGCTAACGCTAGGCGACCTTCTGCATCTGTATTTAATACTTCAATTGTTTTTCCGCTCATAGATGTAATAACATCATCTGGCTTAAATGCTGTACCACTTACAACGTTGTCAGTTGATGGAATAACAGCAATTACATTTTGCTCAGGGCGAAGTTCGCCGATGATCTCCATCGCGCCAAGAACAGCTGCAGCGCCGCCCATATCACCTTTCATACCAACCATGCCTTCACGTGGTTTTAAAGAATAGCCGCCTGTATCATATGTAATCCCTTTTCCAACAAATCCAATTACATCTTTCCACTCTTCTTTTCCTTTATAAATAAGAGCGATCATTTTTGGCGGTTCAGTAGAACCTTGGTTTACTGCAAGTAATGCACCCATACCAAGCTCTTCCATCTCTTCTTTCTCAAGAACTTTATAGTCCATATCATATTTTTCAGCTAATTCAACTGCGTACTCAGCAAGCTTTGTCGCTGTTAATACGTTTGGCGGCATATTTACAAGCGTACGAGCTGAATTCGTTGCACGTCCATGTACGTATCCTACCGTTAATGCTGCTACAATTTCTTGTGCATCTTCTGCTGTAATAGCAATCAGTTTTTCTAACTCTACTCTTTCTTTTTCATCCGTTTTATATGTTTGTAATCCGTATGTACCAAGGCAATATACTTCAGATGCAATATGAGCTACATCAATCGCGTCTAATTTCTCCGTTACGAAAGAATCAAGTAAGATCGCTGCATCTTGTATTTTTGCTGATTGTAACGTTTTAAATGCCTTACCAAGAGCCGCACGTAACGTTTCTGTTGTATATGACTCTTTCTTACCTAAACCAACGAAATAATACCGTTTAACATTTGTTTTTCCTAAGCTATGTACTTTTGAAATGGCTTTCTTCTTAGTAGAAAGTTCTTTTTCTTCTAATAAAACTTGTAACTGTCCTTCAAACGCTTTGTCCAATTCTTGTACAAAGCTACTCGTTTTATCTTCTTCAAATAAGGCAACAATTACCGCTTCATGACTTGCTAATTCTTTTTGTACTTGAAACATGTTCAGACCCCCTAAATTTCTCTATGTCCATTATAACTTTATTTTCGATAAAATGCGACAATTCTAAATTCTATTATTTCATATAAAGATACTATCTCCAATATCTTCTATGGTGAAATAAGACAAGAAAAAAGTCTAGCGTTATTGCCACTAGACTATCTTTGTTTTAAATATTGACCACGAAACACCTGCATCGTTTCATCTTGATTCAACATTGTTAACTCTTCTTCCGAAAACTTACCATTTCCTATTTTCACTACATACACATTTACTTTTTTCTTACCCCATTGGCTATAAACATCTTTCACCGTATCATAATATAAATCGAGACGATTTCCTTTTATGGCACCGCCCTTATCAGCTACAACACCATATCCGTAACCTGGCACGAATAGAATTGTCCCAAGCGGGAATACGCGCAAGTCAGCAGCGATTGTGGAATATAAATCCCTTTTTGCTTTAACACCTGAATATGTAATGCCATACTCTGGATGCCCCGGCCTCTTTCCAGTTGACTCTATACCTGATGTATAACCAGTTGCAGTCATTTCTATAACACGATATTTAGACCAGTCATTTGCCTGTTCTAAAGCATTTATCACTTCTTTACTCGGAGCAATTTTTTTCTCAATTTCTGCTGCATGTACTTCTTTTGCACTTGTTTCTTCGTATGATTTTATAATCTCTACTAAAGAAACTCCTGTGAAAGCCTTCCATGTTACGCATAATGCGAATGCAAGTAAACAAGTCATCATAATGCGAATACAATATCGTTTTAACATTTTTATATTCCACACTCCTTCATCGTTAATCATTCCCTATACGATGAAGGAATATGCAAAAAAATAATCTCCAAATTGATTGGAGATTAAAACATTTGATATCCACTTTTCCGAAGTTTCTTAATTATGATTCCTGCTAAAGCAGCACCTACTAATCCAGTAGATAGAATAAACACATCTGCTTGTCCTAAATGCGATACACTTGTCCCAAATGAAGAAAATGTTTCTTTTGGTTTTGAAAAATAGTCCCATACACTCGCTTTATTAATAATAAGCATACAAATAATCGGATACACAATAACCATTACCCACGTAGCTCGCAAAATCATGTTTAGTAAAAATCCAATTCCAAAAAATAAAATAAAGAACAACATCATTGAAATAAGTAGTACCGGTATACTCACTCTTTCTCCCTCTCCTTCGTATGCGCTGTAAATACATGATAGGCTGTATAACCAAATTGCTCTCCTGGATTTAATGTTTTGTCCATTTCAAGATGCAGTTCTGATCTTCCTTCTAACAAATATTTAATAAGCACAGACGTATTTGGATCGTCCGCAATCGTCTCTGGATGTAAGAACGCTACTTCAGACAATTCCTTCTCCTGTACAATAATGTCTTCCCCTTCAGGCTCCAAAAGGAAAATAATCATATTATCACTAATCTCATTACGAATAACGCCCGATCGAATACCAATAATCCCCTTCACATGAGCGACAATACCTGTCTCTTCTAACACTTCACGTTTCACAGCTTCATCAACCGTCTCACCTTCATTTACAAAACCCGCCGGTAAAGACCATTTCCCTTTTAATCCACTGTATTTTTTCTTAACAAATAGCCACCTGCCATCTTTTGTAGCCACTAAACCACTAACAGCTAACCATACTTTCCCTCGCTTTCCCATGATGCATCCTCCTCTACCTAAACGAACAGAATATTCTTTCTTTTTTATATATTATACTATATTTTCAATACGAAAAAAGCAGAAACAGCTCTTAGCCGTTTCTGCTTTTTCTACTATATATTAAAAGAACTTCAATTTACCTTTTTTAAGAACTAGTAAAGGTCCGCCTAGTAAGAATAAGTAACGGTTGTCGATTACTTTCTTCATGAAGGAAGCTTTCCAACCTGTTAACTTTTTACCCATAACAACGCCCATTGCATCGTCATGACCTAATGAACATACAGATCCTTTATTATCGAATGCGAATTTTTTCATTTCGCCTTTGCCACGAACTAATACAGTTAAGTTGTGTGCAATGTTGTAACCTTCTTGAATTGCAATCTGTGCTGTCGGTGGGTATGGACGATTAATTTCTTCATTGATGATTAACGCTGCGTCACCAACCATGAATACATCTTCATGACCTGGAGCGTGCATGTACTCATCCACTTTAATACGTCCGCGCATTGCTTCAAATCCAGACTCTTCCACAATACCGTTACCACGAACACCTGCAGCCCAAACTACAGTTTCAGATTTAAGAAGTTCTGCATCATCACCGTTTGCAACGATAATACCTTCTTCAGTTGCTTCCTTAATTGCTGTACCGATGCGGAATTCTACACCTTTTTTCTCAAGTTGTTTTACAGCGTACTCTACTAATGCTGGATCGAAACCAGGAAGTGCTGTTGGAGCAGCTTCTACACAGATAATACGTGCTTTTTCACGTGGAACATCGTACTCTTTGCAAAGTTCAGGAATACGATTTGCAAGCTCACCTACGTACTCGATACCAGTAAATCCAGCGCCACCAACAACGATTGTTACTAATTCATCACGTTTTTCAGTCGCATATTGAGCGAATTTTTCTTCCATATGCTCACGGATTTGACGAGTTGCATTAATGTTAGTGATTGAGAATGCATGCTCTTTTAATCCTTTAATTCCGAACGTTTCTGATTCGAAACCAAGGCCGATTACTAAGTAATCATACTCTAACTCACCATTTTTTAAGATAATACGTTTTTCAGCAGCTTTAATCTCTACTACTGTATCTTGTACAAAGTTCACTTTATTTGTATCGATAACGTCTTGAATATCTAGACAGATTTTATCATCTTGTAATGTACCAGCTGCACTCTCATGTAACCAAGTTGCTTGGTAGTGATAGCTGTTGTTGTTTACTAACGTAATTTCAGCTTCACTTACAGATAATGTTTTTTGCAGACGAACAGTCGTAATCATCCCGCCATAACCTGCACCTAAAACTACGATTTTTGGAGTCTTCACCAAATCACAACCCTTTTCTTTATATAATAGTAATAAAAAATAATACCAAGTACTAAAAACTCTATTTGTCAAGAATGTGGAATTTATCACATTCTATATCATAACAAAACGCAGTCAAAAAATCGTACGAAATTTGTCATAGAAATTTAACATAATACTTCCCTATCTTAGTCGGTTTTATTCCATAATTCAAGCACCTAGAGAATTATCGATATTTTAAAATAACATAGCGTTTTCAAGGGTTTTTTAGCCTTTTTTTCATGTATTTTCCTTCCGCTATATTTTATACGATTCTAAAACATCTATGCACAAACTTACTTATTATTCAGTCGTTTTCAGAAGTATTATTAATTGAAATATGCTATCATTTATTTGAAAGTGTCATCATTTGCAGGATTTTCGTGTACATATGAACAATATATGAAATCAATATTAAAATTCCATCTATAGGGGGAATGAAAGTGACAGAAAATCAAAAAGTTTACGACATAACAATTATTGGTGGTGGCCCAACAGGACTATTCACTGCATTTTATGGCGGAATGAGACAAGCAAGTGTAAAAATTATTGAAAGCTTACCTCAACTTGGAGGGCAATTATCCGCACTATATCCCGAAAAATATATTTATGATGTAGCTGGATTCCCAAAAGTGCGCGCACAAGAGTTAGTTGATAACTTAAAAGAACAAATGAAAAAGTTCGATCCAACCGTTTGCTTAGAAGAAGCTGTTGATACGCTTGAAAAACAAGCTGACGGTATATTTAAACTTGTTACAAATAAACAAACCCACTACTCTAAATCTGTCATTATTACTGCTGGTAATGGTGCTTTCCAACCACGCCGCTTAGAATTAGAAGGCGGGGTAAAATATGAAAAGAAAAACTTACATTATTTCGTTGATGATATGAATAAATTTGCTGGAAAACGCGTCGTTGTATTCGGCGGCGGTGACTCAGCAGTAGACTGGACAATGATGTTAGAACCGATTGCGGACAAAGTTACAATTGTTCATCGCCGTGATAAATTCCGTGCACATGAACATAGCGTAGAAAGCTTAATGAATTCCCGTGCAGAAGTAAGCACACCTTACGTTCCAGTTGAACTCATCGGTGATGACACTATTGAACAAGTTGTTCTTCAGCACGTAAAAACAGAAGAAAAAGTTATCATCGATGTTGATGACGTAATCGTAAACTACGGCTTCGTTTCTTCGCTTGGTCCAATTAAAAATTGGGGCTTAGATATTCAAAAGAACAGCATCCTCGTGAACTCAAAAATGGAAACAAATATTCCTGGCATTTACGCTGCTGGTGACATTTGTACATATGAAGGAAAAGTAAAACTCATTGCTTGCGGCTTTGGTGAAGCACCGACAGCAGTAAACAATGCAAAAGCTTACTTCGATCCAAGCGCAAAACTTCAACCAATGCATAGCTCAAGTATGTTTTAATATAGAAATGAAAAGAACTCCTTTTACATGAAAGGAGTTCTTTTCACACTCTCTCCTTTTCCTAACTAAAATAAATTGCAATTTGATAAAAAACACTACTTCCTCCTAAAATATGTTACAATAAAACAGAACGTACGTTTCATTTAATAAAGGGAGGTTTTATTAATGAAAGAACCTATTATCGTAAAAAAAGAAGCTTTCCAAGCAATCGGTGTCTCTATTACGACGACAAACGAAAAAGAAGCATCGACTGAAGGAAAGATCCCACAGCTTTGGAATCGCTACTTCCAAGAACAAATCATGCATCAAATTCCAAATCAACAAACAAAAGAAACATTCGCCTTCTATTCAAACTACGAATCAGATGAAACTGGTACATATCAATTTACGATCGGCATGTCCGTTTCTTCATTAGACGATGTTCCTGAAAATATGACAGCCTTAACAATACCTGCCGCAACGTATGCAGTATTTACAACGAGAAAAGGTCCTGTGTCTGAAGTCGTTTGTGAAACTTGGGAATATATTTGGCAATGGTCGAAAGAAAACAAACGTGCTTTTACAACAGATTTCGAACTGTATGATGAAAAAGCAACAGATCCAAATAACGTACAATTGAATATTTATATTGCATTAGCCTAAAATAAAAAAAGAAGATGCCCTTGGTATCTTCTTTTTTTGTCGTTAAATAGCCACTGTGCAAATTCATTATTATTGTCTACAATGAGAAAGTGCAGTATAGAAATATTAGAAACTGTATAAAGTGAAACTATAATCAGTGGGGGCTTTGTTCATCCCCCACTGATTATTAGCCTTCACCAATCGGGCGTTTACGGGCAGCCTGACTCCCACAAATAGCGGGATAAAACGATTGTTAATAGGTTTTTTAGTCTAAAAATGGTACATAGAAAGGAAGCAATATGGAGGAACTACAACAAAATAAATCTGCTTTAGAAGAAAACGCGAAACCGTTATTAAAAAATACGAATTTCCTTTTTCTTTGGGCAGCTACTCTCTTTTCAAGTTTTGCTTTAGCCTTTTTTACTTTTTCACAAACGTGGTACATAGCAAAAACATTAAACCTTGAGGCTTCACTCGGTATTGTTTTCGTGGCTCTTAGTGTTCCAAGGCTCATCTTTATGATTATCGGCGGAGCATTAGCTGATAAATTCCCGAAAAAAAATATTATGTTTTACTCTAATATTATTCGAGCTATTCTTGTCGCAACCATTCTCACCTGGTTCATCGTCGGTGATGTAACACTATATACATTTGCTTTGTTCGCTTTGTTCTTCGGACTTGCTGACGCTTTTTTCTGGTCAGCAGATGGATCTATTCTGCCTGAACTTGTAGAAAAAAGCCGTTTAACACAAGCAAATTCACTTACTCAAATGACAAACCAAGCATCTGTCATTTTAGGACCTGTACTTGGCGGTATTCTCATTAAATTTACGAACTATGAAACAATTTTTTCAATTACAATCCTGCTACTCATTATCGCTGCGATACTCGTTCAAAAAATACAATTTACAGTACCCGAAAAAAATGAAACAGATAAAGGCATGTTTACTTCTATTAAAGAGGGAATCTTATATGTAAAGGAATCACCATTCCTTTCAACTTTCCTTATTTGTAGCGCCTTTCTAAACTTATTTTTAATCGGTCCGATGCAAGTTGGTTTCCCGCTATTTGTCAAAAATGTTCTGCACGGTGATTCACTTCAATTTAGTTACTTAGAAGCATCTGTAGGCGGTGGGATGGCGATAGGCGCTATCATTGTCGGGCTAAAAAACATTAACCGCAGACGTGGTCTATTTTGTATTATCATGATGCTACTGTCTGGTGTATTCTTCCTAGCCATCAACTTTAGCACCGTACTTTGGCAAGCGTTATTAGCTGGAATGTTTTACGGTATTACAATTGCGATGGCTATCGTTCCACTTATGGCAATGATCCAATCAACGGTAAAAGAAGAGATGATGGGACGCGTTATGAGTTTACTCATGCTTTCATCGATGGGATTCATTCCGCTCTCTTACGCATTTACATCGCTTGCACTTGGGATCGGCATTCCAATTGTAACGGTTATGAAAAGCGGTGCAATCGCTGTTATCGTCTTTGTACTATTTGTAGCAATTCGTGTTCCAGTTGTAAGAAAGTTCGATTAGCTACTTAGAGTCATGTATTATACGCATGACTCTTTTTTAAATGGATCGAATAACGGTATTCCCTTACTTCTCCTTAGTGCCGCTCCCCACTCTAATCCAATTTCTAAAAATAAATCTCGCATCGTACTATACAACAGTGCTCCGACATCTTTACGAATTTCTCCGTACTTATACGCTCTCACAACACTTTTCACCCTCCAAATTAAATTTCCACGCACTTCTTCATCAGCTAATATTCCCTCTAATAAAGCACCTTGTTCTAGTAATCCGCTCTTTTTATAAGCAAGTTCCACCTTACTCCAAAATATATTAATCTTCTTCGGATTACTCGTCATCGGCACCAGTGCATATATAAAAGGCTTCGGTATATCGTGACGACAATACGTTTCATCAAGCTCGTACGTTACTTTTCTTTTCTCTTTTATTTGTGGAATGTTTTTAGAAAGAATTGTTTCCCCCTCATTTTTTTGCTCATTTCCACTACAGCCAGTTGCATGCCCCCCACTTTCACATGCGGACATTTTCATACGGTCATCCATGCGGTCAATCGCAGATGTAAGAAATACATATAAGTTTGCACTATACCCGCCGCGCTTATATCTTTCTTTTGTCGCAACACGCTTTATAATTCCAAGCTCCTCTAGCTTCGCAATCGAGCGACGTACCGTACGAATACTCTTTCCAATATTCGTCGCAATTGTCTCCATTAACGGACAAGCAACACCAACTGTTTCGTTCTTCTCATTAACCGCATACTTTCCTAAAAAATGAATGACGGCAGAATCCGTCTTATTTAGTTGAAACTGATAACATTTAAAAACTTGATTTTGATATGTATTAAACTCTTCTTTACTTCGAAATTCACTATATGGTTTCATTAAGTTATATAAGCTTCCCATTTTTATCACCTCATCTATAGGTAAGAAACAGGAAGAGAAATTGGCGTGATATTTAATATTTTTTTATTGGAGATGAAAATATGATTGTAATTAGCGCTTGTTTAGGTGGCATTGCTTGTCGTTATGACGGCAACGATAATCTCGTTTCAAAAATTGAAGAGTTAGTACAAAGGGAAGACACCATCCTCGTTTGTCCTGAAGTATTGGGCGGTTTACCTACACCTCGTCCTTCGGCTGAAATTATTGGTGGTAATGGTGATGACGTTTTAGATGGAAAAGCAAAAGTGATGACGAAAGAAGGCCAAGATGTCACGGAGGCTTTCGTGCGTGGTGCTTATAAAGCGTTAGAACAAATAAAAGATTTAAACCCAGAATATATTATTTTAAAAGAACGCAGTCCATCTTGTGGTAGTTCCACTATTTACACAGGGGAATTTAACGGCAATAAACAAACTGGTTACGGGGTAACAACAGCTTTATTCAAAAGACATGGATTTAAAGTCATTTCAGAAGAGGATTTTGAGAACGAAAAAAGGAATTGACCACGCTCGTCAATTCCTTTTCTATATGTCTTATTTCACACCTAATTTTTCTTTCACTTTCTCAGGAAGCTCGTCCTTTTTCACTTCTTCCCAAGCAGATACACCTTTTTTATCTGAGTGATACACACGTAGGAATGCTTCTTTTCGAAGATTTTTTTGCGCTGTGAATTCTAACTCTTTCTCTTTACCGTCTTTATCAAAACCAGTTAGTTTATATTGGTAATCTTTATATGGCTCACCATTATCAGATTTACCATTATACTCTTTTCCATCTACTGTAATTTGAACATAATACTCATCTTTACCCATACGGTTTAAATCACAACCAACTAATAGACTTGCAAATACGACTAAAATACTAAAAAGTGCAATGTATCTTTTCATTTCCTTCACCTCATATGTTTTTCTTATATTCTTATCTTAAAGCCCAGGTCTGAAAGAAGAAATTCAAAAACATGACATGAACATTACACTTTTGTAAGATAATAAACTAAAACTTTAATCAGTGTGTTTTTCATTAAAAACGTTATTAGCACTCATCTAGCCTAGTCATGACAATCTATTAACGCCAATATCGTCTTCCGCGCCAGTTTTTCCACTTGTCACGAATCTTATCACGTAATTTCCTTATACCGCCTATTATACCCTCTATTACGCACTCTATTATGATATCTATTACAAGGTAACTTACAAATCTAATTATAGGTTTAATCACATATCTCCCTACGAATTCAAAAATACCTTCAATCATGCGTCCCTCCTTCTTATACAAAGAAATTGCTACTTCCCATCCTTTTTACGCAATCTACGTTCTGTTACAACCGCTGCACCTACTGCAGTAGCTATCAACAAAAATAGTACGGCGATAGCGTCCACAATGAGGCTATTGAATTTGGACGAAACCCCAACAAATACTAACGCTATTGTTAATACTGCTAGCATAATTATCGTTATCTTATCTTCGTTCATCATTGTCCTCTCCGATTACTCACGGTTCTCTCTCCCAGACTTTATAAAGCCACCGACAACTTTACTGCAATTACTATCGTTGTAATCCATCTTCTACTACCTGCGTAACAGTCCCATTCGGTTCGAATATTACACGCAATGACCCTTCACCACCGTAACCTGTATAGATGTATACTGAATACGATTTATATTTCTCAATTATATAAGGTTGTCCAATCGTAGCCTTTACTTGATTCGCAGGTATACCTTTTTTGATTTTCAAATACTCATTGTAGCCTACTGTCGCCGCATCGTTATTTACATCTTTATACCACGGTGTGCGGTCGTTCTTTTCTTCATATTCCTTCGCAGGCTCTTCACTGCGTTTCGTAGATAACTGATTCTCTTTATCCGCATCCCTTATAGCAGTACGTTCAATATTCACAACATAGCCATACGTATTTAATTCAACCATAATTTCATATGTACCATCCGTATCCTTTTCAGTATAAAATACGCGTTTTTCATTGTTATTATAATGTTTTAGGTTCTCACCACCGTAGTCAATCTCGTTAATAATATCCGTATATGTCATGCCTTCCTCAATCTTTTTAGATTCGTCACTAGAAATATAACGCTTCTGTGACGATGTGGCGTTCTCATATTTAATGCTGTCACGCTTGCTCGTAGTCATAGGCGTTTCCTTCTGTCCTTTTAGTACTTCCGCTTCCGACTTCACTTGTTGCTTTGCTAACACGTCTGTATCGTTAGAACAAGCTCCAAATATTGATGCTGTAACCAACGTCATCCCTAATAACAGTACTTTCTTAAATGACTTCATTGTAATTCCTCCGGTAGTTTTTAATTTCTGGTTTAACGGCAAAGAAAAGACCTTCCTAACGATTTGATTTCATCGCTAAGAAGATCTTTATATGCAACCTACCCATTCAATTTCCGCTTAGAATAACGGAATGAAAAAACTTAGCAATCTTCCGGCTTACCAGCATTCGACGCTGTACGGAAAGATGATCCACATCCGCATGATGCAATCGCATTTGGATTGTCGATTGTGAATCCGCCGCCAAGCATAGATTGCTTATAGTCAACTTTCACTCCCTTTACAATCGGAGCACTTTCTTTATCGATAACAAATTCAACACCGAAAAACTCAAGAACTGTGTCATCTTCCTTTGGTTCTACTTCAAATCCTAAGCCGTAAGAAAGACCACTACATCCGCCGCCATGTACAGCAAGGCGCACGTACTTCTCTCCATCTTCAGCATCTTTTAACATATCTTTAATTTGAAAAGCTGCTTGTTCTGTTACTTCAATCATGAAATACACCATCCTTTCTGTTCTCATTTTATTATACATCTTTACGCTTCTATCTTGTACTCATACACTCCGCGGCAAATTATTTCCGCAGGTCCTTTCATTAATACATTTCCTTCTTCTGTCCATGCGATCATTAAGTCGCCGCCTGCTAAGTGAACTGTAATTTCTTTACCGTGTTCCATTTTCCCATTTAAAATTGCCGCAACGACAGCTGCGCATGCTCCTGTCCCGCAAGCTTGTGTTACACCAGATCCACGTTCCCAAACGCGGAAATTCATCTCTTCATCATTCAAAATCTCGATGAACTCAACATTCACTCGCTCTGGGAACATTTCATGCGTCTCAAGAACTGGTCCTAACGTTGTAAGAGGCGCTTTTTCTACATCATCAACAAAAATAACCGCATGTGGATTCCCCATTGAAACAGCTGTAAATGCATAACGGTGATTATTGTATAAGAAGTTTTCACGAATAAATGGTGTTTCTCCTTCACCAAGCATCGGTATCTCTTCACGTGTTAAACGAGGTGCTCCCATGTCGATTTTCGCTAATGTAACTTTGTCATCTTCTACCGTTACTTCTGCCGTAACAATACCAGCTAACGTTTCAATTGTGAAAACTTTACCTTCTACTAGTTTATGCTCATACGCATATTTCGCTACGCAGCGTAAACCATTTCCACAGCTCTTTCCTTCTGAACCATCGTTATTAAACATGCGCATTTTTACTGGTGCCACGTCAGAAGGACAAATTAAAATCATTCCATCTGCACCAATACCAGTATTAATATTTGAAACCTTTTCCGCTACAAGTGCTAAATCTTCTTCTCTAATTTGTTCCTCAAACATATTTACATATATATAACTATTGCCAAGACCATGCATTTTTGTAAAAGAAAATTGGCTCATTTTTATTCACTCCAAAATTAATTTATTATTTCAAGTATAAAATGCATGCTTTTAGAACACAATATGAATGTCCCCCGTTTCTCATATTTGACAACGTTTTGGCGATAAGTCATTCTTACACAAATCGTGTAAGAAAAAAGCCCTTCTAAAAGGGCCTTTTTTTTTCGAAGTAAACACTCCTAATAAAGTGAAACTTTAATCAGTGGGAGCTTTGTTCATCCCCCACTGATTATTAGCTCTCACCAATCGGGCTTTTACGGGCAATAAGGCTTCCACCTAACTTCTTTGCTTCAGCTGAATTTTGAGATGGGAGTCTTACTGCCCACAAATAGCGGAATAAATGAAAAAAGAAAAACGTTGCCTGTTTGCAACGCTTTAAAACATTGGATTTTCATCCATATAATCATATACATTATTTACAAGTTCTTCTACTGTTGCACCTTGTACAACTTCACCATTTACAAGTGCAAATGGACCTTCAAAACAGATACCACAATATCCTAAACAACCATATTCCATTACGTCTAAATTAGGATCTTTTTCTAATTTTTCTAAAGCCGCTTGCGAACCGCTTGCAAGGTTACCTACACAAAATTCGATTAATGGTTTAATCAAAACTCTCCCCCCTGTATCTCTAAACAATTTCATTTACTTTAGCAGGTATGAAGTGCATACCTAATTTGCGAAACGGATAAGTAACCCTCTCTACTTGTTACCATTCCACTTTATTTATAAGAAGAAAACTAAGCTGTTTCTTGTTGTTTTCGTTATATATTCTAAACCATTTAGTTACTTCACTATTTCACTTCACTATAGATAGTCTTCTTTATATAACATACTACTCATAATGAAATAGTAAATAGTAACTAGAAAATGAAAACAGTTTACTTTACTTTTCTTCTTATTGTACAACAGAGTATTCATTCATGCATTGTTATTTGTTCACAAATTCGATATAATTTGATTGAATAAAGTCGAAATATTTTATTAATATAAAATTGTATGATTAGGGGATATTTCAACAGAAAAGGGGTAATCCATCATGAAACACCTCGTAATACTGGGTGGCGGCTACGGTGGAATGAGAATTCTGCAGAGGCTACTTCCAAGCAACCAACTTCCAGATGATGTACAAGTGACATTAATCGACAAAGTACCATATCATTGCTTCAAAACTGAATATTATGCATTAGTGGCGGGTACAATTTCAGAAACACATATTCGCATACCGTTTCCTGAGCACCCACGTCTTAATATTCAATACGGCACAATCACAAATATTGATCTTGAAACGAAAGCCGTTCATCTCGATGGAGGTGAAACAATCCAATATGATGATTTAATTATCGGACTTGGCTGTGAAGATAAATATCATAACGTTCCTGGGGCGAAGGACTATACACATAGCCTACAATCGATTGAACAAACACGTAAGACATATGAACAATTAAATAGCCTAGAACCAAATGCAACAGTAGCTGTCGTTGGAGCTGGCTTAAGTGGCGTTGAAGTAGCAAGTGAACTTCGTGAGAGCCGTTCTGATTTAAAAATCTATTTATTTGATAGAAAAGATAGAATTTTATTCCCATATCCAGAGAAATTAAGTAGATATGTAGAAGAATGGTTTATAAAACATAACGTTACCATTATACGAAACTCTAACATTACCAAAGTGGAACCAAATATTGTGTACAACCATGATGAACCTCTTGAATGTGATGCAATCGTATGGACAGCTGGTATTCAAGCAAATGAAGTTGTGCGAAACCTTCCAGTTGAACAAGATGGTAGCGGACGGGTTGTTTTAACAAAATATCACAATATTCCAAATAACGAGCACGTTTATGTCGTAGGAGATTGTGCAGCACTTCCACACGCACCATCTGCTCAACTTGCTGAAGGCCAAGGAGAGCAAATTGTCCAAATATTATTAAAACGTTGGAATAATGAACCACTTCCCGATGAACTGCCTGTTATTAAATTAAAAGGGGTTCTCGGTTCTCTCGGCAAAAAACACGGATTTGGTTTACTAGCAAACCAACCATTAATGGGGCGTGTACCGAGATTATTAAAATCCGGTCTTCTTTGGATGTACAAATATCATAACGGTTAATACTTTAAAGGCTGCCTACATAGTAGACAGCCTTTTTCTATTCATTTTTTTAAAAAATAACTTTCTCAATATAGATTCACAAAATTTTTCCATTTTAATATTAAAAACTATCGATGAAAAGTGTATGCTATTTGTAAGTTGTTTTATTATTTCCTTTAGGACCGAATGCATTCGGTCTTATTTTTTATGTGATAAATACTTTTATAGGAGGCATTACATTTCACTTATGAACTTAATGAAACTAAAAGATCTAATAGAAGCAAAGAAGAAAGAATTGATCTATCTCGTTGAAAAGTATGGATTCACTCATGATAAAGTGATTTCTTTCAGTCAAGAATTAGATCGTTTACTTAATTTGTTAATAGAGCTCAAAACTAAGAAAAAACGTTGCTCATTATAACCTTATTTTTCTATTTTCCTCTCTTTTTTGATACGATATAACTAGAATCAGAAAGGAGCAATTTATGTTTATATTAAAAGACATCATATATAAAGATATTCTACACATTCCTTATTTACAGATTCAAAAAGAAAAAACAACTTGTATTATTGGTGAAAGTGGTAGCGGAAAAAGCACATTACTTCGTATGCTAAACGATTTACAATCGCCAACATCTGGCACAATTGAATATAACGGAAAATCTATTTTAGATTATCCTCCCATTCAATTACGCCGTGAAGTTGTCATGCTCGGACAAACTCCGCCTATTTTTGATGGAACAATTAAAGATAATTTATTAATGGGGCTTCGATTTTCTGAAAAGCCATTTCCAAATGACGATGTCCTGCGGGGCGCATTAACGACTGTTAGTCTAGATAAAAAATTAGAAGATAACGCCTCGTCATTATCAGGTGGCGAAAAACAAAGACTTGCTTTCGCTCGTATTATACTAATGGATCCGCCCGTCTATTTATTAGATGAACCAACTTCGGCACTAGATAGTGATACAGAACGCCGCGTTATGAAACAATTTACTCTACTAGCAAGAGAAAAGAAAAAAACAGTTATCTTTATCACACACTCACAACAACTTCCAGAAGAAATTGCAGATGATATTATTGAAATTAGTAAAACAAACGGTGCAACTAGAAAGGAAGTGCTATCAATTGAAGGGCGTTATTGAACTACAAATTTGGCAACTTGCAGCTGCATATATTTTCATCCTTATTTTAATCGGGCTTGTGAAATTAAAAGGAATACCGCGTGAGAAACAAATTACAATTGCTACATTACGTATGACGATTCAACTTGTACTAGTCGCATATGTTCTTACATACATATTTGAAAATAGTAATCCGTTTTATACAATAGCTCTCATTATTTCTATTACTACATTTGCGATTTTCAATATTTATAAACGAGTTAATATTCCGATGTCAAAAGAATTAAAACGAGTAGCCGCCCTCTCCATGATTGCTGGATCAATTGGCCCTCTTCTACTATTTATCTTTGTCATTATCGGACACGATCCTTGGTATGCTCCGCAGTATATCGTTCCTATTGCCGGCATGCTAATCGGTAACGCTATGACAGGTATTTGCCTCGGAGCAAATACCTTTTTAAACAGTATGAAATCACAAAGAGACCAGATTGAAGGTGCACTTATGCTCGGCGCAACGCCGAAACAAGCAACTGCACCGCTCATACGGGACGCTTTCGATTCTGCTATTTTACCAACAATTAATTCTATGGTCGGAATGGGAATTATCAGCCTCCCAGGCATGATGACTGGTCAAATTTTATCCGGTGTATCACCATTTACAGCCATCCAATATCAAATTGCGATTATACTTGGCATTTCTGGAAGTACAGCTTTCTCTGTTATTATCTTCTTACAGCTTGGGTATAAAACGTTCTTTAATAAGCGGTGTCAATTGGGAGAGGTTGAAAGACAATCATAAAAAAACTAGTCTAAAATAAGGTAACTGTATGTAGGAGGGACAAAATGAAAAATAGCGAAAATTTATACCATGAAGGAAACTATCGCTTTTGGCTTAACACAAAAACAGGTAGCTTACGAATGAAATTAAATGGTGATAAAGAATTATATACTATACCTAAAAACTCAAAATTGTACGATCGACTTATGAATGATTTTTTTAGTAATTCCGTAAAAATAGAAGAAAGCAAAGCTGACTGATCATAGCTAGCTTTGCTTTCTTCTATCTCCTCATAGTTCCTAGACATTCTACCAAAGACCAATTACACAGTTTACTATTATCCGTAAATTGCTTCAAGTTAACCTTCACAAAAATAAAAAAACATTCCATAAGTAACAAATCTACTTAAAGGAATGTCTTTTCTTTTACTAACCTTACGCCTTCTTAACGAACTGTGATTTTAACTTCATAGCTCCGAAACCGTCGATTTTGCAATCAATATCGTGATCTCCTTCAACTAGACGAATACTCTTTACTTTCGTACCAATCTTTACAACTGAAGAAGTTCCTTTTACTTTTAAATCTTTAATTACAGTAACAGCATCGCCATCTTGAAGAACGTTTCCGTTCGCATCTTTTACAACTTTTGCACCGTCATTACTTTCAGCTTCCGCTTCTTGGCCCCACTCATGGGCACATTCTGGACATACGAAAAGAGCGCCATCCTCATACGTATATTCTGAATTACATTTTGGACAATTTGGTAAAGTAGCCATAAATTCATTTCCTCCGTTCATTATTTATACGTAAAAATCAAATCTGATGTTTACATGTCGATAAATAAAATTTGTATAGCATTTCTTTATACTGCCATAGTCTCACGTTATTGACAAGCCTACCTCAAATTCTCATTTTTTATTGTATTTTACAAAATTTCAATTAGTATGCCGTTTATTTATGTTTTTCCCCATAAATAAAAGAGGAACCTTTACAAGATTCTTCTTTTCTAAATAAACGAGTTTCTCTCTAGAAATCCCAACTATTTTCTTCAATGTAAATTTGATACTCTTCTAACTCTTCTTCACTTAATTTCTTATTATTTTCATATATTTCTTGCCATTCAAAATAATCTTCACTGAAATAAACAGCAAATTTAATTTTCACGTTTTTCTTCTCTGTATAGTCATAACCAGTAAACTCTACTACGTCATAATCTTTTTCTTTCTTCACAAACTTCCAAGTTGGATTATCAGTCATAACCTCTAAAGTAAATCCTTCATCACTTGAACGAACAACATTTTTTATATTTGGTTCAGTTGGTAAAAGGGAGAGTCCAAACATAGCCCCGCCAAACACTATCCCAACTATAACTTGTAAACCAATCATACCAACAAAACTGGCGCCACCCTTTGATTGTAAGTAATACGCCTTCTCATGATCAGGCATATCTTCTGCCTTATGTAAAACACGAACAGCGTGTTTATAATATAAACGATTTCCTTGCCATCCAGTAAATATCATCATTCCTAATTGAAGAACTAAACTAATCGATAAATAAATCCCATCTGGAATGTCTATAAAAGGAGTTACAACTATACTAGGTACCGCCAATAATGTAAGTATAATAAATAACTTATACATTTTACGATGAGCTAACCAAAAAGATGGGAAGAAAAAAGCTACCCAATTCCACGTATTCCCTTGCGCTGGATTTTCTACTTTCCCCCACTTAAAGTCATAATAAGCTGTATTCTTTTGAACAACTTTATGTAATTCTTGCGGAGAAATTGTTTCTTGTAAAACCGTGTCCTTCACGTACATCATCCTTCTCTTATTTCGATATAACTTTATTGTATATATACAAAACGAAGGAATCTAACAAAAAATACACATATTTCATAAAAATGAACAAAAATCGAATATATTCCGACAATTACCCGCTTCTTATTTCATTTTACTTTTAAATATATTAAAATACTTATGAATGATACGTTTAATACACTAAGTTAATCATTTTACATATTCATCAAAAAAGGATGTCCCAAAATCATTTTGAAACACCCTACTAATTTTTTGCTATTTCAAATTATCTTTAACTTTTTCAATAACATCTTCTATACGTTCCGCTATACATTCCGCCTCCCAATCTCCCTCACCGTGCATAGCGGTATAAACTGGACAATTCTCATCATTACTATCTACAAAGATTGGGTCCCCAAGATACGAATCTATCCCAATTACAATCCATCCTTCTTGCCAATCTCCTTCTTCATTCCCAACTAAGCTTTGCCCTTCATTGTCAAAACTATAACCAAGTTGTCCTTCCTCTATCTCTTCACTATTAAATAATTCTATTGTCATTGGTTCAAATTCATACTCTAACTCAATTTCATTATCCTCAGCACAATCTACATATGCTAAAAGTTGTTTAATTTTATTATGGTTAATCATGATATCTTCCCTCTCTATTGCGCAACATTTTAATTAACTATAATATACAAAAAGCCAGTTTGGAGACGATTTCTATATAAACATAGGTGCTCATCCTATCGGTCTCCCACAGCTTATAACGAGCCATTTACAAATAAAGTGAAACTTTAATCAGTGGAGGGGTTGTTCATCCCCCACTGATTATTAGTTGAACCAATCGGGCGTTTACGGGCAGTTGATCTCCCACCTAGCTTCTTTGCTCCAGCTAAATTTTGAGGTGGGAGTTTTACTGCCGGTTAATGCGGGATAAGAGAAAACATTTCAATATTCGATTGCATTCTACAAACAAGAATAGAGCCTATATATATCAAACAGAACCAGTTATTGCATAATGTTTCACATGAAACTATCCATATTCCGTATTATCTTTCGACTTCTCATTCCTTGTAAAGTATTTTTTCATTATCTAAAAATAGTAAAAGCACCCTTCATACCAAGGATGCTTTTACTATTCACCTACCACTTTCGCCTACACTCCTCAATCACACTAAGCAAATACCTCTTCGTCATATCAGCCCTTCTCCAAATAGAGAGCTTTCGTTTTTCTTTTGGATTATGTCGTATTCGCTCTACTTCTTTTAATAAAGGCTCCCACCTATGAGGATAAAGTTCTAACATATATTGCAATCCTCTATCTTTTGAAACGATTGTTTTATGATCTAGCGTATATAAAATACGTCCCATTGTAACGACAGCTGATTCTACCCATTCTTCTATGAAAAATAAATAGGGACGCTTCGCTTTTTCAAGCCAGTAATGTTCTACATTATATTTCATTGTATTTACTACATCGTCCCATTTTATTTGAAAGGGAAGGGCTTCTGCTTCTTTCCCGGTAACTGTAATGCCTTGATTTTTCAATGTCCACCATGTGACCGCGTTAATATCCCAATGACCAATATCCGCCTTACCATCTGCACAATATACGTACTCGTTCATTTCATGATTATATTTCCCTAAGTCAGCGAGCGGAATATACATACCGTCCATTCTTTTACCTAACGTATTTTTACTAAGTTTTTTATGCAGTTCTATAATTTGTTGTTTTTCAGCTTCATTCACAGAATCACTTATTACCGCAACAAAATCAACATCGCTCGTTTCTATATGAAATGCTCCTAAAGCAATGGATCCATAAACGTATACGCCGACTAACTTTTCATCCGAAAAGATTTCTCTTAATTCTACTATGTACTGCTTCATTAACTGTTTTACTTCTTCCGGTAAAGCATGTTTTATTCCATTCTCCACATCTATCCCTCCATTAAAAAAAGCCTTCGCAAATTCGCAAAGGCTTCCTGTTTTATAAATATTTCTCGATTTCTTCGTAAACATCCTTCAAACGAGGATTTCCTTCTCCAACAATTTCTCCATTTACAAGAACGACTGGATAAAATAAATCTTCCTCCACTACTCGCTCTGCGAATGCTTTTTTATCCTCATCTTCTTGTTCTTGTTGAAAATCAATATACTCGAAATTAAATTTATTTTCTTGTCCTTCATATTTACGACCAATCGCCGCTTGTAACCACTCAAACGTTTCTGTTGAAGATGGCATTCCGACGCAACTCGCACAAATCACTTTCGTCCCATACACTTGCACATTAACCATTTCTTCTCCCCCACTTCTTGCTCTAACAGTATATTCAGATACCTTAGTACATAAGCACATCATTTTACAAACTTATTCCATACCCCTATACTGAAAAAACACGTTGTACACATGATAAAATATTTCGACAATAAAACAAGAACAGAAAAAATAGATTTTCCCCTCTATCTTGATTATAATAAAACTGATGAAAGGAGTCGATAAAAATGGAAAACCCAAATATGCAAGAACAAGTATTAGAAGTATTAGATAAATTACGTCCGTTCTTACTTCGTGATGGCGGTGACGTTGAATTAGTAGATATTGAAGAAGGTATCGTAAAACTACGCCTTATGGGTGCATGCGGAAGCTGCCCAAGTTCTACAATCACACTAAAAGCTGGTATCGAACGCGCACTACTTGAAGAAGTACCAGGCGTTATTGAAGTAGAACAAGTATTTTAATTAAAAGCGGAAGCGGCTCGTTCAGAATCGCTTGCTAAAAAGAGACCAAAATCGGTCTCTTTTTTTTATTCAAATAACACTTATCCTTTAACATCATAAAACAAAATTGGAAATCCTTCTCAAAAAATGAGATAATTGATACTATATAGTGAATCGTTCACACATATAAAGTGAAACTATAATCAGTGGGGATTTTGTTCATCCCCCACTGATTATTAGCCCACACCAATCGGGCGTTTACGGGCAGTCTTACTGCCCAAGTAAAAAACATAGGGGGACGACACATGCCAAAAATGGGGAACGCTTTTTCAACAATTCAAGAACTAGAAAAGAAAAAAGAGTATTTATTAGACCTTTCATCCGTTATACCAACATGGAATACAAGCTATCAATTTTTATTTAAAGAAATACAACAAGAATTATTAAAAAAGGTAAATGAAAAAATTGAAAGACACCACATTATTTTAACTATATGTACAGATCAAAAAGTAGGAGCATAGCTTCTTATTATATAAAGATAGACACGGGTATCTGTTGTGGTATAAAAAAGAGACCTCAATTGGCCTCCTTTTTATACTTTTAAGATAGCCAATCTAATTTCCTAATGCCTAACTTATCAACAGGTAAACGAAATGACTCGTAAAAATGATTCATAAATTGCTCAGTGCGCTTCACATCATGTAAAATGATTTCTAAACGCGCTCTATATATGCCTTTTTGTTCTTCGTTTCCTGTTTGATAATATCGTTCAACCGTTTCAAAGTAGTGAAGCGGGAACAGAAGCCTTGCGAATAATAAGCGCCAACCAAATGAAGAGAGCGAATAATTACGTTCATAATCTGTAATGAATTGAACTACCGTTTGCTCCCAATCTTTCTTTTTTGCTATCATCATATAGCGAATACATTCTGCTATATCTCTACTTGGGTGATCATATACCCAATCAAAAGGAAGTTTTAAACGCTTCGTTTGATGCCATAATAAAGGTGTAAATCGTTCTTGGCAAATTGTTGCTGCGTCAGTTATTTGCGGTGTATCATCCATTTCCGTATCGACAACATATTGAATTGCATTTTCTGCAACTCCTAAGTAATACGGGAAGGATTCAATAAACAATTGATCGAATACGTCTGAAGGATGGTTCATCACTTGTGATTGCCAAAATTTCTCTAATTGGTCGAGCCTTTTTTCCCATAATGCTTTCCATTCACCAATGCGGCTTAATTGCTCAACTTCTTCCGGAAAGAATGCACCACGTTTATGAAATATAGAAAGCTCACTTCCTAATGATGTAGCATGTCGCTCTAACATACGCATACCTTTTAATAAGCAATAATTTTTTTCGTCTATCTCACTTACATAGTAGCCGTGTATAGTCGGAACGAAAGTCGAAACAGTTATATCCCCTTGCTGGTTCATATAATCACTGAGCTTTTTCATCTCTACAAGTACTTCTTCCTCCATTTCTCCAATTGGAACAAGTACATAAATTTTATTGCGAATCCAAAAGCTTTTATAGGGGCCAAGGGGGATTAATTCTTTAACATGCATGTGATAATGCTCATAAATATGCTGAATCATCGCAGTCGCCACCTATGGTTTTTCTTTATATATATGAGCTTGTGCTCGCCTTTCATTCCTATGCACATGATAAAGCAACGAAACGTATACAAATACTAAAAAGAAAAAAAGGTGATAAATATGAAAGAATCAGATCAACTACAAGAAAGAGCATTACAACTATTACAAGAACGCGGTGTAACAATTGACGACATTGCTGAACTTGTTCATTTTCTTCAAAAGAAATACCATTCAAATTTAGAGATGTCAGAATGTCGCTATAACGTTGAGCGTGTACTATCAAAACGAGAAGTACAAAACGCACTTATTACAGGCATTGAACTTGATGTCCTTGCTGAAAAAGGAATGCTAAGTGAGCCGTTACAAGATATCGTAAAACGTGATGAAGGCTTATACGGAATTGATGAAGTTATCGCACTTTCTATCGTTAACGTGTACGGGTCAATTGGCTTCACGAACTTTGGATATATCGATAAATTAAAACCAGGTATTTTAGAATACTTAAATGATAAATCAACTGGAAAGGTGCACACATTCCTTGATGATATCGTTGGCGGAATCGCTGCCGCTGCTTCAAGTCGTTTAGCGCACCGAGCTGAGCATTCGGAATAAAGTATCTAGGCCGTCAGTTTCATACTGACGGCCTTTCATATTCCATCAGCATAAACTCTCTTCCGCGGCTCAAAAAAAGAGGTCCTACTTGAAATCCAATGTTTTTATATAGTGCAATAGCGCGTTCATTAAATGTTGCTACACTTAGTCGAAACATTTTCAAATTCAACTCCTCAGCAGCAAACTCTACCCCTGCTTGAAAAAACAATTTCCCCATCCCTTTCCCTGTTAAATCCGGCTTCATTCCAAGTCCGATATCTACTACATCTTCTCCCCTATATAAATTGGCATCTCTTCCGCCCGGAACTTGTGCATTTTCTCCAAAACAAAAATAGCCAATGAATTCTCCATTCTCGTCGGAGCAACCGTAATACGTTCCATCTAGCAACTCTTCTATTACTTCAGCATCTCCTGAAAAGCTATATAACATATACGGTTCTTCATACTTCCACGTATTTATTTCTTTCGCTTCTTCCTCTGTTAACTTATGTATATTCATTCATCTCGCTCCTTATCAAATACTCTAATAATCTATATGTATTTACTCATTCATTTCCCATGATTGATTCTCCTCTAATCGTAATATGCATAATTACATACACACACCCATTTAAAAAATGCTAAAATTTATTTGAATCGCTGTTGTTACACTTCTTGATTAAGAAAGACCGTTAACCGGAAAATTAACGTCTTATCAAACTCAAGCAATTGGTACATTTTTTCATCATGAAAGACACTCGAAAGAGTGTCTTTTTTTCTATACCTGAGCAGGACCTGCTCATTTACAAAATAAACGCATAAAGTAATATAACTCTTTAAACGCATTATTCCCTTTCTATACGTTGCGACGTTCGTTGCGACAGATTCGGATAATAAAAAGCACTCCAGCCAGAGTGCTTTTTACTTTCAAACAAGGAGGTTACATATATGGACAGTACTCTCGTATTTAACTTTGGTATCGGTATTGTTATCATTTTATTCGTCTTCTTTGTACTTTGTATGAGCGGGATATAAAAAGACGATTTTTATCGCCTTTTTATACATATCTATTATTTGACTCTCGTAACAAAAGTAACCATAATAGTTACACGAATACATTAAAAAACTATTCACATATCCACAAATAAGAATAAAAAAACAGGCAACCGCTCCCGGTTACCTGCATTTCATTACATCTTCTCAATCCACTCCGTCAAGTTATGCACAACTTGCGTCGGTTGTACTTCATATTCAGTTAACTTCTCCACAGTTGTTACTCCAGTGTGGACAATAAGGGTATGCATACCAGCATTTATCCCCGCTAAAATATCTGTATCGTAGTTATCCCCAACCATTAATGCTTCTTCTTTTCCTATGCCAAGTACTTTTAACGCTTGTTCCATAATGATTGATTCTGGTTTTCCGATAAAAATCGGATCCACGCCTGTTGATACTGCTACAACTGATGTTAATGAACCGTTCCCTGGTAATAACCCGCGCTCAGTTGGAATTGCAATATCCCCATTTGTTGAGATAAACGTTGCACCATTACGCACAGCAAGACATGCTTTTGCTAACTTTTCATATGTGATATCGCGATCTAAACCAACAACGACGAAATCAGGATTTTCATCCACAAGTTCAAATCCTTTTTCCACAAGAGCAGCATGTAAGCCCTCTTCACCAATCATATATACAGTTGCATCTTGTTTGCGCTCATAAATAAAGTTCGCTGTAGCCATACTCGTTGTGAATACTTGCTCCGCTTTCGCTGGAATATCGAAACGAACAAGTTTTTCTGCAACTTGTTCTGGTTTACGAGTTGAGTTATTTGTAACGAATAAATATGGAATATCGCGTTCTCCTAACGCCTTTACGAAGTCGCTTGCTTCTTCAATTTGTTCTTCTCCGCGATACATCGTACCGTCTAAGTCAATTAAATAACCTTTATACATCTATTTGTCTCTCCTTCTATGCTAACGTTCTCACCTATCATACCACTCTTATATTAACCCCTTTTTCAAAAGAAAAAAACGCTTTACCTTAAAGCGCCCCATAACGTTCATTTTTTCTCTTTTATTTGATACGAGCAATTACAATCGCCCACACACATGTTTGATAACGTCTTCACATTTGCACCTGTAAATAACCGCTTGTACATATCTTTTTCATCTTCACACACTTGCGGGAATTTCTCCGCTATTTCCTTTAACGGGCAGTTTTGCTTTTCAAGTATGAAAGAGCGTTCCCCATCTCTCTTTATTTGAACCATATAACCATTTTTCTCTTGCATAGCAGCTAGTTCCTGTACTTGATACGCTAAATTACTTTGATTACTTATCTTCTTTTGCAACTGCTCTTCCATTCGTTTCGTTCTCGCTTGCAAGACGTGACGAAGTATTTTTTCATCGCCCATTCGAGCTAAATCATCTAGTATTTCAATAGCAAACTGCTTATATTCTTTCGGGAATGTATCTTCTCCCTTTTGACTTAATCCATACAAATATGTTGGTCGTCCAACATGCTGCCTTAGCATCTTTGAATAAATTAGCTCATCTTTCTCAAGATTACTTAAATGCCTTCGGATTGCCATTTCCGTAATTTCTAAAGCTTCGGCTAATTCTGCTACAGTATGCTCGCCCTTTACCTTCAACAATTGTACAATCTCTTCTTTCGTCGTACGTGCTTGCCCCATAACTCGCCCTTCTCCCTTTCCTCATATACAATATAAGATCCCCAAAGGAATCTCCGGGGATCTTATAAGCACAATTATTCTGGTACAAATGCAGATACAGGCCCTAATTCCTTTTCTAAATAACTGTGAATATTCGCTGGGTATTTCTCTACCACGGCGATATGTTTTTGAATCGTCTTATATAATTCATCATGATTCATTTGAATATAATCTTGCGTAAGCATTTTTCGAAGAAGAATAATTTCTTTAATATGCGCTCCCTCTTCTCCACTTATAACTCTCTCGTCCATTAAAATATCAATAATATCTTCGTAACTTCCTGGATCGCGCATAATAAATCCATCAATCATCGCATTTCCTACATCTAATATACAATCGATAATAAGATGGGCTATGCGCTCTAATGCATAAAATTCAAAATCGGTTTCATATGTCTTTTTCTCTTGAAATGTATTTGTTGCTCGTTCTAAACATACTAGCATTTGTTCTATTTTCTTTCTGTCTACGAAGTACATGAATGTCACCTACCTGGAAATTAAAGCATTTACATTTTAATTGTAACGCTTTCTTCTGAAAAAATCGACAATTTTTCGAATTCACCTTTTCCTCGTTATTTGTTATAGTTATATTTGTATGATTTTTGAAATTGGAGGAATGCAACCTTGGAACGTGAACTCGCACTAGAAATTGTCCGTGTAACAGAAGCAGCAGCCTTAGCATCCGCACAGTGGATGGGCCGCGGAAAGAAAAACGAAGCAGATGATGCAGCAACTACAGCTATGCGTGATATGTTCGATTCAGTAAACATGGCAGGTACAGTTGTAATCGGTGAAGGAGAACTTGATGAAGCACCGATGTTGTATATTGGTGAAGAACTAGGAACAGGTAACGGTCCAGAAGTAGATATCGCTGTTGACCCATTAGAAGGTACAAACATCGTTGCGAAAGGCCTTGCAAATGCAATGGCAGTTATCGCAATCGCAGATAAAGGAAACCTTCTTCATGCTCCGGATATGTACATGGAAAAAATCGCGGTTGGTCCAAAAGCAGCTGGTAAAATTAGCTTAGATGATCCAATTGAAAAAACAATTGAAATTGTAGCAGAAGCAAATAATAAAAAAATTCGTGACCTAACGGTTATCGTGCAAGAACGTGAACGTCATCAAGAAATTATTGACCGTGTTCGTGCAAAAGGTGCACGCGTAAAACTATTTGGTGATGGAGATGTTGGTGCATCAATCGCTACAGCTTTACCTGGAACAGGTATCGACTTATTCGTAGGTGTAGGCGGAGCTCCAGAAGGCGTTATTTCTGCAGCAGCATTAAAATGCCTTGAAGGTGAAATGCAAGCGCGCTTAGTTCCAATGAACGAAGAAGAAGAAGCTCGTTGTCGTGAAATGGGATTAGAAGATCCTCGTCAACTTCTTATGTTAGACGACTTAGTATCTGGTGATGACGCAATCTTCTCAGCAACAGGTGTATCTGCTGGTGAATTATTAGACGGCGTGAAATTCCTTGGCGGAGATTTAGCTGAAACATATTCTATCGTTATGCGTTATAAAACAAGAACGGTACGATTTATTAAAACACACCACCATTTAGACCATAAACCACACTTAAACTTAGATATTTAAAAAGGAGCCATGTATATGGAAGAACGTTTCTTTCTGTACGACGATACAGTCGCTACAAAAACTCGTTTCGTTAGCTTTATGGGGGAAAATGAGCGTCATGATTTAGCGCTTCTATACTCCGATCGTCATTACGGTAAAACGATAGTCCTTGATATGCAGAGCAACAAATTTGCTATCATCGGTCCTGACGATTTAAACGAACCAGGCTACTTAGAGCATGCATTTTCTACGTCTGAAGAAATTGCAGAAGAATTACGCTCATTTTTATTTGAACTTATATAATTTATCTTATACACCAGCTATTTTAGCTGGTGTTTTTTTACAGTTTAAATTTTGAATTTTCAATCTTATATGTTATACTTATGAACAAATCTATTTGGATAGAAAGGACGTTATCTACGTATGCCAACAGTTACTTTGTAATGGACCAGCAATTGGATAGCATTACTCTCAAAAAAGCACCGTGCTTTTTCAAGGGAGTAGTCTGCCCATTCCCATTACAAAGGAACGTAACGCATCTGTAGTATGATGTTTACGGAGGTTCCTCTTAGGGGAATCTCTTTTTATTTTTGTCTACTTCTCATATCTTCATACTACAAGACATCCAAATAGCTGTATTACGTTCCCTTGCCACTAATATAAGAGGTGAAGGAAAATGCAGAAAGTACAACTTTCTTGGAGTTTATATGAAAACGAGTTATCCACAATCGAAAGATATTGTAAAAATTGTAGGCGCACTACCCTTTTTACTGATACGAATATTCGCAGGCATAACGCAAACGGAAAAAACATATACCGATTTGCAATTTATAAATGTCCGAAAGATCATACGTGGAACCAAAAGCTTCACATTTATAAATCATTTACTGATCACGTTGAAACTGTCGATATGACTCAGCAAGAACAAACTGAAACAAGTACTACCATTTCCATTACACAATACAAAGAAAGTGGTATAGCCGAAATAACGATCGTATTAGACATAGTTTTCGGTTCCCACCGGATTGATAAAGTGTTATCCACATATATTTCAGATTGGAGCCGCACTATCATTGTGGATAAAATTAAAAATGGGCATATCCAATTGAACGGGCAACAAATGAAACCAAATACAATACTTTCTGAAGGCGATCATATCTCGATTTGTTTGTAAGGGGGAGTCTCATGCTAAAAGTGAGAAAAGGTACGATTGATTTATTAGACGAATTAGATGGAATGTATATCGAATGTAAAACAACACTCTTACAAAATCAAATTTACCAATGGGACGATTCTTATCCGACGCGCGAACACATTTCCTATCATTTAGAACAGGACGAATTGTATTGTCTATTCCAAGACCAAGTACTTGTCGGCGCTGTTGTCTTAAACGAAGCAGAGTCTCCAGAATACAAATTAATTGACTGGTCAGAAACAGAAGGACGCTTTCTTATCGTCCACTCTTTTGTCATCCATCCGCTCGCGCAAGGCAAAGGATATAGTAAAGTACTTTTATCCTTTTGGGAAAGTGAAGCAAGACGAATGGGCTACACAGGAATACGCCTAGATTGCTTTACAGGTAATCCCGTTTCATTAAGCCTATACGAAAAAAACAATTATATTTGCCGAGGTGCTGTTTACTTTTCAAGTAAACAGCCTCCTCATAATTGGTATAATTGCTATGAAAAAATCCTCTTACAATCGTAAGAGGATCTTTTTATTTCTTCACTTTTCGTAATACGAAGTGTGCACAACCGAAGTTACAGTACTCGTATAAATACTCTGATAAAGTACTAATTTTCGTATCATATGTCGAACGTTGATTACTATCATCAAAGAATCCACGCAATCTAAGTTGCTCATAGCCCCAGTCTCCAACGATATAATCATATTTATTTAAAATTTCTGCATAGCGCTCTTTAAATGCTTCTTCACTAAAACCGTCACGAAAGTTTTTAATTACTTCGTACTGAACATTATTAACGCTCACCGTAGTATGAATCTCTTGCTTTTGCTCCATTATGAACTTCCTCTCTAAGCATTCTTCTTTTTATCGTATCACAAAGCATAACAACCAACAATTTCAAATACAAAAAATTGAAAATTAGTGCATGCTATGGAGAAGGAGGTGATACATCGTGAAAAAGCAAATTATACTCTCTCTTCTCACTCTTTCCTTATTTGCAGGCTGCCAATCAACTAATAAAGCCGAAATGGAGCGTGAAGAAGGAAGTCGTGTTCTTGTTTCCAACAAAAACGACATGTATCATACGGAAAACACAAATACACGATTAACGAGAGTCGGTTATTCTTCTAAACAGAAGCATGAAGTATCTAACAAACAAGTAGGCGCTATTAACCGTGAGAAAGTCGCCGAAATGATTACGAGCATGACAGTCAAACTTCCCGACGTCACCAATGCCGCTACACTCGTTACCGACGACGAAGTGTTCGTTGTATACCGCGCAAACACAACGGACCCGAAACTCGTAACAGATCAAGTATATAAAACAGCTTTGTCCATCGTCCCTCGCTATTATAAAGCATATGTATCAACAAACCAAAAGTTGATTTCTCAAATTCAAGGCCTTCAATCTGGTAGCTTAAACGATAAAGAATATGAACAAAGCCTTGATATGCTAAAACGCGAAATGAGCAACAACCCTCATTTGAGCAATACAGGGGATCAAACTTTAAATAATATGATAAAAAAATAAAAAGGTGGAGAAAACCTCCACCTTTTTACTATTTCTTACGATTTGCATAAACCTCCATCGCATCACACATAAACTGCGCTAAACCTTCACCAAACTTATCAATATTTTTCGTAAAGCGCTCATCAGCAACATACATTTGACCGAGTCCCTTAAAGGCCTCTAATGAATATTCACCGAAGTTTTGCAAGTAATCGTACCATACCCCGATTGCGTCTTGCGCCTCTTTAGAATCAGGTGCTCCATTTCGAAGTGTCGCTAGCTTTCTGTAAATATTATTAAACTCCTCCTGTTTCTCTGTAGACATACCCTTCGCTGTTTTATTCGCTTTATCTACAGCCTCATCCCCCCATCGTTCACGTGCTTCTTCTTCGTACGGGTTATGACTAAAATCGAACCCTTCAAATTTCTCTTTATTCGTCATTTTAATCTCTCCTTTTGTATGCTGAATTGTTTTATTAATCGTCGCTATCACTTTATCCAATCTAGCCCGCTTTTCAAGAAGCATTTTCTTATGAAGCTGTAATGCCTCTTCACGGTTGAATAAAGGACTCATGATAATTTCCTTAATCTTCTTTAAAGGGAAGCCAAGCTCTTTAAAAAATAAAATTTGCTGTAGTGCTTCTAAATTTTCATTGGAATACAGACGATATCCAGACTCTGTCGTCTCATCTGGGGTTAACAACCCAATTTCATCGTAATGATGCAGTGTGCGCACACTAATTCCAACTAAATTAGCTACTTCTTTTACCCTCATTGTCATGCGTATCTCCCCCTTAATACATACGATAAAGTATGACGCAACGTTAGAGTCAATAAAAATTTCATTTTATATTTGAAAGATTCATCTCTCCACATTCTCCTACATTTCATGCATAATATATATGTACATACATTAGAAAGCGGTGAAAGTATGGTTTCAAATACTGTAATTGCCAGCATCATAATTCAACTCGTTGTTTCGGTTCTGGTCCCAATTATTGTACTCGTTTATTTCCGTAAGAAATATAATATTAATTGGAAAATAGTTGGCGTTGGTGTCCTTATCTTTATCGGGTTTACCCAAATACTCGAAACACCCTTCCAATTATTCATGCGTGGTAATCCCACAACAGCTGAGTTTTTAAAGAACCCATTTATCTTTTCGATTTTCGGCGGACTAACTGCTGGTATTTTTGAAGAATTAGGGCGTTTCGTTGCCTTTTACTACTTACTGAAAAAATATCGAGATTATAAAGACGGCCTTGCGTACGGAATTGGTCACGGCGGTATTGAATCGATTTTAGTCGGCGGATTCGCTGGGCTTCAAACTCTTACCTTTGCAACATCTATTAACAATGGTAGCTTCGCTCAAATGGTTGAACAATACCCTCAGCTGATTCATGTGAAGGACTTGTTAATAGAGCAACCTGCCTATTTTTACTTACTCGGTAGCCTAGAAAGAATTATGGCACTCGTTCTACAAATTGCTTTCACAACGCTTGTCGTATATGCGGTAAAACAGAAGGAATATATTTTCCTCGTATATGCTATACTATTCCACGCACTTGTGGACTTTTTCGCAGCACTTTACCAAACAAAAATGATTAACATCTTTGTAGCAGAAGGAATTACTCTTCTCTTCGCGATTGGCGCTTTCGTTCTTATTCGCAAAATGAAAGAGAAATTAGTGAGTGTACCAGAGTAAAAAATAACCCACCAATTGGTGGGTTATTTTTTATCCCGCTATTTGCGGGCAGTAAGACTCTCACCTCAAAGTTCGGCGAATACAGGGAAGTTCCGTGAGAGATCAACTGCCCGTAACTGCCCGATTGGTTCAACTAATAATCAGTGGACAAATCCCCCACTGATTAAAGTTTCACTTTATACGGATTATCGTAATGGTGATAACTTTTTCCACTTACAAGCTCCCTCTTTGTTTCTGCATCTATAACGATGTACTTATGAAACTCTTCTACCTCATTTTGAGAAAAGGAAGCGAAAAAGTATACTTGGCGATCAGGGTGAATAAACAAATCTTGAAGCACCACTCTACTACGACAGCCGACAGCTGTTTTTTGCCTGAAAATAAATTCCTCATCGGCCACTTCTTTAAATAAGATCTTTTTACGAACACTATACGCTGCATTTTTGTATTCTTTATATACCTTCTTATCCAACTGTTCATAAAAAACATCCTCACTCACAAATGGCTTATTTCGATTACTTGGATAGTCTAATTTTTGATTTGATTCTGCATATGTTGTGGACAATTGCGCGAGAAAACAAATAATGAATACAATACATATCATTTTTTTCATAATGACACCTCAATTTTTTTTATCCACATTACTTTTCCACATACTTAGATCACTATGCCCTTTCCAATAAAAAGGAATTTTTTCCACATTTGTCGAAGTATATATCGTCAACTTGAAAGATGGGGATGAAATATGAAGAAAATTATTGTAATCAGGCATTGTTCAGCAACTGGACAAGAGCGTAATGCCGAATTAACAAGTGTAGGAAGAGATCAATCAAACATCGTTGCTAAATTCCTCATAGAAAATCATGTACAAATAGACTATATTATTTCAAGCCCATTTGTCCGAGCTATCGATTCCATTCGGCCCTATGCGCTCCAAACCAACTTATCTATCCAAGAAGATGAACGATTAGCTGAACGAATATTAAGCAACGTTCCAATGGATGATTGGATGCAAAAGCTAGAATACACTTTTACAAATATAGAGATTGCCTTTTCAGGCGGAGAGTCAACAAAACAAGCAACGGACCGTGCTATATCGCTTATCCAGGACGTTTTAAAATTAGAACATACTACAACACTACTCGTTACGCATGGCAACTTACTTACCCTTATTTTAAAGCACTTTGATCATACGATTGGTTTTAATGAATGGAAATGTTTAACGAATCCTGATATTTACGAAATTACAATCGATGAACAATGTATCATAAAACGATTATGTGAAGCACCGTCCAAGTAATATCCCTTTCCAAAACATTCAGTTGACGCCGCGAGAAGAGACTGTACTAACAATAGAAAGGGGTATCACTCCATATGTACGAAGACGTACTTTCTTTACTACATAAAACAAATGCTTCTTATGAAAAATTTGAACACGAACCAGTACTTGACTATGAGACTGATCGCATCGTTCGTGAAAGGCTCGGCTTACAAGGTACTCCAAGTAAAAGCTTGTTTTTAAAATCAAAACCTGGGGCTTATTACGTATTTTTTACGTTAGAAGGAACTCGGCTTAACCGAGGAGAGATGAAAGAAATAACAGGAGAGAGCTTATCTCTCTGTTCACCTGATGAACTAAGAGAAGAGACTGGTTGCACTCCAGGATGTGTAGCTCCTTTCGGTTATTCACAAGATGTAACGATTATTGTGGACAATTCCATTTATACTTACGATAAAATTTTAATTACACCTGGTGTACCTGAATTTACAATTGAATTATCCACAGAGGAATTAAAAAAGATTTTATCCACATGTCAAAATACAGTTTTAGCGTATAAGAAAAAAGAGAGCTAATGATTAGCTCTCTTTTTTTACTATTTCGCTTCTGCTGTTTTTTCTTTCGCAGAACGTACTTGCTCGTCCGCATGATAAGAAGAACGTACAAGTGGACCAGCTTCACAGTGGCTAAAGCCTTTGCTAAGTGCAATTTCTTTAAGCTCTGCAAATTCTGCTGGTGGGTAATATTTAAGAACTGGTAAATGCTTCTTAGATGGTTGTAGGTATTGTCCAAGAGTTAAAATATCCACATTGTTTGCACGTAAGTCATCCATTGCTTCAATTAAATCTTCTCTTGTTTCACCTAAGCCCACCATAATGCTCGATTTAGTTGGAATATCAGGCTGCATTTCTTTTGCTCGACGTAAAAACTCTAATGAACGGTCATATTTTGCTCTAGCGCGAACTCGGTTAGATAATCGACGTACTGTTTCAATGTTATGGTTCAAAATATCTGGTTTTGCATCCATTAACATTTTTAAGTTTTCTTCTACCCCACCCATATCAGATGGTAATACTTCGATAGACGTGAATGGATTTTTACGACGTACAGCGCGTACTGTTTCAGCGAAAACAGCTGCTCCGCCGTCCTTTAAATCATCACGTGCAACCGCTGTTATAACAACGTGCTTTAAGCCCATTTGTACTACAGAATCTGCTACGCGTTCTGGTTCTTGTAAATCAAGCTCAGTTGGTAAGCCTGTTTTAACCGCACAAAAACGACAAGCACGTGTACAAACCGCACCTAAGATCATAAATGTTGCTGTTTTCCTTACAGCCCAGCATTCATGAATATTCGGACATTTCGCCTCTTCACAAACTGTATGAAGATTCTTAGAACGCATCATTTTCTTTAAGCCTGTATAGTTTTCATTCGTGTTTAACTTAATTTTCAACCATTCGGGCTTGCGCTTATACTCTGTTTGTTTTGTCATGGTTATCAACTCCGCACAATATGAAATAGTTTACCGTGTTCGCTTCTTTCAATGTAACATATCTATTCTAACGTATGAAAGCGATTTGCTCAAATGAAGATTCTAAGATTTTTTCCAATCGTTCCCTATAATGAAATACTCCGTATATCCCACACTAAAAAGAGTGATGTTGTGAAAGGAGTCTATTTCATGCTTCGAAAAATTTCTCTTTTGCTTTCGATTTGCTTTCTTCTCCACCAAAACATCGCTTACGGTGAAGATAATCAGCAAAGCATATATGAAAAGCGCATGGCACTATATAAAGAAACTGAGCAATCTTCAAGTATTCCGTGGTATTACTTAGCTGCAATGGATCAATACGAAAGAAACATAAGGAGCGTAAGAAAGGATATTCCGAAAAAACCAGATGCCATCATTTCCCTTTATTTCAAACCTGAAATATGGGCTGGACCTGTTAATAGTAATGATACTCTCCCCCATACGATTTCTCTATTTGGCGGAATGGGTTTAGATGGTGACAAAGATGGATTTGCGAATGCAAATACCGATCGTGATCTTCTGCATACAGCAGCAACTATTTTAAAGAAACAAGGAACGTCAGAAGACCGTATTAACATTATGCTTTGGGAATATTATAGACGTGCAAAAACAGTTGAATTAATTACCGAATACGCCCGAATTTATAAACATTATGGACGCATTAATTTAGAAGGAAATGCTTTCCCTCTCCCGATTCGCAGTGACCATAGCTATCGTAGTACTTTTGGTGCTGGTAGAAGTTTTGGCGGCAGGAGAATTCATGAAGGAACCGATATTTTTGCTAGATATGGCGTACCAGTACGATCAACTTGCTATGGCGTTATTGAAACAAAAGGATGGAATCGTCTTGGTGGATGGCGCATTGGTATTCGTGACCTTCATAATAATTACCACTATTACGCTCATTTAGGTGGGTTCTCTAAAGAAATACAGCTCGGACAAATTGTCGAACCAGGAAAAGTAATCGGATTTGTCGGTAGTACCGGCTACGGTCCTCCTGGTACAGCCGGAAAATTCCCGCCCCACTTACATTTCGGCATGTATAAAGACAATGGCTATACAGAATGGGCTTTCGATCCATACATGCATTTAAGCATTTGGGAACGAAAAGAACGAGCAAATACAAAACGATAACCGTAGCGAATTGCTACGGTTATTTTTATAAATATAAATCCATAGAATACTACTGACTAATTATCCGTTTTCTTTTTATCTGGTACAACAACTCCGCCACTTCCATAATAAGTAGGCACTTCACCTTGAACGATGCGCGTCGCAATCGGAATGTTTTGCTTCACCTTAATTTCTTTTGTGCGTAACGGAATCATAACTTGTAACGTCACTTCCACTTCCATAATAATTTTGATCGCTGTATTATTAATTCCTTGTGGCTCAACTAACTGTTTAATATCCGTATTCACATGACCAATTGGCGTAAAATTAATCGGAATATCCGGCCCTATATTACCAAGAAGCGCATTATCAGTTATGCGCCCAAAAGGGACTGACATAGATACCCCATTCTCTTCAAAAATACCAAGTGCTTTCGTATCCCCTTTTTCTACTTGTTGTAAATATTTCTCTATGTATGCAGTAGTCGATGTTAATATTTCATTTACTTGTTTTGTATTTAAATCAATTGTAGATACTTTCCCGTTCCTATCCGTTTGTACTTTCATTAATGAATCTACATCAAACCCTTCATTAATTCTATCTTTTACTGCTTTCGTCATAACTGCTGTTGCCATTTTATGCGTCTCTGTTTCCCCATACTTAATTAACGTTGGCTGAATACTTTTATTTACAATCCATAAACCTTGAACTACCATTACGATAAAAATGATAAACGAAATAAGCAGTATATACCGAAAGGAAATCGGTCCCCTTCGAAACCGCGAATTTTTCGAACGAAATATGCTCATAAGAAAACCCTCCTTCTTATACTATTTCTATGCAAGAAAGAGGGTCGATATATGCTTATCTCATTTTTAATAGTGCATCTTTTCCGATTGTGCCTACCGGAATGCCTAAAGCTTCGGCTTCAATCGTTACCGATTCTAGCGGTGCTTCAAGAAGTTGTTCAATCGTTCTTACACCAACCACACGGCCAGCAATAATTCCTCGATCTCCTAACTTCTCATTTAGAAGACCTACATCTAAAGCACCGCACATAATATATCCTTTATCGCTCATTACAGCTAGCAAATTTGTCTTCGGAAGTTTTACGCTAACAGCAATGAACGTATAGTTATCAATTATAATTGGCTCTACATTAACCATAGTTCACACTCCTCTCTTTCTTATCTGTATGACAAGAGAAAAATGAGTGTTACAAGTTAACTAGCCTATAGTTTGACTGTAGATGTATAAGTTATCAACATGTCTGTTAACACATCTCTAAGTAATTCTGGCATATAATATTGTTTGTCAGAAAGTGTGGATAGCTCTGGGTATAAGTATCCGAATGTAAACATATCAATCGTTCCTACCGTATATATCCGGTCTAATTCCAGCGATTCGCCATTAATCAATACATCTTCTAGTAAAATTTTATTCCCTGGAATCGTATCTGGAATCACTTCCAAACCATCGTAAATCATTTTCCCCATTACTTTTCCACGAAATCCGAATCCTTTCACCTCAAGATTCTCCATATTCGGACGGCGCGCTTTCAAAATAACTTCTCTTAACGTTTTCCCTGGTACTTTTAATAGACATGGATTAATTGGATGTGGACAAATTCGATGAATATCTCCGCGCGTCACAACACCTTCATTTAATCCCTCAAGAAGTACACCAGCGTTCACCATCCCAACATCCGCATTACACCACTCTTTAAGTGCACTTGCTAACATATGAGAAAATGGCGTCTCCTTAAACCAATCAACCGGCAATGATTCTTTTAAATGAACGACAGGCTCAGCCATTATATGTTTACTTTCTTCCTTTAGCATTTCAATTGTGGATAACGGCTCGCTATAAGCACCTAAGCGTTCTGTCTTAATCGCTCTACCGTCTTTTTTCAACAACCTCTTCGTCTCTTTATCCACAGTAAGCTGAACGTGACCAACGTAATGTCCCCACTTTTCACAACAGCAAAGCAAGGTATCGTTTACAAGAACGCCACGCTCAAATAAATGATGCGTATGTGCCCCTAAAATAACATCTATATCATAATGCTCCGCCATATACTCATCCATACTTTTTCCAAGATGAGAAAGCACAACAGTAATATGAGCTGTATCCTTAACTTCTTCTAAAATAGACTCTAAATGGATGATTGGATCTTCAATATGCCAGTCTAACATATGATAAAACTCTGGATAAGCTACCGTTAATCCAATAAAGGCAATCGTAATCCCATCTGTCGTTGTATGTAATTTATAAGGCTGCGCCCATGCCGGACGTACACCTTCTTTTTCAAATAAATTCGCTACGAGCACCTCAAACCCAGCATCATCATATAGACGATTCAAATGCTCTTTCGCTAACGTAATTCCTTCATTATTTCCGATCGTTACATAATCATATAACGCCTCATTTAAAAGCTTTGTATTCCCAAGTCCATTTGTCGCTTCCGAAATACTATGAAAACGATCCACATGATCGCCAATATCCACAGTTAAAACAGTCTCTCCCGCTTCCTGTCTTCGCTTTTTCTCCCCTAGTACAAACCGAGAAATTTGCGGCCAATTTTCAAAATGACTATGTATATCGTTTGTATGATAAAGGTGGATGATTGTTTCTTTATTTATATTCAGAGAAAAAACCTCCTCTCAGTTCCTTACTGCCATTTACGCTACACGTACGCAATAATCCTGTAAATACTTTTCGTCTTTTCTTGCTATTCTACATTGTACTCGCATTGTGAGAAAAAGCAAAAGATTGTCCTTTATTGTTTAAACAAATAAGCAATGTAAAAATGGCATCCAAAATTTTTATTAAGTTTATTTTATTAATTGAATCGTTACAACTCCTTACTTTTACTGGTGTTTTCGATATTGATGACCTCATACTGAATATGCTAGGTGCTTTAATTGGTTATGGTTCTTTTGTTGGGATGAAGCATATTTGGGAGCGTGTTAAATCTGTGGATAAGATGGATGCGATTTAGGTTCGGGGTATTTACCCATCTCAGCTTATAGAACATAAAAAAGCGCCCTGCTATGCAGGGCGCTTCTCATATATTAACCAGTTCCAGCGGCTAGAATGTCCAGCTTCGCCTCCTAGACCCTCATGTCTAAGAACCTTCCGCACCAGAAGATAAAAAGCATCTTCTGTGCGGAAGAACCTTAGCCAACGGGTCTGAACAGTCGGCTCCGCATTTCTATTTAACCAATAGAACCTTCCATCTCAAACTTGATTAGGCGGTTCATTTCAACTGCGTATTCCATTGGAAGTTCGCGAGTGAATGGCTCGATGAAGCCCATTACGATCATTTCTGTAGCTTCTTGCTCAGAAATACCGCGGCTCATTAGGTAGAATAATTGTTCTTCTGATACTTTAGATACTTTCGCTTCATGCTCAAGTGAAACGTAATCGTTTTTGATTTCGTTGTAAGGAATTGTATCAGATGTAGATTGGTTATCCATGATTAACGTATCACACTCGATGTTAGAACGAGAGTTTTTCGCTTTTGGTCCGAATTGTACGATACCACGGTAAGTTACTTTACCACCATGCTTCGCAATCGATTTAGAAACGATTGTTGAAGATGTGTTTGGTGCTAAGTGAATCATTTTCGCACCAGCATCTTGGTGTTGGCCTTTACCAGCAATCGCGATAGATAATGTTAAACCACGAGCGCCTTCGCCTTTTAAGATAACTGCTGGGTATTTCATCGTTAATTTAGATCCGATGTTACCGTCAATCCATTCCATCGTTGCGTTTTCTTCACAAACCGCACGCTTTGTAACTAGGTTGTATACGTTGTTCGCCCAGTTTTGGATTGTTGTATAACGGCAATATGCATCTTTCTTAATGATGATCTCTACTACCGCACTATGAAGTGAGTTAGTCGTGTAAACAGGTGCTGTACAACCTTCTACGTAATGTACGTGTGCGCCTTCGTCTACGATGATAAGCGTACGCTCGAATTGTCCCATATTTTCAGAGTTAATACGGAAATACGCTTGAAGTGGTGTATCCACTTTAATACCTTTTGGAACGTAGATGAATGATCCACCAGACCAAACTGCAGAGTTTAATGCAGAGAATTTGTTGTCTGTTGGTGGGATTATTTTTCCGAAATGCTCACGGAAAATATCTTCATTCTCTTTTAATGCGCTATCTGTATCTTTGAAGACGACTCCTAGAGCTTCTAGGTCTTCTTTCATGTTGTGGTATACAACTTCAGATTCGTACTGTGCAGATACACCAGCTAAATATTTTTGCTCAGCTTCAGGAATACCTAATTTATCAAATGTCGCTTTAATTTCCTCAGGTACTTCATCCCAAGACTTCTCAGATTTCTCAGATGGTTTTACGTAGTACGTAATTTCATCGAAATCTAAGTCGTTTAAGTCGCCGCCCCATTGTGGCATTGGCATTTCATAGAACTTATCCAGTGATTTTAAACGGAAGTCTAACATCCACTGTGGTTCTTCTTTCATACGTGAAATCTCTTCAACGATCTCTTTTGTTAAACCGCGTCCAGCACGGAAAATCGAAACGTCTTTATCCTTGAAACCATATTTATAATCGCCGATATCTGGCAGTTGCTTCGCCATGTTGGTGTGTCCCTCCTTATATAACCTCGTTTTTAGGAACCTTTAACATTACTTATCTTCGTTTAAGCCCTTTTCTAACGCTTTCCACGCTAATGTTGCACATTTAATACGTGCTGGGAACTTGCATACGCCTTGTAATGCTTCAATATCTCCTAAATCAATGCTGTCATCATACTCTTTTCCTAGCATCATGTCAGAGAAAATTTTAGAAAGCTGAAGTGCTTCTTCAATTTTCTTTCCTTTTACTGCTTGTGTCATCATTGAAGCTGAAGACATTGAGATTGAACATCCTTCGCCTTCAAACTTCGCTTCTTGTACAATACCCTCTTCTACTTTCATCGTAAGTTGAATACGATCGCCGCAAGTTGGATTGTTCAAGTTAACGGTAACACTATCTTCTAACACGCCATGGTTACGAGGATTTTTGTAATGATCCATAATAACTTGACGATATAACGTATCTAAATTATTAAATGACATTTGTGAAATACTCCTTTGTCTTGATTAGCGATTCAACAAATGTATCAATTTCTTCTTTTGTATTATATAAATAGAAGCTTGCACGTGCTGTAGAAGAAGCTTTTAGCCACTTCATAAGCGGTTGTGCACAGTGATGTCCTGCGCGAACCGCAATGCCTTCTACATCTAATACAGTTGCTACATCGTGAGGATGTACGTCATCAATATTAAATGTAACTAGACCAGCGCGATGCTTCGGACCATAAATTGTAACGCCATCTACTTCTGATAGTCTTTCTAAAGCGTATTGCGCTAATTCATGTTCATGCTTTTCAATATTATGAAGACCGATTTCTTCTAGGAAATCAATTGCCGCACCAAGTCCGATTGCATTACCGATAATCGGTGTACCTGCTTCGAATTTCCACGGAAGCTCTTTCCAAGTAGACTCTTGTAAATCTACGAAATCAATCATTTCACCACCAAATTCAATTGGTTCCATATTGTTTAGCAATTCTTTCTTACCATATAATACGCCGACACCTGTTGGTCCGCACATCTTATGAGCAGATAATGCGTAGAAATCACAGTTTAAATCCTGTACATCCACTTTCATATGAGGTGCACTTTGTGCTCCATCAACGATCATGATTGCACCGTTTTCGTGTGCGATTGCTCCGATTTCTTTTACAGGGTTAATCGTTCCAAGTACGTTTGACACGTGCATAATAGAAACGATTTTTGTATTCGATGTAACTGTTTGACGAACATCTTCTAACGAAATTGTTCCGTCTAGTTGAAGCGGAAGGTATTTTAAAGTTGCGCCAGTTTTCTTCGCAACTTGTTGCCACGGGATGATGTTACTATGGTGCTCCATGTAAGAAATAACGATTTCATCGCCTTCCTTTACATTTTCAAGACCATAGCTTGCTGCTACTGTATTTAATGCAGTTGTCGTTCCGCGTGTGAAAATAATCTCTTCCATTGATTTCGCATTAATAAACTTGCGAACTTTCTCACGCGCACCTTCATACGCGTCGGTAGCTTTCGTACCGAGCGTATGAACACCGCGATGCACGTTAGAATTGTATTCTTTATAGTAACGTTCTAACGTTTCAATGACTTGAATTGGTTTTTGAGAAGTTGCTGCACTATCGAAATAAACAAGTTGTTTGCCGTTCACTTTTTGATCAAGAATTGGAAACTGTTTGCGTATTTCATGAATATTCATTAGCGAACTTTCCTTTCAATTACCTCAACAAGCTGTGCCTTTACTCCTTCAATTGGAAGCGCATTTACTACAGGTGCTAAAAATCCATGGATGACTAAACGTTCTGCTTCGCGTTTTGGAATACCACGGCTCATCAAGTAGTATAATTGGTATGGATCTACGCGGCCTACTGAAGCTGCGTGACCTGCCATTACATCATCTTCGTCGATTAAAAGAATTGGGTTCGCATCACCGCGAGCTTTCTCGTCTAACATAAGAACGCGAGAAGATTGTTGTGCATTTGATTTAGATGCACCGTGTTCAATCTTACCAATTCCGTTAAAGATAGATGTTGCACTATCTTTTTGTACACCGTGTTTTAAGATCCAACCTTCAGAGTGTTTACCGAAGTGAACAACTTTAGTTGTAAAGTTTTGCGTTTGGTTACCACGGCCAATTGTTACTGTTTTCGTATCAGCAAATGATCCGTCGCCCATTAAGTTCGTAACGTTCTCTGAGATTGTGTTTCCGTCATTCATAAGGCCTAGAGCCCAATCAATACGACCGTCGCGTCCAACAACGCCGCGGCGGTTAACGTAAGTTGTTACATCTTTCGCTAATAGATCAACCGCACCGAATTTCACTTGTGCGCCTTGTTCTACAATTACTTCTGCTACGATATTTGCAATACCTTTAGCATTTTCATTTGCAACGTAGTTTTCTACATAAGTTGCAGTACTGTTCGCATCAGCTACGAATAATACGTGGTTATATACGTTAGCTTCTTCGCCGTCTACTAAAAATACAGCTTGAAGTGGCGTTTCAAGAACAACGTTTTTCGGAACATATACGAATGCACCGCCGTTGATTAATGCAGCATGAAGTGCAGTTAGACGATGTTCGTCTACTTTCACGCCGTCTTTCATTAAGTACTTTTGTACTAGTTCAGCATGCTCTGTTGCAGCTGTTGCGATATCTGTAAAAATAACACCTTTTTCTTTCGCCTCTTCTGCTAAAGAAACGAACGCAGTTGTACCAGTACGTTGTACTAATACGCTGTTATTTTCATCGATTAAGTTTTTCACTGCTTCTGAAAGTTCAGTTAGAGAACTTACAGGCTCTTGCTTAGCAGCGTCGCCTTTTCCGATAAAGTCCCATTTGTCAATTTTCGTTTTATCAGGCGTTGGCATTGGAAGTTCAGTTGCTTGTGCAAGAGCTTGTAAGCGGAACTCAGTCAACCAAGCAGCTTCGTTTACTTCGCTTGCGCGCTGACGGATTGTTTCTTGATCGAAAGGTAATGTACCGATTGTCATGTTTATGCTCCTCTCTTACGCTTCTTGCTCTGCTGTTTCGTCTTCAATACCTAATTCTTTTTTAATCCAGTCGTAACCTTCAGCTTCTAGACGTTGTGCAAGCTCAGGGCCACCAGATTTAACGATACGACCGTTCATCATAACGTGAACGAAGTCTGGAGTGATGTAGTTTAATAAACGTTGGTAATGCGTAATCATTAGGCAACCGAACTCTTCGCCGCGCATTTGGTTAATACCTTTAGATACAACTTTTAATGCATCGATATCAAGACCTGAGTCGATTTCATCTAAGATTGCAATTTTCGGCTCAATCATCATTAATTGAAGAATCTCGTTACGTTTTTTCTCACCGCCAGAGAAACCTTCGTTTAAGTAACGTTGTGCCATTTCTGGATCCATTTCTAGGAATTCCATGTTTTTATCTAATGTACGGATAAATTTCATAAGAGAAATTTCATCGCCTTCTTCACGACGTGCGTTAATTGCAGAACGTAAGAAGTCAGCGTTTGTTACTCCGCTAATTTCACTTGGATATTGCATTGCTAGGAATAGACCTGCTTGTGCGCGCTCATCTACTTCCATTTCTAATACATCTTCACCGTCGATGATGATGCTACCTTCTGTTACTTCATACTTTGGGTGACCCATAATCGCAGAAGATAAAGTTGATTTACCTGTTCCGTTAGGTCCCATAATTGCGTGGATTTCTCCACCTTTTACTTCAAGGTTTACACCTTTTAAAATTTCTTTGCCGTCGATTGATACGTGTAAGTCTTTAACCGTTAATGTAGAACCAGCCATCTCAATACCTCCATTAATCCTATATATACATTTTAAAAATTACTAAAACGTTCATATTCTCATTTTATTCTCATTCTAATCTTATATCAAATAAAATGATATCGCAAACACTGAGAAAATGTAACAATTTTTTCACAAATGCATATAAGTATTTCCCTTGCATCCTTATATAATACACCTTTCTTCTTATTTATATAAAGAAAAAAGGACTGGTAATTCCCCAGTCCTTTCCTGCACTTATTCATTTACCGGAAGTACAGCACCTTTATATTCTTTGTTAATAAAATCTTGAATTTCTTTTGAATGTAGCACTTCTACTAACTCTTTAATTTCTTTTTTCTTCTCGTCACCTTTACGAACTGCGATAATATTTGCATAAGGAGAGTCCGCTCCTTCAATTGCAATTGCATCCTTTGTTGGATTTAATTTCGCATCAATTGCGTAGTTTGAATTAATAAATAAAGCATCGCCTTCATTATTTTCATACAGCTTCGGTGAGAGTCCAGGTTCTACATCTGTTTTAAACTTTAAATTTTTCGGGTTTTCTACAACATCTTTTACTGTCGCTCTAACAACATCTACACCGTCTTTTAATTTAATAACGCCGCCTTTTTGTAACAACGCTAACATACGGCCACGCTCAGCTACGTTATTACTCATAATAACCGTTCCTCCATCTGGAAGATCTTTTAAGCTTTTATATTTCTTAGAATAAATGCCCATTGGCTCTAAATGAATTTTCCCTGCGTTTACAATTTTATATCCTTTTTCTTGAATTTCTTTATCTAAATACGGAATGTGTTGGAAGTAGTTCGCATCAATTTCTTTATCCGCTAACGCTTTATTCGGCAGAACATAATCCTGGAATTTTTTAATCTCTAATTTAATACCTTTTTTCTCTAATATCGGTTGTGCTTTCTCTAAAATAACAGCGTGCGGCACGTTAGAAGCTCCAACAACAAGCTTATTCTCCTCTTTCCCTCCGCAGGCAGATAATGTAAATACAGACAGTGCTGTAACAACTGACAGTATAATCTTTTTCATATGATGTCCCCTTCTCCCCTATAGTTATGTAGTTATAAAGTGAAACTTTAATCAGTGGGGTTTGGTTCATCCCCACTGATTATTAGTTGAACCAATCGGGCATTTACGGGCAGTTGATCTCCCACCTAACTTTTTTGTTCCTGCCGAATTACGAGGTGGGAGTCTTACTGCCCGTTAATGCGGGAGAAAAAAGAGCCGGCATAGACCAGCCCTTCTTCAAACCCTTATTCTTTTACAGGAACAACTGCCCCTTTATATTCTTTATTAATAAAGTCTTCAATTTCTTTAGAATGCAGTACTTCTACAAGAGCTTTAATCTCTTTTTTATCTTTATCGCCTTTACGAACAACTAATATGTTTGTGTATGGAGAATCATCACCTTCAATTGCAATTGCATCTTTTTCTGGGTTTAATTTCGCATCAATTGCATAGTTCGAGTTAATTAGAACAGCGTCGCCTTCTTTATTGTTATACACTTGTGGTAATAAACCAGGCTCAATATCCGTTTTGAATTTTAAGTTTTTCGGATTATCCGCAATATCTTTTGGAGTTGCATTAACTGGATCTACTCCGTCTTTAATTTTTAAAATGCCTTCTTTTTGTAAAATTGCTAAACCACGTCCATGGTCAGTAACGGAATTACTCATAATAATTGTCGCCCCGTCTGGAAGCTCTTTTAAGCTCTTATATTTTTGAGAGTATACACCAATCGGTTCTAAATGAATTTTTCCTGCTATTTCAAAATCATATTTCTTATCTTTCATTTCTTTTTCTAAATACGGAATGTGCTGGAAGTAGTTTGCATCTAATTCCTTATCTGCTAACGATTTATTTGGTAATACGTAGTCTTGGAATTTTTTAATTTCTAGCTCAATTCCTTTTTTCTCAAGTAACGGCTTTGCCTTTTCTAAAATTTCAGCGTGCGGTACGTTAGAAGCACCAACAACAAGTTTCTTTTCATCTTTATCTTTCCCGCCACAAGCAGCTAACCCCAGAATTGAAGTTGAAATAAGTGCTGTAAGTAATAATTTTTTCATTTGAAATATCCCCCTGTTTTCATTATCTTTTATCTATTCGAGTCGTTACACTATCACCAATCCACTGAATGAAAAATACAACGAGTAATACACAAATTGTCGCAACGATTGTTACATCGTTATTTCCACGCTGGAATCCTTCTAAGTAAGCAAGTGTTCCAAGACCACCAGCACCAACAACACCTGCCATTGCTGTATAGCCTACTAAAGCAATAGTCGTAACCGTAATACCAGATACTAACGCTGGTAACGATTCTGGAATTAACACTTTCAAAATAATTGTGCTTGTTTTTGCTCCCATTGCTTTTGAAGCTTCAATTACACCTTTATCAATTTCACGAAGTGCGATTTCAACCATTCTCGCGTAAAACGGTGCTGCGCCAATAATTAAAGCTGGCAGTGCTGCACTCGCTCCAAGAATTGTTCCAAGAAGGATTTTTGTGAATGGGATTAATAAAATAATTAAAATGATGAACGGTATAGAACGGAAAATGTTTACGAATGCTCCAATCACCGTATTAATCGCTTTATTTTCCCATAAATTATCTTTCGCTGTCATAAAGAGTAATAGTCCTAAAATAAGTCCTAACACAAATGTGGCAAGCGCTGCGATTGCCGTCATATATAACGTTTCACCAGTTGCTTCTAACATTTGATTCCAATCAATATTTGCGATTAACTTATCCATGTGCAATCACCTCCAGCTCTACTTGATCTTGATGAATTCCTTCTATCGCTTGCTGGATCGCTGTTTCTTCACCATTTAAATGAACGACTAAACTTCCGTAAGAGCCATTATTCGTTTGTGCGATATTTCCTTGCAAAATGCTAACTTCTATATCACCGCGCTGCATTAACCTTTGAAGTACTGGTCTTTCTACCGCTTCACCGACAAACTGCAAACGAATTACTTTTCCATCTGGATACTTTTCTATTAAACTTTCAATCGTTTCATTCGTATCTTCAGAATCAGTTAACTGCTGTACAAATCGTTTTGTAATGTCTTGCTGTGGATTACGGAATACGTCAAGTACTGAACCCGTTTCTACGATCTTCCCTTTCTCCATTACAGCAACTCGATTACAAATTTTGCGAATAACGTGCATCTCATGCGTAATCAATACAATTGTTAATCCGAGACGCTTATTAATATCTAACAATAAATCTAAAATTTGATCTGTCGTTTCCGGATCAAGAGCTGACGTTGCTTCATCACATAAAAGTACTTGTGGATTATTTGCTAACGCTCTTGCAATCCCGACGCGTTGCTTTTGTCCACCACTTAGCTGAGATGGGTACGCGTCTCCTCTTCCCTCTAATCCAACAAGATGGATTAACTCATCGACGCGTTTTCTTCTCTCCGCCTTATCGACACCTGCAATTTCAAGTGGGAATGCAATATTTTCACGAACAGTTCGTGACCAAAGTAAATTGAAATGTTGAAAAATCATTCCAATTTCTTGTCTTGCCTTACGAAGCTCATTTCCAGTAATCGTTGAAATCACACGATTCGCAATTGTAATTTGGCCAGAAGTTGGTTTCTCTAACTGATTAAACAATCGGATTAAAGAACTTTTCCCAGCGCCACTATATCCGATAACACCAAATATTTCGCCTTTCTCTATTTGTAAGTTGGCGTTATCTACAGCAGTGACATCACCGCTTTTTGCCTTATATATTTTCTTTACATTCTCTAATAAAATCATGGTGTTCACCCCTATTTTGTTTAGATCTACTCCGCATTTTTTTATCTTTAATGCGTGTAATCTATCGCTACTGCTCACCTTGTTGTTTGAATGTCCTCCGCATTCAAACAACAAAAAAACCTTTCCGCTTCTAGAGAAGCAGAAAGGTTTATATGCGTATATAACAACATTATCCCTCTCTCTCATCTCTCAAAGCATTTGCTTTGCAGGAATTGGCACCATTTCAACATAAGTTGACGGTTGCCGGGCTTCACAGGGCACAGTCCCTCCACCTCTCTTAATAAGAGAAATCAGATTAAATTTTCGTCTGATTTAAAATTTATGAAATTGTCTATATTTTATGAATTGAATTGTATCAATATCCACACGCTGTGTCAACAGAATTTTTCGCAAAAAAAGAAACTTCAGAATTTTAAGCCCCGACTGACATCGGTTTACATATATGAAACATCGATTCAACTAATAACATCGTTCGATACGTTCCAGAATATTGTACCCGTCCATCACTCATTAACGTTTGCAACCTCATATTTCCAGTCACTAATTTTTGTACATCCTCTTCCTCTAAACAAACGATTTGTTCCGTTCCTCTCGCCTCTTTCAAAAGTTCTATATAATCTCTTGAAATTTGTAACGAACAGCATTCATCTCCAAAACGAAAATTAACAGTTCTTTCTCCTTGCCTTAAAAGCGGTTCTAAATGATATTGACCATTAGCGTAATTTACAAATGATTGAAGCAAAGAATATAATTTCATCCTAAATCACATCCCTCATATCACTTTCTATTACATACCATTCCCTCTTATTAAAGAGCAATCCTGTTACTTTCGCTCGACAAATACTGTATCTATCATGTATGTCGACATATTTCCCAAGAAATATGTCGAGGCGGCAAAAACCTTGCCGCCTACTTTAATTCCGTATATAAATATTCAACCGAATGAAATGCATATATTTTCTTCATCAGTGTCCCATTTTCAAAAATAAGTAAACACGGTACACTTTCTATCCCATACTCTTTCGCTAAATGCGGGGCATAATTTAAATCTAACATTCCAATTTTCAAATCTTCAATCGTCATCTCGACGACCGTTAACATCTTCTTTGCTAATTGGCATGTTCCACACATTGGTGTATACACATATAACACTGTTTTTTCTTCATTTCCTATTAGGGCTGTAGCTTCGGCACCTGTCCAATCAATCACTTCTATCATTCCTTACCGTAAATATTCTGTATAAACGTCAATGTCAGCTCCCCATAACACATTTGCTAAATGTGAAGAAGGTGCAGTCGCCACCTCGCGATACGAGCGATCAATATAAATATGCTCTGCTTGCGGAAATTCTTTTCGGAATTGTTTCCTTAACTTTTCTCCTGCATCATCAGCATCCACTAGCACATATACGTCCTTATCAAAAAATTGATCAATGAGCTCATCCATTTTCGACAAACCAATTGTACCATTTGTACAAACAATTTCCACTGGTTCACGAATAATAGATTCAATCTTTCTTCTATCCGATTTACCTTCTACAATAATGACTTTTTCCACATAAATCATATGTCATCACCCGATCACCATATACTATACAACCTTTAACTTAGTATATAGTATATTCGTTATTTTCATGTTGTTTCCTGTTTATTTTTGCAAAAGAAAAGTGCAAGCGGCTCGTTCAGATTGTGAGGGGGATGGAGCTTCTGACGTAGAGGCGCTTTTTGCCTCGCAGGAAGACGCGAAGCCACCGAACAATCTAGCCGCTGGAGCTGGATCATAAAGAAAAGCGGAACCGACTGTTTAGCCCTGTTGGCTAAGGTTCTTTCGCACAAAAAACACATGAAATCTTACCGAAGAGAAGTTATTCCCCTAATAGCTGATTCATTTATATGTGATTTAAAACTTATTATGTACACAAAATAAAAAAGGACAGCACAAAGGCTGTCCTTTTTCTTTGACTATAATTAGTCTTGGTTTGTCATTTCTGCATATTTTTCTGCAGTTAATAACTTCTCAACTTGGCTTGCATCAGAAAGTTCAACTTTAACCATCCATGCACCCTCGTATGGAGATTCGTTAACTAGTTCTGGTTGGTCACTTAATTCTTCGTTTACTGCTACAACTTTACCACTTACAGGTGCGTATAATTCAGAAACTGTTTTAACAGATTCTACGCTTCCGAATGGCTCGTCAGCTTGGATTGTTGCACCTACTTCAGGAAGTTCAACGAATACGATATCGCCTAACTCACCTTGCGCAAAATGAGTAATACCGATAACAACCGCATTACCTTCTGTTTTTACCCATTCGTGTTCTTCAGAGTAACGTAAATTATTTGGAATGCTCATGACTGTACCTCCAGTGAATGTATTAATTATGTAAAAATACCTTATTGGTACTTTTTCCACACACTTTCAAACTGCTCTTCGTTAAAACCAAGTGTTACACTCGTTCCATCTGTTACAATTGGACGTTTAATTAACATGCCATCAGATGCTAAAAGCTCGTACATTTCGTCTTCGCTTGCATCCTTTAACTTATCTTTTAAACCAAGTTCGCGGTAACGCATTCCACTTGTATTAAAGAATTTTTTTAATGGTAATTCACTTTTCTCATGTAAATTACGTAAATCTTCTTTTGACGGTGGATTTTCAACAATATGAATCATCTCATATGCTACATCGTTTGCCTCAAACCATTTCTTTGCTTTTTGACATGTGCCACACTTTGGATATGAATAAAATGTTACTGTCATAAATTCACCTACTTTTTTACTAACCTTTACCTTTATCATATAGAAAACATTTTATTATTTCAAACGATTATTCGCTAAACTTTTACTTATTTCGTGATAATTTTTAATAATCCTGCTAATTTTTCTTATTTTTCCGCCATTTATTAAGAAAAAATAAATATATAATTTTTTTAAAACTTTTTTCTCATCCCACGCCGAACATATACCTTAAACAAACGTTTGATTAATTTCATATTTTTCTACCTCAACCTTTGGAATACATGAATTCTTCCATACCGAACATACATCTTAAACAAACGTTTGATTAATTTCATATTTTTCTACCTCAACCTTTGGAATACATGAATTCTTCCATACCGAACATATATCTTAAACAAACGCTTGATTAATTTCATATTTTTCTATATCACCGTTGAAAAACATGATTTTCCATACCGAACATATATCTTAAACAAACGTTTATTTAAAAAATAAGAAGCCCCTTTTAAAGGCTCCTTCATCATCTACTTAAATAATCTGAAATTGTTTGAAATACTAATATATACATATTATGAATATTTCGATCCGAAACAGTATCATTATATAATCCCATACCCCAATATTGTCCTTCAGGGTTTCCCATGTTTACAAATCCTTGCGTATACATCATCGCTTCATCCCTTGGTGCATTATCATAATCTAAATCTTTTTTAGTAAAAATCAAATACGGTCTATCTTGTAAGCCAATAAAAAATACCGGCTTCTTTAACGATAAAAATAAGTCCGTATACTGCTCCTTTGATGCCTCTTTAAAATACTCTTTCGTAACGAAAAAACCATCAACTTTTGCTGATTTCTCCTGCATCTCTTCTAACTTCACTTTTTCAAACTTTATGTTCCTAAATGTATCTTTCGGCTTTTCTCCAACAACTCCAATTACGAGTGCTCTCCCGTTGTATTCTAATTTCTCTCCTTCGTTATCCTTTGCACACCCAGCACCGACTAGGCATAACAATATAAAAACTAAGAAATATGATAAACGCTTCATTTAGCACCCTCCCCTTCTTTTAAGTCAAGTGACAAAAATGTAAGGTGAATTCAAGAAAATGTAAGTGAAATCGATAGCCCAATTCGTGTTTCTATATTATAATCAATTGAATTTATTTACATTACTAAAAAACATAGGAGATTGTCATGAAGAAATTTAAACTTTCACCTTTTCTTCCGTTAAGTTATATACTTCTACTCGTACTCGTAAGTCCCCTTTATGATGTATTAAATAAATCTACTGTTCACGCAGTAGATGTCACAACTGTAGTAGATGATTGGATTCCATTTGTGAAAGCATTTATTATTCCTTACTTACTTTGGTTTCCATACTTATACGGCGCACTTATTTATTACTGTTTTGCTGATCGAAAGCAATATTATGTCACTTTAAGTAGTGTAATTCTTGGAAAACTTGCTTGTTTTTCGATTTATTTTTTTTGGCAGACAACTGTACCACGCCCAACTGTCGTTGGAACAGATGTATTTTCCGAACTAGTCCGCTATATTTATAGTATTGATCATCCAGTAAACTGCTTCCCAAGCATTCATGTCCTTACGACATTTGTAATTATGTTAGCTGCCTTTAAGCGTAGAGAACAGCATGCTTTTGAATATTACATTCTTACTTTCTTCGGTACGCTTATTATTTTATCGACGCTATTTACGAAGCAGCATGCATTTATAGATGCCGTTTCTGGAATGACGCTTGCAAGCATACTATACTTCGGTGTTCAGCTATTGTTAGCAAAAGAAACTGCTTCATTTCCAGTAAAACAAAATCATAAAATTTAACGTAACAAAAAAGCAGACTGTGGCTTCAGTCTGCTTTTATCTATTATTAAGGAGATTTTCAAATTAAGATTGCGGTACAGTCATATCACCAGAATGAATACGACCTGCTTTTTTAAGAGCGATGTAAAGTATATAAGAAACAGCTACTGGGATGATGATATAAGTGATTACCATCGCTGGGACAACTTCCCATCCTTGGCTGGAAATTAAATTAATTGGTGCGATAAGAGAGCTTAATCCAAGACCTGCAATTTCTTTTCCTGCTTCCAGTTGGAAAATTAATGCTGATACTGGGCCCACTATAGCACTGGCGACGACAGTTGGGACGAGAATCATTGGATTTTTAGTAATGTTCGGCAACTGCACTTTTGGAGTACAAAGTGCCTGAGCTAATATGCCACCTAAATTATTTTCTTTCGCTGAAATAACAGAGAATCCGATAAACTGAGCAACACACCCCGCAAGTGCTGCACCGCCTGCAACACCATCTAAGCTAAGTGCTATCGCTAACGCAGCTGATGAAGCTGGAGAGATAAGTAATAGTCCCCAAACTACAGCAATCACGATAGAAGCGATAAATGGGCTACCAGCTGAACTATCTTTAATGAATGCTCCAACTGTATTTAAAACTGGGCTAATATTTTGAGCTAACCAAATACCGACTAAACCAGAACCTAATATGGCTGCAAATGGAACGAGCATCATATCTAAAGCAGTTTTTCCACTTAATCGTTTACCAATATAAACTGCTAAAGTCGCTGTTAATAATGCACCAATTGGTTCGCCTGTTTTAATGATGAGACCAGCTTCAGTAATTGAAATTGAACCAGCTCCAATTGCTCCAGCTACCATCGCTGAAAAAATCACGAGTCCGTTTGCACCGAGCATAAAAGCAATCCCGGCTCCAATTGCTGGTGCCATAAGTGATTTTGCAACAACTCCGATTGTAATAAGTAATGGAATATCAACAATTCTTCCTATATTTTCGATCAGTAAACCAATTCCAAGGGATACGAAAATACCCTGTGCGATTCCGGCAGAAGCTTTAAACACACGAGACATTATATATTCCTTCATTTGTTTCACCTTCTCCTATAATTTAGTAACCAACTGTTTTCATATAATCGCGTAAAACATCGTTTGATTTTGCAAAGCGGCTTTCTTCATCTTCTGATAAGTTTAGTTCTACCACTTCTCTTATACCGTCTCTAGTAATAATTGCTGGTACTCCTGTACAAATATCGTATTCGCCATATTCACCATCTAAAATGGCTGAAACAGCGATAACACGGTGATCATCATTGAAAATTGAGCGCGCAATATAAGCTAAAGAATTTCCAATTCCGTAATAAGTAGTTCCTTTGCGCTTATAAATTTCCCATCCAGCTTTTGCAGTCTTCTCAACAATTTCATCTAAATCTATTTCACCTAAGCGTTCTTTTTGTTCCTCTAAAATTTGCAAGATTGGTTTTCCACCAACAGTTACATGAGACCAAGCAACCATTTGAGAATCACCATGTTCTCCTAATGAATACCCATGAATACTACGAGGGTCTACATGTAATATTTCAGATAAAATTGTTCTTAAGCGAGAAGAATCTAGTGATGTACCTGTACCAATCACACGATTTCTAGGTAATCCAGATAGCTTCCAAACTTGATATGTAATAATGTCAACTGGGTTCGATGCGAGTAAGAAAATGCCATTAAATCCACTTTCCATTACGCCGCCAACAACACTTTCCATAATCTTAGCGCTTGCTCCTAAAGTGTCTAAACGACTTTGTCCAGGCTTCGGCGCTGGTCCTGCTGTAATAATGACAATGTCCATATCTTTGCAGTCTTCATAGCTTCCTGCATATACTTTTGTTCTTGTATTTGTAAAGTTAATGCAGTGCGATAAATCCATCGCTTCTCCAACTGCACGTTCATGATTTATATCAATTAACAATAGCTCTTCGCAAATCCCTTGGTTTACAATGGAATACGCACAGCTTGATCCAACTAATCCAGTACCGATAATTGCAATTTTTCTTGTATTTCTATTCATAGCAATCTCTCCTAATTGATCATGTAGTCTATTTCTTTTGTTCTTTACATTCCTAATTATAGAGGTTCTCACGATAGAAACCATGGATACTTTGTGAAATGTTGAGCAAAGTTTTTGTCCTTTTTGTGAAATGTCATATTCTATTTTCGTCATATTTGTTACAACTGGAAAAATATTCATTATATATTTATTGACATATACAAAACAAAAAAACGAGCGACTTCATTCGCTCGTTTTTTTCATCCTATTATTCCGCACTCAATTGACTTTTCAATTGCTCTACAATCATTGGATTAGCAGGTGCTGCCGGTTTGTAATAACTTTTTTGCTTCGCGTATTCATACATATTACGTTGACGCATCTCATCTTGATTACGAATTTGAATTAACGTTTGATGTAACTGTTCGTTATCAGACTGAGAAATATAATTTGCATAACTTGTTAAACTTGCATTTAATCCTGCTAAATAATCATTTACCATATCTTTTTCATTCATATCCCGTCCACTCCTATCCTAGGAAAGTCATTAATTGTTGTTTCGTATTTCTCGCATCTTGTGCATCTTTTTGCAGCATCTGCTGTAACTGTGGATCCGTACATGCCTGTGCATATTGCTCCAATTTGTTAATAATCGTCGCATGTCCACCAATTAAATGACGTAAGTTTTCCACTTCAAGCTCTGTTAAATTTTGCATAGATCATACCTGCCTTTCTTTGTTCATTCGTCATTAGTATTTGGTTCTTTTTGGTTTGTATGCATTAACTTTTCCTACTTATAAACAAAATAAAAGATGAATAGCTAGGCCATTCATCTTTTACGCTAAATATTCGTTCAATTTTATAAAGAGACAATCATACTTATACTCACAAGTAAGTTCCATGCAATATGTAAAATGATACTAGGTACAATAGATTGTGTCTTCTTATATAACATAGCAAATACAATTCCCATAATTATTGCCGTAATCGGAAAACCACTATGAAGAATCCCAAAAATGAAGGAGGAAATAATGATACCAACTAAAAAATTATATTTCTTTTCTAAAAATCGATATAAAATACCTCGAAATAGAATTTCTTCTTTAACCGGTGTAATTATAGCAACACTTAACACATATATAATGCTTTGTATCACACTATTTTGGAGTGTCTCTCCCCCTAATTGATCTCGTTGCTGCTCTGCACTTTCAAAGCTAAACAACTCTAACATTACATACTGAGTTAATGCAATGACGATAAAACCTATTAATAAGTACAAGTAGGTTTTCCCATTTTTTAAAACAGATACATCCCAAATGTCCTTAATAAAATGAAGCACTGGTTTATACGCAAATAAAACAATAGTAACAACAGCTGCATCAAATAGGAGTAAATAATAACCCTCTAAATTAGCACGTAATACCTCTTCTCCAAAAATCCCAAGAGCTAAAGCAAGGAATAATCCCCCTAAGAGTGAGAAACCTAGAATGCTTGCTATCATTACAACTAGATTTTTATATGTTATGTTATCTACTTCTCTTTCCGCATTATACGCGTCTAATACTGTTTTACTCATACTATTCCTCCATTTGTTTTCATTTATCTCAACATAAATCTTTCAATACAAATATAAAGATAATATAGCAAGATTTTTAAAAAGAATAATATGCAATTTTACATATCATGAAAGCTTTACATTCTATAGTTTTAGAAATTAAATTACTATATAATGATTGTTAAATGAAAACTCTAAATTTTAAAACACCTCTTACTATTTGTCATTACACCACCTTACTTATTCATCATGATTCTCACTGCATATAAAATTTATGAATAAAAGGAGAGATACACATGAAAACACATGACTTCCTTACAGAAATCCAGAAGGGCTCTGAACCTAATCCATATCAAGATCCTATCGCATTTATTTTCCTTTGTTTTTCCTTAGCCATATACACATTTTTAAAACCAGCAAAATAATATCATCTAGCAAAAAGAGCCTCAAAATTATTTGAGGCTCTTTCTAGTTAAATTCCTTTCCGCTTCTTCAATTGCTCTCTGCATTTGCAATAATGGATCTTTAATCATCTTCCCATGCCCTGTTGCCAATATAGTCGGCTTATATTCCAGCAATTTCTGAGCGCTCGTTAATGAAACTTCTGCATCCCAAGTCCCAAACACCGGAAACGGAAAAAGCCACTTCAATTGCCCTGCTACCGCCACTCCACCTCTCGTTTGAAATGCATCTCCTACAATAAGAGCATCATTTCTCGTATCTAAAAACGCCATTGATCCTGGTGTATGACCTGAAGCTGCAATCGCTACAAGAGAACCAATTTGATCACCCTCTTGAAGAAGAATACCTGGAATCGTCTTTATCTTTTTTGACACCCCCACTTTTATCGGCGTGTTTCGTTCTCCCTTTTGCAGCGCCATATCTCCTTCAAGTAAACGAGCATCTCTATTAGAAATATAGACCGGAACATCCGGCAATTCTTTCTTTATCGCATCAAGTGCCCCTATATGGTCATCATGAGCATGAGTAATAATAATATTCGTAATCGGTTTATCAATTTTTCGAGCCGCTTCTAAAATCTTCTTTGCACAAAATGGTAAAGCTGCATCAATTAAAGTTAATCCTGTTTCTTCTTCGACAAAGTAACAGTTAATCGGAAATAGGCGCGGTAAAAATGCGATTTGATGAACTGTTCCTACTCTTATTAACTTCATCTCCTTTACCTCCATAAAAAAAGCCGTTTACACATGCATATGTAAAACAGCCCTTTTCCATTTAATATTTTCTTTTCAAAACTACGATAGTTAAAGCATAAGAACAAAGTACCCCTGCTAATAAAAATGAATTCGCTAATTTATATTGTTCGCCTGTCAATGAATATAGATTCCCAATTAAAAAGATAGCTAAATATAGAAATAAAAATACAAATAACGAAATTTTAGCTGCATTCCCCGTAATATGCTCGCCCCTTTCGTCTTCCCCCTCATTCTTCTGAAAACGTGTTGAATATAAAACACCTATTAGTCCTGCTACTGAGATTATTATCCCTATTACAATACTCATTTCGTTTCCCCCTCTATCTTATATTGAAAAACTTCATGAAATTCCTTCCCTAAAATACGTGCAATTTCAAAAGCTAAAATTAAAGATGGATTGTAACGATTCGCTTCAATTGAGGCGATTGTTTGTCTACTTACCCCAGCCTGGTTCGCTAAATCAGTTTGTGACCAGCGTTTTTCTGCCCTTAGTACAACGAGATTATTTTGTAACGTTCCACTCTGTTTCATAACCAATCCTCATTTTACATTATTTTCTATATTTTAATTGTAATTTATTTTTAACATCATGTAAACTATTTTTAACATCGGTAAAAATAAAAAAACCAGCAGCCCCAACAGGCTACTGGTTCTCTCTCATCTATTATACTGTGTAACGCTCATCTTCTAAAATTTTCGCAGCGATTTCACGTTTCTTCGGAATTACGTTAAGTGGTGTGTGACGAGTTAATTTGCGTAATGATGATAACATCATGCGCAGCATGTCGCCATTTTCAACTGCAATAAGTGTTTCTTTCGCATCTGCTTCGATTTCGTTGAATGCTTCTTGGCAGAATACTTCAGTGTATAACACTTTTTGTTTATTCTTTTCAAGACCAGTTGTTTTAATTGCTTTTTCTGTACGAAGAACAGCTGATTCCATTGCGTAAAGATTGCTTACGATGTCAGCAATATTCACAAGAATTTCTTGCTCTTTATCTAATGCTTTACCGTATTTTTGAGCAGCTAATCCAGCTACCATTAAACCGATTTTCTTCGCGTTCTTTACTAAATATTTTTGAAGTGCTAATGGCTCATCGCCTACTTCTTCTGGCATCATCATCATTAACTCTTCTTGTAATTTTTGTGCTTTTTGAAGAAGTGGTAATTCACCTTTCATCGCTTTACGTAAGAACGTACCTGGTACGATTAGGCGGTTAATTTCATTCGTTCCTTCGAAAATACGGTTAATACGAGAATCACGGTACATTCTTTCAATCTCGTACTCTGCCATAAATCCATAACCACCGTGAATTTGAACACCTTCATCTACTGTATAATCTAACACTTCAGAACCGAATACTTTATTTAAAGAGCACTCGATTGCATATTCAGCGATAGAAGCTGCTACTGCTTTACCGTCTTTTACTTCTTCTTCAGATAATGTGCTCATGCGGCTTTCGAATAAACCTACTGTACGATATACAGAGCTTTCAGCTGCATATGTTTTCGCTGCCATATTCGCAAGTTTCTCTTGAATTAATGGGAAACGAGCGATTGGTTGCTTGAACTGTTGACGTTGATTTGCATATTGTGCTGAAATTTCTACTGCACGTTTCGCAGATCCAACTGTACCAACACCTAATTTATAACGGCCGATATTTAAAATGTTGAACGCAATAATATGACCTTTACCAATTTCACCAAGTAGGTTTTCTTTCGGTACTAACGCATCTTCTAAAATTAACGTACGAGTTGAAGAACATTTAATACCCATTTTCTTTTCTTCAGGGCTTGTAGATACGCCAGCATATTCTTTCTCTACGATAAATGCTGAGAAGTGCTCGCCGTCTATTTTTGCGTATACGATAAATACGTCAGCGAATGCAGAGTTTGTAATCCATTGTTTTTCACCATTTAATACGTAATGCGTACCTTCTGCATTTAAACGTGCAGTTGTTTTTGCACCTAATGCATCAGATCCTGAACCTGGCTCAGTTAATGCATATGCAGCTAATTTTTCACCAGTTGCAAGTAGTGGTAAATATTTTTTCTTTTGCTCTTCGTTACCGAATAATACGATTGGTAAAGATCCGATACCAACGTGAGCACCGTGAGTGATTGCAAAACCACCAGCGCGAGAGAATTTCTCTGCGATTAACGCTGAGCTTACTTTATCAAGACCAATTCCGCCGTACTCTTCTGGTACGTCAGCACCTAATAAACCAAGTTCTCCCGCTTCTTTTAAAAGGCGAACAGAACGATCAAACTCATGTTGCTCTAAATATTCAAGCTCTGGAAGAACTTCATTTACGATAAAGTCCTCTGTCGTTTTTGCAATCATTTTATGCTCAGATGAAAAATCTTCTGGCGTAAATACTTGATCAATCGTAATCTCCTCTACTAAAAAGCTACCGCCTTTAACCGCATTTCCTACTGTTTTTTCCATGAAAATTTCCTCCTTCATATTTTCATAAGCCGCTTCTTTCATTTTGAAAGAGGCTGGCTCTCCTGTTTATTTTTATAAACCTTTGTTGCTTCCATTCTTTGCTTTAGCGTCCTCACATTCTGAGCGAGCCGCTTCCACTTTTTTTTATAATCCAGTTCCAGCGGCTAGAATGTTCGGTGGCTTCACTTCTTCCTACGAGGCCAAAAGCGCCTCTTCGTCTGAAGCTCCATCCCCCTCACATTCCGAGCGAGCCGCTTCCACTTTTTTTTCAATCTAGTTCCGGTGGCTAGAACAGTCGGTCGTTTCACCCCTTCCTGTGAGGCAAAAAGCGCCTCTTCGTCAGGGCTTCCAACGCCCTCCTGTTCTGAGCAAGCCACCTGCACTTTTTATAATAATTCAAATACTCCCGCTGCTCCCATTCCGCCGCCGATACACATTGTTACGATACCGAATTGTTGGTTGCGGCGTTTCATTTCGTGAATAAGGGATAGTGTTAGTTTTGCTCCTGTACAGCCAAGTGGATGTCCAAGTGCGATTGCACCGCCGTTTACGTTTACTTTTTCTTCATCTAAACCAAGCTCACGAATAACTTGGATAGATTGAGAAGCGAATGCTTCATTTAGTTCGAATAGGCCGATATCAGATAGCTCTAAACCAGCTAATTTTAACGCTTTCGGAATTGCAGCAATTGGGCCGATTCCCATTACTTCTGGTGGTACTCCAGCTACTGCGAATGAACGGAATTTTGCAAGTGGCTTCATGCCATCGCTCACTGCTTTTTCACGATCCATTAATAGTACAGATGCTGCACCGTCACTCATTTGTGAAGAGTTACCAGCTGTTACAGAACCGCGAACGTTAAATGCTGGACGTAATTTACCTAAAATGTCTAGCGTCGTCTCTGCTCTTACACCTTCGTCTTGTGCGAAAATGATTGTTTCTTCTTGCAGTTTGTTGTTTGCTCCAACAGTACGTAATGTTACATCTACAGATACTGTTTCATCAGCAAAGTTCCCTGCAGCTAATGCTTTTGCAGCACGTTGATGACTTCTTACCGCGAATGCATCTTGCTCTTCACGAGAAATTCCATATTTCACAGCAACTTGCTCGGCTGTATGTCCCATACCCATATAATATTCTGGAGCTGCTTCTACAAGGCGACTATTCGGACGAACAACGTGTCCCATCATCGGAACTAAACTCATTGATTCCGCTCCGCCTGATAATACAGCTTCAGAGTGACCAAGCATAATGCGTTCTGCTCCGTAAGCGATACTTTGTAAACCTGAAGAACAGTAACGGTTAATTGTAATAGCTGGAACATCGTAAGAAAGTCCTGCTAGCCCGCCGATATTACGCGCCATATTCAAACCTTGTTCTGCTTCTGGCATCGCACAACCGAAAATTAAATCATCAATTGGTCCTTCATAATTCGCACGCTTTAACGTTTCCTTTACTACTAACGCCCCTAGATCGTCAGGACGAACTGTTTTTAATGAACCCCTCTTTGCTTTTCCAATTGGTGTTCTTGCTCCCGCAACAATGACAGCTTCTCTCATGAACGATATCTCCCCTCGTTATTAGTTACGTAATGGCTTTCCTTTTACAAGCATGTGCTGCATTCTTGCTTGTGATTTCATCTCACTTACTAAGCTAATAAATGCTTCACGTTCTACATCTAATAAATACTGCTCATCAACTTCTGTTCCGTACGGCACTTTTCCGCCCGCAATGACATATGCAAGTTTCTTCGCAATGTGAAGATCATGCTCAGAAATGTAACCTGATAAATGCATTGCTTCCGCGCCAAGTACAAGAGCTGCATATCCTGTTTCACCAACAACCGGTATCTTTTTACGGATCGGCGCTTTATAACCAGCTTCATATAAAGTAAGTGCTTTTTGTTTCGCATCATATAGTAAGTGATCACCATTCACACTAATACCGTCTTTATCGCCTAAGAAGTTGTTCGATAAAGCTTCTTGTGCTGATGTAGAAACTTTCGCCATCGCTACAGATTCGAATACTTTATTCGCAACTTTTTGTAAGTCGAATTCTACGCCATTTGCCATTTTGTTTAAGTGTTTAATGTATAGCTCTTTGTTACCGCCTCCGCCAGGGATTAAGCCAACACCAACTTCTACTAAGCCCATATATGTTTCGCTAGAAGCTTGAATGCTCGCTGCTGGTAAACAAACTTCTGTACCGCCGCCAAGCGTCATACCATATGGCGCTGCTACAACTGGCTTAGAAGAGTACTTAATTTTCGTCATTGCATCTTGGAAATTTTTCACAACCCACTCAATTTCAAAGTAGTTGTCATCTTGTGCTTCCATTAAAATCATTGCAAGGTTCGCACCAACGCAGAAGTTCTTCGATTGGTTTCCGATAACAAGACCTTTATAATTTTTCTCTACTTCATCAACAGCGTAGTTAATCATTTGTGTAATATCCATACCGATTGCATTGCTCTTCGAATGGAATTCTAAGCAAAGGATGCCATCGCCTAAATCAATTAAGCTCGCTCCGCTATTTTTCTTTAACACACCGTTTTTCTCTTTTAACTGCTTAAGAGAAATTGCTTTTTTATTACGTTCGATTAGCTTATATTCACCATTGTCGTAATAGTAGCTATCGCCATTATCATGTTTATAGAAAGTAGTGAAACCTTTCTCTACCATTTCTTTCACCCAAGTAGGAACAACTGCGCCGTTTTCTTCCATCTTTTGAACGGACTTTTCAACGCCGATTGCATCCCAAATTTCGAATGGTCCTTGCTCCCAGCCGAAGCCCCATTTCATCGCTTGGTCAATTGCAACGATATCGTCAGCAATTTCTTTATGAAGTTTTGCAGAGTATAAAAGAGTTGGTGTGATAATATTCCATAACAACTCTCCTGCGCGATCTTTCGCGTATACAAGCGCTTTCAATTTATTCGCTAATCCTTTTTCTTGCTTACTTAACTCTACGGATGCAGCTTTTAATTTTTTACGCGCTTCATATTCCATCGTTTCTGGATTTAATTCTAAAATTTCTTTTCCTTGTTTTAAGAAGAAGCCTTGACCTGTTTTACTTCCAAGCCATTTTTTATCAAGCATGTCATGCATGAAAGCAGGTACTTTAAATACATCACGCTCTTCTTCTTGTACATTTTCATATACGTTATTTGCAACATGTACAAATGTATCTAAACCAACAACATCTAATGTGCGGAACGTTGCGCTCTTCGGACGACCAATTAATGGACCTGTTACAGAGTCAACTTCTCCAATACTATAGCCACGCTTAATCATTTCTTGAAGCGTTACAAGCAAGCCATACGTACCGATGCGGTTTCCAATAAAGTTTGGTGTATCTTTTGCGATAACAACGCCTTTTCCAAGAACGTCTTCGCCAAATAGTTTCATGAAGCTTAATACTTGTGGATCAGTTTCTTTCGTCGGTATTACCTCTAGAAGTTTTAAATATCGTGGTGGGTTAAAAAAGTGTGTTCCTAAGAAGTGTTTCTGGAAGTCGTCTGAACGACCTTCTGCCATTTTTTCAACGGAAATGCCTGATGTATTTGAGCTCACAATTGAGCCTGTTTTACGAACAGCATCTACTTTTTCAAATAGTGTCTTTTTAACATTTAAGTTTTCAACTACTACTTCAATAATCCAATCTACATCAGCAAGACGCTCAAGATCATCTTCTAAGTTACCTGCTTCAATCAGTGCTAGATTACCTTTCACTGTCAGAGGAGCTGGTTTTTGCTTTACAAGTTTTTGCACAGCCGTATTACTAAAACGATTTCTCACACTTTTATGTTCTAATGTAAGTCCCTTCGCTTCTTCTTCTTTCGTAAGCGCAGGTGGTACAATATCAAGCAATAATGTCGGAATACCAATATTAGCTAAGTGTGCCGCAATTCCTGAACCCATTACGCCTGAACCTAGAACAGCAGCCTTTTTAATTTGGAACATCCATTTCTCCCCCTATTCTTGAATGAATGCTCATTCAATTTTTCGACATAAGTCGCAATCAATGAGTGAGCCTCTACTAATAAATATATGATACAGTTTGAATTTTCGCAATATATTTATTGATAAAATTTTCTGAAATAAATATATTTCTTTCATTTGGCTATGCTATACATGTGTATTTTCTTCATTAAAATGCACTTTTCCTTTTTATAATCTGACGAAACTGGAGGAATATATATGGCAAAACTTAAGAAGAACCCTTCAAAAGCTGGAATTAGCGCAGCAAGCGTAACTGGAAATGCAGGTCCGCATAATCACGGTGTTGAAAAAGGGCGTCAAGGTAACAACCAACAATATAAGAAGCATAATATGGGCGAAAAATAACGCTATATTTTTGGGCAGAGAACGTGGCATAATGATTAATGGCTGCTTTTTCTGCCCAATTTATTTGTACATATGGAAAACAAAAGAGGGAACGACGATGAAACGAACAATAATTATGATTGTAATGATCGCCACACTATTTACAGGGATGATTTTCTTTTCTTACGCGCAAAGGCAAAATGATGTAAGAGTAGATCAGCCTAACATTACTGGGCAATATGGGATTACAATCGATGCAGACACAGGTGAAATTTTGTATGGAAAACGGGAAGATGAACGCTCTTATCCCGCTAGTATAGGGAAAATGATGACTACCTTACTCTTACTAGAGAATGTGAAAGAAGATGAAGAAATTACGGTTACAGAGAATGCGATTAAAACGGAAAGTCAAAGTAAGAAGATTAAGCTTCGCGCGGGTGAAAAGTTAAAACGTGATGAGGCATTAAAACTTATGCTTATTATTAGTGCAGACCCAATCGCTGAGTCAATCGCTGAACATATTGCGGGATCAAAAGAAGAGTTTGTGAAAATGATGAATGCTAGAGCGAAGGAACTTGGTACAAAGCATGCGACTTTCAAAAACGCAAGTGGTGCTGATGCACTTGGAAATAAAGTATCACCTTATGACATTGCTATTATTACGAAAGAAGCATTAAAGTATCCAATTGTTTTAGATTATATGAATTCAATACGTACTACTCTACATACTTCAGAGCGCTCTCCAAAAATTGCAAACTATGGACGAGAAGAACTATATGACGATCCATATGCGATTGGAAGTAAAAGCGGTTTATCAGCACTCGGAAAATACACAGTCGTAACAGTTGATGAAAAAGACGGTAAACGCGTCATTAACGTCGTGTTATCTTCTACTCGTACGCAGCTATACCCTGATACGAAGAAAATGGCGAACTACGCATTTGAGCAATTAAAATAACCAAGGAGTATTTTCTCCTTGGTTATTTTTTGATCATACCTTTTAATACGAACGCAACGTTTGCTGGACGCTCTGCTAGACGGCGCATGAAATAGCCATACCAGTCGTTTCCATAAGGCACGTAAACGCGCATTTTGTAACCTTCTTTTACTAGCTCAAGTTGACGCTCTGTACGAATACCAAATAACATTTGGAATTCAAATTGATCCCTTGGAATGTTATGTTCTTCCGCAAGTTTTTTCGTATATTCAATAATCGCTTCGTCATGTGAAGCAATTGCAGTGTAATTTCCATTTAATAAGTGCATTTTAATAATTTTTTTATAATTGTCATCTACATCTTTCTTTTCCGGGAACGCTACTTCTTCAGGTTCTTTATAGGCCCCTTTTACAAGACGTAAATTAGGATTATAAGCGTTTAAATCTTCAATATCTTTTTCTGTACGATATAAATAAGCTTGAATAACAGTACCAATATTATCGTATTCAGATTTTAATTGTTTAAAGATATCAATTGTTTTTCCGCAGCGCGTATAGTCTTCCATATCAATTGTAATAAACACACCGTTTTCTTTTGCAGCTTCTAAAATACGGCGCATATTGTTCATTACAATTTCGTCAGAGATATCTAATCCCATAGAAGTCATCTTTAAAGAAAGCTGTGAATTAAGACCTTCTCTTCCAATTGCACGAATCGCTTCAATCGATTCGCTAGCCATTTCATTTGCTTCCGCTTCGTTATCAACGAATTCACCTAAATAATCGATTGTTACACAAAGACCTTGCTTATTTAATGCTTTAATTGCAGCTGTCGCTAATTCAATCGTTTCCCCTGCGACGAAGCGACCTGCACCAAAGCGTAAACCGTACTTTTTAGCCAGTTTTGTTAGCGCTTTATTTTTAGACAAGAAAAGAAACGAATTTCGCATTAATTGTTCCATGTAATTCACCCCTACGACTATAATTTATCTGTTTTTTACCCCTCTTCGAAATTATATCATTGTTTAAAATTATTTGATACAAATAATTATTTAGATAATTTATAAAATACTATCAAAACATTTAAAACCCTATATTCTCGTTTGTAAATATGAAGAAAATATTTTTCGACATTCAAAAAAAACGAGTTTACTAAGGAAAAAATGAGCATGCCGAAAATATTCGACATGCTCACAAAACCATTTATATTTCATCTAAATTATATGAGGATATTAATAACAAAAACTTGAGGTAACATTATCTCAAGCCTTCTTACTTCTCATTTCGCTTCTCATCATTCAGCTTTTTAATGTTCGTAATTAACTGTACCATCTCTTCTTTTGCATCTGGATACGTCTCATTCCAATGTTTCACTAAAGCTGGCATCGTCTTAGCTATATAAGAATAAAGTGCCCATTTCTGTACCTGCTCTTTTCGCTCCTCATTACTTTCTCCTAGCAATAATTCTGTATATTTCTCTAATAATCCATCAAATTGCTCATTAAACTTTTCACTCATCTTATTTTCCTCCTATATGAAAAAAGCAGCGAAGATCGCTGCTTTTTCTTATAATTTTGATCGAACAGAGTTTAATTTTTTCTCCATTGTGCTTACTTTATCACGACGATCATCGATACGAATTGTTGTCGCAACGCGCTGTGCACCTTTCGTGTATGGAACTTCATGCATTTGTTGAATGACTTCTAAAATGACAGGAAGATCCCCTTCAATCACTGTATTCATCGGTGTTAATTGATACTTCACGCGATCAGCATTTTTCTCTAATACCTTTTGTACTTCTGCTACATATTCACTAACACTTGGATTACCTGTTCCTACTGGAATAATCGATACGTCAACAATTGCCATAGTAACTTGCCTCCTATAAATCGCTTCTTAATATATCCATTGTCTATTTTACCAAAATCTTTACCATTTTAATAATATGTTATTCCTCTACTTTAAACTGCTCAACCAATCTTTCTAAGTCCCGCATATGCTCTGTCAAACTTTCCATCGTATGAGCTACCTTTTCTAAATGATTAACCTGTGACTCAGTCGCTGCATTCACCTCTTCAGAAACAGCTGCACTTTCTTGACTTGTACCAGCAATTGTGTTCATTACCTCTGTAATTTCTCCTTGCTCGTGACCTATGTTATTTACCTCTTCTACAATTTTTTCAACTGAAGTACTAATAGTATTTACAACTGACATAATTGTACAGAATTCAGCCTCTGCCTCTGTCGTAACTTTATTTTGTATATCCGCAATATCTTTCAATTTGCTTACAACTTCTACAACTCGTTTTACTTCTAATTGTACATCTCCAATCATCGTTGCGATTTCTCCTGTTGCCATTTTTGATTGTTCAGCTAATTTTCGAACCTCTTCCGCAACAACAGCAAAGCCCTTACCTTGCTCACCTGCACGTGCTGCTTCAATTGACGCATTTAAAGCTAGTAAATTCGTTTGATCCGAAAGACCTTTTATAAGTTCTACCACATTTTGAATCGATCCAACCCTTTGCTCTAACTTACCAGACGCTTCTTCTGTATGAACAACGATAGAAGATGATTGTCCTCTTGTACGAACTAAATTCCGCATCGTATTGAGCCCCTGTTTAGATGCTTCCTCTGCTTTGCCCGTCACACCCTTTATTTCACCAACGGAACTATTCATTTGTTCCATCGACTGTGCCATATTTTCAAGTTGTGCTGAAACTTCATCTACACTATTAGCAAGAGTAGACGCGCCTCCGCTCACATCATCCATTGCACCTGAAACCTCTCTACTAGCTGCTACAGTTTCATTCGTTAAATAATGCAGATTGTGAGTCGATTGCTGTACTGTCGATACACTATTTTTAATTTTACTTACCATTTCATTCATTTGCTCAACCATATCATTAAAGTGAGTCGTAAGCATACCAACCTCATCTTTACTTGTCACTTTCATTTGCAACGTTAAATCGCCTTCTGCTACTTTTTGAACGTGATTTGTTAATAGTTGTAATGGTCTTGCTAATCTTCTTGAGAATACATATGAAGCTAATATTCCAATCAACAAACTTATACATGCCATTATAATAACTGTATTTCTCGTACTACTTAACAATCCATCAATCGTTTGTTTCGGATAAAAGATTCCTATCTTCCATTTCATCGCATCAAATGACTGACTATAAACAACTACATCTTCACCTTTTAATGTAGTGACAGCATATTTTGTTACCTCTTTATTTAAACTCTTCATAAGTGGCTCTTTAGAAACATCTTTCCCTACTTTTTCTGGATAAACAAGAGCCATATTTTTATCATTTATAATAAACATTTCTCCGTCATTATTGTATTGAATATTGTGAAGCAACTTCTGAATTGTTCCGAGCGATACATCCATCGCAACAACGCCTAATACAGATCCATCTTGAGCTGTAATTGCTTTAGAAACCCCTACACTTAACTTTCCTGTCGCAATTTCATAAGAAGGTTGTCCCCAATGAACCCTTTTCACATCAGCCTCTGAATCTTTATACCACGGTCTTGTCGTTGGATCATATCCTTCTGGCACTTGCCCACCTTCAGCAAGATTGGCACTTAATGTTTTTTTATCTTTCGTACCAATATATAAATCTAAAATACCGGGATGATTCTTTTTATACTCCGCAAACTCTTTCGTTAAAAACGCTTCCTCTTCTGGAGTAACCCCATCTTGAAGCATATTACGAATCATCTCACTGTTCGCGTAATACCCCATATCTTCATCAGTTCTTTGAACAAATGTCGTAAGTTGCTCTGTCACAAGGTCCATCGTATTTTGTGAATACTGGTCTAAGGAACGCACTTCCTTTTCTTTCTGTAATTGATACATAGCTGTACCTAATATTACAAACATCATAGAAATAAGCACCGAAAATACTACTGCAATTTTTAAACGTAAACTTCTCAACATCTTCCCTCAAGCATCCCCTTCTCGATGAATTTAATTGTATTAATCACTATATTAAGTATAATAGATAAATCTGAAAGCTCAATCCTATATAGTTTAAAAAATTGAAATTTATTCTCATTTCAATAAGCTTAGTTATCATCACAACACTTGTGTAAAAACAAATAGTTCATTATCCTTAACATATAATCTCATTCGTTCGGAGGGAACTATGCTACAAAAATTCGGTTTCTCACAATATGAAAGCCAGGCCTATGAAGTTGTCGTATCAAGTAATGAACCATTAGATGCAACAACTATCGTTAAACATTCGGGTGTTCCAAAAGCAAAAATATACGAAGTGTTAGCACGTCTAATCGACAAAGGAATGGTAATGGATTCTGTTTCAGAAAAGAAAAAATTATATACAGCATTACCACTCAAGCTAGCAATTGAAAAGTTAACGACAGAATTCCAATCTAATATTAAAGAACTTGAAAATAATATTTCTAAAAAGTCATTTACAGATGACCGTGTTTGGAGTTTAAAAATGCAGTCTTCTATTAAAGTACAAAGTAGGCAACTTGTAGAAGATGCGAAAGAATCCATACGCATCTCCGCATGGAATGATACCCTTTTAGAATATCTTCCTTTACTAGAACAAAAAGCAAAACAAGGCGTCCAAGTCGAGTCCCTCATAGTTGGAAAAGTGGAAACAGACTTAGAAAACATGCATTTTTTAATCCCAGCTCAAGAACCTAACGCATTAGAGCGTTATTTACTACTCATCGTTGACGATCGCGAAATTTTATTTGCTGGTGTGGAGCAAGAATCATGGCAAGCGATGAAAACAATGTCACAACCTTTCGTGAAGTTCTTTACGGAGTTCTTCTATCATGACGTTGCACTTGCGAAGATTACAGAGAAGCATCTTGATCTCTTTATGCAGGATGAAGAAATTAAGAGTTTGTTGATGAAGTTGAGGTATTAATTGACTACAAAAGAAAGGAGTCTAGTTTTTCACCTAGACTCCTTTTCGTTTTGTTCCTTTATCTCCATCAATAGCCCAATAATTTTCTCATTTTGCTCTACTTGCTTCTCAGAATTTTGATAGATGAAACGAATCCATCTAAAAACAAAAACAATCACAAATAACGGAAGTACTGTGAATATAAAACCAATAATTGAATAATCCATATACTATCACCTCGCTATATACTTCCTTCTCCATTTCTCTACTAACCCCTGCAATTTTTCACAAAAAAAAAGAACCTATCAAACGATAGATTCTTCTTTCGTAAGCTGATTCGAGCGTCCTCTCGTAATAGAGAAAATCGCACAAAGTAGCGCCAATATAATGAAAACGCCGCCTACCCAAGCGTTATATATAACAGATGATTTTTCAATAACAACTCCGCCCACTGTTGAACCGAGCGCAATTCCTAAATGAAGTGCAGAGTTATTTAAACCTTGCTGAATACCAGCTGATTCTGGTGCAATTTCAATTAAATAGTTTTGCTGCGCTGGCGAAATCGCCCAGCTAAGCATACTCCAAAGCCCCATCATAATAATGAAGAGCGGGAATGAGAATGTCATTAGTGGCAAAATGAAGATTGCACATGCAAATACGATAATGATGGAAATAATGCTTTTCTTCGATCCCCATTTATCAGCAAGCAAGCCCCCAAGGCCGCCTCCAAGTACCGCTGCGATTCCGAAAATGAAGTAAAACACACTGATCCAATTCGCTTCAACATGCATGACATCTTTTAAAAACGGCGTTAAATATGCATATAGCGTTAAATGACCCGTTAAAAATAAAAATGATGTTAACTGTGCACTTACAATTTTTTTATCTTTTAACGTAGCAATTTGCTCTCTTACTGATAATACCGATGTCGGTGGTACTTTCGTTAAGAATAATGAAATACAAGCGATTGCCATAACTGTTAATATCGAAATTAATACAAATGGCGCACGCCATCCGTATGCATTTCCGAGTACAAGACCGAGCGGTACTCCAAGTACGAGTGATCCACTAATACCCATGAAAATGATTCCAATTGCACGCGCACGAAAATGCGGTTCTACTACACTAGAAGCAAGTGTTACCGATAGTGCAATAATAAGCGATCCACTCGCTGCACAAATGACCCTCGAGAACATTAACATCTCGTAATTCACACTAAATGCCGAAATGATATTTCCAATTAAGAAAATTGATAATGCCACAACATACAATTTCTTTCTTTCAAACTTGCCTGTTAATGCTAATAAAACTGGACCTGACAAAGCAAATACTACTGAAAATATTGTTATTAGCTGACCAGCTGCACTAATTGATACACCTAAATCATTGGCAACTAAATCGAGCGTTCCCCCTATAATTAGCTCAACCGTTCCGACTACGAAAGCCGCAATAGCTAAAATATATACACGAAAATTCAAGTCTTTCCCCACGCTTTCTATTTTGGTTACTACTATTATAGTAACCAAAATAGAAACTGTAAGCAAGTACAATTTTTTTACAGTAAAAAGGGTAGGCGTATTATACACCTACCCTTCTATCATTCAGTTTCTTTCTTCTTATTTAAGTACCAATATACCGGAAGTCCTGTAAATACAATTCCAATCGATAAGAAGCAACTTACCGGATCGTTAATAATCGCACTTCCAAGTACAAACAACGATCCTAAAATCGCAACAATTGGTACAATCGGGAATAACGGTACACTATATGCACGCTCTTTATCCTTGTTACGCTTTCTTAAAATAAAGACACCAATAAACGTCATTACATAGAAAATATAAATAATGAATACGGAAATCTCAGATAGCTTATTCGGATCACTAATAAGCATTAAAATAATTCCTAATATGATTTCCACAGTAATCGCATTCGCTGGTGTTTTAAACTTTTCATGTGCCTTTGCGATAAACTTAGAAAACGGAAGGTGTCCACGCTCTGCCATCGACATCGGAATACGTGGAAACGTTAAAATCTTTCCATTTAAACAACCGAAAATAGAAATGATAATACCAATACTAATAATTTTTCCGCCATACTCTCCAAGTAACATGCCCGCAGCTGTCGCTGTTGCGTTTTCTCCAAGGTCTACGATTTTCGCCGCTGGTAATACATTTAATAACGCTAAATTAATTAATACGTAAGCAGCTGTTACAATTACAATCCCAACCGTCATCGCTTTCGGTAATAACTTTGTTGGATTCTTCATTTCTCCGCCAATAGAAGCGAGTAAAATCCAACCATCATAGGCAAATAAAGTTGCTAAAATTGCCATCCCGATACTTTGATTTTCTGATATCGGTACAACTACGTTGAAGATATCACTATTCCCTTTCCAAAACCCTAGCACAACAATTAATATAATCGGAATCATCTTCCCAACTGTCGTAACCGTTTGGACGATGCCCCCATATTTTGTTCCCATACTATTTACAACGCCTAGGAGCACAACTGTTCCAATTGCGATTGGTAAATTCCATACTTTATCTAAATAGAAAAAATTGATCATTAAAGAACTAAAATACAAACCTAACGTTCCAATAATAGCTGGTCCATAAACAATTGTTTGCATCCAGCCAGATAAATACCCCCAAAAACTTCCGTAAATCTCCTCTAAATACGTATACAACCCACCATTTTTCGGAATTTGCGCCCCAATTTCGGCTACTGTCAAACCGCTTGCTAACGTCAACAGACCACCAATTACCCAAGCAAGAATTGCCATATTAGAACTCCCCGAGTAATCTAATACGCTCCCTGGTTTCATAAACACACCAGACCCAATAATAGTTCCTACTACGATAGAAAGTGCAACTGTTAAACCAATTTTGTTTTTCTCATCATGATGCATGCTGCGTATCCTCCTTCCAATTCTAGTGTGATGCAAAAATGAAATAAAAAAACACTCCTCCCTAAAAAAGGGACGAGTGTTGTATTCGTGGTTCCACCCTTGTTTCAATTAGTAAAGTGACACACTTCACCAATTTCTCAAGTCTAAATAACGGTTTTTGCCGGCAAGCAATTACTAGATATCCGTTCACTGCTGCAGTTCAGAGGTGGTAATCGATTTTCCCGTATTAGGAAGCTCACAGCCAAAGACTTCCCTCTCTGAGAATCGTAAAAAATTGATCATATCCTCATCATCACTTCTTGATGTCGAATTTTGTAGTTATTTCCCATTATATTGAATTGTTAGAAAAAATCAATATATTTTTTTATATAACAAAAGAAATATTCCTCTTCTTATATTATAACAGATGCTATTATATTTCTCTAATTTCCAATCAAAAGGACCGATTTCCACATTAAGAAATCGGTCCTAAATATGTACCTTCCGGTTGCCCACACGAAAGATACGACATTGCTCAATTATTTCTCATCTTTTTTCATAAAAAATTTTTGGTGAGGAAGATCAACATTTAATTCCTCTAATTGTTTCTTTTCATTTTCTAAAATTGCTTTCGCTTTTTCTTTCGCCTGATCATCTAAGCCTGCAAAGATGTCTTCATGCTTCTCTTTCTCTGGAAGTTTCACACCTAGTTTTGTTAATTCCTCTTGTGCTTGTTCACGCGTTAACTTCCCTGACTTCTTTTGTTCTAAAATCGACTTCGCTTTTTCTTTTGTTGCCTCATCTAGATTCGCGAACATGTCACCACGCTTACCCTTCTCTGGCAATTTCACTCCTAGTTTTGTTAATTCCTCTTGTGCTTGTTCACGTGTTAATTTACCCGATTTCTCTTGCTCCAGAATCGACTTTGCTTTTTCTTTTGCCTGATCATCTAACCCTGCAAACATTTCAACATGCTTACCCTTCTCTGGCAATTTCACTCCTAGCTTTGTTAATTCCTCTTGTGCCTGCTCACGTGTTAATTTACCCGATTTCTCTTGCTCTAAAATCGACTTCGCTTTTTCTTTCGCTTGATCATCTAACCCTGCAAACATGTCAACATGTTTACCCTTCTCTGGCAATTTCACGCCTAACTTTGTTAATTCCTCTTGTGCTTGTTCGCGTGTTAATTTCCCAGACTTCTCCTGCTCTAGAATCGACTTCGCTTTTTCTTTTGTTGCCTCATCTAGATTCGCAAACATATCTTTACGTTTCTCTTTCTCTGGAAGTTTCACACCTAGTTGCTCTAACTGTTTCTTCGTATCATCCATAATCGTTTTTACTTTTTGTTTTGTAGCGGCATCTAAATCCTTTTTCGCCGTTTTTGTAGGCTGCTCAGCTGCTTGCGTATTCGTTGCCGCAAATGCTGGTATGCAGGCTCCTCCTATAATTCCAAATGATAAAGCACCTGCAATTGCTAAATACCCAACTGTTTTCTTCTTCATAGGAAATTTCCTCCTTCATATTTCTAAAGCATGTACACTTTCGTGTACAATGCCTATAGTAATGTTGGTTTCTTAAAATTTCCTTAACGATGCAAATAAAAAACACCGCTCATCACGAGCGGCGTTGTTCTAAGCTTTTTGTAATTGTAATTCTTCACGTTCCATTATTTTTCTTAATACAATTGTTTGTGTCATTGTAAATAAGTTACCTGTAATCCAGTACAACACAAGTCCTGACGGTGCCGCAAATCCCATAAATAAAATCATTGCTGGCATCATAATTTGCTGTATTTTCAGCATTTGCACTTGCTCTCCAGGCGTTATATTTGATTGGAACACCTTCATTTGGATAAATGTTGTTAACGCTGCAATAATCGGTAATATATGATATGGATCTGCATGTCCTAGGTTCACCCATAAAAATGAAGATGTACGAATCTCTTCAGTTCGGCTAATCGCATAATACAAAGCAGAGAAAATCGGCATTTGTATAAAAATTGGCCAGCAACCAGCTAACGGATTCCAACCACCTGATTTCATTAGTTCTGACATTTCTTTTTGATACTGCTTTTGTTTTTCAAGATCTTTACCCACATCACCGTGTTTCTTTTTCAGCTTCTGTAATTCAGGTTGCATTTTTTTCATTTTCATTTGACTACGGTATTGCGAAACAGCTAATGGAATCAGTGCTGAACGAACAACAAGCGTAATGACAATGATCGCAATCCCGAAGCTTCCACCAGATATATGATGAGCAACAAATTGAATCATATACGATATTGGATATACGAAATAATGGTTCCAAATTCCCGTACTATGTGAATCAATTGTGCCTGCATTACTGCAGCCAGATAAAACAAAAACAAGTAATAATGATAAACTAATGAGCCCAGCTCGGTATGATTTTAACATGTTCATTCCTCCAATGTTTCGTAATTAATTAGCGAAACATTGGTGTATACGGACCTACCTCGTCACTCTCTCCGCTCGATTCTTGTCTGCGGACAGAACGAATCATTCCATATTTATAAAAAATAGAAAATAGCGGTACATTTCTTGTACCCTCTTCACACGTATCAACTAGTTTAAAAGCTCTCTGTCTACCGCTCGATGCTTGCTGACGCACAAAGCGAGAAACGTTAGCAAGAAAAAAGACTTCTAATACACAAAGCGCTGTCGTTACAAACGATATATATAGAATTGCATCCTGCAATAAAAATTCCATCGCTTCACATCCTTAATAAAGTCATTTTAGCACATTCAACAAACATTCTCTATTTCCTTTTATTTTCAAAAAAGAATTTTGCATATTTTTTCAAAAAACTATGCTAGAAAACCAATGTATTCGCTTTCTTTAGTATATTCACACGTATCTTTGAATAGGTTTGATTTGTTAGAAATTTATAAAATTTTTGCATTATAATAAAACTATTGCCAGTTTTTGAAAAAAGCTTTATTCTCTTCTTGTAATCAAAAATGAATATGGAGATGAAACATACTATGGGTCAACTAGGAGACGCCGATTACGTTCCCGACACCGCCTTTTTATCCTTCCCAGCAGCTAAAACATTTCACTTAGAATTTATCATACAGTTAGTTGTTATTTTTATAGCTTCTATTTTGTATGCAATTTCTATGAATATGTTTTTTATCCCGCATAATATGATTAGCGGTGGGTTCGCTGGTGTAGGGATGATTATCGGTTATTTAATGCACTACAATATCGGAGCACTTATCTTTTTACTAAACATTCCGCTTCTTATTTTAAGTCACTTTTACTTAGGTAAGAAGACAACCTTTTTAACGGCATACTTTGTAGCTGTATCATCTTTAGCGATGAACATTATCCCGGTACACCAAGTTTCAGACGATATTTTATTATCTTGTGTATTCGGTGGTGTCATCTGCGGTGCAGCCTCAGGAATCATATTCCGATTTGCTTCTTCAACAGGTGGTTTTGATGTTGTTGGATTGATTGTAGCGAAACATCGCGATGTTTCAATTGGAGCAATCATCTTTGGATTCAACTTAATCTTACTTGTTGCAGCAGGATTTATTTTCGGATGGGATATTACGCTTTATACGTTAATTAGTCGGTTTGTAGTCAGCAAAGTAATTGATGCCGTGCATACAAAACATATTAAATTAACGATAATGACAATTACAGAAAAAGGTGAGGAAATAAAAAGCTCACTATTACATCACGGCATACGTGGCGTAACAATGGTAGATGCTGTCGGCGGCTATACAAACCATAAGAAGAAAATGATTTACACTGTCGTAACTCGCTACGAGTTAGGCGAAATGAAACGAATCATTCGCCAAGTAGACAATCGAGCATTTATGAATATTACTGAAACCGTTGAAATCGTTGGACGTTTCAAACGTATATAAAAAGGCGCAAGGAACTGCAATTCCTTGCGCTTTTTATTTTTTACACTTATTACAAAATCAGATAATTCTATAATTGTGGCACTAAATGTGTTATAATAAAAGTAGACTTACAAAAAAGAGTATATAGACTTGGAAGTTTCTCTTATTATTATAAGCAAAAAGAAACGAGAAGTCGGGTATATTTCAGACACCATACACGTAACGGTTTTTTTAAAAAAACCGATCATCTTAGTTATTCTTCACTGATCTTTTTATAAAAAGATACGTACAACTAAAATTCACTTCAATATACTATACCTACCTTTTTGACTTCCAAATCATCTTATTACATAAGGAGATGAACATATGAATCAATATGTACGATACACACTAGCTGTCCTATTTGCCATCGTCGGCGGTGCAATCTGTTTCTGGACAAACATTCAGCTTGGAGAGAATATCATTTTTAATGGAATCGAAACGCTTGTAAGCGCTTCAATTTTAGGTGGATACATTTTCTTCCTCTTTAATCCAGAAGAAAATGCTCAAAAAACAATGTTATTAACAATGATCGGAATCGTTGGCGGATGTATTTCCTACTCAATGACAAACTATACATTACCACTTCAATTAAGCTCAGCTTTCTTCCACGGTCTATGGACTTGGTTTATCGCATTCTGCCTAGCAGACGTATTCAACCTATTACAAGACCACGAAGAAGAAAATGGCCAACAAATTGAAAGTAACTCGTAAGCTGGAAGATACTCTTCCAGCTTTTTTAGATCATCTCATATACCCTACGTGGTACTCCCTGAAATATATCAACGATTTTTTCATTATATCGATGTTTCAACACAGGATATCGCTTTAACGACATCCCTAAACCCTATCCCCCAAGCAATTTACTGCCAAACTCTACGATTAAAAAGATAATTAATAGGATCGCGAGTATTTTTAATGCTACGTATGCTACTTTAAAAACAGCATAGATGAGTAAAACTAACAAAATAATCGTTAAAATCTCCATATTTACTTCCTCCAAGCTTTGCTCTTCTTACCTCATTTTACTCGCCCCAGGCTTTTTACGGAACGGCATAAGATTACATATAGAAAAGAGGATACCTCACCCATCGTAAGATACCCTCTCCTTCAATTGCTCAAACCATTCTCTCTCTAATTGTAAATATCCTATTTCACTCTTCTCAGCGCTCTTCAATTCTTTATCAGCTTTCCTCATATAAACGTGGCAAGCTTCCTTATCATTCTCTAGATATTTAAGAATGCCTTGTGTACGGTAATACCCATGTAAGTCCAATCTTGTAATTGCCTTTGCATGTTCTTTCGCTTCTTGCAGGGAAAGACTTTCCTCCTGATACAGTACTTTATATAAAAGATACCAACTATGAAAACTACTAACGAAAAATTTATTTTCTTTCGTTACAGGTAATTGTACAGTTCTTTCCAAATACAATATCCCTTTTTCCATTCCCTCTTGATCAGAGCGAGCAAAAAAGACAAGCATTAGTCCGCTCATTATATCTCTTATACCTTTGTTCTCTTTTAGCTTTTCTTCACTAATTTCTACTAATCTCTCATCCCAATCTTTCAGACTTTTTTCACTTAATAACTCGCTGGATACTTGAATGTTAAATAAATGTTGTTTAGCCTTTTCATCATCTTTAATTAAAATAAGAAATTGCATGCCATCGCTTAATAGCGTTCCCTTAATTGGAATTGCTGTGACGGCGAAAATTGCAAAATGTAAAACAGAAAAGTATAAAAGCATATGGTAATAACTCACCATATATATGTAACCTGATACAATACCGAATACTAAACTCGTGATTGGTCCACCTAAAGTCATCCAGGCCCATTTTTTTGAAAGGTTCGGTGTATGTATAGATGGTGGCACTAGCATTGCGACGCCTCCAACATACATCCATATTTTATTTTCTCGAATTCTTACTTTTTCCTTTTCTTTTTGGACAGTAATAGGCCCTACTGTCATAAACTTAAATTTCAAACCGCCAATCAAACCGAATATTACATGCCCTAATTCATGGATAACTAACACTAACAATGCAATTCCAAAGACTGCCCACATTTCTATAATTACCTGTACTTTTTCTATTCGAATGAACCCATATAAAGCGGAGCAAACGAAGGCAACGAACATTGAAAAAGCAGGTCTTCTTAAAATGTCCAACGCTTCTCTCCCCTTAATAAATCATCTTTTTATGCATTTCATACATATATGTTCCAACATGTAATACCCAAACGAACGAAATCATAATGACCATAAAGAAATCTTTTCCATCTAAAAGTGCATACGCAATCGCCGCAAACCATGCGCAAACAAGTGTCATATTTGTATATTGATATGCCTTATATCCTGCTTCATGGACAATCTGCTTTTGCCCTTCATCTGCATTCTTCGCCCACATTTCCATTGACTGAGAATACGTGACACTCTGTTCTGGATATAGAGTGTTATACCTTTTCCTCATTGCAAATCCTAACCAAGTTATAGCAATAAAGCATACTGCAGATGCCACTGTACTTACACTCACAAAGAATAAATTCCCTTCAACTGTATACGTTCGGTAAAAAGCAATAACTGAGCAAACAAACCATGATGGAATAGTAATCTCCATAACTCGAAGATAAATAAGTGCTATTCCTAATTTTCGTCCCTTAACATTCTCCTCTTCATCTTTCGTTTGTGCGAGCGATCTTGTACGCTTCCAAATATAATACATAGCCGCTATACCGAATACACTCATCATAATAATGCTAATAACAGGAGATATTTTACTAGTTCCCTCTGTTGCAATATCTCCTACTACATACCCTATAAACCCGCCGCATACTGCTCCTACTAACAGCTTCAATATAGCTAACATCTTCCCCTTCGCCTTACTCTTCATTTTCATTTTCGTCTTCCCCCTCCACTAACGTAAATATCTCCTCCACCGACGCTCCAAAAATTTGTGCAATTTTTAGCGATAACACAATAGACGGTGCATAATCCCCGCGCTCAATTAAACTAATGGTTTGCCGAGATGAACTAATCGCTTTACCTAACTCACCTTGTGATAAACGGTGCTTTGCTCGAAATTCTCTCACTCGATTTTGAAGCTTCATGTTTTACCTCTTTTTCTTTTATTTAATTAGAATTGTAAATAATATCCTGTCACTTGTCAATTATCATTGTCATTTTGACGTGAATATATGTCAAAATGACAATGATAATAAAATGAAACTTTAAGAATTACATACTAACAGTGTCATACGGACAAAAAATAGGAACGTATTATATACCAGTCACCAGTTACGAAATCGAGAGAAATATAAACTAAAAAGGCAGCGCTCAAAAGCACTGCCTTCCTTAAATCTGACATAGAATGGATTCCATATTAACTTGCGTTTTGTAAGAGTACTCGTTTTAACTGTTTGCGGAAACGAATGCCTAACGTAATTGCCACAATAACAACTACTCCGAAGATGATTTTACCGATATGATCTTCCAGTACTCCGAAAATATCCTGTAAGTTGCCACCTAACCAGTAACCACCGATTAAGAAGAACGATACCCAGAATAAAGCACCTAAATAAATTGTCATTGCAAAGCGCCTGAATGGTAAGTTAATGATACCTGCAAAGTACCCTGTAAAGTGGCGTACTCCTGGAATAAAGAAGCCAATAAAGATAAGGAAATATCCATACTTATCAAACCACATTCTCGTTAAATCAATTTTTCTTTGTGTTAAAAATACGTACTTCCCGTATTTTTGAACAAAAGGCATACCAAGCTTATTTCCTAAAAAGTATTGGATCGTCATTCCTACACTCGTTCCAATAAAGGATAGAATAATTAAGATTGGTAAACTTAAATCGCCCTTCTGTGCTAAAAACCCCGCATATGCTAATGTTGGCTCTCCCGGAAACGGAAGTGCAATATATTCTAACAGCAAGCCTACAAGTACTACATAATACCCGTATTGCTGAAATAATTCATGAACCCATTCCATGTCATCTCCCCTTTCATTCACGTACAACTTGTTACTATTATTGTATAAAAAAATTGTCGAAATAACTATCACAATAGCTTACATTTTTATTACATTTTTGTAAGGCTTATGCTAAGGTTTTCTGTTCTTTATTTAATTGTATAAATTATCGTTTTAAAACGGGATGACACCTATCTATTACAATGGCTAGAGACATTAATATACAAATTTTATCCAGTTTTCAGCACTCGGAAATCTCCTCATTTTGTTCTTTATAAAAAACCATAACAAACTCATACTAACTTCATATTAGCTTCATATATGTATTGTAAGATTATATCGGAATTTGTTGAAAAATTTAACTACTATATTACCTAAACATTAAATTGAATAAATATAAGTCGTTTTCTGAAATTGAAAAAAGGGAGAATAAGAATGGAAGCTTATAAAATGCATGATTTTATTAATACAAATGTTGAACCTCATCCAAATGAAACGATTTTTAATTTACACATATGTGAAACAAATGAATTTGACGTAAGTTTAACAAAATCCACAACGCTATCTTTTGTCGTTTCTAAAAAAAACATTAAAATTGTCACGAAAAAATGGACTAACTCTAATCATGAAAGCATGATTGGAAAAAGTTATATCATTCCAACTAAAGCGTTTCATTATTTCTTACCAATCATTTCTGAAACAGAAGATGAAATGAACATTCAAGTACAGAGCTTCGGACTACACGGCGAGCTTTTACTAAATGAAAGATTGCTCATTGATAAAAACAACAAACACAACACAAAAATTACTACCTTTTTTGAAACATTAAATGAAAACGTACATCAAGCATTACGAGGATTACAAATTCATTGTCTGTAATACTACTAAAATAGTAAAAGGAGAATATCAATGAAAAAATTACTAGTAACTATTATGTTATCGTTAGGTTTTTTAACTGTTCCATATATGTCTGTGGAAGCGGCTTCAACTAACGAACAGCTTATCATTGACACGAAATTAAATAAAATGGATTTCTATCAAAATGGAAAGTTTATAAAAAGCTTCACTGTCGCTACTGGCAAAACAGCAACACCTACACCTACAGGTACTTTTCAAGTGGTAAATAAAATTAAAAACCGTCCTTATTATAAAAGGCATATTAAAGGCGGCGATCCACGTAACCCACTTGGTGACCGTTGGCTCGGATTAAATATGGCAGGAACATACGGAACAACGTATGCGATTCATGGGACTAACAATAATCAAGCGATTGGCAAAGCTACAACACTTGGCTGTATTCGCATGTATAACAATGATATACATTGGTTATTTGAACGTATTCACGAACGTGCCACTGTCACTGTAAAATAACCTATGAACATGATTTACATGTAGCCAAGAATTTTATATCTTGGCTTATTTTATTTATTCATTTACAGTAGCTAAACAACTCTACTTGCATATATAATAAAAGTAGACTGCACTAAATAGCATAAAAACATTAATAAACATAGATATTAAAATTATACAGTTATAATATTTTATAAATTTCACATTGCATACTATAATAGAACTACTGTGATTCTGAAATATTCAGTCCAATAAACAATTCCCCTTGCTACTTTTATGATTATTTTATAGCGGGGGCTTATTATATGTATGTACAACCTGAGTCATCAAAAAAATGATGAATTCGAATATTGCAGTAAAAAGCGTTATTTAGGAGGTGTTACTATGACGCATATACTGGTGATTGAAGACAACCCAGATATACAAGAACTTATTCGTGAATTTTTAACTGCCCAAAATTTTACCGTTGATGTGGTTGGCGCTGGAACAGAGGGTATTCTTCTTTTCCAAAAAAATTCATACGACCTTGTCCTCCTTGATGTAATGTTACCGGATATAGATGGTTATAGTATTTGTAAAATTATGCGAGGACAGTCTGATGTACCAATCATTATGTTAACAGGCTTACATAATGAAGAGAGTGAAATTAAAGGGTTTGAGTTGGGCGTTGATGACTATATTACGAAACCGTTCCATTACACGGTATTTATTAAACGCGTAGAAGCTGTATTAAGAAGGACAACAACGAAGGAAGCTGAAACTGCAACTATACTACAATTCCATGAATTGATGTTAAATTCTACAGCATATGCAGCTTATGTTCATGGTAATCAAATTGAACTAACAACTAAAGAATTTGAGATTATATATACGTTGTTACAAAATCGAGGAAAAGTATTATCAAGAAGTGATTTGTTAAATAAGGTATGGGGCTATGAACATTATGGTGATGTAAGAGTAATAGATACACATATTAAAAATTTAAGAAAAAAATTAGGGATTCCTTATATTAAAACGGTGAAAGGCATTGGCTACAAAATCGAATCGTAGCAAGGATCACATCACCAAAAACCTCTTCATCAAAACCTTATTATTTTGCATTCTTTTATCGCTTTGTCTTTATCAAGTAATTTATTTTCTAGCCTTAAATTACGATGAAGGACGTTCTACGAAAGCTAACGAAGCGCAAACAGCGGTACAGGAAGCTGCAAACAAACAGAGTAAAAAAGATCAAAATAAGGCTTTGTCAGAGAGTAGTATCTCAAACTTTCTACCTTCTAGTTTAGATATAAAGGTACTCTCTACAGCCATCAACCATATTTTGCAGCCTAGCCAAACTGCAAAAGCAAAAGAAAAAGCAAAAGAAAATGCGGAAAATCTTTCAGGAAAAAGAAAAAAAACTGAATCACTCACTGAAGCGGAAAAAAAAGCCGCTAACAATGATGCCTTACATATACAAAATAAAGCGAATAAAACAAATGAATCACATGATAATCCCAGTTTAGCAGATGCCCTGCAGCAATTAGCTCCGCGTATTGGGGCAACAATGCTTGCATTATCTCTGCTCGGATCTTTAATTTATGCGAAACTAATTGCCAAACCTTTTCAATATATGAGCGATACTTTAAAGGATATTATGAATCTTAATTTTTCAGATAAAAAATCGCTAAACCAAAACACAGATCAAACAGATTTCAACTTGCAGGTAGCCGCTTCACAGATTCCAACTATTGTGAAGAATTTACATGAAACAAATCAAGATTTAAGAAGTGAGCTCAAGAAAGAACAACAATTAGAACAATCTCGCAAAGAATTTATGTCTATGGTATCCCATGAATTAAAAACACCTATCGCAGCCGTTATGGGCCAACTAGATGGCATGATTCACGGAATCGGTGCATACAAAGATAGAGACAAATACCTAAAACGATCCTACGAGATGATGCAAGATATTAACGTATTAACGGAAGAGATGTCAGAATTATCCAAAATGCAAAATCCTCAATTCAAACCGAATTTAGAAGTTATTTCACTATCTAACATCATTGAGGACGTTATGAAGAAAGTAGATTATTTTATATCTGTAAAGCAATTAAATGTGCAATCTAATATTAAACAAGATGTACAAATTTTAGCTGATCCTAAATTTATTCAAACTGCTATTTTTAATATTATTTCAAATGCAATTCACTATACAATCGATCATCAGCATGTATATATAAAGCTTTATGAAAAACCGAACGGTTACGCATTAGAGGTTTTAAATACAGGTTCACAAATTGATGAGGACAAACTCGCTCATTTATTTGAGCCTTTCTATCGCGCTAATCCTGGAAACAATGGTTTAGTACAAGGTAGCGGTCTTGGATTATATATTGTAAAACAAATACTAGATAAACATCAGTTCCCTTATGGAATACAAAACACACCTCAAGGTGTAAAATGCTCAATTGTCTTTCCAAAATCAATGTAAACTACTACTATAATTTCATACCCCAAACTCATACTTCGTATGAGTGGCGGAATTTTGTAGAGTCTCTGACTCTGTTTCGTTCGCCCGTTGTCCTTATTAGGATAACGGGCGTTTTTTATTTATCCCGCTATTTGCGGGCAGTAAAATTCCCACCTCAAAATTCGGCTGGAGCAAAGAAGTTAGGTGGGAGATCCACTGCCCGTAAACGCCCGATTGGTGAAGGCTAATAATCAGTGGGGGATGAACAAAACCCCCACTGATTAAAGCTTCACTTTATATAAGGAGGTTTTCACATGGAGAAATTTAAGTATTCATTACTAGTTTTATTCGGCGCTTGTAGCTACGGCGTACTTTCAACTATTTTTAAACTCGGATTCATCGACGGATTTTCAGCACACCAACTACTAGGAGGACAATATGTCTTCGGATGGATTGGACTCCTTTTACTCGTTCTTTTCTTTTCACGTCATAAAGTATCAAAAAAACAATTCTTTTCGTTACTAACAGTCGGCACAACAATGAGTATGACAGGTATTTTCTATGCTATTTCTGTAGAAGAACTGCCAGCCTCTATCGCTGTCGTTTTACTCTTTCAGTTCACTTGGATTGGTGTAGTCATCGAAGCGATTGCCAACCGAACATTCCCAAGCCGTGAGAAAGTTATATCTATTATTATTTTATTTACTGGTACATTATTTGCTGGTGGAGTATTTGAAGGTCTTGGACAAAACTTTTCTACGAAAGGTATTATTTTCGGACTATTAGCTGCCGTCTCTTTCTCATTCTATGTATTTGTAAGCGGGCGAGTTGCTACAGATGTTCCGCCTTATACGAAAAGCTTTCTTATGACAACAAGTGCTACTCTTATTGTATGCTTATTTTTCCCGCCTACCTTTTTAACAGATGGTGCCTTACAAGCAGGCTTATGGAAATATGCTTTCTTCCTTGGACTGTTCGGGGTGATTATACCTGTAATTTGTTTTTCAATTGGGGTACCAAAAGTCGGAACGGGACTTGGTACAATATTAGGTGCAGCTGAATTACCAACAGCAATTATCGCTTCTATTACACTTGTTCATGAAGTTGTATCGCTAATGCAGTGGATTGGGATTGTGGTTATATTACTCGGTATTTTCACACCACAACTACTTACTGCTAGGAAAGAAAAAAAACATAATCGTGTGCATAGTGCGTGAAAACATCAACTTGTATATAAATGTGAATAAATTTACGATATGTTAAACTTTAATACTACATTCAAAATAACATATGATATTGCAGCTATTATTCTCGTAATCCTTGCTGTGCTTCTCTTTTTGAAAGATAAAAAAGAGGGTTATACAGCATAACAAAAGACCTTTCATTTATCCAGCTATTTGCCGGGCATTAAGACCCCCACCTCAAAATTCAGAGAAAGCAAAGAATTTAGGTGGGGGATCAACTGCCCGTAAAAGCCCGATTGGTGAGGGCTAATAATCAGTGGGGGATGAACAAGACCCCCACTAATTAAAGTTTCACTTTATTTGAAAGGTCTTTTCCTCATATTTTACTTTACCGCTCCATATAACTTCTCTACCTCATGTTCAATTTGTTTTACATCGATTCGCTCAAATAATGGCTGCACATTATCAATTCGGTTTGGTAACGTATTTTGAGGTTCCCAATTTACTTTAACACTCGATAATGTATTTCTAACTCTTTCACTTGAAAACGGTAAAAATGGTTCAAGCAGTTGTGCAAAGTTTGCTATCAGGTAAACACAATTATAAATTGTTTCCTCACATGAAACTGGGTCGCCTTCTCTTTGTCTCCAAGGCTGCTTTTCATCAAAGTATTTATTTGCAAAGCGTACTGCATCAAATATCGTTTCTAGTGCCACCTTAAATTTAGTTTGTTCAATCGCCTCTCCTACACTTTTATATAATCCTTCTACCTTATCTCTCAGCTCTATATTAATATTTGCTTTTGGCACAACACCATCATAATACTTTTCAATGAACTTGAACGTCCGATTCACAAAGTTCCCGTATGCACCTAATAGTTCACTATTATGACTGTAAATGAATTCACGCCATGAAAAATCAGTATCACGATTTTCTGGTGCATTTACTGTTAAAAAGTAACGAATAGAATCTGGATTATAGCGTTCCAATATATCAGGTACCCATACTGCCCAATTTTTACTTGTCGATAACTTTCTTTTTTCTACTGTTAAATACTCATTCGAAACGATATGACGCGGGATCGCTTCTTCTCCGATTCCAAGTAATACCGCTGGCCAAATGATTGAATGAAACGGAATATTATCCTTACCATGTACATAATATGTTTTCGCATCTCTATCCCAAAACTCTTGATCAGCTTTCTCTGTTTCTTCAGCCCAGTGTTTACTCGCTGAATAATATCCTGTCACCGCTTCAATCCATACGTAAATTTTCTTATCTTCATACCCTTCCACCGGAATTGGTACCCCAATTGGTAAATCACGTGACACTGCCCTATCTTGTAATCCTTCCTTTAAATATCTCTCTGTTAATTGAATTGCATTGTCACGCCATGTTCCTTTCTGCTTTGCAATTTCAGCAGCCTCTTTAATTAGTTGTTGAAATTTATGCAATGCAAAATAGAAATGCTCTGTTTCCTTTACTGAAGGCGTACTACCACATAACTTACATTTCTTTTCTAACAAATCGAGTGGATCCAAAATAGCGGAACAAGCATCACATTGATCCCCTCTCGCCCCTTCATGACAATGTGGACAAATACCTTCTACATATCGATCAGGTAGAAATTGCGTACACGTTTCGCAATAAGCTTGTTCAACTACTTTTTTATAAATATAGTCTTCTTCTAATAAACGCAAAAAGACTTTTTGAACAGTTTCATGATGATGCTCGCTATCTGTACGTGTATAGCAATCATAAGTGAAACCAAGTTTTTGAAAACATCGACTAAATTCTTCATGATACTTATCAGCAATTTCTTTCACCGTCACACCTTCTTGTTTTGCTCTAATTGTAATCGGTGTTCCATTACAATCACTTCCCGAAACATACAACACATTCTCACCTTTAGCCCGGTAATAACGTGCTAAAATATCTCCAGGTAACAAACTAGCAATATGCCCAAGATGTAACGAGCCATTTGCATACGGCCAAGCGCCTCCAATAAAAATACTCATCTTATATTCCTCCTTTAAAATATAAAAAGCCCCACCCCTATCTTAAAAAAGATAAGGGCGGGGCTGTATAAACAGTCGCGATACCACCTTATTTCGTCAGTCATTCACATAACTAACCTTAACAAGTACGGAGCAATTCATGCTCTTATACTGTGGTTTTGATAACGAGAACCAACTCTCGTCGCCGCCTACTATTATCATTTGATAAGTTCAGGACGAAGCTCAAAGGCCATTGTTCAAATGAATATTCTTGCTTCTTCTCAGCTACCGAAGCTCTCTGGAAAGAATGATTCCATTCTACTTTTCCTTTTCAACGCTTTTATGTATAACACGTATTTTACGACTTAATAACAGAAAAATCAAACTTTTATTTCAAAAAAAACAGGAAATCCTACTCACTCACCGAATAACTATAAGTCCACAAAAGGAGTGATAAAATTGAATCAAAAGCAACTAAGTACAATTAATGAAAAAAGCTGGAATGCAGCTGCCTATGAAGCTTGGACGAATCGCCACGGGGTGCCAGAGAATTATGCAAAAAAGCTCATGGAAAATCCTATGCACGAGGTAGCTCATTATTTACCCTACATACAATCTCCAAAAGGAAAGCGTATTATTAATTTACTCGGATCAAAAGGAAACAAAGCAGTTGCTCTTACTCTTTTAGGAGCCGATGTAACAGTTGTAGATATTTCAGCAAGTAATGCAAAATATGCAAACGAACTCGCAGAAGCTGCTGGAGTCTCTATTCAATATATCGTTTCCGACGTACTAGATTTAAATCTATCCCAATCATTTGATATCGTATTACTGGAACTTGGCGTACTCCATTACTTCTTAGACTGAAAGCCACTCTTTCATATAATCTCTCACTTACTAAAACAAAATGGGACATTTATATTGCGTGACTATCATCCCGTTTATACAAAATTATTAGGAGTAGATCATCCATCATTTCGAGCAAATGGAAATTATTTCGATGAGGAGCTTATTGAAGATGACGTAGCTTATAGTACTCTCCTTACGGAATCACAGAAAGAAGCTTTACCGAGAACAAAAATTAGGCGCTGGACACTAGGAGAAATAATTACAGCAATGGCAGAAACAAATTTCAAGGTTGAAAAATTGATTGAAGAACACGGATCTCATCAAAAGTGGGTCTTCCCTTCTACTTCACCCGAAGGAATTGAAGAACGTATACCAGGTCTATATACATTAATTGCGACAACATGCAAAAAAGGATCCCTTCACGGATAGGATCCTTTTTATTGCATGCTTACGCATATAAGTTGAGGTTGGAGATTACCATAATTCTGTAGAATAGGACACAAGATATTTCAACATTCGTCTCTGACTTACGTCGTCAAAAAGGGGTATGACCAACATAACGAAGAGTAATGTTCAGTTGATAGTGATAATCGTTATCAACTAATTAGAAGTATACAGGATGTTATTTCGAATTACAATAGTATTTCTTATTTTTATTTAAGAATTTTTGATATATAAATATATCCATTTTAATAACATTCACTTCTACTTATCTGCCTCTTTCCATTATCCCCTATAATTTTCATTAAACAAACTTCATAATAAAGAAGGATGACTTTTCAGCCCTCTTTTTTCACTTTAAAATATATCTTTCTCTCTCCCACTCTGTCTGCTATAATTCCTAAAGGAAATAAGAAAGCTTTATTCCAGATGGAGTAAAGCTTTCTTTCAATTTTTAACATTAATTAATTCTAATACTAAGATTTCACAAAGGAGGCTTTTTATCATATGAATTTTGTAAGTATCAGAAAAAAACTTATGTTCATGATGGGAACGATTTGTGCTTTATTCGGGATTGCTTTAGCTTTTATTTTATTTTTTGCTATTGACCAATCTCGTAAAGCTGAAGCATTACAAAAAGAAATTTCTCCTCTTGCAACAGAATTGAAAGAGCGTGGAGATGCTTATCAAGTACAGCTCTCTGCTTTAAGAGGTTATTTACTACAACATGATCAAGTCGAATTAGACAAGTTTCATGAAATGAGTAAACGTCTTGAGGATTCAAAAAATGAACTTCTTTCTAACCCTAATGTTTCTCAACAAGTAAAAGATACAATGCAATTAGGCTCTACATGGAGACAATTTATTGATGATAAAGTTGTTACTCTTGCGAAAGAACAAAAATGGGAAGAAGCATTACAAGTTGCTTCTAAAGAAAATGGTACGGTTTATAAAGTTATTGGTGATTTCACAAACTATAGCAACGAACAAGCTAAGTTACGTGATCAATCCATTGAAAAAATTGACCAATCATCACTACTAATTGAATACGTTGTATTCTTATCACTTGTTATATGTATTGTCGTTGCAATTATTCTTGCATGGTGGTTCTCTGGTAAACTTGTAAAACCAATTCAACAAATTGATACGAAATTAAAAGAGTTATCTTCCCAAGAGGGTGACCTAACAGCTCGTCTACAAGTAAATAGCAATGACGAGATCGGGGCAATTGCAACATCATTTAATAAAATGCTAGAAAACCTACAACATATCATTAATCGTGTTCAAAAAACTTCTGTCGAAGTACAAAACGCTTCTGAAAATATGCTAGAAAAGACAAATACGTCACGTGATGCGACACTAAAGGTTCAAAGCTCAATGTCCAATTTAGATGCAAGCATTCAATCACAAACTTCTAGCATGGAAGAAAGCTCTACTGCAATGGATGATATGGCATTAAGTGTTCAGCGCATTGCAGAATCTGCTTCTTCTGTAGCCGAACTAGCTGTAGCCACGTCAGAACACGCTAACGACGGAAGTACTGTTATCCAAAAATCTATTACACAAATGACAACGATTCACGAAGCTGTAAATGCTACATCAGAAGTAGTCGAACGTCTAATCACTCATACAAAATATATTGATACAGCTGTACAATCTATTTCTAATATCGCTGAGCAAACAAACTTACTTGCTTTAAATGCTTCTATTGAAGCTGCTCGTGCTGGTGAGCAAGGAAAAGGCTTTGCTGTCGTAGCTGATGAAGTTCGAAAACTCGCTGAACAATCAAAAACAGCTGCAACAGATATTAATCAACTGCTACACCAAATTCAAAACGATACAGAAACCGCTAGCTCTATGATGTCACAAGGTCGATCTGAAGCATCCGAAGGTATTAACGTTATTCGTGAAGCAGGATCTTCTTTCACAACAATTGTAGAACAAGTAAATCAAGTTTCTACTCAAATGCAAGACATATCAGCAACTGCTGAAGAAATGGCTGCAAGTGCTGAAGAAATGAATGCTTCACTTAATAACATCGCTTCTATTTCTAATGAAGTTTCAAGCGAAACAGCCACAACAGCACAATCATCTGAACAGAAAGTTATCGTTATGAATGAGATGATGCTAACTGCAAAACAAATGAAACAAACGATTGACGAATTAGATCAACTCGTATCCCATTTTAAAACTGAATAATTTCCAAAAAAATATTCCTCTTTCAGGGAGGAATATTTTTTTGAGCTCATTTCCTGCACATTATACATATATCCGTTATAATGAGAATCGATATCATTAATATTTAGGGGGGTGCTACACATGTCACAACAAGCATTTGAAGAAAAGTTATATGCGAACTTAGAAGCTGTTATTGACCCTGAATTAGGTGTTGATATTATCAATCTTGGATTAGTTTATGACGTTACAGCAGATGAAAATAATAATGCTGTCATTACAATGACAATGACTTCTATCGGTTGTCCAATGGCTGGGCAAATCGTATCAGACGTTAAAAAAATATTATCAACGAATGTACCCGAAGTAAATGAAATAGAAGTAAACGTTGTATGGAATCCGCCATGGACAAAAGAACGTATGTCTCGTATGGCGAAAATCGCATTAGGTATTCGTGACTAAATAGGGAAAAGACCTGACAATCCAGTCAGGTCTTTTTCTCTTATTATTTTACTCCTACAGCGTCATAAGCTTTCGTTACAGCTTGTACCTCTTTAGAGTTTTTACCGAATAAATCTTCTGCTGATTGAAGTGCAGCTTGGCGCATCATTTTAAAGTCAGAGTTTGCAGTTAAATATTTAGTAAGAGCACGGTAGTAGATTTTTTCTGTCGCTTCACGGCCTACTCCTTTTACTTTCACGCCGTAATGCTCTCCGCCGTCAGATACTAAATACGCTGCCTTATTGTTAATACTACTGTTAATATGAACGCCGCCATTATCAGCTGTACCCGTATAGCGTTTATTGTAATGATCTGGGTAACCTTCACCAGGTTTTAATGGATTCGGAATAGATGCTGGATCTTTCAGAGATCGAAGTGCATCTCCAGGTTTACCAGGTGTATAAATATCAGCACCTAAATCCCAGCTCTTCTTCTCAACCATGACACCCATGATATCAGATAACGATTCATTTAACGCTCCTGATTCATTTTTATATACAAGGTTTGCTGTATGTTCAGTTACAGCATGCGTTAATTCGTGGCCAATAACATCTAGCCCTGCTGATAATGGAATAAATGTCTTACCATCTCCATCACCATACATCATTTGCACACCGTTCCACGCTGCGTTATTCCAAGATTCACCTACGTGAACAGCAGAAATAAGTTTCGCACCTTTATCATCGAAAGAGTTACGGTTAAATGTCTTTTTATAGTAATCATATACTTTTCCTGCATTCACATGCGCATCAACTGCCGCTTTATCTTCGAAGAACTTAGATTTACTTGCAATTTCTTCTCCTGTATATCCAAGAATTTGTGAGAATAAATTAAACCAGTCTTCGTTCATATTCTCTGCATCAAATGTATGGACACCTTGTCCTCGTGTACCATCAAATAAGTTGAACGCTCCTGTTTTCGTATCTTGAGCAATTTCAAATGATTGTCTAGCTCCTAATACTCCGTAACCAAATCCTGTAATGTTATCCACAGCGTTATATTTCTCAATAACATTTCCATTTGTCGCATCAACAAAATAATGCCAATATCCTGGAGCAGGTTTCGAAACCGACGCTTTTACAAGATATGCAAGATAGTATTGACCATCTTTTTCATACACAAATAAATCTTTTTTCACACCATCATAATTTTTTACTTTACCAATTTCTTTCTCAATATCTGCCTTTGCAATCGTTTCTGCTTGTTCTGCACTAATACTTGCAGATGCAGGAATATTTTTATCATCTAAATTCGGAATAACTTGTCCAAAAAATGCTTTTACATTATTCTCTTTATCAAGCGTAACCGTTTGATCTGAACCATACACAGGAATGTTATTATGCTTCTCAACTAACTTCACATGTGTTGTACCAGACTCAGCATCTTTTTCTTCACCAACGATATTGAAATGTTTTTCAATATTTCCTGCTAGTTTAAACATATCCTTTTTACTCTCTAAATATTGAAAGACCGTCTCTTTTTTATCTAGTCCTTCCGGCGCTTTCCATTCTTCACCTATGTAAGCTGGTGTTTTAAACTCTTGGTGATACTGGATTTTTTGCTCTTCTGCTTTCGTCGTAGTTGCTCCAAATGCCCCAAACCCACTTGCGATAACAGTTAACGCTAATGCTGATGAAATTACTTGCTTTTTCAATCTAACACTCCCCATTCCCCTAAGAATTTTTGACACACTTAATAGAATTCTAAATACTTATTCGTATACCTGTTTCCAAACATTGAGAAAGTTTTTTCTGATAATTCAACTCACCAAAAAGAGGACATCGTTTTTCGACGTCCTCTTTCCTATAACTTTTCATTCCGCTATTTATATGCTGGAAAACCACCAATGATTAAAGCTTCAATTTATTGCATTTTCATTTCAATTGCTAAATAATGAGAGTTTTCTTTCGCTTGAATTTGAATGTCTTCTTCTACAGCCTCCGCTGCATCACGCGTTACGAGTATTTCACCATTCACAACGCCACTACCTTCAATTTGTACAAGGTATAATTGACGTCCTTCTTGAACAGGAAAATGAATTTCTTTACCAGCCTCTAATGATAAAGAATATAAATTTGCATCTTGGTGAATATGAATTGGTGCACCTCCATCAGAAGGAGATACCATATGGAACCACTCATTTTCACGTTTACTCCAATCAAATTTAAACTCACCATAGTTCGGCTTATGACCATCGCGATCTGGTAAAATCCAAATTTGCAATAAACGTAATGTTTCATTTCCTAAATTATGCTCACTATGAAATACACCAGTACCTGCACTCATATATTGAACATGTCCACGCTCAATTGTCCCACGGTTCCCCATGCTATCTTCATGTGTTAACGCTCCATCTACAACGTAAGAAATAATCTCCATATCTCGGTGCGGATGCATATCAAACCCCGTTTGTGCCGCTACTAGGTCATCATTAATAACACGTAATGCCCCAAAATTCATGTTGTCTGGATTATAATAATTTGCAAAAGAAAAATGGAAGTGTGTATTTAACCAACCGTGATTTGCTCTTCCCATATTTTTATGATCAACTTTTCTAAACATATCCTTCACCTCATATTATCTCGAAATCGAGATAATTATTTTTAATTTTATCACTGCAACTTCTTCAGTAATTCTAATAATTGTTTTTGTTCTTTTCTATTTAACTTATCAAATTGCTCTGCTTGAAATGTTTCTTGCGGCGGGACTATTTCTTCATATAGAACCTTTCCCTTTTCTGTTAATGAAATATATTTCGTGGTACCTTCTTGTTCACGCTGAATCCAATCTAGTTGCTCCATCTTATTTAAAAGTTGAGTAACATTTCCTTTCGTAACAAACAACTTATTTCCAAGCTCTTGCTGCGTTAAACAATCGTGTCCTCCAATTTGAACTAATACATCAAACTGAGCGGCAGATACATTCCACTTTTTCAAATGCTGATTCGTCTCACGAATACTTCTATTATAAAAGCGTGATAAACGAAACCATAATAGTAATCCAAGTCTTTCCTCTGCTTTCATTCCATCACCTCGCTCATTTGATACTATTAGTTTAGAACTAAACTTAATAACGGTCAACTACTTATTTTTCATTAGTAACAAATAAAAGCACAGTGATTTTTCTCCACTATGCTTCAGATTAAATTTCTATTTTTATATTCATCTAGCTTCCTCTCCGCGAAATGCCTCGCATCTTTCTCAATCCATCTTTCTTCGTATAGTTCATTTCCAACATATAGTACATCGTCCTTATGCTGCATCGCATGCCTGAATTCATGCAATAGCGTTTTGAGCACTTGCTCATACTCTTCCCACATACAAACGAAAATTAATTGTTTTTCTTTATGATAAAAACCACCTACCAGGAATAAAAACTCCTCTTCTTCTTCACCTAATGATAAAAGTACATTATTCGCATCACACGTATCACAAAAAATAACTGGCGTTGCACTTACTTCAATAAGAGAAAACAAATCATTTCTTAACTTGTTGACATCCCAAGGAAGCTCCGAATCCAACACATACCAATTCTCAACTTGTTGATATACATTTTGAAACTGGAGTTCCATTTCTCTATAATCCCCTTTCCAAACTCCCTTTTCCTATATGTATGCCACAATATGGTAAATATTAAACATACTCTGTCATCCTTTGAAAAATTACAATAAAAAGAACCTATATCAGTATAGGTTCTTTTCCATAATTACTTTTTTTTCATCATTTTTTTTAGTACAAAATAACCAATTGCGCAAACAATAGCAGCAAGTGCAAAAGATTTCACATAAGGACCAGCTACTTTATTAATACTTTCCCACTCTGATCCTAATTTAAATCCTAAATATATAAACACAATTGACCATGGAATAACAGCTAATGTAGTTAGCGTAATAAACTTAGCATGTGACATTTTTGCAATACCCGCCGGTATCGAAATAGCATGACGCACAACAGGGATAAAACGCGCTGTAAAGATAACGCCAGTTCCGTAGCGATTAAACCATGTTTCCGCATAATCAATATGTTTCTTCTGAATCAAAATATATTTTCCATATCGTTCAAGAACAGGTCTTCCTCCGTATCGACCGATCCAATAAATAAATAGTTGTGCGATTACACCGCCAATCGTACCGAACGCAACAGCACCCCAAAATGTAATGCTTCCCGTTGATACTAAATAGCCTGCATAAGACAATACGATTTTACTCGGAATAACCTCTAACATCAATCCAAGCATAATTCCCCAATAACCAAGTCCTTCTAGAAAAACTAAAACTGAATGAATCAACTCTCCTAACATCCTTTACCTCTCTTTACTGTTTTCATTGCAAAAAATAAAAGTACAAGCGGTAAATATCTTGTACTTTTATTTTTAAAAATTTAGTTTGCCTTCGTATCCCACTTAAAGATTTTATTTAAAAATTTATATACATTCTTCGACTCTTTCGTAAGAAGAGGTCCTAAAATGGATAGTATAAGCACGTATAGCGCTGAGAATGGTTTCAATACTGACATTAAACCACCGGCGATACCGATATTGGCCATAATGATGGAGAACTCTCCCCTTGAAACGATTGTTAATCCAATATTTGTTGAAGCTTTATGAGATAATCCAGCTTGTCTTCCTGCAATCATCCCTGCTACAAAGTTTCCGATTATCGTCAGAAGAACAGCCCCTAACGTTAACCATATCGCTCCGCCTAATGAGAACGGATCGATACTTAATCCGAAACTGAAGAAGAAAATAGCTCCGAAAAAGTCTCTAAATGGAACAACAAGATGTTCAATTCGGTCACTATGCTCTGTCTCAGAGAAAACTAATCCTAAAAGAAGCGCTCCGATTGCTTCTGCAACGTGAATTGTCTCTGAAAAACCAGCAATGAAGAATAACGAAGCAAATACTACAATAATAAAGATTTCATCTGAACTAATATCGAGCAATTTATTTAATAACGGAGTAGCTTTTCTAGCCACAATAAAGAATAGAAGCATATATCCTAAAGCGATTCCAATTGAAGTAAGAGCACCTAAGAAGGAAGCGTGATCCCCAAGAACTAAGCCAGAAACGACTGATAAATATACAGCAAGGAATATATCTTCAAACATAATAATTCCTAAAATTAATTCGGTCTCATTATTACCAGTTCTTCTTAAGTCAACTAACACTTTTGCAACGATAGCACTAGAAGAAATCGTAATAATACCCGCAATAATTAAGATTTCTAGTAATGGGAATCCCATTATAAATCCGTATAGTAATCCAAGTGAAAAGTTAATTAAAATATAGATTGTTCCGCCAATCGCGATAGAACGTCCAGATTTAATTAGTTTTTTCATCGAAAACTCTAATCCTAGATAGAAAAGAAGGAATAGAACGCCAATCCTTCCAAGGAAGGATATCACACTTGCACTTTCAATAAATTTGAGATCGATAACACCTATTGTCGGCGCGTGTGGCCCTACTAACATTCCGAGAACAATTAGAAAAGGAATTACTGAGAATTTAAACTTTCCAGCAATTACCGCCGCAATTGCTACTAAAACTAAAGCTGTACCAACTTCAAAAATTAACGTATCCATCTAGTCAGTCCCCCTATTCGAAAGTAATTCATTGATAATCTTTTTAATTTCTTCTCTCTCACCGGAAACTACAAGCATATCTCCTTCTTCAATTACTGTTTTTGGTCCTGGATTAAATAGCTTTTTCATATTCTTTTTCATAACTGCAATTATCGTTACGCTATATGTTTTTCTTATTTCAAGATCACCAATTGTTTTTCCGATTGCTGGAGCTGCATTCTCCACTTTAAACCACTCAATCGCCAAACCTTCAAAGACCATCTCAACATTTTCTAATGCCCTAGGCTTATATACCATTCCGCCTAATATTGCTGCAATTTGTCTTGCCTCTGAGTCACGTAATGAAATACTAGAAATACTTTCTTCATGGTCTGAATCAAAATGATACATTTCTCTACGTCCGTCATCATGAATGACAATCACCATTTTTTCGTTACCTTTCGTAACGATTTGAAATTTATAACCAATACCTGGAAGTTCACTTTCTCTAATATTCATATTTAGCTCCTCCACAACGATTTTTATTTAAATTTTCTGTTTTTCTGTCTTTTATTCATCCAATCATTTTTAGAAATTCTAACCATTCGGGATATCTGTGATTTGGAAATCTTTTATTGTAATAATAAGTGGCTCCTAAAAAGATACTTAAAGATGTAATGATAAAAAATAAATTACTTCTCGTTTTCAAAATCTTAAGGCTTACTTTCAATAAAGATTCTTCTTTCAAATTATCCCCTCTCTCTCGCTTTAAATTTAGTTTTTTAAAATGTAAATAATTCTAAAAATATTACGATGTAACTTAATCATAACACAAACAAAGTTTAAGTAACATGTTTTTTTAGAAAATTTGATTCTGATATATTTTTTGCATATACTTTTCTTATTATGAAAAAAAGGAAGTGTATTATATGGTTGATATCTTTAGCAGATTCCTTGAAGTAACGAATAATATTCTGTGGTCATATATTCTTATTGCAATGTTAATCGGCTTCGGTCTTTATTTCTCTTTTAAATTGAAATTTGTCCAAATTACTCATTTCGGTGAGATGGTCGGTTTAATTAGTAAAGGGTTTAATCGAAAAGAAAAGAAGAAAGATAGCATCTCTCCGTTCCAAGCATTTTGCTTAAGTGCAGCAGCTCGTATTGGTATCGGGAACTTAGCTGGTGTAGCACTCGCAATTTCTATGGGTGGACCTGGTGCAATATTTTGGATGTGGTTTATCGCTATTATCGGTGCAGCTACTAGTTTTGTAGAATGTACTCTCGCACAAATTTATAAAGTAAAAGATGGACGTAGATTCCGTGGTGGCCCTGCTTACTATATGGAAAAAGGGTTAAACAAGCGCTGGATGGGCATTTGGTTTTCACTTCTCATCACAGTTGCATACGGATTAATTTTCAATTCAGTACAAGCAAATACAGTAACAATAGCATTTGAAAATGCTTTTGGACTAGAACGAACTATCGTAGGAGCTGTATTAGCTTTATTAGTTGCGGTAATTATTTTTGGCGGTATTAAGAGCATTTCACGTATTACAGAAATGATCGTTCCGCCAATGGCAATCATTTATATTGGTGTGGCTGTTTTTGTCGTTATTAACAACTTCAATATGTTACCAAGCATTTTCATGGAAATATTTAACGGTGCATTCGGTTTAGACCAAGCCATCGCTGGTGGTATTGGAGCTGCAATCAAATTCGGAATTCAGCGCGGTTTATTCGCGACAGAAGCAGGTATGGGGAGCTCTCCTAACGCAGCAGCAACATCAGATGTATCTCACCCTGTAAAACAAGGACTCGTTCAAGCATTAGGTGTTTTCGTAGATACATTCTTAGTATGTACATCAACTGCATTTATCGTATTATGTTCTGGACTTTATAAAGGATCGAACTTACAAGGAATTGAATTAACACAACAAGCATTAAGTTCACAAATTGGACCGTGGGCAAGCACTTTCTTAGCGATTATTATTTTCCTATTTGCTTTCAGTTCCTTATTAGGAAACTACTATTATGGTGAAACAAACATCGCATTCATTAAAGAAAGTAAAACATGGTTAATGATTTATCGCGTTGCAGTTGTCGGAATGGTTTTCTTCGGATCCATCGCTGCCCTTCAAACAGTTTGGAGTTTAGCTGATTTCTTTATGGGACTAATGGTATTCACAAACTTAATTGCCATCTCATTCCTTAGCAAATTTGCATACGCAGCATTAGTAGACTATATAAAGCAAAAGAAACAAGGAAAAGATCCTGTTTTCGTTGCAAGTTCTATCCCGGGCTTAAAGAATACTGAGTGCTGGGATGGACAGGATGTAGAAGAAAAGAAACAAGCTATATAGCAATAAAAATCCCTATTACTGTGAAGTAATAGGGATTTTTGTTTACAACAGTTCATAATTTGTTCAAATTAATTCCAGCAAAAGGGTTGATTTATACAAATTACTAGATTATAATAATTATAAATTAGTAATTCATACAACATAATAACTCAAGAGGAGATTGATCATAATGAATACACAAGTAATCGAAGTATTAAACAAACAAGTAGCAAACTGGAGCGTTTTATTTACAAAACTACACAACTTCCATTGGTACGTAAAAGGACCTCAATTCTTCACACTACATGAAAAATTCGAAGAGCTTTACACAGAATCAGCTACTCACATCGATGAAATTGCAGAACGTATTTTAGCAATTGGCGGCAAACCAGTAGCAACAATGAAAGAATACTTAGAACTATCTTCTATTCAAGAAGCAGCTTACGGAGAAACTGCAGAAGGAATGGTCGAAACAATCATGAAAGACTACGAAATGATGCTAGTCGAACTGAAAAAAGGCATGGAAATCGCTCAAGACTCTGACGACGAAATGACATCTGACCTACTACTAGGCATCTACACAGAACTAGAAAAACACGCTTGGATGCTACGTGCATTCTTGAATCAATAATAGACTTAAAAGCGGAAGCGGCTCGTTCAGAACAGGAGGGTGTTGGAACTCCTGATTACGAGGCGCTTTTTGCCTCGAATGAAGGAGTGAAACAACCGACTGTTCTAGCCGCTGGAGCTGGATATATTAAAAGCGGAAGCGGCTCGTTCAGAGTCGCTTTTTTTCTATTTAGTGGTCGCGCGTGGCGGTACATGAAATTATATTAGCGATTTTTCAATTATATCGATCATAACTCGCAATATATCGACGTTTCGACAAAGGATATCGACTTACCGACAAATCACGACAATAATAGCACTCCCCTCCACTACTTTTATCAATATATTACAATCTCTTTTATGTTAAAATATAGGAAACACCCCTTAGTAATTAGATCCAAAAAAGCTTTTCCAAGTTCATCATTTACGACTTAAATGACGGGAGTGGTTCAGTTGAAAGACTACTTAATTAGAGCATTTTTTGCGTTAATAACAGTTGGGATTCTCTTACTCATAGCTAATATTTTCAACATACGTGTCGAGGTTAAAGACTATGCGTTCCTCGTTGTTGTAGCAATTGGTGGCGGCTGGGGTGGCTGGTACCTGTATAAAAAACAAAGTAATCAAAGTGATAAAGGCATTCCAAAGTAATATGGAATGCCTTCTTTTTATTGCCGTCTATAATAAATAATGAAATTCAACCCACTGATACAACCAATCGCAACATTAACATATTTAACCAAATTAAAAACACATGTCTTTTCAAGATAAAATGACATGTGTTTCTGCAAATCCTTATACAATTGTATTATGATAATTGCTTCCACTTAGTCCCCAAAACAGGACGCTCGTAATTTTGGATTTCATGAATTAGTTTATCTGCTGTCTCAGCTGAAACGATTAACTCTTTATTCGATGGGTTCATAAAACCTTCTTCAGCTGCGCGTTCAACCATTTGCAGAATTGGTCCGTAAAAGTCTTTTATGTTCAATAAACCAACCGGCTTATTATGTATACCAATTTGTGACCAACATACTACTTCAAATAATTCCTCAAACGTTCCGTATCCGCCTGGTAATGCAATGAAAGCATCCGCAAGCTCTGCCATTTTCGCCTTACGCTCATGCATCGTTTCTACTTCAATTAATTCTGTTAGTCCTGTATGAACAATTTCACCACGGAATAAACCACGCGGCATAACACCTGTTACGCGTCCACCTAGACGAAGAACTTCATTTGCTACTTCTCCCATTAATCCAACGCATGAACCGCCGTATACAAGCTCATAATCATTCTCAACAAACATTCTCCCTAACTCTATTGCCTGCTCTTTAAATTCTGGTCTTTCCCCTAAATTTGAACCTGCAAACACACAAATCTTTCTCATCCCTACACCTCGAAACTATATATTGTTATGATACAATGGGTATTGTACAACATATTGAAGGGATGAGAAAGAAATGGATATCGTCGCATTTCAAAGATGGGTTGAGGAATTTTACGAAAAACGAAGCTGGTCACAGTATAATTCCTTTATTCGCTTAAATTTCTTAACTGAGGAAGTTGGGGAAGTTTCACGCGTGGTTCGCGCCATTGAAATCGGTCGTGATCGCCCTGATGAAGAAGCGAAAACACAAGAAGAGCTAAAACAAGAACTAAAAGAAGAACTTGGTGATGTACTTTCTAATCTTATTATTCTTTCACAAAAATATGATTTGGATTTACAAGACATTATGGAAACACACGTCACAAAGCTTTCAAAAAGGTTCGAAACATCTAAATGAGAATATTATCAATTGTGATATAATGTTCTTGTCAAAATAATAAGGGGGATTTTATGTTATCTAAAAAATTGCACGACTCACTAAACGATCAAATGAACTTTGAATTTTACTCTGCCCACGCTTATATGGCAATGGCTGCTTACTGTACAGCGGAGAGCTATGATGGATTCGCTAACTTTTTCCTTGTACAGGCTGAAGAAGAGCGTTTCCACGCAATGAAGCTTTACAACTATATTAATGACCGCGGAGAGCGCGCTATTATTACTGGATTTGATAACCCTAATAATGAATATGAGTCTGTATTGAATGCTTTTGAAGTCGCACTTGAACATGAGCGTGAAGTAACGAAGCGCATTTACAACTTGTCTGATATTGCATGGGATGAGCGTGAACACGCAACAATTACCTTCTTAAAATGGTTCGTTGACGAGCAAGTAGAAGAAGAAGCTTCATTCGATCGCATCATCCAAAAATTAAAACGTATTACAAGCGATTCAAACGCATTATTTATGCTAGATGCTGAATTAGAAAAACGTACATTTACGCCTCCAGCTGAGTAATATTGTAATCACCTTAATGAATGTATTAAGGTGATTTTTTATTTTCCCTCTAGCTTAAAATCACCTTAAACTTCCTCGTATTTGGCATAGCACCAGTGAAAAAATGGTATTATTTTGAATATAAAACAATATACGAGGAGAGAAAAAATGAATCAACGTGTAGAAGTTGTTGATGCCATTCGTGGTTTCGCTTTATTTGGTATTTTACTTGTCAATATGACATTAATTCAATTCGGATTCTTCGCCAGTGAAAAACCAACTTATATATTTGGAGAACTCGATAAAGGTGCTAATTGGTTTATTCAATTTTTCGGCACCCACAATTTTATGTCCCTATTCTCTTTTTTATTTGGTCTTAGCATTATTTTATTGCAAAAAAGTATTATTGCGAAAGGAAAAAAATTCTTCCCTACATACATAAGACGTATTATCATTCTTTTACTACTCGGCTACATTCACGGCACCTTTGTTTGGGAGGGGGATATTTTATTTGCATACGGGGTTATCGGGATTTTCTTAATGATGTTCATCAATCGAAAACCGAAAACGTTGCTCATTTGGGCATCTATTTTACTAGCACTCATTATGCTCGCATCTTACCAATCGGAATCGACATCGAACCCCTACGATGATGTCGCACCTTATACTGAAAAGGAACATAAGGTCCATGAGACTGGAAGCTATATGGATCATGTCAACTTTAGATTGACTGAAAATCCTTTTGATTATATGGGGATTAACGGTGTATTCGGATTAATTTTCATATCAGTTTTCGCAATAATTTTTATGTCTCCACTTTTCTTACTCGGAATGTATGTGGGGAAAAAGGGCTGGCTATTTGAGGTCGATCAACATATACCTGCTATCAAAAAAACATGGTTTGTCACTGGTCTCTTTTCATTTACAATCAAAATCTTAGCCATGTTCGTGAAACATCCGATTTTAATTATGTTACAAGATAGTCTTACACCAGTAACCATGACCTTCTTTTACGGAAGCACGATTATTTTATTATTCCATTACAAAAAAGCATCGCGCTTACTAACATACATGGCGAACATGGGAAAAATGTCAATTAGTAATTACTTAGCTCAGTCTATTATCGCAACAACTATTTTTTACGCATATGGGTTTGGCTTATACGGTAAAATCGGCTATTTCTTCGGTATTCTTTTCACCATTGGAATTTATACGATTCAATTATTCGTTAGTACCTATTGGCTACAGAAATACCGAATGGGGCCTGTAGAATATGTGTGGAGACTGGGAACTTATTTAGAGAGAACACGATTTAAAAAAGACTTGGATAAAGCAAGTTAAAAAGCAATGAACTCAGGTTCATTGCTTTTTTATCTCTTCTCTAAGCTCAATAATCTTGTACAAATCCTTCTTATAAAGACTTGAAACCTTTTCAACAAAGTCACTATTAGTAAAAGTCCCATCTCCTTCTTCTACTATGCTCAAGTATCCGTGTATCAATTTCAAAAACGCTCTAGCATCTTCTCCAGTTAAACGATCAATGTTCTCTATAACCTCATCAAGCTCCCTTAAAATATCCCGTTCTTTCACCTACTCCCCCCCTCACTGCGTTATTATGCCAAAACAAAAAAGTCGTTCATCCCCTGAGTAAGAGATAAACGACTTCTTTATTATTTATTAAAGCATAACCCCAACGATAATCGCTGATAATATACTTACTAACGTTGCACCGTATACAAGTTTTAATCCGAATGAAGATACAACGTTTGCTTGTTTTCCATCGATACTCTTCGTTGCACCTGCGATAATTCCGATAGATGAGAAGTTCGCAAATGATACAAGGAAGATTGATAAAATACCTACTGTACGAGCTGATAACTCACCAGCTACTTTTCCTAGATCAAGCATCGCAACAAATTCGTTTGTTACTAATTTCGTTGCCATAATTTGTCCTGCTGTTAGCATCTCTGATGTTGGAATACCCATTATGAATGCTAATGGTGAGAAGATGTATCCTAAAATGCTTTGGAATGTGATTCCGAAAATAGAATCGAACACACCGTTAATTGCTGTAATTAATGCTACGAAACCGATTAACATCGCCGCTACTGTTACAGCGATAGAGAAACCTAGCATAATATATTCGCCTAACATTTCAAAGAATGTTTGTTTCTTATCTTCTTGTAATTCTAAAATGTCATCTTCTTCGTTCACATCATACGGATTAATAATATGAATGATAATAAATCCACTAAATAAGTTTAGTACAAGTGCTGTTACTACATATTTTGGATCAATCATTTTCATATAAGAACCAACGATTGACATCGACACTGTTGACATTGAAGATGCACAAAGTGTGTATAAACGATTTTTTGGTAATTTGCTTAATTGATCTTTTACTGTAATAAATACTTCACCTTGACCGACAATTGCCGCCGCTACTGCGTTATATGATTCAAGTTTTCCTAAACCGTTAATTTTACTTAATACGAAACCGACTGCACGAATGATAATCGGTAAAACTTTAATATGTTGTAAGATCCCAATTAGTACTGCTAAGAAAATAATTGGCAATAATACTGTTAAGAAGAATGGTGCTTGTCCATCATTTGCTAGACCACCAAATACGAAATTAACCCCTGCTTCCGCAAATTTTAAAATAGCGCCAAATCCATCTGCAATCCCTTTTACTAATACAAATCCGACCTTTGTATTTAGTAAGAAATACGCAAGTACCAATTGAATTACAAGCATAACTGCAATTGGTTTATATTTAATTTTCTTACGATCTGAACTTATAAGGAACCCTAGTACAAATACTACAAGTAAACCGACTAGAAACATTACTAACTTCATATGTGAATCCTCCACTTCCATGAGTTATCAGTCGTATAACGAATGACGTCCGACCATTGATGTTAAAAAATATGAACCCCTAAAACATTTTGAACCGCCTTCTAAAATCAGTAAGCGTTTACATAAATTGCAATTTATAACAGGTAGTCTCTTCTTCTCTACCGTATTTAACGTCTGAAATGGATACCACCTACAAACCAAATTGTAAGCGTTATCTAATCGAAATGCAATATAAATTTTAAAAGATTTTTATATGTTAATATATTCCTAATTGATTGGTTTTTTTATGTAAATTCACCATGAAAAATAGCCCTAGCTATGAGCTAGGACCACCCTTTTTATCCCGCATTAACGGGCAGTAAAACTCCCACCTCAAAATTCAGGTGGAGCAAAGAAGTTAGGTGGGAGATAAACTGCCCGTAAACGCCCGATTGGTGAAAACTAATAATCAGTGGGGGATGAACAAAACCCCCACTGATTAAAGTTTCACTTTATAACATAACACCAACGATAATCGCTGATAAAAGACTTACTAATGTCGCACCGTATACAAGTCGTAATCCGAATGATGAAACAACGTTTGATTGGTTTTCATCGATCCCTTTCGTTGCACCTGCGATAATTCCGATAGATGAGAAGTTCGCAAATGATACAAGGAATACAGAAAGAATACCAACTGTACGAGCTGATAACTCACCAGCTACTTTTCCTAGATCAAGCATCGCAACAAATTCGTTCGATACTAATTTCGTTGCCATAATTTGTCCCGCCGTTACCATTTCTGATTGCGGGATGCCCATTACGAATGCTAATGGTGAGAAAATATATCCTAAAATAGCTTGGAATGTAATACCGAACACTGAATCAAACAAGCTATTGATTGCTGTAATTAATGCTACGAAACCAAGTAACATTGCTGCTACCGTAATCGCAATCGTGAAACCAAGCATAATATATTCGCTTAACATTTCAAAGAATGACTGTTTTTTCTTATTTTCTAACTTCAGTGTATCTTCTTCTTCCGTAATATCGTACGGATTAATAATATGAATAATAATGAAACCACTAAATAAATTTAATACAAGTGCTGTTACTACATATTTTGGCTCAATCATTTTCATATACGAACCAACGATCGACATCGATACTGTCGACATGGAAGATGCACATAGTGTATATAAACGATGTTTTGGGATTTTACTTAATTGATCTTTTACTGTAATAAATACTTCTGCTTGCCCAACAATTGCAGCCGCTACTGCATTATATGATTCTAATTTTCCTAAACCATTTACTTTACTTAACAAAGTACCAATAGCACGAATAAATATCGGTAAAATTTTAAAGTGTTGCAGAATTCCGATTAATACTGCAAAGAATACGATTGGTAATAAAGCTGTTAAGAAAAATGAAACCTCTCCTTTATTAACAAGACCACCAAATACGAAAACGATTCCAGATTCCGCATATCCAAGAAGTGCTCCAAATCCATCTGAAATTCCTTTTACTAAAATATAACCAATTGGCGTATTTAGTAAGAAATACGTTAACGCTAGCTGAATAACAAGCATAATCGCGATTGGTTTATACTTAATCTTCTTACGATCAGAACTTATAAGAAAACCGAGTACGAATACAACTAGTAATCCTACAAGAAACATAACAAACTTCATTAATAAAATCCTCCATTTAACTCTTCATTAACGTTGAACGTCTGACTACTCAAAACAAGAAATAATCCGAACTTTCCATTTCTCCTCCAAAACCTTCAATTGGATATGAAAAACCATAAAATCTCTTGTCTCAAAGCCATTTTCCATTCTAACACAAATTACAACTCACATCCGCATTTTTCTCAAAAAAAATACATTTTATTATGAAAACCTCATTAATGTTCGTCTTTTCCCTCTTCTCCTAGTTTATTACTACAAAAAAACGAGCATCAAATTTCTCTGATGCTCGTTCCTTTTTTATTATACAGCTTTTTCTTTATCTGCTACTGCCGGCTTATCCCAGCACTCTGTATTGTTCAATCCTGGAATAGACTCCGCATAAAAGACTGGATCTTTTCCTTGTTTCTTTTGCTTTACGTAATCTGATAATGCCGCGAAAGCATACTTAGATAGGAATACAATCGCAACTAAGTTTATAACAGCCATAATACCCATGAATAAATCTGCTAAGTCCCAAACAATTTGAATTGTTGCTACAGACCCTAACATAACCATACCAAGTACCGCAATTCGATAAACATTTAGTAAAACTTTACTTCCATTTAAAAACTCAATATTCGTTTCACCATAATAATAGTTTCCTACTAATGAGCTAAATGCAAATAAGAAAATTGCTACCGCTACAAATATAGATGCCCATGGACCAATATGCTGGCTTAATGCCTGCTGTGTTAATTGAATTCCATTTAAATCAGCCGCTCCAGGCACATCTGATAATAAAATAATAAATGCTGTACAACTACAAATTAATAATGTATCTGTAAATACCCCTAAAGTTTGAATGAAACCTTGTTTCACTGGATGCGTTACGTTAGCTGTTGCCGCAGCATTTGGCGCACTACCCATACCAGCCTCATTTGAGAATAATCCACGTTTTACCCCTAGTAAAATCGCAGCTCCTAATCCCCCGCCTACTACTTCTTTAATTCCGAAAGCATGTAGGAAAATTTCTTTAAATACATGCGGAATTTCCGTAATGTTTGTTATAACAACGAATAATGCAACTGCTACATATATAATTGCCATTACTGGAACAATCATTTCAACCGCACGTGCAATTCGCTTAACTCCGCCAAAAATAATGATTGCAAGTAAACCAGCCATAAACAGACCTACAAGTCTACTATCCATTTTAAATGCTCCATCAAAAGCTGCCGCTACTGTGTTTGACTGCACGGCATTGAAAATCAATCCGAAACTAACTGTTATTAGAACAGAGAAGACAACCCCTAGCCAGCGTTTCTTTAAACCCTTTTCCATATAATACGCTGGGCCACCGCGGAATGCATTCCCATCTTTCACCTTATAAATTTGCGCTAATGTGCTCTCTACAAATGCAGAAGCTCCTCCGATTACCGCGATTAACCACATCCAAAATACAGCTCCTGGTCCTCCAGCTGAAATTGCAATTGCCACACCAGCTAAGTTACCAGTTCCTACACGAGATGCTGTACTCATACAAAATGCTTGGAATGACGATACACCACTTTTTTCTTTTTGCGCTTTTCTTGTTTTTGAACTCGCTCCATCCCCAAGTAAGCGAATCATTTCTCCAAAGTAACGTATTTGAACAAACTTTACTCGGAAAGAAAAATAAAGCCCAAGTCCAATTAGCATTGCAATAATAATATATGACCAAAGAACATTATTTATATCCCCAATAACCCTAGTTAAAAAATCCATCATTGCGTTCCCCCTCTTCATAACAATAAGAAGATTATATTCTAAAAACTTTTAACAATCAAGAATTTTCGACAAGAAATGTAAGGTTTTATAACATGAAAATGTTAACAATTATAACATACTGTATTTTTTATAAAAATTATACTAATCATCTTTTAGCATTAATATCATTAATTACAACAAAAAAAAACGAGCATCGAATTCATCTCGATGCTCGTTTTTCCTTATACTGCTTTTTCTTTATCTGTTACCGTCGGCTTATCCCAACACTCTGTGTTCGTTAAACCAGGGATAGAATCTGCACTGAAGACTGGATCTTTTCCTTGTTTCTTTTGCCTTACATAGTCCGCTAATGCAGCATACGCAAATCGGCCAAGAAGTGTAATCGCAATTAAGTTTGTGATTACCATTAGACCCATAAATAAGTCTGCCATATTCCATACAACTTGAAGCGTCGCAACAGAACCGAATAGAATCATTCCAACTACTGCAATACGATAGATCGTTAACCAAGCTTTACTTTGTTTAATGAATTCAATATTCGTTTCACCATAATAATAGTTTCCTAGAAGTGAACTGAAAGCAAATAAGAAAATAATAACCGCTAAAAAGCTACTTGCCCATGGGCCAATTTGTGAACTTAACGCATTTTGTGTTAATTCAATTCCTTCTAAGTTTGTTGCCTTATATGCACCGGAACATAGTACGATAAACGCTGTTGACGTACATACTAAAAATGTATCTACTAAAACTCCAATTGTTTGAATAAACCCTTGTTTCGCTGGATGCGTTACATCTGCTGTTGCCGCCGCATTCGGCGCACTACCCATACCTGCTTCGTTCGCAAATAATCCGCGCTGAATACCAAACTTCATTGCAGCACCAATACCGCCACCTACAGCTGAATCTAAACCAAATGCACCTTTAAAGATTTCCGTGAAAACATCCGGTATTAAATAGAAGTTTTTAATAACAACGAAAACAGCTACTGCAATATAAATAATTGCCATTGGCGGAACAATCATTTCTGACATACGCGCAATACTTTTCACACCGCCAAAAATAATAACCGCAACTAATACTGCTAGTACAACCCCTACAATATAACGCTCAATGCCAAAAGCGTTTTTAAATGCTAACGTAACTGTATTTGCTTGTACTGAGTTAAAAATTAAACCGTAACTAATTGTGATCAGAATAGAGAACCAAATCCCCATCCAACGTTTATTTAAACCTTTTTCCATATAATAAGCAGGACCACCACGGAAGCCACTGCCATCTTTTATTTTATAAATTTGCGCAAGCGTACTTTCTACGAAACTTGAAGACGCCCCAATAATCGCAATAACCCACATCCAAAATACAGCTCCTGGTCCTCCCATAGAAATAGCTAGCGCTACCCCCGCTAAGTTCCCGATACCAATACGAGCTGCTGAACTCATACAGAAAGCTTGGAATGATGATACGCTTCCTTTTTTACGTGTCTTACCAGTTAACCCATCACTCATTAATCGAATCATTTCCCCTAAATGAGTAAGTTGTACAAATTTTAATTTAATAGAAAAATAAAGACCTAAACCAATTAACATTGCAATAAGAATATATGACCAAAGAATCGTATTCGTCGATGAAACGAACTGTTCTAAAATATCCATACAATTAACCCCTCCTTTTCCCCATAAATCGAATTATATTCAAAAAATATTCAAAAATCAACATTTTTCGACAATTTTAAATTTCCAAATTTTATAGGTTTATAACGTAACAATATTTTTTATGACTCCCCCTCCTCTAACTGCACATACTAAAACAAAAAATAATTTCATAAACAACATCATTGACAAAAACACCAACCTGTAACTATAATGATTACAACAAGTTGTAACAAACACAATTACAATAAATTCATTTTCAGATATACACTTTAACAAAACACTTTGGAGGGATTCATTATGAAAATCGGAATTATCGGAGCAAGCGGTAAAGCAGGAAGTCGTATTTTAAAAGAAGCATTAGATCGCGGACATGAAGTAACTGCAATCGTAAGAGATGCTGCAAAAATTACAGACCAAAACGTAAAAGTTTTAGAAAAAGATGTATTCTCTCTTACATCTAACAACCTACAAGCATTTGATGTAGTGGTAAATGCATTCAGTGCTCCAGCAGGACAAGAACATCTTCACGTAGATGCTGGAAACGTACTTATTGAAGCTATGAAAGGTGCACCAAATACAAAATTACTTGTAGTTGGTGGAGCTGGAAGCTTATTTGTAGACGAAGAAAAAACAACACGTGTATTTGATACACCAGGTTTCCCAAATGAATACCTTGCAACAGCTCAAAACCAAGGTAAAAACTTAGAAATCCTGCAACAAACAAACGATATTACTTGGACATTCATCAGCCCTTCTGCACTATTCGCATTAGGAAAACGAACTGGCTCTTATACAGCTGGTAAAGACAATCTTCTTGTTAACTCAAAAGGCGATAGCTACGTAAGTTACGAAGACTTCGCAGTAGCAGCACTTGATGAAATCGAGACTCCAAAACATGTAAACGAACGCTTCACAGTAGTTTCAGAAGCTGAGTAATAAAAAAGCTCGTAAACATAGTGTTTACGAGCTTTTTTCATCATCTGTTATATTGATTCGGTTTATGTGGTTCATTTGGTGTATAGGGTTTATTTGGTTTATTATCATGACCATTTGCTTTTTTCCAACTTACCGCTAACTCTGGACTTGTTTTTTCCTCACTACGCTCAAGTAATACAACCGCATTTTGAATCGTTGGCGTTCCTTTATGCGCAATTCCTTGTAATTTCGTTAAATTCCCTGATACTTTAAAGCTAAATCCACCCGATGGTGTTTGTTTCGGAATTAAAATGCGGAATTTTTCTCCTACATTAAATTCAGTTTTTGCTTCACCTTTTTCATTTACGAACTTCGCACCTTCTGGTGCACCTGTTGCTTGTACTTTATAAGTTCCGCTTTTAGCGTTTGTTTGCACTGTATATAAACCAGTTTCAAAAAACTCATCTTTTAATACTGCTTCTTGTTCTTCTGTAGGAGTTACACTCATCGTAATTTCTTGTAAATCTTCACTAGCATTTGCTTTTTCAACTATAGCTTTCGTGACTTTTTCTACATTTTTATTACGGAAATCTAAATCGTTAATATCAATTTGCTTTAATGCATTCCACACCGCAAGTTGCGTTGCATAATGAGCTTCTCTCCAATCAGAAACACCTAATTCTTGCGGGCTCTTCTGTGGATATCCGTTTAATAGTACGCGGTACACGTTAATATCCACTTTCCCCATTTCCGGTAAGTCTTGACCGCTCGGAGACTTCAAATCTACATTTAAGCAAAAGGCAATTTTTCCATCTGCCGTTTTAATAAGCTCTGTTCGAATTGGCTTCTTCTTTGACCTACTATAACTCCAATCCATTTCATACTTCGTATGATCCATAACCTCTGCGAATGCTTTTTGAAGTGGGAATAATAAGTTCGCAAATATAAATAAAACACTCAAAAACGCGGCCACTAGCTTGAACGATCTTTTTATATCCATGTCTACAACCCCTTATAAAATAACAAATTTACTACTGTTTATTATTTAGCTAGAAATCTTTTTTATGCATAAGCAAAACAAAAAAGAGTGCAAACTGTTTGCACTCTTTCCCTCTACTTGTTTAGAAATCAAAGTTATCCGGATCTGGACCAACGCGGTGATTTTCGTTTAACGCATCGATTCTTTCCATATCTTCTTTCGCTAATTCAAAATCAAATATACTTGCATTCGCAATAATACGCTGTTCTTTCGTTGATTTCGGAATCGTTACAACTTCATTTTGAAGATCCCAGCGTAAAATGATTTGCGCTGTTGTTTTACCATACTTATCAGCAATTTCTTGTAATGTTTCGTTATCCAATAGTTGCCCCTGCATAAGTGGTGACCATGCTTCCATTTGGATATTTTGTTCTTTACAAAAAGCTTGTAGTTCTTTCTGCGTTAAACGCGGGTGATACTCTACTTGGTTAATCATCGGCTTAATTTCCGCACCTTCCATTACATCCTTCAGATGATGGATTTGGAAGTTACTTACGCCAATTGCACGTACATGATCTTCTTTATAAAGTGTTTCTAACGCTCTCCACGAATCTTTATATTTCCCTTCAACAGGCCAATGAACAAGATATAAATCTAAATAATCTAGTTCTAATTTTTTTAAGCTCTCTTCATATGCAGCAAGTGTCGTTTCATATCCTTGATCTGCGTTCCACACTTTTGAAGTAATGAATAAATCTTCTCGAGAAATTCCTGCTTCTTTTATACCAGCGCGAATGCCTTCTCCAACTGCTTTTTCATTTCCATAAATCGCAGCTGTATCGATGCTACGGTATCCTTCTTTAATGGCTACTTTCACAGCCTCTACAAGTTCCGGTCCATCTTCTACTTTAAATACACCTAAACCGAACCAAGGCATTTCTACACCGTTATGCAATACTGTTTTACTTTGTAAATTTTTCATTATATTTTTCTCTCCCTTATTTCACTTGATCTCTTTTTTCTAATCTCATACTCCAAGCTGTTAAAATAACAGCGCCTACTACCATAATGCCACCTACCCAGGCTGTATGAATTAACCCTAACGAGTTCGTTACAATACCGCCTAAATAAGCACCGAGGGCAATTCCTGCGTTAAATGCTGCAATGTTCATTGCTGATGCAACATCGACAGCGCTCGGTACGAAACGCTCAGCCAAAATAACGACATATACTTGTAGTCCTGGAACATTCATAAACGCGAATAGCCCCATAAAAATAATTGTGATAAGCCCCGCTACTTGAAATGGCGCTGTAAATGTTAGTACGAATAATACAATTGCTTGAATAAAGAACATGTAAAATAGCGCTCGAATCGGATTATGATTCGATAATTTTCCGCCGACCATATTCCCAATCGCAATGGCGATTCCATACACTAATAAAATGATTGTAACGGTACTTGCTTCAAATCCTGTTACTTCTTGTAATAGCGGTGATAAATACGTAAATGTTACGAATGTCCCCCCATATCCTAATGCAGTAATGATGAAAACAAGTAATAGTCTTCCGTTCGTGATAAGTTTGAATTGATCACGAAATGATACTCGTGTACCTTTTTTTAAATTAGACGGAATTAGCATGCTGTTTGCGAATAAGGCAACGATTCCAATGACCACAATCACCATAAACGATGCTCTCCAGCCAAATTGTTGACCAATAAACGTTCCAATTGGTACACCTGTAATAGTCGCAACGGTTAAACCTGTAAACATAAAAGCAATTGCGCTAGCACGTTTATTTTCTGGTACGAGTGCAGCTGCAATTGTCGAACCAATCGACATAAAAACGCCATGTGCAAATGCAGAGACAACCCTCGCGATAAGTAAAACAGTAAAACTCGTTGCTACCGCCGCAATTCCATTACCAATAATGAAAACAATCATAATCCACATTAATAACGTCTTTCGCGACATACTAGCAGTTAGCGAAGTTAAAACAGGAGCACCAAATGCTACTCCTAAGGCATATAAAGAAACGGTTAAACCAGCTGTTGTAACCGAAACATTTAAGTCTTTCGAAATGGATGGTAATAAACCGACGCTAATAAACTCGGTTGTACCAATCCCAAACGCACTAATTGCTAGTGCTAATAAAGCAAACATATTTCTTCGATTCGTCTGAACTTCCGAAGATGATACTGTACATGAACTCAATTGAATTCCTCCTTAATACGAGAAATCCAATCATAATAGTGTGATAAAAAGGCCTTTTTATCTTCTACAAAAATAACTTTACTGCTGATAAATGCTATTATGAATGGCTTCACTCTTTTTTTGAAGAACGCACTTTAAAGTACGATAGGTACCAAAAAGTAACATAGGCACTTTTTAGTACCGTACTACTCATTTCCCTCTTACGTATGCTATTATGAAACATATTCAACACGATAAAAAGTACGTACTTTAAAGTGCTATAGGCACTAAAAAGTAACATTTGGGTTTATCCCGATTGATGAGGGCTAATAATCAGTTGAGGATGGAAAAAACACTGATTACAGTTACACTTTATTTAGCTTCTTTTGTTGAAGAACTGAAATCTAGATTCATCAAAGGAGATTTTAATATGAAGACATACAATATTCCTGTAGAAGCAACTTTAGAAGTAATCGGCGGAAAATGGAAGGTCGTTATTCTTTGCCACTTAACGAAAGGGACGAAAAGAACGAGTGAACTAAAACGTTTAATGCCTGGTATTACACAAAAGATGTTAACACAACAATTACGTGAATTAGAAGACGATGGAGTTATTCAAAGAAAGATATACAATCAAGTACCACCAAAAGTAGAATATTCCCTCACTGACTACGGTTGGTCCTTAGAATCGATTCTTGATTCGCTTTGTACTTGGGGCGAATGCCATCTTGAAAAAAGCGGTAACACCTCGATGCTAATCACAGAGGGTGAAGAATAATAAAAAGGAAAAAATGAACATATTTTTGTTCGTTTTTTCCTTTTTTTCTTCATATATATGTACATTTCTAACATAAACAAAATAATTTATGCGCTTTCATGCCTTGTCAGTACTAGGTTACAGGCTCAATATCAAATAATTAGGAATCATTTTTATGTTAACATACGTGTATATAGTATATAATATAGGATATATATTATATACACTTTCCGATAAAGGACCTTTCCATTATGCGGACAGGCCATGTATCGGACAGTTCATAGATAATAGGTAGGACATTATGGTTTTAGATTTATGATTTCAGCTTACTTGCTGTCATAAATTTAAAGGCATTTTATTGTGTTTTGTGAAACTTTGTATAAAGTTTCGCAAACTTTTGCTATCCTTACCTATATCGGGAATGTTTATTCCTACAAAATAAGAATATTGCTATCGTAAAGGAGAATTGGAGATGCCAGAAACTATGACTCAAACAAAGCCAGAACAAGAAACTGTACAAATTTCTGCTAGCCAAGGACAACTTGATGTACTTGATCAGTTGTTAAAACCTGAGGTACAAGAATCATTAACAACATTAGTAGAACAGCTTCCAAAATTAACTGAGCTTGTTAACATTTTAACTAAGTCTTATGACTTCGCTCAAACTGTTGCTACTGATGAAGTATTAAAAAACGACACTGTTAGTGCAATCCAAGAACTTGTAGAACCTGTAAAAGATACAGTGAAAAGCATGGCTGCAACTGCTATCGAAGCGAAAGATCGTGCTGACGAAAGCAACGAAGTTATCGGTCTTTTTGGCCTATTAAAGTTACTAAAAGATCCACAAGCACAAAAAATGTTCCGATTTGTGAACGCATACCTTCAAATTAGTGCAGAACGTAATAATAAATAATTTAATTTATAACAACAATTAGTAAAGACGGGGGATAACATACTATGTCAAAACAAATTGTCATCTTAGGCGCTGGTTATGGCGGTCTTCTTGCCGCTTTAAACGTACGTAAATACTACAGCAAATCAGAAGCACAAATTACAGTGATCAACCAATACCCAACACACCAAATCATCACTGAACTACACCGCCTTGCAGCTGGTAATGTTGCTGAGCAAGCAGTTGCAATGCCACTTACAAAGCTTTTCAAAGGTAAAGACATCGATCTTAAAATTGCAACAGTTGAGTCATTCTCAGTTGATAGCAAAGAAATCAAACTAGCTGGCGGCACTACTTTATCTTACGATGCACTTGTAGTTGCTTTAGGAAGTAAAACTGCTTACTTCGGTATTCCAGGACTAGAAGAAAACAGCATGGTATTAAAATCTGCTGCTGATGCAAACAAAATCTACAAACACGTTGAAGACCGTATTCGTGAATACGCTAAAACGAAAAACGAAGCGGATGCTACAATCGTAATCGGTGGTGGCGGATTAACTGGCGTTGAGCTAGTTGGTGAGCTTGCTGACATTATGCCTAAACTTGCAAAAAGCCACGGCGTAAATCCAAAAGAAGTTAAACTTCTTCTTGTTGAAGCAGGTCCAAAAATCCTTCCAGTATTACCAGACCACTTAATCGAACGTGCAACTACTAGCTTAGAAGCACGCGGTGTTACATTCTTAACAGGTCTTCCTGTAACAAACGTTGCTGGCAATGAAATCGACTTAAAAGACGGTCAAAAAATCGTTGCTAACACATTCGTTTGGACAGGCGGCGTACAAGGTAACCCATTAATTGGTGAATCAGGTCTTGAAGTAAACCGTGGACGTGCAACTGTTGATGCACACCTACAATCTACTTCTCACAAAGACGTATTCGTTGCTGGAGACAGCGCTGTTGTCTTCGGTCCAGAAGGTCGTCCATACCCACCAACTGCACAGATCGCTTGGCAAATGGGTGAGTTAATTGGATACAACTTATACGCAGCACTAGAAGGCAAAGCATTCGAAGAGTTCGCACCTATCAACTCTGGAACACTTGCTAGTCTAGGACGTAAAGATGCTGTTGCTACAATCGGAGCAAGCAATACTCCACTTAAAGGTTTACCAGCATCATTAATGAAAGAAGCAAGTAACGTTCGTTACTTATCACACATTAAAGGTCTATTCAGCTTAGCTTACTAAGCTGAATATAAGCCCGAATCATGCCCTGCATGGTTCGGGCTATTTTTATCCGTAATTTTCTCTAATTTATTTATTCGGCAGAAGAATAATATAATCCTCTATAATTATCAAAACATACTGACTCTTTTGCATCAAAATTGTGTATATGAAAAGAGCGGAAGTAGATATCTTCCCTACTTCCACTCTTTCACAAGAACTATTCTCCTAATTCCACTAAGCTGTAGTTCTTCTTCCCTTTACGAATAATGATGAATCGTCCATCAAATGAATTTTCTACAGTGACATCCGTACTGGCATCCGTTACTTTTGCACCATTCATAGAAATCGCCCCGTTATTAATATCCTCACGCGCTTGTCTTCTAGATGGTTCAATCCCTAAATCAACTAGCCACTCTACGATATTTTTCGTCTCTTTTGAAGATTGGAATGTCGGCATCTCTTTAAATCCTTGTTCAATTTCATCAGCTGTTAACGACTTAATATCTCCGCTAAATAACGCTGCTGTAATTTTCACAGCCTGTAAAAATGCTTCTTCTCCATGAACGAATTTCGTCATCTCTTCTGCTAATACTTTTTGCGCTTCACGTTTATGAGGCTCTGTTTCTACCTTCGCTGCCAATTCATCAATTCGCTCTTTCGTTAAGAACGTAAAGTATTTCAAGTATTTAATTACATCACGGTCATCTGTATTCACCCAAAACTGGTAAAATTCAAACGGCGTTGTCTTTTCCGAATCAAGCCAAATAGCACCACCTGCTGATTTACCAAACTTCGTACCATCCGATTTTAATAATAAAGGAATCGTTAATCCGAATACTTTCGCCTCATGACCTTCTAACTTACGAATTAAATCTAAACCACTCGTAATATTTCCCCATTGATCACTACCACCAATTTGCAATTGAACATCTTCTTCTTTGTATAAATGATGGAAGTCCATTGCTTGCAAGATTTGGTACGTGAATTCTGTGAAAGAAATCCCTGTATCTAAACGACTTGCGACAATATCTTTCGCTAACATGCTATTTATGCTAAAGTTTTTTCCGTAATCACGTAAAAACTCGATAATGTTTATTTTATGTGTCCAGTCATAGTTATTTACCATCTTCACTTCGCTATTCCCGCCGAAGTCAAATAGCTTTTTCATTTGCGCTGTTAACGCATCTACATTATGCTGCACCACTTCTAACGTTTGCAATTGGCGCTCTGATTGACGACCACTCGGATCACCAATTGTTCCTGTTGCCCCGCCGATTAAAATAACAGGATGATGGCCAGCTAATTGGAATCTCTTCATCATCATAAAAGGAATCAAATGTCCGATATGCATACTATCACCAGTCGGATCCACTCCGCAGTATAGTGAAATCTTTTTCTCTTCTACTAGCTTACGTAAACCTTCTTCATCCGTCTGTTGATTAACGGCGCCGCGCCATTCTAATTCATCAATAATATTCATCTTTTGTCATCCCCTTTATTTTTTTTCAAACAAAAAAGTCCCTATGTCTACGATAGACATAGGGACGATTATTCACCGTGTTACCACCCAGTTTGCATAAATAGCATAGCTATTCATACCACTCTTAGCAATAATATCGATTGCTACTCCGCTTAGCGTTACCTAAGATACTCCAGAGTGTAATTCACAAGTTTGTTTGTGCTAGGTTCCAGCAACCCCTAGCTCTCTTTGATAACAGTGACAAACTGCTACTAGGCTCTTTCAACGTATATTTTATTTGTTAAATTATTAGCCATTATATTGAATCGAAAACAAATTGTCAACAATATCCAACATTTTTCCCGAAATAATTCATGCTTTTATACGTTTTTCATTCAAAGGTTACTGTAGATCTTCTCCAATAATCCTTACTTCCCGCTCTAATTTCACACCGAATTTTTCTTCAACAGTTTTTTGTACGAAATGAATTAAATCAATATAATCTTGTGCAGTTCCGTTATCAACATTCACCATAAATCCAGCGTGTTTTAAAGAAACTTCCACTCCGCCAATTCGCTTACCTTGCAGTCCTGATTCTTGAATAAGCTTACCCGCAAAATTATTTGGTGGACGCTTAAATACACTACCACATGAAGGATACTCTAACGGTTGTTTTGATTCACGCTTAAACGTTAAATCATCCATTTTTCCCTTGATTTCTTCACGCACACCTTCTTCAAGTTCAAACTTCGCTTCAAGAATAATGTAGTGATTGTTCGCAAATACACTCTTACGATATCCAAATTCAAATTCATCTTTCGTTAAAGTGCATAGCTCTCCATCACCTGTCATTACAACTGCTTCTGTTAATACATAAGCTACTTCACCGCCATATGCACCAGCATTCATATATAACGCTCCGCCAACTGAACCTGGAATACCACAAGCAAACTCAAGTCCTGTTAAACAGTGATCCAATGCAATGCGTGACACATCAATAATCGCTGCACCACACCCCGCAACAATCGTTGTCCCTGTTACAGTAACACCTGTAATATGAATTAAACTTACTGTAATCCCGCGAAGACCACCGTCTTTAATAATAACATTAGAGCCGTTTCCTAAAAACGTAACTGGAATATTGTATTGATTCGCATACTTTATAACTTCTTGAATTTCATCATAATTCGTAGGAGAAACGAACACATCTGCTTTCCCGCCCACTTTAATATGCGTATGATTCTTTAACATTTCATCTTGCTTCACATGACCTTCAGGTAATACTGTACTTAAATATTTATAAACCTCTTGCATATTCATTTTACGATTCCTCTATTTCTATAATCTTTTTATCCCGCTATCCACGGGCCCATAATATCCCCACATAACAATGCGCTACAAATAAAAAGCACAAGTGGTGGATAAAGTGTACATAAAGCACACCTATAAACCTCTTAAATTATAAGAGGTTCCACTCATATTAAAATATATATCGCATAATAAAGCAACCCAAATGGGCTACTAAACTTGACATGTAACCATATAGACAACAATTTGTAAAATATATAGGTTTTTCAAAGCAATACCCTTCAGTATTTTACTATACCATACGAAAGAAAAGTGGTATTTTTTTGTAATTTTTACTTTGTTTTCATCAATAAAAAAAGAGCACATCCCACAGAATGTGCCCTTTCTATACTTTTTAAATTATTTTTCGTTCTCTTCTTTTTCCTTATCAAACCATAATAGCTCATCGTCATCAACTTCACCATTATAATTGATTAGAATCTCTTCGCCCGCTTTGATATCTTTGTAAGCAAAGAAGTTAAACGTATGATTATCAAAGACAATATCATACGTTGCATTCGGCTTATATGAATGATTAAATAACATGCCGTATCCTAAAAGGAATGCCGTATGATTTACCCCATACTCAAATGCGTAGTCAGCAAGTAACGTTTTCTCAATGTGTTCATGCTGTTCATTCGGATAAGAGATAACTGGTGCTGAGTGTAACAACTCACCCTTTTTAATATCACGAGTTGCAAATACACCTCTATTAAATTCTCCATCACTAAGTTCAGAAGTCTTAACTTCAATCATATGCGTCACCTATATATTTCTTTCTTCGAAGTATTTTTCTCCTTAAGCTTGGCAGAAAACGCGGAGAAAAGCAATTAAATTCCTACCAAGTATAAAAAGAGCACATTATTTGTGCTCTTTTTAGGTGATATTCTATGAAACCCCGCATATCAATTATTTCAGTTTAAATACCGCACTAACTGGGTTATGATCACTATTTTCAAATTTTAAATCTTTGCCTTGTACATTTACAATCTCGACATTCGGTGAAACGATAAAACCATCAATAATAGTGACGAAATTTTCACCTTCCACGTATTTCTTCACATCATCCCTTACTGTCATAATGGAAGGGTCTACAGCCCATTGAAATCCTCCGTCCGCAAAGTCCTTTGGTAACTCTACTAGCCATTCAGGACGCTCTTTTACAAACTTAGGATCGCTTAATTGGGCATTAGAAAGTAACTGGTTCCAATCTCCACCTAATATTACGTAATCACCATTTTGATAACACTTGTTCATATATTCTTTTAAATATTCCGCTTGTTGCTTTCTAATTTTTCCGCCCTCATCATAAGCAGATAGATGTACGTTTACGAGTCTAACATACTTCCCATTATTAACAGGGATTTTATGTTCAACAATCGCTCGATCTAAATCGAATAAACGCTTCGGCCAAGGCTCCATTCCTGGTAGTTGGAACCTCGTTGCTGTTTGAACTGTGTATTTAGAAAATGTACTTAATCCCCCTTCAGCATACCCCATCGGTTTCATGACTGGGACAGGAACCCACTTAGTATCGTAGTTCTTCCCAAATGACGAAGCATAATCAGGTAATCCTTTTTTCAAAAACTCATGTTCATTTACATCAAATGATCGGTGGGATTTTATATCAACTTCTTGCAATAACGCAAAATCGCTATTCTCATTTTGTAAAAATGAAAGCATATTTTTCAAATTAATCTCAGTTTGCTCCTTGCTACTCGAACCAGAACCCTTTCCTCCGTCCATAAAGAAGTCTTGGTCCTTATCTAATCCAGCGTATCCAATATTAAATGTTGTAACTTTAAATTCATTTCCTTGCTGCAATACACGCTCTTTGTTATTTTCAACCTTTACGTCTAAAACATTCGCTGGTTGCTCTTTTGTAAGTGTCATATAAGCTAGAAAGCCACCTAGAATACCAGCTATTATTAAAATAAATATTAATACTATTTTTAAAAATTTCTTCAAAACACATAACTCCTTTTTTGTAAAATAACATTTTATTTTCTGTATTTTCAGTTAAATAAAGATAGATTAAAGACACAAGAAATATTTTACCATAAAGAAAACTTCATATCATTATATTTTGCTAACAAATAATCGTTGTATCTCTCACTGCAATTATCTTGAAATTCAATCATAACATTTAAGAAGACAAGACTGTAAAGCAATTACAATCCACAACGGAGAAATTGCAACTTCAAAGAATATACAGGTCCTACTTTCCGCACTTTTCATTAACATATTTATTGGCAATCCAAAATAATATTTAGTACACTATAAATAGAACTTATAGGCGATGGAGTTCGCCGTAAACGCGAATTAGCTAATGACTCCTACCAGTATGACTACTGGTAGGAGTCTATTTTTTTTGAGTAAACTATTAGAGAGGTGAAGAAATTGATATATATTATTGTTGGTATAGCTGGTATATTAGGCGCTCTTTCTCGTTATTATTTAGGTTTTACTATCGATACGCTTTGGCATCATTCATTCCCATTTGCTACATTAACGATTAACTTAATTGGTTGTTTCTTACTTGCTTTGCTAACCACCTATATCGCTCGGTTAAACATCTTATCCTCCGAAGTTATTACCGGGATTGGAACCGGGTTTATCGGTTCATTTACGACATTTTCAACATTCAGCGTAGAAACTATACAGCTAATCAATCATTCACATTTTGGTATCGCATTTATATATATATCATGCAGTATGCTAGGCGGTCTAATTATGTCTGGGCTTGGCTATAAACTTGGAGATTTTTTACTACAAAAACACCTTGAGGAAGGTGAAATATCATGATTAACGCTTTATTAGTAGCAACAGGAGGATTCTTCGGTGCCATTACACGATTTGCAATTAGTAATTGGTTTAAAGAAAGAAATAAAAATTCATTTCCAATTGCTACATTCCTCATTAATATAACCGGAGCATTTTTACTCGGATATATAATTGGCAAAGGGATGACTACAAGTTGGCAATTATTATTAGGAACAGGATTTATGGGCGCCTTCACTACATTTTCAACGTTTAAATTAGAGTCTGTTCAGCTCTTCAACCGCAAAAACTTTGGCGTACTATTTCTATATTTAAGCGCGAATTATATGATTGGTATCCTCTTCGCATTCCTTGGGATGAAGTTAGGTGGAATATAAAAAAAGCGACTCTTTTACCGGTCGCTTTCTTTCATAAAAAGTATGTTGCACCATATGGAATTGAAAATAAACCAGCTGGATACACATCGTAATGTATACTTTGCACAGGAAGCTGCGAATACGACATATACTGACCCTGCATCATTTGCGCTGCTTGTGCTTGTTGTTGCATTTGAATAGCCTGATGCACTGCCTGAATTGTTATCTGTGCCCCGGCCAATGTAATAGCTGATCCTACTTGTCTTCCAGTGTAAAAATAATGGTTCATCATTATTCAGCTCACTTTTTATTTTTCTTCCATATCATATGTCTCTATTTCATAGTAAGTGTTTTATCCCGCTATTTGCGGGCAGTAAAACTCCCACCTCAAAATCCGGCTGGAGCAAAGAAGTTAGGTGGGGGATCAACTGCCCGTAAACGCCCGATTGGTGCGGGCTAATAATCAGTGGGGGATGAACCCCCACTGATTATAGTTTCACTTTATCGCTCTTGCCTTTTTCGAAACATCGAGAAAATAGCCACGAACAAAATCGCAATAATTCCAGTAAAAATAAATAAATAAGCTAATGGAATTAAGAAAAATGGTTCCACTAGTGTTCCATCTGGCTTCACTTCAGAACCAATTATATTAAACATAATTATGCATAACAATCCTAAAAATATCGGACTAGAGGCCAATAAATACTTTTTCTTCAACTTTGAAGTAATAAATCCAAATAGCGACACACCAATACCACTAAAGAACAATAGATAACTTACTGGTACTAGGAAAAAGAAAGGTTCTACAAGCAAACCATTTTCCTCTACTTTGCTAGTTGCACCTTGTATTAATAAACAAGTAACTCCTAACGATATCAGTACGATAGTTAGTAAATATTTATTTTTCATACTATGTTCTCCTTCAATTTCACAATTAATTTATTTGTATTCCTTTTCACTACCATCATAATAAGCCTGGATACATTATAAGTCAACAACTATTTATTGTTTTACGATAAACAATTGTTGTTTCAAACAACAAAAAGACTATAGACAATCATTGTCTATAGTCTCTTCACTCAATTATTTCACTCTAAAATATTCTTTTTGGAACATACACATTCTTATCGCATTATGGTAGTTACCATCAACGAAAAATTCGTCTTGTAACTCACCTTCCACCATAAATCCAACCTTTTTATAAACATGTACAGCCTTTTCATTCTCTTTATCAACAACTAAATAGAGTTTATGCATATTTAACACAGAAAAAGCGTAATCCATCGCTAAACGCGTTGCATCGGCAGCATAACCATGTCCTTGATAATTAGGATCAATAATAATTTGGAATTCAGTTCTACGGTGAATATAATCGATTTCTACTAATTCGACCAATCCAACCATCTCATTATCTTTCTCCAAGATAAAACGGCGTTCACTTTGATCATGTATATGTTTATCATATAAATCCTGTAGTTCTACAAAAGCTTCATACGGCTCTTCAAACCAATACGACATAATATGTGCGTTATTATTAAGTTCGTGCACGAACTTTAAATCTTCCCGCTCTAAAGGACGTAACTTTAATTCCTCACTCATTTCTATAACCTCCAAGTAAAATAACCTCTTCACTTAATTTCTCAATATTTTTCGATTTCAAACGTCCTATTTACATTGTAAACTTTCAAGTAACTTGAAGGTCAAGATGTAAAAAGGTAGTGCACACTTATGTATGCACTACTACTCTTTCTTCAAATCCCTCATATTGGATATGTATAAAGCAATTACTAAAACAAGAATGGATCCCGCATATAATAACGTCTCAAACGGTTCATCATGAGATACAATTATTAATCGAATTAAAGCCGTAATTCCGATATAAATAAAATAACGTAACGGAAAATGATAATTCGATTTAAAATACTTAATAATTAATGCAATGAACTCGAAATATAAGAAGTAGACAATGATGCTTTCAACTAATTTATAAGATGTATACTTCTTCGTCGAAAATATGTATTGAATAAAAGTAATCGTCTCATTAATTAAAAAGATAGATAAAACAATGGATAATATGATTAGAGCTATATTTAATATCCACTGCAAAACACTCGCGATAAAATGATCAATGTTAAATGATTTCATTTTCTGTTTAAACTTCCCTTCGTATAAGTACGTATTTATTATAGCAAAATTATGATTGAAACGAAGTTAAATCATATATTCGTCCTTTATTCCTCCCTGTGTGGGGGATGTTCGTTGTTTGGAGGAGTCTTTTGACCGTAGAGCTAGATTACATATTAAGAAATTCTCTCAATTGGCTATTAGTAGTTATCATGCCAAACAGAATTGTGTAATCTTGTAAAGCACGTAAATGAGCATGTTTAGACATACTATTACAGTTTGAGCAACGCCACCCTTTTTTTCTTTTAACATTGTCATTGTAAAACATTCCTCACACTGTACCCTCCTTTTTCAATTTTATATTGTGCAAGAATATTTTATCGCTGTGGAGAGTGCTCATTCATAATTTGATCTATACGTCCATTTATATTGCCAATCACTTTTTCTTTATATTGATTTTTAATCTGTTTTATTCTATTAGGTAAATTTGCACTGTGGATAACTTTATTAAGAAGTATTTTATCTGAAGCTTTAATAATTGTACGAGGTGAACTAATCACAATGAGGAATTGAATCGGAATATTATGTAAACCATGTAGACTCAGCCATTTTCTCAACTGCATCTCTTGCCGTTTCAGTTGTAAAAGCGGATCGGGGAAACCTTCTTCCGAAGTACCATCTGCTATTCGAATGAGCTGATTAAACTTTGCATCAAAGATTAATGTACCAATAATATTTTTTATTTCAAGAAAAAGAAGAAAACAGGATGAAACTATGAGGGTATCAATTTGGAAATAATGTTTCTGATCAAACAACCTGATATCATGTAAAATACGATATTCTGCTTCGGGTAGAAAACTCAGCGGATATTCAATTTGAGTCTTTTCATATATGGCTTATAGTAAAAAGCCACATATGACGAACTGCTACTATAATCGCGAACAGTACTACTTAAAATCATAAAATGAGGAGACGATAAAAAATGAACAAAAAAGAAAAAGTAATATCATCAATGCTGCTCGGATTCACATTAACAGGGTGTGCCGGTACTAAAGCCGAAGAAAATCATAGTAAACAAAAACAAGCTGCTGCCTATAAAATACAGACAGCAACTTCAACTAGAGTAGCTGTTATGATTTACGTAAGCTACAGTATATAATTTGGTTTTCTATTAGTTTTTTGGCATACTCATTTTTTGAGCTGCTTCTTTTTTTAATTTTGTACTAATAAACAGCGATTGGCCCATAAGGACCATTGATAATTTCTATTTTTGTTTCAAAAATATCCGTCAAAATTTTTGGGTCCATAACCTCTTCTACTGTTCCAAAAGCAGCAATTTGTCCATCTTTCATAGCACAAATTTTATCAGAATATTTGGCTGCAAAATTTATGTCATGCATAACAGTCAGAATTGTTCTTCCAAATTCATTAGCCGCACGTCTCAAATGCTCCATCATTTGAACAGAACGAGCAACATCAAGATTGTTCAGAGGCTCGTCCAAAAGTACATATTCAGTCTCTTGGCACAATACCATCGCTACATATGCCCTTTGTCTTTGACCACCAGAAAGCTCATCTAAATATCTATTCTCTAAACTAGTTAAATCTAAAAAATCGATATATTTAGAAATAATAACCTCATCTTCTTTAGTTAATCTTCCCTTTGAATAAGGAAAGCGCCCAAATCCAACTAGTTGTCTAATAGTAAGCCTAGTTACAAAATGATTTTCTTGTCGCAATATAGTCAAAATTTTTGCTAAGTCTTTTGATTTGGATTCAGAAACATCCATATTTGCTACCTGAATTTGACCTTCATCCATATCTAAGAGTCTTCCAATCATCAAAAGTGTCGTGGACTTTCCAGCGCCATTTGGCCCAATTAAAGAAGTAAAGCCTGCTTTTGGTATTTCAATATCCAAAGGTCCTATTTTCACCTTATCAGTATAGAACTTTTTAACATTATCAATTTTTATCATAAAGCCCTCTTCCTTAAAACTATAGTTAAGAATATTATTCCACCAAATAATTCAATAATAACTGAAACTACACCTTGAGCATGGAATACATGATACATTAAAAAGTATGCACTCGTCATTATCAAAAATCCTATAGCAAAAGCCATTGGAAAAATATATCTATGATCATAAGTTGAAGCCGCCTGATAACTCAAAGTTGCTACTAAAAAGCCGTAGAAAGTAAGTGGCCCAATTAGAGCTGTTGAGATGGACATCAAAATAGCAACTAATACAAGCGTATAAATTACACTAGGTTGATATTTAACTCCAAAAGAAGTAGAAACATCCTTTCCTAGTGATAATATATTCAAATTCTTAGCATGAGCAAAAATTAATACTGCTACAATTATGATCATAGGAATTACAATAGGAAAATATGCAGAATCTGCATGATTAACAGAACCAAATAATCTTGCTTGTAAAATATCAAACTCTGAAGGCGCAAGTAGTTTTCTCATGAAAGTTGACACAGAATTTAGCCCGGTACCAATAATAATTCCAACTAAAAGCATAAGTTGTAAATTACCGTATTTACCGGAAAGTAACCATCCATAAAGTATCAAACTCATGAAGACCATAACAACAACTTGAAATAAAAATGATCCAATTCCACTAAAATTTATTAATGCACTAGCACCAAAGAAGAATATTGTACTCGTTTGAATTGCTGAATAAAGTGATTCGAAACCTAAAAGCGAAGGAGTAATAATCTTATTGTTCGTAATAGATTGGAAAGCAACTGTCGACAAGCTATGGCAAACTGCAGCAATAATCATTGCAACAATAGCTACTATCCTTCTCTTAACAACTGGGATAAAAGAAGGTGAGTCTATCGGAACTGGATTGTTATAAACTAAAAGTCCATATGAAGAAAGGAGGCCTAAAGCAATCAATGTTATTAGTAAAATCCAATAACGTCTTTCTTCCTTCTTAGAACGAAAAGCACTAGCTGATCTACTTTCATTATGAAGGCTAGAATCGATTTCGACATTTTTTTTATTTCTATATTCTAATGTGATCATCGTAGCCTCCTTGGTTTTCTTTGTCTCAATAAAATAGTAATAAACACGACTGCTCCCACTGTTGCAAGTATTAAAGAAACAGGTACTTCAAAAGGCTTTATAATTGTTCGAGAAATGATGTCACAGGCAGTTATTGTCCCCATTCCGATCACACATACCCAAGGTAAATTACTCCTAAGATCATCACCTCTAAACATTGAAACAATGTTTGGAACAATTAATCCCAAGAAAGGTAAGTTTCCAATAACAGCTGCAACAACTCCAACTGCAACAGAAATAAGGCCAGTCCCAAAAAGAACAATTCTATTGTAATTCACTCCAAGGCTTGTTGCGACATCTTCTCCTAGTCCAGCTAGAGTCAATCTATTAGCATACATAAAAATAAGCAAAGTAACGATAACAATCAGCCATAAATATTCATATCTTCCCACCTGAACGGTAGCAAATGAACCTACAAACCAAGTTTCAATACTTTGCGTCATTTGAAAAAGGAGTCCTAGAAAAGTAGATACTGCAGAAATAACTGCTCCAAGCATCAATCCAATAATCGGGACAATTAAAGACGAACGAAGTTTAACTCTTCTTAAAAATAGAAAGAAAACCATAGTTCCTATAAAAGAAAAAATGATTGCACCAGTCATTCTTTGAACTAAAGTCGGGGCAGGAAATAATAAATATACAAAAAGCAAGCCTAAACCTGACCATTCAATAGTCCCCGTTGTAGTAGGTTCAACAAAACGATTCTGTGTAATTAGTTGCATTACGAGCCCTGCCATCGCCATTGCAGCTCCAGTAAGCATTAATGCAACTGTTCTCGGAACACGAGTTATGAAAAACATCTCCATTCCGTCCTCTTGTCCACGTATATCATAAACTCCAGTAAACAGTGATATAATCCCTAAAATTATAACAACTATAATCGCTATTATAAAAGGTTTTGTCCATAATTTATTGTGATTATAAAACTGGGGTTGAGAATTATTCTCAACCCTAGAAATTATATTTTTTGACACTGTTTCGTACTCCTTTACACTACTTAGCTAAAGTTTTTGCAATATTTCCAAACAACTCTATATAAGTCTCAATTGATTCATTTGTGTAAGTATCTGCTGGTGCATAAACAATTTGTTTTTTAGAAACAGCAGTTGTGTTTTGAAGAGCAGGTGATTTAGAAATAACATCCTGAGCAGGAGCTGAAGTAGCAGCATCAGATGTTGCAGCATCACGATCTAATACGAAAAGCCAATCAGGATTTGTTTGTGCAATAGCTTCAACAGAAACGTCATCACCTTTATGACCTGCAGTAGAATTAGACACTTCTAGTGCTGGAGTCCAACCGAAAATCTCATACATTGGTCCCCAAACGCGACCAGAGTGAGGAGCAGCAAAACCAATATTCCCACCAGTAACGATGACACTCATAACTTTATCTTTTCCATTATAAGCAGATTTTACATTTTCAATAGATTTATCAAAATCAGCTACTAATTTTTTAGCTTCTTTATCTTTATCAAAGATTTTTCCTAAAGAAATTGTAGAATCTTTAAGTCCTTTTACTAAGTTTTCTCCAGGCTTAGTAGCTTTCTCAGAAACATCAACATTAAGATCAATAACAGCTGCATTTGGCACTAATTTTTTGATCTCTTCGTAATGGCCAGCAAATCTTTGACCAACGATTACAAGTTCAGGGTTTGCCGCTGCAATAATTTCAAGATTTGGTTCGCGGTGATTTCCAATATTTTGAACTTTACTATCCTTTACATATGCTGAATCTGCAGGCATTACATCCTTTGGAGCAGCCGCTAATTTAATTCCCCAATCAGCTAAAGTTTCAAAAGTTCTATTATCCAAAGCAACTACATTTTTTGGATTTACAGGGACTTTAACAGTTCCATGTGCATCAGTGATTTCAACTGTTTTTGGCTTATCACTACTATCACCTTTATTAGCTTTCGAAGTTTCCTTACTTGAATCTGAGCAAGCTACTAACATTAAAGTGAAAATTGCTAGAATACTCACTAATTTTAAAAGCATAGATTTTTTCATACGTATACTCCTTATAATGTAATTTAGTTCGAAAATGATAAAGTCCATAGATTGAATTAGATAGTAACTTTTATTCACCCAAATCGCTATTGATAATCATTTTCATTTGAACATCCTGTTAATTAGTATAGTCATTAATTATGTGAAAATCTTGTGAATGGTGTGAGTTAATAGAATTAAGCATTGGATACGGCCTCAACTAATTCGTACTAGGGTCATCCCTCCACACTAACCAATAGATGAGCACCTTATAAATCATGATTTCTCCTACAAAACTCGCCCATTAATAGCTAATATTCTCATAATCCATTGCCTGATAGAAATATTCTTTTTATAGCTTCTGTCTCCTTAATATTTCTCAGAAACTATTTAATTATCAAATTTAATAAAAAAACGAGTAAAACTGAATGAAATAGTTTTACTCATTTTTTCTATTATGCCAAACTGCACTTTACCTATTATCTTATTTTTATCATTCAATCATTGAATAGCCCCTGCCATGTATCGTTTGAATATATCTGTCTTTCTTCTCGCACTTCAACTTTTTTCTGACATACCCAATATATAAGTCTACTACATTTGGATTTACTACTACGTTATATCCCCAAACCTGATTCAAAAGCATTTCACGGCTCAATATTGTGTTTTTATTCTTGATTAAAAATACAAGTAAATCGTACTCGCGCTTAGTAAGTGAGAGATTTTCACTACCTTTTTTCACAATATTGCTAGATGCATCAACAAAGAGATCTTTAAACTGGAAAAAGTTTGTCTCATTTTGCTGGATATAGTCACTTCTCCTTAAAATCGCTTGAACCCTTGCTACTAATTCTTCTTTCACAAATGGTTTTCTTATATAATCATCCGCTCCTGCTTGTAACCCTTCTATGCAATCCTTGCTAGAAATATTGTCGGTCACAATAATTATCGGTGTCGTTTTAACAAGTCGTATTTGTCTGCAAATTTCTGGTCCCGATATACTTAATGAATCCCAATCCAATACGATAATATCCCAATCTTGTTCATATATTATATTTAAACCTTGGTTTTCATTGTGAAGTTTTAAAATGAAATAGCCTTCTTGCGTTAGACCGCTTACGATTTTCTTTGCTAAAGACCGTTCATTCTTAATTACCAACACCCGCTTCACCGATGGTTCACCTCTACTTCAATATAACTTAGTTAGATAAAAAAATTATTCCAAAAAAATAATTTAAGATTTATAAATTTTAAGTTCCTAAAAAATCCATCATAACAGCTTATTAGGAGAACTCTATATAATCTTACAATAGATATGGATAAAAACACAAAATATATGAAGATTTAAATAAACATTATTTAATCATTAAGGGACATCTATAGAATCTACCTGCTTATCACCAATAACTATTTCTTCATTTTCTGTTTCAGGGGTTCCGCCCCATCCCCATCAACTTAAGCATTTTATAAAACCACAAAACAAAAAAACAGTATTCTTTCTATTAAAACTGCCTTTTATACACTGATTCATTTTTTAAGATGTTCTTAAGATTGGCTTTAATAGAGTTTAAGGTTACTCTCCTATAATGCAATTGTAGCAAGTTAACAAACAATGAAATAAAGGAGAGATACAACATGAAAAATGTATTGAAATGGGGTTGTCTAACATTATTGATATTAACGATTCTGGGAGGCATTGGTTTATTTTTACTCGGGAAAACACTTTGGGGAGCTGCAGATAAGATGGTTCAGGATCCTCCGAAAGAAGAATTAGTAATTGTAGATACACAACAATATTCTAACGACTATGTTCAAGATCCAACCGGTAGGAAATACGCTGGGAAAATCGTTGAGATAGCTGGTGTGGTGAAGCAAGTAAATAAAGATAACATTGAGCTAGAGGGTGAAAAGAACATCAGTATAGATTTTCAAAAAAACGTAAAAATTACTGATTTAACAGTTGGCGATACTGTTACTATACGTGGGTTTGATGCAGGATACGATAAGGATAAAGATGAGTTTTCAATTGTGAAAAGCATTGTTATAAAATAATAAGAAGAAAAGGCAGCCAAGATAAGCTGCCTTTTTTTCTTATTACATATTTTTAGGCAATGAAATTGTAAATATCGTGCCTCTATCCAATTTACTATCAACAGTAATATTCCCATTATGTAATTCGATAATACGCTTAGAAATAGCTAAACCTAAACCGCTGCCTCCATCACTACTTCGTGCTTTGTCACCTCGAACAAATTCATGAAATATTCGTTGTGTTACTTCTGGACTCATTCCAATGCCATTATCGGTTATTTGAATCTTAATATTCTCTGTTTCTTCTTTAAGGGAAATGAAGAGCGCTGTTTGATCTGGATTATATTTCAAAGCATTTGCAATGATATTTCCAATAGCCCGTTCCATCTGTCTTATATCTAAATGTAAATAGATTGGGTGTTCTGGAATATCTATATTTAACTCGAATTCTTTTTCTTCTATTTCACCATAATAAATAACAATTGTTTCCTTTATGAATTCTACAAAATCTTCTTTTTTTAATTGTAGTTCATATGATGGGCTGTCTAATTTGGTGAATTGAAATAAATCTTGAATCAGTTTATCTAGTTGTAATGATTTACGATAGATGTAACTTAAATACAATTTTTGTTTGTCTTGTTCTAGAGGTTGTTCTATTAATGTTTTAGAATAACCAATGATGGAAGTCATTGGTGTTTTAATATCGTGTGACATATCACGTAACATTCTCTTTTTACTCTCTTCCATTCGCATCTTTTCTTCATTGGCAATTTCTAATTCGTGAACCATATAGTTAAAAGCATTCTTAATTTCTTCGATCTCTTGATAGGTATGAAAGTCTAGTTGAACAGAACGATGCCCTTCAGTCATATCTCTAATCCCCTGTTTAATAGCTTCTAACGGTTTTGCAAGTTTACGAATGGACAGAAAGATCACACACCCATTTGCAATAAGAAAAAATACTACCGCAAGTAATAGTCCTTGCCAAGTATATGTACCTAGATTTGTAAATACGTTTGAGAAGAAACCTTTCGTGGGAAATTTTACAATGCAATAATATCGGTCACCATCTTCCCCTATAAATGGGGCAATATCAATACCATACTCTGAGGGAGTTGCTTCGTTTAAGTGCTGATGTAAAGTATCTAAGTTATACGTTGTGACATTATCTTTCTTTTCTCCGATTGTATAAACTATATGCTCATCTTTTACAATTTCCACCCAGCCACCTATTTTTAATGTAGCATCTGCTCTAATATTTTTATAATCGCTTCGTACAATATCATTTGCTGATGTAGTTGAAAAGCTTTCATTGTTAACATCAAAACCTGATGAAAGGCGTATAAGAATGTAACCAATAAAAATAAAAACAGAAATAATGGTAATTGTAATAATAGCAAGGTAATTGATTACAAAAATAGAGAGTAAACTTTTTTGACTTTTCATTTTTGCCCCTTAAAAATATAGCCTAAACCACGAATCGTTTGTAAATGCGTTGGTTTTTTACTGTTTTCTTCAATTTTATCCCTTAATTTACTAATGTGAACCATTATTGTATTATCGTCTCCATAATAATCCTCCTCCCAAACCTTTTCGAACAACTGTCTTTTTGTAAATACGTGATTTGGATTCGTCATAAATAACTCTAATATTTTATACTCAGTGGAAGTTAAAGAAATATCATTTCCTCTTCTTCTAACAAGACAGCTCTCTATATTTAAGCGTAAATCTCCAAGCTCAATTTCTTTTTGTTTTTTTGGTTGCTCATTAAATCGGTAATGTCTTCTTAATTGTGCTTGTACTCTTGCAACTAGCTCTAATGGATCAAAAGGTTTTGTAATATAGTCGTCTGCCCCTAAATCCAGTCCTAATATTTTATCGTATCCCTCACTTTTAGCTGAAATCATAATGATCGGAATCATTTTATCTTTGCGGATGTTCTTTACCAAACTATATCCATCTAGCTTTGGCATCATAATATCCGCAATAAGTAAGTCAACTGTTTCAGTTTGAAGTACACGTAATGCTTCTTCTCCATCAAATGCCTTTATAATGTGTAAGTTTTCTTTTGACAAATAAAGTTCAATAAGTTCCACAATTTCTATTTCATCGTCTACAATTAAAATTGTTTTTGTCATGGTATCTCCTTAGTTTTTAACGTATTCATAGGTATTATTTACAAGCATTACTTTTAATCGTAATCATTTTATACAAGTATACTATTAGAAAAACAGTGAATAAATCAATACATATAAAATATACAGTAGGAAAAAATCGATTCAGTTATATATTCTCTCTCTTATATTTATAACGTACGAATTTTCCATTTAAAAATTTTAAGTTACCTTTTACTTTCCCTTAAGATAGGCTTAAGATTCATTTTGTAAGATAAAATTAACAAAAACAGGAGGTCAAAAATAATGATGCTAATGGTTACTACAGATACAGTTGCAACAAAGGAAATTACCGAGGTAAAAGGATTGGTGACAGCAAGCGTTGTGCAATCACGGCACGTTGGAAAGGATATATTCGCAAGTCTAAAATCAATTGTTGGAGGGGAATTATCAGGATACACAGAGATGCTGGAAGACTCCAAAAAAATGGTCAGAGAACGTCTAGAGCAACAAGCAAAAGAAGTAGGAGCAAATGCCATTATAGGACTTCGTTTAGAAATGGCTGCTGGACAAGGTTCTTCCGAATTAATTGGTTATGGTACAGCTGTTATTGTAAAGTAAGAAAACATTATTACTACTGATAAAAATGTTTCTAGCAATAGTCTTTTCCTTCCAAGCATAAATTCCCTCAAATAAAAAACAGGCTATTCTTTCTGTATATTTCTACGAAAAGAATAGCGCTTTTTTTTGTAAATAAAAAAGTTATTTTAGCATCTTTTTTACAAACAAAACCAAAAATTAAAGATTGTCACAAAAAAACAGACATTTAGTGAAAGTTCAAAGGACAAATTGATTCAGTCGCTGAAAAGAAGAATAGCAGATTTAGATGAGGAAAATGCGCATTTACAACGATAAGCATTTTGATACAAGTCTTATGAGACATTATGAATGTCTAATTTAAAGGTGATTTGATTATGTACCAATAGACTTTACTCTATTGAGATTGTGAAGTTTCCTACTTAAACTAACGGGACAGGTCAGTTAAATAAGGTAATATTTGGATTGAGATAGATATAAGTAGAAAAACTAATAAAATAATAAGGTTTACTTCAGTAAAATAAGGTATATTATATTTGTTGAATAGATTCTCTTTAAAGACAAGAAAAGTAGGTGAACAAAGTGGGGAAATATCAATTGGATTACAAAAGTCAGGTAGCTGTGGCAAAGTTTCATGAAAAACAGACGCCTGCCAAATTTGATAAAAAGCAGCAACTTGAAAAATTGCGTGCGGAGTATTTGAAAAAGAAGCAAAAACAAACAGATAAATAATATGTTTTGAAACAACTTTTAAAAGCCCTATTACAATAAAATGTAGTAGGGCTTTTGTTTTTCTAAATTAAATTTAAACGACTTCATTATCTTTGTACATCAGAAACATTAAAATCACTGGAAGCATAAGTTTGCCATAAACAAAAAGAACCATAAGCTTGCCGTTTCGGCAAACTTATGGTTCATATCATACAAAAATAAAAAAACCACCAAATATGTATTGGTGGAGACGGTGGGAGTCGAACCCACGTCCAAAAATATCGGCACTTAAGCTTCTACGAGTGTAGTCGATATATTAGCATTTCGCGAACTCTTCGGCCTATCGACAGGCTTCCAAGTTGCTAGTCTGATTGTTCTCTTCCTTCGCCCTCAGACGGCGAACTCCGGCGTAGTCCACTTAGTTTGAGTCCCTTACCCTACCACATGGACGATGGAGGGAGGAACCTTTAGTGCAATTAAGCAGCTAAAGAAAGATTGTTTTGTTTGCCAATTATAGGCTTTGACGTTTTAACGAGGCCGATCCCCTCGACTCGCAACCTAAGCTCGAACTATCCCTGTCGAATCCGTAACGTCCCCATGATAAAAATGGAGCATACGAAGAAATATCGTGATAGCTACTAAGAGCTGTTTTTCAATGTGCAACAATCTTACATAAGTTATTATATCACACGCGCACCGTTTTACAAATGTAAATATCTGTATTACATCTTTTGACGATCACGGAACACGCGTGCAATTTCACGTTTTGCTTCTTTCTCTTTTAAATCGTTACGCTTATCGTATTGCTTCTTACCTTTCGCTAAACCAAGTGCCATTTTCGCAAATCCATTTTTTAAATAGATTCTAACTGGAACTAATGCATATCCTGTTTCTTTTGCATAACCTGCCAGCTTATCAATTTCTTTTTTATGAAGAAGTAACTTTCTTGTACGAAGTGGATCGTGATTGAAACGATTCCCTTGTTCATATGTACTAATATGCATATTATGAACCCATACTTCACCGTTATGTATACGTGCAAACGCATCTTTCAAGTTCACGCGTCCAGCGCGAATCGACTTAATTTCCGTTCCTTGAAGGACAAGCCCTGCTTCGTATGTTTCTTCGATGAAATAATCATGAAATGCTTTTTTATTTTGCGCAATAACCTTACCTGTACCTTTTGGCATATAACGTCCCTCCTCTATTTTTACTATTGTAACAAATGTAAACAAAAAGCGAAAGTGGCTCGCTCAGAATGTGAGGTGGATGGAGCTTCTGACCTTGAGGCGCCCTTTGCCTCTGGGGAAGAAGCGAAGCCGCCAAACATTCTAGCCACTGTAGCTAGATTCCATAAAAAGCGAAAGTGGCTCGCTCAGAATATAAGGCGAAGCCACTCTTTTCTTACTTACGCTTTTTCTTTTTCTTCTTGAATCCTGGTACATTTTCAAAGAATCCTTTTTTCTTCTTGCCATTACCATCTTTTTTGCCTGGCTGACTAGCGGATGTGGATGCTGATGCGGATGCTGATGCTGATCCTTTTCCTTTTCCTTGTCCACCACGATCAAACTTTCTTCCTGTGCCGCGCTCGCCACCGCGCTCATTACTACGCTCGCTACGTCCACCGCGTTTCTTTCTGCCTGTTCTTGGCTGTTCAATCACAACTGGACGATCTTTGAACTTACGACGAGGTGTGCCTTTCATGCCAACGATTTCAAAGTCGATTGCGCGCTCGTCTTTATTTACGTTAATAACACGAATTGTAATTTCGTCACCGATGCGGAATACGTTACCTGTACGTTCTCCAATCATCGCAAAATGTTTTTCGTCATAACGGTAGTAATCGTCCGTTAAGTAGCTAACGTGTACAAGACCTTCAATTGTATTTGGAAGCTCTACGAATAAACCGAAGTTTGTTACAGAGCTAATCATACCGTCATACTCTTCACCGATCTTATCAACCATATACTCTGCTTTTTTCATTTCGTCTGTTTCACGCTCAGCTTCAACAGCACGGCGTTCCATATTAGAAGAATGCTCTGCAATCTCCGGTAAGTTTTCACGCCATTTTGCTTGCGTTTCGTTGTCTACTTTACCATTAATGATGTATTCACGAATCAATCTATGAACAATCGTATCTGGGTAACGGCGAATTGGCGATGTGAAATGCGTGTAGAACTCTGTTGATAAACCGAAATGTCCTAAGCTATCCGAATCGTAACGTGCTTGCTTCATAGAACGAAGCATAACTGTTGAAATGACTACTTCTTCCGGCTGACCTTGAACCATTTCAAGAATTTGCTGCAGCGCACGAGGATGTATTTCATTCGCACGTCCTTTTACTGCATATCCGAAGTTTGTTACAAACTCGAAGAAACGCTCCAGCTTATCTTCTTTCGGATCTTCATGGACACGGTACATAAACGGTACGTTCATCCAGTGGAAGTGCTCTGCTACTGTTTCGTTCGCAACAAGCATAAATTCTTCAATTAGCTTCTCTGATACAGAACGATCACGCATAACAACATCTGTCGGTTTTCCTTCTTCATCCACTAATACTTTCGCTTCTTTAAAGTCAAAGTCAATCGCACCACGTCTCATACGCTTTTCACGTAAGATTTGTGCTAACTGCCCCATCTCTTTAAACATTGGTACTAACGGCTCGTAACGCTCGATTAACGCTTCGTCTTCATCTTCTAAAATGCTTCTTACGTCAGCATATGTCATACGCTCTGTCGTTTTAATTACACTTTGGAAAATCTCATGCTTAACAACATCACCTAGATTATTGATTTCCATTTCACAAGATAGTGTCAGACGGTCTACTTTCGGATTTAACGAACAAATACCGTTAGATAAACGATGCGGAATCATCGGGATTACACGGTCTACAAGATATACACTCGTTGCTCTCTCTGCTGCTTCAACATCAATTGGAGAACCTTCTTGAACGTAATGACTTACATCCGCAATATGAACGCCAAGCTTATAGTTACCGTTCTCAAGCTTCGTTACTGTAACAGCGTCATCTAAGTCTTTTGCATCTGCACCGTCAATTGTAACAATCATTTGATCACGTAAATCACGGCGATCTTTTATATCTTCTTCTGAAATTGTTTCTGGTACACTGTTTGCATGCTCCATCACTTCTTCAGGGAAAGCTAAAGGTAAATGATGTTTATGAATGACAGATAAAATATCTACCCCTGGGTCATTTTTATGACCCAGAATTTGAATAACTTCACCTTCTGCGCTTAAACGGTTCTCTGGATAGCTCGTAATTTTCACAACGACTTTATGGCCTTCTACAGCACCCATTGATGCGCTTTTCAAGATGAAAATATCACTTGTCCAGCGCTTATTATCAGGTACAACAAACCCAAAGTTTTTCGATTCTGTATATGTACCAACTAGTTCCTTCGTTCCACGCTCTAAAATACGAACAATCGCACCTTCTTGGCGTGATCCACTTGATTGCGCGCTAACACGTGCTAATACTATATCACCATGAAGTGCACCATTTAATTCTGTAGGCGGGATGAAAAGATCATCATCTCCCGTTTTCTTCTCTTCTGGAGCGACGAACGCAAAACCACGTGCGTGCCCAATTAATTTACCGCGCACTAAATTCATTTTTTCTGGAAGACCGTAGCGATTACTACGTGTGCGGATAACAAGCCCCTTCTCTTCCATCATTACAAGTGCCTTTACGAAATCTTTAAAGCCCTCAGAGCCTTCGATTCCAAATGCAGCTTCTAATTCTTGTATCGTTAACGGTTTATACGCTTCTTCTCTCATAAATAATAACAACTTATCAATATGTTCTTGTATGATTTCTTCCAAGCAGAAATACCTCCTTTAAACCCTTATATTATTTAGTGTATCCGAAAGATGGGGGATGTATAAAGCGAAACTTTAATCCTCCCCTGATGATTTTTACAGTTTTCACAAAAAATTCCTTATGAAAAAAAGAGGCAACTAGATCTTACCAATCTAGTTGCTCCAAGAAGTTATATACATCCTCATGTAGCACATCACGTTCTTTATCAAGTGTAATGACATGCGTAGAGTCTTCATACCATTTAATGTCTTTTAACGTAGATTCTACACCGTTATAAATAATGTTAGCACTATCTGTATTAATCATCTCATCATGGCGTGCTTGTACAACGAATGTTGGAGCATAAATCATATCAACATTATTGCGTACGTCACGAATCAACTCTTGTAATGCTTTTAATGTATTCATCGGTGTCTGTTTAAATTCAAACATTTCCTGCTCAATTCGTTCTGGTGATTTTTGCTCACGCTTTTTATATTCGCGGGCATATGCCAATATACCTTGGTACATAATTTCTTCACTTTTAATGTACATCGGTGCACACATTGGTACAACACCTAAAATCGGTAATGTATAAGCAAGTTTTAATGAGAATACTCCGCCTAATGATAATCCAACCGCAGCTATTTTCTCGTAACCTTGATCTTTTAAATGCTGATAGGCATTCATTACATCTTTCCACCAGTCTTCAGGACCTGTATGAACAAGTTCTTCTGGTGGTACGCCGTGTCCTTTATAAATTGGCGCATGACAAGTATAGCCTTTCTTCTCTAAGAAACGCCCTAGCATGCGTACATCAGCTGAGTTTCCTGTGAATCCATGTAATAATAAAACAGCACGGTCTCCACCTTCAAATGTAAATGGTTTTGGAGATGCTAATTTCATCATGTACTTCTCCTCTTTCTCTTCTGTAATCTAGTCGTATTCTTTCTATTCTTAGTGTACCATATTTCTAATTCTATAATCTAATTAGAAACTTTTTTCGAATAACAAATTAAAAAAAGAAGAACCATTAGCACAAATCAGCTAACGCTTCTTCTTTTTAATTCTATAAATTTAAGTACGTAACACCAATTGTTAGTACGAAGAATAATACAGCTAAGACAACTGTAATACGGTTTAATACCGCTTCAATTCCACGTGCTTTTTGCTTACCAAACAATTGCTCTGCACCACCTGAAATAGCGCCTGAAAGGCCTGAGCTATTACTAGACTGCATAAGTACCATAACAATCATTAAAATCGATACAACAATAAGTAAAACTGATAATAACGTATGCACTTGGCGTACCTCCTACAAAGATTCAGTTAGTTTAAATGTTAGCATAAATCCTATAGAAAAGCGAGAGCCTATAGAGTCACTCTCGCTTTTCTTCTATTACATGAACATCATTGCAAATAAAGGTCCGAGCAAACATGTCAAAATTGCTGTCAATGTCATTGTTACCGATCCAATAACACCTTCATGCTCGTTATTTTTCATCGCTCTCATAACACCCATAATATGAGAAGCACATCCAAATCCGATTCCTTTACCAACCGAGTTTGTAACGCGGCTCCATTTTAATAAAATTGGTCCCGTAATCGTTCCAGTAATACCTGCGATAACGACGAAGGCTGCTGTTAAGGACGGGACACCGCCAACTTGTTCAGATACACTCATCGCAACGGGCATTGTCACTGACTTTGGTAAAGAAGATAAAATTAAACTTTTATCTGTTCCCATAAGTGAGGCGATAGCCAAATCACTTGCAATAGCAACTGTTGTACCTACTAATACACCACCAGCAATTGGTACAACATATTTTTGCAGAACATGACGCTGTTTATAAAGCGGGATTGCAAAGGCAACAACACCTGGTCCAAGTAGCTTTGCAATCCAGCCACCACCACTTTCCATATAATTTTGATATGGTATATCAAGCACTATAAATAAGAAAGCCATTAATCCTGTTGCAACAAGCATTGGAATGGTAAATGGTGTTGGAAATAATTTATAGATTTTTTTAGATAATTGATATAATAGCACCGTGAAAAGAACCCAACCGATTCCGACTAATATTTGGCTCATCGCGACTCTCTTTCCTCTCTATTCGCAAGATATTGTCCTGTATGTCCTGCGACAATAATAATTAAAAACGTACTCGCTACAACTGTAATGAAAAGAGAAATTCCTTTAGTCATAAAAAAAGCACCGTAATTCATTAGGCCAAGCGTTGGCGGAATTAATAAAAACGGCATAATAGCAACGAGTGTTTCTGCTCCTAAATCAAACCATTTCACTGGAAGTACTTTTAGGCTAAGTAAAACAAGTAGGAGGAACATCCCAATCAAACTACCTGGAATCGGAATATTCAACATTTCTTGCACCCAATTTCCAACCATATAAAACACATAAAGAGCAGCAATTTGGACAAGAATCTTTGTAAGTTTCATGTTCATCATCCCTCATGTTTATACGATCTTCTGTTAATATCCTTATCATAGTATAAATTGTAAAAACCTGCAATTTATCAAATCGACAACGAAAATCCACTATATTATACGCTTACACCCTTGATATGACTGCGTTTCCGAACTGAAATTAAGTCAAAAACCTTGACCTAATATAAAAAGTTTATATTTTCTGAATTTATAAGGTTGTTATTGTAAGAAAATAATCTTTTTATTCTCCCTATCCTTAAGCTTACATATATATAAATAAGATAGGTGGTGAACATATGTCTAAAAAAGTTCTTATTTTTTGTGATCCTGGAATCGACGATACGATAGCCCTCCTCCTCGCATTCTTTATCGATGAAATTGAAATTGTTGGGATTGTCGCTGATTACGGCAATGTTCCAAAAGAAATGGCCGTACAAAATGCTCATTTTCTTAAACAAAAATCAAGAAATAGAGATATGAAAATATTTGGTGGTTCAGAACGTCCTCTCAATGGAGGTCCACCCGCTTTTTTTACCAATATTCACGGTAAAGAAGGGTTAGGGCCAATCATCCCAAATGAAAAGTTACAAAACGGAGAAATGGAGAATTTCTTTGAAGTTATCCCTCTTATCGAACAGTATAAAGACGAACTAATCATTGTAAGTTTAGGGCGACTCACTTCCCTAGCTGTTTTATTTATTTTATGTAAAAATTTAATGCAGCAAATTAAATCTTATTATGTAATGGGTGGTGCCTTTTTGCACCCAGGTAATGTAACTCCCGTATCAGAAGCGAATTTTTATGGTGATCCAATCGCGGCTAACATTGTATTACAATCCGCATCCAACATGTACATATACCCGTTAAATGTAACTCAGTATTCCATCGTTACACCTGACATGGCTGAATATATTGAGGCGAAAGGAAAGGCTTCTCTCGTCAAACCGCTATTCGATCATTACTACTATGGATATTACGAAAAAATTTTACCACAATTAAAAGGCTGCCCTTTTCATGACACGATACCGATATTAGCTTTACTTGATAATTCTATGTTTACCTACTACAAATCACCAATTACCGTCATGACTGAATCTTACGCTCAAGGAGCAAGCATCGGTGATTTCCGCTCTTTAGTAGGATCCAGCCCATTCATCAATCGGCCCTCGCAGCAAATTGCTATCGATTTTGATTATAATCTCTTCTTTAAATACTTCATGTCACTTATGACGGACGAACAATTTTAGCATAAAGTGAAACTTTAATAAGTGGGGGTTTTGTCCATCCCCCACTTATTATTAGTTGAACCAATCGGGCTTTTACGGGCAGTTGATCTCCCACCTAACTTCCTCACATTCGCGAAATTTTGAGGCGGGAGTCTTACTGCCCGTTAATAGCGGGATAAAAAAACAGACCGTGATTTCTCACGGTCTGTCGTTATTTTCTACAATTATCGTTTGATATTGTAGAAAGATTGTAAACCAGCGTAAACAGCGATTTCGCCTAGCTCGTCTTCGATACGTAATAATTGGTTGTACTTAGCAATACGGTCAGTACGGCTCATAGAACCAGTTTTGATTTGGCCAGCGTTAGTTGCAACTGCGATGTCAGCGATTGTAGCATCTTCAGTTTCACCAGAACGGTGAGATACAACTGCTGTGTAACCAGCACGTTTAGCCATTTCGATTGCTTCGAAAGTCTCAGTTAAAGTACCGATTTGGTTAACTTTAATTAAGATTGAGTTAGAGATACCTTTTTCGATACCTTCAGCAAGTTTTTGAGTGTTAGTTACGAATAAATCGTCACCAACTAATTGTACTTTATCACCGATACGCTCAGTTAATAATTTGTGACCATCCCAGTCGTTTTCGTCTAAACCATCTTCAATAGAGATGATTGGGAAGTCTTTGCAAAGCTCTTCGTAGAAATCAACCATTTCTGCAGAAGTTAAGCCAGTACGGCCTTCGCCTGCTAGGTCATATTTACCAGTTTCTTTGTTGTAGAACTCAGAAGAAGCAACGTCCATTCCTAAGAATACGTTCTCGCCAGCTTTGTAACCAGCTTTTTCGATAGCTTCGATGATTACTTCTAATGCTTCACGGTTAGAACCAAGGTTTGGAGCGAATCCACCTTCGTCACCTACTGCAGTGTTAAGACCTTTGTCATGTAATACAGCTTTAAGTGCATGGAATACTTCAGCACCCATACGGATTGATTCTTTGAATGTTGGAGCACCAACTGGTAAGATCATGAACTCTTGGAAGTCAACGTTGTTATCAGCGTGAGAACCACCGTTGATGATGTTCATCATTGGAGTTGGTAATTGTTTTGCATTGAATCCACCAAGGTAACGGTATAATGGAAGACCTACGAAGTCAGCTGCTGCGTGAGCTACTGCCATAGATACACCAAGGATAGCGTTAGCGCCTAGTTTACCTTTGTTTGGAGTGCCGTCTAATTCGATCATAGCACGGTCAATACCCGCTTGGTCAGTTACGTCGAAACCAACGATTTCTGGAGCGATTGCTTCGTTAACGTTGTTTACTGCGTTCATAACACCTTTACCAAGGTAACGAGATTTGTCACCGTCACGTAATTCTACTGCTTCGTGCTCACCAGTAGATGCACCACTTGGTACGATAGCGCGTCCGAATGCGCCGCTTTCTGTGTAAACTTCTACTTCTACAGTTGGGTTACCACGAGAGTCAAGGACTTCGCGAGCATAAACATCAATAATTGTTGACATAATAAATTCTCTCCTTTTTATATAAGCAAATTATTTAATAATTGTTTTACCTGTCATTTCTTTCGGTTGTTCCACATTTAAAAGTGTAAGCATTGTTGGGGCGATATCTCCTAAAATACCACCTTCACGAAGCTCTACATTATTTTTTGTCACGATGAAAGGAACCGGGTTAGTTGTATGAGCTGTCATTGGTCCACCATCAGCAGTTAACTCCTGATCAGCATTACCATGGTCAGCAGTAATAAGTGCTACACCATCTTTTGCAAGAATCGCTTCTACAACTTTTCCTAAACATTCGTCCGTTGCTTCTACTGCTTTAATTGTTGGTTCCATCATCCCAGAATGGCCAACCATATCACAGTTTGCAAAGTTAAGAATGATAACATCATGTTTATCATTTTCGATTTCATTTACTAAAGCGTCCGTTACTTCATAAATGCTCATTTCAGGTTTCAAGTCATACGTTGCAACCTTCGGTGAGTTAATTAAAATACGCTCTTCTCCTGGGAATTCAGCCTCACGACCACCGCTAAAGAAGAATGTAACGTGCGGATACTTTTCAGTTTCCGCGATGCGAAGTTGCTTTAATCCCGCTTGCGCAACAACTTCACCTAATGTGTTATCAAGGTTCATTGGCTTGAATGCCACGTAACCATCTACAGTTTCACTGAAATGTGTCATACAAACGAATTCAGGAATGTGAGGTACTTTTTCACCACGATCGAACTCACGGAAGTCTTCGTTTGTAAATACACGAGCAATTTGAATTGCACGGTCTGGACGGAAGTTATAGAAGATAACTGCATCATCATTATTGATTGTTGCAACTGGCGTGTCATCTTCGTTAACAATTACAGACGGCAATACGAATTCATCATATATACCATTTGCATAAGAGTCTTCTACACACTCTTCTGCTGATTTATAAGTAGGGCCTTCACCATTCACCATAGCACGGTAACATTTTTCTACGCGATCCCAACGCTTGTCACGGTCCATGGAGTAATAACGACCAGAGATAGTCGCGAATTGTCCTACTCCTATTTCTTTAATTACTTCATTTGTTGCATCGATATAACCTTTTGCTGTTTGTGGTCCAACATCGCGGCCATCTAAGAATGCATGGATATATACTTTCTCCACGCCTTCTTTTGCTGCTAAGCGAAGAAGAGCAAACATATGGTTCATGTGACTGTGCACACCACCATCAGAAAGTAAACCGAATAAATGAAGAGCAGTACCTTTTTCTTTCACGCTTTTAATTGCAGTTTGGAAAGTTTCGTTCTTATCGAACTCACCTTCACGAATTGCAACGTTTACGCGTGTTAAGCTTTGATATACTACGCGGCCAGCGCCGATATTTAAGTGACCAACCTCAGAGTTACCCATTTGACCTGCTGGAAGACCCACTTCCTCACCACAAGCTGTAAGCGTTGTATGAGGGAATTTGTTCCAGTAACCATCAAAATTAGGTTTCTTAGCTTGTGCTACAGCATTCCCGTAAGTTTCTTCACGTAGTCCGAAACCATCAAGAATGATTAAAGCTGTTGGCTTTCTCATTTTACCGCCCCCAGAAGACCTAAGAACGAAGCAGGCTCTAAGCTAGCACCGCCAACTAAAGCGCCGTCGATGTCAGATTGTGCCATATACTCTTTAATGTTTTCTGGTTTTACGCTACCGCCGTATTGAATACGAACAGCTTCTGCAGCTTCTGGAGAAACAGCTTCTGCAACAACTTTACGGATGTGCGCACATACTTCATTTGCATCTGCAGAAGAAGAAGATTTACCTGTACCGATAGCCCAGATTGGCTCATAAGCGATAACAGTTACTTTAACTTGCTCTTCTGTTAAACCTGCAAGTGCTTTTGTCACTTGACCTGCTACTAGATCAAATGTTTTTCCGCTTTCGCGCTCTTCTAAAGTCTCACCACAACAAACGATTGGTGTTAAACCATGTTCAAATGCTGCTAGAGTCTTTTTGTTTACTGATTCGTCTGTTTCAGCAAACATTTCACGACGCTCAGAGTGGCCAAGTACTACGTAGCCTACTTTTAAGTCGCTAAGTGCTACTGGGCTAATTTCGCCAGTGAATGCACCATTTTTTTCGAAGTGCATGTTTTGTGCACCTACTTGTAAGTCAGTTCCTTCAGTTGCCGCTACTAAGCGCTCTAAGAATAGAGCTGGAGAGCAAACTACTGCATCAACAGCTGAAGCTGCTGGGATTTGACCTTTAACTTCCTCTGCGAAGCTAACTGCTTCAGCTAGAGTTTTATTCATTTTCCAGTTACCTGCGATAATTGGTTTACGCATGCTTTGCACCGTCCTTTTTCTTTGGCTGCTACTTATTTGTCGTTAAGACAAACTACACCTGGAAGCTCTTTGCCTTCCATGAATTCTAATGACGCACCGCCGCCAGTAGAAATGTGGCTCATTTTATCAGCCATACCGAATTTTTCAACAGCTGCTGCAGAGTCACCACCGCCGATAACAGAGTATGTATCTTCTGCATCTGCTAATGCTTGCCCTACTGCTTTTGTACCTTCTGCGAATGGAGTCATTTCGAATACACCCATTGGTCCATTCCATACAACAAGCTTAGAGTTTTTAATTACATCTGCATAAATTTCACGTGTTTTAGGACCGATGTCCACGCCTTCCCATGTAGAAGGGATAGAGTCGATACCAACGATTTGAGTTGTTGCCGTTTCAGAGAATTCCTCTGTGATTACAACATCAACTGGCATATAGAAGTTTACGCCTTTTTCTTTTGCAAGTTGCATAAATTCTTTAGCTAGTTCAATTTTGTCGTTTTCACATAGAGATAGACCAATTTCATGACCTAAAGCTTTAACGAATGTGTAAGCAAGTCCGCCACCGATGATTAAGTTATCTACTTTGTCTAATAGATGACGAATTACACCGATTTTATCTTTTACTTTCGCACCACCGATGATAGCTGTGAATGGACGTTCTGGGTTAGAAAGTGCTTTACCTAATACATCTAACTCTTTTTCCATTAATAAACCAGATACTGCTGGTAGGTAGTCTGCGATTCCTGCTGTAGAAGCGTGAGCACGGTGAGCTGCACCGAATGCATCGTTTACGAAGATATCAGCAAGAGCTGCAAATTCTTTCGCAAGTTCTGCATCGTTCTTTTCTTCGCCCGCATAGAAACGTACGTTTTCAAGAACTAATACGTCGCCTTCGTTCATTGCTGCAACCATTTCTTGTGCAACTGGTCCGAATGCTTCGTCCGCTTTTTTAACATCTTTACCAAGAAGCTCGCCTAAACGTGCTGCTACTGGAGTAAGACGTAATTCTTCTACTGCTTGACCTTTTGGACGGCCTAAATGACTTGCTAAAATTACTTTCGCACCTTGCTCTATTAAATATTGAATTGTAGGAAGAGCTGCACGGATACGAGTTTCATCTGTAATTTTGCCTTCTTTCATAGGTACGTTGAAATCAACGCGGCAAAATACACGCTTACCTTTTAAATCTACGTCACGAATTGATTTTTTGTTCATTGGATTTCCCTCCGACTACTAGTTAGGATTGACAAAACCCATTCAAAAGCTTAACACATTTGCTTCTAAAACGAAAGAAGAGAGAGAGGGAACAAACCCTCTCCCTCGTTTTGTCATTGATTGCTTATATACTTAAGAATTAAAGACCTTTAGAAGTCATGTATGCAGCTAGGTCTACTACGCGGTTAGAGTAACCAGTTTCGTTATCGTACCAAGAAAGTACTTTAACCATGTTACCTTCCATTACCATTGTAGATAATGCATCGATTGTAGAAGAAGCTGTACATCCGTTATAGTCGATAGATACTAATGGCTCTTCGCTGTATCCAAGGATACCTTTTAATTCGCCTTCAGAAGCTGCTTTGAATGCTGCGTTTACATCTTCAACTGTTACTTCTTTGTCAAGTTCAACAACTAAGTCAACAAGAGAAACGTTAGCAGTTGGAACACGTACAGCGCCGCCGTTTAATTTACCTTTAAGTTCTGGTAATACTAATGCTACAGCTTTAGCAGCACCAGTAGATGTTGGGATCATGTTTTCAGCTGCTGCACGAGCACGACGTAAATCTTTGTGTGGTAAGTCTAAGATTTGTTGGTCGTTAGTGTAAGAGTGAATTGTTGTCATCATTCCGCGTTTTACGCCGAATTTTTCGTTTAATACTTTAGCAAATGGAGCTAGACAGTTTGTAGTACAAGAAGCATTAGATACTACGTTGTGGTTAGCTGCATCGTATTGTTCGTGGTTAACACCCATAACTACAGTGATATCTTCGTCAGAAGCTGGAGCTGAGATGATAACTTTCTTAACTGATCCACCTAAATGTTTCTCAGCGTCTGATTTTTTAGTGAAACGGCCAGTAGATTCTACTACTACTTCTACTCCGTAGTCGCTCCATGGTAATTGAGCTGGGTCACGCTCAGCGATAACTTTAATTTCTTTACCGTTAACAACGATGCTGTTTTCGTTAGCAGATACTTCTGCATTTAAAGTTCCGTGAACTGTATCATATTTTAAAAGGTGAGCTAATGTTTTAGCATCTGTTAAGTCGTTGATTGCTACTACTTCTACCTCAGAGTTGTTAAGAGCTGCGCGGAATACGTTACGTCCGATACGTCCAAATCCATTAATACCAATTTTAGTCATTTTAATTTCCTCCTTGGGGGATTATATTAAAGGGTAATACCCTTTGTTAATTGTTTTGCTGCACCTTCATCTGTAATTAGAATTGAAGTGTGCCCTTGCTTTATTACAGCCTGTATTGCTTTTGCTTTTGAAGAACCTCCAGCGACTGCGACAACGTGAGATACATGTTGTAAATCTTCAAGTTGCATACCAACTGTTCTTACTTTATGAACAACATTTCCTTGTTCATTAAAGTAGTAACCGAAAGCTTCGCCAACTGCTTCGCTTGCCTGAATCTTTAACCAATCTGCTTCTGAAGTATTTCTGCGACGTGCCATTGTTAACGCATCACCAATTCCATGAATGACGATATTGGAAGATCGAATCAACTCAAGAACTTCTTTCACGGAGGGCTCTATTACAATAGACGCATATGCTTCGCTACTAACGTGATCTGGAACATACAATAAGCGATAATTACTCATCGTATTTTGTGCCATTTTGGCGCAAATGGTATTGGCTTCTAACTCGACACCTTCTCCAATTCCACCACGTGCTGGGACAAATAGCATATGTAAATCTTTGCAATCAAGTTGCATCATGTCCGCAGCAGCAGCTAGCGTAGTTCCTCCAGCCACAGCAACGATATTATTCACTGTCAGACGGTCTTTTATACAAGTCACACAAGCACGGCCCATCTCCAGTTTGACCCAAGGTGATTCATCACTATCACCAGGGACAACGAAAACTTCATCCAAGTCTAATGTTTCCTTAAGTTGTTTTTCTAAAACCTTTAACCCGGAAATTTCTTTCATAAAGTCTTCCAAAGCAAGAACTAAAGCTGTTCCTTCTTCTGTCAAAGTCATTCCAGAAGAAGCGACGTGAACTAAGTTTTGTTCTTTCAAAACTTGAACTTCACTTCGCAATACTCGTTCTGTCATACCGAGACTTGCAGATAAGTTTCTTCTTCCAATCGGCTGCATAAGCCTAATGTACTGAAGCACTTGCATTCTCGTTTGCATAACAGGTAGCAGATCAGGTAATAATTTTTTTGTGTTCTGAATCCATGAGCGCATATCTTTTCTCCTCACTACATCGGTTCATTTTCCTTCGTGGTCACTTTATGTCCCGTAGTGACATTTTACGTCCCACTTAGGTTAAAAAAATAATCCCTGCTACGTGTATTATTGTAACAGGAGATAGAAACTTATTCAACTCTTAACTGCATTGTTTATATAGTTTATTATGGCACCTTTGTGAATGTTACCATATTCTACTTGTCTTCCGCCTATTTCTACAACAGGAATCATTAGATGGTATTTCTCTAAAAGTTCATTATCTTCATATATATCTATTTCCTCAATTTGAAGAGAATATTCATATTGTACTTCCTTTAAAACTTGTTTCGCCTTTTCGCAAAGACCACAATCTTTTTTTGTATATAGTACAACTCTCATCTTCTTCACCTATCCAATTGTTTTTCTTAGAGACGAAGCAGGAATATGCATTTGTTCTCTATATTTCGCAACCGTTCTGCGAGAAATAACGATTTCATGCTCTTCTTCTAATAATTTTGAAATCTTTTGATCCGAAAGTGGCTTTTTCTTATTTTCCGCTCCAACAAGCGTTTGAATGAATTGTTTCACACGCTTTGTAGAAACCACCTCATCTTCCGTCGTAGAAATAGAATTACTAAAGAACGATTTCATCTCAAATAAACCGTGCGGCGTTTGCACATATTTATTACGCGTTGCACGACTAATTGTAGACTCATGCACACCTAACTCTTCCGCCACCTCTTTTAAAGCAAGTGGTTTTAAATACTCTGGACCTTTCCAGAAGAAATCATGTTGTTTTTCCATAATAATATTCATCACTTGTAAGAGTGTTTGTTTTCTTTGTTTCAAACTGCGCATAATCCATTGCACATGCTGATACTTCTCCGATACGTAAGAAGCCACTTCACTTTCACTATTATTTAGTAACGCACTATACTCAGAGTGAATTTCAATTCTTGGCATATTTCTCTCATTCATCTGTAAAACGAGATGATCGCCATCTTTTTTTACCGCCATATCAGGCACGATATAAAGTGGTTTATCAGAAGAAAATGCAAGACCTGGTTTCGGCTGCAATGATGTAATACAGTTCACCGCATCTTGTAATTCTTCATTACTACACTTCAACACTTGAACGAGCTTTCGCCAATCTTTCTTCACGAAATAAGTAAATTGTTCATCTACAATCTCTTCTGCTAATCCGCACCTTCTTTGTAAGCGCTTCAATTGAATTGATAGACATTCCTGAATATTACGCGCACCTACCCCTGCCGGCTCTAACGATTGGACAAGCTCCACAGAACGGTCTACTACATCCATTGTTGCCGAAAGAAGTTCTGATAACTCTTCATTCGTTTCTTGTAAATAGCCATTTCCATCCATGTTCATAATAATGAAAGAAGCTGCTTTTCGCTCTTCTTCATCTATTTTATAATATTGTATTTGATTTAATAAATGTTGCTGAATCGTTGTAGAATCCACACTGTAGATTTCCATTTGATTCTCGACTTGTTTGCCGGTACTTTTACTTGTGTTAGAGCTCTTTTTCTTCGCCCTCTCAAAACCATCTAACTCAATAAGGGGATTCTCTAACGATTGCTCATATAAAAACTCCGATAATTCTTGTACATTATACTGGAGCATTGTAATCGCTTGCCTTAACTCTTGTGTCATTGCCAAACGTAAGCTTTGTTCTTGTAAAAGACTTGCCTTCAAACTAATCTCCCCCTTGTTTCTATTGTACAATAAGTTTGGTAAAAGGAGAATCCTCACGCAGACACCCATTCCAAAATATTATTAATTTATATGTATTAATGAGATTTACATCTTACAACCGAAATTTGAATAATATTGAAAGAAAATAATAGCGCATAAAAATTATTACCACATACTAATAGTAAATCTTATAACTAGATATAACAAGAGAGAAATAAAAAAGGTCCTAACTTACATTTGTAAGTTAGGACCTTTTGACGCGCCCAGAGGGATTCGAACCCCCGGCAGACGTGGTACCGGAAACCACCGCTCTATCCGACTGAGCTATGGGCGCATGATAAAATCTTATAAACCGTTTATTATCAAGGTTTTAAGCCTTCTTCTATTCCGCTTCTCCACATTTAATTGCTTGCGAAAAACCTCTAATAGAAGTGAAATATAACAAGTAAAGACCTGCTTATTTTCTTCTCATAATAATAGCAATAAAATCCATCTAAATCAATAAAAATATCCCCTTAATCCTTTATATACCTTAGCTAGAATCCTATAAAACATATCCATCCCCTAAATTTTCCAATCATAAATTCACCCCAATTCACAAATTATAACCTTTGAATTGACATTCCAAAGGGGGCTTCATTCAATGACTGTAATTACAAAACTAAAGCAAACTGTTTCTGGATTAAAAAGTGCTCAAGCTAGCTTAGAGGGATTCGCTCTTGATACGGATAACCAACAAGCTAAGCAACTTTTCCAAACAGCTGCGCAGCAAACACAAACGATTATTGATTCTTTAAACCCACGTGTTGAAGAAGTCCAGCAAGAAGAACCACAATACACACAGCAATAACCGAAAGTACCATTTCATCTAATGGTACACAATTTGAGAAAAAGGATGATATGCAATCATCCTTTTTCTATCAAATTACATAATGCAATAGAAATGGAATGATTATAATGCGAAAACTCGGAATCATAGCCGCGTTATTTGTGCTCCTATTCGGTTCACTTACCGGATGTGATAATAGCCCATTAGATAAAAAGGTAAAGAAAGAAGAAGCAAAACGAACGAAAGAAGAAAAGGGCCCAAAGTTAACAAAAATGAGTACAGAATCCTTTAATCAATCTATATCGCAAGAAGCTAAGAAAAAAGCTCTCGCTATGGAGGGAATTATAGAAGCTACCGCAGTTAATACAAATTTAGATCTTTACATAGCTGTCAAACCTGAACATCATGAAAGATTTGGTTTAAAACCGTTACGAAGTAAATTAAAAAAGAAGTTAAGTGATGAAAATCCTACTTTCGATATTCGTGTAAGTACAGATAAAAAGATTTTTATGCTCATAGAAGAACTTGAAAACAAAATCAAGAAAAAGAAAGTAAGCAAGGATGGCATTAAAAAACAATTGAAACTCATCCAATCAGAAATGGGATCTAATATTTAAGCTTTCTAAAAGAGAAGGAAGGATTCAAATGTCTAGTAAAGATAAAAATTTAACACCTGTACAACAAGAATATAAAAAGTTCGAACAACAGCGCGAACCGAAGAGACCCGTTTTAAAAAATTGTATAAAAGCTTTTTTCGTCGGAGGATTAATTTGTCTAATAGGCCAACTAATTTCCACCTTTTATATTACTTATTTTGATTTCACTGAAAGATCTGCCGGGAACCCTACCGTTGCAACTCTTATTTTTATCTCCATGCTACTGACGGGATTTGGCGTCTACGATCGCCTTGGGCAATTTGCTGGTGCTGGTACCGCAGTTCCCGTTACTGGATTTGGTAACTCTGTTATTGCCGCATGTATTGAACACCGTACAGAAGGATTCGTTCTCGGCGTTGGTGGTAACATGTTTAAACTAGCAGGATCAGTTATCTTATTTGGCGTATTTTCAGCTTTTGTCATCGCTCTTATCAAAACGATTCTCTTTCAATGGGGAGGGCTGTAAATGTTACAAGGACACCGAACATGGGTATTCGAAAACAAACCAGTTATCATCTCAACAGGTGTAGTCGGTGGCCCATTTGAGGCAAATGGGAAAATCCCTGAAGACTTCGATACCCTGCATGAGGATTTATGGCTCGGACAAGATTCCTATGAAAAAGCACATAAAATTTTATTTGAAGAAGCTTGCAGCCGTGCTACAGAGAAAGCAAAACTTCGAAAAGACGATATTCAATTCGTACTCGCCGGAGATTTAATTAATCAAATAACCCCAACGAGTTTTGCATGTCGTACACTCGGAACACCTTATCTTGGATTATTTGGAGCTTGTTCTACCTCTATGGAAGGCTTAGCACTCGGCGCAAGTATTGTAAATGCAAAAGGGGCAAAATATTTATTAACTGGTGCATCAAGCCATAACGCTGCCGTGGAAAAACAATTCCGTTATCCAACTGAATATGGTGGTCAAAAACCTCCTACTGCCCAGTGGACAGTGACCGGTGCAGGCGCAGCTATTTTAAGTGATACAGGACATGGTCCAAGAGTAACTTCCGCCACAATTGGGCGCATTGTTGATATGGGGTTAACAGATCCATTTAATATGGGGGGCGCGATGGCTCCTGCTGCTGTCGATACAATTGAAGCTCATTTAAGAGAAAGAAATCTCGATGCATCTCACTACGATTTAATCGTAACAGGCGACCTCGGACACGTTGGACGCGAAATTGCTTATGACTTACTACATAAACATGGAACAAAAGTAACAAGTGAACAATTTCAAGATTGCGGACTGCTCATTTATAGAGATGGTCAACCTGTAATAGCCGGCGGAAGTGGTCCAGGCTGTTCAGCAACAGTCGTATACGGTCACTTATTAAACCGAATGAAAAGAGGAGAATTCAAAAAAATACTTGTCGTTGCGACAGGCGCTTTACTATCTCCACTTACATTCCAACAAGAAGAAACGATTCCGTGTATCGCCCATGCCGTTTCGATTGAATTTGGAGGTGCAACGCAATGATTTTCTTCTGGGCTTTTGTAATCGGTGGACTTATATGTGTAATCGGACAACTTATGTTTGATGTCGGCAAGCTAACACCAGCTCATACAATGGCAACACTCGTTGTTGCTGGAGCTATATTAGACGGATTCAATTTGTATGAACCATTAATTGATTTCGCCGGAGCTGGGGCAACTGTACCTATTACAAGTTTCGGAAACGCCCTCGTTCACGGTGCGATGGAAGAAGCTGCAAAACATGGAATCGTCGGCGTAATTACTGGTATGTTTAAAGTAACGAGCGCAGGTGTATCAGCAGCGATTATTTTCGGCTTCATTGGAGCATTACTATTTAAACCAAAAGGATAAGAGGTGTTTGCATGACTGTTATCGCTAGCGTAAAAACTTGCCTTGCCAGTGTAAGAGGAGCTCAAGCAAGTTTAAGCTCCCTTTCATTAAATTCACAAGACGAGGAATCAAAACGCGTATTTCATGAATGTATGTTAGAAATGGACAGCGTCATCGCTGATTTAAAGGATAGAATTTCAGTATTAGAACGTGAAGAACCTCAATATAAAGGGTTTTAAGTAGACTGGAGGAAATGACTATGTCTCACCTGCCCGAATGGACACTCGTTATTCTTCGCTCTGTATTTATATTAATCATTTTATTCGCTATTACGAAATGGTTAGGGAAAAGACAAATCTCTCAGCTCTCCTTTTTTGAATACATAGCCGGAATGACAATCGGTGACATCGCTGCCCAAGTATCTACAGGGCTCGATTCAAAATTTTTCCACGGCGTCTTTGCGATACTCATTTTCGCTGTGGTACCTTTTTTCACAGGAATCCTCTCCTTAAAGAACAAAACAGCTCGGGACTTCTTTGAAGGGAAATCTACCGTATTAATAAAAGATGGAAAAATACTCGAAGATAACTTAAAGAAAGAAAAATATACAAGTGACGAATTACTTGAACTACTCCGAGGAAAAGATGCGTTCAGCGTAGCTGATGTTGAATTTGCAGTATTAGAACCGAGCGGAGAGTTAAATGTATTACTGAAGAAAGATCGCCAACCACTCACAGCAAAAGATATCAACTTAAAAGTGCCAAATGAAAAAGAACCACAAACTGTTATTATGGATGGAAATGTACTAGATGAACCGCTTTCAGCAAGTGGACATAACCGCGCTTGGTTACATTCTGAATTAGAAAAACTCGGCGTTGTCATTGAAAATGTCTTTCTCGGTCAAGTTGACTCATACGGACAACTTACTATCGACATTTATAATGACAAACTTCAAATGCCTTCTCCTCAAAACAAACCTTTACTATTGGCATCTTTAAAAAAATGCCATGCTGATCTTGAACTATTTTCTTTAGAAACAAAATCGAAATCAGCAAGTGAAATGTATAGTAAAAATGCGAAACAAGTCGAAACAATTTTAAATAAAGTAACCTATCTTTTAAAAGAATAAATACCGAAAGAACGCTTCAGTAAAAAGGCGTTCTTTTGCCTTTTCTACACCTTTAATCACGTTTAAATTTATGTAATTCGGTTATGATGTTGAAGATACATAAGCAGGGAATTTTAAAAACATAGCGAATAAATCATGATACAACTACATATTTTTTTGATTTAAAGTGGTTTCGTTTGACCTTTATTGACCATAATTGTATTATAAACTAAGAAAGCTTTCAAAGGAGGAAATAACAGATGAATTTAATTCCTACAGTAATTGAACAAACAAATCGTGGAGAACGCGCTTACGATATTTACTCTCGACTATTAAAGGACCGCATCATTATGCTTGGTAGCGCAATTGATGACAACGTAGCAAACTCAATCGTTTCTCAGCTTTTATTCTTGGAATCTCAAGATCCAGAAAAAGATATTCACATCTATATCAACAGCCCTGGTGGTTCTATCACAGCTGGTATGGCAATTTACGATACAATGCAGTTTATTAAACCACAAGTATCAACAATCTGTATCGGTATGGCTGCATCTATGGGTGCATTCTTACTTGCAGCAGGTGAAAAAGGAAAACGTTTCGCGCTTCCTAACAGTGAAGTAATGATTCACCAACCACTTGGCGGAGCACAAGGTCAAGCGACTGAAATCGAAATCGCTGCAAAACGTATCCTATTCTTACGTGAAAAATTAAATCAAATTCTTGCTGACCGCACAGGTCAACCACTTGAAGTTCTACAACGCGACACAGACCGCGACAACTTCATGACAGCAGAAAGAGCTCTAGAATACGGTTTAATCGATAAGATTTTTACAAGTCGTTAATTAATTAAAAGCGGAAGTGGCTCGTTCAGCTCTGACTGGCTAAGGTTCTTTCGCATAAAAGGCGCTTTTTGCCTTCTTATGCGGAAGGTTCTTAGACACGAAGAGCTAGCCGCTGGAGCTAGATAAATTAAAAGCGAAGGCGGCTCGTTTAGAATGTGAGGAGGATGGAGCTTCTGACAAAGAGGTGCTTTTTACCTCGGCGGAAGAAGCGAAGCCACCGAACATTCTAGCCGCTGGAGCTAGATACACTCAAAAGCGGAAGCGCCCTGTACACAGGGCGCTTTTTTATGATCATGTACCTCCGTTCACATACCCCCACCACTCAAACTCACCGCACCTCACAAACAACAGAATAAAAAAACTATCGCACGGCGCGATAGCTTTTTATTGTACATATGCAGCTAATGCTTCTAAAGCTTCTTCTGCATCTGAACCTTCTGTTGTAATTGTTATCATGCTACCAGTTCCGATTGCTAAGCTCATAATCCCCATTATACTCTTTGCATTGACTGTCTTTCCATCTTTCTCAATGAAAATATCAGCATGAAAACGATTTGCCTCTTGTACAAACAACGCAGCCGGACGTGCTTGTAAGCCGTTTTTTAATGCAACTTTAACTAATTTTTGAACCACAGCTCCATTTCCCCTTTAACCTCTTATTTTTTTGCTACTGTTTCCCCCGCGCGTAATTTCTCTGCAATTTCATCGATTTTACGCAAACGATGATTAATACCCGATTTACTAATTTTCCCCCCGGATACCATCTCACCTAACTCTTTCAATGTTACATCTTGATAATCTCTTCGTAACTGTGCAATTTCTCTTAATTTATCTGGCAAAATATCAAGCCCAACCGTCTCATCAATATAGCGGATGTTCTCAATTTGCCTTAGCGCTGCACCAATTGTTTTATTTAAATTAGCTGTTTCGCAGTTAACTAAACGATTTACTGAATTACGCATATCTCGAACAATTCGAATATCTTCAAATCTTAAAAGTGCATTATGAGCACCTATAATATTTAAAAACTCTGTAATTTTCTCAGCTTCTTTCAAATACGTAATGTACCCTTTTCTTCTTTCCAACGTCTTACTATTTAAATCAAATCCGTTCATCAGTTCACATATAGAATCATTATGTTCCTTATATAACGAAAAGATCTCTAAATGATAAGATGATGTTTCTGGGTTATTTACTGAACCACCTGCTAAAAATGCACCGCGTAAATACGATCGTTTACAACATTTCTTCTCGATTAATTCCTGCGATATATTTCGAATAAACGAAAAGTCATCTCGAACAATGTGAAGATCTGCTAATATTTCGCGAGACTTCTCAACAAGCCGCACGATATATACATTATTTTTCTTCAATCGCATTTTTTTACGAACAAGTAATTCTACCGTCACATCATATCCTTTTTTCAAAAGCGTATAAATCCTTCTTGCAATTGCTGCATTTTCCGTTTGAATATCGATAGATAGGCGGCGGTTTGAAAAAGAAAGCGATCCGTTCATTCGAAGCAACGCCGATAATTCTGCTTTTTCACAGCATTCCTTCACTTCAAGATTCGTCAATTCTTTCTTTGTTTCTGATGCAAATGACACAGTCAACACCTCCTTATACTATTACTTTGGAACAAAAATCTTGTCCTATATGAATGAGGAGCGTTACCTCAAACGAGGCAACGCACATTTATAACAACGAATATAAAATAGAAGCTAACTTTAATGTATCATGTCTTACAACACGATCATCATATTTCGCTAATCGATCTTGAATTACTTCGATATTATGTTCAGCAAAGCGGTCTTCATCCACTACAACTGGTCCCGACATTTCTTCCTCATATAACTTACGTAATTCACAAGGAATATCACGATTATTTACAATTGTAGTGTCGATAAATGATTTACCTAAATGATCATGCAGCGCCTGCACATGGTCAAACGCAGTATAGCCCATCGTTTCACCCGCTTGCGTCATAACATTACATACATACACCTTCTTCGCTTTTGCAGCAAGAACAGCGTCCCCAATTTGTTTAACAACTAAATTTGGTAATATACTCGTGTACAGACTTCCTGGACCGAAAACAAGCAAATCAGCTCGTTTAATTTCAGTCAACGTTTCACATAACGGTTCTACGTCTTCTGGAGTTAAAAAGACACGATTAATCTTCTTCCCAGAGTAAGGAATCTTTGATTCACCTGTTACAATTGTTCCATCTTCAAGTTTCGCATGAAGTACCGCACTTTGATTCGCTGCCGGTAATACACGCCCTCTAACATTTAATACTTTACTCGTTTCCGTAATCGCATGGAAAAAGTCTCCTGTAATCGAAGTCATACCTGCCAATAGTAAATTTCCTAACGCATGACCTTTCAGTCCGTCTCCAGTTGTAAAACGGTGCTGAAATAAAGCTTCCACTAGCGGTTCTACATCCGATAACGCAACAAGTACGTTCCGAATATCACCTGGGGGTGGAATTTCAAGTTCATCACGTAGTCTACCTGAACTGCCACCATCATCAGCGACTGTAACAACCGCTGTAATATCAACAGGATATTGCTTTAATCCCCTTAATAAAACAGATAGTCCAGTTCCCCCTCCCATGATGACAATTTTAGGTTTTCTCTCTTTTTTCATCCCTTAATGGCCCTTTCTCTTCTCCACATCACGATGAGATACATGAACGCTATACTCTGGTTTCAAATGTTTCCCAAGGTATTCTGTAAGCGTAACAGAACGGTGTTGCCCACCTGTACATCCAATCGCAATTACAAGTTGACTCTTACCTTCTCTTTTATAATGAGGCAGCATGAAAGTGATAAGATCCGTCAATTTCTCTAAAAACTTATGTGTTTCATTAAATTTCAACACATACGACGAAACTTCTTCATCCAGTCCTGTTAATGGCTTCATATGTGGAATGTAGTATGGATTTGGTAAAAAACGAACATCAAATACTAAATCAGCATCAATTGGAATACCGTACTTAAATCCAAATGACATGACATTTACACGGAATGCTTGCTCAGTTTCTGTTGAGAATAAGTGAACAATTTTTTCTCGTAATTCTTTCGGTTTCAAATCAGATGTATCAAGCACAATATTCGCTCGTGCCTTCATGTCAGTTAACAAACTACGCTCCGCTTCAATTCCCTTTAACGGCAAGCCAGTTTGCGCAAGTGGATGCGAACGTCTCGTTTCTTTATAGCGAGTTACAAGTGTGCTATCTTTCGCATCTAAAAATAAAATATGAGGAATAATCCACGTACGTTCTGATAAATCATCAAGCGCTCCCCATAAATGTTCAAAAAACTCTCGGCCACGTAAATCAATACCGAGTGCTACTTTATTCATTTTCCCTTGTGAATCTGCCATAAGTTCAATAAACTTCGGCAATAACATCGGCGGTAAATTATCTACACAAAAATATCCTAAATCTTCAAAACTTTGTAATGCTACCGTTTTTCCAGCTCCAGACATCCCTGTAATAATTACCATTTTTATATCATTATTCTCTGTCATCGTATCCTCTCCTTGCGGGTTTAACTCGGATCTAATCGATATGAAAGCAACTCAAAATCTGGGGTATATACAAATGTACCGTAGATTATACCATTCCCTTTAATTAAATAATCAATAATGTGATAATCTCCTGGTGCCATTGCTAAATCATCAATTTTATCAAATGTATGCCAACCAATGATGCCTTCTTCGCTCTCTAATTTGTTTTCTCCTGCAAAATCTGTTGCTAAAAAGGAGAACATCATCCATTCAGAAACAACTTTATCACCTTCTTGGATGACAAATGTGAAGACCCCTTTTAACGCTGGGTTCTTTAAATAAATACCTGTTTCCTCACGATACTCGCGAACAACGGAATCTCTTACTGTCTCACCACGCTCCATTTTCCCGCCCGGTGCAACCCACCAATTTCGGCGAGGTTTTTGGAGTAAGAGTACTTCATTATCTCTAATTAACACACAGTTTGTCACTCTTTGCATGTTTCTTCACCTCAGCTACTTGCAGCAAAATTTCTCACTGCATACTCATTTCATTATACTATCAAAAACAGTTTGCTACAACGAAGGTGCCAGTTCCCTTTCGATAAGCAATTGTAAAAATTCTTTCTATAACAAGCAATCAAAATGCCTTACTTCCTACTGAATAGCACATAAAAATCCCCTTAACGATTTTACCGTTAAGGGGACGAAAAGCTTTTATTTCTTACCAAAATAAGTAACAACCGCAAATCCTAACATAAAAGTAATAATTGAACTTACAATTGAAATTCCACCAGTCGGAATACCAGGGAACACAATGACAATCGACCCGATAACAAGCCCAATAATTGCCGCAAATGTCATACTTTTATAACGATCTAACAAATAACTAATTCCTTTACTACTTACAACAAATCCGGCCATCACGCCGGCACCGATAACCGCGATTAACGGTAAATTGAGTGTAGTTAAAGCGTTAATTGCTGTTGGGTACACACCAATAATTAATAAAATAAACGATCCACTAATTCCAGGAAGAAGCATAGCCATACTAGCCATCCATCCTGCGAAAAATAAACCAATTGCATTTAAAATTGTTAACGTCGTAATTGGATCCGCTGCTTTATCGGGTTTAAAGAATACTGTTATTGCAACAAGAATTGCTGCAATTATTAACAGGACAATATGACCACCTTTAAACGTTGCCTTTGCATCAGCTTCTCTCATTAACATCGGTAATATACTAATAATTAAACCGAGGAAGAAAAATTGAGTCGGTTCATAATGATTTGCTAATAAATATTTAATAACGTGACTTAACGTTAGAAAAGCTGCTGCTACACCAGCTGCAAGTGGTATTAAAAATGCTAAATGTTTTTTCCATTCACGACTAAAGAATCCGCTAATTGCTGCGAGTAATTGTTCATAAATCCCTAACACAACAGCGATTGTTCCGCCGCTCACACCAGGAATTAAATCACTAACGCCCATACAAAATCCACGATATATATTACGCCATTCCATACTGAATAAATTCCTCATTTCTTATAGTGATTTTTTCCGTAAATTCTAGTATAACAATAAGAAACATCATATTCTTAATTATTTTTGACAAAAGTTTGACATTTGAACAAAAAAGAAAGCTACCTACCGGTAGCTTTCTTCTCAAAAGGAAAAATACCCTTATTTTTCTGTTACAGTTTTTAATTCTTCTAATAACTCTTCTACATAGTGCTGTGCACTCTGCGCTGCAATACTACCATCGCCTGTTGCAGTTACAATTTGACGAAGCATTTTTTCACGAACATCACCAGCTGCGAAAATACCAGGAACTTTCGTTTCCATACGCTCGTTCGTTTCAAAATAACCATTTTCATTTGTAATACCTAGCTCAACAAACGGTTTTGATAGTGGTAACATACCGATGTATATGAAAACGCCGTCAGTTTTAACTTCTTGTTCTTCTCCACTGTTTACATCTACAAGTGTTACACTTCCTACTTTACCATTTGCATCGTTAATTTCTTTTATAGTGTGATTCCAAATGAAATCTACTTTCTCATTTTGGAAAGCACGATCTTGTAAAATTTTCTGTGCACGAAGAGTGTCACGACGGTGAACGATTGTTACTTTTGATGCGAAGCGTGTTAAGAACACACCCTCTTCAACAGCAGAATCTCCGCCGCCAATAACAACAAGTTCTTTTCCTTTAAAGAATGCACCATCACATACTGCACAATATGATACACCGCGGCCGCCAAGTTCTGTTTCACCTGGCACACCAATTTTTTTATACTCTGCACCGCTTGCAACGATAATTGCACGTGCTTTATATTCTTTTTTACCAGCAATAATTGTTTTGTACTCTTTACCATCGATGATTTCTTTCACATCACCGTATGCATATTCAGCACCAAATTTCTTCGCATGCTCAAACATTTTATTTGATAAGTCTGGTCCTAAAATAGACTCATAACCTGGATAGTTCTCTACATCTTCTGTATTGGCCATTTGTCCACCTGGAATACCACGCTCAAGCATCAGTGTGCTTAAATTCGCACGAGATGTATATACCGCAGCTGTCATACCAGCCGGTCCTGCACCAATAATAATGACATCATAAATTTTTTCTTCTGACACACTATTCACTCCCATTCATTCATACACATTAAGTTACCCTCATTATACTGTTAGCATCATTTTTTTCCCAATGATTTGCCTACCCTACGTGTGCGTGCGCTTAACAGCCTGCACATACTTTCGTACAGTCGCTACAGATACATTATATACATCGCCAAGCTCTGCCTGTGTCATCTTATTTCTTTGTTCGCCGCGCACAATGTATTCAATTGCCGCTGACCAACCGTACACATTTGTAAAAGTCGCTCCAGATGTATATAAACGTATGAACGTACAAAACCAAAAATTTAAACACTCTTCGATTAATTCATCGTCTTTTTTCGTATAATTGTATAATGCATCCGCGATTCGTACGCACTGTTCAAATTGCTGTAAATCAGCTGGGATGCTTTTATGACTATTAAGTAAAAAGAAATATTTTGCAAGTTGCGATACGATTGGAACACCATTTTTCGCTTGCGTTACATCAAAGAAGAATCCAACCTTCTCTGGTGTTGACAATTCATTCATTAAATATAAAGCTAGCATTTTCTCTTCTAGCGTCGTACTTTGCTGAAATGATTTTCGTAACTCTTCAAATAAAAGATTTTGTCCTTCATCTGCTAAATTCAGTGCATTCCACGGTTCTTTTCCTTTTTTATCAGGATGCAATTCTACAACATGTTGCCACATCTTTTCAGCTACTTGCTGTTCCTTCACCATATACGCTGAGTATGCAAACCAGTAATAAAAACTAACGTCTCCTTCGTACCCTTGACGCTTTAATACTTTGAACCATTTATATGCAGGTTCAAAATGACCAATTGTTGCAAGTGTTGTTCCAAGTTTCAAACGATGCTCAAATGAAATTGGATATACCGAAACTAACTGCCCTGCTAATGACTCTACTTGCTTATGTTCTCCAATTGAATATAGAAAAATAAGCGTATTACAAAGCGCATGCATATTACCAGGATTTTTCTCTAAAATCATTTCTGTTAACTTAAGCGCTTGATCTACATTACCTGATTGAAAATGTGCAATCGCTAAATTATTATGGCCCGACCAAAATTCTGGATATTCTTTCGTAACAACTTCTAGTGTAGCAATCGCCTCTTCTAATTGTCCGTTACGAATGTAGCGGTTCGCTTCTTCTTGCATAACAATTAGCTCATCTTCATCCTCAATCTCTTCCGCACCCATTGCTTCTTCTTCCATAATCTCAAGCAATTCTAATGTATCTTCTACGAATTCCTTCTCTTCCGCAACTTCTAAATATCGCTCTGCATACTTCTTCGCCTGTTGAAACAAGCCCATATATGCATAATTATTTGCAATAAAATAATAGCATTGCTCAAGTTCAGGATTGGATCTAACAAGCTTTAGAAATATCTGATTCGACTCTTGATATTCACCAGATTCAGATAATGCTATTGCTAGTTGGCATAAAATAAACGGCTCCTTCTCGCTTTGTGCTGCTCTTCGAAAATATTTAATTGCATCTTGCAATTTTTGCCCTTTATAAGCCCTCATCCCTTTTTTATAAAAGAAGTCCGCTAACTGATTAAAAGAGATAACTTGTCCGTTCTCCTTATATATTCTTTGATTTTTCCCCATATATCCTCCAGTTTTTTGTTTTCTTCGTTCACACATTCTTCTATCTATAAGTATAAACGATTCCGTAAAAAACAAAACAGTATATTATAATCAAATATTTCCTTTTTATTCATAAAAAGAGAAGGGAAATGTTACATTTTTAACATCAACCTTCTCTAGTGGCCATTTCCTCTTTCGTATAAATAATACGCATCGGATTCCCACCTACGAAAGCACCGCCTGGTATATCTTTATGGACAAGTGTGCCTGCAGAAACGATAGCACCATCTCCAATCGTCACACCTGGTAAAACTGTCGTATTCGCTCCAATCATAACTCCATTCCCTATGACGATTTCTCCGAGTCGATACTCACGAATTAAATATTCATGCGCTAAAAGCGTTGTATTATAGCCGATAATTGAATTGTCTCCCACAGTAATCTTTTCTGGAAACATAATATCTGGCGTTACCATAAGTGCAAACGACGTTTTCTTTCCTACTTCCATCCGTAAAAACGTGCGATATAACCAATTCTTCACGGATAAAAATGGCGTGTAACGTGCGATTTGGATGATAATAAAGTTTTTCATTACCTTCCAAAAAGAAACCGTTTTATACACATTCCACAATGAATTTTCTCCTGAAACAGGATAGCGCGTTGTCCGTCGCACTGAACTCTCTCCTCTACTTATATAAAGTGACACTTTAACCGGTAGGAACCCTTTTCCCCACTGATTACTAACTCTCCTCAATCAAGCATTTACAGGCAGGAGTCTTACTAACCATTAATACGGGACAAAATCGGTAGTAAATCACTCATTTTATCTAGCACATAATCTGGTTTATACGCTTCTAAATACGCTCTACCTTTCAATGTCCATGAAACCGCTACTGTTTTCGTACCTGCATTTTGTCCACCGACGATATCATGGTGATTATCACCAACCATCAATGTTTCTTCTGGCTTTGCATCTAATAATTCGAGCGCTTTTTGAAGTGGTTCCGGATGTGGTTTCACATGTTCCACATCATCAATTGTCACGACAACATCAAAAAACTGATCAAGTTTCGAAAGTTTTAATCCCATTTCAACCGTCTGTCTCGCTTTCGTTGTAACGATGCCGATTTTATAACCTTGCTTCTTCAATTCTTGAACCGTTTCATATACAGTTTCATATTCTTCCACTAATTCATCATGATGCTCATGATTAAATTGACGATAACATGTAATCATCTCTTCAACCTTACTTGCATCAATCTTACTAAAAGTGTCATGCAAAGATGGACCGATAAATGGCAATACATCTTCACGCTTATACTGATTAGAATAATAGTGATTTAACGTATGTAAAAAAGAAGAGATAATAAGTTCATTTGTATTAATTAACGTTCCATCTAAATCAAATAACACTGTATTTATTTTCATCGTCCTTAATCCTTTCATTACCTGAATATGAAAGAAGCAGCATCTTATATAAGATGCTACTTTTCTCTAATTTTCTAAATATCTTTTATCAGCTTGCCCCATTTTTCGTCTCACAATAATGAAAATGATAGAAATAACAACAATTCCAATAGACATTACTTGTGCAATACGAAGTGGTCCTAACATTAAACTATCTGTACGCAAACCTTCTACGAAGAAGCGTCCCACTGAATACCAAATTAAATATGTGAAGAATAATTCACCACGGCGTAAATTCGCTTTTCGTAACGCGAGTAGTAAAATAACACCTGCAAAGTTCCATAATGATTCATATAAAAACGTTGGGTGATAATACACACCATCAATGTACATTTGGTTAATAATGAAATCCGGTAAATGAAGACCTTCTAAAAACTGTCTCGTTACTTCATCACCATGCGCCTCTTGGTTCATAAAGTTTCCCCATCGGCCAATTGCTTGTCCTAATAAAATACTCGGCGCAGCAATATCCGCTAACTTCCAGAATGAAAGCCCGCGTCGTTTCGCAAAAAGGATTCCTGTAATAACAGCCCCGATTAAACCACCATGAATCGCCAAACCACCTTGACGAATATTAATAATTTGACTCGGATTTTGTGAATAATATTCCCATTCAAAAATGACATAATACATTCTCGCAAAAAGAATGGCAATTGGTACTGCGATTAATACAAGGTCGATAAATGTATCTTTGTGAATACCAAGCCTTTCTCCCTCGCGAGTTGCTAGCCAAAGACCTAATAGCACACCTGTACCGATAATAACCCCATACCAATAAACAGGGAACGGTCCAAGTTGGACTGCTATACGGTCAAGCTGTGGTACAGAACCTAACAGCATATGTATGACCTCCCTCTCCAGAGTCTACTCTTGATTTCCTAACTCAATCGCACTCATTAATCGTTCAGAGAACTGTTGTGCTGCATTGACTCCCATACGTTTTAATCTGAAGTTCATCGCTGCTACTTCAATAATAACAGCCAAGTTTCGACCAGGACGAACTGGAAGTGTAATCTTCGTAAGTTCTGTATCAATAATCTTCATCTTCTCTTCATCAAGACCTAAGCGATCATAATTTTTCTTTTGATCCCAAATTTCAAGATTAATAACAAGCGTAATACGTTTATAATTTCGTACTGCCCCTGCACCGAATAACGTCATTACGTTAATGATACCTAGACCACGAATTTCTAATAAGTGCTCAATTAAATCAGGTGAGCTTCCTACTAATGTGTCTTCATCTTCTTGACGAATTTCTACGCTATCATCCGCAACAAGGCGGTGACCACGCTTTACAAGTTCAAGCGCTGTCTCACTTTTCCCGACACCACTTTGACCTGTAATTAAAACACCAACGCCATAAATATCTACTAACACACCATGAACAGCTGTTGTTGGCGCTAACTTACCTTCTAAATAATTTGTTAAACGACTTGATAATCTCGTCGTCGTTTGAGCAGAACGTAATAAAGGCACACCTGATTCACGTGATGCTTGTAATAACTCATCCGGCACATCTTGATTACGAGTTACAATAATACAAGGTGTCTCTTCAGTACAAAGCGCTTTCATTCTCTCTTGCTTTTGCTCTGTCGTTAACGTATCAAAGAACGTAAGCTCCGTTTTTCCAAGAAGCTGCACGCGATCAGCTGGATAATATGTAAAAAATCCTGCCATTTCAATTCCAGGTCGTGATAAATCACTCGTATCAATCGGACGATGAATCCCTTCTTCACCACTTACTAACTCCAACTGAAATTGTTCAATTAAATCTTTTGTCCTTACTTTCGGCATATGTATAAACCTCCACTCCGCTGCGGGTTCAGTCTCATTTGATGTAAAATTCTATTCTATCGGATATTGTACCATTTTTTTCTGGAAACAAGAAACACGGTTTCTAATAAATAGAAAAAAACATTTCATATGAATCATGAAATGTTTTTCTTTTTGTCATTTTCTCTTTTTTTCATATAACGGTTCAACAATTGCCTTTTCAATTATCATATTAAAAATCGAAATACAAATTGCCGCAACAATCGCTACACCAAAACCTGTTATATTAAAAGCATCTCCTAATAATGAATCTGCTATTTTTAACGTAATCGCATTAATAACAATTAAGAAGAAACCGAAAGTTACAAGAGTAATTGGTAGCGTAATTAAAATTAAAAACGGCTTTACGAACACATTTAAAATCGCCAATATAATACTCGCAATAATTGCAGTTTGTATGTTTGCTACGTAAAATGCATCTGGTGCAATCCCTTTTAAAAGTCCTGATACAGCGATTAACACAACGCTATTTACAAGAAGTGATACAATCCATCTCATTTCGTTACACATCCTTTTGACATATATATTTCATCATACGCTAATAGATAATAAACGCAAGTATCATACAAATACTTATACCAACTTATTCTATTCTTCATGCTTGTATACCTACTAACAATCTTACCAGTTTTCCCTTGCAAAATACGGTCCGCACCATCTATGTTCATGAGTTTTCACAAAGGTCCAAGTAAAATCTTTATCTACAATATAAACATCACCTTTATACGCATCGTCTGTCTCCCGTAATATATCATCCATATATAATAAACTCGCATCCCTTATTAACAGTACTTCATCACAATGTTGATAGAATATATAACAATCCTTTTTCACTTCATTATGGAATGCATCCTCTGCTTCTGTCCCTACTGAACACTTCTTTTTCTCATAACTAAATATGTGCCAAAGATAACCACATGCATACTTATCTCCATAAAGAAAAATGTCTTCTTTTTCTTCATCGCTTAAATGATTTGCAAAACAATCTTCCCAGCGCTTCCGAAAATATACGCCCCACTTTTGAAACTCTCTAACCCTCATATTTTTCTTCCTTAATCCCTCTACAAACTCCATTTTCTCCCCCTATAAAACAAAAACCGAGCGTCATTTCCACTCGGTTTTCATTAACAACTTATTGTGATAACTCTACTTCTTTTATTTTCTCTTTCATTCTTGCTTTATCACGATCTAAAATCTCTTTTAAATACTTACCTGTATACGAGCATTCTTCTTTCACTACTTGTTCTGGCGTTCCGGAAGCAACGATTTGTCCGCCTTTGTCTCCGCCTTCTGGTCCAAGGTCAATGATATAATCAGCTGTTTTAATAACATCTAAATTATGCTCAATTACAAGTACTGTCTCACCACTCTCAACAAGACGTTGCAACACTTCTAGAAGACGTGCAATATCATGTGCATGTAAGCCAGTCGTTGGCTCATCTAAAATGTATAACGTACGCCCTGTAGAACGACGATGTAATTCAGAAGCTAATTTCACACGCTGCGCCTCACCACCTGATAACGTCGTAGCTGGTTGTCCTAATTTCATATAACCAAGTCCTACATCTACAAGTGTTTGAAGTTTACGCTTAATTTTTGGGATATTAGCAAAGAACTCTACCCCATCTTCAATTGTCATCCCTAACACTTCAGAAATATTCTTATCTTTATATTTCACTTCTAACGTTTCACGGTTGTAACGTTTACCGTGACAAACTTCACACGGAACATACACGTCTGGTAAGAAATGCATTTCAATTTTAATAATTCCATCACCACGACACGCTTCACAACGGCCGCCTTTTACGTTAAAGCTGAAACGTCCTTTTTGATATCCACGCACTTTCGCTTCATTCGTTTGCGCAAATACATCACGAATATCATCAAATACACCCGTATATGTTGCTGGGTTGGAACGTGGTGTACGCCCGATTGGTGATTGATCAATATCAATAACTTTATCTAACTGCTCAAGACCTTTAATTTCTTTATGAGACCCTGGCTTCGCTTTCGCTTTATATAACTTTTGAGCTAACGATTTGTATAGTACTTCATTAATTATCGTACTTTTTCCAGAGCCAGATACGCCTGTTACTGCTACAAATGTTCCTAGAGGGAATGACATTTTCGCGTTTTTCAAGTTATTTTCTTTCGCACCGACAATCTCCACTTTACGTCCGTCACCTTTACGTCGCTCAAGTGGTACCGGAATAAACTCTTTACCGCTTAAATATTTCCCTGTTAATGAATTCTCGTCTTGCATAACTTCAGCTGGTGTACCTGCTGATACAACTTGACCACCATGAATACCTGCACCGGGTCCAATATCAAGTAAATAATCAGCAGCCATCATCGTATCTTCATCATGCTCAACAACGATTAACGTATTTCCTAAATCACGCATTTCCTGCAAAGTACGAATAAGACGTTCATTATCACGCTGATGCAAACCGATAGAAGGCTCATCAAGAATGTAAAGTACACCCGTAAGACGAGAACCAATTTGCGTTGCTAAACGAATACGCTGCGCCTCACCACCCGATAAAGTTCCTGCGGGACGACTTAACGTTAAATAATCTAAACCGACGTTCACTAAGAACCCAACGCGCTCCTGAATTTCTCTTAAAATTAAATGGGCAATTTTCTGTTGTTTCTCCGTTAATTCAACAGTTGAGAAGAACTCCTGTACTTCTTGAACAGAATATTTCGTTACATCGGCAATCGTTTTATCACCAACGAAAACAGCTAAACTCTCAGGCTTTAAGCGTCCACCTTTACACTTCGGACAAGCTTGCTCAGCCATATATTTCTCCATTTGCTCACGCACATAATCAGAACTCGTCTCACGATAACGACGCTCGATATTCGGAATAACACCCTCAAATAAAATGTCATTTTCTTTCACTTGACCAAATTCATTCACATAGCGGAAATAAACCTTCTCTTCCCCGCTTCCGTACAACACTTTATCAAATAAATCTTTCGGTATATCTTTCACCGGCATATCCATATCGATGCCGTAATGATTACACACAGATTTTAATAATTGCGGGTAATATTGCGAACTTGTCGGTTCCCAAGGAGCAATCGCATGTTCATTTAATGATACATCCCAGTTCGGAATAACAAGTTCTAAATCTACCTCTAACTTCGAGCCAAGTCCATCACAAGAAGGACACGCGCCGAACGGACTATTGAACGAGAACATACGCGGCTCTAATTCTCCGATTGAAAAACCACAATGTGGACAAGCATGATGTTCACTAAATAGAAGTTCTTCCTCTCCCATTACATCGATTAAAACTCGGCCCCCGCCAAGCTTTAAAGCACTTTCGAGTGAATCTGCAAGTCGGCTTGCAATTCCTTCTTTCACAACAATACGGTCAATAACAACTTCAATTGAATGCTTCTTATTTTTTTCTAACGTAATCTCTTCAGATACATCCAGCATCTCTCCATCAACGCGCACACGAACATAACCTTGCTTCTTAATATCTTCTAATACTTTCACATGCGTACCTTTACGCCCTGACACGATAGGCGCTAGCACTTGCAACTTCGTACGTTCAGGATATTCAAGAACGCGGTCTACCATCTGTTCCACTGTTTGTGATGTAATTTCAATTCCATGATTCGGACAAATCGGCGTACCAATTCGCGCGAATAATAAACGTAAATAATCATAAATCTCTGTTACCGTTCCAACCGTTGAACGAGGATTACGACTCGTCGTTTTTTGATCAATTGAAATCGCTGGAGATAAACCTTCAATCGTATCAACATCCGGCTTATCCATTTGCCCTAAAAACTGGCGTGCATACGCGGATAAAGATTCCACGTATCTACGCTGTCCTTCTGCATAAATCGTATCGAATGCTAACGATGATTTTCCTGAACCAGACAATCCCGTCACAACAACAAGCTGATTTCTCGGAATGGTTACGTCAATATTTTTTAAATTATGCGCTCTAGCACCTTTTACAACAATAAAATCTTTACTCACTCTTTTCACCCTTCCGCTTTTAATTCCAATAGTAAATCTCTTAATTCAGCTGCACGCTCGAAATCTAACGCTTTTGCTGCTTCCTTCATCTCTGCTTCCATCTTCGCAATTGTATTTTCACGTTCTTTTTTCGTCATCTTCTTAGCTGGTGCTACTTCATATGTTTCCGTATCCTCAGCTGCTGTTGTCGCACGAATAGCGTCACGTACTCCTTTTTGAATCGTCTTCGGCGTAATACCATGCTCTTCATTGTAAGCTTCTTGTATACTACGACGACGCTGCGTTTCTTCAATCGCAATTCCCATTGATCTCGTTATGCGATCTGCGTACATAATAACGCGGCCGTTTGCATTACGCGCCGCACGACCAATTGTTTGAATTAATGAACGCTCTGAACGTAGGAATCCTTCCTTATCAGCATCTAAAATAGCTACAAGTGATACTTCTGGAATATCTAACCCTTCTCGTAATAAGTTAATACCGACAAGTACATCAAATTTACCAAGGCGAAGGTCCCGGATAATTTCAATACGTTCTAACGTTTTAATTTCAGAGTGAAGATAGTTCACCTTAATTCCTACATCTTTCAAGTAATCCGTTAAATCCTCTGACATTTTTTTCGTTAAAGTCGTAATTAATACACGTTCATTTTTCGCAATCCGGTCATGGATTTCTCCTAATAAATCATCTATTTGTCCTTCAATTGGTCGTATATCAATTGGTGGATCTAAAAGCCCTGTTGGACGAATAATTTGTTCTACTACTTCCGGTGACTGCTCTAACTCGTATGGTCCTGGCGTTGCCGAAACGTAAATAACTTGATTCGTTTTCTCTTCAAACTCATCAAACGTGAGCGGTCTATTATCTAAAGCTGATGGCAGACGGAATCCATGATCCACAAGCACTTGCTTACGCGCTTGGTCCCCGTTATACATCGCTCTTACTTGCGGCAACGATACGTGCGACTCATCCATAACAATTAAGAAATCCTCTGGAAAATAGTCCAAAAGTGTATATGGTGTTGAACCTGCTGGACGAAGTGTTAAATGACGGGAATAGTTTTCAATCCCTGAACAAAAACCCATCTCACGCATCATTTCTAAATCATAGCGTGTACGTTGTTCTATACGCTGCGCTTCTAACAACTTACCGTTATCATTTAATTCTTTTAAACGTTCTTCTAATTCTTTTTCAATATTTTCAATAGCGACCTTCAGCTTTTCTTCACGTGTAACGAAGTGAGATGCCGGGAAGATTGCTACATGATCACGTTCTGCTAATACTTCACCCGTTAATGCATTTACTTCTCGAATACGGTCTATTTCATCCCCGAAAAATTCAATTCGAATACAATGCTCGTCAAGTGATGCGGGGAAGATTTCAACTACATCTCCGCGCACACGGAATGTACCACGCTTGAAATCAATATCATTACGGCCATACTGTACATCAACAAGTTCACGAAGTAATTGATTGCGGTCCTTTTCCATACCAACTCGAAGTGAAACAACTAACTCGCGGTATTCTTCCGGAGAACCTAAACCGTATATGCACGACACACTCGCAACGATAATAACATCATCTCGTTCAAATAAGGAAGACGTTGCCGAGTGGCGTAATTTATCAATTTCATCGTTAATTTGCGCATCTTTTTCAATAAACGTATCCGTATGTGGTACGTACGCTTCCGGCTGATAATAATCGTAATAACTAACAAAATACTCAACAGAATTGTTAGGAAAGAAATCTTTCAGTTCACTATATAACTGTCCTGCTAACGTTTTATTATGAGCCATTACAAGTGTTGGCTTCTGCACTTCTTTAATGACATTTGAAATCGTAAATGTCTTACCCGTTCCTGTCGCTCCAAGCAACACTTGCTTTTTCTTTCCACTATTAATTCCCTCTACAAGCTTCTCTATCGCTCCCGGCTGATCACCTTGCGGGGAATACTCTGAGATAATTTCAAATTGATGTTCCAAGTGAAATCCGACCTCCTCATAAAAAATCTGTATTATTATTTTAACACGAATGCCTATAAAAAACCTAAAAAAACGAACAGATATTCGGTAAAGTTTTCGACAAGTTATACATAAAAAAAGGAAGGAGAACATACTTCCTTCCTCAGCAAACCTTATTTCAGGGTGACATATAAAACTTGCTCTTTTCCCTACTGTCATCCTCTCCTATACAAACTATTGATATACTAGAAAAAACTATACCAAATTTACAAGAAGCTACTTTCCTCTACGAAAGTAGCTTTTCTTTTTCTTTCTCCTTTTTCGGGAAAATCACATAAGAAAATGAAATTACTGTATCCACTAAAAATATAACCGCCCAAACTTGGCTCACGCGACTTGCAGCTTTATTTAAAACGATTCCCGACTCTAGCCAATTTCTCCATTGCTCAAATGGTACGAACCCATACATGAAGAAAAAGATTATGTGAACAACAACAAACAAAGCCAGATGCAATACCCAATTTTTCATTTCCTGCTTCGCATGTGCCCTACCTGTTACTTCAAGTGGTTCTTCGATAATAGGCGCCGGTTCATTCCGCCATTTCGCAATTAATTTTTGTACAAATATATCAAGCTTCTTCAAATCCTTTTTCCCGTAAAAGACAGCATACAATAAAATGATTACCGTAATGATTTGAAAATTAGAGAACTTCCCTGTTTGATAATAGTCCACTACCCCTAAAGTTAAAATAAACACTTCATTTACGAGTAACACAATCCCCATAATAAAGCTCGCCTTTTTCAAGCGAAATCCGTACCTTAGTAAAAAGAAACCAATAGCCGATAACCAAAATACAATCTCTGCCCCAATTAAAAAATACCAACGATATTCTGCGAGTATACTCATTTATCCCTCTCCCTTTCGTCATATATACGAAAAGCCTCATCCATATATACTAGAAGCTCTTCCTCAATTGGATACATACTCATTTTCTGTGAATCTTCTTTTGACTTTCTTACTTCCCACAATTTATCTAAAAATGCTTCATCACCATTTGCCATCTCTAAACACTTCAGCATTAATTTCTTCGTTGCCCCTTGTACCTCATCATTTGTTGCTTCCTTACCGTCTTTCATAAAGTTACGTAATTGCTTTAATAAATCTACCCACTCTAACACATTCGGATCTTCCTCACTCATATTTGGCAAATTATGAAGTAAATCTTGCTCTTCCTTTGAAAACAGTTCATTTTGGAATATTTCACGTATTCGAGGAGACTGTTTCGAAAGCTGAATGAGTTCAAACATAACTTTCCAATCCAGTTCTCCTTCCACATCTACCGAATAAACAACCGCCTGTAATACACGCTCCATTCGATTAAATTTCTTTTGTTCTTCCTGTACAAATCTAAGTTGCTTTTCAAGCGAGTCTTTTAAGTTAAGTTCACCTGTTACTAACATATTCGCAACCTCTTTTAATGAAAAACCCATTTCTTTTAAAAATAAAATTTGCTGCAAACGAACAACATTTCTCTCGCTATATAACCGATGTCCCCCATCAGTTTTTCCACTCGGCTTTAATAAATCGATTTGATCATAATAACGTAACGTCCTTACTGTAATTCCTGTTTCCCTCGTTAGTTCTTGAATTGAAATCAACTCCATCACCTCTTCTTTTTCATTATAAAAGATGACGTAACGTAACTTTCAAGCGATTTGTAAAAAAAATACAAAAAGCTGTTTATACCTTTTGTATAAACAGCTTTTATGGAAATAATATCTTATGTATAATACGCCCGCATGACAAAAAAATTACCCCAGCAACCACACCTGTCGCAGTTTTATGATAGTGCGCTGAAATTAATAAATAATATGATATCCCTACAACCCCAATAATAACAAATACACTTGGCACTGGATTGTGGGGGTAATTTTGTATCCCCCAAAACAACGCAAATATAACCGTCGCAACACATAATATCGGTAATCCCATTCCTCTTCCCCTTTATATATCTATTTACTGGTCTTTATTGCTAATACACTCGTCGATGCCATACTCATTATCAGCCTCTTTCTTATTTCTAAATTTCCACTTTGGCCAATAATTCACACCGTAATATACAAACTGTCCCGCAACAAATAGAACAAAAGGTGTTCCAGCACTTCCGTAAACAATTAAATTGTACAAACTCCATATTGCTAAACTTATCACGAAAAATAACCCTACATATTTAAACGCTTTATCCGATTGAAATCTCTCAAACTCATCTTGCATTTTCATTCCTCCTATCGCTATGCTCGTTTTCCCGCCATTACTCCTATGATGAGACTACCAGCAAATAAGAAACTACATACAATGAATATTTCTGGCGTAGGTATGACATCTCTGCCTACGACTTTGCTCGCACCAATGTAAACAATGAGAAGGACAAATGCGAATATAAGCGAGACATTTACATGCCTTTTTATATTTTCATTTACTCGCTCATCTATATCTGGAACTTCCTCTTTTTTGTACTTACGTTTTTTGTAATACGTATACACTGTTAAGAGTAGAATTGCTAAAATGTTACTAACTATTAGCGATAACATCGGTATGGATGGATCCATAATACGAACTAAAACGTCCCCTCCACATAATCCTAAGACAGTAGCGATATACAACTTTTTAGTATCGTTCATTTTCTCTCCCCTTACTCCAGTGTAAATATTTCCTCTACCTTCATTCCAAAATATTTGGCGATTTTTAGAGATAACTCTAGACTCGGATTATAGTGATGGTTCTCAATTGCCACGATTGTCTGCCGTGTCACTTGCATCGCCTTTGCCATTTCAATTTGCGTTATATGATGTTGCTTTCGTAATCCTTTAATTTTATTTTTCACACCCATAGGCTCCACCTTCGAAAGTAAAGATATCTTTACTTTAATTATAAATATTTTCCAAATACAAGTAAAGATATCTTTACAAAAAAAGGTAAAAAAAGAGACATCTACAAGATGCCTCTTTGCTACTACATAAATCCTAATGCCCATACAAGAATATATCCAAGAACCGATAGACAAACCGAGCCAATTAACCCTGCCACAAATGCCTTACTTCCTAATTTGCGGAACGTTTTAAACTCTACATTTAAACCGAGTCCTGCCATCGCCATTGCAATAAGCATGTACGCGATTACTACAATGTATCCGGCAACAACTTCTGGGATAATCCCAAGCGAATGCACCGCACTCATCGCTAAAAATCCGAAGATAAACCAAGGAATCGGAATGTCGCGCCACGATCTTTTTTCTTTGCTTCCCTCGCTCTTGCCAAACCATAACCCAATTAAAATCGCTACTGGCACAAGCATCGCTACACGCGTTAATTTCACGATAACTGCAATGTCTACAGCCGTGCTACCGCCTGGCGCCGCAGCCGCAATTACGTGAGCAATTTCATGCAGCGTCGCTCCTGAGAACACTCCGTATCCGTATGGAGATAAGCCAAGAACCGGATATAATAACGTATAAATAAGCGTAAATATCGTACCTAAAATAGCAATAATTGCGGCACCGACTGCCGTTTCATCATCCTTCGCTTTCACTTGCGGTGCAATTGCCACGACCGCGGCCGCGCCGCAAATTGCTGTCCCGCATGCTGTTAAAATCCCAAGTTTCTTTTCTACTTTAAATACTTTCGTTAGTCCATATACAACGAAAATGGTAAATGTAATAACAACCGCAGCGATGACCAATACTTTCGGTCCCGCCTTCGCAATATCAACAAGATTTAACCGCATTCCAAGTAAGATAATCCCAAAGCGAAGCAACTTCTTACTTGCAAAGTTCGTCCCCGCAATCGCTTCATGAGGGACCCCAATTGCTGCGCGCCAAACCATCCCAATTAGAATAGCAATCACTAATTGTCCCATAATATTTAAAAATGGCAGCTCCGCTAAATATTTCGCTGCAATTGCGATTAATAATGTAATCCCAATACCTTGCGAAAATCCAAAGCCCTTCTTCTTTTGTATAACAAGTGTTTGTTCCACTTTGTACCACCCCAATAATCGTATTGGAACATGCATGTTCTTTCTAGTTACATTATAAGAGAATTTTTATAATAAGTTTAATATCAATATTGAATCCCTATCATCAGAAATACTTATGATAAAATAAAAGCAAAAATAAAGGGAGCCTAACAAATGAACGTCGACATTTTAAAAATCTTTGTTACTGTCGTTGAACAAAAACATTTTTCGCGTGCTGCGGAACTATTAAACCTTTCACAACCCGGCGTAAGCATGCACATTCGCAACTTAGAAAATGAGTTTGGAACTACACTTATTCAGCGCTCCCCAAAGCACGTCCAAGTTACGGAAGCTGGAAACATATTATACATACACGCAAAGCAAATGCTTTCACTTTATGAAGATGCGAAACAAGAAATTAATGAATTGCACAACGTCGTAACGGGAACGCTGCGAATCGGCGCTAGCTTTACAATTGGCGAATACTTACTTCCGAAAATACTTGCGCGCTTTGCGAATGAAAATCCGCACGTCGAAGTTCATACATTTATCTCCAATACAGAAGAAGTTTTGCAAAGCCTTCGCTCTAATCAAATTGATATCGGCTTAGTGGAAGGCCAAGTCGTATACGCTGACGTAGATGTTGAAACATTTATGCAAGATGAAATGAAACTTGTCGTCCCGCCAAACCATCCCTTGCTCGATACCGAGAAAGTAAATGAAAATACTCTCCAAGATCAAGTCTGGGTATTAAGGGAGAGTGGTTCTGGCACACGTGCCTATAGCGATCGCTATATACACCAACATCATTTAAAAATGAAACGATTCTTTACATTCAGCAGTATACAAAGCGTGAAGGAAGCAGTCGCTGCCGGGCTTGGCATCGCTATACTTTCGGATTGGACCGTGCGGAAAGAATTATTAGCCAAAGAACTATTCCACGTCCCTGTGCCTAACGAAAAGCTAATCCGCCCGTTCTCCATCGTACGCGGCAAATATTTCATCCCTTCTAAAGCCATTCAAGTCTTTTTAAATCATGTAGATTCTTTTGCAAAAAAACAGAGTTGACCTTCACATTAGTGTGAAGGTTTACAATACATTTAAAAGGAGTGAAACACAGTGCGAATTGGGGAGTTATCAAAAGAAACTGGCGTTAGCGAAAGATCACTAAGACATTATGAAGAAAAGGGATTACTCCCTTCAAACCGCCTCACAAACGGCTATCGTGATTTCGATAAAAGTGCCATTGAAAAAGTAGAGCTTATTCAAATGTACTTACAAATTGGCTTAAATTTAGAAGAGACAGCAAGAATGCTGCGCTGCCTTGAAATCGAGCCGCACCTATACGAAAATCCATGCAGTAGTATTCTTGCACTTTACGAAGATAAACTATGTGAAGTTACGAAACAAATCGAATTGCTCTCTAGTATTCAAGTCAATTTGCAAAAACACGTTTCACTCCTAAAACAAGCAAAAGAAAAGGAATGATTACATGTTCGTCATACACGGCAGTTCAAGACAAAACGGGAACACTGAAACTCTAACACATATGATGGTTGATGGGACCGAAGCAGAGCACATTTATTTGCGAGACCATACCGTCCACCCTATTACAGATCAACGCCATGATGCAGAAGGATTTCAACCTGTAAATGATGACTACGAGCAGTTAATTGAGCACATGCTAGAGCACGACACAATTATCTTTGCTACACCGCTATACTGGTATGGAATGAGCGGCCATATGAAGAACTTCGTTGATCGCTGGTCACAAAGCTTACGTGATAAAACCCTTCATTTCAAAGAGAAAATGAAAGGCAAAAAAATGTACGTTGTCATCGTTGGCGGAGACAATCCGAAACTGAAGGCATTACCACTTATTGCCCAGTTCCAGTACATCTTTGATTTTGTCGGTTCTTCATTTGAAGGTTATATTATTGGGGATGCGAATGGACTGGATGAAATTAAAAACGATGTGGAAGCACTCACAAAGGTACAACTGTATAATAGCGAATTCAAAAATCAGAAACAGAAATAAGTTTGACAAACCCATTTGTATGCGCATACAATAAAAATAATATTATGAAAGGAAGGTACTTTGACCAATGAAGTTCTAATTCTCTTATTTATTTCATCCATCACAAATAGTGAACAAAAATGATGAAAACTAGCAGGGGATTAGTCTGTCCATTTGTCGATACTTTCTTTCGATACGATCATGTAAAAAATCGTTTATTTATGTACGATTTTTACATTGAAGGGCGACGTTTATCCTCTCTAGTGAAACTAGGGAGGTTTTTTTATGACTATTTTAATCGCACGTAATATCGAAAAGAGCTTTGGTGATCGCACCATATTTACGTTACCATCACTAGAAATTCAAGCAAACGATCGTATAGGAATTGTCGGAGTCAACGGAGCTGGAAAATCTACGTTATTACAAATATTAAGTAAAGAAATAGAAGCTGACAAAGGAACAGTAACTCATCATAGTTCTATCGCCATCATTCCTCAGCTTAGCGAAGAAATACCGGAAATCGCTTCTTCCCTCGCTAAAGGAAAATGGAATATTTCAAGCGTCGCAAATTCAATGAGCGGCGGTGAACGAATGCGCCTAAAGATCGCCCATGCCCTCGAACAAGATGCAGGCATTCTATTTGCTGATGAGCCAACAAGTCACTTAGATATGTTTGGTACAGAGCAATTAGAAAAGGCATTTTTATCTTATAACGGTGCACTTGTTTTAATATCGCATGATCGTGATTTTTTAGATGCCATATGTACAAAAATCATCGAAGTTGAAGACGGTACTATCCAAGAGTACAAAGGAAATTATTCAAACTATCGAAAGCAAAAAGAACGTGAGCGAATACAAAAGCAAGCAGAATATGATCAATATATACAAGAAAAAAATCGGTTAGAACAGTCAATTTCACAAAGAAAGCAACGTGCTTCTAGCATGACAAAAATCCCCACACGGTTCAGTTCATCTGAATCTAAACTTTATAAGTTAAGCGGGGCTCATGGGCAAGAAAATGTTAGCAAAGTAGCGAAAGCACTAGAAACACGCCTCGAAAAGTTAGAAAAGAAAGAAAAGCCGAAAGACTTTTCTCAAGCTCAGTTTGACGTACAATACCATACACCCATTCATAGTAAAGTCGTGGTGCAGTTTAATAAAGCAACAAAGAAAATAGGTGACCGCACACTATTTAAAAATATGAATGGAACTATTGCCCCTGGTGCAAAGCTTGCTATTTTAGGCGCAAACGGAAGCGGAAAAACAACTTTGTTCAACATGCTTCTCACAAACGAGCGTGGCATTCAGCTTTCGAAAAGTTGTAAAATTGGATACTTCGAACAAACACTATCAATTTTAAAAACAGATAAAACAATTTTAGAAAATGTTCTAGAAGAAACAAACTATACCGAAGCGTTCGTTCGAACAATACTTGCAAGACTCCTTTTCCGCCGTGAAGATGTCCATAAACCTGTGTACGTCTTAAGTGGTGGTGAACGAATGAAGGTTGCACTCGCAAAAGTATTTTTAGGAAACTATAATATGCTTCTGCTCGACGAACCGACAAACTATTTAGACTTGGCAACGCAAGAAGAATTAGAAAGCATGTTACAAGAGTATCCTGGCACTATACTTTTCATTAGCCATGACCGTGCCTTTATTCGTGCTGTTGCAGACCATATTATACAAGTAGATGAGAGCGAACCAAGAATCTTCCACGGCAATTACGAGCAATACACCAAAAGAACCACCCAAGCTTCTGTAAACGTTACTGAACAAGAATTATTACGATTACAAACAAAATTAACAGAAATCATCAGCCGGATTTCTATACCCAATCATCACGATGACATCACAATTCTCGAACAAGAATACGAACAATTATTAGTTCAAATTCGAAAGTGTCAAGAAGCTCTCTAATGTCTTCCCTATATATCGACGGAACCTTCCGCATTTCCCAAGAAATATCCAGGCTTCGACATAGAATATCAACCTACCGATAATGTAAGACACGATAACAGCATCACTAATAACAAAAAGCCGTGCACCAGCACGGCTTTTCACTTTATATACGGACAGCAGTCCCACTCACCGCAACCATTAGCATCCCTTCGCGAACTACTTCGTAGTCCACGTCGATACCAACAATCGCGTTCGCATTTTTTTGTCTTGCGAGAGTTTTCATCTCTTCCATTGCAATGTCGCGCGCTTCTTTTAATTTACTTTCGTAAGCGCCCGCACGGCCACCGACAACGTCGCGGACAGAAGCGAACAGGTCACGCACGATATTCGCCCCCATAATTGCTTCGCCATTGACGATATCAATATAATCAATAATCTCTTTTCCTTGAATTGTAGAAGTTGTTGTTACAATCATGCTTTATAGCCTCCCCTATAAGATTTTCACTTACTTATGGTGCACTAATTCAGCAGAAATTATATTTACGAGCTAAACTGTGCCTCATATAATCGGCTATACCCTCCGCCCCGCTCAATCAATTCATCATGTGAACCTTGTTCTGCAATACCGTCTTTATTTACAACGACGATGCGATCTGCATTTTTAATAGTTGCAAGCCTGTGAGCGATAACTAATGTTGTACGGCCGACTGATAGTTCAGCAAGTGATTTTTGAATAGCAAGTTCTGTCTCTGTATCTAGCGCAGAAGTTGCTTCATCTAAAATTAAAATTGGCGGGTTCTTCAAGAACATACGGGCAATTGCTAAGCGCTGCTTTTGTCCTCCTGAAAGTTTCACACCACGCTCACCAATAACTGTCTCTAAACCGTCTGGTTGCGAGTAAATTAAGTCCTCCAACTGGGCACGTTTTACCGCCTGCCAGATTTCAGCTTCTGAAGCTTGTAAGTTTCCGTAAGCGATATTTTCACGAATTGTTCCTGAGAATAAGAAAACATCTTGCTGCACAATTCCGATTTGCTTACGAAGTGACGATAGCGTCATCTCTTTCGTATCAATGCCATCAATTTGAATCGATCCAGATGAGTGTTCATAAAAACGTGGTAATAAACTACATAGTGTTGTTTTCCCTGCCCCTGATGGCCCAACGAAAGCAACTGTTTCACCTGCATGTATTTTCAAACTAATATCGTTTAAAATCGGCTCTTTATTTTCATATCCGAACGTAATGTTATGGTATTGAATATCGCCGTGTACATGTTTTACTTCGATTGCATCTTTAGAATCTACAATATCCGGCTCTGTTTCCAGAAGTTCTACATATCTTTTAAAACCAGCGATTCCTTTCGGATAACTTTCAATAACCGCATTAATTTTTTCAATTGGGCGGAAGAAAATATTCGTTAATAAAACGAATCCAATAAATCCACCGTACGTTAATTCACCTTGCAGAACAAACCATGTACCACATATTAATACAAAGAGTGTTACAAGACGCATCAGCATATAACTAATCGATGAATTTAACGCCATAATTTTATACGCCATTAATTTTGTTGTACGGAAACGAGCATTGTTTACAGCAAATTGCTCTTTCTCAAACTTTTCATTTCCGAATGCTTGTACAACGCGGATACCACCAACATTGTTCTCGATACATGCATTGAAATCAGCAACGTCTGAGAATAAACGTCTAAACGTACCTGTCATTTTTTTATTGAAGTACAGTGCCAACCATAATAAGAATGGAATTACGAAGAATGTTAGAAGCGCTAACTTCCAGTTAATCATCATCATAAATGAAAATGCTCCGACTAAAGTCATAATGGCAATGAATAAATCTTCTGGTCCATGGTGAGCAATTTCCCCAATTTCCATTAAATCGTTTGTAAGACGTGAAATTAAATGACCTGTTTTATTATTATCAAAAAATCTGAATGATAGCTTTTGAATGTGATCAAATAATTTCTGTCTCATATCGGTTTCAATGTTAATACCAAGCATATGTCCCCAATATGTAACAACGTATTGCAAACCTGCATTTAACACGTAAACTACGAATAAACCGAAACAAGCCCATAAAATAAGCGTCCAGTTTTGCCCTGGTAATAACTTATCAATAAATTGATTTACGATAAGCGGGAAACCAAGTTCGAGTAAGCCCGCGATAACTGCGCAAGAAAAATCGAGTATAAATAAACCTTTATACGGTTTATAGTAAGAAAAAAATTTACGTAACATATCTTTCCTCCCTTTTCAAAATTAAAAGACTCTCTAAATGATAACCATTATCAAATAATTATTCAAGTTATCCGTCTATGAAACTAAAAAAACCTTCATCTGTTTTTGATGAAGGTTTCCATTTTATTTTATATCACTTCTGAATTCCACTCGTGCTCTTGCTGAACAAACACAACACCTAATTCATGATGTCCCCCGGCGTATAATGCCGTTTGAGCGAGACGAAGCTCACCATTTGTATCTATTACTTCTAATTTACAAAACGCTCCTGTCGTCTTCGTTTGAAGCGCGTCATAAAACTCTTCGGTACTTCTTGGAATGACTCCATTTACTTTCGTAATAACTTCCCCAGGCTTTAAATTCATCTCTGCCCCAATTGTATTCGGAATTGTATCTAACACAACAAGTCCATCATTACGTGCGGCAAAGTATGCTGGCCTTGTCTCATCTACAATCTTCTCTTGCATCGAGATCGTGAAGCGCCCAAGCATTGCGACTCCCATCGCGATAATTGCAAGTACATGCCACCAGTAACTTGCGATACCTAAAACGAGTACGAGCCCTGCTAATCCATAGACACGTCTTCCTGTAAATAATAAAGCTTCCGTCGGCTCATAACTTCTAACCTTTCTCATAAATCCAATTAAAAATGGAACGAGGAATAAAGAGTATGTAGTCGAGCCTATTGAAACGACAGGCCACCAAGAAATAAATCCTGTCACCGCGTCGCCTGGTATCAGAATAAATACTGGTACAAGCCATAAACGATTTGATTCATGTAGTCCAATTCGTAGCCCACGCTTACCTTTGTTAATTTTTGGCGTAGAATAACGAACTGCATTTTTAGAGATTAATAACCCCTCTACAACGAGCATAACGCCTAATAAAATAGCAAGGGATACAATCGTACCCTCTTCACCTTCTCCAAGCTGTAAGAAGGAAACTGGCATCTTAGACGACAACAATACAAGTGCAATAGCGATTCCGAAAGTATAAGCTACAGATAAATATCGATACATAGCAGTTAATCCGAATAATAACGTCCAAAGTAAAATTACCCATAAACTCGCTTTTGAAACAACAAGCCCGAGCCCAATCGTAATAATAGATACGATTAATCCGTACCCAATACCTGCAAATAGAGTTGTTCGTAGTTCAAACCAAATATCATATACTTTAAAAGAAAAATCTTTTCGTTCTCGTAATATACGTAAGTATCCAACGAAGATACTACTAATTAAAAATACATAGACAGCAGGGTGTAAGAAAAAACGTCCAACTGCTCGTAGTATTTCAAAAAGCCATGCCTCCACGAATTCATTCACCACCATTTATATCATTTTTTCTTTTTATCTTATCATAACTAAAGAAATGTTTGTTTAACACATAAAAAAATACAGGCATCAAAGTGCCTGTATTCTTTCTTATTTCGCTATTAATTTCAATGCGGTTTGTAATTGTAAATCATTTTCTCCAGAACGGATTTTTTCAATGATTTTAGTTTGAATCACTTCAGCTGTCTTTTTATCGAGTTGTCCTGTTGCTTCCATCTCATTCGCATTTTGGAATGCTTTTAGTGCTGATTCTGTCTCTTTGCTAAAGTATCCATCTTCACGTCCTGGTACATATCCTAAGCTCTTAAGCATTTCTTGCGCGTGTTTTACTTGTACATCATTTGAATTGTATGAAAGTGTCTTTTCAATTTGAATTGGTGTCGCATGATAATAATCTGGTTGCTTCACTTCTATAGTTGGCGCGATTCCTTTTTTATGAATCCAATTGCCATCTGGTGTTAACCATTTAAACATTGTTAATTTAATGTTACTGCCATCTTTAAATGGAACAGCTTGTTGGACAGTACCTTTACCAAACGTTTTTTCACCAATTAAATCGTATCCTTCTCCCTCTTTCAGCGCACCCGCTAAAATCTCTGAAGCAGAAGCACTTCCATTATCAATTAATACTGAAATTGGATATGACTTTCTTTCTTTCAGTTCAGTAGAGAATTTCTTCTTCTCACCATTTCGCTGTTCTACTTGTAGCATTGGCTTTTTATCTGTCATGATGTCTCCTAGTATTTCTTCTACACTATTTAGATAGCCACCAGGATTACCACGTACGTCAATAACTAAGCCTGCTATATGTTTCTTCTCTAATTCTTTTAACTGATCCTTAAATTCTTTCGCAGTATTTTCAGCAAAAGAAGTAATTTGCATATAACCGATATCTTTTCCGCTCTCTTTCTTTACGGAACTAAATACAGTGAAAATCGGAATCTTTTCACGCTTAATTTTAAATTCTATCGGATCAGCCACTCCTGCGCGCTTAATTTCAATTGCAACAGTCGTTCCTTTTTTACCACGAATTTTTAATACTGCTTCTTCACGTGATAAATCTTTCACACTATTTCCATCTACAGATAAAATTTGGTCATTCGGTTTAATTCCTATCTTTTCTGCTGGTGAACCTTTAATTGGCGATACGATAATAAGCTTACCGTCCGTCTTGTTCACTTCAGCTCCAATCCCTTCAAGTTCAGGATCCAGTGACTGACTAAACTGTTTTGCCGTTTCTTTATCCATATACGTGGAATAAGGGTCCTTCAGCGTAGACAACATTCCTTGTATCGCACCTTCGACTAATTTGTCGTCTTTCACGTCTTCCACATAACGTGAATCAATTAGTGCATACGCCTCATTAATCTTTGCCAAATTCCCTTGCGCTGTGCCAGCATTGCCATTCGATACTGTTTGCGTTACATACGCTGGGTTTATCCCAAACCAGTACATACCACCAAACATCCCGCCAGCACCAATTAAAAATGCAACAACCATTCCAATAATTGCAACTCTACGTTTCAATGCGGAATTCCCCTTTCCAGAACACACAGGTGGTGTAGCAAAAGGCATCACACGATGTGTGATGCCTTTACCTATTTCTACTATATGATAAGCTTGTACGAATTATGTTTGCAACTTTTTATACTTTTAAGAAGCGACGAATTGACATTACACTTCCCCACATACCGATTAATGCACCGATTAACATTAATAAACCAGCTAATTGGAATACGAATGGGTTGTATGGTAGAAGCTCGAAAATTGTTCCGCCAAGTTTTTCATTAAACACACCTTGCAATGAATTATACATCACTAGAATTATGCCAATTGGAATAATTGATCCTAATACTCCTAGGAATAATCCCTCTAACAAGAATGGCCAACGAATAAACCAGTTTGTTGCACCAACAAGTTTCATAATTTCAATCTCAGTACTACGAGCATAAATCGTAATTTTAATTGTGTTAGAGATTAAGAACATCGCTGTGAATAGAAGACCAGCAATTAACGCAATCCCAATGTTACGACCAGTTTTTACCGTATCAAATAATTTTTCAACTTGACCTTTACCGTATTGAACATTACTTACAAACTGCATTTTCTCAATCTTCTTCGCAATTGTTGCCGTATCTGTTGGTTCTTTCGCCTTTACAACAAATACGTTTTTCAGTGGGTTATCTTGCTCAAATAACTCGAACGTTTTTCCACTATCGCCTAAGCTTTTAATTAAACGTTTCAACTCTTCTTCTTTAGAAGAATATTTAATAGAATCTACTTTCGCAATTTTACTCATATCTTCTTCTAATTTCTTTTGATCATCTTCTTTTGCTGCTGGATCAACATGCACACGAATTTCTACATCTTGCTCTACTTTCGTCGCAAAATGGTTCATATTCATAATCGCTGTCAAAAAGACACCTACAAGTAATAATGTAACTGTTACTGCACTTACAGAAGCAAATGTCATCCATCCGTTACGGGATAGATTTTTCACACCTTCTCGCAAATGTCGACTAAGGGTTTTAGCCTTCATATCCGTATCCTCCCTCAATCTCGTCTCGAACAATTCTTCCGCCTTCAATTGCAATTACACGATGACGAATTGTATTTACGATATCTGCGTTATGTGTCGCCATAACAATTGTTGTACCACGCTCATTAATACGTTTAAAAATCTTCATAATATCAAGCGCTGTTTCAATATCTAAGTTACCTGTTGGCTCATCGGCAATTACAACCTTTGGTCTATTTACAATCGCTCTTGCAATCGCCACACGTTGTTGCTCTCCGCCTGAAAGTTCACCTGGAAGTGCATCTGCACGATCATCTAGACCTACAAGACCTAACACTTCTGTAACACGCTCACGAATCGCTTCCTTCTCTTCTTCAATTACTTCTAAAGCAAACGCTACATTCTCATATACCGTTAATTTAGGTAGCAATTTAAAATCTTGGAAAATTACGCCTAATTGACGACGGAAATATGGAACATCTCTTTCTGCCAATGTTTCAATTACAAGTCCATTTACATTAATTGATCCTGTAGATGGCTTCTCTTCACGATACATCATTTTAATAAATGTAGATTTCCCGGCTCCACTCGGTCCAACTACGTATACGAATTCACCTTGTTTAATATTAACTGTGAGACCAGCAATGGCTTTCATACCATTTGGGTACTCCTTATAAACATTCGTCATTTTTATCATTATTTATCACCCAATACTTAATGATTTTTTTCGAAATACTTTTCTGTACATTTGAAAATAAAAGACAAACCTTTATTTTCGCTCGACCATTCTTGTTGAAGGTAGCTTCCATACATGCCTTTTATTAGCAACGCTACTCTATGTAATATATTTCATCAAAATTCTACAAACCCCATTGTAACATCAATCGGTTTCCAATTCGGATACAATTTTGTTACAGTTATGTTACATCCCAAGAAAAAGTAAACGAGCTCATGTGATTACTTAACTCGAAGCACTTTTCGGTCAAGTTATACAATCAGCTCGTTTATTAATTACGTTTCTTATTTATGCTCCGCTAACCATTCAGCTACTTTTTTCGCATCTTCACCTTGAATAAGTCCAGGCGACATTGAGCCGCGACCTTTTTTAATAATTTCTTCGATATCTGCAGCGTCATACTTACCGCCTACTTTTCTTAAATCAGGTCCAGTTGCTCCTGATAAATCTTTCGCGTGACAACCTGCACAACTTCTTTGGAAGATTTGTTCTGCACTATCTGTGCTTGCAGACTGATTCGAAGACTTACTCTCTTCTTTATTTCCACATGCTCCTAAAGCAAAAACGACTGATGTCCCTAACGCAATAGCCAACAATTTCTTTTTCACTTCTATCGCTCCCCATTGTTGATATTCTTTTTATTCATAACTAGGCTATAATCTTCATAACACATTCAATATTCATTATAAGCATTATCTTTATATAGAAAAACTAAGGTGTATTTCATATTTTTTACAAATATAGTGAGAACCTTAATAGAATAAAGCTTTCATAAATTGTTTCAATTCTGTGAACACATTAGAAAGTTCTATAAAGAACCTTTTTCTCCAAAATAAAGCAGAGAAATTCCATATAAAGTCCTACTCTATTATCACTCTGTTTTACTATTCTCTACTTTTTACAAAACAATATACGGCATTGTATTCTACATATAATCTCATCAAAAAGAGAAGTTGTAGCCTCCAACTTCTCTTCCTCTTTATTTCATCAATATAAATAAGATAAACCTCTTTATATCCTCTTTTACCTCAGCTTGCGCCAACAATTCTGTTGGCTTTTTCTCTTATTAAATGCGAGAACGTAAATACGCATCAATAAATGGATTAATTTCTCCATCCATAACTGCTTGTACGTTACCAATTTCTGTATTTGTACGATGATCTTTTACAAGAGAATACGGGTGGAATACGTAAGAACGGATTTGGCTGCCCCATCCAATTTCTTTTTGCTCTCCGCGAATCTCATCTAATTGCGCTTGTTGTTCTTCTAGTTTCTTTTGATATAATTTTGCTTTTAGCATTTTCATCGCATGCTCACGGTTTTTAATTTGAGAACGCTCTGACTGACATGTTACAACCGTATTTGTTGGTAGATGCGTTATACGAACTGCTGAATCTGTCGTATTAACGTGCTGTCCGCCTGCACCACTTGCACGATACGTATCTATTTTCAAATCTTCTGTACGCACTTCAATTTCAACTTCATCATTGAATTCAGGTACAACTTCACAAGATACGAACGATGTATGACGACGACCTGAAGAATCGAACGGTGAAATACGTACAAGACGATGTACACCTTTCTCCGCTTTCAAGTAACCGTAAGCGTTATGACCTTTAATTAATAATGTAACACTCTTAATACCAGCTTCATCGCCCGGTAAGTAGTCAACCGTTTCTACTTTAAACCCACGTTTTTCAGCCCAGCGTGTGTACATACGTAATAACATAGAACCCCAGTCTTGTGACTCTGTTCCACCTGCACCTGGATGTAATTCTAAAATAGCGTTATTTTTATCATAAGGATCGCTTAATAGTAACTGCAGCTCGTACTCATTCATTTCTTGAATTAAAGTTTTCACTTCAGATTCTAATTCCTCATGTAAATCTTCATCATACTCTTCTTTAAGTAGGTCATGCGTCATTTCTAAGTTTTCGAACGTCTCATCTAACTGACGGAACCTTCCAACCATATCTTTCAGCGCATTCGCTTCATTAATTACAGCTTGTGCGCCTTTTTGGTCATCCCAAAACCCTGCGACCATCATCGTTTCTTCTAATTCTGCAATTTGTTTTTCCTTAGTAGGGAGGTCAAAGAGACCCCCTAAAAGCCGCTAATCTCTTAGCCATTTTTTCTAATTCTTGCCTAATTTCTACTAATTCCATTTCCTTCACCTCTATGTAATTGCTGTTACTTTCATATGAAAACAAGGGAAACTCTCTCCGCTTATTACGGAGAGAGTTTCATCCTTTTTATCCCGCTATTTGCAGGCAGTAAAAGCCCGATTGGTGAGGGCTAATAATCAGTGGGGAATGAAAAAAACTCACTGATTAAAGTTTCACTTTATTATACATTTTTGATGTAAAAATTTGCAAAGCAGTCTAAACTACAGTTTCCTATTACTGCCCAATGCCACAACAGTTTTTATATTTCTTGCCACTACCGCATTTACATAAATCGTTGCGTCCCATTTGGTCACCTTTTACAACCGGTTTTTTCTTCGCATCTTCGCCATCGCTTGATGGATGAACAGCTTCACCTTGAACAACTTCTTGACGCTCTAAGTTTTGCTCGATTTCAGCTTTCATAATGTAACGAGAGATTTCCTCTTCAATAGAAGCAATCATCGACTCGAACATTGCGAACCCTTCCATTTGGTATTCACGAAGTGGATCGATTTGTCCATAAGCACGTAAATGAATACCTTCACGAAGGTGATCCATTGCATCGATATGATCTGTCCATTTCGTATCTACAACACGGAATACAACAACCTTTTCGAATTCACGCGTCTGCTCTTCAGGTAGAAGTTTCTCTCTTTCGTTATAACGCTCTAATAATTTCTCGATGATTGATTCGCTCATTTCTTCTGGAGCAAGGCGACGTAACTCTTCTTCTTTTACATCTCCTTCTTCAAGAAGGCTTGTATTTAAGTAATCGACAAGACCTTTAATGTTCCAATCTTCTTCGATTTCTTCTTGCGTATGAAGTGCAACAGCACGTTCTATCGTAGATTTCATCATACCTTCAATAATGCTGCGTAAGTTCTCTGAATCCATTACTTCTTGACGCTGTTTATAAATTACTTCACGTTGTTGACGAAGTACATCGTCGTATTGCAATAGCTGTTTACGTGCATCATAGTTATTTCCTTCTACACGTTTTTGTGCAGATTCTACCGCACGAGAAACCATTTTACTTTCGATTGGCTGTGAATCATCCATACCAAGACGATCCATCATCGCTTTCATATTGTCAGAACCGAAGCGGCGCATTAGTTCATCTTCCATTGATAAGTAGAACTGTGTTACACCAGGGTCCCCTTGACGACCAGAACGACCACGTAACTGATTATCAATACGACGGCTTTCGTGACGCTCTGTACCGATAACTGCTAGACCAACGTTTCTAATGTCCTCGCCTAACTTAATATCCGTACCACGACCAGCCATATTCGTCGCAATTGTTACAGCGCCTTTCATACCAGCTTCTGCAATGATATCTGCTTCACGCGCATGGTTTTTTGCGTTTAAGATATTATGACGTACACCTTTACGTGTTAACATTTTTGAAATAAGCTCTGACGTTTCAATTGCAACTGTACCAACAAGAATAGGTTGCCCTTGCTTATGACGATTTACAATATCCTCAACAACTGCATTGAATTTACCTTCCATTGATTTGAAAATTAAATCAGCACGGTCATCACGAATAATATCTTTATTCGTTGGAATTACGATAACATTCATATTGTAAATACTACGGAATTCTTCTTCTTCCGTTTTCGCTGTACCAGTCATACCAGATAATTTTTCGTACATACGGAAGTAGTTCTGGAACGTGATTGTTGCAAGCGTCATACTTTCATTTTGAATTTCTACGCCTTCTTTCGCTTCAATAGCTTGGTGTAAACCTTCGCTATAACGACGACCTTTCATAAGACGACCAGTGAATTGATCTACGATTACGATTTCGCCTTCTTGTACAACATAATCTGTATCACGGTGCATAACAACGTGTGCACGAAGCCCCTGATTAATATGGTGAAGAAGTGCTACATGTTTTAAATCAAATAAGTTTTCAATATGGAAAGCTTTCTCTGCTTTCGTAATACCATCTTCAGTTAACATTACATTTTTCGTTTTCACATCAAATGAATACTCTTTTTCATTTTCTAATGTACGAACGAATGCATTTGCAAACATGTATAGCTCTGCTGATTTTTGAGCTTGTCCAGAAATAATAAGCGGCGTACGTGCTTCATCGACTAAAATAGAATCGACTTCATCGATGATAGCAAAATTAAGTGGACGCTGAACGCACTGCTCTCTATATAACACCATGTTGTCACGTAAGTAATCGAATCCAAGCTCGTTATTTGTGCTATACGTAATATCAGCAGCATAAGCAGCTTGTTTTTCTTCACGTGACATGTTATTTAAGTTAATTCCTACTGTTAAGCCAAGGAACTCATGAAGTTGTCCCATTTCACTCGCATCACGTTGTGCTAAGTATTCATTGACTGTAACAATGTGAACACCTTTTTCTGTTAAGGCATTTAAATATACAGGTAAAGTCGATGTTAACGTTTTACCCTCACCCGTTTTCATCTCAGAGATATTTCCTTCATGTAAGGCGATACCACCCATTAGCTGTACGCCATATGGACGCATTCCAAGAACACGATTTGCTGCTTCACGAACAACCGCAAAAGCTTCAGGAAGTAGATCATCTACTGTCTCACCTTTTGTTAGACGTTCTTTAAATTCAATCGTCTTTCCTTTTAATTGTTCATCAGTTAGCGGCTTAATAGATGATTCTAATGCATCAATTTGCTCCACTGTCTTCTGCATACGTTTAATTTGGCGTTGGTTGACATCAAATACCTTTTTTAAAATACCGATCATAGGAAATACGCTCCTCTTTTATTAAAATAAAACTTCCGATTGCTTTCTTTTTCTCTTTACAATCAGTCGTTATAACAATCAAATTTATGTTATGCCAATTTTTCTCCTAATTTTAAAAAACTAAAATGTATATACCTAATGATAATTGTAACACTTGTCTTATAACTATGACAACAATCGTCCAAATGTGAGGTCTTATATTCAGAAAAAGTTTTTATTCCATTTGTTCCAACAAACTAATATTTCTTTTTTCTATCTCTCTATTTCAAGTTCACACTACACATTTTGTATTAAATCTAAATAATCTTCTTTCAAGTTCGCTTTTAAAGAAGAGCGCTGGAATCAATTCCTTAGTAAAATTTAAATCGCCAATTACAAAAAGCCGGAGATTTTGCCGGTGCAGCATCCATACATACTCACACCAAGCGCAAAACCTTCGACTTTTGATTCTATAAATAACAGATGTTGCTATGTTGCAAGATCTACTCAAGCACAGCACCCAAAAATAACCTTAAAATCTATCGGTATTAATAAAGAAAAAAACAATATACTTAATACATTTTATATAGAACTTTTTCTTTTTTTTACAATTACCTTCAAATTAATACTACTAATAAATGTTATTAATTTATTGGTATTTCTAATTCATGATGTTTCCCTTTCTTATCCTTCATAAAAGAAATGAATTTCACTTTAGTTGATTCATTAGAAAAATTTTTATAATTTTTACCAGGGTCATCTCCTATAAAATAATTTGTCCCTATATATCCTCGTACTGTTTTACCAGCAGGTATGAAAGGATCAAACTGATATTTTTTAGGTAATTCCATTGAATAAGGAATTAAATTATAAAACTCTCCTATTTTAGAATAAAATAATGTATTGGAAATAGACTTACTACTAAGCAAGTTAATATCATGATTTGTTGTATTTGTAATATTTAAAGGTAAAACATACGTCATTACTTCACGGTCTTCATAAGGATCATACGTTTTTATTGGTTCAAGAGGCTCAAGTGCATGAAACGTAACTCCTTGTCCATCTTCAAAAGTTCTATTAGATAAAAACTCATCTTTTACCACTTTATAAGATTTATTATTTTGATTTACTATTTTAAATCTAAAAAAACTAGAAAGTACAAATAGGAACAAAACACACGATCCAATTACTATTAATACATGTTTTCTTTTCACTATTAATCTACCAACTTTCCATTATTAACATGTACAATACGATCTACTATTTCATTATCTAGAACATGCACATCATGACTGGCTACAATAATAGTTGTTCCTTTGGATTTTTCTACTTTCAAAATACCCAAAATATCTTTTACCCCATCACTATCTAAAGCATTAGTAGGCTCGTCTAATAACAATAATTTTGGTCGTTCCATTAAGGCTTGCGCTATCCCTAAACGTTGCTTCATACCTAAAGAATATCTTTTATACTTTCTCGTATCTAATTTATCCAGTCCAACTCTTTGAATAATGTTATAAATTTCCTCATCGGAAATTTTATTGTTAATTGATGATAAAAATTTCAAGTTCTGAAAACCAGTATACCCTGGGATAAAACTTGGATATTCAATCAATATTCCCATAGAGTCAGGAAATTGCTTTTGTTTTCTAATCATTTTATTATCTATATAAACAAATCCGGAATTTAAACGCATTAACCCTGATATCGCTCGTAAAATCATCGTTTTACCAGAGCCATTATGCCCCTTCAAAACTAAAAATTCGCCTTTTTTTACCGATAAACTAATATTATCTAACACAATATTTCCTTTTAATTTTTTCATCATACATTCACATTTAATATAATTATCCATAAATTATTCACCTATCACATCTAGTTTTTTAAAACAAAAACTACCTAACAAAATCATTACAGCAACAATTACTACTCCTATTAAAAGCAAATCATTACATTGAATAGATTGATAATTACCTGAATTCAATTGAATTGAACTATGATCAACAAAATACCAACGATTTGGCATAACAAAAGAACCTAAAAAATAAGTACTATGAAAGAAAATAGACAAAAACAGATACATCAATAGCAATAAAAAAACAATAGTTACTGGCATATAAAACGTTAAAAATTCAAAAACTAAAGCTAATAAAAAGCTTATAATAATTTGAATTAGCATAGTACCTAGTACCTTATAAGAAAACTGACTATATAAATTCAAAAAAGAATGCTCTCCAAAAGTAAGCAAATAGTAAACCGTAAACCAAATAAAATACATAACAATCCAGATACAAATTATATAAAAGAGCAAAGATATTATTTTCGTTAACCAAAGAAAATGCTTCTTCTTAACACGAGGAAATAAATAAACACCATTATGTTGAATATCAGAAAAAGCAAAATTCCATACCAACAACAAAGGAACGATTTGAAAAAAAATCCAATAAAAAGGGATAGAAAATCGCCCCTCCTTATAAAAATGAGATAGATCAACAAAGTCTACTCCATGAAAAAATCGATAAAAGGTAACATCTACTAATAAAGCTTCTTTACCATTAATAGGAGACTGATTATATAAAAAAGCAAATACAATAACAGTGTAAATTAAGAATAAAAAAGTCATTATCTTGATGGAATCTCTAAACCTTACATGTAAATCTCTTTTTAACAAATAATATAAAATCATAATGTAAACTAGATCACCTCTGTTTCATCATTCATAGAAATATAACTTTTTTTAGATAAAATCCATACACTTATAAAAAAGATAGAAAAACATCCAAATAAACGTATAAATAAACCAGTAGCATCTTCAAAGACATTTATATAAAAAACATTTGTAAATAAAAATCCATGTAATATAAATCTATCTAGTAAAATAGTAGTGATCATACATATTATTACAAGTAAACTAGGTAAAAATAATTGCAACAAAGCACTTATCATACATATAAAAATATTCGCAAATAATTGAATACAAAATAATAATGGATAATTCACAGAAATACTATTTACAGCCATCATATTTGACATCAAAAATAACTGTAAAATCATACTCCCAGCAAAAAAGAAAACAAAAACTAATAATTTCAAATAATATATAGAAACTAATTTCAATGCATTATTCACTCTGTAAACAACATAAATACTAAAAAAATTCGACATAGAATATACAGAAAAAACGATTGTTAAAGGAATAAATATAGTCGACAAATTATAAAACGACATAACCTTATACAAAGTTTCCAATTCGTTCATTTTCTCTTTTACAATTCCAGGTTCAAAATAATTGAACAAGCAACCAATGATACTGACATTAAGTAAAAAGAGAATACTTAACCAAACATATTTCATCCTTATAGTTTCTTTCATTACATTATAAAAGAACATGCTTCCTACTCCCCCGTAAATAAAGAACTACAGAACAAAACCAAATACATAACAGGACACTAAGAAAAATTTGTAATTCAAAAAAGCCGAAATCTTTAATTAAATAATCTTTAGGATTGAGAATCCCTTTTCCAATACCAAGCCAAAAAATATGTAAGACAAGTGGAACTAAATAAATAAAATAAACTCGTTTTATAAAAAACGAAACTGATAAAGCCAAACTTGAAAAAACCGCACCGTATAAACCATTTAAAAATACATACATTAGAAAATATAAAGTAGGGTACTCATAATAAACCGTATTAAATTGAGCTGTTGGTGAAACAGTAGCAGCCATATAATTTAATATTGGATGCGGAGCAACTGTTGGATACGTCATTGCATATAAATAAAAATTAAATAGTAAAGGGAAACTTATAATAAAAAAAGATACAATGAAATTAATAAAATAAAGTAGCTTAAAATAATAACCTGTTCCCATTTTAGAAATAACAGGATAAATAAACCCATAATTTTTATCAATTCTATAAATTCCTGCTACAGCCATTGCAGAAAGCATAGGAAATATAAGTAGATAAAACTCACTATAAAATGATAATCTATTCAAATGTAAAATATTAGATAAATATGGGGATACCTTTATAATCCCAGCATCGTTAAATCCTTTAGTTGTTACAAACATAGCAATATATTGAGCAATAACAATTACTAACATAATAAATAAAGATAACCAGAACATCCTACCTTTTAAAATCCTTCCTAAAAAGTAACTCATCTACAGCTCCTCCATAAACCATTAATTAAATTTAAATCTTTTTAATATGAATAATTGATCCGCAACACTATAACATTCATTCTCTTTATTTATCCAAATGTAACGAAAAGAAACATGTGCTTTCTCCCCCTCAAACTTAGGAAACATAACTTCATACTGATAAACATCATTTGTATCTTTTCTTTTTACACTCTTAACTTCTTGTTTCCACTGAATTACTTTTCCATCAGTTTGTTCAATCCGTCCCAAAAGATACGTTGGTTTTTTCTTATTCGTAACACCCGTTAAAAAAACATAATAATTTTCCGGTATAACTCCTGACTTTAATTTTTTATTTGAAAGCTTACTCTCTATTAAACTATCATTTCTTTCTATTTGCCCTTGAAAGAAATCATCACCATTTTCACTTTCCAAAAACACTTGTTCAAAAATAGTATTTTTATTATTTTCTTGCAACTGAATACTTTTTAAATTTTCTTTTTCCGTTAAATTATCTTGAATATTTACAATAGGCTCATCCATTTCCTTTTGACAAGAAGCCAAGAAACAAATACTCAATATAAAAAAACATAATAAAATATATTTTGAAATAAGCTTCATTACAGCTCCTCCTATTTTTAAAAATTAAATAGCAGAAAAAGTCGTATAATCTAGATTAGGAACTATACGACTTTTTCTAGCGCTACAAAATAAATAAGTTCAATTTATAATTTCTAAATCAATATTCAGTGTAAGGTCCATTAGGTTTTCTACTATCAGGGCTCCAGGCAGTAGGATAAAAATTATTTTCTCTAGAGTAACCACCAAACCTAACTGGAACATTTTTCCCGTAACTTTCTACCGCATGATTCATGAAAAGATAAGTTTTATATGGTTTCACTTCTCCTTCATGATCACCTGAAACATTTCTCCAATCCCTATTATCTTTATTTCTATTTTTATCCGCCTCTGCCCAAACTTTGAAAGGGCCACCGCCATTGTCACTATCCTTCACACGCATATACATAGAAGAAGTATTCTCTTTAGCACGTGCATTAGTATAATCATATGCATTCCAAAGTCTAAAGGTAAAGTTCACGTGATCATCCTTTGTATCAGCTTTAGCTGGTTCAGTTAAAGCAAAAGTACTAGCTAAAATACCTAAAGATAAAACAGATCCAAACATAAAACGACTTTTTTTCTTAATGCTCAATATAAACACCTCCGATAATTTGTAGCATTATATTGATTTTATTTTTTCACTGAAGGAACAAATTGAATCTATATAACACGATATTATGATATCACTCCCTCGACACACCCTCAATACATTTCAGAAGATTTAATATTATGTTTATAATTATAAAAATTTCGTCAAATTAAACAAAACAATAATATACTCCTAGCAAAGAATTACTTGTAGCGATAACCACTTTTCTATGCCTGTTCCAAATAATAAAGCGCTGCTCTCTTTTGCAAGTTTTCAATTTGCTCACGCTACTTTGACGAAATACTGTCTAAAAATTGCTTCTTAATGGAATTGGCTACTTACAAAACTTTTTAATCTTTCGTTGCAAAATAAAGAGCAAAAACTAAAATATAAAAAAAGCGCAGCCATTTCGGCTACGCTTTTGAATGATTATTTTGTTTCGATTAAACCATATTTCCCGTCTTTACGGCCATATACAACATTAGTTTCATTTGTATCCGCATTTGTGAAGACGAAGAAATTATGTCCTAGCATATCCATTTGTAAGATCGCTTCTTCAACGTCCATCGGTTTTAAATCGAATCGTTTTGTACGTACAAGTTCTAATTCATCCTCTTCTACCTCATCCAGAACAGCTACTGCTTGTGGAAGGATAAAATTAGTTTTAACAGAACCCTTTTCACGTAATTTACGGTTTACTTTTGTTTTATGTTTACGAATTTGTCGCTCAATTTTATCAACTACTAAATCGATCGCAGCGTACATATCGCTATTTGTTTCTTCTGCACGAAGTAATAAATCAGTAAATGGAATTGTTACCTCGATACGTTGCTTGTCAGAGTATACTTTTAAATTAACTTTAATCTCTGGGAATGTATCAAAATAACGCTCTAACTTACTTAGTTTTTTCTCTACATATTCCTTTAATGCTGGAGTTACTTCAATATTTTCACCACGAATGTTGAATTTCATAGATGAATTCCTCCTTTCAAGCCTATGTACTATAATTTCGACATTGGCTTAAAAACTCCTTCTAATTTTTTTGAAAAATTAGTGGAATTGCGATTTTTTTATCGTTTTTTGTTGAAATGAAAAGATGCATCGTTTCTATCTTTATTTTATCCTATTAACATCGTGAGTAACGAATGTAACTGTGGACAATTGGTTACAGAAAAGAAACAACTTTTTGACAACTCACTCCGTAACAAAAACCCCTTGCGAAAAACAAGAGGTTCTACTACATATATATAACGTTGCCACAAACGCAGCTTTCTCTTCCCAAAAACAATATCCCTACAGTTTCACAACATTAGCCGCTTGTGGTCCACGTGCTCCATCAACAATATCAAACTCTACTTGTTGCCCTTCTTCTAACGACTTATACCCATCTTGTTGAATAGCAGAAAAATGAACAAACACATCGTCACCATCTTCACGCTCAATAAACCCAAATCCCTTTTCTGCATTGAACCATTTTACTCGTCCTTGCATGTTCATTCCATTCCCTTCACTCTTAAAATCAGGGCATTCGCCCCATATTCTGACTATAACGAATGACAAGACTGTTAGTCAAAGAAGATCTGTCGTCTTTTTATTATTCCTTTCGACATTCACATATTAACCTCTACAAAGCGTCAAACAAGAAACTTCTCTCGCTCCTCGATCATACAAAAGGCTTCCAATTTGCCTAACAGTAATTCCTGTCGTATACACATCATCCACGATTAAAACATGTTGCTCATGAAACATCTCTTCGCCCTGAAAATAAAAAGGATTAACTCCCGATATCCTTTCTTTACGCTTCTTCTTACTTTGTTTTTCTGTTTCGATTCTTCTTAATGATGTACAAAACATTTTGATAGGCAAACAAGAAGCTAGTAACTCAGCTTGATTAAAACCACGCTCGTATTCTCGCTCTTCACTAAGAGGGACCGGAATGACACCTGAAACATTCGCAAAACATTTTTGAAAAAGACTTCGAAAAGGCTGATGAAAAATATGCACTAATTCAGCATCTCCTCGAAATTTAAACTGTGCTAATATTTCTTTCATCCCTTCATCATACACATGCAACGAACGATTTATGAGAGACGGAAACCTCTGCTCGTTCGTCCACCTTATGCAGTCCATGCAAATATCCCCGTTTTTATATTCAGCTAGCACAAGTTCTAGCGGTCGACCACACTCCTTGCAAATATCTCCTATAATATAGGATAGTTTTTGTTCACATCTATCACATATATACTTTTTATGAGGCTTAACAAAAAAAGTGTACCAACTAATCGCATATGAAATATACTCATCACAAAGTAGACAATGCATCAATCTATCAATCCTTGTTCTTTAGCATTCTTATTCATACTTTGAATATGTTTTTTCGCACGCACCATCGCCTCTGTCTTTCCATAATGAAAATAGATGACATCTCCATGCGGTTCATCAGAGCTTCTGCCAGCACGCCCTGCAATTTGAACGAGAGCACTTTCTGAAAATATTTCTTCTTCCGTTCCTAAAACTGCTACTTGTAAATTCTTCACAGTTACCCCTCGTTCCAAAATCGTCGTTGTAACTAATAAAGGAATTTCTCCCTTTCGAAAAGCCGCTACCTTTTCTTTTCTCTTCGGATCTTCTGCATGCACACCGTCAATTTGACTGTTTATTGATTTTAATAACAAGCTGATTTCTTCTACGTATCGTATATGGGGAACAAATAGAAAAATTGGATATTGTTTATCTAAGTACATGTTTAGCCATTGTAATACGGCTCGAGGGATTTTGTTACGCATGAGGTCTTTTTTCCAATTTCCGCACCATCGAAATATTGGGACTGGCAATGGATGACGATGATAACGTCCTGAAATAATAACCCCTTTTTGCTTACCATTCCGCAATTTCCGCTTCCACTTTTCATCTGGAGTTGCAGTTAAATAAATACGTGCTGCTTTCTCTTTCATAGCTTGTTTTACTGCGTACTGTAACATCTTATCCGTATGATACGGAAAAGCATCTATCTCGTCTACGATCATGACATGGAACGCCCTATAATAACGTAACAATTGATGTGTAGTTGCAACGATTAACGCTGCATCTTTTTCTCGGTCCAAACTCCCTCCGTATAAAGCAGCTACATTTATATTTGGAAACACTTCTTGTAATCTTGGTACTAATTCAAGTACAACGTCCGTTCTCGGCGTTGCAATACAAACTCTCTCTCCCTTTTGTAGTGCCTCTGCAATTCCGCGAAACAACATTTCTGTTTTTCCAGCCCCGCACACCGCCCAAATAAAAAATGATTCTTTCTGCTTAACAGCGTCAACGACACTTTGCGCAGCTAACTCCTGACCAGCAGACAAAACGCCTTCCCACTGTAACGGATTCAAATAATTTTCTCTGCTTATTTCAGCAATCCCGCGAACAAGTACAGCACATTCACTTACCCTGCCCATCGTTATACATTTCCGGCAATACGTACATACTTTATTGCACCTTTTACATAGAAATGATGCAAATAGTCGCTGCTCTATATTTCCGCAGCGCTGGCACATATATTTTGAAGATTTCTTAATTACCCCTTGTACACAAACAATGTCTCGATTCTTTTTCAAATGATCCAATTTATCCTGCAAATCTGAAGAAAGTTCTTCTAACAGTAACTGTCTACCAGCTAACATCATCAATAGCCACCTCCAGCACTACTATAAATCCTTCTCTTTATCTCGTAAAAACTCAAAAAAGCCGATAACCTACTTATAAAATAGTAAGCTATCGACTTTATACACGTTTTTTATTCAATTATAAATCCTATAATCGACCGTAACCTAAGAAATGTTTTTGGTTGTAAGAGCTACTTACGCTACCGTAAGTAACACCTGTTGATTCATCAGCAGCATGAATCATTTGACCGCCACCAATGTAAATACCAACGTGAGATACGCCTTCTCTGTAAGTACCTTGTAAGAAGATAAGATCTCCTGGTTTCGCTTCAGATGCGCTAATCTTTTGTACAGAACTCCATAGGCTTCTAGTATCTTGACGACCTAAACCGTAAACGTAAGAGATTAACCCACTGCAGTCAAATCCACCGTTTGAAATTGACGCACTACCCCATACGTATTTTAGACCTACTAAACCTCTAGCTTTTTCAACAACATCCTGTCTGCCACCACCATCCGGAACTGGAACTGGAGTTGGAGCTGGAGCTGGAGCTGGCTTTTTCGCTTCTTCTTTTTTAGGCTCTTCTTTTTGAGCTTGTCCACCATTGTTTGCTGGGGCTGCTGGTTGAGCTTGTGTTTGCGCTGGTTGAGCAGCTGCCGGTTGTGCCGGTGCTTGCGCTTGTGCTTGCTCTGCTTGTTTTTGAGCAGCAGCTTCTTGTGCAGCTTTTTCTTGCGCTTCTTTTTCAGCGATTTGTTGTAATTTTAATGCCTGTTGTTCAAGCTCTTTCAATTGACCTTCCGTACTTGTCATTGAAGTTACAACTGTATCCATTTTGCCACTCATATCATTTACTGCTGTTTCTTTTTTCGCTTTTTCAGCGTCAAGTTCTTTCTTAGCAGTTTCAATTTGAACTTGTGCTTCTTTTAACTCTTTTTGTTTTTCTTTTACTGTTGCAACATCTTTTTTCACGTTCGTTTGATCTTCTTGTTGAGTTTTCATAATATCTTCGTCAGACTCAAGAATTTTAGAAACAGAATTAAAACGATCAACTAAATCTGCAATGTTTTTAGAGTTTACAAGAACTTCTGTTACAACGTTCGTGTTCGGTTGTTCTTGTAGTGCAACTAAACGTTTTCTTAATAAATCTTCACGTTTTGCAATCTTTGTTTGTAGTTCTGCAATATCTTTATTTTTATTTTCAATTAATTGCTCAGTATCAGAAACTTTTTTTGTTGTTTCATCAAGTTTTGAAGCGTTCTCTTGAACAGACTTATCCAAACCTTGGATTGTTTTGTTTAAGTCACTCATTTGTTTTTGTAATTCATCACGTTCTTGTTGTTGTTTATGTAAAGTATCATTTTGTGTGTTAATTTGTGATTTCACGTCAGAAATTTTATCTTCTGCAAATACATTTGGTGTTAGCCCTGAAAACATTAACCCTGCAACTAATGCGCAAGATGCCATTTTTAGCTTTTTCATTTTATTTTTTACACCGCTTTCTTTTTTCGTTTTCCGTATATAACCTATTAAAATTTATACCATAATTCGGGAGTTTTTTTGCTAATGTTACGGTTTTGTAAAATAAATGTAATATTACATTTATCTCTATAGCAAAGTATATCTAAATTTGTATATATATGTAGAATTTCAAGAGCCTTACGCCGTTTTTTATAGAATTGAAAAAAACGTAAGGGAATCCCTTACGTTTTGAAAATACTCCAATGTGAATGAGATAGGAACGTTACTTCATCCATTTCTCAGCCCAATTTTGGACCTCATCCATAACACTTTCTAACGCTTTCCCTTTATCAGTTACACCGTACTCGATTCTAACTGGTACTTCTGGGTAAACACTACGAGTTACAATGCCTTCACCTTCTAATTCCTTTAAACGTTCTGACAACATACGATCGCTCATATTCGGTATAATATCTGCGATTTCTCTAAAACGTTTCGGCTCTTCGAGCAAAGATTTAATAATTAAGCCAGTCCATTTCTTACTAAGCATTGTAAAAGCTGACTCAAACTTTGGACATAAACAAGAATTATGCTCCATATGTTTCACCTCTCTTCTATTATAAAATAGTTTCTTGTAAAAAGTAAGTAATAAAACTTTCCTCATTATTTAATTTTACGTACATTTTACCATTTCCAAATATTAACTTGTCAAATCACCGTAAAATATCCGTAAAAAAACCCTCTTCAGGTAAGAGAGCTTTTATATCTTTATCACTTCGTATACCAGCCTAAACCAAGCGCGCCTTCACCTAAATGCGTCCCAATTACAGCTCCGAAATAACTCGTGCGAATTGTAACATGAGGGTATATCTCTTCTAATTCTTGTTTCCATTCATTAGCTTCCTCTTCACGATTCGCATGAATAATAACAGCTTCCATAGGCACACCTTTATTTGCCTGCTCATCAAAGATTTCAACGATACGCTTTAACGCTTTTTTACGCGTACGAATTTTTTCGAATGGAATAATTACTTTATCTCTAAAGTATAATACTGGTTTTACTTGTAACAAACTACCGATGAAAGCTTGCGCGCTATTTAATCGACCGCCACGTTGTAAATGATGTAAATCATCCACTACAAAATAAGCATCCATCGTTTGCTTCATTTCATCAAAGCGAGCGATAATCTCTTCTGGTGCTTTTCCTTCACTTACTAATTTCGCACCTTCACGCACGTAAAATCCTTGTACTTCACAACTAATTTCAGAGTCGTACGTATATACATCAATACCATCTACCATCTGTCCAGCTGTCGTTGCTGTTTGGTATGTACCACTAATTCCGCTAGAAAGGTGAATGCTAATAACTGCATCATATTCTTTAGATAACCCTTCATATAGCTCTAAAAACTTTCCAATTGCTGGTTGCGAAGTTTTCGGAAGATCTTCTTGTTCACGTACTTTTACATAAAAATCATTTGCTAAAATTTCAGCCTCTTCTTGATAAGATTCCGTTCCAAACACAACGTTTAATGGAATCATATATATATTGAGTTCATCACGAATATGCTTCGGTATATATGCTGTACTATCAGTAACAATAGCTGTTTTCATTTTCGTACCTGCCTTATAAAAAATTTTTATCCCCTAATTTTACACGAAAACTAGAAAAGGTGCATCCATACATAAAAATGCCGGTTAGAAATTATAATCACCCTCTCGACAAATTTCAACAAAAAGATAAAGCACTCATCAAAAATTTCAACATATTTGCAAAAAATGTTTGAATATAAAAACGCCCGCTTTTAAAATGTAAAGTACTAGTTATTTTGAAAGATAGGGGCGTATACCATTGTTATTACAATATTTAACAATCAAAGGCTACGGTGAGCACGAAATTGTCATTCAAAAATCAAGATTTATTTGCTATGTGAGCCGAGCCACAACGGAAGCAGAAGCTCAAGCATTTATACAAAAAATAAAAAAACAGCATTGGAATGCAACACATAATTGTTCCGCATATTTAATCGGTGAACAAGATCAAATTCAAAAAGCGAACGATGACGGTGAACCGAGCGGCACAGCTGGTGTACCTATGTTAGAGGTATTAAAAAAACGAGGTCTAAAAGATACTGTCGTCGTCGTTACGCGCTATTTTGGCGGCATTAAACTTGGTGCTGGCGGATTAATTCGCGCATATGGAAAATGTACAAGTGAAGGTCTTAACCATGTAGGCGTTGTCCAGCGAAAACTAATGCGCGTTATGCAAACAGAAATTGATTACACTTTACTTGGCAAAGTTGAAAATGCATTACGCAATTCAGAATATGTCATTAAAGATATACATTACCTAGAAAATGTCACATTCGATACGTATGTGGAAGAGGACAAAAAACAACCATTCACAGATTGGATGATTGAATTAACAAACGGGAAGTGTACAATTAAAGAAGGAGATATGTTGTACTTAGAACAAGACGTTATCTAAGAATAGCTAACTTATCGCCTTTAAAGATTAATGTAGTGAATTAATTCCCTACAAATGAACTAAGGAGATTATATATGGAAGAACGTTATTATCATCTCCAAAATAGCAGAATAAAAAAGAAACGTAGAAGAAAGTTTTTCTTCTTTCTTATTTTCGCATTTTTATTTGGTAGCGTAGGACTTTATATGTTAAATTCCTACACTTCTCTCATGGGGATGTACAGTGGATTTACTCGTGAAAAATCTAAATTACGAGCAGAAGATGTGGAAATCACAAAAAAACCTTTCACAATACTAATTATGGGTATTGAGGATTACGCAACAGATGGTAAAAATGGCCGAACAGATTCACTCATGTTCGCGACAGTTAATCCAAACTCAAAAAAGGTTTCACTTATGAGCATCCCGCGCGATTCTCGTGTTAAGATTGTTGGCAAAAATAAAGAAGACAAAATTAACGCTGCTCATGCTTACGGTGGAGAAAAGATGACAATTGACACTGTCGAAGGGTTTTTAAAAGTTCCTGTTGATCATTATATTAAAATTGATTTCCAAGGCTTTAAAGGTATCGTTGATGCTGTTGACGGTATTACCGTTGATGTTCCCTTCGATTTTTGGGAACGTTCTGACGTGGATTACTATAAAAAAATCCAATTTAAACAAGGTAAACAAAACTTAAACGGTGAAGAAGCACTCGCTTACGTCCGCATGCGAAAGCAAGATCCTAACGGCGACTATGGTCGAGCGGCGAGACAAAGGCAAGTACTGGCGGCTGTTGCCCAAAAGCTAAATTCTGCTTCAACCGTATTTAAAATTAAAGATTTAACAGCGGTAGTTGGAAAATATATAAAAACCGACATTCCTATTTCAGACGGACTTGCTCTTTACAATAAAATCTCTGGATTCGACCCACAAACGATACAAACATTAAAACTTGAAGGAGAAGATAAAAAAATTGGTGGTATTTATTACTTCCTTCCAGATCCAATCAGTGTAGAGACAACTCGTAACGAGATATTAAAAGAAATAGGGGAAAAAGAACAAGCCCCAACAGAAACTACAAAAAATGAGAGTACAACTACAAATTCTGATTCTAACTCCAGCGCAAAAGCAAAGAAGGAACCGAGTGAGAACAAAACACCACCACCTCCTCCCCCTTCTACAAATGCTCATGCAGAGTGGATTATGAGGAATCATGAATAAAAAAAGAGCCAAATCGTATACGATTTGGCTCTTTTTATTTCCCGCAATTGTTGTGGGTCAATAATAAACGGAAGATGAAAACCCCATTTATTACAGTTTCACTCTACTTGTTGAAGTGTTGTAAAATCGCTTCTACAATACGCTCTGATGCACGACCATCGCCGTAAGGGTTAGATGCTTTCGTCATCTTATCATGAGCTTCTTTATCAGATAACAACTCATCAGCAAGACCAAAGATTGTCTCTTCATCTGTTCCAGCTAATTTCAGCGTACCTGCTTCGATACCTTCTGGGCGTTCCGTCGTATCACGAAGGACAAGAACTGGCACACCTAGTGATGGTGCTTCCTCTTGTACACCACCAGAATCAGTTAACATTAAGTATGAACGAGCTGCAACATTATGGAAATCGATTACATCTAGCGGCTCAATTAAATGAATGCGGCTATGCTCGCCTAAAATATCATTCGCTATTTCGCGAACAACAGGATTCATATGAACAGGGTATACAACTTGTACATCTTCGTGCTTATCAACAAGACGCTTAATTGCACGGAACATATTGCGCATTGGTTCCCCTAAATTTTCACGACGGTGTGCTGTCATAAGTACAAGACGATCATTTCCAAGTTTCTCTAACACCGAATGGCTATAAGTTTCTTTTACAGTTGTCTTCAGTGCATCGATCGCTGTATTTCCTGTTACGAAAATGCGTGACTCATCTTTATTTTCTTTTTGTAAGTTCGTTGCTGATTTTGTTGTAGGTGAGAAATGAAGATCCGCCATTACACCTGTTAGTTGGCGATTCATCTCTTCTGGATATGGAGAATACTTATCCCATGTACGAAGTCCTGCTTCAACATGTCCTACTGGAATTTGATTATAGAAAGCAGCTAAGCTTGCAATAAATGTCGTCGTTGTATCACCATGCACAAGTACGATATCAGGCTTTGCTTCTTTCATTACTTTATCTAAACCTTCTAAACCACGTGTTGTAATATCAATTAACGTTTGACGATCTTTCATGATATTCAAATCGAAATCTGGCGTAATTCCAAAGATATTTAATACTTGATCTAACATTTGACGGTGTTGTGCTGTTACAGTCACAATGGATTCAATCTTTTCTGGGTGCTTTTGCAACTCTAATACAAGAGGTGCCATTTTAATTGCTTCTGGTCGTGTCCCGAAAATTGTCATTACTTTTAAACGTTCAGTCATTTCATTGCCTCTTTTCTTTCACTAGTTAAAACTTCTATTATCGCATATAAAAATATGCATGTAGAAATACACTTTTTAACGCACCGGAGAACCATTACTATTACAGACGCCTTTTCGCCCAACTGAGTAATAATCTAATCCATGCTCCTCGGCATCCTCATTAGTATAACAATTTCTCCCATCAAATAGAATAGGTTCCCTCATAAGCTGTGCATACTTTTCTAGCGGATAATTTCGAATTGATTCCCATTCTGTTACGATAAAAACTGCATGCGCCTCTCTAATCGATTCATCTATACACTCAGCGTATCGTATCGTATTTCCAAATAAACCTCTTACATTTTGAATAGCTTGTGGGTCATATAAAACCACATCCGCACCTGCATTAATTAATTCTTCTATTATAATAAGAGATGGTGCTTCCCTAATATCGTCAGTATTTGGTTTGAATGCTGCACCAAGAACCGCAATTCGCTTCTTCTTCATATCTATAATTTTCTTCGCTTTTTCAACTAACAACAACTGTTGTTTATTATTCACTTCAATGACTGCTTTCAACAAGCGAAAATCATGAGAAACATTCCCTGCAATTTGCACAAGTGCTTTCGTATCTTTCGGAAAACAAGATCCTCCATATCCAATGCCTGCATTTAAAAAAGATGCACCAATTCTCTTATCCATCCCCATCCCTGTAGCTACATCTACTATATCTGCACCCACTTGCTCACATATAGTAGAAATTTCATTAATAAAACTAATCTTCGTGGCTAAAAAAGCATTAGATGCATATTTAATCATCTCAGCGCTTCGAATATCTGTAATATACGTTTGTACGCTTAATTTACTGTACAAATTCTCTACTTTCCTTGCCGCTTCTTCACTACATGCTCCAATTACGATACGATCACCCTGAAAAAAATCATAAATGCCAGAACCTTCCCTTAAAAATTCTGGATTCGATACAATATATAATTCATGTCTACCTTGTAGTTTCTCCTCAATCCATTCTCTCATTACATCATTTGTCCCTACAGGAACCGTACTTTTCGTTACAACAATAATATCGTTATTCACATATGTTCCAATATCATCACAGGCACTACGAATATACGTTAAATCTGCTGTTCCATCTAATAAAGATGGCGTTCCAACTGCAATAAATATAAACTCTACACCATTAAATGCCGCTGATTTACTTGCTGTAAAAGTTAAATGATTATTTTCGTATGCTTCATTTATTAATTCATTTAATCCACATTCATAAATAGGTAACTCGCCTTGTTTAATCCGTTCAATTTTCCCACTATTTATATCGAAACATGTGACTGAATGTCCTAATCTCGCCAATCCTACTCCTGTAATTAATCCAACATACCCGGTACCTATTATCGTAATTTTCATTTTCCTTTCGCACAGGAATATACATAAGAAAATATACGAATACGTAGAATTCCCCCTGTGCTTCCCCCTCTCACACTAAGAATGAGAAAACTCTTTCACTTCTTTATTATATGAATTATTTTTTTATTCTTTTTTAAGATTTTGTAAAGTTAAATGATGCAATATATACAAAATGTAAATTCCCATATTTTAACACGGAACTTACTCATTTTTACGTGCAACACTTATAATAAAATACTTGTTATAAATGAGGTAGATACACTGCCATATTCCAAGTCGTAATATGAACAACCTTCTCAAACGATCCAACATTCTATATACAATTGTCATATATTCTACGCACTTCCATTTACAGCTAAAAGAAAAAAAGATTGAATTCTAATCTTTTTGTGATACCATATGTTATGAGCCTGTAAATAAACATCATAATTTTCAGATAAATACAATTAGAAAAATTACGTTAAACTATAAAGGGTGGGGTATTAATGGACTCACAAGTGATTTATGCCATTTTGGCATCTTTCATCACTGTACTCGTCGTTACTCCTTTAGTTATTAAATTAGCTTTTAAAATAGGAGCAACAGACAAGCCAAATGCGCGTAAAGTACACCAAAAAATTATGCCTCGTCTTGGCGGGTTAGCAATTTTCATCGGTGTAGCCGTAGGATTTGTTGTCGGTGGATTGTACGAACAAAGAATGTTATCGATAACTTTAGGTGCTATCATCATTGTTATCATCGGGATTTTAGATGATATGTACGAACTATCTGCGAGGGTAAAATTCGGTGGACAACTATTAGTTGCCATCATGATTGTAAAAAGTGGATTATTAGTGCAAGTATTATATATTCCAATCCTTGGAGATACTGAACTCGGATGGCTTGCTTATCCAATTACGGTATTTTGGATTGTCGGTATTACAAATGCCATCAACTTAATTGATGGATTAGATGGATTATCCGCAGGGATTTCATCTATCGTACTTGCAACGCTAGCATATATGGCCTTCACTAGCCCATGGGGTACTGGAGCAGCTATTATATTACCTCTAGCACTGATTACATTAGCAAGTACAATTGGATTTTTATTCTACAACTTCCATCCAGCAAAAATTTTCATGGGAGATACAGGAGCACTATTTTTAGGATACTGTATTTCTGTTATATCGTTACTTGGATTATACAAAAGCGTAACGTTATTCAGTTTTATCGTTCCAATTATTATTTTAGGTGTACCTATATTTGATACGACATTTGCAATTATCCGCCGTATCGTAAATAAAAAACCTATTTCAGCACCTGATAAATCGCATTTACATCACCGCTTACTTGCAATGGGATTCTCTCATCGTAAAACGGTACTAATTATTTACGCATTGGGTATATTCTTTAGTATAAATGCAATTATTTTCAGTAGTGCAACATTATGGTTATCCATTATTCTTCTTTTCATTTTAATCTTCTTTACAGAAATCATTGCTGAAGTAATCGGTCTTGTACACGAACGTTACAAACCAATTATTTCCTTCTATAAAAAAGTGAAAAAACGCGAAGACTAATTGTAGTATAGCCTTTACTATTATGAAATATTCAAATAGCATCCTCTTTTCATAAGAGGATGCTATTTTTTATTTTTTAATCCTTATTCCCCATTTCCAAAATATAGATTGTTTGAGAGTGCCTCTATTGGAGAAAGATATACGTATAACGAAAAAAGCATCAAATTTTCATTTTTACATCTTGATTGTCAAACTGAGGGTGAATGTTATGATCCAGCGATTACTTCAATGTATAATTTTATTTTTAACTATTACTATGTACGCATCATCGAATACAAAAGCAACTACAGACATTCAAGCAGAAGATTACCAAAGCACTCAAACTACCTCTCCTACAAAAAAAATTGCGTACTTAACATTTGATGACGGACCAAATAAATACACACCACAAATTTTAAATATTTTAAAAGAGAAGAACGGAAAAGCAACTTTCTTCGTTATTGGCGGAAAAGTGCCGCATTATAAAAAAACGATGGAGCGATTGATTAAAGATGGACATTATATCGGTCTCCATAGTATGTCACATGATGTAAAACGTCTTTATACTGGCGATCCAACGATTTTAATTGCAGAAATGGAACAAACCCAAAACATTGTCCAGCAAGTTACACATTTAAATACACATCTCGTTCGTGTCCCATACGGCAGCATGCCTTACTTAAAAAAGAATTACCGTGATGCACTCGTATCTGCCCAGTATAAAATGTGGGATTGGACAATTGATACATATGACTGGAAAAGCTATGATAATCCTTCCGCAATACTAGAAAGAGTACGAAATCAAAGCGATGAACAAGTCGAAGTCATTTTAATGCATGATTCGAGTGTCACCGTACAAATACTTCCAAAAGTAATTGATTATTTACAGTCACAAGGATACCAACTTCTTCCCTATAATCCATCTTCCCATCTTGAAGTGAATTTTTGGAAAGACACAAGATTGTAACAGCTTTAGTGCCTATGTACTAAAGCTGTTTTATTTTTCTCTTCCCACACTTCTCATTTTTGTGTAAAATTTTAAATAGTGATGAAGTTTCGAGGTGAATAGAAATGAAACGAATAGATCTCATTTTTAACGCAATACAAAAAGGGAATTATACAGAAGGTGTAACAGCATCAGAACTCGCTACACTTCTACAGTTAGACCGTGCAAATGTTAGTAGCGATTTAAACAAGCTTGTGAAAGATAATCGTTTATTAAAAACGAGTACACGCCCTGTCCGTTTTTATATAGAAACGAACACTTCATTGGAAACGCATTCAACAAAGGGCACTTCATTAGATACATTTGCTATTGAAAATACAAGCCTAAAAATTGCAATCGAAAAAGCAAAAGCTTCTATTCTCTATCCTCCAAACGGTATGCATACTTTACTACTTGGAGAAACAGGTGTCGGAAAATCGATGTTCGCTTCTTTAATGCACGAATACGCAATTGAAGTGGAACAACTTCCAAAAGATGCACCTTTTATCGTCTTTAACTGTGCTGATTATGCAAACAATCCACAACTACTACTTGGACAGTTATTTGGGATAAAAAAAGGAGCTTACACAGGTGCCAGTGATCAAAAAGGGTTAATTGAAAAAGCACATGAAGGAATCCTTTTCTTAGATGAAGTACATCGCCTTCCTCCAGAAGGACAAGAGATGCTCTTCACATTTATTGATCGCGGAGTATACCGCCGCCTTGGAGAAACGGAAAATGAACGTAAGGCACGAGTGTTGATTATTACTGCAACAACCGAAGAACCAAATTCATTTTTATTAAAAACATTTACAAGACGTATTCCGATGACCGTTACGCTTCCACCACTTCGTGAGCGAACACATAAAGAACGGTTTGCTTTACTACAGCTATTTTTCACAAATGAAGCAATTCGTCTAAGGAAAGAGATTCATGTTAGTCCAAATACAATGCGTGCTTTCGTCTTTTACAATTGTCCAAATAACATCGGTCAATTGAAAACGGACGTACAAATTGCCTGTGCGAAAGCTTATTCTGATTTCGTAACAAAAAAACGTGATTCTGTCTGTGTTTCAAGTACAGATTTACCTTGGTATATGAAAGAGGGATTATTTATTGAAAGAAAGAGCCGTCATCTATATCAAATACCAAATGAAACATTTGTATTTACAGGTGATGAAGGTTGGAGTAAGCATACAATAGAGCCCGAAGGAAGCCGCTCTTCTATTTACGATTATATTGATTATAAATATGAAGAACTTCAAGCACGCGGCATTGAAGAGGAAGAATTAGAATTACTAATAGAAAATGATATTCAAAGCTTTTTCGTCCAATATTTTAACCAAATGTCTAAAAAGACAAGCCATGAAAATGTTTTTAAAATTGTGGATCGTAATATCGTTTCCGTATGTGAAAAAATTGCGGAGCTCGCTGAAAAACATTTATCTAAGACGTTTGATGAAAAAGTGTTTCTTGCTTTAAGCCTACATGTACAGACAACTCTACAACGTTTACAGGGCGGGAAACAAATTCACCACCCACAATTAAATCAAATTCGTACGAAATATAAAAAAGCTTTTTCCGTAGCTATGCAATGTATTCAGCTATTAGAAGAAGAATTACAAATAACAATGCCTATTGATGAAGCTGGCTTTTTAACAATGTTCTTCGTTGTTGATCCAATTCCTGCCTCCCAAACAGAAGTAAAAGTATTAATATTAGCACACGGTAATGGCATCGCAACAGAAATGGCAAACGTTGCAAACGAACTTCTCGGTATCGATGAAGTAACTGGTATTGATATGCCGTTACATGAATCACCGAAAGACTTTTTAGAGCGTGTGAAAGTGTATATGAAAACACTTCAAAATGTAAACGGGCTTCTCTTACTTGTTGATATGGGATCTCTCGCTTATATTGGTGATATATTAGAAACTGAATTCAAAATCCCTGTACGTGTTCTTTCAATGACGAGTACACCACACGCACTGGAAGCAGCTCGAAAAGCTCAGCTTGGCTACTCATTAGATGCACTATACGAAACAGTGAAGAACTTAACGCCGTTCTATTTAAACGTACAGGAAGAAAAGAAAAAGCCACTGTCGCCAATGAAATCTGTTATTTTAACAGCTTGTTTAACCGGCGAAGGAAGTGCTTTAGCAATTCAAAAAATGTTAGAGAACTATTTACGTTTTGATAAAGACTTAATTGAAATTATTCCGATTAGTATCGTTCATGAAAAAGATTTAACGAAAATGATCGAGAACATAAAAAAAGAGCGTAATATCATTTGTATCGTCACGAATTTCGATGTGCAAGTACCTTGCTTAACGTATCATTTCCAAGACATTGTAAACTACACAGCGATTCAGCCGATTCAAGAATTGATTACGTATGAAGAAACATATGCAAAAATGGCTGATATTCTTGAACAACAAATGCAGCGTAACGATGGGGCATTACTTATTAAAACAATTCGTTATGCATTAAATACAATTCAGGAATTGATTTCTTTACAGCTAACTCCCGACAGCTTAATGGGTGTGATTTTACATATGAGCTGCATGGTTGACCGTCTTCAAAAAGGCGAAAGTCTCCTCCCTCATCCTGATAAAGAGAAACGAAGACAAGATGAGTACTGGATGTATATGAAAGTAAAAAAAGCACTGCAACCTATCGAAAATACATTTGAAATACAAATACCCGATGACGAAGTATTTTATGTAATGGACTTCTTTATCAAAAATCAACCTGTAAAAAGTTAAACTAGGCAATAGTGTATAGCTTCTCTTTTTCGAGTAGTACTCTAGTACGTAGTAAGTGAAATTATATTAGCGATTTACCGACAATAATCAACAATAGTAGCACTCTATATAATTAGAAAAGGCTGTTCCAAAATGTTTTTTGGACAGCCTTTTCGTTTACTTCTTTACTTCCCTTATTCTCCCCCTTATTTCCCCCTTTTTATTAGATTTCGTATAAACATTTACATATACATTTGCTTGCATTATCTCTTGAAACAAGCTGTCAAATGCTCTCCCCTGCAAAGGCCCTTCAAAATCCTCCACTTTAGCTACACCAGTAACGACTCCTTCATTCACACTAATTCCTTGCTCTAACGGACCGAACAAACTTAAAACAACTGGCCCAATTTGATTCGCTTTTCCTAAATGAATTTGGCATGACGTGATTTTTTTTATGTTTTTTAATATGACCCGATATTGCAACTTCTTTAAATCTTCACTAAAAATGAGCTCTGTTACACCGTAAGCTTCTGTATTTACAGGAGCTACTTCCCTCTTCCCTGTTAACCTAGCAAAGAAATGTGTTGTCATACGGGCATTCTCCTCATATAAATTTCCCAGCACTACTTCTACTACTTTATGGTTTAGACATAATCATTTATGACTTTTTCAATTTTTAATTACAACTAAAAGATTCACAAAATCTTTACATAGAAATCATTTCATTCACTTTACTGCCTCTTGTATAATGCACTTAGGAAAACATTCTAGGAGGGTCTTTTGAAAAATAATAACTATTCTATTCAATCATTATTAGAGATTTTTCTCGTCTCATTTAAATTAGGACTTACTTCATTTGGAGGCCCTGTCGCCCATCTTGGTTATTTTCATCATGAATACGTGCAAAAAAGAAAATGGATGGATGAACGAAGTTACGGAGACTTAGTAGCACTATGTCAATTCCTTCCTGGCCCTGCTAGCAGCCAAGTCGGGATGGGAGTTGGCTTATTGCGCGGCGGATTATTAGGAGCCATTATTTCATGGATTGGATTCACTCTACCGTCTGTACTCGTTTTAGTTTTCTTCGCTTCATTCCTTAACCAGTTCGAACTAGGAAGTACAGGCTGGATTCATGGACTGAAACTTGTAGCGGTCGCAATTGTTGCTCATGCAATATGGGGAATGGCTCAAAAGTTAACACCGGACCGAAACCGTGCAACAATCGCAATTGCAACTGCCTCAATCGCCCTATTATGGCCAAGTAGTTGGACACAAGTCATTCTCATTATAGTATCTGGCTTTATCGGCTGGTTTTTATATCGTGACCAACCCGTTAACCAAGCAAATAAAATAAACGTACCTATTTCAAAAATGGTAGCAATTTCTTGTCTCACCTTATTCTTCGGACTATTAATACTACTACCAATGTTACGACCGTACTCTTATTTCATTTCTTTATTTGACAGCTTCTATCGCTCTGGTGCACTTGTATTCGGAGGGGGACACGTCGTACTTCCTCTTCTTGAAAGTGAATTTGTACAAAACGGGATGATGACAAAAGAACAATTTCTAGCTGGATACGGATTAACACAAGCAATGCCAGGACCACTATTTACATTCGCCTCTTATATTGGAGCAGTGTTAAATGGAACCGCCGGAGCAGTTGTTGCAACGATCGCTATCTTTCTTCCTGCCTTCCTGCTCGTTGTTGGCGTTTTACCATTTTGGGACAGTGTAAGGAGAGTATCTTTCATACAAGGTGCACTACTTGGAGTGAACGCAGCCGTTGTCGGTATTTTACTCGCAGCTTTTTATGATCCAATTTGGACGAGTACAATTATGAATTCTGTAGATTTCGTTTTTGCTTCCCTTCTATTTTGCTTACTCGCTTTTTGGAAAACACCACCTTGGGTTATCGTTATACTCGGAGCCTTCGGTGGATATGTTCTATCCATTTTGTAAGCACAAAAAACGACGGCCCCATTTAGCCGTCGTTTTTTTCTATTAAAACTTCACAAGCTCCATTCCCTCAGGCAACTCGCTCTCCGTTAAAATACGCAACTCTTTTACCCGATCCATTACGTAAGAAGAACGTTTCACAAGCTCTGGATCAATATAAGCTGGATGCACCATAATTTCTACCGTTTGTTCGTCCTGTACTCTTTCTTTTAGCTTCACAAAATAATCTTCCGTCACACCGTCAGCATAAAAATCACTGTAAAACACATCTGAAAATGGGCGCACCGCTCGCTCTTCTTCACAACGACGAATCGGAACGTTATATTTACTTGCCAATCTCTCAAGAACGTCGTGTAGAATCGGTAACCCATGCACGTGATGATGACTATCTAAATGAGTCGGTATTAATCCGTAAGATAAAAATTTCTCAATTTGAGCAGTCCATTCTCTTTCTACCTCTTCTGGACTTATATTTCCTTCCCATACGACGCCTTGTTTATGAAATGCCCCATCGCTGCTCACAAGTGATGGAACGTCTTTAAGAAGCGGTTCTCCTGCCGTTAATACGAGATGCACTCCTACTCCTAACGTTTTATACTCTTTCGCTAAACGTACGGCATGCTCTGTCCCTGGCATATTCATCATCATCGTCGTTGAATTTACAAGCCCGTTTTTATGTCCATCAATAATTCCGTAATTTGTACCTTCCGTAAGACCGAAATCATCTGCATTTACAATTAGCTTAATCATCGTAATACCTCCTACTAGAATTAAAAAAAGCGGGCTAAATAGCGCCGCTTTATTTCTCTATCTTCTTAAAGAATTGTGGAAGATGTTCTTTATGTGCTTCCAACATTTCATCTAAAATTTGTTTTGCAACTGTATCTGATGGTACAAGTGGGTTAATTGTCATAGCAAGCAGCGCCTTATGATAATCCCCTGTAACAGCAGCTTCAATTGTTGTGCGCTCAAATGATTTAATTTGTTGTACTAAACCGCGAACTGGTACTGGTAAGTCTCCAACCGCAATTGGTTTTGGACCTTCCTTCGTAATAATACAGTTCACCTCAACAGCAGAATCATGTGGTAAGCTTGCAATCGTTCCGTTGTTTCGTGTATTAACAGGCTGGATATCACCTTTATTATTGTAAATAGACGTAATTAAGCTACATGCTGCATCACTATAATACGCTCCGCCACGCTTTTCTAATTGTGGTGGTTTAATATCTAAATTCGGGTCTTTATATAACTCGAATAAATCATCTTCTAATTGTTTTACTACTTCTGCACGTGTACCTTTTTCGATTGAAGCTTCTTTCTCTTCTTCTAACATTTCACGTGTTTTGTAGTAGTAGCGATGGTATGGACATGGAATTGCACGAAGACCGCGAATAAAGTCTGGCTCCCAGTTAAGCGCAGCGATGTTTTCCATCGTAATTTGCTTTTCTGGATCTGTTACAAGTTCTAATACACGATCCATTACGCTTACGCCATCCAAGTATACATCTAATCCGTATACCATATGATTTAAACCAGCGAAATCAACGTGTACACGACTTGCATCTACTTCAAGTAATCTCGCAAGACCCATACGAATTCCGATTGGAACGTTACATAGACCAACTACTCTTTCAATGTTCGTATAGCGAAGTACAGCTTCAGTTACCATACCAGCCGGATTTGCGAAGTTAATAAGCCATGCGTTCGGACAAAGTTCCTCCATATCTTTACAAATATCTAAAATAACAGGAATCGTTCTCAGCGCTTTGAATAAACCACCAGGACCATTCGTTTCCTGACCAATTACATCATATTTTAATGGAATTGCTTCATCTTTTGCACGAGCTTCTAACAAACCAACGCGAAGCTGCGTTGTTACGAAGTCAGCACCCTTTAATGCCTCACGGCGATCAAGTGTTAAATGAATATCAATTGGTAAGCCTGATTTCTTTACCATACGTTTCGCTAAGTTACCAACGATTTCTAACTTCTCTTTTCCTGCCTCAATATCTACTAACCAAATTTCACGAACAGGAAGCTCATCATAACGTTTAATAAATCCTTCAATTAACTCTGGTGTATAACTAGATCCACCGCCGATTGTAACAATTTTAATTCCAGTCATGCTTTATTCCCCTTTCGCTTCAAGCTTTTTATAAAGATCGATAAACTCTGCTGCTAATTCTTTTACTGTAATAGAATTCATTAAATGATCTTGCGCATGAATTAAAAGAACACTAATTTCTGTTTTTTCTCCTCTTGCTTCTGATTGTATGAGCTCTGTTTGGAAATGATGCGCTTCATTAATCGCTTCTTTCGCCTTTACCATCGCTTCATCAGCTTCTGACATTTTCCCCTGTTTGGCAAATTGAAGTGCCTCCATTGCAAAGCTTCGTGCATTACCACTATTTAAAATCAATTGGAATGGAATTTGTTCTGCTGTAGTCATCATAATTTCCGCCCTCTCTATAAAGTTCAACCGATATAAGTACCTCTTCAGTTTGAACATGTCTATTAAATTATTATTTTATTAATCATATTTTGGTGTTCTTCTAGATGGATCTCATCTTTCTGAACATGATATAAAGGTAATTGTTCTCACAGATAATGTTATCAGTGAGAACAATCTCTATGTTACATAGGTACAGAGTTGTTATTTCCTTGCGCTGCTGCTTTTTCAGTACGAACAACTGAACGGTCACATAACACAACGAATGGATAATAGATTACCATTGCAATTACAAAGTTGAATAACTGTAGAATCGCACCAGAAATATGTCCACCTGTTACAAGATAACCACTAATAATTGGTGGTGTTGCCCATGGAATCATCACAACTGTTTTTGGTACCCAACCAATAGATATAGCTGTATAAGAAGTAATTACTAATACAATTGGTGTTAGGATAAACGGTAAGAATAAAATTGGATTTAAAATAATCGGTGTACCAAAGATTACTGGTTCGTTAATGTTGAATGCACCTGGACCAATTGATAGACGAGATACACCACGTAGTTGTGCACTTTTCGCTACAAGTAATACGACCACTAAGAACGCTAATGTTGCACCAGAACCACCAAGATATACGAAAGTATCAAAGAATGGTTTTGTAACAATGTTTGGAACATCAAATGCAGATGTGCCACCTTGGAATAACTTAATATTTTTCTCTAATGCCGGTAAGTATAATGGCTCAATAATACCACCAACGATATTTGGACCATGTAAACCGAAGAACCAAAGAAGATGAACAAGGAATACAATGACAATTGCACTTGGTAATGTCCCTGCTAAACTTTGCAATGGTAGTTGAATCGTATTAAAGATAAACTCATGAACACTTGTACCAGCTAAGTTCACCGCTAATTGAATACCTGCAACTGCTGTTAAGATAACAAATGCTGGCACTAAAGCTGCAAAAGATCTTAAAACTGCCGGTGGTACTCCATCTGGCATTTTAAAAGTAATTTCTCTTTGTACAAAGAAACGGAATACTTCAGTAACAAGAAGTGCCACGATAATTGCTACGAATAACCCTTGTGCACCTGTCCAAGCTAAGTTCAATCCGCCTTCTTTCGGTGTTGTTGGTGTAAGAATAATTAACGCACCAAATGAAATAATACCTGCTGACAAACCATCAACGCCGTAAGATTTTGCTAAGTTATAACTTGTTGTAAATGCTATGATGAGTGCTAGAATTGCGAAAGAACCAGTCCACATTCCACCGCCAACTTGTTTCCACGTTTCACCAAACAAACCTTTCATGAAATCTTGGAAAGCTTCAGATGGAAAACCATTAATTAGTGATGCAAGTGCACCAACTAAAATAAGTGGCATAACTGCAATAAATCCATCACGGATCGCAGCTAAGTGACGTTGCGATCCGATTTTACCAGCGACAGGAACAATATACTTCTCCATAAATGCAATAAATTTTTGCATTTCGCTTCCCCCCTAATTATTTTTTAAGTGTTAATGCGTGATCTAAAACTGCTTCTCCATTCATCATGCCGTAGTGCATTGGGTTAATAACGTCGACTCCAACGTTTTTCTCGTCAGCAAGCGTTTTCATTGTAGAGAGCATGTAACGAACTTGTGGTCCTAGTAATAATACATCTGCTTGATCGATATTGTTTTTTACTGCATCCCCAGATACAGCCCAAATCTTACCTTCTAGACCACGAGCCTTTGCAGCCGCTTCCATTTTTGTAACTAGTAAACTTGTAGACATCCCTGCTGAACAACATAATAAAATATTCATTTATAAATCCCCCTTGTGTGGTATAAAAAATTTATGTTTTTTATTTTTCTTTACGCTATTTATTAATGCAATTAGCGTGCCAACTTTTTAAAACGCCTAAAATCAGCGTTTTTTCGAGCGATCTTTTTGTGTGTTACCGCTTTCAATCAGTGTGTCACCAAAAAAACACACAGTGTGTTATAAAACAACACGCTTTTAACACATAACTGTATGAAAATAGATTAGTGTTTAGTTGTCTAGTTGTGTTTGAAACAAAAAAACACTGAAAAATTTTTTCAGTGAAAAGTATTTCTTTATTTTAACCGATTATTTATTGAGGGAATTTTTTTCTTCCAATATAATATGGTCTTCGCTTCGGCATAACAGTTTCTTTTAAAAACATAAAAAAACCTTGCATAAGCAAGGTTCATTCAGCTACTGACATCTTCCTATATAATTCTACAAACTCACTCGCCAATTCCTTCACTGTAATTGCGTTCATTAAATGATCTTGCGCATGTACCATCAGCAGGGTAACTTCTGTCTTTTCCCCGCCAGCCTCTTTCTGTATGAGCTCTGTTTGTAAACGGTGCGCCTCTTGCAATTCATTTAACGCTTCTTGTAGTTTAGCTTCCGCTTCCTTAAATTCACCGCGCTTAGCACAATCAATTGCCTCCATTGAGCAACTTCTCGCATTTCCCCCGTGTAAGATTAAATGAAAAGCTTTCGTCTCTATCATATCCATTTTAGTTCTTTACTCCCCCTTTTCTTCCGCCAATTTTTGTTTATCCCATATTTTTAAGAACGGTAAGTAAATAAAGAATGCTAGTGCAAAGTTAACAAGTTGCAAAATAACTCCTGAGAATTTACCACCCGATCCTAAATATCCACTAAATAGAATTGGTGTAGTCCATGTTACAGCAGCACCACTTGGGCGAGCTACCCATCCCCATTCCATTGCGAAATAAGAAACAACCGTTAACACAACTGGAACTAATATAAATGGAATAAGTAACAGTGGATTCATGACAATTGGCATACCGAACGTTACCATTTCATTAATATTAAAAATACCAGGTGCAATTGATAATCGACCTAAACTTTTTAACTGCTGACTTCGTGCAAATAATAACATTCCGACAACTAAAGCAAGAGTTGCCCCAGAACCGCCCATATAAATCCATAAATCAAAGAACTGTGCGGTAATCGTATTCGGTACGTCTTGCCCAGCCTGAAAAGCAATACGATTTTGATCCATTAACGATAACCAAATTGGACTCATTACACCGCCTACAATTGTAGCTCCATGAATTCCGCACGCCCAAAGGACATGGACAATAATAACTGCGATTACCGCGCCCCAAAGACTGGCACCAAGTGCACTAAGTGGTTCTTGCAACAGCTTCCCTACAACATTATGAATACTTCCGAAAGTTGTTTGTTCAAAAATTAATCTAATGATCCAAACAACTGTCACAACAATAAATCCTGGAATAAGTGCTGCAAATGAACGCGTTACTGCTGGTGGAACTGTCTCAGGCATCTTTATAATCATCTTTTTCTGCACAAGAAATCGGTATATTTCAGTAGATATAATTGCAATAATCATCGCTACAAATAAACCTTGGCTTCCCATTAATGCCGCTGGAATTACTCCATCTACGAGTATACTTTCTTTCGTACCCGGAACAATATATGCAACTTGAAATGGTGTTGCGAGTAAAAAGGTTACAAGCGATAATGCACCAGATGCTAAAGCATCCACTTTATAATACTCACCCAACCTGTAAGCGATTCCAAAAACAGCTATTAAAGCCATTATATTAAAAGTTGCACTAACTGGATACCCTAATGCTATGTTCCAGTTTTTCCCGAACAAACTCGCCATAAATTCATTATACCCTGGGATTGGTAATGTACTAATAATAAGAAAAATTGATCCGATAATTAAGAAAGGCATCGTCAAGACAAGTCCATCACGAATTGCTAGCAAATGCCTCTGCTCTGCAACCTTTCCTGCCACTGGCATCACATATTTCTCTAAAACCTTTATCATCTATCCCACTCTCCTTATGGTTTCATTGACAAAGCTGCTTGTAAGATAGCCTCTCCATTACAAAGTCCGTAATGGACGGATTGAATGACATCAACAGGAATTCCTTTCTCCTTACATAATTCTTTCATTTTCGGTAATAAATAACGTACTTGTGGTCCAAGTAAAAGTACATCTGCATCATCAATATGATCTCGCACTGCTGAACCTGATACAGCCCAAATCTTTACCTCTATCCCCCTTGCCTGTGCTGCTTTCTCCATTTTTGTAACTATCAAACTGGAAGACATTCCCGCTGCACAGCAAAGCAAAATATTCATCCTGTTTCCCTCCCTCTTTTTCTAAACCTCAGTTATGGTACAGCCCTTGCCACCACTAGGTTACAAATATATATGTCTAGATTTCTCACTGTATGCCGAGCTTAAAAACAAAAATTTCTCGGTTTTCACGCTATTCCATTTATCCGTATTTTCCTAGTAAAGAAGTCTCTAACTCGCTATAATGATTCAGTATGATTTTTTATAATCGATAGGAGGGTATATTTATGAAAGCATATCGCTTTCCGCTTATTTTATTATCTTCTATCCTAATTGGTGGTTTCATTGGTTATTTCATGGGTGCCGATGCAGTTGCTTTAAAGCCGCTTGGTGACATTTTCTTAAACTTAATGTTTACGATTGTTGTACCGTTAGTGTTCTTTAGCATCGCGTCATCTATTGCTAATATGGATGGATTAAAACGTTTCGGTAAAATTATGTCTAGTATGGCTGGAACTTTCTTATTTACAAGTATTTTAGCTGCTATTTTTATGATTATTATCGTGAAAGTATTCCCGCCAGCACAAGGTGTTGTATTAGAACTAACGCAGCCTGATAAAGCTGAAAAAGCAGTTAGCGTTGCTGATCAAATTGTCGGTATCATAACAGTATCAGACTTTTCAAAGTTACTATCTCGTGAGAACATGTTAGCCCTTATTTTCTTCTCTATCTTAATGGGGGTTGCAACTTCAGCAGTTGGTGAAAAAGGAAAACCATTCGCTACATTCCTACAAGCTGGTGCAGAAATTTCAATGAAAGTCGTATCTTTCATTATGTACTACGCTCCAATTGGACTTGCTGCTTACTTCGCAGCATTAGTTGGTGAATTCGGACCACAACTTCTTGGAACTTACTTCCGAGCAGCAATGGTATACTATCCAGCTTCTCTTATTTACTTCTTTGTATTCTTTACATTCTATGCGTACCTTGCGGGCCGCAAACAAGGTGTACAAATCTTTTGGAAGAACATGGTCTCTCCTACAGTTACATCACTTGCAACTTGTAGTAGTGCCGCAAGTATTCCAGCAAACTTAGAAGCAACGAAGAAAATGGGTATTTCTTCTGACGTCCGTGAAACAGTTGTCCTTCTTGGATCTACACTTCATAAAGACGGATCTGTTTTAGGCGGGGTATTAAAAATTGCTTTCTTATTCGGTATTTTCAACATGGAATTCGAAGGACCGAAAACATTAGCAATTGCACTTGTTGTTTCTCTATTAGTAGGAACAGTAATGGGCGCTATTCCGGGCGGGGGTATGATTGGTGAAATGTTAATCGTTTCTCTATACGGATTCCCGCCAGAAGCATTGCCAATTATCGCAGCAATTAGTACAATCATTGACCCTCCTGCAACAGTGTTAAACGTAACAGGAGATAACGCTTGTGCCGTAATGACAGCTCGTCTTGTAGAAGGTAAAAACTGGATCAAAAATAAATTTGCTTAATATATAGAAAGAGGATGCTCCAAAACGAGCATCCTCTTTTTGTCGTTATTTTTCAGTAAATCGATATATTGGAAGTTACGATAGATATATTAACAAAACCGTTAATATAATCCCATCCTGCCACGAATTTGTTATAATCTTCACAAATATTCCACAGCTTTCATCCTTTCTCCGTACTATAATCATGTATGGAAAAGGAGATGGACACAATGACACAAAGCGCACCAGAATTTAAAGTTTTGCAAAGCATTGCATTTCTTGCTGTCGTTTTGCAAAGTTCCTTATTATATACAATGAATCAAGGAAATGTCTTACTCGAGCAATCCCTCATTATGGGCATACTATTTAATCTTGCAAAATTTTCAGCGCCTGCATTCATATTTATCGTCGGCTTCCATTTAATTCGGCAATATACGAAGCAACTCGTTTATACAGAATATATTTATGAAAAAGCCGCACATTTACTTATCCCTTATTTCTTCTGGTCTATTCTTTATCTATTAACAACAAACGATATCATTACACTACAAGGCGGAATAAAAAGTTTATTACTCGGGACGGCTGCACCTCATCTTTGGTACGTTATTATGATGTTCCAAATTCACTTATTGTTCCCGTTACTATGCACACTATTTTATTGGTTTCAAAAACGAACAGAAAATAAAAAAGACATATATAAATATATGACCATTTTCGCTTGTCTATATTTCTTCTTAATGTGGTACTCTTCTCACTACATTTTTAATGGAGAGAAACTGACTAGTTCAACCATTTTACATTATACAGATCGTTCCTTCTTCTTCTACTCATTCTATTTCGTCATGGGAGGAATAGCTGCTGTAGCATTAAAAACTTGGCGTATATTTGTCATGAAACATATTCCGCTTATCACAATACTATTTTTCATCTTATTTTTATTCATCAATTATGAGTTATTTAGTTTTTACGGCGCCAATTCTATTCATTTAACGGTTTCTACTTATTTAAAACCGTCCATGTTTTTATATATTGTTTGTGAAATTATGATACTGTACGTGTTATCTATTACAATTGTACAGCGACGTGGTTTCTTATATAAAGCTTTACGGTTTATCGGGAATTACACGTATGGCGCTTATTTAGCTCATTTTTTCTTCTTGCAACTATGTACAAAATTTCTTTCCTTATTCGCACTGCAAGAAAACACAATATTATATAGCCTATTACTATTTATATTAACGACCACAATCTCTATTTCAGCAATGGTCATTTGCAGTACACTACCATTTCATACATGGGTTACAGGGCCTTCCCCTACGACAAATATGAAATGGGCAAAGATTGCCATTCGGAAAAATCATGAAAAAGTATTTAAACCATATATTTGATATAATAGTATTTCATATAAGAAAAGAAAGTAGGAGACACCTATGATTAATCAAATTGGACAAATTATGTTATATGTAAATAACCAAGATGAATCAGTACAATTTTGGACAGAAACAGTAGGATTCCAAATCGTTGCGGAAGAAAATAACGGCCAAGGATTTCGCTGGATTGAAATTGCGCCGGCGAAAGAAGCTGGAACAAGCATTGTCCTTCACGATAAGACGTTAATTGCGAAGATGCAACCTGAATTAAACTTAAATACCCCTTCACTTATGTTCTTCTCTAATAACTTAGATCAACTTTATAAAGAGCTTTCTGAGAAAAATGTTACAGTTGGACAAGTTGTAGATTTACCTACTGGTAGAGCATTCAACTTTGCTGATAATGAAAACAATTACTTTGCAGTTATGGAAAAGAAATAAGAAAAAAGTGCCACCCCTAGGGTGGCACTCTATTTTTTACTCTTCTCTAATTCCATTTCAGCTAAAAGCGGTAGTACGTTATCGAAAATATGTGTATTATTATTCTCACCTGTTACATATCCACCATAATATCTACTAAATACATTATCATTCCGGAATGTAGTCATTCGCTCATACAATTCCTTCGCAAACGTTGTATCACCTGTTTGTAGTACGTACAAAATTGTTAATCCGTATGATGCTGGTGATTCATAGTTCACAGCTTGTTTTCCCGTTTCTAAGTTATAACGTCCGTATAACTTTCCGTCCTCTTGGAATTTTTTCTTTATAAATTCCAAATAAGCATCTGATGAAAGACCGCCTAAACTGCGATGATAAGCAACGTATGATTGATCAATAAGATTCACTTCTTTATCGTACGTAAATGTACCATCTTCTTTATACTCTTTCGGAAATGCCCAACCTTCTCTCGGATAATTAGCTAAAAACTGAACAACTTCCTGATACTGCTGTGCAGAAATTTTTCCGTACTTTTTCATATAAGAGAATGCATGAGGATTTATGTAAGATGTTGTTGTAAACTTATTTTGTTTACCTGCATCTGCATCATAATAATCCACGTAATAATTATCTTTTTTATTGTAACGAAGTACAGCATTGCTCAATTGATCAGCAAGGTTTTTATAGCGCTCTTCCTTGTACATTTCATAAGCACGATATAATTGTTCAATAATACGAAGATCATCTATAAGTGCATTTGTGGCTGACTGCATTTCTCCCTTTTCAGAGATTTTCCATAACACGATGTGATCCTTATGTACAAAATTATTTTGAATGACCTTTACTTGTTCATCAAATAGCGACTGATCATCTTTATCAAGCGTATATTGTAACCAGAGTCCTGCCGATTCTGATAAAGCTTCACGGCCCTTCGCTTCACCCGTTCCTGCCTTTGTATCTGCTAAACGGTACGTTGCAAGTGTCCCATTTTCATTTACCATATGCCTTAAAATAAAATGCTCCGTACGGTTTCCTTGTAAAGCCGACCAAAATACAATTCCACCTAAAGCGATTAAGAGAATAACCCCAATCCCTATATATAAACGTTTTCGCAAGCTTTTCACCTCCTTTTAAGGCTAACCTTAATTTTACCAGAACATACGCAAATATAAAAAAGACAATCCTTTAGATTGTCTCTCCCACCTTATCCTTCGCAAGCCTCTTTAGAAGGTCTATATAGCGATTCCACAAGTCGATCATATTCACGACGCGTAATTTCTTTATTATATAACTTTAATAATAAATCTCTATGCTCTCTTGAAAATGCCATCTTTTTAATGACTTCAGGATACATAAAACACCCTCTCCATTTCACATAAACTTCTTCATTTTATAAATGCAGCACGCCAAAAAGAACTTATGTTCGCATAAAAGATTATAAAAGATTCCTCCCTAAAAAACAAACAAAATATTACCTAATAAACATTTCTTTCTTTTTAGAATATTCAAAAACAGCATTACCACATTCCCTTTTTTAAATTCATATATATTTTTGGCAGTTTTTTTGAATAAATTTTCCAATTCAATCAGAAAATAATGGCAAAAAAGAAGAGGAGTATACATATGGATACCGTAACATTAGCAAGGGCATTTTTTGGTTCTTCATTAGCATTCCACATTATCTTTGCAACGCTTGGAGTCGGGCTTTCTTTAATGATTTTTATAAGTGAAATACTCTATCACTGGAAGAAAGATTCCGACTATGCCATTATGGCAAAAAGATGGACAAAAGCTTTTGCTATCCTTCTCGGTGTAGCAATTCCAACTGGAACAATTGTTGGTGTACAAATTTCACTTCTTTGGCCTGGTTTCGCCAAAATTGTTGGTCAAGTTATTTCCGTTCCGTTTCAAATTGAGATTTTCGCCTTCTTTTTAGAGGCTTTATTCATGTCTATTTATGTATATGCAGCTGATAAACTACCTCCAGTTATGAGATTAATCTCGCTATTTTTCGTTATGATTGGTGCCACTGCATCCGCCGTGCTTATTACATCAGCAAATACATGGATGAATACACCTGCGGGCTTTTCAATGGGGCCAGATGGCTCAGTTTTTAACGTTGATCCGTGGAAAGCTTTCTTTAATCCTAGCTTTGGCACAAGTGCATTCCATGTCGTTATTACAGCCTATACAACTGGAGCAGCTGTTATCGCTTCTATCGCTGGATTTAAATTATTAAAGAAAAATTTAAGTGCACGTGAAGTTGCTTACCATAAAAAAGGATTGCTGCTAGGGCTTGTCGTTACATTTATCACAGGTGCTACGATGTGGCTTTCAGGACACGAATCTGCTATTGCCTTACATAAACATTCACCTGAAAAACTAGCATCTGCTGAAGCTTTGTTTGAAACAACATCACACGCTCCTTTATCGATTGGCGGGGTTGTGGATCCTAACACACTTGAACTAAACTATGCCCTTGAAATTCCGAACATGCTTAGCTTATTAGTAGGACTAGACCCTAACACCGTTGTAAAAGGGCTAAATGAATTCCCACAAGAAACATGGCCACCATTTTACACACATACACTGTTCAACTTAATGGTCGGCACCGCTGCCTTTACCTTTGCAGTTGCAGCTATTGCCCTCTTATATTGGTACTTTGTTTACCGAAAAAAAGGAGTAGAGTTACCGAAGTGGCTTCTTTGGGGAGCTGCCGCCTGTGGACCCATTATGTTGCTCGGTATTGAATTCGGATGGATTTTTAGTTGTAGTGGTCGTCAGCCATGGACAATTTATGGCATGCAACGCACGGTAGATGCTTCTACACGCGCTGACTTCGTCGGTCCTTTATTTGTTTTATTCATCATTTTATATATTGGACTCGGTATTTTAACAGTCTTTGTACTACGGACATTCTTTAAGAAACATCCGTTAAAGAATGATTTACATCACGAAGGAGGCGATTCTCGTGCATGAGGAAAGCATTGCAATCATCATCTTATGGGCTCTTATTTTCGTATATAGCATACTAGGGTCTATTGATTTTGGAGCTGGTTTTTGGGGCATGGTATACGCTAAACACCCGACGCTTGCTGCCAAGCTTGCTAATCGGTACTTATCACCAACGTGGGAAGTAACAAATACGTTTCTTGTCTTTGTCGTTGTCGCTTTTCTCGGTTTCTTTCCAAAAGCAGCCTTTACCCTGGCAACCGTTATGTTTGTACCAGTTATGTTAATTTTAGTACTCGTTGCGATTCGCAGTACATTTATGGTATTTGCTTACTCCCTGCCAAAGTACCAACACCTTCTTCGTATTATTTCAGGTATTACTGGGCTCTTAATTCCAGCTCTATTAATTACCGTTCTGCCCGTTACAGAAGGTGCCTATATTACGATGTCTGAAGGAAAAGAAGTGCTCCTTTACGGAAAACTTCTTTCTAGTCCCGTTATTTATTGTTATATGCTCTTCGGACTCACTTCGGAACTATTTCTATCATCTCTCTTTCTTGCTGATTTTGCTAGGGAACAAGGTTCTGAAGATACGTACCGAATTTATAGAAGAAATGCCATCATACTTGGTCCTGCAACGCTCGTGACTGCTATTATCGCTCTCGTTGTAATGGACCCTGAAACACACTGGCTTATGCAAGGACTAATAAAGCAATTTCCATGGTTTACAGTCTCTATCATTTTATTTGTTATCGGATATTCTTCCCTTTGGTGGACAAATAAGAAGTATGGCACACTAGGCTTTCCTCGCATTGCAGTTTTAGCTGTCGTCGCTCAATATGCATTTGCAAGCTATGCTTACGGCGTCGCCCATTTACCTTATATCATTTACCCGGACGTAACTGTATTTACAAGCTTTACGACGGTCGAAACATTCTATGCACTTCTTATTCTTTATGCAATCGGGATTGCAATTTTACTACCAGGATTCATTTTCTTCTGGAATTTATTCTTGAAGGATCGAACTTTTTTGAAGGAAAAATAATAAAGTGAAACTTTAATCAGTGGGGGGGTATTAGCCCTCACAAATAGCGGGATAAATGAGGGGCATTCGTATATAGAATGCCCCTCATTTATTAGACGTCTCTCCTAATAGTTATTACACTACCACCGATACTTGCCCTATAGCTCAAAAAACACATATTCACTCCATTCCATTATATGTCTAGTTCTTCTTATTTTCTGCTGAATATACTACCAATATAAACTTGTGACAAGCTAGATTTGTTCAAAGGAAAATAGAAAGGTAGGTTAAATATGAGCATTGAAATATGGATTACTATTATTGTATTCTTCTTAACGATGATTGTTATCTTTTGGCGCCCTCGTGGTTTAAATGAGGCGTGGCCAGCAGCAATTGGCGCTGGCATTATCCTCATTACTGGACTTGTATCAAAACCAGACGTCATGGACATTATAAGTAAAATTGGCGGTGCCTCCATAACAATATTAGCGACCATCGTTATGGCGGTTATATTAGAAAGCTTCGGCTTCTTCCACTGGTCCGCAGCGAAACTTGCAAATTTAGCAAAGGGCTCCGGTCGCCGTTTATACTGGTATATTCAATTACTTTGTTTTCTTATGACTCTTTTATTCAATAACGACGGTAGTATTTTAATTACAACTCCGATTTTAATTTTACTACTGAGAAACCTTCAATTAAAACCTCATCAACAAATCCCTTATTTATTAAGCGGTGCTTTAATCGCCACTGCATCTAGTGCACCAATTGGTGTAAGTAATATTGTAAACTTAATTGCCTTAAATATCGTCCATATGACTCTTTATATGCATACTGCTATGATGTTTGTACCTGCAACACTAGGATTATTGTTTATGTCATGGCTTATGTATACAGTTTTAAAGAAAAAGCTACCAGAAAGATTACCTGTTTCTTCATATGATATCGAAGAAATTTTCTTCACGAAAAACTTCCATCCATTAAAAGGAAAAAATCCTGTTGATACAAAACAAAAACGTACAAAATTCATGTTAAAAGTACTAGGCTTCGTCTTCCTTATGCGCTGTCTTCTATTCGTTGCATCCTTCTTATCGATTCCAATCGAAATTGTTGCTGTACTCGGTTCACTCGTTCTTCTCATCTGGAGATGGTACTACTTACGAACAAACCCAGTCGATATTTTGAAAAAGACACCGTGGCACATTTTAATTTTCGCTTTCTCTATGTATGTAATTATTTACGGGCTTCATAACGCAGGATTAACAGCGGCACTTGTAAGTTGGCTCGAACCAGTTGTAAGTCAGCATCTACTCTATGCTAGCTTTGCGATGGGCGGACTCGTTTCCCTCCTCTCTAACGTCTTCAATAACCACCCTGCACTTATGATTGGTACCATTACGTTAACAGAAATGTGACTAGATCCAGTCACATTAAAAACTATCTATCTCGCAAATATCATTGGTAGTGACATCGGTTCACTATTATTACCAATCGGTACGCTAGCTTCCCTCATCTGGATGTATATCCTAAGACAAAACAAAATTAGAATAAAATGGAAAGATTATTTAAGTGTATCTCTCATCGTAATCCCGCTCACAACAGTCGTCACATTATTCCTCTTATACTACTGGGTACAGCTATTCTTCGCCTTATAGAGAAAATAGAAGCCCCCTTCGCTACCGTCTTAGCAAAGGGGGCTTCTTCTATATTTAAGTTAGGTACTACAGTGTGATCAATCAAGTAAAGAGGTGTAACGTGTTATTGGTATAAGTGACTACCAGTTTCTTTGAATTCTACCGCTTTCTCTTTCATTCCTTTTTCAATTGCTTCTGTCGTTTCTAAATCATTTTCTTTCGCATATTCACGAATATCATGCGAAATTCTCATACTACAAAACTTCGGTCCACACATTGAACAGAAATGCGCTGTTTTCGCCCCTTCTGCCGGCAACGTTTCATCATGATACTCCATCGCACGTTCAGGATCTAAAGATAAATTAAATTGATCGCGCCAACGGAATTCAAATCGTGCTTTTGAAAGTGCATCATCACGCTGATGAGCCGTTTGATGTCCTTTCGCAAGATCGGCTGCATGCGCAGCGATTTTGTACGTAATAACCCCCGCGCGAACATCATCTTTATTTGGTAAACCTAAATGTTCTTTCGGCGTTACATAACAAAGCATCGCCGTTCCAAACCAGCCGATCATCGCAGCACCAATCGCTGATGTAATATGGTCATAACCTGGTGCAATATCTGTCGTTAACGGACCAAGTGTATAGAACGGCGCGCCCTGACAAATATCAAGTTCTTTCTCCATATTTTCTTTAATTAAATGCATCGGTACATGCCCAGGTCCTTCAATCATAACTTGCACATCATGTTTCCAAGCGATTTTTGTTAATTCACCAAGTGTTTCAAGCTCAGAAAACTGCGCTTCGTCATTTGCATCTGCAATAGAACCTGGACGTAATCCATCTCCAAGAGAGAACGAAACATCGTACTGCTTCATAATTTCACAAATCTCTTCAAAATGAGTATATAGGAAGTTTTCTTTATGATGGAATAAACACCACTGCGCCATAATCGAACCACCGCGCGAAACAATACCTGTCATACGCTTTGCAGTAATTGGAATGTAACGAAGTAATACACCAGCGTGAATCGTGAAATAATCAACGCCTTGCTCCGCCTGCTCAATTAACGTATCGCGATACACTTCCCACGTTAAATCCTCTGCAATTCCGTTTACTTTTTCAAGCGCTTGATAAATTGGCACAGTTCCAACTGGTACCGGAGCATTACGAATAATCCACTCACGTGTTGTATGAATATTTTTGCCTGTAGATAAATCCATAATCGTATCTGCACCCCAGCGAGTCGCCCACGTCATCTTCTCTACTTCTTCTGCAATAGAAGACGATACAGCAGAGTTTCCGATATTTGCATTTACCTTCACGTGGAAATTACGTCCAATTATCATCGGTTCCGCTTCAGGATGGTTAATGTTCGCTGGCAAAATCGCACGACCTTCTGCAATCTCCTTACGAACAAATTCAGGCTCTACCCCTTCACGAATCGCAACATATTCCATCTCAGACGTAATAATGCCATTACGCGCATAATGCATTTGTGTCACATTTGCACCTTGCTTCGCTCTAAGTGGCTTACGATCCATTTGCGGGAAAACAGGTGTATGTTTTGAAGCCACTTTCACACCGTCATCCTCTGGTTTCACTTCGCGCCCTTCGTATCCTTCTACATCACCACGCTCCAGGGTCCAAGAGTGGCGCGGCGTTGGAATCCCTTTTTCCAGCTCCACTTTATACGCTGGATCTGTATAAGGCCCACTCGTATCATACACACGGAGTGGCGGATTTTGAACACCGTTCGTATCGCTTTGTTCAATCTCGCGCATCGGCACTTTCATACCTTCACGTGGCCCATCCACATACACTTTCTTACTCCCTGGTAAACTCGATTTCAATTCAATTTGCTCAGCAGAAACAGACTGTTTCATAACCTTTATTGCCCCCTGTTCGTGACAAGGACGAGATATGGCCAGCGTATGCCAAAATAAAAAGAGCCAGGTCCATAAAAAAATAAGGACCTGGCTCATAAAGACATAATTATGTAAAGCCGTTAACTTCCCTACGCTGGTACGAGCCAGATCAGGTCCAAAGGGTTAAGAAGTTCACACGCTTCTCTCTCAGCCTACGCATACGTTAGGCACCCCTAGTTTATCACTGATTTAATTTTCGATACTTTCCCATCATACACTATATTCTGAAAAATGCAAAGGTTATTTCTTTTTTGTTTACGGAATCATCCAAGTTAAATAATAAGCCTGCACATACGTCATAATCCCAACAATAGTAACGAAGAATAAACTATGCTTCAATGTAAAGCGGAACAAATCTGACTCTTTCCCAGCAAGTCCAACTGCCGCACAAGCAATCGCAATCGATTGCGGAGAAATCATTTTACCTGTTACACCGCCCGTTGTATTTGCTGCAACGAGAAGCACTTCAGATACACCGACTTGTTGCGCTGTAATTGCTTGTAAATTTGAGAACAGTGCGTTCGCTGACGTATCTGATCCTGTTAAAAATACGCCAATCCAGCCTAAGAATGGTGAGAAGAACGGGAATAACCCGCCAGTTCCTGCAAGTGCTAACGCTAATGTAGAAGATAAACCAGAATAGTTTGCGATAAATGCGAATCCTAATACGAATCCGATAGATAGAATTGGCATTTTTAGTTCGTTTAACGTTTCTTTAAATGTTGCTACTGCATCTTTTGTACTCATTTTCAAAATAAAGATAGAAATGATACAAGCAATTAAAATTGCTGTTCCAGTCGCTGATAAAATATCTAATTTCAAGATTGCTTCATAAGGTGTTGGTTTATTTACAATTGGCTCTGCTTTCATTACTAAATTATGCAAGCCTGGAACTTCAAATTTAAATACGAGACTTTCTAAAGCACCACCTGGAGCGAATAATGCTTTAAAGAAACTTTGGCTCCAAATGACTACCATCACAGTTAAAATAATGAACGGAGACCATGCTTTTACTACTTTTCCTACCGTTAGTTTCGGCATAGATGTCGCCGTCGTTGCTGCTACTTCACTATTCGCTTCTTTAGATTGATAAATTTCTTTCGGCTGCCAAACTTTTAAGAATAGCGATAAACTTACTAAACTTACAAGTGCTGACGTAATATCAGGAAGTTCTGGCCCTAAAAACGTCGCTGTAATAAACTGTGTAATTGCAAATGAACTACCTGCTACAAATAAAGCAGGCCACGTTTGTCTTACTCCTTTCAAACCATCCATTAAAAATACGATAAAGAACGGAACAAATAAAGATAAGAACGGTAATTGATGCCCAGCCATTTGTCCAATTTTATGTGGATCAATGCCTGTTACTTGTCCAGCAACTGTAATTGGAATCCCCATCGCTCCGAACGCTACTGGTGCAGTATTTGCGATTAAACAAAGACCTGCTGCATATAAAGGATTTAGCCCAAGACCTGCAAGAAGCGCTGCTGTAATCGCTACTGGTGCACCAAATCCTGCTGCCCCTTCCAAAAATGCTCCAAATGAAAACCCGATTAAAATAACGAGTAAACGATGGTCATTCGTAATTGATAATACAGATGCACGAATCACATCAAATTGACCTGTTTTCACAGAAATTTTATATAAAAATACTGACATAATGATAATCCACGCAATTGGCCATAATCCGTATAAGAAACCGTATCCGGTCGCTGCCATTGCCATTGTGAATGGCATTTTATACGCAAATAATGCCACCAAAATCGTTAATACAACTGTAATAAATCCTGCCACATACCCCTTCATACGGAAAACTGCTAAAGCTAAGAAAAAAAAGATGATTGGAATAAGTGCGACTGCTGCCGAAATCCAAATGTTACCGAACGGATCGTAAACTTGTGTCCATGTGTTCATTGTTCTCTCCCCCTAAAGAATCCCCTTTTAAATAAATATAACCTTATCAATAGGCTATCAGGTCATCATACCTTTAAACCTAAAAATAAAAAACGCTCAGGAAAACGTTTCCATTGAATTTTATCACAACAATTTTCATTTAAAAAGATTTTTTTGAAAATTTTATCATTTAAATTAAAAATCTTACAAAAACGTCACGTTCTTGTAATGTTAATCGATAGGAAGCTTGCCAAATTTATCGCATACTAAAAGTATAACAACGGACATTACTTATGAGGTGATATATATGAACGGAAACAAAATATTAGCAGCTTTATCATACTTTAGTGTATTATTTGCGCCTATCTTATTCCCTATTATCGTATGGATTGTGGGCGATTCTGAAACGAAACCACATGCAAAACGTGCTCTATGGACACATATCATTCCAAGCATCGCTTCATTTATTGGATTAGTTATTTTAGGAATTATGGGCATCGGATCTGATCAACCAGACGTAACACTTGGAATTGGAGCAATTATCGTCTTATGCATTTGCGGAATCATTAGCTTATACTACTTCGTTTGGAATATCGTGAAAGGTATTAAAGTACTAAAATCTTAATCTTTCTCTTAAACAAACGTTTGATTAAAAAAGGACACTTGCAAATTGCAAGTGTCCTTTATCCCGCTATTTGTGGGCAGTAAGACTCCCACCTCAAAATCCGGCTGGAGCAAAGAAGTTAGGTGGAAGCCCTGCTGCCCGTAAACGCCCGATTGATGAGGGCTGATAATCGGCGGGGGATGAACACCCCACTGATTAAAGTTTCACTTTATCTTCTGCGTTTCTTCTTTTTTCTCATCATTTTCTTTCGGCGCGTATTCGCTTTATCCGCTATAATGTGGAGCGTACTTGCCACAACAATCCCCATTACAAACGTTGTAATTTCAACCTCGTGTTCCTTCGCAATTTCTATTAAATTCCCGCCTAATGCTATTACATTTAATAGGAATAAAAACGGAGAAAACACGATTAACATGTATACGATACGAATAATATCACCAATTATAATCGTATGTGTGAAGAAGGAACGATGGGGCATTACACTCCTATATGGATACCAAAAAATGCGGAGTAATCCCCATTTATTATACGCATTGCTATACGTATCTAAATCCGGTGTTAAAAAGAAAGTACCTACTAGAAATCCAATTGCAAAAGTTAATAAAAAATCAAAATTTGTTAATCCATACGAAAAGAGCATAAACAAAACAACCGGAAGGGATATTAAGTTTATTTTCGTATGCGTTCTTCCTGATGGCATAATGCACTTCCTCGCTTACGTTCGCCCTGCCATCCTATGACAGTTCTCACCTATTGATCTAATTTTTGATCGATAAATGCTGTGTCTATATCCGAACCAAACCATTCTGCCAACTTCACTCGTGCCTTATCTTTCACTTCTTCATTTACGTATATCGATGCTTGTAATAATGCAGCCGTTAACGCACCTAAATCATCCGTATAACCAACTCCAGCAATGAAATCTGGGATTGCATCAATCGGTGCAATGAAATAAGCAAGTGCTCCGATTACAATAATTTTCACTCGTTTTGGAACATCCGGTCTTTGCAAAACGTAAAACAGCAATAAACTCGCATAAATTACTGACTGCCCTGCCTGCTTCGCAACATGTTTTATTTTCTTCCAAAACGCTTCAACTGAAAATTTTTGTTTCATTCAAAAGCCTCCCTATTTTTCAAAAGAAATAAGCTACAATATGTTATGTTATCAGTAAAAGTTCATCAAAATTACACATAATCTATCAATGAAATTTCATTGTAACAAACAAAACCAAAAAGAACAAGTGTTCGTTTATTTTTTCGTATTTTCCTTCATATAATAGTTTTCTAGACAACCACTTAAAGATGTCTAATCCGTATTTCTCAACCAAAAAACTTTCAATTCCGCTTAACATTCTTTTCTATTTTTGTTATATTTTCTAGTTGACGAGCATATAAACGAATGTTAAAGTTTTCTCTGGTAGTGACAAACCACATACAAAAAATGTAAAATGTTATAGTGTTTCTCAGAAATGAATTTTGTTGTATAATACAGAAATGACGTTATGCTTATGAGCAGCACAAGAAACCAAAAAGGGTATGCATAGTTAAAGTCGTATATGGGTGAATATAGAAACTCTAATTATGGCCAAGAAAACTATGTATTTTTTATTTTAACATTTTTCGCTCCAAAATCGACCAAGCCTGATAGAGAAAGGGTGGAAATGAATGAAAGAAACCATGAAATCACAATTTCAAAATGTGCGTTTCACTTTATTCGTAGCTTTGGCCGTATGGCTAAAATCCTACATCATTACACGCACTAGCTTCGATTTAAAACTTGAATCTTTCATGCAAGAATTCATTTTATTCATTAGTCCATTAGCAGCATCATTACTGTTTGTGGGTCTTGCATTATTTGCAAAAGGGAAAAAACGTAACTATATAGCACTAGGAATTAACTTTATCTTAACGTTCATCCTTGTTGGTAACGTAATGTTCTACGGATTCTACAATGACTTCGTTACTTTACCAGTACTAGGACAAACATCTAATTTCGGAAGTTTAGGTTCTAGTGTGAAAGAATTATTTAACTTCAAAATCATCCTTGCATTTGCGGATATTATCGTATTCTTCGTTCTATTGAAGAAGAAGAAAGATTTTGCACCGACAGAACGTGTAGCACGTCCGATGCGTTCCCTATACTTCGTGTCAACAGTTGCTATTTTCTGCGTAAACCTAGGACTTGCAGAAGCTGAGCGTCCAGAGCTATTAACACGTTCATTCGACCGCGTTATGCTTGTTAAAAACCTAGGATTATATGTACACCAAGCATACGATCTTGGCTTACAAGCAAAATCAAGTTCACAAAAAGCGTTTGCTGATAGTAGTAAATTGCAAGAAGCAGAAAACTATGTAAAAACAACACAAAGTAAACCAGATCCAAATATGTATGGTACTGCAAAAGGGAAAAACGTAATTGTTGTCTCTCTTGAATCATTACAAACATTCTTAATTGGTGCGCAAGTTAACGGACAAGAAGTTACACCATTCTTAAACCAATTTGCGAAAGAAAGTTATTACTTCGATAACTTCTTCCATCAAACTGGGCAAGGTAAAACATCTGATGCTGAATTCTTAGTAGATACTTCACTATATCCACTAGACCGTGGTGCTGTATTCTTCACACACGGTAACAACGAATATACAGCAACTCCAGAAATTTTGCGTCAGCAAGGGTATCACACATCAGTATTCCACGCAAACAACGCAACATTCTGGAACCGTAACATTATGTATCCGGCACTTGGTTATGATCGTTACTACAACGAACTTGACTACAAGATTACGCCAGAAACAAAATTAAACTGGGGACTAAAAGATATCGAATACTTCGATCAGTCTATCGATATGTTAAAACAAGTGAAGCAACCGTTCTATACTCGCTTCCTTACTTTAACAAACCATTACCCATTCACTTATGATGACAGTACGAAATTAATCGACGAGTACAATTCTGGTGATGGAGTATTTGATCGTTACATGGTAACTGCTCGTTATTTAGACGAAGCAATGAAACACTTTATTGAGCGTCTAAAAGCAGAAGGTATTTACGACAACTCTGTTATCGTATTCTACGGTGACCATTATGGTATTTCTGAAAACCATAACCGTGCAATGGCACAGTTCTTAGGAAAAGAAGAAATTACTACATTTGACCATATGAACTTACAAAAAACACCGATGTTTATTCACGTTCCAGGTCAAACAGAAGGTAAAACAATTTCAAAACCAACTGGTGAAATTGACATTAAACCAACAATTCTAAACTTACTTGGTGTAGATTCTACGAATCAAATTCAATTCGGTCATGACGTATTCTCACCAGACAATAAAGGATTCGTTGTTCTTCGTGACGGTAGCTTCATTACAGATAAGTACATGTACACAAACAGTACATTCTACGACCGTAACACAGGTGAAGTTGTACAATTGCCGAAAGAAGAAGCTCAACCCCTTATTGATCGTGCACAAAATGAATTACACATGTCAGACAAAATCATTGAAGGCGACTTACTTCGCTTCTCTGAAAGCAATAAAATCAAAACTGGTGAAGTAAAAACAGCTATTAAAGAAGAAAAGAAGAGCGCTGAGTAATCTCAGCCTCTTTTTTTATTTTCCTCTCTACAAATTCTTCTATACATTAACTTTAAAATTACATAACCTTCATCTAATATTTACACCACATTAACGAAACATCTTTATAATAAAATATGTAAACAAGGTTCCACATATTTCTTATCTCTCAACTTTAATAAGATCCCTTAGAGAAATATGCGCATCATTTGTTTTCAATTTCTTATAATTGTCTTTCCAAGTGTTTTGTTTGCATAAATGAAACCTTTAAAGACGATGTCCCTATGAAAGATAGCTACCCTCCTTGTGCAACATTCCATACGAATGTTGCTTTTTTTTTTTCAAAAAGCAGGATTCTTATTTCTTATTTTCGAATTTGTATATACAAAATGCTATAAATTACCACTACTACTCTACATATACGTCATATGTAGAGAACCGCCAACATAAAAGTAACTATAGTGATTTTTATCCCGCTATTTGTATGCAGTAAGACTCCCGCCTCAAAATTCTGCCGTGAAGCAAAGAATTTAAGTGGGAGCCTTGTTGCCCGTAAAAGCCCGATTGATGTGGGCTAATAATCAGTGGAGGATAAACAAAAACCCCCACTAATTAAAGTTTCACTTTATTTATGTACTCACGAAAGGATGGGACGAAAATTGGCATACGAAAGATTTGTACTATGGAATGATGCAGTTATTGATACAACAAAACATCGCGCGTACATAGAACTTGAAGAAAGAGGTTTACAATTTGGCGATGGTGTCTATGAAGTTATTCGCCTTTATAACGGAAACTTTCACTTATTAGACCCACATTTAACAAGATTATATCGATCCATGGAAGAAATAGAATTATCACTTCCTTTCTCAAAAGCCGAACTCATCATCTTACTCTACAAATTAATTGAAAACAATAATTTCCACGAAGACGGAACAATTTACTTACAAGTATCTCGTGGTGTACAAGCTCGAGCACATGCATTCTCATATGACACATCTCCGACAATCTATGCTTATATTTCAAAAAAAGAAAGACCATCTTTATGGATTGAATACGGTGTACGTGCTATATCAGAACCTGATACACGCTGGCTCCGCTGTGATATTAAATCGCTAAATTTATTACCAAATGTATTAGCTTATACGAAAGCTGAGCGCAAAGGTTGTAAAGAAGCACTTCTCGTACGAAATGGTATTGTAACTGAAGGTAGCCACTCTAACTTCTTTCTCATAAAAAATGGAACACTGTATACGCATCCAGCCAATCACCTTATTTTAAACGGAATTATTCGTCAGTACGTCCTTTCTTTAGCTAACACTCTTCAACTTCCTGTAAAAGAAGAGCTTTTCAGCATTCGCGATGTTTATAACGCAGATGAATGCTTCTTCACAGGAACGACTATTGAGATTTTACCGATGACCCACCTTGATGGAACTGCGATTCAAGATGGGCAAGTTGGGCCTATCACCAAATTACTACAAAAGTCATTTTCTCAAAGCCTTTTAAAATCCAACATTTCATCTTCTTAAATACGAATAATCGCCTCTCTTTCTACAACAAATATATGTATTTAAATGGAAATCAAGGTGTGAATTTATGCCTTGATTTTTTTTTGTAATCTTTTTGTCATATTCAGATTCCCGCATAAGTCTTGACAGTAATCGACATGCTCTTTAGAATTTTTAACAGTTGGTAAATATTTCTTCACTACATTACAGACAGAAAGGAATCGACAAATTATGAAAAAATACCTTGCCGGTCTTGCGGCAGTGTCTGTAGCAGGAGGAGCAGCTCCTACACTTGATAGTGTTCAAGCTGCCCCTGAACAAAATACACAAAAAGCTGCTACACAAGCTGTCCAAGCTTCCGCATCAAACAGTTCATCGTATACGGTGAATACTAGCGTATTACATGTTCGTGCAGGATCAAGTACTTCTCACGACATCATCTCTCGCGTTTATAATGGTCAGTCATTAAACGTAATTGGAGAAGAAAATGGTTGGTTCAAAATTAACCAGAATGGTCAAACAGGCTATGTTAGTGGCGAATTTGTATCAAAAAATGGTGCAAAAACAAATAACAATGTAAGTACAGGTGGAAACAATAAAGTTACTGCTGATGTATTACGTGTACGTACAGCTCCTAACACTTCTAGTTCTGTTTCAGGACGTGTATATGAAGGACAAACTTTAAACGTAATTGGAGAAGAAAATGGTTGGGTGAAAATCAACCATAACGGACAAACTGGCTATGTTAGTAGCCAATTTGTATCAGGCGCTTCTTCAAATACTGGCTCTACAAGCAATAACAACAATAGTAACAATGAAGCAACTGTTCAACCAGCAAGCGGAAACTATACAGTAAATGTGTCTTCCCTTCGCGTTCGTACAGGTCCTAGCACTTCTCATCCAACTGTAGGTTCTGTTAAACAAGGACAAGTAGTACAAGTTGTAGGCGAAGTTCAAGATTGGTTCAAAATCAATTACGCAGGACAAACAGCTTACTTAAGCAAAGACTACGTAACAAAAGGCGGCTCTAACGAAAACGTTACTCAAGGTAACAACCAAGAGCAAAATAATAATGGAACTGTTCAAACTGGTGGTACTTACGTCGTTAACGCAACATCTCTACGTGTTCGTACAGGCCCTGCTGCTTACCATAGTGTAATTGGCGGCGTGTTAAATGGTACAACATTAAACGTAGTTGGATCTGAAAACGGCTGGTTTAAAGTAAACTACCAAGGAAAAACAGGCTATGTTAGTAGCGAATTTGTAAAATTCGTTAAAGGTGGCACTGCTACTCCTGAACAACCGAAACAACCTGAACAGCCTAACCAAGGTGCAATTGGTGACTACTACATTAATGCTTCTGCACTAAATGTACGTAGCGGCGAAGGTACAAATTATAGAATCATAGGCGCACTTCCACAAGGACAGAAGGTTCAAGTAATCTCTGAAAACTCTGGATGGAGCAAAATTAACTACAACGGTCAAACTGGTTACATCGGAACACGTTTCCTATCTAAAACACCAGTTGGTGGCGCAGTAGATAATAAGCCTAACGACAACCAAAATAACAATCAAAATAATAATAACAATAACAATAACACTAATAATAGCGGTGACAGTTCTTCTCTACTTGCATACGCGAAATCTATGCAAGGCGTACCATACGTTTGGGGCGGTACTTCTGCTAACGGCGTTGACTGCAGTGGTTACATCTACCACGTATTTAAGAAATTTGGTCATAACATTAGCCGTCAAAGTGTTGCTGGATATTGGAGCAGCTTACCACAAATTTCAAGTCCACAACCTGGAGACTTAATTTATTTCAAAGACACTTATAAAGCAGGTCCTTCTCACATGGGTATCTACCTTGGTGGCGGATCATTTATCCAATCTGGAGATAAAGGTGTAGCAATCGCTTCATTAAGCAACTCTTATTGGAAAAGTCATTTCTTAGGGTATACGAAAGCACCTTAAGTGATAGTTTCAGAGCCTTCTAGATTACTAGAAGGCTCTTTTTTTAAAGGTTTCAATAAATATCTCCTCTTATTCTCTTTCTATGAAAAAATTATGCGTTCATTCTCCTATTTCATACACTATATTCCACAAAAATTGTCCAAAACGTTATCATAATGAATATATTTCCACAAAAAACATAACCTATTTCATGTCTATTCATTTTATATGTGTTTTTTCAAAGAATTTTCTTTTTATTTAAACTTTTCGTTAGACGTTTGACCTCCGATGTCCATTATGATAAATTACTTAAGATGTTATATTCGCAAAAGTATAGACAACTGGTTTATACACTTTTTTACTATGAGGAAGGAGCATGCACTGCATGAATATTTTATGGGGAATTGGCGGCGTGATTGGAGTATTAGCAATTGCTTTCTTACTATCTTCCAACCGCAAAGCTATTAATTGGCGCACAATTTTAATCGCGCTAGCATTACAAATGACATTTTCATTTATCGTATTACGATGGGATGCTGGAAAAGCAGGCTTAAAAGTTGCTGCTGACGGCGTTCAAGGATTAATTAATTTTTCTTACGAGGGAATTAGATTCGTTGCTGGGGATTTAGTCAACGCAAAAGGACCTTGGGGATTTATCTTCGTTATTCAAGCACTACTTCCAATTGTATTTATTAGTTCATTAGTAGCAATCTTATATTACTTAGGTATTATGCAGAAATTTGTTAGTATCATTGGTGGTGCATTAAGCAAACTTCTTGGAACTTCTAAGGCAGAAAGCTTAAATGCAGTAACGACTGTATTTTTAGGACAAACAGAAGCACCAATTTTAATTAAACCATACTTAGCACGTTTAACTAACAGTGAGTTCTTCACTATTATGGTAAGTGGTATGACAGCTGTTGCCGGATCAGTTCTTGTCGGCTATGCAGCGATGGGCATTCCGTTAGAGCATTTATTAGCAGCAGCAATTATGGCAGCTCCATCAAGTTTATTAATTGCAAAACTAATTATGCCAGAAACAGAAAAAGTAGATAATAATGTTCAACTTTCAACAGAGCGTGAAGACGCAAACGTTATCGATGCAGCTGCACGCGGTGCATCTGAAGGTATACAACTTGTTATTAACGTAGCGGCAATGTTAATGGCTTTCATCGCATTAATCGCTTTATTAAATGGCCTATTAGGGTTGATTGGTTCTTTGTTCGATATTAAACTTAGCCTTGATTTAATCTTCGGTTACTTACTATCACCATTTGCAATCTTAATCGGGGTTTCTCCAAACGAAGCCATACAAGCAGCAAGTTTCATCGGTCAAAAACTTGCAATCAACGAATTCGTTGCATATGCAAACTTAGGACCACACATGGCAGAGTTCTCTGCAAAAACAAATATGATTTTAACATTCGCAATCTGTGGCTTTGCAAACTTCTCTTCTATCGCAATTCAATTAGGTGTAACAGGAACATTAGCTCCTACTCGCCGTAAACAAATTGCACAATTAGGGATTAAAGCAGTTATCGCTGGTACACTAGCGAACTTCTTAAACGCAGCAGTTGCAGGTATGATGTTCCTATAATTTTATATAAAACCTCCTCTTTTTAAAGAGGAGGTTTTTTTATATACTCTAAATATAATTTTTATATATATTAAACTCTTTACGTCTAGATGTATAGACAATACGTTACAATAATTAGTATGTCTGTTTATTTTTTCTTGTGAAAGAGGGATACTACTTGATGTATCTCGTCCAAAAAGACTTCCAGCTACATGGTCCATTTCTTAATAATTGTGCATACTACAAATATCCCACGCGAATTATCTTTAAGGAGGAAAGTTTCGTGAAAGACAAGTCCTATAAAGTCCTCTCTATGTGGATTTTACAAATTTTATTTTATTTTACTACTGTACATGTGACGAAATATGAGCACGCGCTCATTTTTACAATTATATATGTCATCATAAATGTACTATTCCTATTTTTAGCTGATAAAATAGCATTTATTTTCTTCATACTAGGAACAATCATTTCAGTATTCTATTTATTTTATCAAGCGTGGCTTCACTTATGGAGTACATTAGATCAATGGGAATATATTATTACCCACTTCCTGATGGCAGCTAACTTCTTCATTGTTTATATTTCAACCCATCTATTAAAAAAGGTTATCTTTAAAAATAAAGAGTTAACTGAACGGGTGAGAGTGCTTGAGCAATACATTGGAGAATCAAAATTATTAACAAGACAAGAATTCGAAAGACGACAAGCTTTATTAACAACTGCGATGAATCGTCGTAATGAAACAGGCATTATCATTTTCTTTGATTTCACTTCCTTTAGTAAATATACAAAGGAAAGTGTCATGGATCGTGTAGCTTCATTATTAGTTGATACAGTCAGAACTGACTTTGACCTTGCTGCTGAATATGACAGCAACACATTAGTCATTTTATTACAAAATACAAATGAAGCCGGTGCTGACATTGTAATGAACCGTCTACATCCAAAAATGGAGCAATGGCTTGCTGCTGAAGCAATTCAAGATATTAAAATAAAACGAGAACAAATCAACACAAAAGGACATATCACATTATGATGACACTCGTTATGCTTCTTTTATTTATTTTGTTTTGTGTACTTGTTTTCTGGATCAGCATCACATTTTCAATTAAATATGTATTGATTTTTACCGCCTTTCTATTCTCTGGTTTACTCGTTTATTACTCTTTCTTAACAATTGCGGGCCTAATTCATCGAAATAGTAAACGAAAAGATCGTACGCTAGAACATTATCCAAGTGTAGATATTTTAATACCTGCCCATAATGAAGGGGTTGTTATTAAAGATACATTAGAAGCAATGGCAAAGATTGAATACCCAGGCAAACTAAACGTTTATTTATTAAACGATAACTCTCAAGATGAAACACCTGAAATTGGCGATGACTTCGGCAAAGCTTATGCTCATATTCATCACATTCGTGTACCACCTGGCGAGCCGAAAGGAAAATCGCGTGTATTAAATTACGGCCTTAGCATTTCGGATGGTGAATATTTCTGTGTTTACGATGCAGATAATCAACCTGAACCACATGCACTGCGAATGCTCGTAGAACATGCTGAAACCACCCAAGATGCCGTTGGAGCAGTCGGACACGTTCGTACAGTAAATGAGAAAAGAAATTGGCTTACACGAATGATTTCATTAGAATTTCAGATTTTCCAGCTCCTTATGCAATCTGGACGCTGGCTATTATTCCAAACAGGTTCACTAACCGGAACAAACATGCTTCTTCGTCGTTCCGCATTAGAAGAACTTGGCGGCTATGATCCTTATGCAATTGCAGAGGATGCCGAATTAACATTAAGAATTACCCAAAAGGGCTATCTCTTACCAATCGTCCCGGAATCGATTACATGGGAACAAGAACCTGAACATTTAAAAATTCTTATTAAACAGCGGACACGTTGGCTTCAAGGAAACTTATACATTTTAGAAAAAATGTTTTCTTCATTAAGCTTTTTTAAAGGGAAACTTCTCGTTCATTCCTTACAACAAGTTTTAGTGTATGTCGTATTTTGGCTATTTCTAATCATTTCAAACGTTTGGTTTATAATTGGACTGCTCGGGATATTCCAAATTCAATATAGCATTCCATTACTATTTATGTGGTATGTCGCATATATTACATATGTTTCTCAATTATTTAGTGCCCAGAGCGTCGAACGAACCTTTACACCGACCAATATTTTCATAAGCGTCATTATGTACTTTACGTACGCACAGCTCTTTACGTATTTGTTTATTCGCAGTCTCATTCTTTACTTACGTGCAAAGAGCAAGAAACAAGTAATTGGTTGGGATAAAACAGTACGATTTAAAAAAGAAAAATAGATTTCATTAAAAAATAAGCACAGAGCGCCGTATGCTCTGTGCTTATTTTTTACCGTAATACTATATATCAGACAATACCCCTTAGCTGAAAGTTATTTCACGTCCATCCCCCAACGAACGATCGAACTTCATTTATATACGAAAAAGTGATTGCTATTTTTGTAGAACCAATTGCTTCTCTTGATGCTCTTTACGAGTTTCAGTCTTTGGTTCCGTGCTTTCTTGGACATTTCGATGTGCCACACGTTTCAAACAAATATGCTTCCACTTTCTTTCGTAACGTTTCATTATTCTAGATGTCCCCCTTGAATGCGCTTTAAAACTATTTGAAATCGCTTACAGGAAATAATATAGCACATATACATAAAAGTGACAACACATTTCCGACATATTTTTGTCAAAAATATGAATATAATGTGTAAAATATCGGATATTGTCGAACCATATCGATTTTTCTTTTTTAAACTACAGCTATCCACACTTTTCCTAATATTTACATCAAAAAAGGAGCTGACATAAAACCAGCCCCTTTCCTTCTATTATTTATCCCATATTAACGGGCAGTAAAACTCCCACTGATTATAGTTTCACTTTATCTTGTTTCATACGCCCTTCTTTTTGCAACTCTTTAAATAGTGCTGCAATCATAAAGAAAATAACAAATACAAATGGGAATGCCGCAATAATCGACGCAGTTTGCAGTGCCTCTAATCCACCGACATACAATAAGGTCGAAGCTATTACTGCTAAAACAATACCCCAAACCATTTTAATGCGATTTGGTGGGTTTAAACTACCATGTGTCGTTAACATCCCTAGGACAAACGTAGCAGAATCTGCCGATGTAATAAAGAATGTTGAAATAAGTAAAATAGCTAGGACAGATAAAGCCGGTCCCATGCCACCCATTTGGTCTAACATAGCAAACAATCCTACTTCTGTGCCCATTTCTTTAATTTGGCCATATATATTCGCTCCATCGAACAATTCCATGTGAATACCTGTTCCTCCGAAAACAGAGAACCAAAGCGCACCAATTACTGTTGGTACGAGTAACACACCAATAACGAATTCACGAATTGTACGCCCGCGTGACACACGAGCAATAAACGTACCTACAAATGGTGACCATGCAATCCACCATGCCCAGTAGAAAATTGTCCATGACTGAATCCACTGATTTCCACCTTCATTTAATGGACTTAAGCGGAAACTCATACTTGGCAATTCCTGAATATATGAACCGATTGTCGAAGTAAAGTAATTCATAATAAAATTCGTTGGACCTGCAAATAATACAATTATCATAAGTGCAAACGCTAAAATAATATTCGCATTACTTAAATATTTAATTCCTTTGTCGAGTCCCGTTTGTGCAGATAACATATAAAGAACTGTTACAATCGCGATAATAACTAACTGTGTCGTAAGCGTATTTGGAATAGATGTTAAATAACTAACACCACCTGCAATTTGCTTCGCCCCAAGTCCTAATGAAGTTGCCACGCCAAAAACAGTCGCAAATACAGCTAAAACATCAAACATACGGGCAATACGGCCATGTTCACCGCCCTTAAATAGCGGACCAACTGCCGCACTAATTGTACTTGCCCTTCCTTTTCTAAATGTAAAATACGCAATACATAATGCTACAAGTGCATATAATCCCCATGGATGTAAGCCCCAATGGAAAAATGAGAAACGAAGTGCAAGACGTGCACTCTCTTCAGTCGCACCCTCTCCAAACGGAGGTGTGTATAAATGGTTCAACGGTTCTGCAACGCCCCAGAAAACCAAACCGATTCCCATACCGGCACTAAATAACATAGCAAACCATGTCATATAACTATAATCAGGTTCATCATCATCTTTACCTAAACGAATCGAACCGTACTTAGAAACAATTAAGAAGATAGCAATTCCTAAGAAAATAGAAACGGAAATAATATAGAACCATCCAAACTTACTAACTAACGCAGCTTGAATTGCAGTCGTTACATTTCCTAAGCTACCTTTTCCAATAATAGATTCGGGAATAATCCCCCAAAGTGTAAATGCAATACATAATGTTAATGAGACAATAAATGTTTTCGTCAGTTTCCTCATCAAATCCCCCTTCGTATGTTTCATTTCTTGTAAATATCATGAATTCCGATGTGTTAAATCGGATAGAAAACCATAGTTTTGCGGTGATTTTCTTTCGGCTCTCTTAGTTTTGCCTTCACCAATTAGAGTTCTTATGGACAGCCTTACCTTTCCGTACAACCTTTTCACTCTGCAAGAGCTACAAGGTAGAAATACTGCTGTCAAATTGTGCGAGAAAAATGCGGATGGGAAGAGGTTTTCCCCAAAAAGGATGTGTTACAGTTTTAAAAAAGGGCAGATTTATTCTTTACAACCCTTTCTTCTTGTAACAATTATGCGGGTTTTTGCTAGTATATAGCGCATGTTTATAAATTCACAAACGAGATGTTTATGTTTATATAACTATTTTACCCATAAAACGGCAAAATACTCAAGGAATGTAGTCGTATGGTAATCATCATGTAACACCCTTGTAACATTTTTAGCTTCATTGAAAAAAACATGTTGTATTAAAAATTTTGACTATAACTATAAACCTACTAAAAATACGGAGTGAAAAACGCTTTCCTTCATTTCCTGCTATGTTACAAAGTGTTAACGACTTATTACGAATGGTTTGTAATTGTGTGTTTTCCCAAAATCCGAAAAAATCTGTTGCTATAATGAGGACACGAAAACAAACGCAATGGAGGCTATCATGAAAAAATTAATTGGAATAGCAACAGCAGCAGTTTTTGGTCTTGGGATTTTCACCGCATCTGCTAACGCAGAAACTGTTGTAAAAACAGACGTACTAAACGTACGAGAAAACCCTACTACTGAATCAAAAGTTGTCGGTAAATTACAGAATGGTCATAAATTAGATGTTCTAAATACAGAAAACGGATGGTCACAAATCAAATTAGATGGTAAAGACGCATTCGTAAGTGCAGAGTTTACAAAGAACTCTTACTATGTAACAGCTAACGTATTAAATGTACGTGCTGAAGCGAACACAAACTCAGAAATTCTTGGAACGCTTAAGAAAGACGATATGATCGAAACAACGAACCAAGTACAAAATGAGTGGTTACAATTTGAATATAACGGGAAAACGGCTTATGTTCATGTTCCTTTCTTAACAGGTACAGCACCTGTTATTGAGAAACAAGAAACGCCTGCTCCTATCTTAGCTGCAGCACCAGCTAAAACAGCACCTGTGGCATCAAAACCAGCTGCTAAGCCTGCTGTGAAAGCTGCTGAAACTAACGAACCATCTAGTGGTCGTGAGTTAACAGTTGTAGCTACAGCATATACAGCTCATCCGAGCGAAAATGGTGGCACATACGGCGGACGTGTATTAACTGCAATGGGTCATGACCTAACAGCGAACCCAAACATGAAAATGATCGCTGTTGACCCGAAAGTAATCCCATTAGGATCTAAAGTATGGGTAGAAGGTTATGGAGAAGCAATCGCTGGTGATACTGGCGGTGCAATTAAAGGTAACCGTATCGACATTCTACTTGGATCAGATAGCGCTGCTAACAAATGGGGACGCAAAACTGTTAAAGTGAAAATTTTAAAATAACCAATGACTGCTAAAGCCGGTTCTCTTTGTTGAGAGCTGGCTTTTATTTTTTTATAATAGCTATAAGGAGGTTATATGTCCATGAATGTACAAGCAAAAGTAGACTGGGTCGGTACACCAAAACCGTACATATATAAAGATGATGTAACATATGATGCAATCGCAATTGACTTCTCACTAACAAACGATGACAATCGCTATAAATTAATTGTGCTCAAGTCTGAAGAAAATACACATTACAAATTCGTACAATACGGAATAAAACCAGGATCTCAAAAGCCATTCCCTATTGATATTCCATTCGAGCAAGAAATGCTACCGCTCATAGAACAAATATTAAATGATCCATATGTACAAGCGATATTAAAGGAAGCGCGCTTCTAATCGAAAAAAGACTATCTCAATTACAAGAGATAGTCTTTTTTATGTTAACGAGTCGGACCAGATACTTCCTCTGATTTCAGCGTATTATTCGCTGCAAGAGAATGGTACAATATCTTTCCATTTCCATTAACAGTAACGATATGATCATTATTAAAGCTCTTGAATTTTACAGAGCCGTCACCGTAACGAATATGATATTCTTCATATGTCGTTACTTTATATTTCGTCGCACTTTGACGTTCTACATTACGGATATTCATTGTCAATAAATCTTCTGTAATTCCTTTTTTCTGTAGATATTGTAAGTAATCACGGTCTTCCTTATACGATTTCCCGCTCTTATCATAATCATTTTCAATTAAACTAAAATCGTTTAATGCAATTGCACGTACGTTATTATAAATATGATTTTGTACAAAATCCCCAACCGCTGAACTAGAAGCTTCTTTTGGGAAATTTAAGTAATATGTACTTTGATCTCCAACTTTAATACTTTCAGATTTCATCACACCAAATTCAGCGTTTTTCTCTAAATGTACTTCTACCGTTTCATCCGTCGGTACAGGACCAAGTTTATAACTTCCGTAAGTTAACTTTCCGCGTTTCTTGCCATTAACAAATACAGTTGCATCGTTTTCATCAGACGAAATGGTTACATAATTTCCTTCAAGTGATAAATTCACTTCTACTGTCCCATTCTTTTCATCTGCTAAATCTACTTCTTTTTCTGTCTCTAATTCAGCAAGCTCCGTCTTCGCCTTTGCCTTTACAACATAAGTACCCGGGAAGTATGGACCTAATTCTTTCGAAGTTTTATCACTAGAAAGCTCTGTTTCTTTTTTATCATTCACATATATTTCAGCATTCTTTGCAGTTGTGCTAACACTCATGTAGTACGATTTCATGCTGAACTTATACTTCGGATATAAGAACCACTCTTTTCCGTCTTCTACAATTTTCCCATCTTTAAAAGATGCTTTATCACTTGCTAACTTTTGATCTACTGTCTCTCTTTGCAAATATGATAACAGTTCTTTATTATAAGAAGGATTCTCTTTTAAATAACGGATATACGCCTTAATATCTTCTGTCTTAACCTTTAAGGTTGGATCGTCTACTTTCAAAATCTCATCGATTGCATTCACATCTTTATTTTGGAATGCTTCGATCATTGCATTTACTTGCTTTTCCTTCGAAAACTTGCTTGCACCGAATTTATATGCGCCAAACAAAATAGCAAAAACAATGACAAAACCTATAAGTAAAAACATGTTTTTCTTACTTTTCACTGGCTTTGTTTCTCTCCGCATTTCTGAATGAGAAGAAGCTGTTTGATCAGCAATTTCTTCTACTTTACTTCCGCAATCAGGACAAAAGTTCAAATGATCTGCAACTTGTTTATTGCATGTTCCACAAAACTTCAATATGCTCTCCCCCTACTTTTTCGCTAATTTCATTCCAACAAATGCCGCTACATATGTCACAATAAAACTAAACAAAGTTAAATATACAAATGAATTTTGCATAGATAATACAGTACCGCTCGCTCCGAATACATTCATTACATTTCCAGACACATCAATTTGGAACTTAGAAATTATGTTCATTACAATCATCATAATTGTGTAAGAACCGCTGCATACCGCTAGTGTAATGTACATATTAGTAGTCGGTAATCCTGCTAATTTCCTACCTGCTCTAAACATAAAGAATAACGGGATCACAAGTAATAATAAACCATAATGGAAGCTGCTATTTACTTCATCAACCTCAGCAATGTCTTCCTGTGTTCCTCCTTGTGCAATCACTATATCCTTCATCCCAAGCCCATTTACAGAAATGCCTGATACGAATGAAAAGGCCATTTTGTTATCCGATGATTTCTTACTAATTCCTTTCAATTCACGATCAAATGCTGGACTTGATACTTCTAACGGAGAAAAATGAGCCATACTCCATAATTGAGGTGTTAATTCTAGTGCTAATAATGCACCTTGCGTTTTTGAAGCTTTCATTTCTTTTAACGGTTCAATACTGTCTTCGTTACTTACTAACGCCATAGCTAAAATACACGTTACTACGGCTGTCACTAAAAGTCCTTTTATCATAGCTGAAATCCCATAATAAATAGATGCCCCATATGGCATTAACTCTTGAACCGCTGCTGCCATATTGTTTTTACTTGTATGAACAATAAATCCTACTAAAGTGAATAACGTTCCACATACAAAACCACTTAGGAAGCTCTTTATAGCTGGATAACCAACTGTTATCTTACCTGCATCTGAGAATGGAATTGCAAAAGATTGTGATGCTACAAAGCTTATAATAAGTAAAAATACTCCATATACAATACCGACTGTTGCTGCTACAAAGACTTGATCCTTAATCGTCTTCGCAACACGTTGTTTCCCTAACCATATTCCTGTACCAGCTAAAATAATGAATGGAACAATTAATAATAAAACAAATGGAGTATGCCAAGATAAAGATAACATCAATCCACTATCATCACCGGCTGTAAAACCAAGCAAATGATAATTTAATAATGTAGAAGTTGCACTTGCATAGAAGCTTGGTAGCATTTCCAGCTCTTTCGTAAGATTGCTAAACATCTCACTTAATATAGAAGCAAATAATAAACTTCCAATCCAACCAGCAACTAACATGAGAACACTTGCAATAGCCCCACCAATTAAACCTGTTTTTAAAGTTGCTTTATCTGCCGTAAATGCAACTTTAGGAGCACTATCCATCGTAGGTAATTTTACCAGTTGTTCTTTTTGCTTAACAACAAATAAAGAATGCCCACACTTTTGACAATATACATTTTGCTGAGCATTTTCATTACCGCAACCTCTACAATATTTAGCAGTATCTTGCTCTAACGTTACTGTATCTACTGCCCCCGCAATCTCCATACTTCCTTCATTAGGACAATAATTCACTTCTTCACCATGTTGTTTTCCACACGTGCGACAATACATCCTATTCACTCCCCACTTTGCTTAATTCCACAAACCGGGCAGTAAGTAGAGTTTTTATCAATATACTCATTACATGTATTACAATTTTCCTTCTCACTATTACTTTCTACCGCTAACATCGGGTTAGGATTTCCACATGAACCACAGAACTTATCATTTATTGATAAAGACCCACCACATTCACAAGTAGCTTTCTCGCCTTGTTGTTTTTGCAATTCAACTATTCGTTTTCTTGCTTGATAAATAGCAACATCAAACTCCTGAATTGGAGCAATCACTTCTTTTAAACTCGCTTCATTTACTCCGTTTCCTCTTAGTTGAACATATACCTGTTGTCCAAGCTCTAATAAAACTTCTGTTTTTTTCTGCATTTGCACTTGCATTCCTTTTTTCAACTGAGCAATTTCTTGTGCAATTTGCAACTTCTGCTTTCCTTGTTCTATTCCCTCTTGTAACTTATTCATTCCACTACCTAATTTCGTCTGTAAATCTGACAAATGCTTTCTCCCCCTATAAATATATAGTAATATGTAAAATTAACATTATATATATTACCATGATTTTCTAATTGTGTAATTAGAATTTCATTTTTTCTGTTTTGAGCATTTTTTGTTTATAATGGTAAAGGAAAGAAATCTGTGTACGGAGGAATATTATGCTGCAACATTCAATTACGAAAGATGAAATTATGATGATTGCGAATGAGTTCGTTCAAGGGCTTGACCCGCAGCAAGTAGCTGATCAGGAGCATGTCGCTACAGCTCGGCACCTATATCGTAGTGGTGTTGTCTATAACGTTGACTTTGATGGCTATACGCTATCCGGAACTGTAAATGCTGAAGGAAGTGTATATAGCGTTCACATCCCGATTCGTAATGTCACGGAAAGCTATTGCGATTGCTTCGCGCCAACGCAATGTGAGCATATGCTTGCTGTGTTACTATCTGCAGCTTCTAGTTTTGGGCAGGTAGGAGATGTATTAACTTTATTCAAAAATAATACAAAACCTTCTCTTCCTCCTATTCGAACTGCACGACAAGTATTGCAATCATCAGCTTTTGAAGAAATGGATTATAAAAGTTGGCAAACATACTTTGAAAATGAATATGAATCATTTAAAAAAGAACAAGCGCGGCTCACTTATAAACAAATGTATTTTCTTATGAGTCTTTTTACAGACTTCTATACAAAATTAGAACGGAAAGCTCCGCGCATCGTCGCTATTCATGAATTATTTAAGTTGCACGCGGCACTTTATTGCTTTCAAAAATTATTAGAAGAAATTCAAGAATTTGAAGCAAACAAACTATATTCTTATCACCAACCAGTTAACGTCGTTCGCCTATTCGTTGATAAAGTTGAATCTACCGTTAGGGACCTAAAAACAGAAGCGATTCCAGAAGAATCCAAACCGATTTTACAAGAAACAGCGCGGCTCATACATGAAGTGTTCTTCTCTACCGATGCCTATACACAAGAGCGATTCTTCATTTATCGTCACGTATGGGGTGAATTGTTAAGAACAGAAGAGCAGCTACAAGAAGAAGAAAAACGAATCGATACTAAAATCAATCCACTTTCCAAAGCATTAGCATCTTCTCATCTGCTCTTTTTAAATAATGAAGATTTATCGGCAATGGAATTACTCAAAAAACAGCCTGCTTCTGTTGTGAGCCTTTACTTCTATTGGTTAGAAGAATTATTAAGTGCGATGCAATGGGACCGTGCTAAAAGCTGGCTTTCCTTTACGTATAAACAAGTAAAGGAAACGATAATGGAACAAGAGAATACCGTCTTCATACAAGATATCGTTCGATTATTCGTGATGATGTATGAGACATCTGCAACGCATACGAATGAACAAGCGGGATTAGAAATGATTTTGCAAGAACTATTACCGTATAGTTTCACGAACTATGAGCAATACGTACTAGCGAAGAAACAATACCATGCATGGACGGAACTTCAGCTCTTATATGGATTCGAAGTAATCGAACTTTTGAAAGAACCATTGAAAGATATTGAAAAAGAAGCACCCGAAGCAGCACTTCCTCTTTATCACCATGCCGCAATGGAAGCAATTGAAGAGCGAAATCGCAAATCATATAAACGTGCCGTTCGTTACTTAAAGAAATTACGTATGCTTTATAAACGACTAAAGCGAACTGATGAATGGGATGCTTTCATTATTCATATCGCTAACTTATATTCACGTCTGCGTGCACTACAAGAAGAATTACGGAGAGGAAAATTAATCGATGATCATACAAACTGAAGTAACAATTAGGCTCCAGCACGTTAGTCAAGGTTGGTTCCTTTGGGGAGAAGATGATAGCGGTACGCTCTTACCCGTAGCAACTTGGAAAAAAAATGCATTCGCATGGCACTCTACTTCTTTCTACGGAACGTTTTTAAAAGAAGCAACATATGAGGGAAAACAAGGCGTTATGTTAACGAATGCCCAGGCATTTGAATACATCGCAAATAAACCAATGAATTCATTTGCAAATATGCAAATGAACGGTCCTATTACGGCGCTTACAAAGGACGCAAGTGAATTATGGGACGCTTTCGTCAGCGGCAGTTTCACACCTGACATGAAGTATTGGTCTCAGCAGCCATCTTGGAAAGTTCAGAATACCTCAATTGAAGATGACATGTTGGCATCTCTTTTCTCTGCCGCTGTGAACGAAAGTATTTTGCAAGATGCCCGCTCAAATGACGGATGGGAAGATGCAAAGAGACTATATGAACATTACGACTTTACGAAAAGGCAATTGGAAGCAGCACTACATGAAGAAGATTGGCTTCGAAAAATTGGTTACATTGAAGATGATCTTCCATTTACAGTCGGCTTAAGACTACAAGAACCGCAAGAAGAACTTGAAATGTGGAAGCTCGAAACAATCGTTACACCAAAACGTGGTGCACATCGCATATATGTATATGAAAGTATCGATTCCTTACCAAAACGATGGCACGATTACGAAGAACGTATTCTTGAAACACAAGAAGGATTCAGTAAGCTCGTACCGTGGCTAAAAGAGGACGACAAGTTCCGAGAAGAACTCTTTGAAACGGAAGCTTGGAACTTCTTAACCGAAGCAAGTAATGAATTACTCGCAGCAGGCATTACAATTTTACTACCATCATGGTGGCAAAATTTAAAAGCAACAAAACCGAGGTTACGCGTTCAGCTGAAGCAAAGTACAGCACAAACACAGTCTTTCTTCGGCATGAATACGCTCGTTAATTTCGACTGGCGCATTTCAACGGACGGAATTGATTTATCAGAAAGCGAATTTTTCGAACTCGTTGAGCAGAACAAACGTCTTTTCAATTTAAATGGTCAATGGATGAGACTTGATCCTGCCTTTATTGAAGAAGTAAAAAAACTAATGCACCGTGCCGATAAATATGGACTTGAAATGAAAGACGTGTTGCAGCAACATTTATCTAGCTCGGCAGAAACAGAAATTGTAGAAGATGATAGTCCGTTTAGCGATATTGAAATTGAACTAGATGGATATTATGAAGAGCTCTTCCAAAAACTTCTGCACATTGGAGATATTCCAAAAGTAGATGTACCATCTTCGCTACAAGCAACACTCCGCCCGTATCAACAACACGGTATTGAATGGTTGCTATACTTACGAAAGCTTGGATTTGGAGCATTATTAGCCGATGATATGGGACTCGGAAAAAGTATTCAAACGATAACTTACTTACTATACGCTAAAGAAAACAATCTCCAAACAGGTCCTGCATTAATTGTGGCACCAACATCAGTTCTTGGAAATTGGCAAAAAGAATTTGAGCGTTTCGCACCAAACTTACGTGTTCAATTACACTATGGAAGCAACCGTGCTAAAGAAGAATCATTTAAAGACTTTCTTCAATCAGCAGATGTCGTATTAACTTCTTATGCATTAGCTCAGCTTGATGAAGAAGAACTTAGTACGTTATGCTGGGACGCTGTTATTTTAGACGAAGCACAAAATATAAAAAATCCACATACGAAACAGTCGAAAGCAGTAAGAAACTTGCAAGCAAATCATAAAATTGCTTTGACCGGTACACCGATGGAAAACCGACTTGCTGAGCTTTGGTCTATTTTCGACTTTATCAATCATGGGTATCTTGGAAGCTTAGGACAATTCCAGCGCCGCTTCGTCACACCGATCGAAAAGGACCGCGATGAAGGAAAAATCCAGCAAGTTCAACGATTTATCTCGCCGTTTTTACTGCGTCGTACGAAGAAAGATCAAGCAGTCGCATTAAATTTACCAGATAAACAAGAACAGAAAGCTTACTGCCCACTAACTGGTGAACAGGCTTCCTTATACGAACAACTTGTTCAAGATACATTACAAAATGTAGAAGGATTAAGCGGAATTGAGCGCCGCGGCTTTATACTACTAATGCTGAACAAGCTAAAACAAATTTGTAACCATCCAGCACTTTATTTGAAAGAAGAAGAACCACAAAACATCGTCGAGCGTTCTATGAAAACAAAAACGGTAATGGAGCTCATCCAAAATATAAAAGACCAAAATGAAAGTTGCTTAATCTTCACTCAATACATTGGCATGGGGAACATGCTAAAAAGTATGTTAGAAGAAACATTCGGTCAGCGCGTCCTCTTCTTAAACGGAAGCGTGCCGAAGAAAGAACGTGACAAGATGATTGAGCAGTTCCAAAACGGAACGTATGACATCTTCATCTTATCATTAAAGGCCGGCGGAACAGGATTAAACTTAACTGCTGCCAACCATGTCATTCACTATGACCGTTGGTGGAATCCAGCTGTAGAAAACCAAGCAACAGACCGTGCTTATCGCATCGGTCAAAAACGCTTCGTTCACGTTCATAAGCTTATTACAACGGGAACACTTGAAGAGAAAATTGATGAAATGTTAGAACGAAAACAATCATTAAACAACGCCGTCATTACAAGCGATAGTTGGATGACCGAACTATCAACCGACGAACTAAAAGAATTACTTGGCGTGTAAATCAAAAAGGAGCAAATCTCTAAATGAGATTAGCTCCTTTTTCTATGCCAAAACCAATTGCTTATTATAATTCCTGTTAACCCGCCGCACGTATCAAGCAATGAATCTTGCCACATCGGTGTACGGTCTCCCGTAAACCATTGATGAATTTCATCAAATGTTGCATACCCCGCAACGAAAAGGAGGGCGTATGCAAAGCACCTTTTTCTCGAATAACCCGATCGATGAAAAGCATAATACGTCAATGAACCGAGCATAAAGAACACCATAAAATGAGCACCTTTACGAAGGAAAAACTCAACAAATCCACCTACACCTTTATTTGCGATACTAACAGGTGTACCTCCCCCATAATCAATCGATACCCATGAAAAATGCTCTTTCACAAACTCAACATTTATATATTGCTCAATATCCGAGCGCATATCCTGTTTTTTATATGGCTGTGCTGAGGAATAGAAAATAATCCCCATCCATAGTAATACAGGAATCCAAAATAACCATTTACGATTCATTCTCCCGAAAACTCCTCTCTTAGTCTTTTAAGAGTACCAAAAAAAAGAAAAAATTTCACGCCAAAACATGACATTCACCACCTATTTATAAAGTGAAAGGGGGTGATAAACATGGCAGTTGAAACAATCGTAATGGATTTAACTTTACGTCTCGTATTAAACGGAGGATTAGACAAAAACGGTAAAACAGTTTTTAAGAACAAGCAATTCAAACGTGTGAAAACAAACGCAGATTTAGGAAAAGTACATGAAGTAGCACGTGCTCTTGCTTCACTACAACAATCATCACTTCACGCCGTACAACTTGTAAGCACGTCAGATCTTTCTAATCTGTAAATAAAAAGGAGGGAATAAAGCATGCAAGTACTCGAATTGATTTTCGTGAAAGAAGATGGAAAAACAGTTTCCTTTTCTATCGATAATCCCATTACACCAGTAAATGAACTAGTCGTAAATCAAGTAATGGATACCATTCTTGCTTCATCTGTATTTTCATCAATTAGTGAAAATACTCGTAAAAAAGGGGCACGCCTCGTAGAAAAAACTGTATCTGAAGTTCAGATTACTCCATAAATCAAAAAGACGAATCTGCATTATTTTGCAGATTCGTCTTTTTTCTTCGGCATTTCAATTGGGATAAAGATGTTTGAAAAACCAACACAAACATACTTATAATTTTCCCCACCTAAATCAAATTCTGTCGTATATGTTGAGAAGAAAATATAATCATTTCGCTTTGTATAATGTTCGATTAATAATCCAACTTGTGGTTCCACATACTTATTTGCCAATTTCTTTCCCGCCGATGCTAAGTCGCCAAGTATACCCTCTTTATTTTCTTTCTCAACCTCTTCTAGCTTCTTACTCACATCATTACGCTTCATAAATTGTTTTGCTGCCCAATCCGTATATTCTCCCTTACCCGGATTACTGTTTGCTAAATAAACTAAGAGAACAACAGCTAGAGCCATAATAATATACTTTTTCTTCATGCTATATCACCGCCTACTCTTTTCTATTTTCATATATATGTACAAGCGATGCAAATTAGAAAGACTATCATCTATTGATTGTAAACGAACCGTAAAAATTTACAATACGAAACAAAAGATTAATAATAATTTTACATAATTCGTATATAATTATATTCAGAATAACAATTTTATAAGGGAGGATTTTAGAATCATGGATAATGAAAATGATATTTTTATTTCTAGTTCTACAATGATGCTCGAACCTTGTAAACACCCTTATTACCGGACAAAAATGATCGACAGTAGCGGCAACCCTCTGTACTCTTGCCAAACAGCTATCCAACTCATAAAGAAATCTTGTCTAACACATGTTCATTCTACTTATCAAGGTAGACGTCATGCAGTCCAAATAAACTTTAAGCTCAAACAAAATGTTCCAATCCCGATTAATCATAGAGAATATATTTGTGTTTTCCCAACAGAATCTCCTTCTTCTCCAAACTGTATTTGGTTGTTCTATAACCATATAGAGGAGATAGAATTTTTTAAGAACATTAAAAAATCTATCATTCATTTTTCAAATGGAACTACCGTAACACTACTAATAAGTCCTCATAAGTTACAGCAACAATTTTTGAAAGCTGGACATGTATTATCCCGAATGAACATGAAGGATTCACTACACTCAAAAAACCCCTTGTCACATTTACTGCCTTAAAATAAATAGAATGGAACGCAATATTTCCTTTGCCTTCCATTCTACTTATTATTCTTACCCCCTTACACTATCTCGCATTTTCTCAAGCGCTTGTCGATATACCCATCTCACTTGATAGTACGTCATCCCCATTTCAGAAGCTATCTCTCCCATCTTTTTACCTGCAAAAAACCGCTCTGAAATGATGTGCTTCTCCTTCTCATCTAACACACTCATAAAGTCCTTCGCTCTCGTTCCCGCATCTTCACACTCAAATCGTTCCTCATACTCACCGGTACATACATACCGCTCTTGCACTACGCATTCTTTCTTCAACCTCTCCAATATATAACCACGTACTGTTACGACAGCATAAGCAGGAAAACTCCCTTTCTCCTCCTCATACCTTTCATAAGCATGCCAAAGACCAATTAAACCACATTGATAATACTCTTCATAATCTTGGTAAATATTTAACCTCTTTATTTGATTTACAATCATACCTTCATACAAAACAACCGTATCTGTAAAAGTCGCTGGCTTCACACAGTACCCGTTTCTAAAAGGTATACCTCTTCAGTATTCCGCGGTACCTCTACAATATAAAATGAGAAAGGAAATTTCATTGTGGGTAATTTCAAATACTGCTGCTGGAATTTGAAATTACACTAGTCAGAATTTGAAATTCTGCTTGGGGTATTTGAAATAGGGGTAAAAATAAAAAAGGTTCCTCCTATACATTAGAAGGAACCTTTTGTTTATATATTGGCAAACTATATTACTCTTTAGCTATGCTTTTGAAAAATCTATCGATCGCATATAAACCAGTAGCTAAAATACAGCTTGTAACCCCAACAAATATATAAGGATTCTTATTCGGCATATATTCTACAGCTAACAATGTTACGACTAACATAAACAAAATATTTGCTGAAAATTTCTTAAGCATATTTATCCCTCCTTACAAAAAAAATGCAGCAATTATAAAAATAATTGCTGCATTTCTTTCTAGTGACATAAAACATCACTATTATTGGAACATTCCTTTTACCGCGCCAAATCCAATAGTTAAGATAAAGAAGACAACCATAAGAATTGTTGCTTTCTTTTTACTTAAACCAGCTGTAATTTGAAGACCTAACCATGTAATAACAAATCCCCAAATTGTGAACACTTCAATATTATTTGCAATACCTTTTGCAACACCACCACTTGAAGCGAAAATCGGACCTAAACCAGTGTACATTTCTTGCCCTGATCCACCTAAAACAAGTGCTAAAACTGTATTTATTAATAAACCAAGTAATGAAATAATGCTTGAGTACACACTAATCGTTAATAATTTCTTATAAGAAGTATCATTGCTCATTAACATCATTAACACTTTATACACCGCTGCACTAATAAAGAAACCTACCGCCATACCAATAGCACCGAATACTGCACCCGTACCAAACGCCATTACAGGCGTAACGCTAATACCCAAATCCTTATTAACCTTAATCGCCTCAGGAGTTAGGGAGTACACATAAGAAGCAAGTCCTCCTACAATCCCCGCTAATAAAACAAGTAACCAAAATGCACCCCAAACCGCATTACTAGTCTTCATTCTCTCAAACTGTACACCAGGAGATGTAATCATCCCAAATAAAGAGGGCTTCTCTCCGCCAACTTTTTGCGTATTCAAATTCGCTTCCATTATAACGCCTCCTTCTATTTATATAACCCGTTCTAACGGGCGGTTCACATCCTCACGCAAGAGGCTACGAACCGCCCACTAGAACGGTAACGTGTAGTAGAGAAGCTCCTCTCTACTACACTAATAGTCTACTCATAACGAAGTGCTTCAATTGGATCTAATTTCGCAGCCTTGTTCGCTGGAATTAATCCGAAGATAATACCTAGTGTCATAGAGAACAATACGCCTCCAACGACAACTTCCCATGAAACGAGCGGTGGCCACTTCGCAAATGTGGAAACGATATATGCCCCGCCATACCCAAGACCAATTCCGATTAAACCACCTAGAAGCGTTAACATAACTGCTTCAATTAAAAATTGTAATAAAATTTTACTACGTGTTGCCCCAAGCGCTTTACGCACCCCAATTTCACGTGTACGCTCCGTTACAGATACAAGCATGATGTTCATAACGCCAATACCACCAACGACTAGTGAAATACCAGCGATACCGCCGATAATCATCGTCATAATACCTGTCATTTTTGAAATACCTTCTTGAAGTTCTTTTAAATTCATAACTTCGTATTTACCAGTTGCATCACTCGGTTTACGACTGTTTAAGACATCTGCAGCTTTTTTACCTGCTTTTTCTAGATTATCTACATTTTTTGCTTGAACAGAAATATTTTGAATTTCATCTTTTCCATACAGTGTCGGCCATAATGAAATTGGAACTAGTGCTTCTGATGGTCCCATTCCCATAAACTCGTTATCTGATTTATAGACACCAATAATTTGCATCGGTTGACCTTTCATTTCAATAATTTTACCGACTGGATTGGCATCCTTAAACACCTTTTCTTCCATTTGTTTACTAATCATGACAACGTTATTACCTTGATCCACATCTGATTCTTGTAAAGAACGTCCCTTTAACAACTTTACTTTATTTACTGCAAAGTACTCACTGTCTAATCCAGTAATACTCACCATTTCTATTTTATCTTCAATATCAAGTGGTTCCATACTTGAATTTGTTGTTACAACATGTGCGATCTCTGGAATTTTTTTAATTTCAAAAATATCTTCTTCAGTTATCTTCGGTGCTTCTACCATCCCCATACCAAAAGGATCATTCATATCGGCACTATAATGAATCGGAACCGTTTGATTACCTGACCCAACAAATTGAGATTTCAGTGCAGCTTCCCCGCCTTGCCCAATCGCAACGACGGTAATGATAGAACCTACACCGATAATAATCCCAAGCATCGTCAGAGCTGAGCGTAGTTTATGAGCTAAAATAGAAGATAAGGCAATTTTCATACTATCTAGTAAGCTCATACCGCACACCTTCTATCTTCTGTAATTTTCCCATCTCGCAATACAATGCGACGAGAAGAATAAGCAGCTACTTCCTCTTCATGCGTAACCATAACAATCGTCGTACCTTCTGCATTGAGCTTCGTGAAAATATCCATAACTTGTGCACCAGACTTCGTATCAAGTGCACCTGTCGGCTCATCGGCCATAATAAACGTTGGATTATTTGCAATCGATCTCGCAATCGCTACACGTTGCTTCTGTCCACCTGATAACTCACTAGGTAAATGGTGTACTCTATCTGATAATCCAACTTTTCCAAGCGCTTCAAGAGCTCTCTGACGACGTTCTGCTTTCTTCACCCCACCATAGATGAGCGGAAGTTCAACGTTTTCCACTGCGGAAAGACGCGGCAGTAAATTAAAATGCTGGAACACAAAACCGATATATTCATTACGAATTAAAGCTAGTTTTGACTCGTCTGCTGTTAAGATATTCACATCATTCAGCATATATTCGCCCTCTGTTGGACGATCTAAACAACCGATAATATTCATAAGCGTTGATTTACCTGAACCAGATGGTCCCATAATCGAAATAAACTCACCGCTTTGAATCGTTAAACTAATACCATGTAAGATCGGCACTGCCAACTTCCCTTGATAATACGTTTTAGAAATATTATTTAACGTAATCATTTCTCTTTCACTTCCATTCCGTCATACACGTTGTCGGAAGGATTTTTAACCACCTTTTGCCCCACTGTTGCGCCTTCAACAATCTCTGTCCAGTCTCCATCAGTAGCACCTTTTTTCACATTTTGTTTACGAAGCTTTCCTTTTTCTTCGATATAAACAAATGCATCTTCGCCTTTTTCTACAATGCTCTTAGTTGGAACAGCAATCATCGTCTTATTCTCTAAATTTACTTGCAGCGAAACGTGATAACCTGGAGATAAACCATCTTGGCTATCAAGACTTGCTTTATATGTATACTGAGACATATTTTGAGTTCCCTCACCAGCAGCTTGAGCCATCTCTGCACTCGTTGGGAATTCACTTACTTCCGTAATCTTACCTGTCCACTTCTTCTTATTATTTGCTTTCGCAGTTACAGTGAACGTTTGATCTTTTTGAATTTGTGACTTTTGAAGCTCTGTTAAAGTCCCTTGAACTTGGAACGGGTCTTTAGAAGCTACTTGTAAGAATGCTTTCCCTTGACCACCTAACGCCTGAGATGAACTTTGCGCTGCATCTTTATCTAACTTCTGTACAACACCAGTAAAATTACTATAAATCGTAAGTTCGTTCTGTTTTTTACTTAACTCTTCTTTTTGTAACTTTCCTTTTTCTTTCTCAAGGTCAGTTGTTTTTTGCGCCATTTCTAACTCGCTTACTTGTTCTTCCATTGAGTCTGTTACTTCTTTCCCAGCCCCACTATCTTTTGCCTTCTTAATTTCTTTCTTCAACGAATCAATCTTCTTTTTCCCTTGATCATAACGCATATCAGCCATCTTCTGATCAAGCTCAGCTTGCTTCATTTGTAGATTAATTTCTTCATTATCATAAGAGAATAGCTTCGTTCCTTTTTCTACCTCTTGTCCTTCTTTCACCGCAATATCTTTCACTTTTCCTTTGGCCGGATCCGCATAGAAACTTTCAATATTCCCTGGCTTCACCTGACCAGAAATTAACTTCGTATTATTAAGCTTACGCTCTGTCACTTTCTCAAAACTTACAGCATCTGTCTTAGCCGTACCTTTCTTCTTACCTTGCATAACAAAAATATTAACTGCTGCAACAATAACAATTAGTGCAATAACCCCGATAATAATCCATTTCTTCTTCTTATTTGGAGTACGAACCGTATTTGGTAACATATTCTCTCTCCTTTTATATCTTATAGTTTAATAGATATTTAATTGTATAAAACTTTCCGAAAATGATAATTCCACTTACATTGTTACACTCATTTTACAAAGTTTTACACAATCATTTATATTGTAACAAAAATACCAATGATTAGAAATATGACATCCTATCTTTTAAGATAGTTTTAAGGAAAGATTATTGTATATAGAAAAAGCCATCCAAAATGATAATTGGATAGCTTTTCTATATAATATATTACGCCACTTTAGGACCTTTTCTCTCATGTCCACGTTGAACGATAAATAAGAATACTGTTGATAAAATACCGCCTGCTAATAGTAAGATGAAGCAGCCATCCCAGCCAGAACGATCAACAATAACACCAATTGCTGCGTTCGCTACAAGACTTCCTCCTACATAACCGAACAGACCACACATACCAACTGTTGTACCTACTGCAAATTTCGGTACTAATTCCATCGCACTTAAACCGATTAAGAATTGTGGTACGTAAATTAAACAACCGATAATAGAAACTGCAATACTTACAACAAGTACGCTAGATGCTTGCCAATATACAACCGTACCAACAACAACTCCGGCCATACTCATAATACATAACGGCATACGTTTTCCTTTAAATAACTTATCACTTAAAAGACCAACGATTAATGAACTTGGAATTGCCATACCTTCAAAAATCGCGTATGCAGCATGCGCTTCTGCTTTTGAAAAACCTTTAACTGTTGTTAAATAAAGCGGAACCCAGTTAATAACACCGAAACGAATTAAGTAAACAAATGCATTCGCAATACATAAATACCAAACGAACTTATTTGTCACTACATATTTCATTAAAATTTCTTTTGGTGACATCTTATTAGCATTATCTGCTTTTTCAAGATTTTCATAATCATTACGATACTCATCAATTGGAGGAAGACCTTCAGATTCTGGTGTATCCTTCGCATTAATCCAAACAAGAACTGCAATTACCATTGCGATAATCGCTGGGAAAATAAATACTCCACCTTGCCAATTATTTTCACCGAAAATACCGACACCAATTCCGACAAGGGGCGGCACTAGCATTCCACCAACGTTATGTGAAATATTCCAAATACCTGTTTTCGTACCACGTTCTTTCTTCGAGAACCATTTCGTCATAACAATACTACAAGGTGGTGCTCCCATACCTTGTACAATACCGTTCAAAACAAGTAATGTAACAATCATCCCAAATGAATTTGCAAACCCGAAGCAAATATTTACAAGCCCTGATAAGAATAATCCGACTGCGATAAAGCGCTGGGCAAAAGCTTTATCTGATAAATTCCCCATAAAGAACTTACTAAATCCATAAACAATCGCCATTACTGAACCTAGTAGTCCAATTTGAGCTGTACTAAAACCATATTCTTGTACTAAATACGTACTTGATAACGTAAAGTTACTGCGCACTAAATAATAAGCAGCATACCCAACTGAAATTCCAATTAGTACACGAATACGCAGTAATGTATATACTTTAGCGATCATATCCGCTGGTAATCTCTCAATTGCAGGTGCTGGCTTAAGCCATTTAAACATATTTTTCCGTCTCCTTTTCTCACTTTTGAGAGAGACGTTGTCTATTCCATATCTCGATTATTCCACTATTTGATATATTTTTGTTTGTTCTTCTAACTGGCTGACCTTCTATCTCTTTCTCATTCTTCGCAAACATCGTTGGTACGCCAAACGAAACTTTTTCTAAAATGTGCCCCGCTTCTTCTGATAAACAATAATCAATAAATAAGTCCGCAATAATACCACTCGGCGCACGCTTTAGTTTCGAAATCGCATTAACAGACAACCCTGTTTGCTCAGGTTCGTTACTTATAATAGGAAAGCCTTGTTTTTGAAGCATTCTCTGATCTCCCGCAAAATTAATGCCTATCATATATTCACCGCTCGCCACAAGTTCTACTGGCATATAACCATTCACCGTCACTTCACCAACTTGCCTCGCAAGATTCTTTACATACGCTTTTGCCTCTTCTTCACCTAAAGTATCAATGAGTGATTGAAACAACGTATATGCAGTACCTGAAACATTTGGATCTGGCATGACAATCTTTCCAGTGTAAGCAGGGTTTAATAAATCTTGCCACCTTGATGGATATGGAAGACCGAGCGGTGCTATTTCTTCATTCCACCGCTCTTTATTAATCGCAATTGCCAGTTTCTCCACTTCGTAACCGTACCAATAACCATCTTTATCTTTAACAGACTTTGAAATACGGTTCGCATGCTGGCTCGTAACAGGAATAGAAAGGTTCTTTTGCTTCATCATTTGATGTGCATCTACTGTACCACCAATAATAATATCCGCCTTCGGATTTCCAGCTTCCTCTTCCACTCTCCGAAGAAGTTCTTCTGTCGAAAGACGAATAAATTCATACGTACATCCGCGCTGTTTACAAAATGATGAAAGCAAAGCTTCACCAACTTCCTCGCGGGCTGCTACATATGCAACGAGATGACGATCATTCAAAATAGGGAGACCACTTTTATTATATTTAATAGAGGTTGTATCTCGAGAGCAACTAGACATCGCTCCTCCGATTATTAGCAAAAAGAAGAAAAAGGCTATCTTTCTCATCACACACTCTCCTTTACAAATAACTCTGCTAGGGAGCCCTTCATATACATGACATTCCCGTTATTATCACCGAGATATTGCACAACAAAGTACGTTGGATACACAGAAATAGTTAGAATATCCACCCGCTCATTCTTTACACGTTTGCCTGTTTTATAGGCAGTAACATAAGCAATAGGATCCTTCTGTGATTGTAATAACTTCTGAATTTCTCCGTAATCTATAATTTGTTTTGCGTACCGAATAGAATCGAGTATATGCGTAAGATCTATAGCACGTACTACATCACCTTGGCGTACTATGACATCTTTTGCTGACGCAAAAAAATCACTAATACGTTCCGGCGTGTAATACAGGCTTAACAAATACGTTTGAAATGCTGAGATCATCGGATCCGTACCATTCTTTCCGTATACATTAGCCTCATACTGGAACAAGTCACCTACTGCAAAAGTACGTTTATGTCCATTCAAGTACGTTACTTCTCCAGTAAATACTTGTTCTTGATTCTTCGCTTCTCTCGGTTCTATTCGAATTCGGTCAAAGAATGAAACGATCGTATGCAAACGAACTTCATCCGTTACAACAATTTCTCCCCACTTCTCATGCCTTACTTTCACCTGAGTAGGAAGGGATTCATTCACTCTTTGTAAAACGGCTTGTTTGTCATCCACAATTGTAATTCGGTTGTATATTTGCTTCTCAATAACATAAAACAAAATAAGAGAAGCAATCATACAAAAGACAAACATAAGAATTTGAAATGATAGCCTTTTCATTTCTGCCTACCTCCAAGATAAAAAAACGTTGTTTCGAAAATACCGCATAATTGTTTCATAAATGTATCATTTAACCGCTTTCAAGTTTTTTATGTCTTCCATCCGTCTCGGAAGTAAAAATGTAATACATATTGCAGTTCCCATCTCTTCGCTGCTCTCAATTCGCATACTTCCGCCCTGCTTATTCATAATCTCCTGACAAATATACAAACCATAGCCATTCCCGTAACTAGAAGGAAGTACTTTACCTTCTGGAGACTCATTCCACTCCGCAAGCACGCCTTCATCTATACCGATACCATCATCATGAACAAAAACCTTCGCCTCATGCTCATTTACAATTACATTCATACGAATTTGCGTAGCATCACTATATTTAATCGTATTATCAAGCACATTCAAGAAAATTTGCTTCGTCTTATCGAAATCCGCAACAATGTGTACTTCCGTTAACTCATTCATAACTTCAATTTCAAACTGCTGCAACCTGAGTTTCACAATTGAAACTGCTTCTTCTGCTAACTCTTTAATATTTACGACTGTAGGTGACACTTCAAACGTACTCGTCCCGTACTTTGAAGACTTAAGTAATTCCTCTACAAGTGATAATAACCGCTCACTCTCTACAGCTACATAACGGAGGCTCTCCTGCACATCCTCCTTCGATTGTAGCCTCGGAATTAAATCAACATAACCGATAATTGCCGTTAGCGGTGTTTTCAGCTCATGCGTAATGCGGTCCAAGAAATCCTTTTGTTTCTCTTTCTCTTCCTTGAGCTGCTTAATATGCAGTTCAATCCCATCAGCCATCGCATTAAAAGACGCTGAAAGCTGCGCAATCTCCACATACTCATTTAGCTCAATCTTACTTTCATAATCCCCATTCGCAAGCCGCTGCGCCATTTGTCTTAGCTGATCAATCGGCTTATGAAGAGACTTCGCTAAACGAATCGCAAAGAAAATACCAGCAGCTACTAAGCAAATCGACGTCATTAAAAACGTCCAGCTCACATTTGTTAAAACTTCCTTCTCACCCGTTAGCTCATTTATAAAACGAATGCTCCCAATGACATCGTTTCCATAATAAACCGGACTTGAAAACAAAAGAATGGGCGCCGGATCTCCTTCCTCGAAAACATAAGCTTTCTTTCCCTTCAAAGAACTCTCAATATCCATATTCCGATGAAGTAACGCTCCCTTTTGTGTATCTGCAACAACATCTCCATTCTTCCCAATCATCTGCACGCGGACATCCATTCGTTTCGCCAAATACGAAGCAATTAAAAGCGAATTCGGACTTAATGTCTCCACTTCTGCTTCCTTCTCTAAATAATTCATCGTATAAATTTGAGCTTCTACACTTAACTTTTCTAGTGAATCCGCTGCATTATGATACATATTCTTCTCTAGCGAAATATAAACAACCGCATACAAAAGAACAAGAATCGGGATCAACAATCCAACTATTCCAAACACCATATTTCGTTTTAAAGACATATCATCACCACTTAACAATCTAGCTTATAGCCAACGCCATAAATTGTCTTAATATACTCCCCGCTCTTCCCTAGTTTCTTCCGAAGCCTTTGCACCATAATATCAACCGCTCTCGTATTTCCGATATACTCAAACCCCCATACCTTCTCAAGCAACTCATCCCTCATAAACACACGCTGCGGATTCGAAACAAACAACTGACATAAATTAAACTCTCGGTAAGTTAACTGAATTTCTTGTCCGCTGACATGAAGCTTTCGTTCCTTTGGACAAATAAGTAAATCACCAGCCCGAATCACCTCATGATTTAAAGGAACCTCCTCCTTCTTCACACGCCTACTCATATTCTTCACACGAAGAATAAGCTCCGCATAATTAAAAGGCTTCGTCACATAATCATCCGCTCCAAGCTGAAGACCAAGTAACTTATCATTCATCTGACTCTTCGCTGTCAGCATAAGCACCGGAATATCTCTATCCTTCTCACGGAACAAACGTAATAACTCATACCCATCCGTATCAGGAAGCATCACATCTAAAATAAGTACATCCGGCTGCTCATTCCATCTCTCTAAAGCTTCTCTCCCATCAGCCGCCGTCAATACTTCATACCCTTCCATCTCTAACTGCATCCGAATCAAATTACGAATACTCGATTCATCATCAACTACAAGTACTTTCATCATTCTCCTCCTTCCATCCTGTATTATAGTACAGTTTAGTATAGCAAAAATCATACAAAAAAAGAGAGGGTATTGTCGAACATATTTTGTCGACGATACCCTCTCTTTCACTTATTATATTTTATTTAGCATATCCATTCGGTTGTTTCTGATGCCAATCCCACGCATGCTCATTATAGAAATATACTGATACTAAATATCCCTCACTATCTTTACAAATAGTGAGGGATATTTAAAATTACTATTTCAATTCAAGATGTGCTTTTAGCTTATTCGTTAAATCTTGTTTTGCTGCATCTGGAACATAGTAGTACCAAATACCGTCAGCGGCTTTGTGTCCATCACCCGGGATTTGAATATCCTCACTATTTTTCAAGCAGTCTTTATAGTTCTTTTGCATATCAAACATTTGATCTTGTGTTAAATTTGTTTTTACATTCTTTTGAATTGCTGTTAACACATCTCCATAACTTGCTAATGAAGAGAAGCTTGCACCTTTCTTAATAACAGCCTGCATCACTTGGCGCTGACGCATTTGACGGCCGAAGTCACCACGCGGATCTTCTTTACGCATACGTGTAAATGCTAAAGCTTGATCACCTGTTAAATGTATATTTCCTTTTGCAAAATGATGTCCATCCTGCGTAAATTCTAAATCATTACTTACATCTACCCCACCGACCGCATCAACGATATCTTTAAATCCTTCCATGTTCACTTCAATATAATAATTAATAGGAACATTCAAGAATTTTTCTACTGTCGCTACAGACATATCTACGCCGCCAAATGCATAGGCATGGTTGATTTTATCACTTTTACCTTTTCCAACGATTTCTGTATATGTATCACGAGGGATACTTACTGTTTTCATTGAATTATTTTTAGGGTTTAACGTGATAACCATTAAAGAATCCGAACGTCCCTTATCCTCACCGCGCTCATCTGCTCCTAATAATAAAATTGAAACCGGTTCAGCGTTACTAATTTTTTCGCCAACTTTATTGTTGTTTTGATCACGCTTTAGAGGTTTATGAACTTCCTCTAATGTCTTAGATACAGAAGAATATACATTATAAGCATAAACTCCTCCGCCTATAATTAGTACTCCAATAATACCGAGTACCCAAAATAAAATTTTCTTTTTCATATCTTTACCCTCTTTATCAAAATTTATAAATAGTATATCTATTTTTACACTCTTTACTATATTACATTAATCTTGATTAAAAATGAAAGAAAAATTAAGAAACGAACACCAGTATTTACCATTACAATAAAGGAATTCATCATCCACTGATACTAGTTAATTGACGGATTCCCTTTATCATTCTGTATATTCGGAATAAGAAAACTTCACCTGTAACATTATTCCTTACAGCACAAAATAGAGCCCATCTATCGCAATGGACTCTACTTTGTACCGTAAGGAATTTTATCATATAAAATAATAAGTTTTACTCTTTTTATTACTAATTATTTCTCAAAGCTTCCATCCTTTCGCACTAAGATGGATTTTTTCTATATTTATAAAACATCTTATTCCTTGTTCCATGCATACCCAATAATTATTAATAATTAACATAGAACACTCAGAGAATATATTAAAACGAATTCCTATACATACATTCGTATCTAACTAATATTTATAATTCCTTTAAAGATCTACTGCTTTTCCCTAATGTACCAAATATCTTTTGAAAAATCTTTACAATCAACTGCTACATGGTTATCGCTCCAAACAAAATTACCCGATTTAAACATTGCAATCATCTTTGGGTTATTTTGATATAAAAACATATCGCCATTTTCAAATTTTCCATTCTCATAATCATGTAAAACCTCGAATAGCTTCACATTTATCATCTCTTTTCTCTATTTTTATAAGCTCATTTTATATTTCTTTTACTGGAAAGTTGTGTTCTTCTTATGAACTCATCGTAAAATTTTATAGTTTCTTTCTATTTCTACTCCCTATCTCGCTTTTATTCTTTCATCCTATTTTTAATTACAATCTATAAAATATCCCCTAACTATTCCTCTTCTTTTCTAGACAAATAACATAGTAATAGGTGTAAATAAAATAGGTGGATGCTAAGCTACAAATTCAGCCCTACATCCACCTATCTCTATAAAAACGCTTTACCGTCTATTATTCCTTTTTATCCCCAAGTGCAAACGTAATTTCTGTCTCACAAGCGATTTCACCGTCTACAGTGGCAATTGCTTTCCCTTTTCCAATTGCTCCACGTACACGCGTCATTTCGACTTCTAAACGAAGCTGATCACCTGGACGTACTTGTCTTTTAAAACGACAATTATCGATACCAGCAAAAAATGCAAGACGACCACGATTCTCCTCTTTTTTCAGCATAGCAACAGCTCCAACTTGCGCTAAAGCTTCTACAATTAAAACACCCGGCATTACAGGGTAATCAGGAAAATGTCCATTGAAAAATTCTTCGTTAGCTGTAACATTCTTTATTCCGATAGCACGCTTTCCTTCTTCTACCTCTAAAACTTTATCAACAAGTAGAAATGGATAGCGGTGAGGAATAATTTCTTTAATTTGTTGAATATCTAGCATACACTTCTCTCCTTAAACAAAATTGGTCATACCACCAGAAGTTATACTATCATTATCCCATTTTAGCCCTTATTTGTCATTATAAAAAAACATCTTCAAAATTCTTCCTCCAAATAAAAAAATGTATACACTCTTTTCAATATAAATTATTACTGACACGGAGGTTGAAAAGAGTGTATACCCAAGTTAGGGAAAGGCAAATTATATCAAATATATTAAGCCTTAATGTCGTATTCATGGTTTATTATATATGACAAAAATCAGAAATAAAAACCTAATTTTCGACCTTTTTCGCATTAATTCCCTAATTTTACTTAGGATTTCTCTATTTTCCTTACATTCTCTTAAATGTGATATTTAGAAATATGAATTTTAATGAAAAGTAAAGGGTTTTTTGATTTTACATTTTAATTCCTCTGCAATTTGTACGATTTTGAATCTCTTTTTATAGAGCTGATGAATTTCTATGTATAACACTAATTCCCTTCCAAAATACTAACCCCTAGTAAACGAATACTTCTAGTTTACTTGAAAGTTGAATTTTTTTAGCGAGAGTGTAAAAAGCATCTTAGCGAAAAATATCAATTTTATTTTAGCGTTTACAATGAAGCACATATAAAACTTTGCGAGTCTTTTAATGAGTTAAAACAAGAGATTAAGAAATATATGACGTACTATAATCATTATAGATATCAATGGAATTAAAAAAAGATGACTCCTGTTGGATTGATATGATCCCCTTATAGTAGACAGTTGAAAGAAAGTTACTTTACTGTTTATTATGGAGGGGATTTTTTTATGGGGAAAATTAGAAGAACTTTTTCAATCGATTTTAAAATGAAAGCTATTGAATTGTACTTACATAGAGGAATTGGAAGTAAATTAATTGGAAAGGAATTAGGAGTTACATATTCAGTTATAGATAGATGGATTAAAAAATATAAAAATGAAGGGATTCTGGGCCTACAAGAAAAACGTGGAAGATCTAGACAAACAAATGAAATAAATCAAGATGCTAGAATACAACGATTAGAAGCGGAAAACGCATACTTAAAAAAGCTATTAGCTACGAAAAAGGGGATGAGATCAAAAAAATTAAATCAGTAGAATACGAGGTCATTCATACCTTAAAACAGAACTTTTCAATTGTATTGCTTTGTGAAATTGCAGGTGTTTCAAGAAGTGGATATTATAAGTGGGAAAAAAGAATCAACGATCCCTCTGAAAAGATGAAAGAGGACCAATTTATCATGTCTAAAATAGTAGAATGCGAACGAGATCCAGATATAAATGATAGCTATGGTTACCGAAGAATTTGTATATGGCTCACAAAGTATTATGGTTTACAGGTAAATCACAAAAGAGTATATCGTTTAATGAGAAAAATGGGGATACAAGCTAAGATTCGAAAGAAAAAGTGGAGGCATTTTGGTTTAAAAGAACAATGCGTCGTGTCGGAAAATCTGTTAAACAGAGAGTTTTCAACTACAAGACCAAATGAAAAATGGGTTACAGATATAACCTATCTTACCTTTAACAATAAGCGCATATATCTTTCCGTGATACTAGACCTTTACAATAACGAAGTTGTGGCCTACCAAATGAGCGAATACAACAATTTAAAATTAGTTACAGACACAGTTAATAAAGCCTTAAGAAAAAGAAAAGTCCACGAAACAGTATTACATAGCGACCGAGGTTATCAGTATACGTCAAAAAAATATAACCAATTACTTAAAAAGCACAAAATAACCGTGAGTATGTCTAGGAAGGGAAATTGTTACGATAATGCATGTATAGAGAGCTTTTTTAGTCATTTTAAGGCAGAATGCTTTTATAAACATACGTTTCATGAAAAAGCAGAAGTTTTTAAGGCTACTAAAAGATATATGAGCTATTACAATAACAAAAGATTTCAAAAAAGATTAAACAACCTTAGTCCTATTGAATTTGGAATTAAGGCTGCTTAATGAAAAGACACCTAATCTATTACTGTCTACTTGACTGGGGTAAGACCAGGATACAGAAATCATCTTCTTTATGTCGCCTAACTTTTTTTAAAAACGTCCTTTACAAAGAGTACAGATTAATATATATTTAACATTTTAAACCCTCTATTTTTTATCAACTGCTTAACTATTCAAAATAAGATTTGTCTTTTTAAGAAAGATAAACCTCCAACAAATCCTGCTACTATTGTTTTTTTACTATCGATATCGATTGAACTTCTTTATGTGTTTCATCTGAACGTGCTGCAATATAATAACTTGGGGTTTCATAGAAATAATGCTTTTCTATATCATTGTTCATAGCCTCAGTACCTAGTAATTCATGTAACTTTGCAAATGACATTGAAATATCTTGAAACACAACTTCAACAACCTTATCTTGTGAAATAACAAATTGAATATTTCCATCTTTAACAACCTTTTTCCCAGCTTGATCCGGCAATGTAATTAAAGACGTAGGATATTCTACTTTTAATTCATCAATTGCTTTCCCTAAATACCCTGGAGAAATTGCAATATTTGCACCATATACACGCTTTAACAAATTAGTTAAATCTGTTAACTTTGTGTCTTCAGCTATTTTATTTCCTAATTTAAACGGTTCTATATACTTGGTATTAATCCATCCATTTTCACCATTTAAGAGCTTAACTTCTAACCATTCTTCATTTTTTTCTATATTCTTATCCTTATTAACTACACTAAAAATCTCACCAAAATTTGCTATACCTATTTTATCACTATTCATCTTCGCTTCTTTACGGATACTAATCCCATTATTCATTACAACGTACTTCTGTACCTTTTCTTTTTCGCTTATCTTGTTTTCAGATACAGTCTTACTTGAAACAATTTTTTCTGCATTCGTATCTGCCTTATTAGCACCTAACAGTGTATCTTTATAATAAATTCCTGCAGTAATTCCTGCTACTATCATCGTTAAAACAATAGCAGGTATAACAAATTGTTTTTTCTTTGCTTTGCGGTAAGGCTTTCTTTTAATACTTGCAGAATTTACTTGTAATAATCCGTGTTGAAGATTCGATGCCTCTTCTTCTTTTTGCTTTTCTCGCTCTTCTGCAGTCATTTGATTATATTTCTTTAAAAATCCTTCGTAATGTCCAACTACTTCATGTACATCCCCATACTCTTTAAATTGACCATAATGTAGCCAAAGAGCTTTTGTACAGAAGTTTTTCACTTGAGAAAGTGAATGACTAATAAAAAAGATAGTTTTCCCTTGTTCCTTAAATTCATTCATTTTATCTAAACATTTTTTAGTAAACGTTTGATCTCCAACAGATAGAGCCTCATCAATTACCAAAATATCGGGGTTAATATGAACCGAAATCGCAAATCCAATTCTAGACTTCATCCCACTTGAATAAGTCTTCACTGGTTGATATATAAATTTTCCTATATCAGCAAACTCAATAACTTTTGGTGTAATCTCTTTAATTTGCTCTTTCGTAAGCCCCATCATTAAGCCTTTTAGCTCAATATTCTCAAGCCCTGTTAATTGTCCATTTAATCCTGAAGAAATTGCAATTAATGCTGCTGATCCTTTAATAGTGACTTTCCCTTTATTAGGAATTGTCACCCCAGCAATTAAATTAGATAGAGTACTTTTTCCCGAACCGTTTAACCCAACAATACCAACTATCTCCCCCTCTGGTACTTCAAAGGATACATTATTTAAAGCGTAATGGTACTCACCATCTTCACTTTTAAAAAATAGATCTTTTAATTTATCAGAGGGCTTTTTATACATTTTATACCTTTTTGTTACATGTTCGAATTTCACTTTATAATTCATTGAATCATTCACCTTTTATAAGTAGTCAACAAACTGCTTGCGGAACCTTATATGAAACATTGATCCAATCACAAACAAAATAATTGCGATTCCCCAGAAATATAATGTATATAATGACCATATGAAACTAATATCACCATGTAATAATGAAAGTCTATAACCTTCTACCACATAATAAAATGGATTTGCTTTCATTAAAAATGCAAAAGCACCATTCATATGTTCACTTGGTTTCCACAATACTGGTGTTAAATAAAATAACATTCTTGTAATTGATTGAATAAACAAATGTATATCTCTTGAAATGGTAGAGATTGTAGAAGTGATAAAAGCTAATGCAATTAAGAAACAAAAAGTAGAAAATATGCAATATATCAAGCCAATTATACTAAGAAAACTTAACCCTTTAATAAATACTATAATAATTAATAGCACACCCAGCAAAATCATATGTGTATATAATTGCGATAATATAACATACGTTGGAATAATACTCAATGGAAAATTCATTTTAGACACTGCATTAAGCTTGGCGTAAATAGAATTAGAGCCCTGAATAATTGAACTGTTAATAAAAAACCATGGAATAATACCACATATCATCCAAACAAAGAAAGGAACCCCTTCTACAGGTGCCCCGCCTCTTATGCCTAGACCAAATACTAACCAATAAACTAAAATTTGTGTTAATGGATTTAAAAATACCCATATAACTCCTAACGTACTCGCTGCATATTGTTGCTTGAGTTCATACGAAGAAAGTCTTCCCATCAAATAGATGCTATCTAATTGTTCACGAATAACACTTTTTATTGCTTTCATACAATAATCCCATCTTCCTGTAATACCTTATATATATTTCCAAAATTAATAATTTTCATATCAATCCCTGGATTTTCTACTATACAGTTACGGGTATCAAAAAGAAGTGGTTGTCTCATTTTAGCAGCTAATTTATTATAATCCATGCTACTAAACTCACTATGATCAGCTAATACAAGGAGTAAATCCGCTGCTTCCACAGCCTCTTCTGATGATAGTGTTTTAAAGAAATTTGCCTGAATGTATGGGTCATGAATTGCAACTTCGTATCCTTGTTCATGAAGTAAGTCTATAACTTCTAGCGCTGGACTCTCCCTCATATCATCTGTATTTCCCTTATAAGTCACGCCAAACACAGCAACTTTGGCTTTTTCAATTCCTTTAAGTAATTTTCCAACGTTTTCTACAACATATGAAGGCATAGAAACATTTGTATCTCGAGAAATTTGAATAATATTTGTAAGTTTTGGTGCCTTTGCTACAATAAAATATGGATCGACAGCTAAACAATGTCCTCCTACTCCAGGTCCTGGTTGATGTAAATTTACACGTGGATGCTTATTCGCCACTTCGATAACATCTAATACATTTATTTCTAAATTGTTACATATTTTGGCCAATTCATTTGACAATGCAATATTAACATCACGGAATGTATTTTCCATTAGCTTAGACATCTCTGCAGTTTTCGCATCTGTCTCTAATATTTCTCCTTGTACAAATATGCCATATACTTGTGCAGCTTTCTTAGCACAAGCTGGGGTTACTCCCCCTACAATTCTATTATTATAAACAATTTCATTCATAATTTTCCCTGGTAACACACGCTCTGGACAATGTACTAAAAAGATATCTTTACCTACCACAAATCCCGCCTCTTCAACCAAAGGTTTTACATAATCATCCATACTGCGAGGAGCAATTGTTGATTCTACAATTAATATATTCCCTTTTTTAATGTAGGGAATAATTTTTTTAACTGCCGTTAAAACTCCCGTCAAATCACATGATTTATGCTCATCTTTCTGATTAGGAGTCGGAACAGTAATAATAAAAACATCTGCTACTTCCGGTGTAAGTGAAGCACGCAACGTCTCTGCATTTACCGCTTCTTTTACAATTCCTCCGAGTTCTGGCTCTTCAATATGAATTTCTCCTCGGTTTAATTTATCTACAACATCTGATTTAATATCAATCCCCACTACTTCAACGCCATGTTTCGCAAACATGGCGGAAGTAGGGAGACCAATATATCCTAATCCTATTACGCAAATTTTCATATTGCCACACCTTTATCTATACTTCTAATTTCTTCAAAAATCATTGCACAGTGCGTTCCTCTTTTAGGTTTCATCACAAATCTCTTGGTCTTTTCTCTATATTTTGTTTCCATTTTCATTTTATTATCTACATAATATTGAATTTTTGAAATTAAGAGATCTTCATCTTTAATGACTTTTCCAAATAGATCTGTCTGATGATTTATAATCCCTTCTCTGTAATGCTTGCTAAAGAATAGATCATAATCAAATTGGTAAAAAATTACTGGTTTATACATATAGGCAAAATCAAAAGAAACTGTTGAGTAATCCGTAATCAACAAAGAACTAGACTTTAAAAGTTGCTGCACAGAAATACTATCCTTTTTAATCACTTTAATATTTTTACTTGTCGACTCAAATTGAATCCCTAAATTTTCCAGTAGTCTTTGTGCTTCATAATGAAGGTAAAAATTAATAACCAAATCATTTTCTTCTATCAATTTAATTAATTCTTCATTATGAATTAATGAATTAAGCCTTTGAAAATACTCTGACTTTAACAAGCTTTCTTCATTTTTAATCCACGCTCTCCACGTAGGCATAATTAAAATTTCATTTCCCTCACTTATCTTCCCTAAATTATCCCAGCGGGCTAACCCCGTTAATTTCACTTCACTTTCTGGATAACCATACTCTTTAACAATATGCCTTTTTTCTCCTTTTGAGGATACAATAAATAAATCATAATTAGTCTTATTTTTATGAAGAACATGATTCACTCTACTTACACCTATTACACCGTGTTGCAGAAAAATATTTTTACCATACTCTCTCCACTCCGGGTAAATTCCTATTATTTGTTTATATTCCTCTGTATGCATAAAAACTTTATCCGAATAACTATTAATAATTTTTGAAGCAACCAACAGTAAAAATGTATGCCTAATTGAATTAAAGTAAACAATATTTCCATAATCTTTAATTTTATCGAAATCTGGTGATTTTCTATCTATTACATAATAACATTTAATATCAGGATGCTTTTCCCTAATATATTTAAAAAGATGATATGAATTATCTTGTGCGGTATCACGTCTTTCCCCAATAAACCAAATATCTTGTTTCTTAAAATAGAAGCTTAGTAATCTGTATAACCAAATTATAAATAACGACTTATACATTCTTTTACGCAATAACTTCATCTCTTGCTTTAGATTCAGCTTATAAATAATAAGCTGATTTTTAAAATGCCGTAATCCACTAACTTTAGAAACTTTAATCGTCAAATAAGTTCGATTTAATAATGTATCTATTTGTTTCTCATTTATAAAGTTCCTCTTTGCATAATTTTTATCATTAATAATTTTACTTTGAATCCTGTGCTCTAAAGATAACTTTTCATCTTGATTTTTCTCTACAATAATTCTTATTTCCCAATGACCGTTTTCTAAATTAAGATTTCTCAAATCGATATCTTTCTGCTTAAATCCACAATAATCATATTTTTGAACACCGGAACCATTTAAGTTGGTAATATCTGTTCTTAATTCATTATCAAGATCTACACTAATTTCAGATTTTGTTTCTAAGTTACGAAATACAAGTCGTTTCTTATCGGCTTTTTCTGAAGCATAATTATAGTGGAATATATATCCACCTATTGTTAAAATACCATTTCTCACTTTAAAAACTTCTAATTTTAATACTGATTTTAATTTTTTAAAGTTAACATTTTTAACTCTGAGATAATCACTATATTCTGGGAAATATCCATATAAGAAACTATATACTTCCGCTTGCGCAGTTATAACATTTGACCTTCTGAACTTTTTAGGATTTTTAATAACATCCAATAATCGGAACATCTTTTTCTTTTCATTACTCTTTAAAAATTGATGTCCTAATAATTCATAGTGGTTGAATTCCCCTAATAATTCATCCATAGTAAAATCATTCAATAACGTTTTATAAAATCGAAAACCTATTTCAAAAACTTCTTCTAATTCTTGATGATTAAGGGTTTTTTGTCTAACAATAATAGAATCAATAAAAAATTTCCATTGTCTTTTTTCGGCGGTAATACTATACTTTTTTAAATTATGTGATACGTAAAACTCTTTAAGTTTTTGTATATTTTTATAAAGATGTTTGAAATAAATTACATCGCTCCGCTTAGTTAAAGAGGACTCCGATTGAATTACACGATAGTTCAACGAATTTATATTTAACACACACGTTCTATTGGATAAATATAAACATTGTTGTGTAAACAAAAAATCTTCTCCTATATTAATTTCTTCATCAAATTTAAGCTTGTACTTTAATATAAGATTTCTTTTAAAAAGTTTGTTACAAACTGAGGGGCTTAAATTTAGTTCTGGATTGTTTTTAATATGGCGGACTTCTGGTAAATCTTCTTCAAAAAGTTTTGCCATATAAGGGAGCCCCCAAGTTTTCTCTTCATTAAAACATTTAATATTACCAATAAAGGTATCTGATTTTGTATTACGAGATTTCAAATACATTACTCTATATGTATTTGGTAAAACATAGTCATCAGGATCTAAAAATGCAATGTATTCTCCTGTGGCTAGCTCTAGACCTCTATTACGCGCGCTCGCTACTCCACCATTTTCTTTATTAATTAATCGAAATTTATCACCGTATTTCTCTACATATTCCTCAGCAATTTCACGGCTTTTATCAGTAGATCCATCATTAATTAATAAAACCTCTATTTCCTTCAAACTTTGTTTAACTAATGAATCTAAACATTCTTCAAGGTGTTTTTCAGCATTATAAATTGGAACTATCACACTTAAGACTTTCAAAGTTCCTCCTCCTATCCTATCAATATATCTTGTTATTTCAAATATCCCCAAATTGTTTCACAATGTGTTTTGGAATACTTTCTCTGAATGTATTTATTCGCTTTTTCTAGTTCTGAAAAAAACATCTCTTCTTTATACTTGTTTAATAATCGATTAATTTCTATTCCCTGTTCTACCCTTTCTCCAAACAAATCTTGCTTATGATCAATCGGTCCCTCATTATAATGCCTAGAATAAAACTCATCATAATCAAACTGATAAAAAATAACTGGTTTATTCATATAAGCAAAATCAAATGAAACCGTAGAATAATCTGTAATCAGTAACCGATGTCGCTTCAGTAGACTTTGAACAGTTTCTTCGCCTTGTTTCATGACTTTTATTCGTTCATGAAACACAGGCATTTCTGCACCTAATTTTTGAGTCTGATAGTGTGGAAAGAATGTCAATGTTAAATCTTGCTCTTCTAGTATTTGATGAAACTCTTCACTTTGTAAAAATGACATGTATGTTTTCCAATAATTTGATTCTTCCAATTGCTCTTTTGTTTTAATCCAGCTTCTCCACGTCGGCATGAGTAAAATTTCATTCCCTTTACTCTCATCTTGTAGCGCATCCCAACGAGCAAGTCCTGTTACAATCACTTCATCTTCGGTATAACCAAACTCTTTTACAATATGATCTTTCTCAAATTGAGAAGATACGACAAACAATGAGTATCCCATACGATTTTTATTCAATACATGATTCACCCGACTTACACCTATGACACCATGTTGAATAAAAATCTTCTTGTTTTGCTGCCATTCTGGATAATACTTCAAAATATGTTTATAATCATCTGTATACATGTTTGCTGTTTCTGAATAACTGTTAATCGTCTTATCACAAATCAGCAAATAGAATGTATGTTTAAAACTCCCAAATTGGATGGTATTACCTAAATCTTCAATGTTTTTATATTCATTACTTTCCTTATCAATAATATAAAAAACTGGAACATCAGGATGTTCTTTTCGAATATATGTAAATAGGTGATAAGAATTATCTTGCGCTGTATCTTCTCTTTCACCAATTAACCATATCCTCTTTCTACGAAAATATGATCCAAATAATTTATAGGATATAATTGCAAGTAATGCTTTATAATTTTTCCGTTTAAATAAACCTACATCATAACGTATTGCTCGCTTAATTTCACTATATGCATTCATCATTCTCTTCATATAGTTAGACTTATGAATCTGAATTGTAGCTTCACTATTTTTATATAGCACTTTAATATCTAATGAATTTACATTTTGATACTTTGTATTATTGCGTAACTGTGCTAACAGAACCCTTAGCGGTTCTTCAACAACAGTGTTCCCTATGCTGAGGCGTATTGATATTTTCCATTCTCCCTCTTCTAACAAATCCCTTACATTGACTTCTATTGTTCCAAATCCCGCATCATTATAGTCAATTGTGTTGTTAGAAAATAAGTATGATATATCGGTACGTAAGGAGTTTTCTAGTTGGATTGTTTTAGTGGTTCCTTCTTTATAAAATACTAATTCTTTTTTTATTTTTTTGGTCGATAAATTTCCAACAAATGCATATCCACTAATTGTAAGAATCTCTTTACGAAGTTTTATTCCTTCAATTTTATGAACTACGGTTAAATTATTAACTTGCAATAACTCTTTATATCGAGGGAAAAATTGATAATAAAAATAATAATATTTTTCATTATCGTATACATGTTCTTTTGAAATCAATTCATCCTGAATGATATTTAATAATTTTTCTAAACTTATACAATCATTTTCTTTTATCATTTCAGTTATTAATTTATCACGCACATTAAAATTCTCTACATGCTTCAAACTAACTAGGCTTGATAGAAACTTATTTCCTAATTGAATGACTTCTAAAAGCTTTTCACTTGAAAAACCTTTTCCCTTTAAAACAATGGAATCCACAAAGAATTTCCACTGTCTTGCCTCTATAGTATGGATTAATGCCAGCCTTTTTTTCTCTTTATATATGGCCGTTAATTTCATTTGTAATATAACTAGTTGATTAAAAAATGTAATAGTTGTATTTTTAGATAGGTTATTATCGCCGTTATCTAATATCCTATAATAAAGTAACGGTATATCGCGTACGATTACTCTTTCTGTAACCAACAAACATTTTTGTGTAAATAGCAAGTCCTCCCCTACCCAAAGATCTTCATCAAAATGAATACCATTAAGGACACACATTTCTCTCTTAAATATCTTATTGCTCGTGGATGGAGTGAAATGTAATTCTAAGTTCGTTGCAACATTCCTAATTAACGGGAGTTCCTTATTAAATAATTTTTTCATATATGAAAGTGGCCAATTTTTATATTCATTAAAACAAATAATATTGGCAATAACCATATCTGCATTATTTTCGCTGGCAACCTCATACATTTCCTCGTACCCAGCTAAATGTACATAATCATCTGCATCTAAAAATGTAACATATTCCCCGTTTGCTTTTTGTAATCCTGTATTACGCGTAGCACTCACACCAGCATTCTGTTGCTTATAAACTTTCAAATTATTATGGTGCTTTTCATACTGCCTCAATACTGTCATGCTATTATCGGTTGAACCATCATCAACAACAATAATTTCAATCCCCTTTAATGTCTGCTCAACAACAGATTGTAAACACTGAGCTAAATATTGTTCTTTGTTATAATTTGTAATTACTACACTTAGCTTCGCTTTCTTCAAGAAACCCTCATTCCCATCTTTTAGTTCATATGGTAACGTAGAAATTGAATAACTTTTCCCCTATGTTATTCCAAGTTCTTATATATATTTATAAAGATTTCTTTTTCATTTTCCCAATTATAATTATTACGGGCAATGAAGCTATTTTCTCTCATTTTCTCTCTTTCTTCTGGATGTTCTAGTATGTAGTTTACTCCTTCAGCAATGGAGGCAGGATTGTGAGAATCTATACAAACCCCAACACATTCCTTTTCTACCACACGTTGTATCTCTGGAAAACTACAAGCAACAACTGGAACTCCGCTCATCATATATTCAAATAGTTTATTAGATGAAGCTGAATAATGATTAAAACAAACGTTATTTAAAACCTGAAAACCTAAATAAGCATTTTTCGTATAATGTAATAATTCATTTACAGGCACCTTCGGAAGGAATTTCACTTTATTTCCCAAACCTAACTCTAATACCATCTTCTGTAGCTCTGGCTTAATACGTCCATCACCAATAAATACGAGTGTGCCCTTTTTAAACATTGGAACTGCTTGTACTAGCTTTTCTAGACCTCTTCCCACTTGAATTCCGCCTTGATATAACAAGATAGGTTCTTCCTGTGGAATCTCTAACACTTCGTGCAAATTAATTGAATTACTGTCCTCTGGTTGTGTTACAAAAGGATAGTTATGAATGACCTTAGGATAAAAGCCATATAAATCTTCCGCATATTTTGCACGAGTATGATTTTCCATAATCATCACATCTGTATATTTCAGAAAGAATTTCTCCATAATCCCATAAATTTTACTATTGTATCCTGTACGGCTGGTCTGTACCTCATGTGAATCATAAACTAATTTCTTTTTTCTAAATATTTTCGCACAAAGCCATCCTTGTGGTAGTGTATTTAAATCATTAGAATGATAGAAATCATATTCTTTTTTCAAACCAACCTTGACCATTTGAACCAATATGTAAGAGCGTACAATTAATGTCCGTAGCTTTCCCGTGGAAAATAATGCACCAAATAATAATATCAAACATGTTATTATTGGAAATTTCCAGAAACACAGTGCCGCAATTACTCCAAATAAAAACATTGTAACTATATTTTTCGTTATTAACTGTTTTACTCGTTTTGCTGCACCCAAACCTTTTTGTAAAAGAGATAGGCGATTATTTACACGTGTTACTGTAAACCCTTCTTTCCGCATCTCCCACTTAGGTAAATCCTGTTGTTTCCAATCGTGAATACATATCAAGTCCACTTCATAACCCTCTTCAGCTAAAGCCGTACATTCCCTTAACACACGGGCATCATTTGTGAAGTGGTTCCATACGAACATACATACTTTCTGCTGTTGCATCTTTTTCCTCCATTAAACTCGTTAATACTTTGATGTTATTTTTCCATCTCAAATATTGGAAAGCGAACTCGTGTCCATTATTCCCCGTTTTTCTGCGTAATATCTCATTCTCAGCTAATCTTAAAATATGCTCTCCTAATTCTTTAACTGTTCGATCGTGTGAAATCAAACCACATTGAGCTTCATTAATCACCTTTTCTGCATATCCAGACACATCGCCAACAATAGGCTTTTTCATACACATATAGTCAATAATCTTTCCTGGCAAAACTGTTTGAAATACTTTTTCATCTACTAAACTAACATATGCAATATGCGCCTTTGCAACTTCCTTTAAAGTTTCATTGCGACTTTTTGCTTTAATAATTTCTACATTAGAGAGTTTTTTCTCTTTAATAACTTCAGCCACTTGATAGCTTTTAAATCCATAGCCAATTATTTTAAATTTAATATTTTCCTTTTCTTTTAGAAATTCTGCTACATCAATCAACTTTAGAACGTCTTGAGCTAATCCGATATTCCCTGTATAAATTACTTCCACTGTTTCAGTAGCCGAGGAAGTTATACTCCGCTTATTTTCTACCATATGTAATTCTTCCTCTGTTAAGGAATTTGGCATAAATGAAATTCTTTCGCGTTTAACACCCTTTAACTCAAGATATGGAATAAATCCTGCACTATTTACAATAATCTGATCAGCTGCATGATACAGCATCTTTTCTAAAGCATATGCTATTGATAAAACAAATCGATTCGCAAAAACTCCAACACCTAACAATGATTCCGGCCATAAATCTCGGACATCTAATAATAGTTCAGCCTTCAACTTTTTCTTAGCAAAAAGTCCTGCTATACCGATAAAAATAGGAGGAGTTGAAACGAATACATAATCATACTTTTTATCCATGCGTAATATAGCCATAATAAAAAGTATTGTGATTTCTAAATACAAAAATAATCTCCTTAACATATTATTTGTATATTTTTTCACCCTTGGTTTCACTCTTATAATGTCGTCACTATTTATCGATTCTTCGTCCCAAAATTCTTTTTTCTTATATAAATTTTCATTTGGATATCTTGGATCAGTAGTCAAAATTGTAACATCATATCCTTTTTCACTTAATTCCGAGTAAATATTCTTAATTCGATTCGCCGCACTTCCGATTTCTGGATAAAAATTTTGTGCTATCACTAACACCTTCTTCATTTTTCTATGTCCCTTCTTCCTCCCATATCAGATACTATCCCATTCTATTTTCCCTAATTATTCTCTATTTTTTAACAAAATTCGCTTTAAATTTACAAAGTTCACTTTAAATTTACAAATACAAGGATATCACTAAATCTGACAAAATTGAACCTTTCTGACTAACAATTTAGATTTTCACACCCGGAATTTTCAAATCGGAATATATTAATTAATAAATAAAAAGGCGTTTTCATCTAAATAATTACTATTAATTGACCAAATATAAATAAACCTTGAACAGTAAATAACAAAACCAACTGTTCAAGGTTTACAGTATTTCAAATAATATTAATTCTATATTTATCGCAAAGCGCGACGTGGTAATTTATCGATATTCTCTAACATAATACCTGTACCAATAGCAACACATTGCATTGGGTTTTCAGCAATTAATACTGGTACTTTTAGTTCTTCTGCTAGAAGCATGTCGATACCGTGTAATAAAGCTCCACCGCCTGTTAGAATAACACCGCGGTCGATAATGTCCGCAGATAGTTCTGGTGGTGTGCGCTCTAGTACGCCTTTTGCAGCTTGTACAATGATAGCCGCGTCTTCTTTTAGTGCTTCTGTAATTTCTTCAGAGCATACTGTAATTGTACGTGGTAAGCCTGTTACCATGTCACGTCCGCGAATTTCAAGCTCTTCACTACGTGCACCTGGGAATACTGTACCAACTTTAATTTTAATATTTTCTGAAGTACGTTCTCCAATTAATAGCTTATACTTACGTTTAACGTAGTTTAAGATTTCCATATCAAACTTATCGCCAGCCATTTTGATAGAGGAAGAGGTAACAATATCACCCATAGAAAGTACGGCAATATCTGTTGTACCTCCACCAATATCAACAACCATGTTTCCGCTTGGCTGGAAGATTTCCATACCAGCACCAACTGCGGCTACTTTTGGTTCTTCTTCTAAAAATACTGTTTTACCACCTGAACGTTCAGCAGCCTCACGAATTGCTTTTTGTTCTACAGATGTGATATTTGTTGGACAGCAAATTAAAATGCGAGGTTTTGAAAAGAAGCTCTTCACGTCCAATTTGTTAATGAAATACTTTAACATTGCTTCTGTAATTTCGAAATCTGCGATTACACCATCTTTAAGCGGACGAATTGCTACAATATTACCAGGTGTACGTCCCACCATACTTCTTGCTTCTTCACCTACTGCTAATACTTTTCCACTATTACGATCAATTGCCACAACAGATGGCTCATTTAATACAATACCCTTACCTTTAACATGAATTAATACGTTAGCCGTACCTAGGTCAATTCCGATATCTCGCGCAAACATTCCCGTCTTTTCCTCCTCGATATTCAAAATCAGGTTGTACCCGAATTCTTTTACACCTAATTTCTGATTTTATCATAAATTTAACAGAAACGTAATATTCGCAAAAAGAATTCTTCTGAAAAATATTACCGAATTCGCAAGGAATGTTTGCTATTTTGGATTTATTGGCGCACAGGATTTTCTGTATCTTCTTTACGATACTTTTGCTTTGTTGCTTCTCCTCCTCTTAAATGACGAATAGACTTATGATAATCAAGAATTTCTTTCACTTCATTTGCGAGCTCTGGATTAATTTCTGGCAAACGTTCTGTTAAATCTTTATGGACTGTACTCTTTGATACCCCAAACTCCTTTGCAATTACACGCACTGTCTTTCTTGTCTCCACGATATACTTGCCAATCTTGATAGTTCTCTCTTTGATGTAATCGTGCACACCACTCGCCTCCCTAAATTGGATGTGAGAAGTGTGAAATGAGACTCGCTGCATACGACTATGAAGTAAATGTGAGTGCTGTTTGTAAGCGTTAAACATTCTTGGATTTATAATGAAATGATTCACGATTTCTCACCTCAAACACTCTCTTTGCATTGGTTTATACCATTGTATTGCCCGCACTACTGATATATGCTACATGTTCACTATTTTTGCGGACTAAGTGCAAAAAACTTTAATTTCAGAAAAAAACATTGTCTAAACAAAAAAGCCTATTAGAATTTAAATACAATTCTAATAGGCTTGAACTTTACTTACTTGAAACCTCATATTTACCTGAGACTATTTTCTCAAAGGTATCCATTTTAGTATCCGCTGAAATAGGCCAACGTTCAATCTCGAGTGGTTTACTGTTCTCTGTAGCATACCCTGGTGAACTAGTAAAAGCTAATGCTACTCCCAATTCATTTAATGCTTCTACCGAAGCTTTATTATATTTTCCAAATGGATAAGAGAAATAGTTTGTTTGCAATAATTTATTACTTTGCAAAATATCTTTTTTAACATCATCTTTAGCTGTTTTAATTAATGCTGGTGTATTATCAATTACTTTATTAAGATCGTGTGTATGACTTCCAAATTCAAATACATCTTTCATTTTTTCTAACTCAACTTTACTCAATGTTTGAATATTCTTAGGATCAAACTTTTGAACTTGCTCAGTCAGTTTAGATGATACTGCAAATGAAACGGCATGCATATTATATTTTTTTAAAATTGGATACGCATATACATAATTTGACTTTGATGAATTATCAAATGTAATTAACACACTTTTCTTAGGAAGTTTCTTTTTATTTTTTATAAACTGATTAAATTCTTCTAACGTAAGAGTATGATACTGATTATCTGCTAAATATTTCATTTGTTTTTCAAACATTTCCACCGCTACAGCAGTTGCCTTGTCTTTTAATACTGGATTTTCATTTTTATCTTTATCTTTTGTTAAATAATAATATTTCAGAACTGGTACTTTCTCCTGATTACTTGCCGCATTCATTTTATTAAAAATGAAAAATCCAATCCCAGCGACTAGCGCCACTGCTACCGCTATTAAAATAAATAATTTTTTAGAACCCTTGCTTTCTCTAGCTTCCATTAAATTTCCCCCTCAACCACAACAAAAAATACAGTATTTTAGATTCATACTGTATTCAAATATTGTTTTCTTATGTAAAAAAATCACAATTAGTATTATACGTCCTAGCTCTAAAAATTCCAATAGGTGTAATAAAGAAAAGACACTCCCTTTTGGAGTGTCACTCTTCTCTTTCATACTCTTCTTCTAACAATTGATGGTGGGGAACTTCTTTCTTACTGGCAATGTAATAGTATAAAGCGAATAAAACAAACAATAAAATAATAGCAATCGACAGAACAGATAAAAATGACACAGTATCCCCTCCCTTTTGTAATATATATTCGAGAATCTCGTCATTTTTCCTTGTTATTGCAACTTTTTTATCGAAATTGATTATTTTTATATAAGAATAAAAAAATCAGCTCTCCTAGTGAGAACTGATTTTTTCGCTTTCTTATTCTTGTGAAGAAGAATCGCTAGATGATTCTGTAGAACCATTCGTTGATTTTTCTTCTTTTTTAGCTTTGTCTTCTTGTTTACCGCTCGTCTCTTTATCACTAGTCGAACCGCTTGTTGATTTCTCTTCTTTTTGAGATTTCTCATCTTGTTTGCCGTTCGTCTCTTTATCACTAGTCGAACCACTTGTTGATTTCTCTTCTTTTTGAGACTTATCTTCTGTTTTACTTTCTGGTTTCGTGCTTGTTGACTTTTCTTCTTTTTGAGATTTGTCATCAGCTTTTTTACCAGAAGCATTTGTCGCCTTTGCAGCGCCTGCATCAGCTTTAATTTCTGCTACTGATTTATTTAAGTAACGCTCAGGGTTCACAGCCACATTGTCTTTACGTACTTCAAAGTGAACGTAAGAACCTGCCTCTTTATTCATTGCATTTAGACCTGATTTTCCTAACAATTCACCTTGCGCAACTCTTGCACCTTTTTCTACTTTCACACTGCCTAAGCTTTGATAAGATGCTGCTAAACCATTTCCACTATCTACTGTTACAACATAACCAAGAAGTGAATCTTTTTCAGCTTTCGTTACTGTACCACTTAAAGCAGCTGTAACATCAAATTCTTTTCCATTTTTCGCAGCAATGTCGATTCCTTTATTCGGGGAATATGTGTTGTTATAAAAGACAAGTGCTTTTTCTTGTTCCGCCTCTGACACTGCATCTTCATAGAATTTCTTCTGTACCACTACTTCTGCATTTGCTGCAGCTGGCATTTTCACTACTTCTGAAGATTTTGTTACCGGTACTGCTGGATCTTCCGTTTGTGTATACGGTGTTGCTTGGTCGTGGTTCGGAGCTTTCTTTGGATTAGCTCCCTGGAACCATAGCGCAACCATTAAGATTACTGCTGCACAAGCAATGTATAGTGCCGGAAACACCCATCTTTTTTGAAATAAATGTACTACTTTTTGCGACTTTTTACTATTTCTTCCTCGCATTCCATCATCACCTCAGCAATCATTTTGAACAATATTCACTCATCCTATACAACCTATAACTAATTACTTTTCGACAAATTCTGTAAAAATATGTATAAGAATTGGAGAATTTCCGAGGAAATGATGAAAAAAGAAAAAACTGAGCGTTTGAGCTCAGTTTTTAGTCCATTTGTTTCTTTTTATATACGATCAAACATGCAATAAGCGAAAGAATGAACCAAACTGTAATGTTCAACACATGACCACCCATACTACTAAAACTAGCTCCATCTACTAAACTGCTCATCGCTTTTGTAATATGAGATGTTGGAAGATATTCAATCATCGTCTTAATTGTTTTATTTTCGACAAATGGCTCAAATTGTACAGCTAAATACATCGTCATTAAAATAGGCATTCCGATTAATGATGTTTGCGGTACAGAAGATGCAAGTAATCCAATCATTGTTCCAATCGCGATAAATAAAATAATTCCACATAAGAATATCAATCCTACCAATGGAAGATTTATATTTAATTGATCTAAAATGAATAAATTCGCAACACAAATGACCATCGTCAGGCCCGCTGTTAATAAACTCTTTCCAAGAAGAACTTCAACAGAAGATGCTGGGGATAACATTAACACACGTAGTGTATGTTTTTCTTTTTCTTCTGCAATTACCATAGATTGAACAAAACCTGCGACAAACAGGAGGGACATTATAGTAGTAGTACCCAACACTTGCTTGCCCACTCCAAATTTGCTATATATAACCGAAAATATAAGTGGTAAAGATGCCATTAACAACACTTGTGAATTTGTTTTAAAATCTTGTACTTCTTTCCTAAAAATAGCTGATACACGTCTCATCGAAAATGTCATTATAGTCCCCTCCCAGTAACTTCAATAAAGATATCGCCTAGCGTTGGTTCGTGTGAATGAATAGATAACAATTCGCCTTTTTTCATCCATTCTGAAATGCGTTTTGCACCTAATTCATCTTTTTGCACTACTTCTTTTTTCTTATCTTTTAACACAACTTGTATTTGGTCTTTCGCATATTGCAAGCGAAGGTTTTCCGGTGTATCAAGCGCTACTATTTCTCCGCCGCACAGAAAGGCAATGCGGTTACAAAGCGTTTCTGCTTCGTCCATATTGTGCGTTGTTAAGAAGATCGTTGTTCCTTCTTTATTTAGGTCTTTTAAGATTTTATGAATATTTTGTACGTTTACTGGATCAAGTGCGGATGTTGGTTCGTCTAAGAAGAGGATATCTGGTTTATGAAGAATTGCTCTTGCTAATGTTACGCGCTGCTTCATTCCTTTTGATAATTTTTTCACTTGTGTTTTTTTATCATCCAATAAGTTCACTTGTGCTAGCACTTCATCAATTCGTTCTTTTTTACAATCGTATAAGTCACAAAATAATAGTAAGTTATCATAAATGCTAAGTCTTTCATATAAGCCGCTATTGTCTGTTAAAATACCGATTCGTTTGTAATCGATGCTACTTGGTCCTGTAATGTCTTTACCTAACACCCTTACAGTTCCAACGCTATGAAGCAACTGAGAAGTTAAAATTTTCACTGTTGTTGTTTTCCCAGATCCACTCGGTCCGAGGAACCCGAAGATTTCTCCTTGCTTCACCTCAATATTTACACTTCGAAGTGCTGTTTTTTCGTTGAAGCTTTTCATTACATCTTTCATTTCAATTGCCAATGTCATTTCGTCAGCCCCTTTGTTTTTCTTATATAGATGAAATTCGCTTTCGCAAGTTTCGATTTGTTTGTTTCGCTTTTCTTGACTCAATCATATGAAAAACAAAGGGTTTACGCAGTAAAATACCGGTAAAAGGAGTATTTTTACCGGTGAATGAATCGTATTTTGAGCTTATTGGCGCATTTTCATAGCCCAATTACACCTTTTAATTCCTCCATTCGTCCTTTTGAAAGCGGAATTGAACTTTTTCTTTCGTCATCCAAAATTAAACTAAAGCTATTACGAGTCCACGTAATCACTTCTCGCACTCTTTGTAAGTTAACGAGGTACGAGCGATGACATCTAAAAAATCCGAATCCTGTTAATCTCGTTTCTAGTTCACTTAATGTTAATGCACATACGAAATCACCTTCACGAACGTGAATATGTGTCACTCCGTTTTGTGTTTCAATGAAATGAATCTCCATCGGATCAAGTAAAATAATTTTATCGTTCACTTTCGCTGGAATTCTTTCCAGTTTCATTTGCGGAATCATTTGAACTACTTTTTCTTCATCTACTTCTTCAACTTCTTCTTGCACGATTTCTACTTTTTTTACACCGTCTCGATTTAATATGTATACATCTTCTGTCAGCGAAAGAGCATCCGATAAGAAAGAAGACGTAATAAAGATCGCCTTTCCTTGTTCTTTCATTTTCATAATCGCTTTTCGAATAATAATCGTACTCTCTGTATCTACATTTTGCTCTGGCTCTTCCAAAATAACTAAATCCGGATTATGAATCATAACTCGCCCAATATGAAGGCGACGTTTCTCTGAAAATGATAACTTTTCTATTTTAACGTTTAGCTTATCTAGCAGCCCGACGTATTGTACTACTTCTTCCATGCTCACATTTGACTCATACAGCCCTAATAAGAACTTGAAGTATTCCTTTACCTTCAAACGGTCATATGCTTCATCTTTCAAAAAACAAAAGCCAATACGTGAATAAACTTTCTTTCCAATTTGTTCTCCTTCAAATAACACACTGCCCGAAGAAGCCTCTTCTTCTCCGATAATAATGCGATGCAACACTTTAGCTGTATGATTATTGCATTGCAAAACAACACATTGCCCTTTTTCAACCTCCAGTTCAACTGCCGGTAACTGGTTCGTCTTCCCTAATTGTTTCAACTCCAATAACGCCATTCCGTCTCCTCCAAATGGTTTTCTCTCATTATACCAAACAATTAATGGAAGATTATGATATTTTATACAACACTATTTAAAATACACCAACAAAGAAGGCTACCCATCAGGATAGCCTTCTTTGTTATTTCTGCTCCACCATATAAGTCTTGAGCTGATCTCGAAGTGCTCTTTTAAAAAACTTCCCTACAAATATTTTCGGAAATTCTGCTTCCAGTAAAGCATAGAATTCTTCTCTTTCAACTGCTTGTCCCTCTTTTAATATGACGCAAGCAATAATAGGACGTTCTTGGCATTTTTCATGCGGCACCGCCTCCACTTTTAATTAAATCTCTCGTACGATCAGGGACTTTAATAAATCATTCCGAATCAACCGTAATAATATCTCCTGTATGGAGCCAATCGCCTTTCATTGATTCTTCTGTACGCTCATCATTATAATAGCTACCAGCGATCAATGGGCCCCTTAGACAACGTTCTCCCATCTCTTCGCCATCACACTTAATTTCACCATCTTGTCCAATCACCTTCATTTATTTTCTACAAATAATGAAAAAAGGAGCTAATTAAAATTAGCTCCTTTTGCGTTCTACTTTTTCACCATCAATTTTCCTTCGTACTCGTTCATTGTCTTTATTTCAACGCCTTTGTAATAATGAGCGACGATATCTGTATATTTCTTACCTTCCCCTGCCATACCATTCGCACCGTACTGGCTCATACCAACGCCGTGGCCGAAACCTTTCGTCTTAACGATGATGTTATCTCCTTCTTGTTTCCACGTAAAGTCTGAAGAGCGTAAATCTAACTTTTCACGAACTTGCTTTCCCGTTAATGTTTTCCCTTGAAATGCTACATCCTTTACACGCTTTCCTTCCGTAAGGTCCTTAATGTTTCCAACCTTTCCGTCTGCCAGCACCTTCACACCGAGGCGTTTTTGAAAATCAGCTACTGTGAATGTTTGTTCACTCGTAAATTTCGGAGAGGCTTGATCCCACGGACTATCTACACTTTTCAAATACGGATAATCATTCCCCCAATAATCAGCTGCATTTTCTGTTCGTCCGTTACTCGTTGAGAAGAAGGATGCTGAAATTGGTTTTCCATCATACGTTAAAACTTGTCCTGCGGTTTTTGAAACGGCTTCCTCAATTTTCTTTAAATTATTTTCGTAGTTATTACCCCATTGTTTCTTCAATTCCTCTTTGCTTTTGTACACTTGATCTTTCACCGTATCTGTCACGTCCGCATTGTCTTTCTTACCTCCGCTTAGCATACGCTGCACTACAAATGTTCTTGCTGCTAATGCCTGCGCCTTTAGCGCCTCTATTTCAAAGCTGGCATTCATCTCAGAAGCTACTACACCGGCCACATATTCCTCCATAGGTAATGTTTCTACCTTCTTCTGTCGATCACGGTATACAGCAACTTGAACCGCTGTATCCACTTTCCCTGGAGCTGGTATACTTTCTATCGCTGGAGGAGTTTTAGACGCTGCTTCTTCCCCTACTTTTGCTTTCGCAAACGGAATAACAAGAGCAGCAGGTATAATGATAACGAGCGCTATTAAGAGCGCTACTGTAATGAAAAGTGGCTTTGAAAATTTCATCCTATTCCCCCAATATAAAGTTGGATTCTTTTCATTCTTATGGAACTATGGGATCTTTTAGAACATACTTGGGGGTATCAGTATAAAGTGAAACTATAATCAGTGGGGGTTTTACTGACCGTTAGTGCGGGATAAACTGAAACTTTAATGAGGTGGAGTTTTGCTGACCGCAAATAACGAAGTAAAACATAAATTTTCTAAATATTTTTACTGAGACGTGCATAAGTATAGAATTTATTGACTATAACAGTAATAACCCAAAAAAAATAGCCTCTACGTCAAAAGACATAGAGACTACTTCAATTAAGCGTGAAGATCAGAAACTTCCTGTTCTTTCACTTCTTCTACTTTTTCGTTTACACGTTCAATAGTTGCACCTAATGCAGCTAATTTCTTATGGAAGTCTACATAACCGCGGTCAAGATGTTTTAACTCTGTTACACGAGTATAACCTTCTGATACTAAACCAGCTAAGATTAATGCTGCTGCAGCACGTAAATCAGTTGCGCCTACCTCAGCACCTTGCAAGCTACTTGGACCGTTCATAATTACAGAACGACCTTCGATTTTAATATCAGCATTCATACGACGGAATTCTTCAACGTGCATAAAGCGGTTTTCGAATACCGTTTCTGTAATCATACTTGTTCCATCAGCATGTAGTAATAATGCCATCATTTGTGATTGCATGTCTGTTGGGAAACCTGGATGAGGCATAGTTTTAATATCAACCGCTTTTAACTTATCTGGGCCGATAACACGTACACCTTCATTTTCCTCAATAATTTTAACACCCATTTCTTCCATTTTCGCTGTAATTGAGCGTAAATGTTCAGGTACAGCATTTTCAATTAAGATGTCTCCACCTGTAATTGCCGCTGCAACCATGAATGTTCCTGCTTCAATACGGTCAGGAATAATAGGGTGGTTTGCACCATATAATTTCTCAACGCCTTCAATACGAATCGTTCCAGTTCCAGCTCCGCGTACTTTCGCTCCCATCGCATTTAAGAAGTTAGCTAAGTCAACGATTTCTGGCTCTTTCGCTGCGTTTTCAAGGATTGTTGTCCCTTTTGCTAATGTAGCTGCAGACATAATGTTTTCTGTCGCGCCTACGCTTGGGAAGTCTAAATAAATTTTAGCTCCTTTTAGTTCTCCCTCTACGTGTGCCTCAACAAATCCGTTACCAACTTTTACTTTCGCTCCCATTGCTTCGAAGCCTTTTAAATGTTGGTCAATTGGACGTGAACCAATTGCACATCCACCAGGAAGTGCAATACGAGCACGACCGTTACGTGCTAATAATGGTCCCATTACTTGAACAGATGCACGCATCTTACGTACATACTCAAATGGTGCTTCAATGTTTAATTCTTTAGAAGAATCGATTGTTACTTGGTTATTTTCAAATACGACTTCAGCATTTAAATGACGTAATACCTCGTTAATTGTGTATACATCAGATAATACTGGTACTTCAGATAGTACATTCTTTCCGTCACTCGCTAATAGGGCTGCAGCGATTATAGGTAATACAGCATTTTTTGCGCCCTCAACACGCACTGTGCCGTTCAACCGCTTTCCGCCACGGACGATGATCTTTTCCAAATTATTCCCCTCCGTGTCCTTTTTTCAGTATCTATTCACTCAATACTCAGAAGTTATGATCGGTGTGCCAACCACAATTGTATCTTTGTTGTTTGTAGAACGTATTGCTATTTGCACATTTATTTTCTCTCTATTTGTTGAAAGAGCGTCATTCCACTTTTTATTATATGCGGAGACTGATACAAATGCTCTTTCTTCTATCTGTTCGATCGCTCTTGCTGAAAGGTCTTTCAAAACCTGATTGGTTTTATTTTGCAAAACACCTTTAATCTTATCATTCAGTACACCTTGAACACAAGTGTAAATTATAGGTTTTTCACTAAAAATTTTATCTATGTTCTGAACGTACTTCGGGTCCCATTTCGCCCCGCTCACTTCAAAAATAATAAAAGTGTTTTCTTTAGTATTTTCCTTACTCCAAGTTACTACTATTCGTTCTTCATGTGAAGAAGATTTTTTATAGGATGTAGCCTTATATCCATCTGGAGATTGTTCTAATTCCCAACTTTCGATGTTTGCCTCTTCCTTCACATCGTTTAACAGTTTTTGAAACGTATGTATATTAGAAATTGTTTTCGTTTCTCGCGCTAACCATGACCACCGCTCTACTTTTGCATCGTTCTTCTCTAAAGCTGCAATCATGCTCTCCATTTTCTGTTCATCGCTTATAGGTTTCATCTCTTTATATCCAACCAAAAATAAAACAACACTTACGATAACAATAAGAATGGCTTTAAACTTCAATTTCATCCCCTCCTATCCCCATTGTTAACGGAGATATAAGGTTCTATACACTTACTTTACTAAATACGTTAAACTCTTTGAATAGCCTAAATAATCAAGGAAAAAGTTACTTACAGATGTCCCAATTGTAATTGTAATTAGGATGAGTAATACTCTCGTTTGCATCACTTTACCAGACTTCATTAAGCGCTCAATGTGAATGCCTTGTAAGGCCCACCACGTAATGGTAATAAATAATAAATGTGAAACAATGGCAATCAGTGCTTGTTGCCCTAAAAGATGTGCCAAAAAATCGACCCCTTTTTTTTGCTTGGCTACTACTTACGCAAAATGTAAAAAACGATACCATAAATAAGTAGGAGCCACACTTTTTCACACGCAAATAAGCATCTTACATTTTACATCGTAATTTTCTGTTAAAAAACATATACCTATAGGTGTTTTCATTTGCTGTTACTCCAAAATAAAAAGCGCAGAGTACGGACTCTACACCTTTTATTTTTACTATTGTACCACGTTCCCTAAGAAGAAGAAATCTTTCATTAATGGAAAATATTCATAGAAGAAATTGTAACCAATCATCGGCATAATCCCTAGTATTACAATCGAAATTGCGCAAAGACTCATGACAATCTTTATATTTAACGGTAATTGAATTTTCTCGTCTGTCTCTCCCGTACGGAAAAACATTTGCTGTAATATCCGGAAGTAATATACGAATGAAATAACTGTTGTCCCCATCATAATAGAAGCTAATACGTAATGAGCAGGTTCAACATGAAGTGCCCCTAAAAAGATGTTAATTTTCCCGATGAAACCCGCCGTCCCTGGTATCCCGGCCAAAGATAAAATAAAAACAGTCATCACTATAGCTGTAAATGGTGATCGCTTATATAACCCTGTGAAAATCGTCATATTTTCCTTATCGTTTTGTAAGATTAACCCGTGGATTATGGCAAATGCCCCTATATTCATAAGCATATATGCCAGCATATAAAACCACATACTATCCATCGTAAATTGTGATAGCGCCACAAGAGGCACGAGCAAATACCCAGCATGCGCGATACCTGAATAAGCGAATAGACGTTTTACGTTGTATTGCTTTAATGCTACTACGTTCCCAACAATCATCGTAATACTAGCTATTACAGCAATGTATATACTCATACGCCCGTACAAAGATTGTGCGTCTCCTTGGATTGCCATGCCTGCAAACACCATAAGAAACAAACGCGTAATGAGTAGAAAACCAGCAATTTTAGAAATCGTTCCGAGAAAAGCAGTGACAGGTGTAGCCGCTCCCTCATACACATCCGGTGCCCACATATGAAATGGCACTGTTGCAATTTTGAACGAGAGTCCAACGAGCAAAAGTAGAAATGCGAGAGCTAACAATAACTGAATGCCCCCGGCCAATCCTTGCGTAAATGCCTGTTGCATTTCCACTATGTTGGTCGACCCTGTAATACCGTATAAATAACTCATTCCAAAGAGTGTAATTGCCGTTCCAATTCCTCCGTTAATAACATATTTCATTGCAGCCTCATTCGATGCACGGTTTCTTTTTCTGATTCCTACTAAAATATAGGAAGAAAGCGAAAGCAACTCTAAACCTACAAATAGTGTGATGAAATCAACACTAGAAGCCATGAACATCGCTCCAAGAAGCGCCATTAACATTAAATAATAATATTCTCCCTTATCTTGAATAGGCTCCTTCTTGTCATCGCTCATTGCCATACATAAGATGAGAGCTGCTCCGATTAATAACAACGTTTTAAATCCTTTTGAAAATCCATCTAACACAAACGATCCATTTAAAATATCTCCTGCCGGTTCGCTGTATAGCGTAATTAATGACACTATCGCTAACAGGACAGCGGCAATTGCACCAAGCGCTACGTACCTATGGTTCAGCTTAAAAAACAAATCACATATGGAAAGAAGGATGGCAGCCCCGAGAATAATGAATTCTGGTACCATGAAATGCCATGATAAGCTAAGTAATGTGTTCATATCCATCCTACTTCACCCCCAATGTTTTCAATGTAGTTTGAAGTGGATCCCCTAGTAGTTCTGGCATTACCCCAATTGTAATAATACAAACGATAAGCACTATAACAGGAACGTACTCCCATCCGTGTATATCAGATTTCGCTTCCCATTCTTTCTTACCAAATGTCACTTGAAGTGTCGCTCTTAATACGTATACAGCGGTTAAAATAATTCCAAGTACACCCGCGGCGGCGATAACCGGTTTCCCTTGGAATAAACCGAGAAAGGCAAGGAATTCGCTAACAAATCCAGACATCCCTGGCATTCCAAGCGATGCCATACCGCCCGCTAGGAAGAAACCGCTAAGCACAGGAACACTTTTTGCAAGTCCACCAAGTGCTGTAATATCCGAAGTCCCGAAACGCTCTTCAATAATGCCAAGTAAGAAGAAGAGCAAGGCCGCAATTAAACCGTGAGACACAACTTGGAACAGTGCCCCTTGTGTACCTGGTGCATTTAACGCCGCAAGACCCATTAATACAATGCCCATATGCGAAATACTAGAGTACGCAAGCACCTTTCTAAAGTCCGTTTGGATGAGTGCTAGAAAGGCCCCGTACAATAAATTAATGACTCCTAAAATCGCAATTAGCGTTGCAAACTCACGAAAATATTCTGGGAATAGCCCTTTCCCGAAGCGAATCATACCGTACGCGCCAATCTTCAGCAAAACTCCCGCATGAAGCATAACTACAGCAGGATGCGCTTCTATGTGTACATTGACCATCCAGCGATGCAAAGGGAAAACGGGAAGTTTAATCGCAAAGGCAATCATTATGGCAAGAAACAAGCCGAACTGTAAGCTACTTGAGACAGCCATTCCTCCCCCAGCAGCTACACCCGTTAATATTTCTTTAAGCTCCGCAATATTTGTCGTACCTGTTTTCGCAAATAAAACCGAGAAAACGATAAGTAAAATAGCTGATCCAATACCGTTATATATTAAATAACTATATGCAGCCTTTTCACTCGACAATTTCCCCCACTTACCAATTAATAAAAACATTGGCGGCAACGTAATTTCAAAGAAGATGAAGAACAGCATTAAATTTTGAGCAGCGAAGACACCGAGCATACCTATTTCTAGCATGAGTAACAGCATGTAGAATGCTTTCAAATTTCTTTTAATAGAAAATGCCGCAATAGCTGCAAGCATCGCTAGAAGGGCTGTGAGCACCATCATTACAAGCGATAAACCATCAATACCAAGCTCGTAATAAATTGAAAACCACCTTTTATCCACTGCTGTGAAATCCCCAAATTTAATCCATTTCACTTTTTCATCAAATATCGATAAACTCTTTCCTGAAGCGTATGTACAAGCGAGAACGATAGCAATTCCAACTGGAAGCGCCGTTCCGAATAAACCAAGCGCCTGCACTGTACGCGATTCTCGTTTCGGCGTTAATAAAAGCAAGAGAATTCCTAACAGCGGGGAAAAAATGAAGAACGTTAATAGCAATCCATTCACCGTAAATCCCCTCCCGTATATAACAAAATAATTAGGAGCACTGCGAGCGAAACTGCTGTTACAGTTCCATACACTTGTACATTCCCGTTTTGAAGCCTTGATCCGATGCCGCTCATACCTTTAACCAATCCAATAATTAAAACTGCGATTCCTTCTACAACGTATACTTCAAATAAGCGAAGCACATGAGCGATTCCTTTCGTAATAGGAAGCACCGTCACATTGTATAGTTCATCCACATAATATTTTTCTTTCAAAAGGTTATAAAGAGGCGTCCCTTCTCCGCCGGCCCAATCTCTAGAGATAGATTTCTTGCCATATATGAAATATGCGAGGGCAATTCCCGCAAATGAAACGAGCGTTGCAACAACCATAATCCAAACAGGTCCATGCACTTCCTTCACCTGGAATCCTAGATCTTTCGTGAGCCAATCCCCAAGAAACGTTCCGAACCACGGTGTATTTATATAGCCTGCCACTACCGCAAGAACACCAAGGACAATCATCGGATACGTCATGGTGCGAGGCGATTCATGTACCTCTTCCTTCGTCTTCGTTTCCCCTGTAAAGACAAGAAAGTATAAACGGAACATATAAAATGCTGTTAGAAATGCCGCAATTACTGCTAAAACGAATAGAAAGTAATTGCCATTCATCCAAGCCGCCGCTAAAATTTCATCTTTACTAAAAAATCCGGAAAGAAGAGGAACACCACTAATTGCAAGTGTACCGATTAAAAACAGCGCAGCGGTTACTTTCATTTTTTTCTGTAAACCGCCCATTTTATTAATGTTTTGCGTATGGACTGCATGAATTACACTTCCTGCTGCCAGAAACAATAATGCTTTAAAAAAGGCGTGTGTCGTTAAGTGAAAGATACCAGCTACATAACCAGCAGAGCCTAGCGCAAGCATCATATACCCGAGCTGACTAACTGTAGAATAAGCAAGAACCCTCTTAATATCAGTTTGCACTAGACCAATAGAGGCCGCAAAGATTGCGGTGAAAGCCCCAACGATTGCCACAGTTTGCATAGCTACCGCACTTGCTGAAAATAGCGGGAACATCGTCGCTACTAAATATACGCCGGCTGCAACCATCGTTGCCGCGTGAATAAGCGCCGAAACAGGCGTCGGTCCTTCCATTGCATCTGGCAACCATGTATGAAGCGGGAACTGACCCGATTTCCCCATCGCACCGATAAAAATTAATATCGCCGTTATTGTAATCATAGAGGGAGAGAGGTCGCCCGTATGAATCGCTTTAAAAATCGCGTCATACTCAAAACTACCTGCGTGCCAAAAAATTAAAATCATCCCAATAAATAGCCCAACATCCCCAATGCGCGTCATAATAAAAGCCTTTTTCGCAGCAGCCTTCGCTTCTTCTTTAAAGAAATAAAAACCGATAAGTAAAAACGAACCAAGGCCGACTAACTCCCAAAATATATAAAGCTGTAATAAATTCGTCGATATAACTAGCCCAAGCATCGCAAATGTAAAGAGCCCTAAATATGCATAAAAGGTCGGTAATCTGGCGTCACCTTTCATATAACCTTTTGAGTACACATGTACAAGAAAACTCACAAGCGTAACGATAAACAACATTAAAGCTCCTAATGCGGTAACTTCAAAACCAAATGATATATCTATATCTCCTACCCTAAGCCATACCCACTTATGCTTCACTGACCCTGATGAAAATCGTTCTATTAGTACCACTACCGCGGATATAAAGGAGAGAAAGGTAAAGAAAATACCTAGTACACTACTTCCCTCTCTAATTTTCTTCCCGAACACAATAAGTAACACAAACGAAACAAGCGGGAAAAGCGGTATGAGCCATGCATAATCGATCATTGTTTCCTTCCCCCTTTTCGGTCACAATGCTATCCTTTGAGCGTATCCATCTCATCTACATGAACTGTCGGGCGATTACGGTACAAAGCAATCAAAATTGCAAGCCCTACCGCTGCCTCCGCTGCCGCTACAGACATCGTAAACAGCGAGAAAATTTGCCCTGTTAAATTCGGAAACAAGCCTAATTTACTAAATGCCACTAAATTTAAATTGGCCGAGTTTAGCATCAATTCGATACAAACTAATACAATTACTGTATTTCGCTTTGTTAAAGCTCCAAATAAGCCAATGCAAAACAAAATAATCGCAAGTGTTAAATACGCAGAAGCTGGAACGCTACTCATGGGAATCCTCCTCTTTCTCATCCTTCTTCGCAAGGATAATCGCTCCTACAAGTGCTACAAGTAAAATAACTGAGGTTAACTCAAATGGAATAATATATTTTGAATAGAGAAGTGTACCGATTTGAAGTGTGTTGTTTTCATGGAGAGGTAAACTTCCTTGTGTGCTTTGATTTGAAAAATCGATACTATTAACAGCGAAATACATAACTGCTCCAAATGCTACAACTGCAAAGAAGATAATCCATTTTCGAAGAGTAAGGCGCGATTCATTTTCCGCGTTATGTTTCGTTAACATAATGCCAAAAATCATAATAATAGTGATCGCACCAGAGTAAAGTAAAATTTGTGCAACTCCGATAAATTCGGCTGATAAGAGAAAGTACACACCCGCAATGCTAAGGAATGTAAGCACAAGGGCCAGCATCATATGCATTACTTTCGTTAAATTCAGCATAAGAACGCCGCCGATAATCGCAGACAAGGATAATATAAAGAAAGCTACAAACTCGCCATTCATGCTTTATTCTCCTTCCTGACGTTCTCGTCGTTCTCGTCAAGCCACTGCAAATTTTTAAATAAATCATCACGTGAATACGCTGCGAGTTCAAAGTTATTTGTCATTACAATCGCCTCTGTCGGGCAAACTTCTGTACATAAATCGCAAAGAATACAAATTTCAAAATTAATATCGTACGTGTCGATAATTTTCCCTTTTTTCGTAGGGTCAGGATGTTTTTTTCCTGTTAATTGAATGCAATCTGTCGGACAAATGTTGGAACACTGATTACACACAATACATTTCTCTGGATAAAACTTTTGAATACCCCGAAAGCGGTCTGGTAATGGCAACGGTTGATTCGGATAATCATACGTCACCTTTTTCTTACTCAAATTACTAAGCGTATATTTTAACCCTTTAAATAGTCCCTTCATCTCTTACTGGCACCCCCTTTATAGATTAGAAGAATAGCTCCTTAATCAATGCCGTTAAGAAAATATTTGCAAGTGCGATTGGTAATAATACTTTCCAGCCAAACTCCATTAACTGGTCACCTCTTATACGCGGGAACGTAACGCGGAACCAAATCAATAGAAAGACCACACTGCTGAATTTCAAAGCAAACCATACGGCCCCTGGAATAAATCCAAGGAACATAACTGGATTCCATCCGCCTAAAAAGAGTACTGTAATTAAAGATGCCATCCCAAAGAAATATACATACTCTGAAAGCATGAAAAACGCCCAGCGAAACCCTGAGTATTCCGTATGATATCCTGAAACAAGTTCTGACTCCGCTTCTGGTAAATCAAACGGTGTCCTATTTAACTCTGCAACTGCCGCGATTAAGAAAATGACGAAACCGATTGGCTGTGCGAAAATGTACCATACCTTCTCCTGCGCCGCTACAATTTCATTCAAGTTAAGACTACCAGCTAACAAAACAACGCCAATTACACTCATCACAAGTGGAATCTCATAAGAAATCATTTGTGCCGCCGCACGCATCCCTCCTAAAAGGGAATATTTATTATTTGATGCCCATCCCCCAGTTACGACGCCGATCGTCGTAATCCCAGAAATAGCAATGTAATACAGTAATCCTACGCCAATATCTGCGAACTGAAATTTATCGGTAAACGGTATAACCGCAAGTACCATAAATGCTGGTGCGAATGCAATAACAGGTGCTAATATAAACAACGGTTTATCAGCAGCTTTCGGAATGCTATCTTCTTTTAATAATAGTTTCAAAACATCAGCTACCGTTTGTAATAAACCGAACCGGCCCCCGACTTGGTTTGGTCCAATCCGCCCTTGCATAAATCCCATCACTTTCCGTTCTGCCAAAATACCGTATGTAACAAAGCCAAGGACTGCAAATAATAGAAGTACCGCTAATCCGAAAAAAATGAAGAAATTCGTCCAGCTTGAAGGTGATTGTAAGAGCGTCTCAATCATTAGCCGTCAACCTCCCCAAGTACAATATCAACCCCGCCTAAAATCGTAATTAAATTGGCGATGTTTTCACCTTTCAATAACTTCGGTAAGATTTGCAAATTATAAAAAGACGGTCTGCGAAATTTCAAACGGTACGGCTCTTTCTTTCCATCACTAGCGATATAACAGCCAATCTCTCCCCGCGGTGACTCTATACGGACGAACGCTTCTCCTTTAGGTGCTTTAATAATTTTCGGCACTTTCGCCAGCACGGCTCCATCGTTTGGGAACTGCTGGGCTGCTTGCTCAATAATTTTTAATGACTCCTCAATTTCCTGCATCCGGCAAACGTAGCGGTCCCAAGCGTCTCCCGTGCTCCCAACAGGGATATCAAAATCAAAACGATCATAAATAGAATACGGCTCATCTTTACGAAGATCCCAGTTTACTCCCGTGCACCGCAAATTTGCGCCGCTTAAAGAATATGAAATCGCCTCTTCCGCGCTATATATACCAACGCCTTTTACACGATTCAAGAAAATTTCATTTCCGCTAACAAGGTCGTGATATCCTTCCAACTGCTCTCTCATATACGGAACAAACTCTTTCACCTTTTCAATCCAACCGTCCGGCGCATCCCACTTCACACCGCCGACTCTCATATAGTTGAAAGTAAGCCTTGCACCGCACAATTCATTTAATAAATTAATAATCATTTCTCGTTCACGAAACGCATATAGAAATGGACTAACCGCTCCTATATCAAGAAGGTTCGTTCCCCACCAAACGAGATGGCTCGCAACCCTTCCAAGCTCCATCGCAAGCACCCGTAAGTATTCAGCACGCTCTGGAATCTCAAGCCCCATCATCGTCTCTACAGCATGGCAAAGGACGTAATTATTTGTCATTGCTGATAAATAGTCCATTCGATCTGTATACGGGATAATTTGCGTATACTGCAAGCTCTCAGCGATCTTTTCAGTCCCGCGATGCAAATATCCGATAACCGGTGTAGCCTCTTTAATAATTTCCCCGTCAATCTTAATTACAAGCCGAAACACACCATGTGTACTCGGATGCTGCGGCCCTACATTTAAGAGCATCTCTTCCGTACGGATCACAAGCTACACCTCCACATCATACGGTTCGTAATCTTTCCTAAGCGGATACCCTACCCAATCATCCGGCATTAAAATGCGAGATAAATTAGGATGACCTTCAAATACAATACCGAGCAAATCATACGCTTCACGCTCCGGCCAATCTGCGCCTTTCCAAAGCGGCGTCACCGATTTTACTTGCGGCGCTTCCCTATCCAGCTTTACCTTCACTGCTACTGACTGTTTCTTTCCATATGAAAATAAATGAACGTATACTTCCATATGTGTCACAAAATCTGTCGCATGTAGCTCTGACATATAATCAAAAGCAAGTCCCTCATGGAATCGTAGCAATTCCATCACTTCATAATATTTCGAAGGCTCCGCCACAAGCGTTGGAACATCTTTTGAGAGCTTATTAATATAGGAATCTACTAATGCATATTCTCCTACCCTCTCCTTAACAACCTCCACATAGCGATTTAAATATGGTTGGTTAACTGATGGTTCTTCCTGCTGCGGTTCATCTTCTATCTTATTTACAGCTCCCTTTGCCCTTGCCGCTGCTGCGGCTTTCGCTTTCGCGGCTGCAATTGCCTTTGCTTTCTCATCTCCAGAATCCCCATCACCTTGTGAGGCTTTTTGCTTCGCTAATGCAGCCGCTTTTGCTTTGGCAGCTGCTACGGCCTTCGCTTTAACTTTTTCTTCGTCCGTTACTTCTTCTGAACCTTCTCGCTTCTGCTTCGCTAATGCCGCTGCTTTTGCTTTGGCGGCTGCTGCAGCTTTCGCCTTCGCTTTGACTTTTTCCTCTTCCGTTACTTCTTCTGAACCTTCTCGCTTTTGCTTCGCTAGTGCCGCGGCTTTCGCTTTTGCAGCTGCTGCAGCCTTCGCCTTCGCTTTAACTTTTTCTTCTTCCGTTACTTCTTCTGAGCCTTCTCGCTTCTGCTTCGCTAACGCCGCTGCTTTTGCTTTGGCGGCTGCTGCTGCAAGACGTTTCGCTTCTTCTACATTAATCTTCTTATCTTTTGGTAGCGCTTTCCCTTTTTCTCGATGTTCTCCTTCAAGTTTAGACATTTCCGCCTCATGTTTCGCAGCAAGACGTTTTCGCGCTTCCTCTTTCGCATGACGGGCTGCTTCTCTTTTCATGCTTTCTAAGTCTTTATTTGGATCACTCATTTATTCGTCACCTGCTTCCCGGTCCTTGCCTCGTAACGAATTTTTTCTTTTAATTTATTAATTCCATAAATTAAAGCTGCAGGGTTCGGAGGACATCCCGGAATATACACATCAACTGGTACAATTTGATCTACACCCTTCACAACAGCATATGAATTCACATACGGACCACCGGCTGTTGCACAAGATCCCATCGCAATTACCCACTTTGGTTCAGGCATTTGATCATATAAGCGCCGAACAATAGGTGCCATTTTCTTCGTTACCGTTCCTGACACAATCATGACATCCGATTGTCTTGGTGAAGTCCGAAAAAATGACCCAAATCGATCTAAATCGTAATGTGATGAACCTACTCCCATCATTTCAATCGCACAGCATGCCAGTCCAAATGTCATCGGCCATAAAGAGTTGCTCCGCGCCCACCCCTTCAACTGTTCCAATGTAGAAAAAAAGATATTTCTTTCTAATTCTGCTCGCTCCTGTGGATGTAATTCCTCAAAATTTATAACCATTGTAACACCTTCTTTTTCCAAGCATACGCTAATCCAACTAGCAACATCACAACAAAAATGAGCATTTCAATCAGTGCAAATAAACCAAGCTTGTCATATGCAACAGCCCATGGGTATAAAAATAAAGTTTCTACATCAAAGATGACGAACAATAAAGCGAAAATATAATAACGAGCATGAAACCGAATATTTGCATCATGAAAAGGCTCAATTCCACTCTCATACGTCGTCGCTTTCGCTGCGCTCGGTTTATTTGGACGCAGCATTTTCCCTAATGTAAGAGCCACTACCGGCAACAATATACCTAATAGCAAGAAAATCAAAACGATCATATAACTATTTTCATATACACTTGCCATTGTGAAACCCTCCCCCCTGAATTAAGAACAAGTTCACATAGTAAACAATATGTCTTACTTGCATTATTTATTATTTTTAAATTTTTCTAAATAATGCAACTATTTAATTCATTATAGCAAACTTCAAATTCCTATGTCGATATATTGGGAACAGAAACAACAATTAATACTTACTGAGCAAATCTATTTTTACAACTCCTTATAAATGTGTAAAATAAATATAGAAATTCTATATGTTTTTCAAGCAATCCTAAAAAACATAAACTACAAAAAGGTGGTTCTTATGTATATACAGTGGGTGATATAAATGAAAAAACAAACACATGTAAGTATTCTTATAAGCATTTCATTGTTGTATATAGCTATTCATTACGTATCAATGCACTTTTTATATGAGTACGCACTCCCATTTCAAATATTAACTGGAATAAGTACCATATTAATTGATATTACAATTTGTAGTTATATATTTTATTTTTCAAATATAAAACAAGGGTTAGCACGTTTGTTTTGGATAACATTAACTATCGGATCCTTCTCTTATTTTATCGGTGATATAGTAGTTGCTTATCAACGCTTAATTCTGCATGACTACTATACATTCGTTGATCCATCAGACTTTTTTTACTTATTATTTTTGATTAGCTTTGCATTTGCCTTTCTATATGAAATTATTTATGGCCGAGACTTATTGGAACAGCTTTTTACGATATGTGATATTTGTATTATTGTTACAGCTCAATTTACTTTAGGCTACTATTTGCTTATTGAAAGAACCATTCACATTTTTACAACATCATATATCGACATGTTTGTTCAACTCACGTATCCAATGGCTGATTTACTCTTTCTTTTAATAGGAATCAATCTTTTATTCCGACCATTATTCTTACTACCAAAACAAGTTGGCGCTCTTCTTGGCAGTGCTTTAATTTTGTATGCTACTACGGATGCTATTTATGCTTATATAAAATACTTCCAGCCTGAGCACTCTATGTTCACAGTTGCTCCATTCTATCAAGTAACCTTAGTATTGGTAGCAATCGCTTGTATACTTCACACAAAAGAGCCTGAAAAACAAGAACAAGTATTACTAACGCCTCAATTTGGTGAATCAATCCGATTATCATTACCGTATATTTCTGTCGTGATGCTTATTGTTTTTATATTGGTCGAAAATGTTTTTGCACCTATTGTAGTAATTGGGCTTATGGTAACTTTCTCCTTCGTTCTCATACGCCATACGTTAGTTCGCAGACAAAATAAAATATTATTGCTAGCACAAATGCAATTCAGCTTAGAACTCGAGAAACAAATCGAACTACGTACAGAAGATTTAGTAGAACAAAAAAATGAGTTATATCATAACCAACAAATGTTTAAATCTTTATACGAGCATCACCCAGATCCAATTTTTACATTAGATTTGTACGGTAATTTTCTCAATGTGAACAATGCTGGAACTACTTTACTCGGTTATCAAACGAATGAATTATTAAACCAACCATACTATTCACTTATGTATGAAGAAGATTTGGAAGAAATCATTAATGCCTTTCATCACGTGAAAAAGGGGAAATCTATTTCTTTAGAAATACGGGCATATCATAAAAATAGAGATATTTACTACTTGCATGTTACGACCGTTCCCATCTTTTTAAAGGAGCATATTTCTGGAGCATATTTAATGATTAAAGATATTACGGAAAGCAAACAACAACAAGAACAAATTAATTTCCTAGCATATCACGATACCTTAACTGAACTTGCAAATCGCCGTTCATTTCATCAGCAGTTAGAACAAGCAATTGCACGAGCAAAAATATCAAAAAGACCTTTTGCTGTTATGTTTCTAGACCTAGATCGCTTTAAAGTTATTAACGATACTCTCGGTCACCGGGTAGGAGATCTTCTTTTAATTGCTGTAGCAAAAAGACTAGAACGAATATCGACGTCAAATATGAAACTTGCTCGGTTAGCTGGGGATGAGTTCACAATTCTTATAGAAGATTATAAAGAAGATAGAGATGTACAAAAAATCGCTGATATGATTGTACTATCTATGAACGAACCATTCGAAATCGAAAATCAACATTTACGAATCTCACCGAGTATCGGGATTGCCATATACCCTGAAGCAGGCGAAGACCCACTGTCTATTTTACAACATGCCGATATGGCCATGTACGAAGCAAAAAATAAAGGGAAAAATCGTAGCTCTCTTTACACGAAAGAACTATATAAGAAAATGGAACGAAAAGCTCGAATCGAAAAAGATTTGCCACTCGCTTTAGTAAACAACGAATTTTATCTCGTCTATCAACCACAAATTGATACGACAACAAATAAAATTATCGGTGCTGAAGCATTAATACGTTGGAAACATCCACTATTAGGTGATATTTCGCCATGTGAGTTCATTCCAATTGTGGAAGAGACTCCGCAGGTCATCCCACTTGGACATTGGGTGCTACGAGAATCTTGTCGTCAACTAAAAATATGGCAAAGTTTTGGATATACAAACTTAAAAATGAGTGTCAATTTATCAGCGAAAGAATTTCAACAAAATCAATTAATCGAAAATATTTCACGAATACTAAGGGACGTTAAGATTGACCCGAAAGATGTAACACTTGAACTAACAGAACGAATTGCGATGATTGATGAAAAAGAAACATTATCGAGACTAAAGCAATTAAAAGAATATGGTATTCAAACGTCCATTGATGACTTCGGTACCGGTTACTCTTCTCTTGCTTATTTATCAATTTTCCCTATCGATACATTAAAAGTACCAAAAGAATTTACACAACTAGCCGATCATCGGCCTGAAGAAAGAGCCATCGTTTCCACTATCCTTTCTCTTGCAAATACTTTAAATCTCTCTGTCGTTGCTGAAGGAATTGAAACAGAAAAACAGCTTAAGTTTTTGCAAAAAAACAACTGTAAATACATGCAAGGTTACTATTTCAGTAAACCTCTAACAAGTAAACAGTTTATAAAATTCCTACAAAAAACACCCAGTATGAACCAATAGTTCACACTGGGTGTTTTTTAAAGCGTCGGAATTCTTTTTTCGTAATATTCCTCTGCAATCTCTTTGTAAAAAGCTGCTGACGTAGTATAAAAATATGGAATCAACCATAAAAACCCAATCCCTAATGTAATACAACTTAATATAAACCAACCAATAAAACTTAAACATAAAATGAAATAATCCATTTTATGCCCATCCATCATACGACGGCTTTCTGTAATGGCTTGGTTTAATGAATACTCAGGATGATCGTTTATAATAAAATACGTCATCGCATAAGAAAACGATTTAATAATGCCTGGAATAATGAAAAGTAAAGTCCATAAAAAAAGATAAAGATTCACTAATAAATATACTAAAAATGATTTTAGAAATCTTTTCCCCTCTGTAAACCAAACAAATACATTACCGATACTAGCTTGTTTTTCACGAATGATATTTAAAGCCAGATAATATCCACCTAAAGTTAATGGCCCGGTAACAAAAAACATAAGAATATTTATTGAAAGTGAACCCCCTGTTTCTTGCCAACCAAAAATTGAAGAAAATCCCCACTCAACACTAAAACTAAAAGTCGTGATAAGAATTGAAATGAGTAGTGTAGCTCCGACAGCTAATCCCCATTTCCCTTCTAATGAATCTAATGCTTCTCCTTTTAAATCACTAATCATAATTGACCTCCTATACGTAACAATTCTATTAGTATAGCATGTTCCTACTGCAATTCACCTTTTGCAATATAGCGATAAAAATGTGCTGTCGTTGTACCTACATATGGACTAAGCCAAAGAAACCCTATTCCAAGAGTAAGAATCGCTAAAATAGCCCATCCTATAAAACTAAGCCATAAAAGAAATAAATCTAACTTATGTCCCTTCATAAGATTCTTACTTTCTTTCATCGCCTGTGACACACTATATTCTGGATTTTCAATCATCACATAATACGTCATCGCATAAGAAAAATACATCACAATCATTACAACAATCGAAATAGCTAATAGTACAAAGAAAGCAATTGTTAACGATACATTCCCTTCCTCACCAAAAAACGCGAATACAGCTAGTAACAACATCGGAATCCACGTACCTGTATATAATAAAATCGCAAGCATAGCCCACATTGTTTTCATCATTCTTTTAAAGCCACGAAATCCTTCAAATAAATAATCTACTCTAGCATCTTCTCGTTTACTAATTTGTAGCAACACATTCGTATAACCGTATGATGTAATACCATAAGATGCATTACTCAAAATAATCATTATGCAATAAAAAACTCCAAATGTAATACCTGCCCCGACTGATATTGTTTCCTCTTCAAGTGAGCCTGCTAAACCAACAAATAAGAAAAATATAATAATTCCTGGAATTAAAAGTATAAACATTGCAGCCATTGAAACAACATAACTTAAAATAATATGTAAAATCGTTGATCCAACACCTAGTCCCCATTTCCCCTTCAAAGAGTACAATGCTTCTTGTTTCATTTCACCGATCATTTATTCATCTCCTTTATGAAATATAAATCATTGTATATTCTCTACTTACACAAATAACAATACAATTATACCATTTTTGTTAGTTTATCCCATGCCTTAAATTCAGTTTCAATTTCGACATTTAAGTAAAGAACAGCTATGCATGGCTAGATGCTCTCTCCTACCTAAAGAGAGGCGTTTTTTTCCTCTTTTAATTTATATCCATAACAAAAAATCCGTAAAGGCAAGAGCCCTTACGGATTTTTTTACTTCATATCGGAAACGTTTAAACGGTTCACAGCACGCTGTAAGGCCATTTCTGCACGTCTAAAGTCAACATGTGCTTGTTTATCTTGCATACGTTGCTCAGCGCGACGTTTCGATTCATTTGCACGATGGATATCGATATGGTTTGCTTCTTCAGCAGATGATGATAATATAGTTACTTTATCTGGACGAACTTCGATAAAGCCACCGCTTACTGCTACATAATCAGTGTGCCCACCATTTTTCAGACGAACTGCACTAATTTTTAACGGTGCAACAGTTGGAATGTGACCTGGTAAGATCCCCATTTCCCCACTCTCTGCTTTTACGCTCACCATTTCTACTTCTTTTTCGTAAACCGGTCCATCAGGAGTTACAATACTGACTGGAAATGTCTTCATAATTCGTCCCTCCTAAGGCCTTACGCCATCATTTTCTTCGCGTTTTCAATAACGTCTTCAATGCTACCAACAAGACGGAATGCATCTTCTGGAAGGTCATCATATTTTCCTTCTAGAATTTCTTTGAAGCCACTAACTGTATTTTTTACAGGTACGTAAGAACCTTTTTGACCTGTAAACTGCTCAGCTACGTGGAAGTTTTGAGATAAGAAGAATTGAATACGACGAGCACGATGTACAACTAACTTATCTTCTTCAGATAACTCATCCATACCTAGGATAGCGATGATATCTTGAAGCTCTTTATAACGCTGTAAAGTTTGTTGTACTTTACGAGCTACTTCATAATGCTCTTCTCCTACGATTTCTGGAGAAAGTGCACGAGATGTAGATGCTAATGGATCTACGGCTGGGTAAATACCCATTTGTGTTAAACGACGCTCTAAGTTTGTTGTTGCATCTAAGTGAGCGAACGTTGTAGCTGGTGCTGGATCTGTATAGTCATCGGCTGGTACGTATACCGCTTGGATAGACGTGATAGATCCTTTATTTGTAGATGTAATACGCTCTTGTAATTGACCCATTTCTGTTGCAAGTGTTGGTTGGTAACCTACCGCAGATGGCATACGACCAAGAAGGGCAGATACTTCAGAACCTGCTTGCGTGAAACGGAAGATGTTATCGATGAACAATAGTACGTCTTGTCCTTGCTCATCACGGAAATGTTCAGCCATTGTTAGACCCGTTAATGCAACACGTTGACGTGCTCCAGGTGGCTCGTTCATTTGTCCGAATACCATCGCAGTTTTCTTAATTACGCCAGAATCGCTCATTTCGTGGTATAAGTCGTTACCTTCACGAGTACGCTCACCTACACCAGCGAATACAGAGATACCACCGTGCTCTTGTGCGATGTTGTTAATTAATTCCTGAATTAATACTGTTTTACCTACACCGGCACCACCGAATAGACCGATCTTACCACCCTTAATGTAAGGAGCAAGTAAGTCTACTACTTTAATACCAGTTTCAAGAATTTCTACTTTAGTAGATAACTCTTCGAATGCAGGCGCTTGACGGTGAATTGGATCACGACGTACATCCGCAGGAACTTCACCATCTAAGTCAATTGCATCACCTAATACGTTAAATACACGACCAAGTGTTACATCACCAACTGGTACAGAGATTGCTTTACCAGTATCTTCTACTTCTGTGCCACGAACAAGTCCATCTGTGGAAGACATTGCAACTGTACGAACTGTGTCATCACCTAAATGAAGTGCAACTTCAAATGTTAAGTTAATGCTTGCTCCGTTTTCGTTGCTTTGTTTTACCGTAAGGGCGTTGTAGATTTCTGGTAGCTTTCCGCCATCAAACTTAACGTCTACAACCGGACCCATGATTTGCGTAACGCGCCCTTTATTCATCGGGTTCCCTCCTAGCTTTCTTTTAATTAGCCAGCTTTCTAAGAGAAGTCGGCTTTTAATTTTTATTAGTTTAGCTTGCGCGGTTCTCCTAAAAGAACCGCCTCCACTTTTTATTGAATCTAGCTCCGGTGGCTAGAAGGGTCGGTCATTTCACCCCTTCCTATGAGGCAAAGAACGCCTCTTTGTCAGGAGTTCCAATGCCCTCCCCTTCTGGGCAAGCCACCTACGCTTTTTATTGAATCTAGTTCCAGCGGCTAGAACAGTCGGTCATTTCGCGCCTTCCTGCGAGGCCAAAAGCGCCTCTTCGTCAGGAGCTCCAATGCCCTCTTGTTCTGGACGAGCCGCTTCCACTTTTTATTACTATTCTAACGCTGCTACTCCACCAACGATTTCCGTAATTTCTTGCGTAATCGCTGCTTGACGCGCACGGTTGAATGAAAGTGTAAGTGAATCGATAACTTCCATTGCGTTGTCTGTAGCACTCTTCATTGCTGTCATACGCGCTGCGTGCTCACTTGCTTTACCGTCTAGTAATGCACCGTACACTAAGCTTTCTGCGTATTGTGGCAATAATACTTTTAAAATTTCTTCTTCAGAAGGTTCGAATTCATAAGCTGTCGTCGGTTTGTCAGACGCCACATCCGTAAGCGGTAAAATTTTATTCTCCGTTACTTCTTGTGAAATTTTACTTACATAATGGTTGTAGTAAATGTACAGCTCATCATAAGCACCATCTGCGAACATCGCAATTGCTCGAGAAGCAAGATCTTTAATATCAATAAATGATGGGTGGTCAGATAATCCAACTACTTCATCAATGATGTTAAAGCCGCGACGTTTTAAATAATCACGTCCTAGTCGTCCAAGCACAATAATTGAATATTGGTTTGAATCCATATTATGACGTTCACGAATTACGTTACTTACTGTACGTAATACGTTACTGTTATAACCACCTGCTAGTCCGCGATCAGACGTAATAACGATGTATCCTGTACGCTTTACAGGACGCGCATTTAGCATTGGATGATTAATCCCTTTACTTCCTTGCGCAATGCTCGCTACTACTTCTTGAATCTTTTCCATATACGGAACGAAAGATTTAGCATTTTGCTCTGCACGGTTTAACTTAGATGCAGATACCATCTCCATCGCTTTCGTAATTTGACTCGTTTTCTTTGTCGAGTTAATCTTCGCTTTTATATCGCGTAAAGATGCCACAGGTTTTCACCACCTTTTTTCCGGAAGTTGGCACGATTAGTAAGAATCCTCTTCCTAATCTACGTTGCAAGATATTCTTGCTCATGATTGAAGGAAAAGAATAGGTGCACCTACTCTTTTCCTTTACATAACCGTCAGCAATCTCAAAAGCTGAGATGCCTTTATATATATTATCTAGCTCCGTCTCCTAGCCCCTTTCGTCTAAGAACCTTCCCCACCAAAAGGTAGAAAGCACCTTTTGTGGGAAAGAACCTTAGCCGATGGGGCTGAACAGTCGACTTCACTTTTCATTATTATTCAGAAGCTACGAATACTTTTTTAAATCCGTTAATTGCTGCTGCAAATTTGTCGTCATCCGCAAGTTTCTTAGTTGTGCGAATTTCGCTTAATAGGTCAGCTGCATTTGAATCTAACCAAGCATGGAATTCTTCTTCGAAACGAGTGATATCTACTACTGAGATATCATCTAGGAATCCACGTGTTAAAGCGTAAAGAATGATAACTTGTTTCTCTACACGTAACGGTTTGTGTAATCCTTGTTTTAATACCTCAACTGTACGAGCACCACGGTTTAATTTCGCTTGTGTTGCTTTATCAAGGTCAGAACCGAACTGAGCGAACGCTTCTAACTCACGGTAAGATGCAAGGTCAAGACGAAGTGTACCTGATACTTTACTCATCGCTTTAATCTGAGCAGATCCACCTACACGAGATACAGAAGTACCCGCATCGATTGCTGGACGTACGCCAGAGAAGAATAGATCAGATTGTAAGAAGATTTGTCCATCCGTAATAGAGATTACGTTTGTTGGGATGTAAGCTGATACGTCCCCTGCTTGTGTTTCGATGAAAGGTAGTGCAGTTAAAGAACCGCCGCCTCTTGCATCACTTAATTTTGCTGCACGCTCTAATAAGCGAGAATGTAAGTAGAATACATCCCCTGGATATGCTTCACGACCTGGAGGACGACGTAATAGTAATGAAAGCTCACGGTAAGCCGCTGCTTGTTTTGATAAGTCATCATATACTACTAATACGTGTTTACCATTGTACATGAACTCTTCACCCATTGTTACACCAGCGTAAGGAGCTAGGTATAATAATGGAGCTGGTTGAGAAGCTGATGCAGTTACAACGATTGTGTAATCTAATGCACCGTGCTTACGTAGAGTTTCTACTACGTTACGTACTGTTGATTCTTTTTGTCCGATAGCTACATAGATACAAATCATATCTTCATCTTTTTGGTTAATGATCGTATCAAGTGCAACTGCTGTTTTACCTGTTTGGCGGTCACCGATGATTAACTCACGTTGACCACGACCAATTGGTACAAGAGCATCGATCGCTTTAATACCTGTTTGAAGTGGCTCATGAACAGATTTACGATCCATTACACCTGGTGCTGGACTTTCGATTGGACGAGTGTTTGTTGTATTGATTGGGCCTAAACCATCAACTGGTTGACCTAATGGGTTTACAACACGACCGATTAGTTCTTTTCCTACTGGTACTTGCATGATGCGACCAGTACGACGAACTTCGTCACCTTCACGGATTTCTGTGTAAGGTCCTAAAATAATGATACCTACGTTGTTTTCCTCTAAGTTTTGTGCTAGTCCCATAACGCCGTTAGAGAACTCTACAAGTTCACCAGCCATAACGTTATCAAGACCATGAGCACGCGCAATACCGTCACCAACTTGGATAACTGTACCAACATCACTAACTTCGATTTCAGACTGATAGTTCTCGATTTGTTGTTTTATCAGTGCGCTAATTTCTTCAGCTCTGATGCTCATGTGCTTCACCCCTATCTATTCTTCATTAATTCACGCTGAATACGTGCTAATTTTCCTTGTAAGCTTCCGTCGTAAATGCGATTTCCAATACGTACTTTAATGCCGCCTAGTAAATCTTCATCTACAACATTTTTCACGCGAATTGCATCTTTTCCTGTTTTTTTTGCAAATGCTTCTGCAATGTTAAGTTTTTCTTCTTCCGATAGAAGACGAATAGAATATACAGTTGCATCCGCTACGTTACGTTCTTCATTAGCAAGAACAACATATTCATTTGCAATTTCAGGTAGGATATCAATACGCTTGTTATCAATTAAAATATATAACGTATTTAAAATAGATTCAGAAACAGATGCGAATACGTTTGCAAGAAACGTTTTCTTCTGCTCTTTTGAAATGTTCGGTTGCGTTAAAAAGCTATGTAGTTCTCCGTTCTTTGTAAAAACGTTTTGTACAAGGCGTAATTCCTCTTCAAACATTTCTAATACGTGTTTTTCTTTTGCAATTTTAAAAAGAGCGACAGCATAACGTTTTGCTACAATCCCATTGCTCATCGCGCTTCTCCTACTTCTTTAATATAATCGCGAATTAACTTCACTTGATCTTCTTCTTTTAGTTCTTTTTCAATTACTTTAGAAGCAATATGAACAGATAAAGAAGCGACTTGTTCTTGTAAAGCAGCAATTGCTTGCTCTTTTTCGCGTTGAATTTCTTGTACAGCAGATGTTTTAATTGATTCTGCTTCTTCTTTCGCAGCAGCAACAATAACATCCTTTTGATCTACAGCTTGTTTCTTCGCTCTTTCGATTAACTCTTGTGCTTCAACACGCGATTGTTTTAACATTTCACGTTGTTCTTCTACTAATTTCTTCGCTTCAGCATTACTTCTTTCTGCAGCGTCGATTTCATTAGTAACATGCTCTTCACGTTCTTTCATAATTCCCATTAAAGGACCCCACGCAAATTTGCGTAGCATTACTAATAGAAGTAAGAAAATGAACAATGTATAAGCAATCGTTCCAAATGGAATGGAAGCCCCTAATAATAAAGTTGGCACAAGGATTCACTCCCTTCAAAATATCTAAATTGATCATATGAAAAAAAAAGACATACGTTTCGTTCATAAAGCAATGGCGAAGAAAGTTCAAAAAACACTCTTCGCCATCTATGTAAGGGGAGTCTCCCTTATTTGTTCATTACGATGAAAGCAATAACTACACCGATAATTGGAAGTGCCTCAACTAATGCAACCCCGATGAACATAATTGTTTGAAGTGCGCCTTTTAATTCTGGTTGACGAGCAACACCTTCGATTGTACGTGATACGATAAGACCGTTACCAATACCTGCACCTAATGCTGATAAACCAATTGCAATTGCAGCTGCGATTACACCTAAACTCATTTAATTTGTCCTCCTTTGTATTATAAAAAAATAAATTTTTTCTTACTTAAATTATATTAATGGTCATGGCTTACTTTATGAGCCATATAAACCATCGTTAACATTACGAAAATAAATGACTGGATTGATCCAACGAATACACTGAATCCCATCCATGCTAACATCGGTACAAGTGCACCTAATGCTCCAAGGAACGATGCCCCGCCTAACTTAGCAAGTAATCCCAATAAGATTTCACCTGCGTAAATGTTACCAAATAAACGAAGACCTAACGTTAATGTGTTAGCAAACTCCTCAATAACCTTTAATGGGAATAAGAATTTCATAGGTTGGAAATAACCTTTAGCATATTCTTTCGTACCCTTCATCTTAATTCCATAGTAATGGGTGAGGGTAACTACCATCACGGCTAATGTTAATGCAACTGCTGGGTCAGACGTTGGTGATCTCCACCATGCAATATGTTCGCCAGCCTCAACTGTTGAATACATGAATGGTAAACCAAGAAAGTTCGATACGATGATAAACATGATAAGCGTAACGCCAAGCGTTAAGAAACGTCCACCTGTTTTCCAGTCCATCGTACTATTGATAATCCCTTTCACGAAGTCAAACACCCATTCCATGAAGTTTTGCATCCCGGTTGGGCGAAGCGCTAAGCTGCGAGTTCCGATAACAGCGATTAAGAAAACAATAACTGCTGCTACAGTAACCATCATAACTGATGACAAATCGAACGTTAAACCTAGAAATTCAACTAATTTACCGTGTTCCACTAGTAATTCACCTCTCTTCCCTGCTCGTATACTCTAAATAAAGAAAATCTATGATCATGACAAGGTATCCTGTCAGCAATCCTACACCTAAGCCCCACATCGCAATTAATTCTTGATATTTGGCTGCAAATAAAATCAATAACCCAATCGTGGCGAATCTTGAATATGTACTTACCGCTGTTGCTTTAAACTTCACGTTTTCTCCATTTGTTACGCGATCTAATAGCTTGTCTGTTCTACGTGCAATGATGCGCAAACTAAGAAAACTGAAAATCGTTCCGATAATCAGTCCAAGAAATACATCCTTGTAAGAGGTAACTCCCCATCCTAGCACTAGAAGCGCAAGCAAGTAGTACATATATTTCTTTTGTCTTTGGACAAGTCCATGTACGTCTATCATCATTGCTCTCCCGAATAGTAATGTTGAATGAGTCGAATCATTGCGTATACCCCTGTTCCTAACCCGAGTAATAACCCTATAATAAGAAACAATGGAAACGTTCCAACCTTATTATCAATCCATTGCCCACCAAAGATTCCAATAAGAATAGAACCAACTAACTGAGCAAGAATTCCTGACATTAAAGCATACGCTTTTATATGGCTGCGATCGTTTTTTTGCAAGGATTGATCCCTCCAATATGTAACCCTCATTCACGATGTGTTAATAATAACTCATTTATCTGCATAAATTCTATACAAAACAAAAAGTTTACATTTTCGTCACGGAATAGATGTATTTTTGTCACTGAAAGCCCTACCATCTATCCCCGTTGTTAGCATACAATAGGGTATTAACAGTGTCAACGAGAAATCGTAAAAAATCAAAAAATTTGAGTATTAGGCATTTCCTCCCAAAAATGAAAACGTTCCCCTTCTAAATACTGGTTAGAGATATGCAATTTCTAACAGTTTTCTCTTTATAATAGAAGAAAATGTTCACAAGTTTGTCACTATTATATTTTTAAGATATAGCGCTTTCCTTCCATAATATAGTGTCCCCGAGACGTAAGACTTCTATATTATATGTGATGTGTATATAACTTATGTTGTATACAGCTTGTATATTTATCTCCCCCTCCCCCGCACGTCCAAAGCGAAAAAAAAAAAAAAAACGAGCGGGGAATCCCCCTCTCGTCTGTTGTCTTACTTCGTTCCGAATAAACGGTCACCAGCATCACCAAGACCTGGCACTACATAACCATGGTCATTTAACTTCTCATCTAATGCCGCTACATAAATATCAACATCAGGATGCTCTTCCTGCACTACCTTTACTCCTTCTGGAGCAGCTACGATACACATTAATTTAATTTGCTTTGCACCGCGCTTTTTCAGAGAATTAATTGCTTCAGCTGCAGAACCACCTGTTGCTAGCATCGGATCTAGTACGATAAAGTCACGCTCTTCTACATCCGTTGGAAGTTTCACATAGTATTCTACCGGTTGCAATGTTTCAGGGTCACGGTATAAACCAACGTGTCCTACTTTTGCTGCTGGAATTAATTTCAGAATTCCATCAACCATTCCTAAACCTGCACGTAAAATCGGAATTAAGCCAAGTTTTTTACCAGCGATCACTTTTGTTGTCGCTTTGCTTACAGGTGTTTCAATTTCAATGTCTTGAAGTGGAAGGTCGCGAGTAATTTCGAAAGCCATTAAGCTTGCTACTTCGTCCACTAATTCACGAAAATCTTTCGTACCTGTATTCTTATCGCGAATATATGTAATCTTATGTTGAATTAACGGGTGATCAAATACATACAGTTTTCCCATGTGAATCTCTCCTTTAGATGATATTCATGCGTTTACACGCTTTTTACACTATTTACGATTGTAAAGAAAACGCTACTAATATTCAAGGGCAAATTTGGTAAAATTGTGATTTTGCGATGAATCTATCTAGTATCTTTACCAATTATGGGAGCCGTATCCTTCATTATATCGCCAAAATTTATTCATCATTTGTATACATACTTTAAAAACAATATATGTCCACAAAAAAAGACTACTAAAACAATTACGTTTCAGCAGTCTTTTTCAATCTATTATAGATTTGTATACATTGGGAATTTGCTCGTTAACGCTTCTACACGTTTGCGCGCTTCTTCTAGTTCAGCTTCATTCTCATGATTTTTTAATGTATGAGCAATAATTGCTGCAATTTCATCCATTTCTTCTAAACCGAAACCACGAGATGTTACCGCCGCTGTACCGATACGTACGCCGCTTGTTACAAATGGGCTTGCTGTTTCAAATGGAATCGTATTTTTATTCACTGTAATACCAACTTCATCTAATACGTGCTCTGCTACTTTACCTGTAATTTCTAAGTTACGAACATCAATTAAGATTAAATGATTGTCTGTTCCACCAGAAACAAGTGTAAGTCCTTCCTTTTGAAGGCCTTCAGCTAAACGATTCGCATTATTAATGATATGTTGTGCATATGTTTTAAACTCATCTTGTAGTGTCTCACCAAATGCAACAGCTTTTGCAGCAATTACATGCATAAGCGGTCCACCTTGAATACCAGGGAAGATTGATTTATCAATTTGTTTTGCAAATTGTTCTTCACATAAAATCATACCACCGCGTGGGCCGCGTAATGTTTTATGTGTTGTTGTTGTAACGAAATGTGCATGTGGTACTGGATTTGGATGTAAACCAGCTGCTACTAAACCAGCGATATGTGCCATATCAACCATTAAGTATGCGCCCACTTCATCTGCAATCTCACGGAATCGTTTGAAATCGATAACACGAGGATATGCACTTGCACCTGCAACGATTAATTTTGGTTTATGTTCTTTCGCTTTTGCTAATACATCATCGTAATTAATACGGTGAGATTCAGCATCCACGCCATATTCTACGAAATTATATTGTACTCCACTGAAGTTAACAGGGCTTCCGTGTGTTAAGTGACCACCATGAGATAAATTCATACCAAGTACTGTATCGCCTTGCTCTAAAATCGTGAAGTATACTGCCATGTTCGCTTGTGCACCAGAATGTGGTTGAACATTTACATGCTCTGCGCCAAAAATTTCTTTCGCGCGATCACGTGCGATATCTTCTACTACGTCTACGTGTTCACAACCACCATAGTAACGTTTTCCAGGATATCCTTCAGCATACTTATTCGTTAAAACAGAACCTTGCGCCTCCATTACTGCTTCACTTACGAAATTTTCCGAAGCAATTAACTCAATCTTTGAACGCTGTCTTCCTAGTTCTGCCTCAATTGCAGCAAATACCTTTTCATCTTGACGTTTTAAATGATTCACCAAAATCCCCCTTTTCTGAACGAATTACATCAATTCCCAATAGTTTTTTCTCATTTATTCAGAAAAAACGAAAATTCAGGTTGTAATTCTTTCGAACCTTCATGTTTTCAACTACATTCTAACATGACTTTCTATATCATAAAAGAAAAAAAAAGACCAAAATTGGTCTTTTCTTTCTTCTATTATAAAGTCAGACTACATACCTTTTACCTTTCGATATAAAGCTGTTATACGACTTTATAATTTTTCATGTTTAACGACAAGGAATAGCTTCTTCATTTGCCGCATAAACAGCACGTGCTCCACCTATTAGTTTCCCACGTGTTTTCGCCATCGTTACATGCGCACTTCCTATTTCCTTCACACTTGTACGAACCGGTACAGCTACATGCTTTAAATGCATACCGATAAATGTATCGCCAATATCCATTCCTGCATCTGCTTTAATAAACTCAATTACCACCGGATCTTTAAAATTGTGATACGCATACGTCGCTAATGCACCACCTGCTGATCTAACAGGCGTAACTGTTACAATTTCAAATTGATATTTCATCGCTACATCTCTCTCAACCACTAAAGCACGATTTAAATGCTCACAACATTGAAACGCCAATTCAATACCTGTTCGTTCTTGAAATTGTTTTAATTCAGAAAAAATCGCCTCTGCCACTTCCATCGTTCCTGATGTTCCAATTCTTTCACCTAGCACTTCGCTCGTGCTACACCCCACTACAAAAATTTGGCCACTTTGCAGTGAAGCTTGTTCTTGGAAATCAGAAAGCGACATTTGTAGCTGTTCTCTTACCTTTACGATTTCTGTCATTACGCCTCTTCCTTTCACAGGTTGGTTCACCAAATTATATTTCATACTACTTATAGTTAGAATCTATTACTTTGTTTCGTACGTTTTAATTTTTCCTACACGGTTTTCGTGACGGCCACCTTCATAGTCAGTTGTTAGCCAAATTTTTGCGATATCACGTGCTAGACCAGCTCCAATTACACGCTCGCCCATTGCTAACATGTTAGTGTCATTATGCTCTCTCGTCGCTTTCGCACTGAAAGTATCATGAACTAATGCACAACGAATACCATTTACTTTGTTTGCTGCGATTGACATGCCAATGCCTGTCCCGCAAACTAAAATGCCACGATCCACTTCACCATTCGCGACCATTTCTGCTGCTGGAAACGCAAAATCAGGGTAATCAACAGAACCAGCTTCACATTCACAACCTAAATCAATATATTCAATATTTAACTCTTCTAATAAACTTACAAGTTCTTTACGGATATTCATACCGCCGTGATCAGATGCTACTACTACTTTCATTTTTACCCCTCCAAAGTTTCAATCAATTATCTTCATTTCACACTCGCTACCTTAATGGAACAAAGTGATCTCCAATATCGTATTATACACGAAACATCAACCTTCTGAATGTTTTTTCAGTAAAGTTTGTACAAGTTTTTCCATCTCTTCTAACGTTTCTTTATAAATAGAAAGCGATCCGCCAAATGGATCTGAAATATCCTTACTTACACCCTCAGTTAATCCATATAATGTATCCAATTTCTTTTCCACGCTCGGATAATGCCCAAGTACAATTTGCTTATGGTTTTCCGTCATTGTTACTACAATATCCGCCCAATCAACCAAAGTATCGTTTACCTGCTGTGAAGCATGATCGATTACAATTCCTTTTTCAGCTAAAGCTTCCTTTGCATGTACCGACGCATCGCTTCCAGGATAGGCGAAAACACCAGCAGATTGCACTTCAAATTTACCTTCTCCATAATGACGAAGCAAAGCTTCAGCCATCGGACTACGGCATGTATTTCCAGTGCAAACAAATAACACCCGTTTCATCTAAACCCACCCCTTTTTTTCTGTTTCCTACCATTTATCATAGCGTACATTAGAATAGAACAAAAGAAATGTGAATATACGAAAGGCGCATTTCTCTTATATTTTTTCTAAGAAAAATGCGCCTTATCCACATATATGTGAAACCCTATTTCCAAGTACCCAAAGTATTTTACCATACATAATGAACACACTACGAAACAAAATAAGGAATCCATTTCATACGAAACAGATTCCTTTCACACAATAATTATTTCATTGTAACTTTCATTACTTCTGTTGAACCTTTTGTAGCTGTTACACCTACAGTTGTCTTAATAGACTCAGCTGCATCTGTGTTTGTAATAACGATTGGAGTAATTGTGCTTTTCGCTTTTTCACGAATTAATTCTAAGTCGAATGAGATTAATTTATCTCCAGCTTTTACAGCTTGTCCTTCAGAAACGTGAGCTTCGAAACCTTCACCTTCCATTTTTACAGTTTCTAATCCAACGTGGATTAAAATTTCTGTACCGTTTTTCGCTTTAATTCCAATAGCATGTTTCGTGTGGAATAATTGTACGATTTCACCATCAACTGGAGATACAACTACACCTTCAGTAGGCTCGATTGCAACACCGTCACCCATCATACGACCAGCGAATACTGGATCTGGTACTTCTTCAATATTTTTCACTGCTCCAGTTAATGGAGCTACGATTGTTTCTTCATTTGTTTTTGAACCAAAACCGAATAATTTTTTAAACATAGGATAGTCCTCCTTATAATTTACCTAAAAGTTTATAGGGCAATCTCTATTCAAGATCGAAATAAACGTAAGACTTCATACTTCGAATGTTATACTGTAAAAACGCTTTCGAAATAAATCATGTCATTACTACCAGACTCTTATTGTAGCGCCTGACAAAATCCCAGTCAATTCTGATTGTCTGAATAACAATGAGAAGTTAACTTCTACTTATATTTTCTCTTTTTTTCACTCGCTTGTCTAGAAGTCTTTACTACATTTTATTTTTTGTTGTTAATTTGTAAAATTTCTTTCAAATTTCTGTCGAATTCCACTTGACTAAAGTAAGTAACTATTTTATTATTACTTACATAAGATAAGTAAATAACTTTTAGGAGGTTTTTAAAATGATGGATATCGGTCTTCTTATTATTCGTCTTATTATAGGAATTACATTCATGGGTCACGGTGCTCAAAAATTATTCGGTTGGTTTGGTGGCTACGGTCTGAAAGGAACAGGTGGCTTTATGGAATCAATCGGTTTACGCCCTGGTGTATTTATGGCATTTATGGCTGGCGCAACTGAACTATTAGGTGGATTCTTATTCGCATCAGGTATTTTCACTGTAGTCGGTTCATTATTTATCGTAGGAACAATGTTAGTAGCAATCTTCACAGTTCACGGAAAAAATGGTTACTGGGTAACACAAAACGGATTTGAATATAATTTAATGTTAATCGCTGTCGCTATCGGTGTAGCTTTAATCGGACCTGGCGCTTACGTTTTACTTTAATAAATATCTCTATTTCGAGATATTTACAAAAAAAGAGATTACTTCAAATTGAGGTAATCTCTTTTTCACATCATCAAAAAAATATTATTTTCAGCAGGAGATTCCCATTGATATCTTGTAAACAAACAATAAGTATTCATATTTAGAAAGGGGATTACAACATGTTATCCATTAATCCAAACGAACAAACCGAAAAAGACAATTACAAATTACTAACAGGAAGTATCATTCCACGTCCTGTTGCATTCGTTACTTCTGTAACTAAAGATGGTGTATTGAACGGTGCGCCATATAGTTATTTCAATATCGTCGCTGCCAATCCACCACTTATCTCAGTTTCAGTACAACGAAAAGAAGGAAAGCCGAAAGACACTTCCCGAAACGCAATCGAAAAAGGGGAATTTGTCGTACATATTTCTGATGAATCTTACGTAGAAGCGATCAATGAAACAGCAGCGAACCTACCTCCTAATGAAAGTGAAATCGAATTAGCAAAACTAACACCGATCGACAGTGATGTCATTTCAGTACCAGGGGTGAAAGAAGCAAACATTCGAATGGAATGCGTATTAGAACGCGCTATCCCGCTCGGCGGAACCGAGGGCTCACCAGCTTGTGATCTACTAATTGGCCGCGTCGTTCGCTTCCACGTCGCAGAACACTTATACGAAAACGGCCGAATTCACGCCGAAGAACTAAAACCAATAAGCCGCCTAGCAGGACACAACTACGCAAAACTAGGAGAACAATTTGAATTAGTAAGGCCAATTTAAAAGCGGAAGCGGCTCGCTCAGAATGGGAGGGGGATGGAGCTTCTGACGTAGAGGCGCTTTTTGCCTCGCAGGAAGACGCGAAGCCACCGACCATTCTAGCCGTTGGAGCTGGATACAACTAAAAGCGCAAGCGGCTCGCCCAGAATCGCAGGACATTGGAGCTCTCGACCAAGAAGCGCTTTTTTGCTTCGACCGAGAGAGCGAAATGGCCGGAGATTCTAGCCGCTGGAGCTGGATACATCTAAAAGCGGAACCGACTGCCAAGGCCCGGTGGCTAAGGTTCTTCCTCACAGAAGATGCCTTTTATCTTCTCGTGGGGAAGGTTCTTAGACTCAGAGGCCTAGGAGGTGGAGCTGGATAACATCTAAAAGCAGAAACGGCTCGTCCAGCTTCATCACTCAAACATAAAATCCCCCGCTTAAAGCGGGGGATTTTTTCACTGTAATTCTTCGTTCTGCTCCTCTATTGCAGGTAATTTCTCTTTTTTAGATTTACCAAGCTTTATAACAAAGAAATATAAAGAAAGTAATGTGATAAGGAAAACAATTAAGAATGGGTACGGTGAATAAAACGCACGTGCCGCCTCCGATTTTCCTGCAACAAATTTTAATGATTCGATATCTAAAAACTCAGCAAACATTTGTACACCGAGCATACTAAACCAAAAAACAAAAAAACTAATAATAATACCAAAAACTTGCTTTAATCTCGTCATTCATCTCATCCTTTCTATATGATGATTTTTTTATTTAAATAAATATAGTGCAAACAAAACTATGTACAGAAAGGAAATATCTCACCATTCACGAATCAATTTAATCCAACCTAGAACCGCAATTTGCAAAATAATGCCCTAAATGATAAGCCTGCGTAACCATCTTGGAAAAAAGGTTATAAATACGACATACCATTTCAGCAGCCTATTCATATTTTCCATCCTCATATAAAATTATATAGGAAAAAGTAGATATAATCCAAATCCAACAAGAATAATACCACCTACTATTTCACCGTATGTACCAAGTATATTTTTGGCATGACTACCGAGCAATAAACCCATCCACGCTAGTAACATACTTATTAGTCCGAATAGTAATATCGTAATAATTGTCTCTGCTCCATAAATCCCAAGACTAAGACCTACTGAAAAACTATCTATACTAACACCAAATGCAAATACAAATAAACTAATTCCAATTGGAGCAGTTCTAGTCTCTTCACCTTCTAAAATAGACGAATATACGATATAGAATCCTAGCCCAATTAATAAAATAGCTCCTGCAAAATTCGCGACATCCCCATACCTCTCTGATAGGAAACGTCCTAGTACCATTCCGATAAAAGGCATAATAATATGAAATATCCCAATCGTTATACCGATATAAAGGATTTGTCTTAACTTTAATGTTACCATCCCCATACCGAGACTCACTGAAAATGCATCCATCCCCAGGGCAAATGCCATAATTATTAAAGGTACTAATTGTTCAAGTGTCATTCATATCCCCCCTCGGACGTGCTACTTCACAATATGCTTATCCGAGGAAAAATATTCTGTTTGCTAAAGGTATATTATCATTCAGTGATAATATGATGTCCCGCAGCTTTTGTTAAACGATTCATAATTGCATTTCCTATTCCTTCATTCGGGAATGATTCACTAAAAATAACATCTACTTCACTTGCATCAAACGTTCTAAGCACATCATATAACTTAGTCGCAACGCTGGCTAAATCGCTTCGCACACCACAAGATAATACAACATCAGCACTATACACATGCTGATACTCTTCTGTCGTTAATACACCTACTTTAAACCCTTCTTTCTTTTTCTCATCCACAATACGCTGAATAAACTCACGGGACCCTTCAACAATACTAAGTGGCGCTTTCGGTGCATAATGTGTATATTTCATTCCAGGTGATTTCGGTTTTTCTTTCTCATCCTTTAAAGCTGGATCTAAAGAAACATTCCCTATCACGGCTTCTAATTGCTCCTTCGTAATCCCACCTGGACGTAAAATCGTCGGAACCTCGCTCGTACAATCAATTACAGTTGATTCAACGCCTACTCCTGTTGCCCCGCCATCAACAATACCAGCAATTTTTCCATTTAAATCTTCATACACATGAGAAGCTAACGTTGGACTTGGGCGTCCTGAACGATTCGCACTCGGTGCCGCAACAGGCACGTTTGCCTCTTCAATAAGGGCGAGCGCTACTGGATGATCCGGCATCCTCACTCCGACTGTATTAAGTCCTGCCGTAACCCTCTCTGAAATCCCTTTTTTTCTCGGTAAAATGATTGTTAATGGTCCTGGCCAAAAATGCTCCATTAACTTTTCTGCAACCGGCGGAATTTCTCTTACAATACCATCTAACTGAGATTTTGTTCCTATGTGGACAATCAGTGGATTATCGCTCGGTCTCCCTTTCGCTTCAAAAATTTTCGCTATCGCTTCATCATCCATTGCGTTTGCTCCTAACCCATATACCGTTTCCGTCGGGAAGGCCACCGCTTCATTTTCTCTTAATAATCTCGCTGCTTCTTTTAATTGTGGATAATATTTTTTTCTTTCCACAACATTATCCACAATCCACATATTTGTATGCATTTTTTCCCACGTCCTTTTCTACCATGAAATACTTGTCTATTTTTAGTTTACTATGAGATTTATCCAAAAGACAAACAAGGTTTATCCACAAAATGTGGATAAACCTTGTTAATCCGTGGATAACTTTGTGAATAGCTGACAATTTAGTATTATTGCATTTAGCTCTTTTATATTTTTACAAAAGTGTTCTAACTGTCGAATTTCCTCTGGCACTTCCTCTTTCTCTATAATGACAAAGTTAAAAAACTGAAAGATTGTCACAGATTGTGGATGATTTGTGAGTAAGTACAATTGTCGAATATCTTTTTCTTTCATATACTGCAAAAACATCTCAAAAAAATATAAGAAAGTCTGTTTATCCACATTAGGTGTGAATAAACAAGAACGGATAAGTGCATTTTCCTCACTTTGTTCATATCCAATTACCGCTCGTATTTCTCCCGCCTCTTCCAAGATCATAAATTGTGCGTACAACTCATTTATTTTATCATCTTTTTTATTAGCTTGTCCGAAAAAAGAATGCAATCTTTCTACATCTGCTTTCGTAGCAAAATACACGTTCTTCATAGTAAATCCCTCCTCATTGATATATATGAGGAAGGATTTATTAATAGTACTATTTAGAGAATAAAGATGTAAAAGCTTCGACGATAAATAATTTAACCTCTGGTTTTTCTTCCTCTTCTACTGTTACATACTCATTTTCCTTTTCTTGTTTTTGCTCCACAGGTTTCTCCACTTTTTCCACAGTTTTTGTTTCTACTTTTTTTACAGGCTGTTCTTCTACTTGCGTTTCATGTTTTACTACTTTCTTTTCCTGTTCTGTTACTTTTTCAACTTTTTCCGGCTTTACTACTTTCTTTTCTTTCACCTTATCCTCTTTCTTCTCCGGTACATCCACTACTTCCTCATCTAGTTGTTTCACCTGCTCCTCTTCAGGAGATTCAGCTTTCACAACATGTTCTTCTTTCCTTACAGCTGTACCACTTGAAAAATCTAAGAAACACATCGGTGGAAATAATACACACCACCAGTTTGCACCTTCACCTTTTCCAATTGTAATAAGTACCGCTTCATATTCTCCTGCCGGATAAATAAAATTCCCATATACCTTTGTAGGAAACTTCACATTCTTACCGAATTTCACTTGAAACTCCTCTTTACTTCCTTCTCTTTTCAGCGTATTCGCCACTGTCTTTTCAATTTCAGGAATATGATTTTGAATTACTTTTCGAGCTTCTTCAAATGACGTTAAATCCGCTACCCATCCATCAATTTGTGCTTTCACTTCATCACGTACTTTACGTTTTAATGCCTGATCTTTATCAGAATCACTATTAGCTAAAATACGTAATCGAACGGCCTCTTTCGGAATAACAGCAGGCCCTTTTGCATCAGCTTTCATATATCCAAACTGCACAAGTAACTGTGCACCAATTAATAATAAAAGAAAGTAAGCAATAACTTGTTTTTTCATTTCCTCCACCGTCCCCTCTAGAAACAGTGTGGACAGAGTTACTTCTTTCTAAACTATTAAATTCAAAATCTATATAAATTTTTGTAACTATTCCGCCACTCTATGAAAAGCCGACAGAAAAACATTTTTTCAAATGGACGAGAGGGGCTGGCTACGTACAGGAGCGGTCAGGGCCTTTTCCTGCCACGAGCAAAGTTTTAAAACAAAGAAAGCTAGCAAAGTGTATGTCCATTTTTATCTTCATGGCAGCAATCTATATGCTGAAAAATGAAAATAACTTTCTATAGGTAATAAGAGGTGTATTTTCTCTGGAATAATACTCCTTACCAAACTTCTAAATGAAACGTATGGCTGAGTAGTTACGAATTTTTCATACAAAAATAGAGTAAGGCTTATGCCTTACTCCATCTCTGCAAATACCATGCGATCTTTTCCATTAATATCAAATACAACTTCAACTTGAGCGCGCGGGAAAGTTTGCTGTAATAATGCTTTCACATCTTCACCTTGCCCTACACCAATTTCAAACGCCACAATCGCCTTGTTCTGTAATACATTCGGCAATTCCTCCATAAAACGACGATAGAAATCTAGTCCATCTTCCCCACCAACAAGCGCACGCTTCGGCTCATGCTCCTTCACAACAGTAGAAAGACCACGCCAATCCTCCTCTGGTATGTACGGAGGATTGGAAACAACAACATCTAACTTCTGACCTGTTTCATAAAACGGAGACAGTAAATCGCCGTGATAGAAAGTTACATCCGCCCCTAAAGTTTTTGCATTTTCTTTTGCAACTTCAATCGACTCCTGTGCGATATCTACTGTATACACATGAAGATTTTTATTTTCTAAAGCGAGCGTAATAGAAATCGCTCCACTACCTGTTCCAATATCTGCGATGTGAAGCTCCTCATTACCGAAATGGCGCTCAATTCTCTCTAGCACTCCAACTATAAGTTCCTCTGTTTCCGGTCTTGGTATCAATACCTCTTCATTTACAAAGAATGATCGGCCATAAAACATTTCATAACCGAGCATATATTGGATTGGAATACCTTCTACGTGCTTGTGGATAAATTCTGCAAAACTTTTCTCTTGTTCCGCAGTTATTTCTTCACGCATATTCATGAGCATTCCTGTTCTGTTCGTCTTTAATACATGACAAAGGACAATTTCTCCCGCATTTTCATCTCGTCCATTTTCCTGTAAAAAAGAAGAAGCCCATTTCAGGGCTTCATAGACACGCATTACTCAGCTGCCTCCATCTTTTGCGCCTGATCTTCCATCACTAAGGCATTGATGAAATCATCTAACTTACCTTGTAGGATTTGATCTAGCTTTTGAATCGTTAAACCGATTCGATGGTCTGTAACACGGTTTTGCGGGAAGTTATACGTACGAATACGCTCTGAACGATCTCCCGTACCAACAGCTTGTTTACGGTTTTGATCATACTCAGCTTGCGCTTCTTGTCTAAACTTATCATAAACACGTGCGCGTAATACTTTCATCGCTTTTTCTTTATTCTTAATTTGTGATTTCTCATCCTGACAAGATACAACTACACCAGTCGGTAAATGTGTTAAACGTACCGCTGACATCGTTGTATTAACGCTTTGTCCACCAGGACCACTAGAAGCAAACGTATCAACACGAACATCTTTTTCATGAATATTAATTTCTACTTCTTCTGCCTCTGGTAATACAGCTACAGTTGCTGTAGATGTATGAATACGTCCACCAGATTCCGTTTCAGGAACACGTTGTACACGGTGAGCACCATTCTCGAATTTCAGCTTAGCGAAAGCACCTTTACCATTAATCATAAAGATAATCTCTTTATATCCACCTAACTCTGTATAGCTCGCTTCGATAATTTCAGTTTTCCAACCTTGCACCTCAGCATAACGGCTATACATACGATATAAATCACCAGCAAATAAAGCTGCCTCGTCACCACCAGCAGCACCACGAACCTCAACGATAACGTTTTTATCATCATTAGGGTCTTTTGGAACAAGTAAAATTTTCAGACGTTCTGATAATGTTTTCTCTTGTCCTTCTAATTCAGAAACCTCTTCTTTTACCATGTCACGCATATCAGCGTCTAACTTATCTTCTAACATTGCTTTTGCATCTCGTAATTGCTCACGAACATCTTTATACTCACGGTACACCTCTACCGTGTCCTGAATATCAGATTGCTCTTTTGAATACTCACGAAGCTTATTTGTATCGCTAATAACCTCTGGGTCACTTAACAACTCATTCAACTTCTCATAACGATTTTCTACAGCTTGCAAACGATCTAACACACCATTCACCTCTACATCCTAGTATCTAATACAAATAGTATATGGTACTTAATCAAAAAAACGCAAATTATATTTAAAAGCGGAGGCGGCTCGTTCAGAACAGAAGGGCATTGGAGCTCCTGACGTAGAGGCGCTCTTTGCCTCACAGGAAGGCGCGAAATGACCGACTGTTCTAGCCGCTGGAGCTAGATAATATTTAAAAGCGCAAGCGGCTAGCTCAGCTCTGACCCGCTAAGGTTCTCTCGCACAAAAAGTACTTTTCACCTTGAGTAGCGGCGGTTCTTAGACACGAAGAGCTTGCCACCAATCTTCATCTATTTTCGAAAAAAACCCGCTCTACATAGCGAGTTTCATTTATCTTTGTTTTGTAGGTACTGCATGACAATGACGACAACGTGGTTCATACGATTCTGAAGCCCCAACTAAAATAATGGGATCATCAAATGCCGCTGGTTCTCCATCGATTAAACGTTGCGTACGACTTGCAGGAGATCCACATGCAGAACAAACTGCCTGCAATTTAGTTACATGTTCAGCAATCGCCATCAGCTGAGGAACTTGTCCAAATGGTAGACCACGGAAATCTTGGTCTAATCCAGCTACAATGACACGATAGCCACGATTTGCCAATACTTGCACCACTTCCACAATGTCCCCATCAAAAAATTGTACCTCATCGATTGCAATAACATCCATTTCTTCTGTTACATGGTTAAATATATCTTTTGAAGCTGAAACAGGAACTGCTTTAACCTTTAATCCATTATGTGATACAACATCTTCTTCACTATAACGATTATCAATACATGGTTTAAATACAATCGCATGTTGTTTCGCAAATTGTGTACGGCGTATACGGCGGATGAGCTCTTCTGATTTTCCAGAAAACATACTCCCGCAAATCACTTCAATCCAACCATTTTGATTCATTAAGTACATTGAGCTCTCCTTTCATCTACTTTCCTAATTCAAAGTAGGGTAAAGGTTTAATATTTTCGCAAAAAAAACAGACAAGCGAATACATACACTTGCCTGTTTTATGTTCTTTATTACTTAATACCGTATTTCTTATTGAAGCGGTCAACACGTCCGTCTGCAGTAGCAAACTTCTGACGTCCAGTGTAGAATGGGTGAGAATCAGAACTGATCTCAATTTTTAGTAATGGATAAGTGTTACCATCTTCCCACTCAACAGTCTCGCTAGAGCCTTTTGTAGACCCGCTTAAGAATTTGAAGCCAGTGTTCGTGTCCATAAATACAACTTTATTGTAATTTGGATGGATTCCTGCTTTCATTCTTTTCATCTCCTTCCGCCCTGAATCATTTCGAAACAGAGTTTTTCATCTTCAGCTGCTTACACAACTATATTGATGAAACACATATGATGAATTATAACAAGGCTAACTCCATTTTGCAACTACCTGTTTTTGTCTTTTTAAATTTAAAAGCGCAAGCGGCTCGCCCAGAATGAGAGGGGGATGGAGCTTCTGACGTAGAGGCGCTTTTTGCCTCGCAGGAAGACGCGAAGCCACCGACCATTCTAGCCGCTGGAGCTGGATAACACCTTAAAGTGGAGGCGGCTCGCTCAGCTCTGACTGGCTAAGGTTCTCTCGCACAAAAGGTGCTTTTCACCTTGAGTAGCGGAGGTTCTTAGACACGAAGAGCTAGCTGCCGGAACTGGATACCATCTTAAAGCGCAAGCGGCTCGCTCAGAATCGTAGGGTACTTCAAGCTCTCGATCCAAATATGATTTTCATCTCAAAAAACAAAACTATTTCCATATATTACTCTCTCTAATATTCCCTTAAAAACATAAAAAACTCGCTTACTATGAAATAAGCGAGTCCCAATCTTTTCCCTTTACTTAGTTGTTACATACCTTTTTGAGTCTGCAACAATGTTTTGTAAAAATTCTTCATTTGTCTTTGTTTGACGAAGTTTACGTAAGAAGCCTTCAACAAAGTCTGGTGTATCACGCATTGTTTTACGAATACCCCACAGCTTGTCTAAATGTTCTTTCGGAATTAATAGGTCTTCTTTACGCGTACCAGAGCGACGAATATCAATCGCTGGGAAGATACGACGCTCAGCTAATGAGCGATCTAAGTGAAGTTCCATATTTCCAGTTCCTTTAAATTCTTCGTAAATTACATCATCCATACGAGAACCTGTATCAACAAGCGCTGTTGCTAAAATTGTTAAGCTACCGCCCTCTTCGATATTACGTGCAGCACCGAAGAAGCGCTTCGGTCTATGAAAAGCAGCTGGATCAATACCACCTGACAGTGTTCTACCACTTGGCGGAATAACAAGGTTGTAAGCACGCGCTAAACGGGTAATACTATCCATTAAAATGACAACGTCTTTTTTATGCTCTACAAGACGCATTGCACGTTCTAATACAAGCTCAGCTACTTTAATATGATTTTCTGGTACTTCATCAAAAGTAGAGCTTACAACATCACCTTTAACAGAACGTTCAATATCTGTTACTTCCTCTGGACGCTCATCAATTAAAAGTACAATTAATTCTGCTTCCGGATGGTTTGTTGTGACACTGTGTGCAATTTCTTTTAACAGACTTGTTTTACCAGCCTTTGGAGGCGCAACAATTAAACCACGTTGTCCAAATCCAACTGGCGCGATTAAATCCATGATGCGTGTCGGTAACTTTTTCGTTTCCGTTTCCAATTTCATTTGGCGATCTGGGTATAACGGTGTTAATGCAGGGAAATGCACACGCTCTTTTGCTGAATCTGGATCATCTCCGTTTACAGCTTCAACTTGTAATAATCCAAAATAGCGTTCATTTTCTTTCGGAGGTCGTACTTTACCAGAAACCTTATCTCCATTACGTAAATCGAAACGACGAATTTGCGAAGCCGAGATATAAATATCTTCTGAGCTTGGAGAATAGTTGATAGGACGTAAAAATCCAAATCCTTCTGATTGAATAATTTCTAATACGCCTTCCATGAAAAAGAATCCTTCTTTTTCTGCTCGAGCTTTTAGGATGGCGAAGATTAGCTCTTTTTTCGTTAACTTGCTGTAATACGAAATCTTAAATTCTTTCGCAAGCTCGTATAACTCTTTTAATTTCATGTTTTCTAATGCTGCAATTGACAAATTCATTCAGACACCACACTTTAACGTTATTCTCTTTTCACATGGGTAAAGGGAAAAAATACGGAAGGCAAATAAATAATAATGAAAGGCAATAAGTTCAAGTAGGATAATATTCACTATTGTAACCCTTTTGTCTAGTTTTAATCAATACGTTGAAACACAAATACAAGAAGCGAAGACAAGAAAATTTGTCTTCGCCTTTTATATTTCTTACTTTTTTCTACTCACCTTATTGTAAGGCAGAATAGATAGGCCATTTCCGCTTTTTATTTAATCCAGTTCCAGCGCTAGAATCTCCGGTCATTTCGCTCTCTCGCTCGAAGCAAAAAGCGCTTCAAAGTCGAGAGTTTGAAGTGTCCTGCGATTCTGAACGAGCTGCTTACGCTTTTTATTTAATCCAGCTCCGGTGGCTAGAAGGGTCAGCCATTTCACCCCTTCCTGCGAGGCAAAAAACGCCTCTTCGTCAGGAGCTCCAATGCCTTCCCCTTCTAAACAAGCCACCTCCGCTTTTTATTTAATAACCAAATTCGGTTTTTTGTTTAAGCTATGGCGGCCATCTACGAAGCGTACTGTGCCTGATTTCGCACGCATAACAAGGGATTGTGTTGTTCCTACGCTACCTTTAAATTGAACGCCTCGTAATAGTTCTCCGTCTGTTACACCTGTCGCTGCAAAGATTGCATCGTCACCCTTTACTAAGTCTTCCATACGAAGGATACGATTTATATCTTCAATACCCATTTTTTTACAACGAGCTAATTCTGCTTCATTTTGAGGAAGAAGCTTCCCTTGGATTTCTCCACCTAAACATTTTAATGCAACAGCCGCTAATACTCCTTCAGGCGCCCCACCAGAACCGAATAAAATATCTACACCTGTACGGTCGAATGCTGTATTGATTGCTCCAGCTACATCTCCATCGTTAATTAATTTAATACGAGCACCAGCTTTACGAATTTCTTCGATAATCGCTTGATGACGTGGACGATTTAAAACTGTCGCTACAACATCTTCAATATTTTTATTTTTCGCTTTCGCAACTGCACGTAAGTTATCGATAATAGGTGCGTCGATATCAATTGCTCCAACCGCTTCTGGGCCAACCGCGATTTTATCCATGTACATGTCAGGAGCATGTAACAAATTGCCGTGATCTGCAATTGCAATAACAGCAAGTGCATTCCAGCCGCCAGCTGCTACGATGTTTGTCCCTTCTAAAGGATCAACTGCAACGTCTACGCGTGGTCCATATCCTGTACCTAATTTCTCTCCGATATATAGCATTGGTGCTTCATCCATTTCACCTTCACCAATTACAACTGTACCTTTCATCGGAATTGTATCAAATACATCACGCATAGCTGATGTTGCTGCACCGTCTGCCTCATCTTTTTTCCCGAGTCCCATCCAACGCGCTGATGATAATGCTGCAGCCTCCGTTACACGTACTAACTCCATAGATAAACTTCTTTCCACGATAATCCCTCTCCTTTAAGTCTTTATATTTCTGCCATATTTTGTGAACCTTATTTTTCTATAAAGTGTACTTCCGTTAGTAGTAATTCTTCGCTCCCCATTAACGGAAGTATCACCACCTTATCCCGATTGGTGAGGGCTAATAATCGGCGCGGGATACCCCATACTGATTAAAGTTTCACTTTATGCATTCTTCATTTCTTCAATTTCTTGCTTTGTCATTTGTTCTCGCCAAATGTTTGCACCAAGCCCTTTAAGCTTGTCTACTATATTTTCATAACCTCGATCAATATGATCAAGTCCCGTTACTTCGGTAATGCCATCTGCCATTAAACCCGCAATAACAAGGGACGCACCAGCTCGTAAGTCACTCGCTTTCACCTTCGCACCTTGCAATAAAACAGGTCCAGTCACAATTGCTGAACGGCCTTCTACTTTAATTTGCGCGTTCATACGGCGCAATTCATCAATATGTTTGAAACGTGCACTGTAAATTGTATCAGTTACGACTCCTGTTCCATGCGCTTTTGTTAAAAGCGTTGTAAACGGCTGTTGTAAATCTGTTGGAAACCCTGGATATACAAGCGTTTTTACATCAACTACTTTTAACCTTCTATTGCCATTCACTGTAATTTGGTCATCGTTCGTTTCAACTTGAACACCAGCTTCTCTTAGCTTCGCAGTAACGGATTCTAAATGCTGAGGAATAACATTATCAACTGTTACTTCTCCTCCTGACGCTGCTCCTAAAATCATATACGTACCAGCTTCAATACGGTCTGGAATGATAGTATGGTGACACCCGTGTAAAGAATCCACACCATCAATTCGGATTACGTCTGTACCAGCACCTTTAATACGTGCTCCCATACTCGTTAACAATGTAGCTACATCAATAATCTCTGGTTCTTTCGCTGCATTTTCAATAACAGTTCTACCTGTCGCTCGTACAGCCGCTAGCATAATATTAATCGTAGCTCCTACACTAACAACATCTAAATAAATACGCGCTCCACGTAGTTCATCTGCTCTTAAATAAATGGCACCTTGTTCATTTGTAACATGTGCCCCTAACGCTTCAAACCCTTTAATATGCTGATCAATCGGTCGTGGCCCTAAATGACATCCACCTGGAAGCCCAATAACAGCTTTTTTAAAACGGCCAAGCATTGCACCCATTAAATAATAAGAGGCGCGCAATTTTTTCACTTTTCCATTTGGTAAAGGCATCGCAACCATGTTAGAAGGATCGACTACCATCTCTTCTTCCTGCCCATAAGTTACTTTCCCTCCAATTTCCTCTAGTAAGTCTCCTAACATTTTCACGTCCGAAATATTAGGAACGCCACCGATAGTTACTGGAGTATCTGCTAAAATTGTCGCTGGAATTAGTGCAACAGCACTGTTCTTTGCACCACTCACGCGAATTATTCCATTTAAAGCTCTTCCGCCTTCAATTAGCAACTTTTCCATATTGAGCTCCCTTCTTGTGAATGTATTTATCTTCTACTTCTTTATAAGAAGAAGTAGAAGGCTCCCCCTTAAGAATCTCAATCACTCTTTCCATCCTGAAACTCAATAAGTAGAAAACCATCACCTGTAGCTCCCCTGCTGTACAAATAGATGAAGATTAACTATTCATCGAATCAAATCCCTCAATTCAGATACTTACCACATTTATTAATAGGACTATGCACATTATTTTCTATGTTTGCAAACTAAAAATTCACTTTATAAAATCTTTAGACTTGTTCACGCTTTCATTATACAACGAAAGGAAACCGTCTAAAAGACTAGACGGTTTCCAAAACGGAATTTTATTCTTACGCTTTACCGTTAGAACCGAACTCACGCATTTTACCAGCAACAGTTGCTTTGATAGCGTCGCGGCCAGGTCCAATATATTTACGAGGATCGTAAACTTCTTGGTCTTTGTTTAATGCTTCACGAACAGCTTTTGTAAACTCAATTTGGTTCTCAGTGTTTACGTTAATTTTTGAAGTACCTAAAGAAATAGCTTTTACGATATCAGCAGTTGGGATACCAGTACCACCGTGTAATACTAAAGGTACGCCAGTGAAGTCACGAACTTGTTCCATTTCAGCGAATCCTAAGTTAGGCTCACCTTTGTAAGGACCGTGTACAGAACCTAAAGCTGGAGCTAGGCAATCGATACCTGTTGCTTCAACAAGGTGCTTACACTCTGCAGGATCAGCGTAAATTACGCCTTCAGCGATGATGTCGTCTTCTTGTCCGCCAACTGTTCCAAGCTCAGCTTCAACAGATACGTTACGAGCGTGTGCGTATTCTACCACTTTTTTAGTAGTTTCAACATTTTCATCGAATGGGTGGTGAGAAGCGTCGATCATTACAGATGTGAAACCTGCATCAATTGCTTCTTTACACTTTTCGAAGCTTGAACCATGGTCAAGGTGAATCGCTACAGGAACAGAAATGTTCATTTCTTCGATTAAAGCTTTAACCATAGCTACAACTGTTTTGAAACCAGTCATATGACGAGCTGCACCCTCAGATACACCTAAGATTACAGGAGATTTTTCTTCTTCCGCAGCAGCTAAGATAGCTTGAGTCCACTCTAAGTTGTTCATGTTGAATTGACCAACTGCGTATTTTCCTTCTAGTGCTGTGTTTAGCATTTCTTTCATAGAAACTAAAGGCATGGTGAATCCTCCTAAAAAACGTTTTTTGTATCCGATAAATTCTTATCGCTGGTAGTATGACCAGAATAAGGTAAAATATGTATATTTACATACCGGACTTCTTCTACACTCAATAGGATAACAACTTGTACTCAAAAACTCAACCGTATTCACCTGCTCAATAGTCCATGTAAACGCTTTTTTCCATATTTTTTATAAAAAATTCATTTTTTACGCCTCTACAGCAAGCTGATCTCTCACTGCTTGACGAATCTCATCAATATCAAACGGTTTAGCAAAGTGCATTAAAGCTCCTAAATCTTTCGCTTCTTGAATCATATCCAATTCTCCATAAGCAGTCATTAAAATCACTTTAATACTCTCATCAATTTCTTTTACATGTTTTAAAATCTCTATACCATCCATACCTGGGATTTTCATATCTAACACTACTAAATCCGGATTATCTTTTTTCACGATATCTAAAGCTTGAAATCCATTCGCTGCTTAGAACGTCTGATAACCTTCTTTTTGGAACACTTCATGCAATAAAACACGAATGCCATATTGATCATCAACGATTAAAATTTTCCCTTCCATAACTCCCAACCTTTCTGTGTAAGTACAAGATTTAAAGCTTCTTATATCTTATCGGTTTATTTTCGCTACTCTTTGCCAAATCCCTTCCTATTCTTTCTTATTTTACCGTTTACTATTTCGTTATGCCACCCTACTATTTCCCCTTTCCAAAAAAAATGAGCTATAATGGGAACCGGCTAGCACGAAAGAAAGGAGCAACAACATGTTAAAAATTTTCTCGACTCAATTAAGTGGATATTTCTCCAGAATTTCTCAAAAAGAGGAAATGAATATAGAAGATAGCGCTCGTCTACTTGCCCAGGCGTTAGTGGGCGACGGCTTCATTTACTTGCACGGTACAAACGAAATGGAGGGTATTGTTTCAGAAGCATTATTTGGCGCCGAACCAATGAAACAAGCAAAACGTTTAATAGAAAACGGTGAACTGGCGACAGTGACTTCTGCGGACCGCGTACTTCTTATCAGTCGTTTTTCGACAGATGAAGAAATTATAAAAACCACGAAAAAACTTCATGAAGAAGGCCAATCTATCGTTGGAATCTCAGCTATTCAAGAAGGTGCTGAATCACTGGAACAATATACAGATGTACATATTGATACAAAGCTGTTAAAAGGTCTTATTCCAGATGATGAAGGTAACCGTTATGGTTTCCCAAGTTTAATTGTAGCTTTATTTGCTTATCACGGATTGAAATTTACAATTGATGAAATAATTGGGGACTATGAATAATTTATGTTAACAGGGCCTAAAACTTAGGTCCTGTTATACATTTCTATTTAATCTTCTTTGCTAATACCTTGCAGCATCCTAAGCCATTATTATAATTACATAGAAAACTTATAAAAAAACAGCCGTCACTTTAAAGTGACGGCTGTTTTTTTATTACTTGCTCTCTTTATTCGTAATAGAAGCACTTACGAAATCATGGAACAATGGTTGTGGACGGTTTGGACGAGATACAAGTTCTGGATGGAACTGTGCTGCCACGAACCAAGGATGATCTTGTAATTCAATAATTTCCACTAGACGACCGTCTGGGCTTGTACCAGAGAATACAAATCCCGCTTTTTCCATATCTGGACGGAATTGATTGTTGAACTCATAACGATGACGATGACGCTCATATACAACCGGCTCATTGTAAGCATTGTAAGCATTTGTTTCTTCAGCAAGCTTACATGGGTATAGACCAAGGCGAAGTGTACCACCTAAATCTTCTACATCTTTTTGTTCTGGTAATAAATCGATAATTGCATAAGGTGTGTCAGGATTAATTTCAGAAGAGTTAGCCCCTTCTAATCCTAATACGTTACGTGCAAATTCGATTGATGCAAGTTGCATACCTAGGCAAATTCCTAAGAATGGAACCTTGTTTTCACGAGCATATTGAATTGCAACGATTTTACCTTCTACACCACGATCGCCGAAGCCACCTGGTACAAGGATACCATCTGTGTCGCCAACTAATTCTTTTACGTTCTCTGCTGTTACGTGCTCAGCGTTTACCCATTTCACTTCTACATCTGTGTCGAATGAATAACCTGCATGACGAAGTGCTTCTACAACAGAAATGTATGCATCTTGAAGCTCTACGTATTTACCAACAAGAGCGATTTTTGCTTTCTTAGAAAGGTTACGTACTTTATTAACTAGCGCAGTCCACTCTGTCATATCTGCAGCTGGATTGTCTAATTTTAAGTGATCGCAAACGATTTGGTCCATGTTTTGTTCTTGAAGAGATAATGGAACCGCATATAAAGTATCTGCATCGCGTGCTTCGATAACTGCTTTTGTATCGATGTCACAGAATAATGCAAGCTTGTCTTTCATGTCCTGAGAAACAGGTAGTTCTGTACGAACAACGATAATATTTGGTTGAATACCTAAGCTGCGAAGCTCTTTAACGCTATGTTGCGTTGGTTTTGTTTTCATTTCACCCGCTGCTTTTAAGTACGGGATTAACGTACAGTGAATGTACATTACATTGTCACGACCGATGTCGCTCTTAATTTGACGAATTGCTTCTAAGAATGGCAGAGACTCAATATCACCAACAGTTCCACCGATTTCTGTAATAACAACGTCGGCGTTTGTTTCGCGACCAGAACGATATACACGTTCTTTAATTTCGTTAGTAATGTGAGGAATAACTTGAACTGTTCCTCCTAAATATTCACCACGACGCTCTTTTTGAAGAACTGAAGAGTAAATTTTACCTGTTGTTACGTTGCTGTATTTGTTTAAGTTGATGTCGATAAAACGCTCATAGTGACCTAGGTCTAAGTCCGTTTCTGCACCATCATCTGTTACGAATACCTCACCGTGTTGGTATGGGCTCATAGTCCCTGGGTCTACGTTAATGTATGGATCAAACTTTTGAATAGTTACGTTTAAACCACGATTTTTTAAAAGTCTTCCAAGAGATGCTGCTGTAATACCTTTACCTAAAGACGATACTACACCGCCTGTTACAAAAATATACTTAGTCATAAAAATACTCCCTTCTACTTCGTTATTATATAATCACCGTTGCAAAGCGCAACGTATGTAGATAACACTGTATCTATCTTATTGTTAGACTCTTTTTATTTTCTAAACAAAAAACAAAAAAGAAAATTGCTCCCCTCATCACATAAAGTAATAAGTAGGGAGCAATTTTCTTTTATATTTACACTTTAAAAGTATTATCGTCTTTTTTTAAAGAGCCCAAAAATGATTCTACATGGACGATAATGAAAAGTCAAGAACTACCGCTCTTCCTCTTCTTCTTCTTCAGTTTCATCGTACTCAAGTTCTTCTTCTGCGAAGTCTTCATTATCTTCTTCTAAATCATCAAGATCATCATCATCATCTGCGTCTTCGTCTTCAAGAACTTTGTCCAAATCTGCTACTTCTTCTACTTCTTCTTCTTCTACTTCTTCTACATCATCTTCTTCAATGTAGTCGTCAAAACCGTCTTCTTCAACTTTGCGTTTCTTCTTCGGTTTTGGCTGAGGCAGAATTTCTTCATCAATTTGCTCATATGGGTACCAGCTACGTAGCCCCCAACGATTTTCTCCTAAATTAATGAAACGTCCATCAATGTTTAAATCTGTATAAAATTGTGCGAGTTTCGTATTAACTTGCCCTTGAGATAGTCCCAGCACTTGAGCGATTTCTTGAACCAACTCGTTGAATGTCGTTGCTTGTCTTTTATTCCCTAAAACACTATGTACAACTTCAATCATTGAACATTCTTTTAGCTCTTCTGGTGAATATTGCTTAAAACCCACTTATGCGGCACTTCCTTTCTTCAAATATAAACTTATATATAACGGTCTGTTTAAAAAAATCCATACTATTCATTATAAACAAAAGTCGCACAAATATGCTACAAAAAAAACGGGAAACTTTTATCCCGCTATTTGCGGGCAGTAAACGCCCGATTGGTGAAGGCTAATAATCAGTGGGGGATGAACAAAACCCCCACTGATTAAAGTTTCACTTTATATGGCGATAAAATTATAATTTGTCCTTTACTTATTTCGGAAGCATATGCGCCCCTTGCAACACATACCTAATTTGCATTTCTGTATATTCTTCGAGAGTATACAATTTTTGCAGGGCCCAGCGTCTAAATCCCCACATCTGTCCTTGTATGAAAATATTATGTGCAAGTAACTGTATTTCTTTTTTATCTAATGTAAATGTTCCATTTTCCGTACACTGTTCTAAAATATTCTCGAACATTCCTACCATTTGAAACTCTTTTTCTAATACATACGGAAGTGATTCTTTCGATAAAAAACGTACTTCTTGATACATGATTAATACTTCTTCCTGCAATTCGTCCATCACTTTAAAGTAATTCGTTATCGCTATCTTTAAGCTTTCTATACTTCCCTTCTCTGTACACACTACTTCCTCTAACCGCTCTTTTACATGTTCATAAATACTATCACAAACTAAATATAATACATCATCTTTTGTACGAATATATTCATAAAGTGTTCCGATACTAAATCCAGCCGCTTTCGCAATTTCTCTCGTTGTTGTACGCGGGAATCCTTTTTGCTTAAACAGCTGCACCGCACCTTTAATCATTTGTTCACGCCTTAACGCAACTAATTTTTCATCTTTCACTGACGCATGTACATTATGTTTAACCATCCCTTCACCTCTCTCTATTATTTTTGGAAGTAAAAAGCGTAGGAAAATACCTACGCTTTCGTTCCTACTTCGTTAACATACGAGAAATCACAAGCCTTTGAATCTCTTGTGTTCCCTCATATATTTGTGTAATCTTTGCATCGCGCATATAACGCTCTACTGGATAATCTTTCGTATAACCATAACCACCAAATACTTGTACTGCTTCAGTCGTTACCTTCATCGCTGTATCACCTGCAAATACTTTTGACATCGCTGATTCTTTCCCGTACGGAAGCCCTTCAGATTCAAGCCACGCCGCTTGATATGTTAAAAGACGCGCTGCCTCTACATCCGTTGCCATATCTGCAAGTTTAAAACCAATTCCTTGTTGCGCCGCAATCGGCTTCCCAAACTGATGACGTTCTCTTGCATATTCTACAGAAGCATCTAAAGCGGATTGTGCAATCCCGACCGCTTGCGCCGCAATACCATTACGGCCGCCATCTAACGTTTGCATCGCAACTTTAAATCCTTGGCCCTCTTCCCCTAGCAGATTCTCTACAGGAATACGGCAGTCTTCAAACATAATTTCAGTCGTTGGCGAAGAGCGAATTCCTAACTTACTTTCCTTCTTCCCAACTGAAAATCCTAGCGTATCACTCTCCACAATAAATGCACTCGTGCCGCGCTGCTTCGACTCAGGATCTGTTAATGCAAAAACAACATAAATATCAGCAATGCCGCCATTTGTAATAAAGATTTTCGAACCATTTAAAATGTAATGGTCTCCATCTCGCTTTGCAGTCGTCCTCATTCCACCAGCATCTGATCCAGAGCTTGGTTCTGTTAAGCCATATGCACCAATTTTCTTCCCTTCAGCCATTGGGCGCAAAAACTTTTGTTTTTGCTCTTCCGTTCCAAATTTAAAAATTGGCCATCCAGCAAGTGAAGTATGTGCAGACAACGTTACACCTGTAGAAGCACAGACACGAGATAATTCTTCAACGGCAATTACATACGCCAAGTAATCGCTTCCAATTCCGCCGTATTCTTCAGGCCACGGAATACCGGTTAAACCAAGCTCTGCCATTTGATCGAATAAAGCGCGATCAAATCGCTCTTCCTCATCACGCTCTGCTGCTGTCGGTGCTACTTCATTCCTTGCAAAATCCCGAACCATTTTTCTTATCATTTCATGTTCTTCTGATAATTTAAAATGCATTCCCGTCTCCCCCTCTGCCTTTTTATAAAGCTCGACTAATTACAAGCTTTTGTATTTCGCTCGTTCCTTCATATATTTGTGTGATCTTCGCATCACGGAAAAATCTTTCTACTGGATAATCTTTCGTATAACCATAACCACCAAATACTTGCACCGCTTCAATCGCAACTTCAACAGCTGTCTTAGAAGCAAATAATTTCGCAATAGAAGCTTCTTTACCGCACGGTAATCCTTGTGCTCTTAGCGATGCTGCTCTGTATACAAGTAATCGCGCTGCTTCTACGCTAGTCGCCATATCTGCAAGTTTGAATCCGAGTCCTTGCTGCGCCGCAATTGGCTTTCCGAATTGCTCACGCTCTTTCGCATAATCAATCGCACATGCAAGCGCCGCTTCCGCGATTCCTAATGCCTGCGCTCCGATTCCAATTCGCCCAACATCTAAATTCGCCATTGCCACCTTAAATCCTTGTCCTTCTTCACCAAGTAAATTCTCGGCCGGCACTTTCATATCTTCAAACGTAAGTTGCACTGTACGAGAACCAAGAAGACCCATCTTATGCTCATCTTTTCCGATGATTAAGCCTGGTGTATCTTTCTCTACTATAAATGCTGAAATCCCGCTTTTCCCCGCATCTGGATTGGTAGACGCGAAGACGATATATGTACTTGCTTCACCACCATTTGTAATAAAGACTTTCGACCCATTAATGATGTAGTGATCGCCCTTTTTTACAGCTCTTGATTTCAAACTGCCTGCATCTGATCCTGCATTCGGTTCTGTTAGAGCAAATGCGCCTAAATATTCACCAGTCGCCAGTTTAGAAACATATTTCTGCTTCTGTTCTTCTGTTCCAAAATACAAAATCGGATTCATTCCAACTGACGTATGTACAGCTAAAATTACACCAACCGTTGCGCTTACCTTTGAAATTTCTTCAATCGCTAGAATGTAAGAAATAAAATCCATTTCTGCCCCGCCATATTTTGCAGGTGCTGGAATACCCATTAGTCCAAGCTCACCCATCTTTTGCAAAATCTCTTTTGGGAACACCCCTTGTTCCATACTAGGAACAAAGGGAGCTATTTCCTTCTGCGCAAAATCTCGAACCATTTTCCTCATCATTTGTTGCTCTTCAGTAAAGTGAAAATTCATGTACTTCGCCTCCGTTTGCTATATATCTTTTTAACAATTTGGTCAGACCACTACTTTAATAAAGGGAGGAATTTATTCGTAAACGTAGAAACCACGACCCGTTTTACGTCCTAACCATCCTGCATTCACATACTTACGTAATAATGGACATGGGCGATATTTACTATCTCCTAATCCTTCATGCAACACTTCCATAATGTATAAACACGTATCTAAACCGATAAAATCAGCTAACGTAAGTGGTCCCATTGGATGATTCATACCAAGTTTCATTACTTCATCAATCGCTTCTTTCGTCGCTACACCTTCATATAACGTATAGATCGCTTCGTTAATCATCGGTAATAAAATACGGTTCGATACAAATCCTGGGAAATCATTCACTTCAACTGGAACTTTCCCAATCCTTTTCGTAATATCCTCAATCGTTTCATACACCGCATCATCTGTAGCTAAACCACGAATAATTTCAACGAGTTTCATAACTGGAACTGGATTCATAAAGTGCATGCCGATTACTTTTTCCGGACGTTTCGTTACCGCTGCAATTTCCGTAATTGGTAGAGATGATGTATTCGTCGCTAAAATTGCGTGTTCTGGAGCAATTTCATCTAGATTCGCAAAAATTTTCTTTTTAATGTCCATTTTTTCAACAGCTGCTTCAATAACAAGATCCGCTTCTTTTACACTATTTAAATCGAGCGTCCATGTAAGACGATTTAAAGTCGCTTCTTTCTCTTCTTCCTTCATACGGCCTTTTTCTACTTGACGGGCTAAATTTTTCGAAATAACAGCTAGCCCTCTCTCTAATTGCTCTTGCTTTAAATCTTGCACTTTCACATCATAGCCTGCCATTGCACATACTTGCGCGATACCTGAACCCATTTGCCCTGCACCAATTACAACTATTTTTTGTACACCCATTCTTTCTTCCCCCTTAATGTAAGTTGTTAATAAACCCAAAATTTCCTGAACGTAAATTAATGAACCTCAATCATCACTGCATCACCTTGACCGCCACCGCTACAAATAGAAGCAATTCCAATTCCGCCGCCGCGCTGCTTTAGTGCATGGATAAGTGTAACGATAATACGTGCTCCGCTCGCTCCAATTGGATGCCCCATTGCTACAGCACCGCCATTTACATTCAATTTTTCCGGATCAATCCCTGCGATTTCTGTACTTGCAATTGCTACTGCCGCAAATGCCTCATTGATTTCAAATAGATCAATTTCTTCAATTGTCTTACCTGTCTTTTTCAGCAATTCATTAATTGCATAACCTGGCGTTCTTGGGAAATCCTTCGATTCTACTGCAATCGCCGTATGCGCCAAAATTGTCGCCAATGGCTTTCTTCCTTCTTGCTTCGCTCTGTCCTCGCTCATTAATACAAGCGCAGCACCTCCATCATTTAGTCCAGGAGCATTACCAGCTGTTACTGCCGACGTCTTATCAAAAACAGGCTTTAATTTCGCTAATTTTTCAACCGTTGTATCCGCGCGTGGCGCCTCATCCTTAGCCACGACGATAGGATCGCCTTTTCTTTGCTGAATTGTTACTGGTACAATCTCCTCTTCAAAACGACCTTCCTTATGTGCCGAAACCGCACGTTGATGGCTACGATATGCCCATTCATCTTGCGCTTCACGAGAGATCCCATCTTCTTTCGCAACTTCTCCACCATAAACACCCATGTGTATACCTGAAAATGCGCATGTTAAACCGTCTGCAACATTTAAATCGATAACTTCGTTGTTACCCATTCTGTATCCCCATCTTGCCCCTCGTAAAATGTAAGGGCTATTACTCATCGATTCCATTCCACCAGCTACAATCAGTGATTGATCACCAGTACGAATAATTTGATCCGCTAAAGTAACTGCGCGAAGTCCTGATGCACAAACTTTATTTACTGTTTCTGTCTGCACTTCCCAAGGAATGCCCGCCGCTCTTGCTGCTTGGCGTGATGGAATTTGTCCTTGCCCTCCTTGTATAACCGTTCCGAATATAACTTCTTCAACATCACTAGCGGAAACATTCGCCCTTTCAAGCGCTGCCTTAATTGCGATTCCTCCAAGTTCTGTTGCTTTCACATCTTTTAAAGTTCCCCCAAATTTTCCAACCGGTGTTCTTGCAGCACTTAAAATAACTGTTTTATTCATATTTCTTTCCCCCATTTCTTTTTTTAGCACCGAGCGCTCGCTCGGTATCCTTGCGTTGAGAAGAGGTGCAATTATTGCACCTCTTTCTAAAGTTAGATGCATTCCCACAAACTACATTGCTTCTTTCTTCTGTCCGATAACTGAGCGTTCTAAAATCTCTGTTACGTCCAGAGTTTGAACTGTTTCTTCAACTTCTTTCGCTTTCGTACCGTCACTAATCATCGTTAAGCAATACGGGCATCCTGTACCGATAATTGACGGCTGTACAGCTAGCGCTTGTTCTGTACGAGCAACGTTAATACGAGAACCTGTCGTTTCTTCCATCCACATTAAGCCGCCACCTGCACCACAGCACATTCCCGTTTCACGGTTACGCGCCATTTCTACAAGGTTTACACCTGGAATTGCTTTTAGAATATCGCGCGGTGCCTCATATACTTCGTTGTATCTTCCTAAGTAACAGGAATCATGGTACGTAACTGTTTCTTCAATAGAATGGACAGGTTTTAACCGTCCTTCCTTCACCCACTGGGCTAGTAATTCTGTATGATGATAGACTTCTGCTTGTAAGCCAAAGTCCGGGTACTCATTTTTAAAAGTGTTATAAGCATGAGGGTCAATCGTAACGATTTTCTTCACTCCTGCTTTTTCAAATTCTTCAATATTTTTTGTTGCCATCTCTTGGAATACAAATTCATTTCCAAGGCGGCGCGGTGTATCACCAGAGTTCTTTTCCTTATTACCAAGAATTGCGAATGAAATGCCTGCTTCGTTCATTAGCTTCGCAAATGATATCGCAATCTTCTGACTGCGGTTGTCATACGATCCCATTGAACCAACCCAGAATAAATATTCGAACTCCTCACCAGCTTTTGATTTCTCTTTTACAGTTGGAACGGTTACTTCATCATCACCTTGGCGCCATGTTTCGCGCTCTTTACGGTTCAGACCCCACGGGTTTCCTTGACGCTCAATATTTGTCATTGCGCGCTGTGCTTCCGCGTTCATTTTTCCTTCTGTTAAAACGAGATAGCGGCGTAAATCAATAATTTTATCAACATGCTCATTCATAACTGGACACTGATCCTCGCAGTTACGGCACGTTGTACACGCCCAAATCTCTTCTTCTGTAATAACATCTCCGATTAAGCTCGGATCGTAAGCTAACGCTGTAGCCGCTGATTCTTGTTGTCCTTTTCCAGCTGCCATCATCGCTAATTGATTTCCTTGTGTATTATTAAAAGCAACAACTGGAACCCACGGTGCTTTTGATGTTACCGCTGCTCCTTTATCAGTTAAATGATCACGAAGTTTTAAAATCAAATCCATTGGTGATAACATTTTTCCTGTTCCTGTTGCCGGACACATATTTGTACAACGACCACATTCGACGCAAGAATATAAGTCGATAAGTTGATTTTGTCTAAAGTCTTCAATTTTACCAACGCCGAATGTTTCTTGCGTTTCATCTTCAAAATCGATTTTTTCAAGTTTTCCTGGATTTGAAAGACGACCAAAAAATACGTTAACTGGTCCAGCAATTAAATGCGCATGTTTTGATTGTGGTACATAAACTAAAAACGTTAACAAGATTAATAGATGCACCCACCAAGAGAAATAGAACACTGAAATGGCTACGGTTTCATTTACCCCTGAGAAAACGTAAGCGATTGCAGAAGCGATTGGTTCACTCCACGAAAGCTCTTCGCCATGCCATATAATTCCCATCCCATTACCAAGTAGCACAGAAATCATTAAGCCACCGATAAAGATAAGGACAAGACCTGATTTAAAATTACGTTTTAAACGAACAAGCTTTTCAACATAGCGTCTATGAAAAGCCCAAAAGACTGCAATTAAAATAACAAGTGTGACAATTTCCTGGAAGAATGTAAATGCAGGGTATAGTGGTCCAAGTGGAAGATGTGATCCCGGTGCGAGCCCTTTCCAAACGAAGTCAATTGCTCCAAATTGGACAAGAATAAATCCGTAAAAGAACATAACGTGAATGATGCCGCTCTTTTTATCTTTCAGCAGCTTTTTTTGACCGAAAACATTGACCTTAAGGAGATCCCAACGCTCTTTAAAACGACGGTCAAATTCAATCTTCTTTCCTAATTGTATGTAGGCCATCCTCGTTCGTATAAGATATACAAACAAATATCCCGCATAAGCAATAACAGCAATGGCAGCCAGCCAATTAATGATTAGTAAGCTATTCATTTTATGCTACCCCTCTCTTTGTAAGCCCTCTTTCTTTTTTAGAATCTTCGAAAATATATAATTTTCTGAATTATATCCCCTATTCCCATTATATAATGAGTGAGCATTCAGTCAACAGTTTTTTGTTATACAACAACACATTTTTTAATAAAGCTGTTTATTTCGGTGAAACTATAAAGTGAAACTTTAATCGGCGGAGCTGTTCATGCCCAATAATTATTAGCCCTCACTAATCGGACTTTTACGGGCAGCCCGAATCCCACCCAACTTCTTGGTTTCACCCTAATTTTGAGGTGGGAGTCTTACTGCCTGTAAATAGCGGGATAAAGTGAAATTTTGATTTGTAAAAAATTGATGGTGAAAAGACCGTGAAGGAGGGAATTTACTTATGTTTTTCTTATCTCTCTTGTTATTAGGCAGCGCTCTCTGGATTATAATCGACCTTTCATATGGGAGAATTGTTCATTTAAAGCGTGTACGTTCTCGTTCTTTCCCTTTACGTCAAAGTGATTTTCGCCTTTATACATACGGAAATGATCTGTACGATGCTCTCTTTACTGATATAAAACAAGCTAGACACCATGTGCATGTTTTATTTTTTATTGTAAAAAACGATGACATAAGTCGTAAGTTTTTAAAGTTACTTATCGATAAAGCACAAGAGGGAATTGAAGTAAGACTTTTACTCGATCGGTTTGGAAGTCATTATTTATCAAAAGAAGCAATTTACTCCCTACAAAAGCATGGTGTTTCTTTTTCATTTTGTCACAAAGTGAAATTTCCTTTTCCTTTCTTTTCTGCAAATCAAAGAAACCATAGAAAAATTACAGTTATTGACGGGAAAATTGGTTATATTGGTGGATTTAATATTGGCGAGGAATATTTAGGGCATAATCAACAGTTAGGGTTATGGAGAGATTATCATTTGCGTCTTACAGGAGAAGGGATACAAGACTTACAAAAACAATTTTTACATGATTGGCTTGACGATACAGACCAAAATTTATTAGATTCATCTCTTTATTTTCCTACGCAACAGCCAGGGACCGTTCTACATCGTTTCATCCCTACTGATGGTGCCTATTTACAAAATACATTTTTACATTTAATCGAAAGCTCGAAAAAAGAACTCTTTATCGGTACACCATATTTTATTCCTGGAAAAAAAATTATGAACGCATTATTAAAAGCACGAAAACGTGGGGTTCAAATAACTATTCTCGTTCCACAAAAGGCTGATCACGCCCTCGTTCGAGAAGCAAAATTCCCATATTGCCGAAAGTTAATACAAGCAGGTTGTAATATTTACGCTTTTCAGCAAGGATTTTTCCACGCAAAAATTATTATAGTAGACGATCATATTTGTGATATCGGAACTGCTAATTTTGATATGAGAAGTTTATATATTAACCATGAAATCAACTGCCTTTTATACGATAAACATTTCATACAAGAAGTAAAAAGCAAATTCGAGGAAGATTTGGGACGCTCCTCATTACTTTCCTTTGAAGATGTCAGCCCTCTCTCCATTATTGATAGAGGAAAGGAATGGATAGGAACGATACTCGCGTTCTTTTTATAGGGACATTTCAAAAGCTAAAGAGGTGCATCACATATGATAATGCGATTTGGATACGTCTCACATGCTATGGCATTATGGGACTGTTCGCCTGCCAAAACAATGACATTTACAAGCTGGAAAAAACTAAAAAAACAAGAGCGTGAAGATAAATTATATAATGTCACACTGCAAAATTTAGAACACACAATACGCATCCTTCATTACAATATTGCACACGAAATTCCATTATATCGTTTATCATCTTCTATCGTCCCGCTTGCAACACATCCTGAAGTTGAATTTGATTACATTCAACTATTTGCTCCACTATGGCGTAAAATAGGAGCATTAATTCAAGAACACAATTTACGCGTAAGTTTTCACCCCAATCAATTTACGCTATTTACAAGCGACAAACCACATATTACAACTAATGCAATTACAGATATGACCTATCATTATAACGTGTTAAATGCTATGGGAATTGCAGATTCTTCCTACATTAATATTCATGTAGGTGGCGCATATGGAAATAAGGAGAAGGCAATCGAACGTTTTCATGAAAACATACAAAAACTTCCTTACCATATAAAAAGACAAATGACTCTTGAAAATGACGATAAAACATATACAACTTCTGAAACTTTGGCTATTTGTCAAAAAGAAAAAATCCCTTTCGTGTTCGATTATCATCATCACATAGCGAACCTTTGTAATGAACCGCTAGAAGAATTACTTCCTATGATATTTAAAACTTGGTCACATACAAATGTCCTTCCTAAAGTTCATATTTCTTCTCCTAAATCAGAAAAGGAATTTAGGGCTCACGCAAATTATATTGATTTAGAGTTTATTAAACCTTTTTTACACATTACAAAAAAAATTGATCATGATTTCGATATTATGATTGAAAGTAAACAAAAGGATTTAGCACTTCTTCAGTTAATAGATGAAATCTCCTCTATAAGAGGAATAAAAAGAAAAAATGGCGCAACGTTACAATGGTAATTTGTAACATTGCGCTATTTTTTCAAAAAAAAGTAATTTTTACAGTAAAAAATATCTCCATTTGTATGCTATTATTTAAATTAGCATTTTCCCCCTGTGATTCAACTTTATTGAAACGGAGCCATTATATGATCAATCAAAAAAAATATGTACAATTTGTCATGATGTATATTATTATATTTTCTCTTTGGATATTCCTTATCCCTAAGGACTTGAATATAAAAGAAATTGGAATTCTCTTCTTATTTTGTTTTGCTGCACTCTTTTCTTGCTATTGCTTATATAAAGCAATTAAGAAGATGAAAAGCGGTGACAAACTATTTTGGGTTTTACTACTATGTACTTGCCTATGTGGACTAATTATGGAAATAACTTTATTTCTTCATTCACTTTCTATTTATGATCAAGTTATATTCTCATATAAAGCACTACCTTTTTTCATCATACAATATATTTTGCTTTTTTCTGGCTTTGCTATAAAGTTTATAAAACATTACTCCATTAGGGGTCTTGCTCAATTTTCATTCGATAGCATCTTTATTGTTATTATGAATATTTATTTTACCTTAACCTTTATTTTAGATATTTCAAGCTTTCGTATGTTAACGAAGGACACGTGGCTTTTGATTGGGTATTTTATCGCACAATCATTAGTAATTTACGCCGTTATTAGCCTATATAGAAGAGAACAATATTCTTCTAGTAGAATTTCATTGATTACCGGCTTTACTATCATACTTGTGTACGGATATATACATCTATTCCAATTAAACACGGGGATGGAAACTTCTTCTGAAGTCTCTTATTTAATACATACTGCTTCGATTTTACTAATCGGTTTATCGTCCATACTGTACATTTTAGATAAACCAATGCAACATGAAACGAAAACGAAATATTATCGATTCGATTATGTGCGCTTTATATTACCTTATTTTAGTATAATCATTACTTTTTCCTTTATTGTTATTCAGCCCTGGGATGATAAGTTCATGCTAATCGGTCTAGTATTATCACTAATCTTATTATTCCTACGACAACTTTACATGTGGAAGGATAATCAAGTATTAATCGATACGTACGAACAGTTGACTACACAACTAGAAGGCAAAGTCGAAGAAGGTGTATCTGCCCTATCAAAAAGTGAACAACGTTATAAATCTTTATTCGAAGATCATCCTGATGCTGTTTTTTCTTTAAATATGAACGGGATTTTTCAACAATCTAATAAGGCTTGCGAAAGTTTATTTACAGCCTATTATTGTGAAGTAACAAGCTATTCTCTTCTACACTTCATTGATCCACAAGATCATGAATTATTGAAGAAATCTTTACAAATTACAAAAAAAGGTAATCCACAAACTCTAGAAATTCGTACAAAAAAAACAGAAGGCTATTATTATTACCTTCACATTACATTAATCCCTATTTTTATAAATAAGGAAGTTGTTGGAATGTTTGGTATCGCACGTGATATTACAACTTTATATGAAAAACAAAAGCAAGTAGAGCATATGGCTTTCCATGATGCACTTACAGGACTACCAAATCGTCGTAAATTCGAAAAAGATTTAAAAACGATTTTAAATACAGCTCAAAAGAACACTAATGACGTTGCGGTCATGTTCCTCGACTTAGATCGATTTAAAAAAATTAACGATCGACTCGGCCATGATGTCGGGGATTTATTATTAATTGAAGTAGCAAAAAGATTACGTGGATGTTTGCGTTCAAAAGATATCGTTGCCCGCCAAGGCGGAGATGAATTTACGATTCTATTACCAGATATGTACTCTGAAAAAAGTGCTTCTTTTATAGCTGAACAAATTTTAACTATCTTAAATAAGCCTTACTTTATTAAAGATGAAGAACTTTCTGTTACACCGAGTATCGGAATTGCAATGTACCCTGACTACGGAACCGATGTAACCGAATTAATGAAAAATGCAGATATGGCTATGTATCGAGCAAAAGCTAATGGAAAAAACAAGTTTATTTTCTTCTCAAAAGAAATGAGTATTGCGCAAAATGAAATACACTTCCTAGAAGGTGAACTTTCAAAAGCTCTGCAACAAAATGAATTTTTCCTTGAATATCAACCGCAAGTAAATACAAAAACAAAACAAATTATCGGTTTTGAGGCATTAATTCGCTGGAAACATCCAAAACTCGGAATTGTATCGCCTGCCCAATTCATTCCTCTAGCGGAGGAAACAGGATTTATTATTGAACTTGGTAATTGGATTTTACGTACCGCCTGCTTAGAGGCAAAAAAGTGGCATAACCAAGGATTTTCTCACTTAAAGGTTGGTGTAAATTTATCTGTTGTTCAATTTAATCACGCAGATTTAATATCAACTATTTCAAAAGTCTTGGAAGAAACAGAACTAAAGCCGGAAGCGCTAGATATTGAGATTACAGAAAGTATCGCAATTAATCAAAATCATTCTGTAATTGCTAAACTAGAAGAACTTCAAAATCTCGGTATCCAAATTTCAATTGATGACTTTGGAACTGGTTATAGTTCTTTAGCTTATTTAACGAAATATCCAATCAATACATTAAAAATTGCCCGAGAATTTATTTGTGGAATTACAAATAGCCCTTTAGAAGAAGCGATTATCGCTTCCATTATTAAGCTATCAAAAGAATTAAAGTTAGAGGTTATTGCGGAAGGTGTAGAAACAGAAGCACAATGGAAGTTTTTATACGAACAAAACTGTGACCACATTCAAGGATTCCTCTTTAGCAAACCTGTTTCTAGTAAAGATGTTTGGATGTTACTCCACGAAAAAACAACCGTCTAAGTAAGACGGTTGTTTTTTAATACTCAAAAGGTATATCTGAAGCTAATTGTACCTCTTGATCATTATGAGAAATTACTTGACTTTTATCTAAATCTGTATCTCCTAATGAAATACCCCATGCCATTCCTAACGTTAATAGACTACCAATAAGTAGTTTTTTCATATTCCATCACCCGCATTTTTTCTTTAAATATATCATGAAAATTTATCCACATCTTATGCAATTATGCATATTTGTTTTTTAGGTCTTTTTTATTTCTTCATTTTTTTTATAAGTGATTCTTTATACGCATGGATTCCTAATATATCGAAAAAGAAGCAAGCTTTTTCATAAGCATCTTCAATCTCTGTCCTATCATACTCTAGCTTCTCTAGGCATTCACCTTTTTGATAGTATAACTGTCCAATCAATGCCATACTATTAATTCGACACGATAGTTCAATGGCTTTATTTGCGTGACATAGCGCTTCTTCGTATTGATTATCTAAGTATAATGCTTTTGCATGATTATGTCTCACCTTCACATCAAACTCTTTATTATCATGTAATGCCTCTAATTGTTTTAATATATCTTCAAATAACTCAATACTCTTCTTAAAATAGCCATTTTCAGCATAAATGTTTGCAATTGCGTTTTCAATATAAAGATTCTGATATACATCTATTCCTGCCAATTGTTGATTGAGCAATTTCTTTAATTCTAAAATACAATATTCGTAATCAATTTTTTTCAATATGTAAGCAGCTACATGATATTGCCATTGAAGAAATTGCTGAAGCTCGGGATGATATTCTTCCTTTTTCAGTTCATTCCATGCTTTATTATAAATTTCTTTATATTTCTTTTGCTTACAAAGCATAATGATTTGATCTTTTAACTGCTTTTTCCTCTCGATATCGGAATAAATGAGTACCTCATAAAAATGAATAATGGGAACCTGTAACTTCGCTGCGATACCTTGCAGTATATCCATACTTGGGTATACCGCGCCCGATTCAATTCTGCTCACTTCCGATTGATGACATACATTATCGGAGAGTTGTTTCTGTGTTAATCCTCTCATTACCCTAATTTTCTTTATTTCGCTTCCTAGTTTTTCTGCGTGCATACTTGCTCACCATCCCATTATAACAATCTAATTTTTTAAGTTGTCATACCACTACAATAATGTGCATTCGACAATTTTTGATATGAAATAATGCATAATATATATAAAATTCGGCAAATTCCTCATACAATTCATCTCACATACACAATACAAGATTAGGAGTGTTATAGATGAATTATAGAAAACTTGCTAGTGCTTTCGTTACATTCGGTCTTCTTTGTCCTTTATCAACAGAAGCTATTCACGCTCAAGAATTAGATAAAAATGAAGTAAAAGTTGAAATTGCTCAGCCTGGTTTAATAATCGGAAAATTAACACAACCTCAAAACGATACAAAAGAGAATATTGCTAAAAAGTATTTGAAAGGTGAGGTAAATGGGGCTAAAGCTCAACAAGAGCAAGTTACTACTGAAAAAAATGTCGATTTTCAACCTACAAATAAAGAAACAAAAGAAAATCAAACCGAATTACGCCTTGCACAAACATACAAAAACTATAAAGTATATGGTCAAGATCTCATTGTAAAAGTAGATAAAAATGGAGTAATTACAACTGTTAGTGGTAAAGTTGCCCAAAATTTAGACCAACAACTTAATCTTACTATAACAAATTTTTTGTCGAAAAATGAAGTAAAATCTAAATTACGCAATATGCTTCAAATTCCAAGTGATGCGACAGAAACAGAATTTTCTAGCGAAACGGTAGTTTATAAGAAAAAAGATGGCTACTATACATACGCAACGGTCCTTACATTTACTTATGAAAACAATGAACAAGTTATAAACGGAAATACAATCATGGACTTACAAACTGGTGAAGTACTTTTCCAAGAAAAGTTTATTAAAAATAAAGAGAATAAAACTATTGATCAAGTAACAGCACCTAAACTATCACCAGCGAAAGAACAAGGAACTGGGAAAAATGCGCTACAAGAAAATGTATTATTTAATATCGCAAAAGGTACTGACGGAAAATTTTATTTAGCTGATTTATCCCGTGGAAATGGTATTTATATTTATAACGCAAACTATGCTGATTCTCTTGGTGGCGATAGCCAAGCCGGTTATCCAGGGACACTTATTTCAAGCAACACTTCGAGCTTTGCAGATAAAGAAGCAGCTGGTGTTATGAAAAATATGAGTGATATTTACGACTATTTTAAGAAAGAACATAATCTAAAAAGTTATGATAATAAAGATTCGAAAGTTGTTGCTAGCGTCCACGGATTCGATTCTACCGAAGTTAGTGATGGTGTAAAAGAAAATTATGTAAATGCATTTTGGCATCCAGCTTGGAATCAAATGGTCTTTGGTGATGGTCTAAACGGGAAATTAACCTCCGCTCTTGATGTAACAGCCCATGAATTTGGACATGCTGTATTTAGTGGTACGACGAAAAATAAAATTGTGCGCTATCCAAGTGCTGAAACATCTGCACTAAATGAAGGTTTAGCAGACTTCTGGGGTACACAAATAGAATATTACGTAAAGAAAGATAAAGGAAATTGGATTATGGGCGATACGTTAGGCGGCCTAACAATTCGTGACATCCCAAGGGAAATTGGTGACGGCGGCAACAAACTATATACAAACTTACAAGATTTCTATAATGACGGAAATAATCAAGAGTCGCACGTAAATTCTGGTATCATTAGTCACGTATTATATCAATTAGCTGAGGGTAAGACATACAACGGGATTGCTGTTCAAAAACAAGGCAATGAAAAAGTAAGTAAAGTCGTTATGCGCGCATTACAAAACTACGCAACTTCAGCAGAAGATTTTGAATCACTTCAGTCCCACATCGTACAGGCTGCAAAAGATTTATACGGAAATGCCGTATCAAATGAATTTGCAAAAGCATTTGAAGCACATGGTTATAAACCATTACAAAAAGTAAATAGAGTAATAGAAGTACAATAATAAAAAAGAAGTTTACCGTTTGTAGGTAAACTTCCTTTCATATCCATCCCTTTTCTTCCGCAATTGTAATTGCCTCAATTCTATTTTTCGCGTCGAGCTTCGTTAACACTTCGGAAATATAATTACGTACTGTACCCGGTGAAAGATAAAGTGTTTTCGCAATTTCATTTGCCGTCTTTCCTTCTTTAGCAAGTAACAATACTTCTTTTTCACGATCTGATAACGGATTTTGCTCCTGCCATAAACCAAACATTAAATCTTGAGAAACCTCTCGTTTTCCCTTCATTACATTACGAATTGCTGCGGCTAAATCTTCACTCGGGCTATCTTTTAACAAGTATCCGTGCACACCAGCTTTCATCGCCCTTTCAAAATACCCTGGCCTTGCAAATGTTGTTAAAATCATTACTTTGCATAATGATTTTTCTTTCTTTAAAGTTTCAGCAACATCCAATCCACTTTGAATTGGCATTTCAATATCCATAATGCTTATATCAGGTTTTAGCGATTCAATTAATTTTAACGCCTCCTCCCCGTTCGCAGCTTGCCCAATCACTTCCATATCATCTTCTAAATCAAGTAGGGCTCCTAATGCACCACGAAGCATCCGTTGATCTTCCGCAATAATAATTCGAATCATGCCCTCACCTCATCTTTTCCTGCTCTAATGACAACTGGTACTTTTACTGTTAATAGCGTCCCTGGATGTATTGTATTTAGTTCAACAAATCCATCAATAAGAGCAATTCGCTCTTTCATACCGCGGATACCGTTTCCATCATGATTTTGATCCTCTAAACCGATACCATTGTCTTCTACTGTTAAAATTAATTCACCCTGTGATTCCAATACAGAAACTGTACACCGCGATGCCTTACTATGCTTTACAACGTTCGTAACAGCCTCACGTAAACACATCCCGACAATATTTTGTTCAATTGGTGATAACGAACTTGAACTTGCTTCCTGCTTTATTTCCAATTCAATGTTAGCTGCTTGTAAGATTGCTTTTATTTGCTCAAGCTCTTCTTCTACTGTAATCATGCGCATATCAGAAATTAATTCTCTCAGCTGTTTTAAAGCTGTACGCGATGTTTGTGTAATCTCCTTCGCCTCTATACTTGCGCGTTCTGGATTCTTCACAATCAATTTCTCCACGAGCTGGCTTTTTAAAGTAATAAGAGATAATGTGTGTCCTAACGTATCATGAAGATCTCTTGCGATTCGCTGGCGTTCTTCACGTTTTACTAAATCTTTAATTTGCTCGTTCGCTTCATTTAATTGATTCTTTAACATCTTTTTCTGATTAAAATTACGCATTCCAAATGGCGTAAGAAGCATTAAAATAAACATCGGAACGATATTCACTAAACTCGGGATTGTTAGTTGATTAACATTTATAAATATAAAAGCTCCAAGCATTACAACTAATAAACATAACAACACACGAAATGCCTTCTTACTTGGCGCAAATCCCATCGCACTCGCCGTAAAAAAGCCAAAGAATATCATGAAAGGATTATAAAATACGGCAAATAGACAGGTTAGTATCATTTGAATACACGCCCACAACACGAACGTCCTCTGAACAAAATAAAGTTGACGGTATGTGATAATGAAAACTATCAACATACCGATCCCTATTACAAGCTTCCATCCCGATACTTGTGTTAAATTATAAATTGGAAATAATAAATACACTAACCACATATATGGGAAGAAACCCATATGTTTCGGAAAAAACTCAAACCTCTTCTTCTCTATCATTTATACCGCTTCCTGTCTTTTTCTTATATATATTGATACTACAACAAATATAAGGAAATAACCTCCTAGTACCGCGACATTTTCCCAGCCGATTGATTTTCCAGCTACAATATCCCATGCCCCGCTTCCGAAGTGGTATGTTGGTGTCCATTCACCGATAGATCTTAATACTTTTGGGAATACTTCAATTGGCATCCATAACCCGCCAATTACTGCTAGACTCATATTTAAAATATTCGCTAATCCAGTAGCTGCATCTGCCTTCTTAATTGAACCTATTACTGTTCCGAGTGCTAAAAATGGTGTCACGCCTAATAATAACCATAATCCGGCACCAATCCATTGACCTATCGTTAACTCAACATTATTAATTAATATTCCTGCCATAAAAATAACTAAGATTGAAAAAGCATTCACTACTGTTTGAGCAATAATTTTAGCTGCCAAATATGCCCCCTCTGGAAGCGGTGTAATTTTTAACAAATGTGTCCATCCTTGCCCTTTTTCCTGAGAAAGTCTCACACCGAAACTAAAAAGGGCAGTCCCTACAATACTGAAAGTCGCCATTGAAATTAAATAATGAGCTTTCCAAGCATCTCCGTTTTGCGGGACTTGAACAACATTTGTAAAGATGTAATAAAACATAACTGGCATTAATAATGAGAAAAAGATAAATAATTTATTACGGAACGTACGTAAAACCTCTATTTTACATTGCATCCATAATGCTCTCATGCGATTTCCCCCTTCTGATTTGCGACAAACTGTTCAAATGCTTCGTCTAAACTTCCGCGTTCAACTGAAATATCTGTTACAGGTAAGTTCTTTTGATAAATTGCTTGCAATGTGGCGTCTGTATCCTCTGTTGTTAATATAAATCGCCCGTCATTTGACTGTACTCCTATTACATGTGGTAATTCCTCTAACAAGCCCATAGGAATATTTTCTTTCGAATAAAATGAAATCGTTTTTCGAGAAATCGTTGCTTTCATTTCATCTGGCGTACCATCTGCAATGATTTTTCCATTTGCAAATAATAAAATTCGATCTGCTAATGCATCCGCTTCTTCTAAATAGTGTGTCGTTAAAATAATCGTTTTCCCTTCACTTGCTAATTTTCTAATCGTTTCCCAAAATGTTTTTCGTGACGTAATATCCATTCCAACTGTTGGTTCATCTAAAAATAATAAATCTGGATTCCCTGCAAGTGCGAGTGCAAAATTTAACCTTCTCTTTTGACCACCTGATAACTTTTCACATCTTTGCTTTCGCTCTGATTCTAAATTTGATAACTGAAGTAATGTTTCTTTCGCTACCGGATTCGTATAATAACTACGGAATAACTCGATTGCCTCTTCTACCGTGATACTATCAATCACGCTTACTTCTTGCAGCATCGCACCGAGGCTATTACGAACATCTCTATGCTTCGGGCTCTTTCCAAATATAGAGATATTCCCTTCTGTCGGATCTTTTAACCCGAGCATCATCGAAATCGTCGTTGTTTTCCCCGCACCATTTGGACCGAGTAGTGCTACTATTTGCCCTTTATTTACATGAAATGAAACGTTATTTACTGCTTTTTTATGTTTAAATGTTTTAGAAACACCATTTACTTCAATAATCTTTTCCATCTCTCCACCCCCGCCGTTTCTTATATTTACATTGTATGATATGGAAAAGTTAGGAAACAGTATGATGCGTCATGACATCCATATGACAATTGTCATGTATTCTTTATGAGAGGAATCAACCCGTATACCGCACGCGAGTAGCAGTACAAAAATAAACATGATACAATCGGATAAGACATATATTCGAGGAAGGACAGTGGTTTTCATGATTATTCGTAATGAACAAGATTTAGAAGGTTTACGAAAAATCGGCCGCATCGTTGCACTTGCACGCGAAGAAATGAAAAAACAAGCGAAGCCAGGTATGACAACGAAAGAGCTTGATTTAATTGGTAAAAAAGTATTAGACGAGCACGGTGCTATTTCAGCGCCTGAAAAAGAATATAAATTCCCAGGTGTAACTTGCATTAGTGTAAACGAAGAAGTTGCTCACGGCATTCCAAGCGATCGCGTATTAAAAGAAGGCGATTTAGTAAACGTAGACGTATCGGCAGCACTTGACGGCTATTATGCAGATACAGGTATCTCATTTGTTCTTGGAGAAGATGAAGAAAAAGAAAAGCTTTGCCAAGCAGCAGTAGACTCATTTTGGGAAGCAATGAAAAAGGTGAAAGCTGGATCAAAACAAAATCAAATTGGTCGTGCTGTTTCTAACTTTGCACATAAAAGTGGATATAATGTAATCCAAAACTTAACTGGTCACGGTATTGGACTAAGCTTACACGAAGCACCTAATCACATTTTGAGCTACTATGATCCAATGGATAACGCACTTCTAAAAGACGGCCTTGTTATCGCTGTAGAACCATTCATCTCTATGAAAGCTGATCATATTATTGAGCGCGGTGATGATGGTTGGACATTCGTTACACCAGATAAGAGCCTTGTTGCACAATGTGAACATACAGTTGTTGTCACTCGTGGCGAGCCAATTATTTTAACTCAACTATAATAAAAAACAGCCGTTTTGTAGATTCCTTCTACTAAATCGGCTGTTTTTTATTATTTTTAAGTATGTAACATCCCTATAAACAGAAAGCTTATACAAATAAAAAGGTGATACATCAAAGTATCACCTTTTTAACGGGGTGAGGCTGTCCAAAAGTACGGAAAACTCTTGAACAGCCTCGTATTTTCATATGGATGCCTTACATATATCACTGATGATAATTATGAAATGCGGAAACATAGTTACCATCACATGATTCAAACAAAAGAAAAGAAACCCTATAACGGATCTCTTTTCCCTACATAATCTAAAGTTTGGGTACACTAGATTCATGCAATGTAGGAGCCTTCTAAGCAGAAAGCAATCCTTCATTTAAAATGATAGCATACATATATCCGCTGAAAATATGTAAATGTGCATATAGCGTTTTTTATTTCTCAACATACAATTATTGAAAATTCAGATATATAAAGGTAAAATAAAGTGAAACTTTAATCAGTGAGGATTTTGTCCATCCCTCACTGATTATTAGCCTTCACCAATCGGGCTTTTACGGGCAGTTGATCTCCCATCTAACTTCTTTGCTTTACAGTTGAATTTTGAGATGGGGGTCTTACCGCCCGTTAATGCGGGATAAAGTCGTTATCCGTCTTCTTTTGTCAGTCAGAGAGAATAGAAGAATGGGAGAGGAAAAAATGAGAAAATCACTGAAACAAAAAATAGTAAGCTCCTTGCTTGCTGTATCAATCGCCGTTAGCTTAGCTCCAATCGGACAAGCAAAAGCTGATTCCACGTCAGAAATTACACAGACTCCACCTATTACAAAACAAGTTGATGCAAACCGCGCCATCGAGCATATCCGTTTCTTATCCGAAACAATCGGTCCCCGTCCAGGTGGTACAAAATCAGAAGAATGGGCTTCTCGCTATGTTGGCATGCAGCTTAAGTCAATGGGATATGAAGTAGAGTATCAGCCCTTTCAAGTGCCGGATCAATACGTTGGATTTATCGAATCACCATTAGGAACAAAGCGTAATTGGCAAGCTGGTGCTGCTCCCAATTCACTAATTTCTACAGAAGCTGTTACAGCTCCGCTTATCTTTGTTCAAGGTGGTACAAAATTGGACGATATTCCAAATGAGGTAAACGGAAAAATTGTTTTATTCGAAAGAGGTGCAACAGTAGCAGATTATAATAAACAAGTTGAAAATGCTGTTAGCAAAGGGGCAAAGGGTGTTCTTTTATACAGTTTAATTGGAGGTCGCGGAAACTACGGACAAACCTTCAATCCTCGCTTAACTAAAAAGCAGTCTATCCCTGTCTTCGGTCTTGCTTATGCTCAAGGAAATGCGTTTAAAGAAGAAATTGCTAAAAAAGAGACAACAATTCTTTCCCTAAAAGCGAGACATGAGTCTAATTTAACATCCCTAAATGTCATCGCAAAAAAGAAACCAAAAAATAGTACAGGTAATGAAAAGGCCGTCGTTGTAAGTTCACACTATGATAGTGTCGTTGGAGCACCTGGGGCAAATGATAATGCTTCTGGTACAGGATTAGTATTAGAATTAGCTCGTGCTCTTCAAAATATAGAAACTGATAAAGAAATTCGTTTTATTGCTTTTGGTTCTGAGGAAACTGGCTTACTTGGCTCTGATTATTATGTTAATAGTCTGTCCCAAAAGGAACGTGATCGAATTTTAGGTGTCTTTAACGCAGACATGGTTGCAACAAATTATGATAAAGCAAAGAATTTATATGCAATGACTCCTGATGGCTCAACAAACCTTGTAACAGATGCTGCCTTACAAGCAGGTAAACAATTAAGTAATGATCTCGTTCTCCAAGGGAAATTTGGCTCTAGTGATCACGTACCATTTGCTGAAGTCGGTATTCCTTCTGCACTATTTATTTGGATGGGCGTCGATAGCTGGGATCCATTAATCTATCACATTGAAAAGGTATATCACACACCTCAAGATAACGTATTAGAAAATATTTCGCTAGAACGTATGAAAATGGCATTAGAGGTCATTGGTACAGGCGTCTATAATAGCCTTCAATCTACCGTGAAAACTGAACAAAAAGCCGCTTAATGCTATTTCAAGCCACCGATTAATCGGTGGCTGTTTATTGAAAAAAAATAAATATGCATAAAAGCATATTTATTACATGGTATTATCGTGTATAATTAAAATCGTAATATATAAATAAAAACACATTTATTACATGGCATTGACCTTAAATTACATGAGATACCACGCTCTAAGCTTATGGTCCAATGGATAATAGGCTTCTTAAAAACGGTTTTATTATCGCTTTAGAGCCGCTTATCTCTATGAAAGCAAATTATATTATTGGGCCACCGATTGAGTCCAACTTGAAACTGTTCTCTTTTTTCTATAAAAAAACCCTTCAGGTTGCATTCTTCCCTTCACTTTATCGTGAAGTTTTTTGAATACTTTCCTAAAGGGCGTAATATCAATAGTAATTCTTTAATTTGTCTGCTACTCAGATTACAGTGTAATCAATAATCTAAAGCTTTTTTATTATTTTATTCGTTGACGAGCGAATAGGATTCCACCTAGAAGGAACAATACCATACCTCCAAGAATTGAAATCATTTCTGCTGATTTCCCTCCTGTGTTAGGAAGTAATGTTGGCTTATCATTTTCTGTAGTAGGTGGAACTTTTGAATCGCTATTCTTGTCTATATTTGTGTTCGGATCTGCGCTTGGATCTTTCGGATCTGTGCTTGGATCTTTTGGATCTGTGCTTGGATCTTTTGGATCT
>NZ_VOVA01000039.1 GCF_015071065.1 Bacillus cereus | reverse complement strand
AACATATTATGTCTAGCTACAAAACTGATAATATCTTTACAGTCGTTACAGATTGGTCTAGCTCTTTAACTTCTAGCGACCAAGTAAAGATTTTCCGTGTGTTAGATGATGGGACATTATCTCGTTACAAAACAATTAACTGGGAAAATTTTTACGATTATCAAGAACATAAGCAGATTGCTGTATGGCAAACACAAATTACTGATGCTTACCTACCGGGTACATATGTAGCGGTTTCATACATTAACGGTAAACATTTAAAGAGCGATTTCTTCACTATTAATAAGTAATATGGTTCTGGTGCAAAAATAAAATACAAGGGAATAAAGCGCGTACATTCCTCATGGAATCGTATTTTATACTGCAAGTCCAAATAATTGATGGATGAATTCTTTCTGCTTTTGAACAGACTGGCCCCGCAAATCAATCTGTTCTTTTTTAATCATATGCATGGCTTAAACCCCACTCAATATAGAGGTTGCTGTTTTAAATGACTTGAATTCCAACATAGAACGCACACGTTTCTTAATAAAACGATGATCTTGTTCCACTATGTTATTGAGATATTTAACTTGCCTTAGTGGTATGCCTTCAGGCATATGCTTCTCTTTTTTTAACTCTTGAATTGCTACAGGATATACTGTTATCACACGGGGTTTAGAAACATACAAAAAGGACAAAGCTTTCTTGAAAAAGCGCTTGGCTGCTTGTTTATCCCTTGATTGACTTAGATAAAAATCAATCGTATTCCCTTCTGAATCGACTGCACGATATAAATACATCCATTGCCCTTTTACTTTCACATAGGTTTCATCAACTCTCCATAAATCATTTGTGGATTTAAGATGATGTCGTACTTTCTCTTCTAATTGAGGTCCATATTGATGAACCCAACGCATAATCGTTGTGTGAGTAATTGACAAACCTCTTTCCTCCATCATTTCTACCAGGTTACGAAAGCTCAAATTATACCGTAGGTACCATCTCACTGTTAATAAGATGAGTTCAGGCTGATAATGCTTCCATTTGAACAAATTTTCCTTTTCCATATTGATCACACACCTTTGTTAGAGTCATACTATCAGTATATCCAAGTGTAGAAGATTACTTACGAGAGTCTGTTAGTTTTTGCACCAGAACCGAAAAAAGGATAGTCCTTTGCGTAAAATACGCTAAGGACTATCCTTAATTATAGTCTTGTTTTTTCGGGGGGATGGGCAAAAAGACACTAGTATCAGTATGTCCAAAATTTAAAGATTGACTGAAAAAGTGTTATATTTTTTGCACCAGAACCGAAAAAGATACTTGTCCAGCTTCTCGAAAGGTAATACAGATAGTATATTCAGAGGCAGTTTGCTCAAATATTCCTTGATATCTTCGAACATCTTAGCACCTCCTTTAGTCTTTATTAGCGATAAATCATGAAACCGTCTGTATAGTTTGTAGAAGTACTACCCATTGTAAGTTTACCTTTGATACGATACTCACCTGGTAAGTTATCAGTAATATTAAATGATCTTGTTACTTGACGTGAAAAGCTACCGCTTAATGTATCAGTTGTTTTAAACGTTCCGTCAACCCTACGTTGTAATTCGATTGTGTAGTTCCATGTACCACCGCTATGAAGGTTGATTTGTGTAAAATCTACTGTCGTAGCTCCAGAACCATAATAGTTTGCATCTGTAAAACCACTAACCTCTGATGTATAACCGTTGTAACCACCGTAAATATAACCTGCCATAATAAAACAGCCTCCTCAAATTATTAAAGTTTTTTTTGACTCGATGCTCTTATTTCTTTTTGTTGCTGGAGCATCTTCCTCCGGAGCCTCACTCAGATCGTATTGATCTGCTGTTGGAGTAGAACCCCCATCAGCCTCGACAAGCTTGTCTCTTAGAGGTACAGACCGCAAATCAGAAAAAACAAGTTAAGCAAACTTCAACATAAAATAATGTGAACCTTGTTCCGCTAAGAGTATTTGGATGCAACACAATATCATTTGTGTTACATTACAGGAAGAAAATCTATTAAAATTGGCCACTAATGCTACGCGATTTACTGAAAACAATCCATTTTTATATGCAACATAATTAAAATGAATCGAAAACTCTTAGTGTAGTTGTTTTCCAAAATGTGGGGATACCCCTATTTAATCAAGTTATCTAGTAAATTAGCTCCTTACCTTATTAAGTGAAACGAAAGTAGAATAAATAAAACATTTAGGAAATTTTTTTAAATAATAGTTTTAATAGATAACTGATGTACTTCTTCTATAAACTATAAAAGGGGGGTCTTCCACATCACTATCAAACTAAGACTTAGGAAATTTTCAGGGGAGTGGTGTAGATTATTTAAGAATTTACATACATCATAAATCCTAATGGGGTTTGTTTTTTTCAATTAAGCCGCTCGATCTTTAGAAATGGTACAATTGTAATTGACACCTAATATATCAAAGACTGTTTTTTCTCTTATTGATGAAATCAAATTGGTTGAAAGCGCAGGTTACCTATTGGAAAAGGAAAAAAGGATCATATAAGGAATTGTTGTACTGCACTGATAAATTATACCTGTTTTTAAAAAGAACATAGAATTTATGCTTAAATTATTAAAGAGCGCAAATGTCGAGCTGCTCTATAAAAGTTATATTGCAAATGGCTCTTCATAGTAAAGGAGGATTAATAAATGAGAAAAATAACGAAAGTATCATTGATTTTAATTTTTTGTATAGCGATCGGTGTTTTAACAGGTTTTAAAGTTGGGGATTACCTCGGGAATCACAAAGAGGAGGAAATGATCAACTCGGTTAAAGGGGAAAAAGTCGAAGTGGCAGTGGAAGCTGAAAAACGCATAAATGATACAATGCTCAAAATGACTAATCAAAAGGTGTTATCCGATAAGAAAGAGGGCTTTATCAAAATGAGTGCCGAGAATATTCAAGAAGTAAAAGAGGCAATCACTAAAAGCACTCCAATGTATGTAAAGCATTTAGGAGAGTATCGTATGATCATCGATCGATGGGAACACGGGGATTTTTCTCAAATAGTTAAAGAGCATAATATGTTGAGTAAGTGGAAAGATGGGAACGACGGTAAAGCATATAAAGAGGCTACGCCAGAGCAAGAAAAGGAGTATCTCTTGAAACAAGCAAAAGCTGAATTAAATAAATAATCTACAACAAACAAAGGGTGAAAAAATCGCTCTTTGTTTGTTTTTAGTGTTTATAGGTGAAATGTTGCAAATTTCATTTTCGTTTGAACTTTATTTAAAATATAAGCTGTCCATATACCAAATTCTTAGAGATTACAAGAGAAACATTAGTTGTTCCTCTTTTTATTTTAAACAACAAGAAAGCAGAATAGCCAATGACAAACACAAATAGAGAGATAGGTCGGATTTAATATTTTATATTTATACACATTTATATGTATATTTTATTTGTATAGATTATAAACCAATAAAAATATATACCTTTCTGTAAGAATCCCCTATTCTTCTATATTAACCAATACTTATATTTTTTAAGAATTTATTATTAAATATATATTGATTTAAAGTTTTTTATTCAAAATATCCATTGGAATTTTCAGGTTCCTTAGACCGTTGTTTGTTCTCTTTATAAATTCACATAATTTTCAAGTATAAAAAGCACATCTGTTAATAAAAATAGAAACCTATCTGCGGATAGGTTTCTTGTTTATACTTATCGTATCAATTTAAATATTTCCCCAGAGTGGACCCTCACACTTTGAATCGTTTCCGTACCCCTTGAAAGGAATCAAAACCATTCATGGCTATATATAAGAAAAAACCACAGTTTGTGGCCAAACTGTGGTTTTTCAACGTACAATGAATTACGAAAGTTACTAACAATTGCATGAGATTTAATTGTACTCAACCTAAGTATGTATTTGTTAAGAAAATTTGCAATAGAACCTGTCATTTTGATTAAGTAAACACAATTATCAACTATGCTCTTGCTCACATGCGACTTCTAGCAAAAATGACTCAAGATCTTTCAATAAAATATTATTTTTTTCAACAATTGATTTAATTACATCAATCCCAATTTTCTTTGAAAATTTGGGATTATCTTCTTTGATAAAGCTCTCCGATTCATTCATATACAATTGTTTTAACCTAAGGATTAAGTAACCATATAAATACAATAACAGAAAAGTTGCATCATCCATGCTATCCATTATTCTTAATTTTAATGATGCATTACAACTTATTACAACAGTAGAATTTTCATTAACCATACAAGTAATATCTACATCTGTGTCTCTAACTCTAAGTGTTATCTTTTTTAGTTCTCCACCATTACTTATAAACGCTTTGGTCGCTATTAGTTCTGTCGTCTGGTAAGATGCTCCTGTAAAAACATTGGCGTCATCAGTTACATTTCCTACAAAACCACTAATATTTTCTAATTTTGTTTCGGCGTTTAATATTCCATCACGTTCCGTATAAACATAAAATAACCAGTTAAACATATCAGGTTCAAGAGAGTATTCAGTATTTGTGAGGGAAATATTGTGTTCACCAATCAGTTTTTTAAATCTACTAATATTGTAATCATTTGACGTAATAATAAGGGTTCTGGTGCAAAAAATCTATAAACCTTGGACATACTGATACTATTACTCTAAAAAGGTGTGTGATTAGTATGGAAAAGAGAAATTTGTTCAAATGGAAGCACTATCAGCCTGATATTATCTTATTAACAGTAAGATGGTACCTACGGTACAATCTCAGTTTTCGTGATTTAGTGGAAATGATGGAGGAACGGATCCGACGTTACCTCAAACAAACAAATGACTCTTGGAGAGTCGATGAAACATATATCAAAGTAAAAGGGCAATGGATGTACCTGTATCGTGCTGTTGATTCGACAGGAAGCACAATCGATTTTTGCCTAAGCAAAACAAGAGATCAGAAGGCTGCAAAGCGCTTTTTCAAGAAAGCTTTGCGGTCTTTTCATGTTTCAAAGCCTCGTGTTATAACAGTCGACAAGAATCCAGCTTATCCTATAGCAATTGAACAGTTGAAAAAAGAAAAAAGCATACCTAACGGTATGCGACTTAGACAACAAAAGTACTTGAATAATATAGTAGAACAAGATCATCGCTTTATCAAGAAACGAATCCGTTCTATGCTAGGGTTCAAATGCTTTGACACAGCTACATCCATTCTTTCTGGAGTAGAAGCTATGCATATGATTAAAAAAGAACAGATTGATTTACGGGACCAGTCTGTCCAAAATCAGAAAGAATTCATCCATCAATTGTTTGAACTTGTAGTATAAAATACAATTCTGTTAGGAACATATGCATTTTATTGGTTTTCATTTTATCTTTGCACCAGAACCTTATATACTCAATATACTAATACACACTGAGAAATATTTAGGGCTATAATTAAAAACAGATCTTTTCCTTTATTTTCTAAATACTATTATATACTAAAGGGTTAAGTTAGGTACATTCCAAATTTGATTTCCCAATATATAGGGCAAGTTCTGTAATAGGAGGCGGTTTCGTAAGATGGTTTTATAAATCATGAAAAAGTTATATACAGACAGTCAAAATAATAAAATATCCTTTTTTATTACAAGAAATCCTAAAAATTTCGTTCTAGGGGTTGCAATAAATCTTTAGCTTGATAGCGATGTGGTGCTACCCCAAATATAAGTATTGAGTCAATGTATTCATCTCAAAGCCTAAAAAAAAACACAATGGAAAGTGTCTTTTTTACGTTGACATGCTATGAAAGAAGATGTAGTAATTAATCATAGTTTGTTGGATTCTTCTTGGTTGATATTAGTATAACATTATCATTAGTGATTTTAAATACAATTATGCATATATACGAATTTCATTACATCGAGTTTGTAGCTATGTTTTTTCTTCTTATATATGGTGCATAACTTGAAATTGTATAATGTCCTTCCATAAATCCTCCCTCATTGAAGTAGAAGGAACATCTATACTAGGAAACAAAAAAAAAGGAACATTTTAATAATAGAACTAGATTTTATAGTAAAATAGATACCATGGTATGAATGTACGTTTTAGATATGAGCCCAATGAACCATATGCTTATAGAATTGAGAAAGACCTTAAAACAAATAAGTTATATATGTTAAGACAGTAATACTTCAAGCAGTATAGTTGGAAACGTCAGGAACTTAAATGATTTAAGATTCAAACTATATAAAAGATAAAGTATACGACTAAGGAAAAGAAGGTTTTGTAGTGTGCTGCACATTCAAGAATTAATTCTTACGTAGGGAGTGCTTATATGCAAAGTTTGAAACATGTAATATTGCTAGTATTATGTTTCTTATGTCTAAGTGGTTGTAACCAAGAAAATGGAGCTGAGGTACAAGAATATATAAAAGAAAAACACGGTATTGATGTTGTTGTAACAGATTGGAGCTCTATAAATGAAAATAACGGTGGTAATACATACCATACTGTGCAAGAAAAAAATAACAAATATCTAAAATTCCGAGTAAAGGTACAAGGTCTCCTCTATTCAAATCCAGTAGGTGATGAATACCAATATGGAAAAAAAACATATGAGGAATATAAGAAATTCAAACCAACTCTAGAAGAAATGAAAAAATTAGGCTACGTGGAATCTGAAACGGAAAATGCTCTTCAATATATTTTAGATAATAAAGATCCAGATGAAGGAAAACCAACTAATGAATTATTATTAACTTTGCAAATGAGTAACGAGATTGACTTTAGCCAATTGGATTCAGTAGAATTAGATCGTTTATATGCTCTATTTCAACTCATTCAGGAGAATAATAAAAAGATAACAGAACTAGAGATTAAGGATCAAAATGGTGAATCTTTGGGCGGACCTTTTAAAAATGTACAAAAAATAATAACAAAAGAAGAACTGTTACAAACAATGAAATCTACGATGTCAGATGCCATAAACAAATATTGGGGAAATTGGATTAGAACGCACACCAAAGTAGAAGAAAGATTACATGAAATGCAAAACGATCGATTTGCATTTAAAAGTATTACTTATTCAAGTTCAGATGATGAGGATAGTCGAAAATATTTAGTGACTTTAGTTATTAATACCACCAATAATATATTTGAAAACAATCCCCCTTTAATTGAGGATTTAATCAAAGTAACCACAATCCTTAAAGAAGAACTATATAATAAAAACTTTAACATCTATTTAACCAATAAGACAGGGACAATAAATGAAAATTGGTTATCGTCAAAAGAAATCAAAGAAGCAAATAACATCGAAGATCTTGTAAAAGAAAGAGATCCTGCGAATTAAATTTAAAGTCCTTTTCATGTTTGTTATTTAATGTGAATGCACAATATTTCGAAGTCTCAACCCATGCCCAACTACTTAATAATTTTATAACAACCCAGGCTAAAAATCCCATGTATTTTTGAAAGAAAACGGCTTATATTTTCATTTTGAAGTATTTACTTTTCATAGCTTGATGGTGATGGGGTAGCACCACACATTCATCAACTTAAGAATTATATAACGCTCCCAAAACAAAAAAATGTACATTTTCAGCTGGAGATGTCAATTTTCTCGTTTGGGGGTATTTGCTTTTCTTAGGTTGATGGGTATGGGGTACAGACACATGCCCATCAACCTAAAGTTTTATTACACCCCCAGAACGAAATTTTTAGGATTTCTTGTAACGAAAAAGCTTATTTATCGTTTTGAGGGTGAACTGTTTTCTTAGGTTGATGGCAATGTGGCGGTACCCCATCGCTATCAAGCTAATAAAATTAACATGGAGGATTTAACTTGAATAATCTACAAACCTTCTTAAAAGAAAATCCATTTATTAAATGTTCTCTATATATAATATTAGGGTCCGGAGTAGTAAAAATAGGTTATGAATTTGGCTATTTCATTGCAAACTTCACATACCAACACTTACCGGTAGCAAATCAGAAAAAACGGCATCTACATAGATGCCGTTTTTTCTGGTAATTTTTTCGTACATTGATATAAAGCAATTGCACCTAAAATAACAAGTATACCTTCAGGAGCATCTAATAACACAGTTTTCCATGTTCCAGAAATTAACAATTCATTACCTGTATACCCCTTAATATAGCCAATAGTAAATTGAATTACAGATAAAAAGATATATAAACCTAAACCAATTCGAATCACTTTTTTATTTGTAAAAATATTTATCCCTCACTAACAATTTCATATCTTCATATTCAATTATTATAAATTAGATTAAATATTCCGTCAATACATTTGGAATAAAAGGAATTTTCAAAATATACCCTTATTTATTTTGGTTATTTTTATCCATAAATGTGTATCAAAAGGTACACCTTTTGAAGTACAGTAAACTCTATTAAATTTAGTACTTCAAAAGGTTTAAAAACCTATTTTTGAAGTACTAAATAATTAATGACACCTTTTGAAGTATTTTTGTTATAATTTCAGTAGAAACAATTTTGAAGGGATGTCTATTTATTTTGAATACAAGAAAATTCGGATATATAAGAGTCAGTAGCAAAGAACAAAATGAGGATCGTCAGATCGAAGCAATGAAACAGCTCATCACTGACGAACGAGATATTTTTGTCGATAAGCAGAGCGGAAGAGACTTTAACCGTGAACAATACCAACTTGTAAAACGCATGTTAAGAAAAGATGATATTTTATATATTCACTCCTTGGATCGATTCGGAAGAAATAAAGAAGCTATCCTTCAGGAATGGAAAGATATTACCCAAAATATACAAGCTCATATTGTCGTATTAGACATGCCACTTCTAGATACAACTCAATATAAAGATAGTTTAGGAACTCTTATTACTGATTTGGTACTTCAAATCTTGTCTTGGCTTGCTGAAGAGGAACGGACAAAGATAAAAACTCGCCAACGTGAAGGCATTGATGCTGCAAAGAAAAAAGGAAAACATTTGGGCAGACCAAAAACAGAAATCACTGAGGAATTTATCAATGTATATAACGATTGGAAACTTGGAAAGATTACAGCGCTATACGCCATGAAGAAGTGCAATATGACAAGTCCTACATTTTACAGAGTAGTCAAAAGGTATGAGGATAAGGAGTGAAAAATATAGTATGATTGCAAAAGAGATTCAAAATACAATAGAAGGATTCTCTTCTTATTTATCAAACAAAGGAAGAAAGGCTTCTACAATCAAGCGATATATCTACGATGTGGAAAGTTTCATTCAATGGCTGCACCAATCAAAAAAATTCACTGAAAATAATATTTTTGAATCACTTCATAAAAAGGATTTTGAATCCTTTTTCAAATATTTAAAGGAAAATCGACAGTATTCCGACAAAACTATACACCGCATATATATTGTCTTAAATAGGTTGTACGAATACTTAGATTTATCAAGCCCTATTGAAGGAGTTATTCAGATAGATCCACCTGATCGAACACTACGTAGAGAGGATTTTGTTTCTTTACGAATGGTACACGTTCATTTCGAAAATAACACTTTATCGATTCCTGAAGACTCAAAAGTGAATAGAACCATTCATTTGAAGGAAGAAGATAAACTACACTTATACAATTACTATAAAACTATTCCTGAACCTGTACGTCCTAAATATCACAGCAATGATCCGTTATTTATTGCTTTTGATTTTACACGTGGGACATACCATTGGAGTTATGATGATGCTGCGCCAAAATTTTTAACCGAAATCTCAATACAAAAAATGATTCGTTTAGAAGTGAAACGTGCTAATCTCCGAAAGGGAATTTCTGCGCAACATTTCCGAAATACCTATATTTTAAGAAGAATTCAAGGAAACTATACTCCTGAACAAATCATGCCGCAAATAGGATTTAAATCTAATTTATCCTTAAAAAGATATTCCAATTATTATAAACGCTCAATAGCAAATGCAGACTCACATCCGTCATTTAATATGTAATTTTCTCACATCTAGAGGTATCTCCCGTGCTCATCAACTTAAGTAAACAAATCCACTCCAAAACGAAAAAGTGAGCTTTTTGGTTACAAGTTAGCACACAATTTCGTTCTGAGGGTACTAAAAAAATTTAGCTTGATGGACATGTAGTGGTACCCCAATAAATCATTCGCATAAAGTTATCATAGCATTAATGCTAATATTAACGTTGTATTAATACATTCTGATCACACATGAAATAATTCAATATCAACGTACTAATCCTTTTAATAACATTACGAAATATTAATATTTATATTTCATTAAGGTATGTGAAATTAAAAGATGATACTACTCATCTTTTTTGTACTTTTTCAATACTTCCTCTAATCTTTTTCGTTCCTCAGCTAATGTATGTTCGTCCTTTTCTGCAGTTGATGACGCATTATCCTCTTTATCCATTTCTTTTTTCCACTTCGGAATCATTTCACTACGTATAGACTTAGAACCTGATACTTTTGCTTTACCTTGTCTTACTTTCTGTTTTTGTCCAAACTTAGCCATTTTTTCTTCTACAACTTTGATGACATAATTCTCAGCAGCAGTTAAATCAGTAGTTCCGATTGCTTTACACTTACTAGAAACATCATGAACTGCTTTAATAGTTTTTTGATTTGTAATCTCTCGTTCTTTGATTTTTGAATTCATTAAATCAATAATTGTAGTTTCAGAGATACTAACAGTATTATTTTCTTCTTCTTCTTCAAGATCTTTTGAAGTTACTTTCTGAAGTATACCTTCTGGTATTGTTCTGCCACTGTGCAAAATGGATTTTCCATTTTGCAAGATGCATTTTTCACCATGCAAAATGGATTGTAGCGCGGGTTCATCGTGCTTTTCTTCCTCTTTTTCCTGTTCTCGCACTAAAGTATAACCGTCTAAAGCGTATCCTAGTGTATGTAAATCAGACGCAATTTTTGTAAGGTTTATTTTGAACCAAGTTGTTCTATCCCACTTCTTAGATGGATCAGGATTATTACCTTTTTCCACCCAACCTTTTTTTACGAAATTATTAATTGTTCGACTAATTGTGGAAGCACTTCCCCAATTCATTAATTCGAACATAAGATCATCTCCGGTTTTATAAAACCAACCATTACGAATTTTTTTCTTCTGTTTATCAATTTTATCTTGTTTTACTTTACGAGCTTCCATGTATCTAATTTTCTCTTTGAGTGTATTGTCCATTTGCTTAGTAATTCCAGCCCAAAAAATTAAATTATTTAATAGTGCTGCATCAAAATGTTTTTCAGTCAACGCTAATAACTCTTCTTTAATAACTACACGTTGTAATTCTCTTACTTCTTGTTCTTCTACTGTTTCTAATAAATCTGACATAACAAAAAATCCTCCATTTTCCGCCCCAATCAAAATTTGAGTATAGGAAAACAGAGGATTTGTAGTTCACATTTTTAAAAGAGTATGCTACTATATAAGAAGCGATACAAATTTAATTCTGTTACTCCAAACCTCTTGTCTTCCAGGGAGATTTTTAAAAGTTCGTATTGTATTATGGGGCGACCAACCGCAAACACAACACTAAACTTCTAAAAATCGGGTGACTGGGGTTTTTTATTTGTTTTTTATAATTTATATGAAATATTTACATTTGCAAGTTGTATATCTATTTCATAATAGCAGACATTTGGCGAAAAAAGAAGATAAAAAGAAAAGACACTCATTATTCGAGTGTCTTTTCTTTTTTTGTGTAAATTATTATATTCATATTTTTTTATAAAAAAACCTCAACAAATGTTAAGGGTAGCGGAATAAAGCCGCAAACTGAAGGTTAAATCCTTCAGCATAGGATGATAAACTGCTACTAACGTTAGCAATGGTATTTGCTTAAGTAACAGTTAACCAAAAAGTATTCTACCATGCTTATCTAGTCTATTTCATTAGTAATTCGAAGTGAAAAAAGTGAATTTTCG
>NZ_VOVA01000038.1 GCF_015071065.1 Bacillus cereus | reverse complement strand
GTAATATATTTATAGCGGATACTCCTATGATAGGAGTATCCCTTTTTTGTTTTATCAAAAAAGGGGAACATCAAGAATTGACATGTCATATGAAAATGTACAATCTTTTGTTTTCGGGCGTTATAAAATTCTTAAGTTGATAGATATGTATAGCAAGACCTCTAAGAAATCATCATATCAAAAAAAATAAGTATAATTTCACGTACTATATCTGATGTGTAAAACCAAAATCTGCAATAAGACCTATTCTACCATCCGTCCCCTTATCCTCTAACCAAGTAAGTATTAAATTCTTTATTTATTCCTCTATCTTAGTAAGTCATTCCCCCAAGAGTTAAACAATCTCAAGTTTTTCATCTTTTCTTCGTAATTAGGCTTGACTGAAGATCTTGAGGGTTTTTATCATGTGGGAACGATTATGGAATACGGATGGAAGGCAGATTTATCCCCTACTTTGAAAGATCACAAATAAAGTAATCAGTCAAAATAGATGGATAAGCGTCTTTGTTTTCGCCATGCGGTCACTTATATGGTTTCCGTATGTATAGACCCTGTTCACTCAGCGATCTTCACCGCATACACCCTTTTTTCTATGGCTTGTCCTTGTAATATCGTCCCTACACGACAAACTGAATGTACTCCCTAGCACCGTAATGCTAACGATAACCACCCGAACCTTTTAGAGAATCGTCTCTGGGCAAGTTCTCGCCCACCCTCACCAGAAGAACAGGATTCCAATGAGGGGTGCTGTTTTTGTAGGCGTATACTCTGTACCCCCTGCACGACCAACAGCTAGCCACGCCATAACACGTTCCCTCTATATAGAAGCACGGAATTACGGCTTATCAGTTTTTATTTACGTGGTATCAGGCAATTCCACGCGAACAAAAAACAAAAAAGGACATCTCCAATTCCTAAATGGCCTGTGCATTCACAAGACTTCTAGGTTTAGAGATGCCCGTTATATATCTTTTGGAATACAAAATAATCAAAACTAGTATTTACTAGTTGATATTTATCCAAACAATAGATAAAATGGGTATATCAAAGAAGCCTCGTGAAAAGGCATAGTTATTTAAGGTTAGTGGTGGTACACTACTTAAACGTTAACACTGTGGTTCAATACAGTTCATTCTAGTAAGTGTTTGTCGCAATTACTAGAACTGAGTCATTCCCGCTAATGGTTGGTAGCCGATAGCATATGGGAGTGGCTTTTTGTTTTGTGTTCATATTCAATTGTTATATCGATCTTCATTTATTTAAAATATCAAATTATGTTTTGTTTTGTAGAATGTTGCTTGTTGTTTATTACGTTACAACAAGCTTTTTTCTTTGTAAATACAGAAATGACAACTTTAAACTACGCAAAAGTAGAAATGTATACTTACGAAAAAGTAGAAATGTATACTTTTCTACCTAACTTTTAAAATAAGTATACCCTTTCAAACTTACGCAAAAGTAGAAATGTATACTTATGGACTTTCACATTGAATTATCTACATCGAAAAAACCCAAAAAAACCCTTATTTAAAAACATTTACATAACCATAACAAAAACTACGCAAAAGTAGAAATGTATACATTTCTACTTAAAAAAACTCACATTCTATAACTTACGCAAAAGTAGAAAAGTAGAAAAGTATACTAAAAATATTTACGCTTAAGTATACTTTTCTACTCTTTCGAGAAATCCGTTTAAAAATCCTAAACTTTCCGATGGTATACTGTTGCGAATATTGTATATAGATGTTACATTTTACTCAAAGGTATACTTATTCGGAGTTTTTTATGGAGGAATGTCGAAAATGAAAAGACAAGCAACTACATATGTTATCGGTAACTTTAAAGGTGGCGTTGGAAAAACAAAAACAGCAACAATGTTAGCTTATGAAGCTGCAACTGTATTTAATGAAAAGTGTCTTTTAGTGGATATGGATCCACAGGGGAACGCAACCAGAGTACTTGCGAAAACAGGTGATGTTGAACAAATAGACAAGTCTATTACAGATGCATTTCTAAATCAAAATTTAGAGAATGAGATTATCCCAGTTATCGAAAATTTGGATATCGTTCCATCTAATACTTCATTTAGAAAGCTTTCAAAAATCCTCTTTGATATGTTCCCAGAGGATGAACTTGCACAAATTACTTATTTAAAGAAACTACTTGAACCATTAAAAGATAAATATGATCGTATTTACATTGATGTACCACCAACAATCAGTGACTACTCAGATAACGCCATGATAGCAGCTGATTATTGTATCATCGTTCTACAAACACAAGAGCTCTCTTTAGAAGGTGCTCAAACATATATTGCTTATATGCAGTTCTTAGCAGAAACATATGATGCGGACTTACAAGTTCTTGGTATCATTCCAATGATGCTTCATCAAGGGAAACGAGTAGATAACAAAGTTCTGAAACAAGCACAAGAAATGTACGGTGGAAATGTTCTGGATACAATTGTTAGATATCAAGAACGTTTAAAAGTATACGATGTTGAAGGTATTCACAAAACAATTAACGTAAGCGGAAACGTGGATATGTGGGATGAAAAAGCCCATCAGTTATTCATAGATGTTCTTAGTGAACTTAATGAACATGAGAACTATTTCGCTACCATTAATGCTTAAAGAGGAGGCTCATAATGTCTAAAGCACCATTTCAACCTATACCTACAAAACCTGGGAACACATTGAACGACAAGGGTGTGGATATAAAGGGGACAAACGACTTTGGCCGTAACAGTGAACCTGTTAAGAAAAAAGTTATGACTCCTATTATTAATAAAGCTAAAGTGCCAGCTCCTGAGAAGGCAGATCATCGTTTAGTTCCATCTAAAACAGCAAAACTTTCGCCTGCTGTTTTACTAAAATTAAGTACACTTAAGCCATTCATAAAAGAAGCAGAAAGCATGGATAAAGTATCGAATAATAATATTATTGATATGCTTATTGAAAGCTATGTAAATACTAAGCTAACAACAAGACAATCTGAAGGTTATAAAGGGATGTACAAGCACCTTTATGAGATGTTAGATAAAAAATAAAAGAACGAGTGAAATTATCTAGGCTATATAATGATTCTTAGTATTTTCCATCCTACTATTATTGGAGATGAAGTTCATGGGAGTAATTACGAGAAATGGTGATAGTTTAATCGATTTCGATTTGTTTACAACAAAGTACGGTTGTATAAAAGTTGATTTTAAGCATAATGAAGGTGGAAGGTATTATTTATATGCTTTTCGTAATGATCTGTCTGAATGGGATCTCAATAAAGGCGAATTAATTTTAATCACCCACGATGAAGAGAAAATTAAAGAGATATCTTCAAGAGTTCTAACTATATATGTAGGCGATTTATTCTGTAAAGAATGCTTTAGAAAAAAAGATATTGATAAGTTATCTAACAAAAATACAAGTTATTGGTGTTATGATTTTTGGAAAAACACTCCACATCACACTAAGAAATTACTACAGAACGAAATTTTATATTCAATAACTGATATGGATTGGTCCATGGTAAAAAACATAACCTCTGATAATTCATATGTACTTTTGGGAGTATGTTCGGATTCGTGTATGACTCGTGAAGAATTCGAGAATAATGATGAAATTCAAAAAAAGAAGAAGTTAATGAACGATATTTGGGAAGAGTTAATAACTGAAGAAATACTAAATGGCCCTGAGGCTTTATTAGAAGAATTGCTATGTAGTCATATAGAGGTCATTGAAGAAGGTATGTCTTTTGTGGAAAGACAATACAAAGTAGAAAATGGGATTATCGATATTATCGCAAAAGATAAGAATGGAACTAAATGTATCATTGAATTAAAAGTTGTAGCAGATGATAAAAATTTAGCATGGCAATCAGCGTATTATCCATCTTGTTTTGATGAAGATATTCGTATGATTACAATTGCTCCTAATTATTCAGACAGAATATATAACGCCCTTAAAAATATTAGCAATGTTGAAATGAAGTTTTTTTACAAAAATAAAAATGGAAAGTTTAAAATCAAAAACTTTGAAGTTAAAGATCCTATTGTAGAGGTAAAAGAGGAATCGCAAATTTTTGTGTAACTTGCTAAGCCCCGTGAATGCGGGGCTATATTTCATTTTTACTCCTAAGTAGAAAAGTATACATTTCTACTTTTTTGTACTTTGTCGCAAACCACTCACCAAAACCGCCACCACGGCTTTTTCTTCTCTTTCGCAGCAGCAACCTCTTCCCGAAATTCCTGCATCATTCTCTTCGCTTCCTGCATCTCACGGAGTGTCTTCATCAACGTCTCATCTCGTGCTTCCAATCGTTTTTCTACTCGTTCATTATGCTGCTCTATACTCGTTTTGATTTCCTCATTACTTTGCTTTGCCTGCTCACTCAATCGCTTCTCCATCGCTAACATGCCTTGATTCATTTCTTGCGCCATAACGCTGTACTGCTGTAATTGTTGTTTAATGTGGAATGGGACTAAGTCCGTTTCTTCAGGTTCTTCTTGAATCAAATCCGGATTAACCTTTTCTATTTGCTGTGCAATCATCTTCGCTGCCTTTTCCAGCGTCATACCGTCATGCTTACTAAGCTCAATTAACTTCTCAATCACCATAACGTCATGCTCTGTGTATTGGCGTCTACCACGATTATCTTTCTTCACAGCAAATCCCTCTCGTTGCAATACTTCCATATACTTTCTAAGGGTGCTATCACTTATTCCTAGTCGTTTGTATACTTCACTAGCAGAATAAACAATTTCGTCCGTCATAACGTCACGACACCTCCTATGTGACAGTATTCCATGATGATTGGAAAAATCCTGCAAAGAAAAAGCCCTACAAGTGTAGGACTAAATAGCCTTCGCAATCTCAACAAGTAATCTCATAAATAACGGTATCATTTGTACCACTATATAACCAATACCTGCACGACTTATTAAGGAAAACCCTCGTTCCTGGCTACCTACCATAATGAACAAACCACCGCATAACGCTACAACGGATGCTATCGGATATGATACTGCTTTAATCAATAATATAACCGGTTCAAACGCATTTACAATCCTATTGTATAACTGGCCGTCTATATAATTCTTTATTGCTCCGTCATTGGACTGCACATCTTTAAATACTTTATTCACATCTGGATTATTTCCATCTGCAAATACATGTGGAATATCTATAATATTGCTGAATATAATAGCACTACCGATTACTAATGAAACGCGCACTGCAACAGGTGCGTATTTTTTGCTTTCTTTTTGAACAAGCCCCATTTCTTCTTTGCTCCATAGTTACCATCCATAAAATCCTTGATGCTCATTGTCTCAATTGCCATATGGACCATCTCCCTGTTTTTAATGGAAATCAGTAACCGTAAATATGTTGCAATCCAATCCCTCGCAAAGCTTTTGGAGTTGTTTTCTGCGATATTCCGTCGTGGTGTACCAGATAAATTTAGGTTTCTTTTCAAAGACATTGCATTCCATCAATTTGCGATACTTCTGCATCTTCACACGGTTTGCACTCATTTTCTGCTCATGATCCACCTCAACAATGTGATAACGGCCATTATCCGTGAATAGCGCATCTGCAATTATAGAAACGATACCTTTCACATTCATCTTTACTTCCTGCTTCCACGTTTTCGGGCATTCATAAGCAATGTAGATGTCGTTCCTCATAATGGGGTTCAGCCGAGATACATGTAATTTCGGGTCATAGGCTGTATTTTATTTCCATTATCCGATTATCGTGTAACAAAAAGGTATTTTGATAATAATGTTACGAATTATTTTTGATACAGCATTTTGTTACAGCTAGTTCAACGGTTAGGATATTTCATATTTTCAAATACAAAACGTAACAAAAACGAACGTTTATGTTACAAATACCATCGAAAAACAACATTTGGTAAAAAATGTATCACTATGACCTAGTTTTACTCGTATCTCGGCTGAACCCCCAGACCCCATCATTCGAACTCCCCAACCCCTCAACTCCTTGAGGGGCTCCCTCGCCGGTAGGCAGGGTCAAACGGGTACCGTTTGACAACCACAAGAGGGTCTTTGGTGTAGTGAGTCTGTCAACTCCTTAATGCTCACTTCGTTCCGCTTACCGTTGACAGACACCCTGCAATAATTTCTTAGCATTTATTAATAGGGTCCCCCTATTCTTACTACCAACTTGTACATTAAAAAGGTATATAAAATATCCTAAACCGTTCCAATCTCTTATATTAAATATAAAAGGGGTTCTTTTTGTTTTATTAGCCCAAAAATAAAAAAGGCTTATTTAGTTATATACACATTTGTATGATGAACATAGAGTAACGTATACAACGCCCTACCTCCACATCAACTCTTTGTAGAGTATTTTTAATTTTTTTGAAGAAGGGAATGGGTAAATGAATGAATTATAATTTTAATCGAACAGATACATGGATTCCTTTAAAAAATAATTATGATTGTCAAATTATACATTGTAGAGGACCTTGTTTATAAAAAGTGACATAATATAAACAATTGTAAAATATAATCAAAATGGTTGTTGGTAAGTATATATATCGTAAAGGGATCTTTGTTAAAAAAAAACGAAGACCCTTTTATGTTTTTTTATTTTTAATAATACATACTCAAATTTTATAATAAGAGCATAGTTTTATAATGAATAGCTTCTTCCCTTGAACAGAAGAATGCAAAAGATGACTTTTGGATGAATGTAAGTGATACAGATAACAATAGTTCGTATATCTGTATCACTTATCCATTTAAGACTTAGGATTTAATGAATGCTATTGAAATGATATTAACCTATATAATATAAAAGGGACTTTGTGATATAATGAATGTCCATCACTAACTAACTTAAGGGCTTCATCCTTTTAAAAAACCTCTTTATATGTGTACATATAAAGAGGTTTTTTGCGTTTATATAATTGAAATTATGTTAAGATTGATAAGACTACATTTGAAAATGTGGGTTCAAGTTGCTGTATTGACTGAATTGCACCAAAAAAACCAATTCCATTACACGGGAATTGGTTTTTTTGGTGCAATGATTAGTATATGACTGCCGTAAGGAGTTGTGTCTCTTCCTAGATTAGTATAACAGTAATAGAAAGAAAATTCAAAATTATAAACCAAGTCTATTGTATAATATGAAAATATACATATTTTCCAATTTATCTCCTGAAATGTTAACAAATAGGTTACAATAGATAAATGAAACACCCTTCTGGTCCTCTATGGACTGTCCTTTATCTGTTGTTGGTACGAAGTCTATTAATAGACTTCGTACTTTTTTTTGTTTTTAAAAGTAAACTTTTAAATATTAGTTTACATTCATTTCACCTAAAATATTGACTTCATCCCAAATCCCTTGATATCCTCAAAATACACAACAAAAATATACATTCAAAATACTGTAAATAAAGAGGTCTAAATCTATGAACAAAAAACCACATCTCATTGATGTCCAACCCATCCGTAGCAAAGAACAGATCGAAGATATGAAGTGGGCTCTTAAACGTCATTGTTCCGAACGGGACTATATTCTCTTTCTCGTTGGGATTCATACAGGTCTACGCGTGAGTGATCTACTCCAACTTGAAAAACAAACCATAGTAAAACTAAAACGAAAAAAGAGAAAAGAATTTAAAATCAAAGAGGGAAAGACGAAAAAAGAACGCATGATTAATCTTACTTCTATTTTTGATGAGGTCTATTCCTATACCAAAACATTAGAAAACACCTGGTTATTCCCTTCTCGAAAAGGAGACAAGCCCATTAGTAAGATCCAGGCTTATCGACAATTACAAAAAGCCGGAGATTTTGCCGGTGTAGAATCCATAGGTACCCACACCATGCGTAAAACCTTCGGTTATTGGTTCTATAAACAAACCAAAGATATAGCTATGTTGCAAGAAATTCTCAATCATAGTACACCACAAATTACACTCAAATATATTGGAATCAATAAAGAAGAGAAAGACTATATTCTAGATACATTTTATATTTGATATAATAAAATATATATATATGTATAAATTTACAAAAGGGGATAATATAACATGAATCATAATATTGAAAATCAGCATGCAAATGAAATAAAAGAACAAAAGATTTATATAGAAAAGTTAGAAAAAGAAATTCAAATTTTAAAAGAAAATAGAAATACAAAAAAAAAATACGAATTTAAAATAGGTGGTAATATAGGATTAATAATTATTATCTGTTTAATAGTAATAATATATAAAATCAACTAAAAAAAGAGCAAATACTTGCTCTTTTTTTACTCTGAAATAATTTATAAATTTAAATTAATGTCTTTCAAATTGCTGTTTAATAACTTTTTGATAATACTCATGATTACTTAATAACTCATCATGAGTTCCAAAACCTGTAATTCTACCATCCTCTAATACAATAATTTGATCAGCATCTACAATAGTAGACAACCTATGTGCTATTACAAAAGTTGTTTGTTTATGAATTAATGTATTTATAGCCTTTTGTACTTGTTTTTCTGAATCAGAATCTAGATTTGCTGTAGCCTCATCTAATAACAGAAAATCAGCATCACGCATTAAAGCTCTAGCTATAGCAATACGTTGTTTTTGTCCACCTGAAAGTTGATTACCTCTTTCTCCTACTTGCGTATTATAACCATCCGATAAACCAACAATAAATTCATGTGCATTTGCAAATGTTGCAATTTCTATCAATTTATCATCTGTAACCTTATCATTTTTTCCATATAAAATATTATCTCTAATTGTACCTGAAAAAATTGGAGTATCTTGCGAAACATAACTAAATTTCTGTCTCCATTCTTCTACATGTACATTTTTATAAGATACGTCATCTAATAAAATATCTCCATTAGTTGGATCATAAAATCTTTCTATTAACGAGAATACCGTACTTTTTCCAGAACCACTTGGTCCAACTAGTGCTGTTAAAGAACCTTTCTTAATTTTAAATGAAATATCTTCAATAATATTATCTTTTTCATCATATCTAAAGGAAACATCTTTAAACTCTAATTGTGTTGGAGATCCAATACATGTTTTAGTAACAACTTGAACTTCCTCTTCTTCTTCTAAAATTTCAAATAATCTTTTCATAGATCCTTTTGCCTCTTGAAAACTCGTTAAAAAATGATTCATTTGTATAAAAGGAGACATAATTTGAAACAAATACAATAAAAACGCTACTAATTCACCAGAACTAATAAGACCTTGATCTACCCTCCAGGCACCAAAACCTATTACACCAATTAAAACTATAGTAGTAAATGTCCCTAAAACTGGAGTTAATATAGAATTAATTTTAGCTCTCTTTATTCCATTCTTATAAAGAAAATGAAAATGATCTTTTCCATTTTCCGCTTCTTTTAATTCAGTATTATAAGCTTTTACAAGCTTAATTTCAGAAAGAGTCTGTGATAAATAAGCTGTTAACTGAGACATTTTATTTTGTTCTTGGAAAGAAAGATCATATACCTTCTCTCCCAAAGGAATTACAATAAAAAGAGTTATCGGTACTACTAAAATCAAAACCAATGTCATTGGAACATCTAAAGTAAACAAAATAATTAAAGAAAGTACTAATGTTATACAACTCGTAATTAAATCAACAATTTCAGATGAAATAATATTCACTATTGCAGTAGTATCACTAGTTATTCTACTTACCATCTCACCAGATTTATTATCATTGTAATATTTTACAGGTAATTTTAAAAACTTCTCCCAAAGTTTATCACGCAAGTTTTTCACTATTTCTTCCCCTACTTTAGATAGTAAATAAAGAGAAAAAGCTGAAAAAATTATTTCCAAAATTAACAAAATAGAAATTTGACTTATTAAACCAAAAGATATACCTTTTGAAAGTTCATCCATTATATCTTTAATTAATAAAGGTATTATCAATGAAATTACACTTGAAACAATAGATAATACTAACCCTGAGATAAAATGAATTTTAGAAGGATTAGTTATCTTCCATATTTTCTTAATTGAAAAATTATTTTCCTCTTCCATATTCTAATTACTCCTTTAAATTACTTAATTTAAATACTATTTGAACAGAATAATATAATTCTTGTAATCACAAAATACCATTTTATCATTATAGAGCGAAATATGGAACAAACATAGAAATTTATAGTTATATTTCAAACTTTTTCTTTTTTTGTAATAAAAAAGAAAAAAGTGTTTAATTATATAACATTATATGTTAATATTTAAAAAGTTAGTTTTACATTTCAAAAAGTAAATATAAAACTATATATAATATTTAAAAAGGGGTGTTATAAATGGGAATCGTTATTAAAGTTGGGGTTAAAGTCATTGTTAAAATTATCAAGAAAAAATAATTAGTAAAAAAAGCAACAATCGTTATTGTTGCTTTTTTTTAATTACTTATAACTTATTTTCATGCCGAAAAAGACAATTAATAAATAAATGCCTTCCTTTAACAAGATTATCAAATATAAAAATACAACGATTATCATAAGAAAATAATAGAATTACTTAGTAAACTATTATTTCTTTTTATCGTCACTTTTTTAGTAATTTTAATGAATCAATATCAATATATTAACATATTAAAATTATATTTCAATATTTTTATGGAATAAATACCATTTAATCACAAATTAAAATCAAAAAAGCATCGAAAGTGTTTCCTCTTCTGTAAATTCTAAACATTTCATTTATAAAAAAATCAAGTAACTTTTACTTCTTTATCTGTAACATATCTTCCTCACTAAGGTCATCCTATATAAGCTTAATATACCAAATTTGCGTTTTGTTGGTACTACACCTATATACCCTCCTAAAATTAAAAGAACAAAATAACATAATAATAGCAAGGAAATGCTTGTATGCTGATCTGTACTGCATTCCCTTATTGTATGTATGCTATATTCTTATTCGCCTTTTTCTAACAGTAGAACCACGAATCATGGCGAAGACATTGGTTTTTGCCCTGTCCTGGGGTCCGTCCTCGCTTTTTATTCCACGGTTCCCTTGACCACGAGCCTCCGAACCCTCATCGTCAAGGAACTTTCGCGGCATAAACGCCAGGACTCAGCAAATCACTTCCAAAATTGATACCATTTCTTTTCATTATTTGCTGCAACCATCTGTTTTACTTCTTGAAGTTCTCGCATAACAGTCATAACCGCTTTATCCCGATCAGTAACCTGTTGTTTTTCTATAGTATTAGAATGAGTCAATAACTTTTGTTGAGATTCCAATACGTTTGTTAGTTTAGCTATTTGCTCATTTTGATTCTGTAATTGTTTTTGTTGCAACTCTACTGTATCTTTTAATTCTCTCAATACTTCTTTTAAATCATCAGATCCAGGAGTTATAACAGTCATATCTGTATTATTAACTGTTAATCCTTCTTCTTTTAAAAGTAATTTACAAGCATCTTCCAATGTGACTTGTGGCATACTTTTTAACTCTACTAATCTTTGTAATAACTTAACATCATAATCATCGAAAATAATTCGTTCTCGTTCGTCTCTTTTAAAGGCATAACAGTTATAACTCTCAATTAGTAAGTAATATTTTTTAACCGTAGAAGGTGATATTTTTAATCTTTTTGCAACCTGGGATACATTTTCATAAATAATAAGTGTCATAATAGTCATAACCTCCTTTTCAATATTTCAAATTCGTTATAACAATTATAACTCCTTTATCTTAACACTTTACATGAAATTAAGTTAAATCAATCCTAATTCTTCGTGCACAGATTCATTAGATCTTGTACTTACGAAATAAGTAGTTTTAATTTCTTTTTCTTCTTTGCACTTAAATCAATCAATAAAAAACATACAAATAAATTAACATTTTGTTTTTTAACATAATAATTTTCGACTAAAAAATGAACTACTCTATAAAATTGGAAATTCTGAATCAAAAAAGAGAGAAGAGCATAAGGGGTTTTTGGGCCCAACTAGGGGTTGGGACTAGGCGGAGCCTAGCTTAAACGTGGGTACACGAAAATTCCCAGGATGTCCACTCACTGACGACACAAAACTCTCCAAATGTCCCCATTATGTCCCCAAATGTAGACTCAGTGAGTACACAAAGTCCCTTTGATGTCTCCATATGAGTACTCACTAACGACATGATATTTTTAATAAATTGCAATCAAACATTACTTTAAAATACTAAAAGAAAATAATTAGCATTAAATAAATATAAATCCTTAATCTAGAATCAAATAACAACAAAATACAAAATGCTATTTAAATGCTTCAGAATCCTTTTTAAAAGATATAAATCTAAAACAATACTATTTTGTCGTTAAAACTAAAATAAACGCTTAAAAAGCAAAATGAACAGGTTCAAAGGAAGGTTTTCCTTTGCTTTTGGGGTTGAGGCTGGTTCGTCGTGTGGGGACGAGCCCCCACGTATTACGTATCTATCAATGTGGTAAGTGAAATTATTAAGCGAAGGCATTAGCGGTTCGGCTCGTATAATAGCAATTCAAGCCGATGATCCCAAATAGTTGCTTTTGGA
>NZ_VOVA01000037.1 GCF_015071065.1 Bacillus cereus | reverse complement strand
TATCCCATCACCATCAAGTTAAAATTTTATAATACTCCAAAACGAAAAATTAGAGTCTTTTATAGCAATGAAGTTCATTTTTATCGTTTTGGGGGCAACCTGTTCTGTTAGGTTGATGGACATGTGGCGGTACCCCTAATTGAAGAAAGACCACCTTTTGAGGGGTGATCTGATATGTTCCGTTTTCAAAGCTTGTTACTGATTTACCAGATAAACGGAATTAGTTTTTTTGTTTTCTGTTTATATACTGTAAATTGTTCTCCATACTTGTTCTGTAAGTAATCATCAGATTTTGGAATATAGTCAAAAACAAATACTAAGAATAGACCTAGAGGGATAAGCAAACTATAAATATTGTTAGAGATTAGCGCTAAGCCTAGTACCCAAAGGCAATCCCCAAGATAATTAATATGAATCGCATATTTAAATAAACCGCCTGTATATAGCTTACCTTGATTTACAGGATTGTTTTTAAAAGGTTTTCTAAGTAACTCTGAAAATGTGTTTAACATACTGCCTCCTAAAAACAATATCCAGCCTATAATAAGTACTGTTAAGTTTGGATCCTGATTACTAGTAATCATTAAAATGGGGAAACCTAAATAATAAATCCCAAAAGCTATACTGTTCATGATGGCTTCTTGCCATGCAATACCTCTAGGTAACCATATAAACATCATAGCTGTTAATCGTAAAGCTGTAATAATTAAAGCAATAAAAAGCCCTAGTGAAATGCCTGATTTGTCATAAGTAATGAAAAGCAAATAATATGCAATGATTAAATAGATAATCTCAGCAACTAAAATCAAGATTTTTTCTTTTATCGTTGGCCGGTTTATACCATACATTGTGATACACCCCTTCATGTAGTCATTTTATAGGGAAATATACTTCTATGATAGTACTCTCCTCCGGTGTGCTATAGGGATTCGTTTGATAAACTTCAAATGGAGGCCCATTCAGTTTATAGTTATTTTCTTCAATCCAAACATGTAGCTTTGTATGAATAGAAGGTAATTCTTCGTAAGAACCAATAAGTGTAGCCATTGCGCAAAGACCAGGATTAAACACTTTTGTTTTATTTGTTGCCTCTGCAAGGGGAATCGCAATTTCCACATCATAATTTTCAGGTACATATTCTGAACTATGGAAAATAGCAAGTGGTTTTGCAATAGGTAATAAATTTTTAAACAAAATTTTACTAAACAACTCATTAAAGTGTATTAGGAAATCAGCGGTATTAATTTGTTTTCGTTGAGATAATATATTATAGGTTAAGTGATTCACAAGTTTAATCTCAATCTGATCTAAGTAACCCATGATATTTTCCTCTTCATCTAATTGTTGAATATCAAGCTTTAATTTTTTTAATAGAGAAGAATAAAATGTTATCTGTTGTGTTAGATTTTCTTGTTTGGCTTTCATTTTAGAGTTAAGAAACTCGGTATCCTCCCAATTAGCTAAAATAACCTTGATTTCTTCAAGCGAAAATAAATAGGTTTTTAATCGCGTAATCAATAAAGCTGTTTCTAATTGGGAAATATTATAGTAGCGATAGCCATTTTTAGCGTCTATGAAAGCAGGCTTTAACAGCCCAATTTCATCATAGTAGCGAAGCGTCTTCAGAGTGAGATGTGCTATTTTTGAGAACTCACCAATTGAAAGCATAACAATCACCTCCTGTTATAAATTACTTTAAATATACTGTTTCCTGTAAGGGGAAGGTCAATCAATATAGTTAAATTTTCTTATTGTATTTAGGAGTAGCACCACATCGCTATCAAGTTAAGAAATACATTTCCCCCAAAACGAAAAGAATGAGCCGAACTTTTATAAATAACTGTAAAAAGGTAAAATTTTCGTTTTGGGGTGGTTCCAAATCCTTAGCTTGATAGCGAGGTGACGGTACCCCTAATTAAGAGAATTACTTGGATTCACTGAAGAAGAAATTGAACAAAAAAGCTATTTTATAAATAATCAAATCAGATTATCTAATTCTGACTTGATTTGAAATTAAAAATATAAACCTTTGCCCACTGGCTGAACAGTTTCTAGCACAGTGTCAACCATTTCTTCATTAATTAGGGTTCTTATAATCCAGGCTGAGAGATCTTGAGCAGCAAAACATCCTGCAGCAGTCGAGATATTTCCTTCGTTTACGAAACTTTGTTCAATAACGTCTACATCAAATTCTTTAAGCTGTTCTACTACGGATGGATATGTAGTTGCTTTTTTACCAGTTAACAATTTTTTAGCTCCTAGTAGTAGAGAACCAGAGCACATAGAGCCTATTAATTGTCTTTGAGGATCTACATGAATGCTATTAAGATATTCTTGATTTTTATATAAATCTTGTACACCCTTACCACTTGCAAATATTACAGCGTCAGCAGAAGGAATATCGGATATGCTTCCTGTCATGGGGATACGTAAGCCAGACATGGATATATGAGTTTTTTCCGTTCCTAATAGTTGGACATTCCAATCAGAAATACCGCCAACTAAACGTACACGATTTAATAAATCCCATGGTAAAAAAACATCTATATCAGTAAAGTTATCGAAACAGACTATTGCAATTTTCATTCTCTATCCCTCCGTTAAATAAATATTAAAAACATTTTAATTATAACAATTTCAAGTGGAGGTAGCGAGGTTTGAATTCTTTAATACCTGGGTATTGCCCATGCCCATCACCCTAAGGTTTTGATACCTCCACAACGATAAAAATAAACTTGTTTGCCATAAAAAACATAATGTTTTCATTCTGAAAACATTATAGAAACTGAACCTAATGATTATATAGCAGGTACTGATTATTAAAGAAAAAATCATCCTCTTTATTGTAGGATGATTTATCGGAAATAGATTATACCCTTTGTGTCAATTAGTTAATGGAGTAACCCCATTGAAAATGAAGGGATGACCAATATGTTCCCTAAAACGCCTGGTATTGCAATTCAATTAATTGGTGAAAACATTATGTTTGTATCTATATTATTATTTTGGCACAAAATCATACGTTCCTTCATAATAAGTCCCATTACTTCAATTACAACCTCTTTAATTTTGTCTGGAAGCTCATTTGGACTACTCCATCTTTCTACATATAGTTATAATTGGGTGCAATGTTTAATTATCATCGGTATACCAGCGATCGCTCAAATGATTTTCTTTCTAATATTTAAAAATATTCATATGGGATATATGCTTCACTTCAATTACAATTTAATCATCATACTTTTTAACTACATAATTTTTAATTAAACTATTTTATAACTAAAAATAAAAGAAAAGGTACCCCTGCTGCAAGGTACCTTTTCCAAAGGGTATAACTCATTACCTAAGCGATTGTTGATCAAAAACGCTTAGACTCTTACATGAGTTATAATTTTATTATACATTGATCATAACAAAATTATTATTAATGGTGAAATTAAATTTAATTATTTTTTAACGAATTTACCGGAAGAATTCTCCTTCCTCAAGCGTGTGAAGGGCGATGGCCCAACGGAAGGTGGGAGAAGAATTTCGGTTTGGCATAGCCAAAAACTTTGGATAAACTGGCTATATGAAGCTCTTTGATAACTTGATATAGGAGGTTGCAGGAAGAAAATAGAGTGCGAAAACCAAGCCATTCGGTTCCTGCGTAAAATATCAACCGTACCAAGAGAGCGTCCAAGCGTTGGACATCTAGGGGTGGAACACCCCGAAGTAACGCTCAGGGAGTCGAAAGGTTACTTTCGTCGCGGAACTGAGAAGCTCCACTTTAAGCTTTGCTAAGTGGCGAGTAGTTCACTTTAAAAGCTGTCACCTTAATAATAAATTTCTCCAAAAGAGCATTCATACTTAAACAGACTAGATTATAAACAATAGTAATTAAAAACTTCATACGAACCACACATTAACTCCACTACTAGCACAAACTAAAATTGTATACTTTAGTAGTATTTTTCACGATAAACATTCAAACATACTAATATTATGTAATACGGAAGTTGCACTAAATTAGAAGAAAACAAATAAGGGAGAGAAGATACTATGACGAGATTTGCGAATCAGCACGTAGAGAACACGACTTTAGAAGAGGATGTAGAGCTTTTAAAAGTTATGGCACACCCAATGCGTTTAAAACTGATCAGTGAGCTTTCTAAACATAAAACACTAAATGTAACCCAAATGACCGAAATTTTAAACATTCCACAATCAACAGTATCCCAACACTTATCTAAAATGAGAGGGAAGGTTTTAAAGGGAAATCGTCAGGGATTAGAAATCTACTATAGCATTAAAAATCCAAAAGCTGAAGAAATTATGGGGTTATTAGGTCCAATACAATAGTTTTCCATTTCTATTAATTACCAATATCACATAATACAAGTTAAATAACCTTGGAACATATATTATATGGAAAGATAGAGCATTAATAATGACTGGTTCAGAAAGAGTCATTATTATAAAAACTTGCTGATTTAATGCTGTTTAATAAACGGAAAGACACCTTAGATTAAAGGTGTCTTTTTAACTGTATATTGATATTTTAATTAATTAATATTATTTCGAATCTCAGATTTTACTTTATTTACTTGTGAGATAATTTGATAATTTTTTTGATGCGTATGATCATTTAGAACAAGAATTAAAACAAGTTATTTCAAAAGAAGATAAGAGTCCTTCATTGCTATATAGCAGACTTAATCAGTTTCAGCAGAAAATCGAAAATATAAATGACCTAATAAAAGTATTGGAAAATGCTCGTTAATGAATGTTTTTCTTTATTATATAGAAATTATACATTAAAAACATCTTAGGGATAATGCGTATTGCGAATCTATTGAGAATGGTGTACAGATTGGTTACGAATACAATTACTAATACTTTTTACGAGAGAGCACTTACTGAGGAGTGCTCTCTTTTTATTAGTTAAATTGGACACCTGAAAATGAAAAATACTTAAACCAATTGTAATTATCGCAGATGCAAAAGCTATTTCGTCTGATATAGAAGCCAGGGAATTTAGTAGATACGACCAAGGAAGGTCTAAATCGTTTGCAAAGCATGATAAGTGATAAAAATATACTTATTAATTGAAATGCAACGGAAGAATTAGTCGTTATTTACTATAAAATATGGATGCATGTCAATGGTTATTCCACATACAGATCATACGAGTTTTACTGATTCTCTTCTTTTGATGAAAAAATCAAATCACTTCAAAAAAAAGAACTGGTACGCCGAAATCAATTAGCAAATGAATATAATAAGCACGTCCAAACTTCAGCACAAGTAATTTCAGATCCATTTGTTTAACAAGAAAAAGAGAAATCAAAAACAAAATTTCTACTGGGATTTTATATTCACTGTCGGATACTGGTTTACCTGTTTACCTTTGGTCAGTTACATGTAATTCAGCGTGGTCCTTCCATGCCACTCAAAAAATCCAGTCATAAAAAAAGAGGGAGAAGGCATTTTTTATTGAAGTTTGTTTATAATAGCTTTTTAACCCGTTAGGGGGGATCGTAAAGTAGATTATTAATCTCTTTGATAATTTAAATTTTCCTTATAGTACATGGCATGCTGTATTAAAAAATTTTAATTTTAAAAGGAGAATCAATAAATATGAGCACGAAAAAAAGAATAGGGAATAATTTATTACTTGTCAGTGCAATTTGTGCAATAGCTATTCCTTCAGTTTCATATGGGGAGGAAGTAATTTCACCTAAAAATTTCGCGAGTTCTTCAAGTTTGTATGAGGGACGGAATACGGATGTATTGAAATCAAGCTTATATCCTGGTACATATAAAAATCCGTTCAATCACCAATTTATTTCGACATTAAAGGAAACAAACAAAAATATAAAAAAAATAGACAATACCGACGATGAAAACCCTGTTATAGCTACTACCCTTTCATTTATCCGTTATTTGGATACAGAAGATTATAAATCTGCAGTTGATTTAACTTCTCGATCATTACAGAAAATAATATCCGAAGAATGGCTAAAGAGCTATTGGAAGGGACTCCCTGCGCAATTACAAGCAGGTTCTTTTATGGGAATTGGAGAGGTAACCCAAAAAGAGACAAATTCTGTTCATACAAATGTAGAGATTAAATTAGTTTTTGAACAATTTACAGTACCTTTACTAATTAAGCTAGATCCATCTGGAAAAATAGATGATTTTCAACTCAGCATGTCGTTTAGTCCTGTTGCAGATCGTCCATCATATAGTAAGCCTGAATCATTTGTTGATAAAGAAGTAGTAGTTGGAAGTGGTGCGTTTCCATTACCAGGAACATTATCTGTTCCAAAGGGAAAGGGTCCTTTCCCAGCGGTTATTCTTGTGCAAGGATCTGGAGCAACCGATCAGGATGAAACAGCGTTTGCTTTAAAACCATTTCGCGATTTAGCTGAAGGTCTTGCCTCGAAAGGAATTGCTGTCCTTCGCTATAATAAACGAACTTATGAACATGGATTAAAAACACAATCCAGTCCTTTTTATACCGTTGATAAAGAGACAACAGATGATGCTCTTCTTGTGACTCATTTTCTTCAAAATGAACCTCTGATAGATAAGAATCAAATTTATATTCTTGGTCATAGTCAAGGTGGAATGATGCTTCCGAAAATGATTGAAAAAGACCAAAATCAAAATATTGCTGGGGCAATTGTGATGGGAGGACCAGCCCGTACGATCCAAGATGTTGTTTTAGATCAATTTGAGTATCTTTTTTCTATTGGAGCAATGAAACCGGATGAATATAAATTTTACAAATCGCAATTTGAATTATTAAATGATCCCAATTTCTCTAGTCAGAATCCTCCAAAAGATTTTTATTTAGGATCAGCAGTATTTTGGGATTCTATCCGTAAAATTAAAGCAGCAGAAATGTCAAAACAACAAAAGACACCGCTTCTTATTATTCAAGGAGAAAGAGACTATCAAGTTCAATCAAAAATCGAAATTCCTCTTTGGAAAGAACAATTAAAAGAACGAGATAACGTTGATTATCGACTATATCCAAAGTTAAATCACTTCTTTACAGAAGGAGATGGGGAATTAAGTAAACCGGATGAATATTATAGTCCTGCTAATATCCCTGAGTATGTTATAAATGATATTGCTGCTTGGGTGCAAGGAAGATCGAAATAAAATTAGCAACCATATTTTTTAATAGAGGTCACGATACATGCCTATCAACTTAAGGATAGAAATTAAATGGTTTTTTGTTCAAATAAACTAAATAAAGGGGTGTTCTTTATGTGTACCAGTTTGACATTACAGACAAAAAGCGGTCAGCATCTTTTTGCAAGAACGATGGATTTTACATTAGATTTCAATCAAGAAGTAATAATAGTTCCTCGAAGTTATCAATGGAACAATATAACTGGTGAAACCATCGAGGCGAAACAAGCTGTTGTCGGGATGGGGATTAACCATCAAGGAAGGATCATCCTGGCGGACGGAGTAAATGAATCAGGTATGACATGTGCAACACTCTATTTTCCAGGATTCGCTAGTTATAGTAACAGTATAGATGACAATCAAACGAATCTGGCTCCATTTGATTTTGTGGCATGGAGTCTCACACAATTCAATTCTGTCGAAGAGTTAAAGAACTCTGTAGATAGTATTTCCTTTTTGGATGTACCATTACCTGTTTTAGGAGTTACTCCACCGCTACATTGGATTTTAGCGGATAAATGGGGAGATTGTATTGTACTAGAGCCGACAACTGAAGGACTAAAAATATATGATAATCCTCTTGGGGTAATGACCAATAGTCCTGAGTTTAACTGGCATTTACAAAATTTAAGACAATATATCGGTCTTAAATCGCAGCCATATGCGCCAACACAATGGGGGGATGTACCATTAAGTGCTTTTGGACAAGGTTCAGGTTCGATGGGACTCCCTGGGGATTTCACCCCACCATCAAGGTTTGTTCGGGCAGCGTATGGCAAACAAAATATTCAAGGTATAGATAACGAAGAAGAGGGCATATCGGCCATTTTTCATATCTTATCAAATTGTGAGGTTCCAAAAGGTGGAGTGATAACGGAAGAAGGTACATTAGATAATACCATTTATACAAGCGCAATGTGTATGGAGTCTGGTACATATTATTACCATACCTATGATTGTAGACAAATTATAGCTATTCATTTATTTCATGAAAATTTAGATACAGATGAAATTAAAACCTATCCATTTCAGCGAAAACAAAAGATATTTTATAAAAACTAATTAGATTTGGAATATCATATAAAAAAGCAAACTTAATTAAGTAGTTTAACCATGAAAATTTGATAAACAGTAAGGAATATTTTAATCATAAAAGAAGATTTTTGAAAAATGTTCTTTTAAAGTACGGAATGACTAATCATTCAAATTCTGCTATAAAGTTAAAAATTGATCATAAACAATAAGTTTCATATACGAAAATTCATATGTTTTATAACTTTTCTACGAACTAATTGTATTTAAATTTTATATCTTTTAAGTAGAATTTCAAATTTGTAATAGAATCTAATTACATTTCTCTATAAAAGAATTTTTTATGAATCGAATTAAAAGTTAGTTGACAAATATTAAATTCTGGTTTAAATTTTGAAGTAATTCAATAATCTTTGTTAGGTGAGGCTCCTGTATAGAGAAACGCTGCTGCCCAAAAATGTCGAGAGACGCCAATGGGTCAACAGGAACGGTCGGATTAAGGCCCTTTTTAATGTAGCTGGTTATAAAAACCTATGCTATACAGTGCTAAAACTCAACGAGGGAGTGGTATACGATTTGATAGAAAGGCACCTCTAGGATTTTTGCAGAGCTGCCTTAATAATCATTTATTTGTATTGTAAAAAACCTTTACTCCTTTTTGAGTAAAGGTTTTTTTGTTTAATGTTATTTATTTTTATCTTGTCTAAATTCAAAAAGGAGGTAGTTCTAAATAATAAATTGATTGCAATGTAACTATTAATGCTCTAATAAAAATTTTTAGACAGATAAAATAACACAAAACCACTCATGAAACTCTAGAGTCTCCCTTAGCAATATGAGGAGGAGTTAACATGAAGAAATTATTAAATGAATTACTTGTAACCCAAAATAATTTGGATACAGAGAAAGTTTTACGTCATCCGTCGTATGATGTTGCAACTGGAATAGTAATAGAAAATGGGAAAGCTATTGATACAAATATAGATAAAAATACCCCTACAATTATTACGGGTTTAACAAGGTTTGGACAAATGATAACAGGAAATTATTCGACCCAAAAACTTTTGGATAAACAAGTCGTTTCAGCAGCAGGATTTATGCCACAGTTAATTGTAAATGGAGAAAAAATGATCACAGAAGGAGACGGTGGTTGGGGTTCTGCTCCGCGAAGTATTATGGCCCAAAAAGAAGATGGCACAATAATGTTTCTAGTGATAGACGGTAGGCAGACACATAGCATAGGAGCCACGATAAAAGAGTGTCAAGATATTCTATATGAAAAAGGAGCAATAAATGCAATGGCTATGGATGGAGGTTCTTCTGCTACGCTATATATAGGAGGAAAGGTTATAAATTCACCTTCTACATTATCCCATGAAGATCGTTATTTACCGAATGCTTGGGTGGTAACAGCAAATCCGAAACAGAAAATAAATATGACAATAGATGGGGAAAAAGTAAATTCCAAAACATTCGATAAATTTGATGCAAATATTATTTCTCATTAAGTAGAAATAAAAGACAAGTAAAATATATGTAATATTTAAACCCTAAGTAGGGAAAAGAATAAGAGTTTAGCAATGCAAAATTGCTAAACTCTTATTCTTTATTTTTTCCTATTCTTCCTAAACTATCTTTAATAGTTGTTTCTCCAAGTTGAGTGTATAACAAAGCTGTATCTTGACTGGTATGCCCAAGTTGTTGCATCACTTGTAACGAATCTTTTTCTTCCATATATAATTTATTTGCTAATGTATGTCTTAATTTATGAGGAGACATTCTTTTTCCATAAGCCTTAGTATATTTTTCTACTATATCTTGGATAGCTCTAACTGAAAGAGGCTGTGCAATATGTTTATATTTCGATAAGAACACATTTTTTAATTCTTTTCCTGGAGAGTATTTGTTATCTCTAATTTCCATATACTTTTCAAGGTCGTTCAGTGCAATTGGTGTAATCCATACAGAATCTTCTTTGTTCCCTTTTCGGATTACATCAATTAATCTTTCTTTTAAGTTTATATCTTCCATACGAAGATCGGCCAATTCACTTACACGAATACCGCTACCAAGAAAAAGGGAAAGGATAGCTACATCACGATCTTTATCTCTTAGGAAATAGAACAACTGATGTTTTGTTAAAGATTTTTCATGTTCATACTTAACGTAATTTAAAAACTCTTGATCATCATCATTATGAAATATTTTAGATCTCATACGTTTTGCACGGGCATTTAATGTTTCTTTATCTTTATGTATTTCAATTTTAGCCATTACATTTCTATAAAAATAACATTCTCCATCATCATTCTCTGATAGGGAGGTAAGGTACTTAAATAAAGACTTTAAGGCTGAAATTTTTCTGTTAACAGAGGAATTTTGCATGTTTTGTTGCAGTTTTAGAAATCTCATAAAGTTCTCAACATCTTTTTTCTTTAAATTCTCCAAATCTGAGAAGGATATGTCTTTAATGGGCTTAAAATCAATAATTTGTTCAGATAATAGCCAATTAAAGAAGACTCTAAAATCATATACATAATTCAGTAGGGTGGAGGGAGAGGCATCATGCAATTCTTTGTACTCCACAAATTCTTCTATGTAAAAGGGCATTTCATTTAGATTCTCGTATAATTTTTTACGATGTACGGATTTTTGACGTTGCTTGCTGTAGTCCATAAAAATCACCTCATATATAATATAACAGAAAAGGAATACGAACACAAGTTCGCGTAAAATTCAATTTTTACACAAACTTATTTACATAATTTAATTATGAAATATTAAAATATACTCGAAACTGAATGGTATAGTGTAGTTACTTAAATAAAAATTATAGCTAGCCAAGTGATAAATTTGTATTCGTCTATAAAAACTAGTGTAAAAATTAAATAAAAGTACATGAAACAAAACAATTTATATATATAAATTCATACAATATATCAAGACATGAAAATAGTTTAAAAGTCGTTATCAAATATGAATTGGTTAATTTAATCATGATTATGAGGAGTTAATTAGATCAACATAAGAAAAATCTTATAAATTAAAATGTAATTTACTATAAAAAAGTTTTATGAGTAACTCAGCATTTAATGATTTCTATATAAAATATAAATTATATAGGCACATACAAATATACCAAGATTCATGCAATTGAGCTCGAAATCCCTAAATGCTGTATTAGATTTTTATATAACTATTCTATTGTTCGTAAAATTGGTATTTCGTGCGAAGTTGTAAGGTGTTTATTTTTCCCCCTTTTTATAATTCTTTTATGTTTATCCAACAAAATGCATCCTGCACCTTTCATCAGTATGAATATCTTTTAGTTGCAGATACATTCACCTATACATTTTAATATTGATTACATGGTTGCTTATAGGGTATAGCTAGCATATAAATACATGTTAAAAAAATTTCAATGCAATACGGGTAACTTTAACCACTTAAGACTAAATAGGTTGTGCTTTACCCAAAACTTAATTGTTTTTATATTGAAAGAGAATGTTTCCTATAGTCCTGTAAAAAGTATTCTTTATTGTACTTTGTTTATGTGAACATACAGTGATTTTTAATTCTAATACAGATTTTAAAATATAAATTCGCAATTTTTCCTTCCGTCTCAATAAGATAAGAATTCTTTTCATTTTGAGACGGATTTTACTCCTTTTTTTCAAATATCTATAATATCTCTTATGTAAACTAAATATAAGTAAGTAAACAATTTTTCTTTTTGAATGTGCTTCCGTGTTTTCTATTGTGGTAATCCACACAGATTGTTTCTAGATTATCTATATCTAATACGAGTGTTGAATGATGTTCGAGTTCTTTTATATGATGGATAACGAGTTGCATCTTCTTATGCTTCTGTTGTTTGGCTTTGTATTCATACATGAAGCTTCCCCCCTCCAACTAAGCAATATCAAATGTTAGAATGATAATCCATAAAGGTGTTAAAGAAGTGATAAATACTAATGATACAAAACAAGCAGTCTTTTCTATCACATTATTAGATCCCTTCAGTCTATTCAATGGACTTAGAAACGTGGATAAACTTTGACCAATTTTTTAACCAATTTTGTTTTTCCACTCGTGGTTAGTGTTGTGTCTTCTATTTTTAGCAAATGGCTTGATAATCGCCTAGATAATTATAAACACCGTAAAAAACGCTATAACTAACTCCAATAGGTCGCGCTCCCTTCAGGATAACTAACTGGAACGTTGGCATTTTTTGCATACTTAATAAATAGCAAAAAAAGCAAGTCTGCTGGAACAGGCTTGCTTTCTGATAGAGCTCTGACAACTCAAAAACCATTTCTCTGTATTATTTAAAAATAGTAATTTATGAAAATTATTGCACTCACTTAATAGAGAAATTAAAGTCATGAACCCTTACATAAATATTTTAATGATTACTATAATCAATCGCAAGAATTAAAACAACGCTATATAACACTAATTGAATTATTTTTAATGTACGTAATTTCATAATGCATCTCTTAATTTCCACTTAATTAACGAAGGTTGTATTTTTTACTTTCCAGTCTTCAAGTTTAATGCTAACCCAAAAACCATAGATACCTAGTGTAATAACTGTTAGAAGTAGCCATTTAATCCAGTTACCAAACAAGCCAACTGCTGAACCGTTAAATTTCATTCTATGCCCATCAACCACAGTATGGTTAATTTTCCAACCATAAACCATACACAACGCCCAAGGATAGCAAATACCAAGCGTGAACACTGTAATAAGCGCTCCCAAGATACTCCAACCAATGAAGCTCAAAAGTCCACCATCAAAGAAAGACTGACGCCCCCATTTTGATTCTGGTCCATAGTTACTTCCTGCATTAACGTTTATGTTAATATTTTCTGCCATAAAACACACTCCTTTGCCAGTTTATCGTGATTAGCGCACGTATTTTATTCAATATAACCTTACATATTTTAGCACAAAAATGTTACTTCCATAAATTTTTT
>NZ_VOVA01000036.1 GCF_015071065.1 Bacillus cereus | reverse complement strand
AATTTCGTGTCTTTTTTATTAGGAATATGTGAATATGACTAAGTATTTAGTTTAGTCGTTTGTCATACATTAACTGGATTTGTATGCCGTAAGGATCTTCAATAATACCATATGCTTCACTAAATATATTTTTTTCTAGCGGAGAGATTATTTTCACATGCTTATCGGAAATTAAATTATTATAAAATCTTTGTATTTCTTCTAAATTAGCACTTTGAATGCAAAGTGACATGTTATTTCCAACGTTATAACGCTCATTAGGCTTCATTGTATCTTCTGCTATCATTAGCTTTGTATTCCCAATTTGTAAAACAGAGTGAGCAATATGATCTTTATTTTCACTTGTAATTTTAAAAGAACTATCTCTTTTCGCCAGCTCTTTGTACGTAACAATCATTAACTTTTTGGCGTCTAAATTACGTGTATAAAAATTAATTGCCTCCTTTGCTTGCCCATTCATTGAAAGAAAAATAGCTATTTCTAATGTCATAAAATTATAACTCCTTTATTAGTTAATAATTATAATATAGACTAAAAAGGTTTCAATACATGACACCTTTTTGGGAGGGAAATATGAAAAAAACTGAAAGAATAAATGATATGCTTATTTTCTTAAATAATAAAAGATATTTTAATTTAAAAGATTTAATGGCTAGATATGATATTTCTAAAAGTACCGCTTTACGAGATATTCAATCATTGGAAGAAATAGGTGTACCAATATATTCTGAACTAGGTAGAAATGGAAGTTATAAAATTATAGAAAATAGTGTGTTATCGCCAATTTATTTTAGTGTGGATGAAATGTATGCGTTATACTTTTCGATTCTTACATTAAATGGATACAAGACAAAACCATTTAATATAGAAAGTATTGCGCTTGAAAATAAATTTAAACATGTATTACCTGATAATGTGAGTAAAAATATTTCAATCATGGAACGAACGCTTTCCTTTGAAGTAACAAATCATAGTAATTTTAGTCCGTTCTTAAAAGAAATTTTACAGGGGATTTTTGCTGAGCGAGTTTATCATTTAACATATTTAAAAAAAGATGAGGAGAAAGTATTGGTCGCTCAATTTATTCGAATAGAATCTAAATTTGGCCAGTGGTATGCTAAAATCTTTAATTTTGAGACAAATAATGTTCAAATAATTAGATGTGATAAAATTCTTTCTATTGTGGAAACAAGCAATACTAATCCAAAAAATCTTGAAGAACTATTAAGTTATCTTACTACTTTTCACAGAAAGCCTGATGCAATTGATTTTAGTGTCATTGTTAATCAAAAAGGAAAAGACATTTTTGATAAAGAGAATTATCCTTCTATGAGGATACAAAAAGAAAATGAAAATTACATTATAACAGGCTATTTTAACAAGAAAGAATTTGATTTTATTTCAAGTTATTTTCTGAATTTCGGTGAAACGATTATCTCAATTCAGCCTGTTATGCTAAAAGAGTTAATCTATAATAAGGTATTATCTATAAAGCAGCATTTAACTTCGTTAAGATAAAGTTAGTTTTAGTCATTTTTTTTGACATGAAAAAGCCCTTGAGATTTAAATATCCAAAGGGTTTTTTTGTGATTTTATTTGTTCTTTAGAAAAATTATTTTTGCGGAACAGAAAGTCCGTAAAAGAACATCGTAACTATATTTTGTATATGTTTTTCTCGGTCACCTTCAAGAAGCTGTGCCCCGAAATCATCACCTAATTTAGTGAACATTTGAATGTACAGTAATATCATTTCTTTTGAAAGATGAGGATTAATTTCATTTTTGCGCTGTGCTTGTTCTAATATTTCTAAATACCAAGGCAGGATTTTCTCGTTTTGATAACTATAAATAAATTCTCGGAGCTCTTCGTCTCTTTGCATCATTTGTAGTAGCATATCAGGCTGAAATAATCCGCCCGTATTCATTTTTCTTACAATCATTTTTTGCATCATATCATGAAAAGGTAATTTTTCTTCTGCAAGATCTTTATAATATTGAAATTCAGATAGTATAAATTCTTGTATAAGTTCCCTAAATAACGCATCTTTACTTCCAAAATGGTTATAAATTGTAACTTGAGAAACGTTTGCTTTTTTTGCAATATGTTCTATTTTCACTTCATTAAATCCACGTTCTGAAAATAATACGAAGGCTGCCTCTTTAATGGCACGCTTTTTCTTTTCTTTCACTTTTTCAAAGCCATTCAATACAATCACCTCATTTAAAATATACAAGAAAAAATAATGGAAAACAATATTTTTGAAATATGGACATATAAATATTTCAAAAAGTTGTTGCGAATATGAAAGATGAGGAGTACAATGATTTTGAAATATCATACTTTAAATATTTCAAAAAATGAGGTGGACTTATGATTTCAGTTCAAAATGTTACAAAACAGTTTTCAAATGGAAAAGGCTTGTTTGATATTACATTTGAAGTGAAAGAAGGGGAAGTTTTTGGCTACTTAGGACCAAATGGAGCTGGAAAATCAACAACGATTCGTAATTTAATGGGATTTATAAAACCGACGGCTGGTAAAGCAACAATTTTCGGATTAGATTGTTGGGAAGATGCTGCGAAAATTCAAAGAGAAGTTGGCTATTTGCCAGGAGAAATTTCTTTTATTGAAGGAATGAATGGATTAGAGTTTTTAAATTTGATGCAAGGTATGCGTGGGTTAAAAGATATAAAAAGACGAGATGAATTGATAGAACGTTTGCAATTCGATGTGAAAACACCAATTCGAAAAATGTCTAAAGGAATGAAACAAAAAGTAGGTATAGTTGCGGCATTTATGCATGATCCAGAAGTGCTAATTTTAGATGAACCGACATCAGGACTCGATCCACTTATGCAACAAGTATTTATAGATTTAATACTAGAAGAAAAGCAAAGAGGGAAAACAATCCTTATGTCATCACATATTTTCACTGAAATTGAGAGAACTTGTGACAGAGTAGCTATTATTAAAGATGGACGTCTTGTAACGGTAGAAGATATTCATGATTTACAAGGAATGCGAAGACAAGTAATAGATGTAACAGTATCATCGCAAGAAGAAATCGAGTCTCTTAAACAATGTAATTTGCAATTTGAAGGGGTGAAAGGTAGAGAGGCGTCAATTATTGTGCAAGGAAACTATCAAACTGTTTTACAAATACTTTCAAACTATAATGTAACGGCACTTCAAACGAGAGCGACGGATTTAGAACATTTATTTATGCATTATTACGAGAAGAAAGAAGGGATAAAGCATGAATAAACAATTATTTTTAGCTAGTTTGAAAGAAACGCAAAAAAGTATTTTGAGTTATGCAGCTGGTGCGGCTCTATATTTATTATTAATAATTTGGATATTCCCATCAATGGTATCGGCGAAAGGTTTAAATGAATTAATAAGTGCTATGCCTGATAGTGTGAAAAAAATTGTTGGTATGGGAAGTCCGATTCAAAACGTAATGGATTTTTTAGCTGGTGAGTACTATAGCCTATTGTTTATTATCATTTTAACAATTTTTTGCGTAACAGTTGCGACCCACTTAATTGCTCGTCATGTAGATAAAGGGGCGATGGCATATTTATTAGCAACACCTGTATCAAGGGTGCAAATTGCAATTACACAAGCTTCGGTTCTCATATTGGGACTACTAATCATTGTATTTGTTACGTATGTAGCGGGTATATTAGGTGCAGAATGGTTTTTAAAAGATAATAACTTAAATAAAGAATTATTTTTGAAAATAAATGTAGTTGGAGGGCTAATATTTTTAGTAGTTAGTGCCTATTCATTTTTCTTTTCCTGTATATGTAATGATGAAAGAAAGGCACTGAGCTATTCAGCAAGTTTAACAATCTTATTTTTTGTGTTAGATATGGTAGGGAAATTAAGTGATAAGTTAGAATGGATGAGAAATATATCCTTGTTTACATTGTTTCGTCCGAAAGAAATTGCTGAAGGAACATATAATATATGGCCAGTAAGTATAGGCTTAACTGCTGGAGCGCTTTGTATCTTCATAGTAGCAATTGTAGTATTTAGGAAAAGGGATTTACCGTTGTAAAGTAGAAAGTCCACTGAGAAAGTGGGCTTTTTTCGTTTGTAAATTTGAACCGATATGTTTATTGTGTAGCAACCTAAAAGGATATTTATCTTTTAATTTACAAAATTATTCAAAAAGGTGAACCTTTTTATAGGCTCGTCCGTCTAATACGTGTAAAGTTTAATTAATAGAGAGGCTGAAACAGGAGGACCAATTGTGAAAGTAATTCCTTTATATAAGATGATTGTAAAAGAAGAAACGGATGTTTCTTTAGCAAAAAAGGGTAATCACGAGGCTTTTATGACACTTATACATACAGAAAAAGTAAAGATGTATCGCATTGCGAAGGCGATGTTACGTGATGAGACGAATATAGAGGATGCGATGCAGGCAACAATTTTAAAAGCTTATGAAAATATAAAAAAACTGAAAAAGGAAGAGTTTTTTCAAACTTGGCTCATTAGAATTTTAATAAATGAGTGTAATAATATAATTCGCTCTTATAAAAAAGTAATTGTAATTGAGGATCATGATAGTAATATGGTGGCGTTCGATCGATATGAAGATATTGATCTTTGTAATGCTATTCAGTCTTTAACGGAAGAACTAAGAGCGGTAACCGTACTTTATTATTATGAAGATATGAATCAAGAAAGTATTGCAACGCTTTTAGAAATTCCAAAAGGCACGGTTAAATCAAGATTGTCACGTGCAAGAGAACAATTAGAAGAGCGATTAAAGATGGAGTAGGAGGTGGTTAAAATGGATAAAGAAAAATCATTTGATGAAAAATTAAAAAAGAGAATAGAAAAGGATAATACTGTATTGCCACAGGCACTAAACGAAAAAATTAATGATACACTTCATAATCTTCCTGTAAAAAGAAAGAGTTATAGAGTACATATGATGTTTATTAGTGCCGCTGTTCTAACGCTGTCAATTGTATCTATGTCTGAGTTTTCTATACAGAGCTTTGCACAAAATGGAGGGATGTTTAATTATGTAAAGAAGAATGCGTTTTCTGATTATGAGAATGAAGAAGAAATAAAGTTGAACGTCAATTATCCAGATAAGGAAAAGATTCATCAAAAGATGCTTGATTCAATTGATCATTTCCAAAATGTTTCAGGGCAATTCGAAGAATATTCTAGCTCTACAAAAATTGCTACAACATATAAATATGCGATTGATACGGAGAAACAAAGTGGTATTTCATCTAAAGAAGACAAATTATCGAAAAAAAGCACGATTATTTATAACGAGGACGGAAAAAAAGAGTTTAATGATAAGAATAATACGTATAAAGAGACGAGATGGAGCCCAAAAGAAAGAAATAATGAACTATTAAAATTAAGCCCTACGGAAAGGTTATTGAGAAAATCAGGTGAGAAGAAACGGTATGATGACGGATATGTGGGATTCGCTAAGTACAGTATTCAATCAGAATTTGCGGATTTATTAATTCGATATAAAGATTGGGGTTATAAAGAAACGAAGTATCTTGGACTCGATTGCTACAAAATAGAAGGGGTAATAAACATAGAAATGCCTGTAAGTACATCTGAAGATTTGAGAGGGAAATTTGAAATGGTTGTAGAGAAAAATACGGGGATTATGTTGAAGTTCCTTAGTTTCCATGAAGGTATGATTCAATATTCGATTACGACTGAATGGATACAAATAAACAAAGGATTGAAAGAGAATGTATTTCAAAAGGATAGCACTAATTATGAAAAATTGAAAAACATATTAGATGAATAGAAAACGGAGGGAACTATATGGAGAATACCTCTCCTTCAAGAGAAAAGAAAAATAAACGAAAATATAAAAAGACAACGATAATAAGTGTATTGTTAGGAGTATTATTATTTGGCGGAGTTGGGTATGGTGCTTATGTATATATGAAAACTTCTAATCTCGTACAAAAATCTAATTTGAACTTGTCGCGTGGTGAAAAATCAAATTTACGTGAGAAAACTGTAAAGCCAATTACAAACAACGTTTCGATGTTAATTATGGGAATTGATGAAAATCAAGAACGGCAAAAGGGGTATAATGGTGCATTTCATACGGATGCATTATTGTTAGCTACGTTTAATAAAGAAGATAAGACCGTCAAGTTAACTAGTATACCACGAGATACATATACATATGTTCCAATCGAAAAGAAAAAAGATAAAATAACACACGCATATGGAAGTGGTTTCGTTAAAAACGGAAAAGATGGAGGGCCACAAGCTTCTGTTGAGGCAGTAGAAAAGTTACTGCAAGTGCCGGTAGATTATTTTGTGAAATTTAATTTTGGTTCATTTATTAAAATTGTTGATGGGCTGGATGGTGTTGAGGTAGATGTCCCGGTTGAATTTACTGAACAAAATAGTAAAGATGAACCTGATACGATTCACTTGAAAAAAGGGGTTCAAAAATTAACGGGAGAAGAAGCACTTGCTTTGGCGAGAACTCGTCATATTGATAGTGATGCAATGAGGGGACAGCGCCAACAACTTGTTATTGAGGCGATTTTAAGTAAATTAAAAAGTGTAGGGTCTATTACAAAACTGGAGAAAATGGTTGAGGCCGTCGATGGTGATTTTAAAACAAATTTAGCATTGGATGACATTTTATCTTTTTATAAATATGGTTTAGATTGTTCAGTTGAGAAGATTCAGCTAAATGGTGATGATTTATATTTACCAAATGGCCCAAATGGACAGCGTGTATATTATTATAATCCTAATAAAAAAGACTTACAAAATTTGAGTAATACACTCAGAACACATCTTGGATTAAGTGAGAAACAAATTGAGGAAAATTAAAGCAGATCTTATATCTGCTTTTTTTGTTTTTGTAGGAAAAAGATTTCTAAAATATACATTATTTATTAACGATAATCTACAGTCTGTTTATTAGAAAATATAATTAACACTATTAAATTAGTGTATATGTAACGATAAAAAACGATGTTGAAAAACTATATGGAATTTTTATGAATATTACTGTAAGAAAATAATTTTTTAAAAATTTTCAATAATAATACTTTACAAATTTTAAAAAATTAGTAGAATAAGAAGTAGTAAGAATCGTCTGATAAATATATAAAGAAAAACAGAATTATCAGAAAATTCTTAAATAGATATCGTTTAGAATTAGGGAGGGTACAGAAAATGAAAAAGAAAAAAATGAAAAAACTAACAGCAGTTGTAGTACCGGTTTTAGCAATGAGCATGGCACTAACAGCATGTTCTACATCAGGCGGAGATAAAAAGACAAGCACAAACTCAAGTGGAGATAGCAAGTCAGAGGGGAAATTAGCGGCAAAACAAGTTCTGAATCGAACAGTAACACAAGAGATTCCAACGATGGATTCTTCTAAATCAACAGATACAGTATCTTCACAAATGCTAGGGAATACGATGGAAGGATTATATCGTCTTGATAAAGATAATAAGCCTATTCCAGCTGCGGCAGAATCTAGCACGAAAAGTGAAGATGGTAAAAAATATACATTTAAACTACGTAAAGATGCAAAATGGTCAAATGGTGATCCAGTAACTGCGAAAGATTTCGTATATGCTTGGCAACGTCTATTAGATCCAAAAACAGCTGCTGAGTATGCATTTATCGCATTCCCAATTAAAAATGCAGAAGTGGTTAATAAAGGAGAAAAACCTGTAACTGAACTAGGAGTGAAAGCGGTAGATGATCTTACGCTTGAAGTTGAGTTAGAGCAAGCAGTACCATATTTCTTAAATTTAGTGGCATTCCCATCATACTATCCATTGAATGAAAAATATGTAAAAGAAAAAGGTGAGAAGTTCGGCTTAGAGTCTGATACAACAGTTTATAACGGACCGTTCGTTCTTAAAGATTGGAAGCATGAACAAGGATGGCAATTAAAGAAAAATGATCAATATTGGGATAAAAAGACTGTAAAACTTGAAGAAGTTAACTTCAGTGTTGTAAAAGAAGCAGCAACGCTAATTAACTTATATGATAGCGGTCAAGTTGACTTTGCTTTATTAAATGGAGAGTTCGTAGATAAATATAGAAATAAGAAAGATGAATTCGGAACATTTTCACAAGTAAGTACGTACTTCATTCGTATGAACCAAAAACGTGATGGACAAGATACACCATTAAAGAGCAAAAAATTACGTGAAGCAATTGCACTTTCTATCGATAAGAAAAATCTAGCAAATGTAATTTTAAATGATGGATCAAAAGAAGCTGACTTCTTAGTACCAAAAGGTTTAGCAACTGGACCGGATGGTAAAGACTTCCAAGAAACGTTTAAAAATGGTTTGAAGCCAGATGCTAAAAAAGCGGCTGCATCATGGGAAGAAGCGAAAAAAGAGCTTGGTAAAGATCAAGTTACAATTGAATTCTTAAACTACGATACTGGTAATGCGAAAAAAGTTGGAGAATATATTAAGGACCAAATTGAGAAAAACTTAAAAGGTGTAACAGTTAACATTAAACTTCAACCATTTAAGCAAAAACTAAAATTAGAATCTGAGCAACAATATGATATTTCATATGGTGGTTGGAATCCAGATTATGCAGATCCAATGACATTCTTAGATATGTTTGAGTCTAAGCATTCTCATAACCAAATGAGCTTCTCAGATCCTAAATATGATGCAATGGTGAAAAAAGCTGGTACTGAATTAATGGGTGATGCGAAAAAACGTTGGGAAGAGTTAGGGAAAGCTGAAAAAACATTACTTGAAGAAGATGTAGCGATTGTACCTTTATATCAACGTGGAGATTCTTATGTTTTACAACCAAATGTAAAAGGTGTAGTAAAACATAATATCAGTCCAGAATTTAGCTTTAAGTGGGCATACGTGACTGAAAAATAATAGAGTTGAAAAAGCATTTTAAAGTAGCTTAGCTACTTTAAAATGCTTTTTTTTAGTGAGCTTACAATACTAATTTTTAGTGCAGTTAAATAGAGAAGAATAAGGCGTATAGTACGTACATATAGTAGATGGGGGATAAATCATACTAAATTACGAAGGTGAAAATCAGAATATTTAAAATAAAACTATTTACAAATGTGAAAAAAAGAGTAGAATAATATTAGTTATAATTTTCAGAAAATTAATCATTAGCAAGGGGTCTCTCAAGGGTTGGTATTGTACATATAATTGGGGAGGATACAAAAATGAAGAGAAAAAAGATGAAAAAGTTAACAGCAGTTGTAGTACCAGTTTTAGCGATGAGTGTTGCATTGACAGCATGCTCTGGATCAGGCGGAGAAAAGAAAACGACTACTACATCTAATAGTGGGGAAGAAAAAAAATCTGATATTAAATATGCAGCGAAGCAAGTATTAAATCGTACGGAAAACCAAGAAATTCCGACGATGGACACTTCTAAATCTACTGATACATTAGGCGCACAAATTTTAGGGAACACAATGGAAGGATTATATCGTCTTGATAAAGATAATAAGCCTATTCCTGCTGCCGCAGAATCAAGTACGAAAAGCGAAGATGGTAAAAAATATACATTTAAACTACGTAAAGATGCGAAATGGTCAAATGGAGATCCTGTAACAGCGAAAGATTTCGTGTTTGGATGGCAGCGCTTACTTGATAAAAACACAGCTGCAGAATATGCGTTTATTGCTTATTATATAAAAAATGCCGAGGCAATTAATAAAGGTGAAAAACCTGCAACGGAATTAGGTGCAAAAGCGGTAGATGATTATACACTTGAAGTAGAATTAGAAAAACCAGTACCATATTTCTTAAATTTATTAGCATTCCCGTCATACTATCCATTAAATGAAAAGTTTGTAAAAGAAAAAGGAGATAAGTTTGGTTTAGAAGCAGATACAACGGTGTATAACGGACCATTCGTTATGTCTTCATGGAAACATGAACAAGGATGGCAGTTGAAGAAAAATGATAAATATTGGGATAATAAGACTGTGAAATTAGAAGAAATTAATTATAGTGTAGTAAAAGAAGTTGCTACGAAAGTAAATTTATATGATACAGGATCAATTGATTTCACACTACTATCAGGAGAGTTTGTAGATAAATATAAATCGAATAAAGATGAGTACGGTGAGTATGCAGAATCAAGTACATTCTTCTTACGTTTAAATCAAAAGCGTAACGGACAAGATACACCGTTAAAGAGCAAAAAGCTTCGTGAAGCAATTGCGTTATCAGTTGATAAAAAAGGTTTAGCAAACGTTATTTTAAATAATGGATCAAAAGCAACGGATCAATTGGTTCCAAAAGGGCTTGCGATGGGACCTGACGGTAAAGATTACCAAGATACGTTTAAAAATGGTCTGAAACAAGATACGAAAAAAGCAGCAGCTGCATGGGAAGAAGCGAAAAAGGAACTTGGAAAAGATCAAGTTACAATTGAATTACTAAGCTATGATGATGGAACTGCGAAAAAGATTGCTGATTATGTTAAAGATCAAATTGAGAAAAATTTAAAAGGTGTAACGATTAATACGAAAATTCAGCCGTTCAAACAAAAATTAAAATTAGAGTCAGCGCAAGATTATGAAATCTCTTATGCAGGTTGGAGTCCAGACTATGCGGATCCAATGACATTTATTGATATGTTTGACTCGAAGAGCCCGTATAACCAAATGAGTTATTCGAATCCGAAATACGATGAAATGGTACAAAAAGCAGGTAATGAATTATTATCTGATCCGAAGAAGCGTTGGGAAGCGTTAGGAAAAGCAGAAAAATTATTCCTTGAAGAAGATGCAGGATTAGTTCCTTTATATCAAACAGGAAGATCATATGTAATGAAACCGAATGTAAAAGGGATTGTGAAACACAATATCAGTCCAGAATATAGCTTTAAGTGGGCGTATGTAACTGAGGATGGCGGGAAAAAATAATATAGCGGCATTTTAAAAGTGGCTAAGCTGCTTTTGAAATGCTTTTTTTAGTATGTATAGAAGAATAGGGGATATTAAATATTAGGGAAACGGTAAAGTCACTGTTTAAATTCTACTAATGGATATTAGAAAAGAATTCAGCAATTGGATAGATAAATGATAGCAGAGATTTCATATTGATGAGAAAAATATAGAACTTAGCAATAGAGAAGAATAAGAGGAGATATGTTTACATATAGTAGACGGGGGATAATTCATATAGTAGTTAAAACAACAAGATACTATCATAAAAAAATAAATATTTAGAAAATTTACAAAAATACTTTACAAAACTCAAAAAGATAGTAGAATATTAATTAATAAGAATTTTCTGATAACGAAAGTTAATAGAGAATCTCTAAATGTTAATATCGTACATATAATTGGGGAGGGTACAAAAAAATGAAGAGAAAAAAGATGACAAAATTAACAGCGGTTGTAGCACCAGTTCTAGTAATGAGTATGGCATTAACAGCTTGCTCGGGATCAGGGGATAAAGATAAGGCAAGCACAACACCGAAAAGCAGTGAAAAAGAAGGCGGAAAATTAGCTGCAAAGCAAGTACTTAATTTAACAGAGAGCCAAGAGATTCCATCTATGGATTCAGCAAAAGCGACAGACCAAGTATCGTTTCTTGCTTTAAACAACGTAATGGAAGGTTTATATCGACTTGATAAAGATAATAAAGCAACACCAGGGGTTGCTGAATCATATAAAAAGAGTGATGATGGTAAAAAGTATACATTTACATTAAATAAAAATGCAAAATGGTCAAATGGAGACCCTGTAACAGCGAAAGATTTTGTGTTCGCTTGGAAACGTGCGGTAGATAAAAATACAGCAGCGGAATATGCATACATTATGTTTGATTTAAAGAACGCAAAAGCAATTAATGACGGAAAAGCACCACTTGATACGTTAGGTGTAAAAGCTGTAGATGACTACACATTAGAGGTAGAATTAGAAAATCCAGTTCCTTACTTTGTAGAATTAACTTCATTCGGAACATTCTATCCGTTAAATGAAAAATTCGTAAAAGAAAAAGGAGAAAAATACGGTTTAGAATCAGATACAACGTTATACAACGGACCATTTACATTAACAGACTGGAAACATGAAGAAGGTTGGAAATTAAAGAAAAATGCACAATATTGGGATAATAAAACAGTTAAGTTAGATGAAGTAAACTTTAACGTAGTAAAAGATAGCGGTACACGTGTAAACTTATACGAAAGCGGACAAATCGATCGCGCGGCACTTACATCTGAAATGGTTGACAAATATAAATCAAATCCAGATTTCTTTACACAAAAAACACCTTCAACGTACTTCTTGCGTTTGAACCAAAAACGTGGTGGGCAAGATACAGTATTAAAGAGCAAAGATTTACGTTTAGCGATTGCGATGGCGTATGATAAAAAAGGTTTAACAAATGTTATTTTAAATGATGGATCTACACCTGCAGATTACTTAGTACCAAAAGAATTTGCGAAAAGTCCAGATGGAAAAGACTTCCGTAAAGATAACGGAGACATTTTAAAAACAGATGTGAAAAAGGCAAAAGAGCATTGGGAAAAAGCGAAAAAAGAACTTGGAAAAGAGCAAGTAACCGTAGAGCTATTAAACTATGATAGCGATAATGCGAAAAAAGTAGGGGAGTTCTTAAAAGGTGAGCTAGAGAAGAACTTACCGGGCTTAACAGTGAATTTGAAAAACCAACCGTTTAAACAAAAATTAAAATTAGAATCGGATCTAGATTATGATTTATCTTACGCTGGTTGGGGACCTGACTACTTAGATCCAATGACATTCATTGATATGTTCGTTACAAATGGACCTCATAACCAAACAGGATATTCAAATCCTAAATATGATGAAATTGTAGAAAAAGGAAAAGGCGAACTATTAACGAAAACGAAAGAGCGTTGGGATAGCTTGCTGAAAGCTGAAAAAATGTTACTTGAAGATGCTGCAATTGCACCATTATATCAACGTGGTGATGCCCTTGTTCAAAGAGCGAAAGTAAAAGGTATTATTCACCATCCAGTTGGTGGAGATTACAGCTACAAATGGGCATATATTTCTGAAGATAAGTAAGAGAGAGGGCGCGCGATGCGCCCTTTTTTCTATGCACTTTTCTTCCTTCCTGGAATATATAAAATAAAAAAGGGAGAATTCCATGAAACGAAACACATACATCGATTTTCTAGCTTATTACGGAATAGGGAGTGCTCATCCTGGTGGTTTTACGTTAACAAAACAATTATTAGCTCAATTGCCACTTAGACGTGGAGCTAGTGTCCTTGAGATAGGTTGCGGCACGGGGAAAACAGCGGCGTATATGACAAAAGAATTGGGTTATAAAGTGACAGCGGTTGAAAAGAATGAAATTATGATTCAAAAAGCGCAAGATAGATGGTTGTTTGAAGGATTGAATATACAATTGATTCAAGATGATGTAGAAACATTACCTTGCTTAAATGATTCATTTGAGCTTGTACTTGGAGAATCTATACTAGCTTTTACAAATAAAGAAAAAGTTATCTCGGAGTGTTATCGTGTATTACAGCGGGATGGAAAGCTTGTTGTGATTGAAATGATTATTGATAGGCACATTGATAAGAAAGAGGAAGAAAAAATCGTGCAATTATACGGTATGCAAGAATTATTAACAGAAGATGAATGGATTTATTTATTTCAGAAAGCGAAATTCAAGAGAATTGCAGTTGCCGGTGGCGGTACAATTGCAGAAACAATTGCAGGACATATGGAAGAGCCAGAGTGGAATGTATCACCGTTTATTCCGGAAGAATTGTATGAGGCGTGGGTGCAACACGAACAAGTACTGCTTATGTATCAACATATTATAGGTCATCGTGTTTTTATTTGTGAAAAATAGAGAAAAAGAGTTGGCTAAGGGTAGCCAACTCTTTATTATAGTTAGATGAAGAATAATGCAGC
>NZ_VOVA01000035.1 GCF_015071065.1 Bacillus cereus | reverse complement strand
CGGTACCCCTATATAAGAAAAAACTAACATCGACGGCAACCCTGATGATCACATATACAAAATAAGAAAATTCATATTATTCCCTTGCGGAAATAGGTGGAGCCTTAAGAACTACGACATTATCTTTTAACTGTACGCGAAAAATATATACAGGTTGAGAAAAACCTTTTGTATCAGTGGCGTGCTCTAAATTATACTCTGTAATGACTAATATCTCACCTTCAAATTCTTCACCCGCTCCGAAAGGTCCCATAGGATAAATGTCTCCGTGTTTCAGTTTTAAAAAATTAAATACTTTATTTAATCAAGTTACATCCGTATAGGAGGCAGTGGAGATCTAAATCTTTGTTTGAATATTAATCACTTCAAACGTATCCCTTCGAATGCGTTTATAACCAAGTCATGTACATAGGAATCATCCAACTTTTCACCGGTTACTAGCAACCGATAGAAAATTGGTCCGTAAATGAGATCGATGCTTAAGTCAACATCGAGTTTTTCTTTTAATTCGCCTCTTTTAATTCCCTTCTCCAGAAGTTGTTTTGCTTGCAGTCGACGTGGTTGGAAATATCGAGCACGATATTCCTCTGCTAGTTTCGAATCAAATTGTCCTTCGCCAACTAACTCAGTAATAATAGTGCCTTCTCGACTTATTAAAAAACTGGCTAAACTTGTGGCGTGAGTTAAGATATCATTCAATGCTGAACCTGTGTCAGGTACAGGCAATCTGGCTGCAGCAGCAGAAAGAAAACCATCCATTACCACAGCAGCCTTATTTGGCCACCATTTATAAATCGTAGCTTTGCTAACTTTAGCACGGTCTGCAATTTTATCGACTGTGACTGCTTTAAAGCCACTTTCCAATAATAACTCATAGGATGCAGAAAGGATAGCCTTTTGGGTTTCGATATTACGTGGTCGACCTCTTTTACCTTGCACATTAATCATTCCTTTCAAGAACATAAACCATACGTTTAGTATACTTAATATGAACAAAAAATAAAATAGTCTATTTACAAAACTGAACGTTTAGTATATATTTTAGGTAATTAATGAACTGAACGTTTAGTTTATTAATTATCTAGCATCTTGTAATGGTAATGGCTATAGTTAGGTTTCAAGATTCACAAATTAAATTACTAAAAAACATTTAGAAAAGGGGGATAAAAAAGTGGCGAAATTGGACCTTTTAAAAGAAGAACGGAAAGTAGTTCAGGCTCAATTTATTACAATGAACAATGGTATCGTAGTAGTTCTTGCCAAGGCGATTCAGTAATTTTGAAATAAAAGTATGGGAGGAAATAGATATGTCTAATTTTAAAAATAAAGCAATTGATAAGGAGATTTCATCGGGTTTAATCATTCTTCTAGCAACTGCATGTGGTATCATTGTGGCTAATCTTTATTATACACAGCCTTTAATTGGGGTAATTAGTAATGTAATTGGGCTTTCTAATAGTAGCGCTGGATTAATTGTAACGCTAACACAAATTGGATATGTTGTTGGCTTACTATTTCTTGTACCCTTGGCGGATATTGTTGAGAATAGAAAATTGATAATTATATTGTTATTTCTAAGTGCAGTTGCTCTCACTGCCATGGTTTTTGTAAAAAACGCAATCTTGTTGTTAGTAGCTTCATTCTTTATCGGACTGGGGTCGGTCGCAGCGCAAGTGCTCGTACCTCTTGTATCATATCTTTCATCGGAAAATGCACGCGGTCGCGTAGTTGGCAATGTCATGAGTGGTCTGTTATTAGGTATTATGCTTGCGCGTCCGATATCTAGTCTAGTAGCCGATATTTGGGGATGGAATGCAATATTTGCTTTATCTGCTACTGTAATTAGTGTCTTGGCGTTTGTATTATCAAAAGTACTCCCTACTAGGAAACCAACGGCAAAAACAAATTATACCGCCTTACTTAGTTCAATGTGGCAACTACTACGAACTACTCCAATTTTACGCCGTCGCGCAATTTATCATGCTTGTGTATTTGGGGCTTTCAGCTTATTCTGGACCACTGTTCCATTATTATTATCTAGTCCTGCTTTTCATTTTTCTCAGACTGCCATAGCATTATATGCACTTGTCGGAATTACAGGTGCAATAGCCGCTCCAATAGGTGGTCGCCTAGCCGATCTTGGCTGGACACGATCCGCCACTGGAATAGCCCTTACTGTTGTTATTATTTCTTTATTACTCCCACTTTTTATTCAAAGTAGCTCGCCCTTTGGAATAGCTGTTTTAGTAATTGCTGCAATTCTGTTGGACATGGGAGTATCTGCAAACCTTGTGCTTAGCCAACGTTTAATTTTTTCGTTGAGTCCAGAAATTCGTAGTCGATTAAACGGGCTATTTATGGCTATTTTCTTCTTGGGTGGTGCTGTTGGATCTTCTGTCGGAGGGTGGGCATACGCGTCGGGTGGATGGAGTGCAGCATTATGGATGGGAATCGCTTTTCCGATCATAGCACTGCTTTATTTTGCCACAGAGAAATAGTTCTATAATCAAATTTAAACAGCCCGGATTCGTTTGAATGCTTATTCATTGGTATGTCCGAGTTTTATAGATTAATTGCGGTTATTTTGAAGTTTTTACATCAGAACCAGATTTTTTGTCTCTATCGCTAAAAGAGGACAAAACTCACCATATAAAATGTGTCCGAATTCCATTTAGACTATGACAAAAGAGAGCTTACGTTAGAAAACAAGCCCTCTTTAAAAAAATAACGCAATTGAGATGCTTATATTTTAACAATTATTTTCTTACGATTCCATATGTCTCATGTTGAGAAATAAATTATAAGTGGTTTGATAAAACTAAAATGAATTATTGACATAATATTTTGACGATAATATAATGAATCTCGAATTCAAGATAATTTGCAAAGGATTGTTAATTATGAGCGTGATTAACGATGAGAGCTTATCTTTAAAGTTATTTGTTATATTATCAAGGGCAGTACAGTCAATCACTAAGCGTATTGAAGAAGATATTAAACGTTATGGACTTAATCCAACTGAAATTGCAGTGCTTGAGCTACTATACAGTAAAGGCGATCAGCCTATACAAAAAATTGGAGACAAAATATTACTTGCAAGTAGTAGTATCACGTATGTAGTGGATAAGTTGGAAAAGAAGAGGTTCTTAATACGAAAACCATGTCCTAAAGACCGCCGTGTTACGTATGCGTCAATTACTTCAGAAGGTATTGAATTGATGGATACTATTTTCCCTCAGCATAAAGAGGCGATTCGACAAATATTTGGTGGTTTGGATTATATTGAGAAAAAATTGATAATCGAACAGTTGAAGAAATTAGGATATTATGCACAAGAACTATAATTTTTAGAAATATATCTCGAATTAGTAATATCCTAATTAAATATAAATTAAATAAATAGGAGGAAAAAATCAATAAATGGCAGTACATTTATTGGAATCCAAAATGAAGAAATAATGAAATTACAATTAGTATAAACAGGAAAGATAGTTGTTATGCTAACGCATACAAAGTGTTCTTTTAAATGTGAATCTTTCATAAAGCGGAGAGTGGGTATCAAGAATGGAATTACGTCATTTAGAGTATTTTATTCAAGTTTGTAATAATGGTAGTTTTACTAAAGCTGCGGAAGTTCTAGGTATTTCACAGCCGACTTTAAGTCAACAAATACGTGTGTTAGAAGGTGAACTTGATACACCTTTATTTCATCGAGTTGGAAGAGGTATCAAAATTACAGAAGCAGGTAAATTGCTATTTGATAAAGGGAGATTTATCATGCAACAATTTGATGAGGTTTATAACGAAATTTTTGAATTAAAGGGTGTGAAAAGAGGTGTGATTACTATAGGAGGTTTATTAGAAGATCTCACTTATTTAACGCCTTATATTATGAAGTTTCAACAACATTATCCCAACATTGTAGTAAAAATTATAGAATCAGAGGTTGCTGTAAATCAAATCGTTGACAAAAATATTGATATAGGGATCACACGTAGTGCTCAAATTCCAGACACATTAACAAGCACACTTTTGTATAGCGAAGAGCTCGTCCTTGTAATTCCAAAAAATCATCCTTTGAATGAAAAATCATTTGTTTCTTTGCGAGAATTAGCAGGGCTGAGTAGAGTAATGGTTTCATGTAGTTGTCGTGAATCGATTAAGATATATTGTGAAATTTTAGGGTTATCTTTATCTGAAGCAAATATAGAAACAAAATCTTCTATTTCTCTATTGAGCCTTGTATACAATGGATATGGGGTTGCCATAATACCTCTTTCACTGGTTGACTTTGTTAATAATGATACCTTAAGCATAGTTCGTATTACTGATCCAACACCAAGTCAAGATATTAATCTTATTCACTTTGATGATAAATTTTTAAGTTTTGCAGCACGTATCTTTATGCAGAAGTTAAATGATCCTGAAAAAGTATCAGTATAATAGAAACAATAATGATTCTAGTGTAAAAATTGAAAGTAATCTTTAAGTCTTGGGATGAGACCTATATTAAAGTCAAAGGGCAGTGGATTTATATGTGTGGTGTAGTCGATTCACAAGGGAATACCATTGACTTTTATTTAAGGGAAAAAGGACAGACTTTGCAAGGAGGAAAGTCTGTCAAAAAACAAGTCAAGATAATCAATCAACTCTTCGGTCTTACCGCATAGTAATAGATTCCGTTAGGGATATACTACTATTGCGAATCTACATATTATTTGCACCAGAACCCATATTACCATTATGATCTTAATACCATTACTATTTGGGTCCGTCTTCGGCGCCATACCCTTATTGTAGAAAGAAAACCACCGGCATTATACTGGTGGTTCTGACTTAGAAAGCAAAGCAAGTACAACCAATACCCCATTTAGTTCCATCTTTTCCTATTACGGTATGAGTGTGTTGATGGAGAGGGTTACTGCAACTATGTAACTTGTGACCATTGGCATCGTGAGAAAGTATATTATGGGCTAGGTTAGCACCACCATATCCATAAACTCCAGTCGGTGCCCAATCAGGTGATGCTGGCGGCAATTCAGGTGATAAATTTTTAAATTCATCATTTCCATAAACAACCTGCCCACCCATAATAGTGAGTAATGATTCAAGATCTTTGATTTCTTCTTCTGGCACAGTAAAGTAGTCAGCAGACAATACAGCAATATCAGCAAACTGACCTACTGCAAGGGTTCCCTTTTTACCTTCATCACCAGAGAACCACGCACTTCCTTTGGAATATAGTTCCAGGGCTACTTTTCTGTCAAGTTTATTTTTTTCATCGTATATCGAAAGACCACCAATGGTTTTTCCGGCAACCATCCAGTAAAGAGCAACCCAAGGGTTATAGCTAGAAACCCTGGTTGCATCACTACCGGCGCCAACAGGTATACCAAGGTCTAGCATACGATAAATCGGAGGAGTACGCTTTGCAGCTTCTTTTCCGTATAAATCAACAAAGTATTCACCTTGGAAAGCCATGCGGTCTTGGATGGCAATACCACCATTTAAAGCCTTAACACGTTCCATACTACGATCCGAGATTGTTTCTGCATGGTCAAACCACCAGCGTAGACCATTAAAAGGAATTTCTTTGTTGACTTCCTCAAACACATTTAAGAAACGTGTTATTGACTCGTCATAAGTTGCATGTAAGCGGAATGGCCAACGGTTTTCCACCAATAGAGAAATTACTTTCTTTAAGTCAGCTTCCATCACCGTAGCTAGTTCGGGCTGCGGCATCTGAAATTTTTCAAAATCGGCTGCCGAGAATACTAACATTTCTCCGGCACCATTCATTTTATACTTATCATTTCCTTGACCTGGAGAAACAATCTTTGCCCATGAAGCAAAGTCTTCATATTCATGATTTGGATTTTGCGTAAATAGATTATATGCAATACGCAAAGTTAATTGATCTTTCTCAGCTAAATGTTCAACAACTTTGTAATCATCAGGATAATTTTGGAATCCGCCACCTGCATCAATGGCACTTGTGATACCTAATCTATTTAATTCGCGCATAAAATGACGAGTTGAGTTAATCTGATCGTCAAAATTAAGTACTGGAGCTCTCCCCAAACTTGAATAAAGAATAGAAGCGTTAGGATTGGCAATTAAAAGACCTGTTGGATTACCTCGTTTATCCCGCTCAATTAAACAGCCCGGAGGGTCTGGGGTATCTTTTGTGTATCCCAGTGCACGCAGCCCAGCACGATTTACAAGTGCTCTATCGTAAAGATGTAGCACAAAGACAGGAGTGTCTTCAGAAACGGCATTAATCTCTTCCAAAGTTGGCATCCGTCTCTCTTTAAATTGAAATTCAGACCAACCTCCAACTACTCTTACCCACTGAGGAGCAGGTGTACGCCTTGCCTGCTCTTTAAGCATTTCCAGAGCAATAACAAGTGATGGCACACCTTCCCAACGTAATTCCATATTATAATGAAGACCGCCACGAATAACGTGTATATGAGAGTCATTCAGGCCTGGAATAGCTCTCTTTCTTTTAAGGTCTATTTTTTTTGTTTTTTCTGTGGCACTATCAAGAAGCTCATCTCCACCTACTGCAGTGACTAAACCATCAGTTATGGCGATAGCAGATACCTCAGGTTGAGAGGGATCAAGGGTAGTAATTTTCCCGTTATATAAGATCATATCCGGTAAATTCATGTTCACACCTCGTCTACTTCCTATTATTTTGTAACCATGGATGAAATATTTTACCGTAAATCGGCATGACTACCCATGATAGCAAGGACACTATACATACAGAAACAAAAAAAGCTGACATAATAGGGTTCATATTTTTTATAATAGGTCCTATCACTTTAGGAACCAACATGCTAAGAGGCCATACACCAAGAACGGTAACAATAGACATTTTCCATTTTGGCGGTGGAACTGGCGTTTTCGGAGTAACAAACCAATAGGCCAAACTACTTTCCGTTTTGTAAGTTGGATTAGTAGCTTGAAATTGTTCTGCCTGTTTTAACAAATCTTGACGAATATCTGATTCTTGCCAAGCACGTAGATGCTCATACGTATCGAAGCGAAAAATAACAGTATACTCTCTGGATTCGTTATTGGAGACTATTAGATTTACGCCTAAATGCCCTGGGAATTTAGTAGCGGCAGCTTCGATTTCATGTCTCCATGTTTCAAACTGTTTTTCTCTACCTTCTTGAATTTTCCATGTAACAATCGTTGTTACTGGACCGCTAGCATCCATCGTGTTCCCAATATGAGTCTCTCCGACAGTCACTCTTTCTTGGTTCATAATTTTCTGCTTGGAAGCGCGCCATGTACCATAGTATATGCATATTCTACGCCTTGACCATAAGCGCCAGTGTGTTCTTTTACAATTTCCATAACAGCATCATAAGTGTCTTTGCGTGCCCAGTCACGTTGGTATTCAAGTAAAACTTGGATTGCTGTCACTGGAATTGCACCAGCTTGTTCTACACGACGCATAGCAGCGTTATGTGCTGTCAAACTAGTACCACCTGAAGCGTCATCAACTGCATAAACCTCATAGCCAGCTTTAATTGCTTCAAGTACAGGGAATGCAAGGCAAACCTCAGTCCAAAGTGCTGCAAATATTAATTTCTTTCTACCTGTTGCTTTAACTGCCTCAACAAATTTTGGATCTTCCCAAGAGTTCATTGAACTACGTTCTATAATTTCATGGTTTGGGAATATGTCAAGAATTTGTGGCCAAAAATAACCAGAAAAGCTGCGTGTTTCAACTGTAGTAAGAATAGTAGGTACGTTAAAAGTTTTTGCTGATTTAGCAAGCAGCATAACGTTATTAATCAATGTTTGTCTGTCAATACTTGCAACTCCAAAAGTCATTTGAGGCTGAAAATCAATCAAAATTAAGGCACTGTTCTCGGGATTTAACAATTCTAAATTACTCATAATAAAACGCTCCTTTTTAAATTGTTCCGATTTTTTTAGAAAGTAATTTATTTTCCGTTAATTAAAACTGTAATCGTAAAAATAAAAGTTCTGCTATACTTTTTAATTTAAAAGAGAGCGCTGATTTAATCAGCGCTAAATTTATACTATCCACTTTTTAAAAAGTGATTTAAAGCTATTTCTTTGGAATACATTTATGCATTTTGTTTACTAAGATCTCGCTGAGCTCCCATATAGCTTCCAATTATATTTTGATAGCCTGGAAGATTACTAGCAAGCAAATTGCCAAAACCTTCGACATCGTTGCGCCAATCGCGTTGTAATTCGCACGCTACGCTAAACCAGTTCATAAGTTGCACGCCACTATGTGCCATACGCGTATTGGCAGCATCTGCAACCTGTTTACTGAAAGTTCCTGAAGCATCAGTAACAGCAAATACTTCATATCCAGCTTTTATAGCGGAAAGTGCCGGGAAAGCAACGCAAACGTCCGTAACTACGCCCGCGATGATAATTTGTTTTTTTCCAGTTTCTTCGATTGCTTTTACAAAATCATCATTATCCCATGCGTTAATTTGTCCTGGTCGAGCTATTTTTGGTGCGTGAGGAAAGAGGTCAACCAATTCTTGCATTAAAGGTCCGTTAGGTCCATGTTCAAAGCTTGTTGTTAAAATAACTGGTAAATCAAAAAACTTAGCAGTGTGAGCAAGAGCTAAAACATTGTTCTTGAATTCATCAACACTATAGTCGCGTACTAGTCCGGACATAAGACCAGTTTGATGATCTACTAAAAGAACGACAGCATCATCTTTGTTAATACGAGAATAGAGATCAGCCATTATGTATTCCTCCTAAAAATTAAGTAATCGAAGAAAGTTTAAACAGTGGAATATTATCATAAACTTCTTCGTTTGTTACGATTAGTTTATAACTAAACTGACCGTTAATATTAGTTATAGCACCATTCACAGAACATGAAGCGCTATACAAATTTATAGTATTTGAAAACCAATTCATTAATCAATTCTAAATTATCTATAATTTGTATAGATGGTAACTATAGTTATTTTTACCATAAAATTGATTGGTTTTACCTATACATTCTATAGATAGAACAATATTGATAGTTACCTATTTTTGCTATTAGAATTGAATATGAGGAATGTTGAGCAATTATTTCATGATGAAAAAGGTATTAGATGGGGAATTGCTACAAAAACAGAAAATGAATTCATCGGAACAATAGAGTTTCATGCTTAGAATTCACAACATAAACGTGCATAAATAGGTTACGAGATTCATCCGGATTATTGAAGAAAAGGATATATATTAGAATATTTTTTGGAGGTAGAAGAATGACAAAAATTACTGTAGGAACCGAAAATCAAGCACCAATTGAGATATATTATGAGGATCATGGTATTGGAAAACCAGTTGTACTAATTCATGGTTGGCCGTTAAGTGGTCGATCTTGGGAATACCAAGTTCCCGCTCTTGTTGAGGCTGGATACAGAGTTATAACATATGATCGTCGAGGCTTTGGAAAGTCATCTCAGCCGTGGGAAGGATATGAATATGATACCTTTACTTCTGATTTACATCAACTAATAGAACATTTAGATCTTCAAAATGTAACACTTGTTGGTTTTTCTATGGGTGGAGGCGAGGTAGCTCGGTACATTAGTACATATGGAACAGATCGTATTGAAAAGGCTGTTTTTGCTGGAGCAGTTCCTCCATATTTATACAAATCAGAGGATCATCCTGAAGGGGCATTAGATGATGCAGCAATTGAAGAATTCAAAAGTGGCGTGATAAATGACCGCCTTGCATTTCTTGACGAATTTACTAAGGGATTTTTCGCAGCTGGTAATCGAACAGATTTAGTTAGTGAGCCATTTCGTTTATATAATTGGGATATTGCAGCTAGTGCATCCCCTAAAGGAACACTCGATTGTATTACCGCCTTTAGTATGACCGATTTTAGAAAAGACTTGGAAAAGTTCAATATACCTACTCTTATTATTCACGGTGACTCTGATGCAACTGTACCTTTTGAGTTAAGTGGAAAACGCACATATGATTCCATTCCTGGTAGTAAACTTGCTGTAATACAGGGTGGTCCTCATGGATTAAACGCAACTCATGCAAAAGAATTTAATGAAGCATTATTAACATTTTTAAAAGACTAATCTTTGATGAACTACCGGAGGCGGCTCAACAGTAATATCAAGAATAGTAACATGAATTTATCGATTAGAGGTTTTTTAGGCCTCTTAGGGGTATTGCTACATTGCTATCAAGATAATATTTTGAAGAATCCTCAAAACAAAGAAATGTACATTTCATCTGGAGATGTACATTTTCTCGTTTTGGGGAAGAATGTATTTCTCAACATCGAAAGATTCATAAAAAACGTCATCCTTTCTAGTTAGCTTTTTAGAAAGAATAACGTTTTTTACTTTTGGGGGTAGTGAAGTTTCTTAAGTTGATTGGCATGGGGTAGCACCACATCGCTATCAAGCTAAGAAAAGTAAATTACCCCAGAACGAAATTTTTTCGTTCTGGGGTAATTCTGAATGCTTAAGTTGATGGGCATGTGTAAAGAAGGCCATTTTGATTAATCTTTATTCGAGATGCCTTCTTTTTGTTTGTAAAGAATCCCTTCATAAATTGTTTTTATTTTCATATAGTGAAAATAAGTTTTGCAAAAGTATGAAAATAACAAATTAATAAAAATCATTTGTATTTCATTGTAAATACGAAAGTAAACTTTTAAATAAAATTCACCTTCAATGTCATATAAGAAGAACAAAAGATAAGTCGTCTTTTGTTCTTAACAGGGTCTTACTGTGCAGAAATAATAAATTTGTTTAATTTACAATAAAGTCATTTAAAAAATAATATAGTTGTTTAAAAATCCTTATTCCACGAACGGAGCAGGTTAGTGGAAGCAATAGTAATTAGGTTTGACTGGGAAAATTGTCGATGATATTAAAAAAGACACCGAAAAGTCTTATGTTTTTCAAATTAAGCATACCGATAAATTGAAATTTAATTACATAACATTATGCTTATCTTGGGAGCGAGGTATTTTATCGGTGAGTGTATACAAACCATGTAATGCTTGCTGTTAATAATGCTGACGAAATCAAAGCTGTAAGAACACTATATGTTTGCCAAATAAGTATCGTTGACCAATCGAAAGCACAGCACAGTATACCCAGGGCAATCGTAGCGATCAGGAAAATAACTATTACGATTATTCTCTTTTTTGTCATTGGCTGCCGCACATTCGTTTTCCTTCTGCGTAATCCTAAGAGAAATAGCAAAACGGCCAATAGGCAAAGAATAATTGTGATAGACGACAAAATGATATCCAAAAGCTGTGTGCCGCTTATTTCATATGACTGAGTTAGATTGCCGTCTAAAATATCTTTAACTTTTAGTACCAGGTTTATATTGGTATTTGCGCCGTTGCTCAGCAAGCAGACGGCTGTTCGTTCATTTAGCAGTATGGCTACTTCGGTTCTGAAATTTGGATTGCCCCCAGTGTGTTCTATAATCGTTTGGTCGGCGTTTACCGACCAGCCTGCCGCATAATACATATCGTTGACAGCCGAAACAGACATATCACCCCTATGTGATTTTTCGATAACCGTGTGAAATATTTCGGGTATGTCCTGCACGATACCCATCTGTATGCCCATCCAACGCGCCATATCTTTTGTATTAGAAATGATGTAGCCTGCGGGTTTATTCCCAGCATAATCCGGAGCTTTAAATGGAGTTGTCATAAAAAAGGAAGAACGGTAGCCCTGTGCCAACTGTCCAGTGGCTTGAGCATCTTCTTTATAAACATACGTCTGGTGAAGACCTAACGGCTGAAATACCTGTTCCCTCATAAAGTCTTCATAGCTTTGTCGCGACACAATCTCAATAACCAAACCCAATACGTCATAATTAACGGTTCCATAGTTATACTGTTCACCGGGAGGGAACGCCAATTCAGCATCCACGAGCATTTCCACAGTCTTTTGCAACATATCCGGTGTATTGCCTTGTGGAATATTTTGAGTATGCCTAATATTTGTTAGACCACTGGTATGGTGAAGAAAGTTATTTAGTGTAAGGCTTTGCATATCAACAGGTTTCCCTTGATACTTTAACGTAAACCAAGGTAAATGTTTTTGGACAGGGTCAGTCATTGAGAGCAGCCCTTGCTCTTCCAACAGCATAATACCCATACCGGTAAAAGCTTTACTGACCGAGGCTAACTCATAGAGTGTATTTTCACTTGCAGACAACCCCTTTTCACGGTCTGCATACCCTGAAGAAAAGTAGAACACTTCATCATCAGCAAGTATTGAGATTGACATTCCCGGCACACCTGATATACGAGAGGCATCATCTAGCAACGCTTGTATTGCCGCAGATTTCGAATCTGACAACGCATAACTTTGTGTTGCGAATCCTGAGAATAATATAAATATCGTTAATACAAAAACAATAATCTTTTTCATAGACTCTCCTTTTTGAAAAATTATAAGAGAATAATATAAATAACCTACTTTACAACTACTAAACTAAATTTTAATTTATCTTTCTATTCACCTATATAATATCAAGTAATTGTGAAGAGTTACACTTAAACGAACAGATTCGTTAGTCAATAAGAAGTAAACAACTTTATTATTCATTTTTTAAGTATTATATAAACAGATGGATATAATTTGAAACAACTTTAAAGAGCCTTGCTACGTAGAATGTAGTAAGGCTCTTAGCTTTTATTAATCAAAATTCAATAACTTTATTATCATTATACACTTACCAGAAGCATCCGTTACTTTAGAAACACTCCTATGAGATATAATTATTGATGGTGCTTTTTAGGTGATATACTGGAGGTAGATTACTCATCTAATGATGAAGGGAGGTTTACACGTATGGAAGTAACATTTACAGTAAGTAAATGGGATGAAAAGCCAGTCAATGACACTAGAAAAGATTTCCCTATTAATATTGCCCATGTCGAATATGATATTGACGGTGAATTAAAAGGAAAAGCTTTTGTTGAATATTTATTATATTATTTAGAATCAACTATAGATGATGGTCACTTGGCTACTGCTAAAATTTCCGGATTTTTGCATTTCGAAGGAATTTATATGGGAAAACGAGGGACATTTACAGCTATAGAGCAAGGGATATTTGATAAAGGAAATCTAGATTCCCCTGCAACAATCATCAAAGCTACTGGTGAATTAGAAAGCCTGAAAGGGTCCTATAATTATAAGTTTACAGGTCAAACCAGTAAAATGATTCTAGACTTTGAATTCTAACAAAATATCTTATAATTTAGCAAAAAGGGCATCCACTGTAATACCAGGAATGTCCTTTTTTAAACTAAATTATACCGAAAAACAAGACTCGAAATTTTCAATGGGAGGAAATGATATGAGGATCACGATACAAGAATATGTGGTCAATGAAATAGATTCAGGGCCATATGGAATAACCGTAGGAAAAGACGGAGCATTGTGGTTTACGGAACAGAAAGGGAATCGAATTGGGAGAGTAAATGCTACTGGTGAAATAAATTCTTTTCCCATTCCGACAGCAAATGCAGGAGCTATGTCAATTATCTCGGACCAGACCGGTGACTTATGGTTTACGGAATATAACTCAAGCAAGATCGGTAAAATGTCGATGAACGGTCTTTTTGAAGAATATGTACTCCCTACAACGAACGCTGCACCTTTTGGCATAACGGAAGGCCCAGATGGAGCAATATGGTTTACAGAAATGAATAATGGTAGGATCGGAAGAATAACAAAGTCAGGGGAAATCACCGAGTTTGAATTGCCTAACTCCAAATCATTTCCCTCTTTTATTACTCTGGGATCAGACGGTGCATTATGGTTTACACAGAATCAGAACAATAGGATTGGGAGAATAACCACTAAAGGTGAGGTCAAAGAATATCCAATCCCAACACCCAACTCCGGGCCAGTTGGAATTGCGAGCGGACCAGATGGAGCAATATGGTTTGTGCAAATCATGGGCAATAAAATTGGTAGAATTACGTTCGAAGGTGAGGTCAAAGAATTTGTTATACCGACGCCGAACGCTCGTCCGCATGCCATAATACCCGGGAAGAACAGAGATCTTTGGTTTACAGAATGGGGAGGTAACCAAATCAGCCGTATTACAGTTGAAGGAGTTATTACGGAATATACGATACCTACAAATAATGCAGAGCCACATGGTATCACGTTTTGTCCGGATGGCGATCTTTGGTTCGCTGAAGAGTGTAATCAAATTGGACGTCTAACAATCATTACGTAATAGGGATATCGTCCATCGCTATCAAGCTCAGAAAAGTAAATATCCC
>NZ_VOVA01000034.1 GCF_015071065.1 Bacillus cereus | reverse complement strand
TGCCGCGTTTCAGCGACTTTTATAATTTAACATTTTGACTTGAATCTGTCAACAACTTTTTTCTTTCGTTCCTGACGACGCTTATTAATTTATCATATTACTAATCGATAAGTCAACGCTTTTTTAAAAAATGCCAAAATAAATTTATCTTGGCATTATATATAGCTTAATAATCACTAATGCAGCAACACCTGGCACCCCTAATAAACTTGATACTGTAGCTGTGCCCATGTTAATCGGAATATGAAAATCGAAATATGTCCCTGCAACATTCACAATAAATAGTAACGCTATACCTAAAGTGACATGAAAGAGTGCTTTCCCTATAAAACGTATTGGTTTAGCAGAAACACCAAAAACAAGAAAAATAAAAACCAAAGCAAGAATACCAACAATAATAATTGTAGAATTCATTTTTTCCTCCTTATGAATGACCTATACATATCCATTTGTATGGGACAAGACAATAAAAAAGAACATCTATAACATAACTCCTACCACTTCATCTTTATAACCTTTAATCAGTAATATTTCTTCTAAGCACTAACAATTAGATACAACTAATTCCATTCCCGCCGTTTCCTTCTCATCTGTATATCCCAAAAATAAAGTAGCCCTGTTACTCACAAATAAATCGATAAAAAGCAAAAGGTCCCGCTTTAAAAAGCAGGACCTTTTACCATTGTTCCATTTTCACAGGACGACGTTTTGCTTCTTTTAACAAGAAAAAATATTTCGCCTCTGCTATTTTTAAAGAACAAAGTACATCTTGAGACGGCTCAACACTTTGTTCAACCAGTCTCTTCTGACGTAGCCATTCATTCTTTACCTTTTCTAATAATACAATTAACTTATCGTCATACTCTTTACGCAACTTACCCTTTTTTTGAAAGAACATTTTCCCTTCTCCTCTTATATCTCTCTACGGCCTTCTAAAGCTTTCGATAGCGTTACTTCATCTGCATATTCTAAATCTCCACCAACCGGCAGACCATGTGCAATACGAGTTACTTTAATTCCTGTTGGCTTTAAGAGGCGGGATATGTACATCGCTGTAGCTTCCCCTTCAATATTAGGGTTTGTTGCTAATATCACTTCTTGTACCGTTTCATCTTGTAGTCTCTTTAATAATTGCGGGATATTAATATCCTCAGGTCCAATTCCCTCCATTGGAGAAATGGCACCACGCAAAACATGATATACACCTTGATATTCTTTCATTTTTTCCATCGCAATTACATCTTTCGGCTCTTGTACTACACAAATAACCGATTGATCCCTATGCGAATCGTCACAAATATAACAAGGATCGCGGTCAGTGATATGTCCGCATACAGAACAATACGCTAAATCTCGCTTTGCATTCACAAGTGCTTTCGCAAAACCTAGTACATCATCCTCTTTCATATCTAACACGAAGAACGCTAATCGAACCGCTGTTTTCGGTCCGATTCCTGGCAACTTCATAAAACTATCGATTAATTTTGATATCGGTTCTGGATAATGCATATATCAATATCCTCCTAGAACATTCCACCTGGTAAGTTCATGCCTTTTGTAAATTTGCCCATTGTAGAGTTTGAAAGTTCATCAACCTTTTTAAGTGCATCATTCGTTGCAGCTAATACTAAGTCTTGTAACATTTCGATATCTTCTGGATCTACAACTTCTTCTTTAATTTTCACTTCAAGAACTTGCTTATGACCATTTGCAATAACAGTAACCATTCCGCCGCCAGCTGTACCTTCAACTGTTTTTTCGCCAAGCTCTTCTTGCGCCTTCGCCATGTCCTTTTGCATCTTTTGCATTTGTTTCATCATATTATTCATATTTCCCATTCCGCCACGCATCATAATTAATTCCTCCTCATTATTATTACTCTTTTATTTCAATAAGTTCTTGCCCTACTAATTTTACAGCCTCTTCTATAAGAGGATCTTCTTTTTGTTCTGGGCTTTCTTCAGAATCCCCGCCTTCGCGTTGTAAAAAGTCTTCACGAATTTTACCCCATTCACTTTTTGGGATAGCAATCATATTTAACCTTTTACTTAACAATTCAAAAAGAGTTTGTTCCAATGTATCCATCGCTTCTCGATTTTCACTAGCCATTTTGCAATGAATCTCATATTGAAATGCTAACACATAGGTATCATCCGAAGCCGCAACTGGTTCACTATTTTCTAATAAAACAGCAAATGCTACTTTGTTATGTGACTTGAGCCTTCCTAATAATTCGCCCCATACAGCTTTTAACTGTTCTAAATCTTGACGCTTCGCTTGCTTTAACACTTCATTCACACGTCCAACAGGAATTTTCATACTTCCTGTTCGTACCGGTTTTGGTGTTGCCCGCGTCTCTCTTACTTCCTGCTGCACACCAGCTGGCACGCCATTCTTTTTAACTTGCTCTAACTCTTTCTCCAGCTGCTGCATCCTGTTCATAATCGCTTGTAAACGATCTGCGCCGTTTGCTTGCATCATAAACTGCTGACACAGTTGCACCATAACAACTTCCAAGAATATTCTTGGATGGTTTGTCCACTTCATCTCCTGTTGTCCCTTACTAAGGGTATGAATAATTTCATAGATTACTTCCGGTTGCATTTCTTCACTTAACGTACGGAATTGATCATCTACAATTACCCGTTCCAACATATGTTCTAATTGTGGTGAAGTTTGATATAAAAGCATATCACGATAGTAGTAAATGAAATCCTCCATAAAGCGAACCGGATCTTTCCCTTTACTCATCATCTCATCTATAATACGTAACGCTCTTGATACATCATTTTCACGTATACATTCTACCAGGTCACCTAAATATCGCTGAGATACAGATCCTGTTACAGCTAAAACATCTTCACTCGTCACCGTCTCATCACTATAAGAAATAGCTTGATCGATAAGACTGAGCGCATCACGCATACCACCTTCGGCGGCACGCGCTACGATTTGTAACGCTTCATCTTCTACCTGCGTACCTTCATTTGTTACAACTGTCGATAACCTCTCAACGATATCATTTACTGATATCTTTCGAAACTCAAAACGCTGACAACGCGAAATAATTGTAGCTGGAATCTTATGCGGTTCTGTTGTCGCCAGAATAAAAATAACATGTCCTGGCGGCTCTTCTAAAGTTTTCAAAAGCGCATTAAAGGCACCCATAGAAAGCATGTGAACTTCATCAATAATGTATACCTTATATCCTACAGCACTTGGAGCATATTTTACTTTATCTCTTATATCTCGAATTTCATCTACACCGTTATTTGAAGCCGCATCAATTTCTAATACATCTGAAATAGACCCTTGTGTAATTCCTAAACAAGAAGGACATTCATTACAAGGTTCAGCTACCGGGGCGTGTTCACAGTTAATTGCCTTTGCAAATACTTTCGCAATTGTCGTTTTCCCTGTTCCCCTCGGCCCAGAAAACAAATAAGCATGTGAAGCTTTCTCTTGAAGAAGGGCATTTTGCAACGTTTTTGTCACGTGCTTTTGACCGACTACATCTTCGAATTTTTGCGGTCTCCATGTTCGGTATAACGCTTGGTATGACACGAAAATACGGCCTCCCTCAAAGGTTATTATCTCATTTATTATAACCCATTCTGTTTATAGATTCCAAAAGTTATTTTCCATACAAAAAACCCACCTTTATATTAAGGTGAGTTTTGTATACATATATAACTGCCGTGCACCTTCTGTCGATTACGTACCATAAGCGTTACTCAAGCAGTTAGCTCGGTTCAGGCACTCCTGCGGCACACGAGAAAACCCGCTTATTGCTGCTTCCTTCCGGACCTGACAAGGTTCACGGGGTCCCGTTGCGCAGGACCCAAACGTCAACACCACTTACTTAAGGCAGACCTTACAGCAGCATAACCTCGAGAAGGGATTCGGCCTCGCTAGAGCGGATTGCGAGTATAGGGCACCGCTACCTCCCCGCTTAGCACGGCAAAGTTAAAACCAATATTCGGTTGCCTTGGATAAGGCATTATCAGTATAACTTGTTTTTTTACAAAATGCAAATACGTTAGTTACCATTACTTTTCTCTAGTTTTTTCGCTTCTTTTCTTTTCTTACGAAGCTCCCTAAAAAAAATCGTTAACAACGTACCACATTCCTCTTCAAGTACACCAGCCACTACTTCACACTGATGATTAAAACGCTCATCAGTTAAAAGATTCATCAATGTACCTGCACATCCACCTTTCGGATCGCTCGCACCATATACAACCCGTTTTACACGCGATAAAACAATTCCCCCTGCACACATTGGACAAGGTTCTAATGTTACATATAACGTTGCATCTTCTAAACGCCATGTACCTAATTTTTTGCAAGCTTCATCAATAGCTAAGAGCTCGGCGTGAGCTATTGATCTCTGTTCAGTTTCTCTTAAGTTATGTGCGACACTAATCACTTCACCATCTAGCACAATTACAGCACCAATTGGTACCTCTTGTATCGCCTCCGCCTTCTTCGCTTCCTCTATTGCTAACTTCATAAAATATATATCTCGCTCCATAATATAGTCCTTTCACCAAAAATAAAATACACTTTTTCATTTCTTGCAGGTGGGATAACTTTTACAAATTCAATCCAACCTAAAGAAGAAAGAGAGGGAATTACATATGAAAAATACTGCCTTACTCATTATCGATATGATTAATGATTTTCAATTCTCCCACGGACCCATCCTGGCACAGAAATGTGAAATTATAAAGAACCCCATTTTACAATTAAAGGACACCATGAAATCATTGGGCTATCCAATAATTTATGTCAATGACCACTATCAACTTTGGAGATCTGATATTGATCAACTTATTACTCATTGTACAAATGAGTATAGTCAAAATATTATCGAGGCCATTGCTCCGCATACTGACGATTACATTTTTATTAAACCACATTACTCTGCTTTTTATGAAACACCTTTGAATTCTTTATTAGGTTATTTGAAAATTGAAAATCTCATTTTAACAGGAATTGCCGGGAACATATGCATCCTTTTTACAGCTAATGATGCCCATATGAGAAATTATACACTTTATGTACCACGGGATTGCATCGCTTCTAATAACGAGCAAGATAATGAACATGCTTTAAAAATAATGGAAGCTACATTAAAGGCAAATATTGTACCGTCATCCCAAATAAAATTTAATTAATACATATCTATTTTCTAACTTTTTATATCAAATTAGTCCGCTCGCTCCCCTCTTGTGCTACAATAATTCTGTTTTGTGTTTTTAGTAGTCACGGTAAATCACTGATTGAAAGGAGGAAACAGCGTGACCGGAGTACCATTTATCACGGTTGAAGGACCAATTGGTGTTGGAAAAACTTCACTTGCGAAGGAACTTTCAACTCACATGCAACTCCACTTACTAAAAGAGATTGTTGATGAAAATCCTTTTTTAGGAAAATTCTACGAAGACATCGACGAATGGAGTTTTCAAACAGAGATGTTCTTTCTTTGTAATAGATACAAACAACTAGAGGATATTAACATAAAGTATTTGAATCAAAGGAAGCCTGTAGTAGCAGATTATCATATATTTAAAAATTTAATTTTTGCATCCCGTACATTAAAAGATTCTCAATATGACAAGTACATGCAAATTTATCGCATTCTTACGCAAGATATGCCTGTACCAAATGTCATCGTTTATTTAACAGCGAGCCTAGAAACATTACAAAAAAGAATTGCGATGCGCGGAAGAGAATTCGAAAAAAACATGGATCCAAATTACTTGCTACAGCTTACAAAAGATTACGAAACAGCAATGGATGCTTTCAAAAATGACCATCCAGATATTCCAGTATTGAAATTTAATGGAGACGATATGGATTTTGTAAGAAATCCTGATGATTTAAATGTCATCTTATCCGCTCTTCAAAATACTCTCTTGAAGGAGTCGAAATAACAATGAATTTAAGGCAAAAATATGATATACCAAATGATGCAGTTATCACTATTGCTGGAACAGTAGGTGTCGGTAAATCAACTATGACAACTGCATTAGCTAACGCTTTAGGTTATCGTACATCTTTTGAAAAAGTAGATTCCAACCCATATTTAGACAAGTTCTATGCTGATTTCACACGCTGGAGCTTTCACTTACAAGTGTATTTTTTAGCAGAACGATTTAAAGAACAAAAAAGAATTTTCGAATATGGTGGCGGTTTTGTTCAAGACCGTTCTATCTATGAGGACACTGGTATTTTCGCAAAGATGCATCACGAAAAGGGCACAATGACTGAAACTGATTATGAAACATACAAAGGTTTATTTGATGCTATGGTCATGACTCCTTACTTCCCTCATCCAGACTTATTAATTTACCTAGAAGGCTCGTTTGATGATATTGTCGATCGTATTCAAGAACGCGGACGTCCAATGGAGCAGCAAACACCAATTGAGTATTGGGAAGAGATGCATGGACGTTACGAAAACTGGATTAATAACTTTAATTCATGCCCTATTTTACGCTTAAATATTAATGAGTACGATATTTTAAAAGATGGCGATTCAATCGAACCAATCATTAAAAAAATTGGACATTTTTTAAAACAAACACGTAAACTTGTAAAATAAAAAACCCGTGCATATGCACGGGTTTTCCTATGAAATTACTTTTTCTTTTTTGTCGAAGCAATAATTTCACTCTCTGGCTTTCCAGCATTAATACGTTGACGAACAGTACTCGTACTAATATCATATGTTTCAGCAATCTCTTTAACAGTCATTTCTTTCCCATTAATTACTGCTGTTAGTAATTTCCCTGTACGTTTTGGAGTTACTTCTTTTTGCACCGCTGGTTTTTCAGCTTCTTTTGGCACCTCTACTTTTTTTGCAACCTGTTTTACATCACAAGTGCAACCACAAAGTTTACGGAATGTATCATCACTTATAATGCGTGACACATTTGCACCACTGTTTAAAATTCTATTGTTCTTACAGACAGGACATTGTACATAATATAAAGTTTTTCCATCTAAAGGAAACGTTTGTATAATAAGATCCATGTTAACTCCTTTCATATCTATGAAGATAATCATCGGAATATGAGTGTGTAATAAGGACATTATATCCTTACATCATACTTTACGATTGGTTTTAAAATAAAAACTCGTTACGTGTTGGTAACGAGTTCTCCAATCTCCACTTATATGCGCTGTTGTCAATTATATCTGGAGGAGGTAGAGGGATTCGAACCCCCGCGCGACTCTCGCCGCCTGTCGGTTTTCAAGACCGATCCCTTCAGCCAGACTTGGGTATACCTCCATATTGACATCAAATATAATATCAAAAGAAAAACAGTTAGTCAACCCTACTATAATAAATTATGAGGAAAGGAAAATTTTACTTTTCCTCTCCTTGATGACACTGCTGACAACGTCCATAATTACCAATCACTCATACCGATGAATGTTTTAACTTATTTAATAACTGCTTTTCCTCCCATATAAGGGCGAAGAACTTCTGGAATTATAATTGTACCATCTTCTTGTTGGTAGTTCTCTAAAATAGCTGCCACTGTACGTCCAATTGCAAGACCAGATCCATTTAGTGTATGAACATGTTCCGGTTTGCCATTTGGCTCACGGCGGAAACGGATATTCGCGCGTCTCGCTTGGAAGGCCTCAAAATTACTACAAGAAGAAATTTCACGATATGTACCATAGCTTGGAATCCATACTTCAATATCGTATTTCTTCGCTGCTGTAAATCCTAAATCTCCTGTACACATGCTCATAACGCGATATGGCAACTCTAATAATTGTAACACGCGCTCTGCATCATTTGTTAATTTTTCTAACTCTTCGTAAGAATCTTCTGGTTTCACGAACTTCACAAGTTCAACTTTATTAAATTGGTGTTGGCGAATTAAACCGCGTGTATCACGACCAGCTGAACCTGCTTCAGAACGGAAGCATGAGCTAAACGCAGCATATCGTATCGGCAATTGCTCTTTACTCACAATCTCATCACGATGCATATTCGTTACAGGTACTTCAGCTGTCGGGATTAGGAAATAATCTTCACTTTCAATACGGAATGCATCTTCTTCAAACTTCGGAAGTTGTCCTGTTCCTGTCATACTTGCACGGTTTACCATATAAGGAGGCAATACTTCCTCATATCCATGCTCATCAGTATGAAGGTCAAGCATAAAGCTAATCAAAGCACGTTCTAATCTTGCACCAGCACCTTTGTAAAATACAAATCGGCTTCCTGTTACTTTCCCAGCACGTTCAAAATCTAAAATCCCTAAATCAGTAGCAAGGTCCCAATGTGGTTTTGGCTCATAAGTAAATTCTTTCACTTCTCCCCAAGTACGTGCTACTACGTTATCATCCTCTGTTTCACCTATTGGAGCAGATTCATGAGGGATATTTGGGATAGATAGCATTAATTTTTCTAAATCTTCTTCAACTGTACGAAGCTCATTATCAAGATCTTTTACTTTTTCCCCAACTTCACGCATTTCTAGAATTAGAGCTTCCGCATCTTTCTTTTCACGCTTTAATACTGAAATTTGTTGAGATACTTCGTTACGTTTACTTTTTAGTTCTTCCGTTTGAACAAGTAGCTCTCTTCTTCTCGTATCAAGTTCTTCAAAGCGACCAAAATCCGTTAAATCTTCGCCTCTATGCTGTAATTTTGCTTTTACTTCTTCAAAATTCGTACGTAAAAATTTAATATCAAGCATTATATACTCCTCCTTTTATTTTATAAAACACAAAAAACTCTCGTCCCTATACAAAGGGACGAGAGTTAACCCGCGTTGCCACCCTAGTTGAAAGCATTACCGCTTTCCTCTCAAGTAGAAATAACGGCTCTTCACCGGGAATGCTTACTAATCAAAAGATATTCCACATTCCATTCCAGGATGGATTCACAAACTGTTTCTATCGATTTCCACCAACCATCGACTCTCTATAAGAAACAACATCTGTTACTACTTCCTATCAACACGCTTATTTTATAAAATTGTTACCATCAATTTACTATAATCTTATACAAGTTGCAAGTTACTTATACAACTTTTTTCATTTTCGCTTCTTTTACCATTTCTACAAAGTATGCTGTTACACGATGATCATCCGTTAATTCCGGATGGAAAGAAGCAGCTAAAAACGGTCCTTGCCTTACCGCTACCATTCGCTCGCCGTGCGTAGAAAGTACTTCAACATCATCAGCTACATTTACAACATACGGAGCACGGATAAATACACCAACAAAGTCTTCTCCCACACCTTTCATTGAAAGTGCAGCTTCAAAACTATCTCTTTGGCGTCCGAACGCATTGCGCTCAACCGTAATATCCATAGCACCAATATGTGATTCTTCATAGCCAATAAGCGTTTTCGCAAGAAGAATCATTCCTGCACATGTACCAAACATTGGTTTACCAGACCTCGAAAATGTACGAAGAGGCTCCATGAAAGCATACTTATCAATAAGACGGCGCATTGTTGTACTTTCACCGCCTGGTAAAATAAGACCATCAATTTCTTCAAGTTGTTCTATACGCTTTACAACCACAGCTTCTGCACCACTTGCTTCAACTGATTTCACATGCTCACGAACAGCACCTTGAAGACCTAGTACACCGATTTTCACCATTTTAAAGATCTCCTTTAATTACCATCCACGCTCTTGCATGCGTTGTTCTGGTAATAACGTTGAAATTTCGACACCTTTCATTGCATTACCTAATCCTTTAGAAAGGCTTGCAATTAGTTCGTAATCTTCATAATGAGTCGTTGCTTCAACGATTGCACGTGCAAATTTCTCTGGGTTCTCTGATTTGAAGATACCAGATCCAACAAATACACCATCAGCACCAAGTTGCATCATTAACGCTGCATCTGCAGGTGTTGCTACACCACCTGCTGCAAAGTTTACAACTGGTAGGCGACCAAGGCGTTTAATTTCAAGTAGTACTTCATAAGGAGCACCAGTATTTTTTGCATATGTCATTAACTCATCTTCACGTAGATTTGCAACTTGACGGATTTCTGCATTGACTTGGCGCATATGACGCACTGCCTCTACAATGTTTCCTGTTCCAGGCTCACCTTTTGTACGAAGCATAGATGCACCTTCTGCAATACGACGTGCAGCTTCTCCAATATCACGGCAACCACATACAAACGGAACTGTGTAATCACGTTTATTTAAATGGTATACTTCATCAGCAGGAGTTAATACTTCACTCTCATCGATATAGTCTACCCCTAATGATTCTAATACACGTGCTTCTACAAGGTGACCGATACGGCATTTTGCCATAACCGGAATTGACACAGCACCCATAACTTCTTCAACAATTGTTGGATCTGCCATACGAGAAACGCCACCTGCTGCACGAATATCTGCAGGTACACGCTCTAATGCCATAACAGCAACTGCGCCTGCCTCTTCTGCAATCCTTGCTTGCTCAGCGTTAACTACGTCCATGATAACGCCGCCTTTTTGCATTTCTGCCATTCCACGTTTTACACGTTCTGTCCCTGTTACATTTGTCATGTACAAAAACCCCCCTAGGTGAATTGCTTTCCCCCGTTAAAGAAGAAAATTAAGAATACTCTTACATTCTACCACTAACTATCTGATGCTTGTCCACTACTTTTTCATAAAGTCGGTATGAAAAATAGGAATAAGAAAAAGCTCCTACAATGAGGAGCTTTTAAAACCAACCTTTTACTGTATCAGCAGCACTATTCCACATACCACTAAAGAAAGAACCAATTCCGCGCATAGAACGTGTGAACCAGCCTGCCTCTTCTACTTCAGATTTTGTTACAAGGTCTACTTGTAATGATTTTCCTGATAAAAATCCAGGATCATTACTATCTTTAGACGTTACAACCATTTGGCCAAGTGCAACTCCCTTTTTCAGAGGTGCTTCTTGTCCCTTATTTCCTTGTTTAAATTCTGTTTTATAAACGTCTTTACTTCCCTTTGGCACCGGAAGTGAAACAGCTTGCTTCGTTTGAACTGCTACATCTTTATCTTTCGCATTTTCAACTCTTACCGTTTCTTTTCCTTTGACCGAAGAACCTTTTTCATACATTTTCTTCATTTCAAAGTTAGCAAAGCCATAATCATATAATTTCTTCGTCTCATCGAAACGCGCTGTATGAGAACTTGTTTTAATAACTACAGAAATAAAACGCATACCATTTCGTTCAACCGTACCAGTGAAGCAGTCCCCTGCTTCTGGAGTTGATCCTGTTTTTAGACCATCTACTCCGTCATATTCTTTAACTAAACCCTTTAACATCCAGTTCCAGTTCGACATCCCAAATTTCTCTTTTTCTGGACGGAAAACTTTTTTCGGGATTTTTGCTGTATCTAACACTTTTGGATAATCTTTAATTAAATGTTGCGCTAAAGTTGCAACATCCTTCGCAGACATTTTATTTTCTTCATCCGGTGTTGTACCTTCAGGATGCATTCCTTTTAAATCTTTGTTCGTTAAACCCGTAGAATTAACAAATTTATAATTTTTCAATCCTAGTTCTTTCGCTTTATCATTCATCATTTTTACGAAATCTACTTCTTTACCTGCAATTGCTTCTGCTAATGCAATTGTTGCACCATTTGCAGAAAAAATTGCCATTGCCTCGTATAACTCTTTTACTGTATACAGGCCACCATTTTCTAATGCAACATTTGATAATGAAGCATCTTGTGAAATCTTATATGCATATTCAGAAACCTTAATTTTTTGATCCCACTTAAGTTTTCCTTTATCCACTGCTTCATGAACTAAATATTCACTCATCATCTTTGTCATACTAGCAATTGATAATAATTCATCTGCATTCTTTTGATATACAATTTTCCCAGAATTCGCTTCAACTAAAATCGCCGCACCTGCTTCGATGTTTAAAGCAGCTCCTGTTTCTGCTGATGCATTGCTATATGGTGCAAACATGCCAAAAGCTAGTGTAAGCACTGTTACCAACGCAATGAATCTTTTGCAAAACATACCTTTCACTTTTGCTACCCCCAATATCTATGTACTCACATAACCGTTATTCTAACATAATCAAAAAAAAATAGACAGAGATATCAAATCTCCGTCTATTTACATATAAGACATTATAATGAGTAGTTTGGAGCTTCTTTTGTAATCTGTACGTGATGAGGATGGCTTTCACGTAAACCAGCACCCGACATACGAATGAACTGCGCATTCTCACGTAAGAATTCTAAATCCTGTGCTCCGCAGTATCCCATACCTGCACGTAATCCACCAACTAATTGGTGAACTGTATCTGCTAAAGGTCCTTTATATGGTACTCGTCCTTCAATACCTTCTGGAACAAGTTTTTTGTTTCCTTCTTGGAAGTAGCGATCTTTACTTCCTTTTTCCATTGCTCCAACAGAACCCATACCACGATATACTTTAAATTGACGACCTTGGTAAATTTCAGTTTCTCCAGGGCTTTCAGCTACGCCAGCGAACATACTACCTAGCATAACAACGTGTGCTCCTGCTGCTAAAGCTTTAACCATATCACCAGAGTACTTAACACCGCCATCTGCAATAACTGGAATGCCGTGTTTACGAGCTTCAGTTGCACAATCATAAACTGCTGTTAATTGTGGTACACCAACTCCAGCTACAACACGCGTTGTACAAATAGAACCTGGTCCAATACCAACTTTAACTACATTTGCACCAGCTTCAATTAATGCTTTTGTCGCTTCAGCTGTAGCAACATTCCCAGCAATAATATTTAGTGCTGGATATTTTGCTCGAACTTCTTTTACTTTTTCAATAACACCTTGAGAATGTCCATGAGCTGTATCAAGTACAATTGCATCTACACTCGCTTTTACTAATGCATCGATACGAAGCATTGCATCAGCCGTTACACCAACTGCTGCTCCAACCAATAAGCGTCCTTGCTTATCCTTTGCAGAGTTTGGAAATTCAATTACTTTTTCAATATCTTTTATTGTAATAAGCCCTTGTAATACACCGCTATTATCAACAAGAGGAAGCTTTTCAATTTTATACTTTTGTAAGATTTTTTCAGCTTCTCCTAGTGTAGTACCAACTGGGGCTGTAATTAACTGTTCTTTTGTCATTACGTCAGAAATTTTGATTGAGTAGTCTTGGATAAAGCGCATATCACGGTTTGTAATAATACCAACTAATTTTCGCTCATCTAAATTATTTACAACTGGTACACCTGAGATACGGTATTTTCCCATAAGATGTTCCGCATCATATACTTGATGTTCTGGAGTTAAAAAGAATGGATCTGAAATAACGCCGCTTTCAGAGCGTTTTACCTTGTCAACTTGCTCTGCCTGATGCTCAATAGACATATTCTTATGAATGATTCCTAAACCGCCTTGACGAGCCATTGCAATAGCCATATCAGCTTCTGTTACTGTATCCATTCCTGCACTAATTAACGGGATGTTTAACTGTAAGCTTTCAGATAAAACTGTTTTAACACTTACTTCTCTTGGTAATATATCTGACCTCGCTGGTACAAGTAATACATCATCAAAAGTCAAACCTTCTTTAACAAATTTAGATTCCCACATAATTTTTCCCCCCATGATACCAGAAATTATTATTAGTAGCTTATCAATTGGTTAAAATACTGTCAAGGACGTATATATATGTTAGAATTTTTAGACAATAAAAGGAGCGTAATATATGCATCAAACACATTGTACTTGGCAGCAATTAAGTTTCTTCTTTTCATCTCAAAATGTACAACGTTATCTTGCCCGTTGTTATGAAAAATTCTCCATACAAGATGCTGAAAAAAAAAGTTTTGAAAACTGTTATCCCTTTATTTACTACTTAGAACATGGGAAAAATTATTATGAATTATATAAGGTGGCCCCCTTTTCGATTCAGCCGATGTTGTTATTTTATGGAATTAGCCAACTATTTAAAGCTTGCTTGTTAACTATTGATCCTAACTACCCAGAATCAACTACCGTTTTAGCTCATGGCGTTACAACTCGTAAACGAAAAAAACAGGGGTATCATTTTTTAGAAGATGAGGTGAAAATACAGAAAAATGGATTGTTTACTCACGTTGCAGAACAACTGTTTCACATGAAACACTTAGAAGCGGAGAAGTTTAATATGTTAGAGCTAATGGGAAATATCCCTGAATTACAAAATTTATTTCGCTATAGTCAAAAAGGATCAACTTTATATAAAATCGATTCAATAAATAAAAATGAACTCTCTTTTTCGGTAGATATACTGGATCGATTACATATGACTACAGAGAGATTTTCGCGTTACATTGAGTCAACTTGTAAGCATTTATCTATACAACATATCCCTAAAAAAACTAGTGGATCAAATATATTTTTTACTGCACCTATCGACTCATGGAATCCTATGTATAGCACCCCTTTTTACTATGAACAGCTCACTGATACTTATTATTTACCACTTACGAACAATCCTAGAAATCCTAAACCAGTATTACCTGAGCTCCTTGTTCATTACTTATTGCTCTATAATTTAAGCATGATTTCTAGGTATGAAACTGATTGGTGGTATGACCTACTTGGAAGCTACGGCTCTGAAGATTATCCGTTTATTTATCAATTTCTTAATATTTCTGCTCAAAAAATCCCTTACTACATTTCAGCATTTTTACTAAGAGAGCCTAGCCTATTTCATGGGAAATA
>NZ_VOVA01000033.1 GCF_015071065.1 Bacillus cereus | reverse complement strand
ATATAAAGAAAAGAACGAAACAAGTTGTTTCGTATTTTTTTATTTGTTTTAACAAAAAACTAATAAAGACAGTCAAACTATCCTTAGGAAAACTCCTAAGGACTTTTTTATATATTTAAAACCTGTATAATAAAGAGCAGAGAACATTGTGAGTAAAGTAGGTGAAGTCTGTGAGTAAATATGAAATAACAACAAAATCTTCCGAAGAAACCCAGCGATTATCAGAAAAATTAGGGGGACTTGTAAAGGCACAAGATGTAATTATTTTAGAAGGTGATCTTGGAGCTGGCAAGACGACTTTTACAAAAGGACTAGCAAAAGGTCTTGGAGTGAAAAGAGTCGTAAATAGTCCTACCTTCAATATTATTAAAGAATATAAAGGAAGGTTACCGCTATATCATATGGATGTGTATCGTTTAGCGGAAAGTGAAGAAGATTTAGGATTTGATGAGTATTTCTATGGTGAAGGGATTACAGTAGTAGAATGGGCCCATTTAATAGAAGCATATTTACCGAATGAGAAGTTGCAAATTAGTTTATTCCATGCTGGAGATGATACAAGAAAAATTGTACTCGAGCCAATTGGAAATCGCTATATTAGATTATGTGAGGAGCTATTACAAGATGAAAGTACTAGCAATTGATACTTCAAATTACGTAATGGGTGTATCCCTTATTGAGGAAGGGAACGTGATTGGGGAAATCATTACAAATTTAACAAAAAACCATTCTGTACGTCTTATGCCAGCTGTAGAGAAACTGTTAAAAGAATGCGGTGTAAAGCCGAAAGAATTGACTAAAATTGTTGTAGCTGCTGGACCAGGATCATATACAGGTGTTCGTATAGGTGTGACAGCTGCAAAAACATTAGCTTGGTCACTTCAAATACCAATTGTAGGTGTATCAAGTTTAGAAGTGGTGGCTGCAAATGGTACTAATTTTAATGGACTAATTTGTCCTTTATTTGATGGCCGACGTGGTCAAATTTACACGGGGTTATATACATATGAAGGAGAGCGTATAACTTCAATAGAAGAAGACCGAATTATTCTTATTGTTGACTGGTTGCAAATGTTAAAAGATAAAGAACAGCCTGTTTTATTTATTGGTAACGATGTTAAATTGCATAAAGAAACAATTGTAGAATATTTAGGTGATCAAGCTGTATTTGCTCCGTTCACTAAGAATAACCCAAGACCAAGTGAATTAGCATTTTTAGGATTACAAAAAGAAGAACAAGACGTGCATACGTTTGTTCCTAGCTATCTTCGTTTAGCTGAAGCTGAAACAAAATGGTTAGAAAGTCAAAAACAATAGGGGCCTACAGAAGATGGATATGATATTTAGAAAGATGGCACTCGATGATATTGCTCAAATTGTAGCTATTGAAGAAGCATCTTTTTCAACCCCTTGGACTGCAGATGCCTTTCACCGTGAATTAGAGGTGAATGAACATGCACATTATGTCGTGCTAGAAAAAGATGGTCTCGTAATTGGATATTGTGGATTGTGGATAATTCTTGATGAATCACATATAACAAATATAGCTATCCTGCCAGAATACAGAGGTCAAAAGCTAGGGGATGTCTTATTGAAAGAAGTCATTTCCGAAGCGAAAGGATTAGGAGTAAAAACAATGACACTTGAAGTACGCGTGTCAAATGAAGTAGCAAAGCAGTTGTACAGAAAATACGGATTTCAAAATGGTGGGATTCGTAAACGATACTATGCAGACAATCAGGAAGATGGTCTTGTAATGTGGGTGAATATATAATGGAAAAAAATACGATTATACTTGGTATTGAAACAAGCTGTGATGAAACAGCTGTAGCAGTTGTTAAAAATGGAACGGAAATCATTGCAAATGTCGTCGCATCACAAATTGAAAGTCATAAGCGTTTTGGCGGAGTTGTACCAGAGATTGCATCCCGTCATCATGTAGAAGAAATCACAGTTGTGTTAGAAGAAGCTTTAAAAGAAGCGAATATCACTTTTGATGATATTGATGCAATTGCTGTAACAGAAGGCCCAGGTTTAGTTGGAGCACTTTTAATAGGTGTAAATGCAGCGAAAGCTGTGGCTTTTGCTCATGATATCCCTCTAGTTGGTGTTCATCATATTGCTGGTCATATTTATGCGAACCGTTTAGTAAAAGAAGTACAATTTCCGTTATTATCGCTTGTTGTATCCGGTGGGCATACGGAGCTTGTTTATATGAAAGAACATGGTTCATTTGAAGTGATTGGTGAAACGCGAGATGATGCGGCAGGAGAAGCTTATGATAAAGTAGCTCGTACATTATCAATGCCTTATCCAGGTGGTCCTCATATTGATCGCCTTGCGCATGAAGGAAAACCAACAATTGATTTGCCTCGTGCGTGGTTAGAACCTGATTCGTATGATTTCAGCTTTAGTGGATTGAAATCAGCAGTTATCAACACTGTGCATAACGCAAAACAACGCGGTATAGAAATTGCACCAGAAGATTTAGCAGCAAGTTTCCAAGAAAGTGTAATAGATGTACTTGTAACGAAAGCGTCTCGTGCAGCAGATGCTTATAATGTAAAACAAGTGCTTCTTGCTGGTGGAGTAGCTGCTAATAAAGGGCTTCGTGCACGTTTAGAAGTAGAATTTGCACAAAAAGAAAATATAGAGCTAATTATTCCTCCTCTATCTTTATGCACAGATAATGCAGCGATGATTGCAGCTGCAGGTACAATTGCATACGAACAAGGAAAACGCGCTACATTAGCTTTAAATGCAAATCCTGGATTAGATATTGAAGCATAGTTATACACAAAATTAACCACAACTTGTGGATAAAAACCATGTTATCTGTTGATAATATGGTTTTTTTTGTGTACATAAAATGTGTATAACTTTTTTCTTGATTGTGGATAATGTGGAAAAGTTACTTGGAAGTTTATATTGTAAAGGTGGATATGTGTATAACCTTGTGGATAACGTAGATGAAGTCTGACCTTTGAAGAAATTCTTTTTTGGGAAATAAAAAACAAGGAGATGTCCAAAAAACATTTTGAAACATCCTCCTCTTGCTATACAACGTGCTACTATTGTCAATCCTTGTCGAATCGTTTATATAATTTCATTTACTATGGTATTGATTCCAAAGCAGAAAATAAAAAGGAGGTCATCTCGTCAAAAAGCCCGACTTATGAGACATCCTCCTCTTTTAAATTCTCTTATATATGCAGTTCTTCCCATTCTGCCATACAAGCTTCAAGCTGTTCTTGCAGTGTTTGTTTTTTAGTTGTAATTTCACTAGCCTTTTCATAATCTGCATATATTTCTGGTAAGCAAAGCTGGTCTTCTAAAGTAGCAATTTCTTCTTCTAAGTCTACGATATTTTGTTCCAGTTCTTCAATTTTTCGAGTACGTTGACGCTCTAACTGTTTGCGTTCTTTTTCTTCGAGATAATTTAATTTTTCTTGTGCCACCACTTTTTGAACAGGTACTTCATCTTCTTGCTCTAGTTCCGCACGTTCAATCATTTCATTTTTCTTTTCAACGTAATAATCGTAATCACCTAAATATTCTTGCGCACCTTCTGTTGATAACTCAACAACGGTTGTCGTTACGCGATTAATAAAGTAGCGGTCATGAGAGACGAATAGAAGAGTACCTGGGTAATCAATTAAAGCATTCTCCAAAATCTCTTTACTATTTAAATCAAGATGGTTCGTTGGCTCATCAAGAATTAATAAATTGGATTTTTGCATCATAAGTTTTGCAAGAGCTACTCGAGCCTTTTGTCCACCACTAAGAGAAGATACTGGTTTTAGTACATCATCCCCTGTGAATAAAAAGTTGCCGAGTATAGTGCGGATTTCTTTTTCAGGTTGCAGGGGATATTCATCCCATAGTTCATTTAAAACTCGCTTCGAAGATGTTAAGTTGGCTTGTTCTTGATCATAATAACCAACAGATACATTTGATCCGAAAGCAACATCTCCGTGTAATAGCTGTAACTTATTCACAATGGATTTTAATAATGTAGATTTTCCAATTCCGTTCGGCCCAACTAAGGCAACACTGTCACCGCGAGTTAAGCGCATATTTACATGTTCAATAATCGGGTCCTGGTCATAGCCAATAGTTGCATCTTTCACTTGTAAAACATCATTTCCACTTTGTTTTTCAATATCAAAGTGGAAGGAAGCTGATTTAGAATCGCCTAATGGTCTAGTTAATAATTCCATTCTGTCTAATTGTTTACGGCGACTTTGAGCACGTTTTGTCGTAGATGCGCGAGCTATATTTTTTTGCACAAAGTCTTCCAGTTTAGTAATTTCATCTTGTTGTTTTTCATAACGCTTCATCTCTTGCTCGTATAGAGCTGATTTTAAGTCTAAATATTTACTGTAGTTACCAACAAATCGTCGGCTTTCCTTATTAGAAATTTCGTATACTTGTGTAACGAGTTTATCTAAGAAATAACGGTCATGGGAAACGATTAAAATCGCGCCAGGATAGCCTTGTAAATATTGTTCAAGCCATGTTAGTGTCTCAATGTCCAAATGGTTTGTAGGTTCGTCTAAAATAAGTAAGTCTGGTCTAGTTAATAATAATTTCCCAAGAGCTAATCGAGTCTTTTGTCCACCACTTAATGTAGAAATTGTCGTCCGATGTGTTTCAACTGGGAAGCCAAGACCGCTTAAAATCGAGCGTATATCCGCTTCGTACTGATAGCCGCCTTGATCTTTATAATCTAATTGTAATTGGTCATAATCAGCTAATAATTTCTCGTATATAGCCGCATTTGAAAAGTTTTCTTCTTTTCCCATCTCTTGCTCTAGCCTTCGAAGTTTTGTCTCCATCTGCTGCAAGTGTGTAAAGACGGTTAACATTTCATCCCAAATTGTTAAAGACGTTTCTAATCCGGTATTTTGAGCTAAATATCCCATTGAGACATCTTTCGGCTTTATAATTTCACCACCATCATGAGATAACTCACCGGCGATAATTTTTAATAATGTAGATTTTCCGGCACCATTCCGTCCGACTAATGCGATACGATCTTTCGTTTGCACTTCCAATTTTATATTTGCAAGAATCGTTTCGGCACCGTATAATTTCGAAAGCCCGTTTACTTGTAATAAAATCAATGTTTTCACCTCAAATAATTTCTTAACTTTGCCATGTTTATATTTCTCAATCATACTAAAAATAGTGTATAGTTTAAAATAAAGAGAGAATACTTCTTCTCTTTATTATACAGGGAAATTCATAAGTACTAAACTTCTGTATTCGATTCAAGTATATGAATAAAGATAGGAAGAGAGGAGAGGTTATATGGATCAGCAAAAAATTCCACAGGCCACTGCCAAAAGATTGCCTCTATACTATCGATTTATCCAAAACTTATCTCTTTCTGGTAAGCAACGTGTTTCATCAGCCGAATTGAGTGAAGCGGTAAAGGTTGATTCCGCAACTATTCGAAGAGATTTCTCATACTTTGGAGCGTTAGGGAAAAAAGGGTATGGATATAACGTAAATTATTTATTATCATTTTTCCGCGAAACACTCGATCAAGATGATATAACACGTGTAGCACTTATTGGAGTAGGTAATTTAGGGACCGCTTTCTTACATTATAATTTCACGAAAAACAATAATACAAAAATTGAAATGGCGTTTGACGTTAGTGAAGAGAAAGTTGGAACAGAAATCGGGGGCATTCCTGTATATCATTTAGATGAATTAGAAGAAAGATTATCAAATGATATACAAGTGGCAATATTAACAGTACCCGCTACAGTAGCGCAAGCTGTGGCAGATAGATTAGCTGAAACGAATGTGCATGGTATTTTGAATTTCACACCAGCACGATTAAATGTGTCAGAGAACATTAGAATTCATCATATTGATTTAGCTGTAGAGTTACAAACACTTGTTTACTTTTTGAAAAATTATCCACAATAAAACGCAGAGGAAGCGACCTCTGCGTTTTATTATTGTTTTTTCTTTGTGAATTTGACTAATATTAGGCGAAGTGCCAAATTAAAATCAATTGTTGCCATAACTGCAAAAAGTATTGTCCACATATTCCAGATTGTATCTGTCACGTTCGTAATAGCGAAGCGTGTAAAGATACATCCAAGAAGGAAGTACAATGCAGCCATGAACAATGGTGAGTTTCTCATATTAAAAATCCTCCGATAAAGCCTTGCATTTTTTCAGCTTCTTTAATCATTTCTTGAATTTGCTCATTGCTTACTACAACTTGAGCGACTGCAACTAATGTATTCATTGCAACATGGGCTGCAATAGGTACGATAATACGCTTCGTTTTTACATATAAAAAGGCAAATACGAGCCCCATAGAAGTGTATACCAATAAGTGAGTAAAATCAAAATGAATCGCTGCGAATACAAGCGAACTAATGATAGCTGCAATAAAGAAGTTAAACTTCTTATAAAGTGTACCAAATAAAATTTTTCTAAATACGATTTCTTCTAGAATAGGGCCTATTATAGATATAACAATAAGGAACCAAGGTGTCGTTCTAGCGATGTCCATAAGTCTTGCTGTATTCTCAGAGCCAGGTGTAATCCCTAATAAACGCATTTCAATCATACCTGCAATGCTTTGTGAGAAAAGTGCTAAGAAGAACCCGATAAAAATCCAACCAACTGTAGCTGGAACAGAAGAGCGCATTTTATCTAAATGCCTGTCACGAATGTCTGTTCTGAGTAACCAAAGTACGATACATAATGCAATAAAGAAGCTAATGATTGCCCAATGGCCAGTTATGAGCTGAAATTTTTCCTCTCTAGTAAATCCCTTATTATCATATAGTCCAGTTTTCAGGAGGAGCGGTAATCCAGCAATCCCTGATAACTGCATCAAAATGTATGTAACGATAATCCACCAATATTGTTTTTTCAAATGGTTTAACCATCCTTTCTAACTCTAGTGTATGAGGTAAGATAGGATAACATGTACATATCCTACCTGTGATATAAACGTTCATCCGTATTATTATTTTTTTGTAAATCTATATTTGAAAATGGAATAGGAGACAGGAAAAAGTTGTATGTATAGCGAAAACAACTTAGGGTGTCTTTCATATTGTAACATATGAGAAGTAGAAACAACGATTCATATAGTAAAGGCATTAGAAGGTGCAGCAATTCTATATAGAAACGTTTATAAGGTAATTTGCGAAAAAATTATGATTTTTTTACTTGCAAAAGAAATTGAGATTATTTATTATTAGAAGTGTGTTAGCACTCGGGTGACTTGAGTGCTAATAAATAAAATTTACATAAGAAAATGAGGAGGTTATTGTTCATGCTAAAGCCATTAGGTGATCGCGTTGTAATTGAACTTGTTCAAGCAGAAGAAAAAACAGCAAGTGGTATTGTATTACCAGACACTGCAAAAGAAAAACCACAAGAGGGTAAAGTTATTGCAGTAGGTACTGGCCGAGTGCTTGAAAATGGTGAGCGTGTTGCTTTAGAGGTAGCAGCAGGTGATCTTATCATCTTCTCAAAATATGCAGGTACTGAAGTGAAATACGAAGGTACAGACTACTTGATTTTACGTGAAAGTGACATTTTAGCAATTATCGGTTAATTATATACATTTTAAAAATCCAAGGGGGTCAATTATTATGGCAAAAGATATTAAATTTAGTGAAGAAGCACGTCGTTCGATGCTTCGCGGTGTCGACACTCTTGCAAACGCAGTAAAAGTAACGCTTGGACCAAAAGGTCGTAACGTTGTACTTGAGAAAAAATTTGGTTCACCACTTATTACAAATGACGGTGTAACAATCGCAAAAGAAATCGAATTAGAAGATGCATTCGAAAACATGGGTGCAAAATTAGTAGCAGAAGTTGCTAGCAAAACAAATGATGTAGCTGGTGACGGAACGACAACTGCAACTGTATTAGCACAAGCTATGATTCGTGAAGGTCTTAAAAACGTAACAGCTGGTGCAAACCCAATGGGTCTTCGTAAAGGTATCGAAAAAGCTGTTACTGCTGCAATTGAAGAATTAAAAGCGATCTCTAAACCAATCGAAGGTAAATCTTCTATCGCACAAGTAGCTGCTATTTCTTCGGCTGACGAAGAAGTAGGTCAATTAATCGCTGAAGCAATGGAGCGCGTTGGTAACGACGGCGTTATTACTTTAGAAGAATCTAAAGGATTCACAACAGAATTAGACGTAGTAGAAGGTATGCAATTTGATCGTGGATATGCATCTCCTTACATGATTACTGATTCTGACAAAATGGAAGCGGTTCTTGATAACCCATATATCTTAATTACTGACAAGAAGATTTCTAACATTCAAGAAATCTTACCAGTATTAGAGCAAGTGGTACAACAAGGTAAACCACTTCTTATCATTGCTGAAGATGTAGAAGGCGAAGCTTTAGCTACATTAGTAGTGAACAAACTTCGTGGTACATTCAATGTAGTAGCTGTTAAAGCTCCTGGATTTGGTGACCGTCGTAAAGCCATGCTAGAAGATATCGCAATCTTAACTGGTGGCGAAGTAATCACTGAAGAATTAGGACGTGACTTAAAATCTGCTACAGTTGCATCTTTAGGACGCGCTGGTAAAATCGTTGTAACGAAAGAAAACACAACTGTAGTTGAAGGTATTGGAAACACAGAACAAATCGGAGCTCGCATCGGTCAAATCCGTGCGCAATTAGAAGAAACAACTTCTGAATTCGATCGTGAAAAATTACAAGAGCGTCTTGCGAAACTTGCGGGCGGCGTAGCGGTAATTAAAGTAGGTGCAGCAACTGAAACTGAGTTGAAAGAGCGCAAACTTCGCATTGAAGATGCACTTAACTCAACTCGTGCAGCAGTAGAAGAGGGTATCGTTGCAGGTGGTGGTACTTCACTTATGAACGTATACACGAAAGTAGCTTCTATCGTAGCTGAAGGCGACGAAGCAACAGGTATCAACATCGTACTTCGCGCACTAGAAGAGCCAGTTCGTCAAATCGCAATCAACGCTGGTCTAGAAGGATCTGTAGTTGTAGAGCGTCTAAAAGGCGAAAAAGTAGGCGTTGGTTTCAACGCAGCTACTGGCGAATGGGTTAACATGCTTGAGTCTGGTATCGTAGATCCAGCTAAAGTAACTCGTTCTGCACTTCAAAACGCAGCATCTGTTGCAGCTATGTTCTTAACAACTGAAGCTGTAGTTGCTGACAAGCCAGAACCAGCTGGTTCTGCTGGAATGCCTGACATGGGCGGCATGGGCATGGGCGGTATGGGCGGAATGATGTAATTCCGTTTGCCCGAAAAACATCCACTTCTATATAGAAGTGGATGTTTTTTTTGTGTTTTTGAGAGAAGGAAATTAATTTCTGTAGAATTTTGTCGCTTTCTCTCTTGACCATACTGACACTTCATTGTTAGAATCTAGGAAGATAATATAAAACGATCCTTCATATATCCTCAATGATATGGTTTGAGAGTCTCTACCGGGTTACCGTAAACAACCTGACTATGAAGGCAGTGTGTCTTATATTTATAAAGAGCGGAGACTATCTTTCTTTATAAAGCCAGACCCCTGCCTTTTCTTTGTTATGAGACTAGAGGCGGAGGACTGGCTTTTTTTATTATATTGGTAATGCTTTTCGCCAAATTGGTGAAAATATTTATATACGAGAACTAACGTTGGGGTGATTATTTTGAAGAAGCAGCATGATACAATTATCGTTTTAGATTTTGGGAGTCAGTACAATCAGTTAATAGCACGTCGAATTCGTGAGTTCGGTGTATACAGTGAACTTCATCCGCATACAATTACTGCAGAAGAAATTAAAGCAATGAATCCAAAAGGGATTATTTTCTCTGGTGGACCAAATAGTGTATACGGTGAAGGTGCATTACATTGTGATGAAAAAATCTTTGAACTAGGATTACCGATTTTCGGTATCTGTTACGGTATGCAGCTTATGACGCAACACTTCGGTGGTAAAGTAGAACGTGCCAACCACCGTGAGTACGGAAAAGCTGTTCTTAAAGTAGAGAACGAATCAAAATTATATGCGAACCTTCCAGAAGAGCAAGTTGTATGGATGAGCCATGGTGACTTAGTAACTGGTTTACCTGAAGGATTCGTAGTAGATGCAACAAGTGAGTCTTGTCCAATTGCTGGTATGAGCAATGAAGCGGAAAACTTATACGGTGTACAATTCCACCCAGAAGTACGTCACTCTGAGCACGGTAACGATTTAATTAAAAACTTCGTATTCGGCGTATGTGGTTGTTCTGAAGGATGGAACATGGAGAACTTTATCGAAGTAGAATTAGAGAAAATCCGTGAAACTGTTGGAGACAAAAAAGTATTATGCGCACTTAGTGGCGGTGTAGACTCTTCTGTTGTAGCAGTATTAATTCATAAGGCGATTGGTGACCAATTAACATGTATTTTCGTTGACCACGGTTTACTTCGTAAAGATGAAGCAGAAGGTGTTATGAAAACATTTAGCGAAGGCTTCCATATGAACGTTATTAAAGTGGATGCACAAGAGCGCTTCATGAACAAGTTAAAAGGTGTAGAAGATCCAGAGCAAAAACGTAAAATCATCGGTAATGAATTCATTTACGTATTTGATGATGAAGCTTCTAAATTACAAGGAATGGACTTCCTAGCGCAAGGTACACTTTACACGGACATCGTTGAAAGTGGTACAGCAACTGCACAAACAATTAAATCTCACCATAACGTTGGTGGACTTCCAGAAGACATGCAGTTCAAATTAATTGAGCCTTTAAACACTTTATTTAAAGATGAAGTACGTGTATTAGGATCAGAACTAGGAATTCCTGATGAAATCGTATGGCGTCAACCGTTCCCAGGTCCAGGACTTGGTATTCGTGTATTAGGTGAAATTACAGAAGAGAAATTAGAAATCGTTCGTGAATCTGATGCGATTTTACGTGAAGAAATCCAAAAAGCAGGATTAGAACGTGAAGTTTGGCAATATTTCACTGCGCTTCCTGGTATGCGTAGTGTAGGTGTTATGGGTGACGAGCGTACTTACGATTACACAGTAGGTATCCGTGCAGTAACATCTATCGACGGTATGACAGCTGACTGGGCACGTATCCCTTGGGACGTATTAGAGAAAATCTCTGTACGTATCGTAAACGAAGTAAAACACGTTAACCGTATCGTGTATGATATAACGAGTAAGCCACCAGCAACTATTGAATGGGAATAGTATTATAATAAAAGATCCATCTATCATTTATAGATGGATCTTTTTGTTTTTAAGGGATTATACGAACGAAATTATAAAAGTTTGTAAAAATGTTCGTTTTTAAATTGACAAAACCACCTCATCGAGTTAATATGAGTATGTAATTCAAACAAAAAGTGAATATTATGCCGTCGTATAATATCGGGGATATGGCCCGAAAGTTTCTACCTAGCTACCGTAAATGGCTTGACTACGAGGCGTTTTGATAAAGATGAGGGGAAACTTGTCTTTGTTTATAGAACGCTTCCATGTATATGCAATGGGAGCCTTTTTTATTTTTATAGATAAAAGAGGGCTAGGGTGAAATGCGGCGAGTAATCATATAACGGGGGAAACGTAGGATGAAACGCTATTTTCAGTTTGATGAGCTCGGTACAAATTATAAGACTGAGTTCATAGCAGGGTTAACGACATTTCTATCTATGGCTTACGTACTATTTGTCAATCCTGCTACGCTGTCGCTTGGAAATGTTAAAGGATTACCGGCAGGTACAGGAATGGATCCAGGTGCAGTATTCGTTGCTACAGCATTAGCAGCGGCGATTGGTTCGTTAATTATGGGGATATTTGCGAAGTATCCGATTGCTTTAGCGCCAGGTATGGGAATAAACGCGTTCTTTGCTTATACAGCGGTGTTAACGATGGGAATTCCGTGGCAAACGGCGATTGCTGGAACATTAATGTCAGGTATTATCTTTATTATTCTTACTGCTTCAGGTATTCGTGAAAAAATCATTAATGCAATTCCAGTAGAGTTAAAGTTTGCGGTAGCGGCGGGTATCGGATTATTCATTGCCTTCCTTGGATTCCAAAATGCCGGAATTATCGTGAAAAATGATGCTGTTCTTGTTGGATTGGGGGATTTAACAAAGGGCACAACGTTACTAGCGATCTTCGGAGTTGTTATTACAATCATCTTCATGATTAAGAAAATAAATGGTGCAGTATTCTACGGTATGATTCTTACGGCAATCTTAGGAGTGGCAACAGGATTAATTGATACTCCGAAAGCGGTAGTGGGAGCAATACCGAGTCTAGAACCAACGTTCGGTGTTGCGTTAACGCACTTCGGGGATATTTTCACTGTTCAAATGGGGATTGTTATTATAACGTTCTTCTTTATTGATTTCTTTGATACAGCAGGTACGCTTGTAGCGGTTGCGAATCAAGCTGGATTAATGAAGAACAATAAATTACCACGTGCAGGAAAAGCATTATTTGCAGATGCGATTGCAACTGTAATTGGTGCAATTCTAGGTACATCTACTACGACGTCTTACATTGAATCGTCTGCGGGGGTAGCGGCAGGAGGACGTTCTGGATTTACAGCAGTTGTAACAGCAGGATTCTTCTTACTGGCACTTTTCTTCTCGCCACTATTAAGTGTTGTGACACCAGCTGTAACGGCACCAGCTTTAATTATTGTAGGAATCTTGATGGTTTCGTCTTTAGGAGAAATTGATTGGAAGAAATTCGAGATTGCAGTACCAGCGTTCTTTACAATCATCTCTATGCCACTTACGTATAGTATAGCAACAGGAATCGCGATTGGATTTATCTTCTATCCAATTACAATGGTTGTGAGTGGTCGTCGTAAAGAGATTCATCCAATTATGTATGTTATGGGAGTTTTATTCGTACTATATTTCATCTACGTTCGTAAATAAAAGGGGTTTTTTGAAAGGTCTAGACTCAAGGGGAGTCTAGACCTTTTTTGCGTCTTCAGAAAATCTTAAGGATTTCCGAACGTTTTTCTTCAGAAGTTTTCTTATAATAGAAGTTAGGGGATTAAAAAATGATGGGGGAGATATTGTGGCAGGAGAAACAATACTTGTTGTAGATGATGAAAAAGAAATTAGGAACCTTATTACAATATATTTAAAGAATGAAGGATATAAAGTACTGCAGGCAGGGGACGGAGAAGAAGGGTTACTTATATTAGAAGAAAATGAAGTGCATTTAGTTGTATTGGATATTATGATGCCGAAAGTAGATGGTATTCATATGTGTATGAAAGTAAGAGAAGCGAAGGAAATGCCGATTATTATGCTTTCGGCAAAAACGCAAGATATGGATAAAATTTTAGGATTAACAACAGGTGCAGATGATTACGTAACGAAACCATTTAATCCGTTAGAGTTAATCGCAAGAATTAAATCGCAGCTACGTCGTTATATGAAAATGAATGGTTTTGCTATTCAAAATGAGGACGAGTTAGAAATTGGGGATATGGCAATAAACATTTCAACTCATAAAGTCATTGTAGAGGGAGAAGAAGTGAAACTAACTCCGAGGGAATTTTCAATTTTAGAATTGCTAGCTCGTAATCCCGGTATGGTCTTTAGCGCTGAGCAAATTTATGAAAAAGTTTGGAACGAAAGATCTTTCCAGTCTGATAATACTGTAATGGTACATATTCGAAAAGTACGTGAAAAGATTGAGGAGAATCCAAGGAAGCCGAGATATATAAAAACAGTATGGGGAGTGGGGTATAAGATTGAAAAAGATATTTAATCCATTTACTTATATTAGGGAAGCTAGAAGATTAGTTGGGAAACTAGTGAAGAGCGTTAAGCAGAGTATAAGAATTCAACTGATTACTACTTTTGCAGCTTGTGCGTTATTAGGAGTTTTATCATCGAAAGCAGCAGCGCCATTTTTTGAGAATGCGAATCGTGAAGCGACTATCGATTATCGGGCAGGTATGGAGCAAATTAACCAACAAGCTCAAAGTGCTGCAAATAGCTCGGTTCATGAAAATAAATTAGAAGCTATATCAAATATGATCGAAATGGAGAACCAAATTTTAGAACAAGGATCTAGAGCTTTAAAAATATTAGTTACTGACGAAAGTGGTAAAGTTTTATATAAAACGAAGCAAGCACAAGAGGAGCAAATAGACTTGCATAATACGATTCGTAATGCAGCGTCATTTGCGATTAATTATGCAAATGATAGAAATGAGTTTGAAAGTACGAGAAAAGAATTTATAGCTTTTGCACCTATTACAATTGAAGGGAAGAATTTGTACATGTTTGTTAGTGGGATTCCGGAAGGTGAAGTAATATATGATACACAAGAAGGACCGTTTCCATTTTTAATAGGTGTCCTTGTATTCATTTTCTCTTTCTTCTATATAACAAAGAGAAAGATGAAGCAGATCGAAGCGATGGCAGAAGGTGTGAAAGAAATAGAAAAAGGAAACTTGGCTTATCGTATTGAGAAGAAAGGTGAAGATGAAATCGCTGCTTTAACTGAGAATATTAACAATATGGCAGAAGAGCTCATGTATAACATTGAGAAGGAGCGTAAACTTGAGAAACAAAAAAATGAACTTATTACAAATGTATCTCATGATTTGCGTACACCACTTACTTCTATTATGGGGTACTTACGATTACTTAGAGATTCTAAATATGAAAACAAAGAACAATATGATGAGTATACAAGAATTGCTTTTGCGAAGTCGGAGCAGTTAAGGAATTTAATAGAAGATTTATTTGAGTATACGAAGTTAACGAATGAACAAGTTGTATTAGAAAAACAAGAAGTGTGTGTAAATGAGTTGCTTGATCAATTAATAGAAGAGTTAGTACCGCAGGCAGAAGAGCATGGGCTTTCATTTGTTAAGAAATTTCCTGAGGAACGTGCGCATGCAATGATTGACTCGGAAAAGATGGTCCGTGTATTCGACAACTTGCTAATGAATGCGATTAAGTATAGTAAAGATGACGGAGAGATAAAGGTTTCTCTGCAAAGACAGCGCAGGGATATACAAATCGTTATTGCAAATCATAGTGAAGAGTTTACGAGAGAAGAGTTAGGGAACTTGTTTGAACGGTTTTATAAGAAAGATCAATCTAGAAGTAGAGTAACAGAAGGTTCGGGGCTCGGATTAGCTATTGCGAAAAGTATTGTTGAGTTGCAAGGTGGTAGTATTCGAGCTGAGTATGAGGACGGGATCGTTCAGTTCATCGTTTCATTACCAATTATAGAAAAATAATAAATGAATAGAATGTTGTAGGATAAAAAGGCTTATTTTAAAAGGAATAAGTCTTTTTATATTTTTTTAGAAAAACATATTGACGATTAGAGTTTAGGGGTGTAATATAAA
>NZ_VOVA01000032.1 GCF_015071065.1 Bacillus cereus | reverse complement strand
TCCTCTAACATAATGCTTACATGTATGTTAACAAGGAAGTCTATCATTTCGATAACATAACTATTACAAAAGTCTTGCAACGATCTTATTTCTGTTCTGAAGTAATGGGAAGAGTAAACCAAAATTCACATCCCTGTTTACCATCCGAACGATCTCTAACGCCAACTTCTCCTTTGTGCAGTTCGATTAATGATTTTACAATGGCTAATCCGATCCCTGAACCTCCAGATTGTGAACTTCTTGATGGGTCCGTTCTGAAAAAGCGTTCAAATATGCGCAATTTATTATTAGGAGAAATGCCTTCTCCTTCATCACGCAAAATAAATTTGACTTGTTGCCTTTGTGTATTTTCTTCTACAATCAGCTCGATTTTTCCAGATACAGGGGAATGTCGGATTGCATTGTTTAACAAATTACCGATAACTCGTGCTATTTTACATGGCATAATCCAAAGTCGAGGCAATGTATCAGAAACGTACAGTTGTAAATGGATATGTTTCTCCTTTAATAAGATAGAATGTGAATTTAGTACTTCTAGTAGAATGCTGTCCACATGTGATAAACTTGGATAAAACTCTTCTTGTCCAAGTTCTAACTTTGAAAGATCAAATAAGTCATTGATTAATCCATTTAATCGTTGTATTTCTTTTAGGATTGTCGTTATGTACTGCATTTTCATGTCAGGATCTTCAATTAAATTATCTTGTAATGCTTCTATCATCAATTGTATGCTAGCCATAGGTGTTCGTAAGTCGTGTGAAATATTCGCAATCAGCTCTGTACGTGCTTTTTCTCCTTCCTCTAACTTAGTAAACCCCTCTTCTAATTTTTTCGCCATCTGTTGAAAAGCTGTTGCTAATTCTTTAAACTCTCGTGGTTCTTTTCCTATTATATATATCGTTTCAAAATGTCTATCACTAAATTGTTTTGTTAATTCAATTAAATTTTGAATAGATCTAATAATAGGACGTGTTAGTAGCCAGTAAAGCAAGGTTGAAAAAATCATTGCTATGATTGCAATTCCAGTTAATAACCGTGTTTCTTCCGGATTAAGTAACATTTTCGTATCACTATACCATATAGCAACTACCATAACACTCGTGCTTAATAGATTCATCAGTAACAATTGATAACGTAATTTCATGTTTCATTTCCTCCATTGGGATCAAAGCTATATCCAATTCCCCAAACCGTATGAATCCAATGGTTCTTTGTTGAATGCTTCTCTAATTTTTCACGTAAACGACTCATTAACACCGTTACTGTGTTCGTACATCCTTCATACTCAAACTCCCAAATTTGTTCAAGAAGTTGCGAACGAGAAAACACTTGTTTTGGATGTGTGGCCATTATATAAAGTACCTCAAATTCTTTATTTGTTAACTCCACTTCATGTCCACAAATAAGTACACATCTCTTCGTTGGATAAATCTCCAAATCTCGGAACTCTATTACTTCTGATACGGGTTCTTTCGTTTCTATAGTTGTCTGATTTCCTCTTCTTAATATAATTTGAACCCTTAGTACTAATTCGCGAGGTGAAAACGGCTTTGTTACATAATCATCTGCTCCCATTGTTAAACCCAAAATCCGATTTCTTTCTTCTGCCCTAGCGGTTAACATAATAATAGGAACATTAGATTGTTGACGAATTTCCTCGCATAGTTCCCAGCCATCTTTTTTCGGCATCATCAGATCTAAAATGATTAAATCTGGTTGATATTGCTGAAATATAGACCAGCCCTCTGTTCCATTTACAGCTGTATATACTTCATACCCTTCCCTTTCTAAGTACCGTTTGCATATTTCCCTTATATTGTCTTCATCTTCTATTATTGCAATTCTTTTTTTCATACATAAAATCTCCTTTTTTTATCAGTAACAAAAGAAATATTTTTCTTATTCATTCTTATATAACAAATATATATAGCTATTTATATAAATGTAATGGAATATCGTTACCAATTTAGAATGAAGTAATTTGAGCATACATTCAATAAAAATCATGAATAATAATTATATAAGCCAGATGGTCATTTTAATACCAGCATACTGTATGATTAGTAGTTCATTAATTCCTAGAAGATTAAGGTCCTGGTACAAACATGTTATGTTCTTGAAAAAATCATACATATCTTAAGGGGATCAAGTTTATGCAGTAATGTCAAATAGTTACTTGATTCTTTCTAATTTTGAACAGACTAGTTCCGTAAAATATTTCACTGTTTTTTCACCATATGCATCACTTCTATTCTAGGAATAACGCACTGTACTGTGTAAAAGGATTTTAATCCTAACATAGAACGAACTCACTTTTTAATAAATCAATGGGTTTATTCTACTATGTTGTTCAAGTATTTGAATTGCTTGATTTGTATGCCTGTTGTCATCTTGTTCTCTTTTTTCAATTCTTCTATTACTACTATTAGATAAACCGGATTCTTATAGACTGGTATAATACGAGACTTAAAAATATGAAAGGACCACAAAGCTTTCTTGAAGAATCGCTTTGCAGTCCTGCTGTCACTTGTTTTACTGAGATAAAAATCAATCGTAGTTTCTTCGGAATCCACGGCATGATACAGATATATCCATTGACCTTTTCTTTGATATACGTGTCATCGACTCTTTAGAAATCCTTTGTCTGCTCTAGATTTTAACTACAATACTTAACACCCTTACAAACTGTTAAGAATGTGAGATTTATATATATGGAAACCTGATGGTAGGATACCCCTACGTAGAATCAAGTTAGATGATGGGAATTAATGGTCATTCCTTGCGTTCTCATTGAATACCCAGTTATCAATATTCCAAATTGATTAGTTAACTGATTCCAATGTATAAACACAGTTAACTCAGTAAAAACCATTTTTATTCTAAATTAAAGATATTCTTTTAAAAATTAAGTTTTACAAAGAATATTTTGCCAAGCTGAAACACCAGTAAGCTCGGCTACAAACATGCGATCATTAGAATGCAAGTGTTTCTTTAAAATATTCATAATGTTAATACATGAATCAGTGGTTGCAACAATCCAAGTAAACTCTGTGATTTTTACCCATGTTTCATAATCTTTGATAGCTTTAATAAGGTCTTTATGATCTTGTTCTGGTTTACTTAAAACGTAAGTAATAATTTTTACATTACTCATAATTGCACTTCCTTACATCAAATATATTCTGCAAAAATACCTAATCCGCTATGGCAGGAATCATTTTCTTTCCGATCCCATTTGTTTTAAATATTTTTTCATTTTTGTTGTTCTCTCTTAGTACGATTTTTTACTTTTGAATAAGTTAAAATCAATGCTCTAAAGTTCATGTTACTTTAAAAATCTTTCATATCTCTTTCATAAATGTTACAAAAGTCTTTCATTGGTTATAAGTTGTAATAGCTGAAGTTTAAAACATCAATGTTAGGAAATTAAAATATGTATCGAAAAATATGAATTGAAAAAACGATAGTTTTAGGAGTACTCGTCGTTGTTCACATTGTTTATAAAAATGAGGAATCATGTAACAAACGTGTTTGGTTTGTTTATCAAAACGGTGATTGTCGCACTAAGTATATGCACAGAGTTATAAGAAATGAGAAGGCTAAGGTCTTGTTTTCTGTAGCAAATAACCAATCTGGTCATTATCATAAAGATAGGTTATTTAATTACAAAGAAGTGTAGTTTTCTAAACAAGTAACGTACAAAGTGGAATGAGAATTTGAAAAAGAGAGAGCTTCTTACTGCATCACAAAGGGAGGGTTTCTATGGAATTCCTGAATATATGGACAAAAGAGGAATTCTACGCTATTACACAATATCTGATGAGGAATTGCACATTATAAATATACAACGCGGTGCTGCCAATCGATTAGGTTTTGCCATACAAATCGCTTACTTACGTTTTCCCGGAAGACCATTATCTGCAAATGAAAAGGCTCCAGATTTTATCGTACATACAATTGCTAAACAATTAGATACATTATTAAAAGTAGGAAAAGGATACAAATATTCGTACTTATCATGGCTGAGACAACCTCCAGGTGTCGTTTCTATTAAAAATTTTCATAAGGTTATGGATCGACTAGAGTTTATTCGAAAATTAAATTTACCATTAGATAATGGGAGAGAAGTGCATCAGAATCGGTTACTACAAATGGCACGTGAAGGCTTTAATTGAAGCCAAAGAATTAGAACAAGATCCTTTTGAATCCTTACAATCTATCATTTCATGGGAACAATTCGTACAATCAGTAGAATATGCAGTAAAATTAGCCAGCAAAAAACTCTTAACGTGTTTTTCAAAATACGAGGATGCCTCAATATAATACTTGTAATAAAAAACTACTATTCTTTGTGTTTCTCAGAAAATATTGCTCTTGCTCCCCTTTGTTTTATCCTTGTTGGTACTTTTCTACGAAACTATTACACGTTATCACAAGGTGATTCTCAAATAGCTCTCCCCCTACGATAACGTGTTCATTCATATTGCTAAATGATTAATATCCCCAAATGTCTACTTCAGCTGCAGAAGCAAAGCCATTCTGTCCATTTGTCACTTCTATTTTCACAAATTTCGCAGTAACAGGATTAAATATTGCCGTTTTCTTATCACTATTATTTTCCCATGTTCCCGATGATACTTTGTCATACTTAACGCCATCTACACTCGTATAAATATTGTAATTTAAAATACGGCCATTTTCCGAACCATCTTGTCTTGGCAGATAGTCTACTTTTGAGATCGCTTGATTTTTATCAAGATCTAATGTTAAATTGTATGGATATTGATTTGCTGTCCAACTGCTATGCCAGATTGTATCTGTTTTTCCATCAATCGCCTTACTAGCTGAACCAGTTGATTCCTCACTATTTGCACTTGCTTTCATTGTGCTTTTAGGCAATAAATATGGTTTAACAGATGTAGAATCAGTTAGAACATCTACTTCTGCTGCTGAGGCATATCCAATATTTCCATTCGTCACTTCTACTTTTATATATTTTGCAGTAACAGGATCAAATTTCGCTGTTTTCTTATCACTGTTATTCTCCCATGTTCCCGATGATACTTTTTCATAATTAACCCCATCTACACTTGTATAAATATTGTAGTTTAAAATACGGCCATTTTGGTTCCCATCTTGCCTTGGCAGATAGTCTATTTGTGAAATTGTTTGATTTTTATCAAGTTCTAATGTTAAATTGTATGGATATTGATTTTGTACATTCCATTGGCTATGCCAAATTGTATTTGGATTTCCATCAATAGCATTACTAGCTGGATCACGTGATTCCTCACTGTTTGCACTTGCTTTCATTGTTTTTTTCGACAATGCAGCTAGTGGTTTTATAGGTTTAGAGTCAGTTGCTTCCCAGATAGGGGCAACTAATGTCGGGTTATTCAAAGCATCTACTTTTTTTCTTGTTTCTGGCGTTGCCTTCAGTCCCCATTGATCAAAGAACGGAAGTAAATTTTGTTTCGCTACTTTTGATGTATTGTATATAAACGCTTGGATTTTCTCTTCGTCTGTTTGAGGAAGTTGTTCATTTGGTAATTCCCTATATAGTTTGTGAAGATTCGGATAAAAATCTTCACCATACGCTAAATGAAGCTGCCAAATCATAACAAGTTTCACAAACAAGTCGTCAATATTTTTGTAATCTTTATCAGTTTGTTTTAAATACGCAAAGGCTCTATCATAATCCCCCTCTTTTTCTAAACGTGTTTGTTGATCAGGGAATAATTGCTTTTGTGCAGCCAAAGAATATAGATTAACAGTTACTTCTCCCATTCCTCTAAGGTCATTCCACGTCCATGGGTGTTGTTGTCTTGCATGTCCCGCTTCATGCATTTGTCCCCATCCAAATGCATTTATATCTAAAGTACTTTTAATTGCTCCACCAGCAGTAGTAAATACGGCTCCATCCAAACTTGCATACATACCCCAGTCTTGTTTGTTAGGATTTTCTACAAAAGCCCAAATACGCTTGGTTGAACGATGTAACGGATTAGAATTTGTTTCAGATAATCCCGATATCTTATCTTGTGCTTGAATCATTGCATCGTATTTTTTTAATAGAGGAATAGGATCTTGATTTACTATATATTTCTTAGCACTGTCACGAGTAACAGTAAGTACTGCTTTCTCTGATTTTAGTTGAACAGCATGCGCATCTGGATACTTGTCCATCATCGCAATCCAGTCTGCTTTCGTATGCTTTCCTAGTTCGAAAAATGGAACAGGACTCCCACCTTGTGTGACTTTCACCTTAACTGTTCCTGTATCTTGATGATTATCAAACCCTAATAAACCACCATTTGGAGAGGAAATAGTATTAGAACCAGGAGAAAGATCAATTTCTTTTCCCCATTCTTTATCATATTGATGTGTCCCAATAATCGCTCTAATCTTTTGCGTTCCCGATACTTCAATTGTAACTTGTTCATTTGGTTTTACGTAGATGCCTGTTGGCATATAGTTTTTTTGCTCGCCTCTTCGCTCTCTTTTCCCTTCATCCCAATAACTCCCCGTAGCTGGAAGATCAAACTCCCTCTGTTCATATTGATTTACAGTTTGTGTGGAAACTGTCTCAGCATGTACTTTTAAATCATTTGGCATTATAGGTGTAAATAACGTAGTTGCCAAAATAGCTGATGTGGCAACTACTTTTATTGGTTTTTGTAATCTACGATTCTTTCCTCTGTTCATATAGACCAACCTTTCTTCTTAAATCACTACAATTAAAGCGCTTTCGAAAAATTAAATCGCATATGACTTCTGATATATTCCAAGTATTTTTTAATCGGCAGTTCCATGTATACAATACAAAATCTGCTCCGATCTTTATAAAAAGCATATCAGTTATCTCCAGTTGTTCTGAAGAAGTCATACTCCTTTTTTAGTTACCGAAATAAGGAAATTAATACTGTGTGGAAATGTGATACTTTGCTGATTCTAGATTTCCCTCAAAAATATACTAATTATTCAGATAATCAAATCAGCATAATGTTACTTGCAACTTTGCTCTACTTTTATTAGTATTTTTCTCCCTTCTTAGTGGATAATCAATTATAACTTTATTAAAACATGAGATTTTAAATGCGTAAATAGTAGAATTTTGTCGAATTACATTTAATAATTCGATTATTACATATTGGTATAAGTGGAAAAATTATACTTATAAAATTACTGTTCAATTTCACTTAAGTAAATATAATAGTTGTACCTTGATATATATGATTTTTCGAAAATGCTATTTTAATTCATTCGAGATTTAATAAATCTTGAATACTATCAATATAATTTATTCATAATCTGCATATTGATACCCTTTATTTAGATATGCAAAATTGCATAAGCCCCACCTTTATAAATATCTAGCTGAAGAGAAAGAAATTTATAAGGGGGTACAGCCGAGATACGTGTAAAGACAGGTCATAAGTTTGCATTTATTTCCAACTATGACCTGTTGAACTTATATAGGGATCGCTTCTTCTATTAGTTGGAGGGGTTCTATAAATCAATTACATAAGCCCCCAAACGAAAAAAATGAGCTAAGCTCTCATAAGTAACTGTAAAGATATCAAATTTTCGTTTTGGGGTTATTTCAAAATCTTAGGTTGATGGATGTGTGGTGCTACCCCATCGCTATCAAGCTAAGAAGACAAGTCACCCCCAAAAGCTTCTTTGTTACAAGAAAGACTAAAAATTTCATTCTGGGGGTGCAATAAAACTTTAACTTGATGGGCATGGGGTAATTCTGAGTTATTAACTTGATAGGCATGTATGGTGACCCCAACTAACGTAAAAACTCCATTTTGAATATAGATTGTTCAAAACGGAGTTAATTCTTTAAATTATGTTTTTAATTTTTATAAAAAAGTTTAAGCATTTCTTGTGATTGTTATTAAAGAAAAGCGCCCGGTGCATCTTTGTTTCAAACTGACACTATAATATTGTTATTACAAACAACGTTTAATAAAGGAGACTACTTATACTTGTTGGTTTAGAATAATGGTTAATTAAAACCACCTCTTTTGTTTGCAAATTATTTAATTATAAAGGATACGATTACTAAAATGACAAGCAGAATTCCACCTAAGAATTGTCCTAATCCAGAAGCCTCTCCAAGAATCAACAAATTGAAAAGATTTTTTCTTTTTTGAGTTTTTCCTACGAATGCATCATCTTTTTTCATTCTATATAATCCCCATAAGATTAATACCACTCCAAAAACGATACCAAATAATTTTAAAGCCATTATTTACCTCCACTTATTATACAAATAATGAATTTTTCCCTACTTATATTCATTATTTGTATTTTGCTATATTGTTTGAATGTTTCTTGTCAATTATATTTGTATACTACTATTAGTCATCTTCTTCAAATATAAAAACTTCTTCAATTGATAGGTTGAAAACAGCAGATATTCTATATGCTAGTAAAACAGATGGATTATACTTTTGCTTTTCCAACGAAATAATCGTTCTTGAAGATACAAATACTTTATCAGCTAATTCTTGCTGTGTTATTCCATGCTTTAAACGTAGCTCTTTTACTATATTTTTCATAGAAATCTCCTAATTAAAGAAAGCAACTATAATATTTTTTAGCTAATGTTTTAGTAATTAGGCAACATATTATAATGAGAAATAGCCCAGCATTCATTGGAATCATAATCCATTTCGAAAGAAACATCATCAGAATAATCATGAGCATTAGAATACTCATGGTAAATTGTGAAGCTTTTCCTTCTATTAAATCATCCCTCTCATCATATTCTTTTGATAGCTCTCTTTCTAACTGTTTACGATTAGTATTAAATTTAGTTTGAGAAACTAAAGCGAAAATTAAAAAGATTACTCCTGTTAGTATCTTTAAATTACCTAAATAAAATCCCTCAGCAAAATTCGCTTCAGTGTGATCAAACATTATTTCAATAAAACCTATTGCAATAATTGCAAACGAACATAAATAAAGTTCTTTAAATCTATTGTTCAAACAAATCCCTCCTAACAAAACTTTATATGAAGTTTATTTCACGTGAAGTAAGCTTCATATTACACTACCTTGAAGAGGCTGTCTAGCATTAATTGATTCTGATGCGAAAACTTCAAAACATATGCAAGTAATCTCTAAATCTGGTTCGGGTAAAAATATATAATGAAAAAGAGTCCTATTAATTTAGGACTCTTTTTTGTCTTTATATGTTAGGGAGAATTAAATTGAACTTGATTTTTTATTTAGATGTAAGAGCTACTAAAACATCTACCGGATAATTGTATTCTTGTTTTAATTTGAATTCATAATATTCATTGCTTTCATTTCCAGAATTTATAAATTCATTTAATTTGGATCCTGGCTGAACTGAATATTTAGCCACTGCCTAAATATTGCTACTCATTCATCAACTGGTTTATGATTTTTTTTAATTTTGCAACAGAACCTCTTCCCAATTAAGAAAATTTAATACTTTTAAATTTTGAAACCGTAGGAATGATTTATTGCTACGGTTTTTAATATGTAATTTTGCATAATATTACATAAATTCCGTATTTTATATTCATTTCGACAAGAAAAGACAGTATACTTTTTACAAGTTTAATATTTCAAAAAATTATGCGAGGTGGAAAACATGAAAAATAAAAAAACATTAGCTACAGTTGCATTAACAACAGGATTAGCTTTAACAGCTGTAACTCCATATGGAGTAGGTCATGCAGAGGAAACAGATCAACTACAAGTTCAAATGCAAGAGGATTCGTTCCGTACAGGTGAACTTACACAACCATCACAAAAGGCACCAGAGAATGTAGTAAAAGATGCTCTTAAGGAGAAGACAGAGCAAGCTCTTTCTCCAAAACAAGTGAATGGAGAAACAGGAGTAGATTATAAAGTTCTTCAAAAACGTGGTTCTTATGATGGAACAACACTTGTGCGTATGCAACAAACATATGAAGGAAAAGAAGTATACGGGCATCAATTGACTGCACACGTAGATAAAAAGGGTGTTCTTAAGAGTGTTTCAGGAGATAGCGCGCAAAATTTAAAACAAGAAGATTTAAAGAAGTCTATCAATCTATCACAAGAAGAAGCGAAACAATATATCTATACGAAGTATGGGAATGATATTAAGTTTATTTCCGAGCCAGAAGTAAAGGAAGTTATTTTTGTTGATGAAAATAATGGACAAGCCAGCAATGCATACCAAGTTACATTTGCGGCAGCAACACCAAACTATGTATCTGGAACCTATCTAGTGAATGCACATAATGGGGATATGTTAAAAAATATGGTGCAAGAATCCAACTTAAAAGCAAGTGAAAAGCTTGTTGGAGCCTTAAAGGAAAATAGAAAAAGCAATCTTACATCATTAACTGGAACAGGAAAAGATGATTTAGGTATATCTCGTACATTTGGTATTTCTAAACAAAGTAATGGAAAATATGCACTTGCTGATTACACAAGAGGGCAAGGAATTGAAACGTATGATGTAAATTACAGAGATATTACTAAAGAAGAAAGTTATTACCCTGGTACACTGGCAACTAGCACTTCAACCACATTTAATGATTCAAAAGCGGTAAGTGCTCATTACTTAGCAACAAAAGTATATGATTTTTATAAAGACAAATACAAGCGTAATAGTTTTGATAATAAGGGGCAAAAAGTAGTATCAGTTGTGCATGCCTGGGATTCGACTGATACAAATGATCCGAAAAATTGGCAGAATGCATTAAGTGCTAATAATGGCAGCATGCTTGTATATGGAGATCCTATTGTAAAGGCATATGACGTAGCGGGACATGAATTTACACATGCGGTTACATCTAGCGAATCCAATCTTGAATACTACGGAGAATCTGGTGCAATTAACGAGGCGTTGTCTGATATTATGGGGACATCTATTGAGAAATACGTAAATAATGGAACATTTAACTGGACAATGGGAGAACAAACTGGATCAGTGTTCCGTGATATGGAAAATCCATCTTCAGTTCCGTCTTCAGCTGGAGTACCTTATCCAGATGATTATAGTAAATTTAACGATTTTAATGGATGGGATCAAGGAGGCGTTCATTTCAACTCAAGTATTATTAATAAGGTTGCGTATCTAATTGCAAAAGGTGGTACTCACAACGGTGTAACTGTAAAGGGAGTTGGAGAGGATAAAATGTTTGATATTTTCTATTATGCAAATACTGATGAATTAAACATGTCTTCTGATTTCTCCGAATTAAGATCAGCATGCCTTCGAGTTGCAACAAATAAATATGGGGCGAACTCAGCTGAAGTTCAGGCAGTTCAAAAGGCTTTTGATGCGGCAAAAATTAAGTAAGAGGAAAATATAGCTTTTATGGTTCTGTTGCAAAGTTTAAAAAAATAGTAAAGTAAGTAGCCGGTTCCTTAACGTACAGGGAACCGGCTAATTTGTGTCAAAAATGTGTCTAAACGTACAATTTTCTTTTTTTGATATTGTGAAGCCTTATAGGAGTCGGTAAAAATTCAAGCAAAAGTATATCTATAGCAACAGAAGATGTTCATCACATTCAGAAAATACTAGGACATTCATAAAGTACAAACTAATTTTCCGCATCATCGTTTGCTTCATTTCCATTTATATCCTTTTCCCCGTACCGTAAGGAGAAACTGAGGATCAGAAGGACTAGGTTCGATCTTCTGACGAAGACGACTGATATTCACATCTATTACTTTTGTGTTACCTACACAACTTATACCCCATATTTTATTTAAGAGTTCATCACGTGAAATTGGTTTTATGGAATTTTCCATTAAATATCGTAAAATAATATGCTCTGTTGGAGTTAAATCAATTACTATCTCATCCCTATATAATTTTTCTTGCAGAAGATCTAATTGAAATGGTTCCGAATGAATCGATTTCATATCCTTTTTATTTTCTTTTACCCTTCTTAGCAATGATTGTACACGTGCTACTAATTCAATTATACTAAATGGTTTTTTAATATAATCATCTGCTCCAATTGTCAAACCGTGTACCTGATCTTTCTCTTGAACACGTGCCGTTAATATAATAATACCAATCTTTTCATTGTTTTTTCGTATTCTTTTGCATACTCGAAAACCATCTATTCCTGGTAACATAACATCAAGTATTACAATATCAACATTATGATTTTCTAAAAGCTCAAGAGCTTTTTCACCTGTATCGGTTTCTAAAACATTGAAACCAGCACGCTTCATATTTAATGTAATAAAACTACGAATTGTTATCTCATCTTCTAATACTAAAATTGTTGTCACACTCACCGCTCCTTTACTCTTGTTGATAATCGGCTATGGGTTTGATATAAGATTTCAGCTTCTGATAGTTTAATTTTTTTGAAATTGCATATACATGAGCTCTTGTTTTCCATATGTATCAACTCCTAGGAGTCACCATATATGTCGATCAACTTAAGAATCTAGTAAAAAACGTCATCCTTTCTATTTAGCTTTTTAGAAAGAATAACGTTGGGGATAGTAAAGATTCTTAAGTTGATGGACATGGGGCGGTATCCCTAGTTTATCAGTTTTATATTAAGTAAGTGATAGGACTTTTTCGTCTGTAATCGTATTCTCCCGCCAACCGCACCACCAAACAATTTATTACGTGAAAACGCAATGTGTTCCATCGTTTGTTCTATAATTTTCGCGTTTTTATATACACTTCGAAACGATTTGACTAGATAATCCAAGTTCTCCTCTGGTCCACCTAAATAAAATCGAACCTTTTGACTCTACCCGTCTACATCTTCCGGTTGATACATAACCAATCGCAACCCTTTCACAACTGCTTTAATGGATTTCTCTAGTTCTTTTTCAAACTTATTAGATGCCACAGTCTTACTTCCTTTGCATCAACTATGAAGAATTACTCGCTCCTTTTTAATTTTTTTCAGATGCTTTTCTAGCTCTGAAGGCTCTAATTCATAGAGTTGTCTTCTTCCATCCTTGTAAAATCCGCAATCGATCAGCTGACTAATGATACGCTGTTTTTTTCTTTCTACATGATAAGTATGTTGTTCTAGCTTTTTTGGGTCTTTTGCATACTTTCAAGAAATCAATTCTTGTGTTGCCATTTCTACAAACTGAATATCAGACTCTACAAGGTAACGAATATATGCAGTTTTCGCTTTCATATATTCATCTTCATTTTTCCATCTATGATGGCTGCCGTCACAAAGTACAAAAAAGGAAACGTTTCTCAACTGACTTACCAATTTATTCGTTTGACCCTTCGGATTAAATATTTCTTTCGCTTTTTTATGCGCCTGTAACACTTTGTCTTTCGAACATCCGCCTACACGTAAATAATGTGGAATGATTAAACTCATTTTGTTATCTCACCTCTCTATTGCTCTCATACACAATCCAGAAAGGATAAGAACAAAGAGCACGCGTCGATTCTTTACACGCTAACATGATTTGAAAAGCATGATAAGAAGGATGATCCTTTTCCAAATGGCTAGTGATATATTCTAAAAAGCCGTCCCTCTTCTCACCTTGTACAACAAACGCCTTCAAATCGGATAAATGAGCCTGTTCTTTATGCTTATCCTTAATATAAAGGATTGCTCCACTTAAAAATGAATGTGTAGTTCTCACCCACGTTAATCCAGCGCTTTCATGAAGCACTTGTTTTGTCATTTCCATTGCGAGTTCCTGTGCCTGCTTTTTCGTTTGAATATCAGCAATTCCATTCGAAACAATCATTTCTTTCACCCTTTCGTAGTTATGTAGTTTTCATATAACTAAATACAATACAACTAACCAAAATGGCATTACCATTAGCAATCCATTTCTAATCCCTTTTGCAATAGCCAATGGATCATCATTACAGTATGACGTTTCCTTTTCTTCAACCCGCTGCAACATCTTTTTTTTTGGTGAAAGGCTCATATTGAATCTCCTATCCTTTCAATTTGTTTTCGTTTTCCATAACAAACTACCACCAAAACAACCTATACAATAAATCATAATAAATTTTATGCAAATTTCTATAATTGCATCCATCATTCCCCATTCTCCTCTCCCAGAGCCTGTAATACACAAGCTATGATCAGCAAAGAAAGAATTAATAATAAACTCCCTATATCTCGGCATTTCCCAAACACCGACATCCTCTCCTCGCAATTAACATTTATTTCAGAAAAACCCCACGGTAAGAAAAGTCAGACAAGAAAAGAGCCAGATTTTACCCCGTTAAGAGTAAATCGGCTCTTTAATATTCAAAGAGTGAATATTACATAATATACTCGAATGATATTAATATAATCTCCATCAAATATCAATTCTTTTTTTATAATAGTTATAAAAAAAGAATTGATATTTGATTTTTAATGACATTTCTCGACATAATATTTACTTTTAGCAGTTATCATTTTATAATTATTATAACTTAATAGACATACTACATAATGTGTAATAATTACTTAGTTGAACATATAGTTATCAAAAGAGGGAGTTTTAAATAATCCCACAGATGATGAACCAATACTCATTACGGATTAACATCAGGAAACATAAGGAAATTAAAATTCCAGAAAAGATGTATGATTAGTATGCTCAATTTTAAAAGATTACTAATTGGTTGGCGAAGTGTAGGGAATACACCAGATTCATGGATTTGAACAGATGTACAAGACTTGACGAGAGGTTTATATATAAAGTAGGTTATGACTCTTTTGTTTATTGTCCAATTGGATTTATTGCAGAGTATCTTAGACTGGCTATGCTAAATACACAAGATATATTTATGGATTGTTTCGCGGACCCTATCTCAAAAAAATAAAAAAAACGATTTTAAATTATTGACAAGTAATAAAACTAAATATATATTAAACTATAATATTTACAATTAAATAATTATTATTGAATATACATAGGAGGTTCCCCTTTATGAATCCGAATAATCGCTTAACAACAAATCAAGGTTCTCCTGTAGGAGATAACCAAAATTCTCGTACAGCTGGACAACGTGGACCAGTATTATTAGAAGACTATCATTTAGTAGAAAAACTTGCACACTTTGATCGTGAACGTATTCCAGAGCGTGTTGTACATGCACGTGGTGCAGGTGCTCATGGTATGTTCGTAACAAAAAACAGTATGAAGCAATATACGCAAGCAGCGTTTTTACAAAACGAAGGAACTGAAACACCTGTATTCGTTCGTTTCTCAACGGTTATTCATGGTCAAGGTTCTCCAGAAACAGCTCGTGATCCACGCGGGTTCGCTGTTAAATTTTATACAGAAGAAGGAAATTACGATATCGTAGGTAACCATTTACCTGTTTTCTTCATTCGTGATGCAATTAAATTCCCTGACATGGTGCATTCTTTAAAGCCAGCACCTGATACAAATATTCAAACACCAGATCGTTACTGGGATTTCATGACGTTAACTCCAGAATCTACACATATGCTGACATGGGTATTTTCTGATTATGGTACACCGGCGAACTATCGTGAAATGGAAGGTTTCGGCGTACATTCATTTAAATGGATTAATGCGGAAGGGAAAATTGTTTACATTAAATATCATTGGAAACCACAGCTAGATGTCCGCAATTTAAGTACAAAAGAAGTGGAAGAAGTGCAAGGTAAAGATTTCAACCATGCGACTCGTGATTTATTCGAAGCGATTGAAAAAGGAAACTATCCAAAATGGGATCTACACGTACAGGTTATGCAATTAGATGAAATGGATTCTTTAGAGTTCGATCCACTAGATCCAACAAAGGTATGGTCAGAAGATCTCTTCCCATTAATTGAAGTAGGGACAATGACTTTAAATCGCAACCCACAAAACTTCTTTGCGGAAGTAGAGCAAGCAGCATTTACGCCAAGTGCAACTGTACCTGGCATTGAACCATCTGAAGATAAACTATTACAAGGTCGTTTATTCTCTTACCCAGATACACAGCGTTACCGCCTTGGTGCAAACTATTTACAAATCCCTGTAAACTGCCCATACGCAGCTGTTCGTAATCAACAACGTGATGGTGCGATGCAAATGAATCAAAACCCATCTACAATAAACTACGAACCGAGCCGTCATACAGAAAATCCAGTTGAGGATCCAGCTTATCGCGATTCAACTATGAAAGTAGAAGGCTATGTATCTCGTGAAAAAATTGATAAACCAAACGACTTCCAGCAAGCTGGTGAGCGTTACCGTTCATTCTCTAAAGAGGAACAAGATAATTTAATCGCAAACTTAACAAGCGATTTAAAAGATGTGAATGAGCAAACGAAACTACTTGCAATTTGTAATTTCTTCCGCGCAGACCGCGAGTATGGTATGCGCCTAGCGGAAGCATTAAATGTTGATATTTCAGCTTATGTAGGAAATTCTACAAAATAATAACATTCTTAATTCTATTTTATTCTCAAATTTAACTTGCAATATGTGTTTACTAATACAATATATGAGAAAAGAAGCTGTCTCAAAAGGTCGTGAGAAACGATTTTAGAGACAGTTTTTTGGGTTCTGGTGCAAATATATGAAGAAGATCATGGATGGTAGTAGATTCTCGTATTTTTTGTTATAGGGGTCACCATACATCGCCATCAACCTAAGAAATCAATCACCCCAAAACGAAAAAAACGAGTTGAATTCAAATAAATAACTGTAGAAAAGTAAAAATTTCGTTTAGGGGGTACTTCAAGACCTTAGCTTGATGGGCATGGGGGCCACCAGTATTCTCTACTATACTTTTTGAGTGTTGTTCACATAAAAAAAAAGACATCCTTCCGGATGCCTTTCCAAAGTTTCTCAGTTTACACATTTTTACGAATTTGATAGGACGTTAGGTTCGAATCTAACGATTAAAGAAAAATCCAATCCGTTCTATTACATTATATACTAATCTGGACTAGCAACCCTATGTAATTTTGCATATTGGGCATAACCCATGCCTATCTACTCTCTATATTGAGTGGCGTTGAAGCTATGCATATGATGAAAAAGGGACAACTTGTTTTACCGGACAAGTCTGTCCCAAACCAGAAAGAATTTATTCATAAATTGTTTGGCTTAGCTTCATAAGATAGAAATGAAGAGAAAATTGCTACTCTATGTTTCTAACTAATATTTTTGCACCAGAACCCGCCACTCCCC
>NZ_VOVA01000031.1 GCF_015071065.1 Bacillus cereus | reverse complement strand
TACTTGAAACCCCATAGCCTTATCATGGCTGCAACTTCTTATTTTTAATATTACATAGCTCTATTGTGGCTACATATTAGTAAATTATGAAACGTTATAGCTCTATTGTGGCTACATATTAGTAAATTATGAAACGTTATAGCTCTATTGTGGCTACAACTCTTTAAAAATGAAACGAGAACCCCCTGATTATTATCCTTCTAAAAAAAATTCATTCTATGTAATTTTGTGATAAACGTTGATATAAAGCCATTTCATAAAATATGATTGAAAACTCGATTAAACCATTATAGCTATATGATGGCTACAACTGTTATCATAAAACCTCACGCAAATCCTTATATACCAAGGGTTACAGCGGTTTTTTATATAATTTAAGTTGTTTTGAAAACATGAAACGCTATAGCTATATGACGGCAGGAAATATGAAATGAAATGAAACGTTTATAGCGGTATGATGGCTACAACTTTTCAAGTAAAAGCAAAGCTATACCCCTATATAACAACGTTTATGTGGTATTTACAAAATATTATTATCCAACCAAAACATGAAACGTTATAGCTATATGATGGCTACAACTGTAAAACGAAATCAGCGAAAAACCCTATTAAATCAATGCTTAATAAAGATTTACCACAATTTATACCACGTTTCATATTTACTAAACTTCATAGACCTATGGTGGCAACAAACTTTTTTTCATGAAACGTCAAACCCCTTGTCGCACAAGGGATTGAGGCACGTTTCATTTTTTTGTTTTTCCTCTTAAAGGGACAGATTTCACCAGCATTCGATTTGATATAATCAAAAATGTAATTCTATACCTAATTGTGGGGAAAACTGCAACTTAAAATAAAAGGAGGTGAAAAAGATGGCAAAACCTTTCGTTATAAAGAACAAACGTAGTTTGAATGGTGAAACAACAACACCGGTAATTGTAACAATTAAATCATGGCAAAAGTTAGTAGAAGCTTTGGAAGGTAAGTATTACAGTTTTAAAGATACTTATTTAGAAGACATTGTGAAGTCAATGTCCTATGAAGAACGAATTGCAGATGAAGAGGGGTTTGTTGAACAAGCAAAGCCATCTTTTTCACTGAAAATGAAAAAAGTTTTAGATAAAGTAAGTGTATTTGATAAAAATGAGGGCAGAAAACATAAGCTATATGGTATTACAAATGCTGATTTAGAAGTATTTCTATTTCTTCATAAAAAATGTAATACATATGGTGAGCTTTCGCATGTATCGATCCACATGCTTTGGGAAGATTATAAAAATTATAAAGAAGCATTTGCACATATTCACCACTCACAATTTTATGTGGCTTTGAAGAAGTTAAGTTTCCATAACATCATTACAATTGAAAATGAGTACAGTGGTAAATATAAGATTACCTTAACTGATTTCATGAATAAGGAAACAAATAAAGCAAATGCATATACATTTATCAGCCCAATAGTATTTACAAAAGAATTCTTTGAGTTATCCATTGCAGCTAAGAAACTATTCATGGATGTAGCAATGCAACAGAAACGCGAAACTACCCTGAAACGTTCTTTATTTAAAGTTGATGAGCAAGGGAACTCAACTCATTTTGGTGGAATGTATCGTTACTTACATAAGAAATACCCACATCAGATTCGTGCTGTACTTGAGGAATTAGAAACAAAACTATCTGCTACCGGATCTCCTTTATTTAAAATTTGCAAGTTAGAAAAAGGGAAGAAGAATAAAAAGCAATACACAACATTGCATTTATCTGTACATCCTGATTTCTTATGCGCGAAAGAAGAAGGAGCAGAATACCGTGATCCATTTACACCACGAGATACATATAAGCGTAAAGTGAAATTCATTGAGAACCTGTTAGTCGAAATGAATATTGCTGAATTTGCAAAGGATATGAACCAATTTATTAACGTATTAAAACACTCTTGTCATCGTCAAATTCGCCAGGTAGTTCGTGGCTTACGAGAAATGATAGATCGACAAGAAGGGTATCCTAAAAAGCTTGTTTATACACTAAGTAAATTATTAAAGCAATCTTCACAATATCGTGTATTAGACACAGCTGCTAAAACTGGTATTTATCCTTTAATTACACACAATGTACCTAAACATGATCAAGAAGAGGCCATTTTTAAATTTGGTACTCATTTTGCTATATACTCTTTACGAAATGTTCAAAAGCTATTCCGCAAAGCGCATGACCTCCTTCATGCGAAATATGCTGTACCTGTAACCTTAGATGCTTATTATCGTAATTACATGCAGTATCAAGAGGAATCACTATTTAGAAAATATGCTTATGAGCAAGGCGTAAATATTAACGCATATACAGCATTAGAAATTGAAATTCGCGAACTATTAAAGTCCAGTGGGCATAAAGGAAATCAAATCCCTAGTGATATTCGTGAACTGTTCATTGAAAAAATTGATAAATTGCCGAAGGAAAAGATTCGTGTAATTGAAGTCCCTGAAGACTTTGATTTAATTCAGTTTCTTCAGTCTTTAGAAGCATACTACCGTTCAACAAGTGAAATACCACATACGGTTGATCAGCTGCTTCCAGCAATGTAAAGATAAAGCTCTCTATTTTTGAAAAAACAAAAGTGGAGGGCTATTCGTATTGGAGATAACATGTGGAATGCATTACTTCAAACAAAACAGAGAGAAAGTTTTCAATCTTAATGATTACGACTCTCTATTTTTTATGCAATTACATACATTGCACGTGAAACAAAATGAGATATTCACAATTTCCGAGTTGAAAAATCTGAATTTTTAATTATTTTATGCCGTTTCATCTACAAAAAAGCATAAATATTTTTTATTATTCTGTTGATATCTTAATAATTTTGACCTGATGTGTATAATAGAAAGCTTTAAGTACTGTTCTTATCATGTTCTACCTCTAAATCTACTTAAAATCAGAAAAAATTCTGTTAGTTATGTTTAAAAAGTGGATTCTGTTCCTAACTATGACCAATTTGTTAATAAATTGTGTGTAGTTTTTAAGAAATGTGGAAAGTTTGTTCGTAAGTCAGCGAAATTTGCATTTATTATTTATTCATTCACTCGCATCAAATTAACGATGATTATATGTAGTTTTTATATACCTACTTTACGATATTTTGTAGTTTTTAATCATCATCCAGCTCATTAAGTACGTTCCCAGTATTTACTTTTTATGATTTTTTGCGGCTAGAGTAATTATGAACCCTTAGCACAGCAATGTTTTAACACTATTTTCCCTCTGTATAAAAGTATTATCTTTTTTCTTTATATATATTAAAGATATATATTATATTAGGTTTTAATATTGTTTAATGCTTACTATAGAGAATAGGTCCTGTGTAAAACCAATTTCATTTCTTAATGGAATTGGTTTTTTTATGTACTGTAATAAACATTTTATTTAGTATTAATCATTCCTAAAAAACTTTGATATAAAATATAATTTTTTTTTTATATTCTCTTAGATTTCCGAAAAAAGTAAATCATACTTAAAGTAGATAGTTGATTAATGGAAATTACAATGAAATTTGTAATTTCCTAACCATTTAAAAAGAGAGGTGAAGACATGGTAAAAAAGAAATCCCAGAAAAACTCCGAAAAAAAGAAATTTACATTTTTTAAAAAAGCAAAGAATAAAACAACTGAAATATTAGATATGCAACAAGAAAATTCAGAAGCGCTTAAAGAAAAGAAGAAACGTAAAACAAGGGAGAAAGTTCCAGCTATTACAGGGAAAAAAGTAGGTAAGGTTACATTTTGGTGTGTGATGGGATTCGTGTTTGCAGGAAGCTCCCTTTCATTTATCCAACTTGCCGGTCCTCCTAGGGCAGTAGCTGTTCAAGAAAAGAAGGAGGAACCCGTAAAAATTAAAATGTCAGAAGCAGAATTAATTGCATATGCTAATAGTTTTGCCGCTGATTATTTTAACTGGAGGGTTGATATGAATGTAGCTGAAGCGCGGAAAAAACGATTAGAAAAATATCTAGTTGAAGGATCCGATGAGCAAGGAGGATTAAATAGAGATACTTTAAAAAGCGCTTCTAGTACGTTAGTTAAGTCGGAAGCAGTAGAGGTCCGTCAAAAAGGAAATGAAGCAGAAGTTACATTGAAAATAATTCAGAAGCTAGAACCTGTAAATAATCCTGCTCCTGGAACAACTCAAGCTCCAGATACACCAAAAGAACCTAAAGAGGTTACAAGATACTTCTCTATACCTATTTTAATGGAGAAAGCCAAAATGGTAGTTCCTAATAATCCTACAATCGTCCATGGAGAGAAAGCAAAGGCTCTATACAAAGTAGCTACATTCAAACCAGAAGGACGAGAAATTAATGACGATGCAGAAGTGAAAAAAGTAGAACAATTTTTACAATCTGTATTTAAAGTCTACACAGAAGGAACACCAGAAGAAATTGCTTATTACTTTGAAAAAAGTAATATATCAAACGGACTTAAAGGCATTATGACATTTAGCAAATTAGAAAACCTTCGTATTTATGAAGATAAAGATAAAGGTTATAAAGTCTTAGTTGATGCAAAATTAAAAGACAATGATAGCAGCTTAGAGTACACATACACATATGACTTAAATCTAGTAAATAAAGATAACAAGTTTTCAATTAGCTCTATGAAGAAATTTGAAAATACATTAGAGAAAGTGGAGGGTAAATAATTATGGAGCTTTTGGGATTAGATGTAGTAGCACAACATTTGCCTGCTATTACAGATACAGCTGTTCTAGGTAATATTAATTTTGGAGTAAATATTAAAAACTGGTTAGTAGCTCAATTGGGTCCTATCTTTTTAGTTGTAGCACTTATTGGAGTAATTGTTTTTGCAGTTAAACGACAAATGGCTGGTTTACTTGGTTGGATAATTGTTTGTGCACTATTATCTGTTTTTGTATTCTCACCAGATGTTTTCAAAGATCTTGGTACAAAATTATATAATTTAGTATTCAAGTAATAAATTAAAAATCTCTGAAAATATTAAAGGGGTTGGTAGAAATGACTCAAAAGCCGACTCGTAAAGAAGTTAGGACATACAACTCGATATGGGATATTCCTAAGAGTTTATACGGGATAAGGGACTTAACTCTCCCTTTCCCAGTTCCTTATAGACAGTTGGGCTTCTTTGTTGGATCTTTACTTTTAATTTTTATTCTAGATCAGTTTTTACCTTTAGGAAATAATGTGTTTTTAAAATATCTAATATTACCAGGTGGAATAGCATACTTCTTTGGCAATGTAGAATTGGATGGAAAAAGCCCACATAAATTTTTATTTCGATTTTTCGTGTTTATGTTCGAAAGTAAGAAGATTAGCCGTTATAAAGATACGACTGGCAATATTGGAAGCTATCAATATAAAACAGTAGTCCGATTTAAGGATGATTCCATTAAGAAAAAGTAATTAATTAATCTATACAGAAGAGTTAGTTTAGTCTCATATTCTTCTCTAAGGAGGAAAAAATGAATCAGGTTGAATTTCCAGTCAAATATTTTCATGATAATTTGATTTTTAACCAAGACGGTTCTTGCTGGGCGTATTATGAGGCATACGGGATTCCTTATGAATTCAAGGGAGACGATGATAAAAATACGTTGTTTATGCGACAACTCGGTTTATTTTGGAATTATGAAGAAGAAAAACATCTATTAATGATACCTGTTTATCAGAATTTCAAAGAAAAAGCCGATGAGTTTAAAGAAACAGTAAGCGGTGAACTAAAAGAGCTTGCAATGGATCATACTGATGACGTTGTTCATGAGCTAGAACGAAAATTCGGTAAAAATGCAGTAGAGTACCGATACTTTATTGGCGTGAAATTAAAGGTAAGACACATACAAGAAGGGCTTAAAGAAATGTTGTATACAGCATTTCACACCTTTAAAAACACTGCAGAACAGTTTGGGTTACTTGGTGATACCAAAATACTAAAAACTGATTTGGAGATGTTTAAAAGAGAAGCTAGCGCTTTTAAAAATAAGATAAGAAAACATTTGGCTGTAAGGGCTCTAGAAACTAATGAAGCGCAATGGATTATTTTAAGAAACTTCTATCGCACATTAGAAGCGCCAGTAACTGCTGGATGGACACCTCCCGTACAGAATGACGACTCTGCAATAATACCAAATCAAGAAAGCCTATTACGATTATCCGAAGCAGAATTTGATGTTAAAGGAAGACATATTGAAATGTCTCAGATTGGTACCGACGGATTAGAATATCCAGCATATATGAGCTTTTTATCGGCATCTAAAATTCCATATACGATGGAGTTTCCAGACCAAGAGTGGATGTATATGATCCAAAACATAGACTTTCCCATTGAATTAAGTGTTCGTACAGAAAACATAAATCATCGTAAAGCACTATCTAAACTAAATAAGAAGAAAAAGGATTTGGAAGATCAAGAAATGCATGCAAGGGAAAATGCACAAACTGTTGGATTAAACGTGTATGAAGGTGTTCAGGAAGCTACTGAGCTACAAGCCCTCATACAAAAGACACGTATGCCACTAGTTAAAACATCAATATCTTTCTGTATATGTGCCGAAGATTTAGATACAATGCGTCGGAATACAAATTCACTCATTTCTATTTATAGAGAGATGATGATTGAACTAGTAAGACCATATGGAGATCAGTTCCTTCTGTTTAATGAACATATCCCTGGTGCAAGAAGGTATGTAAATGATTATATACACTTTATGGAACCTGGAGTACTTGCGGCTGGTATGTTTGGAGCAACACAAGATTTAGGAGATAATATCGGATTCTATATTGGAACAACTGGTATTTTAAACAAAGCAGTTTATATGACACCTTCTCTTGCAGCAACAAATACTGTTGCAAATCAAAAAACAAGCGCACTTTCAGTTGCAGTAACAGGAAGTACTGGATCGGGTAAATCATTTGGAACGAACCTAATTGTTTATCTTGCAGTACTTGGAGGAGCTCAAACACTGATAGTCGATCCAAAAGGTGAGAGGGGAAACTGGACGGAAGATTTACACGGTTTAGAAGGTAAAGTAAACGTTATTACACTAGGGACTGATAGACGAGATGAAGGGAAACTAGACCCATTTATCATTCATAAACATAGTCGAAAAGATGCAATTGAGTTAGCTATGACAATTCTTACGTTCATTACAGGTATTAAACCTGATAACTCGGAAAAGTTCCCACGCTTGGCTTCAGCTGTAGAATTTGTTGCAGGAATGGAGGAGCCATGCTTAACTGCTGTATCTCAATACCTTGAAGATAGTGAGGATAAAGTGGATCAACAATTAGCCGCTCATATTCAAGCATTTGAGAATTTATCATTTGCACACTTAATCTTTGGTGATGGAACAAATAGAGATATTGAACTTGATACAGCAGTAAATATCATACAAATTCAGCATCTTGACATGCCAGATATTCAAAAAGATCCGAAAGATTATACCTTACAAGAAAATTTATCTGTTAGTATGCTGATGTCTCTATCTTCTTTTGCAAGAAAATTCTTTCAAAAGGACCCTACTAAATTCAAAATTGTTTTATTGGATGAAGCATGGGCAATTATGGGGACTTCTCAAGGGCGAGAATTGGCTCGTAAGCTAGTTCGTGAAGGTCGTGCCTTAAACTCTGCAGTGTACTTTGCTACTCAAAGTGCGAGTGACCTTGGAGATGAGACATTTAAAAATAATATCGGTATGAAGTTCTCATTCCGTAATACAGACAGTAAAGAAATCTCTTCAATCTTAGACTTCTTTGGATTACCTGATAATGAAGAGAATCATGCGATTATTACAAACTTAGAAACAGGACAATGTTTATTCCAGGATATCCAAGGAAGAACAGGTGTTGTCACAATGGATGTAGTGTTTAAGGATCTATACGACGCATTCGATACAAGGCCAAATGCAAGAAAGAATTATCGAAAGTCAAATGATGATGAAAAGCAGGAAGTTAATGCAACCTTTGTCGAAGGAGGGGAAGAAAAAATAAATGTAGGAGTGAGTTAATATGTTAAAAACTAAATTAAAAAAAATTATGCTAACAAGTCTATGTGTAGGTACTCTTATCCTGAGTGCAGCATGTGGTAATAGTGAAAAAAATGTTGGAGAAGAAAAGGATAAACAGGGACACACTCCAAGAGAAATGATGCTTGATTTTGTAAATGCAGATTTACGACATGATTATAAAACAATACGTAAATTAGTTGTCGATGGGGAGAAAAATGAAATATTAGATCCTAATAAAGGTCCTCAAAATAATTTATCTTACAAAGACTACACAGTAAAAGAATATGTGGTAGATAAGGACACAATTATGTATAACTTTACTTCAAAGAAGCCCCCTAAAAACATCGATAAAGCAGTGAAATGGGTAAGGGTAGTTCGTACAGAAGATGGATTCAAAGTTCGAAGTTATTCTGGCCCTGAACGAAATGAAATTGATGAAGTAGCAAATACTAAACCGACAAGTGAGTTTAGCTCAAAAGATTAATAGGTTTCCCATAAAGGGGGAGTAACATGTAATGAAAAAGTTTATTACCCTATTGTTATTAGTTTGTACACTTCTTTTAGCATTTAATTTACTTTTTAAAGCTGCACCAGTTTATGCGGAAGATGAGCCACGGCCTTCCCTTATAGACGACATTATTCCGAAGAATAAAGAGAAATTAAAATATGAGGAATATCCACCAAGTAGTTATGGGATTGATGTTTATACTCCAGAAGGTGGATTTGGAGAATCTCTTAAATTTTGGAAATGGAAAGACAACATTAAAGAACAAATTGTAGCGACTATTTTTATATTGATTAGTATTGCATGGACAGTAAACCTTGCAATTAGTAGTTTGGTAACAAATATGGTAGGCCAATCAATGAGTTTAAATATAGTTGCTGATGTTGGAGATAAGTTGGGTGATGTAATATCTAAAACAGCAGGGTTCAATGGTTCTTGGGGTAATGGAATATATAGTGAATTAATTGGGCTCATGTTAGCTTTCTTAGCTTGCTGGGTTATCTGGGTAGGCTTTATACAGCGTCGTCAGTCGGAGATGCTAGGGGGATTGTTAAAAGCATTAGGTATTTTAGTTTTTACTCTAGGTTTTTTCGCGAATTCAAGTTATATCATCAAAGGACTTAACACTTTTTCTGAGCAAGTAAATAAAACTGTTCTTGATTCAACTCAAAGTATTAGTGGAGCAAGTGAAGGACATTCAAGCGGTGTCGATTCTATTACTGATTTAACACACACTCTATTAATAAAACAACCTTATACATTATTACAGTTTGGCACAACAGATATGAAGAAAATCGGTGATGAAAGAATAAAGAAAATGTTAATAACGACAGACCCTGATAAAAGAAAAGATCTTTTAAAGGATGAAGTTGAGGTTCAGAAAAACCAAACTCTGTCTTTAGATGCTACTTTTGAGAGAGGGGCACTCGTATTATTACTAGGTTTAATTAATCTTCCTTTATGGATTGTTCTTGGATTATGCAGTATGGCGATGTTATTTTATCAATTAATGTTTATCATCGTAGCGCTAATGTCGCCTGTAATGCTATTAATGGCATTAGTACCTGCGTGGACTGGAACGGCTAAAAAGTTCTTAGCTGAACTGTTTAGAACATTGCTTATGAAAGTTGCAATTGGTTTCCTGGTAACTTTAATGTTTTGGGTATCGTCAATTTTGTTCAGCGCTACCGATAAGTATGGATACTTATTTGTAGCTATACTACAAATACTTTCATTCTTAGGAGTATGGTTATATCGTAAAACAATTTTTGATGCAATTACTACAGTACCAGCAAGTGCAGGAGCAGCACGCGCATCAGATGCAATGAGTAATATTAGACAAAAATATCAAGATGTTAGACGTGGATCTAAGACTGTCGGAAGGGGTGTGGCAGTAGCTGCTGCTGGTACGGCTGCCGGTGCTGCTGTGGCTGGGAAAATGAGTAAATCAGGCTATAGTAAGTTTAAACAGTTGAAAGAAAACTATGCAGATAGAAAAGAAAAAGTAGCAGAAGGTAAACGCAAGGAAAAAGAGCAAATGCAAGCAGAAAAAGAAAAGAATATTAATCAAATGAAAAATGAAGAAAACTTAGGTGTTCGCGATAGAAAAGGAAATCAGGAGCAAGAAAGGGTTAAGGAAGAAGTAGCAGCTACTAAAGAAAATCCGGAATTAGCAGTACGAGGGAAACATCAAGATAATAATCCGGAAATACAACAAGCAGAATTTAAAGGTAAAGAAGAAGATGTAAAGGCGGATGTTAAAACAGTAGCACAATCAAATGAGGAACTAAGTAATAAAGAAGAAGATGTAAAAGCTCAAATTAGACCAGTTGCAAATCAAAATAATGGTGGTTTTGAGAATAAGCAAGAAGATGTGAAGGCGGAAGCAAAACCAGTAGCAGTAATTAAAACACCAACGGGTCAAACAAAATCAATGGATGGTAAACCAATCACAACACCACAATCAGGAATAACACCATTACAATCGAATCCGACTGAGAGCAAACCAATCACAACACCACAATCAGGAACAACACCATTACAATCGAATCCGACTGAGGGCAAACCAATCACAACACCACAATCAGGAATAACACCATTACAATCAAATCCGACTGAGAGTAAGCCAATTACAACACCACAATCAGGAACAACACCATTACAATCGAATCCGACTGAGAGTAAGCCAATTACAGCACCACAATCAGGAACAACACCATTACAATCGAATCCGATGGAGAATAAACCAATTACAGCACCACAATCAGGAACAACGCCATTACAATCGAATCCGATTGAGAGTAAACCAATCACAACACCACAATCAGGAACAACACCATTACAATCGAATCCGATGGAGAATAAACCAATTACAGCACCACAATCAGGAACAACGCCATTACAATCGAATCCGATTGAGAGCAAATCAGTCACTACTTCCCATGTGAGTACACCACAAAAACAAGTAGAGGTAAAACCAGTTAATCAACAGCAAAATAAAAATGTTCCTAAAGTGAATAATCAACAACATGTAAAAGAAGGAGCAGATATTAAGAAAGTTAACGCAAAAGCACAAACACAACAAGAAGCTTTAAAAAATGTAAAAGCAAAAGAAATCATAAAACCAAAATAATTCAGCTCGTGAGGGAGGGTTTATACATTGAGTGCGGAACCAAATCGCGACTTTGAAAATGAACATCATCCTGAAGCTGAACTAGGGAATGCTAAGCCTGCCTTGAAAAAGGCAGGCCATTCTTTAGGGAAGGCGGCTGGTAAAGGATCAAAAATAGCGGGTAAAGCAGTTGCACAAGTAGGTAAGAAAGTAGCAATTAAAGTAGCTCAAAAGGCAGCTACAGTTGCTATTGCAAAGCCATTATTAATAGCGGCCGGTGTTATTATGGCTGCTGTTTTAGGTTTAGGTGTAGTGATATTTTTACTAACGTCCACGATGAGTGAAGATGAAGTCAGTCCTGGAGGAATTGGTGGTCCTTTTGCACCAGGTACTGCAAGTGTTAGTCCTGAAGTAATGAGATGGGAGCCATTGGTAAGGAAATATGCGGCGCAACATGGCATAGAAGCAATGACTCCATTAATATTAGCCCTTATTCAACAAGAAAGTTCTGGAACTCAATTGGATGTAATGCAAAGTGCTGAATCACAAGGGTATCCTCCAGGGTATTTTACTGATCCAGAGGAAAGTATAAAATATGGTTTAATGCATTTTGCTGATTGTTATAAAAAATCCAATGGTGATCAAAATATTACCTTGCAGTGTTACAATTGTGCGACACGTTCTTAACTGAAAAGGTTGAGCACTGATTTGAAATCAGGAGAACTACTATTTCGAGAAGTCAAATGAAAGGGTAACGCCTGGAAGGGCTTCCTCTGATACTCCGACATGCATGATACAGTGGATAAGAACTGTAAGTGTGTGAAGCTCGGTAAAGTCGGCCGAGAGCTATCGTAAAGTACGTAAGTACTACGAAAGTTGTCCAGAGATGGATGATGTAGCCTATAGGTCGGGAGTCTATAAAACACTCATGGGTAGAATGGATTCACAAAAACTATTGGTAGGCAGAATCTGACGAATCTCCGAATGTACGGGTCTAGAAAGCATAACACATAGAAATGTGTGTGCCACGAGCGTGGCGTTGATGTGGATAAGTAAGAATAGTTGTTATGAAAGTCCATATGTCGTTATAGGCGACATCCAGTCAACAGGCTTAAAGGAGAGCCCTAAAAGTGTCATGAACAGATAGAAATAGTGGAACGTGGAAAGCCACCAACATGGAGAACTTATCTTTGACGAAGTGTTTAAAGGGAAAACGCCCGTGAGATTAACGTGCATATAACCTTTATTTATGGTGGTGAGAGTGATGGCATAGTACCTATGAGACAATGGAAACATCGTGGAGGGATAGCCATTAGTCTGATAGAAGATTGGCCGACCATTTTATAGAGCAAATCAGTCGAATTATAAGGTTCTTGTGAGACTAAAAAAGGTTAACTCTGAAAGGAGCACCGACTTATAAAGAAAACTGCGAAGCTCAGACACGCTGAATACTATGATATGCAGTCCATTCAGGATGGTTTGTATCAGCAAAGTCGAAATGGAGACAATTTTTATAAACTAATAGAGCTTATGATGATGGATGAAAATATCAAATTGGCATATCGAAACATTAAAAAAAATATGGGTAGTGTGACAGCTGGAGTCGATGGCATGACCATCAACGATATAAAATTGCTTTTAACAGATGAAATGATAGAAAAGGTTAGGTCAATGTTTTTCTGGTATCAACCACAAGCGGTTAGGCGAGTTTTCATACCAAAACCTAATGGTAAAAAGAGACCTCTTGGGATACCGACAATATGGGATAGGCTATTTCAACAGTGTATCCTACAAATTCTCGAACCTATATGTGAAGCAAAGTTTCATGCCCATAGTTATGGGTTTCGTCCTAACCGAAGTACACATCATGCGTTAGCAAGGATGAAATCTTTGGTGAACAGTCAAGGAAGAGGTTTTCACTATTGTGTAGATATAGATATCAAAGGATTCTTTGACAATGTCAATCATGGAAAGCTCATGAAACAGTTATGGAGTATGGGGATACGAGATAAGAAATTGCTCTCTATCATTTCAAGTTTGTTAAAAGCGGAAATCATTAATGAAGGTTTCCCAAATAAGGGGACTCCACAAGGAGGCATTTTGAGCCCTCTTCTTTCTAACGTCGTTTTAAACGAGTTAGATTGGTGGATTAGTGACCAATGGGAGACCATTGAGACTAAACATCCATACAGAGCGAGAAATGACAAATATAGAGCATTAAAGAAAAGCAATTTGAAGGAATGCTTTATAATCCGATACGCAGATGATTTCAAAATACTATGTCGTGACTATCCAACGGCTCTTAAGATGTTTGAGGCGACAAAAGATTTTCTCAAAACACGGCTACATCTTGAAATTAGCACTGAGAAATCCCAAATTGTTAACCTACAAAAGAAATCCAGTGATTTCTTGGGATTTACCATCAAAGCACGGAAAAAGAGAAAACGTCATGTCGCTCATAGTAGAATGTGCCGGAAAGCTAGAGAGAATGCTTACGGTAAATTAAAGGAAGCTATCAAAAAAATAAGTAAGAAGCAAACGCCAGAGGCAGTATGGCATTACAACACAATTGTAATGGGCATACAAAATTATTATGCCGCTGCAACCCATATTAATTATGACTTAGACCAAATGAGTTGCCATCTCATAAGAACACTCTATAATCGATTGAGGCGAGATTGGAAAAAAGCCACTAAGCACGATATGTCACCTGTCTTAAGAAAAAGGTATCGGAACTATAATCCGAAGCTCTATAAAATTCAGGATATTGTATTAATACCGATACATGCACAGAAGCATAAATCGGCAAGAAATTTCACCCAGTCTATTTCAAATTATACAGAAGAAGGCAGGATGAAAATTCACGATACCTTGAAAATTATAGATAAGGAGATACTTAGACATGTGCAACGATTTTATATGAATCATCGAACTGTTGAATACAATGATAATCGTATTTCAAAATTTGTAGCACAGTATGGAAAATGTGCGATTACCAAACAAGAATTAGGTCTAATTGGCTGGCATTGCCATCATAAAGTTCCGTTGGAATTTGACGGAAAAGACGACTATGAAAACTTGGTAATTGTGCTGGAAGACATACACGTTGCAATTCATCACGATGATTCAGAGAGGGCAAAATCCATCTTAGCTAAATATGAAATAGGAAAAGAAAAGGAAAAATTGTTCGACAAACTAAGAATACTTGCGAACCGTACTCCTATCTTTTCTTTAGTATAAAAATTAGGTCAATTGAATCAGATGGAACGCCGTATGAGGGGAAACTCTCACGTACGGTGTGAAGTGGGGGAAAAGGTGGAGATAATATCAAATCCTTACCTATCACTATATGGAACTGGTTATGCAGGATATGCCCTTGAAAAAGGTGGATATAACCATGAAAATGCTCAGGCTTTTTCAGCCAAACAAACTGCATTAAATAATTATAAATGTGCTTCATGGCGTAGTGCAGAAGCTGTATCAAATAATTGGTGCTATGGTGATCCTGATTATGTTCCACATGTACTTAAATATTATCAAGCTGGTAGTGGTGGTGGACCTGTAGCCGGTGGAGATGAGCTATTCAAAAAAGTAATGGATGAAGCGATTAAATATCAAGGATGGCCCTATGTTTGGGCAGGCAGAACACCACAATCATCGTTTGATTGTAGTGGACTCATTCAGTGGGTATATGGGCAGGCAGGTGTTAATCTAAATGGTACTGCGGAAACGCAATTTAATATTACACAGCGAACCAATGACCCACAACCAGGAGATTTAATATTTTTCCAAGGTACTTATAAACCAGGTATTTCACATGTTGGAATTTATGTTGGTAATAATCGTATGTATCATGCAGGTGACCCAATTGGTTACGCAGATTTAAATAATCCTTATTGGCAACAGCATTTTGCCGGTTATGGTAAAGTGGCAAGATAGGAGGGGTGAAATGAAAAAAGCGACAATTTTATTAATCGTACTGCTTATAGGTAGCATAGGATTAAATTTAAAAATAAACGCAGATAATACCCAACTTAAAGATGAAAAGGCAAAGCTGTCTAAGAAAATACAAAAAGTAGAATCACAATATAAGGATACCGAGAAAGAATTGCAAGCTTTAAAGAGCAATAACCAGCAGCAGGTAAAGGAAGCTGCTGAGAGATTTTTAAAAGCATTCCGAACATATGATACTGGTAAAGGCGAGTCCTATCTTACGAATGTTGAAGCATATATAACTCCAAATGCGCAGAAGGAATTGACACCACCGGGCCCACCAAACCCACCTGCTTCAAGTACTGCAGAAGAAAAAGATAAGAAAAAGGTAGCTTTTAAATCAGAGTATATTGGTGGTGAATTGTACTATGCTTTCATAGATATCACCAAAGCAAACGTACTTGCTAAAGTTAAAAGTAAAATGATTATTAATGGTGTATCCTCTGAAAACATGTCATTGATGCAAATTAATTTAATTTATGATGGAAATAAGAAGTTATGGCTTGTTGACAAGGTTATCCCACTAGCTGATTTAAGGGATCAGATGCCGTAAGCTGGTAACTGAGCATAATATAGTAACTTAAAAGTAAAAAAGCTTCTCTATCATTTTTGAATAAAAGGGGCTATTTTGCTTTTAAGTAGTTTTTATGGATACTTAACAAATTAATGTAATGAAGACTTCTCCCTTTTTTCTCTCATATAAACAGCAAATTGCATCATTTCTTTTTCTGTTAGGATATCCTGTTTTATTTCTTTTCGAGGTGCTGTACCAACAAATATTAAATCATCCCATTTTGACATTTCCCCTTTAAAAACCATTTCACTATACCTTTTTAACGAATTCCCCGAAAGAATTCTCCTTCCTCAAGCGTGTGCAGGGCATAGCCCAACGATAGGTGGGAGATGAATTTCGGTTTGGGGTAGCCAAAAAGTATGTAACTGTGCTTTTTATTTTCCCTATGATATAATCAGTCTTATAAAATATAAAGGTTGGTATACCAATGAAATTGGATAGTAATAATCATTCGGTGTTCTTGCTGTACTATCATCTTGTATTGGTCGTAAAATACAGAAGAAATGTATTTGATGATGATATGTCATACTATGCAAAAGACATGTTTGTCAGGTTATCCGAGAATTACAACATAACACTGGTAGAGTGGAATCATGATGTTGACCATGTACATATCTTGTTCAAGGCACATCCGAATACAGAAATGACAAAATTCATTAATGCTTATAAAAGTGCAAGTTCTCGACTCATTAAAAGAGATTTTCCACAAGTAAAAAAGAAACTTTGGAAAGATATGTTTTGGTCAAGAAGTTTTTGCTTACTAACTACTGGTGGTTCACCATTAGACGTGGTAAAGAAATATATTGAAAATCAAGGTGAAAAGTGAGGTGAAATGATATGACAAAGCATAATAAATCCTATAAATTTCGTTTGTATCCAACAGAAGAGCAAGCATATCTTATGCGTAAAACTTTTGGTTGTGTGCGCTTTGTATACAACAGAATGTTGGCTGAACGTAAAGAAATGTATGAAAAATACAAAGGTGATAAGGAACAACTAAAGAAACAAAAGCTTCCTACTCCTGCAAAATACAAAAAAGAGTTCGAATGGTTGAAAGAAGTTGATTCATTAGCTTTGGCAAATGCTCAACTAAACTTGCAAACTGCCTATAAAAATTTCTTTAGTGGTCAAAATGACTTCCCAACATTCAAAAGCAAAAAAGACAGAAAGTCTTATACAACGAATGTAGTAAATGGAAATATTATGTTGCTAAATAGTCATATCAAATTACCAAAACTGAAAATGGTACGTATCAAACAACATAGAGAAATACCACAAGACTATATGATCAAGTCATGTACGATTTCTATGACACCTACTGGTAAATACTATGTGTCCATCTTGACTGAATACGAAAAAGAGATTGTACAAAAAGAAGTAGAATCAGTTATTGGATTAGACTTTGCGATGGATGGCTTATACGTTAGTTCTGAGGGTGAGAAAGCCAATTATCCTAAGTTCTACCGTGAAATGTTAGACCGATTAGCAAAGGCACAACGAGTATTATCAAGACGTGCTAAAGATTCAGAACGTTGGAACAAACAACGTATTCGTGTAGCGAAATTACATGAAAAAGTAGCAAACCAACGTAAGAATTTTCTTCATCATAAGTCTAAGGAGTTAGCTACTAATTTTGATGTTATAGCTATTGAAGATTTAAACATGAAAGGGATGTCGCAAGCACTTCATTTTGGAAAAAGTGTCGCTGACAATGGTTGGGGTATGTTCACTTCTTTTTTAGCTTATAAACTACACGAACAAGGCAAACAACTTGTGAAAATAGACAAATGGTTTCCTTCCACAAAAACATGTAGCAGTTGTGGAAATGTAAAAAATATGTCCTTGTCAGAACGAGTATATTCTTGTATATGCGGTGTAAATCTCGATAGAGATTATAACTCAGCTATCAATATCAAAAATGAAGCAATACGCCTATTAGCGTTAGCATAAATAGCAATAAAATAACCTTTGGAACAAGGGAGTTAGCTCGGCTGTCTTAGGACTAATTCGTTAGCTATCAAAAGTAACGACTAACCGAGAAGCCCCCACTTCAAACAGTCCGTTAGGACGTTAAGTGGCGGGTAGTTCACTTCCCCATCAATGTTTACTACATTAAATCTCCCTCCATTAGATAAGAAGCCTAATGCAAACATTTTGTCAGAGTAATAAAAATCACATTCGGTATTAGGGTCAAGTAATTTCTTTAATTCTAATTCATTATAAATCTCTTCTTTTGGAATATCTCTTTTTTCCGTTATCATTTTTTCATATGAAGAGAGTGGTAGGGTGTCTAATTCATCTTCAAAGACTTCTTTAAATACCCAACACTTATTACTTGTATCTATAGCGTAGAATTGGTACCACTCATCGTGATGTGTTTTAAATAAGTATGTTTGTGGCCCATTAACTGTATTTTTGTACGTTTCAACAATATATAGACCGAAAAAGTAATTAGTTTGATCGTACAAAGTAACATCATCATAATGCTCTTCTGTTTCAACAATGAATTTTTTCTTTTCTCCTGCAAATACATATTCATATCCATCTAGGGGTCCCGCCACATCGCTATCAAGCTAAGGTTTTAAGATACCCTCTAAATGAAAAATTTTCTTTCTCTACAGTTAGTGATTTTGAGAAGTCAGCTCATTTTTCCGCTTTGGGGTAATTCTGAATTCTTAAATTGATGGCGATGATATGGTGACCCCTATTAATCAAATTAAAGGATACACCTACGCAGAACTATGGCAGGGGTATATCCTTTTTTTGTTGTTGGGAGGAAGGCCATGCTCTCCCTGTATCTCCACTGGATGCTATAAATAGACCTTTTTCAAAAAGGAGGTCTATTTTAACGATCCAGATATTGTTCCAATAATTGAATAGGCCCGTGTGAATTTATTTGAATCATTTGTTTAGCCATAGAAGATGGTGAGCATGGCATATCATTTTCTAGCCACCAAGAGATAACACCGATATATGCAGCAGAAATATAACTGACTATCATTTCTTTTGTAACAGGGAGTTCCTCTTCTTTTACATTTGTTTCAAAAATCATGTGATCATAAAATTGAAAAATAAAATCTTTTAGATATTGAATGAAGTTTGGAATACCTTTTTTGATTAACATGACGTGAAAAAACTTATTTGACCTAGCAATATGTTCAAAAATATGTAAAGCCACATAATGTTGTAATTCATGTGGATCTTTGGTCACGCTGTAAAATTTCGATGCATCTCCAAAAAGTTCTATAAGCATCTTATCTATACTTTGATTTAATAAATCTTCTTTATCTTCATAATGACGATAAAAAGTCGCTCGATTGACAGTTGCGCGTTCAGTAATATCTTGTATTGTAATGCTCTCATAACTCTTCTCATCCATTAATTCAATTAATGAATCTCTGAGAAGATTGTGTGTACGTCGTACCCGCGGGTCTACTTTTTTATTCACCATCGTTAAACTCCTTTATGAATTTTTCTACTTTTGCAACAATACCCAGCTGAAATGTTGCTTAAGCATCATTTCAGCTCTTTTTGATTCTTGTTATCGTAAATTCTATAACTATAATTATTTACAACAAGTGTTGTTTTTGCAACAAAAGTATCAAAAATATTTACATTATATTTATGTGAAAACAATATGATGTTGAAAGAAAAGCTCTTGATTACTGGTTATTCAAGCCAGAGGCAATCAGTGTATTGAAGAAAAAGCAAACTTAAAATAAGAAGGTGAGCATACATGCAACAAGATGAAGTGATCAAACAGTTTACCACACCACTGGATGCTCCAGCATTCCCAGTAGGTCCTTATCGATTCCATAATCGAGAATACTTAAATATTTTATATCGTACAGACCTAGATGCATTGAGAAAAATAGTACCTGAACCTTTGGAAATTACGGATTCACTTGTTCGTTTTGAAATTATGAAAATGCCAGATGTAACTGGATTGGGTTCCTATACTGAATGTGGGCAAGTAATCCCTGTAAGCTTTGGTGGCGAAGAGGGTGAATATTTACATGCTATGTACGTAGATAGTTTTCCCGCAATCGCTTCTGGAAGAGAGATAAGTGCTTATCCTAAAAAGTTAGGTAAACCAAATCTATTTGTGGATTCTGATACATTAGTAGGTACTCTTGACTATGGTTCTTTAAGAGTAGCAACTGCCACGATGGGTTACAAACACCGCCCTCTGGACTTAAGTGAGGCACGTAAAGAAATCTGTAAACCTAACTTTATGATTAAAAAGATGCCAGGATATGACGGATACCCAAGGATTTGTGAACTTGTCCGAAGTCAAATTACGGATATCACTATTCACGGTGCTTGGTCAGGTCCTGCACGCTTAGAGTTATTTGCACATGCATTAGCACCAATGTCAGATTTACCTGTGCTTGAGGTTGTCTCTACCTCTCACATAATTACAGATCTTACTTTGTCTTCTCCAAGTGTTGTACATGACTATCTAACAAGTAAGTAACACATGTGAAGAAGGAAGATCTAGTTAGAAAGGAAAGAAATTAGATATGGTTAAGATGAGTGGAAATACTAACAGTCCTCAGTTATCTGAGAAGTTGCATATGTTTAGCCCTGTTACAGTTATTGGAGCTGGTGTCATTGGAATTTCATGGACAGCCTATTTTCTTGCAAAGGGTTTAGAAGTTCGAGTAAATGACGTTCGCCCTGATTTAGAAGAAGTTGTGCATGCGGGTATAAAACAGATTATCCCCACATTACAGGAGCTTGGACTTCCAACTGAGGGTCTTACAGATCGATTAATTATTGAGAGAAACCTTGAACGTGCACTTGACGGTGCCACTGTTGTACAAGAAAACGGACCTGAACGTATAGACTTTAAACAGGAATTATACGCCAAAATTGAACAATTTGTCAGCAAAGACACATTACTGTTGTCATCCTCTTCTGGATTAAAAGCCAGTGAGATTGCAGAGAAAATGAAGTATCCAGAACGTATGTTAATTGGTCATCCATTTAATCCACCGCATCTGGTTCCATTGGTGGAGGTTGTACCTGGCAAATACACAGCTTCTAGTGCAGTTGAGAAAGCTGTCAATTTTTATGAAGCATTAGGTAAGAACTCTCTTGTTTTGAAAAAAGAAATGGATGGATTTGTAGCAAACCGTCTACAGTCAGCATTATTCCGTGAAGCCATTCATTTGGTATTAGAAGGCGTTGTTTCAATGAAGGAACTTGATGAAATTGTCACCAGCTCAATTGGTCTTCGCTGGGCAGCAGGTGGGCCATTCTTAACATTCCATTTAGGAGGCGGAGAAGGGGGATTCCCTGCTTTCCTCAAACATTTAGGACCGGGAATGAATGTACTTTGGGATCACCTTGGTAAACCACATTTAGATAAAGACACAGTACAGCTATTGTCTGAACAAGCTATTGCTTCTTATGGCACAATTGCTAAAAATCAGCTTGAAGAAGAGCGAGATTGTCGTCAATTATCTGTGCTACGTGCACTTAATGAGAAAAAATAAATATATCTTTTCACACTATTTTCAAAAAGGACGGGATTATAATGACTACAAATACAGATGTAAAAAAACTTACTGATGCTATCATTAAAGCAAATGAAAATAAATTAACAAATCTTGATGATTTCGATATTCATAAAGAACTAACCACGGTTTTAGAGGAAGTTGGATTATCAGTAGAAGACTGTGGAGGAACAGTTACTTTTTATGGCCAAGACCCTATTGTTCCAAGTACATTACGTCTAGCATCAACCGCAGCAATCGCTTTAGTAGCAAAATCCATTGCTGTTTCTAAGATTTGGAGAATGCGTGGAGGAAAAGGTCAAGATATTCACATGGATTTACGTAAGGCACTTCGAAGACTATCTCCTTTTTACGATAGACAGTGGGAAAAAATCAATGGGCTAGCACCAGGTGTTGCTAATGATCCTTATAATCCTTTTGACTTTACTTTTTATCAAACAAAAGACGGGAAATGGGTTATGCCACTTAATCCGTATCCACGATCTAAACACGAGGCATTGAATTTTTTAAATTGTACTGAAGATCGTCAATCCGTAGCCAATGCAATTAGACAATGGAATTCAAATGACTTAGAGAATGCTGCTGCTGAACGTGGAATTATTATGCCAGTAGTCCGTACAATTGAAGAGTTTATGAAAGAATCTATTTATGAAGAAGTAGCGAAGCTTCCTCTTATTGAAATTGAAAAAATTGGCGAGAGTGATCCAGAGCCACTTTCTGAAGATGCGAAAACTCCACTAGAAGGCATCCGTGCCTTAGGGCTTGCACATGTTATTGCTGGTGCAGGTTTTGGAAGAGCGCTTGCTTTACATGGTGCAGATGTTTTAAACGTTTGGCGTCCAACTGATTGGGAACATGATATTGTGTATGCAACATCAAATGTGGGAATGCGTTCTACTACACTTGATTTAGGGAATGGAGAAAGTAAACAAAAAATAGAAGAATTATTACAAGATGCGGATATCTTTTTTGCTAACCGCCGCTCTGGGTTTATTGAACAATATGGACTATCAGCAGAAGATTGTGCTCAAATTCGCCCAGGTATCATCCATTGTACAGTAAATTTACATGGAACAGAAGGCGCTTGGGGAAACCGTAACGGCTTTGATCAAACAGCTGGCTGTGTAACAGGCGTAATGGCTCTTGAAGGTTCACCTGACAATCCTAAATTACCTCCTATTTCAATTGTAAACGACTATGCAGTCTCTTGGTTACTTGAAGTAGGAGCTTTAGTAGCACTAGAGAGAAGAGCAAAAGAAGGCGGCAGTTATCGTGTACGAGTATCTTTAGACCGAGTATCTTTATGGATTCTCTCAATGGGTATCTTTGATAAACAATTTGTTAAAAAAATAGCTGGTTCATCAGAGGAACATGAGTATATCGCACCAGACTTATTTACCGCTGAAACTCCATTCGGTTTATATCAAGGCGTAACTGATCAGGTGAAAATGTCAGAAACACCTGGTGAATATAAAACTGTTCTAGTTCCACGTGGGTCTAATCGTCCAGAGTGGCTGCCTAGATAATCATAGCACCCATATATGTCATTGTGAATTCGGGCTGTGGTGTAAAAACTCTATCAAACTTTAACATAATAAAATTGTTTAAAAAGATTAATTTTAGTTAGAAAATAATTCGAAACAATTTTAAATTTTTCTACAGAGTTCAAAAAATATTAAGAAATAAAACAGTTGTAACATTAATAATCTACTCCTTTATATACAGGGAATCGGTACTAATACGGATATAAGTTTGTTAGCTGAAATCGGGGATATTACTCGCTTCGAAAACAACCAGCAACTTAATGCATTTGCAGGTATCAATATAAGCCGTTTTCAATTAACACTGTATTGCCATCAAGTTAAGAAATTGGTTGTTCCCCAAAAATGAAAAAATACGCTATTCTTTCTGTAGAATCATAGGAAAGAATAGCGCTTTTTTTATTATATGGATACAAATTTATTTTAGATTGATGAACATATACGGTACTCTCGACAAGTGCACTCTATTTTTACTGTAACTCTAAACGTATCATTTATTTTTACTTAAAAATTCAAGTGTTTTTTTGAAAGTTTCTTGCCCTTTTGGTGAATCTATTATAAGTTGATATTCATGCCCTAGCTCACCAGAAACATTTTTATCATAGAAGAGACTATCTACAGCTACGCCTTTACTGTGTAAATTAGAAGCCAATGCTTTATTTTGAGCCTCAAATGATCCAGTATTACCATCCGTGATAAAAGTTGCTGGGAAGTCTTTTGTAACATAATTTAATACTGAAGCATATTTTGTTTCTGATAATTCCCCAAATTCTTTTTTACCAAAATAAGACCAACCAACAGTACGAACAAAATCATACATTTCTGATTCCTTTTTATTGGCTAACTCAACAAAATCATATGGACCACAATATAGTAATGCTCCCTTTATTGTAGAAGGTTCAACGACAGCGTCAATTCCGGTTAGTTTTGCATACTTTGGAGACGTTTGAATATTAACGAAATTAGCAGTTATATTTGCTCCGGCAGAATCTCCAGCGAAATAAACATTGTTTAGCTTTAATTTATATTTCTTTTCATTCTCTTTTATATATTCATAAGCCTCGCTAAGTTGTTTTATTGGAGTAGGATACTTGTATTTAGGAGCAAGAGCATAGTTTATATTTACCACTGTATAACCACGAGCAGCCAATTCTACTGCGTACCCAGTGAGCCCAGATTTATCTCCAGCTATAAATCCTCCGCCATGTGTCCAAAAAATAACAGGAGTTTCTTCTGTATGGTTCTTAGGAAAAATGATATCTAATGTACCATCTGGAAATTTAGAATTGTAATCAATATCCTTAACGATTTCTACTTTTTTTAAGGAATTTTCATAATTAGCAGATTCACTATTTGTTACTTTAGTTAATGCTTTGCCATACATATATGCTTTTGGAACCGGTGAAAAATTCCAATAACTTACTCCAGCAAGAACCAAACCAAAAACAATTAGAAGAGATATAAACATTCTTTTTTTCCATACTCCTTTAGGTTTTTGCTGCTTCATTTTCATAATCAAATGATCTCCATTCTTTTTTAGTATGATAATCATGCAAGAAGGTAAAACGGGGGTTGATAATTAGGAATTAGATTTGTTTCGCCTCCTGTTGTGTATTGATTATTGTATACAAAAGGTTATTTATTCTTATTGTGTACACGCTAGCCACTTTATACATATTTCTTTAAAGAAATATAGATTAAATAGTGAATAAAAACCTTTCGATAAAATTATTATACCAAAATTGTATACAATTTGTATTTTATTTTCGATAAAATTGTACCAAAATGCAAAGTGGAATATTAGGATATTTTTACATTAATACTTTTATGTATGAGTATTTGATGTGAAATCCCCGATAAAAGAAATGTAAGCACATTATTTATAAATAGAGATGTTGTATGATAAACTAAATTATTGTATACATTATGTATTTAAGATGCATGTAGTAAAAATCACAATAAATATAGGAAAGGGAACATATATGAAAAAAACAAGGGAACAATTAGCATACATGAAAATAAAAAACTACATTATAGATGGTACATATGAGGAAGGACTTCGTTTAACAGAATCTAGATTAGAAAAAGAGTTAAATATGAGTAGAACGCCAATTCGTAATGCTCTTTCTCGTTTAACATCAGAAGGGTTTCTAAAACACCAAAGTCATTGTGGGATAACTGTATCAAAAACAAAATCTTCATTTGAGGACATTATTGAGTTTTTAGAAATTCGTTTGTCGTTTTTAAAACTTTCCATTGAAAAGGTTATTAAGAATAAGAAAAGTTTTGATATCGTTAATTTGAGAAAATGCCTGATAGAACTTCCAGATGCTTTAGAGAAGGGGGATGTCGGGAAATTTCAAAATAATTTATGGAAAGTACATGAACTATTATTATCTCCAGCTGAGAATAAAACAATTATGCAAGTGATACAAGATATTCAAGAAAAAAAACTACTGGGTTCTGTAGAACTTAGATATATGAAACGAAAACCATATGAAGAGGAAATGCTTGGTTTAATGAAAGAATTTGTTATGTACCTTGAGAAAAAAGAATATGACAAGTCCATTCAAACTTTTGAACGAATTAATAAGGAGGTTATTTTAGGGTTATTGTAGTGTGTATCATCTAGCGAAAATAAAAGTAAATACTGAAGGGAATAAAGTCCTTTCATAATTGAATAGTCCTAAAAAAACGTTTCGCATTGTTATGAGGTTTGAAAAACCATTTTATCCCAAAATAAAAAAAGCTGGATTCTTATAAATAACTGTAAAAAGATAAAATTTTCGTTTTGGGGGTACTTCAAAATCTTAGCTTGATGGTCATG
>NZ_VOVA01000030.1 GCF_015071065.1 Bacillus cereus | reverse complement strand
GCGCTTTGGATAAGTTACTGAAATAATATACATTACTGATTCTATTGCATATACCACATAGCACTACTCTAATCTCCTTTTCAATATAGAAATATCCCTATTTATTAATAGGGATATTTCTATATTGATTAGTGTATTTTAAAACAGGAAAATTCAATAACTACATTAAAAAGAATGCTATTTCTAGGACTCTTTTTAATACTAATTTTTAGCTTTAACTTACATTTTATCGATAATCATTTGTCTTTTATACCATTGATTCAATTTGCTTCTCGCCGTACTAGAGAGACGTTTTGTTTTTTTATTATAGAATCTAGAAAGAGTAGGCTGCGATATACCTATCTCTATTGAAAGTTCTCGCATAGTTATATTCTTTTTCATATGCATAAACTCTATTTTCTCTCTGATTACTTGTTCATTTTCATTCGTATCTAATGGTTTTTCTACAATTTTTATTGGCTGACTTTCCTCATGTATTGTATCAATTGTTTTCTTTTTCGCTAAGTTTTCCATTGAACTAATTAGTTCTTTGGGTGGCAATATTACTATTCCTAACTGTGAATAATAGTTTTTAAACCAATTCTTCTTTGTCAGTTTTTCTTCTTCTAAACCATTATGATATTCCCAATGAGAAATTACTTCTTCTTTTTCTAAATCACTAAGAACATTTTCTAATTGTTCGCGGATACGATTAGGTTTTTGTTTCTGGTTTATAGCCATAACTGCTAACAAACCTTTATCTCCACCTATAGAATAAGGTCTTTGTAAGCTAGAAAACATTTGACGGATTCTCCATTGCCATGTCAAATATCGAATTAATCTTTTATGATATTTGTGTCTATAACTATTATATTCAAGTGCCTTTTTTGATAATAGTGCAGTAGTACTATTAGATCCATATAGATATCCGGATAAGAAACTTCCCGGTTTGATTCGGCACGATTCTATCCCCATGTATTCGTTTGTGTTTTTATCTCTCCATAGAACTACGGAATCTAATACAAATAGTCTTTTAATTACCTCGCGTTTTACTTCATAATGCTTACCTGTTTCAGCGCGATCATTTAATACGACTACTTCGTTGTCATCATTTAGATATATAAAAATACTCGCTAGGGCCGCAATCCGCTTCGCAACTTTAATTTTATCTTCTACCCTATAATATTCGACACCATTTGCCTTAGCCTTTGAAATACTGCACATTTCTAAAACTTGTTCATATGAAAAATCAATAAATTCATCAGGCGATTTTGCTTCATTCAACCATTGAATCGTGATGGTATCTAAACAATCTGCAGTTAGATCATCCATGTTACTCATTACACCATCTACTAATGTATTCCATCTTGCTGTCTCTTCAATATTCGTTAACTTTAGATCTTCATCTTTATGAGAGGAAAGCTGTGCCACTCCATTACTATCCTTTGTTTCAATAGGATAAGATTTCAACCGTGTTTTTTCATCTTCTTCAAATTGATTTTTAGCTATTCCATCTCTTAACTTATAATAGACCGCGGAGTTATTTACTTCTAAATAGTTTTCATTCAATATGTTCGCATCTGATTCACTTGTTGCTGTATGCACTTTATTACTAACTGTCTGATTTTTACGAAACTCTTGTTCAATAAAGACACCTATTGTCTCATCGATGATTAATCTGTAATCATCTATATTTCTATATATATCTAGAGGAGAAACACCTTTTCTTTGTTGTTGCTCTAGCCACTGTACAAGCATTGAAAATGACGGAGAAAGGTATTCTGAAGTCACAATTTTACTTTGATCTGCTTCAACCTCAACATAATAGGAAACCCATTTATGCCACAATTGCTCATCTTGTTTATACAATTGTTCCGTTATTGATAGTGCATCTCTAAACAATTGTAGAACGTCTTCCATATAAATTCGGCTCCTTATATACATTTATTATTGATCTGAACTTGAAAATAATTAGCTATATGATGTTCCTTTTTATAAAACTAGAAACGAAGTCGGAATATTCTATCCTTTCATTTCGCTGTTAACATGTTAAGGGCTCTATTTTGCATACTTATAGCCCACTCTTTGAGACTCCCACGACTGAAGTCGCAAGCCCTAATCCTTACGGATTAACGGGTGGGATTCTTGAATGACTAAGCGTTCGCAGTCCATTTCTGTTTTGAACAGCCTTCAAGATGAGGGCATCTCATTGCCCCTCCTAAACCAGACCATATAGGTGCTTAGGCTGATTGACTGTTACCATCAATCACAGTTGCGTAGCGAATATTCATCGCCCCAACGATATCACGATGTTGCTCAAACCCACATATACAATTGTATTTTCTGTCTTGTGCCTTGTTCTTTTCAGAACATTTTGGACAGGTTTGACTTGTATAAGCAGGGTTCACATATTCGATCTTAATACCAACTAATGTCGCTTTGTACTCGACAAATTGTGCTAAACGATAAAATGACCAAGTATGTAGATTTTTTTCGTTTTTACGGCTTGTTCTTGCCGTCTGTCTAATATTCTTTAGTTGTTCTAATCGAATGACAGAAATATTATTATATATTGCAAAATCAATAATTTTACGACTTACTTTGTGATCTTCGTTTTTCATCCATCTTTGTTCTTTATCATTATATTGGCGAATAGCATTCAATTGCTTACCTTCTCCTAACTGCTTGCGGACACTACGAAACTTACGTTTCATATATTTATTTCGTCTTCCGTTTCCGAAGAAACGAACCTTGTCACCGTCTGTTACTGCAACAGCGGGAACTTTTAGCCCTAAATCGACACCCATTATCTTTGTTCCTGTCTTTTCGGTTGTAGGAATTGTAATAGATATTTGAGCAATCCATTTGTGAGATTTTTTTGTGATTCGGAGTGTACCTAACTTGTATTTTAACAAATTATAGTTACGATTATTCTTATCTACTAATAAAGCACGTATTTTTAAACGAGTTGATTTTCCATTCACCATAAATGGAATCGAGATGTGTGTGAAGTTAAATGAATAATTTTGGTTATTCCATACGCAAACGGGTTTCTTTAAAATCGGAACGATTTTGTATTTACTTTTTTTCACCTTTGTAGAAAACACACTTTTCGCATCTTTAATCGCTTGATTCTTAACCGCACTTGGTAGGTTAGCGAGAACATCTTTTGTACTTTTCTTAGTGCTTTTCTTTAACTCTACCATTTCAGATACAAGTTCATTAATGGCTCTGATATATTCGTGGCTACTTTGTTCCAATAAACAGATTTGTTCTTTTGTTGGAAGCAATTTAACTTGAACTGTTATGGTTTGCGACATAAGTTTCACCCCCGTGTTTTTTGATTTTCAACATAATATTTTATTGTCTCACTTGATACATCTCCAGCAGTAGAAACAAAATAGGAACGTGTCCATAGACTTGGCAAGTGCATAAGGTGAGGAAATTCTTCCCTCAAACGCTTTGATGTCACCCCTTTAATTTTTGCCATTGTATCGGCGGGACTAAGTGTTGGCATTGTATTTAAAAACAAGTGAACGTGGTCTGTATCACATTCCATTGCGATAATAACAATATCCAGTCCGTTACATATTTCTTGAACCAACATTTTGAAACGTTCTTCTACTTTTGTGTTTAGAAAAATCTTTCTTCTGTATCGTGGACAAAACACAAAATGATAGTTAATGAATGATACGGTTGTTTTAGTTCTTCTATAATCATTTATCATGGTTATACTGTATCAGTTTATTTATTTAACTGCAACAAAAAGGATGAAAAATAAAAGATACCAACACTTTGGATATTTAAAGTACCAAAAACCTTTCGATTTTTAATGGTACTCCGTATCCAACTTCACTATCATCCCATGCCTAAAGGCGATGGGCTTTCTCGTTCGGAAATGGCTGTAATATTATTTATAAATACAGTTTATATTATTTGTAATATACAAATATATAGATTAAAATAACAATACAAAGCATAATTTATAATATCTTATCTTTCTTAAACAAACACCATACAATTTCATAGCAAATGAATGCAAGTATACTGATCTATACTGCATTCATTTATTGTAATTGTATGTCCACTATATTTTTATTCTTCCTTTTCTAAAATTAAAAAACTAACATCCAAATTTCTTATTTTTCACCTCTTTCTGGATCCACTCCATTGTAATAAAAACTCTTCATTACATGTCCAAACTATTAGCTATCCCCCCTAAACAACAATAATTTTTAAAATAGTAGTTCCAACTGTATAAAAAAACAAATTAAATCTTTACAAGAGAAAACAACTAGGATAAAAACAGATTGTTTTCTTTTATAAGGAAGAACAAAGAAAGAGTGGAAAAGCAATACACAAACGTGTAAATCACATGGAGTAAACCGATAAAAGAATGAAAATTCTGATAATTTATTCACTAAGGGTTTTCGTTTACTCTTTCTTTGTTATTATGAGTTTAACATTAAAAATAACATAAATCAACAAAAAAACAAAAAATTCTTATATTTTCGACATTTTATTTATCTCGCTCTAATTTCACCTTAAAAACATAGTTACTGTAGCTGTGAACTACCCACCACTTACCGATTATCACCGCTTGAAGTGGGGCTTCCTGATTCTACAAGCATTGCCTATCTCTTACGAGATTCGGTCTTACACGCTCTCCACAGGCGTAGATTATACTGTTCGGACAAGACCTTGCCCTACAGTTATATAGATGTTATGTACATTTAATATGTTGGCTGATACGCAATTTGCGTTAAGCCGGCTTTTTCAATGTTAATTGCTGCATTGTGGTCACGATCCAGTACAGTACCACATTGTTTGCATACGTGCGTACGAACAGAAAGCGATTTCTTAACTGTTTCCCCGCAATTCGAACATTTTTGTGACGTGTAGTGCGGTTTTACCATTACCAAACATCCACCATTTCGTTTTGCCTTGTAGGAGAGGAATGTACGGAACATCCCCCAACCTGCATCGTGGATGGATTTTGCTAGGTGACGGTTACGTACCATATTTTTGATTTTTAGGTCTTCTATACAAATTACACCATAGCTGTTGGCTAATCGGAAGCTTAGTTTGTGCAAGAAATCCTTACGTTGATTCGCTATCTTCGTATGAATTTGTTGTAATTTGTCTACTTGCTTGCACCAGTTCTTCGAACCTTTTTTCATTTTTGAATGTTTACGTTGTGCACGTTTTAATTTACGCTCTTCTTTGCGTAAGAACGTAGGATTCTGAACTTCTTCTCCATTAGATAGAACCGCAAATTTTTTGATGCCTACATCAATACCAGTTGTTTTATTTGCATCACAAATAGAATCTTGGTTTACGTGTTTTTCAACACAAAAAGTCGCAAACCAACGGTTTCCTTGATGTTTTATGACAACTTGTTTAACGCGGCCATCTAATTTACGGTGCCATTTGATATCAATGACCCCTAATTTCGAGATAAGAAGTTTACCGCCTTTTGTGAGAGAACACATACGACGGCTTGTCCCCAAGGAACCATCCTTCTTTTTATATTTGAACATACTAAATTGAGTAAGAGTAATAGAACGATATTCTTTAAAACTTTTCATTTTTGGATAGCCAGCATCCTTTTTAAAGAACTTTTTATAGGCTTTTTCCAAGCGCGCAAACACTTCCTGAAAAGGTTGCGAAGGAACCTCTTTTAAGAAATGATATATCTTTTTATCAAGTTTTTGCTGATTTTGTAATTCATACCGTGTTAAGTCTTTTTTGTTTTGTTTATAATATCGTTGTTTATCTAGCAAAGCGGAGTTATATTGCTGACGACAAATGGAAATCCATCTCTCTAGTGTATGTTGTTGTTCTATTGTAGGATAGATTTCAAACCTGTAGTTCAATTTCATTATGTCGTCACCTCCGAATGTTTGTTCTAATAACTCTATTATAAACAAATTTTACGATGCTTTACCACTCAGAAGTACTTTTGTTAGGCCGGGCCATTCATCTCCCACCTACGCTGCGCTTAGAGGAAGGAGAATTCTGACTGAAGTTCGTTAAAAGAGAAGTAAAAGTAAAAAAATGTAAGAATTAAAATATTAATGTTACTTCGAACACCCCAAATTCATCAAAATGAAAATTTATAGCCATATCATGTCCCTTTCCATCAAAACATGAAACAAAAATGACATTATGTAACTCTTTTTACTAACTCGAAATTTTTTTTCTAAAAATGCTTAAAGCTTGATATATAAGCTTTTCTACTACACCTATACAATTCGTTATGAAAATTTATAGCTATATGATGTCCCTTTTTTTCAGAAGAACCCCCCATAAACCTTTTTATATTAAGGCTTTACATGTTTATAACCCTATTTTCATGTATTTATGCAACATGAAAATCCATAGCTGTATGATGTCCCCTTTTTTATCCAAACATGAAAACTAGCCTAGCCACTTCATGTTCCTTTTGTAATTATAAAATTACAGATAAACCCCATTAACATCACTATTTAAAAGGGTTCATCTGTTTAATTCACAATTATAAACATGAAAATCCATAGCCATATCATGTCCCTTTTATTTTTTTGAAAATCGATATAACCGTTGATTTAATCATGTTTACAAGGTTTTTTTGCTATTTCACTTCTTTTCTAGCAATATGAAAATCCATAGCCATATCATGTCCATAAAAAAAATTACAGGAATCCTGAAACCCCTTGATACACAAGGGATTAAAGGGCGTTTCATCTTTTTGTTTTTTCTCTTAAAGGGACGCATTTCAGCAAATTCCGATTTGGTATAATCAAAATTGGTATATTTTATAGTGTTTTGGCATTTATTTCTGAATTTATAGGTAGGAGGTGAAAAAGATGGGAAAATCATTTATTATTCGTAATCAACGTAGTCTAAATGGACAATCTACAAATGCAGTTTTAGTAACACTGAAGTCTTGGCAAAAACTTGTTGAAACTTTCGAAGAGAAATACTACAGCTATAAAGATACATACCTTGAGGATATTGTTAATCAAATGACATATGAGGAGCGTATTGCCGATGTGGATGGCTTCGTAGCACAGGCTAAACCATCTTTTTCACGTCGTACACTATCTGCTATTTCGGAAACAATGGGAAGAAAGCATAAATTATATGGCCTTACAAACGCAGATTTGGAAGTTTTCTTATATCTACATAAAAAATGTTACACGAATGGAGTCATTCCAAATGTAACAATACATATGATGTGGGAAGATTACAAACTATATAAAGAAGAATTCGCTTACATACAGCACTCTCAATTCTATATTGCATTAAAGAAATTAAGTATACATAACATTATTACGATTGAAAATGAATTAGATGGCCGATATACAATTAAATTAACTCATTTTATGAATGAAGAAACTGAAAAGGCCAATGCATATGTTTATATTAGCCCAGTGGTATTTACGAAAGCTTTCTTTGAGTTATCAATTGCATCTAAGAAACTATTCTTAGATATTGCTATGCAACAGCACAGTGAAACTACACTAAAACGTTCCTTAGACAAACAAGATGAAAAAGGGAATAAAACTCATTTTGGTGGGATGTACCGCTTTTTACATAAAAAATATCCACATCAAATCCGCGCAGTTATGACAGAATTAACAACTGCATTACCATGTACAGGGACTCCACTATTCAAAATTTGTAAGTTACAAAAAGGGGTTAAGAATAAAAAAAGATATACGACTCTATATCTATCCTTACATACGGATTTCTTATGTGCAAAAGAAACAGGAGAAGTACAGCATCGTGATCCATTCACACCAAATCTTACTTATGCTCGTAAAGCTCGTTTTATCGAATCCGTACTACAAGAAATGAATATTGGTGAATTTACACAAGACATGAATAAGTTTATCCATGTACTTAAATATACATGCCATCGACAAATTCGAAGCGTAATTCATAGCTTACGTGACATGATAGATCGTAATGAAGAATATCCAAGCAAGTTAGTATATACACTGAAGAAATTATTAAATCAAACATCACAATATCAAATTCTTGATACAGCGGCTAAAGAAGGTATTTATCCTCTGATTACACAACATGTTCCAAAAGAACATAAAGAACAAGCTGTATTTGATTTCGGATTGCATTTCTCTATGTACTCTCTGCGAAACATCAAAAAGCTGTTCCGCAAAACGTATGAGTTACTAAACTACAAATTTGCTGTACCTGTTACAGAGGAATCATATCATCGCAACTATCTAAAGTATCAAGAAGAAACGTTGTTTAGAAAGTACGCTTATGAACAAGGTACAAACCTAAACGCTTATATGGCTTTAGAAATAGAAATACGTGAACTCTTAAAGGTAAGAGGACATAAAGAGCGCTCTATTCCTAGTGATGTTCGGGAATTGTTCATTGAGAAGATAGATAGATTACCGAAAGAAAAGCTTCGCGTTATTGAAGTACCAGATAACTTTAATTTAATTACATTTATGCGTGCCTTTGAACAGTTAATACGCGCTGGTATCCCAGTAACAACAGCTGAGCAAGTACTGACAGCAATGAAAACGAACTAATCATAATCAGCTCTCTATTTTTGAAAAAAATTCAAGATAGAGGGCTATTCGTGTTGATACGTTTATTTAAAAGAATTTTACTCATTCTTCACAATAAGTAACTTTACTCGATTCTATTCAAAATAGAGTCTTTTTTTATGCAATCATATACAAAAATAGTATAGTACCTATCTACATTTCCACACATACTTTCATATAAACATGTTATAAGCTGCCTATATACATTCAAATATCTACAAGAAATCATAAGAAAAAAATTAAATTTCGTGGATAAGTAGATAAATAACACATAATGTGAATAATTTAGTGCCATTATCATTGATATAAATAGCTTATATGCCTTCATCTATCAAAAATCATCAATATTAATGTGAGTTATGTGCTAAATTTGGATACTGTTGATTAAATAACACATAATGTGAATCTTTTGTGGGTAACTACAATAAGATTGTGGAGATTCATTGAATTCATATGAAATTTTACGATTGAATAAATATGTTTAATAATGTATCAAATTGTTTCATTTTTTATGTAGGAATACTAAATTTCATTTATGATTATTTGTAGATTTCAAATCATAATAATACCTAATTTTCCGTTGTTAGATTTTACTATTTATGATTTTTTACGCTATGAGATGTTAAAAGTCTATGTTACAGTAAGGATATACGTACATTTGCCAGTCCTATATAAGTTTTATCTTTATATTTTAAATATATATAAGATATATATTTATATTAGATTTTATTAACTACTCTTCAATTACATTGTTACTAACATAACTGAAAAGATTAATTTACAATTTTTAATTTTACTTTCGAACCCCTTAAAAAAATCATACAATAAAAAAGAGAGCAACATGCTACCAACACTTGCGCCTCTTTTGATAACTATTACCGTCAGGTGGTGGCTATTAATTATCATTTATTTTTACGAAAACCACTCTTTTTCTGCTTGCGACGGCGTGAAGAAAGGGTGGTTTTTTTGTTATTAGCACAGTTTCAAAGAATTTAAGATTTTTGTCGAACGTCATTCTAAAATAGGAATGACGTTTTTTTTAGGGACAAATTCGAAAATCCGTATCACTATCATATGTATTTAGTGTATCTAGAAATCTATATGGATGGTGAAGACATATGAGTCAATATCAAATGCTGCATAGTACACCTTATCTGTATTCTTCTCGAACATTGAATCAAATGTACAAAGCTAATAAAAATGAAGAAAACATATGCGCTATACAAGATCATATGTTACGTCACGAAGTATACCTGGACCAACAATACCGAGGTTACTATTATTTAAGTCAAAAAATTGAGGAGGAGTTATACGGCGAAGAACATGCATTGTCATGGAATGAGCTATTGGATGATTATCAACTTTATAGAGATCGGAAGGGCAATTTATCTATCAAACCGAAAGGATGAGATAAACATGACAATCATTGGAGAGCTAGGGATTGTATATGGCGTGACCGGAGCTTCAGTTTTAGGAATAAAATTGCTGAAGAAGAAAGGTCTTTATCTTCCAGGTTGGTTGCTACGTGCGGGTCTTAAATGCTTGTTGATTGGGAGTGTTTGGTACGTTCTAATGGATATACTAGATGTGTTTCTGCGTTAGTATTACATCTGGTAGTTGAAAGTGATTATAATAGCGCATCTTAAACCACTTTTTCTAAGCTTCCATACAGGCTCAACTACCTTAAGGAGGTATGGAGGGAATGTTGTCACTTTTATTAATCCCAGCAACCTTTATAACTGTAGCTTATTTTTATCAAAGTAACGGAATGAGTGATAAGAAAAAAATTGCAACGTTTTTTGAAATTACAAAGATATGTGTTCAACATAAAGGTGAATTACAATACCCCATTTTTATAAAAGAAATTAAAGATGATATAAGTATGAATTATGTTTACAAGTTACCACTTGGTGTACCTAGTCAACTTATCCAAAAGTTAGCTGAAGTATTAGAAGAAGGCCTATATAAACCTGTTAAAATATCGTTTCACCAAAGAGAGCTTCATATTCGAGTATTTAGCCAACAAATACCTGAAATGTGGAATTGGTCTAAGGATCTATTAAAAGAGCATACATGGAGCGTTATGGTGGGGAAAGCGTTAGATAAATATGTATATCATGACTTTGAGAAAACACCGCATATGTGTGTAAGTGGAATGACTCGTTTTGGAAAGACAGTATTCTTAAAAAATGTGATGACTAGTTTAATTTTGCAACAATCTCAACACGTAAATTTTTTTATTATCGATCTGAAAGAAGGGCTAGAATTTAGTCCTTACAAAGAGCTATCCCAAGTTGTAGAAGTAGCTGAAAATCCGGAACAGGCGTTAGAAATGTTGGCTAAAGTACGTGAGAAAATGGTTAAACAAATTGAAGTAATGAAGAAGTCCTACTTTACTAATATCATAGATACATCCATAAAAGAGCGATGTTTCATCATAGTAGATGAAGGAGCAAATCTTTGTCCCACACAAGGATTACCTAAAAAACAACGTGATGTATTATTTTTGTGCCAGGAGATGTTATCTGAAATCGCAAGAATCGGAGGTGGTTTAGGATTCCGGCTCATATTTTGTACGCAATATCCTACTTCTGATACATTACCGAGACAAATTAAACAAAATGCTGATGCGAAAATAGGCTTTCGATTACCAACGGCGGTCGCTTCACAAGTTGCTTTGGATGAATCAGGGTTAGAGGATTTGCCTTCTCTTCCAGGAAGAGCATTGTTTAAAACAGATCGTACAGAGGAAATCCAAGTACCTTATTTAAAGGATACGGACATGTGGGAGTTGCTAAAGCAATATAAGGTGGTGAAGCAAAATGAGGCATCAAACACTCAAACAGAAAGCGAGACAAATCGAGATTTTATCCACTTTGAGTAAATTAGATTTTGCAACTAGGAGACAATTACAAGCCATTCACTGTCTAGGTAGCATTCGAAATGCAAATCGTGTATTAAAGGATCTACATTCATATTGTCACATTACAAAAATGGCTCGTGAACACGTATATTATTTAAACAAAAAGGGACGGGACTTATTAGGCATTACTAGAGAAGTAAAGAAAAGTAGTCAATTACAACACATACTAATGCGAAACGAAAGCTGGATGTGGCTTGGATTTCCAGAATGGAAAACAGAAAGACCTATCGAGTTTTCAATCAATGGTCAACGGTATCAGATTATTCCTGACGCAACGTATTTTGAGGATAATGTTCCCCATTTTGTTGAAATAGATCGTATGCAACATATGAAGGCAAACGAACATAAAATACAGTTATATGGCCATATAACAGATATCTATAAAAGACAGAATGCTATTGTTCCAGTAATCATTTTTTTCACACTATCAGACTATAGGCAATCAAAGTTAGAGCAATATGCTGTAAAACAAAATGTATTTATGAGAACGTTCGTGATGGACCACATATTCTAGGAATCTTAAATATTGATGTCCCAAAAATCATGATAATCAATGCGGTTATCAAATTTTCTTAGTGTTTTAATGATCTTAGTTGCGGATGTTAAAGTGGGAACACGATCCTTTTTATTTGCTAAATCACTTATTAATGATTTACTTAATCCAGTTTTGTGCACTAACCACTGTTGTTTAATTCCTCTACGATCTAAATAGTTACCAAATGGAGTTCTTTTTTTTCCTAGACCAAACATAAGGAATTCCTCCTAATAAAGAATATCATACTTATAGCTTGTACAATATTCCATAAAACTAAACCTTTGTTCATAAATATGGAATTATAATTTGAAATAAAGCATAGAATAATATAAAGAAAATCTAAAAAATGTGTAATAATTTTGAAGAATGTAGCATTCATAGTAATAGCTACAAGTTGCTGATACACTATCCTAATGGCAACTTGTTGCAAAAGGTATTCCTATAAAATTAAAAGCTTAAACCCATTGGTACACAAGGGTTTAGGCTTTTCTTAATTTATGGAGTAATGAAAACGAGTTTAATAAATTAAGAGATACTACATTGTTCAGTGGTCGAATATTGAAGAAGCATATATATATAATTTCACGTACCATAATGATAATAAATAAATATTTTCTAAATGGTTATATAACGCAAAACAATAGGTTTATAACGAGAATAAACGTTCTGTTTTGGGAGGGTGAAACGATGTTTGATAACTTGAAATGCATGAATCGATTGATTTTCTGCATAGATTTTTGTTCACTTTTTGCCAGTTGTGCATGCGTTATGAGAGGTTTAGATCCACTAAAAGTAAAATTAGCTGTCGTTGGTGATGTGAATAGAAATCGATCTATTATGTTGGCTGCGACTCCTGAACTTGAAAAATTAGGTATTTCCACAGCAACCAGATTATACGAAATACCAAGAGATACAAATATAATTGTCGTAAATGCAACAACGAGAAGATATGTTGAAATTTCAAATCAAATCACAGAAATTCACACGAAGTATGTAGCGTTAGAGAATCTACATTTTTAATCAATAGATGGGTGCTTTCTAGACATGCAACAAACAGCTCATCTTTTCGGACGGGATCCAATTGTAATTGCTAAAAAGATTCAAAGAGAAATATATGATACAACTGGCATAACCGCATCTATTGGAATTGGACCGAATTTGTTTCTTTCAAAAATTGCTCTAGACGTGGAAAGTAAACATTCAAACTCTAGGATTGCTATGTGGTCATACGAGGATGTTTCGAAAAAGTTATGGGAAATTGGAACGGCTACTGAAGAGGCGTTACATGGAATGGGACTATTTTCCTTGAAGGATGTTGCAAAAACACCTAAAGAGCTTCTAATAAAGCGATTTGGCAAAGTAAAAGGTGAAGAGTCATATCGCTTCTCATATGGTATTGATGAGAACCGGATTGCTAATAAATACATTCTGAAAGGCACTTCTATTACAAAAGGGAAAATATTATTAGAAGACTGTTTTAGCCCCAATAAATTAAAAATGCTTCTTCTGTAAAAAGACAATGAAGTTATATAACCCCGTTATAAATTTAGGACGGGGTTATATAACTTTATTGTTTAATTTTCGATATAAGATACTTCACTGTACTTAAAAATATAACAATAAAGTAGTTTAAAAATCTAAGTTTTATTCAACAAAAGCGTCCGATTGCGGAAAATCAAGAAAATGATTATGATTGCTGCTTATAGCTTGTTGAACTAACGCACCCGTTGCTTTAAGTGAATTGATTCACAATTTTACTGGGAATTTACCTAAAAAAGCTGAATTAACTTAATAAAAAAAGGACTCCCTTTTTGGGAATCCAATTCATTCAGTGTCACTTTGGTTAAAGTCTAATCTTTTCGGTTCGCAACACTATCATTAGCCTCATCGGCACCTTCGCCGACTTTGTTACCCATCGCTCCTCCTGCAACAGCTCCTGCAACGGTACCAAGTGGACCAAGAACAGAACCCAAAGCAGCTCCAGCGACAGCACCGACACCAGTTCCTACCGCTTCGCCAGCATCATTATCGACACGGTTACGTTCGTTTTTATCAGCCATTCATCTCACTCCTTATTTAGAATAGGCAAGTGCTTTCCAGCACAATACCTTACATATTTTTCTCTATAAGGACAGATTTATGCGAAGTTTAAATCTGTCCTTAAAACTTTGCAATTTTCACTATCCTTCACGTTGTACAATAAGAAAAGCTGCCATAATGACAGCTAGATCTTAAACTATTGCTACCTTTAGTTCAAGTAGTACTAGTGCTTCTTTTATTTATTCATTTACTCCTGCATCTATTTTCCAGCTATTTTGCAACTTCCGGATATAAATGATCTGGCCAATATGATATGCGTTATGAGTTGACACATTTCCAAGTATTTCCCACCATTTCACGTGTCCAGGATAACCATTAACTTTTCTCTCAACTTTTTCTTCAGATAATAACTCTTGCCAACGTATAAGCACCTCTAATAGTTGTTTTTTTAAGGCAGCAAAAGTATGATTTTCAGGAATAATAAAGCTGTTATTATTATTTCCTATTGAAGGCACAGCATCAACGTGAGATTTTTGGTACCTTGTTTGCCATGTTTGATTCCAATATAGTAGATGCTGCACAATTTCAGCAATACTATTACTTTCTTCGTTTGGCGTCCAAAATGCATGTTCCTCAGACAATCTTTCTACTGAATTTGAAAATGGTAGGTACCAACTTGGGTCATTAGCATTTGCCAACAATTGATCCGATAAAACATCTTTTGCATGAGCCATAACCAACACTTCTAATTGTAGCTTTATAATAAAGTCTGATCAAAAATACCTCGCAAACCCATATTTTACGTTAAATTAATAGAACCCATTTTGAAAAAAGATTGATCAAAACGGATTCATTCTATATGAAAAATTATACAATATTTATAAAAAAGTTTGATCATTTTATAGATGTGAAATTCCACAATCGCGCCCGATTGCCGAAGATATTTTGGTGAATAAAAGCAACATGTAGATCCCTTACGACATTTGTCTAATATAAGTTGTAACATTGCCTAAACAACAACTACCTTGTGGGTTGTTTACTTCACAACCGCATCGGTTTTCTCTTATGTTTTCGCGAATATGTTCTAATGGATTAGGAGAAAGTTCATTTTCCACATAGTGTCTAATTTTTTCTTTTGTCCAATCAAAACAATAACAAATTGGTGTAGTTGCTGAATCATCTTTTTGATGTACAGCTACCTTTATGTCAGATATAAGGTACTTTTTATTATTCTTATCGAAATAGACTACATCACAGGCTTTATTTGAACAAAAATAGTGACTTTCTTTAGCATCTAATGTTTCTAATACATATGGCTTAAGCAATGATTTTAGTGTAATCAACTTTACATTTTTAGCTTTATTTTTACACGATGGATAATTAACCTTACTTTCAATTTTTATTTCTTTAATGTTACTACAACAATCCTGCATCATTCTTCCACCTTTACAATTTATTATTTCTATAAATATTCTTTTGTTTTCTTTTCTTAATCCATTAAAGTTTTGATAATAGGACATTCGTAAATATTTTTGTTTTCAGGACATCTTTTTTTTAGGTCTATCAACATTTGTTCAATTTTTTTAAGACCTTCAATTTTACGCTGTATATCCTCTAATTTAAGAACAGTGAAATCATATATGTCACGGCACTTTGCTTCGTTGTGATCGACAACTCCTAGCAATTTATCAATTTCATTTAAGGTAAATCCCAATTCCTGCATCCGTTTTATGAAATTCAATCGATCAATCGTTTGTAGGGAATACATTCGATATCCTTTTTCAGTGCGATTAGGCTCTAGAATTAAACTTAAACGCTCATAATACCGAATGGTCTCCTTGTTAACACCGCACCTTTCAGCCAGTTCTCCAATACGATATTGCATCTATCTCACCTCATATATAGTATAAACCCTGTACCATAGTACAAGGTCAAGGAAAGTATTATTTACTATAGTATCGATCTACTTTCTGAAACTTAACTGCTATTTTTCAATAAACCTTATTCAATAATTTGGCCCGATTGTTGAATAACATGACTGACATTTTTTTAACAACTTTATTATCTTTTCACATCTTCTAGAACAAATAGAAGAAACCTGTTTTCGCTTACGATCTATTAATAAAAAGCCTTGCGGAAGTTTTCGCAAAGCTTTTGCCATGATATATAATTATTATAGTAATTTTCGTATTTGTTCTGTACTGAGACCAGTGAATTTTGCAATATCTTCTAATGGCATTCCATTTTTATGCATACCACGAATTAATTGGATTTTTTCTTGTTCAATACCTTCTCCTAATCCTTCTTCTCGTGCATGAGCTATTTTAGCTTGTTTATCTAGAAGTATTTTCTCACGAGCTTCATAACCGCTTCAAAAGGTATTTATTTTATAGAAGTACTTCAAATATGAAGTTTTTAATGTTTTGAAGCAATGTTTTTCATGGATATCTACCTCTTTCAAAAGGCGTACCTTTTGGTATACATATTAAAAATCGTACTTTAGAAACTACAAAACACTATTTATGAATTACAAAATAAAAACAAAGACCTTTTCGTTATAATGGCCCTTTATTGAAACTTTATATTCAGTACATTTAATATAAATGTATACGTTTATTTCAAGTTAGATGTAATATTTAGGTAAGAAGACTTTTTAGGGTATAATAAAATTGATGTTATTAGTAATAATAGATGAACCTATTTAAATGAAAAATATTGATTGGAGGCTAATATGTATAGAATTAGTCATATTTATGTAGAAAATTTTAGAGGGAGTAGAAAAATAAACTTAAAATTCCCAAATGATTCAGTAACCATTATTCATGGTACAAATGGGTCTGGAAAAACAACATTATTAAAAGTAATTCATGGCATTTTAGACTTTAATAGTAGCATTCTAGAGAGTGAGAAGATTACTAAAGCAATCATTAAATTCAGTGATTGGAACGATAATAAAGAAATCTTTTTAGTAGTTGAATATTCAGAAGAAGAAAATGAATATAAATGGTCTACGGATACCGATGATTTTGATGAAGTTTACAGCTCTTTATCTTCTATTGTTTTTGGAGTAAATAGAGGTACAACAAATACTACAATTGGGAAGGTAACTACATTAGATGTATTAAAAGCAACAAAAAAATTCAATTTAAAAGTAGAGGAATCTCATAACAATACAGTTCCATCATCAAAGGTTCTAGATGATATTTCAGAATTTTTGAATCGACAAATGATAGTTAGAACTAGAAGAAATAGGAGAAATCAAGTAGATATTGACTATGAAAAACAACATTTAATGATAGATAATTTTCCGATGTCATATGTTGAAGAAGCGCTATTTAATCGACATATATGGGAAAAAAAATATATGTCTGATAGAGTTCAGAAAGCCCTATTTGAAACACTAGCACTTGTATTAGACAATCAAATAAATAATAAGAACTTTGAACACACACCAGATGATTTTTTAGAGAAACTATTTTTCTATCGTGAAACGTTAATCGAAGTTTTATCGGAATTGGAAGGAAATGAGTTAAGTGAAAAGATATTAAAAATATTAAAAAAATACGATCCTCAAACATCTAATGGGCTAAAGAATCCGTTTGAAGGAAAAGAACTAATGTCTAATTTGTTATACAACATGATAGTAGAATTAGAAAAAGGAAGTGGAGTTTTAAATTCGGTTACACAATTAATTGAAGAATTTAATTCTTATTTATCCCCTAGTAAAAAATTGGTGATAGATGAGAAAGGACCGAGAGTAAAAACATTTAATTCTGAACATGGTATTGAGAAGCTATCGAGTGGTGAGAGGCATCTATTATCTTTTCTAACATTGTTTATAATTGAAGGAAGAGATAGGAATATCTTAATGATTGATGAACCAGAAATATCATTGAATTTAGAATGGCAAGGAAAACTGTTGAAATTACTCACAACTTTTGTTCCAGGATCACAAATTATAGTTGCTACACATAGCCCTGCCATAGCTGAATATAATACAAATAATTTGGTGGAGATCATTGAATGACAACTTTACGGGAATACTCAGTTCTTTTAGAAAAAACGAGTTTCGATTACGATGAAGTACTTCAAATTCCAACACAACAAGAGAATACACAGTTAAGATATAAAAGTTTTGGTCAAATTATAGCTCGAGCTCGAATGGAAAAAAAACCATTGATAATTGTAGAAGGAATCGATGATGTCAAAATCTACGAATCTTTCGGGAAAAAAGTAGGGAAAAAAATATCGGTTAGAGCTATTGAAACTTTTCCAGGATATGATGAAGGATGTGACCATGTTAAAAATTTCATTGAGGATGCTCAAGACACCATTAATGAGGCACAAGAAAACGAAAGATTCATACTAGGTATTATAGATAGAGATGCTTCTTATTATAGAGGAGAAAGATATGATTATCTAAAAAGTATATTAGTATTAAATTTTTATTCATATGAATCACATTTTGTAACAAAAAATAATGTTCGTTACATACTTGAGCGAATACTAAATAGTGCTTTTGGAATAAATGAAGAAATCATTGAATATGTATATTCAGGCTTTCAAAATGTGGTTGAACAATTATTTTATATGTCTTTAGAAGCATTGAAAAATGCATGTGTTAGAGAATATCAGGCGTTAGTAGGTTATGGGATGTCTTATGGGCAAATAAGGCATATGAAAGAATCGATATTACCACAGGTTTTAGAAAAAAAAGAACACCTTGATGCATTTTCTGTAGAAAAAGGAATTACCCCCGAAGATTATAAAAGAGTTATTAAGGGAAAATGGCTTTTAGAATCTTTTTTGGATAGTATTCATGATAAAATCCAAGATCTTTCTAACTTTTGTCAGAAAAATGAACCCGTTGAAGGACAACAGAGATGTCAGTTTTGTGAAGCTGGAGTACATGAGAAATGTCTATGGAAAATAAAAAAGTATTATTCTAAAAACGTATTAAACAACCTGGTTTTAGAATATACAGATTTTGAGGAAACACAATATCTACTTAATAGAATCGAAGCTTTAGGTTAATCAGTTATTTGTTGGAAACCATAGTCAGAACAAATAATTTGAAGAATATCATAAGTATGAGGGTTATGACTTAATTCAAAACGTATAGTAACCAATATATCTTGAAATTCCTCATGTGTATAGAGCTTATCATGTTTTAAAAAATATATTTCTCCTGTATGTAAACATTGGATTTGGTAAATCATAAATTTCCTCCTTCTAAAAGGACTTGACACTTAAATTATATGTTTTAGACCAAGGAGTATGTCCTTTATGAATGAAAAAATAACATAAATCCAAGTGACTTTTCAGTAATTTATTATTGCCCTTTTACTGATTATCATACAAATATATGAAGAATATAGATCACTTTCAAACCACTCAATATAGCGATTTCTGTTTGAAAGTTTCCACTCTAATTCAATAAGAAGGACAAAAAGAACTTGTAGGATTCACTACAAGTTCTTTTTCAAATAGTATAAAATATAATGTATATTTATTATAATATTCAAAGCTAAAGAAACGCCTATGGCTTAAGTTTATTATATAATACATATTTAAAATAATAGATTTTAAATTTTATCAATAAATAAAATTGATTGTTTTATTTTGTTGCTTATATCCAAAAAACATTTATAAATTTTATATAAAATATTTTAAATCAATATAGATATTATATTAAATTAGAAAAAATATAAGTATAGGTAAATAGAGTAGAATGGTGCATTATTACTCATTAATCAATATTTAAAGTTAAATATAATTTATTGTAGTTCGATGAATTTATTGTTGTAACAAAATATAACTTTTAAATCATGCTTAAAGTGAATCTCGACTTTTTACCACAATTAAAACATGATGATATGTAATATTTTAGGGGCACGGCAGCTATTCCTTCTTTTCGAGTTTGTAATCAGTGTAGCAATGTAACCTAATCACGCAACAAACATTAGTACACATTCAACACCGTATCAAATGAAAGTGTAAAAGGAACTAAAATACTATACTGTTTATTTTATAATAATAGATGTACCGCCAACATTTTAACGGAAATATACGCTAAGCAAAATTCGACATGAAAAACGTTGAGTTTACTACTCTAAGGGAATCGTCTAATCTCAAAAACGTAGGTATTTGAGATAAATAAAATTCATCTTAAACTGTCGTAAAAATAGTTTTAAATCGGTTTCAAAACGCATCTCTAAATCAAAATCTCAATTAAAGTAAGTAGCAATGAGTTTTGAGAATCTCTTAACGTACAATTTTCTCAGAATGATATAGTGCCACTTATATTAATCCGTTCGAATATAAAGATATGAAATTTTACATATCCAAATAAAGGGGATTAGTATACGGAGTATGATTAAATTATATTAATAATATTTAAATTATGTTGACTTCATTTTTTAAATCAAAATACCTCTTTTTTTAGTGTTTATATCAAATTATAATTATTTTAGTTTGTTAAATGATATTTAAATAATAGTTTTATCAATATAATATTTCTTTCTATTTTAATTCGTGATAAACGAATTAAAGGATTTAATCGACAAAATTCTACTATTTACGCATTAAAAATAGAATGTTTTAATAGAAGTGTAATTGGTATGACCATTAAGAAAGGAGAAGATTGTACTAATAAAAGTGTAATAAAGTTGCAAGTAACATTATGCCGAAAGAATAATCTTAACATTCAGTTGATTAAAGCAGAAATAATCTAGAATCACAACAGTATCATATTTGTAAAAAAATATCGTTTTAAGTCTCTACATTGCAAGACTTTTATAACAGTTACAAAAGTGATTTGAAAGATCTTTAAATTAAGATGGACTTCTAAATATCAATTTTAAAGTGAAAAGTTTCACAAAGGAGGAAAACGGAATGAAAAAGAAATTTAAAACAACTGGAATTGGAAAAAAAGTGATCCCTGTAACAGCAGCATTAGGAGTTCTTTTTTCTATAGCACCTATTGCAGAAAATAAGGCTAGCGCAGGAGTAGGTGTGGTATTAGATGTAGCTATTACTGGATTAGGTATTGCAGCAAACATTTATGAATCACTTGGAATATCCCCAGAGAACGGAGATCCAGGCACTCACATTGATGTATATGCAGAAAATGAAACTTACAAGGCTCCTAATTTTGCATCTGGGGAATTTAATATTTCCATGTATCATACAAAAGGAGATTTAAATTTTACTAAATCAGTTAAAGTACGCTATCCAAATGGAAATATTGAAATTCATCAACTAAAATCTGGGCAGCAACTTAAAATTACTGAAGCGGGTGCAATTATAGATCTAAACCCTACTGCAGCATCTATCTCAGAACGCGATGTTCTTTACATTACGCAAGCACAATTAGATGAAGGAAAGACCGGAGTTGTGATGAATCAAGGTCAACATGCATTTGTAGAACAAACATCTGGTAAAAATCCAAGATTTGTTATTCCACTTTATAAAAAATATGCTAACGACCCGGTTAGCGATTGGACCGTGATTGCTAAAAGTATGGATTACCTATTTGATCAGATATCAAATAAATTATCAGACGAGCAAAAACAATTGGTAACATTGACTTCAAAGCCAGTACCTAAAGATGTTCTTGACAATTATGTTAAGAATGATCCGAAAACTCTTGAAGATTTTAATAATCGATTATCTGATTTATTAGCGGAGCGTATTAGCATTCTAGAGACTGAAATTTCGTTAGGGGCTCACGGACTGAACGATGGTAAACCTTATCAAATTATCCCGATTAAAAAAGGAAGCAATAAAGTATTTGTAAAAATAGGTTCGAAGTATCTTTCAGGGAAAGAAGGACAAACGCTTCAATATTCAGATTCTATTGGTGATGACGAAGTATTAGAACTTGTCCAAATCAAAAATTCTGCTAACGGTCAATTTCAATTCCATTTGATAAACAAGAATGGAGTACGTTTAATTGAGACTGCTGACGGCAAAGGATTTACTACCGGGGAAGCATGGCGTTCTGAAGTTCGTTTCCAAGGAAAAACCAACAATGAAATTCATAATTGGCTAATAGATTGGTATCCGGGTAAAGAAAATGAGAAACAGCAGTATGACGGAATACAGATAGTAGTTGATGAAAAGGATTCTACGAAATGGTCTGCAACAGATTCTTCTGGGAATGTGATAAAGAACAGTTGGGTAAACCGAGATGATCAGTATTTTTTTGCAGATGCTGATGGGATTTTCATGAAGGGTTGGCAAGACATTGAAGGAAAGAGGTATTACTTTAATCCAAACGGTCTCAATTTAATGAAAGTAAGTGGACAGCTTATTGACGGAAAGTATTACAATTTTAACGATGACGGTTCTGTAAAACGTTCAACATGGACGGAAAACCCAAATGGTCTACAATATTCTGATAATTTAGGAGGAATTGTTCAAGAAGGTCTACGTGAAATCGATGGTAAAATTTATTACTTCCAAAATTACAAGGTAAATAAAAATGAAATACGTCTAGAAAATCAAAATATCATTCTTCACTTTTCTGATAAAGGTATTCTTGAGAGAGTATCTAATCTACATGGAGAAGCTATAAACAGCATTGTTAATGTTACGTTTGACGACAAAATATTAGCATTTAATCAAGATGGTTCGATTTTTAAAACAGGGATCAACAGAAACGGGAACACACTGGCATATTATAGTTTAGAAGAAGGGGTTTCCTATACCGGTTGGAAAATGATAGACGGTAAAAGCTACTATTTCACAAATGGCCTCAATGATACGTTCAATGCTTATAAAGATATTGACGGAAAAAGATATTATTTCCATGAAGACGGATCAGTTAACCGAGCAGGATTTGAAAAAATCGATGGTAAGATATACCATTTTGACAATAACGGCGTAGCACAAAAGGGCTGGCAAACTATCAATAATAAATATTATTACTTCGATGAAAATGGGGCAGCTAAAACAGGATGGTTCCAAGTTGGTGGTGGATATAGACCTTGGCCTCTTGCATACGGATACCTTTGGTATTGTGCTAGAGAAGATGGTTCACTTTATACAGACGGTTGGTTTAAAATCGACGGTAAAGATTATCAATTTGACCAGTGGGGACATAAAATGTAACCGCCTGACAGAAATGTGAGCATAACTAGATCGCTTGACCAGGAGCCTCTGCTTACATATGCAAAGTGGGTGCTTCGAATTGAAAAAAGCAGTAATAACATGATGATAGCGAAGGAATGCTTGGATACTGATCTATACTAGGAGCACGGCAACGATTCCTTCTTTTTGGGGCCACTCATGATTGTAATTTAATCGAAATATCACTTAAACACGCATTTTACAACAAATAAAAGGAATACATTTTGAAAGAAGATTAACCAAAATGTATTCCTTTATGCTAATACTTATCGAAACATAGATATATATAATAGACGTTTAAATGAATACAATCCAAATTAGGATTTTGTACATCGCCCAAGCTTCATCCTATTTAATGGCTTGCTTCATGATTTTTTCTTTTTTTGTAGAAATATAGGTTCTGGTGCAAAAACTTCAAGGTAATTGCAAGTAATCTCAAAATCTTGGACATACTGATATTATTACTCTAAAAAGGTGTGTGATCGGTATGGAAAAGAAAAATTTGTTCAAATGGAAACACTATCAGCCTGATATTATCTTATTAACGGTAAGATGGTACCTACGGTACAACCTAAGTTTTCCTGATTTAGTAGAAATGATGGAAGAACGAGGTTTGTCTATTGCTCATACAACAATTATGCGCTGGGCTCATCAATATGGACCTCAATTAGAAGAGAAAGTACGACATCATCTTAAATCAACAATTGACTCGTGGAGAGTCGATGAAACCTATATTAAAGTAAAAGGTCAATGGATGTACTTATATCGTGCAGTTGATTCAGAGTGTCATGCAATTGATTTTTATCTAAGTAAATCAAAAGATAAACAAGCAGCCAAGCGCTTTTTCAAGAAAACCTTGGCTTTTTCGTATGTTTCTAAGCCTCGTGTGATAACAGTCGATAAGAACCCTGCCTATCCTGTAGCGATTCAAGAGTTGTAAGAAGAGAAACATATGCCTGAAGGCATACAATTAAGGCAAGTTAAATATCTCAATAATATAGTGGAACAAGACCATCGGTTTATTAAAAGACGAGTTCGTTCTATGTTAGGATTAAAGTCATTTAAAACGGCAATCTCAATATTGAGTGGTGTTGAAGCCATGCATATGATAAAAAAGAACAGGCTGATTTACGGGACCAGTCTGTCCAAAATCAGAAAGAATTTATCCATCAATTGTTTGGACTTGCAGCATAAGATACGATTCCGTTAGGAATCTATGCGCTTTATTATCTTTTATTCTATTTTTGCACCAGAACCATATTTCTTGTGAAGATACATCACATCAATGTATTGAGATATTAACTAGAAATAACGGAAGTAAATTTCTTAAAGTTCGCGAAGAGGATTGTGTAGGGTGTAATCTATGTTCTATTGTTTGTCCTGTTGAAGGGGTAATTGATATGATTGAAACTACAAATAAAGAACCGATGACTTGGAATGAACTTCAAGCTTCAATGAAATAGTTATTAATTAATGAAACATGTAAAGGCATCATGAAAAAGAGTTATTATAAAAAATCCAGCCCCGCTTCGATAATTGAAGTGGGGCTGGATTCATTTGTGATATAGACCAATAGCATCAGTAATACTAGAAAATCCATCTCGTTCCAATAAATGTAAAATTTCCTTGTTAATTTGTTTTGCAACAGATGGCCCTCGATAAATCATACTAGTATAGAGCTGTATAAGTGTAGCACCAGATTTAATTTTCTCATATGCATCCTTTCCAGTAAAAATACCACCGGATCCAATGATAGGTAATTTCCCTTGAGTTTGTTGATAAATTTGAAAAATAATTTCTGTAGAACGTGAGTTTAATGGTTTGCCACTTAAACCACCGTTCTGTTTTTGAAATTTGGAAATTAAATCGGTACGAGAGATAGTTGTGTTCGCAGCAATAACTGCATCAACCCTCACTTCTAAAATTATTGAAATAACGCCTTCTAACTGTTCTGGAGTTAAGTCAGGAGCAATTTTTAATACAATAGGGCGATATTGGCTGTATTTTTCACATAATTCATCACGTTTATTTAAAATAGACACTAATAACGGTTTTAATGTATCAACGTATTGCAAATCTCTTAATCCTTCAGTGTTTGGAGAACTAATATTAATTACAAAATAGTCGCCATAAGTATAAAGTGTTTCCAGTCCCTTTTGATAGTCCAAAGTTGCATCTTTATTTGGAGTATCTTTGTTTTTTCCTAAATTAATTCCGACAGGTATGGATGGCCGCGGCAAAGTAATAAAATTTTGCTTTGCTTTATTTAATCCCTCACTATTAAACCCCATACGATTAATAAGTGCTGTGTCCTCAGGTAACCGATATAGGCGAGGTTTAGGGTTTCCAGGCTGAGGGTTAGGTGTAATAGAACCTACTTCAACTGAACCAAACCCAAGGGATGCAAGAGCTGGATATACATCAGCAAATTTATCAAACCCTGCTGCTAAACCAATGGGATTAGGAAATTTAATATCTAGTAATTTACATTCTAATCTAGAATCATTAACACTCATATTTTTGTTATACATATTTCTAGCAAATGAAAATGATTGCATTATCTTTAGAGCTTGAATAGTTCGTGTATGTGTTTTTTCAGGGTCCATCTTAAATAGTAAATTACGAATATTTGCATACATGGTTTAAATCTTCCTTTCAAATTATTAAAATTAAAAGAATGATAAAAGTTCTTTGCCTAAAATGAACAATGTAAAATAATCCATATGATAATGTATAACTAGAATTTTTGAATGAGTACAACACCTAGAATAACTAGGATAGCGCCAAGCATTCGTGGTAAAGATAAAAGATGAACAGGAACATTAATTAAACCAAAATGATCTATTAATACAGATGCAACAATTTGTCCAGCAAGCACCAATGCAACAGTTGTACCTGCGCCGATTCTGGGAATTAGAATAATTGTAGCCAGTACATAAAATGCTCCTAAAATACCTCCAGTCCAAACCCACCATGGTGCAGAAATAATACTTTTATTAAAACTAAAACCAACTTTAAACAATGAAACTGTAAATAAGGTGATTGCGCCAACTAAAAATGAAATGGTTGCAGCAACAAGAGGTGAACCTACAACTGTACGCAGCTGTGCATTGATACTGAATTGAATGGGTAGAGCAAGCCCAGCCAAAAAGGCAAATATTAAAAATAAAATCCACATAATAAATATCTCCCTTTGATATAGAATTGTATAAATTAAAAACATATATAATATTTTTGTTGAAATTAATAGTAAATTATAAATGATGCGAGCTCGCCTCACCCATTATATTCCATAGAGATTTGTTATTCAATTTTTTTTTGGTTTGTTTTTTCAGATATAAAGGTTAGTTCTTAATATTTTTATGAAAATAAAAATTTAAATTTGAAATAATTTTTTGTTATTATTGTTAATGGTAATTAGAATATTTTTTCAAAAGTGAGGAGTCGAAACAATGAATTCAATATGTGTATTTTGTGGATCTAATTATGGAGAAAGTGAAGGGTATAAAAAATCTGCAGAAGAATTAGGTGGTTTTTTAGGAAAAAAAAATACTACATTAATTTATGGTGGAGGTAAAGTCGGATTAATGGGTAGTGTGGCGAATTCTGCTTTACAAGCGGGTGGGAATGTTATAGGTATTATTCCTGAGTTCTTACGAGATAAAGAAATTGCACATCAAGGACTTACTAATTTAATAGTTGTTGATTCTATGCATTCTCGTAAACAAAAAATGAATGATTTAGCTGATGGGTTTATTGTATTACCTGGAGGGTATGGAACCTATGAAGAAATGTTTGAAGTTTTATCTTGGGGGCAAATTGGTATACATAAAAAACCAGTTGGCCTACTTAATGTTGATGGTTTCTTTGATCCTTTAATTCAAATGTTACAGCACACTGTTGATAAAGGGTTTGCACAACCTGAAAATCTTAATCAAATTCTCTCTTCAGAAAATATAGAGGAACTTTTTACATTAATGAAAGATTATAACCATGTTGTTGTAAATAAATGGGTTAAATAAAAAGTTGTAAAAATAATATAGTTTGTACAAAGAGAGAAGGAACCTTATATAAGGTTCCTTCTCTCTTTGTACTTGAATTTTTAAAGCACTGCTTCCATCTAGGTGGTGAATGCTATAAAAAGACTCACCGTATTTATTAACTATGTGGCTATGAAAATTTTGTTAGAAAATTAATTAAATCAATTTTCTAACAAAATTTTCTCAAGTTTATTTCTAATG
>NZ_VOVA01000003.1 GCF_015071065.1 Bacillus cereus | reverse complement strand
GACAATCGTTTTCGGTGACAGCCTACTGAATTAAACGAATGATATTCACCAAACGGGCGCTATTCTTTTATAGAGAAGCGTCTTTTTCTTGTATTTCAAGTCTTCTCATGGTTAAGTAATTTTTTTGTTTTATACGATTGTTGAATAACTAACGTATAAAAGAGACTCTCCTTGAACATAATAGAATCTAGATTAATTGATTTATAGAATGGGAGCGTGAAGAATAATGTTATTATCTGAGGCCTGGGAACAGTATCAATTAGATAAAAAAATTGAGGGATATTCACCTCTGACTTTAAAAACATATTGTTTTCAATATAATCTTTTATTACGTTATTTCGGTGACATTAACATGAGTGAATTTACTACAGAAAAACTAAAGGGTTACTTAATTGAAGCAGGAGAACACTTAAAGCCATCTAGTTTAGGACACCGAGTTTGCATCAAATCACTTTTTAGCTGGACACATGATGAAGGTTTTATTCTTAAAAACCCTGCTGCTAAATTAAAAGAGCCGAAGTTAGGCAAAAGAATCCCAAAATTCCTTTCGGAACTAGAGATTGAGCATCTTAGGGAAGCATGTCATAACTCAATGGAGAATGCATTATTTGAATTTTTGTATTCTACTGGCTGCCGTATTGGGGAAGTCGTAAAACTGAATCTTGTCGATATTAACTTCTCAACGAATTCTGTCATTGTACATGGGAAAGGTGATAAAGAAAGGGAAGAATACTTTAATACTCGTTGCACCATTTGGTTAAAAAGGTATCTAGATGAAAGAGATGATGAGGAGCCTTGTTTGTTTATTACGGAAAGAAGGCCAAAAAGAAGTATGAGTATTGATAACCTAAGATTTATTATCAAACGTATATCAAATCGTGCCAGGATTAAAAAGAGTATTCATCCTCATCAATTACGTCACAGCTATGCTACACATATGATTAACAACGGTGCGCCACTTGAAGTGATACAAAGCTTACTTGGTCATGAGAAGAGTGAAACCACGAGAATATATGCTCAGCTGAGCGGAAAGTTGAGACACGATTTTTATATTAAATATTTTTGAAAGCTACAGAAATTAATCTTTAATCAAAATTGAGGCGTGCATATATAAAGACGTATCTTTTTGAATTGCGCCATATAGTGGAGGAAGGATTTTAAAATTTACATACAGAATTATTTTGTGTGAAGAAAAGGGGGAAAAGAATTGAACCATGATTTTTATCGCTCATTATTTCCTATATTAGCTACCCACACACACCTAGCTAGTTGTTCCCAAGGTGCATTAGCAAAGTCTGTTTCAAAAGCTATTGAGGAATATCATAATAGCCTACTTCTGTCAGGGAGTAATTGGAATGAAGCAATTAGTAAAGTGGATGAGACTAGGGTGAAATTTGCTGAACTTATTGGAGCCGAAACAGATGAGGTTACTGTATTATGTTCTGTTTCTGATGCTATTTCTGCTATTGCAACTTCCCTTCCTTATCAGCAAGAGAAAAATAAAATCATGTTTACGGATATAGATGTTCCAACTGTCGGTCATATATGGTTTGCACAAGAACAATTTAAGGATAATGTTTCCGTAATACGTTCTTCCAATGGGGAAATATCTCTGGAACAATATGGAAAAGAAATAACAACTGATACGCTTATTACATGTATTCCCCATGTGAATTATTACAACGGATATAAACAAAACGTTAGAGAGATTGCTGGGATTGCGCATAGAAAAGGCTCGCTTTTATTCGTCGATGCTTACCAATCAGCAGGACATATTCCAATTGATGCAGCTCTAACTAACGTTCCAATCGTTTATGTATTCTGTTTTGTCATCAGAAATCCTCTTGTTAAATTAATCAGTTTTTCTTGAACGACATGAGTCTTTTTATTCAATGTATACATGCTCAGCCAATTATACGATATCACTTCTATTTCTAATTTGTTAAAATGGTCCTTGATAGTAAGAATTTTCAAAAAACACTAAGGAGGATATACTATGTTTCCAGGATCTTTATATGAAACACATGTTCAAACAAAAAATTTAGAAACAGCAATAGAATTTTATAATAAACTAGGATTAGATCTAGCTCATTATATTGAAGAGCGCCGTGTAGCATTTTTTTGGTTTGATAAAAATAAAAAGAGAGAACAAATGCTGGGCGTTTGGGAGGTTTCAGAAGAAGAATTTCATAAAAGCCACTTTGCATTCAAGATTAACTATGAAGATATAATTAATGCAAGAGAATGGCTACTCAATAAAGGTATATGTCCAAGATCGGCTTTTGGTCTTGAACCTACTGAGCCCATGGTACAAACCTGGACACCTACTGCTAATCTTTATTTTTACGATCCTGACGGCAATTCATTAGAGTTCCTTTGTTTACTTCCTGAAAAGAAAAAAAATGTGGTACAAGATGTCATGTATTTAAGTGAGTGGGAAAAACTGGAAAGTGATGAATAAATTTGGTTTTTGACTCAGGGTGTTACTAGCAAAATAACTAAAGAACACTTTTACTGCTCCTTTGCATATTTCAATATTCCGTAATCGGGCGCGATTGTAGAATTTCACATCTATAAAATGATCAAACTTTTTTATAAATATTGTATAATTTTTCATATAGAATGAATCCGTTTTGATCAATCTTTTTTCAAAATGGGTTCTATTAATTTAACGTAAAATATGGGTTTGCGAGGTATTTTTGATCAGACTTTATTATAAAGCTACAATTAGAAGTGTTGGTTATGGCTCATGCAAAAGATGTTTTATCGGATCAATTGTTGGCAAATGCTAATGACCCAAGTTGGTACCTACCATTTTCAAATTCAGTAGAAAGATTGTCTGAGGAACATGCATTTTGGACGCCAAACGAAGAAAGTAATAGTATTGCTGAAATTGTGCAGCATCTACTATATTGGAATCAAACATGGCAAACAAGGTACCAAAAATCTAACGTTGATGCTGTGCCTTCAATAGGAAATAATAATAACAGCTTTATTATTCCTGAAAATCATACTTTTGCTGCCTTAAAAAAACAACTATTAGAGGTGCTTTTACGTTGGCAAGAGTTATTATCTGAAGAAAAGGTTGAGAGAGAAGTTAATGGTTATCCTGGACACGTGAAATGGTGGGCAATACTTGGAAATGTGTCAACTCATAACGCATATCATATTGGCCAGATCATTTATATCCGGAAGTTGCAAAATAGCTGGAAAATAGATGCAGGAGTAGATGAATAAATAAAAGTTGCACTAGTACTACTTGAACTCAAGGTTGCAATAGTTTAAGATCTAGCTGTCATTATGGCAGCTTTTCTTATTGTACAACGTGAAGGATAGTGAAAATTGCAAAGTTTTAAGGACAGATTTAAACTTCGCATAAATCTGTCCTTATAGGGAAAAATATGTAAGGTATTGTGCTGGAAAGCACTTGCCTATTCTAAATAAGGAGTGAGATGAGTGGCTGATAAAAACGAACGTAACCGTGTCGATAATGATGCTGGCGAAGCGGTAGGAACTGGTGTCGGTGCTGTCGCTGGAGCTGCTTTGGGTTCTGTTCTTGGTCCACTTGGTACCGTTGCAGGAGCTGTTGCAGGAGGAGCGATGGGTAACAAAGTCGGCGAAGGTGCCGATGAGGCTAATGACAGTGTTGCGAACCGAGAAGATTAGACTTTAACCAAGGTGACACTGAATGAATTGGATTCCCAAAAAGGGAGTCCTTTTTTTATTAAGTTAATTCAGCTTTTTTAGGTAAATTCCCAGTAAGATTGTGAATCAACTCACTTAAAGTAACGGGTGCGTTAGTTCAACAAGCTATAAGCAGCAATCATAATCATTTTCTTGATCTTCCGCAATCGGGCGATTTAATGGAGGAAAGATCACAAAAATGATCAATCTTTTTATAAAAACTTAAGGAATCCAAAATTAAACTTACGCATTTTGAGCAATCTTTTTTCAAAATGTGTGGGTTTCTTCTATATTATAAAATCAATATTTGCAGTAATACTTTGATTAAACTTAAATTGAAACCTACACCATACCAATTAAGCACCCCTTCTAAAGTAATAGTAACATCAGGGTTATATAAATATAGTATCATCAGAGATTGAGCGTATAGAAAGTATTACCAATGAATTTATGGCAGTAGCCAAACCGCAGGTGGTAAAGATGCAGCCTAATGATATTAGTGTGCTAATTGACCAAGTTTTAATGTTACTTCAACCTCAAGCAATGATGAATAATATACAAATCAGAACCGATTGTACAACTGGCCTTCCATTGATACCTTGTGAAGGAAATCAATTAAAACAAGTATTTGTTAATGTTTTAAAAAATGCAATTGAATCCATGCCAAGGGGAGGGGGAATTCTGATTCAAATCGATAAACTGAATAATGATCAAATAGGGATTCGTTTTATCGATCAAGGATGTGGGATTCCCGAAAATCGTATACCATATCTCGGAGAACCTTTTTATAGTATTAAAGAAGAGGGGATTGGTTTAGGATTAATGATTTGTTATAAAATTATTGAAACACACCAAGGAAAGATAAGTGTTCAGAGTGAAGTGAATAAAGGAACAACAGTTGAAATCACTCTCCCTATTTGTACACTTCAAAATTAATACATTACTTTATCTTTTTCCGACAGAAGACTCCTTCCTCAAAAATGTGAAGGTGTGAAACACCAATTTTAGATGGGGGATGAATTACGTTTCTTTGTATACTGTAGTTATCATACTAAAAAGCGAGGCGCGACCCATGATAGTAAATAAGGTATATAAATGTCGTATCTATCCCAATAAGGAACAAGAAATATTAATTGCCAAAACCATTGGTTGCAGTCGTTTTGTATTCAAGCGTTTTCTTGCTCTTTGGAATGATATCTATAAAGAAACAGGAAAAGGATAATTTGTTTAAATGAAAGTATTATCAGCCTGAACTAATCTTATTCACAGTAAGGTGGGTACCTATGGTACAATTTGAGCTTCCGTAACCTGGTCTGGTGTAAATGATGGAGGAAAGAGGATCATCAATTGCTCACACAACGATTATGCGCTGGTTTCATCAAAATGGACCTCAATTAGAAGAGAAAGTACGACATCACCTTAAATCAACAAATGATTCGTGGAGAGTCGATGAAACCTATATTAAAGTAAAAGGTCAATGGATGTACTTATATCGTGCAGTTGATTCAGAGGTTAATATAATTGATTTTTATCTAAGTAAATCAAGAGATAAACAAGCAGCCAAGCGCTTTTTCAGGAAAGCCTTGGTTTTTTCGTATGTTTCTAAACCTTGCGTGATAACAGTAGATAAGAACCCTGCCTATCCTATAACGATTCAAGAGTTGAAAGAAGAGAAACATATGCCTAAAGGCATACAACTAAGGCAAGTTAAATGTCTCAATAATATAGTGGAACAAGACCCTCGGTTTATTAAAAGACGAGTTTGTTCTATGTTAGGGTTAAAGTCATTTAAAACAGCAATCTCTATATTGAGTGGTGTTGAAGCCATGCATATGATGAAAAGAAAGAGGGTAACTTATTTTACCGGACGAGTCTGTCCAAAACCAGAAACAATTTATTCATAAATTGTTTGGCTTAGCTTCATAAGATAGAAATGAAGAGGGAATTGCCACTCTATGTTTCTAACTAACATTTTTGCAACAGAGCCCGCAATAGTATAGTATTTGACAAAGTTTACCCGCACTCTTCAAATTTTTAAAAACTTTGCAACAGAACCTAAAAACCTACCCGTAGATAGGTAGGTTTCTTGTTTATATTTATCTTATCTTTAAGGATATTTTTTCCAGAGTAGCCCCTCATAATCAGAATCGTTTCCGTACCCCCTATTGATTTACTTCTTTTGCTACAAGGGCAGCATATGCTTCTGCACCTGCTTTCGTTAAATGTACGCCATCTGGTGCAAAGTATGCCGTATTTCCGGCACTTGCTGAATGCCAATCGACTAACACCACATTTTTGTAAGCTGATGCTGCTTCTTTTAACTTCTCATTCACCAACGATTCCCACGGACGTGGTACCCTCGTATTGATTAATATAATTTTACGTTCATTCCCGATTACTTCTATTAATGATGCTAATTGCTCCTTGGTAAAGGCTCCATTTGTACCTAATCCAATAATGACATGATTTCCTAAATTCCCCTCATTCTTTAGCTGTTCCACAGCGGGGATTGCTTGTGACATTTGCCGACCTATTTTCGCATCAATCCTAATATTAGGAAAAGCATTCTTTAAATACGGAGCAATATCAATCATGATGGAGTCTCCTACAGCTGTAACTGTTAGAGGATCTTTAGGCTGTGCGGGACTCTCTTCTTTTTGTTCTTCTTTATTTTGAGGTGGTTCATCGGCTGGTTTTTCCCAAACTGCAACTGGATGTTTAGCCTGTTCTTCTTGCACTGCTTCCACCGTATCTTTTTGAGGATTCTCCTTTGCTTTACTAGCTGTTGTTAATCCAAAAGTAGCTATCGAAGAAATGCATACTGCACATATTAAAGCTAACTTACCACTTACAGTTAAGTTTCTTATTTTCAAGTTCTTAATCCGAATATTCTTCAATGCGCCTTTTCGTATTGGATTTTCAATAAACTTCCACGAAATTTGTGCAGCAATTATAATAAGAAGAAATTGAAGAATTGCTCGTGTAAACGAAAAATCTCCAGCATGTACCTTCGGAGTCGTCAATGTAATAATCGGATAATGCCAAAGATATATTCCATATGATCGTACACCCATCCAACGCAGTGGTCTAAATCTCAAAAATTGTGCGATTCTGCTAGCCGGATGCGCAAGGTTAGCGACTAACAAGGCTGTAGCAAGTGATAAAAGGACCATTCCCCCACGATATAGAAACGGCTCATATTGATTCGTCTTCCAAAACATAATGAGAATGATGCTAAGAGCAATTCCCCCAATAACATCAAGAATAAGACGTGCTTGCGGAATAATTTTATTCGCAAGCCTACTACTTGGCCAAAGTAAGGCGAGTGCCGCTCCAATTAGTAAAGAAAAAGCCCGTGTATCAGTACCGTAATAAATTCTACTCGGGTCAGAGCCTGGTTCATATAGGATTGCCATTGCTAAAGCGGATGCAAGCGCTCCTAGACAAATAAATAAGATCATGCGTGATTGTTTTCTTATGTAATAAAATCCCGAACTAATGACGAATGGCCAGACCACATAAAATTGTTCCTCCACAGCTAACGACCAAAAATGATTTAGCGGGGAAGGCTGACCAAAGCTATCAAAATAAGATAATTTATGATAGATATACCACCAATTACTAAAATATAATAAAGCGGCTAATGAGTCTCCTCGCATTTTTACAAGTAAAGAACTATGAAAGATTGTAATCCAGGCTAAGGTGACGATGAGCATGATAAGCATTCCGGGAAGTAATCTTCTTGCCCTACTGAGCCAGAATTTCTTTAAGTCAATTCTTTTATTCTTCTTCCATTCTATAGCCAGAATATCTGTAATTAAATAACCGGAAAGTACAAAGAATACGGTGACACCTAAAAATCCACCGGGCATCCAATTAAAATTGATATGATACAAAATAACACCTAGTATGGCTAGGCCCCTTAGACTATCTAATCCAACCATATAGCGACTATTTTTCTTTAATGGTTCGGGCATTCACAGTCCCCCCTATGTTTATCTAAAAATCTATTCATTTCATCTAATACTTCCTGTTCAACTTTTGAACGCATAATGTTTACAGTATAAGGGGGAAATTCACGTGAATCACCTTCAAATTGAATTATATTACCCGTTGGAGTATCCTTCATAGGTTCAGTCCAAGACATTAGAATAAATGCACTTACTTTAATTTTAACAATGTGAATTATATAGAAAATCCATAATATATTAATTTGTTATGAAATCATATTTCTTTCATAATAAAAACAATATAGTCAATTAGAATTACTATATTGCGTATAGTACAATGAGCTTTAAATAAAGTCAACTGAGTGGGCTTTATTTAAGGAGGTTTTATACATGAATCAACGAGCATTTAGTGAATTAGATCTTACATCACTTTTGTCATTATCCCTTAGTACAGTGATTGATGAACTACATGACAGATTGAATGAATTGGGGTTTGGAGATATTAGACCTGCACATGGTTTTATGTTTAAATGTATTCCCCCTGATGGAGCAACAGGCATAGAACTAGCCGAACACTTAGGGATTACAAAACAAGCTGTAAGTAAAATGGTGGATTATCTTGAGAAAAGTGGTTATATAATGCGCCGAACTCATCCCACTGATAAAAGAGGGAAGCTTATCGTTTTGACCGAACGAGGTTGGTTAGTATTGAAAGCAAAAGAAGAAATACTAACTGATATTGAGAGGCGCTGGATTGAAAACATAGGTGCTGAGCGTATGCAAATGCTCAAAGAAGATTTAACAAAATTAGTTTATGAAACAAATAAAGGTAAATTGTCATTGAGGTCTAGACCTGTTTGGTAAATATAGAGTGTCTCACAATATTAGATTGATGGGTAAACGTTGAGGAAACTACTATTGAAGAGATATATCAACCAACATTGAATAACAAAATAGCTTCCGACTCATATATGGAGTGATAACAACGGCGGGGAATTAGCACAACGTGGAACTGAATATCTAATTAAAAAAAGGATTGAACTGGATATGGGTGCTATTAAGACGCATGGATATAACGGTTCTGGTGCAAAAAAATTATCAAACTTGGACATACTAATACTACTAATCTAAAAAGGATGTGGATGATGTATGTCTAAGCCAAGTGCATTCAAATGGAAACACTATCAACCAGAGGTTATTGTGCTAATGGTGAGATGTTACCTACGGTACAATTTAAGTTTTCGTGACCTTGTAGAAATGATGGAAGAGCGAGGACTATCTATCTCTCATACGACCATCATGCGTTTGGTTCATCAGTACGGTCCTGAATTGGACAAGCGGATACGCTGTCACCTCAAGAAGGCTAATGATTCTTGTCGAGTCGATGAAACGTATATCAAAGTAAATGGGAATGGATGTACCTCTATCGTGCAGTAGATTCCAAAGGTAACACAATCGATTTTTGACTAAGAAAAACAAGAAATCAGAAGGCTGCAAAGCGCTTTTTCAAGAAAGCTTTGCGGTCTTTTCATGTTTCGCACCCTCGTGTCATAACAGTCGATAAGAACCCTATTCTTGAAGTTGAGATCACGTTGCTATTCTCTTATGTTAATGAGAATAGTAACGTGATTTTTATGAAATATGCACCGAAAAATTTATAGTAATAAGTCTGGCATTACCTCTCTAATTATTAGGATATTTTTCCTTAATATATGCATACTAAACATACTATAGAAGGTGCATAGAAGGTGAGGAAGTCATGGTTAAATTTTTGAAAAGGTTAAAATATAGAAGCAGTCCTAAATCATTTTCAATACGAGACAATACTCATTTTCAGAAGGGAAATATAGAGGGCTCTGTATTAGAAGCGAATTTATTAAAAAACATAGCTGAGCTTCAGGCTGTATTTTGTCAATCACCGGATTTAGTGATTCGCCAGTTTCAAATGAAAACAGATGGATTAGAAGCAGCTTTAGTGTATCTGTCTGGATTAATAGATAAACAATTGATTCAAAATCACGTTCTAACCCCTTTAATGAATAGTGTTTTTGATCCTAAAGTGGAACTTCCAATTACATTAGGACAAATTAAAATTATTAATACGTGGAGTCAGATTGAAAATGCTATTTTAGAAGGAGATAGTGTTTTATTAATTCACGGTCGAACTACAGCGTATCAATTGGACACAAAAGGATGGCCGCAAAGAAGTATTGAAGATGCTCATAACGAAATATCTCTAAAAGGTGGGCATCAAGGGTTTGTAGAAACCGGAGCTCAAAATATTGCAATGATTCGAAGGTATATTCCACATCGCGAATTAATGATAAAAGAGATAACAATTGGTATGCGAAGCAAAACAAAGATTTCTATTTTATATTTAAAAGATGTAGCTTCTGAAGAGGTGCTGAAGGAATTAGAAACACGGATTCAAAGCATAACAGTTGATGCTGTTACTAATACTGGTGAACTAATTGAATTCATTGAAGATAACCCGTACTCACCATTTCCACAATTTATGTTAACAGAAAGACCTGATTTAGCCGTTTCGCACATTCTACAGGGCAGATTTGTGACCGTAGTGGATCATTCGCCAAATGTATTAATTGCTCCAACAAATTTTATCTCTTTTTTTCAAGGGGTGGATGATTACGGTACAAGATGGCTAGTTGCTTCCTTTATTCGTATCCTTCGTTTTATCGCCTTTATGGTTGCTCTATTTTTGCCTGCGAGTTATGTTGCGTTTATTTCCTTTAATTTTGAAGTTATTCCTGTAGAGCTTTATTTATCTATTGCAGAGTCAAGAACAAGCGTACCTTTTGCTCCAGTAATGGAAGCATTACTTATGGAAATAACGCTGGAAATGATGAGAGAAGGAGCCTTACGCCTACCTACCCCGATTGGTCAGACAGTTGGAATGGTAGGAGGTATTATTATTGGACAAGCAGCTGTTCAGGCCGGAATTGTAAGTAACATTATGATTATTGTTGTTGCTGTTACAGCCATATCTTCTTTTATTATCCCTAACTATGATATGGGATCCGCAGTTAGACTTGTACGATTCCCAATGATGATCTTAGCTGCATTATTTGGAATTGTAGGACTGGTTATCGGGTGGATGACATTAATTGGACATCTTATCAGTCTTGAATCGCTAGGAACTCCCTATGGAACACCGTTAGCACCGTTTCGCTTTGCAGATATGAAAGATACTTTTGTACGCTTTCCTTTATGGGCGATAAGAAGGCGTCCTAAGGGTACAGGAGCTATTCAATCTATTCGACAAGGAAAGAATCAAAATAAAAGGTGAAACTATGAAAAAATATGCCTATAATGACATCACGCTAATGCAGTATATTGTTTTAATCAATGGAATGCAGGTCGGCACTGGCGTTCTATCTCTTCCACGTGTGCTTGCAGAAAAAGCTGGAACAGATGGATGGATAGCTATATTGATTGGCTGGATATTTTCCACAACATCAGGTGTTTTTATTGTGAAAACAGCTGCAAAATATCCCGAGGACACACTTTACGAAATTCTTATACGATTTTTTGGGAAAATAATAGGGAAAACACTTGTTGTTATTTACATGATGTACTTCGCTTTTTATACTTGTACTGTTCTTGTGAACGCTATGCTTTATCTTAAGGGATGGCTTCTTCCCAAAACACCTGCCTATCTCGTTATCTTTTTGTTTTCGATTCCTACCTTTCTTGTCGCACGTAACGGCCCTCGTATTATAGGGCGGTACTCCGAACTTACTTTTTATATGATGCTTTGGATTCCGATATTTTTTTTGGTACCTCTTAAAGAGAACGGAAGTTGGATGCCATTCTTTCCGCTCTTAAAAGAGGGATGGAAACCTATATTAACGGCTGTACCGACCACTGTTTTTGCTTATTTAGGATTTGATATTGCGTTCTTTTTATATCCCTTTTTACAAAAAAAACAGTATGCAGTCCATGGAATGGTTATTGCAAACACTTTAACGATGGTATTTTATTTATTCGCTACTATTGTTTGCTTTGCCTATTTTAGCCCTGATAGTATTACGCAATTCAACCAACCGGTACTAAATTTACTTAAAGTAATTGAATTTCGTTTTTTAGAACGTTTTGACATGATTTTATTGGCTATTTACTTGCCCGTTGTTTCTACATGCTGGATTCCTGCCTTATACTGTTCTGTATTTTGTTCAAGCCAATTACTTGGGAAACAAGATCACAGCTCTCATGTAGTTGTTCTCTTATTGCTCATTATCGGCATCGTATTCTGGGTTAGTCCTAGTTGGAATCAAGCCGAAACGGGGCTACAGGTATTATCCAATGCTGGGATGGGGTTAACCTATATATTACCTATCATTTTATGGATGTATGGCTGGCTATATGAGAAGTCTCATTGGGGGAAGATACATTGAAAAGAAAAGTACTATGTTGTATTTTGTTATCGGTGTTCATGATGACTGGATGCTTTGATCAAACGAATATTGAAGATGTTTCCCTTACTCTTGTACTTGGTATCGATTTAGATCGTAATAATAATTTATTGGTGTATATGTCAAGTCCTGTTTTTAATAAAGAAGCAAAGGTAAAAGAAGAAGTTACGGGTGTGAAATCTGCTACGATTCGAAATTCTAGAGACAAATTTGATGCTACCGTTATGGCACTTACCTCGGGAAGTAAAACACAGGTTATTTTAGTTGGAAAACGGCTATTGAAACAAAAAAATTGGATGAAATATCTTGATCCATTTCAACGAGACCCCAAAAATACAGTTACCACAAGGGTTGTTGCTGTTGATGGACCTGTTTCAGATGTCATCTTTTATAACCCAAAAGATAAGCCGCGTCTTCCTTTATATTTAACAAAGCTAGTTGAGACCGCCGCTTTAAGAAATATCACAGTAAAAACAAATCTTCAAGAATTACATGAACAAATAGCAGACAAAGGGGTAACAGCGAATATTACTGAAATGAAAAAAACGAATAAAATATTTGTGACAGGTACAGCTTTGTTAGATGAAAAAGGAAGGTATAAATTAACGCTAAATGCTGATGAAAACAAATTATTACGCATTTTGCAACAAGGAACCACAGGTGATTTTTCATTTACAATTCCAATTAAACTAAAGTCAAATAGCCAGGATAAAGATTGGACAAGCTTTACTGCCTATAGCATTAAAGTAAAGACAAAGGTGAGATATGATAATAGATTTATATTTAATACAGATATAAAGATGAGGGTCGGCATTACAGAACGGCTTTTTTCGTTCAATACAAGAAAAGATGCAGCAAAATTACAAAAGGCGATTGAAGCTAAGCTGGAAGCTGATTTCAAGCAATTAATGAAGAAAATACAAACTGCCAACATTGATCCCATTGGACTTGGGGGATACGCAAGAACTTACACATATCCAGAATGGAAAAAAGTCCAAAACAAATGGAATAATGCATTAGCAAAGGGTGATGTAAACATCAAGGTAGATGTAGAAATTGGTGGGATGGGAACGATTAAGTAACAGGAGTTCAACTGAGATTCGTACTAAATTTACAAGTATCTTCAATTTTAGAATGGGAATTTTCTTTAATAGGAGTCCAGCTGTACCCAGCAAGCTAAGAAAAACAAATACTCCAAAACAAACAATGTACATTTTTTTGTTTTGGGGTGTTATAAAATTCTTAAGTCGATGGATGTGTGGTGAGACCTCATATAGGAAGTATCGGGAAAGATGAATCAGTAATAGCTACTTATATAAAAATTACATAACTGTAGTCGATATAAATCCATTAAATGAGACGATTACTTGTACTGATGCTTTTCGTAATAAGAGGAATTTTTAAGTTTGGTGATGTAATTGAAGTGAATTAGAGGGGGAGAAATAAAAATAATTATCTCTTCCTAACTTAATTATATCACGTAAACAACGTTCGAAATAGACTGTTTCTTCTCATTTAATACTGCTACAATCGAGAACACATGCAAAGTAAGGAGAGATGTTACATGAGTTCTTTCGTTCTCGATTTTCAGGAAATAGAAAAAACGCAGCTTTCGCTCGTTGGTGGAAAAGGATTGAATTTGGGGGAGTTATCAAACATTCAAGGTATACAAGTGCCAGAAGGATTTTGCGTTACAACGGTAGGGTATGAAAAGGCCATCGAACAAAATGAAGCGTTTCAAACTTTGTTGAATCAACTAGCAATATTAAAAATTGAGGACCGAGATCAAATCGGTGAAATTAGTAAGAAGATTAGAGAAGTCATCATGGCAGTGGAAATTCCAGTTGATGTAGTGGAATCAGTAGCTCATTATCTCTCTCGTTTTGGAAATGAACATGCTTATGCAGTGCGTTCTAGTGCTACTGCTGAAGATTTACCATATGCCTCGTTTGCTGGTCAACAAGATACGTATTTAAATATCATCGGAAAAGAAGACATTTTGCAGCATGTAAGAAAGTGCTGGGCTTCCTTATTTACAGATCGAGCAGTAGTTTACCGAATGCAAAATGGTTTTGAACATAGCCAAGTTTCTATATGTGTTGTCGTGCAAAGAATGATTTTCCCTGAGGCTTCGGGCATTTTATTTACTGCTGATCCGATTACTTCTAATAGGAAGGTGTTATCAATCGATGCAAGTTTTGGACTTGGCGAAGCATTAGTCTCCGGCTTAGTATCTGCTGATAACTATAAAGTAAAGGAAGGGAAAATCGCCGATAAGATGATAGCGACTAAAAAAATAGCTATCTATGGACGGAAGGATGGCGGAACAGAGACGAAACAGATTGATCACACTCAGCAAAAGATTCAAACACTTACGGAACAACAAATATTACAACTAGCACAGATCGGAAGGCAGATTGAAGCTTATTTTGGTTGTCCGCAAGATATTGAATGGTGTTTAGTTGATGATGTATTTTATATTGTCCAAAGTCGCCCAATCACGACTCTATATCCAATTCCAGAAGCAAATGATCAGGAAAATCATGTGTATATATCGGTTGGTCATCAACAAATGATGACCGATACAATGAAACCATTAGGGTTATCTTTTTTCCTGTTAACGACGCATGCCCCTATGCGTAAAGCGGGGGGAAGGCTGTTTGTTGATGCTACACAAAGATTAGCTTCACCTGCTAGTAGAGATTTCTTAATAAACACTTTAGGAAAATCGGATCCGCTCATAAGAGATGCATTAACGACTGTAATCGAGCGAGATGATTTTATCAAATTGTTACCGGATGATGAAAAAGAAAAGAACCGTGGTAAAAGTACGCCACCTGCAAGTTCGCAACCAGAAATCGAAAACGATCCGGCAATCGTTACGGATTTAATAAAGAATAGTCAAGCATCAATCGAAGAGTTAAAACGAAACATTCAAATGAAATCAGGATCGGCTGTACTGGATTTTATTTTAGAAGATATCCAGCAGCAATTGCAGAAAATATTATTTAGCCCTCAAAGTACGGCTGTAATTATGGCGGGGATGAATGCTTCTTCATGGATGAATGAAAAGATGGAGCAATGGCTAGGTGAAAAAAATGCAGCAGACACACTTTCACAATCTGTACAAAACAATATTACGTCAGAAATGGGTTTAGCATTAATGGACGTTGCAGATGTGATTCGGCCATATCCAGAAGTCATTGAGTATTTACAGCATATAGAAGATGACAGCTTTTTAGATGAACTAGTTCAGTTTAAAGGCGGGGATAAAGCACGAGATGCAATCTATGCTTTTCTGAATAAATATGGAATGAGATGCAGCGGCGAAATCGATATTACGAAAACGCGCTGGAGTGAACAGCCAACTACAATTATCCCGATGATTTTAAATAATATAAGAGACTTTGAAGCAGGTGCTAGTAAGCGGAAGTTTGAAGAAGGGCTACAAGAGGCTTTGAAAAGAGAAGAAGAGTTATTAGACAGATTGAAGTATTTGCCAGATAGCGAACAAAAAGTAGAAGAGACGAAGCGAATGATCAGTTTAATTCGGAATTTCGCTGGCTATCGTGAATATCCAAAATACGGCATGATTAATCGCTATTTCATATATAAGCAGGCATTATTGAAAGAAGCGGAACGATTAGTACAAAATAGTGTTATTGCTGAAATAGAAGATATATACTATCTGACTTTTGAAGAACTTCACGAAGTCGTCTGCACGAATAAACTGGATTACGAGGTTATTAATAAACGGAAAAATGAGTACAAATTATATGAAAAACTAACGCCCCCGCGTGTTATCACGTCTGATGGTGAAATTATTATAGGTAAATATAAACGAGAAAATCTCCCTACCGAAGCAATAGTAGGTTTGCCCGTTTCTTCTGGAGTGATAGAAGGAAGAGCTCGTGTTATTTTAAACATGGAAGATGCGAATTTAGAAGAGGGAGATATATTAGTTACGGCATTTACTGATCCTGGATGGACACCATTGTTTGTATCTATAAAAGGGTTAGTTACCGAAGTTGGCGGACTTATGACACACGGGGCAGTGATTGCACGTGAATATGGGTTACCAGCAGTCGTCGGAGTAGAGAACGCTACGAAATTAATAAAAGACGGACAACGAATTCGGGTACATGGAACAGAAGGGTATATCGAGATACTGTAATTGTGCCTTAGATAAATAAAAAGATCATCCACTACATATAGTGGACGATCTTTTTGTTTTTTTAAACCAGCTGAATAGAAAGGTCCGTTACAGTACGACACGTATACTGTAGCCCTTACTTCCTACAGTTTGTATTGCTGCGGAGGATAGTTGCAGTTAGGGTGTAAGAATATTGAAAAAATGGCAAACTCCCTGAACACTAGAATGAGTACTAACAGAAGTTACTATCTCTCCTTTTCGAACTACATTGTCTCCTATAATTATAGTCAAGCCATGCGGACGGTGAAACAACAATAATTATAGTCAAGCCATGCGGACGGTGAAACAACAATGATATTAGAAATCACAATTGAAAAAGTATATCTTGCAATTATATACAGAAATTTTAATAGTTTTATCAACTTTCATCAATATTTTCCGAGAACATCGATGAATCAGAATGTATATCAATCTAAAACAAAGAATATTTTCAAAAATATTACAAATCAAGACAATATATTGCAAATTATTTGAATATTATTTATTATATAAACGTTGTACCGTATTTAATATTGGGGAGGAATAGGGATGAAGAAAAAGCCTTTTAAAGTGCTGTCTACGCTTGCGGCGGCAGCTGTGCTTAGTTGCACATTTGGGTTTGGTAGTCAATCTGTTTATGCGGCAACGCCGTCTAATGTAGGAGCTTTAAGTCCAATTGATAAAAATTTAATTCAGGAGGATCGTCTAGCAGATGCGCTCAAGAAACGCGGTATAATTAGTGAATCTGCGTCGAAAGAAGACACATTAAAAGCTGTTGAAAAATACGTAGAGAAGAAAAAAGGCGAAAATGCTGGAAAAGAACCAGCAGCGGGGGACAGTGTTACGAGAGAAGCTGCTGACTTTTTGAAAAAAGTTAAAGATGCAAAAGCAGATGAGAAAGAAAAAGCTGATCAACCTGCTAGTGGTCCGGTAGCTGGACAAGAGCCGATTAAAGGGGGATTAAACGGCAAAGTACCAACTACTTCAGCGAAGCAAAAACAATATAACGGTGATGTTCGTAAAGATAAAGTTCTTGTATTGCTAGTAGAGTTTGCTGACTTTAAGCATAACAATATTGATCAAGTACCAGGTTATATGTATTCAAATGATTTTAATCCAGAACATTATCAAAAAATGTTATTTGGTGATGAGCCGTTTACACTCTTTGATGGTTCAAAAATCCCAACATTTAAACAATATTATGAAGAGCAATCTGGTGGTAGCTATACAGTCGATGGGACAGTAACAAAGTGGTTGACAGTTCCTGGTACAGCGGCGGATTATGGTGCAGATGCAGGAGATGGCGGTCATGATAATAAAGGACCAAAAGGACCTCGTGATTTTGTAAAAGAGGCATTAAATGCAGCTGTAGAAAGTGGTATTGATTTATCTGAATTTGACCAATACGATCAATATGACAATAATGGTGATGGCAATAAAGACGAATCAGATGGTCTTATTGATCACTTAATGGTCATTCACGCTGGAGTTGGGCAAGATGGAGGCGGTGGTAGACTAGGTGATGACGCAATTTGGTCACATCGCTGGAACCTTGGGACACCATATCCAATTGAAGGAACAAAAGCAAAGGTTGATAACTGGGGCGGTAAAATGGCAGCATACGACTACACAATTGAGCCAGAAGACGGAGCAGTGGGTGTATTCGCACATGAATTTGGTCATGATTTAGGTCTTCCAGATGAGTATGATACGAAGTATTCAGGATCAGGTGAGCCAATTAACTCTTGGTCTGTTATGAGCGGCGGTAGCTGGGCAGGTAAAATTGCAGGTTCAACGCCACCGAGTTTCTCCCCGCAAAACAAAGAGTTCTTTCAAAAGAACATGGGTGGAAACTGGGCGAATATTGTAGAGGTTGACTATGATAAATTAAATCGCGGTATCGGTCTTGCGACGTACTTAGATCAAAGTGTAACGAAATCAACTCGTCCTGGCCTGATTCGCGTTAACTTACCAGATAAAGATGTAAAAGGTATTCAGCCTGCATTCGGTAAGAACTATTACTATAGTACAAAAGGCGATAATCTTCATACAACATTAGAAACACCAGTGTTTGATTTAACAAATGCAACACTGGCGAAGTTTGATTACAAATCATTGTATGAAATTGAAACAGATTATGACTTCCTTGAAGTACATGCAGTGACAGAAGATGGTACGAAAACGTTAGTGGATCGAATTGGCGAAAAGAATGTGAAAAATGGTCTAGACACAACGGACGGTAAATGGGTAGATAAGTCATATGACTTAAGCCAATTTAAAGGTCAAAAAGTAAAACTAGTATTCGAATACATTACAGATGGTGGTTTAGCACCGAACGGTTTTACTCTTGATAACGCTACATTAACTGTCGATGGAAATGTTGTGTTCTCTGATGATGCAGAAGGCGAAGCGAAATTAAAATTAAATGGTTTTGTTGCAGCAAACGGTTTTGATAAGAAGAAACATAACTACTATTTAGAGTGGCGAAACTACGCTGGTGCTGATCAAGCGTTAAAATATAGCAGTGGTGTACCGTATAATACAGGTCTTGTTGTATGGTATGCAGACTCTAGCTTTACAGATAATTGGGTTGGTATGCATCCAGGCGAAGGTTTCTTAGGGGTTGTTGACTCTCACCCAGAGGCAATTGTTGGAACGCTAAACGGCAAACCAACTGTTCAAAATAGTACACGATTCCAAATCGCAGATGCTGCGTTCTCCTTTAATCAAACGCCAGCATGGAAAGTTGTATCTCCAACACGCGGAACATATGATTACAAAGGGTTACCAGGTGTAACGAAGTTTGATGATTCTAAATCGTATATGAACGATTTAATCCCAGATGCAGGACGTAAAGTACCGAAGTTTGGATTGAAATTTGAAGTAGTTGGACAAGCAGATGATAATTCTGCAGGAGCAGTTCGTTTATATCGTTAATAATGGAGAAGCTGTTGAAGAGGATTCCTCTCAACAGCTTTTTTCATAGAAACATAAATTTCAAGTTATTAATAACTTGAAACTTTAATCAGTGGGGGTTTTATTCATCCCCCACTGATTATTAGCCTTCACCAATCGGGCGTTTACGGGCAGCCCGAATCCCACCTAACTTCTTTGCTCCAGCCGAATTTTGAGGTGGGAGTTTTACTGCCCGCAAATAGCGGGATAAAAATAATAATAACTACTCAGCCATACATTTCATTTAGAAGTTTGTTGATGTTCAGATTGATTAAAGCATGTTTCTATGCAGGCAAGCTTATTTCTTTAAGCCAGCTGCATAGAAAGGTCCATGAACTGCGATTGTTGATAAAATATGAGCAATTTCCTCAGGTGTTTCTTTTTGTCCATTATTTAACCATTGTTGAATGACACCTATATGAGCAGATGCCATATAAGAAGCTAAGTATTGGCTTGGGACAAGTAAATTTTCCTTATTAATGAGAGGGCCATTCATATCTTCAAATATTGTTTTCCACATAAAGTCTTTTAATTTTGTTTGGAAAGATAAATCTCCTTTTGGGCTTAGTACAGCTTTCATAAAATCACTATTTTCATTTAGAAATTCAAGAATAGAAGTGATAAGTACGAACGGCGTTGTTGGAGAAGGATTTGATCCAAGTTCAGCAATAACTTCCGGAAGCTTCTGTTTGGCAATGCTAGAAAACTCATGCATAATTTCCTCTTGGCATTTCGTCATTAAATCAAATTTATCTTGATAGTGTGCATAAAAAGTACCACGATTTATGTTTGCTTTCGTTGTAATATCTTTCACTGTAATGACTTCAAAACCTTTTTCTTCAATTAATTCTACTAATGCATTTCGTATGGCAGTTTTCGTACGAACAACACGTAAATCTAAATTACTATCGCGCAAAGCATGTCCCTCCTTAATTTTTTCCAACACATTTAAAGAAAGTGTCTTATAACCGACACATTCACTATTTTTGATTATTGTATAAGATTTAACTTAAACATATAATTCAAAATATAAATAAACAACACGTTGTTGGTTATTATAAATCAAATTAAAGGAGGATAAAAGAAAATGTTAAAAAACAAACTTTTATTATTATCACCAGTTATTGCACTACTTGTTGTTTTTATTTTTTCATTAACTTTATTCCCAACAGTTCAACCTCAGCCGAAAAACGTACCAATCGCAATTGTAAATGAAGATCAAGGAGTAGAAATTCCGAATCAAGCTAAAATGAATATGGGGCAAACAATTGTTGATATGATGAAAAAATCAGCGAAATCAGATGAAGAACCCGCGGTGAAGTGGGTAGAAGTAAAAAATAAAGAAGTCGTTCAAAAAGGTTTAAACAATCAAGAGTACTATGCAGCATTAGTTATTCCGAAAGACTTTAGTGCAAAACAAGCGTCGTTACGAACACCACAGCCTTCTTCGCCTGAAGTCGAAATATATATAAATCAAGGAATGAATACGGCGGCTTCAACTATGGCAGGGCAAATATTAAATGGCGTAGTTGATAATATGAACAATACTGTTCGTACACAACTATTAGACGGATTGAAAGCAAAAGGAGCTACTTTAACAGCAGATCAAGTTTCAAATTTAGTAACACCTATTACGAAGAAAGTGACAAATGTGAATGAAATTGGAAAAAATAGTGCGAACGGTAACTCGCCAATTTCTTTATTCCAACCGTTATGGATTGCAAGTTTAGCTAGCGCAGCAATCATCTTTATTTCGATAAGTAAAATGCCGGTAGGTACAAGAAAAGAAAACTTCGTATTAAAAGTAAAACAAATAGTAACAGGAGCTATTGCGGCGCTTGTAATTGGATTTGGTCTTACATGGATAGCAGATGGAATGGTAGGATTAAATATCTCGGATTTCACGGATACGGCTCTATTTTTATCCATTACATCATTTAGTTTTTTCTTAATGATTTCTGCGGTCCTTTCATTAGTTGGATTAAAGGGAATCGGGTTATTTGCAATGTTACTTTTCTTTGGTGCACCGCTATTGGCGCTAGCGCCTGAAATGATGCCTCCATTTTATCAAGACTGGATTTACTCCTGGTTACCGATGCGATTTATGATAGAAGGTCTAAGAGAAATCTTCTTCTTCGGAAAAGGATTTGCTTGGAATACTCCACTTACTGTACTTGTTTGGATTGGTGTAGTAAGTATGGTTATCATACTTGGAACAGCTTTAAAACGTAGTGTAGTAAAGGAACATAAAACTGAAGTAAATGCTTAAAAATAAAAGCCGTTTCACTGGTAGTGAAGCGGCTTTTGGTGGTGAAATCGATTGGGAAATAATTCAGTGGTAGATAGGATTTTTCGATGTTTTAAAGGTGAGTGAAGAACTAGTATTTACTGTCCCTATATATATACATGCTCCTACTATTTTAAATTGCATAAAATGTTATGCGAAATCATGGAGGGGATACGATGTATAATTCGAATTATCATGATTGGTATAGACAGAATGATAAGTTGATTAGTGATATCGAAAAAGCGATAAACGGAGAGTACACTGCCATAAATTGCTATGCAAAATTAGCTAATATGGCTCCAAATCAAGTAGAGCAAAAACAGATTCTTGAAATCCGTAATGATGAAATAAGGCATTTTCAACATTTTGTACAAATCTATACGAATTTAACTGGCAGGCAGCCGAAACCACAGATCGCAGAAGGTTGCCCTAATACGTACTTACAAGGATTAGAGTTCGCTATACAAGATGAGCAAAAAACAGTAGATTTTTATTTGGAAATTTCAGATGAAACATCAGATGCATCTATGAAAGATTTATTGCGCAGAATAGCTGCAGATGAACAAAATCATGCGGTGTGGTTTTTATATTATTTTGTGAAGGCGAAGTGAGTGTTAAAAATGAATGGCTGATGTGCTGAACATATTAGAAATTATTTTAAAACGCAGTGCAATAATTGAATAAGATATTTAAATGTAAGCAGAAGGAAACCGTTTCGCTAGTAGTGGAGCGGTTTTTTATGATGAAATACAAGTTACATAGGTATCGACAAAATAGAGTAATCAAATTTGATATATAATGTATGAAACAAAAATGAAAATAAAAATAAATAAGCTAGGAGCAAACATATGAAAAGAGGAATTACAGTAGATATTCTAGATGGATATGATAATTTACTTTGGAAAGTGTTAAAGCCAATTGATATTACTGCATTTGATTGGCAAGCCGTGGGAAGGGAGGAAGCTTATATAATAGTAGGGAATGGATTAGGTCCAGAATTATTTTCAGAAGATAACGAGATCATGGAAGGATCAGAATTAAAAAAACAAATAAAAGATAACATATATTATCTTTTATTTGTAGACTTAAAAGCATATCCAAAAGGGGAAGTACTAGGAGAAATTGAAACATATGAAGAATTTAAGGAGAGTAAGTGTGAAGTAGTCGTATTAGTAGCCGATGGTGATTACATACAAATTTATGCGAAAAAACAAGAAGAGATTGAAATGATGTATGAAAACGCACTGAATCAAGGATTTTATGTAGAATATATTACAGATGAAAATGATGGAAGGACTCGTATGTCAGTATGGTAGTAATTTGAAAGGGGAACAGCAATATGGAGAGAAATATTAGTAAAGAATATACAATTCGAATTGCTACTGAAAATGAAAGTGAAAGCATTATTACTCTATTAAAAGAAGTAGCACAGTGGCTGCAAGATAAAGAAGTAAATCAGTGGCAGTATCTTTTGGAAGGAGAAGCTACGGCCGAAATATTAGAAGGCATAAGAGCGAAACATACGTATGTTGTTATGAAAGAAGCTGAAATTGTCGGTACGGTCACAGTATCTCCTAAACAAAATGATTGGGATGAACATATTTTTGGTAAAGAGGAAGTTTCTAATTCATTATATATTCATAGATTTGCGATGAAACGGAAGCATAAGGGGAATGGAATAGGAGAATGGATTTTACAGTGGATAGAAGAGAATGTACAAAGTGATAAAGAGTATTTGAAGTTAGATTGTGTTGGGCATAATCGTACGTTGAATGATTTTTATAAGAGAAATGGTTTTGAGTATGTTGGTAGTACGGATGGGCATAGTAAGTTTCAAAAGAAGAGGGGAAAGTGAATGAATCCAATTAATACCGATTTAGTTAAAAGGTTGATAGGGGAACAGTTTCCTATATGGGCGCATTTAGAAACTAAGCCAGTAAAATGTAGCGGGCATGATAATAGAACGTTTCATTTAGGAGAGCAGATGAGTGTAAGATTACCAAGTGATGCAGCGTATGCACCGCAAGTAGAGAAAGAAAACAAGTGGCTTCCTATATTAAGTAAGGAACTTTCTTTACCAATTTCTGCACCAATTGCGAAAGGGAATCCTTCTGAAGAGTATCCGTGGCCTTGGTCTATTAATAAGTGGATAGAAGGAGAGACGGTCACGAAGCAAAATGTCCGTGACTTAAATGAATTCGCAATGGACTTAGGTTCATTTTTGACAGAATTACAATCAATCGATGCGAGTAATGGACCAATAGCTGGAGCACATAATTTTTACCGGGGCGGGCTTATATCTGTATACGATGAAGAAGCGAGAGAGGCTATTGAAAATAATAAGGACGTTTTTGATGAGACATTATTAAAACATCTTTGGAATTTAGCACTTAGGTCAACATGGGCGTGCAAACCAGTTTGGGTTCATGGAGATATTGCACCGGGGAACTTACTCGTTAAAGATGGAAAACTTAGTGCCGTAATAGATTTTGGCATATTAGGAGTAGGAGATCCTGCTTGTGATGCAGCGATGGCATGGACATTTTTTGATAAGAATAGTAGAAACGTATTTAAAGAAGTATTACGTATGGGTGAAGAAACGTGGAATAGAGCGAGAGGATGGGGGCTTTGGAAGGCGTTAATTACATATGATGCGAATAGGGATAGTAATAAGAAGGTGGCAGAAGAATCTTATCGTGTGATTCAAGTGATTGTGGATGATTATGAGAGGTAATAGAAAAAGCCTATTTGAATCGTATATTTCAAAATAGGCTTTTTCATATGATTAAATATTAGAAATTGAAAGAAGGAATCTAACATTATTATACAGAATATTTAGATAATAGGAGGTGTCGAATTTTGAGTGAAATTGAATTAAAAAGTAATGTAATTAAGACAGGGCGAGAGAGGGGGATTATTCTTCGGTTTGTACTCGCTAGTTTAGTAGGTGTATTCATGTTTTTTGTTCCCGTTACGATAAACGGTGCTTCGTCTATTATGATTGATCATATTGTATCGTGGATTAAAGCTGCTGTTCCTTCTGTAGTACCTTATTATGCACTATTTGTTATGGTAATTGGTGCGATTTATCCGTTCTACACGAAGAAATGGAATGCATCTATTGTAGACATTTGTTTTTCTATTTTAAAAGTAGTCGGCGTTGTTTTCGGTGTATTATATTGTTTTAAAGTAGGACCAGCTTGGTTCTTTGCGCCAGATGTTGGACCGTTTTTGTATGAGAAGTTAGTTATATCAGTAAGTTTACTCGTTCCAATTGGCTCGGCATTTTTAGCGTTATTAGTTGGGTACGGATTGCTTGAGTTTATCGGCACGTTTTGTCGTCCGATTATGAGACCGTTATGGAAAACACCTGGACGATCAGCAATTGATGCGGTTGCTTCCTTTGTTGGAAGTTATTCGCTAGCTCTTTTAATCACTAATCGTGTTTATAAAGAAGGGAAGTATACGACGAAAGAAGCAGCGATTATCGCGACAGGCTTTTCAACAGTATCCGCAACATTTATGATCATCATCGCAAAAACATTAGATATTATGCATTTATGGAATGTTTATTTTTGGACTACGCTTGTTGTAACATTCATCGTGACTGCTATCACCGTAAGAATCCCACCACTTAGTAGAAAACCAGATACATATATTACGAAAGAAGGATTCCCAGAGCCAGTTTATAAAGAGAAAATGTTAGAGCGAGCTTGGGAAGATGCGTTAGAAGTATCAAAATCTGCGCCAAGTATTATGAAAAATATCGCAGTGAATTTAAAAGACGGATTTATAATGACGATGGGGATTTTACCATCTATTATGTCAGTAGGATTAATTGGTATCGTCTTGGCAAAGTTTACACCAATATTTGATTGGATAAGCTATATTTTTTATCCATTTACATGGGCTTTACAGCTTCCAGAAGCGGAACTAGCTGCTAAAGCAGCATCAGTTGGTATTGCAGAAATGTTTTTACCGTCATTGTTAGTTGTAAGTGCACCACTCGTGACAAAGTTTGTTATTGCGGTTGTTTCGGTGTCATCTATATTGTTTTTCTCCGCATCAATCCCTTGTATATTATCAACAGATATTCCGTTAAAAGTATCTGAACTTATTATTTTATATGTGCAAAGAACGATTTTAACGTTGCTAATTATTACACCGATTGCTTATTTGTTGCTTTAAACTACTATATAAGTTTTGAATATATCGAGTTTTCTGACTTTCATAAGCAAATATTTACTCAATAAAAGCGGAAGTCATTTTGATTCAAATGACTTCTTTTTATTTATCGTAAAATCGCAATTCATGCGAGATAATAATCAGTGGAGAGAAATAAAAAACACGAATTAAAGTTTTACTTTATTTCAAAGTAAAAGTCACATTTAGTGTGAATTTAGTTTTTGAATATTCCTTGACAGGAATATTCCCATTTGGATATAATCAATTCAACAAGACGATAATATTAGTGATGATATTGATGTGTTATAACCGGAGAACATCACTTAACGAGGTGAGTGATATGTCGGATGAAATTCCGGGCGTGAACATGGCGACGCTGAGTGCCTTATCTGAACCGAATCGTATGAATATCGTTGAACTGTTGCGTGACGGTCCTCTAACTGTTGGGGAAATTGCCGACCAGCTAGGATTAAGGCAACCACAAACTTCAAAACACTTAAAAGTGCTAAGTGATACTGGAATTGTGGAAGTGCAGGCTGAAGCTAATCGCCGGATTTATAAGTTACGACCTGAGCCTTTCCAAGCACTTGATTGTTGGGTACAGTCATTTAAGCATGTGATGGAAGAGAGATTCGATAATCTAGATAAGTATTTGAAGGAATTACAAAACAAGGAAAAGTCTTAAGGAGGAATTGAAATGTCAAACAATACAATGGTATCGAGAGTAGAGAATGATCGAGTATTAGTACTGGAGCGCGTTTTTGATGCACCGCGTGATCTTGTATTCAGTATGTTTAAAGAAGCAGAACATTTGAAACATTGGTGGGGGCCAAGGGGCTGGGCAATTCCAGCATGCACTGTCGATTTCCGTCCAGGAGGCGTTTGGCACTACTGTATGAAGTGTGTCGATCAGAATATGGGGCAATTCTTTGGTATGGAATCATGGGGTAAAGGGGTTTATAAAGAGATTATTGAGCCAGAGAAAATCGTCTACACCGATTACTTTTCGGATGCTGAAGGCAATGTGAATGATTCTATGCCATCAACCGAGATGACATTGGAATTCATCGATTTAGGCGGAAAGACAAAGCTAATAAACCGTGCAGAATATGTTAACAAAGAGGCACTTAAAAGTGTTATGGACATGGGTATGCTACAAGGTATCACCGAAACTTGGGATCGTTTGAACGAGCGATTGGAGTCGCTGAAATAGATTTTTATACCCCAACTTTATTTTCGGTGATAATTAAGTTTAAGTGTATGGAGTTTAATAAAAATTGTTTATAAAGGAGCGTTAAAATAAATGATTAATAATGTTGGTCAAATTATGTTGTATGTGAATAACCAAGATGAAGTGAAGGAATTCTGGACAGAAAAAGTAGGGTTTATTGTCATTTCAGAGGAAGATAACGGTCAAGGAATGCGATGGATTGAAATTGCTCCGACGAAAGAAGCTGAAACAAGTATTATTCTCCATAATAAAGAGTTAATTGCTAAAATGCAGCCGGAGTTAAATCTTGGTACACCTTCTTTAATGTTCTTCTCAAAAGAATTCGATCGTTTATATAGTGATTTAGTAAACAAAAATGTTACAGTTGGAGAAATTGTAAATATGCCTACAGGTAGAATATTTAATTTTGCAGATAGCGAAAATAACTATTTTGCGGTAATGGAAAAGAAGTAAATTTCAATTCAAATTATGAGTGCGATGCCTGAATAAAGGCATCGCATTTTTTGCTTTAAGCTATATTATATTTCTGTAATGGTGAATTTGATTTTTATATAACAATAAAACGATATATAATAATGTGATATAGTAACAACAAAAGAAGGGGGCTTGCAAATGGAAATTATTCACGAAAGAGCAAAGTTACGGTTAATGGCTAGCAATGATGTCGAAAAAATGTTTTCAATTGTGGAAGGAAATCGGGATATTTGGGCGTATTTAATCTCTAAAATGGATACTGTTCAAGATATGCAGCAATATGTTCAAAAGGCGATAAAAGCTTATGGGGCAGGGAAGGATTTGCCATTTGTTGTTGTTGATGAAAAGACGAATGAAATAGTAGGAAGTACACGCTTATATAATATTTCAGTGGAAGATAAGACGGTCGAATTAGGGAAAACGTGGTATGACCCGAGTGTACAGCGTACGAGTATGAATACAGAATGTAAGTATATGTTACTTGAGTATGCTTTTGAAAAGTTGCATATGCGGAGAGTACAAATTAAGACGGATGCCCGAAATGAAAAAGCACAAAGAGCAATTGAAAGACTGGGCGCAGTAAAAGAGGGTGTACTTAGAAACGAAAGAAAATTGCCGAGTGGACATGTTAGAGATGCAGTTGTATACAGTGTTATTGCAAGTGAATGGCCAGCTGTAAAAGAACGGTTATTAGAAAAATTAGAGTCGTATAAAGAAAAACGATAATTCATAGTAAGAAAGGTGTATTGATTGTCTAGATGAAAAATATACCTTTTTTCTTACAAAACGGTTACTTCTTTTATTTACTTGTGTTTCATCATTCCATTATGATAAAAAATTCGTTACAATGTAGTTGTATGGTAATAAACTTATGAATTACATAAATGTAATGAAAACCGCAAACGAAAAATGAATTGATAATCCTCAATTTTAAATGAAAACCCTTTAATATATATGACAAGAAAAATTCCTTCTTTTAAACAAATTCAAACAAAATGATTTGATATATACGTTTTTATATAGAAGTATGGATGATGTACGGAGGCAGTTATAAATGAAAGAAAATAAGAAAAGTAAGAAAAGAAGAATCTTGCAAGTATTCTTGCTTATGATTTGTTCTATTATTTTATATGTAAGTTATGCAGCTTACGATATTTGGAGTTATCGCTTTAAAACAGATGATGATGTGAAGACAGATGCTGGTATCGTGCTGGGAGCAGCTTCATGGAACGGAAAACCATCTCCTGTATTTAAAGAAAGAATTAATCATGCAATTTCTTTATATAAGAACGGTAATATTAAAAAGATTATTTTCACAGGTGGTACAAAGTTTGAGGCAGAGCTTGAGGAAGCGCGTACTGCTAGAGTGTATGCACTGAAACATGGTGTAAAAGAAGAGGATATTCTAATTGAAACAAAATCTCTTTTCACAGAGGATAATTTAAAGAACGCAAAGCAAGTTGGAATAGAGAATGGAATACGCACATATACGATCGTGAGTGATCCACTTCATATGAAACGTGCGATGAAGATTGCAAAACATCTTAAAATTGAAGCGTATGCATCACCAACTCCAACGTCAGCGTATAAAACGTTAGATACAGAAATTCCCTTCTTTTTTAAAGAATTATGCTCGTATATTGGATACGTAACCTCTTTGCCATTAAAGGCATTGAAAGGGGATTAATATAAGAAAAGAACCTATCCTTTTATAGGAACTTTTCTTATTGTTCAAAAGCATTGTATTTTTATCGGAATAGTGAAACAATAGAGAAGTAACTTCATATAATCATAATGACAAAATGAACGGTTTATGAATCGAACATAAAGGAGATTATGTATGGCACTCTCATTTGTTGAAACAGAAGAACAATCTTTAGTGATTGAACAAATAAATAAATTGATTCCGAAGTTCATGGAAAGGGAGCATCAACTAAGTGAATTAGGGTCATTTCCGTATGAAAATATTAATAATTTGAAAGATATCGGATATACGAAATTAACGTTGCCAAAAGAATTGGGGGGCAATGCGATTTCCTTATATGATTTTGTTTTATTTCAAGAGAAAATAGCAGAAGGCTGCGGTGCTACCGCATTATCAATTGGATGGCACCTTGGCATTGTAAAGGAATTAGCGGAAAACCGTTCTTGGAATGAGGAAATGTTCACTTGGTTTTGTGAAGAAGTGCGTAATGGTGCGCTTTTTAATAGAGCTGCAACAGAACCGAAGACAGGTAGTCCTACGCGCGGCGGAAAACCAGAGACGTTAGCTGTCCAAAAAGGTGAGAAGTGGATTATAAATGGAAGAAAAACGTTTACGACAATGGCGCCAGTACTTGATTATTTTATCATTTCAGCAAGTATTGAAGGAAGAGAAGAAATCGGAGAGTTTGTCATTCCGAAGAATACACAAGGCGTAACAATTGAAGAAACGTGGGATAGTATCGCAATGCGAGGAACTGCGAGCCATGATCTCGTTTTACAAAATGTAGAGATAGAGAACCGCTTTTTTACGGATGTATTGGGCGGGAAAGTGAAACAAAAGGGTATTGGCTGGTTGCTACATATACCAGCATGTTATTTAGGAATTGCACAATCAGCAAGAAATTATGCAGTTCAGTTTGCGGAATCATACAAGCCAAACAGTTTAAACCATTCTATTAGTTTATTACCGAATGTTAGAAGATTAGTTGGAGAATTAGAACTTGAGCTTATGCAAGCTCGTGTCTTTTTATATCAAATTGCGAAAAAATACGATGAAGCAGAAGATAAACTATCATTGCAAGCCGAACTAGCAGCTGCGAAATATGTTGTAACGAACGCGGCAATATCTATTGTAGATAAAGCAATGCGCATCGTAGGAGCGAAAAGTTTATCAGAAAAAAATCCGCTTCATCGCTATTATTTAAACGTCAGAGCAGGATTACACAATCCGCCGATGGATGATGTAACACTGTCTATGCTGGCGGATGCGGCGTTTCGGTCGTAAATTAAAATAGAGGCTATTGAAATATACTAGTCAAGAGCTAGAAGATCCTATTGTAGGGTCTTCTTTTTTTATAAATAATAGATTTTATCCCGCTATTTGTGGGAGCCCTGCAGCCCGTAAAAGTCCGATTGGTGTGGGCTAATAATCAGCATAAGATAAGTTATATAGCGTACATTTTTATTCTTTAGGCTCTGTTAAATTTTAATGTTGATAATTGAGTAAATTAGAGGGAAACCCTTATATTTGGGTTTCCCGTTTTTATACTTTCGACTTTTTCGCTGTTAAGAAACATTTTTTAGCCAAGTAATAATTCGAAGTACCTGAAATGGTTCAAACCAAGTAATTAAAAACATCACAACGAAGAAAGAAATAAGTGATATGAATTTTAATGTTCCCTTTTCCCGTTTAGCAACTGCTATAAAACTTAGTACAATTCCAACTAAAAAAGAAATAAAACTAAAAAGGACAATCGGTTCAGAATAGCCATCTATTATCCAATTTAATCCGAATAATAATAGTCCTATAAACATTAAGGTCATTGACAATACACTGAATTTTTTCATAATTACACCTCCAAATATGATTTTACCATTTTAAGGAGTAAACGATAATTATTTTTTGTTGCATAAGAATTAACAATTACACGATAAACTTAGATAAACGTAAGCTCTCATACGTATCAATCATTTCATACACAAATGACGATAGGAGAAACTCTTTTATATTGTGTTTAGTGCTTTCGTTACTGCAACTATCAACAAATAAAAACCAATAGGAAATAAGTCTCGTCAACTTCAACGATACCATCAAATTGCTCAAAATCCATTTGTTTTAATGCACTTAACAATTTTTGTCTCCAATAAAAAAGCGTAACCCAAGTAACCCCTACGATTTCGGCAGATTTTCGCAGAGAATAGCCTTTGAACATACACTCAACAAATGTAATCCATTCGTCACCTTTTGGAGTACGGTAAAGAACGGTATTCGTTGTATCAGTAAATGTTTTACTACAACACTCGCTCTTTTTCTATGTGGGATAATTTGTTAGTGCTATTCAGGTTGCACCTCAAGCCTCATACTACTCTCAGATCCATCTTCATTATAAGTAAATAAATAATATTCTCCCGGCTCTGGAGAGGAAGCTAATGAACGCAACGTAAATGTTTCACTTTCATTCGCTTGTAATGTATGTTTTATTAGTTGCGCCTCATCTTTTGACTTGATTGAATACGTAAATGCATTTGGCCCAGTGTTTTCAACTGTGATTTTTAAGTCACCGAGACCACTAAAGTCAAATCCAGTACCCATGTCCCCGCGGAATGTATGTGTACTATTAACTAATGATGAACGAAATGTTGGGATTTCATTTGTTTCACTTGATGAGAGAGTAATCGTTTCTTTTGCTGTAACTTTAGCAGGAGTGGAATCTAGTTGTGTATTTTGCTTTGTTAATACAGCAATAGTGCAAAGTGATGCAATGAGAATAAATGAACTAGAGATAACGAACTGTTTTTTTGTAAGAATCATATATTTATATCCTTTTATAAGAATATAAGAATGTACAATTATAAGAAAAACATAACATATATGACATTTATTATCAATTCAAAAAATCTTTCTTTTCATTCTTCTTTTTGTAGTTTTATAGTAGAATGCTATGCTTCTTATTTCACCTCCTGTATAATAAGAAAAAAGCACGAAAAGAGGTTATCTCATGCTAGAGGTTATTGCAACTTGTTTAGAAGATGTGAAGCGAATTGAAAAGGCTGGTGGAAATCGAATTGAACTCATTTCATCATATACAGAAGGTGGTTTAACACCGAGCTATGCTTTTATAAAAAAAGCAGTAGAAGCAGTGCAAATACCAGTTCATGTTATGATTCGTCCGCATGCGAAGTCTTTTACATATACGGAAGAAGAAATTGAAATGATGAAAGAGGATATTGTAGTTGCTCAAAATCTTGGAGCTGCTGGTGTTGTATTAGGTGTGTTAAATGAACAAAATGAAGTTGAAGAAGAGAAATTAGCAGATTTATTATCTGTTGTAGATGGAATAAATGTGACGTATCACCGTGCGATAGATGATACAGAAAATCCAGTAGAAGCGATGAAAGTTTTGAAGAAATTTAATAAAGTCACTCACGTGTTAACTTCAGGCGGAGAAGGAAATGTAGTAGATAATATTCCGGTGCTTAGAGAGATGCAAAAGGAAAGTGAAGGGGATATACAGCTTGTTGTCGGAAGCGGAGTAACGAAAGAGAATGTAAAACAATTGCTAGATGAAACTGGAATTAAGCAGGCGCATGTAGGTACAGCGGTTAGAGAAGATAAGTCATGTTTTTCTGAAATTGACCTAAAGTTAGTACAAGAGTTAGTTGAAATAATAAAGTAAGTATTTAAGAAAGAGGAGAAACGATGAAGACAAATACGAAGAAAGAATTGATCTCATGGATTAAAACGATAGGTATTACACTTACGATTGCCTTTATCGTTCGTGGGGTGCTATTTACGCCGTCATTAGTACAAGGTGAGTCGATGATGCCAACTTTAGAAAATAATGAGCGAGTTCTCGTTAATAAGATTGGTTATAGTATAAACGGATTAGATCGTTTTGACGTTATCGTCTTCCACGGAAAAGAAGGGTATGATTTAGTAAAACGAGTAATTGGTTTACCAGGTGATACAGTTGAGTATAAAGATGATGTTTTATATGTAAACGGAAAAGCGATGGAAGAACCGTATTTAAAAGAATTTAAAGAAAAGGCGTCAGGTCGTGTATTAACTCCTGATTTTACGTTAGAACAAATCACAGGGAAAACGAAAGTGCCAGAAGGCCAAGTATTTGTTTTAGGAGATAATCGTGAAGTTTCTAAAGATGGTCGTATGTTTGGATTTATTTCAGAAGATGAAATTGTCGGAAAAGGACAAGCTGTTTTCTGGCCATTGAAACAAGTAAGAGCATTATAGAGAAAAAAGTATGGGAGAAATATATTCTTCCATACTTTTTTTGTGCCTACTTATTTAAATTGTTGGTTTTGCTATAATTTGAACTTTTGAAAGAGAACCATCCTTATTTCTAAATTTTATCTTGTATTCACCTTCAGGAAGCCAATTACTCCAATTTATACTAAATTCACTTATCGCTTGTTCCCCAGGTTTTAAAGTTACGTCAATCATCCAAGAACCTTTAGAGTTATATAAAGTGTAACTAAAGGGAGAGTCACCTATATTTTTTACAAGAACACTTAAGTCATCCCCATGAAAATAGTTAAAGCTAGAAATACTTGATCCGAAAAAATGAATTTCTTCGTTCGCTATTTTATGATGTTGGGCAACTTTAGCGGTTGACTGAGTATCTTCGTTTGTCGCAAATGTAACATTATAACCTATACAAAAAGATAACATAATTGCAGGAATCACTAGCAGTCTTTTCAAAAGAAACACTCCTCACATTTTGTTGTACATTACTAAATTAAATAATAAACGATATAGATTAAATAAATAATAGTTAAATATTAAAATTTACAAATATAATTAAATATTTTCGTTTTTTTTAAATAACTGACAAAATATATAGGGTAATGTACGAGAAAAAATATTGATAGAATTGAAAGAATATTTTATAATTTTAAATTATATGTTTGTTTCGAAAAATGGAATTTAAGTTCCGAAATTCGGAACGAAAAGGAGACATGATGAGTATAAATAAAACGGCAGTTAAGACAATGGATATTTTAGAGTTGTTTTATGAGCATGAGGAGCTAAGTTTAACAGAGATGGTTCAGCTTACGAATATGCCGAAAACATCTGTTTATCGTTTAATTGGTTCGTTAGAAGAAATGGACTTTTTACAAAAAACAGAAAAGGGCAAGTATCGTCTCGGAGTCGTTTTTTTACGATTTGGTCAACTTGTTTCACAAAGGTTATCCGTAAGAAATATTGCGATACCGTATATGAAAGAGCTTAGAGATAGTTTAGGACAAGCAGTAAATTTGATTATTCAAGATGGTAATGACGCAATTTATGTTGAGAAGATGGAAGGAGCTCAGCCAGTACGTGTTTATACGGCGGTTGGAAGAAGGGCTCCACTGTACGCGGGTGCATGTCCGAGAATTTTACTATCGTATTTTTCTGAGGAAGAGAAAAGGAAATACGTAGAGGAAACAGATTTAAAACAGTTTGCAGATGGAACAATCGTGAATAAGGAGCATCTACTAGAAGTGTTACATATGGCGAAACAAGAAGGGTACACAATTAGCTATTCTGAATTAGAAAATCATACAGCGGCTATAGCAGCGCCAATTTTTGCAAGTGATGGAACTGTTGTAGGTGGCATTAGTATTTCGGGATTAGCAATTGAGTATAGCGAAAGTAACATTGCGTATTTTATTGCGAAAGTGAAAGAGACAGCATACCGCATTTCGAAAGAACTCGGCTTTTGGGCATAGAAAGAGGGAGTGGGATGAAATTTTCTGCGTTAGGGGATCAAGCAATTATTGTTACATTTGGTGAAGAAATTGGGATGGATATATACGAAAAAGTACAACGATTATTTCAAGCGTTGAGGCGGCATCCGTTTGCAGGAATGGTTGAATGTGTTCCGTCGTTTACTTCATTAGCGGTGTACTACAATTTGTACGAAGTATGGAAGCGAAATGAGAGAAGTGAAAGGCCATATGATCACGTTTGCCAGTATATAAAGGAGCTGTGTGATTCATATAACGAGGAAGTGAACCGAGATGTGAAACATATTTCTATACCAGTGTGTTATGGGGGAGAATATGGACCTGATTTAGAAGATGTTGCGCATTATCAAGGATTACAAGTAGAGGATGTTATTCGAATACATAGTGAAACAACATATTTCGTGTATATGTTAGGTTTTACACCTGGGTTCCCTTATTTAGGGGGATTACCGAAAGAACTAGAAACACCTAGAAAAGAAACACCACGGTTACAAATTTCTCCTGGTTCAGTAGGTATTGGCGGAAATCAAACAGGTATTTATCCGCTTGAAACACCAGGAGGCTGGAATATTATCGGCCGAACACCTATTTCTCTATTTAATCCAAAAGAAGAAACACCAACATATATTCAAAGCGGTATGTATTTACGATTTATACCAATAACAAGGGAAGAGTACGTATCGCTTGAGGGGGCTAAAGAATGGATGTAGAGATTTTGCATGCAGGAATGTTTACAACAGTCCAAGATTTAGGACGATCTCATTATCAACAATACGGTGTACCTGTTGGCGGGGCTATGGATAAAGATGCGCTCAGGATGATTAATATGTTAGTAGGCAATGAAGAGAATGAGGCTGGACTCGAAATTACAATAATGGGACCTAAATTGTTAATCAAGAAAACGACATTGCTCGCGATTGGTGGAGCAGATATGGAACCACTATTAAATGGAGAGCGCATTCCATTATGGCGTCCCATATTAGCTGAAGAAGGAAGCATGCTTTGCCTCGGAAAAGCGAAAAGCGGTTGTAGGGCGTATGTGACTTTTGCGGGCGGTATAAATATTGATCATACGATGGGAAGTAAAAGTACTTACATACGTGCTGCTCTTGGTGGTATTGAAGGGAGAATGCTGAAAAAAGGAGACTATTTTCAAATTGGTACAGGAGCAGAAGTTGCAAGTCGTTTCATTCAAAATTTACAAGAAGAAGAGCGTATAAAAACGAAGTGGGCAATTTGTAACAATGCTTTACCAAAATATAAGAAGCATCCTATTCTTCGCGTCATAACAGACTTTGAATATGATCAATTCACAGAAGAAAGTATAAAGTCGTTTTTTTCGAAAGAGTATAAAGTATCCAATTATGCTGATCGCATGGGATATAGGCTTGACGGAGAGATTTTAAATAGAGTTGAAGAGATAGAAATTTTATCGAGCCCAGTTACATTCGGAACAATTCAAGTACCGAATGGTGGACAGCCTATTATATTAATGGCGGATAGACAAACGACAGGTGGTTATCCGAGAATTGGAAATGTAATTTCAGTAGATTTACCTCTTCTAGCGCAGCTGAAACCAGGAGACTATGTAACTTTTGAAAAAATAACTATGGGAGAAGCTGCACAATTATATATAGAACAGGAAATAAGTATGAGTCTATTAAAGAAATTCATCGCTTTACGAAGCTGAGATTAGGAGGAAAACATCGTGACTACAATCGATTTAAATTGTGATTTAGGAGAAAGTTTTGGAGCTTATAAAATGGGGAATGATGATGAAATTCTTCCGTTCGTTTCCTCTATAAACGTTGCTTGCGGTTTTCATGCGGGTGATCCGGCCGTTATGCGGCAAACAGTTGAAAAAGCTCTGAGGCATAATGTAGCAATAGGAGCACACCCTGGATTTCCTGATTTAATTGGATTTGGAAGAAGGAATATGCATGTTTCAGCAAGTGAAGTATACGATTATGTTTTATATCAAATTGGCGCGTTAGAGGGATTTGTTAAAGCTGCTGGAGGGAAAATGCAACATGTAAAACCGCACGGTGCCTTATATAATATGGCGGCAACTGATTCGGAAATTGCGGATGCAATCGCAAAGGCAATTTATCATATTAACCCCAATCTATTACTTTACGGATTAGCGAATAGTGAGGCGTTTATAAGGGCAACAGAAAAATATAATATAACTCTCGTACAAGAAGCTTTTGCTGATCGTACGTATAAGCAGGATGGAACTTTAACGAGCCGTACAGAAGAAAATGCTCTTATAAAAAATGAAGATGAAGCAATAAAACAAGTACTTCAAATGGTGAAGGAAGGGTATGTAGAATCGGTTAATGGGGAGAAAGTAGCAGTTCAGGCGCAAACGATATGTTTGCATGGGGATGGAGAGAAAGCGGTACAATTTGCGGAGAGAATATACAGAACATTCGAATTTAATGGTGTTTCTATATGCGCACCGAAATGAAAAATGAGGGGAAGTGCTGGAAATGATTAAATTAATCGGGATACTACTTGTTGCAGTTGGCTTTTTATTTAGATTAAATACACTATTAGTAGTTATGGTAGCAGGTATTGTTACTGGTATGGTTTCAGGATTAAGCTTTTATGATGTGATCAGCATGTTCGGTAAGTTTTTCATAGAAAATAGATATATGTCTATGCCGATTATACTGACTTTACCGGTAATCGGAATTTTAGAGCGTTATGGATTGAAAGAAAGAGCTGAGGCACTTATAACGAAATCAAAAGGAGCAACAACTGGAAGAGTATTAATGTCATATTTTACGATAAGAGAATCATCAGCAGCACTTGGACTTAATATTGGTGGGCATGCGCAAACAGTGAGACCGCTTGTTGCGCCAATGGCAGAAGGAGCTGCACAAGGTAAATACGGTAAACTCCCTGAAAAATTGAGAGAAAAGATTAAAGCAAACGCAGCAGCTGCGGAAAACACAGCTTGGTTTTTCGGAGAAGATATTTTTATCGCAACTGGTGGCATTTTATTAATGAAAGGATTCTTTGATTCAGTAGGTATGCATGTCGGTGTATGGGATATGGCACTTTGGGGAATTCCAACTGCGATATCTGCCCTTATTGTGAGCTGGATTAGGTTTAGAAGGTTTGATAAGTATATAGAGAAAACAATGAAGGCAGAAGAAAAACAAGAGAAGGAGGCTATATAAGATGAACATCATAACAATGGATACAATTTATTATTTACTAGGGATAATTGTTGCATTTATCGCTGTTCGTATTGCATTTGATCGTGAACATCCAAACCGATTCGGTTCTAGCTTATTTTGGGCATTGTTTGCAGTTACATTCATATTCGGAAATGTAATACCTTCATTTTATGTTGGCTGTATTGTGCTTGTTATGGTCGTATTAGCTTCATTAAATAAAGTAACAAAATCCGAGGAGAAAGAAGTACCAGTGCAAGAACGTGTGAAACATGCTGAGAAATTAAAGAATAAAATTTTCATGCCTGCACTATTAATACCTATTTTTACGATTATCGGTACTTTGACGTTAGGGAAAATCAAATGGGGGAATGTATCCCTTGTTGATCCAGATAAAGTAACGTTAGTTGCATTAGCGTTAGGAGCATTACTCGCATTCATTGCGGCGATGCGTATTACGAAATCAAAAATAACAACGCCTGTTCAAGAAGGAAGCAGATTACTACAGGCGGTTGGCTGGGCTGTTATTTTACCACAAATGTTAGCGGCACTTGGCGGTATTTTCGCGAAGTCTGGCGTTGGACAAGTTGTTTCTGATTTAGTCGGACAAGTGCTACCGACAGAGTATCCATTCGTTGCTGTTATGGCGTATTGTTTAGGAATGATGTTATTTACAGTCGTAATGGGGAATGCATTCGCGGCTTTCGCTGTTATTACTGGTGGGATTGGTTTACCTCTAATTGTACAAATGCATGGAGGGAATCCAGCTATTATGGCAGCACTCGGTATGTTTGCTGGATATTGCGGAACGCTGCTTACTCCAATGGCAGCAAACTTTAACATCGTTCCGGCAATGCTTTTAGAATTGAAAGATAAGAATGCAGTCATTAAGGCGCAAGTACCAATTGCTCTTTCAATTTTCATTATAAATATGTTTATAATGTACGGCCTTGTATATCGTTTCTAATTAGGAGAGTGAAACTATGAAAACAGTATTATTAACAGGATTTAATCCGTTCGGCGGAGAAAGTATCAACCCAGCTTGGGAAGTCGCAAAAAGTTTGCATGAAAAAACAATCGGAGAATACAAGATTATAAGTAAACAAGTTCCAACTGTATTTCATAAATCAATAAGTGTATTAAAAGAGTATATAGAAGAATTAACGCCTGAAATGATTATATGTATTGGACAAGCTGGGGGCAGACCAGATATTACGATCGAGCGTGTAGCAATTAATATTGATGATGCAAGAATTGCTGATAATGAAGGGAATCAGCCGGTGGATGTACCGGTTGTAGAAGAAGGACCAGCTGCATATTGGTCTACGCTGCCGATGAAAGCAATTGTAAAAAAACTTCGTGAAGAAGGTATACCAGCTTCCGTTTCACAAACAGCAGGTACATTCGTTTGTAATCATTTATTCTATGGTCTTATGCATGAACTAGAGAAACATGATAAGAAAATAAAAGGCGGATTTGTTCATATTCCGTTTTTACCAGAACAAGCTAGTAACTATCCAGGTCAACCGAGTATGTCACTTTCTACTATTAGTAAAGGGATAGAATTAGCAATCGAGGTAACGACGGAAGTGGAAGTAGATATTGTAGCGTGCGGCGGTGCGACGCATTAAGTAAAATGAATTGTACAACACCTATTGTAAACAACTGGTATAATAAGTATAGGAATATACATAGAGGTGATTTTTGTGCAATTTGAAGAAGTACGTTCGATATTAGAAAAAGCGAAGAAAATTACAGTGTTAACAGGTGCTGGCGCAAGTACGGAAAGTGGAATCCCTGATTTTCGTTCAGCAAATGGATTATATGCTGATGCGAATGTAGAAATGTATTTGTCGAGAGGCTATTATAATCGAAATCCGAAAGAGTTTTGGAAGCATTATAAAGAAATCTTTCAAATTAATACGTTTCATCAATATAAACCCAATCGTGGGCATCATTTTTTAGCGGAGCTAGAAGAACAAGGAAAAGACGTAACGATTTTAACGCAAAATATTGATGGTTTGCATCAAGTAGGTGGTAGTAAACATGTCATTGATTTACATGGAACACTTCAAACAGCGCATTGTCCGAAGTGTAAAGCGGGATATGATTTACAATATATGATTGATCATGAAGTGCCGCGCTGTGAGAAGTGTAATTTCATTTTAAATCCAGATGTTGTTTTATACGGAGATACGTTACCTCAATATCAAAATGCGATCAAACGTTTATATGAAACAGATGTACTTCTCGTAATGGGAACGTCACTCAAAGTACAGCCTGTCGCTTCATTCCCAGAAATCGCAAAGAGGGAAGTAGGCGCAACAACAATTTTAGTAAATGAAGAGTTAACAGGGAAAGAATCTTATTTTGATTTTGTTTTTCAAAATAAGATTGGTGAATTTGCCGAAGGGTTATCTTCGATTAAATAAGTTTTTGTTTTCGTAAAGAAACTGAGGTGAATGATGTCCACCTCAGTTTTTTTTGTATGAATTATATTCATGTTATTGCTTATTAAGGGGAATGGTAATAAATAGGATACGAAATACAAAAACTGAAAATTAAAACTTTTAATTCTTTTGTAATTAATATAAAATTCTATATATATCATAAAATTAAATTTGATACATAATGATGTAGTTGATTGCACTGTGGTGAACGTATTTTTTATGCACAGAAATGTTAATAGAATGAAGCGAGGGAGCAAAATGAGACAGAAAAAGGAGAAGCAGAAACAGTCGAAAAAGAAAAAGACTCATATTCCGTTTCGGTTAAATGTACTATTTTTTATCGTTTTTCTTTTATTTTCAGCTATTATTGTTCAATTAGGTAAAGTACAAATCATTGACGGAGAAACGTATCGAAATGAAGTGAATAAAAAGGAAGATGTAACGGTGAGTACTCCAGTTCCGAGAGGAAAGATGTTTGACCGGGAAGGGAAAGTTATTGTAAATAATAAACCGTTACGAACTGTTACATATACGAAAATGAAAGGAGTGGACTCAAAAGAGGTTTTAATAGTGGCAAGAAATTTAGCAAAGTTAATTGAAATGCCACAAGAAGATATGGACAAGTTAACAGAGACAGATAAAAAAGATTTTTGGATGCAGTTAAACGAAAAGCGTGCAGCAACAAAAGTAACGAAAGAAGATGAGAGTAAATTTAGGAAGCAGGAAATAGAAGGGAAAGACTTAGATAAGAAAGTAGAAGAGTTGAGACGAGAAAGAATTACACAAGAAGAACTAAACGAGCTTTCGAAAGAGGATATAGAAGTACTAGCAATTAAAAGTAAAATGAATGCGGGATATAAAATGACGCCACAAATCGTCAAAAAAGATGTCAGTCAAAATGAATATGCAGTAGTGAGTGAAAGATTATCGAGCTTGCCAGGCATAGATACGACTGTGGATTGGGAGCGCGAATATCCAAATGACAAAATACTACGTTCTGTACTTGGTAGTGTTTCTAGTGAGAATGAGGGATTACCAAGGGAGCAATTAGACTATTATTTAGTGCGAGATTATAACAGAAATGATCGTATTGGTAAGAGTTACATCGAAAAACAATACGAAGATGTGTTACATGGAACGAAAGAACAGTCTAAAAGTATTACTGATAAAGCTGGAAATATTATTCGGACTGAAAAAGTGACAAAAGGAAAAAGTGGAAATAATTTGATGTTAACAGTTGATATGGATTTACAGAAAAAGGTGGAGGAAAGTCTTGAAAGGAATTTAAGGGCATTTCATTCTTCTGAACCGATGATGGATCGTGCATTCGTCGTTATGATGAATCCGAAAAATGGTCAAATTCTATCATTAGCAGGAAAGAAAATTGTAAATAAAGATGGCGGGATGCAAATAGAAGACTACGCTTTAGGAACGATGATAAGTTCTTACGAGTTAGGATCAACAGTGAAAGGAGCTACGGTATTAGCGGGATATCAAACAGAAGCGATTAAGCCATATACGCATTTTTTTGATGCGCCAATGTTCTTTAAAGGAAGTTCGAAGCCGAAGAAATCGTGGAAAGACTTTGGAGATATTGATGATTTAAGAGCTTTACAAGTTTCATCCAATGTCTACATGTTTAATACGGCGTTAAAGATTGCGGGGATTGATTATGTACCAAACAATCCGCTAGATATTAAACAAGAAGCGTTTAATAAAATGCGTTATTATTTTAGACAATTTGGTCTAGGAGTGCCAACCGGTATAGATTTACCGAATGAATCGTTAGGTCAAATGGGTAGAACCGATAATATACCAGGTTTTTTACTTGATTATGCGATTGGACAATATGACACATATACGCCGCTGCAACTTGCGCAATATATGTCAACGATCGCAAATGGTGGTTACCGAATGAAACCACAAATTGTACAAGAAATTAGAGAGCAACCAAATAGACCAGAGGAAGTCGGAAAAGTCATTCACTCGATGGAACCAGTCGTGTTAAATAGAGTGGATATGGATCTGTCATATATAAATCATGTGAAAGAAGGATTTAGAAGAGTTTTCCAGGAGGTTGATGGGACAGGTACTGGAACATTTAAAGGTTTACCGTATAAACCGGCTGGAAAAACAGGAACAGCAGAGACAGTGTACGGTGGAGAAAGTGATATTGGAAGAGATGAGAACAACTATCGAAAAAAATGTTATAATTTAACTCTCGCCGGGTATGCGCCATATGACGCTGATCCGGAAGTCGCTTTTTCTGTTGTTGTGCCATGGGTGAATAATGATAAATCAGGCATTAATTCTGCAATTGGTAAAGAAATTTTGGATGCATATTTTGATTTGAAAACGCAGAGATCGGGTGTAAGTCCAGTCCCAGTAGCACAATAGCCGAATAAGGCACAGTAAAAACTTCAAATTGTAGTATATCACTGCGCAAATGAAAACATATTGTGCAGTGATATATTTTTGAGTTGAAAAGTGTTTTGATAAGGTGGGAATGGATATGAAAGAGGAGATTAAGAGAGGTTGGGGAAAGTACATACTATTTATATTTGTCCTAGTAGTAACGTACCAGTCTTTCACTTTATGTAAGGTGGAAGGAAAATCAATGCAGCCAACTTTACATGAAGAAGATTACGTATTTGTAAATAAAGCCGCTGTACATTTTTCTAGCTTACAGCACGGAGAAATCGTAATTATTAAGGAAGAGGATGGATCGAAATATTATGTGAAACGTGTGATAGGGCTTCCTGGTGACGTAATTAACATAACGAATGGAACTGTATACGTAAATGACAAAAAGCAAGATGAACCTTATATAAATAAAGATTTATATAATAATACACAAGTGTTTTACAACTTTCAAAAGACAAAGATTCCGCCAAATAAGTTATTTGTAATGGGAGACAATCGTGAACATAGTAAGGATAGTCGAAATGGTTTAGGATATATTGAAGAAGATAACGTTATTGGCAAGGTGGAATTTATATATTATCCTTTTTCAAAAATGAAAATACTAGACTAGTTTAGTATTTTTATTTTATTTTCCTCAAAAAACAATCAATGAATTAGGTGGACCTTTTAATCCGCAGGTGCTCCTATAAAGAGGAGAATAATTAACGCTTTTATATTAAGGTAACGGTTAGGAAATAGAAAGGATATGATGATATGTATAAGTACACAATATGCTTCATTAGAAAAGGGGATAACATACTCCTATTAAATAGAAACAAAAAGCCGACAATGGGAATGTGGAATGGCGTAGGTGGAAAAATAGAGGATAACGAAACGCCATACGAAGGAATAATTAGAGAAACATTTGAGGAAACGGGTATAGAGCTTCATAGTGTAACGTATAAGGGGAATGTCATTTTTAAAGAAAAGAATGATCCTCGGGATAGTGAGGGAATGTATGTGTTCCTTGCTGATTTACCAGATGAAGTACATATTGATACGCCAGTAAGCACTGATGAAGGTATATTAGAATGGAAGTCAATTGATTGGATATTAGACTGTGATAACAGAGGTGTAGTTAGCAATTTACAAAGATATTTACCAATAGTATTAAAAGAAGAAAATAATTTAGGGCATGCCTTTATTTATGAAAATCGTAATATTATTGAGTACACAACTGCTGTTTTGACAGAAGATGATACGAAAAAACAATATGTAAAACATCTCGTTTCACAATAGGAAAAGATACGTTAAAATACTAAGAAAAAGCCAAATTCCAATAAAGAATTTGGCTTTTTGCAGGGAATGCTAATTCAAGGTTTACTCTTCATAATTTGCTTTAATAATAAAGCGGTGTTGCTTCACATCGAAATACCCTTTTTGCAAGATGATTTCATGTATGCGATATAATTCCTCATTATAGCTATCTACTGTAAAATCAGGAATTTGCCACGGAATTGCTTTTAAGTAATAGACAACAGCACCGATATCATAAAAACGTTGAAGAGGGAACTCTTCCTTCGCTTCTAAAATTGTAAATCCATTCTTTTTTAGTTCATTACATGCCGTTTTGAGTGACCAACCTGAAAATTCGCTATTCAGCGGTGCACCAAACAGCTCATTAAGATGGGCACAATCCAGACCACCGACTTGTTGTGTAAGAAATGTTCCATTGGTGGAAAGAATTCTTTTTACTTCAGAAGCAGAATAGGAATCATGTTGATTCACAATTAAATCAAACTGACCATCTTGAAATGGTAAAGAAGTATCATCGGTCACCTCTACAACAGTAACCCCTAAAGGCTCTAATTTCTTTCGTGCAATTGGTACATTCGGAGCATAGCCCTCAGTAGCGTATATAGTTGGTGGGAAGGGTTGTAACATAGATAAAAACTCTCCGCCGCCAGTGCCCATATCTAGCATAGATTCTGCACGCTGCATAAGTTGGAAAGCAGTGCTACCGTACGACCATGATAAAGGCTCGCTATTCATACGGCCAGTTTCTGCAATGAAAGAAAAGTCCCAGCCGCTAAAATTTGTCTTTGCATTTTCTAATAGTGCCGAAAATAATGGATCACGTTTCATATTATGTCCTCCTATTTCGTTAATGAATGATATAGTAAGAAATGAGAAAGGGAGGACCTCTTATTAAAATTAAGCGGTTTTACGTTTCGTGTTCGAATAGATTCATACAAATTCGCTCCTTGCGAGAATAGTTATTTATATATTCGGGATAATCGAGTGAAAATCCTTTGAACTATAAAGGGAAGGTAGATATTTAATGAAGAATTGGATTGAGTTTACAGATAAAGAGTACGATCGAATTTGGGACAGAGTATATAGTGATTATGAGTTTTCACCAAGTGTTTCAATATTTCCATCGTTTAAAGTACCGGGACCGTTTATCACATATGACATCTCTCATTATTTTGGAGAATCGGTAGATTTAAATGTATATGACGATCTGGAAGATAAGGTGTTACAAGCTTTTAAAGAGAATATAGCATCGAATGAATATATAATGGCACTAGATTGGCAACATGAGTGTTATTGGGTGAATCCACACTTAGAGTTTGAAAGAAATGAATTTGATGAGTGGATTATACCAATATTTCCGAATGGAGATTACTATTTCTTTATTCAGAAAGACTTTAAGTGGGGGTATTTAGGCCATCCTTGGGAAGAGAGTATAACGATATTTGGAAAAGAATTAATAGAGAGCTTTGAACAAAATAAGCCAGAAATGTTTCAAAATATTTTAACGCAGGGATAATGTTTTAAAGAGAAAAAACGCTTATACTTCATTTTTGAAGCATAAGCGTTTTTGTTTAAAATACTTAAAAACAAAAATCTTTTGGTAAAGTACCATTTTTTATCACAGTTCTTAATCCATGTTTCATAATCCAAGGATTAACAGGATGGTTTTTATCGAGTAATTGTTGCAACCATTGAAAAACGAGTTCGTTATCTTCTTTTGTAATATCATTGATATGATTGGCTACTGATTTTTGAACATACTTAGAAGGGTCATTCATTAATGGCTCAAGAAGCTTTAAATTATTTCTGAAGTCCCCTTTAAGAGCTCCTATTTTTTTTGCCCAAGGAAGTCTTGGTCTAGTACCTTCTGAAGCTAATCTCCTAATGTGGCTGTTTTCGTCACGTAACCACTGTTGCAATATGTTCAATGTTTCTTCATGGTATTTTTCAAGATAAGGACGAATGGCATATTCAGCAGTATTTCTTTTTGTTATTTCATACATTGCGTTGAATGAGGATTCAAAATCATTAAGCCCATATTTTTCAACGTATTTTGCGATAGGCATATACATATATCCGTTTGTAAATGTGCCGACTTCTGTTGTGTTTTCTGGTCCTAATGTTTTCAGTAATATATGTATTGCTTCATTAAAATCTTTTTGTAATGCATTGTGTAATTCATCTGCTATTACTTCTACACGTTGCTTTAACTCTAAATTTTCAACTTTATATGTTACGGAATCTATAATTTTTTTTTTAGAGAAATTAGGATCATGTTTAGAAATAGAATCAGCCATTTTTCCTGCTAATTCTTCGTTGAATAAAAATTTTAATGGAACGTATTTGCCCATTTCTTCACCTCATTGGTCAGATAAAAACAATTGTTATTTTTTTATCGACAATCCATATACCAACGTCTCACTAGGAGTCGTAATACTAAAACCAGTCGTCTTATAATCAAGTTTTAACGTACCACCAGTGTAGTCTTTCGTGAATGAGTCCATTTGTACGATAAGATGTTCATCTTCATATACAACATCATCCGCATTATATGTATCCCAAATTAAATCCACATCAACGAAAATACTACAAGAGTTTGTCATTGTTCCTCTAATGCGAATGATCTTTTTGTCTTCACGTTCTAGTCTATGTATAGCTGCTTTTGCTTCATCAGTAATACGAATGTTCATGTGATCCCAACCTTTATGTATATTTCTTCTATTATTGCAAAAACAGGAGAAATAGGGAAGGGAGAAGCATTGTAATAAAAAACGAGCAAACAAATTTGTTTGCTCGTTTTACTTTATTTTAGTTCACATTTATCAAGTGGAATTACTTTCGTTTTCTTAGTAAATTTATATCCTAACCATAGTACTAAGAAGAGTGGTAAACCGATGTAAGAAACGAGTACACCGTTCCAGTCGATAGATGCTCCCGTAAATGCTCCGTAGTTTTGTCCTAAAATGACAATGACACAAAGTGTAAATGCAAAGATTGGACCGAACGGGAACCATTTTGCTCTATACGGTAAATCTTTTAAATCTTTTCCTTGGGCAATATATGCTTTACGGAAACGGTAATGACTAATAGCGATTCCTACCCAAGCGATAAATCCTGACATCCCAGAAGCATTTAATAACCAAATGTATACAACACCGTCACCGTATAAAGAAGCGATGAAAGCGACACTACCAACTACTGATGTTGCGATTAATGCGTTAACAGGTACACCGCGGTTATCTAATTTGCCTAAGAACTTTGGTGCTTTTCCTTGGCGAGCTAAATCCCAAAGCATACGAGTTGATGCGTACATGCCAGAGTTACCAGCAGATAAAACAGCAGTTAAAATAACAGCATTCATAACGGAAGCAGCGAAGGCAACGCCCGCTTTTTCAAATACAAGTGTAAATGGACTTACTGTAACATCACTTGCTGCAAGGCTTTCAGTCGTATAAGGAATTAATAAACCGATAACGAGAATTGCTAAAATATAGAATAATATAATGCGCCAAAAGATAGAACGAATTGCTTTTGGAATATTGCGTTCTGGATCAGCTGTTTCACCAGCAGCCACTCCTAGTAATTCAGTTCCTTGGAATGAGAAACCAGCAGCCATAAATACACCGATAATTGCCATGATTCCACCGTTAAATGGTGCATCTGCAACAGTGAAGTTTTTAAAGCCAACAGATTCGCCGCCCATAATTCCAAAAATCATCATAAAACCGACAATTAAAAAGATAATAATAGTAACTACTTTAATAAGTGCGAACCAATATTCAGATTCACCAAAACCTTTAACAGATAAATAGTTTAAGAGAAAAATAATAGCTAAACATAATCCGCTCCAAATAAGAGAAGGTGTATCTGGGAACCAAAATTTCATAATTAATGTTACGGCCGCTAGTTCAGCAGCAATCGTAATCGCCCAGTTATACCAATAGTTCCATCCAAGTGCAAAACCAAGTGATGGATCAACAAATTTTGTTGCATAAGTGCTAAAAGATCCGGTAACAGGCATGTAAGCTGCGAGTTCTGCTAAGCTTGTCATTAAGAAATAAACCATAATTCCAATTGCAGCGTATGCGACTAATGCACCGCCAGGACCAGCGGAATGGATAACACCACCGCTAGCAAGAAATAGTCCGGTACCGATTGTACCACCGAGAGAAATCATCGTAAGGTGACGAGATTTTAATCCACGTTTTAATTCACCTTGTCCTTGTGTAGTTTGCGTTTTAGAGGTAGTTTGATTCGTTGCGCTATTCATGTTCAACACTCCTTTTCTTGTAAGATAGGAAGGAGCGGGGGAGAAAAATACAAAAAACCGCCAAAAGAATTAGGCGGAACGTTTCACAAATAACCACCCCATCATACCCTTCCGTTAAGATAGCACCCCACGTTTACTCGGTATTTTGTAAACGTGACAGTTCTGTTCCTTTCGGAGACAGCCCCAGCCCATATTTCCAGAGAAGAAATATAAACTTCGGCAACTTTTCCTTTCAAACGGAGTCAGGTGACATTCTCTGTGTCTCATCCGCTTTACTAATAAAAGCTGCAACCTCTACCTCATCGGATTGATGAGGATTTATATATTGCTGTGATTTTTAATATATGGCAATTGTAATGAGTTTCTGAAAATATTGCAAGGGATTTTGTTGGGAAAAGTCAAAAAATATCGGTTATTGTATAGGAAACGCTTGCAAAACTCCACCCGAACCTACTGTTATGTAACAATAAGCAAAGAAAAAATTGTTATACAAAAGTTTCGCAAAAAATATTGAAAAACCCTTTAAAATTAAAAGAAAATTCAGAAAATATAATTCGACATAACCATTTAAAGGGGATTAGTTCTTTATTTTGTTTCGAAGAATAAACAAATGCGCGACATAAAGAGTGAATATTCTTTATATTTGTAGTAAAATTGAAGTATCGTTTAATTGAAAAGGGGACATCGTTATGAAATTAGAAACGGAAAGATTACATATAGTACCATGTACAGAAGAATGGCTTCATACTGCAAGTAATCAAGGATTCACAAGCGGTCCACATATTTTAAATCATGTAGAAAATATAAAAGAAGATGGGACTTTATTACCCTGGGGAGCTTGGTTTGTTATTCGGAAAGAAGATGACATCGTTCTAGGTGATATAGGATTTAAAGGGAAACCAAACGAGGAACATACAGTAGAAATTGGTTATGGATTTATTGAGAAATATTGGAATGAAGGTTATGCAACAGAAGCGGTTAGTGAATTAATGAAGTGGGCTTTTCAAACGGGAGAAGTGGAAACGATTATAGCAGAGACGCTCCTTGATAACTATAGCTCAATTCGTGTATTAGAGAAATTACATATGAAAAGAGTAAATAGTACTGAAACGATGATAAATTGGAAGAGTGAAAAATAAAAAAATACTGCCCGAGGGAAATCGGGCGGTATTATACAGGATTATGGCAACATTTGTTTTTGATCTGACGGATAGCCAGCCGTTGAATGCTTTGAATGATTACGGACAGCAATGAAAATAGAAATAATAACGATAAGACCAACTGCCACGTAAGAAAGTGAAATAATAGTTGGGTCCACTTTAAATGTCGTAAGTAGTGTACGTATATTCGTAAAGATAATAAGACCACCAACTAATACGCCAAGTAAATGAGTTGGAACGATGCGCACTAACCATGCGGCAATTGGAGCAGCAATAATCCCGCCAAGCATTAAGGCAAATACCCAAACCCAGCTTACTTGTTCCCAGCCAAGTGAGATGAAGAAACCGATTGTTGCAGCAAGTGAAACAGGAAATTCACTCGTATCTACAGAGCCGATAACTTTTCTAGCATCATTTCCTCTTGCCAGAAGTACAGGTGTTGTAATCGGCCCCCAACCACCACCGCCAGTTGAATCAACGAATCCAGCGAATAAGCCGAGCGGCACAAGTTGTTTAGCAGACATACGCTTATTTGAAGAAACAATTTGTTTTTGAATAATGAATCGTAATAAAATATAAACCCCTAAAGTAAATAAGAATATGGAAATGTACGGTTTAATTACATCGCCAGGTAAATTACTTAAAAAACATGCCCCAACAAATGCGCCAATTGCTCCTGGTAATGTAAGTCTAGAAACTGTATATTTATCAACGTTTCCAAATTTGATGTGAGATGCGCCGGAAGCCGCGGTTGTAACGACTTCAGCCAAGTGAACAGATGCGGAAGCTACAGCTGGTGCGATGCCAAACATTAATAATAGTGAGGTAGACGTTACACCATACGCCATTCCAAGTGCTCCATCAATCAATTGAGCGAAAAATCCAATAATAGCAAAGACAATTAATTTCTGCATAAATAATCCCCCTGTAATAATAAAGTGAAACTTTAATCAGTGGGGGTTTTCTTCATCTCCCACTGATTATTAGTTGAACCAATCGGGCATTTACGGGCAGTTGATCCCCCACCTAACTTCTTTGCTTTCGCTGAATTTGTAGGTGGGGGTCTTACTGCCCGGCAAATAGCGGGATAAATAAAAAGGCACTTTTCCCGTATGAGAAAAGTGCCTTTGGTTTTTCCAATCAGCAATAATTAGATTTGTTTTATTATAATACACATTAATCGTATAAATCAACTAGGTTTTAAAGTTTTTTGAATTGAATGAAAGAAAAATAAAATATACAATAAAAGGATGGAGAGAAAGGGGAGAAAGACATGTTAGCATTTGATCATCTCGTTCACGCAGTACATTGTACACCGGAGGAAGCGGCAAAACAAATGCAGGCACAAGGTTTTCATACTGCGTTAGGCGGAGAGCATACAAACTGGGGTACTTGGAATAGTTTATGTTATTTTGATTTATCATATATAGAATTTTTAGCAGTTCAGCATGAAGAAAAAGCGAAAGAAGCAGAAAATCCATTAGTGCAGGAAACGGTCGTGAAATTACAAAATGGAGAAGGAATGCTACAAATTGCAATTCGAACAGATGCAATTGAAGAATTAGCAGAAAAGTTTAGTAAGCACGGTTTACATACGATAGGACCATTTGAAGGGAAACGTATGAGAAAAGATGGAAGCCTTTTAGAATGGAAAATGTTATTTGTAAAACAAGAAGAAAGCGGACCGAAATTACCTTTCTTTATACAGTGGAATGAAACAGATGAAGAAAGAAGAAACGATTTACGTAAAATAGGTACGATTACGGAACATAAAAATAAAGTACAACAAATTGAAACGATTCATTATGCAGTGAAAAACGTTCGAGAAACAGTTAGGAAATGGAAAGAAGTAATGGGATTAACAGTAAGTTCAGTCACAAAAAATGAACAATGGAATGCTGAATGTCAAAGTGTATTGTTTGGAAATATTAGCGTACAATTTTGTGAACCGATTGGAGAAGGGATAGTATTAGAAAGGTTGAAGAAGCATGGTGAATATCCGTTTGCAGTAGAATTTAAAGGAGAAAATAAACGAGAGCATGAAGTGTTAAGTAGTTTGTACATATATTAATAGAGGTGAACGTTTTGGAAGCAATGTTAAGAGAGATAGAGAGAAAACTAGGGTGGCCTCGTATTGCAAAGTGTACAGCTATTACAAAAGGGTTTTCGCATGAAGAGAAATATAAAATAGAATTAGAGAACAGAGTAGTGTATTTTGTAAAAGTATGTGATGCTGCTAATTTTGAACGAAAACAAGAAGAATATACGTATATGGAACAATTAGAGTCATTACATATCCCGACGCCAAAGTTAATTCATTTCATAAAACTTGAGGAATTAAATAAATGTGTTCAAGTATTTGAATGGATTGACGGAGTAAATGGTGAAGAGGGCTTGCGGAAGTTATCGGTGGAAGAACAGTATAATGTGGGAAGAAAAGCAGGAGAAATATTAAAGAAGATTCATTCGGTAGAAAGAGAAAGTGCGAGTGATAAATGGGAAACATTTCGATGGAAAAAATACGAAAGATACTTAGAAGCGTTAGTAGACTATGAAATAGACTTCCTTGATTTGAAGCCAGTATTAAAGTTTGTAGAGAATCATAAAGACTTATTGAAAAATCGTCCTATCACATTTTTACATGATGATTACCACCCAGCAAATAGTATGATTCACAATAAGGAGTTTATCGTTATCGATTTTGGTGGATATGATTTTGGCGATCCAATACATGATTTTTATAACGTAGCGATTTTTACTACAAGAATAAGCAAACCATTTGCGGCAGGACAAGTTCACGGTTATTGCGGAGGTGACCCGTCACTCCATTTTTGGAAATTGTATTCATTATACGCAGCGATGACATTCCCGGCGGATATTGTGTGGACAAACCGAAGCACACCGCATTTAGTAGATGATATGCTAGAGAGATTAAACCGAATTTTAAAAGATCATAATCATTTTTCATCCTATATTCCAAAATGGTATCAATCACATCATGTGGATATAATAAACAATAAATAACGGAGGGGTTCATTTGGATAAAATAGCGGTAATTTCAGATATACATGGTAATATTCCGGCATTAGAATCCGTACTGAAAGATATTAAATTAAGAGGAATAGAGCGCATTATTTGTCTTGGAGATTTAGTAGGAAAAGGACCTCATTCCAGCGAAGTAATTGAAATTGTTCGTAAAGAATGTGAACAAGTTGTTATGGGGAATTGGGATGATTTCATTACAAAGCCGACTGAATTTGAAGCGTTAAAATGGCATCAAAAACAATTGTCAGAAGAACAAAATGAGTATTTGAGAAGTTTACCATTTTCAATCGAATTTTTTATGAGCGGCAAACTCATTCGTATGTTCCACGCTTCACCGAGAAGTTTGTATGAAAGAATTCAACCACACGCTTCAAGAGAAGAGCGTATTAGTATGTTCGAAAATAGTGAGTTGACAGAGAATATAGAAGGGGAAAGAAAACCAGATGTTGTTTGCTACGGTGACGTTCATCAAGCATACGTTCAAAATTTTAGAGGGAAAACGTTATGTAATGCTGGTAGCGTAGGAAATCCTCTTGAAATTACACAAGCGTCCTATTTAATTTTTGAAGGAACTTACAATGAAAAAGAAGCAGCGAGCTTTTCCATTCAACTCGTACGTGTACCGTATGATATTGAATTAGCCATTCGATTAGCAGAAGAGCTCGATATGCCAGAAATTGAGGAATACAAACAGGAGTTAAGGACTGCTTTGTATCGAGGGTTTAAGGGGAAGTAAGGAATATATAAATCGATAACAATATATCAACGATTTTTCAAATATATCTATCGCAACTTAAAATATATCAATGATTTTTTCAATATATCGACCTACCGACAAAGAGTGACAAACTTTATTCATTATAATTATATTATGTAAACAAAATGCGGGAGGGAATGTCATGCGCCGAAAACAACGCATTAAAGAAATTGCTGATCATATTTTAACGTTAAACTTAAAGCATCCAATAAGGGTTGGAGTGAGCGGTATTACAGCTTCAGGAAAGACAACATTTGCAAACGAACTAGCAGAGGGAATGAAAAAGTGTGGAGTACAAGTAACACGCGCTAGCATTGACGACTTTCATAACCCGAGGGTTATTCGATATGCGCAAGGGAAAGAATCAGCAAGAGGATATTATGAAGATGCACATGACTATATAGCTTTTAAAGAAAGGTTATTAATGCCTTTAGGACCTAATGGAGATTTAAGTTATGAAACGATTTCTCATAACTTAATAACGGACATCCCTGTACAAAATGCACCGCTAGTGGCCTCGCCAAATATGGTGTTAATAGTAGATGGAACATTTCTATTAAAAAAAGACATTGAGCATTTATTTGATTATAAAATTTTTGTAGATACAGATTTTGAGATTGCAAGAAAACGTGGTGCAAAGCGAGAAACCAAAGCGTTTGGAAGTTATGAAGAAGCGGAGAGGGTATTTTTAAACAGATATCATGCAGCTTGTAAGATGTACATAGACGAGCATAATCCGAAAGATTGTGCGGATGTTGTATTTCAGAATAGTAATTTTGATGATCCGGTAGTTGTATTTAAAGGAATTTAAAATCGTTTATATAGCAGAATAAAAAGGTAGAAAGGGTTTAGCCATCTAGGGTTTAAACTCTACCAAATATAGATGTAATAAAAATTATTGCAGTTTTGAATGAGTTAAAATAATGAACTGAAATACTTTATCTCTATAAACATGAAATTTGAAAATGAAAAATAGTGTTATAATTTGTGAAAGGAGATGTTTTGGATGGATAAAAAAGATAATCCAAACGATTGGCCTTTATGGGCGAATGAGTCAGTAGAGATAGTTCATGCAAATCCTGATTGGCAAGATAAAGGAAGATGTGAAGAACAGCAACTTTATGAACTGCTTGCTCCTCTCGGTATAAGCAAGGTAATACATATAGGAAGTACATCCATACCTGGTTTACCTGCAAAACCTATAATTGATCTAATGGCTGAAACAGACTCATTTGATAGAGTAGTAGATATTTCAGCTGAATTGGCTATATATGATTGGCATTATGTAAGTCCAGAATTAGATGAAAGACCTTGGAGAAGGTTCTTTGTGAAAGTTAAGAATAATAGGCGTGTAGCTCATCTGCATTTGATGGTTAAAGGAACTGAGAGATGGGAGCAACAACTTTTATTTCGTAACCGTTTACAAGAAAATCCGCAATTAGTTTATGATTATTCAAATCTTAAGCAAGAGTTGGCTAAAAGATTTAACCAAAATAGAGAAGCGTACACAAAAGCTAAAACAGAATTTATTAAACAAGTTCTAAAATGATTAAAATTTTGATCGTAACTACATTTGAATACAAATGAAAAAACTATACTTTATTTTATAACTTAAACTTACATAAAATGCATGTAAACAAAGTGAGAAGCTTTGGTGTTCCAATGTATTAGTACTATGCGAATACTTATTTTATATGTATTTCCTTTTATGTATCGGGATAAATTTTATATAATAGAATCAATTTCATAGAAGGATAGGTACTTGGTGAAAACCATATTAGAAATCGGCTTAATTTTATGAAAAAAATTACAGGGGAAAAGGGCAAGTTAAAAAACGTAAAAAGGGGACAGGAACTATAATGATGGAAGTACAAGAACTAAAAGAAGAATTGCAACAAATTAAAAATAACAATTATGCTGTACCAGAGGATGTGGACGCATATCCGTATGCACAGTGGATGCTAGATTATATCGGATCACCAGACGCTGAATTACGTGATGAATTGATTTATAGTACGCTTCACACATGGATTACAAATGATGTATTTAGACAAAAAGAATTACGAGGATTAATGTTACAAGCAATTAGTCCTGATTATTTATTTTATAAAATTGGTGAAAAGGGAACAGACTCTGTTTTTAAACGTGCGTTCTCCGTTTTAATTCCGCCGCTTATTTTATCTGTTCATGAAAAAGAACCACTGTTATCTGAAGAACAACTGTACAGTGTGGCGGAACAAGTTCTTGAATATGTCTATTTAGAAGAAGATGTAAGGGGTTACGTAGAAGGAAAAGGCTGGGCACATTCTACGGCACATGCTGCTGATGCACTAGATGCTTTAGCGCGTACAATCCGAAATCGCGAGTTTTCATATGCAATACTAGCTGCTGTTCGTCAAAAAGTTCGTATGAATGACTACTTATACATACACTTTGAGGATGAGAGATTAGTAACGCCAATCATGTCGTTGCGTAACCAAAATATTTTAACTGAAGAAGAGTGGAGCAACTGGCTACATAGTATAGCAATTGTTGAAGACATCCGAAATCCTCAGTATGCTATTTTAGTACAAAATATTAGATCTTTCCTAAGAAGTTTATATTTCATGGCTTTAGAGAAAGAGGGAAGTACTGCCTTTACAGACGATATATTGGAGACTTTGAAGGAATCGCGTAGGTATTAAAAAGTCTTCGAATTAGAGTGTATGGTTCATCATAAATGAGCATTTAAGCAAAAAAAAGAGTTGAAAAACTATCCTTTCTGTGGGTTTCCTACAAAAGGATAGTTTTTTAGTTGAATTGAAATTTTAGACTTAACTATGTAATAACGAGTTTATTAAATATGTAATTGCGGATTTTCTTCATATAAAGTATTAACATATTGTTTTAAATTCTTGATGAATAATAGAATCTCTTGACTAGGCATTCTAGCATGTTGAAGGTGAAATATGTTTCCTTTTCCGATTTCTAACTCGTTTGAAGTTAAAGTAATAGGGATATTCCTAAAGACATGCCATGGAAAGTACAAGTGTACAAAAGTCTCTCTAAAATATATACCCGATTGACAAATTAATACTCCATCCGAAACTTTACTCAAATTACCAAGAACAGACGTATCTAAAAAAGCAATGATTTGTTCTTCTTCTGAAACAATATACCGTGCTCCAATTCCCTTTAAATTTTTTTCTGAAATATGAGTGTCTACAAATAATCCATTATCAGGTTCTAGTAATTCATCGTGCGTCTCAAACAAAGAGCAGATTGATTTTATCTTATTAACTTTAATAACTGGATGTATATCATTTTGCTTTGAATTTTGGAATGAATTTGTAAGAGCTATAAGTAATTCTTTAAATAACAGTGGAGGATAATCACTTCCGTTAATATTAAAACTTTTGTGTGCATCAAAAGATAAAAAACCATCTTTATCAATTTCGATTTGTTTCACTTCATTTAATTGATCCCATTTCATATTCCCTTTACCTAATAGCCAATTTTTCCAGTATAGACCCGAACTTGTAAAGTAAACACCATATTTTCCTGATCCAAACAAATTACAACTTAAAAAAGCGATAATTTGATCATCCGTTGGTATAGAAAAACGTTTTTTTGCAATTGATAAGAAATCTTTAGGGATTCTAGTAACATAAAATCTAGACTGCTGATAGTCTAAACAAATATCAATTAAACGATTAATATCTACATTCAACATGATAATTCTCCGTTTCTTAAATATTTTCGATATAATAAATTATAATATCTTCAGGTAAAAATTAACAGTTTTAATTTATTGTATTTAAAACATGCTGATTCCTGTTAGTGTATTCTTGTCAATTGGATGGGGAAAGTACATAAAAAAATATCTTCCAAACATACTAATAGAATGTGTTGGAGGTGAGTTTTATGGATAAAAAAGATTTTCAAAAAGTTTATAATGAATACTTACATCAAGGGGAAACGCAAGCTCAATTAGAAGTAGCCCAGGAAGTCGGTTCAGGAGCAGAACAAATTGTTGCCGTTCGTAAAAATGATGAAGGTGATTTAATCGCTTTTAAAACAAGTGGTGGAAGAGAATTAGATTATATTACTGCTCTTGATGAAGCAAAATCAGGGAAGTTAGCTCATGTGGACGTATTTCATAAGTATGGCAGGGATATTATACGTAGTGAACCTGATGGTATGAAAGAGAATAACTTAGATAATTTACCTTCTTTTTAAACGGGTAAACCTCAAGAAGAGAATGTTAATTTGGATATTCTCTTCTTTTCTTTGCTAAGTTTTCCCTACAGATAGAAGGTTCATTTCTAGAGTGAAATCTCTTTTTTAAAAAGCTCTCTAAATGTCTCTTTATCTTCTGCTGTAAATGGTTTTGGCCCCTTTGTACGCTTGCCGCTTTTTCGAACCATTGCACTTAAATAACGTGTTTGTAATAGTTGGTCAATGTTTTCATTCGTATACTTATAGCCTTTATGGTGTAGAACGATACAGCCTTTTGCTAAAGCGAGCGAAGCAAGACCGTAATCTTGAGTAACGATTAAATCTTCTTTTTTTGCTAACTGCATAATCCGGTAATCCGCAGCATCTGCTCCAGAATCAACATAAATGGTTTCCACCCCTGCTGGCTGCTTCGCATTAGAATAATGAGAAAAGCTAGTAACGAGGGTAACAGGAATTTCTGCATTCGTAGCTTCAAAAATAATCACATCTTTTACAGGACAAGCATCTGCATCAACGTAAATTTTCATTTTTATCACTCCTATAAAGTGAAACTTTATTCAGTGGGGGGTGTTCATCTCCCGCTGATTATTAGTTGAACCAATCGGGCGTTTATGGGCAGTTGATCCCTCACCTAACTTCTTTGCTTTTGCTGAATTTTGAGGTAGGGGTCTTATTGCCCGCAAATAGCGGGATAACTAGGTTCGTGTTGATAATAATGGTAGATTTATCTTTTGTCAAACGTGGAAGCTTTATCTAATGTTATTTTTCACAAACTAAAATAGCCTCACGCAAACGAGAAATACCTTCCTCAATTTGATCTATATTTACCTTCCCATAAGATAAACGAATATACCCATCTTTCGCGCCGAAAATACTACCCGGCATAAAGGCGATTTCTTGTTTTAAGCTTTGCATTATGAGTTGTTTTTCGTTTATCGGTTCGTTTAATTTTCCCCATATGTAAATACCACCAGTAGGGTTTGAAAAAGAGATTTTATCATGAAGTTGCTCGTTTAGAGCGCGGACGATAATGTCTCTTTTTTCTGCTAGCATTTGTCGTAACGGTACGATATGCGACTCGAATGGAACGGTTTCGAAAAATTGCTGCATAAGCCACTGCGGGAATATACTCATTCCTAATTCCATTTGGTGCCGTGCGTCAGATAATCGTTCTACTACAGACTGCGGGGCGACAAGCCAGCCAACTCGTAACCCTGGCGCAATCATTTTTGATAAAGAATGTACATAAATGACAGTTCCATTTTCATCAATTGATTTCAAAGTAGGGCAAGGTTGTTTATTTTCTAAAGTAAGTAAACTAGACGGATCATCTTCAACGATCGCGATTCGTAAGTCTGCACAAAGTGATAACAGTTTTTTTCTACGGTTTGGGTGCAGCATTGTTCCTGTAGGGTTTTGGAAATTTGGATTTAAAAAGATCATTTTAATACGGTGTTTTCTATATAACTCTTGCACATCGTCGGGATTAATACCGTGCTCATCGACAGGTAATGGGAAAATACGAATACCTGCTGATTGGAATAATGGTAACGAATAACAGTGTGAAGGACTTTCGAAAGCGACGGCATCACCTGGATTTAATAAGCATTGCACGATAAGGTGAAGTGCTTGCTGTGCGCCAGATGTAATCATAATGGATTGTTCAGTCGCTTCAACTTTTAAATATTCTTTCATATATTTTACGACCGCTTGTCTTAGCGGGAGATAGCCTTGCGGGTGATCGTAACTTAATGACTGTGTTAACGGTTGTTCTCGTAAAATCGTTTGTAGTTGATCGTGAGGATAGAGGTTACAACCGAGCTCTCCGTTTGCGAAATCTATAATATTTTCATTTTGCTGTACTTCTGCCCGAATATGGCGAAGTAACGGTAAGTTCGGTAAAAAAGTACCGCCTTCTACGAAACCTCTCCAGTTCGGCGTTAATGTTGGAGAAACGCCCCACATATGTGTACTCACACGTGTACCTTTACCAGTTGTACTTTCTACAATTCCCATAGCACGTAGTTCATTATAAGCAGTCGTTACCGTACTTCGGTTTACATTTAACTGCGTAGCTAATTTCCGTTCGGAAGGGAGGAAGCTACCTGGAGGAAGCTCTCCGTATGTAATACGTCTTTCAATAAAGTCAACAACTTGCTGATAAATTGGGATTTTACTGTCGTTATCTAGCTTCCATTCCATACAAACGCCTCCGCATCTCTTATATATATCAAGTATAACAAATTGGCTGGGTAAAAAAACAGCCAATTGGACGGTGTTTTATCCAGCCAATTTTACTATGCTAAATAGGGAAGGGGAGATTCGGATGAAACGATGGCAAATGGAGTGGCTCCTAGTATCAGTTGCATTAGTATGGGGGGCAAATTATACAATTGGAAAGTATGGCGTGGCATTTATGTCATCCATTCAATTTAATAGTTTACGATTTTTAGTAGCATCACCGGTATTATTACTTATTACTTTTATTATGGAACGATCACTTCGTATTGAAAGAAAAGATTGGTTACGATTATTAGCAGTCGGTATCGTTGGTACGACGATGTATCAAACGATGTTTATGCTATCTGTGAAATATACTTCAGCAACGAACGCCTCATTATTAATTGCGATGTCACCTATTTTTACAGGGATATTAGCAGTATTGCACAAACAAGAACGCTTTTCGATGAAAGTACAAATTGGCTCTATATTATCCTTTGTTGGTGCAGCACTCGTTTTAATAACAGGGCATACAGGAGGAGCTTCATATGAGTATGCGTGGCTCGGAAATGTAATCGGATTAGTCGCAGCAATTGCGTGGGGATGGTATCCTATTTTGGCACAACCTCTCATTACAAAATACTCAGCAATGAGAGTTACATCATGGTCTACATTAATTGGAATTGTACCTCTCGTTGTATATTGTTTATTCAATGTAAATACGTTAACGTGGCCAGTAGATATGCCAAGCTGGGGGTCTCTAGCATATTCAATCGTCTTTGCGACAATCTTTGGGCTTGCAATGTGGTATGTCGGTATTAGTAAAATAGGCTCAACGAAAGTAATGGTTTATATGTATCTTGTACCATTGTTCGCAGTTATCTTTGCGGCAGTAATAATCGGAGAGCAAATAAACATGATGCAACTAGTTGGCGGGTTTATAATCTTTATCGGTTTATATGTTGTGAAAAAAGGCGGAATAAAAAAGCCAGCTTTAAATTTGAAGAAAGTAAGTTAAATATAAAAGGATCTCTTTCAAATAGAAGGGGATCCTTTTTGTTTTTGCAATAAAAGAGCTTGTTCAACAGCCCATTTTTGATGATTGTGACTTAGAAGCTCAACAGCAAGTAATGGAGACATCCACTTTAAAATATGATCTTCTTCAGAGATTTCAGTTTGTTTATGTACCATGTTCGCAATGTAAAAGAACCCATCATTTAAATAATATGTGTCTTCTTTTTCCGAATGAAAATATTGTGCAGCATTACCGATATACTGTTCAATTTCAATTGCCCATCCTAATTCCTCGAGCAATTCACGATATAAACATTCTTCTTTGGTTTCGTTATCTTCCATCCCGCCACCAGGTAAAAAGAATCGCTCTCCTTTTTGGATAACAGCTATGTTTGAAGTAGCTGGATTAAAAATAACCGCATAACAACTCGGCCGTAATACATAATGAACAGTAGGCTTTTTAGAACCAAATGTGAGTTTCGAAATCATAAAACACGACCTTTCTCTATAAAATACATAAAAGGAATAATAAGGTAAACACCGAATTGTATTAAGATAATCATAGTTGATTGGAGTGATATCAAAATGATAAATCGTAAATGTTCCAGATGTAAAGAAATAACGGGGACAATACATGGTGGTAAAAAAATCAAGGGAGAATTTTTATGTGAGGACTGTTTGCAAAAAGGAATTGCAAGCGGGGAAATCGAATTATCACAGATGGAGGAAGAAAAAACTTCGTATCTTTCTATAAAAATATTAAAAATAATGAGTGTTATTTATTTAATAGTGTCTATTATAACAGCTTTTTCTGCTGGATCACTTATACAGGATCCAGGGTTTGGTGGGGTATCATTTTCAATATCAGGTGCGATTGGTGTTATGATACTTGGATCGATATTCCAGTCTGTTCTTGTATTTTCAGGTATTTGGGTATTCATTCTTTTAGTGGAAACGGTTATAAAAATATATGAAAAAATGAAGTGAGTGAGAGGGAGAAACACATGCGAGTAAGAAACATGCAAGGGGAAGATTATGAAACGATTCATGCCATTTTAAATGATTGGTGGGGCGGGAGAAATATGGCTGGTATGTTGCCAAAATTGTTTTTCGTTCACTTCCAAGAAACGAGTTTTATTATTGAAGAAGAGGGAGAAACGTTAGGGTTTTTATGTGGATTCTTTTCACAAACACATAAAGATGAAGCGTACGTTCACTTTATCGGTGTAAATCCGAAGTTTAGAAGAAAAGGAATCGCAACGACATTGTATTCTTATTTCTTTGATGTTGCTCGCGCAAACAATCGTAAAGTTGTAAAAGCAATCACGTCACCAGTTAATAAAAAGTCGATACAATTTCATCAAGAAATTGGCTTTGAAATTGAAGCCGGAGATGATGAGGTAGATGGTGTATCCGTACATACAAATTATGATGGGAACGGCGGGAGTAGAGTTTTATTTTTAAAATATGTGTAAAAGTAGGCTAGCGCGAAGTTAGCCTTTTTGTCGTGAGGAGGTATGAAAATGGAGAGTAAACAAAGTAGAAATGAGTATTTACAGCGCATATATAAAGTTCAAGATTATATAGAATCAAACATAAATGATTCACTTTCAATTGAAGAGTTAGCCGATGTAGCAGGGTTTTCAAAGTTTCATTTTCATAGAATTTTTAAAGGAATCGTGGATGAGCCGTTATCTCGGTATGTGAACAGATTGAAATTAGAGAGGGCAACACATTTACTTACATATCGTATGGATATGACGGTTACAGACATTGCTTATCATTATGGTTTTACGGATTCAGCAGTTTTCTCCCGGACATTTAAAAGTCATTACGGTGTAAGTCCGTCTCACTATAGAAATCACAATAGCAAGAATTGCAAAGACGTAAGAAAAGGTTCTCAATACAATGAGTGTAAGAAGGTTCGAGGAGAGGTCGAAATTGTAACAGCGGACAATGTAAACGTCGCATACATAAGACATGTAGGTACATATAAAGAGTTAGCTATAGATTTTCCGAAAATGATAGAAAAACTATTTCATTACGCAGCGGAGCAAAGCTATCATGTATTCGAGGATACGAAGGTATTAACAATTTACCATGATCATCATGAGTTTACAGAAGACTATCATTTAAGAACAAGTCTTTGTATCACAATTCCGGATGCGTCCGCAGTAGGAACGAGTGACATTGGAATAATGGTAATACCTTCAGGAAAGTACGCGGTATGTCATTTTGAAATACGCCAAGTTGAATATAAAAGAGCATGGGATTTCTTATACGGTGAGTGGCTGCCAAATAGCGGATATAAACCGAGAGATTCATATCCTTTTGAAGTGTATAAAAATGACCCAAGGCAGCATCCAGAAAATAAACATATAGTTGATATATATGTACCAATCGAACCTTTTTAATTATAGATTAAGGGGGAAGAACAATGAAAACTGCTGAAAAGTTAGATTGCATTATAAAAGAAGAATACAAAAATATTAATGGTATGTTAGTAATGCAGAAAGATAATGTTATTTTTGAAAAATATTATAATGGATACGGTTCAGAGGATGCTTTTCATGTAGCGTCTGTCACAAAGACGATAATCTCTGCGTTAATTGGGATATGTGTAGATAAAGGCTATATAAAAAGCGTTGATCAAAACGTAATAGAGTTTTTCCCAGAATATAATTCTAATTCATCTGAAATAACAGTGCGGCATCTTCTTACAATGACAGCTCCATATCCTTATGCGGACTGGCAGGAACCGTTAGAAGAACTATGTACACAGCAGGACTGGATACAGTATACACTCAATCGAATTGGACAAGGCGGAGAAATTGGATCTTTTAAATATTCATCCGCAGGAGCGCATTTACTATCAGCTATTATTACGAGCGTAACAGGAAAAAGTGCTCGTGAGTTTGCGAATGAATACCTATTTCAGTCTATCGGTATGAGAGAAATTCCAAACTACAATATGAAAGCATTTGGATTCGATGACTTATTTGGAAAAGATGTGAAAGGGTGGGTTCACGATCCAAACGGTATTTCGACGGGCGGCTGGGGACTTACATTAACAGTTAAAGATATGGCTAAGTTTGGACATCTGTATTTGAATGAAGGTATTTATGATGGAAAACAAATTCTTTCAAAATCGTGGGTAAAAGAATCGACAGAAATGAATCAAAATCAATATGGTTACTTATGGTGGTTACGAGAAGAGGATGGAATCTTTTCATACTGTGCAATGGGCGATGGTGGGAATGTGATTTGCTGTGTACCAGAGATGGAATTATTGGTGGTCATAGCATCCGGAATTATACCAGAAGCGGGGGATAGATGGAAGTTAATTAAAGAATGCATCCTTCCTTATTTAAAAGCTTAAGATGTGTATTTTTATGAAAATGAGAATAAAAGGTTTAGTTATACTTGTTTTGTTCTCCATGATAGAAGTAAGTGTTGTGAGAAAGAAGTCGTTAAATTAAGATTAGAAAACTTCAACACCTATACAATTATTGAATAATTGCAAGGTGTTGAAGTACTTATGAGTTAATTAAGGTACATTCAACTGCAAGCTGAAACACCTTTTTCTGTTATTGTAAATTATTCTTTAACTTTTCGATGTATAAGGTATATCATGCCAAACACAATTGCCAGCAAGATAAATTTAGTTAATTCCATTAGGCTAATATTGCACTTGGTTGCCACTCCATCTGTTAAATAAAATACATTAAACATACCATGTAAAATTGCAGGTGTTATTACAGAACGGCTATACTCTCTCGTATAGGTCAAAATTATAGATAATATAAATAATAACGAGAGATAGCTAAATATTCCTACAAACCATAACTCATAGTTCTTATAAAAGAGTGCTACTGGTAAATGCCATAAAGACCAAAGCGATGCAGTAATGATTGCTGTTTGCGTTAATGAATATTTTTTTCGTAAATGGTAATGAAAATTTCCACGCCATATGATTTCCTCTAATAATGCAGAAAAAGATCCAACTGTAAGACCAACAAGCAAGAGAAATCCTAATTCATTCCAATGATTATATAAGAACTTTATATCATAAATATAAAAATAAAAATGGAGACATTGTCCTAGAAGTAGTGGGAATAATATGGAGAAAAGGAGTGTTTTTATTTTGGGACGTGAAATTCCAAATGTATGAACTATTTTTTGTTTCTTATATAATTTCTGATATAAAATAACAGCTAAAAGCGGAACAACCATCGTAAATCCTAAATAGTTACGACCATTTTCTATGTTCAGTAAGATAATATATACAAGCGATGTGAGACAATAAATACATAATGTAGAATGATAAACTATGTTTCTATTAATATTTTTCACCTACCTAAGTATATATAAGTTGTTAATCGAATATCCGATATTTTAATTATATATGAAATGAAAATAGACGGAATGAAAAATTCCATAAAACAACTTTGTTTTAAATTAACCGTCTACTCCCATATTTAAAAATTGAACAAGTTGATCATTTAAATAACTTGTACTATAAGAAAAGTCATTTTGATACCATTCAATAATGATGCCAATAATCGCATTTGCTTGGTAGGAACAATAAAGTGAATGGTTCACTCCTTCTTTAAGCAAAGCCTCTTTATCTTGAAGTAACAAATGCTTTATTTCCTCAAAAAATAGATAATAATACATTAAAGGAACCTTTTTGGAAAAAACAATTCTGTAGAATGATTTATATTTTTCGATATGATGAAAAATCCGAATTGTAGAAGGATCTAATTTACTAGTTTTCAATACTGATACATAGCGATAAGGTTCTTGATAAGAACGTGTCAAATCTGCTGTAATTTCTTTAAAATACTCCTCAAATAAATCTTCTACTTGTTTATAATGCAAGTAAAATGTACCACGATTTATTTTTGCCTTTCTGCAAATTTCCGAGATGGAGATGACTTCTAAAGTTTTTTCGTTTAATAATTCTAACAATGCGTTATGTAACGCCTCTTTTGTTTTCACAATACGCATATCTGTACGCATTATTTTTTTCACCTCTTATTGAACACATTTCTTACGATGTGTTAATTATTGAACATTTATCGTTTTTTTGCTCATTGTAAGCGTTCTTTTATATTATTATAATTTTTATTGAACAACTGTGCAATAAAAGACAAAGGGGGCCGTTTCAGATGAGATTAAAAGGTAAAGTAGCAATTGTCACTGGTGCTGCGTCAGGCATGGGGAAAGCAATTGCAGAAGGTTATGCAAAAGAAGGAGCAAAAGTCGTTGTATCAGACTTAAACTTAGAAGGGGCTCAACATGTAGTACAAGGAATTAAAGCTACAGGTGCAGAGGCCATAGCTGTTCAAACAAACGTTACCTTAGATGAAGATGTTCAACATCTTTTTGATGAAACAAAACAAGCTTACGGGAAATTAGATATTCTAGTTAATAATGCAGGTATCATGGATGGAATGGAGCCTGTTGGTGAAGTTTCAGACGAACGCTGGGAGAAGGTTTTCTCTGTGAATACAGTATCTGTAATGAAAACAATGCGTATTGCAGTGAATCTATTCTTGGAACAAGGACACGGTACGATCGTCAATAATATTTCTGCAGGTGGATTATACGGTGCACGTGCTGGTGCTGCTTACACAGCATCTAAACATGCAGTCGTTGGCCTAACAAAAAATACTGCCTTTATGTATGCGAACAACAAAATCCGTTGTAACGGTATCGCTCCGGGAGCAGTCATAACAAACATTGCTTCTACAATGACAAATATGAGCGAATTTGGTGCGAGCCGCCAAGCATTAGGTATGGCAATTAATCCACGTGCTGGACAACCAGAAGAAGTTGCACAACTGGCTATCTTCTTAGGCTCAGACGAAGCTAGTTTCGTAAACGGACAAGTGATTTCTGTAGACGGCGGTTGGACTTCATATTAATTTTAATTCACACCTATTAGCTATCAAGCTTAAAAAAATAAGTTCGATGCCTTTGCATCGGGCTTATTTATTCGTTGTTGAGATTGATTTGTTGATGGGGAAGTTGTGCGGAGTTAAAGAATTAATGAACAGAATGAGAGTTAGCAATTTAGTTAAGATACATATAAAATATAATTACTTTTTAATTTAGAAACCATCTTGATTAATTTTTCAAAATGGTTTCTTTTTTGCCTATAGAATTAAAATTGAAGTAAAAAAATAAATACCCGTAACTTTCCACCTCAAAAAATCGTTAAATAAAAGAATAGATTTTTTATCACGAATGGGGGAGAACCATGAAGATTCTAATTCTAGGTGGTACACGTTTTTTAGGAAGAGCTTTTGTAGACGAGGCTTTAAAAAGAGGGCATGAAGTTACATTATTTAATCGCGGAACAAATAATGAAATTTTTCCTGAAGTGGAGCAGTTAGTTGGAGATAGAAATGGCGATGTATCAAGTTTAGGAAATCGAAAATGGGATGTTGTAGTGGATACATGTGGATTTTCTCCGCATCACATTAGGAAAGTAGGAGAAGTACTTAAAGATAATATTGAACACTATACATTCATCTCAAGCATTTCCGTATATAAAGATTGGATTCCATATCACATAAAAGAAGACTATATAGTACAATCTGAACTTCCGGGTGAAAAGGTAAAGGCTGTAGAGAATGGTGAAATATCTCCTTACGAGTATTACGGTGCGCTTAAAGTATTATGTGAAAAAGAGGCTGAGAAGTATTGGCCAGGTCGTGTTTTACACGTAAGAGCAGGACTACTTTCGGGAATGTTTGATTATACAGATCGGCTTCCATATTGGATTCAGTGCGTAGCAAAGGGCGGAAAAGTGTTAGTGCCAGGAAGGAAAGACCGCCCAGTACAGTTCGTTGATATAAAAGATGTCGCAAGCTTTGGACTAAAAATGGCAGAAAATAATAAAGTAGGTACATTTAATGTAACGGGTCCGAAAGATGAATTGACGATGGAAGAGTTATTAAATACGTGTAAAGAAGTTACGAATAGCGATGCTGAATTCGTTTGGATTGAAGAATCATTTTTGAATGAGAATAAAGTACAGCCATGGACAGAGATGCCTTTATGGCTTCCAGAAACTTTTTCATTGGAAGGGGAAAGCGAGCCGTGGAAAGGTGGTTTTTCTGTTAGTATCGAGAATGCTGTTAAAGAGGGGCTTACTTTTAGAAGTTTAGAAGAGACTATTAAAGACGTGTATGAGTGGATGAAAGGTATGGAAGATGGGGAATTAAAGGCAGGTATTTCAGGTGAGTGGGAGAGAGTATTATTAGAGAAATGGTATAAAGAAGAGCCAAACAAGGGTACTTTTAGAATGATTTGATTTTAAAGGATGGTATAATTTATTGTATATATCATTATTCTAGAAGATATTCTATAAATTTCTAAACTATAGTAATTATTATGAATATAAAAGAGCACACTTATTCATAGCGAAAGTGTGCTCTTTTCCTTACTTATATTGTGATGGTGAAATGTGGTCTAGCCATAGTATGCCATCGTATTGTTCAATCGGCCTCAAAATTTCTTCGGATTTTTTAACGCCCCAGTGCCTTGCGGTAGTAGGTGTAAACATCCAAGATGTTTCAGGGCGATTGCTTTCTCCTTTTAAATTAACAAATAAATTAGGATTTTGAGATGTTCGTAATATATTCTCGATACTTTGTTCAGCATGGTCTGTATCTATAGGGACTATTTTATTAAGGTCACTACTATCCCAACTATTTCCGCTATATGCATATACGCCAATTGTGTACATTTGATCTTTTATCCGTTGAGGTAAATAATCAATCATATTGGGCGCTTTAAAATTGTGTTGTTGGTATTTGATCCAGTCGAGTATCATTTTTGAATTTTGTTTTCGGATATGATAGTTATGTCCCCATACAATGATTTTTTTATTTTTGTATTGAATATCACTTAACCAAGCTAAAGATTGTCCCATCTTTTGATCTCGAATATAAAATGATAGATCTGTAAGTTTAAAGTTTGTTGGATAAATAAAGTTTTTTTCTTTTACAGCAGCATCTTGGAGTGTTTTAATTGTATCAATGCGTATACTGATAGTCTTTTCTAATAGATTTACATCATATGTATTTGATGGAGCTATCTTATGTAATTCAGCTTTATGTTGCTGAATAAACGTTTTAATTTTTTCATATTTCGCTATTACTTGCTGAACGTCCGCTTTATATTGTTCGTAGGGGTACTTATTATCTATAGATTCAATTTTCTCCTCTATATTGAGTAATTCTTTATGAGCTATTTCTACATCATTAGCAATTTCAGGATTAATTTTTTCTAACCATTCTTTTGCAAACTCAGGGAAATAAGAATACCATCTGAATTGAGCATCAAACCCTGTTAATATAAGTGGTGTTCCTTTTTCTTTTTGATCTTTTATATATTGAAATAGCTCTAAAATTTCTTCAGTATGCCAAACACCGTATAAAGATTTTTTCATGGCCTGCAAAGCAGTTAATTGGTCGAGATTTTGATTTACAGCATTTGCCTCCGCAAATCCTGTTTCAAATGCAATAACATCATATCCCATTTCTTCATGTAAATACTTAATCATACGTACTTTTGATTGGTTTATTTCCTTAGCCCCATGTGTACTTTCACCAAGTAGAACAATTCGTTTATCCTTTACTTTTTCTTTTAAAAAGGATAAATCTTCATTTGTCTGTGCATTTGGTTCGTTTAATTTTTGTGCATTTTCCTTTATCCACTCTTCCCATTTTGGCTGATCTTTCGGTTTCTCTTCAGCAGAAATCACAGATGTAAATGCTGTAAAAGCAAGAAGAGAAGTAATCATTCCTATTTTCCATTTAGTAAACACATATTTCCCCCCATGAAACAATTTTGTTTTTTTAATAGCGGTAGATACATCCCAAATATCTACTATTCTTCCATATATTTATATTAGTTGATAATAACAAAAGAAACAACATGAAAATTAAGAATATTCAAACCGCTATTAGATGAGGAAGATTATTATTTTTATTAATTACTACGAGGTAGTTAACAACAAATAATGAATCAATAGTTAGAATAGTGGTTTTTATCTAAAAACATTGAAAGACTTGAGTGGATTTAGTAACCTTAATTTATAAATAATAGAGTGTAATTAGGTTAAGTGCATGTGAAAAAAGTTTTTGTGTACTTACTTGTAATTACAATTGCTTAATATCTTAATCCAAAATTATATAAAGGTGGCACAAAATCGTGGATCTTACATTTAAAGTAGAGGAAACATGTTTTAATTACCGAGTCGGAGCAATTTGTAAACACGATAATAAAATACTTATTCTTCAAGACGAAGGGGAAGATTATTGGTACGTACCAGGCGGACGAGTGAAAATGCTAGAAAATAGTGAAGATGCGTTAAGACGGGAGCTTGCCGAAGAACTAGGCGTTCCAATTGAAGTGAAGAGATTAATATGGTCAGTAGAAAATTTCTTTACACTTTCTGAGCGGAAGTTTCATGAGATTAGTTTTTATTATGAAGTAGAGCTACATGAATTACCTGCGAATGGAGCGGATCAATATATTTTGGAAGAAGAGGGTAGAACGTATTTGTTTAAGTGGGTGCCGGTAGAAGAGCTAGATACATATAACTTACAGCCAGCATTTATAAAAGATAAAGTAAAGGATGTATCAGTTCATACAGAACATATCGTTTTACAAAAGTAAACGTGTTCGGAGGGGGAAAAGGGTGAAGGGGACTAAAAAAGAGATACATATAGATGACAAAGTAATTCGTTACACACATATCGAAAAAGGTTCCAGTGCGATTTGCTTTATGTTTTCAGGTTCCGGTTACAATTATGATAAGCCGTTATTTTATTATGCGACGATGCTTATGCTCGAACATAAAATAGATGTAGTACATATTCATTATTCTTACGACGAACAGGTAATGAATAAACCAATGGAAGAATTAACAAAAATAATGATGGGTGATATTAATCCTATAATGAAGGAAGTATTAAAAAATGAGCAATACAACCATACAATGTTTTTAGGGAAGTCACTCGGAACAATTCCAATTGCAAATGATTTAATGAAGAGAGAAGCGCTTTTACAGTCAAAAATGATATTATTGACACCTTTACTTACGTTTGATATGATTTTTGATTCTATCTTACATAGTAATCACAAAGGGCTTTTAGTAATTGGGGATAAAGATCATCAATATAATGTAGATCAAATTAATCAGTTACATAAAACGAAATTAAAAATCGATGTTGTCAAAAACGCAAACCATTCTGTAAATGTTGGAGAGTTTGAAACGGAAAATTCAATTGAAGCTATAGCAAAAGTAATAGAAAAACTTAAAGAAGTTGTGAGGATAAACTAATTTGAGTTTTTAGTACATGCAAAAAGAGGTGCAATTTGCACCTCTTTTTTAATTTAATAAGCTTTCAGCACATGAAGCAAATAATCCTTCCGATTCAGCGGATTAAAGTCAACACGTTTTCGAATAGGGAAGGGAGCCGTAAGTTTTGTGAAACCACCTGGCTTGGTTGTAAATATTCCTTCTCCTTCAGTAAATGAATGGAGCATTCGTTTAAAATCCTCTGTTTTCGCAACAGGTAATGATCCTGTTAAATGGTAAGAGTTATTATATAATATAGGCTCAGCAAAAGTTGCTGGAATAGCAGCTAGTTTATACATTGCGGTACTAATTGCGTGCTCTGGAACAGTTAATTCAAATTCATTTACTGGTTCATATACATATGTTTCAGCTCGTTTTAAAGCATCGATTAAAACGAGTGGGGTTAAATTTCTAAAGTCACTCGCTGTTGTAACAGGACTAGCATAGCCGGTATGTGTTAACGTGACAATAACATCAGTAACTTCCCATCCGTATAATCCTTGTTTTAACGTTTGAAATACAGTATCTTCAATTGCTTTATGAAATGCTAAAGGTAATGATCCGAGTTCAACACCTAAGTTATACGTTATGCCAGAGTTAAGCACACCCCGTTCAATTTTAAAACCAATTGTTGCGTAAAATGGATTCGCTTTTTCGCCCATTACTTCGGCAGCATAACCTATACCAGCTGGCTTTTCGACACATACAACTCGCGTATTTGAAAAAGCAACTTGTATATTGTATTTTTCATAAAGTGTTGTTTCGATAACTTCTTTTTGCACTTCACCGAAAAGGCGAATGTATAGTTCATTATGAACATCGTCTTTCCACACTTTAATGAGTGGATCTTCTTCGCGTAGTTCCATAAGTGCAGCGTATAAATCATGAATTCGCTCTTTAGGTACCGCATCAATTGCAGCTTCCATTTGCGGTTCGGCAAAGTGAATATCTTTTATATAATCCGTCCGTTCACCGATAATATCCCCAATTTTAACATCGCTAAGTCCCCACACTTTACAAAACTCACCGCTATGAACGGTAGAAGTTTGAACCGCATTTCCATTATGAAACATGCACATTTTTTTAATCTTTTCTTTATGTGATAGAGATTCACTGCGCTGTATATCAACATATTTTCTGACGTGTAAACTACCAGAAAAAACTCTTATATAAGCAATCTTTTCGCCGGAAGATTCTCGTTCAATTTTAAAAACAACACCGGATAATGTTTCATCTTCTGCCGATGTATTATCTGGAATTAGGGATGAAATATTCTCAAGTAGTTCAGTTACTCCTATACCTGTCATTGCTGAACCGAAAAAGATCGGATACACATTTGCACGTTGTATTTGCTTTTCTAGTTCTTTACTTAATACTGCATCTGATATTATTTCGTTATTTACATATGATGCAAGCAATGATTCGTTATACGGTGCTAATCGTTCCATGCAATCGTCATAGGATTTGTATTCAATAATACGAGCTTCCTTTGTTCCTTCGTTCTCAGCAGAGTAGAAGGGGAATGCTTCATTTGAAAGGATCGCTTTTATTTGTTTCACAACTTTTTCAGTATTTGCTCCACTGCGGTCTATTTTATTTACAAATAATACAGTCGGTATGTTTAGTTTCTGTAATGTTCGCATTAAAATCTTTGTTTGTGCTTGCACACCTTCAACGGCAGAGATAACTAAAATCGCACCGTCTAAAACGCGGAATGATCGCTCCACTTCAGCGATAAAATCAGCGTGTCCTGGTGTATCAATGACATTTATTTTTAAGTCATCTATAAAGAAAGAAACGACAGATGCTTTAATCGTAATGCCGCGTTGTCTTTCTAATTCCATTGAATCTGTTTGCGTATTTCCACTATCAACTCGGCCGATTTCTTTAATCACATTCGTTTCAAAAAGAATACGCTCAGTCAAACTCGTCTTGCCAGCGTCTACGTGCGCGACAATCCCTATATTTATTGTTGTCATATATAAATATCCTCATTTCATTTTCCATTTTCATTTCCTCATTTCTATTTGTGAATTTCCGCATTACGATCACTCTCCAGTCATTTGAATTATTACTATTATAATGCAATTTACATTTTTTGTAATGCGGAAAAGCGCCTTAATTTGGAAAAATAAAAATGAAAACAAAATGCTTGCATTCTAAATCGATATAGATTATATTAATTGACATATCAACCATTGATACATCAAACGTTTTGTTTTGGATGTAAAGGAGGGGTAATTTGACAAGTTCATGCTCAAAAGAAGCGATTATTTTATATAAATTGCACTTCCTCAATAAAGAAGTAAGTTCGAAGTTTGAAGGGTGTACGGGTATGAGTCAATCTAGATTAGAGCTTTTACTTCAGTTATATGAAGTAGATGAAATTAGTCAAAAAGCACTTCAGCAAGAAGTGAATATTGATAATGCAGCGATTACGAGGCATTTAAAACAGCTGGAAGCAAACGGAATGATTACAAGACGTAAAAATCCAGATGATAACAGAATTACGTTAGTTTCTCTTACAGAAGAGGGGCGAAATAAAATTCAAGTGTATCAAGAGGAAAAAGAGCGTTTCGCTACATCAGCATTTAAAGGATTAAGTGAAGAAGAACGCGACAATCTTTTAACGATGTTAGACCGCATTCAAGAAAACATAAAAGAATTATAAAAAAGGGAGAATACAACTATGACAAACTTACTAAAAACTAATGACTTTAACGAAATTTTAACAGGACGCCGTTCTATCCGTAAGTACGATCCAGCTGTAAAAATTAGCAAAGAAGAAATGACTGAAATTCTTACAGAAGCAACACTTGCACCATCTTCAGTAAACATGCAACCATGGAGATTCCTTGTTATTGAAAGTGACGAAGCAAAAGCAACACTTGCACCACTTGCGAAATTTAACCAATCTCAAGTAGAAACATCTTCAGCAATGATCGCTGTATTTGGTGACTTAAACAACTTTGATAACGCAGACGAAATTTACGGTACAGCAGTAGAACGCGGATTAATGCCAGCTGAAGTAAAAGAAGATCAAATGAAAAAACTTTCAGGTTACTTCTCAATGGTTACACCAGAAGTAATGAAAGATACTGTTTTAATTGATGGTGGTCTTGTAGCAATGCAATTTATGCTAGCAGCTCGTGCTCACGGCTATGACACTTGTCCAATTGGTGGATTTGAGAAAGATCAAATCGCAGAAGCATTCGGATTAGATAAAGAACGTCACGTACCAGTAATGTTAATTTCAATCGGAAAAGCTGCTGACAGTGGTTACGAATCAGTACGTCTTCCAGTTGAAAAAGTTGCCCAGTGGAAGTAATTTTATAAAAACAGAAATAAGTGAGTTATGAGAGGGGAAACACCATGATTATTATTCACGCAATATTTCAAGTAGACCCAGCAAAGCAACAATCATTTTTAGAAGAAATTCAACCACTCATTCATGGTTCAAGAGAAGAAAGTGGAAATGTATCTTACGATTTATATAAAGATACAGAAAAAGAAAGTGTTTATACGATGGTAGAAGTATGGAAAGATGAAGCGGCAGTTGCGAGCCATAATGCAAGTGAACACCTCACATCTTTCATTAGTAAAGCGTCACAGTTTTTAACTGCTCCGCTTGATATGAAAGTTTATAATGGAGAGTTAGTAAAATAATAAGGTAGAAAAAGATGACTTTAGCGTATGGCTGAGGTCATCTTTTTTGTATAAGTGGAATATTCTTTCGACACCGTTATGTTGGAATAAGATAAGAGTGTTTTCTTATCTTTAGTTATAGAAGTTAATTGTATATTAAATATGAATATTCGGTTTATTTCAATATTTTTCCATGGTATAATTTTCTTGAAAATATAGAGATAGAGGAGAATAAGTGATGGGAGAATTTCAAAGTAATTTGCAAACGGCGCTGTAATTTAAGCAGAGTGTTGAAGAACTTGTATATCATGTAGGGAAAGTAAATAAGCCTAAGGGTACGGGTGAAGGTAGTTCTGGTGAAAGAAAAAAATCAAATGTGGACGAATTTAATGTATTTAAAGGCATAAATAAATCCCGTAAGAAAATTTTGAGAGGAAATAGAAAATAGGATTTAAAGCACTTGATTGTCAACTAATAGCAACGAGTGCTTTTTGTATTTTAGCGTAGAAAAAGATAGTTACACTATAATTTTATCCCGCACTAACGGGCTGACAATCAGTCAGGGATGGAGAAAGCCTCCACTGATTGAAGTTTCACTTTATAACTTAGCGGTACAGCAAGTACAAGTAGCAAGAGGGAGCGAACTGCCAGGGTAAACATCCAGTAATTATGTAACAGGCGTACTTAAAAAAAACGCTCATTTTCTTATAGATACTGATGAAGTTATAAAAATGATTAGTAGCATAGCAAATTGAAAGGATGGTAGTTATGAAGAATACGAATTTAATAGAAAAAATCGAAATAACAAAAAGCCCTAGCAGGGGAGCTAGGGCAGGGGACGGGGTATTAAGAATTGTTGATTCAATAAATAACGAATGACTTCTTCGAATAAGATTAGTTTAACACAGGAACTCGTACGTATGTGTTACAGAATTATGAACAGTGGACAAGTCTGTATATCTCGTTGGATTCTTTATATAAAATAATTTAATTCAAACTTAATATCAATAGCAATAAAGCGCTTAATGTCATAAATGTAAATACACCATAGCCAAATATTTTAATCCATTTTGGCAATTGATTCATGTTAGCTTTGTTTGTTGGGACACCTTGCATAGAAAACATGATTTCTTGGTCACGATCCCTATTGTTTTGTTGTTGGTACATAACATCATCACCTTTCTGACTACCTTATCTGTATATGCCAAGTTGAATGTAACTATGTACAGGTTATTCGACATTTGTGGTGGGCGACAAGAGATTAAGAATTAATGAGCTGTCCAATGAAAAGAAACATATTAAACAAAAGCGTTATTTTGTCGAAAAGTAATACGGAGATAAAGAAATAAAACCGATACTTTTTATTGTATCGGCTGTACAAATAACCTGTGCTGGAGATGTCTACAAATGGCTTAAGATGTTTTCTCTAAACAGTGTAGACAAGAATTTTTACGTTTATACGCACAAACGGCAGATAACTGACTAGGTTAACCGCCGTTTGTGCATAACACGGAGGAGAAATCCCCGTTTTGAAAAGAGTGAAGCCGGTGGGAAGTCGGTTCAGAGGTAGTATGTGTAATAAAAAAAAGATTATTCGTAAAGGGAAGTAAATTCACTTCTTAGTTACTTAGCAGATCACGAAAAGGATATCTTTCATTATGAAGATGAAAATAGAACAGCTTATTTTAAACATGATGGTAGAAATCTATAGTTCATTGACCACTATTCTAATGCGTATGACTAGAAGCGATGCAGATACTTCTCAAGTGGCGGAACGATGTGGGGGTTAATTAGAGATTTCACGGACTTTATATTCGGTAATGATAATTCAAATTGGCGAAATGGTTATGCCGGATTGTACTGTATTCATTGGGGGCGGCCGGAAGAAGGAATGGAAAAGATGTGTGATTATGCAAGGGAAATCGGGTATTTAAAAGCTTTATAAAATAGTTATTTGCGCGACACGTTTCCTTATAAGTGTGTAAACACGAAATAGGAGGGTTATCAAATTGATAACAACAACTGATTGACTGAAAGTAGGAATGAAAGCCGTCAGGTTGAGCTGAAACTACTTATCTGATACTCCTACATGCAAGGCGTGATAGTAGTCACAAATTGTATGAAGCTAGGTGAAGTCGGCTGAACAAAACCTAAGTGAGAAATCATATGGTAATGGATAGGTCGGGATGCTACAAAATATCTATGGTGAGAATGTCCAAAACAACGGACCGACGAACTTGCGAATGTACGGGTCTAAACTATTAATACATTAGAAATGTGTATGTCGTTAATGACGGTGTTATCTACCGAAGAGTAAGAGTGAATAATATGAAATTCGGAACATCTAACGATGAGGATGTAGAGATAACAGGCTTACAGCAAGCACCTAAAGATATATGTATAGCTAAGTCAATCGGAACGTGGTAAGCGAGAAACTGTCATCAACGCCTACTAGCAGACAGGTGCATATAAGGTTCTAACGAACCGAAATTGCTTTATTCTTGTGAAGGTGGGGACACAGTACCGACGAAGCATGTAACGAATGTGGAGGGATAGTCCCTAGTCTTGTCCTTTGAAAACTAAATTAACTAGATGTAACTCACAGGATCGAGTAAGATGATGGGACTTTTCGTAAGAAAGGGGAATTAATACATCGGTGAGTACAACATTACGACATGCAGAATATTACGACATGCAAAAAGTGTTTGATGATTTATATCAACGTAGCGAAAACAATGCTACTAAAGGTGTAAATTTATATAAGCACATCATATCAAAAGAAAATATTCTACTGGCATATAGAAATATAAAGGCTAACACTGGTTCTAAAACCGAAGGGACAGATGGTATTACAATCGACCATTATAAAATGGAAGATGTAGATACTTTTGTTGATAACATAAGAAAAGCTCTTGTGGACTACAAACCAAATACGGTACGTAGGGTAGAAATACCTAAACCAAATGGAAAGAAACGTCCATTAGGAATACCTACAATGAGAGATAGATTGATTCAACAAATGTTCAAGCAGGTTCTAGAGCCAATATGCGAAGCAAAATTCTACAAGTATTCATATGGGTTTAGACCCAATAGGTCAACGCATCATGCGATGGCTAGGTGTCAATTCTTGATGAATCGTGGGGGATATAGTCACGTAGTTGATATTGATATACAAGGTTTCTTTGACAACGTAAACCACTCCAAACTACTAAAACAACTATATAACATAGGTATAACTGATAGAAGAGTACTGACAATCATCTCGAAAATGTTAAAAGCACCAATCAAAGGAAAAGGCATTCCTACAAAAGGAACTCCGCAAGGAGGAATTCTAAGCCCATTACTAAGTAATGTTGTATTAAATGATTTAGATTGGTGGATATCTAGTCAGTGGGATAATATCAAAACAAGAAAACCATATACACTACCAAATAAAAACCATCATCTATCAAAAACAAAATTGAAGAGAATGTATATAGTTAGATATGCAGATGATTTTAAAATATTTACAAACAATCACAAATCTGCAACTAAAATATTCCATGCAGTGGAAGGTTATCTCGAGAATCAATTAAACCTTAACATATCTAATGAAAAATCAACTATAACTAACCTAAAAAGAAAATCTTCGGATTTTCTGGGGTTCTCTATTAAATTCGTTAAAAAGCGCAAAAGATATGTGGCAAACACACATGTAAGCGAGAAAAAGAAAAAGGATATTCTTGAAAAAGCAAAAACAAGAATTAAAGCAATTCAAAAGAATCCATCAGGGAAAACAATACAGGACTATAACTCTTACGTGCTTGGTATTAAAAATTATTACAAAATTGCAACACATGTAACTATAGACTTTGCTGAAATAGCCTTTCGTCTCTCGAAAACTTTGTTTAATCGTCTAAAATCAATAGGGAAATATAAGATTCCTACCAATGCAAATGCATTATACAAAAGAACTCATAGGAACAATTATAGAACCTTTGAAATAGCAGGTAATCATGTATATCCACTAGCGGATATACAAACACGATTCCCTCAAAGTTTCAGTCAAGACATATGCAATTATACTAAGCAAGGAAGACAAAAACTCATCAAAAGCCTAAAAGGTAACATTGCCAATGAAATGCAAAAGATGTTGATATTCTCTAATAAAGGACAAAGCATGGAGTATACAGATAACAGAATATCCAGGTATTCCATGCAAAATGGTAAATGCGCTGTCATCGGAATCTTCTTAATAGCTGAAGATGTGCACTGTCACCATAAAATACCGAAAGGTATGGGAGGAACTGACGAGTTTAATAACCTGATTATTGTACATGAATTTGTCCACAGACTGATTCACGCTACAAATGAAGAGACGATTAGAACTTATATGAGAATACTTCAATTGAACGATAAACAATTGAAGAAAATAAACAAACTCCGTAAAGTTTGTAATCTAGTTACTTTAGTATAGAAGAATAAGATGGGACGCTGTATGCGGTGAAAGTCGCACGTACAGTGTTAAGCGGGGGAAAAGATGGAGATAACTTCAAAGTCTTACCTATCGCAACGAATAGGAAAAGGGAAAAGAATTAAGTTCACTCGTTCTTAAGAGTTTTCCCTTTGAAATTTACTTTTTGTTCGTTGTTCTATATACGTCTGAAGTTGGTAAGTCCACGCCATGTAAATCTTGAGTAATGCTTTTCTTTTTAACATTGGTATTGTCTGGATTAGTTGTTTCTTCCATCTGTTCTTGAGCTTTACTAGGAGTATTTAGAGCATCTGATGATACGTGGTCAAGTTGTTGACTTAATACATTTTTTTCATTCATGTTATGTAGCTCCTTTGTGAATTTAGATATAAAAACAATGTAATTATAAATAGTTACTTAAATATTTTGTTTCTTTGAATGGAATCATATGCAAAAATTAACTAATTATAAAAATTATTAGTTCGTAATAAAATCGTAATCTTGCGAGAAAGGCAGAAGGGGAGAAGAAATTTTAGACAGACTTCAAAATCTTAATTTTGTGGGCATGAGGTACCGCCTTATTGCCATCAAATTAAGGGGGAAATTAATCCCCCTACAACAAAAACGCTATTTTTTTTCATTGCGAATATTGTACTTTTTTAACCGACGGATCAGTGAAGTTTGGGTAATTCCAAGAACTTTTGCAGTTTTACGTGTAGTCTTATTTTCCTTAAATGCCTGTTCTATAATTGTTTTTTCCATACTTTCGATAATCTCGCTTAAATTGTTGCCTTTTTTCAGAGATTCTAAAGCTTCTTCTTCCATACTTACCGAGAGAAAGTGCTCTGGTAAATCATGAATCGAGATTTCTTCCTTTTTAGCCATAATAACGAGCTGCTCAACAGTGTTTTCCAACTCGCGTATATTTCCCGGCCACTGATAACGTTGTAAAACACCTATCGTTTGCTTCGAGAAGGTACGTGTTTGGTTGAATATTTGGTTATACTTTTGCAAATAGAAATGGATTAGCGGAAAAATATCTTCATGTCGCTCGCGTAGCGGCGGAATGTTTACTGGTAAAACATGAAGGCGATAATATAGGTCAGCCCGGAATTTTCCCTCTTTTACCATTTCTTCGATTTTGCGGTTTGTTGCTGCAATAATGCGAATATCAGCCTTTACTAACTGTGAACCGCCAATAGGCATATAGGTCTTGTCCTGCAGTAATTGAAGGAGCTTGGGTTGCAGATGTAGCGGAAGTTCACTAATTTCATCCAAAAAAAGCGTTCCTTTTTCAGCTGTTTTGACGAGCCCTGTTTTCCCTTTTGAATTAGCACCTGTAAAGGCTCCCTTGTGGTAGCCGAACAATTCAGATTCGAGAAGCGTATCGGGAATTGCCGCACAATTTAAGTGGACAAAGGGTTGATTGTTTCGTTCACTCAACTCATGAATACGCTTCGCAACTACGTTTTTTCCAACTCCTGTTTCTCCGTTAATAAGCACAGTTGAATCAACACTTGCTACTCTTTCCATGATGTCAGCAAGCAAATTATGTACTTTACTATGTCCGATAAAGGACTGTTCCTCCTTCATTAGAATATACCGGGTATTCATTTTCTTTATTTCTAGTAAATACCGCTTCAATACGGGGGCCAATTCTTCCCATTCTAGTTTAGAAACATTATCCATCCAATTGCTTATATCATGACCATGTGCTACAAAATAAATGGGATTTTCCTGCTCATCCAAAATAATGTCCCCTGTTACTGTCATCTTGTTACCACCGGTAATTTCTTGCACAGTGGTTACAGTACTTCCATTTTGTAAAGCCATTTCGATTACGGATGGGGTGAACGCACCCTCTTTTTTCAGAATGAAAATATTTCTACCAATCAATTCTTCCTTGCTTTTGTTAAAAAGCTTACAACCTGCTTGGTTTACCCACATAATCGTTCCATTTTTGTCAACAATATTCATCCCACTTTCAAGACTATCGAGAATTTTTAAGAGATATTTGGTTTCAATTTGGACAGGAATGTCGGACATGGCTTAAATCCTCCTATGAATGCATCTATGTTGAACCGTAAGTGGTTCAAAGTAGATGGAAATTAGTGAACAGAATGAACCGTTTATGAATCTATTGAAACGAATTTAATTCATTATATCTCACAATAGCTAGATTTAGAGGTATTTTTTATAATTTTCTGTCTATTTTCTGTATTTTCGTTCCAAATTGATGGCATGATTTTTGCATTATAAAAGTGTACAGTGCGGAATTATTAATTTATAGGGGGAGGTAGTTAATAGAATCTTTTCTATTTATCAAGGATTTTTCATTTTATCGGAATGGAAGAGGATCGCCATTTTTACTAGCAGAGAAAAAGCTTATCCTAGGAATGTCGTTTAATGAAAGCGTTTTAACGACGCGTTATTATAACTAATAGGATGATAGATAAAAATTAACAAATATATCTATTATAACTTACTGGCCTATAAGTCACGGTTATGAAGAATAAAAGGTGATCTGCACTCGTTTTCTCTCTTTGTTTTCACTTGGCGTGGGGCAGGAAAAGGATATGACCGCTTCTATGAATGAACGGATTCTCTCTCCCGCCTAAAAAGAAAGGTTTTATGTCGTTTTTTCAATTTGTACTTATATAAAAAGGATGGTGTATGTATGAATGCAAATTTAGTATTTATCAATGGTGAAGTTATTACATCAGACAGACAAAACTCAATAGTGGAATCTGTAGCAATAAAGGATAATCGAATAATTGGGCTCGGTTCAAATTTAGAAATGAATAAATTCATTGGGGAGAAGACTGAAGTTATTGACTTAGCAGGAAAATCTCTTCTTCCTGGATTTATTGATGCTCACACACACCTAGTTTTATATGGGGTGTTTCAGTTGAATATCAGTTGTAAAGAAAGTCACATCGACTCTGTTGCAGCTGTACTGAATGAGCTTAAGAAAAAAGCGTTGGAAACTCCAAAAGGTGAGTGGATAAGAGCTTGGGGGTTTAATGAAACTAGCGTAAAGGAGAAGCGGTATCCAACGATTGCTGAGCTAGATGCCATCTCAACGGAGCATCCAATCATCATTTCTCGTACGTGTGGACATATTTGTATCGTAAACACAGCAGCACTAGAGAAGGCTGGAATTGACGAAAAGACACCGAACCCTCAAGGTGGAATAATTGAAAAAAATGAGAAGGGGGAAATTACAGGGAAATTATTTGAAGCTGCAAATATGAAGATGAATGATGTAGCAAGCTATACAGATGATGAACTTATGAAAGCTGTTAAAATCGCGTCGGATCATTTCATTTCAGGAGGTATCACGAGTATTCATGAAGCAGCTACTTTTGATTCTAATTGTTATCGTTTGTTACAAACAGCTATAAAAACGAAAGACATCCGTGTTCGGGTATATGCAATAATTGGTACCATAAATGAATCCGATAAATTTGTAAATAAAATGATGAATGCAGGGATAGTAACCGGTACAGGGGATGAGAGGTTTAGAGTTGGACCGGCTAAAATATTTTTGGATGGTAGCAGCTCTGGTCCAACGATTGCAACTCGGGAACCCTACTCCAGCGATCCTAACAATTTTGGGATTCTTTATTATAGTGAGGAAGAAATATATAAAGTTCTAGGTGAAGCACATAAAAAAGGCTATCAAATTACAGTACATGCTCAAGGGGATAAAGCTATTGAAATGTATTTAAATTGCGTAGAAAAAGCGTTAAAAGAAGCACCAAGGAAAAATCATCGCCATCGAATCGAGCATGCAGGAGTTTCAACCCCAGATTTACAAGAAAGAATGAAACAACTGGAAGTCATTCCTATTCCAAACCCACCATTTCCATATGAATATGGCGAGATATATGCTCACAATTATGGTGAACGTGTTAATTATATGTACGCTGCTCGTGATTATATAGATAAAGGTATTATTGCAGCAGGTAGTTCAGATGCACCGGTTACTGATTATAATCCTTTATTAGGAATTCATACTGCAGTTAATAGAAAAAGCCAATTTGGAGCCGGAATTGGCACAAATCAATCCATTAGTGTACTAGAAGCTATTAAACTTTACACATGGAATGGCGCTTATGCAAGTTTTGAAGAGGATATAAAAGGTAGCCTAGAAGTAGGGAAATTAGCTGATTTAGTTATTTTAAGTGAAAGTATTTTAAAAGCTGACCCAGACCGTATTAAGGATTTAAAAGTGGAGACAACGATTATTGATGGAGAAATTGTCTATCAAAAGGAGAATGATTTAATGTTGAAAAATTAAATCTAGGCAAAAGGATTTGTTAATAAAAGGGGGGTATTACAATTATATATACATCAATTAAAAAACGACATACCCCCTCTTTATAGACGGGAGAAAGTATCTAGTATCTGGCTATGAATAGAAGTGGTCAGGTCTTTTTTCTGCCGCATATGAAGTGAAAACAGAAAGAATAAACGAGTATAGGTTACCTTTATTCTGCATAGCAGGGATTTAGATGCCAGAAAATCAAAATGGAGTTACATATTAACAAATCCTTTTATAATACTGGCTCTTAATCCATAAAATTTCAAACTATGAAATAGGAGGTCGAGCATATTTTGAAATATATTAAACTCTTACTCTTAATTCCTTTTATAGGGTGTGTTGGATTCTTGCCATTTGCAAATAGAATTGAGCCTTACGTATTAGGAATGCCTTTTCTTTTATTTTGGATTGTATTTTGGATGGTACTTTCCTCAATTATTTTAACTATTGTTTATAAGCTGGATCCTGATAATAAAGGGAGTGAGGCAGAATGAATATATCATTATTTATTATTTTTATTTTCTTAATCCTATCTCTTTATTTAGGGATAGCAGCAAGAAGAGGAAAAAAGATGAATTTGCAGCAATTTTCAGTTGGTGACAGAGGTTTTGGAACCTTGTTCGTATTCCTATTAATAGCTGGAGAGGTTTATACGACTTTTACTTTTCTAGGCGGAAGTGGTTGGGCGTATTCCAAAGGAGCTGCTGCATATTATGTGCCCACGTATATATTTCTAGCATATATAATATCTTATTGGATTGCACCTAAAATTTGGAGATACGGTAAAGAACATGGTATTATTTCACAACCTGACTATTTTGCATCTAAATACGATAGTCGTGCAATGGGGGTTTTAGTAGCTATTGTGGGAAGTTTAGCCCTTATACCATATATTTGTATACAAATGAAAGGGTTAGGGATCATTGTTTCAGAGGCTTCTTTTGGAGCTATTTCACCAATAGTTGCAAGTATTATAGGGGCAATAGTTATTACAACATATGTCATATTCTCTGGTATTCATGGCTCAGCTTGGACAGCTGTGATTAAAGATATTATGATTTTGGGAGTAGTTATTTTTTTAGGCCTATACATCCCTAGCCACTATTTTGGTGGAATTGAGCAAATGTTTAAGTCTGTTGAGGCTGTTAAACCTGAATTGTTAACGTTAGCCGATCAGGGACTAAGTGTACCGTGGTTTATCTCTACTATCCTTTTAAATGCAATATCTTTTTATTTATTGCCGACTTCTTTCACTGTGGTTTTCTCGGCAAATGGTGAAAAAACACTTCGGAAAAATGCAATTACCCTACCTTTATATACTATATTATTACTGTTTGTGTTCTTTATTGGCTTTTCAGCTATCGTAAAAATCCCTGGTTTACAAGGAGCTGATGGAGATCTTTCTCTTTTAAGATTATCTATTCAAACATTTGATCCTTGGGTCATCGGAATAGTTGGAGCAGCTGGTTTATTAACGGCTTTAGTACCAGCATCCGTTATGTTAATGTCTGCATCTGTGGGCTTAACAAAAGGAATTTACAATGTTATTTTTCCAAAAGCTACCGAAAAACAACAATTAGTAGCCTCAAAACTATTCATCATTTTCCTTTCTTTGACTGCTTTAATCTTCACAGTATTTGGCGGGACAGCACTTGCAATGTTAAATATCATGTCATACAGTCTTATCGCACAATTGGCACCTGCATTATTCCTTAGTTTTTCCAAAAAAAATTATATTAATAAATATGGTGCAATGACTGGAATTATTACAGGAGTGCTCCTTGTATTGTATGCTACGATTTTTAATATAAAAATCGCAACCTTTTTTCCAACAGTCCCACACACTATTAATGACATTAGTACAGGAGCAATCGCATTATTTATTAATATCGTAATAACTATTATTGTAAGCTTAGCTTCAAAAAACATACCGATTCAAAAGGGGTCTTCCACATCAACATTAAGCTAAAATAATTTTATATCTATATAACGAGAAAAACGTTATTTTTTTGAAAATTCACAGAAAGGATGACGTTTTTTATGAATTTTTCGATTCAAAATGAAATTTGAAAAAGATCAAAACTATCTGTTCTCTACGGTCTATTGGAGGCAGGTAGTTTTATTTTTCTCGAATTTACATAGTTTGTAATAGATAGTTGAACTATTGTGAAAAGAGGGGGATGAATCGAATAGAATTATCCCTTATTTTGATCACTCATATTCACTTCTCTAATTTCAGGAGTAAGCGAATATGATACGGTCACAGTGAAATTACATTCTAGAGATGATCGGGAAAGTGTTGGGAAAGAAGCAGTAGCACGTATAAATGAAATTAAATCGCCTAAATTTGAACATAAATTCAAAGCTCCAGAGGATGGAAATGAGTTTATGGGGGATTTAGACGAGTCTACGAATATGATGAAAATGGTCTTTGGGGGAATTGCTGGTATTTCGTTATTAGTTGGTGGCATCAGTGTTATGAATATAATGCTTGTATCTGTAACAGAACGTACGCGTGAAATTGGCATCCGAAAAGCGCTTGGTGCAACGCGTAGTAAAGTATTAATGCAGTTTCTTATTGAATCTTGCATTTTAACAGCACTAGGTGGCTTAATTGGATTTATGCTTGGCGTATTCTTTGCATGGTTAATTGTGATATTCGCAGAATGGTCATTTATTGTTTCAGTAAATTTAGGACTGATTTCGGTTGGAATATCTATGTTTATCGGTATTGTATTTGGTATACTACCGGCAAATAAAGCAGCAAAATTAGAACCGATTGAATGTTTGCGATATGAATAAGAAGGGAAGAGAATATAACTTTTGTTATGTTCTCTTTTTATTTTCATGCAAAACTCTTCCTCAGCTTATCGTATCAAAATTTGAACGTAAGCATTTTGTAAGGAATGGATAAGAAAAAAGAGAGATTTATCATATAGGATTAAAGTATAACTTGATGTGAAGGGGGAAGAAATTAACTTAAATAATCAATTAGATAATGGAGTATTGCAAGAAATAGTAGTGATTTTTTGGCACAGCATGTATGTCAAAAAGTGAAAGTTACAAGTTGTTAGGAACGAAATTATCAGTACTTAAAATAGAGGCATTATATTGTTAGTGAAGAAAAGGGTTGTACGAATGAATTATCAATACGATATTAATAGAGGAGAGAGAGCCTTATGAAAAAATGTAATTCAATTAAGTTAGCAAGTTTGGCAGTTTTATTAGCGGGTACTACTCTATTCACACCAGGTTTTACTGTGAAAGCAGAGTCTGTTCAAAATTTATCTAGTCCGTCACAATCACATGATCAAAAGAACCGAAATGGTTGGAAACAAGTAATGCAGGAGACAGTACAGCTTGGAACGCCAGGGATATTAGCTAAGACGTCTAACAACGGAAAAACTAGTAGTTATACAGCTGGCGTGGCGGAATTAAGTACAAAGCAACCGATGAAATCGGAATATCGCTTTCGGATTGGTAGTGTGACGAAGACTTTTACTGCCACGACTGTTCTTCAATTAGTAGGAGAAAATCGTATACAACTTGACGATCCAATTGAAAAGTGGCTACCGGGTCTCATTCAAGGAAATGGGTATGATGGCAATCAAATTACGATACGTCAACTTTTGAATCATACGAGTGGTATAGCTGAATATTTAAAGTCAAAAGACGCTGACATAATGAATTCGAAAAAAACGTATACAGCAGAAGAAATAGTGAAAATGGGGCTTTCTCTACCACCTGATTTTTCGCCAGGTAAGGGATGGTCGTATTCAAACACAGGATACGTAATATTGGGGATGCTTATTGAAAAAATAACTGGAAATAGTTATGCAGAAGAAATTGAAAAGCGAATTATTGAACCTTTGGATCTGTCAAATACGTTTTTACCAGGGAATTCAACCGTTATCCCAGGAAAGAATCATGCTCGAGGGTATATGAAAATTGACGGAACAAGCGAGTTGAAAGACATAACGTATTATAATCCGAGTTTAGCTAATTCAGCTGGAGATATGATTTCAAATGCGGACGATTTAAATAAGTTCTTTTCTTCTTTACTCGGTGGTAAGTTACTGAAGGAGAATCAATTAAAAGAAATGCTTACTACAGTTCCTACAGAAGGAGAAGGCGTTGGTGACGGATATGGTCTTGGAATCTATGAGACTAAACTTCCAAACGGTGTTTCAATTTGGGGTCACGGAGGGGCAATTCCTGGATTTACTACTTTTGTTGGGGGAGTAATTGGAGGCAAACATACATTGGCGGTCAGTATTAACTCTTTAGGTGCGATTGATATTATTACGCAGTTTAATAAAATGATGCAAATTGAATTTAATAAATAGATGAAAAGAAAGCGAATTGGATTCTGTTATAGGTGTATAAAAAAGAGGTGCTTTTTAAATTTCGCAAATATGGACAGTATTAGTATCTATGGTAATCAAGTTTATGTAGAACATAAATACGATACAAGTGTATTTCAAAGTGAAAGTCAATCTTATAGCTTAGTATAAAAATAAAAAGAATGTCAGTTGCATGACATTCTTTTTATTATGGATCAAAGAGGTATGATTCGGATTCTGAAAATTGTTATTTTTAAAACCATTCCATATAATGAAAGTTATAGAGGGTTTTACAGAGGAGTTATGAATGGAAAATACTTTAGTTGATTAACTATTTCTTGTTTTAACCAATATAACAGTTAATAGATTTGGAGTTGAATACATTGGCACAAAATCATTTTAAATGGAGTAATAAACAATTACGAGAACATGTTGAAGTAATAGACGGCAAGAGAAGTCCGCACATTTTATTAAAGAATGCAACGTATTTAAATTCTTATTTACGTGATTGGACTGTAGCAAACATTTGGATCTATGATGACCGAATTGTATATGTAGGAGAAAAATTGCCAGAGCAATTACATGAATGTGAAGTCGTTGATTGCGAGGGGAAGTATATAGTTCCAAGTTACATAGAACCGCATGCGCATCCATATCAGTTGTATAATCCAGAGACGTTAGCAAATCATGCGATGCAATTTGGGACAACAACTTTCATTAATGATAATTTAACTTTATTTTTCACATTACAACGTGAAGTAGCATTTCGTTTATTAGATGAATTTAAAAAGATTCCAGCGAGTATGTATTGGTGGTGCCGTTTTGACGGGCAGACTGAACTGCAAAATGGGGAATCTTTATTTAATAGTGAAGAAATAATGGAATGGCTTAACCATGAAGATGTTCTTCAGGGCGGCGAGTTAACAGCGTGGCCCAAATTATTAAATGACGATGATGAAATGTTAAATTGGGTACAGGAAACAAAGCGGTTACAGAAGAAAGTAGAAGGTCATTTTCCAGGTGCGTCTGAAACAACATTAGTGAAGTTAAAGTTGTTAGGTACGGACTGTGATCATGAAGCGATGACAGGGCAGGAAGCATTAACACGTCTTATGCAAGGTTACACCGTTTCTCTTAGAAACTCTTCAATCCGTCCAGATTTAGAAGTTTTACTGAAAGAACTACTAGAATTAGGTGTTAAGCAATTTGATAGATTCTTTTTCACAACAGATGGTTCACATCCGTCATTTTATGAAAACGGATTGACGAATAGGATGATAGAAATAGCGATAAAGCAAGGAATACCAGTAATTGATGCTTATCATATGGCAAGCTATAATATTGCCCGTTATTATAATATGGAGCATTTACATGGTGCGATTGCCACAGGTAGAATCGCCAATATTAATATTTTGGAAAGCAAAGAAAACCCAACTCCAATTCATGTTATCGCAAAAGGACAATGGGTGAAACATGATGGATTAAATAAAAATGAATCATTACGTGTAAAGTGGGATAAATTTCAAGTAATACCTCTACGATTAGATTGGTCTTTAAAGAAAGAGGATATGATTTTCTCTGAAACAACAGGTATAAAACTATTAAATGATGTTATTTCCAAACCATATGTAAGTGAAATCGACTTAAATAGCGATGAACTGTCCATTGATCATGATGAATGTTTCCTTATGATGATTGCTCGTGATGGCACTTGGCGAGTGAATACAGTTGTGAAAGGTTTTGCGAAAGAATTAGGAGGTCTTGCAAGTTCTTATTCTGGTACAGGTGACATCATTCTTATTGGAAAAAGTAAAGAAGATATGCTTACAGCTTTTCATAGAGTAAAAGAGCTTGGTGGTGGTATGGTAATAGCGGAAAGAAATGAAGTGTTACACGAAATTGCATTACCGTTGCTCGGGATTATGTCTGATTTAAATATGAGTGAATTAGTACAGGAAGAGAAAAAGATGGTGAAATTACTGCAAGAGCGAGGCTACGCTTATAACGATCCAGCATTTACGATTTTATTCTTTTCTGCGACGCACTTGCCTTTTATACGAGTAACACCTATAGGATTATATGATGTGAAAAGTAGTAAAGTACTTGCTTCACCGGTGAATTTGATAAAGTGAAACTTTAATCAGTGGGGGTTTTTTCCATCCCCACTGATTATTAGTCTTCACCAATCGGGCATTTATGGGCAGTTATCTTCCATCTAACTTCCTCGCATTTGCCGAATTTTGAGGTGGGAGTTATACTACCCGCAAATAGCGGGATAAAGCAATATTAAAAGGAAATGTCCTATAAAAAGTCTGTTTTATAGGACATTTCTCATTTATAGCATAAGAATATCTTAAGCCTCAAATAATATAGTATCTACATTATTTGAGGTGATACGTAAATATGAAAAAACTATTGTATATTTTAAGCGTATTTGTATTATGTGTATCGATACAACACGTTGTACATTCCCAATCAGATGCACCAAGCTTATCTTCTGATTGTCTCGAAGAAAGAAAAACTCGAGATGAAAAGTATGTGAAAAATATAATGAGGGATATTAAATCCACGTTTAATTTGAATTTTGATGAAAATAGCTTTTGGGAAGTTGATAAAAGAGATTTAGAAGCTGCACACTTCATGTATGGTGGCCGGGTTGATGATACTTATTATAATTCGTTAACTAAAGCTTTTGAAAGTGGTGGATATAGAGGAGAGCCTAGGTTGTTTGTAAAGCCGCTTGAAGCATTTTTACTTTATAAAGAAATAGACGATACAAATGTAATAAAACATCTTGAACTTGAAAAAGGGGAATGGATCGTTACCGAAACGAAAAAGAAGCCAGGAAAAATAGTGGAATACAAACCGTTACAATGTGAAAAAGATTATCTGAAAAAGAGAAATGAGTACCATAATATAAAATGAGGTAACGAAAATCTTGAAGAGGAAAGCTTTCGTTAATAAATGTAAATTGGTCGATAGAAATCACTAGTAAGTTCGCCATAAAAAAACGTCATTTTAATCATTAAAAATGACGTTTTTTATATTCTTAAAGTCTTTGCATCGCACTCTCAATCCTCTTTACCAAATCAGCTGACACTTTATGAAAATACCCCAAAACTACCTTTCTAATATCATTGGATATAACTTTCAAATCACTAGCTAAATTTTCAGCGAGATGTTCTTTTTCAATGTGTGATAACTTCGCATAAAATTCACCAGCCTGCCCAAAGTCGTCTTGCTTAGTTATAGAAGTTCTTTCAAGTTTGCCTTCAACGTATCTTCCGTCACCGCTTGTAATTTGATTAGCAGGTGTCCAATCTTGCTGTTGGTTAACCTGTAATTTACGAAATTCAGGTCCAATTCTTCTTCTTTGAGAATCACTATAAATATTAGCACGGCCTTGCAGCATTTTATCATCAGACAATTCTGCGCCATCCAGTAAATTAGAAGGAGAGAAGGCGACTTTTTCTACTTGTTCCATATAATTTTCAGGATTTTTATTTAATACCATTTTACCGACGGGTATAAGAGGATATGCTTTTTCATCCCATACTTTTGTATCATCTAAAGGATCATAAGAAAGATGTGCTTCATCTTTCGGATCCATGAGCTGGACATATAAACCATATTCCACGGGTTTACCAGCCTCAATTGCATCGTATAAATCTTTCCCACTATAATCAGGGTTTTCCGCAGCTAGTTTATTTGCTTCTTCACTAGTAATGAATTGTACACCTTCAAATGGATACCAATGATACTTTATATACTTTCGATTGCCTTGAGCATTTCTCCAAACATATGTATTTACACTGTGTCCTGGGATGTGGCGAAGGCTTTTTGCCGTACCAGTATCAGAGTATAAACGGACAACAAAATGAATGGATTCTGGTGCTCTAGCGACAAAACTCCAAAATCTATTAGGGTCTATTAAGTTATTTTTAGGTGAAGGCAAGAGCGCTTTAATAGTTTCAGGGAAACGCATCGCATCACGAACAGAAAAGACAGGAATGTGATTACATAAAAGATCAAAAACACCTTCTTTTGTATAAAATTTTGTAGCAAAACCGCGTACATTTCTAGAAGTATCAGGTGTTCCTTTCGTACTAACAGCTAATGAAAACCGTACCATAACAGGAACCTTCTCATTAGAATTTTGTAAAAAACTTAGTTTAGTATGTTCTGACATCGGATATATCGTTTGGAAATAACCGAATGCACCGTAACCTTTTACATGAACCGGTCTTTCTAAAATTTTTTCATGAATAAATTCTTGTAACCCCTCATGCAGTACACTATCTTGCTTTAAAACAGGTCCACGTGAACCAACTGTTTGAGAGTGAAGTTTAGCTGGTTCATTAAGTTCTCGATTTTGATTAAGGTCTTCTCCTAATAAAGATTGCCTCTGTTTATCATATTTTTCATTCATCGATTTAGCCTCCAAATTTTTTTTTCATCGATTGTTACTAAATATGATTCTATAGCCTTGATTATGTATTACATACGAAGTTCAAATTAGTAACATACCGCTAGATGAAAAAAATGCATATGCAGTGGACCTGTTGTAATAGAGGAAATTATGAAAAAATAAATATCGTGAAAGAAATACTTAAAATGAAAATTTAAAGAGTATCTATATAAATAGTTTTTGTTAATAGAAATTAAAAACAGGGAAAAAAATTAGGAGGAATTTATCATGTCGGATTGGTCTCAATTAGATAAAGAATATATTATGCCTACGTATTGTCGTACGAAGGTTGCGATGGAAAGAGGAGAAGGGTGTAAACTGTATGATGTGGAGGGGAAAGCATATTTAGATTTATTTTCTGGTGTAGGAGTAAACGTATTAGGATACAATCACCCTAAAATTGTGCAAACGACAATGGAGCAAGTTACGAAATCGTTGCATCTTCCTTTTCATTTTTTAAACCCAGTTGCGATTGAGTATGCAAAGAAATTAGTTGATAACTCTTTAAAAAATGGAAAAGTCTTTTTTACAAACTCTGGTACGGAAGCAACAGAAACAACGTTAAAATTAATTGATAAATATAGATCTATTACGAATGAAGAACGTGATGGAGTCGTTGTGCTGAAAGGTAGTTTCCACGGGCGAACGTTAGGGGCGCTACATTTTACGAGACAAGAAAATGTGTATCAAAATTTCCCTAAAACATCTATTCCTGTATATGAAGTGGAGCGTGAAAATATAAAGGAATTAGAAGATATAATTGTTAAGGAACATCCCATTGCAATTATGCTAGAGCCTGTTTTAGGAAGCGGGGGGATCTATCCTTTATCAAGTGAATATTTACATGGTGTTCAATATTTATGTGATAAATATAATGTACTTCTCATAGTCGATGAAGTACAAAGTGGTATGGGCAGAACTGGAAAACTATTTGCTTATCAAAATTTCAATATTACACCAGATATTATTCAAATTGGTAAAGGAGCAGGAGGCGGGATACCGCTAGGAGGAATCATTGTAGGTGAAAAGCTATGTGATGTATTTTCACCAGGAGATCACGGAACAACGTTTGCACATTCATCAATGGGAACAGCTTTAGGTTTAACGGTATTAACAACATTAATTGATGATGGTTTAATGCAAGAAGCATATGAAACTTCACTATATTTAAATGATAAATTGCAAGAAATTCAGAAAGAAAATGCTTATTATATTAAAGAAGTACGTCATGCGGGGATGATGTTTGGTATTAGTGTGAATGATACGAATGAAAATGTGAAGAAATTGCAGCTTGAATTAATGGAGAAAGGGATGTTAGTCGATGTTACACAAGGGAATATCATCCGTTTACTCCCTCCGTATATAATTACAGAAAAGGAAATTGATGCATTTATTAATGAATTTATATCCGCTATTCATAGAGTAGAAGCGATAGCAAATGTTTAAAAATATTTATCCCGCATCAACTCCCGTAAACTCCCACTGATTATAGTTTCACTTTATGAAACTACAAATATAAAAAATACCTTATTTTTAATTCGCGCAGGAAGAAAATAGGGGTGGAAAAATAAATTTATATATTAAAATGAAAAGCTGAAAAAGGCACTCATACAGCGCCTTTTTCAGCTTTTTAAAATATCTAATTACTTAACCTAGAAAGCATCTCATTGGACAAATAATTAATTATGTGAAACAATAATAACAGATAAGGAGACGTTGCTTTTCCTTAAGTGCTTCGTATTGAATTGATTCTAGTAAGAGAAGGTGTGCTGAAAGAAGTTAAATTAAATAAGGAGCTGTTTTACTATATGCAACAAAATAATGATTTAGATTTTGGACCTCAAGATGTTAATATTGTAAACCCAAAACAAGCGAGGAAAGCAGTCGTTGCTACTGGCATTGGGAATGCAATGGAGTGGTTTGACTTTGGATTATACGCATATTTGGCGGTAATATTAAGTCAATTATTCTTCTCGGGTGTGAATGATAGTGGTTTGCAACTTGTACTTACATTTGGTACATTTGCGGCGGCCTTTCTAGTTCGACCAATTGGAGGTATTTTCTTTGGTAGAATAGGAGACAAATATGGCCGAAAGATTGTTTTAAGTACGACTATTATTTTAATGGCACTTTCTACATTATTCATCGCATTACTACCAACCTATGAACAAATTGGTGTATGGGCACCAATACTACTTTTAGTTGCTCGAATGATTCAAGGCTTCTCTACAGGCGGCGAATATTCAGGAGCAATGGTTTATATCGCAGAATCTTCTCCAGATAAAAAGCGTGGTATACTCGGTAGTGGTCTTGAAATTGGAACACTCTCAGGTTACATTGCTGCCTCGGTAATTGTTACCATTTTGACGTTATTGTTAACAGATGAGCAAATGCTCAGCTGGGGATGGCGTATTCCTTTCTTAATTGCTGCACCAATTGGTTTGGTCGGTTTATATTTACGACGTCATTTAGATGAATCTCCAATCTTTCAAGAGATGGAAAAAGCACAAGAGGAATCTGAAGACAACGAACAATTTTCATTTATGGATATATTAAAATATCACAAAAAAGACTTCTTATTAAGCACAGTAATTGTTGCCTTCTTTAACATTACAAACTATATGATCCTTTCGTATATTCCTTCTTATCTAACACAGGTACTAAAAGTCAAAGAAACAACTGGCTTATTAATTATTTCAATTACGATGGCACTTATGATTCCACTGGCACTTTATTTCGGTAAATTAAGTGATAAAGTTGGTAATAAGCGCGTAGTACAAATCGGTTTAATTGGTTTAGCATTATGTTCAATTCCAGCATTTTTATTAATTGGTAACGGACATATTGTAGCCATGTTTGCGGGTATTTTCGTCTTAGGTTTCTTCCTTAGTGTTTATGAAGGAACATTGCCTTCGTTATTACCAGCACTCTTTTTCACCGATGTACGTTATCGTGCACTTTCTATCTCCTTTAACATTTCTGTATCCATATTTGGTGGGACAACACCGCTCGTATGTTCATACTTAGTTCATGCGACTGGTAATCCGCTCGCACCGGCATTTTATTTAACAGGTGTAAGTATTATTGGATTAGTTGCATTTAGTGTACTGTTTGTTACAACATCAGGACGTGCATTAAAAGGATCTTATCCTACCGTAGAATCGAAGAAAGAAGCACACCAAATTGCTAAAGAAGACCCTGAAGAAACACTTTGGTGGCATGAAGAATCTTTAGAAATTGAAGCAGGGAAGAATGCTTAAGTTTGAAAAGTGACGTATAAGTATACAAAAAGACTCCTATTTTAATAGGAGTCTTTTTGTTACATTATTTCTTCCGCTTCTTCAAACTCTTCTGATAAGCATAAAGCTTATGAACCTCTTCTTTAAATTCATGCAAAAGTACAGCATTTTCACTATTCGAATAACGTACTGCATTATAAGCGTCTACAATAATATGACTCTGAATATTTACATCTTCTTCATGTTTTATTCTTTCTAACCAAGCCTCAACAGTTTCTCCTCGTTCACGGTTTATAGGAGGGGATAGTTTACTCTCAAGTTTGAAAATTTCTTTTCGAATTTCGTTATTTGGTGGTTTATTTCGTTTGAACTGTTTTTGGCTAATGCCGTCTTTATCAGTAAGTATTGTAGATTCAAAGACAGGCATATTTGGTAAACTTAAATGTTTTCTTTTTTTTATTATTTTCCAAACGACGTAAATAACGATGGCTGTACAGACCAATATTGTAATACTATTTATAAGGGTTGGGTCAAAAGGACGTTGCCCCAATTCCTCTTTAATTTGAGGATCTTTCAAATTCCCTTTATTCGACCAAAAATCGTCTGTTTCTTTTAATGCAGCTGCCGAGAACAATGGATTTAAAGCATAACCAAATCCTAAAGCAACTACTTGTATGATATAAGAAAAAAGAAGCCGAATATAAGGAAATACCGGAATAAGTAAAGCGCTAATTATTCCAATCGTAATGATAGAAGTGAAACGTAATAGCTGTTGATTACGATTTGAACCTGTTAACCAAAATGTAATCATGATGTGTAAAACTAATAGTAACAATTTCCATACTGGAGGAAAAGGCGCATAAAATATAGCTATAACGGCAAACCATACAATACCGCCTAACGATTTTTGAACCGGATATCCAGGTCCGACCGCGTATACGATAAAGAAAAATAGCGGTAATATAATCGTGCCAAAAAGAGAAAAAGGTAGAAATAAAGAAAAACCGACTATTTGAAGAACTAACAGTATTACAAATCCTGTTGTTTTTTTCTTCATTAATTTATGAATAAGAACTACTCCTATATAACCTGTTGCTAAAAATATAGCAATACCAACTAGCTCGTCTCTTTCCGTTAATAATGAAAGAAGGAGGAGTAGAATAAAGTCATTAACGTGATAGAGCCAAGTTTTCAACTGGTTCCACCATCCCTTCATTATTAATGAGAAACGTAGGTTGTGTTAGAAGAGGAAGCTCATTCTTCTGTAAACCAATGTATATCATTGTAGACGAGCGCTCCCTTTTTCTCGTTACATAGTGAAGAAATCCTTGTTTCGGAAGTAGCGTACTATCATCTGAAATACGTGCCAATTCCTCTAATGCCTTCCCGTAATGCGCTTGTCCTTCGTTTAATGGTAAATACAAGGGACCACCTTCTGCTAATACACTAATAAACAATTCAAACGGTATTTGATGCTTCGTTGCGTATTGGCAAATGTATGTGGTAAATGAAATAAGGTCTTCTATATTCTCTTTCCAACCGAATCCTCGATCAGCAGCTAAAGAAAGACAAATCGTCCAACTATAATTTTTTACAGGTTCATATTGCTTGGCTTGTAATTCCTGCATTTTAGCAGATGCTTTCCAATGGATAGAGCGGAAAGACTCACGTTCATATCTTTTTACACCGATAATAGATGTTTCATCATTATAAAAAGAGAAATTCGTTCGATAAGAACCGTTTAATAGTTGCTGAAGTTCTTGCAAACCTGCTACTTCTTTAGGTGAAGGATACACAATAATTTCAGTTCTTAATTTATCAAAGACAGGTAAATGTACAGTTAAAAGATGAAAAGGATCTTTTAATACACATTCGAACTGTTCAATTTGAAATACACCACGCTTCGTTGCAGTTAATGTTAAATCCCATTTTTGCGCCGAATGGGCAGGTTGAGAAAATGGGAAAGAAAATAATGTTTTTGATATTTGTTCAATCCCTTGATCCTTATGCGGTATAAGGGACGAATTTAAATGGAAATAACAAACACCATTAACGAGTGGTATATTTGCCCCATTTTTTAAATGAATAAAAAACTGTCCAGATTCATCAGGGAAAAGCCGAGTTGTTTGTTTCTCATTTATAACTTGAAATTTTTTCTCTATGTAAGCGACATATTTATAAATGAAAATCGCAAATAAATAGTAGAAGAAAAAGAGAAACATAATCATTCGTTGTGGCAGAAAAAACGTAAATAGTATAGCGCCTGGCACAGTTAATTGAATAATATGGAGTTGAAAAAATAAAGGTACAGTTACAACGCGCTGTCCATTCATGCTTGTTCAATCTCCACAGGTACATCCACTTCTTTTAATATCCTTTGCATGATTTCATTTTTTGTCGTACGTAACGCGCCTTCCATTGATAAGACGATACGGTGATTCCAAACAGAAGAAACTAAAAATTGTATATCTTCAGGCGTACAATATTCTCTGCCGCGTAAAAAGGCTAATGCCTGAACGGCACGTACTAAAGCTAATGTGGCACGTGGGCTTACACCATTAGCGATGTAATCATGATTTCTTGTAGCGTGAGCAAGTTTAATAATGTAATGTTCTAACGGTTCTGATACGAAAATTTCTTTCACTTGTTTCTGTGCTTCTAAAATGTCTTCTAAAGAAATGACGGATGTTACGCTTTCTAACGGTGCATTATTACGAAAACGACGCATCATTTGTAGCTCATCTTCAGGAGTCGGATAACCAATGGAAATCGTCATTAAAAAGCGATCAAGTTGTGCATCTGGAAGAGGGAAAGTTCCTTGTGATTCAATCGGGTTTTGCGTCGCAATAACAAAGAACGGTTTCGGAAGAGGAGTAGACTGCTTTTCAAGTGTTACTTGTCGTTCTTCCATCGCTTCTAACAAACTAGACTGAGTTCGTGGCATCGCGCGGTTAATTTCATCCGCAAGTAATATGTTTGTCACGACTGGTCCAAGTCTTAACTCAAATTCACTAATTTTCGGATTAAAGTATTCAATACCGGTCACATCGCTCGGAAGTACATCGGGTGTAAATTGAACGCGAGAAAAATTACCACCAATACTTTTGGAAATTGTTTTCGCAAGTAATGTTTTCCCAGTACCAGGCACGTCTTCAAGTAGTACATGTCCATCAGCAAGCAATGAAACGAGTAGTAAATCAATAACATTTTCCTTACCAACAAATACAGATCCTATATTTTCTTTTAATTTATGAATCATATGTAACATTCCTTTCATTATAAAAGAGCTAATATTTCTATATTTTAACAAATTTTTCAGAAAATTAGTATGATTTTTTAATTCAAAGAAATAGATATTTAATTTTAATATTACACTTGCATATTTTGGAATATGATTATACAATATCGTTACACGATGTATCGCAAGTCGATATATCATGAGGCGATGTATCGGAGGTAGTTATAATGAATGGGAAAGCGCAAAAATATATTCCATTAACTGAGGCGACATATTACATATTATTGTCACTAGTGAAGCCAATGCACGGTTATGGAATTATGCAAATGGTAGAAGAGATGACAAATGGGGAAGTAAAGCTCGGTCCTGGTACTTTATACGGGAATACGACGAAGTTATTGAAAGAAAAGTTAATTGTTGAAGTAGCATCTACTGATAGGAAAAAATGCTATGAGTTAACACCGTTTGGGAGAGAAGTGTTAGAGCTAGAGTATAACAGGTTACAGAGATCTGTAAGAAATGGAAACAGTATATTAGGGGAGTGAATGGAAGATGGAGACAAAGAAGGTATTTAAATTTTTCACGGCATGGAATTTAGAAAAAGAAGAAGTTTTTTTACGAAAGATGCATCAGCAAGGCTGGGCGTTACAAAAATATAATATGATGTATACGTTTAAGAAAACTGAGCCGAAAGATGTAATATATAAAGCGGATTTTAGATTGGTTTATAGAGATTCAAAAGAAAAACAACAAGAGTACTTCGAAATATATGAAATGTCTGGTTGGAAAAGCGTAACGAGTTTTACAAGATGGAATTATTTTTGTAAAGAAGTAGAAGAGGAAAATGAGTTACCTGACATATATTCAGAGAAGGACACGAAGGTGCAAAAAATGAAGGAGTTATTACAATTTATTGCATTTATTTCAATAGCTATGTTACCGTTAATGTTTAACACATTTTTAAATTCAACAGAATCAATAGTGCCAATGTGGGCGAAAGTTATGATGGGGCTTGTTAGCTGTATGTATGTTTATTTCTTTATAAGGATCTCTTGGAAAATTAAGAAATTGAAAAGCGAAATATTATAATAAAGAGTGGATTTTAAAAGAAGATGATTTCGTAGATATTATACGGGAATCATCTTCTTTCATTTCTATGTAATTTTATTTTGTTCACTCTTTTTTACATAATAAAAGACTATATATTTAAGGCATAGAACTAACAGTTACAAAGATAATACTAGTAATAATACCTAAAAAAATCATAAATGATGAAGAAACAATTAATAATAATGAACTACTGATTAATACTATTTTATTAGAGTTTTGATGTTTAAAGTGGTAATAAAGTAAAAAGCCGCAAACAGTAGAAACAATCCATATAGCTAGACCGTAAGGAGTTGTTATCTTCTTCCAATCGAAAATCCAAAAGTAAAAAATACCTATGTGACAAGTTAATAGTAGAAATGTAGATGGAATCATTAACTTTTTATTTAAAATCATTTATTTCACCTCTCTTATGTAAATATTACCAAAAGGGTGTGGAGTTGAAAATATAATATGGAAGTGAATAAGGTTTTCACTTAAAGAAACTACGAGATGAGTAAGAGATATTTCTAAATCAATTTCCATTTGCATGGGAATTTAAATGGAAAAAGAACCATATAAAATTATGAAGGGAGGAGAGTCATAAAATGCAGAGAATGAACAATTATTTTCGTGCTCGTGCGAGTATGGTATACATGATGACTAATAATGAAGTAATGAATCACATTGTTGCTTTTCATATGGATACGAATGGAATGCTCACCTTTGTGGGTTCTTACCGAACTTACGGAAGAGGTACTGGTATAAAGGAAGTTTCTACAGAAACGGCAAACGATGGTATAGATCCTCTAGCATCACAAGCTTCTCTGACTTTGTCCCGTGATGGTCGTTTCCTATTTGCAGTTAACGCAGGCAGTCATAGTATCAGTAGTTTTATCATAGCAGATAACGGGGTACCGATTTTCGTGGATGTAAAGCCATCAGGAGGTGCTCAGCCCAATAGCATTGGTGTGTATGATAATCTTCTCTATGTCTCCAATGTAGGTAATGCTGCAAACAATTTTGCATCAAATATTACTGGATTTCACATAGATGATAAGGGAAATCTTACACCTATTCCAGGATCCACTCATGCTCTCAGTACCTTTAATGCTCAGCCCGCACAAGTTCTCTTCACCCTGGATGGTAGTAAAATTGTTGTCTCCGAGCTTACATCAAACCATCTCAGTGTCTTCCATGTAAATAAAGATGGTACGGTTACAGGACCAATTGTTAATGATTCTTACGGTAAAGGCCCATTGGGTGCTTACTTTCTATCGTCCGGAATTCTCTTAGTTACAGAAGCAGTTTCAAATGCGTTGTCATCTTATTCATTGAGCAATGACGGTACTCTTCACGTAATCAGCGGCTCTGTACAAAACGGATATAAAACTGCTTGTTGGGTTATAACAACGAAGGATGAACGTTTTGCCTACACTACGAACACTTTAAGTGGCACCATCTCCACCTACCAAATCGCCCCCAATGGAGTACTGTCAGTAGTAAGGCATATTACTAGTACACCGCCGGGGACAGCACCGGGTCTTCCGATGGATGTTGGAGTGAGTAAAGATGGACGACATTTTTACACCCTTAATGGAAATCAGGGTACAGTGTCAGTATTTAATATTCAAAGTGATGGTAGTCTAGTAAGGTTGCAGGTTGTTGCTTCATCAAATTTTCCTTACTTTGGGTCGCAAGGCTTAGCTGTTCTTTGATTCTATTGGGCCGCTATATTTGTGTGGAAAAGAAAAATATATGACGGTGTATGAATAGTAGACATGTAGATGAATTAGGAACCTTTGATTAAACAGCAATTGTCCACCTTGCTTACGTAAAACGGAAAAACCCCCTATAGAAAATTGATAGGGGGTAGGGAAATATTTAAGAGAAAGACTGATTTTGAGCCGGTTTAATAAATTGTTCTGGATTTTCAACAAGCCCGCATACAGCACATTGGACGCGGTAAGTAGGTCCTTGATAAGCCATATGAAAAGCGTTCATCGTTTCATTTGTGTATTCTTCTTCTACTTGACCAGTTTGTGGATTTAACTTTACTGGTTTTACTTGTTGCTCAAGGATATTAAAGCGAGTTCGGTTCGTTTTACAGCTTGGACATAGCATTGGTTCCATATGTATACACCTCCATTTGTAGCATTTCTTAAGCGGTATGATTTTATGCAAGTAAAAAAACTTTCTCAACATAAATAGGTGTATATTGTATTTAAAATTCAGAAAAAATAAAATATAATACTATGTAAGAACTGGTTATGTCCAAACCAAATCTCCTGTTTTATGCCAATAAGCTGGGGGCCGAGAAATCGGCCTCATTTTTTTGTGCTCGACTCTATAAGGTACAAGGTTTTTGAAAACATTTGTCGAATTTTTAGAGGTGAAGGTAAAGGAGGAATTATTATGAACTTAAAAATGAAATACATTATTTTATATGTAGAAAAGTTTGAACAATGTCTTCAGTTTTATAAAGAAATTTTAAAATTACCAATAAGAGCTGAACACGGTACATATATTGAATTTGAAACAGGATCTACAATTTTAGCAATGAATACGCGAGAGGATGTTAAGGAGTTAACAGGACTACCTCTTACAGAAGGGGTATTACAGTCTTCTCATTTTGAATTAGGGTTTGTTGTAGAGGATGTAACGGCAACAATTGTGGAATTAAAAGAACAGGGAGTTAAGGTACTAGTTGAACCGATGACGAAACCATGGGGACAAACAATTGCTTACATTTCTGACCCAGATGGTAATTATATTGAAATTTGTAGTTCATTAGAATAGAAGGAGGAAAAGAGGATGGGGTTTCCGAAATTAGAAACAGAACGTTTACTATTAAGAGAACTTACACTATTAGATGGAGAAACAATGTTCCATTATTTTTCAAAAGAATCCGTTATTCGTTATTTCGGAATGGACCCTTTTGAAAATATTGAGCAAGCGAAAACGACTATTCAAACGTTTAGAAAGCGTAATGAAGAGGGAAGTGTGTTTCGCTGGGGGATAGAGAAGAAAGGTACGGATCAATTAATCGGTACGTGTGGATTTCATTTAATTAACAATCATCATAAACGAGCTGAAATTGGTTATGAGCTAGATGATACATATTGGGGGCAAGGATACGCAACTGAAGCACTGCAAGCAATGCTAGCTTACGGGTTTGAAACGTTGCACTTCATAAGAATTGCAGCTGTCGTATATATAGAAAATGAAGCTTCCCGTAATTTATTAAAAAAAGCCGGATTTCAAGAAGAAGGATTACTTCGAAAATATATGATTCAAAATGATGTTGCTCATGATACGGTCGTTTATTCATTATTAAAAGAAGATTGGCAAAAGTAATGAGCACAAGTGAAATAATGAAAGTTATTAAGGAACATAAAGATGAGCGATTTATCCTAGGTATAGACGGACTAAGTCGTTCAGGTAAAACAACTTTGGTTAAAGAGTTGGAAGAAGATATGAAGAAAAGTGGAATCCTGTTTCATATATTCCATATTGATGATTACATTACGCAGCGTAATAAACGATATGCTACTGGATTTGAGGAGTGGTATGAGTATTATAATCTTCAATGGGATATCGATTGGTTGCTGCGAAACCTTTTTCAAAAGTTACAAAGCGATATACAAATACAATTGCCTTTCTATCATGATGAAACAGACACATGTGAAATGAAGGACATACAGCTTCCTTTAGTAGGTGTAATAATTGTTGAAGGAGTTTTTCTGCAGCGAAAAGAATGGAGAGATTTCTTTCATTATATGGTGTATTTGGATTGTTCAAGAGAGACGAGGTTTCTACGTGAGAGTGAGGAAACGCAAAAAAACCTTCCAAAGTTTCAAAGTAGGTATTGGAAAGCTGAGGAGTATTATTTGGAAGTGGAATCGCCGAGGGATAAGGCGGATTTCGTAATACGCAATATGTAACAATATAAGTAAGTACAAAATAGAAGGTGTATAAAATGAATATATTATGGGACTTTGACGGGACGTTATTTGATACGTATCCTGCATATACAATGATGCTTTCTGAAATATTAGGTGATGAAGTAGATAAACGAGAAATATACAGAAACTTAAAAATATCATATTCCCACGCAATTCAGTATTACAATATTTCAAATGATCAGGAAGAAAAGATTAAGGTTTTGAAGAGAAATTTTACTCCAAAAGATATGAAACCCTTTGAAGGTGTCGAAGAGATTTTGAAATTTGCACATAAAAACGTGATTATGACACATAAACATAGGGCAGGAGTTATGGAAATCTTAAAGTATTATGGATGGGACAAATACTTCGTCGATATGGTTACAATTGACGATGGTTTCCCTCGAAAACCAAACTCTTTAGCTTATGATCATTTACATAAAAAGTACAATATTGATCTAGCAATTGGAGATAGAGAGTTAGATCTATTGCCTGCAAAGGAATTAGGTATTTTAACATGTATGTTTCAAGATAAATGTGATGTAGCGGACTATTCTTTATCGCATTACTCTGAGTTTTTTAAAGTAGTTATTGATAGAGATAGGGAGCAAATGGCTTGATTAAAACTTCTACTTTTTACTCGGAAAGTAGAGGTTATTTTCTATGTTTAAAAAAACTATAGTGGATTAATACTTTCAAGTGTATAGAAGGAGATTGTTATAACAATGTGAATTATATATTTATAGATAAATCTATAGATGAATGGGTGTGTTTTTGAACTTGTTTAAGTAAGTGAAAGATTTCTATAAAGCGAGTGATAATATGAGTATTTTCATTTTAGAAGATGATGTCATACAAGCGCAGCAAATGAAGCGGCTAGTCGAGGAGATTTGTGAAAAATATATGCTGCCTTATGATTTTATTGAAGTAACTAGTAAAAGTGAAACTATTATTAAAAACATTCCAAGGGCGACTTATGTACCGATATATTTTTTAGATATTGAGATTAAAAGAGAAGAACGTAAAGGGCTGCAAGTAGCGCAAGAGATTCGTAAATATGATACACAAGGGATCATTGTGTTTGTAACAACGCATTCTGAATTTGCGCCAATTTCCTATCAATATATGGTATCGGCGTTAACCTTTATCGATAAAGGGTTGCCTTATGAAGAACGCTATCAAGTTTTTGAACAATGTTTACTTCAATATGAAGTGCGTAATAAGCATATCGTTCCAACCGACGATTTTATCGTTGAAAATAATAATGCGACTGTGCGAGTACCATTTCATATAGTTGAATATATTATGACCGATGAACCACATCGGTTAGCATTAGTAACGTTAGATCGAATCGTTTATTTTTATGGCACATTAAAAGAGATTGAAATAGTAGATGAACGTTTATTTCGTTGTCATCAATCATATGTCGTGAATATTACGCAAATGTCTTCTTATAATGCAAAGCAAAAGATGATGATATTAAAAAGTGGGAAACGAATTCCAGTATCGCGCCGTTTAGTTAGTAAAGTACGTAAAATGTTAAAGGGTGAGATGTAATGTATATTTATGATTTATTTGCACTACTGCTTACTAGTATGAGTCATACATTCTTATACATTCAATTAATCCGGTACAATAGATTGTCATATAGAATGTTAGTGTCTTTAAGTGTTGTATTTATTATTTTACTTGCAATTGTCGTAACAGTAACGAGATATCCAGAGCTTAATAGTACAATTGTGTTATTTCTTATAAGTTTAGGATTGATGCAAAATGAATTGAACTTTATGCGGAATTTATATTTTGCACTTGTTAGCATGGTTATTATTACGCTTGTGAAAATGCTATTTCTCGAAGTGGGTATGAAACTATTTATGTTAACACCATTTGATTTCTATTTATGGACAGCGAGTATAATTCATCTTATCGTGTCGCTCATAACGTTTATAGGTATTGTATTAGCTCGTAAACGAATTCAAAGCATCGCTCAGTACATAGTAGGAAGTCCACTATATTATGTTACTTATATTTTGTTAATTATCGGGTTTATTATTGAATTAATTTTAACGAGTCCATCCACTGATTTTTTAGTAAAGTTAAATCAGCAATATGGAGAATTGAGTTTTATTTCAGCAATTATATTGTTCTTAGTATTACTACTTATTGTATTACTGAGTTCGCATTTGGCGAAAGAGAAGTTGGTAGAAGAACATGAAACAAGTTTAGATAAAGAATTACTCGATTATGTTGAGAAATTAGAATCGATGCATGATGAACTGGCTAGTTTCCGCCACGATTATATTAATGTTTTACTTGCGTTAGAAGCGGGAATACGTACAAAAAATGTGAATGAAATCGAGCAAGTGTATTATGACGTTATTACTCCAACTGTAAAATTAATAAACGATCATGAACTCGATATTGCGAAATTATCTCGTATACATATATCTGAAGTAAAAAGTGTATTAAGAGCAAAAGTGGGTACTGCCCAGCAACAACAAATAAAAGTAATGCTTGATATTCCGGAAAAAATAGCGACGGTTTCGATGCCTATAGTTCCTTTTATTCGTATCATTTCAGTCTTATTAGATAATGCAACTGAAGAGGCGGTACATAGTGAGGAAAAGGTACTGCAAATTGCCTTTTTTGAAATGGATGCAGAGCAATATTTTGTTGTTCGTAATAGCTCCAATTATAAAGAGATTGATTTGCAAAAAATTTATGAGAAGAACTATTCGAGTAAAGAAGAGGGCAGAGGATATGGGTTATTCTCATTAAAACGTATTATAAATAAAACGAATAATGCAACGCTAGAAACGGCTTATATGAGTCCTCATTTCACGCAAACTTTCATACTAAAAAAATAGATAACCATTTATGATGGAAATCAAACCGAATAAGAAATAACTACATACTTTCTTCAATCGTTTTTATACACTTCAAGTAAGAGGTGAAACGAGATGAATGGTCTTATTTTTACAGCGTTTATAAGTATAGGGTTACCGCTTGTTGCACTTTTATATGCTTTTTGGAAGAAACGCTATATCCCGTATATGCTAGGCGTATTGGCATTTGTTGTATCACAAGTTTTAATCCGTATACCAATGCTGAATTATTTAAATGGAAATAGCACAGCTTTTTCAATGTTTAGTGTAATGCAGCCTATAGTATTTGCGATTATGCTCAGTTTGTCAGCTGGTATTTTTGAAGAGATAGCTCGTTTTATTGCAATGCGCTATTTTATGAAACAACGAGATTGGCAGTCTGGATTTTTATTCGGAGTAGGGCATGGCGGTATTGAAGCTGTGTTGATAGTCGGTATTCCAGTAGTATCTCTATTATTATCGCAAACAGTTAGCGGAAATACGGATAGTTATTTTGTCGGTGGAGTGGAACGTATCTTTGCGATGTTAATCCATGTCGGTCTGTCATTCATTGTATTGCAAGCTGTTGTCCAAAAGAAATTTCGTTATGTTGTATATGCAATTTTCATCCATGGGACTGTAAATACACTAGCAGGCATCATACCGCTATACGTACCAGCAGATAGGGCTATATTTACTGTAGAAGCTACAATAGCAATTTGTGCTTTACTTGTATTTAGTTATAGTTTCATCTTAAAAAGAAAGGGTGTATTAAAATGAAAAGAATGTTACTCATAATCATTGGTGCTATCGCGACATTTGCACTCGTCGCATGTACGGGTAATAAAGTAGATGAAAGTACTTCAAAAAAATTTATTCCGAAAGCGGAAGAAATTGTAACGTTACTAAATGAAACTAAGTATAAAGAAGTACATGAAAAATTTGATAGCAAGATGAAAACCGCATTATCAGAGGAGAAAATGAAAGATCTTACGTCTGTAATTGAAAAAGCTGGTACATTCGAAAATATTGAAAAAAAGTCGATTGAAGAAAAAGATGGTTTATATACAGTTGTTCTCGTAGCAAAATATAGTAAAGAACAACGTACCTTTATCGTAACTTATAATGATAAAGAGGAAATAGCAGGTTTATATATTAAATAAAAAACAGATAAAGTGGAAACTTCCACTTTATCTGTTTTTGGATTTAACCAAATTATGGTTATTTGTGCTAATATGAACACATAGCTATATAGAAGGGGTGGGTAATTATGAAAATCGAAATAGTTCCCAAAAAGAAGTATAGTATAATAAGCTATATATCTTTACTCATCGGCATTATGTGTTTTTTATTCGTTTTTATAACTCCGACGAGGATAGCGAATGCGGGTAATATAGTGGGAGATTATATTACAATTGCTCTGACAGGTGTAGGTATCATACTTTCAATAATCACAATGACGAAAAAAACAGAGAAGAAGGGGCTTGCTATTATTTCATTAATACTGTCCTCATCATTTATTATATTTTGGATAATCGCAATTATTTTAGTATTGACTGGTCAAGTTAGCTTTGCACCGTAATGAGCAATAAAAAGAGTCCTTCATTAATAGAAGGACTCTTTTTATTCGGTATCTTCAGGTTGATATTCTAAAATATCCCCAGGTTGGCATTCTAATGCTTTACAAACAGCATCTAAAGTTGAAATTCTAATTGCTTTTGCTTTTCCATTTTTTAATATAGAAAGGTTAGCCATAGTAATTCCAACTTTCTCTGAAAGTTCAGTTACACTCATTTTTCTTTTCGCTAGCATTACATCAATATTCACGATAATTGCCATGTTATTCACCTCAGACCGTTAAATCATTTTCTGATTTTATATCTATCGCACCTTTTAAAAGTATTTGGAGAACGGCAGCAAAGACTGCGATAACCATTGAAGCAAAGATTAGGAGCATGCCAAGTATAATAATACCAGGTGCATCATCTCTCTCTGCTACAAGATAGAAGAGTGGCATGCCTACCACATATAAAATACTGATTGTTACTGCGCAGTGTTTTATCTTTTTTAAAGCTCTAACAGATAATTTCGAGAAGGCATTACCCTTGTCAATGTGGCTTACAAGTTTAAAAGCTTGATACAGAGCGAAATAAAAAGGTACCACCGTTGCATATAGATTGATTAAAATAAGATATTTTATATATGCAATATCGGGGTACAATTCCGCTGCATAGTTCCCTATGTTAGGGACTAAAAATATACATAAAGCAAGAACAGGGATTCCAATAAGAATAATAGCTGTCTTTAAAAAGAGTGTTGATCCTTGTTTCATATAAAGCACCTCATTTAAATATTATCTATTTAATCTAACATGATATTTATCGTTTAACAATAAATTTTTATTTTTTAATCGTGTTTTTGTTGTTAAACCAATTTTGAATTTTAATGAAGATAATCGTTCCTTCTTTCTGTAAATGATGTTATGTTAAAAGTAACGATTAAGTCTTTCTTATAATAAGAGTTTTTAGAAAATCAATATTTTGCGTAATTTGACGAGGTGTTAATGAAATGAAATCGTACACACAATTTGAACGAAGAAAATACATACTAGATGAGTTAGAAAAGTATAACCGAGTTATGGTAAATGATTTAGCGAAGGTATTAAATGTTACGACAGAAACGATACGAAGAGATTTAGATATGTTGCACAAGGAAGGGCAGCTTACGAAAATACATGGTGGTGCAATTAAGAAAAAAGATCAAACACTAGAATTTCATTTTGATAAACGTCGAGCTGAGAATATTGAAGAAAAACGAAAAATTGCAATGGAAGCAAGTAAACTCGTAGAAGATAATGATATTATCGCAATTGAAATTGGGACAACCACAATGCAAATTTTAGATTACATACACGATAAAAAGAATTTGACGATTTTAACAAACTCGATACCAGCTGTAAATAAAATTATTGAGCTTAAAGAACAATATGATTCCTTTGATTGCAGGTTAATAGTCATTGGAGGAATATTGAATACAAATTCATTAGCATTGTCTGGAGAAATGACGTTAAACTATCTTGACCATTTCACTGTTAATAAGTTATTTGCTTCTTGTGATGGGATTTCTTTAGAAAAAGAACTAACATGTTCGTATATTGAAGATGCGCAAATATATAAGCAGTTAAAGAATAATGCAAAACAAGTTGTCATGATGGCTGATGAGTCAAAGTTTAATTTAACAAAGTTTTATAAAAGCGGGAATTTTAGTGATATAGATGCATTATATACAAACGCTAAGCTCGATGAGGCGTGGCACAATGTGTTAACAAGTAATGGGATAGAAGTAATAACAGTATAGCAAAACAAAAAAGAAGACTATTTCTTAGTAAGTTGAGAAATAGTCTTCTTTTATTGTTTATATGTTGTTTTATTTTGTTAATTTGTTGTTTTTACAATTGATTAACAAATTAACAACATTGTGTTAATAATATACTCGTACAATATGAATTAGGAGGTGGCAAGAATGCAAATAAAACTATCAAAAGCTGTGTTCTTTTTAATACCAGTTGGAATACCTCTAATATTATTTTGGATTATTCCGAATTTCATTAGTTTAGGTATTAGTTTTACTGATTGGGATTTTATGACGAATGATTTTAACTTTGTTGGTTTAGAAAACTATTTCAATTTATTTACACAAGATTCTTTTATGCAAGCGTTGCTAAATACGTTTTATTTCGGAATTGGAACAGTCATTCCGACGATTGCATTAGGTTTAGGATTCGCATTATTCTTCCGAAAAAAATTCAAAGGTTCTGCATTGTACCAATTAATGATTTTTTCACCTTGGGTAACGCCAACAATAGCTGTATCCATTGTGTGGTCACTTTTATATGAACCTCAATTTGGAGTTATTAATAAAGTTCTAAACTTTTTCGGGATACCAGGTTTGGACTGGCTTCAAAGTAGTCAAACAGCGATGTTAGCAGTCATTATTGTGACAGTTTGGAAATTAGTTGGTTGGACGATGATCTTCTATATCGGCGCATTAGAAAAAGTTCCAGATAGTTTATATGAAGCAGCTAGTATTGATGGAGCAAATGCATGGCAGAAATTTCGATATGTAACATTGCCAATGGTTTCATCAACAACTTTCTTCTTAGTTGTTGTCAATACAATTTCTTCAGTGCAGGCTTACGATCAAATAAAAATTTTAACACAAGGTGGACCTAGTGGTTCGACGCGTACGTTACTTTATTTATTCTTCCAACAAGGGTTTGAACAATTTGATATGGGATCTGCAACAGCAATCGCATTTATCATACTAATCATTACAATTCTACTATCTGTTATAAACAAAATAATAGGTGACAAGTGGGTGAACTATTAAGGTGAATAATATGAAAAAAAGTCCATTAATCGTAAAGCATCTCTTTCTAGCGTTATCAAGTATACTATTTGTTTTTCCATTCATATGGATGGTACTTGGTTCGTTTAAAACATCTAGTGAAGTGTTACAAGGAGGTTTTTGGCCTAAGGAATTTCACTGGGAAAATTATCGTCAAGTATTAGATATCCTTCCATTTAGCACATATTTATTTAATAGTTTCTATACTTCTTTCATCATTACTATATATGTACTTGTTTCGTCAGCACTTTTTGCTTATATGTTGGCATTTTATAAGTTTAAAGGCAAGAATATTACGTTTAGTGTTGTGATGGCAACCTATATGATCCCTGGAGCTGTATCGTATGTTCCTGTATATGTAATGTTAGGGAAGTTTGGGCTACTTGATTCACATTTTGGATACATGATTTCTATGGCTGTTAGCGTATTCGGTATTTTCTATTTAAAACAAACGTTCCACAAAGTTGGTTTTGAAATAGTAGAAGCAGCCAAAATTGATGGAGCAAGTGATTGGCGTATTCTTTGGAAAATTATTTTTCCGATGACACGATCATCATTTGTAACATTAGGATTGGTCACATTTATTGGTAACTATAATAATTACATTTGGCCAGCTCTTATTTTGAAAGATAATACACAAAAGTTAATCACGAATGGAATTGCTGATTATTTCATTAATAGTTCTTTAGGACGAGATTGGTCACACATTATGGTTGCAAGTACAATCGCAACGGTGCCGCTCTTACTCGTATTTTTAATTCTACAAAAATGGTTCTTATCTGGTGTTACTGATTCAGGAATAAAGGGGTAATTAAATAGTAAAGGAGATATGTGGGATGAAAAAACTATGCATGCTTCTAACAGTTTTAACATTGTTTGTTAGTGCACTTACGGGGTGTTCAGGCGGAAAAGGAAGTACGGTTAAAGCAAGTAAAGAAGGCGAGAAGGTTGTTGTTCCATTCATAAATGGAGTGGGTGGTTCTCTTGCAGATCGTGTAGACAAGATCGTGGAAGAATACAATAAAAGTCAGGACAAATATGTAGTGAAAACGACGAAAGCGGGTAACTACGATGAGTCTTATCAAAAGCTACAAAGTGGATTTGCAGCGAATAACCAAGAAGCAATCGCATTACTAGGTTCAGATGTCATTCAAGAATATGTTAAAAAACAGTTAATCGTACCTTTAGATGAATCTGTTAAAAATGATACTGATTTTAAAAAGGAAGACTACGGAAAAGGTTTTATGGAGCAAGCAACAATTGACGGGAAGTTATATGGAATTCCGTTTTACGGTACAACACAAATCTTTTATTATAATAAAAAAGCATTAGCGGAAAATGGCTTTACAAAAGATAATTTAAAGACGTGGGAAGGTGTAGAAAAGGTAGCAAAAACAGTCGCAAAACGTGGTGAAAACGGAAATGTTTCATATGCTGGGTGGATGCCAATGTGGGGGACGTCAAACTTAATTGATGCAGTCCGTAGTGCTGGAGGCAATGTATTAAGTGAAGATGGAAAAAAAGTATTAATTAACGATGATACTTGGGTTACGGTATGGGAGAAATTCCGTACATGGCTTCATGAAGATAAAATTATGAAAATACATTCAGGTGGTACTGGATGGGAATATTGGGATAAAACAGTAATTGATTTAGTCGAAGGTAGAACATTAGGGTTCACAGGATCATCTGGTGACCAAGCATTTGTTTTTAAATCATTAGGTAAAGGAATGACGGAAGAAGAACGTCTTAACACTTTTGAAGCATTACCTCAACCAGCTTGGGGAAATAATAAACCAGCGCCAAAATTAGAAACATACTTATTCACATTAACGAGAAATATTGACCCAGAAGTAGCAAAAGGTGCATATGACTTTATGAAATTTGCGACAAGTACTGAGAAAACGGCTGAATGGTCCATGGCAACAGGCTATATCCCTGTTCGTAACAATGTAACAGATTACAGTCCATATGCTGAATTTGTAAAAAAACAACCACAAGCATTAATCCCAGTAGAGCAAGCTAACAATTATGGAGTAGGGCCATTTGTAGACCCGACGGGCGGGAAAATCAATGACGCATTAAATGTAGCTAAAGATAAAGTAGAGATTGAGGGAGTTCCAGCAAAAAAAGCGTTAGATGAAGCAGCTAAAGTTGCGCAAGAAGAGTTAGATAAATTTCTGAAAAAGAAGAAATAAACCTGTTTTGTATGACTAACGTGAGGTGCTTTTTAACGAAAGAAGTGCCTCTAAAATTCACTTAAAAAGGTGTGAGAACTATGATCGTAATAACAAGTACGATAACACTTTCTTCATTCGTAAAAAATAAACATTGTTTCCAAATGGATGAAACTGATATTACAAACTTTACATTAACTATTGATCAAGGTGACAGCCGGAAAATTCCTCTTTTACTAATCTTGAGAGATCCTAACGGCTATGTACGTATGCAATATCAAACTCCAATTGTAAATGAAAAACTAGTTGTTTCGAAAGATTCAAAGTTTTGTTCCGCTGGTTGTATTGGAGGAGAAATACAGTCAGGTAATTGGGGATTAGAAGTCGTGTATATACCACATTGTGCAAAGAAAGTAGTAAAGTTTACCGGAGAAAAAGTCGACTATACAGTAAATATAGTAGTGAATGATCAGTTGGAACGAAAGTATAATAGAGAGCATTTTTGCAAGGAAAATGTTTTTATCGATGAAGACCGTTTTAATAAGGTAATAAATGAAGAGCATCGCTGGTACAAAGGGGATTTTCATGAACATACGGATTTAACAGATGGCGAGATAGATGATGAACTTGGAATGAAAGTATGTGAAAAACAAGCATTAGATTTTTTATATGCGACGGAACACAATATCGTTATGCCATCTTATGAAAAAGGAAGCACATTAATTATACCATCTATGGAACTTACAACTCCTTATGGTCATTACAATATATTTGGCATAAGAGAATTTGTTGATTTTACAGAGTATGTAGATGAATCATTTAGTGCTGAAAAAATGAATGTACTATTTTCACTCATGAAAGAAAAAGGCTATTTATTGAGTGTGAATCATCCATTTATGAAGCCTTGGGCGAACCAAGTTAATATTAACTTAGAAAATGTTCATACGATGGAAATTATGTGTGATCCAACTTATAAAAAAAGTAAATCATCTACTTTAGAAGCTTTGCGTTGTTTCGATCAAATGTGGTCAAAGGGTCTTAAAATCTGGGGGATAGGGGGAAGTGATTCGCATTTACATCCGTCTAAAACATTCCCAGGATCAAAAGACCCATCAATTTACGGTGATCCAGGAACATATGTATTATGTAACGGTTTATCTATTAAAAACTTGAAATTTGCGATCAAAAACGGAAGAATTTATTTCTCTCGGTTCAGAAAACTGGCGATAGAAATTCAAAACGAAGGTGAAACGATTTATGTCGGTGATGAGGCTAAAGGGAATATTATTTACAACATTCGTACAGATAAACCGTGTGAGTGGAGACTACTTATAAATGGACAAACGATTGAAAAAGAATACGGCAGCGACGTAACCTTTGCATTCTCTTTAAATGAAGGGGCGTACGCTAGAGTTGAGGGATGGGAAGAGGACGAATTAGTAGCGTTTATTAATCCTATTCATAATAAAGTTCAGAATAAAAATATGAAAACATGGAATGAAGTTATAGGGGGAATAAAAGGTGAATAAAGCGATTATTTTTGATAAAGATGGAACATTAATACAGTTAGATTCAGTTTGGTACAAAATTGTGCATCGTGTGTTAGATGATATATTTCAAACATATCCAAATGAAAAAGGTAAACGAGATGACTACTTAACGATTATTGGTATGAATGATAATGATTTTGAGAGTACGAGTTTACTAGCTTGTCGCACAAATTACTTTATTGCGGCTGCATGGTATTCGTTGTTAGAAAATCAACATGTGGATAAAGAGAATTTTATTCATAATGTATGTCTTCTATTCAAAAAGTACTCTACAGCAGATGATCTTGTATTTACAGAAGTGGAAGGTGCAAAGGAAACATTACGCTATTTAAAAGACAATGAATATATTATTGGGGTTGTTACGGCAGACGATGTTGATGCAGCTATTCATTCTCTGAAAATGACTGAGTTATATGATTACGTAGATTTTTTAGGTGCAGATGACGGTGTGAATAGAACAAAACCTGAAAGTGATTTTTATCATATGTTTAAAGAAAAATTTTCACTCACTGAAGAAGATGTGCTTATGGTAGGTGATACATTGACAGACGTTACATTTGCGAGAAATAGTAACATTAAAGTAGTAGGCGTCTTATCGGGTGCGAGCAGGAAGAAAGATTTAGAAGGGAAAGCGGATTATATTTTAGACAGTATGAAGGATATTTCGAAGATTTTATAATTCATGTCATCATAAATTTTAACAATATCTATAAATATAGCTCGAATTCTAGGAGGATATTATGGCTCAACTATCATTCAAAAACATTTACAAAAAATATGATCATGATGTGACAATCGTAAAAGATTTTAATCTAGAAGTAAATGATGGAGAATTTATCGTTTTGGTTGGCCCTTCAGGGTGTGGGAAATCTACAACATTACGTATGATTGCAGGACTTGAAGAGATTTCAGAGGGCGATTTTTATATTGACGGAAAACGAGTAAATGATATTACACCGAAAGATAGAGATATTGCAATGGTATTTCAAAATTATGCACTTTATCCGCATATGAGTGTGTATGAAAACATGGCATTTGGATTAAAACTACGAAAATATAGTAAAGAAGAAATTGAAAAGCGTGTGCAACATGCAGCAAAAATTCTTGGGCTTGAGCAGTATTTAAGCCGGAAGCCAAAAGTACTTTCAGGTGGGCAGCGCCAGCGTGTTGCCTTAGGCCGAGCGATTGTTCGAAATGCAAAGGTATTTTTAATGGACGAGCCTTTATCAAACTTAGATGCGAAATTGCGTGTTCAAATGCGTGCTGAGATTACAAAATTACACAAGCAGTTGCAAACAACAACTGTGTATGTTACACACGATCAAATAGAAGCTATGACGATGGCAACGCGCTTAGTTGTGCTAAAAGATGGTATTGTACAACAAGTCGGTACACCGAAAGAAGTGTATGATAATCCAGAGAATGTATTTGTCGGCGGATTCATTGGTTCACCTGGAATGAATTTTTTCAAAGGAGTATTAACAGATAATGCAGTTATGATTGATAAGTGGAAAATTGAAGTGCCGGAAGAGAAGATGAAAGGCTTGCGAAATAAGGGCTATACGAATAAAGAAATCATAATAGGAATACGTCCAGAAGACTTTTATTATGGAAAAGCAATCGAGGCTTTACCATATAACGCAAAAGTAACGGTATCTATTGATGTAGCAGAATTAATGGGAGCAGAAACATATCTATATTCCAACTTAAATGGACAATCTTTTGTAGCTCGTGTAGACATTTCTTTAGATGTGCAAAGTCAATCAAATATAGAGCTCGGTTTAAATATGGAAAAAGTTCATTATTTCGATTCAGAAACTGAGAAACGGATTGTTTTATAGATAATAATTAAGGTGATAATATTTTTAAAGTGTCTTCAAATACTACAATTAAATGAATAATAAAGAAGTCGATTATCCTTTAATTTACAGGGAATCGGCTTTTTTATATAAAAGATCGCTTAGTGTACGAAAATCGCTTTTTGTTGGCAGTGCCCTGTCACAATCAAGCTAAGAAAAACAAATAATCCAAAACGAGAAAATTCTTAAGTTGATGGATGTGTTATGCTACTCCTATGTTAGGGTTCGAGTCATTTGAAACAGCAACCCCTATATTGAGTGGTGTTAAAGCGACGTATATGATAAAAAAGATGTATCACTTGTAAAAAAAAATGCATCACCTTGAATGAGCTAATACGACAAGAATTCGTGTCGGGCCTAATTAGGGAATGCAGTACAGATCAGTATATAGTATACAAGCAGTCCATTTCTATAAATACGGTATGTTTTTAATGTAATTAAAAGAAAATTTTGTGTTCTTTAATGTGATGTGACATAATACCAGTTTTTTTCTATTTTTGTGATGTCTTTATATTCATTATTAAATTCGTATTTGTTTGGTCTAGTATCATTTGGTGTGTAAATAAATCCTGAAAAATTATCTAATATACCACGATAAGTAAAGAAGAAAACAGAAATACCATTTTTATTTTGTTGAATAATTACATCCCCACCGTTTTTGGAAGTGGATGCAAACTGTTTAGGTAAATGAATTTGTCTACTATCATAATGAACATTAGGAGTTAACTCTTTATGTTCTATAAGTGCTATAACTTTTTCACGGTCTTCTTTATGGATAATAAAATCTAAATTTATATAAATCTCATTAAATGGTATACATATCCAAGTAATTACTATGATTAGTTGAATAATTAGTGGTTTCCAATTTTTGTATTTGATGAGATGTATGATTGTGAAAATTAAAATTAAGAAAAACAATCCATGAACTATTATTGAAAGAAATGGCATAACAAATGGGGTAAGGAATTCAACTAAATACCATTTGAAAAAATGATAAAGTATAAGAGCGATACCGCTTATTAATGTAATTTTGGTTAAATTCTTATTCAAATTTTGAATCTCCTTTCTATACTAAAAACTATGTGATTTTAGTATGAATATAAAATGTATTTTTTCATAAATTTTCCTTGTTTTCATTTTATTAACTTTGCAATGATTAATATTTTGAATATATCATAGATTTAAAATTAAATAAACGGACATTAAATTTTTATATTTTATATAGAAGAACAGTTAAATAAAAGTTAGGAAAGTTTTCAAAATAGACTAGTTTTTTATTTTAAATGTAATTTGATTTGTTTCATGAAATAGATCCAGTTCCGGTAAAATCAGTTGCAACAATTGAACATTACGTTCATTGTGTATGTTATTCGTTTTTTATCGCTTTAGAAAACTGGTTATTGTTAGTTTCGTGACAATGGGGAATTAATAATAAAAAAGAATAAATATAAGCTTGCGTAAATGTTATGGAAAATCAAATCCTTGTTTACATACGAATGTTACATTGAGGATTTCGAAAACAGCTTATGGAGGAACAACAATGACGAATCTTCGTAAAAAGATAATGAGGCTAGCATTAATAGAAGCTATTCTGGACGTAAGCAATTTGTAAGGAATGAGTAAGAAAAAAGAGATTTTCATAGTATAAAATATTTATTATACCTGCGTATAACACCTACTACTAATAATGTGTTATAATACGAATTAGCAACATAAAGGAAAGGAATTAGAAAAAATGACCTTACAAAATACTAAAAATTTAAAAAAACAAGTTGCTCCTTTTGAAAAATCAACGGCAAAAAAAAGTGTTTGGCAAATCATCAATACGGTAGTGCCATTTATTATCTTATGGTACCTTGCTTATAAAAGTTTGTCCGTTTCTTATTGGTTAGCATTAGTTCCAGCTGTATTGGCCGCTGGATTTATGACACGGGTTTTCATTATTTTTCATGATTGTACCCATCATTCTTTTTTTAAAAGTCGTCGTGTAAATAGAATAGTAGGGACAGGTATGGGTGTTTTAACTTTATTCCCGTTTGATCAATGGGGGCATGAGCATTCCGTTCATCACGCTACAAGTGGTAATTTGGATAAGCGAGGTACAGGAGATATTTGGACCCTTACAGTGAATGAATATTTGGCAGCGCCATTTAGACTCCGTTTAGCATATCGTTTATATCGCAATCCATTGGTTATGTTTGGGTTAGGTCCGATTTATGTTTTCCTACTTAAAAATAGATTTAACAGAAAAGGTGCCAGAAAGAAGGAACGCATGAACACCTATTTGACGAATGTTCTAATCGTTGCTTTAGTAGGGTTACTATGCTGGGCACTCGGATGGCAATCGTTTCTTTTAGTGCATGGTACTATATTCTTAATAGCAGGTTCAGTAGGTATTTGGCTGTTTTACGTACAGCACACGTTCGAAGACTCTTATTTTGAAGAAGATAAAGAGTGGGAATATGTGAAAGCGGCAGTGGAAGGAAGTTCGTTTTATAAACTTCCAAAAATCCTGCAATTTCTAACTGGTAATATTGGATTTCATCATGTTCACCATTTAAGTCCAAGAGTACCTAACTATAAACTAGAAGAGGCACACAATAATACGCTTCCTTTAAAAAATGTACCAACGATTACTCTTGCTACAAGTTTGCGGTCAATCCGTTTCCGTCTTTGGGATGAGCAAAGTAACAATTTTGTTAGCTTTAAAGACGTTAAAAATTTAGTGAAAAACAATGTTTCTATTCCAGTAAAATCAGAACTATAACTTCATCATATATGACTGACTCCCCTTAATCATTTTTGATTTAAGGGGAATTTTTGTTTAAATAGTAGATGTACGATATGGAGAAAATTGTAATGGAGGTGGATTCGGAAATGCTCATGCGCAGGCATGAATAAAAGAAGACAGTAAATATGTTATGTTAACAATGTGAACGTTTGCTACCACAACCTTTTTTAATGGATATTATGCTTAGTCTCTGAGAATATTTCAATAGACATGAAAATGACGTTAACGTAATAACAAGAGTATCTTAATCTGCAAAATAAATAACAATAAGAGTTATAAAGATATTTCAAGATAATAAAATGTAAAACAGACAAACTCAATTATTCATGAATTTGTCTGCTTATCTTTTACTGACAGCGGGGGAGCATGTAAACCACATATGCATATAGTCTAAAACTATTTAAAGATATGTGTATTCAGCTAAAGTGATCTTTTTTACAGTTGTTACTCTTTAGTACTAGATAGCTCAACAGACTTTTGCGTACAACGCTGCATAGCTGAAATAATGGCTGTTCGTAAGCCTTTTTCCTCTAATGTTGCTACAGCTTCTATTGTTGTTCCGCCTGGAGAACAAACCATATCTTTCAATGCGCCTGGATGTATTCCTGTTTCTAGTACCATTTTTGCAGAGCCTAATACAGCTTGAGCTGCGAATTTATATGCTTGATTTCGTGGCATACCATCTAGTACAGCAGCATCTGCCATCGCTTCTATAAACATATATACGTATGCTGGCGAAGAACCACTTACAGATGTTACAACATCCATTAGTTTTTCACTTACTATCTCTGTTTGACCAAAACTATTGAAAATGTTTAGTACATCTTCTAAATCTCTTTCTGTTACCATTTCATTAGGACATAACGCAGACATTCCTTCTCCAACAAGAGCAGGGGTATTAGGCATTACTCTTACAACTCTTAACTTTTTATGAAAAGCATCCTCAGTACTTTTAATGCTTTTTCCTGCAGCGATCGTTACAACGATAACATCGTTTTTGATCACTTCTTTTATTTCGTTAATTATTGATGCGTATAGGTCTGGTTTAATTGATAAAATTAAAATATCAGCATTTTTAGCTACTTCATTGTTGTCAGTTGTTGTAGTTAGTCCATATTTTTCACTAGCATGTTTTAAATTAGTAGTGTTTAAATCTGAACAAATGATTTTATTTGAAGACACTATATTTTTGTTTATCATCCCGCCAATCATAGCCATTCCCATATTTCCGCATCCGATGAATCCAATTTGTTTGTCCATAATAACTCAATCTGGCTCCTTTTATCATAAATTATATCGGTCTGATATTGTTATTCTGAAATAATAATGATATCTCCATGCAATATAAAGAAATATTTTAAGAGAGTGTGTGCCTTTTTGCAATACAAAATATAAAAATAAATTATATTCGACATTATGTAAGTACATGCATTATATTTAAAGATTTTATGTTTATAAATATGAGTTATAGTTATATCAATTTTTACTTTCATCCAGTATGTCCATAATTTCATACATGAAACTTGTCGCTCTACTCATTTTTAAAAATATCTCTTGACACAAAAACGAAATATATCGCATAATATAAAAAAATTAAATTGTAAATCGTTGAAGGGAACTAGTACATATTTCTTCTTGCGAAAGAGAGTGGAATTCACCGGCTGAAAGATTCCTCGTATAGAATGTATCGAACCTATCCCTGAGTCTTAAATGAAAGTTTAGGCGTACGCCTGCGTTATAGGCGCCAAGTGGATATCTATGTATATCAATTAAGGTGGTACCGCGGAACAATGACCGTTTCGTCCTTTTTATTTTATTAAGGGCGAAGCGGTCATTTTTATTTTGCCCTTTAATACGATAGGTGCAGCATTGATGAGGATAGACATAGCTGTAAACTGTATAAATAAAAGTGTAATTTATGAAAAACTTTGATTTTGGACTTGGGGGATACAAAAGTGAAAAAACAACGAATTGTTGTAAAGATTGGGAGTAGTTCCTTGGCAGCGAGTCATGGAGGCATCTCTAAAGAACAACTTTCAGATCACGTTGCCGCATTGGCACGATTGAAAGAGGAAGGGCATGAAGTTTTGTTGATTACATCTGGGGCAGTCGCTGCAGGTTTTTCTGCTCTAGGGTATCCTAGCAGACCTGTGACAATTAAAGGGAAACAGGCTGCTGCCGCTGTCGGGCAAAGTTTATTAATGCAGGCGTACACGGAGGAATTCCGTAAATATGGTATCGTTACTGCACAACTTTTACTAACGAGAAGTGATTTTTCTAGAAAAGAACAATACAGTAACGCTTACGCTACTTTAGGCGAGCTACTAAACCGTTCCGCTCTTCCTATAATCAATGAAAATGATTCCATTTCTTTAGAAGAGCTGACGTTCGGTGATAATGATATGCTGTCAGCTTTAGTAAGCGGACTTGTTTCGGCGGATATGCTCATGATTTTTACGGATGTGAACGGTTTGTATGACAAAAATCCCCAGAAAAATGCGGGCGCGAAAAAATATTATTTCCTTCCTGAGGTTACGGAAGAAATTGCTTCTCTTGCTGGAGATGCTGGCTCAAAACTTGGGACTGGCGGTATGAAATCAAAAATCGATGCTGCAAAGACGGCACTATCTCTTGGAGTGAGTGTATTTATCGGAACAGGACGTGGACAGGAGAAGTTTTTAGATGTTTTGAAGGGCAAAGGTGATGGAACGTATATCGGTAATGCTCCTCAAAAAGTGATTAAGATGAACAAGCAATGGATCGCCTTGCATTCGCTTGTTAACGGACAAATTGAAGTAGATGCCGGAGCAGCTACTGCTATCATTCAGCATGGAAAAAGCCTGCTGCCTGCTGGTGTTACGAATGTGTCAGGATTTTTCCAAGTAGGCGAAGTCGTGGAAGTAATCACACAACAAGGGCGCGTAATAGGAAAAGGCCAATGCAGGTACAGTGCGGAGGAACTAAGGGATTTAAAAGGTATGCAGAGCCAAGATATTCAAGCAAGAGGCGAAAGGCATAGCTATGAAGTTATCCATAGGGATCATTGGGTTTCATTTTAAGAATAGAGAGAGCAGAGTCCACTGCTCAAATTCTTTAATTCCATAGGCAGGAAACACTTAGTTAACGGGTCTCAAATTTTTACTTATTAACTTTATAAAAGGAGGAAATGAAAATGAATGAAGTGTTAGCAAAGGGACAAAAAGCGAAAAAAATCGCTAGAGAACTTGTGCTTAAATCTACAAATCAAAAAAACGAAGCACTTGCTGCGATTGCTGATCAGCTGATATTAGAAACAGCTTATATTTTAGAGGAAAACAAACAGGATATCGAAGAAGGTAAGGCAAAAGGATTTTCTGATTCTCTTCTTGATCGTCTTATGCTGAATGAACAGCGTATCATTGATATGACTGAAGGTATTAAGCAACTAATTGATTTACGTGATCCTGTTGGAGAATGTGTAAGTGCATGGGAAAGGCCAAATGGATTATCTATTCAGGAGATGCGCGTACCACTTGGTGTTGTCGGAATGATTTACGAGGCAAGGCCGAATGTGACAGTGGATGCTGCTACAATTTGTTTAAAAACAGGAAACGCAGTAATATTGCGTGGTAGTTCTTCTGCTGTCTATTCTAACAAAGCTATCGTTGCTGTTATTCACCGAGCGCTCAAACAAACAAGTTTGCCTCCAGAAAGCGTACAGCTCATAGAAGATACATCACGAGATAGTGCAAAGCAGTTGTTTACATTGAATGAGTACTTGGATGTTCTTATCCCAAGAGGCGGCAAGCAGTTAATAGATACTGTAGTGAGAGAAGCGTCTGTTCCAGTACTTGAAACAGGTGCGGGGAATTGTCATATTTTCATTGATGAAACAGCGGATAAACAAATGGCATTTGATATTATTATAAACGCAAAAACACAGCGCCCATCTGTATGTAATGCAATTGAAACGATTATACTTCATGAGAATTGGGCGCAGCAATTTGGTAGCGAGCTGTTTTCTTCCTTGAAGGAAAGAGGCGTGGAGCTACGTGGTGATAATAAAGCATTGGCAATTGATTCTTCTATTGCATTAGCTTCAGAAGAAGACTGGGAAACAGAGTTTTTATCTCTCACACTGGCAGTTAAAGTGGTTTCCACTACGGAAGAAGCAATTTATCATATAAATACGTATGGATCCATGCATTCCGAGGCGATTATTACAGAGAACGAGGAAAACGTCAGCAAATTTTTCACATCTGTTGATGCCGCGGCGCTTTATCATAATGCATCAACTCGTTTTACTGATGGATATGAATTCGGATTCGGTGCAGAAATTGGCATCAGTACACAAAAGCTACACGTAAGGGGACCAATGGGGCTACCTGCATTGACTTCCACAAAATATGTGATTCGTGGAAATGGACAGATTCGGAGATAAGAATTATAAAAGAACAATCAAAACAATTTAATGAAGACACCCAATTATAACAGGAAGCATAACTTTGCATAAAATGCAGGGTTATGCTTCCTGTTTTGTTGTGAAAGGATATGCTTTACTAAAGTTGTAATCATTTAAAACGATTTATAATCATAAATTAAGGGTTACAAAAAAAACTAAGGGTCTCTTTTTAGAGCCCCTTTAGTTTTATAAAAGGCGATTTTATAAATAATAATTTGTTTCAGAGTCAATAGTATTACCGCTATAGGATTGGGAATTTATATATGTTAACTAACAATAAAATTGTTTAATTTTAAATATCCCTTTTTAAACTGACGAGGTAGGAATTTAAGAAACAATGTTAATATAAAATAGAACAGATAGTTATTGAAACTAATAAATATATTTTTAGGAGTGTCGCAAAATGAGTAGTCCCGATATAAAAAGTGTTTTCCCCATGAAAAATATCAGAAGCCTATGTTTTTTAAAGAATGTAGTGGTTAATCCGAATATTGAAATTGGGGATTACACATATTATGACGATCATAATAATCCTTTAGGTTTTGAAAAAAATGTCCTTTATCATTTTGACTTTATAGGGGATAAACTAAAAATCGGAAAGTTTTGTGCCATTGCATCCAATGCCAAATTTATTATGAATGGTGCGAATCATAATACAAATTCTTTTACAACGTTTCCTTTTGGAGCATTTGGTGGAGATTGGGCAGTCGGTTTAGAGAATTTAAGTGGTGGATTTAAAGGTGATACAGTTATAGGAAATGATGTTTGGATAGGTTATAATGCTACCATTATGCCTGGTGTTAAGATAGGTGATGGAGCCATAATAGCCACAAATTCTGTTGTAACTAAAGATGTTCAGCCTTATTCAATTGTAGGAGGGAATCCGGCTAAATTTATACGTTATAGATTTGACGAGGAAACAATTGATATTCTCAATATCATTAAGTGGTGGGACTGGGATATTGAGAAAATAACTGAATTCATTCCCGTTTTGACAAGCAGTAATACGAATGCTTTAAAGGAACTGATAAAGTCATAATAAAAAACTGTTAACCAGGCAGTAAGGAAATTGAAAGCTATTTCTGTTATCTATTGTTTTTCAATTAGCCGGTACTTCTAGTTGCATAAGGGCTATTTTTAAACATCTTTATTGTGACTGATTTTAAGGGATTTAGTAGGGATAGAAAAAAATTAAATAACTATATTATTATTTAACACTAACCGAACTTTAGTTATTTTATATATATAAATACTTTTTAATATTTATTGTAAAAACATCTTGCAAATTTATGTAAACCGATAATAAAGTTGTTTAATTTTGTTATAAAAATATAAGAGCCTTGCTACAATCTAGTGTGTAGTAAGGCTCTTTAAAGTTGTTTAATTCGAGAGCTTTTATGTTTAGCCCCCAATTATAAAGAAAATTTCCCACCATGATAACAATAGTAAGCTTCAGCTTTAAGATTGTTAACCTTTCTCAAAGACTGTTCTGCTTTCTCAACATTTAAACAAAAGTGTGTATTAGCAATGGCTAATTCATGATTCTCATGAACAGTTGCATCACCTGTAATTACACTTTTTAAACTTGGAAAATATAATGAAATATGCCCTGAAGTATGCCCTGGTGTTGCTATTACTCTACATTTGTTATCTAGAATCATATCACCATCATGTACCTTTTCATCAATTGAAACATGCTTCAAATTCATTAATTGCTGTATAAACCATTTACCAAATTCGATTTCTTCATTTGGCATATTTTCTAGCATTTTTTCGGCTTGAACCAATCTCTCTGACTTCATTTCACCACTAATATTTATATAATTCAAATTTGCTCGCTCCTTATTTCGATTTAACATAAATAAGGTGCAAAGCCAAAATATTAGAATATTATCTAGCGATTAAATATTTTTCCCCATGCAAAGTATCGCTTTTCTAATTAAAGGCTTTGCATGAGTTTGAGTTCTATTTCTTAATGGAATAGATTTATTTTTCAATTAAAACACCCCTTTGGATAATCATATCCAAAGGGGTGTAACGATGCAAATTTATTCAAAACGGTATAACTTTATTTCAAACCTACAGTTAGACCTTAAAAACGATATTTTGATGCAAAGTTATGGGTTATTGGTATGCAATTTTATGAGTTAAGTCACACCAATTTAATTCGGGTGTCTTTTGTAATTAACACGAAATCAATATTCATTTACCATACAAAAAGCCCCACAAGCATAGCACTTAATAAAGAAACAGCCATCCCGCTAACAAGAAGCTTCCAAACATTTTTACCGATTATTGATGATTTTTCCCCGCCAAATAATGAATTGTAGGTTCCATAAATCATACCTACCGTACTAAAGTTAGCAAAAGAAGCTAGAAATGTAGTTGCAACCGCGATCGTATGCGGTTGTAAAGACTTTAGGTTTGATTTTAAATCCATCATTGCAACAAATTCATTCGTTGTTATTTTTATCCCCATTAATTCTGCTACATACATAGCATCACTGCCTGATAAACCAAGTAAAAAAGCGAAGGGACTAAAGATAATTGAGAAGATTTTTTGAATTGTTAAACCGGCTACAAAAAAGCTCAAAATACCATTTAAACAAGCTGTTAATGCTACATACCCAATTACCATCGCTAAAATAACAATAACCATATTCATCCCAACTAACATACTGTTTGAAATAGTAGAAAAGAAATCTTTTTTTTCATTTTTTGAAGGTGAATAAATAACATCTTCTTCTTTAGTAACTTCTACAGGATTTAAAACATTAGCCAAGATTAATGCGTTAATACAGTTTAAAGGAATAGCGCTGAAAATATATGTCGCTGGAACCATTGATAAATAAGCACCAAGAATGGATCCGCTGACACTACTCATACTCATAATTCCAAAAGTCAGCAAACGATTTTCTTTTAAAACAGATAATTGATCACGAACAACTGCAAGTGCTTCCGTATTTCCTAAAAACATCATTTGAATGGAAAAGAAGCTTTCTAACTTTGGTAAACGAGAAATCTTTGAAATGATTGCACCAACTTTATCAATAATCCAAGTTAAGATTCCAAAATACGAAAGGATATCAAAAAAAGTGATAACAAAAATGATAGGAAGTAATGCGCTAAAGAAGAAATCAACTGTTTGATTTTCCATAGCTGAAGGAAATGCAAATCGAATACCTTCATTCGCACATGATAGTAGCCAACTGAAAAATGACGCAATTTTATTAATTATAATACTGCCCAATTTGGTGCCTAACATAAACCATGTAATAAAAAGCTCCAATATTATTAGAATAACGATTGGTCTCCATTTTATTTGTTTTTTATTAGGCGAACATAGGAAAACGATTAATATTACAACGAAAATCCCTAACATATTTAATATGAAATGCATGTCAACAGCTCCTTGAGGCTTATTATTTGTATATAAAAAAGCCCCTATTCTTCCAAATTTGGATTAAAATCAGAAGTTATGAAGAATGTAAATTATGTTTGGGATCAATGTATTTCAATTCATATTGTTTTTACATTCTAAAAAAATAGAGTTTAATACATAGCAAACAAGGAGGGGATCAAATGGAAGTCTTTCACGTAACGAGTAGAAAAAGGGAAACATACAACGTTCACATGAGGTATTCGATATTTTTTGAATGTGCATTTGGCATTGCGGCAATTACTCATAAAAGGTTAATCGATACTCTTGAAAAGACTCAAAGTGAATGGGAAGAATTTAGGAAATCATTATCGGTAGAGATGAGAGAGCACTTACAGTTTGTAGAAGAACATAATACGTGGAAAGCGTTACTTCAGTTATTGTATGAAGGGGATTTTCAAAATCTATCACAGTGTATTACAAATATTGATTCACTTTCAGAAGAAGATTTGAAGTATATATGTTTACCGTTTTTAGGAGAAATGTATGAAGAGAAAAGACGTTTAGCAGCAAATGGAGAAGAATGTGCAATACTAGAACTAAAGGATCACTTAATCACCGTTATGACAGGTGGATAGGAGAGTGTTATAAAGAAAGAGGAAGAGCAAATACTTTCTATATTAGAGCGTGATTATGAAGTGAAAAATGAAATGAATAAAAAGATGAAACCGGAAGAGTTTGTCGAGTGGGCGACTGGTGGCGTTATATATATGCCAGAGCCAAGTGTCCATCACGTACAGACAGTGGAATATTGAAGATACGAAAGTATTTCATTATCCAGTCGCCATCCCGAAGATCTGTATGAACCGAGTTATTTTTCAGTTCAAAAACATAAGGTTCTTGAGGATGAAGCGAGATTATGAATTGTATGTATGATAAATTTTTCTAAACTAATAACTGCATCCATTTTTAAATTGTTTAGGTGAAATACCAGTATGTTTTTTAAAGACCTTTGTAAAATGACTTTGGTCGTGAAAATTTAATAATGTAGAAATTTCGGATATAGAATGTCTCGTATAAGTCATTAACTTTTTTGACTCGTCGATTTTAGCACGTTGAATATATTCGCCTAATGAAATTCCAACCTCTTTCTTGAAAAGGGAAGATAGATAACTAGGGTTTAATGCGACTACTTCTGCTAGATGGGATAGTGTAATATCTTCGTAAAGATGAGTAAATATATAATTTCGACATATGTTTATAGGTTTTGAATGTTTTTGCATTTTCCCGTTTTTAACGCGTTCTGAGAACTCAAGTAAAGCATTCTCTAAAAATGGGGAAATAGATTCACTTTTTTTTATTTCTTCGAGTTTTTGAATCAATAAATCACTGAGGGTATATGCGATTTCAGGGAATAGTCCACCATCTATAGCCGACCTTGTCGCAAGTGTAATAGCTGCAATGGCAGAATTTTTTTGGCTTCGCAGGTGACTTGTCTTTGATAGCACCCCGAGCTCTCCTGATTCAGGTAATCTCCTTAGATTTTTAATCAAATCATCTTTTTTTCCTTCCTTAATACACTCAAATATTTTTCTCTCAGCTAGTGGATCGATATGAGTTAATATACTTTGTCGTTGCTCCGATATATGTATTTCGGGTTGTTCAATTTTAAATTCCACCTTTTTTGCCAGCATGTTTTTTTGCAGAATATCTGCTACGTCCAACTGTTTCTGATACAGCATGTAATAAAGAACCATGCTTATATTTAAAAATTGCAAATTGCTTAAAATAGGGAGAGATTGATAATATTGAATCATTTCCTCTTTGTCTATTTTTAGTTGAAGATCATTAACGATTCCTTTAATTGAAGTTTCTGATAACCTGGAATAAAGGACTGGTCCAACGATGATATTCCCACTCAGTTGATCGTTTAAACGTAAGTTAATTGAGAAAAAATTTTCAAGAAAGGCAGTCTCTTCAAGTACCGGAAAAGTATAGGGTGGATTTCCCCTAAATAGTTGATTAAATAACGCCTCTTTTGAAGAATATATAGGGTTATGCTGAAAATTGGGCGAGATTTCAAATGCCAAATCCCCTTTGTTATTAAGAAAATAGATAGGTGTTTTATGTATGTCAAAGACTAGTTTACAAATATAATATAAATCCTCTAGTTTGGAGCAACTCATTATTTTTACCTCAATTCTTTAAAAATCAGCCAATGCGAGAGTAGGTCATTTTTGTTTTGTATAGTAACCATATATATAGTTAACTGAAATTTTTACAAGTATTCTAAAGAATATACCATAATAGCAAAAAAATAATAACTATAATAGCGTTAAGAAAGCGTTTACTTAATTATTTTTTAGGAGGGATATCTATCATGAAAAGAGATATTAAGAAAATTATTTCACAAATGACATTAGAAGAGAAGGTAAGTCTATGTTCTGGATTAGACTTTTAAGCTTTATGTAATCGTTAATATATGATGAAATTATTTAGCATTGGAGGAGGGCATCTAGTGATTAAATTAGTGTTAACTGACATGGATGGAACGTTCTTGAATAATAGTGGTGATTTTAACAGGGAACTGTACAAGGATGTAAAAAAGATTATGAAAGAAAAAGGTGTTGTTTTCGCTCCCGTTACTGGTAAACAATGTGAACGTGTAGAAGAGTTATTTGGCAATGATTCAGATGATTTATGGATTTTAGGGGATAGCGCAACTAGAATCAAGCATAATGGAAAATTTGTTTATGAATCTCTACTAAGCAATAATTTAGGATTAAAAATTATTCGTTTACTTGAGAAAGTGAGCTTAGAACATACCATTATTGCCTGTACAAGAAACGGTGCGATAATAAAAGAAAACATCTCTCATGAAGAAGTGGCTATTGTCAGAAAGTCCTATGCGCAAGTAAAACAAGTCTCTGATTTTAATGAAATAACAGATGATTTCATTAAAATCACTATTCACGACCCATTGTTAAGATGTATGGAGACCAGAGAAAGACTATCTCCGTTTTTTGAGTCGGCTTATATTGTTGCTTCTGAAGCAGCTTGGATTGATATAGCAAATGCCAATGTTCATAAGGGAACTACCGTTGAATACTTGCAGCGTTTATTGAATGTTACTCCTGAAGAAACAATGGCCTTTGGAGATGGTTACAATGATTTAGAACTCATGACTCGCGCAACATATAGCTTTGCTGTCCGAAATGCAGTTCAAGAATTAAAGGATGCTGCGAATTTTATTACCCTCTCTAATGAAGAAGATGCTGTTATGAAAACAATTATTCAAATGTTATCTTTACAAATGAATTCCGCTTCACTTTTGAAGATTATGTAAATGAAAAGTCCCTTCAGAAGAAGATTGGAAGGGACTTTTTTATGGTTATAAATACATTTAATTCCAATAATAGATTTACTTCTGAATAACGATAATTATGTAACTGAGCTGTCCATATGGGTAGCTTATTGCATTTTTTTGCTTAGCGTTGTTTTCTTCAAAAATGCTGCGATAGCAGAATTTTTCTGGCTTCGCAAGTGACTTGTTTTTGATAACACCCCAAGATCTCCTGATTCAGGTAGTCTCCTAAAACATCCTTTTCCCCTTGTTTAATACACTCAAATATTTTCCTTTATTCTATAAAAATTAGCCAATGCGAGAGCAGGTCATTTTTATTCTGCATAGTAACCATATTTATAATCAGCTAAAATTTTTACAAGTATTCTAAAAAATATACCATAATATCTAGAAGATAATAACTATAATAGCAATAAGAAAGCGTTTACTTAATTGTTTTTTAGGAGGGTTATCATGAAAAGAGATATTAAAAAAATCATTTCACAAATGACGTTAGAAGAAAAGGCAAGTCTATGTTCTGGATTAGACTTTTGGAATACAAAAGGGATTGAGCGATTAGGAATTCCTTCCATTATGGTAACTGATGGACCACACGGCCTTAGAAAACAGGCAGAGGGAGCAGATCATTTAGGGATTTATAACAGTATTCCATCGACTTGTTTCCCATCAGCAGTAGGATTAGCAAGTACATGGAATAAAGAATTAATAAAACAAGTAGGAGTTGCATTAGGAGAAGAATGTCAGGCTGAAAATGTAGGAGTTCTCCTTGGACCAGGTGCAAATATTAAACGTTCGCCGCTATGCGGAAGAAACTTTGAATATTTTTCAGAGGACCCGTATTTATCATCACAAATGGCTGCAAACCATGTTAAAGGCGTACAAAGTCAAGGGATCGGAACGTCATTAAAACATTTCGCTGCTAATAATCAGGAGCATCGCAGAATGTCAGTAGATGCAATTATTGATGAAAGAACATTGCGTGAAATCTATCTTGCTAGCTTTGAAGATGTCATTAAGGATGCGCAGCCTTGGACAGTAATGAGCGCTTACAACAAGGTAAATGGTGAATACGCTTCGGAAAATAACTATTTATTAAATGATATTTTAAAAGATGAATGGGGATTTGAAGGTTTTGTCGTATCTGATTGGGGTGCAGTAAATAAGCGTGTTGCAAGTCTAGCGAACGGTTTGGAGTTAGAAATGCCTTCAAGCTTTGGAATTGGTGAGAAGAAAATTGTTGATGCAGTTAACTGTGGTGAGCTATCTGTAGAAAAGCTTGATCAAGCAGCAGAGCGTCTTCTTTACATTATTTTTAAAGCTTATGATAACCAATTAGAAAACGCTGTGTATAGTAAGGATGCGCATCATCAGCTTGCAAGAGAAGTTGCAAGTGAAAGTATGGTTATGTTAAAAAATGAAGCTTCCATTCTTCCGTTGAAAAAAGAGGGAACGGTAGCAGTAATTGGAGGATTTGCAAAGCAACCACGTTTTCAAGGCGGCGGAAGCTCTCATATTAATCCAACAAAGCTTGAAAGTATTCTCGAAGAAATTGAAACGGTATCAGGTGAAAAAACGAACATATTGTTTGCCCAAGGTTATGATATTGCAAGTGATGATGTAAATGAAAGCATGGTTAATGAAGCGAAAAAAATAGCAGAGCGAGCAGATACAGCGGTCCTTTTCGTTGGACTTCCAGATCGTTATGAATCTGAAGGTTTTGATCGAAAGCATTTACAGATGCCAGAAAATCACGTGCAATTAATTGAGGCTATCGCTGAAGTTCAAAGTAATATCGTTGTAGTTTTAAGTAATGGTGCGCCAATTGAAATGCCATGGATAGGTAAAGTAAAAGGAGTATTCGAAGGTTATTTAGGTGGTCAAGCATTAGGAGGAGCAATTGCTGATTTATTATTTGGTGATGCAAATCCAAGCGGAAAATTAGCGGAAACATTCCCGGAAGTTTTAAGCGATAATCCTTCTTACTTAAACTTCCCTGGTGAAGGTGACAAAGTGGAATACAAAGAAGGCGTGTTCGTTGGATACCGTTATTACGATGCGAAAAATATTGAACCATTATTCCCGTTTGGTTTTGGGTTAAGCTATACAAACTTTGAGTATAGTAATCTTTCAATAAATAAGAAAGAGATAATAGATACGGAGACTGTCTCTGTCAGTGTTAACGTGAAAAATAATGGTAGTAGAGCGGGGAAAGAAATTGTTCAGCTTTATATAAAAGATGTTGAAAGCAGTATGACTCGTCCTGAAAAAGAGCTAAAAGGATTTGAAAAAGTAGAATTGCAACCGGGAGAAGAAAAAACGGTTAGCTTTACTTTAAATAAAAGGTCATTTGCTTATTATAATGTTGAATTGAAGGACTGGCATGTTGAAACAGGCGAATTTGAAATTTTAGTAGGAAAGTCTTCGAGAGAGATTGTTTTACATGATAGCATGTATGTTCAATCAACGACTATAATTCGAAAACCAGTGCATCGTAATACTTTATTAGGGGACATATTTGCGGACCAAAACTTAGCACCAATCGCAAAAGAGCTTATGGAAAAAGCATTAAAAGACAGTCCGTTTGGTAGTATGACTGAAGGGGATAGTGATGCCTCTGAAATGATGGACGCTATGCTGAATTATATGCCATTACGAGCATTAGTGAACTTTAGCGCAGGTGCTTTTACAGAAGAAATGTTGAGTGAAATAATTGGGCTATTGAACGATGCGCAGATGAATCGATAAGTGGTGAATGCGAGGAAGTTAGGCGGGAGATAATGGCCCGTAAATGCCCGATTGGTTTGGGTTAATAATCAGTGGGGATGGACAAAAGTCCATTGATTAAAGTTTTACTTTATCCATTTGAACATTCTTTGTTGAATTTTATTTCATTGTAGGACGTTTCTCCAACATACAAAAAAGCAAATGAGAGATAGAATCTCATTTGCTTTTTTTTGTACTTATTCTGTTAATGTAGAATCATATGTTTGTCTATCATCTTTAAGCATCGTTTATAAATAGGAACGATGAGCTGGCCATGAACCTTGGAGTTTACGAAGTTGTACAATTTGTCCTGTATGATAAGCATCGTGCAAAAGGATATTCATATATTGTTGCCAAACTGGTAGAGAAGGACTCGGTTGATCCAGTTCTGCTTCTTGAAGAGATGTTAATGAAGATTGTAAGGCATCATGTACTTGAAGCGTTCGCTTCACTGTTTGTTGCCAAGCATCATCATCATTAGGTCCACCTTGGACAAACGTGTCATCATTATTTTGTGGAGCAACAAATGTGTCATCTTGATGTAAGCGGGAAAGTAAACGCTCTTTAAAGATTAATAAATGGTTTACATTTTCCCAAATTGTATTACTGGCCTGTCCTTCTGGTTGCCAACATGCTTGTGCAGCGGTAAGATTCTTTAACGCCTCTGATATCGGTGGGTACCACTCTTCTTCGTAAAAAACTTGCTTGACTCCATTTCGCAACATTTCTTTTTTCCCCATTTGTATAGCCTCCTTAACTATGAGATAGACCAACAACAAGTGTTAGAGAAATTAGGTAGAAACGTACCTACTTATCATTTGATTGATGTTTGGAAGTTTCTAAAAGAACAGTACGGCGTCGTTGTAGTAATTGCAGAAATAAACTTATGCTTTCTAAATCATTTTTCTAAATGTAATAAATTCTCCTTTCTCTTCAATAAACCTGCCTCATAGTTGAACAAGAAAATTAACTGCAGCTTAAATTTAAAAATTTGTAGCAATATAAAGTTTCGGAAGATTTTAAAATTCTAAAAAATTAGAAGGTATAATTCGATAAATATAGAATTTAATACATAGCAAATAAGGAGGGGATTAAATGGACGTCTTTCACGTAACGAGTAGAAAAAGGGAAACATACAACGTTCACATGAGGTATTCGATACTTTTTGAATGTGCACTTGGCATTGCGGCAATTACTCATAAAAGGTTAATCGACACGCTTGAAAAATCTCAAAGCGAATGGGAAGAAATTAGACAATCATTATCGGTAGAGATGAGAGAGCATTTACAGTTTGTAGAAGAAAATAATACATGGAAAGCATTGCTTCAGTTATTGTATGAGGGAGATTTTCAGGATCTATCACAGTTTATTGCAAATATCGATTCACTTTCAGAAGAAGATTTAAAGTATATATGTTTACCGTTTTTAGGAGAAGCGTATCAAGCGAAAAGACGTTTAGCCGCAAGCGGAGAAGTATCTGTAGTACATGAACTAAAGGAACTGACACATGATCATCAGTTTTTTTCTACGTATATTAGCTTTATATGTAATGGCGATGTACAAGAACTAAAGGGCCATTTAATCGCCGTTATGACAGGTTGGTATGAGAGTGTTATTAAGAAAGAGGAAGAGCAACTGCTCTCTATATTAAAGCGAGATTATGAAGCAAAAAATGAAATGAATAAAAAGATGAAACCGGAAGAGTTTGTCGAGTGGGCTACTGGCGGAGTGAACTATATGCCAGAGCCAAGTGTTCATCACGTACTTCTTATCCCGCAAATGACGTACAGACCGTGGAACATAGAAGCTGATATTGAAGATACGAAAGTGTTTCATTATCCGGTCGCAAATGAAAGTATACATCCGGAAGATCCATATGAGCCGAGTTATTTTTTAGTTCATAAACATAAGGCGCTCGGGGACGAGGCAAGGCTTCGTATTGTAAAACTACTATTTGAACAAGAGCGTACGCTGCAAGAAATAACGGAAAGATTACAACTAGGAAAATCGACAGTACACCATCATTTGAAACTTTTACGTTCAGCAAAGCTAGTTGATATTCAAGACGGAAAATATGTGTTGAGAAAGAAAGCAGTGCAGTCTTTAGCGAAAGAATTAGATGTATTTTTGAATAGATAATATACAACGAGAATGTACATAAAGGGAGGAATTTAATAGAAAAGTTGGTGAGCTTTAGTGAAAAATGTATTGAAAAATCGTTCATTCTTTTATATGTGGATTGGTAGTGCAATTTCAGAATTAGGCGGGGCTTTCGGGACGTTATGTAATTCAATTCTTGTATATGAGTTAACAGGATCGAAAACAGCATTAAGCAGTATGTGGTTACTATATCTAATTCCTTCTCTCATACTGCAACTTATAAGTGGGCCATTTATTGATAAATGGAGCCGAAAGTGGATTATGATTTTTTCGCAGTGGATGCGGGCCTCTGTTTTCTTACTGCCTTTAGTAATGCTTGTTACTAACAGTGTAGAAGTGTGGCACGTTTACGTTGTTCAAATTATAGTAGGGCTCATTACGCCGCTTTATACACCCGCCAGTCAAGCGATTACACCGAGCATTGTAAGTAAAGAGCAGCTTCAAGATGCAAATGCGTATATTGATGGGATGACTCGTCTTATGATGTTTCTAGCGCCAGTATTAGGTGGTATCGTCATTAATTTTATTGGAATGAAGCTAACACTATTTTTTGTGTGTATTTGTCTATTTATAAGCGGAGGATTATTGCTTTTCATAAAAGAAAAGAGGGTACAGCAAGAACTTCGAAAAACGTGGCTAGAGCAATTTCTTCACGGGTTTACATACTTTTTCACAAAACCAATAATCGTTTGGCTCGGTGTATTTCTTACTTTCGTACAGTTTGGAGTAGGGGTAACGATGGTCACAAACCTTCCTTATATAAAAGATGAGCTGTCAGCGGGATATGCGGAGTACGGTTATTTTATGGCAGGTTTTCCACTTGGCTATGTAGTTGGTTCCATGTTAGTTGGGAAGGTGAAGTATAGAAGCCGTCGACTACTTATGCTTGGAGGATTGTTCGTAGGGGGACTTACTTACATTTCACTAGGTTTAAATAATAGTATTATTATTGCCATTGTAATCGAAATAATTGCCGGTATATGTATTGCATTTTTCAATGTTCATAACACGACGATATGCCAACAAACTGTCCCGAACAATATGATAGGAAAAGTATTTTCAGTAAGATTATTCTTCATACGATCCGCTATGCCATTAGGTGTGTTATTAGGAGGAATACTGAGTGAAATGTGGGGAATAAGAGTATTATACTTTATCATCGGTTCGATTATTTGTGTCACTTCTTTAATAGGAATATCGCTTCCGTATTTCAAATTTTTAGATGAGGCGATTGAGGAGAAATCAGCATAATTCTAAAAATTAGAAACTTTATAATTGAAAATAATTATCATAATCAATTATAATAGAAGAATACTAGTATTCGTATTACAAAGAGGGAGTGGATTATATGTTTATCGAAACAAAGACATTTACAGTAAAAGAAGGTACATCTAATATAGTTGTGGAGCGTTTTACAGGAGAAGGAATTATTGAAAAATTTGAAGGATTCATCGACTTAAGTGTTCTCGTAAAAAAAGTAAGACGCGGAGATGAAGAAGTTGTAGTTATGATTCGCTGGGAATCGGAAGAAGCATGGAAGAACTGGGAAACGAGTGAAGAGCACTTAGCTGGACATAGAGCGGGCCGCGGTAAGCCAAAACCAGATCATATCATTAAGGTTGAACACGGTGTTTATTATGTGAAATCATCGAAATCGGCTTATCAACAGTCGTAATATATAATGAAAAAGAGAGGATATTTGTTTTTTATAAAACAGATATCCTCTCTTTTTGATTTATAGTAAAATATGGATGTTAGATATGTTTATTTTTTAGTTATAAATGGAGGTAAATAAAGTGAAAAAAATGTTATTAATGGCTGTTTTAGCAACTACATTATTATCAGCGTGTAGTGATAATGATGTGAAAGAAGAAGCATCTAAACATGAAGAAAAACGTGAAAACAGTGCAAAAATAGTAGAGCAAAAAGAATATATCATTATTGATAAGAATTATAATGATATATTTCTAAAAGATTCTAGCTCAAATAAAGAAGATAGTGTGAAAGTAAGTTTAAGTAATTTAAATTCAACAAAATGGAAGGCACCTAAAAGAAACGGTATCCTAGATATAGGTGATCATATTTATTTGGAAAAAGAAGAGGATAAATATACACCTACATTAGTAAAAGATCTTGTAGGTGAAATAAAGTATGATGGTTCAATTAAATATAAAATTTTAGAAGCAACTAATAAGTCAGTAAAGTGGTTTCCATTAAATAAAGAGAACAATGGAGGGTATGTTCCACCAGAGATGGTAAAAGTAATGAATGCTTCGAAAATAAAAGCTGGAGATATTGTAACGATTCAAGATAATAGAAAAAGTAGTGAAGACGCAATTGTGTATGAACTGACAATTGTTGAATAAGTTGGAAGAGGGCTAAGGTATAAAGGAAGTAAATATGTTACAGTCACGAATAACTCCCATAATAATATGCCTGGAGGTTATCAATGTTAGAAGTTCGATTATCTATTAAATATGAGAAGCATAAAAAATTAGTGCAAACAATTTTAAGCGAATGTTTATCTAGAGATAAAGTAAACGGATTCATGCTCATCGGATCTGTCGCAAGAGGCGATGCATATCCTGAATCTGATTTAGACTTCTATATTCTTTTAGAGGACGGACAAAAGAAGAAATTTCATTCCGAAACGAGAGAAGATATTTTAGTTGAATATAAGTATGCAGATTTTAATCAAATTCAATTAAACTTTAAAAATAATCCAATGGAATTATACTCTTTTTTAGAAGGGGAAATTTTAATTGATAAGAGCGGTGAGTTAAAAAAGTTAAAAGAAATAGCTAAACATGAATTTGAAAACTACCGTGTTCCTAATGATAAAGTAAAAGGCATTTTTCATTGGTTACATAGTTCTCTAATTAAAATTCAGTCTGCTTTGAAAGCAAAAGATGGGTTGAAAGCTTCATACATAGTTCATACATCAACTTGGACATTGCTAGAGGGAATATGGGCTATTAATAACAAGCCAGTACCTCCAGCTGGATCTGTTTTGAAGTATATGCAAACACTATCTAATAGACCGAATAATTTTGATGAGTTGATTAATAAGATGTTTTTAGGGGATACGCCAGAGCGGATTTTTTCAGCAGTTTTCTTGATTGAGTGGGTTTTACTCAATTTGGAAAATAAATAATATGGTTACTACAATTGTCAATTTGTATAGGTAAATCAATATTCCATGTTAAGTCGTTCATATAATTTCATTCACTGCATTTCAAATGCTGCATAAAAAACGTTCTAGGCTACAGGAAAAAGTATTAGATTATTAGAAAATAGTTGTAGATTGAACGCTTGAATATCTTTCCTTAAACAATCAAGTGTTATTAATATGAGTCTACATAACCCCTGTTTAAAAGGAGATGAGTGAATGAGGTTGAATCATTTGAATTTATGTGTTGATGATTTATCAGAAGCGAGACATTTCATTGAAGTTTCTTGCCTTGACTATAGAAACGGTAAGAAAGTTTCAAAACTTAATAATAATCATCAAGAGTAATTGTTTGAAGGGGGTTGTTACCATAATGCTCGATCTTCAAAAAGATAAATTTAATCATTTGAACAAGTCCCACTTAACAGGTTAACTAGCTGTTTTTTGAGTTAAGGTAAATAATAGGGGGAATATGTTGGTATTAACGCGTTGGATTGAAATAAAGTTTAATCAAAAAAACTCTAGAAACCCATATTATATGGTAAATAAGAATAATCCATTTTGAACAAAGATTGATCAAAATGGATTATTCAATAGCGGTGTTAAGTTATAGATTTATAAAAAAAGTTTAATCATTTTCTACTCTTGATTTTTAAAAATCGCGTCTGGTGTTTGAGAAAATATATATATTTTCTCAAAGAGATTGGTTATATAGAAAAATTCATGGTCACATTTAAGTTGTTTACTTCACAATCAGTGAGCTAGGCCAAAAAACATAATTCTTAAAATACAAATTCGTTCAGGAGCTGAAACCCAATATTTTCTTTCTGTTAAATCATTTATGATGGACCTATGAGATTTCACCAAAGTCTAGTGTACTTCCTGTTTCTACTAAAGTCTTTGTATTATTTAATATCATCCACCAGGCCTTGTTGCTGTTCTCATAATAAGGATCATCTTCTTTCCATTGGTCATGAATGAGTATTAATTTCGTACATGATCCAATAGGCTTTAGAATATAAGAAATTCTTGACTCAAATGCACGATCATCTTTCATATAAGACTTTCCAGGATAGTGAGTAAATCGAAGTAACTGATTTGGTTCATATTCCAATACGTTTCCGTATACATGCACCGTTTCATCTCCATCTAATCCAGGACCTACATATTCCAAGAGATCGCCCACTTGAAATGTAGATCGAATGATGGACCCATAATAAATTTGTTTTGTACCCTCAGGAGAGGTCAATGCCTTCCAAACTGCCTCTGGTGAGCCTGCAATATAAAATTCATACATCAAATTCTTCATGATTTTTATACCTCCTAAAAATTTAATTCGCTACATGTACATTATAAAAAAACTTCACTGACAATTACGGTCAGTGAAGTGAAGGGTTTTTATAATGATTGAATAATTCAAAGCTGATAGTTGCCAATCTTTCTTGTAATAAAGTTGGTTCCAGAATGCTAATAGATTTACCATAAGGGAGAAGGAAGTAAGGTACAAAAGTATGAATAGATTCTATATCAACCTTAAAAAGAGCGTGATTGTTTTTTCGTTCTATTAAAGCATGGCTAAATAACCAATGCTGACATAAATCATCAAGCGCATGCGGCGTACCTTGGATACGGACAGAAATGAGTTCTTTAAGTTGGTTTGAATCAGGTAAAATGTCTTTTAGAAAGAAAGAACGCGCTGAAAATTCCAAGGGCCGATCAAATTTTTTATCTGTTCTGGATAATGATTGAATACGATCGATTCGAAAACTTCGAATTTCTTTACGCAGATGGCAATAAGCCACTGTGTACCACTTGCCTTTCCAATAAACAAGGCCATAAGGATCAATATGACGTGATTGAGGTTCGATTTCTCCACCCTTACGATAAATAATAAATAACCTATAACTTTCGGCAACAGAAATTTCTAAATCTTGAAGAATAGATTTCAAAGAGGGTTCGACAGTAGGATGGATGACTTCAAACCCTCTTAAATGACGATTGATATGATTCAATTGTTCCTCGTTTGTATACATTTTCAATTTAGAAATTGATGCATCTAGCGCTTCACTAAAGGGATACCCTGCATCTATTGCAAATTTTGCAGCATGGACAAGCGCTTTCTGCTCATCCAAATTAAAAAACAAAGGTGCCTTTGTAAACTCATTCAGTAAACTGTACCCACCATTATGCCCTGCATCTGAAATAATTGGTACTCCACTTGCACACAGAGCATCAATATAGCGGTACACCGTACGAATACTGATTTCTAATTCCTCTGCTAATTCCTTAGCAGTCAATTGTTTTCTCGTTTTGAGGAGCCATAAAATAGAAAGCATGTTAACCATTTTAGACATATGTAGGTATTCCTTTCACTAAGATTCAAGATAAGCATTCTGCAGTAAAAAATAAATTTATTGAAAAATTAAATTTCAAATGTAAACTTATATAATATCATTTCGTTAATCACTTGACAGATTATTCTCTGAAGAACATTCTACATCATTATAAAATATTTGGCTTCTCTATTAATCATATTCTACTTACACAATCTGGCCCTTTAGTGGAGTAACTTTATTACTACTTAGCGCTTTCTTAATCCGCCTTTCAGTTCCAATCTTCTTTTCACTTTTCACCATAAACACCGTGACTTTATTTAAAAGCGACACAATAAAGTTCAATTTAATAGACTTTTTTTAATGGAACGCCAAAGCAAAAAGAAGCGCCTTTTAGTCAGAAATCTGACTTATAAGACAGATTCTTTAAGTATCAATCTAATCGGATTTCAAATTCAAGCACAGCTTGATCTTTCGTAAACGGCATACTTCGGTCTTTAAATCGTAAGCTTATTCCAGATAGATTATCAGGAAGGGCAGGAGATACAACGAAATGATGGCTCATATGTCCATCTGTGCCGCCACCACCTTCTGACCAGCAATCGTATGTATCATCTATTGATAATTGAAAGAAACTATAAGGTTTATCTTCATTAAAAACTTCATTTGTGGAATCCCAATCGCTATATAAATAAACTACACTAGCATTAGAATATTGACGAATAAAGGTTACAGTATATACTGTTCCTTTATATTCATAAGTTTTTAAAATGGGTATATGTTTTTTAAACTTAGTCGGTTCAACCCGTGGTTTAAATTCCTCTTCATCCATCATAGTGGAGAACAATGAATTTAAATAGTCTGGATAAAATCCGTTCTGCTTTGCCCAATTAGAAATAGCCTCATCATGTGGAAAGCCCGGATTCCCATTCGAAAGTTCTTTTCGTTCTTTTAATAGGGCGCAAATTTTTTCATCGATAGAGTATAAGCGTTCATCGTAATGGTCAGTAGGGCGTTCAAAAGGCATTCTTTGCATAATCATTCCTCCTTTTCTATAGCTTAACAAAAAAGATAGACTAATACATTTGAAAATATATAAATATTAAGTGTAAAGATAGTAAGGATACGCCGATTATATCAGCAAATTAGTGGGGATTTATCCCGCAAACCCTCCAATAATTAAAGTTTCACTTTATCATTATTTTGAAAAATATAGGAAGACTTTTTGAAGATAGAGTCCATATGATTGTAGACGGTAGCGATATTGATTGTTTGAAATATGATTTAGAAAGAAAAGTTAAAGGAATGCATCGTAATCAAGGTGATGTTTTGTATGATAAGTTAAAATCTAAAACAAACCATTAATGAACTAGAGTATAGTCACCTTAAACCAAATGTTGTAGATTTAAAATAAAGTTTGATAAAAAGGTCTATTTTTTAGGGGAATTGCTTATGCATACAATAACACTAATTTTTTGTGTACTGTTGCTATAAACTTTTGCGAGAGTTGGAAAATAGATTCGCAAATCAACCGGGTTTTCAACCTGATGTGGTGATGAGGTGCGAAACTATTATGAGTGCAGTGAAATAACTAGGAGGTTTTCACTATGACAGCTTCATATAAAGCTATGGCGTTCCAGCTAAAAACGGAACGACTCGACCTGAATATGTGGGAGGAAACTGATGCGGTCTGGCTGAGAAAATTAATTGGCGAACGTGGTGTGGACATGCCAACCATTGAATCTATTCGTAGCGATCTTATTGAGATGCGCAAGAAAGCAGCTGAAAATGGTATTTCTCTTCTCACTATTCGTAGACGAGAAGAAGGCGATTTCATCGGATACTGTGGCTTAATCATCGGTCGTTCCACGCTGGAAGAGCCGGAGATTGCATACGAGTTGTTCCGCAGTGCTCATCGCAAGGGTTATGCGACAGAGGCAGCATCAGCTGTGCTGGAGGCAGCGATTGCTACGGGGCGCCAAAGACTTTGGTCAACTGTAGGTGCTTGGAATACGGCGTCCTTTCGGGTATTAGAAAAGATAGGGTTTCATCGGCATCATAGTACGTGGGGTGAGCGTGGTGAGATTGTTTGGAACGTACGCGATCTGTAGAGGTTTGACCAAATTCGGAACAATGAAAAATGTAAAAGAAAGCCCATATGTTAGGTTACTTAGTAATCTAACATATGGGCTTTTCCTTATAGTAAATATTGATTTTGTATATATTTAAGTGTAAAAGTCTGTTGTTTATTTTAATTTTTCACATCATCATATAGTTCCAGTGCTTCTTTCACATTCAATCTATTTTTAACAGTGCCATGTATCGCTTGAATCAGCGCAGTTGGGTGTTCAGATTGCCATATGTTTCGGCCCGCCAGTGGGCAGGGCATGTGCTCGTAATTTTTTCGAATCCTTCGCAGTAACACGTTTTAATAATATGGGCTATTAATAATAAGCCGGCCCCTCCAGTTGGATTTGTTTTAAGGGTATATTCAAGCATTACCTATTAGACCGACTCATTTTGATGAGTTACTTAATAAAGTGTTCTTAGGAGATACGGCAGAGCGGATTTCTTCAGCAATTTTCTTGATTGAGTGGGTTTTAACCAATTTGGAGAATAAACAATAGGGCTACTACGATTCTCAATCTTTATCAGTAAAGTGATATTCCGTGTCGAATTGCTCATATAATTTCATTCACTGCATTCCAAATGTTGCATTAAAAAAACGTTCTAGACTATAGAAAAAAGTATTAGACTGTTAAAAAATAGTTGTAGACTGAACACTTATGAGACAGCTCCTTTATTTATTAATCTAACTTAATTTCAAATTCAAGCACAGTTTGATTTTTCATAAACGGCATACTTTGCTCTTTAAATTGAAAGCTTAATCCAGATAGATTATCAGGAAGGGCAGGAGATACAACAAAATAGTGACTCATATGTCCATCTGTGTCGCCACCACCTTCTGACCAACAATCGTATGTACTATCAAGTAATTAAAATATTGCGAAAAATGGGATATTTATGTGTTAAAATAAATATAGACAACCATGTATTAACTATCGGCGGTTAATAGAATAAGGGTGTAAATAGTTAATAATGTCACAATTAAAATGCAACTAGATAGTTAGGAGGAATAATCATAATGGATACTACACAACAAAACAGTAATGCATGGGATAAGAAGGTTGAAGAAGGTTCTAGATACACGCAACCTGTAAGTAGCGAGGTTATTGAAAAAAGTAAATCAGGTGAATGGGAAATTACAGTCACCACGGAAAAATCAGTTCCTAGAAATTGGTTTCCAAAATCATTAGAAGGATTAAAGATACTTTGTTTAGCATCGGGTGGAGGGCAACAAGCGCCTGTTTTGGCCGCCACTGGAGCAGATGTAACCGTTACTGATATATCTAAGAAGCAATTGGAACAAGATGAAAAAGTTGCGGAACGAGATGGATTAACTTTAAAAACAGTACAAGGGGATATGTCAGACCTTAGTGATTTTGAAGATGAATATTTTGATATTGTCGTAAATCCTGTTTCTAATTTGTTTGTAAAAGATGTTCATCTTGTATGGAATGAGGTTTCAAGAGTTTTAAAGAATAAAGGTATTCTTATTTCTGGATTTACAAATCCTTTACTATGGATTTTCGATGACAACCAAGAACAAAAAGGTATTCTTGATGTGAAACATTCAATACCTTCATCAACATTGGATTATTTACCAGAGGATGAAGTTCAAAATTACATCAATTCAAATCAAACAATAGAATATGCACATACTCTAGAAGATCAAATCCAAGGTCAAGTTGAAGCTGGTTTTGTTATAACGGGTTTTTACGAGGATGATTTTGGTGGAACAAGGATATTAGATAAGCATATTAAAACTTTTATTGCTACAAAAGCTATAAAAGTAAAGATTGATTAAAAATTTTGGCTTGTTACAAAGGGAAAAGGATGGCACTTGCCATCCTTTTCCCTTTGTATTTTGAGCGTCAAAAGAAGTTTTACGCCTCTTAACTGAACAAAATACAAAGTCTGTCTTTCTACATTAATTCTTCACATCACCATATAGTTCCAGCGCCTCTTTCACATTCAATCTATTTTTTACAATGCCATGAATTGCTTGAATCATCGCAGTTGGATGCTCAGATTGCCATATGTTTCGGCCCATGTCTACTCCGATTGCGCCTTCTTGCAGCGCATTGTACGTAATGTTTAATGCGTCTTCAATTGAATCTAGTTTTGGACCTCCCGCGATTACGACTGGGGCAGGGCATGTGCTCGTAATTTTTTCGAATCCTTCGCAGTAATACGTTTTAATAATGTCAGCTCCCATTTCAACGCATACGCGGGAAGCGAGTGCTAGAAAGCGAGCTTCACGTTTTTGTAGTTCTTTCGCAACGGCGGTAATACCGAGTACTGGCAGGCCGTAATCGTGAGCTTCAGAGACTACATTTGCGAGATTTGAAACAGTTTGTGTTTCATAGTCTGATCCAACAAAGACAGAAACGCCGACGCCAATTGCGTTTTGTTTTACTGCTTCTTTCACAGGTGTAACAATTGTTTCATTCGCTAAATCTTTGCCAACTACAGTTGCCCCGCCTGATACACGCATAACCATCGGTGTGCTGCAGTTTTCAGGAATGCAGGAGCTGAGTACACCTCGTGTTAAAAAGAGGGAATCTGTATATGGAAGCAAGTTTTTAACTGTCTCAAGTGGTTGTTCTAGTCCGTGAATTGGTCCTAAAAAGTAGCCGTGATCTATCGCTAACATAACTGCTCTGCCATCAGGTAAAATTGTGTTTAATCGATTTTTAAATCCCCAAGTCATTAGGAATCACTCCTTCGTTAATGTTGGATTTTCAGTTTGTACTGTATCTTTATTTGGTAAATGTGGTGACTTTATAAAAACAGCTTTAAAAGGCTTATCGGAATGGTTAATAAGATAATGAGATTCATGAGGTCGAACTTGCAAGACATCACCTTGTTTGATCGGAACTCTTTCGTTATTAACATAGAAATCTATTTCGCCTTCTAACGCATAGAAGACTTCTTCGCACGTTGTATGATAATGATTTTGAAACTCTTGCCCAGGCTGAATAATGACTAGGCCGAGATCAATATTCGGACCTTGTATTAAATATTTAGGCCCGTTATCACCGAAGCGATAGGTGAAATCATCTTCATTCACTTTAAGCATAGAAATCACTCCTTTATGTAATGCGTTACAGTGCGCCCGGGGCAATCCACATATGTGATGTGAAACCTTTATCGGCTAAATAAAGTTGGCTAGCATACACTGTTTTCCATGTTTCATAGAATCCTTTATAAAGCTCATGATTTTCAGCGTTTGGCTTAAATGTGTTTTCCCACTGTACAAATTGCTCGGCAGTTTCTACCATCGATTCAAAAATGCCTACGCCAACTCCAGCGGCAATTGCCGTACCTAAAGCAGCGGCTTCTTTTACAACGGGTACTTTAACAGGGATTCCGAGGACATCTGCTAAGATTTGTGGCCAAAGTTTTCCTTTAGCAGCTCCGCCAGCAAAGATTACTTCAGAAGGGAATTTACCTGTGAGAGTTTCTATTAATTTCAAGTTGCCGAGTGTAACGAAGGCAGCATTTTCTTCTATTGCGCGGAACATTTCTTTCTTACCGCATGTTTCAGCATCTAAACTTAAATTCAAAAAGGATGGTGCAGCGTGACGCCATGAAATATAATTCATTACATTTGAAAAAGTAGGGATTATACCGTGTGAGCCGGCGGGTACATCTTTCGCTTGTTCTTCTAGTAATTCATAAGCATCTACACCGAGTTTTTCAGCGAGCCTTTTTTCTTCTTGGCAAAAAGCATCTCGAAACCACCTCATAACAAGGCCAGGGAAGAAAGCGATTGTTTCGTATTGCCATAGGTTAGGAATGACGTGGCAATTTACACGAATCGCCGCATTTGGATCAGTTTCTGGTTTTGTTATATTTACTTCTTGTTGCCAAAAACTGCCCCCGCATATGAATGTTTGTTCAGGCTTTACAACTCCAGTTCCAAGCGATGCCATTTGTGCATCTCCGCCGCCAGCAACGACCGGTGTTCCTTCATGTAATCCTGTTAATTCAGAACTTCGTTTTGTAATATTCCCGATAACTGTACCAGCTTCATTTACTTTTGGAGAAAAGGCTAGAGTAAGACCGCATTGCTCAGCAACCCAGTTATCCCAAGCTCTATTTTGTAAATCGAATATACCGGACGTACATCCATTTGAAGAATCAATTTGCAGTACGTCGCACAATTTATATAAAATCCAATCGTTTAACATCGTGAAGGAATGAATATTTTTGTACACGTCTGGTTCATGTTTTTTAATCCAAAGTAAGCGAGGTAAAGCACCTAACGAAAAAGTTTGACCGGATTTTCTATATAAATCTTCTTCAATTTCGGAACGAATTTGTTTTAATTCACTAACTTCAGCTGATGCGCGGCCATCAACATTTGCACAAGCCCATATTTCTTGCCCATTTTTATCGTATAAAACAAAACCTTCTCGCATACTCGTTGCACTAATACCTTTAATAGAAGAGGGGGACATATTACTTTTTTGAAGAACATCCTTCGTACATTCTTGAACGAGCTTCCAGTTTTCTTTTACATCAAAATTCATAGAACCAGGGTAACGACTATCTGATTTATGAACCCATTCTTTTTGACTTACTGCAAGTTGATTCCCTTGTAAATCAAAAAGGACTGCTCGAATACTTCCTGTACCAGCGTCGTAAGCTAATAAAGAGGACATTAAGAGTCACCTTCCTTTCTTAATAAGGAGAGGGCAGTTTCTTCATCGGTAATTAATGTATGAATGAATTTCCCTTTTAAGGCACCATAAATTGCATCTAACTTTTCCATGCCGCCAGCTACACCAACTACATGTTTCATATTTTGAAGAACAGAGAGTGGTGTGCCGATAAGACGGTTATGATGGGGAAGCTCTAATTGTTTTCCATCAGTATTATAAAATTGACCTAAAATATCTCCGGCTCCGTTCTGACTACGTATATATGTCATTTCATGTAGCGTTAATTTTTCTTCTTTCACAATTGTGGCGTCTTGAGATAAACCGCCAATGCCGACTACTGCTGTATGAGCAAGTGAAGCGACGTGAAGCATATCTTTCACGCTAGGTTCTGATAGAATACTTTGCGCCATTTCGGTTGTGGATGCTAGAAAAGGAGTAGGAATAATGTGAAGATCACCTTGCATGTAGTGTAAATAGTTTTGTTTTCTTGGGAGATAGTGGTTTACTCCGCCTGTTAGCGTTACGATTGAAAGATTCATAGAGCTATCAAAATGAATATTTTCTAGCATTTTACTTAGCGTCTCTCCCCAGCCAATCCCAAGTAAATCTCTTTGTTGCAATTGAGTTTCTAAATATTGTGCGGCAGCTTTTCCGAGTGAAAATGCATAATCCTCAGTTGGAGTTGGAATAACGAAAGCATCTTTTAGATGGAATTTTTTTATAAGGTCACGTTCGATGCTTAAACAGTGCAAACCAGTACCTTTTACGTGAAATGTGACGACACCTTCCGTCCGTGCTTTATCTAACAACCGAACGACTTTATTTCTTGAAATGTAAAGAAGTGAAGCGATTTCTTGCTGGGTTAATTGATCTTTATAATAGTACCAAGCTACTTTTGTTAACAAATTGTCTTCAAAGTTCAGCTGTGACATACTCTTCATCCCTTCCAACAATTGACCACTGCTTAAACATATGTGTTCGTTATTTTGTTTATTCCGGTTGAAGCGATAAATAGTCCGGTGAAAATAATGCGCAAAAATCTTTATCAGTTGGAGAGAGTATTTTAAAAACATATCCAGATATTAACGCAGTAATATGTCCAGATGCAACAGCACTTCCAGCGATGGCGCAAGCAGCTGAAAATTTGAAAATGGATAAGAAAGTAGTCGTAACTGGGTTTTCGACACCGAACGTTATGCGTGATTATGTAAAACGAGGAACAGTTCAACAATTTGGATTATGGGATGTAAAACAACAAGGTGCACTCGCAACGTATGTTGCAAATGAAATTGTTGTAAAAGGGAAAAAGTTAAAAGTAGGGGATAGCTTTGAAGTAAAAGGAATCGGAAAAGTGAAAGTAGAGCCAAACTCCATTCAAGGATATGACTATGAGGCAGAAGGAAATGGAATTATCGTACTTCCAGAACGAGTTATATTTACGAAGGATAATATTGATAAATATAATTTCTAGTTGAGAGTTAATCGGGATTTGTCATTTATTGTCGGTAAGTCGATATTCCTTGTCGAATCGCTGACATATTGAAAAAATCGCCGATATAATTTTAGTCACTATATTTCTTCGACAGACATAATAAAAACGTCCGAATATATCGGACGTTTTTATTATGTCGTTTTTTTAATCTATTCATTAATTGTGAACAGCTTCTTTTTCATTTAACCCAAGTGTACGACTAGTGGAAGCGTGTAGATCTTGGAACAATCTTGGATTTTCAGTCAGTGAAATTCCATAAGAAGGAATTATTTCTTTTATTTTGTCTTCCCATTCTAACATACGTCCTGGGAAGCATTTTTCTAATACTTCAAGCATAACGTGAACCGCAGTAGAAGCACCTGGAGAAGCGCCAAGTAACGCAGCGATTGATCCGTCATTTGCACTAACAACTTCTGTACCAAATTGAAGTGTTCCTTTACCACCTGCATCAGTATCTTTAATTACTTGCACACGTTGCCCAGCAACGACAATATCCCAATCTTCACTTTTAGCGTTCGGAATAAACTCACGTAATTCTTCCATACGCTTTTCGTGTGATAACATAACTTGCTGGATTAAGTATTTTGTTAATCCCATTTCTTTTACACCGGCTGCTAACATCGTTAAGACGTTATTCGGTTTTACAGAACCAATTAAATCAAGGTTTGAGCCAGTTTTTAAGAATTTAGGTGAGAAGCCTGCAAATGGTCCAAACAGTAAAGCTTTTTTGTTGTCTATATATCTTGTATCAAGGTGAGGTACAGACATTGGCGGAGCACCAACTTTAGCTTTACCGTATACTTTTGCATGATGCTGCTCTACAACTTTTTGGTTTTTACATACCATAAATAGTCCACTTACAGGGAATCCGCCAATATGTTTTGATTCAGGAATACCAGTTTTTTGTAGTAGAGGTAGACTACCACCGCCGCCGCCAATAAAGACAAATTTTGCAGTATGATGTTCGATTTTACCACTATTCATATCATGTACTTTCACTTCCCACAAACCATTCTTCGTGCGTTTAATATTTTCAACACTATGTTTGTAGTTTAGTTCGACATTTTTAGTTTGTAAGTAATCAAACAACATGCGTGTTAATGCACCAAAGTTAACATCTGTTCCAGAGTCAATCTTCGTTGCAGCCATCGGTTCATTAGAGTTACGGCCTTCCATAATGAGTGGAAGCCATTTTTTTAATGTTTCAGGAGCGTCAGAAAATTCCATTCCTTGAAACAGTGGATTTTTTGAAAGCGCTTCAAAACGATTTTTTAGAAACTCTACATTTTTTTCCCCTTGCACCAAACTCATATGAGGTAGTGGCATAATAAAATCTTGTGGATTACGAATTAAATTTTTCTTTACAAGATACGCCCAAAATTGTCTTGAAAGTTGAAATTGCTCATTTACTTTTACAGCTTTACCAATATCTATAGACCCGTCAGATTTTTCGGATGTATAGTTAAGCTCACATAGCGCAGAATGTCCTGTACCAGCATTATTCCATTCGTTAGAACTTTCTTCTCCGGCATTAGCGAGTTTTTCAAATACTTTAATTTCCCATTCAGGCGCCAATTCTTTAAGTAATGATCCTAACGTTGCGCTCATAATTCCAGCGCCAATTAAGATAACGTCTGTTTTTTGCTGCATGTTGCTCATGATAATCTCTCCATCCCCTATATTGGCAAAAAAGAGTAGGTGTTTTCTATGTCTAAGCCGTAAAAGAGAAACACCGCCTAGGCCCCACCTAGGTGTATACCTTTTTTGTCTCAATTATATAACCATCTCATACTCTATTATAATAATTAATAGACTAAAATATCTAGTGTTATCTGATAATTTTAAACTATTTAACGTTTTATTTCATAGAATTCTTCTGTTATAAGGGTAAACAGGGTAGTAGTAAAGCTGGATTTGGAGAAGAATTCCAGTTTTATGTTATCCCGAAAAAACTTCTATTTTTATGTTTTATCTTTGGAAACTAGTGAAATTCTATTTTTGAAACATTTAATTTGAAAAAATAGAGTAAATAACAAATAAATGATAAGATTATTCTGAAAATAAAACAGGAGGGCTACCAATGCTTACAAAAGAACAAATCGCAAACTTATTTCGGAATTTTTCTGTGAATGAATGTAAAGGATCAAGTGATTTATACGAATATTTATCAATGAAAATTTCTGAAGATGAGGAAGTTCTTACGTTAGCTTCCTACGCGCAACCTGGTCAACCGGTCTCAAACTTATTATTAGGTACGGTCCATTATTTATTGTTAAAAGGAAAAGAGCATAGTTTAAAAAAGTATTATCAAAGTTTAGTTGAAAATGCTGATACCAACTTTGAAAATGCCTTTTGCCAATTTAAAGATTTTTGCCGTGTATATCGAGAAGAAATTATTTCTTTATTACAAACGAAACTTGTTCAAACGAATGAAGTAAGACGATGTGCCTATTTATATCCAAGTTTCTGTTACATATTTAATAAAGTGAGCAAACCGTTAGCGTTAATAGAGATTGGTACAAGTGCGGGATTACAACTGTTTTGGGATCAATATCGTTATTCATATGGAACGGAAGAAGTGTATGGAAATAGACAATCGAATGTTCATTTACAATCAGAAATAAAAGGGGAGAAGAAGCCCTCCTTTTTAAAACAAAGTCCACCTGTTATGGAAAGAATCGGACTAGATTTACATGTGAACGATTTAAATGATGAAGAAGATTATTTATGGTTACGTGCGCTTATTTGGCCAGAACATAAAGAAAGACTTGAACTATTCGATCAAGCAGCAACGCTTGTAAAAGAAAAACCAGTAAGATTAATAGAAGGTGACGGTGTAGCGCTTCTTCCGGCCATTGCAAATCAAATAAGGGAAGATGCTGTTATTTGTATTTTCCATACACATGTAGCGAATCAAATACCTGACCATATAAAACATGAATTAGAAAGACAAATTAAAGAAATTGGTGCAAAACGTGATGTATTTCACCTATACAACAACATGTGGGACCGGGACCTTCATATTGATTATTATATTCATGGAAACGAATATTGTGAAACCGTTGGAGAAACAGAAGGGCATGGGAGATGGTTTAGTTGGAAGCTGGGGGATGAGTCACTTTGTTAATATAATCCCATAGGAAGGGGACCTTTTGTTTTAGAATTTAAATTTTCGGATTAATATGATAATATTTTATGATAAGTTGTATATAAAGATAAAATAAAAAGGATGATTGGCATGCAAAAGAGACCAGAAGCAAATGAATATAACCCGTATTATTCAACGTACATAAATTTAATACCAGATGGAGATATCATACATATTCTAGAGCAACAAATGAAGGAAACGAATCTTTTATTGAAGGATATTTCTGATAGTGAGGGACATTTTCGATATGCTCCTAATAAATGGAGTATAAAAGAAGTAATCGGTCATATTGCGGATACTGAACGTATTATGGCATATCGATTGCTTTCCATAGCAAGAGGAGAGACAGCAGAACTTCCTGGATATAACGATGATATGTATGTTCTTAGAGCATATTTTGATAAGCAATCTATGCAAGACCTTCTTGAGAATTTAACAGTTGTTCGCCAATCTACCATGCATTTGCTTAAAAGTTTAGATAAAGAAGCTTGGTTACAAAGGGGAATTGCGAACAATTCTGAAGTCACGGTTCTTGCATTAGCAAACATTATTGCTGGTCATGAGCTTCATCATCGTCAACTTATAAAAGAACGTTATTTGGGTTCTAATGCATATCCAGCATGTTAAAATATGAAAATAAAAAAGAGAATGATTCATAGGGAATTTCTGAATTATTCTCTTTTTTTACTTTTCTGCGTATCAGTGGAATTATAAATGTTTTTTTACAATGTCTATTCCTTCTCGTTGACGCTAATTGGGGTCACTATACATGCCCATCAAGCTAAGTGTGGGTACTTGGGGGGGGTGTAGCAATGGAACCAAATCACGCAATAGGCATTAGCGGACATTAGAAATAATAAAAATGCGACTTTTTCCTGTTAAAACGAGGTGATTTTTAATTTCAAATTCTTCTTTTACAACAGTTGCTAGTCCAGCAATTGATTTACGTAAATCTGTTGCTCCTTGTGCAAGATATACTTTTTCAATTGCGATTTCTGACATCTTATTTATTAGTAAATTCATCGGGAGTCCAAGTAGTAATTTCATTACCAGGTGCAGCAACTACAAGCCAATTCTCACATTGGACCCCAACTTGCCAACATTCATAATAGTCATGAAAACCATTTACAAATATGATTTGTCCGTTCTCAAGTAGGATAAACAAATGTGGAGTTTCCTTACCTAATTGCACGTCTATAACTCTCTGCCTTCTCATGTTAAAAATTCTATTATATTCTTCTTCCTCGGAATAATCGTCAAATTCATCTTCATTAGAAGGGTACTTTTCGGGTGGAGTATTAAATAAACACCATTTCGATTCGATGTTGACATATAATTGCCCATCATAATTAACTGCAGCTTCAAAATCTGTAAAATGAATCTTTATAGTTGCTGGAGAAAGGCCAAACTGTAGGCCATCAACTTGCGATCCTATAAAGAGATGTTTTAATACATTTTCAGCATAAATTTTGTCTTCTTTGTTCATTATACGAATCCTCCTTTCTGTAAAATATATATTATATTTTTATTGTAATAAATAAATTTTTATGTAAAATGAACTTTTTGTGAGAAACGGACGAATATAGTGTGAAGGATCATGAGAGGGGAACGTAATTTTGGATGAAGTAGAATTAAAAGAATGGCTGTATAAAATGGAGTCTGGGGACAAAGAAGCCTTTCAAGTTATTTATGAATTAACAAGTAAAGATATTTATAGAACAGTAGTATTTTTATTAGGGAATCAACACCAAGATGTAGACGATATAGTTAATGAGGTATACATCAAAATGTGGAAGTCTGTAACGAATTATGATATGAACCGTTCATTTCGTTTTTGGTTACATGGACTAGTTGTCAAGCAAGTACAGGATTGGCGTCGTAAATCGTGGCGGCGATTTCGAATCTTTGAAAAGAAGAAAATGTATGAACAAGATCGGTCTTACATAATGGATGAAGGTATTTTACATAAAGAAACACGAAGTGAAATAGTGGAAGTTGTACAAAAATTATCTTATAAGCATCGTGAAGTCGTTATTATGCGTTACTTCCATGAATATAGCTTGGATGAAATTGCCACACTTCTTCAAATCCCTATTGGTACAGTGAAATCTCGATTACACACAGCACTAAAACGATTAAGAACAGAAATGGAGTATATGCCAGCCATAAGGGAGGGAGAAGTAAATGAATTTTGAAAAATATATAACGGATGAATTGAAAAGAAAAGCAGAGACACTCGAACCCACTCCTAATCTAGAAGATAAAGTACAAATCTCTTTTCATAAATACCAACAAATGAAAAAGAAAGGGAAAACTTCTATGAAGAAAAAGTTATTACTTGGCTTTGTAGTTGCGGCTGTTCTTATACCAACTGGTACTTTTGCGGGTACAACAATAATTGATAAGATTGTAGGTACACCAGAAGAAGCAAGAAAAGATATGGGGATGTCAGAAGACGGATATATATTAGTAATGGAAAGGGTAGAAGTTGCTAAAAAATTATTTGCAAAAGAGGACTTTGAAAAATATGTAGAGTTATTACAAGAAACATATCATTTTTATAAAAAAGTTAGTGTCGTAGAGAACGGAGAAAGAAAATATACAGCTACAGATCGTCTAAATGCTAATGAAGAAAAAAGAGATAGTGAGGTAATGGAAGAGCTAAAAAAATACGAAGAAAGATTAGATCAACATTTTACATATACATTTGAACAAGCAGAACAAATAACTGGTTTTCCAATAAAGCGTCCTACATATATTCCTTCTGGGTATCAACTAGTATTTGAAGAAGCAAAAGCAAATGCAACGGTTGGAAAACCAATCCCTCTAATTACGATGAGATATGAAAATCGTAATGTGAAAAAAAAGCCATCTACATCGAATGCGGAATTAGGATTTACAATTCATCAATTAGAAATACTTGAAGATGATAAAAAAGATTATTTTATTGAAGAACCATTTGATAAAGCAACTGAAAAAGGACCAAATTTTTATAAAGACATTAAAATATATAAATTAAACGGATATGACATTACATTCGGTGAGTATAAAGAGTCAAATGTACGGGCTATGAAAATAGTGGTACCTGCAAAAGAAGGAAGAAATGCATATCAAGTCTATGTAAACGATAGTATGTTGTCTAAAAAAGAGCTTGAGAAAGTTTTACTTTCGGTGGTGGAATAGTGAATGGTATGTAGAGACTAAATGCAAAGCGATGAAAGTAATAACGGTAGTAATGTTTGGTTTTTAAAAACATAATATTATTATGTAAACAAATTTAATAGATGTACATTTGATAAATGATTCAATATTTTTGATTTTTCTATGGCTGTATAAGTATGATGTTCGTAGGGGGGATCATATGAGTAACCACAAAAAGGTCATAGCAATTTCAGGCAGTATTAGGGAAGGGTCATCCAATACAAACATATTAAAAGCTTTAGCAGCATTTATTCCAGAAGGTATAGATTACACTATTTATAATGGAATAGAGGAACTTCCTCATTTTAATCCGGATGTAGATCGAGTGGGAGCGCCGGCTGTTGTTGAAGAGTTTCGAAAGACATTAAGTGAAGCACATGCACTTATTATTTGTACGCCAGAGTATGCAAAAGGTATTCCAGGAGTTTTAAAAAATGCGTTAGAATGGCTTGTTTCATCAGCAGAACTATATAAAAAACCAGTGGCTATCATAACAGCTTCACCGTCAATTGCGGGAGGGGATAAAGCCCATGAATCTTTGTTACTTACACTAGGCATGTTAGATACAGTTGTCGTTCAAAATGGCTCCTTATTAATCCCGTCTGTGCGCACTAAATTTAGTGATGATGCAAAAGTTATAGATGAGGATACAAAGCAAGCTCTTATTTCTTTAATTCATAGTATAGTGGACGAAACAAGGGAATAATGATTTATTTTGTATAAAGGCAATACTACTGTAAGTTTAAAAGTAGTATTGCCTTTTAATTTTCTTTTGGTTGAAATTTTGTAATAACGATTAGGAAATCATCTCACCTATTTTAAGGCTTAGACAAAATATATATTAATTTAGGCTCGGGCTCGCGTCTTTTTTCGTCTTGGTCAAATAAATAACTAAGCTCAAGATTGTTAAGAGGAAGATTACGCTTGTTCCCACCGTACCGAGACCAAGACCACCGGCATCGTGAGGCTGTGATAGATAGTCGCCAAAAGAGGCGCCGAAAGGACGAGTTAAGATATAGGCGATCCAAAAGGCCAATACTGCATTTAACTTGAAGCGGTAGTAAGCAACGGTTACAGCCCCAATTAATGCGGCGAATATGAGCGCTGAAATCCAGTAACCTAAGTTGAGACTCTCTGCTACGAGATCACCAGCTGCAGTACCTAAGGCGAAGGTGAACAGGATAGCCAACCAGTAGAATGCTTCTCGCTTTGTCGTGTAAATAGAGTGAATGGATAGTGTCTTCTCACTCACGTACCAAGCAGCAAAAGTTGCCAGTAGGAAAAGGGTGAAAACGATGGTGGTCGTCTCTAGAGCGATCCCGAAGTTGTCCGTAAGATTGTCAGTGACTAGCGTGCCGACAACACTAATCAGCAAGACAGTGAGCCAGTAAATCCCTGGAACATACTTCTTCAACCTAAACTGGAAGAACAGTGTGATGAATAAGAGAGCACTCATAACAAAGGTCGTTTTAGTCAAGCCGAAGTTCAAGTTTGTATTTAAGAAGTCTGCGCCTGTTTCGCCCACTGTAGTTGCCATGATTTTGATAATCCAGAAGAAAATCGTGACTTCTGGCACCTTGTTCAACATCTGCCAACCTCGTGATGAAACGGGAGCGACTTCATTAGAAATAGATGGATTTTCTCTATTCTTATCCTGATCCTTCTCATAATATTTCATGTAGGATTCCCCCTTACTAGTTTTTTATGGCCAACGCCAATTTATATACAGAGTGTAACTAATAAGAATGAGATTTAGATGAAATTTGGATGAAAAAATCATTAAAATAAGATGAAAAAAAGAAATTTCTAAAGTGTCTTTTTCATTTAACAAATACAGTTAAAAAAGTATATATTTTCTTTGTTCGCGACATAGAAAATACAGCAAAATTGACACTCTTCATTTGATATCCTAAGTTGGTTGTTTTCTGCAAAATACAAGTGCAGAGCAATATTAGTTTGACATGGAGTCTCTACAAGCATGACTCACATGCCAAGAATGTCATTATAACAAGCATGTGGCGCTATTATACTTGTTTCTCCATGTTAAAGCATGTGTGACTTGTTGGTTAAGCTTCTTTTGTATTTAGGGGGACATTAAGAATATCTTATGTATTTCTCATCGTATTCTAATATTTTTTTAGTAGAGTATACCTTGTATCCTACAAGGAAAGAGGAAGAAGACTATGCATGTACTACATTTTTTAAGTGAATATATAAAGCACCCAAGAACTGTAGGAGCAGTATTGTCAAGTTCTAAGCAACTTGCAAAACAAATGGTAGCCCCTATAAATTTTGAACGAGCAAAATGCATTATTGAGTATGGACCAGGAACTGGAGTGTTTACGGAACAGCTCATTCAACATAAACATAATGAAACGGTATTATTAATCATTGAGAATAACGCACAGTTTTACCGTATACTTCAAGAGCGATATTCACACATGGAAAATGTGTACATTATTCATGACTCTGCCGAATATACGGAAAAGTATGTTCAACAATATAAAATTACCCAAGTGGATTATATTATTTCAGGATTGCCATTTACCAGTTTATCCCTTGATACCTCTACAAAGATATTACAGGTAACAAAAGAAATATTAGGGGAAGAAGGGAAATTTATTACTTTCCAATATACACGCTTTAAACAAAGATTTTTCCGTTCCTTTTTTGCAAATATTGAGGTGAAGAAAATAAACTGGAATATTCCACCGGCTTTCGTGTTCACTTGCTTTATGTAAGGTGATGGGGAGGTACGAAACCAAATCACTATCATGCAAAAGAAATGAATTATTTCCAACATAAAAAATGAACGATTTTTTCTGTGAAAGTTACAGAAAGAATCGTTCATTTTTTTGCTAAAAATATAAACTATAAATTTTATTTTAGACTATTAAAGGGTGGAATACTTTGCGGAAAGTTGAAAACATTTTTCGGGTCATATTTAGCTTTTACTTTCATTAACCGATCAAAGTTACAGCTGTAGTAAGCATCTGGCCAATCTTTAATGGAGAGGTCGGGTGTATTAACGTAAACACCTTTTGTGAATGGGAGCATCACCTTTTTGTATAGTTAAATATATTTACTCAATATCTCCCCAGGTAATCCATCAATCTCACAAACTTTTTCAGATGTAAAACCGACGTTTATTAAAATCTTGCGAGAGGGGATATTGTTCGGATCGATAATTGCTTTTAGAACGTTTATCTCTGTTTGCTTCGCTATATTTATTAATTCCTTTGCAATTGCACTACCATATCTTTTTCCCCAGTGCTCTGGCAAAATCATATAACCAAGTTCAGCTTCGTTTGTAGCATCCTCATTTGCTGTTACATGTCCAAGACCAATAAATTCATTTGTAATAGAGTCATACACTTTGTAGGAGCCAAATAACTTATGCTTTTCATTGCGTTTTAACAATTTTTCATAGTCGTTTTGCGCTTCGTCTAACGGAATGACGCGCTCTGTAATTTGTGCCATCACTTTTTTATTTGATACGAGCTGAAAGTATTGATTGAAATCTGTTGCTTCAAATTTTTTGAAATGTAGCTTATGCATATGACTCCTCCAAACTAATCTTCATTTGTTCTTCAGAAAAGATAAAAGATAACTAAATAGTGATTTCTATTTGATTGCCTTCTGGATCGCTTATTACACTTTCGTAATAGCCATCTCCAGTAAAACGTGGTCCATTTAATAAAGAATAGCCTGCTTCATTTAACGTTTTTGTCAGTTCATTCACACGTTCTTCACTTCCAACGGAGAATGCCATATGTGCATAACCAGTAATATTAAGGTTAGGCTCATTTTCTATACCTTTTTTACGCATAAGTTCAAGCCTTGCTCCAGATTCGAACGTAATAAAATAAGATTCAAATTGCTTTGCTTCGTTATGATATAAAGAGTTTGCTTTGCCGTTGAAATACTTTGTATAAAAAGTACGCATTAATTCTAAGTCATTTACCCAAATTGCAATATGTTCAATGTTCATTGGTTTCACCAATCCTATCTGTACTAATTAGGCTTCCACTGTATAAAAGTTGCATGTACATTGCAAGAAATTTGATTTGGTGAAAAAAGATAATTGTTAATTTTTGGTTGTTTACGTACATACAATTATGTAATTAAGTGAATGACTTACATAGGAATTACAGAAAAGGGTGAATGAGGCTTATGAGTCAATTAGAGCAAATGATGTACGTTGGTGTCATCATGTCTATTGTACTTTCCGTAATGATTTTGGGGTCTTTATATTATAACCCTCGTCTTTCGTTAAATGATTATCCGAAAGATATTCAAAAGGTAGTTTTTCCGAAATCAATTCATGAAAAAAAGCAAACGATTTACTTTAATATTGCATACAATGTGATTCTCTTCGGTACTCCTTTCGTTTCAACCTATATACTATATCAACATGAAACATTATTGTATATTGAGGCCTATTTACATACTTTTGGTATTTTAATGATTTTCAATTTAGTAGATTTATTAATAATCGATTGGCTTATTTTTTGCTGGATTACCCCGAGGTTTGTTGTTATTCCTTGTACGGATGGGATGAAGGGATATAAAGATTACATGTTTCATTTAAGAGGGGCTATAGTGGGTACTCCATTTTTAGCAATTGTAAGTTTATTTCTGGCAGGAATTGCGACAACTATTTAGTATAAAGAAGAAAGATAGGAAACGTTTATATAAGGTAAGGAGATTTATAATTTATAGAATTAAAAATGAGAATTTGATACTATTGAAGTAAAGGGTTCTAATAGCGATATATTAAGCGGTATCAATATATGGTTGCGAATGTTTTGATATTCCATGAAATCACCTAATTTTATGGAAGTATTTGATAGAACTCAAAAAAACGCAATGGAGGCTAATATGAAAAAAATAATTGGCGCAGCAACAGCAACAGTTCTTGGATTGGGGGCTTTTACCACATCTGCTATCGCAGAAACTATCGTAACAGCGGATGTACTCAACGTACGTGAAAAGCCAACTACGGAATCAAAAGTTGTCGAAAAAGTAAAAGAAGGACAAAAGTTAAAGGTCATACATACTGAAGAAGGATGGTCAAAAATTGATTTAAATGGTAAAGAATTGTTTGTAAGTTCGGAGTATACAAAAGATATTTATCATGTAACAGCAAACCTATTAAATGTACGTTCGGAAGCAAACACAGAATCAGAAATTCTTGGCAGACTGAAAAAAGATGATGTAATTGAATCAACTCATCAAGTAAAAGACGGATGGCTACAATTTGAGTATAAAGGAAAAACAGCTTATGCAAATGTTTCTTTCCTATCAAGTACAGCACCGATTGAAAAGAAATCCGAAGAGAAAACGAAGCAAGTAGCGAAAGTGCAAGAAGTGGTAAATGCAAAGGAAGAAGCAAAAACGCAGAAAGTAGCAAAAGTAAAGGAAGAAACGAAAACGCAGGAAGTAGCAAAAGCTAAGGTAGCATCAAAAGTTAAGGTAGCATCAAAAGCGAAAGAAAAAGAACAAGAAATAGCAAAAGTGAAAGAACAGGAAGTAACAAAAGCGAAAGAAGATGCGAAAGAACAGGAAGTAACAAAAGCGAAAGAAGATGTGAAAGAACAGGAAGTAACAAAAGCGAAAGAAGATGTGAAAGAACAGGAAGTAACAAAAGCGAAAGAAGATGTGAAAGAACAGGAAGTAACAAAAGCGAAAGAAGATGTGAAAGAACAGGAAATAGCAAAAGCGAAGGAACAGGAAATAGCAAAAGCGAAGGAACAGGAAATAGCAAAAGCGAAGGAACAAGAAATAGCAAAAGCGAAGGAACAAGAAATAGCAAAAGTGAAGGAACAAGAAATAGCAAAAGCGAAGGAACAGGAAATAGCAAAAGCGAAGGAACAGGAAATAGCAAAAGCGAAGGAACAGGAAATAGCAAAAGCGAAGGAACAAGAAATAACAAAAGCGAAGGAACGAGAAATAGCAAAGGCGAAGGAACAAGAAATAGCAAAAGCGAAGGAACGAGAAATAGCAAAGGCGAAAGAAGAAGCGAAAGCAAAAGAATCAACAAAGACACAAGAAGTATCTAAAAATAACACACAGTCTGCTAAACGTGAATTAACGGTAGTAGCGACAGCTTATACTGCTGATCCAAGTGAAAATGGTACATATGGTGGACGCGTTTTAACTGCGATGGGGCATGATTTAACGGGAAATCCGAATATGAGAATTATCGCAGTTGATCCGAAAGTAATTCCATTAGGATCAAAAGTATGGGTAGAAAATTATGGTGAAGCAATCGCTGGTGATACTGGTAGTGCAATTAAAGGTAATCGTATTGATGTTTTAATGGGTTCAAAAAGTAAAGCTATGAATTGGGGAAGACAAACTGTTAAAGTAAAAGTTCTATAATAACGATAGTTATCCAAAAAGAAGTCAGTTCTCTTTATTGAGACTGGCTTTTATTTTTTGAGATAGTGTAATTTCATTGGAAAACTTTGTTGGTCTGACATTGTTAAATCTGCACCAAAACTTAAATTAAATATGACACTTGTATCGTAACATCATTAAGAATTGCATGAAATATATCTTTTTGCGTGAAACCATCTGTAAAAACAGTTTCTCCATTCACTTCAATCGTATCGTGCGGACTATACCATTTCTGTAATGCATCCTCACCAAATTCATGCCGTTTTTCTCTTGTATTATGTCGTCTAATCGTTTCTTCTAATGATAAATCGAAATAATATGTATACGCGTTGCCTTTGAAATAATGTATTAATTCTTTGAGCATATCACCGTATCTACGACTGTTTAAAATACCTTCTAAAATAACAAATTCACATTTTCCTTTTCCGTACTTCGTAATTTCAAAGATTAAATCATGAGATAAGTTACCCATCGTGTCGTGTACTTTTAACATATCTCTACGCACGACATCTTGAGAGACTAGAAGTGTTCCTTGCCCGAAATGTTCTTGTAATTCCTTTGCGATTGTTGTTTTGCCACTCGCGGAGTTTCCCCTAAGGATAATTAAAGTTGATTTTTGTATAGGATTAGACATAATATATTTCCCCCCAACACCTTTGAATATATAGAAGATTTTAACAAAATTTGCAAGGGAAGTGTATAATCAATTTGATGGGAATAAAAAAGGTGGGAGATAGATGGAAAATAAATTAAATAAAGCGCAGCCGATTTGGAAGTGAAATTGGTTTCGTTATTTAGGGGCATTTATAATTGTGCAATTTATTTTTATAATTTGTGATGTTGCCGAATGGGCACCAAACTTTAGACCAGGAGGAGAATTTTTTAATAGAATTTTACATTCTCAATTTTTCACGGAATGGTTCACTCCATATAAAGTCCCTCAGTTTAATTTATTCACAGCGTTTTTTGCGATAACATTACTACCAAATGCGTTAATAGGCGCAATTAAAGATTTAACTTTAAGAAAAAATATAAATAATTTATAAGAGGTACCACATGCTATTTCAAAAAGAAAATGTATCGGTTAGGTATGTAATAGAAAACGATGCACCTATCATTTCAAAATGGTTAACAGAACCAGAAGTCCTGCAGTATTACGAAGGACGAGATAATCCGCAATCTGTAGAAAAAGTACTTGATCATTTTATACATAATCCAAACAGTCATGAAAAAAGATGTTTAATAGAATTTGATGCCGTGCCGATCGGTTACATACAAATGTATCCTGTTGATACTGAGTGGAAAGCTTTATATGGATATGAAGAATCACAAAATGTATGGGGCATGGACCAATTCATCGGTGAACCGATTTTTTGGGGAAAAGGAATTGGAACAAAACTTGTTCAAGCAGCAATTACATACATTATGGAGAACTTAGGAGCAGAAGCAATCGCGATGGATCCGAGAGTAAATAATGAACGTGCGATAAAGTGTTATGAAAAATGCGGATTTAAAAAGGTGAAAGTACTAAAGAAACATGAACTGCATGAAGGGGATTTAGAAGATTGTTGGATGGTGGAATATAAAGCATTATAATGAATATGTAATGGCTTATACAAACAAAGGGAGCTGTGTGAAATGAAAAAAGCATTAATAGTAATTGATGTGCAAGCGGGTATGTATACAGCAGGAATGCCAGTACATAATGGGGAAAAGTTTTTAGAAACGTTGCAAGAACTTATTGGGGAATGTCGTTCGAATGGTATTCCGGTTATTTATGTACAACATAACGGGCCAAAAGATCATCCGTTAGAAAAAGATACAGATGGCTGGAAAGTACATGCGGCGATTGCACCGCAAGAAGGGGATCTTGTCGTTGAAAAGACGACTCCAGATTCATTCTATAAGACAAATTTAAACGAAGTGTTACAAGGAAAAGACATTGAGCATGTTATTATTTCAGGAATGCAAACAGAGTACTGTGTTGATACGACAACGCGCAGAGCGTTTAGTGAAGGGTATAAAGTAACGTTAGTAAGTGATGCCCATAGCACGTTTGATACAGATGTATTGCGTGCTGAAGATATTGTAAAACATCATAATGTTGTATTTGGATCATTTGCAGATGTTATTACGTTAAAAGATTTAAAAGTAAAAGCGTAATTACAGAAGTTGCTGTCTCTTAATGGGGGGCAGCTTTTTTATTTGAAGATAGGATATCAAACGTTGACGATAAATCGATATTTCTTGTCGAATCGTTGATATAAGTAGAGTTACGATAGATATATTCAAAAAATCTTTGAAATAATTTCATTCACCGTATTAAAATCACAAAAAAACAAAAAGGAGCACCACATAATCAAAAAGGGGGCTCCTTCATCGAAACTTTACTTCTTCTTATCTTTATCCAACACATTCTGTTCTTCAGCAAACTCCGTACCATATGCAAATCGGCGATTAATACGAATGCTATCGTTGTTATGTTGTGTGCGAGAATTAGAAAAGCGATGAACGATTACTTCAGATAATGTAAAGACAATAGCGGAAAGGAAACTGCCCCATGCGATTTGCATGTAGTTGTCTAATAAAATATTACCGAAAATCCAAACGCTTAAATACGTTAGTAAGAAATCTGTCATAATGGCACCAGTATTGCCAATTCGATTTAAAATAATTTTATCAACGAACATATAAGATACGATTGTTACAAAGAGACTGAAGGAAATAATTTGGACGAACGTTGCAGGGAAAAATAAAGCGAGTCCAATGCTAAAAGCGATGATACACGAAATAAATTTGATAAGTACTACAGTAAAATCATTCAATATTTACACCTCCGATTTATACATAGTTTTGCAATAAATTCGGGCGTTCATACATTGTAACTGATTTATTTAGATAAAACTTTTTCATGTTCGAATTTTTATCTAAATATTAAAAAAACAATAAAAAAATGTTATAGTAAAATGAGAGTATATGACATTTTTAGGTAAGGAGGGGATCTAGATGTGGATTACTTCAGAAGTAGAAATTCCAGATGAGTTAATCGATCACCTTGAACAAGGGAAGTTAGTATTATTCGTTGGAGCAGGAGTTTCTATGAAGGGGAAATCAAACTTACCGAATTTCGATGATTTAGTTGATGAAATTTCGAAAGCTTTATATGTCGAAAGGCGTGAGATGACAGAACCCCACGATTATTATCTCGGTAAAATTGCGAAAACGAAAGATGTACATCAAGTTGCAAGAGATCTAGTTCATATAGAAAAGTCAAAACCAAATCCGCTTCATTATGCAATTCCGAGGTTGTTTCCTTTAGATACAGAAGTCCGCATTGTAACGACAAATTTTGATCGACATTTTACAACTGTGATGAAAGAAATGAATAGAGAATTAAACGTTTATTACGCACCTGCTTTACCTACAGGTAGAGCGTTTAAAGGGCTGGCTTACATACATGGCAATATAGAACAGGAAAAAGAAGCTTTAATTTTAACAGATGGTGATTTTGGAAGGGCTTACTTAACAGAAGGATGGGCGAGACGATTTTTAGTTGATTTATTCTCAAATTACACCGTTTTATTCGTTGGATATAGCCATAATGACCCAGTAATGAAATATTTAGCAACTGGTTTACCACCAAGTACAAGGCGTTATGCATTTGTCGCACAAGGGGAAAATACGTACCACTGGGAACATTTAGGGATAAGACCGATTGTGTATCCGAATAAAGCAAATAATCATCAGTCCCTTGTCAAAGCGGTGAAACGTTGGGCGGAATTAATGGGGGATAATTATATTACGAAAAGAATGCGTATTCGTGATATTGTAACCGTACCTCCATCAGTAGAGCAGGAGCAATTATCCTATATAAAACAGTCAATAAAAAAAATTGAAACTGTTCGGTACTTCGTTGAATTTGCCCGTGATTATGAATGGGTCGAATGGCTTGAAGCAGAAGGGAAATTACAAAATTTATTTTTACTTACGCCAAACTATGATGAAGTAGATGAGTTACTTGCAGAATGGTTAGTAGAACAATTTCTTTTTAGTCATCAAAAAGAATTATTTCAATTGATTTTTAAAAATCATTCTAAAATATCTCCATTATTATGGAAAACGATTTGTAGCTACTTAAACGAAACGAAGATCAAGATGGACCCGTTGTTGTTTGCAAGGTGGACACTTCTTTTATTAGAAACAGCTGAAAAAGATAGTAGATCTATAGAAAAAATCTCTTACTTACTTCAAAAATGTTCTTTTCCTGAGCATAAAGAAATTGCTTTATTGTTACTCACGTTTATTTTGGACGGAAAACTTAAGTTGAAGCGTGAAAGAAAGTGGGGAAATGATACGCAAGAATCAATTGAACTCGAGGAATCGAGTCGTTTACCAGTGTCTACCTTTTCTCATGTGGAGCAAATTTGGAATGAGAAAATGAGACCGCATATCTCTTATTACGCTGTTCCAATTATGATGATGGGATTAGAGAAGATGCGAATATTGTCATTAAGACAAACAGCACTGAAAAAAAGAGATAAGGAAAATGTAGAGAAAGAGTTTCATCAAAATGACCTTGCATTTTTAATTCAAATTGTAAAAGAGTGTCTAACCTATTTGTGTGAAAACAATGAGAAAAAAGCGAATTATTATATTACAGAAATGATAGAAGCGAATAGTGTACTTCAAAAGCGAATTGCAATTGATGCGATGAATAAAAATATATTTGTTAGCGTAGATGACAAAATGAAATGGTTGTTACAGGAAGGATTTCTTTTAGATGTCACATATAAACACGAAGTTTTTCAACTTTTAAAAAATCATTACGCACATTCTTTAGAAAAAACAAAGGAAGAAGTCATTCAAACTGTAATGAAGCGTCTTGTAGAGGAGAGGGCATTTGATGTTTGTTTAGTCTTAGATGTATTATTCACTTATGATTCGAATAGTCCAGCTACAGCAAAAGGATATGAGTTAATGAAGCAAAAACATCCTCATTTCAATTCTGATCGATACAGTGTACAAAAGAAAGAGACTACAGAACAAAGCATTACTTGTAATGTAACTGCTGATGGATTATTGCAACTGAAAGACGATGAAATTATGAAGCAAGTTCGTCAATTTTCTCAAGACGGTCTTTTTGAACAACGCCATTTTTTAGAGATGTTATCGAAAGCATGTAAATTGAATACAGAATGGAGTATTTCATTTGCATACCAATTAGTAGGTGTACATGAAATAAGTAATGAAGTATGGTTCGTTTGTATAAGAGAGTGGCGAAATAACCGGGGACTGACAAATGAGCAAATCCCAAAAATTATTCCGCTATTGCAGAAATTTGTTAGAAATACCGCCTTTCATTGGCTAATTAGTAGTTTTCTATATGAAATTAGTAATCGATTAGAAGAGTTAGAGGAGAATAGTATACGGGTTGTAAAACGATTTGCTTTTTCAGTATTTCCTCAAGTTATGAAAAGCGATACAGATTTTAAGCTTGGAAAACAAGACTTTTACAATGAATCGATTCAGCATCCTGTCGGGAAAATGACAGCTGTATTATTAAAACTGTTATCATATGATCATTTATACGATCGTAATGTGTATGAATATTTATTTTTGTTTGAAGAACAAGTAAGAGTTAGTTCAGAACGGACAAACCTTATGTGTGCTCGTTTAATAGCAGATATTACATTTTTATATCATATTGAGAAGCAATGGTGCCGAAAATATATGTTACCGTACTTAGATTTAAAGAAGGAAAATGAAATTACGAAATATGCGTGGGCGGGCTTATGTTACACGCAAATAAATTTACCTTTATTTACAGAGATGAAGCGATTTATTAAGTATGCGGTAGAACATTTGGAAGTATTACATCCGCATACGAGGGAAGCTTTTTTGAAGTGGCTAAGCTTTGTATTTATTAAATGTGTACTGTATTGGGAGCAAAAAACAGATTGGTTATATCCTTTACTCATACAAGAAAATGAAGAAAATAAAATTAAGTTCATGCAGTATTTATGCTATTACGTCAAAACGCTAAGTGTAAAAGAACAACAAAAATTTTGGACAGCTTGGCTCAGTATATTTTTACGAGAACGACCAAAAATGGGCGAGATAAAAACGAGAGAATATGTAATGCTTTTACGCATTATTTTATACATGGATGAAATTTTAGAAAAAGGATTATGTATTATGTCTCGTACATTTTCGGGTGTAAATGGAAAATGTACGGGGGAGGAAATGAAGCAGTTATTTATCGAAATGCTTGATAAGAAAGAGAGTATGAAAGCGCATAAAAAAATGTTTGCAAACGTGTTTTTTATTTTACTGCAAACATGTCAGGAAGCCGATTTACTTGAAAATGAAATCATACAAATAAAAGAATTGTTAATCCAATATGAAGTAGAGGAATGTGTTTTACATTTACTTGAAAATGAAATAATCCGTATCGGAATTGTTATGGGGAATTTACAAGAGGAATCATAGGGCGAAAACGGAATTTTAAAAAATAAATAAAAAGTTGTTGACAGTGTTTTGAAAAGCGTTCTATAATACGAATCATACTTATTCAATTTCAAAAACATTTGAATAAACAAAGTGCAATGAAGAGATCACAGTAGTGGTTAGTCTTACTGTAACAGAGAGCTGGTGGTTGGTGTGAACCAGTACAGGGATAATCATGAATTACAGTCTTGGAGCATCTTTTTCGTAGTAAAGATAGTATTGTCTTTATGAAGAAAAAGCGGTCAAATGATCGTTAACAGTGAAGAGAGGTAGACGGAAAGTTAGTCTACAACTAGGGTGGTACCGCGATAAATATCGTCCCTACTGATTTATTCAGTAGGGACTTTTTGTATTTTAATGGTCCAACTTGAAAATAAAATATATATGCGTTGAAAGGAAAAGGAGTAGTTGTTGTTTCCCTGTAACAGAGAGCTGGTGGTTGGTGCGAACCAGTACAAAAACAAGAGCGAATTACAGTCCTGGAGCATCTTTTTCGTAGTAAAGATAGTATTGTCTTTATGAAGGGAAAGACGGTCAGATGATCGTTAACAATGAAGAGAGGTAGACGAAAGAAGTCTACAACTAGGGTGGTACCGCGATAAATATCGTCCCTACTGATTGGATCAGTAGGGCTTTTTTGTACAAAAAAAGTGATTTTTAACTAGTAGATAGTGTCTTTATGGTAATTATTAGTTTAAAATAAGAAGAGGTATCGATTCCACGAAGAATTTGTATAATTTATCAGTTCAGAAAATAGAGAATTTTACATTCTCTTACTATACTTTTAAAACATTAGAGGAGGATTTCCAAATGGCAAATCATGAATTAGATCAATTACGTAAACAGGTAGATGAAATTAACTTACAACTATTACACCTTTTAAACAAACGCGGTGAAATCGTTCAAAAAATTGGGGAGCAAAAACAAGTACAAGGTACGAAACGTTTTGATCCAGTACGTGAGCGTGAAGTGCTTGATATGATCGCAGAGCATAACGAAGGACCATTCGAAACGTCAACGGTTCAACATATTTTCAAAACGATTTTCAAAGCAAGCTTAGAATTACAAGAAGATGATAACCGTAAAGCATTACTAGTTTCACGTAAAAAGAAAAAAGAAAATACAATTGTTAATGTTAAAGGTGAATTGATTGGAAACGGAACACAAACGTTCATTATGGGACCTTGTGCGGTAGAAAGTTTAGAGCAAGTTCGCCAAGTAGGGCAAGCGATGAAAGACCAAGGCTTAAAATTAATGCGCGGTGGTGCTTTTAAACCGAGAACATCTCCATACGATTTCCAAGGTTTAGGAGTAGAAGGATTACAAATTTTACGCCAAGTAGCAGATGAATTCGACTTAGCGATTATTAGTGAAATTTTAAATCCGAATGATGTTGAAATGGCATTAGAATACGTTGATGTAATTCAAGTTGGCGCACGTAACATGCAAAACTTTGACTTACTACGAGCTGTAGGTAAAGTTAACAAGCCAGTATTATTAAAACGTGGATTAGCAGCAACAATTGATGAGTTCATTAACGCAGCGGAATACATTATTGCGCAAGGTAACGACCAAATTATTCTTTGTGAGCGCGGTATTCGCACATACGAAAGAGCGACACGTAACACATTAGATATTTCAGCAGTACCAATTTTAAAGAAAGAAACACATTTACCAGTTATCGTTGATGTGACGCATTCAACTGGACGTAGAGATCTATTATTACCAACAGCGAAAGCGGCACTTGCAATTGGAGCAGATGCAGTAATGGCTGAAGTTCATCCGGATCCAGCAGTTGCGTTATCAGATTCTGCACAACAAATGGATATTCCAGAATTCCATAGATTCATGGATGAGTTAAAAAGTTTCAAAAATAAATTGTCTTAATTCCATATCATATATGCGCTGAAGAGGAAACAGTAGTGCTTATCTCACTGTTAAAGAGAGCTGATGGCCGGTGTGAATCAGTACAAAGGTAAGCATGAATTACAGCCTTGGAGCATCTTTCCCGCCAACTTTTGAAGGGAAAGACGGTCAAACGATCGTTAAAGAAGAAGAGAGGTAGACGACAGTTGTCTACAACTAGGGTGGTACCGCGATAAACATCGTCCCTACTGAGCGCTCAGTAGGGACTTTTTTGTACAAAAAAATAGTAAAGGGGCAAGAGAAATGAGATACATTACAGCTGGAGAATCACATGGTCCGCAGTTAACAGTTATTTTAGAAGGTGTACCAGCAGGTTTAACACTCGCAGCGGAACATATTAATAAAGAATTGTTAAGAAGACAAAAAGGGCATGGACGCGGAAGACGCATGCAAATTGAAACAGATACAGTTGAAATTGTAAGTGGTGTACGTCACGGGATGACACTTGGCTCACCGATTACGTTAATCGTAAAAAATGATGATTTCAAACATTGGACGAAAGTAATGGGTGCAGACCCGATTTCGGAGCAAGAAAGTAAAGAAATGAAACGTACCATAACGAAACCACGTCCAGGACATGCGGATTTAAACGGAGCCATTAAATACGGCCATCGTGATATAAGAAACGTATTAGAGCGCTCTTCTGCAAGAGAAACGACAGTTCGTGTAGCTGCTGGTGCAGTTGCGAAGCAAATTTTGAAAGAGTTAGGTGTGGAAATTGCAGGGCATGTTCTTGAAATTGGCGGAGTAAAAGCGAAGCCTATTACTCACTTGCCGATAGAAGAAATTCAAACGATTACTGAAAACTCACCTGTTCGATGTTTAGATAAAGAAGTAGAACAAGAGATGATGGATGCGATTGATGATGCGAAAAGCAGCGGAGATTCAATCGGTGGTATTGTTGAAGTAATTGCAGAAGGTATGCCAATTGGAGTTGGTAGCTACGTTCATTACGACCGTAAATTAGATGCAAAACTTGCCGGTGCTATTATGAGTGTGAATGCATTTAAAGGTGCTGAAATCGGAATTGGTTTTGAAGCGGCAAGACAGCCGGGAAGTAAAGTGCACGATGAAATTATGTGGGATGAAGAAAAAGGATACACGAGAAAAACGAATAATGCGGGCGGTTTAGAAGGCGGTATGACAACAGGTATGCCAATTGTAGTAAGAGGTGTAATGAAGCCAATTCCTACATTATATAAACCGTTAGCAAGCGTAGATATTGATACGAAAGAAGCATTTCAAGCGAGTATTGAAAGATCTGATAGCTGTGCAGTACCAGCAGCAGGGGTTGTAGCTGAAGCTGTTATTGCGTGGGAACTTGCAGATGCACTAGTCGAACAATTTGGAAAAGATCGCATGGAATTACTAAAGCAAAACATTTCGCAACATAACAAATACGCAAAAGAATTTTAATGAAAAGGTGGATTTAACATGCAAGTAAAGGATCAATTATCGTCATTACAACCGTATAAACCAGGTAAATCACCAGAGCAAATGAAAGAAGTATACGGGAATCATTCATTTGTTAAGTTAGCATCAAACGAAAATCCATTTGGCTGTTCACCACGTGTTTTAGAAGAATTACAAAAGTCATGGTTGGAACATGCTTTATATCCTGACGGAGGTGCTACAACACTCCGTCAAACGATTGCAGAGAAATTACAAGTGCAAATGGAACAAGTGCTTTGTGGTAGTGGGCTCGATGAAGTCATTCAAATTATAAGCCGTGCAGTGCTCTGTAAAGGAGATAATATCGTAACTGCTGGCGCGACATTCCCTCAGTACCGTCATCATGCAATTATTGAAGGCTGTGAAGTGAAAGAAGTTCCTTTAAATAACGGTGTATATGATCTAGACGAAATTTCTTCAGCAGTTGATGAATATACAAAAATCGTATGGATTTGTAATCCGAATAATCCGACAGGCACATATATTGATGAGAAAAAATTGACTCAATTTATTGAGGGAGTTAGTGAAAAGACGTTACTTGTCATTGACGAAGCATACTATGAATACGTAACCGCGAAAGATTTCCCAGAGACGTTACCACTATTAGAAAAACATAAAAACCTTCTTATTTTAAGAACGTTTTCTAAAGCGTACGGTTTAGCATCATTTCGCGTTGGGTATGCGATTGGACAAGAAGAATTAATCGAGAAATTAAATGTCGTTCGTTTGCCGTTTAACGTGTCTTCATTAGCACAAAAAGCGGCAACGATTGCCTTTAGTGATGAAGCGTTTATTGAAGAAATCGTACGTGTTAACGAAGAGGGATTACAACAGTACGAAAGTTTTTGTACAGAAAATGAAATCCCGTTTTATCCGTCGCAAACGAACTTTATCTTCTTGCCAGTAGATGATGCTGGAGAAATTTATGAATCTTGCGCGCACGCTGGGTTTATTATTCGTTCGTTTCCAAATGGCGTCCGTATTACAATCGGAACTAGGGAACAAAATGAAGGAGTGATTTCAGTGTTAAAACAACACTTTGAAAATAAAAAAGGTAAGTCTCGAGATGAGGCAAATGTGTAAAAAGGTAGTATTAATCGGTACTGGATTAATAGGAGGCTCTCTTGCATTAGCGATTAAAAAAGAGCACGATGTAACGATTATCGGTTATGACATATTTAAAGAACAAGTAGAGCGCGCGAAAGAATTACATGTAGTTGACGAAGTAGCAGTAGATTTACAAAGAGCATGTGAAGAGGCAAATTTAATTATTTTTGCCTCTCCAGTTGAAGAAACGAAAAAGTTATTACACAAACTTGCATCATTCCATTTACGAGAAGATGTTATTGTTACCGATGTAGGAAGTACAAAAGGAACAATTATGAATGAAGCAGAAGCTTTATTATCAAAGGAAGTTTCTTTTATCGGCGGACATCCGATGGCAGGTTCTCATAAAACTGGCGTTGAAAGTGCAAAGGCGCATTTGTTTGAAAATGCATTTTACATTTTAACGCCAATGAATCACGTGCCAACTAATCAAGTAGACGAGCTTAAAGAATGGTTAAAAGGAACAGGCTCGCATTTTCTTGTTTTAAATACAAAAGAACACGATTATGTAACAGGAATTGTTAGCCATTTTCCCCATCTAATAGCAGCAGGATTAGTAAAACAAGTTGAGAAACATGCTGGGGATAATCCGCTTATTCATCAACTAGCGGCAGGCGGTTTTAAAGATATAACACGCATTGCATCAAGTAGTCCGAAAATGTGGAGTGATATCGTAAAGCAAAATCGCGGGCATTTATTGGAACTATTAGAAGAATGGATTTCAGAAATGGAAGAGCTATATAAGACGGTTTCTAAAGGAGATGCAGGAGAAATACAAAGCTATTTTGCTGACGCAAAAGAATACCGTGATTCTTTACCAGTACGAAAGAGGGGCGCAATTCCTGCCTATCACGACTTATACGTCGATGTTTTAGATAAAATAGGGGCTTTAGCTCATATTACGAGTATTTTAGCAGAAGAAGAAATTAGTATTACAAACTTGCAAATATTAGAAGCCCGCGAAGGATTACTTGGGGTGCTTAGAATTAGCTTCCAAAGAGAAGAAGATCGCATGAAGGCAAAGCTGGCGCTAGGAAAAGAAGAATACCAAACGTATGAAACAATTTAAAAAGAGGGTGAAAATGTGAAAGTAACTACAATACAACCTGTAACTAGCGGATTGAATGGCGCAATTACAATCCCAGGTGATAAATCAATTTCGCATCGCGCTGTCATGTTCGGTGCGATTGCAGAAGGGAAAACAACAATTAAAGGTTTCCTTCCTGGTGCGGATTGTTTAAGTACGATTTCTTGTTTTAAAGAAATGGGAGTAGAGATTACGCAAAATGAAGACGAAGTTACGGTAATTGGAAAAGGATTAGAAGGTTTGCAAGAACCAAAAGCTGTATTAGATGTTGGTAATTCTGGTACAACAATCCGATTAATGTCAGGAATACTTGCAAACACACCATTCTTTTCTTGTGTACAAGGCGATGAGTCTATTGCAAAAAGACCAATGAAACGTGTAACAGCTCCATTAAAGCAAATGGGTGCAAAAATTGATGGCCGAGAAGAGGGGACGTTTACGCCGCTCACAATACGCGGAGGAGATTTAAAAGCGCTCCAATATACTTCTCCTGTCGCAAGCGCGCAGGTGAAATCAGCTATTTTACTTGCAGGTCTTCGTGCAGAAGGCGTAACAGCTGTTACAGAACCTCACGTTTCGCGTGATCATACAGAAAGAATGCTTGAGGCGTTTGGTGTAAAGGTAACTCGCGTGGGGGAAACTGTAAAACTAGCAGGTGGACAAAAGTTAACAGCAACAAACGTTCAAGTGCCAGGTGACGTATCATCTGCGGCATTTTTCTTAGTAGCAGGTGCAATTATTCCAAATAGTAAACTACTATTACAAAATGTAGGAATGAATCCGACTCGTACAGGTATTATTGATGTTCTTGAGAAAATGGGGGCGACGTTTACTGTAGAGCCAATTAACGAAGGTGCATCAGAACCTGCTGCAAACATTACAATTGAAACATCTTCATTGAAAGGAATCGAAATCGGCGGGGATATTATTCCGAGATTAATCGATGAAATTCCAATAATCGCTTTAGCGGCAACGCAAGCAGAAGGAATTACAGTCATTAAAGATGCACACGAGCTAAAAGTGAAAGAAACGAATCGTATCGATACAGTCGTTGCGGAACTAACGAAACTAGGAGCTCGCATTGAAGCGACCGACGATGGAATGATTATTTACGGTAAATGTAAGCTAAAAGGAAATACAGTACATAGTCACGGTGATCATCGTATTGGAATGATGCTTGCGATTGCTGGCTGCATTGCTGAAGGAGAAACAACAATTGAAGATGCAGAAGCAGTAGGTGTATCGTATCCTACATTTTTTGAAGAGCTTCAAACGTTAGCTAAATAAATTGATGAGAGGCAGATGCGTAATGTATCTGCTTTTTTATATAAGATAGGTGTCGATATACTTTGTCGAAGCGTCGGTATAATTTCATTCACCGCAATGGAATGTTAAGAATTATGGTACAATTCAAACAAAGGATGGAGGAGAAATATATGAACGTTATACAACTAAAAGAAGATAAATTCAGAGAAGCGTTAGCTTTATCAGAATACGCTTTTCAATATAAAGTAAATGAGGAACGATTGCAGCAGCAACTTACTCGAATGAAAGAAAGCCATCAAATATACGGTATCATGGAAGGTGAAGAGTTAGCGGCAAAGTTACACTTAATTCCTTTTCATATTTACATAGGAAAAGAAAAGTTTAAAATGGGCGGCGTTGCGGGGGTAGCGACGTATCCGGAATATAGAAGAAGTGGATATGTAAAAGAGTTACTTCAGCATTCACTGCAAACTATGAAAAGAGATGGATATAGTGTATCGATGTTACATCCATTTGCCGTTTCATTTTATCGTAAATACGGCTGGGAACTTTGTGCGAATCGAATCGTATGTCAGATGACAAAGAGCGATTTAATAATTAAAAAACAAGTGAATGGTACAGTGAAACGTTTTAGTAAAGATAATCATCCAGAAGAAGTAGAGAATCTATATGAAACATTTGCAGAACGATTTTCTGGTATGTTAGTTCGCGGACGTAAATGGTGGCTACAAGCGGTGTATCATGATTTAACATTGGCAGTTTACTATGATGAAAATAAAACGGCGGCTGGTTACATTTTATACAAAATAGAGAATTCTAAAATGAAAGTAGAAGAATTTGTCCCATTACATAATGAAGCAAGAATTGGTCTTTGGAACTTCATTTGCCAACATGATTCTATGATTAAAGATCTAGAAATGATACTAAGTGAGACAGAACCACTTCTTTACACATTACAAGAACCACGAGTAAAAGCAGAAGTAACTCCATATTTCATGGGAAGAATTGTAGATGTAGAACAGTTTTTCAAACAATATGAATGGAATAGGAGCAACGAAGAGCAAGAAGTGATTTTACATATTACAGATTCATTTGCACCGTGGAATAACGTAACGGTTCAACTTATAAATAATGAAATAAAAATCATTAAAGAAGAAACAGCAAAAGAAAAAGGGATTCAAATGGATATTAATGCGTTATCTACTATTATATTTGGTTATAAACGTCCGTTAGAATTAAATGAATTAGAGTTAATAAGCGGAAACGAAGAGGAGATACGTGCATTTGAGAATTTAGTGCCTGTGCGTAAGCCATTTATTTATGATTTCTTTTGATGTTTAAAGAAATTATTTTGTACCCAATACAATGATGTAAGATATACCTTTAGTTTGTTAAATATGTTATAGTAATTGAAGTATGTATATAAAAGTATCGAAATTGGAGGAAACACATGATTACAGTAAGTAACGTTAGTTTGCGTTTCGCAGATCGCAAATTGTTTGAAGATGTTAACATAAAATTCACGCCAGGTAATTGCTACGGTTTAATCGGAGCAAACGGTGCTGGTAAATCAACATTTCTAAAGATTTTATCTGGAGAAGTTGACCAATCAACAGGTGACATACATATTACGCCAGGTGAGCGTCTAGCTGTATTAAAACAGAATCACTTCGAATATGAAGAGTTCCCTGCACTAGAAACAGTAATGATGGGTCACACACGTCTTTATAAAGTAATGCAAGAGAAAAATGCAATTTACATGAAAGAAGACTTTAGTGATGAAGATGGCATGCGTGCTGCAGAACTTGAAGGTGAGTTCGCTGAGCTAAACGGTTGGGAAGCAGAGTCTGAAGCAGCAATCCTTCTAAAAGGATTGGGCATCGGTGAAGATATTCATGATAAAAAGATGTCTGAATTAACAGGGGCAGAGAAAGTAAAAGTATTACTTGCTCAAGCTTTATTCGGTCAACCTGACATTCTATTACTAGATGAGCCTACCAACCACTTGGACTTAAAAGCGATCCAATGGTTAGAAAACTTCTTAATGAACTTTGAAAATACAGTTATCGTTGTATCCCATGACCGTCACTTCTTAAATAAAGTATGTACGCACATGGCTGACCTTGATTTCGGTAAAATTCAATTATACGTTGGTAACTATGACTTCTGGTATGAATCAAGCCAATTAGCATTAAAACTAACGCAAGATTCTAACAAGAAAAAAGAAGAAAAAGTAAAAGAGTTACAAAACTTTATTGCACGCTTTAGCTCAAATGCATCTAAAGCGAAACAGGCAACTTCTCGTAAAAAATTGTTAGATAAAATTACATTAGATGATATTAGACCATCATCACGTCGTTATCCGTTCGTTGGTTTCACACCAGAACGTGAAGTAGGGAATGACCTATTAACAGTTGAAGGTATTTCGAAAACGATTGATGGCGAAAAAATATTAGATAATGTGTACTTCACTTTAAATAAAGGTGATAAAGTTGCATTTATCGGACGTAACGATATTGCGATGACAACATTATTTAAAATTCTTATGGGTGAAATGGAGCCAGATAGCGGTTCATTCAAATGGGGTGTAACAACATCTCAAGCTCATTTCCCAAGAGATAACTCTGAGTACTTCGAGAACAGTGATTACACTTTAATTGATTGGTTACGTCAGTTCTCTCCACAAGATGAATCAGAAAGTTTCTTACGTGGTTTCTTAGGCCGTATGCTATTCTCTGGTGAAGAAGTAAAGAAAAACGTTTCTGTTTTATCTGGAGGAGAAAAAGTTCGTTGTATGTTATCTAAAATGATGTTAAGCGGAGCAAACGTATTAACACTTGATGATCCGACGAACCATTTAGACCTTGAGTCTATTACAGCATTAAACAACGGTTTAATCACATTTAAAGGAACATTACTATTCACTTCTCATGACCATCAGTTCGTACAAACAATTGCAAACCGTATTATCGAAGTAACGCCAAACGGTGTAGTTGATAAGGTAGCAACGTATGATGAGTTCTTAGAAAGTGAAGAACTTCAAAAACAAGTTGATGCAATGTACAAAGGTCAATAATAAATGATGAAAAGGAGCTGTCTCATAAGTCGAGTTTTCGACTGTGTGACAGCTCTTTTTTTTCATTTACTGAAAGGAAAATATTAATTTTGTTTTTATATAAAACGAATAATTATTCAACAATAATATTAATGATAGCAAGAAACTTTTGAAGTAGGGATAAACCTTGAAATGATAATAAACTGTTTTTTATAGTGAATTTTAGTACATTACATTAATGTTCCAAAATTGGAGATAGATATGTTTGCGGATTAATGAATAAAGGTTTATAGTGGGTAATGTTCTAATTAGCGGATGAATTTAGGGGAGAACTTAATGTAAGAAAACAGGAAATGTTACAAATGTATTTTGTTAAATAGAAACCAAGGTCAAAATATTTAAAAAGAAATAGTTGAATAAATAAAAGCTACAAATTATAATTACTAATATTCTTCATATAGTTAAACAAATAAAATCTATTTGAAGAAGAAAAATTGAATAGAGAGACAGACTTATACAAAATAAGCCTTGGATGATCAAAAGAGGTGGAGAGATGCAACAATTTTTATTAAAGAGTAAACGAGTATTAAGTAATCATTTTGGATTTTTCGTATTTGCCGTTATTTTACTTTGGTTAAAAACATATGCAGCATATGTGACAGAATTTAATTTAGGGATATCGAACACAATCCAAAAGTTCTTACTGTTTTTCAACCCGTTAAGCTCCGCAGTTCTATTTTTAGGACTCGCATTATTCGCAAAAGGGAAACGAGCTTACATTTGGTTAATCATTATTAATTTGCTAATGTCTATACTTTTATACGCAAACGTAGTATATTATCGCTTTTTCAGCGACTTTATTACGTTCCCGACATTAACACAATCGAATAACTTTGGAGATTTAGGCGGTAGTATTTTTGCATTGCTACACTTATATGATCCACTATATTTCTTAGATACAATCATTTTAATTGTTTTAGTCGCAACGAAATTTGTAAATCCTAAGCCAATCCGTGTTGCGAAGCATAAAATATCTCTAGTATTTGTAGCAGGTATTTTACTCTTTAGTATTAACCTAGGTCTTGCAGAATCTGACCGTCCTGAATTATTAACAAGAACATTTGATCGCAATTATATCGTGAAATATTTAGGGGCGTACAACTTTACGATTTATGATGGTATTCAAAGTGCGAAAGCATCAACAGAACGAGCATTAGCTGATGGAGATAATATGACAGAAGTTAGAAACTATCTTACATCAACTTATGCAAGTCCAAATCCTGAGTATTTTGGTAAAGGAAAAGGAATGAACGTAATTTATATTCATTTAGAGTCATTCCAAAACTTTTTACTAAACTACAAGCTAAATGGCCAAGAGGTTACACCATTCTTAAACTCATTTACAAAAGATGCGAATACGTTATACTTTGATAACTTCTTCCATCAAACAGGACAAGGTAAAACATCTGATGCGGAGTTCATGTTAGAGAACGCAATGTTTGGATTACCACAAGGATCTGTATTTACAAATAAAGCTCATAACACGTATCAATCAGCACCAGCTATTTTAGGCCAACAAGGATACACATCAGCAGTGTTCCACGGTAACTACAAAACATTCTGGAACCGTGATGAAATTTATAAATCATTTGGTTTTAATAAATTCTTTGATGCGTCATACTATGATATGAATGAAAAAGATGTAGTAAACTATGGCTTAAAAGATAAACCGTTCTTTAATGAATCAATTCCGTTATTACAAACGTTGAAACAACCGTTCTATACGAAATTCATTACGTTATCGAACCATTTCCCTTATCCAATTGATAAAGCGGAAGCAACGATTGAACCAGCTAAAACAGGTGATTCATCAGTAGATACGTACTTCCAAACAGCACGCTATTTAGATGAATCTGTAAAAGGATTCATGGATTACTTGAAACAATCTGGTTTATACGATAACTCAATTATCGTTATGTACGGTGACCATTACGGTATTTCAGATAATCATAGTGCAGCAATGTCTCAAATAATGGGTAAAGAAATGAACTCATTTGAAAATGCTCAATTACAACGTGTACCTTTAATCATTCGCGTACCAGGAATGGAAGGCGGCGTACAACATCAATACGGCGGAGAAATTGACGTTCTTCCAACGTTATTACACTTACTAGGTACAGATACGAAAAATTATGTCCAATTCGGATCAGATTTATTATCACCAGAGCATAAACAAGTCGTTCCGTTCCGTAACGGTAACTACGTAAGCCCAACAGTTACAGCACTTAACGGCAAATACTATGATACAGCGACTGGGAAACCTGTAGAATTTACAGATGAAATAAAACAAAATGAACAAATGGTTCAAAAATCACTAAAATACTCCGACCAAGTTGTTAACGGTGATTTATTACGATTCTACACACCAGAAGGATTTACACCAGTAGATAGTTCTAAATATAACTATAACAATCGTGATAACAATAAAACGAAGGTGAAGACGACTGAGGACGGGGAAACAAAATAAATAATAAAAAATCCTACTCGTATGGAATACGGGTAGGATTTTTTATTTTAAGATTTACTTTCGGATTTTTGGAGTGCTACTTTTTTAGGCATGAAACATGCAAATATTAGTGCTACAAAAGATAAGACTAACATAAATGCGTAGGCATCACTTGAGCTGAAGATAGAAGATAATTTCTTTACTTGCATAACTGAAATGTTTCCATTTTCACTAGATAACTGCGAAGCATGTGAAGTTGATTGAATTGTGTATACCGTGATAATAACTGCTGTTCCAATAGCACCTGCTAATTGACGTACGGTATTATTCACTGCGGAACCATGTGAACCCAGTTCTCTTGGTAAAGCGTTTAAACCTGCTGTATTTAAAGGCATCGAAATGAAACTTAGTCCAATGCGTAGAATAATGGTACGAACCATTAAATACATATAAGTGGTGGATTCGGTCAAATCAATTACACCCCACATCGATATAATGATACATATTAAACCTGTAATAAAGAGTGGCTTCGCCCCATATTTATCAAACATTTTACCTGTGATAGGTGATAAGAATGCATTAATTACAGCGCCAGGTAATAGAAGTAAACCTGATTCAGATGCAGTGAAACCTCGTCCATTTTGCAAGTAAATCGGTAAAAGAATTAAATCAGCATACATAATCATTGTAATGAGTACGTTAATGACTGATGTAAGGGTGAAAATTTTATATTTAAATACGGATAAATTTAATAGTGGATCGCTAGACTTTATTTGACGTAAACAGAATAGAGTTGTAACGATTATTCCAATGATAATTGTAGTAATAACAACTGGATGATCCCATCCTTTACTTCCTGCACTACTAAATCCAAATATAATACAACCAAAGCCAATCGTTGATAAAATGACACTTACAATATCTAATTTTACTTTTGTTGTCTCAGCAACATTCATTAAATATTTTAGCGCGAGAATAATAACGATTAATACAAATGGAGCTAATCCAATAAATAACCATCTCCATGATACATATTCAATGATAAATCCAGATAATGTTGGAGCGATGGCTGGCGCGAAAATTATGGCGAAGCCGATGGTTCCCATAATACTGCCACGCTTTTCACTAGGGTATAAATATAAAATAACTGTCATCATTAGTGGCATAATAATTCCTGCTCCAACTGCTTGAATCATTCTTCCTGTTAACAAAATGCCAAAATTCATGGCGCATGCACAAAGAACGGTCCCAATAAACAAGGAGAGCATTGAGCTAATGAATAGCTGCCTTGTAGTAAATCGTTTCATTAAAAATGCAGTAATTGGCACGAGAACGCCATTTATGAGCATAAAGCCTGTTGATAGCCATTGCACTGTTGCAGCCGTAACATCAAATACCGCCATTAAATTACTCATCGCTACATTTAATAGCGTCTGATTTAATGTTGATAAAAAACAGCCGGCAATAAGGACAACTAATATAATTTTTTTATTTCTTGCCGAAAATTCCTTTTGCATTGGTAAACTCCTTCATTGTTGTCTTGATTTATCGACAACGTGTCGATAAAATTAATGGTAACAAAATAAATTTTCTTTGACCATGAACAGTTTTGTTGAAAATGTTCACTACTCGACATATAAGGTATGCACTGTCGAGTAAGTAAAGAGAAAATCTATAAAGGAGTTTCAAAATGTCTACACCTAAAAAAGAAGATCCTCGTACAGTTCGTTCAAGAGAAATGTTTAAAAATGCTGTTTTTTCTCTTTTATGTGAGAATCCTAGTATTTCAAGCTTAACGGTTCAGAAAGTCGCAACAAAAGCAGGATTAAATCGGACAACATTTTACTTACATTATCAAGATATTCAAGATTTACTAGACCAAATCACAAATGAGATTTTAAATGAGCTTTCTAATAAAATTGTTGATTTAATACATGCAAAAGATTTATCAGAAAAACAAAAGCTAACACAATTACTTGATTATTTATATATCCACCGAAATTATTTATTTATATTATTTAAAATGAATCAATTTGAGGAGCAATTATTTTTATTTTTAAAAGAGTTAATAGAAACGAGAAGGGAGAATACAAAAAAGGATTTACCAGACGATTATGTTGCGGTTGATATTAAAACAGCTTCATTGGTAGGTATTATCATGTGGTGGATAAGGAATGGACTTCACTTTAGTTCAGATTATATTGCAAATCAAATTTATTTCATGTACAAAGGGTAATGATTTTAAGGATCGGAATTAATACAATTTTATAAAACGAAAGATTCCAAGAAAGAAGGAGATATTCATGAATTTTAAAAATGAAAAAGTATCATTACATTTAGAGGTTGTGAAATACCAATTTAAAGATGAGAAAGACGAGTGTGATAGAAACTGGTTAATAGTAAAGGCGAAAATGTTGGAAGAAAATAAAGTTTTTAAAACGATGGATCCTTTTTTACAAACTTATGACTTGCAGTACATGATAAAATGGTTTGAATCTTTACCAAACCCTACATATAATGAACTAGATTTCATAGAACCAAATTTGGCGTTTGAATATGTCGGAGAAAATGAAGGGGAGTTTCACATTGTTATTCGCTTATCGCAAGAACTTAATCCTGCATGGTGTAAGGAAGAGGAGTACGAATTTTCTATCAGTATAACTCAAGATGATAGAGAGAATATTATTCGTGCTATTGAAGAGCAGCAAAAGAAATTCCCAAAACGATAAAAAAAGACTTGATAACCTACAAGAGGAAATCAAGTCTTTTTATTACATACGATTATCATGCCAGAAGTTTAATGGGAAGTGTTCGTTCTCATTATAGCTTTCTAATTCATATCCTCTTTCTTTCAGCCCTTTAATAATTCCAGGTACTGCTTTTACTGATTGTGGATGAATATCGTGCATAAGGATAACTTCTGTTGGGTTTGTAGCACCATGTAGAACGTTTTCTACGATTTTAGCAGATGCAGCGTCTACTGGCATTTTGTTGTATTTCCAGTCTAATGAATCAATTGTCCAGTCCCAAACTTTTAAACCATTTTCGACAACTTTGTTGCGAAGGGCTTCATTTAATCCTGGCATTGAGCCGTAAGCTGGACGAGTTAATACTGGTGATTTCCCTAGAACGCCAGCGATTAAGCCTTGGTCTTCTTTCATTTCATCAACGTAATGACCTTCTGTGTAAAGCTTCTTGTAGTTATGAGTCATACTGTGCATCCCAACATAGTGGCCTTCAGCATTTTCACGTTTTACAAGGTCAGGGAAAGCTTTCACGTTTGAACCAATTAGGAAGAATGTTGCTTTTGCATTTTCACTTTTTAACATATCTAAAAGCTCAGCTGTGTATTTTCCAGGACCATCGTCAAATGTTAAGTAAGCGACTTTTCTAACTTGCCCGTTATAGTGCTTTGGAGCTTCTTTCGGAGCAAGGGACGTTTGAATTTCACTTACAAGTTGAACAGATTTAGCCTCATCCTCTGTACTTGCTAGAGCGATATGTGTTGATCCGTAAGCAGCTTCGTATGTAAATAATACCCCAGCGCAAATCAACAGAGCCCTTTTCACTAAAGTTGTCATCCGAATTCCATTGTGCATAATTTTCCTACTCTCTATAAAAGTTCTACTCTACTATATTAGCAATTTTAGAGGGGGAAATGCAAAAAAAATTTTTTACAAGCGCAAAAAAGTTTGTTAGAAAATATGCAAGATTTCAGTTGTTTGCAGGTTTAATAAAATGAAACAAGAATTGAATAAATGGAACTGTATGTAAAATGGTTCATACATGTTTTTTTGTTTTAGAAAGGGAGGATAAGTATGAAAAAACTAGCTTGTTTACATGCTCATCATTCAAATATTGAATACATTGACCGAGCGTTGCAATCTTTTGGAATAGAAATAATCCATTTTGTAGATCCCATCTTATCACGCAGACTAAAAATAGAACGAGAATTTCAAAAAGAAAAAGCACGAAATAAATTAAAAGATATTATAAAGTATATAGCTGAAAGTGATGTAGATACACTTTTACTCACTTGTACAGATTATATTGCGCTATTAGATGAGAATTTCAAAATAGACATACCTATATTGAAAATTGATGAGCCATTCTTTGAAATGATTTGTCATGTTGAAGAGCCACAAACAATACTTTTTACAAATAACCGTACTGTTTCAGGAACGATGGAACGTTTAACACAATACGCTAAGCAGAATAATAAATCCATACATGTAAAAGTAGTAGTGATAGAAGGGATATTTGAGTTAATTATGCAAGGTCGTAAAGCAGAGCATGATGCTAAATTAGAAAAGTATTTATATGAAATTATGAAAGATAGAAACGAAATACTTTCAGTTGCGCAATTATCGATGGTAGACGCTGCTACAAGGGTAGAAAATATAATAGGAAGGAACATAATAAATCCGTTGAATGCGCTAGTGGAGTATTGTATAGAGAGTGTGAATGGACAACCGTGTGAAAAATAAGGAAGAGGATTTTTGTTGTTTTAAAATACATCAATAAAAATTTCACATACCGTATTTGAAAAATAAATATAGGAAAACCAAAAAGTAATGTAGAATATATCGTACATGCATATGTGAAGTCAACATAAAACATAAAAGAGGTGGGTATATGTTACTTGAAGAAGTAATGCAGCAACTAGAGGAATATGGAACAGAACAAAATCGTAAAACGTTTAAAAATCATGGGGCGAAAGAGCCGTTATTCGGAGTTAGTTTTGCGAATTTAAAATTGTTAAAAAAGAAGATAAAAAAGGATCATGATTTAGCAATTTCACTATGGGAAACGAAAAATATGGATGCAATGACTTTAGCAACGATGATTTTAGATCCAAAGAAACTAACTTCAGAACAGCTAAATAGATGGGTACAGGAAATTGATTATTATTGTTTAATGGACGTTCTTATGACGGCTATATGTACGTCACCAATCGCTATAGAAAGAATGGAAGAATGGACGAAATCTGACGATGAATGGACTGGAAGAGCAGGTTGGTCTTTATTAGCGAATATCGCTATGAAAAATAAAACATTAGATGATGAATACTTCTTACCTTATTTAGAAGAGATTAAAATTCATATACATAATGAGAAAAATCGAAAAAGAGAAGCAATGAATAGAACTTTAATTGCAATAGGGGTTCGGAATGAAAGTTTGGAACAAAAAGCAATTGAAATTGCACGTGAAATTGGAAAAGTAGAAGTTGATCACGGTGTAACGTCATGCAAAACACCAGATGCAGAAGCTTATATTAAAAAGACACGAGAAAGAACTGAAAAAAAGAAAGTAAAATAAGAGAAGGGGAAAGGCTATGGAACCAATTGAAGCGGCACGAAGCATAATTGCATCACAATTTCCGAATTGTGATGTTGCTTTACTAGGGGGAAGTGTTGCTAGAGGAGATGCTACGAAAACATCTGACCTTGATATTGTAATTTTCGACCAAAGTTTGTCATCTTGTTATAGAGAATCTTTCTATAGTAATGGGTGGCCTGTTGAAGTGTTTGTACATAATTTTGAAACGTATAAAACCTTTTTTAAAATGGATTGTGACCGCGGGAGACCTTCTTTACCACAATTAGTATTAGAAGGGTTTGTTTTAAAAGGGAAAGTTGAAATTGTTGAGCGGTTAAAAAGAGAAGCGAATGATTTACTAATGAAGGGACCAGACAAATGGACCGAAGAAAAGATGAAGCAGAAGCGCTATTTTATTACGGATGCTTTGGATGACTTTATTGGTGCAACAAAGAGAGAAGAAGAGTTGTTTATCGCAAACTTATTAGCTGATTTAGTACATGAATATGTTTTGAGGGTAAATGGACAATGGCTTGGAAATTCAAAATGGTTTATTAGAGTGTTGAAAAGGTATAACGAAGTATATGCAGAGAAATTTGTTATGGTTTTCGATCACTTTTATAAAACAGGTGAGAAAAAGGAATTAATCGCTTTTATAGAAAAAACGTTAGAAGAGTATGGGGGAAGAATGTTCGAAGGATTTTCTATAGGGAAATGAGAAGGGGTAGCAAAATGAATTTACCAATTGTCCAATTAAGAGAACTATCACTAGATGATGTAGAAGATCGGTACAGGTGGTCATTAGATACAGAAGTAACAAAGCACTTAGTTGTACCAGATCAATATCCACCGTTCACTCGTGAAGATACGAGAAGGTGGATTGAAACGTGTATAAGTCGAAAGAATGGATATGAACAACGGGCTATTCTAACTGATAAGGGTGTACACATTGGATGGGTAGATATTAAAAATTTCGATAAAACGAATAAAAATGCTGAACTAGGGATTGCCATTGGAAATAAAGAATATTGGGGTAAAGGATATGGAATAGCAGCTCTATACAGTATGTTACAAATTGGCTTTTCTGCATTCGAATTAGAAAAAATATGGCTACGAGTAGACGAAGATAATTTACCAGCTAGAAAGAGTTATGAAAAAGCAGGATTTGTTTGTGAAGGAATAATGAGAAATGATAGATTGCGTCATGGTAAATTCATTCACCGCTATCGTTATAGTATGTTAAAAGAAGAATATCAATCTTTATTTAATAGTCTATAAAAATATTATGTAAACTTAAGGGAGATAGGGAAAATGATTCGATTACTTACTAAAGAAGATGCGGAAAAATATTGGAACTTACGCTTACAAGCATTACGAGTAAATCCAGAGGCGTTTATAACAACTTATGAAGAGGCAATCCGCCAGGAAAATCCTCTTGACCGAGTTGCAAGTAATTTATCATCTAATACGAGCTGTACATTCGGTGCTTTTAATGAAGTAAATCATTTAGTTGGAGTTGTTACTTTATTAACGGAAGAGAAGCAAGCATATAAGCATAAAGGACATATTGTCGCGATGTATGTAGATGCACAAAATAGACGTAATGGACTGGCACGTGAGTTAATTGCAAATGCAATTCAAAGAGCGAGAGAAATAGAACTAGAGCAATTAACCTTAGGTGTTGTATCCACAAACGAACCAGCAAAAAAATTATACGGATCCATGGGCTTTAAAACGTATGGAATTGAAAAAAGAGCTATAAAGATGAATGGTGTGTATAGTGATGATGAAAATATGGTGTTGTTTCTTTAAAGACTACATCTATAATGAGATTTTTGAATATTAATTATATTCATTTTGTTATATAGTAAAAGGAGAAACTATATAAGGGGTTTTAAGATGAAAGCTATTGCGATTGGGATATTGGCATCGTTTTTCTTTGCCTTTACCTTTGTGTTAAACCGGTCGATGGACTTAGAAGGTGGAAGTTGGATTTGGAGTGCATCTTTACGGTATTACTTTATGGTTCCCATGCTATTACTAATTGTCATGTATAGAGGTAACTTAAAACAACTCTTTCAATATATGAAAAACAATCCGAAAGAGTGGTTGATATGGAGTATTGTAGGGTTTGGTCTTTTTTATGCACCACTTAGTTTCGCGGGTGCTTTTGGACCGGGGTGGCTTGTTGCTTCAACTTGGCAAATTACGATAGTCGCAGGGATTTTATTAACACCATTATTCGCTACAAACTCATTACATAAAAAACTTCCGATAAAGGAATTAGTAATGTCGGGCATTATTTTATTCGGTGTTGTTCTCATGCAAGTAGAACACGCTTCTTCTTTAGGAATTCGTGAAACGGTTTTATGTGTAGTTCCTGTACTCATTGCAGCCTTTGCATATCCACTTGGAAATAGAAAGATGATGCAAGTTTGTAAGGGCGAATTAGATGTCTTCCAACGTGTTCTCGGTATGACATTAGCCAGCTTACCATTTTGGTTTTTACTATCTGGTTATGAAGTTTCTACAAGTGGATTACCGTCAAGTAGCCAAGTTTTCCAATGTTTTATCGTAGCAATTAGTTCTGGATTAATTGCGACAGTATTATTCTTCTTTGCGACAGATCTTGTAAAAGATGATCCGCAAAAACTAGCAACAGTTGAAGCGACGCAGTCTGGTGAAGTTTTATTTGCATTAGTAGGAGAGCTCATCTGGCTATCTGCTCCAATTCCGTCTTCTTTATCTTGGATTGGAATGAGCCTCGTAATTGTCGGCATGATACTGCATAGTTATGTAGCTGTAGTTGTGAAAAAAGAAGAAAAAATAACCGCGTAAAAAGATTAGCTCTTTTTCAATAAAGAGCTAGTCTTTTTTTATGAGAAGGGATGGGAGTAAAATGCTACAACGTGTTGAGCATATAGAAATAGATCCAATTAAGGAAGTATTAAAGTATGCGATCGGTCCGAGTGAAATAAGCTTAAATAAAGCGGTGGCACTGTATGAAAATAATCATGCAGTACTATATAAATATGGGAATATGGGGTGCATAGGTATTGTATTAATTGATACAAATAGAGCGAGAATGTGTCACATAGCTGTTGATGAAATATATCGTCATCAAGGAATTGCACTTCAAATGATAAGAGAAATAATTAGGAAGTGTGAATTAACATATATAGAGGCAGAGACAGACGAAGAGGCAGTCGGATTTTATAAAAAGTGTAAGTTTAAGATTAAAAGTCTGGGAGAAAAACATCCAGGGGTGGAAAGATTTCATTGCCATTTTGAGAATGAACAGTTTAAAAGTATGTGAAATATGTAATTTTACATATTTAGTTTAGTTTGAAAAAAATGATATATACAGTATATAATAAAGACAATTGGAAAAATATAGATAAATAGAAATTAGGTGTATAACACATGAGAATGGATAAAAGCAAATTTGTGAAAATTGCAGCTTCAATAGGAGTGTCATCTTTTTTATTAACAGGATGTGCTGATAATGATGAAGAGAGTGCACAAAAAGAAAGTAGTGCGGTAAAAACAGATGGTACGAAGCAAGAAAGCGAGCGAGAAACATTAAATTGTGATGATAAAGCACCAACGACAGAAAATATAGAAAAAGAAGAATTATGTAGAGAGAATAATTCACCTGCTACATTTAATAATGGGAGTTCTCATCTGCCGATACTCCCGTTTGTTGCTGGATATTTATTAGCAAGTAAGACGTCGAATATGTATAGTACTGCGAAACCAAATCTTACAAAGAAACCATATGCAAATAACATTATTCCATACCGTGAAAAAGATGAGCGAAGAAGTGGTGGCAGCGGTGGTGGTGGGTATTACGGTGGCACTAGTAGCAATAACGATTCTTCAAAGAAAGTGGATTTGAATAAGCAACAGCCGAACAGTTCAACTAAAGTGACGCCAGATCCAAATACGTCAAAATCATCTACTACGCAAACGCCGAAAGTGAATTCTGGTTCAAATGGAATTGGAAACGCAAAAGCACCAGCTGGATCCTAATTTGAAAGGATAATGGAGAAATGTATACAGAAAAAGAACAGGAAGAGTATATGAAAATCTGGTTTTCTCTTGCAGAAGAGGCTGGTAGAAATGGATTTACATGGCCGAGTTTGTTAGAGAGTGAAGAATGGAATCAATATATGGCAACTAGTATGTATCGTATGCCAGTACGTACATATACTGCAATTTCTAAAGCGACAGAAGAAATTATGTATGTGTTATATAAAACATATCAATACATTACAAATACACCAGCACAATTTCAAAAACTTGGTTTTCCACCAGAGACGTGGGAAATTGCAAGAATGAAACATACTGGTTTATTTTCATATTTTACAAGGCTTGATTTCATCGTAAATCATGAGGATATTAAATTAATTGAAGTAAATTGCGATACTCCGACAGGCTATTTAGAACCATCCGTCGCTAATGAAGTATTGTGTCGATATCATGATGTGAATCATCCGAATCATATTGAAGAACACGTTGTTCAAGCTTGGGAACAAATTAAACATGATTACAAAATAAGTCCTGACGAAACAATTTATTTTACAAGCTACGATTGGCATGATGAAGACCATCAAACCGTTCAGTTTTTAAGAAGTTATTGCTTACAACAACAAACCGATTATGTAGGAATACAAGATATCGTTGTTGCAGATGATGGAATATACACTCCGGCAGGCGATAAAATTAAATACTTATATCGTTTATATCCAATTGAATATTTAGTTGCAGATACTGATAAAAATGGTAAAAGAATTGGTCTACAATTTTTAGATCATATCGCACAAGGAAGGGTGCAAATTATTAACCCACCGGCTGCCTTTGTTATGCAAAATAAAGGTATGCTCGCATTAATTTGGCAACTTTATGAAGATGAAGTTTTCTTTGACAAAGAAGAACGAGAGATCATTAAGAAATACTTCCTTCCAACGTATTTTACAAATAAACGATTTTTAGAAAGTAAAGAATCTTATGTTTCAAAACCGTTATTTGGCCGTGAAGGCGGCGGAGTGTCTATTTATGAAAATGATGAACTATTAGCTGAAGATCAAACGGAGTATTATTTTGAACAACGAAAAATATATCAGCAATATGTAGACATGCCTGACTATACAATTGATACGTGGGATGGACCGTATACTGGTAAATTACTTATCGGTTCTCATTGTATTAGCGGAAGAGCCGCTGGACTGTTTTTACGTGTGGGAGAAAAAATAACAGGGAATTTATCAATGTTTACTGGAGTTACGATTGAAGGGTAGCAACAGTTGAATTAAAAGGTAATTAACAAAGAGCGCATCATTTGTGATGGGCTCTTTCATATGAGTATAAAGCTTGAATTAAGAGTGCTAGAGTGCAATTTTTTCATTGCTTTGATGTAACGCTTTCATTTTGTTTCATTTCAAAAATTTTCATACCATCTTCATCTACAATTTTAATAGAATCTCTAAGTTTAGGCACACCGATATACATAACAGGGTTTTTATCTGGTCCTTTGTTTTTTTCAATACGTAAGACGATAACTGATGTATCTTTTTCGTCTTTAACTTCTTTTACTGTAATTTTATCGTTTTTATACTTTTCTCCAAATGCTAAATATACCATTCTCTTTCCTTCACTAATGCTATCATTTGAGTAATGAAGCATAGTTGGATCTTCTTGTGCTTTTTCGTATAAGTTTGAAGGGCCATATCCACCTTCGTTATATCTAGATTTTTCTAACACCCAAAAATCTTCATATTCATTATTAGAAAAAGTACAACCACTTAAGCTAATCATTCCTAATATGAAAAGGGATAATATCATTTTTTTCATCGTGTTCACCTTTCTATAATTTATTTCAAATTAATATACCATAATTTAACTGTTTTCGATATGATAAAAATGACAGACGTATAGTAATCGGAATGATTAAGTTAAAAATTAAGAAAAATATGATAATATATGTATGTATTAGTTTAAAGAAAAATGGGGGAACAATCGTGAAAATGAATGACATAGTGGCGAATACACAATTTCCAAATACAATCGAAACAATGACAAATGATTTAAAAGCATTAGGGATAGAAAAGGGAATGACAGTTATTGTACATTCTTCATTAAGTTCGATCGGTTGGATATCTGGTGGGGCAGTTGCCATAGTAGAAGCGTTAATGAAAGTTGTTACAGAAGAAGGAACGATAATTATGCCAACCCAATCTTCAGATTTATCCGATCCAAAACATTGGTCAAGACCACCTGTACCAGAAGACTGGTGGCAAATTATCCGGGATAACGTCCCAGCATTTGACCCACGTATAACACCAACAAGGGCAATGGGAAAAGTAGTTGAATGTTTTCGTACATATCCGAATGTATTGCGCAGTAATCATCCGCTTAGTAGTTTTGCAGCATGGGGGAAACACGCAGAAGAAATTACAGCGAATCATTCACTTTCCATAAGTTTTGGTGAAGAATCGCCATTAAGAAAAATATACGATTTAGATGGATACATATTATTACTTGGTGTCGGTTATGACTCCAATACGTCCATACATTTATCTGAGGTACGTACAGGTGCACGCGAGTTACTAAAGGTAGGAGCGCCTATTATAGAAGAAGGTGTAAGAGTATGGAAAGAATTCGTTGAAATGGATTACGATTCTGACACGTTTGTAGAAATCGGAGTTGAATATGAGCGTAAAGGAACAGTTACGCGCGGGAAGATAGGGAATGCGACGTGCCGTTTTATGAGGCAACGTGATGCAGTTGACTTTGGAACAGAGTGGTTTCGTGCGAAAAATCAGTAAGGGATGGTTATGATGAAGGGGAAAAAAGTATTAATTACGAGCGGCGGTTGCCTAGAAAAGTGGGATCAAGTACGCGGACATACAAATTTAGCAAAAGGTACGATTGGAAGAATTATTGCAGAAGAGTTAATGACAAAAGGAGCAAATGTTATATATTTGCATGGCTATTTTGCTGAGAAGCCAATGGATGTAAATAACCAATTAGAATTGCACCCATTTGAGGGGATTATTGATTTACAAGATAAGATGAAAAGTATTATTACACATGAAAAAGTTGATGCGGTTATTATGGCTGCTGCTGGCTCAGATTGGATTGTCGAAAAGATTTGTGATCAAGATGGAAATGTTCTTAATATGAACGGAAAGATTTCAAGTGATATCGCACCAATTATTCATTTTCAAAAAGCGCCAAAAGTATTAAAACAAATAAAGAGTTGGGATCCAGAAACGATACTCGTTGGCTTTAAACTGGAAAGTGACGTAAATGAAGCAGAACTTATTGAAAGAGCAAGCAAAAGGATGGAAGATGCAAAAGCGAGTGTAATGGTAGCGAACTCACCGCATTCTTTATATTCTCGCGGCGCTGTGCATCACGTCATTGGACGAGATGGTAAGGTGAAGTTATGTAATGGGAAAGATGAAACAGCAAAAGAAATTGTCAATATGTTAGAGCATTTATGCAATCGTATTACTGCTATGGAAATTTAAGCTTTTAGAAAGAGATGCAGTCGCATAGTATATAATGGAGTTAATAGTAAATTAGTGGGGGAACGTATCCCTCACTAATTATTAAATTGAATCAAATCAATGGAATAGATCAGTAGCTGCTCGTAAATGTGTAATACATGATATATGCATAATGAACATTTTGTGAGGAGTGGATTGCATGGAACATTTATTAAAGCAAGCTATTAAACTTAGAAATGAAAAAAAATATGCGCAGTCTAGAGAGATACTTATAGGATTAACAAACTTTACGAGGGATGCAGAAGTGCTATATCAATGCGCTTGGATACATGATGTAATGGGGCTTGAAACGGAGGCGGTGCCGTATTATGAACAGGCGATTGCGAACGGGCTTGATGGTGAATCCCTTCGCGGTGCGTATATCGGTCTTGGCAGTACGTATCGTTGTATAGGGGAGTACGATAAAGCGATTATTGTATTAGAAGCAGGGATAAAGAAGTTCCCGGAAAATGACGTGATGAAAGTGTTTTTATCACTAGCAAAATATAACGTAAACGATCATGAAGAAGCGATGAAATTACTGCTTGAAACGGTCGTTAAAGTAGAGGAAGTAAAAGAATTTGAACGTGCCATTTCATTTTATAAAGACCATCTAAATGAGATTTTTAAATAAAGGAGTTAACGTATGAATTTATCCATATCACGAAGGAGAAAAGGTATTTGGATTGGGCTCGTATCTTTAATTATGTTATCAAACTATTTATTGTATGCCCTTCCAATAGTGCCAGCTGCCCCGAAAGAAGTAGTCCTCGGTTCATTATTAGATTTTATGTTTGTAATTCCAGTCATCACATATTTATTTATTATACGGAAAAGATATTCGTTAACGTATATGTTCCCTGTAGTTATAGCTGGATACGTATTCGCAAGATTTATAATTCCTAGTGATTATTTACAAGCTTTTTCATTTGTTTCGTATGTAATAGTTGCTGGAGAAATTGTGTTCGTATGTTTTGAACTGTTTCTTATATATAAAATGATAAGAGTACTTCCTAAAATAATAAAACGATATAAAGAATATAGAAGTGAGTATTCTTCATTTTCTTATGCGATTGATGCAGCGTTTGATGCTAATATGAAGAGAAGTAAGGCAGTAAATATCATTCTAACAGAGTGTAAATTACTCTATTATGCTTCTTTATCGTGGCGTGTAAAAGCATTAGAAAGTGAATTCACATACTCATATCATAAAAAGACCGGTGCAATAGGTGTTTATATCATGATTATTCATGCAACATTAATTGAAAGTATCGGTTTTCATTATTTACTTCATCAATGGAATCCAGTAATAGCTTGGATTTTACTCATCTTAAACATATATGCGATGTTTTATTTTTTAGCTGAAATACAAGCGATGCGTAAAAATCCAATTATCATTGCGGAAGAAAAAGTGATCATTCAAATTGGATTAGGAAAGAAAATCGTTATACCATTTACACAAATTGATAACATTGCGTTTTATAAAGGCGAACCTTTAACGAAAGAAGAAAAGAAAGAGGTTCTTGACGCAACTGTTATGGAATTTATAAAAGAACCTGCAACTTTTGAAATAACGTTAAAAGAGCCAATTAAAGCGCAGTTGTTATATGGATTTTCTAAAACAGTAAGTCGTGTTCACTTAAATGTAGATGATGAACGGAAATTTTATGATGCGGTTATGGAGAAGTTGAAATAGGAGTGGAAATAGTGAAAAATAAAAAAACTCGCAGCCTAATAGCTTGCGGGTTTTCGTCGTAAACAATTAAAAAATATGATAAAATTAAGAGGTAACTTATGGTACGGTTGGTTGTTCAATTATCACTTCTCCGAGTAGGAGGGGGGTGATAATACGTGAGTGAAATTACGTTGTTACTGCAAGGTGGACTGTTTCTCATTGCATTGTTAACGTTTATTGTCGTCTTAATTGACAAGCTCAAAAAATAACAACCCACCTATGCCTATAGAATGTGGGTTGTTGTGTTTGTACGAAACAAATAGGATAAATGAACAATCCAATCTGCTAAGTTACGTGGACTAGTGTGTAGCCGCACACTAGTCTTTTTTATTTATATACAGTTTTTAATTGTTTTATGTGATTGTATTGTTCTTTTCATACTCATTATAACACAGTGTCTTTTCATGAAGAAAGGAGACCGTATGTTCTTATATGGATTAAATAGAACGTGTAGTTTCTTTAAATAGCCCATCCATATACTGTTTTAAACTTTCCACAAAAAATCCTTTTTTGTCTACATTATTTACACCGACAATTGGTGATGGAAGATTGTATCTCTTTTCTGATAAATGAACAACAACATCAAAAATATCAAATAGGCGAATGAAGCAGAACAGACCGTCTTTATCACTAAGTAAAATAAAGTAATGGTTTTCGCTCGTTGTATTTAATGTATTCCATAAAGAGCTTTTGCTTAAGTCACGAACGATACTCTTTTCCTTTAATTCCATGAAATCGGCATTTAATAGAATAGTAGAAATATCAATCGCATCTGGATCGTCAAAGTAACCATCAATTGTTTGTACAGCAAAAGTATAAGCCATTTTTAATACACTCATCTTATATTTACGGTTATCTAAAAGCAATTCACGTTGAATAGAACTAGCTACTTTTGTTACACTCTCTTCTTTCCAAATTTCATTATGTAATGAAATATCGTGCTTTTTACATAGTTTCATAATTAATGCATTGGAATAAAGCATCTCATCACTTACTTCGACTACATCTGTCTCAGCGGCTGCTAGCTCCTCACCATGTTCATTCGTATAGAGAGGGGAGTCGATTTGTTTTTTCATTTGCTCAATCTTATATTGACTTAGTTTATGCCTAATTAAAGGACGGTCAACATTTGTTGTCAAATGTTCATGACAGGAATCACAAATTGAGTTTGTGAAATAATATCCACATAATATCTCTGGAATGACATATTGTTCACTAAGTTCTTTCGTATCTTTTCTGCAAATGATGCATTGTGTCATATTTATCACCTTTACCTGCGAATTTGTCTGTAATCTCATTGTAGTGTATTTAATAGGATTTTGGAACATTGTAAAGGAAAATATTATGTGAAATCTAAGTTTAATTTGGTACAATGAAGAGAAGTGCTAGTTTAAAGGAGGACGTTTTTTTGAAATCGAAAGTGCACTTTTGGACATTAGAAGTGCTGATGGTTGTAGGAATCATATTTATTTGCACAAAAATATCGTTTCTATTTCAACCGATTGGTATCTTCATATCAACATTATTTTTCCCAATTTTAATCGCGCTATTTTTATACTTCATATTTAACCCTGTGTTAGTCTTTTTGGAGAATAAAAAAGTACCTAGAGGTTTAGCGATTTTACTACTGTATCTTTTTATCATCACATTAACTGGAGTTGCTATTGGAGTAGTTGTTCCAACCATCTCACAACAGCTAATGGATCTAGTGAAAAACATGCCGACTTATATAAAAGAGGGGAAAGTATACATACAAGATCTATCCCATCATAGGTTATTTGAATGGTTATCTACACAAAACTATGTTTCCATTGAAGCAATTGAAAAAAATGCGATTGAATACTTAAAGGAAATACCAAACACAATTACGTCGAGTGCAACGGCTTTATTTGGTATTATCACGAATGTGGCGTTAGTTATCTTTACAGTACCGTTCATTTTATTTTATATGTTTAAAGATGGACATGCATTTCCAGGAAAAGCTGTTAGTGTATTACCAGAGTCTTACCGTGAAGAAGGACTTCGTATCATAAAGGAAACGAACGAAACATTATCTGCATATATTCAAGGGCAAGCGCTCGTTTGTTTATTTATAGGTGCTTTTACATTTACTGGTTATTTAATTATCGGTTTACCGTATGCTTTCGTTTTAGGAATTATCGCAGCATTTACAAATATAATTCCGAACTTAGGTCCATTTATCGGAGCAGCACCAGCTGTCATTGTAGGGCTGTTCGTATCTCCGATGCAAGCTCTGTACGTAATTATTATAGTAACAATTGTACAGCAGTTTGAAAGTAACATCATATCTCCACGTATTATGAGTTCAAAATTAAATATCCATCCGTTAACAATTATCATCCTTATTTTAGGGGTAGGTAATTTCGCGGGAATTATCGGAATGATTTTAGCAGTACCAGCTTATGCGGTAACAAAAACAGTTGTTTCGAACTTAGTGAGATTGTTTAAGACGAAACGAAGTAAACGGAAATAGAATATGTTGAGAAAGATACACCGCTTAATAAAAAAGAGGTGTATCTTTTATTTTTTTAGAGTGTATGAAATACGTATTATTATATATTTTTGACACATCAAATCAGCGGTGAATTTTTGTTAAATAAACTATGTGGAATCCCTCTGAACTATCCAAATCATTTCTTTACACCGCGTTATTAACATCATAATCGACTCCTTTCATTTCTAATATAAGTTCAAACAATTATAGGTGAGTGTAGTACTTGCTTCTACGATCACGAATTTCATCTATAATCTTTTTATACTGTTTCTCTTGTTGTACTTCATTTGCAGATATAGTTTCTTTTTGAATCGTAATGGTTAAAAAGAAAAGGTGAAACTTCATACATGAATTCCTCCTTTCGAATAGGAATTACAGGTGACTACAATAATGACTTTGTCGTTCTTTTACGTTGTCCATAGCCTGTTCAATTTGTCGGTCATGAAGCATATCAGAATCAGACAGTTTATTTTTTTGAATGGTAATAGTTAAAAATAATACTCTGAATTTCATTGGATTTTTACCCCTTTATAATTTATTTAGTAAAGACGATTGTAATAAGAGGACTGGCGCTCTTTCACATCATCCATAATATTTTTAATTTGTTGTTCGCGAGAAATTTCATCTCTTGAAAGTTTACGTTTTTGAATGGTAATCGTTAAAAAGAAAGCCTTAAATTTCATTAGGATATTGCCCCTTTATAATTTATTTAGTAAAGACGATTGTAATAAGAGGACTGGCGCTCTTTTACTCCGTCCATAATATTTTTAATTTGGTGTTCACGTGAAATTTCATCTCTTGAAAGTTTACGTTTTTGAATGGTAATCGTTAAAAAGAAAGCCTTAAATTTCATTAGGATATTGCCCCTTTATAATTTATTTAGTAAAGACGATTGTAATAAGAGGACTGACGCTCTTTTACTCCGTCCATAATATTTTTAATTTGTTGTTCACGTAAGATTTCAGCTTTTGAAGATTTACGTTTTTGAATGGTGATAGTTAAAAAGAAAGCTTTAAATTTCATTAGGATATTGCCCCTTTAAAAAATATTTTTAATACATTTGTGTATAATACGAACTTTTAATGTCCGTTATTTTATCCATAGTTTGTTTTAATTGTTGTTTACGAAAGATTTCAGCTTCAGATAACGTTTTTTTCTGAAGTGCTGTCGTAAAAAAGAAAATATGAAAAGTCATAGACGAATTCCTCCTTTCGAAAAGGAATTACAGGTGATCACAATAAAGCATTTGGCGCTCCTTAATATCGTTCATAGCTTTTTCAATTTGCTCATTATGAAAAATTTCAGCTTTGGAAATTGTATTTCTTTGAATCGTAATACTTAAAAACAATACGCTAATAGTCATCGAATGTTGCTCCTTTCTTTTAAAAATAATGTAAGAGACTAAAAAATCGCACAAAAAAGCCACAGGAAGATATCGTTCTCCTATGGCCGGCGTGAAAAAGCCACAGGAAAGTATACGACCTCCTGTGGCGAATTTATGAATTAAAAGAAATAAAGTACGATTTTCAATTCTCCATTATGGTGGTCGAACTTATATTTAATTGTCCGAAAAACAAAGGTGCAGCTAACGCTAAAGTTAATGCATGTAATTGTAATTTCATCATTTCATTCGACCTCCTTTTAGAATATTTTTCTTACGTTAGTAATTATATACAATTAATGGATAATTGTAAACACGAAAAGTGAAAATTTTTAATTTTGATTAAAATGCGTATATTTTGAAGGGTTTTTAATGGATATATTGTATTACTCGAATTATATATAGAAAATGGGGGTGTCTAATGAACTATATGAATAAAATAGCGAGTGTTATGCTAACAATTTTTTTATTTGTTACTGCTTGTTCTAACGGAGGGAGAATAAAAGAAATATCTGATATAGAACCAGTGGATTTTAAGAAATATACGTGGAGCTACGTTGGAAATAATTCCGATGTGTCTGCGATTGTTAAAAACTTACCTGGTGGTGAAACAGTTCAAAGTTTAAGTTTGAAAGATGAGAAGATCACAGTGAAATACGGTGAGAAAAAGAACGATAATTTAACAGAAGATATGATTGAGACGTATTGGTTTGACGGAAAGGATACGATGAAGAAGAATTTTCTCTTTAACGCTATTTATCTTGCAATTTTAGTACCAAATGCGAAAGGATATGAGTTTCAGTTGGGAACTAAGGATTTTACACTGAAAAGAGAAGAAATCTTACCCATACTGTATAAAGAATTTAATGATTTTCCGAAAGGTGATCAAATATGGAATAAGGGAATCATAATGAACTTCTTTTACGGTAATCTAGAAAAAATAGTAGCGCTTGTTAATAATAAAGCTTTCCGGAAACAATTTTTTGATGAGCATCCTGTGCGGGAATCTAAATGATATAGGGGAGGAAGATGGAGTTATTTCACGATTGAAAATGCGAAGGTTTTTGAAGGGGAGTCATTCAATATAGAATGACTCTCTTTTTTTAGAAATTAATGGAAAAACATTCATTGGTGTGATATGGTTACTTACATAAGTAATGAACCTATGAACCTAAGGTGGTGAAATTGTGAAACCTACTCTGGAGCAAAATAAGTTAATATACATACAAATTGCAGAAACCATTGAATCTGATATTTTAAAAGACATATTGCTTGAAGAAGAACAAGTCCCATCGACAAATCAATTTGCGAAGATGTTACAAATTAATCCGGCTACAGCTGCAAAAGGAGTAAATCTACTAGTGGATGAGGGGATTTTATATAAAAAGAGAGGGATCGGGATGTTTGTTGCAAAGGGAGCAAAAGAAGTCGTACTAAAAAAAAGACAGCATGTTTTTATGAATGAATATTTACCTAAAGTGTGGGAAGAAGCAAAAGTACTAGAAATATCAAAAGACGAATTGATGGACATGATACAAAAAATTACGAAGGAGTGGAAAGAGAGATGATTGCAATTGAAACGAAAAACTTGTCTAAAAAATATAAAAAGAAAGTAGCTGTTAACGAAGTAACTATTTCATTGGAAGAGCATAAAATATATGGTTTGCTTGGAAGGAACGGAGCAGGGAAAACGACATTATTAAACATACTTGCTGGTCAAATTATTTCAAGTGGTGGCAGTGTATCTGTATTTGGTGAAAATGTTTTTGAAAATAGTAATGCGATGCAAAATATTTGTTTCGTAAAGGTGAAAGAAAACATTAATTTAAGTAGTAAGGTAAAAGATGTTTTTTATTTGTGTAACATGTTTTATGAAAATTGGGATCAAGAATATGCTGAGGAACTTATTAAAAAATTTCAATTGAATGCAAAAGAAAAATATTATGATTTATCCCATGGTATGCAAACAATTGTTGGTATTATTAAAGGTTTAGCTAGTAGAGCACCAATTACTATTTTTGATGAGCCGACTACCGGTTTAGATGCAGCACATCGAGAGTTGTTTTACGAATTACTATTGGAAGATTATAGTGAATATCCACGAACAATCATCTTATCAACACATTTAGTTGAGGAAGTGTCCCATGTTATAGAAAATGTAATCATATTAAAAGAAGGATCATTAGCTGTTCAATCCTCTGTGGAAGATTTTTTAGAAAAAGGACACATAATATTAGGACATAAAGATAAAGTGACAAATTTTTTAATGGGGAAAAATGTTGTAAAACAAGAGTTGTATGGGAATAAAGAGATTTCTGCGATATGGGAAGATCTTTCTGCTAGAGATTATGAGCTGATAGAAACTGAAGGCTTAGAAATAGACAGAGTAACACTGCAAAAACTATTTATTTATCTAACAGATAATGAGGTGAAATGAAAATGCTTTTAAAACAATTAAAGTTACATATGAAATTTCATTATAAGGCTGTTCTTATCTTTTGGTGTGTGGCATTACTTATAAAATGGACAACAACTGCAACTGATATAAAGGGACTAAAGGTAGCATTTTTACATGGTATCTTCAATAATTCATCTATCGCAATTGCAATATTTATTGTGGCAAGTGTTTTTCTTGTTCAAGATGACATATTTCGTACAGTTGTCTCATTTGGCGTTACTAGATTACAATTCTTTATTGGTTCAGTATGTTTTATCATATTACAATCAGTAATTTTTTCATTTCTTCAAGTTTTGCTTTTACAAGGTACATTTTATGAAACGAAACATATAAATTTAGGAGCACATACAATCGAACAATTCTTTGCACAGTTCGTGTTCTATCTTTTATTAGCTAGCTTATTTCAATTAACAACTATTTTTCAGAAAAGATTTAATTGGATAGGCTTTGCTTTTAGTGTGATTTTTTTCTTGGGGTTGACGAGTACAATTTATGGTAAGCAAGGTTTGAAAGAATTGGTATTTATTGATAGTAAATCGTTAATTGATATACCTAATTTTATATCAATTTCGATAGTGCTTATTTTAATATACTTTATAATTAGCGCTCTATTTATTCGTAAAGTTTCTTTTGAGGATACGATTTAAGCACAATTACTTTAAGAGAGAAGGAAGACTGTATGGGAGATACTTCTTCACTAATAACCGTCTTTTTATGCGTAGCACTGCTGATTTTTTGGCGACGATATCGTTCTATGTATAAGCCGATAAAGGGAAAGGGAAAACGTATTTTGTGGCCATTACTATTTTTAACACCAGGTATTTTATTGTTTTTTGGTCCAGTACACCCAGCTATATTACAAGTGACTATAGCAGTATTCATTGGAGTTCTTTTCGCTGTGCCACTTATAGTTCTAACAAATTATGAGCGAAGAGATGATGGGAATATTTATACGAAAAAAAGTGCAGCCTTTTTAATTACCTTTATTGGAATTGTTATTTTAAGATATGGTTCAAGACAATATATTGTTGACTTAGATCAGCAAACAATAGGTTTATTATTTTACGTAGTTGCAGTATCGTATATTATTCCGTGGAGAATTGCTTGTTATATAAAATTTAGTAAAGTTTGGCGGAAAAATAATAACCATGCTATATGAAAACTTCTCATTTGAGAAGTTTTTTGTTTTTATATGCAAGCAAAATAATTTGTTGAAGTTCACGCTACCATACAATATGATAAATATAAAAAAATTGAGAGGGAGTAGGGGATATAAAAGTGCGTACAATTCTACTGTTTTTACAAAACATGCTCATTGATGAAATAGAGAGTATGAGAGAAAATCATGATCCTTTATTTGGATTAATCCCTCCTCATATAACAATTGTATTCCCGTTTGAAAGTTCCATTTCGAATGATGAGCTGGAATTATATATTTTGAATGTGGCGAAAGGGGTTCGTCCGATTGAAATTGAGTTTGCTAGCCGGATAAGCAACGAGGGAGAGTATTTATTTTTGGAAGTGGAAAGAGGGAAAGAAAAAATAGAAGAATTGCACGATAGATTGTATACAGGTCCTTTACTACAATTTTTGAGAACGGATATCCCATACATACCACATGTAACGGTTGGGAGAAAAGGTAGCGCGGAATTAGCAACTGAAATAGCGAAGGAGATTCCTAGTTTTCATGAGAAGTTGAACTGTGTAATTAATAGAATTAGTGTGGAACGTATTGAGGAGAACGGAGAATCAATTATTGAATTTGAAGTATCGCTTTAAAAAAAGCTGACAAAAGTCAGCTTTTTTATTTCGTAGCATGAAGCAAAGCACCAATTGCACCACTATACCCATCATCTTGTATAAAGACTGGTATTTTATTTTGATATTCTGTATAGCTACTTATAATGTTTTGAAGGTGTACGTTATTACTTAGGGTAGAACCAATGTAAACGATATGGTCAATGCTTTTCGCTTCGGCGAATTGAAGGCTTAATGCTGTGACGACTTCACCGACAAGTCCTTGAACGGTAGCTAGTATATCTGAACTACTGAAATTCGAGTCTGTAATGGCTGCTTTCCCAAAGTTGCTAGCTGTTAAGCTATTATCGATAGGAGAGAGAATACCACCATAAATATCTCCAACTGTAATATCTAGCCCTTTTCTTGAGCCTGTTTTCGTAAGAGGAATTACGTCTTCAAAATGATCTATATTTGTTAATAGTTTTGAAAGACCCATAATTGTACCTCCGCCAACTCCAGTTCCACCGGCGCGGACATATTGTTTGTCATGAACGTAATGTATGGAAGTACCTGTACCGATATTTGTTAATACAAAGTTGTTTATAGCACGTTTTTCTTCTTTTAGTATGTATCGTACTCCTGCTAAAGTAGCTTCAAACTCGTTTAACGCTACTATTTTATATGAACCTGAAAGTAGTTGTTCTAACTGTTTAGCTTTACCACCTGTAATGCATAATTGTGTAATTGAATTATTATTATGAAGCCATTCTTTAATTCTTTCTTGTTCATATGAATAAAATTTTTCGAAAACTAATTTGTTCATTTCGTTAAAGTAAGCAATTTTTGTTAATGTTCCCCCAGCATCAATACCAACAACATTCCGCATTTTCCTACTCCTTACTATGTAATCTGTTTAATCAGCTTGATATATTAATAGCTTTTCAATGGTAGCGATTGATTGACCGTTTACAGAGGCAATTCCTTTCCCAAGAATAAAACCTCGTCTGTTACGTGTTAATTCATAATGTAAGTCAAGTTTATCACCTGGATACGCATTTTCATGAAATTCCACCCCATCTAAAGAGGAGAGGAAACCAAGTCCTTCAGATTCACCTGTACTTACAAAAGCACTAAGTTGAGCCAGTGCTTCTACAATTAACATATGAGGCATATAGTTTTGATTGTTATTAATAAACCACTCATTATTTGTGATTAGTTTGTATCCTGTAGCTGATTGAGATTCTTTAACGTTTGTAATTTTATCAATCATTAAAAAGGGATAGCGATGGGGAAGAGTATCTTTAATATTCATATCGTACCTCCAGGAATAATAATACCCCTGCTAAAGTTAAGCAGGGGAGTTATTATTAATTTTCAACTAATTCCTCTACTTTTTCAATAGAGAAAATACCGCTGTTTTTAATATTTTCAACTGCTTCTTGTAATACTACTTCATCTTGAACAAGTGCAATACGTACAAAGCCTTCACCGTGAGGACCAAATGCATGGCCTGGTGTGACAACGACATTCGCGCGATCCATAAGTGCATAAGCGAATGCTAGAGAAGTCCAACCCTTCGGAATTTCAGCCCAGACGAACATACTTCCAGCTGGTTTATCGACATTCCAACCGAATGTTCGGAATCCGTCCACTAAAGTATCTCTACGTTCTTGGTAAATGCTTCGGTTTTTCTCGCAAAATGCAGCGCCGTGTCGTAATGCAGCGGATGCAGCTTTTTGAATTGGTAAAAACACACCGTAATCTGTATTAGATTTAAATTGCGTAAGTGCACCGACAATTTCTTCGTTACCAATCATATAACCAATCCGGCTACCAGCTAAACTATAACTTTTAGATAAAGAATTAATTTCAACGCCAACTTCTTTTGCACCAGGTACAGATAAGAAGCTAATTGGCTTTTGGCCATCAAAATAAAATTCAGCATAAGCAAAATCATGGACAATGATAATATTATGTTTTTTCGCGAATGCGATTACCTCTTTAAAGAAATCTTCATGAGCTATTGCTGGAACTGGATTCCCTGGGAAGTTCAAAATCATCATCTTCGCTTTCTCGGCGATTTCTTCAGGGATAATTTCTAAGTTTGGTAAGAAATCATTTTCTTTCTTTAAAGGCATGTAGTAAGATGTTGCACCAGCCATTTGAATACCTGTTTCATAAGCCGTATATCCTGGATCAGGAACTAATATAACATCTCCCGGATTTGCATAAACCATAGGTAAATGAACGAGTCCGTCTTGTGAACCCATTAATAATAAAACTTCTTTATCGGCATTTAATTTAACGTTATGAGTATTATTGTAATATTCAGTTACAGCTTCGTGAAATTCTTGAATACCAGTTAATGTGTATCCGTAACTTTCTTTTTCACTCGCTGTATGTACTATTGCTTCTCTTACGAAATCAGCAGGTGGCATATCAGGATTCCCGATACTTAAATCGATCATTTTATGACCTGCTGCAATTTTCTCTTTTTTATAGGCCCCTAATTCACTAAATATAGAAGATTGGAATGCTTTCATTCTAGTTGCTAACGTGTAAGTCATCAAAACCCCTCCTAAAACAGTGTTTTCTTTTTGCGTTTTTAATTATTCTGAAAACACATGTTTATATTTTATCATTGTTTTATGAAAATTAAAACGATTGACAAATTTAGAGGGAGGATAATAAGTGGAAAAATAAAAATAACGCAGAAAATATTTTCTACGTTATAAATGAAGATTAATTGTTTGTTTTTTTGTATGTACATGTTTTTTCAGTTGTAAAAAAGTATACATTTAATTTATTATCAACAACTCTTAAAGATTGATCCGATGTAAACGAGTTACCATAATCAATATGATAAACGTTAGAATTTTTAACAAACGATCCTTTAAATAAATCCTCTTTTTTATTTGTTGTTTGCATTTCCACTAAATTGTGAACAACCTTTTCTTTCTTTTCTTCTTTTACAACTGTTTCAAATTTATAAGACGTAGGGCATTCACCATCTTTATTATCAACGACTTCCCAAGAAGCAAATATGTCATTATTACTACATCCACTTAGTAGAACAACTAGTATAGGGAAAATAAGTAGATACTTTTTCATTTTGTGCTCCTTTCTTATTAGTATTTATAAACGTGCGAATACGATAGGAATATTGTAATGAATAAAGTTTAAATTTTTATAAAGAATTAATAAATTTCACATAAAAATTTTGGGGGAGATGGGAATTTCAAAATAAAAAGGCATGAATCTAGTGTAATGCCAGATTCATGCCTAGCAGTCTATCTTATGTTATGTCTTTTGAGGATAAATGAAGCGGAAAGAAGAATGACAATTCCATTTACAACATACATATTTGCAATAATAAAGGCTAGGTTAGCTGCGCCAAATCCACCTTTATCGAATATGGAAGCGAATGCTGTAGTAGTCAAAAAGATAATGGGAGTTAACAGTAAAAATAAGAAACCTGCAACAATCCTTCTTTTAAAGTTATTTTGAGATAGGGAAATGGCTAAAAAATTAAGGACGCCAAACATAATTAATGAAAACAGAAGGGTAATTAATAATTGCATACCAACAGACATTCCCACAGCTCCTTTTTGAAAAATCTATTGTTTATTGTATTCGAAAACAGTAGGCGATCCACCTTTAAATATTTGGACTATACAAAGTATATAAAGTTTGATCATAGAAATTGAAAAAGAATGGACCAAGTAAAATACTGGATCCATTCTTAAGAAGTATTAGTCTTACTGCCCGTAAAAGCCCGATTGGTGAGGGCTAATAATCAGTGGGGGATGAACAAAACCCTCCACTGATTAAAGTTTCACTTTATAAATTCGCAGATTGCGACGTTTGTTTTTCAAATTGTTTCTGCTTAGAAAGGGAAATAAAAATAATTACCAATGAAATGAGACCGAAAATTAGAACCATATACTGTAATCCAATCGTATCTAAGAAGAAGCCTGTGCCGAGTAAGACAATTTGGAACATAACTCTTTCAAACATATTACGGAATGAGAAGAGACGTCCGTGATAACTTTTTTCCACTTTCGTTTGGAAAATTGTCGACATAATAGGGAAGAAGCAACCAACACTAAATCCAAACAAACCAAATGAGGCAAGTGCCATCCATTTAATATCGCTAAAGAACAACGAAAGGTGTGCAAAAGCGGTACAAAATGCGAAGAAATATAGTAACTTTTCAGGTTTGAAATGATCAGATAAACGTTTAATAACGAATGCACCTAACATAAACGCTACACCTTCAATTGTATATATGAATCCTTTAATTGTTGGGTCATGTTGCATTTCGCTAATGTTAATAACCATTAAATTGAATCCAGCTATAAATAAAAGAGGGATAATACTTAATATAAGTGCTTTAAAAGCAATAGGGATTCCTTTTAAAATACGAAATACTTCCATAAAACTATTATCTTTCGCTGCTTGTTTATTTGGTGTAGTTGGTTTTTCATCTTCAAATTGTAGGAAGAAAGTTGAGAGGAATAATAAAGCGTAAGCTGCCATGGAGAAGGCATACATATACTGTAAACTCATTACAACTAAAAGAATTCCACCTAGTGAAGTACCTGCAATACGAGCGATTGTACCGATATTCATATGTACACCGTTCATCTGTAATAGCTCATGTTCACGAACGATGAGTGGAATTACAGATTGTAATGCTGGGAAATAAAATGCTGCTGAAATTTGAAGTACAACCATAAATGCAATCATAAAGGCGATACTTTCATATTGAATGGCGAAAAACATGAAAATAACACTAATAACACGACCAAATCCAGCGTAAAGAAGTACTTTCTTTTTTTCATACTGGTCAATTACTCGACCAGCCATTGGACCAACTAGAACGCCAGCTAACAGTCCGATAAATAATATAACTGATTTCATGAAATCAGAAGGGACGTATTTTTGCATAAATTCAAGGTTACCAAGAATACCAAGCCATAAACCGAGACCAGCAATAAACTCCCCAATTAATACGATCCAAACGTTTTTATTACGCCACATAATTAAAAACCTCGCAGTCATTTATAATTTAAAAATCGTATATAAAACCTCCTTATTTATTCGTTATTTTTTAACGTGCTTTTTTTAGAGTCAGAGTCTATATTACGTGTTTCATTAGTGGATTTCAATTTTTTTGATTTGTAAAAAAATTACTTTGTTAAGTACTGAAATAAGCAATTCAAAATGTAAAAAAACTTATGCTTAAATACCAATTGATAGTAAAGATAAACATAGAAAAAATAAAAAAGCAAGAACGTATATACTACGTCTCGCTTTTTTGAAATACAAAATTAAACAATAAATTTACTTAGCAACACTTATGATCTTGTCCAATAGCTAAACCGCTAAAAGATAGTGGACCAACAACATCTGCACTTGCACCACTAGTAAGGTTTTCTACAGTTAATGAATATTCGTGAGTCCCGCAGCTAACATTTTGATCTATAGCTTGAAATGTTTGCGCGTAAAATTGCTCAGAATCTGTAGATTCAATCCCTACTTGAGCGTTGAAGATTTCTGTATTGTCACGGAAAATTCGGAATAAAACTTGTGAAATCTCAGTTATACCTTTAACTCCAACTGTAGCAATTAATTCTACTCGATTATTACGTGAATCTCTTCTTGAAATTTTTAATTTAATATTTGCTAGAATTGCTTTTTCTGGGGAATGGGGAATTGCAAAAGTTGTTTCACCAGTTTTATTTATTGGTTGAGTAGCTTGGTAATCAATGATATGAGTCATGTTCGTCACCTCCTCATATACTAAAATATGAAGGTAACGATGAATTAGCTTGGACATATACTAGAAGATTTTAAGAGAATTGAGAAATAGTGTTGAATATAGGGAGATAATATAAAAGCATCAAAAATGAATCACAATTATGTGAGCTGTTTCTTGATGCTTTTCATACTTTAGGCAGAGAATTCCTCTTTACGTACTTCAAAGAATTCATTCCGGCGTAAGTAATTAAAAATTTTCTCTGAAACCTCTTTTTCCTCGGATATTAAGAAACGATGATCAAAAGCATAGAAAGATTGACCTTTAATTAATTTTACGTAGTATATTTTACACGCCTCCTTTAAATTAGGATTCTTAAATACTTTATATTATGATGACCTATCTGGCTGTTAATAATACTTAAAGTTTCAAAGGAGAGAAGTATAAATTCAAAAACATTGAAACAGCTTACAAATCTGTAATGATTTTGTCACCTTTGCCGATAGTTAAAATTAACCAACACCTTCTATACTACAAATAAGTTACATAAAACAAGGAGGTAGAAAGATGGAGGAAGTAATTGGAGAAGTTGTAGCAGGGATTTGTGAATTTGTAGTTGGAGTTACTGCGGATGTTATAGGTAACTTAATGTCTGGAAATGACGAAGAAAAAGAAACAATATAAATAGATTTGTCAAAATTTTAATACTGCTAGTGTATAAAAGCTGACTTCTAATGGAAAAGCGGTTTTTATATTTTTACATTATATTAACTTAATCTGAATATTGAACTGTTATGATGTATATGAAATCAATAAAGGAGCTGATTAATATGCATATGCCGAATTCTGGATTTGATGTTTCTATTTCTCGTTTGATTGTAGCAACTAAAGATGAACAGAAGTATCATTTTACTGTTCGCGAACATCCAATCGCTGGGAAGTTTATCTCGTTATTAGAAAATGGGATAGAATATGGATTAATAGATAAGCAAACGGTTAATAAGAATAGATTTATGAGATTGGAACTTGTTAAGTTAGAAAATGTAAGGAATGCGGTACTTGATGGTTCAGCAGAATGGATATGGGTTGGTATGAATCAATCTGAAATGTTTGCAAGATTGGTAACTAATAATGAAATTGAATTCTATGTGGATTTGCAAGAGAATATTCACCTTTTAGACGAATGTGAATGGGCCCTTATGTAAGGGGCGGTTTATGAGGTTGTGGGGATAAATTCTCACAACCTTTTTTTGTTTTCTCTTGATAATCTAAGTATTCAATTATTATAACTCAACAATTTACATAGAAGAATTAAGTTTTGGATATGTAACAAATAAGTCTAAAAGAGGATTTGAAAATATGTAAAGAGAACTTATTAATTAAATGAATCGTATATGTAAATAACAATAGAAAGAAGATGATAAAAATGAGTAAAGAAGAGCTTGTGAAACAACAATTTGGTAGTAATGCAGAGAAGTATGTAAAAAGTAAAATTCATGCAAATGGACCGGATTTACAATATGTAGTTCAGCAAGTTGAAACTCGTCATAATACTCGTCTTCTTGATATTGCTACTGGTGGTGGACATGTTGCAAATTTGTTAGCCCCAATGTTTAAAGAGGTAGTCGCTCTTGATTTAACAGAAAAAATGTTAGAAAAAGCAAAAGGTTTTATAGAAGGGAACGGGCATGAAAATGTATCATTTGTAGCAGGAAATGCAGAAAGGTTACCATTTGCTGAAGAATCTTTTGATACAATTACATGCCGAATTGCAGCACATCACTTTGTTGATCCTTTGCAATTTATTTTTGAAGTAAATCGAACGTTAGAGGATAATGGATTATTTATATTAATTGATAATGTTTCACCAGAAAATAATGAATTTGATACATTTTATAACTTTATCGAAAAGAAACGTGATCCAAGCCATGAACGAGCTCTGAAAAAAACAGAATGGATTACTTTATTAGAAAAACATGGTTTACAAATGCAGTCATGTCTTACTTTTGACAAGAAGTTCGATTTTGATTGGTGGTGCGATATGATGGATGTACCTATGCAAAAACGTGTAAAGTTAACAGAGTGTATGATGAAAACATCAAATGAAATGCAGGAATTTTTCAAAATTCAATTTGAAAACAATAAAATAGAATCGTTCTATACTGAAATGGCACTGTTCGTATGTAAAAAAAGTTCAACATTAAAAAGATAAATTTCTTGCAGACTTTCTGAAGTACGATATACTTAGTACAGAGAAAATGAGAATTGAGGAATAGCAATAATGATTCGTGTACGTATTGAGGGAACTGAGGAAGAGATGCTTGAATTTTTAGAGAAAATGCCTGACATTCCTGGGTTTGAAAAAACACATATGAGAGAACCGAGAAAAGGGAATAATCCGAAATATGATTCAAGCAAAAATGTACTAGCGTATTTATCGTATAAGAAGATTGAAGTCGCCAATAAATAAATAGGCGGCTTTTTTAATTATCTCCGTTTCACCGCCTTGTCTTTTTCGCATAATAATGATAGTAGATTATGCTGGAGAGAGGTGAGGAAAGTTAATAAAAAAATAATCTTTTTCGGAGATTTTGGTATTGATGATGCAGTAACGTTAATTTATGCGAATAAAACATGCAAATTAGATATTATAGGTATTGTTGCAGAGTATGGAAATGTATCAAGAGAAATTGTAACGGAAAATGTTTATTTTTTAGAAAGATACTATACAAAAGTGAAAATTATTGAAGGTGCCAGTAGACCGATGACAGCTGAAGAGCCGTTGTTTTTCCCTGAAATTCATGGGGATCACGGTTTAGGTCCAATTATTCCACCGAAAATGAGAATTTGTGACAGCGAAAATTTTTGCGAATTGATTAAATTAATTGAGCCTTGTCCTGAAGATATTATTATTGTAGCGACGGGGCGATTAACGACACTTGCAACATTATTTTTATTGTACCCCAATTTAATGAATCGAGTATGTTCTTATTATATAATGGGTGGTGCTTTTCTTTTTCCGGGAAACGTTACACCAGTATCGGAAGCTAATTTTTACGGCGATCCAATTGCGGCGAATATCGTTATGAAATATGCGAAGAATGCTACTATATATCCGTTAAATGTAACGCAGCGCGCTCTTATTACCCCTGAAATGGTCGATATTATTGACAAAGAAGGAACAGGGCAGGCGAAACTTATTAAGCCAATGATCGATTTTTATTACGAGAACTTTTACAAAAAAGAATATCCAGGTATTGGTGGGAGTCCGATTCACGATTTACTTCCGTTCATTTCATTTATAAATGATGATATTTTTGAATATAAAAAATCAGCAGTTTGGATAAGTACGACAAATGATGTAACGAGAGGTCAAAGTGTTGCAGATTTTAGAAAAATAGCTGAGCCGACGAGGTTTGATGATCGGCCAATACAAAGAATTGCGGTTGATTTTAATTATCAAGTGTTTAAAGGCGAATTTATGAGAACAATATTGAAGCCAGATTGTCCTTAAAAGGTTGAGCAGATTTGAATGATTTTCATAAGACGAATAACTTACGAAAAATGTAACATAACTAATGGTAAGCAATTGTTTCTAATTATAATTTTTATTGGTCAATTATAAAGGAGGAAATGATATGATTTGGTCTTTAATAGTCGGTGGTATATTAGGTTGGTTTGCAAGTTTAATTACTGGAAAAGATGTACCGGGCGGTGTAATTGGTAATATTATTGCGGGTATTGTCGGTTCTTGGCTTGGTACAGCGTTACTTGGTAAATTTGGACCTGTTATAGGCGGATATGCGATTGTTCCGGCTTTAATAGGCGCGATTGTTTTGATTTTCATCGTAAGCTTTATATTCCGTGCAATGCGGAAATGAATACAGGGGGCTGTTTACATTTGTAAGCAGTCCCTTTGTGTTATGTTGTCTAATCTGTTATGCTACTGTTATACAATCAGGAGGTGTCAGCATTGAAATCATTTACAGTAAATTTCCATCAAGAAGATAATGCAAAGGCAACAACAGTACATAAATTAAGTGAAGAGGACTTCGATAAAGCAACAGAAAAAGGTACTCGTCATCTATTTGATTTAGATACAAACGTTGGTTTCTTCGTATTCTTTGATGCTGAAGATGCAGAAGGAAACGAGCAATATTTAATGTTACAATATGAAGGAGATCATGAAGAACCAAGTGCTTGCTACGGATTTGATTTGAAACTGTTCTATCAATTTTTAGCATTATACTTAAATGATCTTGAATTCCAAGGTGAAACAAATGAAGAAGAGGAAGAAAATGGTCCAATTCATCATTTAGCACACTTACTTTACCATATCGTTGAAGATGGTAAATCTATCGAAGTATAAAATACATAATTGAAGCTGCCCTTTAATAGGGCAGTTTTTTTACTTTTCATGATTATGATGAATGCTTTGCTTTACATAACAGTAAATGGATTTCTGACGACGACAAATGGTTTGATTAAATTTCAGAAACCCCAACAATATTAAATCAGCAGGGAATGATTATTCACTCCCTGCTGGTTTTTTGCATTTAAAGGGGTTTTTGTGACAGTGTATTTCAAGTTATAGAAAAAGGATATAACGAGTAAGGAGAGAAGGTGTATACAAGGAGATGAATAAGATGATTAACAATACAATTCCAAGCTTTTTAAAGCTTTTGGAAAGCAATGATATAGGATTACATGACTTGACTTGAACAAATATTATGATATGCACCCAGAGGCATTCGAAGAGTATTTTAAGTTTCACTGTCCTAAGACAGAAGAACGTCTTGTTAGTGCGATTGCAAAATATTCTGCAAAACTAGAAGACATTCGTATTATTTCGGAAACTTTACCATCAATTATTCAAGAAGTTGGTGAGGACTATCGTATTCAATTTGGTTTTAATATAAATTTAACATTTCATATATTTGTAGGTGGATTTGGTTCCAATATTATAAAGAAAATGAGAAGAAATTAAGAAACGTTTTTTACAGGATTATGTTGAAGGTTGGACAGCTGAAAAAGAGAAAGAATGGTTCCGTCTATCAGGAGGGAACTATTTCGGATACAATCGCCTAGGTTATTTTTTAGGCACATCTTATATGGAGTATATCGTGCATACTTTCGGGGAAAGAGAAGCACTTACTTTTTGGAGCAAAAATAATTTGAAGAGTAGTGTAATGGAATGGTTGCAAAAGTGAATATGTTGAAGAGGGAGGCTGAAAATGATGAAAGTATATATGAAAGTGCTTATATTATTCCTAACTTTAACGTGTGTAGCGGCTTTAACCGCGTGTAATAACGAAGAGGAAAAGAAACAAACTAATCCAACATCAGAAAATAGTACGGAAGAAAAGAACGATAAGCCGGAAACGAGTAAAAAGAATGAGGAGACTGCTCCGAAAAAAGAGAAAGAACCTGTGGAAAAACCAAAAGATCAAGACTCATCCAAACCTTCAAAAGACTCTAATTCAAAAAATACAGCAGTTAATCAAAAATCAATTAACCATGTAAAAGATTTATTTGAGCAGGCGAAAGAAGGTAAAGTACCTAACGTACCATATGCAGCACATACAGGTGACATCGAGGAAATAGAAAAAGCGTGGGGAAAAGCGGATAAAACTGAGCCAGCAGGAAACGGGATGTACGCGACTTTTACAAATAAAAATGTTTCATTTGGCTTTAATAAAGGATCGCAAGTCTTTGACGTACGCTCTTACCATTCAGAACTCAAATCAATTACGTTACAAGAAATCGAAAAGGCTTTAGGAAAACCAGCGTCTGTTAAAGTCAACGGTAATGATAAAATATACATTTATAAAGTAAATAATCAGTTTGAGTTGAAATTCGTTATTCCAACTTCGACTGGAAAAGTACATCACATTTCTGTGTTCTCACCAGAGGATAGTATTAATAAAATGGCGGGTTAAATGAAAGAGCTGTTCCTATAGGGACAGCTCTTTTACTTTGTTTCTTTCTAACGATTGAACAAAAAATGATTGAATGATACCGCCAATTATTAATAAGAAGGCACAAATGTAAAATAGAGTACTACCGCTAAATGTGCTTAATAACAGTGCTCCTATAAAAGGCCCGCAAGTTCTTGAAATATCCCAATGTATACCGTAAATCGAAAAGTACAATCCGCGTCTATGACTTGGAGCGATTTGTGAAACGAATCGTAGTAAATGATTTAAAGCAATACTTTCCCCAATTACTAAAAAGAGTAGTGTTAAGAGTAATGACCATATTGTTGTGGAATAACCGTAGCCAATCGCAGCTAAAGTAAAGCAAGTATAGGAAATAACAATGATTTTAGCCATAGAAAATCGTTCAGACCATTTCACAAGGAAAATTTGGAGAATAACAGTCATGACAGCTTTACAAGTTGAGATAAATACGAGTATGAATAGAAAATTTGGAAATACACTTTCAGCGAATATGCGATAATTCGATTCGGTTTGAGCGTAGAAAAAACTAATAGGAATTGTAGAAACCATGAGCCCAAATACAGCATAATGTTTCGAAATAAATTGTTTTGGCGAATATACTTCTTTCATTTTTTCATTGTTGTTTATAAGTGGGGCAGTTTCAGGAAGTTGCGTCCAAACGAGTACGGCATATAGCGTAAGGGCTACACCTTGCAAAATAAATAAATACTCAGGGTGACTAGTATAGAAAAAGGCGCCAATCAATGGGCCAATTACAGAGCCAATCGCTCCCATCGTTTGCAGAACAGCAAATATTTCTGCCTGTTGTTCTGCCCTCGTTAAGTCAGCGATTTGAGCGCGCTGTGCCGGAATATATAAAGAGCGTCCAATACCATTTACGACATACAATAAGGCGAAAAAGGCGACCGATTCAGCAAAAACGAATCCGCTTACGGCAAAAGCTTGTAAAAGTAAGCCGAGTAACATTATTTTCTTTCGGCCGTATTTATCTGTTACACCTCCAGCAAGTAATGTAAACACAATATCAGCGAGTGGCTGTAATCCGAAAAGAAGCATTGTAACTATGACATTACCATGTAAAACTTTATTAACATGAACAATAAAAATGATAGCTAACATTGCTTCAGTTGTTCGAACTAACAATTCACCGAACAACCGAATGAGGATGGGCTTATTATAACGTTTTAAAAGATGATTCATTTCTAATTCCTCCTTTCTATATTAAAATGATAAGATGGAAGCTAGAAATGAAAAAGGGTAGAATGAAAGAGGAAGATTTTTCATCTTTTAGGGGGCGTTATATGACTATTTTGGAGCAATATATGCACCTATGGCTCCAGTATGGAAAAGGGAGATCAGAGGGGGAACAATTAGAAATAACAATACAAAATATATCTGAAACATTATTTTGTACAGAGCGAAATAGTAAACTAATCATAAAAAAATTAGAAGAATTAAATTGGATTATGTGGTTTCCAGGCCGAGGGAGAGGGAATCGTTCAAAGGTATTGTTTCAAAAATATCCACTTTCATTAATTTTAGAAAGAGGAAAAGAAATAACGAAACAAGGGGACGTAAAAAGCGGGATCGCGTTTATCGAGCGGTATAGCTCATATTTCCCATCGCTCCAGCCACAATTTCAAACTTGGATTGATTCAATATTTGGTTATCAAGTTGAAAGGACATCTCAAGGAAGAAGAGATGTGCTCCGTTTGCAAGTACAAATGAATCTAGATATTGCATTAGATCCTATATACGCTACGATGCGTTCGGAATGTCATATGGTAAAACATATATATGACACCTTAGTGTATATAGACGGAAATACAAACATGGTAGAGCCGAGACTGGCGTTTTATTGGGAATACGATGACCAGAAATATATATGGACCTTCTACTTACGAAAAGGTGTTCAATTTCATAATAGAAAAGAACTAACCGCTTATGATGTTGAACAGACATTTAAACGATTTATGAAAGCGAAAAATAATCCGCATGCTTGGATGTTACAGCACGTTGAAAGTTTACATATATTAGATGACTACATTGTGCAGATTCGTTTATCTACAGATAACAAATTGTTTTTACATGCATTAAGTGCAGAACAGTGTTCTATTGTAAATGAAGATGGAGATGGAAGGTTAATCGGTACTGGACCGTTTCGTTTATGTGAAAAGAATGAAGATGTATTCATATTAGAAGCAAATGATTTATATTTTCGCGAGCGACCATTTCTCGATCGAATTGAATTATGGAATGTAGAGCACAGTGTTAATACGTACGATATTTTAGCGAAAGCACACTATAACAATATAGAAAAGCATCATAAAGAACTAACAAGACTTGAGTCGAATGTAACATACATTACGTTAAATACTGCAAAAGAAGGACCTATGCAAAACACGATGTTTCGGAAAGCTTTATATAAAATTATTCATAGCAAGGTGCTTATTGAAGAATTACAAGGAGAGCGCGGAGAAATAGCAGAAGAATTGGTTCTAACAAAGAGCGGCACAATACATATAAATGAGGATATATATACACTTATTAAAGATAGCTCTTACCAGAATGAAACGCTACGTCTATATACATTTACAGAACAAGATCATGTTGAAGACTCATATTGGATACAAAAAGAGTGTGCGAAGTATGGCGTTACTATTGAAGTCGTTTTTCTGGAAACAAAAGAGTTATTGCAAACAAGTACGATACAAAAGGCTGATATAATGCATGATAGTGCGACAATGAGTGAGCGAATTGAAGATAGTTTACTATATATGTTTCTTACCAAAAACAGTTTTATTCATCAGCATAGCAATATGAATTTTAACGAAATTGTACAGCCTTATTTTACAGAGAATCAATTAGAGAAACGGGTGACACTGTTACGCAATATTGAGGACACATTGTTACGTCAAATGTATATCATTCCTTTATATCGTAACAAACAGCGAGTAAGTACACATGAAAAAGTACAAAATGTAATGATTAATTCACAAGGATGGATTGATTATTATAAAATATGGTTTAAACCTTGATACATAAGGGTTCTTATGCATTTTAATGAAATGCGTAAGAACCCTTTTTTCGTATGAAAAGGAGGTTTGTTTTGTACATTGTTACGCTACTGGTTATAAAAGTACATTTACAACGTAACAGTGTTATGTTACATTGTTATTAGGAAGGAGTGTTGTACAGTTGAGTACAGATTTAATTTCAAAAAAAGATTTATTAGAACTAACTGGGATTTCATATGGACAGTTATATAGGTGGAAGAGAAAAAATTTAATACCGGAAGATTGGTTTGTACGGAAGTCAACGTTCACAGGCCAGGAAACATTTTTTCCGAAAGAAAAGATATTAGAACGTATTGATAAAATCCAAACGATGAAAGAGGATTTATCACTTGATGAATTAGCAAATATGTTTTCACCGAGCGTAACAGAGATTCTTTTAACAAAAGAAGATCTCATCCGTAAAGGGATTACTTCAGAACCCGTTTTGCAATTTTTTATAGAGCAAACGAACAAAACGGCAGATTTTCAATTTGTAGATATTCTTTATGTATACATTTTAGAAGAACTTCTTCAATCGGGAGACGTTAGTTTAGAAGAGGGAAAAATAGTTTTACAAGTTTTAAGTGAAAATTATGAAACGATTAAGCATAAAAATTGTGATTTAGTTATCATTCGAAAGTTAGGGATTTCTACATGTTTCTTAGTATCAAACGTGGAGGACTTAATTTTCGAAAAAGCAGCGAAAATCGTTATACGTGTAGCAATTATGAATTATACAGAAGCATTAAAAACAAAACTATTGTAGTGGAGGAGAAATAATGCGTACAGAAAATTTAATTATAAACGGTTACGGTTCATCGAATGGCGGAGAATTTCGTAAAGTGCAATTAAACGGAAAAGGGACTGTTAACGGAAATGTTGAATGTGATGAATTTGAATGTAATGGTTACGGTACTGTTACTGGTGATTTGAAAAGTAGCAATGCACGAATTAGCGGATCAGGTAAAGTTGATGGTACAGTAAGCGCAGAAACGATGCGAATCGATGGGAAGGCGACAATTACACAAGATGTAAAGGCGAGCACTTTAAAAATTGCAGGAAAAGGAACTATAGGTGGAAATGTAACCGGTGAAGAATTTAAGGTAAGTGGCCAAGCGACGATTGATGGTAATTGTGAAGTTGATATTTTTTCTTCAGAAGGACAATTTACAGTTGGTGGATTATTAAGTGCAGATGAAATTAATATTAATATTCACGGTACATGTAGAGCGAAAGAAATTGGCGGTCAAACAATTAAAGTAAGACATAAATTGAGCGCTTTTAGTAGATTAGTTAAAACGGTATTTGGTTTGCAGTTGGAAGCTGAACTGCTAGAAGGTGATAATATCGATATTGATTATGCTCACATTAAAATGGTAAGAGGAAACAATGTTACAGTAGGACCGAACTGTGAGATTGAACTGATTGAATATACCGGTGTTCTTAATGTTGATAAAAACGCAAGTGTGAAAGAAATTAAGCAGGCTTAAAGAAGGGAGCAATCGATATGGAAAACCAACATAGTCTTACTGTAAATGGATCAGGTAGCTCGGCAGGTGGAGATTATAATAAAGTGAAGATCCGCGGCGAAGGAACAATCTCTAATCATATGAGTTGTAATGATTTTAAAACGTACGGTACGAGTGAAGTACGTGGCAATATGAAAGCAAAAAATTATGTCGTGTATGGAGATAGTGAAGTGCAAGGGAATATGGAGGCGGGATATGTAAAAGTATATGGTAATGCCCAAGTACAAGGCGACGGACAAATTAATAAAATAAAAGTTAGAGGTATGATAGAATTTAAAGGGAAGCTATCCGGTGATTTCGTAGATGTGAAAGGCGCTTTAAATGTGAAGGGAGATATAGAAGTAGAGGAATTATTACTAACTGGCGGTCTTGAAAGTGATGGTTTGCTTAATGCTGAAAATATTGAAATCTCACTTCGTTATGAAGGAAGTAAAGTAAGAGAAATCGGCGGGAAAAAGATTACAGTACGTAAAAAAGCGAGGTTTATTCCTTTTGCAAGTCATGCAGGAAGCCTTCAAACATCAATTATTGAAGGGGATGATATTTATTTAGAACATACAATAGCAGACGTAGTAAGAGGGAATCGTGTTATAATTGGCCCTGGCTGTGAAATTAGTATTGTAGAGTATCATACTAGTTTTAACCAAAAAGGAAATACAGTCGTAAAAGAACATAAACAAATATAAGTAGTATGAGGGAGAGCAAGAAATATGGTTGAGAAGAATAATAAACTCGGCTTCGTTGTTGCCGGTTTATTGCTAGGTATCTTAATGGCATCAATGGATAATACCATTGTCGTAACAGCAATGGGAACGATTGTTGGTGACTTAGGAGGTCTTGAAAACTTTGTATGGGTTGTTTCTGCCTATATGGTTGCAGAAATGGCAGGTATGCCGATTTTCGGTAAGCTATCAGATATGTATGGTAGAAAGAGATTCTTTATTTTCGGATTAATCGTCTTTATGATTGGTTCGGCACTTTGTGGAACTGCTGAAAATATTACACAGTTAGGTATTTATCGGGCCATTCAAGGTATTGGCGGCGGGGCACTAGTGCCGATCGCATTTACTATCGTTTTTGATATTTTCCCTCCAGAAAAACGCGGGAAAATGGGTGGTTTATTCGGAGCAGTATTTGGTTTATCAAGTATTTTCGGACCATTACTTGGTGCATATATTACGGATTACATTAGCTGGCACTGGGTGTTTTATATTAACTTACCACTTGGCATTTTAGCACTTATTTTTATTACACTATTTTATAAAGAGTCACGAGTTCATAGAGAACAAAAGATTGATTGGTTTGGCGCAATTACTTTAGTTGGTGCAGTAGTTTGTTTAATGTTCGCCTTAGAATTAGGTGGACAAAAGTATGATTGGGATTCTAGCTTTATTTTAAGTTTATTTGCTGGATTCGCTATTTTAGTAATTGCTTTTATTGTTATTGAGCGAAAAGTAGCAGAACCAATCATTTCATTTGAGATGTTTAAACAACGTCTGTTTGGAATGAGTACAATTATTTCCTTATGTTACGGGGCAGCATTTATGTCAGCAACTGTGTACATTCCGTTATTTATTCAAGGTGTATACGGTGGTACCGCAACAAACTCAGGATTATTGTTATTACCAATGATGTTAGGATCAGTAGTAACAGCGCAGTTAGGTGGATTTTTAACATCGAAACTTAGCTACCGTAACATTATGATTATTTCTGCTGTTATTATGCTAATCGGATTATTCTTATTAAGCACGTTAACACCAGAAACAAGTCGTATATTATTAACAATTTATATGATTATAATCGGTTTTGGAGTTGGTTTCTCATTCTCTGTACTAAGTATGGCTGCTATTCATAACTTCGGTATGGAGCAACGCGGGTCTGCGACTTCAACGAGTAACTTCATTCGTTCGTTAGGTATGACACTTGGTATTACAATCTTCGGAATGATTCAAAGAACTGGTTTCCAGGATCAATTAGAAGAAGCGTTTAAAGGTATGAGCGGGGGAATGAATACAAACGCTTTAGGAGATTCAAGAGCTATTCTATCAGAATCGGCAAGATCTCAAATTCCGCCGCAAATATTAGATAAAATTATTGAAGCTCTTTCTAATTCAATCGTTCAGACATTTATGTGGGCGTTAGTCCCAGCAAGTTTAGCGTTCGTATTCATTTTCTTTATGGGAAATGAGCGCATGGTATATAAGAAAGAACAAAACAAGGTGAAAAGTGAAACGTCAAAAGCGTAAAAAAAAGCTCCTTTCAATTTTGAAAGGAGCTTTTTCGTATGTACGGGTTTAGATTAGCCTTCGATAATTTCGTACTCTTCGTCTGCTAATAATAAAATTTGTGTTTTCTTACCTTTGTTTTGAACTTCGATTACATCATATGTACCTAAGTCTCTTAGCTTAATTTGAGAAGCGTTAACCATAACTTCCATAGAATCAATTAAGATATCTTCTTCAACGTATGATTCAGGCAATGCCATATCTTCAGTATCTAATACACATGTATATAGATTTTGTAAGTTCTCAGCAGTTGGATTTTGTTCCTCAACATCAATAATGTTTTTTACTGCTTCCATATTTTCTTCTTTTACTTGATATACTTTAATTTTAGTCATTGTTTTAATCTCCTTTATAACGTAATCTTAGAGGCTGCAATTCATCCCGCACTAACGAACAGTAAATTCCCACCTCAAGTTGAAGAAGAAAATGAGGAGGAAGGGCGAACTGCCCGTAAGAGCCCAATTGGTTCAACTAACCATTAGTAGGAGATAAAGCTCCCTGCTAATAGAAGTTTCACTTTATTATAACGCTTTTTTGTTGAAAGATGAAATTGTTATATGCATTTATAGTGAAAAATATATTTTATTACTTATTTGAGGAACGATTAGTTTCTTAATTTGACAGGCATATGTCGGTATACTTATCTAGACTAATATTAGAGTTATATTGTCCAAGCTTTTCTTACATGCCTTTCATATTATATTTATTAGGTAAAACATATAGGAAAGGAATGGAGAATCAGTGGATTGTGAGCCGAAACGTGATTGTCAATTACCTGTAAATAGAAAATGAGATATGAGGATTAAAATGAATCTGAAAATAGCAATTCTTGATTGATAAATCATTTCAATGTAATTAGATGTTATAATAAATTTGTATTTACGAATAATTTATAATTATTTGATATTTGAAGGTTGAGTTTCATAGACATTTACTTAGATAATACATAAGTGCGTATAAGAATACTAATAAAAGTTAACTCATGAAAATGTTGAGCCTAGTTGATTTTAAAGAAAGCGGGAATGTAAATGATATATGAAGCAAATATACATATAAGAAAAAAATTAGTTTCTATGTTTGAGGATTTTAATAATGTTGTTCTACTTTCTTATTTACAAGGACATATGGGCACCGCTTGGGTGAACAATCTTGAAAACCCGACAGTAGTACAGATTACGGTAGGAATTTTCACATTTTACGCTGGGGATCCAAATGCGGAAGAGACAGAAGGGTTATTACGTAACATCCCTGAAAGAATTTTAGTAATCGTAAATAGTGATGAATGGAAAAAGCGTTTAGAAGCATTCCACGAAATAAAAATAGATAAGTTTTTACGGTATAAATTCAAACGGAATCCAGAATTGTTTAATCATACAAAATTACAATCTTTTATATCGGCACTTCCAAAAGGATATGAATTAAGAAAGATAGATGAGCATATCGCGAATACCCCATCATTACACAAGGTTTCTGAAGATTTTATAAGCCAATTCCGTTCAATAGATGATTATGTAAATCGAGGTATAGGTTATTGTATTTTGTATAATGGAGAAGTCGTATGTGGTGCATCATCATATAGTATTTATGATGATGGTATTGAAATCGAAGTTGCAACTGACCCGAATCATAGAAGAAAGGGATTGGCAACTGTAGTTAGTGCAGCATTAATATTGGATTGTTTAGAAAATGGGAAATATCCAAACTGGGATGCAGCGAATAGCACTTCTGCTAAACTAGCTGAAAAGTTAGGATATGTTTTTGATAAAGCGTATGATACTTATTTTGTGAATAATAGGTAAATGAACGGTGTGTGTACAAATTATACAACGTCATAAGGCTAGCCAACCTTATTAAATTAATGTTTATTAGACTTATTTTCTATAATCGCAAATATAAACTATCCGAAGGTGATTTTATCAAAGTTAAAGGCATTGAAACAGATGTTAATTAATGAAGTTAAGGGAAAGAATGACAACCAGATTGGTTCTATTAGAAGAATTGATAAATTTGAAAAAAGCAACAGTATCAATGGTAAGATTGAGGGAGTGCGCAAAATTTGGGGTATAAAAACCGACTTTTTTAAGTCGGTTTTTATTTTTTTACTAATAGAGTACCGCCAATATTGATTTTTTGTTGTATAGATAGCATTAAATGAAAAAATTCCTCTTCCATTACTATTGAATATAATTAACACATCAGTTTCTACTTCCACTATTAGGGTTCAGAAATTCTCTTTTTGTATAGGTAGATAATCATAAAGGCTCAATATATTTAGTTGTATGTGTTTTAACTAGCAAAAAAAATGCTATTTTTTGTAAATGATAAAAGTGTCTATGATACAAACCCACGCATTAATAGAAGAGATACATATACAGTATAGAGAGTTAAAAAAACTCTAAAATCTTGTATAAAGGAGATTATAAAATATGAGTGAACAATGCCCAATTAATGTACCATGTCAGGTAGCGGGACAAACCCAAACACCATTAAGTGATGCTGCAGCATCACCAATTGTTACTCCAGGAACACCAATCGTAAAAATACCAGTTGTATTAGCAGAAAGAACAATTCAAATTGTTATAGAATCTGATATTTCATTAGATCCTCCAGCAACTGAGATTAAACGTGTGTTAAAAAATGTATTTTTAACACAATGTAAGTTAGTTCCTGTAGCATTTACTCCGGTAGTTGGTACACCTTACCGCCGAGTTACAAGAGGAAAATTATTTGTACAAGGGTATATTCGTAAAAATATTGAATATGCAAATGATGAGTGTAATGGAGTTCTATATGACCGCATTGCAAATGTTCCATTTTCTGGTTTTGCAGATCTAACAGAAGCTGATTTCCTATCACTAGCTTTAGTAGCTTCTTCCTCAGACACTACTTCTCATTTTATTAATCCTAACAACGGTGATTTACCACGTTTAGACAAATATTTCTTCGAAAATGCAGTTTTTTATAACGAACAACCATATTGTGAATTAGTAAGCGCTCAATTTTTCGAATTAGACTTTTCCCCTTGTCCAACAGAATTAAACGAGCCATTTGGAACTCTTCGTGAAAAAATTGTACTAGACCTTACTTTAAAAGTTTTACAAGTACAACAAGTACAAGTATAAAACTAAAAAAGCATTGTCTTTATTAAAAAGACAATGTCTTTTTTATTATTATAAAACATATATAATGATGAAATGGCCGCGTACAAATAATATATTTTTATGGATTTCATCAGATGGGGGGATGGTGATGGATAAGCCATGGGTCGGTAAAGGAATATGGAACAAAGTTTACAAAGGGAAAATGCTGAATGCTCAAGATGATTCGCGCGAAATAAGAAAAAAAGAGGAGATTGAAGAAACTGAATTAGAAAAAGAAGAAGTAGCAATTGAATTAGAGAAAGAAGAAATAGTAATTGAGTCAAAGAAAGAAAGTGAAGAAACTGGATCAGCAAAAGAAGATAAAGAGATTAGATTAGAGGAAGAAGAGGTGAAAATTGAATCAGAGAAAGAAGAAGTAGCAATTGAATTAGAGAAAGAAGAAATAGCAATTGAATCAGAGAAAGAAGAAATAGTAATTGAGTCAAAGAAAGAAAGTGAAGAAACTGGATCAGCAAAAGAAGATAAAGAGATTAGATTAGAGGAAGAAGAGGTGAAAATTGAATCAGAGAAAGAAGAAATAGCAATTGAATCAGAGAAAGAAGAAGTAGCAATTGAATTAGAGAAAGAAGAAGTAGCAATTGAATCAGAGAAAGAAGAAGTAGCAATTGAATTAGAGAAAGAAGAAATAGTAATTGAGTCAAAGAAAGAAAGTGAAGAAACTGGATCAGCAAAAGAAGATAAAGAGATTAGATTAGAGGAAGAAAAGGTAAAAATTGAATCAGAGAAAGAAAGTAAAGAAACAGAGTCAAAAAAAGAAGATAAAGCAATTAAATTAGAGAAAGAAAGTAAAGAGACAGAGTCAAAAAAAGAAGATAAAGCAATTGAATTAGAGAAAGAAAGTGAAAAAACTAGATCAGCAAAAGAAGATGAAGAAACCGAATCAGAGAAAGAAAAAATAGTAATTGAATCAAAGAAAGAAAGTATAGATTCAGGATCGAAAATAGAGACTTCAGTGCGTTCAATAGAAGTGAAAACTCCATTTTCTATTATTTCGGATGTGACTAGTTTTATAAAATTTCCTAATATCAATGTAAAAAAACAAGAAGCATTTGTATTTCGTAATGAAAAAGGTGCTAGGGGTCGTGAACTGGATGCTAAGTTATTAACTACAGTGCAACATTATCATGGAGAAGTTAATTGTAATTTAGTTTCTTCAAACCTTCATGAAAAGAGAGTGCTTTTAGAACTTTCTAATCAAAAAGTAAAAAGGAATATGGAAGAGAATTGGGTAGGCACATCTTCGTGGATTCCTATCCACGGTATAATATTAGAGAAAGAAGATGGAGCAGACGTAAATAATTATATAACTGCGAAATTACCAATAGAAATAGGGAGATATAAAGGTGAAATTGGTTTACGAGAAAAAGTGGTATTTAAAGAAAAAGTTTTAGGAATAAAAGAGGTATCGCAGGAAATTATTTTGACAAAAAAAGAATTCTTATTGCCAAAAATAATACAGAAAGGAGATAATCCATCTATAATTGAAAAAGGGAGCTTACTTGTAGAAGGCTATATATTTCAATGTATTGAATTTATATCAGAACGAAGTACATCTCATGATAAGCTCTATCAATTAATGCAAAACATTGTATTGGAATTGACTATCCAATTATTTCAAGAGCAGGAAGTTCGTGTGCGGATTACATAAATAATCATATCTCCATCAATCAGCTGAAAATTTTTTCAGGAGTATGTAATAGAGAAATTTAAAAATAGTGCTAGCAAGTTTGCAAACGAGCTAGCTAATAAGGATTGGGAAAAGATGTGAAATATAACTGATGGATCGATTGAAAATACTAGTTATTAAGATAGACGAAACGGATAAATCTTTGGTAAAACATGAGGTGTAATACAATGTGTATCCCCTTCAATTATAGAAAACTCACAACTTAAAAAGTAATATATGTTTATCGTAAGTTTCTAAACACCAATTATATTTTTTTAGAATAATTGGATGGACAACTTCTTCAGTAGTATTGACTTCAGTAAAGCCATATTTTTTATAAAAGTTTTCTAATTCCTCAAAAGGGAGACAATACACATTTTGAATATGTAATTTTTTCGCCGTTTGTACTAAAAATGAAACGAGTTTCCCTGCTAATTGTAACCCTCTAAATTGAGGAAGTATGAAAATACCACCCATTTCAATCGTATCTTCATCAATTTGAACTAAACGACCTACACCTGCATACTCACCGTTGTATGTAATAATCGCAACTTTATCCCGCTTTAAATCACTCGGTACAAATCCTATTGATTCGTAGTGGTTATTAATCCATTCTATATCATTAGGTGTAGCTAGTTGAATTCCCATAATCGCTCCTCCTTCAAAAAAAAACTAATATTCTCATTATATATATTTCGAGACGAATTGTAATTCATATATGGCATGAAAATTAGTAGTAATAAGTGAAAACAGAATCATTTTTAATAATAGTTCAAGTTTTGAAGAAGAGTGCATACAATATAAAGTACTTTCCCTTTCTTCATTCTTGTTTTACGTATATAATTTAAAAGTAATATTTTTATTTTATTTTTTTTATATATTTATAACAGAATAGAGGTTTAAAAATGAGTGTTAAAATCATTACGGATAGTGCGGCGGATTTACCGGTAGAATTGCTGCAGGCATATGATATAGATTTAATTCCACTCCGTGTATATGATGAAGCAGAAACAGAGTATTTAGATGGGGTTACATTAAAATCAGTTACATTACTGCAAAAAATGAGAGAAGGTGCAGTGTATAAAACGTCACTGCCTTCACTTGAAACATTCCAAGAAAAATTTGTTTCCTATGCAAAAGAAGGGAATCCTTGTATATATTTAGCTTTTTCATCTGAACTGTCTGGTACATATCAATCATCAGTTGTTATTAAAGAAGAAGTGAAAGAAACATATGCTGATTTAGATTTAGAAATTATTGACACAAAATGTGCCTCACTCGGTCAAGGTATTGTCGTATTAGAAGCTGCAAAAATGGCAAAAGAGGGCGCATCAAAAGAAGAAATATTAAACCGTGTCGCTTTTCTAATGGAGCATATGGAACATATCTTCACTGTAGCTGACTTACAGTACCTTGTTAGAGGTGGACGTTTAAGTAAAGTAGCCGGTTTCATCGGCGGTTTATTAAATATTAAGCCGATTTTAAATGTGGATGAAGGAAAACTTGTACCACTTGAAAAGGTAAGAGGGAAAAAGAAAGTATTAAGCCGAATTGTTGATATTATGGAAGAGCGCGGAAAAGACCTTAAAGGTCAAACAATCGGTATGACTCACGGTGATGATTTAGAAACTGCCGAAGCATTAAAAGCATTAATTACTGAAAGATTCGGTTGTGAAGTATTTATCGTAAATACAATTGGAGCAGCAATCGGAGCGCATACAGGACCTGGTGCATTAACATTGTTCTTCTTAAATGAAGTAGAGTAAAGGATTGATCTTTTGATCAATCCTTTTTTTATTCTAAAATAAATGTTTTATGCGAATGAAAAATATGTAATTATTTCTTAACTTTCTCTTTAAAAGGTAAGAAGGTAGATAGGAAAGTAGTGATAGCGAGTGCAAAGCTGATTCTTTCAGTATGATCAATTACCAAGTCATTTTTCCACTGATAAAGGAAAGATGCGATTATTAAAAGTGAAACGGCTCCTCCAACATATCTTACTGTTTTTCGTGCTGATTCATTTTTAAGTCTTACAATCATCTTTATCATCCTTTCTCGTTTAATAAATTATTCGATAAACTAACTTATAGGACACGATATTTATAATTCGCCTATTAAACTAATTCAATTTATTTTCGATTGCATTTATCGCAAGTATGGGGCGTTTAGGCTATTCACTAGGAAAGGAAGAAGTTGCACCACGTTATTTAGCATGTATTAATGCAAAAAGAGCAGCGCCAACAAATGCAGTAAAAGTTGTAGGTTTTATTGCGATAATAGGTTTGTTAATAAGTTTCGTTTTTCATATTAGTATAGATAGAATCGTATTAATACCGAATTCGTTAGGGATTGTTACATATATAGTCGGTACTGCGGCCGGAATTAAGTTAATAAAGAATAGGTTAGGTAAATTTTTTTCTATAATAGCTTTTACATGTTGTGTAGCGGTTTATCCCTTTATTGGAGGAGTCATACTTATTCCAATACTTGTAGCTTTAGTGTCTTTATGCTATTTACATTTCATAAAAGGTAGACTTGTAAATGGGAGGGAGCAGAATAAGGAATGTTAAAATGCATTAATTTAAGAAAGAATATTTAAATATATTAAAATATTTCGAGTTCATATATAATTATGGAGGGATTAACTTGTAACTATTTGTAAAAAAAGGAGGCTATTAAAATGAATATGCTTATACAAGCCCCAACTAAATGGGATTTATGCAGGCTATATTCCAATGAACAGGACCCTATGTTTTCTATAGAACAGCTAAAAGTAGAATATAAAGCAACGAAAAAATCAGTAATCCTTTCACAACTTATACAGGCTATCGAAAAAGCAGAGTACTATTTATATTGCCGATCTACTGAAGAGGATGTACAACCTGAAAATGCTTTACTAAGTGTAAAAATAAATCAATTAAAGAAAGAAGTTCAGCTATTAATAGAATCTAGTAAGCAACAAGATATTAAAACTAATAATTTAAGTATTAAACTAATAGAAAATGAACTAAAAGCTTGGGAAGATATGTACATACAATTACGGAATAAATTAGAAATAACTCACGATAAAGAGACTTTATCTTTTGGACAAGCGAATTATGTTGCGATGAATAGTGATGATCATAATGAAAGGTCAAAAGTATTCGATTCTCTTACAAATACTTTGAATAAGGAAAAAGAAATCTTTGCTACGGTATTGAATCAAATAGGAAGATTACGTCATGCTAAAAGTGATGAAATGGAAGGAACAGGGATTTTAAAACATTCACTACAAGCAAATGGCATCTCTGAAACTGCATTATCCCAAATGTGGAATGCAACGGAACAAAATCTTACGAAGCTAGTAATTGCGTTAAACGGTTATAAAAAAGGAAAGAATTCAATTACATGGCACGAGCTAATGACATGGAAAGAAAGTAATGAGACTGTTATTCCTTTTTCAGTAGCAGTAAAAAACATATATGATGCACTAAAAAATATAGATGAAGAATTGGCACAGTTCGCACAGAATGCAATAGCGAATGGTTGGATCGATGCGGAACCGAGAGATAATAAACCGCCGGGTGGATTTTGTGCTCCTTTTTTCAGTGAAAAAGAATCTCGCATTTCACTTCGTTATGATGGAACAATTGATAGTGTAAGAGTACTTGCTCATGAACTAGGACACGCTTGGCATTTTTATGTTATGAGTCTTGAACAATCTACAACATTTTTAGATGATTATCTGCCAATGAGTACAGCTGAATCAGCGTCTATTTTCTTTGAGATGGTACTTGTAGATCACTTAATAAAAACAGCAGAATGTACAGAAATGAAAAGGTCATTGCTTAGCTGGAAAATTAGAAATAGCTTTAATTATGTTATGGCAATTCGTGCATCATTCCAGTTCGAAAAGAGTTTTTATGAAAAAAGTAAAGAAGGTCCTATAAGTGCTGATGAAATTGAGAAATTATCTTTAGCCGCGCAAGAAAAGGTATACGGAAATGCACTAACAGAATATCAGCCGTTTGTTTGGATGAAATACGTTCAGTTTTATATAGCAGGCGTTCCCTTTTATAATTATCCATACACATTTGGTTATTTAGTAAGTTTTAGTTTGCTAGAATTAGCGAAAGAAAATAAAAGTGAATTTCATTTGAGGTATAAAGAATTTTTACGAGAAACGGGAAAGGCCCCAGTTGAAGAACTGGTGAAAAAACATTTTGATATTGATCTAACAGATTATGAATTTTGGAATAAAGCTTTTATACAAATGCATAAAGATATTGATGAATATTTGCAGATTATGTAGGGGAAGCGCAAATTTTAAAAGGGGACTATATAAATGAACAGAATCGGTATTATCGGAGCAATGCAAATAGAAATAGACTTACTTTTAGAAAAACTACATATAAAAGAGGAACATACAGTTGCCAACATGCCTTTCTATAAGGGAGAGTTCATGGGTACAGAGATTATAATTACTCGCTGTGGTGTAGGGAAAGTAAATGCAGCGGCATGTGCACAAATTTTAATTAATAAATTTGATGTGGATTCTATCATTAATACAGGTGTTGCGGGTGGATTACATCCTGATGTGAAAGTCGGCGATCTAGTTATTTCTACAAATGTTACGCATCATGATGTTAGTAAAAATCAAATGAAGAATTTATTTCCGTTCCAAGAATCTTTTACTGCAAGTAAAGAGTTAAGAGAGTTAGCACGAGAAGCTTGTAATAGTACTAGTTTAAATGTTTCTGTACATGAAGGAAGAATCGTCAGCGGAGAATGCTTCGTCGAGGATTCAAAATTAAAGATGAAACTTATCAATGAGTATGCACCACATTGTACTGAAATGGAAGGGGCAGCAATTGGGCATGTCGCTCATATAAATGACATACCATTTCTCGTTATAAGAAGTATTTCTGATAGTGCAGATGATGAGGCGCAAGTTTCATATGATGATTTCGCGAAAACTGCAGCGAATTATTGTTCAGAAATTATTGTTGAGATGCTTAAACAAATTTCAAGTAAAACTGTATTGTAGTTCATAAGTAAAGAATGGGAGAGAATATCATGTTACAAGCACTAATTTTCGATATGGATGGAACTTTATTTCAAACAGATAAAATCTTAGAATTATCACTAGATGATACATTTGATCATTTACGCTCACTACAATTATGGGATGCGGAAACACCTATTGATAAATACCGTGAAATCATGGGTGTTCCTTTACCTAAAGTTTGGGAAGCACTATTACCTGATCATTCAAATGAAGTAAGAAAACAAACAGATGCTTATTTTTTAGAAAGATTAATTGAAAACATAAAGAGCGGAAAAGGGGCTTTATATCCGAATGTAAAGGAAGTTTTTAGTTTTATAAAACAAAATAATTGTTCGATTTACATAGCTAGTAACGGTTTAACGGAATATTTACAGGCAATCGTCTCTTATTATGATTTAGAACAATGGATTACTGAAACGTTTAGTATTGAACAAATTCAATCGCTTAATAAGGGTGATTTAGTAAAAAGCATTTTGAAAAAATATGATATAAAAGAGGCAGCTGTAGTTGGTGATCGTTTATCTGATATTAACGCAGCAAAAGATAATGGTTTAACTGCGATTGGATGTAATTTTGATTTTGCACAAGAAGAGGAACTCGCTCATGCTGATTTAGTAATTGATGATTTAATGGAACTGAAGGACATATTACCAGAATTGAAGAATACTTACATAACAAAATGAATAAGTTCACATTCAAATGAATGCTCAGGATGATATATCCTTGGGCATTTTTATTTTTCAAAAGATATATTTGGATAGAGAAAGTGAGGGATTAAGCTGGAAAATATACAAATTAAACAGATTGAAGATTTGTTTAAATATGAGATCAATCATCTTGTTATGGGAAGTAAAGAAGAAGGATTTAACTTCCTAATAAAATTAATAAATGAATATGAAAGTAAAAGAAATACATTTAGTAAAACGGGCGAATGTTTATATGGCGTTTTTCGAGGTGATACGTTAATTGGAATCGGGGGATTAAATCAAGATCCGTATACGAAAGATAATAAGATTGGCCGATTAAGAAGGTTTTACATTGCAAAAGATTACCGGCGGAAAGGATTAGGAAGGTTACTGTTAGGGAGAATTTTAAGCGATGCAAAAACCTATTTTACTATTGTTGTCTTACATACAGATACAGAACAGGGGGATCAATTTTATACTTCGAGTGGATTTGTGAAAGGGACAATGTATGTAGGAACGAGCCATTATCTAAATTTAGATAAAAGGATGTAGTGAATTATTATTTACCCTCCAATAAGAACGTTTGTTCCTCTATGTGTGGATTAATGGTATAATTTATCTAAATCTAATATTAGAATGGGGATTAGATGATGGGAGAAAATAAAATTATTAATGATTTTAAAGATTATGCAATTTGGATAACCACATTGAAAGATATGAAAGAAGAATTGTGGACAGTGCCAATATCAGAGGGGAAATGGACTGTTGGTGAGATTGTATCTCATATTATGAATTGGGATGACTATCTTTTACGTGAGACATTATCATCAGTGAGAGATGGACAGGGAATGGAGTTCCCTGACTTTGATACATATAATAAACTAGCCTCTACTTATGCAAAATCAGGTATCTCTAAGATAAAACTTATTGAAGAAGCGCAAGCTAAAAGAGAGTTACTTGTAAAAGAGCTTAGCTTACTGTCTACTGGAAAGTTAAAGAAACATGTAACTGCCAATGGAGTATTGTATTGTCCGCATACCGGCATGCCATATTCTCTTATATATATTATTAGTGAATTTGTAGATCACGATAACCATCACAAAAGGCAGATTATTAATTTCTTAAGTGAAAACCATACTCAAAAATCTTCATTTTAACTGATAAAGAAAGATCCCACGAATGATATCATGGGATCTTTCTTTTAGTAATTATAATTTAACATTCATTTGTTTCAATAACCCCTTCGGATCACCTTTTACATAATAAAAATGCGGATTATTCTCATCATCGTAAAGCATAATGTAAGGTTTTTCATTAAGTGGAAGAAGGATGAGTACTTCATCGATTGTTGTATGTAACCATTGATTTGTAATAGAAACAGGTTTCGATAATGGGATTTTTATCATATGACCATCTTTCGGAACGACATTTAAGTTTTTAAATGGACCAGTAATTGATTTTGCAAATTGAACAGCTTTTTTTTGAATGGTTGCATCTAAAGATTGTTTTTTGACCACCATTTCTTTTTTGCAATCAAATACTTCAATTTGTTTATTTGTATTTGCGAACGTATTTGTTGATAATAAAAAGAAAAACAGAGTAATGACTCCTATTTTTTTGAACATGAAACAACACCTCACACTTACTATACCCTCAAATGTTGTAAATATTTTTCTGTCACATTCATGTAACAAAGAAGTTGTATGATAAAATTGATATTTGTTTATAGGTAACGGAGGAAATGTAATGAAAGTATTAATCGCAGATGATGAACAAGATATGCTAAAAATTTTAAAAGCATATTTTGAAAAAGAAGGCTTCGAAGTTTTATTAGCAAAGGATGGAGAGGAAGCACTTCAAATATTTTACGATGAGAAAATTGACTTAGCTATTTTAGATTGGATGATGCCGAAAAATAGTGGTATTACTGTCTGTCAGGAGATAAAAAAGAATTCAAGTGTGAAAGTATTAATGCTTACGGCGAAAAGTGAAAGTGAAGACGAATTAGCAGCTCTTCAAAGCGGGGCAGATGAGTACGTGAAAAAACCATTTCACCCAGGGGTGCTAATAACCCGAGCGAAAAAGCTTGTGCAGCATGAAGATGTTATTCAAGTTCAAGATGTAAAAATAGATTTCACCAAAAATAAAGTATATAAAAATGAGAAAGAATTAGACATTACAAAGACAGAATTACAATTAATAAAGTGCTTTTTAAATCATAAAGGAACGATTTTAACGCGGAAAAAGTTGTTAGATATCGTCTGGGGATTTGATTATTTTGGGGAAGAGCGAACGGTTGATACGCATGTAAGAAGGTTGCGTAAAAAAATAGGAGAAAATATTATAAAGACACATCGTGGTTTAGGATACAGTTTGGAGGAAGAGTGTGAATAAGCTCGGTAAAAAGTTATTTTTCAGCATCTCTTTAACAGTCATCCTTATTTTTTCCATCTCTTTATTATTAATTAACTATTTTTTTCCAAAATATAATGTGCACAAAACACGTGAAAGCTTAGAAGGCATTACAGCGCAAATACAGTCGATACCGCGTGAAGAACTTGATGATGCTATAAATCGCATTGAGAATGAAGGTAATGTTACGATTGCTTATACATCAATAAATAGTTCAGAAGATGCTATTAATGAAGAATTACGCATGCAACTTACAAAAAAGAGGGTTGCACTAAATAAACTTTGGATTACAAAAGAAGAAATTACGAAAGTGAAGAACCTCGGACAATCGAATAAAATATATGATCAAGAAAAGATAAAATCTAGTTTTTTTGCGAAATACATTGCGAAAGATGATATGTTGATTTTAGTAGGAGTTTCTATCGCACATTCCAATGAGGTAATTAAAACGCTTAACTCATTTTATTTATACATTTTGGGGTTCTCACTATTTCTTATTATCGTGCTCGTCTGGATTTTTTCAAAAACAATCACTACACCACTGAATGAATTGAGTGATGTCGCAGAAGATATTTCACGTCTGAAATTTAAACGGACGAAAGTTAAAACGAATGATGAAATAGGTGATTTAGCAAATAGTATAAACATTATGAGTGATAAATTACATGAAGCACATCAAGATTTAACAGATCGAAATGACCACTTAAAACGATTTATGGGCGATGTAACTCATGAATTAAAAACACCAATCGCATTAGTGAAAGCATATTCTATAGGAATAAAAGATGGTTTAGATGATGGCACATATGTTGATACAATCATTAAACAAACAGATCAAATTTCAAATTTAATTGAAGAGTTATTGCGATTTTCTAAACTAGAAAGAGATATTTTACAAAAAGAAGAATTCCCTATTGAACCACTAGTCCAAAGTATAATAGATAAGCATAAGATTGAACTGGAGTCGAAAGAAATCAATTTACAAGTGAACTATAATGCTGGTGACGCGATTGTTTATGCTGATTTAAATAAAATGAGAATGGTCTTTCAAAATTTAATTTCTAATGCGATAAAATATACAACGAATCAAAATATAAAAATCACATTAGAAGAGAAAAATGACATTGTGTATTTTCAAATTCAAAATGGTATTGCCGCTGAGGGAATTAAAGAGATAAATAAAATTTGGGAACCTTTTTACGTATTAGAATCTTCACGTAGTAAAGAAAAATCAGGTACTGGATTAGGACTAGCGATAGTAAAAAGTATTTTAGAAAGGCATGGATTTGAATACCGGGTTTCGGTAGTAGATGGGGAAATACAATTTTATATGTATATAGAGAGGAACTAATTGTTATTAGTTCCTTTTCTATTATCTTAAAAGATTTGAATGTTTTACAAATTTCTCAATTTTTTACGCAAAATATAAACTGAATTTTCAGTGATTTTATTGTATAGTAAAAGAAGGAAGATATGGGGAGGGAAGGGCATGAAGAAAAAGAAAATAGCAATTACACTATCGACTATATTATCTTTAACAATTACTTCAGGAGTTTCTAGTATGACTGTACATGCAGAAAATAAAGAAGGGACCTCTGTAAAAGAGAATGGTGTTAAGTTAAATGGACAAGTTTCAGAAGCTTTAACTCTAAATACGAAAATTCAGTTGGAAAATGGGATGACGAAACCAATCTATTCACTTGATGAAGCCATTGTAGAAGATCTATTTGTTGAGACAGAAGTTGATAGTGATCGAGATGGTAAAAAAGATCGTGTATCAGTAAAGGTTATGCGTCCAAAGACGAATCCAGATGTGAAAGTTCCTGTTATTTATGAAATGAGTCCATATCGAGCTGGTTTAAAAGATGTTCCTGTTTATAATGTTGATGAAGAATTGTATGCGTATGAAGGAAAACCGTATGGGGCAGTTAATCTTGGATCGTATGGAAATTATTACGTTCCGAGAGGATATGCAGTCATTTTAGGCGAAAGTATCGGAACTGGAAAATCAGATGGATGTCCGACAACTGGAGATGAGCAAGAAATACTTGGGACGAAGTCTGTCATTGATTGGGTAAATGGGCGTGCGAAAGCATATACAGAGGATGGTAAGGAAGTAAATGCAAATTGGTCTTCGGGAAATGTAGGAATGACAGGAGTTTCTTATAATGGTACGTTACCGAATGCTGTCGCAACGACTGGAGTTGAAGGGTTAAAAACAATTATTCCAATCGCAGCAATTAGTAGTTGGTATGATTATTATCGTGCAAATGGAGCAGTAATTGCGCCAGGAGGTTATCAAGGAGAAGATACAGATAATATGGCTGAAGCAGTACTAACAAGAAAGAACCCTGAAGTTTGCGGACAAATCATTAAAGAACTAACAGCTGGACAAGATCGTAAAACAGGTGATTATAACGATTTTTGGGATAAACGTAACTATGTAAAAGATGTTAAGAATGTGAAGGCTAGTGTGTTTGTTGTTCACGGTTTAAATGATTGGAATGTAAAAACGAAGCAATTCGCACAGTGGTGGGAAGCTCTTGGTGAAAATAATGTTCCTCGTAAAATGTGGTTACATCAAGGGGGACATGGAGGGACAACAAGTAATAACTGGCAGCAAACGCAAAATAAATGGTTCGATTATTGGTTATATGGAATTGAAAATGGAATTATGGATGAACCGATGGTAGATGTACAACGTGAAAATAAAACGTGGCAAAAAATAAAAAATTGGCCAGATCCAGCGGCTGTACCATCAAAAGTTCGTATGTATTTAAATAATAAAGCAATCAACTTGCCATTAAGTATGGGATCAGTAAACAATGTTTTCTCATTAGTAGATGATGCTAAAATAAAGTCAAATCAACTAGTAGAAAACCGAGAGTTAGAAGTAGCGAATCGATTAGTATATACAATGCCTATACTGCAAAAAGATATGCGAATAAGTGGCACGCCTAAGATTTCAATAACAGGAAATATTGATCGGTCTGTTTCAAATTTAACAGCTTTACTCGTTGATTACGGCGGAGCGAAGCCTGAAATTGTAACGAGAGGTTGGATGGATCCGCAAAACTTAAATAGTATAGAAAATTCAACAGCGATTCAACCTGGTAAAGATTATACATTTACATGGGACATGCAGCCAGATGATTACGTATTTAAAGCAGGAAATCAAATAGGAGTCGTCTTAATCGCAAGTGATTATAATTATACAATTAGACCGAAAGCAGGAACAAAGCTTACGGTGAAATTGAGTGAAGTGACATTGCCGATTGTGAAATAAAGGTTTGTTTATGAGAGGAATGAGCTAGGAGAGCTTACTAAGGTAAGCTCTTTTATATTGAGTGGATTTATTTACTGGTGTTTTATAAATAAATGCTTCTGTTAGTTTTCATTACTTTTAGAGACAAAATTTGAGTACTATACTTAAATTTTGTTACACTTTCATTGTCCAAGCATTCTCCTAATAACCACATATACTATTTATATTAAGGCCAGTCACTATTATAAAGAGGACTGTTATTTTAATATAAACGACACTTTAGGGAGGTAAGGGGAATAAATTTGGAAGACGAAGAACAAGGAAGAATTGAAAATCAAGTGTATTCAAATCGGGTAGTAAGATCAGAATTTGATAAGCATTGGGAAACTTGTATTTCCAAAAGTGGTTATGTAATCTATGTAGCGACAAGTGACCATGCTGAAGTAATAGTGCTACTTTCAGATGGTTCAAGTAAATTATTAATCTTCGAAAAAGGCGGTAAAGTAGTAGTAGGTGGCGGTGGAACGAGTCATTACAGCAAACCACATATTGCAAGAAATATTTAAGGTAGAGCATGTTAATTGAGAAGACGCTGGTAGCCTTATAGCCTTTAATTTATATTTGGAAATAAGCATCCTAAAGTAAGTTTTTGTTTTAGATTCTGGCGTTTTTTGTAACAAAAATAAGATGAAAAAGATCTTTAACGTATAAAGGTCTTTTTTGTTTTATTCACAAATAAAATTAATGGAGGTGAGCTAATAATGAAAAATATTGGAGTAACCTATGTCCTTTCGGGAGTTCTCCTATTCGGCCTTACATATATAACTTCCGCAATTTACGCGGGTTCATTAGAAATTTGGGATAGAGCAAGCGGGAAATTCTTTACTGCATTTTATGAAATTCATGGCACAACTTTATCGATAATTTCAATTTGTTTTATAATAGTGGGGATATACTGTATACATAAAAATGGTCAGCCTTTCATGTACTATACATGAAAGGCTGACCATTTTTATGTATTGAAGGAGTCTTTTTAGAAGAATTTCAATTTTTAGATTGATAGTTAAAAATGTAACTACTTATGTATAATTAAAATCATTTCGTCAAATGAATGTCACATAAAAGTCTTATAGTGTATGTAGAAAGTGAAACATACACAAAGCAGGAGATGGAATGATGAAAAAAGCGCTACAATATATATTCATATTACTTACGTTATTTACTTTAAGTTATGTAATTTATACTAACTATGAAAAACAGAAAGAGATTAAAAATAATAAACAAGTAATTAGTGAGATTGCAAAGAGGTATGGTATTCCAGATTGGATACCATTATCTATTGCTGATCATGAAACGAAGTTTAATCGAAAAGCGATAGGGGACAACGGAACATCTTTCGGATTATTCCAATTACATCGTGGTGGATTAGCACCAGCACAATTATCGGAAGAGAGCTTAATGGATTCACAAATAAATGCAACAATAGCAATCTCTAACATGGTTAAATCATATGAACGCGGTGTGAAAAAAGGATTGAAGGATTGGGATTTACTTAAATATGTTGCTAATACATCAGGATGGCCAGGGAACTTAGGAGGAGACTGGACGGATAATAATACGAAATATAATATAGGGCTAGAACAATCATATCAATTATATAAATAAGAGAGATACATATAAAAAGGCATTTCCAATTTGGGGAAATGTCTTTTTATATGTTATAGTGTAATAGTGTTCAAAAAAGTATGTTATCTCGATATATCTTTAATTTTATTGTGTATTATTTTTATATTAAATAATCACTAAAATCATTTTTTTATATAAGGAGCAAGAATAGGGAATATGAAAAATGTAGATTTTATACTAGAAAGTGACGAAACATTAAAACCGTCAGAACGATTAGTACTGTTATTATTAGAGAAGCATAGAATGTTATATACGAACGATCTATTAGCTCTTTCGAATTTATCATATAAAACATTAACGGATGCACTAACAGCGCTCGTTTTAAAGTCTTATGTACTGAAAGATACAGGTAAGGGAAGAAGACAGAATTGTTATAGATTAGTATGATAAGACTGCTGACTATAAACATTTTGTGTATGTTTTTTTCAATTGTAAGGTAAATCGCATTATTTGTTTTCAAACGAAAAAAGTTATTATGAAGCATGCATATATATTTCAATTTCATTTTTGTTATTATATTTTTCTGGTAATCGAAATAAGAAAATATAATAAGCTTCACAAAAAAGAAATAAAAAAACAATCCGTTTAAAAGTGGATTGTTTTTTTATTGGAATAATATTATTTGATAAATGGAAAGCATTAATGTTTATTCTACTTCACTTGTATACTTTTCAGGTAATAATTCCATTACGTTACATTTTACAAGTTCACCATTATAAGAAAGTATAACTTTCGTATTTTTTCCGTAATCACTAATTAATTCTCGACACATACCACATGGAGCAACAACCCAACATTTTTCTATATTTTCATGAGGGTGTGGGTGAGCAACTGCTACAATGGTATCAAATTCATGATCACCTTCTGAAATAGATTTTCCAATTGCCATTGCTTCACCGCATACTGTTATTCTTCCAACATTCGCTTCAACATGTACTGCTGCATACACATTACCCGTTTTGGTTCGTACAGCTGAACCGATATGATGACGACCGTATTTATAGTTTTTTTCGATTACTTTTTCAGCAGCTCTAATTAAATCATAGTCTTCAGTGTTTAAAGGCATTACTTGTAACATAGTCTCTCTCCCTTATTAAGCATAATACGACCGTTTTAACAGAAAATTTTAATATTTAAAATAAATAATGAAGTTTACCCATTATTATCAATAAAATAATCAAATAACATTATTATGTAAACTATTAATTTTAAAAGGAAAATATAATAATTAACAGAACATATAGAAAGGGATACTCAAATAGTTTGAAAACTGGGGGATTATTATGAAACATTTACAATCAATATCACAAGCTGTCATAAGCGGTGACAAGGAAAAAGTAGCGGAATTTATAAAGATTGATCCAAGTGTTGCTAACGAAATTAGTGAAGATGGCTGGACACCGCTTCATTTAGCAGCTTATTTTGGGCAGAAAGAAATAGCAAGTTTCCTTTTAGAACATGGAGCAGATATACATATTAGAGCAGAGAACGACAATGAAAATACGCCACTTCAAGCAGCAATTGCGAACGAACAAAGCGAGCTTGTAGCTTTCTTAATTGAAAAGGGATCAGATGTGAATGCAGTGCAAAGTGGTGGCTGGACAGGACTTCATGAAGCTGCATTATTAGGAAATGAAGAAATCATTACATTGCTTCTTGAAAATGGGGCGCATAAAGCGAATAAGAAAAATGATGGAAAAACAGCGTACGATATTGCATTAGAGAAAGGGCATGAGCATCTTTTTCATCATTTGCAGGGGGAAGTAAGTTTATGATTAATCGCTGGAATGTAGGGGTTTTTCTATTTAATGAAGTGGAAGTTTTAGATTTTGCAGGGCCGTTTGAAGTTTTTTCCGTTACTACAACGAATGGTGAACAACCATTTACTGTACATACCGTTAGCCAAGACGGGGAAATGATTACAGCGAGAAATGGATTAATGGTACAACCGGATTATAGTATTGAAAACTTACCTCCAGTTGATATTTTAATTATTCCTGGTGGATTAGGTGTTAGAGAAAACGAAGTGGAAAATGAAATTATAATAAGTTGGATTCGTCAGCAAATGAAAGAAGTGAAGTTAATGGCTTCTGTTTGTACTGGAGCGCTTTTGTTAGCGGAAGCAGGTTTACTTGAGGAAAAACAAGCGACAACACATTGGGCTAGTATTGAAAACTTTAGAAATGATTTTCCGAATATTGAAGTATTAGAAAATATAAAGTTTGTAGATGAGGGGTATATTATTACGTCTGGTGGAATTTCAGCCGGAATTAACATGTCATTTCATATTGTGAAAAACTTGTTGGGTGCTGAGGTTGCTGAAGAAACAGCGAAGAGAATGGAATATGATATTGATTTAAAATATTAAAAGTAAAACAAGACCAGTAGTTGGATATTTCCAGCTGCTGGTCTTGTTTTATATTGACTGAATATACGCTAATTCCCCATCTGTAAGGATTGGACGGGTAGTCGCATCTGCATTTTCTTTCGCTTGTTTTTCTGTTTTTGCGCCAGGAATTGCGACCGATACTGCTGGATGGGAGAGGACGTAGCGAAGTGCAAGTTGTCCTAATGTCTGATTTTCATTTGAGAGTAATCTTAATTTTTCTATTTTTTGTAAATCTTCTTGAAACCACTTTTCTTTTGGCCATTCTTTGCGTAAATCTCCGTCAGGAAAAGTTGTTTTATTTGTAAACTTTCCAGTTAATATCCCCATTTTTAAAGGTCCGCGTATAACAGCTCCTAAATTGTTCTCTTGTAGGTAGGGCAGTATGTCGTTTTCTGGTTTTCGGTTTAATATGTTGTAATCAAGTTGCACAACATCAATTTCATCGTTTTTATTGAAGTGTTTTATATATTGTAGGTCGTGAGTTGAAACACCAACAGCTCTTACTTTTCCGTCCTGTTTTAATATTTCAAATGCGCGTAAGAATGCTTCTGTTTCTTCTTGTTTATCCCACCAAATGTGACAGAAATAAACATCAATATAATCTGTTTCTAGGCGCAGTAAGCTAGTTTCAAATACTGCGATCACTTTTTCGGCAGTATTATAAACAGGCTCTCCACTTGGATCATAGTGATGCCCAATTAAACCGCCTTTCGTTGATAAAACGATATTATTACGGTACTCTCTTATCGCTTGAGTTACTAACCTTTCACTATGTCCTAATCCGTATACATCAGCAGTATCAATAAAGTTTACACCGCATTCAATTGCTTTCTTCATAGCGATTATAGATTGTTTGTCGTTAACAGGACCCCATTCATCGCCGCCAATCGCCCACGCTCCAAAGCCAATTTCAGAAACAGTAATTCCAGTTTTACCTAATGTACGGTAGTGCATCATTTTTCCTCCTTGTAAGCATGTTATAACATCGATATGCAAAGGGAAAATTTATGTGTGTAAAAATGTTTTCTACAATTGAGGAAAAAGAATAACATAAACTACTATTTTATAGCAGCATAAATAAAAATTCTCATTTTAAATACAGAGATGTCGTCGAACGCTATCTCTAATTGGTTAATTTGTGAGATTTTTTTGTGAAGGTGCTTATTTTATAAGAATAGAATTTAAGTTAATAAGAGATCGTGCCTATGGTAGTGAAAAAATATGGGTTAGGGGGATTTGAAAATGAGGAAACTCAAAAGAATAAATATTCCTAATATACCAGAGCAACTATCACAGCCTAACGACAATCGAACTATAAATAAGAAGAAGTTAAGGCGTTTTATTTTCATGTTCATTTTTATTGCTGCGACTACTTTGTACGTTCAATATATTTTAACGAAACAACAAGAAGTAATTAATGGCAAAAAAAATACAATAACGAATCAAAAGAAACAATTAGTTTCTTTAAAGAAAGATCAAGGTTCTTTAAAGACTAACATTGAGAATTTAACCGATAATGAAGAAGAGATTTTAAAGTTTGCGAGAAAAGAGTATCAATTTTCTAAGTCAAACGAAACAATATTCGTATTGCCAAAGTGAAGTGGTGGAACAGTTAGCGATAGCTAACTGTTTTTTGATGTATGAGGGAAAAGGCATAGTACAAGGAGCAATGATATATTGTGAAAATGAGAAGTTTGAGCCATTTTTAATTGTTTTAAGAAATTTTCATAATTATGGAATATATGTCAAAATAAATATTGTTAAAATTCTGTCAATTGTATATAATACAAGATAAGCGGATACATTTTTTAATCAACGTTGAGTTAACAGCTTATACGTCTGTTAAGAAAACCGTTATCCTCGTATAAGAAAGGAAGATAGCTGTGTACGCTTCAAATACAATTTACGTCGTAGGGGATGCGAAAGCACCTCAAAATAATCCCATTACCGAAAAGTACAAAAGTTATTTTATAGCATTTGTACTTGAGAAGGATACAGGGGAAATTGTAGATGCAGATTGCTCAGCGACAATTGCATTAACATCTCAATTTGTTAAATATTTGTTTCTACATAAAAATATTAATGACCCAGCGTTAGTAACAGAAATAAAAAATCGATATTTCGGTTCGTCTCAAAAGGCGCTACTTGTAGCGCTAAAGGATGCGCAGAAAAAATATAATCAGATTGCTGCTTTGTCTACCCATTCATAGACGAAATCCAGCCGTAAGAATCTTCTTATGGCTGGATTTTTTTGTTCCGCATTAATGGGCAGGATTTAGCCTCCTGTGGATTAAAGTTTCACTCTATAGACAACGAAAGGATGAACAAAATGAAAATTACCGACGTGAAGGTAAATCGCCGACATGTAAAGCTTCATACACCGTTTAAAACAGCGCTTCGTACCGTAACGGAAATTGAAAGCATCGATGTGTTTATTCATACAGATGAAGGAATTGTTGGAAAAGGAGCAGCTGCAGCAACGCCGGTTATTACAGGTGATTTTGCCAACGGGATTGAGGAAGCAATATTAGGACCAATGCGTTCTGTATTAGTTGAAAAAGATGTACTGCAATTTCAAACGTTATTGTTACACATTCAAATGAGCTGTATAGGAAATACAAGTGCGAAAGCGGCGGTAGATATGGCTTTATATGATGTATATTGTCAATTTCACAACATACCGTTATACGCATTACTGGGTGGAAAGAAAGAGATTTATACTGATATTACAGTAAGTGTGGATGAACCTTTATTAATGGCAAAAGAAGCGAAAAAGCATATCGAGAAGGGATTCCAAACATTAAAAATTAAGGTGGGTAAAGAGGCGCATTTAGATTTGGAACGCATAGAGGCAATTCGAAATGTGGTCCCAAAGAATACGACGTTACGTTTAGATGCAAATCAAGGGTGGAAACCGAAAGAAGCGGTTTCTATTATTAGAGAAATGGAGAATAGAAATTTAAATATAGAATTTGTAGAACAACCAGTTCATGCGAAAGATTGGGATGGATTAAAATACGTGAAAGATAATGTACAAACGCCTATTATGGCAGATGAAAGTATGTTTTCAGCGGGTGACGCATTAAAGATTGTCCAAGGAGGATATGCAGACTTGCTTAATATTAAATTAATGAAATGCGGTGGTATTCGAGAAGCCTGGAAAATTGCGGATATTGCGGAAGCAGCAGGTGTGAAATGTATGGTTGGAAGTATGATGGAATCTTCACTCTCAGTTAGCGCTGTTTCACATTTAGCTGCGGCTCATCCGAACATTCATTACTTTGATCTTGATGCACCGCTATGGTTAGTAGAAGAGCCAGAAGGAATGACTTACACTGGCCCAAAGGTAAACCTGCATTCTGCAGTGAATATACAATCTTAGAAGTAGTATCTAGCAAACTATTTTTTAAGGGGGATATATATGAAAAAAATAGGGACTGCATTATTAACAACATTATTCATTTTTTCATCTTTCACAGCGGCAAATGCCGAAGAGAAAAAAGATAAGAAAGCATTTATTGATGTGGCAGCTGCGACGTTATGGACCGCACCAGATTCGCTTCGGCCAATCGATGAACCAAGTGCGACAAATCCTGTTGATTTATGGAAGTGGACGAAATCAATGACGCTTGATGAGAAGCTTTGGTTAACGAGTGCAAATAAATTAGAAACGCAAGCGCTACTCGGTCAAGAAGTAACGGTCATTGATAAAAAAGGTGATTGGGTAAAAGTACTAGTGCACGGACAACCAACGCCGCGAAATGAAGAAGGGTACCCAGGGTGGATGCCTGAAAAACAATTAACGTATAATCAAGAATTTGTAGATAAAACAAACGAACCTTTCGTATTAATAACGAAACCGACAGCCATTTTATATATTAACCCTTCTGAAAAACATAAATCGCTTGAGGTTAGCTATAATACGCGATTACCGCTACTAAGTGAAGATACGATTTCATACCGCGTATTATTGCCAAATGGTCAGAAGGCGTGGCTACGGAAAAATGATGGAACTGTTTACCGTTCTCAAAATGATATTCCGACTCCAACAGCTGATGATTTAATAAACACAGGAAAAATGTTTTTAGGTTTGCCATATATATGGGCTGGTACAAGTGGTTTTGGATTTGATTGCTCTGGATTTACACATACGATTTATAAATCGCATGGCATTACAATTCCACGCGATTCTGGTCCGCAATCAAAAGCTGGAATTGCGGTTGATAAAGAAAACCTACAAAAGGGCGATTTAATATTCTTTGCACATAATCAAGGAAAAGGTAGTGTTCATCACGTTGCCATGTATATTGGTGATGGAAATATGATTCACTCTCCAAAGGCTGAAAGATCGGTAGAAATTATACCGCTAAATACACCAGGATATATAGAAGAATACGCTGGTGCTCGTCGTTACTTACCTTAAAAAAGATAGGGGGGCTTTATATGAAAAAGGTTGTTCGCTACTCATTAGTTAGTACTCTATTGGTATCTTCATTTTTAGTAGGCTGTGCCAAAGAAAAAACAGCTACAAAGCCGAAAGATGAGAAGAAAGTATTGCAGCTACTAGAAACGGGTGAAATTCCATCATTAAATTCAGGGAAAGTAACAGATGCGGTATCGTTTAACGTTTTGAATAATGTAATGGAAGGATTATTCCGTTTATCGAAAAATGATGAAGTGATCCAGGCTGGGGCACAGAAATATGAAGTGAGTAAAGACGGAAAGACTTATACATTCCACTTGCGTGATGCGAAATGGTCTAACGGTGATCCAGTAACAGCTCATGATTACGTATATGCTTGGAAGCAACTTATAAATCCAGATACAGCCTCTCAATATGCATATATCGCGTACGATGTGAAAAATGCGGAAAAGATAAATAAGAAACAATTAGGATTAGAAGAATTAGGTGTGAAAGCAAAGGATGATAAAACGTTTGTTGTTGAGTTAGAACATCCAGTACCGTATTTTACGAAACTACTTATTTTACCGTCTTTCTATCCAATTAATGAAAAGTTTGCGAAAGAGCAAGGTGATAAATACGGGTTAGAGGCGAATAAAGCGATATATAATGGGCCGTTTACATTATCAGAGTGGAAGCACGAAGCAAGTTTTACAATGAAGAAAAATGATAAGTATTGGGATAAAAAAGAAGTAAAGTTAGATGAAGTAAACTATCAAATTGTTAAAGAAATTTCAACTGCGGTAAATTTATATGAAACAGATAAAGTAGATAGAGCTGTCATTTCTACAGAATTCGTAGATAAATATAAAAATAATAAAGAACTGAAACAATATACAGATCCAGTTATGTATTTCTTCCGTTTCAATGAAAATGTACCGATTCTTAAAAATAAAAACGCCCGTCTTGCATTAAGCACAGTTTTTGATAAGAAGGGTCTCGCAACTTCATTTTTAAATGATGGTTCCGTTGCTGCGAACTATTACGTACCAAAAGGGTTTTTAAAAGGGCCAGATAAGAAAGATTTTAGAAGTGCGGCAGGTGAGTTTAATAAGACTGATGTAAAACAAGCGAAGGAATATTGGGAAAAGGCGAAGCAAGAGACAGGCACAAATGAAGTGACGTTAGAACTATTAAACTATGACTTAGAGAACTTTAAAAAAGTAGGAGAGTATATTAAAGAACAACTTGAGAAAAACTTACCAGGGTTAAAAGTAAATGTGAAATTACAACCACATACTCAAAAACTAGCGTTAGAGAAGAAGAAAGAATATGAAATGTCGTTATCACGCTGGTTACCTGATTATCCAGATCCAATGACATACTTAGAAGTATTCCTTTCAGGAAGTACTGTCAATAATACAGGATATGCAAATCCAGAATACGATGCATTAATTAAGAAGATTAAAACAGATTTAGGTAATGATGAAAAAGCTCGTTGGAAGGCATTGCAAGATGCTGAAAAAGTACTCCTTGATGATGCAGTAATCGCACCAGTATTCCAGCGCGGACTATCTTACTTACAAAAGCCTTACGTGAAAGATTTATACGTACATCAATTTGGTCCAGGAACAAGCTTGAAATGGGCGGATGTACAAAAATAAAGTGAGAGAACAAACAGACTTCACATATGTGGTAGTCTGTTTGTTCTTATTTAAAGCAGAATGATAGTTCATGCTTATAATTTATTAGTCTGTAAACAGTATTAGGAGAGGGGTTATGTCTGTATTTGCAATACATACGAAAAGGTCATTCGTGAGGAGACCGAATGTAAAAAAGGTTAATCATAACGGACGTTTATTATCATATTTTGAATATCCTACAGCTCTAAATGAGTTATAGACATTTTATATGTTTTTTCATCGCTTAAAAATAAAATTATTACATAAATTCCAGTGTGAAATTTATGTAGAATCTTGTATAATTAACATGTTTCTTTGGAAACATTTTCTTGTGCTATTTATATAGGACTTAATAGAACAAGGAAGGAAATACATACATGTAAAATAATAGATAAATAGAATGGAACATGTATAGAGAAAAAGGAGAACAATGATGACGTGTCAAAAACAAGGGTTACAATTTAATAGTAATAGAAAGAGGAATAAATGATGAAGATGAAGCATGCTTTTGGTCCACTTATTTTAGCGTGTCTACTTTTTTTCATTGTACTGCTTATCCCTTCTAAAAGTTTAGTATCACTTATTAGCGATAAGAAGGTTGAAGATGCGGCAACTTCCTTACAAAAGGAGAAATTACAAAGTGTTTTCTTACAACAGAAAATGTTAGAGAATTCTCATTATTTACCGATGTACGGCTCATCAGAATTTTTACGAATGGATGCATATCATCCTTCTAATTATTTCAAAGTAAATCCAGCAGGCTTTACACCATTTCTAATTGGGACTGGTGGCACGCAAAGTTTGGCTCATATATTAAATATGACGTCTACAATGGATGAATTAGAAGGGAAAAAAGTAGTGTTTGTTCTTTCACCGCAGTGGTTTACAAAGAGTGGTGTACAGGAAGGGGATTTTACAAATAATTTCTCCAAACAACAAGCATATCATTTTATTTTTAATGATGAAATAAATCTTGAAATGAAGAAGAAAATCGCGAAACGTTTACTAGATTATAAAGTTGTTCGTAAAGATGCGATATTAAGTAGTTCGCTAGAAAGTATTGTATATAATGATACAAAACATAATATAAAAGCGGGACTAGCTAAACCACTAGCGTATATGTACCGAAATATTTTAGATCATAGAGATTTATTTAACTCTCTATTTAAGATCGAACCGATGAAAGAGAAAAAGAATATGGGACTACGTTCAGTTTCTTGGGAAGAGGCACGTAAGCATGCAGAACAAGAAGGTAAAGCGGAATCTACAACAAATACATTCGGAATTGAAAATCCGTATTACTATAAAAATAATTTAAAGAAAAAATTAAAAGGTTTAAAAAACTTTAGAGCGAATGAAACGTATGATGATTCACCGGAATATGATGACTTACAAATTGTATTAGATCTATTCAAAGAAAAAAATGTAAAACCACTCTTTATTTCTGTACCTGTAAATGGACCGTGGTATGATTACACTGGATTCCCGAAAGAACGCCGTGATGTGTATTATAATAAGGTTCGCGAGCAAGTTGAAAAAGCAGGATACCCAGTAGTCGATTTCTCTAGCCATGAGTATGATAAGTATTTCTTAAAAGATACAATTCATTTAGGTTGGAAAGGCTGGATCTATTTTGATGAAGCAGTGCAGAAGTTTTACTCTGAAAAATAATGTATTAAAAAACAGGAATGGCGATAAAGCCGTTCCTGTTTTTTAATACAAAGGATCTTGGTGCGGGCAATTTGGAAAGGCGTGTATATCTTGAATTTTTCTAAAGTCATAATGTTTCATGGCGAACTGAGCTTGGTAAAGGTATTCATAAACAAATAATTGATTATTTTGAACGCCACATAAAACGCCGGAAGTCCCTTGCCCATTAATGAGAGAAATACCAACAGGGCGTCCGATTAAGTATGGTATTTTTTGTTGCCAATGCATAGGGGAATCACTCCTTTTGAGTTACTATACGAAGGAATAGTTTTAATTGTTGCTTATCCAGGAAAATCTTAAACTGGAGGGTTTTAATGTAATATCTAGAAGTTACTAATATGAATGAATTATAAGTGTAGAAGAGGAATGGATTATGGAGAAAGAATGTATTCTAGAAAAAAAGTTAAGTTTAATAGAATGGTGTCAAACATTGAAGTTTATGTCTAGTGATGTATGGTTTCAACCTTTTAGAAAAGGTTCATGGGGAATTGCGGATGTCATTTCACATTTTATCGTTTGGGATGAGTTTTTAATGAAATATAGAATCTTGTATTTTATAAGCTCGCAATATGTACCTGATGTTCCAACAGATGTGGAAGAAATGAACAAGAGTGCAATGAGATATGCGAGGTCTGGTATTTCAAAAGAAGAACTAATAGATCAGTTTATATCCACCCGTAAACAATTAGTTGATCAAATTAATCAAATTCCTGCCCAAAATTTTAATGGTGACTACCAATTCGGCACGAAAAGAGTGAGATTAAACAATTATTTTTCATCACTCATTCAACATGATTTAAAACATACAGAAGAAATTATGCAATTCCTAAAACTTAGCGAAGCTCATAGTAAAAACCGCTATAATTCTAAATGAATTTATAGCGGTTTGATTAAAAATTTAAGCAAGCTTTTTGCGTTTCTTTGACCATTTTTTTATTGCGAAATATAAAATAATAAGAACAACCCCGCCAATAGCGAAAGATTTCACATATGGTCCAGCAACGTCATTTATATTACCCCAGTTTTCTCCAAGTTTTTCACCTAAATAAATGAAAATGATAGACCAAGGAATAATCGCAAGTCCTGTTAATGTAATGAAACGTAAAAGCGGCATTTTTGTAATCCCGGCAGGAATTGATATCGCATGACGAACGACAGGAATGAAACGTGCTGTGAAAATTACGCCAGTTCCGTAACGGTTAAACCAGTCTTCAGCAGCATCAATTTGTTTTTTATGAATGAAAATATACTTTCCGTACCGTTCTAATACAGGGCGACCACCGTATCGTCCAATCCAATAAATAAAGACTTGGGCAATGATTCCACCAATTGTACCGAATATAACTGCGCCTATAAATGAGATACTTCCATTTGATACTAAGTATCCTGCATAAGCTAGGACAATCTCACTTGGGATAATTTCAATCATAAGTCCGAGCATAATGCCCCAATAACCTAATCCTTCAAAAAATGTTAATACTGAATGAATAAAACTACTTAACATTGTTGCACCTTCTAGTTCATAAATTTTCAATTACATGTCATTTTTATTTAACAACATAAAAAGTTCATCATATGTAAATTATACCTTATTTAATGAACATATTGCCATTTTAATACTTTTCATCTCTCATATTTATAATAAAGGATGTAAATTGAGTTTTCATGAAGGGAGAATGAAAGGAGTATTAAAAATTTCTCATTTTATCTATATTAAAGATAGGTGAAGGTTTTGATTTTTTGTCGTAGTATCGATATTCTTTGTTGAATCGCTGACATATCTTCATTCACATGGATATAATTTCATCTGTTCTAATGACAAAAAGAGGGGCCATAATCTATGGCTCCTCTTTTACGGCTTCACATCTAAATTTTGTAAAAATAACGTTGCTGAAACGTAACGTTTTGCAAGCATCTGTACATATGCGGTATGTACAGATAGGGTGGCGATAATAATAGCGTTACGAATTGCTTCGCGTTGTTCGTTATTAATTTGATCGAACTTACTTGCTATTTTATCAGCCTTTTCTTTTACGATATTTTCGATCGTATGAATTGTATCTGTAGCATTTAGTTGTAAGCAATTCCCTTGATTCAGTTCTTCAAATAAAGAAGAATAAGCTACATATAAATGAAGAGGGTTAATTAAATCATCACTTCGATCGGCCGGGTCATTTACGATGAGTCGTAATAGTTTGCGAATAGATTCAAAATCAAGCGCTGTTTTTAAATCTTCGACAATGAATAGTAATGCTGCTTGTTCGATTGAGTATTTCTTCCCTTTTTGAGGGGAGCCAATCATTTCTTTTATATCTCGTTTCACCCAGTTTTGCATAGCAGTTACAGAGAAGCTCGTATTTTCAATCTGATTGCCAAGCGCAACTATTTCATTTAAAGAAAAACCGACATCCGTATCGTCAATCTTAATCAATTTTTCAAAAATAGGTGAAAGTGCGGTTGTAATAAAAGCAGTAACGCTTTGTCCGCTTTCAATATCTTTTTTATGTGACTTTGCCCAAGCTTCTTGTAAAATGCCGAGAGGCTTCTTCGTATTCCATCCTCTTAGTGATAGAAGGAGCGTTGCCATTTCGTTTCGTGTGAGATGAAATGTTTCCATCTTTTCACCTCCAAAATTATAAAAAGTTCTTATGAACTTATAATATGTTTTGTTTCATTTAAAGTCAATTCCGTTTTGCTTAATTTTTCCTATGTCATGAAATTGTCGTAAGTAAATAATGCTTGCATATTTCGACAAAAGTTCATATAATAAGTTCATAAGAACCTTTAAAATGGTTTTAAAACAAATCTATCATTCTGAATTTACTAGAAAGGTAGATTTCACATATATCTATATAAAAGGAGAATGGATATAATATGTTGAAAAAACTTGTAGCAGTAATGACAGCATTCATGGTTATCTTTGGGGCTAGTAGCTTTATGTTCGTAGATCATGCGGCAGCGAAAAGTTACAAATCTGGTAAAAAATCATATACACCAAGTTCAGGTCAAAAGTCAAAAGTTGATTTAAACAAAAAAGATTCTAATGTGAATTCACAAAAAACGACAACTGATTCAAAAACAAAAGCAACAAACACAGCGCCAAAAAGTAATAAAGGTGGCTTTATGAAAGGCTTATTACTAGGTGGTCTTGGTGGTTTACTAATGGGTAGCTTATTTGCAAATATGGGAGCACTTGGTTCTGTATTAGCGTTTATGGTAAATATGTTAGTAATGGCTGGTATCGTAATGTTAGCAATTCGTGCATTTAAATACTTCAAAGATCAACGTAAGAAAAAGGCAGATGAAGTAGCATGGAAACAATAAAAATTTCTGAACAAGAGCTTATAAATGCGCTTTGTATATATATCGCTGAAAAAAGACAAGTTGGTCCAGAAGAAGTTTCAGTTGAACTAATGTATGATGATGACTACGGTTTCTCTGCAGAAGTAGAGGTAAATGGTCGCCAGCAAATTTTAATTCAAGCAAACTTAATCGAAGCACTACGCTTGTTGCTTGATCGAGAATACAACGTCAATTCATTTGCAGCAAGATTACAACTTGAATTAGATGATGAAGAAGGCATTTACGCATTAGCGAAATTTAATAACTCGGACGAGTAGTGAAAAGAGCTGTTGAGAGTAATCTCAGCAGCTCTTTTTAGTATGTGCATATGTAGAAGAAGAATCACGCCAAATCTCATTCATCTTCCGTCTACCAACATTAACCATCGGATTAAACTGAATTGCAGCTTGTTGACGCACGGTGTGGACGTTTTGAATTGCTTGTTGTAAGTGTTGTTCAACCGAATTAGATTTTTTATTTGCTTGTTTCACGATTGAATATCCAGCAACAGTACCTTGCGCCATCGCGATTTTTCCGCTTTCAATGCCAGTAATATTTCCAGCAACAAATAAACCTGGAAGTGAGGTTTCCATTTCTTCTGAATGAAGTGGGACATGCCCGCCAAGTTCAGGAATGTAATGGAACGGACAACCAGCAACAGCCGCAAGCTCAGCAAGCGGATATAACCCTCCGGCAATACAAACGAAGTCAGCCTCATATATCTTTTCTGATCCAGTAATAATATTTCCTTTAGAATCAATATTAGCAACACGAACACCTTCAACTTGATCTGTACCGATAATTTCAAGTGCAGCTTTACGAAGATGAAGCGGCGTCCCGTTTATTTTCATGCCGCTATTTGGATAAAATGTTAATCCAGCTTTTCGAATCCAATCATATTTCATAAAACGGCTACCTATACGCAAAAAAGCAGATGGGGCGAGGTGAGCCGCATTTAAGAGTGAGTTTAAAACTTCTTCTGGTTCACCGGCCTTTTGGCTTAACTCGCTTTTTTCAGGGAGTACAATATGATCCACTGTAATTCCAGCTAATTGCAATTCGTTTAAAATGGCGAATGACAAAATGTTAGCACCAATAATGATTCCTTTTTTCCCAACTTGAACCCGGTGAACATTTGTCATAACTTGAGCTGCTCCAATTGACATAACTCCTGGAAGTGTCCAGCCAGGAAGGGGAATAGAATACTCAGCAGCCCCAGTAGCAATTAGTACGAACGGTGCTTCTAATGTACCGATATTTGTATGTACGAACCAAGAACTTGCATCTTTATCTAAATTATAGACGGAAACACCGCATCGAATATCGACTGAAAGTGATTTTGCTTCTTCGTGAAGGCGTTTTGATTCTTCTATTCCGTTCCACCATTCGCCAGTAGGCTCTTGATGTAACTGTCCTAACAACCTCCCACCCGGCTTCATAAATTCATCAATAACAAGTACGTTAAGTCCAAAACGTGCACAAGAGATGGAAGCTGATAATCCTGCTGGTCCCGCACCAATAATAATTACATCGATCATCGCTTTTTCACCATCTCTCTCACGATATTTGGATGCTGTTTTCCGCTTTCAACAACCATATCGTTTTCAACTACAGTTAAGCAAGCTCGTACGTTCGTTTGATTGTTTACAGTCACGCGGCATTCAGAACAATGCCCGATATTACAATAAATACCTCGCGGAGTTCCGCTATCTTCATGCACTCTTAACGTTCTTATTCCGTTTGCAAGTAAAGCGGCCGCTATCGTTTCATGTTCATATGCTTCATATTGTTGATTGTTAAATTGAAAAGTGATGCGCTGACTAGTATTTAAACTACCTAAAATAGGGTGATGTGTAATTCTACTCATTGATTGTCACCTACCGCTCCAAAAGTAACTGCACGCACTGGTGGTTGATATTTTAATGGAATTTCATTTTTGGATGCGTTAGGATTCGCACTTTCTACCATTCGTTCTATCGTCATTCTACATGTTCTTCCGCCGCAAAAACCCATACCAGCACGCGTTCTTAATTTTAATTCGCGAGCTGAGCAATTATATTCAGCAATTGTCGATTGAAGTTGTCCGTATGTAACTTCTTCACAACGACAAACAATTAAGTTTTCTTTATTCGTCATATGTATTCCTCCTCTAGTTCGGTTTGCACAAATTATGATGCAAAAACTATGCCAATATAGAGGAGGAGAGGGAATTAGTGTAATCCAAGTCTTTTTAAACGGTTATATAAAGTGGCCCTCGTTACGCCAAGTTGTTTCGCGCATTCTAATTTATTATCATTTAAAATGCGTAAAGCTCTTTCAATGACCTTTTTTTCATGCTCATCCATCTCTTCTTGTAAAGGGAGAATCGTGTTGTTGTTGCTGAGTAAAAGAGAATGAGATGTTTCGTTCTCTGAAGTATCATTTGTATGGAATGGTAAATATTCTTGTTTTATAATGCCATCTGTCGCAAATACGACGAGTCTTTCAACTACGTTGCGGAGCTCGCGAATATTACCAGGCCAATTGTAATGAAGCAGTTCATGCATAATGCTTGAAGGTAAGTCGCGAATAGGCCTGTTATAGTTTATTGAAAAATCATTTAAGAAGGAATAGGTTAATTCGATAATATCCTCTCGTCTTTCGCGTAGTGGCGGAATATGCAAGCTTACTACGTTTAAGCGATAGTATAAATCTTCTCGGAACGTTCCTTTTCTCATTTCTTCTTGTAAATCACGATTTGTAGCAGCGATAATGCGGAAATCAATATGTATTTCTTTTTCTCCACCAACTCGGTAATACTTTCGTTCTTGCAGTACACGCAAAAGTTTCACTTGCATATCGAGCGGCATTTCGCCTATCTCATCGAGGAATAAAGTACCACCTTGTGCAAGTTCTATTTTACCTTTTTTACCTTTACTATTTGCACCAGAAAACGCCCCGCGTTCATACCCGAATAATTCACTTTCAAATAACGCTTCTGGAATTGCGCCGCAGTTGATCGAGATGAAAGGTGCGTTTGCTGTTTCACTTGCTTCGTGTATTGCTTTCGCAAATACTTCTTTTCCAACCCCACTTTCTCCGAGTATTAAAACTGTTGATTTCACTGAACAAACCTTTCTAGCTAATTGAATAGTCCTTTGTATGACTGGGCTTTTTCCATTCATCGCATGAAAAGGATCGGATGTATCTTTATACTTGGCCACTTCTTGCTCTAAGCGATGTACTTCATGCGACATATTAAATAATTTCTCATTCAAAACAACTTGATTTGTAACATCCGTTTCAGAAACGACTGCTCCTATAATTTTATCGTTACAATAAACAGGATTTGAATTAATTAATACGAACAAATCAAGGCGAGGCTGATGGAACTGAGCTATTATACTTTTTCCGTCATGTAATGATTGTAAAATTTCTAAATCTTTATAATCAAAAAAACGTGTAATGGGTTGTCCGATAATTTCATTATGGTTGACTGAAAAGATTTTTTGAGCGCCATCTGTCCAAGTACGAACGCATTCTTTATCATCAATGACGGTAACAGAAGAATCAGACGTTTGAATAACAGTGTTATAAAAAGCTTGTAGTTCATTGTAAGACTTATAAAGAAACGGAATCATTTGCTGAGCAGTTATACAACATATCGGCTCTAGATTTTCGTTCATAATAACGACCGCAGAATGGTTAGAAAAAGCTTCGATTAACGTAGTGAAAGAGTCATCTTCATAAATAACTATGCAACTGTATTCTTCAGTAGATGAAGGAAGGTAATAAAAATTTTCACCTATCTGTTTCATGTGCTGAATGGTGCTTGTATGATCGATTGACAAAATCTTTATAAACTCTTTTATTGTTGGAAATGAAAATGCCATATTGTCCTCCTGTTATGTATAAAAATTTAGACAGTGATAAGAAAATAATACACCTATTTACGATAAATTTAAAATATTTTTACAAATAAATTTATTTTATATAAATATTTATGGATGTAGAGTTGGCACACCAATTGCATAAATAGAAAGTGAGAGATTTAGGAGAAAGGAGGAGTGCTATATATGAGGCACTGTGACGTTTTAATAATAGGCGGTGGTATTATAGGATGTTCTATCGCCTATTACACTTCAAAATACGGAAGAGACGTAACAATCATTGAAAAAGGGGAATTTGTCAGTGGGACGTCTTCACGGTGTGACGGGAACATTTTAGCGATTGATAAAGACCCAGGATTTGATAGCCAAATGTCGTTAGTAAGTCAAAAATTAGTAACTGAATTAAGTGAAGAGTTGGAGCACTCATTTGAATATAGGACGCCAGGAAGCATTCTCGTTTGTGAATCAGACGAAGAAATGGAGGCAGCACAGCAATGGGTAAATCGTCAAAAAGAAGCTGGTTTACCATTTCGAATGCTTGATAGGCAAGATATAAGAGAGGAATCACCATTTTTTGCGGATGATTTATTGGGTGGTTTAGAATGCGCAACTGATTCGACTGTAAATCCATATCTTCTTGCTTTTTCACTTCTTGCAGAATCGAAGAAATTTGGTACAAAAACTTTTAATCATACAGAAGTGAAAGAAATAAAAAGAGATATAGACGGTTCCTTTATTGTAGAAACGACAAATGGAACGTTTACTGCGAAGCAAGTTGTGAATGCAGCCGGTGTGTGGGCTCCTAAAATCGGACAGATGTTAGATGTGAATATCCCTATAGAACCGAGAAAGGGGCATATTATTGTAGCTTCAAGGCAACAACACGTAGGTTCACGTAAAGTAATGGAATTTGGTTATTTGATTTCTAAATTTGGCGGAAAACGAAAAGTGGATGCTTTAACTGAAAAGTACGGGGTTGCACTTGTATTTGAACCGACAGAAAGCCAAAACTTTTTAATTGGTAGTAGTAGAGAGTTTGTGGGCTTTCATACGAGGATTAACAACGAGGTTATTAAATGTATTGCGAACCGAGCGATTCGTTTTTATCCGAAAATGGCAGATATGATGGTGATTCGTTCTTATGCTGGCTTACGTCCATGGACAGAAGATCATTTGCCAATTATTTCACGAGTGGAACATATTCCTAATTATTTTATTGCAGCAGGACATGAAGGTGATGGAATTAGTCTTGCGGCAGTTACTGGGAAAGTGATTGAAGAGTTATTAAATGAAAAAGAAACAATCATTCCTATTGAAGCACTTCGTTTGAGTCGTTTTACAGAAAGGGTGTTAAACGGATGAGGTCACAAAGAGTCTTTACGACGATTGATACACATACAGGCGGGAATCCAACGAGGACATTAATTAGCGGACTTCCTAAGTTAATTGGAGAGACGATGGCAGAGAAGATGTTACATATGAAAAAGGAGTATGACTGGATTCGCAAATTGCTAATGAATGAGCCACGTGGTCATGATGTAATGTCAGGGGCATTATTAACAGACCCGTGTCATCCGGAAGCGGATATAGGCGTTATATACATAGAGACAGGTGGATATTTACCGATGTGTGGTCACGATACAATCGGTGTATGTACAGCTTTAGTTGAATCAGGTTTAATTCCAGTAGTTGAACCGGTTACTTCTCTAAAGTTAGATACACCAGCTGGCTTAGTTGAAGTAGATATTTCTGTTCAAAATGGGAAAGCGATTGAAGTCTCCTTCTGTAACATACCAGCTTTTTTACTGAAAAATATTTCTGTACACGTCGAAGAAATTGGAACTGTAGAGGCTGATATTGCATATGGAGGAAATTTTTATGCCATTATCGATGCGAAGTCAGTTGGTCTAGAACTAGTACCAGAAAACGCTTCTACAATTATTGATAAGGCGATTCATATTAGAAATACAATTAATGAGAAGTTTGAAATCATTCATCCGCAGTATTCGTTTATAAGAGGATTAACACATATTGAATTTTACACAGACCCTACTCATGAAAGTGCACATGTGAAAAATACAGTTGTTGTTCCGCCAGGAGGAATTGATCGATCTCCATGTGGTACAGGAACATCAGCGAAGTTAGCTGTATTATACGCTCATAAAAAAATTGACATCGATGAAGAGTTCGTTCATGAGAGTATTGTTGGTTCTCTATTTAAAGGATGTGTCATGAATACAACATATGTCGAAAATATTGAAGCTGTAGTAACGAAAATTACAGGGTCAGCTTGGCTTATGGGAATGCATAGATTTTTTTACAATGAAAAGGATCCACTAAAAGAAGGGTTTTTGCTAATTCCGCCGATGGAACATGAAACGGAGGATGTAAAATGAACATTCAAAAAATGTATACAGCAGTAGACGTACACGTAGCTGGCGAAGCATTTCGTGTAATTAAAGACGTACCATGCAAATATTACTACAGTTTGGAACAACTAAATGAACAATTTTCAGGTGATTTAGCAGAAGAAATGAAGCTCTTATTAAATGAACCACGTGGTTTTATCGGTTTAAATGGATGTATTGTCGTTCCTTCTATTCATAATGAAGTTGATGCAGCTGTATTGTTTTTTAATCATGAAGGATCAATCCATCTTCATTACGGTGGTATTGTCGCGGTAATCACGATGTTACTAGAAAGTGGATATTTAAAAAAGAGAGATTCTAATCAATACAAAATTGAAACGTTATCTGGAATTTTTTCAGTCCACGCTTATGTAGAGGATGATGAAGTTATATCGGTGTCGTTTGAAAGTAAACTATGTTATATGGTTGAGAAAGATTTGAAGATTGGTAATATACGTTATTCTCTTATACAGGCTGATAAAGTATATGCAGTCGTAGAAAAGGATACGTATTCACCAGAAATTTGTATTGAAAACATCTCTGAATTAAAAAAATGGGGAGAAGCTACACTTCAAGCGATACAAAAACAGTCATTAATAAAAAGACTTATTTTAGTAGATTCTATGCAAAAAGAAAAGAACCATATAAAGTCGATTACATTTCATGAAGATAACTTTATAGTACGTTCGCCAGGTTTTGTTTCTACTATTGTGTCTTATGTTCATGCATTATTTAAAAATGATTATATAGCGGATAAACCTTTTAAAAATGAAAGTATTTTTAATAGCTTTATAACAGTGGAACAAGTGAAGAAAGAAGAACTAGGATACATTTTTCGATTTGAAAGTAGAGGGTTTATTACAGGAATGCAGACGTTTCTATTAGACCCTACAGATCCGTTTCCAACAGGATTTTTATTAAAATAAAATGTTAAAGGGAGAGATTAAGATGCAAAAAATTAAAGGGGCATTTCCAGTATTAATAACACCGATGGATGAATTTCAAGAAATTGATTGGAAAGGTGTAAAACAAAACGTAAACTACTTTATTGAGCAAAAGGTAGCTGGAATTATTATTAATGGAAGTACGGGAGAATTTGTTAGTTTATCAAAAGAAGAACGATTTAACATGGTAGAAACAGTATTAAAAGAAGTAGATGGCCGTATTCCAGTTATTGTTGGAACTGCTGCGGAGACGACGAAAGAAACGATTGAATATACGAAACATGCAGAAGCGCACGGAGCAGATTGTGCATTAATTATAAACTCGTATTATTGTAAACCGAAAGAAGAGGAAATCTATTTTCATTTTAAAGAAATCTCAAACGCTGTAAATATACCAATTATGCTATACAATAATCCATTTACTTCTGGTGTTGATATGAGTACAGAGCTAATGCTCCGTATTGGAAAAGAATGTGAAAATGTTACACATATTAAAGAATCTAGCGGAGATATTCGAAAAGCGAGAGATTTAGTAAGAAAAGGCGAAGGTGCTTTTCAAGTCTTCTGCGGATCTGAAGATTTAGTTATGGAATCTTATTTAGTTGGTGCAACAGGATGGGTTTCAGTAGCAGGAAATATCGTTCCAGGACTTGTTACGAAAATGTATGAGCATTTTCAAAATGGTGAATTAGAAAAAGCGTGGGAAATGAACGATGCTATTTTACCTCTTTGTGAGTTTCTTGAAGGATCAGGGAAATATGTACAAATCGTTAAACGCTCAATGGAATTACATGGGCAAGTCGGAGGACCTTCACGTTATCCGAGATTAGGATTAACGATAGAAGAAGATCAAAAGCTTCAAACGATTTTATCAGAAATTGCAGCTCATGCAGCTGTTTAAATAAGGAGGAGAGCATATATGTTAACGACAAATATTGAGCTGAAACCAAAAGTGAAAGCGTTTTTAAATGAAGAAATTAAAATGTTTATTAATGGTGAGTTTGTTCCTTCTATTAGTGGGAAGACGTTTGAAACTTACAACCCAGCGACAGAAGATGTTCTTGCGGTTGTTTGTGAAGCACAAGAAGAAGATATTGATGTCGCAGTAAAAGCTGCGACATTAGCTTTTGAATCAGGCCCTTGGGCAGAAATGACTACTGCTGAAAGAGCGCATCTTATTTATAAATTAGCAGATTTAATTGAAGAACATAGAGAAGAATTAGCACAGCTAGAAGCTTTAGATAATGGGAAACCATATCAAGTAGCACTTGATGATGATATTACAGCGACTGTAGAAAATTACCGCTATTACGCGGGATGGGCTACAAAAATTATCGGGCAAACAATTCCGATTTCAAAAGATTACTTAAATTACACACGCCATGAACCGGTTGGCGTTGTTGGTCAAATTATTCCGTGGAATTTTCCGCTCGTTATGTCTTCTTGGAAAATGGGAGCCGCTCTTGCGACAGGTTGTACGATTGTATTAAAACCAGCAGAGCAAACGCCTTTATCTTTACTATATACAGCGAAGCTTTTTAAAGAGGCTGGTTTTCCAAACGGTGTTGTAAACTTTGTTCCAGGTTTCGGCCAAGAAGCAGGATCGGCAATTGTAAACCATCATGATATTGATAAAGTAGCTTTCACAGGTTCAACAGTTACGGGGAAATATATTATGCGACAATCTGCAGAAACAATTAAACATGTAACATTAGAACTTGGTGGTAAGTCACCAAACATCATTTTAGAAGACGCTGACTTAGAAGAAGCAATTAACGGTGCGTTCCAAGGAATTATGTATAATCATGGTCAAAATTGTAGCGCAGGGTCTCGAGTATTCGTTCATCGAAAGCATTATGAAACAGTCGTAAATGAACTTGTAAGAATGGCAAATAACGTGAAGCTAGGGGCAGGTATGGAGGCGGAAACTGAAATGGGACCGCTCGTATCTAAAAAACAGCAAGAGCGTGTGCTAAGTTACATTGAACAAGGAAAAGCTGAAGGTGCTACTGTTGCAGCTGGCGGTGAACGCGCATTTGAAAAAGGTTATTTTGTACAGCCAACAGTATTCACAAATGTTACTGATGATATGGCAATTGTTAAGGAAGAAATTTTTGGACCAGTTGTCGTTATACTTCCATTTGATTCGACAGAAGAAGTAATTGAAAGAGCAAATAGCTCTTCCTATGGGCTTGCTGCGGGTGTATGGACACAAAATATTAAAACAGGGCATCAAGTTGCCAATAAATTAAAGGCAGGAACAGTGTGGATTAATGATTATAACCTAGAAAATGCTGCTGCACCATTTGGTGGATATAAGCAATCTGGTATCGGACGTGAATTAGGTTCATACGCCCTTGATAACTATACAGAAGTGAAAAGTGTTTGGGTAAATATAAAGTGAAACTCTATTCAGTGGGAGTCTTTTCATCCACGCTGAATAGTAGTAGAACCAATCGGGTATTTACGAGCAGTTGATCTTCCACCTTACTTCTTTGTATTCACCGGATTTAGGAGGTGGGAGTTTTACTGCCCACAAATAGCAGGATAAAAGAATGATGAAATAGTGAGAGATGCGGACAACTGGTAGGTAGGATAAAGGTTGTCCGTTTTCTTATATATAAAATTGCTTTTTCAAAAGAATTATAAGGGGGATTTGGATGGAGAAATTAGTAGAATGGTTAGTAGGACAAGTATGGAGTATTGGTTTAGTTGTTTTTGCGTTAGGAGCAGGAGTGTATTTCACAATTGCGACTCGTTTTTTACAAATTCGTTATTTTAAAGAGATGATTAAACTATTATTTGAAGGGAAGAGCTCGGAGACGGGAATATCATCCTTTCAAGCATTTTGTTTGGCGTTATCGGGCCGGGTTGGAATTGGTAATATCGCAGGAGTAGCGACAGCTATCGCTTTTGGCGGGCCTGGAGCTGTATTTTGGATGTGGGTGATGGCATTATTAGGAGCAGCTAGTGCATTTGTTGAATCGACATTAGCACAAGTATATAAAAGTAAGGTGGGCAATGAATATCGCGGTGGTACGCCATACTTTATTGAGAAGGGTTTAAAAATGAAATGGTTTGCGGTCATTGTAGCGATCGTCGTTACAATTTCATACGGCATGTTATTGCCAGGGATTCAATCAAGTAGTATCGCAGTGGGGTTTGAAAATTCTTCTGGAATTAGTAAATATGTAACTGGTATATTTTTAGTTGTGTTACTAGCAGCGATTATTTTTGGTGGAGTAAAGAGAATTGCGGGCGTTTCACAAATGTTAGTTCCATTTATGGCAATTGGTTATGTAATTGTTACATGTATCGTATTAATTGCGAATGTAACGGAAATTCCAAGTATGTTTGCTTTAATTTTCTCAAGCGCATTTGGTGTAAATGAAATGTTTGGAGGGATCGTTGGGGCAGCTATTGCATGGGGAGTAAAGCGTGCAGTATTTTCAAACATTGCTGGTGTAGGAGAAGCAACATATAGTTCTGCTGCTGCTGAAGTATCGCATCCTGCAAAACAAGGCTTAGTTCAAGCATTTTCCGTATATATTGATACAATTGTCGTATGTACAGCGACGGCTCTTATGATTTTAATAACAGGCATGTACAATGTTATACCTGAAGGAAAGAGTGCAATTGTACAAAACATAGGGAATGTGGAAGCTGGTCCAATTTATACACAACAAGCAGTTGAAACCGTTATGACAGGATTTGGTCCAATATTTATTTCAATCGCAATCTTCTTCTTCGCATTTACAACTTTACTCGCTTATTACTATATCGCTGAAACGACGCTTACTTATTTAGATAGTGGACTAAAATATAGTTGGTTAAAGCCAATTTTAAAAATCGGATTTTTAATTATGGTTTACATCGGTAGTGTAGAATCAGCGTCCCTTTTATGGAATCTCGGAGATTTAGGAATAGGCAGTATGGCATGGTTAAACCTTATAGCGATTTTACTATTAAGTAAAACAGCATTAAAAGTGTTAAAAGATTATGAGGCGCAGAAGAAAGAAGGAAAAGACCCAATATTTGATCCTAAAAAGGTAGGAATTGAAGGATTAGCGTTTTGGGAAGAGAAGAGTAAAGAGATTGAAAGGAAAAGCTCTAAAGAAAAAGTGCCAGTCGATGATAGTGTGAAATTTTAAGCTTGCAAATTTCCGGGATTAAAAAACTGAAAATTCTATCTTTTATTGATCTGAGTAAAGGGATTTTATTATCTTGTTGTGTTTTAGCTGCAATTTCTGAAGAACTGAAATGTGCCAAGCGATGATTTTAATACAAGAGTGTATAGTGGAATTGAAAAATCAAAGTCATTAAGCGAGAAAAAGCCCTCCTTAAACTATTATTTTAAGGGGGACTTTCTAGTTTAGCCTAACTTTTTTGAAAGAGTTTCAATTGTTTCATATAATCGATAGCTTTTGTTTTATTCCTTTGTGTAGAAACATATTGCGCCTCGTTTATATATCTATAATAATTATTAAATATTTCTTCAGAAAGAATTCCGTCAGAGAGAGCTTTTTTAACTGCACAGTGTGGTTCATTAGTATGCGAACAGTTAGAAAATTTACATCTCCTAGATATACCCGCAATATCTTCATATCCAAAATCAAAGTTATCCTCATGATTTATCAAGTCAAATCCTATTTTACTAATAATTAATCCCTCCACTTTTCAAAGTTTTTTTTGAATCATACATACAAATTCTATCGTTTTCAAGTTGTATTTATTTTAATATTCTATATTTTTATAAATTGATTTCTCTACATCAGGAAGAAGTGTGTATATACTCTTACCGATTATAGATTCTAATTCATTCTTAATTGTATAGAATCCCTTCCAATGTAAAGAGGTATGAGAGGTTGTTCCGTGACGTAAACCAACAGAAATGAATCTTTTTTCAAGAGTAGTACAGCCTTCCGCATCAGCAAGTGCGTCACAAAGGGTAATGACCTTATTGTATAAGTCGTAGTCACTATTTTCATTCAATATTTCAATTAACCGACTTTCCATATAATCGGGAACAAGGCTCCACCCCGCTGCGATATCTAAATGCTCATTTTTGCAAGGAAACGAATGTGTCACACAAATAATCGCGTTTCCTGTATATCCTAAATCATTCATGTACATATACCCATCATAGGAATGAATAACAGATTTGGTAAAACCTTTATATCTTCCTATATCATGCAGGAGGGCAGCATTGTATGCTATGTCAGCATCTAGGTCGTACCCATTATTAATAAGTTCTACAACTATCTTTTCAGTTGCAAGGGCAACATTACATGAATGTTCGAGCCACGGACCTGAGTTTTGTTCATATGCCCACTCGAGTAATTCTCTTGCATATGTCCTATCTAATATATATTTCATATAGTTATCCTTTCTCTAAAAAATCATATATTAAATAATTTCATCTTAGAATTTCATTATTCCTTCTTTAAAAGTTGTTACAATGAAACAAAAGGGGGAAAAGTAATGCGAAATTTAGTAATTGAAGAAATTAAGCAACTAGAAAATGCTATTGAAGAGCTTTCTAAACTTTTGAAAACTGTAGTAGATGATGGGGCGTCAATTGGTTTTTTACCTCCACTAAAACAAAAAAAAACAACCAATTATTGGCAAACTGTATTAGCGCCCGAAGTGATATTATATGTTGCTAAAATAAACAATGAAGTGGCAGGAAGCATTCAATTACATCTAGTTACAAAGCCTAACGGGATCCATAGAGCCGAAATTTGCAAGTTAATGACTCATCCAAACTTTAGACGTAACGGCATTGGACGTTCGCTTATGCAAAAAGCAGAGGAAAGAGCAAAGCAAGAAAACAGGTCTCTTTTAGTGTTAGATACTAGAGAAGGAGATCCTTCAAATAGATTGTACAAATCATTAGACTATCAAGAAGTTGGAAAAATACCGGAATATGCAATTTCTCCGAATGGTGAGCTCGATGCCACGGTTATTTATTATAAAATGATTTAGTTTTTTATTTGAAAAGGGAGATAATTTCAAACGATATATTTGTTATTATGTAAAAGATTGATAATTTAAAATAAAATTTGATAAAACCCTGTATAATAGTGTTTTTCTTTTGACCCTTTAACTTCATCTGGACTGTTTAATTAAAGGGCCAGTTTGTAGAAGGTTTTAACAGGTTTTTTAGAGTTATTATTTAAATAGGAATCTTGAAGTCTTTTGGTGAATATTAAATGTTAATCTAAAAGATGGAGGTTGCTGTCATGTTGAAACTGTTTCAATATAACTGGCAAGTTCGTGATGATTGGTTTACATTGTGCGAAGAAATGCCGGATGAAGAACTATTAAAGAAACGGATCGGTGGGTTCGGCAGTATCCTACATACTCTATTTCACATTGTAGATGTGGAATATATGTGGATCTTAGGTTTGCGAGGTGAACCAGTACCTGAGGAGCCATTGTTTGAAGATTATGCTAGCTTGCAAAAAGTGAAAAATCTTTCGGCTCAATACCACGAGAAAGTGAAGCCATTTGTGACATCTTGGACAAATGAAATGGATTCTCGGAAACTTTCAGAAACTGATTTCAATGAAGAATCGATTAGCTCTAGAGACGCACCAATCAGGCGCAGAGTCATTGAATGTACACATGGAGAGATAATACGTCATGTCATTGTCCACGAAATCCACCATATCGGCCAGTTATCTATATGGGCACGTGAAATAGGAAAGGAGCCTGTTTCCGCAAATTTGAGAGGAAGAGGGCTATTTGATAATTAGACTGCCTTTTCCAATTTCGCATTTAACAACGTAGTGCAAGTACCATCTTTATTTTAACGAGAAGATAACCTTTGACCCTCTAAATTATTTTAGAGGGTCTTTATTTGTGAAAATGATGAAAAATATAGAAGAAACTGCAATTATTTATAAAAAAATACGCTTTAAATATTGTCATATTTGCTTCTTTAAGATATCCTTTTCATGAAGAGGTGGAAAACATGGAAAAAGTACTAGTTTTCGGGCATAAAAACCCAGATACAGATGCAATTTGTTCTGCGATTGCTTATGCAGAATTGAAAAAAGAATTAGGAATGAATGCTGAGCCTGTACGTTTAGGCGAAATCAGCGGTGAAACTCAATTTGCGTTAGACTCTTTTAAAGTAGAAGGACCGCGTTTTGTTGAGACAGTAGCAAACGAAGTGGACAACGTTATTTTAGTTGACCATAACGAACGTCAACAAAGTGCTAACGATATCGAATCTGTTCGTGTGTTAGAAGTTATTGACCATCACCGCATTGCTAACTTTGAAACAAGCGATCCTATATACTACCGTTGTGAGCCAGTCGGTTGTACAGCTACAATCTTAAACAAAATGTACAAAGAAAATGGCGTTGCAATTCGTAAAGAAGTTGCAGGTTTAATGTTATCTGCAATTATTTCAGATTCTTTACTATTCAAATCTCCAACTTGCACAGAACAAGACGTAGCAGCTGCTCGTGAACTAGCGGAAATCGCTGGTGTTGACGCAGATAGCTACGGCTTAGAAATGTTAAAAGCTGGTGCTGACTTAAGCGGAAAAACAATGGAGCAATTAATCTCCCTTGACGCTAAAGAATTCCAAATGGGTAACGCGAAAGTTGAAATCGCACAAGTAAACGCTGTTGATACAAACGACGTTCTTGTACACCAAGCGGAACTTGAAAAAGTTATCTCTGCAGTAGTAGAAGAAAAAGGTTTAGACCTATTCTTATTCGTTGTAACTGATATCTTAACTAACGACTCTGTTGGTCTTGCGATCGGTAAAGCAACAAACGTTGTTGAGAAAGCATACAACGTAACATTACAAAATAACACAGCTACTTTAAAAGGTGTTGTATCTCGTAAAAAACAAATCGTTCCTGTATTAACAGAAACATTCCAAGCTTAATATTATTGAGTATGGATAAATAGAAAGGACAAGTAGTCGGATTGGCTGCTTGTCCTTTTTTATTATAAAATTACAGACGAGCCTATTGGGTGGAAATAAAAAAGGATAGCAATAGCTATCCTACTTATCGTTTATTCATAAGATCGTTTCTTATTTATATAAAATGTAATAACAGCAGCAATAATGAAAATAGGTATTGCGTACACTTGCCCAACAAATAGTTTCCAGCCCACAGTATTATAGCCGTCAGATGCTGGAACGATAACGGCGATAATACAAACAATAATATAGAGTAATAGTGCTGGGAGTATATTTTTCATAGTCGTTCACCTCCTTTTCATAATTTATTTATATATTGTACTATTTAATAGTTATTGGAAGATTAAATATGCTTGATTTTACGAAATCTTCACAAATTCACTAAAGGATGAGGTATATGCATGTTGTATGAAAGTGACTTTAGTACGGTGTGTTTATGTAATAATATATATACTTAATCGATTGTTATAAAACAAATTAAACTAAATGTAGAAGATAATGTAATTTTATCTTTCGAGATTATTATATAGTATTCTGTAAAAAAATGTACTGGGAAATTGATATTTCATAAGAAAGTTAGAAGCGAGGTAAGAAATAACGATGAAAAGGTTATGCATAATTCCATGCGGAAAGAAGAAAATTTGGGATAAGTACCCAGATTACGGAGAGGCAGAGGCAAAAGATGTATATATTAGTCCATTCGGAAAAGCATGTCAGGCGTATGCAACTGAGTTTTTCGAGAACTGGGTTATATTATCAGCAAAGCATGGATTTTTAAGACCAAATGATATTGTAAAGGAAAACTATGATCTTGCATTTGATTCAAAGAGTAATGAGATTATTAGCATTGAACAATTAAAACAACAGATGATTGATAAAGGCTTATTTCAATTTGATGAAATAGTCTTACTTGCAGGGAAGAAGCATAAGAACGTAGTGACAAAATTATATCCAGAAGAAATCATTACATATCCATTAGAAGGATGTAAAGGGATTGGGTATATGTTGCAGAGATTGAAGGGGGCTGTGGAAGGGCAGCAGGAAATATAGACATGAATTAGTACTTGATTCAAATTACATCACATTTATACATTTAAAATAGACTATTAAACAAGCCTTTTTACGCTTTTAAACATAGAATATGATGAATTCTAATGTGTATTAGGGGGAGTCATATTCATGGGAAATAATTGTCGTTGTAGACATTTCTGAGATTGTAATAGATTTTGGGATGATTTAATGTTTGGAAGATGTAGACGCAGAGATTGTGATGATTGTCGTTGCAATTGTAAACGTCATTGTGATTGTGATGATTGCCGTTGCAATCGTAAACGTGACGATGATGATGATAAATGCCGTAAGTGGTAATTTTCTTTGAAAGAGTACTTTGAAGTAAAGTACTCTTTTTTTGTATGAACCTTTTAAATTCCTTTTTGAACGGATTTCTTTTCAATTCCCCATGAATCTTGTTTTATTATTTTTAAAGCTACATTCGTACCATTAGATTCTGTATAAAAGATATATCCGTGGTTTGATTTAACGTAGGTTGAAGGTTCACCTGTGCAATCTTGTGAACAAGATGTGTTGATAAGCTCGATTAATGATAGTTCGCTCGGGTCAGTCTTACTTGCATCTATTAGAGTATCAAGGTTCGTTTTACGATAACCTTGTAAGTTTACATGGAAAATCTGTTCAATTTCTCCTGTAATGCTAGTATTCATTACTTCAACTGAATTTTTCTTTTGTTGAAGAAATCCGTTTTCATAAAGTAATTTTGTATATCCAAGCCATGCGATTAAAACTAGCATGATAAACATACCAGACATTTTTAGTCTTCGAAGTCTTTTACTTACAATTGTTTCTGAGTATTTCATTCAGTCTAATCCTCCAATGTTTTTAATTTAAAGTATGCCTGGATACATACATTTAGAAGAGGATGAAAGTTAACGAGTTCTTGATTCAAAAAAGAAAACATCAGAAGTTAGATGCTTTCTTTTTTGAATGATTTTTTGTTATCTGTTAGTTACTTGTTTCATAAGAGGTCTTATTTCTTTAACAGGTGGTTTTTTATCATAGGCGTCAACGTAAGAAAAGTAATAATTTAAGTTTCTAAGAAGTCCTTTTCCTATTTTAGCGCTTAAGAAGGGGAATACTTGTCCAGTATAATCATCGAGAGATTTACAGTAGTATTTTTCATCTAAATATATACTGTATTTACATGTTAGTTCTACTAGTGGATTGCCTTCATCATCATTTACTTCTTTAGAATCGATAATGTCTATTAGTGCGAATTTCTCATTTAGATAAACTTTTTTCTTTTTCTCGTGTTTATTAGTAAGTATAAAAACGAGACCAATGGCGTTAATCAAACTATTTCCTCCTATAAGAAAGGCTATTAATAAAATATATCGATATAAGACAAATGTAAAGAGGAGATATAATATAGTTTGAAACTTTAATAAGCCGATTTGTTTTCAAATCGGCTTATTATTATTGAAATACTTGCGGGAATTGTTTTACGATTGCATCTGTTATAGTATCAGCCATTTCTAATGCTTCTTTTTCAATTTTATCGTATAGTTTTACACTGGCATCATAATCCTTATTTAGGAAGGCGAGTGCTTCCGCTTTTGTTAACGCTAAATGCTCATAAAACATTTTTCTAAATTCTTCTTTTTCTATATATGGGTTGATACTGGTTAGGAACTCAACAATTTCATCGCCATTAGAGTACCACTTCTTTTCTATAGCGGCTGCTGCGTTTTGATCGCCAGCTTTTGCGGCTTTAACAAGATCAGCAGCAATTACTAAGTGGTCTTTAATTAATGCACTATATTTTTTCACTGCATTTTCTCCGTAGAATGGTTCAAGTGATAGTCCCATGTGTGTTGCATTTTGTAGAAGACGTCCAACAGTAACGTTTACGTCTGGCAAGTTAAAGATGATGCCTATAATGGCTAATCGTGTCCAAGTGACGTGTTGTTCCCATAAAGAACGCATATATCCTTTTAAAAAGTTTTCGTTTTTACTAACTCGGTAATTTCGTACAAATGAATCGAAGTTTCCGTTAGTGATATGATAAGGGGAGTAATACGATTGCCAATAAGTATACATAAATAGTTACACTCCTTTGAACATGTATATCTCACAATATGATAAACGTTATTTTTAAGTTACGTGTCCAAGAGTTTTTTTGAGAGTTGGAAAAGGAGAAGGTTGAAGGGGAATGAAAAAACATGATTATGATATATATGAATCAAAAGAATTTTAAATTAATAGAGGTCCTGCAAGGGAAATTACAGGACCTCAAAAGGGTATTGCCGAGATGTCGGACTCGACTACGTAATATTAACATAAAATTTTTTCAAAATAACCTGGTAAATGTGTCCAAATGAAAAGGATACTATTTAATAAAGTTAAAGGGATCTGCTTCCCGCGGCAGATCCCCTTAACTAGATAATGTTGATGAGTAAAGACTCATCTAGAGTATCTTTATAATAACAAATGAAATTCACTTTGTGTATTGAGAAAAAATGAATTGCTTGTATGAATGTAGCGGATTTATATTTTGCTTTTTGGAATTATAATCATTTGTGGAGAGCGGAATAGGGTTCTAAAATGGAGAAAAGACTTTTCAGCCAGGCTACGATACATTGCAATATGTAAGTATAAAAAAGACCTGCTAATTTAAGCAGGTCAACATAAGGGGTTTATCTAACAGATTATTATATATGGTAACAACTGTATTATAGTGAGTCTATAAGTTATATGTTGAGAAAATTTGTTTGAATGATATATATTTGGCACATGTATTAACGTTTAAAAAGTTGAGAAAGGAAATTAATAAGCTTTCTATAGGAGAATAAGGGTTGATACTTATAAAATGATTCATATTTCCACGCATCATTATTAGAGAATTGGAGTTGTTTATTTGACTCTTTAGACTTGATGGAACTATTGTAACTACGTTTCATAATTTAACCTCCTCAAATTCAAATGTATACGATTAGTAGTATTCTAGGAAGGTGAATAAAATGAATATTTATATTGAAATTCTTTCTTCTTGTGTACTAAATTTGTGTTTTTTATGTTGTAAAACGTAGAAAGTAACTAAAACAATGATACTAATTAATATCCATAACGAAGAGAAACTTAGAATAATGAAAAAGCATGCTATTAAGCTTAAAGAGAGTGCTTTGTTAAAGAATTCAGGAATAGTTTGTATGCAGCGGAAATTTCATAAATCGCATATCACAAAAACAAGTGGATTTATCCAGCTTTACAAGAATTATTAACAATTGTACGTGGATCATGCCAAAAGGATGGCGAGAATCAGTTTGATGATAGATTATATATAACTCTTTCATTCAGCACTTTCATGACGCATAAGTGATGATATAATAGGAATAGATGAAAGATATAGAAAAGCAGGTGACTCTTTTTTGTTTACAAAAGCACAAGAACTTTTAGCGTCTTATTTCGGTTATTCGTCATTCCGAAGAGGACAAGATGAAACAATTAAAAATGTATTAGATGGGAAAGATACAGTTTGTATTATGCCTACGGGCGGTGGTAAGTCAATTTGTTATCAAATTCCCGCATTAGTATTCGAAGGAACGACATTAGTTATCTCACCTTTGATTTCACTTATGAAAGATCAAGTAGATACATTAATACAAAACGGTATTTCCGCTACATATATTAATAGTTCTATTTCTATTACAGAAGCGAATCAAAGAATCCAATTGGCGAAACAAGGGCATTACAAGCTGCTTTACGTGGCGCCTGAGCGTCTTGATTCTATGGAGTTTGTTGATCAACTTATCGATATGAAAATCCCGATGATAGCGATTGATGAGGCGCACTGTATTTCGCAGTGGGGACATGATTTTCGCCCGAGTTATTTACATATACATCGCATATTAGATTATCTTCCAGAAAAACCGCTCGTTTTAGCGTTAACAGCAACCGCGACACCACAAGTGCGTGATGATATTTGTAACACGCTTGAAATTAATCAAGAAAATACAATTATGACAACGTTCGAGCGCGAGAACTTATCGTTTTCAGTAATTAAAGGACAGGATCGTAATGCGTATTTAGCAGATTATATTCGTCAAAATCAGAAGGAATCTGGGATTATTTATGCAGCTACAAGAAAAGTAGTCGATCAGTTATATGAAGATTTAGGGAAAGCAGGAGTTTCGGTATCGAAATACCATGCTGGTATGAGCGATCACGATCGAAATGAACAGCAAGAACTCTTTTTACGAGATGAAATCAGTGTTATGGTAGCGACATCAGCGTTTGGAATGGGTATTGATAAATCGAATATTCGTTACGTTGTTCATTATCAACTTCCAAAAAATATGGAAAGTTACTATCAAGAAGCAGGACGTGCTGGTCGTGACGGATTAGATAGTGAATGTATTTTGTTATATTCTTCTCAAGATGTGCAAGTGCAACGCTTTTTAATCGATCAATCAACTGGAGAATCACGTTTCTCAAATGAGCTTGAAAAATTACAAAACATGACTGACTATTGTCATACAGAACAATGTTTACAATCATTTATTTTGCAATACTTTGGAGAAGAACCGAAGGAAGATTGTGGGCGCTGCGGTAATTGTACTGATGACCGTGAAAGTATTGATGTGACGAGAGAATCACAAATGGTTCTATCTTGTATGATCAGGACGAACCAACGATTCGGAAAACAAATGATTGCACAAGTATTAACTGGATCGAAAAATAAGAAAGTTATTGAATTCAATTTTCATACTTTGCCAACGTACGGTCTTTTATCAAACCGTAGTGTAAAAGAAGTCAGTGAGTTTATTGAGTTTTTAATTTCAGAAGAGTTAATTGCAGTTGAACATGGTACGTATCCGACATTAAAAGTAACGGAAAAAGGGAGAGAAGTATTACTTGGTAAAGAGAATGTTTTACGCAAAGAACGAGTAGAAACGAGACAAATTGTTCAAGACCATCCTTTATTTGAAGTGCTTCGTGAAGTGCGTAAAGAAATTGCGCAAGGAGAAGGTGTACCGCCGTTCGTTATTTTCTCTGACCAAACGTTAAAAGATATGTGTGCGAAAATGCCGCAAAGTGACTCCGAACTTCTAACTGTAAAAGGGATTGGAGAGCACAAACTTGTGAAGTACGGCTCTCACTTTTTACAAGCAGTTCAGCACTTTATTGAGGATAATCCAAACTATGCTGAAACAATTAAGACTGAAGTTGTTTCAGAGCGTAAAAAAGCAGGAAAAGCTTCAGCGAATTCTCATATAGAAACGTATGAAATGTATAAACAAGGCATTGATCTAAGTGAGATTGCGAAAGAGCGTGGTCTATCGAGACAAACGATTGAAAATCATTTAATTCGTTCTTTTGAAGATGGTATGGAAGTAGATTGGAAAAGCTTCGTTCCAGCAGAGTATGAATCTCTTATTGAAACTGCCGTACTAAATGCAGAAGGCGGTTTGAAATCAATTAAAGAACAACTTCCAGATGAAGTGAGTTACTTTATGATTCGTGCATATTTACAAATAAGAAAATAGAGACATATAAAGGGGATAGGGATATATGCATCATGTTTTCGTTTATGGCACGTTAAGAAAAGGACAAACGAATGCTCATTATATGCAAGGAGCAACCTGCATTGCAGACGGAGCGTGGACGTATGGCAAATTATTTGATACAAACGAAGAGTATCCTGCAATGATTTGCTCAAACGAGGAAAAGGTATATGGGGAAGTTTACGAAGTAGATGATGAGGTTTTAGAAAAATTAGATGAGCTAGAAGAATACACAGGTAATCCTGAGACTGATTTATATGATCGAATTACACAAACGGTATATTTTGCTGATAAAGAACTACATGCTTATGTGTATATTGCTCAGGATAAAGAGATATTAAAGAAAATCATTGATTCTGGGGATTGGCTCGTGTATCAAAAAGTATAATTAAAGCAGCTAGGGATAAAAATTGGAAAGCAGATAATGGAATAATTCATTACCTGCTTTTTATTGTGTTTTCAGTTGAAATTCTCATTTTTTTATATTTCTATAAAAAGAATAGCGTTTTTTTCGTTATATGGATACAAATTTACATTATCTTGATAATAATAGGGCGAGAATCTATTATGTTTAATCAATAATATAATGACACAATTGACAAAACATACATCGGTGTTATAATGATACCCTGTTACCAAGGTAACAAGGTATCGTTTTTTTACGGTAAGGATGTGAAATTATGAAACAAAATAATGAACAAATAAATGAAAAAAATACAAAAATTAAAGTTGAACGTGTGCAAACTGGAATTAGGATGGAAAAAAGAATGGTAAAAGTTTTGAAAGCGATGGCAGAATACCATGATATTTCATTAGGCGTACTTCTTGAAAGAATAGTTCTTCATTCTTTTGAAAACAAACCTGTGTTTAGCGATGAAAGTCTTGAAAAAGTTAAAGCTATAAAAGAAGTTTACGATATGGATTATGGCCTAGAAATAAGTCGTAAGTGGAATGATTCGGATAACTAGAATATTTATAATACCATTTAGATTTATGTAAGGGGTCTATGAAATATAGAAATGAAAATAAATTATCAGGAGCGATATTAAATGAAATTCAGTACATTAACCATATTTGATAATTACCCCGATCGATTATCTCGAACTCCGAGACAATTCTATAATGAGGTATTGGAGCAAGCCGTTCGGGCTGAAGAAGTGAATTTTGATGGGGTATGGTTTGCAGAACATCATTTCTCTGATTTTGGTATTAATCCTTCTCCAGCAGTTTTGCTCGCTGCGGTATCTCAAAGAACGAAGAGAATTCGCCTCGGTGTGGGTGTTGCAGTCCTTCCATTACACAACCCTATACGAGTTGCTGAAGATTATGCGATGGTTGATCTTTTATCAAACGGAAGGTTAGATTTGGGGTTAGGTAGTGGATATGCACAGAAAGAATTTGATGGTTACAATATTTCATTGGAGGACAAAACTGAACGTTTTAACGAGTCTCTAGTAGTATTACGTAAGGCGTGGTCAGGCAAGCTTTTTTCTCATCAAGGGAACTTTTTTCAATACAAAGACCTTAGGCTTAATGTTCAGCCAATACAAGCTCCGTTTCCGCCTCACTGGATTGCAACCTCTAGTGAAAAAGGTGTTAGTCATGTTGCTAGTATGGGAAACAATTTCATGGGGCTTGGGTTTAGTAAATCACGAGATGAATTAGCAAAGCTGATTGATACTTACAAGAATACGTATCTAAAGTCAGGACACGGTAATCCAGAAGAATTGGAAATCCCTGTTGCATTTCATGTTCATGTTGGAGAAACATATGCAGAGGCTGAATCCAATGCAAAAGATCCTTATCAACGATTTATGAATACTCCGCGTGGGACGAATATTTCATATGAAGACCTTAAATGTAAATTCAACCCAGTAATAGGAAGTCCTGATGAAGTTATTAAACAAATTCAGTCCTACAGTGAAATAGGTGTTACGAATTTTATGGCAGTAATGAATTTTGGTGGATTAGAACATCATAAAGTGCTTTCATCTTTAGATTTATTTGGTAAGTATGTAATTCCTGCATGTAAGTGAAAAATTGATTGTTCCCCAAAACAAAAAAATGAATGTAATTCTCATAAATATAGAGAGAAAAAATTATTTTGGGGATACTTCAAAATCTTAGCTTAATGGGTATGGGTTTATCCTTACCTTTTCTTTATTTTGGAAAATTCCCACTTAAACTATTGACTTTATGATTGTGTTTTTTATAGAATTATATCTCGACTGAAAAAATTGGAACGGACAGGAGGGAATCATCAAATGAACAACATTTTTGACGAAGAGTTACAAAAAATGAAAAATACTTTATGTACGATGGATGATCAATTAGAGCAGCTTGAAAAAATCCCAGTTTATTATGGAGAAGATTTCAAAGAGCAAATTCTTGAAAGTATGAGGGAGTCTAATAGACAAAACTTACGTATCGGTGTGCAAGAGCCATACTTTGGAAGATTAGACTTTCAGGAGGATGGAAAGGAAGAAGTTATGCCGATTTATATCGGTAAAGTAGGGGTTTCGGATAAGGATACGATGAAACCAATTGTTATTGACTGGAGAGCACCTGTCGCAAGTATGTTTTATTCATTTACCGGTGGTGATGAATTAGCATTTTATCAATCACCTGACGGGTTAGTAGAAGGCGATGTGTATTTAAAACGAAACATTTCCATTCGAAAGAGAGAACTAGAACGTGTTGCTGATACATATGTAAAAGGAAATGAAGATGTCTCGCATGCTGATGATTTTCTTCTATATCGATTAGGTGAGAATAAAGATAATAAATTAAAAGATATCGTTTCGACTATACAATCGGAGCAAAATGATATTATTCGTGCGGAAAGAAACTTACCATTATTAATTCAAGGGGTTGCAGGGAGCGGAAAGACAACAATCGCTTTACACCGCCTTGCTTTTTTAATTTATGAATACCGTGAACAACTTGAAGCGGAGAGAATGATCGTATTCGCTCCAAACAGTTTGTTTTTAGACTATATTTCGAGCGTACTTCCTGAATTAGGGGTAGGAAATATTAGTCAAACGACGTTTCCAGATTGGGCATTACGTACGTTAGATGGTTCGGTGAAACTAAAGCAGACAGAAGAAAAATTGAAAGAAGCATTTTCAATTAATCGCGATGAAAAAAAGGTTATGCTCGGTAAATTAAAAGGAACGCTGGAGTTTAAGTCGTTTATTGAAGAGAGAATGGTTCAATTTGAAAAAGATTTAGTACCGACAAAAGATTTTGAGGCGTGGGATAGAGCAGTTATTCCAGTGGAAGACGTTAAAAAATGGATGCAAGTTGAATATAAACATTATCCATTAAAGAAAAGAAGAGAACGTTTAGTCGGCCGTATGAAGCGCTGGATTGAAATTGAACTTAAAAAGTTTGGAGAAACAAACGAGAAAAAGTTACTAAAAAAAGAAGCGACAAAGAGATTGAACACATATATGAATTTTTGGCCGAAAATGAGCCCGCTTTCACTATACAGTTCAATGTTGAAAAGTAAAGAAATACTCGAGGTTTTACCTGAAGAACTTGTTCAAGAAACAGAAAAGAATTGTCGTAAAAAAGAAGTATATGGAGAAGATTTACCAGCTCTAATTTACATACATCATCGAATAACTGGAATTGAAATCGGACAGAAGTTTCATCACGTCGTTATTGATGAAGCACAAGACTTCTCACCATTCCAAGTTTATGTACTAAAAGAAATTACACTAGGTAATTCTTTCACTATATTAGGTGATTTATCTCAAGCGATTTATGATTATCAAGGAATTGAAGACTGGAATGCTTTTAAGGAAGTATTCCAAGAAACAGGTTATTATGAACTGACGAGAAGTTATCGTTCTACAAAAGAAATTATTGAATTCGCGAATGAAATAATTAAAAATGCAGAGATTCCAGTAGGACTCGCAACACCAGTTTTCCGTAGCGGAGAAGACGTGAAAGTAATCCGGGCAGAGGACCAATTTACTGAAGTTTTAAAGACATTACAGCATTTACAAAATGAAGATGTGAAAACAATTGCGGTAATTGGAAGAACAGACGATGAATGCCGTGATATATATGAGAAGTTAACAAATGCAGGATGGACTGTTAACGTCATTGAAGCAGATCAAAGTAAATATGAAGGTGGTATTTCGGTAGTACCTGTCTATTTAGCGAAAGGTTTAGAATTTGACGCTGTAATTCTAATTGATGTTGATGAAGAACATTATAAAAATACAAAACATGATGCGAAGTTACTGTATGTCGCATGTACGAGATCACTTCATGATTTATGGATTTTCCATAGTGGGGAAGCGTCACCTTTAATTAAGGAATTAAAATAAATAAAAAATTCAAGAGGCTTTTCTAGTAATAAACAGAAAAACCTCTTGTTTTTCTATATAAAGATATAGGGGGAATGGATATGATTACAAAAGTAATAACAAAAAGAAATTGGGAAATCGCAAAAACAATTGGAGAGATTAATGAAGCCTCACTTAAAGAAGAGGGATTTATTCATTGTTCATTATTAGACCAAGCTTTAAAAGTTGCTCAAAAACATTTCATTCACGAAGAAGAGGTTTTATTACTCTCAATTAATCCATCCCTGATAAAAGCAGAAATAAAATATGAACTTGCTTCTAACGGTCAAGAATACCCGCATGTATATGGAGTAATTAATATTGAGGCGATTGTAGATATTGTTCCATTTTCTAAAGAAAAGGGAGAATTTATATTACCAGAGGTGCATAGTTAAAAGTATTATTGGTATTTAAGTTTATTAGTGAGCTGCAAAAAAATAAGAAAAGCACAAATTATATAGTTTGTGCTTTTCTTATTTTCTGATTTTTATAAAAACCGGTTGTTTTTGTCACAACTATACTGTACGATACATAGTATAAAACATATACTGTATGACATATAGTAATAAAAATGAGGTGGGTGAATGGATAGTTTATTAAATTCATTAATTACAGAGTTAAGAAGAGGGACGTTGACATTAGCCGTTTTAAGCCAACTAAGAACGCCGCAGTATGGATATTCGCTTGTCCAATTATTGGAGCAATCAGGAATTATAATCGATCAAAGTACGTTATATCCACTACTTCGCCGATTAGAAAAGCAGGAACTAGTGACGAGTAGTTGGGATAAAACGGAGAGTAGACCTCGTAAGTATTATGTTTTAAGTGAATATGGACTAGAGATATTTTTACAATTGAAAAAGGAGTGGATAAAGGATTCGAAAGAACTTTATAACCTATTAAAGGAGGAGGACGAGAATGAGTTTGATTGATATGTACGTCCATGAAGTTGCGAAGAGATTACCTGAAAAAAATCGTGAAGATATTACACTTGAACTACGGTCAACAATAGAGGATATGTTACCTGACGATTATAATGAGGAAGATGTGAAGAGTGTACTCGAAAAATTGGGGAGTCCGGTTTCATTGTCTAATGGGTATTTGGATAGACCGATGCATTTAATTGGACCACGTTATTTTGATGTATATACGACGTTATTAAAAATGATTATACCAATTGCAGCTGTTATCGCACTCATTGCAATGGTTGCAGAAAATTTTATAGGCTATACTGGTGATCAAGCAGTATTAAATGTTATTTTAAAATTGATAGGTAAAGGTATTGGGGAAATTGTCGAGGTAGGCCTCCATGTATTTTTCTGGTTGACACTTGTATTTGTTATTTTAGAAAGAACGGATAAAGACAAAGGTACTCAACCGTTGACGACAAGTTTAAAAAAATGGACTCCTGATGATTTAAAAAACATTTCGTATGTTCCAAAGAAAAAGTCGATCTCAAAGTTTGAAGTTTTTGGAGGTTTGATGTGGACAGCAGTTTGGGCTACACTTTACTTTTATGCGAATCATCTTGTTGGCGTATATAATGGCACAGCAAATGAACTGAAGTTTGTCGCGCCAACTTTTAATCAAGATGTTTTACTCCAGTACTGGCCAATCGTTGTAATTATGATCGTTTTCGAAATAGGTATATCACTTTATAAGTTAGTGCAAGGACAATGGACACAAAGATTGGCAATTGGGAATACTATTCTTCAAGTAGCTGGAACAATAGTATTCATTGTAATTGTAGTAAATCCGCATTTATTTAACGAAGGATTTATTACGTATGTGGTAAATGTGTTTACTATTTCCCCAGAGGAATTTAAAACGTGGTTAATCGGCGGTGGAATTTTTATTTACACGCTGTCTGCTGTAATAAATATATTTGATGGTTTCCGAAAAGCTAATATTCGTGTGCGGAAATGAATCAGAAATTTCGGTAAAATAAAGCTGTCAAACAGATAGTGAAAGAAGATAAACATTATGAAAGGAAGAAAACAATGATAAGGGAAGCAACTAAAAGAGATTTAGCATATATTTTAGATATTTATAATGATGCGATACTTTATACAACAGCTGTATATGCATATAAACCTGTAACCCTTGAAAATAGAATAGATTGGTATGAACAAAAAAAGACTGATGGTTATCCGATTTTAGTATACGAACTAGATAATAAAGTAGTGGGATTTGCAACATTCGGTCCATTTAGGGCATGGCCTGCTTATAAATATTCAGTTGAACATTCGATATATGTTGATAAGGAATATAGAAAAAATGGAATTGGGACGTCTTTAATGAAAGAACTAATAGCAATTGTACAGGACAGCGAATATATGACGTTAATTGCTGGAATTGATATGGAAAATGAAAAGAGTATTGCCTTGCATCAAAATTATGGATTTGTTCATGCAGGAACAATAAAAAAAGCTGGCTATAAGTTTAATAGATGGCTAGATTTAGCTTTTTATCAATTGGAGCTTAACGGGCCTGAAAATCCTATAGAAGAATAGAAGTTTTCCGTGGAAATTTATGTTTTTAGGTAGCAGGGAGTAATTCATGCTACCTTTTTTTTATTGTCATAACAAATATAATCTGCCGAAAAAGGTTTTATATATTCTATATTGAATTATTAGAAGGGGATATAACGATGTGAAAAGAGGAATGGAAATGGAAACTGTTATTCAAAAAATGAAAGAGATACAATTTGGTCATGTAGGAGTAGCTATTTATTCTACAAAAAACGAACGTATAGTTGCTTCATATAATGGTGAATTATATATTCCTTTAGCATCAGCAGCTAAAGTGGCAATTGGATTTGTAGTAGCAAATATGGTAAAGGATAAAAATATTAGTTGGAATGACACACTTCATCACATTAAGTATAATCCAAATGAAGATAGTGCGCAGTTATATCCTCATTTACAAGGAAGAGCTACATTAACACTTAGTAAAGCGGTAGAAGTGATGATAGCTTGTCACGACAGTTATATTGCTCACTCGGTTGTTATGCATTGCGGAGGATGGGATACTGTCAGAGAGTATGTTTCAACATACTTTTCGAAGATTCATATACAGGAAAATCCTAGAGATGAGAAAAATGTCGGAGAATTAAATCAAGTTCTTTCGCTTTTAGTACATATTTTTCAAGGTTATAAATCAGAACCAGAATTATGGGAACCCATTATTAATGGAATGGTAAGACAACAAGGAGAGTATGAAGGAATACCGTGTTATCATTTAGCACATATGACAGGTGGATTACCCACCGCTACAATAAATATTGGTATAATAGGAATGTTTCATGAATTTCCGTTTCTTTATGTTATTGGGGGAAGAGATTTACCTAATCGATTTGATAATAAAGAGGTTGATGAAACCATTACTTCAGCTTTGAAGTACATATACAAAGAATATAGTAAAAGTACATACTATGGGGTGAGCGATTGAAAAGAAATTTAAAAACTTCAACGATCATCATTTTAATTGTAACAATTATTGCTCTTGAAGTTGGAATCGCACTATATGATCGTACTTTGTCATTAGATACAATTTATTTTGCAGCGATTCTTATTTGTATTGTATTGCTTTTTGGCACACGTGTTTCTGAAGAGAAAGAAAGTACATCGAAACAGAGACGAAGAAAAACAGCTCTTATATTTTGGCCATCTATTTTATTGTCAATCGCTAGTTTTGCAGTTATAAGTTATGTAAGTGTAGGCTATGTATCTGTACCAGGGATAATTGGTTTTTCATGCTTTGTTACATATGGCGGATTTGTATTTATTAGTATTTTAAAGAGAAGAAATAAAAATTAAATGTAGCTTACTAATTTGAAAGGAAGAAATATATGAAACACATAGAGAATGGTACTCGTACTGAAGGAGAATACATTAAAAATAAAGTAATTCAATATAACATGTCTATCTTAACAGATGAAGTAAAGCAACCGATGGAACAAATAAGTTTCGTAGTGAAAGATGAGGAAGGAAAAATCTTTGGCGGGGTAACAGGAACGATGTATTTTTATCATCTTCATATCGATTTTTTATGGGTTGATGAATCAGTTCGTCATGATGGTTATGGTAGTCAATTGTTACATACAATAGAAGAAATTGCGAAGGAAAAAGGATGTAGACTAATATTACTTGATTCATTTAGTTTCCAAGCACCAGAATTTTATAAAAAGCATGGCTACCGAGAGTATGGTGTCGTTGAAGATCACCCGAAAGGGCATAGTCAGCACTTTTTAGAAAAGAGATTATAATAATATTATGTAAACTAATTGGCAGGAGAAAGAAAATGTACACGTATAAATTACAACATGAACAACCAATCTGTGCAGGGAAAATAAAGCAGCTTTACGATTCTGTCGGCTGGTGGCCAGAAAGAAAAGAAATCGATATTGAAAAAATGTTAAAGAATAGTATAGCAATTGGAGTATGGGAAGAAAATGAATTAATTGGATTTGCTAGAGTTGTTTCTGATAGTGTTTTTCGAGCATACATAGAAGATGTTGTCGTACATGAGAGTGTAAGAAATAAAGGCATTGGAGAGAAGATGCTTACAATGTTACTTGAAGAGATATCTCATATTGATATTGTTAGTCTATTTTGCGGAGAGAAACTAATAAAGTTTTATGGTGAACAGCAATTTCAAGCGACGAAGCAAATCGTGATGCACCGCAATCAAATTGTGGAAGAATAAGAGGTGTCAGTAAGAATGAATGCAACGAGAGCATATTGTTTATCAAAAAGAAAAGCGACAGAAGATTCTCCAGATGGCTGGAGTGCAACATGTATGAGACTTAATAATAAAATATTTGCGATAGTGAACCATGAAGAAGGTGAAAAAGCTGCAATTACATTAAAATGTGATCCAGAACTCGCATTAAGAATAAGAGAAGATTACCCAGAAACAATAATTCCTGGATATCATATGAACAAAAAGCATTGGAATACAGTGTACATACATAAAGATGTAGGACAAGAACAAATTAATAAGATGATAGATTGGTCGTATGATTTAGTACTACAATCATTTTCAAAGAAAAAGCAGCAAGAGTTATTGGATTAATATGTATTAGGAGTGGATGTAATGAAAGACTCAATCAAAGATACGTATGATAAATTAGCGAGTACATATAAAGAAAATCTAGATTTGGCAAATCCATATAATAGTTATTATGAAAGACCAGCGATGATGGAGATTCTTCCAAAGAAACTAGAAGGGAAGAGAATACTAGATGCTGGATGTGCAGCTGGATGGTATACTTCTCAATTCGTAGGAAGAGGAGCAAACGTTACAGCAATTGACGTAAGTTCTGAAATGGTAAAAGCCGCAAAGGAAAGTACAGGTGATAAAGCAACGTTTCTTTGTCATGACCTTCAAGAAACATTACCATTTGAAGATAATGCTTTTGATATGATTGTAAGTTCGCTTACTCTTCATTATTTGCAAAATTGGAGTAATGTATTTCAAGAGTTTCATCGCGTCCTTAAACCAGGTGGTTTATTTGTGTATTCCGTTCATCACCCATTTATGGATTTTACAAAGTTTCCGTGTGAAGATTATTTTAAAACGCAATTGTTAGTAGATACTTGGCGGAAACCCAATATTACAATTGAAGTAAGTTTCTTTAGAAGGTCACTTCAAGATATTATAAATGAAACAACGAGTAATTTTGTATTAGAAGAGTTAGTCGAGCCGAAACCGATTGAAAAGATGAAGGAAGTAGATGAAAAGTCATATTATTATTTAAACACTAACCCGCATTTCCTTATTATAAAAGCGAAGAATACAAAGTGAAACCGTATATAAATAGCTAGTAAAATGATTATATTTTACTAGCTATTTGCAGTTTTACATTATATATTAGGAGATTTTGAAATGAATACGAAACGAAATAGATTACTATATGCAGTGTTTACTATCATTGTTATTATTTTAGGTCTTAGTTCAAGAAAGTTTGCTTTTGCGTTGCCTAATTTATTAAATGATTACTTAGGCGATACGTTATGGGCGTTAATGGTTTTCACTGGATTCGGATTTTTGTTTCCTAAAATAAAAACAAAGAAATTAGCTTTTATTAGTTTGATGTTTTGCTACGGGATAGAAATTAGCCAATTGTACCACGAGTCTTGGATAGATAGCATTCGTGCAACGACTTTAGGTGGACTCGGATTAGGTTACGGATTTTTATGGAGTGATTTAGTGGCTTACACAATTGGTGTTGGAGTAGGAGTGCTTTGTGAGTTTATGTTACGGAAGAAATAAGAATTTAAAAAAGGAGTATTTGTATATGGAGCATGCACTGGAAATTGCAAAGTTTTGGTTTCAAAATGAACATGTAACGGCCATAGTAATTCAACCGAAAGTAACGAAAATTCATTGTAATAATAAAGCGTATATTTTAAAAGAAAAAGGAGCCATCAAGCAGATTCTAAATGAATTAAATGTATTGGAGCAGCTGTAGGAAAAAGGAATTAAGGTACAAAGAGTAGTAGAAACGGAAAATGACGAAAAGTATGTATTATATAAAGAAAAATATTATTGCTTATATGAGTATGTTGCCGGAAGTGTTTTAGAAATAAAAGATACGAACAAACTGATAGGGTTAGCCAGCATAATTGGAGAAGAAATAGCTAATCTACATCAAGCGCTTAATTCGGTGAATAGTGCCAAGGAGTTAATAAAAAGAGATTTATATAAGGTGGTATACAAATGGGCTTTACCGATTTTAGAAAAGCATGAGCATGTTCATCAGGATGTAATTCAAAAAATGCATCAAATACATACGATTTTCAAGGAAACTGTTCATTCATTACCGAAACAAATTATTCATCGTGATATACACTTATCGAATGTAATCTTTAAAGATAATAGATTTCAAGGGTTTATAGATTTTGAAATTTTAGAAGAAAACGTAAGAATATTCGATTTATGCTATTGTTGTACAAGTATTTTAAGTGAGTTATATATTGATGAAACTTTAAGAGGGCGATGGTTACAAATTGTTAGCAAAGTCTTTGAAGGATATTATAAGCAAAATAATTTAACGAGGGAAGAAATACAGGCCATTTGGTATGTTATGCTTTCGATTCAAGTTATCTTTATTACTTATTTTGTCCAGTTACCAGATTTATTAAAGTTGAATGAAGAGATGTTCTTCTGGATTTGTGCTAATAAGGAAGCTATTGAAGGTATCGTAAAGGTATGAAAAGAATAATATTAATTGGTTCTGGTGGTTCAGGAAAATCTACATTAGCTAAGCAGTTAGGAAATAAACTAAATATTAAGGTGCATCATCTTGATGCACTATTTTGGAAACCGAATTGGCAAGGTGTTCCGAGAGACGAACAAATAACAGTTCAAAACAACTTAATTAAAGATGAGAAGTGGATTATTGATGGGAACTATGGCGGGACAATGGATATAAGAATTAACGCAGCTGATACAATCATCTTTCTTGATATTCATAGAACGGTTTGTGTTTATCGTGCTTTTAAAAGAATTGTACAATATCGAAATAAAACAAGACCGGACATGGGTGCTGGATGTGAAGAAAGGTTTGACTTACAATTCTTCAAATGGATATGGGAGTATCCTAAGACGAAAAGACCTTCAATTTTCAAAAGACTAAATCAATTAAGTCAGGATAAAGAAATTATTATTTTAAAATCTCCAAATGAAGTTCAGCGATTTTTAAAAGAAGTGCAGCAAGTATAAATTTATGCACTAAAAGAGTAAATTTTGTTCCATTTTAAAATGGAGGGGATAACATTGAATGAAATCATTCGCTCGATTGATTCTTATATGGTAAAAATTCCAGCAGGAGAGGTAGTATTAAGAGATGATCGAATAAAAAAAGAATGGCAAGTTCAAATTAAACCATTTCTTCTTGCAAAGTATGTTGTAACGATGGAAACATATTATGCTATTACGAATGGTACAGTAAATGATTATAAAGATAATAATAAACCAGTTGTAAATATTTCATGGAATGATGCAATTGCTTTTTGTAATTTACTTTCTAAAAAAGCGGGATTAACAGAGTATTATTCTATTAGTGATGGCGGTCAAAAGGTTAGTTGTAATTTAGAGTCCAACGGCTACCGATTACCTTCTGAAGCAGAGTGGCAACATGCGTGTAAGGCAGGAACTACTGGATACATATATGGAGAGCTTAAAGAGATTGCTTGGTATAATGAAAATTCAGATGGACACATTCATGAGGTCGGTAAAAAAGAACCGAATGCATGGGGATTATATGATATGTTAGGGAACGTTTGGGAATGGTGTTATGATTTGTATGATGAAAAGGTATATGGATCGTACCGAATTTTCCGAGGCGGTAGCTGGGCTGAAGAAGCGAGAGGTTGCGGTGCTACTTGTCGCCGCCGTAGCCATCCTACATTTCATATAGATGATCTTGGGTTTAGGCTTGCTAGGTCAATTTAGCAGGAAAATGATATAAATAACAAAGAAAAGGGTATGGAGAGTATCTATACCCTGAACAACATAGAAATTATTTAACTTAAGGAGTGTATGTAATGGCTAGAGTTTTATTCATTAACGCCGGATCAGAAGGACATATAAATCCAACATTGAAAGTTGTAGAGGAACTGATTTCTCGCGGTGAAGAGGTAGTTTACTTTTCAATAGAAGCTTTCAGGGAGCGTATTGAGAAGACAGGTGCTACTGTACGAACGATTGATGATCAAAAATTTTTACAAGCTTTTCTTTCCGGTGGCAGAAATTATTTACAGGAAAGAATAAACGGCCTTTTACATACAGCGGATGTTATTATACCGAGTGTTCTTGAACAAATTGAAGGTGAACATTTTGATTACATTATTCATGATTCTATGTTTGGCTCTGGCCGTTTAATTGCTCAAATTCTAAAGCTTCCAGCAATTAATTCATGTACATCTTTTGCGCAGGATGAAAAATCATTTAAACAAATGTTAGACCATCTTTCTAAAAATATCCCAGTGGAAGTTCAGGATAGAATACATAATGATTTTCAAAACTTAACTAAGGGAATTGCAGAAAAATATGGTGTTGAAATAAAATCACCGTATGAAGTTTTTTGTAATCCAGCACCACTTACTATTGTGTATACAATTAAGGAGTTCCAACCTTTTGGTAATACGTTTAATGAAACATTTAAATTTGTAGGACCATCTATCTCTACACAAGTGAAAAATGAAGATTTTGATTTCACTTCAATTGAAGTGAAAAGCCCGATTTATATTTCACTAGGTACTGTTTTTAATGAAGCGCTTGATTTCTATAAACTTTGTATTAAGGCGTTTGAGAATAGTAAGCATACAATTGTTATGTCTATTGGCAACAAAACGAAAATAAGTGATTTAGGTGATATTCCTAAAAACTTCATTGTGAAAAATTATGTACCTCAAACTGAACTGCTTACATATACGAAACTATTTATTACACACGGCGGGATGAATAGTACGCATGAAGGACTATATAACGGGGTGCCATTCGTTGTAATTCCGCAAAATGCAGATCAGCCAGTAATTGCAAAGCAAGTGGAGAATCTCGGAGCAGGAGTTCAGTTACATATGAAAGAATTAACCGAGGATCAACTACGTAAAAGTGTAGAGCTAGTATTAAATAACTCTTCATTTAAAGAAGCTGTATTGAATATGAAGGAGTCTTTCCGAAAAACATGTGGGTATAAACAAGCGGTTGATGAAATTTTTAAATTTACAGGTCGGTATTAAAGCTATACATGTGAAAAGTGTCTATATTAAATGATATAGACGCTTTTATGTTATATGAAGCGAGGAATTGATTAAATGGAAAGAGTGAAAATACTAAATGTAAATTTTGCGGATATGACAGCTACACCATTTTTTCAAGTGGAGGCGAAAAATAGAATTAGATTCGATACAGGATAATTTGAGAAAATTAAGAGGGATTTTGATCGTTAGTATTGTATCATATCGCGAAATAAAGAAGGCGGGAGGCATAAGCTGGATAGAAGTTTTATTTTACTCATTTGGTTTATTATTAGGTATACTACCCCTATAAAGTAAAATGGAAGGTGAAAAACATTGGAATCATTTCAAAGGTTAGCCCACTTGTATGCATTAGGGCTAGGCTGTGGACTTTGGAACAGGGAGGATGTAATTTCGTGGTGTGATAGATTGATTGAAGCAAATAATCACCCGCCTTATGAAATCATGGAGATATCCTTAATGTCTACAGCGAAAATAGTGGATATAGAATCGGCGTTACTGTCATTTAGTCGCACAGTTGATGAGAAAACCTCGGTAAACATCCTTCTTTCTGTCATTAATGAAAAACTAATAGAAAAGAAATGGAAGTTTAAACGGGCTATTACATGTTCCACTAGATTACTAATAAACAGAGGCGTGTATTGGGAAGAGGAATATTTTGATTTATACAGCCTTGATGATAGCTATGATTTAGCCAAGGATGGTATCCATTTTGATGAAGAAGATGTGATTTCTGCTTATTTCGATACATTACGTGCTTTTCGTGTCCATTTTAAAGAGTTTGAGGATCTCTATTTAAAAGTCATGAAACAGGAGTGGGAAGGGTAGAAGGCAGGCAAACAGACTTAATGAATCGTAAGAGGTACTTCCCGTATTCATCTAAAAAAGTGATGCAACCTAATTGCATCACTTTTTTCATAATATAGCTTTGACATCTTCAAGCACCACATTCACGTATACTAGAATTGAATAGAATTTACCTGTTTACTATAAGGGGATTTTTCTAAGAGCAAAATTAGAGTAACTTAGAATGAAAAAGAATAGTCTCGTAGTAATTACATCGCTCTACACGTGAGAATTTCTATGATTCGATGCTCCGACATATTCGAGAAACCTAGATCTTTTTTATGGTAGTTCATAATAAATTATAATTTGTACTGATAATATGTCCGCTTATTTTTCCAGTATCGAAATTATATTCTAACGTTTTCGTTTCGTATTCAAATTTCATTACGATGGAAACGGTCGTATGATCTTTCCATGAAATTTCATAAAGGTCTGGCGTATTCGCCTTATTAAAATTTAATACCCTTACTTTTGTTTGTTCTACGAGTTTTTCTTTTTCTTTAAAGGTAATGTTTATGTATTTATCATCCGAGATATGCCTATATGCGATCCCTGTAATCTCTATTTGATTCACTTGGTTTGGTGACGTATCTTTTAAAAGGGGTCCTTCGTTCTCTTGGAAAAAAGTCCGATAAATAAGTAGTATTTCAGATGAATTATATGTTTTTCTAGAGATTAAATAATCCACTGTCCATATAGTGATACACAAAATTGAGCCAATAATGCTAAATATCAATACCATTTTTTAAAGCTTTATTAACTCCTTTTCCGTATGATTGTGCGGAAATATGCTACATGATTTTCATGTTTAACCTCCTCTAAAAATAGCTATAAATGCCTGCGAACGCCCCTTATCGTAAGAATATTCATTCGATTTAAATATAGCATTTACTAATGAAAAACTAAACATGACCACCTGCATTCAGTAAAAAGAAATTGCATAGCAAGGTAATAGATAAATAAATTCAATTTTTATTTTATTATGTTAAGACGTAGTTTTACATGTTAGTAATGATTTCACTGTTTCTGCACAACTCCTGCACATATTCATGTGATTTCTATGTCATTATATATCCATAAAGTGAAATATTTCACAAAAGGGTGAAATATTTATTCACTACAGTGTATGCGTAATATACGCATACACGAAACAAAATTGCCTCTTGTTATTCTTTTACATCAAAGCCCACATTACACTACAAAGTATAACAAGAAGGGGACATGAACATGAATAATCGAATTTTAAAACATCTACAGAACATGAAAATGAACAAAAAAAGTCTAGGAGCTGTTGCATTAACAGCTGGAATTATCGGTACGACACTAATTCCTCAAAATGCATACGCGCACGGTTTTGTTGAAAAGCCTGGCAGCCGTTCCGCTTTATGTAGTCCAACTTATGGTGCACTAAATGTAAACTGCGGCAGTGTTATGTATGAACCACAAAGTTTAGAAGCTCCAAAAGGATTCCCGCAAGGTGGCCCAGTTGATGGACAAATAGCTTCTGCAGGCGGTAAATTTGGTGGTACTTTGGATCAACAAACAGCAGACCGTTGGTTTAAAAATACAATCACTGGCGGAGAAAATACATTTACTTGGAAGTTTACAGCGCCACACTTAACAAGCAAATGGCACTACTACATTACTAAAATAGGCTGGAATCCAAATAAAGCGCTAACAAGAGCAGACTTTGAGCCAATTGGTACTGTACAACATGATGGTTCTGCAGCTTCAAATAATTTAACCCACAAAATCAATGTACCTACTGATCGTAGTGGATATCATGTGATTTTAGCAGTATGGGATGTAGCTGATACAGCAAATGCATTCTATAATGTAATTGATGTTAACCTCATCAACGATGTGAAACCAGACACAGAAGCTCCAAGTATTCCAAATGGACTTCAGGCGCAAAAAGTAACAGCGAATAGTATAGAACTAACATGGAGCACTTCTACGGATAATGTAGGGGTAAAAGGGTATCAAATCTTTCGAAACGGAGAGATGATTGACACAGTACCAGGCACTCATTTTATTAATAAACAATTACAACCAAGTACGGAATACACTTATACTGTAAAAGCAATTGACGCAGCTGGCAATGTATCGAAAGAAAGTACAGCGCTTACAGTAAAAACAACAGTTGAGGCTCCTGATACAGAAGCACCAACACAACCAAAAGGATTACATACCATGGGAACAACAGCGTCAAGTGTGGATCTAATGTGGAGTCCATCTGATGATAACGTTGGTGTAGACCATTACGATATTTATAGAGAAATAGAAGGAACAATGAAAAAAATTGCAACATCCAATACTACTTCTTATATGGACAAAAATTTATTCGCTAATACTACATATAAGTATACAGTGAAAGCAGTTGATGCAGCTGGAAATGAATCCGTACAGAGTGATATATTCACAATTACTACAAAAACTGAAAGCGATTCATATAAAGAGTGGGATGCAAAGAAAACATATAAAAAGGGAGATAGAGTTTTACACGAGGGAAAAGTGTATGAAGCAGTCCAGAATTATCAAGGACACGGGGATTCAAACTGGATTTATGCTTTATCCTTATGGAAAACAGTATAAGCTTCACCTAGGTATCAACTAAGAAATGATGGGCTTTGATGCAAAAGGGAATCTTGAGAATTCATTTTTCTATTAAAAAATAAAGACGACGTATTCAGCGTCGTCTTTATTTTTAAATCTAGAATATTCATCAAAGAGACTTTCAAACGAATAAGAAAAAGAAAGGATACTATATAAATATATATAGTAAATTCATATAATACCCTTTTTCTTACTTCAATACTTTTGTCATAAGAATATGAGGAATACCATCTTCCATAAATATATCCGAAGAAGTATGATAGCCTAATTTTTCATAAAACCCTTCAGCTTGTGTTTGACCGTGTAGTTTCACTTTGTTTGCTTCTTTGTTACGAGCAATCTCTTCTAACTTTTGAATGATTACTTTTCCTAATCCGTATTTGCGATAGTCTTTTAAAATACAAATTCGTTCTAGTTTACCCATTCCGTCAACGAATCGTATACGGCCAGTTCCTACTGGGAGCGCATTATAATAAACTAATACATGTTTGCATGCCTCGCCAATTTGGTCATATGTATCGAATTCATCTTCAAGAGGGACACCTTGTTCTTTTATAAATACTTCTTTTCGAATGTGAAAGGCAGTTTCTAAATCTGTAAGTTCTGTTATGAGTTTGGATTGCAAATTATTCAGCCCTTTCTAGTGTGATATGAATGTGTTTTCATAGTATATCATACAGTATCGTTATAAAAGGAAAAAGAAAAACTGACTTTCAAAAGTCAGCCTTTAAAATTCTTTTATGCCGTTTTCTGTTCCGATTATCGCTTTGCTCGTCATATTGATAAATAATCCTGTTTCAACTACACCGGTAATCATCTTTAACTCTTTATTTGTATCATTTGGATTCAGTATTTTGTTTGGAAAAATACAATCAATAATTAAATTGCCGTTATCAGTTATAAATGGTCCGTCATTTTTCACTCGTAAACGTGTTTCGTATCCTAAAGATTGAATTCTCTTTTCAGTTTGCTTCCAAGAGAAGGTGATGATTTCAATAGGAAGTGGAAAGGCACCTAAGTGTGAAACGAGTTTGGATTCATCTGCAATAATTATTAGTTCTTCAGAGGAGGAGGCCACAATTTTTTCGCGAAGTAATGCACCACCGCCTCCTTTTATAAGCTGTAAATCAGAATCAATCTCATCAGCTCCATCGATTGTAAGATCAAGAGTTTGTACGTCGTTTAACGAAATTAACGGGATGGATAGTTGCTGTGCTAATACTTCAGTTTCCTTTGATGTCGGTACAGCTTGAATGGATAAACCTTCTTGCACACGTTTCCCTAATTTTTGTATTGTCCAATATACAGTTGAACCTGTACCAAGCCCAACCTTCATTCCATCTTTTACAAAGCCAGCAGCATATTCGCCAGCGAACTGTTTTAAATTCATCAGTTTACTCCGCCGGACGTGGTCCAGCATCAAGACCTGAATTTTCGACTGTAAGTACGGGACGAACGACTATATCTTTATGTACACGCATTTGACACGATAAGCGTAAATGATCTTCAATTCCTTTTTCCGTAATCGCGTTTTTTTCATTAGTGTTTGCTTCACAAAAATCACCGGCTATAATTTCTACTCTACAAGTTGTGCAACGAGCTTTCCCGCCGCAACGATGAAGAATGTGTACACCGTTATCTTCAAGAGCTAATACTAATTTTGTCCCTTCCTCAACATCAAAAGTTCCGGTACCTTCAACTGTTAATTTTGGCAAATTGATTCCTCCTCATGTAAAATGCTATATAACATATTTATGACCTGTATTCATGAACATAAACATAAAATTTATTATAAGCCCCGTAACTTTTTTATTTGTTCAATCGTTTAATAACTAAGCGCTGAAAAGGAGTGGTTATTTTGTGCACAAAAGTAACTCAGATTTTAAAGAACCATATCGATATGAATGATTCAAATATAAATTTTTTAATTGAGCAATATGGAGAGTTAAAAAGGTACTGTACATTTTTAACGAAAAACAAATGGGACGGCGAAGATCTCGCCCAAGAAACAGTTTGTAAAGTTCTTCAAAAATACAGTAATAAAGATATTTGTATGACGCTCGTATATAAAATAGCTAGAAATCGTTGGTTAGATCAGATGAAGTTAAAATCAGTTCATGAAAAAATAAGGGAACAAATTACTTTTGAAGAACCACATGAGAAAATTGCAGATTTGCATGAAGTGGTAGGGAAAGTATTATCGGCGTTAAATGTACAACAATCCACAATTTTATTATTAAAGGATGTTTTTCAATATAGTATCGCTGATATTGCTAAAGTATGTTCGGTATCGGAAGGTGCAGTGAAAGCATCGTTATTTAGGAGTAGAAATAGGCTGAAAACTGTAAGTGAAGAAGGGCTTGAAATAGTTGAATTCACAGAAGATATTGAAGTTGTAGTAACGTCTATTCGAGAGGAAAGACCGGAATTGTTAACAAAGCTTCTTCCAACAATAGATTTTACTAAGTTACCATCAATACAACCGGTGTTATTATTCAGTATGAAAAAACCTTCTTCTTACAGTTGTATGCTTAGTGCGGCATAAAATAGATGGAGGGATTTAATATGAATGCAATTCCTTATGTAGTAGAACAAACAAAATTAGGAGAACGCTCCTATGATATATATTCAAGGTTATTAAAAGACCGAATTATTATGATTGGTTCAGAAATTAACGATCAAGTAGCGAGTAGTGTTGTAGCTCAATTATTATTTTTAGAAGCGGAAGATGCAGAGAAAGACATATATTTATACATCAATAGCCCAGGTGGATCAACGACAGCAGGTTTTGCAATATTAGATACGATGAATCTTATTAAGCCAGATGTACAAACACTTTGTATGGGATTTGCAGCATCATTTGGTGCATTGTTACTCTTATCAGGTGCAAAAGGAAAACGATTTGCGTTGCCAAACAGTGAAATTATGATTCATCAGCCGCTTGGTGGTGCGCAAGGGCAGGCAACTGAAATCGAAATAACAGCAAAAAGAATATTAAAGTTAAAGCATGATATTAATAAAATGATTGCAGAAAAAACAGGGCAACCGATTGAAAGAGTAGCACATGATACAGAAAGAGATTATTTTATGACGGCAGAAGAAGCGAAGGAATATGGAATTGTAGATGATGTCGTTACGAAAAAATAACATAAAGTAGGCTAGAGATTATATTTTATTCTCTAGCCTGCTTTTTTAATCTTTTACCCATTCATCGACTAACGATTGATTCTTTTTTATCCATTTTCGAGCAGCTTCTTCTGGATCTTTCGTTTTATTTAACATGACCATTAACGTACCAAGCTGTTCATCGCTCATTTTCCAATTATCAAAGTATTTCACAATATCCGGATGATCTTTTTCGAAACCTTTACGAACGGAGTAATAAATGTCATCTTTTTCACCATATACTTTCTTAGGGTCTTTTAAATATTTTAAGTCAAATTCTGAAAAGCCCCAATGCGGATTCCAAAGCGTCACAGCGATTGGTTTCTTTTTCGTATATGCCTTTTTTAATTCACTCATCATCGCAGCTTCTGAAGATTGGACAAGTTTGAGCTTTATATCATATTCTTTCATTACTTTATTCGTTAAATTCATAAGACTGCTACCGGGTTCAATCCCGACAATTTTATTATCTAGCTCATCTTTATGAGCGTTTAAATCTTCGATACTGTTTATGTTTTTCACATAAGAAGGAACGACTAAGCCAAGTCCAGTTCCTTCATACCATTTTGATTTTAAGACAATATCATCTTTATAACGAGCATTTAGCGGTTTATCCGTAACAGGCAGCCATACTTCTAAATTTGCATCGACATCACCACGAGCGACTCCAGTCCAAATCGCAGCTTTTTCTAAATACATGAGCTCAACCTTGTAGCCTTTTTCTTCTAATAAAACTTTCCACATGTTTGCAGTCGCAATATTTTCTTTCCAACTTGTTACACCTATTTTAATTTTCCCTTTCGAATTTGCATTTGTTGCATTACATGAAGTGAAAATCATAGTAATAAATAATGCAAGGCATATAAGCCATATTTTCTTTTTCATCGAAACCCTCCTAAGAAACGTTTGCCTTTTTAAATAAATGTATAAGTAAGCATTCTTATTATGAACGGAAACGAGAATTTTAAAGAAAGCTTATGAATGTCATTTTTATGTAATATTTCTTTGCAAAATCGCAACACTATGTAAATAGACGGGTAGAAAAGGAGTAGTGACATGGATAATACAAAGGTACGTGTTGAAAATGTAACAAAAGTATTTGGGAAACATCCGCAACGAGCGCTTACCTTATTAAAAGAAGGAAAAAGCAAATCCGAAATTTTAAAGGAGACAGGAATGAACGTTGGTGTGAAAAAGGCAACGTTTGAAGTATACACTGGAGAAATTTTCGTTATTATGGGTTTGTCTGGTAGTGGGAAATCTACATTGGTTCGAATGCTAAATCAATTAATCAAACCGACAGCGGGGCATATATACATAGATGGTGAAGATATCGCAACGATGGGAAAAGAAGAGTTACGAAGAGTAAGAAGAACGAAGATGAGCATGGTGTTTCAAAAGTTCGCTTTATTTCCGCACCGTACAGTGATACAAAACGTTGCGTACGGGTTAGAAATTCAAGGAGTTCCAGTAGAGGAAAGAGAAAATAAGGCGTTAGAATCGCTACAGTTAGTAGGACTTGATCATCATAAAGATAATTACCCAAGTCAACTTAGTGGTGGTATGCAGCAGCGTGTTGGAATCGCAAGGGCACTAACGAATAATCCAGATGTATTACTAATGGACGAGTCATTTAGTGCATTAGATCCACTAATTCGAAAAGAAATGCAAGATGAATTGTTAGAGTTACAAGATAAAATGGAAAAAACAATTATATTTATTACACATGATTTAGATGAAGCGCTTCGCATTGGAGATCGTATCGCATTAATGAAAGATGGAGAAATCGTTCAAATTGGAACGCCGGAAGAAATTATGATGAGTCCTGCCAATGAATTTGTAGAGAAATTCGTGGCGGACGTGAATTTAGGAAAAGTAATTACGGCGGAATCTATATTAAAACGACCGGAGACTTTATTAATTGATCGTGGACCACGTGTAGCACTTCAAATTATGAGGAATGCAGGTGTTTCTACCGTATATGTTGTAAACAAAAAGTATGAGTTTTTAGGTATATTAACTGCGGATGATGCAAGTAAAGCAGTACAAAAACAGTGGCCGATTGCTGATTTATTACTTAACGATATTCCGCATGTGTATTTAGATACTTTACTTGAGGAAACGTATGCAAAAATGGCGGAGATGAAATATCCGTTACCCGTAATTGATGAGAAGAAAAGGCTAAGAGGAATTATTAAACGTGAAAGTGTCATTCAAGCTCTTGCTGGAAACATTGAGGAAGAGGTGAAAGACGATGAATAGTATACCGCGTATTCCATTAGGGGAATGGGTCGATTCATTTGTTGCAAGTTTATATGAGCACTTTGAAGGACTGTTCCGAGGATTCTCCTATATTATCGGTGGATTCGTTGATTTACTCACTAATTTTTTAACAATAATACCAGCCATGTTGATGATTATTATCCTATGTTTCCTCATTTGGTACACAACGAGAAAATTATCTTTAGTCATTTTTACACTCATTGGATTATTATTTATTTTAAATATTAACTACTGGGCACAAACGATGCAAACATTAGCACTCGTACTTACATCTGTTATTATTTCAATCATTATAGGAATCCCAATTGGAATTTTAGCTTCGCAAAATGAACGTTTCTCAAAATTTCTAAAACCGACATTAGATTTTATGCAAACAATGCCCGCATTCGTATATCTCATTCCCGCAATTACATTTTTCGGAGTAGGTGTAGTACCTGGGATTATTGCATCAGTAATTTTCGCAATGCCACCGACAATCAGATTTACAGACTTAGGAATCAGACAAGTTCCAGAGGATTTAATTGAAGCAGCGAATGCGTTTGGATCCACAGCATCACAAAAACTATTTAAAGTACAATTACCGCTCGCAACCGGAACGATCATGGCTGGAGTGAACCAAAGTATTATGCTTTCGTTATCCATGGTTGTAACAGCGTCACTTGTGGGAGCACCAGGGCTTGGAGTTGATGTATACCGCTCTGTAACACAAGTTAATATCGGAATGGGATTTGAAGCGGGACTAGCCATTGTTGTCATAGCGATTATATTAGACCGCATTACACAAGGATTTTATACAAAAAGAAAATAATGAATAAAAAACACACTTTATACTACAAAGTGTGTTTTTTATTGCATCCAACTTACATACGAACAATTACAGAACCTCCAGCTGGTGCACAAACTTGGTTTTGCTGTTGTTCCATTGATTTTATTAAATGATTATTTTCTTCGATTAAAGAGATCAATTTAGCTAATTGGCTTTCAAGGCTTGCGATGCGCTGCATCATGTATTGCGAATCATAATGCAGTGTATTCCTTGCGGTATGGGGGAGTAAGCATATTGTTGATTTATATTTGGATTCCAATGAGGATACATTTGAATCGTTCCTCCTTCAATGAATAACTGATCTTTCTTATAGTAAATGCCTATGTATATGTAATGGTGACTTAAAAATTTCTTCATAAGAAGAGGAGTTTTTAAGGGGAATGAAAAAGTAATATGTTTACAGCTAAAGTACATTTTTTTGGAAATACACAAGCGAAACAGCGAGTATATTAGGTTATAACAACGTTTTATATGGGGAGAACTGATGGGAGGAGAGATGCTATTTTGGCTAAAAATAAAAAAGGAAACGATGCAATGGCAATGGGTGTCGGTATAGGTATTGTAATCGGCGTAGTTCCTGGTTTATTTACGGATAATTTAGCAATCGGAATTGCGATTGGAATTGTAATTGGTATCGGGATTACAGTTTTGAAGAAATAATGAGTTGTAAATTTTAAATATGAAATTTGATTGAATCGTATATATGATTTTAATGGGAGAATTGCAAAGTTAAGTGAGTGAATTTTCGGAATATAAAACCTGTTTTTCCTTTTTTTATGATACTATATATGAAAAGGGTGGTGATAAATATGTCCATAAACAATCAAGCAGAAAAAAACTGCTTCATTTGCGAAAAACATAAGGGAAACATTATAGTTCCAGGCGGCGCTATTTATGAAGATGATTTCATATACGTTGGACATGTCCATTGGGAGAAGGAAGAAACTTACCTTGGCTACATAATGATTGATATAAAGAGACATGTACCTGGTCTTGCTGAATTAACTGAAGATGAGGCAAAAGCATTCGGACTTATAACTAGTAGAGTAAGTAAAGCACTAAAAGAAAGCGAAGGTGCAGAACATATTTATACTTTCGTGTCAGGAAACGGTGTACCACATATGCATATGCACATTATTCCGCGTTATCCGAATACACCGAAAGAGTTTTGGTCACCAACTGAAGTAGCAAATTGGACTGGCGCACCATATGGTGACGCAGAGAAAATTAAAAAAATATGCGAAAGAATACGAAAGTATATGGTAAATAAGTATGCATACAACAAATAATACACAATATTCATGGGTTGGAAATAAGGAAATGTGTTTAGGAGAAAGTTCAGTAAAGCAATATGGTAATATTATACTTGGTAAATACGGCGGGAATATAAGTGCTGGGGCGAAAAAGAATGAAGATGGTGCATTAGTTTGGTCGAATAGTGATTGGGAATTCGCTGTTATATTAGACGGACATAATAGTGCAGAAAGTGTTGATTTAGTAGTACATACAATTGAAAAAGAATATGAAAATATAAAAGCGATAATGAAAGAACCAATTGAAACCGTATTTCGATCTGTTGAAAATCATATACTTACGATTTTTCAATCACAGTCATTTAAAGAAGAATGTGAAAAAATTAAAGGTGAGACAGCTTGTTTAATCTGTGTAAGAAAAGATAACTACATATGGTGGCTATCTATTGGAGACTGTCTAGTGTATGTATTTCATGATGAATTACATAAATTAGGGCAATACGCACTAAATCAACGTCATTTTTACGAATGGATTGGTAATGTAAATACTTTTGATTTATCTGTCCCTTGCTATTCATCAGGAATTCGTGAATTACGTACTGGAAACAATCGAATTGTAATGGTGACAGATGGAGTATTAGAATGCGGGGAACGTCGTTATGAAACGCCATTAAATCTGTATAACGATATGAATGAAAATGATATAGAGCTTAAAGAAAATGTTCACAATGTTTTAGAACATGTGCATCATCAATTGGGGCGAGATAGTGCGACAATTATTAGTTGGGATGCTGAAAATAAAAGGAATGCTACGTATCCGAGTAATCAGCCGGAGAAAATCCAAACGATTAAGTAAAGGAGGATACCTCTCTGTTTCATGTGAAAGTCATTGTATTAGTTTTATGGATCTTATTCTTAGTTGTTTTAGAAAATATAGTGAGAAAAAAGCTGAATATACCGAAACAAAAAGGATGGAATAATAAATATGTGAACAAGTCTCATAAATGGGGAAACAGAATTATTATTTTTTCTTATATAGTGGTTATTATTATATGTTCTTCTCTTTCAAACCCCCTATACATGGGTTTTCTACCTTTTCTGTTTTTAATTACGTTATATAGTTTTGATGCATATATGGAATGGAAATATGACAGGGAATCGAGGGAGTTTTTGATGTCCTTAGGTGGGGCTGTATCGTTAATGATAACAGGGCTGATTCTATATTTTCTTATTTAATACCTATTGATTACAGCCCTATGGCAATGTCATATAATGAGCAATTAAAGGGAGAGAAGAAATGAAAAACCCTCGATTACGTGCGGAAGCAATGATTTTAAATGAAGATCATTCTAAAGTATTAGTACAATGTGACGAGAACGAATCATTTTATCGTTTTCCAGGTGGCTCTATTGAATTTGGTGAAACGTCAAAAGAAGCAATAATTCGAGAATTAATGGAAGAATATGATTTGAAAGTTGATGTTCAAGAGTTAGCAATTGTAAATGAGCACATTTTTGAGTGGAACAACGAAAAAGGTCATCATTGTACATTGATACATTGGGGAACTGTTGAAGAGATAATTACAAATGAAATAAGACATAAAGAACATGCGAATATTATATTAATATGGAAAGGTATAGAAGAATTAAAGACGAAGCCAACATACCCTGAAGGGATTGTAAGTTATTTAGAAAAGGATAACCGTAATATAGTCCACTTTATTTTTAATAATAAATAAAGTAATAGGAGGGATAGTAATGCGAACTTCTACTTTTTGGATTATAAGTATTGTTTTTTGTATAGCTGTCTATTTTTTTGATAAGTTTTTAAGAAAAAAATTGAATATGCCGAATATAGGTTTTTGGGGATATAAGAAACATGTAAATAGTTTACATAAAAAATTGGAAATAGGACTACTTTTTATTTATTTAATAACTAGTTTTATTTTTATCTTTAAATTCGAAAGTGTTAATATTGCTTATGTCATTTTCACTTATTTAGGGGGCACGTTAATCTTAAGAGCATTGATGGAATGGAAGTATGATAGAGAATCGAAAGAATATATATTTTCAATAATCGGGGTATTCACGTTTATTTTTATGACTTCAATATTATTTTACGTCGTTCCACCTGCTGCATAATAAAATGATTATTGATTGTACAAATAATGAGATAATGAAGTGAAAAGTAACCATTTATCTGTTAGATGATAAATGGCTACTTTTTCGTTTTAAAAATGGATATGATTTTAATCATTTACTTTATCTAATATGCATGTAATAAAACTTGTTTTATCCTCTGCGTACTTATGTTTATCATTAGGATTAGTTTGTGAAAGTTGAATCTTTAACTGTTCATACTGCATACGAAAAGTTTTATTGTTTATTAAGTAATCTCTGAATTTTAATTGTTCCATTAAATATGTATTCCCTTGTTCATACATATGAATTTGATGAGTTCTTGGCTCACCTTTATTGAAATAATACCTTTCGGGTAATACATCGTTTCTATATTTATAATTTAATTGTTCTAGCTTTGTAATACATTTTATACCATCTATATAATCTTTTAATTCAATCGCAATATCAATAATAGGTTTCGCGCTTAAATGTGAAATAGAAGTACTTCCTATATGATGTACTGCTAAAATGTGTTCACCGATGTGTTCTTCAATTAATTGTTTTTCTTTTGAAAACTCAAATTCCCACTCTTCGGACCACGGAACTAAAAACACTTTACCATAAGGTAAACCTAGCATTTAATTAGCACCCCTTACATATTTTTTCAATAAAGTTACTTACATTTTCTTGAAGCTCCTCAATACAAGAAACTCCCACACTCTCCACGGAAGAATCTTTTTCGCGAAGATCATAAATTTAATACCTTTTCCAATTGGATATCGTAATGTAGTACGTTTCGCTTCGGCAATCTCAACAATTTTATTAGCAACATCTATTGGATTACCAAATGTATCACTGCCGCTATTAATATGTTTTTGTATTTTATCCATATATTCTTTGTACGGAGAGGAAGTATCAGATTGGTTTTCAGCTAATTGTTTGCCAACCTCCCATATGTTCGTGTTATAAGAACCTGGTTCAACTAAAGAAACATCTATTCTGAAAGGTTTTACTTCTAAACGAAGTGATTCACTCCAGCCTTCTAATGCATATTTCGAAGAAACATAAGGAGATAGACCAGGAAATCCAACTTGGCCGCTAATGCTGCTTATATTAATGATTTTTCCACTTTTCTGTTTCCTCATATATGGTAAGACAAGTTGAGTGATTGATATAGCTCCAAAAAGATTTGTTTCAAATTGTTTCCGGTATTCCTCTATTGGGATTTCTTCGACAAAGCCCCCATTTGCATATCCTGCATTATTAATGAGAATGTCTACTCTGTTTATTTCGTTTAAAAATAATTGGAAGCTTTGTATAGAACTTTGATCTGTTACATCTAATTGTTGAACTTTTATATTTTGCTGTAAGTTGAGTTTAGTAGCTTGAGATAGTAAGTCTACTTGTTTTTCAAGATTTCGCATTGTAGCAATGACTAAATAGTCTTTTTTCGCAAGTTCAAGTGTCGTTAATAGTCCGAATCCACTTGATGCCCCTGTAATAACCGCGATTTTTTTATTCATTGTCCGCTCGCTTTCTTTTTCTTTTATCATAACGAGTTATGGGGATAAAATCTATTTATTGTATAAAGATATTTGTTATAATTGAAAGTGATTATCAATTAAATTTTAGTTTTTACATAAAAGGAGTGTGAATTTCATGGAGACTAACGGTTTTCATGATATTTTTCATAAATACTTTCATGGTTTACAAGTTGTAGAGGAAAGACATATGAATATGCCTAAAACAATAGGTAAGGGTGAAATACGAAGATGGACTTCGTTTTCAGGAATGGAAATTGTGTTATCAAATTATCAATTTCATAAAAATCATCGCATCCAGTTTGCATCTGATGCAGCAATGGTGGAGCTTAATTTTTGTTTACAAGGGTTCGGAGAAGTACAAGTTGGTCATTCCTCGTATGAATTAATGACTGGAAATAGCTATTTATATTTTATGAATAATTTTGATGTATTATTTGAATATGAAAAAGAAACGCCTCTATATTCATTAGCGATTGGGATACCTGTACAATTGTTTAATCATTTCATGATGAATAATGCTATTGAAAAAAGTCTTGATTTTCATTCTATATTAGGAAATCAATCTTTTAAAAAGTTTCAAAATCCAATTGATTCTATAACATCTAATCTTATTAAGAGAATGATAGAACATCCCCAAAAGGATCGTATTAATCAACTAGAAGTTGAAAGTAAAGCGCTTGAATTGCTTTCCATATATTTCGGAAAATTCTTGTTAAATGATCGTGATGAAAAAAGAAGTAGAGTATTATCAAAAAGTGATGCGAATAAAATAAAACGAGCTGAAGAGATATTATTGCAGCAGATGGATTCGCCGCCATCTTTATTGGAATTAGCTAAAAAAGTAGATTTAAATGATTATAAATTAAAACTGGGATTTAAAGAGCTGTTTGGTACATCCGCATTTGCATATTTAAGAGAAAAACGGATGGAACAGGCGATGCTTTTATTACTATCGGGAACTAGTAATGTAACTGAAACGGCAGTAGCTGTTGGATACAATAATGTTAGTCATTTTTCAGAGTCATTTAAAAAGAAGTATGGAATTAATCCATCGGAAATTTTACGTATGTATTAAAAATCCGCTATACCGTAAATTCCTCCGTCATTTGGTAGTTGCTTTTTGTAATGGTCATTATAATTACAAACAACATCCAATTGGAAATAACTTTTTATGGAGGAATTTAAATGAAAGAGCGGAATGAAAGTCATTTTTGGCTATTTGTATTAACAGGGATGTTTCTTATTATAACAACGACTGGATTTGCTCGTATGGCATATGGAATTATATTGCCATTTATGCAGGAAGGACTCCGCTTGTCCACAGCTCAATCAGGTATGCTAGGAACTGTACTCTTTTTAGGTTATTTATTAACAGTCGGAACATCTGGAATACTCACCATTCGTTTTGGAGCAAAATCAGTTTTATTAATAGGGAGTTGGCTCGTCGTTATAAGTTTAATAGGATTGGCATTTGTTTCTTCATTTTTGATAGCTTCTATTTGTATGTTATGTGCTGGAGCAGGTAGTGCTCTTGTATATACACCACTCATGTCAATAACTGTAGGATGGTTTCCAGACAAAAGAGGAACTGTAATGGGGATTTTATTGAGCGGTGCTGGCATAGGCATGTTATTTAGTGGAATAATTGTTCCTTATGTAGTACGTATATTTCCAGAGTATAGTTGGCGTGGTGCATGGTTTTTGTTTGGTGTTATTACATGTATCGTTGTATTCGTCACTTCAATTGTTTTGAAAAATCCAGGAGTTACTGAAGATGAGGGGAAAAGGAATAATAAATCATTTTTATGGAAAACGAAAGAATTATATATTATTGCTTGGATGTATTTTATTGTTGGTTTAGTTTATTTAATCCCGAATATATATCAAACTAGTTTTATGATTGATAGTGGTATTTCGGCATCAATTTCGGGAACTGTTTATGCGATTGCTGGTATGTTTTCAATCGTAGGAGCTCCTGTCTGGGGATTGATTTCGGATCGGATTGGCATAAAGAGGGCGTTATGTATTGCGCTTTTATTAGCTATAATAGGTGATATGATTCCAATTATATTTGGAAATATAACTGGCTTTATCATATCGGCAATTATTTGGGGTTCTAGCCTCGGAGGTATCCTTTTATTAATTCAAGTTGCGGCAACAAAGCAAGTATCTCCCAAATATGTCTCAATGGCAATTAGTTTTATATCCGTTTTCTATGCAGTTGGTCAAATGATTGGACCAGGACTTGCGGGATGGATTATTGGGGAAATTGGTTATACTGCAGCGTATGGATTAGGTACTTTCGGTTTCTTTATGTGCATATGTATGGGATTGAGACTAAAAAGAGGGGATCTTGCAAACTCAGCGTATATAGAGAAGTGAGTATTGTTTTGAAATGAATCTTTTTAACGGGGGGAAGCAAAGTGTTCCATGTTAAAGATATTTTAGCAGATCAGTTATTAGCAAATGCGAATGATCCCAGTTGGTATATTCCATTTTCAGATGCAGTAAAAGATTTATCTGAGAGAGAGGCTTTCTGGAAGCCAAATGAAGAGAGTAATAGTATAGCTGAAATAGTACAGCATTTACTGTATTGGAACTCGACGTGGCAAACAAGGTATAAAGAATCAAATGTTAATGCCGTGCCCGCTATTGGTGATAATAACAAAAGTTTTATGCTTTCAGATAATCAAACATTTGAAGAGTTAAGAGAAAAACTACTAGAGAAACTGTTACAATGGCAAAATCTCATAAATGAAGACAAGGTTGAAAGTGATGTAATTGGATTTCCTGTATCTGCGAAGTGGTGGGAAGTATTAGCTAATGTAACGACTCATAATGCGTATCATATTGGTCAAATTATTTACATTCGGAAATTACAGAAGAGTTTTGATGGTGAATAACGTAAGGATTCTCAAATTGAGTGAACAAAAGTGGACAAAACGAGACTAATGTCTCATTTTGTCCACTTTTTTATTTTTAAATGAAAGAAAATCCCTATTAAATCAAGGGCTGGAAATTGGCACGGTACTTGCAATATAAAAGACGAACAAGAAAATAGGAGGGCTGGACATGTTAAAAACAACTGAAAGTAAAGGGAATGAAATTACGAAAGAACAAGCTCACTGGATGTACGAAAAAATGTTAGAGATTCGTAAGTTTGAAGATAAGGTACATGAATTATTCGCTCAAGGCGTTCTGCCAGGTTTCGTTCATTTATACGCAGGTGAAGAAGCGGTAGCAGTTGGTGTATGTGCCCACTTAACAGATAATGACAGTATTACAAGTACACATAGAGGACACGGTCATTGTATCGCAAAAGGTTGTGATTTAAATGGTATGATGGCTGAACTTTTCGGGAAAGCGACAGGTTTATGTAAAGGTAAAGGCGGCTCAATGCATATTGCCGATTTAGATAAAGGAATGCTAGGTGCGAACGGAATTGTAGGCGGCGGTTTTCCACTTGCTTGCGGTTCAGCATTAACAGCTAAATATAAAGGTACGAAAGACGTGAGTGTTTGTTTCTTCGGTGATGGAGCGAATAATGAAGGAACATTCCATGAAGGAGTTAATTTAGCGGCGATTTGGAAGTTACCTGTTATTTTTATCGCAGAAAATAACGGATACGGTGAAGCAACGACATTTGAATATGCTTCAAGCTGTAATTCTATTGCAGATCGTGCAAAAGCTTATAACATTCCGGGTGTTCAAGTAGATGGGAAAGATCTTCTAGCCGTATATAAAGCAGCAGAAGAAGCAGTGGAACGCGCGCGTAATGGCGGTGGCCCAACAATAATTGAATGTATGACATATCGTAACTACGGTCATTTTGAAGGGGAAGCACAAACGTATAAAACCGCAGAGGAAAAAGAAGAACATTTAAATGAAAAAGATGCGATTGTGAATTTCCGTAAGCATTTAATTCATGAAGGTGTATTAACAGAATCTGAACTTGTTGATATGGAAAAAGCAGTAGATGAAGCAGTGCAACAATCAATTGAGTTTAGTGAAAATAGTCCATATCCGGAAGATGAAGAATTATTAAAAGATGTATACGTGTCTTACAAATAAGAGGAGGGTGAAAAATAATGACTAGAACAGTAAGTATGTCAACTGCAATTAATGAAGCGATGAAGTTATCAATGCGACGTGATGAAAATGTCATTTTAATCGGAGAAGACGTTGCAGGCGGTGCGCAAGTTGATCATTTGCAAGATGATGAAGCATGGGGCGGTGTTCTCGGTGTTACGAAAGGACTTGTACAAGAATTTGGCCGAAATCGTATATTAGATACACCAATTTCAGAAGCGGGTTATATGGGAGCAGCGATGGCAGCTGCGGCAACAGGCTTACGTCCGATAGCTGAATTAATGTTTAATGATTTTATCGGTAGTTGCCTTGATCAAGTATTAAACCAAGGGGCAAAATTCCGTTACATGTTTGGCGGGAAAGCGAAAGTACCAGTTACAATCCGTACAATGCACGGTGCTGGTTTTAGCGCAGCGGCACAGCATTCACAAAGTTTATACGCATTATTTACGAGCATTCCAGGCATTAAAGTTGTCGTTCCGTCCACGCCATATGATGCAAAAGGCTTATTATTAGCGGCAATTGAAGATGATGATCCAGTAATCTTTTTTGAAGATAAAACGCTTTACAATATGAAAGGTGAAGTACCAGAAGGATACTATACAATTCCGTTAGGGAAAGCAGATATTAAACGCGAAGGTTCTGATGTAACAATTGTCGCAATCGGAAAACAAGTTCATACAGCACTTGCAGCTGCTGAACAATTATCGAAAAAGGGACTTGAAGTAGAAGTGATCGATCCACGTTCTTTATCACCACTAGATGAAGATACGATTTTAGCATCTGTTGAAAAAACAAATCGCCTGATTGTTATTGACGAAGCAAATCCAAGATGTAGTATCGCAACAGATATTGCAGCAATTGTAGCGGATAAAGGTTTTGATTTGTTAGATGCACCTATTAAACGAATTACAGCACCACATACACCAGTTCCGTTCTCACCACCACTTGAAAAGTTGTATTTACCAACGCCAGAAAAAGTAATTGAAACTGTATCAGAAATGATCGGAGACCAATCTTTATTACATGTGTAATGAAACGATGAGAAGGGAGAGAGAAACATGGCTGTAGAAGTTGTAATGCCGAAGTTAGGTATGGCGATGAAAGAAGGTATTATTACGAGCTGGAATATAAAAGCGGGTGATAATGTAGCGAAAGGTGAATTAATTGCTAGTATAAACTCTGAAAAAATTGAAACAGAAATAGAAGCACCCGCTGATGGGACTGTACTGGATATAGCTGTAAGCGAAGATGAAGGAGTTCCGCCTGGTACCGTAATATGTTATATCGGTAAACCAAATGAACAGGTAGCTGTAAATGAAACCGTACAGGATACAGAAGAATCCATACTAAAAGCAGAACTTCAAAATGTACAACATTCAGAACCATATGCGAAAGAAAGATCAAAGAAACAAAGAGTAAAAATATCTCCTGTAGCAAAGAAAATTGCAACAGTTGAAAATCTTGAAATTTCCACATTAATAGGAACAGGTCCTGGTGGAAGAATTACAAAGTTAGATGTATTAAAAACACTTGAAGAAAAAGTAACTATCCCAGAAACGTTTGCAAAAGAAGAAAGTAAAGTAATTCCTGTTACCGGTATGCGGAAAGCAATCGCAAATCGTATGCATGCAAGCTTACAAAATAGCGCGCAATTAACATTAACGATGAAAGTAAATGTTACAGATTTAGTTGCTTTACATAAAGAGATAGCGGAAGTTGTACAAAAACGATATGATAACAAACTAACAATTACGGATTTCGTTTCTCGTGCTGTTGTATTAGCACTTGGGGAGCATAAAGAAATGAACAGCGCTAATATAGATGATGCTATCCATCAATTTGAACATGTTCATTTAGGTATGGCAGTGGCGTTAGAAAATGGACTAGTCGTTCCAGCTATTCGATTTGCTAATAATCTATCTTTAGTAGAGTTATCTAAACAAATTAAAAACGTTGCACAAAAAGCAAGAGAAGGCAGTTTAAGTAGTGGTGATATGCAAGGGACAACCTTTACAATTAGTAATTTAGGTAGCTTTGGAATTGAATATTTCACACCAGTATTGAATACGCCTGAAACCGGTATTTTAGGTGTTGGTGCCATTGAACATGTACCGGTATATAAAGGAGAAGAATTACAAAAAGGTAGTATGTTACCTTTAAGTTTAACATTCGATCATCGTGTATTAGATGGTGCGCCAGCAGCTGCGTTTTTACGCACAATTAAACAGTATTTAGAAGAGCCTGTAACAATTCTTTTATAAAGAGAAGGTGAGAGAATGAGTAAATTAGTTGTTATTGGAGGCGGACCTGCTGGATATGTAGCGGCAATTACCGCAGCTCAAAATGGGAAAGAAGTCACTCTTATTGATGAAGCTGATCTTGGTGGAACGTGTTTAAATGTTGGGTGTATGCCTACGAAATCATTGTTAGAAAGTGCTGAAGTGCATGACATTGTGAGAAAAGCGAATGTTTATGGAGTTGCACTTAACAAAGGAACTATATCTATTGATTGGAAACAAATACAAGTAAGGAAGTCACAAATCGTAACGCAGCTCGTACAAGGAATACAATATTTAATGAAGAAAAATAAAATTAAAGTAATAAAAGGGAAAGCGAAATTTGAAACGGACCATAGAGTTCGAGTTTTACAAGGGGATAAAGTAGAACTAGTTGATGGGGAGAAATTCATTATAGCGGCGGGTTCAGAACCTACTGAGTTACCATTTGCTCCATTTGATGGGAAATGGATTTTAAATAGTAGCCATGCGATGTCCCTTGCTAACATACCGAAATCATTATTAATCGTTGGTGGAGGTGTAATAGGCTGCGAGTTTGCAAGTATATATAGTCGCCTTGGAACTAAAGTTGCGATTGTTGAAATGGCACCGCAATTACTACCAGGTGAAGATAAAGATATCGCAAATATTTTAAGAGAGAAACTAGAAAAAGACGGCGTAGAAATTTTCACAGGAGCAGCTTTGAAAGGATTAAATAATTATAAGAAGCAGGCTTCGTTTGAGTACGAAGGAAGTATTCACGAAGTAACTCCAGAATTTGTTCTCGTTTCTGTCGGTCGAAAACCACGAGTACAAGAATTAGGATTAGAAAAGGCAGGAGTTCAGTTTTCAAATAAAGGGATTACTGTGAATGAGCATATGCAAACGAATGTATCAAATATTTACGCAGCTGGTGATATTATTGGAGGGGTCCAGCTTGCTCACGTTGCCTTTCATGAAGGAACGACAACTGCTTTACATGCAAGTGGTGAAGATGTAAAGGTAAATTATCGTGCAATACCACGCTGTATATACACAGCTCCTGAAATTGCCAGTGTCGGTTTAACAGAAAAAGGTGCAAGAGAGCAATATGGTGATATTCTTATCGGAGAATTCCCTTTTACAGCGAACGGAAAAGCTCTTATTTTAGGAGAACAAACCGGTAAAGTAAAAGTCATTGTGGAACCTAAATATCAAGAAATAATAGGGATTTCTATTATCGGTCCTCGTGCAACCGAACTAATCGGACAAGGAACGGTGATGATTCATACGGAAGTTACCGCTGACATAATGAGAGATTATATTGCAGCACATCCAACTTTATCTGAAGCGATTCATGAAGCGTTATTGCAAGCAGTAGGACATGCTGTGCATGCTTAAATGAAAACACAATAAAAAACCACTATTCTCTAAATCAATGAGAGAATAGTGGTTTGAATTTTTAACAGTAGAAATTAAATAATCTATTACTTTTTAACGTCGATTGCTGAAGTTATATCGTTCCATTCAGGAGCTAAATTAGCAGTTTTACCATACCAATCAGCGTGTTTAAATGTAACACCTTTTCCATATCCTTGTGTTGAAGTATGCTCCCAAAGTGTTGTTGAATAACTTGCAGAAGGTGACGCTGTACTTACAGAAGAAATTCTGTCGTTCCAGCTAGATGGTAAGTTTTTAAAGCCGCTGCTCCAGTAAATATATTGGCCACCTTTATCTTTATGTTCATAAAAATCAGTACTACCAGCACCACTGCCTAAAGGATTAATTTTATTTTTAAGTACTTTTTTATCCTTTTCAATATAAGCATCCAATGTTTCTATACTAGTAAAGCCATAAGCTAACCAATCTCCATTTTCATTTTGCTTAGGTAATACCATTGTAATTTGGATGTCTTTTTTATCCTGATCACTTAATTTTGCAAAGGAATTAACATTTTGTTCATCAACTTTTAAATAATCAAATGATTTAATTGTGTTACCTTTTTCTTCAGCGCTTGCTACTCCTAGTCCTCCAGTTAATGCGAAACCCGTTACTAATGTCCCTGCTACTAATTTCTTCAACATATAACCATCCCTTTTTGTTTAGATTTTTGTACAGGTGAATCTTGTACAAGTTAAAATGTATTCTAATTTTATAGTTTTGTAAATATTATGAAATTTTAGAAATAATAGGCGGAATATTTACAGTTTTACATTTTTTCTTTAGAAAAAATGATTATTGGAATGATATAATAAGTGGATATATTGCTTTTATTGGATGTGAAAATGTTTTAGGAGAGAGGTTATTGAAATATTTCACAAGTGATTGGTATAAAGAAATGCAAGTTTCAGGATTTGTACATTTTATAGACTCAATAGAAGAATGGAAAGAACTAGATTCGGATTATATTCAAAGTTTGAAAGACGAAGTAGAGGAAAGAAAAGAGGATTTATTAAATTATCTTCCTGAAACACTACATCCATACTTTCATAACAACACTATTGATTCAGAATTTCCTCCTAATGAATTAAAGAAACTTTTGTTAGAGTGGACAGCAGATTATGAGAAAAGAATGGCACAATTAGATCGATCATACGTAGAATATTTTAATTCCATTAAGAAAAAACTTCCCTCAAATGTCGTTCAGTTACATGAATCATCACTACATGACAGTGTGATTAAAGTAGTAAAGAGAATGTCAGAAGATACGTTGTCTATCGTATTAGATTGCAGTGGTACTTTTAGTGATTTTGATCAACTTCAACTAACTTTTACAGGAGTGAAGAAATGTTCTATGCCAAAGAAATTTGAAGGTGCTTGGTGGCTTTATCATGAAATAGCCCTTACTGAAGATGGCTTTGAACTTGGCGTCTTATTTGATTGTCCATTTGTTGAGGTTACGATTAGTGCAAAAGATGTATTAATTGAGACGAAATAACGATATTGCATACATTGATGTATTAACTTTGGAATTCTTTAGATGTACAGGTTATATGGATGGAAAGTGAATAGGGTGAAAAAACGGATTTGTTCATAAATAAAAGGCTACCAATCATGTGTAAAATGAGTGGTAGCCTTTTTAAACTATAATTTAATCGGATTTAGGAATTTGAACATTAGGACATCGATTTCTTAGCTCCGTTATGAACTCTATTTTGTCTATTGGTAAAACATTGATACTTCCACCGATTGCAGATTTGTAAAATAATTCAATCCCTTTTTCAGATGATGTAATTCGGTAACCAGTGAATTTCTCTTCCGTTGAAGAAACTTCTGTTATGTCTTCGTACGAGATTTTACTTTTAAATGGTCCACCTTTAATTAATAAGTAATCTTTATAGAAAATATATGTAATAGAAGTTGCGTACCATAATATAAAACCTGCAAAAATAAGAAAAATGACTGGGAAAATGATTACAATAGATAATGTTTCATACATAAATAGAGAGAGCAATGGTATAGAGCTCATTATGAAAGTGACTAAAAATATAAAAAATATGAAGGAAACATTAACATTTGCACGGAAAATCATTTTAAAATCACACCCTTTATTATAAATTTTATAGATGTTGAATTTATATATATGTTCGTTATTTAAATTATAATCATTTTTACATAAAATAACAATTCATAAACCGTGCATAAAAAGGAGGTTTATCTGATGGAATACATTGTAAAACGGAAAAAACGTGCATATAATTGAACTATAAATTAAGTTTCTGAATTTTCAATAAAGTTGGTGATAATATGTTCACTGAAGAACGTAGAGAGAAAATTTTGGAATTGCTTAAAATAGAAGGAAGAGTAATCGCAAAGGATCTTGCGGAAAGATTCGATATGTCAATTGATTCTATAAGAAGAGATCTGTCAATAATGGAGAAAGATGGGTTATTAAAAAGAACGCACGGTGGTGCCATTGAACTTGCGCGAGTGAGAAACTTAGCTGTGGAACCAGCTAAACGTTATAGTGATAGTTCAGTATATGAGGACGCAATCGCAAAAAATGCTGCATCTTATATACAAGAAGGTGATTCAATTTTTATTGGCGGGGCTTCTATTCATTATGCGATGTTAAAATATTTACCGGAAATATCATTTACAGTTATCACGAATTCTATAGAAATAGCTAGTAAGTTACGGGAATGTAAGAACATTGATACGTATTTAATAGGTGGTAAGGTAAAATCTTCAGGAAATATTACAGATACATTTGCTTCGGAAGCAATTAGTAGTTTTTCTATTGATCTTTATTTTTCTACAGGTGATGGCGTTTCATTATATGGTATAAGTACTGCAACACCAGAAGTTGCTTATTTCGGAAAAGCAGTAAGTAGAATTGCTCGAAGAAATATTTGTTTAGCGCCCCATAATAAACTTGGTGTCGAGTGTTTTATAAAAGGAGAGTCTCTTAATGAAATTGATCTTATCATTACAGATGAAGAAGCTCATGAAGAAATAATTCAAGGTTTTGAGAATCAAGGTAAAAAAATAGTGATTGCCCAATCTACTCAATAACAAAAGGAGTTTACTATGATTATAAAAGAGAAAGAGTATTGTATAAAAGGACTAGATTATACGATTAGATCTGCAGCCGATCATGATGCAGGTCAGCTATCGGAAATAAGAGTACAAATCGATGGAGAAACTGAAAATATGGATAGAGAAGAAGGTGAGGGATTTATAGATACGAACGGATTTCAGCAAGTAATAAAAACGGATAGTGAAAAGACGAGAAATATCTTTTTAGTTGCGGAAGTTCATAACCGTATCGTTGGATTTTCAAGATGTGAAGGATCTGATTTAAAGAGATTGTCTCATAAAGTAGAGTTTGGCGTTTGTATTTTAAAAGAGTTTTGGGGATATGGGATTGGCAAAAATCTTTTACAAGAATCTATCAATTGGGCTGATGCAAATGAAGTAAAAAAGATAGCGTTACAAGTGTTAGAAACAAACGAAAAAGCAATTCAGCTTTATAAAAAATTAGATTTTGAAGTAGAAGGCGTTCTGAAAAATGATAAGAGGCTGTCGGACGGTAAGTATTACAATACGGTTGTAATGGGTAGGGTGAATAGTACTTTTCATAAAAGAGGTGAAGAAGTATGTTTTACAGAAGGAAATACTATATAGTGAAAAATGAATTCGTTGAAATATTTAATAATCATTTCAATGATACAAATTTACCAAATCAATTAAAGTACGGTTCTCGTTTAATAGGGCGCTGGATGAAGGATAATGATGATGGTACGACTGAAATATTTGCAATATGGGAATATGATAGTTATGAAGATTATGTAGAAATCGAAACGAAAATTAGAAATGATAAAATGCACGGTAAAAAAATATGTGATTGGTATGAAAAGAATGGTGGGAAAGAATATGTTTTACAGGAGTACATATTGGAGATGAGAAATGAGGAGTTAATATGTACTGTAAAGCAATAGAGGAGTGAAGCGTAGTGGGAATTAGAACGAAATTATATATTAGTTTAGCATCTACTATTTTGTTTATACTCGCTGTAACGATATTCTTTTTAAATAGCCATTCGATGAAATGGCTATGGTTATTTATTTTAATAGGATCAATCTTACAAAATATAGTTTTATTAAAAAAATATAAAGAAACTCATTAAGATATTCAAATTATTAACATATTTGTGTCGTCTTTCTAATCGTATTGAAAACGCTTTTAACGAGTTTTATAATAAAAGTATGTTTTTTTACAAATCTCCAAAACAATTAAAGGGGAGATGATACGATGTTGGCTTCACCGTATTACCTACATACATGGAAAAAGTTTGTGGATAAAGGTATCCTCGATTCAGACCGAATAAATAATAGAATTTCAGAGTCATGGTATCGCTGCAAACAAGCGAATGTGAACCCTCATATGAATAAGGGTCAGAAAGTTTTGTCTTCTAATATTTTTCAAGATCAAAAGAAAAAGAGTGAAATCTTCCTTGACATAGCGATACCTCAAATACAAAATATGAGAAAAACCATTGATGAACTACAAATGATGGCTTTATTAATTGATCCAGATGGTTATGTTCTGTCGTTAAGTGGAAATAAACAAACGTTGAAACGAGCGAAGCATATTAATTTCATTGAAGGTGTGAAATGGACGGAAGCAGCTGTTGGTACAAATGCGATAGGAACAGCGTTAGAAATTGAAGAGGCTATTATGATAAGTGGCACAGAGCATTACTCCGTCGCATCTCATAGCTGGAGTTGTGCAGCTGCTCCGATTCATAACGATGATGGGAAATTAATTGGTGTTCTAGATTTATCCTGTCCAATTGAGTTTTCGCATCCTTATATGCTCGGTATGGTAAGTTCAATTGCACACGCGATTGAACGTGAATGTAGTATTCGAGTACATCAAAATGAACTACACTTAATTCACCGTTTTTTAGATGTAATTGATAGTGATGAACAAATAGTTATTTGTAATCATCGTGATGTTATCGTTTCCGCAAGCAAACGGGTTCGTGAGCGAATATCTAATTGGTCACGAATGAAACTTGAAAATTTAATGCAAAATGAATTGAAAATCAAATTAGAAGTACCAGTATATAGTAATGATAGATTAATAGGGAAATGTATTTATGTAAAGGAAAATAAACAAACGAATTTTCATTCTACTTTCCCATTCATAAAAGGGGTTTCTTTTCCTGGAGTTATTGGGACAAGCAGCGCATTTCAACATACATTAGAAGAAATTAAGCTTGTTTCACCGACTGACGCTAGTGTATATGTATGTGGTGAAACAGGTGTAGGGAAAGAATATGTTGCGAGAGCCATTCATGAAAATAGTCCAAGAAAAAATGCTCCTTTTATAGCTGTAAACTGTGGTTCATTGCCGAAAGAATTAATGGAAAGTGAATTGTTCGGTTACGCTGAAGGAGCGTTTACAGGTGCGCGGCGTCAAGGATATAAAGGGAAATTTGAACAAGCTGACGGAGGAACATTATTTTTAGATGAAATTGGTGAAGTACCACCAGAGATGCAAATTGCATTGTTACGTGTATTACAAGAACGAACAGTAACACCAATTGGAAGTTCAAAAGAAGTACCAGTAAATATTCGTATTATTACTGCGACACATAAAGATTTACTACAATTAGTAGAAGAAGGGAAATTCCGTCAAGATTTATATTATCGTTTACATGTTTATCCGCTATATGTTCCATCATTATTAGAGAGAAAAGAAGATATTCCATATTTCATACAGCATTTTTGTGAGCGAAAGAATTGGAATATTGGATTTCCAAAGAGTATTTGTAATCAATTTTCACAGCATACATGGCCCGGAAATATTCGAGAATTAGTAAATGTATTAGAACGCATTTACATTTTGTCGCAAGGACGGGAAATATGCGAAAAACAAATCTCTTTTTTATTACAAACAATGATGGGAAATGAACAACAACTTGAATTGCAAGCTGAAAATAAAACGGAACATACATTAAATTTCCGTGAAAGAATACAGCGTGATAGCATGATTGAAGCATTGCATAAGACGAATGGGAATGTTTCATTAGCCGCAAAACTATTAGATGTGCCCCGTAGTACGTTCTATAAACGAATGCAAAAATTTAGGCTATAAAAGTAGATTTTTGTAATCTACTTTTTCTTTATGTGCTCACGTTCTGTCGGAATGTGCGCTTACCGGGGAAATAATAGAATAGTTAGAAGGGAAATTTCCTATAGGGGGTTCTTTTGTGAAGTATATTGAAATTGGAATCGGGAATAAATGGTTCGTTCGAACGGAAACGGAAAATAAAGACGGCACTGAATTTGAGGAACGAGGAATTATAAAACCGATTTATTTTGAGTCTTTATATGTACGAATTTGGTTACGGAAAACTTGTTTTATTTTAGATACGAAAGAGGGATTTAAGAAAGTAAGAAAAAGTAGAGCTGAGTATAAGTTTATTGTTGGAATGGTGAGTAGGTTAAAACAATAGAATCAAACAGGGGATGTTCTTATGATTAGAATTACTACATTCATACTCGCTATTATTGTAATGGTCTATTCCATCTATAGTTGGAATGATGATTCGAAGCAAAGTATGCTCATTTTACAATTACTTTTAGGTTTCATGCTTGTTGGTATGGGGATACAAAACTTTAAGAAGGATGAAAAAGAGAATAGGAATATGGGGCTTTTGCTATTACTTACATCACTTTTTTGTATTATTGTATCGTTAATAAAATATTTCAAATAAACCGTTACTTAACATATTGAGTAATGGTTTATTTTTTTGAGGTTTTCTCATTAAAAATTTCAGTAGCTGCTTGGTACATTTTTTTATCAATACAAAATTTTTCTGTTATCCAATAAGTAATTTCAGCTGAGGTAAGGATATGTTCTCTTTTCTTGCCTTGGAAATACTGTTTTATACAATATCATTAATAGAAGTTGATATTAATAATATTATATAAAAATTGTTAGAAAATATAGTGTTTATAAGGGGGGAGAAAATCAAATGCCGATGTCATTATATTATAAAAGACTTCGTAAAAAAGTAGGATCTGAACTTATTTTTATGCCAAGTGTAGCTGCTATTATTAAAAATGAGCAGGGGGAAATCTTATTTCAATACCCTGGAGGAGAATATTGGAGTTTACCGGCTGGAGCAATTGAACCAGGAGAAAGACCAGAGGACGCGATTGTTAGGGAAGTATGGGAGGAAACCCGATTAAAAGTAGAAGTGAAAAAAGAAAAAGGAGTGTTTGGAGGGGAAGAATTCAGACATACATATTCGAATGGAGATCAAGTAGAGCATATTGTAGTTGTATTTGAATGTGAAGTTGTCGGTGGAGAATTGAAAGCGATAGATGGAGAATCTTTAAAACTACAGTATTTTCCCTTATTTGAAAGACCGCCATTGGCATTACCATACCCAGAAAGAATATTTTTATAAATGATAAAATAGCACACTTTATAAATGAAGTGTGCTATTTATATAACCCCGTCGTATACATCTCCGTTAACGTATACACAATTTCTTCTAAATCTATCTCTTTATCATTTTGCACAATTGTCCAGAGGAACATTTCATTCATAGAGAACCAACCGCATGCTACAATCTCTTTATTTAACTCCGTTCGTGCTAATCCATTTTCTTGGGAATGAATAATATCTTGCGTAATACGTGCTATAAAACGTTCTCGAATTTCATTCCATTTTTGGTGTATTTCTTCAGAGGTTCCTATTGCTTCTTCCACAACTTGTAATAGTGCTCTTTCTTCCTCAGCTAATTGTAAAAAAGCACGTACTTGACTTTGGATCATATCGCGCGCTTCTATTTTTGTATTAGGAGAAAAAGAGCGCTCAGCAATATCATAAAAGCGATTCATCACATCTTCCATCAAAACGACGAGGAGAGCATCTTTGTTTTTAAAGTATACATATGCTGTTCCATAACCAGTTTCTGCATGTTTAATAATTTGCGTGATTGTAGTTTTCTGAAATCCGTTTTTTATAAAAATAGTATAACCGGAATGTAAAAGTTTCTTTTTCGTTTCTAAGGAGCGGTGTTTTCTTGTTGAAAGAATAGAGTTTTTCAAAGAATCACCTCTTTAAACTGAAATATCTGAAAATGTAATTGTATTGTAAAAGAAGTTCACATATAAAGTCAACTGACATAATATCATTGACGTTATATCAATTAAGATGATATATTTCAATTAGTTAGAATAAAAAGAAAATTAAAAGAAGGTGACACCATGTATAAAGAACCATTTCAACCAACTTATGAGTATGCGCTTGAATGTGATAAACATGATGAACTGAAAGATTTTCAAGCTGAATTTTATAAAAAAGAAGGAACAATATATTTAGATGGAAACTCATTAGGATTGCTTTCAAAAAGAGCAGAGAAATCGTTACTTACTTTGCTAGATTCATGGAAAGAGTTTGGAATTGATGGATGGACTGAAGGTGAGCATCCTTGGTTCTTCCTATCAGAAAAGCTAGGGGAATTGACTGCACCTCTTATTGGAGCTTTGCCAGAAGAGACGATTGTAACTGGCTCCACGACAACGAATATTCATCAAGTAATCGCAACTTTTTATGAACCGAAAGGGATTCGTACAAAAATTCTTGCGGATGAATTAACGTTCCCGTCAGATATATATGCGCTTCAAAGTCAAATTCGTTTAAAAGGATTAGATCCAGAGGAACATCTAGTTCAAGTAAAAAGTAGAGATGGTAGAACACTTTCAGAAGAAGATATTATTCATGCGATGACCGATGATATCGCTTTAATTTTATTGCCTTCTGTACTATATAGAAGCGGACAAATTCTTGATATGAAGCGATTAACAGCTGAAGCTCATAAACGTGGTATTCATATCGGTTTTGACTTATGTCATTCAATTGGCTCTATTCCGCATCATTTCAAAGAGTGGGATGTTGATTTCGCTGTATGGTGTAATTATAAATATTTAAATGCAGGACCTGGTGGTGTTGGGGGCCTTTATATAAATAATAAACACTTTAATAGACTTCCAGGATTGTCTGGCTGGTTTAGTTCTAGAAAAGATAAGCAGTTTGATATGGAACATACATTAACTGCGGCTGATCATGCTGGGGCCTATCAAATAGGGACACCTCACGTATTAAGTATTGCACCATTAATCGGTTCTCTTGAAATTTTTAAAGATGCCCGTATTGAGAGATTACGTGAAAAGTCATTACATATAACAAGATATATGCTCGATTTAATTCAATTGGAGTTAAATGATATGGGATTTACAATCGGAAATCCGCTAGAGGATGAAAAACGAGGCGGGCATATTTATTTAGAACATGCTGAGGCGGCACGTATATGTAAAGCGTTAAAAGCAAATGGAGTGATTCCGGACTTTAGAGCTCCAAATGGAGTTAGACTTGCGCCTGTGGCTTTATACAATACGTATGAGGAAGTATGGAACTCTGTACAAATTTTAAAGAAAATTATGAAAGAAGAAGAATATAAAAACTTTGAAAATAAGCGAGAGGTTGTGGCATAAGCATGAAAACATCGCAGTGGATTGATATTTCACAACCGCTAAATAATGATATCGCGACGTGGCCAGGGGATACACCGTTCTCGTATGAAGTTTCATGGTCAAAAGAAGACAGTGGTTCAGTAAATGTCGGAAAGTTAACGATGAGTATCCATACAGGTACTCATATTGATGCACCTTTTCATTTTGATAATGACGGTAAGAAGGTGTTAGATTTAGATATACACGTATATGTAGGTGCAGCACGAGTTATCGATGTTTCAGGGCTGGAGAGTATCGGTGAAAAGGAATTAGAACGTTTTAACTTAGAAGGTGTAGAGCGATTATTATTACGTACATCTTCACATGGTAAAGCGCAAGAATTCCCAGAAGAAATCCCGTATTTACGTGCTGATATTGCACCTTTTCTATCAAGTAAGGGCATTCGTTTAATTGGGGTAGATGTACCTTCTGTTGATCCTTTAGATGATAAAGAACTAGCAGCACATCATCAATTATTTAAACACGGAATTCACATTTTAGAAAATGTCGTACTCGATCACGTAGCAGACGGCGATTACGAACTTATTGCCTTACCACTTGCATTAACAGATGCAGATGGGAGTCCAGTTCGCGCTGTTATTAGACCAATATAAGTAGAAATATATAAAAGGGGCGTTTGACTAATATGAAAGAAAACGAAAAGGTAATTATGGAAAAAGGGATTCACACTGATTTTAAGGAGAATATGACGTACGGAGAGTATTTACAGCTAGATAGCTTATTATCTAGTCAACAAAGATTATCAGATCATCATGATGAAATGTTATTTATCGTAATTCACCAAGCGAGTGAGCTTTGGATGAAACTAATTTTACATGAACTGAATGCAGCAATTGAATCTATTAAACAAGATAAATTACCACCAGCTTTTAAAATGTTAGCACGTGTATCAAAAATTCAGTCGCAAATTATTCAATCTTGGGATATTCTTGCGACATTAACGCCATCAGAATATATTGAGTTCCGTGATTCACTTGGTCAGGCTTCCGGTTTTCAATCGTATCAATATCGAATGATTGAGTATGCACTTGGTTATAAAACACCACATGCATTAAAGATTTATGAAAAGGACCCAGAATTACATGCTCGTCTTCATAAAGCACTTCATTCACCAAGTTTGTATGATGTGGCGATACAAGCGCTTGTTAAAGAAGGATTCCCAATTCATAAAGATGTGTTAAATCGTGATATTACGCAGCCTTACGAAGAGGATGCGACTGTAGAAGCGGCTTGGATAGAAGTATATGCGGACGTGCAGAAATATTGGGATTTATATCAGCTTGCAGAGAAATTAATCGATATTGAAGACTGGTTACAACAATGGCGTTTCCGTCATATGAAAACGGTAGAACGAATTATTGGTCATAAAATGGGAACAGGTGGCTCTTCTGGCGTATCTTATTTAAAGCGAGTGCTTGATCAATGCTTCTTCCCAGAGCTTTGGAACGTTCGAACGAAATTATAAGAATAAACTTGTCAGCTGATAAAGGCTGGCAAGTTTATTTTTTTGTTTTAAAAACAAATATGATTTAATAGAGAGAACGAGATGAACAACAAATATTACATAATCATTTAGATGGAGGAAGATTACTTGAATTTCGAGCAATTACAAAGTAAATTTGAAAAGAAAAAAGTTAATACATTTCTTGTTTATCAAAAGGGGGAATTAACGACTGAATACTATAAAACGATAGACTGTGCAAATAACTTATTTAAAATTAATTCGATTACAAAAAGTATCGTATCTATATTAATTGGTATCGCAATTGATAAAAGATTTATAAATAATATACATACACAAATCACAACATGGATTCCAAATGTACCGGAGAAAAAGAGGGAACTAACGCTGTATCATTTATTAACGATGACAACAGGAGAAGATTGGCAAGAGTTCGGAAATGGGGTTGTTTTCCCAAATGATTTTGTGGAATCAGACAATTGGGTGCAATACATTTTAGAAAAACCGCTCATTGAAGAAATGGGTACGAAAATGAATTATAATTCAGGTTCTTCTCACTTACTTAGTTACATCATTCAACAAGCAACTGGAATGTCGACGGAGCAGTTCGCGAAAAAGTATTTATTTGAGCCGTTAAACATTACGGAGTATGAGTGGCAACAAGACCCGCAAAGTATATATGTTGGTGGATTTGGTATGAAAATGAAATCTATAGATTTATTAAAGTTAGGAAAAGTATGTTTGCACAATGGATATTGGAAGGGTAATGAAATTGTATCATCGAAATGGTTAGAAGAATCAGGTGAGGCTCTATTTGAAACGTATGAACATGTCGGGGCATATGGATATCACTGGTGGGTATTACATAACGAAAGATTTCACATACCGTATTGTATGTATTTTGCTATGGGATACGGAGGGCAATACATTATTATCATTCCGCAGTTAGAGCTCGTAGCTGTTATTAGTAGTCACATGCCTAAACGTGGCCTCGTACCATTAAAGTTATTTATAGAGCATATAAAAGAGAATTCCAATCATAAATAAGAAGAGGAAGAAGGTGTTTTATGAGGAGTGCAAAAATGATAGCGATTTATAGACTGTTATTAAGTCTTCTAGCGTTTAGTGCACTTATTACTCAATTTGTTACAAGAACACAAGTGAAACCGTTCAATCCAGTTAATTTTTTTAGTTACTTCACAATTGAAAGCAACATTTTAGTGGCGGTAATTCTGCTATTAAGTAGTTTGGGGACAGCCACACTCGGACGTTCCGAGCAGTTTGGAGTTCTTCGCGGTGCAGCTACAGTATACATACTGACAACAGGACGTATTTATTTTTTGTTATTAAGGAAGAAGTACATAAAGAAACCTCTGTCTGTATGTAAAGACGGAGGTTTCTTTGTTTTACCGATTTGTCTTCTGAAAGGACATCTTTAAAAAATTCTCTGTTTTCGTATCAAACTCTACATCCACAAAAACACCATACTCTTTTCCATCCTCACGCAACCACAATTTAAACTTTTCAACTGTTATTTGAACAGTTTTTGGTTTTCTACCTATATGAAGGTAATCGATAATCTCAGCTTTCGGATATTGTTCTTTCGTTTTTTCAACGGCTAGTTTACCCCATTTTGCATAGGGCGGCTGCGCGTAAACTATAGATGGACCAGTATATATATTTGAACATGTTGTTATGAAAAAAAATATAAATGCTGTACGTACGAAGAATCGCTTCATAATAAGCTCCTTTTATTCTTTTTGTATATTGTTTACATATTTCTTCAAGCATATAAGTTTGGATTTTTTTGTCTTCTTTACATAAAAGCGAGGGTTTTACAAAACATAACCATGAAATCATTTCCGTAATTAAGGAGGGAAATACATGCGTCAAAAAGCTGTTTTTAAGATAGCGATCTTGCTTGTCTTTATCGGGCTATCTTTAATGGTAAGTAGTATACAAACCAAAAATGTGGAAGCCTTTTCTAATCAAGTGATTCAAAGAGGGGCATCTGGAGAAGATGTCATTGAACTGCAAACTCGTTTGAAATATAACGGATTTTATACGGGGAAAGTTGATGGTGTTTTCGGATGGGGTACATATTGGGCACTTCGAAACTTTCAGCAAAAATTCGGATTGCCAGTTGATGGTTTAGCGGGTGCTAAAACGAAGCAAATGCTTGTAAAGGCGACGAAGTATGATAAGTCAACCGCTAATAAAGGTACTACAACTAATAAAGGGAATAGCGGTGGAGGTACGCAAGAAAATAAACCACCACAAAGCAAAGGGACAAATGTTCCAAACGGTTATTCTCAAAATGATATTCAGCTAATGGCAAACGCTGTATACGGAGAATCCCGTGGTGAGCCGTATTTAGGACAAGTTGCAGTAGCTGCGGTTATTTTAAACCGTGTCACAAGTGCATCATTTCCAAATACTGTTTCAGGAGTAATCTTTGAACCGAGAGCATTTACAGCAGTAGCAGATGGACAAATATATTTAACGCCAAATGAAACGGCGAAAAAAGCTGTATTAGATGCGATCAATGGATGGGACCCAACTGGGAATGCATTATATTATTTCAATCCAGATACTGCGACAAGTAAATGGATTTGGACTCGTCCACAAATTAAAAAAATTGGTAAGCATATTTTCTGTAAATAGAGCGGAGGTGGAAACATGTTACGAGGTATTATCATCGTATTGTTAACAGTAGGTGTAGTCGGAACAGGGTATTGGGGCTATAAAGAGCATCAAGAGAAAAATGCAGTATTAATTCGAGCGGAAAATAGTTATCAGCGTGCGTTTCATGATTTAGCATATGAAGTTGATTTATTACACGATAAAATTGGAACAACACTGGCGATGAATTCACGTTCCTCATTATCGCCAGCTTTAGTAGATGTATGGCGTTTAACATCAGAGGCTCGTTCTGATGTAGGACAATTACCTTTAACATTAATGCCATTTAATAAAACGGAAGAGTTCCTTGCGAATATCGGTGATTTTAGTTATCGTGCAGCGGTTCGTGATTTAGAAAAAGATCCGTTAAATGATCAAGAATATAAAACGTTACAAGGTTTATATTCAAATGCAGGAAATATACAAGATGAACTGAGAAAAGTGCAGCATCTTGTATTGAAAAATAATCTTCGCTGGATGGATGTAGAAATGGCTCTTGCGTCAAACCAAGATCCAGCAGATAACACAATTATCGATGGATTAAAGACGGTAGAAAAGAATGTAACATCATACTCGTCCACAAACTTTGGACCGACTTTTACAAGTGCACAAAAGAATAAAAAAGGCGGATTTGAGGCAAAAGGAAAGGCGATTTCGAAAGAGGAAGCGGAAAAAATCGCGAAATCATTTTTAAACTTAAAAGGGAATGAAAAAGTAGAAGTTGAGAAAAGTGGAAAAGGTGCAAAAGAATCATTCTACAGTGTGAAAATTCAAGATCCAGCAACGAACAATGAGTATTATATGGATATTACCGGAAAAGGTGGATATCCAATTTGGGTAATGAATAACCGAGAAATTAAAGAGCAAAAAATCAGTTTAAATGATGCAGGAAGTAAAGGATTGACGTTTTTAAAGGATCACAAGTTTACCAATATGGAGCTGTTTGATAGTTCTCAATATGATAATATCGGTGTGTTTACGTACGTTGTAAGTGAAAATGGAGTGCGTATTTATCCAGAAGCAATCCAAATGAAAATTGCTTTAGATGATGGGTCGATTGTTGGTTTTTCCGCAAAGGAATATTTAGCATCGCATCAAAAACGAACGATTCCGAGTGCGAAGCTAACCGCTGCTGAGGCGAAAAAGAAAATTAACCCCGATGTAAAAGTTATGGAAGAACGTAAAGCTGTAGTAGTAAATGACTTGCATAATGAAGTACTTTGTTATGAATTTATTGGTACTTTAGGGAAAGATACGTACCAAATTTTCATTAACGCAAATAGCGGTGCAGAAGAAAAAGTGAAGAAGATGCAAGCTGTTGAAAAAATTTATGATTAAACATCAATGATAAAGTGGTGAAAATAATGAAAATCATTATATATATGTTAATACTTTGTTTCGTCATTACTGGATGTAGCATTGGAAAAAAAGACAATCCTAATGAAAAGCCAGAACAAAAAAATGTCTCCATGAAAAATGTTAATTATACAAACAAATCAAATAAGCCAAACGAAAAAGCTGCTGATCATCTAGCATCTTTAGCTGCAAGTGTACCAGGTGTGAATGATGCGACAGCAGTAGTAGTTGGGAAATATGCTGTTGTAGGTATTGATGTAAAAGCGAAACTTGATCGAACTCGTGTTGAGTCAATTAAGTATTCCGTTGCAGAAAGTTTAAAGAATGACCCAAATGGTGCTAATGCAGTCGTTGTAGCAGATGTTGATACGTATGAACGACTAAAACAAATAGGTAAGCAAATTAAAAAAGGTAAAACTGGTGAAGGTATACTTGATGAATTGGCAGCAATTGTTGGCCGAGTAATGCCGCAAGTTCCAAATGATATGATTGAAAATAGAGAAACGAATCCGATTAAAGATAATGATAAACAATTACCAAAAGATGAAGAACAAGAGCTACGAAAAGAACAAGAAGATCAGTCAAATAACCATTTGAAAAAATAGTGAAAATCCCGTACTAAATTGTACGGGATTTTTCTGTAAGATTAAATATTCAGTTTATTTTTAAAGGAATATATGGTTTAATAATGAGGGGAGGGACAACCGTTATGATGAAAAAAAGCGCACTCATATTAGGTAGTTTATGCATAGGTTTCAGTATGACAGCGTGTGACCAGAAGAAAGAAGTGAAGAAGAAAACAGCTACGTCTTCTACTATAACGGAAAATAAAAAGCAAGATTCCATTAATATAAATCATTTCTCAAATATTAATGAAGGAATGACTTATTTAGAAGTGAAAGAATTAATCGGTTTTGAAGGGGATTTACTCATAGAAGAAGGGGTAGAACATTCTACACAAATTAAACAAATTTTTGCTTGGAAAGGTAGCGATTCAAAATCATTTGCTGAGATTACATTTTTGGATGGAAAGGTGCATTCTAAAACACAGCAAGGCTTAAGCTAATATGATAAAAAAATGGGAGAGTTTAGCATGAACATACATACTGGGGAAATACAATTAGTTCAGTATAAGGAGCAGTATAAAGAGATAATACGATCATTTACTTTACCAAGTGAACAAGTTCAATTCACAGCGAATCCAGGTGAATTATTGGAGAAAGCGAAAAATGATCGAACTAAAAATGTTGTTGTTATTTTGGATTATAGCGGATTACCTATCGGTGTATTTGCATTACAAACAGGTGATAGAGTACAAGAGTTTACAAATAATAATGATGCCATACTTTTAACTTCTTTTTCTATTAATCACAATAAACAAAGAAAGGGATATGCTAAAAAATCATTGGCGTTACTACAAGATTTTGTAAAATATTATTATCCAATAAAAAATGAAGTAGTACTTGCTGTAAATGAAAAAAATATTCCAGCGCAAAAGTTATATGAAAAAGTTGGATTTCAAGATAAAGGGTATAGAAGAATGGGACCAATTGGACAACAATTCATATTACATTTACCTATAACGAGATAATGAGATAACAAAGCTTACTCTTGAAAAATCATGTAGTAAGCTTTGTTGTTTGAGATATTGTCCATGCATGATATGTTAGAGGAATTAAAGCAAGTATCCGAGAAATATGAAGGTGCAAAACAAATCGATTGTTGAGCACTTAAATACGTGAGGAGTAATTATATGACAATTTTCATTGCACTACTGCGGGGAATTAATGTAGGTGGACATAAAGTAATCAAAATGACAGATTTGAAAAAAATGTTTGAATCAATAGGGTTAAAACAAGTGAAAACATATATTCAAAGTGGAAATGTAGTATTTGAATCAGAGGATGATATAAGTTTTCTAAAGGAACGAATTGAATGTGAAATTAAGAACATTTTTGATTTCGATGTTCCGGTCATGTTAAGAGCAAATGATGAATTTATTAATATTATTAAAAAGTGTCCTTACGAGACCCATTCGTTATTAGAAGGAGAAAGTGTACATGTGGCCTTTTTAGCTAATCCACTTTCTGAAGAAGACAGTAAGCGGTTACTTATATACAAAAATGACATAGAAGATTTCCATATCGAAGGAACAGTAGTGTATTTATTTTTCAAAAAAAGCATTCGGAATTCTAAACTAATGAACCAGTTTCAAAAATTACATACGCCAGCTACAGTAAGGAACTGGCGAACTGTGAATAAGCTGAAAGCAATAGCAGAAGGGATTTGAATATAAAAAATGTGGTTTTCTGCATATAGAAAACCACATTTTTTATTTATATTGTTTTGCGACAATGAGTTCAACAATAGGGAAAATAAGAAAGGAAGAACAGAGTGCAATAAAGAGTGGAAGGTTTTTTACACCATCTAAATTGGAACCCATAGAAAATCCTTCTGAGCAGAGTAATATAAGGAACATAACACCTACAAGCACAAAATACGCGATTTTAAAGCTTTTATATGTAATTTGTTGTCCCATCTCATCTTGACTTTCTTTCGATACTCCGTTTGGATCCCCCCATGTAATATGATTAATTAAATTACTAAGTATTAAAGAAGCAGCGAAAATCGTTCCACCCAAAATTGAGCCTTCAGTTGCGTATTTGTATGCGCCATGTCCGAGTATCGCGATTAACGATAAAACAATGATTACAAAGATAATCTTTTTAGTATTCAATATATAATTGCACCTCCACTGTTGTAAAAAACTCTTTACAACCATAGTATAAAATTGGAAAAGTTTCATGTCAAATGTTTTTTACATACAAAATGAATATTTATGATATTTTGTTTAAAGGATGAAGAAAAAATTACATTACATTTGAATGTAAAAGAATGGGCTCGCATATATTTGGAAGGGATGTCAGATTAAATTAGGGGGTAGTTATGTCTATTCTTTTAAAAGCTGGTGCAGATGCAGGAAATAATGGTTTGAAGTTAATGGTGAAAGGGCAGGAACCTATTTTTATTCCGAGTATTTATTCTTTATATATAGGTGAGCCTACGGGGTTGTTAGATGAGAGTGATGTTTCATCGTCAGAATTAGAGAATCACATTGATGTGACCATTAGTTCTCCATCGCTAATGTTAAATAATGTACGATACATCGTTGGAGAAAAAGTGATTCAAGATCAATTAAAAGGTACTGAAGTGGAGAAGAAATCAAATAAATCTACTGATGAGTTGATGGTTATTACAATCCTTTCAGGGCTAGCGATAAGTGCTATGCGTCAAAGTCCAACTTCAAGTCATATTAATATTCGTTATGATTTATCTGTTGCTCTTCCAATGCAACTTATTACACAGGAAATCGCTGCTGAAAATGCGAAACGGTATATGGGGAATCACAAGGTCATATTCCATTATCCAAACGGGCGCGATGTTACGATTAATGTTTCTATTGAGTTTTGTAAATGTCTACCTGAAGGCGCTTCTGGGACGTGGGGGATTGTATATGATGAGGAAGGAAATGTTGTGAAACATAAAATAGAATGTGAACAAAATCAAGTTTCAGAAATTGATTTTGTAGATAAAACTTTATTGTCTTTTGATATTGGCGCGGGGACAACGGAAGAAGTTGTTTCATTAGGGGTAAATTTCCGTCCGCAATTAAGTAAAGGATTATCTTATGGTGTAAAAGAAACGTTACTACAAATTATTACGAGGTGGAATCGGAAATATCCTACGAAAACGATTGATAGCATTACAGAATTTAATCAAATTTATTTAAATGAAAAGCACCCAAGAAATGCATTGTTAGTTGAGGAATCGCAACCAGCATTTTTAGGTTTAGCAGCACGTGTCGCAACGGATATTATTAACAAAATTGATGATATGAAAGACGATCCATATGTATTTATTTATGGTGGGGGCGCAGTTATTATTAAAAATAGCTTAAAAATGATTTTGAAACAAAAAGGACGCTTGAAAAATGTGATTTTTGTAGATAACCCGCTATTTACAAATGCTCGTGGTCTTTTAGTATATACATGTTCGCCAAAATATAGAGAGCATAAGCAAAAAGAGTTAGGATTCACAAACTTAACGATAAGTTAGTTGGTGGAAGTATGCGATCTAGGCGATATAAACGTGGTGATCGAGTGAAAATTAATATTAATAAATCAGTATCGCCTGAAATGATTGCTTGGCTTAATAAACAATCCAATCCAACTAATTTCTTTTTCTTTGCAGCCCAGCAATTATTTAAACAAGTAGGAGATATTGATGTATCGAAAACCTTGCCAAGTAGCCATGTTTTTTCTTTATATGTAGAACCATCATCTCTATTAAAAGTTGAAATGAATCCATTTAAAAACGTACCACTAGAAAATAGTAAATCCACCGAAAGCGTAAAAAAAAAATCGTGGGAATCTGTTGATCAATTAGATTGTCCATTCTTTTGAACATAGAAAAATATAGGTAGAACCCATCACTATACATAAGGACACAGTGATGGGTTTTTGTTATTGTATCGTAATCTTTATAAATAGAAGGGGCAAAACAATTTGTGCCCCTTCTATTAGTTGTTCTTATCTTATATGGGATATATGTTCTGAAACTGCTTTAATAATTTTATCCCAGTCATCGGGATGATTCTCGTGTCCTGTACCTTCAAGGGGGAATAGCTTTGAGTTCGGAATTTCATCAATAAGTGCGAGTCCATGTTCAAGTGGAAGAGCTGTATCGTCCGTACCATGAATTACTAAACTAGGTACTAGTAATGATTTAAGTATACCTTCATAAGAATCATCACCTGTAAGGAGGGCATGATTAAACATGCTTAATAAATTGTTAGCACGTTCTATTTCTTGTTTTACTTGTTTCAAAGTTCTTGCTTCATCAAATATACGCTTTGATCCACAGAGTAGACGTGATCCTGTAACTAAATATTTCGCTATAACATCTTTATTTGTCCAATCTAAATTCGCACCAATAGCATGATGTGTCAAAATTCTTTCATCCATTGGAGGTAAATCACGAGTATTGTTATCAGATCCAATAACGCTTGTTGCTAGTAATGTTAAGGTTAAAATTCTTTCTGGGTGTTTTACTGCAGCAATTTGAGCAATCATACCTCCTAATGACATACCAAAAAGGTGTGCCTTGTCAATATGATACGCATCGAGTACCCCAATTGCATCTTCAGCCATGTCTGCTACAGTGTAATTAGAAGTCCCAGGCTCATATGTAACAGAGCGCCCAACATCACGGTTATCATAGCGAATGACAAACCTTCCTGTGCTAGCCAATCTTTCACAAAATTCTTCATCCCAATAAACCATTGAACACGTAGCTCCCATAATTAATAAAATTGCTGGATTGTTAGGATTGCCAAAACTTTCTGTACATATATCAATACCGTTTACTTTGAAAACTTGTTCACTCATAGTACACTCTCCGTTTCAATTAAAGTTCATTTCCAAATAAAGAAGGTATAATTTTGCGTTTTTCTTAACCGTAAGTTAGATTGTATGAAAGTAAGGTAAATGTTTTTTGTACCCTGGACTCTTAGTTAGTAGAGTAATATACATAGCACCTCCAAATATATTTATTTTCATTCAAAACAAAATATTTTGAAAAATAATTGTAAGTGATTAAAATAAATAACAAGGAGGCGAGGAAATGAAAGCAATTGTTATTAATCAATATGGTAGCGTTGAAGAATTACAAGAAAGACAAGTTCCAAAGCCGGTTGTTAAATGTAATGAAGTATTAATACGCATACATGCAACATCTGTAAATCCTGTTGATTGGAAAATTAGAAAGGGAGACTTACAAGAAAAATTGCGATTTTCATTTCCGATTACTTTAGGATTAGATGTCGCTGGAGTAATTGAAGAAGTTGGAGAAGATGTGAATCGTTTTAAAATAGGGGATAAAGTGTTTACGAAACCTGAAAATATAGGGAAAGGCTCTTATGGTGAATACATTACAGTAAAATCAGATTTAGTAGCACGTATGCCTGATAATCTTAGTTTTGAAGAAGCAGCATCTATACCTCTTGCAGGACTTACAGCTTGGCAAAGTCTTGTGGATTATGCACAAATAAAAGAAAATAATCGAGTATTAATTCATGCTGGAGCTGGCGGAGTAGGAAATTTTGCAATTCAAATTGCGAAATCATTTGGAGCTTTTGTCGCAACAACTGCAAGTAGTAAAAATGAAGAGTTTTTAAAGTGTTTAGGGGCTGACCTCGTTATTGATTATAAAAAAGATAAATTTGAAGAGCTACTATCAGATTATGATATTGTATTAGACACAATCGGCGGAGAAGTACAAGAAAAAAGTTTTCAAGTTATTAAATCTGGTGGCGTTCTAATCTCTATCGTCCATGAACCGCTTCATGAAGTAAAGGGCATAAAATCAGGGTTTTTATGGTTAAAACCATGCGGAAAGCAATTAGACGAATTAACTAGTTTGATCCAAGCTGAAAAAATCAAACCGATCATTAGTAACGTTGTGCCGTTTAATGAAAAAGGAGTTAGAGAAGCTCATATTTTGAGTGAAAGTCAGCATACTAGAGGGAAAATTGTAATTACAATGGAATGATATTTACATAAATATACGAGTGGTGACTATAAAAAACAAAATTTTCACTACTCGTATAAACTACAATTTTTGCACGACAAAAGTAATCGCATTCGTATTTAATTGAATGTGTGTACCGTTTCGTACAATAGCATACGTTAAATGTTTTATTTCAACTTTTACTTCTTGCCATTCGGTATAAGTGTCTTTTAGTGTACGTATCATTTCTTCCGTAGAAAGGTTAATTTCAATTAAAGCATCTAATTCTTGATTCGTTTCCAAGTCAATTTCTTGAATGTTAGAGTTAACTATTAAACAGTTGATACCGCCACTCTTTGTCCCATTTTCCATAGAGTGAAGCACTTTTTTAAAATCGTCTATTGATCTAACATGTTCCAAACTTGATACCGCAACGATGTAGTTATAAGTATTAAAGGGAATATAGTAGTCTTCAAGTGCTGATTGTTCCATTTTTATGTATTCAAATACACTATGTTCTTTGCTGTAAATTTGTAACTTCGTTAAAGCTGAATCAAGTAAATCTACACAAGTAATAGTGCCACCAGCACTCATGATTTTTTGTGCAATCGGAATACTGTTTCTGCCTACACCACAACCGAGATCCAGTACTTGTAAATTGTTCTGTTCTTCAAAAAAATCCATCATGTCCATAACTGTTTTGACAGGCTTATAAAGCCAAGATCCAGCTTCGAATAATTTATATTGATCATAGCAAAGGTTGTGATATTTTTTCTCTTCTTCTCTTATGTATTTAATTCGGTTCATTGTGTTTCAGCTCCTATATTTTTATAGCGAAATGAATATGTTGGACAACCTTTAACGTTCGTTTGAATTCGAAATATACCACCAGCATGTGGGTACTGTTTTAATTCCTCATCCGTCATTCTTGTTCTGGCTGTTGTGATATATAAATCGGTTAAATTTGGCCCACCAAATGTACACGACGTTACATATAACGCAGGAATCGGAATACTTAAAATTTGTTCTCCAGTCAAGGGATTCCATCTAGTAACCTTCGATCCTCCCCAATGAGCAATCCATAAACAGCCTTCTTCATCTATTGTCATCCCATCTGGTAAACCGTCATTTTCAGGGAAGATGATAACATCTGTTGGATTGCTAATTACACCAGTATGTATATCATAATGAAAACGGACTACTCTTTTTGTAGGTGTATCAATAAAATAAAGGTATGTATCGTCAGGAGACCATGCTATACCATTTGACGTATTTACATGTACAATTTTTTTATCTACGTTGAAATTATTGTTTAAACAATACAAGGAACCAGCCGCATTAATACCGTATAAGTCTGTAGTGCCTGCCCAAAAGCGGCCAGCTGGATCGCATTTTCCATCGTTAAAGCGGTTTTCTAATAAGTCTGGTTCAGGGTCATAAATATGTGTAAGTTTTTCTGTATTTAGATTAAGAGAATAAAACCCTTTTTCCATAGCTAAAAGTACTACACCATCTAGATATGGAACGACACAACCGATTTGTTGATCGAGAGTAATCACTCGGTTCGTATTTTCAGCAGGATTATAAATGCATAGTTTTTTCTCAATAATATCAATCCAATATAAAAGTTGCTTTTTCTCATTCCAACATGGTCCTTCAGCTAAACTTGCTTTTACATCTACGACTAATTCAATATTTCTGTGCAATATGTTTCACCTCAATTTATTACAGATACATATAAAGTTCGATAAGAATAGAGGTAAACCTTTCATTCAATGAAATGAAATTAAGATTTACGGTGTGAAAAGAGGACCTCCTCAAATAATTCGAAAATAGCGTATAACTATGGGGTGGAAAATGCATATGATGTTTTATGAAATTATTTGCTTCTCATGTAAAAATGTATTTCGCGTATATGAAGGAAGTGAAAAGTATAAGCGGTTTAAAGAGAAACCGAAAGGGGCATATTGTTGTGATGAGTGCAGTCACAAGATACAATTAGAAGCAATCAAACATTTTTTTAGATAGTGAAAAAAATGTTTGATTAACATGTGTTCAGAAAAATTTGACAATATATATATTATAAATTATCATATGTAAAAACTAATAATTAAAATGGCGTTGAAGAGAAGAGTAGTTAAGAAAGAATACATACAGAGAGCTCTGATAGCTGAGAAAGAGCGGTAAACACCTTAACGAAAAAAGACTTGGAGCTGCGCAAGGAACTAATTTATTTAGGGATGGTGCGACGGGTTCTCCCGTTATAGAGATAGGGTATAAGCATATTTTGTCGTACCTGAAGAGGTTAATATGGTGACATATTAACAAACTGAGGTGGTACCGCGAAGCTAATAACTCTCGTCCTCAAGATGAATAATCTTGGGGGTGGGAGTTTTTTTATTGCATAAAACTGAAAATGCGAAAACAAAAATATAATTGAGGTGAGTAATATATGCATTGGGCGTATGAAGTAGCACATGAATTAATTAGGAAATATCCAAACAAAGAAACTTTTGTTTGTGCATCTGGAATTAGTCCATCTGGCTCTGTTCATATTGGGAATTTTCGTGAAATAGTAACGACTTATTTCGTTGTAAGGGCACTTCAAGATTTAGGGAAAAAGACTCGCTTTATCTTTTCATGGGATGATTACGATAGGTTTAGAAAAGTTCCCAAAAATATTGATCCATCTTTTGCAAAATATATTGGTATGCCATACTGTGATATTCCTGATCCTTATGGTCACTATAACTCGTACGCAGAACATTTTGAAAAAGAGTTTGAGAAATCGCTCCAAGCATTTGGAATTGAAGTAGAATTCATTTATCAACATGTTGAATATAGAAGTGGAAGGTATAACGGAAACATATTAGAGTCTTTGTATAAAAGAAAAGAAATATATGATATTGTAATGAATTTTAAAACAGAAGTTCATCGCGAAGAAGATAGAGAAAACTTTTATCCAGTTACGTTATATTGCGAGAGGTGCGGGAAAGATGCAACAACTATTACACATTTTGATGAGGTATTAAAAACAGTTCGTTATGACTGTGAATGTGGAGATCAAAATGAATTATCGGTATTAAATACAAATAAAATGAAATTGAATTGGAAAATTGATTGGCCGATGAGATGGATGATAGAGGATGTTATTTTCGAACCGGGCGGAAGAGATCATTCATCGGAAACGGGTAGTTATAATGTATCAAAAGAAATTGCGAAGAAAATTTTCAACCGTGAAGCCCCTCATTACATTGCTTATGATTTCATTGGAATTAAAGGTAATAATGAAAAAATGTCCAGTTCTTCAGGGAATATCATTACACCAAGCGATTTATTAAAAGTGTATTTACCAGAAGTGATTCTTTTTATGTTTGCAAAATATAAGCCGGGCGCAGCTTTTCATATTGGACTTGATGAAGATGTTATCCGAAATTATACAGAGTATGAACGATTGAAGGACAGTTACCAAAATAAAACGCTGAAAAATGATGATTTATTTGATGCAATTAAACTTTCTAGAGTTGATAGCCGGTTTAAAGAATATCCGAAGTTTAATCAAGTAGCAGGAACTTTACCATTATTAAATTTTGATTCATCTATTTTAAAAAATATATTAGGGGAAATAGATAGGAGTTATGAATTACCTGAAATGATAGAGATAAGTAATCGTGCAGAGTATTGGATAAGAAATTTTCAATCTGAAAAATTGATTGCGATAAATCAAGAGAAAAATACGGAGTTTTATAACACATTAGAAGATTGGCAGAAAAAATGGGTAGTAGAAGTTTATGAAATACTTCGTTCTAATAATGACCATTCTAACCTAATGGAACAATTGTATACGATTTGTCATCATGAGAATAAAAAAATAATGAAAGAAAACCAAAAATTACTGTTTAGTACTATATATAAACTTATTATTAATCAAGTAAACGGACCGCGTATACCGCTACTTATACATGTTGTAGGTGTTGAAAAAATTGTCTCGTTATTAGATTTCTAAAAATAAATACAAAAGCACCGCAAGTACTCATATGAATAAGTACTTGCGGTGCTTAATTTGTATTACCGCGAATACATTTTTGGACATTCATCGCCACTAGGCTCATAAAAACAATGACTTTTAAATTGCCCTGCAAACGGCTGATTATACCACTGGGGCGGGCAAGCCCCGACTGGACGGAAATACCAAAGAGCCCATCTTGCTGGCCAGCGCCATTCACCTTGTAAAACTCGTCTTGCGATTTCTTTTTCCGATTCACGAGCACGTTGATAAAAGTATCCGTATTGAACCGCTTCAAATCCACCAGGGCTTTGATATACAGCATCGCGTACTGTACGGATCTGTTTAAAATCTAAGCAATCACAAAATACACGGTTTACTACAACGCAGCCGACAAGTTGTTCGCCTTGCCGACCTTCGCCTTCAGCTTCAGCACGTATTAAACGTGCTAGTAAGTCAACGTCACTTTCATTGTAGGGAATTAGAGGCATAAGGGAACCGCCTTTCTCGAGGTGCTATAGTAAAGAGTATGTATGAACGTAAGTTAAGTGTTAGTACAATTAGAAATGAAGTAGCATCATTTTATTTTTATATAAAAACAAGGAGTATGCATAAAGAAAATCTAATTGTATATAGAAATATAAAAATAAGGAAGGAGAGATTGTATGTATCGTATTAGTAAAGAACATATCATTTATGCCATGTCACCACAAAATCAACCTTGTTTACAAGTGGAGGCTGGTAGTCAAGTTGTATTTGAAACATACGATTGTTTTGGAAATCAAATTAATTCTGAAGAAGTTGGATTCCAAGGAATAGATTGGGATCATATTAATCCAGCAACAGGACCTGTATATATTAAAGAGGCAGAGCCTGGGGATATATTAGCTGTAACGATTGAAAAGATTGAAATTGCAGAACGAGGCGTTTTAATGACAGGTCCAAATTTGAGTGTCATGGATAGTGCAATTAAAGATAATGCGATGAAAATGGTATCTATTTGTAACGAGCATGTAATGTTTTCTGATAAAATACAAATTCCAATTAATCCTATGATTGGAGTAATTGGTACGGCTCCAAAAGAGGCCAGCATTTCATGTGGTACACCTCATGATCATGGTGGCAATATGGATTGTAAACAAATTAAAGAAGGAACAACATTATTATTGCCAGTAAATGTTCCGGGGGCATTACTTGCATTAGGGGATCTACATGCTGCGATGGGTGATGGAGAAGTTGGGGCGTCCGGTGTAGAGGTAGCTGGTGAAGTAACAATGAAAGTAGATGTTATAAAGGGAAAACAATGGCCACTACCGATGGCTATTCAAAAGGATCGTATAATGACAATTGCATCAGAGGAAATGTTAGATGATGCTGCAAATCGTGCAGTAAATAATATGTTTTCGTTTTTATGTGATGAACTAAAGGTTTCTAAAGTGGAGGCAACGTTCTTATTATCAGCCGCTGGTAATCTACGAGTTTGCCAAGTTGTGGATCCGCTGAAAACGGCGCGGATGGAACTTGGGATGGATTATGTGGAAAAATTGGGATTTACTCTGAGTGAATTTGATATTAAATAAGAAAAATTAAAAAAGGATACTTTTGTATAAAAGCATCCTTTTTTAATTTACGGATTTAATGAAAAGAGGTAGTATTTATTTTGTATAAGTATATTTAAGATTGTGGATCAAAAAGGAGTTCAATAATGGTTAAAATTATGATTGTAGAAGATGATATGAAAATTGCGGAGCTATTATCAACTTATGTTGCGAAATATGGTTACCAAGGAATTATTGTATCGGATTTTCAAAATGTGTTAGACATATTTTTAGAAGAACAACCAGAGTTAGTTTTATTAGATATTAATTTACCGAGTTTTGATGGATATTATTGGTGTCGTCAAATTCGTGCGGTTTCTACATGTCCGATATTATTTATTTCGGCTCGTGAAGGCACGATGGATCAAGTTATGGCGTTAGAAAATGGTGGCGATGATTTTATTCCGAAACCTTTTCATTATGAAGTTGTAATGGCGAAAATTCGTAGTCATTTAAGACGTGCTTACGGAGATTATGCACCGAAACTAGAAGAACGTATGGTTGAGCAACAAGGTCTTTGTTTATATCCCGAAAGACTTGTATTAAAACTTATGAATCAAGAAATTGATATAACGAGAAACGAAGCTATTTTATTAGAGACGTTAATGAAAAATTATCCGCGTGTTGTAAGTAGAGAAGTGTTATTAAATAAATTATGGGATAGTGAATCCTATGTTGATGATAATACATTAAGTGTAAATACAACACGTGTGCGTAAAAAGTTAAAAACGTTACATATTGAAGGGGCGATTGAAACGATTCGTAGTGTTGGATATAGGTTGCATATTACTTGGGATACTGGTATGGAAAAATGATAAAGCTGTTTATACGCGATCATATACCACTCATTTGTTTTACAGCGATCCAACTACTAGCCATATTCCTCGTATATTGGTTTGATGGGCACAACCACATAACAACAGCATTATATGCAATGTTTTTAGGTGCTTTTTTTATGGTAAGTTATTTATTATTTCGTTATTTTACACATCGTTCTTTCTATGAACGTTTGGCAAATCCAATGCAATCTTTGGATGAATCTGTTCAAAAATCTGATTTTGCAGTTTTATCTACCGCTCTCCAAGATCTGCTTGATACACAATATCGTCATTATCAAAATCAGCTGCAATTACAAGAGAGAAAAAATAATGATCATTTAACCTTTATGAATCAGTGGATTCATCAAATGAAAACACCTTTATCTGTAATAGAATTAATTACGCAAGATGAAGTAGATTCGCGTTTTGAAAGTATTAATGAGGAAACAGATAGGTTGAAAAAGGGGTTAGAGATGGCTTTGTATGTCGCGCGTTTAGAAGCATTTACACAAGATTTTTATGTAGAAAGAGTGCAGCTACATCAAATAGTGAATGATTCCGTGCATGAACATAAACGCTTCTTTATCCGAAATTTTGTATATCCAGAGCTTGAAATTGATAAGGGCATTACTGTAGAAAGTGATGCGAAATGGTTACAATTTTTAATCGGCCAAATTATATCGAATGCGATTAAATATTCATCAGGTAGTAGAGAAAAGATTAAAGTGAAAACATGTAGGGAAGGTAATACAGTTGTACTTGAAATTGCCGATAGTGGCGTCGGGATACCGAAGCAAGATTTGCCAAGAGTATTTAAACCTTTCTTTACCGGAGAAAATGGTAGAGATTTTAAAGAATCAACTGGAATGGGGTTATATCTTGTATATGAAATTACAAAACAATTAGGACATAGTGTAGAAATCCATTCAGAAGTTGGTAATGGTACCGTTGTACGAATTAAATTTTATAATGTGTAGTGATTCAGGCTAAAGAACTTTTAAGATAAGTTTTTTAGCCTTATTTTGAAATACTGATACAATTCGAGAATGAAAGATTATTTACATAAGAGAAGATAAACGCAACTGAAAAGGTAAGAGAACAACTAGTCATACATATGCTTTTTAGTCTTGAAAGTACTTTTTTGTTAATTGTTGATGACTGGGGGATTGTAATGGACATTCGAAAAATGAGATATTTCATAACGGTGGCAGAAGAATTAAACTTTAGTCGTGCGGCAGAGCGCCTATTGATGGCACAACCACCTTTAAGCCAAGAAATTCGTAAATTAGAAGAAGAATTGGGAGTTCAACTTTTTCATCGAACAAAAAGAATGGTTGAACTTACCAGTGCGGGGGAAATATTTTTAGAGGGCGCTAGGCAAACGTTGCTTCAAGTAGATAGAACCATTAAAGAGACACAGCTTGCGGATGAAGGGAAGATAGGACATTTAATAATCGGTTTTGTCGATTCTACAGAAACCGTTATAGAGATATTAAAAAAATTTCGAGAACGTTTTCCTAAAATACAGCTCATATTACGCGAGATGACAACAGACCAGCAAATAAAAGCGCTCTATGAAAAACAAATTCATATTGGGTTTATTCGTTCCAAGCAGAATAATGAAATATTATCTTCCGAAGTTTGTTCTGAAGAATATTTAAAATTGGTGTTGCATCAAGACCACCCTTTAGCTCAGTTACGTAAGATTTCAATCAAATCATTAATTGATGAACCATTTATTTTATTTCCCCGTCATTTTGGTACAAACTTTTATGATTTAATTATTAGTTACTTTTGGGAACATGGAGTAAGTTTAAATATTGTTCAAGAAGCGATTCAAATGCAAACGATTGTGAATTTAGTTGCTACAGGAATGGGGATTTCTGTCGTTCCATCATCAGTGGAAAGTTATAAAAAATCGGGAGTCATGTATAAAGACATTCAAGAAAATACACCGAAAATAAATTTATATATTGGATGGAGACAAGATGAAAAGTCTGTAGTGTTAGAGCACTTTTTAACGGTTGTTAGAGAGGTTTATACGACTTCACAATTTGAATATAAAGAGTAAAAAGCCCACCTTAATGGGATGGGCAGTAGGGAAATTTGAAAGGATAACTTCTGTTTTATTTTAAAATGAGACTACAAAGATGTTTTATGGTTTTTATTAAGAAATTTACTGGTGTCTCAACCTGTTTTGCTCGGATCGTACTCAGCGAAACCTTTTAGTACACTATCAATCTGATCCATAATTTCTGGTTGTAATGTAACACTAGCAGCAATTACGTTTTCTCTTATTTGCTCCGGATTTGACGCACCAATAATTGCAGAGGAAACAGCTGGATTTTGTAGTACCCAAGCAACTGCGAGTTGAGATAGGGTAAGACTAGTTTCTTGCGCGATAGGATTGAGTTTCTGAATAGCAGTGAGTACATCATCACTCATCCAACGTTGCACGAGTTTGTGGAAAAACGGTTTACCAGCATCTGAATTAGCCCGTGATTGAGTGGGGAGTGCTTTACCAGGTTCATATTTTCCTGTGAGAATACCTTGTGCAAGGGGGGACCATACAATTTGACCAAGTCCCTCACGTTGACATGTTGGTATCACATCAGTTTCGATAACTCGCCACAACATCGAGTATTGAGGTTGGCTAGCGATGAGTGGAATGTTCAATTCTCGTGCAAGTGCTGCACCACGGGTGATTTGTTCCGATGTCCACTCACTTACGCCTAAATAAAGGACTTTCCCTTGTCTTACAAGATCAGCAAAAGCTAACATCGTTTCCTCAAGAGGAGTTGTTGTATCAAATCTATGTGCATAATAGACATCAATGTAGTCTGTCTGCAACCGCTTTAACGACGCATTACAATTTTCTATAATATGTTTTCGCGATAATCCACGATCATTTTTTCCAGGTCCGGTCGGATGGCATACTTTTGTACATAGTTCTATACTTTCTCGGCGTATACCTTTTAAAGATCGGCCAAGTACTTCCTCGGCTATAGTGTCCGAATAAACATCAGCAGTATCGAACGTTGTAATTCCAGCATCTAGTGCGGCTTTCACACAATCATTTGCAGTATCTTCGTTTACTTTTCCACCATGGTTTATCCAGTTCCCGTATGCAATCTTACTTACTGTTAATCCACTGTTTCCTAGTTTGCTAAATTCCATCGTAGAATCCCCCCTTAAAAATGATATCTTAATTATAAGAACTGAAATGTAGTATGTATAATATATGATTAATGATTAACTTATATAAAAATTATATAAGAGGGGGTGCTTAGAATTTTACTGCTAGGGAAATATAAAGCCAGTAGTACATGTGCTTAATTGATATGAAGTGCAGAAATGATAAATAGATCTAAAAGAAAGCAATCTTTTTAACAGCACATATAATTACATTTACTCATACAGTACCATTATGGTACAATATGGTTACTAACGACGGAAAGGAATGATGGGTGGACGATGATTAACTAATCTTATTTTTAAATGTTGAAATTAAATGAATTTCAATTTACAAAAAATAGGATTAGTCTGCCCAATTCCATTCAACGGTTTTGCTATTTGATTTGTGTAATAGCTTATTTGGGTATAAATAATGTAACGACTAATCCTGCCAAAATTAATTTGGGAGGATTTTTTTGTTCTCCCTTAATGAAAGGGATCGGTAAAATGAAAGAACTTTTAAAATTAAATGATGTTTATGTTGAAATAAAGGAAAATACTTTGTTAGAGAAAATGAATGTTACAGTAAAACAAGGGGATGTTATTGGATTAATTGGTAAAAATGGTGCCGGTAAATCAACGTTACTTCAATTAATAAATGGGAAGATTGAGCCATCAAAAGGTAATGTTGAATGGCAGCAAATGAATATGACAACGGCATATGTTGAACAAGAAATAGAATCTTTTATTAGTAATGATGTGGTTGCAAAAGAAGCAGAACTTCTTGCGAAATGGGGCGTGCCAACGAACGATTTTCTTACTTTAAGTGGTGGTGAGAAGCTGAAAGTTCGACTAGCAAAAGGCTTTGCTGGAAATCCTAATGTATTAATATTAGACGAACCGACAAATCATTTAGATGAGACGAGTACGGAATTTCTCATTAAACAAATAAAAAATATGAAGGGTACAGTTATCGTTGTATCGCATGATCGATATTTTTTAGATGTTGTCGCAACAAAAATATGGTCAATTGAGGATAAGAAATTAATTGAACATAGCGGTAATTATACGAGTTATATGAAAGCACGTGAGCAAAAAAGAATGGCGCAGCAGCGTGAATATGAAAAACAGCAAAAAAAGATAGAACAAGTAGAAACACATATAAAAGAATTAAGTTCATGGTCACAAAAGGCACATGCACAGTCTACAAAACAAGAAGGAGTTAAAGAATTTTATCGTGTGAAAGCGAAGCGAATGGATGCGCAAGTTAAGTCAAAACGAAAGCGTCTCGAAAAAGAGCTTGAGAAAACGAAAGTAGAACGTGTTAAAGAAGAGTATTCAGTTGAGTTCACTATTCAAGCGAATAAAAAAGTAGGGAAACGTTTTTTAGAAGTGAAACAATTGAGGAAAGAATTTAATAGACGAACATTATTCGAAAATGTTAATTTTACAATCCAGCACGGTGAGAAGGTTGCGATTATTGGACCAAACGGTTGCGGGAAAACGACCTTATTGAAGATGATTATGGGAACGGAAACTGTTCAAGGAGAAATATGGATTTCACCATCTGCAAACATCGGTTATTTAACACAAGAAGTATTTGATTTACCACTTGATAAAACACCAGAAGATTTATTTTTTAAAGAGACATTTGAAAAAAGAGGAAAAGTCCAAAATTTAATGAAACATTTAGGGTTCCAAGCTTCTCAATGGAAAGAGCCGATTGAGCATATGAGTATGGGTGAACGAGTAAAGTGTAAGTTAATGGCTTATATTTTAGATGAAAAAGATGTTCTTATTTTAGATGAACCGACAAATCATCTAGACTTACCTTCAAGGGAACAGCTTGAAAATACATTGGCTGAGTATAATGGAACACTAGTTATAGTTTCTCACGATCGATATTTTCTGGAGAAAACAACTAACACGAAACTCATGTTTTCAAATAATACGATACAAAAGCAGCTAGAAGAGTCTATTAAGACAAGAGATGATATTGAAGAGCTACGTTTAACGTTAGAAACAGAGAGACAAGAAGTATTAGGTAAATTAAGCTTTTTAACTTCTAACGATAAAGAATATAAAGAACTTGATGAACGATTTATAGAACTTACGAAGCAGATTAAGGCGCTTTAATGTAATTAAGGGGGATTAACATGGGAGAAGAGAGTTCGACTAATTTATTTAGAATAGACTGTGGAGATATATACTTGCAAGAGTTTACTATCAAAGATGCGGAGAGCATTTATAAAATATCGAATCAACCGCAAATAGAAAAGTTTTTGCCAGACTGGAAATCAACGAAAGAACAACGAGTAAATTGGGTTGCAAATTATGAAATACCAGCAAATAAAGCATTTCTTGATGAGGTAACAAAAACAACAAACATAGATGGTTATTTTTTAAAACTGGGTGTATTTATAAAAGAAACTAATGAATTTATTGGATGGTGCTGTACAGGCATGAAAGAAGAACTCCCTTCACCGAATAGAGAAATTATGTATGCCATTTCAAGCGAGTATCAAAATAATGGATACGCTACGAAAGCGACGAAAGGGTTGATTGATTATTTGTTTAAAAATACAAATGTAGATATTCTTAATGCAGTTGCTTTAATTAACAACGTACCGTCAAATAAAGTTATTGAAAAATGCGGGTTTACTTATAAGAGTCAACAGACGATAGAAAGCCAACTATATAATCATTATCTATTGAGTAAATCAGAATGGATAAAGTGAAACTTTAATCAGTGGGGGTTTTGTCCATCCCCCACTGATTATTAGCCTTCACCAATCGGGTATTTACGGACAGTTATCTCCCATCTAACCACCTCGCATTCGCCGAATTTTGAGATGGGAGTCTTACTGCCCGTTAATACGGGGTAAAAAATATTGCTCTTTAAAAGGAGCTATAATGGAATCATTAAAAAAGCTTAGAGTTAAAACTCTGAGCTTCTTTTACGTACTATTTACTTCTTGATGTTACTTGTGAATTATAAGTTAGTATTCATCGTTTTGAAGTTGTATAGTTATTCTTTATAATATATTTCATGTTACTAATAAAGAATACAGCAACTTTTAATGATGATAAACGTCTCTTAAATCCACTTTTTTTTATATAATTAATAGGTTTACGAAGTGTTCTGGCAACCAGAAAAAAGTAGTATTGTATTTCATACTATTATAAAGATATTATAATATGAATAAACATTAATTATAGTTTGAAAACAGATTTGTTATCAGTTTTTTCAGAAACCTTACAAGCGTGTAAGATAAATGAAAGATGAATCAATATGAGCTGTAAGACAATTCCTTTACACTTTATAGTAAGCAGTACAAATGAGGGGAGAATATAAATGGAAATTTTACATGCAAAAAGTATTAGTAAAGTATATAAAGGAAAAATACCTTTTAAAGCATTGGTAGATATTGATTTATCAATTCAAGAAGGTGAATTTGTTGGGATTATGGGGCCATCTGGAAGCGGGAAAACATCGTTATTAAATATGGTATCTACTATTGATTCTCCAACATCGGGAGAAATTTTAATAAATGGTACAAATCCTTTCCAGTTAACATCAGAAGATTTAGCTTTATTCCGTAGGAAAAAATTAGGATTTGTTTTTCAATCATTTAATCTACTGAGCACACTTACAGTAAAGGAAAACATTGTATTGCCGATGACATTAGATGGTGTTTCTGTACAAGAAATGAACAAACGAGTAGAAGAAATTGCAGGGAAATTAAATATTACAGATATATTGAATAAAAGAACTTTTGAAATATCAGGGGGACAAGCTCAAAGAACAGCAATCGCTCGTGCTATCGTTCATAAGCCGCAATTATTACTTGCAGATGAACCGACAGGGAACTTAGACTCTAAATCTTCAAATGATGTAATGGAGATGTTAGATACTCTTAATAAGGAAGAAAAGGCAACGATGATGTTAGTTACACACGATCCGTATGCAGCGAGTTTTTGCAGCAGAGTCATATTTATTAAAGATGGTCAACTATATAACGAAATTTATTGTGGTGAAAGCAGGCAAGCATTTTATCAAAAGATTATGGATGTCCTTTCTTTGTTAGGGGGGAAAAGGCATGACTTTTCGTCAGTTCGCATTTAATAATATTTTTCGTAATAAGCGTACTTATGCTGCTCACTTTTTAAGTAGTGCATTTTCTATTATGATTTTCTTTACGTATGCTCTTTTATTATTTCATCCTGATTTACAAGGTGAGTTAAAATCGACAAGTGCAACAATAAGTGCATACGGTACACTGGGATTTACAATTTCGCAAGGTTTGATATTTGTATTTTCATTTTTCTTTATTTTATATTCAGTTAGCTCGTTTTTAAAAACGCGTAAGAAAGAATTTGGCATATTAATGATGCAAGGTATGTCAATGAGACAGCTTAAGAAATTATTATTAATTGAAAATATGTTAATTGGATTTGGTTCAATTTGTATAGGCATTCTCATAGGTCTCATATTTTCTAAACTAGTTTTATTGATAAGTGCAAGTGTATTAATGATTAGTAATGGCTTATCTTTTTATATACCAGTGCAGGCGGTATTATTAACAGTCATCACATTTCTTTTCTTATTTTTAATTGTTTCGCTATTTACATTTAAAATGATAAAAGTAACAGAACTTGTGGAACTTATACAAGCAGGGGAAAAGCCAAAACCTGAACCGAAATCTTCAATTATATTATCGCTACTTTCTTTAATTTGTATAGGATATGGATATTTTTCAGTATTTCGCTTTATCTCAAGTTCCAATTTTATTACGTTTGGAATGGGTGTACTTCTAGTTATTATAGGAACGTACTTTTTATATACACAGTGTAGCGTTTATATATTGCATCTTGCGAAAAGAAGTGAATCCTTCTTTTTAAAGAGAACAAATATATTAACATTTTCAGAATTAATTTACCGTATGAAAGATAATGCAACAATGTTTTTTATAGTATCTATTATTTCAGCGGTTGCATTTACAGCAATTGGTACAACAGCTGCTCTTGGAAATAAAGATTTGGTAAGGATGACAAATCCGTATACATTTCTGTATGCAGGTCCTGAAAAAGACAAAATAGCGGATAAACATCTTTCTATAATAAAAAAACATCTTGCTGATGCTAATATTCCGTATCGAATGGCTTCATCTTCAAATATTTATACAGAAAGTAACGTAAATGTAATGAAGTTAAGCGAATATAACGAGCTTGCGAGAGCGCTCGGATATCAACAAGAAACGATTGAAAAAGAAGATGAAATTTTACTAATCCCTGGAATGGTATCACAAAAACAAGAATTTAAAAATGGTGATTATAAAAAGAATATTGAAGTCATCCAAGGAGATTGGACAAAGACATTTCGTGTGAAAAAAGCTGTAGAAAATTTAGTTTTACCACATGATTCTAGAAGTATTTATATCGCTGTTCAAGATCAGGTGTATGATGGAATCCCTAATACTAGTGAACGAGATGGTATAGGTGCTCCATATCGTACTTACGGATTTGTTGTAGATGATTGGATGAAAACGAAAGAGATTTCAAACCAATTAATTAGTATATTTGATAAAAATACTAGAGAAGAAAATTTCGTATTTCGAGCTCTAACAATAGAGTTGTTAAGTGCAAAGCAAACGAATGGCTTACTACTTATGGCAAGTGTTTTAGTCGGAATCGTCTTCTTTACATTCGCTGCTAGTTTTATCTATTTCCGATTATATACTGATTTGGACCGGGATCAACAGCAATATAAAATGATTTCGAAAATGGGATTAAGTAAACGAGAGTTAAAAAAAGTTGTAACGAGACAGTTATTATTAATGTTCTTCTTACCGATTATCGTTGCAGTGATTCATACTGTAGTTGCTTATACGGCATTACAACAATTAGTCGATTTTTCTATTTTAAATAGCTCTATCGTTATTTTAATTTCATTTATATGTATACAAGTTTTATATTTCTTTATAACCCGTTGGCGTTACCTACAAAAGCTTTATAAGATTATGGAGCAATAGAGTATATTAGCTTGTAACATTACACAAAAGTATGTAAAAAAATGAAGTGAATTATGAAAGGAACCGTGATGAAAAGAACTTTAACTATTTCAATGTTAACTATAATTCTTTTAATAAGCTTTAGTGCATGCTCTAAAAATGAAAACTCATTTCCAGCAAACGGTGTATTAATAATTGGAGATGAAAATAATATTTCTCCAATTATTAATCGTTATCAGGAAATTACGAATGAAAATGAAGTGTTTTCTGTGAAAAAAGGTGATTTTGGAAATGGCCAGGTATTAATTTTAAATGAATCTACAGCACAAGCGATGATTAAAGCAAAGCTTTTTCGTAAACGAGATAATGGATCCAACTTTAGACCTATAGATACGTTGCCGAAATTCCCAAAAGAAGGCTCACTATTGTTTACACATGAAGACGAAAAGACTATGAAAAGTATTAAATTAGAAGGAAAAGAGATTCCTGTTACATACGATAGTGACGCTTGGATAGGTAACACTCGTAAATATCCAACGCAATGGTATGTGATTGTAGCAAAAAATAGCGTGTATAAAGAAATAAAAGTAAATGAAACGAAAATGCATCTTCTTCAATTTAAAAAATCTCTAGGTGATGAAAAACCTAAAATGTCGACAGATAATACATTGATTAATGAAAATGTAAAAGTAAGAAAGCTAATTAAAGGTTTTGAAGGAAAAGTATCTTTTCAGTTTGTAACGATTGGAGAAAAATCTTAAAAAAGAGTTCTAGGTTGATAGAAACTGTATCAACCTAGAACTCTTTTTGTTTATAGACCTATTAAATAACGTAGTTTACATTACTTCATTTAATCGAGTCTCGCTCGTTTCTTCAATCGCATTTGAATGTTGAACCGAACTATTTTGAGATTCCTTTTCTTTACGAAATTGCTGTAACATTTCTAAAATCATCCATAAAGGTACACCTTTATCTTTTAGCATTTTCCATAAGTTTAATTCGCTAAATTTATGGTCCGATTGTTTCATTTCTTGTTCAGATGTACGAATATCAAATTTGATTGGATTATTTGACTTCTTTTCCGCAAATTTAGAAGAAGAAAGATTAGTATTATTCTCAAGACCGGAGGGAGTTATTTTAGTAGATTGAGATAATGTATTTATGTTTAATCCAACCAATTTGCATGCTGCTCCTCCTTTTTAAGTAGTGAAGATAGTTTCATCATATCAATTTAATATGATGAAACTATCTTTAATTGTAAATCCGAACAATTGCAGAATAACTGTCCCGACTACCTAAATAGATGGTAATAAAGCGCTCTCGATGGCATTCGGGAGCGCTTTATATTATATTGAAGATGAGTGATTTGGCAAAAAATATGGGGTGATTTTATGAGAATTCAAGTTGTATTATCGGGGTATGGGACAGTTGGTAAAGAATTTGTTAAATTATTAAACGAAAAATATTTATATATAAATGAAATATATGGAATTGACTTAGTTGCTAGTGGAGTAATAGGAAGAAATATTGCAATACATAACGAGGAAGGGTTGCAGATTAAAGATTTATTGAAGTATGGTAGTGGTTCTGCTGCAATTGAAAAATATATCGAACATTATCCAGAGGACCGCGGAACGATTAATATAAATGGTACTGTATTGGTGGAATCAACTGCTACAAATCTTAAAAATGGAAATCCAGGGAAACAGTATATGAAACAAGCTATTGAAAATCAAATGGATATAGTAGCTATTTCAAAAGGTGCACTTGTTACGGCTTGGAGTGAACTAAATGAGGCAGCGCGTATTTCAGGCTCACGTATTCGATATAGCGGCGCAACTGCGGCTGCGTTACCGACTCTAGATATCGGACAATTTAGTTTAGCTGGTTGCAATATTGAAAAAATAGAAGGGATATTAAACGGGACAACTAATTATATACTTACAAAAATGTATGAAGCAAATGTTACATTTGAAGAAGCACTAAAAGAAGCGCAAAATAAAGGAATTGCTGAGACGAATCCAACATTAGATGTAAGTGGTTCGGATAGTGCATGTAAATTGTTACTTTTGACAAATAGTTTAATGGGGATAGAAAATACGCTGGCTGATATACATATAAAAGGGATAGAGCACGTTACAAAACAACAAATTCAATGTGCTAAGGAACAAAATAAATTGATTAAATTAATTGCATCAGCTTATAAAGATGATGATGGTAATGTAAGCCTTAATGTTGAACCAAATGAAATAGAAAAAGATCATCCACTAGCAAAAGTAAATGGGACAGAAAAAGGAATTACGTTCTTTACAGATACAATGGGACAAGTCACTACAATTGGTGGAGCTTCTAATCCACGCGGAGCTGCAGCAGCAGCTTTAAAAGATGTAATTAACTTATATCGAAAAGATTCGTAAGACCGTACCGCTATGCATAAAAAATACATATGTAGTGGACCTTTTGAGAATGAAATAAATATGCAAAAATAATTGCAGGGGGTAAGGAATTGTTTAAGGATTTTAAAGTTGTAAAAGACCGTCCCGTTTATATTCAATTAAAGGATTATTTGAAAAAGATGATTATGAAAGGGCATTTGTTAGGGAACCAAAAAATCCCATCAACAAGGGAACTGAGTGAATTACTATCTGTGAGTAGAAATACAGTACTCGCTGCTTATGCGGATTTAGAGCAAGAAGGACTAATTTATGCAGTTAAAGGAAAAGGAAATTTTGTTGCGAAGGTGGATATAAGTAACACCTCGTCTGTTGAAATAGATTGGAAAAATAAACTTAATACAGTTACCGCATTAGCGGATGAATTAGATTTAATGAAACATGGTGTTCGCTGGGAAAAAGGAATGATTGTTTTTAATAGTATAGCCCCGGACGAAAAGCTATTTGATGTTGAAAATTTCAAAAGAGCTTTTCTTACTCGTATGTCCATTGAAGGGGATATCGTATTGAACTACGGATATGCAAAAGGTTATAGACCGTTAATGAATTATCTACTTCATTACATGGAAATGAAAGGTGTAGATATTTCGAACAAAGATATTTTAATTACAAATGGATTTACAGAAGGGTTAGATATTGTATTATCTTCTTTATCGAAGAAATCAGGGCGTGTTATTTGTGAGAATCCAACTCACCATGCTGCACTGAAGCTTTTTCGCTTACATGGACTTGAAGTTCATGGGATTAATATGAATGATGATGGTATTGATACGAATGAAGTAGAAAAAAGTTTGCGTGAAATGGATTTTGATTTTGCGTATTTAATTCCTTCTTATCATAATCCAACTGGTATTGTTACGAGTTCGGAGAAAAGAACGGAATTGATGAGGTTATTTTCAAAATACAAAATTCCTATTATAGAAGATGGGTTTAATGAAGAATTACGTTATTCAGGTTCACATTTAGCGCCATTATTAACTTTTTCTGGGGCGGGTAATAATGTGATTTATATTAGTAGCTTTTCGAAGGTACTTTTCCCTGGTTTACGTGTAGGTTGGATTATTGCAGATAAAGAACTGATACATTATTTAGAAAGTGTAAAAAGAGCAAGAACCATTCACACTTCTACGTTAGATCAAGCTGTTCTGTTTCAATATTTACATGAAGGATATTTTGAAAAATATTTAAAAAAAGCAAGATCTGTTTATAAGAAAAAATATGAGTTAGCTGTTGGGGCGTGTAATCGGTACATTCCGTTTAAAAGAATGACTGGAGATGGTGGACTTCATTTATTTATAGAGTTGGAAGAAAAAATTCAAGCCCGCACACTTTTACAAAAGTGTTATGAGAAAGGAGTTACGTTTTCTCCTGGAGATGTTTTTTACTCTGATGGAGGAGGAGCGAACACATTCCGATTAGGATTTTCACGTTTGAAAGAAAAGGAAATTGTTAGCGGGATTCAAATAATTGGTGAAACATTAAAAAATGAAACTTGGAGTTGAGAAAATGAGAATTGGCGTTATTATGGGAGGAGTATCCTCTGAAAAACAAGTATCAATTATGACTGGGAATGAAATGATTGCACATTTAGATAAGAGTAAGTATGAAATAGTTCCAATTACGTTAAATGAAAAAATGGATTTAATTGAAAAAGCGAAAGACATTGATTTTGCATTGCTAGCATTACACGGAAAATACGGAGAAGATGGTACAGTTCAAGGGACGCTTGAGAGTTTAGGTATTCCTTATAGCGGTAGCAATATGTTATCTAGCGGTATATGTATGGACAAAAATCTTTCGAAAAAGATTTTGCGTTATGAAGGAGTAGAAACACCAGATTGGATTGAACTTACAAAAATGGAGGATCTAAAGCTTGAAGAGTTAGATAAGTTAGGATTTCCGTTAGTGGTAAAACCTAACTCTGGCGGCTCAAGTGTTGGAGTAAAGATCGTCAATGATAAAAATGAATTAATCTCAATGCTGGAAACGGTATTCGAATGGGATTCTGAAGTAGTAATTGAGAAGTATATAAAAGGTGACGAGATTACATGTTCAATTTTTGATGGTAAACAGTTACCTATCATTTCGATTCGACATGCAGCTGAGTTTTTTGACTACAATGCAAAATATGATGATGCTAGTACAGTTGAAGAAGTTATAGAACTTCCAGCTGAAATACAGGAACGTGTAAATAAAGCGTCAATGGCTTGTTATAAAGCATTAAAATGTAGTGTTTATGCAAGGGTTGATATGATGGTGAAGGACGGAATTCCATATGTAATGGAGGTTAATACATTACCAGGGATGACACAATCAAGTTTACTGCCAAAAAGTGCAGATGCGGCTGGAATTAATTATAGTAAACTATTAGATATGATAATTGAAACTTCATTAAAAGTAAGGAAAGAAGAAGGTTTTTAAGATAATTGTACAATTAAAAATTTTGATAGTTCCACGAAGTATGCTATGATAATTACAATACGACAACTAAATATTTATCCACTAGGGGGGCCTTTTATAGGCTGAGATCAAATGGGATTTTGAGACTCTTAGTACCTGATCTGGTTAATGCCAGCGTAGGGAAGTGGGAAAGACGTTGCTATTTAATGAATAAATACTGTCAATTTCACTTTCTTTACGCCTGTAAAGAAAGTTTTTTTATTTTACAGCCTTAATAATTGTGGATAAATACTTATATTGTATACATTATTGGAGGGATTTAAATGACTTTTTCACAATCATTACGTAAAGAAGTAGATTCTATTTGGGAAGCGAGTTTCAATCATCCTTTTGTAAAAAAACTGGGGGAAGGAACGTTAGATTTAGCTAGTTTCCGCTATTATGTGCTTCAAGATTCGTATTATTTAAGTCATTTTGCTAGAGTACAAACGTTAGGTGCTGCAAAGGCTCTTGAATTAGAAACGACGGCCCGTATGGCGCATCATGCACAAAATACGTATGAAGCTGAGTTATCATTACATGAGAATTTCGCAAAGAAATTAGGGATTACGAAAGAAGAAAAAGATAACTTTATTCCTGCGCCAACTGCATATGCATATACATCTCATATGTACCGTGCAGCTTATGAAGGGCATTTAGGGGATATTATTGCAGCTATTTTACCTTGTTATTGGTTATATTATGAAATCGGTGAACGATTAAAAGAATGTCAACCAGAAGAGCCAATTTATCAAGAATGGATTTCTGCATATGGATCGGATTGGTTCCGTACTCTAGTAGAAGAGCAAATCACACGATTAGATACTATTGCTGAAAAAGTAACAGAGGCAGACCGTAATCGTATGAGACAACATTTTATTTTTAGTAGTCAATATGAATATTCATTTTGGGAAATGGCATATACATTAGAAAAATGGCCGGTGAATGAAGAAGTTAAAGGTGTTATTTAATAAAGAGTATATAAAAGGTATCGCTATATAAAGAGGCGTTACCTTTTATTATATTTAATTTTTGTAAATTTTTTGTAAATAGCGGATATAAAATGTAATAATGCATTATAATGTTTTTGTGATATATAGTGACATAAGGAGGTAGTTATATGTTAATAGTAACTTTTTATTAATTCGGTTTTAATAATATATTATTCATATAATTAAATGTAATTTGGCTATTTCCTAAAATATGCTTGGTTTAAATTTGATTCGTTTATGCTTAAAAAAATTGGTATCTTTTCTAGTATTATTCATGATCAATATAAATTAAGAGAGGAAGTATTACTAATATGGAAAAATTACGGTTATTAACATTTAAAAATATAGTAGAACCCCTCTATAATGAGAAAGTATCGTATATTTACTTTCCTATTGAATGGCTTGAGATTGTAGAGATACATTATAGAACATTTTTATTAACGAGCAAATTAAAACTTGTAAATGAAAGATTGTATGATATGTTTTCTGATATATTATTCATTCAGCATAATCCATATCTATTAAAGGAAGATACACCTTGGATTGTGGCTAAGGAACCAATGAGACAAGAACAGTTAGACTATATTTTCCAAAGCTGGTATGAGGTTATTCATGATTGGAAACCGAATAAATTAATAGATCCACCACATTTAGAATGGCAGTATGATTTAATTAGTAATTTACCAGTATTACATGATAAAAAAATGTTTTCTAAATGGGTACCAGCTCTAATTACTCATATTTTTTGCGAACAGCCTTTACGTATGGAAAATAAGAATGAGGAAGAAATATATTTTTCGCCACTGAGATCACAACATGTTTCTGAAGCGATGTCTGAGCCAATTAAAGATGAAGAAACACATGATTATTTCGCTTATGTATATCGTTTTGAATACGTAACTCGTGGAGGGGAGAATATTCCGCTATTAAAAGTATCCGTAGGGATTAGGCGGTTTTATCAACAATATAATCAGAAAGATATTCCTATACTTTTAGGAAGAAAGCGGAGCCAAATACTGATTTCAACTCCTGAATTTGAATTAAATAAGAAAAAACAAAGGTTTATAAAGTTAAAAGTGCAACAAGCTGAAAAAGGAATAAAATGGATTAAACGTTTTAGAAATTTAAAAGATGATTATAGGATAGGGGGAGAAGTTAAATTAGAGCATATTCTCCAATGTCCGAAAGAGTATATTAGAGGAAGTAATGTAAGAGTGCTTCTTCCATATAACGAAAATATATATAAAGTTCAAGGAACAAAAATAAAATTTGGTATAAAGGTAAGAGAAAAAGAGAAACTTTTTAATGAATTCCAACGAAGATTCCCATATTTCACATTACTTCCAGAATGTGAAAAAGTATTAACTGATAATGAGAATGAGTTATTACCTTTATTTTCCCCAAAGGGATTAGACACAATTACGTTAGAAGTATGGTCAGATGATATAGTAATAGAGATAGAACAAGCGTTATTAGATAGCAAAATAGTTTTAGCTCAAAAGGGAGATTCCTCCTATGTATTAAATGCAAACAATCCGGTGTTGTTAAAAATAGTAAGATATAACATTGAAAAAGTATTACAAAATCCATATAGAATGCAATACAGCCATAAAAACAAAAAGAGACTTGTAGACGATGTCGTAAAAGCTGTACATGTTACGGCAGGTGAGCAAAATGAAATGAAATTAGCATTAATTGCAATGAAAAATTGTGATGGTCGCGAAAAAATTAATCCAAAGCAAATCATTCGGGAGGGATTCGCTCGAACGGAACGTATTTCAGCATTTATTAATTTATTTATTGGACAAAGTGTATCTAAAAAAGAAATTATTACTGCTATTCTTAGTTTGTTAGAACAAAAGGGGTTCTTAAAGCGTAGTTGGAATAAGATAAAATTACCGGGGATAATTGTAAATTTATCAATTGAGAAAATGTCTAAAAATGATTTCTTACCTATTTTTTCAAAAATAAATGGGAGAGAAATATTATATAAATTATATGGTCAAGAAGAATGGGGCACAATTGATTATACTTTATTAAATATAGGTAATAATAAAGTGTTTTTACCACAGCCATCAAAAAGGAATGATATAAGAGTCCGTTTTAAGCAATTTATATCAGAAACATTAGTTGAAATTTCACAAGATGCATATAAACAAAATAAAGAAGTTTATTTTATTGTAGATGCAAATATGAGGAAATATTGGATAGAAGAATTGCAAAATGAAAGCGTTAATATTGGGGTTTTACCTGAAATAATCTCGAATTTTAAAGAGGATATAAATATAATTAGAATTAATACTAACTCAGATGTACCGAACTATATTGTTAGAGACCAAGAATATGTTATGGATAAACCGAGATTATTTGTAGATCAAATGGGAATTTACTATAGCACGGCTGCATACGAATTAAATTGTAATGAGATAGTACAGCAGTACATACTCGAAGTTATCCCGTTTGGTGTAAAATCTGAAGAAAGAGAAGAAATCGCCAAAATGATACATTACATGTGCTGTAAATCAACCGTGCTCTCGGAACAAAATATTCATAATACGCATGTAATGCATATGGCTAAATTAATTAAAAATTATACTACCGATATTGATTCAAGGGAGTTTAAAGAATTCAATGACGAATTAGATGAAGATGTAATAATTTTAGAAAAAGAAGATGCATTGATATTAATATAAATAATAGTATACAAATCCTGCTAGTAATAATGAGCAGGATTTGTCATTTTTCATTGTAAATATAGATATGATTTGTCATGTATATTTTCGTTTTCATATTTACTTTATTTACTTTCGGGATTAAGATGTTTTTTAGAAATATCACAACTGCATCACAAATATTTTTCAATTACTATGAAATTTATATTTTGTGAACTGAAAAAAGAATTTGAAAGGAATGGGGAATTGTGAAGAAATTAGACGTGCTATTAATGGTACTAAGCGGCCTCTTTCCAGTTGCGGGTATTATGAAGCAAATCCCTCTAGAACAATCTTTATTTATTGGAGGACTTTTATTCTTTACTAGTTTCGGTAGTTACTTTGCGAAAAAGATATATTCACGTATATGTAGCTGGATAGCGTATGCGCCATTTATAACATTACTGTTAGTCATTTGGAATCAGGATATTTCAACAAGTTCAATAATATCGAACGCGAAAATCGCCGCTTGCATTGCGTTAATTCCGTGTTTATTCCGCTTTCGTACATACGGGCTTACAATAGGCTTACTCGCATTATGGTCCGCTTTACTATGGGATATAAAAGAAGTACAGTCGTTAGTCATACTTGAGCGTATGACGAGTTTAATGACAAGCCATTACTTATATATTCTCCTTTTAGTTGGAGGACTTATATTAGGTGGATTACTTGCGATGTTATTACATCGAAAAGAAAAAGATAATAAAGTTGAAAATACAAATATATTTAAACAAAAAAAGAAACGCAACAAACCAACATTTAAAATTCGTATTCCTAGATTACCAAAGTTTAAGATAAAATTATTAAAGTTTGGTGGGAAATCTTCTAAACGAAAAACACCAGAAACAATTTATGAGCGTAATTATGATGAACCGGCTCAATCAAATCAAATGATAGAGCAAGAACCGCAATATAAAGTAGAAGCTATCCAAGGACAAACAAGGATGGAACGTCGAAGAAATAGGCATAATGCATAGTAAAATTAGTTAACCCCTTAATGATTTATCGTAGAATTGATAAATCATTAAGGGGTTTTATATATTCCTCTGTGTGCTTTTTTATCTCTCACATGTCTATTAGCAATTATCCAGTGAAATATATAAACTACTAGTAGTTACATAATACATTTTAGTAATGAGAAGAAATTAATACTTAACAAATCTTTATGTATGGCGGTTTCTGGGTAATCAGAAACTGCCTATTTTATATGGTTGCAAACATCGACTATTTGGAAAATCCCTTTGTTTTATTTGATGGAGATATAGTACCGCATATTGGTCATTCTTATTTAGGGCTATTTATTTCGATGAAGAGGATAGAGTGATTCGAAGCAGTCAAAAAAGAGCGTATGAAATATAAATAAAAAAGGACAAGCAGTCGTACCTACTGTCCATTAAAGGAGAAAAATATTTTGGTTTAGAACTACGAATAAACAGAAAATCTGCTTGTAATTATTGTTAACCTAAGTGTATTTATCTATACAATAAAAAAGGGATAAGTAAAATATACTTATCCCAAGAAAGGAAATTCAAAACACCAAAATGGCTCGTATTGGTCTACAGGTTCAAAACTAGTATATGTAAAATATAAAATCTCATACACAAAGCAGACAACAATTTTAGTTGTCTGCCAGTTAGTCGAATGAGTTAGTCAATTGTGATAATTTGCTTTCCCATTACAAGAAGAGTGAAGCTGATAGTTCAAACAGCTTGTAGGTAGTGTTTACGATGTTTTTAAAAATATACAGAGAAAGCAGATAAGTGAAGAACCTATCTGCTTCGCTGTAACAAAAGAAAGAAGTACCAGCCGTGGATACAGCGGCTTGAAAATAGTATGTATTGTTTTTTTGAAAAGTATTCAAGGAGTGAAGTCTGGTGGAATATAAAAGAGGCTAACTAATCGAAAGTACTAAATATGGCGATCAAGGTAGCCTTGTAGATGAATGATATGAGACTAATAAAAGAATAACGAACTCAAGTCACATACGAAATTGACGATATCATCGAGCAAAAAGATTGACGTTGTTATTACAGTCATTCAGCTAATGAATAAAGCGTGCCCAACTGGTGAAGAGTTACGCCAGTTGGATAGATCCCTTGATATACAACCGAAAAAAAGAGGTGGACAAGAAAAAATACCGATTTGGGAAGATAAAGAAGAAGTGGACAAGTGAAGGGAAACGGTATGAGAGAAATTAAATAGGATGAAGAAAATGCCTGAAACCGTTGACGTGAAAGTTATGTCGGATGATGAGTTTCTAAAGAAATATAAGGGCACATTTAAAAAGGAAAGACACCAATTCAAAAACTACTATAAAGATTGCAAGCAGAAACATAACGGTTTGTTATAGAAATTTCATTTTGGTCAGATAGATTTTTGTTTGGAGTTTTAAGACTGTTGCATTTTCTTTATTTTTTTTGTTCCCAAAACACAACTAATAATTGCAAGTAATGCACTTGAGGAGATGAAATTTACGGTCCAATAAATTCCTGTTCCAGTAATTAAGTCGATAATTACAAATTTTTTAATTGCCGAACTTTTTATTGTATGAAAAACAAATTGATTGTTATTGTTATCCAATGTTGTCACGTCCCTTATCTTTTTTTAAAACATATGACAAGGTATGCTTGTTCTAGTCATTTAATCTCAAGAGAATGATAAAGAACCATAAAAAGAACAGCTAGCAAAAGCTAGCTGTTTCATAAATAAAAAACAAAAAATCAGATTGGTTTTGAAAAATGATTGAGGCGAATTATTTAAAATGTTGTAGAGAATTTAGTAAGTCATTATGGATACGTAATAAGGTTTGGATATCTTCTTCAGACAGTTGTTCTAGTGCTAGTTCCATTGCTTTATAAGAAGTAGAGTTTTCAATGGATTTCTTAGATATTTCTTGTCCTTGTGTTGTTACTTTTAATTGTATTTCTCTACGATCTTCATGTGATTGTTTTCGCTCAATTAATCCTAAATTAACTAACTCATCTACATTTACACTCATTGTGCTTTTAGGAACTGAAAGGCGTTCTGAGATATCTTTAAGAGTAGTATTAGGAGTTGCATAAATTGAATTTAAGATGCCCATTTGTTGAACTGTTAATCCTAACGTAGAAGCGTTTTGATGAGTAAACTTTATAATTTCTTTGTTTATTTTTACAAATGAATGGACAATTTCACTGGCTTGTTTGATACCTTGTTTATGTAGACTCAAAGTAATAACTTCCTTTCAAAATAAAATAATTCAACTCGAAATTGTTCATTGCTGAACTATTTTATTTTATTTTGAATCAAATTGTAGGGAAAGTCAATAAACGATATTGATAAAAAACCTAATAAAAAATTCATTTTGTAGAAATAAAAAAAGGTGATGAACGTCGCATCACCTTTTGATAAAGCAGAGCACTTTCAAAAATAAAGTATTCAAAATTAAAACAGAAGTTATCATAAATTTCTTTAATCTTTGACTTGAAACTTATCTTTAATATTAATAAATAATAAAAATAATATTATGGCAGATATTAAATTAGACAAGTAGAAATCTTGGTGGAACAGTATTTCAAAGATGACATCGAAAGTGTATAATAAAGCAACAGCAGGTAATATGCAAATGAACATAAATCTCCAATTTTTTAAATAATGTTTGTAATAAGTATGTACTTTCTCCATAGATATTGCTCCTGTAATTTTTATTTTCTATATAAATATACATTTAAATAAAAGAATTTACAAAGCGTTTTAAAAATAAATAAAAAATACCGTGAAAGTGATGTGTAATAGAAGAAGTGTACTGAAATATTAACATCTATACGAAATAAACATAAATTAACGCTAATATATCACTGTACTAATATGAAATTATAATTAGATATAATCTATAAAAAACTTTAAAACACCGTTACTAAAATGATACACTATAATCTACGTTATTTTAGTAATGAATAGAGGGATTTACATGATAGATAAAATCAAAAATGTTGTAGAGGATATGTACGAAGATGAAGCAAAACATTTACTGCAAAGCATTCTTATACAATTAGATTTATTAGAAGAGAACTATAGTGAAGATACGATTAAACACTTGATAAGTATACCTAAGCAACTAACGAGTAATACATCTTATAAAAAGAATGTAAAAGAAAGTACACACATTCATATCGCTTTTGATGATTCAACAACTGGGTGTTTAAAATATATGTTAAGTCAAGAAGAACTATTTGAGGAGAGTGTTGTTGCATTCTCTGAATTCTTTTCAATTGGACCGATTAATCAATTACATACGAATAAAGGGCAACTGGTTAGACAGCAATGGTTATTAAACAACTTAACTTCTTATGATAGTTATTTTGAAGAAGAATATTTACCAAAATTTATGGAAACTTTAGAAGAGCTACATTCTATTCCTAATGAAACACCGATTACCATTTGGAAGGCAGATAACGCACATGAACATGTAGGCCTTTGTTTTGTAATGGCGCAATTAAAAGGTAAGAAAAATATTCGAATCATTAATACATCTGAAATGAGTAGAGAAATATTAAACCAAGAGTATGATATACGTGGAACGGGAGAATTATCGCCCGAAAGTTTAGCTACTTTCCAAAATAGTTTTGCAGAATCACCGTTTTTAACTAAAAAAAGCAGAGTGAATCTTGAACACGAGTGGGATAGTTTATCGAATAGCATGGAATTTTTAAGAGTTTGGAAAGACAATGAAGTGCATTCTGTACAAGAAGAATATTTTGACCAATTCATTATTGAGTGTGCGAAAAAAGTAGGTGCTGATAAAGACTTCCTTAAAGCTCCGAGAGTAATTGGTGAAGCGCTTGGCCTTATAGAGCAATTAGTTGGGGATACTTTCTTAGAGTATCGCTTGAAAGTATTAATTAAACAAGAGGTATTTGAATTTGAAGGTTTATTAGAAGAAATGCGTTTTTATAGTGTGAAGTTGAAAAAATAATAATATATTCCGTTTATAAAAAAGCTCGTATTTTTGAAAAAAAGATACGAGCTTTATTTTTTTAGTTTAATTTGGGCTATACATAAGCTTCCGATAGGTGTCATATCACATATGAATGTTAAAGGTAATGAATGAAAAGAAGGTGATTTGTTAATATGTATAACGAACAAAATTATCCATATGATCAAACGATGTATTATAATCCACAACAATACGGATATGAACCTGATATCGAAGTTAGAGAGGTTGAACTAGAAGATTATAGACCAGATGATGCGGAAGATGCTCCAACGTCACCACCACCGTCACAAGCTCCGTCTTTACCATCCACATTTGCTTCTCCAGCACAAGCAGGGAATATGAAATCATGGATGTGTAACTGCCTTGGAAGATGGGGCTATTTACGTTTGCATCGTCCTGGACCTTTCGGAAGAGACTTATGGTTTTTTCCGACAGAAGTAAGAAGAAGTGGGGTATCCGGCTACACTTGGCAAGCTGGTCGCCGCCGTAAAGTAAGTTATCGATATCAACAAATTAGTAATTTTATGTGCTTTGCATAATGGGAAGTGAGAGGGTAGAATGATTTTACTCTCTCACTTTTTTATTTTTCAATATTAGAAGTAAGATTTTAATTGAAAATTTACAATTTTTCAGTTCTTATTGAAGTATAATTCAAATATTGGGTTGATTTTTAAAAATAATTGAGAGTGAGGGAATGTAATGTCAATTAAAAATAAGGTTGGCCGAAAAATAGAAGATGGCATTAATTTAGCTTCTGCTCAGTTTAAAGAAGATGCATATGAAATTTATAAAGAGTCACGAAAAATGCAACCTATATTATTTGTAAATGAAGTTGAAATCGGTAAAGAATGGCTCATTACAAGATATGAAGATGCTCTGCCACTTTTAAAAGATAATCGTTTAAAAAAAGATATGGCAAATGTGTTTTCTCAAGATACAAAGAACATGTATCTTTCTGTTGACAATAGTGATCATTTAACAACGCACATGTTAAATTCAGATCCACCTAATCACAGTCGTTTACGATCTTTAGTTCAAAAAGCTTTTACACCGAAGATGATTACACAATTAGACGGAAGAATTCAGAGAATAGCGGATGATTTAATAAGTGAGATAGAGCGAAAAGGTACATTAAATCTTGTGGATGATTATTCATTCCCATTACCAATCATTGTAATAAGTGATATGCTTGGCATTCCAAAAGAGGATCAAGCAAAATTTAGAATTTGGTCTCATGCTGTCATTGCCTCCCCAGTAACACCTGAAGAAATAAAAGATACTGAAAAGAAACTATCTGAATTTATTACATATCTTCAATATTTAGTTGATGTAAAACGACAAGATCCTAAAGAGGATTTGGTGAGTGCTTTAATACTTGCTGAAAGTGAGGGACATAAACTTAGTGCCCCGGAACTATATTCAATGATTATGTTACTTATCGTAGCTGGACACGAAACAACGGTGAATTTAATTACAAATACGGTATTAGCACTTCTTGAAAATCCAAATCAATTACAGTTATTAAAAGATAATCCAAAATTAATTGATTCTGCAATTGAAGAAGGATTGCGTTATTATTCTCCAGTTGAGATTACAACTGCAAGATGGGCGGCTGAGCCGTTTCAAATTCACGATCAAACAATCCAAAAAGGAGACATGGTTATTATTTCATTAGCTTCAGCAAACCGTGATGAATCAGTATTTGAAAACCCAGAAGCATTCGATATTACAAGGGAGAATAACCGCCACATTGCCTTTGGTCATGGAAGTCATTTCTGTTTAGGGGCTCCACTTGCTAGGTTAGAAGCAAAGATTGCTATTACTACTTTGTTAAAGCGATTGCCTTCGTTACAAATAAAAGGTGAGCGTGAAAAAATTAACTGGCAAGGAAATTACTTAATGCGTTCTTTAGAGGAATTACCATTGTCTTTTTAGAATAGTTATATTGAGACATGCATACACGACAAATGATTCACATAGAGTATGTATGTGTTATTTAAATTCGAAACGGAAGGGTGAAAACATCCCAATGATCAACTAATTCTATTTGTAAGAGATCTTCGTTAAAAAACGAAATATTCTTCTGAATAGGATTAGTATGTGCATGTATAGAAAAGGGGTGTATTTCGCACTGCGAATATATAGTCTTTTCATATGATTTGTGCTGCCTCTTATTCAGAACACGAAATAGGAGGCTTTTTTATGTCGACGACTTCAGAAACGAAACAAAATCATGGGGTATCACAAGTATTAAAAAATCGATTTGTGCAAGGAATTCTAGCATCAGCATTATTTTTACAAATTGGGATTTGGGTTCGGAACTTTGCGGTATTACTTTATGTTATGGAAATGACGAAAGGTGATGCTTTTGCAATTTCGATGATTTCAGTTGCCGAATTTGCGCCGATTTTTATCTTCTCCTTTATTGGTGGGACCTTTGCAGATAGGTGGAAGCCAAAGAAGACAATGATATGGTGTGAGACGTTAAGTTCTATTTCCGTATTCGCTGTATTAATTACTCTTATGTTTGGAACGTGGAAAATCGTGTTTTTTGTGACGCTTATTTCTGCAATCCTTTCGCAGTTTTCTCAACCATCTGGTATGAAGTTGTTTAAACAGCATTTATCAACGGAACAAATTCAATTAGCGATGTCTATATATCAAACAATATTTGCGATTTTTATGGTGTTAGGACCGATTCTTGGAACATTTATTTTTCATAGTTTTGGAATTTATATTTCAATCATCATAACAGGTATCGCTTTTTTACTTGCAGCAGCTGTGTTGTTATTTCTTCCGAAAGATCTTGAGAATGATAATGAGAAGAAAGAAATTACGCTGTTACAGGAAATGCTGGATGGTATTAAATATGTAAAAAAGAAAAAAGCATTAACTTTGCTAGGGTTTTGTTTTATGGCAGCAGGACTAGGTATAGGTTTAATTCAGCCACTAGGCATCTTTATTGTGACTGAGCAGTTAGGGTTATCAAAAGAGAGTTTACAATGGTTACTAACAGTAAATGGTGCGGGGATGATTGTTGGCGGAGCTCTAGCGATGGTATTTGCGAAAAACGTTGCTCCGCAAAAAATGTTAATTGTAGGTATGCTTGGTCAGGCAATTGGAATTGCTATTATAGGCTACTCTACAAATTTATGGGTGACACTTACAGCACAACTTTTCAGTGGTTTAGCCCTACCTTGTATTCAAATAGGGATAAATACACTTATTATACAAAATAGTGATACGGATTTTATTGGTAGAGTAAATGGCATTTTAAGTCCACTATTCACCGGTTCAATGGTAGTAACGATGAGTATAGCTGGTTCATTAAAGGAGATGTTTTCATTAGGTACGATGTATGAGGGGACGGCTCTACTATTTGTTATTGGATTATTGTTTATTTTGCCTATATACAATTTAAAGCCAGTAATAGCAGTAGAAAGTGAAATGAATGGTAAAGGAAGTGCTGTGCAACATGAATCCTAATCCAAATGTTAAATACCCTATTGAAGGAAATCAAAACGTTCATTTTATAAAAAATACAATAACGAAATCTAATATATTTGTTGGTGACTATTCTTATTATGATGCGAAAGATGGAGAAACATTTGAAGATCGAGTATTATATCATTATGAATTTATTGGAGATCGGCTTACCATTGGAAAGTTTTGTTGTATTGCAAATGGAGTTACCTTTATTATGAACGGAGCGAATCACCGGATGGATGGATTTTCGGCATATCCATTTAATATATTTGGAAATGGGTGGGAGAAGTATACACCTAGTTTGTCTGATTTACCTTACAAAGGTGATACAGTTATAGGAAATGACGTTTGGATTGGTATGGATACAACTATTATGCCCGGAATAAAAATAGGGGATGGTGCAATCATTGCAGCTAAATCTGTTGTGACTAGAGATGTCGTACCATATACAATTGTTGGCGGAAATCCTGCAAATAAAATAAAGGAACGATTCACAAATACAATAATAGAAGAATTATTGCAAATTCAATGGTGGCATTTTGACATTGAAAAAATAACCGAAAATATAGATGCTATTGTACAAGGAGATATTGAACCATTAAGAAAGTTAAAAAGGTAATAAAAAATGCATGACAAAGAGTATCATACCTCCGAATTTTGTTAATGATAATAGAACAAGGAGGTGTGATACTATGGCACAAGACGTTTTATGTGAAGTAAACAACTGTAAATTTTGGGCTAACGGCAATAAATGTAGTGCAGATGCAATTTATGTAGTAAGTCATAAAGGTAAACATGCATCTACAACTGAAGAAACAGATTGCAAAACTTTTGATCCAGAAGTATAAATTTTTGAAGGGTAGCCAAATCGTGGTTGCCCTTTTATTAATAATAGTATTGATAATAAATCTCATTTTCATTCATTGTTTTTAACTTTTCTTTTTATTTTTTCATATTTTCTTCATAAGTGATGCAATCCAGAGCAATTCATGTTCAATACGTGATTTACTAAATTCAATGACTTCTGTAATAAAAGATGAGCTAACATGTAAAGATTGAATAGCAGTAAGTTGTTTATGTAGTACGTCTTGGCGTATTGTTAAAATTTCTTTTCTAGCTTCGTAATCAAGTTTTTCAAATAGCGCGATACGCACAAGGAACTCAGCGTTATTTGTCGCAATCTTTTCGGGAAACTCTCTTAACATTTCAGAAAAAATTTCTTCTCCTGTTTCAGTTATGTCGTACATATTTCGGTTTGGCTTTCCGACTTGTTTATGTATTTTTTTCGTTATAGCACCCATATTTTCGAAGCGGCGAAGAGCGGGATACAGTGTATTATGATTTAATTCGAAATTCTCACCTAACCGATTTTGAACATTTTTCTTTATTTCATATCCATGTTTTGGTCCAGTCGTTAATTCTGCTAGTAATAAAATGTCAACGTACATAAAAATCCCCCTTATATATTTCTCAAGTTCTCCAATGAAAAATCTCCTTTAACATATGTTAAAATAACATATGTTAGATTATACAACTTTGAACTACCGACCTATCACTTTTATTGTAAAAGAAAAGGGAGGAAAGAACTATGGCTTCGCCTGAAAATGTGATTTTAGTTCATGAAATTTCAAAGCTGAAAACAAAAGAAGAATTGTGGAATCCGTATGAGTGGTATGAATTTATGAGGGATAACCATCCGGTTCATTATGATGAGGAGCAGGATGTATGGAATGTTTTTTTATACGATGATGTAAATCGAGTTTTATCGGATTATCGCTTATTTTCCAGTAGAAGGGAACGAAGACAATTCGCAATCCCACCTTTAGAAACTAGAATAAATATAAATTCTACTGATCCACCAGAACATCGCAATGTACGTTCTATTGTTTCTAAAGCATTTACTCCAAGAAGTTTAGAACAATGGAAACCTCGAATACAGGCTATCGCAAATGAACTTGTACAACATATCAGAAAATATAGTGAGGTTAATATCATTGAAGAGTTTGCTGTAGCTTTACCTGTTACCGTCATATCCGATTTATTAGGAGTACCAACAACGGATCGTAAAAAAATTAAAGAATGGTCTGATATTTTATTTATACCGTATAGTAAAGAAAAATTTAACGATTTGGATGTAGAAAAAGGAATTGCGTTAAATGAATTTAAAACATACCTTCTTCCAATTGTCCAAGAGAAAAGATATCATTTAACCGACGATATTATTTCAGATTTAATACGAGCTGAATATGAAGGCGAAAGATTAACCGATGAAGAAATAGTTACTTTTTCTTTAGGTTTATTAGCGGCAGGTAATGAAACAACTACAAATTTAATTATTAACAGCTTTTATTGCTTTTTAGTAGATTCACCTGGAATATATGAAGAGTTAAGAAAAGAACCTACGTTAATTTCAAAAGCGATTGAGGAAGTTTTACGCTATCGCTTTCCCATTACATTAGCTAGGAGGATTACAGCGGACACAAATATATTTGGACCTTTTATGAAAAAGGATCAAATGATTGTTGCGTGGGTTAGTGCAGCAAATTTAGATGAGAAAAAGTTCTTACAAGCTTCTAAATTTAATTTACACAGAATAGGAAATGAAAAGCATTTAACCTTTGGTAAAGGTCCTCATTTTTGCTTAGGGGCGCCACTTGCACGTTTAGAAGCTGAGATTGCATTAACTACCTTTATAAATGCCTTTGAAAAAATAGAGTTATCTCCATCGTTCAATTTAGAAAAATGTATATTAGAAAATGAACAAACATTAAAATACTTACCTATTCTTTTGAAAACTAGGTAAAACGTTCAGCAAGGTACAAAATTACTGTACCTTGTTTTTTTATTTCTCAATTGTAAATTTTTAGTGGTCTATTTAGTATGGAAGTGTGTGAAAGAAGAGTGGAGGAGGATACTTATGTTAACGTGTAATGGAAGTAAAACGTTTCAAACATTTATTAAAGCTGTAACGGATTTAATTGATAGTAATTTATTAGAAGATCAAATTGTTTGTGCGATTGAAAAATTACTAGAAGAACTTTTAGAAAAAAAAACATGGCTTCCGCTAGAAAAACAGAAGGCGAATTCGGCTCAATATGCACGACACTTGTTATATGAAGATCCTTTAAAGCGATTTGAAGTATTAGCTCTTGTATGGAAAGATGGACAATCTACACCTTTACATGATCATGATGGTACATGGGGAGTAGAAGGCGTTTTTTCAGGAAGGATAATGGTGCAGAACTTTATACAAACTAAGCAGCTTGAAAATTCACTTGTTTATTTAACCCATACAGGAAATCTTTATTTGGGAGAAGGAGAAACAGATAAAGTCATTCCACCAGCTGATTGTCATATTCTTAAAATAGCTGAATGCGAAAGCGTTGTCACGATTCATATTTACGGAAAACGTTTAGAAAAGTTTAAAGTATATGTCCCAACTGAAGAAAAGAATGTGTATATGTGTGAGACAAAATATATTAGTTATAGTTCATAGTTTAAAATCAAAAGCTTTTCTTTAAAGAGAAAAGCTTTTGATTTTATTTTTAATTATTTCTTGACCTGAAACGCTTTTCATAAATTATAAATAAGGAGTACTTCATGAGATCAGTATGAAAACGATACCTTTTGTTTATTATGAACTCGTGTATTTATAGAAAGTGGTGAAGAAATAATGAAATTAATCGCAATTGATTTAGATGGAACTCTTCTTTCGGGGAATAAAATGATTAGTAAAGAGAATGCAGAAGCAATTCGAAAATGTCAGGAAGTGGGCCATGTTGTAGCAATTTGTACAGGACGTTCTATTGTGGATATTGAACGACTATTGTTAGAAGTTGATTTGGAGTGTCCGATTATCGCGGAAAATGGTGCACTTATATATAAAGATAAAAAAATGATGAAGAGATATCCAATTCAAAATATGCAGGCACTTGAGATTGTAGAATATCTTGAAGAGAATGGCTTGTATTATCAGCTTTATACTAATAAAGGTGTGTATGTACCGGATTATGGAGTAGAGAGTGTACGTAATGAAATCGAGTATGTGAGGAATGCAAAAGAAAATTTCGATTTGAAAGAGTTAGAAACGATTGCTGCATTATACCTTGAGCATACAGCATTTCATAGTACAGAAAGTTGTAAACCAATTGTAGAAATGGATATACATGTGCATAAACTTTTACCGTTTTCTTATGACATAGAGAAATTAAAAAAATTAAAAGAAACGTTTCTGCATAATACAGATTTAGCTATTACATCTTCCTATTGGCATAATTTAGAGATTAATCATCGAGATGCTCAAAAAGGAAATGGATTATATACTTTAGCAGAACATCTTAATATTCCAGTTGAAAACACTGTAGCAATAGGTGATGGCTTAAACGATGTTTCTATGATGGAGAAAGCAAATATATCAATTGCAATGGGAAATGCAGTTGAAGAAATAAAAGTGATGTGTCAATACGAAACGTTAACAAATGAAGAACATGGTGTCGCACATGCTTTATATAAATATGTAATGTAATAAAAAAAGAAAAAAGAATCCAAATAGATTCTTTTTTCTTTTTATTAGGGGTAAGGTATTCTATGTGATTCATAGAAGCCTTATTACACCTCATTATATAGAATATATTGGAATAAATGTTTATATTTTTCATGAAAGTTGTGAAAAATTTGTGAACTATATGTTTATTGTATTTTTATACTGCTGCTAGCAGCGCGTAACACTCCCATATTATTTTCTGTTTTTAATTGAAAAATAGAATTTGTTCGAATAATTATTCTATAGCTATATACCTAGGAGCACTTTCTTCGTATAATGAAGAAGTATGAATTTTGAATTTGTATAAATTTTACATATCGAGGTGGAAAAGGAATGAATGCGCGGCTAATGGAACTTATTGATGTGAGTACAATAGAAACCATGGCAGAACAATTTTATAAATTAACCAACATATCACATCAACTTCTTGATGCTGAAAACGAATGTATATTTTCATTTGGAATTAATGAAATGAAAGTATGTAAACTTCCCAAAATCGAAATCCCCCTTTTCTTATACAATCAATATTTAGGATCTTTTGTTGTATGGTCCAAACGAAGCGAAATTTTCAATTGCCAAAAATATTTTGAAATGCTTTCTAACCTCATTATAGCTGGGGTGAAAAAAGCAGTTCAAAGTAAAAATACATCGTTACTTTCTCGAAAAGAGGAAGAACTACATACAATCTTACAAAACATGCCTGTTATGGTTGATGCGCTTGACTATAATGGAGATTTTGTTTTGTGGAATCGAGAATGCGAGATTGTAACAGGTTATACTGCTGAAGAAATAATTGGGAATCCAAACGCTCTTCAATTACTGTATCCTGACCATAATTATCGCCATCAAATACAAAATAAATTTTTGACTCGTGGAAAAAATTTTAGAGATTGGGAAATGAGTTTAACATGTAAAAATGGTGAAATTAAAACGATAATGTGGTCCAATATATCTGAGCAGTTTCCTGTAACAGGATTTAGTTACTGGGCTGTTGGGGTAGATATTACACATTTAAAAGCGATAGAAGGGCAATTAAAACAACAAACGTCTGAATTAGAATTAATTTTTAAAGCTTTACCAGATTTATGTTTTTTAACAGAAGACGATGGGACAATTATAGATTATAAAGCAGGATCTCCTACAAAATTTTACGTACCCGCAGAAGCTTTTATGGGAAAAAAGTTTTACGAAATATTACCATCTCCAGTAGCACAGCAATTTCAAGAAGCAATTCGCCAATTGAAAGAAGAAGGAAAGAATGTAATTGTAGAATATCTTCTAACAATTAATGGAAGTATTGATTTCTTTGAAGCTAGATGTTTACCATTATTACAAGATAAAATTATGATCATTGTACGCGATATCACAGAGCGGAAAAAGACAGAAGACTTGCTAAATAAATCAGATACACTTGCAGCTATTGGTCAATTAGCAGCTGGAGTAGCACATGAAGTGAGGAACCCTTTAACTGTAATAAAAGGATTTATACAATTATTCCAAATTAACAAAGAGGATCAAGAAAAATATTTTAATCTTATGCTTTCTGAAATCGAGAGAATTGAAGCAATCCTTCAGGAATTTTTGTCGATTGCTAAAACAGATGAAATCCCTACTGAGAAGAAAAATATTTGTCAAATATTTAAAAATGTTGTGTCGTTAATTAACACAAAAGCAATTATGACAAACATTCAAGTTGAGTTATTTACAGATTCCAAAGAGATGATTATTGAATGCTCTGAAAATCAATTAAAACAAGTATTTATTAATATTTTGCAAAATTCAATTGAAGCGATGCCAGATGGTGGGAAGATTTCAATTCATATTAAAGAAATGAATGAAGGCGGTATCATAATAGATGTAGTAGACGAAGGAATAGGGATACCAGAAGAAAGAATTAAGAGATTGGGTGAACCTTTTTATAGTACGAAAGAAAAAGGAACAGGAATCGGATTGATGCTAAGTTATAAAATCATTGAAAGTCACCATGGGACTATTAGTATTATGAGTGATGTTGGTGTTGGGACAACTGTAACAATTTACTTACCAAAATTTCAAAATGAACCGTCCATATCAAAGAGTGAAGATAGATCCGTAACAATACGCTCTATATAACTCGTAAATAATTAAATACGCAATAACAAAGGGCTTAGTGAAAACTAAGCCCTTTGTTATTGCGTATTTTTAAATTTTATTTAGTAAACTTTACCTTTTCTTTACCATTGCTTAAATTTCTATTAAGTTTTAAACATTATATTAATATTCATACAACGTAATGTTTAAAAAATAATATTACTTACTATATGGAGACTACATATAGTAAGTAATGAAACGAAAGTGATGTAGGGAGGAGATTATAACAAGGTGAAAAAGCAAAAAAAGAAGAACGGTCGGCCGATACCAATACGGTTAAATATTTTATTCTTTTGTGTATTTTTATTATTTTCTGGAATTATAATCCAGTTAGGTAAAGTGCAAATCTTCGATGGAGAAACATATAAAAACGAAGTAGAAAAAAGAGAGAATGCAACTGTTAATCTTACAGTACCACGCGGCAAAATTTATGACCGTGAAGGTAATCCAGTTGTTGACAATAAGTCTTTACGTACGATTACATATACAAAGGTGAAAGGTGTAAAAGCGGAAGAAATGTTAAAAACCGCAAGACAACTTGCAGCAATAATTGAAATGCCGCAAGAAGATATTGATAAGTTAACCGAGACTGATAAGAAAGATTTTTGGATGCAATTAAACCCAAAACTTACTCAAAACTTAGTATCAAAAAAAGAAATAGATAAGTTTAGAGAAAAGGATATTAACGGAAAAGAGCTAGACAAAAAAATAGAAGAGTTAAAAAGAAAGCGCATTACAGATAAAAATCTTCAAGAATTAACAGCAAAAGATATAGAAGTGTTAGCTATTAAAAGTAAAATGACTTCAGGTTATCAAATGGCACCTCAAATTATTAAAAAAGATGTTAGTGAAAAGGAATATACTATGATTAGTGAAAATTTAGCAAATCTCCCAGGTGTAGATGCATCAGTTGATTGGGAAAGGCTCTATGTAAACGATGGCTTATTCCGTTCAGTCCTTGGAAATGTTTCGAATGCTGATGAAGGATTACCACGTGAACGATTAGATTATTATTTAGTGCGTGATTATAGCCGGAATGATCGGGTCGGGAAAAGTTACATCGAACAACAATATGAAGATGTACTTCATGGTACGAAGAAAGAAGTAAGAAGTCTTGCTGATAAACAAGGTAATACGATTAGAACGGAAACAGTTTCAGAAGGGAAAAGCGGCAAGAATTTAACTTTAACAATAGATATGGAATTACAGAAAAAAGTCGAAGAGAGTATAGAAAAAATATTAAAGGCATATAAAGGTTCAGAATCAATGTTAGACCGTGCTTTCGTTGTAATGATGAATCCGAAAAACGGCCAAGTATTATCGATGGCTGGGAAAAGACTTGTAGAAAAAGACGGAAAAATGGAAGTAGAAGATTACGCTTTAGGTACGCTGACAAGTTCATATGAGCTTGGATCAACTGTTAAAGGTGCGACAATATTGACTGGTTTCGAAACGAAAGCTATAACACCAGGTACTTACTTTTATGATGCGCCTATGAAGTTTAAAGGAACTAAGGAGAAAAAGTCTTGGAAAGATTTCGGGAATATTGATGATCTAAGAGCTTTACAAGTTTCTTCTAACGTTTATATGTTTAATACAGCATTAAAAATTGCTGGTGTGGATTATGTAAAGAACAGTTCACTAGATATTAAACAAGAATACTTTGATAAGATGAGATATTATTTCAGACAATTTGGTTTAGGTGTTCCAACAGGCATTGATTTACCGAATGAAACAGCGGGGCAAATTGGGAGAAAAGATAATCAGCCAGGTTTCTTATTAGACTTTTCCATTGGTCAGTATGATACGTATACACCACTTCAGCTTGCACAATATATTTCAACTATTGCAAATGGCGGGTATCGTATGAAACCACAAATTCTTCAAGAAATTAGAGAACAAACCGTTCAAAAAGATGAGGTCGGTAAAGTAGTACAATCAATAGAACCCGTTGTTTTAAATAGAATTGATATGAAAGAAGAATATATCAATCAAGTAAAAGAAGGCTTTAGGAAAGTATTCCAAGAAGGGGATGGAACGGGAGTAAAGGCGTTCCAAAAAGCACCCTATAAACCAGCTGGAAAAACAGGAACTGCACAGACTGTATACGGTGGAGAAAGTGATATTGGGAGAAATGAGAAAGGCGATCGTAGAGAATGCTATAATTTAACATTAGCAGGATATGCGCCATATGATGATCCAGAAGTAGCGTTTTCTGTTGTTGTGCCATGGGTTATAAATGATAAATCAGGTATTAACTCTGATATTGGAAAAGATGTTTTAGATGCTTATTTTGATTTAAAAAATAAGCGATTAACTGGCGAAGCACCAAAAATAGATGACTCTAAAGAGAATTAAAATATACGAAACGTCTCTAGCAATTATATGAACTAGAGACGTTTTTTACATACGAATAGATTAGAAATGAGGTATATATGAAGCAATTGATTCTAAAAGATTGGAGAAAAATATGTAGCTATATTTTAATTATAATAGGAATTATTTTTATTAATAAGTTATTTTTATTTTGTATGGTAGAAGGAATTTCGATGCAACCTACTTTGAATGAGAATAATCGCATACTAGTTAATAAGGCTAGCATCTATTTTTCTTCTTTTCATCATGGTGATGTTGTAATAATAAAAAAAGAAGACTCGCCTACATACTACGTGAAACGAATTATTGGATTACCGGGGAATAACATACAATTAAGAGACGATGAGGTATATATTAACGGTAAAAAGCGTGATGAGTCGTATATACAGTTAGATATGTCACAAGTATCAAATCGTTTTTCAAACTGTAGAGAAATGAAAGTTCCCACGCATAAATTATTTGTGTTAGGTGATAATCGAAATCATAGTAAAGATAGTAGGAATACGCTTGGACTAATTGATGAGTCAAATATAATAGGTAAAGTGAAAATGGTATATTATCCATTTGATCAAATAAAATGGTTAAAATAATTCTATTAGATATGCACGTTTTATAAAATAAATCATATATTGATAGCATAGGACAAGCAGAAAAGCTTATCCTAACCTCACAGAACACTCCTTATCACAGTTAGGCATCTACATTTTATGTAGATGCCTTTTTCAATGTCTGATAATTATTTATCAACCTAAAGTAGTAAGTATATTGGGACTATTAAGGGAAGATTGCTTGTAATAATAACAGTACGATTAATAAGAACATTGAATTGTAAGGAGTGAGAAATAAGTGATGAATATTTTAATAGTTAATTTCCCTGCAGAGGGACATGTAAATCCTACATTAAGTTTAGTAAAGGCCTTTACTGAAAGAGGTGATAACGTACACTATATTACAACGGAAAGCTTTAAGGAAAGGCTTGAAGTTTTGGGAGCCATTGTACATACTCATCCGGATTTATTAAAGGAGATTTCTATTGATAATGAAACTTCATATGGATTAAAATCTTTCTTTCATGTACATGTTCAAACTTCTTTATACATATTAGAAATTACGAAACGATTATGTAAAAGCATTAATTTTGATTTCGTAGTTTATGATATATTTGGTGCTGGAGAGTTAGTAAAGGAATATTTACAAGTTCCAGGCATAGTTTCCTCTCCTATATTTTTAATTCCACCAGTACTATTGGAAACCTTGCCTTTTCATCCAAATGCAGAAATACAATTCCAACCCGATGAACTCTCTGAAAAGTTACTGTATCAAATGGAACATGAATTTAGAGTAAAGCCCAAAAATAATCTTCAATTTATGCATAATAAGGGAGATATTAGTCTCGTGTATACAAGTCGTTATTTTCAACCTAATAGCGATTCGTTCGGAGAAAACAATGTTTTTATTGGACCGAGTATTATAAAGCGCAAAACAAATGTAAAGTTTCCACTTGAATTGCTTTCAAAAAAGAAAGTTATTTATATTTCAATGGGAACACTTCTCGAAGGGCTCGAACCATTTTTTAATACTTGTATTGATGCTTTTTCAAATTTCGAAGGGATTGTAGTAATGGCGATTGGTGATAGAAATGATATTTCAAAAATTAAGCAAGCGCCAGACAACTTTATTATAACCCCTTACGTACCTCAATCAGAAATATTAAGTGAAGCAGATGTTTTTATTACACATGGTGGAATGAATAGTGTGCACGATGCAATCCATTATAATGTCCCATTTGTGATAATACCGCATGATAAAGATCAACCTATGATAGCGCAAAGATTAACTGAGCTTGAGGCAGCACATAGATTATTGAAAGAGCATGTTAATGTGCAAACTTTAAAAAAGGCGGTAACAGACGTTCTTTCAAATGAAAAGTATAAACATGGCATTCGAAAACTGAATGAAAGTTTTTTAGAGTGTGGTGGTTCCAAAAGAGCCATTGCAGTTATTGATGCTCTTTTAAATAAATAGTTCGGATAATATAAAAGCATAGAGGCTCTACCTGTATGCTTTTATATTATTATCCAGCAAATTGTACAGCAGTATTCGCATGTAAATAAGCAGTATCAAAAACAGGAACAGATAGATCATTTTGGGAAATGAGCAAAGGAATTTCCGTACAGCCAAGTAGAATTCCTTCAGCCCCATTATTAATTAATGAATTGGTAATTTGTATTAGTTTTTCTTTTGATGTTTCTGAAATAATTCCTCTACTTAATTCATTTAATATGACGTGATGGATAAAAGTTCTTTCTTCGTCATTTGGGATAATTGTCTCAATGTTATATTTTGCTAGTCGTGATGTATAAAAATCTTCTTCCATTGTTTGTTTCGTTCCTAATAATCCGATCCGTTTTATATTCTGTTCTACCATTTCTTTAGCACTTACATCACCGATATGAAGAAGTGGGATTGATATTGCTTGTTCTACTTCCTCAGCAAATAGATGTACAGTATTAGAACACATTAGTAAACATTCAGCTCCAGAGTGTTCTACTTTTTTTGCTACTGCGACTAATTCATTTTTCACTTCTTCGTATTGATGATTTTGTAATAATGTAGTTACTTCACCAAAGTCCATACTATATAAAACAAGCTTCGCATTTTGATCATATTGAGAGAGAGTTAGTGTATTAATATGTTTATAATATAACGATGTTGATTCCCAACTTAGTCCGCCAATTAAGCCAATTACTTTCATCATGCATTCCTCCCGTAACAATTTTGAATTTATTATTTCATAATTCCGATAAGAATACAATGATTTAATCGAACTATTTATCGAAAAATAAAAATAGTAAGAAAAGTATTGAAATTATTTATTGTTAGTGCCATAATACAGATTACAAATACATACTTATCCAGAGAGGTAGAGGGAACGGCCCTTTGAAGCCTCAGCAACCCCTATGTAATTACATAGGAAGGTGCTAATTCCGCAGAGGACACTATGTGTCTTTTGAAAGATAAGGGGATTCTTGTACGTGAAAGAAAATGACCTCTTATTTAAGAGGTCATTTTTTGTTGTATAGAAAGGAAGTGTCGATGCATAATTCATTTTCAAAATAAATATAGAGTATTAAAAGTTGAATAATACGAGAGGGGAATTGTAATGAACAAATTAACGACAAAGCTAGTAGTAGCAATTGGAATTGGAGCAGCTTTATACGGGGTATTAGGGCTTTGGGGATTTTCTATCGCACCGAATACCTTTATTAAACCAGCACTGGCTATTTTAACAGTTTTTGGAGCGTTATTTGGCCCGGTAGCAGGACTTTTAATAGGACTAATCGGTCATACCGTTACAGATACGATTGCTGGATGGGGTATTTGGTGGGGATGGGTTATTAGTTCGGGGATTATCGGATTTTCAATGGGTCTCATACAAAAAAGAGCAGGTTTTAGTGTGAAAAATGGAACGTTTAATAACCGTGATATTTCTTATTTTGCAATTGCAGGATTAATTGGTATTGTCATAGCTATTATATTTGCTGGAGCATTCGATATTATTGTGATGGGAGAACCGTTTGACAAAATCGTTATACAAGTACTAGGCGCAACAATTGCAGACGTTATCGTATTTTTAGTTCTTGGCTTACCAATCACGATCGGTCTAGCGAAATCAAATAAGAAACATACACATTTAAAAATTGAAAAGTAGGGATGAATACATGCAACCAATTATTTCTTTTGAACAATTTACCTTTCAATATAGGCATGCCACGCAGCCTACTTTAAAAAATATTACATTTCAAATATATCCTGGGGAAAAGGTACTTATCGCTGGACGAAGTGGTTCAGGGAAGTCAACATTAGCTCATTGTATAAATGGGTTAATCCCATTTTCTTACGAAGGGATAAGTACCGGTAACATTTTAATAGCTGGAAAGGATCCGAGAGAAGGTAGTGTTTTTGAACAGAGTAAACATGTAGGAACAATATTACAAGATCAAGATTCACAATTTATAGGCCTTACTGTCGAAGAGGACGTAGCATTTGCATTAGAAAACGATTGTGTAAATCAAATAGAAATGAAAAAGATTGTTACGGATTCTTTAAAAAAGGTAAGCATGCAGGAGTTTCATGCACAAAGTCCACATGAATTATCAGGAGGTCAGAAACAGACAGTCTCTCTTGCAGGTCTGCTAACGACAAATGCAGATATATTATTATTTGATGAACCGTTAGCTAATTTAGATCCTGCATGTAGTTTGAATACTATAGAACTCATTAAAAATATACATGAGAAATATAATAAAACAATTTTAATTATTGAACATCGAATAGAAGAAATTTTAAACCTTGATTTAGATAAAATTATTTTAATAGATGAGGGAGAAGTTATTACGATTGGTTCACCGGATAGTATTCTAAATTCTAATATATTACCAAATATCGGACTAAGAGAACCTATTTATATAGAAGCTCTAAAGAAATTAAATTTTGACAGTAATAATGTTGGGGTATTTCCAATTGAAAATCTACGTAATGCAGGCGTTCATAACCTATTAAAGAACTGGATGCGGAAGCAAGTGTCATCTAAAAACACGTATATTAAAAAAGCCTTATGCAAGATAGAAAATTTATCATTTACGTACAATAACAAACATACAGCCTTAGAAGATATCAACCTTCCAATAGGAGAGGGAGAGATAATAGCGTTATTGGGTCATAATGGAGCAGGGAAATCCACATTAGCTCATACTCTTATAGGAATAAATAAAACAAAGAATGGGAGAATAACATTCGATGGAGAAAATATAAATTCTTGGTCTATTCGTAAGCGTGGGGAAGTTATTTCTTACGTTATGCAAAACCCAAATCAAATGATTACACAGCCTACTGTTTTAGAAGAAGTTTCATTTTCATTAAAATTAAAAAAGGTTTCTAAAGATGAGATTGAGAGTAGAGTCGAAAAGGCTTTAAGAATTTGTGGATTATACCCATTTCGTAACTGGCCAATTCAAGCATTAAGCTATGGACAAAAAAAGAGGCTTACTATTGCATCTGTACTTATAACAAACCCAAAACTTATTATATTAGATGAGCCGACAGCTGGACAAGATTATTACCATTACAAACAGTTTATGTCCTTTATTAGAAAACTGGCTGAAAAAGGCATATCCTTTATTATTATCACACACGATATGAATCTTGCTTTAGAATACGCAGATCGAGCGGTAGTTCTGCATGAAGGGAAAATCATTGCGGACAATACTGTATCCGCTGTATTAGGGGATCAAGGAACGTTACAAAGAGCTAATCTACGGGAGATTTCATTAATAAAACTAGCTAAATTAAGCGGAATTCCAACTCCAGAAAAGTTTGTGAAACTTTATATTGAGGCTAATAGGAGGGAGGAATATGCATAATACGTATTTTTATCGTATGGATGGTGCAATTAAATTATCTTTATTTATATTTTGTATGACACTTACTTTTTTATTTTTTGATTTTCGTATATTGCTAATTTTATTTATTATTGGATGTATCGGCCTCTTAATTGCAAAAATTCAATTGCGTAAAATTATAGTTATTTTCAGCGTTATATTTACATTTAGTTTATTAAATTCCGTTATGATTCTTTTCATTACGCCCACCCATGGATCGGAATTAACGGGAACGTATACTTCTTTTTTTCATGTAGGTTATGCAACAATTACATATGAAACTCTATTTTATGCAGCTACACTTTCATTGAAATATTTTACGTTATTACCATTTACACTTCTTTTTATTTATACAACTCATCCAAGTGAATTTGTAAGCAGCTTAAATAAATTTGCAGTTCCTTATAAAATTACATATGCAATAAATATTGCACTGCGTTATATACCAAGCATTCAATCTGAATATATAATCATTAGACACGCGCAGGAAGCAAGAGGCGTACCTTTTGAAAAAGGAGAAGCGAGCTTGTGGGTTCGTATGAAAAACCGTGTTTTAATTTTTTGGCCACTTATTATTCATTCATTAGAAAGGATTGATACGGTTTCAAATGCAATGGATTTAAGAGGGTTTGGAAAGAAGGATAAACGAACGTGGTACTATGCAAAAGATGCACAAAAGGAGGATTACATCACACTTTTTGTTGGTATTATCATTTTGATTATTACAGTTTACTTAAAGCTGAATGTATTCCAAAGTTTCTGGTACCCATTTTAAAGCACTCTCAATAGAGTGCTTTTACTAATTTTATGAAGACATGCTCAAAAAAGGGAGATACACATACTGTATAATACGAACCAGTTAAAATGATCAACTACCTATTAGTTTTCAAACCAAAAGGAGGAGAAAATATGAGTTTCGGCGGTTCTTGTGGTTTTGGTGGAGGTTTCGCATTATTAGTTGTCTTATTTATTTTATTAATTATTGTTGGATGTAGCTGTTGGAGCTAAGGGTACTAATTTCTAATTAGTCTCTACAAAATGTAAACTTTAAAAAACATAGCAGATACTTTTTGTATCGAAATAAATGAAAAAGGAGCTTAATAGCTCCTTTTTCATTTATTATACGAAATCTCCTCATTACTGTATTTAGGTAATGTAATGGTTAAAGTAGTTCCTTTATTTATAACACTTCGGATTTTCAATGTGCCTTGCATCGTTTCGATAATTTTTACAGCAACCATCGTTCCTAAACCCGTACCTTTTGTTTTTGTACTAAAATATGGTTCGCCAAATCGATTAATTTGCTCTTGCGACATTCCAATTCCACTATCTTGAATCCTTATTATGACCTTATTATTACTAACAGTTGCAGAAATACTTAGATTACCGCCACTTGGCATTGCTTCTATACTGTTTTTTATTAAATTTAAAAAACATTGATGGAAGTGCTGTGTATTACCAATAATTGTTCCCTCTGAGAACTCTTTTGTAATATTAATATTATTCATGTTACAAAAAGGCAACATCATATTAATAACTCGATTTAACTCGTGCTCCACTGAAATATGATCTAGTTTTTCTGAAGCCGGTTTGGCAAAAGTTAAGTAATCATCAATAATTGCTTGTGCACGATTTAACTCTTCAAGAATATGTTCAATATACTCATCTCTAGATTGTTGAGTTATATTGGGTGTTTTTAAAAGTTGTGTAAATCCTTTTACAACAGTCAATGGATTCCTTACTTCATGTGAAATACTTGCAGCGAGTTGGCTGACAATCTCCATTTTTTCAACTTTTATTAATTTTGATCGCATGAATATTGCATCTTTTAAAACTTCATTAAAATAGATCATAAATAATATTAAAATAGTGGGTAATAGAATGAAATAAATAATGTACAAATTATTCACTTCAAAATCTGATAGAGTTAAAACAAGTACTGTTGTAAATATTGCAAGGAAAAAAGTTAAAAACATAGATGAAGTTACTTTTTTTTTCCTATTGTATGTATTAAATTTTGATGATGCGAATGCTGTAATTATTAACATCGTTCCATAAACAATGATTGTTAACAGGCTAAAACCATAAAACATAAAACGTATTATTAATAAAATCATGAGTAATGCAATACCGACTGGAAATCCACCATAAAGTGTACCAATTAAAAAGGGGATTTGTCTTAAATCGTGAATATAATTTTCATCCATATAGATGGGATACCGCATACATAAAATTAGTGGGATACTCGTACAAAGAATGATAAGTAGTTTCTTATATTTCTTCCCGAAGTACCCACTATCATAAATAAAATAAAAAACAAATATACTGCTTAAAATATAAAGAAGATTATTTAAAACATTTTGATTAATGTAAACAAAGTTCATAATACATGCCCCGTTATCCTGAATTTCAATCCCATATGTATTATACATTATAAAAGTACAAGTTTTACATGTACTTTTACAATGTATGTAGTTTTTATAGATTTTCAGTGTTATAGACTTTTAACCATGCATTATTAAACTCTTCCATTGACGCATAGCGCTCACTACGATTTTCATTTACAGCACGGTATGCTACTTCATATAAGCCTTCACTAGCTTCCCATTTTATAAAGGAACGATCTTGCCCGCCACCCAAAAGTGCAAAAGCTATAGCCCCCATATTAAATACGTTTGTTTTTCCGTCTATTATAGAGTTAAGCTGAAACTCTTCAGGTGACATAAAACGTGATGAACCCCAAAGTCTTCCCATTGTATTTACATAAGGTTTTTTACTGTATAAATCAATGTCGCAAATTTTTGTTTCATTTGTTTTAAAGTTATATAAAATACTCCCATCGTAAAAATCAATTGCCACATAGTTTTTTTGTTCTACATAAACATGGAAAGAAAAAATAGAGTTTAATGAAATTAGTCGATCCCTAACGGATAATCTCTTATATTTATAAAATGGTGAGTTAGGATCATTGTATTTCGTTGGGGGTGGGAAACTCCAGTGCGGGTGAAGACATTCACCGTCAAACCAATCAAAAATTAAAACATATCCATGTTGTACAGGGTAGTGATCAATTAAACTTATAAGAGAAACGTGTTTTAATTCATTGTATATAGTAACTGAGCTTTTTAATCTTTGTATAGCTTCATTTGTAGAAGCATTATATGCGAGTGTTTGTGCCCCTGCATATTTTATAAAGTTCTTTTTCCCATTCTTTTCAACACCAAAACTTATATTACCGGAATCTTGTTGGTCAAAAACCGCAAATACTGTACCTAGTTTTGTAAGCCAATCAAAATTATGATGTTTTTTTAGTTGGAATGTTATAGTATCTAACTGAATTTTAACTGGAATATCTTTCATAATTCACCTCAAATTTAATATAATTAAGTTGTCCATTACAGTATTCGACATATTTTGTGAAATCCCTATATTTATAAACTTAAATTTTATAAATATAATAATGTACAGTTATAAGGAGGAAAGCAAATGGATGGAAAAATCATAATTAAACCGTACCAACAATATTGGCATACAGAGTTTTTAAATGAAAAAAATAAAATTGTGCCGTTACTCCATGAAGAAATTATTGCTATTGAACATATCGGAAGCACAGCCGTAGAAGGGTTAGGGGCTAAACCTCTTATTGATATGATGATCGGCGTAACAAATTTACAAATTACCGGAAATTGGAGGGAAGCCCTAGAAGAAATTGGCTATGAATATGTTCCTAAAAAAACACCTAATTGGCGTTTTTTTAGAAAAGGTAAATGGAGAGCTGGTACCCACCATTTACATGTTTATATTTATAATAGCGAGGAATGGAGGAACAACCTTTTATTTCGAGACTTTCTAATAAATCATGAGTGGGCACGTGAAGAATATAGAGTATTAAAAGAGATGCTTGCTGCTACATATCCTTTTGATCGTGTTTCATATACAAATGCAAAAGCACCGTTTATTTGCAACATATTAGAATTGGCCAAAAAGGATATAAATAAAATATAAGTAGTTTGCAGATTCTCATTTTATTTTAATCTTTCTCTCATGTTATTCTCTCTTTTACTTGATACACTGCTGATTATAGAGCTTTTGAGTCAAAAGGAGATTATATAAAATGGAGAAAATACTTAGAAATAAATATTTCCATATATATGTTAAAATAATTGGTATTACTATTATTGTTTGTAGTGTAGAATTGCTATTTATTAATGTTTTGTACGGGAATGTATTAAATGTACAATGGCTAAATAAGAAATTAGGTTCTTTAGGTGAATACGGGGTAATTATAGCTGCATCATTATGGTTCTTACGTAATATATGGTTATTTTTAAAGAAGAAACATATTCACGGATTTAAAATAATTAAAGAGCTATATCTTTTTATAAAACATTTTCACGTATTAATTGGATACGCTGTAATAGCTGTTGCGACTACTCACGGTGTTTACTTTTTAATAAAAGGAAGTCGTCATATAATACTAATATACAGTGGTATATTTTCTCTTTTAACCTTAATAACATTAGGGGTTGCGGGATTTGTTTTACAGAAATCTAATCAGAAAACAAAATTGAAGATGTATCGAAAAGCACATCAAATTATTGCAGTCATATTCGGAATAGGATTACTTATTCATTTAATCGTATAGGAGGAAGTATCGTTGCAACATATACTAATTATTGAAGATGAGGAAAGCTTAGCAGATTTTTTAGAATTAGAATTAAAGTATGAAGGATATATAGTAGATATACAACTTGATGGAAGAAAGGGATTAGAAGCAGCGCTTGAAAATAGTTATGATCTCATTTTACTTGATTTAATGCTACCAGGATTAAATGGACTGGAAGTATGTCGTCGACTAAGAGCAACTAAAAATACACCTATTATTATGTTGACTGCTCGTGATAGTATTATGGACCGTGTGACAGGGTTAGATAGTGGAGCTGATGATTATCTTCCAAAACCGTTTGCGATTGAAGAACTTTTAGCACGTATGAGAGTTATATTTAGAAGAGAAGAAAATATAGAGCATAAGCACACATCTTCTCTTACGTTTAAAGACTTACAGCTTCAAATTGAATCTCGGACTATAACTAAAGGAAATGAAGAAATCGAACTTACAAATAAAGAATTCGAGCTATTGCTTATGTTTATGAAAAATATTAATCGAGTACTTACCCGTGATATTTTACTTGATCAAGTATGGGGATATGATGCAATGGTTGAGACGAATATCGTTGATGTATATGTTCGTTATTTACGTAATAAGTTACATAGTGTAGATAAGGAGGAGTATATCCAAACGGTCCGCGGTGCTGGATATATAATGAAATGATTAAAAATATTATGTACCGAATTCGAAATCTACCTATAAAGTGGAAATTAACACTTTGGTCCACTACACTAGTATTCATTTTGTTTATTTTGTATAGCACTTTACAATTCATTGTAATTAATAAGTGGACTATAGATTATGAACAGAAACAAATAAATAGGCAAGTGACAGAAATAGCGGCATATTTTCAAGATAAAAATGATACGCTCTCGAGCAAAACATTTGAAAATAGTAAAGAATTTCTTAACAACATGATTGATAAACATCAAATGATACGTATTATAGGAAATGATGGAAAACCAATTGTTACTGTTTCTCGAGATTTTAATGAAGCGTGGATAGAACCAAAAAAGGTTACACAAGATGAATCATTTATAAGAAGACATATAGAAGATCGAATATTAGTTGAGCGCATACCAATTCAAACAAAAGAATTTACGGGAACTATTGAACTTGCGAAAAACTTAGAGACATTTGATCATTTATTAAAAATAATTTTAGTGGTAATGGTTATCGCAGGAATATGTGGATTAGTGTTTAGTTTTTTAGGCGGGATACTTATAACGAAAAAGCTTTTATCGAGTGTTCAAAACATAACGGATACGATGAAGCGTATTAAGAAAAACGGACTAAATGAAAGGGTTCCAGTACGAGAAAATAATGATGAACTCGCAAAATTATCGATTCTTTTTAACGAAATGATGGATGAAGTAGAAACTTCTTTTACACAGCAAAAACAGTTTGTAGAAGACGCATCGCATGAATTAAGAACACCATTAACAATTATTCAAGGGCACTTATCAATGCTGAATCGATGGGGGAAAAATGATTCAGCAGTATTGGATAAATCTCTTCAATCCAGTCTAAAAGAAGTAGATCGATTAAATAAATTAGTTTCAGAATTGCTAGAGCTATCAAGAGCTGAATCAGAACAGATGCATCCAATAGCAGCCGAACGAGTCCATGTTAATAGTGTATTAAAACAAGTTACACAAAACTTTGCAGTACTTCAAACTGACTTTCAATTTGATATGAAATTGGATGCAGATGAAGCATACGTTTCAATGCCCTCATCTTACTTAGAGCAAATTATTATTATTGTAATGGATAATGCAGTGAAATATACAAAAGAAGTAAATCAGTATATTTGCATTGAATCCAGTTTACAATCGGGAATAATTAATATTCGCATAATAGATCACGGAGCGGGAATACCTGAAGCAGATTTACCCTTTGTTCTTAACCGTTTTTATAGAGTTGATAAAGCAAGAAGTCGAAAACAAGGTGGAAATGGACTAGGTTTATCAATTGCAAAACGCCTTGTAGAAAAATATAACGGAACTATTCAATTAGAGAGTAAAGAAAATGAAGGAACAGTTGTTACGATTACATTTCCTTATGCTACCCATTGATAGTTGAAGGTGGAAAATTCTTTTTGTAAGAGTTATTTAAAAGGAGGAATACATGATGTATTTCCTCTTTTTTTAATGTTTAGTAATCAAAATATTTTATTTCTTTCGATATTTTCGATACATTAATAATATAAAGGGGGATTATTAATGAAAGCTATTGTACATCAACATAAAAATGGAATAGAAGGTTTAAAATATAAATTATCACCTGAGATAACACCTAATGTTGGGGAAGTTAAAGTGAGATTAAAAGCAGCAGGTTTAAATCATCGCGACTTATTTATAATGAATAATAGAAAAGAAATGGAACAACCATTAGTTTTAGGGTCAGATGGTGCAGGTATTGTTATAGAACTAGGAGAAGGAGTTTCAAATATTTTACTACATACCGAGGTTATTATTAACCCTAGTATTGGATGGAATAATACTCATGAAATACCAGAGTTACCTGAAGTACTAGGTGGACCAGCAGATGGAACATTTGCTGAATATGTTATTGTACCAGCAGAAAATGTAGTGGAAAAGCCATCCTATCTTACGTGGGAAGAATCTGGCGTTTTATCTTTATCGGCATTAACTGCATATAGAGCGCTTTTTACAAAAGGTAGATTAAAACCTGAAGAACATGTCCTAATTCCGGGAATTGGCGGTGGTGTAGCTACTTATGCTATGTTATTTGCTAAAGCAATTGGAGCAAAGGTGAGTGTTACTTCAAGGATAGAGGACAAAAGAAAGGCTGCTGAAAAATATGGAGCAGACTTTTCTTTTAATAGTTCTGGTAATTGGGAAGAGTGCTTACATGGAGAAAAAGTAGATTTAATTATAGATAGTATAGGTCCGGCGACTTTCTTGAAATATTTTGATGTATTAAAACCAAACGGAAGAATCGTTAACTTTGGTGCAAGTTCAGGAGATAAAATCGAATTACCGTTACGAGCATTATTTTATAATCAAATTGATATTATGGGAACATCAATGGGAAGCCGTGAAGAATTTAATGAGATGGTTCATTTTATAGAGAAACATAATATTAAACCAATTATTGATAAAGTATATCCATTAGAAGAAGCAATTCAAGCTTTAAATCGAATGCAGCAAGGAGAACAATTCGGTAATATTGCCCTTCGTATGGAATGAAAATATGATTTCGTAGCTAGTATATTTAAATGAATATGTTAAGTATTATATTCATGTATAGAGTGTTTACCATACTATTTAAAATGTTTTACAATCTTTATACATATTTAGCTCGTGTAAATAGTTACACGATTGTCAAATGAATAGTAACAAAATGAGAATTAGATGAGAAAAGTTTAAGCCCATTTTCATATTGATGTTGTATACTGTGTAAATCAAGAACAACTTGTATCTTTATTTAAAGTACAATGAGAAATAATAAGGAGAGAGTAATATGAATTACACAGTATTTCAATGGATTAATAATTTTGCTGGATCATCCAAGCTATTAGATACGCTAATGATCGCTATTACAAATAGTGTTCCATATGTAGCTATTCTATTTATGCTTATCCTATGGTTCAATAATGGCAAGAAAGAGAATGCAATGAGAAAACAATATACAGTGTTATATACGACACTTTCAGTTAGTATTGCATTATTAGTAAATGTTATTATACATGCGGTATATTATCATCCGCGTCCTTTTATAACACATCATGTAAATCAATTAGTACCGCATGCAGCAGATTCATCATTTGTAAGTGATCATTCTGTACTTGTATTTTCGATTGCGTTCGTATTTATTCTAAGAGGAGAAAAACTTAAATATATCGCGCTTATATGGGCAATATTAGTCGGTGTATCACGCATGTACGTAGGTGTTCATTATCCTCTAGATATACTTGGTGCTGCGTTCTTAACATTTATTACAAGTGGATTAGTAATACAAAGCACACGTATACTTGAACCGTTAACTTGTTTTATTTTCAAAATGTATGCACTAGTAGCAAAACGAGTTCCTTTTTTAGCGAAATACAACCATATAGCTTAATCGTAAGAACCTACAAAAAGTAGGTTCTTTTTATTTGAAAATTCTTAAATTTCATTTACCGTATTTTATATAAAAAATACAAAATTAATAAAAAACAAATAGCAACAGAGCTGGCTTTCTTATTGTTATAGAGGAATTAGTAAAAAAACTTCGAAAAAGATAGTATCTAATATAATAAAGAACATATTTAGTAGTGTATCTTCGCATTAATACATTGGAAGGGAAAGGAGATTAGTATGCATAAACTTCAAACGAATAAAGGCGCTCGATATATGATGATTGCTTTTATTGTTTTGTTTCTTACTATGCTTTTACGTATATTTTATATTCAAGCAGTAGGAGTCGTGCATAATGTTAATGTAAAAGATCTTGCGAATGAACAACAAAACAAAAATGGAGTTCTTGAAGCAAATCGTGGGACAATTTATGATCAAAACGGTAAAGTATTAGTCCAAGACTCAACGACATATCGCATCGTTGTAAACTTAAAAGGAAAAGATAAATTAAAAGATAAGGAAGATACTGCACAACGTTTAGCAGATGCACTTGAAGTTGATAAAGAGGAGATCATGAAAAATTTTCATGAAGGACGTACGCAAGTTGAAATTGGTAAAATTGGACGTAACCTATCTAGAGAAGCGAAGGAAGAAATTAATAATTTGAAAATACCAGGTGTATCGTTTAGAACAGAAAAAGCCAGAGTATACCCAAATGAAGATTTCGCTTCGTATATACTTGGTTTTGCAAGACCAGACGATAAAGGTAATGCGAAGGGGAAGTTTGGGCTTGAAGAAAGTTTGGATAAATATTTACGCTCTACAAACGGAAATGTAGAATATGTAGGTTCACGAAAAGGTATCCCACTTACAAATGATATAGGAAAAGTAGAACCTGCTAAAAATGGAAATAACGTATATCTTACGCTTGATAAACAAATTAATAGTTTTTTAGAAGACGCGATGAACAAAGCGGAGCAACACTATGATCCTTCTATGTTAGTAGGAATCATTGCAGATCCAAAAACAGGTAAAGTTTTAGCAATGTCTAGTAAGCCTAGTTATAATCCTAATAAGGGAGACATTGAATATTTTTTAAATGATCCAATTGCGAACGCATTCGAACCAGGGTCTACAATGAAAGTTTTTACATTAGCTGCTGCAATTAATGAAGGCGTATATAACGGGAAAGAATATTTCCAATCAGGAAAATACGCAGTTGGTTCAGCAGAGATTAAAGATCATAATGGCGGCTATGGATGGGGCTCAATTACATTTGATGAAGGGTTTGAACGGTCATCAAACGTTGCTTTTTCTATTTTAGAAGACCAATTACTGAAACCAAATAAATTCAAGCAATATATGAACAAATTTGGTTTCAATCAAAAAACAGGGATAGATTTGCCTGGAGAAAGTAAAAATACATTATTGTTAAATACTCAAATTCAACAAGTTACTACTTCTTTCGGCCAAGGTTCAACTGTAACTCCTATTCAAATCGTACAAGCGGCCACAGCTATAGCAAATGACGGGAAAATGAAGCAACCTTATATTGTTGATAAGGTTGTAAATCCAACAAATAAACAAGTTATTATGGAAAATCAACCTAAAGAAATAGGGAATCCGATTAAAAAAGAAACTGCAGATAAGGTAAGGAACTTAATGGAGCGTGTTATAACATCATCTAAAGGAACGGGAACGATGTATAAAATTGATGGTTATCCGATTGGTGGTAAAACAGGGACAGCGCAAATTCCGAATCCTGAAAATGGACGATATATGGAAGGGAAAGATAATTATATTTTTTCATTCTTAGGAATGGCTCCGATTGATGATCCGCAATTAGTCGTATATTTAGCCATTAAGCAACCTAAATTAAAGGGGAATGAATACGGTGCTCAGCCTCTTGCTGAAATTTTTAAACCAGTTATGAAAAATAGTCTAGAATATTTAAAAGTGAAACCATATACAGAAAAGCAAATGGCAGATGCAACAAAGCAATCTGAAATAAAAGCACAAAATTATGTAAATCAAACGATGGATACTGTAAAAAATATTGCAGAAAAAGAGAAACTTCAGCCGGTATTATTAGGAGAAGGAAAGATAATAAAACAGTATCCACAGACTGGCGAAGTAATGAGTGAAGGAGATCGCATATTTCTAGTAGGAAGTAATGTGAAAATGCTTAACCTAAAAGGTTGGTCAATGCGTGATGTTATGTATTTCTCTAAGTTGTTGAAATTAGATGTAAAAACAACAGGTACAGGGTATGTAACGAGTCAAAGCATTGAAAAGGGACAATATATACAAGAAGGTGATACTTTAAAACTAGATTTGGAACCACCTCTAGAACCATTAGCAGAAGCGAGTACAAATTAATATAGAATTTTGTAAGAGTCTATAGTATAATAGGCTCTTTTTTGTTTGAGTTACAAGTAATTTCACGCACCGTATTTTTTTATAATAATATTAAATTAAGCAACCAAATTACATGGATGTTCTTTTTTATCAAAAAACTGATTATTCTTTTTAATCATTTACAATATAAAACCTATATGATACTATGAATAAAATTACATGCGATGATGAGAAGAGTAGATAAAATGAATTTTTCACAGAGAGCTCCATTTAGCTGAAAAGGAGCAAAAATTCTTTATTGAATCAAGCCTCTGAGCAGCACATCGGAACCTTTAACGAGAGGGGGGTGGTGTGACGGGAGCTCCCGTTATAGAGCTAAGGTATAAGCATTTTTAAATGCAGTACTTGATAAGGTTAATATGGAGACATATTAATAAACTAGGGTGGCACCGCGATGATAAATCTCGTCCCTAAGACTTTAAGTCTTGGGGGTGGGATTTTTTTATTGGTTTAAAACAATTTAGAAAGCGGGTGCCTAAAATGAAAAAACTACTTAAAGATTGGAAATATCCTTTATTACTACTGTCCGGAGTTGGTATTGCAAATTTAGGTGCATGGATTTACTTAATAGCACTTAATGTACTTGTCTATAATATGGGTGGATCAGCTTTAGCTGTTGCTACTTTATATGTAATTAAACCATTTGCAACCTTATTTACAAACGCTTGGGCAGGAAGCATGATAGATCGTTTAAATAAACGAAAGTTAATGATCCATCTTGATATATACCGCGCAGTATTTATCGCCATTTTACCTTTGCTTCCATCTCTTTGGATTGTTTATCTATTCGTATTCTTTATAAGCATGGCCAGTGCGATTTATGAGCCGACTGCTATGACGTATATGACGAAATTAATACCAGTAGAACGAAGACAACGTTTCAACTCACTACGTAGTTTAATAGGATCTGGTGCATTTTTAGTTGGTCCAGCGGTAGCGGGTGTATTATTAATAGCGAGTACACCAGAGTTTGCTATATATATGAATGCTATAGCATTTCTGTTATCAGGGCTAATTACATTACTTTTACCTAATCTTGATAAAGAATACGATTCTAATACATCAAGTGATAAATTGTCTCTAGCTTTACTAAAAAAAGATTGGAACATAGTTTTAAGTTTTAGCAAAAAATCTGTGTATATAGTATGTGTTTACTTCTTATTCCAAGGGATGATGGTATTAGCTACCGCAAATGATTCACTGGAATTATCATTTGCGAAAGAAATTTTATTGTTAACAGATAGTGAATATGGCTTTTTAGTTAGTATCGCTGGAGCGGGTTTTATTTTAGGAGCCATAACAAATACAATTTTATCAAAAAAATTAGCACCTTCATTTCTAATTGGAATAGGATCATTATTCATTGCAATCGGATATTTGATTTATGCTTTTTCAAATGAGTTTTTAATGGCTGCTATCGGATTTTTTATTTTATCTTTCTCTATGGCATATGCAAATACAGGATTTTACACATTTTATCAAAATAATATTCCTGTTCATATGATGGGACGGATCGGAAGTATATATGGGTTTGTTATTGCGGCAATAACCATTTTTATAACGATTCTGTTCGGCGTTGCAACTCAATTCATTTCTATACAACTTGTAGTCATTGTAGGAGTATTAGTAATGCTACTTATTACTATCATATTGTGCGTGTTTACTTTATTACCATCGCAGTCTAAGATATATTCCGCTGAATCAATAAATTCGAAATAGCCCCCTTGGTTTTTATTTGAAAATTAGGGGAGGAATAGGAGGGTTTTTTTCCCTATATATGGAAAAATGATAAGAGGAAAGAACAATACCGATAAACAAGGGTGGTTATTATGCTAAAAACAAAAGATCAAATAGAGAAAATTGTAAAAGGAATACATCAGAATATAGATTTTTCTGGGGTAGTCTTAATAAAAAAAGATGATGATATTATCTATGAAAATTCGTTTGGATATGCTAATCGAAGTGAATGTATAAACAATACACTACAAACAAGATTTGGAATTGCCTCAGGATGTAAATTATTCACTGCTATCAGTATCTGTCAACTTGTTGAAAGAGGTGTAATTACTTTTCATACAAAGTTAAAAGATTGTCTACATATTAAATTCCCAAACTTTAATGAAGATATTACAGTACATCAACTTTTAACGCATAGTTCGGGTATTCCAGATTATTTTGATGAAAGTATCATGGATAACTTTGAAGATCTTTGGAAACAGACCCCTATGTATCTTTTAAAAAGTTTAAAAGACTTTTTACCATTATTCCAAAACAGTAATATGATGTTTACACCAGGAAGTAAGTTTTACTATAATAATGCAGGTTTTATTATACTTGGATTAATTATAGAACAGCAGACAGGACTTGAATTTACGGAATATATAGAAAAAAACATATTCGTTCCAGTTGGCATGAATAATTCAGGCTATTTCTCTTTAGATAATTTACCAAAACATACAGCTCTCGGATATATAAAGGAGGTAAATAGTCAAAAATGGAGAACAAATGCATACTCTATACCCATAAAAGGAGGTTCTGATGGCGGTGCTTACATTACTGCACCAGACATGATGAAATTTTGGGAAGCTCTATTTAACAACGAAATATTAAGCCACGAATATACGAAGTTACTTTTAACTCCTCATATTTTGGTGAATAATAGCCAGTCTTACGGCTATGGAATATGGATTGAGAAAAGACAAGAAAATATTTTTAAATATCATGTAATGGGATATGATCCAGGCGTGAGTTTTCGCTCGGCCGTATACCCAGACCTAGGAATTACATTAGTTATTCCATCAAATAAAGGGGCAGGACCTGAAAAATTAATGGCAGAAATAGAAGGAGCTTTTTGATTACATGGACATTAAGATTAGGGCGTATAAACAAGACGATGAAATAGGCTGGGTACGTTGTCGTGCGTTATCTTTTTTAGATACAGCATATTATGATAATGTATTTAGAGCGAAAGAAAAATATGAAAATCCTGCTATTGAATTAGTAGCTGTACATGAAAATCAAATAGTGGGTTTAATAGATATTGAATACGAATTAGAAGAACGTACTGTTTGTTCAAGAGGAACTGGTCTTGGCGGTATGATTTGGCATATTGCAGTTCATCCCGATTTTCGCAGAAGGAGAATTGGTAATCAACTATTAAATGAAGCAGAAAAGATAGCTAAAGAACTCAAGCTAAATCGACTGGAAGCATGGACTAGGGACAATCTGTGGGTACATGGATGGTATGAAAAAAATGCTTTTGTAAACGTAGATTCATATTTACACGTATATTCTGATCATACAGATGAAATAAAAGATGTAATAAAAAGTAATATAAAACAGTTAAATCCGGTTCAAACATTTGCTCATTACACAGGTGAAAATAAAGAAGAGATAAGAAAACAATTTAAACGGGTTCATGATTGCATCTGCTTTGAAAAGTATTTTAGTTAATGTGTGATAAGCGATAAATTAAAAACCTTCATTTAATTTACAAAATGAAGGTTTTCTTTAATGAACTGTAATTCTATACAGATAAAAATCAAATTATACGCATTTAAATTTTCCAGTTTGATATTTAAGTTGCAATTTACATTATTATATATAAGAATAATGATGTATAGTTTTGATATTGATCTGAAGGGACGTGTTAGCAATTTGCATATGATAAACGGTAGTTTATTTATTATTTTGGGAGTTATCTGTTATTTGATTGTACGAAGTATTTTAATTGGGATGAAAAATAAAAAGCATGTAAATTGGTGGAAAGAATTAATTAGTTTTCTATTTGTAGTATACATTTGTATGGTTGTTTCAGTAACTTTATTCCCTTTACCAATTGGTTTTCCTTCTAGTGTTGAAAATCTTAGTCGTTCAGTCAATATTATCCCCTTTGCATCAATTATTAAAGATATTGGTCAAATAGGGAGTGCTTATGATGGTGATGTCCTATTTATGACTAGTTTAATCGTAAGAAATGTAGGCGGAAATATTTTATTATTAATGCCTTTAGGATTTTTAGCACCAATAATATGGGATACATGTAAAAAGATCAAAAATACAATTTTATTAGGTTTTGTTATATCAGTTTGCATTGAATTATTACAATTAATTGAGTCGTTATTTAGTGGATGGGGTCGCATTACTGATATTGATGATGTAACCTGTAACGTTCTAGGCTCTATTATTGGATTTACTATTTATAAAATGGCTTTAAAACTAGCTGCTAAACTTAACATTCAAGTATTAGATAAAGCTAATTCTAAAGGTGTAGAATCTATTGATAACTAAAAGTTTAAACGAGTTCATGGATGTACTTGTTTTGAATAAAGGTACTAAAAGACGTACGAGTAAAAAGTACGTCTTTTTACTTTTATAAATAATGCTTAAGACTGATGGAAGATTACATTCCATATTTTACAATTAAAAGTAGCTATTGTATTTCAAGTATGGAATAAAGAAAGGAGAATATAATTTTTAAAGGGAAACGTGTAAATAGGGGGGATTTAATTGGATATTATCGTTGTTATTCTTATTATCGTTTTAATGCAAGGGAAAGAACGTAAAGTGAAAATTAATCGTATTTGGCTTGTTCCAGCTTTATTGTGCTATGTAACAATTCAGTCCATTGTTCACATGGAGCAAGTAACTTTATTGCAAGGACTTCTCTTCGTTGCAATGCTTGGAATTGGATTGGCCCTTGGAATTATTAGGGGGAAAGCTTTAACATTTCGGTTAGATAGTGAAACGGGTCATGTATTACGAAAAGGAAATTGGTTAAGTACAATTATTCTCCTTGTTATTTTAGGTGCAAAAATCGTGATTAAGCAAAGTATGTTTTCTGGCAGTACGCACTCCACATTAATGGTTGTAACGAATGCCTTCCTCTGTATCACATTAGGTACAGTAATTAGTAGACGATATTATATTTGGAAAAAATATAATGAATTAACACAAAGAGTATAAAAAAATTCATCCCTTGTTTAACAATCTTTTGAATGGTGATACTAATTAACATTGAACTTTTTACAATAAGGGATGATATTATGATTTTTATCTATACAGACTTCGGTGGAACACATACAACCTCGCTAGCTGCAGCTTATCATTTAAATAAATTACCAACTGATCGAAAGTTAACGAAAGAAGAAATTTTAAATGTGGAGTACTTTAATCAATTGAAAACAGAAGATATGGGGAAAATTATTTTTCATGGACAAGATGAATATGGGAATCCCGTATATACAATTGGATGCGGGGCATCAAAGGTCGTTGTACCTGCGATGAAGCATTTAGGAGAGATTCTGCAAAAACATTATCAAAACAATGATAAGATTATTTTTTCTAATACATCACCAACAGTTCCATTGCCAATGACTTTAGGCGGTTTGTTTTCTAGAAGATTTCATATTGATTTTATTGGTGTACCGTTACTCGTATGGGGAGCAAAAATTTGCTGCGATAATATACAACGACTTGTCAGTTACACGAAAGAAGCTGGGCAAATGACGAATGATTATGTTGTTATTTTAGATAACGAAACATTTAAGTAATGTAATGTTAAAAGAAGACCGGGAAATTTTACGGTTTTCTTTTTTTTGACACATAGACAAAAAATATTCACATTTATTATACATCTACTATAGCCAAAATAATAAAGTCCTGTTACTATTACAGGGGATATTCTCTTTTCATAAGATAAATATATAGAAAAGTCAGAAAAGAGGAACAGAATAAGGGAGGAACAACATGAAGCGTGTTGCTTGGTTTACTGATAGTACAACTGCGAGTTTTACAACAGATGGTGATAACTTTGTTATCCCAATTGAAGTTATTATTGATGGAGTGTCTTATAAGGATTGTGAAGAAGGAGTTCATAAACGTCTTTATGAAGCGTTAAATGACGGAAGAACGGTTACTACTTCGCAACCTAACATAGGGGAAATGGTAGAATTATTTACTAAATGCAAAGAAGACTATGAAGAAGGCTTTGCAGTTGCTATTAGCGGAAAAGTAAGTGGGACCTATCAAAATATGAAGCTAGCTGCTGATATGGCAGGTTTCCCTTTAACTGTATTAGATAGTGAAACGACAAGTTATCCAATGGATGAACTTTTGAGAAAAGCTAAAACGTTATACAATGATGGTATGACTTTACAAGATATACATAAAACATTAGTAGATGAAAAAAGAAGGCCTTTTTATGTATTTCCAAAAAGCTTAAAAGGTTTATATGCAAGTGGTCGAGTAAAGGGAGTTCAATTTTTACTTGGAAGTCTATTAAGTGTTAACTTAATCTTAGAAGTAAAAGGTGGAGAACTTTTACTTGAAAAGAAAGTGCGTAAAATCCAAAAATGTAGAGAATACATTAAAAATGAGCTTGAAAAAGAATTACCTAAAGTACTTCATATGTTCTATGCTAACGATAAAGATGGAGCTGAAGAATGGATTTCAGATATTAAACAAGCATTCCCTGAAATGGATTTCAAACTTTATCCATTGCCAATTTCATTTGCTGTTCATGCCGGTGAGGGCACAATAGCAATTAGTTATTAAAAGTAAAACCCGTGAATTATTCACGGGTTTTTTACTATATAAAACCTTAATTACATCATCCTCGTATCATAAATAATAATGTATAGATAAAAGGATTTTCTACTTTTAAAAAAGAAGTATGTATAAACAAAAATTATAATGGTAGTGATATTATGAAAATCGGAAAGTTTGGAGAAATAAATAATATAAGTATAGATACGATTAGACATTATATGGATCTTGGACTAATTATTCCCGAAAAGAAGGGTGGCCACTATTTTTTTGATGAGTATTGTCAAAAAGATGTAGCGCTTATATTAGAGTATAAATGGCTAGGTTTTAGCTTGAATGAAATTAAAGAAATTTTTCTTTATAAAAATTTAGCAAAGTCTATGAATTACGAAAAAGATACTTTTTACCAATCTTTATTTAAAGTGAAATATGAACAGATTGAGCAGGAAATACAAATTTTAGAGCAGAGAAGAGATAAATTAAAGGAAGTGTTAAATGATTTATCTATAACAAATGAAACTCCGAATTCTATTATAGGGATAGATTTAAGCGTACTTCAGTTACTTACATGTTCTAAGTGTAGCGAAAACCTAATTCTTCAAAATGGAATTATTAATAGCAATCAAATTATAGAGGGGAATTTGACTTGTAACTGCGGCGAAGAATACGTTATTACTTCAGGGATTATAACAGCAGGTAAATCGTTTGAAAGGTCTGACAGGGCTTATTTTGAAGATCATATTTCAGATTATATCCATGCAACTGATTCTTCTTATTTGGAGAATATACATAGAGCAGGAGAATGGGCGAAAAAGAAACTAAAACAACTAGATATAAATGACAAAGTACTGCTTGATATAGGATCGGGTCTTGGGTTCTTTTTACGAAATATTTATGAAGAGCTGCCAGAAGATTGCTTATATATTGCTGTTGATCGAGATTTGAATAAACTTCTATTTTTAAAAGATATAATTGAAAGAAGAAACTCCAAAAGAAACATTCTTTTTATTTGCGCTGATTTTTTAAGTATACCTATTCAGAACCATTCTGTTGATATTGTAATTGATCAGTCTGGTACAAGTAATTATAGTTTTGAGAATGAAATCTTTTTGCTGCATGAATTAAATACCCTTTTTAAACATGATTGTTATATGCTAAGTTCATTTATTTTATTTAAAAATTTCAGCATAAATAGCCAAATTCCAACTAGATTCCGAGAAAATTTTATGTCTTCAAAAGTTAAGGAAGAAATACAAAAGTTACAGTTTAATTCCATAGATGAAAGAACTTCAAAATTTATGGAACGCGGGGGGAAATACGAAAATTTCTTTGTCAAAGGAGAAGAAATTTATACATATTCATTTTTTGGAAAAAGACGGGGTTAACCCCGTCTTTTTTAATTTTCCCTCTAAAAGTTTTTAATAATAGCATATTGATATTGGGTTGACCCGAGAACTTACACTGTACGTAATACAAAGTTAAGCGGGAGGGAAAAGTTATGGAGAGTTTACGAATACATTTACAAAATGCAAAAAACAATCAAGAACTAAGAAATATTTGTCTCTATGTAATTGGGAAAACAGTATCAATATTTGGTAGCTCTATTTATAGTTTCGCATTAGGGTTATATGTTTTACAAATAACCGGATCAGCATTAAATTTCGCGATTACGCTCATATTAGGAACTATTCCAATGATTGTTATGAATCCATTTGCCGGCGTAATCGCAGATAAGGTTGATAAAAAGAAGCTGGTTATTTGTATGGATCTACTAAATGGTGGCTTATTCATCGCTGTTTATATATTAAGCAGCAATTATGGATTAAACTTATTCATCATTTATGCTACTACCTTTCTTATGTCTGTATTTACAACATTCTTTGGAATAGGGTTAGAAGCCGCAAAACCAAATATCGTCTCTAAAGAGAGATTAATGAGTATTAACTCTATAAGTAAAATTATCGATTCTGTATCTTTAATTCTCGGTCCTATGTTAGGTGGCATCGTTTTTGCTGTATTAGATATAAAAACTTTTATAATGATAAATGGTATTTCATTTATTCTTTCGGGCATATCCATATTGTTTATTCACTTTAAATTGTTCGAGTACAACATAAATGTAGAATGTCCAAAAAGAGAAATTAATTTTATTAAAGATATAAAGGAGGGGTTTTCTTACTTAATTGAAAAGGAAAGCTTAAAGAATACGTTTAGTATTTTAACTTCACTTAATTTCTTCTTAGGTTTTGCTGTAACTGTTCCATTGCCATACATTATAAACACGGTTCTTGATCTCAGTTCTAAAAAATTAGGTATGATACAAGGGACTTTCCCTATAGGGATGATATTAGGGGCCCTATTAGTTAGAAAGATAACTGATCGTTTTTCTTACTCTTATCTTTTGAGACAGCTAAGTTTTATGTTGGCAGTTTTTATGATTATTTCAGGGATACCAGTTTTATTCAAAAGTTTTGAAGTAAATGATTTTATATATGTTTTTACGTATTGTATTATTATGTTCTGTTTAGGACTAATTATAGCGCTAATAGATATCCCTTTAGCTTATTTCATGCAAAAAGAGATTCCTGATGAATATAGGGGAAGAGTACTCAGTATTCTATAGCAATGGCATTATCAGGTATATTATTAAACTATGTTCCAGCCTATACTATTCCAATTGTAGGAGGAATCTTTTATCTAATATTGAATAAGGTTTCTTCAAATCGTTTAATATTAGAAATTCATTCTAAAGATTATAGTGTTTAGTAGCTTCTTAAATTATTTATTAAGAAGTGTTATAAAATTAATTATAGAATAGTATCTGATTGTCCATAATTTTACTAGAGGAGTATGTTTCAGTGTGGAAAGAAACGAATGCAGTAATTCTTGAAAGTGAGTTTTCGAGATGCACCTTTGGTAATGAGTTTACACAAGAAAACTATAAAAGAAGAGAACAGAGAAATAGGCTTAGAAATGTTCGATTTAATTTGGAATGTATGTGATTTAGCGAATAAATTAGAAATTGATTTGGATGAAGCATTTCAGGAGAAGATGGAAATTAACCGAGATAGAGTGTGGTGAAGATACATATGATAATTTCTTATGTGAAAGTTTAAAACGCTCAGGCACTATGCTCAGAGCGTTTTAATTCGTTAGATAAAAAAGAGTTTGTGAAATGCTAGTTGTTTAGAGGGTGTTAAATATTGTAAAATGAAAATGGTACCAAAAAAAACATATGGTTACCGAAGGTTTAGGGGGCGGAATATGAAACAAAGAATCTTAACAGAAACAATTCATCAAATTCAAACGAAGGGATTTACATTTACAATTAATGACTTAGCAAAACAATTAGCTGTGAGTAAGAGGACAATCTATGAGCACTTCTCTTCAAAGGATGAGATAGTAGATGAAGTTATTCGTAATGTAATAGAAAGTATTCAAGAAACGGAAAAAAATATCGCTGAAGATGATGCGTTACAAACAGTTGAAAAAATAAGATGCATCTTAATTTGTATTCCACAACAATTTAAATTCATGGATGCACGTTTATTAGTAGAACTAAAAAAATACCATTATAATCAATGGTTGAAATTAGATCAGTTTTTACGTGAAGGTTGGTCTACTGTAATCGGATTAATAGAAGAGGGAATGAGAGAAGGGAGTATTAGACAAATTCAAGTTCCATTTTTTATTGAAGTATATTTAGGAGCACTGAATCGCATATATGATCCTATGTTTATTGAAAAGAGTGATTATACATTGGGGAGTATGCTTGAATCTATTATGGACATGTTACTGTATGGAATTTCTAATTCAAAATAGAAGGTGGGAGAATAATGCAGTGGATTTATTTATGCTTAGCAATTTTATTTGAAGTAGCGGGTACAACTGCGATGAAACTATCTGATGGATTAACGAAATTTGTCCCAAGTATTCTTATTTTTGTATTTTATGTAGTAAGTTTTTCATTTCTGTCATTTGCATTAAAGGGGATGGAGGTGTCCGTTGCGTATGCGGTTTGGTCAGGTATGGGAATTGTTACGATTACAATAATTGGTTTCTTTTATTTTGGAGAAAGTATCAATGTAATTAAGATACTAGCGATTCTTTTTATTTTAATTGGAGTCGTGATCTTAAATTTTAATAGTGCGGCACATAAAGAGAAGAACAAAGAAATGGTGGAGGAGCGTGTACATTGAACCGTTTAAAATATTTTTTCCTTATTACTGATATTGGGTTTATTATATATTGGTTCATAACAATTTTTCATATGATTCCACAAGAATATTTGTTTAAAGATTATCAAAATCCTATTTTAGTTGCATGGAACTGGTCTTTTCTACCTTTAGATTTATTAATCTCATTGACGGGATTTTTAAGTTTGTATTTGTATTCTAAACAAAAGCATATTTGGAGCCATTTTGCGTTCTTATCATTAATTTTAACTTTTTGTTCAGGATTGCAAGCTCTAGCATTTTGGACAATCCGTTTAGATTTCGATATTTCTTGGTGGATTCCAAATTTATATTTATTAGTTTATCCATGCTTTTTCTTAAAAGGTATTTGGAAAGAGTGTGGATGGTATGATACTAACATGAGATAATAGAGAAAAGAATTCAATAGGTATAATCGGAGCGGAAGAAGAAAGTGAACTTAAAATAGGGGTATCGCCATCAAGTTAAGAAATACATTGCTCCTCAAAACGAAAAAAACGAACTGAATTCCCACGGACAACTATGAAGAGATAAAATTTTCGTTTTGGGGATACTTCAAAATCTTAGCTTAATGGGCATGGGGTACCACCAACATTTTGATACAAAACCCACACTAATACGTTTTATAGAATTTAAAAAACAGCCTTCCTTACGTTAAAGGAAAGCTGTTTTTTAAATTGAACTCAAAATTTCATAAAAAAGAATACTGTGTAAGTTACAATTTAAATGTGCAAATTATCAAAAAAATCGATGGACCTGATTTTGGAATTAACGATGTCTTAAATTCAATATTTCCAAATGAAATGAAAATGAAGATTTACATACCTATTGAGGAATAATTTTAAGGAGAGAATAACATGAATTTAGAAATGATTTTTGGAGATTTTCCAGTATTGGAATCTGCTAATCTAGTATTAAGAAAAATTGAAGAGGAACACTTACAAGAAGTATATATGATTTATGACAACGAAAATGTATTTGAATATTGCGGGATTATTCCTAAACATAATATACAAACGGTAAAGAAGATGATTGGTCATTTTGATAGAGATTATCATAAAAAAAGTAGAGTTAAGTGGGGTATCTTTCAGAAAAAGCAAAGTAATAAATTGTTAGGAATTATAGAAACTATGGATTTTAATCAAAAAGTGAACATGGTATCTATTGGTTACTTTTTAGCAGAGGACAATTGGGGGAAGGGAATTGCAACTGAATCTGTTCGTATGCTATTAAAATTTTTATTTGATGAAGTGAATGTAAATAGAATTCAAGCAGAGGTCATGCCCGCGAACGAAGCTTCAACTAAGGTTCTCTTAAAAAACGATTTTGTAAAGGAAGGACTGTTAAGACAAGCCACATTATGGTCTGGTAAGGGAGTTGTCGATTTAGAAATATTCGGCATCCTTAAAGAAGAATACACGAATATTTAAAATTTCTAACCCGTTCTCTTTTGAACCGGTTTATATGTTTGAAAGTTAGTGGGAACGATTTTTGGAAATCCCCGTGTTTCATAAATTATAAAAAAAAACGCAGAAGCATCATCCTGCGTTTTTTTATCGTAATTCAGCTGTTTTCCTAATAACAATCTTATCAATATCATCCTCTTCATCACCAATAAATAATCCGCGTTCTTTTAAATATGTTTCAAAGTATAAATCTGCTTCAGCGCGTTCATCGTATGGCTTTACAGATAGAACGAAACCTAATTTGTTTTGCTCTTCTAAATGAGAAGTAGAGATGTATGCCGGTACATTATGTCGTAAAAAGAGCTCTTTAACAGGAATGATCATATCTTTCATTAATTTTGATAACATGCCCATTTCAAACTCAAAATTAAAACGCTCTATACTAGATAAATCCGCGAATACTACACCAATAAAACCTGTATTAAATACTTCTTGATATTCAACGTCTTCGTTACCGTAAAAATTCTTTTCAATTAAATAATTTATAAAGTAAGCAACGCCATCACTTTGTTCAAAAGGTTTTGTTGAAAGAACAAAACCAATTTTCTTTTGTTTATGTAAATACACACATGACATGTATGCAGAGATATTATGTTCTTTAAATAACGCACTCGTTGCTCCAGATAGACCATCTAGTACGTGATGAACAATTTGAAGTTTTTTACGAGCGAAATAATAGGATTTCTTTTGTAACTCCAATGTATCAATAAAGACAGAGCCAATAAAGCCTGTATTTGAAATAATAGGTGTTTGCTTTTTTCTTCCTCTGCGCTTCGCTGGAGCCATTGTTAAAATCATCCCTTCATGTACGACTAAAATAAAAAGAACGTTTGTTCGTATATTTATATTTTACTATTAAAACGCACTAAAGTAAAGGGTTTTCGACGAAAAAACAACAAAAAAGACACCTATAAAAGGTGCCTTAAACGCTGTAGGGAATAGGGTTCGTCCCGATTATTTATATTATGATACAGATACAATCTCTTCTGTATCTTCTACATCTAAATGACAGTCCATTGTACGAACATCTTGATCTTCATGACTTCCGAAATAAATAGTAATTTTCATATGTATCGCTCCTTTATTCTAGGAATACCTAAAATAATTACTAGTAATATTAATATTTATTATATACCACTTTTTTCATTCCGACAATGTTATATCATTTTTTATTCTTTCATACTAAAACGTGTGATTTAAAGGCGTTAAAATGAGCGTTTTCAAAAAATAAGTAAAATTCCTAATATGTTATATTTAATATAGGAGTTATTAAATTATTACTTTTTATGAAAGGGGCACAATTGATGAATTATCAAAAGTTACTTATAGATAATTTCACATATAAAACTACATATGTTGCTCGTCATGTACAAGGGATGAGTGTAAAGGAAACGAAAGATTATATTGCCGTTGACTGTGGGTTACCAGCAGATACATTTAATATCATCACTATACTAAACAACAACTTAACGGACGGAAACGAGGAGTTATGTGCGGAGATTGAACATTTTAATCAAAAAAGATTTCCTGTGAGTGTCTGGTATTGGGATGAAATGCAAGAGAATAATTTTAAGAACGAGTTACTAAAACTTAATTTAATAGAAGCAGAACATAATATTGCAATGATCGCAGATTTAAAAACTATTCGTCCAACAATAGACGTACCAACAGATTTTACAATACAAAAGATTACTACGCTGTTACAATTACAAAAGTTTGGAGAAACGTTAGCAGCTTTATTTGGTACATCGATGGGAGGTACTCATGTTCAAGCATACTATAATCAAATTTCTTCTTTAAATTTATGGAATAGTGAAGACCTGAAACTATATATAGGCCTTTATAAAAATCAAGTTGTTTCTGTTGGTTCATTGGTATGTACAAAAGAGAGTGTTGGTATTTATGATATAGCGACTATAGAAGAAATGAGAGGGAAAGGATTCGGCTCAACTATGTTTAATTTCCTGCTGCAAGAAGCAAAGCGACTAAAAGAAACTTACTGTGTATTACAAGCTTCGCCTGATGGAATAAACATCTATAAAAAATCTGGCTTTCAAGCTGTAGGACAAATGACTGTTTTTGAAAATCGACATTTATTTGAGTAAATCCTCTAAGTCAAATTGCATTAAATATGGGAGTTAATATTTTGTTATGAAGAAAATATCTATCATTACAATCATTTGTTTCTTTATTGTAATAAGTATTTTTGTTTTTCATCCAGTAAATGAACAAAAATACACAAAAGCTATTAATCAACCAAATCATATTAAAAACATTGCACATAGAGGTGCTTCTGCATATACACCTGAACATACAATAGCATCTTATAAATTAGGACAACAATTAAAAGGTGACTATATAGAAATAGATCTCCAAATGACAAAAGACGGACATTTAGTAGCCATGCATGATAAAACATTAAACCGTACAACAAACGGTACGGGCTTAGTTAAAGAACATACATTACAAGAAATAAAGCAACTGAATGCAGGTTCTTTTTTCAATGAAAAATACCCAAATTTAGCAAAGGAAGAATTTAAAAGTGCTAAAGTGCCCACATTAGAAGAAATTATTGTAACGTTTGGACGTGATGCTAACTATTATATTGAAACAAAATCACCTGATGAATATCCAGGTATGGAAGAAAAATTACTAGAGATTATGAATCACTTCCAAATAAATGATAAAGTTATAATTCAATCATTTAGTGAAGAAAGTTTGCGAAAGATTCATAGTTTAAATGCTAATATACCTTTAGTGCAATTATTATCATATAAACAAGCAGTTCAATTAACCGCATCAGAAATAGAAAAGTATAAAACATACTGCATGGGTCTTGGTATGAACTACAAGTATATTGATGCAGCTTATGTTAAAAAAATAAAGAAATACGAATTAGAAGTTCATCCATTTACAGTAGATAATGAAAAAGATATGAAAAAATTACTTTCTTGGGGCGTCGATGGAATGTTTACTAATTATCCAGATCGTTTGCATTCAATATTGAATTTAAAAAATCATAAGTAAAAAGAATCCTCCGCTAGGAAATGATGTACAGCTGTTTTCCTGACGGTAACATAATTGAATACCTTGAGCCGAAGTTTAAATAACTATGCAAAAGAGAAACCAAAAAGAATCCAATAAAAATATTGGATTCTTTTTATTTAGTTCTATGCACCCATCGTGAAACAATAGGATAATGAAATTCTTTATTTTGTAATTCATATAAAATCCCTTTAAGTGGTCCTAAAATTACAGCAGCTAAAAGTATTATATATAGTGGAATTGTTCCAAAAATAACAAATAAGGAATTTGTACTCAAGTCAATGTGTAATAAGGAAAGCATGATCGTACGGATTACTATGAAGTTCCAAAGAGGTAAAAGGCCAAGAAAGATAATAAAGTAATTCCATGTATCATTAGTTTAATGTTTTTATCTTGTGATAGTATCATTAAAATCCTCCTATATTTAATTTAAATGGAATAATATAACCCATTATATCATCGGAAACATGGAATCAAAATAATAATACTACTTGCAGTATTAAGCATAATTTTTCATAAGCTTACTTAGAAAGTAATCAAAATGTAATTAATTCTTCCTTTGTTTTTTATATTTTTTTGATACACTGGCTACGAGAGGAATGCCAATTAAGGTAGGTAAAAACCAAAACCATATAGGCGGCAGTAAATTAATAATTGGAATATGAATGCCGACGTTTACTAAAAGCGCGGTTACGGCACCGATATAGGAGCCTAACATACCTCTAATATGGTGGCGAATCCAATTTTTCCAACGCTTTTTTCTTGCAAGGTAGCCATAAATCGCAAATGAATAAGAGAAAATTGCTACATAAAATAAATATGCGATTTTATCCCAATTTATTATGGACAATATAATTGCAGTAATGGTTATAACAACATACGATGCATGATATATTTCGCCCCATTCCGTATGTTTGCCTTTCTTTTTTTGAGCAACCATCGCTACAATACCAGTAATTAAACATATGGTTCCAAATAATATGTGTATGGTCAAAAGAATGTTGAAAATGCTCATAAAAGTTCCTCCTTTTTTATTTTTATAGTATTGCAGTATAGGAGAAAAGTTGAAAAATATAGTTAGTTCGCCTTAATATATTGAAATAAGGGTACTCCTAGAACAAAATGAAATGATTAAATTTTTTCTCGAATTTAGTGAGATGAGTATTACGTTAAATGAAGGAGAGACTTTTATGTTTACATCTATCACATACTTACAATCTGGGAACGATAAACAACAAAAAGTTTACGACGTTATGAATAAACTAAACATAATGGCGGATTTAGCTTTATATAGTCCTGTACTTTGCGGGACAATCCCTATTAGAATTGATACCCTTCACTCTGACTTAGATATTGTAATGGAAGTACATAATTATGATGTTTTTGAACAGGAAATTAGATCTTTGTATGGTTCATATGAAGGTTTTGAAATGAAAAAGAAAAACATTAGAAATATCTTAACAATAAAGGCAACTTTTCAATTTGAAGGTTTTGAGTTTGAATTATTTGGTCAACCGCAGCCAGTGCGTAACCAAAATGCATATAAACATATGATAGTGGAGCACATGCTATTAATGCAGCATCCACACATAAGGGAAGAAGTTATTCATTTGAAAGAAAAAGGTTTAAAAACAGAACTAGCTTTTGCTCAAGTATTAAAGATTGACGGAGATCCTTATGAAGAACTTATTTTATTGGGACAGGAAATGCGTTTGTGGTAAATAAGGTACATAAAAAATCCTCTTATAAATAAAAGAGGATTTTTTGTTATGTCATTAACTTACGGATTAATCCACTTAACAATTTAATCCCGTGAGTTATTTGTTCTGGCGAAGCATATCCATACGATAAACGTATATATTGATCTGATTCTTCTTCATAAATACGTCCTGGATTTAATAGAATTCCCTTTGATAATGCTTCTGAAAACAGTTTTTTCATCGGAATGTTAGGTACCACCCTTAGCCATATAAAAAATCCACCACTAGGAATATCCCATGTAGCAATATCTGCACAATACTTATCTAAAGCTTGTAATATCATTCGTCTGCGCTCTTTCAGGTGGATCCTTACGTTCGCAACGTGTTCTTCATAAAATCCTTTACTTAACCATTCTGCAGCAACTCTTTGAGATAAAGAACTCGATCCATAGTCTGTTTGCATTTTTATGTCTGATAATCTATCAATAACTGGTTGTGGTCCGATAATCCAACCAATTCTAAGTCCTGGACTAAGCGTTTTAGAGAGACTACCAATATATAATACATGTCCATGTTTATCCATTGATTTTAACGGAAGTGGAGGTAGTTCATCAATCCATAACTCACGATAAATATCATCTTCAATGATAGGCAATTGTTCTTTTTCGCAAATTTTTAGTATTTCTTTTCGGCGCTCTATGGACATTAATGCACCCGTCGGATTTTGAAAACAAGGAATCGAATATAAAATATTTTTCTTTTGACTATAATTAATTCGTCTTATCAAGTCATTAGGAAAAATGCCATGATGATCCATCTGTATTCCAGAAAGGTGAATATTAGCCGATTGAAATACATGTAGTGAATATAAGTAAGATGGTTGTTCAAGTAAAACAGTTGATTCTCTATGTAAGAGACCGATTGATATTAATTGTAATGCCTGCAATGCACCAGAGACTATTAATACAGAACTTGGAGATGTATTTATTCCGAATGATTTTACATAATTACTTATCGCTTCACGTAAAGGGAAATATCCTTTTTGTTCCTCGTATCCGAAATAATCTAGCTCCTCACATACATTTCGCATAATAAATTGCATAGTTTCTAACGGGAAAAGATGAGGTGCAAGTTCTCCTTTACTAAGATGAATGAATTTTTTGTTTGTTTCTGCTTCATTAATTTCTCGAACCATTAATTTACTTGGTTTATGAATACCGGCTTTCACATATTCACTCCAATCAGGCGGGGGATTAGTCGCTAATAATGACCATGTATTATTCATTACAATTGTTCCCGCTCCAATTTTCCCTTGAATTAAACCATCTGCCATAAGTTCTTCTAGCGCAGTTATTACAGTACTACGATTGACATGAAATAATTTCGCTAACTGCCGCTGACTAGGAATCTTACTTCCAATTGTCCATTCTCCGTTTTCAATTTTTTCTTTCATATAGTCTATTATTTGTCGATATTTTGGCGGTCTTTTATCGGTCGACATATTAAAAAGCTCCCTCATTCATTTTAAAAATGCAAAGTGGTTGGTTTTTTCGAGGAATAACTGGTTGAAGACATTGTATCAACTATTAAATATGATGAAAAGAAATAATTGGTAATAGGAAAATGGCTGGTTTATTGGAGAGGGAGAGAAAATATGCATAATAAAAAATGGGATTTTCGTATTGTATGTGCTCACGCTTTTACGATTCTTATATGGGGGACAGCTTTTCCAGGAATTCGTATGGGGCTTGAAGCTTACACGCCTGAACACCTTACACTACTACGATTACTGATTGCTTCTTTAATTCTTATTCTGTTTTCGTTAATATACAAATTACGTTTACCTGACTTAAAAGACATTCCAGTAATTTTTATATTTGGCGCTCTAGGATTTACTATTTATCATATTGCACTGAACTACGGTGAGAAGAGTGTGGATGCTGGACCTGCTAGTTTAATTGTATCTGTAACACCTATATTAACGGCAATTCTTGCTTCTGTTTTTTTGAATGAAAAAATGAAATTAAATGGTTGGATCGGTGGTGTAATTAGTTTAGCAGGAATTGCTTTTTTATCATTAAGTCAAGGAGATTCCATTCAATTGAATAGTGGGGTATTCCTTATATTATTTGCGGCATTTTCAGAAAGCCTATTTTTCGTTTTCCAAAAGTCGTACTTAAAAAAGTATGGTTTCTTGCCATTTACAATATATACAATTTGGTCTGGTACTGTATGTATGCTTATTTTTTTACCTGGGATTTATCAAGAAATCGTAGCAGCTCCTATTGTGGTTACTTTGAGCGTTATATATTTAGGTGTGTTCCCGACAGTCCTTCCGTATATTGCATTAGCATATATTACATCCCATGCCGGTGCATCTGAGGCAACAAGTTCTCTATATTTAACACCAGTAACTGCATGCTTTATTGCTTGGGTATGGTTAGGTGAGGTGCCAACCTTTGTTTCGATAATTGGAGGGATAATTACTATACTTGGAGTTGTGATTGCTCATTTAACATTTAAAAAAGATAATTATAAGCAAATCGGGAGCGAAAAAGTATGGTAAGACACCTCTGCGAGTAGTTGCACAATATTGAACTAATATGGGGTTTTTAATATAGATATAACGGAAAATATCTATATTAATCTGCACTAATCCAGCATTTGTACGGAATTTAATTATACTGTTAGATGATTACCAAAGTAAGAACTAGTATAATACTAGTTCTTTTTTATCGACACACTACACACCATTAATATTTGCTTAGAATTGTATAGATTTAAATTTTTTCCACATATACATAATTATCTTACCTATGAAAGGGGAACGTTTCTTGAAGAAAGTTTTATTTTTCGGAGACCCAGGTATTGATGATTCATTTGCAATTATGTACGGATTACTACATCCTGAAATTGAAATTGTTGGTATCGTAACTGGATATGGAAATGTTGAACATATACATGCCGCTCATAATGCAGCTTATATTTTACAGTTAGCAAACAGACAAGATATTCCTGTAATTAGCGGGGCAACAAAGCCACTTACAAATAAAATTACAACGTATTACCCTGAAATTCATGGACCAGAAGGATTAGGACCCATACATGTACCGGAAAGTGTATTATCTATTCCGATATACAATTTTGGTAGTATTGCTGCGATTCTTATAAAGTATGGAGAAGATTTAACAATTATCGATGTAGGAAGATCTACCTCGTTAGCAATTGCTTTTAATTTATGGAACGACTTGATGTTAAATGTAAAAGGAATTTATTTTATGGGCGGTGTCTTTTTAGAAGCAGGGAATGTTACTCCATTAGCAGAGGCGAACGTGTACGGAGATCCTATAGCAAGTAAAATTGTATTTCAGCAAGCGAAAAATATAACGTTATTCCCTTTAAATGTAACAAATCAAACAGTTTTAACACCAAATATATTTACTTATATTGTAGCTAATACAAAAAATCCATTTAAATCGATTATGAAACCCATGTACGATTATTATTTATCAGCATACCAAAAGCTCAATCCATCTATTGAAGGGCCATTATTACACGATGTACTTGCTATAAGCGGTTTGGTGAATCCTACTTTTTTAAATTACACATCCCGAAAAGTGACTGTGGATATATACGGCGAAACGAAGGGACAAACTTCCGCTGATTTTCGCCCGCACTCTAAATCTGAAGGGGCTCGTATAGCGTTACAATTAGATGAGGAAAAGTTCATTCAAGATTTTATTAAAGTTATGTTGTAAGGTGCTGTCGAAAAAGGGATTTATTTCACTTCGTTGAATATAAAAAATACATTCTCTTTATAAAGGAGCTTAAAATATTGAACGTTCAATTAAAAGTTGTTACGAGAGAAAATTGGGAAGAGGCACTAAAGTTACAAGTTAAAGAAAATCAAACAAAATTTGTTCCGGCGGTGGCAGTATCTCTTGCTAAAGTATACATAAAACCAGATGGTGAAAACGTTGAATATATTCCCTTCGCTATATATGACCGTGATCTTATAGTTGGTTTTGTTATGCACGCTTTTGTACAGGAGACAACAGACATGTATTGGATAAATGGATTTATCATTGATAAAAAACAGCAAGGAAAAGGGTACGGAAAAGCAGCATTACAAGAAATCATTAATTTAATAAAAAATAGATTTAAAGAGTGTAAAGAAATTAGATTAACTGTACATACGGATAATGTTTCTGCAAAAAAATTATATGAACGGTACGGTTTTCAGCCATTAGGACATGATTATGACGGTGAACAAGTGTATCGTTTATTTGTTTAACTTTAAATAAGGTAAATGACTAGGAGGAATATCAATTGAGCAGTAAATTCCATCATATTGTACGAGCTGTTATGATTAAAGAGGAAAAATTGCTAGTTGCTGAATACATAGGACATCACTATTTTTTACCTGGCGGTCATGTTGAAGTTGGTGAATCAGCAGAGAATGCATTAATAAGAGAGTTACGGGAAGAACTTGGAGTAAATTGCAGTATAAAACAATTTTTAGGAGTCATTGAAAACCAATGGCGAGACAAAGAAACGATTCACCCTGAAATTAACCACATTTTTGAAATAGATTCAGAAGAGTTAAATTATGATTTAGTGCCAATATCTAAAGAATCACATCTAGCATTTCATTGGATTGATTTTAATAATGAGAATATTAATTCTTATAAAATAATGCCGTCGCCTTCAGTTAAAGAATTACTTGAAAGAAGATTAAGTGATGAACTACTAAATTGTTGGATTAGTAATCTTTAAGTCTCTCTATTTATAGTAAATACGTCCACCGAAAAGATATAAAGAAAATAGGCTCAAAAACAAGGTACATCACCTAATGTAAAGTCATATTTTGTTGATGTACGCATTTAGTCTATAGCCTTGTTTCTACTTTATTTTAGGAAATATATATACTTAAAATTTTGGACGGAATTTATATTTATAAATGGAGGGGTTCGTAATGAATGAGTTTCAACAAGAACTACAATCATTAAACCTTAATGCTTATCAACCTGGTAATGTTGTGTATTGGGATCAACAACAAAGTCAATATCCTTATTACTACATTCAAGATGATGCGCGTCGTTGTGGTGGATGCGGTGGCGGCGGACGTTGTGGTGGTGGATGCGGTGGCGGAAGATGTGGTGGTTGTGCGGGTCGTTGCGGCGGATGTGTAGGCTGTGGTGGTTGTTTCAGCTGCTTTAATTGCTGGAACTGGTGGATTATTTAAGTATAGTAAATCAATAATATTTTACATGAAAGAAAAGTGTAGATATCAGTTTATACTGTATTGACGCTTTTCTTTCATACTGTCATTTTTATACGTTTTAGGGGGATGTTCGTTTGTACACATATGAGAAGTTAATTTCATGGGTAGAAAACATTAAAGAGACAAATCAAAGTTCTGCGGCAGCACTTTGTATTATAAAAGATAATACGCTTGTACTAGAGCACTATAGTGGAAGGCAATCAAACACATCAAATAGTAAAAAGATAACAGCAACTTCACAGTTCAATGTTGCTTCTGCTAGAAAAAGTTATTTAGGACTAATGGTAGCTTATGCACTTTATGAGGGGAAAATAAAATCTCTAGATGACGAAGCAGTAATTTATTTTAAAGACTATAATCCTTCGTTACTCGGTAAAACAACGATAAAACATTTAGTAACCCATTCGCACGGTTTAAATGAAACCGATGATGGGATAGTTTTGCGTGAATTTGAGCCGGGACAAGCTTGGGCGTATAGAGATATTAATGTAAGAATGATTACACGTCTTATTTATCAGCTTTATAATAAAAGTTTTCCTGAATTGTTAAAAGAGCGTGTATTTAAACCATCTAACTTCAAAGAAACAGGATGGAGGATACAGCAAGATGATAATTTAGTTAATGTTGTCGTAAATCCAAACGTGGACGCGATATGTAGTATTGGCACAGTAGATGATGGTACGGAAAAAAACCTTTTTGTCTCTGCTAGGGAATTTGCTTATTGGGGAAACCTTCATTTAAATCAAGGTGTCATAAATGGTAAACAAATTGTGCCAAAAGAAGTTATAGCACTTGCTACGAGCGTACAAAGTCCAGAGTATAAAAATAAAGAACTACCTCAAAACGGGTTGTTTTGGTTCGTTCAAAATGAACCTGCTTTATTTAGCGAACTTGGTGAGCGAGTTCCTAAAGGTTCCTATCAAATATTAGGAATTACAGGACCAACGATATTAGTCATTCCAGAATATAATGTCGTCGTTGCTAAAATGTACAATAAAAGATACAACTATGGTGGGGATAATTATTTATATTATTTACGTGAATTTAGCAATTTAGTCGCTGATACATTTAGTAGCAGTAAAAATAATATGGTTAGGGCATAACTACTCCTATAATAAAAAGGAGTGAACTTTAATGAAAAATGAAGTGAATAAAAATAAAAAGCAAAATATAAAGGATGTAGACACAGAACAAAACGCGATTTATAGCGATCCGAAAGATGCAGCTAATATGCAAACTGTACCGCAACCGAAAGACTTCGAGGAAATTGAATATTAATTTTCTCTCCGACTTATTTATGAAAGAAAAATACGTCTTAAGTCTCATCACTTTCAGCAAATTATTTGATAACATATGTACATAAGCATTCGAAAGTGTCTTATCTTAACAAAGCTTTCTTTAAATGCTGTATATAACCTACAAAAAGGCACTTCTTGATGAAGTGTCTTTTTGTGTAAGCTAACTTAATTTCCATTTTCCGTACAGTATCTTGCAATTTATCATGGATATACTAACTGTGAAAATTCATGTCATGATAAAAGAAGGGGACAGTTAGCATGAAACAAAAATCTATAAATCCGTTGCTAATTGTTCTAGGTACAATCATTGTTCAAATTGGCCTAGGAACAATTTACACATGGAGTTTATTTAATCAACCCCTTGTAAGTAAGTTTGAATGGAACCTCAATTCAGTCGCGATCACTTTCTCAATTACGAGTTTTTCTTTATCATTCTCAACTCTATTTGCAGGAAAGCTACAACAAAAATTTGGACTTCGTAAACTTATCGCTACTGCAGGAATTGTTTTAGGACTCGGTTTAATACTAAGTTCACAGGTTTCCTCATTACCATTACTTTATTTATTAGCCGGTGTTGTCGTTGGATATGCTGATGGAACAGCATATATTACCTCACTATCTAATTTAATTAAATGGTTTCCAAACCGTAAAGGACTCATTTCTGGTATATCTGTTTCAGCATACGGAATGGGTAGCTTAATCTTTAGATATATAAACGGGAATCTTATTAATAGTCTTGGTGTATCACAAGCATTTTTATATTGGGGTATTATCGTCTTACTTTTAGTATTGATTGGATCGTTCTTCTTACGCGAAGCAAATGTAAGTAACACCGTAACTGAAACATTACACAATGACTATACTCCGCGTGAAATGATGCGAACGAAACAAGCATATCTCTTATTTTTTATGCTGTTCACTTCCTGTATGGGTGGTTTATATTTAATCGGTATGGTAAAAGACATTGGGGTGCAGCTCGTGGGTCTTAGTGCAGCGACTGCCGCTAATGCCGTCGCAATGATCGCAATCTTTAATACAATAGGTAGAATTATTCTTGGAACGTTATCAGATAAAATAGGTCGATTAAAAATCGTCTCTGCTACATTTATTATTATTGGATTGTCCGTCTTCACTCTAAGTTTTATTCCACTAAATTACGGGATTTATTTTGCTTGTGTAGCAAGTGTTGCTTTTTGCTTTGGTGGTAACATCACCATCTTCCCAGCAATTGTGGGCGACTTCTTCGGATTAAAAAATCATAGTACAAATTACGGTATTGTTTACCAAGGTTTCGGATTTGGTGCACTTGCAGGATCATTCATCGGTGCAATACTTGGCGGATTTCAACCAACCTTCATTACAATTGGTGTTTTAAGTGTTATTTCATTCATTATTTCTATAGTAATTCGTCCACCAAATGCAGAGAAGAAAAAGGAAGTAAAGCAGTTACATCGAAAAATAGCTTAGTTTTAGAAAGAGTCCTTATGGTAGGGCTCTTTTTCATTACAACGTTAACTTTGCTGTGTTAATTGATCAGTAAAGACAGGACAATACAATTATGAAATGAAATGGAATAGAATAGATAAAATAAAAGGAGCGTGATATTTAAAATGAAGATAGTAAAGCAATGGGTCAAAGAAGATAGTGATTACATACGAGAAAAAGTAATTGAATATAATCAAAAACATCTTTCAAATGAAGAAAAAACTCCTTCAGAGCAGGTTAGTTTTATAGTTAAAAACGAAAAAGAAGAAATAGTAGGCGGGATAACAGCAATAACATTTTGGCACCATGTACACGTTGACTTCCTATGGGTTTCTGAAGAATACAGACACGAAGGATACGGAAGCAAATTAATAAAGCTTATTGAAGAATTCGCAATTGAAAAATAATGTAGGCTAATCAATGTAGATACGTTTAGTTTTCAAGCTCCTGATTTTTATAAAAAACATGGATATAAAGTAATTGGAGTGAGTAAAGATTTTCCCAAAGGACATAATCATTATTATTTAGAAAAAAGATTATAAAGTGTATAGAATTTATAATTCAAAAATAAAAAGAACGTACTTTGAATAATTTCTTCAAAATACGTTCTTTTTATTTTTATCAGTAGCGATCGCTTATTAACTAAGCCATTATCAGGTAAATGAAAGACTCAACTAACTTATATATATTAAAACGAGTTAATGATAGAATGTGATAAAGACAGAAAATTCCTTTTATTAAAATTAGAGGAGGTATGTATGAAAAAAGTCAATGTTACATACGCGCTTTTGTACAATAAAACTAACGAAAAGATCTTAATGGTAAAAAACAAAGGGGAAAATGGTTCTTATTACACATTACCAGGCGGTGCAGTTAAATTCGGGGAAACGCTAGAAGAGGCAGTAATTAGGGAAGTGAAAGAAGAAACAGGGTTACATATATCTGTAAACGGGATTTGTTCCATCAGTGAGGCCTTTTTCGAGGAGAGAGGTCATCATGCAATTTTCTTTAATTTTTTAGGTGAAATAATCAGCGGAGAAACATATATATCAAGGCCAAAAGAAATCGAAGAGATTACTTGGATGGAATTACATATAGCAGCACCCTATTTACGTATACCAGAACATTTACTAGATTTTTTACAAAGAAAAGAAACAGTACCTTATTTTTTTAACGGAACAATCGTTCATCAATCTTCATAAAAAATATTATCTTATTTAATTTAAGGCGGGGAAAAAATGGAGTTTATCGTTAAGCACAAACATTTCACTCAAGCACTTTCAGAAGTAAGTAAAGCCATATCAACAAAAGCTTTAATTCCTATATTATCTGGTATAAAAATAACAGCAGATCAATCTGGAATCACTTTAATCGCAAGTAACTCGAATATTTTCATCGAAAAATTCATCCCTATTTCAATCGAAGACGAACAAATTACAACTATCTTAAAAGCAGGAACAATTGTTGTACCTGCAAAATATTTCATTGAAATTATAAAGAAAATGCCAAGTGATATAGTAATAAAAAGTAAGAACGAGCAAATAATTACGATACAATCAGAAGAAATCACATTAAACTTAAATGGCTTTCCAGCAAATGAGTTTCCGAACGTACCACTTATAGACAATCATACAGAAATACAAGTAGAAACAGAGCAATTGATTGAAGTATTTAAACAAACTGTCTTTGCAGTAGCTAAAAATGAATCTAGACCTGTTCTTACCGGAGTACATATAGAGTTAGACCATAATAAATTAATTTGTGCTGCAACTGACTCGCATAGACTCGCTATACGTGAAACGCTAATTTCTACAAATGTGAAATCAAATTGTATTGTACCAAGTGCAACCATTAGTGAACTTTTAAAATTAATGAACAGTAATTCGGAATTCATATACATCTATCTTTCAGAGAGTCATATTATTTTCACATTCGGCACAACTACGCTATATTCAAGATTAATTGAAGGAAAATATCCTAATATATCTAGTCTCATTCCAAATGAATTTCAAACGGTGATTAACATAGATAGAAAAAAGATTTTACAAGGTGTAGATCGATCAAGTTTGTTAGCAAGTGAATGGGCGAATAACAACGTCAATTTAGAGATTATCAATGAATCGACAATTAAAATATCTTCTAACGCTTCTCAGATTGGTAAAATATCTGAAACACAACAAATAGATGCGATTCAGGGCGAAAAACAATTAAATATATCTTTCGATGGGCGATTTATGGTTGATGCTTTAAGGGCAATAAAAGAAGAAACAGTTACTTTAAGTTTCGATGGTTCTATGAGACCGATATTGATTGAAGCAGGAGAGCAATCTGCAGCAGTACATCTTATATCCCCAGTTAGAGCTTATTAGGACTAAAGGAAGGAATTACATTATGTACAAGCACACTTTATGTTTTATAAAAAGAAATGAAGAAATCCTTATGCTAAATAGAGAATATGACCCTGTAAAAGGTTTATGGAACGGGGTAGGAAGGAAGATAGAAACGGGAGAAACACCGTTAGACAATGCGATTCGGGAAATAAAAGAAGAGACAAATATAGATGTTAAGCAAAATCAAATCCAATTTAAAGGAATTATTAAATGGGAGGACTCTTCATACTCTGGCGGCATGTATGTTTATGTAGTAGAACTACCGTATGAATTTACATATCACACACCTAAAAAGGTATCCGAAGGGATTTTAGATTGGAAAAATGTGTCCTGGATATTAAGCGACTATAATTACGGTGTAGGAGAGATGTTACCTAAACTTTTACCTGAAGTATTTCATAATGAATTAATATTAGAGCACTCTTTTATATTATCTAATCATAAATTAATAGATTATAAGAATGAAGAATTGGTTAAGTTGGACAGTTAATTGTAATAGGAAGAAGCAGATGTAATTATTTAAGAAATAAATTTAAAGAAGTAAATCTTCTAACATAAAAGAGCGGGTAATTCTTAACTAATAGGTTCGCTTAAATGCAGAGAAAGAAACTTAATTATAAAAAAGAGCGAATCCCTTATAAGAAGGTTCGCTCTTTTTCACATATATAATTAAACTTCTCGCCACCAAGCTGATGAAGGATAATCTGCAGATTTTAAAGTAATAGATTCACCGATTTGTGGCGTTGTAATTTTAACTCCTAAACGATTTGCTTCTTTCGTAGCTCGCTCAATTGGATCACTCCATTCATGTAATGCTAATGTAAAAGCACCCCAATGGATTGGAAGAAGTAATTCTCCTTTAACGTCAATATGAGCTTGTACGGTCTCTTCTGGCAACATATGAATAGCAGACCATCGTGTATCATATTGCCCACATTCCATTAATGTAAGATCGAATGGACCGTATTTATCGCCAATTTCCTTAAAGTGAGGCGCATACCCGCTATCTCCACTAAAGAAGACTTTCGTTTCTTGACCAAGGATAACCCATGAACACCATAACGAACTATCTCTATCTGTCATACTACGTCCTGAGAAATGCCTTGCAGGTGTACAAACTAATTTAATATTATCAAACGTAATTTCATCCCACCAATTGTGCTCACTAATTTTACTAGGTGAAACACCCCATTTAATAAGATAACGCGCAACTCCAGTCGGAACATAAAAGTGTTTTGCGCGATCTTTTAACTGCATAATACTTTTATAATTTAAATGGTCATAGTGATTATGAGAAATGATAATCGCATCAATTTCCTGAAAATCTTCACGTTCTAAAGAAAAAACACCACTATAACGTTTACTATTAAAGACAGGAAATGGGGAAGAGGCATCGCCAAACATAGGATCTAATAACAGTTTTTTACCTTCTATTTTTAAAAGCGAGGCAGAATGGCCAAACCATGTAACACTCTCTATAGATTCAGTATGTAGATTCGGTAACACAATAGGTAAATTCTTTATAGGACGCAGCTTTGTTTTCATTTTAAAGTAATCAGTCATTAAACCTATAATATCTTTTGGTTTAAAACTTACATCAGTATGAATTTGATTTATATATTTCTTTTTCATTAGTTCTCCTTTTTACGTTTAACAATATACGTATGTTGTTATTCTAGCTGTTATTAGTGTAAACTATATCGTTTTACCTTTCATCTTTAATGCAGTACATTTCATAAATTCTTCAAATTTATTATTTATATATAAAACCGAATTCATTTAGCAGCAGCTAAAACTAATATATGTATTTGTAGATTGTTTTAATTTAGTAAATTCCTTCTCATATACAACAAAGAACATACGCCCTGATTTATATTAAAGAAGCAGGTAGATATTTAGTCATTCAAAGGAAGGAGAGTTTGTACATGCATAAGGAAAGTAAAAAGAAGTCAAAATGTAAACTATCAAAATCTGAAATAATTCATCTGTATGCAGAAGGGAAGAGCACTTCAGAAATCGCCTTACTTGCTAATGTCTCTGCTAGGTATATCTGTATGGTTCTAACAGACAACAACGTACCACGGTGAGCTATAGGTAGCTGGAAGAGAAAGTACGAATTAAAAGAAGATTATTTTAAAAACTGGTCAAATAATATGGCATAATTCCGGAAAGAAAGTCTAAGTTTAGACCAATTACAAGATCGAAAACTTAAAAGAACTCGAGCTGCTGTTAATCAAAGAAAACAAAATCCCCTTAAAGAATATATGGAAAATAAATGCATTACTACAGCTTGTTCCAATTTAGATATAAGCGAATTAACTTTTAAAAGTTGGTTAAAAAAAGATAATCAATTTAAAACAGACTATGAACGAATTAATTTAATGAATAGCAATAATTCATTATAAAAATTCAAAAAACCTTAGTATACCTATGCTAAGGTTTTTAATTTGAGATTATTAGAGGATACTTACTTTTAATTATAGAACTTAGCAAATACATAGATTTTACAATTAACTTATTTAAATAGGAGGGATGTAATGGTGCTTGCTAATAATACTCCAGAGAAAATACTACAAACAGCTTATGAGACTAAAATGATTTCATCTGGAGATAATTCTCCAACTATAAAAATAAGTGAAACAAATCTTCAATATTTACTTGTTATGCTTCATCTTAGAATTGAATCAAATACTATAAAGACAATACTAAATTGGACTAATGAAGAATTTGAAAAGCACATTTATTCATTAGAATTAGAAGGTTTATTGAAAAGGACAGGAGAGGGCTACTATCCGACGTGTATGGTTATAACAGCTTATGAAGGGGATAAATTGTATAACCTATGTAAACCTCTAATTAAACCTACACTTAAAATAATTGAGAAATATTCTAATCAAATTGAGATTATTTCTAAAAGAATTGAAACATTTAATCATTTACCTAAAGAATCGTATAGTCTATTACTTTATAGTGGTGTGTTACTAGATTTTAGACAAATAGATAATATTGAAGAAAACTATTTAGAAACGGAACGACCTTTGAGAAATGGGAAAAGATATTATTATGCGATCCAAGAACAAAAACAAACAGACATAGAGGCCTTTGGGATGTATGGTAATACGTTTTTGGATTTAGGAGAAGTTCAAATTGGACTTTATGGAAATAATCGATTATCCCAGTGTTTAAAGCAGCAGACTTATCTATACTTAGCGAAATCGCGAACACGATCAGTGAAGATTTAGTCTTATTGTTCAAAGAAAATGAGCAACCTTTAAAAGAATATTACGTAAGCAGCAGATACTCAAAAGAAATAACTTATGAAGAATTTTTTATATGGTGGTATCACTTTTTTTATACAAAAGTAACTGAAGAAGTAATAAAACAAGACGTAATTAGAAGCAGCCCTCGAGGGAATCAAACATATATAATCTTTTAAAATGTATGTAACATTGTAGCAGGAGGATAAGTGTATGACTGTTATATGCTTAGTTAGGCATGGGGAAACTGAGTGGAATGCTATTGGAAAGCTCCAAGGTCGCGAGAACATTAAGCTAAATACAAATGGAACAACAAGCTGAAAAATGTGGTTTATATTTACGTGAAAAACAATGGGACATTATTATTTCTAGTCCTTTATCAAGAGCAAAGCAAACAGCTGAAATCATAAATACATACATGTTAATACCAGTAAACCTTATTGAAATGGAGAATTTTATAGAACGTGATTATGGTATGGCTTCAGGATTAACGACAGAAGAGCGGACGAAAATATTTCCAAATCGTAATTATATAAATCAAGAACCAAGAAAACTACTAAAAGCAAGAATTATAACCGGTTTAAATTTAATCTTAAAAAAATACCCAGGTAGTAATATTATTTTAGTTACTCATAGTGCTGTCATAAATACAATCCTTGCTCTCATATCAAATAATGAAATTGGTTCAGGAAAAACAAAAATTTTTACCGCTTGTATCAGTAGCATCTATTACCATCAAGAACAATGGAAAATAAGTGAATACAACAAAATAAATCATTTGTGAACAGATAATAATTCAGAAATCAATTCGAATTAAAATATACGGAAAATGCGATATAAAAAAGGAGAGAAGGACCTTGCGAAAGAAATTTATCAATCCGAAAACTATGCCAACAACTTTTGGATACTCACATATAGTTGAGGTTAATAACGCTAAACGGACAATTTACATATCTGGACAAGTAGCGATTAATACGGATGGTCACATAGTTGGGATTGGAGATTTAGCTACACAAACGCGACAAGTATTTAAAAATATCAAACTTGCATTAGAAGCTTCAGAATTAAATTTTAATGATGTAGTAAAATTAACATTTTTCTTAACCGACATTTCACAGATGGCCATTGTTAGAGATGTTCGAGATCAATATATCAACACTAAAAATCCTCCAGCAAGTTCAGCTGTAGAAGTTAACAAATTGATTCACGATGAACTATTAATCGAAATCGAAGCAATTGCTGTAGCAAACTAATTTAAAAACTTATTATCAATTAAATTAATATCGAAGCAATTTGTTTAAAATTAACGATTAAACAAATTGTTTTTTTGTCCTAACTAAAATTTGTTTGCGGTAGTATTTATGAAAATAAACAACAAAAATATATTAGAGCAACTTATCCAAGTTATTAAGCTTTATCAATTCATATAACACACAGCCAATCATGAACAAACAAAGAAAAGGGAAGTGTAACAGCCTTTACTGATATATAATGAGTTTATTACTTTTTTCTAGTTAACATAATATATATTATACAAAGTTGTATAGAGTAAGTGTTTATCTGTATCAAAAACCAAGTAAACTATACTTAATGAGACGAAACGGAGATTTTCAATGAGATTTATACTAACTCAGACTTAAATGATTTTTTACGTTTTTATCACTAAATTTATATTTAATCCGTTCATAGCAAATTCGAATTTAAAATTCATGAATCGTTCTATTTACAAACACAAAAAATTTTACGTAACGATACATTTAAAACAAAAATTTAAATTCGATTAAAGTGTTTTTATTACGAATAAATTTTCCACTGATTGATTTATCATTTTTAGCTACATATATGATTTGCTACATTATTTTTATTTATTTCATATCATTGCTTGACTTTTATTACGATTGCTATCTTTTAATTTAGTTAACATAATTAAATATTCTTAAAACAAAAATCTTCCTAACTGTTAGGAAGATTTTTTAGCACTTAAACATATATACACCAATAACTTGGGTCCTATTCCCTATTTAAACATAAGCAATGCTCTAAATTGTTATTTTAATAGCAATCCCAATTGTAAATTACATTAGAAAAATCCAAATTCACTAAGTCTTCCATACGTATAAAGAAATTAGCAACACCGGAATCTCCCCACATAATATTTAAAGTATCATCCGTATCGATTTGTAATAACAAAACATTATGTTCTCGATACTTTTCTTCCCATTCTCGTGGATCTGTCTGTGTAAAAAACGGATAGCCACCAATTTTATGCCCTTGACCCTCGAAATAGTCATCGTACAGTTCACCTAGCTCTATTTCATTTTCACCATCAATAATTTCTTCTTCTAAATCAATTTTATCTTTAAATATCTCTTCAAATCGATAGTCTCTTGTTGTTACAGGTTGATAACCTAATTCAAATGTTAGTTTAGCTGCTTCAGGTATGATAAAATCCTCTAAATTTAAAGTGTTTAAATAACTAAAATCAGTGACAATTTCGGTTAAATCTTGCGTTATTTCAGGATGATAAATAATACGAAAATCCTTTTGTATAGCTGGCTGATCAAAGTCTGCTCCGAAAAGTTCATCTTCTGCACTAATAAATAATTGTAGCAGTCCCTTATTTGGCATGAATTCAATATGAGGTATTTCTTCAAAGTTTAACTGCGCAAGTAACATCATATGTTGTCCTGCTGAATCTTTAGGATGTTCATCCTTTATAGGCAAATACGGAAATCCACCAAATTTACTCTCAAAAAATGTTGTTTCTGCTTGAGTCCCAAACATTTTAATATAAGGTTTCACACTTTCTTCCAAATTACTTCGATACTGCTCGAGTTCTTTCGGTATCTTAAGCTGATACGTATTCTTCATTTCTCCTGCCTCCCTTTAAAGATAAATAATAAATGCCTACCTCGATTATATTGCAAAAGGTGGTTGCATTAAAAAAAGCTAAAATTCCGTTTTCACCCTCATTTTTTGCGCGCTTGGCGGACAAAGTAAATTATGTTCTGAGATCTTTTTATTAATAGTTGTAATTAACTTAGCTGCTTCTGCAGTATCCGTTTGTTCTTTTAATTTTTCTTTTAAATTATCAATTTCCTTTGAAAGCTCAATCCACATAGGCAAAACATGATTATTTTTCAAAGTTCTATAAAGCTGCTTTTCAGGATTGTATGAAAGGTCTTTATCAAGATTAAGAGGCTTACCTTTACCAGGCAAATTATCAAATGCTCCTTTCTTTTCTGCTTGTTTTACGATAGAACTAATATGATCCTCATACGTATAGGACCAAACTTTCTCATCTTTTACTAAAATTTCTTGTTTTTTTAATTTTTTATCTAGTTCTTCTTGATTCATAGATTCAATCCTCCTTACATTTTACAGCGTTGTTTTTATATGTTTTAATGCTCTCAATCCATCAAATAACTTTTCACGCCACCAAACACTGTCGTGACCACCTTGAAACTCTTCATAAGTAATTTGGTATCCCTTTTCTTTTAAAGCTTCATACAGGCGTCTATTAGCCGTTAAAAGAGGTTCGTTTTCAAGTTCTCCTGCTGCAATATAAAAATGAGGTTGAGACGTATTGGGATTTACAGATGGAATTTCTTTTTCAATCCAAGAAATATCATTTTCAAAACCATCCTTTTTCCAATGTACGGATCCAGACATTGACAACACATTCCCGAAAATATGTGGATTTTGAATCGCTGCATAAAAAGCTGCTAAGCCACCAAGACTGAAACCAGCAATTGTTGTATGCTTCGCTTCTTGATATACACGATACCTAGATTGAATCCACGGAAGTAATTCCTTAGTTAGAAATGTATTCATTTTATCGTTATATGTTAGCTCTTCTAGCCGATCGACAGGATCTATAGCAACAGCAATACAAGATGGAATTTCTTTTTTATAAATTAAATAATTGAGTGTTCTTGCAATCGAAAGGTTTTTAATAAAAGAATTCCCATCAAATACAATGAGAAGTTCATGAAGGTGTGAAGTTTGAGAATAATTATGAGGCGTATAAATATGAATCTTACGTGTATTATTTAAAGTTGAACTATAGAAAGAATATGTTTCAATTTCTCCAGATGGAAAATGATTTAAAAGAAAGCGACTACCATACTGCACTTCCATGTCTATTTTTAACACTGATGCTTTTTTATCACCCTCTCCAAATGTATTTTCGTTAAGGCGGTCTAGTCTATAATGCTCACTGCGTGTTATCCAGTCATTTTCAAAATAATCGTTAACTGAAAAATAGTAAGTTGAAATAAAAGCCTTATCTGTTCTGAACGTTTTATACCAAATATTTGTGTGTAACAATCGTTTTAATTGATTCATAGAAAGTTCCCAACCAGGAAAGCTACCGAATACATAGACGTTTTCAGTTATTTGATCCCCTAACCAAATATACGTTATAAGCTTATATTGATTATCTACAGGACACTGTTCTATTAATGGCGTATTATTTGACTTTATTTCATGCAAAAAAGTATATAAAGCGTTCTCCTTTGCATTTTTTAATTGATTAATAAGTTCCTCTAACTTAGGACTAATTATTGAGCACACTCCTCTTCCCTCCTTTGCAGTATTCTATATATACTTCTTTCTTCTCATTAGAATATCTATATAAAAATAGCCGTAGTATTTTATGTAGTTAGATGAGTTATTGATTAAAAAATTTATCAATTGCTTGAATAGCAAATTCCAATGCTTTTATTCTTCTTTCTAAAAGTGTTCTTTGAGGACTACCAGCCTTTGACTTTTCATACGCCCTCTCAATTGATGGAAGCAAACCAGTAAGAATATGGCGAGCTTCTGCTAGATCTTCTTGTGTGTAATGATGAGTTCCTTGATTCCAAACGGTTTCTAACGCTGCTAACCCGATGCAAACAGCTTTAAGTCTTTTCTTCACTAAAGTCGTGTTTGTGCCTTTCTGAGTCATCTGTGACAAAGCATTTTCAAGTTTACGGATTGTCGACTGTAAAGATTTGAGTGATTCTAATTTATCTACATTTGATACGTTTTTCATGTTAGTACTGTCCCTTCTGCGTTTCTAACTTATTTTGTTTAATGTTTGATAAAATCGTTAAGAACTTGATTTTACTCGAAATATTTTAACATAAATAACTATATTCAAGTTGGACAATATTTTAAAGGAAAACGACTATTAAACTTATCCTCCCTCCCTTACATCATTCTATATGTACTTCTTTCTTCTCATTAGAATTCCTATATAAACAAGTTGTTAATATTGTATATTTTATGAACGAAAAAACGCACAAGCTATTTTGTCTGTGCGTTTCCGATATTATTCAGTTAGGTAGTAAAGTAACAGTTTCCGAGCCTTCTCATAATTCATGAAATCTCTATATAAAATGGGATACCTTACAATTTCTGTTTCAAGAAAACGATATTGTGGAAACCATTCGAAAAACGATTTTCGTAGCCACTTTATTTGCTGAAACGTAATATTCTCTTCGTTTTCATTTAGTACAGAACTTAAAGTTCCTGCTGTATGCATCCAATAATGATTAAAATCAGCATTTATCACGTCATCTTCTGTAAATTTACTTTTTAAGTCTTGCTGCAATTTTCGTGTATCACGATACGGAAACGGTTTATGCAGTGGACTATGCATTTTCTGCAATTCATTAAAAATAACCTTTTTTCCTAATATCAACGTTCCACCCCTTTATTTCTTCATCCAATTCAATAAGTTTTCATAATGATTATGAGCATCCTTAAACCCGAGATTATATAAATTAACGAGCTTTTCTTTATTTCTTTCTATTCCGCTTATAGGAAGCTGTGCGCTTGGCTGAATTACATAAAAATTATCTTTTTGTTCGTTGTGATTCATATAAGAAACAGTTTCATTATAAAAACGATAATGTTCTACTAAATGCTCTGCGATTTTCGGATATCTTCTATATAAAATTTTAGCAAGTCCAGAAAGTTTATTACGCTGCTTCTCGTATCCTTCTGGCTTTGTCATAATAACAACGTTTTTTAAATAACCATCATTTTGTGCTTTAAAAACTGGAATAGGATCTATAATCCCTCCATCTAACAATTTTCGATTATCATATTCTACAGCAGGTGCTATAAACGGCACAGAGCTTGATGCACGAATAATTTTTAAAATATCATTTCCATGTTCTGTTTTATTATAATAAACTGCCTGTCCTGATTCGCAATCAGTCGTTCCGATTACAAACTGTTCATTTGAATTTAGGAAGGTTTGAAAATCAAACGGTACAATTTTGTTTGGTACTTCATCAAATAAAAAATCCATTCCAAATAATTCACGTTTTCGAATTAAGTTTCGATAAGATATATACCTGTGATCTGCTACTAGCTCTGTATTTACTTTCTTATTTCTTCCTTTTTGACGTGACAAATATGTCGCTCCCATACACGCTCCAGCGGATACACCGACTACATACGGAAAGAATAAGTCCCTTTCCATAAAATATTCGAGTACTCCTGCAGTATATAACCCTTTCATTCCGCCGCCTTCTAATACTAAACCGATATTCTTCATGCTCAATCCCTCTGCTTCTGTTTTCTTAATTACATGTTAGCACAAGATTTTAGGATGAGGTTATATAAATTAATTGCAACAATAACGAAAAACTATTGAACTTATGTCATAATGTCTTATCCAATAGCATGGTACAATATAAGAAACTCATTCCACATATTATAAAGGAGGAATTTCATATGGGTTTATTTAGTGGTATTTTAGGAAATGCATCAAGTGCGAGTACAGAAAGCGTTGAACGTGATTTAGAAAAGATTATGCTAGATGATGAGAAAGTTGAGCATGCTTATAAATTAATTCGTGATTTAATCGTATTTACAAATCGCCGTCTTATTTTAGTAGACAAACAAGGAGTAACTGGTAAAAAAACAGAATACCATTCTATCCCTTATAAAAGTATTACACAATTTAGTATTGAAACAGCTGGGCATTTTGATTTAGATGCAGAACTTAAAATATGGGTGTCTAGTTTGAGCTCGCCAATTACGAAAGAATTTAAAGGCGATGATAGCATATTAAGTATTCAAAAAGCGTTAGTAACATATACGACAAAATAGTTCATTTTTGTATATTTATTCGAATTCCAAATTACTAACCCGAATATTTTGGAAGAATATACATTAATTTTGCATATTTAATCTAAAACGATACAAAAAGGTAAAGCATTTAAAATGTGCTTTACCTTTCTTTTTTATAATAAATTAAAGTTGCTTTATCATTTAATTTATTTTTAAATTCCGTTCTTATATATCCCATCTTTTCGTATAGAAAACAATTTCGTTCTTCCTCTAAAATTGTAGCAAGCTCCCAAGTCGTTGCTTCCGGAAACATCTCCTCGATTAAAATTAATACTTTTTGAGCAATTCCGTTCCCTTGATAGTTTGGAATAATAAACATCGGGCTTATCCAAAATTTAGATGCCTCTTCTTTACGTGATATACATATCGCTCCGACAAGATTCGTATTTACGAAAACTTTATAAAATCCACCGTCCGGATTATTTATTCTTGAAACTGTTCTTTCAATGGGTTCACTTGCTGGATTTGTTTCATAGTCCTTATACTTTTCTAATAATGAGCTAAATGCTTCTACTTGCATTTGAAATATAACTTCTGCATCGATCGCTGTCGCCTTCTCTAATGTTACCAATTTAAACGCTCTCTTAAAGAAGTAATATGAGCTGTATGATGACGACCGTGCCATGCATATAGTCCAATTGCAGCAGCAAGTTTTGTTTCTCCTGATTCAGGATGATTAAATGTCTTTTCTAAATCTGCTGGTTCTAAAGAATATAATAAGTTAACCCATCTTTTATGTAATGAATCTAGCATTACAAGTGAAACATCTACTGGTAATTTCGAGTCAGGTAGCTCTGCCCATTTTTCTTCTTTGTACGGTTTAATAGTTGGATTCTTTTCTGTCAGTGCTAATTTAAAGCGTATGTAGCTATTCATATGACTATCAACAACATGATGAACAACTTGACGAACAGTCCATCCACCAACGCGATACGGTGTATCTAACTGCTTCTGATCTAAATCTTTTATTGCTCTTGCTAATTCATTAGGTAAATCCTCAATTTCTTGAATCCATTTATCAATTATTTCTTCTGTAATAGTGCCTACATAAGTAAATTGGCCTATTGGATAACGTAAATCCTTCATGTACATGTCCCCCTATTATTTTTAATCCTTAGTAGTCCTCCAAATATAATGTACGAAATTTACGTTTTCCCCGTTTAAATCTACAGTGGTTGTATCCGCTTCCTTTTCACGAGAAAATCCGCTCTTTTCTAATACAATTTGTGAAGCTATGTTATTTGTTGTTGTCTTAGCATGTATTTCATTAATTTCATAGACTCTTGCTTGAGCCAAAATCAATTTTACAGATGCTGCCGCAACTCCTTTTTTAGTAAACTTCTCTCCAACTCGGTAGCCTAACGACCCAATTCGTTTTCCCTTATCTAAATCAACTAAATTTATACGTCCTACAATTTCTTTTTCTGTATTACGTATGATATGAAAATAAGAAATCCCCTCAGTTTGTTCTTTTAATAGTTCATCAAATTGATTTTGAAAGTATTCATACACGTAATAATTAGAGCCACGACTTGGTACCATTGTTTCAAAAAATGATTTGTTCGTGAGTTCAAAATTAAATAAATCTTCAGCGTCTTGATTCTTTAATTGTTCTATGTATATTTCCATCCCGTTTACCCCTTCTTAATTTACTAACTGTTATATATTCTTTTTCAAACGATAATTTCCCTGCTATTTCTTGCGTCTGAGTAATACAGTAAGTAATACTCTAGGATGAAAAAGATGAAAAGGACAATGAAAAGAGATCCTGTCGTGTATGAATGGCACAGGATCTTAACTAATAATCCCTTGATAAGTATATTTAAAAAACCTTTGTGAATTGCAACGTTAAAATTAAAATACCTAATCCCCATACGTAATACGCGAATACTTTTAAAGAATGACGTTTTAAATATTGAATCATCCATGAAACTGCTATGTAACCAAAGAACGCTGCTGATAATGTTCCGACAATTAATGATGTACTAGAAATAGATTCTGCTTTCCCTTGAAAAACATCTGCAAATTGCAAGATGATAGCTCCGACAATAGCTGGTGTTGATAATAAAAATGAAAAGTACGCTGCTGTTTCGCGGTCTAACTTTCTCCATAATGCAGCGACAATTGTCATTCCAGAACGAGAAATTGCTGGAAATATAGCTACTGCTTGAAATGAACCAATTATGAATGCATCTTTATATGTAATATCATTCATTTTTTTACGACCGTTCTTTTGTTTATCGGCCATATAAAGAAATAAACCCGTCACTAAAAACTCCCAACCTATTGTTATACCTGTTTTTGAAATATCTTCAAAAAAGTCTTTAAATAATAAGCCGATTACAACCGCAGGTATCGTCCCGACAATAAGTAAAAACATAAGCTTTGAAAACGGATTTTTAATTAAATATATAAATTCTTTCTTATAATAAATAAACACCGCAAGTAACGTTCCAATATGCAGCATCGTATCTAAAAATAAACCTGCTTCATCTAATTGAAAAAGATGTCTCCCTAAATAAAGATGCCCTGTACTACTTATAGGTAAAAACTCTGTCAGTCCTTGAATAATTCCTAAAATAAAAGCTTCTAGCCAATTCATGATGATCTCCTTTCTTATTTGCTTGTACCAATATATGATGCTTTAATTTTTGTTATGAAAAAAAGTATATTTATCTAGGAGAGTTACCTTAACTTTTATTTAGAAGTTATGTGTTGCAATACCTATGGATATATATGTACAAATAAAGGAGGGTTTATATGGAGAAACACACAAAATTAGGCAACATATTACTTTGGATTGGACCTATTCTTGTGTTCTTAGGCTTATGTATGACAAATGTAATTACAGACATACCTTTTTTCGAAGGAAAGCATAAAACTCTTGGAATTATTATGTTATTTATAGGGGTACTTTGCTTAATTGTCGCTAATTATTTTAAAGTACGAAAAAACTCTGCCGGTTAAGAAGTACATTCTCATATAAGGAAGAGTAAATGCAGGAGGGATCATTAAGGACAAAATTACAAAGTTATATAAATAAAAACAATCCTAGTGTATTTGCTAGGATTGTTTTTATTTGCTAATGTTGTTTATTTGTAAAACACTTTATCAACGTTATATTTTGCTTTATATTTATTAATGATATATGTTTCGTAAATTTCTCTTTCTGTTGGATCTTCTACGATACATGCATCGATGCGGTATACTTCATCACGATGATTTTTGATTGGTGAAACATTATCTTCAAAATGCTTTTTAATACGTTGTCTAGTTTTACGAGCTTTTCCTACGAAAAGAAGTTCGTCATTAATATTGTAAAACATAAAAATGCCGCCTTTATCTCTAGGGAATAAGTGGAAATCGATAAAACCATTAATTGGCGTAATTATTGGCTCGTCTCCTTTAATAACTTGTTTACGTTCAGTAATTGTAACATCAATTTCAGGGATATTAATTTTAATCAAGTTCATTCACGTCCTCTTTTGTTATAAAGATAAATAATAGCATAAGTATGTAAGAAAAGCTATGTTCAGAGACATATTTCATTTTATAATTCAAATATTATAGGTATATCATACAAACTTTTTTTCCAAATCATATGATCGCTTGATTCGCCCCAATAATCCTTCAGTACATAACTAGGCTCTCCAAATTTCTTCTTCCATATTTTTTGTGCATTTTTATATCCACTATCCAAATAAAATTCTGTTATTCCTTTACCTAGTAAAGTAAGAAACATGGCATTTAACAGCAAACTCCCTATACCTTTTCTTTGATACTCCTTAAGTACAAATACGGTTCCAATTTCATATAAGTCCTTTAGTACACCGCCCGTACAACTATTAATCAATGCGCTAGCTGGACCGACTTCAATTGTTCCGATGATTTTATCGTTACCTTTATCGATTGCTAATAAAAAGTAACGATTTTCTCCATTACTTTCAAAATCACTTTTTAAATATTGCTTTTTCGTGTTAATTTCATTTTCTATGTCATCTAATAATTGTGATAACCCTTCATTTTTATATGTATTCATAATAACTATACGGAAAAACAAGTATAATTCATCTATATCATCCGAATTCGGCCTTCTAATTTCAACGTTATACATGACTTAAATCTCCAATCTTTGAAAATATATGAGAAAGTGTATTTGTTCTAAAAGATTTAATGTGCTTGCTAAGACTATACTTTATATAATCTACTCATCATTATTCTGCACAGCTCTGCATAGATCCAGCAGTATAGAAAACTCAATATAAATATTAATGAAATAATTTTTATATCCACAGTTGTATGAATAGTAGGACCAAGTACTGGAAAACGGAAGATATCGAGAACAATCATAATTCCAATAAGTAAACATATCGCCGAAAAGGAAACCACCCAAATTCTCCTCTTGAATTGTAAAAAGGATACCCCTAACGCTATACCTAATAAGCCTGTAGTAAAGGGAAAGACAATTAGTTCACTTGGCTGAATAATGAATAATAGGAAAATAGTAAGGATATAAGAAAGTATTCCCTCACGAATAGAATAACAAATAGCAAAAAAAATTGGTAACGTTGCAAAAGGACTAATAAATAACCCAATTCCAGGGATTAAGTTCCCCGCAGATTGAAAAATAGCAGCAAATGAACCTAATAAAGCTGTAATGACTAACCTACTTGCAGGAGTCATCTTTCTTTTATGAACAAAATTCGCATCATGCTCTATCATCCATTGATACCAATAGCATCTAAAGCGATTCATCAAAATACCTCCTAAAGATACCTAATTCATCACTTTCTATAGTATTCATACACTTATAGTTTATGTGTTACTTTCTGCTAGTCGTTTATACATAGAAGTTTTTTAGGGGGACAACAGGTCGTGCATTTTGAAGAAGAATGAATTTCTTATATTTTTAGACTTAGAGTTTATATCGTATCAAGGAACAATTTCATAAATAGTACCTTTGTTAAAATCAGTTACTTTCATAGAACCGTAAGCTCCTAAATATAATCTAGTTTGATCTAAGTTTGTTCCTAAACTAACATAATAAGTTGATTGAGAACCAAAATCATAATTGGTTTCAATAACATGAAAATCATTACGTTTATCGTCTATACTTGCCCTAGTATATGCTAAAACACCTTTAACTGGAGACCGAGATTCTTCTTTTTTGGCAAGATCGGTAAACACGACGCTACTAGTTAAATTTGGTATTGCAGTTCCCATATAAGGCTGAACCCCTGTAAGTGAAGTTCCTCCAAACTTATCCGGTCTGGAATCTTTATGAAAATAACTAATTAGAGGCTGAATACGTCTCACTGACGTTTGAATTGTTTCATTATAATAAGCCATTGTTCTCTCATCCAAAGTAGGATTCTCAGAACAGTGCCTTATAAAAGAAGTAGGTAATTCTCCTTCCCATCCTCGCCAACCAAAATTAATAAATCCATCTTGATTGGGAGTGGATCTCATTAAATGCGTTTGAACAAGTTCGGTAACCGGTATGGGTTTATAATGAACAAACGAAAAAATAGACTCTACAATATCCTGTCCGACATTTCCAGCATATTTGATGTATTGATTATAAAACCTTTGGAATGAAATACCTGTTATATTACGAACCCCTTTCGCAATTACTGTAAGTGTTTCTTGTATAGATAAGGGAAACTCATTAAAGCGCGTAACTACTGGAGGGGTATTTATGAATGTATTTTTACTTACATCGATTTCAATTATTTTACCCGCTATTTCTAAATCATCCTGGCTTAAATTAAATGGATCATAACCCGATCCACCATCTCCATTTGTAAAAACAAGTTTTCCAGTCTCAGGTGAAAAGTTTAAACTATTGACTCCGTTATGATTAAAAAATGGCCTTCTTATGTTCAATAATGTCCGTCGTTTTTGAGGTAGACCATTCGATTGCAAAACCCATTCTTCAACTGTATCAATATGATCATATTGAGTTTCTCTATTTATCCATTTTAAGTTTAAAGTTCCGGGATCACACGGATTGGGCTTGAAAGGTTCAGAAAGAGCCCCTGGTCCTTGTGTTCCTACTACTGAATAATGAAGATAAAACAAACCATTATTATAGAATTGCGGATGAAACGCTAGCCCTAGCAATCCTCGTTCATCATATCCACTACCAGCAACACCTTCTTCAGACTTACCTAATTTTATGATTTGAGGGCGAATATCTAAAAAAGTCCTTATAACTCCGTCTCCTATGTAAAAGATTTCTCCTACCTGGGTTGCAATAAATAACCTTTCAATTGATTCACCTGGTAGTATCGTTGTTTTCAAAACAGTGGGCATATTTATCTTACTAACAATAGGTCGTAAACTAACCTTTACCTTTATCAACTAACTTTACACCCCTTTTTATTCTTTTCTATTATAAGAATATGATTGGAACTGTTCTGTTAGTATCAAATTATAGCCAAGGAATTGGCGGGATTTCAAAAAGATTAGATTCATCTTTCAGGACCATTCTTGATATTCGGGACTATTTCTTGCTGCGCTGCATTTCTTGCTTCTCCATATAACTGCGCATCCGTAGCATATATGGAGGCGCGTCCATCGGATTCCCTGCGATCATTTCAATGATACAGAGTCTTTCGGCACTTTCCTTTTCAGCCTGGATTATAGCCTGATCAAGCTCTCCATAGGTTCGGACCGTAACGGTAAACGCATTGCCTCCAAAAGCTTCGGCCAGTTTGGTGTAAGACCATTGAGGGATTTGATTGTACTTTTGCCCCACTGTTTTGACATTCAAATATTTCTCAATCGTATAACCATCATTGTTCAAAACGAAGATTATAGGCTTGCAGCCATAATAGAGCATGGAACTGATCTCCTGAGCTGTTAGCTGCAGGGCGCCGTCGCCTGTAAACAGCAACACTCGGCGTTCAGGCGCGGCCATACTAGCACCGAACGCCGAGGGGATTGCGTAACCGATAGACTGCCATCCACCTTGCCCAATATATGTTACATTGCAAGGCAGTCTCACCTCAGCCATTCCATTATAAAATGTCCCGGTCTCGGCGATCACAATATCGCCCTCTTTCAGCATGCGCTGAAAACGTGGATAATAGCCGGATGCCATTAGAGGCCCGTCAGAATTAGTTGTGAATTGATCGTAAGGGAATGACAATTTCTCTGCCAAACCTTGACCCATGCAATCCACCTTCTGCAAGGCAAGTAGCATGTCAGCCGCAAGAACATTCGGATATTCCGCCTCAGCGACCTTAACCATATCTGGTTGAATATTGACAGTCACTAGTGGGTTCAGCTTTGCGGTAAAATTTGCGGTGTTTGTGTCCGCCCATACCATGCCAATCGCAATGATACAATCTGCATTTTCCACCATACTTTGGACTTCAGCCCTCCCGAAAGAGCCTAGGTACATTCCGATATAATTTGGATGGGTCTCGTCGAATCCTCCCTTCCCGTACATCATCGTTACAACAGGCACATTCATGGCATCGGCCAGCTGCCGAGCTGCTGTCTGAAGGCCGAAGCGCATAGTTTTCACGTCCACCAAGATAACCGGTTGGTGGGCACGTTCTAAAAGCCGATGGGCATGATTCACCGCAGCCTGAAGGGTATTCGGCCTGGACGTTGGACGTGGTGGTACCGGCTCTTCCCAGACCTTAATCGGCTTGGTCACTAAATCATTGGCCACAACCAGGTATACCGGCTTTTTCTTTTCCTTAGCAATGCGAATCGCAGTCTGAATTTCAATCTTGGCATTTTCCGGTGTAAGCACCGCGGTATAAGCGGTGATCTGCTCATACACCTTGCGAAAAACGTCAAAATCCCCATCCATTAGGGTATGGTGCATCAGCTTATGTTCTTTTTGATCCTTCTCAGGAGGCGCACCCACAATGTGTATTATTGGCACATGCTCGCTGTTGGCTCCCGCTATCGCATTGCAGGCGCTGAGCTCCCCGACCCCGAAGGTCGTAATAAGAGCCGCTATTCCTTTGATTCTTGCATAGCCATCTGCAGCATAACCCGAGTTTAGTTCGTTTCGTCCTTCTATAAAACGGATGCCGTTATAACACTCCAAAGTATCAAGAAGTGTAAAATTATAGTCCCCTGCGACGCCGAAAATGTCGGTAATGCCCTCGAGTTTCAGGCGATCGAACAAATACTGACCAACCGTTTTTTGAGCAATTCCGCTATGCAAACCAAAATTGCTCGCATTTATCATGTTGTCCATCGCTTGCTCACTCCTTATCTATTTCTTGGGCTTGTTCTGTTTTATAGTACCCTTTTTGATAATTCTAAACCGGTTATCCGTTGTGCAACAATTAATAGAGAAGAAATAATCATTATCTCTGGAGAAAGTCATAAAACAAGAGAAGGAGGAGAAACACTAAAACATTACGAGGCTTCGGAAGTTTTCGGACTTGAAAATATTGCATATCGGTGGTCAGCTCTAAATTTAATTACACTGGACAAGATTCCTTACATCGGTGAAATCACCTCTGGTCAAAAGAATGTATTTATTAATACTCTAATTCTTTCTTTAACTCTTCTCGATCACTTTTAGCCCACTTTGTTTTACGATGAAGATTTTTGTACAACCATATATTACAACTACATTCTTCGTATTTTATATATTATCAATAAAGAGTTCAGAAAACCCATAAATAAAAAAAAGAGTGCTGTGAAGAAACGCACTCATTGAAAGAAATTTACCAATCTCGACGATTATCGCAATCACAGTCACGATCATGATTACGTCTACGACGACATTCATTACAATCACAGTCGCGGTCACGTCTACAACGACGGTCATCACAATCTCTATGTCTGCGTCTGCAAAACATTAAATCATCCCAAAATCTATCACAATCTCGGGAACGTCTGAAATTATCATTACATCCCATAAATATAATTACCTCCTCTTAACTCTAGGATTCATCATATTCTATGCTGAAAAACAAAAATAGCTTGTTTACTAGCCTGCTTTCTACATTTTAAAGTAATACTATTATTATCTAATCTTTAAGTTTCAAATCTATTTCATCCCTTAACAACAAACAAGACGCTAAACCGATCACGGCAGCGCCTAAAACAGTAAATATAAATTTAATCAAAAATCCTTTATCATCGCTTTTACTTATTCCTTTGCTTCCATAGCTCATTCATGAAGTCAGCTGTATTACTAGGAACCCTATATTTCTTATTCTTTTTCTTAGCCTTCTTCTTCAGCTTCACATCGCATCGAATTTGTACCATTTGGATTAAAATGGGAATCAAATAATTAGATTCTAGCTACTTATATAATACATTTAACCCAAATGTCCATTTTGTTCAAATTTAATAGAGCCCCCTGTGCCGTGGGGGCTCTTAATGTGATAAGTGGTTTACTATGAGTATTGAATGAGACACGAAAAACTTGTCCCATAATTCCATATATCTTACTTTTAAAAACTTTGTAACAGAACCTTAAAAATAATAAAAACCCACGAAGAAAATGGATTTTCACCGTGGATTTTAGTCATTTAAATGGACTTTCGGGACACCCTCATCCCACCTTAACTCAAGAAGCATCCGCACCCTCAAACTGACTATTATAAAGCGAAGCATAGAAGCCATCAGACTTCAATAACTCTTCATGATTACCTTGTTCTACAATATCCCCGTCTTTCATGACAAGGATTAAATCTGCATCACGGATTGTTGATAATCTATGAGCGATGATGAAGCTTGTTCTGCCTTCCATGAGGTTTTCCATTGCTTTTTGAATCAGCACTTCTGTACGAGTGTCAATGGAGCTTGTTGCTTCGTCTAGTATGAGTATTTTCGGATCCGCTATAAGGGCGCGTGCAATTGTTAGTAGTTGCTTTTGTCCTTGGGATACGTTGCTTGCTTCTTCGTTTAGTTCCATTTGATATTTATTTGGTAATGTTTTTACGAAGTTGTGAACGTGAGCTGCTTTCGCTGCTTCAATTACTTCTTCGTCTGTAGCATCGAGTCTACCGTAACGTATATTTTCCATGATGGAGCCGTTAAATAGCCAAGTGTCTTGAAGTACCATACCAAACATGCTGCGCAGGTCTTCTCGCGTGAAGTCTTTTATATCGTGACCGTCGATACAGATCGCACCGCTGTTTATGTCATAGAAACGCATTAACAGTTTTACAATCGTTGTTTTACCAGCTCCGGTTGGTCCGACGATTGCTACTTTTTGTCCAGGTTTAATGTTAGATGAGAAATTATTGATGATGATCTTATCTGGATTGTATCCAAATTGAACATCTTGGAAGGTAACTTCTCCTTGAATTTTTTGCAGCTTCACTGGATTTTCTGCTTCTGGCACTTCCTCTTCTTCTTCTAAAAATTCGAAGACTCTTTCTGCAGCAGCTGCAGTGGATTGAAGTACGTTCGCGATTTGCGCTACTTGAGCGATTGGTTGTGTAAAGCTTCTAACATATTGCACAAAGGCTAAAATGTCTCCAACTGCGATGGTTCTCTTTACCGCAAGCCATCCGCCTAAAATAGATACAGCGACGTAACCGATATTACCGATAAATGTCATAATCGGCATCATCATTCCAGATAAAAATTGAGATTTCCATGCGGAGTGGTAAAGGGTATCATTTACCTTTTCGAATTTTTTTACTTCTTCTTCTTCTTTGTTAAAGGCTTTTACGATATTGTGACCACTATAAATTTCTTCGACCTGACCGTTTACGTGTCCTAAATATTCTTGCTGGGATTTGAAGTATTTTTGTGATCGTTTTACGACTGCCATGATGAGAATCATCGATACTGGCAATATTAACAGCGCCACTAATGTCATTTGCCAGCTGATTGATAACATCATGATAAGTACACCGATGATTGTAATAACGGATGTGATGATTTGCGACATACTTTGGTTTAAAGTTTGGCTCACCGTATCTACGTCATTTGTAATTCTCGATAATACTTCGCCGTGCGTTGTTTTATCAAAGTATTTCAGCGGCATACGGTTAATTTTTTCATCGATTTCTTTTCTGAAGTTATAAGATACTTTTTGAGCTACTCCAGAAATAATGTACCCCTGGATAATACCAAACACAGTGCTCAGTATATATAATCCAAGGAGTAAAATGACAATGTTTCCGATATAGGTAAAGTCAATGGCCGCACCGGGTGCTCCTGATACTTTGCTTACGAGCCCTTCGAAAAGTTTTGTTGTCGCTTTTCCTAAAATTTTTGGACCAACGATTGTAAAGGCTGCACTACCGATTGCGAAAAGGATAACGATTAAGATTGATAATTTATAGGGCTTCAAGTATTGAAGGAGTTTATTCATCGTTTCTTTGAAGTTTTTTGCCTTCTCAATCTTTCTCATGCCGCCGCCCATATGACCGCCACCGCCAGGACCAGGGCCGCCTTGTTTTCTATTTTCTATTTTTCTATCACTCATGATGACAACTCCTCTCTTGAAAGTTGTGATAAAGCAATTTGCTTATAAACTTCACAGTTTTCCATAAGCTCTTCATGAGTACCAGTTCCAACTATTTTTCCTTCGTCAAGTACAATAATCTTATCGGCATTCATGATTGTACTGATTCTTTGGGCAATAAGTAAAATAGTACTTCCTGTAATCTCATTGTTTAAAGCTCTGCGCAATGCTGCGTCTGTCTTAAAGTCAAGAGCTGAGAAACTATCATCGAATATGAAGATTTCCGATTTTTTCGTAAGAGCACGCGCAATAGAAAGTCTTTGTTTTTGACCACCGGAAACGTTCGTACCACCTTGTGATATTTCTGTACGGAAGTTTTCAGTTTTCGCGTTAATAAACTCCATAGCCTGCGCGATTTCTGCCGCTTGTTCGAGTTCTTCTTCAGTTGCTTCTTTTTTACCGTATTTCAAATTACTCTCGATTGTACCTGAGAAGAGAACTCCTTTTTGCGGTACATAACCAATTTTCTCTCTTAATTCCTTCTGAGATACTTCTCTAATATCCGTGCCATCTATTAATATTTGGCCGCTTGTGACATCGTAAAAGCGTGGAATTAAGTTGATTAATGTTGATTTACCACTACCTGTACTTCCGATAAAAGCTGTCGTTTCACCAGGTTTTGCAGTAAAGGTGATATTGGAAAGCACATCTTCTTCTGCACCTGGATATCTAAAACCAACATTTTTAAATTCAACGTAACCTTTCTTGTCTGAAGCAAATGTTTTCGGCTCTTTTACATCACTAATGGTAATGTCAGTATCTAAAACTTCTGCGATACGTTGTGCGGAAACTGAAGCACGTGGAACCATAATAGATACCATTGAAATCATTAAGAAGGCCATGATGATCTGCATTGTATATTGCATAAATGCCATCAAATCACCAACTTGCATATGTCCCATATCCACTTGGTGTGATCCAACCCAAATAATAAGTACAGTAACAGCATTCATGATAAACATCATCATTGGCATCATAAATGACATTAAACGGCTTACAAATAAATTTGTGTTTGTTAAATCTTGATTTCCTTTTTCAAATTTCTTTTCTTCATGTTTTTGATTATTAAAAGCACGAATAACGAGCATACCTGTTAAAGATTCACGAGTGATTAAGTTAATTTTATCTACTAACTTTTGGATACGCTTAAACCTAGGAATCGCGATGCTAAATAAACCAATGACTAGGCTTAAAATCGCGATTACCGCAACTGCGATAATCCATCCCATTGAAAGGTCTGTAGTAAGTACTTTAATAATGCCGCCGATACCTAAAATTGGTGCATAGAATACAATGCGAAGCATCATAACCATAAGTGTTTGAACTTGTTGGATATCATTTGTACTTCTTGTGATTAGAGATGCAGTGGAAAACTTATCAAACTCCGCATTCGAGAAGTTTGTAACTTTCCGGAATACTTTCTTTCTAAGGTCTCTGCCGAGTCCTGCAGCTACTTTTGCAGCAAGTAAACTCACGATAACGGTAGCTGCCATACTTACTAAGGATAAAAGCAGCATTTTCCCGCCGGAAGTAAGAATGAAATTAGATTGAAGCTTATCTATATTGATACCGATCTTTTTATACTCATTCTCAATGAATGAAACGGCTGATTGTGTTACCATGCTGCCTGGCATATTCTTAAACTTTTCATCTGCCTTTTCTTTTATTGCATTGATTTGATCTTGAGGAAGTTTCGCAATGACTGCAAAAGGATCAGTATTTGACGGAAGCTTCGCTGGTGTGTTGTTGTCACCTGTCGCAGCAGGAGGGAAAGCAGATGGGCCGCCTTTTTCGATTCCTTGTGTAATTAACATTGGTTTCCCAAAGATATTGTTAAGTTCATTAATTATATTTTTATCTTCTGTATGTAGCTTATAAAGTGGCTCTTTATCAAGCTGCGGATAATCTTTTAAGTCATTTTTCAGTTCACTTTGAGAGAGGTTGTTCTTATCTAAAAGCACATAGTTGTCAGCTACTTTTTTCTTCTCATTTTCATTCATAAAGAGCGTAAGTTTATCCAGTTCACTTTTACGAATAACCTCAGGTACTGCATTTTCTACACCTTTTTGTTGAATCCCTACATTGACAATGTTAGACATGTAGTCTGGCAGTGATAGATCACATACTGCCTGCACAGTTAAAAGACATACAACTGCAATGATGGAAGCAACAAATGGCTTTAAATGTTTGATAATCTTTAACATTTAATTCATCTCTCCATTTTCCTTGTCTAATTTTTTTAGTTTTTACTCCGTTTCTCTCCTTTATTCTTCATATTCTCAGTAATTCATTCCAGCAGCTCTTTACGTATTTTCGACCACAGATTAATTTTATGACTATATGAAGATATGATGCAACTTTTAGGGTGTAGATGTTGTTTTATATGACTTAAATACCAAGATAGAACGCACATGTTTCTTAATAAAACGATGATCTTGTTCCACTATATAATTAAGATATCTAACTAATCTTTTCTGGCGGAAAATCAATTTTTTGTAAACTACTTGACTTGATTGATGAATATCGAATTAATATGTTTCCTGTAGTCTTAGGCAATGGACTACCTTTATTTAAAGAAATTACGGACAAGATTAATCTTAAACTTATAAAAACCAATACATTTAAAACAGGAGTGGTTGGTCTTATCCACCAACCGGAGGAAAATGCTTGACTACTCGGCACTTCAACTATCGGGTGCTAATGTTCAACAACGCGTACCGAAAATGATCAAACATATTTTATAAAAAGTGATTCTATAAAATATGTTTAGAGCCTATTTTGATAACTCTTTTTTTCAAAAACGTTTTTTTATATTAGGTAAATCAGCAGTAATAGACTTGCCTTTGATCAAACATGTTTATAAACCAACATAACGTACAGGAAATCGGCTTTTCTCTTGTCGAAATTTCCTTAGCATACAGTGGTCATATATTTTCAAGAATAACGGAAGAATATATAGAAATTGCTACATAAATGTGAAGTTTGATCAACTTAGGGGGGACAACCTTGTTCAATCATATAGTAAAAGCTGTACCCAATTTATTTACGATTGGAAATTTATTGTGTGGTGTTTTTTCAATTACCATGAATATGAGTGACTATTTGAAAGCGGCTTCCATTTTTATTTTCTTTTCAGCTGTTTTAGATCTCCTTGATGGAAGAATTGCGAGAAAACTAAAAGTGAACAGTGAGTTTGGTGTACAATTGGATTCCTTAGCTGATATTGTTAGTTTCGGAGTTGCTCCTGCACTTTTATTTTATTCGATAGCAACACCATCTATTTTAACTTCTTTGGCATTTATCCTTTTCCCAACGATGGGTGCTTTAAGATTAGCTAAATTTAGTGTAAAACCAACCATTGGATATTTTAAGGGATTACCTATTCCAGCTGCTGGATTACCATTGGCTGGTATGGGATTGTTTTCATATAGCAATGCATGGATTACATTAATCCTCGCTCTCTTAATGGTAAGTCCAATTAGGTTTAAAAAACTTTAATTGGGATCCCGCCTATCGCTTTAATTTCATTTGTGAAGCGGTTCGCTAATATCCATCAAGTTGAGGTTTTTGATGTTATTCATCATTTTACGAATACAGCGATGGGACAGACTTTAAAGAGCTTACCTATTGTAATTGCTCATAATAGATTGTGAAATTGAATAGCCTCCAGTTTTTGAGGCTATTGTTTATATTTCTGATATGTTTGAACTACCCCCAAAAATACTTAGTTACGCCCAAATAACATAACAAAAAGATTAGGAAATCACTCCTAATCTTTTTTGTTTATTACTATTCCATTGCCCCAGCAACATCATAATCATTTAAATCTAATTCAATCGGTTGCCCTAACGCAAGTTTCGCAAGTTCTGATCCTAAGTATGGACCTGCTGTTAATCCTGAAGCACCTAATCCATTTGCAACGAGAATACCTTCAAACTTAGGTAGTGGTCCAATAACAGGTAAGAACCCTGGTGTAAACGGTCTAAAGCCAACTCTTGTTTCAATCATTGTACCATCTTCTAAACCAGGCGCTACTGTTAACGCTTTATGGAATACTTCATGTAAACCACCTGCAGTTACACGGTGATCGAAACCAGTATCATTCTCATGCGTTGCACCAATTACGACATGGCCATTGTCAAATGTTAAAATATATTGATCGTTCGGCGGCATAACAACTGGCATATTTTCTGTTGCTGTATTTTCCATTTGTAAATGAACAATTTGTCCTTTTTGGAACGTAACTAAGAAATTAATTCCTAATGGGTTCAAGATTTCGTTCGCCCATGCGCCTGCAGTTACCATTACCTTTTCCGCTACAATTGTTTCGTCATTTACTTTAACTCCCGTAATATGATTCCCTTCACGGACTAATACTGCATCACCTTTTATGAAAGTTGCACCATGCTTTTTCGCAGCGCTTATTAATGCGTTGCGTAATAATCTTCCATTTACTCGTGCAGCGCCACTAATATGAACAGAACTATATTCTTCCGATAATGCTGGGAATAACTTTTTCGTTTCTTCAGCTGATAAACGAGTGATTTCACCAATCTCCGGTGCATCTTCACGGCGTTTATACGCTCGCTCTTCCATTTGATCTAGTTTTTTCTCATCAGTATGTAAACTAATTGCGCCTACACGGTTGTAACCTGTATCCGTTTCACCGTCTTCTTCTAATTGCTGAATTAATGAAGAATAGTAACGCGCACCGCCTTTAACGATTTTATACCATGCTTTATTACGACGTTGCGACAGCCACGGACAGACAATACCTGCTGCTGCGTCAGTTGCTTGACCTAAATCTTGACGATCTACAATAGTAACCTTCGCACCAGCCTTAGCAAGATGATAGGCAGTAGATGCCCCTAAAATTCCAGATCCAACTACAATATACGATTTCATTTCAAACACCTTTTCTCTTTTGCTAATTATTTAAATATAAGAACATACTTTAGTATACTGAAAGGAATCCTCTTTTCAATGTACTCTTTGCAATTAATTGTTGCATCATTGTGACATTCCTAATTATTATTTTTTCTTCTTACGGAATAATTCAATTGTTTTATAGCCTTGTGAAAGGATTTCAATCATTTTCTCAAGACGTTTATCGCGTGTTTTTTCTTGTTTCACAGAAAATAAATTACGTGCCCAATCTTTTTGATAACCAGGAGTTAAACTTTGATAAAACTTAAGTTCAGCTGGATGATTAGCCAATAATGCTTCAACATCTTGAATACGATCTGCATAATCAGCAACACATTGACTCGTTGCAGGTGTTTTCTTCGCTTTTTTCTTTTCACGTTTTAAACCTACAACTGTAAAGACATCATCCATACTTACCATTCGCACAAATTTAATTTCGCTTTCCCCTACATATCCATCATCTCCAACGTTTAATGCCGGAAACATCTCATCACGGTGAATAAACGTACTGTAACGAGAATTACCTTTTTTCGGATATGCGAAGAATATATAGCCTTTTTCAATTAGTAATTCTTCATTACTAATAATAAAATTCGTTTGTTTCACCATTTCATCAAGCGTTTCTACAAAAATAAAAATGGCATCGTGTTCTTTTAAAAATGCAGTTTCTTTCCCTGTAAAAATGTCATAATCACTCGGTTCGTTAATTACGACCATATTTGTATACTTATTTAGTTTCAATTTATCAATAACTGACATTATAATCTTCCTTTACATCCAATATTCATTTTATATACTGTTCTAGTGTATTATATCTATTAAGAAAATTAAACTTGAAATCGTATCATTCTGTTTCAATAGACCATAATTTTTTACTATAAGGAGTGGTTTTATGCCGTATGTAATCCGAGATGAAGGGCTAGTTTTGCAAGGAGATAATGGAAAAGAGCCAGTTTTTCATACATATGAAGAAGCTGAGGAAACGTTAAAAACGTTAATTATACCGCAGTTTCCGAAACATATTAGACGAAAACCATTTAAACCAAAAATAATAAAAATAGCCGATTCTGAATAAGAACCGGCTATTTTTATATTCACAACTCAATAGCAAATAAAGTATATAATAATTCTCTATATTGATCCTCTGTAATTTCACGCTTAGTTTTTTCCCAATGAATAATTTCAGTTAAACTAGTATCCGTTAAAGAGACATGACCGGAGTTTGTCAACTTTACTGTAATGGGTCCTTTATTGAAAATAGATTTCTCATCTTCTATCACTCTTCTTTGAACATCGTTTACTACTGTCTCATCAATAATATGTTTATAAAAAGCATGACAAACTTTCCATTCTCCATCAATATCTATTCTTTCTAGAACATAGTTTCCTTTACTCGTATCTTTTTGTCTTACTCGATACGAACCGTTTTTAGAAGAAATAAGTTTGCCAGTAAATGGTACTGGCACAAGAGGTACTAATGAAGCAATACCTACATCAATTAAGTACTTTACGTTTTCGTAATTTAAAATAATTGTTATATGCCCATCTTCAAGTGCCCAAGCGTTTATATCATTTTTATATACGGTACCTAGTGCGAGTTGTACATCATAACCACTATCTTTTAAAAAATAGTAAAAAAGAGTATTTAATTCATAACAAAGTCCGCCGCGGGAACTTTTTAATATTTTCTTCTGTAAGTTCTCTTTTGAAATTTCTTTTGCATTCCCTGCTATTACATCTAAATTCTCAAACAGGATTGTATGGGCAAATGCAAAGAGTATTGTACTTAATTCTTCAAATTTTATTTCAGTACGTTTTTCAAGGTTCAATCTTGTAAACAGTTGATCTTGCAAACTTGTCATAATCAGCACCCCTTAATAGCTATAAGTTAAAATAGTATATGCTGATTGTAAATTTGAAGGGATATTGTAACAATGTACATTTGCAGTTACTGTACCGGTACAAAATTTAAATTTGAAAAACATTTTTATATAAAAATACAAATAAGAGGCACCATCACGGATGCCTCTTTCGAAATACATTTTATATCTTTATTTCAATGAGCTTAACTTTTCAATTGCTTGTTGCTCAGTTGCTAAGAAAAAAATATCCTTACCTTTATTACATTCATAAATGAAATCTTTTAGGCTTTTACTAGTGTACATAGAAAAATCCCCGATGATAGCAATTTTCACGCTGTAATTAATAAACTTTTGAAGAATATCACCCGCAAGACGTGTTTTTAAGTCAAAGAAACTTTCACTTATTAATGATTTTTTGATAACAATCCGCTTTGAATCCGCTTCATATTGAACTGTTGCCATGAGATCTAATGCAGATTGAACGTCGGATATTACTACTGTATCGTTTCTGACGACGGCAATATTTATTCCGCCAATTACTACTTTCTTTATTTCCATAGTCTCACTCCTCTATAATTTATAAAGTATATATTAATCATGCTGTGTAGATCTTCATTAACACACATAAATGATTTGCCCCTGGCTCAATATCCTCTATATCATCGTAAATAAATATTGTTTTAAAACTTCTTATACGGTCAATGAAATTAAGGGTAATCTATCTACTATTTTTGAAAATTTATCTCTCCACAATAACTTAATAAATTATCAAAAGAAGTAATCTCGGCATATGGTTTTATGTCGGTATTATTCTTAATCATATTAGGATTGAACCATATGCCCTTTATATTTGCATTTTGACAACCAGCAATATCTTTTTCTAAGTCATCTCCAACAAATAGTACATCTTCTGATTGTACATTTAGCTTATTTAATACTAATTCAAATATGCGTTTGTCAGGTTTACTAAATCCCGCTTCTTCAGAAATAATGATTGTATCAAAATAACGATTCAAATTCGTGTTAATTATTTTTGCTTTTTGCCTCTGAGTTGAGCCATTTGTTATAATTCCAACTTTAATATGTGACTTTATAGTATTTATGATATTAATAGTATTTTGGTTTATAGAAAAACATTTTGGGAAATTATTATTCCAAAAGTCTTGAATGTAATTGCGTGGTAATCTATATTTCGGTGGGAATTCATCAAATAATGATTCCAAAACCTTTACTTTATCACTATGACCATAGCTTTTTTTATCATATTCCTTGAATTTCTGTAACATTGCGTTTTTTACTGCATGTTGTTCAACATCCCCATAAAACTCCTCTAAAATAATGGAAAACAGTTTATCTACTGCCTTATCCCTATCAAGTAACGTATCATCTAAATCAAATAACATCGCTTTATAACCCCTCAAATAACTTCACAGCCTTTCTCGCATTATATAAATAATCCCTAATTCATACCTTTAAACTTTTGGTTTACCAAGAGAGTTGTTATTTATGTGAGAATAACGATCAAACAGAGTAAAGGATTTATTTTCACCTTCCCGGAGAATTAATTCTAGCCTTAGAATCCAGTTGTTTTTCTCCGGATCAATTAAATGCTCAACTACTTCGAATGTATTTCAAGTTCCTTCCTCTTCACTACAATGTAGCCATTCGCCGGATACACTGGATAAAAAAACTCCAAAGTTTGTGGCACACGCTCTAGTATTTCGGTAGCTTCTTTTATATTGAAATTCATTTCCTTTTCCCCTTCTGGTAAAGAAGCAAAAGTATATTTTCATACAGTTTTAAGAAATTACATGAAATTTACATTATTATACTCTTGAACGTGGAGTTAACACAATAACCGTCCTGTGAAGTATCCTAATTCATCTCCACATAAACTCCAGATAGTAAGGCTATAATGACTACCAGAGGTGATATTATGAAAAACTATCATATTCTCGTGGTAGAGGACGATCAAGAAATTCAAGAATTAATTAAACAATTTTTAATGACACAACAGTATACAGTTGTAGTTGCATCCGATGGATTAGAGGGTATGACACAATTTAATAAGCAATCATTTGATTTAATTCTTCTAGATGTAATGATGCCCAATCTTAATGGATTTGAAGTTTCCAAGATGATTCGAGGCCAGTCAAATGTACCAATTATTATGCTAACTGCGTTAGAAGAGGAAGAAGATCAAATGAAAGGGTTTGACCTTGGAATCGATGATTATATAACAAAACCCTTTTCGTTTCATGTTTTGATTAGACGAGTCGAAGCTGTACTTAGAAGAAGTTATGATAAAAATGTAAATAATCATTTGGTATTTAAAGAAGTGCGTATCGATGTTGATGCATATAGAGTATATGTAAATGACGTTGAAATTTTATTAACGACAAAAGAATTTGAAATTCTACAACTACTATTTCAAAATGAGAGAAAAGTACTCACAAGAGAAAATATCGTAGAAAAAGTTTGGGGGTACGATTATTTTGGAGAAACACGAATAATTGATACACATATTAAAAACCTACGTAAAAAGTTAGCTATCCCTTATATTAAAACAATAAAGGGTATTGGTTATAAAATTGATGAATAGTATTGTGAAAATCATGAAGATGAAGCAAATTACTTATAAACTCTTTATGACTACCTCTCTCATTTTGTTATCCTTTGCAGTATTGATTTATTTAACTTTATACTTCTTTCTCCCTACGTTTTATGAGCAATACAAAACAGATCAACTTCAAACAGGGATAAAAGAAATCATTGATAAGTCTAAAGATCTTACGTTTCAAGATGCGATACCACTTTTTGATGAATATGCAAAAAAAAATAATGCGATGCTTTATCTTCAAAATAATGAGGGAATAATTAAATACTCTCCTTCATTTTCTTTTACTCAAAATGGTTCGCAAACGACAGTAGTTACTAGAGCGACACGGTTCGAGAATGCAGGTACCCTTAGCAATTCATATAACGTTACGCAACCAATTCAATTCCAAGATGGTAGTTTAACGCTTATAGTCTTTGCTACATTTCAACCAATTGATGAAGCTTCACAGGTTTTAGTACGCTTTCTCCCCTATATTAGTATCATTGTACTCGTAATTGGTGTAGGGAGTGCTTATTTCTATTCCAGGTTTATTACAAAACCACTTATTTATATTAATGAGGGTGCACAAAAGATGGCAAATTTAGATTTTTCCGAAAAAATTGAGGTTCGCTCTACAGATGAGTTAGGAGAATTATCTAATAGTTTGAATGACATGTCTATTAACTTACAACAAGCTATGTTTGATTTAAAAAAAGCAAATCAACAATTAAAAAATGATATTGAAAAAGAACGAGAAATAGAAACAAAACGCAGAGAGTTTTTTGCGATTGTAGCACATGAATTAAAGACCCCTCTTACTGTAATGAAAGGATTCTTAGAAGGGATGATATACAATATTGGCCCTTATCAAAATCGTGATCAATATTTAAAGAAAAATCATCAAATTATTGAAAGTATGGAACAATTAGTTCGTGAAATTTTAAGCATGTCGAAATTAGAACAACACACCTTTAAACTAAAAGTAGAAGAAGTTAATCTTTCGAAGTTAATAGATACAATCACAAAAGATCTCGAATTTTTTGCTTCTCAAAAAAGCATCCGAATAATAAAAGAAATTGATTCTGACCTTTCTGTTTATACAGATTGTGCTCTTTTAGAAAAAGCATGTAAAAATATTATCCATAATGCAGTTATGTATTCACCACATAATGAAAAAGTCTATATAAAGTTAAGTGAGGATTCTAAACAAGGTCAAATCAAAATGCAAATTATGAATACAGGTGTCAATATTAAAGAAGAGGATATACAACAAATTTTCAAACCATTTTATCGAATTGAAAAATCAAGGAATCGAAATACTGGAGGAAGTGGTTTGGGGCTATATATTGTTAAACAAATTCTTGAAACGCTAGATATAAAATATTCTATAAAAAATATGGAACATAGTGTACAATTTTGCATGAACATTCCATTATCTAAACAAAAAACAAACAAACTCCCCTCTTAGTAGGACGAGTTTGTTTGTTTTTGTAGTTTTAGTATTGATATTTTTCGAGTTACTTTTTAAGCAATATTGGGATTAGCTTTTTTACCAATCCACATACCTAAGCCCACCATGCCAAACCAACAGCAAATTGCTAACATAAACATCAATCGTTGTACGGATAACCCTTCAATCTGCATTTGACCCTTCCCAACAATTGTTTGGAAAAGTTGCGACCATTCGACATCGTAAAACACCCCTACTCCCACAATCACAATCAATATAAAAAATTGTAAAAATATATTCCCCATATTTCTCCATGTTGTGTAAATGAGTAAAGAAAGCTCTCTATGTGTAGCATTCACCATATATACTTTCATATTATTTTGAGAAGAGATACTATTAATGGCATAGCTCCCAAATGTAACGCTAAGGACTATAAATATTGGAGAATAAAACCCGAATATCATGATTAAAGTACTTACTAAAAACAAATGGATTGGATTAACTTTCTTAGCAGCTTTGATATCTAAAAATATGGACATCAAAATCCCTAATAGGTATGGTCCAACTACAATGAAAATACAGGTTAACATGTTATAGAAAGTAAAACTATAAAAAATACCCATCAAAAATAAATATCCATTTCCTAATCCAAGTAAAAATGATTCTGCCTTTAAGCGAATTGGTAAAGAAGATGAAAGTTTATGAAAGAACTTTCCTTTCAACAAACTCAAAAACATGAAACAAATAAGCGCTATAGAGAGTAGAAAAAAATAGAAAATATATTGTTCATTATTTATGTTACGACTTGTTCGTATCAAAAGAATAAGCATTGAGACAAAAAGAAACTTTCCTACTACCGATACGATGGAGATAGGTAAAAGCCCTTTGGCTAACTCTGTCCTCGGCATTTTTTTTATAGCAAAAAGGATACTGATTAAACAAATCCCATATATGCATGTTATCAGCGGCGGCGATAAAAAACTAATCGCTAACAATACGATTATTAGTAAAAGAAAAACGATACCAATAATAATCGCTTGTTGATTTTTATTATAAACCTTTCCCCCGACTTCCACATGTAGAAACAATAAAGTACTCGTCATAGTAGAAATTGTACTAACTGCAAAACCAGAAAATAACGCACTTATTTCTAGCCATCTTGAACTCCATCCAAAGAAAGTAACACTAAGTAATGATACTATCAGAATAGAAACAGTCCAATATAAGGAGCGATGAATCCCAGCCTTATTCACAATAGGTATCCAGATAAACACACCCGTCATATAAGTTGTATAAAACAAGATTGATGGCCAGTATCCCTCAAAGCCTTTCGAAATCTGTAATCCATAAACAATGTAAATAAGCATGGGTGTAAAGATAGTCGTTATTAGTAGACTAAATGTAGTTATACTTTGCACCACAAGTCTTTTTTGCTTTGTCGTATGTATCGTATAACACCTCACTTAAAATGAAATCAGTAGTTGTTATTACTTATTCTGTCCGAAATGAGGTTGTTATATATGCGCAATCCAATTGAAATTCCCATTACGAGGTAAACTCAATCTAAATCCACATTAAATTAAGTGGCGTGCAAAAAAGGTGGATTTTGTGATTCTTATAAATAAAATTAATGGATATATTCAACACCTTAATCATAAATGGAACAAATGTGTTACTTAGATTGTCTATTACGTATAAAAAAGGTGCTTTTGGTAGTTCTCTCATTTTGTAATGCAAGAAACACATGAGGAGTGCTATCTGGTACATTTGCTAGTTGTATCGGTATGTAAAATACCTAAACAAAATCCATATATTCTTGAAAGAGGTTGAAAATGTATGATAGTTTCAAAGAAGTTTTTTCACATCGCACATTATAAAAAGATGCTCCCTGTAGTATTACTTTCATGTGCAACGCTTATAGGCTGTTCCAATAGTAATATTCAATCTGAATCCCCTAAACAAACCAAACAAGAACATATAAGTAATCAATCTTTTGTTAAGCTTGAAAAAGATTATGATGCTAAGCTTGGTATTTATGCATTGGACACAGGTACGAATCAAACCGTTACTTATCGTTCAGATGAACGGTTTGCATACGCATCTACCCACAAAGCCCTTGCTGTGGGAGCACTGTTACAAAAGAAATCAATAGAAGATTTAGATCAAAGAATTAAGTATACTAGCAAAGATCTTGTGAATTACAATCCAATTACTGAAAAATATGTAGATACAGGTATGACTCTGAAAGAGCTTGCGGATGCTTCCATTCGATATAGCGATAATACTGCACAAAATCTTATTCTTAAAAAATTAGGTGGGCCAAGTGAATTCAAAAAATCACTGAGAGAAATAGGAGATACTGTCACAAATCCTGAACGTTTTGAACCAGAATTAAACGAAGTGCAGCCAGGAGACACTCGTGATACTAGTACCCCAAAGGCATTAGCTACTAGTCTTCAAGCATACGCGCTAGGCGATATACTTTCAATTGAGAAACGGAACTTTTTAATAGATTTGATGAAAAGAAATACAACGGGGGACAACTTAATTCGTGCTGGAGTTCCAGGAGAATGGGAAGTAGCCGATAAGACTGGCTCTGGCTCTTATGGAACAAGGAATGATATCGCAATCATTTGGCCACCAAATAAAAAGCCGATTGTTCTTGCGATACTTTCTAATCATGCTAAAGAGGATGCGAAATACGATGATAAACTTATTGCAGACGCAACTAAAATAGTGTTAGATTCTTTAAAAGTAACGAATAAATCATAGTAATGAATTTAAGCTGCTCCTACTTTACGGCACATATAGTTTTAAAGACTTGTACTTATCTAAACGCTAAGAAATGTAAGCGTGTTTTCAGGCAACGAAGGAGGCAAAAGCCTCCTTCTGCTCCTAATCGAACTCTCAACCCGTTCCTAAAGAAGACGCCACCACATCGTAGTGGTCTTTCACGTTCGAATCTCCTATTTAGAGTTAATATTTTACGTTTCCTTTCATCTTCAACCATTCTAATGCTCAATCATATTACGCATATTTTTAGATTTTCCATTTGTAGCTATATTAATCGAGACATTTAAATCTAATTCTTTATTTTGAAGGGATATTCTCCCCTCTTTTTTATATTGTTTCCACAATTTAGAATTCTGCCGATATAAAGAATGTGATAACTGATACGTGTCAATCCCTCTTTCGATTCCTTTTCGGTACGTTTTTTTTATTTCTTTTTCAACTTGGTCCTCTGCAATTTTTTTAATATCATTTACAGGCATAGAATTTATTAATTGAAAAATATCAGCATCGAAATGGATGTTCATAAGCATACGTAACTTTCCATTTTTAATAAAATGCTTTGTATCTATCTTTGGATTTTTCAATACTATATGTCCAATAATTTTCTCGTTAAATTTTAATAGTAATGGAGCTCGCTTGGTATTTTCATCCGTCCATCGAACCCCAGCAATATCATGGTTGTTTAAATGATTTATATAGGATTTATCACTTATAAAACCATAACCACTAAATTTTAACATTGGAAATGATGTATGCCCTTTTTTCCAATATGTTTTAGTCGTAGCTAAGAAAGGAATGCGAGTTGTCATCCCGGGTTCATAATAATTTCTTTGGAATTTATATAAAGGTAAAGGATCTATTATTGTATATTGCTTGGTTATCTCTTTTGGTAAATTAATGATTGTATATAATTGAGAAATATTTAAAATATTATTGTTCGCTAATATATTTTCTAAAGGTTCCTTAGTTCCAAATATCCACATAGTATCTCGAAATTGAAAAAAACGAGAGAAAAAATCATTAAATTGATTTAAGTCACCATGTTTTAGAAATCTCTCTGTTACAACAATTGTTTTGAGATGCTCCCATGAGATTTCTTGTTGAGCACCCTTATAAAAATCAAATGCTGCCTCATCTAAAATGAGGCCTTTTCCCTTTCCGATATAGGCCTGGCTATAATTACGGGTAGTGCTCCCTTCTTGTTTAGCTATGTTAGAAAAATTAATAAATTGCGGACGGATGATATAATTATTATCTTTAAAATCGATACCTAGACTATTTATATACAAAACGTGATGCAACTCTCTTTGATCCCAACACCCTGTTAGAAACGTACACATCATAAAAAGAAATATAACTATTCTTTTATTTTTCTTCATCGGTACTCTCTCTTTTCCTTGTATTATCTTGCGTATGCAATTCTTTAGGTCTTTTTTTCATATACGTGAAAGGAAGTCTAAATGTGGCTGCTAGCATACTTTTAAACACAGGGGGTGAATATGGTGTAAAGAATGGAACTCCAAAAGAGCGTAAATTTACTACATGTATCACCATCACAAGGACACAAAAGATAAATCCTACTATGCCTAATAAAGAAGATACTAAGAATACTACATACCGCAATATACTTATTATTCCTGTTACTGATTGATTAGTTAAAGCAAATGTCGAAACAACCGAGATTGCTATTATAATGACCATAGATGCTGAAACAATTCCTGCACTAATAGCAGCTTGTCCAATAATTAATCCCCCTACAACAGATAATGTTTGACCAAATACGGCAGGAACACGTAATCCTGCTTGCCTCAAAATTTCAAATAAGGTCATCATAATTAGCCCTTCTAAAGGAGCTGGAAAAGGAATCCCTTCTCTTGATAAGCTTAATGTAGCTAGCAACGTATAGGGAATCTGATCTGGATGATATGTAATTAGTGCTATCCAAATTCCTGGAAGAAATATAGAAATTGCTATCCCCAAAAGACTTACAAGTCGTACAAAGCTACCGAATATATAGAAAAAATCTTGATCTTCCGATGTATTCACAAAAAAAGGAAATGTAACTGGTGCAATTGTCGCTGTTGGCGACCCTTCAACTAGTAAAATAAAACGCCCATATAGCAAACAATTCACAGCATAATCAGGGCGCCCTGTATATTCAACTAAAGGAAATACACTAAATTGATTGTTTGTGATTAACTCTTCAATTTGTGCACTTGAAACAACCCCGTCTATTTTAATTTGTCTTAATTTTAATCGAACTTGATTAATGATATCTTGGGATGCGATATCTTTTAAATACATGAGTGCTACTTTAGTTTGTGTTCTTTCTCCAACAATAAATTCTTCATAACTAAGAGAACTCGTTTTTAGTCTTTTTCTAATTAATCCTATGTTTGTGTTTAACTCTTCAACAAATCCATCACGTCCACCACGAATGGTCATCTCTGTATTTGTTTGTTCAACTGATCTGGTAGGTATTTGGGCAATATCAACTATATATCCATGTTTAGATTCTTCAAAAATAATAAGGAGGTTACCTTCAAATATAATCTGAGAGATAGTTTCATTCGAATTTACTATATCTAATTTCTGTACTGATAACTGGGGAATTAATGTTGAGAGGTTAAACTCTTCTATCGACTTACTTGAAAGCTCTTTGCAAACATGGGATGATGTGGCTTGTTTTAATTTTGTATTGTCAATTAAGTTTCGACAATAAATAAACAATACTGAATTCTTTTTTTCTTTCTCATCCAATTCACGCTTTATTACTTTTACATCGTTGCATCCTTCAAACCACTCTAGTGTTATCTTCTCATTTATTTCTACTCGTTTGTTCATCTACGTTGTCTCCTTCAAACTCAGCAACCTTATATAAAATACACCCTCATACTCTTTTAAGAGCTTTCTTAAATTTAGCAACCCATACAAACCCTATTAGTAAGATAGAAAACAAAAATAGTCCTAATGCTGAAACTGGTAAAATAATTTGAGATACAAACCAATAGAAACTAGAGTCACTGATGGGTAGTATACTTATTAATAAAATACATGAAAGTATTGCAAACATAATCCCATTTCTCATTTTCCGATTTGTAATTGATAACAAATCTGGTATAAGAAAAACAACAAGTGATAGACGAATAAATATCCCTACAAGCCACTGATACACGGAGAGAAAGTCTAAATTTTCAATATACCTTCCTATTGACACAAGTCTCCATTCTTCAAATGCTGGATATCGTTGGTTTGCTGCTACGAAAGGTCCAAATTCTATAATAGCTGCCATAACTGGGCCTATTGTGATACCAATAATAACCATTCCCAAAGCAATTAGTTGATATAATTTGACTTTTGAACAAATGTGATGCTGTAAAAAAAGAATAAAAATTAACTCTAGAAATCCTGCTGCAGGATAAACCATCCCCTTAAATACTGGCTTCATTCCATTTTCCATCATTGGCTGAAGTAAAGAATAATCTTTATGCGGAACATTTGCAAACATTACAAAAAAACCAAGTAGAAATACAATAGGTAACAAAACACCTGTTGTAAGTGCAATAGATTGAATTCCTCTTGTAGCATTATAGAGACAAATCATTGAAAAAAGTATTCCTAATACAAAGTGAGGTGTTTCTGGTAAATAAAAAGAGAAAAAGGTTAATGTTTCTTTTAGTGCAACGACACCAATTGTTATTAAATAAATCACAACTATGAATATGATTGGATATACACTGAGTTTCCCAAAATTATTTTTTAACCACGAAAACAAGTGTTCATTTTTTATGTTTCTATATATGATGAATATTAATGAAATCCAAATCAAGTATATAATGCTTACTAATATGATAGAGATCCACGAATCTCTACCTGAGGTATCTAATAACATAGGAATCATAATGACATGATTAATTATCCCAATACTACCAATGAGTATCATAGAAACTTGAAATAAAGTAATTGTTTGCTTAGTCATACATACCACCATATTTTGTAATGAATAAATATTACATAGTATAACTGATACATTGCATCTTTATTCCAAATGGTTAGTGCGTAGAGCCATGGACAATTAAACGCTCTTATTTATAAAATCTATCACATGAGATGTAAGCTAGTTCCTTTTTACAGATAAATAAGTAAACGGGACAGTATTTAGATCATACATCTAAATACTGTCCCGTTTTTTATATGCAATTCTTCAATGATATAGTAAACCGATCATAACAAAAAAAACCTGTAGAAAATCCTACAAGTTCTTTTTCAAATATTGTTAAAAAGGAAACAACAAACTATCTCAACATTCAATACAGGGAGACCATTTTGATTATGGCTTGGCTTTATTATATATCAAATATAAATATTTGAAGAAACTAATTTTCGAAAATTATGTGAATTAAAAAGCTAGGGTGTTTATATTAGATTTCGTTTACTACCAACTTTTTCTTATTTAAATAAACTGCACGATCTGATTTTTTAGCAACTTCCTGTGAGTGCGTCACAACAATAATACATTTATTTTCTTTGTGTGCAAGTTCTTGAAACAGATCTATTATATCCATTGCCGTTTCTTCATCGAGGTTTCCTGTCGGCTCATCCGCAATCAGTAAATCAACATTGCAAGATAGCGCTCGAGCAATTGCTACACGCTGTTGTTGCCCACCACTTAGTTGCAGGACGTTTCGTTTCGCTTCTACTTCTGTGAGTCCTACCTTCTCTAATAATTCTAATGCCCTTGCCGTTTTATTTTGCACTTTAACACCTGTAATTTCCATTGCTGTTAAGACATTTTGAAGAGCAGTCATATAGGTAATCAAATTATAAGATTGGAAAATTACCGATACATTTTGATTACGGTACCGATCCAAACCAATTTTTCGAATATCCTTTCCATTAAACAGTACATAACCATTTTTAGGTATATCTAGCCCGCAACCTAAGCTAAGAGTAGTGGTTTTACCAGATCCGGATGGTCCTAGAATTGTGTAGAAATGTCCTTTTTGAAAAGAAAAGTTAACATTGTCTAGTATCGCTACTTTTTTTCCGTTACTTTCATAATAATAATCTAAGTTTTTAAATTGTAAAATCGTCTCCATATCGATTCTCCTTATTCATCTTTTAAAAGAATTTGTTTTGGATTCAGGCGTAGAATAGATAATGCTGGAAGAAGCGTTGCTAATATAGCAATAGCTAGTCCAATCCCCCCCATTTTCCCTACATCTTCTCCTGTTACACTTACATTAATTTTATCAATTGGATCCTCTTTTTGATTTTGTACAGTTCCACCAGGTCCAGCTACCATTACAGTTCCATTTTGTGGGGTGTTTGTTTCTTCTCCTGCTGTAGCAATTTCACTCGAAAGTAAATTATCCCCTATGAATTGAGAAATTTTTGCTCCTGTTGTTATGGATAATCCAAATGCTAAAATAGCGATACATACTACTTCTACTACGAACTGCGCCATCAGTTTCCACTTTTTCTCTCCAATGGACAATAGAATCCCCATTTCCTTACGACGTCCTTTAATTGATAGCATAATGATTAACCCTAATATTATCGCACCTGCAATTGATACAATATAAATAATCATTTGAGAAGTAGATGAGATATTTTCGATAGGCCCAATCATTTGTTTGTACAACGAATCATGTGCATCTAATTTATAATAATTAAAATCAATATCAGATTTTTTTGCTTCTTTTTTAAATGCTTCGATGTTTTGTGGATCTTTCAAGAAATACACGACTTGAATGCTACTTATACCTTGATCTACTTCTAATTTTTTCATAGTTGAATGCGGCATATATAGTTTATTAGCTGGATCCATTATAGGAGGGGCCTGTTGACCCATTGCTTGCTCATTCGTTTCGTAAATACCGATAATTTCAACCTCGAGGGTTTCCTTCTTATCCCCTGATTGCACTTTAACTTTGTCTCCTACTTTCAAATTGTTTAATTCCGCTAATCGTTTTTCCATTAAAGCTACATTCTGATCTTTCATCTGTTCTGTAATTGGTTTCCCATCAATGATTTTACTTTTTCCATTCTTAAAGCTTTCTTGTAATGCAGTTTTACGAACTCCCTCAATCATAAAAGAAGCATTCATATCTATTTCTGTACCGGAGCTTGAACCGCCTCGTACAGCCGCCATTCCCGCTTTACCTTTTCCTTCTTCTTCTCCTTCTGAAGCTCCTACTAGTTTAAGTCCATCAGAAATTCCGAAAGTGTTAGTTATGTAATTATAGTCTTTTACATACTTTGACTTCGCTAATTGATCTGCTTCTTTCGTGTTGAGCTGCGGCGGCTTAGGCATCTCTCCAGTTTCCCTAGCTTGTTGACCTAATTTGTCAAAATCAAGACTTAAAGTAACATCTGCACCAAGTTTTTTTCTTGCTGCATCAGCAGCTTTTTTTGATGCATTTTGGATTGTGAATCCTGCCAACACTAAATTTGTAACAATTAGGAAAACTGCCATCAAAATTAATGATGTTCCTACTCTTTTTTTCATACTGAGAATTGCGCGTTTCATAAAATTCATTTTTTCTTACCTCCTTGATAACTTATATTCTATATAGGTTATCTAGAGTCTATATGGAGCTAATCGGTAGTTTATCTAGAGATATAAGGAGTTTATGTGTAGTTCAAAAACGCAATCGTTTTTGAATATTTGCAAGAAGTCAGTCCATTTAAGACACTTATAGAGTTAAGCTTTATTTAATGTATATAACATACAAATTTATGTTTATTATGTAACTTCTATACAACAAATAAAAAGCACCCTATTTGAATGGTTATATGTGTGTTTGTTAAATATGAAAATTCATTAAAGAATACGGAGTTTTATTGAAGTTGGTCGGATTTTCTAATAATAATATTGTGTTAAAAAGCCTAACTTATAATTTTACAAGTTAGACTTTTTTATGCTATCTATAAGAAAAAGTTATAGAGACTCATAATATTTTATAATTTAACCTATTGTATTTAAACAAGTAAAATACAAGTAACAAGTGCATACATTAAGGAGGTTTTTTGATAGTGACAGAAACTATAACATTTAGGATTGCAACGGTAGATGATTTAGATGAAATTGTAAAAATGCTTGCTGATGATGTTTTAGGAAATAAAAGAGAACGCTATGAAACACCACTTCCTGATAGTTATATAAGAGCATTTCATGCTATTGATTGTGATCCAAATAACGAGTTAATTGTAGCATGTGATGGGACAGAGATTATTGGTCTTCAACAAATTACATTTACGCCTTACATTGCACGTCAAGGGGGTTGGAGAGCTACAATTGAGGGTGTACGGACAGCCTCATCAAAACGTGGTAAAGGTATAGGAAGTAAACTTATTAAATGGGCTATTCAACGTGCTAAATTACGGGGGTGTCATTTAGTACAGTTAACAACAGATAAAGAACGACAAGAAGCTTTGCAATTTTATAAGAAATTAGGGTTTAAAGATTCTCATGAAGGATTAAAACTCTTTCTCTAATGAATATAGCTATTTATATACCAGAAAGACGCATATTGTAAGGTTAATTGACTATCGGCTTCGAAAATTATGGTAACTATCACTGTATAAGATATACAAATTGACACATTGTCTTTCATAGAAATCACGTCACTTCAAAAGGTGTACCTTTTGATACGAAAATAAGCAAGTTAATGTTCTCTTATATGAATGAGAATATTAACTTGCTTTTTAGATTTTAGTATAAATTATTTATGGTTTTATTTTATTACTAGCTTTATAATATAATATACAAATTTGTCACCTGTTTTTATAATTTAAGCACCTAATATTAGGCAAAGAGAATATTTTATAATTAATTTACAGCATAAATAAAACATAAATTTTGTCCATGTTTTAAACAATATGTATTTTGGAGGAGGTTAATTTGATTTTTTCAAAACTCATTGATCGATACGCCTTGTATGATTTGCACAAAAAAAGAAGTGTAGAGTTTCAGTATACTTCTCTTTCTAACACCTCACTAGATATAAAGGACATAGAATTTTTTTATAAAGTAAAACCATCTGATATTCATTTTAACATTAAGCATTCAAAACAGGAAAAGGAATACATGGTTGGACAATTCAAATATAAAAGCTCGGTTCAATCTGATGATTCACGCAACGACTCTGTAACTGGAGAATTATTCTTACATAAAAATGAAAATGCGCCTCATGTCATCTTTGTTCATGGTTGGAGAATGGATTCTAACGAACGTGTAAAAAAAATATTCCACGACCATATGACCAACTTGAGGTGGAATATGTATTATTTCACTCTACCATATCATTTTGAAAGAAAACCCAACCAATCCTTATTTAGTGGAGAGTACATGGTAAGTGCCAATATTGAACGAACTGTACAAGCAACCAGACAAGCGGTAGCTGATTTACGAACTTTGATCAAATGGATTAAAGCAAATAAAAATGGTCCCCTGATTCTAATAGGAATCAGTTTAGGTGGGGTTATTACTAACCTAACATCTCTTGTTGAACCAGAAATTGATGTATTAGCATCCATTTTCTACGCAAATCGACTTTCTTATTCAATTTGGAAGACAAATCCAGGTAGATTTATTAGAGAAGACTTGGAACACCATGGTGTAACGTATGATGAATTAATAGATTATTGGAAAATCACTGAACCGAGTCAAGCGTTACCAAAAGTAAAAAAAGAAAATATTTTATTAATTTCAGGTAAGCACGATCTATATGTGCACTCTGAGGATACGGACTATTTGTGGGAATCCTGGGAAAGACCTACAAGATATATTTATACATGTGGACATGCCGGGATTGTTCTTAAACGTAAAAAAATTGCAACTGATACTATCAATTTTATTCAGAATCGATTGAACTCCCCATACTTACCCAATGTCATGCCTTAATGCGAGAGATTACTAAGTACAGAATCTTATACTTGCAATGTTTCATTTTTTACCAAGCTCATTTTTAAATCTTCCTTTCTTCTGTCATCTCCTTTAACCTTACATGTTTGGAAAATGATATAGAATTTAGGAAGTAACTATGAAACTAACTCGCTATATGGAAAAGCGCTACTTATCATTTCACCAGTGGCTCCTTTTTATCAAAAGAAATTATTGTTGTTTACCCTTCTTATGCAATATTACATATAAAATTCTTTATTTGTTCTGTTATAATTTTAAGAGTAAATTATTCATCCATTAATTTACACTATCCATATCTACAGTTATGGATACCCTAATTACACATAAAAAAGAGAAGAACCTTGGTGAGTTCTTCTCTTTTTGTTTATTTCTTTTATTAAATTGTAATATAATTACAGTATGTGAAATTATGCTAATTTAACTTTAAAAACGAAGTGAAAATAGCCGTCACTTCGCTTTTTTCATTTGCAATCCTTATTCAAATTTCTCAATTCAGTATATACTTTCACATTATTTGCTTTTATTTAATTGGCTTTTCTGTTTTTAAAACAAATGAACTTAATGCAGGAACCTTAATTTTATTGTCATGGACAACATAAAGCGTTTTACTTCCCGCCTGCTTACCGTCTACTAGTACTTTCCAAGGACCTTTCGATGGAAGCGTTATGTCAACGTCTTCTCTATTTGCATTGTGAGCCACCATAAAGTATTCGCTTTTATTCCCATTGCCTTTCCCATCTATTGTATAAGCTACAACATTTTTTGGAGCATCAATAAAAGATACCTGTTTTTTAATTTGCTCTGCAGATGTCATTCGAAAAGCTGGGTACTTTTTGCGTAAATCTATTAAGCCCTTCATATAATCTACTTCATTATTAAATGCTGCACGGCGCAACCAGTCCATCTGGTTAATTGAATCAGGAGATTTGTAACTGTTATGATCACCATATTTTGTGCGCATAAACTCTTGTCCTGCATGTAAGAATGGAATACCTTGTGATGTTAATAAAATCGAAGAAGACAATTTGTGCATTTGTTTTCGCACTTCTTCGCTTTCACCCTGATTAGTCAACTCAAGTTTATCCCATAATGTATGATTGTCATGTGCTTCCACATAAGTTAGCACCTGCTCTGGATCTTGATAGGTAGCCGAATTTGTATCGTAGTCAATACCTGCCGTAATGCCTTTTTTAATACGGTCCTCCATGTTTTGCTTTCCATTTACAAAACCATTATCTTTATCCTCAAATACACTGCCTTTCAATCCATCACGTATATTATCGTTAAAATGAGCAATCCCTTTCATTTTCTCCGCATTTTTTTGATTTGCTTTCAATTCAGCTGCAAGAGGTGTATTTAAATCCCAGCCTTCTCCATGCAGAATAATAGAAGGATCAATTTGATTAACAGCTTTACGTATCTCATTCATCGTTTCAAAATCATGAATACCCATTAAATCAAAACGGAATCCATCTAAATTGTATTCTTTTGCCCAATATGTGACGGAATCAACCATAAATTTCCTCATCATTTTTCGTTCTGAAGCAGTATCATTTCCTACTCCAGTTCCATTTGCAAATGTTCCATCTTCATTGTATCGATAATAATAACCTGGAACTAACTTATGAAAATTAGATTCAGCGGCATTATACATATGGTTATATACTACGTCCATCACAACACGAAGGTTATTATCGTGCAGCACTTGAATCATTTGCTTTAATTCAGTTATTCGAACAGTCGGTTCATAAGGATTTGTAGAATAGGAGCCCTCTGGGACGTTGAAATTTTTTGGGTCATATCCCCAGTTATATTGTGGTTCATTTAAAGTTTCTTCATTTACCGAGGCATAATCAAATATCGGTAAAAACTGAACGTGAGTAACACCAAGATCTTTTATATGATCAAGTCCTGTTTTAACACCTTCAGGACCTTTTGTTCCTTTTTCTGTTACCCCTAAATATTTTCCTTTTTGCTTAATACCACTTTCAGGTTGGATGGAAAGATCGCGTACATGCAATTCATAAATAATAGCATCTTCCGGATTTTTAAATTTTGGCTTTTTGTTTGTTTTCCAGTTTTTCGGATTTGTTTCTTTTAAATCAACGACTACACCTTTATCCCCATTTACAGAAGCAGCACGCACATACGGATCAACTGCTTCAGTCCACTTATCACCAATTTTTACCTTATACGTATAAAAGAGACCTTTTTGGTTCCCTTTAAGTTCTGCTTTCCAAGTTCCCTTTTCACCTTGTTGCATGTTTATTTCAGTACCTATTTTATCATTCCATTTTTTATATGTAACTAACTTCGCTTCATTCGCAGTAGGAGCCCATAAACGGAACTTTGTATATTGCGAGGTATATGTATTCCCTAAATCATTACCACCGTAATAAAATAAATTATCAAATTCCTCGCTACGAATGACTTTACCGATTTCCGTATTCGCATCAGCTAAATTTGCTATTTTAACTTTGTATGTTTGTTTTAAATCAATTTTCTGTTCCGTAATTATTTTAACCTTATTAGTAATATCTCCACTGCTTATATCATCCGGACTAATATTCTTAATTTTAATGCCTTCAATTTCAATTTTCTGTTCCTTAATATTAAACGGGACATTAGTTGTTACAGTAATTTCATTGAAACTATCAATAGTTGCTTTTTGAATAGAGAGATCAGAAGAAGGCTTAGTATCATATACCTTTTCATCGCCTGAAAGAACCCAAACTTCAGCACGACCGTCCTTTATATTTTCAATCCAGCGATTCCCACTATCTTTTTCCCACTCATTTGTACGAATGATAAATCCAACGCGATTATAGTCGCCATCTATTTTTATCTTCGCGTATTTTCCAAATTCATCTTCACCAGTAAATTCGTATGATTTACCATTTGCATTTTCTCCCCACATCCAAAGATTCCAGTCTTTTGTATTTCCAGATTTCTCTTTGTAATGAATGATAACTTCAGTTGTTTTCGAATTTGAAACTGCCTTCACATTCTGAAAAGAAAAAACAGATGATAACATAACGATTATGGCAAGTAATAAAAATGATTTGTTAATTAATCTTTTTGTCATTTGCACCACATACACCCTTTCTTTAAATAGTACGAGCGATTTATTATGCTCGTACTAAATTACACTGCTTAAATTAATATAGAAATCTCTTTTACTTCACCCCCATATTGACTATTTTCACGTATGTATTTCAATGATCTTTTAATACGAAAACGTTTGCGTTAATGCTTAAAAAAATAGATTTGTTTTTACCTTCATATATTTGTAAATACTAAAAGATTAGGGAAATCATTTTAAAGCAATCGTTTGTTATCGCTTTCATTCTATAGCACTTACTATTAAGAGGTCAATATATTATTAATTTTCTGTTTTTATATCCTTTAAATTTTATATATTTGTCGTAACTTATTGAAGATAGACAGCCTGATTATTGCTTAGTAAGTTTATTTTCACTAGTGTATTGCTACGTAAAAAAACAGCTAATATCCTTAAAATGATATTAGCTGTTTTTCATAATGTATTAATATATGAATGAAAACTTTATTTCTAACTTACTTAATTTTTGCTGCATCAAATGCCTTTTGCACTGCTTGAACTTCAGCTGTATTCGCTCCATATTTATTAGTTGCCACTCGAATACATGCTGATTTCAATTCTTTGAAATTAGAAGTCATGTTTAACTCATCTGTATTTGCATAATAGAAAATATCAAACATTTTATCTTCACCAATTCCTTTAACAGTTACTCCGTTATGAGTTCCGCCTTTTGCAATGAGATACGCAACTTTATTAATAATGCTTGAATTAAAATGAACGCCACCTTGATCCCATCCATTAAAATCGTTAAATTCACTGTAATCATCTGGATAAGGTACTCCAAGTGAAGATGGCACGGAAGCTGGGTTTTCCATATCACGGAAAACAGATCCAGTTTGTTCTCCCATTGTCCAGTTAAAGCTTCCATTATTTACGTATTTCTCAATAGATGTTCCCATAATATCAGATAGCGCTTCATTAATCGCACCAGATTCACCGTAATATTCAAGATTAGATTCGCTAGAAGTAACCGCATGGGTAAATTCATGTCCAGCAACGTCATATGCTTTAACGATAGGATCGCCATATACAAGCATACTTCCATTATTAGCACTTAATGCATTCTGCCAATTTTTCGGATCGTTCGTATCTTCAGAATCCCAAGCATGTACAACTGAAACTACCTTTTGTCCCTTATTATCAAAACTATTACGCTTGTATTTATCTTTATAAAAATCAAATACTTTTGTTGCTAAGTAATGAGCACTTACTGCTTTTGGATCGTTAAATGCTGTCGAAGTACTAGTTGCTAGTGTACCAGGATAATAGCTTTCTTCTTTAGTAATATCTCTGTAATTCACATCATATGTTTCAATTCCTTGCCCTCTTGTATAATCAGCAAGTGCATATTTGCCATTACTTTGTTTAGAGATACCAAATGTACGAGATATACCTAAATCATCTTTTCCTGTTCCAGTTAATGATGTAAGACTGCTTTTTTTACTTTCCTTTAAGGCTCCAACTAGTTTTTCACTTGCTTTTAAGTTAGATTCTTGTACCACATTTTTTAACATATCCCCATTTTGTGCATTTACTAAATAGGTTCCAGAAACATAGTTTGGTGTTGCAGCTTCAAATGTAACTTGGTATGCATTGCTAGCTTGTCCATTATTTTCATCAACAAAAATAACTTCCTTAACCTCTGGCTCAGAAATAAATTTGATATCGTTCCCGTACTTCGTATAAATATATTGTTTTGCTTCTTCTTTTGATAGATTAATAGGCTTTTTCAAATCTTCTTGTTTTAAATTTTGTGCGCTATCTCCTGAAACACTTTTAATAACACCCTTATTATCTACGTGCGCAGTTAATTGATGGCCATATACTTCTTTTCCTTCATATGTTTGCTGCATACGCACAAGTGTTGTTCCATCATACGAACCACGTTTTTGAAGAACTTTATAATCTACTCCTGTTTCTCCATTGACTTGCTTTGAAGAAAGAGCTTGTTCAACTTTCTCCTTAAGAGCATCTTTTACTACATTCTCTGGTTCCTTTTGTGACGGTTGTGTAAGTTCACCTGTACGGAACGAATCCTCTTGAATTTGAACTTGTAGTTGATCTGGTTCCTCTGCATGACCTACTCGGCACCACAGCTGTTAAAGCTAATCCTGTTGTTAATGCTACTGTAGTTAATGTTTTTTTGTTTTTCATATTATTCACCTCGTATTGTTTTTTTGAATATTAAGCTTGTACAAAGTATACTGTCTATTCGTATCGGAAAAAAGGGAAAATACGAAATTTATGTAATATTATGCAAAATTACATAATTTAAAGTCGGTGATTTTATATAGAACAGCTCATATAATTTCAATAAAAAAAGAGCCCCCTAAGGTGCCCATCCAATACGATTATAAATCATAAATGCATTATGTCAGTTATTAGTATATGCTCGTCTTATCTAATCGTTTACTTGTTTATTATGTGATTTCTCTGCACAATAAACTTTTAAAACTTCTTCATCTAATACATTGAAATTCTCCGTTACTATTTGATTACTAAATAAAAGATATAGTTAAGATAATGTAAGAAACAAACATAATGAAGGTAAGGAAACAGATAAAGATAGCACTCGACATGCATTGTTTTATTCTTTTTTTTATGTTAATTTGTTTTACTTTTTAACTTTTGCAGGATCAATTTGAATTTGACCTTTCCAAGATCCAGCTATTTTCCCAATTTTATTTATGTTTATATCTAAAGTTAGAGGTTGTTTAAAAGAACCTTTTCCTTCAGGACCTTCAACAAATGTAATGACACCTTCTGGTCTGTCTTTATCACGAATGCCTATATGCTCTAATTGTTTTCCTTCTGCCATTAATTCAAACGGTAAATTGTCCTCCCCTTGAATAAATGCTAACTGGGAGACCATACCATTCTTCGTATTATATACAGGATTTTTTTCTTGTTGTCCGTTTACTTTCCCGTCACTTTTTATATCTAATCCAGTTGTATCAAATTCATATGGTACCAATGTCCCATCAGCCTTCTCGATTCTATAATGAACGGATATACGTGCATCTGCAACATACAATTCTTTAAAATGTAAAGTAATTCCTTGCTCTGTAATTTTTTCATCAATAGGTATAAACTGACCATTTAGCATACCTTCTTGCTTTTTGCCATTTTCATCTCTTATTCCCTCATTTATGACCTTATCATTGGAAACTTCATTAGCAAAGTAAGAAGCAATATTAGTTGCTGCAACTTGAACTTGTGGAATCATGGCTGTTGTAAAAAGTGCTGCCGCAGCTACTGCTGTATACATTAAACGTTTTGATTTTTTATTCATATTTGTAAATACTCCCTGATTTTTTTCTATTTTTTGATCTATGTTAGGTAAATTATTCAACTGGTTATGATTCTCAAATGTTTGCCATGCTTTTTCGACATCAATATTTATTTCTTGTGTCTCATGAAACGTCTCCTGAGCAAGTGTTGCATTTTCCCATTGATTTAATTCCGTTATTTCAATTAATAACCTCTGACACTCCTTACATGTGTCTAAATGCTTTATAAATTGTTTTCTTTCATCACGGGACAGTTCGCCATCTATATATAATTGAATGAACCCCATATCATAACAAGTCATTTAGTATTCCTCCATCTGCTCATAAATTTTGCGGAATTTTAGCTTAGCTCGTACCAATAATGTTCCAATAGAAGAAATGTCTATTTGAAGTACTTGTGCGATTTCTTTATATTGAAATCCTGAAAATTTCATTAATAAAATCGTTCGATCTTGTTCCTTCATTTTTCTTAATACCATTTGTACGTTTGTGATCTCCTCTTTTCTTATCCAGTCATCATCCAATGATGACTCATATTGAATTTCTTGATACTGGATTTCTTTATCAACCCTTGCATGATGTCTCTTTTCAGTGCGTATATGGTTATAGGCTACATAAGTAGCAGACTTTATAAGCCATCCGCGTAAGTTATCTACTTCTTTCCATTCTGTACGATACAATTGCAAAAACACTTCTTGTGCTAATTCCTCTGCAATTGTTTGTTCTTTAATAATCCACACTATTTGCTTCACAACTTAAACATAGTTCCGTTTAAACAACTCTTCAAATGTTATATCTGAAACATTCCTCTCTTCATTTGTTATCGTTAACATGTAAGTAAAACCTCTCTCTCATTTGATGCCTGCACTATAAAGAAACCGGAAAATCAATTTTTGTGACAAAAACTTTTATTTTTTTATTATGTACTAAAACACACATCCAGTTTCTAAACCGATATTCATACTAATCAAAGGGAACATCCTTCTAAATAACAAAATAAAAAACCCACTCTTTACCACTTTAAGAGCGGGTTTGATACTATTTAAAGAACAGTTTATATAGGACAGCTCATAATGTATACAAATTATTTAAGCTTATATTTCGTCTATGAAGTTATTTATTGTTTGGTATATTTTTAATCGGTATAAATAAATCAACCTTTAAGTTTCCTTCTAGATCTTCCGCTATATTATCCATACAAAACTCCAGAACTTCGAATTGTGGTAAATTTTTTATAACAACTTTCATTTACATAAGCTCCACTATAAATATCTACTCCGTTTATTTAGCCTTCATTGACATATATTCCTTCATAAATAAAACGAATTCTCTAATTGCCAAAAAATCAATTGAAATATAAGTCGTTATTTTCGAATTGATATTACACTACTACTAAAGTTGTATGTACTTTCATACTTTCACCTGATTCCATATTTTTTAAAATCGATATATTAATAATCAGAAAATGAAAAAATCAAGGGGGATTTCAATTGATTAAAGGATTATATGAAGCACACTTACCGGTTAGTAATTTACAAAACTCTATTAAATTTTATCAAAAATTAGGATTGAAATTAGCTTGGAGCGATGAATCAACAGCATTCATTTGGATTGAGGAAGGGAAAAGTTGGCTAGGGTTATGGGAGGGCTCTGAATATAAAACGAAATATCATCCTTCTTTACGACATATTGCATTTCGAGTATCATATGAGGATTTAAAAGACTCATTAAATTGGTTACATTCACTTCATATTAAAGCGGTTCCCTTTGGAATTAATGAATCTATCGAACCATTTGTTCGTCCACATCAAGGAAATGCATCTGTTTATTTTATTGATCCTGATGGTAATAGCTTAGAATTAATGTGCCATATCGTTGTACCTAATGAATTAAAACATATAACCGATAAATTATCCTTTATAGATTGGGAGAAACTAATTGGCGACACATTTTAATATGTATTTTAGTTTTATACTTATAAAAAAGTCACTTTGCTTCATTTTACTGTTAATTAACTACTGAGGGTTATAACTTGTTGCTTAATTTCCTTCTAACATTAAATAAATGTAAAAAATAACCCTATTTATTCATTTTTCATGCTTATGTATGTACATTTGTTAATTTATTAGTTATATTATGGGTATTGAATGATTACGAAAAGTTAATAAATCGCTTGTATAACACCTTATATTTTTATATCCGTGAAAACTACAAAATGTATAAAATTTCATTTGTCAAATGAATTTAATGCGGAAGGAGGTTTGTGGTTACTTCATCAGGATATAATAATCAGTTTTGAACTGATAAAAATATAGGAGGCGACATAATGTTTCGTACGATTTCAAATTTCATGAGAGTAGCTGAGATAAGAAACAAAATTCTTTTTACACTAGCGATGCTAATTGTTTTTCGAATTGGCACGTTTATTCCAGTTCCTCATACTAACGCAGAGGTATTAAAAGTACAAGATCAAGCCAACGTTTTAGGTATGCTAAACGTATTTGGCGGAGGAGCACTGCAACACTTCTCAATCTTTGCTGTAGGTATCACACCATATATTACAGCTTCTATCATTGTACAATTACTACAAATGGACGTTGTACCTAAATTTACAGAATGGGCAAAGCAAGGAGAAATGGGCCGTAAGAAATCAGCTCAATTTACTCGATACTTTACAATCATTCTCGCATTCATACAATCCATTGGGATGTCTTATGGTTTTAATAATATAGCAGGTGGACAATTAATTACAGATCAAAGCTGGACTACATACTTATTTATTGCGACAGTTTTAACTGCTGGTACTGCATTTTTACTTTGGTTAGGTGAACAAATTACCGCTAATGGCGTTGGTAATGGAATCTCAATGATTATCTTCGCAGGACTTGTTGCGGCGATTCCAAATGTCGCTAATCAAATTTATTTGCAACAATTCCAAAACGCAGGCGATCAGTTATTTATGCACATAATAAAAATGGTTTTAATTGGACTCGTAATTTTAGCGATAGTTGTTGGTGTTATTTACATCCAACAAGCAGTTCGAAAAATACCGATTCAATATGCAAAAGCTGTTTCAGGAAACAATCAATATCAAGGAGCAAAAAACACTCATTTACCTCTTAAAGTAAATAGTGCTGGTGTAATTCCAGTTATCTTTGCTTCCGCATTTTTAATGACGCCGCGTACAATTGCGCAGCTCTTCCCTGATTCAAGCGTATCAAAATGGTTAATTACGAATCTTGATTTTGCACATCCAATCGGAATGGCGCTTTATGTTGGCCTTATCGTTGCTTTCACATACTTCTACGCATTTATTCAAGTAAATCCTGAACAAATGGCTGAGAATTTGAAAAAGCAAAACGGATATGTCCCGGGTATTCGCCCAGGTAAATCTACAGAACAGTATGTAACAAAAATTTTATACCGTTTAACATTTATCGGTGCGATTTTCTTAGGAGCAATTTCAATATTACCACTTGTATTTACAAAAATCGCTACATTACCACCATCTGCTCAAATCGGTGGTACAAGTTTACTAATCATCGTAGGTGTTGCATTAGAAACAATGAAGACGCTTGAAAGCCAGCTTGTGAAGCGTCATTATAAAGGCTTTATAAAGAAAGTGAACTAATAAAAAAACACTAGATCTTAAAGATCTAGTGTTTTTTATTCTAAAATATTCTATTTTTATCTTTACTACCAAAAAAGGAGCTCCTTTTTCTCACCTTCAATATATCTCTTAGCTGTTATAAAGAGTCTCATCATGAATTTATCAATAGTTAGATAATCTGGTACAAAATCTTTTAATGTAATTACTTTGTGACTAACAACTCTATTACCACCTTTTATCCCCAAGATTTTCACTTCTAAGTATTCTATTAAACATTGATGCTTATCTGAATAAGAAGCTAGATAACCTGATCGAGAGGGCTTGCGAGTTGAATTATTATATATTTTAAAGTGCCTACTAAATCGATTTTAATTGATTCTGTATCATGTTTTTCTTTCAGAATAAAAAAACAGAGAGCTACTTATTTAGCTCTCTGTTTTAAAATGCCCCGATAATTTCTATTTAAATCTCTTTCTTCAATAACTTCCCCTGCTTAAAATAAACTCCAAGTGTAGAACGATTTGCTAAAAATACACCAATCAAGATTAAACAAGCACCAATACCCATTGCAGGATTTAATGGTTCTCCTAATACAAAATAACCTACAATAACAGCAATTAATGGTGACACATACAACCAAGTCGATGGAAATACTGGATTTGTTTTTGATAAAAGCCAGTAATATAAACCATGCCCACCGATAGATCCTACAAATATGAGATATAAAATTGGCCATTGTACATTCCAAGATGTTAATACAACTAAATTTGGCTGTTCCATTACAACAGATACAATTAATAGCAAAACTCCTCCATAAAACATTTGAATACCGTTAATGAGAAATGGTGATACGTCAGGTAAATCTGTAAGTATTTCTTTTGAACGAATAGAACCTATTCCATAAAACAACTCTCCTACTAATATGACAAGGCAAGCGATACTCCATATTAATGTAAGTTCTTGATGCATTCCAGGTAAAGAAATACAAAAAACGCCAATGAGCGCTATAACTAAAGCAAAAAGTTGTTCTTTTTGTAATTTCTTTTTATTTTTCTTTGACTGCAACAGTAAAATCATCATGGGGGCTGTTGCGGATAGTACTGCAGCTAATCCAGAAGAAATATATTGTTCAGCCCAGTAAAGTGTTGCGAATGTCATGAAGGTTAAACAAAAACCAGCATATATAATACGTTTCGATAATAAGTAAGGCATAATCTCCTTTCTCTTTAATTTAAAAATAGTAATGAGAATAAGACCGGCCAAAAAGAAGCGAATTCCAGCTGAAAATAATGGTGGTGCGCCCGCTTCTATTCCAATTTTTATTGTTAAAAATGTTGTTCCAAAGATGATACATACTAAAACATAATTAAAAATGACCATTTTATTTCCTCCTTTTTACTCTTGAAATGAGTATAGAGGATATGGTGTATAACAGTGTAGCTACTTGTATAACAGTTATATAAATATGTAGTTGATTACTTGCTTATTTTTCGCTTTAATTGAATTAAAAAGAAAAAAAGGTGAATCTATGAAGATAGTACTGCGTAAAGAATCCAACATACCATATTACCAACAAATATATATGCAAATTGTTGAACGCATTCAAAGCGGGCTGCTTGCACATGGCGATTACCTCCCTTCTTTACGTTCTATGGCCAATGATTTGCAAATTAGTTTATTAACTGTTCGTAAAGCTTATAAACAGTTAGAAACAAAAGGTTATATACGGATCGAGCAAGGAAAAGGTGCCTATATACATAAACGTGTGAATAAAGAGTTCAAACCAATTCCGTATCAATGGCAACAAACGAAATCCATTAATGTTATGCGTTCTCAATATGTAATGAACCAACACCGTAAATATTTCGATTTTTCACAGGCGGTCCTTTATCCACGTTTATTGCCAAATCCGTTTCTTTCAGATGAAATGCACAAATTACTTAATAAAGATCAAATGATATTAGCAACTTACGGACCTGTTCAAGGTGATAAAGAACTTAGAGTGGAAATAACAACCTACTTAAAAGAACACCAACAATTAGTTACAGATCCATCTCAATTATTAATTACAAGTGGTGCCCAGCAAGGAATTGATTTAATTGCTCAAACATTATTAAAGCCCGGCGACTTAGTGTTAGTAGAAAGTCCATGTTATGGAGCTGCACTTGATGTGTTTGTCAATAAAGGAGTTCAAATTATCCCTGTTAGTCTTGATAACAACGGCATTCGCTCAGATTTAATCGATGATATTTGTCAAAGAAAGAACCCTGTTTTGTTATATGTGAATCCCACTTTTCAGAACCCGACAGGTACTGTGATGAGTAAAGAAAGAAGAATGGAACTTGTAGAACTAGCAGAGCTATATCAATTTTTCATTTTAGAGGATGATTCTTTCGGAGAGATATATTTTGAGGATTTTAAAATTCCCCCTCCATTAAAAAGCTTTGATACAAATGGTCACGTTATATATTTAAAAGGATTTAGTAAAACGTTAGCACCAGGTCTTCGCATCGCGGCGCTTGCAGCTGAAGGTCCTATTTTTGAATGGTTATATGCAGTGAAAGCTTCGATAGATATAGGTAGTCCCTTATTAACACAAAAAGCACTACTTCCTTTTTTACGGGCGGAACGAATGAAAAATCATTTAGAAAAATTACGTACTGCTTTACAAATTAGACGCGATTTAACAATTGATATATTATCTCCATTAAAAGAATTAGAATTTGAAATACCTAATGGAGGATTTAACTTATGGGTTACACTCCCTCAGTCAATCGATCCTTTTACATTATTACAAAAAGCGAATGAAGTAGATGTTTCTTTTTTACCCGGAACAGCTTGTCTATTAAACCATGAAACTCAATATAATCACTTGCGAATTAGTTATTCAATGTTAAATGAAAAAGATATGTTGATTGGATTAGAAAGATTACATGATACAATTGCCAAGTTTAAATCAATGATTTAAACTCCAAAACAACAAATAACCTCTTATTCACACAATAAAAAACCAACACTTTAAAATTTTATTAAAAGTCAAGATATAAGCTGAACCTATTATTAATAGTAAATTCTTATCTAATGTCATACATTATATGTATAAAAATTAAAAGGATAGAAGAGCTTGAATAAATTCGCCCTTTCTATCCTCTTTTTAACCACAAATGACTAATCATAGCGGACTTCGCTGTCAACAGAACCCGTATTGCTCTATTGCTATACTCAAACCTCTTTTTATTACTACTTGTTCAATAAGAGGTGTTTTCTTCCTGTATAAAATTTATTTTATAGGGAATTCATTATACTTATTAAACCAACAACATGATATAGACAAAGCCAAAAAATAAACATAATGGACTATAGAACCAAGTGTCGTATCTAGCAAACTGAGAATGTTTAATTTTTTTGAAAAATCCAACAAATTTAAAATCACCAATTGCCCTAATAATGAAAACTAAAGCACAGACAATACTTCCGATTTTAGATAAACTATTTGCTTGGAACCCCTGCAAATAACCTACTTGAACAACAATAATGACACTAGCTAGTAGAATAAGAATAGCTATGAATAATGTCCCCCATATTCTCGGAGTAAAAGCGGGCTTATGTTCTCCCTCTTTTACTGGGATAACAGCGGCAGAACCCCATCGACCTCCAAAAGCCCAATAAATATGCAAAAAACTGATAAAACACAGAAGCACTACAGCTACTAATGTTAATAGTAATTTCATTTATTCGCCCCCAATGTCGTAACTCCCAAAATAACATACACTACCGTATGTTACAGTAAAAATTTTGTCCCTTCAGGTTTTATTACCATGTTAGGGACATTTATCGAATAATCAATTATGCCTCAGCATAATTGCGTCCGGAGGCTTTACTTTTTTCAGTGGATGTTTGGACACCCGCTGAAAGAAGTTAAAAGCTCAACCATTTTATCAATATCAAAATTAGGATTTGCTTCAAACCTTGTCATCCATCCTACATACGTTAAATAGGCAAGTCTTGCTCGATCAATTGATTCAGTTTCGTCTACGCCCATTTTTTGATACAATTTTGCAACACAAGAAATTCTTTGTTCTTCTATATCTACTAAACGTGTTGCCACAACCGGATCATATTTAGCCCAAGCATAAATACCATTCTCAATTTTTTTATCTCGCTTAAAACTAATCTGTAATAGCTGTTCTAAAGAGGCATCCTGTTGCTCCATACTTTGAACAATCAGCTTTGTTGCATGTACTTCCCAAAAGTCAAGCATAGAATCTAAAAGCTCTTGATGGTCACGAAAATAGTGATAGAAGCTTCCTTTGCTTATTTTTAGCAATCGAGCAAGTGCTTCAATGCGAACTTTATGTATTCCTTCATTAGCTAATTGTTGTAATCCTACTTTTATCCAGTCTTCTCTCGTTAATTGCATATCATCTCTCCAATAAAATACGGTAGCGTATGTTTTACGTTAGATTACTACTATTCTCATTTTTTGTCAATTATTCATTCTGTTTATTTTTATGAACTTTAATGTTGTTAATCGTAATATTGATCGTTATCACCCTTGGTAAAATACAAGCACATACTAAATCAAATAGATTTCCTGTTATGTCCAGTAAAATATCTTCCTCTGTAAATTTCAAGAAAATTCGGATGGTCCACAGCCTAAAACCCCTGAATAAGCAAAATCTTTTAATCCGGACGGTTCGCTATTTTATCCTGCTCAACCTGAAGATCCATCACCAGGTTTACCATACCCTTCTATTGTTTCTCTATTTTTAGGAAATACAATTGCAGTCAACGGGAAAGTATGGCCATTTTTAAAAGTGGAGCCCCGCAAATATAGATTTCGTTTATTAAACGCTTCTAATACTCGCACATACAAGTTCCAATTAAGTGACCTTAGCTCATTCTTTTTAATAGGAACTGATGGAGACCTTCTTAAACGGCCGATTAAAGTACAAAGTTTAGATGTTTCACCAGCAGAGCGTATTGACATTATTATTGATTTTTCAAGGTTTGAAGGAAAAAAAGTAGTTTTACAAAATGGAATTGATTTAGATAATCCAACTGGTGAGATAATGGAGTTCCAAGTAACGAAACCATTATCCTGCCCAGATAAAAGTAAAATCCCGTGCATATTAAGTAACATTGACTTTATTCCATTAGAAAAAGTAAACGTAAAAAAAGTAAGACGATTAACATTAAATGACTCAGAGGATGAATTTGGGCGTCTCATGCTTTTATTAGATAATAAAGAATGGGCCGATCCAGTGACAGAAACACCTTTATTTAATTTTGTTGAAATATGGGAGTTAGTAAATTTGACTGTTGGGATTCATCCCATTCATATACATCTAGTAAATTTTCGAGTTCTTGATCGTCATGATTTGAATGGAAACTTATTAAATCCTCTCCCAGCTGATTTCGGTTTAAAAGATACCGTGCTTGTAGCAGGTGAACAAACCGTCCGAATCATAATGAAGTTTGAGCCCTATTCTGGAGATTATGCATGGCATTGTCATCGCTTAGAGCATGAAGACCATGATATGATGAGACCGTTAAAAATAATACCTTCCAATCTTAATAGACACAAATTAAATTAATAGATACAGTAGATAACACGAAAGTCCCTTCAGAATTACTGAAGGAACTTTTACATATTTGCGAAAAATACCTTTATGTACAGGAGGTGTTTTTCAGTCTACAACTATTTTTTAAGATTGTATTGCTCTAATAGCTTTTCTAACATTTCCAAAGTAATCGGTTGAGCGGTGGTAGTTAGTTGGTATCCAATACGTCCGTTCGTTTCTACAGTTGCTTGTTGTAAATTCTTGATTTCATGTATACCTTTTTCTCTCAGATGCATAAATAATTGTTGCTCTGACATTTTTGCGCGTAATAAATTCTTTTTTAAAATCTCTCCGTTTTCTATAACAATAATGCTAGTTCCATTTAGAAACTTTTCTACTTTTCGTGATTTCAATTCAAAAAAATGAATGATAAGTAAAACACTCGCAAAAATAAACGCAGTAAAAATAGATGGGACTACTTTCCTACTTAATATAGGTTCTACAATAATACGACCTATAGAAACAACGATAATAATTTCAGCTCTAGTCATTTGGCTAACAGATTTACTACCTGTCAATTTTAAAACAATAATTCCAGTGAGGATTAAAATAATGCTTTCAAAAAGTATATTCATTACAGCCCAACCCTTTAATAGCGAATGTTACTAGTATTCCCATTAAAGGATTTTTATGAGATTTCACACATCCATCAAATTTTTAACTCCTTTAGACCATGAAGGATGTAAAGGTATCCATCCATACTCTTTACGTGCTTTATTATTTGGAGCACCTCTCTCCCAGCTATTACTGGTATAGCACCAACTTTCTTTATTGCTTTTACTTGCGAATCATCGTATACACCGTATAACCTTCTTTTATTAACATTGGCAATAAAAAACGTCCTATTACACCCGTTGCACCTGCTACAAAAATCTTCATATGTGTTCCTCCTCATTTTGAACATCATAATTGAGACGAAACATATGTAAGGGATGTGACAAATATTTGGTTAGTTTTTTCATTATTCATATGAAACGTATACTTTTAAAGGATTAATAATACCTTGACTCAATTCCTCAAAACATTGTATGAGTCTAGCATATTGTATTTTATGTTGAAAAACTTCTTCTACAAATGGTGTTTGTTCTACTTGTTTAAAAAACCAATCTGCATGTTTTTGATAATCGTATCCATCACTTGACCCAATGATTTGCAATTCTTTCCCATAAAAGTCGGCGGTTAATGTTAGTTCTTCTTTATTACCATCAGAAAGTATACATATTTCACCATTATTATTAAGAGCTTTTTGCAATGTACGAAATCCGCTATTTGTAGCTGAACATTCGAAACCGTAACTATATGTTTCTAATATTTGCTCTTCTGAATCAAATATGTTTTCTGCTCCAAATTTCTTTGCAATTTCTCTTCTATTTCTCTTAGGTTCAACAACATCCACATATTCAACACCTGCATAGTATTTTAAGAAATAACAAGCGAGTAAACCCATAACTCCCATTCCAGTTATAAGTACTTTTTTATTCTGTCGTGGGTTTAGTTTTAATACTCCTTTAGCAGCATCACATGAAAGAATGGATAATAAGGCAACTTTAGGCTTTATATAACTAGGTACTCGAATTACTTTATGTCCCTTAACTATTCCTAACGTTTGATGTCCATAAAAGGAAACTACTTTGTCTCCTACATTTAAATTAGTTATTTTATTACCAACTTGAATAACTTCACCATAACTTTCATATCCAGTTTCTCTCGGATATAAAGGAGTAGCATCTGAAACATCCGATTCTTTATACTGCGGTAACTCTGCTCCAATACTTATTGCACCTGCGATTGTTTTAACGATAATTTCATCATCCTGTATGGGCCTAATTTCACACGTTTTCCACTTTAGTTGTTTAGGTCCTTCTAAAACTAGCTTATATTTGTCCATTGATATCCTCTCACTTTATAAAAATATATTCACACTAAACTTTAAGCTATAATAATCAATATCAAAGGTTCATCCAAAATTAAAGCTATAATGTTGGCTAGCACTCAACAGTGATCACATGATAATTGAATTTGATGGATATGGAATTAATGAGTATGTTATTGCCCATAACTGTTCTATCAGTGAGTTTAAAACAATGTATTTTAACGTAAAAAATGAAGAGTTATCTAATAAGGATCATGTAAGTTTATTTTGTATACGATATCATTATGAAAACATTCCAAAGTCATTACAAGAAGACATTACGAGCGATGTCGTCACTGATTTAGACACGGACTATATTTATATCCCTACTAGATAACAATAAGCTAGTAAACTAAAATACTTTAATGTAACTTACGATTCAGACAAGTGTTTAATAAAATAAGTAATTGCCCAAATTAAAGTCGCAAATTGAGTGACAAAATACATTGTCACTTCGAAAAAAGTCAGTTTTCTCTCTCGTTTAATCTTCTTTAAGTATCTGTAAAATATTAATGTACTCAAAAACATAAGTAACAACGATAATTGCTGTAAATCATCGACTATACGTACTGCCATAGACTTCATCACCCTCCTATACAATATATAAACTATACTTTAAGGATACCATTAATTTGGTAATCATTTTCCATTTTTTTAATAAAATCAAAAAATGTTTTAAGCAGTGTATATGTAAAGATAATAAAGTTGTTTAATTTTTAAAACCGAATAGTTTCACATAGCCCCCTTTTTTAAAATTATTTATTTTAGCCAATATAAATTTAACAAAGTTTGTTATATTATCTGCATAATTATGTTTATTATTGGGATTGTGGGATTTTTTCCATTTCTTTTTAAATAACTATTTTATTTTTAAGGGGACTTTATTATTTATGTACAGTATTAAAAAAGAGCACTCCAGCTCTTGAGTGCTCTACAAATCTTAATTTTGATTCAAAACATTCTCCTCAAAATATTTCCCCCAATCTGGTCGTCTTCCATCCATATCTGTAAATCCATACTCTCTTCCTAATTCCCATGAACTTAATGCTCGTCCCGTTTTTTCATGAACATTTGGATCACTTGCTATAGCTGTAATTGCTCTTCCGACGAAGAAAGGAGTTTCTGATGCGATAAAATGAGGGTCTTGCTTAGCTCCTTCTTGCCAATTCTCCTCGGTTACGCCAAATATATCTAACATCGCTTCTGAACGAAGGAAACCTGGGCTAACAGCTACTGCTGTAATATTATGTTGCTCTAAATCTTTCGCCATTGCTTCTGCTAAATGAATAGTTGAGATTTTTGCTAAACTATAGTACAAGTTACCTCGATATTGATAATCGACACCGTCTGTAATTTCAATTACAAGTCCCTTTTTATTTTTCACCATTAATGGTACGCCGTAATGACTTGTCATTATATGAGAATGAACAGCTCTTTGTTGCATGAGTAGTCCGTTATGTAGGTTGTGTTCCCAGAAAGGTTTCTCCCATTCCGTTAAAGGATCTCCGCCCCAAACATCATTTACTAAAATATCAAGCTGACCATTTTGTTCCTCTTGAATCTTTTTAAATAAAGCTATAATATCTTCTTCTACTGTATGGTCAACACGAACTGCTATTCCGATTCCACCTTGCTTTGTAACAAGCTCTGCAGTTTCTTCAATCGTTTCCGTTCTTCCCATACACGATAAATTCCCTTTTGTACTTCTTCCTGTTACATATACAGTTGCTCCAGCTTCTCCAAGCATCATTGCAATACCTCTTCCAGCACCTCTTGTTGCCCCTGCTACAACTGCTACTTTACCTTGTAATGGTTTCATATAATTCTCCTTAATTTTCCTTATCAAGCTTTATTATTTTTGGTACACTCTTACTATCATATTTTTTCATATAGATTTCTCCATGTGGAGTAATAAATTTAAACGTAATTACACTAAAAACACCATTATAAAACTGAAATTCACCTTACATATTTGATATAGAGACTTCCTTATTTTTAAATGAGTCTTCGTAGATCTTCTTGTTATGATCGACAATAACAGCCTCCGTGTGAATAGCAACTGTTATACATTCGTTACTTTTCTTATTATATATAGTAATGTAATCACTCCAATTACTATAGCAACACATACAAATAAATCCATTATTTTGCTCTGCACAACAAGACCCTTCATAAGCACTATTCTATTTTGAACTGAAAATCTACACGGTTCACTCGTTTTATTTCCTCAATTACTTTGCGAATCCCTTCTTCAATCTTGTCTTCTTTTACATTAGATACATTTAACTTTAACAATCTCTCTTTATGAAAGTTACTCAAATAATTTTTATCCATAGAATCTATGTTTATTTGACTCTTGCTTAAATTTTGAATAAATGTTTCCGTAACTATGTTTCTTTTCAACTGTAAACACGTGTGTATCCCAATTGGATCTACTGCTCTATAAGTAAACAGATGTGGATTTTCATTTTGAACACCTTCTACTACTTCCGCTAGTTTTTTTGATCTATTGTAGTAAGATGCTTTAATTTTATGTTTATGCCGTTCAAACATCCCACTCTTTATGTAAATTTCTAAAGCAGCTTGTGAAATCATAGGACTATCGATATCTAATATCTTCTTATACTTATAAAAGGCATTTGCAATAGATTGTGGAATGACTGCAACACCGACTCGCAAACCTGGAAAGATGATCTTCGAATAACTTTTTAAATATATAACATGATTACAATTATCTTGGCTGTAAAACGGATCTACTTTTGAATTAGTTTCTAAGTCAGCTAAATAGTCGTCTTCCACTATAAATACATTATATTTCTTCGCAAGTTGAATAATCTTCTCTCTATCTTTTTTAGAATACGAAGTACCAAGTGGATGATGAAATCTCGGTATTGTATAAAAGAATTTAATTTTTTCTGTTCGGAATATCCTCTCTAGTTCATTTAAATCTATTCCTTCATGTGTACGCTTTATTCCGATTACAGGAATGTTATTTGTTTCTACATATTCAATATATAAATGGTAACTTGGTTGTTCAATTAGTATCGTGCTATGTCCATTCGGAAATGGTATAGAAGTTAATATAGCAAGTGCTTGTTGTACACCTGATGTAATAAAGATATCTTCTTCTTTTGTGAAGACTTGATAGTTTGCCAGTTGTTTTTGAATGACTGGAATTAATGATGGTAAACCCTTCGGTGTTCCGTATACAAACAAATCATTTTTATATGTATCAATTGCCTTATTAATACAATGTTGAAAATCTAAATATGGAAAAACATCTGGATCTGGTGCTGAGGAAGCAAAATCAATCATCTCGTTATTTTCTATGTAACTCCTAGATTTTTTAACTACGTAGTATCCACTTTGAGGTACAGAATAAATAATATGACGCTTTTCTAATTCATGCAGTGCACGAATAACTGTCGCCTTATTACATTCATATTGCGTAACAAGCGACCGTATAGACGGTAATTTCTTTCCTTCTTTTATCTCTCCATTTTGAATCATGCTTTCTAAGTCGTTTAAAACATGTAAATACTTATACATCATTACCACCCCAACATCTAATTTGTACCGGTACAATTTGTATTTGTTCACATTGTAGCACTAGATCAGAAAGATTACTATGTACGTATACTGGCCAGTAAGAAATCAACTACTATGAGGTGGAATTATGACAAATACAACAAAAGCATATTTATCAGCGTTACTCTATTCTTTAATTATTGGATTTTCATTTATGTTTGTGAAACTAGCATTAATCATTACGAGCCCTCTTGATACTCTGGCTCATCGTTTTACAGTTGCTTTCATCGCAGCAAGCATTCCGGTTATTTTCGGTTTTGTAAAGTTAAATATATCATTCAAAAACATACTTGCCCTTTTACCACTTGCAATATTTTATCCAGCACTGTTCTTTGCTTTCCAAGCATTTGGTCTAGTATATACAAGTTCATCTGAAGCTGGAATTATACAAGCGGCGATTCCTATATTTACAATGATACTAGCTTCCTATTTTTTAAAAGAATATACGAATACATGGCAAAAAATATCTGTACTCATTTCTGTCATCGGTGTCATTTATATATTTATTATGAATGGTATCGGAGCTCACGAAACTAGCTTCATCGGTGTTATTCTCATTTTGTTATCGGCATTATCATCAGCTTGCTACAATGTATTAGCTCGAAAAATGACGAAGAAATTCAAACTAATGGATTTAACCTACACAATGACAGCAATCGGTTTTATTAGTTTTAATTTCATCGCGATCATTGACCATATGAACAAAGGTACAATAACTGTATACTTTAAGCCATTTACGAATGGAACATTCCTTATCTCTATTTTATATTTAGGATTACTATCATCCTTACTGACAGCATTATTATTAAACTATTCATTATCTTATATTGAGGCAGCTAAAATAAGTGTTTTTAGTAACTTATCTACACTTATTACCATTATTGCGGGCGTTGTATTCTTACACGAGCAAATCGCATACTATCATATCATCGGTACAATTTTGATTGTTCTTGGAGTAGTAGGTACAAACTTTTTGGGTAAAAAAGGAATTGAGATAAAAAAGAAGAATACCTCCTTGAGCAAATAAAAAGTGAGGGATAAATAATGCAGAACTCTAATACGATTGATATTCATAATATACATGAGCTTGAAAAAGAATTGGCTACTTTATTAAGTAAATCCATTTCTTCAGGCGAAGATTTGGAGAATTGGCTAAAAACACAGTCGAAATTAATATGGGAAATCGAAGAACAATTAAGATTACACTATATTGCTTTTCAATGTAATACAGATAGTAAAGAAATAAAAGATACATTTGAATATGATCAACAATATGTAAGACCTCTTTTGAAACGTTATCAAAATTCATTTGATAATAAATATTTAGAGTCACCATTTCGAATGCTACTTGATCCAAAAACTTATAGCATACTAGATAAAAAAATAAAAAATGCAAAAACATTATTTTGTGAAAAGAACATTGATTTAGAAGTAAAAGAAGACAAATTAGTAACCGAGTACTTCGAAATTACAGGCAGTTTGACTGCGCCATGGAATGGCGAAGAAAAAACAATTACTGAACTACAATCTTACTTACAAGATCCGAATCGTGATATACGAAAAAAAGCAAAAACACTTATCTCTGAACAGTACTTATCTGTTGAAAAGGAACTACAAACCATTTTAAATGAATTAATCACAATCCGTCACCAAAAGGCAAAAAACATTCAATTAGATAATTATCGTGATTATATGTTCAAAAAATATGAACGTTTTGATTATACGGCTGATGATTGCTATGAACTTGCAGAATCTGTTCGTAAATACGTTGTACCACTTATTGATAATATATTTAATGAGAAAAAAGCTGAACTTCAAGTAGATACACTTCGTCTGTGGGATCTAAAAGCTGCCGCACCAAATCAAAAAGCCTTAAAACCTATTGAAGACGAGAGTGATTTAATCGAAAAAAGTTCTCATATTTTACACAAACTAGACCCTGAATTTTCTGCATTATTGAGCTGTATGCAGAAAAAGGATTGCTTAGATTTAGAAAGTCGTAAAGGAAAAGCAGCTGGTGGTTTTTGTGAGTACTTACCTGCTTCTCAATTATCTTTTATTTTTATGAATCTCAATCATACACATTATGATGTTACTACTTTCCTCCATGAAATGGGCCATAGTATTCATAATGAATGTATGAAGCAGCTAGAGCTACAAAAATATTTAGAAATCCCTTCAGAATCAGCTGAGCTAGCTAGCATGACAATGGAATTGTTTTCGATGGAGTATTGGGATACATTTTATGAGAATACAGAAGAATTTATAAAAGCAAAATTAGATTTCTTTAAAGATATTGTTAAGTATTTACCACAAATGCTTATCGTTGATCAATTCCAACATTGGATGTATGAAAATCCAAATCATACTGCTAAAGAAAGAAATGAAAAATATTTAGAATTACATAACACTTACCAATCGAATGTGATAAATATTGAAGGTTATGAAAATTGGATAGCAACTGGCTGGTTACCTGTACTACATATTTTTGAAGTGCCATTCTATTATATTGAATATGCAATCGCACAACTTGGTGCGTTACAAATGTATAAACAATATAAAGAGAATCCTAAACAAGCACTACAAAATTACAAAAAAGCATTATCTCTAGGTAGCTCTAAATCCTTAAAAGAAGTATATGAAGCAGCTGGAATTCGTTTTGATTTCTCTAGTGAGACAATAAAAGAATTAATGGCATTTGTAGAAGAGGAATTGGAATTACTTGAACAAATATAAATAAAAAAATGCATCTATCCTTATAGGTGCATTTTTTATTGTTTTTTTATTCACATCAAATTGAATCTTTATCTCGCTTTATTAATAAGCTCTATATATTGCAGGTCCCCATATCCTATTGTTGGAAAAAGATTAAACAACCTTTTTAATAGTTCTTGTGTTGATAAATCTTTATTTTTGGAGATATACTTTACTACTACATTATTTTCTTTTAGCATCTCTAAATATAAATCTATCGCCTGATACATTACAGGTAGTACCTCATGAGATGGCTTTTTATGATTTACTAGAACTTCATTATAAACAGAAAAATAGTTTCCTAATTCTAGTTCAATTTGACTTACTTTAAATTCATCCTCTCTGAAGCTATTTAAGTATACTTTGCCCTTATAACCAGACTGTTCAAGGTAAGAAAGTACTGTAAGTAGATTCATTTGGCAAAACATATCTTCACCGAACCATAAAACAATACATTTATACTCTTTCTTAAAAAGATTCTCTAAAGGATGAATAACCTTTTTCATATAATTTTCTACAGTACCTTGGTGTCCTTCTGCTCTTGTTTTAATAAACTCATCATCAAAAACCTGTGTAGTAGTCGCATTTACACACATCGCTTCATTAAATGGAGCGTAATCAGACTCCCTCATTAGTTTTTCACTTTTAAATTCTTCATACATAACTTGACCATTTAATATGTTAAGTACATCTTTATCGAACAGCTCACTTCTCGCATTTCGTAACTGCTCAACCTCTATTTTTCTAGAAATATTCATTTTAAACTCTCCTTCATTATTTATATTGAGTTTAACAAATGATTGAATAGGCATTTTGTTAAGTTGAAATTCTCTCGGATTTATTCCAAAAAGATTTTTGAAAGCTCGGCTATATGCTTCTTGTGAGGAATACTCGTAATCAAAGACGATATCAATTATCTTTCTACCCTTCTTTAAATCCTCAGTAGATAAATACAATCTTCTAAGAAGAATATAACGCCTAATACTTATACCTGTTACTTGATGAAACTTAAAAGAACAATAATAAGGAGAATAGCCCATATAATAAGACAATTCGTCTAACGAAAATTCACTTTTTAACTTCCCCTCAATCCAATCGATCATAAGTTGTATATGCTCATTCATTTATTTCACTCCTCAACGAAAATTATAAGGGGTATCAATTTCTTTCTTTTGATATTTCTTGTGGTTTATTATATAAAACTACTAAATAACAGCATTATTTTTTGATTTCATATTTTCTCATCTACCTAAGTTTGTCACATGTTCACTATACTTTCCAATATACAATTCCTACGTAAATATGAATAGTTTCATTCAAAAAACAAACTCTCTGTATTGAATCAAAATGTATTTAATATTTGTCTGCTAATTAATTACTTTGTATTAAAGTAGACCGCTTCGTACATTAAGGAAGGTTTTTTATTACCGATTCTCGAATCTGCTTAAGATACTAGATTAGATATACATTTTAGAATAAAAAGTATACTTAAAGTGAGAGGAAAGGATTTTAAAATGACTAATTCGGAAAAAGAGATACTCCAACTAATTAATGAACTATATCCATTAGATTTTATTGGCATTCATTCAGTAACAAATGAAATGTATCAATGTCTCACCGCACAAGGTACTTACTTCGTTAGAATTACAAACTATAAAACATATGAAGAGCAGTTAGAAGAAGTTACATATACGAACTTTTTATATCAAAAGGGCTTAGGAGTCCCTCCCATAATACCTTCTTTAAAGGAGAATTTAGTAGAGAAAATAACATTAGACAAAGAGCTTTTTACTGTATTATATAAAGCTGCTCCTGGTATACATTTACCAAGAAACGAATGGAATTCTAATGTATTTAAAAAGCTTGGTCAACAAATTGGTAAATTACATCGTGTATCTAAAAACTTTGAAAGTATTGAACCAGTAAAACATATAAACGACTGGTATGAAAATGAAGAGTATAATTTTCTTAACTATATCCCAAAAGAAGAAACTACTATAAGAGAAATTGCATCTGACGTTTTAACTTCTATAAAGGAACTGCCAAAGTCCACTTCAAATTACGGCTTAATTCATGGAGATTTATGGTTAGAAAACATATTAGTGGACAATGATTTAAATTTAACAATGATTGATTTTCAAGACTGTGAAAAACATTTTTACATATTCGATTTAGCTGTTCCAGTCTATAGCGCGCTAGAATATTCTTTTGCTGGAAATGGGAATATTGTTGAGTATGAGAATTCTATTACAAAAGCAATCATTGAGGGATACAAAGAGGAAAAAGATTTACCTAAAGAAATGATAGACCAGATTCCATTGTTTATTAAATTAAAGGAGATTTTTGAATATAGTTTAATGCATATGTATTGGGATAAAGAAGAATTAACTGAGGAACAAGTACGGATAATGAATCTTTATAGAATAAAGATTGAAAAAAGTCATTCTTTAAACACAGTTGGTTTCCTATGAAGTACGCCCCAATTGTTACATACAGTCTAACAATTGGGGCGTACTTTTCTATAGTTAAATTTTCTTCAAAAGACAAAATACAAGTAGCGAAACGATATTGAACCGTACAGTAACCCCTATTTTTCAAACCATTCAACAGATTTATCTAGCCTAATACCATCCTCAATATTGCTTTCTTCCAAAGTATTTGCTTTAGCTTGAATACAGATAAAATAGAGCGGTTCACTTGAATTATTACGCCAAATTCTTTCCCCTTCTTGTGCTACTCTAATGACAGTGCCCTCTTTGATTTCAAGGATTTCATCATCAATCTTGAATTCCCCTTGTCCCTTGACAAAAATGTACAGCTCTTCATTTTCTCTATGCTTATGATAAAAAGGCATTGAAATACCTGGAGGAAAAACATTAAGTGAAACTTCCATCCCTGTACATTGTAAGTCATCTTTAAGAAATACCTTTCCAGGAGCTTTAAATGGATTTCCATCTTTATATTGAAGCAGATCCTCCCACTTTCCTACTTGAACAGCACTAAAGTTTTTACCTTCCATTGTTGAATTAACAAATTGACTCATTTGTATTCCCCTCTCATATTTGTTTTTCATGATTTCACTTTGTAATCTCTAATAAATGAATAAATTCTCTCACCAAAAGAAACCAAACAGTCTCTTTTTTTCGGTAAAAAAACGGCTCAATTAGCCATTGTTATTAAGAAGCTTATTATTAAAGATTGTTTTTTTACATCTTCATCTGTCTCTATATTTTATTTAGAATTTCTAAAAAGCGAAGCAATAAAATTTTTATTAATTAGTATCTATTTTAATTTGTAAATTAAGGACTCAGCAGCTTCCATCACAAGCTCACTTAAAGTTGCGTGAGCATGAGGTGTTAATGCAATGTCTTCAACTGTCATACCTGATTCGATCGCTAAACCTATTTCAGCAATCATTTCTGATGCACCATTTCCCACGATTTGAGCACCTACTAATACACCATCTTCTTTGCGCACCAATAGCCTCAAGAAGCCTTTTCCTTCATTTGATACAAGTGCACGACCGTTTGCTGAAAATGACGATTGAACCACTTTTACTTCCATGCCTTCTGCCTTTGCTCGCTCTTCAGTATAACCGACCGTTGCTAATTCAGGATTAGTGAAGCAAACTGCTGGAATTGCCAAGTAATCAACAAATGATAGTCTACCTGAGATAGCTTCAGCCGCTACCTTCCCTTCATAAAATGCTTTATGTGCAAGCTGCGGACCAGCAATGATATCACCGATAGCAAAAATGTTCGGAAGGTTAGTACGGCATTGTTGATCAACTTTTAATAAACCGCGGTCAGAAAATTCAATGCCGATTTTTTCAAAACCCATATTTTCAGTATTAGGGCGACGACCAACTGTTATTAATACATAATCAGCGTCAACTTTCTTTTCTTCACCGCCAATTTCATAGGTAACAATTACACCGTTTTCAGCTTCTTCAACACCTTTAGCGGATGCATCTACTATTACTGTAACACCTTTTTCTATAAGGTCTTCTTTCACAATTTGAGTCATTTGTTTATCGAAGCCAGTTAAAATGTCTTTACCTCCTTCAATAATTGTTACTACAGAACCAAGGGAAGCGTAAGCAGAGCCTAATTCAGTACCAATGTAACCGCCACCGATTACAACCAATTTACTTGGAACTTCAGTTAAATTAAGTGCACCTGTAGAGTTAATTACACGATTTGTAAATTTAAATGTTGGAATTTCAACTGGGCGCGATCCAGTAGCTATAATTGCATTTTTAAATGTATATGTTTGAGCTACATCTTTATTGGTTACTCGTATAGTGTTAGCATCTATGAAATAAGCTTCACCTTTTATCACTTCTACTTTATTACTTTTTAATAACCCTTCTACACCACCTACTAATCTTTTTACAACGCTGTTTTTAAATTCTTGTACTTTTGCGAAGTCCACATTTACACTGGAAGAAAAAATACCCATATTTTCTGAATGCTTTGTTTCCTCAAAACGATGACCTACAGAAATAAGTGCCTTAGATGGGATACAGCCGACGTTAGCACATACGCCGCCAATATTTTCTCTTTCTATAATTGCCACTTGTTGTCCTAATTGTGAAGCTCTAATCGCAGCAACATATCCTCCAGGGCCAGATCCAATTACGATTGTTTCAAATTCTCTCATATCCCTTTTCACACTCCTCCAAAAATTAGAAACAGGTAGGCCGAAATCGTTCATACTCTACACATTTTTCAATTTACTATTTTGTAATAGTACCAATATTCACGATGACCTAAAAATAGATGATTAAATGTTGTTTCCAGATTGGTAAATCCCCTCAAATTTCAGATAACCTCCTTAAAACCAATGCATCTTCAATTGCACTAAAATTTTTACATTCCATAGTAAATTGGCTCATTTGTATTCTTCTCTCATCTGTTTTTTTATAGAATTTCTATAAAGTGATCACCCCCTTAAAAAGAAACCAAACGGTCTCTTTTTTACGATGAAAATTACGGCTCATTTAGCCGTAATTTGTTTTTTAAATTCAGCCAGTAGCTGAGAAGATACTGTGTCAAGGTAGACTATATCTTGGTATAAGCGTGATAAGGCAAGTGCCCCTTCAAGAGAAGAAATCCAGACAATAGCAATCTGCTTTGCTTGCGTATCTGGTTTTAACTCACCTTTCTCAATTCCATTTGTAATAATCTTTTCAATCATTCCAAGTAATTGATTCATTGCTATCTGTGCTTGTTCTGCCATGGGAGGATGAGAATCATCTGCCTCTAACGTTACGTTCATGATTGGACAACCTCCAGGAAGAGGATCATTATGAACGAGAGATGTAAAAACAGAAATAAAAGTTTTTAACTTATCAAACGTATTTGATGCTTTTTTTATTTCTTCAACATAACGCACCTCCATTTGTGAGGTTGCGTGCTGGAAGGCTTGAATAGCTAATTCATCTTTATTTTTAAAGTGACGATAGATGCCACCCTTCTCTAATCCAGTCTCTCGCATAATATCAGAAATTGAAGAACCACTATACCCTTTTACATTAAACAGGGCAGAGGAACGATCAAGAATCATTTTTTTTGTTAATTCACCTTTACGCATAGTGTCCCCCTAAAAGAAAACGTTTGGTCTCTTTTAAGTATATGACAAATCGAAAAGAATTAGCAAGAAAATAATGGAGAGAATCAATGAGTAAAAAATAAATGAGTCACTATCCTAATAGGGGCCAAAATAAAGAAATGCATACAGCTTATATTTACAGGGGTTTATTCTCTGCCAATCTAGCCGCACTAATAATAGGAGCCCATTGGAAAATTTCATCCCTTGATAAACCTGTATTTTTGCAATATATATGTAAATACATTTCAGCCAATTCCACCGAATGCTGTGAATATAATAAATATGTCCGAAACACATCTGCACGAATATCACCTGAACTAGCATCAATCCAATCTATAATTTTCACATCATCATCGCTCATAATTAAATTAAACGGATGTAAATCACCATGACATAATCTAGGTTCAAATACGATTGAATCTAATTGTTTTAATACATTTTTCTTTTGGTTTTCATCCAATTTATGTACAGATTTAATTTGACGCTCTAACCTTTGTCTCATTGGTTCTATTTCATCTGTATTCACACATATAGCATGAATCTTTTTCTGCTCATTAACACAAATACTTATGTAATGCTCTGCCTCATTTAAATTATTAAGCAGGAGATTACCAATACTGTCCCCTTTTACATATTCCATAATAATAGCCTGTCTATCTTGTACCTTTGTCACTTCAAATACGTTTGGAACTGGTAGTCCGCATGAATAAGCGTATTTTTGTTTTTTCGCCTCATTAATAGATTCTGTATCTGGAAGATATTCCTCAAACAATTTAATAATTTTATTTTCATAAAGATATATCTTCGCAGTATTCCCCTTAGCTATCGGCTCACCTAAATTCAAGTTTTCCCCTCCTTAAAACATATAGTATTACTCCTGACATCCATGTTTGAAATTCACTACATATGGTAGGAAACCCTGCTGCTCATATAAATGCTGTTATTGCAACAATCTTTGAAATTACAAAGGTTATATACATATTGGAAATAACATTTATATTATTTTTTTACACAGTTATAAAGATTCTTTAATGAGGTTAATAATCTTTTGTTTCGTTTCACTTAAATAATTGTTATTTTTAGTAGAAATTAATATACCAATCGGAATTTTAGAATTAAAGCTTTTAATCTTAAAGGATAGAACTTCTTCATTTAAAATTGTACCTTTCGGAATAATTCCAATGGCATTCCCAAAGAGCATTTGTGGAATAAGGTTCAACGCACTACAATTGTATACTCTTTTTAAAGATAGATTATTTTCCGCTAATAAAAAACTTATAGATTGATATGAATAACAACTACTTTCACCTACAATTATGGGGTAATCTATAATATCAAATACTTCGACAAATTCTTTTTGTAGTAAAGGATGATTCGGATGATTTACTATAAATTCAATCTGTTCATCACATATTCGAGTGAATTTTATATTTGAACTATTATTATCTCCGCATACCGCAAAATCAATCTTATTTTGTTCTATCATTTCTGATAAAAGTGCAGTATTTCCCACTACAAATTCACAATGTATATATGGTTTTTCATCGTTTAAAAACTTTAATATTATTGGAATTAACCTTTCAGCGAAAGATTCTAATAGACCAATTCTCAAACTCCCCCGCTCCTCATTACTAATACGTTGTGCTTGAGATTTGGAATATTCCCAGTGTGTTAATAAGTTTTCTACTTCCTCTGCAAAAAGTTTGCCCTCTTCTGTTAATCTCGCATCCCATCCTCTTTCAAATAACAGAAAACCTATTTCATTCTCCAGCTTTTTTATATGTGTTGTTACAGTTGATTGGGCATAGTTTAATTGTTTAGCAGCTTGTGAAAACGTTCCTTCTTCAATAATTTTTTTAAATGTAATTAATTCTTTTATTTCCATTTGATACACCATCTTTATCGATTTTATTGATAATAAGTTAATATATTTTCAATTATACAAATGAAATTATTGGAAGTAAAATAAAATCAAAAGAAAGGAAGTGCTCTAATATGCCATTTGTTACTGTCTATCATCCTGAAGAATTATCCGATAATAAGTTATTAAAAAATGTAAGTATCAAAATTCATCATTCGTTAATTGAACATTTTAATATCCCCGAAAACGATTATTTCCAAATGTTTTTACCTTATCCATCTCATCAGCTATTTTATGATTCTTCTTATCTATTAGAGGGTTCAACAAAACGATCCGATAATATGATTTATGTTTCTATTACATGTGGACCAGGAAGAACAATTAATCAAAAAAAAAGATTTGTATAATGCTATAGCAACTAATACGTCTAATATATTACATATCTCTAGCGCTGATGTTTTCATTACATTACATGAGACATCTATTGAAAATTGGTCATTTGGTCAAGGAATAGCTCAAATGTTAAATCAGCATAATAACTAGGCTTTATATTCCTTAAAACAATACAAACTTACCGCTCTCTATAACTATATAGAAAGTGGTAAGTTTAATTTTCTAGGAATATCGGAATGAAACTCCTGTGTATGCAAAATAGAAAATGAATACCCTTGCTGAATAAATGATATTTCATTTTGTTTACTTTCAAATGGAACACTATTTTTCTTAAAATTATTTTGGATTCGTTGGAAAAATGCATGATCCGGTGTTCCGAATGAAACATGTACTTTCGGTGGTAAAGCTTTCATCGCAATGGGGATCCACGGTCGCTGCCACCAGGTTGCAACGATATATGCAGTGCCACCTATAACAAAGTTGAAAATATCCCCATCTTCCTTCGTTTTCATGTCTAGATTTGACTTCAACCATTCTGTAAATACAGGTACACTTTTAACCGGAAGACCAATTTCACTTACGTATAATATGTTTAACGGTGAATGCGGAACTAATATATTTTCCTCAACATAGCTATGTGCGATAATTTCAAGAAGATTTCCATCGCCATCTCTAAAGTATAAATTGAAAAGACCGCTCTCCTCATCAATTGTATGACCATCTTTCCATTTCGTAATGAGTAATCCAGACCCTTCAAGCCATCTTGCTGTTTCATGAAATTTTGAATATGGAATCTCAAAGGCGAAATGCGCAGGTGCAATTGGTTCATATACTTCCTGGAAACTAATTGTTGTGTATGGTGTTACTTCAAATTGAATAAATGATGCTGTTTCTTTTTTTATTGGAAAAGATAATATATCTCCGTATACTTGTTTTACTCCTTCTATGGAAACAGTTTGTAGTTTTATATCTGAAATGTGTGTAATCATTATAATAAACCTCCAAATTCATTATGTCTATTAGTATTGTATTTCAAAAACTAACAGAAAAAATCCATCTGGAGATTGAAAATTTAATTAACAAACTACTACTTTTGTATTAGAACAGTTAAGTTGATATAATTGTCTAATCCTATAAAATCTTAACTTCAGCCAGTGTGCGTATAGTACAAATAATTAGTACGAACGACCACATCAAGCTATAATAAGTAATATCTTAAGCTAAAAGGAGTGTTGTATTGTGAATCAAAGAATTGCTTACTATGATGCTGCACCTGATGCTATGAAAATTATGATGGACATGGAAAAGTACACGAAGCAATCAACGATTAATCGAACGACTAGAGAACTTATTAAAATTAGAGTTTCTCAGATCAATGGCTGTGCTTACTGCTTAGATTTACATACATCTGATGCGCGAAAAATGGGAGAGACTGAACAAAGAATTTATTGTTTAAGTACTTGGGATGAATGTACTTTTTATACACCAGAAGAAAAAGTCGCTATTGAACTAGCTGAGCATATTACACTTATTCCTACTAAAAGAGTTCCTGATTCCTTATATAAACGAGTATGTGAACATTATGATGAAAAACAATATATTGACCTTGTCTTGATTATTAATCAAATTAATAGTTGGAATAGAATTTCTATCGCGATGGGAAATACACCGGCTAAAAAATAACACTCTAAGCAAACATCTTACTTACTCTATACGTTATTTCTTTATTACATACACTTCAAAAAGGTTGATTCTTATACATTACAAGAATCAACCTTTTTAAGTTATATTGTATAAAGACTTTACCAATGTTTTCTTATTTCTTCTACTATAACTTCCGGATAATCCCAATGTAACAGATGGGTAGAATCTGGGATTAGTTTTACTGTCGATCTTGTTCTCTCACTAAAAATACTTGCTGTCTTCCCTCTATATTCATCCCAGCTTTTTGGTACTGTCGCACGGAGTAATATTATATTAGCTGGTAACTCCTCATATATATCTATTGTTTCATCTTTATGCATACCCTTTATAATATTACTAGCCGTTGTACCTCTCGCATGCCAATATACTTTGTCATCTATTTCTATTCCAAGATCCTTTACTGCAAGTTCTAATAATGGAGACCACCTTGTATAAGCTTCTTTTTCACTTCTAAAGAAATCATCCCAATTGTTAAATGTATATTCTTCAAAGTCCTTTTCATAGTAAGCGATTTCATCTTCCATCGTTTCTTCTTTAAGCCTTTTCGTTTGATATCCTCCATCAATAAGAATACTTCCTAATACTTTTTCTGGATTATTTAACAAATAAAATAACGCGACGAAACTCCCCCAAGAATGAGAAAGAAAATAAAAATGTTCAATTTCAAGTGCATTTACAATTTCATTTAGCCAATGCGCTAAATGTTGCATCTCATAATCTTCCATTCGTTCAAATGGAGCTGTTTTACCGTGTCCTGGTGCATCAATAGAAATAAATCTATAATCTTCTTTTAATTTCTCTGCAATTTCTATAAAACTTAAACTCGTACTACCTAATCCATGTAGACAAAAAATAACGGGCTTGTCATTATTCCCCCATTCAGTAATATGTACATTTATCCGGTCATTGTTAATAAAGTAACGTTTCATAATAATCATCCTCTATATTTTGATTTTCGGATTTATTACTGTACTTATTTCTGTTATTATCAAACGTTTCCTGCCTTACATGAACTAAATTATTTTTTTCTACGAAAAAAGCTGATTCTCTTGAAAGAAAATCAGCTTTAAATATAAATGTAATTTGTAATTAAGATTTAACAGCAATAATCATAAACCTTTTTGAATTCGTACGAATCCCTTTTTCGGAACTATTAGCGTCAATGAACTTTTGTAAAATATTAAAGTCCTCTTCTTTTTCTCCAAATCTAGGAATAATAGGCGTATGTTTTAATAAGAAAATGAGATCCTCAGGAGTACTGTAATAATCGATTACATCATATTCACGTACTTGCACGAGTTCAAATCCTGCACTAATAAGTTCACCCATATACTTATCTTTTAACGTACCATCTCTTTCACCTAAACATTGCCCTCTTCCAAATGCTTCTTTTAAATTTAATTTATCATGCTCACTAACTTGTTGTGTTAAGAAAAAAGCACCTTTTTTCATTACTTTTGCTAATTCAGATGCTACAAACGGCGCATGACAACTTGAAGTAATATCAAAATGAGCATGCGGAAACGTTAAAAATTCAGAATCCATTTGAAGAAATTCAACATTTTGTACACCTGCTTTATTCAAATTGGAATGTGCTGTTTTGATCATTCCATTAGAATTATCTATTCCAATCAGTAATGCAGCTGAAGATGCTATTTTTAATATATTCTCTCCTCCACCTGTGCCAACATCAAGTAGAATATCTGATGGTTTGCATCTTTCTTTCACTTCGCCATAAAAGTCCCAAGTGTCACATTTTAATTTACTAAAGTCCCAGCCATTTGATCGTCCCACTTTATCATAAAAGTTTTTATACTCTAATTCATTCATTTTATTATTTCCCCTTTGCAAAAAAGCATTAAATGTCTAATTATGATGATCCCCGAAATAGACTCAAAGTTGATATTTTGGTAAAAAGGCATACATCCCCCTTTATAGCTGGTACGCATTTTTTTCAGTCCCGGGCAACTAGTTACTTCGAACAATACGGCACTTCATCGATTTCACCTCATTTGGAAGATTATATGTATAGTAACCTGTATGTTTAATTATATATTATAAAATACAAATTATTTAAATAACATATTCCCGCACACTATATATAGTTTACATAATAATATTATATTTTATTTTTATCGATATATTCTAAATGTCCTCTTCCCCAACCACACATACTATCCAAAACTGCACTTACTGTTTTTCCATGCTCAGTTAAGCTATATTCCACTTTAGGTGGTATTTCTTGATAAATTTCGCGTTTTATTAGTTGATCTTTCTCTAATTCACGAAGCTGTTTCGCTAATGTCCCTTGAGATATGTCTGGTATTAATCGTTTTAATTCACCAAACCGTTTCGTTCCATCTGTTAATAATATAAATAAAATGAGTGGTTTCCATTTCCCGCCGATTATTTGTAATGTTGCTATTACCCCTTTTAATTTCGGTTCTTGTAAATCCATTTTTCTCACCTCTCCCCTCACATCATAAATCATAATGAGAAACTTTTCATATTATTTATCCGTACGAGAAGCGATTAGTACGAAATTTGCGACTAAGTACATATAAAATGCGTACTTTTCACTTACTATCTTTTAACGAATAATAAAAGCATAGCAGTTTTATTTTAAAGTTTATATCAAGGGAGAGGTCAAAATATGTCTATTACTACATTAAAAGATAATCGTATCGTTATTATTGGTGGGAGTTCTGGTATTGGATTAACTACAGCAAAACAAGCAATTGAGCAAGGAGCTCACGTTGTTATTGCAGGAAGATCGGAAGAAAGATTAAAGGCTGCTCAAGAATATATAAATAACAATCGTCTTCAAACCTATGTATTGGATAATCAAAATAAGAGACAATTACAAGATTTTTTCAAGAAAGTTGGTAATTCTGATCATTTATTCACACCAGGAGCCTCTTACACACTTGGACCAATAACCGCTACGGATGAAATTGTGGAAAGTAGCTTTATCGGAAAGTTTTGGCCTCAATATTATGCCGTAAAATATGCAATTCCTTTTCTTTCAAACTCTGGATCTATTGTGTTAATGTCTGGTGCATTTAGTCAAAGACCGCTTAAAGGTGCACCTGCTTATGGAGCTTGTAATGGCGCTATTGAAAGCCTAGGAAAAGCTTTAGCAGTTGAATTAGCCCCAATTAGAGTTAATGTTGTTTCTCCTGGAACGATACAAAGAGAGAATGAAGAAAACGAAAAAAGACTAGCTGCTTATGAAGGTTATAAATCTCTTTCTCTTGTACAGAGACCTGGGCATAATGATGAAATTGCACACACTGTCATGTATTTAATGCAAAATAATTTCACTACAGGTAACGTATTGTTTCCTGATGGAGGATACACATATCATTAATTTAATTTGATTCAAACGTATATTATCTTGAGAGTTTTTATTTAAAACACAATTTTCATTAGGTGTAAAATCATTATAACTCCCCCCATTTATTTTCATAATTTAACTTATAGTTGATGAATCAAACCGACAAATCATTTAGCTATACATTTTTGAGCGCAATAAAATAAAAAAAGGCATAAAACATGCCTTTTTTTATTACTTATTTGTTTATCGGATAACACACCTCTGTAACCCATTTATTAGGATCTGATTCCATCGCTGGACTAACGTGATAAATATTAAACATCGGTCCGGCTAATTCATAACCTTCCGTTTCAATCCATTTTGCTGCCGCCTCATTTACAGCTGTCATTTGTTCGTAACTTCCGTTAACTGTTATTGAAGCTACATAGGATGGATCTATCTTTTTGAAATTAACATCTTTTGTATTTTCATGCTCCCCTAAAATATTTATCTGTATTTCTACATCCACATCATTTTCCTTATATTCTTGATCATGGAATGTAGCAATACTATAACTCGGATTAGCTATACTAATATTTTTAACATTAATTTCTTGCATTAATATACTCCATAAATCCCCTTCGCAATTATACGATGGAATAACCTTTCTAACACTTGCTATATTTCTTTCTGGCATTTCTTTTAATGAAACATGATAGTTCATTTCAATAACATCCTCTCTCATCATTTTCATTGAGTCTTCGAGGAGACGTAATTGTTTTTTGAGATCGTCCATTTCTTCCTTTATTTGAGCACTACGATTTTCAAATTGTGACTTTATTACTTCAATATTTTCACTCTCTACTAATTCTTTAATAGTGGCAATATTAAATCCCATATCTTTTAACACTTGAATTTGATTTACTTTCTTTAATTGGGCTGCTGAATAAAATCGATAACCACTTTGCTCATCGACTTTTACTGGTTGTAATAATTCCACTTTATCGTAGTGTCTCAACATACGTATACTAATGGAAGATAGTTTTGAAAAATCCCCTATTTTAAACATCATTTCCTCCTATAAATTACATCTGCTTCGAAGCTCAATTCCATCTTAAACAATGACATTACATTGTGTGAGAGTCAACTATTTATAACAGTTTAAACAATTATTTAATGTATTATATTTATATAATTAAAAGCCCTTACGACTTATTTACCAACTCACTTTTCAACGCAATATACATTGATATTAATCCATTTACATTCAATAAAGTAACTATAATACTAATGAGCAACGCTACATCTGCAGAAAACATTTTAATCGTCTGCCACGGTGAATTTGTACTATAAATAAGAAGTGGAATTAAAGTAATAGATAATATTAGAAATAAACTCCCTAGAAAAAGCCAGGTCATTTTTTTACAAATTTTCTTACGTTTATACTTTATTATTAACATAATTGCTGTAATGAAAAGTGCGAATATTAATATTGACATAACAATTTGAACTATTGGTATATTTTTTGGTATATCAACCGGTTCTTCACCATTCAAAATATTAATAATCCCTTTTTTAAATTCTGGTAGTGATGCTTCTTCTAAAACATGATTTTTATTCGTTAAAATCACAACACCCCAGCCAGTGTCATTTAAAATAAATATTTCTGCATGTGAATCAGGAGTTGAGCCTGAATGCCAAACCATCTTTTCGTTTCCATTCATATTTGTTGTCCTCAGTCCAAAACCATAATATTTCGCTGAATCTATTTTATATAATGGAGATAAATAAAGATCCATACTATCTTTATTTAAAAATTGTGTATGCTCTTGGTGATTCAAAAACTTAATGAATTGAATCATATCTTCTAGATTTGCTGTAATATATCCATATGGTGTCCCACCATTATCATACGACACCGTACTTTTTCTTGGTATTCCAAACCATGATTGATAACCTGTTAAATAACCCTTTTTATAAGAATCTTCACTATTTGCTGCTGCACCATTCATTCTTAATGGCTGAAAAATTTGCTTTTCCATATAAGTAGAGTATGTCTCTTTTGAAACTTCCTCAATAAGTGCACCAAGAACGAGATAATTTGCATTACTATATTGATATTTTTGTCCTGGGGGAGCAGTTAATGTTACATTCGACAGTTTCATTACATTTTCTTTTATAGCCGTAGTAGTCTTTGATTGCTTATCTGATAATGCTAAACCTTCATAGGTACTCATTCCACTTGAATGTGTTAGTAGATGTTGGATTGTTATATTTGAGGCCGATTGATTATCTTTTACTTTAAACCAAGGAAGATGTTGTTGCACTGAATCCTCTAAATTTATTTTTTTATCTTCTATTAACTTTACTATAGCTAGACCAGTTAAAGATTTACTTATTGATCCAATTGCAAATGGTGTTTTGCTAGTAACGTTTTTTTCAGACTCTCCAGTAATTCCCCATGATTTTGTGTAAAATACATCTTTATTATGTACAATAGCTACGGAAGCTCCTGGAATTTTATGTTCCTTTAAAAACTTTTCAATATAATTATCTAAAGTAACTCTAATATTTTGCTGAGCGTAAACTTTTGAATGTACAATACATAACACTAATACATTACAAACTATACAAATTAGAAACAATTTATATTTCGATATCTTCATCTTAATGTACTTCGGATAACTTTCTTTTTTTATAAATTACTAAGATTATAGATATTAATAAAGAAACGGTTAAACTAATCATTATTAATATAGAGTTCCACCATTGATTTTCTGTTATTCGAAATAAAATATTATAATTAAATGTATTTTTACTATTGTTTGGATTAAATGATTCAGTTAAGAATATTGAAAGTGTAGTTTGTGAGATGAGGTAAGTAATAATAGAGGTGAATATTCCACTTATGATTAATGTACTAGATTTTTCATTTACGTTTCGAAGTTCTTTCATTTTTACTCGCAGATCAATTTCATTTATTTCCAAAAAATCTTGAACAAATAATTGAGGCGTACCTAGATCATTTATACTATCCTCCCCATTTTCACGACATTCTTGAATATGCTCTAATATTTGTTGCTTAATATTTTCCCTTTCTTCTAAGCTGATATCGTATTGCTTTAATTCCTTAAGTACGTCAGTTAAAAATTGCTTTTCTTTACCGTTTAATTCATTCCTCATTTCAGAAGGTCTCCTTTCAAACCGCTTTTTAATAATGTTTGAATATCAGATTGCAATTCTAACCATTCATTAATTTTCTTCTCAAGACGTATTCTCCCGTTTTCATTAATTTCATAATAGATTCTAACTTTACCACTGTCTGTTACTTCTTGATAAGTATTAACCCACTCTTGATTTTTTAACTTAGTTAAAATGGGGTAAATACTTCCTACTCCTTTCAATTTTAAATTGTGTACTTCAAGTTCTTTCATAATTTCATAACCATAACTTTTCTTTTTCGACAAAATAGATAACACACACATTTCTAAATGACCTTTAATTAAACTTGTTTTGTCCATAGAATAAATTTAACAGAAATATATACTTCATTCAAGTATATATTTCTGTTAAATTTAAAAATTCCAA
>NZ_VOVA01000029.1 GCF_015071065.1 Bacillus cereus | reverse complement strand
TATTATATAAGTTATCCCAAATGGATGATATAAACCAAACATTAATGCTGCAATTAAAATCATTAATAAATCATGTTTACGAATCCAGGGAATACAACGAAGAATCCAGAATAAAAAAACTTGGAAAATTAAAGTTTCTACTATAGGAGCTATAATTAAAACTGATAAAATTTGATGATATATAGGTTCATTCTGAGAAGGATGACTTTGTATTTCTGGTAATGATAAAGTAAATGGTCTGGTAATTAAATAGCTTAAAATTACTATAATTAATATAAATGATATTGGATGCAAATTCACAAAAAATTGATGTATTTTTTTATCACTTATTATCTTTCCTTTTCAATTAAAATATAAAAATACTTAACACGAATCCTCTTTGTATTATTTGGGGTACCGCCACATTGCCATCAAGCTAAGATTTTAAAGTACCCCTAAATGGAAATTTTGTTTTTTTATAGCACCGAAGTTCATTTTTATCGTTTTGGGGAAGAATGTGTTTTTTAACTTGAAAGCGATGTTGTGCTACCCCCTATAAAGAACGCAGTAAACGGCTTAGTGCAATTAACTTTTACATTACAAATATTCCTTTGGAATATCTACCAAAGGAACAAGTAAACGATTTTTACTCCTTACGATGGCAAATTGAACTTATATTTAAAGCATGGAAATCATTTTTTCGTATTCATCAATATAATTCTGTAAAATTAAAACGGCTAGAATGTCACTTATATGGACAATTAATAAGTATCCTTCTTTATTCCTCCACCATGTTTCAAATGCGCCAATTACTCCTTATCAAGAAGAAACGAGAATTAAGCGAATATAAAGCGATTTATATCATAAAAGATTATTTTCCACTTATTTATCAATCTTTACAAAAAGATACCCAAGAATTAACAAAGATATTGTTTCGTCTGTTCAATCTCATACAGAAAAACGGACGAAAATCTCATATGTATGAGAAGAAAACAGTCTTTGATATCTTAGGCGTCGTATACAACGTTTCTATGTCTCATAATCATTTAGCGTAATCCAAAAAATTGAAACCCGATAGGGTTTATTTGGTATACAGATTTTGAGATAGTTGATATCACTTCTTTAGAAAACAGAAAAGGTCTAGTAGAACGGAATTTTACTTAATCTTAGCTTGATGGGCATGGGGCGGTACGCCATTTTGAAATGAAAAATAATGATTGAAAATAAAGTCATATAGGCAACATTCACCCTGATGTTTCCATTTTTATTGAAATATACTAAAATATTACAGGGGAGGGTGTTATGAAAAAAGTAGTTGTGTTTTTTCTTATTGTAGCTTCTATATTGTCAGGTTTTATTGCATTTCAACAAACGGATCATAAAGAATTTGAAAAAATGGAAAAGGTAGAACAGAGGATAGGTAAAGAGTTTGTTATCCCAGATGTACTGGGTTTTGCGAATCCTAGTGAAATTTATCCTATATTACTCGAGGCAGCAAAGGAGTCACATACAAATATTTTTCGTACAAATGTTGCGTATCATGAAGATGAACAGGCAGAAATTTTGAAGTATGTGTTACTAACAACTGAAACGATATATTTTAAACAGTTTCAGTTAAGTGGGGGGGATGTGTTAAAGCCAAAAGACACATTCCAAGGTAATGCTTTTTTATCGACAGTACATACGAAAGATACAAAACAAAAGGGAGTAATAAAAGATTTTGGAGATAATCATGTGATTACAATTAAATCGCTTCAAACGTCGTACGAACATTTACCTATGGCAGGAAGATATGTTGTAGAAGGAGTAGATGATAAATCATACGATGCATTTTTAAAGCTTTTCTCTAAAAAGTTAAATCAGCATTTTAAGCCGAAACAGTATATTGTTGCTGACGATTTTAAACGGAATCTTAGTAATAACGAAGAAGCTCTCGATTCACCAATTAATTCTTTATCCTATATTCAGTATATGGTGTTTATCGTGCTCCTATGTTTTCTCATTTATTATGTATTTAACGAAGCGAAAAGGATTGGCGTTATAAAAATGCACGGCGTATCGAATGTGCGTTTATGGTTTATCGTTATAGGTAGAACCATTGCTAGTATGTTTGTTTTATCGATAGGTATTTCCGTACTTGCAACTGCTTTCGTAAAAAATGTAACTTCAGGGTTTATCTACACCATTATGTTCGATCAATGTAAAACGTATCTCATTATTACAATATTATCTCTCGTTTCATATTTTTATATTTCTAAAATTAAAGTCAATCAAATGATTAAAAATAGAAAAGATACAAAAGGTATATTTGTATTCAATACGCTGTTGAAAGTTACTTGTTCTATTATATTTGTTTTATTAGGGACGTCTATTTTAGAACAATATATTACAGTGAAAGAAAAACAAGTGAATTTAAAAAACTGGGAGAAAAACAAAGATTATGGTGTCTTTTATCCGCTTTCTGTAGGGAATGATGAAGAACAACAAGGGATGCATAAAACGGAGTCAAGTATAAATGGTGATTTGTATCCTATTTTGAATAAAATGGGAGCGGTATTAATTGATTCCAAGGAGTATGAAGAAATAGAATTGTCTAGAAATAAAGATTATAAAGGAATTTGGTCAGTTACCGTAAATAATAATTACCTTCGCGAATTTCCGCTATATGACATACATAACCAGCGCGTGCAAGTTTCAGAAGATACGGAAAACTGGATTTTATTAGTACCTGAAAAATATCAGAACAGGGAAAAAGAAATTCTTCGCTTTTTTAAAGAACGGAGAAAGCCAGCAATAGAATATGAAGAAAAAAAAATGCACAGAGAGGTCCCGAATCATTTACGTAATCGAAAAATAGACATTATTTGGATAAAGAATAATCAGGAAATCTTTAGTTTCAATCCAGATGTATATAAATCTGACAATAACAAAATTAGAGATGAAATTATTGAAGTAATGACAGAGAAGAATAGTTTTGTTGGAGAAAGAGATCTTATATTGGGCGGAGGGGCGAAGGATCCTTTAAAAATTAAGTTGATAAAGCGAGATGCAGGATTAACGTATAAGACACTAGAGCCAGAACTTAAAAGATTAGGATTAGATGATAATTTAAGATATCTTGTAACAGTTGACCAATATATTTCAAAAGATATATACAATCTGCAAAAAACAATGAAAATACTATTGACGGTTACTAGTGGACTAATTGTCGGCATATTATTTTTGGTAACACAGAATATTATTGTGTATTTCAATAAAAATCAGCAGAAAATAGTGGTGCATCGCTTATTTGGCGTAGATTTTTTTAGAACATATAAGGGATACATGTTGCAATTTGTATTAATGTGGATTGTACAACTATCAATTTGCTTCATCGTAAAGAAAGAGTTTGATTTGAAATTACTTACAGTGGTGGCAATGCTTATTTTAATTGAATTTACCGCCTCAATTATTGCATTAATCACGATGGAACGAAGAAATAAAAAAACGGTGATAAAGGGAGGTTAATATAAACGTATGCAATATATATGTGAACTAATAGATGTTTGTAAAAGTTATGGAAGTCATGCAGTTTTAGATGAGTTCAATTTAAAAATTTATGAAGGGGAAATGGTTGCAATTACTGGAAAAAGCGGATCTGGTAAAACAACGATTCTAAATATTATAGGAATGCTAGAGAACCCAGATAGCGGAGTCGCTAAATTATTTGGTGCAGAGAGTCCTAATATGGGTTCTAGTAAAGCAAATAAGCTTCTGAGGACAAGAATGTCGTATCTCTTTCAAAATTATGCACTCATCGACAATGATACTGTAAATAAAAATTTAGAAATTCCCTTGATTTATGCAAAAAAAACAAAGACGGAAAAGAAAGAACTAAAAGCAGCCGCCTTAGAAAAAGTTGGACTGAGCGTATCATTACAGCAAAAAATACACGAGCTTTCAGGTGGTGAACAACAAAGGGTTGCCATAGCAAGGATACTTCTAAAGCCTTGCGAGTTAATATTGGCCGATGAACCAACAGGCTCTTTAGATGATAACAATAGAAATGAAATCATACAAATTTTAAAAAATCTAAATAAAGAGGGAAAGACAATTGTTATTGTCACGCATGATCCATATGTAGCACAAGTATGCGATAGAGTCATAGAATTATAATTTTTGCGGGAATGAGATTATAAAAGGGAGAGGAAAATATGCATATCGAACAATTCAAGCAACATATTGAAGAACTATTTGGAGAACATTTACTATTAAACAAATTCCAGCATAAACTAATGTGAATTTTGTCACGCTAAGGAAACCTAACAACAGAAACAAGTATAAATTTTTCTCTAACTATTTGATTATAGCGAATATGACTTCGGTATAGTTGATAGATGAAAATTTATTAAGTTTATCTATATTAATTTACCAAACTTTATGTCACCGTTACAAAAATACGCTATTCTTTCTGTAGAATCATAGGAAAGGATGGCGTTTTTGTATGTCTATTTCTGTATCCGATGAATTACAACTATTTGCTCAAGAGATTCAAAGCTGTTTATCTCCAAATATCTTACGAGATCTTGCTAGAGATGTTGGTTTTGTACAACGAACCAGTAAATACCAAGCAAAGGATTTAGTCGCTTTATGTGTATGGATGAGCCAAAATGTCGCTACAACTTCTTTAACTCAATTATCTAGCTGTTTAGAAGTATCAACAGAAGTGCTCATCAGTCCTGAGGGACTGAATCAACGATTTAATAAAGCGGCCGTCCAATTTTTACAACACATATTAGCTGAACTACTAAACAAAAAATTGGTCTCGTCTATGCCGATTTCTTCTCCATATACTTCTGTTTTCAAGCGTATTCGTATTTTAGATTCAACTGCATTTCAACTCCCAGATCCCTTTGCATTCATTTATCCGGGTGCAGGAGGATGCAGCCATACAGCGGGGGTAAAGATCCAACTTGAGTATGATCTATTAAATGGACAGTTCCTACATATTCATACAGGTCCAGGTAAACAACATGATCGAACCTACGGTTCTCTGTGTGTCCCAACTGTAACAGCGAATGATTTATGTATCCGAGATTTAGGTTATTTTCATTTGAAAGATCTTCAACATATACAAGATAAAAAGGCGTACTATATCTCTCGCATCAAGTCGAATACACGTATTTATCAAAAAAATCCCAATCCCGATTATTTTCAAGATGGAAGAATCAAGAAAGGTACAGAGTATATACAGATAGATATGGAGATCTTAATGAACTCTCTTCAACCAGGACAAACATGTGAAATATCCAACGCTTATATAGGAATGACTGATAAAGTACCAACTCGTGTGATTGTTCATAGACTTACAGAAGAACAGCAAAAAAAACGTCTACAAGATCAAGCTGTTCGAGAGAAAAAGAAAGGAATGAAGTATTCTCCTCGTAGTAAACGACTCAGTGGTATCAATGTATATATGACAAACACCCCTACAGATATTGTCCCGATGGGACAAGTACATGATTGGTATTCTTTACGTTGGCAAATCGAGATTTTATTTAAAACGTGGAAATCATTCTTTCATATTCATCATTGTAAAAAGATAAAACGAGAACGATTGGAATGCCATTTGTATGGACAACTGATTGCCATTCTACTCTGTTCTTCAACCATGTTTCAAATGCGACAATTACTTCTTATGAAAAAGAAACGAGAACTGAGTGAATATAAGGCCATATATATGATTAAAGATTATTTTCTTCTTCTTTTCCAAGCTATACAGAAAGACACCCAAGAGCTATCAAAGATTCTAATTCGCCTGTTCAATCTCTTACAGCAAAACGGGCGAAAATCTCATCGATATGAGAAGAAAACAGTCTTTGATATATTAGGTGTCGTTTACAATTGTACCATGTCTGATAATCAAGCGGCTTAATTCAAAAAAATGAAACCCGTTAGGGTTTATTTCGTATGAAAATCTTTAAATTCCCTACACATAACCTTTATAAAAAAGAAACAACCTCTACTATAATTGACGTTGTATGAGCTTAGCTTGATAGCGATGGGGTACCGCCACATGCCCATCAAGCTAAGACTTTTAATTACCCCCATAACAAAAATTTTATGCATCGTTGACTACTGATAATGAGACGTTATGTAAATCTGGTATAAATAGAATATACAGTGAAATTAACATTTGGCTAAGGACTTATTTATATTATAATATTTATGATAAAAATATAAATTGGTGGGATTTACACTATGAATGGTGAAAATAAATTGCAGCAAGAAATTGAAGGATTAAAACAATCTTTGGAACAATTAACAGTTGAAGTTCAACAATTAAAAGATGAACATAAACAACCAAAAAAAGAATATAAATTCAAGTTTAAAATTGTCGAAGAGATCGGCGGAGCTATATTTATTATTTTGGTAATTATAGCTTTATTATTGTTTCGCTAATACTTAATTAGAAAGAAAAAAGACATTTAAGATGTCCTTCTTTACTATTTATAACGGAAATTATGTGAATGAAAAGTCCCTTCAGATCTTCTGAAGGGACTTTAATAAGATTCTAGATAGATTGACTTCCACTAAGTGGTGTTATGTTAATTAACACCACTTTTTGTTTTATAATGTGAAGTTTGTAATGAAATAACCAAATTCATAGCCTGTTCTTACTACTCCAGCTCCTAATATTATATATAGAGAATATTTAATAAGAGGGTTCTCTTTTAAGAAGTATTTTAGATTATTCATGTTGAATCCTCCATGTTAATATTTGTTAATTAAAATATTAACATGGATATGTAGTTATTGACGAATTTAATTTTATTAATAGTATTTAGAAGGTATACTTTTCTAGTAGTTTTTGAGGAAAATGGGTAAGTTACGATAAAGTCAATGTTTTAGGTGATTTGAATGTAAACTAATATTGAAAAGTTTACTTTCGAGAAAATAAAAAAGAGCCCTATTAACTTAGGACTCTTTTTTGTCTTCATATGCTAAGGAGAATTAAACTGAACTTAATTTTTTATTTAGATGTAAGAGCTACTAAAACATCTACCGGATAATTGTATTCTTGTTTCAATTTGAATTCATAATATTCATTTTCAGAATTGCCTTTATTTATAAATTCATTTAATTTGGATCCTGGCTGAACTGAATATTTCGCCACTTGCTGATATAACGCAGTTCGATATTGGTCGTATGCATAATCAGGTTTTGGATTAAAATCAAAAGTTTTCGTAGTTGAAGTCTCATCAGTTATTGTAGTATTAGACTCAAAACTAGTAGTTAACGAAGATGAAAATTTAGCAGTTTCTCCAAAGCCTAATTCAAACCCAACTGTTAGAGCAAATCCCATAGTATTTGATTTAGACAGACCACTCGTTACTGTTTTACTCCAATGATATCCAGAGTTTTTATCTACAATATTTGAATCTATCAACTTCCAGTAAATATCTTTTTTAAGTTTTGTATCAGAAAGAATTTCTTTGAATTTTTCTTTAGGTAAACCAATTGTATATGCTAATTTACCAGGAGTAATATTTAAATTATAGTCATCTTTAACTTCATTCACTCGAGTACCATCTGGTAATACAATTAAGAATGGGGTTTCTTTTAAATCTTTTGTTGACAGTGTTTGACCTTTTTTTGCATAAAGATCAACATATACATAGTCAATTAAATCACCGTATTGTGTACTAGAATAAGACTCATAAGGAAATTCTTGATAAGGTCCAACAGGAGCCTGAGGAATAGGAGCACCACTACTCTCAACTTGTTCTGCTGACATAGGTGCTTTTCCTTCTTGAGAACTGATTACTATTGGAAGATTTTCTACATTTGTAGTATTCGTATCTGCCGAAGAAAATCCTGGTGCTACAAGTAAAGCTGAACTTAATACAAAAGCTGCGGGAATGATTTTTTTCATACGTTTCATGATATCTCTCCTCTTCTTCTATTATTTCTACAAGATTACAAAAGATGATAATATACTGTACATTGCTTATACCTTTATTGAGGAATCAAATCACTTTTGCTATGTAGAAACATAGAATGCTATTTTTTACAAATATGATACTTTTGTGATTCTGGATTTTTTCTAAAAAATTAACTGAATATTAAGAAAATTAATCCGACATAATGTTACTTGCAACTTAACTGCACTTTTATTCGTATAATCTTCTCCTTTCTCAGTGGTCATATCAATTACACCTTTATTAAAACATTAAATTTTTAATGCGTAAATAGTAGAATTTTGTCGATTATATTCGGTAAATTAGTTATTACATATTAATATGAGTGGAAAAATTATACTTATAAAATTACTATTTTATTTTATTAAATTAATTGATTATAACAATTATAACTTGATATATTCCTTAAAAGAACAACTATAGTAACCTATAAAGAAAATTCAATGTAATTTAATTTTATCAATATAATTTAATCATACTCTGTGTATAGATTCCCTATATTTGGATATGTAAAATTGCATCAAAATATCGATTTAAATAAGACATGCTCTTATAAAAAAACTAGCTATACCCCTAGAGACGAAAAAAATGTTAGGATCTACTGAATACTTTTAAGTTGATGGATGTGTGGTGCTACGCCTTTAAGTGAAAGTAAACAAATATCTAAAAGTTTACTTTCGTATTTACAATAAAAACAAATCATTTTCATTAATTTTCTATTTTCATACTTTTACAAAACTAATTTTCACTATATGAAAGTTAAACATGCTTTAAAATTTGTACCTTTTGAAGTGGGTAAATTTGACCTTTAGCATTGGACATTAATACACATTAGTGTAAAAAACAACATCTTGTCTGAAAATAGACACTGTGTCTGAAAACTTTTTTGATGGGGAAGTGGATATACATAGATGAAATACATAGCAAGAAAGGGCTGAGATTTATGAAAAAAGAAAATCGTAAAAAAATCATTACAAAAGAAAGGTGAGCAAGAAGAAAAAAAGCGATTGGAGGAAAAAAGAGATCGTAAAATTGATCGAAGAATACGACTTGGTGAAATAGCAGTAAGAATTTTAATTTGGATATTCATGGACCCATCGCATGATGGTTGTGGGATGGACCAATACACCACTTTCTTTCAGAATTTCAGTTACATCTCGATAACTTCAAGAAAAACGACAGTAGCCGACGGCTACCAAAATAATATCTTTCCTGAATTGTTTTCCTTTAAAATATCTCATTTATGATTCTCTTCACTTTGTTTTGCAAAAGTTTAGCTTACTTTCAAAAACTTTGCAACAGAACCTAAAAGGCCCTAACCTATTATATACGACTAATAGGTTAGGGCTTTAATATTCTAAGCTTTTTTGGATTTAGATATTGATAACATACGATTTTCGCGCTTTCCGACGAGAAAATCATTTTTTCTTAACGTACAGGGAACCGTTTGATTTGTGCTCAAACGAATAATTTTCTTTTTTTGATATAGTGACTCAAGATAATAAAAAGAGGTGACACCTGCCTATCTTATTTATCAAATTGAAATTGTAACTTTTCTGTAACGCTTTTTTACATCATAAAAATTATACTTTTTATGTGTAAAAATGTTGGAGATGCGGAAAATAAACAACAGCAAATAAATTCGTGATAAGGACAGAGAACATATGCAAAAAATATTAATCATTATGGGCATCATATTTATATTAACCGGTTGTACAACGGCCGAAACACCGACAAATCTAATGCAGGCCCCTACGAATGAAAGATGGCTAGATACATTAAAAGAGCAAATGAATAAAGATCTTCCGATGAATTATCAATTGCTTACTCCCCTGTCTAATAAAGATAAACAGATGATTTGGACAATAAATACGAATCAAGGTGGAAAGAAAGAAGCTATGTTTTTATATAAACAACCCAATGACAATTATCAAGTATACTTATCTATTTATAAGGAAACCCAAAAAGGTTGGGAGTTACAGTTAACACGTACTTTCCTTGGAGAAGGAGTTGACATCGTTGAAATAGGAGACTTTACAGGAAATCATAAGAATGAACTTTTAGTAGGAATTTCTAGAAGTAGGAAAGTTTCTGATAATATCATGTATGCTTTTTCAATAGAAAATAACAATATAACAGAAATTCACAATCGTGATTATACGAAATTATTTGTAGATGATTTAAACCAGAATGGTATTAATGATATAAGTTTAGTTACTTATGAAAAAAATCAGCAATTAAAAGTTGAGCTTATGGAACAATTTAAGGTGCTATCTGATGTTTCATTTGACCCATATATAAATGAAATACAAAAAGTACAGCTTGGAAATATTTCTAGAAAGGAGAAAGCAATCGTTATTGATGCAGGAGTTGGTGCTCACTCAGGAATTACGTATATAGCTAAATTCGAAAACAATCAATTTAAAAATTTATTTCCAGATGAAAAACCCCCATTTTTTAATGAATTTATATTAGAGAGTCAAGATGTGAATGGTGATGGAATCATTGAGTTTGCTACTTCTCTTCGTCCGAAAGGATGGGAAGAACGTTCACACGCTGAAAGTCCATTGTTTGAACGATATGTACAGTGGGATGAAAATATTGAATTTAAACCTATAGAAGAGCGATATGTAAATATAGAACAAGGTTATTTTGTTAAAATTCCTAGAGAGTTAGTTGGGAAATTAACAATTCGAGAGGATTCCAAGAATACTCAGCGTCTTCTTTATGCTGATACAAATGAGACGTGGCTTGAGATTCACATTTTTAACCGTAAGGAATGGTCAAAGGTACAAAATTATGAAGCAGCAGTTAAAACAAATTCCTATGTATATGCAGTGCCAAAACAATCAAAGTATCAGAAGCTCAAATCTTATATTAAACCCATAGCTGAGTATCATCAGGAGTAGAGGAGGGTAGATCATGACAACAATTTTAGTATTGGAAGATGAAATAACGATTCGTAGCTTTATTGTGTTAAACATGAAGCGCGCTGGTTTCAGTGTGTTAGAGGCGAATACAGGAGAAGAAGCTCTAGAACTTTTGGGTAAACACACTATTGATATTGCATTACTTGATGTGATGTTACCCGGAATAGATGGTTTTCAGGTATGTAAAAGCATACGAGAAAGCAATGAAAAAATCGGTATTATTATGTTAACGGCACGTGTTCAAGATAAAGATAAGGTACAAGGTTTAACCATTGGAGCAGATGATTATATTGAAAAACCATTTAGTACAGTTGAATTACTTGCACGTATACAATCATTACTAAGAAGAGTAAAAGTAAATGAAGAAAATATTGAATCAATTCATTCGGGATCATTTGTATTAAATCTTCGGCAAGAAAAATTATATAGAGAAGGAAAAGAAATTGATTTAACTCCAACAGAATATATGATTTTACAATATTTAATGGAAAACTGTGACAAGCCAATTTCACGTGATGAAATCTTAAATAAAATATGGGGTGTAAGTTATGTAGGTGAAACCAAAGTAGTAGATGTAAATATGAGCCGCCTACGTCAAAAGATAGAATTTAATCCTTCTGAACCTCAGTTTCTCCTAACAGTATGGGGAAAAGGATATATGTGGAAGGAAAGTGAAAGATGAAACAAAAAATTAGCTTGTATTTTATGACTGTCATTGTTCTTATGCTTGTTTTGTTTGAAGTAGTTTTTTCAATTTCTATTTATCGTTACTATTATAGTGGTATTTTTCACTATATAGAAAGGCATGCGAAAACGAGTACGCGCCTTTTTTCCGAGTACAATTCAGTGTATTTTATTCGGTTACGAGAACGTAGTAGCGATATTATAAAGGATTTTCAATTACAAGGGACAGAATTACAAGTGATTGATCGGCATGGGATAGTGATACAGTCTTCAAGTGGACAAAAAGTAAATAAAAAAATAAAGATTCCTTCCTCGTTACTTGAAGGGAATACGTATCAACAAATCACTACTACAAAAGATAACCAAAAACAATTGGAAATATTAAGTCCACTTGTTCATCAAGGACAAACGATTGGTATTTTAAAATATACAACTGTTCTAACAAATGTAAATAAAAACATTATTGAACTTATTTTGTTTACACTTTCAGTGGGGATCATTATCTCAGGAATTGTTTTAATAATAAGTAGACGACTAGCAAATCTTTTTATAAAACCAATTGAATCAATTATCTATGCTTCATCAAAACTTGCTGAAGGGACATTGAATTATAAAATTAAAGAGGATTATCCTGGTGAGTTAGGTGAATTAGCGCATAGTTTGAACTGCATGTCCTATAAAATGGAAAAAACAGAACTGATGAAAAATGAGTTTATTGCTTCCATCTCACATGAGTTGCGTACACCACTAACAGGTATTAAAGGGTGGAGTGAGACAATAGAGTCTCTAGAGTGTTTAACTGAAGAAGAAATAAAACAAGGAATGAATATCATTTCAAGTGAAACAGAGCGTCTCATTCATCTTGTAGAGAGGTTGTTAGATTTTTCGAGATTAGAGTCAAATCAGTTTCAGTTGCATAAACAAAAGATTCAATTACAGCATATACTGAATGAGACAATTTGGCAATTAACGCCAAAAGCAGAGGAAAAACAGATGGAGATAATTACTAATTTAGAAGAAATAGAATTAATTGGTGATAAGGGTAGTTTAAAACAAATCTTTTTAAATGTTATTGATAATGCAATTAAGTATTCGTATCAAGAAGGGCAAGTTTCTATTACTTTAATAAAAAAAGAAGGACAAGCAGTAATCAGTGTAAAAGATTGCGGGATTGGAATTGCAAAAGAGCATTTACCATTTGTAAATCAGTCTTTTTATCAGGTTAATAGTCAATCGCCAGGGGAAGGAATTGGATTATCTATTGTGAAAAAAATTGTTGAGTTACATGGTGGTACGATACGTATTGTGAGTAAAGAAGAGGGGGGGACAATAATTTTGATAAAACTTCCATTGTAATGTATACAATATCTGGTTTTTATAGTTGTAATAAAGCTAATACGTGCATAAGAACATAATGATATTCGCATATATAAAGTTAATAGGTAGAGGAGTTCAAAAGAATGGGAAATATTTTTAGTGTAAAACGCATAGTGATGACAATTGTAGCAATTGTTGTAATAGCAGCTGGCTATTTTATGTTTCAATCTATTACATCACCAGCATCAGCTGTAGCTAAGCAGGGAAATCCAGTGCAGCTAGCAAGTGAACAACCAAAAATTCAAATAAAGAAAACAGCACCAAGTCGTTTTAATGGTAAGGAGAGAAAAGTCGTTTATCTTACTTTCGATGATGGACCTGGTAAATATACGGCTGAATTGTTAAATATCTTGAAACAAAATGATGCGAAAGCAACGTTTTTCTTAATTGGTGCAAATGTAAAACAGTTTCCAGAGTTAGTAAAACGTGAGAAAGAAGAAGGACATTATGTGGGAATGCATAGTATAACACATGAATTTAAGCAATTGTATACAAACGGCCAGTTTGTAAATGAAATGAAAGAAGATCAAAGTTTAATAGCAAATATTATTGGAGAATCTCCAAAATTAACACGCCCACCATATGGTTCAAAGCCAGGATTAAATGAGGCACTTCGTAATAAAGTGGTAGAAGCTAATCTTAAAGTATGGGATTGGACAATCGACTCTTTAGATTGGACATATAATAAGATGCCAGTTGATACTGCCGCAGCTAAAATTGTTCAAAATATACTTGCAGGTGCAACGGAACCACAAGAAGTTATTTTAATGCACGATATTCATCCACAATCTGTGGCTGCTGTACCAGCTATTATAAAAGGATTAAAAGAAAAGGGCTATGAATTTGAAGCATATCATGAAGAAGATCACTTCCCAGTGAATTTCTGGCATGATAATCGTATCTAATGGAGGAATTAACATTGACTTATAGAAAAATCGCATTAGTTGGAGGACTATTGATAGCAGTATTATCCGGTTGTATTGGGGAAAAGCCAACAGAAAATTTATATGTAGCTTTTGAAAATGCAGCAAAGCAGGAAAAAGCATTATTTGATGATGCAAAAAAATTAGAGGCTTTAGAAACACAAGGGCAGGAATTGTACACTCAAATTATAAAAGAAGGAAAAGAGCATAACGAAGCAGTGCTACAAAAAATAGAACAGGCTATAGCAAATGTAGATGAGCGTGAAAAAGTGTTGGAAAATGAAAAAGATGCACTAGGAAAAGCGCAAAAAGAAACAAAGTCAGTTCAAAGTTATGTGGATAAAATCGAGGATAAAAAATTACAAAAGCAAGCAAAAAAGATAGAAGAATCATATGAAAATCGTTATGAGGCTTTTCAGAAAATGAATGAAAGTTACACGAAATCATTGACGATTGAAAAAGACCTTTATGGGAAGTTAAAAGATAAAGAAACACAATTAAAAGAAATTGGTGAGAAAGTCAAAGCTGTTAATACATTGAATGGAGAAATACAAAAAGAAAAAGAGAAGTTTAATCAATATACAAAAGAATATAATGCAGAAAAACTAGCATTCTATAAAGACGCGAAGATTAAAATAAAAGAGCAAAAGTAAGAAAACTAATTATCAGGTTTAGTATCTTAAAAGGTTCTGGTGCAAATACATAATGAAGAACAAAAATAACTATAGATTCCTAACGGAATCGCCCTTATGCTATAAGATCAAATACTTGATAAATGAATATCATTTCAAATGAAACGAATCGTCTCATTCATCTTGTAGAAGAGTTGTTAGACCTTTCAAGATTAGAGTTAAATCATCTTCATTTATATAGAGAAAAGGTGCCATTACATCATATCCTTCACGAAACAATTTGGCAGTTAAAACCAAAGGCGGGAAAAAACAGATTGAAATCATTACTAATTTAAAAGAAATAGACGTGCTTGGTGCTACAAATAGATTAAAATAAATTTTTAAAAATGTCATTGATAATGCTATTAAGTATTCACATAAAGATGGAAAAGTTTTTGTCAATTTAACACAAAAAGAAGGACAAGCTGTTATCAATATAAAAGACCAAGGGATTGGAATTGGAAAAGAACATTTACCATTGGTGAATCAGCCTTTTTATCAAATTAATACCCATTCTTCAGGAGCTGGAATTGAATTAACCATTGTGAAGGAAATTGTTGAACTACATGACGGCACGGTAAGTATTATAAGTAAAGAAGAGATGGGAACAGTGATTTTGATAAAACTTCCATCGTAGCAACATAAACACACTCGTATAAAACAATGATGACGGGGTGAATAAAATGAAACAAGCAAAATTAAATATAACGTTATCCCTCATACAATTATTTACTTTAGTAATCAACCTGTTTATGTGTTCCTCAACCATGCGATTTTCACCTTGGTTTGTTGAAGATGCTGTTAAATGTTATGAAATCTTTCTTACTGCTCCTTTATTATTAATTACTGGCACAGTTATGACATACCATAATACAAGAAAAAGGCATTCTACCTCACTAATGAGACAAAGCATTTCTTTTATTACCATTATTTTTTTTGTATCCACCTTCTTATTACCTTTCACTAACGAAATTATTATAACATCTCTTATATTTAATTTTGGAATGGTTATCATTACGATTGTATTTTTGTTAAAGGATATTTCCAAACTTAATAAGAATAGAAAATATAGGGTCAAAAAAAAACGGATTAGAAGACACAGTTTTGGTGAAAGGATGAAATAACTTTTAGAGGATAAATACATGATAAAATCGAATAATTAAAATTTAGTTATAATGTAAATCCAATTCACTAGGAATTTTCGATTGTGACGGAATGTTAATGGTTACTGTAAGTGATACAACTATATGTGTTTAAATAATTTATTTTTCGGAGGTCTAGCAAGATGGAGCAAACAAACATAAATATAAAATTATCTTCAAGTATTTCTTTTAATACTTAACTTATTTATATTGTCAGCGTAAAGAAGAAAATAAGAATAAACAGGTTTTACAAGAGGAACAGTTACGCCAAGCTGTCTAATAGACAATGCATGTGGAGGATTTTATATGTTAGAAAGTTTTTTATTTTTCTTTGCCATTGGAATTGCGTGTGAACTTGCAGCGATTAATCGAAATGGTCGTAAGAAGATAAAACAACAAGCTGAAATGATACAGCTTTTAAAAGAATTACATGAAAGAAAATATAATGAAAAGACGACCGGGCATTGAAGTGACCCAAAAAAGTTTGACACGTTATTTCATTAGCCGGTGGACTTGTCAACATTACGGATGAAACAAATCCACTTATGAATGAATTTTTGTTAGAGAGTCAAGATGTCAATGTAAACAAATATTCAAAAGTTTACATTCGAAAAATGATAACAACAGTCTAATTATTTAAGGTTAATTTAAGATTGTTTTCATAGATATTTTTAATTTATATATTATAATTATAATATTAAGTTGCGTTTATGGAGGATGTTATAGAGTGAACTACAAAAAGGGTATTATGATAGGTTTATTATGTGTATTTGTGTTTTCATTAGGTGGTTGTGATTTTTGGGATGGATTTAAAGGTGGATTCAGTTCTAAAACTGAAAAGGTAGAAAATCAGGAGGAAAAATAAAATTTTGATAGATGTTTTGAGGCCAAAAGACGACTTGTTTAATGTCGTCTTTTGTTTTTTTCTAATGAAACTGAAAGTAAACTTCTAATAAAAAGTTTACTTTCAATAAAATAAAAAAAGAATCTTATTAAGATAAGATTCTTTTTTGTTTATTTATTAACTTTTTTCATTAGGGGTAATAAATTCACCAAAAGACTAATTACACTGATAGATATGAATAAATAACCTATCGGTAATAAATAAAATGGTTCTACAAGAGTTCCATCTGTTGCGACTTTAGATCCGATCGTGTTAAAGCTAACTAAACATCCAACTCCTAAGATCAATGGTATTAAAGATAAAATATATTTTTTCATTTCAAGTTCTCCATCTGTAAGTTTATTTAACACATAATAATTGCTGTATAGTCAGTATTATAATCCCCTCGTATTAGTTAGTACTATTCAAATACATGACAAAAAGCTTACAAATTCGTAAGGTATGGACAGGAAACTCTAAGCGTACGAAATTTACGAAATGCTGGTGCTATCCCATCGCTATCAACCTAACGAAATTAAGTAACCCCAAAACGATAAAATGATCTTCTTTGTTACAAAAAGGTCTAAAATTTCGTTCTGGGGGTGCTGCAAAATTTTAACTTGATGGGCATGTATGGTGACCCCTATTCAGCGAATAAATGAAATTCATCTTGAATCGATAGATTCATACAAAAACGCCATCCTTTCTGTATATTTCTACAAAAAGAATAGCGTTTTTTCGTTTTATGGATACACTTTTTTAGCTTGATGGCGATGTATGGTGCCTCCTATAAGATTTCTTAAGTAACATCATAAACCAAACCAAGCCAACACTAATAATTACATGAGACAGTCCAGCCATATGACTTAATCCTTTAAAATCAGTACCATTCACTTGAAGAAGCCCGCGAACTAGCATTGCTACAACCGTTAAAATTAGTCCTAAATTATAAACAATAAACCATTTATTAAAACTTTTTGCTTCATGAATTGTAAATACTTTTGATAATGCTAATGCAATTAAAAAGAATACAAAGCCAAGTACCAGTACATGAGTATGTATAACATTCAGCATTGTAGCACCTTCAATGTCTTTTGCCCTTGTAAACTCCCTTGCAAATATACCAGACAATAATCCTAGTACTAAGTAAAAGAACGCTGCATTAAATAATTTCTTCATTATATACCTCCAAATGTATGAACTACATTATTTTTGTTTAGAAAATTTAAATCCATTTTATGAGTTGTTTGTCATTCCGTATACAAGCCCTGAAATATATGGAATTAACCACACAATTACACTTAATGTGTGAAACTTTGCAATCATATTTTTATTCTGCTTTCTCAAAACTAAAGGAGCCCAAACAGCATGAAATCTCCCTTTTCCAAAATCTCTCTTCCTTTTACAAGATTTATTTTATCTAAGGATTATGAACAGAGTATGAATGGAATATTACATTATGTTATTTAATTTCCTGATATAATAATTAATGAATTTATCTTGTTGAAAAAACGCTCTTACATCTAATTCTGTAAGGGCGTTTTTATCTTTACTTATTTTCAGACCTCATTTTTCCGTAGTAATTTCCCGTCTCGAAGCGTCAATATACGATCACATACATCAAGCATTTTTTCATCGTGAGTAATCATAATTGCTGATTTTTTATTTTTCTTTACTTCATGCTTCATCATTTCAACCACTTCTCTAGCACGTTTTGAGTCCAAACTAGCAGTAGGCTCATCGGCTAAAATCAAATCTGGATCATTCATAAAAGCACGAGCAATGGCTACACGTTGTTTTTCACCACCAGAAAGTTGTCTAGGGTAATGATTGATTCGATGTGTTAATCCAAATGTCTTTAGTAATTCAGTGGCATATGTGTCTGCTTCAGCTTTATTTTCCCCTTTTAATTTTGCGATATATAGAAGTTGTTCTTTAACTGTTAAGAATGGCACAAGATTCGCAAACTGAAATATAAATCCGATTCGTTTCAAACGAACCTCCGTCATTTCTTTTTCCGATAAGCTAGTTATATCTTGGCCAGATACATAAATATTTCCTTTCGAAGGAGATAAAAGTGCACCTGCAATGGAAAGTAATGTACTTTTACCCGATCCAGATGGTCCAACAATACCAATGAATTCCCCTTCTTTTACATCTAGTGTGATTGGATGTAAGGCTGTTACTTCTGTATCACCTTCTCCATATACTTTACTTACTTTATCTAGTTTTAATAATGATGCTGGTGTTTCCCACTTTAAATCCGTCACCATTACATCCCACCTCCGATAGCTTCTAATGGATCTACTTTCAACACTTGATATAAAGATACCAATGTCCCTAACACGCTAATTACTATAAAGATAATAGAATACTGCGCGATCATTGTCGTCGTTAGTAAGAACGGCATACTTTCAGGGAACACAGTCTGTACCGCAAGGGTTAAACCAATACCAACTAATAGTGCAACAGCAGATATGAATACAGCTTGTACTACTAAGCTATTAGCTAAATACGAATTTTTCGTACCAATTGCTTTTAATACACCCAATTCTTGTGTTTTTTGTAAAGTAATAACATAGAAGAACACACCAATTAATAACGCTGTAATCACAAGTAAAAATGCAATAATCATTGTTAAAGTTCCTTGCTCTTCTTTATACCCAGGAATACTTTGGAGTACTTCTTTTTTCTCAACCACTTTTGCATTATTAATTTCTTTATCAGTATTTAAAGCAATAACGTTGTACTCTTTTTGATGTGGAAGTGCAATGCTTTCCCATACTTTCTCATTCATATAGGCAACTGGGGCATGACTAAACATTTCATTTTCTGTAAATCCAACTACTTTAAATGCCTTTTTGGATATAGGATCTACAATTTTATCATTTAATGCTATCCCTTTATTTTTCGCTGATTCATCAATAATAATTTCATTATCTTCTAAATCAATCGCTTTTCCTTCAATAACCTTTGGAGTAATAAATGAATCTTGTTTATTTGCAAAGATGGCAATGTCAACCTTCTTCGAACTTCCCTCTTTCTCAAATGTAGACATTGCAATATGCATTGGAACCGCTTCTTTTTCACTAACTTGTGCTAATACATTATCTACATCTTCTTTCTTGATTTGAGACCGTAGTAATTTTCCTTCAGCATCTTCTGATACTACAAATTTTTCTGCTTTCATTTCAAGAATGGAAGAGGCATTTGCATTGGATAATCCATTCGCTAACCCTGATATGATAAGTACAAGAAATGATAATAAAATCATAATCGTACCAATTAATCCGTACCTTAATTTTGACTGTTTTAATTCTTTAAGAGCTAAAAACATTCCTTTTTCCTCCTTATTTTGTGCTTTGCCTATGCACTTATCATAAATAAGGAATATGAACAGATTATGAATGGAACATTACAAAAGACAATTTTAAAATGAAACCTCACCTCTTATAAGTACAAAGCTTTCATTATATATACGAAAAGAGACTTGTTCTAAAGAAATCTTTTAGTTATTAATCATCTAAATCCATTCCTTCTCTATTTTTGGGAAGATAAATAGTAAAGGTGGTACCACTCCCTATCTCGCTTTCCACTGTTATTGCACCCTCATGAAGTTCAATGATTTCTTTTACAATAGACAATCCTAACCCACTACCCTTAATGTTTCTATTTCTAGCTGAATCGACTTTATAAAATCGATCAAAAATGCTTTTTATCTCTTCCTTCGGAATGCCACATCCCCTATCAGTAATAGCAATACGCCACTCTAATTCATTTTCTTCAGCTTCAAACGAAATACTTTTCCCGCTTTCTGTAAATTTTATACTGTTAGTAAATACATTCGTCCATACTTGATGAAGTAGATTCTTATCTCCGTAAATCTCGATATGAGGAATATCCGTTTCAATTGCAAGATCTTTTTCTTGCCATTCCCACTCAGACATAAAAATAATACTTCTTATTTGTTTTCCTAGATTGAAAAATTCTTTACGTAAAGTAAGTTCTTCTTGATCGAGTGATGCAAGTGTTAGTAATTGTTTACACATATTAGACATACGTTGACTTTCTGATTCAATGATACTCAAATAACGATGTTTTTCTAACGCAGTTAAATCCTCTGTTTTTACTGTTTTAGAAAACCCTTGGATGGATGACAATGGGGATTGAAATTCATGTGAAACATTCGAAACGAATTCTTGACGCATTTGTTCTGAGTTTTGCAACCTTTTTGCCATCTTACGAAAGTTCTTTGCAAGCACCCCAATTTCATCTTTTCGATATTCCGGTAATACTAAATTATATTTTCCACTCGCAATTTCTTGTGTCGCTTGTGTAAATTTTTGAATTGGACGAACAACAAAACGAGTAGCTACCGCAATACAGGTCAAACTAATGAATATGATTAGCCCTAACAATACCGCGTAAAAAATTCGCAACTCTCCAAATTGCTGCTGAATATCCGGGCGAATAAATAGGGCAAATTGCTGTCCATTGGTATGAATAGGGATTCCAATACTATTTGCTACTGTATTATCAAAAAAGCCAGTGGAAAACAATCGATTAGGATAGTTCTCAATCCCGTTATATACATTACCATTTAGTACACTATCAATGGCCTCATCACTAATATTAATTTTTTTAAAGCCCTCTCCATATCGTTTTCCTTGTTTCTTTTCATCTACCATATAGATTGCAAAACCAAGATTGGAAATAGATTGTAGATATGTCTCTTTATTTAGTTCACTGTCTTCCTCATATAAATGTTCTATATATAGGGCATAATTTAGAATTTTTTCACTGTTATATGGTTTTAAATACACATGGTAATATATATTTGTAAGTAGAAATGCCACTATGCTACTAATTACCATAATAACAGCTGATATAATGACAAATCTCCCATACAATGATCTCATTTTATTTCAACTCCTTTTTAGTGAATTTTTTATTCAGTAAATACTTTTGATTTATTCTTAATACATATGAAAAGCAATTTTCCTATTGAGAGTAATAAAAACTATAATTCATGACCATACTTATTTAGCATTAGAATAAATTATATTCTCCTACGACAATGATGAAAGTATCGCAGGGGATCCTAGCTATATGGAGTATCTAATAGAACATGAAATTATCTTTGTATAATCACTCAAACTCTCCTGGTATTGTTTTAAAATACTAAATAATTATGAACGAAAGATGAACATACAATTACAATCTCTTCTAATAACTTTCACCCGAATTATAAAGTGTGTTATTAATATAGATTGACAGCTTACTTATGTATTTAATGAAGATTTTCTTAGCTCTGTTGCAAAGTTTTAGAAAGTAAGTTAGACGTTAGTAGAACAAAACATGGAATAGCAGACCGATAATATTAAAAATTTTTTTGAAAGCTATCACAATGTACCTAAAATACTGAAGGAATGTAGTATTTCCGTTCATCCTGCAATCATCATACTTTTGGTCCACAAATATAAAAACTAGCTTGATAAAGCTTTATCAAGCTCAGAAAAAGAAACACATACAATTGTCTTAGAAATCGGAAGAGATTTATATAAAGGGCAAAGGAGTATAGGGTTACTTATACCGTACGATTGATAAAAAAGAATACCTCTCGAATATTTAGCCACTAAAAAATAAGATCAGTGCACTATACATTTCCACAAAATTAGAAATTAATCCAATAATGTTAGGTTATATTTTTGGTGTTTTTATTTAATCTCTTATGATAATACATACCATTCTGTAGTCATATATTCTTGGGGTATGGAAACTTATTCAAGTTCTTTTAATCTACGATACAGAGCTACTTGACTCACTCCTGTAATTTGGCATATTTCCATACCTTTCAAGCTAATCGAAAAATTTACCTTTTCACAGTTATGTATGAGAGTTCGGCTCATTTTTTTATTTTAGGAAACAATTAAATTCTTAAGTTGATGGATGTGTGGTGCTATCCCTTATAGGAGGTGGCGTAGCGCTATGTATACACCGCTAATGAGGTTTATGGTCGCTTAGGATTGAGCGGCAGCACACTTAGAAAGTATTCAGATGTTCTTGAGCGTGAAGGGTATGATGTGAAAAAGAATAGTAGAGGAAGAAGAGAGTATACAGAATTTGATGTGTTACTTATTGAACAGTTAGTAGAATTGAGTAAGCAAGATGGTATGACCTTAGAAAAAGCCGCCAAAATGATTGCGAATCAATTTGGGATCGGAAGAGTCCCAGGGGGCAAATCCAACGCCTTATCAAATACAATATCAATTCCAACAACAATATAGCGCTATGATAGAAGAAATCAATAAGGTGCAGCAAGCGAACCTGTTAGAAATGGAAAAGAGACTAGGGGATCGTATAGATCAAAGGAATAAGTTAATTGAAGATGATATGAAAGATAGGAAGGAACGTGAAGAAAGGATAGAAAAAAGGTTAGAGCAAAGAGACGAAAATCTGATAAAAGTCATTAGAGAAATGCAGGAAACGAAAAGGCTTATTATTTCGGCCCAGGAGGAAGTAGCAGCCGCTAAAAAAAAGAGAACGTCCTGGTGGAAACTCTGGACATAGTTAGGGGGTATATTTTATATTTTATACTTTTATATTCTTATAAAAGTATAATTGGTGGTAACTATTTTTATTGGTTTTAATATGATATTTTTATTGTTTTATTATATATAATTTCATGTACCGGATTGGGTGGTAGTTTGAAAGGAATTAAAAATGAGAATAAAAAATACAGAATTGGTGGTGTTGGATATGGGTGGTAAAAGTAGGTAAGTGTGGATTTAAAATAAAATTCGATGATTTATAAAAAAGTCTGATCATTTATAATAAAATTGATAAAAAGATCTATTTTGTAGAGTATTTCTTTGTTCAACAATCGAGCCAGATTGGAGAAGATTAATAGTAGCACTGTGAGTTAGAAAAAAAGATGAATAAAATGCAAAATGCAATTTTACAGATAAGTACTTCATTATGAAGAGGAGGGACCCCTCCTCATTTTTTATGTTATTTTTTCTCTTTATTTTCAAAGTACTTACAAGTGAATTTATTGATATAGTTTACTTGTTAATAACAATTCTAAAATAACATTGACTTTTAAATGAAAAGTGTTATCATTTAGTTGTGCTTAACTTTCACTCTTATGAGGTGATGAGAAGTGAGCAAAAATCAAATATGTTAATTTGTTTCAATAAGTTAGTCAAATTATTTGCTGCTTAATTGAAATGGAGAGGGGAAATAAATATGGACACTAATACCAATGCTAATACTGGAGGATGCCCATTTAGTCACGGTGGTGTTACTAGTAACAAATTTAGTGCTACGACTAATAGAGACTGGTGGCCAAACCAGTTGAACTTGAACATTCTTCATCAGCATGACAAAAAATCTAATCCTATGGGAAAAGAATTTAATTATGCTGATGAATTTAAAAAGCTAGATTATGAAGCTCTTAAAAAAGATCTCCACGATCTAATGACAGACAGCCAAGATTGGTGGCCTGCTGACTATGGACACTATGGTCCAATGTTTATCCGTATGTCTTGGCATGCTGCAGGAACATATCGTACTGGTGACGGACGTGGGGGCGGCGGAACTGGTAACCAACGTTTTGCTCCACTAAACAGCTGGGCTGATAACGCGAACGTTGATAAAGCACGTAGATTACTATGGCCAATCAAGCAAAAATACGGTAACAAGATCTCTTGGGCTGACTTATTGCTTCTAACAGGTAATGTTGCTCTTGAATCAATGGGTATTAAGCCTTTTGGTTTCGGAGGCGGACGTGCAGACATTTGGCATCCAGAAGAAGACATCTACTGGGGTACTGAAACAGAAATGCTAGGGACTAACCGTTACTCTGGTGAAAGAGAGCTTGAAAATCCACTTGCTGCCGTTCAGATGGGTCTAATTTATGTTAACCCAGAAGGTCCAGACGGTAAGCCAGATCCAATTGCAAGTGCTCACGACATTCGCGAAACCTTTGGACGTATGGGTATGAATGATGAAGACACAGTTGCATTAATTGCAGGCGGACATACTTTTGGTAAGGCACATGGTGCAGGAGATGCTGCACAAATTGGTCCAGAGCCAGAGGCAGCTCCAATTGAAGCACAAGGCTTAGGTTGGTTAAGCTCATATGGAAGTGGGAAAGGTGGCGACACCATCACTAGTGGTCTTGAAGGTGCTTGGACTGCTAACCCAATACAATGGGATAACGGATATTTTGATTTATTATTCGGATATGAATGGTGGTTGACTAAGAGTCCTGCAGGAGCATATCAGTGGATGGCTGTAGATCCTGATGAAAAAGACCTTGCACCAGATGCAGCAGATTCATCCAAGAAAGTTCCGACAGTTATGTTTACATCTGATTTAGCATTGCGTCATGACCCAATCTATGAGAAGATTTCACGTCGTTTCCATGCAAATCCAGATGAGTTTGCTGATGCATTTGTTCGCGCATGGTTTAAGCTTTTACACCGTGATATGGGTCCTAAAGCAAGATATCTCGGTCCAGAGGTTCCACAAGAAGATCTTATATGGCAAGATCCTGTTCCAACTGTTGATTATGAATTAACAGAAGAAGAAGTAGAAAAAATTAAAGTACTAATTCTTGACTCAGGACTTACAATTAGCGAACTAGTTACAACTGCTTGGGCTTCAGCAAGCACATTCCGTGGTTCAGATAATCGTGGTGGTGCAAATGGTGCACGTATTCGTCTTGCTCCACAAAAAGATTGGGAAGTGAACCAACCGGAACAGCTTTCAAAAGTCCTTTCAGTACTAGAAGACATTCAAAGTCATCTTGAGAAAAATGTAAGTCTTGCTGACTTAATTGTACTAGGTGGAACTGCTGCGGTAGAAAAAGCGGCTAAAGAAGCAGGTTTTGATGTGACTGTTCCTTTCGCTCCAGGACGTGGTGATGCAACTGAAGAGCAAACTGATGCAGAAAGCTTTGACGTGCTAGAGCCTGTTGCTGATGGTTTCCGTAACTATCAACAGAAAGAGTACAGTGTTAGTTCAGAGGAGCTTCTTGTAGACAAAGCACAACTACTAGGCCTTACTGCACCGGAAATGACTGCCCTTATTGGTGGTATGCGTGCTTTAGATACAAACTATGGTGGCACAAAACACGGTGTATTCACTGATTGTGTAGGCACACTTACTAACGACTTCTTTGTAAACCTACTTGACATTGGTGTAGAATGGAAGCCTGTAGACGGAGGCGTATACGGAGGACGTGACCGCAACACAGGTGAAGTAGTAAGAACAGCAACTAGAGTTGATCTAGTGTTCGGGTCAAACTCCGTTCTACGTGCGATTGCAGAAGTTTATGCACAAGATGATAACAAAGAGAAGTTTGTACGTGACTTTGTAGCTGCCTGGGTTAAAGTAATGAATGCAGATCGTTTTGACCTTAATTAACTGTTATTACGGTTGATAAGAAAGAGTCACCTGAGATAAGCAAGCAGCTTTCTCAGGTGTCCATTTTAGCTGAAAGTATTACCTATGATCATAACGATTACTAAAAAAGCAAAAAACTAATTAATGAATAGATAAAGATATTTATATAAAACTATTCTCATATTTATTCTCAACCATTATTCACGTTGGGTATTCGTTGTTCTGTGACGAATACCTATTCTTTATCTCCAAGTAAGGGGATTAAATATTATGAAAGAGAAACTTTTTTCAGAAGAGATTGCTATTTTAAAGAAACATGGATTACGTGCAACACCCCAAAGAATGCAAATCTTACAAGCGTTTATTTCTCTAAAAGGACATCCAACTATTGAGGATATACATCGGGAAATACCATATATAAGTGTGAATACCGTATACAAAAATGTTAATCTATTTGTTAACATGCAGATTCTAAATGAATTACCATATGGTAATGGCCTTAGTAGGTATGAATTTTTTAAAACCCATCATTATCATGTTATATGTGAATTATGCGGAGATATAGTTAATTTTGAATTTCCTAAGCTGATAGGGGTTGAAGAATTAGCGGATAAATTATCAAAATATAAGATTCACAACCATAAAATAGAAATTCATGGAATTTGCTCTAGGTGTCAAAATGGATTGAAGAGGTGAAGAAATAATGAAAAGTAGAAAGATAGGATTACTAGTCATGGCTTATGGTACTCCATATAAAGAGGAGGATTTAGTACCATACTACACTCATATACGTCATGGAAAAGAGCCAACAGAAGAAATGATAACAGACTTAAGAAATCGATATAATGAAATAGGAGGTATTTCTCCACTTGCAGAAATTACCTTTAACCAAGCTAAAAAACTAGAGGAGGCCTTAAATAAAGAGCAAAATGAAGTAGAATTTACAATGTATCTTGGTTTAAAACATATATCGCCTTTTATAGAAGATGCTGTTATGGAAATGAAAAAAGATGGCATTGAAGAGGCCGTTTCTATTGTTCTTGCCCCCCACTATTCTACCTTCAGTACGGAAGTTTATAATCGACGTGCCAAAAAGACTGCTAAGGAAATCGGAGGGCTTGAAATTACCTCCATTAACGACTGGTATCAAGAAGAAGGATTTATTCATTATTGGTCCGAGAAAATTGGAGAAATATTAAATAGAATGGTAAAGGAAGAAATGGAAAAAACCATTGTTATTTGCTCTGCGCATAGTTTGCCTGAAAAAATTTTAAAGCGAAATGATCCATACCCAGAACAACTTAGTAAAACAGCAAAACTTATAAAAAAAGAACTTAATTTTCATAACGTTATAATAGGGTGGCAAAGTGAAGGTAATACAGGTGAGCCTTGGCTAGGACCAGATGTTCAAATAATAACAAGAGATTTATACGAGCAAGGCTATCGCTCATTTATTTATGCTCCTGTTGGATTTGTAGCAGATCATTTAGAAGTCCTATATGATAATGATTACGAATGTAAAGTAATTACAGATGAATTAAATGCTAACTATTACCGTACTTCAATGCCTAATATAGACCCAAACTTTATTCACATGCTTGCAAAAGTTGTTTTAAAACACTTCAAAAATAAAACTGTATAAAAGTATTATTGTATAACATGGGAAAGAGGGAAAAGGTATGAAATCTAAAAAAAGTTTTTGTGTAAAGTGTCAATCACAAATAAAAACTCTTAAGCATAGTATCATTTGTGATTGTGGAAGTAAAATAAATATTAAGTAATTGGAAAAATATCAGATAGAAAAAATAAAAAAGGGAAATCACCATGTACCCATTAGATTCGAAAGAACGTCCAATCATTGTAAAAGTGTCGTCTAAAGAAAGAGATGAGAAGATAGCTATCATTTGGGTTCTGGTGCAAAAACTTCAGGATAATTACAATAAATCTATAAAACTTGGACATACTGATACTATTACTCTAGAAAGGGTGCGTGATTAGTATGGAAAAGGAAAGTTTGTTCAAATGGAAGCATTATCAACCAGACGTTATTTTGTTAACAGTGAGATGGTACCTGCGGTACAACTTGAGTTTTCGTAATGTAGTGGAAATGATGG
>NZ_VOVA01000028.1 GCF_015071065.1 Bacillus cereus | reverse complement strand
ACCTTAAATTGATGGATGTGTGGCGTGACCCCTGTATGTAAAAATAAATCCATTAAATCAATCTTTTTTGAGATAATGGATGTATTTTTTTTATTTTTCATTAAGAATTTTTTGTATGGCAGTTATATATCCTGCCTTATATACCTGAATGCCGTTTTCTTTTACTCTGCCATATTTATCGGTAGTCCATCCCTGATGGTTCATAAATTCGTTTGATATGGCATTTCTCAGCGCATCTATTTCGGTATCTGTCAGATTATAAGAAGGCTCGACTATAACGACATCCTTATTTTTACTTATATCGTTTATAGGACGCAAATCAATCGTAAAGGTTGTTTGTTCCTTAAGCAGAGAGTTTTCTCTTTTGAGCTTTTTATTCTCTGCCATAAGCATACCAACCAATGCTTTGGTTGTTGGTTCGGAGATACTTGCTAAGATATCATCGTTTACGGTTGTTCTCTTTTCTTTTTTAGGCTTTTTAGTGGTAGTTTTATAGTATTCAGCCCACTGGCTTATCAAAACCCTGTAATCCTCGGCATTTTTGTTTCTAAGTGCTTGTTCACTTGGACCGCCATCATCTGCTATCAGTCTGGCTATGGTGCCAATGGAAAAATCTTTTATGTCAGACTCGGACTGTTTTTACAGGCATTATTTATGAGTTCTAATGTTTTCTTTTTCCTTGTAGAAGCGTTCTCGTAAAACTTTAAGAACAGTTTATCTGGATGCATTTCCATCATATATCCTCCAATACATAAATTATTCTTAATCAATAGTAGAACTATCTATATTGGTAATAAATTACCGTTTAAAGTCACAGATTTAAGTTGATTAACAAACTCATTCTCAAACCCGATTTCTTCAAGTTTCTTACGCCCGATTGCATAAGGAATGGCATCTTTTAAACTACCTGCACGATTAATCAAAAGCCTCATGAATTGATTTCCTGCAATGAGCTGTTCTTCTTCTGTTAATGAGAACATAACGGGCATTTTATTGTTATTTTTTAATGTTAGATCTATGATTTGAGACCTTTGAAGAACTACCTTGCTTGCATCTGTTTCAGGAAACAGTTCCGCCCCATTACAGATGATTTGAAGCTGTTCAAGTTCATGTTCAACGTTGTCAATAGAAATTCCAACATCCGATATAGAACCTACGGTAACAAGCTGAAATCCATCATCAGAAGATGTTTCTTTGATTAACTTCATGCACTTATCAATAAGGCGAAGAGTGGCATTATAATCGTTTGCTAGCTTATCATTCTTCTGTATCTCCTGTGTATATAATTGCTCATATTTAAGCAATTCATGATGTTTTGTAAATATGGTTCCATTAAGTTCACATTCATATTTTTCATTTTCTAAAAGTTCTATATCATGCTGATATTTAATCACTCGTTTTCCTGTTTCGCCCATATTGTAGCCTATGGTATTAAAATGATGCACTAAGCCAGGAAGAAAAGCAGGACTAGTTACGAACCATCTACATCTGACACAGTTCTGCTCTGGAAAACCCGGAACAACACCATAAGTGATTTTATCCGTATCATCATTAACATATGTGCCACCTGAATCGCATCCAAAACAGCCTTTAGGACAAATTCCTTTATCACTTATAATAATACTTGCACCTGATTTTTGAGCGTTGATTACTGCCTGATAAGCTATTGGATCATTGGCAGCTACACTTGTTTCTAACTGTTCATACTTTGCATCTCTAATAAATCTATCAAAAGCTTCTTTATCATTTTCAAGAATGCTCTTTTCAGCCTGATTCATTGTATCTGTAACATATGAAATACCTGCTTTTGTATAATAAAGAGTCATAATGAGTCTTGCGTGACCTGCGATAGCCTTTGAAAGAATAGGCATTGGAACTCCACCTTCAAGAGCATAGGCAGTTATAAGTGATACTCTGAGTGAATGAAGGGGATAATAAGTCATATCTCCACGGTCTGGACGCACAAATTTTAATGTTCTTTCTTCTTCGGATGCTGTATTTTCTTTAAGTTGAACCTCAAGCTGTTTAAGTGTCTTATACCAAAAAGAATCCGATCCTTGTACTCCTATTGGCAAGTGTTCCTGTCCTATTGAAGTAGGATTTCTGAAAAGAAATGTGATTTCCCCCATTTGTTTTAAAATCCTTACATCTTTTATCTGTCCTAAGTGGTTTCTTTTCATGTCTGCCCATTTTGCAGGTTGAGAAATAGGATTGTACTTCATCTGCCAATCCCTAAGTTTTGCAAGCCAGTATTGTGCTTCTTCGTACTGCCAAGGAATGTCATAACCTTTATCGGATTCCTCTTTGTTGATGTCTGCTGTTTTATTCGTGTTGATAAAAAAATCTGTCATTTCAAGCTGCGTTGTTTTGTCTTTGAATTTACGAAGAACTCCTCTTTCAAAAGGATTTCTTTTTGTACCCTGACTTAAATGTGAATCATTCTTAATCCATTCTCCAGCCACATTTCGCATAGACTGCACATACTTATAAGTATCCATTTCTCCACTGTCAAGCATACGCACCTGATAAGTTCTCAAAGGAAGAAGGAGCTTTGTCAAAAGCAACACAGTAGTCCCCGGAAACCACATCTCATATACTTCTTCAGAAAGTCCTTTTCTTCTCTGGTCATACTTGGAAGTTTTTCTGAATCTGTAAACACAGTCTGTGTCATTTTTATCAATAACAGACTTATCAACAATGAACCAATCACCACCTGCTCTACTTGAATCGCTTGCACTTTGTGCAAATTTCAAGTCTCTAAAGCAGGTTGCATTTGGAGGGCAGAGTATATTACGAAGGTCTTTTATGTACCTATAAGGCAGAACATTCTTATCTGATTCATTACGTTGCGATGATTTTACATAGTCTGGTAAGTATTTTGTTAGAGGATTTTTAAATTCTGCTGGAATAAGTTTGTTTCCTAAATCATCTTCAACCGAAAACTTCTCCTCAATAATCCAGTCAACAAATTCAACATTCTTTTTTGCTTCAACTAAAGCAAGGGATTGTGAGCCTCTTTCTGCATAAATAATTTCGTAAAAATCTGGGGTGTCATATTCTATTGAAATGAACTCCTGCGCAGACCTAGTGATGTTATAGGGAATAACATATTTTTTAAAGAAGTTTGATAGAGATTTAAGTGTTAAGGATTTGTTTCTTACAACCGTTTTTACCCATTCCGATGCATATTCATTCCATTGCTGTAAATCAGAAGCATATTCTAAAAGCCATTCGAGGTTTTCACTCCTAGTCGTTCCATGAGACCTTAACTCAAGTTCTCTTTTCCTGGCTTTTTCCTTTAACTGTTCAAGCCTCAGATTTTCTTTTGGCGATAATGCATTATCACCAAAAGCTCCGTTTTTAATGAAATCTCGGAGCCAGTTCAAAACAGTAGTATGTTTAACACCATATTCTCGCTCAATATCATTTGATGTTTTGCCTTTGCAAAGTTCTTCAATCATTTTATACTTAAAAAAATTATCATAACTTTTTCTTCCCATTTATTTTCTCCTATATCTGTATCTGTTCTGCTGTTTAGTTTCTTCATTCATCCATGCATCAATCTCAGTCTGCATTGGAAGTACACAACCATTATCCAAAGATGCAGTGGCATTATTTAGTGAAGCTGTAACATCTGCAACTGTTGGCTCTGTGTATACGTTCTGAGACTCTATGGATTTGTGGTGCATGGAAATTTGTTTGATGCCGTCAGGTATATTGGCATTTTTAAGTCTTTGACCATATGCGTGTCTATGTCCGTGTGGAGTAGTGCCATCTTTCTTTCCGACTGTCAAACCAATCTTTTCAACCGCTTTTTCGTGAGACTCCCTCTGAGTCCTAAGTGGCATCATTTCTCCTAGTGTTTTAGGCGAATGTGAGACAAAGGCAAATGGGTGAGTATCCTTAATTCCATCTCTTAACCTTTTTGCCATATACATTTTCCATACATACATAAAGATGTATCCCCATTCCTTTGACAACCAGTAAACATGCATGTATTTATCTTCATCGTTATCAAGTCTTGGCTCTTTCCACCCTGCAAATCGTTTGTCCTGTGCGGAATACATATTGCGTGGAAGTAAACCATATTTTAACAGCAGATAGCTTTCTCTGTCTGTTATATATTTACCAGTAGTAGGGTTCTTGAAATCCTGCGGGGCTCTTCCTTCGCTTGGATGATAGATTCGTACCACAGCAAGATTTGGGTCTTCATGGTCAAGGAATACGTCCTGTACCCATAAATGAAATACTTCACTATGCCTAAGTCCACCGCCATGCATCAGTATAGTAATGGCAATATCACGCCAGTTATAACGGTCAACAAGGTCTAATTCATAGTTCTTTCTTGTATTCTTAAACCCTTCCCATAGGAGCTCATGTATTTTATTTTCGGGGAAGGCTTTTGTATCTCCTTTTGATGAGTATGGTTTTCTTCTTCTAACAGCATTGCGAGCTAACTTTGCAGTTTCAGAGATTTCATGAACATCATTTAAATGTCCTAGAAATGAGTTCTGACTTTTGTTTATCTGTGCCATCCAGTTAAGTCGTTCTTCGTATCTTGTGGCTTTTCTCCAAGGGTTTAATTGAACAGCTCCATATTCTTCATATAACCAATCTGATAACCCATTTAAAGCAGATAAAAGCATATTTGCTGTTTCAACTCTTTTAGGTAACCAATAAAGCCCCGAAGGGTCTAAACCTTCTTCATTTATTGTTCCTGAATAAACAGACTCCGTAAATGTATCAAAGAATTCTTTTGGAGAAGAATAATATTTCTGATTAGCTTCCATATAATCAAGCAACAGTCCAACAGCTTGTACTAACTTCTTATGCCAAGTTCTGCTTTTACTACGATTCTTTATTTGATATCTGTGTAATTGTTCAAAAAGCATTGTTTCTCCATTATACTCAACTAGAAGAGTAGGAAAGTCTATACTCCTTCCTGTATTATCCCTATATGTTTTTGAAGATACCTGAACATATCTCATATATAACCTCCTATATATCCTCCTATACCTACATTTTGATTATTATATTACATATAATACCATAGATATTTAAATGTAACTGCAATAAAAAAGGCACTACATCATTAAAATGTAATACCTTTTTAGTAGTTTGATTATAAATATTTCACCCTAGATAAAATCTTTGTTCATGTCTTTTTATATTAAAGTTTAACACTCATTAAAATTCGAAGATGGATTTATCTTATCCATCATCTCATGTTCTTTTTTCATATTCCATTATTTTCACACTAGAACAAACAATAGTGAATTAGAATAATGACTTAATACTTGCTAGGACAGTAAGTATACCTACAATAATGACAAACACATTGCTCATTTTCCCTCTGTATTTAGCCAGTACTGGTACTTTACGAATCGCATACATTGGTAATAGACATAAGATCGCAGCAACTAACGGACCGCTAAGGGCATCAATGATTCCAAGAATACTTGGATTTGCATAAGCAACATACCAGCATGTTAATACGACAAAAGTAAGAATCATTGTCTTAACTGTTTTTTCTCCTATATCTTTCCCACGTGTTTTACCGGACTTGATAATCATATCACGCATTACTTCATATGCTCCTATATAATGGCCAAGGAAAGACTTTGTTATAGCCACAAAAGCAATGATAGGAGCTACAATAGTGATTACAGGTGAATTAAGCTCATTAGCAAGATATGATAGGATTGATAAGTTTTGTTCTTTAGCCATCATAAGATCTTTTGGAGTTAAACTCAGTGCGCTGCTCCAAACAAAGAACATAACAACAACGAATGTCATAATATAACAAACTTTTTGTATTTGAGCACATTTGGCATCAGTAGCTTCTATTCCATAGGTAGCTCTCTGTTTCATAACAAATGACGAAATAAGAGGAGAATGATTAAATGAGAATACTATGATTGGTAGTATCATCAATATCACTCCAAAATACCCTGTTCCTGTTGAAGCAGTAGAAACACTTGAAAAACTAAGCATTGACGTATTCCACTGTGGAATTAAAGATATTGAGATAAAAAGTAAAGAAGCTATGAAAGGATATACTAGCATGCTCATTACCTTTACAATGATATCTTGACCAAAGTTTAGTATAGCTATAAGACCGAGTACTAATACAAGCGATAAAATGGCCCTTGGAGGCTCCTGCATGTGCAATTGATGCACGATAAAACTACTTGCAGTATTTGTAAGTGCAACCGAATACATCAGCACGATCGTATAAATTGAAACGAAATATACTATGTTAAAAATTATACTTGCCTTATTTCCAAAATACTCTCTTATTGTACCTGTGATCCCCTCATCAGCAGAATTAGAAGCGTATATCATTTTAGCAAGTGCCCTATGTGAGTAATACATAACAGGAAATGCAAGTATGGTAATTAACAGTAATGATAATAAACCACCTGAACCTGCATTAATAGGTAAAAAGAGTACCCCTGCTCCAATTGCTGTTCCAAAAAGGCTCAACGCCCAGGTAGTATCTTGTTTATGCCACTTTTTAGGATCTAGATATTTCTCATTTTCCACTGCAGTATTTTCAGCTTGAAATTCTATTTTTTTTGCAGTATTGCCATTCATATAATAAATCCCCCTTGTATCCTATTCTTACGTCTCTTTTTAGGCTAAAGAATGTAGACCATTCTTAAAAAATGAATCGCTTACTAGATGCACCATATTGTAAACGATTCCACCTAAAGCTGTCTCTCTTAATGTGCGAGGCATTTATCCTCCAACCCTATACTTCGTCAGCATTGATGATATTGTTTACACCAGCTAATACGATGTCCGCTGCTACTAAACTATTTTGAAGAAATTCCCCTTCTGGTCACACACCTTTCTGCAATTAATCGTTTCAGTCTGTCCAATTTTAAAATGTTTAATATTTTCTCCGTAGGTAATCGGTTACCTCTCGACGCCCTCATTATAACGTTTATATTTGCGAGTCTAATATTTTTTTATTTTTAGAAAGTCAGAATAAACAGAATTATGAATAGATAATAAATTACAATTGGTATGTAGCAATTGTGTCTATTTTTTGAAGCTGTATTAGTTAGCAAAAAGGGGAAAATAATACAGATATCCTTTTTGTTAACACGTTGATTATATTGGGAACTCATTATAAAGATAGTTATATTCCCCTTTGCTGAAACATCTTATTTTAGACATGAAAACTGTTATAATAAATAATCATTGTAGATATAAAGGAATAAATTAAGAAAACATAAAATCATCTAACTGAATAATTATAACTAATATCGAATCAATATGCATTTTTCAGAAAAAAAGAACTTCTCTTACTTAGTACCATCACACCTTCTATTATGTTTGACGCGTTACGCTTGTTAAAAGAATAACACCACAAGTTTCCATTTACTATATGTAATATTTATTAAGTGTAGTTTTTTCTAAATATGCATAATTACATATTTAGAAAAAAGAGAGTATACTTTCGTATTTTGTAATAAAGATATAGCCCACCTAAGGAAATAGTTGGGCTTTTCATGTATAAAAATTGCATTTATTATATGGCAATTAGAATTGAGGTCAAAATATTATCTCTTCCCCTTTAACTCTCTCAGGCTGATTTTTCTCAACGTCTGAACCTACTTACGTACCAACTGCGTAACCAGTAAGAATATTAACAATTATAGCAATAACTAAGATTAATGTGATTTAAATCCACTTTTCCAAACATATATTTCATTTCAGAAGATTTAGTTACCATAGGGCACCGAACCGATGGTGTTACCCTAACTGACGTTTAAATGCTTTACCGGCGAAGAAGTAAGCGATAACCATAATGCCCACACACCAAGCAAGTGCAATCCAAATATCGTTGCCAACAGTCCCTTCATATAAGAGGGCACGAATCGCATTCACAATTGAAGTCACAGGCTGGTTCTCAGCGAACGCACGAACAATTTTTGGCATAGTTTCGGTAGGAACAAAGGCCGAACTAATAAAGGGCAGAAAAATTAGTGGGTACGAGTAGGCTGTCGCCCCTTCCATAGACTTCGCTGTCAACCCGGGAATGATAGCCAACCATGTCAGCGCCAGCGTAAACATCCCGAGTATTCCAACTACCGCGAGCCAATCCAGAATATTAGCGCTGGAACGGAAGCCCATTAAGAGCGCAACAAGGATAACCACCACGATAGTAAGCACATTAGCAACAAGTGATGTTAATACGTGAGCCCATAATACCGACGAGCGCTTGATGGGCATAGTAATGAAACGTGCCATCAGTCCGCTCTTTACATCCGTAAACAACCGCACGGATGTGTAAGCGACACCGGATGCGATAGCCATCAGCAAGATTCCCGGCAATAAATAATTGACGTAGTTGTCCGTTCCTGTCTTTATGGCGCCGCCAAATACGTAGACAAACAACAGCATCATCATAATCGGCGTAATCGCAACCGTAATAATCGTATCCGGACTGCGCATGATGTTGCGCATTAAACGACCTAGTAATACCCCTGTTTTACTTTTCATTTTACATCTCCTCCTTTTTACCGATGATCGCAAGGAAAATTTCTTCTAATGTCGGCTGCTTCTCGACATACTCCACTTTTGCTGGTGGGAACATCTCTTTAAGTTCAGTAAGAGTACCAGTCGTAATGATTTTTCCGCCATGCAAGATCGCAATACGGTCCGCTAGTTGTTCTGCTTCCTCCAAGTACTGGGTCGTAAGTAAAATAGTTGTGCCTCCGCCGGCAAGTTCCTTAACGGTATCCCAAACTTCAATCCGCGCTTCAGGGTCAAGCCCTGTCGTCGGTTCGTCGAGAAAAATAACTGCTGGCGTCCCGATTAAACTCATCGCGATGTCAAGCCGGCGCTTCATCCCACCTGAATACTGATCTGTCCTCTGATTGGCTGCATCGGTCAGGCTAAATCTTGAAAGCAAATTGTCAGCGACTTGAGCGGGACTAGAAACTCCACGCAACTTGGCGATCATTATCAAGTTTTCTCTCCCGGTAAGCATGCCGTCTAAAGCTGCGAACTGCCCTGTCAGACTGATACTTTGACGAACATGATCCGGTTGACGCTGGACGTCAAAACCGCAAATACCTACTTCTCCGCCATCTTGCTTCATCAGCGTCGAGAGGATGTTGACCATCGTCGTCTTGCCCGCTCCATTTGAGCCCAGCAGTGCGAAAATTTCACCACGCTGCACCTCAAAATCCACCCCCTTTAACACTTCCTTATCTTTAAAGGATTTTTTCAACCCTTTTACAGAAATCGCTGCATTGGTCATACATTTTTCCTCCTTATTTAAAATGTTTTGCAAAGCTAGATGGCCTACACTCCTCTATTTAGTACTACTGATAATCTGTATTACTTAGTACCGGTTTAAAAATATAACTGAATAGCGATGGCGGCAATTCACATTTATAACCAGCTAATCAGTCGGTATTACCTTTTGCATTTATTTTTTTCTCAATTGCTTCATGATACTTTCATTCAAATCTTCACGATACTTGGAAACATAAGTTTTAGCGTTTGCCACTAGTTCGTCAGCAAAGGATGCCACGTCCTCCCCAGTGATTTCCAGCACTTGTCTTCCTTCCGCCGCACCGGCTTCAAACAAATCAATTAATTCATACTGTATGTGCAGCATATCCATCCCGTTACCCGCTGAGAAATTCCACATGTAATTTTGAATTTTTTTAAACACAAACTGATAGTCCTCTGGCAAGGCCCCAACTCGTGCCATCATCATTTTGTACTCTCTTTTATCACCAATTAATTTTTTGAACATTTCCATCATATTATTTTTCCTCCTTTTTTATAAAGCAGAACAAGAAACTCCCAAAACATTAGACGCAATAACTTATCTTATGAAGCTAGTTTGACTTCAAGACGTTAATTTTTGATGATACAAAATCCCACTTTTTCCAAAACAATTCAAGCTCCTGGCGGCCAGCATCATTTAGTGAATAAAACTTACGGGGCGGCCCCATATCTGACGGTTTCTTTTCAATATTCACAAGCTTTTTTTTCTCTAATCGTACAAGGATGGTATACACCGTTCCTTCCACGACTTCGGTAAACCCAAGTTCATTCAGGTGGCGGGTAATCTCATAGCCATAGGTTTCACGGCGGCTAATGATTTCCAGCACACACCCTTCCAGCGAACCTTTCAGCATTTCAGTTAAATTTTCCATATTCTGATCCTCCTCTACCCCCTATTCTGTCTGACTTATATTCAGTATCACAGAGTACTAAGGCGAATTTTTACTGAATAGCTTTTGAAAAACCATACTATTCAGTATTACTTATTACAAGTACATTGTATGACTAAGTAGCGGTGAATGTCAACTCGATTTTTAAATTTTTTCTAAAATCAGCTGCTACCTATTGTTTACTGAATATATTTTGAGAAACCACTCTATTCAGTATTACTTATTACAAGTACATTGTATGACTAAGTAGCAGTGAATGTCAACTCGATTTTTAAATTTTTTCTAAAATCAGCTGCTACCTATTGGATACAGCCGATTTTCTTTTTGAAGAAGTCTCGCCACATACCTATCCAGCTCAGAAAAGCGAATATCACAAAACAAAAAATGCTGACATTGATGGATGTGGCGGGTTCCCTTTATTAATAGATGATTTTTGTGTTCTTCTATTAACTCACCTGCGAATATATATGAGTTTTCGAATACATACAAATTCTTTATAAAGCCATCATTACATATAAGACATCTTTTTCGTTACGATAACATCATATTCATATCTTCTGCTGCAGTTGTAATCAGTTTTAAACCGAATGTTTCTTGTAATACATCGAGCACACCAGGTGAAATAAATTCTGGAGCCTTTGGACCAATGCGAATATCTTGAATCCCAAGACTAAATAGCCCAAGTAAAATGGCAACCGCTTTTTGTTCAAACCATGATAGGACAATACTCACTGGCAATTCATTTACTTCACATTGAAAAGCATCTGCTAAAGCGGCCGCTATTTTCACTGTAGAAATTGAATTATTACATTGTCCTAAGTCAATGTAACGTGGAATCTCCGTACCGGGTACAACACCATAATTTACATCATTAAAGCGGAATTTCCCACAAGAAGTTGTTAAAATAATCGTTTCTGGTGGAAGTGACGTTGCTAATTCACGATAGTATTCTCCGCCTTTTCCTGGTGCATCACAACCTGCGATAACAAAGAAACGCTTTATTTTCCCTTCCTTTACTGCCTCAATAATTTCTGGAGCTAATGATAATACTGTATTATGATGAAACCCAGTTACTAACTGTTCATCCGACTCCATATGTACTTCGGGAAGTTCTAGCGCTTTTTGAATCAGTGGTGCAAAATCATCATTTTCAATTTTTTGTACACCTTCTAAACCTGCAATATCATACGAAAAGAATCGATCAGAGTATGATCCTTTAATTGGCATAACGCAGTTCGTTGTAGCTAATATGGCACCGGTGAATTTTTCAAAAAGTCGTCTTTGATCATACCATGCCTTTCCAATGTTTCCTTTTAAATGTTTATACTTTTTCAGCTGTGGATAACCATGTGCTGGTAGCATTTCAGAATGCGTATAAATATTAATTTCTTTACCTTCTGTTTGCTTTAATAATTCCTCTAATGCAAATAAATTATGACCAGTAACAACAATTGCCTTACCTTCTACATGATTTTGTGTAATTTGAACAGGCTCTGGAACACCAAAATGATTCGTATGTGCCTCATCCAACAACTCCATCACTCGTAAAGCTGATTTCCCTACCTTCATAGCCATATCAATATGTTCTTGTTCATTAAAGTTAGAATTTGTTAATGTCATATATAATGCTTCTTGCGTTGTAGCATCTACAAATGCATCTGTATACCCTAGCTGAGCGGCATGTGTACGATAAGCAGCAATTCCTTTTAATCCAAATACAATCGTATCTTGTAAACTTGCAATGGTTTCATTCTTACCACAAACACCCATTACTTTACATCCGCCTGTTGGAGTTTGTTCACATTGATAACAAAACATATCATCCCACCCTCTCCCAATCATTCCTTACAAACTAAGCATAATACCTATTGAGAAAAAGGGATGTGATATCAATCACAATAATATATGAAAATTTGTGACAGTTCACATTGTTGACATAATATTTTTATGATCTTCTAAAATTCATACATAATGTCAATTATAATGCATGATGCTACTTACGTTGCTATAGCACTTATGACGGTATTGGTATTCGTATACTTGTAATTAAAATCTCAATGCCGTATTCAGGCGTAATCAATAGCCTTAGCGTTTTAATATAATTAGAAGAAAGAGAGAAGGAAATTGTTTTCTTCTCTCTTTTTATATTCCAAAAATGTCTTAAATATACGATAAGCTTCGTCATTATTTTATTTTTTGTTTCTTATTTCAACAAATCCAGTGTATGTAAAAGCAATCCTTTGTCACCTACATCACCGTGACCAGGTACTACTAATTTCATATTTTCATATCGCTTCAACACATTTTCAATCGATGTGGACCACTCATTTACATACGCATCAGCGACATTGCCCAAATTTTTCGAGTCAGCTGATTTTACTAAACAGCCTCCAGCTAGAATTTTATATTGAGGTAACCATACTACAATATTATCTTCTGTATGTCCTTTACCTGAATAGAACGTTTCTACTTTCATATTCCCAAACTTCATATTCGTAGTCGTTTGTAAATCTCCAATCGGCTCTTCATATCCATTTTTCTTTGCTAGTTCAGCAGTTAAAGCCGTACTATGTGCTTTAATTCCTTTTTCTTTTAACGTTTTAATACCACCAATTCGATCAGCATGCGCATGTGTAATAATGACATCCGTTACTCGCTTCTGAAATTTCTTTTCTACCATCTCTATTAATTCTTTCGTTAACTTATCATCCCAAGAAGAATCGACAAGTACTAACCCTTTAGAAGTATTAAGAACTAGACCGTTCGAAGGAACTGCTTCTCCGTTAAAATAACCTAACTCCGTATGAACCCAAACATTTTTGTTTAGCTGAGAAACTGAAATTGTTCCGGTCTCATTTTTTATTACTTTTTGCTCTACCTTTCGTTCTGCTTGCACAGAAGAAATTGTGCTAGCAAATTGAATTGCTCCTAGTAAACTTACACATACCCCTACTTTTAATAACGAATTCTTTTTCATTTCCATCCATCCTTTCGTTCAAACTAAATAGTTATTACCTATAATAGACAATTCATCTCAAATGTTTGTTCCATCATTTCTTACATATTTTTCATGTGATTAATAAAAAAGCGTACAAAATTTTGTACGCTTTAAAACTTAACTTTCCTTTTACCATTCACGTTTTTTATTAATCATCATTTTTTCTTCAAATGCCTTCTCTAAATCAATTTCTAACTTGTTTGCTAAATCACATACATTCCAAATTACATCGAACATTTCTAAACCGATTTCTCTTTTTGAATCTTGTATTTTATCACGCTTTAATATAACTTCCGCTAATTCACCTAATTCCGCCATTGCATACATCGTACGCTCTTCAATTGTTGTATCTTGAAATCCTTTTTCTTTACTGAAATTTGATACATATCTCTGGAATTCCACAATATTCATACTTAATCTCCCTTCATCACAAATACTCCGTTTTTCTATTACACTTAAAATCAAAATTGTATTTTGTTAAATTATAACATTCATACTATAATTTATTTATAGTCCATTAATGGAGGTGTTTACAATGACTCTCTTCGCTTCTCCATCATTATTCATACTAGCAATCATTTCATTTGCACTAGCTTATTTTATTGGAGTAAAACAATACACTTGGCTCTTATCAGGATTCAATGAACGCCGCGTGCCGGATAAAGTGAAGTTATCAAAAATAGTTGGTCTTTATAATGTAAGTGCTGGTGTTATCGCTACTATCGGTAGTGTCTTCACTACGCCTAATATCAAAATCATTATTCCTATCATTGTAATTGGACACGTTATAATAGCCGTATATGTAAATACACGTATGGTTCAGTAAAAAAAAGATCCTCCAAATGGATGATCTTTTTCATAATTTATCGACATATTGCTTTGCTTCTAGTATTGAAAAACCAAATGCTTCTCTTACTCTCTTAACTGCTGTAATCGTTTTTCCATCTTCCACAAGCTGACGCAATTCTTTATTAATCTCAGGTTCTCTTTCTACAATTCCCATTTCTTTCGTAATTAATTGTAATCTATCTTCCATCCTCTTTAAACGCGCATCATTTTTCTTTTCGATTTTATTTAATTTTTCAACGATATACATAAATCCAAAAGCCACAATTGGTATGACAATCCAAAATTCCATGACTGCTCCTCCTCACTAGCTTTCATATGTTTTATTTAAGTAACTTATGTAAATTTTACCACATAACACATTTAATGTATAATAGTAATATACAACATTGTTGATAAAACCTTTTATTTTAGGGGGACACTTTATGAAAAGATTTTTGAATACGTTACTGCAATTTGTAGTTCTTTCAATCGCACTACATTTATTATTTGATATAGCTGGCTGGCTTGTTTTCAATGCACCAATTGAAAACAAAAAAATCATTATTTCCTTTATAACAGCCACATGGCTTATGTACATGCATCGAGATAAATTCCTTCAATTTTTACCTCCAACTAATTTCAAATAAAAAAACAACACTTTATCAATAAAAGATGAAGTGTTATTTTTTCTCTTTTTCTATTACAATCCATCTTTTGTTCCATTTACAACACTCTTCTCTATTTACTTACTGTATAATAAAATTAATATTCTGTTTTTTGAAGAAAGGAGCAACTATGAACTTAAAAAGTAACCATATATACGAGAAAATGAACCAATATTCCGTTGCCGGGTTAAGCCTTGCTGTTATACGTGATAGTAGACTTGATGAAGCGACTGCTTTCGGAACACTTGAATCTAAAACAACTAGAACTGTCACTACGGATTCTATATTCAATTCTTGTTCTATTAGCAAATTTATCACCGCCATACTCACACTAAAATTATGTGATCAAGGCATAGTACATTTAGATGAAGACGTAAATGATAAACTCACATCTTGGAATATCCCTACTAATATATTTACTTCACAGAAAAAAATCACGTTGCGAAACTTATTAAGTCACCAATCTGGAATCATTGATCCGCCTAATAGTTTTGAACATTATAAGCTAGAGAAAGGAATACCTAAAATTCCTGAACTCCTTTCTGGTAGAACATTATATTGCCCAGTACCTATAGAAATGAATTATGAACCAGAAAGTGAATTTCATTACTCAGACGCAAACTTTTGTATAATCGAACAACTACTAGAAGATATTACGGGGAAATCATTCAGTCAGTTACTAGAAGAGCTTATCTTTCAGCCACTACAAATGAAAAATAGTACAATCTTCTCTCCTGAAGGCATAGATAAAACCGATGCTTTTGCTTGCGGGCATAATAAAGATGGAACTGTAACAAATGAGAAGTATCCATTTTATCCATTCGCAGCTACTTCAGGCATTTGGACAACACCAACTGACTTATCAACTTTAATTATTGAAATCATTCATTCCTTACAGGGAAATAGCAAACTAGAACTTTCTCAAAAAACAGTACTAGATATGATTTCTCCTCAAGGCTGCTCAAAATGGACTGGGTTAGGTATTTTTCTAGATGATTCTAATGAAGACTTACAAATTTATTCTCTCGGATGGGGCGTTGGATTTCAATGTATGATGGTATGTAATCCATACCGCGGTAATGGCGCTGTTATTATGACGAATTCCGATTTAGGTGTCCATCAAAAGGATGGGATTATTGGTGAGATTCTAAAAATGTTATCCTTATAATGAACGAAACAGATATAAAGAAAGAAGCTGATTCTCCCAGCCCCTTTCTTTATATCACATTTTTCACCACAATTTTAATATGTTCTGGTGCGATAATTTCCGTTATACTTTCTTGGAAATCTTCATGCAACAGTTCTCCAATATGTTCTAACTGCACTTCGACATGTGTGCATTCTAAATTATGTATGTTTAATAGTGCATAATGATCTTTCTTCTTAATTACTAAATATTGATTTTCTTCTGTTATGAGTACAGAACCTAATCGTATTCCTAGTATACGTTGATCATCAAACTTCACAATCTTTTCCCCTTCCCAACTACGAATGTAATTGCTATACAAAAAACCTAATTTAAGGAAATGAATCTTATATAGACTATATCATACTTTACTAAAATATAAATATCATATTTTCTTTCGATAAAAATCCCTATTTTTTGTATATTTCGATACAAAAAACTTTCTCAACACAGAAAAAAGAATTTTCAGTTTTTTATTTCATGAAAATCTATTATAATAAAGCTAATAAATGTTTGACCTCTCCTAATTCATGTACATATGGATGATCAGTAGTAGTTGCTACTGATCTATTTTTTGTTTTTTCTAGTGATTTTTTTGTATTTCAGAGAGTAAAAACGCTGCATCCTTTCCTACACCACAAATAAGTGCAGAACCCCTTTGAGATTGCCACGGCAATCCAATATAATACAATCCTCTTACTGGACTCATTCCCTTTGTATGATTAGGAAATCCATTCATATTCACTGCCTTTTCTATTTCAATCCATTTATAATCTTGAACAAAACCAGTTGACCATATAATACTTTGTGCATTATACGTGCCACCCTTCTGAAACATAATATTATTTCCTGATGCACTTATCACTTTCCCCTGTAGTTTTATTACTCCACTACGAATAAGTTCCTTACCTTCAAAACCAAAAATGGGATCCTTTCTCTTCTGAAACCACCTTCCTCTCTTTGTATGTATTTCGGCATACAATAAACCAAATTTTTCTAACCAATTAAAAATGCTTTTTCTAAAAAGATGTAACGGTAAAAACGTTACAGGATGACTTATAGCCATTGTAACCTCATGAGTTTTTGCAAGTTCTACTGCTATTTGCATTCCTGAATTCCCGCCACCTACTACAAGTACTTTTCCCTTAGGAACTTGTGATGGTGATTTATATTGTGATGAATGTATTTGAAAAATATGTGATGAAAGATGTTGTGAAAATGAGGGGATGAATGGTTGCTGAAAACCACCTGTTGCAATAATAACTTTTTTCGATTGTAAAATTTCTGTAGAAGTGTGTAATTCAAATATTTCTTTCTCTTTTCTTATTTTTAAAACTTCAGTTTGTAATTGTACTGATAACTGAAAATACCTTGCATATTCTTCTAAATAATTTGCAACCTCATCTTTATATGGAAACCCATTTTTCTCTCCTAACAATGCCATACCTGGCAAGCTACTATATATCCTTGGTGTAAAAAGTTGTAGTGATTCATAACGTTCTCTCCATGAGTCGCCAATTCGGTTTCCCGCCTCAAGTAATAAGAAACTATATCCTTCCTGCTTCAAGTAGTATCCCATTGTTAATCCAGCTTGACCAGCTCCAACGATAATTGCATCTAGCATCTTTTGTCCTCCTCCCTAAACATATGAATGTATGCTCATGTGTTCATATATTTAATCATATGATTTATTTCTCAATAATTCAATCTGTTTAACAGAATTAAAAAGAGCAGTTCACTACTTTACGAACTACTCTTCGTTCCATTCATTTAATCCTTAACTACACTACTCAATCTATGAAAACTTGTATATTAAACACTTCAATTTCTACGCTTTTTCCTCATACAATGTAATTCTATTTGAAAATGGATCTATTACTGTTAATTCGATTGTATCCCATGGTGTTTTCTCTATACTAGGTTTTGAATAGGCATACTCTTTACTTAATAATACAGAATGATAACCCTTTACATCATCTATTTTGACCCGAATCGCACCACCTGGCGAAGCATCACCATGATGCTCAGATAAATGTATTACAATACCATTTAACGAAACTTGCATATACAATGGCATATTGTCCTCATACCGATGTTCCCAATCCAATTTAAATCCTAAAAAATTAAAGTAAAACAACTGAGCCTTTTCAACATCAAAAATTCTAAATATAGGTGTAATCATCTATAATTCCTTCCTATTTATATACATCCGCCGCCAATTCCCGCAAAACATCTACATTCATCACTTCAAAACATCCATTATTTTTCTTTATAATCTCTTTATCACAAAACGTATTCAATGTGCGCAATAAATGCCGATAACTCGTTCCTAGCAATTCAGCTGTTTCCGTTAAATTTCCACTAAATACAATTCTATTTCCGTGCTGAACCGCTCGTTCCCCTGCCGCTAACATGTAACTCGCAAGTCGATTTTCAAGCGGGTATAGTAAATTAATTGTACTGTTTTTTGACAGTCGATTTAATTTATTGGCTAAAGAACCGCAAATGCATCTTAAAAATTTCGCATCATGAAATAATTGGTTTCTCACTTTCCCTAAAGGTAAGCCAACACAATAAGAATCTGTCATGACTTGTACGTTTGAAGCAATCTTTTGAGAGTGAATTAACTCCACATCTCCTAGTAACTGCAAACTATCATAGAAACATAGCAATACAGATTTCCCATTACTTAATGTATTAAACGCTTTCGCTTTTCCTTCAACAAAGAAATATAAATAATCTATTTCTTCATTCTCCCTACAAATGAACTCATTCTTTTTAAAAAATATAAGTTCCATATACGACTTCATATCACTACTAAAAAATGAATCAATATTATTTTGTTTCATATACTCTGCTAATTTATTAGAATTACATACTTTCTTCATAATCCCCCACCTTTACAACTACTCCCCATTGTAATCAAAATTTTCTTCTTTCACTATGACATATGTCATAGTAATACACAATTTCAGCGTGATACAGTCATTACAAATACGAAATTTAAAGGGGATATTATATTGTATAACTTTCTTTCTGTCTTTATTGGTGTGCTCATTGCCATTATGCTCCCATTGAATGGGATTTTATCTGAGTTAATTGGAAATTATACAGCGAGCGTTGCCATTCACCTTGTAGGTTTGGTAGCAGTTGTTATCGTTTTAATTATTAACAAAAATAAAATTCGTTTTGAGAACGGAATTCCACTTTATTTATATAGTGCCGGAGCCATTGGAGTTTTCACAGTACTTTTTAGCAATATAAGCTTCTCCGCTCTTGGTGCCTCTATTACCATCGCATTAAGCTTACTCGGTCAATCCATTGCTTCTATTGTTATTGATCATTTCGGTTTATTAGGAATGAAGGTTGCAAAGTTTGAACAGAAAAAATTAGTCGGATTATTATTCATCTCTTCTGGAATTATAATCATGACAATTTATTAATGGAGGCAAGAAAATGTTATATATTACTATCGCTATTTTAGCTGGTGTTTCTATCGTTGTTTCTAGAATTATTAACGCGAATTTAGCAAAGAAAATTGGGAATTGGGAAGGTACATTTTTCAATTATATTACTGGATTATTTTTCTCTATGTTATTTTTAATTTTCAGTTCAGATTCATTGTATATTCCTATTCACACGTTACAATCTATTCCTATCGCTGTATACTTAGGCGGATTAGTTGGCGTTATCGTCATCTCATTATCAAACTATATTACTCCTAAAATATCAGCATTTTATTTAACGTTACTCATCTTTATCGGACAATTATTTACGGGGACTGTCATTGATTTCTTCCTATCAAACGAACTCTCAATCGGCAAAATTGTCGGCGGAATTTTCGTATTGATTGGGCTTACTTACAATTTACTCGCTGATCGCCCTATTACTTCTGTGAAGAATAACCACGTCCAATTATAATACTTTACGCTTACCTATCATATATTAATAGAAAAGCTCTTCAAATGAAGTAATAGAGAGGAGAATACCCTATTAAGAAAATCATTTTACTGCTAGGTAGCGCATTCATTATTTTTGGAATCGTATGGTTTTTAAACTCTGGAAAATCTATTCAAGATCTCTATACAACAAATAAACCGAAGAAAAAAGCTACTATTATTTCAACTCAAAGAGACCCAAATGAACCCCCTGTCTTTTTAGGAAAACAGGAAATAAAAGATATACATGTAGAGTCAATTAAAACAAAAAAATCTATCTTCCTTACAAAAACAGATGAATTAAAAACATTCATTAACAGTATGGATACAGCAAAAAAAGGCGATTTAACGCTAGATGAAGAAGGTGCAGATTTAGTAGATTGTAACATGTGGATTACTTTCCAAGATGGGACTTACAAACAATATTTAATTTGGATAGTAGATAACAATAGTAGTGAAGTTATGATTGCCCATCAAAACACTACTGATGACGTAGATCTTACTTATTATCAATTAAATGAAGGCAATTCGAAAAAAGTATATAACTTATTTAAAAAGGTTATTTAATAAAAAAGTCATGAGCTAGTAGGCCCATGACTTTTTCTATTTATATATATTCAGGGAACACTTTACAGCTCTTTTCCTGCTCCATATCATGTCCAAAGAAAACAATTGGGTTCTCTTTCATCACAATTTCTTTTAAACGTTTAATGGAAGATAAAGCTAATTCCGAATCAAACCCCGCAAACGGCACTTCATCTTCAAAATTTTCTTTCGTATAAGATGCATCAATCGTTAATAACACAGGACCGGATTTTTCTGTCTCAATTAATAGCGACTGATGCCCTGGAGTATGGCCTGGTGTATGCAATAATTGAACACCTGGTACGACTTCATAATCGCCTTCAATGATTTTGTAGTTTAAATTCGGCAGTATACATTCTTTCAAATATTCTTCGCTATGCTGCGCTGCCTCATATTCAGCACGCTGTACAATGATCGGTGTATTTGGAAAAGCACCATTTCCTCCCGCATGATCAAAATGCAAGTGGGAGCTAATAATATAAAGAAGGTCGTCCGGCTCATATCCAACGCGTTTTAAAATATTCACGATTCTATCTTCTTCCGTCATTTTCGGTAAAATCTGGCCTTCAACAAATGTACCGTTAAAAAGACCTTCATTATTAACTGCACTTTCTGGCATACCTGTATCTACTAAAATAGGCCCCTCTTCTGTCTCCAACAAATAGCACCATACAGGTAAGTTCAATAAATTTCCTGGTGTGAGCGTACTGTTAACAGAAGAATGATCTAACATACAACGGCCTGCTGGAATGAAATAAAGCTTCTTTACTGTCATTATGTATCCACCTTTACATTTAGTTTTGAATAAAACAATACAGTAAAGAATTCCTCTTGTTAGAAATAAATTCCTTCTCACTTTTCATCGTTTCAGCTATTATTTTTGAGTTGTTCACAACTTTTCATTACATTGTCAATTATTATTCTTTACTCTCCTAGCAATTGAGAATAATAAAACATCTGTTTGTATTTTGAAATAAGGTTCGATAATTTATAAAAAAATCCGATGAGTTATAGGATTTTCTTATTTTGTAGTTAACTAAGAAAGTGCTTTAAGGAATACAGATACAAACAATAGTTTAAGATTGAAAAAGAGTACACGCTTAAACGAATTTTAGACATAAAATAACCGACTACCTACATGTTGAGAACAAGGAGTCGGCTATTCTGCTTATTTATTATTGATTTGCATGCTCTTTATATATGGTCAAAGAGGATCCTCAAGGGTAATATACTAATTTAGATTCCATGCTTTTTCACTGTAATATTTCCGTTATGTGTGTTTAATTTAATTAGATTTTCTCCTTTTCCAATAACCGCATTCCCATTATATTTATCCAAGATATTCGCTCTGCCATTGTCGACAGAAACATTAAATTGAACATTAGTTGGTTCTTTTTCGGTTTCAATATTGATTTTTCCATTGTGAGTCGTAAAATTGAGATTTCGATCAAGTTCATTTGTTTTAAGAGTAAGACTTCCATTCTTAGATTGCCCCTCTATTTCACCTTCAACATGCTCTAGCATAATTCTTCCATTATTCGATTTCACATGAATATTTTGTGCTTTTATATCTTTAAATTCCATAATTCCATTATTTGCTTCCGCAATAATTTTTTGCGAATTGATCTCTCTTAATTCAACACGCCCATTGTTTGTATTGATATTCAAATGGGCTGTGTTTAGTTTTTTTGCAGAAACGTAACCATTACTATTAGAAACTTTTAATGAATCATATTGTTTTTCAGGCAGATAAACATTTAATGTTAATGGGGCCAATACTTCAGAAATGTCGAAATTGAACCATCTCTGTTGTTTTTCTTTGTAAGAAATGAGAAGCGTTGAATTTTTATCATCCGTAGCTAACGTTCGTTTTATGTTAGGATTAACTTTCCCATCTAATGTTATTTTAATGTTACTATCTGTTGTAGGATAGGTGTTAACACGAACATTATTCGTATCGATAATGACGCTTGACACATTATTATTGTTAATGACCTTTTCTTCTGAAATTGGTACTGCAGCAATTGAACGAAAAGTGAGTAGACTTCCTATAATCCCGATAATGAAAATAATACCTGCAATGATGGAAAGATTCTTTTTATTTATCATGCTTAAAACCACCTTTTACTAGTGCTATATTAAACTTTAAATAACGAACAAATCCATTCTTTGCTAACTTCGTTAAAGATAACATAGCAATTACAATGAAATATCCAAGTCCACAAAGTGCTAAAGAAACGAAAAGGTTAAAAAGCAAGAATGTATTTGGATGCAAAATAGTATCTACAATAACAAGCAGTGGTGAACCTAAAAATGAGATTCCTAGAACCCATCCCGAAAAAATCAGTGCTGCTAATGTAATTGCAGGTCCAAGCACTATTACCAAATTGAAAAAACCTAATCCAATTACTGCCCAAATTGCCCGAAAAACATTTCCTGTTGTTGCACTTGCTGTTACTTTCTCAAGATGATAATCCGCTAATAACTCTTTGGCGATTTGAGCTGGAGAACCTAATGAAGCTGTAATTTCTTCTTCGCTTTTCCCTTCCTCTAATCCGAAAGTAAAATGCTCTTCATAATCTTTTAAAATATCTGCACGCTCTTTTTCAGATAATCTTTTTAGAGATGCATTTAATTGTTGTAAAAATTTATCTTTCGTCATTACGTACACCTTCTTTAATTAATTGATTGACACCCTGTGAGAACTCATTCCATTCATCCAAAAGTTGGTACAAATACGTTCTACCTTTATCTGTCAGTTTATAATACTTCCTTGAAGGTCCTTCTGAAGACTCCTGTAAATACGTTGTAAAATATTCTTCCTTCGTTAATCTACGAAGGAGAGGATAAACGGACCCTTCTGATATTTCAATTTGATTGGAAATATTTCGAACTAATTCATATCCATAACGATCTTGCTTGTCGAGTAATACAAGCACACAAAGTTCTAAAACTCCTTTTTTAAATTGTACATTCAATATTCAATCACCCTATTCTAATTGACGTTTACTACTATTCATCGTTCAGTACCATTTTATAATAAGTAGCTAATAGATATAATATAACACTCAGTATTATTCATTGCAAGGTACACTGGAAAAATAAGTATAACTTAAAAATAATGATTCGACGCTTATAAAATCAAAATGATGGCTTTTCTCTTTCAATTAAGGAATTCTAAATGCGGTTTATTCAAAACTTTTATAAAACGGAAAGGAGTCCACTTTTTTACATAACGACACTTTATCCACTATAATAAAAAAAGAACAGACTCTTACTTTGATGGAGGGAATAAAAATGAAAGCAATTGGTTTACATGAATACTTACCTATTGAAGAAGAAAACAGTTTAATTGATATTGAAGTTGAAAGACCTGTTGCGACAGGAAGAGATCTACTTGTTAAAATTAATGCGATTTCCGTTAATCCAGTTGATACAAAAGTTCGCTCTCCGAAAGATAAAAAAGAAGATGTAGCGAAAATACTTGGCTGGGATGCTAGTGGTATTGTCGTACAAACTGGCGAAGGTTGTACGTTATTTAAAGAAGGCGATGAAGTATTTTACGCTGGAAGTATTACGAGACAAGGTACATATAGTGAATACCATCTAGTTGATGAAAGAATTGTTGGTAAAAAACCAAAAGCTTTAAGTGATGCCGAATCTGCAGCAATTCCTTTAACAGCCATTACCGCATGGGAAGGTTTGTTTGAACGTCTAGGGATTGATTACTCTAAGAAAAGTGAAAACACATTTAAAAACATTTTAATTATCGGCGGAGCTGGTGGTGTTGGCTCGATTGCTATTCAGTTAGCTAAATGGGCTGGACTAAACGTAATCGCAACCGCATCCCGCAACGAAACCATACACTGGGTTGAAAAATTCGGTGCCGATTATATAGTTAATCATCACCAACCTTTAAAAGATCAAATATTAGAATTTGGGCTAAAAGATGTAGATTATATCTTCTGCTTAAACAATACTGATCAACATTGGCACGCGATGGGTGACATCATTAAACCACAAGGAAAAATTTGCTCTATCGTAGAAAATGAACACCCTCTTGAGATGGGGATTTTAAAAAGTAAAAGTGCTACATTCGTTTGGGAGTTTATGTTTACAAAAGCGATGTATGAAACTGGTGATATGATTACGCAGCACGAACTATTAAATAAAGTAAGCGAGCTATTAGATGAAGGTATTCTAAAGACTACTTTAAATGATACGTTAACACCAATTCATGCAGAAAACCTTAAAAAAGCACATGCATTACTTGAAAGTGGACGTACAATTGGGAAGATTGTATTAGAAAAGTTTTAATAACAAAAGTCCGATTTCTAAATAAGAAATCGGACTTTTTTATTACCTTTATTTACTTGAAATCTCTTGATCATTTTGAACGTCTAACGGAGCTCTCTTCCCTATTCCAAAAGCATAGAAACTAATTGTTACGATGGCTAAGAAAACAATACCTACAATTAGTGAAATACGAGTATCATCGTTAAACCACATACCGATTAATACCATAATTAAAAAGGCAATTGTTAAATAGTTTGTAACAGGAGCAAATGGCATTTTGAATGGATGATCTTTCATCTCTGCTCCCTTTTCTTTTCTAAAACGGATTTGACTAATTAAAATGACAAACCATGGCACCATACCAGGAAGTACACTTGCACTATATACATATACGAATAAGTTTTTTGGTGCAATATAACTTAAAACAACACCAACCGCTAAACCGATAATTACACCAACTGTACCGAATAAAGGTACACCATTTTTAGATATTTTTGCAAAGTATTTTGGTGCTTGTCCATTTACCCCTAATGTATAAAGCATACGTCCAGCACTATAAATACCACTGTTACAACCAGACATTGCCGCTGTAATAACAACGAAGTTAATAAGTCCCGCAGCTGCCGTAATACCAACCTTTGCAAAAGTTGCTACGAACGGACTACCAATTGAACTTAATTGATCCCAAGGATAAACAGTTACAATTACGAAAATAGCACCAATATAGAAAATTAGAATACGCCAAATTGTACTTTGAATTGCTCTAGTAAGTGTCTTCTTCGGATCTTTCGCTTCACCAGCAGTAATCCCGATTAATTCCACACCTTGATATGCCCCAACTACAAGTGATAGTGCAAAGAAGAATCCTGAAAAACCACCTGTGAAGAAACCGCCGTTTGCCCATAGATTAGATATACCAATTGCTTCTCCTCCGTTCCCAATTCCGAAGAAAATGAGACCGAATCCGGCAATAATCATTAATAAAATAGTAACAATTTTAATCATTGCAAACCAAAATTCAAATTCACCAAATGACTTAACCGAAATTAAGTTAGCAGCACCAAGAATAACCATTGCGATAACACCTGGTATCCAAGCTGGTAAATCCGGGAACCAATACTTCATATACGCCCCAACTGCGATAATCTCTGACATCCCAACGATAACCCACTGGAACCAGTTACTCCACGCTGTCATATAACCAGCTAGCGGATGAATATACTTGTGGCCAAATGTCGCAAATGAACCTGTGCTTGGCTCCATATACAACATTTCTCCCATGGCACGCATAATGAAGAAGATAAAAATACCTGCGATTGCATATGCAAGCATTACTGACGGACCTGTCCATTTAATCGTGCTGGCTGACCCCATAAACAAACCAACACCAATTGTTCCGCCTAAAGCAATCATTTGAATATGACGTGCTTCTAAACCTCTTTTCAATTCTTTGTTTGCCACTTCACTTCCCCCTCTTAGATGTTTCATAGCCGCATTTTAAAGCAAGATACTTTACCCTAATTTCTCTTTGGTCTGAAAATGATGAAGCGAGTATCATTTTTAGCGCACTTAAAAATTGTTCTTTACTTCTTATTAAGTTGTAAAAGCCTCTTCATTTTCCTCCCTTTGTAAAATTGTAAAATTGCTTATTTTATAATAATTCATTTATCTGAAAAATACAATTACTTTTTCTGGTAGATTGTTATATGTGAATCGAATACAATCCGTTACTATATTAGTAACTAACAACATAAATTCAATATAATTGAAATTTAAAGGTTTTTTTCCAAAAAACTCTATTGAATAATAAACTATTTTAATTCATTTTTATTCAACAAAATCCTAACTATCGCTCCTCTATACACTCCTATTTGTTTCGCTAACTTTATTCCTGTACGTTGTTTTTCTTTAATTATTTCTCAAAGGACCTGCTCATTCATCATTTAAAAGCATAAAGTAACGTAAACCCGTTAAAACAAAAGAGTGACACAATGTTTTCCCCTCTTACGTAAAGGAGGAAGTATTATGGGATATGGTGGTAGTTGCGGTGGAGGCTGTGGTTTTGGTGGCGGATTCGCCTTACTAGTTGTGCTCTTTATCTTATTAATCATAGTTGGAGCTAGTTGCAGCGGATTCAGCTGCTAAAAAGAAAGAAGAATTTCCAGATAGCATGGCATATGAAGCATAATTAAACGAACATAAAAAAAGCCGTCTCCACTAAAGGAAACGGCTCTTATCCTTACTCCATATATACATAGGATTCATTTGCTGTTATATAGTATGTTTTACCCTTACTATTGTGATAATCCATTAACAATTATTTTCGCATCAATTGTAAATCCTAACCCTACATCTACAGAACCAGCGACATCTTTCCCCTGCCAAGAAGGGTATTATTGAAACGTAGATTATTAACCTTAGCAACAACACGCTTACCTACAAAGGGACTCCACAGTAATTTCTCCTATTATATATATAAATCATGCTTAGTTAAATTGGTTTGATTTTATAAGGAGCTAAAAACCTCTAAATGTTTATTTTATAATTACATAAATAATCCTAACACCTCCAAAATTTGATATAATGATGCAGTTATTAATAGCAATCAGGGAGATATACAGCATGAACTATACACATATGCCAAAAGAAATAGGAATGGTTAAGCGGACTCCATTCGCTTCGATACCGAAGAAGTTCATCGGTATTGGTAAGATTGTTAAAAAACAAACAAAAGTGGAGCGCCCTACATTAACCCAAGACGAACAAGAAATTATTGAGAACAAGTTATTATGTTCATTTCTTTCTGAAGAGAAGATATCGATTACTTATTATAGAGATGGTCATTTGCTTACTAGATATGTGACTGTAACTGATATAAATCCGATAAAGAATTTAATAACTTGCACTGATGAATCTTATAGCAGAATTTTCCTTAAATTTATAGATATAATTGATTTGAGATAAAAAACATACAGTTTTTCAAATATAGCTGGGAATAAAAATGAAAGAATCTTATATTCTAGGTTAAATACAGATAGAGCAAAAGTGTAAGTTCTTGTGAGAGTTAGCAAGATAAAGGCCATTTGTTTATGTTTTGGACTGTCTGTTATGGTTATCGAATTTACAAATACAAAAGAGGAACAGAATTCAATAGAGAAAGCTAAGGAAGCATTTAGATAATAGTTGAAAACGCCCGATTAAGGACGGCTTCAACTATTATCTCACTTTGATATATTCATACCACCATTTACCACCTGATCAAGTATCCATCCACCAAGTAATCTTATCTAACTCTGTATTAGGTAGGACATCGGTTTGGATATAACATAGTCCAGAAAGTGAATCAACATTAACGCTACCTTTTATTCCTCGTTCTGCCATAGCTTGAATAGCTTCATCTAAGGAGTTAGTACCGAATCCACCTGACTTAACGTATTGATATCCACCATTAGAACCGCCGTTTCCTTCACCATTCCCAACAGTTTTTCCCGTTAGAGCGTATAGTCATAATCCCTCCTTATGGTAATTCCTTTTGTAAATCTTTTTATTTGAATGTATAATTGTATAAAAAGTTCTAAAACTTTGAATCGAGGTGAAAAGCATGAGAAGTTTTGGCTCATTAATGACCTCTACTATCTGCTCAATAATCCTTATAATTTGGAATGCCTATTCCTTCTATGATGGATTCACAATGGGACATACGTATTACTGGGTTAATGGCATCGCAGCTGTTATCTTCTTTCTATTCTTTATCGTAAACATGCGAGAGATCAACAAGAAAAACTATAGAACCTCATAACAATAGGAGTTGATACATATGTGGAAAAAAATTAAGAATTATAGATTGAGCTTAAAAGATTTAAAGTTCATGTTATGGCTGTTCGGTATTACATGCTTTATATACAGCTACAATTTCATTGTAGGACTTGCTTTTTCCCACAAATTCCAAGTTTATGATTTAGGTGGTGCTATAGCGACATTCGCCGCATTTATGGATACTAGAAATAGGGTTAAAAATAAAAATTATAAGGCAGCGTAATATAAAAGGGATTCTTTGCGGTTCCCTTTTTTCTATGCAAAATAAAAAAGTAGCGGATTCACTACTTCTAATTAATTGTAACTTCATATTGTTTTCTCCATCTCTTTTTCGTTTTAGGGGGTATTTTGTTTTGATAGCTTGATAGCGATGGGGTACTACCAACAAAACGCGGAAAACATACCCTAAGAGAATTTCTGGATGAAAAAAACGATTTTTCCTACGCTAAGGGTAAACGTCTCTTTATCTCTTATTAAGATAATGTAGTTAGTTCAAAAAGACCAATCCATTTGATAGACTTAATACTAACAAAATAGCTTTGAGGGTCCCACCAAAAGAATGACATAAAATTCACGTTATGACCATTTTGCTATGTGGAAAATGGCGGGAAACTGGGGAGAACGCCTAAAATTAATAAGTCTAAAACTGATTTGATACTCGAGTTACTTGAACAGGGAAAAACGAAACAGGAGATTGCTGATTTTTTAAATGTTGACAGAACTACTATTTATCGCACATTAAAACGAAAGGATTATTAGACAATTTATTGATAACAAGTACCATCTATGCTTCTGTAGAATATATCCATTTCTAAAAAATTTGCGTTCTTACTTAAAGACTTTATCACAACAAAAGGAGCTAAATTATAGATATTAGCTCCTCTTATTTGTAAATTATTTAATTATAAAGGATACGATTACTAAAATAACAAGCAGAATTCCGCTTAATAATTGTCCTATTCCAGAACTCTGTCCATTAATTAACAAATTGAAAAGATTTTTTCTTGTTTGGGTTTTTCCTACGAATGCATCATCTTTTTTCATTCTATATACGCCCCATAAGATTAATACTATTCCAAAAAGGATACCGAATAATTTTAAAGCCATTATATTTACCTCCGTTGATTATGTATATATTGAATTTTTTCTCAATCATTTTTTAGTTGTTGTTACAACTATGAACAACACTTTCTTATCATATCTAAAAATTTATTATTATTTCTTATGATCTTATTATTACATTTAAACATTAAACAAACTATCTACTAACCTTACATAAAGATGACAGTTCTGTAAGGTTAGTAAAACAAACAAGCTATCTACAAAAGCCTTTGTTTCTTGTTGTAAATATATATAAATACTTTACAACCTCCGTTACGGTTGCGTCATTTTCCCTGATAAGTAGAACAAACATTTTAACAATATGATACTTAGGCATATTAGCTAATAAACTTTATGAACTTATATTTTTTATTCAATCTAAAGAAATCTTTCAGCAAATATACAATTGTTATGATCGCCATTATCCCATTAACTGTAAGAGCTATTTCAACCGATAATTAACAATAAAGGAGTGGTAGCTAAGATACCTATCCAACCAAAAGCATTTTCAACAAACCAAGGTAAAAATGGCAGGGATGAAGAAAATATAAATAGATTCAAAACTAAAAGAAATAATTGTACGAGAGATAATCTTATATGTAGTTGTTTCATTTTGTTACACCTCTGATACCATACAAATTTAATAATGTCTTATTTTTTAATGGTGGTCATTTTTGTACAGTAAAGAATTCTCAAGGCCTCATAGCATGATTTCAATTGGGTAAAAATATCTATGTTTTATTCAGTCTCAAAGAATCGAATTGGAAGCAATAATAGGGAGTATACCTAAAAAAACTAAAACGGATCATAACATGGAAAATAAACTCAGTCCATGTCATAACCCATTTTTATACGTATAGGCTAACTTTTCAAACTATCATTATGTTATTACATTTTATGTCCCCATTGGTCAAAGTGATAATCTTTACCGTCGATTTTAAACCAACCGTCTGCATAAAGGGAACCATCTTCTCTAGCACAATACCAAAGGTATCCGTATGCAAGAGGAATAGGTCTATATCCCCCACCAACTTGGAACCATCCTGTTTTAGCTGCCCCTTTCTCATCGAAGTAATAATACTTACCATCGATAGTTTGCCAGCCTGTTTGTGCTACGCCGTTATTGTCAAAATGGTATATCTTACCATCTGTTTTTTCAAACCCTGCTCGTTTAGCTGATCCGTCTTCATGAATATAATATCTTTTTCCGTCAATGTCTCTATAATCATTGAACGTGTCATTGAGACCATTTGTGAAATAGTAGTTCTTACCGTCTATCACTTTCCAACCAGTATAGGAAATTCCATCTTCTAAACTATAATATGCCAGTGTTTTCTCATTTTTGTTGATCCCTGTTTTCAAAATCGAACCGTCTTTATTAAATGCTAATATTTTATTGTCAAACTTAACATTAATAGCGCTGTCTATAACTTTTCCATTTAGATTAGAAACTCTCTCAAGCACACCTTTGTCGGAAAAGTGAAGGATGACCTTTTGATCTTCTAGACGTAGTATTTCATTTTTAAGGGCCACAGTACCTTCGAAATAATAAATTTCACCATCGATTTCCCGCAAACCCTTTTCAATAAGTGCTCCAGAAGCATCGGAATAGGAACGACCATCATAGCCACTCTTACTCCATACTGATCGTTGCAAAGCGCCAGAATCATCGAAAGTATAAAACTTACCCTCAATCCGTACATCAGCTTTATTTCTCGCCGTAGCTAATTCGCCATTAGACGGATCAAAATAATAAGTCTTCCCCTTAATGTCTTGCCAGCCTGTCAAAAGGGCTCCTTCAGCATCTGAAAAATAATAAGCAGAACCTTGGTTTACCCAACTGTTCTTTATTACATTTCCAGAAGAATCTTTTGCAATCCATTTAGTAGAATCTTTTTCATCAGCTACAACCTGTACCTCGTCATACTTCTGTTTCTCATTTTCTTTACCCGGATACCACTCTATTAACCAATTGTTAATTTCATTGTTGCTTTTATCATCGAAACGAATTTCAGAGTAGAAACGCTCACCAGTACCGAACTTTGAAGTATGCCTATCACCAGCTAAACTTACTCCATTCTTGTTATTCAAACGGAACTGAAATGTACCAGATTCAGAATTTTCTATCTGAACAAGTTCGAACACTTCATCATCGCCAAGCGAATCGGAATATTGAAGTTCGTTTCCTTCTTTTCCTGAAAGATATTTTGAACCTGTTTTTACGATTACTTTATTCGTTCCTTTTTTATAAGGGATAATTTGATAAGGTTTACCATCATTTAGTCTAATGTATGGCAGTAGCAGACCTGTCTCTATGACTTTCGTACGCTCCGCCAATACATCAGATAATCGATCATAAAAATCTGCACGAGCTTTAGGATCATTATTAACATAGTTGTCAAGGACTTCTTTATCTACTGGCTTTGAAGTCAACGTTATCAATCTTTTTTGCTCATCTGATAATTTATTTGCTATCTGATCAAATAGATAATCTGAATTTCTAGCAATCACCGTCCAATCGCCAAAGGAGTCGCCGGAATATTTTTTGTAAAGTGGCCCAAGAAATCTTGGGTTTTTACCAGATGCTTTTTCTACAAATGCATGTTGGCCTTGATTTATCACAACTCCGGTCTTTCCTTCGTTTAATTGTGCTTGTGTAATGTAAAGAAGATCGTGTTCTGAGATATTTGCTGCATTAGGGTTTAAATCTATAATTGCACCTGCATCAGTAATTTTAAGCTGCTGCCCAGATTTTAGTTGATGAGTTTCAATTCTTCCATTTGGATAGCGTACTTTAACTTGTTTAACAAAATTCAAATCACCTCGTGTATGATACATAGAAATATTAAATTCCCCAGATGTAAAACTAGGAGCCTGGTAAGTTTCGTTTTCTGCATATACATCAATGTGAGTGCCAGGGTCTCGATCCCCTGGACTTATTCCAAGTGCTTCATAAGTGTTTGCTACAGCACCTAATACAGTAATACCTATATCTACTACCGCACCTATCCCTGCGCTAGCCTTATTTTCTGCAATCGGTGCCATAGAAAAAAGAATTCCTAATGCTGCTGTTGCAGGGATTACCTTCTTTCCAATTCCTACAGG
>NZ_VOVA01000027.1 GCF_015071065.1 Bacillus cereus | reverse complement strand
ATGATGATCTCTCCGATCATCACATCTGTTGAAATCACAACCTCCACCAAAACCAAAACCCATAATATTACCCCCTTTCGTTCGTTAGTACATCTTATGCTCGTCTAGAAAAGATGGTGTGAGTATATGAGTCTAGTTAAGTGTGGATTTTTTATTTAAAGATAAAAATTTCACTTTCAAATTAGAAGGGGCTAGCCCCTCGATTCGCTTCACCCCAGCCTTCACCATTCCACCCAAAACAAGGGGAGAAGACCTGGGTGGGTAATTAATACAAAAAGACGAAAAGTTATATATTTTAAACTTTTGGTTTTTTATTGAGTAATTTAGGAACTAAACTGAAACTCCTGAATAATATGTAATCAGGAAAAACAGTTTTGGAAACAAAACGCCATTTCCATCGGGGCAACCCGAAGGGAAGACCGATGTCTTCCCGCCCTACATAAGAAGACCACCCTAGGGTGGTCTTTTTTAATTTTGGTAATTTGTTTTTGATTTAGCTTTTGGTGAAGTTATCTTCTTAGCCTAAGGAATTTGCAGTTTCCTCTTCCAGTAAATGTCATAGTATGTGATTTTCGCGTTTTGACGGCGAGACCTCAAATTTAAAAGAACAACAAAAAGTAAAAAAAGAGTCCTGCTGATAATAACAGGACTCTTTTTAATTTGTGTATCAATCTTTGATGTGTCACTTTAGGAGTTATTTTGCACCTATTTCAAGCGCTATTTTGCACTATGAGTAAATATAAAAAGCCCAATTTCTCATTAAAATTGAGAAATTAGGCTTTTTTCGTTGCTCCATTAAAGCGCCCTTTAATCGAATAAACCACTAATTATTTTAGCTCTCGAAAATCTTCGATTGTAAAGTACACTACCTCTTCTCCACGCGAAATGAGCTCTTGTACAATTCCGATAGTCCGTGGTTCTGTGTAATCGACTTCAGTTGGACTCATCTCGAAGGGCTCGACGGCGTTCGTGCAGCACCAGCAGGATAATCATCCCCATTATTATACCTAAGACGATGCCTACCTGTGTGGTCAACAACCATGCCAATGGGTACTCTGGAGAGGGTGGCGCATCGAGTCGAACTGAAGATAAGGCGGAATAGAGGTTGTTGGAGAACAACGCTCCCGATGAAATCCATGCTGCTGTCATAGGAGGTAGAAACCACCTTGATCCACGGCGGGATGATACCACCAGTATGCCCCACGCACCAGCAAAGGACCACCCCCCTGTACTCAATGACAGCAGGTACCACCATACATCGCGTCCCCCCATAGTTGTCGGGTCGATGCCAAAAGAGCCACCAACCGCCCAAAACACCTTGATGACACCGAGCAGAATGCAACCGGCAGCGGCAATCCTAGCCAAAATGATCTGTAGTTGTAAAGTATTGCCCGGCAACTCCTTGTAGTCGGTTGTGCCACTCAGCGCCTCTGGCCAACGTGCCATTGCATACCCCGCTAATGCAAGCGGCAGGAAGATGCCAATCCCGAAAAGTGAGATCATGACGAAGATCTGCTCGTATACCCAGAAGTCGGCGGCACCTGCTTCTTGATCCCGGATCATAGCTGCAGGTCCCAGAACCGGTGCGATCAACAAAATGGGAACGAGCAAACCGGTACCAATCCAAATGGGTAGAGCAACCAACCACGCAGGTAGCCGCTCACCCCATGGCCTGCAAAACGCCATTGCAAGAAGGAGGCCAATAGCAGCGAGAACGACAGTTACTGCGTTTATAATGCGCCAGCTGGCGTCACCCATTTGCTCGGTTGGAAGGAAGAAACCAAAAGTCCATACGATTTTGATCAGCAGGTAAGGTGTTACTGCTATTGCCGCACCATAACCGCAGATTCTACGGAACCTCATCAATCTTGAGGCCTTCCTCTCTGTACTAATTGTCATCTTCTCCTCTCCTCTACAAATTCTAACTCACTTTGTTTCATAATTATTTATTCACAACTATCCAAATGCTTTTAAACCTTCCTTGTACAACTTTCAAGTACTTATATTTCCAAGACTTATATTAGTGCCTTCCTTACATAACATAGTTACTCTAGATTATCGAATAAAATGCCATGACGTAACTTCGAGTTCCCTTTGAGTAATCCCTACCTTAATTCCATTAGATGGCCCGATTGCGGGACAAAATTAAAAAAGCAGCCTGTCAATATTTGTTCCAAAACTCGTCGTTTAAGGCACTTTATTGAGTTCTAATGAAACTAACAGAAATATGTTCAAAAGCCAGTTCTAAAACTCATTACAAAAAACAAAGTGCTATAACAAATAGTGAATATCGTTTATGGAACTCTCTTAATGTACGGTAAACCCAGGTTTTTCAACTTAGAAAATCCTTAGCGTACGAAATTTCCGATTATCTTAACTTCGATGTGAGAACTATTGGAATAACAATGGTTCTCACATCATTTACATGTATTCAAAGTAAAACTGGCCTATATAATAATCAATCTTTTATACTGTTTTATTGAACTATCGAACCCCATGAACAAGGATTCCGGATACCTTTATTTAGAGACCATCAAGTGATGCTTTTTCTTCTTAATAGGTTTTCTTCTTTTAAATTAAGCTTTTTATATACTATGTAGTAAACCCACACAGCATTTATCAGTAACAATGCACTTGTAATAAAAAATACATATCGGATACCTATATGGGCTGCCACTTGCCCTCCTAAAACAGACCCTCCAAATACACCAATATATCCTGCTGACATATTAAAGCCAAAAACCCTACCTGTAAGAGCAGATGGTGTGATTTTCTTAATTAAAACGCTAACTGCAGGAGCCAAGCCAGCCGTGGTTAATCCCAATAAAAATTGAAGTACCATTAACTGCCAAGGATTTTTTACAAAGGCTTCTGGTATAAAAATGAGTCCCGCTACTACAAGGGCGACTAATATTACTTTCTGGGGTCCTATTTTATCGGAAATTTTACCCAGTCTTGGAGCGGCAATTATATTTGCCATCCCTGAAGCAGAGAATACGATACCAGCTATCAATGCAATATGACTAGTACCACGGGACAATTGAGTCACATATACTGTGATGATTGGTTCTATTGCATACAATGCCATATATATTATAAAAAAAAGTCACAAACATGGTAATAGTTAAGCTCTTTTCAGGTACATTCCTCCATGTTTCCTTGGCACTAAGCACTTTTTTATCCTCGCGGTTGAAGGACTCCTTTACAAATAAAGCGGTAATAATAAATGCAATAAGCATCATTGACCCCGTTATAAAGAATACATTTTGTAATCCAAAATTCTCCGCCATGAAGCCGACAATCATGGGTCCAAGTAAAGAACCCGAAATACTTGCCGTTGAAAGGGTACCTAAAGCCCACCCTGAATGTTCCTTTTCCGTCTGAGTTGCAATTAGTGTAGTACAGGCTGAACTGTATCCTGTTATTACACCCTGTAATAATCTTAATCCTATCAATACATATACATTCGAAGCAAAACCCATACTACCTATAACTATTGCCATACCAAGGCTCGCCCGCAAAAGCATTGGTTTTCGTCCGTATTTATCCGCAGCAAGCCCCCAAATTGGCGAAAAAATGGCAGAAATAATAAAGGTTATACCGAAAGAAAATCCGGACAACTGTGCAATTAAAGCTGCATTATCAACTCCAAGATGCTTGATATAAAGCGGCAACACTGGTGCAAGCTGACTCATTCCCACACCCGTTACAAACATCCCAAACCAGCAAACAATTAAATTCCTTTTCCAAATCGGCATGAGTATAACCTGTCCTTTCATTTTTTATTTCTATAACTAATAATGTTCTAAGTAAAATCAAACAAACGCCACTTTAGGAGAAAATCCTTGAGAGGCGTTTGCTTAGTTATGATATTAATCCAGTGTTTTAATCCAAGCATCAACAGTAACCACATCTGCTTGACGAGGGAATACCTTTTCCATAAGAACGCGGTGAACCTCAGAATCGGCATCGAGACAAGAATCAGAAAGTACCGTTATTGCAAAGTCTTTGTCTGCTGCTTCCCGTAAAGTGGATAAAACCACACCGCTTGTAGCAATACCACTGAGAACAAGCGAATCGATTTGCTGCGAACGGAGTAAAACTTCAAGGTTACTGCCAGCGAATGCACTAACTCTGTACTTCGTTACAACAGGTTCATTTGCTTCAGGCTGAACAGATTCGTGAATTTGTGTCCCTGCATCCGAGACAGTCATTCCGCCCATTTTAGTAATGGCTGAGAATCCTTTATTTTGTGGACTCAATTCTGGATAGCCTTCACTAAATCCTAGTCGAACAAAAATAACGGGAATATTATTTTGACGTGCTGCTTCAACAGCTTTTTGGAATGGAAGTAATACTTCTTTATTTTCTGAGAAACGTGATACAATACCATTTTGTAAATCCATAACTAATAATGCGGGGTTACTATCTTGATTTTGCATATTTGCATAACTCCTTTACAGTAGGTTAAAATTAAGTGGAGAGTTCTCCCTTTAAGATTGTAAGTGGAGAACTCTCCGCTTGTCAAGGAATGTAGATGTTAGGGAGTGTTGGTATGGCAAATGATGAGAATAAAACCCATAATCGGACTGAGCGGCGTGACGCTGCCGAGAATCGCCAACGTATATTAAATACGGCTCTTAGGCTATTTGAACAAAATGGTGTTGAACAAGTCAGTATGAATCAAATAGCAACAGAGGCGGGAATTGGTGCAGGAACGCTTTATCGCCGTTATAGAAATAAAAGTGAATTGTGTCTTGATTTAATCAAAGATAATATCGATATGCTTTTTGAGAATATCGAAGCATACTTGAAGCAGAACGGGACTGAGCCGCCAAGTCAACGAATAAAAGGCGTACTCAGCTTATTTGTCCGTTTCAGAGAAAAAAAAGCACAATTGCTTACAGGAGTAGAGAATTCTACTTCAAGTAATCCACGTTCAAGGGATAAGAGTCCTTTATATTACGAATTGCATCAGCTATTCGTAGAATTATTTGAAGAGATGCATAGAACCGAGAAAAAACAACCTAACAGCGTCTTTAGAGCTGATATGTTGCTGGCTGCTTTGAGCAGTGATTTCTATTTATTTCAAAGAGAAATACGTGGCTATTCGGCTGACATGATTTTGGAACAACTTTGTTTAACGTTTTGTTAAGGTATGAATAATGCCAATTTCCAATTTATCAACTTCATTATGTATCCTTTAAAAAAGGATACATAATGAAGTTACCACAAAAAAAGGGTTCTTAGATGGGAACCTTTTATCTTTATATCTCCCTTTTCTATATTCAACAATTAATTCTGCCAGTTAGCAGAATAATTTCCATCTCCCAATATTCCTCCCTTCTTTATTTACTATACATACTATAAAAATCAGTATAGTTATATAGTCTTTAACGGAATAAAAAAACGTATAACTTTACAATGAATACTGTAAAGTCATACGTAATGACTAGTTAAGATAATCGCGATTTGTTGGCGGGACCCCTGCTTATTCAGAAAGATTAATAGTGTCAAAGGTATTTTAAATGTAAACGGTAAGGATATACATACATATGATACTTGGGATCTAATTATTGATAATACTATAGGTATAAGATTTTCGGCTTTTGGCACTGTTTTAATAACTGACATATTTTTTTGTTTGAATAGTAAATCAATTGTTGGTATTTCAACAAAAAATTTGAGTGATCAGGAGATAAGGGATTATATATTGGACACTTTAAATCGATATGAACGTGAAGGACAAGTAAGAAGGAAAACAGTAAAAAAAATCGAGACGATTTTTTAAGAGATAAAAGAATTAAACCTGTTAATACGCAAGGGAAGAATAAAACGTGAGAATAATGAGGAGGAGACATATATTTGTTGTTATTAAATAGTAAGTTAATATTTATTATTAGGTTTATCTCTGTACATTGTGTGGGGATTTTTTTCATAAAGAAAAACACTCATATAAGAGTGTCTTTTCTAATAGTTTTTTTAGCAGAAGCAAGCAGCTCCAACGATGATTAATAAAATAAATAATACAACTAATAAAGCAAATTCTCCAGCAAAAACGCAGCCTTCGCTACAACTACCACCATAGCCCATAATAATAGTTCCTCCTTTAGATAAGAGGATGAAATGCGACTTGTAATAACAATGTGATTTTCTAATCGGCGAGGAGCCACATTACAAACGGTATTATCCAAAAAATCAACGCAAAAAAGAAATATCCACACCCTGAGTCTCCCCATCTTTCGGTTAGAAACTTAATATTTTCAATTTTTAATGATAAAGTCAAAAAAACATCTGCAAAAAATTTAAAAATTTTAAAACCTATTATACAAGCTTATACATCAATAAAAAAAATGAATATATTTACATAGAAAAGTTTTAAAAATATAAAGTAATTTTAAAAAGGAGATTAGATAATATGAGCGAACAATGTCCAATCAATGTACCTTGTCAAACAGCAGGACAAACTCAAACACCATTAAGTGATGCAGCTGCAGCACCAATTCTTACTCCAGGAGCACCAATTGTAAAAATTCCAGTTGTATTAGCAGAAAGAACAGTTCAAATTGTTGTAGAAACTGATATTACATTAGAACCTGCAGCAACTGAAATTAAACGTGTCCTAAAAAACGTATTTTTAACACAATGTAAGTTAGTTCCTGTAGCATTTACTCCAGTAGCAGGTACAGTTTACCGCCAAGTTACAAGAGCAAAATTATTTGTACAAGGGTTTATTCGTAAAAACATTGAATATGCAGGTGATGGATGTAATTCAGTGCTATTTGATCGTATTGCAAATGTTCCATTCTCTGGTTTTGCAGATTTAACAGAGGGTGATTTTCTAACACTACCTCTAATAGCAGCTTCCTCAGACACAACATCTCACTTTATTAATCCACAAAACGGTGATTTACCACGTTTAGACAAATACTTCTTCGAAAATGCAGTTGTTTATAACGAACAGCCATATTGCGAATTAGTCAGCGCTAACTTCTTTGAATTAGACTTTTCCCCTTGTCCAACAGAATTAAACGAAACATTTGATACACTTCGTGAAAAAATTGTACTAGATCTTACTTTAAAAGTTTTACAAGTACAACAAGTACAAATATAAAACAAAGAAGCACTCATTTTGAGTGCTTCTTATTTTTCAAACCCAACCTACTTAAAAGAACACCAACGCCTGTTGGTGTTCTTAAAAGGAAACTATAAATATAAATGGGGAGTGATACCCATTTATAATATATGTTTAGCCAACATTTATTGTGCTAAAAATTAAATATCATCATATGCATAGTTTCAACACCACTTAATATAGAGGGTGCTGTTTTAAATGATTTGAATTCCAACTTAGAACGCACACGTTTCTTAATAAAACGATGATCTTGTTCTACAATGTTATTTAGATATTTTATTTGCCTGATTTGGATGCCTACAGGCATCTTTTTCTCTTTCTTCAACTCAGTAATAACCATAGGATAGGTTGGATTCTTGTCTTGATCCTGGATATCAATTTAGACCATATACTGTTCTAGAGTATGTGATTGTAAATGAAGATTTTCGAGGTAATGGGATAGGTGAAAAGTTATTGAAACATGTAGAACAGATATCAATTACAAGGGGATTCACAAGAATTATCTTTTTAACGAATTTACCGAAAGAATTCTCCTTCCTCAAGCGTGTGAAGGGCGATAGCCCAACGGTAGGTGGGAGATGAATTTCGGTTTGGCATAGCCAAAAACTTTTGATAAACTAGCTATATGAAGTTCTTTGATAACTTGATATATGAGGTTGCAGGAAGAAAATAGAGTGCGAAAACCAAGCCATTCGGTTCCTGCGTAAAATATCAACCGTACCAAAAGAGCATCCAAGCGTTGGACATCTAGGGGGGGAACACCCCGAAGTAACGCTCAGGGAGACGAAAGGTTACTTTCGTCATGGAACTGAGAAGCTCCCACTTCAAGCTTAGCTAAGTGGCGAGTAGTTCACGTAGTACAACTAGAATAAAAGCACATAAATCCTTCACTAAAAATGGATACAATGTAACTATAAGTAAGGGGTTCAAGAAGTATATACCAATTAATTAAGTTTTATATATAAATATTTTTGCCCATCTCCCGAAAAGAGGAAAAAAGAAAAAAGAACGTTTTTTGTACTTAGCGGTAGTGAAAATTCTTAAGTTGATGGGAATGGTATTGAATCCATTAAAAATGCTTTTTCAGTAGATAATAAGTTATGTTAGAAAGAACAGTAATTGCAGAGTTAGTCTCTGACATGAGCTACCTTCATATTCAAGATAAGGGGGTATGAATTATTAAGTATTCATTTTTATAGAAACTTTTACAACATCTTTCTCTACAAAATTGTGAGCAATGGGACATTTATATACTTGAAATTTATTTGGATTTTCAAAGTTAGCTTCATGTGTAAAAACATTACCGAGTATTTTTTCTTCGATGATGCTAAATTGATGCTCCTCTTTAATATCTTTTGATTCTATAAGACCTTGAAAGGGAACGTCATCTTGGATCCTATAGTTTGGAATTATCCTGTTATAAGCTACTGCTGTATAAGTAACAGTCTTACGGATAAATCCCGAAATATTGACTACTTCTGAACACACCTTTTCAATCGTAGTAAATATCTGTCTATCAACTTTGATAGTTCCTTTTTTTGCAGGAGGAATTAACTGGATTTTATGCTCTACAAATTGTCTAAAGCACAATGTTCTTAATTTGGGGGATTTTGGTGGTTTTTTCGTTTTTGGAGTTTCAGGAAAGCATGAAGATATTCTTGTTACTTCAGGAAGACCTGATAAATTAATATGTGAGAAATAAGGCGTGCTTGTTATAATGAAATTTTTCTTGTAATGTAAATTCATATACGTTTCCTCACCTTTCCAATGGAATATAGTGTAAAGTATGTCTTCTTCATCATATATGCTTCTTTTTGACGAGGAATTTTTCAAAATGAGCTCATGTCATATATTGATGTGATTTTTCAGTAATTAAAATATTTTTGTGTGTCTGTGGGCTATATTTATAAAAAGTACGTCATCAAACGAGAAGTTCCTTCATCATGAGTCTAAAAAGTTAGCTGCTAATTTTGATGTTGTAGCTATTGAAGACCTAAACATGAAAGGAATGTCGCAAGCACTTCATTTTGGAAAAAGTGTCGCTGATAATGGGTGGGGTATGTTCACTTCTTTCTTAGCTTATAAACTAAACGAACAAGGAAAACAACTTGTGAAAATAGACAAATGGTTTCCTTCCACAAAAACATGTAACAGTTGTGGAAATGTGAAAAATATGACATTGTCTGAACGAGTATATTCTTGTATATACGGTGTAAATCTCGATAGAGATTATAACTCAGCTATCAATATCAAAAATGAAGCAATACGCCTATTAGCGTTAGCATAAATAGCAATAAAATAACCTTTGGAACAAGGGAGTTAGCTCGGCTGTCTTAGGACGAATTCGTTAGCAGTAACGACTAACCGAGAAGCACCCACTTCAAACAGTCCGTTAGGACGTTAAGTGGCGGGTAGTTCACATCTAGTATCTTTTCTTTCTTCTATTCTTTTCAATGTATTCATAAATTTTATCCATAACAAACGTTTCGTGTTCTATCCAAATGGCTTCAGCTTCTTCTAATGTAACTACTCTCACTAGTTTCTCAATTGCTGTATCTTTAACTAAAAATGTAGCTATAGCACCTGTAGATGTTGAATATTTACTGATAACTAAATCTATAATGTTATCAATCTCTAATACTCTATTATTATGAGACTTATTCTCAATTTGACTACTTTGGGTTGATATTTCTTTATTATGCAGTTCTTTTAATCGGGAATTTAGAGTGAATTCTACATAACCTATTGGAGAATCAATATTTGAACGAAATCGTATATCCTCAATTATTTCTAATACAATTTCTTTATGAGCTTCCCATTTTTTTAAAACTTTAGGAAACACTTTTTCTTTACAGCGTTCTTCAAAATTTTTAATTTTTTGTTCAAATGTATTGGGCTGTTGAAATTTATCTAAATTTTTTTCAAAATGAACTAAATTGTTATCTTTCTTTTTTTGGCCACGGATAATAAATTTAATTTTTTGTACTTTCCTGCCTAATTTGATTTCTTCAAATTCAAAAGAAATATCTGTTTTTTGGTCCAATTCTTTTTGGGAAGGTTTTAATACACGTTGCTTAAAATTTGCATAGTTAGGGTATATATCCATTGCATCTAAGTAATACCTTAAATTTTCTAGACTAATTGTACGTTCCTTTAAATCTTCATATTGTTTAAGTAGTTCATAAATACGTATAGCGTATGTACTTTTCAATTTAACAACATTAGCTAATCTATAGCTTGTAAACTTGCTGCTTAATTCTAATAGAAATGGCTTTAATAACGGATCAAAACGCATATCAATTGTTCCTTTATTTCTGTTGTAAATTGCTGAAGAAAGCCAAGATACCTGTATCAGCTCTTCCCCCGTCCGAATTTCAATTACTTTTGATAATAATTCCTTTGTAATTTTACTTAACTCCGAATATTTAGTAGATCCATTTAGACCAAGTAGATCATGAAAATGTTTGATGGGGAATGTGTAAGTTTTAAAATCCCGATCATTGGGTTCAATATTACTAGCCAAACAAAGTAATATTTTTTGTTCTACTAAATTTAAACGTGAATTTGCTTCAATTAAAGTATTTGATTTTGAAACAATATTATTTTCTTTAATCTGCAAATCTTGATTTTCAGACATACCTACATACGTCCCTTCTTTCTTACCTCTACTGTTCTATTAACTATAACAAATATATTCCCTTTGTTATAGTTAATTTTTTATCAATTCAGAAAATTTTATCCTCACTATTATTGTTGAGAAGCCCTTTGTTTTATATAAAATTATTTAAATAGTGAAAAATTTTCAGGAATATTTAGAGTTGTAAAGTATATAAACAAATTTGTTATCTTTAGAACCATTGTTGTTATGGTTAAAACTAAATTTGTTATCTTTATAATCATTTTTGTTATAGTTAAAACTAAAATGATTATCTTTAGAACTATTTTTGCTAGAATTAAACAACCAAATTTGTTACCTTTAGAACTATTTTTGCTAGAGTTCAGTAACCAAATTTGTTACCTTTAGAACTATTTTTGCTAGAGTTCAGTAACCAAATTTGTTACCTTTAAAACCATTTTTGTTATGATTACAACCAAGTTTGTTACCTTTAAAACCATCTTTGTTAGAGCTCAGCAACTAAATTTGTTATCTTTAGAACCATTTTTGTTATAGTTACAACCAAGTTTGTTATCTTTAGAACCACTTTTGTTATAATTAAGAGTTATAATCCCTTATATATCAAGACATTTCATGCTCTTAAAACATATAAACATATAAAACATATAAAACAATTAATATATAAAACAAGCAAAACATAAAGTGTTGAATGCATATACTTATTATCATTTTTTAAATAAAATTCCCACGTCATACAACCAAATTTGTTATATTTAGTTTAAATAGACATGTAAACGACAATTAATTGCAAAACTCTTTGGGAATATTTAAGTATAAATTAAGGTATATACCCGACTAAAAAATCATACAATAAAAAAAGCCCCAAAAAAGGGCCTAATGAGTTTCGTTAGAAAGGAATGTTTTCTATATAATATATGCTTGTTGCAATAGAATGTGAGAAAATACATAAAAGTTTCATTTGATAGAGAAGTGGAGTAGCTTAATCGGGATGGGGGGATAGTTGAAGGTATCCGTTGTGTGAAGATGCTGTTTTATGAAGATAAAGACTCAGCATTACGAACTTTTTCAGGAAAGTACTCAAAAGCTAAAAAATATCGGGAATAATCTGAATTAATACTCCCATGACTAAAGTTGCGAGCTCTAATTCTAACGGATCAACGAACCGGACTCTTGAATGACTGAGGGTTCGCAATCCATTTTTTGTCGTAAGGAAATACATATAATGATGTTTTCTATCGATTATGGGTATGAATGTATATTTGGTTGACGGTAATGTCGGTAAGATCCCGTTTCTTAATAAAACAATGATCTGTTCCGTAATGTTATTTAGATATTTTACTTGTCTGATTGAGATGCCTAAGGGTATCTTTTTTCTTTTTGCAATTACAATCGGTTAGGTTGAATTTTGTTCTCCTGCGATAACATGAGGATTTGAAACATGAAAAGACCGCAAGGCTTTTTGAAAAAGTACTTTGCAGCCATATGATTCCTATACCTGTTTAAATAATAGTTGATTGTACACCCTTCTGACTCAAAGGTACGATATAAATAAATTACCCTTAACTTTTACATAAGTTTCATCAAATCTTCAGGAATCGTTTATTGATCTCAAGTGTATATTGTTTTGATCCTTTTCCACAAATTAATTTTTACCTGTTTTGTTTTGTCCATATATAAGATTAAGAAGCTGCATATATTCATCTTCTTGTCCGATATCAAATCGTTTCCCATCAATCATTTTTCCATATACTTTTTTTGTCATGATTAAAGAATGAATCGCATCTGTTAATTGATATTCCCCTCCAACACCAGGTTGAATATTTTTTAATAAAGGAAAAATATCAGGTGTGAAAACATATCTACCAATTACTGCAAGATTAGATGGAGGATTTACTTTTGGCTTTTCTATAATATTTGTAATGTTCACATAATTTCCTTTTACAATATTCCCTTCAATAATACCATACTTCTCTATGCACTCATCTGGTACCGTATGAATGCCTATTACACTATTTTTCGTCTCTTTATAAATACTAATTAACTGATTTAAAGCAGTTTCTTTATCCGAAACTACAATATCATCTGGCAAGAGTACAGCAAAAGGTTCATTACCAATAAATGTTTCACCTAATTTTATCGCCTCACCAAGTCCTCTTGCATATGGCTGCCTTATATAATGGATTTGAACATTAGGAATAGCAAGCCCTTTTAACAGATGGGCTTTTTTTTCTTTTTCTAAAAAAGCCTCCAATTCTAATGAATAATCAAAGTAATCAACTATTAAATCCTTTCTGCTAGAAAGTACAATTAATATTTGCTCAATACCTGACTTTACAGCTTCTTCCACAATATAATGAATCGCAGGTTTATTACCTATTGGAAACATTTCTTTTGGAATTACTTTTGTAATTGGAAGGCTCCTTGTGCCGTAACCAGCGGCTGGAATGATTGCTTTTTTAATCACTAATCTCTCGCTCCCTCGAGTGTTTACAATATTAATATTCAGTAACCTCCTTACCCGCGCATCATGATTCCAAAAGAGGCTTTTGCCTTCTGATTGCTTTCATTGCTTATATGAATAGGCCCTTTCATTTGTCACCAATCCAACCTGTCCATCAATATACTGTAACAACTAGTACTATAGTACTAAGTTTAGAAAGGTGATTATTATATGGATATATGTATTATAGGCTCTGGTTATGTTGGGATCACATCAGCAGCAGTATTAGCAGATTTAGGTCATGATGTTATATGTGTAGATAAGGATCAAGAAAAAATTCATTCTCTCCAAAAGGGGGAATGTCCCATTTATGAACCGGATTTAAAGGAGCTTATTCATAAAAATAGAAACCGATTACAATTCAGTTGTGATATCGATAATGCTATTCGACAATCACCCGTTATTTTTATTGCTGTAGGGACTCCTTCTACATCAAGTGGAAAGACGGATTTAAAATATATCTACTCCGTCATTGATCTATTAGTTCCAGCTATAACATCGTATAAAACTATTATTACGAAAAGCACAGTTCCACCAGGTACAAATCAACAATTATATGAAACACTCATTAAATGTGGGGTTTCATCATCCCTATTCAATATTGTTTCCAATCCGGAATTTCTTCGCGAAGGCTCTGCTGTTCGCGATATGCTCATTCCAGATAGAACTATTATAGGTATCCAAAAAGGTGACACAAAGTCGCTAAAAATTATGCAGGATATATATAAAGAAATTAGTGCTCCTTTCCTTTGTACTGGTTTAAATGAAGCAGAGATGATTAAATATACATCCAATGTATTTTTGGCTACAAAAATATCTTTTATAAATGAAATTTCTCGAATTTGTGATGCATATAACATTGACGTTGTTGAAGTGGCAAAAGGAATTGGTTATGATTTTCGAATTAATCCTCATTTTCTTCAAGCGGGAATGGGGTATGGAGGATCATGTTTCCCAAAAGATTTACATTCACTCATCTATACAGCAAATGATAAGCACGTAGCAGTTCCTATTTTACAAGCTGTACAATCCATTAACTCCACACAGATAGATCTCTATGTTGAAAAAATTAAAAAAGTTATAAAAGAACCCTCTTCAAAAAAAATAACGGTTTTAGGAATTGCCTTTAAGCCAAATACTGATGATATTCGTAGCTCCCTTGCTGTAATACTTCTTGAAAAGTTAATCCCTCATGGCTATGACCTACATGCTTATGACCCCAAAGCTTTTCTTCCTCCACATTTAAAAAGACAAGTTACACAGCATGATAACCTAGAATCTTCAATTACAAATTCTGATTGCATTATTATCGCCACGGAATGGAATGAATTTAAAACACTTAATTGGAAACAAGTCAAACAAGTTATGAAGGGATGCACAATCGTGGATGGACGCAATTGCATTGAAAAAGATGAAATAGAAAAATACGGATTACAATATATTGGAGTGGGTCGGTCATGAAAATACTTGTAACAGGAGCCGCTGGTTTCATTGGCTCACATTTGTGTCAAGCGTTACTTAAAAATAGTGCATATCATGTAGTTGGAATTGATCATTTCATCGGTCCTACTCCAGCCACTTTAAAGACAGGTAATATACAATCTCTCGAATTGAATTCACGTTTTCAATTCATACGAGAGGACATTCTAAATACAGATTTACCAAAATTATTACAAGATATAGATGTTGTTTACCATCTGGCTGCTATCCCTGGTGTGAGAACAAGTTGGGGAAAAGATTTTCAGCCTTATGTTACAAATAATATAATGGTTACACAGCAGTTACTTGAAGCCTGTAAACACATAAAATTAGATAAATTTATTCATATATCAACATCTTCTGTTTATGGTGAAAAATCTGGCGCAGTTTCTGAAGATTTATTACCTACCCCTCTATCTCCATACGGTGTTACCAAATTAAGTGGTGAGCACTTATGTCATGTTTATCACAAAAATTTTCACATACCAATTGTTATTTTAAGATATTTCACAGTTTATGGGCCAAGGCAGCGTCCTGATATGGCATTTCATAGATTAATTAAACAACTGCTAGAAGATAAACCTCTCACAATATTTGGTGATGGAACACAAACACGCGATTTTACCTATATTGATGACTGTATAAGAGGAACGGTGGCTGCTTTAGAAACAAAAAAAAATATAATAGGTGAAGTTATCAATATCGGTGGAAAAGAACAAGCATCTATTTTGGACATCATTTCTATGTTAGAAAAAATATTAGGTAAATCAGCAACCAAAAACTTTCTAAAATCAGTTCCTGGGGAACCAAAGCAAACATGGGCAGATATATCTAAGGCTAGTACATTACTGCAATATTCTCCAACAGTTTCTCTATCCGACGGACTGGAAGCAGAATATCATTATATAAAACAACTATACAAAGGGGATTAGTTTATGAAAATTGCATATATATGTACAGAAAAATTACCATCTCCAGCGATTAAAGGTGGAGCAATTCAAATGATGATTGATGGGGTGTCCCCCTATATAAGTCAAGATTATGAACTTACTATTTTCTCTATTTCAGATCCAAGTCTTCCAAATCAAAAAACACAAGATAATGTCAATTACGTGTATCTTCCTCAAAAAGAATATGAACAGCATGTTATAAGAACACTCCAAACCAATACCTTTGATATTATACATGTCTTTAATCGTCCTAAAAATATACCTCTATATAAACAAGCTTCTCCACACAGTAAATTTGTATTAGGTCTTCATAACGATATGTTTGCTGAACATAAATTATCTATTTGTGAAGGCAATCTTATTATTGAAATGGTTACCGCCATTGTGACTGTTAGTAACTATATTAAACAAACTGTGATTGAGAGATTTCCACAAGCTGAAGAAAAGATTTCCATTGTCTACTCCGGTGTTAATTTAAAAAAATCTCCCTCCATCTGGACACCAACAGGACAAAAGATAAGAAATGCATTTCGTACAAAATACGCTATCCAAGATAAAAAAGTGATTCTATTTGTCGGCCGATTATGCAAAAATAAAGGTCCAGACTTACTCATTCACGCTATGAAGAAGATTATTCAAACACATAAAGATACGGTACTTGTAATTGTTGGTGGTAAATGGTTTAGTGATAACCGAGTAAATAAATATGTTAAAAGGCTCTATAAAATAGCCAGGCCACTTAAAGAACACGTAATTTTCACTAAATTTATTCCTGCAGATCAAATTCATAATATATTTCTAATGGGGGATATATTTATATGTAGCTCACAATGGAACGAACCATTGGCACGTGTTCATTATGAAGCAATGGCTGCTGGAATCCCAATTATTACAACAAGCCGTGGGGGAAATGCTGAAGTTATAACAGATGAATATAACGGCTGCCTAGTAGAACAATATAATAATCCAATGGAGTTTGCCAGACTTGTCCATGCTTTGTTATCTCAACGAGAATTTGCACAATGGATTGCTGAAAACGGAAGGAAAATTGTGGAAGAAAACTTTACATTTAAGCATACAGCAAAAAAACTAGATCAGGTATATAAACAAGTAGCAGAAACTACTAATCAACCTGCTAGAAATCTAATACGCCCTCTCAAAATTCTAATTGTTTGAACTGCCCAGCATTTAATGTTCTGATGGGCTATTTGAATTGAGGGATTCCTAAGTACAGAAACTTAACGGTTTCTAACTAATTAAGCTATTCCTGTAGTTCCTAAGGGTAAGAGCTGGAGCACTTTGTTGCTAAGATTCTGTCCTACATTAACATCTCAATCGTAATATGTGTGCTAAAAGAAGGGAAATCCTACTCGCGAAGATTTGGATTTTTAACGTTTTTTTTTGATCAACGCAATTCGAACATAACTGACTAGAAATAAATATTATTGATACAACTCCAATTTGCTTCCCGTACCATTTTGTTTTTTATTGAGTAAACTCGGCAGAGCAAGAATGATACGTTAATCTTTTCCCCATTTTTTTATAAGTATGATTCCGCATAGCGAGGAAACGATTAAATGCAAAACGGCTATAAACAATGGTTCTCGCAATTCAGACTTTGTTTTTTTGATTCGGATAAATGCGAAATTTGTAAACCTTATTGATTAATATGGATTGCACCTCGTCTTTGTGTATGGTACCTGTATTATACAAAAAAGATAGGCTAATGCCTGCCGATATTCAACTCCTACCTAAATTTGGTGCTTCACATCTTTATATTTTTGAGGAAGGAGCCTTCTATCGAAAAAATAAATACGTTTATTTGATTTGAACTACCCCCCACTTAACGACCCTGCGGTCTGTTTGAAGTGGGAGATTCCTGCGAACACCGATGTATTCACCAGTTATCTTAGCAGGCTCTGTCCGCAGTTCCTACGGTGAGAACATAAGTATCTTGCACGTTGACTCACCACGCTTCCTACTTTAGCTTGGTTTTCGCAACTTCGGCAAGCGTGGGGTGATTGAACGTTGAAAATTTTACGGTTGCAACGATTTTTCTGCAACCAACCTCATATCTTCAGTTTTCAAAGAGCAATCTGTACAAGTATATGGTAACAAACATTTTGTCTTACGCCAACCGACATTCATCTCCTACCTATTTGCTGGTGCTATCGCACCTTCACGCAAATTGAGGAAGGAGTCTCTGTCGGAAAATGATAAAGGCTGCCTCTTATGTATATGTTGAAGAACAAAAAACGCTTGGAGAACCAAGCGTATTTTAGTGCTAATTATTTTACGCGTCTTCTTCTTCACCATCGTCGTCTTCATCGTCTTCGTCGTCTTCGTCTTCATCTTCATCGTCTTCATCTTCATCGTCTTCATCTTCATCGTCTTCATCTTCATCGTCTTCATCTTCATCGTCTTCATCTTCATCGTCTTCATCTTCATCGTCTTCATCTTCATCGTCTTCATCTTCATCATCTTCATCGTCTTCATCTTCATCATCTTCATCGTCTTCATCTTCATCTTCATCGTCTTCATCTTCATCGTCTTCATCTTCATCATCTTCATCGTCTTCATCTTCATCGTCTTCATCTTCATCGTCTTCATCGTCTTCATCGTCTTCATCGTCTTCATCTTCATCGTCTTCATCGTCTTCATCGTCATCTTCATCTTCATCGTCTTCATCGTCTTCATCTTCATCGTCTTCATCTTCATCGTCATCGTCATCTTCATCTTCATCGTCTTCGTCTTCATCGTCTTCATCGTCTTCGTCTTCATCTTCATCGTCTTCATCTTCATCTTCATCGTCTTCATCTTCATCTTCATCTTCATCGTCTTCATCTTCGTCTTCGTCGTCTTCGTCGTCTTCGTTTTCGTCGTCTTCGTCTTCGTCGTCTTCTTCTTCTTCCTCGTCTGTAAAGATAACTTCTGTTTCATCAGCATATTGAATTTCAACCTCTACACCATTATGTGTACCAGATTGAATTATTTCAGCTAGAGCTTTTAGAACTTCCTGTAAATCACCATCTGAATTAACACTAAAGCCATTCTCAACATCTAGTTTTATTTTTGCTCTTTTCACATCAGCCATTTACCTAACTCCTTCAATATAGATTTATATATACTATGTTGAAAAAATATGAAAAGATTAATATATTTGCGGAAATTTCATTATTCATTTTCCTTAGCATTCTTTACTAATTTTGCTATCCACGGGGTTTTTAATGGATGATCGGGAGTAATAATTTTGACTTTTACTTTCGGCTTTTCTATTTGAGTTGGAACGACCTCATTTTGTTCTGGGTTTTGTTCTTTTAGTTCTATTGCATTTTGAATCTCTTCATCTTTTACTTCATCAATTATTGTAGTTTTTTGTGGGGATTGCTCTTCTAGTTCTATTGTATTTTTCTTCTTCGCCTTCTTCTTTTTCTTCTTCTTCGTCGTCTTCTTCCTCGTCTTCTGAATCTCTTCATCTTTTACTTCATCAATTATTGTAGTTTTTTGTGGGGATTGCTCTTCTAGTTCTATTGCATTTTGAACCTCTTTATCTTTTACTTCATCAATTATTGTAGTTTTTTGTGGGGATTGCTCTTCTAGTTCTATTGCATTTTGAACCTCTTTATCTTTTACTTCATCAATTATTGTAGTTTTTTGTGGGGATTGCTCTTCTAAATCTAGCAATCCGATTTTGGGTAACTCCTCTAATTCTATTTCCTTAATAATCGCTAAATTCTCTAGCACAGAAGATTCATTTAGTACAATATTTTTTTGCTGCTCATACTCTGACAATTCCCATCCCATTGGCCCTGGTGGAGAAAACACAAATTTCTCTAAATCTAAAATAGGGATTACTATCTCTTCTTGTTCTGAATTCATCTTATTTCCCTCCACTATTGCTCTTGATTTCGTGGTAAATATCAGAGAAATTTTGTAAAAATTCTTCTTTAGAGTCTTCAAGTGCAATGATATTTTGCAATGCCCAAATATACTTTTCATCAGACCAAGAACGCTTTTGTCCTAAATAGTATTTATGTGCAATTGCACAGAATAAGTGAGGAAACGATAAATCAGTCCAAAGAACACGAAATTGTTTTTCTGATAAGGAATTTTCTGAATCATATGCACTCAACATATGAATTGCTAAATTAGTATCCCAAACTGACATTTTTTTCATCACTTTATTTAAAAAGATACGTAGGTCCCTCACGGGTAAATCACTTGTAATAGAATGTAGCTCTTTCATAAACATAGCATCATCTATTTCTGCAAATCTTGCTAAAGTAAAATCTTGCTGACAAAAACTGTTAGATGCAATAACTTCTTTTGTCCATTGGTCATAATATGGGTCATTTATTTCTTGTAATGCTCTCTTACCACGTGCTAACATCTTATCGACGTACTCTAAAAACATAGTTGAAAATACATCATCTGGAAAGGAGAGTGCAATTCTTTTGTTTCCTTCTAATTCTTGTAATTTCCATCTGTATAATTTATGCCATTTTCCTAATCGACTCCGAATTTTACTTTCTTGCATCGGAATATATCCTTCTGATGCTTGATGAAATTTACCTGCATATATTAGTACCTTCTCTAATTGTTCTTTATTATAATATATGACTTCTTTCCCTTGATGCTTATCATATAGTACATACGCATATCCATCAGATCCGATACAAAATCCCTCTCTTTTTGTTTTATGAATTTTTGTAATTGGTAATCCATTTTGAAGGAGATGTAAATGTGCTCCAGCAATAAATAGCATCCTTTTGGGGTGCATATGTGCTTGTTTTAATATTTTCAATCCTTCTTCTGTTTCAACTTCCCAAATTGTTCTCCCACTTCTGCTTGACTGTAAAATGATATTACTTACCTCAAATGAATAAAAGCTAAGGACCTTTTTTAAATGTTCACTCTCTAATCCAGTTGTTTCTTCCAACTCTCATCATCCTCCTCTTAAATTTTATAAAACTTCCCCATACACTTTCATTAAATCCATGGCAACCCGGTCCCAATTAAATTCTTTTTCGACCTTCGCACGTCCATATTTCCCTATCTGTTTTCTTTTATTTTCGTTATTTAATAGATTAATTATCTTTTCTGCATATGCATCAGGATTCTCAAAGTCATTGACAATATATCCATTTTTTCCTTCTTCAATAACTTCAGGATTACCGCCTCGATTACTTGTAATAATTGGTACCCCCGCTGCCATTGCTTCGTAATGTACCCTAGCAAGAGGCTCTTGCCACTGTGAAGAGCAAACAAAAATATCTGACATAGCATAAAGTGTTGAAATATCCTTTGGCTTAACAAATTTAATAAAGACTACATGTTCTGGAAACATTGCGCCTAAGGTATATAAATGTTTTACATAATTATTTACATTGTTATCTCCAAACCATTTTGAACCAATAAAAACCATTACAATGTCTGGATTCTCCTCAATTATTTTAGGGAGAGCTTGTAGCAAAATATGAGGACCCTTTACTTTGCTCAAGCGTCCAACAAACAAAACTATTTTTTTATTTTGTAAATTCAACTGTTTTTGCACATGACTTTTAACTTTTGTACCATTCACGGTCCACGAAGGATAATATTCATTTACATCTACACCAGAATATACTGTTTTTGTCTTTGCTTTTGCAGTTTGAAAGCGCGAGGTAATCGTTTTTCCTATATAATCACTAACTGTTACAATTTTGGAAACAGCTGCAATACATGCTTCACCCTCTTTATCACTTATCTTTTCATATGCAAACATTTCATTATGCACACTTAACACGAATTTGGTCTGTGGTGCCGCCTCACGTAAATTTGTAATCCAATTGGGACGATTACATAAATGAACCACATCATATTTTTCCTGCTCCAAATGTTTAATAACATAAGGCAGATACTCCTCTTCTGGAAAACGTATATACCTTACACCTTTATTCTTTTCTTCTGATTTTAAATTAGGATCTGTTATAGAAATAACTGTCACATTTTTTCCATTTGAAGCAATAATGGAAGCAACAGAATCTATATAAATTTGAATAGCTCCCCCCCGTACAGCTGGTACAGGTAGCTTTTCAGTGGATATTATCGCAATTTTCATTAAATCGCCTCCCTGTTTCATAAAATACAACTTTCTTCATATGTTACGAAGAAACCCTTATATTTGTGAGTTATCAAACGTTTTTTCATCTTTTATAATTGAATTTGGTAAATAGTACTTTTTCTTTTTAAAGGCAAATGGCTAGAGCAAAAATGGTCATGTACCATACAGTAATAAGAGAGTATAAAAGGATGGTGGTATATGTGGAGAATCATAATGAAGAAGCGGTGTATACATTATCGCCCGAAGAGGAGCAAAAATTAGTAGCATTGGCAGAGACAATGATTCAACATTGGGACATTCAAGCGACTACAATCGAATTAATACAAGGTGGACAACTGGCCTTAGTATGGAAAATTCATACTACAGATGGACCATTTTGCTTAAAGAGAATTCATCGTCCTGAAAAAAAGGCTTTATTTTCCATTCATGCTCAAGATTATCTCGCAAAAAAAGGCATGCGTGTTCCGAGCATAATTCCAAGCAAAGTGAATCAGTTATATACAAAACACGGTCCATTTTTATTTGTTGTTTATGAGTGGATTGAGGGAAGACCGTTTGAGCTTACAATGCAAGAAGATCTTGAAATGATTATGAAAGGGTTAGCAGATTTTCATGTAGCTTCTATTGGCTATAAACCGCCACCAGGCATACCGATCTTTACAAAACTGGGACGTTGGCCCAATCATTACATTAAAAGATTTCAGCAGATGGAGATTTGGAAAAATTTATCCGCAACTATGCCGGATGACCCATTTTCACAATTGTACTTGGCTGAAATTGATGCTTTCATTTTAGAAGCAAAGCATACGCACCAAAGACTATTGGAATCTGAATATACAAAATGGACTGATGAATTACAAACATTCCCCAATTTATGTCATCAAGATTATGGAACAGGAAATTCCTTATTAGATCCAAGTAATCAAATTTGGGTAATTGATTTAGATACAGTTTCTTACGATCTCCCTATTCGAGACTTGCGTAAAATGATTATTCCCCTACTAGATACAACTGGTGTTTGGAATGCAGACCAATTTCAAATTATGATTAACGCATATGAGTCAGTTTCTCCTTTAACAGCAGAGCAGAAGAAAATTATGTTCATTGATATGTTATTTCCGTACGAATTGTATGATGTGATTCGTGAAAAATACGTTAGAAAATCACCATTACTTGCTAATGAACTTGCTGAAGCTATGGAATATGAAAGGATTAAGTCAAAAGCTTTAAATATGTTAATAGAGGAATTTTAATACACAATACAAACAATTCTGGGCAAAGATTACTGTTATCTTTTTCCGACAGAAGACTCCCTCCTCAAAAATGTGAAGGTGTGGAACACCAATTTTAGGTGGGAGATGAATGTCGGTAGGCATAAGCCTACGTTTTTACTAGAATCAAGAATAAAAGCCTTGAGAACCATTGGTTGCAGTCGTTTGGTATTTAATCGTTTTCTTACTATGTGGAATCATACTTATAAAGAAGCGGAGAAAGGATTAACGTATCATTTTTTTCTCTGACGAGCGTATTCAATTAAAAAAGAAAATGGTACGTGAAGCAAGATGTAGTTATATCAAAAACATTTATTTCTAGTCAACTATGTTCGAATTGCATTTACCAAAATAAAGACGTTAAAAAATCTTAATCTTCGTGAGTGTGATTGCCCTTCTTGTAGTACATATCACGATAGAGATGTTAATGCAGGACTAAATCTTAGAAACGAATGTCGCTTTTAAATAAAGTCACGGTGTTTATAAAAAAGACACGATCTTTTGAATAAAGTCGCGACGTTTTTCCCCTTTGGATCTGTTTATCTAAAGGGGTGTTTTTATGGTGAAAAGAAGATTTAAACTGAAAGGTAGATTAAGGAACTGTTGAGTAGCAATAAAGTTACTCTACTAAAGGGCCATATTGTTGAGTAAGGCTTATTGAAAAATGACGGTTTATTTTAAGAAAGTAGATCGATAATATAGTAAATAATACTTCCCTTGACCCTGTACTATGGTACAGGGTTTATACTTTATATGAGGTGAGATAGATGCAATATCGTATTGGAGGACTGGCTGAAAAGTGTGGCGTTAACAAGGAGACCATTCGATACTATGAACGTTTAGGCTTAATTCCAGAGCCTAATCGTACCGAAAAAGGATACCGAATGTATTCCCTACAAATGGTCGATCGTTTGAGTTTCATAAAACGGACGCAGGAATTGGGGTTTACCTTAAATGAAATTGACAAATTGCTAGGGGTTGTCGATCGCAATGAAGCAAAGTGCCGTGACATATATGATTTCACTGTTCTTAAATTAGAGGACATCCAACGTAAAATTCAAGGCCTTAAAAAAATTGAACAAATGTTGATAGACCTTAAAGAAAGATGTCCCGAAAACAAAGATATTTACGAATGTCCTATTATCGAAGCCTTAATGGATTCAGAAAAGAAAGCAGAAGAATATTTATAAAAATAATAAATTGTAAAGGTGGAAGAACAATGGAAGATTGTTGTAGTAACCTTAAAGGAATAAAAATTGAAAATAATGGTCATTGTCCATCATGTAAAAATAAAGCTAAGATTGTAAAGTTGATTACACTAAAATCATTGCTTAAACCATCAGCATTAGAAACATTAAATGCTAAAGAAAATCACTATTTTTGTTCAAACGAAGATTGTGATGTAGTCTATTTTGATACGAATAATAAAAAGCATTTTGTATCTGACATAAAGGTAGCTGTACATCAAAAAGATGACTCAGCAACTACACCAATTTGTTATTGTTTTGATTGGACAAAAGAAAAAATTAAACAATATGTGGAAAATGGACTTACTCCTAATCCAGTAGAGCATATTCGCGAAAACATAAAAGAAAACCGATGTGGTTGTGAAGTAAACAATCCACAAGGTAGTTGTTGTTTAGGCAATGTTGCAACTTATATTAGAAAAATGTCATAAGGAACCTAAATGTTGTTTTTTTTCACCAAAATAAATCAATATTCTTCCGCAAAAGGGCACGATTGCGGAAGAATATGGGTAGAAATAATCAAATTTTTTTATAAAAACTAATCTTAAATCTGCTGGAGAAGAATCCATTTTGATCAAACTTTATTTCAAAGCTACAACGAAGCGATCTCTCTCTTAACCGTAGGAACTACAGGGATAGCTTAATTGATTAGAACCGTTAGGTTTCCGTACTTAGGAATATCCCACTTCACACAGTCCGTGAGGAGGTTAAGTGGCGATTAGTTCAATATAAATAAGGAGCAAAGTTCTGTTGCGAAGATCATTTAATAGAGACATAGAACTTACACAGACTGTTCAATTCCAAATTATGATACACTTCCAAATAAAATATGTACAAGCCGACTTTATTTTTGGTAGAGTAGCTATTCCTGATTATGAAAGGAATGTTCAAAAAAACTTAAGTGCCCTTGAAAGATTATGAGAATGAAATAAATAACAATGTTTTTCCCTTTCACATGACACAGCTCTATTGGGGAATACATGTCCCTCTAAAAAGGAGTTTGTAGAATAGCCCCTTCAATATAGTATTTTTAACAATTCTTTGTGTGCAAATAAAAAGAGCATCCACAATTGTTAGATGCTCCTATATATAAAGTGGTTTCCCCCACACTCTAGTATATGCTTGTCATTCTCAAAAGGTGTAGCAAAAAGAAACCTTATTCAGGGCCTTCTCAAAATATAAGGGGTAACTCTAACGTACAGATTAACATTTCCCGATGTCGCTGCTATTATGTGCTTGATATTACTTAATATGCATGAATCTGACACTCCGATCCCTAAAGAGGCAAGGAGTGTCAATCTAAAATATATTGGAATTAACAAAGAAGAAAAAGATAATATTCTTGATACATTTTCGATTTAATTTTGCCATATAATATAAATCAACATTAAAAATCACTCTTTACCCTATTGTTTTTTACATTTTAACGAGAAAACTATTTTACATCACCAATTGCTTGAATAGACTCAAGTCTAACATTAAATTTGTTCGGAAAACCTATAATATTACCAGTTGAATTACTTGCTACTTCTACATTTGGTCCAATAACAGTAACTAAATTTCGACTCACATTCATTATAAAACCTTTAATATGAATTCCTTCTAAAAACAATACAGTACGTAAATGAAGCAACTGATAAGCATATAAAAGTTCTCTAATCTCATTTGTTAATTCTGCAAAATTATTACTAGAACTATTCACTACTGAATGATAAGAAGAAGATCCCTTTAATTCTAAAGAGGTGTTAGAGGACATTTTTGATTTTAATAAAACATCAGAAGATTTTTCTGATTCTAATAAAGTATCAAAATTCCTTCCTGATTTAAATGGAGCGATAAGAGGAATCGGATTTATATCAATCAATCTAAATTTACGTTTACCATTATCAGAATTAAAACAAAACTGACACACCTATACCCCTCCTATAATAAGTATGTATTATATAATAAACACATTATACAAAAATGTACTGGGTATTTATAATACCCAGTACATTTTTAATTTATTATGCTCCTCGATCATCACTTACCGCTAAAATGCTAGCAATCATAACACTAATTTGGTTTGGATTTTCAAGAGTTCCACCGTTCGCATTACTTTCTACTTCAATAGCTTCCCCATTACCACGACGAAGAGTAACAAAATTTGTTCCAATTTGTGTAATAATTCCTTCTACGTGAAATGATGGCAAAAATAATACAACTCTCGCCCCAACCAATTGAAATGCTTGCAACAGAGTTAGAATTTCATCATTATCCATTCTCTATAACCTTCCTTTACTTCTAATTTTGACACCTAACAATGTAATTCTATTAAATTAACTTATTATTAGTTATCAAAATAGAATATGTTCGAGCATAAGAATTGAAATAGACAAGTTGGCAAATTTTTTTTAATAATACGTTATTAGGATATAATATTTAAGGGATGATACATAAAAAGATCCTTATTAAACAAATTTCATAATTAAATAAAAAATCCACACTTAACTAGACTCATATACTCACACCATCCTTTCTAGACGAGCATAAGATGTACTGACGAACGAAAGGGGGTAATTTTATGGGTTTTGGTTTTGGTGGAGGTTGTGATTTTAACAGATGTGATCATCACAGACGAGAACATCACAGAAAAGAAGAAAGAGAAGACAATAGAAGAGAAATGAATAACAATCCAGAGTTATTACAATTCTTAAGAACATTAACTCCTGGTACTTGTATTGTTATTCAATATGATTGTCAACCACCTACAAGTGCAACATTCCAAGGTTTTCAAGGAAACAACGTAATCATTTTATCTGACTTTGATTGTTTCCCGGGATTAGCACGTATTGCAATTAACAAAATTAACGTAATCTCTATAAATTCACCTGATTGTGATCGTTTCTGTTGTAAACGTCGCAGACATTGTAAAGAACATGACGAACATAAACATGATCATAGAGAAGATTAATAAATTTTAATTAAAAGAAAAATCTTTCCCTTAATTTATAAGCCAATTTGCAAGAAAAACACCTATTAAAAAATAGGTGTTTTTCTTTTCTAAATTATATTAACTGAACATAAATAATAAACCATTTCATATAGCTGACATATACTATTGTAAGGTCGGCATCCAAATGACCCAAATAAATACCCATGCCAAGAAATAAAACTACAAAGTATTTCTTGGCACCTTTTACATAAAATAAATAAATTTATTAAAAATGTACAAACCTAATTAAAAACCTACACATATAATGTATTCTACCTTTCTATAAACTTATTAAAGGGATTTATTTTATATAAATCCCTTCTTTTTTAAGTATTTAAATATTTCGTTTAATCTACATAACATAATAATTCCTAAAAAAATAAGATAAGAGCTTTCCCCCTATCTTTTACTTATATTTATTTAAAATGCTATTAAATTACTCGTTGAACACTAATAGCATCTAGGCTTGTCATATTAATATTCGCAGTAGCATCCACCCAAATAAGAAATCCATCCTCTACACGAATAAAGACTCCTATTCCATCGATCGGATCTCCACCTGAAAAAACTCTAATTTTGTCGCCTTCCCGTAAACCATTTAATCTTCTTCGTCCTTCAAAATTCCTCAATTCTCTTGCTTCCTCACGGTCTCTTTTTCTTCGGTTTCTATTACATTCATCACATTCACATCTACGTTCAAAAGACATTTAACATAACCCCTTTTTCCTAAAAAACTTATTTGTACTATATATTATGAAAGAAATAAATTAATGGAGTAGATGTTCTTCCTCTATCAAGTGCCTAATTAACTAATTTATCAAAAAAAAATTACTAATTTCAACAATTGTACAAGCCATTTTGTATTACTTACATACATTAACAATGAGATGATAATCATCTTATACCCCAAAACCCTAAATTACCTGTTCGGTAACTATCTTTAAAAGATAGAAAAAAGGACAGTTGAAAACTGTCCTTTTTTATTATTTACAAAGATATATATTTGGAAAATTAAACACCTCTTACTAATAAATACATATATTAGGTTCTGGTGCAAAAAGATAATAAATAAAAAAGAATCTAGGATTCCTAACGGAATCACCTGTTAAGCAGTTAATCCAAACAGCTGGTTGATAAAAACATTCTGATTTTGGACAGACTGGTCCTGCAAATCAATTTGTTCTTTTTTGACCATATGCATGGCTTCAACACCACTCAATAAAGAGGCTGATGTTTTGTATGATTTAAATCCCAACATAGAACGTATACGTTTTTTAATAAAACGATGATCTTGTTCTACTATGTTATTTAAATATTTTATCCTTCGGATTTTGGTACCTATTGGTATCCTTTTTTCTTTCTTCAACTGTTCGATAGCAATTGGATAAGCAGGGTTCTTATCAACCGTGATGATACGAGGTTTTGAGACATGAAAAGACCGCAAGGCTTTCTTGAAGAATCGCTTTGCAACCTTATGATTTCTAGATTTACTCAAATAAAAGTCAATCGTGTTTCCTTCAGAATCAACGGCACGATATAAATACATCCATTGTCCTTTTACTTTTATATATGTTTCGTCCACTCTCCATGAGTTATTCGTTTGTTTGAGATGAGGTCGAATTCGTTTATCAAACTCCGGCCCATATTGATGTACCCATCGCATAATAGTTGTATGAGCCAGGAATAACCCTCGTTCCTCCATCATTTCCACCAAATCACGAAAGCTTAAGTTGTACCGTAGGTACCAACGTACAGTTAATAAGATGATGTCTGGTTGATAATGTTTCCACTTAAATAAATTCTCCTTTTCCATACTGATCACACACCTTTTATAGAGTAGTACTATCAGTATTTCCAAGTTTGATAGACCATTTTCATATACTTCAAAGTTTTTGCACCAGAACCAGATATTCAATTAATGCAGGTATTAAGAGAAATACAAGATAGTAAGCGCCTAATAGCAGCTTCAGAACAGAAAAAATCATTTTGGAGTCGTCTATTGAGTAAATAAATAAGATTTAATGATAGAAAGAAAAGCTCGTTTCTTATCATTTTCCAAATAAGAAACGAGCTTTTCTTTTCTAGTATCCGAATCCGCCGCCGCCGCCCCAACAACTACATCCAATAATGATTAACAGGATGAATAGAACGATTAGTAAAGCAAATCCGCCACCAAAGCCACCGCAAGAACCACCGAAACTCATATTTTTCCCTCCTTTAATTAGGAGATAGAACAATGGGCAAGTTATTATGTCATTTTAATGGATTCACTTTACTTTATGTCTTTATGGATTAATTGAGCAGGTCCGTTTATAAATAAAGAAAAGACACTCTCAAGAGTGCCTCTTTTTAGCAGTCAGATCCACCGCCCCAACAGCTAGCTCCAACTATGATTAATAGGATAAAGAGTACAATGAGTAAGGCGAATCCGCCACCCCAGCCACAGCTACCACCGTATCCACAACTACCACCATAGCCCATATCGATCGCTCCTTTTGGTAAGAGGAAAAAATTTAAGGTCACACATGTACGTTAACGGATTTATTTTACTTTATGTTTTTATGGATTAATTGAGCAGGTCCGTTTATAAATAAAGAAAAGACACTCAAGTGAGTACCTTCCTCCAACTTGAACCACTTTAATTTTAATAATATGTACGTTTGTTAATTGGGGTAGCACGCACATTTTAACATTTTTATACGCTAAGGGATTCTCAAAACTCAATAATACGATTTGAATTGAAATTTTGGGTTAAAGATGAGTTTTGAGACACTATTTAAGCTCTTTTCATCACCTTTTACAATGAAGTACATTTGTCACAAATACCTACGTTTTTGTAAGATCAACGTTTTCTTATGGCAAATTTTGCTTAGCGTATATTTTCGTTAAAATGTTGTTGGTACACCTATTTCAGATTGTTGAAGAGTATATTTGAAAAATAGGTTTAAGTTGATAATTTTATAAAATAAAAGAAGGCGTTCCATATTTGGAATGCCTTTTCTTGATGCTTTGTTGCTAATGTGGGTTGTTAAGTTATTTTAATTTGATTACGTACTGCTTATCTTGCAACAACAAGAACTCGGTGAGGTATCATTTGAGGTGTTTGACTGTCTGTAGGTATTATATGTCCCGAATACATCTAATATGGCATACCAGAATAAGGCATCATCTGTCCTGAATGCATTTGAGATGGCATACCAGAATAAGGCATCATATGTCCTGAATACATTTGGGATGGCATACCAGAATAAGGCATCATCTGTCCTGAATACATTTGAGATGGCATACCAGAATAAGGCATCATCTGTCCTGAATACATTTGAGATGGCATACCAGAATAAGGCATCATCTGTCCTGAATACATTTGAGACGGTCTACTAGAATAAAGCATTATTTGCTGTACCCCCTTTTATAAAAGCGTAGTCATTTAATCAATACATATTGTATGAAGGGAATAAGAATGGTGTAACTATCTATAATTTTGCTTATTGTGACCTTAAACAAGTTAAATTTCATACAATAAATAATTAATTAATTGACCATTTTATCAATTTGTGGAGGTACAAATAGTGGCTTATTATCATGATACTCGACAAAAGTTGCCTCATCCTATTCTTTTGGAGGCTAGACAAATTGAACCAAATCAAATTTTAATTACCTATGATCAGAGGACTAATCTAGCATCTGCAACAAATGTTTCAAATTACTGGATTAGAAGTAATATAGAACATCCCATTACCAATGGAATCACAACTGAGGGAATGGACTGGGCACTTACAGAATCAAACTCAATACGTCCTGATGTAGCAATGATTACACCTATTGACAATACCAATATGAGATTCATCATGACATTTAGATTTAAAGCTATCTCAGGTCTAATGCATATCGTGCTCCCTTGTTTTGTGAATTTAGAGGAGAAGACAGGTTTTGATGGTGAGAACTGGGGTCCTTTCAGTAGAAATGCGTTTATCGCCATGTAAATTAAAATTGAATTAATGTAGTGCAACATTTTTTTTCGATTAATCGAACTATGAATTTAAAATATAGTCACAATGTTTATAAGAAAGATGCGAAGTTTTGAAAAAAAGCAGTTCTCTTAGAACAAAGTTTTAAAACTTTTAAAGTAAGATCTAGTACAATTTTTTCACGAAGAGTATCAAATGCTTCGTTTAAATTTGTTGGACAAGGGGAGAAAACTTGGAAAAGAATTTAGAGGGCATTTACTGAATTTTTTATCGCGAATTCAAATCAAAAGTCTGCATATATTATCTAGGTAATTTATCTATTTCAAAAAAAAATGGAGGAATACTATGTTAACTAATTTTCCTCGACAAATGATTGCTCATCCTATACTTCTCGAGGCTAGACAAATTAATCTTAATCAAATTTTAATAACTTATGATAAAGCAACTGATTTGGCATCTGCAACAAATGTCTCGAATTATTGGATTAGAAGTAATATGGGTCCCGTTGGTATTGCTAGTGTAGGGATGAAAGATGCACTTACGGCGGAAAACGCTATACGTCCAGATATGGGAATGATAGCACCCGTTGATAATTCGAAAATGAAATTTGTCATAACTTTTAGGGTTAATGCAATGAGAGGTGTAATGCATACTGTACTTCCATGTTTCGTTAACTTAGAGGGAATGTCAGGTTTCATGGGAGAAAATTGGGGCCCTAATAGCATGAATATGTTTATTGGTATGTAGGTAAAAAAAGAAGTGGGTAATTAATGCGAAAAGATGGAAAATTACAAGGCGTTATTATTTTAACGTTTTGTGATTCTTCGTCTTTTATATTTTATAGGTGTTTTTGTTGATTTGAAATAAAGTTCGATGATTTATAAAAAAGATTGATAATTTGTAAAAAGGTTTATTAAGTTAATTTAATTAAACTTTATTCCAAGGCTACAACAGATAAAGTATAGTCCATAGACTAGAAGCGTGTTTCATTTATTTATTATAATCCACTTTTTTAATGTAGTTTCATCAACCTTATCATAATTTATACAAATAAAATTTTTTAAAAAAATCCATCATATAAAAAATATGATGGATTTAAGTGATACAGATAAAAGTTATCTTTGCATTCCTTAGCGCCTATTCCAAGGGAGAAACTATTCATAAATTATGCTCTTATTATGAGTTTGAGTCTGTCTTCTTAAAATAAATATAATAAAATGTAAAAAAATCTTCGTTTAAAAAACGAAGATTATATATATATCTTACCTACACCATTTTAACTATATTTTACAGATATTTATAATATGCTAGTTTTAAAAACAAATACGTTTTTTTGCAAGGGTCTCTACAATATATAATTTGATAATCATAATTATTTTTAAAGGAATACATGTATTAGCTTGTCTTATAGATTCATTTGTTATTGTATGATGTTGATTTTATAGATTAAAAATCGTGAAATGAAATACAATCATAGACCATGCTCCAATTTGACATCACATAAATATGTATACTATGTGGTTCTTTTATGGAGGTGAGTCTATGCAAATGTCAATGCCTTACGGAACTGGTGGGATGCAGAAATGTCGTTGTTGCCAAGGTGAAGGATTTTGTCGTTATTGTAGTGGTATGGGTATGTGTTGTTGTTGTGGTGGAAGTGGATGTCATCATTGTCAAGGAAGTGGATGTTGTCCGTGTTGTCACAGTGGCAGAAAATGTGGGTGTTGTGGTGGATCAGGTATTCAGTCGCCAATAGGTGGAATGAAATGAATGTAATTAAACGAGTTATATATGGCGGCTGTCAACGGTAAGCGGACCGGAGGGAGCATTAAGGAGTTGACAGATTCACTACACCCCAAACCCTCTTGTGGTTGTCAAACGGTACGCGTTTGACCCTGCCTACCGGCGAGGGAGCCCCCTCAAAAAATGAGGGGGGTGGGGGTTTTTTTATGGGGGCTGTGGAAGAGTTCCCCAGTGGGTTTGGGCAAAGCCCAAGGTGTGTTGTTGCCATGCTGTGCATGGTTCGGCAAAGCCGAAATGCGTCGCAGACCCCTATACTTATGGTATCAATTAATCTAGGGAAAGTGGTGGCATTTTATGTTGGGTTCTATCTCATTTAATCAATCTCACCAAAGTTCATTGAGCCATAATAACAGAGAAAATATCCATGGAAATCCTGGCATAAATCCATCCAGGTTAGAGGAGAATATTTACTTTGTTCAAAAGGACATCCGAAGGGTTCTGGTGCAAAAACTTCAGGATAATTACAATAAATCTATAAAACTTGGACATACTGATACTATTACTCTAGAAAGGGTGTGTGATTAGTATGGAAAAGGAAAGTTTGTTCAAATGGAAGCATTATCAACCAGACGTTATTTTGTTAACAGTGAGATGGTACCTGCGGTACAACTTGAGTTTTCGTAATGTAGTGGAAATGATGA
>NZ_VOVA01000026.1 GCF_015071065.1 Bacillus cereus | reverse complement strand
TAATTGCGTAATAATGAACTTACATTACCAGAAATAGAAATACAGCGATTCTTGCAGAGCTAGTTTTTAAAGATAGAATTTTATTCAATAAAATTCTATCTAATTCTGCCTGAAAAGAAGATTGAGATGTCTCAATCTTCTTTTTTATTTTTAGGAAACAATCGTTCTGTTTGAGATAGTAAAATAAAGAAATGAGTTGTGGGTTTATGTAGTACTTGAATAACATAGTAGAACAAGATCATCGCTTTATAAAGAAGCGAATCCGTTCTATGCTAGGATTCAAATGCTTGGACACAGCTACATCCATTCTTTTTGGAGTAGAAGCTATGCATATGATGAAACAAGAACAGATTGATTTACGGAACCAGTCTGTCCAAAATTAGAAAGAATTCATCCACCAACTGTTTGAATTAATTACTTAAACCCAAGGAAAATAAAAAATCCACGCCTTTTTATATCGTATTTAATTATTCGCACCAGAACCTAATCGTTACAGTGCACCTTTTAAAATGTACCCTACTACCTGAGAAAAGTTTTATATCAGTTTTTAAACATTTTTCAAAAGCGGTAAATAAATGTTCACCGAGGTTCCTACTCCAACTTTACTTGTTATACAAATTCTTCCCTGATGACTTTCAATAATTTTGTAACTAATCATTAAACCGAGACCTGTTCCTTTTTCTTTCGTACTATAAAAAGGTTCAGCAAGTTTTGCAATTCTTTCTTCTGGAATACCAATCCCTTCATCTGAAATACAAATTTCCACCTCATTGTTACTTACTTTCTTAGTGGTAATGATTATGTCTCCCCCATGTGGCATTGCTTCAATCGAATTTTGTAAAACATTGATAAACACTTGTTTTAATTGCTTTTTACAACAATCAATATATACAACGTCAGGATCCGTTTGGAATGTGACATGAATATTTGTCATAATTGCCTTTGTGTTAATTAAAGATACAACGTTTTCTAAAATTACATCGATGCTCTCTTGTTCAAAAGAACATACCTCAGGTTTAGCAATAGATAAAAATTCGTGAATAATAGATTCAATGCGCTCAATTTCAGAAAGTATGAGTTGAAAATATTTTGATTCATGTTTCATTTGTATCTCTAATAATTGTATAAATCCTTTAATAACAGTGAGTGGGTTTCGCACTTCATGTGCAACCCCTGCAGCGAGTTGACCGACAGTAGCTAATTTATCTGATTTATTTAATAGTTCGGCTGTCTTTTTCCGCTCTGTAATATCGCGAACCATAACCATCACTTTATCTGTTAATAGCGGTAAACATCGTGCTTCAAAAAAGTAAATACTATTATGCATGAGCAAGGAGTATTCTACAATTTCTATGGAATTATTCTGCTGTACCCTTGCAATTGCTTCTTGTAGCTGCAGGGCAACATCTAAAGGTAACACATCCTGAAATTTTTTATACATAAATTGTTCGACAGGTACATAAAATCTTGATGGACAGCCGGCTTTATAATCAACGATTACTCCGTCAAGTCTTGTTAAAAAACATAAGTCTGGAAGTGCTTTAAAAATTAATTCTAACTCTGAAGATTTTTCTATAAGTTTCTCTTCTATCTTTTTCCGACGCGTAATATCAATACCAACTGCCCAGTGACTGTATCCAGGAACAGGGAATTCTTCTGAGAGGTTTGACCACAGGATTGTTTTTTCATCACCGTTTTTACAAGTAAGTGTCATTTCCCAATCACGAAAGTTTTTACCGAGTTCAGAAAATCCATGAAGTAACTGGTTCCGATACGTTTCATCTGGATAAAGTAGCTCTAACGCGCAAGGATTGTTAACAATTTCAGCGGCACTATAACCTGTTACAAGTTCACACTCTCGGTTCCATATGACAATATTCCCTTCTTCATCACAAGCATCAACCATAACGGGCATGTTGTGTAAAATCATATATAATTTTTCAGCAGGGATAGATTGATCTTTCTGCAATTGCTGTAATGTATTCATTCCTTTATTCGTTATAATCGTGGCAAGGGATTTAAAGTATATAGTGCAAGATTCAATACTATCTTTAGGTGACAAAATCACAAAATCACCAATTGTATTTTCATTGAATATAATAGGGACATGAATTTTTGTATGTAAATGTATATCAGAGGATGGTGTGCCGTAATGAAATATGATTCCTCCGTTGCAATCAAGCAGCTGATGTGAAATCTGTGTTAAAAGATAAAAGTGTTCTGCCATAGTTTGTATTTCTTTTACGTCAATAATCTCGGTCAGTTTGTACATATTCTCTCACCCCTATGTATATAAATATGCATATGTATTAATTTTTTTAATTTTCTTAGTTTTTATATTATACAAATTAAATGTGTCGAGGTACACAGAAAAGAGGGGCTATTTTAATTTTTAAACGATTCCCGCCAATTTTTCATAAAAATGCTTTCCAAAAACTCACCTTTAAAACCATGTACCTGATAGGTGGTGCTGTTTTGAATTACTACCTCAACTATCATAAACAATAAATGAAATCTTTACAGAAAAAAAACAACTTGGATTAGGACAAGTTGTTTTTTTCTAAAGGGCACAGCAAAGAAAGAGTGGAGGAAAAAATGCATACACACATGTCAATGATGTAAAGTAAACCAACCGACAGATAAAACTAAAAATTCTGATAATTATATCGCTAAGGGTTTTTGTTTACTCTTTCTTTGTAATTATAAGTCTAGCATGAAAAGAAAAATAAAACAACAAAAATATACAATTTTCCGATAAATTCGACATTTTTTTCACGCGTTAACATTTCCACATTAAGCATCAGTTACTAAAATATTTATTTTTTAAACGGATGGGGACGGAATATATGTCGTGGTGACATTTCAATTTCATCTTCCATCTCAAAAACTAAGAGTACTTTTCAATTTGAGATGGAAGGTTTTTTTCTATATATCCATTTATTTTATTCATACCATAATATAAACCTTGTAATTCCTAAAAAATAGGATCGTCGAATAAATAAAAATGACAACGTAATGCAGATAAAAAAATATCTTAGAAATTTTTGATTATATCTCAATAAGATAAGAATACTTTTGATTTTGAAACGGAATATTTTGTGTTTTTATAACTATCGATAATATATGTTATGTAAACTATATGGTTATAAACTCATATATAAAGCTCATACAATTGTATGAGCTTTATCGTTTTCTGCATCAGGACCAAAGAAAAAGACATCCTTCCGGATGCCTTTCCACAGTTTCTAGGTTTACACATTTTGTAAATGTGATAGGACGTTAGGTTCGAATCTAACGATTAAAGAAAAAAATCTGAGCAGTTCTATTATATTATATGCTAATCTGGAGTAGTAATTCTATGCAATTTTACATATTAGGGGTCACAACACATGCCCATCAAGCTAAGGTACTTGAAGTACCCCCAAAACGAAAATTTTATGACTCTACAGTTATTTATGAGAATTTAGCTCGTTTTTATCGTTTTGGAGAAGAATGTATTTCTTAACTTGATGACGATGGGAGCGAGTCCTTTCATGCACTTTACAAACAAAAACGAAGTCATTCGCAAGACCCCATTTTTTTGGCATACCAGGAATTACAACCGTTAATAGGGGTTTCTTAAACCCTATACCTAATATATCGATATATTTTATACTTTTTTTTAACTTTGCAACAGAACCCTTGGATTTCAGTTTTTCCAAACCGCGTAAACAACGTTTTGTGGTATTGAAACTATACATATGATCAAGAAGGGACAAACTCTTCAAGGGGAGAAGTCTGTTCGAAATCAGATACAACTTATCAATACCTCTTCGGTTTCATTGCATAACAATGGATTCCTAATGGAATCTGTCGCTCTCTTTTCAAATTCGATTATATTTGCACTTGAACCTTATCTTACCTCTTATCCCATGAAACATCGGATGCTATCTTTTCAAAAGTACATTCTAACGGCTCTAATTCTGTAAGTCCATATTTTCTATTTAGTGCTTGCAATATTAACCAGTTTGATACATGAATGTTATTACTTAAAAATGGTCCATGTAAATACGTACCTATCAGATTTTTGTACAGAAGGCCTTCCTTTTTTTCTGTTGCATTATTCCCATATCCCTGTAGAACTTGACCGAGATATTCAAAAGAATGGAATGTTTGGCCACTATGGTTTTCAAAACCCACTATTCTTCCGAACTTTTCAGATTGTACTCTTACATTCCCTACTAATCGACTCACTGAGTCCGTGTTCTTACATGATGTATAAAATGGTAATACTCCTAGGCCTTGTATGATATCACTGTTTGCAGTTTCATAATACTCCCCTAATAGTTGATATCCTCCACAAATACAAAGTGCTGCTAAACCATCCTCTATTGCTGCTTTCAATTCTTTTCGAATTGAAAGCAATTCTTCTTGAACTATTTGTTGTTCACTGTCACTTCCTCCCCCAATAAAGATTAGATCAGCCTGAGATACAGGATAATCTTTTACTTGTTCCACATAATGAATATCAGCTTCTATTCCTCTCCATTCTAATTGCTTTTGTAGAATGGTTACATTCCCACGATCGCCATATAAATTAAGAGTATTGGGAAAGTAATGATAGATAATCAATTTTTTCATAGTACCTCCAGATGTTAAAAACGTAATCGGGCCTTATTATAAATTCTAAGGTAAGTACCCAATGTATATCGTTTTTTTAGTGTCAACTTTCTATTCTGTGTATTTACAATCTATATACGCTCTGTTAAATTATTAAACTAAACGTCAATATATACGATTTTATTTATGAAGGGGACATTGTTCCACTTGTGCTTAAAAATTGCCGGGCAGTATTTAAACCTGTGTAATTACTAATTACGGATGTTTCATTCCCTTCCGCAATGCTATTCTGTATGGCAGCAGAAATATTTGGGATAACTTTTATCCTATTCACAGAAATCCCCGCATATTTTAAACGCACTGCAAGGTCATAGGCACGTGTTCCTGCACAAATTATATGGTTTACATTTGAGTTTGCTAATAGTTCATAATCTACATCCCAAATCCAAGAGATATCTTTCCCATCAGCAAGCAAGTCATTTAAAATAAAAACATATTGTGTTATGTTTTTATTTTGTATGCAATAATCTATCGTACAGTTCATCCCCTGTGGATTTTTAGCTAAGTTAAGATGGTATGTATTTTTCGCAATGAGAAACTGTTGCATACGTCCATTGCTTGGGTGATATTCTCTTAATCCTTTGTGAATTTGTTCATAACTAAAACCTAAAAATTCTCCAGTTTTTATAGCCGATAGCATATTATATGCATTGTATTCTCCCTTCAAATTGGAAGTATAGGATTGATTTTGTATAGTAATCGTTAAGTTGTTTTCTGATTGAATTGAAGTAACCTCCACATCTAATACAGGACTACTCATGGAGCATGAACAATAATATTTTCCAAGGTGTCCATAGTGAGTATATATATATTTCAATAGACGGCCACAACAACAATAGACGGCATCTCTAATATTACTTTTATGAAAATCCCCTACATTTTGCTTTAAACCAAAATATATGGTTTTATTCTTTTGTTTAGTAAAATGTCTACTATATGGATCATCACCATTTAATAGTAAGTAAGCATCACTAGAATGAATAGCGGTTTGTACTTTTGAAATCAGCGTGTTGATTTCTCCGTAACGATCCAGCTGATCTCGAAAGATATTTGTTACAACAATCAATTGAGGCTGTATTTGTTTCAAAACTTCAGTCATTGTCAATTCATCGACTTCGAGAACTGCTATTTTCACACCTTTTATTTTCCCTCGTATATTACTTTTTTTTATAAAAGCAGAAGTAATTCCCTCTAATAAGTTAGATCCTTCTATATTACTGATATATTCACTTTTATTGGAATTAAAAATGGAAGAAACTAAATTACAAGTTGTTGTTTTTCCATTTGTACCAGTAACCAAAACCACAGTTTCCACCTGTACCGCTAATTTTTGTAATGCATTCTTATATAAGTAATTCGTAATTTTCCCTGGAATGTTAGATCCGTTAAAACCAAACTTTTTAGTACTATATCCTGCTAACTTTCCAATTATCAATCCTATATAAAATAACACTATTAATCGCCGTCCTTACTTGTCTCTTTCTAACTATTAAAAAAGACACTATTAAAATTATTAAAACATTCTATCAAATTTCAAGTGTTATAAGTTTCTTTTACATAATTAATATTTATCTATTGTAGCCCCAAGGGAAGAAGCTCTAATAAATTCTTTATTTTGATACTTCTTTAATTCATCAGGAGTACCAGTTACCACAGCTCCAACAATCTTCACCTTTTCTGAATCTAATTTAGGATTATCTTTTTTTAATCTTGTTAATACTTTTTTTGCTTTATCAGCATAGTCTCCATAAAAATCAGGAGATTTTAAAGTATCTATAAATAATTCAGGAGATTGCCAGTCGTTTTGTGAGTTATACGGATAACCATATATGTTTCCACGATAAAAAGTTTCTCTTTCTTCTTCTCCTGTAAGTTCCTGCTGATTCATACTTTGTATCTCTTCATCAGGTTCTGTTTCAACCCAAAGCCATTCTGTATTTTGTTTATCTAACAATTTTTGAACTTCACTAAATGAATAAGGTCGATCAAAGGATAGTGCATACTCAACATATTTATTCGCGCCTATTTCATCAAGTAAGTTTAAATCATTAGGAACTTGCTTATATTGAACTTTAGGATGATAAAAAATAAGCTCTCTTTGTCCGTTCTGACCGTTATAAGTTTCAAAACCTTTTCTTTTTTCATTATAATGAGTTATCAAATTAAAAGAGTCTTTTTCTGAACGTATAAGATTATAATGTCCTGATAACGATTCCCAAGGTATGATACGCTCTCCTATTTTTTTCGAGTATTCGTGAGTTGCGTCAACGGAAAAAGAATTCCAATTATAAAATGTTGCATTTTGCTCAATATTAGGTTCAGTAATAGATAACCATGACCCTTCTACATCATCTTCCTTTGTCAGACGCTCAGATAGCCAATAATTATTACCAAAAGTCAATCCACCATACAATGCAATTAGTACACTCCCCGTAATAACTACATTTTTTATAATTGCTTTTCTTCTACTTTTTCGCATTGTTTTTTCAAATTCCTTATCATCTAGAAAAAATTCAGATTGATTTTCATCATTCTTCATGTTCATTATGTATCCTCCTATATATATCAATAAAGTATTCTTTAGCTCGAAATACCGTTGTTTTAACAGTTCCAGTAGTAACTTCAAACAAAAGGGCTATATCATCATAACGTAATCCTACTACGTATTTTAGAATTAAAACTTCTCTATATCTTTTAGGAAGTAAATCTAATGTTTTTTTGATTTCACCACTTTGCTCTTCCTTTAAAAGACACTCCTCGGGTAAATCAGATTCAAGATTTTCTAATATACATAATTCTATTAAAAACTTATCTTTTCTTTTTTCTCTTCTCAAAATATCATAACTTCTATTTATAGCTACTCTAAACAGCCAACTTTTCACTTTTTCAGGGGGAATCCCCTCTAAGTTTTGAATATATTTTAAAGCTGTTTCTTGTACAATGTCTTCTGCATCTTCTTTAGATATTCCGAGTTTTAATAAATAATTAAAAATAAAACCTAAGTATTGCTTTAATCGTTTTTGAAAAATATCATCTCGCATCTCTTACCTCCTTCTATATTTATAACGTTTAAGTTTCAATTTGGTTGACAGGATAATCAATTTTTTTTACATAATTTTAATTATTAATTAAAACACGAACAGTTCTTATTTATCGAATTCCCCGAAAGAATTCTCCTTCCTCAAGCGTGTGAAGGGCGTAGCCCAACGGTAGGTGGGAGATGAATTTCGGTTTGGCATTGCCAAAAACTTTTGAAAAACTAGCTATATGAAGTTCTTTGATAACTTGATATATGAGGTTGCAGGAAGAAAATAGAGTGCGAAAACCAAGCCATTCGGTTCCTGCGTAAAATATCAATCGTACCAAAAGAGCGTCCAAGCGTTGGACATCTAGGGATGGAACACCCCGAAGTAACGGCTCAGGGAGACGAAAGGTTGCTTTCATCGTGGAACGGAGAAGTTCTCACTTCAAGCTTTGTTAAGTGGCGAGTAGTTCACTTGAACAACAATATGATCAAATGATTAAGTATGCTACATCCTTACGGCTTGGTACAGCTGAAACGGAGGCGGTTCTCAAACGATTTACCCGCAACCGTGGACATCCAACTTATTGAGCACTTAGTGAATTAGGAAAAGCAGGATTTTTATCGACTGTTATAACACGGGGATTTGAAACATGAAAATCAATAATAATTCCTTTTGAATCAACAGCACGATATAGGTACATCCATTGACCTTTAACTTTCACATACGTCTCATCGGCTTGCCAAGGATTCTTGGTTTGACTTAAGAGATTTTGGTGCAAAGATTACTAATTTTTACTTACGATTAATAGTTTCAAATCCAATAATATTTCGATAATGGAATTAATAGTTTGGTTTTGAGCACTATAGTAAATCTCTAATCCTTTTCTATCACTCATAATTAATTTTTGAGATTTCATCTTCGATAAATGCTGCGAAACAGTAGACTGTGGAATACCAAGAATATCTACAATTTGAGTTACATTACATGCCCCTCTTGTAATTAATTCTTTCAAAATTGTAATTCGAATTGGGTGGGCTAATACTTTTAAAACTTCTGCGTTTTTTTCATAATTCAACAAACTAAACATCTCCTTGTGAACCGATATATTTTTATTATGTTAATAATTTGAAAATTCTACTTTTGTAGAATTTATACTGCAGCATCTTTTCGATTTAATTTGTGTTTTTTTTAGTCAACATAACCCGGTATGATCCAGACACCCTTGCTTGCATTTCTACTTCCTTTAATCCATCTGAACAATAATATTAAAATGTTTTCAATAGCAAAAATAGTATTTGTAAGTTTTATAACTACTTTTGTAATTAAAAAAAAGTATAAGCGACTTATATTAAGTCGCTTATACGTAAAAACCTATTTTATTTTGGTCAATACATCTCAATTTACTCACAGGTCTTCCCACATGTTGATACACCATTTCATTCTCTAATACTCCGATTTCAGTCAAAAACATTACATACTTTCGAATAGAGACTCTTGAAACTCCTACTAATTGCGCCATTTCATCTGTTGTAAACGCCTGTCCATTAAGCGACTTGATTTTCTGCCAAATGAGTTGCAACGTTTGCTTCGTTAATCCTTTCGGAAGCTCTTTATTGACAGTAGACTTTCTTTTTTCTTTTTGTAAAATTAACGAATCTAATTCCGATTGATTAATTTTTTGTTGTTCTTTCATAAAAGTAAGTTTTTCTCGATATACAGTTAATGCCTCTTTAAATCGATCAAATGTAAATGGTTTAATTAAATAATCTACTACGCCATATTGTAATGCTTTTTTGATACTTCCCATATCCTGTACAGCTGAAATCATCATAATATCGATTTCTTTTTCTTGATTCCGAATATGCATTAAAAGCTCAAACCCGGTCTCTTCACGCATAAAAATATCAAGTAATACTAAATCTACTCGTGATTTCTCTAATACTTCTATCGCTTCTTTAACTGAGTCAACTGCATGAACAAGTTCAAACCCTCCTACTTGCTCTAAATAAAGTGTATTTAACATTGCTACCATCGGGTCATCTTCTACAATTAAAACTTTAATCATCTTTATCTCTCATCCCTACTATTAGGTATTTCAATTGTTATCGTAGTTCCTTCTCCTACCAATGAATGAATATGAATTTCCCCATTTATTCGCTGTATACTTTCTTTTACAAGATGCAAACCATACCCCCGATTATCACCCTTTGTGGAATAACCTTTTATAAATAATGCATCAATTTCATTTTCTTGTATGCCTTTCCCTGTATCTTGTACTGTAATGATTAATGTATCCCCATATTGTATTCCAACTTCAACCTTCTTCTTCTCACAATTCATCACTGCGTCTAATGCATTATTAATCAAATTTCCGACAATGGTGATCAGTTCATGATTGATACGTTCATCATATATTTCTGGTAAGTAAGAATCTTCTTTTATAATTAACTTTATATTTTTCTCTCTAGCATAACTAAGTTTACCTAATAAAAATCCAGCAAATACTGGGCTTTGGATTTTTTTCATAACCCCACCAATTTCATACTGATGCTCTGATACCATACTACTTACATATTTTCGAAGTTCTTCATACTGTTTCATATGTGTAAGTCCTAATACAACATGCATTTTATTCATAAATTCATGGGACTGTGCCCGTAATGCTTCCGCATATAGCCTGATACCGGTTAGTTCCTCTGCCAATTTTCTAATCTCTGTTTTATCACGAAATGTTGCAATCACGCCAACTATTTCTCCTTTTACATATAAAGGAACCCGATTAGTAACAATCGTAATCCCATAAATATTTTGTTCTTCGTTTAATTGTGCCTCTCCTGTTTGCAACACTTTTTTTATACGTGAATTCGGCGTATACAATTCAAGATCTTTACCGATAAAATCTCCTGTAAGTCCACATTTCTTTAATATTCGTTTTGCTTCTTTATTAATTAAAGTTACTTTCGATTCTTTATCTACAGCAATAATACCTTCTTTTACAGATTGTAGCATCGTATTTCTTTCTTCTAAAATTTTCGCTATCCTATGCGGCTCAAGACCAAATAAAATTTTCTTTATATGTCTAGCTAGCAATATCGCTCCTATAATTCCAACTAATATTCCAACACCAACACCGATATAAATAATATGTCTACTTTCTTTCACTCTCTCTTTTATATTATCAGCCGAAATGCCAACAGCGACCGCACCAAGTTGTTCCCCTGTGTCAGCAAAAATAGGTACGAATACTCGCATAGAAATCCCTAAAGTTCCTTTTGCTAACGAGACGCGTTCCTTTCCCTTCAATACAGTTCCTTCATCGCCTCCAACAAAATGATGTCCTATTTTTTGAGGGTTTGGATGAGATTTTCGTATTCCGTTTATATCCATAATTACAATAAATTGAACATCTGTACTCTTTAATAGCTTATTTGTATACACCTGAATCAAGGAGGTATCTACCTTCCCCGTCAACCCATCAATTACAGTAGAATCATTCGCCACAATACGTGCAATCGTTTTTGCCTTCTCTGCTTGGCTATCTTCTGTCACCCGCTCAACATTATGGCTAATTAAAATGTCTGTTACGAGTAAAGAAAAAATTACAACTGCACACACTAATAATGTAATTATTTTCCACAAATCCAATAGTTTTTTCCTTTTTTTCATCTCTTCATTGACTCCCCTAGTTCTTCTACGCTATCTTTCGTAAATAAAAAATAAGTAAGCTGTTATTATAAGTCTAATCTTACTTACTTGATGTTATTATACTTTAAATTTACTCGTCATTTCTTGTAGTTTTTCTATCGTCTCTTCTAATTTTTAATTAGCTAAACAAATTTATTCCATAATAAAAAATAAAATAAGAGAAGTTCAATATAACAAGTATACTGAATTTCTCTTGTTTTTCATTTCGAAAATCTGATATTGTCATACTTTTGTAGCAAGAAGCATAAGATGTCCGTTTTAGTGTTGTCTATGAGTATAGTGAATTTTCTGTAACTTAAGGAGATAATTTGCGTAGTTTTCAAATGATAAATTGCATATAAAAAAGAGAAATCTATAAAATTATAGACTTATCTTTCTGCTTGTTTACTCATTTTCTCCAATTACTAAAGAATCTCTTGCTACATCAACGACTTCTGTAGTGATTTTATCTATATGAATGTTGCGATTTTAAAAAGGTTAATTTGAAGTATTATCGTTTATTTAAAGGGTGTTAAAATGATAGTTCTGTATTGTAATCACTATTTATTCATAACTAATTTGCATCTTCCATTTTTCGAAGTAGTAACCATTCGACTAGTACATAGAGCGCAATAGGTAAAATAATACCAAGAACTACAAAAGTTTGGTTTTTACCATCTTGGAAAAGTTCTTTTGTTTGTGGAATCCTTAATAATAAACCGAAGGTTCCTAAAGTGATAACGAAAGTAAGACCTCCAAAGAATTCTCGTTTCTTTTTGAATAGAACATAAACGATAGACACGATTAAAATAGCAAGAATAGCAATCCAATCAAATGGAGTACCAATTTTTACAATTCCCTGTTTTGGTGTATAAAGCTGAATAAGGAAAAATACACCAAACGGAATCATTGCCATTATCCATACTACGAAGAATTTAACTAACCTTGGTAATTGCGTTTTCATATAAATACTTAGATGTAACAATTTAAAAACACCATAAATTAATGCCACTGAGAATATCCCATTCAACAATATTACAAATACATTTACTTGTAATGATGGGGCTGTAAAACTACCGACAATGACGTAAAATGTACTGATTAAAAAAATCCAACCACTTATTTTAAAAATCGATTTCCATGAAGGTTTATCAAATTGCTTTGTCAGTTGATCGACGACTTCTTTCGGATTTTTACCGAAGTACTCTTCTGCCGATTCACCGTGCTTTTGTGCTTCTAAAATATCTTGTAATATCGTCATTAAATGTCGTTCTGTTTCTAATTCTTCATAGAAAAAACCAAATGTTCGCATATACAGTAAAATATCTTCATAATACATTTTATTTTCTGGGGATAGCTGTTCTCTAAGCTTGTTATTTTGCTCCACTAATTGTTTAGCTGCATTATTTTTCATCCGATTCACTCTCCACTTTTTTCAAAATCCGACTCACTTTTACAATCAATGAACTCCATTGTTCCTCAAATCCCTCTAATTGTTCTTCTCCTTCATGTGTAATAAAGAAGTATTTCCTATTCGGTCCATCTGGTGAATCGAGCTCCCTACTTTTAATTAATCCTTGTTTTTCTAACTTTTGCAGTAGAGGATAAATCGTTCCGCCTACTATTGTTGTAAACCCATAATCACGCATTATTTGTACAAGTTCATAACCGTATACTTGTTGTTGTTTAATAATAGATAGCACGCAACCTTCAAGTACCCCCTTTAGTAGTTGTGTTTCCTTCATTTACTCACCTCACTAATTTGTAATACATATTAGTTAGAAATACGGTATTATACAATGACTAGTTTGTAAAACATACTAGTTAAAAACAATGTATCATATAATAACTAGTTTGTAAAACATACTAGTTAGATGATAACTTTTTTGGATTAAAGTAAAGTTTAGTCAAATGCATGCTATAAACGTTATTTTTGGATAAATGTCTAGAGTTTTTTCTTCAAGTAAGATTTTTTAACGACTTTATCTTATTTTTTCGTTCGGTGAAGTATTTTTCATCCAAAATAAAGCTGTTTTATGTGCAATTTATCATTTGAAAACTACGCAAATTATCTCCTAAAGTTACAAATTTTCAAAACAAAAGAAAGTTGCATGATTTTTAAAAATGATACCTAACTAGGTTTATTTGGTGTACGCATTTTTAAGGGTAAATAGTAATTTAAGAGTTTTTTAGTTTATTTGAAAGAAAGTTCATTTTGTTTCCGTTCTTAAGTTGATGGGCATGGGGTCACCATACATGCCTATCAACTTAAGGTTTTGATGTCCCCCCACAACGATAAAAATAAACATAGTTGCCATAAAAGACATTACGTTTTCATTCTGAAAACATTATAAAAGTTTTATCTAATGATTATTTAGCAGGTACCGAGGAGAAAGTTATGTTTAAAAGTAAAAAACAAAATTGTAAATCTTGTGGAAAAGAAATAAACGTTTACGAGAAAGCATGGGTATTAATGCCTTTTCCAGCAAAAGGGTTAGTGAATCCACAAAAATTAATAGAATTTGAAGGTCAATTATATTGTAAAGAATGTGTAGTGGTTAAATAATTGAATATATAGTTTCTAAGAAAAGAGAAATCAATTTGATTTCTCTTTTTTGTTAAAGTTACAATCTAATATTACAAAAATGCAATTATGCATACTTGTAATATTAGGGTTCTGTGATGAAAATTGGTATGTTAAGATTTAAATCGAAATGATCATTCTTTCTTTGAAATAAAGGAGAATATAGAAATGAAAAAGAAAATTATTTTAGCAGGAGTTATAGGATTAATTTGTATTAGCTGTTTGTTTTGGTTTATGTACCCTTCACCTTATCTAGAAGAATTAAATCAACAAGAACAAAAGTTATATAATCAATTCCACAAAAACAACGATATCTCCATACTAAAAAATCAAGATCCAAAAACAATCGTTAGATTGTTTTTATATTCTATTCATCAAGAGCATTACGAAACCACTTATCATTTTTATACAACTCTTCATGATGAAGAAGATAAGAAAATGTTTTTAAAAAGTGCAAGTGCTCAAAAAGAAATTTTATTTGCTTTTAAATTTGTAAGTAGACCTATTATGGCAGGACAAAACTATGCAAGTATAAAAATGCCCTCTCTTTTTCATGATAATGTATATTTTGAAATGAGTAAAAAAGATGGGATATGGTTAATAAATGAGCCACCACTTAGTAAGCAATGAATAATTTAATACACCTCATTTTTGCCACCACCTGTGAAGCCTTTTTAATCTGATAAAGAGCAGAAAAATTTAACGCTTAACTGCCCAAGAAAAAATTGAGATCAATGTGGGTTATTCAAAAACATTAAAGCTGGTTCCTAATTAAAGAGCCCACTTTGTTTATAAAACCCTTAAAATATGCAACCATACCTATCTTAGGTTGTTTAATCTCCATAATAAACCATTAGTTCTGAAATATTACAACGTTAAAAATTAAGGAGATAAGATGTGAAACCTATTATTAAAAGATTAAGTATTTTAACCATGAGGCTTGTACATTGAAAAACCGAAAAATAATTCCTGTTATTTTATGTCTAGGAATGCTTGTCTCTTGTACTCTAAATAAATCAAACATAAAGCAAATCAATAGTACTTATCCAGAATTAAAAATAAATTATGATACATTTTATGTGGCATCTACTTCCAATAATAAAATGTATTTACCTGTTGCTGATAATAGTAAAGAACGTTTACCTAATAAACTCCTTTCATATAACTTTTCTAACAAAGCAGAGGAGACTATATTTCATTCCAAAATGGGTAGAGATGCAAATATACAAGGGGTACATGTTAATGAAAAATGGCTATTATGGAATGATACAAGTGCTGTTGGCTCAAAAACTGTTCTTTATGGAAAAAATTTAAGTAATAACAAACAAACTAAAATTCATAAAACTAATGAAATTATAGAACCGTACCTTTATAAACATTATGTATCCTGGATGGAAATTAATGATCAGAAGAAAAATGCGGCTATTATACTATATGATTTAGAAACCAATACACAAACACAAATTGCCACCGTAAATTCCTATGACACAGCTAGTACTACTCTTCATATGAATGAAGATAAATTAATCTATACGAACTCTAACGAAAAACAAACTACCCTAAGCATATATAATCTTAATAGTAAACATACAAGCACTTATTTAGTTCCACAAAATAATGTTTTAGCACCTAGAATTGTGGGTGATAAAATCGTCTATGTGAGCCTGTCTATCGATGAAAAAAACACTAACACTCAAATTGAAAATTATTTTATTTTGGATATAAACTCTAAACAGTTAACGTCTCTTTCTATTGAAGGTGTAAATAACAAGCAAGGGGAAACCATTGGGGCTCTGAGTGCAACTATGAATTATTGGGCTTTTACTACAGACGATCAAAAAGTTTGGGTGTATCAATTTAATAAAGAAGGTTACAAAAAAATCAAATTGGACATTCCAAATGTATTTCAATTACTCATGTCCGAAAATGGGGAGACTAATATTATATGTGACAACCCAGATACTTTTCCAGAAAAAGTGCACGATTCTATCGTGTCTGTTTCATATGCTAAATTAAAAGCTAAATTCCAAAATGAAAAAACAGAATCCTATATTAAGTAGAAATCGGTATAACAATATATAATTATTTTATTTATAAAAAGTAAAACTAAGTTCATGACTTTGTATCTTTTATAAAACTAGTTTCACCTTTACAAAAATTTAAATGTCAAAAAAATCTAACTTCTTATCCACTTAAAGAAAAGACGCTTTAAAGCATCTTTTCTTTATTTTTATAATTTAGTTGTCTGACGCTTGATAATCATAAATCTTTTCACGAATAGCGGATGCAATAAATTCTTCAATAGAACTGTTCGTTTCTTTTACAATGTTTGTGATTGCATGGTATTCACTGCTTGCTATCGTTACTGCCTTAGTAACACTACTGCTATCTAAATACACGCTATTATTAACACGTCTTGTTAATTTTCCTTCTATTATATATGGGGTTAAAGAATCAATCCATTCTACCTGCATTTGCATTGGTAATTGAATAATGGATTGACGTACATCAAAGTACCAAAAACCATCTTCCTCAGAAACCTTAATGTTTCTTGGTGATACATACTGTAGTACTAAATCAATTAAGTGAAAAATGTTACTTCGCAATTGATTTGATTTAGGAAAACGAAACTTTACAAACTTTTGGTGATGACTTCTTGGTTTATCGGATAAAATATATGCAGGCTTATACCCCATTTTAATTGAATTTTCTAGTGTCATATTGTTTCCAAATTCATCCATAAGCACAATATCCCCGCGCTTCGGAATGGATATAATGCGTGCTAATTTATTACCTTCCATAAACTTTTGGAACAATACTACATTATATTTTTGTGAGAATGTATACAGCGTATTGGCCTGATTCAACTGCTGTACCAATCTGTGTATTTCTTCCTCATTTACAAATTTAGTCTCACGATTACGATGTTTCTGTATAGTACAAGTCAATTCTCCTTCTTCTATCCACTTTTCAAGTTGATACATGCTCACATTATAATCTTTTGCTGCCTGATATAAGGTAATTCCTTCTGTTTCACGATCTTTTTTGAGCTTTTCTATGTCTTCTCGCTTAAATAAAAAGCTACCATCTAAACGCCAGGTCTCTCGATTAATTGGATTTAATTGTCCTTGTTTCATAAGAGTACTAAAAATGAAGCTACTTATTCCTAAATAAGCTTTTACTTCATTCGTATTCATATTTATTTCCTGTATTTCGAACATACGCTCCCCTCCTGTGTGTAAACTTCTGTTATGTGAAATCAATAATTTTATTATGTAAAGTTAAATTGATAAAATATATAATATAAATTTAATTATAACACAATTATAACTTAATTTAATTTAAAATCATATAAAATTTAAAATCATTTTCTAATTAAATTATCTTTTATATAATTAGAAATTATATAAAAGATAATTTTTTAAAAAAATTAGATAATAACCATAGAAAATAGAACATTTTCTATACTTATTCATTAGTTACGATTTTATAAAATTTAATCTTACTATGTAAGTAACTTTTAATGTAATTCAGTTATAATAATAGATATAAAAGGAATTAATATGGAGTTGAGTAACAATGAAATTTGAATTGAATACAATTCATAGTGAAACGTATTTAGAAAACATAGAGAAACAAAAACAAAATTTCTCAAACATAATTGCGTTATGGAATCAAGATTATATAAATGAAGCTGAATTTAAAAAGGAAAATAACGAAAGAGAAGATTCATATACATATGAGGGATTTTCAGATGAAGAAATATTGTATTACTATTTAAATCGGCAAACACATTTTGACCAAGAAAAACGTATAAAGGATGCATCCAGGACTCTATATGCTCGTGATCTAAGTCAATTTTATTTTTTTATTAAGCAAAGCACAGAGTTCCTGCAGCAAGATGTTAAAGATTATGTAGTCGGCCAAGTTTGGAGGAACTTAAGAAAGCGACATATACGTAACTATCAAAAATGGTTATCCCAGGAGGCAATCTCCTATCAATCAAAAGAAAAATACAAAGCATCTACAATTAGTCGGAAACTTGGTGTAATCCGTTCGTATTTGAAATGGCTATATGAAATTCAATATATCCAGGAACCTCTTCATGTGGAATTTCTAAGTACGACCGTTAATAAACACGATAAACCAAAACGCGAATTATCATATGAGGAAGTGAAGCAGTTGCTTCATTACTATAAGGATAATGAAATTAATTATGCTTTATTATCGGTTCTGGCTACTACAGGATTACGTGTTGCAGAAGTAGCGCATGCAAAGTGGGAAGATCTTGAGTATGACGCTATACGAGGACGATACTATTTAACGGTTGATACAAAAGGAGATAATGAACGGATTGTTTCTATTAATAAGGAGATTTTTAGTCGTATTGCCGCGTTCCGAGTTCGAAGAAGGTTACCTATAGACATTGGGAATAGAAATGGTGGAATGTTATTTCAAACTAAGAACCATACTGCTTATAGAGATAATTACTTGTCACAATATATTTCTAAAATCATAAAGGATACACAGTTACCTTTTACAGAGAATATCCGAATTACTCCCCATTTCTTTAGACATTTTTATGTACAGTACTTGTATGATTACAAGGGATTACCACCTCATGTCATCGCAGCTGCAGTCGGTCATAAAAATGATCGGACTACAAAAGAAAATTATCTGAAGCAAAGATTGACAAAAGATAATGATGCCGGCAATCTAATTTTAGAAGATGAATTTTAATTTTAATGCCTTATATTAGTATTACAGGAATTTATACCGGTGTGTTTAGTTATGTAATTTTCACATAACTAAAATTGAGTTTTTGACCATTTTTTTATGTTTACTACTACAAGTGTTCATTAGCTCTTCGCCAAAATTCCCTAGGGATTTTCGTATCTATAGGGAATCGTGTAGAGCCTTGTTGAATTCTTAGTTAGCAGTACCTACAATCAAAAAGTAACACATTTATAAAAAAGGAGTGCTAGTTAGACGATCTAACTAGCACTCCTTTTTTATTGTGTAATTTCATAGTAATCATAAATTATATTAATACTCATGGCAATTAAAATAATCGGAGTTCATCTTGAATCGAAAGACTCATAAAAAATGCCATCCTTTCTGCATATTTCTACAAAAAGAATAGCGTTTTTTTCGCTATATGGATACAAATTTAATCTTAACTCGATGGTGATGTCGCGAGACATATTTTTTGCAGCGAAAAAAATACAGAGTTGGACAGTATATTAAATTCGAATTTTTGATTAAACATTCATTGGTGTTTAATCAGGGATGGCTTGACGTGGAGACTCTGCAAGCATGGTTTTCCTGCCAAGAACCCAGATATCAAAAAGATTGTCAGGATTCGAACAAGTCTAACACGCCTACCTCTCCAAATAAAGCCGTGTTGTATATCGATGAATAGAAATTCTGCAACATTCTTTGTTTTTATTTTGCAATAAACAGAGACCCCTCCTTATATTTTTTCCTTTATATACATTTTTCTAATCGTTTTGGGTTAAGTTATTTCTAGAGGGGACATAGCAATTTCAATGAGTATATTTATATATTACTGTTCGTAAAGTTTGAAATGTAAATTTTTGAATATATTATATATTTTATTTCTGAAGGGAAGGGTATTGTCAATTGAAACAGCATGAAAAAATCCCTTGTTATCCTATAAAATCTTTGCATGACCTTATTCAATTGCTAAAGAAATCTGGAGATTTCACTGAATTAAAAATCCATTCGGATAATTCTCCTGTAGTGGTCTCATATTTTCGGACATTGATTGATGTAAATATGTTACAAGAAGATGTTTTACCGTACATAAAAGAAAAACCTTTCGATTCACTACAAGATATTCAAGCTGCTTTACCAATTGGAGTTGCAAAAGTAACAAAACAAATAGAAGACATTCAGAATGATATTTTAGACGGGTATATACTAATTCAAATAGATAAAGATGTATCAAGTGGATTGTTAATAAATATATCAAAAAAAGAAGGCAGGGATATTTCAAAAGCTGAAATTGAATATAATATTGTAGGCCCACAAATCGCATTTGTTGAAGATCTGGATACAAATTTGAATTTGCTGCGCAGAAGGCTTCCAACGCCATTTCTCCAAGTAGAAGCATTGAGAGTAGGAGATCTTTCTAATACCTCTGTGGCGGTAGTATTTATTGAAGGAATTGCAAACAATCAAAATGTAGAGGAAATCATAAAACGGGTAAGTAAAGTTAAAATAGACCACATTCTTGATAGTACTTACTTAGCCCGACTAATTGTAGATAATCCAAATTCTATTTTTCCACACTTCCTTAATACAGAGCGTCCAGATCGTGTAGCTGCTGTTTTGGCAGAAGGAAAGGTTGCACTATTTGTAGATGGCTCACCGTTTGCTATTACACTCCCTACGACATTGATTGAATTTTTTTCTACAACAGAAGACTATACTATGCCTTGGGTTTTAGCTTCTTTTTTTCGGCTGTTAAGAATTTTTGCTTTTATATTTTCCGTTTTAACTACTCCCTTATATGTTGCAATATTAACATATCATTACGAGCTTATTCCGAAAGAACTTCTTGAAACATTGGTGATTTCTAGAAGTAAGATACCTTTCCCTCCAGTAATCGAAGCATTTTTTTTAGAAATAACTATTGAATTACTGAGAGAAGCAGGGGCGCGCTTACCAACTAAAGTTGGATTAACCGTAGGTATAGTAGGTGGTATTGTAATTGGACAAGCATCGGTACAAGCCAGTCTTACAAGTAACGTGCTTATCATTATTGTTGCTCTTTCTGCTCTTACATCATTTACAACTCCAATTTATAGAATTGGTATTACAATTCGAGTAATCCGCTTTCCATTTATAGTAGCAGCACAACTACTAGGGCTACTAGGGATTGTTATAGCAAGTTCTTTTCTTCTAACACATTTATTACGTACAAAATCATTAAAACGTCCTTATTTATTCCCTTTTTATCCTACAAGACTGGCAGATTGGAAAGACAGTATTATTCGTATGCCAATCTCATCAATGTTTGAGCGCCCTTTATTTTCAAGAGCCAAACAGCGCATGCGTTTTAATCCTGAAGACGCAAAGAAAAATGAAATTTCATCACGAAATGATTTTGATGATTGAATCAAACATGGAGGAACATTATGAAGAACATTCCAACTGAGTATCAAGTATCTCCATTTGTTGTATTTTTTTTAATTTGTACGATGCAAATGGGAGTTGGTATGCTCGGTTTTGAAAGAATTGCTGCAAAGCTAGTAGGAAACGATGCATGGATTAGTACCCTGTTTTTTGGATTGTCTGTTAACCTCATGATTTGGATTATATATCAAATTTTGAATCAAGGTAATGGGGACATCATCATAATCCAACAGAATGTCTTTGGAAAATGGATTAGTGCAGTATTCAACCTCATTTTTCTAGCATATCTGTTGATGTTAGGTGCAACTACATTACATACCTATATTGAAGTCGTACATGTTTGGATGTTTCCCACTATGTCAACGTGGGTTCTTGTAGGAGTTTTTTTGATTTTATGTTACTACATTGTTACAGGAGGATTTCGTGTAGTTGCAGGGGTTGGTTTCTTTGGAATTGTTATTCCAAGTATACTAATCTTCACGTTTTTCTATCCTTTAAAATATACAGATTTCCGCAATTTATTTCCAATATGGCAACATTCATTTCAAGAAATTATTAAAGGAATGAAGGGAACTATGTTCAGCTATCTAGGGTTTGAAACATTATTGATGTATTATCCTTTTATTAAAAAGGCACAAACCTCTCAAAAATATGCACACTACGGGAATTTAGTAACGACCGCTGTATACACGTGGCTTATGATTTTATCCCTTACTTTTTTTAGTGAAAAGCAACTTGCCCATGCTATATGGGGATATTTGAGTATGATCAAAATCATACAATTTCCTTTTATAGAGCGATTTGAGTATATTATAATCTCTGTTTGGGCGTTTTTTATACTCCCCAATCTCTCTATTACATTATGGGGAGTAAGCCGTGGCATAAAAGAGACACTGGGGATAAAACAAAAATATGTTTTGCCAATTCTTATTCTATTCATTTTCATTTTAACATTTTTCGTGAATAGTCGTAATAAAATTAATTTGTTAAACACTTGGGTAGGCCGAGCTGGTTTTATTTACATTTATATGTACCTTCCAGTATTATGGATTATTCAAACCATTCAAATAAAATTAAGGAGATAAAAATGAAAAAGTGGATATTTTTTCTTATATTCAGTGTCTTCTTAACAGGATGCGCTAAAACTAAAATTGTTGATGACATCGATTTAATTCAAGTTGCTTCATATGATTTAGAGGCTGAAGATAAAATAAGAGGAACGTTTGCGATTTCGGCATATACAAGTAGTGGCGGTGGACAAACAAAAATTTATTCAGCATCGGGGAAGAGTAGTAAAGAAATTCTGGCAAGAGCATCTGAACAATCTTCTGGACCTCTAGAGTTAGGTCAATTACGCATGATTATATTTGATAAAAAATTAGCTAAAAAGGGAATGAAAGAAATTTTAGAAACTATGAACCGAATCCCAAGTATCGGAAATGCAATCTATTTAGCGATTGCAAATGAAGAAGGAGAGACACTTTTAAGAGGAACTTACTCTAAAGAAAAAGGAGTTTCCACCTATTTATCTTCCTTAATTGAGCAAAATATTAAGAATGGGGTACAACCAAAAACAAATTTTTATTTATTTTTAAATCAAGTTTATGATGATGCGAGAGATTCATATTTGCCCCTAATTTCAAAAAAAGGAAATTTATTAGAGGTAAATGGCGTGGCTTTATTTAAAAGGTATAGGATGGTTGATACGCTCTCATCTAAAGATTTGTTTATATTCAAAGTGTTGACCGATAAATTTAAAAGTGGAACGTACCAATTCCACCTTCCTGGTTTTTCTGATAATTATGCCACGATAGAAAATATTAAATCTGGAACAAAATACAAAATGAAGGGAAATAGCCGGAATCCATTCATAGATGCCCATATTCAAGTAACGGGTGAAATTCAAGGATTGAAAAAAACAAAAAACTTGGATAATGCTAAAGAAATACGAAAGCTAGAAAAGATAATGGAAAATGAAATAGAGCAAAAGGCAACCAAATTAATAAAAAGATTTATCAATAAAGGAACAGATCCTATAGGTCTTAGAAAATTTGGTAGGACTCAAACAAAAAAGTGGAACGATAAAGAGTGGGAAAACTCCTATAAGCATTTACGTTTTCATGTAACCGCGGATGTGAAAATTGTCCAATCTGGTGTGACAGAATAAAAAGTCACATAAGGTATGAAAACAGGAAAGCATCTCATGAAAAGTTGAGATGCTTGGTTGAGTATATTTAATAATTTTTATACATGTACAGCTATACCACTATACCACTTACCGCAACCATTAGAATTCCGTCACGAACCACTTCATAGTTTACATCAATCCCAACAATTGCATTTGCACCTTTTTGTTTTGCAAGCTGTTTCATTTCTTTCATCGCAATATCACGTGCTTCCTTCAATTTCCTTTCGGATGATTCTGCTTCACGATGTTGTTCAGATATTTGATTTGTCTCACTCGGGTGCCTTTCGGCATCTTTTTTCGTTCTGGGGGCGTTATAAAACTTTAACCTGATGGCGATGGATTCCTGCCAACATTTTGACGTAAAACCCACAGTAATACATTTTGGGGAATTAAAATGTTAAATTTCCCTACGCTAAGCAAATTCAACATAAATATAGCCCAATACCTGTATGTTAAGGAATTGGGCTTTTATTAATTAAATTTTATTCATGGAGCAAATAACCTATTTGAGTCAATTTTACTGAAAGAAGACCCTTTTACATTCAGAGAAAATGGTCTCATTAGATACTTTAAGTTCATTAAAAAAGATTTTAACTTATTTTAGAATTCTTTATCCCCTTAGATATTGTGAATCCTTTATAATAAACTTCTTTAAATTGAGTGACAATCATTATGCTGATAACAACAAGCAAGAACCAAGAACTAATTTTACCAATATGTACAAGACTCCAAGAGTTTTGTTGATTCGGATATTGCCATGCTCCGAAAAAAGTGGCAATGTTTTCTGCAATCCATATAAAAAAGCCAATTAGGAAAAATGAAAAAGGAAGTGGCATTTTATATGTGTTGTTTCGCACTGTGAATTGCACATAAGTTTGAGCAAAGACAATAAATAAAAGGATAGTCAAAATCCAACGGAAATCTAAAATAAAATGATGTGTGAAAAAGTTTAAATAGATCATTACTCCAAGTGGTATTGTCCATATATATTTTGGCCAGTTATTCATTCTTAAATGAAATCGATGCCACGCTTGACAAATATAACTCGCAACACTTGCATACATAAAACCGCTATATAGTGGTACTCCAAAAACTTTCGTCCATGCTTCTTCTGGATATGACCATGAACCGACATGAACCTTATATACTTCTAATAGAAATCCGATAACATGGAACACACTAATCACTTTTAATTCGCCTTTTGTCTCTAACTTATTTTTGAACATGAGGTATTGCGTAATGAGACAAATAAGTAGAATAAAATCGTAGCGATGTAATCCAGGAATTACAATTATCTTTGAAACAGCAAGAGTTACAAAGATAACCACTGGAAAGATGCAAGAAAGGGCTTGATGGTAACTGAAATAAAAAAGATCTTGTATATATTTCATGTTTTTACCTTCTAACTGAGCGATGTTCTATTCTATGAAGTCTTAAAGTACATCACGTTTTTGGAATAACGCACTTGATACAATGAGTAATAATGCCAAGTGTATAATTACAAAAATTAATGATGTTGTAAAATTGAAATTTGTAAATAGTGGATTAGTTCCACCATTAATAAGTACATTACTGTCATACATTTCTAAATTCAAATGAGAGAATACGGAAAATTGTGCTACTTCTTTAAACATCTTAAACAATAGATTATTTATTAATCCTTGTGTGAGGAAGATAACTAGCGTAATAATTAATGGTAATACTGATTTTCTAAAAACATTTGCTAGGAAAAAGGAAAATGTTGTATAAAACAATATTGGTAACGTTTTATAAGTAACTATTTTTAGTAGCATTTTAAGCGTTAAATCTTCTTTTTCTCCACCAAAGATTATAAGCCCAATTATCATTGAAACCACCAAAGAGATAAAACAAACAAAAATCACAGCAAGTATAGTTGTTATATATTTCGAAAACAGTATGGTGATTCGTTTTCTTGGACGAATAAGCAACTGTTTAATGGTTCCTTTCTGGAACTCATCTGAAATGATTCGAGTTGCAAGTGCTATACCAAAAATTGTAACCAAACCAGCGACCATTTCAAATGTCATGTTTGTAAACGATAGATAACTTGCAAATCGCTCTTTAAGTGGGAGCCATGATTTGATAGCGAATACTGCTACAACTTCTAAAGCGATTATCAATCCTATAAGCATATAGATACTTTTTCTTGCATGTAGTTTTAGCATCTCATTTTTAACTAATTTAAACATTATGCTTTTCCTCCCTCTGTAATCGCTAAGAATTCATCTTCTAATGTTTTGTTTTGTACTGTTACACCATAAACCAGTACATCAGCATAAATAAGTTTTTTTATAATTTGTGGAATTTCTTCCTTCTTTACAGATGCAAGGACTACATTTTGCTGCACTACTTTTCCTTTTATGATCTTATTTGCTTCATTTACCGCATCAACTCCAAAAGCAACTTCGACCTTGTCTTCATTTTTTTGCTTTTCATGTAAATTATACGCTTGTACAAATTGCCCATCTTTTATAATAACAACACGGTCACACATGAGTTCAATTTCACTCAATAGGTGACTGGAGACGATTACTGAAATACCTTCTTCTTTAGCTAAACGTCGTAAATAATCCCGAATTTGACGAATACCTGCTGGATCTAATCCATTCGTTGGTTCATCTAAAATTAAAATCTTTGGATTATGCAAGAGCGCTTGCGCAATACCAAGACGTTGCTTCATTCCAAGCGAATATGTTTTTACCTTTTTATCAATTGCTTTCTCTAAATCTACAAGCTTTATAATTTCAGCAATACGTTCTTTGCTAATTGATTTAACCGCCATATTAGCAAAATGCTTTAAATTTTGCATACCTGTCATATACTCATATAGTTCAGGATTCTCTACAATTGCGCCAATTTGCTCTAAAGCTTTTTCACGATTTGTACGAATACTATGACCACAAATGATAATATCCCCTTCTGTCATCGTAATGAGACCGGTCATCATTCGAATTGTTGTCGTTTTTCCACTACCATTCGGTCCAAGAAATCCATATACTTCGCCCTCTTTTACTTCGAATGAAAGACCTCGAATAATTTCATTTCCTCCAATTTTTTTATGAACATTTTCTAATTTTACTACTACGCTCTCCATTTTTTCCTCCTCCTAACGAATTTTGATTTTTCTATTAAATGGACATAATCAAATTCAATTATGTTTCACTTTTTTTATTACTAAAATAATAGCCGCCAACAATAATGCAACAATACCACTAAAAACAAAAAGAATACTTAATGGAATTAGGAAGAAAGGTTCCGTTAATGTTCCGTCTGGTGCTAGGCTTGAACCCATCATAAAATAACTAACCATGCAAATGGTTCCTAGCAATATTGATATAAAAGCTAATAGATATATTTTTTTCATGATACATTCTCTCCTTCATTAACAGAGTTATTTTTTTTGTACTCTAAAATATCACATATTTTATCTAGCGTTGAAAATTTAATCGCTTTTACTTTTCCGTTTTTTAATATTGAAACGTTTGCCATTGTAATACCTAATCTTTTTGTGAGTTCTGTAACACTCATTTTTCTTTTCGCTAACACTACATCAAGGTTTACTATGATAGTCATATTTCGGCACCTCAAATCGTTAGGTCGTTATCTTGTTTTATTTCGCTAGCGTTTCTAACTAAGTAAGAAAGCATGGAAGTAAATATCGCAATAACGACAGCGGAAAATAGAATTGGTAACAGTACCATTAAAACATTTGTATTGTAGTCTCCAGATATCAAGAGATATAGTAACGCAAAAACGTATAGAACACTTTCAATCATTGATAAAATACTTATTCTTCTTAATCTATTGGCATTTTTAATAGTAAAGGCTTGATCGTAACCAATATCGGAACATATCTGCCAACCCAAAACTAATGAAATAAAGAATGGAATACCAGTCATCCAAATGAATACAATAAAAAACGGAATCTTAGTAATCCAGATGAAGATAATAAAGGGCTCATATAATCCCTTTAAATTTTCTGAATTCATCAAGATGTCCCTTCCAATTTCAGGACCAATATAAATGCAAAATAACAAACCCAAAATCCAGCAAAAAGCAACTATTAATTTTAACCAAACTGATAATTCTTTTTGTTTCAAAGGAAATCCCCCTCTTAGCTAGCTATCAATATAATAATTTAAGAAACTCATTTTAGTCAATAAAAAGTTATCGTTTTGCGATAAAAAAATATCTCTTTTCAACATTTTATCTGGTTCTGTTGCAAAGTTTTCTAAATGAATTTACACTTTAGAAAAAAGGATACGAGGAGAATCACACATGCAATATTTTAAAGGGAAACAGTTCAAAAAAGATATTATTTTGGTAGCCGTCGGCTACTATTGTCGTTTTTCTTTAAGATATCGTGATGTCTCTGAAATTCTGAAAGAACGTGGTGTTTCGGTTCACCCAACAACCAACATGCGATGGGTTCATGAATATGGAAATCTGATTTATCAAATCTGGAAGAAGAAAAATAAAAATGTACAATTATCGTGGAAATTAGATGAAACCTATATAAAAGTTAAAGGAAAATGGTGTTATTTATATCGTGCGATTGATAAAGATGGATGCACATTGGATATTCAACTTCGTAAAACACGAGATCATCAGGCGGCATATGCCTTTATGAAAAGATTGGTGAAAGCTTTTGGAGAACCCACGGTTCTCAGCACAGAAAAAGCACCCGCATTACTTTGTGCGTTAAAAAAATTAAGAAAAAAGGGCTTATATAAAGAAACTACTCATTGTACGGTTAAATATCGAAATAATCTAATCGAACAGGACCATAGACATATAAAGCGACGTTTTGCCAAATCCGCAGGATTTCAAAGTCCTCGTCACGCTTCACGAACGATAAAAAGAATGGAAGCTGTTCATGCTTTATATAAACAAAAACGAAATCTGAGCCCAGATTTCGTTTTTTCGACGTATGATGAATTACGGAATTTATTAACAATCGCAAAAAATGGAGAGTTTTTGGTTGGAATAATCTATTCTTTAGCAAACTTTGCAACAGAACCCTTATTTGTCATGCTCATTTTTAAAGACAAAAAGCATTTTAAAAGTTTTTTAGTTCATATGAACGAAAATTCATTTTGTCTCCGTTCTTAAGTTGATGGGCATGGGGTCACCATACATACCCATCAACTTAAGAAATCAGAATTACCCCAAAACGAAAAAATGAGCTTTTTTGTTACAAGTTGGTACAAATTTTCATTTTAGGCGTAAATTAAAACCTTAGCTTAATGTCTATGTATGGTGAGCACTATTTGGGGTGATCAAGGATTTTCAATCATTATATTTAGATTATTAGTGTTAAAATAAGTATAGAAATTGCGAGGTTTTTATTCAAGAATAGTAGTAATTAGCCGAATAAGACGTAAAGTAATTAAATAACAAATTACATAGATAACTGGAGAGGTTCAAATGAGTAAAGTAGGAATATGTAAGGTGGATATTACACCTCCTTTAGGTATTGATTTTATTGGATACCATAGACCAATAGGGATTAGTAAAATTGAAGAACATATTTATGCAACAGTATATGTGTTTGAAAATAATCAAACAAAGACAGTATTTATTAGTATTGATAATATAGGAATGTTAATAGAAGATACAATAATAATTCGAGAACAGGTTGCACATGAGTTGAATGTTCCATTCAAAAACATAACCGTTGTTTATACTCATACCCATTCTGGTCCCGAAACAGTCGGTGATGATCAATTGACAAAGTCTTATAAAACGATTCTAATCAATAATGTGGTTAAAGGAGCCATAATTGCAAATGATAATATGCAATTATCTGAGGTGGGTTGGAACGTAACGATGGGTGAAATTGGAGTAAATCGAAGAGAGAGAACATCTGATAGAAAAGTGAAAATGGGTATAAATGAAAATGGAGTTGTAGACAAACGAATTGGCGTTTTAGCAATCAGAAACTACAAAACAAAAGAACTAACTGGAATTATTGTATTTTGTACTGCTCATCCTAATGTCTTAAAGTCAGATAGTGATATATTATCAGCAGATTATCCAGGATTGACAAGGGGAATTCTAGAACAAACATTGAACTGTCCTGTAATCATTGTTCAGGGGGCAGCTGGAAATGTGAATGCAAAATACCGTGGTTCTAAGGAAGCGTTAAAACACATGGCTTACATATTGAGTGGCAATGTTCTAACGATGTTACCAACAGTTACTTATAATTTAATTTCAAAGCTGAATACTATTTCAACTACAATGAAAATGAAACTAAAGGATATTCCTGAGCTTGAAGAGATAAAAAAAATGGCGCTACTAGCTCAAAAGCAATGGGGTGTTAATACTGATCAGTGGCTTAGTGTTGTTGTTGCTAAGCACAAGGAAAATATTAAACAGTTAGCAATTGATTTAGAAATTCAGTTATTTCAAATCAATGATGGATCATTCTCTGGAATACCAATGGAACCTTTTTCAGAAACAGCTCTAGCTATTAAAGAAAATCTGAACAATGAACTAGCTTTTTTTGGTGGATACACGAATGGTTATCTAGGTTATCTACCTACAAAAGAAGAATATATATACGGAGGGTATGAAGTGGAACTAAACCCTCTGGTTTATGGGCCAAGTACAAATCTACTGATGCCGCCAGAAGAGAATACTGCTGAGTTGATAGTGAGCAAGGTTATGAAACTATACAGTAATTAATGTTTTTATAATCAAGCAAAATATCTTATTCAGCAAATGGGGACCTTCCATCACTATCAAACTAAGGTTTTGCACTATCTATAAAGCAAAAAAGACGTTATTCTTTTTGTAGAAATATACAGAAAGGATGGCGTTTTTGTATGAATCTATCGATTCAAGATGAGTTTTATTTGTTCGCTGAAGAACTACAGCGATATCTATCTCCACATATTCTTCAACAACTTGGCCAAGACACAGGTTTTGTAAAACGTAAAAGTAAGTATGGCGCACGAGATTTGGCTGCTTTATGTATTTGGATCAGTCAACATGTAGCAAGTAGTTCCCTTACTCGATTATGTAGTCAGCTTTATGCAAATACAGCTACACTTATGAGTCCAGAAGGACTTAATCAACGTTTTAACCGATGTGCTGTTTTATTTCTACAGCGTGTATTTTCCCTTTTAATCCAAAGTAAACTAAATGATTCTTCTCAAATCTCAAACCAATACATTTCTTATTTTCAACGTATACGTATTTTAGATGCTACTACTTTTCAAGTACCCAACCATTTAGCTTCTATTTATCCTGGTTCAGGAGGATGTGCACAGACAGCTGGTATTAAGATTCAACTAGAGTATGATTTACATAGTGGGAAATTCCTCAATTTTCAAATGGAACCAGGTAAAAATAATGATAAAACCTTTGGTACAGAATGTTTGGATACCTTACGACCAGGAGATTTATGTATTCGAGATTTAGGTTACTTTTCTCTAAAAGATTTAGACCAGATGGATCAACGAGGGGTATTCTATGTTTCACGGTTGAAATTAAATAATAGAGTATATGTGAAAAATGAATCTCCAGAATTCTTTCGGGATGGGACAGTAAAAAAGCAATCTTTATATGCTTTACTTGACCTTGAACATATCATGCATCAGATAAAACCAGGAGATACTTATGAAATTCGAAATGCCTATGTTGGACAACAAAAATTACCTTCACGAGTTGTAATATGCAGACTCACATCAGCTCAAGTTCATAAACGTAGGAAACAGCAAACTTATGTTGAAAAGAAAAAAGGGGTTACATACTCTGAAAAAAGTAAACGTTTAACAGAAATCAATGTTTATATTACCAACATCCCATGGGAAATGGTTCCGATGGAACATGTTCACGAGATTTACTCTCTACGTTGGCAAATAGAGATTGTATTTAAAACATGGAAATCTCTTTTTGGTATCAATCATTGTCACAATATTAAGCAAGAGCGTCTAGAATGTCATCTTTATGGACAGTTAATCGCTATTTTTCTTTGTTCTTCCACTATGTTCAAAATGCGACAGCTGTTACTACAGAAAAAACAAAAAGAATTAAGTGAATATAAAGCAATTTATATGATTCAAGATCATCTGTACTTAGTATATAAAGCTATACAACAAGACACCCAAGAAGTATCAAAAATTTTCCTTCGTCTGTTTGACCTTTTACAGAAAAACGGACGGAAATCCCATAGATATGAGAAAAAGACAATCTTTGATATTTTAGGCGTTGTTTATCAGTGCACTGTATCCAATCTAAAGCAGAAAACTGCATAACCTTTAAAAATACACCTTATCAAGGTTTATTTGGAATGCGCATTTTTAAAAACAAATAAACAAAATATCAAGCATGTAGGCAACAAGAACGGAAGGTCATGGAATACCTAATCTTAGCTTGATGGGCATGGGGTCACCATATCAAAAAAAGAAAATTGTACGTTACGACACAATTTAGACAAATTTAAGTCAATACCCTGTACGCTAAGGGCAAAATAGACCTAAGTAAAACGTTGCAAAAATTAACATATATGCAACACTTCCCTTAAGCTTGATTTTTATAGCGCCACAACGTTGCATATATTATGTTGCAAATTAAAACCTGAAAATGATACAATATTTGTAGCGAAATAGAAAAATAGATTTATGCAACATTAGGAGAGAAAAAATGAATTACGCATATATTCGAGTGTCCACTCCACAACAAGATTACACATTCCAAAAAAAAGAAATACTTACATATTGTGGAATGAACCGGATTGAATTGTTAGAAGACTCTATTTTTGAGGAAAAGCAAAGCGGTAAAAATTTGGAGAGAGAACAATTCCAAATTCTTATGCAGCAACTAAATCCAGGTGATACACTTATTGTCTATAAATTAGATCGTTTAGGTAGAAATCTTTCTGATATGATTCGTACTCATGAAAAACTGATCAAAAATGACATTGGCGTCATTGCTATTAATGATAACATTGATACGCGGAAGAAAGATGACATGACTACGAAAGTAATGGTTACAATCTTATCTTTATTCGCTGATGTTGAACGAAACTATATACTGGAGCGAACACAGGCTGGTCGCATGAAGTATGTAGAAAATGGCGGGAAATTGGGGAGAACTCCTAAAATTAATAAGTCTAAAACTGATTTGATACTTGAGCTACTTGAACAGGGGAAAACGAAACAGGAGATTGCTGATTTTTTAAATGTTGACAGAACTACTATTTATCGCACATTAAAACGAAATGGTTATTAGGAAGTTCATTGATAACGAGTACCATTATGTTTCTATTAAAATATATCCACTTCTAAAAAATTCGCGTTCTTGCTTAAAGACTTTATCACAACAAAAGGAGCTAAATTATAGATATTAGCTCCTCTTGTTTGTAAATTATTTGTAACTAATCTGCCAAACATTTCATGTGGAAGAAAAAGGAAGTAACAACTTCTATACATTGCCAGCCCCTCTCGCCCATTGAAAAAAATGTTTTTCCGCCTTTTTTTCATAGAATGGCTGAGTAACCTTTTATTTTATCTTTGCACCAGAACCAGTATACTCGAAAAATCTAAAACAGATCATAACATGGAAAATAAGCTCAGTCCATGTCATGACCCATTTTATACATATAAGCTAATTTTTCAAACTATCATTATATGCTTATTATTTTAATATGGCATTTTATGTCCCCAATAATCGAAGTGATAATCTTTGCCGTCAATTTTAAACCAACCGTCTGCATAAAGTGAACCATCTTCTCTAGCACAATACCAAAGGTATCCGTATGCAAGAGGGAAAGGTCTATATCCACCACCAACTTGGAACCAGCCCGTTTTAGCTGCCCCATTTTCGTCGAAGTAATAATATTTATTATCGATCGTTTGCCAGCCCGTTTGTGCTACGCCGTTATTGTCAAAATGGTATAGTTTACCGTCTATTTTTTCAAATCCTGCTCGGTTAACTGATCCGTCTTCATGAAAATAATATTTCTTTCCGTCAATGTATTCATAACCATCAAAAGTAGTGCTGCGCCCATTCTGGAAATAATATTTTTTACCATCGACTACCTTCCAACCAGAATAGAGAAGTCCTTCTTCTAGGCTGTAATAATTCAGTACAGGCTTATTTTCTAATGCCAGAATGGCATAACCTTTAGAGATTCCACTTTTTCTAACCGAACCGTCTTTTTCAAAAAATAACTCTTTCTTATCCAAAGTAACATAAGCACCATCAAGACCATTAATACCTTTCAGCTCTGTTACCCCCGGTCTAGAAGCCTTCTCAAGTGCGCCTTTATCACCAGAAAAGTGAAGCACGATATTTTGATTTTCTAAACGTACTTCCTGTTTCTTTGATTCCCAATTTTCGAAATAATAAATTTTACCATCTATTTCTTTTAGACCTTCTTTAACGAATGCTCCAGAAGCATCGGCATAGTAATCTCCCTTCCAGGTTGATCGTTGTAAAACACCGTCATCAAAGTGGTAGTATTTATCCTCAATCAGTGAATCACTTCCAGTTCCAGTAACCATGTAGCCATAAGACGGTGAGAAATAATAAGTCTTCCCCTTAATTTCTTGCCAGCCTGTCATGAGAATTCCCTCAGAATCTGCAAAGGAATACCCATCACCTCGGTTTACCCAACTGTTCTTTATTACATTTCCAGAAGAATCTTTTGCAATCCATTTAGTAGAATCTTTTTCATCAGCTACAACCTGTACCTTGTCATACTTCTGTTTCTCATTTTCTTTACCCGGATACCACTCTATTAACCAATTGTTAATTTCATTGTTGCTTTTATTTTCGAAACGAATTTTAGATTGGAGACTCTGATCAGTACCGAACTTTGAAGTATGCCTATCACCAATTAAACTTACTCCATTCTTGTTATTCAAACGGAACTGAGATGAACCAGATTCAGAATTTTCTATCTGAACAAGTTCAAACACTTCATCATCGCCAAGCGAATCGGAATATTGAAGTTCGTTTCCTTCTTTTCCTGAAAGGTATTTTGAACCTGTTTTTACGATTACTTTATTCGTTCCTTTTTTATAAGGGATAATTTGATAAGGTTTACCATCATTTAGTCTAATGTATGTCAGTAGCAGACCTGTCTCTATGACGTTAGTACGCTCCGCCAATACATCAGATAATCGATCATAAAAATCTGCACGAGCTTTAGGATCATTATTAACATAGTTGTCAAGGACATCTTTAGATACTGGCTTTGAAGTCAATGTTACCAATTGTTTTTGCCTATCTGATAATTTATTTGCTATATAATCAAATAGGGTATCCTGACTATAAACAACCACGTCCCAATCTGGAGTCCAAACGTCTGCATATTTTTTATAAAGTGGACTAAGTATTCTTGGGTTTTTACCAGATGCTTTTTCTACAAATGCAGTGTGATCTTGATTCATTACAACTCCGGTCTTTCCTTCGTTTAATTGTGCTTGTGTAATGTAAAGAAGATCGTGTTCTGAGATATTTGCTCCATTAGGGTTTAAATCTATAATTGCACCTGCTTCAGTAATTTTAAGCTGCTGCCCAGATCTTAGTTGATGAATTTCAATTCTTCCATTTGGATAGCGTACTTTAACTGACTTAGTAAAATTCATATCACCTTGTGTATGATACATGGAAATATTAAATTCCCCAGATGTAAAATTAGGAGCCTGATAAGCTAGATTTTCTGCATATACATCAATGGTAGTGCTTGTTGCTATATCCCCAGGGCCTAGTCCAAGTGTTTGATAAGTGTTTGCTACAGCACCTAATACAGTAATACTTATATCTAATACCGCACCTATCCCTGCGCTAGCCTTATTTTCTGCAATCGGTGCCATAGAAAAAAGAATTCCTAATGCTGCTGTTGCAGGGATTACCTTCTTTCCAATTCCTACAGA
>NZ_VOVA01000025.1 GCF_015071065.1 Bacillus cereus | reverse complement strand
TATAAGAGTGTCTTTTCTAATAGTTTTTTAGCAGAAGCAAGCAGCTCCAACTATGATTAATAAAATAAATAATACAACTAATAAAGCAAAGCCACCGGCAAAGCCGCCGCCACAACTACCACCAAAGCCCATAATAGTTCCTCCTTTTGGTAAGAGGATAAAACAAGGGATCACTCAAGTATTTTAATGGATTCATTTTACCTTATGTTTTTATCGAGCAATTGAGCAGGTCCTTTTAAAAAAGAAAAGACGCCATAGGGCGGGGAGATAAGGTTTTAATTTTTAAATCTAAATCTACAATAGTATGCTCAGAAAGTATATGGAAGTGTTGCAACGAGAGGGATTTACAGTAAAGAAAAATATAGCTCAACAAGAATAATGCAATCTATCCAATTGAAAGAGCAATATATTTGAAATTTTCATGATTACTCCTTTTAGATACAGATTGCTCTATTCATAAGAACTTTATTAAATTTATAACAAGATCATCATTTAAATAAAAAGAGCACTATTTATGGTGCTCTATGACCAAGATTCATACTGAAAAAAGGACAACTTCACCGACAGGTGAAGTCTGTATAAAATGAGGTGAAGTTCATACATAAGTTGTTTGGAATTGCATCATAATTTGTAATTACACAGACTGTGTATGCTTTATATCCCTATTAAATGATTTTTGCACCAGAACCAAAAAGACCACCCTAAGGTGATCTTCTTATGTAGGGCGGGAAGACATCGGTCTTCCCTTCGGGTTGCCCCGATGGAAAGGGCGTTTTGTTTCCAAAACTGTTTTTCCTAATTACATAGTATGCAAGAGTTTCAGTTTAGTTCCTAAATTATTCAATAAAAAACTAAAAGTTAAATATATAACTTTTGTTTTTTATTTCTGATGGATTGATCCCATCGCTATCAAGCTAAAGTTATGAAGTATCCCCTAAATGAAAATTTTTATCGCACTACAATTATTTATGACCATCCGGCTCATTTTTTTCGTATTGGGGGTGATTTGTATTCTTAACCTGATAGGCATGTTATTAAATGATTTTTGCACCAGAACCAAAAAGACCACCCTAAGGTGATCTTCTTATGTAGGGCGGGAAGACATAGGTCTTCCCTTCGGATGGCACCGATGGAAAGGTCGTTTTGTTTCCAAAACTGTTTTTCCTGATTACATAGTATGCAAGAGTTTCAGTTTAGTTCCTAAATTATTCAATAAAAAACTAAAAGTTTAATATATAACTTTTGTTTTCTTATTTCTGATCAAAGGCAAATATTTCGGTTTCAGCTCCTCTTGATGCTACTCCTATAAACGTGTTTCTGTATCTAGCTGTGGCGCTATGCGTGTAGAAAATCCTTCGTAAAATGCTGTTTTCCCCAAACTTTGTATGTTTGCCATCCATTATTTTCGTTAACTTCATTTCTTGTTCTTGCTACGTTATCAAAAAGCGAAACTTGTTCCTCCCCTTCCTAGATTAAATTCGTTAGAGAAATATGTATGCTGAGACTGGATGGGTCAGTCTATTTTTGACGTGAAAAAATAGAAAACTGTCTCATACTCGGAATTTGGTCCATTATTATCAAATTCTCCTTTTAGTAAGTCCTCCAATTTATACCCATTTAAATTTAGACAAGTACCTAACTAATCTTGTTTACCATATATTGCTTTCAAGAATAGAATTATAGGAGGAATTATCATGCTAATTAAAACATATAGCTCATATATAATTCCATGTGGTCAATTTAGTAATTACTCTCCACAATATTTATCTAGATTTCCCCCTTTGTATCCATTATCTTATCCAGAGTGTCATTATGATTATTATAGTAATTGGAATTGTGAATACACTGGAACGTCAATACATGATATTCATAATTCTGAATTGGAACGAATGAGTTTGCCGAGCAGTGGATTAGAACATTTAGGGCATGAGATAGATCATGCAGTGCATCATCCTCCTGTGTGTCACGGTCATACTGGATACCTGACAAATAAGTTTGACTTAGAACTCAAAATTGAAAATGGCGGTTGGGTTACAGCTTGGGCAAATGACATTGCAGAAAAAGATGTATTACAGGGAGTATCTGTATTTAGCGCTAATCCAAGTGCCGTCTTGTACTGGATAAATAACTTAGTGAATCGTACTATTGCATCATTACAAAATGATGCACAACACAAGTTCACGGCTGAGATGAGGAGAGTAGCTAATGAAATAGCTGCAGATGTTATTAGACGAGCAATTCAAGGGAAAAGTCCATTAGAAACCTTTAAACAATTTGATACATTTGACTTTAAAGCAGGGGCAATAAGATATTCTGGTAGAAATATGTTATGTGGTAAGACAGTATCTACTACTTGGGGAATGAAGCCTTATATTGCCCTTAGAATGCGCTAAATTTATAAACCTGAAGATAAACAAAGGGGAGAATAGATTCTAACAGTGGAAGCAATGAATGTGTTTGTTCCTATAAACAATATAGAGAATTGATGTTTATATAACTGAAGAAAGAAGGGGCTCAAATTGAGTAGCCCCTTCTTTTTTATTTAAATTCTACATGAAATTTAGTGTCAATGATTCCAAAAGCAACTTTACATGGAAACGGATTTTTTCCTGCTGAAGCAGCACGCATACAAGAAAGCACCCAATATTCCAGTTCTAAAGGTAAGCGGTATGCTTGAATGCTACTATCATTGTTTTTTACTGTTACGATCAGTGTATTTACCCTAGTTGTAGCAAAACCGTCCGTTGTTATCATTGCTACTGCATCATTAGTATGAAAACCGGTACTTAAAATTTCATAAAGCTTTCCATCTTTCTCATTTATAATCATAGGTATGCTTAAATAGGGATAGTTATTTATATCATTATGAATAACTGTTCTTGCTGTATTCTTTCTTATCTGATTCCCTTGCATTTTATACACTCCTTTATAACAATCCAAACGTGATTACTTAAATCTATTCTATTTTACGTCTATTATGTTAGAAAATTGTAGTGTCATCTTATTATAAAAAGCATCGGTACATATGATAGTACTATTTAGCGGATCAATATCAACAACAGTCATATAAATTGAGAGTAAATAACCGTCTTCATAATATGTAATTAATATTTTTTCTTCTTTCCATTCATTTCTTAAAAGCATAGTTAGTTCAGTCATATTTCGTCCTATGTACATACTTTCATCCCTATAATATGTAGTTTGAATGAATATTGAAATAATATGAGGAAGTTTAAAAATAAAATTAAGAATAGCTTTTAAATGGGTTGGTTACATTATTGATTGTGGAGGTGAGAAAGATGAACAAAAAACAACAAGGTTACAATAAGGCAACTTCTGGCACTAGCATCCAAAGCACAAATGCTAGCTATGGTACAGAATTCGCAACTGAAACAAATGTACAAGCAGTAAAACAAGCGAATGCACAAGCAGAGGCAAAGAAAGCACAAGCTTCAGGTGCACAAAGTGCAAATGCTAGTTATGGTACAGAATTCGCAACTGAAACAAATGTACAAGCAGTAAAACAAGCGAATGCACAAGCAGAGGCAAAGAAAGCACAAGCTTCAGGTGCACAAAGTGCAAATGCTAGTTATGGTACAGAATTTGCAACTGAAACAAATGTACAAGCAGTGAAAAAACAAAATGCACAATCAGCTGCAAAAAAATCATAATCTTTTAGCTCTAACCAATAATGAAGGAAAACACTTCTCTATCTTAAGAGAAGTGTTTTCTCAGGCTGTGAAGAAAGTCTTCTCCACAGCCTATTTTTGTGTCTGAACAAATACATAATGTATCATTAGTAACTTTAGGTGATGAGTTTGCCACAGTTTTAAAAACTGAAGAATTGATTAAAAAGTTGTAGTTAGTTGAAACAATACAATCTTAAGGTGTTTGTTTTAACAGTATATGATATACACAGTTAGGAATACTGTCTTACGCCCATCAAACTAAAACGAAAAAAAGCTATTTCTTTGTGGAATATACAATTAAAATCACATTAAAAAAGAACAGTCAAAAATACTGTTCTTTTTTGCTATCTCTATAGATAGCTAGCGACTTAGTAATATAGGGAAAAGGGTTATGGTGGTTGGGATGTTTATCATCCTATTGATAGCTTATGTAAGTACTAAAAAATAGCTTGTACAATTATCATAATTAATATATTTTATTTTTAATAAATTAATGAACTAGACATTTAATAGAGGAAGAAGGCCTAATCAATTAATTTATGAATTTCATAGAATATGGTGTAAATAAATTTATCGGAAATGGGGTTATGTTAGATGTCTTTTGAGGATAGATGTGAATGTGATGAATGTAATAGACGAAGACGAATAAAAAAATAGAAAGTTTGAAGGGGGGGGATTGGGTGATTTAGGAAGAAGACGATTAAATGGTTTTAGAGAGGGCGATAAAATCAGAGTCTTTTCAGGTGGAGATCAGATTGATGGAACAGGAGTTTTTATTCGTGTAGAAGATGGATTTCTTATTTGGGTTGATAATAATGCAAACTTCAATGTGACAAGGCCAGATGTTATTAGTGTTCAACGAAGTTCTTAATGCCTTTTAAAAACAAAATAAGATAAGATAAAAGTCCTCTTCTCTTATTTTGTTTTTAAAAGTAGATATGTTTATTAATTTATATAATGTTGTTGGACATCAATAAGATATGGTTTTAATCTCTTTGTTTATAGTGTTTTGAATGTATACTTTTCTTGATAATTTTGAAGATATCAGGGGAATTGTTGCAAAGTCAATGCTTTAGGTGATTTGAATGTAAACTAATAGTTGAAAGTTTACATTCGAGAAGAGTAAAAAAAGAGTCCTATTAATTTAGGACTCTTTTTTGTTTTATGTAAGAAGATTTTTATCTTTTTAATTGATGATATGTTGAACTGATTGCTCCGACAACAAAGCTTAAAACTAATGCACACATAAAATTATCTAGCACTTATCCTCAAAAACGTACCAATATTTTAAAAATATTGGTACGTTTTTGGGGATATATCCATACAATAACCTGCTGTTTCATCACAGAATAAAAGGGATTATGACAATTATGACTATAACAGCTTTAATTACTATTTTATTACTTTCATTATCCTCTAGTATAGATAATTTTGGAGTAGGGATATCTTATGGTATTCGTAATATTCGTATAGGTTTTTTAGCTAATTTTATAATTGCGATTATTGCTTTTATTTTTAGTGAAATGGGTATTTTATTTGGACAATATATTTCAAAAGTTTTTCCTGGCACATTATCTGATGTTATTGGTACATTGTTTTTGTTTGTAATTGGTTTACGAATTATTTTAATGACAATTCCAAGAAAAAAGAAAGTTAATCAAAAAGTACTTGATGAAGATGAATCTGTTTCGAATATTATTACTGGATATTTAAAATCTCCTGAAAAAGCTGATCTTGATAAATCAGGAGATATTAGTTTTTTTGAATCTATTGTTCTTGGTATTGCTATATCTATGAATGCTCTTACGAATGGATTAGGTGCAGGGTTATTAAAATTATCTCCATTTGCTATTTCATTATCAGCAGCCGTATTCAGCTTTTTAACTGTTTGGTTAGGAGTTAAATTAGGAAAAAAGGTTGCAAATGTAAAGATTGGATCATGGACAATAGGACAATTTAGCACAGCTTTAAGTGGATTTATATTATTATTAATCGCTGTACACAATTTGTTTTAAGTACAAATTGAGGTGAATACATTGGAGTTTTTGTCGGCTTTATTGTCAATTGTTATTATTGATTTAGTGATTGCTGGTGATAATGCGATTGTAATTGGTTTGATTGCAAAAAAATTACCGAAAAAACAACAAAAGAAAGCAATTTTTTGGGGAACAGTTGGAGCAGTTATTATTCGTACACTTGCTACTTTAATTGCTGTATGGTTATTAAAAATTCCAGGGCTTTTGTTAGTTGGAGGAATATTAGTAATTTGGATTGCTTTTAAGCTTGTAGCATTAACAGAGAATCCAGAAGAAAAAAATGTTACTTCAAAAAATAGTTTGTGGACAGCAATTCGAGCTATTATTATTGCAGATATTGTTATAAGTCTTGATAATGTATTGGCAGTGGCAGGTGCTTCGCATGGTAGTTTTTTATTGGTGTTTTTAGGATTATTAATTAGTATTCCGATTGTGATTTTTGGAAGTAGTCTATTTATTATATTCGTTGATCGTTTTCCTTTTATTATTTACATCGGAGGTGGTGTAATAGCTTGGACGGCGGCCAAAATGATAATGCATGAACCATTATTAAAAACGTATTTTTTAAATAATGCTTTTCTATATTGGGGAACTATTATTTTAATTGTTGGAAGCGTGTTATTAGCTGGGAAGTTAAAAAAATTAGTAATGAAAGAAAGAGCAACCATTGAAGATAGGTAATAGATAAAATTATTTTTGTTTTCTGATATTTTGTTGTGTGTAAAAAATACAGGTCGATAGAAGTGGCTAACTCCTTGCTTCGCTTCACCTTGACATTGGACCCACATCCAAAGACAAGGGGTATGAAAAAAGATCGGATAAATATTTCTCCTATCTTTTTTGAATCCTTAATTAGTTTAACTAGATTATTTTATTAAAATTTCATGTTCTGGTTCTAAATGAATTAATATATGAGCTCGATTAAACTGTTTCATAATATGATGTTCTATTCGATCACATAATTCATGTGCTGTTTCAATATCATATTGAGATGAAACAACCAGATGAAAATCTATATACTCGGTTGGACCAGAACGTCTTGTGCGAAAATCATGAAATTCAATATATTCACCTTTATAAGATTTAATAATGTTTATGATTTTTTCTTCTTCTTCTTGTGATAAGCATGCATCTATTAGAGGAGGAAAAGATTCTTTCATTAATTTAGAAGCTTCAGTCATGATATAAATAGCTAAAATAATTCCAATGATAGGGTCTAAAAAATACCATTTAGTTAAACTAACTAAGAATAAACTTATTGCAACACCTAATGATGTATAAACATCTGTAAGTAAATGTAGTGCATTAGATTTCATTGCTATGGATTTTGTTTCTTCAGCAGTTTTATTAACGATGCGTGATATTACAAAATTAATGATTGCCCCTATTAACATAACAAGTATCCCTAAAAAAGGAAGTTGGATTGGTTCAGGATTTATGAGTTTCAAAATACATTCGTAAATGATCCAAAAGCCAGCTACAAAAATTAATAATGTTTCAATTGTTCCTGAAATATTTTCTACTTTCCCATGTCCATAAGGGTGTACCTTATCAGCTGGTCTATTCGAAATTCGTACGGAAAAGAAAGCAATTAGTGAAGCTACTAAGTCTAATGAAGAATGAATAGCTTCAGAAAGAATAGCTATTGATCCAGTGATGATACCAATAACAACTTTTAAAACAACAATAAAAGAGTTACTTAATACTGATAAAAAAGCTATTTTAGATGAATTCATAATGTTATTTTTCCCCCTAACTTTTAGGCATTAGTTATATGTTATCAATTTAAAATACAGTGGGTCTACAGCAATCTTTTTGTAAAAAGCAATAAAAATTGAATTCATTTTAATATGTTTCCTTTTGGCATATTAGCGTTTCTCATGATTTATGTCCCCCTATTAGTGTGTTTCTGTATCTAGCTGTGGCGCTATGCGTGTAGGAAATCCCTCGTAAAATACTGTTCTTCCCAAACTTTGTGCGTATTTCATCCATTACTTTTGTTAACTTTATTTCTTGTTCTCGCTGCGTTATGTTATCGAAAAGGGAAATTTGTTCCTCCCCTTCCTGGACTAGATTCGTTAGAGAAATGTTTATGCTGCGAATGGGTTCGCCAGTATAATGTTGATGTAAAGAATATGTACAGATCTGATAAATATCCATTGTTAAATTAGTCGGGCGGCTTAAAGTGTGCGTTTTTCTAATGCCACCGGTATAACTTTTACTGTAACCAACGGAAAAATGAACGGTTTGAGCGAGCTTGTTTTGTCTCCTGAGTCGATAACAAACTTCTTCAATATGCTCTAGTAAAACAATCGGAAATTCTTCTATTGTATAGTCACGCATTAGAATTTGGCTTTTCCCTATAGAAGTTGTAGCTGGAACATATTCTGAAATGCGACTAAAGTCAATTCCGTGGCTATGTAAGTGCAATTCCTCTCCGATCTTACCGAAGCTTTGTTTTAAGTGTTTAAGGGGATAATTAGTTAAATCCTCAATAGAATGTATGCCTTTTCGATTTAATTTAGCTTCAGTTTTATGAGAAATGCCCCAAAACTTACTAAGCGGTCGTATGCTCCATAGTTTTGTAGGTACATCCTCGTACTTCCAACAAGCAATCCCGTCCTTGTTCTTCTTTGCTTCAATATCTAAAGCAACCTTACTCATTAATGGGTTAGGAGCAATGCCGATGGTACATTCAATTCGTGTGTACTCATATATTTCACGTTTGAATTTCATAGCGAATTCGTATGGATCTTGAGCGAATAAATGGATACTATCCGTAATATCCATAAAAAATTCGTCGATGCCGTATTGGTGAAAATCCTCAATAGGAACGTATTGTAAAGCTAATTTTGTTATGTAATTGGAGCATTTTATATAAGTGCTCATAATTGGATTTACCACGAGAATATCTTTACGACGTGGTAATTCATACAACCGTGCCATTTTCTTAACGCCCAGGGCTTTTAGCGGTGGAGTTGCAGCCAAAACAATAGAGCCACTCCTGTTAACATCACCAACTACAGCTAATTTTGTACGAAGTGGGTCGAGTCCCATTTTAATGCAACTAACTGAAGCATAAAAACTGCAAAGATCGACACATAAGATGATCCTATTCGGTAGGATTGAATAGTCGTACACTGTGATTCCTCCCCAAAGTAAAAGAACGTTTGTTCTTATTGTATACGAACTTGCGTTCTTTTATAAAGAGGTTTTAAAAATATAATTTAAATATAAATGTTTTGTTAAAAAGAATATTTAACAAAGAGTTTAAATCTCCAAAAACGAAACACTTCCTTAGCTATAGCGTTATGAATGTCTCTAAAACCGACAAAACATTACAAAGACTGTGCAAGCTTCGTCGATGAATTCTTAAAGGTATCAGCTATTATGTATTGAAATTCTCTAATAGGAGGTGGCGTAGCGCTATGTCAGAAGCAGAGATAGTATATAGCAGCAGTGAGGTCTATAGTCGTTTAGGAGTAAGTGGTAGCACACTTAGAAAGTATTCGGATGTTCTTGAACGTGAAGGGTATGATGTAAGAAAGAATAGTCGAGGAAGAAGAGAATACACAGAGTTTGATGTTGTACTTATTGAACAGTTAGTAGAGTTGAGTAAGCAAGATGGTATGACTTTAGAAAAAGCTGCGAAAATGATTGCGAAGCAGTTTGGAATCGATAATAGGAAAGAGGAATCCCAGGGATCAGATCCAGTTCCTTATCAAATGCAGTATCAATTCCAGCAACAATATAGCGCTATGATAGAAGAGATTAATAAGGTGCAGCAAGCAAACCTATTAGAAATGGAAAAGAGAATAGGTGATCGTATAGATCGAAATAACATATTAATCGAAGAGGATATTAAAGAAAGAAATAAATTAATAATGGAAGATATGAAAGATCGGAAGGAACATGAAGAAAGGATAGAAAAGAGGTTAGAGCTAAGAGATGATAATCTTATGAAGATGGTCAGAGAGATTCAAGATGCTAAACGCACTATTGTATCAGCCCAGGAAGAAATAGCGGCAGCAAAAAAGAAATCCTGGTGGAAGTTTTGGGATTAAGTTTAAATCGAGTGTTTTTTATGAAAGTATAACTTTATAAAAATATAAAATTATACTTTCATAAAGTGCGACTATACTGTAACCATTGAATTCTAAGATCTTATATCTTACGTTTAAAGTATTCATTCAATGGCATATCTACTATATATGATATAATTGAAGTAGGAAATAAGATAAATTTTACCAGTAGATAGGGGTGTTTTTAAGATGATGGACAAAACAGAGGTTGAACAATATTTCAAAGATAAAAAAGAGGTGTGGCTTTAAAATAAAGTCGTACCGTTTATAAAAAAGATGTACCGTTTTAAAGAAAGTTATACCGTTTGTAAAAAAGTTGCGCCGTTTCACTTAGAACAAGTAAATGCTATCCATTTTTGTGAATTTCTTATCCAACGATTTTCTTCTTTAAAAATGTACATTGCTGATGGACGTTTTTTGCAGTAATCCCTGTAAAAAAAAATTCATCTTTTTGGATATATCTAATAGTTTACTTTAAAAAATGCCTTTATTTTCTGCAATTATCAGTATATGAAAAATATATATAAACATATGTATCTCATACACCAATTTTTGATGACTAAGCACGAACAACTAGTTAGCTGTGATTATGATTATAGTTAAACATTCTAGGATTCCCTTATGATAATGATATTATAGTGTTAGATAACATTTATTATTTTACCTTCAGAGGCAATAACTTAAAGAAGCAGTAATTAGTTTAAGTAAGGAAAGAGAGTGAATTCATGAAAATTAGAGTGGCAAATGAGTTAGACTATCCAGAATTAAGAAATGTGTATTTGCAATCACGTAGTAAAACATTTTTTTGGGAAAATACCGAAGAGATGATTTTGGAAGATTTTGATAAGCACACTGTGGGAGAGCACATCATATTAGCCGAGGAGAACAATCACATCCTTGGTTTCGCTTCATTGTACTTACCCGATAATTTTATCCATAATTTATTTGTTCACTCAGACTTCTTGGGTAAGGGTGTTGGTGGACGGTTACTTAATGCTTGTATAGAGAAAATGAATCGTCCATTGAAATTAAAGTGCGTATCTAAGAACCAGAAAGCGATGAAGTTCTATGAACGTAATGGTTGGAAAAAGGTTGTTGAAGAGGGCAATCCAAATGAAAAATATTGGGTTATGATGTATGAATAAAAATGTCAATACTCTAGTATCATTGAAACTAACGTTGCGGTTTATTAAGAAATTTAATTTATAAGAAAGATATAACTTTTTTATAATGAAGTTAATCGATCACATTAAAAAGAGCATGTTTTGATCAATATTTTTTCAAAATTCGCTCTTCTTATTTGCTTTAATATCAAGGTTAAAAGCTTAAATTAAACTGTATTTCAAAGTTACAAGAGGAAGCATTAAAAAGAGCGAGCAAAATTCTTGATAAGGAAATTAATTGGTCTAGCTTTAATGGTATTATAGGTGGCAAAAATGATATATATGAAGTGGTTTTGGAAAAACATAATACAGTTGAAGCTTATGTTGTAGATTGGATGTATGGTCATGAGTTAGCATACAGTAGCGATAAACATAAAAATCTTCCGTACAATAAACATAATAGATCCTCTTATAAGGTACATGCGTTGTTGGAGGATGAACTTTCAAGAAAATTTATTGTTTGTTGTTTAATGAAAACATATTTTAAGAGGAAAAAAGCGGCGTGATTATCACGCCTTTTTATTAGTGTTTATTTATAATTTCACATACCGTATTACAAGTAGAAATAACATCTTATTAATGATTGACACTCTATTCCTAAAAATGCTAACTTTTTTAAAGGTAAAGTAATTAGAGGTTCATTGTTTTAAGAAAACATATATAATGAGGAAAGGTGTTAGAATGCTTGTAGAGAAAGGGAATGTCTTTTCTTATAGCCTTTAAAACTCAATATATAGATAATTCAATTAAATAAACCGTACATTTAGAGAGGAAGAAAGTAAGATGTTTAAAAAAGTTACACCAGTTGTGGCTTCTATTATAGGAGCAAGTCTTCTGCTAACAGCTTGTAGTGGGGGAAAAGAGACTGGAAATACAGCAAAGGCAACTGACAAAAATGAAACAAAACAATCCATTAATTTACCGTATATAGCGGAGATCCCAACAATGGATGTAACAAGGGCAACTGATAGTGAATCAATGAATGTAATGCGTAATGTGTTCGAAGGTCTGTATACACTAGGGGAAGACAATAAAGTAATTCCCGGTGTGGCGAAATCTTATGATGTGAGTGAAGACAAAAAAACGTACACATTTCACTTGAGAGAATCGAAATGGTCAAATGGAGCGCCTGTTACAGCTGAAGACTTCGTGTTTGCTTGGAAAAGAGCTGTGAATCCTGATACAGCGGCAGAATACTCGTTTTTGTTCTTTGATATAAAGAATGCAAAGAACATATATAGCAAAGAGTTACCTGTAGATCAGTTGGGGATAAAAGCAGTAGATAATAAAACATTAGAAGTACAATTAGAACAGCCCGTTCCGTACTTTATAAATTTGACAACGTTTCCAACGTTTTTACCAATAAACGAGAAGTACTTTGAATCAAAAGGGAATCAATATGGTCTAGAAGCGGATCAGTTAATTTATAATGGAGCATTTACGTTAGATAGTTGGAAGCATGAACAAGGTTTTCAATTTAAGAAGAATAAAAGCTATTGGGATGCCAAAACAGTCAAATTAGACGAAATTAACTTTGATATTATAAAAGATAAATCAACAGAAGTGAATTTGTATGAATCAGGTCAAATTGATCGTGTAGGATTAACAGGAGATTTTGTAGACAAATATAGAAAGAATCCAGACTTCAAGGAGCGCCCTGAAGTTACTATGCAGTTTTTACGTTTGAACCAAAAAAATGAAGTATTAAAAAATAAATATGCAAGATTGGCAATCAGTAAGTCATTTAATAAGAAAGCTTTTACGGAAACCGTATTAAACAATGGTTCACTTCCAGCGGAAGGGATTGTACCGCTTAATTTTGCAAAGGGATCTGAAGGAAAAGACTTCCGAAAAGAGAATGGGAATCTAGTGAAATATGATGTGGATGTAGCGAAGGAAGACTAGAAAAAAGCCAAGCAGGGGCTAGGGAAAGAGGAAGTAACATTAGAATTACTAACGAGTGACAATGCGTTAGCGAAGAGAAATGCAGAGTATTTAAAGGGTGAGCTTGAAAAGAATTTGAATGGATTAACTGTGAATGTTAAACCGCAGCCACGTAAACAACAAATTGAATTGTTATTAAGTAGCAATTATGACATAGGTGTTGATGTATGGGGGCCAGATATTCCTGATCCTATTACATTTTTGGATTTATTTACGACAGATAGTACATATAACTTTGATAAGTATTCAAATAAACAATATGATGAACTAATTCATAAAGTGAAAACGGATTTATCTGGTGATGAAAAGGAACGTTGGAAAGTAATGAGACAAGCGGAGAAAATCTTATTAGAAGATGGAGCAGTAGCGCCTTTCTATCAGCAAGGTAGATCGTATTTACAGCGCTCTTTTGTCAAAGGTATTGTGACGAATGATTTTGGTGGAGAATTTAACTATAAGTGGGCGGAGGTTAAAAGGTAGGTTAATAGATAGGTGGATAGATTTGAAATATGATGAAGAAAAGGAATAGGTAAAAAAAGGAGTCGATATCCGACTCCTTTTAGTTATAAATAATGTGGAGTTAGAGTATAATTTTATATGGGTATATTGTATTAGATGAACTCTTTATCCTTTAATGGTGATTAATGATGGATTGTAAGAGGAGGGGCTTACAGTCCTTTTTTATGGTGTTTTATAAGCTTTCTTATATAATTAAATGCAGTTTGTATCAAGCAGATTGTTAAATATTGATCTAAGTAATTATAAATTTGAAGCAAAACTCAAAGTACATTATCATTCTAATCAATGAACAGAATGTAGATTAGTAAACAGGCTGTTTCTGTTTTTAAGCATAGAATATGATGAATTCTATTATTATTTTAAATTAACTAAATGGAAGAGTTACATCGTATTACTAAACCAAATGCAAAAGCAGTTTTTAAAGTTCCTTATGGATCAAGTGATAGTGCTTTTGAAGATCCGACGCATGTGAGACAATATTTTTTACATTCCTTTGATTATTTTTGCCAACCTTGTTATTGGCGTGCAGATCATGGATATAGAGGCGACTGGTTAATCGAAAAAATTATAATCATTGTAGATGCAAACAAATATCAAGTGGAAACTGGGGCAGAGATATTAGATGATGTGAATAAGTACCGGAATATTATTCTTGAAATGATAGTTGAACTACGAGCTATAGAACCAATTCGAGAACCACAACGTGAACTATTTACAGCCCCACCTATTGAGATTCGTTTAGGTACTACGTTTTAGGTGGAAAATCTAAATTCAAATAAAATAAAGATATCTATAACAGAGGTGCTCAGATGATTACAATTAGTTTATGTATGATTGTAAAAAATGAAGTAGAAACACTTAATAGATGTTTAGAATCAGTTAAAGACATCCCTGATGAGATTATTATTGTAGATACAGGCTCAACAGATCAAACGAAACAAATAGCTAGTAAATGGACGAAACAAATTTTAGATTTTAAATGGATAGATGATTTCTCAGCAGCTCGAAATTATTCTTTCCATCAAGCTTCAATGGATTACATTTTATGGTTAGACGCTGATGATATACTTTTACCAGAAGAACGTAAAAAGCTACTTGATTTAAAACAATCACTCACTCAAAAAATTGATGCGGTTTGCATGATTTATCATGCGGAAATTGATAAATTTAATAATGTTTTAACCAGCATTCGCCGCAATAGATTAGTTAAAAGAAGTAAAAACTTTCAATGGCACGGCGTTGTTCATGAAGATCTAAGTATTCATGATCAGTATAATTCTCTCGAAAGTGACATCATAGTCACCCATAAAAAAAATTATGCCGATAATGAATCGGATCGAAATCTCAAACTATATGAACAATTTTTGAAAAAAAATAAAGGTAAAATGACAGTTCACGATATATTTCATTATGCCAGAGAATTACATAGACATAAAAAATATAAACAAGCCATTGAATTTTATAACAAGTTCTTAGACTACGAAGATATCCAATTAGAACACAGGCTTTTTGTTATGCATAAATTAGCTAGTTGTTATCATCTAATTGGAAATTTAAAAAAAGAAATAGAAATCACATTTCAGTCTTTAGAATACGATGTTCCTCAACCGGAATTTAGCTGTCGCCTAGGTGAATTCTTTCTTAAGAATAATCAGTTTTCTCAAGCTGCCTATTGGTATAACCAAGCTATAGAAGCACCTTCAGCTAATTCTACTCATTTCATTGAACAACAACCCTTTAAAACTTGGTTACCGCATAAACAATTAGCGTTTTGCTATTTTCAGCTAAAAGACTATAAAAAGACTAATCATCATAATAAAATGGTTCTTCGTTTCTTACCAACTGATGAGGAGACCCTTAATAATATTAAAGTAGTTGAGGAGTTAATGATGACTGATTAACAATCATAGGATGTTTATTCATCTGTAAAATAAATTTTTTTCGGATGATGTAAACATCCTATAGATTTAATAGTTTCTGTATGTATCACCGTTATGAATAAACTCAATTTCCTCACCGCCTTCAGCTGATTAAGATTCAGATAATAATTTTTAATACCTAATAATGGTTTTAATTCATTAGTAAGATTTATATGGATCCTTCAGGTTTTATTAAGTTAGATTTATTGTGCCATAAGTAATTAAGCAAACAATCATGATGATTCCCACAATAGTGGTGAATAGTACAAGGAAGCCAAGAACAATATGGTATAAGAAATAAGCACCAATTCTGATTGCTATTATAAATCCGATTATAAGAACCAACGTTCCAAGTGTATGTAGCGTAATCACCTTCAAAAATACTAAAGTTATGACGAATAAAACTATAATACCGAGGGTTCGCATGTTCGTCGCTCCTTTTTGTGTATATGTGTAATTGTGCACATGTACACAAAATTAATTTAAAAAAATAAATCGTTCTATCGCTACTATTGATATAGAGGGGGTTATCGCTCTATATGTTTTATGTAGGTATAACATGTGTAAATGTGTAAAAGACCACATGTACACATTTACACAAAAATTAATTTAAAAAATAAATCGTTCTATTGCTACTACTGATATAGAGGGGGGATATCACTCTATATGTTTTATGTAGATATAACATATGTAAATGTGTAAAAGACCACATGTACACATTTACACATGTTATTATTATATCTTTTTCTGTTTTTTAGCTTCTTTAAGAGCAGCTTTACGTTTAATGTTTTCATGTTGTGCGTGGAATAGTCTAAGCTCTTCAGCTGACAATTTATCTATATACAAGTTATGCATTTCACCAAGCAGTTCATAAGCATATTGATACTCTGAAATCTCAAGTAATGCATCAAACTCATGTTTAGTTTCTAAAGGCATTCGAATAGTACCACGCTTATCACCATTCACTAGTGTTGCTTTTGCAGGTAAACTAGGGTCATATGGTGTAGAGGGAGTGATATCAGCTTTATAGCCAACATCAATTTTCCCTCCTTTATTTTTAGCACCAGGGTTCTCCCCGCCCTCCTTTTTGTTGAAAAACCCCATATTATTACTCATTGCTCAATTCCTCCATTTTCTCAATTCGTTCTAAAAATTCATCTGCAAATGGTTCGAAAACTTCATTAAATAACTTCTTGTCCCAATATTGATCTTTATTTAAACCGATACGTGGAATGCTTTGGATTCTTTTAGCGTAAGGTATTAAGTTTCTAAATAAATTATTTTCTCCAAAAATGTTTTTCGCATCTTGTAATACCGTTGCATCGATTTTACCAGTACTATGTAATTGATTTGGTAATATGCCGATTACATCAAGAGGAGCATTAAATTCTGTTACTAATTTGCTTAAGAATCGTGAGATATAATCATTAGCGCCATCTAAACTATCACTTTGTGTTTGGAATGCAACAAGTACATAGTCACTTGCCATTGCAGAGCTTTTTGTATAATAAGATGCTGTAGGCGGACTGTCAATGATAACAAAGTCATAATTTTGTTTTAAAGGTTCTAATAGGTGTCTAAAGTAATTAATCTTATTAGCTTCTACTTGATGATAGTTAGGATCAGAAGGTTCAGCATGACCAAATCTTGATGTTAGTAACGTTTCGAAGTTTTCGAAGTCACTATGAGAAGGTAGTAAATCTAAATTCTCCATTATATTCAATTGCATGTCTTCTAAACTACCATCTTGTACAGCTCTCATTAATGTTTTGTCGAAAGCGAAGTATTCATCATTAATTCTTTTTCTTGTTAAGATCATTGTTTTTGTTGTATTGGCCTGCGGATCCATATCTACTGTTAGAACTTTATATCCCTTTAAAGCTAAATGATAAGATAAGTGTCTTACAATAGTAGATTTACCAACGCCACCTTTACTGTTTGCTACAGTGATAGTTAACGGTTTTTTTAATTTCATATATATCCCTCCAAAAAAACTTTTCGTCTTTTTACACATTTACACATTTACACAAGTTCACATGTGTAAAAACTTCTTAGTGCAATTATACTACCTGATTAAAATAATATCAATATATTTTTACACAAGTCCACATGTCCACATTTACACAAGTCCACAGAAAAAATATAATCGTTGATATAATAAGGTTTTAATAGGTTAATATGAATATATTTTTACACATTTACACTTGTGGACATTTACACAAGTGTAAAAATTAATTAGATGTTTTTTTGTTTAATTAATAGAATGAAAGCAGAAAAGGGGTGTTTGCACATTTACACATTTACACATGTGAACTTGTGTAAATGAAAGAAGTTTTGTTGAAATTCATTGTTTACAAACAAAAAAACTTGTTGTAACGTTATAGACAACAAGTTTTCTCAACGCAATTCGATTTAGTTTGATAATATACATAAAAAATTCGGAAGAATTTGTAGGATATATATAAGACACATAAACACAAAAAAACAAATAAAAAAAGAACGGCTGTCTACTTGAGATTTGGAAGATCTCAAGTAGACAGAGGAAGTAGATCTGCTGGAAACATTTCTACTTCTTGGTGAATACAATTTGCTGGAAACATCTTGTATTCCATTTACGTCACTGCACCATCAGTGAGTAAACTTCCCAAACCGTTCTAGTTAACTATGCTATTGAGATATGAAATATCTCTTATTAGTATAGTTAATTAGTGTAGATTTGTAAAGATAGAAACCCCTTTTTAAGTGCATCTATAAGCGTATTTAATTATGGATTTTTCTACCTTTGTATACAATTCGGGAAGTCTATTTATTTAGGTGAGCAGTGATATAACTGCTCACCTTTTTTTGTTGTCTTAAATCTAGTAGAAAGGAGATCCAACATGAATACAGTACAGAAAGCTATTAATCTTATACTTCATAAAGGTTTACGAAAATATAAATCTAAAAACTCAAAAGCTGCTCTAGTATCTATTACAAAACAAGAGAAATTTGAAGACAAAATGCTGAATGGTAAGAAGAATAAAAAAGGATCTATTTTTATTACTCGTAAAAAAGCTGATTTAAGCGCACCTTTTGGTACAAGAGGGGTAGTGTTATCATCTGAGGAAGCTACACTGGATCATGTTGGACAAGCTTCTCACTGGACTCCTAATGTATATAATTTTGGTACATATGGCGAGAATGGTCTTCGCACTATCGTTGGGCATACAGAAAAAAACTTACAGCAAATTAATTGCTTCGTAATTGATATTGATTCAAAGTCATTCCCAATGACAGCGATTAACGATGTTGCGTTAAATGCTGGTTTTGGTGTGCCGACTATGATCCTTCAAACTACAAAGGGTTACCAAGTATATTATGTGCTAGATAAAGCTGTATATGTAACAAATAAAAAGAACTATATCGCTATTAAATCAGCAAAAAGAATCTCTCAAAACTTGAGAGAAATGTTTGCTGAAAGCCTACCACAAGTAGATTTAACATGTAATCACTTTGGATTCTTCAGAATGCCTTCAGAAGAAAATATCATTATGTTCTTTGAGGATAATGTATATTCTTTCAAGGAGCTGCAGGATTGGAGTAAGAGACAAGATGATAACAAAGGCAAAGAATTTTTCGCAATTCCAGGTGAAAATAACGTAATTGAAACTCCATTTTCTAAAAACAAACCTGTAGAGCAACCGAAACAGGTAGAAGAAGCTTGGTTTAAGCAAGTTATAAACTGCACGAATATAGCGCCACAACAAACAAAAGCAGGACGAAACAATGCAATTTTCACTCTGTCACTAGCATGTTTCCAAAGTGAAGTGTCAATTAAAGAAACACTAGATATGATGGATCAGTTTAATAGTAACCTGGAACAACCTTTAGATCATGCTGAGGTTAGAGGGATTGTCATGTCTGCATATTCAGGAAAGTACCAGGCTGCACATAAAGATTACATTGATCGTCTACTTCAAACATATGCGACACCTGGACAAGTTAATTCGTTTAGATCACCAGCTGCATTTTGGAGAAAACACAAAAAGCAACGTGAGGATCGAGTACGTTCTCATTGGCATGAATGGGAAGCGGATATTATTGCTTTCCTGTCAATGAATTCTAAAAATAAACCTGTGTTATACTTTACACAAAAAGAGCTATGTGAAGCGATTAATATCCCTAGAAGTACCCTAAATACTGTCTTGAAGAAGAGTAATAAAATATATAAGACCGTAGAAGGTAAAGGAAAAAGGGCAAAAACAGGATTTTCAACGATTGGAATGTTAATTTCATTTGCATTACGTGAAAAAGGGCAAAAAAGAGAGAGTTATTTGAGCTATTTAAACGAGCTACTCCCCCAAATGGGTAATATCTTACTACAAGCAAAGAACAATAGCGCTATGGCAGAAGAAACAGCATCATATAGCATAATAGAAGGGCTACCAGCTGGTTAAATTTTAATTGTCCACTGTGCCAATACATAATTATATCTCCGATACATCTTTCGGACAGATAGCTCTAGCGTTATACGATAAATAATTCTATATTCACTTCTTGATATGGGGATATTTTGAGTACTTAGAGTTATGTACTCTTTATGGTAAGTGAAATTATGTAGACTGTTTTAGAAATATATTTTATTGGTGGTGTGTTATATGGGTAAAAATTATTCTGTAGATCGTGATAACAAGGGACGATCTAGACATTCTTATGTATTCATGAGGGGGACGGTGACCCTTATCAGGTAACTGTTGACTTTGCAAAAGTAAAATATATAAGGCATGAAGAGTTTGTGTCAGTTGAAGAAAGATCACCTAATTATACGCCTGAAGATAAGAAAACGTCATTTGTGTTTGAGATAGGGGAAAAGATAGCTTGTGCGTTTAAGGATGGTAAGCGTATGAAAGGATTTGTTTTATCTGAGGGAGCTTATTATCTTTATATCAAAACAGAGAAGGGCAATTTTTGTACGATTATGAAGAGTGCTTTATCTTATATTGCACATGGTAATCATACTGTCTTCTTAGAGACAAATGATTTTTATACAGAGGAAATGAAAGCAGCTGGTCATATTAAACCAACGGAGTATGTTTTCTCTGTAGGGGATCAAATTACTGTTTTTTTTGCTAATGGTAAGAGCGTTTCCGGTGTAGTTCTTGATGAAAGTAGATATTGGGTATTACTACAGTCTGAGAAGCTTCAAATTACTGTTTTAAAAGGCAGCTACTCTATTTTAAGCATGGAATCTATGAGAATACACCGTTCTTGTACCAGGCTAATAAGAGATTAAAAAAGCAATTGAGGAAGTAGGATTTTATTTGATGGTTAGATCGGCTAACTTAATTGTTAGTTTTATGAATTGCTAATTTAAAATAGAGGTGTAGAAAAGAGACGTAACTCTTTATTTAGGGGGTCTCTTTTCTATTAGGGGTACTACCACATGCCCATCAACTTAAGGTTTTAATGTCCCCCCACAACGATAAAAATAAACTTGGTTGCTATAAAAGACATCACGTTTTCATTCTGAAAGTATTATAAAAGTTTAACCTAATGATTATATAGCAGGTACCGATTATTAAAGAAATAATGCAATAAGATTAATCGCTACATTATAGTTCATCTTCTTCAGCTTTTTTACTATTATATTTACTATATCCCTACATGCATAGGCCAAAAAAAAACGCCGCCTATACTGTTTCCAGTAAGGTCCCTCATGGTAATTGTTTCTCCAGATAAATGTGTTAATAAAGTATATAAAACAAAGAAAATAAAGCCTGAAAATATTGATTTTCGTATCAATGTTTTATTATTTGCAAAACGTAAGTATATTTTTTTGATTCTCATCATTATAACTATATACAGTGATGTCGTTAAAAGAATAATTAAGGCTAAAATACCCAGTGATGTAACTTCTTTATTTAAAATCAAATCATATAGGATAGCTCCAAAACAGATAAAAAGAGCTAGAATTCCGGCGTTTGCCATTATTTCGAAGGCAGTATTTTGTTCTCGTTCATCAACAGAAGTACCTTTTCCGAAAAGATATAATTTTAATAACTTAGACATTAATCTTCCTCCCAAAATAAATCATTTAATGTAACACCTAACCTTTTGCAAATTTCAATACATAATTTCAAAGATGGGTTGTATTCGCCTTTTTCTATTAGGGGTCACCATACATGCCCATCAACTTAAAAAATATATAGTATTAGGTTTTGTGAGTGGAAATATTCACTATGGGCTTGATTTAATTGTTTCGGTTCCGTTCCGTTGTTAGCACTTACGGTATTTATTGCATGTAATGATGAAATTTTAGAGGAAGCTATAAAAGGAAAAGTAACCACATTATTTAAAAAGAAGACAGAGCTGATGCTATTAATCTTGTTATGTCTTCTTTGTTTTTGTTCAGGGATTTTAATTTATAGGATCATGTAAAGGAGGAATTGATATGAAAGACAAACGGAAAATTATGTTTTATGTGCTTGTAATTTTAGTTGCAGGTGTGACAGTTTTTAATATCTATTTGAGTAAAAAATCAATGAGTGATGGCAAAGAAAAACAGCTAAAACTTTCAAATGAATTACTAACAAGACAAAATGAAGATTAAAAAAAAACGGCTGAATAAAGTACTTCCTTCCGCACAAGAACAACAGAGAAGAGCGTACTTATCGACAGCCGAAACGTTTATTCAATTATCATTTCATCGAGAAAAAGAAGGCTACAGTGAGCGAAAAGAAAAAGCAAAATCCATTATGAGTGAAGAACTTTTACAACAATTTTATCCGACTGATAAATACGAATTAGGAGATACGTATAAAACGAAACCAATAGAAATGAAGTTTTATTTACAAGAAAACGAACCCGATCAAGAAGAAGTAAATGTGTTAGCTGAATTTATAAATGTCACGACTGATACAACGCAAAACCGAGAAGAAAAAGTCAAAAATGTGTTGCGAATCATCATAAAAAAGGAAAAGGAAACATGGCGAGTTACAAGTGTAGAAGAACTCAATATGAAAGTTTTATAACAAAAAAGGTGAGGTGAGAGTGTGATAGGTGCAATCAGTAAGAAGAGTGAAAGAATCAATTTAAGAAGAAATAAGTCATGGATCTACCTAGCAATTATCAGCTTTCTATTTTTGGTTTTTTTCGCTTTCTTGACGTCTAAAATTTACATGCCGAACGATGAAAAATTATTCCATACGGAAACAAATAAAGTAATCAAGTTGTCGGGAATGGGAAAATTGATTGTAGAACAAAGGGAATATAATCCACATAAAAATTTCATAGAAATTCGATTTCGGATAGAAGGATATGAGGAAACTGGCTTTAAGTTTAAGGCACAAGAAAAAAGAAAGCCAGGTGTTCAATTACCTGTCAAAGTGTTATATGAAGAGAACGGGAATTACGTGATAGAAGTCAAAGAATTATCTCCAAATTGGGGAGCGTTAGCTTTGGATATCTACAATAAAAACAGTGAAAAAGAACAAATGGATATTCGGAAATTCACACAAGATGCTAATGAGTACGAAGAAGAAAATACAAGTACAAAGAGTCCCAATAAACTTGTTCAGACGATTTTTACCGATCAAAGAAAAACAAAAGCAAATGATGAATTGTTAGCTGAAAATAAAAAAACATATGAGTTAGATTTTATAGAAAGAGACAAAAAAGATATTGAAACAAAGATCAAAAATTATGGGAAAGCAATCAAGCTTGAAGAAGAAAATGGGAAGACAGTTTTTGAGAAAGTGAAAGAACTAAAAGATGAAATGAAGTACCAAACCGAAGCGGAAAAAACGGAAACCCAATCGAAAATATCATCTTTAGAATCCAAAATAAAATCATCAGAAAAGAAGGTTGAATTGTTTAAAGGAGAACAAAAAATTGCACGAGATAAGATCAAAAAATTAGAGCAAAAGGCGCAAGAAATTAATAAAAACTAAAAAAATTATGTCGTCACTGGGTACTCACCAGTTCAATTTGAGTACTCAGTGAGTGCTCATTTGGTGGTTTTTGTATCGTCAGTGAGTACTCAGCTGTTTGATTTGTGTCATCAGTGAGTACTCACCTAGAGGATTTTCTTGCCCCCATCGTTTTGCTAGGCTCCGCCTAGCCCCACACCCTCAGTGGGGGCAAAAACCCCTTATGCTCTTTTAATTATCATTTGTTTTTAATAGAGTTTGTATCTGATTGATAGAAGATACAAACGATCTGTGGGATTAGAATCTAAGTTTTTTATTTGTTGTAAATGGAATTAAAGTTGAAAAGCAGGTGAGTATATGGACATTCATATTAGGAATGTTGATCCGTATTATGTAAAAGAAATAGATAAAAGGTGCAAACAAATTGGTGCGAAATTAGGAAGATGTTACTATCGTTCGGAGTACATTAATGATCTGTTGGAAAAACATTTTGAACAAGAATATAGACGAAATAAAGAAGATAAGTTTGATGAAGCGATTGGCAATGTTACCGTGACGTTAGAAAGGCAAGAGGACAAGTTGCAAGAATATATCGATGCTACAAATGAGTTAGTTAAAGTTTTGGGGCAGGGTAGATAGGAGATGAAAGAGGGATGTCGAGAACAGCTTTTGAGGAAATGTTCCGCTTTCGTGGGAATAAAGTTCACAAGGATATAGTTGAGAACTTTAGAAATCATTATCCTGAATATTCGACTGAAGCAGATGCCTTACGGCATGGTATTACATTACTAGATGAAAAAATGCGTAACGATAAAGGTGAGGATGGCACATCACTTTTGAATAATAAAGTGAAAGTTTTGACGCAATCAGTTAATACGCTGAAGCAACAAATGGATGTGCTAATTAAATTAAATATGAAACAAATAATAATAGGACAAGAAGAGTTGTTGAAACTATTTAGAGAATTTGTACCGTGGTCAGGTAGATATTTAGTAAGGCTATTCGAACTGAAAGATGGCGTGCACCCGTTAGGATCGGGAGGGTTACTGAAATATAAAGACAGATGTTTTGTGCTTACGAATGCTCACGTTATTAAGGATGTAGAAGATAAAAATGATATAAGAATTCCGTATACGATAAACGACAGTCAAACATATAGTATGGTAGTTATAGATATAAAGTATAATGTACCAGATGATATTGCTGTATTAGAAGTTAGATTTGATGATTATCTAGATAGAAGTAATCACAGCTTTTTAGATTCAAATTTTATAGATACAAATATAACAGAGTATACTAATAACACAAATATTTTATATTTACATGGCTATCCATCAGGTAGAACAACTATTGATGAGGAAAATAAAGAAGTGGACATGGAAACATTACCGTATTGTACGTTTGTAGCTAAATTTGATGATGATATCGGCTCTGTATTTGCGATTATAGATGATGAAGTTACTACTGAACATAATACGACTATACTAACACCGGTAGTTAGTGGTATGAGCGGTTCCTTTGTATATGGTTACTATTTAGAGGAACCAAAATTTAAATTAATTGGTGTGTTAACTAATTGGCATATCACAGATAAAAGGTTAGAGATTTATCCTATTCAAGAGTTTATAGATTATATCGATCAGAATTGTTTTAGCAACAATTAAATTAAAAAGCAGCTCATATCTCATATAATTTATTTATATTTTTGACAACAAGCCCTCTAGTTAATTAACATAGCATTATTGATATTGCCAAGCTTAAAGACTTCATAATGGATAGGAAGTCTTTTTTATTTAACCTTTATTTTGTGAACTTGTGTAAATGTGTAAATATCCACATGTGTAAATTTATAATTGATATGTCAGTTTAAGCTTTGTATAATGGCATCAAGGAATATAAAAATGTCCACATGTGAATTTGTGTAAATGTCCACATTTACACAAAACTGATGAGGAAATAATGTGGAAGAATATGAAGTTGGATATGAAGAGCGATTTTCATGTGAATCTTGTGGAGAGGGATTTATGGAAGGAGCATATAACAATTTGATATGTGATAACTGTGCGATAGAACAAGGTTTGTTAGATTAAACAATATACATAAATGTTGAGTTGATACTATAGCTCGATGGTGGTGAAATCGGGCTATAGTATTTAAATCAAAGGGGTGGGGAAATGAGTACGCAGTATCATTTAAATAATATGATTTATACATCAAGAGAAGGCTTTAAGAAGGCTGTGGAGAACGATTGGTATTCTTTACGTTGGCAAATCGAAATTTTATTTAAAACGTGGAAATCATTCTTTCACATTCATCATTGTAAAAAGATAAAGCGAGAACGATTGGAATGCCATTTGTATGGGCAACTGATTGCCATTTTACTCTGTTCTTCTACCATGTTTCAAATGCGGCAATTACTTCTTATGAAAAAGAAACGAGAACTGAGTGAATATAAGGCTATATATATGATTAAAGACTATTTTCTTCTTCTTTTCCAAGCTATACAGAAAAACACCCAAGAGCTATCAAAGATTCTACTTCGCCTGTTCAACCTCTTACAGCAAAACGGGCGAAAATCCCATAGGTATGAGAAGAAAACAGTCTTTGATATATTAGGTGTCGTTTACAATTGTACCATGCCTGATAATCAAGCGGCTTAATTCAAAAAAATGAAACCCGTTAGGGTTTATTTCGTATGCAAATCTTTAAATTCCCTACACGTAGTCTTTAGAAAAAAGAAACACCCTCTTCTATAATTGACGTTGCATGAGCTTAGCTTGGTAGCGATGTGGCGATACCCCTTATAGAAAAACTCTCTATTTATAAAAATTCATAGAGAGTTTTTCTATAATTTCAAGCATTTTTTTATTTTTGATTTCTTAACTTTGCAACAATAGCAGCATGATCTATTCTTTCCATAACTTTAAACCCTTATATATAGAGTAAAAAATAGAGAAAGCTTTAAAAGTGGTATAAACTGTTGGTATAACTAGGTTTATGATGTTTTTCGAGTAATATTGAAAACAATACACACGAAAATAAGTAAAAAAATAAGATTGACTAATTGTCAACCTTAAAATAATTTATCTGGTAACTCTTTTACATGGTTAGATAGTAAATAAAATAGTGGCAGCAGCACCATCCGGTAATGCTCCACCCCCTGCTGTTGTAATCCTTACTGATAATAAATCACATTGATCAACAGTAAAATTACCAGCGGCAAATGCACAACAATTAGTAGAAGAACTTGGACCTGTTACAGTTGCTATAATACCTGTATCTGTTGTTGTAGAAGCACATGTATCACTTATAACAATTTGAGCCGATACAGCATCTCCTGCACCTAGAGGGTTATCTCGAATACTAAAAACTAAACCAATAATAGTTGCTGTTTGTGGTATAACTACATTATTTCTTGTAAAACCTTTAAGTCCTCCTGATGAAGTACCTAAACCCATAAAATCATTATTAGCAATGGATTGATCTGAAGCTAAATAAATCGTCATTTCTGCAAGTCCTGATGCTCCTGTTGCTCCTGTTGGACCAATTAAATTTGGTTCAACAGCAGCTCAAACTAAAACAATATTTTCTTCGTTCATACATTCACCCCCTATAGCTACTTTTCATAGGAAGTGAATGTTATTTTTCTTAAACCATTCCAATATAAACTTTTAAATATTTGTTTACATAAAATAAAAAGAAAATCAAACTAGAAAAACTATCTAGTTCGGTCTTCTTTTTATTTTAAATTCATTAATAATCGCTTTTTTCACATCACTATAAAATACCATTATCAGCATTCCTAATATAGTTATAAATAAAAAAATTCTTTCAATGTCAATAAATACCCCTATAAATATAAGTCCAATACCTATAAAAAATCATTACATATAAAACCTGAATCAATAAAAAAACCATTAGTCTAATAGATGTAAAATAATGGTTCACATATTTAAATTTTTGCTAAATCACTTAAATTTACATTCAACTAAAAAAATATTATCAGAAACCAAAAAAGAATCCAAAAAACATAGGATTCTTTTTTGATTATCGAATGTAAACTAATACATATTAGTTTACATTCAAACCACCTTAAACATTGACTTCTTAACAATTCTCCTGATTTCCTCAACTTATATAACAAAAGTATACATTCAAAAGACTATAAATAAAGAGATTGAAACATCCATAAATAAAAAAACTAAATATCTATGTTAGCTTTTTACATAAGTCATGTTATCAGTAGTTTTAGTGAAAATATGAATATAATGATGATCATTTTGGAAAAATACCACAAATGATTAAAATCCAACTTAAAATAAGTTGTTTTTCAATTTTGTTTTTTACTGGATGGAGAAAATATGAAGAAAATTACTCAAAAACAAATTATACTATTTTGTATTTCGTTAATATTTATGACAGGCTGCTTACAAAAGTATGTTATTGATGATGTTGAATTAATTCAAGGAATTGTATTCGATACAACAAAAAATAAAATAAAAACAACAATTGTTTGTCCTCTTCAAAAAAAAGGTCATCAAGTCCAAGTATTTGAGAACATTGGAAACACAATAACACAAGGAAGAGACAAAGCCTCTTCCGAATCTATACGGCCCTTTACCACTGGACAATTACGTGTCGCTCTTCTTACAGAAAAATTAGCCAAAAAAGATATAAAAATAGCATATGATACCCTTCTACGGGATAAGAGCATAGGAGGTACAATATATCTAGGAATATTAGAAGGTGAGGGATATGAGCTATTCTCTGGAAAATATAATAATACCCTTAATGTTGCAATTTACATAAAAAAACTGTTTGAGCACAACATGGAAACAGGTTCATTACCACATGATAATTTATATCTTAACTCTTATCGCTACTACGAAGTAGGTAGAGATACTTTTATGCCTATATTAAAAAAACAAAAAGACAAAATAAAAATTAAAAATATTGCTCTTTTCAAGAAAGACAAATATATAGGGAAATTGGAACAAAAAGATATGTTTATTTTTAAAGGATTGCTTGAAAAACATAGATTAAATTCCAAGGAATTTAAAACCCATGGCGGTTATGTATTAATTAACAATATCAGTTCCACCCCTTCCTATCATGTTCAGATTAAAAATGGAAAACCATCTTTTTATATTCAAGTTAAAATGAATGCCCGTCTACAAGAAACCTCAAAAATGATAAATTTAGAAAATAAAAACACTATCGAGATAGTAACAAAAAACATAGAAAAACAATTGAATACAGAAAGTAAAAAACTAATAAAAAAAATACAAAATCTAAATGTAGATCCACTTGGTTTAGGCTCCAAATTCAAACAACAATATAAACCATTTAAATTAAAAGAATGGGAAAAAATATATAAAACAGTACCAATAAGAGTGAAATACATTGTGAATATTGAAAATTCAGGGGTTATTGAGTAAAACATTTGATACTTTGCTACAAGCCGTCATCGTATCAGTGACCATAACCTCACTTATCAGCAGTCCATGTATCTCAAAATCTATAAAAAAAATCCCTTCAGATCTTCCTTCTGAAGGGATTTTTCGTTCACATAATCTGTATTATCAATAATTTTTATTTATCCACTTTAAAATACTCTGGATGTTCTGCTTTCATAGATAAAATGTTACCACACTCCGTGCAAACATCAGCAATCACACTTGAAAATTGATTAAAAAGGTTATTCGTACTAATAAGTCTTAAATATGCTTGAACATCTAATGAATCTTGCCTGATTTCTCTAAAACCACAATTAGGACATTTCTTATTCATTTTCAATTCCTTCTTCCTAAGATTTAGTTCACATAAAATCCGATTATCAGTAGTATCCAAAAAAGCTCAGGGTTCTCATATGACTCTAAGCTTTACTTTTATATTCATTTTTCTATATTTTTTAGAGGTGGCGAAAAATAATTAATCAAATTTCAAAAGATTATTTCCAAAACTCATACCATTTCTTATCTTTACTTGCTGCAATCATCTTCTTAACTTCCTGGACTTCCCTTATTGTTTGCATAAGCATTTCATCGCGTCCCTGGTTCTTCGCTACGTCTTCACTAGTATTCGTCGCTATAAGCGTTTGGGATTCCTGTATCGTTTGTATAGCGCTCAATAATTCTGATTCTCTTTGTGCGAATCGCTGGTCTTGTTCGACTAAACGTTTGTTTAATTTTTGTAGTAATTCATTTTGCTTTTCAATGACCTCATTTTGATCTTGAAGCATCGTCTGTAGCGTTGTAGCGTTGAAATCCGGTTCTTCATAGCGCTCAATTTCGTGTCGCTCTAATGGCAATACCTCAACGCCTTGATGCCATGATACTATTTGTTTTGTGGCGTTTTCTAATGTCATGTCTGTGTCGTTCTTTAGGTTGATAACCTTACGAAACACCATTACATCACTTTCTCTATACTTCCTATGCCCACGTTCATTCTTTATGAAAGTATAACCCTCTTTTTCTAGTACATCAGCATACTTACGTAATGTACTAGATTGGATACCTAATTGCTCTACCACGTCGCCAGGACTATATAACGTCTTCATAGCGTCTCACCTCAAAAATATATTCGCTATAGCAATGATATACCCTTTTTCCTAATAATTCACGTATTACTTGTTTCAAGTTCTTAACTCCCATAATCTTTACATGGGTAATTTGTATAGTTCGTATTACAGACCCAATCTTAGGAACACATATCAATTTTAAAATTGAATACTCGTTACATCTCGATACCAGCATCAAAATCTTTTTTATTTATACAAGATTTTATGCAAAAAAAGAATAGCGAGGATCCTCCGGATCCCCGCTATATCAACGATGTATAAAATCCTGTATAAGAGATAGATAGACATAAAATCAAAAAAAACCATAAAAACAAGGATTCTATCAAAATATTTACTACCGATAATGTACGTTATGTTAACTTTACATGTATGGAATATTCATAAATTATCATTCAAACATCATACTCTTATTCATCTTTTTTATTAAGTTCTTGGATTTGAAGTAGTTCAACAAAAACATTCAGCATGTCCTGTATTTGAATTCGATTGTCTACAAAATGTTGCAAATTAAATCCATTAAAAATAGCCATGCTTGTTGTTGCTAAAGTTCTAGCATCTAATGGACTTCCGATTATACCTTCGTCTTTCATTCTCTGAAAAAAATGTGTAAGGAATGATCTCCATTCTTCCATCTGAAGAATAAGCCTTTCTTTTATTAGAGGTAATTGATTAGATATCATACATCCTTGGAGAAGCATAGGAGAAGATCCTTTTTCATAAGCTTCATTTACCAAACGTAAAGAGTGTTCTTTAAACTTATTTAGTAAATCAGATTCTTTTTGAGTAAGAGCTTCCTTTAAATCTTCAAAATAAAAATCAATTCCTTCTTTTATCAGTTTCAACAAAAATTCCTCTTTATTGGAAAAATGAGTATAGAAAGCACCTTTAGAGTAACCAGCATGTTTCACAATTTGATCAACACTTGTACTAGAATAACCTTGTTTAGAAAACAAATTAATTCCTGATTGCATTAATTTGTTAATGGTGTTTTCTGATTGTTTCTGATGATAAGTTCCCATAGCAATCCCCTTTTAAAAAACTAAATATTTAATTAATAGTAACACATTCTTCATCATATAATAAATTAATTAATACCGACTAGTTAGTATTTAAAAAATAATACTTATAAAGGAGTTGGTTTAATGCCATTATCTCAAGGAATTATAAAAAATGATTGGGATAGTGACAAGGTTCTTGCTATAAACCGCAAAGTAAACTCTTCAAATCATACAAAATAAGAGGAGGAATAATACATGAAAAAATATGTTCAAAAGATTCTAATGTTTGCTATAACATTAGGATTGATGTTTAGTTTTACAGTAATTTCATTTCATGATACAAAAGTTTCTGCTGCAGAAATAATTAGAACTTCAGAAACACAACCACAGTCAATTACTACTTTATCAACACATTCCTTACCTTGGTCTTGGTCAGCTTCATTTGATGCATATTACTCTGGATCATCAAGATTTACCTTTAAAGGATCAGGTAAACTTTACTTAAAAGTAACTTCATCTGCTGGATATGAGAGGAAAGGTTCCTACACCATCAAGGTAAAAAGAGACGATCCCTTTTCTAGTGATCCAGTAGTGGGTTCTATAAGGGTTCCTGTAAACGGAAGTAAAACAGATTCTATTACTATTAAGGATAGTTGGTTAAGTGATAGTTATTATTTAGTTTTTGTTCCAGATAGTTATGGCCCAACTATAAAGGCATCTGGAAAAGTTTATAAATAGTCTATAAGTCTGTAAATTACTATGGAGGTTAAATAGTAAATATACCTGGTTATAAGGGTTAGTTTTTTTACTTCTTTTAAAGGGCGTTATGCAAACCTTACATGAATACCATATTCATATAAGGTTTACATAACACGACATATATCACGGTCCTCCCTTAGGCTGTCTTTTATTCATTTTTAAAGGGACCTGCTCCATTAATCCTTAAAAACATAAAGTAAAATGAATCCATTAACGTACATGTGTGACTTCGAATTTCACCTCTTACTCAAAGGAGAGATTAATATGGGATATGGTGGTAGTTGTGGCGGAGGCTGTGGATCTGACTGCTAAAAAGAGGCACTCTTGAGAGTCTCTTTTCTTTATTTATAAACAGACCTGCTCATTCTATTCATAAAAACATAAAATAATGTGAATCCATTAAGATAATAACTTACCCATTGTTCTATCTCCTAATTGAAGGAGGAAAAAATATGAGTTTTGGTGGTTCTTGTGGTGGCTTTGGTGGCGGTTTTGCTTTACTAATCGTTCTGTTCATCCTGTTAATCATTATTGGATGTAGTTGTTGGGGCGGCGGTGGAGGATTCGGATACTAAAAAAATTAGGCACTCATTCGAGTGTCTTTTTTGATGGGGTACAACGTACGAAACAAAAAACACGTCAAATGTAATTTTCAAACGTGTTTTTTAGTAACGTGATATTTTATATAATCTATTCCTAAACTGGTCAACGAAATGCTTATCGCTAGACTTAACGCGTACAACATTAATTTCGCACCTGTATAATCAATAACTTTATTCGCAAGAAATAAAAACAAAACAAATAGAACTGTAGACTTTAACAACACTTTAAGAAAATCAATTCTCATAGGGGTACTGACGCATGCCCATCAAGCTAACAAAGTAATTTACTAGATATAAAATGATCCTTGTTTCAAAACTAGCAAGTGATAGAAAAGTAGGCATGCTAAAGAAGCCTATTAAAACGCGATTTTTTTGCTAGGCAGCCTGTCTATGCTTCACCGTCGTTTTATACACAACCCCTAGAATATCAAAGACGGTCATCTTCTTATATCTATGACATTTACGACCGTTCTTTTTAAGCAGCTGATAAAGGCGATGCAGAATATTCAAAAGTTCCTCTGTTCCAACGGCTATCGCTTGAAACAGTAATGGAAAATAATCTTTAATCATATAAATCGCTTTGTATTCACTCAGCTCCTGCTTTTTCTTTTCACGTATCGCCTGGTTTTTCAGGCGTGTTTGCGTTTGATCATTGGTTAAACGATGGATAATGACACGTGCTGGCAGCTTATGATTTTGGCCAATGTATACCTCGGGGATTTCCATCGTTTCACCAGGGATTAGACTAGACATCATTTGTATCATATCAAGCTGGATGTATTCTGTTTGCTTTTTTAACGTGCCATTGTTGAAGTATTCTGGCTCAGGGTTCTTGATATAAATGCGTGTATTCAGCTTCAACCGCGAGATATAGTAAGCCTCTTTATTATGAATGGTTTGTAAGTCTCCTAAATCGAAGTAACCAAGATCACGTAAACACAAATCGCCCGCCTCTACGGTTTCAAGGCAGATGGTACCGTATGTTTTATCATTATTTTTTCCTGGTCCAAGCTGTACGTTAAGAAATTGACCACTAAGTAAATCATATTCCAATTGGATTTTCACGCCTGCCGTATTGCTACTCCCACCTGAACCTTGATAGTCAGTGGCGAAATGATCAGGCAGTTGAAACACCGTCGCATCTAAAATACGGATACGATTAAAAGTAGAGATCATGTGTACAGAAAGCGAGTGATTTGAACAGAGTTTTTGTGTGAGAAGAGAAGTAAAGACTTCTCGAAGAAATGCGACAGCCGCTGGATTAAAGCGTTGATTCAGTCCTTCTGATCTCATCAGTACCCCAGTGGAAGCTTCTAACTGACTGCACAATTGTGTAAGTGATGTGCTAGCTATTTCTTGACTGAGCCATACGCAAAGGGCAATGAGTTCGTTTGCTTGATACTTACTTGATCGCTGTACAAAGCCAACTTGTTTGGCGATATCTTGTAGGGCTACTCGAGATAAAAAGTATTGTAGCTCTTGTGCGAAAAGATTCAGTTCATTTGAAATGATAGGATTCATCAAAAACGCCATCCTTTTTGTATATTTCTACAAAAAGAATAGCGTTTTTTTCGTTATATAGATACAAATTTGTCTTAACTTGATGGGCATCTGGAGGTACCCCTCATAGGGTCTGTTTAGTCTTCGGTTATTTTATTTTGAATTATCTGTATAAATTCACTAAGATTGTTGCTTTGGATATTTCTAATGCCCACTCTTTCATTTTTATTCCAAAAAAGTATACTGGATACACCAAATAAATTCTTTTTTTCTTTCAGTTTTGATAGGTTTTCATAAAAATATTCATTAATCCATGCATCACCAACTAAATCAGGCCCGTAAAAAAATAATCTTTTATTTGTAGCAACTAGTACTCCAGGACGTACAGGATGCCGATATTCAAAAACGTCTAAAGAACCTTGTAAAACATCTAAAACTTTTTCATCTGAAGATACTATTGCCTTGGCTCGATCTAATAAATTTTGCATTGTAGGACTCCTTTATTATCTAATATGAATTAATTATAACTGAAAATTCATAGAATTTTAAATTAATTATTCTAATATGTAATTAATTTACGGGTGGTATCAGTAAGGCTGGTACTATCCCTACATAAGAAGCTGTACCTAAAAGGTCGTTAAAAATGACCTTTTAGATACAGCTTCTTGTTTTAGCTTTGTAAGTGGCTCTAAAAAGAAGGAATCGTTGCCGTACCCCATCACCATCAAGCTAGAAGAACGAGTTATCCCCAAACAATAAATACGAGCAAAATGCGCAAAATTTTCGTTCTGGGGGTGGTATGAGATTTTAACTTGATGGGCATGCGGCGAGACCCCTTGAAAGGATTTTGAGGGCATTTATTGAATTTGTTATCGCGAACCCGAGTAAGAAATCTACATATATTATCTAGGTAATTTATCTATTTCAAAAAACAATGGAGGAATACCATGTTAACTTATTACCATCGTCAAATGGCTGCTCACCCGATACTTCTTGAGGCTAGACAAATTTCTTCTAATCAAATTTTAATGACTTATGATAAACCAACTGATTTGGCATCTGCAACAAATGTCTCGAATTATTGGATTAGAAGTAATATGGATCCCGTTGGTATTGCTAGTGTAGGAATGAAAGAGGCACTTACGGCGGAAAACGCTATACGTCCAAATATGGGAATGATAGCACCCGTTGATAATGCAAAAATGAGATTTGTTATAACTTTTAGAGTTAATGTAATGCAGGGGGTAATGTATACTGTGCTTCCATGTTTCGTTAACTTAGAGGGAATGTCAGGTTTTATGGGAGAAAATTGGGGTCCTAATAGTAAAAATATGTTTATTGGTATGTAGGTGAGAAAAAATAGTGCAAGGCCTAGATTGAAAAATAAAGTTATAAAAAACAGCAACGAAATTATAGGTAGTTACAACATGCTTACTCGTTTCATACAATATGTTGGTTAGATGTCTACACTTTTATAAAAGGAGGTATAATAAATGATGCCTTATTCTAGTATGCCATCTCAAATGTATTCGGGACAAATGATGCCCTATTCTGGTATGCCATCTCAAATGCATTCGGGACAAATGATGCCTTATTCTGGTATGCCATCTCAAATGCATTCGGGACAAATGATGCCTTATTCTGGTATGCCGTCTCAAATGCATTCGGGACAAATGATGCCTTATTCTGGTATGCCATCTCAAATGCATTCGGGACAAATGATGCCTTATTCCGGTATGCCATCTCAAATGTATTCAGGACAGATGATGCCTTATTCTGGTATGCCATATTAGATGTATTCTGGACAGATGATATTTACAGACAATCAAACACTTCAAATGATATCTTACTCAGTTCTTGTTGTTGCAAGGTAAGCAGCACGTAATCAAATTAAAATAACTTAACAACCAACATTAGCAACAAAACATCAAGAAAAGGCATTCCAAATATGGAACGCCTTCTTTTATTTTATAAAAGTATCAACTTAAACCTATTTTTCAAATGTATTCTTCAACAACCTGAAATATTCTAATTAACATAAAGGGGTATCGCCAGCATTTTGGAAAAAAACCACGCTAAGCAAAAAATACAATAAGCTGTCCATATGGGTAGCTTATTTACATAATTATCGTTATTGTTAGTTAAACGAAAGCAAAAAAGATTAGTGAAATACTAATCTTTTTTGCTTTATAGATTTGGAATTAATCTTACCTTGATCAGCCTCTTTCCCTCTTCTTGATGAATTGGAAAACATAATATATAACAAATGTATTTACAATTTTATATGGAATAGTATGTATATAGATATTCAGAAAACTATCAAAAGGGGGATGTATATGCAAACTGTTATGCCGTCTTATTTGTTTTTATTTATTGGCGCGCTCATTTTACTACGTAGGATTCGTTCGATGTATAAACCAATCAAGGGAAGTGGGGTGCGAATATTCTTGCCACTTATTTACTTAACGCCAGGACTTTCATTTTTTCTCCAATTAGGGCACCCGACGTTTTTTGAATTATGCGTAAGTGTTGTCTTAGGGCTTGCCTTTTCGGTGATTATTATTATTTTGTCAGATTATGAAATTAGAGAGGATGGTAACATTTACGCAAAGAAAAGCTGGAAGTTTGTCGTGGCTTTTATTCTAATGCTCCTTTTACGTTATTTTATTCGACAAGACCTTACGACAATCGATTCAGGTACACTTAGTCTGTTACTTTTCACCTTTATCATTTGCTACATTGTTCCGTGGAGAATTGTTTGCTATATAAAATTCAAAAAAGTGCTCGAACAAAAGAAAGAAGCTTTCTATTAGGGGTAGCGTCAGGAAAATGCGGATTTACAACGCTAAGCGCATCTTCAAGACGATTCCCCTGTTTTTAACAACGTTAAATTTGTGAAATTACAAATGTATCCAGAGCCTCATTATATAGAAAGCTATCGGAAAAGAACAAATAGTGTTTTCTTCCCTCATTAAAGGGCCAGATTGTTGAAGAAAACCCCGTTCCTGCTAGAAACTAAATGGTATACTAATCATAAAATACTTTAAAAAGGGAGGATATACAATGGTTGCAAAGACTGAAGAGGATTTTAATGGATTAAAAGTAATTGGTGAAATTTGTGGC
>NZ_VOVA01000024.1 GCF_015071065.1 Bacillus cereus | reverse complement strand
TCTATCTTATAAATTATCAATTGGGAATAATAAAAACAAGCTTAGAATCCTTGAACTATAAGGATTCTAAGCTTGTTTCTTCTTTTAAAGCAAATAATTCCATTACTTAGCAATACCATGGAGGGAAATAAGGTATTGTTTTTTTGGGTAATTCAGTAATTATTTTTTTACAGTAATTATGAATTTTCTCATCTCTATTAGCCATTATATATTCAATAAGTTCATCTTCTGTTCCGAAAAAATTTTCATTATAGGTAAACATTGGTGGCAATTCGACAGAAAATGTTTCGATAAATATTTGTAATCCAAGAAATCCATTGGAATAGCCAAAATTATAGTACCCATATGTATAGTTTCCTTCACTATTTCGTTTGAGGACCATGAAATTATGGCGAAAAGAGTTTTTTTTAGTTTTCATTATCAGGATGTAATTGATTTTAGAGTAAATGTTGTAAGAAATCATTGGGTAACAAAATTAAATCAAAGTGCTGCGGGGGTCTTTGATGCATCTCTTTGGGAAGATGCAAAAAAAACAAGTGATATAGCTCTTAAAAGATTAATAAATGGCGGACTTAACAATACCTCGGTTACATGTGTTTTAATCGGATCCCAGACTTTTAATAGAAGATGGGTGAGATATGAAATTATGAAAAGTATAGAAAAAGGAAATAAAATACTAGGGATTCATATTAATGGTTTTAAAGATAAATATGGAAATATTAAAAGCAAAGGGCCTAATCCCTTCGATTATCTAGGGTATCAATATAGTGAAGACGGTAAACAGTTACATTTGTATGAGTGGGCAGGGGGTAAATGGGTGGAATATACAGATTTGGCACCATATAAGTTGAATCAAATCGCTCCTGAATCACATAGAGGGAAATTCTTTAGATTGTCATTGGCTTATCGTGTGTATGATTGGATTGAAGATGATGGATATAATAATTTTGCCTCTTGGGTGCAATGATAAAAATAGATAATTGAAAATAAAAAGAGATAGCTAATTATAGCTATCTCTTTTTATGAAGATGAATATTGCTACAATTGTAAAAGCGTTTCAAAAGGTACGCTTTTTGCACCAGAACTGTATTTTTTATTACTGTAAAATAGGTATTGTGCATTATTATACGTTGCCACAAAGTTTCAAAGTTACATAACAAATAAATTTATTTAATAGATTTATTTGTTATGCTCATATTTAGTACAATCTTAGAAATCTAAATCAGTAGCCCTCGCATACCCCCAGTACCTTTAATTTGATAGAGATGCGTCAGAGCCTCATAAAGCTCTATGCCCACAAAAATGATATAGCCAAAATCAATTTGATTGATCCAAACATCGTACAACAAAACAAAAGTTAGATCACGACCCAAGTACAACGCGTAAATCCGTGAAGAAAAGCGGGCCTTTTTCTCACGGATTTGAAGTACTAGACATTATATTAGAAGCTATAAAAAGCAGAAGTACCATAAATGATTATAGTATTTCTGCTTTTTAAGAGTAAAGATTATAAATTTTCTATAAAATTAACTTCATTATTTATTAATAACATTAAATTAGTCCAATTATTTTATTAACCTTATTAATTTATGTAGTTAACATTTTGAATTAATTAATTAATGCGATTTACTATATCTGAGATTAATTGTTCATTTGATAATCCATTATCAAGTGTATCATTATTTACATTTCTTACTAAAACAGCGACTCCAATTGCAATTACTTCTACAGCAACGGCTGCATTTAATAATAACCATACTGCACTTGCACACTTTCCAATAGCTGCTGCAGTTCCTTTGTCCTTAGATACATCACTTTTTAAAACATCAGTTAAAACTGTAGCGCTTTCTTTTAAAATGTCATCTACACCTTTATAATCTTTAGCATAAACAGCTGCTTGCAATTCTTTAAAATAATTTGGTTTTTCTTGTTTAAGTTTTTCAATTGTTTCATTCGAAAGCTTTTCCAGTTCCTTTGGATCAATTGTCTCTAATGCTTTTTTATCCCAGATTTCAGGCAATAATTCTGCAATTTCTCCCTGACCAAAGAAAATACCAGCATAAATTTCTTCCCCTGTAAATTTCACAGAAGTTTCAGCATTTGCTCTAGTAAGTGGTATGGAAATCATTGAAACTAGCAAAGCCATTACCAAAGCGATCGATAATAAAGGTTTTTTGTGGTTAATCATGTAGTTCATATTTTTTCTTCCCCCTTGTTTTTTGGACAACCTCATTGTACAACACTTTAAAATAATTGCAATATTTAAATTTGATATTTTTTTCTATAGGAACCAAATACAGGATTAAAATACCGCATACAGTCATAGAAAAAGAGATTAATCCTAACATAATTGCAAATACCTCATGCATCAATATTCCTACCAAAAGTATGTACTTCCAAGATTTTTTTGGAGCAAAAAGTCCACATACTAATATTGTTTGTACAATTAGAGCTCCCCAGGTAGGCAATACAACAAGTTCGGAATTTAGAACAAAACTAAATAACTTAAGAAGTGGTTCTGGTAATCCTAGCATATAATCATTTAAATAATAATATACAGCAGTTCCGTTTATCCAATCATCTTCTCTTAACTTAGCTGCTACAGAATTAAAATACAACATTGCAACTTGAATTCTGATTATATTAATAGTTAAGAGGGCCATTAATCTATAATATATTTCATATTTCCTATTATCATTGTAGCTAGACCAATGCCATTTTCTTGAATCTGTTAGCGCAATAGGCAATAGGAGAAATGTAAATACGGCTGCTACTTGATCTCCACCATCTAAGGTTAATGCAGAATTTTGAAAGCTATATGCTATCCACCAATGGAAAAGAGCAGTAACTCTAGGACGCCATCCAATTACTACAAGAAAAAGAATAAAAATACATAGCCATTTAATTAATTCGATATGTTTAAAATGCGGCGACAATAAGAATATACTAAAAGTGTGGGAAAACTCCAATTGTTTATCCTGTGTCTTGAAGAATACGGATGTATCATTTAGCAATAGAGTAAGTAGTGTCGCCAGGGCCATTAAGCTCCTTGCCACCCCATAAACATTTGTCCAAGGTATTGTATTGCTAGCCCAATTTGTAAGTTGCTTCCCTAATCTTTCAACGAACATTTCACATCAATCCTTATATATTTTTTAATTTCTTTTTTAACTTCCGTATTTTTGCTCCAAGCCCATGGAATTAGTTCTTCAGAGGTGATTATTAACTTTCCACATAACGACGGAGAGGGATTAACATTCTTCACTTTTAAAAAATCAGCATCCTCGGTGGAGTTTAATTTAGTGTCTTTATTATACTCGTGCCATTTTTCACTCGGAGGAAGCTGTCCTAATATAGAACCTAATTCTATACCTTGAGTTCTTCCAAATCGATCTAATCCGAATATATTATTTAGGGAATTATTGGGCCAATGTTTCGTAAATTGTTTATTGTCCAAACCATAAATATTCCATACCGGTTCTCGAGGATTTTTGCTAAAGAACCCCCAACTTTGTGGGTATACCATACTTATTACTGTTTTATTATGCTTAGATAAGCGAATTGCCGAAGAATCTAAAGCTGATATTACAGTCAAAAATATAAAAACAACCCAGATTGTTACAATGGCAATACTAAAAATTGCTACTGATTTGTAATTAACCCCTGTTTTCATTTTTTTTATTCCTTTCTGTTTTTTTAGCCTAATTTCTAGAATTGAGAACTATATTTTACAAAAAAGCTAATAACGCTCTATAATTATAATCGAATTTTCGTATTTTTAAAGAGATATTGAAAATGTTTTATAGTTTGAAATTTCAGATAAAAGGAGAGGTATTTATGTATTGGCTGTACAACAATAGAGTTATTTTAACAATTATCACATCAGTTTTTATAATTTCAATTATAGCTTATCCCTTTAGCTATAATGATATTCCAGTACACCTTAATGAATGGAACAATCCAGATATCATAGTTAAAAAATATATTGGATTGTTTATTTTTCCAGTATTCATGGTAGTCGCTTATTATGTAAGTAAATTGTCTATTCAAGCTATATATGCAATATATTTATTTGCGGTTCTGCACATGATAATAATTTATATGGCTATTTTTTAAAGGTTCCCCTAGGGGGAACCTTTTTTTCTTGACATCCATTGCATGGAAAGTTTTGAAGTGATGATTGACCTTCCCCTAGGAGGAAGGTTTAAAATAATACTTGACCTTCCCTTGAGGAGAAGCCTTAAAATAGATTCATATATATAATTCTATGGGGAGAGATGTGTAGTGAATATTAAAGAAGTTGCTGAAAAAACTGGTTTAACAAAAAAAGCCATTAGATACTATGAAGAAATTGGGTTGATAGAAATTGATAAAGATCCAAAGAATCAATATAGGGTGTATGGGATTAATGATCTTGAAAAATTACAAACTATAGCAGTTTTAAGGGATTTGAATTTTTCGATAAACCAAATCAAAAACATCTTAAACGACAAGACTGTTTTTATAGAAGAGTTACAAAAAATAGAAGAGAAGATAAATATCGATATCATTAATATTGAGCATAAAAAAAGCCAAATCAAAGTTGTAAAGGAAAACTGGGGATCAGGTAGATCATTCGAAGAAATTTCCAGTTTAATAGACCCTTCATATTTGTATACTGATCAATTGCATGTTATTTTGCGAAAGATTTTCCCTGGACCTTTTGGGGAGTTTATAGGAATTTCAATACATCCATTTTTAAATATAAAAGTCGAAAGCGTTGAAGAGATAAATAATTTTAAAAAATTAATTAATATATTAGATAATATTCCTCCCATCCCTAAAAATCATCCGATGATTGAACAAATTACTAATAACAATATAAACGATATAGCAACATTTAAAGAAAAAACCCAATTATTCTATGATGGTATTATTCAAAATGATAAGATTATAATTAATAACTACAAGGAAGGAATAAAAAACCAAATAAATGCGATTAAAAATGATGAAAAGTTACGGGAATTAGTTTCAAAACAAAATCAAATGGCTAAGGGATTGCCTGACTTAACAATGGAATCTGAATTCAGTACAACATTAAAACAATTAAATTCTAATTATAAAAAGACGATTGAAAACCTTAAACAAATTCAAAGTGAACTGAATAAGGAATTAGGGTTTAATTATCAGGATTATTTATTAAGTCTTTAATAAATATATATTTTAGAAATGGAGATCAATTCTAGAATTGATCTCCATTTCTAAATTTAATCTAAGAACCTTCTTCTGACCTCTGGTGTCGGAAGAATACATTTTTGATTTTTTCCGAACCATCTATATCTGTTTTTCGCAAATATATCGTAGCAAAAGTCTCGAATAAATCTAGGTATCCACAAAAATAATGATAATTTACACCAATTCCCATCTAATTTTTTACAAATATTGAGTATCGCATCAGATTTAATATAAGCAGTTTCAGTATCAATTAAAATAATACTATCTATGCTGTCATTAATATTATGCTTTTTTAATAAATTAATACCAATAGTACTTTGACGTGATGCAAATAAAAAATAGCCTTTTGAGTCCCTTTGAATGATAAATTGTACACTTTGATTACAAAAATTACATTCTCCATCGAATAATATAATACTACTCATAATTTTCCCCTTTTCATGATTCGAAGTATTAATTCTGTATATAATTATATACAGAATTAATACAATAATTGCAAATTATTTTATATTCACACTTAGTAAATATAAAGGAAACCTATTTTGCATCTAAAACTTATAGCATAAATAATGAATACATAATGGTTTTAAGTATCGATACACATAATAAAATCATTCGTTGTACAAATGCAATTCGATTGGAAACTTCATATAAAATGGAAGAACTTATAGACATATTCTGATTTTTTCCTTTCTAGCTGAAATATCATATCATCATGTACTTACCTTTTCTGAGATACTGAATTTGATAAACTTATTCAACTAAATACTAATTTCTTTATGTATGCCGTCCTATGTACAAAAGTCCTCAACCTAGATTGAAGACTTTTTGTTCTAATTACAAATAACATTTTTCCTTATAAGATGCAATTTTATATAATTTCAAACAGCATTTTAATGAGAAAATGATAGTAATCATCTAAGGTAGATAACATATTTTATAATGTTTATATCCACCACTCTAAACAACGCAAGAATTTTAAAAGAAACTATACTAGTACAAAGTGAAAAAAGGGGATTTGTTATTTATCCTCTTAATACTATAGTGTTTCAAGGCTTGATTATATAGCTGATTTTGATTTAGTAAACTTTATACTTTTTACGATATTGGCTGTATAAATTTAGACTTACTTATTTCTCCATTTTTCATTTAAGACGAGTTTCTTCTATTATATAGTTTACTTTAATGAATGATTAAGTTGAATACATTCCAAATGCTCACCCTCAAGATTTAACTACAACAGTCTCTTCATTTTCCCTCTGATACACTATTCCCTTCCCCATACTATTTCTCGGCATAGATTTTATCCACTTATGTTCCCGTATCGGAAAAACCATCTCTCCTTTTTATTAAGGACTATACTCTTTTTTTATTTGTCTATCGATTGCTAGAATCGATTTAATGATGAACTGTACAAAAAAGAAAAAATAAATGGTCCAGAATCGTAATCTCGGTGGTTCATTCTATACAATTACATCATTTTTCTCGTTCATCAACATTACTTATGCATAACATATTACAGTCCAAAGATAGTGAACACTCAAAAAACGAGAATTGCTTCAATTGAAGCAATTCCCGTTTTACGATCTACCAAAACTTTTTTCTTCTTCCTCTCCAATCTCCAAAAACGAAACAATACGATTATAAATCCTATGGGCCCAAAAATCGGCGTCATTATAAAGAGCCAATCCACCATCACAGTCTTTACACACAAATAACCAAACCATACTTTTTCAGTCATCATATATGTTATATTCGAAAAAAAGACTTTTACTTTCTTTCCTTTTTTTACAATTTCACCTCCATCTCATTTCAACTTAGCATATTAATTGAATTTTTAATTATTCATTTTTTCATCTATGCTAGTTAAAGAATATAAAGTGTAGGAATAAATCTATAAAAATCAAAGAATCTTTTAATAAACTCTAAATTCCACATATCAAAAGGTACACCTTTTAATGTGGTGTAATTTCTATGAAAAACAATGTGTCAAAAAGTTCGAGATAATATTTTGCAGTACTTCAGAAATACATAGACCTTTTGAATCATTTTTGAATTGCTGTAAATTAGTATCCCAAAACCGATTATTTTTGGGACGCTCAAATATCGAGAGATTTTTGCTATTGTTTTTTCGAAAAACTACTCCAAAACAAAAAAATGTAAATTTTCTCGTTTTGGGGGTATTTACATTTCTTAGCTTGATAGTGATGTGCTGGAACCCCATAGCCATCAAGCTAAGATTAAGTAAGAATCCATTCAACTAGATTTTTTTCTGTTTACTAAAGATTTGATATGAACTATTTAAAAATTTGCATATGAAATAAACCCTAGTACAAAATTCTTAATTTCTTAAGGGAAGGTATTGGAGTTTATCGTTTGTATATACATCTTCATTTCATTAAAAAAAGACAAATAGATGCCTCTGGGCATCTATTTGTCTAAAAACGACTACTTAAAATTATTTTACTTCTACCGTATAATTCCCTGCTCCACCGCCATATTTATATACACTTAAGTAATATTTCCCTGGCTTCGCATTATAATTTCCAAGCAATTTGTTTCCATCACGTTTTGTTGCATAAGTTACATAATTATTTAGATCCGATTCAGAGTATAACACCCAGTTCAGTCCAAGGTCTTGTTCGTTCGTAACAGTAATTTGTAAATTTTTTGGGTCCTTTACATCGATAACAAATCTGTCAACTTGATCTTGATCACTTAAGTTTCCTCTTAATAACGTGTTCAAAAATAATGGATTCGCTGCATCAAATGAATTATTCGGTTCTTTTTCTACAGCAGTACCTTCTTCTGTATTCACTCCGCTAAACACAACATCATATTCAAATTGTCCAGCGGCATTGACACGGTAATTTACAAAATAAGCAGTTAATGTTTTGTATCCGCTCCACTCTTTTTCTGCAAGATGCTTCAGCATATCATTCGTTGCTTGATTCATCACCTTCCAATCCTCATTTTCCCCTTTTGCCGCACTTCCTGTATATGTTCCTTGTAGTGTGAAGGTATTAAAGAATTGTGATTTATTCTTTGTTACCTTCACATTTTTTAACTTCGCTTCATTGGTGATATCTGCTGCAACATCCGAAAGTGGTTTCGGATTGTGCTGTGCTACATAATCATCTGATACTTGTGGAATTGTATACTTATCACGATTATCTATCAGCATTTGCATGTAAGTTTGATATTCTTCATTTAATTTATTATCTTTACTTAATGTAGAACGGTACGCATCGTAACCTGGAACATCATTTGTACGAATTAAATCATGCACTTTATCGAACATATCAGGACGATTATTATACATATACGATTGCAATGCAAACGAGTAATTATAAAAATCCCACGTTCCGTATTTTGCATTTAATGTTTGCGCTGCTGTGTAACGTTTCGCAGGATCATTAGACAATCCACCAATGATACTTTTTCGCGGTACTACGCTGTCTAATCGCGTTGAGCCTGCAAAAAACTCCGCATTTCCTTCTTCAAACCAAGTTAAGCGTTCATTTTGATACATTTCTCCTTGACCCCATAATCCCGGAACTTCGTATCTGCCCTGTAAATAGTGTGTAAATTCGTGACGAAACAATTCTTCCAAACTATAAATACTCTGCTGTGGTGTACGCTCATATGTAAAGAAGGTTCCTGTTCCTTCAATATACATTCCACCATTATTTGTTTCATATCCGTATAGTTGACGGTTAAATTGATATTCATCCGGACTATTATAAATAACCATTGTTAACACATCATCAGCATGTCCACTTTCGAGTGGTTTATCACTACCAACTGTACGATAAAATTGAGATCGTACTTCTTTTGCTGCCCAATATAAACGTTTAATTTTTTCTTCGCTAACTTTATCTCCCGCTTTAAAGACAATAGCCCCATCATCAAATGTATACGTTTTTGGCAAATAATGTTTCTTACCATCTTCTCGAATTTGATCTAAATTTACCGTTTTTCCATTTGCATCTATCCCGCCATAATTAGTAGCAATTTGTTCTGCTGCAACAAAATATTGTTGCCCTAAATATGGATATATCCCCATTGCTTCTGTAACAACTTGCTGTCCTTTTGTTGGTGTACTATAAAACTTGCCAAAACGACTAGCATAGTAAATACCATTATTAATTAGCCATCCGTTTTTGTCTGTTACTGTACCAATTAGTGCAAAACGATTTATCTCATTAATAAAGCCATCAATTTTTCCATACCACAGCATATCTTTTGGTTCTTTTCCTGTAGCATTCATATACGATTGAACTTCATAATCAACTTCTTTCATCAAATTATATACAGCATCGCCTTTAGTTCGATCTTCAATAAACGTAGAAAGATTATCGTTATATTGTTTAAAGATTTCACCTGCATATTGAATAACTTCTACATCAGCTGACGCCCCTCCAATTAACATCCCATAAGACGAAATTACTTTATTTTGTTCTGTTGTACCAAGTTTAAAATTCGGGTTCTTCGCAATTGTTTTTAAAGCTGGCAAACATTTATCATGATAGACACGTTCACTTAGTTTACTTAATTCTTGATGATAAAAACCTAAATAAAAACCTGAGCGTAAAACTTCTACTAATGTCTCAATTCCTTTTGAGTCATCTTTCGTATAGGCTTGTCCTTGTTCTGCTAGCTTAGCAATGATTGCCTGCATACGGCTATCATCTTGATAGAATTTGAGACTATCATTATTAAACTGAAATAACTCCGGAATTTGATACCATTGAATCGTAACCAGAAGATCGGTCAATTGCTTGTTGCTTAATTGATTTAATTCAGCCATTGAATATTTCTTTTCTTCAACAAGCTGTTTAGCATTCTCATTTGGCATCGGTGGACGCTGCGATAAATCTGCTAACTTTAAACGTTTAGTAAATGATCCATTTTCTTGTACGTTCGAAGGGTGCGCTAACTCATCAACGGATTTTCTTAATCCTACCGGCTCCATTTGTAATACGTTCTTCACATTTTTTTCTTTTGTCTCTGCTTGAATTTGTAAACCACTACATGATATTGTCACGAGTCCAACACCGATAATCAGTTTAGAAAATTTCGAATACTTAACCATACCGTTACCTCCTAATAAGTAAGAAAATTCTGAATTTTTATAAGTGAACATTCTATTTGTATTTATTACCAGTTCCCTATAAATACACGTAAAAATAGTGATGAAATAGTAGCTTTTTACTACGATTAATCATACACATTTCTTACATTCAATCCTCCTTCCTTAAATTTATACAAGCAAAAACTATGCCAATGTTATTTTAGTGAATAAAGAAACGTTCTTTATCCATACTGTATTATAAAATATACACAACTAATTCAACATTGTATAAATAATTTGACAATGTACAAATTATTTGGCACAATCCCCTCCCCTTTGCCCTCGGCTACCTTTAAACTTCCTAACAGTAGATAGTTACCAGTTCCAACTGCTGACTTACATTAAAGTTTAATTTTTAAAAATTCTATTCCTACACAACTATTACCATCACTTTCCATTCAATTTCCGTAAAACTCTCAAACTGGGAATCGATAAATATCCATATCCTCACTCGAAAACGTTTAAACGCAAAAACATGCTGTAGAGAAAAATTTCTCTACAGCATGAGAACAAATCATATATAAGCTAAAATACCATTTCTAATTTCATCATTAACTCTTTTACATGAATTATTTATAAATTGGGTAATCAAAAACAATTCAGTAATTCCAACTTTTATTTAATTAACGTACAAAAAGGATTGCCAATTACTTGCAGCCCTTTTTGTACGTTACTATTCACTTATATTTAGTACTCTATTTAAACCTAACTATTATTTTATGCGCCTAAACAAACTACCCGTTTAATTTCCTTTTGGTTTATAAACTTCAGCTTTTAACGTTTTATTTGTGCTACTTCGTTTTTTTGGAAAGAATCCAGTAATTAATAACGCTATTATCCATGCCATTATGAGCATTATATTTATTCTATTGCTTACACTTAAACTTAAAGTACTCCACATGTAGGTGCGACAAAACAAATACAGAGCAATACTAAAAAGTAGAAGCGTTCTAACTCCAACTCTGATGTAAGGCTTTTTCTCGTGCTTCAAAATGAAAGTTCTTTTCCACTTGTTCAAACTAATTACAAATAGTGGCAAGTATATACCAAGTGTTGCCCCAATAATAACGGATATAATAGCATTGATTTTTCTTTGCTCTTTGAAGGCGAAGTAACTTTCAGGGAACTTCCCAGTCTCGTGTTTTATCCATTCGTGGTAAATATCTTGTCTTAAGTCTTTACCATTCTCACCATTTGTGAGAATGACTAATCCATCCTTTGTATTCGGAATGTAGCCATAAAAGGAATGCCACCCTCGATTATCACCAGAATGATACATCATTTTCCATTGATTCGATAACTGACTCTCAAATATACCTAAACCATTCTCGCCTAATACCGGATTTTGCATTTCCTCCACACGTTCACTTTTGATAACACCATACCCCTTACCTTTATGATCATTAGTGTCCATACTTGCAAGTATGAAATTCATCATATCCGTAACATTTGTTTTGAGACCTGCAGCAGCCTGTTCTGTATATTGATAATTCGGAACTTCCTGTCCAAAGTATCCATACGCCTTCGAAAGATTAGAGTTCTCCAAACTTTGTCGGAATGAGCTAGATTTCATCTCTAATGGTTTCATAATTTGTTCCTCCATGTAACGGTCAAAGGGTTTCCCGGTCACCTCTTCAATAACAAGCTGTAAAATCGTATAGCCAATTCCAGAGTATATCGCTTCTGAACCAGGTTTCTTAATTATTTCAACCGGATCATTATGCCATTCTTTCCCAGACAGTGATTCTTTAATAGAATCAAGCTGTTCCCCAGGTACCACTCCTAAATACCCTTTATGTGTGGGTAATCCTGCCGTATGGCTTAGTAATCTTCTTATCGTGACTTCATTATTATCGAACTTCGAATTTGGTAATTTCCATTTGTTTAAATACTTGTCAACCGGATCATCTAATGATAAAAGTCCTTCGTCTGCAAGATGTAGAACTCCCCAAGCAGTAAGACTTTTGGACACCGAACCCGCCTGAAATAAAGTATTATCATTCACTTCTTTTCTCTTCTCTTTATCTGCATAACCATAATTAAGTGTATAAGCAATACGCCCATTATGTACAACTCCTATTGCAACCCCTGGTACATCATAGTTCTCCTGCCATTTAGGTACTTGCTCATCCATCTTTTTCTTAAAGTTTTCTATGCTCCTATCAGCCAATATGTTCGATTCTGCCCTTGCTACTTTCGTGGAAGTCAATTCACTCATAATGAATATGAAAATAAATATGCATACAACATTTTTAAGAAAACTAGATGTTCTTTTACTTTTCTTCATCCATCCCACTCCTTTTTTCAGAATTTTCTATCCGTTAAACAGGTTATCTTATTCAAACATCCAATTCTATCGATTTACATTACATAACCTTACAAATTTGTAATAAACATCAACATCGCTAATCGCTTTCCATCATCAGTAGATAGTAGTACTTATTTTTGAGGAGCATTATGACCATTAAAAATAGAAGCCAGTCTCAATAAAGAGAACTGGCTTCTATTTGGGTAACCATAGTTATCATAAAACTTTTACTTTAACAGTTTGACGTCCCCAATTCATAGCATTACTTTTTGAACCTACCAAAACATCAATACGAATACAATAAATTATTTCTACGGTTTTATGCTTACTTTTGTTATCATTTTACAAAAATATAGAATTTACCTGGCATTTTTTCTTGTGCATCTTGGAATCCTGCTAATCGCATTCATATATATAATTTTTACTAACTCATTTCTAAAAACTTTCCCTTGAACATTCCTTTAGTTGTTCCATAGCAATCTTTCGCGCATGTTCCTCACTATCTATCAAAGAAAATCCTTGTGATATATAACTCCAAAATTCATAACCACAATCCTCCATCCATCTATAAGCTTCTGTTGTATACAAACCATCTTTTCTTTTAATAATTTGAACCTTATAGTTTTTACTTGGAGAAAAAAACTCTTGTATAACCTGCCCCATTTATGCAATATCCCTCCTTAAATCTGTTATATGAAAATATATTTTTTCGTAAACTCTTAAAAAGAAGCCTCTTTTATACGGATGACTTACTCTAACTTTTTAAAAGGTTAAAATACCTTGCGTAATACTATACATTTCCACCGCCTTGATTAAATTATCTATATGCTAGCATAAGGAATAAATCACAGTCAACGCTTATTTAAATGCTCAGAAAATGATATAAAGAACACCCCTTCCCATCACTTTCTTCCTGTACTACCTAATATAGATAGTACTGTTTATAGCCTAGAAACCTCAAAAACATTAAGCTGTTATTGTCTCTCTTTCATTCTACGCATTTCTACTTCATGTAATTAAATATTTTTTCGAAAGCCACTTCATAAAAGAACATAAGTTCGTGTATAATAAGAACAAACGTTCTTATTATTAGGAGGAATCATGGTGTATGACTATTCACTTTTACCGAATAGAATCATTTTATGTGTTGATCTTCGAAGCTTTTATGCTTCCGTTAGTTGCATCAAAATGGGATTAGACCCACTTCATACAAAATTAGCTGTAGTCGGTGATGTTAACAGAAATGGCTCTATTGTTTTGGCTGCAACACCACCATTAAAGGCATTAGGTGTTAAGAAAATGGCAAGGTTGTACGAAATACCACGGCGTAAAGACATTCTTGTGGTAAACCCAATCATGGGAACTTATATAAAATGCTCAAATTACATAACGAAATTAGCTCTACAATGCGTTCCTATTGAAGATTTTCACCAATACAGCATCGATGAATTCTTTATGGATATTACAAATAGTATCCATCTGTTTGCAGATAATCCATATGAATTCGCATTGAAATTCAAACGTGAAATATATGAGAAAACAAGAATTGAGTGCACGATTGGGATTGGACCTAATCCTTTAATGAGTAAGATAGCATTAGATGTGGAAGCGAAGAAAACAAAAGACTGCATTGCATATTGGAAGTACGAAGATGTCCCCAAAAAATTATGGCCGATACGACCACTCAGTAAATTTTGGGGGATTTCAGGTAAAACAGAAGCAAAGTTAAATCGAAAAGGAATATATTCGATTGGGGACTTAGCACAATACCCTCTCAAGTACTTAAAGCAAAGCTTCGGGATCATTGGCGTAGAAATGCACTTACATAGCAATGGCATAGATTTGAGTCGTATTTCAGAAAAATACGTTCCGGCAACAACTTCTATTGGCAAAAGCCAAATACTCATGCGTGATTACACAATAGAAGAATTTCCGATTATCCTTCTGGAACATATCGAGGAAGTTTGTTATCGAATGAGAAGACAAAATAAACTAGCTCAAACAATCCATTTTTCCATTGGTTACAGTAAAAATTACGCTGGCGGTTTCAGAAAAACTCACACTATGAACCGACCAACCAATTTAACAATGGATATCTATCATATTTGTACATATTTTTTACATAAGTTTTATACCGGGGAACCAATTAGATCCATCAATATTTCTTTAACCAACTTAATCAATGAAGGTGAAGAACAAATATCTCTTTTTGACAATGTAATACAACGAGAAAAAGAAATGAAATTAACGAAGGTAATGGATGAAATACGCACTAAGTTTGGTAAGAACAGCATATTAAGAGGAATTTCTTATACAAATAGTGCTACAGCAAGATACAGAAACACATTGTTAGGAGGACACAAATCATGAACAACGCTAATATGCCAAAGGGAAGAGGAATGGTGAAATGGACGCCATTTGCTGCAATGACAGAACAATTTGATGGTATACGTGAGATTATTAAGGAAAAGAATAAAGTAGCACGTCCAATCTTAACTTCTGAAGAAAAAGAACTTATCGAGAACATGTTATTATGCTCATTACTATCTGAAGAAGAGGTGTTGATTACATATTACGAAGATGGCTATTTGCTTACTAACTATATGACCGTAACTGATATTGATCCATTGAATTGTTCTATACTATGTACAGATGCTTTTTATAACAGGATTAATCTTAAATTTATGGACATTATTGATGCAAAATAAAAGCATTACATACTAAGTATAAATATTAAATGTGATGATTGCGCTCCCCCTTGAAATAAATGAACTCGAAGCTAAGGATATGAAACTATATTTTAAAGATATAATAAATGAAACATGAGTCGAAAATATCTTATAACAAAAGAGACTCCATTATAGAGTCTCTTTTGCTTGTATACTCCTATGGAAGTATCTACTTGCTTTTAAATGTTCTTCTTCGTAATGAGTTGTTCATCTCTGAAACGTGGCGAACAACATTACTAGATGATCTTAAAGGAATATTTGTTATTATAAGGGCATTGTTATATCTCAATTCAAAAAAATCACCGAAAGAAAAAGCAGCTTTGTAGGTGCGTTTTTTTTCGGCGAGATATTGATAAATGGAATCAGCACAAATCTTCAATCATTCACTTTGAACTATATAGATATAATTTTTGTTGCAACTGTTTGTTGAAATGCCTTATCATGCTCAACAATAACCATTGTGGGATTAAATTGTTGAATAAGCTCTTCAATCTGCATACGCGAATAAATATCAATAAAATTTAATGGTTCATCCCATATATATAAATGAGCTTTTTCACATAAACTTTTAGCGATAAGCAGCTTTTTCTTTTGTCCACCAGAATAATAAGATATATCTTTCTCAAATTGAATTCGGTCAAAATCCATCTTACGTAGGATGGATTTAAATAACGTCTCATCAATCTCGTGCCTTTCCACAAAGTCCGCTAGCGATCCCTTCAAATGAGAAGTATCTTGTTGGACATAGGAAATGATGAGTCCTGAACCTAAAGTAACTGAGCCTGTATGCTGTATTGGATGTCCTAGCATTAGCTTTAGGATACTACTTTTCCCGCTTCCATTCTTTCCATCAAGTACAATTCGGTCCCCTTGTTCAACTATGAAGCTAATTGGTTCATTTACTATTTGGTCATCATACTTAACAGACACATCAGTCAAAACAACCAATTCATTTGACTGAAATTTCAATTGTTCTAATTTTAACGACTCAGTTTTCTCCACATTTTTTAGTAATTTTGACTTTTCTTCAATTGCTTTTTGTTGCCTTGATTCAAGGTTCTTCGCTCTCTTCATCATCTTGGCCGCTTTATGTCCTACAAACCCCTTATCTAACTTAGATCCTGAATTCCTTGTTCCATTTTTTGAAGCTTCCACTTCATGAGACCAACCTGCTGAACGCTTTGAAGACTGTTTTAATCTCCCTATGTCTTTTTGTAAACGCTCATTTGTAGCCTCTTCGTGTTCCTGCTGTCTATCAAAATTTAACTTCCAAGAAGAATAGTTACCACTTTGAACTTCAATATTTGCTCTATTTATAGATAAGATATGGTCAACACATCCATCTAAAAAGATTCTGTCATGTGAAATCAAAATAAACCCTTTTTTCTTCCTTAGATAATCAGAGACCATCTTTCTTGCATCAGTGTCTAGATGATTTGTTGGCTCATCAATTAATAGAAATTGACCCTCATTCAAAAACAGTGCAGCAAGCAACACCTTTGTTTGTTCGCCATTTGATAATGTTTTAAATGGTCGATACATGGCCTCGGCATCAACATTTAAATAGGATATTTCACGCAGAAATTCCCAATCTTCTGCTTGGGGACAAATTTCTTCAAGGATTTCATGAGTGAACTTGTTCTTATCTGAAACTGGGTAAGGGAAATAATTAAATTCTACCGAAGAAATGATTTTCCCACTATACTCATAATTCCCTAATAATAAATTAAAGAATGTCGTTTTCCCTCGTCCGTTTCTACCGATAAATCCTAGTTTCCAATCCGTATCTATTTGAAAGTTTACACCTTCAAAAATATTATCAAAGCTACCTGGATATGAAAAAGTTAAGTCTTGAACTTTTATCATTGACATAATAATTCCTCCTTTATATATCGAAAATCTTCATATAAAGTCGGAATATCCATCAATTTTTTAATTCCTCTATATAAGTTTGATGGATATTAACGACTTATATAGAGCATTGCATGTGTAACAATAGTGTCTGAATTACTCATTTTTCTCTCTCCTTTATTTGTTAGGTTACAGTTACGGATTAATAAATATCAACTTACCTATAAGAGAATAAAAAAATCCTCCCAATTTGTAATCGGAAGGATTAGTATTTCACTTATACTTAATAAGTTCTTATTTATCATTGGAATCATGAAAAATAAAGTATGAACTGATTTGTAGAAATGGATAGACTAACCCTATATTTTGCAGTTTGAAGTTATTAATTTCAAATTTAAATATAGATTAGTTAATCATTATTCATCCATCAGTCCTCTCATAATTCTATTTTTAGAGTAACATTCTTTTTTATGGAGTGCAATATCACAATCATCTTTTTTCTCTTCTCCCGTCAGGAAAAATTCATTCTAATACTAATATGTACCCTTATTGAGCAAAACTGCCACTATTTAGTTAAAGAAAAAAATCCTGCAAAAAACAGGATTTCAATCAACCTTTATTATAAATTTATTACTCTTTATTTTAAATAATCGAACTTTATTATAAAACTACAATAACACCACAAATAAAAAATATAACTGTTATTATTGCTAATAGTGAATGTACTACACGCAAAAATAACCTCTCCTTATCTCATTTGAAACTCCATTAATATATTATTATTTTTATTTAGCAAACAGATGGCTTCCAATTTGTGCAACGGTTTGACGTGTTGTAATCCATTTGTCAGTCGATGTTTTGGGATTATAGAAATAGAGCCAATCAGAATTTGTTCCTTTTGAAGTGAGAGCCTCGTCTACTGCCATTCTTGCTTCCTGTGTAGCATGCTGATTAATTCTACCGTCTGTAACAGGAGTAAATGCATAACCATTTTTAATAGGTTCATAAATTACGTCTGTAATTGTATTTGGAAAACCATTTGCGTTAACCCGATTTAACACTACCTTTGCCACTGCAACCTTGCCTGCATACGGTTCCCCTCCTGCTTCTGCATTCACTAATCGAGCCATTAAATCCACTTCTTGTAATGAAATACCCGTATCAATCTTTAAGTGTTGACCGGCAAAAATTTGATTTCCGTCCACATTATTGTTTTGTTTAATAGACTGTATTGAAACCTTGTATTGTTGTGATATAGAACTTAATGTATCTCCGCTTTTCACTTGGTAAATTGCTTGATATGAATTAGTTGAAACCGTTGAATTATTTTTTTGAACATATTCGTTTGTAGTTGACGACCCTGGAATTGTTAAGCGTTCTCCAATATTAATTTGATCATTCGCTTTGCTATTAGCTTGTTTAAGTGATTGTACGGACACTCCATTTTGTTTACTTATCGCTTCTAGAGTATCATTCTTTTGAACCGTATAAACTGTTGAAGCCGCAGCCCCTACTGGATTTGATATTATTGTAATCATTGCTGCAGATAGCGGTAACCAGGTTTTCACCTTACATAACTTCATTCAAAAAAAACCTCCTAAAAATAGTTTAAATAGGCTTAATAAGTTTAAGTTAACAGCAAATTAAGCTAGTTATAGCGTAACAAAACATAACATATAAGTCATTGAATTTGTATTTCTATATAATAGTTGAGTTGCTGATGATATTGAAAATGAATTATTATCGTTAGGTTTCGAAAGAGCTGGACCATCTACTCTAATTCTCAAACTAAATATGATGAATGTAGAGGATTACTTCAATTTTCAAAGAGAAATTAAAAACTACCTTGAGGCTATGAGGGTTTCAAGGTAGTTTTTAATACATTTCATCTTCTGCAGTTATATATATACGTGATTCCATTTTAGCTTTAATGCGAATAATAATTCGTTCATATACAGGTTTTAACATAATTTTAATAACCTTTTACTGTTTGCAAAGGTGGTCCTCATTTCACAATTTTTTGTCTAATTGCCATTACAGCTGCTTGTGTACGATCTGTTACCCCTAATTTTTGAAGAATATTATGAATATGAGTTTTAACCGTTCCTTCCGAGACACAAAGAATTTTTGCTATTTCATGATTTTGTTTCCCGTAGGCTAATAATTGTAAAACATCAATTTCTCGCTTCGTTAAAGCTTCAGTATATTCATTTTCTGCACTATCCTCCTGAGGAGCATTATCATATTTCAAAAATTGTGCAAAAGCATGATTCGCCGTCGTACTATTATAAATCATGGCACCTCGATTCATGGCACGTATACTATCTAACATTTCCTCTGTTTCTGTATCTTTTAATATATATCCAACTGCACCGGCGCGAATACCATCTAGGACATATTGCTGTACATCAAAAGTTGTTAATAAAACGACCTTAGTATTTGGTAATATATCCATAATATTTTTAGTAGCCTCAATGCCTGATAGATCTGGCATTTGAATGTCCATAATAACCATATCTGGAACTGTCTCTAAAGCTGTATTAATTACCCCCTGGCCATTTTCACACTCTCCTATTATCTCCATATCATCTTGCATTCCAATAATATAACATAGGCCCTTTCGTACAAACGGTTCATCATCAGCCAGTACAATTCGAATCTTTTCTGCCATCATTCTCCTCCATTCTTATGAATTGGAATCCTTGCTTCCACACGTAGTCCTTTCGGTTCATTTAAAGTAAAGGAACAACTGCCTCCGACTGACTCACAACGTTTTATCATACCATTCAGACCAAATCCAAATTCTAATTCCTTATCTCCCGTAAATATGCCATTATCATCAACTGACAACTTTACTACTCCATCTATTTCTGTCACACTCACAATAACAGAATCTGCATGTGAATGTCTTAAAATATTCGTTAAAGACTCTTGTAAGATACGATATAATATTGTACTTTCTTCCATCGTCCACTCTGATATTTTCTCACTATGAATAAATTCTATTTGTAATAGTGAGTTTGCCTGAACTTGTGAAATTAATCCTTTTAATGAAGTAAGTCCAAGATCTTTTTCATCACTTGTCCAATCCCTTACAGCAGTTCGGACCTCCTCCATTCCTTTACGTGCTACTTTTAAAAGATCGTCGACAGAATCATGAGCTGCAGATGGATTTTTCTTTAACATAATTTTAAGCGCCTGTAATTGAATAATAAGTGAGGTCATTTGATGCCCAAGTCCATCATGAATTTCTCGTGCTAATTTTGTTCTTTCTGCAAAAGCAGCATATCGCATTGAAAGTAAAGTTGTTTCTTGTAGTTCAGCATGGGCTTCGTCTAATTCTTTTAACTGCTTTTGATTTTTTTGATATGCTTCCTTTAGCTTAGATGTACTACGAATCGAAACATAGATACCAGTTATCATTAATATTTCTTGATAAGGAAACATACTAGAATGTATAAATAAAATTAAAATTATGCCAGTTATAGCAGATAAAACAGTAGTAGTTCGTGCCCACTTTGGTTCAGCTGCAGCAAGAAAAATTAGAAGTGGTAATAGTACATAGTTAGGATAACTAGGATAAAAAAAATGTACTATACAAGACAATATTACTAATACAGAGAAAAACAACAAATATTTGATTTCATTCCAACGGTATTTAGGTGCATTTAACATCCATAGATAAATTGCGACAAATATACTACATACCCATATTGCAAAAGTTCCGTAAGGTGCGAAGCTTTTATAAAAAAACAGACACAACAAAATACTTCCAATTGCATTCCCTACATGACTACCAATAAATTTATAAAATGTTTTTTCCATGTTGATAGTACCTCACACCCCTATTTATTAAAGCATTATATTTCCCCATTAGTAGATGCTGATCTCTTTATTTGTTAATTACAAATATAGGGATTCACATCCAGATATTTAATGATAAATAAAACAGTAACCTTCGTTAAAAATAAGTTTCATTACACCTAGAATTAAGAAAAGGACCAGTACAATATGTAGGGTCCTTTTTCTTGATATAATCGTTATTTTACAGCTTCTTTTAATTCTTTCCCAGCTTTGAAAGCAGGTACTTTTGCTGCTGCAATTTGCATCTCTTCACCTGTTTGTGGGTTACGTCCTGTACGGGCAGCGCGTTCACGAACTTCAAATGTTCCAAATCCGATAAGCTGTACTTTCTCTCCGTTAGCTAAAGCGTTTGTAATTGCATCTAAGACTGCTTGCGTTGCTACAGCAGCATCCTTTTGTGACAGTTCTACTTTTTCTGCTACATTTTTTACTAATTCTGTTTTATTCATTATCGTCACTCCTATAACTATATGTGAATGAAATTATAACGAAATTAATAATTTGTTGCAAGAATAGTATATTTCATTACATGAATTAAATTCTTGCCATTGCTTAAGATTAATAAAGTACAAATCAGATGAATGATTATTTGCTTGAATGTTTATAACGCTTTTTTATAATGACCATGCTTTACCACCTGTCGAAATTCTATCTCTTCACACCCCCTATTTAGTATATCTTCTGAAATATCTACAACGATTGTATTAGTTAGTACACTTACTACATATCCTTGAAATTTCAATTTAGAATCACCTCGATATGTAAAGCGAACAAGATCTCCTTTTTTAATGTCGGGTAATTTGCACATATAGACCTCCTATCCAATCATCTCAACTGTTCTTTCAAAACATCCTTTGGAATTTTATAATCATCAATTGAGTTGTTTTCTGTTTTCTACATTTCCTAAATGAAACGATGAATGAATGTCATTCACATGTATGAGTATAGACATTTTCTTGATAAAATCAAAAATGAGTTTTCTAGTTCAAAATCGAGCATGAGCCTCTTTTCACACTATATATTAAGTCTATTTTCTTAAATTTTAATGTCCCTCCTCGAGGCATGATGAGGGGGAGCATTAATATTTACAAACTATTTATATAAATTTAGCGCAATATACGTTTTGGGCTTTTTTCGATGTGCTTTTTCTGTTTCCTTTCCATTCTTAAAACACGAATTGTTAAAAAAGCGAAACCAAATGGCGCAATAAGAATCGAACATATAAATAATCCAATAGCAATCAAAACTTGTAAAAGTAGGGTTTTAATAAAATTACTTTTACGAACAGCTTCTTTTCGTTTTTTATTTATCATATTTCTTATTTGATAATAGACCATTCGTGAAAAGGGATATAAGATTGCATTTGCAATAAGTAACAGCATATAACTTATTTTATTAGTTGGAACGATTCCCCAAAAAACAAGGAATATTAATACTGATATTAAATAACTTGTAATTAAAAACTTAATATCAAAAGATCGAAAAACACTAATTATAATCCTCATTTGCTCATACCTTCCTTATTTTTAGAACCACTGTTTAAAGCAATCATTTATGAAATATAATTGCTTCATTCAAATAATATTGCTTAAAAAAATTCATAGTAAGAATTGAACTTAATGCTGTTGGATATTCCTCCTAATTTAAAAACGCGCTTTTTAAATAGAAAGACCCCTCAATATTATTGAGGAGTTTTCTTAGTAAACATGTCATAAACTAATGCTTATAATCAGAAAGCACGCATTCTCCCTTGAAGATATGGGAATACTTACGGATTAAATCTATTATTTCATGAAAATGATTTTTGAAACGATATAAAATTTCCTGTTACAAGCAAAAATAGATTTACTAAAATTTATTCTTACGTGTTAATATGTATATTTACATTTCTAGCATTATTATTCTCTTGTACTCTTCTCTTTAATTGTTTTTAGGATGTTTTAAATACGTATTATTAATTTTGTCAAAAATGCTTCTTAATTAGATACTAAAAAACACACATATTGTATATGCGTGTTTTTTAGTATACAAATTCTTTAGGCACATGAGACGGATACCAAAGAAAAACTTCTTATACATATTCTATCAAAGGAATTCTCCAAAAAAACTACTACATTTTCTCTTGATACGGAAATTTCGTATCACTTTATCCTCATTTTTTAAAAATAAATCTTTTAGATTGAACTACCCCCACTTTCACTTCGTTTAGAAGAGGGGGATTCCTAAGTAAAGAGTTCTATCGAACTCTAATTTATTAGGCTAGCTCCACAGTCCTTGCGGTTAGAAGCCTTATCGCTTCATTCTTTAGATTGATACTTGCGTTAATATCCCTATCATGGTGTGTACGACAAGAAGGGCAGTCCCATTTACGTAGGTTTAGATTTTTAACGTCTTTGTTTTGATAGCCACAACAAGAACATAATTGGCTGGAAGCAAATGTTTTCGATACGACAATGACTTGTTTGCCGTACCATTTTGCTTTGTATTCCAACATGGCTCGAAACTGTGACCATGATACCTCACTAATTGCTTTTGCTAACTTATGATTCTTTAACATATTCGATACTTGCAAATCCTCTATACCGATAACATCGTGGTTTTTGATGATTTCAGTTGAGATTTTGTCCAAGTAATCTTTTCTAGCATTTGCCATGTATTCATGAATTCTAGCTACCTTTACTCGTTGTTTATTCCAGCGAGAAGAACTTTTCATTCTTCTAGAAAGAACACGCTGTGCTTTTGCCAACTTCTCTTCTAATGATCGAAAAAACTTCGGATTTTTATAGGGTGTTCCATCTGACAAAACGGCAAAATCTTTTAGTCCTACATCCATTCCAATGTAAGATTGTGTTTTCGGAAGTTCTTGTACTTCTGTTTCAACTAACAATGACACAAAGTATCTGCCAGAAGGGTTCCGTCTAACTGTAGCATTTAAAATACGTCCCTTTACTTCACGACTTTTGGCAAATCGAATAAGACCTAGTTTTGGCAATTTTATTTTGTTTCCTACAACGGCAATGTTTTCATTTGTTTGTTTTGTGGTATAAGATTGTACGTTGTTCTTCTTAGATTTGAAACGCGGGGCATTGTTTTGTTTTTTGAAAAGGCGTGTATAAGCATCCGCAAGGTTGCGAACAGACGACTGAATCGCAATACTATCCACTTCTTTTAGCCAAACAAACTCTTTTTTCATGGCAGGGAGTTTGGCAGAGCATGTACCATATGTCAAACCTTTACCTGTTTCTTTGTATGCATTATCCCATATAGATAGGAAATGATTGAATACAAAACGAGAACAACCAATCGTTTTATTGATTAGAGTTACTTGTGCTTTATTTGGATAGATACGAAATTTATATGCTTTATTGATAATCATTCGTTTCACCTCCATTTCGATATATGTCTATTATATACCAAACATACATTCGATATGTAGTGAAGTGATCATGACAAATTGTCCAGTAACACTTTACATATGTCGAACAATTAAGATGACCTCATGCCATCCCTTGTTCGAAGCCAATTCATCTCCCACCTACTCACTGGACTGTGACCCTTCACGTTCCTTGAGGAAGGAGTCTTCTTGGCTAAAATGATAAATAAAGGTACATCAATGATTCAAATAATAACCAATCTAATGTATCTAAATTTTTCATATTAGCAAAATTAAGGTAGGACATATGATAAATCCTTTATTTATATTGGAAGAACCCCTTCTGGCTAGGAGAGCAGAAGGGGTTCACAATAAGGGATCATTTTGTCGCAATTTGTAAGGAGACAAAATATTTAGTTGTCAGGTATTATTATTACACAACCTTCTTTTGATAAGTGTTCTTTAATTTCCTTATTAAAGGAAAAAATGAGAATTCTCAACAAATACTATTATGTTATGATTTTATTGCAGAGATGGGAAAGCAATATTAGATATTATGACACGGAAAAATAGCCGATACTCAATTTGAGTATCGGCTATTTTTTGTATTTATATAGACAACTCACTAATTAAATAAAAATACCTCCAATTTCAATTGAAGGTATTTTTAAAACACAACGGAACAGTTAGTATTCTCTTGCTACTTGAAGAGAATACTATTAATTATCCCACAAAATATATTTAGGACATTATAAGACAACGTGCTTATTAAAATATAGAAGATATTATTTTTCAGTATTTAATAAAGATTTTCCTACCACAGCAGCAGCGATCCCACCTAGGATTGGGGCTATAATGAATACCCATAATTGAGAAATCGCTTCTCCTCCAGCAAATAATGCTGGTGCAAAGCTACGAGCAGGATTCACAGAAGTTCCTGTTAATGAAATACCTAATAAGTGCACTAACACTAAAGTAAGACCAATTACAATTCCAGCTAAATTTGCATTACCCTTTTTACCTGTTACAGCAACAATAACTAAAATAAAGACAAATGTTAACACAAATTCAACTAAGAATGAACCAGATGCCCCTAAATTCCCAAAACTATTCTGACCTAAGTTATTTAATGTCATACCCGATGATTTTAAAATAGTTACTAGTGTTACAGTTCCTAATAAAGCACCTAAGATTTGTGCTATTACATAATAAGCAAGTTCCTCAGCCGTCATACGTTTATTTATAAACATGGCAATAGATACCGCAGGATTCACATGGCAACCAGAAATTGTACCAATGCTATATGCCATAGCAACAATTGATAATCCAAAGGCCATCGCAATTCCTAAAATACCAATCCCTTCTACTCCACCACCTATTACAGCTGTTCCAGTTCCAAATAGTACTAATACAAATGTACCAATACATTCAGCAATCGCTTTTTTTATCATGATTTTCCTCCTTTAAATATGCATAAAACTTAATTTAATACTGTTTTAAATCGTTTCATGCTAATTAAGTTCTCTTTAATAGAACTACAAATTAAAAAGCACTCACTTTTATTACAAGTGAATGCTTTTTAAAACACAGTGAATAGATACTGAACTTGAATAAATACATTACAGTTCATAAAGAACTTAATTAAATTATAGCAAACACAAAATAATATTTTTGCTACATTTTTTCCGGCAAAGCGGTAAAAATGTAGCGAAAATTATTTACTTTGACATTTTAATATTATCGCTACCAATGCCTATTCCACTTAATCAATCTACACTACCGCTAATATACTTCTCATATTCAAGGGTAGTAAAGAATTCATAAACAATCTCGGGATTTACATAGATTACAGCTTTTGTCTGAGTTCCTATTCCTAGTGCCAAATTTGACCCTGTTTATATATGAAGTACACCATTATTATTTATTGATTGATTGATTGGAATGTATCTATATACTCTAATCCTATACTAACTCTCGGATTTAAAAATTCTGGGTTTATATTTATTTGATCCAATCTATCCCTTTTCTCACTCTCTTCCGCAAAAGCTGATGCAGGTATCGTGCTGGAAACAATTAAGCCAGCTAATAAAAAACTAGTCCCTGCTACTATACTAAACACCTTTAATTGACTAACTCCCTTAGTATTCTCTCATCGTTTTTTTTGTGAGAAATTACGGAGAATTTCATGTAATTATGGAAAAACATTATGCGCTAACGCCTTATAATTAAATAGTTATAAATTTATTTTTAGATATTTTAGTGTAGAATATGAACTTTTAAAAATGGTAAAGTTTAATTTAAATGATAAATGCAACTTTTAATTGAATTAATATCACTTTCCGTTAACTTACCTGAAAAATATATAATTGGGGTTTTTGTATTTGGTGGCTGATAATTAGTAATTATAAAATCATATTTTATTCCATCATTAATTGAATTATATATTTTTACATTTTCCCCAATGCTATGGGTTAATGTTGAATATACAACCCGCTTCTCCACCTCTGTACCGTTAAATAAAAATAAAATATTAATTTCATCAGCGAAAGAATTTAAAAGGAGTGTCGCATAGGTGGTAAAAAATTTAATTTCGTCTTTATACATTCTTTTTTCATTATGGGTTTTATTCCAAAATGAAACCCAGGACCTATCTTTTTTGTAATTCTGTAAAGACTCATTTTCAAGTTTATCCAATGAACCGAAATAGAATCCTAATGATAAATTATATTGACTATAAATAAGACAATTATAAAAAATAGAACCTAAACTCACTACTAATTTTTCTTTTTTTTCTTTTTTTATATTATGTTTTTCCATAAGAATATCGATAAGCTTTAAATAGTTATGATAATCATCGTTTTTAAATTCCTTTAAATATTCAATCGTTGCCTCACTTTGTTTGCATGTAGTAGCGAATGCTAAAATCAAATAAACATTTAATGCTTTAATTTCATTTTCAGGTAATTTGATTGAATAATACCTCTCAAAAGTTAGAATAATTTCAGTAATACAATTTGCTTGGTAGCTATCATATACAGGTACATCATTAATTTTATTTTGTATATAACATTTATTAGAAACTCTGTTTATACAAATAGACAGAATAACACACAACATCTCAAAATCTACCGTCACTTTATGCTCTCGCAGAATATTTAAGATCTCTTCCCTTAGTATATTTGGCAATGAGAATTGCTTTGTATATTTTTGTGTATTATAAAAAAAAGCGTGATAATAATGCCTAATATTTAGCTCTTTCCCATCTAATTGGATTTCTCTTAATTTAATTTCTAACATACTCTTTTTAAGCATTTTTTTATGTTCTTTTATATGTTTTTTTAGTGTTAATTTACTCACAAATAAATTTTGAGACCACTTTTCCAACGTATAGCATTTGTTATTAAATAAACCTAGCATAATTTTATATATTATACTTTCAACTAAATGTGAATTTATGATAGGTAATATCGAATCAGTAATAGGTTTAATTAATATATATCCTTTCGATTTTACGCTAATAATATCCCAATGTTCAGGAAGGTAACTTTTCAGTTGAGAAATATCGCTTGAAACCGTCCGGATTGAACATTGAAGTTGTTCAGCAATATCTTTAGAAGGAACCAATTTTTGGCCATTATCTAAAATTTCGAGGATATGAATTATTCTTTTTACAGGTTTATCATGAATTAGACTACGTGTAAACTCCAGCATTAATATTTCCTCTCTTTTAAATACATTTATGATGCAGGATAGACTGGTTAAGAAAGATTCTATTTAATGAAAGTAACTTTACTATATACATATAAAATTTAGGACAACACTAATACTCTTTCTGTGTTACAAAAATGTTATATTTTGTTTATTCTATGAACACTAACTAAAGGTAAGCGATAAAAATTTAGTTAATATACATCTATTAATTAGAAAGGCATTCGAATCAAACTTCTCAATGCATAAACTTATTAAAAATAAAGGGTTAAAAATACTATTCATAAATGAATGAATATCATTCATTCTGTATTACAAATGTATCCTAATTATGACTGTATCATTCTTATTATTTTTAGACATCTATCTTGAGATTGATTTTTTATAACCCTCTCTATCTCTAGATAGAGAGGGTTTCTTTTTTTAATGCATTTATATCAGTAACAAATGTTAAAAAACGAACTTTAATCAATCGTTTTTTTAACATTTCCTTTTTCTAAAACCACAGAAAAGATAAGTACTATAGTTAACACTATAATAAACTTTACTTCACTTCCATCGCTGACAAAAAATGAATACAAAGTATAAATTAAAATTAATATTCCATAAATAATTTTGTGCAATGAACTCCCCCCTTTTGCCATAAATATTTTAGTATAAAAGTTTAATTCAAGTCCTATATCAAAATGAAAATAAAAAGCACCTGTGATATACACAAAGTGCTTTTCTCTTGTCAATTTATATATTTTCACTATACTTATCTATTTTATTTTTATAACTTAAACTTCTTCAAATCGTACTTTTCTAGAGTTTGCTGCAATTCATTTTGTTCATATGGAATATGTTTATCTGTCTGTACACCCTCAACATTTGCTCCACCTACTAATAATCTCCTGTACTTAAAAGAGTGCCCTGTTAATACTGTTTTAATCATTTTGTATTGCCCTCCTTTTGTTTGATTACTTGTATGATAAAACAAGTGATATGTAGTCTATCTGGAGTGTATGTAAATTTAAAAAATCTCTAATAAAATGTTTATGTTTTTAACGTTACCACCAAAACTATTGCTCCAATCACCATGATTTGAAGAGACAGTACCCATGTTTTATCTTCAATTCCTGCTACAGTTCTATATTGAGTAAAACTAGTTGATCCCTATAATATAAAAAAGAGCACCACTTTTTGGATGCTCTTCGTTATAACTATATATTATTTAATTTCCTTCTTTTGTTGGTACATTTTTTCCTTCTTGAGAATCTGTACCTTCTGACCTTTCAACAGTTTTGGCATATCCTGATTTTTCAGGATTTCCCATTTCAAATACAGGATTTGAATCTGTACTTCCCGGTTTTTTGATTGCTTTTGAAAACTCATGTCCAGGTTGTGATTCTGTACCTTCTGGTCTTTCAATTGTTTCGCTATATTTTGATTTTTCTACTTTTTGATTTGATTTTACATCTTCTGTCCCTACTGCACCACCCGCTATTAATCCTGTACTTAAAAGTGTTCCTGCTAATAATGTTTTAAACATATCTATCATCTCCTTGTGTTTGATGACTTTTATCTTAAAACACGTATCTGGAGTTGTTATGTAATCTATCTGGAGAATATGTATATTTAAAATATCTTTAAATAAAATGTTTTTTTACATAGTTTTAGCCAAGCCTAATGATTTTAAATTAGTTTTATTTTACTTCTACTTTAATCGTACATATATTTTATTTTTTTGAAATGTTATTGAACATCCTGTACTGACGAAAATAAACTTTTATTATTAGTTTACTTTCAATTAAATGAAAAGAAAAACTGAATTTGTATTAGGCCTTATCGGTGGTGTTTTTGGTATTATTTGTGCGTTTATCGCTTTAATAATCGGTGGTATGGGGGCTGCGTTTGAAGCTGAAGGTCCAGATAGCATCATCGGTTTAGGATGGGGAGCTGTTGCTTTATCGATCTTAGGAATTGTTGGCTGTGTAGTAGTTAAGAAGAATGCTAAAGTTGGCGGGTTCATCTGTATCTCTATCGTTTACTTATTACTAGCCGTATTATTATTAATCGGCGGATTGATGGGTATCTTCCGTAAAGATAAAGCTGCTGTATCTGCTTAAAATAGGCACTCGAAAGATTGCTTTTATTTTTTCTCAATGACTAATATTAATTAACATGGTAAAATAATATTTGGATGGAAGTCCAATACATATTATTAAAATTAAGATGGTTCAAGTCGGAGGAAGGCACCTTAAGGTGTCTTTTCTTTATGTCTTTTCTTTATTATCCGATTCATCAGTTTTATTATAAACACATTTTTCTTTTCCCAAAAGACCGCCAGTATCCCATTCGCCACCATATTGAGCACACTCCCCAGGTGAACCATCATCCCGATCTCCTGAAGAATGAGATGTTTTTGGTTGAACATCTATTGCGTCATAATCATCCCAACAAAAATCAAGACAATACCCCAATCTAATAAACATTTGCAGATTTATTTCTAGGATTTGTATCCATGCTGGAACAAAAAAGATCTACATAGATTAACAATGTAGATCCTTTTGAATATAATTTTCAAACAATTACTTTCCTAACTTGATTGCTTTTTTTATATTACTGAATGCACCTTTACCATATAATAATACACCCCCGCGGTAAACACGACTCGTTAAATCTATCATCATAAATATTGTTGCTAATAGAATAACTAGTGCAAGAACAATTTCCCATACTGGGATATTCAAGAATCCAATTCGTACGAGCATAACAATAGGAGTGAAAAATGGTATATAACTAGTAATGGTAATAAAAGAGCTGCTTGGATTTGAAATCCCATAAAGTGCGATATACAAAGCAGCAAGTAACATAATTGTCAGCGGCATAACAGCTTGAGAAGCTTCCTCTATACGACTAATAATAGAGCCGAATAGACAAGATAATGAACCATATAATAAAAATCCTAATGTGAAGAATATAATCCCATACACCATTAAGGTAGGAGCGAATGAATATAAATCAATTCCATTTAAAATATCATTTTTCGATCCATTAATTGCTGTTTTATACCCTATAGTTGCGACAAAGCCCCAAATTATTATTTGAGTAATCCCAGCCAATAATGTTGAAAAGAGCTTTGCAAATAAATGTTTTGTAGGCGATATACTTGAAACAACTAACTCCATTACACGCGAAGATTTCTCAGTTGCGACATCTGTAGCTAATTGTGCAGCATACATTAGTATCATTAAATAATTAAGGAAAATAAAGACATTAATTAAAATTGCTACACTTTCTTTATGTTCTCCATCTTTAACCTTATCTGAAACTGTTTTGGTTTGTATTTCTACTGGCGTAGTTAATACCTTTAAATCGTTTTGCGAAAGATTCAATTGCTGAGCGAAATTAGAAGATTGTATTTGAGATAAAATAGTTTGAACCTTTGTAACATCTTCCTGATTTACATCTGTCTCAGCTATATAAGTAGCATTCAGCTGTTTATTATCCAATTCCTCTACAACTATTGCATATGTATATTCACCGTTTTTAACGCCCGATTCTGCTTTTTGTTTATCCGTACTGTGCTTTACATGTAATTTACTATCGACATTTTTAAATACTTGATGAATTGTTGTATATAATTCTTCTTTTTCTGTAACAACAACAACGTTTTCTTCCTCATTCCCCACAAAAAAGTCATAAATCTTGTCAACATTCATCAATCCTATAATTAACATAGAAATTATTATTGTAATAGCAATAAATGATTTTGATTTCACCTTAGATTTATAGTTTTGTAAAAAAATCGTCCAGAAACTACTCATGTTGTGCACCTACTTTCGCAATAAAGATATCATTTAGTGTAGGCTCTTCAACTGCAAACTTTTTAACATACTCTAGCTTTGTTATCTCTTTAAATAAAACATGCGAAACTTCTTCAGATGTAATTTTAAGTGTAACTGCATTCTTACGTTTCTTAATACTTTCTACACCTTCTATGTCTTTCAAATGGTCAAAGTCATAATCACCAATAATTACAACATTCTTTTTACCAAAATCACTTTTAATTTTTGCGATGTCGCCCTGAACAACAGGTACTCCTTTATGCATGATACAAATGTGTTGGCATAACTCTTCCACATGTTCCATCCGATGTGAACTAAAAAGAATGGACGAACCTTGTTTTTGCATATCAAGAACAGCCTCTTTTAACATTTCAACATTTACTGGATCTAAACCACTAAATGGTTCATCTAATATCAAAAGTTCAGGCTTATGTATAATTGCTGTTATCAATTGAATTTTTTGCTGATTCCCTTTTGAAAGTTCTCCTACTTTTTTGTTCAGATACTCTGATATATTAAAACGCTCCAGCCAATAGTGAAGTTCTTTTTCTGCATCTTTACTTTTCATGTTCTTTAGTTTTGCAAAAAAGTTAACTTGTTCTTTGACAGTCATTTTCGCATAAAGCCCACGTTCTTCTGGTAAATACCCAATTTTATCCGTAACATCATAATTTATAGGGTTACCATTCCATGAAATAGTTCCGCTTGTTTTTGATAAAAGTCCAAGTATCATTCGAAATGTAGTCGTTTTACCTGCTCCATTTCCGCCCAAGAATCCAAATATTTCACCTTTCGGTATCTCGATATTCAAATTATTCACTGCAACATGTTCGTCAAATTTCTTTGTTAAATCTTTAATTAGTAAACTCATTATCCACACCCTTAATTCCCAAGATGATTTATTTATACAATTGTATATCCATAGTCAACCACAATATTTTGACCTCTAATGGCATCGCTTTTATCAGACATTAAAAATAAGATGACATTTGTAACATCCGAAATTCCAACAAATTTTCTATACGGTATCTTTTTTAATAACTTATCGCCTTCAAAAGCATCTATAAAAAACCACTTATATTTATTATATGGATAATTAGAATAAGTGGTTTTTTATCTGGTATTTATTATTATTCAACTGGCATTGAGAAAAAACAAATACCATATATAGTAATTTTAGGATAACATAAGATTATGAATAACGAATATGCAATACTGCATATTCAATTAAATTGCACTTTCAAAACAATGTTATTGAACATGCTTCACGCTTTACATTCGATTTTCTTCCTATATCTATAGAAGGAAAAATAACATTGGTTGCTTTTATTGGAAAAGCGTCTTAAAATATCGATTAACGATGTTACCTACTTTACCTTTTAACCACAAAAAGCTGCTTCAGCATATTTACCTGAAGCAACTCTTGTTATCTCAAAAATGGTAATGGTGCTTGCTGAATTCCGTTTTGAGTTGAGATATAAAAAGATTTTGCGAATCCCTCACTGTGAATACATTCGTCTATTACGAGCATTATAGGAATCTTACGTAAGTCTAACATGAGCTCCTTTCTAACATGTTCTGCTAAAGCAAGATTAGATATGGATATAATAAAAATACCTGGTAAACTCTTCGTGTTCTCGAAATTCAATAAATTATTTGGGCCATTTTCAATTTGGTCTTCCCAAATTTTCAATCGCAATTTTAAATGTTGCGCATATCGTTGGCCTTGTTGTACCCTCTCAAATATGAAATTTTGATTCCCGATTGGGGTTTTAATTTCTCCAACAGCAATTGGATTATACCCATTACCAGTACCTTTTAGCTTTGGATACCAGCACCAGTTTTTTAATAACTGCTGCCCTATTGCAAACTCATATTTTATTTGATTCATAGTAACAAATCTTTGTACCCCTGCTACACCAAGTTTTAACCATTGCTCCGGCTTTAAAGAATAGTTTGTATTACGGTTATGATAAGCCCACATCATCAAATGACCAGCAGTATTTAGAGTGATTGGTGCAGATGTTTTGGGTTGATCCGGAAACAGCCCCGATTTTATCTCCCATCGACTAACAAATCCATACAGCACCAGCTTTTTCAGCGATTCTGAGACCTGGGACCTACTAATTTTAGATTCCACAAAATTTTTAATTTGAGCTTCGGTAATCGCTAATGAATCCCAAATAAGTTTTAGTATTAAGTTGTCTTTTTCATTTATAAATCCTGAATTAATTCTGTCATAAATACTACGTAAATCTGTGAGTGGTTTAAATTTATCTGGAAGAATTGGTCCCCCCTGTAAAGAGGGGTCATCCCAAAGTGATAACGATTCGTCCCTATTAAGCCAATATTGAACCGCCTTTCCATTCTCTTGTACGGAAACCTGCAGCGCACTCATTAGTTATATAAAAACGCCGTCGGGTCGTTAACTTTCTTACGTCCAAAAGGAAACTTAAAGATAACCCCCGACCCTCTCTCTTTTTCTACATCCACACTTACAATTCTCATACTTACTACGTCATCCAATACTGGCTGTTCCATTGTTTTAGGGACAATTCCTTTAATTGTGCAGCCTTGGTCCAATTCAACAAAAACTCCAAAACGCGGGTCAACATTTACAACCCTTCCCACAATCGTGTCACCTTCAGCTAATTCAGATAATAACTGATAAGGATTTTCCACGGCTGCTTTTCTAGAAACATGGATTAGCCGCTGTTCTGGATTAAACTGTAGAAACTTAACTGGGATACGTTCACCAAGGGGTGCATAGCGATCCACAGCATTTTTATACACTCTTCCATAGTTTAGTTCATGTAATTTCATGAAGCATTCTGCACCATTGATGCGTAAGAATATGGTTGGAACTTGAGCATTCATGTTATATCCAGTTACCTCAGCTTCGTAAGTAGGCTCTTGAAGTCTTTCATCTTGCTCCAATTCTATTAACTCCCGAATTAACGCATCTGCAGATCTCCTACTAGCTTCTTTTACTGAAACCTGAACTTTATTTACATCCAGTTCATCAGGCATTTGTGTAATTACTACGTTAAAAATATTACCTGTGAATTGTGTAATACTTCTAAAAGAGTAATCAGAGAAGTCTTCTTTTTTACAAATACCTATAATCTTTCCGTTTTCAAGGGCAAACTCAGCATATTCAGTATCTGGATCATCTTTATCGTGTCTTTTAACCGTTCTCAATACTGCCCGAATTGGCTCTTTATATCTACGTAGTGCCTGTAGCTTTTCATAAGTTTTTAAATCCATAAAAATATCTCCTCTCCCTCGTTCAATATTTATAAAATTCAAAAATAATACTTCTACTTGAATTATTGTTACTTTTAATTGAGAAACTAAGTTTTTTAGAAATATTTTCTGAAATTTTTAATCATTTTTATACTAGACCTGCCACTTACCTTATTTATAAGAATTAATGTTAAAATAGTTATATATTCGATCAATTAAATTCTTATCAAAAAATTATTTCTATACGAGCAAAAATTTATATTTTGTTGTTTTGAAATTTGAATGTGAGGGGAAGAAAGATACGTAAACTGCTTAACGGAAAAGGGTATTAGAAAAAGAAACAGGAGAAGGTTCGCTTTATTTCGTATTGCCTTCAGATGTGTTTCACAAATACGTAGGGCTTTGGGGCTATCTAATTCGGTCCGGGGAATTTCATGAACCTGTTAATGTTGATTTAAAATAAATTTTGATCAAATTGATACTAATAATCTTGATAAACGATCATAGGAAAGAGCGTGTTTTGAAAAAAAGATTGATCAAAACACGTTCTTAATATTTTCATTTGGTTCATTCTTTTATAAAAAAGTTTGATCATTTTCTGCCTGTGTTACTCAACAATCGCGCCCGATTGTTGAACAAAGAAATACTCTACAAAATAGATCTTTTTATCAAACTTTTTTACAAATTATCAATCTTTATTATAAATGATCAGACTTTTTTATAAATCATCGAACTTTATTTTAAATCCACAAGAATCAGGGGTTTTAGGCGTACCAACCACATTTTAACGAAAATATACGCTAAGCAAAATTCAACATAAGAAAATCTGAATTAAAATTGTGCGTCTTACCCCTATTAAAACTATATAAAATAAATAAGAAGCCCCTTTAAAATAATCACATTTCAAAAAGGCTTCTTATTTATAAAGTCCCTTTAGCTTTAACCCTTTTTTTAAAAATAATAAAAGACAATGTTGCTGCTATGATAGGAACCAAAAATGTAAAGCTAAGTGATTTACCGCTAAAGACATTGGCACTTGAACTTCCAGCTCCTGAAATATTAGGTGTATATGTAAGTGTAAGAAACATTCCTGAAACAATTTGAAATACGAATAGAAAACCTATAAAGCTAATAATGAATACTGCATAGCTCTTCAAAACAAATCCCCCCGTAGTTTATATATATTTTCTCTAATTTAAATTACATATTATTCTAATTGTAACATTTGTTTCAATTTTTTGATAACTATGTTGTAGCTTTGAGATAAAGTTTAATCAAAAATACCCCACAAACCAGCATTTTACAATAAATATAAAGCATCCATTTTTACTTATGTTGTTCAATAATAGCGTCCATTTGTGGCATAAAATGACAAGGTCACGGAAATGAGCCACTTTATTTAGAGTAACGTTCTTTCTGCATTAAAGTGAATAAAATCAATTTAAGGAAATAAATTAAAAATAATAAAGAAGTAAACAAAAAAGAGAAAGAAGAAATCGGGAATTTCCAAGGAAGGTTGTGGTGAACATCAAGGTTAGGAATTTTTATTATCTGATTGCAGGCATCCTTGCGATACTGTTTGCCGTCACGCACGCATGGAACGGGCAATCCGCTGTGCTACCGACGCTCAACATTGAGGCGATATCCGTGGGTACCCGGACAGTATTCACGTATGTCTGGCACATCATCACGGCGGAAAATCTGGTCTTCGGCATCGCTTTTATTTTCATGTCATTCCAAACCGAGCGATCAAAGATCCGGTTTGCCGCATGGTTGATTGCGGCGATCCTGATCGTCCGACTGATGGTTATTCTTGGTGTAACGGCATTGCTTGACGTATCGGGGCTTACGGATACGCTTATAGATTCGATTGCCATCGTAATCTATGTCGCCCTCATCATACTGGGCACAAGAATGAAGAAAAAGCAGTACGATGGTCAGCAACCACAGTAACAGAGATGTCCGAGTTGTCTTCTAACTCTGTAAGAGGGTAAACCCCATGCCCATCAAGCTAATAACAAGAAACGAGTTACATACTACCGTTTTTCTCAAAATCCGAATCAACTGGGACCTGAACAGAATGTCTTGCAGACCTAAATGAGCGTTATCAAGATAGAGGACATTAACACCAGGAATTAAAGATTCTAATGCCCTCTAAGGCTTAACCAAAAAGGATTTTATTATTTCCGCTAAAGTTTAAATGTAAAAGTTACAGGTATCTTGGGGTTACCCGTTATTCCAGAATATGGCCCGATTGCTGAATAAGAAAAAATCCTGCACATCAACACAGGATTTTGATCAAACTTTTTTACATATTATCAATCTTTATTTTAAACGATCAGACTTTTTTATAAATTATCAAACTTTGTTTTAAAGCCACAGTTAAATGGGTAAATACTTATAAGATGCATTCTTTAGATTCTTATGTATTACTAGATGAATTTAACCCCAACCAATACGAATTCATGATTTATGAAGAATTTGGTGTAGCTAGGAAGCTAAATCAAATATTGGCATCTCATGGAATACATATAAATAATAGCTTTGAAGAATTTTTGAAATTAGAAGAAATCCCTGCGGCTGCTGTAAAAGAAGTAAAAGATTGTTTAATTACAAATGAATGTATGAACGTTTATCCAGAAGACTTTCCAGTTGTAGATGGGGTAGCACCACATCACCATCAAGTTAAGCTTATATAAGTTTAATTTTACGTAGAATTTTTTCTTTTTTCTAAAGGTCCAGTGTAAGTTCTTTAAAGATTTGCATACTAAATAAACCCTATTGGGTTTCAATTTTTTTGATTATGCTACATGATTGTGAGACATAGTAAAGTCATATACGACGCCTAAGATATCAAAGACTGTTTTCTTCTTGTACCGGTGAGATTTTCTCCCGTTTTTCTCTAAAAGATAAAACAAACGCAGTAAAACTTTTAATAATTCATGGATGCCCTTCTGTAATCCTTCATAAAACAATAGATAATAATTCTTTATCATATAGATGGATTTGTATTCACTTAGCTCTTTCTTTTTCTTATCCAAGAGTAACTGACGCATTTTGAACATCGTCGATGAACAAAGTAAAATACTAATGAGTTATCCATATAAATGGCATTCCAAACGCTCTTTCTTGATTTCTTTGCACTTGTTAATTTGAAAGAAAGATTTCCATGTTTTGAACAAGATTTCAATTTGCCGGCGTAATGAATACAAGTCATGGATATTTTCCGTTGGAACATTTTCTGAAGAAAGATTCGTTATATACACGTTGATTCCACTCAACCTTTTACTTCGTTCTTTGTAGGTAATACCTTTCTTCTTTTCTTTTTTGGCTTGTTCCTTCAATCTTTTCTCTGTTTGTTCTTTTGTTAATCGATGAATAATAACACGAGCTGGTATTTTTTGATACTGCCCAATGTATGCTTCTGAAATCTCCATTGTTTGACCAGGTGACAATTGATTCATGAGTTCTTCCATATCTAACTGAGTAAATAGTGTTCCTTTCTTCACGGTCCCATTTCGAAAATACTCTGGATTATCATTTTTACGATAGATTCGAGAATTTAATTTCAAACGTGAGACATAGTAGGCTTCCTTTTCATGGATCTTTTGTAAATCATGTAAGTCGAAATACCCTAAATCTCTTATGCACAAGTCTTTTGGTTGCATGGCTTGTAGGCTTATTGAACCAAAAGTTTTATCATTTTCTCTTCCTTCTCCTACATAAACGTGCAGGAACTTTCCACTCAATAGGTCATACTCCAATTGAATTTTAACTCCTGCCGTATGGCTACTTCCACCCGAACCTTGATAATGTGAAGAAAACTTATCTGGAAGCTGAAATGTTGTAGAATCTAGAACCCGAATGCGCTTGAATATCGGAGTATATTGATGAATCATTTCTTGTGTTGAATGGATTCTTTGAGTTAAAAGGTTAGCTAGAACTTGTTCAAGAAACTGTACTGCGGAAACATTAAATCGTTGATTAAGTCCTTCAGGACTGATAAGAACACCTGTAGATACTTCAAGGCAGCTACATAATTGTGTGAGTGATGTACTTGCGACCTGTTGACTAAGCCATACACATAAAGCAACTAACTCCTGTGCTTGATATTTACTCTTTCGCTGAACGAATCCTTTTTCTTTGGCTAGGTGTTCTAGAACATGAGGAGACATATGTCGTTGTAATTCTTCAGCAATCAGCTGAAGTTCATCAAGAATCGAAAAATTCATAAAGAAACGCCATCCTTTCTGTATATTGCTACAAAAAGAATAGCGTTTTTTTCGCTTTATAAACACAATTTTTTTCAGTAAAAAATGTGGGC
>NZ_VOVA01000023.1 GCF_015071065.1 Bacillus cereus | reverse complement strand
GAAGCGACTTTATTAATATAACATTTCGTTATATTTTCGTCAACAACTTTTTTCAATAAGTTGTTTTTCGTTTATTTCTTTTGTTACCTTTCGTGGCAACGGATATAAATATACCAGTTTGATTATTAAAATGCAATAGTTTTTCTAATAAAATTTTTAACTTAGTAAAAAAGTATAAAAACAGCACCTTTCTTCTATATAAGTATAGTTTTTTAATCTGACATCCATTTAATGAGCAACAATCTCACTTTCCTTTTAATAGAAGATTTCTCTCCCCTCAAATAAAGAAATAAAAAAAGCTTTGGAGAAATCTCCAAAGCTTAGTCTTGTTTATGGCGCATAGCTGGGAATAATAGTACGTCACGAATAGATGGTGCGTTTGTTAATAACATAACAAGACGATCAATACCGATTCCTAATCCGCCCGTAGGAGGCATACCATACTCAAGAGCTTCGATATAGTCATCATCCATCATATGAGCTTCATCATTACCTTGCTCACGTTCTTTTAATTGAGCTTCAAAACGTTCCTTTTGATCGATTGGATCATTTAGCTCAGTGAATGCATTTGCATGTTCACGAGCAACAATGAATAATTCGAAACGATCTGTGAATCGTGGATCTTCATCATTCTTTTTCGCAAGTGGTGAAATCTCTACCGGATGACCGTAAATAAATGTCGGTTGAATTAATTTATCTTCTACTTTTTGTTCGAAGAATTCATTAATAATATGACCAACTTCCATTGTATTCTTAATTTCTACATTATGTTCTTTCGCAAGTTCACGCGCTTCTTCTACACTCATTGGATTCCAGAAATCTGCTCCAGAGTGTTGCTTAATTGCATCTACCATATGAAGACGTGTCCATTCCGGTTCTAGATTAATTTCATAATCACCATATTGGATTGTTGTTGTACCCAATACTTTTTTCGCGATATGAGCAACCATATTTTCTGTTAGTTTCATAATATCATTATAATCAGCGTACGCTTCATATAATTCAATCATCGTAAACTCAGGGTTATGACGAGTTGATACACCCTCATTACGGAATACACGGCCGATCTCATAAACTTTTTCTAATCCGCCCACAATAAGACGTTTTAAATGAAGTTCAATTGCGATACGCATATATAATTCCATATCTAACGCATTATGGTGTGTAGTGAAAGGACGAGCAGACGCTCCGCCCGCAATCGCGTGCATCATAGGCGTTTCTACTTCAAGATAACCGTTGTCATCTAAATATCTTCTCATTTCACGAATGATTTTACTACGGGTAACGAACGTTTCACGGCTTTCCATACTTGTAATTAAGTCCAAGTAACGTTGACGATAGCGTTGTTCAACATCTTTTAATCCATGGTATTTATCCGGTAATGGACGAAGAGATTTCGTTAAAAGTGTAAATCCTGTTGCTTTTACTGAAAGTTCTCCAACGTTTGTTTTGAATACTTTACCTTCAATACCTACTAAGTCACCTAAATCCGCTGTCGTAAATAACTCGTACTCTTCATCTCCAACAGTATCTTTACGAACATAAATTTGAACTTGTCCATGTAAATCTTGAATGTGCGCAAATCCCGCTTTTCCTTTACCGCGTTTTGTCATAATACGACCAGCGATAGAAACAGTGATTTCTTTCTCTTCTAATTCTTCTTTAGAAAATTCTCCATATAGACTTACTAAGTCAGTTGTTGAATTTGTGCGTTCAAATCGTTTACCGAACGGATCGATTCCTTGCTCACGTAAATTATGTAGCTTTTCACGACGAACAAGCAATTGGTCGTTTAATTCTTCGTGGTTCATGTTATCCATGATATTGATATCACTCCAGCTCTATAAATTTTTACAATATATACAGTATAGCATTTTCTACTCAACTAGAAAAACTGCCAGCAACTAACTGGCAGTTCTTCTTTCTTTCACGTAATTATAGGAAGTGTATAGAAGAATGTCAATCTCCTATGCCCCCTTATTAACCAACATAAATTGTTTGTTGTTTCGCTTCTACTTCTTCTACAAATGCACCTAATAAATTCGCAAGGTCTTCACGTGTGTTACAAATATTGATACCATTGCGCACACTCGCATTACCACGAACACCTTTTAAATACCAAGCTGCATGCTTTCTCATCTCTCTTACAGCGACATTTTCGTTCTTTAAATCGATAAGACGATCTAGATGCAACATACATACATCAATTTTCTCACGCACTGTTGGTTCCGGCATTAATTCACCTGTCTCTAAATACTTTACCGTACGATAAATCATCCATGGGTCTCCAAGAGCAGCGCGGCCAATCATAACTCCATCTACACCAACTTCATCAAGCATACGCTTTGCATCTTGCGGTGTTTCCACATCACCATTTCCGATAACCGGGATATTCACAGATTGCTTTACTTGTTTAATAATATCCCAATCTGCTTTCCCTTCATACATTTGCACTCGTGTACGTCCATGAACTGCTACCGCTTGCCCACCAGCACGCTCAACAGCTCTAGCGTTTTCAACTGCGAAAATATGATCTTCATCCCAACCAATACGCATTTTAACTGTAACTGGTTTTTCAACAGCATCTACAACTGCCGCTACCATCTCATATATTTTATTTGGATCTAAAAGCCACTTTGCTCCCGCATCACACTTAGTGATTTTCGGTACTGGGCAACCCATATTAATATCGATAATGTCTGCTGTCGTATATTTATCTACGTATTTCGCAGCATCTACAAGAGTTTCTTTCTCTCCACCAAAAATTTGTAAACTTAATGGCTTTTCTCTCTCATCGATATATAACATATCTAATGTTCTTTTGTTATTAAGTAATATTGCCTTATCACTTACCATTTCAGCACAAACTAAACCTGCACCAAATTCTTTTACTGTCAAACGGAATGCAGAGTTACACACTCCCGCCATCGGTGCTAGTACAACCGGATTTTTCATCTCAATATTTGCAATCTTTAACACCCGACTTACTCCTTCCTTTACGATCACTTCGGCATCAATTCGTCTATTGAAACGTTTAATGTTTTAGCGACTTCTACTACAAAATCTTGGGAAGGTGATCTATTGCCCCTCTCAACTTCACCTAAAACCGATACAGATACCCCTAATTCTTTCGCAAAACCTTCTTGCGTATAGCCTTTTAGCTTTCGAAAAGCACGAATGCGTCTTCCCCATTTTTCTGCTTCCATACCGTTACTCCCTCTCGCCTTTTCATTTCTTCTACTTGTGAACGTGAAATGTTTTGTTTTATATCTTGATTAATCTCTAACAACGGAACGATAACAAAAGCTCTTTCGAACATCCGCGGATGCGGAACAATAAGATTCTCTGCTTCAATATTTTCTTGATTATATAGTAAAATGTCAAGGTCGATGGTCCTCGGGCCCCACCTAATTTCCCTTTTTCTTCCTAGGTCATTCTCTACCTTTTGTGTTACTTTCAATAATTCTTGTGGTGATAAATTGGTAGAAATTTTTATAACTAAATTTAAAAAGCAATTTTGGTCAGTATAGCCAACCGGATCAGTTTCATATACAGACGAAACATCATCAACTTGGATATGCTGGTTTTTATTTAAAAACTGAATTGCTTCAGTTAAATAAGTATAACGCTCCCCAATATTCGAACCTAATGCAATGTACGCTATATTATTCATGGACGTGCTCTCGTAATTTCTACCGCTACAGCACGATAATGCCCCGGTATCGGCGGATCCGGTTTAATTACCTTAATTGTACACTGTGAAATACTCTCATATTGTTTCAATATATCTGTAGCGATATTTTCAGCGATACTCTCTACAAGCTTATACGTTCTATCTTCAACAACTTTTCTACACAGTTCGAAAAGCTCCCCGTAATTGACAGAATGCTCTAAGTCGTCACTTTCTCCTGCACGTTTTAAATCCAACTCCACCGTTAAATCCACTTTAAATCTCTGACCTAATTTATTTTCTTCTGGGAATACACCATGATAACCGTAAAACTCCATATCATGGATATAAATTTTATCCAATTACTTTACCCCCTTACCAATCATCGCGTCCATCATCTTAGCCATACGCGCCATTTCTTTCACATCATGAACACGGATAAACTCACAGCCCTTTTCAATACCAAGACAAACGGTAGCGCCCGTTCCTTCGAGACGTTCCTCCACTGGTAAATCTAATACATGGCCAATAAAGGACTTTCTTGAAGTACCTAATAGAACTGGGTAACCTAGTACATTTAACTGTTCTAAATTACGCATCGCTTCTAAATTTTGTTCAGGTGTTTTCGCAAAACCGATACCTGGGTCTAAAATAATATTCTCATCTCGCACACCAGCATCTTTAGCAATTTTAATACTTTCATACAAATCAGCAATCATATCAGCCATTAAGTTGCGGTAGTTCATATTACCTCGGTTATGCATTAAGATAATGGGCACATCATAATAGGCTGCAACTTCAGCAATCTTCGGTTCCGCCTTCGCTCCCCAAATATCATTAATAATATGAGCACCAGCTTCAATCGCTTGTTTCGCCACTTCAGCTTTATACGTATCAATAGAAATAGGTAGCTTTACTTCTTTTGACACTGCCTGAATCATTGGAACAACTCGCTTTATTTCTTCTTCTACTGAAACTTTAGCGAAACCCGGGCGGGTAGATTCACCACCGATATCAATAATATGAGCACCTTCATTTTTCATTTCTTTCGCATGGCGCACCGCGGCATCTACTTCGTTGTAACTCCCACCATCAGAAAATGAATCTGGCGTTACATTTAAAATCCCCATAATTAATGTCTTTTCATTTAAATTCAATGTATATTCGCCGCAGCGCAAATCATAATCCCACTTCAAACTAGACATCTCCTCTTCGCAATTCATTTCTGCTCCACAATTTCTCTCTCTGCACTTCATAAAGATCCATAAGTCTTTTTGTAACCACTCCCACTTTACCCGGGAAATCTTTCTCCTCTATACGATAAAGGGGGACAATCTCTTGAATAGAGTTCGTTACGAACACTTCATCCGCTGAAAGCAATTCATCTTTTGTAAAGAAACCTTCCTTTACTTCTATATCTAGCTCTTCAGCAGCCTTTATAATAAACGCACGAGTGATTCCGTTTAAAATCCCTGTTTCTAATGAAGGAGTATATAAAATATCTCCTTTAACAAAAAAGAGATTCGAAACAATACCCTCTGCAACATAACCTGTTTCAGTAAGAAAAATACCTTCCTTATTCACAACATTTCCAATTTCGCGTTTCCCTAAAATATTATTTAAATAATGATGGGACTTCAAGCGAAATGCACCCTCTGGTGTATTTCTCACTTGCTTTAAAATAACTCCTTCTTTTTCCACTACATTCCCTGGAGCTACTAACGGTTTTATAAAAACAATAACAGACGGTTCTTCATATACTTCCGTTTGTAATCCTATTTCATCTATACCCGCCGATACATTTAAGCGCACATATGCATGCTTTAACCCATTCTTAACGAGTAGATTCTTTAAAATAAGCATCACTTCATCTTTTGTCATTGTCCATTTGATTTGCAATATATCGAGCGCATCCATTAAGCGTTCATAATGATCATCCAATAAAAAGGGATGACCATTATAAATACGAAACGTCTCAAAAACCCCAAGTCCATATAGGTAACCGTGATCATACGGAGAAATTTTCGCTTCACTCGCTTCTACATACGCGCCATTTACGTAAATTAACACGATGTCACACTTGGGCTATATTTGCGAATGAAATTCTGTAGCAACTCTTTCCCGTGAGAAGTCATAATAGATTCCGGATGGAATTGTACCCCTTCAATCGGCAACGTTTTATGACGAAGCGCCATAATTTCACCTTCTTCAGTCCAAGATGTTATCTCTAAACAATTCGGTAACGTCTCTTTTTTAACGATAAGAGAGTGATAACGTGTCGCGGTAAATGGATTTGGAATATCAGAAAAAATCGTCTGCCCATCATGATGCATTAAAGATGTTTTTCCATGCATCAAACGCTCTGCCCTGACAACATCCCCTCCAAATACTTGCGCAATTGATTGATGTCCAAGACAGACCCCCAAAATCGGCAGTTTACCTGCAAAATATTTAATAACATCCATACTGATTCCTGCCTCATTAGGACTACATGGACCTGGCGAAATCATTAAAAAATCCGGTTTCATATTCTCAATATCCGAAATAGTCACTTCATCATTACGCTTAACAACAAGCTCTTGTCCAAGTTCTCCAAGAAACTGCACTAAATTAAATGTAAAAGAATCATAATTATCAATCATTAATATCATTTCTCTCACCTAACCGTTTCTTCGCTACTTTCTTTTGCACGCCATAAAGCGATTGCTTTTTTTAACGACTCTTTATATTCATTTTCTGGATTTGAATCAATTACAATACCCGCTCCAGCTTGCACATGCGCTTGTCCATCTTTAGCAAGTAGTGTTCGGATTACAATATTCAATTCCGCATCTCCAGAATAACCAATCCAACCAATTGAACCCGTATAAATTCCTCGGCGAACAGGTTCTAATTCTTCAATAATTTCCATCGTACGTATTTTTGGGGCACCAGTAATTGTCCCACCAGGAAATACAGCCTTCACCAAATCGAAAGCATCCTTATCTGCTTCCACCTCACCACGCACATTAGAAACAATATGCATAACGTGTGAGTATTTTTCAATTACCATAAATTCATCTACTTCAACAGTGCCATATTTACAAACCCGGCCCAAGTCATTTCGTTCTAAATCCACAAGCATTACATGCTCTGCTCTTTCCTTTTCATTTTCAATTAATTCTTTCGCTAATTCTTCATCCTCTTGCTCACTCGCTCCTCGAGAGCGCGTACCGGCAATTGGTCTTGTACTCACTTCTTTTCCTTGCTTTTTAATTAGCAATTCAGGCGAAGCACTAACAATTTGAAAATCTCCAAACTCCAAGTAACCCATATATGGAGATGGATTAATTTCACGGAGACTTGTATATATTTCTAATGGATGTGTTTGTAATGTTCTTTCTTGTCTTGTCGACAAGTTTACTTGAAACACATCACCCGCTCCAATATATTCTTGAATACGTTCAACGGCCTTCATAAAGCCCTCTTCCGTAAAAGCGACTGCTTCATTTTTCTTTTCAGGACATTCAAACGGCATAGTCACTTCGGGGGCTTCTTTCATCCAAAGACCCTTCCATTCATTTAATCGTTCTTCTGCCTCTTCACACTCATCTACATAATGCGTAATAATCCATAATACTCTCTCCTGTTGATCATACACAAACACCTCATCAAATAACAAAAAGAATATGTCAGGTATATTAATATCATCCTTCGCAAGAGAAGAAAGTTTTTCAATATAACGGATACAATCATAACTAAAGTATCCAATTGCCCCACCTTGAAAAGGTGGGTACTCCGGATTATAATCCGTTTTCCATTTCTCCATATACGCTTGCATTAAATCTAATGGATTCCCTCGTTCTATTGTTTCCTTACCACTTTCACTTATATGTAACGTCTCATTCTTACCCTGAATTACCGCTACTGGATCCAGCCCCACAATGTTATAACGACCACCACGTCCACTTTCTAACAAAATATGTTGCGGCTTATCCTGAGAAAGAAATTTATATTGCTTAAAGAAATCTAACTGATATGGAATAGAAAGCGCTAAAGATTTTCTTCGTTGCATATCAACACCCCGTCTTCTGTTATCCCACCCTCTTAAGCCAATCAACTCAAACTACATAAAATTATTTATATAGAGAATGATTATACTTGAGGGCTAGTGAAAATAAATAAATTAATTATACTACTTCTTATTTTACATGAAGTTTTCTAGTCATTCACTCTTTTCCTTTTTCCAATCAAAAAAGAAAAAGCATCCTTTTTTAAGGATGCTTTTCAAATCACATTCAATTATGACTCAAATTGATAAAGTGGTGTACTTAAATAACGTTCACCGTTACTTGGGATAATAACAAGTACCTTTTTCCCTTTACCTAATTTCTTCGCAACTTCTGTCGCTGCATAAACGACTGCTCCCGAAGAGATACCAACTAAAATACCTTCTTCTCTAGCCACTCTTCTCGCATATTCAAACGCTTGCTCCGTTTTCACTTGAATAATTTCATCATATACTTCTACATCCAATGTCTCCGGAACAAACCCCGCTCCAATTCCTTGGATTTTATGTGGTCCTGGCTTCCCGCCAGATAATACTGGTGAATCCGCAGGTTCTACCGCGTAAATTTTGATATCTTTATAAGCTTCTTTCAGTACTTCACCGGCACCTGTAATTGTTCCACCTGTACCAATACCTGCGATAAACGCATCTAATTGATCCCCCATCTGTTCAACAATTTCTGGACCTGTTGTTATACGATGGATTTCTGGATTCGCTTGGTTTTGAAACTGTTGTGGTATAAAGTACCCATGTTCTTCTGCTAATTCAGTTGCCTTTCGAATTGCTCCGCCCATTCCTTCAGGTCCTGGAGTCAATACTAATTCAGCACCGTAAGCGCGTAATAAATTACGACGCTCAATACTCATTGTTTCTGGCATTACTAAAATTGCCTTATATCCTTTAGCAGCTGCTACCATCGCTAAGCCAATACCTGTGTTACCGCTTGTCGGCTCAATGATTGTATCGCCTTCTTTTAATAATCCTTTTTTTTCAGCGTCTTCGATCATAGCTAACGCAATACGATCTTTAACACTGCTCCCCGGATTCATAAATTCTAATTTTAAGTATACATCTGCGCTGTCTGATTCTACGATGCGGTTCAACTTAACGATCGGCGTTTTCCCGATTAATTCTGAAACTGATTGTGCCACTCGCATTCCTGTCACTCCTAACACCGAGTATTTTTATTGGTTTTATCTATATTTAGATTTTGTCAGAAAATTCCCTATTTGTCAATCTATTTGGGCGGCTGATTCTCCACCTAAACTTCTTTATTACAGGTTCTCAATTAGGCTTGTAATATCTTCTTTAGCGAATTTATATCGTTCATTACAGAAGTGACAGTGAACTTCCGTCTCTTCTTCTTCTGCACGAATTTGTTCTAACTCCGCTTTACCTAAACTAATTAGCACACTTTCAATGCGCTCGCGTGAACATGTACAATTAAATTGAACATCCATTGTTTCTAGCACTTTCACTTTATCTTCTCCAAGCACTTCATATAGTAGCTCTTCTGGAGAAAGCCCCTGTTCAATCAATTGTGATACAGGAGGGATTTTTTGCAAACGCTCTTCAATAAATGAAATTGTTTCTTCCTGCGCACCTGGCATAATTTGAAGAATGAATCCACCCGCTGCCAATATGCTATCATCGCCATTTACGAGAACACCGACACCTACAGAAGAAGGTGTCTGCTCAGAAACCGCGAAATAATATGTGAAATCTTCCCCTAGTTCTCCTGAAACAATTGGAGATTGACCGATAAATGGTTCTCGCATACCGATATCTTTAATTACCGTTATAAATCCTTCTGTACCTACCGCTTGATATACACGTAATTTCCCTTGTTCCGTTCCTTCAAAATCAACATGTGGATTCGTTACATAACCACGTACATCCCCATTTGCATGAGCATCGACTAAGATAGGACCAATCGGGCCGTTACCCTCTACTTTAATCGTTAGCTTCTGCTCGCCTTTTAACATAGCACCCATCATTGTACCCGCAGTTAAAGAACGACCAAGTGCCGCTGAAGCTGTTCTCCATGTATCATGACGTTTTTGCGCCTCACTTACTGTATTTGTTGTACGTACACTATAAGCACGAACCTCTCCATTAAACGCTAACGCTTTTACTAAATAATCTTTCATACTTATTTATTCACCCTTCTCATGTTGTAAATTCGCATTACGTTCATATAACATATACAAACCTTTTAACGTTAAAAACGGATCTACAATATCAATTGCATTTGATTCTTCTGAAATTAATTTTGCTAATCCACCTGTTGCAATAACTTTCGGTTCTTGCTTAGCTTCTTCTTTCATACGCTTAACAATACCTTCCACTTGTCCAACGTATCCATAAAGAATACCTGATTGCATTGCACTTACTGTATTCTTCCCGATAACACTACTCGGTTTTGTAATTTCAATACGAGGAAGCTTTGCTGCCCTGCTATATAAAGCCTCTGCCGAAATCATAATTCCTGGCGTAATGACGCCACCCATATAATGCTTCTCTTCGTTAATATAACAATATGTAGTAGCCGTACCAAAATCAACAATAATAAGCGGACTTCCATATAAGTGGATTCCTGCTACTGCATTTACAATTCGGTCCGCGCCTACTTCACGTGGATTTTCATATTTAATATTCAAGCCAGTTTTTATCCCAGGCCCCACTACAAGCGGTTTAATTTTAAAATACTTTTCACACATACGCTCTAAAGCGAACATAATTGGCGGTACGACTGAAGACACAATAATACCTTTCACATCTTCAAAAGAAAGACCTTCATGCTCAAGTAACTGCTTTACAAGCATCCCATACTCATCTTCTGTTTTATGACGATCTGTTTCCATGCGCCAATGCTGACGAAGTTTCCCCTCTTCAAACACACCTAGTACCGCATTTGTGTTCCCTACATCCAATACAAAAATCATATTCTCACCACTTATCTTATTTAATCTTTATTTGTGCAGTATGTATAAAACTTATAAAAACATCATATCACACATACTTATATAATCAGTTTTTCTATACTCATCATTGTACAAAAAGATTACTCTCTATTTCAATTTTTAATAATAGTTTCATTTAAATTCTTTTGCCACTTAAATTCATTCCACAAAAAAAGGAGTGACTATTGTCACTCCTTCGTTTCTTACTTATCTTCTGTATCTTCATCGTCTTTCTTCACATTGATGTTTACTTTCACATCATCTGAAGGTGTTGGACGCTCAGGTAATCTGCCATAATCATATAAATGATTAATTTGCTCTGCATCTAATGTTTCTACTTCAAGTAACGTTTTCGCGATAATATCAAGCTTATCTCGTTTTTCAGTAAGAATTTGTTTCGCACGAGCATAACAGTCTTTAATAATTGTTTGCATTTCCACATCAATTTCATGCGCGATTGCATCACTGTAGTTTTGTTCTGAATGGAAGTCTCTTCCTAAGAATACCTGACCACCTTGTGAGCTACCAAATTGCATCGGTCCAAGCTTATCACTCATCCCGAATTCTGTAACCATACGTCTTGCAATACCAGTCGCACGTTGGAAGTCGTTGTGAGCACCTGTACTTGCTTCACCAAATACAATCTCCTCAGCTACTCGACCACCAAGTAAACCAGTGATTTTATCAAGTAACTCTGGTTTTGTCATGAAGTAACGATCTTCCTTCGGAAGCATTACCGCATATCCACCAGCTTGACCACGAGGGACAATTGTTACTTTATGAACGATATCTGCTTCATCAAGGACAACACCAATTACAGTATGGCCAGCCTCATGGAATGCAACAATATTACGTTCTTTTTCAGAGATAACACGACTTTTCTTAGCTGGACCTGCAATAACACGATCCGTTGCTTCATCGATGTCACTCATATCAATTTTCTTCTTATCTTGACGCGCAGCTACTAAAGCAGCTTCGTTTAATAAGTTTTCAAGATCGGCACCAGAGAATCCTGGTGTACGAGTTGCAATTGCTCTTAAGTTGACATTCTCATCAAGCGGTTTATTACGAGCGTGTACTTTAAGTACAGCTTCACGACCATTTACATCTGGACGATCTACAGTAATTTGACGGTCAAAACGACCTGGACGTAATAATGCTGGATCAAGAATATCAGGACGGTTTGTCGCAGCGATGATAATAATACCTTCGTTTGCACCGAATCCATCCATTTCAACAAGCAATTGGTTCAACGTTTGTTCACGCTCATCATGACCACCGCCAAGACCCGCGCCACGTTGACGTCCTACTGCATCAATTTCATCAATGAAAATGATACAAGGAGCATTTTTCTTTGCATTTTCAAATAAATCACGTACACGGGATGCACCGACACCGACGAACATCTCTACGAAGTCAGAACCACTAATAGAGAAGAACGGAACGCCTGCTTCACCTGCAACAGCACGTGCTAGTAAAGTTTTACCTGTACCTGGAGGTCCCACTAATAGAACACCCTTCGGAATACGGGCACCAACTTCAGCGAACTTACGAGGGTCTTTCAAGAATTCAACTACCTCAACAAGTTCTTGTTTCTCTTCATCCGCTCCAGCAACATCTCTGAAACGAATTTTTTTCTTTTCATCATTGTATAGCTTCGCCTTGCTTTTTCCGAAGTTCATAACACGGCTACCGCCGCCCTGAGCTTGGTTTAATAAGAAGAAGAATAAAATGAAGATAATGACAAACGGAATGATGGAAGTAAAGAACGTCACCCAAGCACTTGTTTCTTCTGCTGGTTGATACTTAACTTCAGCCCCTTGCGCTTTATCATTAATTTTCTTTTGTAATTCCTCAGTATTTGGTGCATAAGTAACAAATTGTTCTCCTTGGCTAGAAGTCTTGAATTGTCCCTTTACCTCAAACACACCATTTTTCGGTTGAAGCTGCACATTACGCACTTCACCTTTTTCAAGTTGAGTAATGAATTTATCGTAGCTAACTGATGTCGTTTTTTGCGTCGAACCATTAAAATAGCTTACGATCCCAATTACTACTAAGAATATCAGTAAATAAAAGATGGTATTACGGAAGATACGATTCATTCCTAACCTCCTCTCACGGCATAAACACTATAGTAAATCGTAACATAGAAAAAATTCCCTATACAATTGTAACGCCTATATTTAATTAATTTGAGTAAACACTTGGTTTTAATACTCCTACATAAGGAAGATTACGGTATTGCTCTTTATAATCTAATCCATATCCTACAACAAATTCATGAGGAACAGTAAATCCAACATAATCTGCTTTCAGATCAACCTTACGGCCTGTTGGCTTATCTAATAACGTAACAATCTTTACAGATTTCGCTTTACGATATTTAAACAGGTCTACTAAATAGCTTAGTGTAAGACCGCTATCAATAATATCTTCGACGATTAAAATATCGCGACCTTCTACAGAAGTATCAAGATCTTTTAAGATTTTTACTTCGCCTGTCGAAACTGTAGAGTGACCATAGCTAGATACAGCCATAAAATCCATTTCAAGATATGTATCTGTTCTCTTTAATAAATCTGCCATAAATGGCATTGCGCCCTTTAGTACACCAATCGCAAGAGGTACTGTATTTTTGTAATCCTCTGCAATAACTGCACCTAGTTCGTGCACCTTTTCCTGTATTTGTTCTTCAGAAATTAATACTTTTTCGATATCTTGATTCATCATTTCATTATCCTCCCGGAAGACTCCTTGCTTTTGTAGTGAATAATCATGTATTTACCCTTCTTTGCTATCTCTTTCGAAGTAGCAAATGCAGATCGTTTCAACAAGGGCACCCAAATAATATTTCCACTTGCGTCACAAACGATCGGCCATTCTTCTCTTTTTTCTTTCGGTACTTTTGCTTCGATAAAAACAGCTTTTATCTTTTTTGTACCAGCCATACCTTGCATTGACATGCGATCTCCATTTTCCCTAGACCGAATACGAAGTGGATACGATATATCATTATACTTAGCAACAAATACTGTTTCATTCATGTTACTCGGTATATCTTCGCTCACCTCTGTTACAAGTTTATCCCCATTCGGCAATATAATTGTCCCAGGTACTGATAAATCTTGCGAAAAAGGAGAAACAATTTCTTGTTTAAATCCAAAACTACATTCTTCGTATGTGCGAACAATTTTCAAACCACCTGGAAAATCCAGTGAACCTGAAGGTTGTGTCCGCTTAAAAAATTCAATCACCTTGTCAATATGTATAGAAGAAAGCGAAGATGGAACCTTATATTCATAAAGATAGTTTAATATTAGTTGAATCCCTCTTCTTTGTAAAGGCATAGACATGGATTCAAAGGCAGGAATTGATAAGCTAATTTGTTTATCGCTTCTTTTTGTAATTACTTTATTCATTTTCTCAAAAGCTAATTCCTGCAAATAAGCCTCATCCTCTTGCATCTGCACGCTAAATTTTTGGAATTTCTCATGCATTTGTGGATTTTCTTCTTTCAAATAAGGAAGGACATATTTACGTAATCGATTCCTTGTATATACTTCCTTTTTATTACTCGGATCTATACGCGGAATAACTTTTAATTTATTACAGTAATCAACAATTTCTTCCTTAGTTACCCCAAGTAACGGCCTAATTAAATATCCATTATGAAAAGAACGCTTCACTGCAATTCCTGCGTATCCTTTCGGAGTACTCCCTCGTACAAGGCGCATTAAAATCGTTTCTACTTGATCATCTCCATGGTGACCAAGAGCTACATATCTCGCATCATATTTCTTCATTATTCTTTCCAAAAATGCATATCTGCATTCTCTAGCAGCAACTTGTGCATTCATTCCATATTGCTGTTGATATTGCGACACATTAATCCTTAGCGTTTCACAAATAACTCCTAGCTCTTTGCAAAGACCCTGTACAAACTGTAGATCCTCATAAGATTCATTACCTCTAAACATATGATCCACATGTGCTACTACAATTTCGAGCCGTTTTTCTACCCTTTTTTCTAGCAAATAATATAAAAGAGCCAAAGAGTCAGGACCACCAGAAACCCCTACAACAATTGTTGAATGTTTCTTTAATACATCATGCTGCTTTACAAAGTCGTCTACCTTTTTAACAAATGCATCTTTCAACTTCGTAATCACCTTTCATTAAACAAGAACAACAACATTAGTTACCTTGTATATAATGGTACAACTTTTACAAACATTGTGCAAAAAAAAGATGCACAAAATCCACATTTTTATCTTACATCCCTCCTGTATATTTAACAAAGTAATCACATTACCTTTTTAATCAAAAAAACCTAGGTATCTACCTAGGTTTTTTTGATTATTTTATTGCGCCTGCATTCCTACTATTGGAATCGTAGCCCACTTCGGCATATTTTTCTTTACTTTCGCCACCACAATAGTCATATCATCATTTATATAACCATCACTAGAGCGAATCACTTCTTCCATAATAATATCAGCAATTTCCTGCGGATCCTCTGTTTGTAGTTCTTTAATTTTACGTTTTATCCATAATTCGTGATTCTCCACATGTTGCGCGCCCTCAAAAATGCCGTCACTCATCATGATAAGAAGATCACCCGTTTTTAATTGCTCACCAACCACATCAACTTCAACATCTTCAATGATTCCCATCGGTAAATTACTTGCCTCAATTTTCAAAATATTATTTCCGCGTTTAACAAAACTCGGCGTCGATCCAATCTTTAAAAACTTCGCACTCGCATCCCGTAAATCTACCATAGCCAAGTCAAGCGTTGTATACATCTCCTCTGTCGTCCTTAAAGAAAGAATTGAATTGATGGACTTAATCGCTATTTCTTCATCAATACCTGATTGAAGTATCTTTTGTAATAATTTTACCGTTTCCCTACTCTCCATATGAGCCCTTTGTCCATTTCCCATACCATCACTAATCGCAAGTGCATATTTACCAACGCTCAAATCCATCATCGCGTAGGAATCACCTGAAACAAACCCACCACCTTTTGCAGCTGTGGCCAATCCTGTATCAAGAGAATACGTCTTCGCTGAACCAAATGATATTAAACTGTGCCCATTTGGATATGAGGATTTCTCTTCATGCTTAACGACGATATTCTCTTTTAAAATATCTGAAAGCATTGGAGCAACCAACTTCTCACATTCTCCATGTTCATTAGATGCAGCTGGAATCAACATTTCAATATCAATACTTCCTCTATCTAAACAATAAATATCAACATGCTCCACTTCGACACCGAAATCACGAAACGCTTGTAAAATTTGCTCCTCCTGTGCTTGATGGTTCTCTCTTTCTCGTTGTATCTCCTTAGCGAAATCTTCCATCACTTTTGATACACCCAGTAATTGCTCCGCTACAATTCTACGATTTTCCTTCATTTGTTTTCTTAATTTCTGCCCCTCATAGAAGTGATCTAATTCACCCGCTACTAAATCTGTTACTTTCTTCCCTCTCACACAATGCTTGTCCCATTCACGAACTAACTTCCGATTATGCTGCAGCGTTCCTTCTTCTGTTTCACTCATTATTTGTTTCATATAATCGTATGTTTTATCAAAATTAACTACCCAACATTGATCCTTCTTAAAGCATGTTTGGCATGTTTTTGCAGTAATTGTACTTAAAAATAGATCAGCTTCTGTTTCTTTATCTTCCTCCTCCACATACCCGTATACAGAAAAGCTATTAGACAAAGCAGCAAATACATTAGCAAATTGATTGATTTTGTTTGCTGTAACATCGCGTACTCTTCTTAAATATTGTTGTTGATCTTGTGAATGTTCCTGTGTACCAGGCATAAATTTAGCAATACGATCCATAACAAGCTTCGGTGTTAATAAGAAGAAAACAATCGCTACACCAGATTCAATTAAAGTTGTTACAATACTTGTTTGCTTGTCTACATATAATGTAATTAAGCTTGTACCAATTAATAAGCCTAAACTAACTCCTATACGCTTCCCTTCTTTTAACAATCCCCCAAGCAATCCTGAAAAGGCAAGGAGACTAAGTTGAGACAAGCTAGCCACATTCGCTAAACTTAATATTAACCCAGTGACAACTCCTACTGTGGACCCTGTAGCTGCCCCTGCAATAAAGGCAAATACTAATACTAAATATCTAGTGAAAATATGTTGAATAGAAGCATCATAAACAAACCAATCCGTTGTGCCCGTTAAAACAGATGCTAGTAATATAATTAAACAAACAATTTCTTCTGTTTCTAACGCTTGTTGCTTCCCTTTCCTTTCCACTAAAAGCGGAACACTTTGTAAAAATATCATCGTTAATACGAAGCTAAGCCCCGCTTCGATCGTACTGACGAGCAGATCATACATGGTGACGGTTTGCTGTGCAAAATATACAACAACTAAATGTGCGGTTAATGCGGAGATAAATACTTGGAATGGTACAAGTCCAACAGTTTTACGTGTAAACCGACTAAAGAAGATATTATAAATAAAGAAGGTAAAGATCGATGCAAAAGTAAAAAATAAATTATCTATTGAAACTGAAAGTGCTCCCCCCATTAGGGCTAAGAACGCGAGCGGCATTTTATCTCGCTTCATAACATAAACAGCAGCAAAAAATGGCAATGCAAACGGTAAAATGTTTGTTAATATATATGCTCGTCCCAAAAGAAAACCAATAACAGCAATAATGAATCCCCATCTAAAGAAAACTTGTTCAAACTTCATTCGCAACTTACTCGTCCATTTTATTGTTCCAAGCTGACTTTCATTCATCGCCAATGCACTTGTATTCATAGTATTCCTTCCTGCTTTAGGCATATTTTTAACACCACCTGCATAGTTTAATTACTGTTATTATAAGAGATGATTATTGGGATTTTTGTCAAAACAACAGTTTTGACTTTTATAATCGTTCGACTTTTTATTCGAAATAAATCTACATATATACATAGTATTTAATTTATTTAAAGTAAGTTGAAAGAATGTTCAGAAAATATAGGGTGATTTTGTAGAAGTATTGTACATCTTAATTTATATTTAACAAAAAAAGATCATGCAAATTTGCATGATCTTTTCAGATGACCCGTACGGGATTCGAACCCGTGTTACCGCCGTGAAAGGGCGGTGTCTTAACCACTTGACCAACGGGCCGTTAAATTAAATATAGCGGCGGAGGGGATCGAACCCCCGACCTCACGGGTATGAACCGTACGCTCTAGCCAGCTGAGCTACACCGCCATGTCGTCGTATTTAACGGACAATTAGTATCTTACATCAGATACGTTTTAAAGTCAACACATCTCAAAAACTTTTTTAAAAATATATTCTCTCACATAAAAAAGTACCCGAGTAATTACTCGGGGTACCTCTCTATATGTTAAGAATTAAACGGATTTATTATCCGCGACGTGCGCCACGGCCACCACGTTTAGATTCTGTGTTACGCTTTAAAGAAGTTAAACGATCTTCACTATCTTTTAAAAAGCGTGCCATTTTTTGCTCAAATGTTTCTTTTGGAGCTCGTTCGTTACCGCCACCGCGGTTATCTCTGTTGGAAGAACGATTATTACGTTGTGGACGTCCAGAACGTTGTTGATCACCACCACGTTGTTGGTATTCACCACGTGGACGATCTCCTTCTGTTTTTTCACGTTCTTTCGCTTTCTTAATAGATAGACCAATTTTGCCATCTTTTTCAACATTGATAACTTTTACTTCTACTTGGTCGCCTACTTTTAAGTGATCGTTAATATCTTTCACATAATTATCAGCAACTTCACTAATATGAACAAGACCTGTTAAGCCTTCTGGCAGCTCCACAAAAGCCCCAAAATTTGTAATACCTGTTACTTTACCCTGTAACTTGCTGCCTACCTCGATTGACATAAAAAAAATGCTCCTCCTTAGTGGTTAAAAAGTCAAATTTTACTTTATTATATATAATCCTAAAATGTAGTGTCAATAAGACATACTCTACTTAGAAACAGGAAAAATTATCTCCCCTTTTCCGGAGAAGAAATAATCCCTTCTAGCAATCTTTAAAACGTACTCTTCATCATTCAACTTTTGAACTTCATCTTTTAGATTCTTTTCTTTTTTCGTTAATGAATCCAGTTCTTTTTTCATGTCCTTAACTTTTGCTTCTTTTGCTTTAATGGAACTGTTTTGTTGATAAAACGTCACACTAATACTAGCAATAATTGTAAAAGCAAAGACAAGAAAAACCGCTAAACGGCGATAAAGTCGCTTCCTGTTCTCATCCGTTTGTATTATATGTTCTTTAACAGGATTTGGACTCTGTTTTTCGATTGTTCTTTGTCTCAGTTCCCTCATTTCCGAGGTCCCCCTAACTTCTTTTTTATACGCTCCCATAATTGGAAGATATGTCCCTTCAATTTTGCTACATATTGCAGGAACCCTACACGCTTCATTATAAAAAGTTTAACACGATTAGGGAGAAGTTTCCATATGAGCGAAGCAATAAATCGAACAGGCGAGAAAAAAACTTTCCATATGAAAAGTAATATCCAAATCACCATTTTCCATAACACATGTCCAATTGAAAGCAGTATACGAAATAAGAATAATATAAATGCAATAAATAGCTGTGCTATAATAATAACAGGTTTTATCATGAGTAGCTGTATAATTCGAACAAAAAATTGTGTTGTTTGTACAAAAATATAGATGAGAAAATTTAACATCTTCATGTATAATGCTTTCAATAAGCTTTGATATGCTGCAAAACCACATAGTAACGCCAAAAATACATATATACGTAGTTCGGCTTCATTCACACGCAGTAATACATAAAAAACGAATAATGCTTGGACAATCCAAAATAGTATATCATGTATAAATACAAGCCAACGTCTACGCTCTTGGCGCTTTAAAAACCGTTGATATGTATCTAAAGATGCACCAATCCAAGCACCCATTCCAATCATTGAAAGCATTGTATACAACTGAATTGTTAGGCTCATTTAAACAACTTACTAAAGAAGCCTTTAGTTTTCTCCCCTTGGTTCTCATCAATATACAGCATCTCATGAACTTTCCCTTTAATTGATACAACACCCTTTTCTACATCTAAATTCTTCATTTGCAAATTTTGACCACGAATTGTTAAAAAACCCATTACAGTCTCAAGTAAAAACTCTTCGCTATCAAAACTCTCTACTTGCTTTACACCAGTAATATCGATTACACGCCTGCCACGCATGATAATATCATGCTCTACAGAAACATTTTGTTGATTAGAAGACATAGGTGAGTAACCATTATTCACGAAAATCCCCCCATAGCTTTATACTAGCTAATAGTAATGTATGAAGGGATAACCTATTTTAGAACAAGCCTTCTTCCGCTTTCACTTTTTCCTCACGAACGAGACTATACATGTTTGCTGCATCTTCTTTTTTAGTTGTTTCTTTCAATTCATTTACTTTCACAGTTACTATTTTTTGCCCGAAACGAATTGTTAATTCATCCTCTACCTTCACATCTGAACTCGCTTTTGCCACTTGGCCATTAATCGAAATTCTTCCTTGGTCAGACACTTCTTTTGCTAATGTTCTTCTTTTAATTAAACGTGATACTTTCAAAAATTTATCTAGACGCATATCAAATCCCCCTATTAACGCTCTGTTTGTTTTGCCTCTTCCCATAAAATATCTAACTGTTCTAATGATAAATCTTGCATTTCCTTATTCATTTCAGCTACTTTTGCTTCCATATATAAAAAGCGATCCATAAATTTCTCATTAGTTGAACGTAACGCTTCTTCTGGATCTAATTTATAATGACGAGCTATATTAACAAATGCAAATAGTAAATCACCAAATTCACCTAGCATCTTTTTCTCATCCATGTTTACAACTTCTTGTTGGAATTCTTGCCATTCTTCTAAGGCCTTCTCTATCATCGGCTGCACATCAACCCAATCAAATCCAACCTTTCCAGCTTTCTTCTGAATTTCATAAGCACGCATTAGCTGTGGCAAGCTGTTTGGAATACCCGCTAAAACCGATTCTTTCACGAATCCCTTTTCTTGTTTTTTAATTTCTTCCCAATTTGCAATCACTTCATCAGCATTATTTACATCCGTATTCCCAAACACATGCGGATGACGACGAACCATTTTCTCAGCTAACGTCCGAATAATATCATCTATAGAGAACCAACCTTCATCCTCTCCAATTTGAGCATGAAGCATAACTTGTAATAATATATCACCCAGTTCTTCTACTAAATGATCATCATCCTCTTCATCAATTGCTTCTAGCACTTCATACGCTTCTTCAATTAAGTATTTCTTTAAAGATTGATGAGTTTGCTTTTTATCCCATGGGCAACCATTCGGTCCACGCAGTTCCGCAATAATTGCTCTAAGCACATCAAACTGCTGATACAAAGACGCACGTTCCTTAACCGGAGGTACATATACACTCGTTAAATTATTTAACTCTGTTTCATGATCTAACATGTACAACGGTACCTTTTTTACTTGCTCAAATGAAGTCCCTGCAGCTGTTACGATATACACTTCGTAATCATCTGGCAAAATCTCCATTAACATCAGTTTCACATCTGAAGCAACGAACGCATCATACACTTGGCAAAAGATTAAATGTTGACGTAATTCTAATTGCCCTCTTTCAAATGATGTAGCATCAATTAATTGGAACCCTTCAATCGGATCAATTTTTAGACTTGCAAACATCGGATCAAGGAAACTTTGTCCACCTTCAATTCGCACTTCAATATTTGCTACTTCTCCTTTTTCCAAAAGTAGCTGAACTGTTCTTTCTGCTACAAGCGGATGACCTGGAACAGCGTAAATAATTTCTGCGCCTTTAGCTTGTTCTAGCAATGTATTCGCGATTGTTTCATATACGATTTCAAATGTATCATGTGCCTCATATACATTATCAAAGGCCGTATACTTTATACCTTCTTTCTCCAATTCTTCTATAACTGGATGTTCCTTCGTTCTAACAAACATATGGTCTGCTTCTTTTATCTTTCGATATACACCCATCGTTAACTGATCTAACTCACCAGCACCTAATCCTAAAATAGTAATGATTCCACTCACAACCAGTCACCTCTATCCACTCTTCTTCAATGAACCTTCTTTTTTCTCTTGTTTCATAACGGTTCCTAATTCTTCTTTTGTAAATACACGTAATTTTAAAATTAAAAACATATATGCTAATCCACCGATAGCTACACCTAACAACGCTTCAAGCGTTGCAATTCCTCTATGTCCTGTATCAATTACTAATCCGGACATTCGCAACATACGCATAAAGATTATTAATACAAACCCCATACCGATACCACTAATAGCTACACCTAACATACTCCGCCTATCAATAAGCGGATCCGATACAGCTCGCATAAGTAACACGCTATTTAGCAAGGCAATTACAATAAGCGCAACTAAAGTTGCAATTGCAGCTCCCTTTACACCAAAATACGGCATTAATATATAGTTTAAAACTAACTTCAAACAACCTCCAAATACAACGAATATTGCTGGTTTTAATGTTTGTCCCACTCCTTGCAAAATAGAAGCAGTTGTAATTGACAATGAACTGAATAAAATAGATAAAGATAAAATCGATAACACATCTGATCCATCACTATTTTCAAACAACATAATATTTGTAGGTTGAATAATACAAGTTAATCCAATAGCAGCTGCAAATCCAATAACAAATGTTATTTTCATTGCTAATTTTACCTTTTCTTGAATAAATGAAAGATCTCCTCTTTCTTTCGCCGCTGTAATAATAGGAATAAGTGACAATGAGAAAGAAGTTGTCACAACAGTACCTAATTGCATAAGTGGGATACTTCTATCATAAACACCTTTTAGTATCTTTGCATTTTCAACTTGCTCTCCCGCGCGAATAAGCAAGGTATAAAAGGAAATAGAATCCGCCATTTGTATAAAAATAAGGACTAAATTACTAACACAAATCGCTAATCCCTGCCAAAAAAGGATTCGAATAATCCTTTTTTTACCTCCAATTCTCTTCCAACTTTTAAAGAAAATAGCCTGGAAATCATGACGCATATAAAGTAAAAGTACGATAATCCCAATAAGCCCGCCTGCAATTGAACCTAGCATGGCCCCCGCACCAACTGTATATAAATCAAATCCATGAGCAATAAGGAATAGCGATAGAAATACAATAATAGAAACACGAATCGTTTGTTCAATTACTTGCGAAACAGCCGTCGGCATCATATTATTGAATCCTTGAAAATATCCTCTCGCTACAGATAAAAATGGCATTAGTAGGAATGAAAACGAAATAACACGTAATAATTTATCTAAATGTATATCACCCATAGCCGATGCAATTGTTTCGGCCCCAAAGAATAATGTAAAAAATCCTATAAAGCCAATTCCTAATAAAAACCAAAAAGATACACAAATAATTTCTTCTGCTTCTTTTTGTTTTCCTCGTTCTAATCTTTCTGCGACCATTTTTGAAATAATAATGGGAAACCCATAAGTAGCTAAAATTAAACAAAATCCATAAAACGGATAAATTTGTTGGTAAATATAAAAACCAATATCACCCGCTATATTTTGATATGGAATACGGTAAAAAGCGCTTAATACTTTCGTAATAAAACTTGCGATTGTCAATATAATAGCCCCACGCCAAAAGGCTTGGTACTTCTTCGCTTCCATACAAGAAAACTCCTTTTTCTATTCTCACCCCTCGTATTATATCACAAAGAAAAACTAGCTCTCCTTCATATTCCTTACATTCACTGCCTTCTTTCAACAGCAAAAATATCCAATGAAAAAAGGTAGCAAAGCGCTACCTTCATTCAATATACTTATATCTCCAAATAGTTAATTTCTCAAATAGAAATATCATAATTAGGAAAGATTGCTACTTATAGAAATTACACTTCACTACTGCTCCATTTGTTTCGCTAAAAAGCTTGCAGCTGTATTTACTGACTTATGCTCTACTTCACTTATAATAGCCTCTTTAGAGAAGATAACGACAGCTCCGATTGGATCTCCATTTGCAATAATCGAGCCAATTGTATAAGAGCTAACCTTTTCTGTTACTCCATCAATAATTGAAATTTCGCTTTCATCTGTCATAATAACAGATTTACGTTCTTCCATTGTCTTCTCAATTAAATCGCCAACACTTTTATTTAAGTATTCTTTTTTTGATACGCCTGCTACTGCGATAATAGAATCACGATCGCATACAAGCACATTATGTCCTAAGCTATCGTATAAAGCTTCTGTATATTCTTTTGCAAAATTACCCAGTTCACTAATCGGAGAATATTTTTTCAAAATGACTTCTCCATCGCGATCAACAAAAATCTCTAAAGGATCTCCCTCACGAATACGTAAGGTTCTACGAATTTCCTTCGGGATTACTACCCTGCCTAAATCATCAATTCGACGTACGATTCCAGTTGCTTTCATTCTAATGCTGCCTCACTTTCTACTGATGATCAAAGTGGTGAATTTACCTGTTCATGTAAAAATCACCAACTGTTAAACATAGTATTTTACACATTAGTTCTTCTATGCACGTCGAATTGTATTTTTTATCTTATATTAGGCATTTATTACTTCTTTTTTTACATCTGGTAAGCCTTTTAATAAATTTTCAGCAATTGTTAACCATTTCGATGTCTCTAATCCATTCGTTTTCATCACAATTTTCAATTGTGATCCCTCCATACCAAGACCGATCATACGACCAAAACTACTTCCTAGCATGAATAATTTTCCACCATCTACATTTTGGCTCGCTTGTTCAGAAAACAGGAATGTTACTTCAAATTTATTTTGCTTAATCAACTCAATTTGTTCTTTCATCGCTAACACTTTAATGTTTGCAATTTGTAATAAATAACCAACTTCTTGTGGATAATCACCAAATCTGTCGATCATCTCTTCCTGCAACTCTTCAATATCTTCAATTGCAGAAATACCTCTAAATTGTTTATACATCATAATTTTTTGTTTACTATCTGAAATATACGCATCCGGTAAATATGCATCTACTTCTAAATCAATTTCAACATTAACGGTATTTTCAACTCCATCTGTTCCTCTACGTTGCTCAATTGCATCTTTTAACATTTGAGAATATAGATCAAATCCGACAGAATCAATGAATCCATGTTGTTCTGCCCCTAACAAATTACCCGCACCACGAATTGATAAGTCTCTCATCGCAATTTTGAAACCAGATCCAAGCTCTGTAAACTCTTTAATTGCCTGCAGACGCCTCTCTGCAACTTCCGACAACACTTTATCACGTTTGTATGCAAAGTAGGCATACGCGACGCGATTAGAACGTCCAACACGCCCACGAAGCTGATACAACTGCGATAATCCCATACGATCTGCATCAAATACAATTAATGTATTTACATTCGGAATATCTACACCCGTCTCGATAATTGTTGTACTTACAAGAACATCATGCTGTCCTTCTAAAAACGATAGCATAACAGACTCTAATTCACCTTCATTCATTTTCCCATGTGCGTATGTTACACGAGCATCTGGAACTAACATCGAAATTTCATCTGCTTTTCTTTCAATATCCTCCACACGGTTATATAGGAAGTAAATTTGACCGCCTCTTGCCAACTCTCGCTCTATCGCTTCTCGCATTAATGCTGGATTATACTCTACTACATATGTTTGTACTGGGAACCGATTCTCTGGCGGTGTCTCAATAACAGATAAATCGCGCACACCAAGCATAGACATATGAAGTGTACGTGGAATCGGAGTTGCCGTTAATGTTAACACGTCAACATTTGCTTTCAATTGTTTAATTTTTTCTTTATGCGTAACACCGAACCTTTGTTCTTCATCGATAATAAGAAGTCCTAAATCTTTATACGTAACATCTTTAGATAAAATACGATGCGTTCCGATTACAATATCCACCGTTCCATCTTTTAAACCCTTAATCGTTTCATTTTGTTGTTTTCGTGTACGGAATCTACTCAGTAACCCTATATTAATCGGGTAATCTTGAAAACGCTCTCGAATTGTTTCATAGTGTTGTTGTGCAAGGATTGTTGTCGGTACTAAAATCGCAACTTGTTTTTCATCCATAATTGCTTTAAATGCCGCACGAATAGCTACTTCAGTCTTTCCATATCCTACGTCGCCACAAAGAAGCCTATCCATCGGACGTCCGTGTTCCATGTCTTTCTTAATCTCTTCAATAGAGCGTAATTGATCCTCTGTCTCTTGATATGGGAAAGAAGATTCAAATTCTTGTTGTTCTGCCGTATCTGGTGTATATGCATAACCTTTCGAAGCTTCACGCTCGGCATATAATTTAATTAGGTCATCTGCAATGTCCTGTACAGATTTTTCAACTTTCGTTTTGACCTTCTTCCAATCATTTCCGCCTAATTTATAAACTTTTGGCTCCTTACCTTCAGACCCTACGTATTTTTGCACTTGATCAATTTGTTCAATTGGAACGTATAACTTATCATTACCTTGATATTTAATATTTAAATAATCTTTATGAACACCATTAATCTCTAATGTCTCAATACCTAAAAATTTACCTATACCATGATTTACATGAACTACATGGTCTCCAACTTTTAATTCCGAATAACTTTTAATACGTTCAGCGTTAGATAACTTTTGCTTACGTTGTGATTTTTTAACTTTCTTATGAAAAAGCTCCTTTTCAGTAATCACAACAAACTTTTGCATCGGCATTTCAAAGCCTGCATGTAAATCACCTACAGCAATTTGTAACCTTCCAGGCAATAAGATATCTGTGGCTTCTACAATGTCTGCATCAATATCATAATCACTTAAAATATGTTGTAGTTTTTTTACACGTTCCTCATCTGTTCCAAGCACAACGGTCGTAAAATGCCCTTCATTCCATCTATCAATTTCAGTTTTTAACAACTGCATCTGTCCGTGGAAATCTTGCATCGTTTTACATGTCACATTCACAATATTTTGAGGATGTGTGTGTGCTATATGGCGTAAGAATAACGTTAAATATACAAAACTTCTTTTTTTATTATGAAGAAACTCCTCAAACGAGTGGGAGAAAGATAAATCCTGAATAATTGTTCCTTCGCCAAGAAGTGAGATATACCATTCCGCTTCTTCTGTTTCAAGATGTGATGCTGTTTCTTGAATACGGGAAATCTCATCTAAAATTACAACACCGTTTTCTGGTAAATAATCTATCAGACTAGCAGGTTCTTTATAGAAAATAGATAAATATTTAAACATTTGTTCTATACTTTGCCCGTTTTTCAACATTTCAATTTCATGACTAACCGTCTCAAGCACAGCAGTCTTTAATTTATCATCGGAAAGCTTTTGCATCGTCTTAGTCAAACCTTCTTCAAGATGCTTAATCCCCGATTTCAATTCTTCCTGTGAAAATAAAAACTCTGTTGCCGGACCAAACCGAACACTCTCCCTTTTATCTTGAGAGCGCTGTTCTTCTACATCAAATAATCGAATAGAATCAACCTGTGTATCAAAGAATTCAATACGAAATGGTAATTCTTCAGTTAATGGGTAAATATCTAATATTCCCCCGCGCAAACTAAACTCTCCCGGAGCTTCTACCATCGACTTACGCTCATAGCCAATATGATGTAAGGTATGCAAGAGTGCATCTAAATCAATCTCTTGCCCTAGATTGATTTCAATTTGCCTTTGCTTCCATAATTCTTTTATTGGTAAAAATCTACGCAGCCCTGCAACTGGCGCTACAATAATCCCATTCTCTCCCGCAGCTAAGCGATTTAACACTTCAATACGCTGCGCTTTCAATTCTGGACTTGCAACACCAACTTCCGATGCTATCAATTCATTTACTGGATATAGCCAAACATCTTTCTCACCAAGTAACGCCACTAAATCTTCATGTACCTTTTGTGCTTGGTATAAATTGTGCGTCACAATAAGCTGTGATTGCTTTGTTTTTTTATATAAAGCTGCCATTAATAATGAACGAGAGGATGTTGCCATACCCGATACAAGTTGTTCTTTCAATCCATCTTCTAGCCCATTAATAACCGATTGTATTTCTTCATTTTTATAAAATTGCTCTAATAAACCTATCATTTTCAAAACTCCTCTCAACATAAAGAGCAAGTTACTATATTTTATGCAAATATTTTGGAAAAAGAAAACAGAAAAATGCTTTGGACATGCCAAAGCGACAACATTTTATTGCAGAAATTTTTCATATTCATAATACTCAGGATAAGATGCGAGCGTTTCTTGACACGATTCACAAATCGTTTTTATATATATATTTCCATTCTCATGAAAATGAATCATATCCACTACTTCTTGCTCTGTTAGTTGAAACAAAACGTCGCTATATACTTTTTCTGCGATAATGGAGCCCACATTACTTCCGCAATGTCTACAGTAATAATAACCTTCCATACTAGCCTCCTAAATATCCAATTGCTACTAGTATGGGATAAAACAAAATAAAATATTCCAGATTGTGCGCTTAACTATTAAAAGTATTCATGATTTGGAGAAAAGGTTTATTTAACCATTCCTCACATGCATCCGCCGTCTTTTCAATGGATTGATTGACATCAGATATTTCTTCAGACCTAAAACGTCCTAATACGTAATCCACTACTTTCATCCCATTTTGCGGACGATCAATTCCCATACGGATGCGTTGAAATTCTTGTGTTCCTAAATGTGAAATTGTTGATTTCACACCATTATGTCCACCCGCACTTCCTTTCATACGAAGACGTAATTTACCTACAGGGATATCTAAATCATCGTACATAACAATGAAGTCCTCAACATCAATTTTATAATAATCCATGAGAGGGCGTATACTTTCCCCAGATAAATTCATATATGTAAGTGGCTTCAATAAGATTACCTTTTCCCCGTTAACGAATCCCGCTCCAAATAAGCCTTTAAATTTTTGTTCATTCAAAGAAATATTCCAGCGCTTTGCAAGTGCATCAATTGCCATAAATCCAATATTATGCCTTGTTAATTCATATTCTCTACCTGGGTTCCCAAGTCCTACTATTAATTTCATTCTTGTACCACTACTTTCTCTTTTCGATACGAAAAGACGTAACCAATCTTGGTTACGTCTCATTCTATCCAATTAATTGAATAATACACTTACAGATTCTTCTTCGTATACACGAATGATTGCTTCTCCGATTAATGGAGCAACTGAAAGTTCATGTACTTTATCAATTTTCTTCTCTTCTGGTAATACGATAGAGTTCGTTACAACTAACTCTTTAATATTCGAATTTTGAATACGCTCAATTGCTGGACCAGATAATACTGGGTGTGTACAGCACGCATATACTTCAGAAGCACCGTTCTCAACAAGAGCGTTTGCCGCTAATGTAATTGTACCAGCTGTATCAATGATGTCATCAATTAAAATTGCTGTTTTGCCTTCGATGTTACCGATAATGTTCATTACCTCCGATACATTCGGACGAGGACGACGCTTATCGATAATAGCGATTGGCGCTTTTAGGCGATCCGCCATTTTTCTAGCACGAGTTACACCACCGTGATCAGGAGATACGATTACGATATCTTTAAGGCCTTTTGTTTCAAAGTAATCTGAAAGAATCGGTACACCCATTAAGTGGTCGATCGGGATATCAAAGAATCCTTGAATTTGTGGAGCATGTAAATCTAGAGTGATTACACGAGTTGCACCTGCTGTTTCAAGCAAGTTTGCTACAAGTTTCGATGTAATTGGTTCACGAGAACGCGCTTTACGGTCTTGACGCGCATAGCCATAGTAAGGAATAACAATATTAATTGTTTTTGCAGATGCACGTTTTAATGCATCAATCATAATAAGTAATTCCATGATATGTTCGTTTACTGGGAAGCTTGTAGATTGAATAATGAATACATCGCAACCACGGATACTTTCTTCAATGTTAATTTGAACTTCTCCATCACTAAAACGATCAACAGAACATTTTCCTAGTCCTACTCCAATATGCTTTGCGATTTGCTCAGCAAGTTCCTTATTAGAGTTTAAAGAGAATACTTTCAAATTAGAATTTAGATATTGAGTCGACATCTAGATTAACCCTCCACATTATGATTTTTTCTTATTCAGCAATTGATCAACGTAGTCTTCTTTGTTAACTTGACGTGCACGTGCTACTGATAATGCTTTTGATGGAACATTCTCTGTTATTGTAGAGCCTGCTGCCACATAAGCACCATCTTCAACTGTTACAGGAGCAACAAGGTTTGAATTACATCCAATAAATACCCCGTTACCAATTACAGTTTTAAATTTATTCTTGCCGTCGTAGTTCACCGTAATTGAACCACAACCAAGATTCACGTCTTCTCCAACTTGTGCATCCCCGATATAACTTAAGTGTGAAGCTTTACTTCTATTACCAAAAACAGTTTTTTTGATTTCTACGAAGTTTCCAACGCGCACTTCATCTCCAATAACTGAATCTGGGCGAATATGTGCAAATGGACCAACTGATACTTCTGTACCAAGTTTGCTGTCATGTACAGTAGATTGACGAATTACCGTACGATCTCCAATTTCACTATCGCGAATTACTGTATGCGGTCCAATTTCACAATCAGAACCAATTACAGTGTTCCCCTCAATAACCGTTCCTGGGTGAAGAACTGTATCACTACCAATAATTGCATCCGCAGAAATGTATGTGTTACTTGGATCAATAATTGTAACACCATTTACCATGTTCTTTCGGTTGATACGATTTTTCATAATAATTTCCGCTTGCGATAGAGCGACTCTGTCGTTAACACCTAACGTTTCATCGAAGTGCTCTGTTTGATAAGCTGATACAATATGACCTTCATTTTTTAAAATTTCAATAACGTCCGGAAGATAATATTCGCCCTGTACATTATCATTTGAAACTTTAGAAAGTGAAGCAAATAAAGCTTTGTTATCAAAACAATACGTACCTGTATTGATTTCTTTAATAGCTAATTCTTTTTCATTTGCATCCTTATGCTCAACAATCTTTTCAACATGACCATTCTCATTACGAACGATACGGCCATATCCAGCAGGCTCTTCTATGTACGCTGTTAGTACCGTCGCCATTGCTCCCGCTTCTTCGTGTTGCTGAAGCAATGCTTCCATCGTTTCAGCAGTTATTAGAGGTGTATCACCACAAATAACTAAAGTTGTTCCTTCTTCATTTGCAAGTACACTTGCAGCTTGATCGACAGCATGAGCTGTACCAAGTTGTTCTGCTTGTAATGCAAACTCACTTACGTTTCCTAGCTGTTCTTGTACCTTTTCAGCACCATGTCCAACGACTGTTACAAGTTTCTGCAATCCTAATTGAGATACTTCATTGACTACATGTTGTACCATTGGTTTTCCACATACAGGATGCAGCACTTTGTATAGCTTGGACTTCATACGTGTGCCTTTACCTGCAGCTAGAATCACTGCAAATCTGTTTGACATATAGACCCTCCATCGCAACCTATTTATCCATTAACGATATTATCCTAAATCATCATATATTTCAAGAAACACATTATAACTATTAAATTTTACCATAATTCTTATAAGATGTTTTACTCTTTAGTATCTTTTTTAAGGAATAAGCTATACTATTTTAAATGATTTTGAAAAAATTAGAAGTTTTTTATCTTTATTTTTTCAAAATATGAATTTTTATAATTAGAAACGTGTATTATTCAAAAAAAAAACAAACTCCTGTAAATGCTTACAGGAGTTTGCTACAAAATTATAAGGCTTTCTTTCAAAAGCCCTTTTCATTCGAATTTTACGAAGCGCCTGCTTCTTCAAACTCAACCTCTTCTAACTCGCCTAAACGGTGATACTCTGTTAAAACCGCATCTTGAATTTTAGAGCGTGTATTAGAATTAATTGGATGTGCAATGTCACGGAATTCTCCATCTGGAGTACGTTTGCTTGGCATTGCTACAAATAATCCATTATTACCATCAATTACACGAATATCATGAACAACAAATTCATGGTCTAGAGTAATAGAGGCAATTGCTCTCATGCGGCCTTCTGTGTTTACGCGGCGTAATCTTACGTCAGTCACTTCCATCTTGTGTTCACCACCCTTTTCTAAATAAGCGATATATTTGTATAAATTCCACAAAATTTCTATTTTCCCTTTAATTTTTTAAAAATTTTTAAGATAAAAATTTTTATTGCAGTTGAATATAAGGATTAGTAGAGATTATCGCTTACAAAGAGTTACTTAACTAGGGCGATTACTTCGATTTCAACAGAAACATCTTTCGGTAATTTTGCTACTTGTACACAAGAACGTGCTGGTTTATGAGTAGAGAAATAAGAACCGTATACTTCATTAACAGCATTAAAATCATCCATATCCTTTAAGAATACTGTTGTTTTTACCACTGTATCAAATGAAGCACCTGCTTCTGCTAATACCGCTTGTAAATTTTCAAATACTTGCTCTGTTTGTACTGTTACATCTCCTGTTACAAGTTCTCCACTTGCCGTTAACGGAATTTGTCCTGAACTATAGAACATATTATTTACAATAATCCCTTGTGAATATGGTCCGATTGCCTGTGGTGCTTTGCTTGTTTGAACAACTTTCATACTTTTCACCCTTTTATTATTTATTTTTACTATTTAAAAATAGTGCACTAAAGTCTGTTTGTCCATCTATTTTACAATTTATCAAAAAGGATAAAAAAAAGATAAAGCTATTCGCTTTACCTTTTTATTCAGCCTCTACAAGCCCTTCATCAAATGGTGCAAGTGAATAGTTCCCTTTTTCCACATGAATTGCTTTTTCTTTCACATCAACTTCTGAAAGACGGATTAATGATACAAAGTTATTAATAAGTCTTTCCTCAATATCTGTGGATTCTACTAATACGCCAATACCAACAACATTAGCTTTAAACTCTTCTAGCATGCTCATCATACCTTGAATGGTTCCGCCTGCTTTCATGAAGTCATCAATAATTAAAACATTGGAACCTTCTGGAAGGCTACGCTTTGCTAAAGTCATCGTTTGGATTCGCTTAGAGGAACCTGATACGTAGTTAATACTAACAGTGGGTCCTTCTGTTACCTTATTATCTTTTCTAGCAATTACTACCGGTACATCTAAGTAGTTCGCCACTGCATAAGCAAGTGGAATTCCTTTTGTCGCTACCGTCATAACTGCGTCAATTGATTGCCTAGCAAAAACCGAAGCGAACAAACGACCCGCGCCATTAATTTGACGAGGATTACTTAAAAGATCCGTCATATATAAATAACCACCTGGCAAAATACGATCCGGATTTTCAAATAAGCTACAAAGCTCATTAATAATCAGATTCGCCTCTTCTTCACTTATATAGGGAATATATTTCACTCCTCCTGCTGCTCCTGGTACCGTTTGCAATGTGCCGACTCCTTGTTGTTCAAACGTTTGCTTAATAATAACTAAATCTTCACTAATGGAAGATTTAGCCGATTGATACCTTTCAGCAAAAAAAGTGAGAGAAACTAGCTGACGAGGATTTTGTAACAAGTAATAAGTCAAATCAACCAATCTTGTACTTCGTCTAATTTTCATACTCTCACCTCAAATCACGAATATTCTAAACAAATCATAACGTATTATACGTCTTTATTCAAGCGTTTCTCGCTCTCCTAATAAACGAACTGCATATACTTGTTCGCAAAATCCTTTTAATCCGTTATATATACGATGCATTCGCGAATCATGGTGTACAAGACCAAATACAGTTGGACCACTTCCACTCATTAATACGGCATCCGCACCGAATCGTTTCATCTGCGCCTTAATACGTGCAACCTCAGGATGCATCACAAACGTAACATCTTCTAAAACGTTACCAACAGTATTACAAATTCCTTTATAGTCCCCGTCATTAATGACTTCAACCATTTTATCTACATTTGGATGTGTAACACGATTTAATTTTAAATTTCCGTACACATCAGCAGTAGATACACCGGTGTGGGGCTTTGCCAAAATAACCCAACAAGAAGGTGGAGTCTTTATATGTTCAATTTTTTCTCCTCTTCCAGTGGCAATTGCAGTTCCGCCATATACACAGAACGATACATCTGATCCAATTTCTGCGCCAAGCTCTGCTAATTCCTCAATTGTCAGCCCTAAATTCCATAACTTATTAAGGCCACGTAATGTCGCTGCTGCATCACTACTTCCACCCGCTAATCCAGCGGCTACTGGAATCGTTTTTTCAATAGTAATAGATACACCTTTTTTTACATTAAACTTCTCTTTTAATAATTTCGCTGCTTGATAAGCTAAATTGCGTTGGTCGTCTGGGACATACCGATTATGGGACAAAATTTCAATACGGTCTTCTGCTAATTCCATTAGCTCTAAACGATCTGCTAAGTCGATTGTTGTCATAATCATTTTCACTTCATGATATCCATCTTGCCTTTTTCCCAGTACATCTAACGACAGATTAATCTTTGCTGGTGCTTTCACTAGTAGCTTCAATCTATTCACCCACTCTATGTACTCAATCTTTTATCGTTTATTTTACCATAAATTTATAGTAAGACGATGACACTTCCCTAATTATAACGAAAAGCATTCAGAATGAAACTACTTATGTCAAATGACAGCACCTTTTAGCGTGCAAAAAGCCGAGGAGAGATTCCTCGGCTACCGTAGCATAGAAAGTATCTTACAACTACTGGTTTCGTTTCATTAATTGCTGTTCTGCAATTTCTATAGCACGTTTCACCATATTACCAGCATCTTTCGCACGAATTCCGCCCCATCCTTCTTTCTGAACAACATCATAAAAGCCAAGCTCTTTTGCAAGCTCTTCTTTAAATTGATTTGACATGACTCCTCTTCGTCTACTCAATGCAGAGTCCCTCCTTATTTTGCTACGGTATAATTAGTATGCAAAATAATACAGCTTTTCATTTGTGGGAATATATGTAACAAATAACACATTAACTATAAAATGCTTCATTATGAGGTTCATCGTAAAATGTTAACTCTACTGTCTCTGTTAAAACATCTGCATAACTATAAGATACACGTTGCAATGCATCTTCTTGCTGATCTAACTGTACAACAAACACAGAACGATACGTTTCTGCAAGTACACCCGATTGCTCCACAGTTTTTCTTCTTCCACTATTCGCCTTTAACACAAGTCGCTGTCCAAGATGGTGATCTAGTTCGCTTTTAATTTCATCTAAACGTTTTGACATATACCTTGCTACACCTCGCTGTAATTTAGATTGAACGCTTAAAACACGATATATATATCCCAATTATTAACCGCAATTTACAGACAATATCATTATAAAAGCATTATGCGTTCAAATAGATAGAAGAAATACTATATTGTACAAGTATCATTGTATAGTCTGCACGTTCTTGTCGCTTTTTATCCAGATTCATTTAAATCATTTCCACATAAAAAAGCAAGATACGTATGTACCTTGCTCATTCATCATAATGTTGAAAGGGTAATCCCGTTCGTAAAATTCCTCTTGTTTCAATTCCACCTAGTCCCTTTTCACCAGTAATTGTATTACGCACAACGTCCCATACATTGACTCTTTCCATAAATGAGGTGAAACTAATTTTGCCGACTACATATACCGGATCTAGAGCATGAATATTAATTCTAGATGGTGAACTAGCGAAATTAGCACCTGCTCGAATCAACGCCTCAAAGTGTGATTGACAAGCCCCAGCAAAAATAACGAGTTGATCTAATGATGGATACTTTTTTCGCACTTCTCGAACAGCCTGTACAAAATGTCTAGAATGTCTATATGCTGCTAAATCTCCCATAACTCCTTTTGACTTTGTATATGCATCATGTCCTGTAATAACTAAAATGTCTGGGCGAAAATGATCTATTAAGTCTACTACCTTTTCATGCATCTCCGTTTCCTTACAATGAATACCTTGAACAGGAACGCCTATTTTATTATATAAATCTAAGCACTTGCGCAAATATAAAGGATCTCCATCTATATGCAATACACGCCCTGGCATTTGAAAATAATTCACTTCACTTGTATATCCACCAGTTGAAGTATGTTCATGTCTTTGTTTCATCAACACGTAATCTTGCTGAAACAACCGGTAAGTACGCTCCATTGTTTCTTTTTCACGCTTCACTCTTTTTTTATGTTCTCGTTGATCTATACTAATTAAATCTGCAAGTGGCGCATCCGCCACAAGTCTAATTTCTTCTCCAAATAATATTGCTATCTCGCCTTTTATTTCTATAATACGAAAAAGAATATCCCTATTATGAGAATATCGTTCAACTAATTCTCCAACATGTAAAGCCATTCTCCTACCTCCAAACTCGTTAGGCCATCTTACCTGTTTTTAAAGTATGAATTTAGGAAAGGAAAGGTGACAAAAGGGACAGCTCAAGTTGAACTGTCCCTTTCATATTCTTATGACAATTTATGAAGAATTAATGCATTACTTAATGTTGCAAACTCTTCGATAGATAGCGTTTCGCCTCTTCGCTTCGGATCAATTCCTACTTCTGTTAAAATTCGATCCAACAACTCTTTATCTTTCGGGAAACCATTTAAATTATTTGATAAATTATTCATTAAAGTTTTACGACGCTGTGCGAAACTTGCTCGTACTACTTCAAAGAAGAAAGTTTCATCTGTCACTTCTACAACTGGTTTAGGACGCTTTAGAAGACGGATAATCGCAGAATCAACATTTGGTTGTGGTACAAACACTGTACGCGGTACAGTCATAACTGTTTCTACCTCTGTATAATACTGAATGGCAATTGATAAAGAACCATACTCTTTCGTTCCAGGTTTAGCAGCTAAACGATCTCCAACTTCTTTTTGCATCATAACAACAAATCCACGAACCGGTAATTTTTCTTCAAGCAATTTAAATAAAATTGGCGTTGTAATATAGTATGGTAAGTTAGCTACTACCATTACATCTTGCCCTTCTTCAAATTGCTCACTAAACACTTCATGTACATCTGCTTTTAGTACATCTTTATTTATAACTGTAACGTTGCTATATGGAGCTAACGTCTCGTCTAAAATTGGTAATAGTCTCTGATCAATTTCAAAAGCCACTACTTTTTTTGCACGCTTCGCCAATTGCTCTGTTAATGCACCGATACCGGGTCCAATTTCAATTGCGCCACTTTCTGAACCGATTTCTGCGTGATCAACGATACGATTTAATACATTTGTATCAATTAAAAAATTTTGTCCTAAACTTTTTTTGAATGAAAATCCATACTTTTCAACAATGTCTTTCGTACGATTTGGTGTTGCGATATCCTTCATTTTTTTTCCTCCTGTATTACTTGCTTATAAGCTTCTGCAAATGATTCCTTTGAAACTTGAAACATTTGTAAACGTTTATGTAACTGTTTTGCGTTTGTATAACCAATCTTTAATAGCTTACCCACTCTGTCTCTGCGACTCTTTGCCATTTCTCCGCCCACTAAGCCCGCATCGACTAGATCACTCCAACTAATTTCACTTGTGTAAGCTTCCATTTCTTCATGTATATTCTCTAAAGCACGACGAATCGACTCATTAGAAGCATGTTCGATTCCAACACCTTTTTTCCTTTTAGCAAGTGCTTCTTCCTTCGTTAAAAAAGCATGCTTACATCCAGGAACCTTGTCAGAAATAATTTTTCGAATACGCTCTCCAGGATAATCCGGATCTGTGAAAATAATAACGCCTCGTTTTTGCTGCGCTAATTTAACTTGCTCAATAACATGATCACCGATTGCTGAACCGTTCGTTTCGATTGTATCCGCATCCACAGCACGTTTAATCGCAACTGTATCATCTTTACCTTCTACAACGATAATCTCTTTAATTTTCATGCTTGCCTCCACACTCGTTTCATCTCTACTTAGTAAAACAAAAAAATGATGACTTTTCCATTATTATTTTCCCAATCTTACATTTTAAAAAGTAGAAGAGAAAAATCTTTGTTCACTACCCTTATTGTAACACTTCTATCTCCATCTTAATTTATCCACAATATTTCTACACTTATGTTATGAGTAAATAGTGGGTTCTTATCATTTCTACTATCTCTCTTCTCAAAAAACAAAAAAAGAATGGGCCTCCCCACTCTTTTTTATTCAACACCAAATAAAGCTTTTGCATTCTTTGTTGTGATTTGTGCTACTTCGTCATAAGAAATCCCTTTTAAATTTGCAATTTCTTCTGCTACCAGTTTTACATAACTAGGTTCATTTCGTTTTCCTCGAAATGGATGTGGTGTTAAATATGGACAATCTGTTTCTATTAATAATTTTTCTAGTGGAATTTCAACAGCAACTTCTTTAGGTTTCTTGGCATTTTTAAATGTTACCGGTCCACCTAATGAAATTAAAAAATTCATATCGACACATCGCTGCGCTACTTCTACACTACCACTAAAGCAATGCATAATGCCTCCCACTTCAGCAGCTTGTTCTTCTTCTAAAATATCAACGATATCCTGGGTTGCATCACGATTATGTATAATAATCGGTAATTTTACCTTTTTCGCTAATGCAATTTGTTTACGAAATACTTCCTTTTGTATTTCCTTTGGAGACTTATCCCAGTGATAATCTAGTCCCATTTCTCCAAGAGCAACTACCTTTGGATGTGAAGCAAGTTCCTCTAACCAAACTAAATGTTCTTCTTTCATATCGATTGCATCCACAGGATGCCACCCCACCGCAGCATAAATAAAATCATAAGCTTCTGCTAATTCAATTGCTTTCTTTATTGTTACTTCATCAAATCCAACAACAACTGTATATGTAACTCCCGCTTCTTTCATCCTTGCAATAACTTCTTGTAAATCTTCTTCAAACTGCTCCGCATTTAAATGTGAATGTGTATCAAACAACATAATAAATAACTCCTTTTATATTGAAATCAATTCTACCCTAGAGAAAAATTAAGCTCTTTATAACTTAACGATAACAATACTACAATTTTAATGCAAAAAAAGGGAATTTAAAAAGAAAAAAGATGCTTCACACATGTTACACGTGAAACATCTCTTTTCTTGTCTCAATTACTTGATCTTTGTACCATTCGGTAAATTTTGGTCGATTGTAGCTAATGACAATACGCCATTCTCTTCACCTGCTAAAATCATACCTTGTGATAATTCACCACGTAATTTTACAGGCTTTAAATTCGTTACACAAATAACCTTTTTACCTTTTAGTTCTTCTGGTGTATAGAACTTTGCAATCCCTGAAACAACTTGACGCTTCTCTGTACCTAAATCAAGTTGAATTTTTAACAACTTATCTGCTTTTTTCACAGGTTCCGCGGATATTACTTCAGCTACTCGCAATTCTACTTTAAAGAAATCATCAATTGTAATTTCTTCTGCCTTCGTTTCTTCTTCTTTTTTCTCTTCTACTTTAGGAGCAGAAGCTTGCATTTGTTCTTTAATATAATCTACTTCTACTTCCATTTCCAAACGAGGGAAAATTGGGTTTCCCTTTTCTACTTTTGTTCCATCTGGAATACATCCAATTGTAGATAGGCTTTCCCATGATTTATGCGCCTCTTCAGTAAGGCCAAGTTGAGCAAACATCTTACTTGGTGCTACTGTTAGGAATGGCATAAGCATAATACCTGTTTGACGAAGTACCTCAGCCAAGTGGGCCATTACAGACGCAAGTTTTTCACGATCATTCTCATCCTTCGCTAATACCCATGGCTGCGTTTCATCAATATATTTGTTCGTACGGCTAACTAATTGCCAAATGGAACTTAGCGCTACAGAGAATTCCATATTCTCCATTGCCTCTTCTACTTTTTTCAATGTATCTTTGGCAAATGTCACTAGCGTTTCATCGAACTCAGTTACATTTGCTTTAAATGCAGGGATTTCCCCGTTAAAGTATTTATCAATCATAGCTACTGTACGATTTAATAAGTTCCCTAAATCATTCGCTAAATCAAAGTTGATTCGTTCAACAAATCCTTCTGGTGTGAATACTCCATCAGACCCAAATGGAACTTCGCGAAGTAAGTAGTAACGCAATGCATCTAATCCGTAACGATCAATTAGTGTAACTGGATCTACTACGTTTCCTTTTGACTTACTCATTTTTCCATCCTTCATTAAAATCCAGCCATGAGCAAAGACTTTCTTCGGAAGTGGTAAATCTAAAGCCATTAAAATAATTGGCCAATAAATTGTATGGAAACGAACGATTTCTTTCCCAACTAAATGGACATCTGCTGGCCAGAATTTTTTATACTTCTCGTCATTTTCTGTTCCATATCCTAATGCAGTAATGTAATTAGACAACGCATCTACCCATACGTAAATAACGTGTTTTGGGTTACCTGGAACACGAACTCCCCAGTCAAATGAAGTACGAGAAACAGCTAAATCTTCTAATCCTGGTTTAATGAAGTTATTAATCATTTCATTTTTACGGGACTCCGGCTGAATGAAATGAGGGTTATCTTCATAGAACTTTAATAGTCGGTCAACATATTTACCCATTCTAAAGAAATAAGATTCTTCACGAACAAGTTCTACAGCGTGACCACTATCTGGGCTTTTTCCACCAACTACTTTGTCACCTTCCATAATTGGATCTACTAATTGATGCGCTGTATAGAATGTTTCATCTTGTACAGAATACCAACCTTCATATTCATCAAGATAAATATCGCCTTGATCTACCAGCTGCTTGAAAATTTTCTCAACAACATCTTTATGACGATCTTCAGTTGTACGAATAAAATCATCATAAGAGATATCCATCTTCTCCCAAAGTTCTTTAATCCCTGATACAATGTTATCCACATATGCTTGTGGTGTAACATTTAGTTCTTCTGCTTTCTTTTGGATCTTCTGTCCATGCTCATCAGTTCCTGTTAAATAATGAACATTGTATCCTTGCATACGCTTATATCGTGCCATCGCATCTCCTGCTACTGTCGTATAAGCATGTCCAATGTGTAACTTTCCACTTGGATAATAAATTGGGGTAGTAATATAAAAGGACTTATTTTCCTCTTTCATCATTTTGGACCTCCCGAATAACCTCATATGTATTTATAAACAGTATATCAAAAACTCATATATAAAGTGAAACTTTAATCCGTGGGGGGGTGTTCATCCCCCCATGGATTATTAGCCCACATCAATCGGGCTTTTACGAGCAGCCCGACTCCCACTTAACTTCTTTGCTCTGGCTAAATTTTGAAGTGGGAGTCTTACTGCTCACAAATAGCGGGATAAAAACGAGTTAATGCTCGATATCTTTATCATCTATTACTCATATTCAAAAAAATATACAATATTTTTTTCCGAAAAATATAAACATTATAAAAAAATAATACGAAACAATTGTAGAAATGACTTACATTCTATTATATATAAGAAGTATAAAAATCTATAAATCTTTTTTAAAAATATAGAATTTAAGAATTGACGGAAATGTAAATGATTGGTATCATATGTCCATAGGGTATTTTGTCGAAAAATGACGAATCAAAAAAATAGACTCGAAACTTATAAACTATTTATTTAGGAGGAAAAGAATTATGAAATCTACTGGTATTGTTCGTAAAGTTGATGAATTAGGTCGTGTAGTAATTCCAATCGAATTACGCCGTACTTTAGGTATTGCAGAAAAGGATGCTCTTGAAATCTACGTTGATGAAGAAAAAATCATCTTAAAGAAATATAAACCAAACATGACTTGCCAAGTAACTGGTGAAGTATCTGATGGTAACCTATCTTTAGCTGAAGGTAAAATTATCTTAAGCAAAGAAGGCGCTGAGCAAGTCTTAAACGAACTTCAAGATTATATCGAAACAGCAAAATAAGCTTCTCAATTATGAGAAGCTTATTTTTTATCAACATGATAGATTTGATATACATCACGTTTCGACAAATCTCGGTCTTTAGCGACTGTTTTAATCGCTTCTTTTGAATTCATACCTTTTTCATTTATATAATGTTCAATATGATTATATACTGAAATAGCTTCCCACCATTGTTCTTCTGGAGTAGGTTCTTCTGTTGAACCTGCTACTAAAATACAAAACTCACCACGAACTTCATTTTGCTTCGTCCACTCAATCGCTTCTTCAATTGTTCCACGAATAAACTCTTCAAATTTTTTCGTTAGCTCACGACATAATACGATTTCCCTATTTCCTAATACTTCTTGCATAGAGATTAAAGTGTCATCTAAACGATGTGGCGCCTCGTAAAACATCATTGTAGTTGGAATATAGCGTACTTTTTCTAATTCAAGCTTACGTCCCTTTTTATTTCTTTGCAGGAAACCATAGAAATAAAAATGTTTTGTCTCAAGTCCTGATGCAATTAATGCTGTAAGAGCTGCATTTGCCCCAGGAAGCGGGATAACATGATATTGTTCTGCTACAGCCTCTACAACGATATCATAACCAGGATCTGAAATACATGGCATACCAGCATCGCTCACAATGGCTACAGTCTTACCTTCTTCTAACTTATCTAAAATTTTCCGTCCACTTACTCCTTTATTATGCTCATGATAACTCATAACTGGTGTTTCAATTTCAAAGTAATTACAAAGCTTCTTCGTTTGCCTTGTATCTTCCGCAGCAATTACATCTGCCTCTTTTAAAATTCGGATTGCACGAAATGTCATATCCTCTAAATTTCCGATTGGAGTCGGTACTAAATATAAAACTCCCTTTTCATTTTGCTGAAAGCTTTTTTGCTGCCACATAGCGTTCTCCTTTTTGCATATATTCTTCTTTTTGTTTCCTCGTTAACTGTTTAAAGTGATATTCAGCTTGCATAGCCGTTCGTTTATCCTCGTGATCCTCTACATATTTTAAAACAACTGGGAGCCTAGCGCGTGTATATCTAGCACCTTTTCCACTATTATGGGTCTGAATCCGTTTTTCTATATGATTTGTATATCCAGCATAATAACTTCCATCAGAACACTCCACCACATAAAAACAATGCTTATTCATCTCCATATAAAATTGAACGAAGCTCCTTTGTATATTCGTTGTTTTCTTCATATACAAAAAGAGGTGGTAAGATTTTTAAATCTGCATTCCCATCCTTAATTCCTTCAATTAACAATGTATTCGCTTCTTTACCAGCCTTAGGATAAACAAATCGCACACGTTTCGGTTCGATTTTGTATTTACGCATTAATGTGACGATGTCGAGCAAACGACCTGGACGATGTACAAACGCTACTTTCCCGCCCTGTTTCACTAGCTGGCTACTTGCATATACAACATCCTCTAATGTGCACATAATTTCATGACGAGCTATCGCTAAATGTTCATTGATATTCTTCTCAGAAGTTTGTGGTGTTTGAAAATAAGGAGGATTACATGTTACAACATCATATTGATGACGTCCAAGTTTCTCCGGCATATCTTTCAAATCTCCATGGATTAAATGAATTCTTTCTTCTAAATTATTATATTGAACGCTTCTTATTCCCATATCATATAAGCGCTCTTGAATTTCTACACCTGTAATTTTCCCTTTTGTCCTTGTACTTAATAAAAGAGGGATAACTGCGTTACCTGTACACAAATCAAGTAAATTACCTTTTTGAATTGGCACCCAAGCAAAGTCTGAAAGTAAAACAGCATCCAAAGAAAAATTAAATACTGATGGACTTTGTACAATCTTCATATCTTGCGCTAATAAGTAATCTAAACGCTCATCTTCATATAAATTCATATATTGCTCCCTTTCTTACACTTAACCTACCCTATTTCATCCTCTATTAATGTAAAAATAAATTTCATTCTACTCTCATGTATAAAAAATTACCTTTCCAATTATATTGGAAAGGTAATCTCACTTTTTATTTAAAAATGACAGACAGAATAAACAATCTCCCTCTTTACGTACACTTCCATAATGTAGATTGCAAATATGAAAACCTTCTTGATATAGTCTCGCTAGGTTATCGTAGCCTTCACCAATATCTGTCTTCGCCTTCATTTCTTTGCGTTTTTGAGTTTTTTGTTTTTCCTTGTTCTGCACTTCTTCAAAACGATGTCGCAAATTTTCATTTTCCATTTTTATATGTTGGTTCTCTTCCAATAATTCTGCAAGATGTTGTTTTAATTCTCCCAACTGTTTGTATAAATGTCCAATTTGCTCTTCCATACTAGAAACCGATGCAAAAATATCCTTTTTCTCCACAAGCACCCACCTCATTAATCTGTGGTTTGACTCGAAACGACCCCTTTATTAATTAATTCATCTAACGTATATTCTACTATCCGTTCCTTGTCTACTAGTTCCACTTGAATTAATCTTTCTAAAATATTTAATCCGATAACACGACCAGTACCGTCCGGTGTTTGTATACGTTGATCTAAATCAGGAAGTTGTTCCTTTGCTGCCTCATATTCATCATTCTCATATTTTAAGCAACACATTAAGCGACCACATAAACCAGAGATTTTTGCAGGATTTAATGATAAATTTTGATCCTTTGCCATTTTAATGGATACAGGTTCAAAATCTCCTAAAAAAGTAGAACAACAAAGCATACGACCACATGGACCAATACCACCAAGCATTTTTGCTTCGTCACGAACGCCGATCTGTCTCAGCTCAATTCTTGTCCTAAAAATTGCCGCTAAGTCTTTCACTAGTTCCCGGAAATCAATCCGACCATCTGCAGTAAAGTAAAAAATAATCTTATTACGATCGAACGTATACTCTACATCTACAAGCTTCATATCAAGATTATGTTCTCCTACCTTTTGTTGACAAACTTGATATGCTTCTTTCGCAGCATGCCTATTCTCTTCAACAATGGTACGATCATTTTCATTTGCAATACGAATAACTTTTTTAAGCGGTAATACAACATCATTTTCATCAACTTGCTTTTTGGTAATAACTACTTTTCCGTATTCAATACCTCTTACCGTTTCTACAATTACAAACTCATTTTCTGAGATATCGAACTGATTTGGATCAAAGTAATATACCTTTCCGGCCTTCTTAAAGCGAACACCTACTACATCATACAAAACGGTCATCCCTCCTGCAACCGCAACACTAACTGTTCGAACACAAGCTGCGCATTTACATTAGCGTTGATTCTATTTTTTGCCTCTAATATATTAAAGAGAGCTGATACAATGCGCTTCTGAGCATAAGAAAAGGATTCAAACATCTCTTTCTGCTCATGAAAAACAAGACGATCTTCTTCTCCAAGTTGAACATATAATAAATCCTTATAAATAAGGAGTAACATATCTAAGCCTTGCTGTAATTGTTCTTTCTCTCCAAAGTGCTTCCCCCATTTTTCTTGTACAAAAAAAATAGAGGCCTTATCTTTTTCGAGCGCTTCACATAATTTTATCACTAAAGCTCTCGCTTGTGCAAACCATTCATCATTACACATTAATAAAGCTTCTTCAAAACTATTTGTAAGCTGCGCAGCAAGTGTAGATAAAGAAACTGTAATACCTTCTTCCTCTAACCTCTTAATTAAAGATTCTGTAGGCAACGGCCTAAACGTAACAACTTGACAACGAGATAAGATTGTATTTAAAATCTGATGACTTTGTTCAGTAAGTAAAATAGCTGTTGTATCACTACTTGGTTCTTCTAAAAACTTTAAGAGCGTATTCGCTGCATTTGCTGTCATACGATCTGCATGCTCAATAATATATACTTTTTTATTTGCTTCTAATCCTGTTTTTGAAAACTCTTCTTGTAAATCATGAATTTGCTGTTTTTTAATAGATAATCCATCTGGTTTTACAATATGTAAGTTTGGGTAGTTACCTGAATCAATTCGGCGACAATTCGTACATACATGACAAGGCTCTACACCATTTCTTTGTAAACAGAGAAAACTTTTTGCCATTTGAATTGCTGTGGCGAACTTCCCAGTCCCTTTCCCTCCCTCTAACAAGTAAGCGTGGGATATACGCTCTTTTGCAATGCTATTCATCAACATTTTGACACCGATGGGCTGTATAGCAGAAAGCTGCTCCCACGTATTTATCATACTGCATACCTCACTTATTTCATTCTTTCCTTCTATTATAACAATTTATCTTCTATAATCTGAACAACTTCTTCTATAAGTTTTTTCATTGGTTGATCAGCATTTACTAATACAATGCGATTAGAGAAACGCTCTACAACTTGTAAATACCCTTCACGCACACGTTTATGAAAAGAGATATCTTCCATATCTAGTCGATTTACTTCACGTCCTGCATCTTTTTCAATTCGTGCTAAACCTACCTCTGGCTCAATATCTAAATAGATTGTTAAACCAGGCATACAATCTTCCGTTGCGAAACGATTAATTTCAAATACTTTATCCATACCTAAGCCTCTTGCATATCCTTGATACGCTAAAGAGCTATCTATAAAACGATCACATAGTACAAGATAGTTTTCCTCAAGTGCTGGCATAACTTTTTCCACTAAATGTTGTCTACGTGCAGCAGCATATAAGAGCGCCTCTGTACGTGCTTCCATCATCGTATACTCTTGTTTATGTAAAATCGTTCTAATATCTTCAGAAATTGCAATACCACCCGGTTCTCGCGTCGCCATTACCTTTTGTTCCTTTTGCTCGAAATATGGTAATAAGCTTTTAATTAATGTTGTTTTACCCGAACCTTCTGGCCCTTCAATTGTTACAAATAATCCCTTCATCCTAAAACCTACTTTCTATATCATACACGTTCATATATTTCGTACTACCTTGAAAACGAGCCCCTGTTTTCTCTAAATGAGTAATTTGCTTTGTATGTTCCTGAGTAATTCTCTCTCCATACATGATCAATGGAATTCCAGGTGGATACGGAATCACCATTTCTGCAGCTATCATACCAACGGCTTCTTCTATAGATACTAACTTCGTTTCGTATCTCTCTAATTGTTTATACGTATACGGTAAAGGGGAAATCTCCCCTTTATAAGTATAACGAATTGATGCTGTCTTGTCTTTTACCTTATATTGCTGCAAAGCCACTCGAATTATCTCTATAGCTTTCATATACCCCTCATTTACTTGTAACGGTAATATAAATAGGACGTTATATGGATCTGCCATTTCCGTATATATACCAACCTTTTCAAATACAGACTGTAATTCATACCCCGATAACTGACAGCGAGTTTGCACCGTAACCTTTAATTCATCTTGCAATGGATATTGCAAAATGGATATTTGCGGGATAGATCGCAATCCTTCTTTAAATCGGCGTAAAAACTCAACGATTTCATCATGACCCTCTTCCTTTATAACTGCTATTGCAAAACGTGCTATATCAAGAGAAGCCATAATTGGATACGATGGGCTACTAGATTGTAGCATACTTAAATAGGAGGAAACTTTTTCTTCGCTCACCAAACGGCTATTTATATGTAAATAAGATCCCATTGTCATCGCAGGTAATGTTTTATGTGCGGAATGAACCACAATATCCGCACCATAAACTAATGCTGACTTTGGGAAGGGGTCCCCTATACAAAAATGTGCCCCATGGGCTTCATCTACTAGAACAGGAATTTTATGTGCATGTGCGTAAGCGATACTTGCCTCTAAATCAATTCCCATACCATAGTAATTAGGATGTGTTAAAATAAGTGCTTTTGCATTTGGATACTTTGTAATTGCCTCCTTAATAATTTCATCATGAACACCTACTGGTACGTTATGTACTTTATCAATCCATGGATTTAAAAAGACCGGATTAGCCCCTACTAATTTCAAACCATTAATGATTGATTTATGACAATTTCTTTGTACGAGGACAATATCATGTTCGCCGCAGCAAGACAAAATCATTGCTAAATTTCCAACTGTTGAACCATTAATTAAAAAATAACTTTTGTGCACGCCATATACTTCAGCTAATAATTGCTGTGCTTCATCTATACATTCAAACGGACTATGTAAATCATCTAATCCTGTTAACTCTGTTACATCAATCGATAATATGTCCTTAAACCCCCCTGAAGCTTTCTGAGGGAAGTTTAAACCATTCTTATGACCCGGAACATGAAAAGATAGTAGGCGCCTTTCTTTAAATCCCATTAACGCCTCATATAAAGGCATACGATTTTGATTCATATATATCTTCCTTATTATTCATTTTGTATCTATTATACAGATATTAGGGCAAAAAAAATAATAGGCATAATGCCTATTTAAAAATATGATACTTCTAATTTTCGCAGTTGTTTTAAATAATGCATATACTTCGGGTCATTTGTCTCAGTATTCACCAGATTTCTTTCGCACTCGTAACATATTAAATTATTATATACATATATTCCTTCTTCTCTTTTCGTCTCACAAACGATGCAAATTTCACTTGGTAATTTCATGATTTTTCCTCCCTTTTTAAATAAACATATTATATACCTCTATTCCTTAACAAATTTCCGGAAAATATACATCAATTTCTTATATAATATGATTTACTCTTGGGCAACGTGTTTGTATTACTTATGTATTCCCTTTACTTCTTTTGTGTACTGTTTAAAAAC
>NZ_VOVA01000022.1 GCF_015071065.1 Bacillus cereus | reverse complement strand
AAGAATTATAGCCATGATAAGGCTATGGGGTTTCAAGTAAGGAGTTATAGCCATGATAAGGCTATGGGGTTTCAAGTAAAGAATTATAGCCATGATAAGGCTATGGGGTTTCAAGTAAGGAGTTATAGCCATGATAAGGCTATGGGGTTTCAAGTAAGGAATTATAGCCATGATAAAGCTATGAGGTTTCAAGTAAGGAGTTTTAGCTACAATAAGGATACGTGATTTCAAGTAAGAAATTATAGCCATGATAAAGCTATGTAATTTTAAGTAAGGAGTTATAGCCACAATAAGGCTAGATGATTTCAAATAAAATGTTATAGTCATAATAAGGTTGTTTACTAATGTAGCAAGATATTTAAGTGATAAGAAAGGAATCAATATAAATGAATAAAATGAAAAATAAAGAATGTACGTCATTATATTAGTTTAATTGAAGTGTTAAATTATCTCATCTTTTTTATAAATTTCGCCACTTTATTTACAATCAACAATTGAAAATGTATTGTAAAGTAGTAATTTTATAAATAGGAACAGTTTTTCGTATTCTGACAGAAGACTCCTTCCTCAAAAATGTGAAGGTGTGAAATCCCAATTAAAGGTGGGAGATGGATGTCAGTAGGCATAGGCCTACGTTTTTTTGTATACTGTAGATATAATATGAAAAAGTGAGGTGCAACCTATGCTAGTAAATAAAGCATATAAATTTCGTATCTACCCGAATAAGAAACAAGAAATATTAATTGCTAAAACTATAGGTTGCAGTCGCTTTGTATTTAACCATTTTCTTGCTCTTTGGAATGATACTTATAAAGAAGCTGGAAAAGGGTTAACTTATCCCTCTTGCTCTGCTAAGCTTACTCAATTAAAGAAGAAACAGGATACGATTTGGTTAAAAGAAGTAGATAGTATCGCTCTTCAATCCACATTGAAAAACCTCGCAGATGCTTTTTCACGTTTTTTTAAGAAACAGAATGAGATTCCACGATTCAAGTCTAAAAAGAATAAAGTACAATCCTATACAACCAAATGTGTAAATCGTAATATCACCATTACAGGTAATGTAATAAAGTTACCTAAACTTGGTTTCGTTAGATTTGCCAAAAGTCGTGAAGTGTCAGGGCGTATCCTACATGCTACAATTAGACGTTACCCAAGCGGTAAATACTTTGTTTCTATTCTTACAGAAACAGAAGTACAACCAGTCGAAAAAACAGGTTCATCTGTTGGTATCGACGTGGGGCTAAAAGATTTTGCTATTCTTTCTCATGGGACAACATATAAGAATCCTAAATTCTTCCGTACATTAGAAGAAAAGTTAGCGAAAGCACAGCGTATCCTTTCTAGAAGAATGAAAGGTTCTTCCAACTGGAATAAACAACGTGTGAAGGTTGCAAGGATCCATGAACATATTGCAAATACAAGAGCTGATTACTTACATAAACTTTCTACTGATATCATCAAAAACCACGATGTTATCGGCATGGAAGACTTACAAGTCAGTAACATGCTCAAAAATAAAAAGCTTGCAAAAGCGATTAGTGAAGTGTCTTGGTCACAATTTCGAACAATGTTGGAATATAAAGCAAAGTGGTATGGCAAACAAGTGGTTGTGGTATCTAAAACATTTGCTTCTAGTCAATTATGTTCCAATTGTGACTACAAAAACAAAGATATTAAAAATTTAACCATTCGTGAGTGGGATTGTCCTTCTTGTGGCACACATCACGATAGAGATCGGAACGCAGCGCTCAATCTTAGAAATGAAGCCATTCGTCTCTTAACCGTAGGAACTACGGGGATAGCCTAATGAATTAGAAACCGTTAGGGTTCCGTACTTAGGAATCTCACAATTCAAACAGTCTGTGAGGATGTTAATTGGTGAGTAGTTCAAATAATTAAAGACAAGCACATAAGATATGAAGTGATTATGCTAAAGTATATAATAAATCATAATTCCGCACAGATTATTCTGAAAACACTTTAACTTTACGGCTGTGTAGCCATCATATAGCTATGACGTTTCACATTTTTAAGATTCAAATTATATTCATAATGAACATTGTTAGGAGGTATTTAAATATGGAGAAAGTATTAGTATTGTTCAGTGATGCCCTCCTACTTGCTGCTCCAATTTATGAAGAAAATAAGCAGTTATGGACCAAATGGAATAAATATTATAATGAAGTACAAGAGAATCACGATAAATTAGTAACATCAGCTAATATGTCCCCTTCCTTTTCAACACTTGTTTCTTGGTTAGGTCAGAAACAAGAGCAAGGAATATCGTTGTTGAACATTTATGCCAATCTGAATAAATATAAAATTGAGATTCAAAATGTACTAGATAAGATCATTGAACAAGAATTTGGAGAAAAAGTTGAAGCAGTTGAACCAACTCAAATTTCAATTTTTGAAGATAGTCAGGTAAAAGAACATATAGAAGATATATCTGATGATTACTATCCTGTAACTAATGACGCAATGTATTATCAATTACGTGATGGAATAGCAAAAAATCAGTTTGAAGAAGATGAAGCAGCAGCAAACCCGGTATTACCATTAGAAACGAAAAATTCAAGCGGAGTTGCACAACTATCCTCACATAAGGACGAGGATTTGAGACTAGTTAACACAAACGAAGCAGAAAGATGGTCTATATTGGTTGATGGAGTAATTAGTAATATGGATGATCTTACAGCAGATTGTTTGGATACTATTACAATCCAGTGGCTAAATCAAGCTAAATCCCCAGACGAATTTATAGACTTTAGTTATGAAAATGTATTGGAATTGTGCAATATGCCAAAAGCATCTGCAAATGGTGTAGAATATTATCGTGCAGAAGATAAGATAAAAATAGCGCAACGTATTGCAGCTTTGGCTAGTATCTTTATTTATTTGAATGATGATAATGAAGTTGTAGTACTGAACGATCGAGCAGAAACTGGAAAGCAATTCGAAGTGAAACGTGAAGTTATCAAAAGGCTTTTTGTACTAGATTCTGTAGTGCTATGGAGAGATAAGAACACAAATGAATATATGGGGATAGAATCCTGCAAGATTAAACCAGGCAGCTTCTTGTCGGGGTATTTGTATGGTTCTAATATTACAACTGCTTTATTATCGAAAAAAGCACTAGAATATAATAGCTATAGACACAAGTTTCATAAACGGTTAATACGTTATTTATCATGGCAGTGGAGAATCCGCCAGCAATACAGTACTTTAAAAAGACCATACTCAATTGGTGGGGAAAAAGGTTTACTATCTGTAATTGGTATCAAAACTACGTCTGGACGCCCACACCGAATTCGAGAACAATTAGAAAATGTTTTAATTGACCTAGAAAAAGAAAATGTCATTTCACATTGGGCATATGCAGAAGAATTGGATGAAACAAAGATAGGAGAACGCAATTGGTTTAAGAATTACTATGAAAAACTGGGAATCATTATCTTACCTCCAAAAGAATTGATGAACAATATAGATAGTATGGTAAAGAAAAAAGCTATAGATATGCAAGAGAAGCAGGATGACCATTATATTGCAGATACAGTAAAACAAACGACTGAAGGATCAGAAGACATGATTCGAGAAAAAATTATGTATCAGCATATGCATCAAAATAGAACAATGCGTGAGATAGCAGATGAAATAGGTTTATCCCCTGCTACGCTATCAAGATTTTGTAATAAAAAAATGAAACGCATTTCAAAAAGTGTTAATGAAAAACTTAACAAGTGGTATGAAAGACAAATGATTATAGAATCTATGTGAAAAGAAGCAGATACCTTATTACAGAGGTACCTGCTTCTTTTTAGTTTGATCATTTTCTGCCTGTATTGCTCCATAATCGCGCTCGATTGTGGAATAATTTCTATTGGCTATTCCTAAAATCAGAAACCACTTATTTAATTTCCCCCCCCCCTTTACTTTACGTGAAATTCGTTCAACTACTCGGGGTATACCGAGTGTATTTTTGTAAATAATAAGATTGTTAAACGTTAAATTGAGGAGGGTTTGTATGCAACATCATAAAAAATCTATAGAGAAGTCTGGTTCTATTATGAAACCAAATTTTGCTGAAACTGATGCGCAAAAAGTAAAACAAGAAATTCAAAATGATGTAAGAGAAGGACAAGGAGCAATGACTTCCCGAGAGGCGGGGGCAATGCGAGATTAAGAAACCACTCCTTACTGGTTTTTTATTTTTCTTCTCTAAAATTTTAACCAGTAAGGAGTTATTCCATAATCTGGACCTTTAGTGGAGTAACTTTATTGCTACTCAACAGTTCCTTAATCCTCCTTTCAGTTCAGGTCTTCTTTTCACTATCCTCCCTTTAAATAAACTGATTCAAAGGGACAAAACATCACAACTTTTTTATAAACACCGTGACTTTATTTAAAAGCGACAACAGTACGATTATATGTAAAAGTTGTATCGTATTCTGGTTTTGTTTCTTAAAAAGTCTCCTGTTGCTTTGAAATAAAGTTTATTTCATGTAAGTATTTCAATTAGAAACAATCTATTTTTCGTTTGACTTTTCCAAAAGGAAGTTTAACTGGCTTAGATATAAAGAATTCCAAAATTGTCTATTATAGTCATCATCGTTTATTAATATGTTATTATCAAATTCCACTAATTTGTTCTTTAATTCATGAAAAGTGTTTATTAGGTCACGATCTTTGTATTGTTCCTGCTCTATTAGTTGAACCCAATAATTTTTAAAACAATTGAAGCAGCAATACATCTTCTCTATAGAAGAATTGACAAAATTTCTTTCAACTCTTTCCGTAATTTCATGTTCTAACTCATATATTTCTCCTGTAGGCTGGTAGATTGTAATTAGATTACCTGAATCCATATTGCTCCCAATAACGAGGTATGATTTAAACTTCTCTAAACTTGCTAAAAAATTTTCTGTATATTCTTTATCTAAAATAGATAAAGAAAAATCATTTTGTTTTGTCCATTCTACTACATCTAAAAGAAAACCATTAGAATAAGTATAAAAATCCACATTGAGACATTCGAATTCATTTTCTTTAATTTGATGATTAAGTATAAAATCTTTACTATCTATGGGTAAATTTAATTTGTCTATATCCAATGTCTTTCCTCCAAATCTTAATGTTTAATATTTTCCTTCGTTTCTTCACAAACTCAATTAAATTTTAGCATAAAGAACTAATCTCTTTTCGGAAATATGCATATGAAATAATAAGAAGGTATGAGTTTGCAACCCACACCTTCTTATCCGAAGAAATATTCAGTATCATATTTTCATTATATACATAGCGTATCAATCCTGATCAATGTCACCTTCGATATATTGACTGAGTTTATCTTTAATTGCTGCACTTTCTGGAGTTACTTCTGCCACTTTTCGTTTGTGAAGTCGAGAGCCTTCTTCCATTTCATCTGAAGATATTGTATTTTCATCATCTTGAGAAACAGTAGCGGCCATTTGTTGTTGCAACCATTGCATTGTTAGGTTAGAAGTTGTATTTTTACCGTTGATTTCTGCAGTGCGTTGAATTTCCTGTTCCTGCTGATTATGAGTGACAGTAGATGTGTAAGCTGGCTCTCTGTACTGTGGTGTATGCTTCGTCCTTGGCACTTCTATAGGAGTTTCAGTAATAACTGGTGCTTTATTGTTAAAATCAATAGGCTCTCTATGTGTACCTGTATTTGGTACATTCTCTTTTTGAATATTCACCACTTCATTAATTTTTACGTGTTCTGTTGTATTGTTAGTAGGAATTGATGCTGTAGTCTCCCCTTTTTCAAGTCTTGGGGCAGATTTTCTTGAGTTATCTTGCACAGGCTGATTAATAGTTAACTCAACTTCATTGTTAGTTTCATCCTCGTTACTATAATAATCGTAAGTATCAGGATTTAATGTCTGTAACCAACCTTTAATAGCAGTAGGAGCAGGTGCAGGTGTGCTTAATTCCTCAATTACATTTTCTTCACTATCAACATCTGTATCTGTAACATAATCATTATATTTAATTTCTGCATTTAACGACTCTTCTCGAATCTTTAACCAATAAGTAGCTGCCTCTGCATCAACTTGAATTTTAGCAGTTTTAAACTCTGTGGCAGGAACAAAGTTTGCGTTTACTTGTATTCCTCCTTGTGGGGCATTATCTTTTACAATTTTAGCGGCACACTGAAATGCTTTTTGAATCAATATATCATTTTCAGAAAGAATTGGTACCTCTGTTTTCGAATAAGAGTATGATGTTCTACGTGTGCTTTGTGTTTTCGTTTCAGCTGTAACCATATCAATTTCTTGATCACCTTCACGTGCTTCATAGATTGTTTTTGTGCCCATAAGTTTGCTAAACAATTTAGCGTCTTCATTAGTAACATCACCATAAACAAGTTTGTTACGAAATGTACCTAATAGAATATCCATAAATCTTGGGCCATGTTCAATTGCTAATTGACTAATTGTTTGTGCAATAACAGTAAGAGGTGCTTTATATTTACGTGATTGTGCAGGGAAGCTTTTAAATGCCTTGTAAATGTAATCAGCAAACTCATCGACCAAAACTGGATGGTATGGAGATACGTTAGGTTTACGACGGAAAACAGCATTTTGCACGGCGTATAAACATAATTTACCGAATACATCAGATAGGTCAGAAAGTTCACCTTTTGCTGTGTTGATTAAAAGGATTCCACCAAATTCTAGATGCTTTTCAAAGTCAAAATTCGATGGACCACATAATACACGTCGGAGCAATGGTTGAGCAGAAATATCATTCAATGTGTTTCGTAAACCACGAACAAAGGTTTCTTGTTTGTCAATAATCTTCGGCTGTCCATAGTATTTCCCTTCAGTATGATAGACTACTTCCCCTCCCCCACGACCACCAGAAATTTCAGGTACATAATTTAAATTAAACCATTCATCCACCTGTTTCATTATGCGCCAATGATTTCGTTCATCTCTATCAGGGATAGATTCAATATCATTTGGAAGTCGTTCTTTTAATTTGAGATGCATCTCAAAAACGAGGTTAGCATCATTATACATATCGATTAAATGTTCAAATCTAGCTTCAAAGTTTGAATCGTGGAGTTTTAACAAATAAATATGTTGTTTAAGATGAGAACGCTCAGATTGAACGAAGAACGGATTTCCTGCTCCATTATCAGAGAGCCCCGTTAATACGGAACATAACATCTCAGCAACTTTATCAACTGGCCCACGTACAAAATTTATAGAAGGGGTATCAGGATTCGTTGGATCTAAATAGAAAATAACACTTTCGGGAATCTTGTGTGCTAATACCAATTTATATACTTTTTCGCAGAAGTCATTAGATGGCTCAATAACTGTAAGACCATTTACCTGCGTTCCTTTTACATCCTCTGAATGATAATCTTTTCTTGCATATAAGACTTTAAAGTTATTAATCATTGAAGCCATATAATCAAGAATTTGATTAGCAATTGGTAAACCTAGTGCAGCTGATTTACCTGTACCAATGTTACCGATGATCATTATATTAAGTGTTAAAGACTTACCCTGTATTACTGCCATTTCTCGCGTAGCGCTGTTAGGGCCGAGAAAGATATCAGGCTCTGGCAGTTTTGAAGGTTTTTTTTCAGTGAAAAATCTGTGTAATGAAGTAGCAAGTTTTCGTTGGCGATCATCATTCAAAAAGGAAAGCATCCAACCAGGTATTTTAAACACGTATTCCCATTTACCGAATTCATCTAATAGCTCTTTTTTATGTTCATAAAAAATCTTAAAGAGCCATAAGAGTACGAGAATAATAATAATTACAGGTATAGCAAATACAAGGTGCATGATATTACTAAAATTTGAAAGTATAGTATCCTCTAATCCTTTGTCATTTAGTGAAACTTCTCCAGCTTTCGAATTTAAGAATGGTATGAATATCCTAGCTAATGGAACACTAAACGCCCATAAGTACTGGGCAACTATTCCGATTAACATCATTGAGAAAATAAACCATCTACGTTTTATCTCCTGATAAGTCTTAACCTTAGTTGAAAGCTGCCAAGTATAAATTAATATCCAAAAGCTAAAAAAAGTTTCAATGTAATAATGAGTATCGAACGGATTACCAAAGATACTTAACGTAGGTAATGGAGCTCCCATTTGAATTGACCAAAAAGAAGCGTATTTATATATTCCTCTGAAAGCAAAATACCAAGCTAGTAACAGTAGTAATGTAATTACGTAGTATGATGAGCGAGCTGCTAGACGATATTTCCAGCTTTTTGTAATGTCAATTGTGACTGTATAGGATTTTTGTTTGCTCTTTCCTGCTTTTGGATCTTCCTCATTACCTGGTGTTGTATTGAGTTCAGTATTCTTTTGAACTGCATTCTCCAAATTCTTGTTTCACCCTCTCCTTTAACGAATAAAAAGCAGCGGTGAAATTAAGCAATTCAGCAGAAGTAGCCAATAAAATATTCTCTGGTGCTATGGTATTGTGATACAAGTCAGTAAAAATGGCCTGCTGCCCATGCTCTAATTCATCCGCTTCATATATTCCCAAAATCTTAATTGGGTTTAGTGTTCGGTGTTGATTTTGCATGGCCAACAATCCTGATAATTGTTGTAATTTAAAGTGTGCGTTAACCTCCCCTATCTTAAGTATTGTTAATATACAAACTATTTCTAAGTAATCTAAAGAATTTTTTTCTTCAGCAGGTGATTTTTTTTGAAATACCAAAATGTCATCTGTTAGCTCAAGCAGTTTATAATGCTGAATCCCTTTCGCTTGGATTTCATTTTTATTAGATATCCACTCTGTTGAATAAGAAAAATAAGGGTCTATGTTTAAACATTCGGTGATTTTTTTGAGCAGATGACCTTTGTTTGAACTATTAATTTCGCGAATTTCTTGCAGGATATTATTTACTACAAGTGCCGAACTACCCATATTACATACGTAAACATTTAGGTTGTTCACTACACTTAAACGTGGAATATTGCCAAAAGCTTTCTTTAAATTTGTAACACGTGTAGTCCGTTTTTTGTAAGTAGAAATGGTATGGTAGGAATCATCAATAACAGAGAATAAAACGTAATACCGTTTAGATGGGTTAGCAGCAGCAATATCGAGATATTTTTTTAATTTATTTTCTAAAAACGGAATGTTTTCTGATCCTGTATCAACTTCAATATTGATAATAGAATCGTTACAAGTAATAACCCAATCCGGAATTATTAATGGGTTTCCCATTGAGTCTGGATAAAACTCTTTAGATGGACGAAATGAATATACGAGTTGAGGTAGATCTGGTTGGAAGGAAACGGATTGAAGTTCTGGCTGAAATATTTCGCAGTATTCCTCATCTTCGTACAAAAAGTGGACATCATTTGAAGTGGAATACAGCAGGTTTGGCAACTGTAAGTTTTGCTTCACAATTTTGTTGAGCGGGAATAGATAATCTCCATTACCACCTACAATTGCGCCGGTATGTTCATTAGTTGATTCTGCTTCAAGTAAGTTTAATATAAATTGCGTAATTGCTATATTGTGTTCATATTGCCTTTTAGTAACATACGAGGTGCTACAATCAGAGATCAATTTTAACCGATATAATATTTCAGCCCCTTTTGAAGAAATAGAAACGAAATCCAATGTAAAGCCTCGCTTTTTTCTCACACTTATATTTTCTTTTTTTATTAATTTCATTTTTGCCCACTTAGTTAACTTTGATGAAAATGTAGTTCGACTTATAGGATCCCCACTTATCAATTCATAAAATTTGCGTAATTGAATTTGAGATACTGTTCGCTGTTCATATAAAAATAAAACTGTAAAAATGTCAGAACGATTAAAATAAACTCCACGATCATTTTCCCCGACGATATATTTAACGGCATGATCAAATGATTTTTTCAATTTTAAACACTCCCTTGATATGGAAATAATATACGGAAACTTGCATGAAATCGAGTGCAATTGTCATGAAATAAAAGCAATTAATGTTGGATAAATTAAGCAGTTCAGAACATAAAAATGATTAAAGTATATTTTAACTGAAATTTGCAAAAAAGTAACCCGTTATCCCCTATGAACTCTTGATTTAAAACCACATATTGTATCGTCAGGTGTGAGTAATAAAATTCAATGATATCAAGTAGAAATTTGTTATTAGAGTTCGTCATATATACTTCGACATAAATAAGAGGACATATGACGAACTCTAATGATGAAATAAGGGTTCGTCATGTGTATTTCGTCGTATATGTTGTAGAGTATCAAAAATAGATAAAATATACAGTGAATATACTTTTGCATAGATGAAATTAAGTATTGAACTGAATTTTATTTAATTCTGTAGAGGTAGCTGTTTGTCAGAAGGAAAAATCACATCATAAAAGAAATAAGTTAATAAACATAATAAAGTAAATGAAAATTGTGTATATTTTATATTTTGCATGTTACAATCTGATTTAAGGGGTGAAAAAATGCGGAATTGGAACACTGAATATGGGTTAATAACAAAGATAATACAAAGTGAATTTGAAACGGACTTTCTTTATACCAAAGTAATCAACACATTAAATAACGAATATGAGATAATTCCAATACAGTTTGCAGCTCTAGATCCTTATAAAACGTATAATACCTCACAAGTTAGTAGAATTTTGAGGATAAAATCTAATCAATTAAGATATTTAATCAATAAATACGGTGAATACATCCAATTAATAAAAAAGAGAACTAAATATGTTATTTCATTTAAAGCTGTATACAAGATTTATTTAGTAAATCTATGTTTAACAAAGAAATTAATTAGTTTGGCTGAGTTTAACAACATCATGACTTTACATGTTAGTTATAGCGATTATATTGATATGAAATTGACAAGTTATACTGAGAAGTTTACAGAACTTAACTACAAAGAGAGCCAATTGAATGAAAATGAATCACAATTTTATGTATTATTCCTGCAAATCTCAGAAATAACTACGGAATTAATAAAAGAAATAACTAAATATAACATGACATTAACATCCCCTTTCCTTTCTGTTGACAACAGAGAGAGAAATGAGTTGGTAAATAAGAAGCGGGATCATGAAGTTATTTTCAATAAACTAAGTGTTTTATATAAAACTTTATAGTTAAAAGAGTAATACTTATTAAGTATTACTCTTTTTTTATAGACTTATTTATACGCCTTATATATAAGTCTTATAAATAAGACGTGTAATGATTTGTGATAATATTATATTGACATGAAATTAATATAAAAGTATATAAATCCTTTATTTATAGGTGTTTATATATAAGTCTTATATATAGTTCGTACATATAGGTTGTATAAGTGTAATAAGCATGATAATAGCATTATATTTTAGGAGTATCATATATTGAAAATATAAATCTAGATAAAATTCTACATAAATACTGTATTCTTATTTAGTATCCGATAGTTATTGTTAGTTATATGAAATCTGATATTAACATGTTCTGTTTACTACGTATATGAACGACTTACATATACGTCTTATATGTTAAATGTTGATATATAAGAGATTAATTCAATTTTAAAACGTACAAGTCTTATATAAGTCTTGTATATAATGACTTTATATAAGACTTATATATAATGACTTGATATACGTCTTATAATGATGTAATATATTTTTAGGAATAATTAACCAACGTTTTAAGGGGGGGACAACTTGAACGAGGTATTAAGTGAAAAATATAAACAGAACAAATTTACTCAAGAAGTTGTGGAAATGTTCGCAGACATTATTGAAGAAGACGAAATACTGTACAATGTATTTCATTACATAGGATCTCAAGTAAACAAACAATACCAAGAGACAAAGTATATGAGAGGTATTTCAATAAATGAGATAGTAGAAAATGTTGTTATTGATAGGAGAGTAAAGAAGCCTAAGGGTAAATCTTATTCGTTAGAACTTGAAAGAACTAACATTTCAAGAAGATCAGCAGAGGGAAGTGTTGGCACTTTAGCTTCTATGTCATTAATAACAGAAAAGATTATGCATCCGTATAAGTTCTTAATTTCGACAATAAGAGGACAACAAATTTTAGTTGAATTAGAGAAACGTAAAAAATAAGTAAATAGAATAAAGGAGAGATACAATAATGGCGAAAAACTTTCTGAAAAACGAAGTTGCGGTAAAAATGACTATGGTTGGTTTTGGGCAAGCTGGAACTAGAATGGTAGATAAGTTTGCTGAGTATAAACATACAGACGGTACAGCAGTTTATAATTGTCTTGCATTAAATAGTAATGACGGAGATTTAGCTGAACTGAAACATGTTCCAAAAAGTAATCAAGTTTCACTAAAATTAGGTGGTTTAGGTAAGAATCCTGAGCGTGCTGTAAAGGTTTTAGAATCTAATGATGAAGCTAAAGATAAATTAAAAGAATTTATAACGGAACGTGTAAGACCATCTGATGAATTAGTGCTATTTTTTGCAGGTTTAGGTGGTGGCACAGGTACATCTACAATTATTAAAGCAATTGAAGAATTCTCTGCTTTTCATAATAAACCTGTAATCGCGGAAGAACTTAAAAGTATGGCAATGAAAGTTCCTAGAGAAGAATTAATAGCAAATCAACAAAAGTATGCAAGAATTGCATTCAATAATGCAATTGAGCGTAAAGATTTTATTAAAATGGGTATTGTAGTTACACTTCCAGTTAGAGCAGATGGACCTGATGTACTGAGACAAGTAAATAAGTTTTCACAGGAAATTTGGAAGTTAGCTAATGATCCAGCTAAAGGCGTTGCATTTGTTGTATTTGGAGATAACCAACATTTTTATGATGAGTTTAAAGGATTAAACGAAAATGAGAAAAAAGGTATTGCAAACTCACGCGACTATGCAAATCAGCGCATTGGAGATATTATTCATGAGTTAAACACAGCTGCAAACGGTTCAGGAACATCAGTAATTCTAGATTCCCAAGACTTTAAACGAATTTTGCTAGAAAAATCAGGATGTTTAGTAATTAATAAGGTTTCACGTAATATGAATCAAATTGAAAATAGTAAAGAAATTGTAGATATGTTCTCAGAATCATTGAAAGGAAGCTCATTCCACCATCCAATTGACCTGATGAAGACAAATGAAAATGGAGATTTAGAGGCATCAAAGGTGCATCATTTTGGCATGTTAGCAATTTTAGATGAACAAAAGAACATTGATGATTCATTTATGGATGATGCTAAAGTAGAAGTAACAAATAAACTCCCAATCAATGGAACTGTTTTTAATGGTTATTTAGTTAGTAAAAATGACTTTATGGGTAGCGTGTATACTTTCTATAAAACAGATGCACTACCATCACGATTATCTAAAGGATTAGTTGAAGAATATAATGAATTTAAAGAAAAACAAAGTCAAATTCAATATACAAAGTCTCAAATTAATACTATTGAAGCGCAAGACTCGGATGATGATTTCAATATTAACTTTGGTGATTACTTTGAATTAGAACCAGTTAAAGATGAAGAACCACAAGCGCAAAATGATGAAGAATTAGCCGCATTTATGGATCCAGATAAGATGTTTGGAACAAAATAAAAAATAAGCCTGGAATTTTCCAGGCTTATTTTTCTGTTTTCATTACACTTTTCATATATTCAATCATGTTCTCATCAATATAGTTTTCTATGAAAAGTTGTTTTCTCGCAAGATCTTCCTCTTTTTTAAACCAACCAACTTTTTTAATACGAGTTTCTTCTGGTTGTGCACTCCACTCTCTTTCAGCTTGTTTTCTTAACTCTGTACGCGCTCTATGTTGAATTATCATATTATCTAGTCTTTCTTGCCTTTGGCGCTCTTTTAACATTTCAGGGTCTTCTGGTTCAGGGAGCACTGCACGTATAGCATCTTCAAACTTCCCTTGATACTCTAATTCAATGCTTCGTAAATGCATTTGAATCTTTTGCTCTACTATTCTTTCAATAGTCGCTGCAGCTTCCTGCATGTTTAATTGGGTTGAGACTTCACTGGTTTGATTTTCTGGAGAAACTAGTCTTAGTTCAAATTGATGTGGTAAAAGATCAATAATTGCATCTAGTGACCACTTTTCATCCCTCTTTTGCTTGATAAATAAAGCTATGTCTAAATCCAGTGTGTTATATAACTTTTCATTTGTATTATTGGTTCTTAATGTTCCGTGTAACCCCTTTTCCTCTAGGATATTGAACCAATTGTATACAGTATTATGATGTCGGCCTACTAGTTTTGAAAACTCTGTTATTCGCCATGCTTTTTCAAAAGCATCTTCATGGCTAGAGTTTGTATTATTTGGCTCAGTATGTTCAGTTGTATTTTGGTTACCTTGTTCAATCATTGTTATACCTCCTTGAAATATAATGGCGACAGTAAAATGGAATTAACATAGAAAGTGAGATTAACATGTTAAGTGTTTTTCGACGATATAAACCTAAATACCTCTATCGATTGACATTGACATGAAATATATCATTGATATGTAAAGTATCACTTATTAACATGACGTTGATAAATAAGGGTTTAAACTAACTATTGTTAATGTCTTGTTAATAATTTGTTAGTCATTAATGGTTATTGTTGCTATGAAATTAACAAATTAGTCTACAATATATTAATGATAAGAAAATATGAGTGATTTGTAAATAAATTATAAAGATATAGTATTAAACTTAAAGACTTAAAAGCTAAAAAATATGTATAAATGTAAAACAAAAAGTCCATACTAATAGTAAGTAAAGGCCTATATTTATTATAACTTATGATACTCGGTAGTAGAAAACTAAAAATTGTATAGTTAATTGGTTTCAGTGGGTCTTTAGAATGCACATGAAGGTTATTATAGGTTATTGAACTACTTTTAATGCGGTTTAATATAAACTCACTTTTTCTAGGGGTCACCGCCCTTTACAAGTGATCTCTATATAATCAAAATTGATTCATACAATGGCTACTTTTAAATCGGAAGTAATAAAAAACGATTTATTGTTTTTGGCTACTATCAAAATGCTTTTAAGAATGATATCTTCTCCGGCTTATCCAGTGAATTTTGCTATAGAAAAAAGCCTTTTAATAGATGTAGAATCTAAATCTCTATTTGTATATTCTCAATTTTAGAATCGATAATTGTTAATGTTATGTCAATACGAATTGGTGATAGTTGATATAAAACTACCATTAATTGATAAATAGCCCTATTAACATGTCAATCTCAGGTTATATATCAATGATAAATAAAGAGAAAACTGTTGATTTTTTTGTGTTACTAATAAGAAACTGTCAATTGTATGGAGTTCTTGTTAGTTTCTAGCCACAATTATAGTTCTTTTAGGATGTTTTCTTTTTTTATTTTTCAATAGAAATCTGTTGTGGTAGATAAACTTTTAACTAATGCAGATTTCAACTATTTAATTGTTAATGTCATATTGATGTTAAATACAAATTATTGATATGACATTAACAATATAGACAGCATTTCTCTATACGTATTGCTTTTAGACTATATATCAATGATAAACAAAGGGTGAAAACCATTGAATTGCTGTCGTCATTTATTATTGCGATTAAATTTTAACTATGTTTTGATAGTGTCGAAACATTTTCAAGGATAGATCATCACTAGATTCAATTCGAGAAAACCGTCACAGAAGAAAATTTTCACCAATATAGATTTTGAAATCTTGAAAGCTATAAACACTTTTCCTTTTTTGACACATTATTGTTAATGTTATATCGATATCAACTAGAATAATGTTGATAACAAAAGAAAACAAGTGCTTAACATGTTAATCTCAGGTTATATATCAATGATAAACAAAGGGGAAACTTTTAAATTTTTGGGTGTCACTAATAAAAAATTGTCCATTGTATGGAGTTCTTGTTAGTTTCTAATCACAATTATAGTTCTTTTAAAGTGTTTCTTTTTTATTTTTCAATAGAAATCTGTTGTGGTAGATAAATTTATAACTAATGCAGATCTCGAAGACCCAAGATCTGCATCTATGCGTATTTCAACTACTTAATTGTTAATGTCATATTGATGTTAAATACGAATTGTTAATATGACATTAACAATATAGACAGTATTCTTCTCTATGTGTTGTTTCAGACTATAGGTCAATGATAAACAAAGGGTAAAAATCATTGAATTACTGTCATTATTTATTATCCCGATTAAATTTTTAACTGTGTTTTGATGGTGTCGAAACATTTTCTAGGATAGATTGTCACTAAATTCACTTCGAGAAAGCTGCCACAGAAGAAAAAGCTCAACCGATATAGATTTTGAAATCTTGAAAGCTATAAACGTTTCTTCTTTTTTGACACCTTATTGTTAATGTTATGTCAATCTTAATCAAAATGATATGGATAACAAAAGAACACAATCATCTAACATGTCAATCTCGGTTGACATATCAATAACAAATAAGAGATTAAAAATCGGTTATCTTTTCATCGGTATCAACATGCGATTGATAGTTTCATGGTGTTTCTTTTTTTATGTATTACTAGCATTGAAACATTTTCAAAGGTAGTTTATTAATTAACTTACTTCCGTACAATCCGTTGCAATGGACTAATGTTCAACTAATATAGATCTTGAAGTTTAGATAGGTACAAACATTTTTGATAAGTGTCCGCTTGTCAATGTTATGTTAATGTTAATCGATGGATACCAGTGATAAAGTTGGTGCGCCTTATTTGACATGTTAATCTCGGTCGATATGTCAATGTCAAATGTGGGTGAGATGTATTGATTTTCTGTTGGTATCAACATGAGATTGATAATTATATGACTGTTTTATAGTCCTTGTTCTAAATTGTTTTTAAGTAGGATTAGTTGATTTTGAACAAAATATAATGTTATGATGCTTATTTACAAGGAATGGATTATGGTCAACAAGAATGCGCTTAATAGCGCAATTAATTGATTAGTAGAGAGTATACTGTACCAAAAAAGTAAGCAGAAAAACATTAGTGAACGGTTAATAAGGGGGACCCTTATAGCTTGGTAAATATAGATTGCTAAAATAGTATCTGATTCCGAAGAAGTTTTCGCTTCAAAAGGGGTTAAGTAGTGAGATGCGCATGTATAATTATAGTGTGGAGTTTAATAATATTAGAAGATTATTTGATTAAATAAAGAATATTATGATCTACCTCTAGATTAAATAAAGAATTTTTAGTATATTCTTATTATAACTTGTTAATTTTTTTAGTTTCTAGTGATTACATAAAGCCCTTCGGGTTACGGATTAAATTACACGTTTGTGTGGTATTTAACCTCCGTATTCCAAAGGGCTTTTCTATTTGATTAAGGGAAAAGGAGATATGTGATGTCAATTGAAAAGTTAACAGCAAGTAGATTATTAAGACCGGTGCGAAGCATGAGTAAGGGTAGTAATGAGAGATGGTTTGAATATTATAGAACAACATGCCCTATATGTGGTAAACAAGGATGGTGCATGGTTAATGATTCTGAAACCAAAATAATATGTGGGCGAATTCCATCAGAAAAAGAATTCGGGGAAGCAGGCTATTTACATGTAATAGCAGAAGATCAAAAAAGGAGATATGACTTTTCTCAAGATCAGATGATTAAGGAACATAGTAAGAAAAATGATTACACCCTTGATATTATTTACACTTTGTTCCTAGAATTTTTAGAAGTGCGAGATGAACATATTAAAATGTTAACGGGATCAAAACGTAGGATGACAAGTGAAGTAATAAATATTAGAAATTACAAAAGTTTTCCTATTAAACCTTGGGATACTACGAAAGGGCTAATAAAAAAAGTAGGGGGGAAAACAAGCTATATTGTTGGGATTCCAGGATTCTATGCAAAAGAAACAAAGGATGGAAGATATTTCACGTTTGCAGGAAGGAGAGATTCTTTATTAATACCGCAGAGAAATATTTATAATCAGATATGCGGTTTTCAATGTAGAATTGATAATCCTGAATATATGACAGTTGTAAAAAATTATAAACCAAGCTTTAAGGCAGAAGTTATTGAGCAGCCTAATACTATAGAAGTGACCTATAAAATCAATGGGAAGATAGAGTCTATATTTAAAGGTAAAGTTGACGTTAAAGAATGGTATGAAATAAATTATGAAGGTGAAAAATTAGGTGAAGTACAATTAAAGTTAGAAAGTAAATATATTTGGATCAGCTCAGGTGGGAAGTTTCATGGAACAGGAGCTGGGAGCCCATTGCCAATACATGTAGCAGTACCTAGTCGAGAGTTGAAAAGTTTGGAACGTGGAGAATTAATAAAAAAGGATAATGTATGGATTTCAGAAGGGAGTCTAAAGTCTGATATTGCTGCTGAAAACTTAGACGAGCTTCTAACAAATGAGGAAAAATTAATGTATGGTACTACTGTCGTATCAATACCTGGGGTTAAAGTATGGAGAATATTGATTGAACCATTAAAAAAAATGGGAGTTAAACAGGCGACGTTCGCTTTAGATATGGATATGATTACAAATTCTGATGTTCAGCGATCGTTATTAGAATGTGCGCAAGCGCTTTATCAAGAAGGGATAAGTATTAATTATGCAAGTTGGGATATAAATCTTGGAAAGGGTCTAGATGATTTATTGTTAAACGATTATATTCCAGCAATAGAGAAAGTGAGATAAACGTTATTGTTCTTAGGTGAAATTAATTTGCCAATGAAAGGATAGCATTATCGGGATTTGAATGAATATTTAAAAATACAAATTTCCTTTGTTATTTAAGTAAAGTATTAAATTAGATTTATGTAAACATAAGTAGCGTTACTATAAGAAAATGGTGACGAAATAGATATCTCGGAAAATTTTAAGATTTTTCTAATAATTAAATTTACATTTTTTTGTAATCATATATTATATATATACAGGGGAATTTTGGAATAGATCTAATGGGGAAGTTTCGTATCTATGTAGTATCAATAGTAGTTTTTAATTGCTAAATTCTATTTATTTATACGAGGTGAATCAAATGGGGAGAAAAGTTGATAAGAAGAAATCCAAAGAACAGTTTTTATATGAAAGAAAAAAACAGTTAGAAATAATGGAAGGCATTAGTAGCATCTGTAAAGGATGCGATATATATAATGAGTTAAAAAAGACGAAATCACATAAAGAAGTTGCTAATACATGTGCAAAGAATTGCAAATTAATAAACAGTTTACAAGAAGAGACAAAGATATTTTTAGAAGCAATTCGCTAAAAAACAGAAAGGGGGAATAGGTATGAATCAATCATATAGCAACTTAAATCGGGACGAATCATTAACAAGAACTATAACTTTAGGTTCTACTGCAAGAAGTATTGAGCCGATGGTTAAAACTGAAGATAACAATTTTGAAATTAAGGAGATTGGGAATTATAAAGTACTGTCAAAGCAAGACAGTTTAAATTTATTTCGAAGGTACAAACATGGTGAAAAGAATCTTCGTGAATATTTGTTCCATGTAAATATAGGCCTAGTATTATCTATTGCAAGAAAATATAAAAATAAGCACCTAGATATAGAATTTGATGATTTGCTTCAAGAAGGTAATGAGGGAATGTTGCGGGCAATTGAGGATTTTAATCCTGATTTAGGTTATTGTTTTTCTACATACGCTTACTGGTGGATAAAAAAGAGTATGTTAGGGTTTATACGTAAAAAAAAGTCTGGGCCTTTTAAAATTCCTAACTATGTGAATCAATTTAATGTGAAATATGTTGAGATCGAAGATAAATATTTACAAATGCACAACAGAGCTCCTACAGTCGAAGAGGTAGTAAAAGAGTTAGATATAACTAGAGAAATGGTAGTTCGACACGACGTATATTATAAGCGAGTTACTACTATAACTTTAGATATAGATACAATAAATGAAGATATAGTTATATTGAACCCATTCTATGATGATAGTTCAGCAATTCCTTCCACAAATGAGATGTTAATAGAGGACTTAAATTACGAGATATGGCTAATATTTGATGAGGTATTAAATCCAAAGCAAAAGATGGTACTAAATCTATGTTTTGGTCTACTAGATGGTAAAGTGTATTTGCATAAAGAAATTGCAAAAGCACTTATGATTACAACTGAAAGGGTATCACAATTAAAGGATGAAGCAATTAAAAGATTGAAGAAATGTGACTATAAAGATGAAATTTTTAATCTACTACATGAAAAGTTGAAAGTAATGGATGAGCTTAATATGGCGTGAAAATGAATATCTATATTTATTTGAAAATACAGTATAATGTGCATGTTGTATCATTTTATTTTTTAATCTATTTCACAAAATTTTGCCCCTCGGGTAGCGTGAATTACAAATTTGTTGCTTAAGTTTGTAATAATACGAGACCATGAGGGGCTTTTTGTATCTAAAAGGAGGAAACAAAGTGATGCATTAAGGGTATCACGTGTACTATAAACTCAATAGATGTAAAATAAAAAGAAGGATAAATGGGGACTACCCGTTTATCCTTCTTTTTATTTACCGTACTTAAAAAATAATATTATCTTTATTTTTCCTTAGTTTTTCTGTAGAAATATCCCATGATTAATTATGAAGGATAAATAAATTAATAACTCTCATTAATGAGGTACAAATAGAAAGGAGGCCGTTGTTGTTTTATGCAAAATAATAGAAAAAGAAACGTAATTAAAGAAAGGATTAGACAAGAAAAAGAAAGACGTGAACGATTGCTAGCAGAGGAAGAAGAACAATATAGTGATATGCATGAGGAACAAGTAAGTGAACATTTCCAGCAAGAGGAGTTTCAACATCCATTGAAACAAAGAAAAGAAGTTGTAAATTCAAACAACCCCAAAAATGAAAGTTTAACTAGTAATCCAGCTCTTGACTGGATTACAACAATTCAAAAACAGTCAGGTGTTTCTGAAAGTGATTTTGAAAAAGAAAAAACAGAAGAAGCAAGAAAACAAGCGGAAGTGGAAACACGTCGGAAAGCAGAGGAAGAAGCAAGGCAACGTGAAGAAGCGGAAGCACGTAAGAAAGCAGAGGAAGAAGCAAGGCAACGTGAAGAAGCAGAAGCACGTAAGAAAGCAGAGGAAGAAGCAAGGCAACGTGAAGAAGCGGAAGCACGTCGGAAAGCGGAAGAAGAAGCAAGAAAAAAAGTAGAAGTGCGTAGAAAAGCAGAAGAGAAAAAGCTTGAAGAAGTAAGAAAACGTAGATTAGAGGAAGAGAAGAAAATAGAAGAAGCTAAAAAGAGACAACAATTAGTAGCAGCCAAAAGAGAATCAGAAATTGATGGAAATAGTTTAAATGAGGAAACAAATCCACCAAATGAAGTCGATATTGAACAAGAAAAGAAAATAGAACTTGATAAAAAAGGAATCTTAAATTATATGAAAAAATATAAGTACGCTATTATAGGAGTCGCATCAATTGTTTTAATAGTAGTAGCAGGTTTTGCCTTTAGCAATATGAAGAATTCACAGGCTGCATCTGCAAATAATGTAAATAGTTTAGAAATCAATGCAAATTTAATAAATGGATTAAGGTTATCTGCAGTTCAAAAATATCAAGATGCTGCCTTGGAGTTTGATAAAGTAGATTATAAAAAGCTAGGAAAAGAAGATAAAAAGGCAGTTTTATTTACTTATCTATTAAGCGGTAAAGCACAAAAGGCTATTGACTTAGAGCAAGATTTTGCAGAATCAGTAGTTTCATATTATATAGCTGTAGATAATTTAAAAAAAGTAAAAGAACTAAAAACAAAAAATCCACTAATTAATTTTGAAATTGCAGCATTAGAGGACAAACATGAAGAAGTTATTAAATTAAAAGATCGGGTGCCACTAGATGGTAGAAGAGAAGGGATTATTGTTAATAGTTATTTGAAATTAAATAAATCTGAGGAAGCTAAGAAGTTTGCTCAAAAGGTTGGAAATAAAGATTTACTTGAAAAAATTAATAATTCTGCACCTAATAGCTCTGCTACATCTGTAGCAACTATAAGTGCAGGTTAAGTAATGGGGAGGAATTGATTGTGCCTTTAGATTATTCGAAAATTTTTAAGAAAGTTTTACTTGCGACTACTGCTACTACCTTAAGTGTTGGGGTAGTTTCAGGCTGCTCGCTGTTTTCTTCGGAAAAAAAGAGCAGCAAAACAGCATCAGTATCTAAAAAGAAAAAAGATAGTGACAAAGAACAGAAGAAAGATGAAAAAAAAGATGAAAGTAAGAATGGAACAACTGAAAATTTAAACACCAATGACTTCGATGAAATCATTGATAATGCAAAACGTAGCTCGGATCAAAATTTAGCCGGAATCATTGAAAATAACAAAACCAAAAAGAAATTTGATGATTTAACTGATTCAATTGCGACCGCAGCTATAAATTCAGATCGAAACTTAGCATCAGTTATTGACGGTGATAAATCAAGTAATCGTTTCTCTGATTTAAATACTTCAATAGCATCAGCAACAAACAATCCTTCTGTCTCGGATAATAAGGATAGTAAGAATTTTGTATTTGGTGGCGATCTAAACATCAATGATGGAGTGGCTAATGCAGATAATTCAATACCTCCAATTAATAATGATAAAAAGCCGCCAACTTCTGGAGACTCAAGTGGCGGGGAAGCGAAACCACCAACAGGTGGAGATGGTAATAAGGGCGGAGGAGATATAAAACCGCCAACAGGCGGTGATGGTAACGATGGTGGAGGAGGCACAAAACCACCAAAAGGCGGTGACGGTAACAATGGTGGAGGAGGCACAGAGCCACCAACAGGCGGCGGTGATAACGATGGTGGTACAACAAAACCAGAGGAACCTGAAAAAGATACAGTGGCACCAGTTATTACAGCAAAACAAGGTGTAACGGTACATGTAGGAGATAGTTTAAATGCAGGGGATTTAGTAGAAATAAAAGACAATAAAGATTCGAACCCAGTAGTAACAGTAGGAGCGTATGATACAAGTAAAGCAGGAGAAATTCAAGTGACAGTAACGGCAACTGATGTATCAGGAAATAGTTCAACTGCAACGGTAACAGTGAAAGTAGTGGAAAAAGAAGAGGAGAAAGATACAGAAGCACCAGTGATTACGGTAAAACAAGGTGTAACGGTACATGTAGGAGATAGTTTAAATGCAGGGGATTTAGTAGAAGTAGAAGATAATAAAGATTCGAACCCAGTAGTAACAGTAGGTGAGTATGATACAAGTAAAGCAGGAGAAATTCAAGTAACGGTAACGGCAACTGATGTATCAGGGAATAGTTCAACTGCAACGGTAACCGTAAAAGTAGTGGAAAAAGAAGAGGAGAAAGATACAGAAGCACCAGTGATTACGGCAAAACAAGGTGTAACGGTACATGTAGGAGATAGCTTAAATGCAGGAGATTTAGTAGAAGTAAAAGATAATAAAGACCCAAATCCAGTAGTAACAGTAGGAGCATATGATACAAGTAAGGCAGGAGAAATTCAAGTAACGGTAACGGCAACTGATGTATCAGGAAATAGTTCAACTGCAACGGTAACAGTGAAAGTAGTGGAAAAAGAAGAGGAGAAAGATACAGAAGCACCAGTAATTACAGCGAAGCAAGGTGTGAAAATACATGTAGGAGATAGATTAAATGCAGGGGATTTAGTAGAAGTAAAAGATAATAAAGACCCAAATCCAGTAGTAACAATAGGTGAGTATGATACAAGTAAAGTAGGAGAAATTCAAGTAACGGTAACGGCAACTGATGTATCAGGAAATAGTTCAACTGCAACGGTAACCGTAAAGGTAGTGGAAAAAGAAGAGGAGAAAGATACAGAAGCACCAGTGATTACGGCAAAACAAGGTGTAACGGTACATGTAGGAGATAGCTTAAATGCAGGAGATTTAGTAGAAGTAAAAGATAATAAAGACCCAAATCCAGTAGTAACAGTAGGAGCATATGATACAAGTAAGGCAGGAGAAATTCAAGTAACGGTAACGGCAACTGATGTATCAGGAAATAGTTCAACTGCAACGGTAACAGTGAAAGTAGTGGAAAAAGAAGAGGAGAAAGATACAGAAGCACCAGTAATTACAGCGAAGCAAGGTGTGAAAATACATGTAGGAGATAGATTAAATGCAGGGGATTTAGTAGAAGTAAAAGATAATAAAGACCCAAATCCAGTAGTAACAATAGGTGAGTATGATACAAGTAAAGTAGGAGAAATTCAAGTAACGGTAACGGCAACTGATGTATCAGGAAATAGTTCAACTGCAACGGTAACCGTAAAGGTAGTGGAAAAAGAAGAGGAGAAAGATACAGAAGCACCAGTGATTACGGCAAAACAAGGTGTAACGGTACATGTAGGAGATAGCTTAAATGCAGGAGATTTAGTAGAAGTAAAAGATAATAAAGACCCAAATCCAGTAGTAACAGTAGGAGCGTATGATACAAGTAAGCCAGGTATAATATCAGTTCAAGTAACAGCAACCGATATATCAGGTAACAACTCAACTGCTAATGTAAATGTGGTAGTTCTTGACAAAGAAAAACCAGAACAGAAACCAGAGCAAAAACCAGAGCAAAAACCAGAACAGAAACCAGAGCAAAAACCAGAGCAAAAACCAAAGCAAAAGTCAGAGCAAAAACCAGAGAAAAAACCAGAACAGAAACCAGAACAAAAACAAGGTAATGGATTACTTGCATCAAATTTTAATGATGTAGCTAAATAAGATTTTAGAAGGTTCATCTATAAGTTTTTGTATCAGTAAAACTTAACTAATCAAAATTATATTGTAAAAAGCTCCGACTGTCCTACAGTTGGAGCTTTTTTATATGTTTAATTGTATTAAAATTTCATGAATTTATTGAATGGTTTGTAGCGTAGAACTACCTTACCTTCTATATTATTCAAAGATATAAAGCCTATTTCTTTAAATCTGCTGTCTAAACTTTCTTCGCGATTATCTCCTAATACAAAAATTGTATCATTCGGAACCTTTTCGAAGCCGTAAATACTTTTTAATGAAAAATCAGCTGTTTCGCCTTTTGAGTATGCATCTTTTATCTGAAGTCCGTTTATATAAAGCTGCTGTGATTTATATTCTATTGTATCTCCGGGTAAACCAATTACTCTTTTTATAATTGTTTTTTTATCGGAAGTGTTGCCTAAAGGTGAATTGACAACAACAATATCAAATCTTTGCAGATCTTTAATTGAATCAGTAAAGTGATTAATTAAAACCTTGTCATTATTAAAAAAGGTGTTTTCCATAGAAACTCCGGAAACTTTATATGGAAAAAAAACGAACTGTCTTAGTAACAGTAAGGTAACACCAATTATAAATATTAATATTGGAAAAACAGAAAGTAGACGTTTTCTCAATTGTAGATCAAACTCCATTCTGAGGGTTTATAGTATTCATCATAACATAAAATTAATGGATTAAATATTCTGAAGATTGTTGTTTTTACAGGTGTAATTTGTTAAAATTAAGTATACCTTTTTTAAATTTCAATTTTTTATATCTATAACTACTATAGCCCTTTCGGGGTTTAGATTTTCAAAGATAGTTTAAGTTTTTTACTTTTACTTTCTTTTTAACTATAACTCCGAAAAGGGCTTTTTTGCGTTTTTTGGAGAATATCACATTGTGAAAGGATGAAGATTTTATGAAGATTAAGAGATTGTTTTTAGTGTTAGGCGTTTTAGCAATGATGTTTGTTTTTTATAACACCTTTATAAAGGATGAACCTCAAACAGATGCTTTAACTCCAATCAAAGTAGAAGATTTGAAACAAAAAATTCAATACGATTATTTGTTTGAAGATGAATTATCACAAAATCTGATTAACGACTTAGGAGGGCAATTCAAATTAATATTTGATGATATTGATAAGAACGGCCACTTAACCATTTATCAAAATAAAAAAGAACTAGAAATGTTTTTAGGAAATCATGTAACTACTGCAGAATTAGCTGATGAATTTACATCAGACTATTTTAGTGCAAATAAGAATTACAAGGTTACTTATAAAAGTAAACCAAGTCTATTTAATTATGAAAAACCAAGAACTGTTACAAAAGTAAAAAAAGGATTGTTTTTGGTAAAACAAAACGACTTAATTCTGAAATTTAAATATGTACCAGAAATAGATGGATTTCGAATTTCTGAGATTACATATTTAAAATAAAAAATTATTTGGAGGAATTTATTATGTTACATCAAATTAGAACTGTGATTGCTGATGCTTTAAGAATTGATTCAAGCAATTGAAACATACATCTATCATTATAACTACAAACGATTCCAAAAACGACTCAATCATCGAGCTCCGATTGAATATCGAATCTCAATGGCTGCTTAGTCTTTTTTAAAAGCTGTCTACTTGACGGGGATAAGACCATATAAGAGTGTCTTTTTCGATAGCTTTTTTAGCAGATGCAAGAAGCTCCAACTATGATTAATAAAATTAGATAGATTGAAAAAAAGCACTCGTAGGAGTGCTTTTTTTCAAAAGAAAAGATACATTAATATGCTTTTTCACAATGTAATTAAATCCATATTATTTTAATTCTGTATGTTTGCCTCGCTCACCATTATCACCTTGCCCAAATTCAACCTTACCTGTATGAGGATTATCCCAACGTACGTATTCGTACCATATGTTTGGTTCATTTTTAAATTTAACATGTGCTCCATATTGATCTATCTTATTATTATAAGAAGATTTAATTTCTAGAACATCTGACTTCGTATAGCCTTTTTCTTCTAGGTGCCACATAATACCTATAATAGCCTCTTCTCTTAATTTTGGATCGCCTGTAATAATATAACGATTTATTATACCTTTTCCGATAATAAATAAACTGATTATAAGTAATGAAGATGTAATTATAAGAGCTCCTTTTTTCATGTATAAGTATCCTCCTTATTTTAATTTATCCTTTATATAAGAATAAGGGAATTGTACTGTAAAATATAGATTTAGGAATAAAAAAAAGAAAAGACACCCTAAGGTGCCTGTCTTCGACTTGAACCACTTTCATTTAATATAAATTTATCCCTTTGTTATACATGTAAACACATGCTATAAAACAGAATCATCTATATACACCAGATTGTTAGTTTGCAAAACACAAGAGAATTGAGATCAGTATTAGAGTGACGCCATATCTTTCAAAACGATCGATATGTTGGCCTTTCAAAAGAATCTGCTTTATAGAACGTGTCCACAAGTTATATTTTACTACATGTAATATTTATTTGGTGTAGTTTTGCCGAATATGTATAATTGCATGTAGTTTATGAGAAAAAGAGAGTATACTTTGATATTGTGTAATAAAGATAAGGCCCACCTACGGAAATAGGTGGGCTTTTCCGATAGTTTGTTTAGCAGAAGCAGCTAGCTCCAACTATGATTAATAAAATAAATAATACAACTAATAAAGCAAAGCCTCCAGCGAAACCGCCGCCGCCACAACTACCGCAACTACCACCAAATCCCATTTTAATCTCTCCTTTGAGTAGGAGGGGAAATTCAAGGTCACTCATGTATTTTAATGGATTCACTTTACTTTATGATTTTACAGATTAATTGAGCAGGTCCTTTTGAAAATAAAGAAAGACACTCTTATGAGTGCCTCTCCTTAGCAGCCGAATCCGCTGCAGCTAGCTCCAACTATTATTAATAAGATAAAGAGCACAACTAGTAAGGCGAATCCGCCACCAAAGCCACAGCCTCCGCCACAACTACCACCAAATCCCATATCAATCTCTCCTTTTAGTAAGAGAAAAAAATCGGGGTCACACATGTGTTTTAACGGGTTTACATTAATTTATGCTTTTTAATGATGAATGAGCAGGTCCTTTAAGCAATAAAGAAAAGACACCCTAATGTGCCTTCCTCTGACTTGAACCATCTTAATTTTAATAATATGTATTGGACTCCCATATAATATCCTTGCAGCATGATAAATGATATTAGTTGTTTTCTAGATAAATTTCATAATAATCATCAATTTTTTGTCTAAATGTTAAACATTTACTATCTAAATCCGCAATATTTGTTATATCTACTACTGTGATATCTTCTCCTTTTATAATTTTTGTATTAAATACTAATGAAGGTTTTGTGTATTCAGTTTTCAAATGGGAGTATGTATTTTTAAAATCGTCATATTGACGAAGGTCTTCATCGACATCCAGCGTATGTGGATATGTATTGGTTATTTTGGAAAATAAAGACACAAGTGTTTTTTCTATAAAATCTAATTGTATCGTACGCCGGAAGAAGTGGATAAAAGACGTCATACCGTTATGGCGAGATTGAAGGAAATGCATCGAATGCAGCAGGAAGAGAAATCAGGAATCGTGGCATGAAAAGTGGACAAATCTCTTTTGATGATGTTATAGGAAGCTTTGATTATGCAGCAACCAGTACTTCCGAACAATTTCTGCGTAGTAACAGCCATAACGCTATAGCGCCTACATTTGAAGTTCATTTTTACGATCAAGATGAGAAGCAAAAAATAGATTGGTTTGAAACAAAAAGCGAAGAAGATGCAAAGAGCGATGCCATAGCAAAGCATGGAAGAATTCAAATTATAAAAACGGTTGTAAGTACAAGGGCGTTAGCAGAGATCATGGAGCTGGATTAAGAAAGGGGAATGGGTTATGAACTTCTTTATCTTGGACGAGCATTAGGAGTAAATATAAAGGCGCATGTTATTGAAAGAGGAACAAGGATTTTGCACAAGGTGTCATAGCGCCAGTGGAAACAGCTCATTTTGTTGAAATGGACGAACTATCAGAATCAAATCGTGGTGTTGGTGGGTTTGGATCAACAGGCGTGAAGTAAGACCAAATTTGAATTTTATTAAGAAATAAGGTGATCTATAACCTTGTTAATAGAATGAAAAGAAGGAACATGTTTTGAAAAAGTAATCAAAACATGTTCCTAGAATGTTCAATCATTTGTGGTGTTTTTTAATTAGAGCATCTATCAATCGAAAATATTTAGATTATCCAAGTAAGCGTAGTTGCAATTACAAAACTTTGAATTAAATAGATTACAAATACTTTTCCTTTGTTTTCTTTCTTTTTGGGCAAATATGTATTAACTATAAAGCCGATAACTCCTATAAATACCAAAGTCACAATAAATGTTAAAACGAAATTATATGCCATTTTAACAGCTCCTTGTGGAATAATCTTTATTTGAATAATACCATAAATTCCTTAATGTAGTTATTTTTGGACTTATAAGAAAAAGTATAACCAATAAAGTTTTTAAAGGTTCTAACACCAGTAGAAATAATTTAAACAAAAGCGTTATACGGAAAGTTAAATGTTATTAAAGTTAAAACTAAATAAAATCCTTATTTAAATAAAAGAAACCCCGATTGTCTGCGGGGCTCCTAAGGGTAATCGTCAAGTAATGACGTACTCGACTAATTAACGATATCATGAATTTTTTGGTAAAAATACTGGTAAATGTGTCCAAGTGAATGGGGCATCATTTTGAACAAAAACGCTATTTTAATCTCAAACAAAAGAGCAGATAGCAAAAGCTAACTGCTCAGTCTGGAAGGAAGTCTCGATTAGTACGGTTACACACAAGAGATTTCCGGCTGTTTAACAGCCTATCTATATTATTGACGGAATTTTGAGTTTCATTCAAGGGGTAGAGGGAAATGAGTAATTTTAGACTGTTCCAACTTGGTTTTGGTCTGCAACATCAGAATCGAATGTGTTTGTTGCACTAACACCGCTAAAGGTATTGGCAACAAAAGCAACAGTGGATGATCCTGAACCATTATAAGCTTTTGTATTTTCCTTGGGAGAAACGTTATAAAAATCACCTAAATTGAAAGAACCGTTACTATTTTGTACAACCAGATTTCCAACAATAGATGGCATAGTTTTCACCTGCTTTTCTAGGAAGTATTTAAATTAGTATATGGTGTATGCGTCTAGAGGTTCATTTGGATCTGAAAATTTTGAAATGAAGCTTGTTAGAAAACACAACAAAATAATCCTTTGTGCGACACGTTTCCTCATAAGTGTGCAAACACGAAATAGGAGGGTTATCAATTTGATAACAACAACTGATTGACTGAAAGTAGGAATGAAAGCCGTCAGGTTGAGCTGAAACTACTTATCTGATACTCCTACATGCAAGGCGTGATAGTAGTCACAAATTGTATGAAGCTAGGTGAAGTCGGCTGAACAAAACCTAAGTGAGAAATCATAGGGTAATGGATAGGGCGGGATGCTACAAAATATCTACGGTGAGAATGTCCTAACGGACTGGCGAACTTGCGAATGTACGGGTCTAAATTATTAATACATTAGAAATGTGTATGTCGTCAATGACGACGTTATCTACCGGAAAGTAAGAGTAAAGGATGTGAAATTCGGAACATCTAACGATGAGGATGTAAAGATAACAGGCTTAAAGCAAGCACCTAAGGATATATGTATAGCTAGGTCAATCGGAACGTGGTAAACAAGAAACTGTCACCAACGCCTACTAGCGGACAGAGGCATATAAGGTTCTAACGAACCGAAATTGCTTCATTCTTGTGAAGGTGGGGACACAGTACCGAAGAAGCATGTAACGAATGTGGAGGGATAGTCCCTAGTCTTGTTCTTTGAAAACTAAATCAATTAGATGTAACTCACAGGATCGAGTAAGATGATGTGACCTTTCGTAAAGAAAGGGGAATTAATACGTTGGTGAGTACAACATTGTTTGTGATCTAGTTGCTTTAGTATAAAAGGATAAGATGGGGCGCTGTATGCGATGAAAGTCGCACGTACAGTGTTAAGCGGGGGAAAAGATGGAGATAACTTCAAAGTTTTACCTATCGCAACTACGAAAAAAGGTCCTGTTGTCTCCAACAGAACCTTTCCTAAAATGGCAAAGAGTAACTCTTACCTTACTCTTTCACTATATAATACACAAAACACGTATAGATGTGTAGAACAAGAAATTCCAATATAATTATCGTAATATATTGTTTAATAGTATATTGCCAGGGATTAATAAAAGGAATTAAATTACAGATGTTGATTTATCAATGGATCTTAATGATGCACTAGCAAATGATAGTTAATAAAATGATATTACAATAATTAAATATGAAATGTTGCATATTTAATTAAAATAGAAAGTTACAAGTAGAAAGCGAGGAATAACAATGGGACTAGGAAACCGTGGGATGGCATTTGAAATGCTTATTAATCTATCAAACGAAATGTATCAAAGAGGGGGAGTGGCGCTTATAAACAAGCGTCCAACTCCTGTGAAGGTGTTAAAGAGTAAAGGTGGCCGTGTGCTAAATGGATTCTATGAAGCTAAAAGTACAGTAGACTATGACGGCGTTTATAAAGGACGAGCAGTAGCATTTGAAGCAAAGTCAACGCAGAGTCTTACACGATTTGATTTAAGTAACATTGCACAGCATCAATTAGATTACTTGGAGAAAGCAGAGAAGATGGGAGCGGTTTGTTTCTTCCTTATAGAGTTTAGTAAAGATCAAGCGATATTTCTTGTACCGTCATCAGTAATCCAATCTTATGTAAGGATGTCTCATCAACCGAAGGGCAAGAAGTCGATACCAAGAGCAGACTTTGATATCTATGGGTATTTAGTAAATCAGACAGAACGAGCACCAGTTGATTACTTACAGTACATCGATGAAACAGGATTAATTCCAGGGGTGTTAGATGGAATGATTCAGATAGATCAGGACCATGCAAGGATTGCTAATAATATAGAAGCAGCGAAAGAGAAGATGAATAACAAGAAACGAACGTTATTAAAGGCTTAATGGATAACGGAACAACGCGCAATAGTGTGGTGGGGGCTATGTTAATGCGTGATGTTCCCTTATTCAACGAGGAGATATTAAAATTTCACGTACCTGATGTGAATGTAAAAATCAAAATTCAGAAATAGAGGGATTTACCATGACAAACATTTATCAAAACTTAGGAGAAGAAATTGAATTAATGGAGATTGAATTAAAGGACCTGAAGTTAGAGCATAAATACCTGATGAAAAACATGCATATGAACGCGCCTAAGTTCAATGGAGTAACAGACTACAGCAAGGACCGTGTAACAGGTGGACAAATTCCATTAGCATTAGATGAAATTGCAGGTCGTCATGATCGTATTATGGAGAAGCCAGAACGATTAAAACAACGTATCGCTGATAAGAAAGTATTAATGGGAGAAGCACAGTTTGTTATGAGTAAGAAGAAGGGATTAGAGCAACAAATTATTTATTTGCGTGATGTGATGGGATTCAATTTAAAACAGGTTGCTAGTGAGCTAGGTTATAGCTATGACCATATTAGAAGAGTTAGCAGCAGAATGAATAGATGCCACAACCATGCCACAACCATGCCACAACGTGATATATAGGTGGTACACTATTATTACTGAGAGGTAGCGGAAACTACTTTCAAGGTCTTGATTTCGAGATGGATTGTTTTACAAATGTGGTGATGGTTCGTTCGATTGGATGAACTGTAGTGTTCTAAAAAATATAGGTCTAAACGAGCAGAGAGCTTCCGCTCTTTGTTTGAGCCAATACAACTGAACATTCCCCTCAGTCTTGTGTGTTGGTTCAAACAAGGCGTAGGAAGAAACATATGCGTCTTGATATAAATCCTTTCCGTTGTGTAAACGAAAATGGTGAAAATGACATTAAGTAGCCGACTCTATGGAGTATAAACGAGAAGATTCTTAGTCTTCTCCCAGTCACCGACACAGGGCGTGCAGCCATACTATTGATGCGGTGATTTGGAGAAGGTTGAGAGTAATCTTGACCTTGAAAGAAGGAACTTTACCATTTGTTTTTTTCATTTCTCTCTATTGGAGATGTGAACTATGGCTGATAGTTTTATAAAACATATTTTTTGTATTATTTAATACATGTATATATAATTATATTAATACAGAGATGTTAACTTGTTAAAAATGGGGAAAGAAAAATGAAGATTAAATTTGATGCGGTTAAGGATGAAAATTTTGATTTTACTTTATTAGAAACGAGATTGCTGAAAACTTTTAAAGAAGTGGATAGTGAAGCAATAATTGAAAAGGTTGAAGATAAAATTTTTGAAAAAGATGATATGCAAACCCATTTAGCGGAGATTACTATTAATGTTATAGGAAAGAATATCGGATATAGATCAGTTTCAGCTAGTATATTTATTGTTCTAGAAAGTTTATCAATAAAGCTATTCAATATTAATATTAGTATACATTAAGCATCCATAACGGATGCTTTTTTCTTTGTTGTATAGAAATTACAAATTAAACATATTTAATGAGTCTGATAGGTATAAAGATAATCGATAATCATACAATGATATGGAAGGGTCTTTTCTAGCGTGTTAGTTACCTCAAAGTATATGTATCTTTTGGGCGCCTGGGCGAGGGTGCTTTTTTTATTGCACATTATGATAAGGACAAGCATATATTGAAGTGTGGTACAAGTTCACTCGCTTGTATCCTATTTCAATACTCATTGGAAACTCATTATCACACATTTTAGCATCTACTGACGTGGATGCTCTTTTTTATTGAACAAAATGGACATTTGAATAGACAATCTTCCTTAAAATAACCTTAATTAAACTATAGGTTTAATAATACCTGGAAATTAAATGGTATAATTTTCTAAATTAACCCAAATAAAGTTGATTTTAGAAAAGGGGTGGAGAGAAAATGTTTCAGAAGCTCAAATTTTATTTAATCAGTCTGGTGATTAGTTCAATATTAGGGGGAACTATCATAGGTGCTAACTTCTTGACCCAAAACATCTACTATTTAGTTGTGGGTGGAGAATTTCATTTTAATATGTGGTCTTCCATTATTATATTTAGCATCGTATTTGTTTCGGGTTTCGCATATATGTTGAAAGAGGGTCCAGATATACTTGTTAATGATTAATTCTATAGTTACTTTGTTAGGCGCTGCCGTGATCGGTTTAGCGTCTTGTTTGTTGTTAAGGGATGATAAGGGGTGAAATAGATTTGAAACTTAAAGATTAGATAATAATATTATTACTTTAAAATGCAGAAAGTAGACTAGTAAACAAGCTACTTTTGTTTTTAAGCATAGAATATGATGAATCTTAAAGTTAAGAGGAGGTAATCATATTTATGGGATGTAATTGTAATTCCAGACATTGCAGAGATTGTAATAGATTTTGGGATGATTTAATGTTCTGCAGACGCAGAGATAGAGATTGTGATGACCGTCGTTGTAGACGTGACCGCGACTGTGATTGTGATGAATGTCGTCGTAGACGCAATCATGATCGTGACTGTGATCGCGATAATCGTCGAGATTGGTAAATTTCTTTCAATGAGTGCGTTTCTTCACAGCGCTCTTTTTTTTGTTTATGGGTTTTCTAAATTAATACTTATTAAATACGAAGAATGTAGTTGCAATTCGGTTTAAGGTCTAACAAAACAAACGAACACAAAGAACGAAAATAGAGATAGTTAACAAAGTGAAGTTTATGCAAGAAATAACGGTGATTAGGTGCTGAAAATGGCTGTTTTAAGCCGATATATAAAATTATGAATACCTCTTATTCATAAGAAATAACGAAAGTACTGATACCAAGGTATTTCCCAGTTACCTAATTTACATAATGCATGTTAATGAGAATGAGAAGTTAACTTTCTTGTGTAAATGCGGAGAAACTTTCATTACTACTTTTGGTAGTTTTAAAAGATCAAATAAAAGACAATGTAATACATGTGGTCGTAAAAACCGTAATAAGGATACAAGATTGACACATGGTTATGTTAGGGACTTCGTAAAAAACAATTCTAAATCTGTTTTATTAAGCAAAAGTTATGAAAACGTTGATGCCCCGCTTGTTTTTTTATGTAAGTGCGGAAATGAATATACTACAACATTTTATAGGTTTAAAAATGATAAAAAACAACAATGTGATTCTTGTGGTTTTAAAAATGGAGGGATAAGCAAAAGAAAAACTATCGAAGAAGTTGCGTTGGCTGCTGCATCTAGAAATTGTGAGCTAATTACTAAAAATTATAAGAGTTCAAATCAACTACTTACATTTAGATGTAGCTGTGGAAATTTATTTAAAACAACATATTCGAGTCTAACCGGAAAATATCATCAAAAGAACAAATGTAGTAGATGTTCTAAAAGTGAAAGTAAGGGTGAAGTGAAAATTAGTCAATTCCTTACAGAACACAATTTGAAATTTGATAAACAAGTGAAGATTAAAGGGTGTGAATTTAAAAGACCTTTAAAATTTGATTTTGTTGTGTACAATACTGATGAGAAGATTAAATTTATCATTGAATATGATGGTGAACAGCATAGAAAAGCAGTAGAACATTTCGGTGGGGATGAAAAGTTCTTGAAAACAAAAAAACGAGATGAAATTAAGAATGATTTTTGTAATAAGAACAATATTCTGTTAGTTAGAATATCTGACCTTGAATTTGAGTTTATAGATGAAATATTAACAAAAATATTAAAGCAGCCATAATTTGGCTGTTTTTTATTTTAATCAAAAAGGAGATGTATAAGAATGGTTAAATATAGTTTACATGGTGGGCACAATAGCATTGTACAAGGCGCCAACTCTAAATTCGGAAGTAGAAAAGAACACATTATGGATCGTCAGGTAAAAGATGCGGTTGCAGCTAAGTTAAGAACTTTAGGTCACACTGTTTATGATGACACCGATGAGGTAGGAAGAACTCAAGCGCAAAACTTAAATAACATCGTAGCAAATTGTAACTCACATGATGTTGATTTAGTTATTTCATATCATCTAAATGCTTCAGACGGAAATGGTCATGGTGTGGAAGTACTTTATTTTGACCAAAAGGACTTAGCAGCAAAAGTATCAGCTCAACTTGCTAAAGATATTGGGTGGCGTGATCGTGGTCCAAAACAACGTACTGATTTAGCTGTACTAAAAGGAACTAAAGCACCGGCAATCCTAATCGAACTTGGATTCATCGATAATGATGATGATATGGCGAAGTGGAACGTTGATAAAATTGCTAACTCAATTGTATATGCCCTTACAGGACAAACAGTAGGGGGTTCGAATGGAGTAAATGCAGGAGGTGCAGTTCAATTGCTTAAAGTACAAACTGGAGGCGTAGGATTTAGTAATTTACAAGCTTTAACCCAAGCGATGGCTGATGCAGGTATTGACGGACAGATTGTTATTCAGAAAGACAGTATCGGTTATGCTGTAACAAACGGCTATCCATCTGGAAATATTGATAAGTTCACGGCTTGGCTGGATGAACGTAAGTGGTATTACGAATATATTAAATAAAAGTAAAAGCCGCCACCATGATGATGTGCGGCTTTTACTTTTATTCTTCTAATGTTTCTTTATTCATATCTAGATAAAACAAAAAGAGCATATCCCTTTCGGAATTGCCCTCTCACCTTAAAAGATAAATCAATTTCCTTTTAAAATTTGATCAATATCTTTCTCATTTTCACTTATTAAATCATAAAATCCTACATGAATACCTTCTTCATACAACCAACATAAATCTGTACCATAAGGAGCATCAAAAATTTCTAACATAACTGGAGCTATTTCTAATATAGAGTTCGCCCCTAATATTTGGAAATTACTAGAATCATTTACATATTCATTATCATCTTCCGAAGAGTAAATAGTCCACCCATTTAATTGAGGAATTTCTGATTTTTCCCTAAATGTATAACGTATTGATTTTCCAGCTACAACATTTTTAGAAACAATAAAGCCCCCGTAATCAGAATTATTTACTTTCATATTAACACTCCTCAATAATAGTTAATAAATCATTTCTCCAAGAATACTCTTTGGCATAATCTACACATGATTTTCCAAATTCATCTTTCAAATTATAGTTTGAACCATTTTTAATAAGTAATTTATACATGTCTTTATTGTCTTCTGTAGACAATTTATTTATCGTAATAGCATATTTCAAAGGAATAGCATTATATTTATCCAAAGCATTTATATTAATTTCATTATCAATAAGTAATCTTGTTATCTCTAATTCATATTCTATTGTTGGGCGTAAAACACAAAAATAAAACATATGCAATGCATTCCTTTTATCCTTAGCCGTAGTGTAATTAATATCAATACCCTCTTCTAGTAAAAAATTTATAATTTTAAGTTTTTCACTAGAACTTTTATTGTTAGTCATAGCCATGCACAATAAATTCATATCTAAATCACTATCAATTTGATTAATATCACCATCATAAAATTTTTTAAAATCTTCAAAAGTTCCTTCTCTAACTGCATCAAAAACATTTAATATTTTCATTCCGTCATCTTCCTAACTACTCATATTTATGACTTCTATTTACAGAGGGCTTTTCTAATCTAAAATTATCCGGATTAAACTGAAATTCTTTTAATTCTTTAAGAGTAATCTCATGATTTTTATATTTCTGAAACATATTATTATAAGTATTTCCCTCTGTATGACCAAAATCTACTTTATCTTTTCGTGCCTGTCCAGGTTTCCAGTCAAGTACCTCACTAGTATTAGGATCCCGTACAATTCCATCTGGGTCCACCTGTTTATCAAAAACATCTTTTTCAAATTCATATTTCTTTTTACCAGATAACTGTGGTCTACCATTAGGCTTTCCGTTTTTTATATATGGACCATTTTCTAAAACTTTATCCGAACCCTTAACTTTTTCAGCTATATTTACAGCCTCAGTAGCCTTAGCAGTCATTTTAACTCCTTTTCCTACTTTAGCTATTTTTCCAAAGGGTGTAAGGCCGGCTACAGCCATGACACCTGCCCCAGCACGTTCCCACCCCGAAAGTTTTTCGCCAGTAGATGGATCAATACCATCCCAAACACGACGAACATCATATTCACCACTTATTTCACCAGCAATATCTCTAGCTAATTTTTTACCATCAAAGCCATTCTCTTCAGAAGAAGGTTTACCACACATTGCACCTTCTTCTAGTGTAACATCTTGATTATCTGCATTGCGAAACTTTTCAGCGATTCGCTTCAAATCTTCTTCTACCTGTACAAGTGAATTGATAGATGTAAAAGCCTTTGGTTTGGCATCATTGAACATTTGAACGAACTGTTGATTAGAGGCTCCAATCCATTGAAAACACAAATGATCTATTTCATTACATAAATTATTATGTATAGATTCTAATGCGATTCTGGTATTACTTGCACGATTAGCAACTTCTTCTAGCATTTCAGGTGTCACTTTAATTTGAGCCATTTCTTTCCTCCCTTTTCCCAATTAAAATTATGAGATAAAAAGAAAAAAATGTAAACACAGAAATTTTAGATTAGTATAGTAATCTTTATATAAAATAAAATCTGCTTAATTTGTAAACAAAGCCTATGGATATGTGAAATAAAGAAGAGCCATCCAACAGGATGACTCTTTTCATTTAACTATTTAATTTTGCTATTCAAATAGTTTATCCATTAAGTCCTGGACTTCACGTCTTTTTTTGTCTGTTTCATTCTTATCGATTGTATACGTATCATCCTCAATAATAAGAACATCACCCTCTTTTGCAGCAGAAGGGAGTTTGGATTTAGGCACATCAATTGTTGAGTTATTAAGTTCAATAACTGCTATTTCCCCTTCGAAACGGTCAATAATCCCTCTTTGCATAATTATCTCTCCGTTCTTACAGAAATATTTGAACCATCGCTGTTAACAACTACTGTTCCATTTAAATCAGTTCTATATACCTTAACAGACATTGCAGATAACTTAGCTAAAGTTTCTTGTGTTGGATGTCCATATCGGTTACCTGCACCGGCACTGATTACAGCAATGCTTGGTTTAACTGCATCTAAAAATGGTTGAGAAGAAGAAGTCTTACTTCCGTGATGGCCAGGTTTTAATACATCAGATTTTAGGTTAGAACCATGCGCTGCAACCATATCTTTTTCACTTTTTGTCTCAGCGTCGCCAGTAAATAAGATTGATTTGCTACCGTGCGTTACTTTTAACACAGCACTCCATTCGTTTAAGTCGTCACCATATTCTTTAACAGGAGCTAAGAATTGTGAGTTTAAACCATTGATTGGTAAAGTTACACCAGTTTTTGCTTCTTTAATTGTTAATCCTTTGTTAGCTACTGCAGTTAAAAAGTCTTTATACGTTTGTGTCGTATGACTTACTTTAGGAGCGTAAACATTTTTTACATTCATAGAATAAAGGACCTCATCTAATCCGCCTACATGATCGGCATCAGGATGAGTAGCAATCATATAATCAATTGTTTGGACCCCTAATCCCTTTAGATAATTCGCCACTACTTTACCTTTTCCATTGTTACCTGCGTCAATGAGGATTGTTTCTCCACTTGGAGATTTAATAAATGTAGCATCACCTTGTCCCACATCAATATAATGAACCTCTAAGTTACCATTAGGCTTAGGAAGAGCCGGACGGAAGCTTGGTTCTAATACACGAGCCAAGAATGCAGCGAATTGCTCACGAGTTACTTTTACGTCTGGACCAAATGTACCATCAGGAAATCCAGCGGTGATATTATTTTGAGCTAGAGTTTTGATATATTGGTAACCCCAATGAGTAGATGGAACATCAGGGAAATTGACATCCGCACCTGTAGGCTTCAAATCAAAAGTTTTAACAAGAACTACTGCCATTTCTGCACGAGATAATGAGCGGTCAGGGAAGTAGTTTTTCTCACGTTGTACAATGTTATTATGTGCTAACTTATGTACAGAATCATAGTAATAGATACCTTTGGTTACATCAGAAAAAATATGATTATAGCTAGATGGTTTTTCTAATTTTAACGATAAATCTAGCATTAATGCCATTTGTCCACGAGTTACATTGTCACTTGGCTTAAAAGATCCTTCTGGAGTACCATTAATAATGCCTTTTTCTGATAAATAGTTAATCTCTTTAATCGCCCAATGGTTAGCTTGGACATCAGGGAAAGATTTAGCACTTGCAAGATTAGGAATAAATAATGTAACAATCATTACAAATGCTGTTAGTAATAAGCTTAATTTCTTCAAGAATATCGCCTCACTTTGTATGTTTTTTAACCTACTTAACCTTAGCATTTCTTACCAATAATTCAAAGTTTAATAGGATAATATAAAGTGCAGAATGGCAAAAGGAAAACATACTATATAACTACAAATGAAGCCTTTGTGTATATGAAGGTAAAATAAAAAAATGCCGAATCTTAATGGAGTATTGGCATTTTAAATGAGGTCAACGTCAAGAAGCATTAGAAAAAGCAGGACAATAATATTAAATTTGCTACCATTCGCTGCATGAATTTAGGCCTTGCACTTATGACTATTTGGTTGAGCGATTGATATGTTGTGCTGAAATGTCAATATATCTTAAAAAGGAGCTCTCTTTATCAAGAGAGCGGTTCTGGTGCAAAAAATCTATAGAACTTGGACATACTGATATTACTACTCTAGAAAAGGTGTGTGATGAGTATGAAAAAGGAAAATTTTTTCAAATGGAAGCATTATCAGCCTGATATTATTTTGTTAACGGTAAGATGGTACCTACGGTATAACCTCGGTTTTCGTGGTTTGGTGGAAATGATGAAGGAACGGGGCTTATCTATTTCTCATACCACGATTATGCGTTGGGTTCATCAGTATGGTCCTGAATTGGACAAACGAATTCGTCGTCACCTCAAGCAAACCAATGACTCTTGGAGAGTCGATGAAACATATATCAAAGTTAAAGGGCAATGGATGTACCTGTACCGTGCTGTTGATTCGAAAGGAAACACAATCGATTTTTATCTAAGCAAAACAAGAGACCAAAAGGCTGCAAAACGCTTTTTCAAGAAATCTTTGCGGTCTTTTCATGTTTCAAAGCCACGTGTTATAACAGTCAATAAGAATCCGGCTTATCCTATAGCAATTGAACAGTTGAAAAAAGAAAAAAGCATACCTGATGGTATGCAACATAGACAACAAAAGTACTTGAATAATATAGTAGAACAAGATCATCGCTTTATAAAGAAGCGTATCCGTTCTATGCTAGGGCTCAAATCTTTTGACACAGCTATATCCATTCTTTCTGGAGTAGAAGCCATGCATATGATTAAAAAAGAACAGATTGATTTACGGAACCAGTCTGTCCAAAATCAGAAAGAATTCATCCATCAATTGTTTGGACTTGCAGCATAAGATACGATTCCGTTAGGAATATATGCGCTTTATTCTCTTTTATTTTATTTTTGCACCAGAACCAAAATAACACGTGCAAACAGTTGTTGTTTATCACAATATAAGTATGTTTTAATTCAAATGCTTCTCCGGGCTGTAGTTGGTTTAAAATCTGTTTCACATCAATTTTTATGTATTCCGATTGTTTCTTAATTGCACCATTTTTAAAGCATTCGTATCTTTTCGATATGTTTTATACAGGTGATAAAGCACGAACCCAGCAGCAAGATAGTACAGGGCTTGGTTTATTTATTGCAAAAAATATTGTAGAGCAACATAACGGAACGATTTCTGCCGAAAGTAATTTAATACGAACAATATTTGAAGTAAGATTACCAGCGGACGATGGTGCTGAATCTAATTTAATAATTTAATAAAAATTTTAAGTTTACCCCACTTTTTATTTAAATAGTTTTTTCTATCCTATACGTAAGTAAGGTTAAGGAGGAAACTAGAAATGAAAAAGTGGGTATTTTTTTGCTTTTTATATTGTGCACAGTATGTGCTGGTATTTATATAGTACAATTATTTCAAAATGGCGTAGAGGTTAAGAGAGTGGAAAAAGATGATAAGGTAGCTTCTACGCATACCGAAAAGAAAGAAATTACAAAAAAGCAAATTTATAAAGGTGATCTATTACTAGTTAATAAAGATTATCCAGTTCAGAAAGATAGCATAAAATCCGATATTATAAATTTATTTCAAAATAAAGAGTTAGTAAGAGGCTATGGAGTACTTGATAGAAATCTTCGTCATTGTGAATAAATTTTTGAAGGTCGTAGATGCGGCGAAAAAAGAAGGTGTTCTTCATTTTTTGATCAGTCGTGGTTATCGAGATTTTAAAGAGCAAAGGAAGCTATATCAAAAAATGGGCTCTGATTATGCATTGCCGCAGGATATAGCAAACATAATTTAGGTTTATCACTCGATGTAGGGTCTACTCAAATGAAAATGGAGAAAGCTCCTGAAGGAAAATGGATTGAAGAAGAGGCATGGAAGTATGGTTTTGTTTTACGCTATCGATAATTTATAGAAGCCTGATAAGGAGGAGTTTTTGATGAAAAAAATGACGAAAGTCTTTTTATTTATACTAGTATTTATAAGTGCAAGTTTCTTTTTATTTAAGGTACAAGCACATAAAAATGTAACAACTGATGATTTACGTTTGAAAGGGAAAACAATTGTAATTGACCCTGGTCATGGCGGGGGAGACAGAGGAACAAAGGGAAAGAAATATGGAACAATAGAAAAAGATCTTAATTTAAAAGTAGCCCAAAATATAAAAAAAGAGTTAGAAGAGAGAACGGATGCGAAAGTCATTTTGACACGTGAAAAGGATACTAGCTTATTATCAGAGACGAAGCAAAAAGAAGAATTACAAGCACGGGTAAATATAGCTAAAAATCATTCAGCAGATCTTTACATTAGCATTCATCATGATGCTTTTGAAGATACGAGTGTGCAAGGAATAACAACTCATTATGGAGCGAATAAATGGTCAGATAAGAAATTAGCAAAGAGCATACAAAAAGCTATTTTCAATCAAGATGTAGATGCTCGAAATAGAGGCGTTAAAGGTAGTGATTATCTTATTTTAAGGGAGAATTCAACTCCAGCTGTTTTAATTGAGTTAGGATTTACTTCGAATGAAAGTGATGAGAAACGAATGAATTCAGAAGAATTCCAAACAAAATCAAAAAAAGGTATTGTTGATGGGATTATTGGATATTTTACAGCATGAACTTGTTTGTAATTAATCAATTAATGAAAAGATACAATTCTTTCATTAATATAAATAGAAAGAGTTGCATTCTTTAGAGTGAAAATCTTCCTCTTGTCTACAGGATAGTGTATTTCTTTATTAATTTCGACATCATCTGCATTTTATCTTTCTCTATTAATCTATTTATTGTAAAGGCAAGATTAAACATAATAAATCTATTAATCAAGCCTAAATATTTTAATGGTACAACTTTAAAAACCGCAAATAAGATGCTCTATACATCTAGTAATAAGTTGCATTTTCAAGGAATCGATGGTTTAAAAACTGGATTTACAGATGAAGCAGGCTATTGTTTTACAGGAACAGCAAAACAAGGTGAAAGAAGAATGATTTCTGTTGTCATGGGAACCAGTGAAGATGCCAAGCGATTTATAGAAACAAAAAAATTATTTTCATATGGGTTTCATAAAGTTTATATACCTTTTTTTTAATCTGTAAAATGTATTTTGAAATTATAATAAATAGTTAAAATGAAATTATATAAAAAACATCCCGGCAATTTATTAGATCGTTACATCACAATACGAAACAGGTTATAAAAGTGGTATCTATAAGGAGTAGATAAAATGAATAGAAAATTAATAGGCGGCTTAGTAGGGGTGAATTTTTTACTCTTCCTGTGCATATGTAATTTTTTCCTAAGTACATTTGATATTGCTAAAAGTAAAGAGAACATTCAAAGTGGTGATGGGTGGTTTATAACTATTACCTTTCCAGATGCTGTGGATGTGGTAGTGAATAAGCATAGAAAACTTCCAAGTAATTATAGACCTAATGATTTAATTGTGCCCAATGTTAAGTTTTCATTTGATGAGATTCTAGAGAAAAATTATATGCGAAAAGAATCTGCTATTGCTCTGAAAAATATCAACAAAGTGTCTATAGGCGAAATGTAGAGACGCAAGGTCAGTTACAAGCTGATAAAGTTTCTGCAAAGCCAGGGCATAGTGAACATCAAACAGGGTTAACGATGGATGTTTCTGCGGATAGTGTCAATAATACATTAGAAACTCAATTTGCTAACACAGCTGAAGGAACCTGGTTAAAAAATAATGCTCATCGTGCCGGTTTTATTATTCGTTATTTAAAAGGAAAAGAACACATTACGGGTTATTCATATGAACCATGGCATATTCGATATGTTGGTGAAATTGCTAAAGATATTTATGAAAAAAACATTACCTTAGAAGAATATCTGAACATAATAGATTAAACTGTTTATCCCCCTTACATAGGGGTTCGACCGAGATACATGTAATTTCGGGTCACATACTGTATTTCATTTCCATTATCAGGTTTTAGTGTAACAAAAAGGTATTTCATTAATAATGTTACGGATTATTTTTGATACAGTATTTTGTTACAGCTAATTCAACGGTTAAGATATTTCATATTTTTAAATATAAAATAACAAAAACGACCGTTTATGTTACAAATATCATCGAAAAACACTTATTGGTAAATAATGTATTACTATGACCTAGTTTTACACGTATCTCGGCTGAACCCCATAATAGGAACAATTTGTGCATTTTTTAAAGTGTAAATCCAATTGATCGATAGGTAATTTATTTTTATATAGCCAAATATCTACATCGAATTGTATTAGTTTTTTGATTCTTGGAAATTTCATAGCAGGAGTTTTTGATTTAATACTAACTAAATTAAGCATGAAGGACCTCCTTAATATACTTCTGATTCACCTCAATTATTTGGGTGAATCAGAAGTTTTATCCAAGTATTTAAATTTCAAATTACATCAAAGTTAAACTAAAAAAGGATATTTTGACTATTAACAAGTGAAAGTGAATTTTTCTTAAATACGAATAAAGTCATGAGTGTTTATATGGAAATCTTCTTGCTTTTGAAATATAATCACTTCAGAACAAGCTTCACTCTTTTTTATTTTGTTTATAAAGTTATTTATTTTTTTTGGATCATCATTCTCTAATTGCCAATATACTAACTCATTCTTCATCGACCAGCCTTTTAAATAATTTTCTCGGAGACCAACTACTAATAAGAGTAAATCCTTATTCTTTTTACTAATCTTTTTATATACCTTTTCTAAATTTACATATCCGAGTAGTAGTGCAAATAGCATTTCTATATCACAAGACATACTGGAAATGAAATTTTCATGTTTGGCATATGCAAATAATCTTTGCTTAATCACGGTTAAATCATAATTGCTAAACTCTAATACCATTGGGCCTCCCCAATCACCGTCAGAGATATAGCCAGTCTTTTTCCCATCTATATATACCACTGCTTGTTGAAGTGGTTCACCATCATGTCCACGCTTAATTGTGTAAGTCTTGATTTCAATTCCATTAATACTTGCCATTTTTATTCCCCCTGGTCTGTATGTTTTAATACTTAAATATTTTTCATACAATCTGAGAATAAATAGATTCAAATTTCTTGCGATCATTTATCGTTCCAGATAACTCAAATTTCAATAATACTGGTACGTTATATTTATCAGAGATAACATCTGCACTCTTTGCAAACATGTCTCCCCAATTGCGATTACCACTCGCTACAACGCCCCGTAAATGCTTGTTATTCTTAGTTAAGAAGTCTTCTACAAGTTGTGGCACTTGACCAAAACCTGTTGTGTAAGTAACGAGTATAAAATCTTCTTCAAGGAGTAAATTATCAGTAATTTTTACTGACTTTATATCAGGAAATGATTTTATAAACCGTTCAACATTACTTGTCTTAGATGCAAATGCCACTAACATAAAAGTACCCCCTTGACTATTTTTTAAAGCAGAAAAGGGGCATATTCAAATTGAATATAACCCCATTTTGAAACTATAAAATTAGGTTCTCACCCAGGTTCTAATTACTGATAGTTAGTTGTTCATATAAGTCTTCTATTATTGATTCTTTAGTTGATTCCATACCGACAGGAATAACAACTCCATATATAACCCCCTGTATTAAACCAGCTGGATAATTTGGAGTGTCTTTAAGCCTTTCTAAAAGAAATTCAGAAAATTCCTCAATTGTTTCATCATCTTGAGCGTAAAATTGAATATTTCCAAGAAGGGCTAATTCAGGTGATTCTGCACTTTGTTGCATGGGCACTAATTCTTGCATTAATGGTTGACGTATTTCTGGTAAGCAATAATCTAAAAATATTCCTATTGTCGAAATAACCGTAGTATCCATAAAAGAAGTGAAAATTAAATCTCCTTTCATGCCTAATACACGAATTGCTGCAGCTATTTGATGATAATCGTCGCTATTCACATACCCTTGAAACTCACCATTTAAATACAAACTGAATAACTCATTATTATTTTCAAACATTTTATAATTCCTCCTTATTATCCTTAATAATATTTCTATCATCTTCATAATGACTTGCTGCTGCATCTGAAAATTGGTCCAACAGAAAGTGTATTTGTCTATCTAGCAGAATAATATCGTCAAATACATGACTTCCAAAGTACATGCTAATTGATGTAATACTTTCAAAGTTAATGCTTAATTCATATTGCCCGATCTTACTGTTGAAATAGAAAGTTGATTTTTGCTGTGTATTTTGGAATTTATGGCGTACTTCTGTTTTTTCGAGAAGATTTCTTTCTTCAAGTTTCGGGGCGATAAAACGATATATCGCTTTAATTAGACTAGAAGAGAGTACTTCCATCATAAAAGTAAATATTTCTGGATTCTTTTTGTAGATACGATTATAGGAATCTAAAAAAAGCATAGTTTTTGTAAATTCAATTTTTGCTTTAGAGAACTTTTGGATTTCAGCATGTTCGTGAATTAAACAACTATCCCAGTAAGTTTCATTTAGCAGCTCAATAAAATTAGTCATCTAAACTCCCTCCATAATAAAAACTCCTCAAAATTGAGAAGTCTGGTTGTTACGCATAAATGCGTTAAATATTTTCTTACTGTGTTTCTAATAGGAATTCTTCGTAGTCATTTCTCAAAAGTAAGTATTGATTTGAGATAATTTCTTGAATGTCTTCATGTGTTAGATCCTGATTTTCAATCAGAGTCTCGTTTTTTAATTCTGGCCATGTTTTTCCGCATTGATCTAATACGAATTCATTAAAACTCATTTACTCGCTCCTTTCTAGACAATACAAAAAGCCCTTCAAGGATACTGGATAGTAAGAACTAATGCAGTTAGCATTACATTCTTATTTCAAGTAACCCGAAGGGCTTATGTGTATTGAGATTGATTTAAAAAATTAAAAAGGTGTATACAACAAATAATATCTCAAATTTCTGAAAATGTAAATTAATTATAAAGATTTCATTTTAGAGTTTGATAAATATAATTTATCACTTTAGCCAAGAAGACTCCTTCCTCAAGGAACGCGAAGTGAGTAGGTGGGAGATGAATTGGCTTCGGACAAGGGATGGCAGGAAGCCATCTTAATTGTTCGACATACATAAAGTGTTACTTCATTCACTACCTATCGAATGTATGTTTGTTGTATAATAAACGCATATCGAAATGGAGGTGAAACGAATGGTAATCAATAAAACATATAAATTTCGTATCTATCCAAATAAAGCACAAGCGACCCTAATCAATAAAACGATTGGTTGTTCTCGTTTTGTATTCAATCATTTCCTATCTCTATGGGATAATGTATACAAAGAAACAGGAAAAGGTTTAACATATGGTACATGCTCTGCCAAACTTCCTGCCATGAAGAAAGAGTTTGTTTGGCTAAAAGAAGTGGATAGTATCGCTATTCAGTCGTCTGTTCGCAACCTTGCGGATGCTTATACACGCTTTTTCAAAAAACAAAACAGTGCCCCGCGTTTTAAATCTAAGAAGAATAATGTACAATCTTACACCACAAAACAAACAAATGAAAACATTGCCGTCGTAGGAAACAAAATTAAACTACCAAAACTAGGTCTTGTTCGATTTGCCAAAAGCCGTGAAGTAAATGGCCGTATTTTAAATGCTACAGTTAGACGGAACCCTTCTGGTAAATACTTTGTGTCGTTATTAGTTGAAACAGAAGTGCAAGAACTTCCGAAAACACATTCTTACATTGGAGTGGATGTAGGGCTAAAAGATTTCGCCATTTTGTCAGATGGAACAATCTATAAAAATCCGAAGTTTTTTCGATCGTTAGAAGAGAAGTTGGCGAAAGCACAGCGTGTTCTTTCTAGAAGAATGAAAGGTTCTTCTCGCTGGAATAAACAGCGAGTAAAGGTAGCTAGAATTCATGAATACATGACAAATGCTAGAAAAGATTACTTGGACAAAATCTCAACTGAAATCATCAAAAACCACGATGTTATCGGTATAGAGGATTTGCAAGTATCGAATATGTTAAAGAATCATAAGTTAGCAAAAGCAATTAGTGAGGTATCATGGTCACAGTTTCGAGCCATGTTGGAATACAAAGCAAAATGGTACGGCAAACAAGTCATTGTCGTATCGAAAACATTTGCTTCCAGCCAATTATGTTCTTGTTGTGGCTATCAAAACAAAGACGTTAAAAATCTAAACCTACGTAAATGGGACTGCCCTTCTTGTCGTACACACCATGATAGGGATATTAACGCAAGTATCAATCTAAAGAATGAAGCGATAAGGCTTCTAACCGCAAGGACTGTGGAGCTAGCCTAATAAATTAGAGTTCGATAGAACTCTTTACTTAGGAATCCCCCTCTTCTAAACGAAGTGAAAGTGGGGGTGGTTCAAAAGAAGTAAATATGAAAAAGTTAGAGAATTATCTTAGTTATTAAATAGATTCTGCCTATACTTTAAGTAGAGCCTAATTTATTAAATTTAAATAGTTTATATGTTTATATATAGAATTTTGAAGGAGGTATATTGTAAATGATTCCAACGTCAACATATGTGGCTAAATGGGTATTAGATGACTTAACACTTGCATCAAGACCAAACCAGGGAATCAAACTAAGCACATTTAAAAAGTTAGAGAAACTTTATGCAGAATACAGTGAAATGATTGAGGGCGATACTAGTTTTGAAATCACACATTATCTTTTAGAGTTTATCAACCCGCATAATCTTTTTGTAGTAAGAGAGGGTTACTATATATTTGATAATAAAACAATGAGATTGATTAAAGTATCAGATGATATTCATTTTTCAAATCAAAGCTTAGCGTACTGTAATAACGGAGTTGCAGTAGATTTAATAAACGGAAAAATGCACTTTTTAGAAGGGCATTATTATAAAGTTAAGACCTCATATGTTGATTTATTAAAAGGAGAAACTATTCCAGTAATGGTACTAAGTCATTTAGATAATAATGTTGGAGTATCAGTTCCTTTGAAAATGTTTAATGAGGAAAGAACTTTTAAAATTTCAGAGAGTTATATAGTTGATCTTACCTCTAAGAATTGCAACAACGAGAGTGAATTTAACGAAAAGGGAAACGTAATACGATTTCTAAAACCTACTATAGTGTAGTTAAGGATATATGGTAATTAAATTCATAATGGGTTCAAGAGGGTGAAAAAGGTGCCATTTGTAATGTATACAGCTTTTCGAGTTAAAGTAATTATAAAGGACAAATATAAACAATTGGTGGAATTAATAAATACAGGAAGCTGGGAAGAAGCAGCTTTAAAATTTCCATTCGTTAAAGAATATACAAAAGTTAATCAAAGTAAGACCATTCCATTTACTAAGAAACAGATAAATGAAGCATTAGCAGAAGATGACTTTCTATATATGAGGTCTCACAGAGGAAACTGGGAAGAAGAGAGTAATTATTATACAAATTTAAAAGGTAATGAATGGTCATTTATAGCTATTATAAAGAACTACAGAGATACAGAACATAACGTAATACCTATTACATCATTTATGAATGTAATTTTAAGGGAAGTAGTTTCACATATTAAAAAGATAGAAGTTTGGTATGGTGAGGATGATGATCCGGAAGAATATGTTTTTATAAATAAAGAATTTAAAAAGAAATTGTAGCAGAAATGCGATATTGCTGCAAATATTGATTTTATAAATAGAAGAAACCCACACACTTTGAAAAAGTTTAATCAAAATGTGTGGGTTTTAATTTTGAATTCCTTAATTTTTTATAAAAAAGATTGATTATTTTATGTGGTCTACTTAAATAAACGCAGCTGTTAGTTTAACTATATTCCTTCATGATTAGTATATAAATTTCACTTTTTAAAAGAAACATTTTGTTCGATCGTCTAACAGAACAAGATAAAAAAACTAGCTCATATTAGTAATTTTTCCTGTTCCTGTTGATAAATATAAAAATACTGCCTAGCACACTTAATGAAAGCACAAAATATAACAATAAATCAGGTAGAAATTCTGAAGGAACAATATCTATCGATTGAAAAATAATAATGGCAATGATACCTAAATATAGGATGTTGTACAACAAATTATTTGTTTTATATTGAATTTCTCTCCCTCTTTCGTCTTTTGCTTCATCACTTGATTGAAATTTTATTACATACATCTGACTGATGAATATTAAAACTAAAAATAAAGATTTTAACCACAACATATGTCTCACTCCTCCTGATAATCGAACACGTCAGTTATTGACTTTTCAAATATATTTGCAATTTTAAAAGCAAGAATTAGAGAAGGATTGTATTTATTTTTTTCAAGAGTAGCGATAGTTTGACGACTGACACCCACTCTTTTTGCCAGTTCTTCTTGAGTCCAACCTTTTTCTGCTCGACAAACTACAATTTTATTTTGTAACAATAGCAACACCTCTTGAAAAGATTGTAATGTATTTCTTGCAATTCGTAAAGTATTTTTGACAAAATGTTTCTTATAATTAAAAATACTCACAAAAAATATCCCTATATACAAAGGGATAAAGCGGTGCAACTTTTTTATAAACGATATAACTTTCTTTGAAACGGTACATCTTTTTTTATAAACAGTACGACTTTATTTCAACGGTGCATTTTTACCTTTTTATAAACGATTAAACTAAATAAAAATATAAATAAGTAAGAAAGTGGAATGAAATGTATCTAAAATTATAGAATTTTTAACAAAATTTCATAATTATGTTATATAATGATGTTAACAAACCATATTTTAGGCATTACCCCTGATTGTGTAGAATGTATATTTTATTTTGATGAGCTAAAATATTTAGCTAAAAGAACTTGTAGCGGGGCCTGCTACAAGTTCTTTTATTTTGAGAATTACTTTTCAGTAAATGAAAATACGAAAAAAAAGGAGGGAATACAAGTATGATAAGAAATTTAAAGAAAGAAGCACTTAATTCGTTAGATGGAAAATGGGGAGTGGGTATAGGAGTATCAGCGTTATACTATTTTGTACCAACTCTAAGTGCATCAGCGATCGCTAGTTTCATGTATTTAATAGTTGGCCTGTTTATTGGGGTAATTGGCTTGGATGTGTTCTTTATTTATTCAATTGGTGGGCAACCACAAGTAGATCCAACAGCACTAGTTTTACTTATTCTAAGTTATACATTTTTAGGACTTATTTGTTTCTTAATTTACAGTTCCATACAAGGTATCTTTAACTATGGATATTCTGTTTTCACCTTACATTTAGGTAAAAATGAAGATGCTAAAGTGGATGATGTATTTTTGGGGTTTAAGAAGAACAATTTGTTTAAGTCAATAAAATTGGGTCTGTTGCAGGCTATTTTTCTTTTTTTGTGGAGTCTTTTATTAATTATTCCAGGTATTATTAAATATTTTTCTTATTCCATGGCATATTACATATTAATAGAGAACCCTGATTATACAGCAAGTGAAGCATTAAGGGAGAGTAAAAAAATAATGAAAGGACATAAGTTAAAGTTATTTGTTCTTTGGTTATCTTTTATTGGGTGGTTTTTATTAGCCGCATTTATAGGAATGTTTACATTTAATCTATCATTTATTTTCATTTCTCCTTATTACAACACAACTGTCTCACATTTTTACTTAGATTTAATTAAAAAACAGGATGTTGGAGAAGCCAAATGTGTTTATAATAAAACTGATGATAAATAATAGTCATAAGAGCCTCACCATTTCCATAGGATGGTGAGGCTTTTTAATGCATAAAGAAAAGACACCCATATATGATATTAT
>NZ_VOVA01000021.1 GCF_015071065.1 Bacillus cereus | reverse complement strand
CTAAAACACGAATCAAATGATTCGTGTTTTTTCGTGTTTTCTTTTAGAATTTATGTTAATTTAAAAATCCCTGCTTAAAGAATAGTTCGCATGATTAAACATTGGAAAATGTGGCTAGGATAGTGAATAAGCAAAAGAGTTGCAAATTTTTTTAATACGTATATAATTAAAGTCAAAGATAGTCAAAGTCAATAAAGGTGGCGGATAAATGAGAAATATATCTGATATCATTGAGAAATATCTAAAGCAAGTTATTGACTTAAGCAATAATAATGTGATTGAAATCAAGCGGAATGAGGTGGCGGATCGATTCGATTGTGTGCCGTCTCAAATCAACTATGTAATCAATACCCGTTTTACACTAGAAAGAGGATTTGTAGTAGAAAGTAAACGAGGTGGAGGAGGTTACATTCGCATTATAAAGGTCAAACTGCATGATGATATAGACATTATTGATCAAATGCTTCATATGATTGATCATAGCGTTGCACAAGGAAATGCAGAAAGTATGATTATACGTTTAATAGAAGAGGGTATTATAACAAATCGTGAAGCTAAACTTATGTTAAGCGTACTAGATCGTTCTGTATTGGTAATGGATGTTCCTTCTCGAGATGAACTTAGGGCTCGAATATTATGCGCAATGTTAAGAACACTGAAATATAAATAAATATAACTTTTGTAAAGAATGATAACTAAGGTAGTGCAGTTTATTATTGTAGGGATTTTGAAAGATGACATGTGCTTTTATTAAATGGATTAAGGAAAGCGAACAATCTAGTAATGTATGAAAAGTAGCATGAGATAGATCGTTCCTGTTGTAAAGGTGGGGATAGCGATGACTTGTCAAAACTGTAATATGAGAACAGCAACTTTACATTATACAAAAGTAATCAACGAAAAAAAGGCGGAAGTTCATCTTTGCGAGCAATGTGCAGAACAAAGTGGCTATACGTCTTTCTTTCAATCACCACAGTCTAATTTTTCATTCCATAACCTATTAGCCGGATTATTACATGGTGAACCAGCAATGTTTGAAGAAGGGCAAGATGCATTTTTAAATACAAATATATTAAGATGTCCGAATTGCAAGATGACATATGAACAATTTACAAAAGTGGGACGCTTTGGATGTGCTTCTTGTTACGATACATTTAAGGAGCATTTAAAACCATTGTTAAAACGTCTTCACGGTGGACATACAGATCATTGTGGAAAGATTCCGGAACGAATAGAAGGAAATATCCACTTAAAGAAAGAATTAGATGAACTAAAACTCAATCTGAAGCAATATGTACAGAAAGAGGAATTTGAGAAAGCAGCTAAAGCACGAGATAAAATTCGAGCCCTTGAAAATCTGCGTAGTGAGCATAGAGAGGGGGAATAGTTCTATGTCACTGGACCGAATTATGAATGAAGCGATTAGTCCATGGATGAAGGGGGATGGCCCTGATTCTGATATTGTTTTAAGTAGTCGAATTCGTTTGGCTCGTAATTTAAAAAAATATCAATTCTCTACTATGCAAAACGAGGAAGAAGCTAAACAGATTCATGAATTATTTAAGAAGAAGTTTGTAAATAAACCGATAGAACCTTTTGGAGAGTTTGAACTGTTAAAAATGAATGAATTAACTCCTCTTCAAAGGAGAGTTTTAGTTGAGAAGCATTTAATTAGTCCGAATCTTGCAGGAACAGAATACGGAGCATGCCTACTATCAGAAAGTGAACATATTAGTATCATGCTTAATGAAGAGGATCATGTTAGGATTCAGTGCCTATTTTCAGGTTTGCAGTTATCAGAGGCGCTTCAAAGTGCCAATCAAATAGATAATTGGATTGAGGAACAGGTTGAATATGCTTTTGATGAATCGCTTGGATATATTACGAGTTGCCCCACTAACGTCGGTACAGGATTAAGGGCTTCGGTAATGATTCATTTGCCGGGACTGGTTTTAACGAAAAGAATTAACCGTATTATACAAGTAATTCAAAAATTAGGGTTAGTAGTAAGAGGAATATACGGTGAAGGTAGCGAAGCGTTAGGTAATATATTTCAAGTGTCAAATCAAATGACACTAGGGAAATCAGAAGAAGATATTATTGCAGATTTAAAGAGTGTTATTCAACAAATTATGCAACAAGAAAAAATGGCTAGAGAATTAATTGTACAAAATTCAAGTATTGAGCTTGAAGATAAAGTATATCGCTCTTACGGAATACTAGCTAACAGTCGTTTAATTCAATCTGCGGAGGCAGCCACTTGCTTATCAGATCTACGACTTGGTATTGACTTAGGATATATACAAGGTATATCGAGAAATATTTTAACTGAGTTAATGGTTCTTACTCAGCCAGGCATTTTGCAACAATATGCAGGAGGACCTCTAGGACCAGAAGAAAGAGATTATCGAAGAGCAACCTTAATCCGTGAGCGATTACGAATTGAACAAAATTAAGCGCAAGTAGGAGGCGATTTCTATGATGTTTGGAAGATTTACAGAACGAGCACAGAAAGTATTAGCTTTATCTCAAGAGGAAGCAATTCGCATTGGGCATAATAATATTGGAACAGAACATATTTTACTTGGGCTTGTACGCGAAGGTGAAGGAATTGCAGCAAAAGCGTTAGTTGCTCTTGGATTAAGTCCAGAGAAAGTTCAAAAAGAGGTAGAAGCACTAATTGGACGTGGAACCGAAGCTTCTCAAACAGTACACTACACACCTCGTGCTAAAAAAGTTATTGAGTTGTCTATGGACGAAGCTCGTAAATTGGGCCATTCCTACGTTGGAACAGAACATATTTTACTTGGTTTAATCCGTGAAGGTGAAGGTGTAGCAGCACGTGTTTTAAATAATTTAGGTGTAAGCCTAAATAAAGCAAGACAACAAGTGTTACAACTCCTTGGAAGTAATGAAGCTAGTTCAGGTCACCAAGGTGGTTCATCAACAAATGCGAATACACCTACACTTGACAGCCTAGCACGCGATTTAACAGTTGTTGCACGTGAAAATCGTTTAGATCCTGTTATTGGACGTAGTAAAGAAATTCAACGTGTAATTGAAGTGTTAAGCCGTAGAACAAAAAACAATCCAGTATTAATTGGAGAACCTGGTGTAGGTAAGACAGCAATTGCGGAAGGATTAGCACAGCAAATTGTAAATAATGAAGTTCCTGAAACTTTAAGAGATAAGCGTGTTATGACATTAGATATGGGTACAGTTGTTGCTGGAACAAAATATCGTGGTGAATTTGAGGATCGTTTAAAGAAAGTGATGGATGAGATTCGCCAAGCTGGTAATATCATTCTATTTATTGATGAGCTTCATACGTTAATTGGTGCAGGAGGAGCGGAAGGTGCAATTGATGCATCGAATATTTTAAAACCATCTTTAGCACGTGGTGAATTACAATGTATTGGTGCAACAACTTTAGACGAATATCGTAAATATATTGAAAAGGATGCGGCATTAGAAAGACGTTTCCAACCAATTCATGTTGATGAACCAAACTTAGAAGAATCAGTTCAAATTTTAAAAGGTTTACGTGACCGTTATGAGGCGCATCACCGTGTATCTATTACAGATGATGCAATCGATGCGGCTGTAAAACTTTCAGATCGTTACATTACAGACCGTTTTTTACCTGATAAAGCAATCGATTTAATTGATGAGGCTGCATCAAAAGTGCGCTTACGTTCTTATACAACACCGCCAAACTTAAAAGAGCTTGAAGTGAAGCTTGAGGAAATTAGAAAAGAAAAAGATGCAGCTGTACAAAGCCAAGAATTTGAAAAAGCTGCTTCCTTACGTGATATGGAACAACGTTTACGTGAAAAGTTAGAAGATACAAAGCGTCAGTGGAAAGAGAAACAAGGACAAGAAAACTCAGAAGTAACAGTAGAAGATATTGCAAATGTCGTTTCCACATGGACACGTATTCCAGTTTCTAAACTTGCACAAACAGAGACAGATAAATTATTAAACTTGGAATCAATTTTACATGATCGTTTAATTGGGCAGGATGAAGCAGTTGTAGCTGTGGCAAAAGCTGTTCGTCGTGCGAGAGCGGGATTAAAAGATCCGAAACGTCCAATTGGCTCATTTATTTTCCTAGGACCGACTGGTGTAGGGAAAACAGAACTAGCGAGGGCATTAGCGGAATCTATGTTCGGTGATGAGGATGCAATGATCCGCATCGATATGTCTGAGTACATGGAAAAGCATTCTACTTCTCGTTTAGTTGGATCCCCTCCAGGATATGTTGGATATGAAGAAGGTGGACAATTAACAGAGAAAGTTCGTCGTAAGCCATATTCAGTTGTCTTATTAGATGAAGTAGAGAAAGCTCATCCTGATGTGTTTAATATTTTACTACAAGTATTAGAAGATGGCCGTTTAACAGATTCTAAAGGACGTACAGTTGATTTCCGTAATACAATTGTTATTATGACGTCTAATGTTGGTGCAGACGCATTAAAACGTAATAAACATCTTGGATTTAACGTACAAGATGAGAGCCGCGATTATTCAGATATGAAAGGTAAAGTAATGGATGAATTGAAAAAAGCATTTCGTCCAGAATTCTTAAACCGTATTGATGAAATTATCGTGTTCCATATGCTTGAGAAAAAACATATTCAAGAAATTGTAACTCTTATGGTGAATCAGTTAGTGAAGCGCTTAAAAGAACAAGAGATTGAATTGCACTTAACAGAAGGAGCTATTTCAGCAATTGCTGATAAAGGATTTGATCGAGAGTACGGTGCTCGTCCGCTTCGTAGAGCAATTCAAAAACATGTAGAAGATAGACTATCAGAAGAACTGTTAAAAGGTGCTATTGAGAAAGGACAAAAAGTTATCTTTGATGTAGAAGGAGAATCATTTGTCATTCATAGTGCGGAAAAGGTAAAATAAGTATAGACAAACAAAGAGGGCTACGCGATAGCCCTCTTTCTTGTACGAGAAGGATAAACGTTTGTAGATGAAAGTGAAGTGAACTATAAAAGATATGGCTAAAAAGAAAACAAAATTTACATGTCAAGAATGTGGTTATCAGTCGCCAAAATATATGGGGAAATGTCCTGGATGTGGTCAATGGAATACGCTTGTTGAAGAGATGGAACCAGTTGTATCATCAAGACGCCTTAATTATGTCAATGCAATTCAATCAGAAGTAACAAAACCAAGACGCTTAACAGAAGTAGAAACAAAGTCTGAGGCGCGTATTGAAACGAAATTTCAAGAGTTTAACCGTGTACTTGGTGGCGGGATTGTAGATGGATCTTTAGTACTTATTGGTGGGGACCCTGGGATTGGGAAATCAACATTGTTATTACAAATTTCATCGCAATTAGCAGATTCTTCATATGATGTATTATACATATCAGGTGAGGAGTCAGCGAAGCAGATTAAACTTCGTGCAGATCGTTTGCATGTAAAGGGTAGTAATCTATTTGTTGTAGCAGAGACTGATTTACAGCGAATTGCAGCGCACATTGAAGAGATGAATCCAGCTTTTGTTGTTATTGACTCCATTCAGACGATACATTTACCTGAAGTGACGTCAGCCCCAGGAAGTGTAGCGCAAGTACGTGAATGTACAGCGGAATTAATGAAACTTGCAAAGACGAAAGGGATTCCTATTTTTATCGTCGGACATGTGACAAAAGAAGGGGCAATTGCAGGACCACGTATGCTAGAACATATGGTTGATGCAGTTCTTTACTTTGAAGGAGATCGTCACCATACATATCGTATTTTGCGAGCTGTGAAGAACCGTTTTGGTTCCACAAATGAAATGGGTATCTTTGAAATGAAGGAACTAGGTCTTGCAGAAGTACTAAATCCTTCTGAAATTTTCCTTGAGGAACGTCCAGTTGGAGTTGCAGGATCCACAGTGGTTGCTTCAATGGAAGGAACAAGACCGGTTTTAGTAGAAATACAAGCATTAATCTCCCCTACTAGTTTTGGAAATCCTCGAAGAATGGCGACGGGAATTGATCATAACCGCGTTTCACTTATTATGGCAGTGCTAGAAAAAAGAACAGGTTTATTGTTGCAAAATCAAGACGCATATTTAAAAGTCGCGGGTGGCTTGAAATTAGATGAACCAGCAATCGATTTAGCTGTCGCCTTAAGTATTGCTTCAAGTTTCAGGGATAAAGCTACTGCACCAACCGATGCGGTAATAGGAGAAGTAGGCCTAACTGGAGAAATAAGAAGAGTATCAAGAATTGAACAACGTGTACAAGAAGCAGCGAAATTAGGATTTCAACGTGCTATTATTCCTAGAAAAAATTTGGGAGGATGGACAATTCCAGATGGGATTGAGGTGGTAGGTGTTTCTAATTTAGGAGAAGCGCTTCGTTTGACGTTAGGAGGCTAGGCTATGGAGGAAAACAAGCAACGTGTCAAAAGTATGATTAACATTCTACAGCTCGTTGCCCCGGGAACACCACTACGCGAAGGGATAGATAACGTACTTCGTGCGCAAACTGGAGGGCTAATTGTTCTTGGGTATAATGAGCAGATTAAAAGTATTGTTGATGGAGGATTTCACATTAATTGTGCATTCTCACCGGCTAGTTTATATGAATTAGCAAAAATGGATGGGGCACTTATTTTAAATGAAACTGGGAGCAAAATTTTAATTGCAAATGCACAATTAGTTCCAGATCCATCCATTGATTCTATTGAAACAGGTATGCGTCACCGAACGGCAGAGCGTGTAGCAAAACAGACGGCTAGCCTTGTTGTGGCTATTTCACAAAGACGTAACGTAATTACACTCTATCAAGGGAACTTACGTTATACACTAAAAGATATAGGTGTAATTTTAACAAAGGCAAATCAAGCTATTCAAACGTTAGAAAAATATAAAGCTGTATGGAATGATGGGATTACGAATTTGGGCATTCTAGAATTTGAAGAGGTCGTTACAATGTCCGAGGTAGTTCACGTTTTACATAGTGTTGAAATGGTACTGCGTATTAAAAATGAAATATTGAGCTACATTCATGAGTTAGGAACGGAAGGAAGGTTAATTCGTTTACAACTTACAGAATTACTAGCCGACTTAGAAGCAGAGGCAGCGTTATTAATTAAGGATTATTATCAAGAAAAAACGCAGGATCACCATCAAATTTTGAAAAAGTTACAAGATCTTGCAAATACACAGCTTTTAGAGGATAGCGATTTAGTTAAATTGCTTGGCTATCCAGGGCAAACGAGCTTAGAAGAAAGCGTGACACCGAGGGGATACCGAATCGCAAGCAAAATTTCTCGTGTTCCACCACTTATCATTGAAAATTTAATTAATCGATTTAAAACGCTACAAGGTGTTTGTCGTGCAACTATTAATGAATTGGATGATGTGGAAGGAATTGGAGAAGTTAGGGCGAAGAAAATACGAGAGGGACTAAAAAGAATTCAAGAGCATCTCTATATGAGTAGACACAATTAAGAATATTACATTGATTCCATAATATAACGACACTAGAACATTTTTGTTATATGATATGGTATATTGGTAAATAAAACTATTTACAAAAAAACACATCCGCTTTTGCATTCGGCGTTTTGATTAGCGAAACAATGGTTAATAATGAGTAGGAGGTGGTTAGATGTTAAAACGGATTGTACAGCTCTTCTTTTTAGTGATCGGGGGAGCATTAGGGATTTTCTTAATTCCAAAAGTTATTAATGTAATGGACATCGGCGCTGTTCCTTGGTTGGAAGGGTCTTATGTTCGTGCAATTATTGGTGCAATTATTTTATTTTTAACAACATTTTGGCTTGTAGATTATATTGTCCAACTTATTAAGCATATCGAAGAGGCCCTTGTTAAGGCACCGGTAGCAGATGTTTTATTTGGTACATTAGGGTTGATCTCTGGTCTTATTGTTGCATATTTAATTTTGATACCAATTCGTGAATTCACGATTCCAGTCATTAGTACAGTATTACAAGTGTTCTTTACACTTTTACTTGGTTATTTAGGATTCCAAGTAGGGTTTAAAAAGAGAAATGAATTGTTAGGATTATTTACATTACCCCAGCGCGGAGGTAAAAAGAAAAACAATAGTGAGAACGAAGAGGTAGAGGTAGAAAAATCTACGGCTCATTGGAAAATTCTCGATACGAGTGTAATTATTGATGGACGTATTGCAGATATTTGCCAAACGAAGTTTTTAGAAGGAACAATTGTGATTCCACAATTCGTATTAGAAGAGCTTCAGCATATTGCCGATTCTTCTGATGCGTTAAAGCGTAATCGTGGTCGCAGAGGATTAGACATTTTGAATCGTATTCAAAAAGAGATGCCAATTCCGGTAGAAATTTATGAAGGCGATTTTGAAGATATCCAAGAAGTGGATAGCAAGCTTGTAAAGTTAGCGAAAGTCACTGGTGGAACTGTTGTAACAAATGACTTCAACTTAAACAAAGTTTCTGAATTACAAGGAGTAACGGTGTTAAACATTAATGATTTAGCAAATGCGATTAAACCAGTCGTACTCCCTGGCGAAGAACTAAGTGTTTATGTTGTAAAAGATGGTAAAGAGCAAAATCAAGGTGTTGCATACTTAGATGATGGCACGATGATTGTAGTAGAAGATGGTAGAGAATATGTTGGTTCGCAACTTAATGTACTTGTTACAAGTGTGTTGCAAACATCGGCTGGTCGTATGATTTTCGCAAAACGTAAATTATTAGAAAAAGCATTATAAGTAGAGGATTATTAATATGTATACATTAATTATTCCAGCGGCGGGTCAAGGAAAACGAATGGGTGCTGGCAAAAATAAGTTGTTCTTACTTATAAATGAAGTACCGATTATTGTACATACATTACGTGCTTTTGAAAAAGATAAAGCGTGTAAACGTATTATTATGGCAATTAACGAAGAGGAACGTCCATATTTTGAGGAGTTAATGCAGAAGTACCCGGTTGAAAAACAGGTGCAATTTATTCAAGGCGGGGCTGAAAGACAAGATAGCGTATATAATGCGCTTTATCATGTGAGCGGAGTGGAGTATGTTCTCGTACACGATGGTGCACGCCCGTTCGTAACGAATAAGATGATGCAAGATGTATTAACTGCAGCAGAGAAATATGGTGCCTCCATTTGTGCGGTGCCAGTGAAGGATACCATTAAGAAAGTAGAACAGGGTGTTGTTGTTGAAACGGTAGAACGTTCTCAGCTTAAAGCGGTTCAAACACCGCAAGGATTTTCTGTTCCTCTTTTATTAGAAGCTCATAGAAGTGCAAAGCAAAGTTGTTTTCTTGGTACAGATGATGCAAGTCTTGTAGAACGTGTCGGGAAGCAAGTAGGAGTAGTAGAGGGGAGTTACTATAATATTAAAGTGACGACTCCAGAGGATTTACTAATTGCTGAAAGTTTCCTTCATGTTCAGAAGAAATAGAAGTGATGGTATTATAGTAAAGAAAAGCTCGGCAGTTGCCGAGCTTTTCTTTATAGGGATAGCAATATAATATAGAATTCATAAAGTAGTTTAGATTGAGGAGGATGTAAAGAATGTTTCGAATTGGACAAGGTTTTGATGTACATGAATTTGCGGAAGGTAGACCGTTAATTATCGGCGGAATTACAATTCCTCATGAAAAAGGATTAATCGGTCACTCGGATGCAGATGTATTGTTACATACGATTGCTGACGCATGTCTAGGAGCAATTGCAGCAGGGGATATTGGAAAGCATTTTCCTGATACAGATCCTGCCTTTAAAGATGCGGATTCAGCTGTATTGTTACAAAAGGTTTGGGAATTTGTGCGTGAACAAGGTTATGAGCTAGGGAACCTAGATTGTACAATTATTGCCCAAAAGCCAAAAATGGCACCGCATATTGAAAGCATGCGTAAACGCATTAGTGAATTATTAGAAACGTCTATTGATAACATTAATGTAAAGGCAACAACAACAGAAAAATTAGGATTTACAGGTAGAGAAGAAGGGATTGCTTCTCAAGCGGTTGTTTTATTACAGAAAAAATAGTGGTTTTTAATTCGTAAGATGGATAATCACGTTTTTTTGGTGTACAATTATAGAATGTGTTGACATTAAGATTGGAAGGTGTACCAACTATGGAAAAGCAAGTGAGAGTGCGCTATGCGCCAAGTCCAACAGGACACTTACATATCGGAAATGCGCGTACGGCATTATTTAATTATTTATTTGCTCGTCATCAAGATGGTAAGTTTATTATTCGTATTGAAGATACTGATGTGAAACGTAATGTTGCTGGTGGAGAAGAAAGCCAATTAAAATACTTGAAATGGCTCGGTATGGACTGGGATGAAGGTGTTGATGTTGGTGGTGAATTTGGACCATATCGTCAAACAGAGCGTTTAGATATTTATAAAAAATTATATGAAGATTTATTAGAGCGTGATTTAGCTTACAAATGTTATATGACAGAAGAAGAGCTAGAGGCAGAGCGTGAAGGTCAAATCGCTCGTGGTGAAACACCGCGTTATGCAGGAAATCATCGTGATTTAACTGAGGAGCAAATTAAAGGATTTGAGGCTGAAGGCCGTATTCCAAGTATTCGCTTCCGTGTGCCAGCTGATAGCGACTACACGTTTAAAGATATCGTAAAAGATGAAGTTGCATTCCATTCAAATGATTTTGGTGATTTCGTTATCGTGAAAAAAGATGGAATTCCAACTTATAACTTTGCGGTAGCGGTGGATGATCACTTAATGGAGATTACACACGTGCTTCGTGGTGATGATCATATTTCAAACACGCCAAAACAAATGATGATTTATGAAGCTTTCGGTTGGGATATCCCGAAGTTCGGTCATATGACTTTAATTGTAAACGAAAGCCGTAAAAAGCTAAGTAAGCGTGACGAATCTATTATTCAATTTATTGAGCAATATAAAGAGCTTGGATATCTTCCAGAAGCAATCTTTAACTTTATTGCATTACTAGGTTGGTCACCAGTAGGTGAAGAAGAAATCTTCTCTCAAGATGAGTTTATCAAAATGTTTGATGCAGCTCGTTTATCAAAATCACCTGCATTATTTGATTCTCAAAAACTAAAATGGATGAACAACCAATATATGAAAAAACAAGATTTAGATACGGTTGTTGAACTAAGCTTACCGCATTTAGTTAAAGCGGGCCGTGTGGGTGAAAACTTAAGCGAACAAGAACAAGCTTGGGTTCGTGATGTAATTGCTTTATATCATGACCAAATGAGCTTTGGAGCTGAAATTGTAGAGCTTTCTGAGATGTTCTTTAAAGATCATGTTGATCATGAAGAAGAGGGACAAGAAGTATTGAAGGGTGAACAAGTACCTGAAGTACTTCGTACATTTGCCGATCAATTAGAAGCTTTAGAAGCAATGGAGCCAGCGGCAGTTAAGGCGGCTATTAAAGCAGTTCAAAAGGAAACAGGACATAAAGGTAAAAACCTATTTATGCCAATCCGTGTTGCTACTACTGGACAAACACATGGCCCAGAGCTTCCTAACGCTATTGCTCTTCTTGGAAAAGAAAAAGTTTTAAATCGTATTCAAAAAGTAATTGGTTAACATTTTTTAGGTTTAGCAATATAATAAGTATATCTAAAATCTAATAAGGAAAAGCGACGAGAAGGAGAAGTAGAAAATCAGGCTTTTTACAGAGAGAACCACCCTTAGGCTGGAAGTGGTTTATAAGCGGATTTTTGAAATGCCCCTTCGAGTCTTCTGTTGAACAGCGAAGTATTTCGCGGAACGTCTTAGGGCGCAAAGTAAACAGAAGCGGTGTAAACCGTTATCATGGATGAGTTTGAGGCTTCTTTAGCCTAAACAGAGTGGAACCGCGCTTATAAGGCGTCTCTGTCTATATGACAGAGGCGTCTTTTTTTTATACCATGTAAATGGGTGTGAGTATAAGTTTTATCCCCTTGCATAAAGATTTAGGAGGAAGTGGGGAGTTAGTTCACTCGAAAAAAGCAGCCCATAAAGGGGAGGGAACATCGATGTTTAAGAGGCTTCGGGAAGATATTGAAGTCGTTTTTGAACAGGATCCAGCGGCACGAAGTTATTTCGAAGTCATTTTAACTTACTCTGGATTACATGCAGTTTGGGCCCATCGAATTGCACATGCTTTTTATAAAAGGAATTTTTTCTTTATGGCACGTTGGATTTCACAAGTTAGTCGTTTTTTTACTGGCATTGAGATTCATCCAGGAGCAACTATTGGTCGTCGTTTTTTCATTGATCATGGAATGGGGGTTGTAATTGGAGAAACGTGTGAAATTGGCGAAAACGTAACAATTTATCAAGGTGTCACATTAGGTGGTACAGGTAAAGAAAAAGGAAAGAGGCACCCTACAATTCAGGATAATGTCTTAATTGCAACAGGTGCTAAAGTACTAGGTTCTATTACTATTGGAGAGAATTCTAAAATTGGAGCAGGATCTGTCGTGTTAAAGGAAGTTCCTGCGCATTCTACAGTTGTAGGTATACCTGGCCGAGTCGTTATTCAAAATGGAGTAAAGATTGGTCAAGAATTAAATCATTCTGATCTTCCGGATCCGATTTTTGATAAATTAAAGGTTATGGAAGCAGAACTTGATAAATTGAGAAAGCAACTCGAAGTAAAGGTAGAAAGGAAGGATAAAAGTGACTATTCACATTTATAATACGTTAACGCGTCAAAAAGAAGAGTTTATGCCATTAGAAAAAAATAAGGTGAAGATGTATGTGTGCGGACCTACAGTGTATAACTACATTCACATTGGGAATGCAAGACCACCTATGGTATTTGATACAGTACGCCGTTACTTAGAATATAAAGGATATGATGTGCAGTATGTATCTAACTTTACTGACGTGGATGATAAATTAATTAAGGCGGCAAACGAATTAGGTGAAGATGTGCCAACAATTGCAGATCGTTTTGTTGAAGCTTACTTTGAAGATGTAACCGCACTAGGTTGCAAACATGCAACGGTTCATCCACGCGTAACGGAAAATATGGATATCATTATTGAATTTATTCAAGAACTTGTGAATAAAGGGTATGCATATGAATCAGAAGGCGATGTGTACTTTAAAACGAAAGAGTTCGAAGGTTACGGTAAATTATCACATCAACCGATTGCAGACTTACGTCACGGTGCACGTATTGAAGTAGGAGAAAAGAAACAAGACCCTCTTGACTTTGCTTTATGGAAAGCTGCGAAAGAAGGAGAAATCTTCTGGGAAAGTCCTTGGGGAGAAGGACGCCCAGGGTGGCATATTGAATGCTCAGCAATGGCGCGTAAATATTTAGGGGATACAATTGATATTCATGCTGGTGGTCAAGATTTAGCATTTCCTCATCATGAAAATGAAATTGCGCAGTCTGAGGCGTTGACAGGAAAAACATTTGCACGTTATTGGATGCATAATGGATATATTAATATTAATAACGAGAAGATGTCTAAGTCGCTTGGAAACTTCATTTTAGTTCACGATATCATTAAACAATATGATCCACAGTTAATCAGGTTCTTTATGCTATCGGTACATTACCGTCACCCAATTAACTTTAGCGAAGATTTATTGCAAAGTACTAATAATGGATTAGAAAGAATTAAAACAGCTTACGGTAACTTAAAGCATCGTGTGGAAAGTAGTACGGATTTAACGGACCATAATGAAAAATGGTTGGCTGAAATGGAAAAGTTCCAGGTTGCATTCGAAGAAGCGATGGATGATGATTTTAATACGGCTAATGCGATTACTGAATTATATAACGTAGCAAATCACGCAAATCAATATTTGTTAGAAGAACATACTTCTAAAGTTGTAATTGAAGCGTATGTAAAACAACTTGAAACATTATTTAGTATTTTAGGATTAGAATTAGTGCAAGAAGAGTTGCTTGATGAAGAAATTGAAGCACTAATCCAAAAGCGTATTGAAGCTCGTCAAAATCGTGACTTCGCATTATCTGATCAAATTCGCGATGATTTAAAAGGACGTAATATTATTTTAGAAGATACCGCTCAAGGTACAAGATGGAAAAGAGGATAAGCATGATTGATGCAAAGCAATTGAACAGCTTAGCGTTAGCGTATATGGGTGATGCGGTATATGAACAATATATCCGCTATCACCTCCTTCAAAAAGGGAAAGTTCGTCCAAATCAATTACATCGCTTAGGGACGGGCTTTGTTTCGGCAAAAGCACAGGCGAAAGTTGTTTATCATTTATTAGAGACGGCATTTTTGACAGAAGAGGAAGAGGCGGTATTAAGAAGAGGGCGTAATGCGAATTCGGGTACTGTTCCAAAAAATACAGATGTACAAACATATCGACACAGTACAGCCTTTGAAGCACTAATCGGTTATCATCACTTGTTGAATAATCGTGAAAGATTGGACGAGATTGTATATAAGGCGATTGACGTTTTGGAAGAAAAAGAAGGGAGCACATCATCATGAGTAGTGAATATATTATCGGACGTAACCCTGTAATTGAAGCTTTAAGAGCGGGGCGAGATATTAATAAAATTTTGGTAGCGGAAGGTGCTGCCAAAGGGCAAGTGCAGATTGTACTAGCATTAGCAAAAGAGAATAAGGTTATTTTGCAACACGCACCAAAGAAGAAATTAGATCAATTGGTTGAGGGAAATCATCAAGGTGTAATTGCTCAAGTAGCTGCATATCAATATGCTGAGTTAGAGGATTTGTTTAAATTAGCAGAAAAACGTAATGAAGATCCGTTCTTCTTAATTTTAGATGAAATTGAGGACCCGCATAACTTAGGTTCTATTATGCGTACTGCGGATGCAACAGGGGCTCATGGGGTTATTATTCCAAAAAGAAGAGCGGTGGGACTTACAGCGTCAGTTGCGAAAGCGTCGACTGGGGCAATTGAATATATTCCTGTTGCACGTGTAACAAATTTATCGCGTACAATTGATGAATTAAAAGAACGCGGACTTTGGATTGCTGGTACAGATGCCAAAGGGAAAACAGATTACCGTAATTTAGATGGTAATATGCCAATCGGACTAGTAATTGGTAGTGAAGGAAAAGGTATGAGTCGTATTATTGGTGAAAAGTGTGATTTCCTAATTACTTTACCGATGGTTGGTAAAGTTACATCCTTAAATGCTTCAGTAGCCGCAAGTTTGTTAATGTATGAGGTATATCGTAAACGTCACGAAATCGGTAAATAAAAAATGGACGATATTTTAATCGTTGACGGTTACAACATTATCGGGGCTTGGGGAGACTTGAAGAAACTGCGGGATGTAGATTTACAATCATCAAGAGACGCGCTTATTGATAAGATGGCGGATTATCAAGGCTATACAGGCACAAAGGTAATGATTGTCTTTGATGCCTATACAGTCTATGGTATTGAAAAAAAGATGAAACAATCGCGGGTGGAAGTAATATTCACGAGAAAGAATCAAACTGCAGATGAAAAGATAGAACAACTTGCGATTGAGCTTAGAAATATAAATACACAAATATACGTTGCAACTTCGGATTATACGGAGCAATGGATTATATTTGCGCAAGGTGCACTTCGAAAATCTGCGCGTGAATTAGAGTTAGAAGTGCAAGCAATGAAGCAACAAGTAAGAAGGCGTACAAAAGACACGAAAGAAAAGCAACCCGCCATGCGAAAGATATTTAGTGAAGATATTACAGAAAAATTAGAAAAATTAAGGAGAGGAGAGCGTTGAAGCATTGACGCTCTTTATCTTTTTACTGTATAATATTGCTAAATATATAGCGGTCGGAGGGATCAAGGTGGAAGCAGGCTTCGTAAGTGTAGGCGACGTTACATTTCGTGATTTAGAGGATGAGGCAATCGTTGAGTTAGTTCGAAAAGGTAATACTGATGCTCTAGAATATTTAATTCACAAATATAAGAACTTTGTTCGCGCGAAATCAAGATCTTATTTCTTAGTGGGTGCCGATCGAGAAGATATTGTTCAAGAAGGTATGATTGGATTGTTTAAAGCCATTCGTGATTATAAAGGGGACAAGCTGTCTTCGTTCAAAGCATTTGCTGAGCTGTGTATCACTCGACAAATTATTACCGCTATTAAAACAGCAACAAGGCAAAAACATATTCCGTTAAATTCGTATGTGTCTTTAGACAAGCCAATTTACGATGAAGAATCTGATCGAACACTATTAGATGTTATTTCGGAATCGAAGGTAACTGATCCAGAAGAGATGATTATAAGCCAGGAAGAATATACAGACATAGAATCAAAAATATCTGAATTATTAAGCGATTTAGAAAGAAAAGTACTCTCTTTATACTTAGATGGTCGTTCCTATCAAGAAATTTCAGAACAGTTAAACAGGCATGTGAAATCTATTGATAACGCATTGCAGCGTGTGAAAAGGAAATTAGAAAGATATATGGAGATGAGAGAGAGTACAACTTTAAATTCATAGCGAGTACCGCAGGTGTAAAATAATTCACCTGTTTTCTTTTTGCGAAGAGAGTGAAAGTCATGACATTGACATTATCTTTTGTTGTATGATACATTTTTAGGGACATAATGTTACAAGGTTGGTGTAACTAATGAGGAAAAAAGTTGTACTCTCATGTGAAGAGTGTAAAAATCGAAACTACTCTACGATGAAAGATACGAGCTCAGTAGAGCGACTTGAGATAAAGAAGTTTTGTAAAACATGCAATAAGCATACAGTTCACAAAGAAACAAAATAAATAATACACTGGAGGTCCCGTAGATGCGTTTAACGAACTTTTTCGGCGATGTAGGTCGCGAAATGAAAAAAGTAAGTTGGCCTAAAAAAGATGAATTACTCCGATCAACAACGACTGTTATCGCGACAGTTGTGTTCTTTGCGATTTTCTTCGCAGTAGTTGATATGGGCATTTCTTCTTTAATTCGGTTAATTCTTGGTTAATTCTTGAATAAGAAGCACTTATCCATGATATAATGTTATTTATAAGAACTGTGTAAAAGCCCGGTGAACGGGTTTTTTCATTTGCGCAAAAAAATGTACGTCAGGGAGGGAAGGACGCTCGTCCTAAATGAATGGAAAAAAGTTGGTATGTTGTCCATACTTATTCTGGATATGAAAATAAAGTAAAGGCAAACCTAGAGAAACGTGTAGAATCAATGGGTATGCAAGATAAAATTTTCCGTGTTGTTGTCCCGGAAGAAGTAGAAGTAGAAATGAAAAATGGTAAAGAAAAAATAACGAAAAGAAAAGTGTTCCCAGGTTACGTAATAGTAGAACTAATCATGACTGACGACTCTTGGTATGTTGTTCGTAATACACCGGGTGTAACAGGTTTTGTCGGTTCTTCTGGTTCTGGATCTAAACCTTCACCTCTATTAGAAGAGGAAGTTGTTAGCATCATGAAGCATATGGGAATGGACAATGAAGTGGTTGATTTCGAATTTGAACTTCATGAAACAGTACGTGTAAATGAAGGGCCATTCGCGGATTATACAGGTGCGATTGAAGAAATTGATGTGGAAAAGAAAAAAGTTAGCGTGCTTGTAGACATGTTTGGTCGCGAGACTCCGGTTGAACTTGATTTCCATCAAATTGAAAAATTATAAAATGAAACTTGAAATGAATTGTAAAAAGTGATAATATCTTTTAAGTCAGTACGTCTTCGGTAACGGAGACGTTTTTTGAAAAAGATTTTATCATTATGATAAAATTATGAAGTGGGAGGGCAAATCACTGCCCAATTGACCACATCACGGACTTAAGGAGGTGTGTCTCGTGGCTAAAAAGGTAATTAAAATAGTAAAACTTCAGATTCCTGCAGGTAAAGCTAATCCAGCTCCACCGGTTGGTCCAGCATTAGGACAAGCAGGTGTTAACATCATGGGCTTCTGTAAAGAGTTTAACGCTCGTACAGCTGATCAAGCTGGTCTTATCATCCCTGTTGAAATTACGGTATTTGAGGACCGTTCATTCACTTTCATTACTAAAACTCCTCCTGCTGCTGTTCTTCTTAAGAAAGTAGCTGGTATTGAGTCTGGTTCTGGTGAACCAAACCGTAATAAAGTGGCAACTGTTAAGCGTGATAAAGTACGCGAAATCGCTGAAACTAAAATGCCTGACCTAAACGCTGCTAGCGTAGAAGCTGCAATGCGTATGGTTGAAGGTACTGCGCGCAGTATGGGCATCGTTATCGAAGACTAATTCGATTTGTTTTTTGTAAAAAGGTTGCGGGTCTGGAATTCCAATTCGCAACCTTTATTATCGTAAATGATTATCGTTTTTAAATAAATGGATGGGCGCACATCCTCGGGGGTTCCCGGAATGAAGGCGTAAACGTGGGAGGTTATTCCGCTAAAACCACATTCAAGGAGGAAACAAACATGGCTAAAAGAGGTAAAAAGTACGTAGAAGCTGCAAAGCTTGTTGATCGTGCATCTGCTTACTCTGCAACAGAAGCAGTAGAATTAGTAAAGAAAACAAACACAGCTAAATTTGATGCAACTGTAGAAGCTGCATTCCGTTTAGGTGTTGACCCTAAGAAAGCTGACCAACAAATTCGTGGTGCAGTTGTTCTTCCACACGGTACTGGTAAAGTACAACGTGTATTAGTATTCGCTAAAGGCGAAAAAGCAAAAGAAGCTGAAGCTGCTGGCGCTGACTTCGTAGGCGATGCTGATTACATCGGTAAAATCCAACAAGGTTGGTTCGGTTTCGATGTAGTAGTAGCAACTCCTGACATGATGGGTGAAGTTGGTAAACTTGGTCGCGTATTAGGACCTAAAGGTTTAATGCCAAACCCTAAAACTGGAACAGTTACTTTCGATGTAACTAAAGCTGTTAACGAAATCAAAGCTGGTAAAGTTGAATACCGCGTTGATAAAGCTGGTAACATCCACGTTCCAATTGGTAAAGTATCTTTCGAAGATGCTAAATTAGTAGAAAACTTCAAAACAATTGCTGACACGCTACAAAAAGCTAAGCCAGCTGCTGCAAAAGGTACTTACATGAAGAACGCAACTGTTGCTTCTACAATGGGACCTGGCGTACGCGTAGACGTTTCTACACTTGCGTAAAAATTGGAAGTTGACTTCATAAAGAAGTTTTAATATAATCATTTATGTTGTGAATTTAAATAGTGTACCGTAGACAGTAGGAGTCGATTCGACTTAATTCCCTACCTAGGTGTTAATATACGAAGCGGAATCTTTTTTCTGTGACTATATGCCTCCATGTCTACAAGTTGGGCATGGAGGTTTTTAGTGCACTTTCGGTACATCTTCTATATAATCTACAGGAGGTGTAATAACATGAGCAAAGTAATCGAAACTAAACAACAAGTTGTAACTGAAATCGCTGAAAAACTTCGCGCGAGTAAATCTACAATCGTTGTTGACTACCGTGGTTTAACAGTTTCTGAAGCAACAGAATTACGTAAAAACTTACGTGAAGCTGGCGTTGAGTTCAAAGTTTACAAAAACTCTTTAACTCGTCGTGCTGCAGAGTCTGCTGAAATGGCTGAGTTAAACGAATTCTTAACAGGACCAAACGCAATCGCGTTCAGTAATGAGGATGTAGTTGCTCCTGCGAAAGTATTAAACGACTTCGCTAAAAATCATGAAGCTTTAGAAATTAAAGCGGGCGTAATCGAAGGTAAACTTGTAACACTTGATGAGGTTGAAGCAATCGCTACTCTTCCATCACGTGAAGGCTTACTTTCTATGCTTCTTAGCGTTCTTCAAGCTCCAATCCGTAACCTTGCACTTGCTACTAAAGCAGTTGCAGATCAAAAGGAAGAGCAAGGCGCTTAATTTTTTAAAAGATAATTACTTGTTATCTATAAAACAATACAAACCTATTTAAGGGAGGATATTTACAATGACTAAAGAACAAATCATTGAAGCAGTTAAATCTATGACTGTATTAGAACTTAACGACTTAGTAAAAGCTATCGAGGAAGAATTCGGCGTAACTGCTGCTGCTCCTGTAGCTGTAGCTGGTGGCGCTGGTGAAGCTGCTGCTGAGCAAACTGAATTTGACGTAGTACTTGCAAGTGCTGGCGCTCAAAAAATCAAAGTTATCAAAGCTGTACGTGAAATCACTGGTCTTGGCTTAAAAGAAGCTAAAGAATTAGTTGACAACACTCCAAAAGCAATCAAAGAAGGCGTTACTAAAGAGGAAGCTGAAGAAATGAAAGCTAAACTTGAAGAAGTTGGCGCTGCTGTAGAAGTTAAGTAATTAACTTTTGGTGCTTTAAAAAAAGCTCGCTCTCATGCGAGCTTTTTTTTTAACTGTAAAGAAAAGAGGTGGCCATATGGCAGACCATTATTTTTCTAACGACCCTTCTAGTAAAAGTGATCGTAAACGATGGGAATTTACACTTCGTGAATCTCGATTTACTTTTTTATCTGACCATGGGGTGTTCTCGAAAAACGAAGTGGACTTTGGTTCTCGTCTTTTAATTGAAGCGTTTCAAATGCCGGATGTTCAAGGTAATGTATTAGACGTAGGATGTGGGTACGGTCCAATCGGTTTGTCATTAGCGAAAGAGTTTCAAGATCGTGAAATTCACATGGTGGATGTGAATGAAAGGGCATTGGGACTTGCAAAAGAAAATGCCGCTAATAACAGAATTGAAAATATACGTATTTTGCAAAGTAGTGTCTATGAAAATGTAGATGGCAAGTATGCTGCTATTCTATCTAATCCTCCAATTCGTGCTGGTAAAGATATCGTGCATGAGATTTTAGAAAAGGCTGTGGAGTATTTAGTTTCAGGTGGAGAATTGTGGATTGTTATTCAAAAGAAACAAGGTGCGCTATCTGCGCTGAAAAAACTAGAAGAAGTATTTTCTGAAGTTGAAGTTGTAGAAAAGAAAAAAGGATATTATATCATAAAATCAAAAAAGCGTTGACGGTTATTTTTGGCTATGTTAACATTATACAATGCCAATATATGATTTTCTGCGTTGAGAAAGATGTATATTTTTGTTTCTCTTGGAAAAGATAGTAAAATCAGCAGATTATGAAACAGAATGATGGTTTTCTTATAGAAGCCATTTTTCTTTTTTGAGCAGGTAGAAAGACTCAACGTATCTATCTTTAAGAGAAAAAAACTACGCTAATAGCAGTAGTTGTATTTATTTGTGATTTTGCACAAATTTTTTTGTGTGTTTATAATACTCATGATTTGAGGGGTGAAGCAGTTGACAGGTCAACTAGTTCAATACGGACGCCACCGCCAACGAAGAAGTTATGCCCGTATTAGTGAAGTATTAGAGTTACCAAATCTTATCGAAATTCAAACCTCTTCTTATCAGTGGTTTCTTGATGAGGGTTTGCGAGAAATGTTCCAAGACATTTCTCCGATCGAAGACTTTACGGGAAATCTATCGCTTGAATTTATCGACTACAGCTTAGGTGAACCTAAATACTCTGTAGAAGAATGCAAAGAGCGTGATGTGACGTATGCAGCACCACTTCGTGTAAAAGTGCGTCTAATCAACAAGGAAACTGGTGAAGTAAAAGAACAAGATGTGTTCATGGGAGATTTCCCACTCATGACAGAGACTGGAACATTCGTAATTAACGGTGCAGAACGTGTTATCGTTTCCCAGTTAGTTCGCTCTCCAAGCGTATACTATAGTGGCAAAGTGGATAAAAACGGAAAACGTGGTTTTACTGCTACTGTAATTCCAAACCGCGGAGCTTGGTTAGAGTATGAAACAGATGCTAAGGATGTTGTATATGTGCGTATTGACCGTACGCGTAAACTTCCAGTAACTGTTTTGTTACGCGCATTAGGGTTTGGCTCTGATCAAGAAATCACCGAGCTTTTAGGTGATAACGAATACTTAAGCAATACGTTAGAAAAAGACAACACAGATAGCACAGAGAAAGCATTGCTTGAAATTTATGAGCGTCTACGTCCTGGTGAACCACCAACAGTAGAAAATGCAAAGAGCTTACTTGTGTCTCGTTTCTTTGATCCGAAGCGCTACGATTTAGCAAATGTAGGTCGCTATAAGATCAACAAAAAGCTACACATTAAAAACAGATTGTTTAACCAACGTTTAGCTGAAACACTGGTGGATCCAGAAACTGGTGAAATTTTAGCGGCAGAAGGAACAGTCTTAGATCGTCGTACACTGGATCGCATTCTACCTTACTTAGAGAAAAACATTGGATTCAAAACAGCGAAACCAATGGGTGGAGTGGTAGCGGGCGATGTTGAGCTGCAATCTATTAAGATTTATGCTCCAGAATCAGAAGGCGAACGATCTATAAACGTAATTGGGAATGCAAATATTACTCGTGATATAAAACACATCACACCAGGTGATATTCTTGCTTCTATTAGCTACTTCTTTAACTTGCTATATAAAGTAGGGGATACAGATGATATTGACCACTTAGGAAATCGTCGTCTGCGTTCTGTAGGAGAGTTACTACAAAACCAATTCCGTATCGGTCTTTCTCGTATGGAACGTGTTGTTCGTGAGAGAATGTCGATTCAAGATACAAATGCAATTACACCACAAGCGTTAATTAACATTCGCCCGGTTATTGCATCTATTAAAGAGTTCTTCGGAAGTTCTCAGTTATCTCAGTTCATGGATCAAACAAACCCATTAGCAGAGTTAACTCACAAACGAAGACTATCTGCATTAGGACCCGGTGGTTTAACGCGTGAGCGCGCAGGCTTTGAAGTACGTGACGTTCACTACTCTCACTATGGTCGTATGTGTCCAATCGAAACACCAGAGGGACCAAACATCGGTTTGATCAACTCATTATCTTCGTTTGCGAAAGTAAATGAGTTTGGTTTCATTGAAACACCATACCGTCGTGTTGACCCAGAAACTGGTCTTGTAACAGGGCATGTTGATTATTTAACAGCAGATGAAGAAGATAACTATGTTGTAGCCCAAGCGAATATGAAATTATCTGAAGAAGGGGAATTCCTTGATGAAGATATCGTAGCTCGTTTCCGTGGTGAAAATATTGTCACAAATAAAGAACGCATCGACTACATGGATGTATCTCCAAAACAAGTAGTGTCGGCAGCGACAGCTTGTATTCCGTTCTTAGAAAACGATGACTCTAACCGCGCACTTATGGGAGCGAACATGCAACGTCAGGCGGTTCCGTTAATGAATCCGGAATCACCGATTGTAGGTACAGGTATGGAGTACGTATCAGCAAAAGACTCAGGTGCTGCAGTAATCTGTAAACATCCTGGTGTTGTTGAGCGCGTAGAAGCACGTGAAGTTTGGGTACGCCGCTATGTAGAAGTTGACGGTCAAACAGTAAAAGGCGACTTAGATCGCTACAAAATGTTAAAATTCATTCGTTCTAACCAAGGAACTTGCTACAACCAACGTCCAATCGTAAGTGTTGGAGACCAAGTTGTAAGAGGTGAAATCCTTGCGGATGGTCCTTCTATGGAACTAGGTGAACTAGCACTTGGACGTAACGTGCTTGTTGGCTTTATGACATGGGACGGTTATAACTACGAGGATGCGATCATCATGAGTGAGCGCCTTGTAAAAGATGATGTGTACACTTCTATCCATATTGAAGAATATGAATCAGAAGCTCGTGATACGAAGCTTGGACCAGAAGAAATTACACGTGATATCCCGAATATTGGAGAAGATGCACTTCGTAATCTTGACGAGCGCGGTATTATTCGCGTCGGTGCTGAAGTAAAAGATGGAGATCTACTTGTTGGTAAAGTAACGCCAAAAGGTGTAACAGAATTAACGGCAGAAGAACGTCTATTACATGCAATCTTCGGTGAAAAAGCACGTGAAGTACGTGATACATCACTACGTGTACCACATGGTGGTGGCGGTATTATCTTAGACGTAAAAGTGTTCAACCGTGAAGATGGCGATGAATTGCCACCAGGCGTGAATCAACTTGTACGTGCATATATCGTTCAAAAACGTAAAATTTCTGAAGGTGACAAGATGGCCGGTCGTCACGGTAACAAAGGTGTTATTTCCCGTATTTTACCGGAAGAAGATATGCCTTACTTACCAGATGGTACGCCAATCGATATCATGTTAAACCCATTAGGGGTACCATCTCGTATGAATATCGGTCAGGTATTAGAGCTTCATCTTGGTATGGCAGCAAGATACCTTGGTATTCACATTGCAACACCGGTATTCGATGGTGCTCGTGAGGAAGATGTATGGGGCACAATTGAAGAAGCTGGTATGGCAAATGACGCGAAAACAATCCTGTATGACGGACGTACTGGTGAGCCATTCGATAACCGCGTATCTGTTGGTGTCATGTATATGATCAAACTTGCGCACATGGTTGACGATAAACTTCATGCTCGTTCTACTGGACCATACTCACTTGTAACGCAGCAACCTCTTGGAGGTAAAGCTCAGTTCGGTGGACAGCGTTTCGGTGAGATGGAGGTTTGGGCACTTGAAGCTTATGGTGCTGCTTATACTCTTCAAGAAATCTTAACAGTGAAGTCTGATGATGTTATTGGACGTGTTAAGACGTATGAAGCAATTGTTAAAGGTGAAAATGTTCCAGAACCAGGCGTTCCTGAATCATTCAAAGTATTGATTAAAGAACTGCAAAGTTTAGGTATGGACGTTAAAATGATGTCTATCAACGATACAGAAATTGAAATGCGTGATACGGAAGATGATGATCATCAATCAGCAGATAAATTGAATGTTGAAGTTGAGACAACTAAGGAATAATTGGGATAACCTGTAGACTAAAAGGGAGGTAGGCCCCTTGATAGATGTAAATAACTTTGAATATATGAAGATTGGACTTGCTTCACCTGACAAGATTCGTTCTTGGTCATACGGTGAAGTTAAGAAACCAGAAACAATTAACTATCGTACGTTAAAGCCTGAAAAAGATGGCTTGTTCTGTGAGCGTATTTTCGGACCACAAAAGGACTGGGAATGTCATTGCGGAAAATATAAACGTGTACGTTATAAAGGTGTAGTTTGTGATCGATGTGGCGTTGAAGTAACGCGTGCAAAAGTTCGTCGTGAACGTATGGGTCATATCGAATTAGCTGCTCCTGTATCTCATATTTGGTATTTCAAAGGTATCCCGAGCCGCATGGGACTTGTCTTAGACATGTCCCCTCGCGCGCTTGAAGAAGTAATTTATTTCGCTTCTTATGTTGTAACAGAAAGTGGAGATACACCACTTGATAAGAAGCAATTACTTTCTGAAAAAGAATACCGTGCATATCGTGATCGATATGGCAGCACATTCCAAGCCGCTATGGGTGCAGAAGCGATTAAAAAGCTACTGCAAGACATCGATTTAGATAAAGAAGTAGACTTCTTAAAAGAAGAATTAAAAACAGCACAAGGACAACGCCGTACTCGTGCTATTAAACGTCTAGAAGTATTAGAAGCATTCCGTAACTCTGGAAATCACCCATCTTGGATGATCTTAGAAGTTCTTCCAGTTATCCCACCAGAACTACGCCCGATGGTACAGTTAGATGGTGGACGTTTTGCTACTTCTGACTTAAACGACTTATATCGTCGTGTAATTAACCGTAACAACCGTTTAAAACGTCTATTGGACTTAGGTGCACCAAGCATCATCGTTCAAAACGAAAAACGTATGTTACAAGAAGCTGTAGACGCATTAATCGATAATGGTCGCCGTGGCCGTCCAGTTACTGGACCAGGTAACCGTCCATTAAAATCACTATCTCACATGCTTAAAGGTAAACAAGGACGTTTCCGTCAAAACTTATTAGGTAAACGTGTTGACTACTCTGGCCGTTCTGTAATCGTTGTAGGACCGAACTTAAAGATGTACCAATGTGGATTGCCGAAAGAAATGGCGCTTGAATTGTTTAAACCTTTCGTTATGAAAGAGTTAGTTGGAAAAGGATTAGCACACAACATTAAGAGTGCTAAACGTAAAATCGAGCGTGTACACCCTGAAGTTTGGGACGTTTTAGAATCTGTGATCAAAGAGCATCCAGTACTTCTAAACCGCGCACCAACACTTCACCGTCTTGGTATCCAGGCGTTTGAACCTACATTAGTAGAAGGTCGTGCAATCCGTCTTCACCCACTTGTATGTACAGCATACAACGCGGACTTTGACGGTGATCAAATGGCGGTTCACGTTCCGTTATCATCAGAAGCACAAGCAGAAGCTCGTATTCTTATGTTAGCGGCACAAAACATCTTGAATCCAAAAGACGGAAAACCAGTTGTTACTCCATCTCAGGATATGGTATTAGGTAACTATTACTTAACACTTGAGCGCGAGGGTGCAATCGGTGAAGGTATGGTCTTCAAAGATGCAAACGAAGCAATACTTGCATACCAAAATGGATATGCACATCTGCACACGCGTGTTGCAGTTGCTGCGAGTTCGGTAAATAATGTAACGTTTACTGAAGAGCAAAAGAGTAAGCTTCTATTAACAACAGTTGGTAAATTAATATTTAACGAAATCTTACCAGAGTCGTTCCCTTATATTAATGAACCAACAAACTCAAACCTTGAAAAAGAAACACCAGCGGAATATTTCGTTGAAAAAGGTGCGAACATTAAAGAAATTATTGCTAGTCGCGAAGAAGTGGCACCATTTAGCAAGAAAATCCTTGGTAACATTATTGCGGAAGTATTCAAACGTTTCCAAATTACGGAAACATCTCGTATGCTTGACCGTATGAAAAACTTAGGATTTAAATACTCTACAAAAGCTGGTATTACAGTTGGGGTATCAGACATTCTTGTATTAGGTGAAAAAGATGAAATTCTCCATGAAGCACAAGCAAAAGTAGATAATGTAATTAAGCAATTCCGTCGCGGTTTAATCACGGAAGAAGAACGTTATGATCGCGTTATCTCTATTTGGAGTAATGCAAAAGATGTTATCCAAGGAAAACTGATGAAATCCTTGAATAAACGCAACCCAATCTTCATGATGAGTGATTCCGGTGCCCGTGGTAACGCATCGAACTTTACTCAGCTTGCTGGTATGCGTGGTCTGATGGCCAATCCATCTGGTCGTATCATTGAGCTTCCGATCAAATCAAGTTTCCGTGAAGGTTTAACAGTACTTGAGTACTTCATCTCTACGCATGGTGCGCGTAAAGGTCTTGCCGATACAGCACTTAAAACTGCCGATTCTGGTTACTTAACACGTCGTCTTGTAGACGTTGCACAAGATGTAATTGTTCGTCAAGATGATTGTGGAACAGATCGTGGTTTACTAATTGGTGCGATTAAAGAGGGTAATGAAGTTATTGAGTCACTATATGATCGTCTTGTTGGACGTTTTGCAAGAAAAACTGTAAAACATCCTGAAACAGGTGAAGTATTAGTTGTTGAAAATCAATTAATTACTGAAGATATTGCTCATATCGTTGAAAAGTCGGGTGTTGAAACTGTAAACATTCGTTCAGCGTTTACGTGTAATACTCGCCACGGTGTATGTAAGAAGTGTTACGGTCGTAACTTAGCAACTGGTACAGACGTAGAAGTAGGAGAGGCGGTAGGTATTATCGCAGCTCAATCTATCGGTGAGCCAGGTACACAGTTAACGATGCGTACGTTCCATACGGGCGGGGTTGCCGGAGATGATATCACACAAGGTTTACCTCGTATCCAAGAGATCTTCGAAGCTCGTAATCCGAAGGGTCAGGCAGTTATCAGTGAAATCGACGGTGTTATCGCAGCGATCAACGATGTTAAAGATCGCCAAGAAGTAGTTGTACAGGGTGAAGTTGAAGCTCGTACGTATGCTATTCCTTACGGTGCTCGTCTGAAAGTAACTCTAGGACAGCCAATTAGCCACGGTAAAGAGTTAACAGAAGGTTCTATTGATCCGAAAGAATTACTAAAAGTAACGGACATTACAGCCGTTCAAGAATACTTATTACGTGAAGTTCAAAAAGTATACCGTATGCAAGGGGTAGAAATTGGTGACAAACACGTAGAAGTAATGGTACGTCAAATGCTACGCAAAGTTCGTGTAAGTGACGCGGGTGAAACAGATGTATTACCAGGAACATTACTAGATATCCATCAGTTTACTGATGCGAATGCGAAGGTGTTACTGAAAGGTAAACAACCAGCAACAGCTAGACCGGTTCTACTTGGTATTACTAAAGCTTCACTTGAAACTGATTCGTTCTTATCTGCAGCATCGTTCCAAGAAACAACTCGTGTTCTAACAGATGCAGCAATTAAGGGCAAACGCGATGAGCTTCTAGGATTGAAAGAAAATGTTATTATCGGTAAGCTTGTTCCTGCTGGAACAGGTATGAATCGTTATCGCAAAGTGGATCTTGTAAAAACAACACAAGATAACATGAATGTAGAAAACGATGAAGTTTATGTGGAACAGTAAAATTTTCCGTCGTAAATTTTGTATAAAAACAGCTAATCCTAGTTGACATTGTATGAGTCAAAATGTTACTATAATCAAGGTTGCTCCTGAATGATGCTTTGGAGGATATTTATATGTCTTATCAAAAAGTGTCAAATGCTGAAAATGTAGTCGTTGGTCATAAACGAACATTGGAAGCAATCAAAAATGGTATAGTTAAAGAAGTTGTTATTGCGGAAGATGCTGATGTGCGGTTAACCCATGTTATCATTCGTACTGCCTTGCAACATAACATACCCATAACCAAAGTTGAATCAGTTCGTAAGCTTGGAAAAGTTTCGGGGATTCAAGTGGGAGCTTCAGCAATAGGAATAATAAGTTAAAACTGTTTTTGTGAGGAGAGAGCATTTGCTCTTCCTTGCAAAAACTTTGTTTTCAACTAATAATGAACCACCTGGATATGTGGTCATACAAACATGCGAAGGGAGGATAATCAAATGCCTACTATTAACCAATTAGTGAGAAATGGTCGTACTGATAAAGTATGGAAGTCTAAATCACCTGCGTTAAACAAAGGTTTTAATTCTTTAAAGAAAAAATCAACTGATATCTCTGCACCTCAAAAACGTGGTGTGTGTACTCGTGTTGGTACAATGACTCCGAAGAAACCGAACTCAGCGTTACGTAAATACGCTCGTGTACGTTTAACAAATGGTATTGAAGTTACAGCTTACATCCCAGGTATCGGTCATAACCTACAAGAGCATAGCGTAGTATTAATTCGCGGTGGTCGAGTAAAGGATTTACCAGGGGTACGTTACCACATCGTTCGTGGTGCGCTTGATACAGCTGGTGTTGACAAACGTATGCAAGGACGTTCTAAATATGGTACTAAGCGACCAAAACCTGCTAAAAAATAATAAACTTATAATGAAAGGAGGAACTCAATATGCCTCGTAAAGGACCTGTTGCGAAACGTGACGTGTTACCAGATCCAATGTACAATTCTAAGCTTGTAACACGCCTAATCAACAAAATGATGGTTGACGGTAAAAAAGGTAAATCTCAAACAATTCTTTATAACGCTTTCGATATCGTTCGTGAACGTTCAGATAAAGAACCAATGGAAGTATTCGAGCAAGCTCTTAAGAACATCATGCCTGTTCTTGAAGTACGCGCTCGTCGTGTTGGTGGTGCTAACTACCAAGTTCCAGTTGAGGTTCGTCCAGAACGCCGTACAACTTTAGGTCTTCGCTGGTTAGTAAACTATGCTCGTCTTCGTGGTGAAAAAACTATGGAAGAGCGTCTAGCTTACGAAATCTTAGATGCATCTAACAACGCTGGTGCAGCTGTTAAGAAACGTGAAGACACTCATAAAATGGCAGAAGCTAACAAAGCATTTGCTCATTACCGTTGGTAGGATTCAACGTAAAATAAATGTAAGCATAAACCGCTTTATTTGTCGCTTATGGAAGTGTGGAGAGGGAGAATGCCTCTCCCTTTCGTTGGGCGCTCGTTTTACATAATGAGGGTACTGGACACTGGCATATGTAACAATATAAAGTGGCTTTTTTGCTACTTAAAATAAAATAATCCAATCCATATATGGAAGGAGCAAGACACCAAATGACTAGAGAGTTCTCTTTAGAAAACACTCGTAATATTGGTATCATGGCTCACATCGATGCTGGTAAAACAACAGCAACTGAGCGTATTCTGTATTACACAGGACGTATTCATAAAATCGGTGAAACTCATGAAGGTGCATCTCAGATGGACTGGATGGAGCAAGAGCAAGAACGTGGTATCACAATTACTTCTGCTGCAACTACAGCACAATGGAAAGGTCACCGTGTAAATATCATTGACACTCCAGGACACGTAGATTTCACAGTAGAAGTAGAACGTTCTTTACGCGTACTTGATGGCGCAGTAGCGGTACTTGATGCACAATCTGGTGTAGAACCACAAACAGAAACTGTTTGGCGTCAGGCTACTACTTATGGTGTACCTCGTATCGTATTCGTTAACAAAATGGATAAGATTGGTGCAGATTTCTTATACTCTGTAGGAACAATCCACGATCGTTTACAAGCAAACGCACATCCAATTCAGTTACCAATCGGTGCTGAAGATGAGTTCAATGGTATCATTGACCTTGTTGAAGAGTGTGCTTACATGTACGCTAACGATTTAGGAACAGACATCGAGCGTGTCGAAATTCCTGAAGAGCACAAAGAATTAGCTGAAGAATACCGTGGAAAACTTATTGAAGCGGTAGCTGAGCTTGATGAAGAAATGATGATGAAGTACCTAGAAGGTGAAGAAATCACTGTAGAAGAGCTTAAAGCTGGTATCCGTAAGGCTACAACTTCTGTAGAATTCTTCCCAGTAATCTGTGGTTCTGCATTCAAAAATAAAGGTGTTCAAATTCTGTTAGACGCAGTTATCGACTACTTACCATCTCCATTAGATGTACCTGCTATTAAAGGTACTCTTCCGGATACGGAGGAAGCTATCGAGCGTAAGTCTAGCGATGAAGAACCATTCGCAGCTCTAGCATTCAAAATCATGACTGACCCTTATGTTGGTAAGTTAACGTTCTTCCGTGTGTATTCTGGTGTGTTAAACTCTGGATCATACGTGAAAAACTCAACTAAAGGTAAGCGTGAGCGTGTAGGTCGTATCCTACAAATGCACGCTAACAGCCGTGAAGAGATTTCAACAGTTTACGCTGGTGATATCGCTGCTGCTGTAGGTTTAAAAGATACTACTACTGGTGATACTCTTTGTGACGAGAAGAGCCTTGTTATCCTTGAGTCTATGGAATTCCCAGAGCCAGTTATCTCTGTAGCTATCGAACCAAAATCTAAAGCTGACCAAGATAAAATGGGTACAGCATTATCTAAGCTTTCTGAAGAAGATCCAACATTCCGTGCTCACACTGACCAAGAAACTGGCCAAACAATCATCGCTGGTATGGGTGAACTTCACCTTGATATCATCGTTGACCGTATGCGCCGTGAATTCAAAGTGGAAGCAAACGTTGGTGCTCCTCAGGTAGCGTATCGTGAGACTTTCCGCGCTGCTGCGAAAGTTGAAGGTAAGTTCGCTCGTCAATCTGGTGGTCGTGGACAATTCGGTCACGTTTGGATTGAGTTTGAACCTAATGAAGAAGGTAAAGGATTCGAATTCCAAAACAAGGTTGTCGGTGGTGTAGTTCCACGTGAATACATCCCAGCTGTTGGAGCGGGTCTTGAAGACTCACTTAAAAATGGTGTACTAGCTGGTTATCCACTAGTTGACATTAAAGCTGCGTTAGTTGACGGATCTTACCATGATGTCGATTCATCTGAGATGGCGTTCAAAATCGCTGCATCTATGGCGCTTAAAGCTGCGGTTTCTAAATGTAGCCCAGTAATTCTTGAGCCAATGATGAAAGTTGAAGTTGTAATTCCTGAAGAGTACATGGGTGACATTATGGGCGACGTAACATCTCGTCGTGGACGTGTAGAAGGTATGGAAGCTCGCGGTAACGCACAAGTTGTTCGCGCTATGGTTCCACTTTCTGAAATGTTCGGTTATGCAACGGCATTACGTTCTAACACTCAAGGACGCGGAACATTCTCAATGACATTTGATCATTATGAAGAAGTACCGAAGTCTATTTCTGAAGAAATTATTAAAAAAAATAAAGGTGAATAATTGATTTTTATCGATTGTTCAAGTATAACTACTTATGTAAGCTTAGAAAGTGAGGCTTATGTCTCGCTTTCTAGTCTAAATATAAAATAACCTATATAAACTAAGGAGGAATTTAGAATGGCTAAAGCTAAATTCGAACGTTCTAAACCCCATGTTAACATCGGTACAATCGGCCACGTTGACCATGGTAAAACTACATTAACTGCTGCGATCACTACAGTTCTTGCAAAAGCTGGTGGTGCTGAAGCACGCGGATACGATCAAATCGACGCTGCTCCAGAAGAAAGAGAGCGCGGAATCACAATCTCAACTGCACACGTTGAGTACGAAACTGAAACTCGTCACTATGCACACGTTGACTGCCCAGGTCATGCTGACTATGTTAAAAACATGATCACTGGTGCTGCTCAAATGGACGGCGGTATCTTAGTAGTATCTGCTGCTGATGGTCCAATGCCTCAAACACGTGAGCACATCCTTCTTTCTCGTCAAGTAGGTGTTCCTTACATCGTTGTATTCTTAAACAAATGCGACATGGTAGACGACGAAGAATTATTAGAATTAGTTGAAATGGAAGTTCGCGACCTATTATCTGAATACGGATTCCCAGGCGACGATATTCCTGTAATTAAAGGTTCTGCTCTTAAAGCTCTTCAAGGAGAAGCTGAGTGGGAAGAAAAAATCATCGAATTAATGGCTGAAGTTGATGCTTACATCCCAACTCCAGAACGTGAAACTGACAAACCATTCTTAATGCCTATCGAGGATGTATTCTCTATCACAGGTCGTGGTACAGTTGCAACTGGTCGTGTTGAGCGTGGAATCGTTAAAGTTGGTGACGTAGTAGAAATCATCGGTCTTGCTGAAGAGAATGCTACTACAACTGTAACTGGTGTAGAAATGTTCCGTAAGCTTCTTGACCAAGCTCAAGCTGGAGACAACATCGGTGCTCTACTTCGTGGGGTTGCTCGTGAAGACATCCAACGTGGACAAGTTCTTGCTAAAACTGGCTCTGTAAAAGCACACGCTAAATTCAAAGCTGAGGTTTTCGTATTATCTAAAGAAGAAGGTGGACGTCACACTCCATTCTTCGCTAACTACCGTCCGCAGTTCTACTTCCGTACAACTGACGTAACTGGTATCATCCAATTACCAGAAGGTACTGAAATGGTAATGCCTGGTGACAACATCGAAATGACTATCGAACTTATCGCTCCAATCGCTATCGAAGAGGGAACTAAATTCTCTATTCGTGAAGGTGGACGTACAGTAGGTTACGGTGTAGTTGCTACAATCGTTGCTGAGTAGTCTTTAATTAGATTATTAAAAACTCAAGGGATTCTCCCTTGAGTTTTTTTATTGCTTATTACTATAGAAGAAAGAGATGCATTTTCTATTTTTGAATGAGTTTCTTCTATAGTATATAAAACGAAAGTGACACCCAAAAACTGTAAGTTAAATAAGAGTAGATGAAAACTTGATATTCTTTAAAGTGCCATGTATAATAGCAAAAGTAGAGAAAAGCAGATGCAAACAAAAAGATGCTTGCATCTAGACGAATAACATTGTATAATAGACAATGTTGGTCTTTGACTGCGATGAAGTGGAAGGTTGCTGACACACCCGGCCGCTTTGCCATGGCATGGTGTGGGGAAATTTCCATGGAGAAGGTCTATTTTAGAAATAGGCGAACGAAGGAGGGAAAATAATGGCAAAAGAAAAAATTCGTATCCGTTTAAAAGCTTATGATCACCGTATTCTTGATCAATCAGCTGAGAAAATTGTAGAAACAGCTAAGCGTTCTGGGGCAACAGTTTCTGGTCCGATCCCATTACCAACTGAGAAGACTATTTACACAATTCTTCGTGCTGTTCATAAGTACAAAGATTCTCGTGAACAATTCGAAATGCGCACGCACAAACGTCTAATCGACATCGTGAGTCCTACTCCACAAACAGTAGATTCATTAATGCGTTTAGACTTACCATCTGGTGTAGATATCGAAATCAAATTATAATTTATATAACTTAAAAATGTAGGAGGTGTAACTCATGACCAAAGGAATCTTAGGAAGAAAGATCGGTATGACTCAAGTATTTGCTGAGAACGGTGAGTTAATCCCAGTAACGGTAATCGCTGCTAATCCAAACGTTGTTCTTCAAAAGAAAACAACTGAAACTGATGGCTACAACGCAATTCAGTTAGGATTTGAAGATAAACGTGAAAAGTTAACTAACAAACCTGAACAAGGCCACACTGCTAAAGCATCTACAACTCCTAAGCGCTTCATTCGCGAAATCCGCGATGCAGACGTGGACGGATTAGAGGTTGGTCAAGAGGTAAAAGTTGAAGTTTTCGCTGCAGGTGAAATCGTTGACGTAACAGGAATTTCTAAAGGTAAAGGTTTCCAAGGTGTTATTAAACGCCACGGACAATCTCGCGGACCTATGTCTCATGGTTCTCGCTATCACCGTCGTCCAGGTTCAATGGGGCCAGTTGCTCCGAACCGTGTATTCAAAGGCAAAAAACTTGCTGGACGTATGGGTGGAGACCAAGTTACTATCCAAAACTTAGAAATCGTTCAAGTTGACACTGAGCGCAACTTATTACTAGTAAAAGGTAACGTTCCAGGTGCTAAGAAATCTCTTGTAGTTGTTCAAGGCGCTGTGAAGGTTAGCAAATAATTCACAATAGGAAGGAGGAATTCCAATGCCAAAAGTTACTGTATATAACCAAACTGGTTCACAGGTTGGTGAAATCGAATTAGCTGAAGCTATTTTCGGTATCGAACCAAATGAAGCTGTACTATTTGAAGCTGTAATGATGCAACGTGCATCTTTACGTCAAGGTACACACAAAGTAAAAACTCGCTCTGAAGTTCGCGGTGGTGGTCGTAAACCATGGCGTCAAAAAGGAACTGGACGTGCTCGTCAAGGTTCTATCCGCTCTCCTCAATGGCGTGGTGGTGGTACGGTATTCGGACCTACACCAAGAAGCTATGCGTACAAACTTCCTAAGAAGGTTCGTCGTTTAGCAATCAAATCTGCATTAGCTACTAAAGTAGTTGAGAACAACATTGTAGTTCTTGAAGACCTAGTGTTAAATGCACCAAAAACAAAAGACATGGTAGCAGTACTTAAAGGATTAACTGTTGAGAAGAAAGCTCTTATCGTAACTGCTGATGCAAACGAATCTGTAGAGTTATCTGCTCGCAATATCCCAGGAGTAACAGTAATCACTGCTGATGGCGTAAACGTGCTAGATGTGCTTCATCATGATAAGCTAATCATGACAAAAGCGGCAGTGGAAAAAGTAGAGGAGGTGCTTGCATAATGAGAGATCCTCGTGATATCATTAAGCGCCCAGTTATCACTGAACGTTCTATGGAAATGATGGCTGAAAAAAAATACACGTTCGACGTGGACGTTAAATCTAATAAAACAGAAGTTAAAGACGCGATAGAAGCGATCTTTGGTGTTAATGTAGACAAAGTAAATATCATGAACTACAAGCCGAAAGCAAAACGCGTTGGTCGTCACGCTGGTTTTACTAGCCGTCGTCGTAAAGCAATCGTTAAGCTAACTGCTGACAGCAAAGAAATCGAAATCTTCCAAGGCGTTTAATTCTTACTAAAGAAGGAGGGAAATTGAGATGGGAATTAAAAAGTATAATCCAACTACTAACGGTCGTCGTAACATGACTACGAATGATTTCGCTGAAATCACGACTGACAGACCGGAAAAGTCTTTACTTGCTCCTTTAAGCAAAAAGGCTGGTCGTAATAACCAAGGTAAAATTACTGTACGTCATCAAGGTGGCGGACATAAGCGTCAATACCGTATCATCGACTTTAAGCGTAACAAAGATGGAATTCCAGGACGCGTTGCTACGATCGAATATGATCCAAACCGCTCTGCGAATATCGCATTAATTAACTACGTTGACGGTGAAAAACGTTACATTCTTGCTCCTAAAACTTTAGAAGTAGGTATGGAAGTTATGTCTGGCCCTGAAGCTGACATTAAAATCGGTAACGCATTACCATTAATCAACATTCCAGTAGGTACTGTTGTTCATAATATCGAGCTTAAGCCTGGTCGTGGCGGACAATTAGTTCGTTCTGCTGGTACGTCTGCTCAAGTACTTGGTAAAGAAGGGAAATACGTACTTGTACGTTTAACTTCTGGTGAAACACGTTTAGTATTATCTGCTTGTCGCGCTTCAATCGGTCAAGTTGGTAACGAACAACACGAACTTATCAAAATCGGTAAAGCAGGTCGCTCTCGCTGGTTAGGTAAGCGCCCAACAGTTCGTGGTTCTGTAATGAACCCGGTTGATCACCCACACGGTGGTGGTGAAGGACGCTCTCCAATCGGACGTAAGTCTCCAATGTCTCCATGGGGTAAACCAACTCTTGGATTCAAGACTCGTAAGAAAAACAAAGCGTCTGATAAATTTATCGTTCGTCGTCGTAAAAAATAATGGGATTGTAGTACGGTTCGTTTCAAGAACCGTACGCCAATCACGAAGGGAGGCACCAAAATGGCTCGTAGCTTAAAAAAAGGACCATTTGTCGATGATCACTTAATGAACAAAATGGAAAAATTAGTTGCATCTGAGCAAAAACAAGTTGTTAAAACTTGGTCTCGCCGTTCAACTATCTTCCCTCAGTTCATCGGACATACAATTGCTGTATATGATGGTCGTAAACACGTACCTGTGTACATCACTGAGGATATGGTTGGCCATAAGTTAGGTGAATTCGCACCAACTCGTACGTATAAAGGTCACCTTGCTGACGATAAGAAAACTAGAAGATAATGAGAGGAGGCACTTCAATGCAAGCTAAAGCAGTAGTGAGAACAGTTCGTATTGCTCCTCGTAAGGTTCGTTTAGTAGTAGACTTAATCCGAGGTAAGCAAGTGGGTGAAGCGATTGCTATCCTTAACCACACACCAAAAACTGCTTCTCCAGTTGTAGAAAAAGTTTTAAAATCTGCAATCGCAAATGCAGAGCACAATTATGAGATGGATATTAACAACCTAGTTGTTGAAAAAGTCTTCGTTGACGAAGGTCCAACGTTGAAACGTTTCCGTCCACGTGCAATGGGTCGTGCAAGCCAAATTAACAAACGCACAAGCCACATCACAGTTGTGGTATCAGAAAAGAAGGAGGGATAATCGATGGGTCAGAAGGTTAATCCAATTGGTCTTCGTGTCGGTATTATCCGCGACTGGGAATCTCGTTGGTTCGCTGAGAAAGATTATGCTACGTTATTACATGAAGACATCAAAATCCGTGAGTACATTACTGTACGCTTAAAAGATTCTGCTGTTGCTAAAGTAGAAATCGAACGTGCAGCAAATCGTGTAAATGTTACAATTCACACTGCAAAACCTGGTATGGTAATTGGTAAAGGTGGTACTGAAGTTGAAGCGCTTCGTAAAGCTCTTAACCAATTAACAGGCAAGCGTGTACACATTAACATTTTAGAAGTTAAGAGAGCTGATCTTAACGCTAAATTAGTAGGCGAAAACATCGCTCGTCAATTAGAAAACCGTGTATCATTCCGTCGTGCACAAAAGCAAGTTATTCAACGTGCTATGCGTGCAGGAGCAAAAGGTATTAAAACACAGGTTTCTGGTCGTCTTGGCGGAGCTGATATCGCTCGTGCAGAATCTTACAGTGAAGGAACTGTTCCACTTCATACACTTCGCGCTGATATTGACTATGCAGCAGTTGAAGCTGATACAACATACGGTAAATTAGGCGTAAAAGTATGGATCTACCGTGGAGAAGTCCTTCCTACAAAAAAGAAAGCTTCTGAGGAAGGAGGAAAATAATATGTTAATGCCTAAACGCGTAAAATATCGTAGAGAGCATCGTGGTAAAATGCGTGGTCGTGCAAAAGGTGGAACTGAAATTGCTTTTGGTGAATTCGGTTTACAAGCACTAGCTGCTTCATGGATTACAAACCGTCAAATCGAAGCTGCTCGTCGTGCAATGACTCGTCACATGAAACGTGGCGGTAAAGTATGGATTAAAATTTTCCCTTCTAAACCTTACACTGCAAAACCTCTAGAAGTACGTATGGGTTCCGGTAAAGGGGCACCAGAAGGCTGGGTAGCAGTAGTAAAACCTGGGAAAATTATGTTTGAAATTGCGGGTGTATCTGAAGAGGTAGCACGCGAAGCATTACGTCTTGCAGCTCACAAATTACCAGTGAAATGTAAATTCGTAAAACGTGAAGTAAATGGTGGTGAATCTAATGAAAACTAATGATATTCGTGAATTAACCACTGCCGAAATCGAAACAAAAGTTAAAGCTTTAAAGGAAGAGTTGTTTAATCTTCGCTTCCAACTTGCTACAGGACAATTAGAGAATCCAACTCGCATCCGTGAAGTACGTAAAGCGATTGCTCGTATGAAAACTGTAGTTTGTGAAAGAGAGATCGGAATTAATCGATAAATTGAGGGGAGGTTTGCATAGTGAGCGAACGTAACCAACGCAAAGTTTATACTGGTCGTGTTGTTTCTGACAAAATGGACAAAACGATTACAGTTTTAGTTGAAACTTACAAAACTCATTCCTTGTACGGAAAACGTGTTAAGTATTCTAAAAAGTATAAAGCCCATGATGAGCAAAACCAAGCGAAACTTGGCGATATCGTTAAAATCATGGAAACTCGCCCGCTTTCTGCTACTAAGCGTTTCCGTTTAGTTGAAATCGTTGAAGAAGCGGTTGTTATCTAAATAGACGAATCGGAATTTTTAGTCCGAAGGGAGGTTTCATAACATGATCCAACAAGAATCTCGTTTGAAAGTTGCTGACAACTCTGGTGCCCGCGAACTTTTAACAATTAAAGTATTAGGCGGCTCTGGTCGTAAATATGCTTATATTGGTGATATTATCGTTGCTACGGTAAAACAAGCAACACCAGGTGGCGTTGTTAAAAAAGGTGACGTTGTTAAGGCAGTAGTGGTACGTACGAAGAGCGGAGCTCGTCGTCCGGACGGTTCTTACATTAAATTTGATGAAAACGCAGCGGTTATCATCAAAGACGATAAGAGCCCACGTGGTACTCGTATCTTCGGACCAGTAGCTCGTGAATTACGTGATAGCAACTTCATGAAGATCGTTTCTTTAGCTCCAGAAGTTCTATAATTTAAGGTATTGCCTTGCTAAGGAGGTGCAGAATTAAGATGCATGTAAAAAAAGGTGATAAAGTTCAGGTAATCACTGGTAAAGACAAAGGAAAACAAGGCGTTATCCTTGTGGCTTTCCCAAAGCAAAACCGTGTTATCGTTGAGGGTGTAAACATCGTTAAAAAACACTCTAAGCCATCTCAATTAAATCCACAAGGTGGAATTATTACGAAAGAAGCACCTATTCACGTTTCTAATGTTATGGTATTAGATCCGAAAACAGGCGAACCTACTCGCGTAGGCTTCAAAGTAGAAGATGGTAAAAAAGTTCGTATTGCAAAAAAATCTGGTGAATTATTAGATAAATAATTTTCTTAAGAAAGGAGGTCACTTCATTGAATCGCCTTAAAGAGAAGTTCCAAAAGGAAATTACTCCTGCTCTAATGAGCAAGTTTAACTATAAATCTGTGATGGAAGTACCGAAAATCGAAAAGATCGTAATCAACACTGGTGTTGGTGACGCGGTATCTAACTCAAAAGCTTTAGACAATGCAGTAGAAGAATTAACGCAAATCGCAGGTCAAAAACCTGTTGTAACTCGCGCTAAAAAATCAATCGCTGGTTTCCGTCTTCGTGAAGGTATGCCAATCGGTGCGAAAGTAACTTTACGCGGACAACAAATGTATGAGTTCTTCGACAAATTAGTATCAGTTTCTTTACCACGTGTACGTGATTTCCGTGGTGTTTCTAAGAAATCATTCGATGGTCGTGGGAACTACACATTAGGTGTTAAAGAGCAACTAATTTTCCCTGAGATTGATTATGATAAAGTAAGTAAAGTCCGCGGTATGGACATCGTAATCGTTACTACAGCGAAAACTGATGAAGAAGCTCGTGAACTTTTAACACAATTCGGTATGCCATTCCAAAAATAATGGAAGCCAACGCTAAGTAGAGGAGGCGAAAACGTGGCTAAAAAATCTATGATCGCGAAACAAAAGCGTACTCCTAAGTTTAAAGTACAAGAGTATACACGTTGCGAACGCTGCGGTCGTCCGCATTCTGTATACCGCAAATTTAAGCTTTGCCGTATTTGTTTCCGTGAACTTGCATATAAAGGTCAAATTCCTGGTGTTAAAAAAGCTAGTTGGTAAAACCCACAAATGGGAAGGAGGTAAAACACATGGTGATGACAGATCCAATTGCAGACATGCTTACTCGCATCCGTAATGCGAACATGGTACGTCATGAGAAATTAGAGGTTCCTGCTTCTAAAATCAAAAAAGAGATCGCTGATCTTTTAAAACGTGAAGGTTTCATTCGTGATGTAGAATACATCGGGGATAACAAACAAGGTATCCTTCGTATTTTCCTGAAATATGGTGCAAACAATGAACGTGTAATCACTGGATTAAAACGTATCAGTAAACCTGGCTTACGCGTTTACGCAAAAGCTGATGAAGTACCTCGTGTACTTAACGGATTAGGTATCGCTCTTGTTTCTACATCTAAGGGAGTAATGACGGACAAAGACGCTCGTCAATTACAAACTGGTGGAGAAGTAGTAGCATACGTTTGGTAATATATATTTAAAACGAACGGAGGTGTGACCACATGTCTCGTATTGGTAAAAAGATTCTTGAAATCCCTGCAGGTGTTACTATTACAGTTGCAGAAGACAATACTGTAACAGTAAAAGGCCCTAAAGGTGAATTAACTCGTACTTTCAAAACTGATATGTCTATCAAAATTGAAGAAAATACACTAACAGTTGAGCGTCCATCTGAACAGAAGGAACACCGTGCATTACACGGTACAACTCGTGCTTTAATCGGAAACATGGTTGAAGGTGTAACTACAGGTTTTGCACGCGGACTTGAATTAGTCGGTGTTGGTTACCGTGCTCAAAAACAAGGTGATAAACTTGTTTTAAGCGTAGGTTATTCTCATCCAGTAGAAATGACTCCAGAAGCAGGACTTGAAGTTGAAGTACCTGTACCAACTAAAATCGTAATTAAAGGTATCGACAAGCAACGTGTTGGCGAATTTGCTGCTAACATCCGTGCTGTACGTGCTCCTGAACCATATAAAGGTAAAGGTATTCGTTACGAAGGCGAAGTTGTTCGTCGTAAAGAAGGTAAAACTGCTAAGTAAACCCGTTAGGTGAAAGAAAGGAGTGACAAGAATGATCACTAAAGCTGCTAAAAATGCGACTCGTAAGAAAAGACATGCACGTGTACGTGCTAAACTTACTGGTACTGCAGAACGTCCACGTTTAAACGTGTACCGTTCTAACCAACATATTTACGCTCAAGTTATTGATGATGTAAATGGTGTAACATTAGTAAGTGCATCTACTCTTGATAAAGACCTTGCTCTTAACGGTACTAGCAATACTGAAGCTGCTACGAAAGTTGGAGAATCAGTTGCTAAGCGTGCTGTAGAGAAAGGCGTTAAAGAAGTAGTATTTGATCGCGGTGGTTACTTATACCATGGCCGTGTTAAAGCTCTAGCTGAAGCTGCTCGTGAGGCTGGATTACAATTTTAATGGTCAAAGGAGGGAAAATTGATGCAACGCATTGACCCAAGTAAATTAGAACTTGAAGAACGTGTAGTTACGATAAATCGTGTCGCGAAAGTTGTTAAGGGTGGTCGTCGTTTCCGCTTTGCTGCACTAGTTGTAGTTGGCGATAAAAACGGTCATGTTGGATTCGGTACTGGTAAAGCACAAGAGGTACCAGACGCAATCCGTAAAGCTATCGAAGACGCTAAGAAAAACCTAATCGCAGTACCATTAGTTGGTACAACAATTCCACATACAATCAACGGTCATTTTGGAGCTGGTGAAGTATTCTTAAAACCTGCTGCTGAGGGTACTGGTGTTATTGCTGGTGGACCTGTTCGTGCGGTACTAGAATTAGCTGGTGTACAAGATATTCTTTCGAAATCTCTTGGTACTAACACACCAATCAACATGATTCGCGCTACTGTGAACGGATTAAGCGAACTTAAGCGCGCTGAAGATGTTGCAAAATTACGCGGTAAATCTGTAGAAGAGCTACTAGGTTAAGGAGGGAAAACAAATGGCGAAAAAGTTAGAAATTACCCTCACTCGTAGTGTAATTGGTCGTCCACAAGATCAACGTGCGACGGTAGAAGCTTTAGGTCTTAAAAAGTTGAATTCAACTGTAGTTAAGGAAGAAACTCCTGCTATTCTTGGTATGATCAACAAAGTTTCTCACCTTATAACTGTAAAAGAAGCTTAAGGATAACTCATTAATATAAGGAGGTGCCTGGGAATGAAACTTCATGAATTAAAACCTGCAGAAGGTTCTCGTAAAGTACGTAACCGTGTCGGTCGTGGTATCGGTTCTGGTAACGGTAAAACTGCTGGTAGAGGTCATAAAGGACAAAACGCACGTTCTGGCGGCGGTGTTCGTCTTGGCTTCGAAGGTGGTCAAACTCCACTATTCCGTCGTTTACCAAAACGCGGCTTCACAAACATTAACCGTAAAGAGTTTACTATTGTAAACTTATCAACGTTAAATCGTTTTGAAGATGGTACAGAAGTAACACCTGAATTATTGCTGGAAACTGGCGTTATCAGCAAATTAAACGACGGTGTTAAAATTCTTGCAAGCGGAGCAGTAGAGAAAAAATTAACTGTTAAAGCGCACAAGTTCTCTTCAAGTGCTAAAGAAGCAATTGAAGCAGCTGGCGGATCAGTTGAGGTGATCTAATGTTTCGTACAATCTCCAACTTTATGCGCGTTGCTGAGATAAGACGTAAAATATTATTCACTTTAGCGATGTTAGTCGTATTCAGGATTGGCACGTTTATCCCAGTGCCATTTACAAATGGAGACGTACTGAAAGCACAAGATCAATTAAATGCCTTAGGTATCCTAAATACATTTGGCGGTGGCGCCTTGAAGAACTTCTCCATCTTCGCGATGGGAATCATGCCGTATATTACAGCATCCATCATCGTGCAATTATTGCAGATGGATGTTGTTCCTAAATTTTCGGAATGGTCGAAGCAAGGCGAAATGGGCCGTCGTAAACTAACGCAATTCACGCGTTACTTTACAATTGTTCTTGCGTTTATTCAGGGGTTTGGTATGTCAATCGGTTTTAACGGTATGGTAGGTGGGCAATTAATTTTGAATCCAGGTTGGAGCACTTATTTATACATTGCTACGGTACTGACTGCTGGTACTGCATTTTTAATGTGGTTAGGTGAACAGATTACTGCTAAAGGTGTAGGTAATGGTATTTCCATTCTTATCTTTGGTGGTATTGCCGCAGCGATCCCAAGTGTTATATCTCAAGTGTATCAACAACAGTTTCAAAATATCGGAGATCAATTGTTCATGAGTATCGTTAAAGTTGCATTGATTTTACTAGCTGTGCTAGCAGTTATTGTTGGTGTTATTTTCATTCAACAGGCTGTTAGAAAGATCCCAATTCAATACGCGAAGCGTGTAACAGGAGGGAATGGGAATCATGCTGGAGCACAAAACACTCATTTACCACTTAAGGTAAATAGTGCGGGTGTTATTCCAGTCATTTTTGCTGTTTCATTCTTAATTACGCCCCCAACTATTGCACAGTTCTTCCCGAAACATGATGTATCGCAGTGGATTATTGCAAACTTTAACTATTCTCACCCAGTGGGAATGATCATATATGTTGCGCTCATTGTGGCCTTCACATACTTCTATGCATTTGTTCAGGTTAATCCAGAGCAAATGTCAGAGAATCTAAACAAGCAAGGTGGATATGTTCCAGGTATTCGTCCGGGTAAGAATACAGAACAATATCTAACAAAAATCTTGTATCGTTTGACCTTTGTGGGATCAATTTTCCTAGCAGCGATTGCAATCTTACCAGTTATCTTTACGAAATTGGGAAATCTTCCTCCATCTGCACAGATTGGCGGAACGAGTATGTTAATCGTTGTCGGCGTTGCTTTAGAAACAATGAAGCAGCTAGAAAGCCAATTAGTAAAACGCCATTACAAAGGGTTTATCAAGCAGTGAGTAAGTGGGAAGAATTATCTTCCCTACATGCTCATGTACTGAGGGGGAACAAGGATGAACTTAATTTTAATGGGGCTTCCTGGTGCTGGTAAAGGTACACAAGCCGAACAGATTGTTGCCAAGTATAACATCCCTCACATCTCAACGGGAGATATGTTCCGTGCAGCTATGAAGGCTGAAACTGAACTTGGTTTACAAGCAAAATCTTTTATTGATAAAGGTGCGCTTGTTCCAGATGAAGTTACAATCGGAATTGTTCGTGAACGTTTAAGTCAAGAAGACTGTATTAAAGGATTCTTATTAGATGGTTTCCCACGAACTGTTGCACAAGCATCAGCTCTTGAAGAGATTATGAAAGATCTTGGCAAAAAAATCGATTATGTTTTAAACATTAATGTGGATTCAGGGTTGTTATTAAAACGCCTTACAGGTCGTCGCATTTGTAAAGAGTGCGGTGCGACTTACCACTTAGAATTCAATCCGCCAGCAAAAGCTGATGTGTGCGATAAATGTGGTGGCGAATTATATCAACGCTCTGATGACAATGAAGAAACTGTAGCAAATCGTTTAGATGTAAATATTAAGCAAACAAAACCTTTGCTTGATTTCTACGAGGAGCTTGGCTACTTACAAAGCATTAATGGTGAGCAAGGTATCAATAAAGTATTTGCTGATATCGATGTTCTCATCGGAGGCTTAGCGTAATGATCATCTGCAAAACTCCTCGCGAGATAGAAATCATGCGAGAAGCTGGCAGGATCGTTGCTTTAACTCATCAAGAGTTGAAGCAACATATTACTCCAGGAATTACAACGAAAGAGCTCGACCAAATAGCGGAAAAGACGATTCGAAAATATGGTGCTACGCCATCTTTTAAAGGATACAACGGATTTCCGGGGAGCATATGTGCTTCTGTAAATGAAGAGCTTGTACACGGGATTCCAGGGAAGCGTAAGCTCGAAGAGGGCGATATCATCAGTATCGATATTGGTGCGAAATACAATGGGTACCATGGAGATTCTGCATGGACGTATCCAGTTGGAAACATTTCTGAATCTGTTCAAAAGCTACTTGATGTCACAGAAAAATCGTTGTATCTTGGTCTAGAACAAGTAAAACCAGGCGAAAGATTATCAAATATCTCGCATGCGGTTCAAACACATGCGGAAGAGAATGGGTTCTCGATCGTTAGGGAGTATGTTGGTCACGGAATCGGGCAAGACTTACATGAGGACCCTCAAATCCCGCACTATGGTCCACCAAATAGAGGCCCTAGATTAAAGCCGGGAATGGTCATCTGTGTTGAGCCGATGGTGAATCAAGGAAGACGATATGTAAAAACACTATCTGATGACTGGACAGTGGTAACGGTAGATGGTAAATGGTGTGCACACTTTGAGCACACGATTGCTCTTACAGAAGCAGGATACGAAATCCTTACCACTTTATAAGTAGCTGGCTCTCCGGGATTTCAGAGCAGTGTAAAATGTTACTGATTTGAAGAAGGGAGAACTATTGAATGGCTAAAGATGATGTAATTGAAGTCGAAGGTACCGTTCTTGAAACGTTGCCAAATGCTATGTTCAAAGTAGAATTAGAGAATGGGCATGTCGTATTGGCTCACGTTTCTGGTAAAATCCGTATGAACTTCATTCGTATTTTACCAGGAGACAAAGTTACGGTAGAATTATCTCCGTACGATTTAAATCGTGGTCGTATTACGTACCGTTTTAAATAATATAGCACTCCGTAATCTTTAAGGAGGTTCGAGACATGAAAGTAAGACCGTCAGTTAAACCAATCTGCGAAAAATGTAAAGTTATTCGTAGACGTGGAAAAGTAATGGTTATTTGTGAAAACCCTAAACATAAACAAAAACAAGGTTAATCAGAAGGAGGTGCATTCAGAATGGCACGTATCGCAGGTGTAGATATTCCTCGTGACAAGCGCGTTGTTATTTCTTTAACTTACGTATTCGGCATTGGTCGCCCAACTGCTGAAAAAATTCTTACAGAAGCTGGTATTTCTTCGGAAACACGAGTTCGTGATTTATCGGAAGATGAATTAGGACGTATCCGTGATATCATCGATCGTATTAAAGTTGAGGGAGACCTTCGTCGTGAAGTATCTCTTAACATTAAACGTCTAATGGAGATCGGTTCTTACCGTGGTCTTCGTCACCGTCGTGGTTTACCAGTTCGTGGTCAAAACTCTAAAAATAATGCTCGTACACGTAAAGGTCCACGTCGTACAGTAGCAAATAAAAAGAAATAATAAGTAAAGGAGGTTGAACTAACAATGGCACGTAAAACAAACACTCGTAAAAAACGTGTGAAAAAGAATATTGAAGCTGGTATAGCTCATATTCGTTCTACTTTCAACAACACAATCGTAACACTTACAGATACTCACGGTAACGCACTTTCTTGGTCTAGTGCTGGTGCACTTGGTTTCCGTGGATCTCGTAAATCTACTCCATTCGCTGCGCAAATGGCTGCTGAAGCTGCTTCTAAAGTTGCAATGGAGCATGGTTTAAAAACTTTAGAGGTTACTGTTAAAGGTCCTGGTGCTGGTCGTGAAGCTGCAATTCGTGCTCTTCAAGCGGCAGGTCTAGAAGTAACAGCAATTAGAGATGTTACTCCAGTTCCTCATAATGGATGTCGTCCACCAAAACGTCGTCGTGTGTAATTTTTCTGTATAGAATTTTCCCTTTTGTCTATAATGGATATGATGCATTATCGAGAAATTTCGTACAGAAACATCGCTTGTTGTGCACAATCGGGAACTGCCTAAGGGGGACTTTCGGTTAAACAGAGGTTCTTCCTTTGTTTAACCGGGGTTTCGACGTTTTGAAGGAGGGTTTAGTTAATGATTGAAATCGAAAAACCGAAAATCGAAACGGTTGAACTTAACGAAGATGCTAAGTATGGCAAATTTGTGATTGAACCGCTTGAGCGTGGATATGGTACTACTTTGGGTAACTCCTTACGTCGTATTCTTTTATCCTCACTCCCTGGTGCCGCTGTAACTGCTATCCAAATCGATGGCGTTTTACACGAATTTTCAACAGTTGAGGGCGTAGTAGAGGATGTTACTACGATGATCTTAAACTTGAAAAAGTTAGCTCTTAAAATCTACTCTGAAGAAGAGAAGACGTTGGAAATCGATGTACAGGGCGAAGGTATTGTCACAGCTGCTGATATTACTCACGATAGTGATGTTGAAATCTTAAATCCAGATTTACACATTGCAACGTTAGCAAAAAATGCGCATTTCCGCATGCGTTTAACTGCAAAGCGTGGCCGTGGGTATACGCCAGCTGTTGCAAATAAAAGCGAAGATCAACCAATAGGAGTAATTCCTATTGATTCTATTTATACTCCAGTATCACGTGTGACTTACCAAGTGGAAAAGACACGTGTCGGACAAGTGGCTAATTATGATAAGCTTACGCTTGATGTATGGACGGATGGAAGCATCGGGCCAAAAGAAGCTATCTCTTTAGGTGCCAAAATCTTAACTGAGCATTTAAATATCTTTGTTGGTTTAACTGACGAAGCACAAAATGCTGAGATTATGGTCGAGAAGGAAGAAGATCAAAAAGAAAAAGTTCTAGAGATGACTATTGAAGAACTGGATCTTTCTGTTCGTTCTTATAATTGCCTAAAACGTGCAGGAATTAATACTGTACAAGAGCTTGCGAACAAAACAGAAGAAGATATGATGAAAGTTCGTAACTTAGGACGTAAATCCTTAGAAGAAGTTAAACATAAACTTGAGGAATTAGGTTTAGGTTTACGTAAAGACGACTGAGGATTTAAACCCATCAACAAAGGAGGGAACTACGAATGGCATACAGAAAATTAGGCCGTACAAGTGCGCAACGTAAAGCTATGTTACGTGATTTAACTACTGATTTAATTATCAACGAGCGCATCCAAACGACAGAAACTCGTGCAAAAGAACTTCGTTCTGTAGTGGAAAAAATGATCACTTTAGGTAAACGCGGAGATCTTCATGCTCGTCGTCAAGCAGCAGCTTTCATCCGTAATGAAGTTGCTAACGCTGAGACTGGTCAAGATGCACTTCAAAAATTATTCGCTGATGTAGCTCCACGCTATGCTGAGCGCCAAGGCGGATACACTCGTATTGCAAAAATTGGTCCACGTCGCGGAGACGCAGCACCAATGGTAATTATCGAGTTAGTATAATGATGATTAAAAGGGCAGGACAGTTCTTTTCAAGTAACTGGTCATGGCCCTTTTTTTTTAAGTATAAAAAAATAGGCTAACTTGGCGAATGAAAGGGTGCCTTGTATTGAAAAAAGAGAAACTTCGGACAGAAAATATATCATTTCAATATCCTGGGGCAGCCTCTTATGCATTAAAAGATGTTTCGTTTTCCTTATATGAAGGAGAATGGGTATCTGTTATTGGACAGAATGGTTCCGGGAAGTCTACACTTGCAAAATTATTGAATGGCTTATTTTTACCGAAATCAGGGACAATTACTTTAAATGATACAATGATTTTATCAGAGGAAACAGTATGGGATGTTCGAAAGCAAATTGGGATGGTATTTCAAAATCCAGATAATCAATTTGTTGGAACGACAGTACAAGATGACGTTGTATTCGGCCTAGAGAACATTGGAATGCCAAGGGAGCAGATGATAGAAAGACTAGAACAAGCTCTGCAACTTGTCCGTATGGAAGATTTTTTAAATGAAGAACCCCATTCGTTATCTGGTGGACAAAAGCAGCGAGTCGCAATAGCAGGTGTTTTAGCCCTTCAGCCATCTATTTTAATACTAGATGAAGCAACTTCAATGTTAGACCCTCAGGGGAGACGTGAAGTAGTAGAAACGGTCAGACAACTTGTTAATCAAAAGGGTATTACGGTGTTATCGATTACGCACGATTTAGAAGAAGCGGCACAGTCAGACCGTATTATTATTTTGAACAAGGGAGAAATATTAGAGGAAGGTACTCCAGAGCAAATTTTCAAATCCTCTCATATGCTCCAAGAGATTGGATTAGATGTACCTTTTTCGGTGAAAATAGCAGAATTATTAAAAAGAAATGAAATTCACTTGCAAAATACGCATCTTACAATGGAAAGCTTGGTGAACGAACTTTGGAGATTACATTCCAAAAAGTAGAACATCGTTATCAATATAAAACTCCATTTGAAAGACGTGCACTTTATGATGTAGACGTGTCGTTTCCAAGTGGGGGCTATTATGCCATTATCGGTCATACTGGTTCAGGTAAGTCGACGATGATTCAACATTTAAATGGTTTATTGCAGCCGACAAATGGTACGGTTCAAATTGGTGAACATTTAATTTCAGCAGGGAAGAAAGAGAAGAAACTTAAGCCGCTACGAAAAAAAGTAGGGGTTGTCTTTCAGTTTCCAGAACATCAACTATTTGAAGAAACAGTTGAAAAGGACATTTGTTTTGGACCTACTAATTTTGGTGTATCTGAAGAAGAGGCAAAACAAAAGGCGAAAGATGCAATCCAGCTTGTTGGATTGGACATAGAGTTATTAGCACGTTCTCCGTTTGAATTAAGCGGTGGGCAAATGAGGCGTGTTGCAATAGCGGGCGTACTTGCGATGGAACCCGAAGTGCTTGTATTAGATGAACCTACAGCAGGGCTTGATCCGAAAGGACAGCACGAGCTCATGGAGATGTTTTACAATTTGCATAAGGAACAGGGGCTTACAGTCATTCTTGTTACCCATAATATGGAAGATGCCGCTAAGTATGCAGATCAAATAGTGGTCATGCATAAAGGAACGGTCTTTTTGCAAGGAAGAGCAGAGGAAGTATTTTCACATGCTGATGAATTAGAACAAATCGGTGTGGATCTTCCAATGTCTTTAAAGTATAAACGTGCAATTGAAGAGAAGTTTGGTATTTCAATTTCGAAGGCTACCTTATCTTTAGAGGATCTTACTCATGAAGTTGTACAGGTGTTACGAAAAGGTGGTCATGAATCATGCAGCAGTTGATTATTGGGAGATATATTCCAGGTCAGTCACTCATTCATCAACTTGATCCTCGTACGAAGCTGTTGATTGTCTTTTTATATGTATTTGTTGTTTTCTTAGCAAATAATGCGATTTCATATGGATTTTTATTTTTATATGCACTCATTGCTTTATTTTTTGCAAAAGTGCCGATTCGTTATGTACTTTCGGGCTTAAAACCAATTTTATGGATTTTTCTTTTTACATTTTTCCTGCATATTTTTACAAATAAAGAAGGGGAAGTACTATTCCAGCTTGGTTGGTTTTCGATACATGAAAAAGGATTAGAGCAAGGAATCTACATTTCTATACGATTTTTCGTTATTATTTTAATGACGACATTATTAACGTTAACAACGACACCAATTGAGATTACAGATGGTTTAGAGACGTTATTAAAGCCGTTGAAGCGTATGAAAGTTCCTGTTCATGAAATCGCATTAATGATGTCAATTTCTCTTCGATTTATCCCCACTTTAATGGATGAAACGAGTAAAATCATGAAAGCGCAGGCGTCACGTGGTATTGATTTTGCTGGGGGACCGATAAAAGATAGAATGAAAGCTATTATCTCACTACTCGTTCCACTATTTATCAGTGCTTTTAAGCGTGCAGAGGACTTAGCGATTGCGATGGAAGCTCGTGGATATAAAAGTGGCGAAGGACGTACTAAATTTAGGCAACTACGCTGGAAAATAAGTGATACAGTAACAATTGTAAGCTTACTTTGTTTAGCTTGTATTTTGGCATGGGTGCGGTCGTAATGGAGAATAGAGAAATGGAAAGAATAAAATGTACAGTTGCATATGATGGCATTCATTTTTGTGGTTACCAAATTCAACCACAGCATCGTACTGTTCAACAAGAAATAGAGAAAGCATTGCAGAAGTTGCATAAAGGAGAACTTGTTCGTGTGCAGGCATCAGGCAGAACGGATTCTACCGTTCACGCCAAAGGACAAGTGATACACTTTGATACACCTTTGTCTCTTGAAGAGTGGCAATGGAGTAATGCTTTAAATACAATGTTGCCGGATGATATTGTTATCAGGCAGGTAGAGAAGAAAACAGAAGAATTTCATGCACGTTACGGTGTCGAGAAAAAAGAATATCGCTATCGTGTATTATTATCAAAGACTGCGGATGTATTCCGTAGAAATTATGTATATCAATATCCATATCCGCTCGAAATAAACTCTATAAGAAAAGCGATTCCTTATTTTATTGGAACGCATGACTTTACTTCTTTTTGTTCGGCAAAAACTGACAAAAAAGATAAAGTGCGAACAATTTATGAAATCGAATTAATTGAGCAAGATGATGAATTAATTTTTCGCTTTGTAGGTAATGGATTTTTATATAATATGGTCAGAATTATTGTTGGTACGTTACTTAGCATAGGGCAAGGAAAGCTTGATCCTGATAGCATTCCAGAGATTTTAGCGAAACAAAATCGCCAGTTTGCTGGAAAGATGGCTCCAGGGCATGGACTTTACTTATGGCAGGTAAACTATAACAACTAATCCTGGTGTAACATTTGCTTGACATTAGAAACTCAAAAGTATATCATAACATATGGTATTGTTTCTAAAACCACGATTAGCCCCGGAAGGAAATCGTGTTTAAGATAAACAATAGATTTTTTCTATGGAAAAGATAACGAGGAGGGAAACACATGCGTACGACTTTTATGGCAAAAGCTAACGAAGTTGAGCGTAAATGGTATGTGGTTGATGCTGAAGGTCAAACTTTAGGTCGCCTATCTACTGAAGTAGCATCCATTTTACGTGGTAAAAACAAACCTACATTTACACCACACGTTGACACGGGTGATCATGTAATTATTATTAACGCTGAGAAAATTCATTTAACAGGTAATAAATTAAACGATAAAATTTACTACCGTCACACTAACCACCCAGGTGGACTTAAGCAAAGAACAGCTCTAGAAATGCGTACAAACTACCCTGTACAAATGTTAGAGCTTGCAATTAAAGGCATGCTTCCAAAAGGACGTTTAGGACGTCAAGTGTCTAAGAAATTAAACGTGTATGCTGGAGCAGAGCATCCACACCAAGCACAAAAACCAGAAGTTTACGAACTTCGCGGATAATTAATTAAAGGAGGGCTTACTTTGGCACAGGTTCAATACTATGGCACTGGACGTCGTAAGAGTTCAGTAGCGCGCGTACGCCTAGTTCCAGGCGAAGGACGCGTTATCATTAACGGTCGTGATTTTGAAAACTATATCCCATTTGCTGCATTACGTGAAGTAGTGAAACAACCTCTAGTTGCAACAGAAACTTTAGGTAACTACAATGTACTTGTAAACGTAAATGGTGGTGGATACACTGGTCAAGCTGGTGCTATTCGTCACGGTATTTCTCGCGCTTTATTAAAAGCTGACCCAGAATACCGTCTAACATTAAAACGTGCAGGTCTATTAACTCGTGACGCACGTATGAAAGAGCGTAAAAAATACGGTCTTAAAGGCGCACGTCGTGCACCTCAGTTCTCAAAACGTTAATTTTTGCGAACTTCAAACCCCAACCATTTTGGTTGGGGTTTTTTTATGTTTAATTCTTCTTCTGTAATTTTGTAGCTTGGAATATTTTAGTGCTACCGTCCTGCGTATGCTTCTTCTTTAGAAGTTTAGACTAATACGTATTAGGGAGGTTTATAAGTACTATGAATGTCATTGTCAGCTTACAAGAAAAACAAAAAGAAAAGCAGTTAAAATACGAGCGGAAGATGCTGCGAGAATTATCATTAAAAACATTGCGTTCAAATATTCGTGATGCTTTTCAGATGCAAGAACTTCATCGTCAGTATGAAGATTATTGTATTGAACTAGGGATAGAATCTTATTTATTAGGAGCGAGATACAGTAAATTTGGTTATCATGGTGAATCATTCTTTGATGTGAAATATAGGGCTTTAGAAGAAGAACAACAATTAACTGAAACGTTATTTCAATTTTTAACGAGTATGGCTATACGTGAAATTAAGTTGCAAGACGAGGAATTGCTTTTCGAATCTTGCCAGCAGTTTATCGGCTTGTGGTGGCAGGAAGGGTATGAAAAAGGCGAAAGAAGATATCGATTAAAGCTACACTAAGACAAGCATAAACTTTCCTCTTATCCCATATAAGTAATTAGAGGGACTAGCTGGAGGAGGAAAGGTATGAAGAGAATTCGAATTATCTCTTTTGCGCTCGCTGCGGTTGTTTTGTTTTTTTTAGTTAAACAAGAATTTCAAATTACAAAATCGTGGCGAGCTTGGAATTTACCCTTATCAGGGAAAGTGATTGTACTAGATGCTGGGCATGGTGGGCCAGACGGAGGGGCTGTTGGTGGAAAGGATATTGTAGAAAAAGATATTACGCTTGAGATTACAAAAAAGGTACAAGATTATTTACAAGAACAAGGTGCTTTAGTTATTTTAACGCGTGAAGGAGATTATGATTTAGCTAATAAAGATACAAAGTCATATAGTAGACGTAAAGCAGAGGATTTAAAAAAGCGTGTTGAGATCATTAATAAGCCTGATGTAGATTTTTTTGCGAGTATTCATTTAAATGCCCTAACTAGTAGCGGATCTAAGGGCGCACAAACGTTCTACTACCGTTCTTCGATTGAAAATGAACGGGCTGCGAAATTTATACAAGCTGAATTGAGAACAAGCTTAGAAAATACAAATCGTTCTGCTAAAACAATTCCTCACGTGTATTTATTGAAGTATGCCAAAAAACCAGGTGCTTTAATTGAGGCTGGCTTTTTATCGAATGTGAATGAAAGATATATGTTAAATTCGGAGAAATACCAGCAAAAAGTAGCGGCTGCAATATATCGTGGTATATTACGTTATTTTACGGAAAAAGGAAATCCTCCAGAATAAGGAGGATTTTTCGAGTTTCTCTCGTTAACGAAGTTTTCCGAAAATATGTTATACTGGAAATGTAAACGCATTTATTTCAAAAATAAAGAGAGATAAATTTAATTAACATTACGTTATTTTTCATACAGGGGGCTGGGCTAATTATGGTAACAAAAGAGCAGGTAGTGGAAGCATTGGAAGGGATTGTAGATCCGTTTATACATAAAACGTTAAAAGAAACAAATGCAATTAAAGAGGTAACAGTCAAGCCTGAGAAGGAACATGTAAGTGTTAAAATTGCAATTGTAAAGACAGGTACAGCGGAACAAATGCAGTTGCAGTCTGGAATTGTAAAGTTAGTAAAAGAACTTGGAGCAGCAACAGTTGGACTTCGTTTTGCAGAATTTACAGAAGAGGAATTAGCTCAGTTTGCACCACCGCAAGAGGAAGAGAAAAGTGAATCCTTATTATCGCCGAACTCAAATACAACATTTTTAGCAGTGGCAAGTGGAAAAGGTGGAGTAGGGAAATCGACTGTTTCTGTTAACCTTGCAATTGCTTTAGCTCGTTTAGGGAAAAAGGTTGGTATCATTGATGCGGATATTTACGGTTTTAGTGTACCGGATATGATGGGTATAGAAAAACGTCCAATCGTAAGAGGCGATAAGATAATACCAGTGGAGCGTCTAGGCGTGAAAGTAATCTCAATGGGATTCTTTGTAGAAGATAACGCACCTGTTATTTGGAGAGGGCCGATGCTTGGGAAAATGTTAAATCACTTTTTCACAGAAGTAGAATGGGGTGATTTAGATTATTTAGTATTGGATCTACCACCAGGTACGGGTGATGTTGCTCTAGATGTACATTCGATGTTGCCGGCTTGTAAAGAGATTATTGTAACAACGCCGCATCCAACAGCGGCATTTGTAGCAGCGCGCGCTGGAGCCATGGCTTTACGCACAGAACATAGTATTCTTGGTGTTGTTGAAAATATGGCGTATTTTGAAAGTAAAGCAACTGGTGAAAAAGAGTATGTGTTTGGGAGAGGTGGAGGAGATAAATTAGCTGCGGAACTTCAAACGGATGTACTTGGCAGAATTCCACTTCAACAACCTGATTGGAATAAAGAGGACTTTGCACCGTCAGTATATGAAGATACACATACAACGGGTCTTATTTATCGTACGATAGCTGAGACAGTTATTGATAAAACAGCTGTTACACAAAAATAAAGTAGTAATGAGTGGACAATATATACATTGTCCACTCATTACTATAATTTTTATTGTTGTTCTTTGTTCCCATCTTGAGAACCACCTGCACCTTTCTTATCAGACCCACCTTTTTCGGCTTTTTGTACACCTTTACTAATGATATCAATCATCTTAGCTTGGAAGAGTGGACTTTCGGCAGTTTCGGTTAGTACTTGCTGTAAATATTGACGATATTCTTTACTCTTCATTGTTTGTAACATAATTTTCTCTACTTCAGGATTTTTCATAATCTCTATAACACCTGATTGGTATTCAGGATCTTTTAGTAAAGTTTTCATTAAGTTTGTTTGTTCTTTTCCCATACTTTTAGCAAATTTCGATGAGAACTCAGGGTCTTTAAAGAGCTTTTCCCAGAATTGTTGCCCTTTTTCAGATACCATCGCATCTTCAATCGTTTTCTTTACTACTGTTTCATCTAGTATGAGTGCTTGTTTCATTTTTTCATCAGTTAATACATCTTGGATCGCTTTTTTTCCTTGATCGGTTTTTAAAATATCAACAATCATTTTTTTTGTTTGATCATAATCAAGTTCGGATTTTGCTTCTTTTTCTTGTGCACATGCCACTAGTGCTATAAATAGAAAAGAAGAAATCAAAACGAGTAGCATCCGTTTCATAAGTTGGAGCTCCTTTCAGCAAAGTTCTCTTTTTTTAATATAAATCTCTTTAAGGAATTTATACATTAACATGGCTAGCTTTTTGAAATTGTCATTGATACAATTTAATTAGAAATATAAGAATAATGGGGGATGTGTTGTGAATAGCCGCAAGTGGGTACGACTATTTTTTACGACGTTGTTTCTTGGTGGGATTAGCACAGTCTTTATTGGTTTTGTTTTAGAGTGGGACAAGTACGCTAAATTTTTTCAAAATTTCGACGGAAAAGAGATTTTAGCAATTTCTTTATGGTTGATGGGCGTAGGATTTATTTTTAGTGTTATAAGTCAAATGGGGTTCTTTGCGTATTTAACGATCCATCGTTTTGGATTAGGGATGTTTCGGTCATCTTCTTTATGGAATGCAGTGCAACTTTTCTTTATTGCGTTTGTATTGTTTGATTTCGTTTATTTAAGGTCAGTACTTATTGCAAATGGGGAAGTTTCATTAGGGAATAACATACTTGTTGCTGGGATGTTATTTGTGTTTGGGGCAATTGTCGCTTACATAAAGAGTAAAGAAACGAATAAAAAAGCATTTGTTCCCGCTCTGTTCTTTATGGTTGTTGTAACAATTCTTGAATGGGTACCAGCGCTCCGGATTAATGATACAGATTGGTTATATTTAATGGTGATACCACTTCTATTATGTAATGCATATCAGTTACTCGTATTACATCGTTTAATTAGACAAAAGAGTAAGTCAGCTTAATGAGGAGAGTGGATTTTTAATTAGCCAGATTCTTATCGTCTGTAAATACTAGGATAAAAAAGCTCTGCTATCTTAACGAAAGATAGCAGAGCTTTTATGTGTGAAGAACCGTGTGGAAAGGAACTACTTAATATCTTCACTTTTTGTACTAGTGTTGGATATAAGTTGCGATACAGATGTTTGTTCATATCCATCACTTTTTAATTTTTGTAAGAGTAGTGGTAAAGCTTTATTTGTTTGGAGGGCAGAATCGGAAGCGTGTAATAAGACGATATCCCCACCTTTTAAATTGCTAGAGACGGTGGAAACGATGTTATTTACGCCGGGATTTTTCCAGTCATTTGAATTGTTGCTCCAATGGACAATAGTGTATCCGAGTGATTCAGCTATTTTAAGGGTTGTTTTGTTAAAGTCTCCACTAGGTGGACGTAATAGCTTGACTTGTTTTACGCCAAGCTTCGTAAAAACATCTTGTGCCCGCAAAAGATCTCTTCGTATTTCATTTGCTTCTAGTGAAGTGTAGGACGTGTAATTATAGCCCATACTACCAATCTCGTGTCCATCTTTCATGATGCGCTCGACAATATCAGGGTGTCTTTCAGCCCATGCAGCAGAGAGGAAGAAGGTTGCATTCTTAATTTCTCTTTCTTTGAGTGTGTTAAGGATTGGAATAGCTTTTTGGTCTCCCCAACTAATGTCAAACGTGAATGCAACTTGTTTTTTTGCAGTGTCCCCTTTGTAAATCACTTTAGGGCCAGTAGCAGTTGAAAAAGCAGATTCATGTGAATATGTTTTTAAAAAGAGTAGCCATGCTGTAAATAAGGAAAGTACGACTATTAAGCTAATGTGTTTAAATGTTCTTTTACTCGTAATAAAAAAGAAAAACATAATATTACGCCCCTTTGTCCAATCCTTTTCAGTTACATATATGCTTTAAATTTAAAAAAGAGAACAAGGGATTAATATCGTAAGTGGTGGATATAATGAGTGATAGAATTTTGTTTTTTGATGATACAGTATTGATAATTGAAAATGAGTGGGGCGTTTATCGGTACACGTAAGGAGTTATTGGGGTGATAATTTGCTTGGGATTATGTTGACAAAGGAAGAGAAAAAAGAAATGGAATACATACTGAAGAGAGAGTTAGAGGAACTTTTATTTGATTTTGAAGATGAGCGTATACATAGCGTTGTAAAAAAGGCGATGGAAGAAAGGTATAAAATCATTTTTTGTTTATTTCGGAGAGTTGCTAATAGGGAAGAATGTATTCGTTATGTAAGAAAAAGAATTTTTTATTGAAAAGTATTGACGTTAAGAGTAAGTATATGATAAATTAATAAACGTCGCTGATGCAGAAACGCAGAAAACGACAAAAAAGAAATTGAAAAACTTAGTTGACATCGAAAAAT
>NZ_VOVA01000020.1 GCF_015071065.1 Bacillus cereus | reverse complement strand
TCTCCTATACCTTTATTTCTGTAACAAAAGCAACAGGATATAGAAATTTCCACTTATAGAAATAGGGATATTTCTATATTAAAAAGGAGATTAGAGTAGTGTTATGTGGTATATAAAATAGAATCAGTAATGTATATTATTCCAGCAACTTATCCAAAGTCCTCTCCTATACCTTCATTTCTATAAATTAAATAAAGAAAGAGTCTGTTTTGATCAATCTATTTTCAAAACACGCTCTTTCTTTTTGTTCATTTATCAAGGTTATTAGTATCAATTTGAACAAACATTATTTCGAAGCTACATTTGAAGAAATAAAAAGAATGACGCTACTAGCTCAAAAATAATGGTGTGTTAATGTAGCCAAGTACAAAGAAGATATTAAATAGTTAGCTTAAGTGACAAAGCGATTGATGAGGGAATATTATAAGGGAATTGCGGTGACGATATTTTTTTAACTACAAAAATATAGAAATATCCCTATTTTCACGTAGGGATATTTCTATATTTCTAAATCTCTGTTAATAATTTAAATTTCCTTTTCCGTTCGGGAGTTAATTGATTTTCTACATAATAATGTATAAGTAAATCTATTATTTCATGAGTATATTTCTTAATAGTGAGCTTCATGAGTGTTCCAAGCTCTTCATGAGTCATAAGATTGGCTAGAAGTTTTTAAACCGCCCTATTGGTTTTAAAATTCCATACATTCACTTGTCTTTACTCGTTTTCAGGTGAAGAAACAGGAGTATCTTCGTTATTTTTGATAAAAAATCAGGGATATATAGAAATAGGGATATTTCTATACTATGGGAGAAGAGCACAGGGATGATATGTGATACACGTAATAGAACTATAAAATTAACGGATATTGCTTAAATCATTGATGTCAAAAACGATAGACTACAATGAAAATGAAACTAAAATGATATTTCTGATCTTGAATAGATAAAAGCGTTGGAATTAGCTATTCAGGCAATTAATAATTTTTCTAATAAATTACTTATCTAATTAAATAGAGTAACGGGTACTTTAGTTCAACATGAATTAAACAACTTTAAAGAGTTTTACTATAAAAAAATATAAGAGCCTTGCTATATTTTTATATCGAAATTAAATAACTTTATTATCAATTTACATAAGGATGTTGCAGTGGGGCGAGAGAAGGAAAGGTTGTGGAGGAAGTTCTGGTGAGGCTATTTTTTAAAAACAAAAAAATATAGAAATATCCCTATTTCTATGTAGGGATATTTCTATATTTCTAAATCTCTGTTAATAATTTGAATTTCCTTTTCTGTTCGGGAGTTAATTGATTTTCTACATAATGATGTATAAGTAAATCTATTATTTCATGAGCATATTTCGTATTAGTAAGTTTCATTAGTGCTCCAAGCTCTTCCTTAGATTGACTAGAAATTTTAATACTACCTTGTTGGTTTTTAAATGTCTTTTTCTCTGGTGTTTGCTCCTTCTTTTGTTCCTGCTGATTTACTTGTTCTTGTTCATTTTTAGGTGGAAAAGTAGGAGTATCTTCGCCACTTTTTGTTACAACTGAATCCTCGGTTGGGATATAAGGATCTGTTGGGTCAAAATTGCTCTTTTTTCGGCCTAATAATCCAGGAGTTCTTGCCATGTTATACACCAACCTTCATACTTTCAAAAACATTGATACGAGATAATAATTCATCACTAATTTTTTCGTATAGTTCTATTACATTTAAATCATGTCTATCATTTTCAGTAATACCGTTAACATCAAACCTTTTAATACGTTCCATCTGTGGAACGATATTTTTAAATAGGTTTTCTTCACCAAAAATTTCACGAGCATTTTCCATAATGTATTCATCCACTTTACCATTATTTTTTAATAGAACTGGAAGAATACCTACAACTTCAATATCAAGATTATATTGCTCTTTTAATTTTATTAGTTGGTTAATGTAGTTTTCTGCACCTGTAAGAGAACGTTCTTGTGTTTGTAGAGTTATAAGAACATAATCAGAAGCTACAACTGCATTTTTTGTAACTTCAATCGACATAGGTGGAACATCGATAAATATGTAATCGTATTTATGTTTTATTTTCTCAAGCAATTCCTTAAAGTAGAAATCTTCCTCTTCTTCCGAAAAACACGATTTATATAGAAATTTTGCGAAATCTTGAAAATCAACATAAGAAGGAATTAAATGTAAATTTTCCATTATTTCAACTTCTAATCCATCTAAATTCCCCTCTTGAATTCCTTTCATCAATGTTTTAGTTAAAGCTATCTTTTCGTCAGGATTAAGGATAGATTTTGTTAACATAAGAGATTTTGTTGCATTACTCTGTGGATCAAGGTCAACGAGTAAAGTTCTTTTCCCCTTTTTTGCGAATTCATAAGAGTTTAATACAGCATTAGTGGTTTTACCAACGCCGCCTTTGTAATTCCCAACAGTAATTGTAATAGCCATTTATACCACTCCATTTATTTTCTGGAAGATTTCCCTATTTCTATATTTTAGTGAAAAGATTAGAAAAATAGGGAAATATCTAATTATAGAAATAGGGATATTTCTATGTTATAAAGAAAATTATAGCAGTGATATGTGGTACATGCAATAGAATCTGTCATTTATACCACTCCATTCATTTTTTGAAAAAGTCCTTATATCCCCATATCTCATGCTCGTCAAGCTAAGAAAAGCAAATATCCCAAAATGAGAGAATTGTGATATTACCAGTTAAAAAAGCCCGCCCATTCCTATCATTGACGTTGCATAAGCGTAACTTGATGACTATGGCCTACTTCAATATTTTTGATAGCGGAGGTAGGGATATATCTATATTGTAAAGAAGACTACAGTAGTGATATGTGGTACATACAATGGAATCATTAATTTTCAAAGGCTCCCCTTCCCCCCATTTGTAATAATAAAAGTAGAGGCATAGGGAAATATCCAATTATAGAAATAGGGATATATCTATATTACAAGAAAGAGTATAGTAGTGGTATGTGGTACATACAATGGAATCATTAATTTTCAAAGGCTCCCCTTATACCTCCATTTGTAATAATAAAAGTAGAGGTATAGGGAAATATCCAATTATAGAAATAGGGATATATCTATATTATAAGAAAGAGTATAGTAGTGGTATGTGGTACATACAGTGAAATCATTAATTTGTTCAAAGGCTCCCCTTATACCTCCATTTGTAATAATAAAAGTAGAGGCATAGGGAAATATCCAATTATAGAAATAGGGATATATCTATATTACAAGAAAGAGTATAGTAGTGGTATGTGGTACATACAGTGAAATCATTAATTTGTTCAAAGGCTTCCCTTATACCCCCATTTCTATAATAAAAGTAGAGGCATAGGGAAATATCCAATTATAGAAATAGGGATATATCTATATTAAAAGAAAGAGTATAGTAGTGGTATGTGGTACATACAATGGAATCATTAATTTTCAAAGGCTCCCCTTATACCTCCATTTGTAATAATAAAAGTAGAGGCATAGGGAAATATCCAATTATAGAAATAGGGATATATCTATATTAAAAGAAAGAGTATAGTAGTGGTATGTGGTACATACAGTGAAATCATTAATTTGTTCAAAGGCTTCCCTTATACCCCCATTTCTATAATAAAAGTAGAGGCGTAGGGAAATATCCAATTATAGAAATAGGGATATATCTATATTAAAAGAAAGAGTATAGTAGTGGTATGTGGTACATACAATGGAATCATTAATTTTCAAAGGCTCCCCTTCCCTCCCCATTTGTAATAATAAAAGTAGAGGCGTAGGGAAATATCTAATTATAGAAATAGGGATATATCTATATTATAAAGAAGATTATAGCCGTGATATCAGGACTACTTCATTTTGACACTTCGATCCCTAAAGGGGAAAGATGACTTAAGTCAGTGGGATTCGTGCTACAAAAAACAGGTCTATTTCTAGATGTCAAAAAGCCAAAATAAGATTGTGATACCGTACGAATTTCGTATTAACCGTAGGAACTACGGGATTATCCTAGTAGGCTAATCCCCCACTTCAAACAACCTATAAGGGTGTTAAGTGGAGGGTAGTTCAATTCAACAGAATTTAGGTCACATAAATATAAAAAGACCTTAGGATTATACCTAAAGGTCTTCTTTACTAGTTAGAAATCAAGCTCTTCGTTATCTTCTTCAGAAATCCCACCAAGTACTACCCTAGCGTTAATAATTTTACCTTCTTGCAATATGGGCTCCTCTGTTTTTAAATCTTCTTGTCTTTGTGCGGGAACAAATCCATTAGAAAGTAAAAGATCCAATTTATTTTCAACTGTATTTAAAAGATTTAATCTCTGTTCTACATTATCTAATTTCTGCAGTAGTTGCTCATAACGTTTTTCATTTTGTACCAGTTCAACAACAAATGCTGTTAATTGTCTACCATTAGCTTTTTCATTAAGGATCCTATATACATCTTCAGGCATATTATCAGCATGTAATGCCATTTTTCTATTTTTAGCCATTATCAGCACGTCCCTTTATTTTAGGCTAACTGTCCCTTCATCTCATCAATTACTTTTAATTCTAATGCAGCTAGATTAATTGTACGTGAAGTTGGAGCAAATACTTCTTTGTCGCTATTTTGAATAATATCGTTCAAGAAGAAGTGATTGTTTTTAGCAGCCATTTCTGACATATGATTCAATAAAGCGAGACGGATGTATGGTTCTAAAACGGGTGCTTCGCCTCCGATATAAATGAATTTCAATACTGTATTCGTACTAGATGGGATGAATACATCAAGAATTTTAGCAACTAAAATTCTTGCATATTCTTTCAGTGCCTCTACCATTTCATTTGTAAAATCATATTCTTCACCAGTATTTTCATTCGATAGTACATACTTTTGTACTTTATATTTATTAACTATAAATTTCTCTAATGTTCTTAGATCCTTAAAGTATTGAATCAATTTTTCTTTTCTAAAGCGTTCTAGGTATCCCAAGAATGGCTCAATATCGATAACTTGGAAAGAATCTCTGTGCTTAGGTGTAGTAAGCCCTTTACCTAATCGCACAGCATCTGTAGAACCGCCACCAATGTCAGTTAAAACTACTTCATAGTCATCGAATCTCTCAGATTCATAGCGCTTTTCAATACTAATTACATTTGTATTCTGATCTTTTGAAACCATTTTATATTTTAAAGAATGTCTAGCAACTTCTGATTCATTTCTACATTTTGCTGAATGGACTGTAATAGTTAGTTCTTTCTCCATTCCTGGTGTTAACACTTTAACTTTATGTTCACCGTTAAATCTTTCTTCCATTTTTTTATGGGCAATGCTAAATTTATCTTCGCGCTTTAAAAGCCAAATTGGAAGCATCATACTCATGTGTTCAATTTCAATTTCATTATCTTCTTGATCAGCTGTAAGGGCATGATAATATGCAAGTGCTCCTAAAAAGCATACGTATGGGATAGGACTATTTATTTTATCGTGCATCTTATTTACATGTGAGTTTGCTAACTGATTATCTTCAGCTAATTGCCCAACTAAATAGAAAGATTCTTCACCTTCGATTTCAGTGGAAATTAGTAATCTATCTAGTAAATCTTCTGGTCTAGAAATACGATCAACAAGTAAATCCTCAGCTTGTTTCTTTGAAATTTTAACTACATTCGTTGCAAGTTCAATATAATAACCATCAACCATGAAATTATTAAAACTATTTCCGAAATCCGCTACTTTTCTTCCAATTTTCATTTATAATTCCCCCTTTATACATTAAGTACGACTTAAGTCCTACTTTTGATTATGCTTTAGCACATTTAATCAAAAATAAGAACACTTTAAATAATAAGTACGACTTGAATCATACTTATTATTTAATTAACCTATATACTTAAAAAATTCAAAATAAACAAGGAAATACCTTCTTTCAAACGAATTAAACACATAACAGTTAGACGCCGACATGTCGAACATAAATGACGATGAATAACAGTAAAACAACAACATGACCGACATAAATGATGATGAATAATAGTAAAACAACAACATGACCGACATAAATGATGATGAATAACAGAAAAATAACAACGTGACCGACATAAATGATGATGAATAATAGTAAAACAACAACATGACCGACATAAATGATGACGAATAACAATGCAATGACAACATGACCGGCATAAATGATGATGAATAATAGTAAAACGATAACATGACCGACATAAATGATGATGAATAACAATGCAATAACAACAAATAACGATGAGGGGAGGATGATGGATTGAATAGGGAAGAACCTTATAAGAAAACATATTCCCTTGCAGATATAGCAAGGATGCTTGGGAAGCCACGGACAACCCTTCAGGCCTGGCGGGATCAATTCAAACCATACTTACCAACCGTTGCAGGGACGAAGGGGCGAACGCTGAGATATGAACAGGAAGCATTAGAGCTTTTTAAATTAATTGCTAACATGAAAGATGCACAAGAGCCACCAGAAATAATAGAACAGATGTTAAAACAAAATGTAGATTATATTGTAGTAGAGGAAAGTGATGAAGACAACGAAATAACGAAACCAATTATTCAGACGATGTATGAGAGTATGAAAGAGGTTTCTATATATTTTCAAGAGCAAAAAGCTATGAATATGGAACTTTTAAAACGCATAGACAATTTAGAACAAACTAATCAAACACTAACGAACAAGATTGATGAACAGCAAAAGACTATTGATAGAAAAATAAACAATAGAGATCAGCAGTTATTAGAAGTGGTTCGAGAAATACAAGAAACCAAAAAGTTAGTTGCATCTACTCAACAAGAAAAATCATGGTTCGCTAAATTATTTAAAAAATAACTTAAATAATACGTAAAAAAGTAGGGAAGTTTGTAAAAATACACAAGCTTCCCTACTTTTTTATAAATTTGATATATTTCCCCAAATAATCACAAAAATTAAGAGGGAGTCTTCTGTCAGAAAATGATAAAGAACATACGTATAATGTTTCCCTTTTAGGATAGAATACTGTATTTATTAAATCTTGTTTAAAAAATAAAATCATTATAAACATTAGAATCTATTTTAGAGATGCTAGGCTAGCTGTATCAAGGGACTCAAGATTTTACCTTAGTAAATTGCAAGGTTAATTTATGAGTAAATGATAGAATTTTCAGTTTCGTATGAGTAGAAATTTCATAGCTGAATAGTTTAGAAAAAGAGAAATAATTATAAGATCTGAGAGGTGTTTTGAATTTCTTTTTTGGGAAAAATAGTACGTTGCTCGGGGATTATAAGAGTACATGACAAATAGCCTTGCTAATTATATTATTTTTGAGCAAGGCTAAGTTTTAGATGTTTTTTTATTAGGGCTTTAGAGCGCCCATTTTTTGCAGAATGGAATCCATTTTCTTGTTATTAAGCCAGTCTATAATTGGAAGTTTGGTTTCATATTTTTGTGCATGTTCCATATTAGTTAAGGCTTCTTTCGCTTCATAATCGTTACGCTCTTTTCTTTGTTTAGATTTTTCAGCGAACAATTTCATAAAATGAGCGGGATTACTTATTTCAGCTTGATTATATTCAAAACGTTCAACGCATTTTTCAAAATCCCATCTTTGATAACGATCAATTTTTTTCGGCATTCTTAAGGCTATAGTATAAGCGTCCTGTTCTGTTAAATATGTTACTGGTTGACTTGTTATATAGCGATATGCTTTTTTCTGATCTTCACTTAAGTAATCATTTAAATCTTGTAATCTATCAATAGCATTTTGTGAATTAGTATTTGATCTTTCTAGTTCTTCAAAATTTAAAATATCTATGCCATTAGATAAAGTATTCTTTTCCTCATGTTTGGATTCAATAACTTTTTTAAAGAGTTTTTTCTTTAAAAATTTAGTGAAAGTAGAACAAACATCAATTGCTACAGCACATTTCACCTTGAAATATTCAATGATTTTTAAATAATTGCTATGTAGAGTTAAAATGTAAATTGAAGGGGCAATTTTACCATGTCTTCGTACTTTGATTTGTTGGCAAACTCCCAAGTCTTGTAACCAATTAAACACGTAGTTAATAATTGGTTTTGAAATACCTGATTTTTTGCTGATATGCTCTTGCTTTACTTGAGAATACCCTTCTTGTACTAAATACGATAAAACAGTTTCTAATGCCTCATATTTTCGTTTGGTAAGATAATCTTTTGTGGTAACACCTTCATATTCTAGGACAATATTATCAATATAAGTAGTAACTTTCTTGATTGCTTGATTAATAGCCCCAGTTTTCTTTGATAAGTGATTGATGTGGGGACTTAGTTCCGCTTTTGCTCGACTAAGTAAAAAGTTGTGCAACAACACAGAAAAAACCTCCTAATTTTCCCACCACAAATAAACAGGAAAACAGAGGTTTTATATTCACATCGTATGTACCTTATGGTATAATTTTAATATCAAGTATGATATTAGAGAAAAACACATACATTTATAATGTGAATTTAAAACCCTATCCAGAGGAGTTTTTAATTAGTTCGAAGTTTGCCGACCTAGACTAATTAAAAACCGTGCGGTGGGGTTTTATTTTTTATATAAATTTAATATTAGTAGCATTAATCGAACCGTTTTTAATATAGGTAATTTATAATGTATTTGTAAACTATTTTACACATAGTTTTTTGAAATATCAACTAAGAATAGGTTAAAATTCAGATGAGAAAGTGTGTTATATTTACTGAAAATTAAGATAATTATATAGAAATATAGAATAATGTATATTGGAACGAAAGTTTCATTCATTTCTGTTAAGATGTATTTACAGAATATTCTATACGTATAGAATTTCCTATACATTAGCATTTCAAGAGGATGTGAGGGTATACCATGATTCTAGAAAGAATCCATAAAGACTTAAATGATAAAGGTATTACTAATAGACAACTTGCAGCAATATTTGATACTAGTCATTCTAAAATAAATGATTCATTTACTAGGAAAAGAGAGTTTGATTTTTATATTTATACTGAAATATTGAATATGTTATATCCACATGATTATAATTTTAGGAAAACGGAAGTACTGAAATATTGTGAAGAAGCAAAGCGTAAAGTGAATTTGAGAGTTGCCTTGGAATATTTGGATATGTGTGGAGAATTAGATGTATTACAGTATTTAATTGATAAGGAAAAAGGATCTAACAATATACTGAATCGTAAATTTGCATATGCTTATGAATTACTTCATTTAAGAAATGCTGGAAACATGAATACGCAAACTTTTTTAAAAACAGTGAAAAAGAAAATGGAACAGAGAAAGAGTGCAGATGATATCAGCAAAATTCCAATGGATTTTTCACTAATCTATGCTTTTTTTGATCATCGAAATTATAATTTGGTAAGTGAATATACAAATGATTTATTATCACAAATTAAAAAAATGAAAAATCCATTTTTACGTTCTTCTTATGAATTACGCACTATGGAATTGCTTGCTACAAGTTTTCATAGGAATAACGAGCTAGAAAAGGCAAGAGAATTATGTAATGAAATGATTGCTAGACAAGGGAAAGTAGCTTTAATACCTAAAGCAACAGCATATTGTATCATGGGTGAGACATATATACTAAGCGATTATGAATTATCTAAGTATTACTTGGATAAAGGGTTGCAACTTATGATAGCCCCAAATAACAAAAAAATGCTCAAGAAAAAACAAATGATACAAACTACTCTAGATTTTCTTAACATACATCTTGAAAAGGATCTAGATGATATAAAACCAAAAAATCCGGCAGAACTTGCATATTTGTATGTCAAAAGAGGGTTGAATCAACAAGCAGATAATCTTATTGAAGAAATCAAAAGGAAAAATGGTTTTTTGACACCGCTACAAGTGTTCATTCAGGCTCTTGCAAGAGAAGATATGGCTTTAATGAGAGAAGCATTATTGGCATTTGAGAGGAATAACGACTTGTTCTATGCAGAACTTCCTAAAAATGTACTAAAATTGAAGTAGGGGTGGTACAAGTGAAAAATTGGACAAAAAAAACTTATTTGCTAATTACAATAACAGCATTAGCAATGCTCCCCATGCAAGGGAGTATTGCTAAAGTTATTCAATATATGATGATAGATCCTGGTGGCGGTGCTGGGTGATAGGCTTGTTAAACGATGACACTACAAAAAATTGTAGTGTCATTTGTTATTTAAGGAGTGGAACATTTGTTGGTAATTTGTAATGTTTCGTTCCACTAATGCGTAAAAATAGGGATTTATAAAATAAAATCCATCTCACAGGAGAGTGCCTATTTGATGAAAAAGAAAAATATATGTAAACGAGTTGATTATGATTTCTTGGTATCAGTGTTGTCACAAACAAGCGATTATGTTGAACTACACAGTAAATTAAAAACGTATATACGAAAAAATAAAAACTCAAAATCTAGTCTAAGAAAGAGAGTAAATTAAAAGGGGGAAATTTATTTCTTTGTTTTTTTAACTTTGTACCCGAGAAATTCTATGTATTCTAATAATCCTTTTTCTATTTCTTGACGTTCATCTTCAGAGACTGAATTAAGGTCCTCATATAATTCTTTTGCTAATCTACTTATTTCATTTTTATTAGAATCATCGTCATTTCCAACTAAATAGTCAACTGAAACACCAAAAAAACGTGAGATTTTTACTAACATTTCATAATTTGGCTCAGCTCCTGAATTTTCCCAATTGGAAATTGTTGTTTGTGCAATCCCTAATGCTTTTCCGAGAGCGGTAGCGCTCATGTTTTTTTTGTTTCTTAATTCTCTTAATCTTTGTCCAAACATGATTTTTAGCTCCTTTTAACTATATTGTTGTTATTTTTCAAAAAAGTTAACACGATATGCGTTGACTTTGGGCTTAAAGACGAATAAACTGTAAATAAGGGGGTGAGATATTTGACAGTTCTAAGAGAAATTCGTGAGTCAAAGGGTTATACAATTAAAGAAGTTTCAAAGGGTTCAAAAATTCCTACAAGTACTTTATACGATGTAGAATCGGGGAGAAAAGGTTTGATTTTTAGTAGAGCAAAAAGTATTGCGGATTTTTTTGAAGAACCAATTGAGAACCTTTTTTTTGCAACTTACTATCGGGCAAAGGTGGAATAAACTATTTTCAAAAAAATAATTATACATTTATATTGTAAATGAACTGCGTAGAAAAGGTACAATTTTATTGTTATTTTTTAAGATTTTAAATCTGGAATTTCTGATTTTTATCATTTCAATACACATATAAAAAACATTTGTATCAGATGAATATCTACTTAACAGAAACCTATTCTTTTGAAATTAAAGAAGCTGGTCAAATTATTAGGCATTCAGTGAAGGGGCAAAAGAAGTCGATATAACATCAACCGGATTAACCACACAAACTAGAAATACCACAACCACAGTTACTGGAACAACCAAAAGCACCGAAAAATCCGTCACTCCACAAATAAAGCAACCACAAAAGATTGTTATGAAACCACAACTAGAACAAACACCAAATAAAGTAGAAAGTAACCTTCCAGCAACAGACAGTAAAGTCGAAAATCCATACATAAAATGGATTGGTTTTGTATGTGTCGCACTTGGCTTAATTGGAGCCGTATTTGCAGCAAGAAACCGTAAGCTCAATCCGCATTACAGCACATATACGAAAAAGAGGCAGCACAACGCATTATCACTTCGTACAACACAACAATCCTAGCATGATATCAAGCACTCGTTCACTATTTTATCCTATCTAGATGGCTAGAAAACTATACAAGGGAGAAGCGTTTTTCTCCCTTCTTTATCAAAAATAGGAGGCGTTCATATGGGAAAAGAACAAAGACTCACATTTTATGATATTGCCGCATCACAAGCTCATAGTGTTAAAACTTTTGATGGAAAAACATACGAATTGAAAGGCACCATCGCAATTGAAAATGACACAGGAAGCATTGAAAATGTAGCTCAAATTTATTATCAAGTGCGTTCTGTCAGAGACGAACATCAAAACTTGATCGCAAAAAGGAAACATAAACAAGCGGAATTAGTAGCCGTAAAACAAAAGTGTAAATAAAAAAAGCGATTTTGAAGTGTGCTGAGAACATAGCACAAAGTAAGTTGCTCTTTGACAATTTAGATATATATTGTGTATATCTTCCTTTCAGTAATGATGTAGAAGGATGATATACGGCTTTCAATATATATGCGTGCCTCCCTTGAAACGGTCACTAGAGGGGTTAGGTATACGATTATCGTTAGAAGAGTGCGTACGTAAAACTCATATCTGTGACCATTGGAAATGCATTGTATCAAAAATCTGTTTGCGTTAGTGATCGTGAGGAATATCCCATTTTGACATTCTGAAGAAGCGATGAACCATACAAACAGTAGATACATAAGGTTCTACGTTCATGCCAAAATACGTAGTGCGGTATTGGGCATATAGAAGCTAGGTCGGGGTTAGTTTCTATACGCATTCCAATACAGGGTTCGTCATTCCAGCCATAAATGATATTTCCATTTTCTATCCCACTTTCCTATAAATGTTATAAAATAAAGACAGATGTTGAAGGTTAAATGTGTCTCATCACACTTCAAAATCGCTTATTAAAATATGACATAGGGAGGAACATGCATGAGTCGTAAAGGGTGGATCATTTCCGCTGTTGTTGGACTGTTAATTGCAATTGGTATTGGTTCAACATTTGTCTTTAGTTCGGGAAAAGGGGAAGTAATGGAACTTAGTCCGTTAGAAATGAAGAAGTTCATGAGTGAGGATGGAACAGGTTTTGTTATGCTAACGTCTAACATGAGGCATAGTGAAGATTGGATCTTCCTTGTAAAAAAACTAGCTGAAAAAGAAAAGATTGAAGTAAAGGGTTTAGATGAAAATCGTGACGATATTCCAAGTACAAGTAACCCTCATGATTGGGGATTATCTCAAAGAAGGGATACTCTTGCATATTATGAAAAAGGTAAGGTGAAAAAAGAGATTAAATTCACAATTGATAAACCTTCAGAACTTGAAAAAGAAGTTAGCTATTTTATTCAAAATTGTAAAGAGCAATATCAGAAGTAATCACATAATCATTGAAAGGTGGTGATACAGTGGCGATTACACAAAGGGAATTAAAAAAAGAAAAAGATATGGTAGCAAACCTATTAAGAGCCAATGGTCAGGATTATAACCATTGGCTTCATTTACATCATCAGAAATACATTGAAGAAAATCAAGATTTAGTAATGAAAGCTTTACAAGCTTATAAAGTAACATCAACAGAAGTAAAAGAAGACAGCAAGTCGAATGAGTCAAGTCAGCTTAGTAACGTATAAGCATCTAAAAATGAAAAGGGAGTGAATGTATATGTCAATGTTGGAAACAGTAGCTCAAATGTTAGTGTTAGGTGATGCGATGGACGGTCTAATTCAAACAGGTAATTCATTTATTGCATGGATGCAAAGAGGGGCAATGGTTAGTACAGCGATTGTATTTTGCTGGGGCGCTTATCTCTTAATTTGGGGCGGTGAACGAGGAAGACATAAATGTATTTGGTGGTTTCTTGGTGGGGCAGCCGGACTTGTTATCGTAATGGGATGCCAATACTTAGCAGAGAGCGTAAATAGCAATGTGAAATTTGGTCAAATCTTATTCCCATTTCTCTGGATGAAATAGTGAAAAATATAAATAAGGCAATGAGGAGGCTATGCAAAGGGTATGGCTTTTTTTGTTGCCTTTTTTCATTGGAATTTAAAGTAAATGTGAGAAAGGAGAAGCCATGTTTGTCATTTTTAAGAGTAATAATGGAACAGAAATTGAGTCAGGTAAGCAATATTCGTTTCATGAAGCTTATACCTTAACTAAACGATTAGAACGTGTTTATAGAGAAGCAGGACACCAAGAACATATTGATTTTGATTTGTTAGATGGTCATTCTAATGAAATCTATAACGGTACGTTATCACTTGGTTCGAGATATGCAGATCATATTTTTGATCACATTTCTAAAAAAATGAATGTGATGCAATTAGATCCAGAACAAGAGGAACAAAAGAAGGAGCTGTTAGAAACGTTAGAAAGGGAAATCAATGATTCTCCTTTTCATGAAGAATATGAATATCAAGAAGAATTACCAGAAAGAACGGAAGAACCCTCTTATAGTCCATCGGATGAAGTGAAAAAACAAGTAAAGCCTGGAAAGGAAAATAGAAAAGGATTCAAGATTATTGCGAGTGTCATAGGAAGTGTGGTGTTAATTGGAGCTGGTGCCATATTTGCCTTTAAGTTATTCTTTTCCGAGCCAGTTTCGAGTGCAAATGCTGGCTCGGAACAATATGTAGTAAAAGGATTACAACAGGCAGCCATTCAACAGTATGGAGAAGCTGTTAAATACTTTGATAAGGTCAATTACACAGAAGTAGATAAAGACAGTCAAAAGGCAGTTTTATTTACTTATTTATTAAATGGAAAGGCAAATAAGGCATTACAATATGAGCCGAAATTTGCAGAAAGTGTGGTTGCTTATTTTATTGGGATAGACAACATGAATAAAATCAATGAAATCGATGTCAAAAATGATGTAATCGACTTTGAAAAGGCAGCGCTTAATAAGAAATATGAAGAGGTCATCAAGCTTAAAGGGAAAGTCAATATGGACGGTAGACGTGAAAAGCTCATCGTTGAAGCCTTTGTAAATCTAAAAAAATATGAAGAATGTTATTCTTTTGCCAAAACGCAAGGAAATAAAAACTTGATGAAAGAGGTCAAAGAATTAGAGAAACGAGATATCCAACAATCTACGATAAGTGAAGAGGAAAAGAAAGCTAAGATTGAAAAAATTGATAAAGATCTACAGAACATCTAAGGGGGAAAAAATAACATGCCATTAAATTATGAGAATTTGTACAAAAAAATGGGAATTGTTTTTCTTGGTGGTTCATTGATATTGAGTACTACAGGGTGCAGTTGGTTTGGAGGTAAGGAATCATCAAAAAGTAAACCAGCTATTACAAAAAAGGTAGATAAGAATAAGCCGGAGGAAAAGAAAGAAAATCTGAACAAACAAGATTTCGAAGCAATTACAGAAAACGCAATTCAAAGTAAAGATAATGAAGTTGCTTATGTACTCGAAGAGCTTGATAAATCAAAAATTAATTTTAAAGAAAAATCTATTGTAAGTAATCTTCAAAATGGGGATGAAACGACTTCTCGTGTTCTAGCACTCTTTGATAAAGAAACAACAGATAAATCAATTCAAGATACGGCAAAGGATAATGTGATTGCAGCTATTACAGATAATAAGCCACAAGTTACCGTGAACGGAGATCATTTTGCATTTGGAGATCAAAATATTGATTCTTCAGTAGCGAGTATAGGAGACATTCTTCCACTAGAGAAGAAACCAGATGTAATTGTGAACCCACCAATTACACCGGAAGGTGAGAATGGTAATACGGAAAGTACAGGGACAGAAAAACCAAAACCACCTATAGAGCCACCAACAGAACCGGAGAAACCGACAAATCCAGAAAAGCCAACAGAACCGGAGAAACCGACAAATCCAGAAAAGCCAACAGAACCGGAGAAACCGACAAATCCAGAAAAGCCAACAGAACCGGAGAAACCGACAGATCCAGAAAAGCCAGCAGAACCGGAAAAACCGACAGATCCAGAGAAACCAACAGATCCAGAGAAACCAACAGATCCAGAGAAACCAACAGATCCAGAGAAACCAACAGATCCAGAAAAACCAACAGACCCAGAGAAACCAACAGATCCAGAAAAACCAACAGATCCAGAGAAGCCAACAGATCCAGAAAAACCAACAGATCCAGAAAAACCAACAGATCCAGAGAAACCAACAGATCCAGAGAAACCAACAGATCCAGAAAAACCAACAGATCCAGAGAAGCCAACAGATCCAGAAAAACCAACAGATCCAGAGAAACCAACAGATCCAGAGAAACCAACAGATCCAGAGAAGCCAACAGATCCAGAAAAGCCAACAGAACCGGAGAAACCAACAAATCCAGAAAAGCCAACAGAACCGGAAAAACCAACAAATCCAGAGAAACCAACAGATCCAGAGAAGCCAACAGAACCGGAGAAACCAACGAATCCAGAAAAGCCAATAGAACCGGAAAAACCAACAAATCCGGAGAAACCGACAAATCCAGAAAAGCCAACAGAATTAAATAAACAAGAGTCAAAATCAGATGTAACAGTTTAAAGGGGGATTCGCTTGCCCATGTACAAGGATAAAATTTCAATTAAATATAAGTTAGCTGAAAAAAAAGTACTCATTCCATTGAGTACTTTTTTGTTTGTTGGAATGTTTTTAATCGCTAATTTTTTACTCAATTTATCTTTAGAGCTGATAGAAACAACATTTAGTGACTTATTACATCCCAAACCATTTCATATAGATTTAGGATTTCTTTTTCGGATGCCGATTGCAGAGCATCCAATTTACTACTTACTTGTTTTCCTTTTAGTGATTGGAACCATAGTGAGAACAGTGTACAAATTGAAATCTTCCTTTAAAAACTTAAATAATCATCAGAAAGGATCTAGTCGTTTTACAACAGTTGAAGAGTTGAAAAAGCAATACCGAGCTGTACCAGATCGAGAGGAATCATTTAAAGGTGGCGGTGGTGTTGTTATCTCCCGGCTAGGTGATAAGGTATTCATTGATGATAGCCCGGTAAACAACTTAATTATCGGTACAACACGCTCTGGTAAAGGGGAAACCTTTGTATTTCCTACAATTGATGTCTATTCTAGAGCGGAACATAAACCATCTTTAATTTTTAATGATCCAAAGGGCGAATTATTCAGTGCATCGAAAGAAACACTGGAAGAACGAGGGTATCACATTGAAGTTTTGAATTTATTAAACCCACTCGATTCTATGAGCTATAACTTATTGCAGCTTGTCAAAGATGCCTATAAAGATGGAGATTATTCAACGGCACAGGCATTATGTAAAACACTCTCACACACTTTGTATTACAACCCAACTGTAAAAGATCCTTTTTGGCAACAGTGTGCTATGAGCTTGTGTAACGCCATGATACTAGCAGTTACAGATAAATGTATTGCGGAGGGTACAGAAGAAAAAATCACAATGTATGCAGTTGCAAATATGTTATCGGAACTTGGTTCAAAAGAGGTAATCGTAGATCCGGAAGCAGATCCACAAAATGCATTAGATTTATACTTTGAAGGCTTACCAGCTGATAGTGTTGCGAAAATGCAATATGCAACCTCAAACTTCTCGAAAGGAACGACACGAGGCGGAATTTTCACCCAAACAATGAACGGACTTTCTATTTTTACATTTGATGAAATCGCTAAAATGACAGCAAAAAATAGTGTGGATTTAAAACGTGTCGGTTTTGGAAAAACGATAAAAGGAAAAGTGACACCTAGAAAACGAGTAGAAATTGTGTTTCCAGATGGCTCAAAGGAGTCTATCAAGGCAGATATTACAGGACGTTTTGCATTAGATTTTAAACAAGTAATAAAAGTTGGAGATACCATTCAATGTAATGAAAAGGAAAATCCTCAAACGAAAACATCTATTTCTATTACAAAAATAGATGAAAAAACGGGTCATACAGAATTTAAAATAGTAGAAGAAAATGAAGATATGGAAATAACAAAAGTGGATTATTTCGATAAACCAGTCGCTATTTTTATGATTACACCAGACTTTGATTCTTCGAATCATGTGATTGCTTCTATTTTTGTAAGGCAGCTTTATTTTATATTGGCTAAGGGTGCATCCCTTGCTCGTGGAGGGAAATGTCACCGTGAGGTGGTTTTTTGCCTAGATGAGTTTGGTAATATGCCTAGTATTGAAGGAATGGCGAATATTATTACGGTTTGTCTCGGTAGAAATATACGTTTTAATCTTATCATTCAAGCATATTCACAATTGAAAAATAAATATGATAAGGATGCAGATACCATTGATGGAAACTGTGGGAATACGATTTACATTCTAACAAACGATCAAGAAACAGCCGAAAAAGTGTCCAAAAAGCTGGGGAATCAGACAATTAATCTACCTTCCCGAAGTGGAAAGGGTCTTTCTACAGATAAAAATAAAACGGAAGGTTTAGATCAACGACCGTTATTAACAGCAAATGAACTTATGAATTTTAAAGAAGGAGAAAGTGCCGTTATTCGTGTCATAAAACGTCAGGATAATAACCGGAAACGTATCAGACCTCGACCAATTTATAATACGGAGGAAACAGCTTTAAAATATAGATGGGAGTACTTAGGAGTAGAATTCGATACAGATAAATCTATTTTAGATATAGATATCCACTCCTTACATGATGATGTAGAACCGAAAAAACTTATTGTAGATTTTCTAGGAGAAAGAAAGGAAGAGCGAATTGAGAAAGTACCATCAGAGCCGGAACAGGAAAATTTGTCACCAGTAGATACACCGCAGCTAGTAGAAGAACCAACAATGATGGGAATTGATGAAGATATTCCGGAAGAGGCATTTCAGCAGGAAGATAGCCCGTTTGATTCCCTCACCATTGAAAATTGGAAGGAAAAAACGGTTAATGAATTTTTTGAATCTGATTTAGCGGTTTTGAAACTGGTTGATAAGTTCTTTTTAGCGCAGTTAGGCAAATCAATAGATGAAGTTGAAAATCAAGAAATGGGCGAGTTTTACAGTGAATTTCAAATGTTAGCTCACAATGACCACATCGACAAAAGTGTTTATCAAGCAGTCGAAAACAAGATTAATCGAATCTTGCGTGATTTAAAAGAAAAAGAACAAGTAACAAGTTAGAAAGCACTCAAATGATTGAGTGCTTTTTTGAATCCAAACATAGAGGAGGAAGAGGGAATGTGTGTACCGACAATAACGGATAAAATGCAATTGATTTTAGATAGTTACTCGCCATTTGTAACAGAAGAAAATGAGGTCATCCTTGGTCTAGAAGATGCAGTTCTTTTCCTTTCAGTAGATCGGGAACAAAAAGGGAAATTGATTATTCGTATTGACAGATTGAATGAAAGGGTGAACTGGACAGCAAAGGAAGTATTAGGGCAGTAGTAAGCATGAGAGGAGGATAAATGGTGAAAGATGAAGAGATTTTAAAAACTATAGAAGAGTTCTCGGATTATCTTCAAGTAGGAGACATTGTTAATTATGTATTGCGTTGGCTAGGATGGTTCTTAATTCAAGGATTATCTTTAGTTGTAGATGCCTTGGAAGGTGTGACAGATGCCATACTGGGGATTAAAGGATTCTTTAATTCGCCGGAAATACAAAATTTTATTGATATGTTATATCCATTGTTTGTCGTTCTTTTAGCCATATCATTTTTATATATTGGCTACATGTTCATTATGAACAAACAAATGAACCGTTCTCAAATTATCATTAATATTTTCGTAACACTGAGTGTACTTTGTTTATTAAGTACTGGTATGACAAAGGTTGATAAGTTCACCGATGATGCCATAGCAGTTGTAAAATCAGAACAAAAAGGCTCTTTGAGTGATGAAATTATTAAGAAAAACATAACGGATATTGCAGTAATAGATCAAAACGGATGGAAAAAGAAAGAAGATATGAATCCGAAAAATAATATTCCTGAAAAAAATATCAGACAAATAGATATTACAGAAAAAATTGATTCCGATTTCAAATTTACGAAAGATAAGGATTTGTCAGATGGTGGTCAAAAAATTCTACAAAATAAAAGGGTAATGGATGCGTTAGGAGTTGCATCTTTAGCTGAATTGAAAGATGGATGGTTTGATTTCTTTCCCGAAAAGTATTATCGCTGGCATTGGAACTTTTGGAATATATTCTTTACTTTACTGATAACAGGCGCAACTTTGTTATTGGTGAGTATTAAATTAGCTAGGTTATTTTATGAATTGGCATTTAACTACTTGTTAGCGAACATATTAGCACCAGCCGATGTTGCGAATGGTCAAAAGTTAAAAGCTGTATTATCCAATATCCTCAATATATTTATAGCAACGATTATGATATTCCTATCTTTGAAGCTATATATAATGGGAACAGCGTTTCTCCATGACAAATTAAATGGTGTACCGTATCTGATTGCATTAGCGGCATTTAGTATGGCGGTTCTAGATGGCCCGGCAGTCGTAGAAAGGTTATTTGGAATAGATATTGGATTAAAGAGCAGTTGGGGCATGTTAGCAGGTGGTTTAGCAGGCGGTTTCGCACTGGGTAAAGGAATTGGCAGTCTTGCAAATTCAAAACCAATGAAGAGTCTAGGAAATATGATTGGAAAAGGAGCGAAAGGCGCAGCAGAAGGAACTGGTGTTGCAGCAGCTAAAACAGCAAGTGCGGCAGCGATGGCAACAGGTGGCATGGCTGGTCTTATAAGTGGCTTGAAAAAAGGGAATGAGTCTGAAAATAAAGAGTCCTTGCAAGATCAAATGAAAAAAGCAGATCAGAAGAAAGCAAATGGAAATGATTTAGCAAAAAATGAAAAAGAAAAAGGTAACTTAAATAAGGAAGAAGATAAAAAGAATGGTGGCACGCCACCTATTCAAGAAGATATGAAAAAAGAAGGGAACGAGAACCCTGGGGTAGCAAATGGGCAAGAATCGGGAACAACAAGTCTTCAAGATGAAATGAAGGAAGCTGGAAAAGCAAATGGAGCAAGTGAAGGAAATCAAACAGCCGGAACGGTAAAACAAGGAGCAAACGCAGGAGGTCAAACACCAGGAACAGTAAGACAGGGAACAAGCGCAGGAAGTCAAACAGCCGGAGCGGTAAGACAAGGAGCAAGTGAAGGAAGTCAAACACCAGGAGGAGTAAGGCAAGGAGCAAGTGAAGGGAATCCAACAGCCGGAGCGGTAAGACAAGGAGCAAGTGAAGGAAATCAAACACCAGGAACAGTAAGACAAGGAGTGAGTGAAGGAAATCAAACACCAGGAACAGTAAGACAAGGAGTGAGTGAAGGAAATCAAACACCAGGAACAGTAAGACAAGGAGCAAGTGAAGGAAATCAAACACCAGGAACAGTAAGACAAGGAGCAAGTGAAGGAGGTCAAACATCAAGACCAGTACCAGGTGGAAGTAGCCCGGCACCAATGGAAACATCAAGACCAGTACCAGGTGGAAGTAGCCCGGCACCAATGGAAACATCAAGACCAGCATCAAGTGGAGGAAGCCCGGCACCAATGGAAACATCAAGACCAGTACCAGGTGGAAGTAGCCCGGCACCAATGGAAACATCAAGACCAGTATCAAGTGGAGGAAGCCTGGCACCAATGGAAACATCAAGACCAGTACCAAGTGGAAGTAGCCCGGCACCAATGGAAACGCCAAGATCAGTGCCAAGTGGAGGAAGCCCGGCACCAATGGAAACATCAAGACCAGTGCCAAGTGGAGGAAACCCGACACCAGTGGAAACGCCAAGATCAGTGCCAAGCGGAAGTAGCCCGGCATCAGCCGACATCGTAACGGTGACTCATAGTAGCCCGATTATTCCTTATGAAAGTGATAAAGAAGTGGCAGCAAGTAGAAGTCAGGAAACACGGACATTAGGACAATATACAACGGATAAGGTTAAAAATACTACATCATCCATGAAACAAAAAGTAAGAGGAGTGCAAGAACGAATTAATACTTCTGAAACGGTACAGAATACAAAGCGTTTTTATCAAATGGGTCAAAATACGGGTAAAAGTTGGAGAGATATCGTGAGCAAAAATAAAAATAATACAGATAAAAAATAAGCGTAATCGTACGCTTATTTTTTATTGTCGAAAAGGAGGGAATCCCGATGAGAAGCTATCGGATTCCGAAGGAAATCAGTACAGAATTACGGATTAATAAAGTGCTTTATTTAATAGATTTCTTTTTATTAATTGGTTTATTAGTTGTAACAATGATTCTTAGAAATTTTGTACATGATTCCTTTCAATTACCATTTGTTATTTTCATGGCAGCTATTGCAATTATCATGATTTGGCGACCAAGTACGAATCCTCAAAAACGAATGTATGAAGTGTTGATTATTACATTGCTAAGAAGAAAAGGTGCATATTGCGCCATTGATAACGATCAATAAGGGAGGGATCACATATGGCGTTATTCAGCGAAAAAGATGTGGAGAAAGAAGAGCCAAAACAACTAGAAATACCGAAGAAAAAAGCATTTCGATTTAACGAAAAAAATGTAAAAGAGTCACTTTCTGAACCAAAAGAAATTGTGAAGGTGGTACCCAACAAAAAGAAAGAAGAAAAAACAAAGGTAGAACCAAAAGTGAAAAAACAGAAGAAAGAAAAGTCAAAGAAAGATGTTTCGAAAAAGAAAAACCCAAAACTTTTAGGTTTTTTATCTAGAAAAACGAAAGAAGCACCACCAAAGGTAAAGAAAAGTATTGTGGAAATTATGCAAATCGTTGACATGACGGAGGATGGCATATTTGAGCTGAAAAATGAGGAGTTTTTAGAAATTCTTCAAGTGGAAGGTGACGATATGTTCTCTAAGAATAGCGATGAACAAGCATTTGTTATCTTCTCACATGCGTATTTTTATCAAGCCTACAAACAGTCCATTAAACTCGTTTTTTTAAACTTCCCATGTCAAACTACCGCACAACAACGATATATGGAGAAGAAAATTAAAGAATGTACCAGTCCTTTGTATGAACGGATTTTAAATCAAAAGTTAAAAGAACTTCAATTTTTAGAATGGGGCAGAACAAATCGGGAAGCCTTCTTATTTATTTACGGAGAAACGGAATTAATCGTAAAAGAACGTGTGGATGCAGCAAAGCGATATATCAAACGCTCTACCGAATTATTAGAGGTGGATGAAGAGAAAAAGTTAGAGCTTATGTTTAAATTGTTTAATCAAAATGCAAAATTAGGAACGAAAAATATATGGTAGTAAGGGGGAAACAATATGTTTGCGTTCAAAAGTAAAAAATCTAAAAAAGAAAAACAAGAAGAACTAAAAAAGAAGAAAGGTTACAACCCTTATTTAGTGGCTAGAGTTCAGCCACAAGGGGGAATCAGCTTTAAAGAAAGTTATGTGCAAACCGGTGATGGAGTAGGTACTTGTATTCATGTTTTTGACTATCCAACAGAAGTAAATGATTTTTGGTTAGAACAAATTATGAATATGCCGAATGTGATTACGACATTAGATGTAATGAGTGATGACCGAAAAGAGGTTGTTGAATCGATTAATAAATCCATGAGTGAACAAAGTGTTCGACATGATACAGCGAAGGATAATATAGATCGGATCGATGCGAAAAATGAATTTTTAGAGTTGGAAGCTCTTTATACGGATTTGAAACAAGGTGAGGTCATGAAACGTATTCACATCCGTATCTATGTTTCCGCTAGAACATTAGATGAGTTAGAAAAACAAGTAAAAGAGATCATGGAAACATTAGAATCTTATAACTTTCGAGGAGCCGTCTTTTTAAATGAACAAGAGTATGAATGGGATGCACTCGTAACGAGCTTTGATACACAAAAGAATTATGTGAACCGAAGAAAAGGGAAAGAAATTCCGGCAGTTAGTTTGGCTGGTGGATGTCCGTTTCATTATTCTTATTTGCACGATCCATACGGTACGTATTATGGAACAACGAAAACAAAAGGAAATGTTATTTTTGATATTTTTCATAAAGACGAACAAAGAAAGTTTTATAACGGTGTAATGATTGGAAAGCCTGGTGCTGGAAAATCAACATTACTAAAAAAGAAATCAGTAGACTATGCAAGTAAAGGTCATTTTATTCGTATTTTTGATATTGTAGGTGAATTCGAGGAAACAGTACGTGATTTGAACGGGAAAACAATTGCATTAGATGGTTCGCAAGGTCAAATTAACCCACTTCAAGTATATAAGACAGCAGAGCTTGAAGAAGTTAGTTTCACTCAACACTTATCTAAACTGACAATTTTTTATCGCTTCATTGCACCAGAAGCAAAAGATGATGAAATTAAAGAATATGAAAATTTGCTTCGTAAATTATATATTCGTATGGGATTATGGAATGATGAGAAAGGAGCAAAAAATGAAATTACAACAAGAAAACCAAATGAGTATCCCATTTTCTCAAACTTTTTATCTTTTGTTCGTGATGAATTATATGAGAATGTAGAAAATAGAAAACACCATGAGAATTTAGGAGAAAGCAGAAAACATCGTTTAGAGTTGATTGAATTAAATCTTGTAAATTTAGTAGAAGCATATGCACAATTATTTGATGGTCATTCCACTATTGAAAACTTTAAAAAAGAACAAGTTGTATCGTTTTCCTTACGAAACATTTCAAATTTTAAACCGGAAGTATTCCAAGCGCAAATTTTTAATGTTTTTAATTTAATATGGGATGAAATGATATCCAATGGTGCGCCACAATTAGAGGCATATACTAAACAACAACTTTCTTTTGAAGATGTAGTTCGTTACTTCATTATTATTGACGAGGCACATCATATAATTAACACGAAAAAAGAAAGCGCTCATGCTTTACAATTTTTAACTAAATTTAGCCGAGAAGATCGAAAATATTTTGCAGGGCTTTTATATGCAAGTCACACGATTCGGGATTTTGTACCGGAAGGTTCTTCACAAGAAATGATTGATGAAATCAAAAAGCTCTTTGAACTTACACAGTACAAATTTATCATGCAGCAAGATAATAACAGTTTAGATATGTTACGAAAAGTATTTGCAGGACAGTTAAGTGAAAGTGAGATTGCAGCGATTCCACATTTGCCAACAGGGGATGTCATTTTAAGTATTGGGGCTGTAAAAAATATTCACTTTCATGTAGAAGTAACAGACGAAGAATTAATGTTATTCGGGGGAGGTGCTTAATACCATGCATCTTGTTTTAAAGATAATACCAAAGAAATGGCTCATCACTTTAGCGCTAATTGTGATGGGTCTTTTTTCTTTTCTTTTACTTGGAGTCGTTAGTATTTTTATTGCAGCAATGGGGAGCGACAGCGGAACAGACACGGGTGACATTACGTATACAGGTGAAGGGCAAGTGATGAATGTTTCGCCTGATGTTTTGAAATGGGAACCTACGATTCGGAAGCATGCGAAAGACTTTGGCGTGGAACCTTTTGTCGCTTTAATGCTGGCTCAAATGATGCAAGAAAGCGGAGGACGTGGTAGCGATCCGATGCAAAGTTCTGAAGGTGCATTTAATACGAAATATTGTAAGAAACCAAATTGTATAACAGACCCCGATTATTCCATTTGGGCTGGTGTACAGGAGTTTAAACATGCGATAGAAAGAGCCGGAGTAACGAGTCCCGGTGACATGGACCATATCAAAACAGCTCTTCAAGCGTACAATTTTGGAACAGGATTTTTTGATTTTATTGGTGCAAATGGTGGTAAGTATACAAAGGAATTAGCCATAAAATTCTCACAGGAGCAATACAAAAAAGTAGCTCACACTGGTATGTATCATTGCCTTAGACCGGAAGCTGTACCGTATAACGCGTGTTATGGCGATATTTTGTACGTTGATGCGGTTTTGAAATATTATCAGCCGGGTTCCGTCGTTTCTGGTGGAGGAGGAAATCCAGGAAGCGGAGGAAGTAGCGGTGTAAAAGTTGTAGATGTTGGGCGACCATTGATAGGAAAAAGTACGTATGTTTTCGGTGGAGGACGAAAGCAAAGTGAAATTGATAGGAATATATTTGATTGCTCTAGTTTTGTACATTGGGCATTTAAGCAAGTAGGAAGAGAGCTAGGCCCAGTAACGGATGTTAATACAGATTCATTAGTAGAAATTGGTCAAAGGATATCACCAAATGATATGAAGGCTGGTGATGTAATATTCTTTGATACTTATAAAAAAGATGGGCATGTTGGTTTGGTTATAGATAAAGATCACTTTATTGGTTGCCAAACTAATAAAGGAGTAGCTATCGAAGATTTAAATAATCCGTATTGGAAAAAAGTATTTACTGGTCATGTAAGAAGGTTCTAAAAATATGAAGAAGTAAAGGGGAAATTACAATGAAATTAATAAAAGCGCCAGTTAAGGGATTTGAAAATGTAGTTATAAAACCATCGAATTATTTGATTGAAAAAGATGGTGATAATTTTCTTTTACATCGGGAATTGAAAGCAAACGAGATAGCACACTTTATAGAGCACAATATCTTTGACTATGAAGGGGAAACGTATTTATGGGTGGTAGCAAATTTCCCATCAGAAGGCGCAGCAAAAACAGCAATACAAACGTACTGGAATGCTACTAAACAACTAAACGATATTACGAAGTAAAGGAGAAATTGATATGAAAGATAAACGGAAATTCTTGTTTATTGTGTTTGTCATTTTAGTTATAGGTGTGACAGCTTTTAATATCTATTTGAGTAAAAAATCAATGAGTGATGGCAAAGAAAAACAGTTAAAACTTTCAAATGAATTACTAACAAAACAAAATGAAGACTTAAAAAAACGACTGGATAAGGTGCTTCCTTCCGCACAAGAACAACAAAGAAGAGCGTATTTATCGACAGCCGAAACGTTTATTCAATTATCATTTCATCGAGAAAAAGAAGGGTACAGTGAGCGAAAAGAAAAAGCAAAATCCATTATGAGTGAAGAACTTTTACAACAATTCTATCCCACTGACAAATACGAATTAGGAGATACCTATAAAACAAAACCAATAGAAATGAAGTTTTATTTACAAGAAAATGAACCCGATAAAGAAGAAGTAAATGTGTTAGCTGAATTTATAAATGTCACGACAGATTCAACGCAAAATCGAGAAGAAAAAGTAAATAATGTGTTACGAATCATCATAAAAAAAGAAAAGGAAACATGGCGAGTTACAAGTGTGGAAGAGTTAAATATGAAAGTTTTATAACAAAAAAGGTGGGTGAGAGTGTGATAGGTGCAATTGGTAAGAAAAGTGAAAGAATCAATCTAAGAAAAAATAAGTCGTGGGTCTACCTAACCATTATCAGCTTTCTATTTTTAGGTTTTTTCGCTTTTTTGACGTCTAAAATTTACATGCCAAACGATGAGAAACTATTCCATACGGAAACAAATAAAGTAGTCAAATTATCGGGAATGGGAAAATTGATTGTAGAACAAAGGGAATACAATCCACACAAAAACTTTATACAAATTCGTTTTCGGATAGAAGGATATGAGGAAACAGGATTTACATTCAAAGCACAAGAAAAAACAAAGTCTGGTGTTCAATTACCTGTCAAAGTGTTGTATGAAGAGAACGGAAATTATGTGGTAGAAGTAACAGAGTTATCTCCGAATTGGGGGGCGTTAGCTTTCGATATTTACAATAAAAACAGTGAAAAAGAACAAATGGATATTCGTAAATTCACACAAGATGTTAACGAATATGAAGAAGAAAATGCATCAACAAAAAGTCCGAATAAACTTGTACAGTCGATTTTTACCGATCAAAGAAAAACAAAAGTAAATGATGAATTGTTAGCTGAAGATAAAAAGACATATGAGCTAGATTTTATAGAAAGAGACAAAAAAGATATCGAAACAAAGATCAAAAACTACGGGAAAGCAATCAAACTGGAAGAAGAAAAGGCGAAGACAGTTTATGAGAAAGTAAAAGAATTAAAAGATGAAATGAAGTACCAAACCGATGCGGAAAAAACAGAAACGCAATCGAAAATAGCATCCTTAGAATCTAAAATAAAATCATCAGAAAAGAACGTGGAATTGTTTAAAGGAGAACAAAAAATTGCACGAGATAAGATCAAAAAATTAGAAGAAAAGGCGCAAGAAATTAATAAAAAGTGAAAAAAGTCGTGTCGTGAGTGAGTCTACATCAGGAGATTTTGTATCGTGAGTGAGTCCACATCACGAAAAAATGAGTCGTGAGTGAGTCTACATCTAAAAGCTTTTCTTGCCCCCATCGTTTCGCTAGGCTCCGCCTAGCCCCACACCTTCGGTGGGGGCAGAAACCCCTTATGCTCTTCTCACTATTTTTGGTGCTCTACCCACAATTGCAGAAAGGAGCGGAAATTGTGAATCTAAAAATAAGAGATATAGATCCAGTTGCCTTAAAGAAAATAGATGAAATTGCAAAGGAAAAGGGAATATCCAGGCAAAAGTTTTTGAAAGCACAAATTGAAATGTTAGCATTTTTTCAGCAGCAAAATAAAAGGGAAATGGAATTAGAAAATCTCATTGAAAAGAACATCCATATGATGAGTGATTGTTATAGCGCAATGGAAAAAATGAATGAGTTTATTCAAATGATGATGCAGGATGTTGAAAATGAATAATGCTGTTCCTGTTCAGTCTTCAGTCACACCAGGTGTTGTTTTAAAAACGAAATTTGTGTTGCCAAGTTCGGATGCTTTTCAGAATTATATTGATTATGTAGATCGGGAGGAAGCGAAAGGTGAAGTGAAGCTGAATCCGAAAATGTTCGAAACGTATCAAGACTATATGGGGAATTCAGAAAAGACATCGGCACTATTTACCGAACACGCAAATCGTTTAACAGAAAGTGAAAAAAAGTCCTTAAAGGAAATGTTTAAAACCGCTCATGAGAATGGAAGTATCATGTGGCAAGATGTCATTTCTTTTCATAATCCCTGGTTAGAGAAACAAGGAATTTATGATGAGAAAACAAAAACATTGGATGAAAAAAAGTTAATGGATGTAACAAGGCTTACGATGAAGGAAATGCAAAAAAAAGAGGGGTTGGAAAAAAGCTCTATCTGGTCGGCAGCCATTCATTTTAATACGGATAATATTCACATTCATGTGGCAACTGTTGAGCCATTTCCAACGAGAGAACGTGGTAAAAGAAAACCAAAAACATTAGATGCGATGAAGGGGAAAGTCGTAAATAATCTGTTAGATCGTAAGCAGGAACAAAAACAAATTAATGATCTGATTCGAAACAATATGGTGGGAAGGAAAAAAGAGGATTCCGTTTTTGATTGGCGTAATCAACATTTGAAACCACTGTTTTTAAGAATTTATAAACAGTTACCAAGTGATAAAAGACAATGGCAATATAGCTACAATACCATTCAACCATTGAAGCCGGAAATTGATGAATTAAGCAGTCGATATATTCAACATCATCATAAAAAAGATTACGATCAATTTCTCCAAAAGTTAGATAAAGAAGTGCAAGTTTTTAAAGAAGCATATGGCGAAGGAAAGTATGATAAGAAGCAATATGAAAATTATAAGACGAATAAAATTAATGACTTGTATAAAAGAATGGGTAACGCCTTTTTACAAGAAATGAAGGCATATGATAAAGAACAAAAGAGAATCCATCACATGAAAAAATCAAAGCCGTTTCAAAAATTTCAACAGAATGTATCTATTCAATATTCTATGAGAAAAGTGGAACGTGCTTTTAAAAGTGAATATGAGAGTTGGAAGAACCAAAAGTATTATGAGCGTATGCAAAAAGAAATTGCATATCAAAATGAGAGGGGTTATTAAATGAAGGACTTTCGTATGCAAATTACATTGGATGAGGAAACAGATACGTATATTAAAGATTACATGGAAGAACACAACATCAGATATAACGGTGAAGCAATTGTTAGGATTTGTAGAGAACATCAAGCAGCAAAAAGTTCAGAATGGTCATTGAATTATATTTCCGAAATTGTATCAAAGAATCTACACGATGTGCTGAAAAGTGAACTAACAAAAATTCGTCTTGGTGCAAATAGTGCGGATAGAAATACGCAAATTTTAATTGAGTTATTAAATGGTTATTTCTTTTTAGAGGGCGTAGATAGCCTTATTACGACTGATAAACAAGAGATGGGAAGTGTGAAGATAGCAAAAGAAGTCGTAGGGGAACGAATTAGTCATGCAAGACAAAAACGTATAGATCATGAGGCATCAAAGAACAATGTAACGTAAGCTACATTGTTTCTTTTTATAAAAAAACAGGAGGTTATTAGGATGTTATTATTTCATGAAGATATCGCATTAGGAGTCATTAAAGAGATTGGAGAAGGTGAACTTGTTTTACTTGTAAAAGATGAAGAACTAACAATCAAAATTACACGAGAACAAGAGGAAGAACTTGCAGTCCATGTCATGAATCAAGAAAATATGTTAGTTCCGGTTAATGTAAAAACTCATAAGCTTTTCTTTGATACAGCTGAGAGATGGAATGAAGAAGAAATGGAGGAATTACAAAAAGCGAGTGAAAGAGTAGGAGAAGATCATGAGTAAAAGTTATAAGAAAAAGTATCAAACGAAATCACCAGAAGAAAAGAAAGAAGCGGTGCAAGCTTTAACAAAAAAGATGGAAAAAAGCATAGAAGGCTATTTTCGTACACCAGGAGATTTGAAAGATTATTTATCGTTTATGGCAAAATTTTATCACTATTCACCATCTAACATTTCATTAATACAGAGTCAATTCGAGGGAGCCAAGGCAGTTGGTTCCTTTTCTTTTTGGAAAGAAAAAGGGTTTGCTGTTAAGAAGGGGGAGAAAGGAATCCAGATCCTTGTTCCAAACAGAACTATTGCAAAATTTAAAGACAAAGAAGGCACTTGGAAAACAGTAACTAAAGCAAATGAGGAAGAGAAAAAGCAAATTGAATCTAAAAGCGTAGAAGTGAAACCTGGTCGTTTATATTTTGCTGTCGGTCATGTGTTTGACGTGTCTCAAACAAACGCAAAAACGGAAGATCTACCTCGTATTTTTCCGAATCGTTGGCTAGAAGGGAGCGTTACAGATTACCAGAGTTTGTATAAAGGAATGGAAGCTATTGCGGAAAAAAACGGTGTAAAAATTATTGAGCCGAAGCAAGAACTTGGGGTCGCAAAAGGTGTGAGCTATACCTTAACAAAAGAGGTTGCTTTGAATCCTAGAAACAGTGAATTACAAAATGTAAAAACACTTCTTCACGAATTGGCGCATGCCAAACTTCATACAGCAGAGACACATATGAATTACACAGCACCAGAAAAAGAGTTTCAAGCAGAGATGACCGCTTATGCCGTTTCTTCTTATTTTGGAATTGATACAAGCGAATATTCGTTAGGATATTTAGCGAGCTGGACACAAGGAAAAGAAATGAAAGATAAAACCAAGTTGTTGAAAGAAGTACATGAAACTTCAATTGAATTTATTGAAACAATTGAAAATACGTTAGAAAAAGAAAATGAAAAAACTAATGAAAAGGGAGTAGATAATATGTCAAAACAAGTGTCTGATAATGGAAAAGAGCATGTAGTGACAGTTGAAATATTAGATAAAGATATAAAAGACGGTGAGATTGCAAAATTACACATGGTGGATGCAGAAACCAAAGAAGTGTATCATATGGCAATTTATGATCCGGGTGTATTAGACCGTGATGGATTTTATAATGGCGAAAGGGACGTTTCTAATATTGAACATATTTTTAAAGGAGATGTTTATGAAAAAGTAAAAGATACTCTCCTTGTTGGAAACGGAAGTCAATCATTTACTGTACGTGAAGAAGATATGCTTATTCCTTTAAGTGAGTTAGAACAAGATGATCGATACGCTATTTTATTTAATACAGAAAAATATGAAGCGGCTAAAATAAAAGAAAATGAAAAGCAGAATGAAAATGGAGAACTGAATGAAAGTGAAAAAAATATTTTACTAGTGGAATACATGAGTTTAAGTAACACGACACAAGAACTCGTTTCTGTAAACCATTTAAGAGAACAAACAGATAAAAATCGAGCGTTTGAGCCTGTAGAAGGTGCAGAAAAATTGAGTGATAAAGAATTTATTGATGCATTTAACGAGGCGAATCAAGAAAAGTATGCAGCACTAAATCAGAATGAAATTAATCGACCAACTATGCTAGTTCAATGGAGCGACAACGAAACTTTTAAGAATAATCAACTGATCCCATTTGGAGAAGCCAATGAAAAAATGGCTGAAGTCATTTCAAGTATTGAAAAAGCAAGAGAAGAAGCTAAAGAAAGAGGTCAAACCATCCCTTATGATCAAGCTCGTTATCATGTTGCCATTCCAAAAGAAGTCGATAGGGATTTTGGGAGAATGGAGCTTGTGAGTATGGATCGTTTCAATATGGGAGATGGGGACTACAAGACACCATATGAACAAGTATTAAACGAGAAAAGGTATCTATCGGATGAAGTGAAACAAGCGTTACGAGATGAGGTAGTGAACCATAGAAATAACAAAGAAATACCGATGGAAAAAGCACAGGAAAGTACATTAGAAACGTCAAAAGAGACACCCAATCACTTAGTTACAATTGAAGTATTAGCAAACGGTGTGCACGATGAAGAAGAAGTTGCAAGAATCCACATGATGGATGCTGTTACGAAAGATATTGATTATTTGTCTGTATGGAATCAAGATTCAACAAATCGGGAAGATTTATCTGTTTTCCTCATGGAAAAGAACGGGAAACGGGAAAATTACTCCTTAGATAACATTTTGAAACCAGATTTATATGAAAAAGTTCAAAGTTCTATCTTTGATGGGAGAGGAAATTTGTCATTTGTTGTTTATGAAAAGGATGCAAATATGAGTCTAGATGAAATCGTAAAAGATGAAAGATATGGACACTTAGTTGATAAAGCGGAGGGACAAAAAGATTACGCATTTAATGAAAGAGAAGTGGAATTGTATAAAGAAATGAAAAAGGAAGGGTATGCACCTATTGTCTCTTTAGATCAACAAATTCAACCTTTAAAAGAAAAAGAATCAACTACATTAGATAAGGACTTAAGCAGAAAATTCGAAGCATACAGACGTTCACAATATGAAGAAACACCAGATAATATTGATAGTATTGTCACTCGTGTAAAAGCTGAAGAGCGGTATTATACAACGAAATATGTTTCGATTGATAATGAGCTAGTAAGCCAGGAACATATAGTGAAATTAGAAAACCAGGTGGATGAGAAACTTGGGAAAGAAGGAATAACAGTGAATCAGTCTACAACTTCAAAGGAAATGGATATAGATAAAAAATTTCAGCCATTGAACGGAAAACAAACGAATCATAAAGAAAAAGACAAAGAGCCAGAGTCAGGTAATGTAGAGCAGGCGAAGGCTACAAAGAAATCAAGTAGAAAAAAGGAAACAATGGAAATGGAACGATGAAAAATTTTATAACAGGAACACCAGATTAAATCATTTTTTGTTACTCAATTGAGAAAACGGAAAGTGATTTTTTTATATCCAGAAATGAAAGAGGGTAAAAAGAAAAGCCCTCTTTCTTGTTGATAGAACGAAAGGAGTGAATGTCATGAATGTATGGCTGTATGCAGGCTGTATGTTCCTTGTAGCTGTCTTTTTGAACACGTTGCTATTATTCGGTCAGATAATGGTGAAAAAGCGGAGAAATAAGAAATGGAAGCGTGAAACTGAAATTACAGATTAATAGGAGGTATTACGTATGGGGAAAACATTGTTTATTGCTGAAAAGTCGAAGGTAGCTGTTGAATTATTAAAATCACCTAGATTTAGAAACTCACAAAGATATCCAGGGAGCAAGCCATATTATGGATACTATGAAAATGAAAATTACATTATTAGTTGGTGCCGTGGGCACTTATTAGAACTAAAATATCCGGAGGAAATGGATGAAAAATACAAAGAATTTAATTTTGATCACTTGCCTATTATTTTAGAGCCGACATATAAAGAGAAATCGGATAGTCTCGAACAAATTCAAATATTGGTTAAGCTATTAAAGCGTCCTGATGTAGATCATGTGGTAAATTCATGCGATGCAGACAAAGAGGGTGAGCTTATCTACCGAGAAATATATGAACATGCAGGTGTGAACAAGCGAGAATCCCGCCTGTTTATCTCTTCTTATGAAGCCGCAGAATTAGAGGGAGCCTTGAACCGATTAGAACCAGGAACAGACTATGAAGCACTTGCTCAATCCGCTAAAGCGAGGCAATACCTGGATTACATTCTAGGAATTAATGTGACGAGAGGTTGTACATCCAAACTAGCGAAAAATCAATTTTTATTGGCTTCTGGTCGTGTTCAAATGTGTATCTTGAATGAAATCCGTCAGAGAGAAATCGCTATCCAAAATTATAAAGAACAAACCTATTACAATTTAAAGCTACTAACGGAAAACGGTTTATCACCAGTTATGAAAACAGAAGATCAACTGATAGATCCATCGCCACTACAAAAGCTTGGAGATAGCTTAAAAGAAACGAATGTAATTGTAACGGAATTTAAAGAAAGTACGAGAAAAAAGAAACCAAAATTATTATATAACTTAACGGACATCTACAAAGATGCTCACGCCAAGCTGAAGATAAATGCAGAAACAGCAAAAAAACATATTCAGAGTTTGTATGACGAAGGCTTTATCACGTACCCTCGTTCTTCATCCAGGCACTTACCTACCGAACAAGTGGAACGAGTAAAAGAAGTAATGGGAGCATTAGAAAAAAGCTCCTATGCAAATCTAGTACAACAAGTGGTTCCATCTTCTATTACGAAAAACCATACTACTTTTAATGATGAGTTAGTAAGTAGTCACTTTGCAATCATCCCAACAATAAAATTATATGTCGGGACCAACCGAAATCCATTAGAAAAACAGTTATATGACTTAATTGTAAAACGATTTATCGGGAACTTTATGAAACCAGCAATCTACCTGGTAAGAGAAGTACACTTTATAGATCAAGAGGGCAACACATATAGTACAAAAGAAAAGATCCTACAAGAGAAAGGGTTTCTAAGTGTGTTTCAAGAGGATATAGAAGAGGGATCAGTTGAAGCATTTCAGATACCTATTTTACGAGAAGGAGATTCTTTCAGAATCGTTCAGTATGACTTGATTGAGTCTCGAACAAAGAAACCAGCCTTTCATACGGAAAGTTCCATTTTAACCTTTATGGAGACGGCAGGGCGTAAATTGGATGATGAACATTTAAAAGAGCTTATGAAAGGAAAACGAATTGGGACAGTCGCAACGGAAGAAACGTTTATTCCGAAACTGTTAGAGCGAAGCTATATTGATGTTACCAACAGTCAGATTCGAACCACTAATATTGGTCGTGCGTTTATAGATGCTTTTCCGGTAGATGAAATCAAAAATCCAGCTTATACGGCTGAAATGGAAGGGATGATCTACATGATCGAAAAGAAAGAAATGAAATATGAGGAATTTGTAGAGAAAACAAATACGTTCGTAAAAGATACGGTGGAACAATTAGGCGCAATGGATGATAAGGTGTCGGATAACATTATTAATACCTGGAATCAGCAGATTGAGGTGTGCAAATGCCCTTGTAGAAAAGGAAAAATCCTTCATAAAGGTAATTTCTATGGGTGCAGTAATTATCCAGAATGTGAAATTTCTCTACCAAAGAAAATCAAAGAAAAAGCGATTCCGGAGGCGCAAGCGAAAAAGCTGTTCGAGGATAAGAAAACAGACCTTCTAAAAGGATTTAGGTCCAATGAGAAAGAGTTTTCCGCTTATCTAGTGTTACATGAAGGAAATATCAAATTTCAGTTCCCAACACAAGAGGAGCTGTCATTTGGTAAATGCCCAAAATGTAAAAAAGGTGAGATCCTTCATCGTAAAACGTTTTATGGATGCACGGAGCATAAAAACGGATGTGATTTTATGTTACCAGCAAAGATGAAAGGGAAAGCAATCCCTGGTAATCAAATGAAAAAGCTGATTCAGTATAAAACAACAGATTTTATAAATGGCTTTGAAGGAGAAAAGGGAGAATTTACGGCAGCTATCTATATGGAAGCAGACGGAAGTTTGAAATTCCGTTTTCCAACGACTGAAGATCGTACAATTGGCAAATGTCCATTATGTAAGAGTAGAGTTCTGGTAGGGAAAAGTAACTACTTGTGTGAGAAATACAAAAAAGGCTGTGACTTCATTGTTTTTGGTACATTCTCTGGTAAAAATTTAAGTAGTAATCATGTGAAAAAATTATTAGAGAAGAATGTGACGGATCAGATCAAAGGATTTATCTCGAACAAAAACGGGAAGAAATTTGACGCTCGTTTATCATACAGTGTACAGGAGAAGCGATTAAAATTCTTATTCGGCAAATAAAAATTGAATGCATGTAAAAGAGGACTAGGAAACGGAATAGTCCTCTTTTTTATTTCATTTTATAGAGTAAAGGGGGGATTCCGTAATGGCACATGTCAGTACGGAGGATGCGATGAAAGCAAGAAAAATTGACTTGATTTCATATCTGGAAGTAAAAGGAGAAACGTTTAAGAAAGAAGGAAATTATTATCGTCATACGGAACATGACAGTCTCATCATTAAAGGGAATCAATATGCCTGGAATAGTCGAGGGGAGAAAGGATATGGAGCGATTAGCTTTGCCATGATGTACTATGACATGACATTCCCTCAAGCCGTGATGGACATTCAGAAGGGGGACTACAAAGAGTTTGATCGTTCAAAAGCTGAAGAGGAACGCAAAAAAGAACAGCAGCCTTTTAGTTATCCAAAACATTTAGAGGTGCCGAAACAGACAGAAATCAAGCAATACTTAATTGATGAGAGAAAAATTGATCCTCGTTTAGTGAACTGGCTGATTAAAAAGGATCTCATCGCACAGGATAAGAAAAATAATGTGGTGTTTAAATGGAGGGAAGAAGGAGGCAAAGGGCAAGTCATTGGAATGAACCGTCAAGGTACGGTCAAAATGGAGAATAAAAGGGGTAGTTTTAAGCAAATTGTCCCGAATTATGAAAAAATCAATGCCGGTTTTACGGTTGATGTAGGTAAACCGGATAAGATTTATTTTTATGAAGATCCAATCGACATGTTATCTCATTGGAGCATTAAACAAAATAATATCCAAAACGCTCGCCTGGTTTCTATGCATGGATTGAAGTCAAAAACAGTGATTCAATCTTTAATGGATGCGAAAAAAGAAGGGCACGATATTAAAGAGGTCATCATGGCAGTTGATAATGATAAGGCTGGGAAAGACTTCATTCAGACAATGAAATGCTTTGTAGATCTTAAAGAGGATATTCCAACGAATGAAAAAGATTGGAACGATGTCCGGAAGAAACAAGTGAGTGAGCAACAGGCAAAAGAAACAGCCCAACCAAAGAAAATGAAACCAATTAAAGAGGTGGAGCGAAGTGTCTAATCTACCAGAAATGCCAAACATATTACAAATTTTGATGTATGGTTTTATCCTTTATGTTCTTTTTCGTATTTGTAAATTCATGTACCGGAAGATCCAGGAGCGAAGAATATTAAAGCGAATGGCTAAGTCTGGTATTCGTTATATAGACAAAATGGACGGACATCAATTCGAAGTATACCTAAAAGCTCTCTTTCGAGAGTTGGGTTATTCTCCAACAGTCACAAAACAGTCAAATGATTTCGGAGCGGATCTGATATTGAAGGGAAAAAATCGTATTGTAATCCAGGCAAAACGCTACGGAATGAAAAATAGAGTCGGCATTAGTGCCGTACAAGAGATATATGCAGCACAAGCCTATTACAAAGCACATGAGGGCTGGGTTGTAACAAACAGTGTATATACAAGGCAGGCGAAAGAATTAGCGGAGGCATGCCATGTAAAACTTATAGATCGTGTAGAACTTCAGAAATTGATTAATAAAATTAATCCCGAATATTCGGCTGAAGATGTGTATCAAGGGGTAAAACCTGCAGAACGGAAATGTCCAACATGTAAACATGATTTAGTCATTCGAAATTCGAATAAAACAGGAAATAAGTTTTTTGGCTGTTCTCAATATCCCACATGTACACATACAGAACCAATTAATACATGAGCTGTGATGAAAATCCAGCTCTTTTTTCATTTGTTTAAAGAATACATGAAAAAAATCAGTTCAACTAAAAAATGACCCTTCAGATTTTGTTGTATGGGGGTTTGATGGAGTTGTTAATACAATAAGTCGTATTTGTTATAAAAACGCATGTAAAGGGAAAAAGGGAATTTAAATGAGTTTTTAACTTTTTTAGAGAAAATAAAAAGGGTAGTCATTATTTACGACTTAACCCTTTGTCTACGATCTGACGAATTGCTTCATTTCGATTCTTTAGCTTATTTTCATGCCAATAATTTTCTATTTGTTCCACTTGTTCTTTTGTAAAAGTAACTAAAATTTGAGTGTACTTTTCTTTATTAACAGCCATATAACAACCTCCTCTATAAAAAATATTATAAGTTATATAACTTATATTGACAACTGGGGGTACGGAAACGATTCTGGGTATGAGGGGCCACTCTGGGATTTAATTACAAATTTAAAAGAACTTTATTCAAGTTCTTTTAATCTACGATACAGGGCGGCTTGACTCACACCTGTAATTTGGCATATTTCTTTCACTGTTTTAGTGGTGTGCTCCCGTAATTCAATCGCATGATTCATACCTGGGTGTTTATCCGTGTATTTCTTCAATCTTCCTCTATAAACTCCTTTTTGTTTCGCTAACTTTATTCCCGCACGTTGCTTTTCTTTAATCATTTCTCGATCAAGTTCACTAAAGGCAGCCATGACAGTTAAAAAGAATTTTCCTGTTGGCGTTCTCGTATCTATTCCTAAATTTAAAATCGCAAAGTGAACATCCTTTTCCCGAAGTTGTTCTACTAACTGTAATAGCTGAATGGTATTTCGACCTAAACGATCCATTCTAGTTACGACCAAAGTATCCCCAGTAATTAGTTTTGACAGTATAGTGTCTAACTCTGGCTTTTGTTTTGTTACTCCACTTATTTTCTCTTTAATAATTTCATCTACTCCATATTTCATGAGCTGTTCAATCTGTGTATCTAGATTTTGATCTTGTGCACTTACACGAGTGTATCCATAGACCATTTTTCTCCTCATTTCAAACATATTTTTGATAAGTGTTATTGAGAATCTCTGAGACTAATAATATCAAGGAAAGGATTTATTCTCAATAGGGTACACTCTATTGAGAAGTTGGAATATGCAATTATGCATATTCTTTTTTTATTATTTCGATAGTAATAAAGTTTAATATATAATTAAAAGGTTTTTAATTAATTGATAAGGAGATGCGAGTATGAAGAAAGTCATAGGACTTATAGTATCATTATTTTTATTACTTTCTACCTATGCACCAATGTTTACAGAGGAAACCGAAGTTTTAAATAAGTGCTGATTTTGAAATCAAATCTTTAACAATTGAATAGGAGGTCTATTGTGAATACAATTAAAAAATTATTTTTGAGTTCTATAGTATGTATTTTATTATTCAGTACATTAGGAACAGCTTATGCAGAACAAAATAATCAAGAAACTACATTATCCTTTATCGATGTGCCAAAAACACATTGGGCGTATAAAGAAATGATGTACATGGCTGAAAATAAAATCATTACTGGTTATGGAAATGGTTATTTTGGTGCCACGGATCAAATCACACGCGAACATCTTGCAGCCTTTTTATATAGGTACTTAAAACCGCAAGACAGTGCCAATAACCCATTTGTAGATATTAGTGAGAGCAATTTCAAAAAAGAAATTTTGGCTCTTACAGCACGGGGGATCTTCAGCGTAAATGCTGAGAAAAAGTTCAATCCGAAAAACAATATAACCCGTGCTGAAATGGCTACTGTGCTTGTAAAAACATTTGATTTAAAACCGCAAGGAAATTATGAATTTACCGATATGAAAGGTCATTGGGCCAATGAATATGTGAAAATTCTAGCTGGAAACCAGATAACAAGTGGTACTGGTGACGGCAATTTTAATCCAAATGGATTTGTCACAAGAGAGCAATTTTCTATGTTCTTATATAGAACGATTATGACAGTAACAGATATGAAAAATAATGAATCGATTGGCTGGGTGAAGGAGAAAGAGAATTGGTATTATTACGAAAAAGATGGCAGTAAAAGAACAGAAAAAATCACATTAGATGGCATAGAATATGATTTTTTTAAAGATGGTAGGCTGTTTGAAGGCAAAAAATTAGTCGGAAATGAATGGATGCATTATAAAGAACCAGGAAAATTACAAACCGGTTGGAGTTTTTCTGGAACGGCTTGGAGCTATATACGTGATGGTAAATATGCAACAGGTGTTATTACCTATCAAGGGAAACAATTTGAAATTAATAAGTACGGAGAGATGGAAAAAGGATGGGTTACATTACGCTCTAAAATTAAAAGAATGTACCCCAAACCAGAAACAAAATTTTTATTTGAATCGAAATCTGTAAAAGACGGAGATCTATTAGAGGTTATTGGTAAACAAGGTCTTTGGTATCAAGTAAAATACCAAGGAGAAATAGGGTATGTAAGAATTTTTGAGTCTGTAGTCATAGGAGAAAGTCCAACACGTTCATGGGATGTTGTTAAAGAAGGAATGAATCTTTCACTATTTATGACAACAGAATATAAAAAAGATCCTGAAAAATATTTCCCTCCTAACGTTATAAAAAATATTGATAAGCGAATAGATGAAGACATAAAAGTTTTATATGAAAATCTAGATTTTCTAGACAAAATAAAGTCGACTATCTTGTTAGATAATACGCAAGGATGGGTTCAAAAAGATGGTAACAAGTGGAGTTATTTTCGAAAAGACGGACAACCAGCCACGGGATTTCAAGTTATAGATGAGAAAAAATATTATTTTGATGATAACGGAATCATGCAAACAGGTTGGATAAAATTACCTACAGGGACGTATTATTTTAGTCCATCAGGTGTGATGCAAACAGGCGTACAATCCATTGATGGAAAAATGTATTATTTCAATGAAGGTGGTTTTTTAAGTTCTGGACTTCGCTTTGTAAATGAAAAGCCGTATTATTTTGATGAATCTCATGAACAAAAAAGCGGTTGGATGAAACTAGAATATGATTGGTATCTGTTACATCCGAATGGTGCATTACAAACAGGGGATTTTAAGTATAAAGACAAGGGCTTCTCTTTTAATAAAGATGGAGAAATGATTAAAGGCTGGGTAACATTAGAGTCTCTTGTAAAAAAAGTATACCCAGAGCCAGATTTAAATTCTGTATTAAGAGCAAAGCGTGTAAATACTAGTGAATTAATAGAAGTAACAGGAAAAGTTGGTTCTTGGTATGAAGTGATGTATAAAGGTGAAAAAGGATATGTACGGATTCATGATGCCATTATTTTTGACCAAGAAGCGAAAAATCCTCTAACTCTGCTAGGAGGCAAACTCAAAATCTTTGAAGGTGTTTTTGATTATATAAAAAGCGATCAAACACTTTTAAATGATACAGTAGATGTATTGCAGAAAATGGAAAATAGCATTACGGATGATGCAAATACTTATAATAATATTGCTGCAGATATTGATAATCGAATTTCTTCTTTAGAAGAGAAAAAGGTTATAGTTATTGATTTTCAAAAGAAAATGAAAGACTTACAACAAAAAGTAAAAAATGATTGGGACCGTTTAACAAAAGAAGAAATGCATCAACTCATTACTATGTTTATTGCTGATGCGGAAAGAGCTGGCATATACGGGGAAGAACGAGCAAATCATTTTTCAGAACAAATTCTAAGACGATCTAATGAAATGGTTCGATTCCAAGAAGAAGTGTTAAAATCAATGACTCAAATGGTTGATTTTAATAACCAAATTTATGCAGTCATTATGGAAGATACACAAAACGTACTAAAGTTCCAGGATCAATTTAATGTGTATTTAAAACAAACTACAGATGCGTTTCATGAATTAGCAGAAAGTCATAAGCGTATTCAGCAAGTATTACACGACAATGGTACATTTGAAGATTTAGGAAACATTGCAACAAGTACGATTCGATTAAAACACTCTATAGATGCGGCGAAACCTGGGATGGAGGAACTTGCACAGGTAACAAGAAAGAATGTTCCAGTCATAGCAAAAGATTTACAAGCATTGCAAGAAAGAGTACCAGGTATCTATAATGATGTAAATACAGGATTGGATTTTGGGAATGCATTTATGGACACAGCTTCTAAAGTTGTCCGACATAAGTATAATATTCCTGCAGCGGCAGCTAACATTGGGAATATTAATTTAAATAATGCATTACGTGATTTAGGTGGAGATCCATCTCGTATTTATAATCGTGCGAATGATGGGAACTTATCGTTCATTTTAGATATTACACCAGGTATAGGAACGGGAAAAGAAATTGGACAACTTATCAAAGGTGAAGATCTGGTAACAGGTAGAAAATATGGACCTGAAGATTATGGATGGGGTACACTAGCAGTTGTATCAGGTGGCACTTCACGTGTAATCGGTAAAGTTGTAGGGAAAATTGGTGACCTTGAAAAGAAAGGAAAGGCACTAGAAGCAGCTGCTAAGTATACTAATGCATTTGGTAAAATAGGTACTCGAAATATACCCAATATGACCAAAAAAGAAATCTTAGAAAAACTTCCAGAAGGATGGAAATATACTGAGAATAATGGATTTGTTCATGTTCGAGATGCTAATGATACAATTAGGATGCGAATAGACCCACCCGATAAAGTAACAAAATATGATCATGTACATTTATATGATGAGAATAAAAATCCATTAGATTTAAACGGAAATATAGTAGATGCTAAAAGTCCAGATGCTCATATTCCATATAAAATGTAAAAATTGAGGTGGAAAAATGAAAGTACAGAGAATACAAGAAAAAATTGATAAGTTATATTACTGGGATGCTTGGGTTACTAAATTAGTATGTGATTATTTTGGAGATGAAGTGATTTTAATTTTTAAAGATGGGGATGATGATGTCACCCTTCAATTTAGTGGTTGCTATAAAATAGATTTTAAGCATAGTATGGGATATGTAAAAGAAAAATCAATAAAAACTTTTACACATGAACAGTTACCATATTTTCTTCATGATATTGAAATTGGTGAAATAGAAAAAGAAGGTTTAAAATTATATACCTGTAAAATAATTATGCCTCCTATGGACTTAGAAATATGGTGTAAGGATATAAAAATCGAAAGATAAGTATCTATAATAAAAAACATATAAATAATTAATTTCTACGTTTTTTATTAAGTAGGTGATAAAATGGCAACATTGTTGGAAGAATGTATAGAAGCATTAGGAGTAAATATTGAAATTTTAGAAGGAACAGAAGGAAGAAAAATAATAAGAAGTTTTGAAAATACATTTCCTATTACATCTTGGGGAAGAGTCGATTGGTCAAATATTCAAAATTATGGTGAGATATATAATGATCATGAAATAAAATTATATCTAGAGCACTGTTTTGGATTGTATTCTGAAACAGTATATCTTATTTGGGATAATGCTAGATTACCAGTAATTAAAACAAATTTACATCAAGTTTTGAAAGTAATAGATGATGTTACAGCTGTAAGTTTTGATACATGGATATATTCACCAGATACAGGATATGTTATTGAGTATCATCATGATGGTGAAATACGCATTGGGGATGTAAAGAATATTATTAAATAAAAAGAATTTTAATAAACAAACGTAGGAATCATTGCTTCCTACGTTTGTTTATTATATTGAAGTGAGATTCAAACCACATTTTTCAATTAATATTAGAGAATTCTAATCAAAAAATCATAAGAATTATCACTTCCTACGATTTTTATTATTGAATATTTTTCCAGAGTGGCCCCTCATACCTAGAATCGTTTCCGTACCCCAACTGGAAAAATGAGTAATAGAATAGTTATATAGGTTATATAACTTTATTGAGGAGGTTATTACATGGAACGGAAAGTTAAAAAGATGATGGCTGATCTTCAATTTATTATGAATCATGGTCAAATAAGTGTAGATTTTATGGATCTAGGATATAAAAGAATGCTTTTTAGTGCATTAGAAGCTACTGGGAAAAAGTTTAATATTCATACCAATGAACATGATGAAACGACCTTGTTCTTAGAGTTAGTTTAGTAAATTTACGTAATGAGGAGCTGTTAATGATGGAGCAGTTAACCATTTTTGACGTAATGGATGAAACTAAAAATAAGCTTTATGAGGTATTAGAGAAAAATGGATTAGATTATAAGATTCATAAGTACTATTTATATTCGAATTATGAGGGAGCTGTTCATTATTACTATATAAGAACAACTGACAATACAATTATTGATTTGTGTATCTCTGATTTTCCGGAAATCTTCGCTATTCATAAAGGATTTAGTGATAAACAAATTAGAAAAATATATAACTGGAACTTATAAGTCTATATAAATAACAAATTTAATTAATGGAGGAATGAAGAATGAAGATTGCTGTATCGGAATGGAAAGCATTGAAAAAAGAAACAAAGTTAAAGTTATTACGGTATGCGATGCTGGAAAGCAAGTATAAGTATGCAAAATAAAAGCTCTTCATTTGCAAAAGCAAACAAAGAGCAAAAGTCTGAGTGACTGTAGAGGAAAGAAATTAGCAGATTTCTTTCCTCTATATTTTAACATATAAAGAGTTGTAGAGAAAAGGGGCATGTAGAATGGAAGAAGGTCGTATTTCCTTTCAGCGAGGGTTAAAAGAATTTCTTATTATGATTGTCTGTTTTTGGTTCATTATGTTCCTCCTGTATGGTGAAAGCCTGTTACAATAGTAAAGAATAAATTGGGTACAAATTGATAATGAAATGGGGAAAGATGCTAGATGAAAGCAACCGGAGTGACTAGAAAAGTAGATGGATTAGGGCGTGTAGTAATTCCAATGGAACTTAGAAATACGCTTGGTATTAAAGAAAAATCACCATTAGAGATTTTTGTAGAAGGGGAAGACATCATTTTACAGAAGTATCAGCCTGGTCATGTTTGTGCATTAACAGGAGAAGTGTCAAATCGTAACATAGCATTAGCAAAGGGTAAGATCTCATTAAGTACAGAAGGTGCAGAACTATTAATAAAAGAAATAGAACAGTACCTTGTAAAATAAGTGCTCCTTTCAAGGGGCTTTTTTTATGGTTAATACAATAATTTCACGTACCGTAATAATTAAGAAAAACTAAAAAACTACAATAATAGTTTCCATTTAATCTTATGTTGAATTCATCCGCTAAATGGAGACTGTATTGTTTGTTTTGGATAGATTTCTTGCGAAATATGTACCTAGAGCAATATTTCAATTTAAATGTGATACGATAGTTATATATTCGTTTTGCTAGTAAAAGGAGATGAGTGTCGATGAAAAATCACATAAAAGTAAATGGAAAAATCCTTCAAACAAATAAAAAATGGTCACATCTCAAGCAAAGACAAAGACAACATATTTCTAATTGGTTACGTAGAGAATATACACAGTTTGTAAAAACACATTATAGAAAGCCTAGAAAGTATGAACATGATGAGATTCTTCATGAAGTGATGAATCAAATACAGGAACGTGAAATTTGGATTCCTAATGGTGAAGTAAAAAGATATTATCTAAGCAAAATAGGAAAATGGTTTAGAAAAATAGAAAGTGAATGGGAATCACAAATATCCAACAGTGAAAAGCAGCGTGTATTAGAAGAAAAGTAAATACAAACAAACCAGGGGGCGCATTTCATGGTTAATTTACAAGAAGATATGTATGAACAATTGAAAGAGAAAAAGGGGGATGTTACTGTATTTTTAAAGAATGGCGTTCCAGTACGTGGGCAGATCCTTGCAACAGATAAATTTACCGTCCTAATGATGGTTCATGGTAAACAACAACTAATCTACAAACAAGCAATCTCTACACTTACTACGTAGTAGATACTGGACTTATGTAAAGATTTCTCAATATTATATTATTAATATGTTAACTATTATATAGGGGTCACCATATATGCCCATCAACTTAAGAATTTTATAACACTCCAAAAACGAAAAAACGGTATTCTTTCTATTTAAGATGTAGAGGGGGTTCCGCCCACATTTTAACGAAAACATACGTTAAGTAATTTTCGACACGAAAAAACATTGATTTTACTACTCTAAGGAAACTTTCCAATCTCAAAAACGTTCATTTTTGAGAAACGTAAAAACTTTATAAATTAAGCGTTTCAAGCCTCAAAACTATGTTATCAAAACTATTGTCACAATCAAATTATCAATTATCAATAATAACCATTTTTGATAATTTGATATTGCCGTTTTTGTTCCATTACTACACAAACCCCAAACCCTAAAGGATGAAATTGAATGGAAATATCAAAAAGGATAACACACGAAGATTATTTAAAAGAAGTGAAAGAGATACACGGCGATAGCATCGAAGTAAAAGGGATATATATAAAAAAGAAATTGAGTATAGAGCATAAATGTAATGTATGTGAATATGAATGGAACGCACGACCAATAGATATTTTAAAAGGTAGTGGATGTAAAAAGTGTTCAGCAAAACGAGTTGGACAAGGTAAAAATAAGACTCATGAAGATTACGTAAAAGAAGTATATGAAAAAACAAATGGAGAAATTGAAGTTATTGGTTTGTATGAAAAAAACAATAAGAAAATAAAGCATCGTTGTAAAGAATATGGTCATGAATGGGAAACAAAACCGACTGTTATTATAACAAATGGTAGCGGATGCCCAGAGTGTGGGAAAGAAAGATATAAAGAAAAAAGAACAAAAACGCACGATGATTATATAAGAGAAATAAAAGAAATACACGGGAATAACATTGAAGTAAAAGAGAAGTACATAAATAGTAGAACAAACATAACGCATGAATGTAATGTATGTAATCATGAATGGGAAACGAGACCTAATAATATTTTAATAAATAAAACCGGGTGTCCTATATGTGAAATAAAGATAGTTGGAGAAAACAAAAAGAAAACACATAATGAATATGTGAAAGAAGTAAAAGAGATACATAAAGGCAATATTGAAGTTATTGAAGAATATAAAAGCAGAGTCGTAAAAATAAAACATAAACATAAAACATGCGGTCATGAATGGTATGTAAAACCGTCGCACATTTTAGAAGGACATAGTTGTCCGAAGTGTAATGAGTCAAGAGGCGAAAGACTTGTGAGTAATATATTAGAATCGTTGGGCGTTACGTTTGAATCACAGGTTAGATTCGAAGAACTTGGATTCAATCAGCGTAAACAATTAACGTGCGACTTTGTTGTATATAAAGACAATGAACCTATGTTTGTTATCGAATACAATGGGAAGCAGCACTATGAACCTATTGATTTCTTTGGAGGCGAAGAAGGTTATATGAAAACTATCAAGCGTGATAAAACAAAGCGCAAGATGTTACATGAAAGGGGAATACAATTGATTGCCATTCCTTACAATGAGACAGATGAACAAGTTAAAGAAACAATAACTTATTTCATTAAGTTACATGACATAAAGAAAGAGCAGAAGCCACAAACTTCTACTCAACTAAAACTAAACATATAGTTCTTGTTGCAGAATCCTTAAGCTATTAAGGGGTACAGCCGAGATACGTGTAAAAACAGGTCATAGCCTTACTTTTATTTCCAATCCGATTTAGAATCGGATTTTTTGTTTTTTATAAAACTTCTTCATTCACCTAAGCTTTCATTTTTGCCTGTCACGTAAACGTTTGTTTACGTGACAAATGAAAACCAAGATAAAATAATTATATAACTGTCTAGGGTTCCGCCACATTGCCATCAAGCTAAGAAAAGCAAATACCCCAAAACGAGAAAATTGACATCTCTAGGTAAAATGTACATTTTTTTGTTTTGGGAGCATTATAAAATTCTTAAGTTGATGGATAGTGGTGCTACTCCGCTATAGAGAACCTTGTGTTATACCAGTTTCATCTGCAATTTATTTAGTGAATGCTTCTTTTCTATTCATATAAAAACCTCTTCCGTATTCTACGAAAGAGGTTTCTAACTCACATAATCAATATTATGGGAAATTTACAGATTTACTATTTTGATATTATTCAAAATAGACAGCCGTCCCATACCCAATTAATTCAGAAGTACCTTGTCCTGCTGCAAGCTCAAATCTTAATCCAACAATAGCGTTTGCTCCTAGCCCCTCAGCTTGTTTTATTAAGCGTTCTTTTACCATTTTCTTTGAATCTTCTAGCATTTCTGTATAACTTTTTAATTCCCCACCAACAATTGACTTCAAACTTGAAACAATATCTTTTCCAATGTTACGTGATTGTACTACACTACTTGTTACTAGTCCTTTTACTTCTACAATACTTTTATTTACAATAGTTTCTGTTGTTACGATCAACATGTTATTCCTCCTTATTTTACAGCTTGATAGATATTTGGCACTACCCAAAATACGGTCAATTCTTATTTATTCTCATAATAATCTTCATTAATCACTGAAAAGTTAGTTTATCTTTTGCATTTCCTGCACAGTGTTCTTTTTTAAATAAATCACAACTCCCAAAACAAATAATGGGATTAGTCCAATTAGTGTTAAGATAGATTCCATTGTATAATAATCAATTGAATGTCCTAGTATTTTCTGAATGTGATGAACATTTTCTGTTGCTATAAATATACTTTTGCTTGAATTTTCACCGACTCCTATAATAGAAGATATACTAAAGTTCCATAAAATATGGAATCCTACTGAAATCCAAATGTTTTTTGTTACCAAGTAGATCATTGCTAATGCAATAGAAACCATGAAATATGTGCAAAATGAAAAGAAATCGTAACCAGGTGTGGCATTATGAACTAGCGCAAACATTATGCTAGTAATTATTACTCCAAAAGTGGTGATATATCGATTGTTGAATTTTTGAAATTCTGTAATTGGGAATGCTCTAAATACAACTTCTTCACTAAACGCTTGCGCAAAAACAAATAGAAAGCTAACTAAAAAAGAAAAAACGCTAAAGTTTTTATTCTCAGCTATGCTTAAATACCCACCAAAAGATTGAAGTAGGTTTACCATCAAACTCATAACCAATCCTAATACTGCACCGACTATTAAAAGTTTTGTATTTTTCAAACAATATCCTTCAAAACCGTATCTGTCTTTAGAATGCTTATATACCTTGCAAGCAAATAAAATCAGCCCAAAAAGGATTAAATGCGTACATACCGCAGTAATAAATTGATACATGAGTGTATCGCCTATATATTTTTTTAAGGTCCCCGCAATACCTTGTGTGATAGCTAGCAAAACAAACATTAGTATAATCATTGAAATAAATTTTAAAGTTGATAATACAATCCGTCCAAACGTTTTCATAAAAGACCTCCATATTATCCTTAACCCAAAAAGGCTATAGTTTTTAATCTTTATATACTTCTTCCTCACTTTCAGAATAGGTATATTCTAAGATATCTCCAGGTTGGCAGTTTAAAACCCTACAAATTGCATCAAGTGTAGAAAAGCGAATAGCTTTTACTTTACCTGTTTTTAAATTGGATAAATTGACTACAGATATTCCCACAGCATTTGCTAGTTCTCCCAACTGCATTTTCCTATCTGCTAATACTCTATCCAATCGTATAATAATCGCCATAAAATAACTCATCCCCCCAGGTTCTATAAAGTAGAATCGTATTCCTCTTGCAAATATGCACCGTATTTAAAAATATTAGACAGTAATAAAATAAGAAGTCCCGTTATCAGTAGTCCAAAATTCAACTCAAAAGAAACCTTGCTTTGAGTTAATTGAAATGTCCTTACAAATAAAAAGTCTAAAATCCCACCTAATACTCCATCGATTAAACTATAACTAATAACTCCATAGGCTAAATATTGAATATAATTAATACATTTTTTAGAAAAAGGTTGTTTATTTCTTACAAACCGTATAATCCCTTTCAGCTGTATTATTAGAAATAAAAGTACTGCTAGTATGATTTCATATATCAAACAAGCACCTATTACCAGCGTTTTAAGGTTTGTATATTGAATATGATTTGTATCAATCCTATAAGAATGATAAAATGCGACATGAATATGGGTTCCCTTGGCAGTTAAAATGTCTTGTAAAGTATGAAGCGGAACGAATATTCCTGCAATCATTCCTCCTAAAGCTACAAACATTCCAATAATAATTATCCAATAAAAAATGTTAAATAAACCCTGCAATAATTTTAGTGTTTTCTCAAATCCAATAAACTCCTTAGCCTGATTCATATTCTCACTCCATTTCTTCTCCTTTTAAATATAATATAGCATCATTTTAAAAAATTATCATTATATTTTTAACGTTAATCATTAAAAATATAATGATAATCTTTATTTTGAATTATTATTTTGTGACGAAGAATTCTGCCGCTACCCATCAAGCTAACAAAATAAAATCCCCTTCAAATGAAAAAATACGCTATTCTCTCTGTAGCATCATAAGAAAGGATGGCGTTTTTGATATGAACTTATCTATTTTTGATGAACTAGAATTGTTTTCTAAAGAGTTGCAACGATATATGTCACCTGATGCTTTAGAGGAATTAGCTAAAAATGTAGGATTTGTTAAACGAAAAAGTAAATACCACGTACAAGATTTAGTGGTTTTATGTATTTGGTTAAGTCAAAATATAGCTCATACTTCATTGGGGTACAGCCGAGATACGTGTAAAAACAGGTCATAGACTTACTTTTTTTCCATCTATGACCTGTTGAAACTATACGGGGATTGATTCTTCTATTGGATGAGGGATTTGTTGTAAATCAATTACATAATCCCCAAAGCGTTTTATATGTCTAGTCATATAAGGGCTTAGTGTTTCTAAATCTTGACGTGAAAAACGATAACCTTCTTTTTTTAGTTGCCATAAAATCATAGTGATATCTACTACGTTTTGAAAAATTATGGAGTTGGTGATTAAATCGTTATATTTAATACGTTTTTCCTGTTCGATTGGATCATTTTCCGTAATAATGCCATCACCACCGAAAAACAGCCATTTTGAAAATCCATTATAGGCTTCTACTTTATTGGTACTAGCTGTAATTTGTTCACGTAATTTCATATCTGAAATATATTGAAGTAGGAAGATTGTTCGAATTACTCTTCCAAGCTCTTGAAACGCTTGATATAATCGGTTTTTCTTACTATTACTACTTAACTTTCTAAGAAGCGTTGAAGGTAATATTTTCCCCATCTTAATGGAAACAACTACTTGAAATAAGTCTTTCCAATGTGTTTCAATTAACCCCCAATCAATTACATCTTTAAATAAAGGATCTATATGTTTATAGTTTGTATGTTTATCTGGACGGAAAAATTTTAAATCTTTCCAATTGCGAATTCTAGGCATAAGATGAATTCCTAATAAATAGGATAAGGCAAATACAGGTGTAGATTGTCCTTGTGTATCCGCATGAAGGGTATCTGGTTGAATGTCAGATTTGTTTTTTAGTAGTCCATCAATAATATATACTGCTTCCCAAACGCCACATGGAATGAAGTGACTAAAAAGGGCGATATAATTATCCGCAACATGGTGATAGGCAAGCCCTCCATATCCGCCATAACGAATGTGGTATTCTGATACTAAATTTTCTATATACATATCATGTTTTGTTCCATCAGCTGAAGCTACTTTTCCAGTTCCCCATAATTTCGGTAGACTAAATGTATTATATTGATTCAAAACATCCTGAAGTGCTGCATTTAATTTTGGAATATGAATATGTCTACGATTAACAAAAGAAAGCATGTGAGCTGTAATAGTATCACGCATATGCTTAGCAGTTTGCGTCGGTCCTAAATTACATCCATATCCAAATGTAGTAACAATATAACGTTCCGTTGGATCTTCTAATTTAGGTTCAGATCCGGATAAAGGACCAAAATGTCTTGTCCAATGAGTCCAATGTTCTACATTACAAAGTATATCTAACACGGTTCGTTCTGGTAAACGTTGTATAATTTCTTTTTCTAACAATTTACTACTTACAGATATATCTCTTCGTACTAATCGTTTTAAAATAGGCTCTCCATCTTCTGTTATAATTACCTGGCCATTATTCGGATAATTTAAATCTACCGAATTGGCGACAGAAGTTAATTTGTGTTTCAGTTCTTGAACAAAATGAGTAGGAGATGAAGGGAAATTAAGTTCTTTACAATACTCCTGAACAAGTGGTTCACATTCTTCCCAAGGTAATAGTTGTTGTCTATAATCAGCGTATTTTTCAGAACCTTGTACACTTACGTCACCTGTCTTCAGCTCGGAAGCTAAATAGGAAAACATACAGATTTCAAGACGTTTACGATACAATAAATTGGAATCCTTTCGAGCCCGAAGAGTTTGCCTCCATTGCTCGTTTGCGAATGATAAATCAAGATTAGTAGGGAGTTGTTCTACTCTTCTATTTTCATTTATCAATAAAAACTCTAAAGCTTTTATAAGAGAATCATCCTGAGTCGTTGAATCCAATTTTAATAATGAAATCAATCGAAATAAGGTCTTTCTATGACTATTATAGAATTTTTCTAATAAAGGAAGATAATTATTCCGGTTATATGCAGAAATGGCTAAACAATTTTGTTGCAAGGAGTCTATACCACCTTTTTCCTCAAATAACTCCGTTATTTTACTTCCTATCATATTCGTATCATTATACATATGAGTCGTATGTAAAACTTCACTTAATATAGAAATAAGGTTTTCATTTATAGAACGTTGCTGCTCTCGTAAAAGAGCCAATTCTTCTTTACCCCTTTTATGTATCCTAGCAATCCTTTTTAAAAACATATCTATCAAGTTATCTCTTGTTACAATTTGTGAACGATAAATAACAGACAATAATAACATATACCTTTTGGCCACATGAAAGTCTTTTATTTCCGATGCATCTAAAGCTAGTGCTTCTGATGCAAAATGTTTAATTTTAGAATTTGGAATCTCTTTCAATAGTTCCTCGATGTTCGATATAAAAGATGTAACGAAATCTAGCCTATTTTGTAGTTCTTTCATATGAGAAATTGAAGGACTTTTAGGAAGTTCTTTGAAATAATGAAAACCAGAATACTTGGTTTCTTGAGAAGTATACAGCAATTCATCAAGTTTATGTTTTTCTTGTTTTGACAACCGATTCATAACTGAATGACACAATTGATTGTTAACCAGTGTACGAACACGACGAGTAAGTCTATCTAAAGTACTGAATGCTGGCAATTCATAACGTTCTTTAATTAATTCTTCGATTGCAACATTAATTAAATCCGGAGGATGATCCATCACGTGAGAAGCATTATAGATAGCCTTTGTAGCTACATGCAAAGCATCTTTTCCAAATGCATATACGTGTAAGTATTTACGAATTTCTTTTTGATGTCGATACATCACTTTTGGACTAAATTTGAGTTCTATTTCATCAGATATACTAAGACATGAGCGAATATGTTTAATCACCATTGGTGGAATATCCTTAGGACGTGGAAAATAGCCTAATCGTTGAAAAGACTTTAACATGACTAAACAATTAAAAACTGAACTTTCTCCACGTGCTACACGATGTGCAAATATATTTTCTTCATGTGTAATCCTATAAATTGTTGCAAGTTCTTTCTTAGTTAAGTTTTGTTTAAATCTGGGATATGCTGTACGTTCAACTGAAGTCAATCTCATTCCTCCTAGTTAGAATTACACCAAAAGCGGTTGCCTACTCTTTCATCTTACGATAAAGAGTTTGTCTTTGTCTATTATGGGTAGACCCTAATCATCCATTGGCTGGTTATTGAAAACACTTCGTTTAAACTGTATGATTAGGGTGTATGATAATAGGTTAGAAAATGAGGTGGATTTTTAAAATGAAAATTGCTTATGCTAGAGTTTCAACTTTAGAACAAAATTTAAATAGACAGATACAAACATTAAAAGAATTTGGAGCGGAAAAAATATTCACTGAACAAAAATCTGGTGTATCTGTTCACAATAGAGAAGCATTTCAAGAGGCATTACAATTTGTTCGAAGTGGAGATACATTTATGGTAGAAGCTATCGACAGACTTGGACGTAATTATGATGAAATTATCCAGACTGTTAATTATTTAGAGAAAAAGGAAGTGAAGTTAATTATTACTAGCCTACCTATCATGGCAGAAGCAATTGGAAATTCGTTGTTAGATAAATTTATTAAAGATTTAATCGTTCAAATCTTAGCTATGATTGCGGAACAGGAACGAACAGAGACGAAAAGGAGACAAGCACAAGGAATTTCGATTGCTAAACAGAAAGGTGTCTATAAAGGAAGACCAACCATCTATTCTCCAACAGCAAAGGACCCTCAAAAAAGGTTAGTATACAATCGAGTAATTGAAATGTTAAAGAATGGCGAAGCCATTTCTCATATTGCAAAAGAAAACGGTATAACTCGGCAAACCGTTTACAGAATAAAGCACGCTATATTTAGTTAAGACAGTTATAGGGTGTTTTTGCCTATCCCCCGAATTAGACAAAATGTAATAAAGCTATTCAATCTCTATGGATTCTTCAATATTTGATGTCCACTAATATTATTTGGACCGACACGATCTAAAAAATAGAATCCTTAGTCATTATGTATTTCTAACAAATTTATTAAACAGTTATACTTAGGACATATATTCATTTTAGAAAGGATAATTTTAAAAATGGAAATTGAAAATTTACTTAGAGTTAAGACAAGGTTGGGATTAAGAGATTGGCTTGAGGAAAATTCAAAAACAGAAAGATTTTGTTGGGTGATAGTAAGTATGACTGAACAATCAGAAGTCATTCAGTATTTAGATGCAGTTGAAGAAGCATTATGTTTTGGTTGGATTGATGGCATAAAGAAGAAAATATCAGATACTGAACTTGCTCAAAGACTTTCCCAAAGAACGAAAAAAAGTAATTGGACAGAATTAAATAAGGAAAGAGCAAGGAGATTATATCAATTAGGTTTGATGAAAGAAGAAGGACTGAGAGTTCTTCCTGATATGCGACCTGAATCTTTTACTATAGATGCAGATATTGAAACTCGTCTGAAAGAAGATGACCAATTATATCAAAACTTCATTAATTTTCCTGATCTATATAGAAGGATTAGAATTGATACGATACAAAGTTATAGAAATGAACCTGATATTTTTAATAAAAGGTTGGATAAGTTTATTGAAAATACCAGAGAAAATAAAATGTACGGTCAATGGAATGACAATGGTCGCTTAATCAATTATTGAGGGAAGGAAATGAGAATTGAAATTAGAACGTTTGCTATCAATCATATTCAAGCTCTTAAATAATGAAATTTTGTCAGCTTCTAGTTTGGCCGATGAATTTCAAGTATCACCACGGACAATTTATAGAGACATCGAAGCTATTTGTGCTGCTGGAATACCAGTTGTTTCTTACCAAGGGACTAACGGGGGATTCGGTATAATAAAGGGATACAAATTTGATAAAAGCTTAATGGGTTCTTATGACATTCTGAATTTAATTACAGTATTAAGTAGTTTATCGAATATTTTTAAAGATAAAGAAATTGAACATACGATAGATAGACTAAAATTACTGGATACAAACAGTAATAATAAGTCCTTATTGGTTGACTTGGAAAGCCATAGAACAGAACCAAATTCATTAATGAATCTGCGAAAAGCTATACATGAAAAAAAGGTAATCCACTTTAATTATATAAGCAATAAAAATGAATTTACATCTCGTGAAGTAGAACCCATTCACCTTCATTATAAGTTCCGTAACTGGTATATATATGGTTATTGTAGAGACCGTCAGAATTATAGAGAATTTAGATTATCACGCATGATGGGTGTAACTCTGACACAAGAAAAGTTTCTACAAAATCACGAAATTAAAGATGAAGCATTTTATTCAAACCGTAATCTAGTGGGGTTTGAGGATGTAGTAATCTGGGTGAGTCCTAATTCCTTAGCAGAAGCATTAGACCAATTCCAAAATTCTTCAAAAACCATTAACCATGACGGAAGTATGACAATTACAATTTCTGTTTATCAACCTCTACAGGCTGGATGGCTTAAATCGATTCTTTTAAGCTTTGGTAGCGGTGCTAAAATTGTAAAACCGATGGAACTGCGATCAATTTTAATAGATGAGGCAAAAAAAATAATAAAAGTTTATGAAGATATATGACAAGCTGCTGTCATATATCTTTTTTTATAATCTAGATATCAACTTTTAAAAACCAGAAATAAAGGAGTAGATGTTAAATGAACCATGCAAAAAATATGTATGAGTACCATCTTTGGGCTAATAAGATGTTACTAGAAAGAATAAAAGAATTACCTAGCAATGTCCTATATAAAGAGGTTAATAGTTCATATCCAAATATTGCTCAAACCTTTAGCCATATCTATGTAGTAGATGTTATGTGGTTACAAGTACTTAAAGGAATTGGTATGCAAGAAGCATTGGAAGCTTCTATGTCATTATTAGAAAAGACTAATGTATATTCTGTAGATGAATTTATTAAGTCTTTCGAAGAACTAGCTTCACAGTATGAAGAATGGATGAATAGCCAAAAAGATTTAGAACAAAAAATTAATTTGAATAATCCTTGGTCAGGTGCCAGAGAGACTGCATACGCAGAAATTTTATTTCATGTTGCTAATCATGGTACCTATCATCGAGGTAACATAACAACCATGCTAAGACAACAGGGGCACGCTTCAACAATGAATGACCTCGCTTTATATTGGTATCAAAGTTAGGGCAAATAGTACTTGTAAATTAATGATAGTTCATATGAGAATACAAATAAAATATTCATCTGCTTTCTATATAAATGTCCTTTAATAAAACTAACGGTGGCGTTAGCTTAATAAGCCAAATTAAAAATCGGTTCCTAAACGTAAAGGAATCGATTTTTCTATGCCGTAGTTTTCTTAACGTTGTAACTCCGCATTTCCCTGACGTTACCCCTGGTACAAGAAATCCTATATGATACTATTGACTAAAGAAAATGACAGCAGAAGATTTTTGAGGTTTAACCCCTCTTTTTTATCATCATGTCAATTCATATAGAGTATTTGAATTAAATATGAACCAAAAAATACCGATTAATGTTGATTTATAATAAAGTTTGATTGAAAATCACTCTAAACTCTTGATTTCACTGTATATAAAAAGTCAACGTTTTGAATAAAGTTTGATCAAAACGTTGGCTTTCCTTTAATTTCAAGAACTGCTTTTTATAAAAAAGATTGATTGTTTTGATCCTCCTTATTGCACTAAAGCCCCCGTTAGTGCAATAACAGAGTGAAGCAAATTTCGGTACATCTTTTTTAAAAACGGTATGAATTTTTTATAAACAGGATAACTTTGTTTTAAATCGACATTTTTATCTGGCAGATAAGTATTCGTATAACGCTATAACTTTATTTTCTTAATGCAACGGCAGGCTCGGTGTTTAGAAGTTTATGGCTTGCGAAAATACTAATTATAACAACTACAAATCCTGTTGATAAAATTGAAACAAAAATTCGCAAGGGTGAAACACTAATTGCTAAGTTAAACGCCATTTCAATAAGATATGCACAGCATTGAAAATTGCCGCCATAGCGGATAAAAGAACATTTCCGCTGATAATAATCCTTTGTATTGTGCTTTTCTTAAAGCCTAAAGCAGATAACAGCCCCAATTCCTTATATCTTGAATTTTGTAGTTTAGCAAGTATTACTGCACTGATGAACAAACCGATTGCCAAAATCAAGGTTGAAACGGTAAGGAATAAGCGACTAAGACTTTTGAATGTACTTTGCAAAGCTCCCACTTCACTAGCTGTGTTTTTACTGTCAATTTCTTTTTCACTAAGCTTTTGACTCACTGAAACAATATCTTCAAAATCTTACACATCAAAGCTGATGGAATAAACTTGCTCATCTTTAATGGCTGTATAAAACTCCTGTTCAACATCAGAGCTGACAAAGAAATCATCATACCCCGCATTATAAATACCGCTAACGGTTAGTTTGTACTCTTGATCTCTATATTTTTTTCTCTTCTCACGAACAACAGAGCTGTTTCAAAAGCTCCCCTTAGCAGAAGTTTACTTTTGTGACAGCTCCAGTTACTCTCTATATATTATTTATTGCTTGTTTCTACTTGCTGGGCCTCTGTTACTTTTGCAGCTTTTGTCAGATTTCCTTCTTTTTCAAGCTGAGCAATCAGTTCATTTAACGTGACCCCTTTTTCTTTAGCCATTTCTTCTAAGTTGACAGTTTCATTGGAATTAGTAGTTTCCGACATGTCGTTGTTGCTCGCAGCATATGCAGATCCTGCAACAACAGATAACCCTAGCATAAGTGTCGCAATTGTTAATGTTTTCTTCATATTAAATTCCTCCTAGAATGTTTTGGCCTCTACCATACGATAGGTAGATGCCATAATATTACAATTGAATCTAGTTGCTTACATCCTTTCTATTTGATGTTACCAGTATATAACAATCTATGTTAAATCCTTGTTAAGAGAAATACTTCTTGAAAATTTGTAAAAAAAAGACTTTAAATAAACAGTTTCAACTGCCATTCAAAGTCTTTTTCATTTTTTTATTTTACCAAGTGTAATTGCGAAACAAGTACCGCAGTTTTCGTTGTCAGTAACAACGATGTTTCCGTTGTGCTTGGTTATGATACTTTGCACAATGGAAAGTCCCAATCCTGAGCCACCCAATTCACGAGAGCGTGATTTATCCACTCGGTAAAACGATTCAAATATATTCTTTTTTTCCTCATCGGGGATACCAATTCCCGTGTCTTTAATTTCAACCATTATCTGCTTTTTATCCGATTTAACATTAATCATTACCTTCCCGCCGTCAATATTGTATTTAATACCATTTTCAACAATGTTATAAAACGCTCGATAAAGTAAATCTATATTTCCGTAAACAACACTATCATCGCAATCCAAATATAGTTTAACCTCTTTTTCAACAGCAATATGAGAAAGTTCGGAAACAATATCTTCAAAAACATCCTTCAAGCAGATGGTTCGATTCTCAAATCTATCATTCATATTTGTCATATCTAAAAGGGTAAATACAAGCTCGGATAATCGCTGTGTTTGCTTTTCAAAAACGTTAATGAGTGCATCATATTCTTCTGTAGAGTGTGCGTTTTTCTTTTTAAATACATCAACCTTTGTTTTTAAAACCGCAAGTGGCGTTCGGAGTTCGTGCGCTGCATTTGCGGAAAAGCGGCTTTGCATCATAAAAGCATTGTTTAGCTTATCCGTCATTTCATTAAAAGACTGCGTTAGCTCAGCTATTTCATCATTGATTGGTGGAATGTCCATCGTTTCCGATAGATTATGCACAGTCATATTCTTAATTTGACTATTTAGTGTATCAAGTGGTTTTAACACTCTGCCCGATACATAGTATGTCAATACGCCACCACATACAATGATTAAAAGCATATAAAAAACACTTTCAAATTGAAAGTCCGTTCTTGCTTTTTGTACATCTCCAGATGGCGTTTGGAAATTGTTAATAACATTTGGCATTTGGAAATTGTCAATAACATTGCTATCTTCACCAACCTCTTGTGCAGGTAATAATACAGAGGCTGCATCAATTTTTGTTGCCATTATACCAGCAGAAAAATTTATAATTAATGTTAGCCCTACACAACAAATCGTTAATAAAATTACCATCATTGCAGTAAGTCGCAGCCGAATTGGCATTTTTTTAAACATCAAGCGTCACCATCATTTTTAGTAATAAAATAACCCTCACCAATCTTTGTACATATTGGATTATAATCTAAAAAAGCTTTAAGCTTTTTTCGTAATGTAGCTATGTGAACTCGAATAACTCCACTAAAACTATCAGCATTTTGGTCCCATACATGTTCAATCAATTCTTCTTGACTGACTACTTTTTCTTGATTAAGCAGAAAGTATTCAAGCAATCCGAATTCTTTTATTGTGAGTATCAGTTCTTTTTCACCCACAAATGCGGTGCGTTTTGATAGATTAATATATATATTACCGCAAGTCAAAAGGTTATTTTCCTGCACAAATTTCCGTCTTAATAAATTCCTTATTCTTGCTTCCAATTCCGCAAATTCAAATGGTTTAGTTAAATAATCATTCGCACCGATATCTAAGCCTTTAACTTTGTCATTTACGCTACTTCTTGCACTAAGGATTAAGACTTTTAATTCTTTATTTTCTTCTCTTAACTTTTCTAAAACCTTTAATCCGTCCATTTTCGGAAGATTTAAGTCAAGTATAATTAAGTCATAATTTCCAACATACGCCAGTTCGTAAGCGTCTTCACCATTACTACAGGTATCAACCGCATACCCTTCTATTCTAAGTCCCTCAGCGATAGCTTCCTGTAAATCCAACTCATCTTCAACAATAAGAATTCTCATATCTTAATCACCTCATTTTCATTATTATAAATAGGTGTGTGTTAAATCTATGTTAAGCAATTATTATCAAAAATTAATTTCCATCCTTGAAGGAATACATCTATGGTCACTGATTTATGCTTACATGTGCCCAACACCTATAGTAGTGTAGCTGTCACTTTGGGTGATAAATCGTAGTGCGAGACACGCCCCACTTTTCCGCTATATGCTTTATAAGTGTACCACTTTCAATAAGTGATTTCTGTAGATTTGGAATAAAGATTGATCAAAATGGAGTTTCTCTTTTTATCTAAGTATGAGATTTTTATAAAAAAGTTTGATCATTTCAATAAGTCTTCTTTCACTAAATTGCTCCGTTAGTTAAAGTAGAAAAAAGGTGCCAAAGTAATCCCGTCATTTTTAACTAAAGCCCCCGTTAGTTGAAGAATACAATTCTTCTTGCTATTAAGTGCCACCCCTATCTTTCTGTTTTAATTTCTGTTCAAAATAATAACTTCTGAATTGCCGTTCCACTCTATCTTTGCTTCCATCTGTTCATCTTCTTCAATAATTACCTCACAACTTTTATTGTTTAATGGGGAGCCGGTACACTCACTATTACCAGAAATAATATTTTTACCATGATGGTTGAATCTTTCTTGTTTGCTTCCAAATTCAAACCATGAACTCTCTATGTTATACCCAAGTATTGATGGTGCAGGATCTTTTCCGATATATTCAATTGAAAAATCTGTCCATTCTCTTTCTTTGCTTATTTCCCTTTTTCGGAGGGTGGGCAAAAATACCCTAATATGATTATTTTATCCTGGTTCTCATTTGTCACCTAAACGTTTGTTTACGTGACAAGCGAAAATGGAAGCTTAGACGAATGAAGGAACTTTATAAAAAATTAAAAATCCGATTTTGAATCGGATTGGAAATAAAAGTAAGTCTATGACCTGTTTTTACACGTATCTCGGCTGTACCCCATTAAGGATTCCTTTTTTTATCTAAAATCCAAAAATAAAAAGATAAGATCCGGGAACACGATCTTATCTTTAGCACAAGGAGTAAACAAAAGGATAACCATCATATTTTTATTATAAATTATTTTTCGTTAATTTTGAATATTAGAACCATAATTAACAAGTATATCTATATTGAGAAATTTATTACAAAATTAGTTATAAATGATTCAAAACTCCAATGTAAACTTTTAGCCATTAGTGTACATTCAAAATAGTGATTTCATTACTCATATCCGAATTTATCTATTTTTAGCAAAATCAATAACAAAAGTATACATTCAAAACACTATAAACAAAAAGGTCAAGAAACCTGTAAACCAAACGACAATTCATTAATAGGGGTACCGCCACATCGCTATCAAGCTAATAAAACAAAATCCCCCTTAAAATGAAAAAATACGCTATTCTTTCTGTAGAATCATAGGAAAGGATGGCGTTTTTGTATGTCTATTTCTGTATCCGATGAATTACAACCATTTGCTCAAGAGATTCAAAGCTTTTTATCTCCAAATATCTTACGAGATCTTGCTAGAGATGTTGGTTTTGTACAACGAACCAGTAAGTATCAAGCAAAGGATTTAGTCGCTTTATGTGTATGGGTAGCCAAAATGTCGCTACGACTTCTTTAACTCAGTTATCTAGCTGTTTGGAAGCATCAACAGAAGTGCTCATCAGTCCTTAGGGACTGAATCAACGATTTAATAAAGCGGCCGTCCAATTTTTACAACACATATTAGCTGAACTACTAAACCAAAAATTGGTCTCGTCTATGCCGATTTCTTCTCCGTATACTTCTGTTTTCAAGCGTATTCGTATTTTAGATTCAACTGTATTTCAACTTCCAGATCCATTTGCATTCATTTATCCGGGGGCAGGGGGATGCAGCCATACGGTGGGGATAAAGGTCCAACTTGAGTATGATCTATTAAGTGGACAGTTCCTACATATTCATACAGGTCCAGGTAAACAACATGATCGAACCTACGGTTCTCTGTGTGCCCCAACTGTAACGGCGAATGATTTATGTATCCGAGATTTAGGTTATTTTCATTTGAAAGATCTTCAACATATACAGGATAAAAAGGCTTAATATATCTCTCGTATCAAGTCGAATACACGTATTTATCAAAAAAATCCCAATCCCGATTATTTTCAAGATGGAAGAATCAAGAAAGGTACAGAGTATATACAGATAGATATGGAGATCTTAATGAACTCTCTTCAACCAGGACAAACATGTGAAATATCCACCGCTTATGTAGGAATGACTGATAAAGTGCCAACTCGTGTGATTGTTCATCGACTTACAGAAGAACAACAAAAAAAGCGTCTACAAGATCAAGCTGTTCGAGAGAAAAAGAAAGGAATGAAGTATTCTGCTCGTAGTAAACGACTCAGTGGTATCAATGTATATATGACAAACACCCCTACAGATATTGTCCCGATGGGACAAGTACATGATTGGTATTCTTTACGTTGGCAAATCGAGATTTTATTTAAAACATGGAAATCATTCTTTCATATTCATCATTGTAAAAAGATAAAACGAGAACGATTGGAATGCCATTTGTATGGACGACTGATTGCCATCCTACTCTGTTCTTCTACCATGTTTCAAATGCGGCAATTACTTCTTCTGAAGAAGAAACGAGAACTGAGTGAATATAAGGCCATATATATGATTAAAGATTATTTTCTTCTTCTTTTCCAAGTTATACAGAAAGACACCCAAGAGCTATCAAAGATTCTACTTCGCTTGTTCAACCTCCTACAGCAAAACGGGCGAAAATCTCATAGGTAGGAGAAGAAAACAGTCTTTGATATATTAGGTGTCGTTTACAATTGTACCATGTCGGATAATCAAGTGGCTTAATTCAAAAAAATGAAATCCGTTAGGGTTTATTCCGTATGCAAACCTTTAAATTTTCTAAAGGTAGCCTTTAGAAAAAAGAAACAACCTCTCCTATAATTGACGCTGTATGAGCTTAGCTTGATGGCAATGGGGTACCGCCACATGCCCATCAACTTAAGGATTTTAAGTAGACCCTAAATAAAAATTTTTCTTTTTCTACAGCTAGTTATTTATAAGAACACATCTTATTTAAGTCCTTATACAATCATGCAATTATACATATACAAATAAAGGTAATGAGTATGCAGGGTGTGATTAACTTATTTTAATATAATTTAATCGTATTGCAACTTTTCCTATGAGTTAAATTAACTATCTTTTTAATATATATATTAACTTATAGTAATTATAATTAATTTAATAAGATTTAATTTTAATAGGATTAAATAGTAATTTTATCAGGATAATATTGCCAGTTGAACTAATGATTAATAGTAGAATTTTTGAATTTATTCGACAAAATTCTACTATTTACGCATTAAAAATTTAATGTTTTAATAAAGGTGTAATTGGTACGACCACTAAGAAAGGAGAAGATTATACGAATAAAAGTGCAGTGAAGTTGCAAGTAACATTATGTTGAATTAATTCTCTGAATACTTAGTTAATTTAGTTTAGAAACAATCTAGAACCTCAAAAGTATCACATTTATAAAAAATTGCATTCTAAGTCTCTACATAGCAAAAATGATCTTATTTTATTCCGAGGTAAAAGTATAAGCAATGTACAAGTATAATTTCATTTTTTGTAATCTTGTAGGGATCTTATGAAATCGCTATCAAAAAAGTCATGGCAGGATTAATGATAGGAGCAACGACTCAATCTATCTGGGCTTCCTGCAAGTGAAGCAGCTCCAGCTTTCAAATGAATATCATACTATTCATTTGAAAGCTAATCAAAGCATAAATAGTTGCAAGGCTAGATTTCATATAAATAAAAATGAAACCTTTAAAATTTAGTCCAACTATTTTATCAACAAACACCAATTAATAGGAGGAATTACCATGAAAAAAACGTTAGTCGCAGGGTTATTAATTACTGCAGTATCTACAAGTTGCTTCTCACCTGTAAATACTTTTGCAGAAAGTAAAACAACTTATTCACAATTAACAAATAGTCAAAATCAACTTGCTATGAATAGATTATCAGATTCGATTAAGACATTAGGATCACAGACGCCATTAATTCAAGGATATGGGCTAATCATATTAAAGCAACCGAACCTTGAAGTAACTGCTATACCTGGAATAACAACTGATCAAGGTACTGCAAGAAACCATGTTCAAGACTGGCTGGATACATATAATCCAAAACTATTCAATGTAAATCAAGACATGCAGGATTTTGGGACAAGATTTACAAATTATTATGATATATTGGTTGAACTAGCTGAAAAAATGAATGACGATTCGCAAGCAAAAGAAGACTTTGTAAGTACTTTTAATGCACTTCAAGATCAAATGCAAGCAATTCAGTATGATATGAAAGGAGATTCAGTAGACTTAAACAATTATAAAAATGAATTGGTTGAAGATAGTAAGAGTTTTTCTAGTAAAGTTAGCAGAGCGATTGAAGGTTATAAGAGTTCAGGCGGAGAAATTGAAAAATCAAGAACGGAAATTAGACAACTTGAGGAAAACATTCAAGATGATTATACAAAACTTCTAGCTCTACCAAAAGAAAATGTAAAAGGTTCTATAAATATTGGAAAGTCGGTTATTGATATTTGGATAGACGCAGGTAAGGATCATACTTTAGACACGTCTAACTTGGAAGTGATTTATAACCAAGTTGGACAAGTCCAAAATGATGAAGTAACAAAACTGAATAATGATGCTCGTCAGAAGCAACAACAAAAAATTCTATTGCTACAAAAATTATCAAAAATTGAAGTGCAAGCAACTCAAATGACACTTATTGATCTACAGTTAAATAACTTTACAAGAGTAGTTAAAAAGCAAATTGAGAGTTTTGACAAGCTAGTAAGTAGTTGGGACATCTTTAATGACACAATGATTCAAATGAAGAGAAGTCTTAGTACTGATGCGAAAATAGATTCTAATGCATTACAAGCACAATTAAAAGAACTCAAAACGTTTACGGATGAATTGAATAAACAAACAACGGGATATGAAAATAGTGTTACAAACATAAAAGTAACAGAGGCAAAATAGTAGAATGAAGAAAAAATCTTAATAATATAATATAATATAAGGAGATATGAATATTATGAAAAAACCTTATAAAGTAATGGCTTTATCTACATTAATTGCAACAATCGCAGCGGGTAGCATTACGCCATCATATGCCTCGGCAGCAGAAAATACAACAAAACCAGCACCTATTTATGCAGATGCAGAAAATAACTACCCTGAGTATTCACTTGGACCAGAAGGGCTTAAAGATGCGCTAGAGAAAACTGGATCCAATATGTTGGTAATGGACCTGTATGCTTTAACTATTGTTAAACAAGCAAATGTTAATTTTGATGGTTTAACTGTAATTAACAATGATTTACAAAAAAGCATTAAGGACAACCACGATGCTTCTAAAACAAATGCAAAACAATGGTTAGATGGTTTGAAACCGCAAATAATCCAGACGAATCAAAATATTATCAATTATAATACACAATTTCAAAATTATTATGATGTTTTGGTAGAAGCTGCAAATAATAATGACAAAGAAACGCTAAAAGCTGTGCTTACAAGTTTAGATGAAAGTATTTCAGAGAATAAAGGTGCAGTGGACAGGTTAGTGCAAGATTTGAAAGTCTTTCGCGGCAAATTAGAACTGGATACACAAAATTTAAAAACTGATACTAACAAAATCACAGATATTTTATCTGGTCAAGATGCTGGAATTCCATTGATGCAGAAACAAATCGAAGCAAATCAAACATTAATTGATGAGAATAATAAAGTTTATATTGCATCGTCGGTTGCAACTGCTCTCGGTGCATACTTAACTGCTACAATTATCTTTGCGCCTATTGGTGCAGGTGCATTAGGCGGCGGGATATACGGAGTTACTACATCGCAGCAGCAGATAAAGACAGCACAAGATGAGATTATAAACCTATCAAAAAACATTTCAACTGCGCAACAACAGGTAGGTAAGTTAACGCTCTTGAAAAATAATACTAATAATTTAACAGCAACAATTGATGCAGCTATTACTGCTCTTGAAAATGTAAAGAATCAGTGGCAGACAATGGGGGCAAAATATAAATCATTGAATGACAATGTTGACAGAATTAACCCAGACAAGCTTACTTTATTAAAAGCAGATCTGAATATAGCTAAACGTAGCTGGGATCAGGTTAACAAGTATGCTGAAAACATTCAAAATAATGAGATTAAATTCGTAGAAGAGAAAAAATAGTATTACTTCAAGAAATTTCCGAAGCAATGAAAAATATAATATACTGACTTTCCCTTTTGAAGAACACATAATATGAGTCTCCTGTTCAAGTTTGAGCAGGAGATTTCCTATATAGTTATGAAACTTGATAAAGATTATAAAATAAGAAAGTATGAAAACCTCTATTTTAATACGTTATTTTATTTGCAATGATCGTAATTCATTTGAAGTAAAGAATAGAAGCTTATGAATTTAATAAAATACGTAATATATTTGAGAGAATAGGTGAAAAAGGTGAATAAAAAATTGTATAAGAAAGTTATTTTATCAACGATCATTACTGGAATGGCAGCGAGTAATGTAATCCCACTTCATACTTTTGCAGCAGAACAAGCTGTACAAAATAGTGTGTCCCAACAGCAAGAAGATAGTAAGAGCTATGATTTGGGTCCTGATAAATATAAAGAAGTAATGGAGAAAATGGGGGCAAATATCCTTACAATGGATTCATATGCTCAAACAATCCGTAATCAACAACAGACAGATTTAAGTAAAATAAGTTCTATAAATGGTGATTTCAAAGCAAACATGATTAAGCATCAAAAGGATGCGCAAACGAATGCAACATATTGGTTAGATAATCTAAAGCCTGATATTATGAAAACGATTCAGAATAGTGTAAATTATAATGATACCTTTCAAGCGAGTTATGATCAATTACTAGCTGCTTTGGGTCAAAAAGATATAGTGACATTTAAATTTAGACTGGTGAGGTTATATCGTAGTATTTTGGACAATAGTCAAGAAGTGGATGGACTACTAGAAAAGTTGATAACATTCCGAAATGAAATGTCTGAAGATACAAGAAGTTTTAAAGCAGATTCCAATCAATTGAAGTCTATTTTAGAAAGTACAAACGCCGGTATTCCACTTTTACAACAACAAATTGATAATTTTAATAATACAATTAAACAAAATTATGATAAGCGTGGTGGCTATATAGCTTTATCTGTATTTATGCCTCCAGTTGGTATACCATTGATTGTCGAAGCTGACAAGAATATCGCATCTGCACAACAAGAAATAGAACAATTGAAGTCCAGAATTTCTGGAGCAGAGGCAGAATTAGTTATTTTGACAGATGCCAAAAATAAAACGGAACATATGACTGCAACAATTGATACAGCTATTACTGCTCTTCAAAATATATCGAATCAGTGGCATACAATCGGAGCAAAATATGATTCTTTACTAAAAAATGTTGACAAAATTAATCCAGACCGCCTTGCTTTATTAAAAACAGATTTGAAGATAGCGAAGGATAGCTGGCAAGACCTTAAAAATTATGCAGATAAATTATATGAAGGTGCTAAGATTCTACAAAATGGAGAGATTGTACAAATAGGACAACCACAAATTGGACAACCACAAATAGGACCGGATTGCACCTGAATACTATTAAAAACAGACAACCTTGTATTTGTTGGTAAGGTTGTCTGTTTTTTTATAGAGATCTAACAACTTCAGGTACCTTCAATATTTTTGCGTAAGGTGGCAAAAAAATGTCGAAAAACAGCTTAAATTGTCTAATTTTGATTGCTGTACGATCTGTTCGATGTTAAGTTCGTAGTAGTAAGAAAAAAAGGAAATGGGTTCGTTCCATTCCCATATCCTACCTTTCGTAATTATTTAGTATGAATAAGGATGGAGATTTCTTTCTTCGGTTATGTTTTATATTTATCAAACTATAGGAAGATTTACGAGCACTTATTTCTTAATTTTCAAAAAATGAAACCGACAGGAAATCGAAATTAATTACATTCATTCAGCGAAAGGACTTTAATGGAACTAATTGAAAAGGAAAGGATTATTTATATGCAGAAAAGGAATCATTATATGTTTCAAAAACCGATGAAAGTACTTGCGACATCTGCTATTTTGGCAACTACATTATTTTCACCTATCATGACAAATAGCTTGATTATTCATGCTGAAACGATTGCTGCACAGACTACAAACCAATATGAGCAGAGGGATTTTGAACTTCCGGGTGTAGGAAGTTTTAGAAGTGAAGCAAAAAGAGAAAGAAGAAGTGAGCAAAAAAACTATATACCAACTGGAATCTATGTAAAACCGAATGAACAAGTTACAATTGAAGTATCGGGAACACAAAAGATTAGAGCGATTATTGGGACGCACCAATATGATAAAGAATGGGGAAAAGAAATTGATCTTTCTCCTGGTTCTAATACCATCTCCTCTCCAAACGGTGGTTTAATAGGATTTGATAATCCTCAAGATACAGGAACAGTTAAGGTGAAAGTAACACAAGGCGGAAGCCCTGTTCCATTCTTTGAACTAGGGAAACATACGAAAGCAGACTGGATTGCGATGATGAATAAGTATCCAGATGCACATGCGGTACAATTGAAATCAGAAAAAGCAGTACTTACTGTTACGCAGGATAGTGCCAAGAAATATATTGTGGATCAAGATCCTGTTCCTCTATTAAAAAAATATGATGAAATGATTCGAGCACAAGATAAGATATCAGGGTTATCTGAAAAAGACCCTAATCCTTTACATCGTCCGACTCGTCGCATTTGGGCTTTTGTAGAAAATCCTAACAAACCAGATTGGGGCATGTATGCAGGTTGGGATGGAGCCGTATTTACTACTGCTGGTAACGCAATCGAAAGTGCTTTAAATGTAAATAAATTTGGATGGGGACAAATGCACGAAGCGGGACACACAAGAGAAATACATCCTTTGACGTGGACGGACCTTCACGGTATGGTTGACGTAACGACTAATATATTCTCTTTAGCTGCACAAAAGCAATTATTCCCGAATCAACCGACGCGTTTAGAAAAGTCAGGTGATTACGATAAAGCCTTTGCATACTTAAAACAAACAGATAAAGATTATAAAAATATTAATGACTTGTTTGTGAAACTTGTTATGCTTTGGCAACTTAATCTAGCATACGGTGAAGATTTTTATCCGACCCTTCACAAACTATATCGAGAGTTACCAGAAAATCAACTTCCAAAAGCGGATGAAGAGAAAAGGCAAGCATTTATTTATAATACATCGAAAGTAGCGAAACAAAATTTACTACCATTTTTTGATCAATGGGGTCTGAAAGCATCGCAAGAAACGCGGCAAAAAATAGAAGCTTTGAACTATCCAATATTAATCGCTCCTATTTGGGAAGCAACTGATTCTAAGCCTGTTAAAGCGAATGTGCTCAAATTAGGTGGCCGAGTATGGGAAGATAGTAACCAAAATGGTATTCAAGATCAAAGTGAAAAAGGAATGGAAGGCGTTCGTGTTCAACTGTTAAATAAAGATGGGAATGGATTAAAAGAAGTAAAAACAGATAAAGAAGGCCACTATTTGTTTGATGGATTAATAGAAAACACATATCGTGTACAGGTAGAGAAGCTTACCGGGTATATATTCATGCCAAAACAAAGTGGGCAAGATGTAACAGTTGAATCTAATGTAAGTGAGGCTGGGGTAACAGATACCATTACTCTTTTACATGATGATTTAACAATTGATGCGGGAGTAAATAGAAATATATTTAAGGATGTCCCACAAGGACATTGGGCATTTAATACGATTCATCATTTAGCGAATGAAGGAATTATTGCAGGTTATGGGAATGGAATATTTGGTATGGGTGATAATGTAACACGTGAACAAGTGGCTGCATTAATTTACCGTACTTTGCATATAGAAAAACAAGATAAATATGAAAATCCATACGGAGATATCGATAAAAATTCAACAATGTTTTCTGAGGAAATACTAGCTTTAACTAAGCTAGGGATTTTCCAAGGCGATAATCAAGGAAACTTTAGACCGAAAGCTGCAATAACACGTGCAGAAATGGCTCAAGTTATTACGAAAGCTTTTAGATTAAATGTGAAGGCTCCACATAATTTCAACGATGTTTCAGCGAATTCATGGGCAAAAGATGCAATTAGTGCCGTACAATCGAACCATATTGCAGCAGGTATTGGTGAAGGGAAATTTGCTCCGGATATGAAAGTTACACGGGAACAGTATGCACAGTTTTTATATAATGCAATTTTAAATGAGCGATCTCATCAATAATAAGAAAATAAAGTTAAGTGTCATAATATAAGTTTATATTACTACTTATAAAAAATTATTTGGTGCTACCCTTAGTTGACAAATAGCTCAAAAAAAGAACCCAATTAATAGGTTCTTTTTTTGATGTTGATTATTTTTTCTCTAAAATACGTTCAACCTCATCTATGCCTAATTTACTGGCTTTAGCAATCGTTTCAAGTGGTACACCAAGTTCATGCATACCTTTAATCATCTGTATTTTTCCTTGCTGAACC
>NZ_VOVA01000002.1 GCF_015071065.1 Bacillus cereus | reverse complement strand
CAAATGAGCGTCCTTTCTGATAGTTTTTTTAGCAGAAGCAAGAAGCTCCAACTATGATTAATAGAATAAATAATACAACTAATAAAGCAAAGCCGCCACCACAACTACTGCAACTACCACCAAAGCCCATAATAGTTCCTCCTTTAGATAAGAGGAGAAAACAAGGGGTCACTCATGTATTTTAACGGATTCATTTTACTTTATGTTTTTACGCATTAATTGAGCAGGTCCTTTTGAAAATAAAGAAAAGACACCCTAAGGTGCCTTCCTCCGACTTGAGATCGCATCTATGTATTGAAGAAATTCAGAAAAGATAAATACACAAAGGGAAGCTTCTAATCATAATTTATAGATGTTTATTATTATCCAACGTACTAAAGATCTCCTGATTTATGTAAAGCGGCTGTTACTTCATCACCGAAATTATTTAAAGAGAATGCTTGCTCTTCTATCGGATCCATTTCTGTAGCTTTACCTATCTTGCCGTCTTGAAGTTCCCAGAAATAGTTATGTTCTTCTACGATTTTACTAAAATCTCTATTTACCCATCTTTCAGTGATTGCTAATAGTTCTTCTTTGTTCTTGAAATCATTTTGGTTTAAAATGCTTCTTACTTTTTCTGCATTCTTTTTAGACATAGGAGTTGCTCCCCGTCCGTCATTCACTTTTACTTTTTGATGAGTCATGCTATGCATTGCTGAAATAACTTCTTCTTCAGTAGAACTTGTAGTGATGTGGAGTTGTGCATTTGAACCTTCAATTTCTGCTTCATTCGATGGTGGTGCTTCTTTATACTCAGACTCTGCAAAATCATGCTTCTCACTACCCATTGGTACTTCAGCAAACTGTAACATTCCATAAGTCATACCAGCTGCAAGTACTATTACCCCTATAATCGATCCTAGCCAATACGTTAGCTTCTTGTCCATATTCACTTCCCCTATCTTCATTTTAATATTTCATATAAATAATATTATATGAAATCACCTTTTTATGGATATGTTATTTTACTATGCTAAGTTATATTGTTCATTGAGAAATATGATTCAAGTCTATTGTTTTATTTTTAAACTCTTTTCGTATTCTTTAGCTTCATCAATATTTTTAAATGTTTTTAAATCAAATATCTTTTCTCCATCAATACATACAACTAATACTCCATCTTGAGCTTGCAGAACACTACCTACATTACCTTTTCCGAGTGAAATACTGAAGAGATTCTCTACATTTAATGATTTCTTTTTAGCAAGGTAATCATTAAATGGCATCCCAATGGATAATTCGTCTTTTAAGCCTTTAATAGTGTTTACCAGAAGTAGTTGTTGGTTCTTCCTTTTTTGTAGCTTCAACTTGTTGTTTTTTCTGTTCTTCTTTTTCTTGTTGTTTCCGTTGTTTTTCAGCTGCCTCTTGTTCTGCTTTCTCCTTTTTCATTACCCCCTTTTTCCGCCCATCCTCCACTAATTATTAAAATATTTGCTAAAAAAACTGCCTCTAATAGCACGAATGCTATTTTGAGGCAGTTATCTCTCTTTACACTTTAAATCTTTCAATTAATCCTTGCAACTCTTCAGCCATTTGAGATAATGTACCAGCTGCGGAACCAATTTCCTCCATCGAAGCTAATTGTTCTTCAGCAGACGCCGCGACACTTTGTGTACTCGTCGCATTATTCTGTGCTGTCATTGCAATTTGCCCTACTGAAATAGATACTTCATTGGCACCTTTTGACATCCCATTAGCCGTTTCAACCATCGTTTTAATTTGATTAGCAATTTCATTTGTAGATTGTAAAATCTCAGCAAAGTTTTGCTTCGTTTCATTTGCAATAACTAGTCCAGATTGAACTTCTTCATTTACATGACCCATAGATTTTACTGTCTTACTCATATCATCTTGTATTTCACATATTAATTTACTAATTTCACTGGAAGATACGCTAGATTGCTCTGCCAATTTACGTACTTCATCTGCAACGATCGCAAATCCTCTTCCGTGCTCACCAGCTCTTGCAGCTTCAATTGCAGCATTTAAAGCAAGAAGATTTGTTTGATCTGCAATATTTTGGATTACTTCTAATATGTCACCAATTTGCTTTGATTTATTATTTAATAACTGTATAACTGCATCAGATTGTGAAACAGATTCTGCAATAGACTGCATTTGATTTACTGTTTTCCCTACTAGCTTTCCACCATCTTCTGCTTTTTCACGAGTATGAGTAGAAGCCGTATTAATAGATGATGAACTATTTGCTACATGCTGAATTCCTTCTGTTACATCAAACAGTAACATCGCACCATTTTCTACACTTGTTGTTTGCGTCGTTGCCCCACTTGATATTTCATCCATTGCCATTGTAATTTGTTCCGTTGCTTCACTCGCTTGTCTTACACTCGCAGTTAGCTCTTCTGATGCCGCTGCAACATGCCCGGCCGAATCATTAATTCTTCCAATTAACGTTCGTAGTGAATCTGTCATCTCATTAAAACCTTTTGCAAGTTGACCAATTTCATCGTTTGAATGAATTTCAATTGTTTGCGTTAAATCTCCTTCACTTATTTCTTTAGAAGTGGCAACTAATCTCTTTAAAGGTTTTGTAATAGAAAGCGTTACGAAATAAATAAGTGCTCCTCCTATAACTAGTGAAATAAGCATAACCATTAACATATTATAAAATACAGGCTGAGCAGCTTCAATTACTTCATTTGAGTACATCGTTCCACCGATTTTCCATCCTGTTTTTAAGTTTGTAGCAAATACCATTTTCTTTTCACTACCGTCATACGTGTATGAAAAAGTGCCCTGATTATCTTCGTAAATTTTCTTTGCCCAAGAATCAGCTGCTTTATCTCCTGGTTTTTCTTGAGGATGCGCAATTATTTTTTGTTTTCCATCTAAAATGAAAGTATATCCTTTTTTACCAATATTGATCAGCTTTGTTGTTTTCAATAAATTCTCTAAACTTAAATCTACCGCAACAACACCATTTTTATCTTCTGTTTGTTTCGCAATCGTTACGACAATATGTCCATTTCCTTTCGCCTTATACGGTTCAGTGACCACGATTCCACCTTGTTTACTCACTGCATCTTTATACCAAGAGCGGGTTGTTGGATCATAATCTGCTGCCATTTGTATATTTGGTTCTTGCACAAACTTCTTATCATTGCCGGCAACATATACTTGTTCAATATCTTTATTTAAATTAATATATTGAGATAACACCTTTCTTAATTCATCTTGATTATCTCCTTGATACATATCACTATGAATCACTCGTGCAAAGTTATTTATTTCGTTAAATTTTGCCTCAATCATTTGATTGATTAAATTATCTAATATTTTTATATTATCGTGAGCACTACTCGTAATTTGTGATTCAAAATTCTTTTTAGCCGTTTGATAAGACATGCCTCCAATAATAGAGACAGCTGCAATTAAAATTACCAAAAATGAAATTAATAGCTTTTTTGCTACTTTTATATCTCGAAACCACCTTAACAGTTTACTCATTATAAACCTCCTACATTTAAATATTAAGTTTTAAAGATAAATAACCAATTATGAATATATCCCATTCCCTATCCTCTATTTTTACAATTCGTTTTTGATAAACACCTTGTAAAGTTTAAACAAATATTTCCCTTTTGTCTATATATATGAATAATATTATTATAAAATTTACAAATACAAAAAACCAAAGGAATAGTCCTTTGGTTTTTTACATTTTTTTATGTTGTTTAGAAATCTTCTTCCACTTATCACGCTCAGCTCTTGCGAGAATAGCATCTTGTTTTCTCATAAAATACGCCAATTCTCTTTGCAATTTTTTATAGCTTTGCAAACGATTTATCGTCATTAGCCCGTTATCAATTGCTTTATGCACTGCGCATCCTGGTTCATTCTCATGTTTACAATCTCGGAAGCGGCATGTTTTTGCAAGTTCTTCAATATCAGAAAATGTTGTTTGAATTGCATTGCTTCCTTCCCAAAGCTGCAACTCCCTCATGCCAGGAGTATCAATGACTAAGCCCCCACTCGGTAGTTGGAACAGCTCACGATGAGTTGTCGTATGCCGCCCTTTGCTATCTTCCTCACGTATATCTCCCGTTTTCGCTATCTCAATTCCTACGAGTGCATTTAACAAAGTAGATTTTCCAACCCCCGATGAGCCGACTAAAGCAATTGTTTTTCCTGAAGCAACAAATTGTTGTAACGAGTCAATACCTGTATGCTCTAAACTATCGACGACGAAGATCGGAACACCAATTGCAACAGCTTCCGTTTCTACGATTTTTTGTTCCACATCTTCACATAAACTACTTTTTGTTAAAACAATAACAGGCATTGCACCACTTTCATACGCTAATAGTAAATAACGCTCCAGCCTTCTTACGTTAAAATCATGGTTAAGTGCATTCACTAAAAATAAATAATCTACATTTGCTGCAATAATTTGTTCTTCAGTTCTATTACCAGCTTCTTGTCTTGAAAAAGAACTTCTTCTCGAAAAAATACGATGAATGATTGCCTTTTTCTCATTTTCTATTTTCTTTATATACACCCAATCACCAACCGCTGGGTAATCTCCTTTCGTTACCGCTTCATGACGAAACTTTCCAGACAGTTCCGCTACATATTCACCATCATTACAAATAATCCGATATATATGCTTATGCTCAAGTAAAATACGTCCTACTTCATAGTTCTCTACAGCTTGTTCTTCAAAAAAAGCATCCCATCCGAACGATTCTAAAATATTTTGATCCAAATTGATATCCTCCCTAGTTTGAACTTAGTGGAAGGATTGTGCGCTCACTTATAGAGTATCGCCCTTTCCGTCCACCTTTGTATTTGGTTTATTATTCATATAAGTTAATTTCGCCATAATACATCACCCCGTTCTCATTTTAATTACTCTCATTATATGGAATATCCCATTAAAAAGCTACCTTATTTAACGTAATTTTCAAACAACTTATTTTTTAGCATTTTAATTTGTCCGCGATGACTAATTTCATCTTCTAGCACATGAAACCAAAGGTAGTGCTGATTATACGCTACGCCATTAGGCCACTTTCTTTCTGACATTAGCCATTCGTCATCCTGTTCACTCAAACACTTTAGTGTTTCTTCTCTCACTTTTTGCAAAAGTTGTACATAATACGGTATGTCATAGCCACGAATAGATTTCCCCGCTTCCCCTAAATACAGTGCATCTTCCCATATTTCTAATTCTTCTTTTGTAAAATCACGATTTTGAAAAGAAATAAGCTGATGGACTTTTTCAATAGCTGCTATATGTTTTAATAAAGCACCAATTGAATTTCCACCACTTGGCATACTTAAATCTAATTGCTCAACTAATAGATTTTTTATTTCCTGTAATGTTACCGCCCTCGTATGCTCCATCATACTTACTAATTCACCTATATTTTTTGTATAACCATCTACACTTCTTACTCGATAATCTATATTCATATCACGCACCCCTTTCTGCATTCATATAATAGACTGAAATATATCAAAATTTTCTGTTATAATTAAATTGAACAAGCAAATAGCCAGAACAAATTTTCTCAATATGCTGATATAAAATTTAAAAAGGAATATATATTTAATACACGAATCTTATTCACTAAAAGGAGTGGATTCGATGGAAATGTATCAATGGCTAACTGCTGTTCTAGTTGGTGGCGTTACTGGCTTCGTTTCCCATCTGATCAATAACCAAGGTAAGTTATTGCTTCCACGCCGTTTAAAAACGTTTTTCCACTTTGGGTTTTTAACCGATATATTTACAGGTAGCCTAGCTGCACTTCTTGGACTTGTTTTATTCGATGTCACCTTAATTAAAGAAATAATAAAAGTATCTATTGTAACCGCTATTTCAGGCCAAACCTTTTTACTTCATCAAGCTCTAGGTGGTGAACAGGCTAAAAATACGCAAATTGGGAAAGCTGATGAGAAAATTCAAGAAATTGACAAATTATTGCGACGTTAATCTATACTTTTTCAAAAAATTATTGTTATAATGAAAAATAAATATTTTCTATTGCGTCGTTTGTCAGAAGAAAGGGTGTTTCGTATGACAAAAAAGAAAATAGAAGATTTCTTAACAAACTCCGAAAAAGAGGAACTGCTAGAAAACTATAAATGTTTACGAGAAGCCCGCACAAAAAGCGAAGCTAACTATTTTGGTGAAGCAGTAGACCATCTATTAAATAAAGCTAAAAAACGAATTATTGATGATGCAGGAATACACGACGAAAACGCAGCAACTGTTCAATCTAAACGAAAAGCACTGTTTTAGTACATAACTAAATGGTGCTTTTTCTTTAGAACGCTTCTATGATGCAACTCCCTTTTCATTTTTTGCCATCTCCTTATATACGAAAAGAGGGTATTATCCCTCTTTTCTATTAATCCTCTAATATAGATTTAATTTTCTTCATATCCATCTCACTCAATAAAACGTCCACTGCTCTAACACTTTCTCTTATCTGCTCCGCTCGCTTCCCGCCAGGAATAACAGTATCAATTCCTTTTTTGTTTAATAACCACGCTAAAGCTAAATTCGATACTTCGAGATTCTTTTCTTTAGCTAAGCCTTTTAACTTCTCAACTTTCTTAAAGTTACTCTTATATGTATTTTCTTCAAATAGATTTACACTTTGACGCCAATCCCCTTCACTCAATTTGAAATCTTCTGTATATTTTCCACCTAGTATCCCAAAAGCAAGAGGCCCGTACGGAATAAATGAAATACCTGATTCGATACAATATGGCAAAAGTTCTTCCCCAGCAGCACGATCCAACATATTATACGGCGATTGTACAACATCTATATCTCCATACTGATTCGCTACTTTTAATTGCTCTACATTTACGTTAGATATTCCAATTGAACGGATTTTCCCTTCTTCTTTTAGGCACGTAAGCTCTCCGATTGAATCTATGTAACTTGTTTCAGGATTTGTAAAATGTAAATAATATAAATCAATATAATCAGTCTGTAATCTTCTTAAACTATTTTCCACAGCATCTCTTAAATAGCTTGGTTCATTATTAATATGAACCTCTCCATTTAATAACGGCTGTATTCCACCTTTTGTAGCAAGTACAAATTCGTGGCGTTTCTCTTTTAATACTTCTCCTACCAATTCCTCTGATCTACCGAAACCGTATGAATCCGCTGTATCAAAAAATGTAATTCCTTGCTGAATAGCTTCTTCTATTAATCGTTTCCCTTCTTCCTCATTCACATCAGCGTATAAATTATGCCCCCCTACAGCATTTGTTCCTAACCCCAACTTTGAAATATTTAGTCCTGCCTTTTGCAATTTTGTATACTTCATTTTTTATCCCCCTATATTTCTATTGTTCGATTATAATCGAACAATAGAAATATACCACTTTGTATGTTATAGTGCAAATATCTTAACTTATACAAGCAGGTGAAAAAATGCGTACACTCTATCATCCGAATCGAGAAGAAATTCAATTCTCTTCAGTCTTATATGCACTTAGCGATCAAATTCGTTTACAAATTGTAAATATGTTACTAGAACAAAATGAACAATCTTGTGGTGCATTAAACATCCCTATTGCAAAATCAACTTTATCTCACCATTTCAAAGTTTTACGTGAATCAGGTGTAATGTATACACGCCTTGAAGGTACACAGCGTTTTATTTCAATTCGAGAAGAAGACTTAAATGCTAGATTCCCTGGTTTATTAGATGTTGTAATACACGCGACAGAACCATACTAAAAAACATCTCATATTTATATGAGATGTTTTTTAGTAATTACTATTCTTTTAATAAATCTATTAATCCATTCCCTTCAGATGTACGTTCATACCCTAAAGGTACAGTCCTTTTTATAAGTTGCGCGTATATTTCCGGCTCTGATAATTTTCTACCATACTCTCTCTCACACTGCTTAATGAGAAGTGCTAACGCCCCAGCGACATGCGGCGTCGCCATTGAAGTACCACTTAATACCGCATATTTCCCCTCTGGATACGTAGACAGTATTTCATCACCTGGTGCTACTAAATCAATTTCTTGATTTGAATTACTAAAGCATGAAATTTTCCGCTCTAAATTAACAGCACCTACTTCAATTACTTCAGAATAAGCACCTGGAAAATCTAATTCTGAAGTATCATCGTTACAATCTCCATCATTTCCTGCAGCGCACACGACAAGTACGTCTTGTTTTACCGCATTTTGAATAGCTTCATGTAATTCTGGTACATCTTGCGGACCACCCAGTGACATTGAAATAATTCTCACTTTCTCTTTATTCGGTCCTCTCCAATTTACAGCATAATGAATGGCCTCAATAATTTGCTCATAGCCTCCAGAACCATCTCCAGCTAATACTTTTAAAACTAACATTTTAGCAAGTGGTGCGACTCCTAAAACACCAACACCATTTTCAGTCGCTGCAATTGTCCCCGCTACATGAGTACCATGCCCATTATTATCAAGATAAATTTTCGGATCACCTTCATAATCTTTTGTGAAATTTCTTCCACCAATAATACGATCTTTTAAATCTACATGACTTACATCACAACCTGTATCTAAAACGGCAACGACAATATCTTTCCCTTTCGCACTCTTTTCCCATACTTGCGGAGCATGAATCAGTTGTACACCTGGTGGAATTTCATTTACTTGCTCAACGACCTTATTTACAGTAAACGGAATTAATTTAATGCCTTTTTGTTTATTCGCTGTACTACTATTCATCGTAATCCCTCCTGAAAATGTATTATTTTCATTTCAGACCACTATTGAATACATTTAGATTTAACATTCGTTTTATTCGTTCCATTTCCCTTCCTCTCAAATGTTTCTCAATAAACAAAATAAAAGGACCATTAATGGTCCTTTTATTTTTCAGTTTTTCAAAAGAATAATATAAATTAAGACTAAATCTCACTCTTGTTCAAAAACTGCTCAATTTCTTTTATTACATGTTTTGCCCCTTCTATACTAACCGTAATGTTTCCATTTGCTAATGAAATATTTTGATCTGAAACATCACCTGTTATTTGACAAGCATTGTAAGGTTGATATTTTTGTAAAATGACTTTGTCTTCTTCTACAAAAATTTCAAGTGGTGATTTGATTTGTATTCCTAATACATCTCGTAATTCTTTAGGAATAACTATCCGTCCTAATTCATCTACTTTTCGAATAATTCCTGTTGCTTTCATGTTACTCCCCCTTATTCTCTATTATTTTTTTCACCTCGCTATTTTCATTTTATCACTATATATTTGGTAATGGCTTACTCTTTTTAGAAAATATAGTACAAAAGTTAAAAAAACACATTTAACGAATATTCAATCTTTCTTTCAATTGTTTTAAATAACGAGATCGTATAATGAAGAAATATAGAGCTTGAATACTTACAAAAATACTTAATACAATCGTATTCTCTTTAAAAAGTGAGTACTCAAACATTTGTCCTAATGCCGTTAATGCTACTGCCCCGTGTAATGTTGCAACTCCAACTGGAACGAAGAATAAAAGCGCTAAGCGGATTGTGACTACTTTCGATAATTCGCCTCTCGTCAATCCAACTTTTCGAATCATTTCAAATAAACGAGTATCGTCCTCCAAATCAGAAAATAAGCGGAAGTAAAGAAAGCTTCCTGCACAAACGAAAAATACAATACCAATAAAGAAACCTACAAATAAAATGGGTCCTGCGATTTGTAAACTTTGATTTTGATCGTACTCTTCTGCACTAAACGTTGAATGTTCTTGATAAGGCTTAATCTGATGTGTAAGCTCTTTACCAACCTCAATTTCATCTTTCGTTCCTTTTGTTTTATACATATAATCTTTTTCTTCTTTAAATCCATCTTGTAATGAATCATATTGATTTTTAGAGATTACATAAACATTACCTCTTAGTATTTTACTTAATGAAGAAGTATTAACTTTTTTCACATTTAAAGGTTCATTCACATTTGGTAAAGTAATTTCTTTTCTTTCTTTCATGGGTGGTCCTGGTATTTCGACTGACAAAAATAAAGCCTCTTTATTTGATACAGTATTAAATGGTTCTCCTGTTAACTTTGCATATTCCTTATAATCTGATTCTTCTATAAAACTGGCGCTTCTTAACGACTGATCCTCCGTTGTCTTCGATGAAATATTTATTTTTGAAGCTGCTATATTATGTTTCTTTAATCCTTCGTCAATAATCTTCAGATGTTGTGACTCATTGCTATTACCTTGCTTAGAATGATAGTGAAACGCAATTGGTCTGTCCATAATTTCTTTCGTCATCGAAGCAAAACCAACCAATGTACCTATTGCTGAAAATGCTACTGTTGAAATAATTGTTACAATAAAGAACATTCTCGCGTTATCTCTCATACGGTATGCTAAATCTGACAAAGTAATAATATTTGTCTGTGTCCAATAGAAACGTTTACTTTTTTTACATAATCGAATAATAAAGACGCTCAACTGCTTGTACAGCAAATACGTACCAATAATGACTACCGTTGTAACAGGAATCATCATTACAAATACCATTGCACCATGTGACATAAGAGCTCCTGCATAACCAGCACTAAGCAATACTACTGCTAATATAGACGAAATTATAGATGCCTTCGGTTCTGGCTTCGCCTCTGCTGATCCTCTAAACAATTTCATAATTTTATTTTTACGAACCATTCCTGCACTAAACAATGAAATGATCATAAATAATACGAAAAACATAATACTCGTTACAACAATCGCTTTCATCGGTATGTAATAGGATAAAGAAATATCTAATTTTAAAATCATCGGGGCTACAAAAATTAATATCCCTGAAAATAACATACCTGAAAGAATCCCAAAAATAATTGCCCCTATTCCAATCATGATATTTTCAAAGAAGATAAGACGCTTTAATTGATATTTCGTCATACCTAGCATCATTAAAATTCCTAGTTCACGCTTTCTCGTTTTCAAAAACATTCCCATTGAATATAAAATAAAAAAGAATGTAAATAAGTAAATAATAGACTGTGCAAAAGACATACTTATAAATACGTACTGCCCTAATTCTCCCGCACTTAATGCCGGATGAAACGCAAAAAATGAATATACAAAAAAGGCCATAATGGCAAATGCACTACTCAAAAAGTAAGCTGAGTATGTTCGTCTATTTCGCGTTACATTTCGAAATGCGAGTTCTCTAATGTTCATGCTACTTCTCCGCCCTTCTACTAACTATGCTTTTATATTAGTAAAGTTCGGAAATACCTTCCATCGATTCAAATGACAAAAACCTTACATTATTGAAAGGTTTTAAACAATTGCTTATATAAAACAGTTTATTTATAATAGCTACATTCATATTCATACACGCATCCTATTGTATATTCGTTAGTTTTGCGAAATAATAAAGGATAGAAATATGTACCAATATACATATAAACTTATTTACTGCTTTAAAATGAATAGGAGGAAAACATAATGACATTACAAGAACAAATTATGAAAGCATTACACGTTCAGCCTGTAATTGATCCGAAAGTAGAAATTCGTAAACGAATTGATTTCTTAAAGGATTATGTAAGAAAAACAGGTGCTAAAGGATTTGTACTTGGAATTAGCGGTGGACAAGACTCTACACTTGCAGGGCGTTTAGCGCAGCTTGCAGTCGAAGAAGTGCGTAATGAAGGTGGTAACGCAACATTTATCTCCGTACGTCTTCCGTACAAAGTACAAAAAGATGAAGATGATGCACAATTAGCATTACAATTTATTCAAGCTGATCAATCTGTTGCTTTTGATATCGCTTCAACTGTTGATTCCTTCTCAAATCAATACGAAAACTTATTAGGTGAATCATTAACAGATTTCAATAAAGGAAACGTAAAAGCACGTATTCGCATGGTTACACAATATGCAATCGGCGGACAACAAGGGCTACTTGTTATCGGAACTGATCACGCTGCTGAAGCTGTAACAGGTTTCTTCACAAAATTCGGAGATGGCGGTGCCGATTTATTACCATTAACAGGTTTAACGAAGCGCCAAGGACGTGCTTTACTACAAGAATTAGATGCAGACGAGCGACTTTACTTAAAAATGCCAACAGCTGATTTATTAGATGAAAAACCAGGTCAAGCTGACGAAACAGAGTTAGGTATTACGTATGATCAACTAGATGACTATTTAGAAGGTAAATCCGTTCCAGCTGACGTTTCTGAAAAAATCGAGAAGCGTTACAAAGTGAGTGAACATAAAAGACAAGTCCCAGCATCTATGTTTGATGATTGGTGGAAGTAAATTATATAAAAAAGAAGCTAAATGGAAATTAGCTTCTTTTTCTATATATTAACGAAATACCCCTACTCTTTTCTCTAATAAATCATGCAAGCAATCTTCATGTTGTTTATTAAACAATGGCGGCATTTTGTCTAACGGGAAAAACTGCAAATCTAACGTTTCATCACCATCTATTTTTTTGTTCCCTCCAACGATTGAAAACTTAAAGAATATTACAATTGCCTGTGCCTGATCTCCATTCGGATATGTTTGAAAATATTTCGTATACACGCCAATGAGCTCATCAATTTCTACATCATATCCTGTTTCTTCTTTAACTTCTCGAATGGCAGTTTCTGCGGCAGATTCCCCTATTTCCATTGCACCGCCCGGAAATCCCCATGCATTAAAGTCTCCCCTTTTTTGCAGAAGCACTTCTCCACATTCATTAAATACACAACCACCAGCAAAATTCAAAATAACATAATCATGCCCTACTTTTTCACGTAATTCCTTTATGTAATTCGCCATCTGTTTCTCCTTTTCATACATCTTCCATTATTTTTTATCTTTTTCAAGCAATTCAATAATCCGATCTAATTTCTGATTCATATTGATTATATGTTGTTTTTTCGCAGAGCTGTTTTGCAATAAACTTTTAATGAACAAAGTAAATGATAGGAGAAACAAAACTACAAGTCCGATTACTAGACAAGAATATATCAATGTAAATATATTACTTTCGAACAAGTTCATTCAACTATCACATCCTCTATTTTTAATTATTTTATCACATAATTCTAAATAGTCACTAGGATTATAACCAAACGCAAAAAGAGCACCTTTTAAAGATGCTCTTTTTCATTAATACGTAAATGTAATTGTCGCTAATGAATAACCTGTCATTGCACTATATGGCGCAACTTGATAAGATACACGCTTTGCACCTTTTGGCCAAGTTACTTCATTTAATACTTTCTTTATATCTTGCATCGTTCCATCCATTGACTGCTTATATCGTACTTCTACTTTTTCTGGCTTGGAAGCAAATTGTTGCTGTAATTTCCCCTTAAATTCATTGTAAGTTTCCGCTCCATATTGTGCAGACAAATACTTTAAATTTGTTTCTTTTAGCATTTGTTCATATGCAGCAGTTTTTGAACTACCGGCTTTTATTTTACTTGTTAATTCACCAAAGTAACTTGTAGTTGCTGCTGGATATTTACTTCGATCCCATTCATGGTCTTTGCTTAACTGATCGTCAGACATATTAAAATATGAATATGTCACGCGCCCAGCTTTATCTGGTACTGGATCATCGAATGTAGTATCAAGGTGGTACCATTTGTTATCAATGTTCACTAAATTCCATGCGTGAGCTTGTCCATTCCCTGTACCTGTTACAATATGATTTTGAATACCTGCTTCTTTTAGTAATTGATATGTTAACAATGTATATCCTTGGCAAACGGCAGAACGATTCGCTAACGCTTCATACGCTGTATATGCTTGATAAGACGTATCATATGATACTTGTTTCACAACATAATCATGAATAGCTTTCACTTTTTCATGTTCATCCATGCCTTGTTTAATGATAGAATTTACAATTACTTTCGCCTGAGACTTTACATACTGTGTTTGCTCTTTTGATTCACGATACTCCACTTGTAATGTAAACGTATAATTCCCTGGCATGCCTTTTATAGAATACTTAGTAGATGCCACATTATATTTTACATACTCATCAGCATCTACAATTTTACTATACTCCTTATATAATTGGTCCATAACATCTCTAGCATTTCTATCTTTCGTTTTGTATGCAATTGTAATATTTTCTTCTCGATTATCAATCTGTTTTTTTAATTCTTTTCGAAAATCATCTAACAATTTGGCATCTGATTGTGTAGTAACTACAGTCGATTTCGTAGCTGCGTAAGATACAGATGACGCGTGTAAGCCGCCCATTACAATTGTTGAACAAAGCAGGGTAGCTGTTACATACTTATTTGTCTTTCTCATCTCGTCACTCCTTACATTCTATAAGTATACGAAAAAGTATCGTATAGTTTCAGAGTATACAATATTTTTCAAAATAGGTCATATGAGATTATGCATATTTAACATTTTTAAAAGGGTTGTTCTTTTAGAAAAAGAACAACCCTTTTTTTAGCAAGTTTGTAACACACAACATGTATTTTCAAAATGTCGATTTTTCAAGTCTTCATTTCCAATACAGAAATAAAGCATTCCTAATTCTCCCCAAACCATATTACAATTTTTAGTATCTGAATCAATCTGGAATAAAAGCGTCATTTGCTGTGGATCTATCCCCATATATTGTCCAGTCTCGTACAATACCTCATCTTGTACAGAGAATGGTTCTCCAAACATTTGATGATTATCATAGTTGTCTGGGATTAGCTCTTCAAGTAATTGCAAGAAACGATCTGAATCAGCCTCATCTTCAATGAAAAGCTCTGGTAATTTATATGTCAGTTCAAAAGTAATTGCACACTGGTTATATTTCGCTTGTATTTCATCTGCTCTACGTAATTGCTCTACAGGGATATCATAATAAAGCACACGTCCAGCTTTGGTTGGATCCACATCTTCTTCAAAGTAATTTTCAATACTAAAGAAATATAACATCCCTGTCTTAGGAAGAGTATGATCCATGCCAACGTTTTGTAAATCACTTAAATTAAATTGTGCGATAAAGTATAGAGGACTCCCTTTGTATGTTGGATATTCAAATGAATCCGGCAAATCAGGAACTCCGCCCATTTTCGAACTACCTATCGCAATTGTTTCCTGTTGTTTTGGCACAACTTTTACACAAGGAAATACAGTATTAATAAGCTCCTCTTTTAAATGTGTCAGTCCATATTTATCAATTAATACTTCAATTTTTTTATCCATAAATTCTCCTTACATTTACATACTTATTTGTATCATAGCACAAAGATTATACTCCATTCATCGTAAAATCAACAAGCCTTCAAAAAAACGGGCTTATCCCTCGTACGCGAACAAGTTTAAAAGAGCATAGTATACATTGTTCCTACAAACATGATATCTCATAATTTCTTACAGTATACTTTCCCTCGTTCATTTTCACTTTTAATATAAGGAGGAATTCCACATGGGTTACGGATATAGTTGCGGTGGTTACGGCGGTGGTTACGGCGGTGGTTACGGTTACGGCGGTAGTTGTGGTGGTGGTTGTGGTTATGGAGGTTTCGCTTTATTAATCGTTTTATTTATCCTTCTAATCATCATCGGAGCTAGCTGTTGGGGCGGCGGATTCGGCTGCTAGTAAACTTAAAAACTATTGTAAAAAAGCGCGTACAATACGTGCTTTTTTGCCATTTTCAAATTTCCCATCTGAAAGGAAGTATGTTTAATGAAGATTGATGGTGTTTTCGAGGGAGGCGGTGTACGCGGAATTGCTCATGTAGGGGCCATTTGCGCGTTAGCCGAAAAAGGTTATGAATGGGAACGTTTAGCTGGAACATCAGCCGGTGCTATTATTGCAGCTCTTCTAGCAGCAGGATATTCTTGTTCCGAATTAAAAACGATTGTAACAGACATTGCTTATGAAAAATTCACTAAAAAAACTTTTCTTGATAGAATCCCCTTTATTGGTAAAGGATTAAGCGCTTGGTCTACTCTAGGCATTTATTCAAATGTATTTCTCGAAGAATGGCTAGAAGACCTGCTTAGACAAAAAGGAATTCATTTGTTTACAGACTTACCAGATTTGAATAAACTCAAAATTATCGCTTCAGATATAAGCAATGGTAAAATGGTTATTTTTCCCGATGATTTACCAAACTACGGATTTTTAAATTACCGCTTCCCTATCGCTAAAGCAGTAAGAATGAGTGGAACCATTCCTTTCTTCTTCGAACCAGTGAAATGGAGAACACCGAAATGGAAACAACCTTGTTATATGGTTGACGGCGGTATTTTAAGTAATTATCCAATTTGGATTTTCGATTCACCGACTTCTCCTCGCTGGCCTACCTTTGGATTTCATTTTGTAAAAGATGAGATTCAAGCTGATCCCGCCCACTATGACGAACCTATTTCCATGTTCAAAGGACTATTTAAAACAATGATGCAAGCTCATGATTTACGTCATTTAGATAAAGAATCCAAGGCTAGAACTATTACAATTCCAACAGGAACCATTACAAGTACTAATTTTCAATTAACTAAAGAAGAGAAAGCATGGCTCTATAACTCTGGTTATAATGCCGCTAATAAGTTTTTACAATCTTGGAACTTCAGGCAATATGTTGATGAATATAGAGACGGAAATCAGGATCGAAAAACAAATCGGTATTTCCGTCAACTTGACTCATAATTATATTATTTTCCCTGTCACACTTTAATAGTAAATAAGCCTAATAATATAGTACATTATTAGGCTTATTTACTTCTTATGTACTCTCCTATTGTTTAAGGATAAGTTAACCCCTCTGCTTCTTCCGCGGTAATTACTATGTAACGATGTCCAGTTCTTAACCCTAATAATTCTGCTTTTTCAATTGCATCCTGTTTTGTTTCCGCATAAGCAGCTAAATATTTATCTCCATCAATCATTTGGCAAATCACATATTGTTTCATGGTTTTTCTCCTTTTACCCTTTAATTAATTGCGCGATCTTTTTTATTCCAGCTTCAATTTCTTCTACAGTTGCATAGGAATAAGAAAGACGTAAAAATTGGTTAGCACTTCTATCATACAAAGTGCCTGGGTTTAATAAAATCTTTTCTTGCAAAGCTTTGTCAAATAAACTACGATTCGATATTGGTAGATTTATATGTAGCCAAATGTAAAAGCTTCCTGCCGGCTCATGCCAAGTTGCAATTCCACTACAATACTTTTCTAACATACTTACCATAAAATCTCTACGTTTTTTCAATTCACTTCTTACAAACTGCAAATGCTCATCATACAAATCATTTGTAAACCACCCTGCCGCAATTTGCTGGGATATTGAACTTGAACCGTAATCAGTTTGCATTTTTATATCTGCCAATCTTTGAATAACTGGTTCTGATCCAACAATCCATCCAATTCTTAAACCAGGACTAATGACTTTGGACATACTTCCAATATGTAGCACAATCCCATTTTTATCATATGCCTTTAAAGGCTTTAAAACTGGTGCATCGAACCATAAATCTTGATATACCGCGTCCTCAATAATAGGTAATCCAATTTCATTACATATCTCCATCACTTCTTCCCTCTTCTTAGCGTTCATACTAAAATTGGTCGGATTATGAAAAGATGGGATTGTGTATAAAATAGATGCGTTAAATTGTTTCTTATATTTTGTAATATATGAAGTATTTATACCGTTCTCATTCATTGGTATTCCAATCAAGCGCATTCCTGCTGATTGGAATACATTGAGAGAATATAAGTATGATGGTTTTTCTAATAAAATTGACGCTCCTTTAGGAAGAAGCCCCATAGAAATAAGCTGAAGTGCTTGAATTGCCCCTGAAACAATTAAAATAGAGTCAGGGGATACATATACACCATGCCCTTTTAAATATTCCGCAATTTTTTCTCTTAAATGGAGATTTCCTTTCGGTTCTTCATACCCAAGTGTAACATTTGTCTTTATAACTTTATTAATAATTCTCTTCATCTTTTCCTCAGGTAAAAGACTCGGTGAAAGCTCGCCAGTTCCTAACCTGATTACATTTGGGTAAAATTCAGCTTGATTAATCTCTTGTATAGCAGGAAGATTCGGATAATGAAGTCCTGTTTCTACATAAGACTGCCAGTTTGGAGGCGGGGCATATGTAGAAGTACCCTCACTATTATTTATAACAATCGTTCCCTTCCGGCCATTCCCCTCAATATACCCTTTTGCTACTAATTCATCGAAAGCCATTACAATTGTACTTCGATTCACTTCAAACGTATGCGCCAAATCTCTTTGTGAAGGTAATTTAGTTCCAACTGTCCATTCCCCATTAACAATTCTTTCTTTTATATAAGATGCAATTTGTTTATATAAAGGAAGAGACGAAGACATATTAGGTTTCCAAACGAGCCTTTCCATTATATCACCTCGCATACTTTATGGTTGGTAACCTATCCAACCATATGGATGGATACAAATTTTCATTTCTTCTATACAATATACACTATCATAACTAATCACATTAAGTAGGAGGTAATATGATGAGTGAAGCAATTATTCACGGTATCATCCTTGCATTTGGTCTTATCATTCCATTAGGTGTCCAAAATGTTTTCGTCTTTAACCAAGGCGCTAGTCAACCAAATATTTGGCGAGCTGCTCCTGTAGTCTTGACTGCATCTATATGTGATACATTATTAATCTTAATTGCTGTACAAGGTGTATCCCTTGTACTCCTTACTTTTTCTTGGTTAACAACTACTCTGTATATAATTGGATTTTTCTTTCTTATGTATATGGGCTGGATTATTTGGAGAAGCGATCCTTCAAATGATGTAAAACAAGAAAAAAGCATGCCTTTAAAAAATCAAATTATTTTCGCTGCATCGGTTTCATTACTAAATCCACACGCAATTTTAGATACAATAGGTGTAATCGGAACAAACTCTATACAGTACCTAGGAAGTGAGAAATGGGCTTTCACTTTTGCAACAATTATAGTTTCTTGGATTTGGTTTATTAGTTTAGCTTTTACCGGGAGATTTCTAAAAGGATTAAACTCAACAGGGAAAACGATCACAATATTAAATAAATTTTCAGGGCTAATCATATGGGGAGTCGCACTTTATATGTTAAAACAAGTTATTTTTCCTAACTAATTAAAGAGAATTGCATGTTATGTAATTAGCATGCAATTCTCTTTTGAATTATGAAGTTGGTTCCGCTTTCTGCTTTACCATCATTTTATCTTTTGCTGGTTTAATCCAAATAATTGCTATGATGGCACCAATAGCAGCGAAGATGCTTGTTAAATAAAATACCTCATGGTCCGCCCCTTTCATAAAAAAAGAATACAGGGGTGGCCCAGCTGCAACACCGATAAATCGCATTGAACTATAAAATGACGTAACTGTCCCCCTCTGCTCTTTTTCAATCCCTTGTGTAATAAGAGCATCTAGACACGGTAAAGCCATACCAATTCCTCCCCCCATAATAACGAGACAAAGAAGTAGTAAATAGATTCCTTTTAGGAATAAAGGTAAGAAGGCAGATGCAGCAGCCAGTAAAAATCCAATATAAATACACTTTTTCATAATATCTTGTTTATCTCCAATTTTTTTACCAGCCATATATGAGCTAAGTGATAGTACAAGTAAAGGAATAGCGAGTACACACCCTTTCCATATACCATGAATATCGTACTTTGACTCCAGTATAGTCGACAGATAAAAAAGTATTCCGAATAAAATGAGCATAATAATTGCACCTAGTATAAAAATGGCAATTAACCATCTTCCCTTTTCTCGAAACGTCGAGATAATAGATTGAATAAATTCTTTAAGTGGTGGGACTTCTTCTTCTTGTTTCTTCGCCTTTACTAGTACCAGTAGTAAAACAATCGATATTACACATAAAACTGGAATCGCCCAAAACGGTAAGAACCATACAATAGATGCAAGAGCTGATCCTAATATGGGACTCAATACTTTTCCAAATGTATTTGACGTCTCAATGATTCCTAAACCTGCACTAACCTGTTTTTCATCTTTGTATAAATCACCTACACATGGTATGACAACTGGCATAGCACCAGCAGCACCTATCCCTTGAATTGCTCTTCCGATAAGAATCCAAACGTAAGGGTCATCAACTTTCCATGATACCCAGCCTGTTATCGCTCCTCCAATAGCTGCAATTAATAGACTTGGAACCATTACCATCTTTCGTCCCCATCTATCTGATAAATAACCAGCAATCGGTATAAGTATAATTGCAATGATAGAATAAATTGTAATAATCATGGATACTTGGAAAGATGAAATATGTAATTTCTTTTCAATGGTTGGCAGGATTGGAATAAGCATTGAATTACCTAATGTCATAACGAGTGGAACTGATGCAAGTGCAATTAAACAACAGTTTTCTTTTTTTAACATGTTGATTTCGGAACCTTTCATCATATATTTCTTACCATATAATAGCCCTGCTGGAACTTAATTTTACATTCCACCAGGGCTATTACATCTTTACTGCTTTCCATTCACAACAAAAGAAATTGGGTAAAACATAGCATTACTCCTATTCTTTGAATCCAGTTCACAATATATCCATACCAATTAATTGAAAATAAAAAGAAAGGAAGAATCCTTCCTTTCTCCTATAACCTTCTACATTTAGCGAGTATATCCGCCACCAAGCTGTTGTTCTGCCATCGCTACAAGGCGTTTTGTAATTTCACCGCCTACAGAACCGTTTGCACGTGAAGAAGTATCAGCTCCAAGCTGTACACCAAACTCTTGTGCAATTTCATACTTCATTTGATCTAGAGCTGCTTGTGCTCCATGTGATGCTAATTGATTAGCGTTACGATTTCTAGCCATTACCGATCACCTCCTTATATATATTAAATTGTATCAAATCCGAAATTAAATACATGGTAATTTTTGGTTATTTATTCCATGAAAAAAGAGTCTCTTAAACGAGACTCTTACATCATTTCATCTTATGAGGTTACTACTTCTAATTTTCTATTTGTTAATGCTCTCATTTCTTCTTTCAATATATCTTTCGCATTATGCCCAAACCATTCAAGCGAAGCAAAATGATCAGTACCTTTCACTTCCCGGATGATTTCATCATAATTTACTATACCTTCAAATAATGGAACCATTCCTATACGACTTCCAGCAGCAGCATATACATTATTTGGTTCAAACACATGTAAATACTCCGCTGATGATATATTCTTAAAATGGTAATGTTGTATCCACGGCTTTAGTCGCTGAAAACTATCTACCGGATCTGCACCAGACTCCCATATATGAAGGAAATCCAGGTTTATTTTCAAATATGGATGATTTACTTCTTCTAACAATTTCAAAGTAGACGGCAAAGTATCCGTTAACGTATTTGGATGTGTTTCTAATAGTATATACATATTGTGCTGAGCAAATAGATCACAAATCATGCGAATTCGCTTCACATACTCTTTTCTCTCTTGTTCCGAAAAATCCTCACTACCTTTTTGCCCGGCAAACGTACGAATTTTATTTGTATTAAACCAATTAGCTAGTGTTACCAGTTGTTCACATTTTTCCAGCGTTTTTTGAAAATCTGCTAATAACGATATATCTAAATAACCACTTATCATCGTAACTTCTAAATTTTTATCCCTTAAAAAATCCAGTTCTCTCTCTGTCGTTTCACGCTCTTGCATATATAAATTTTGTGCATGAGTCCCCCACAACTCAATCCCTTCAAAACCATTTTCGTATGCAAATTGAACAATATCAGTAAATGAAATTAGTTGATGGCGAAATGAAATTGTACATAGTGAATATTTCATAGGTTTGAACTCCCTTATCTTAAATTCAGTTAGATTGCTTTAAAAAGTTAAGACAGACTGATTTGTTTTCATATCTTTCCATGACAGAAACTGTCTCTCTAATTCATCCTTAATTTGCAGTTCAATTGTATTCATTTCATCAAGCTTCTCAACAATTGGTATTAACATATCTTTATCTTTTGTCATTACCATTTTGATTGCGCGGTACTGTACATTTGTAAATCCTTGTACAATGTCTTCCACTCGATCACACCAATAATCAAATTCTTGCTCCGCATATTGTAACGTTTCGCGGAAGTATGCAAAGGCATGTTCATAGCTATATTTTCGTATTGCTAATACGGGTATTTGCTTTACTGCCGTTACGAGCCCAGAAAGTGAATACCCATCCTCTTCATTTACCATTTTTATTATTAAATTTTTTAATTCCATAGTTAGTTCATTATCATTCTTTTTGAATGTTTCCATGAAATAACTTTCTACCATTTCTTGTGTTGGCTCCTGAATTCCCTCTATATCAATGAAATAGCCTCCACCAAATGGGTTGTCTTTAACAGAGTGAAGCATTTTATCTTTTTCCATATTCCCTTCCCAGCGAAAATCAGGGTCAAGCATGAACCATTCATTTTCTTTCTCTGTGTTCGATATCATTAAATAATGTGGAAACGGTTTTTGATGAAACTTATTTTCTCTCTCTGGTAATAAAGACATATCGACCATTACAATTATGTAACGATTTTCAGGCTTATTTTCCACTAATTCTAAAAATGTTTCTACATTGATACTCTTATCTTTTGAATGATCATACCATTCGTTCACTTTTATCCCATACAATTTTTCATACCAAAGCAAGTAATTATCATGGTTAATGTTTTCGGAATGATAAGAAATAATCCCGCCTTCTGTTATATCAAAGTCTCCATCCCATAATCCGAAATAAAATGGACGGAAATCTATATCACTACGCCTTTTTATAATTTCACAAAAACAACTCACTAAACAGTGAACTTTAATTGAAGTCATACTCTCATCCACTTTCTCAAAGTTAATCATTCATATTTGCTTCTTGTAACGGCTTTAACTCTTCCATAAAGTCAAGCAAAGATCCTACTGTAAGAAATGCCTTTGGATCTACCTCATCTTCTGGAACACATAACTTTAATTCCATTTCAATGTATACAATAAGCTGCAACATCATTACTGAATCAATATATAAATCTTGATTTAAACGCATCGTTTCTTCTAAATGCGTTACATTTTTCAGTTCCATTTTTTCTCTCATAATGCTTAAAACTGCTTCTTTTAACATTTCACGCCTCATGTTGTTATCTCTCCCATCTCTAATAACTTCCGACTTACTTTCCCTGTTTTATTTTTCGGAATCTCTGCTACATTTTCAATTTCATGCGGTACTTTATAAGACGGTAAATGCTGTATGCACCATTCTCTTATTTGCACTGGTTCAATACGAGAGACTACTTTCGCTTTTACTATTTCCCCCATCACAGGATGCTTGCCGCGGTATACAATCGCCTCCTGAATACCATCTAGTCGAAGCATCGTTTCTTCCACCTCTATAGGAAAGACCTTTAGACCAGATACATTAATAACATCATCCATACGCCCCATAAATTGAAGGCCCCGCTCAGATTTATACCCTAAATCTTTCGTATAAATATCCTTTTCCGCAATTTTTACTACGATTTCTTCCGGCTCATTTTCATCTGAACCAATGTTAATACTTACATGAGGAAGTGGTTTTCCTAAATCCAAATGTGTTTCCATATCATGACATATACTAATGCAACCAGCTTCAGAACATCCATACTGCTGCATCATATGTTTCGTCATCCCTTTCAGCTTGTAAAATAGCATTTCTGGCAAAGGTGATCCTGATGTCATAATTTTATGAAACTGAAAAGTCCCTTGTGGAAAACTCCCCATAATATGTAACATAAGTGGTACTGCGTATATGATATGTTTTTCGGTATTACGAATTATATTTAATGCGAATTTAGGGTTTTTATTAGTAATGATGATAGGCTTGCTACCCCTTGTAATTGCAGATAACGTGCCACAAATTAATCCGTATGAATGTGAAACGGGAGCCATAACGATTGGCACTTCGTCTTCATCACATTTTAAAGCTTCATTGTAAGTAGCAATTTCCGTTTCAATTTCCGTCCATGCTCTACGAATCAGTTTCGGTTCCCCTGTTGTTCCTGAACTATATTGTAATAACGAAGATTCTTCTTGCAATGGCTTTTCTACTTCTAATTTTATAAAGTCGTTACTTTCTACGTATAAAAGTCCAGTACAATTTGCACGCCTTGCCATTTCAATAGCTGTATCCTTTGGTGTATCTTCATGAATAAGTAGTACAGATGCTCTCTTTTCTCGTAGGAAAAATACAAGTGTAATAATATCAAATGGATCTTTTAGACAAAGGGCAAATCTATTTCCTTCTGCTTCTTGGAACTGTTCCATTTCCTCGTAAACTTGTAATTTCAATTCAAAATCATTTTTGCTATATTCTTGTTTATTAACGATTAGCATGATTTCCCCCTGTAACAACTGATTTTTGTATTGTAAGTTGCTTTGCTCTATACAACGGATTTGGAACTTCATGAACAAGTGATTCCACATCCATATATAAGCGTCGCTTCGTTAATTGCTCTGCATGAAATGTAGGTGCATATAATTGTAATGCTTCAAAACGTTCTTTCAAATGCGAAAATCTTTCAAAATGAATTTCTATTTCTTCAACAAGAATGATCCAAAATTGTTCCTCTTGTAATTGATACTCATCTGCCAGCACGAAAGCTAGTTCACCTAGATTGAATAGAAAAAGCGCATCTAAAACCATTTCTTGCAAACATTCAATACGGTCCATTTCAAAGAAATCATTTATTTGACCATTCGCATATATTTTATGCATTTTAGTAAAGTCAGGACATTTTCCGATTTCTTTCAAAAATGGACGATAAAACTCCAGTCCTTCATGAAAATCTTTTAGTGCAATACGGACTGGTATTCCTTCTTTATGAACTAAAATCATGTTTTGTCCATGTGACTCTAATTCGATTCCATGCTCTACAACGAGGTGTACAACTGGGATAATTGCTTTTTGAATAAGCAATTGTAACCAGCTTTCTACTCCATATCTCTTTAACCACAAATCAATAATTGGTGTCCCATCTTTTCCCTTGGCATATAAACCGTTAAATGGGATTGCCTCTTCTTTCTTATCTAAATATTTGTGAACGCTTTCGCGCCAAATACATCCTAATGAGCCATATGTAGCTTTTTTATTCGTATCATACGTTACACTCGAAAATTCATTTAACAAAATTAAACGCGATTCATCCCTTAAATAAGGATCATGATTTACTATATCTTTTAACCAATTCGATATAGCAGGTGCACTCACAACCGAATGTGGTTTTAATGTACGGATAGTTGAAGTATTGAGTAAATTCATTGATAACTTTACATATGGCTTCGCTCGGTTCGTAACATTTCTTAATGTCCGCATCGACTGCTGCGCACAATAATCATCTTCTGATTTCCCTAAATAAATAATATATTTATCCTGTATATGGTCAGTATAATTCGGAATAATAAAGTTCTCCCACTGCCAAGGATGAACAGGTATAAACATATACTTCTTCGAATCGCAGTCCATTTTTCGAATACGATCCATATACTCTTCCATTTTCTGTTCACCGATTTCTTCTTTCAAGGTACAGTTGTAACTCTCTTCACTTTCATATCCTACAGTCGTATATTTCTCGTGAACTGCTATCCATATAATTTTCATTGGCTGTATAAATTCAAATCCATATTGAAAATTATCACGATATTGAAACCCGATGCGCGCTTTATAGCTAGGATGATACGGGTGCCCATCTATTAAATGACTTTCAAGCTCATCATAAGATTTCACAATATAGTCTACTTCACTACTTCTCTCATATTGTGCAATCGTATCTTTAAAGATTGTTTGTTCTAATTCTTGAATAAAAGAATCCAATTTCGTTCGTTCCACTTTAACAATTCGAAAAATCTCCTGTAAAAATTGCGAAACAGATTGTATTTCTTCTTTTTCATCTTGAACTCTCATTATTAATGAGTCCGTTAAACAAATACGCCCAAAAGTCATACGTTCTTGCCCATAACATTGATACGTAACATTTCGATTCTCTACATCGAGACCTTGTATAATAAAAAGAATTTGTTCTTCCTTTTTTATACGAATTGGTGTAATGATTCCCTCATAAATTAACGATTCTACTAATTGGCGTAGTACTCTCCTTCTCACAAACATGTATTCTTTTGACTGAAGTGCCTTCAATACTTTTGTGTGATAGACTTCCTCTTTCATAAATCCCTCCGCTTTAAAATGGATTACCGGATTCCATTTTTTGTATTACGTGAAATTTTAACACTACTTATGAACGAACAGCCACTTCTCTAACGAGTGGATTATCTACTTGTACATAAATTGCTTGCTCTAAAGGATTTGTCAGTTCATCGACATCAAAAAATCTCGTTAGTAAATTCGCTTTACATGCCAATTTATCTTCTTCCAATAATTCTCTCAAAAATGTTGATGGTTCGCGGTTATATGGAAGGAAAGATTCAAGTACAGACCTTAATTCCGAAAGAAGAATTTCCTCCTTAATTAATCCTGCTGTACCAAAACCATTAATTAGTCCAAACATATGATTGAAAATTAAATAGTAACGAAATCTTTCATCTACAATGTAATCATCATATAAATTCCCAGTGCGTTCGCCAATACCGGCTAGTTCATTATCTAGCACAGACTTCATTGAATTGCAGAAATAAAAACCTTGATTATCACGGAAGTAAAACTTAACTGGATAACCATCTTTCAATCGAACAACACTATTTTGTTGATGCGCTTCTAATGCAACGCCATAACGTAAATACATCCATACCATCGGCTTTAAAGAGATATTCATATATCGTCTAAACCACTCTAAACTTACTTCTTCACAGCTTCTACCTTCTAAATCTGCTAAGCGATGAATAATATTCGATAAACGCGTTCGTTCCCCTGGAATAGCATCTTGTACTAGCCCTGCGATAAGTGTCACATCATTTTCATTTTCACTATAAAATGGGTTTTCTCGAATAATTACTTCAAATCCAGATTCTTTTGCCCCATGTTTTAAAGTAATAAAGGCCGGATCACATATGAAATCAAACCCTGGAAACTTTTCTAACACTTCTCCAATTTTAGTGTTCAATATTTCCTTACCTTCAAGTCCACTCTCAAGTTCCTTCAATTTATTAATACGCATTGAATTTGTCACCTTTACAGGGAATGAAAATTTAAGCATATACTTCGAATGAGGGTGATATAGCGTTCTAAGTGATGATGTCGCCATATAGCACTTACCTACTGGACCGATATATTCAAGTACACCTTGATTCATCCAATTTTGCACATACAATTGATGTAATAGCCATTCTGCTTGTAGCGGATGGATTGGAATTAATGAATATTCATCTTCTTGGCAGTACTTTTCAATAAATTCTTGATTAACCTTTTCATCGTACTTTAATTCCTTTTTTATCATCGCCGTTGTGGAATCTTGTAACAATGACTTTTCACTTACTATACTTTTATGTGCCCGAAAATAGTGAAGTTGGCACTCCCCTTTTAATTCAGGAGAATACATTGAACTTTTCCAATCCAATATACCTTGTCTACTCTTTGGTGTAGGATGAGTTAAATGTCCAAATAATAAAGATTGCTCCGCCTCTATAAAAGTTGTATGGAAACCATATAATTCACCTGTATCCTGCTTCCTTCCTTGTATAAACTTCTCAATATTTTGACAACTGCGAATAACTCGAAGCATAAGTTCATCAGGATTCGTACCTTCTCCATAGTTAATAGACATTTCCTTTATTAAAAACATAATAACCGTAATATAATCTGCTTTAATAACATTTTTATTTTCGCCAATTTGGTAATAAAATTGTTCTCCAAATAGATGACGGTCCGTTGACGATTTATATATAACTTCCCCATACAAAGTAACGTTTTGTGCCGATAACCGACAGCATAAATAAGTGGGGATAGCGTCTCTTCGAAATGAATGGCAGAAAATATTTTCTATCCTTTTATCCTCCGTAATCCATTCTCCACTCCCTGTTTCTCTTAAATAACAATTTAAAAAGCTTTGTATTGTTGCATGTTCCGCGATTTGTTTCGCATGCTGCATACTGCTCCTCCTCTTTTAGACGAACACTATCATTTTTTTGTAAAACTTCTGACAGTTGAATTTTATTATCAACTATGATTCTAATTGATAATGATAATCATTTCAAGGTATATTTCAGAATTTTTTTATCTAGCTAAACTTTCCACCTTTTCAAAATATTTAATCCATCAACAAAAAAATACACCAATATAATAATTGATGTATTTTTTCATTCTTGTAAATTAGGTTTACATAATAATATTATTGAATTCTAAATTGGTAGTAATTTGTATAAACAATCCATATCTCGCCAAGCATATGCTATTTCTTCTATATTTAGTCTTTCTAAAAATTTTGTATCAATTTTTTCAGGATTATATTTTTCATAAAATTTTTTAGAAGGATTATTAGAGACAACCCAAACTAAAAGAGATTGCATATTATTTTTTTTACAATCTGATAGTAAAGCTTGAAATAAACGTTGTCCTATCTGCATTCCTTGATACTCTTGTAAAATGTATATTGCATATAATTCCCCATCACAATTATATGTCCCCGTTCTTTCAGCTCCACCATCGATAAATCCGATAATTTCCCCATTTGACGTCTCTGCTACAAACCTATACTCGTTCTTATCATCTTTTTGGAAGATGCTTTTCCACAGGTTTTCTCGTTGTTCATACGTTATATTGTCTAAAACCCCGTTAGAAAATATCCCTTTATACGTTGTTTTCCAGCTTTCCACATGCACTTTTGCTATTGCCGAAATATCATCTTTTATTGCCCTTCTAATATGTAACTCCATCCTTTTCATCCCCTTTGAAAATAATAATAACAGAATGTTTTTTCATACAAAAAAAGAGTGAACTTTCCTCACTCTTTTTATCTACTTTCAACTTCTACAGATACAACATGATCAATCTCTTTTAACGAACTATATAACTCAGTTGTATATAAATCTTCTGGCGCTAAAATGACCATTTCTAATTGCTGTGATGCTCCATTATCAATATCTTTAATTTTCACTCGCTTCACTTGCATGTTTAAATTTTTAATTTGCTTAAAAATCCCATCTAACTCTCGATGCTCGTTCACGGTAATCTTTATTGATAAGTCCTTTTGTCTCAATGAATACGGTCCTGCAATTTTCACAAGTTGAGGAAGTACATTAATTGCTAAAATGATTAAAACCATAGCAACTATCGCTTGTATATAAAATCCTGCTCCAATCGCAATACCTAAAGCTGAAGCAGCCCATACCATTGAAGCTGTCGTTAATCCAGAAATAACGTCATTACTTCTTCGTAAAATTACCCCCGCCCCAAGAAAACCAATACCACTAACAATTTGGGCAGCTAATCGCATTGGATCCATATTCGTATGACCCGGTACAGAATATACATTTACAGATTCAATTGAAACCATTGTAATTAAACAACTTGCTACAGAAATAACCATACTTGTTTTCACACCAAGCGGTTTATTCTTTAGCTGCCTATCTATCCCGATGAATAATCCTAAAAAGAGTGCTAAACCTAATTTGAATAAAAATTCATATGACATATTTCATTCTCCTTACTTTACAATGTTTTCCTTCGAATAATACACTATAACTCTTTTATGATATCAATTCCAGTCTTTTCTATTCATTTAACGACAAAAGCCGAAAAAACACTTTTTGCAATGTTTCTCCGGCTTTTTCTATAGCTTTTTTATTAGGATTAAGATCATTCTTTATTTTTGTTCTTTAGTCTTAATCTGTGCATCTTTGTAAAATGCTAATTTACTGTCATTATACTCTTTTGTGTGTTTGTTAAATTGTTCTTTCGCCTTTTGAGCTTCCACATTTAACTCATTAACAGTTTTAACTTTTTCACCAATTTCTTTTAACTTCGTTTCTTTTACTTTTAATTTTTCATACAGCTCTTTTTCATTCGCTAACGCCTTCGTGTAATCCTCATTCATTTTTTGGAATGCATCATAACGGTTTTTATACGACTCTTCTACTGCTTTAGCTTGTTTTTGTAATTTCTTATCTTCAAGCTTCTCTATATTGCTTTGAACTGATTTCGTCTCCTTCTGAGCTTTCTCTAACAGTTCTTTCTCGTTTTTCAATACTTTCTCACGCTCATTTACATTTGCAGTAGCTTCCTCTATCTTCTTCGTGACTGCTTCATTATGTTCTTTACCTTCTTGTAAAATTTGAGAATATAGTTCTTGCCCTTGCTTTTCTAATTGCTCTAACTTTTTCGTATCATCAGCTAACGATTTTTCTTGTGTCGCTGCTGTTTCAAAAGCCGTATATAAATTTTCTTCTGGTTTTTCACCGAAACAACCTGATAATAATCCTACTGATAATGCTCCGACAACTGCTACTTTTCCATACTTCAACTTCAATTCCTCCAATTACATACGGTTATCGTGCCAGAAATTCACTGGGAAGTGATTCTCTTCATGATATGCTTCAAATTCATAACCTTTTTCTTTTAGACCCTTTAAAATTGCTGGCACAGCAGCAACTGATTGCGGGTGAATGTCATGCATTAAAATGACTTCTTGCGGTTTTGTTGCACCAGCTAATACATTTTGAGCGATTTGCGCTGCCGCTGCATCAACTGGTACTTTATTGTATTTCCAGTCTAAAGAGTCAATTGTCCAGTCCCACACTTTTAAACCATCCTCAACTACTTTATTTCGGAGACCTTCATTTAAACCAGGCATCGATCCGTATGGAGGACGTGTTAATTTAGGGGCTTTCCCAATAATATTTGCAATTAAGCCTTGATCTTCTTTCATTTCATTAACATACTCGCCATTTTTATATAACTTCGCAAAATTGTGTGTCATACTATGCATTCCAACATAATGTCCTTCTGCATTTTCACGTTTTACTAAATCAGGAAACTGTTTTACATTCGCACCAATTAAAAAGAATGTCGCCTTCGCATCATGCTGTTTTAACATATTCAATAATTCAGCCGTATATTTTCCTGGCCCATCATCAAATGTAAGGTAAGCAACTTTTCTTTCCTGTCCATTAAAACGACTTGGTGCCGTTTTATTCATTTCAACTTTCGATTGTTCACTTGCAAGCTGCACTACATTTTCTTGTTTCGCAACAGCTTTTGCTGGTGAAGTAATAGATTGAAACATGAAATACCCAATAGCTACTGCTGCAATCGCTATTAAAACGACTACTACTCGTTTAATTTTAAAAGCCTTTTCCATTCTATCGAATTCCTCTCCCTATTAATCTTATATATAAATCACCCAATATAATTATACATCTATTTATTTTATTACACTATATAAACAAACAATATATGAATTATAGTGGGAGCTTTATCAAAATTGTTGTTCCTGCCTCAACAAACTCTTTATTCTTTTCATACCAATTCTTGATTGCACTATGTACAACTTTCAAGAAGATTTGTTTTAACCTGTTTGATCTTCCATCAATTCAATTCGCTTTCAATTTGCAATGAGATGAATCTATTTTCTCTACTTTAGGAGTTAATTACCAATTCTTCTCCTCTAGTATATCGTACAATTACACCTTTTGTTTATATAAATTTAAATGATTTAAATGATTTGAATGTAGACTTGAAAAACCTAGTAGCTTTTTTACTAAAAAAACAAATAAAGCAATCCATTTCCATAAAAAAAGATTGGCTGCGGCCAACCTTTTTTTATACTTATTCATTTCGAGTTGGTTTTGGTGTAACACCTAAATGCTCATTTAACTTATTCGAAATATCTTTCACATTTTTTTCGTTTGGAATGTAATAATAAATACCACCAATACGTTTATCCGTTCCTTCTATTTGCAGTTTTTCCATTTGCAAATCTGATCCTGCCATATTTTTCGTAATAGCAAGCATATCATCAAATGTTAAATTTGTTTTCATGTTTTTATCAACTGCATCAAGTAAAGAGCCCATTTTGCTAATTGATTGAACAGACATTGCTTTTTTCGCAATTGCTTCAATTACAAGTTGTTGTCTTTGACCACGCATTGTATCACTGTCAATTTTACGCGTTCTCGCAAGTGCAAGTGCTTGCTCTCCATTTAAATGTTGGAAACCTTTTTCTAAATGAATCATACCTGCTTGGTCTTTACTATCTTGTTCTGTGAAAGTAACCGGTACATCAATATCAATACCACCAATTGAATCTACAATTTGTACAAATGACTCGAAGTTAAACTTCACATAATAATCAACTGGAACATTTAAAAATCTTTCCACTGTATCTCGTGTACTTTCAACGCCACCAAATACGTGTGCGTGTGTAATTTTATCTAATTTTTTTCTAGATGGAATATATACGCGTGAATCACGCGGAATACTTACTAATTTAACTGACTTATCATCTTTATTAATTGTCGCTAATAAAAGTGCATCTGTCCGAACTGCTTCGCCATATTGGCTTTTTCTCATTTCACTTCCGTCTACACCCATAATTAAAATTGAAATATTATCCTTTAAAGGTTCAACTTCTTTATCACGTTTTGATGACTTCTCAATTTTTGCATATGCATCACTTACAACAGCTTTTGCCTTGTTATATATAAACGATCCATATCCTACTCCTCCAAAAATAAGTAGGAAAAATGGAATTAAAATGAACCATTTTATTGACTTTCGTTTAGAACGTTTTTTATTGCTTCTCGTGTTTTGTTCTAATTCAGAGCTCATGTTCATTCTCCTCTCTTTCTCTTTTCCTAGTATAATGTATGTCTAGTAATCTTCATATTGAATTTCCTTTCAATCACCTTACATTTTTGTAAGGTTACATCATGAATCCAATATGTATTCCATTTCACATTATACTCTCGTGCTTATTTTTGGCAAGTCACTGTTTATCAACTTCAAAAATTTAACACTTCAAAACATTCGAATTCATAGATTTATCATTCTGTTATTTGCAGGTAGTAAGAACCTCGAATTTCAGTAAGAATAAAGAGTCAAATTTTTGCCGTAAAAGCTCGATTGAAGGCTAATAATCAGTGGGGGATGAACACCCCCACTGATTAAAGTTTCACTTTATTATTTCTCATTTGGTGTGTATATCATTTGCTTCCCATTATTAATAATTAAAGCTGATTTTGCTTGTATTTTCGTTTTTTCTATTTCTACATCTTTATTTGAGAAATTCACAATAATTTTAATATCTTTTCCATATGAAGAAGATTGTACCAGCTTATCTTCTGACAGATATGCAAAGTTCGTCATTTCTTCTTTTACTGCTTTTTCATGAACTTCATTCCAAACTTTCAGATGCTGTGTAATTTCTTTTTTATGCTTATTCCACTCTACTTCATCTAAATGGTACAACGGAGGAACATTATACAATAACTCATATAACATACGATTTCCTACCTCATCCTTTACCTTTAAACTTCCCCATTCCCAGTGGTGAGTTGCAATAATGGAATCGTTGTATACTAATTTATATAATGGTACCGAATATACTGGATTTAAATATACTTGTTTATACTCTTCTTTTAAAGGTACTTGTTTTGCATACTTTTCTGGAACATTTTGATTCGGTGACCAATATCCACCGACATAATACGGACTTGTTTTATTTTTTCTCATATCTTCATCGTCCCATTTAATAACAGGCGTTTCAATTCCGTGAGCAAATGCAATTGTACTACTTGCAAAATCATTTCCGCCCTCAGAACCAACTACCATCCCTTTTTCTTGCGCAATATACTCCATTCGTTTAAGTCGTGCTTTTAAATCTTGTTCTTGCGTTGTTATATGCTTTTCCGAATAGTCATCATAAATTTCGCCCGTCGCATCACAATCAATAAACCATGAATTATATTTAGGACCATTTTGTAATATATCGTTTATTCGTTCTTTTACACTAGGAAGTGATAATGTTGGATTTAGTTTTCGCCCTTTACCTAAAAACCCTTGCACCTTTTCACCGTTTTTCTTCGTTACAGTTGCTTCTTCATATAACGATGGATCAGTAAAGGAAGCTGTGTTCCAATTTTTATCCCCTTTTTCGTGAATAGAATGATAAGAATCATACGGACCAACTAAATATCCCATTTTCTTCGCTTCTGTAACGAAATTAGGCTGCATAAACCCTTGTTCCCAGTTCGGTAAACCAATCCACGCCTTTTCTATCCCGGCCTCTTTCATTTCCTTTAGTATATCCGTCCCATCTGCTTTACCCCATTTACTTACTTCTTCAACTGCATCACCAAGCACTGACTTTAGTAAATGTTTATTTAAGCTATACAGCTCTGTCTTCGATAAGTGATCTACACCTTTCTTTAATAACACACTCGCTTCCTGATCAACTTTCGGAAAAATATCCTCTTTATACAATTCCTTCATAGATAATACTTCGTTTGTATAGCGTAAAATAACATTTTTTTGGTACTTATCGATAAAATCTTGTTTACTCACTTGCTCAAATACATTCAATTCCCCAGGCTCTGAACTATTCTTTTGAATAAGCTCTTTTATATGTCTAAACACCGGGCTATTTATTTGCTCTCTTAGCTTCGGCCAATTTACGTTACTTTCTGATAAACCATTTTGATTCCAAAAGTAAAAATGGGCTGCCCCGTAAAGTTTTTCGATTTCTTTATTTTTTCTTGCTTTTTCTTGTAATGTTTTAAATTCACCTTTTTCAACAATATTATCCTTATACAGTTTAGCAATACTTACTGCATCATTATTTGTCACATATAACTGAAATCCGTATGTTTTATTTTTATTTATGCTCGGGAATTCATGTGTAAAATCAAACCCTATTTTCGGATCCGAATGAAATTTCAATTCATTATTAAACATATTATTCGCAATATATACGATCGAATATTTAGAACCATTTAATGCAAAAAACTTCATAGAAAATGATTCAGCAAATGAATATACATCATCCTTTAAAAACTTCTTCCAATTCTCATCATTACTTGGAATTTGCTTACCTTCCCATAACGGAAGTGTATAATTTTCAGCTTGCACTTTTGGCCATGTGAAACTTTCTGCACCAGTCGATTCCACTTCAATATTTAAGTGATCTTTTTTCTTTTCTAAATTTACTTTTACTTTTTGATCCGGGTATTCCCATGATGTATGATCCTTGTCTTTTTTCAAATTCGATACCTTCATTTTCGGTAACGGTTGTGATGCCTGTTCTTTTACACCATCATGTTCTACAGTTAACGTAAAAGTCTCAGGATTTACATCGTAAGTAAAATCTTTATACGTCGCTTTCTTTATTTTAGACTCTTGTACCGCATTATTACCTTTTACATCACACCCGACTAAAGTCGAAAATGACATAGTTGTAAGAAGACATATCGCTATCATTTTTTTCATCTTCTGCACCTCCACCACTGAATATACAGGTGCTTTGTTACAGGAATATGGCAAAAAAATAATAGAGTTAGCATAATGCTAGCTCTATTATGAGTAAAAAATTCACGTATAACTATAATCTGTTTAAAGAAAATATATAATACAGTGGGACTTTAATCCTTGTTTTTTTATTCTCACTAATAATTAGATCAAGCAAATCAAAATTTCATCAAGCTTTCCTTAACTGAAAAAGTAAGTGTATATAATATATCCTAAAACTAGCACTAAAATTAATATCCCTGTACCTTTCCAATTCATACCACCTGTCATATCAACGGGGCTACCTGATTCCGCCCTGTTGAGTCCATCATCCAAAGAACTGGTAGGGTTATTTTTTAATTCACTTTGTCTCATACGCTCCCTTTTTTCTTCTGGTGACTCTTTTGAACTCATATAATCACCTCCAAAATCGTTCTTTACTCAATTATACAAAATGAATATTCATTTTATATTCTCTTTTTAAAACATTATTTCTCCTGAAAAATTCCAGTTAAAAATAGATTATCCATAACTTAAAGAAAGCTAGTGATGCTAGCTTTCTTTATAATCCAATATGTTCTTCCTTATTTACAGTAATCCCTTTATGATCAATTTCAAGCTCACATACTTTCATAGCTGCAAATACTCTCGCTAATTGGTCAGCAATTTCTTGACGTTTCTCATACGGAGTTAAAATAAAAATGGATGGTCCCGCGCCACTAAGGGCTGTACCATATGCTCCAAATTCCTTTGCACATTTACGAATAGATGGTAATAACGGTACAAGTTCTAAACGATACGGCTCATGAAAATGATCTCTTTCCATCATTTCGCCTACAACTTCCCACTTCTTTTGGCATAATGCAGCTACTAATACATTACTTATCGCACTAGCCTTAACTGCTTCATGAAACGGAAACATCTCTGGTAATACAGATCGACTTTCATCCGTATTTAGCTCTTCATTCGGAATAAGAGAAATTACGCCTAACTCCTTACTTTCAATCCTTACGATCGAAACATTCTTTCCATCCAGTACTCCGATTACAGTTCCACCTAAAATAGAAGCAGCAACATTATCTGGATGTCCTTCAAAGTTTGTAGCAATTTGAACTTTTTGATCAGTTGCTAAATGCAAATTTCCAAGTTGATTGGCAAGCTCTATTCCTGCTACAATCGCTGATGCGCTACTTCCTAGCCCTCTTGTCAGCGGAATATTACTAGTAACTTCTATTATATGGGGTGATAAAGAAGGACATACTTTACATGCCGTGCTAACAATTAAATTTTTATCGTCTGTTGGAATCGAATCGTCAAAAGAATGTATCACTTGCCATTTATCTGCTTCCGCCTTTACACTCACTTCCAAATATAATGACAAAGCTATTCCAACAGAATCAAATCCAGGTCCAACATTCGCTGTACTAGCAGGAACACGAACTCTTAATGGTATCACGACATAATCACCCCTTTAATATGATCTTTAATTTGTTCTATATCATTTGATACACTTGCAATATCTAAATTATTAGAAGAAATTGCGATATCCGGATCTTTCAAACCGTTTCCAGTTAAAACTGCAACAACTGTTTCTCCCTTTTTGATTTTTCCAGATTGAACATGTTTAATTACGCCCGCTAATGAAGCATTTGATCCTGGCTCAGCGAAAACCCCTTCCGTTTTTGCTAACAATCTATACGCATGTAAAATTTCTTCATCTGACACCATATCTATTTCACCATGAGACTGCTCGGCAGCCTCTACTGCATACGACCAACTTGCCGGGTTACCGATGCGAATTGCTGTTGCAATTGTTTCAGGTTCTTCAATTACATGTCCTTTTACAATTGCAGCTGCTCCTTCCGCTTCAAAGCCGTGAATTCTTGGCTTCTTATAACCTTTTTCTTTCTCGTATTCACAGAACCCTTTCCAGTATGCTGTAATATTCCCTGCATTCCCAACAGGGATAGCTAAAACATCTGGCGCGTTTTGCAACTGGTCACAAATTTCAAATGCTGCTGTTTTTTGCCCTTCAATTCGATAAGGATTCACTGAATTTACTAATGTAATCGGCTCTTCTGCAGCAATATTTCTTACAGCCTTAAGTGCATCATCGAAATTCCCTTCTATTGAAATAATCTCCGCTCCATAAGCAACTGCTTGCGCTAATTTCCCATGCGCAATCTTTCCTTCTGGTATTACGATAATACATTTCATTCCGAGGCGTGCCGCATATGCGGCAGCTGATGCCGATGTATTACCTGTAGATGCACAAATAATTGCCTCTGAACCTTCTTCTTTCGCCTTTGCAACTGCCATCACCATGCCACGGTCTTTAAAAGAACCTGTTGGATTCGCTCCTTCATATTTCCCGTATAACTGAATCCCTAATTGCTTTGATATATTTAATAATGGAATCAGGGGTGTATTCCCTTCCATTAAGCTGACATCAGGTGTGTTTTCATTTACTGGTAAATAAGAAGCGTACTGGTTTAATAGTCCTTTATACATATTGTTTTTCCTCCTCAATAATGTAGTAACTGTTTATTTCACTTGCGACATCTTCTATCGCTCCTAAAACTTGTTCGAATTGATATTTTGAAGTTTGATGCGTCACAACAACGACTTCTGCAAGTTCCCGGTTCAAAGGTAATTGGATAACCTCTTTTAAACTTACAGAATAATTAACGAAACATTCCGTTACTTTTCGCAACATCCCTGGCTCATCTCGTAATGAAATACGTAAGAAATATTTCGAAACAACTTCTTCATCTCCTTGTAATTCGTACGGCTCTGGTTCTTTTAACGCACTTTTATTTTTCGGAACTTGATTCATATTTTTAACGATTGAAATAATGTCACTTACTACAGCAGAACCAGTTGGTAACTTCCCAGCACCAGGTCCATAAAACATTACTTCCCCCACCGCTTGACCGTGAACATACACCGCATTGAATTCATTATTCACATTCGATAATGGATGCTGGCTTGGTAATAAAGTCGGTTCTACACTTAAATGAATGGCTGATCCTTGTTTCTCTGCTTTACCAATTAATTTCATAGTAAATCCTAATTTTTCAGCCATTTGTAAATCTTCTTTTTCAACCTTTCGAATCCCTCTCACTTGCACATCATCTAAAGAAACATTCATCGAAAATCCTAAGTTTGCAAGGATTGCTACCTTTCTCGCAGCATCTAGCCCATCTACATCTGCTGTCGGATCCGATTCTGCAAAGCCTAATTTTTGTGCTTCCTGTAAAGCCTCTTCATAAGACCATCCATTTTGACTCATCTTTGTTAACATATAGTTTGTTGTGCCATTTACAATTCCCATTATTTTTTCAATTTGATCTGAAGCTAGCCCGTCTGTTAATCCCCTTAATATTGGAATCCCACCCGCTACACTCGCTTCGTAACATAATTCACATTCATTTTTATTTGCCAGTTGTAAAAGCTCCGCACCGTATACGGCCATTAAATCTTTATTTGCTGTTACGACATGTTTCTTACTTTGCAAAGCCTTCATAATATGCTCTTTCGCTTCTTCAATTCCGCCCATTACCTCTACTACAATATCAATATTTGAATCATTTAGAACTTCATCTACATTACTTGTTACTACGATTCCATCAATGCAAACATCACGTTCTTTTTCCAAATCACGTACAACGACTGTCTTTACCTTTACTTCATATCCTGTATCAAGAGTAATTTTTTTACAATGTTCTTTCAAAATATGGACAACACCACTTCCGACAGTACCTAAACCTAATACCCCAACATTAATAACGTTACTCATCTTCTAATCTCCTCCTAAATAGTTTAATTGTTACACCTATGAATCACCTTACTCTGCTTTTTAATCATGCAGGTGGTGGTTATTTCCGTACGTACTAATCGTTTCATGTTACAGCACCTCCTTTCAAAGTAATAAAAAAACACACTCATCCCTAGGAAAGGGACGAATGTGTTTTCGTGGTTCCACCCTTGTTCCAACCTAGACTTATTTTCTTCTAGATTGCTCAAGTTCAGATAACGGCTGATACCGTCAATAACTACTAGATTGCTCGTTCACTATTGAAGTTCAAAGGTGGTAAGATCATTTCTCGTGTTAGGAAGCTCACAGCCTTGGCTTCCCTCTCTGTAAACCGTAAAAATGTTCTCATGTCCTTATCGTTACTTTTTCGTTCATATATATTTGTTAACTCATTATACTCGCATAAAAAACAAAATCAATACCGTTTTTTAATTATTTTAAATTTTCAATCTTAAATACTATAAAAAACACACTCATCCCTAGGAAAGGGACGAATGTGTTTTCGTGGTTCCACCCTTGTTCCAACCTAGACTTATTTTCTTCTAGATTGCTCAAGTTCAGATAACGGCTGATACCGTCAATAATTACTAGATTACTCGTTCACTATTGAAGTTCAAAGGTGGTAAAAACATTTCTCGTGTTAGGAAGCTCACAGCCTTGGCTTCCCTCTCTGTAAACCGTAAAAATGATTTCATGTCCTTGTCATTACTTTTTCGTTCATGTCTATTTGTTAATTTATTATAGTTATGAAAATTTTAAAAAGCAAGCCTATTTTCACTCACTATTTTCAAGGTGTCTTTTTATTATATTTCACAATAACATTTTATAATGGCCGCTCCATTTACCTATTTTGTAATTTTTCAACTTGTAAATCAGCGGTTCATATATAAATACCCCATTCTAAAACGAGTAGATATCCACCTTCTAAAACTATATTAATAAATAATTTTTAATACAATCTTTTCGTATAACTTTCTTCTAAAGAACGCGCAACCTCTTCTTCTGTAGCATTCACTTTCGCATGCTCCAGTAACATTTTTGCAGCAGAAGGTAACTCTTTTGTATTTAACCATGACTCTGGCTTCCACATTTCCGAACGGATAAAAGCTTTTGCACAATGAATATAGCATTCTTCTATTTCAACAACAATCCCAAGTATCGGATTACGTCCATTCGCCTGCATCTCTTTCAAAATTTCTTCATCGTTTGTAATACACGCTCGGCCATTTATTCGGAGTGTCTCCCCAAGGCCAGGAATAAAAAAGATTAACCCTACGTGCGGATTCGAAATAATATTTAAAATAGAATCTATACGACGATTACCAGGTCTTTCAGGAATTATAATTTTATTTTTATTTAATACATATACAAATCCAGGTGCATCTCCTCTCGGCGAGGCATCACACTCTCCGAATTTATTTGCAGTAGATAATACTAGAAAAGGAGATTTAGACAGAAAATCTATGCAATGGTGGTCGAGTGATGAAATAACTTTTTTCAAAGCCCGTTCACTTGGTTGCCCCAATATTTGTCGTAATTCTTCCTCTGTTGAAATAATCGATTTTATTTCCTTACTTTCTATCCCCACTTATAATCACTGCTACTAAAAATATAGACAAATGTATATTCTTAGAGTATTCCTGCTTCTACGTGTCCTGTCTCGCCAAGCAATCGCTACTACAGTTTGCTGTAACACTCCACAGGCGTAAATTCCGATGTAGCCCACCGTACATATATACAATCTATTTATGTTAGTATTGTATATTCTTTTGCTTGTAAAAGATTGATCGCTGCGTTCAAATCTCTATGCATTACATTGCCACATTCACATGTATATACTCGGTCAGATAGCTTTAAATTCGCTTTCTTTTGACCGCAACATGAGCACAATTTTGACGATGGATAAAACCGGTCTACTTGACGTAATTCAATTCCATATTCCTCACATTTCGTCAATAACCATGTTTTAAATGTATAAAAGCACTGCTTAGCAACTGCTTTAGATAGATGTTTATTCTTTAGCATACCTTTCACATTCAAATCTTCCACTGTAATAAACATTGGCTTGATTTTCACCACATTCGTTACAATAGACTTTACATACTCTAGTCGAATATTCGCTAATCGAGCGTGCAGATTTTGCACTCTAAGAACATTTTTATCTATATTCGCTCTTTTATTAGTAACAGATTTTTCACCTCTCTTTTCCAGATTTTCAAATTTACGCGCTAAAGAGCGTTGTTCACGTTTTAACCGTTTTTCTATCTTTTTTACTTGTATTGTTTTATTGATATTTTTGTGAGTTTTTCCATCGCTACGTACAGCGAAATCCTTCACCCCTAAATCAATCCCTAGACCTATCTTATTGAGTGTTCGCTTTGTTGCTGTTTCTTCCAATTCGCAAAGTACAGATACAAAATATCTTCCTGCTCTTTGATATACTGTGCCACTTTTTACAGTTGCATTTTTAGGGATATATCCATATTCTTTTAACCTTACCCAACCAATTGTGGGGATTTTTATTCTATGCCTTTCTACTGTCCAATCTGTTTTGTTGTTTTTAGGAAAATAGCACTTTACATCTTGCTTCTTCTTTTTCTTATATCGTGGAAATTTAGATAAACCCTTAAAAAATCGCTTAAAAGCTTTATCCCCGTTCATAATCGCTTGTTTTACAGCTTTACTTGATACTTCTTTTATCCACTGATCACATTCTTTTGTATAGACATTGTTCAACCATTTAGAAAAGTCATACCCACTTAGAAACTTTCCTTCGGCTTCATACAGCTCTTTGTTTTTAGAGATATACAGGTTGTAAACATATCTACACACACCAATCGTCTGATTTATTTGGGTTATTTGTTCTTTTGTCGGATGGATTTCTATTAGATATGCTCTTTTCATAAATCTTCATCCTTCGATATTTTCTTTTTGTATTTCCTTAACCCGTAAATTCTACAACTGAATACATGAACGATAGATAGTAAATCTTGAATAAGCTCTTCCTGTGGAGATAATTTTTCATTATTTACAACAATAATCTCTACCCAAAACGTATGAACCTATCTCTGTGTGCAATAATAATAGTTGAGACATTACCGTCCGTACAATCTTCAATCAGTTTATTCCACTGTTTCCTGTTATAATTCAAACCACTGCCAATATCCTCGATAACCTCATCTACAATAATCACTCGTGTGTAAATAACCGTTTTACCTACCTTATTTTCTTCTTGAATCCCCATATAGTCTTTACACTGTTTATCTGTATAATATCCTCTTCCTTTAGGGTTTCGGTAAGCGGTCAATACACCCTCGTTATCTCACCTCTGTAAAGTTCTTACAGATACATTAATTATTTCAGCAAATTCTTTTGGTTTATATTGCCTCATAGGTAGATTGTAATACATTTGTCTATATTTATGTATATTTTATATAACCGTATTTAGCTCCTTTTTCTTTATTTTCCCAAAATTCAATACAAATATTGTATAATAAAATTTGCAGAAAGGGGAATTAAAATGACAGAGTGGTTAACGATATTTGACCCTAAAAAAAATACACTTGGAAAGAAATTGCGTGATGAAGTACATCGTGATGGTGATTGGCACGAAACATTTCATTGCTGGTTTGTAGAAAAAGATGAAGAGGATATGTTCTTATATTTCCAATTACGCTCTAAAAATAAAAAAGAAGCTCCGGGTATATGGGATATTACATCCGCTGGACACATTATGCATGATGAAGATGTACAAATTGGCGGTCTTCGTGAAATTGAAGAAGAATTGGGGCTTTCCTTTCAAACTACTGATTTAGTATACAAAGGAATCTTTAAAATAGATTATGAAATTTCAAATCTCACTGATCGTGAGTTTTGTCATATGTATTTCCATAATGTAATACAACCACTTCCATTTGCACCAGGTGAAGAAGTAGACGATGTGATGAAAGTACATGCAACTTCTTTTCTACAACTATTAAAAAAAGATATTTCATCTATAACGACTATTACTATTTTAAACAGTAATCCGATAACGATAACACTTGAAGATATTTATCCATATGACCTTGAATACTATGAATTTGTTGTAGAACAAGGAAAAGAATTGCTAAAAAATAATAGTTTGTAAATAAAGTGAAACTTTAATCAGTGGGGGTTTTGTTCATCCCCCACTGATTATTAGCCTTCACCAATCGGGCGTTTACGGGCAGCCCGACTCCCACCTAACATCTTTGCTCCAACCGAATTTTGAGGTGGGGTGTCTTACTGCCCACAAATAGCGGGATACAATAGGACTCCCAGCTTATATTGCCCGGGAGTCCTATTGTATTTATCATTATTGTTCAAGTGTCTTCAGTCTTTTCTCTACTCGCATAAATAAGCGAATGATTAACAATAGCATGACAGCCATAATCACTGCTGTTGTATGGGGATATCTAAATAGTATACTAATAACACTTCCAATTAACATCATAATAAATCCATTTTGTTTCATCACTTCTGCACTATACCTGTTACCCGCATCCCATAACTCTTTATTTTTCATAGATCTTTTCGTCCGGTAACCATATGCTGCGTTAATATCTGTCGGTAGATTTTTTTGAAGAATAAGTGCGGCAAGTATAAATATAATGCCAATCAGCATGCTCATTCCTATGTTTACTAGTGCATACATCAATTATATCCCCTCCTAACCTACACTTTCATTATACGGTATAATCCTGTATTTCCCAATTGATAACACATTCATTCATTTTCTTTCTTTCGATGTTTGGAACATACTTGGAAGTGTTACAAAACGTGCCCCTTTCGTTTTTAACTGCGGAATGATTTTGTCTAGTGCATCTACTGATCCTTGTAAATGTCCACCTGGAGTTGAATGCTGAAGTATGACACTACCTGGAAATGAATTCCCTAACACATTATTTGTAATCGTATCAGCACTTACACCTTTCCAATCAACCGTATCAACACTCCACTGTACAATCATAAAATTTTGCTCAGTCGCCCATTTCAATTGATTTTCAAGTATTTCACCATACGGTGGACGTATAAATTTAGGAGCATAACCAGCTAAACGATTTAATATTTCTTCCGTTTTTATAATTTGATTACGATACTCTGCCTCATTTACTTTCGCTAAATTCGGATGATTATACGTATGATTACCAATTACATGCCCTTCATTAGCGATACGCTTTACTACATTCGGATACCTTTCTGCATTTTCACCGAGCAGGAAAAAAGTAGCTTTTACATTATGTTGTTTTAACTTATCTAAAATTTTTGGCGTAAATACTAAATCTGGTCCATCATCAAATGTAAGAGCTACTTCCGCTTTATTGTATGGTCCTGAAAATGCATACGCATATTTTTCGGCCCACGAAAACGGTGTCCATGATCCCCGATCCTCTTCTTTCATTTGGACTTCATAATTTTGAGGAACATGTAATGCGTATGGCAATGCGTTTATATAGACTCCATAATAAAATGAATGATATGGCATATAAGCATACGAAACCTCTCGTTCTAGTCCCCATTGAAATGGAACGAACCTTTCTGGTGAATAAAAATAATACATGATAAAAACCTCCCTAAAATTTCATATGTCGCTTATATGCACTTTGTTAGAGAATTTCTTATCAATATACAAAAATAAGACTGTCCATTATTATTTTATTAAAAGTCAAGAAAATGATTGATTTTTTTGCAAGTAGATGGTCTTATATAATGTCACACATTAAATAAAGAAAAAATAAGGATAGGAAAGCAGAAGTATGATCTGCTATTTCTATCCTTTTTTGTACTATAAATGACCTCATTTACTACAACAACATTTTTAGACCTTATTAAACTAAAGCATACGTTGATTGAAGTAAGAAAAAAGGCTTTTCTCCTATTGAAGTAAATACCTGTTAGTTTTTTTAAAAAGAACCTTCTCTAATGTTCAATAACAATTTCACCTTCACCTGTTGGTACTTCAAAACCATTAAGGAAGGAAGTTAAAATTTCTTCTGTTATTGTGAAGGCAGCATTTGCATCAAAACGTTGGCTTCGTATTTTAAGTCGTTTACGTAGATCATTAGGATTTACTTTCAAATAAATCAGTTTCCATTTACCGCCAGTCTCTTCAATAAGCTGTTTATATTGGCTCCTTTTTGAGCGTTGCCAAAAACTGAAGTCAACTACAACATGTTGTTTATCCTGAATCAACATTACTAATTGATCCCTCAATTTTCTTTCGGCATCTTCCTTGTATTTCTCATACTTTTCAATTGGATAATCAATCCCAAAACGACCATTAGTAGACCAAATTTCTTCATCAATTGAAAGACGTACAAAACCAAATTTTTCTAATTGTTGTGCGAATGTTGTTTTCCCAGAGCCTGCAACACCACACATCAGAACCACTATAGGGTTAAAAGGGTCTCGTTCACGATTAATCAGGTCATCTAAATTGAATTTTTCAAACATCAGTATACTCCCCCTAATTTTTAACTATAAACGAATTCCAATACAATCCTTTTATAAAATATTAATCGTTTTATTGATTTATTCAACTGACATTCTAGTTAGTTGAATAAATAGCAGGGGACTACTACTTAAACATTTTAAATGATTAGCCAATTTTCACTTTACCACAACATTATGTAACTGTTATAATTTTCCGTTTTTTTGTTGTGGTTGTAAATAAGGTCTAATAAAACACCACAATATATAAGTGATGTACTAATTCAATATAAGGTGTAACATTAAAGATACTTTACTATTCTTACGCTAAGAATGTACATTCACTTGTCTTTAATATTACAAAGCAGGACAGTCTTACTACTTTGTAATATTAATAAATCGATGTACTATCTTTCGGCAAAACTTTCACATATTTTAAATAGCTCGTCACTTTGTCATCATCATCTTGCGGATATCGATATCCATAAGTGTTAGCAATTTCATTCGCAACTTCCCTAAATAAATCTCCCATTACAAAGAATGACTCCCAAATGTTTTCATATTCTTCATTTGAAAATGTCTTTTTAAATTGCTCCCACATATCTTTTTCAAAATACTGTTCGAAATGCTTCCCAAACTTCCCTGTATTAACTGTACAGCCTGTTTTCATCCCAATATGCCATTCTAGCATAACAATGAGCATATCTCGCACAGGGCCATCAAGCATTCCTTTCACGTAAGAAAGCTCTTCTCTCCATAGCCCCTTTGCCACATTTGTACTGCACCACCAAAATTCATTACAGCAATCCGAAAATTCTTTTTCTGTAGGCTTTTTTATTAAGTAATCCTTATCGCTTGCTGGTGGTAATTCTTCAATACAATCGTCTTTATCGAGAATCAGTTTACTTAAACTATCTTGTCCAACAAATTTATTTATTAACTCAACTGGAACTAGCATTAAATCAATCCGGTTCCCATCCGTAAACTGCATTAGATATGGGAACTTTCCATCTTCATCAGCTGGAAGTAACGACATTTCTTCCGGCATTTGCACAATCATTATTTCTCCAAATCTATGAATCCAATTATGATTAGACGTAAAAGATTGTATATCTTTTACAACATACATAATATCATAGTCTTGAAAACAGTCTTTTTTCACATTTGGATTTACACGTGATCCATTCATGATAACAGCTCGAATTCTTTCATCCTCTTTTGCTGTATTTATAATTAAGTCTAGCATTTCTTTTTCAGTTCTCATCTACTTATAGCCTCCAATTTTTTAATATATAATATAGTGCTTTGTATATTGGAGGTCCACGAGCTAAATATGTTATACACCATACACGTTATAATTTTTGAAACTTCTTTTTCATTCCTTTTATCTCCTTACATCATTCTTTTACGACTGCCATTACAAATCCATCGTACCCTTTACTCCCTACTGTTTGGAGCGCGGTAGCACTTACACGTGGCTCAGCAGATATTAACTCATAAAAACGGCGTATCCCTTGTACACGAGGATCGCTACTAGATGTGTCAATAACTTCCCCTTCTCGCACTACATTATCTCCAATAATGATAGTACCAGGGCGTGATAGTTTAAGTGCCCATTCAAAATAAGCTGGGTTATTTTGTTTATCAGCATCTATGAAAATAAAATCAAATGGTTCATGCTTCTCATTTTCTATTTGCTGTAAAGAATCTAATGCTAACCCTACTCTTACTTCAATTCTATCATTCAAATTGGTACGTTCAATATTGCTCCGTGCAATTTCAGCATGCTTTTCACTTGCTTCTAATGTAACAATTCGCCCTCCAGATGGCAATGCTCTTGCAAGCCATATAGTGCTATATCCGCCTAGAGTGCCAATTTCTAAAATGTTACGAGCTCCTTGAATTTGTACTAATAGTTGTAAAAACTTTCCTTGAGTTGGCGATACATCATGTGCCGGCAAATTAGCTGCAGCGTTTGCTTGAAGAACCTCTTCCAATATAGAATCTTTCGGTATTAATACATCACTCATATATTGATCAACAGCGGTCCATTTCTCAATCGTACTCATGTAAATACCATCCCCTTCAATTTCTCAATGCTTTTCTACCATTCATATTTGATTATACCGAAAATTCTGTTTCACACACAAACAAAGAAGGGACACCATTCCATTACAGAATAGATGTCCCTTCTTTGTTTATAAAGTGAAACTTTAATCAGTGGGGGTTTTGTTCATCCCCCACTGATTATTAGCCTTCACCAATCGGGCTTTTACGGGCAGCCCGACTCCCACCTAACTTCTTTGCTCCAGCCGAATTTTGAGGTGGGAGTTTTACTGCCCGGCGAATAGCGGGATAAATTTAGCCCTTACGGATTAGTAGACCAAAGTCCAGCTGATTTAATAAATGTACGTTTATTTAATTTCAGCTGTGCTACGATAAACTCTGCAATGTCTTCTGCTTGCATTACTTTATCAGGATTTCCATCAGTTAACCCTAAATCTACAGCCATATCAGTTGCTACTGTACTTGGTGTTAAAGCAGTTACACGAATGTTATGTTTACGAACTTCCATCGCTAACGATTCTGTTAAGCCAAGAACACCAAATTTAGAAGCACTATATGCACTTGTTACAGGTGCACCTTTTTGTCCTGCTGTAGATGAAATATTAATGATATCACCAGATTGTTGTTCAATCATGCTTGGTAAAGCTGCACGAGTTGCATAGTATACACCCATTAAGTTTACTTGAATGATTTTTTCCCAATCAGCAACTTCTAGTTCTAAAAACTTACCGAACTTAGAAATACCAGCGTTATTAATTAAAATATCGATAGATCCTAAACCGTTTTTTAATGTTTCAATTGCAGTAGTTACCTCTTCATATGAAGATACATCTGCAGTCGCAATAACAGCTTTTACGCCTTCTGCTTCTACTTCTTTCGCAACTGCTTTTAAATTTTCTTCTGAACGAGCTAAAAGACCTACATTTACGCCCTCTTTCGCTAATGCGATTGCTACAGCGCGACCAATTCCTCTACCTGCTCCTGTAATTAAAGCATTTTTACCTTGTAATAATTCTGCCAAGTATAACACTCCTTAATCTTCTCAGTTGTTTATTCTATTAAAAGTGTATCTATGTTTATGTAAAAAGGCAATGATGCACTTTCATGTGCGTAGGTTACTTGTAGGTAACTATAGTAATGGTAAATGCATATTTAAAGAAAAACTAAAGTAATAAATCGATAACTAATCTTCTCTTCATAAAAAAGTCCTCTCTAAGTCTCATTCTTTTCTCCACATTACCAGGAGTTTTTGAATTACTACTTAAAGGGGATAGTCTCAAACAACGTTGTTTTATAAACTACAAAATATTATAGGATTTAATCAACTTTTTTAAATTCTTTAGATTCACTTTTGGAATTTCCGGTAAACCGCGAAATAATATAAACAAATGTGGGGTATTCAACACCGCTAAATTTTGAGGGAGTAAGTATACTGCCTAGCTAGGATTCGGTAACAATATAAATTATGTAGATAAATGATTTTCTACTAAATTTATTCACTACATTATAGTTGGTTTCGAGTTTCTCTTGAATTGCTTTTGCCATCTTCACAGCATATTCTTCAAGTACATTCTTATCATGAGCATATGAGGATGACGCACAAGCTCATAGTGCTGTTCCTATTCTTCGTCACTAAATTCAAAGCTCTTCTCGAATGAAAGTGAACTGTTACCATCAACAGAATCTATTTCCCTAATTTCACCAAACTGTAATTCTTTTTACCTTTACGAATAATGATAAACCTTCCATCGAATGAGTTTCCAACTGTAACATCTGTATTTACATCCGTTACCTTCTCACCATTCATAGAAATAGCTCCATTATTAATGTCTTCCCTTGCTTGACGTCTAGAAGGTTCAATCCCTAGGTCAACTAACCACTCAACAATATTTTTTGTTTCGTTTGAAGCGTAGAAAGTTGGCATATCTTTAAATCCTTGTTCAATTTCATCTGCAGTTAATGATCGAATATCCCCACTAAATAACGCTTCTGTAATTTTTAATGCTTGCGAAAGCGCATGCTCACTATGAACAAATTTCGTCATTTCTTCTGCTAATACTTTTTGTGCTTCACGTTTATGAGGTTCTGTTTGAACCTTAACCGCTAATTCATCAATTCTATCTTTCGTTAAGAAAGTGAAGAATTTTAAGTATTTAATTGCATCGCGATCATCTGTATTCACCCAGAACTGATAGAATTCAAATGGTGTTGTTTTTTCTGAATCTAACCAAATCGCCCCACCTGCTGTTTTACCAAACTTTGTGCCGTCTGCTTTTAGCATTAAGGGGATTGTTAATCCAAATGCTTTTACCTCTGCCCCTTCTAATTTACGTATTAAATCTAACCCACTTGTTATATTGCCCCATTGGTCACTACCACCAATTTGTAGTTGTACTCCTTCGTATTTGTATAAATGATGGAAGTCCATAGCTTGTAGAATTTGATATGAAAATTCTGTAAAAGAAATCCCGCTCCCTAATCGACTTGCTACAATGTCTTTTGCTAACATCGTATTCACACTAAAATTCTTACCGTAATCACGTAAAAATTCAATAATATTTACCTGATGTGTCCAGTCATAGTTATTTACCATCTTCACTTTACTATTACCACCAAAATCAAATAACTTTTTCATTTGTGTCGTCAATGCCTCAACATTATGCTGTACTTGTTCTAACGTCTGTAATTGACGTTCTGTTTGACGTCCACTTGGATCACCAATTGTCCCAGTAGCTCCTCCAATTAAAATTACTGGATGATGCCCTTCTAATTGGAAACGTTTCATCATCATAAATGGGATTAAATGTCCAATATGCATACTATCACCCGTTGGATCTACCCCACAGTACAGGGAAATTTTTTTCTCTTCTACTAACTCACGTAACTCTTCTGCATCTGTTTGTTGATTGATAGCATTACGCCATTCTAATTCGTCAATGATGTTCATGCTTTTCTAACCCCTTTCATTTTTAAGAATTCGCTTTTTTAGTGTGTCTGAAAACAAAGGTCCCTATGTCTAAAAAATACATAAGGACCATTCTTAATCGTATTGCCGCCCAGATTGTACCATTAATATTACTCTCAGCAATTGTATCTATAACTACTGCGCTGCGCTTCTTCAACGTTTATCGTATACTACACCTTAAACAGATTCATCATTACTTTTATTTTTCACATTGTAAATTATTTCAAGTTTTTCTCGAATTGCGCTTTCAATCTTATTAGCGTATTCATCGAATACATCTTTATCATGAGCGTACGGAGATAATGCACAAGCTCGTAGTACTGTTACTTTTCTTTCCTTATCCCATTCTTCTTTACTAAATCCAAGACTTTTCACAAATGGAAGTGGGCTATTTCCATAATCAGGGATAGCAAAGTCTGTATGAGAAGTAAGAAATTCATTGTAGTATATATTTCCTTTTACATAAGAAGATTGACCAAAAAAATCATGATTTAATTTGTTCATTTTTGCTAAACTTGTGTTCCCTTCTTCATTAAATACATAGTCAACCATATTAAAATCAGGCTTTGTTAATGGATAAACATGAATAGTTTTATCTCCAACTTTAAATTGTTTATCCTGTAAAAAATGATAAAAATGGTAAGCTCCTTCAATACTTGCACCTAGTAATTTACCATAACCAGTCACGTTTAATGGTAATACTTTATGGGCTGTCCAAACTGAGGCTGCAGTTGCCCCTGCTTTAGAACCTTCAAGCATATATGCACCAAGTAATGCAGGAATATCAGCTCCCTTTTCAAACACATATGTTGCGAAGTAAGAAATTACATCACGCATTCTAATATCTTTTACAACAATCCCACCCGCAGAGTATGGTATATACCCCATTTTATGTGGATCAATTGTAACGGTTTCAGCCTGGTCTATTGCCTTGAAAGAATTGTAAATATCTTCTGTCAACCATTCATTTTTCGAATTGAAAATACCATATTTTACATATGTTTCATCGATTTTGTTATAGTCAATAAATTCATTGTTTTCATCTAAGAAAATCGCTCGAGCATACCCGCCATAAGCAGCATCTATATGAATGTAAAAATAAATACCCTCTTGCGCTAATTTTTCGCGCAACGCAACAATCTTATCAATACGATCTACTTGTCCTTCTTCTGTTGTACCAATAACAGCTACCACACCAAGAATAGGTATTTTTTCTGCAGCTAATTCTCGGATTTTTTCTTCAAGTTTATCAATGTCCATGCGATAGTTATGATCAACATCAATTGTTTCCACATTATCAAGGCCTATACCAATAATATCCGCTGATTTTAGCCAAGAATAGTGTTTAGTTTGTGGAATCAACCATTTGCCCAGCTCTTGTAGATGTTGACCATTACGCGCAGAATGTGCTTTAATTTCATCAATTTTTCCAGGTATTCTTTCTAAAATATCTAAAATTTCTTCTGTAGACATATTTAATAATTCCCATTCTGATTTATCTTCTACAAATTGAGGAGCTACTTCTTTAATCGCTAAAGGAAGGGATTTCATGTTTCTTGCATACCAAAGGCCTTCTAGATTAGCAATAGAACCATCCGCACAAATATGCCCCCAACTCTCACCCTTTTTATAACTCATAAGAGCAGCAAATTCATGCCCTACTTCTTCTTCCATTTGAGAAGTGCCTGGAGAAGATTCATACGCCACGTTATTCCCATTCCATAACATTGCAGCTGTATATGCAATAATAGCCGGCATTAATGTTTCTGAATTCATATGTCCCCAAAACCGCCCTGCCGAATGCCATGGTAATGAATTGGTACGAAGTTTTGAAGATAACACATCCATTACACTGCGGATATGGTCAGCAGTTTCTACGAAATTTTTCGAGCTTTTATCTTGCGGAGTAATAACTGGTAGGTCTTGTGGTTGGTAATTTTGACGCCAACCTACATGTTCATCTACCATTTTAATTAACAGCTCTTTAAATAAATCGGCATTTTCACCTTTATCACCTAAGAATAATGCTTTTAAATTAATATCCGGTATTTTATAGTTCATTTTTCATTTCCTCCAAATTATCACAAATATTCCCTAAGTAACCTCGATACAAAATACGTTATTATTTTTTGGTTTTTTCTGCACAAAAAATTCACACATAAATTAATATTTGCCATCAAAAACGGGATATAAAACACTGTTAATCAAATAAGCCAGCTCATTTGATAACAAAACTTAAAGAATACGTACCAGATATTTATTTGTGCTTTAGCTTGATTTCCTTATATTCTCAGGTGAGCTATTATCTTTCTTCCACTCTGGTTTTTTAAATTTGTTGATGATAAGTGCTATACCAATCATTGCTAATGTAACGACCACTTGATAAATAACATATCCAGTATATTGACTTGGCTTTAAAATAGATGGCGGAATAATACTTACAATAATCGTAAAAACAATACTTATCATTGAAAGAATAGAGACCGTCCATATTAATCCATTCCCTTTACTCCCTAATCTGAATGGTCTATTAACGTCTGGCATCGTATAACGCAAGCGAACAGCTGAAATAGCAATTAAAGAATACACAACACAATACAAAATTGTTGTTGTAATTGTTATTATTAAGAATGCACTGTTTACATCTGGAACTACTATATATAAGATAGATACTAATGAAATTACAATTGCTTGAATCATCACAAAAGTGATTGGAATATCTTTCTCTGTTCTCTTTTGAAAAAACTTCGGCAAATTCCCTTCATCTGCCACTTTAATCATAGATTTACTTGGTCCAAGTACCCATGCACTTAGCTGAACTAAAACCCCAATTAAAATCATTAAAGAAATAATGTTAACAAAGATAGATGGAATCCCTAGATTTTTAGTGAAAATCATATATGGCTGTGTTATATTCGCAAGCTCCAATTTACCTTTTGGTACCGCATTTGAAACAGTTAACCCAGCAATGATATTAAAAATTGCTAATAAAATTACTGAAGTGATAACAGCAATTGGATAGTTACGTTTTGGATTATCAATATTATTTGCATGTACAGACGAAATTTCTACTCCTGCAAAAATAAAGATAATTCCTGATAAATAAGTTAAACTTCCTAAGTCCTTAAAATTAGGAATAAGATCCCTTGGCTTAAAGCCGCCTAAATAACTATTCGATTGAATCCCGTTTTTTATCATATAAATGACACCTAGAACAACAAGAATGACAAACGGAATGTACACACCAATAACAGCGCCCCAGTTACCCGCAACTTTTACCATATCAAACTTAAGGTTTAATAAAGTCACACTCCAGTATGAAATTAAGATTATGGCAAAAATAAAGTAGTTGTTTGAAGATAGTTCTGGCTTATTAATAACGTAACCCGATAGAATACCAACAGTTGACGCAACCATTACCATCCCAAAAAACATTTGAACCCATAATAACCATGAGGTGACAAATCCCCATTTCTCACCTAATGCATTTTTCACCCAAACTTGAGGTCCACCTTCTTCAGGGAAAGCTGTAGAAAGCTCAGCTGACATTAACGCAATAGGTAGAGCGAATGCAAACGCAGCTATCAACATATAGAAGATTTGGGTCCAACCAGTAATTGAAAGAGTCGGCACACTTCGTACCGTTCCAAAAAAGGCCATTGTAATACCAATTAACCCAAAAAGTGTCAATTTTTTTATATTAGACATAAAATCCCTTTCTTTTCCATATTTAAACTAATTCATAAAAAATATTAGATGTACCCTTTTTAAAATAGGCATATCAATTAATACTTATGTAAGAAAAGGATTTGGCAAATTTTAATAACTAGGGAAATTTCTTTAATAGGTGTCTTTTCATAAAGGCATATGCAGCCTGATGATCTCGTTTTTTACGAAGTTGAATATCCAATGTGTACCCTTCTTTGTTCCTCCACCATATTTCAAATGCACCAATTACTCCTCATCAAGAAGAAACGAGAATTAAGCGAAGATAAATAACTTAACAACCCACATTAGCAACAAAACATCAAGAAAAGGCATTCCAAATATGGAACGCCTTCTTTTATTTTATAAAATCATCAACTTAAACCTATTTTTCAAATGTACTCTTTAACAATCTGAAATATTCTAATTAACATAACCCATCATTAATCAGTAGTCAGTAGTCAATAATGAATAGAAATTTAGTTATGGGGGATTTTGATTCTTTAGGTTGATGGGCATGCGGAAACTTCCCTAACACTGTTTTTCTTTATAATAAGGAATACGTACAATAAATTCCGCACCATTTCCTTCCGTGCTCTTAACTTTAATTTCCCCTTGATGAAGATCTACTACTTTTTTTACAATCGCCAATCCCAATCCGCTACCTCCATGAGCGCGATTCCGTGAAGAATCTGCTTTGTAAAAACGTTCAAAAACATGCTGCTTCTGTTCCTCTGATATCCCAATTCCCGAATCACGAATACGTACTTCCACTAATGTCTCGTATTCTTTTAACTGAATTGTAATCGTGCCACCACTTGAAGTAAATTTAATACTATTATGAATTAAATTAATCCACACTTGACTCATACTTTCTTGGTCGGCAGTAATATGCACTTTTTCTAATTCAAGTTCTAGCTCAATTCCTTTTTCAACCCAAAGCGGTTCACTATTTAACACAATTTGTTTTAACTGTTGATCTAATCGATAAGTAACTCTTTCTGGTACATACTCTTCCGATTCCAAAAGGGTTAGTTTCAATAAATTTTGGCTTAATTTAGATAATCTCGTTGATTCGGTTTCAATAATGGTAAGGTAGTGCTTTCTTTTTTCGTCTGAAAGATTATCCTCTTGTAGCGCTCTAGCAAACCCTTTTATAGAAGTTAAAGGTGACTGTATTTCATGAGAAACATTCGATACAAATTCTTGCCTCATTTTCTCCATTGCATTAAGCTCTTCTGTCATATCATTTATACTTTTTACGAGTACACCAATTTCTCCATCATACTTTTCTTCATTTCGTATTTTTACGGAGAAGTCTCCTTTTGCAATTTTTTGTATCGGTTCAATAATAGTCCAAATCATTGCTTCTCGCTTTGGTCTCATTAATATTCCGATCAATGTCCAAATAAGAACAATAAATACAAAGCCGACCATGTCACTAATTAGAAAAGTAACAAAAGGCGATACGTTTATTTCAAGAGCTTTCAATACACTAGATGATACAAAAAATGCGATAGACCAGATTATAGTGAGAAAAGAAAAGAGTGCTATTACCGCTCCAATTACTTTCAACATCTTCAACTTACTCATTCGTTCTCTTCTTCTCATTTACTTACCTCTAAGCGATACCCTAAGCCCCTTATCGTCTTTATACTAAACTTTGATCGCTCTTCTTCAAACTTTTCACGTAACCGATTTATATGAACGTCTAATGTACGTTCATTCCCTTCAAAATCATATCCCCATACGTCTTCAATTAATTGCTCTCTTGAACACGTTCTTCCAGCTTTAGACCCTAATGTAAAGAGCAACTCGAATTCTTTTAGCGGTAGTGTAACCGTTTGTTCTCCAACTTTCACCTCAAATGTTTTACGATTTAACAATACATTACCCACTTGAATAGATTGCGACACTGTAATTTGGTAACGTTTCAGTAATGCCTTTACTCTTACTACTAGTTCTATAGGGTCGAATGGTTTTACAAGATAATCATCTGTTCCAAGGTGAAATCCTTTTACTTTTTGAGACGTTTCCCCTTTGGCAGTTAGCATAAGAATCGGGATATCATAGTATTTTCTTAATTCATAACATAAATCAAATCCATCCATATTCGGCATCATAATATCAAGAATCGCCATATCGATTTTCACTTCTTCTATTTTCCGAAGAGCATCAAGTCCATCAACCGCCTCATATGTTTGAAAACCTTCTCGTTCCAAAAATAGAGTAACAAGCTCCCTAATGTGCGGATCATCATCTACAATTAATATTTTAGGTATCAAGGAATCATATCCTTTCTGCTTAACATACTTATTACAACTCTCAAAAATCAACAATCAGTGAAGTGCTCCCTCACTGATTGTTTTCATTCTATAAGGCACCTTCTTTAATTTTCAATTGCTGCATTGCGAATTCACGATACATGTCATGTGTACGTAATAATTCGTCATGAGATCCACTACCTGTCAAATTTCCTTTTTCAATAAAGATAATTTTATCTGCATCTACTACGGTAGAAAGTCTATGTGCGATAACTAAAGTCGTTCTACCTTTCATTAAGTTATTTAACGCCTTTTGAACGACAGACTCTGATTTACTATCCAGACTTGAAGTTGCTTCATCTAACATAAGAATTTGTGGATTTCTAAGTAAAGCACGCGCAATCGCAATTCGTTGTCTTTGCCCTCCAGAAAGTTTCACACCACGCTCTCCAACTTCTGTTGCGTATCCACTTGGTAAATCATGAATAAACGCATCAACATACGCCATCGCCGCTACTTTTTCAATTTCTTCATCCGTCACTTCACCCTCAACACCGTAGCAAATGTTATCACGAATCGTTCCATCAATTAACGGACTATCTTGTGAAACGTAACCAATTTGACGTCGCCATGACTGTAATGAATATGCTGTAATTGGTTCTTTCCCTAATTTTATGAAACCACTAGTTGGCTCATAAAAACGTTCTAACAGCGAGAATAAAGTTGTTTTTCCGCTACCACTTGGTCCTACAATCGCTGTTACTTTTCCAGATTCAATCGTGAAGTCGATATTTTTCAAGATTTCCTCTTCTTCGTTATACTCAAAATGTACATTTTCAATAACGATCGACTGCTTCGCATTTGTAACATTCATACCTGTCTCATGATCTTCTACTTCATATTCTAAAATCGTATTAATTCTTTCGGTTGCACCAATTGCTTTTTGGAACTGAGTAAAGAACATAGATAACTGACTCATCGGCATAATAATTTGAACTAAATACAAAATAAATGCTACAAGTTCACCTGTTGTTAATGCACCACTCGAAACTCGCATCCCGCCATACCCCACGATAATAACAAGTAATGCCATTAAAACAAACGACATAACTGGTGAAATTAATGCTTGCACTTTTCCTTCTTTCAAACCAAATTGCAATAATTTTTGGATACCTGTATTCCCTGTTTCATATTCTCTTTTTTCCGTATTTGAAGATTTCACTAAACGAATTTCTGATAACACTTGTGTTAACACACTTGTAAACGAAGCTGTTTCATCTTGAAGCGCTTTTGAAATCTTATACATTTTCCGTCCAAGTGGAACTAAAATTAGTACCGATAATGGAATGACCGTTAAAAGTAAAATTGTCATTTTCCAGTCTAAAACAAATAATACAATTAATGACCCAATAATTGAGATACCGCCTGTTAATAAGTTTGACAAATGCTCAGAAATTAATGTTTTAACAACACCTGTATCATTTGTCATACGACTAATTGTATCTCCCGTTCTATTTTGATCATAATAAGACACTGGTAAAATAAGTACCTTTTTCCATAATCGTTCCCTAAGTCCCGCCACAATTTTTTGTCCAATATAATTCAGTAAATAAATAGACAACCCTGCAGCAATTGTTTGAATAATAAAGAATGCAATTAATCCAACAATTTGTCCCGTACTGATTGAAGAAAGTGAAAAATTATCAACTAAACCTTTTGTCAGCATTGGAATAAACAAACTCGCTCCAGTGGAAAGTAAGCTCATTATTAATGCAAAAATAAGAATGCCTTTCGGTGGATTTGTATCTTGAATGAGACGTAAAAACTGCCTCCAATTCCCTTTTTTCTTTTCTGTATTCCTAACTTCCATTGTCGTTCATCTCCTCGTTATAAACAAAACTGTTCTTTCTAAAACTAGAATACAATACAAATGTAAACTGAATGTAAACACACTTTTTCTATTTTTACAAAATATACATATAAACTCATCTTTACAACAAGTGTAAATATCTGATATTATTACCTGGTACTTATTATTATTCTATGTGAATTATAGACTACGCATAGAAAATATATAACTGATTTTATCAATTAGCTAATTTAAAATACTATATAAATCTCCAGCATTGAAAGGAGTATCCTTTTTGCAAACAAATAAACATTCCGAAAAGGAAACAATCATTTTTATTCATGGATTAGTCGGAAATCGCCGCGCCTTCAAAAAAGAACATAAACGATTTTCTGCCTCCTACAACATTATCACTTATGACTTATTAGGTCACGGCGACGATAAAGGAGAAGCTATCGACTTTTCAATACAGCGCCTCGTAGATCAATTATTGAACTTGTATGAAAAAGAGGGGATTAAAAAGGCTCATATTTGTGCTCTAAGCTATGGCTGTTATATATCTACGACATTTGCACAAATGCATCCAGAAAAAGTATTGAGCATTTGTCATATTGGTGGACATTATAATAACCCTTCCCGTTTATATAATGTTTTTCAGAAATTTTGGGAGAAGCGAGGAGACGAATACTCTAAATGGCTCTCTCAATACGCAAATACCATTTTTCCAAGTGGCATATTAAAAGCGAATCCGTTCGCAGTCATTTCAAGAAATATTTACTATCGTTTCGGATTACAATTACATTCATCAATTATTGCCCAATCATTACGACATCGGTTGGAAGTCGATTTGAAATCTAAATTAAAATCACTTCCCCACCCTATACTATGGGTAATGGGTGAACATGATCATCTCTATAAATCTTGTCTATTCGATTTAAAATCTATTCTTCCAAACGTTCTATATAAGGAAATACCTTTAGCAGGGCATGCAGCAAACTTATTTCGTCCTAACTATTTCCATGACTTATACGATCGATTTTTACATGGGAAGTTAAAATAAAACTACTATACTTCCAACTTATTTAACTATAAAAAGGCTTCCCAAGTTTCCCTGGAAAGCCTTTTTCTATACGAAAAGTATATAAACTACTTTTTCTTAGTATGCTTTTGTGTAACCTAATAAATGCTTGCTCCAGTAAGAGTTACTTACAGAACTAATACGTACACCAGTTGCGTCAGTTTCTGCACTGATGAACTGTCCGTTACCTAAGTAAACGCCCATATGAGAAGGACCTGATTTATAAGTATTTTGGAAGTATACTAAATCACCTGGTTGTGGACTGTTAGTCTTTGTTTTAGAGCTCCAGTATCCAGCAACTGTTTGACGAGCGCCTTTATGACCAGTTTGATTTAATACGTAGTGAATGAATCCACTGCAGTCAAAACCAGCAGGTGTTGTACCAGCAGTTCTGTATGGTGAACCATTTAAAGATCTAGCGAATGCAGCGATTGAAGATGTATCTCCACCTGTTGGCGCTGTTGGTTTTTCTACTTGGTTAGAACCTTGGTTACCACCAGTAACTACATTGTTCACTCCGCCTTTTACAAACTTAACAAAGTCTGCACTTACGTAACCTGTGCGGCCGTTATGGTTAATTTTATACCAACCATTTTCAGCACCAGTAACGTTTAATACTGTACCGTTTGTTACCCCACCAATTACAGGGTTATATGTAGCTGGACCTGTACGTACTTTTAAAGCACCAGTGTTAACAACATATGAACCACCAGTTTGAACTGTAGTAGTATTGTTGTTGTTGTTTGTAGTTGGTTGCTGTGTTTCGTTAGATACAGCTGAACCACCTTTTGTTACGAAGTCTTTACTTACGTATCCAGTTCCACCATTGAAGTTAATTTTAAACCAATCTTGAACTTCACCTACAACTTGAACTGTTTTACCTTTATTTACAGAACCTAAAACAGTATGAGACGCGCTTGGGCCTGTACGTACGTTAAGTGAAGAAACGTTTACTGTGTAAGTACCTGTTCCTTGTTGAACAGTAGTTCCTTTATTGCCACCAGTTGTTACGAAGTCCCCACTTACATAACCTGTTTGACCATTTACACTAACTTTGAACCAACCGTTTTCTTGTCCAATTACTTGAAGTACTTGACCTGCTTTTACTTTAGAAATAACGTTATGTCCTGTACCAGCACCTGAACGTACATTTAATACATCAGCTGTTACTGTGTATTTTAATTCAGAAGTTGTTTCTACCTTTTTTGTTTCAGTTACAGTCGTTTGAGTTTGTGTTTGTCCATTAATTTCTTTTAGCGCATCATTTGAAACTTGTGCATGAGCAGAATCCATTCCTGGAACTGCTACGCCTACTACAGATGCTGCTGCTAAACCTGCGATTACTTTTTTCATAAGTTGTCTTTACTTCCTTTCCCTACTATCCTCTTGAGAAAAACTATAAACTTAGTACTTTACAATATTATCAAAGTAAAATATTCATCCAGTTCCATTTTTTAGCAAGAGTTTTATTTTTCACACGTCGTTTATTTTAAACGATTGAAGTGACTTCCGTGTGAACTTCATGTGAACTTTACCATTAAACTGTGTGTTTTTGCAACGATTTTTTCAAATTCCTTATGTATTACATCAAAATTTAAAATTCCATACGTTATTCCAATATAGATTTTACACTTTTCATCTAGTATAGAAATTCCATTAATCTAATACATAAACACAATATGTTTTTCTAGAAAGTTCTTTTTTTATGAGGCACACTCTTATCATGACAAAAAACACTTTATTTATCAATAGTATAATATTTTAAGAAAGTGAATTCTCTATACTATGTATGATTTTAAACAAAGTGATGATTTGTAAGATTTCACGCACACCCCCAAAAACACAATTGACTATTTTTCCCCTACTAAATATGGAATTATTAGGGTTTCATTGATAGAATATGTATAATCACATGAAAAGAGGAGTTGCATTTGTGGAAAAAATAATAGATGATCACATAAATAATAATATCGAACTTTACTATGCTCTTACTCACTTATTATCGTTTACAACATTTAAAAAGGTAACGACTATTGAAACAAGGAAAAACGAATTAAAAGAGCAGATGAAAACAATTCAGCATACAAACTCTTACCATGTATAAAAAGGTGAACAGATTATATCTCTGTTCACCTTTTATTTTATTTGTAGATTTTCACACGAGTTTCTAATGGCTGATATTCTTTATCTCCTGCAGAAACTGCTGGTTTACCAAATGGCATTTGCGCAGTTAACTTCCAGTTTCCAGGTACATCCCATTCTTTCCTTACTTCTTCATCAATCAACGGATTATAATGCTGTAGTGTAGCACCAAAACCTTCAATCTCTAATGCTGTCCAAATCGCAAATTGCAACATTCCAGAAGATTGCTGAGACCATGTAGGAAAATTATCTTTGTATAGTGCAAAGTTCTCTTGCAAACTTTCTACTACTTTACTATCTTCGAAATATAAAACTGTTCCATAGCCATTTTTAAATGCATTCATTTTCTCTTCAGTAGGTGCAAAATTATTTTCAGGTACAATTTTTCGTAACGTTTCTTTCGTAACGTCCCATAATTTGTCGTGTTGTTCACCTAGTAATACAACAACTCTTGCACTTTGAGAATTAAAAGCCGAAGGTGTATGTTTCACAGCATGATAAATCACTTCTTGAATTCTTTCATCAGAAACTACTTGCTCTTTACTAATCGCGTAAATAGATCTTCTGTCTTCAATTGCTGAGTAAAAATCTTTCGCCATCACAATTCCCTCCAATTTTCATTTGAGGCAGTATCATATGTATGAAGCATATAACGCCTCTTAAACTTATTAATAATAAGTTCTTAACTTAATAATATCAACAAACAAAAACAAACTCAAATGATATCACTTAAGTTTTTACTTCCTATACGTCAAAGAATAAAAAAACAGTTTATTGTCACCAAAATCAAGGTTCAATAAACTGTCTGTTTTATTTTTATCCCGCATTAACGGGCAGTAAAACTCCCACCTCAAAATTCAGCGGGAGCAAAGAAGTTAGGTGGGCGATCAACTGCCCGTAAACGCCCGATTGGTTCAACTAATAATCAGTGGGGATGAACACCCCCCACTGATTATAGTTTCACTTTATAACAATCTCATTTACTTCTTTCTTCACCTAATTAAGCAATTGAAATGCATAGGACATTAATTTATTTGTTTCTGTAAAACGTTTTGTTTTACTTTTTGTCCCCATAACAACTGTAATAATACGATTATCGCCTTGTTTTGCAGTACCTGTAAAACAATACCCTGCGCTATCCGTAAACCCTGTTTTTAAACCATCTATTCCTTCTATATATAAAGCTTTATTATTTTTGTTTAACATCTCATTTGTGCTTGTAACATTAATATTATTAAATGCTAACTGACTTTGACGTAAGTGAGTCACTTCTAATATCTCTGGATAGTCTTTTATAAGATGATACGCTAATTTCGCTACGTCAGCTGCTGTCATTTTTGTTTCACTTCCGTCGGGCTCCTGTAATCCGGAAGCATTCGCGAATTTAGCTTTATCTGACATTTCTAACTGCTGGGCTTTTTCATTCATAAGTTGAACAAAGTTTTTTTCCGTCTTAGCTATATGTTCTGCTAAAGCGACAGCCGAATTATTAGCCGATTCAATCATTAACGCATGATATAAGTCCTTAACAGTTAATGTATCATTTACTTGCATTGGGATTTTTGCACCCTCTGTTTGTGCCGATTTCGCACTTATTTTCACTGGATCTTCCCAGCGGACTTTCCCATTATGTATACTCTCTAAAACGAGATATGCTGTCATCATTTTTGACATACTAGCAGGGGCAACAGCTTCATTTTCATTATTTTGATAAATAACATCTCCATTACTCGCATCGATAATAATAGCTGCTTTTGCATCAATTTCTGGTGGTATATATTTTGGTGGAACTACTTTTTCAGATAGCCCTGTTTTAGGTAGCTCTGCCACTTGTAAAGGCTGAGTATCTACATTTGTTTCACTCTTTTGAACTCCTTGGAAAAAGAACCAACATATACCCAAAATTACTACTAATAGGATTGTTAATCTTCCCCATTTTAACCGCTTCATTCTAAAACTCCTTTAGCAAACCTTTTATACACTCATGTTTAACCATAACAACAATTACTTTATATCGTCAAGGTAAAAAGCATATTTATTCATCTACCCTCTTTCTCTTTTTCATATGTGTTACACTAAAAAACAACGAAATATAAGAATATTCAATAACATCCAAACAGAAAAACACTATATAATAGAAAGGATTTATACAAATGATACTTCCAAAAGCATTAAAATATGGCGATACAATTGGCATCTACTCTTCCTCTTCACCAGTAACCTATACTTCTCCAAAGAGATTTGAGCGAGCAAAATTATACTTACAAAAGAAAGGATTTCGTATATTAGAAGGTTCACTAACAGGTCAATATGATTATTATCGTTCCGGAAGTATTCAGGAGCGGGCTGAAGAGCTAAATGAATTGATTAGAAACCAAAAAGTTTCTTGCATTATGTCAACAATTGGCGGGATGAATTCTAATTCATTATTACCTTATATCGATTATGAAGCATTTCAACAAAATCCCAAAATAATGATTGGTTATTCAGACGCAACAGCGTTATTACTAGGAATTTATGCAAAAACAGGAATTCCTACATTTTATGGTCCAGCACTCGTTCCTTCTTTTGGTGAATTTGAGCCTTTCGTAGATTGCACGTACAAATATTTTGTGGATACTTTATTAACTGATCAACACCTTCCTTACAACATAAACCAGCCGTTATTTTGGTCAGATGAATTTATTAATTGGGAAGAAAAAACGAAAGAAAAAGATCTTCGACCGAACAATTGGATTTCAGTAATTGGTGGAAAAGCTACTGGACGTATTATTGGTGGGAATTTAAACACTATACAAGGTATTTGGGGTAGCCCCTATATGCCACATATTCAAGAAGGTGACATTCTCTTTATTGAAGATAGCTCAAAAGATGCAGCTACTATCGAAAGAAGTTTTTCATTACTTAAAATTAACGGCGTTTTTGATAAAGTTTCAGGTATCATCCTTGGAAAACATGAGCAATTTGATGATTGTGGTACAAATAGAAAACCTTACGAAATACTACTAGAAGTACTACAAAATCAAAAGATTCCTATTCTAGCCGATTTCGATTGTTGTCATACTCATCCAATGATTACTTTACCAATAGGTATTCAAGTAGAGATGGATGCAACAAATAAAACGATACAAATTATAGAACAGTGGAAAATCTAACTCTACTCCCTCTATTATTTTCAGCTCTATAGCTACGTAGGACCTTCTATTGTTTTACATTAGAAGACATGATACTATATATTTTGGAATGTGAAGGAATAAACAAAAATCATTTCAATATGCCTTTTATATATAATAAGAAGCTATTGATTATATACATCGAGTTTACATACGTGTATATAAATGTAAAAGAGAGTGAATATATGAAACCAACTATTAAAAACTATGTATTTTTACATGTGGCCTTCTTGATATATTCTATCATTATGGTTTACATGAAATGGGCATCTCAATTCCCTATTGCATCAATTTCATTTTTTATTGCTTACTTCGGACTTGTTGTACTTTTATTCGGATATGCAATTCTATGGCAACAAGTCATTAAGAATTTTGAAATTTCTAGAGCATATTCACACCGTGGGATTATAATACTATGGTCCATGCTTTGGTCAGTATTCCTATTTGGAGATACGATACAGTGGAATCACATACTTGGCGCAGCTATTATTATCGTCGGAATTGTGGTGGTGACAAAAGATGAATAGTTATATGTTATTATTGATATTTGGGATAATTTTAGCCAATTACTCACAAATATTATTAAAAAAGGCTACTTTACAACAATACGATTCTAGAATAAAAGAATATGTGAACCCTTATGTTATCATCGGCTACTTTTTATTTGTAATTAATGCCGGATTAAATGTGATCGCCTTAAAAGGCTTGGCATTAAAACAAGCATCTGCATTAGAATCATTAAGTTATATCATCATTTTAATTTTCAGTTGGTACTTCCTAGGGGAGAAAATAACGAAACGAAAAATCATTGGCAACATTATTATTGTCATTGGTGTAATCATCTATTGTATACAATAACAAAAAAGATCCGTTTATGATAAACGGATCTTTTTGTTATTGCCCTAAATTTTGAACCTTATCTTTCAAATCACGAACTTGTTCTATCGTCTGCATAAGCTCAGAGTTTTGAAACTGCTCTACATTCATTTTTCCTTCCTCTATCTTTTGCATAGATGTATCAATTAATGTATTTAACTTTTCATTATACCCTACGATTTGCTGGTGAAGATCCTTCGCTACATCTGGTGGTGTTAATTCATTAAAAGCTGGTATAGCTTGTTTAATTTCAGTAAGTTTCGTTTCTAGTTCTTTTCGAGCTTCTCCATCATTAACAGCTTTTTCAGCTAATGCTGGCGCTTCATTTGCAAATGCACTTATTTTATTCACATAGTCTGTCGCTTTTTGAGCATAATCTATGGAGTTCTTCCCTTCCTCTACTATCGAGCATCCCATCAAACCAATTGAAACTACAATTGAAAATAACATTATTTTTATAAACTTCATTTTTACCTCCTACTAATAATAGTTCTTTTGTACATTTATAAGCACTTATTTTTCTTCTTATACACCTTATCACAGCACACCTTATTTTTTCATCTTCATTATACACATTCTAGAAAAATCATTATTCTCCTGTTCAACATGTATTTCAAACGATATCGAACATATTTCCATAATAAGAATTTTTATTTCTTCGATCCTTTCGTCCCAAAATTATTCCTACTAATTTTATACATTTTCACCTCGCAATTATCTTCATTTACCTAAGAAAACAGACATACTTATTTTTAAGTACATCTGTTTTTTTGGGGGAGCTTATCATTCCTTTATCCTCTTACATGCCCTATTACTGTTACTATTTCTATTTCTATATGTACACTAATAATATCTTCTATAATGTCCGTATATCCTTGACCTAAAGGTGTTCCGTAATGTAATAAAATCTCTTTTTTTTCATAAACTGACTTCGGTACTGTAAAAATAAATTTCCTCATATTCCGTTCATCAGCAGGCTCCATAATTAAAACAATGCCATCCTCTTCAAACATATAATCACGCCTTCCAACAATCCATTCACTATGGCTCAAGTATTGCCTTGAAAGGATAGGTTTTAAACACCCTTTCTAACAATATATAACCATTTCATGATCAACTAGCTTATACGACCTATATGATTTCAGCACAAATACAAAAAAACACAAACCTTAAGCTATCAAGAATTTGTGTTTTTTTGCATTTCATTCTTATATACCTTTATCAAGCTCGTATAACCTACGATATTTCTCATTTTCTTTCAGTAGCTGTGCATGACTACCTTGCATCGCGATTTGACCACGATCAAGGAAAACAACTTCATCAACATGTTCAATTCCTACAAGATGATGTGTAACCCAAATAACTGTCTTTTCTTCTGTTGCAGAAAACATTGTTTCTATTAAGGCTAATTCCGTTTTAGGATCTAAACCGATAGTTGGTTCATCAAGTACAATAACCGGTGCTTCTTGCATAAGAGTTCTTGCAAATGCTACCCTTTGCCTTTCTCCGCCAGAAAACCTCTTTCCCATTTCATGCATTTTTGTTTGCAACCCATCTGGAAGAGAAGTAATATGCGATGCTAGTTGTGCTTTCTCTAAAGCTTTCCATATCTCTTCATCATTAGCCTCTGGTTTACCGATTCGTACATTATTTCCAATTGTCGTATCGAATAAATGTGGTTTTTGGTTCAATACAGAAATATATTTTGACAAGAGATTCGTATGAGCTTGTTCACCATTCAATAGAACATGGCCATTCACCGGACGTAGTGCCCCAGTTAACAATTTTAGTAAAGTAGATTTCCCTGTGCCACTTCTACCTAAAATAGCAATTTTCTTTCCTGCCTTTATTTGCAATGATACATCTTTTAATACAGGTTCATTACTATCCGGGTAATTATACGACACATTACTCAGTTCAATATCTATATGTTTTGGTGCAACGTAATCTTTATCTTCAGGTAACTCCTTAGCATCCTCCAAAGCGCTATCACTTTCTACGCTTTTAAGCCTATGAGCAGATTCTACATAAGATGGAATTCGATCGATAGCATCTGATATAGGGATAAGCGCATTTGTCACAGATAATGTCATTAATACGAACGCTGCAATAACTGTAGGTGCAATCTGTTCACTTGCCGCTGCATTTCCAGTCCATATAATCATTGAAATAACTACAATACCTACTGTTAAATGAATGAGACTGTCTCGAATATGGTACCAGCGTTTCACTCTCTTTTCTGTCTTTAACAACTGGACATTTTGCGCTACATACTCATTAATAAATTCATCTTTTCTACCACTCGCCTGCCAATCAGATAACCCAAATACAGCATCTGTCAGTTGCTGATACAAACGATTTCTTCCTCGCTTCAAAGTAACATGATGTCGTTTCATCAAAAGTAGCGATACGAATGGAATAAGAAAAACGATAACAGCTAACATACAAGCTGCGATAAGTGCAAATACTAAGTCAAATGCACCGATAACAATTACGAAAATGCTATATACAACTAACGCTAATATACTAGGGAATATTGTACGTAAATATAGATTCTGTAAATGTTCTATATCATCAGACAATACACCTAGTACATCACCAGTTTGAAATCGAGAGCGCAAAAATAACGCCTGTGGTTCTACAATTCTATATAGTTTTGTCCTCATTTTTTCTAAAATTCGTAGAACGACGTCATGCCCCACTAAACGCTCTAAATAATGAAAGACAGCTTGCCCTATACTAAACGCACGCGTTGCAACTATAGGAACATATACAACCATTACATTTTCTGGTCTGAGAGCAGATTTAGAAATTAAATAACCTGAAATAAAAAGTAACATCGCACCTGAACTAACTCCAAGAAGCCCGAGGAAAATAGTCAACGTCATTCTACCTTTATTTTGCTGTATATGAGGTTTAATCCAGTTACTCATCGCTCTCCCCTCTCTTCCCTATGAAAATGTAATGTCTCATTCTTTAAAAGTTCTTCATATGTTCCACTTTCTTTAATTTCCCCTTTATTTAAAATAAGAATATGATCCATTTGCTTCATCCAATGCAGACGATGCGTTGCAAGAAATACTAACTTACCTTCAAACAGACGTAACATCGATTGCTTTATTTCAAATTCAGTTTCAATATCAAGATGCGCTGTAGGTTCATCTAATAAAATGATTGGCTTTTTACTTAAAAGTGCACGTGCCATAGCGACACGTTGTTCTTGTCCGCCACTAAGCATACGTCCACCTTCTCCAATTCTTTCGTACATCCCATGTGGTAATGATGCAACGAGCGAACGAAGGCCCACTTCATTTATAACTCTCTCAACCTCTTCATCAGTTGTATTCGTTTCATAGAAACAAATATTATCTTTTAATGAAAGTGGAAAAATATAAGGTTGTTGCGGAATATAAGCAATATTTTTTTGCCAATCTTCTCGAGTAGATTCATCAATTTCCGCACCATTTACTAACATCTTCCCATCCGAAGGAGGGAGAAATCCTGCTAACACATCGATTAGCGTTGATTTCCCTGCCCCACTTTCACCAATAATGCCTATAGCACCGTTACCTTGCCAAGTAAAATCAATTCCCTCTAATATAGCCTTTTCAGATTCATCATTATTTACTTTTACATCTTGTAATTTCAAGCTACTGGAAGAATTCCATACTATATCTACATTTGAATCTTTCTTTTCTATTTCTTTTTGTTTCTGTAAAATTTCTTCTATTTGCTCCATTGCAAGTTGTCCATCTAATGTAGCATGATAATTCGCTCCAACTTGTTTTATCGGCAGAAAATATTCCGGAGCTAAAATTAAAATCGTAAGGGCTGGCAATAGTATTATCGTTCCATCTATTAACCGTATCCCTAATCCGACTGCTACAAATGCAATTGATAAACTCGTAAAGAAATCTAATGCAAAAGAAGAAAGAAAAGCAACTCGCAAAGTACGCATCGTTGCTTTTCTATATCGTTTACTTACTTTTTCAATCTTTCCTTCGTGCTGTTTACTTTTTCCTAAATACTTTAATGTTTCTAATCCTTTTAACGTATCTACAAAATGATTAGAAAGTACACGATATGTCTCATATTGGCTATCCGCCATTTTCTGCGCTGCTAATCCTAGAAGGATCATAAATATGATCACAATTGGAATCGTTACAACTAAAATGATTCCAGACTCAATGTCTAGTGTAAAAACATATAGAACAATTAGTCCTGGTACGATACTACTTCTAATCATTTTAGGAATTGTTAATTCAATATAAGTTTTGAATTTCTCAATACCTTCTATCGATAAAGTAACCAGATGACCAGTTCCATTCGTTTGGACAAATCTCGGCCCTAATGTAAAATATGCTTCTATTAACTGTTTACGTAATGTCAATCCTGTTTTTTCAGCGAAACGCTCAACCAATATTTGTGATGTTCGCACTAACATTTGGCGTGCTGCAAACGTGATCCCAAAATAAACAGTTTCATTTAGCACAGCTTGCACTGTTTCTCCATGAAATAAAAATGTGATTGCTCGTGCTAAAAACACTGTCTGTGCAATGATACTACACGCCTCTAAAATGCTAATAAGACTTAAAGTTACATATAAAACTCGGCTACCAGGATACGACGGAAGTCCTCTTTTTCTTTTCATTAGTACTCCAAATCTTTGTCTGACTTAACAGGTTGTCTAAATACATAGAAACTCCATATTTGACTACCGATAACAAACGGTAAAATAGCAAGAGAAAAATAGCTCATCAGTTTTAATGCATAAGGTCCTGATGCCGCATTATAAATTGTCAAATCATTCGCCGCTCCTAATGAGCTAATCATGACACGCGGGAACATACCGATGAACACACTTGCACTTAGCAAAATGATTGTTAAACTTGTCATAAAGAAAGCCCAACCATCTCTCCTTCTTTTATTTAATAGAGTAGAAACAAATAGTGCTACAAAAGCTCCAATCGGAACCATTAGCCACTCTGAACCATGTGCGGTGAAAATATTTGTTTTCCATAACCCTACACCTGCAAAAGCAAGAAGTGTTATTAATGCAAAAGGCGCAATCTTTGTTGCGGCAATACGTGCGCGTTCTCGTAATTTTCCTGTTGTACGTATAGTAAGAAATTGCAAACCATGAACAATACATAGAAGAAGAAACATAACTCCTCCAAGTAATGCAAATGGGTGAAGTAATTTCATGAATCCGCCTACCATATTTTTACTTTCATCAATTGGTACACCTGTCATAAAGTTTGCAATTGCAACTCCCCAAAGTATAGGAGGTAGCATGCTTCCAATAAACATGCCCCAATCCCAGAAACTTTTCCACTTATGGTTTTCTATTTTCGCACGGAATTTAAAGGAAACGCCTCTTATAATTAAAGCAAGAAGCATAAACACAAACGGAATATAGAACCCACTAAATAAAGTTGCATACCAGTGCGGAAATGCCGCAAACATAGCACCACCAGCACAAACAAGCCATACTTCATTTGCGTGCCAGAACGGTCCAATTGTATTTAAATATATACGCTTTTCCAAATCGTTCTTTCCTAAAAACCTTGAAACGATTCCTACACCAAAATCGAAACCTTCAAGTACAAAGAAGCCAACGAATAAGGTTGAAATAATTAGAAACCATAACTCATTAAGAGATAACATACTCTTCCTCCTTATCAAATGGATCATGGCTTTGATAATCCTTTTTCGTTTTCTTATTCGCATGTCCTTTAATGATACGAACGAATAAGTAAACCGTAATGCCTCCAATAATTACATATAGTGATGTGAATGAAACAAGAGAGAATAATACTTCTCCAAATGAAACATTTGGAGATACTGCATCTTCTGTTTTCATAACACCGAAGACAACCCAAGGCTGACGTCCCATTTCAGTCATAATCCAACCTACTGTATTTCCGATAAACGGTAGTGCAATTGCATATACCATTAATTTTAAATACCAAGTTTTTTCAGCTAAACGATCTTTTCTTGATAAGAACCAGCCGTACGCTCCTAGAAGAAGCATGAATGTTCCACTCATTACCATCGCTCTAAAACTCCAGAACATAGTATGTACTGGCGGAATATAATCTCCAGGTCCATATTTTTCTTCATATTGTTTTTGAATTTGATTCATCCCTTCAACTTGACCGCTAAATTTATCGTATGACAATAGACTTAGCATATAAGGGATTTGAATTTCAAATGAATTTTCTTTCTTCTCTGTATCAATTTTTGCAAATACTGTGAATGGCGCTGGATCCTCACTCGTATTCCATAATGCTTCAGCTGCTGCCATTTTCATCGGATGTGTCTTAATTAAATTTTGTGCTTGTGCATGACCGAAAAATAATACCAATGCTGTTGAAATTGTTCCAACAACGATAGAAACTCTGAAAGACTTCTTAAACACCTCAGTCTCTTGTTGTTTTGCAATTTTCCATGCACTAACACCAGCAATAAAGAATGCACCTGTTGCCAGTGCCGCTGTAATTGTATGCGGGAATTGTACCCATAGTTGTGGATTTTGAATAATCGCCAAGAAATCATTCATCTGCGCACGTCCATCTGCAGCCATTTCATATCCTACTGGGGACTGCATAAATGCACTTGCAGTTAAAATCCAAAATGCTGATAACATTGTTCCTATTGAGAGGAGCCAAATACATAAAAGGTGAACCCGCTTCGGAAGTTTATCCTCACCGAATACCCATAAACCTAGGAATGTAGACTCAATGAAAAATGCTAATAAACCTTCAATTGCCAGTGACGGTCCGAAAACATCACCAACAAAACGTGAATATGTTGACCAGTTCATACCAAACTGAAATTCTTGTAAAATACCTGTTACAACACCTACTGCAAAGTTAACAAGGAATATTTGTGTCCAAAACTTTGTCATTTTCTTATAAACTTCTTGTCCCTTTACCACATACAACGTTTGCATTAACGCAATGATAAAAGCTAAACCAATAGATAGCGGAACGAAAAAGTAATGAAAAATCGTTGTAGATGCAAATTGTATTCGTGCCAATTCGAGCGTTTCCATGCTAAAGTCACTTCCTTCATAATTTTTTATATCGTAATATCGATTGAATTGTATGAATTCACTTCATAACGAACAATTCAATCATTTGGAAATACAAAAAGATAAATTCGTTTATGTACTTTCTGAAAATATAGATTGTCAGTTTTTTAAATAATTACAAAAGAACTTTCTTCATACGATTTACCTTTTCACTATTTCAGTAGTGTTTTATTCGTTAATCGAATTGTATAATATACTTACATAATAAATTCAGGTGATTTTTGACGTATTCTTGACAGGATTTTGTCTGAAATATGTCTTTTGTAATTTTTTTGAATTAGATATCTTACATTATAAAAACGTGTTTTTCAAACGTAGAACTTACTTTTATATCAATAAAAAAGCCATTTCTCTGTTCATACGCTTGACTTTCCTCTTGAAAAATGTCCTCGAATCAAATCCGGAAATACGCTATATTTTTGTCAAGAGAAAAATGTATTCCCAAAATTCAAATCAATAATATTGTTATTCACAAATAGAAAAAAACTTCCCTTTTTCTAGACATAAAATTCGTTTTTTTGTCATTTTTTCAAACTGAATATTAGCCCACGCCAATCGGGCGGCTCGCAAATAGCGAGCTAAATATAAAAAAGTACCGAGAATAGATTATATTCCCGGTACTTTTTTCATTATTTCGCTGTATATTTTCTAACAGCTGGCATAATTTCAGTAGCAATTAATTCAATATTTTTCTCAATCTTATCAAATGGTACACCGCCAAAATCAATTTGCGCCATAAAACGTTGCTGTCCAAATAATTCATATTGGTAAAGCATTTTTTCAATGATTTGTTGCGGGCTACCAATCATTAACGCATCACGGTGATCTACTGCATTAGTAAATTGTTGTTTTGGATACCCACCACCGCGTAGTGCAAGCATACCAGCATTAATATGCGGATAATATTCACTAAGTGCATCTTGTGAATTTTCTGCTGTATAAAATAAACTTGTTGTCGCAATTGGTAATGTTGCTGGATCAAAACCACTTTGCTCAGCAGCTTCACGATATGCATCAACCGAAACTTTAAAATTAATAGCTGGGCCACCAAGTGTCGTAAGCATCATTGGTACACCTGCGTGTCCTGCCTTAATCGCACTAGCAGGTGGCCCTCCAACAGCACGCCAAATTGGCATATTGTTATTTTTAGCTCTCGGTATAATTGCCGCATGTTCAAGTGGCGTTCTAAACTGCCCTTTCCATGTTACACTTTCTTCTTTATTTATTTTTAATAAAAGATCCATCTTCTCTTCAAATAGTTCTTCATAATAATTCACATCGTAACCAAGTAAACTATATCCTCCAATACGAGATCCACGACCAGCAACGATTTCAGCACGACCATTAGAAATTAAATCAATTGTGGCAAAATCCTCATATACACGAACCGGATCTGACGTGCTTAATACTGTTGCAGAACTCGCGATTTTAATATTTTTCGTAGCTTGTGCAATAGCTCCTAAAATAACTGTATGAGCTTGCGTTGTAAAATGCGCTTGATGACTTTCCCCGACAGCAAACACATCAATTCCAGCTTCATCTGCTAACTTGGCTGTTTCAATTAGTTCATGAATTCTTTTTTCTGCACTTATTTTCGAACCATTATGTGGATTTAAAATATGATCTCCAATTGAATATAATCCAAATTCAATTCCTTTACTTGTATCAATACGGTATTTTTCCATAGTTGCTCTCTCCCTTTTAATCAAGTGGTATTAATTTCTCTTCAATCTCTTTTCTTCTCTCTTCTAAAAATGGTGGTAAATCCAGCCCTTTTCCTAATTTTTCAACTGCTGAATCTACTGTAAATCCTGGTCCATCCGTCGCAATCTCAAATAAAATGCCATTTGACTCACGGAAATATAAACTTTTAAAATAAAAACGATCGATAATCCCTGTTGATTGGAACCCTTTATCTTTCACCGCTTCATTCCAATAACTCAGTTCTTCATCATTTTTTACACGAATAGCTAAATGATGAATACTTCCTTTTCCAGGTCTTTCACTCTCCCCCTCTTGCTGTTTCACCAAAATTTCGCCAAATGATTGACCAGCAATAGATTGATAAATCCCCTCATCGTCTGAACGAGATACTTCTTTATAACTAAACAAACCTGTTAATGTTTTTGATAATTTATTTAAACTGCGCACTGTCATTTCAACTGTTCCCATACCTAAAATACGATGATTCTGCTCTACAGAAGATTCATCCCATGCAGCCCAATATTCAGGCACCTCTTCACCGTTATTATTTAGTAGCACTAACCGTAGGCCATCTGGATCTTCAAAGTGCAGTGCGTCTCGGCCGGCGTAAGTTGTAATTTCCCCATGTGCCACCTGGAGCGACTCGAAACGCCTCTTCCAAAATGTAAGACTTTCTATTGAAGGTACGAGCAAGCCTATTTGTGTTATTGCATTTGTACCACGGATTGTTCTTCCTACATTCGGCATTTCAAAAAATGATAATTCAGTTCCAGCACTCCCTGTTAAATCGCCATAAAACAAATGATACATAAATGGATTATCTTGATTGACTGTCTTTTTCACTCGGCGTAATCCTAATACTTTTTGATAAAAATCATTATTTGTTTTCGCATTTTTTGTCACCATAGAAATGTGGTGATGCCCTGGAATTGTATACATAATATTTCCTCCTCTAAGTATCACTTGATTAGTCAATTGATGGTGTAAAAAAAATTACTCAGCTGGTAATTCTTTTTTTTCACTCTGCTTATGAACTTTTGTCATTAACGCGTATAGTATTTTCTGTTCTTCCTCATCTAATACATCATCAAAAAAAGATGATTGAAATGCAAGTTGCTCTGGCAATGCTCTTTCTAAGACTGCTTCACCCTTCTCAGTAAGGCTAATCATTTTCGTTTTCCAATCTTGTTTACGTACTATATATTCTTCTTTTTCAAGGCGTGTTAACATTCTAGAAATACCACCTTGCGTCACAGTAACTTTTTCTGCTAACTCCATTTGTGTAAGGGGCTGATAAATCCGTATTTGCATAAGTACATCAAATTGAGCTGTCGTCAAATCAAAACGTTTCAAAAACTCATTTGACATCTGATTACTTTGGTTCGTAAATCGTATTAAACGTAACCAGATTAACGATCCTATCGTATTTTCACGCATGTATTGTCACTTCCTATCGTGAATCTTACTATCACTTTACCACTCAAGTGATAAAAAAGCAAGTATAAAGATTTAAATATCACAACAGTATATATTTAAAATAATCATAAGAAAGAATTCATCTGAAAATGAATCCTTTCTTATGATTATTCTTAACTTTTAATTTCATTCATTGCTATATTTAAAGCTGCCACAGCTTTTGGCCAACCAACATAAAAAGCCATATGTGTTATTAATGCAATCATTTCATTTTCCGTAATCCCATGTTGTTTAGCTAGCCGCAAATGAAATGGTAATTGTTCTGTATTACCAAGACTGATTAGTGCCGACACTGTACATAAACTTCTTTCTCTTAATGTTAAAGTCGCATCCCGCCACACTTCTTCAAACAATATCTCTTCACTATAATGAGCAAATGCAGGTGCCATTTCTCTCATTTTCTTTTGAATATAAAATTCAATTGGTTCATTCATCATTTTGCTCCCCCTTCATTTTCACCAGTTGTGCTATCCCTTGACCGAATGACCAGTTTTCAGCAGCTGTCTCATGTAGCTTAATAAAAATATCAGCACTCTTAACGTTCGAATATTCAGTGATTTTAAAGGATATCGATTGATACAACTTCCTTTTCTGCTTTATCGTTCTTCCTAATCCACATGTAATAGAAACATGGATTATGTTCTCTGTTCTCTTTTCTTCTTGTTCTAACAAATAATATGGATTATTAAAAAATTCGTTTAGTCGATAAGGTAAAAACATTTGAAAATAATCATTTTCAGGGATGTTAAAATGTTCAATTAATGAAAGATGGATACATTCACTTATCTTTTTCAACTCTTCTTTATTTAATATACTTTCAGGATAATAAATGTTCACAAAAGGCATATATTCTCATTCCTTTTTGTTATTTTAACATTCAACAAGATTTCATTGTGAAATGTGTAAAATCTCATATATTGTAACATTGTCCATTACATCTATTTCAGGCTTGTCAATATAAAAATTGAATTGACTATAACCCCATTTATCTGGATTATAAACTATTACATTGCCTAAACACTTTTCTGTATTTTGTACATTTTCGTTCATTGTATTTAATTGAGTACCAATCAATGATTTACTTTGAGAAATACTTCCTTCATATTCAACAACATATCTACTTTTCTTAAAATCATCATTTAGATTAACAACTAAAGTAACACCTATATTTATTTGTTGCCATCCAAATGATTGTAAAATATTATCGTAATATCCTTCAAAGATAAATTCATTCATCCCTTCATGACCATTCCAAATATATAAAGGTGCATAACAATTATGGAAACCCCCATCCTTACCTGCCTCAGCAATTAAATAGGCCTTAAAATTCAACCCTTGAAAACCATCTGTTTTATAACCATTCTTTTTTACCCTTTCTCTAATAGTCCCCATATCATAATCTTTTGGCAAAATGACCTTATATTGCATCCCAATCATGTTTATCACTCACTTTCGATCTTATATACATAATGATAACCCGATGACCGGCTGACGTAAAATAGGTATAATTTATGTTTGGCATCATTTATAATGATACCGTATAAGGGGCTGAAATGAATGGAAATAAATGATCTTATCATATTTAAAACTGTAGCTAACGAAGGATCTATTAGTAAAGCTGCTAAAGAGCTAGGTTATGTACAACCAAATGTAACTGAGCGAATCAAAAAATTAGAACAAGAATTAGAAACACCTTTACTACATAGAGATAACAAAGGTGTCTCTCTGTTACCTTCTGGCGACATTTTATTAGACTACACAAATAAAATATTAGCTCTATTAGAAGAAGCGAAAGATGAAATTAAAACAAGTGCTTCTTCTTATGTAATAGCGACGTCACAATCTATTTTGACAAATTATTTAAGTATACGTATTAAAGAAAATTTTAGAAGTTATCAACTATACATTGAAAGTAGTAGCCACTTACAAAAACTATTACAGCAACAAAAAGTTGATATGGTCATAACTTATGAGGATTATCCCGACGCAGCGTTTAAAAAAGTGTTTACTACTTCAATTTCTGTAGGCTTATTAAAAGCAAAAGAAAAGTGTACCATTGACTATTCAAAGGAACTTTTTTTCGTTAGTAACGACAAGAAGTGCCCTTTTAGAAATCGTACAATACAATTTCTAAAAGAAAACAACCTATCACAACGTCAACTTCAACAGCTGGATTCTTATTCGCTTATTGAAGAGTTTATTAATGATGGAAATGGAATAGCTTTTTTACCGATTAATAATGATAAATTAGTACCAATTGAGGGTGTGACGATTGAAAAATTATCTATTAACTTCTTTACAACTCGAAACTTAGAAAAAAAGATTCCAGGTGAACTATTTAACTAATAAAGAGATACACTTGTCATCTTTTGTCGGTAAATCGATATCCCTTGTCGAATCGCTGATATAATTTCGTTTACTATCGTACGGCTCTCAAAAATAAAAAGGGATGTTCCCAAGTTAAAAAGTTAAACTTGGGAACATCTCTTTTTGCTAAATCTTTTCATCTTAGATAATTTTGTCATTCCAATACGTTTCATTAGACCTTACACGTTCTGCTCCACCCCTGTACTCTTCTCCTTCTTACCTCTTTTAAAATTCTTCAACTTCCTAATCGTTCCAACTAATCCTTTCGGAAAAACTAGTAGCACGATAATGTATAATAAACCAAGAATAATCGTCCATCTTTCAAAAATCGGATACTCCGATGCTAGTTCTGATAAATAGTATTTCAGTGATTCAATAATCCCAGCTCCAGCGATTGCTCCGATTAACGTTCCAACTCCTCCAATCATTGTCATCAATAATGCGTTTAGTGTCATTTCGATTGAAAATACCGTCGTATTTACAAAACGCAATGTGATAACGAATAAACCACCGCTAATTGCCGCTACTACTCCTGCCACTACACTTGCGATAATTTTATAATGGAGAACTTTATATCCAAGCGCTTCAACACGTTGTTCATTTTGGGAAATTGCCTTTAATACTTTTCCAATAGAAGACTTTGTGAAAAGGCGTAACAAAATGAAGATGCTGATTAAACATATAAGTGTTACGTAATAATACGTAAAACGATCACGGAATATATCTGGTACACGAAATGTAAATCCATCTCCTCCGTGAGTCAGCGAACGCCATTTTTCAGCAAGTACAAAAAACAGCTGAGAAATAGCGAGCGTTAACATTGCATAAAAATGACTTTTCAAGCGTAATGAAAGCATACCGATTATATAACTAACGATAGCTGATATAATAACAGCGACTGCTATTCCTATAAAAAAGTTCGTTATAGACACCCCTTGCCGATCAAATAAGAGTGCCACCCCATACGCCCCTATTCCAAAGAACATACAATGACCGAATGAAACAATACCCGTATATCCAAGGAGAACATCAAAACTCATAGCGAAAATAGCAAAGATGAAGATTTGAGTGAACAAAATTAACAAGCTCCGTGAATCATTTACGAATGGAAATACACTTAAACAAATGAGCATAAAAACTCCGAAGTATACTTTAATTCGGTCCGATATGCTGTTCACCGTGTCACCCCTTTTCACCAACGAGTCCCGTTGGCTTCACTATTAAGAAAAATAGTAACATTAACATATTGATTGCAAGAGATAAATCTGGCACATAATACGCTGTAAAAGCACCGGCTAATCCAACGATTAAAGAAGCTATCGCTGAACCTTGTACACTACCTAATCCCCCAATGATAACTACTATAAAGGCTAAAATTGCATACTGCATGCCCATCTCAGCGAAAATAACCCCTGAATATGGTGCTAGTAGAAAACCACCTAACGCCGCCATCCCTGCTCCTAATAAAAAAACAAACGAGAATATCGCTTTTACGTTAATTCCGAGAGCTTGAACCATCTCTTTATCCATTACACCAGCGCGAATCATAAGTCCTAACTTTGTTTTCTTCAGCAGTAATAGTAAAGCGATGTAAATTAGTATCCCAACTAAAATGACGAATAGGCGATATTTTATTAATATAACCCCTCCAAATGTAAAACTTCCTTGTAACCATAACGGTAATTTTGCAGCAATTGGATTAGGTCCCCAAAATATTTTGATGCACTCGCTAAGGACGAGCATTCCTCCGAGCGTAACGAGAAGCTGCCGAACATGGTTTCCATACACTGGCCTGATAAGGAATCTTTCTAAAATGAAACCAAGAAACATACCCATAGCGACTGCGCCAATTAGCGCTAATAAATAACTACCTGTCGTATTAAATAACCAAACTCCTGTAAATGCTCCCCATGCAAATAAACCGCCATGCGCAAAATTTAGTACGCTCATTAAACCGAAAATAAGTGATAGACCAGACGCTAATAAAAAAATAAGCATCCCTGTCGAAACGCCGTTTACAAATAAGTTAATTAGCACATCCACGTTCTATCCCCCCCCGTATCAACGTTAAGAAATACCTAAATATTTATGACATGTTTCCTTATCCTCTCTCAGTTCCTCCATGAAACCGTTATGCACAATGCGCCCATTATCCATAATGTAAAAATAATCACCGATTTGACTAGCCATCATAAAATTTTGTTCAACAAGTAAAACAGTCGTTTTTTCCTTCATTTTCAAAATTGCTATCATTAATTTTTCTATCATAATTGGAGACAACCCTTTACTCGGCTCATCAATAAGCAACAGTCCCTCACTATTAATAAATGCTCTTGAAATTGCCAGCATTTGTTTTTGTCCCCCACTTAATAGTCCACTTTTTTTATACCAAAATTGCTTTAAATCTGGAAATAGTTCGAGCATCCATTCTATCTTCTCTTCAGCTTCTTTCCCATTTTTCCCCCTAGCAAGTGCGAATGTCTCTTCTACTGTTAAATCATGAAAAATACCTTGATTTTCTGGTACATAACCTATACCTTTTCTTGAAATTAAATGTGTAGATAATCCATTTACTTTTGTGTTATCATAATAAACTTCTCCATTTGCTATCCGGTGAAACCCCATAACCGACCGCAATGTTGTTGTTTTTCCAGCCCCATTTCTTCCAAACAATACTGTAATCGTTCCCTTCTCAACCGAAAGGGACACTCCTTGTAAAATATGAAACTTATCTAAATACGTCTCTATATTATTCACTTGTAGTAGTGCCACTATATAATCCCCCTAAATAAGCACTTTGTACACGCTCGTCTTTCATCATTTCTTCCGGCAATCCTTCAGCCAATAACTCACCATGAAATAAAACGATAAGATGATCTGATAAATCTAGCACCATATCCATTTTGTGTTCGATAAGTACGATTGTGCTCTCTGGATTCTTTTTAATATTTTCGATTACTTGTAATATAGCCGGAACTTCCTCAACTGAAATACCTGCTGTCGGCTCATCTAGTAGTAATACATCTGTCTTTAATGCTAACAACATAGCAAGCTCTAACTTTCTTTTTTCCCCGTGAGCTAAGTCTTTAGCTAATACGTCCCCTTTCTCGTGAAGGAGTACTGTTTTCAAAAGACGTCTCGCTTCTCCAGTTTGCTGCTTTAACTTGGCTGCATTCGGAAAGAAACTGTAATAATCCTGAACAAACGATTGAACACTTAGACGCACATTTTCAAGTACTGTTAGCTCTGGAAAAATATTTGTCAACTGAAAAGAACGACCAATCCCCAAGCGCGTTCGATCTGAAATTGATAATTTTGTAATATCCTGCCCTTTAAAATAAACTTCACCTTTCGTCGGAGAAATTTGCCCACTTAGTAAATTGAATAGTGTTGTCTTTCCAGCACCATTCGGTCCAATAATTGAAATGAGCTTTCCTTTTTGTACCGTTAAATTAACATCCTTAATAACATGATGATCCCCAAAAGATACACAAAGATTTTTCGTCTCTAACAAATGTGTCATGAAATCCCTCCCACTAAAAGCCATGTTTATGAAAGAAATAAGTATAAAGAGGAGATCCCCTCTTTATACAAAAAAACAACAGAAAATTCAGTCTATTTATTTTGAACAGACGGTTCTGTTTCTTTCATTGTTAATTCTCGTTCTAACACTGGTACTGGATAATCAACACCCTCTTGCTTTTTCAGCGTTATAGAATAAAGTGTTTGTAATGCTTGATGATCCTTCTCTCTAAATTTCATCTTCCCTTTCGGTGTCTCAAATTCCATCCCTTCCATTTTCTTAATAAGTGTATCTACATCTATATCGCCCTTCGTTTTCTTTAAAGCTTCGACGATAGAAATTGCTGCTGACATTCCTCCTGCTGTAAACAGATCTGGAACATCACCATTAAAACGTTTTTTATGTTCTTCTACTAGCCAATCGTTCACCTTATTCTTTGGAAGTGAGTGATAATAAACGGAAAACCCTTGCATCCCTATTAGCGCATCCATCGTTTTTAATGCTGGTATATCAGGTGCACCAGTAGAAATTTTAATGCCTTGCGCTTCCACATTCATATCTTTCAACTGTTTCCATGGTGAATTCGCACCTGCCCAAACGATAAATAAATAATCTGGTTTTGAGCTAATAATATTTTGAATATTTGCAGTGAAATCAGTTGAATTCGTATCAGCGTATTGCTCGTTTACAATATTCGCACCTAATTTCTTCGCTCCCGCTTTAAATGCTGCAATTCCTTCACGACCGAAAGCATTATCTGGAGCAAACGTCGCAATCTTTACATCTTTTTTAGCAATTGAAGCAGCTCCTGCAATCGCATCTTGTGATGAGTTTCTTCCTGTTCTAAATATATATTTATTCCAGTTCTTCCCGGTAATACTATCAGCAACTGCCGGTTCTACAACCATAATCTTTTTATACTCTTCAGCTAGTGGTAAAACTGCTAATGTATCACTTGAACTAGATGATCCGACTAAAAAATCAACTTTCTCTTCCTCTAATAATTTCGTAGCCTTTTTAACCGCTACATCTGCTTTCGTTTCCGTATCTTCTACAACAAACTTAATCTTCTTTCCTTCTACTTTCCCTGTTCCACCAGTTGCATAGTCTAACCCTAATTCAAATCCATTTACCGTTTGTTTTCCATACGATTCTAGTGGACCTGTTAGTGAAGCAAGAACCCCTACCTTAATTGTTTTTTCATCCTCTGTACTTGTCTTCTTTCCCGAACAAGCCGCCGTTACTAATAACGATCCTAAAACACAACCAGTAACCACCGTTTTTAGCCATTTACGTTTTTTCATCGACATTGTGATCCTCCCCATACTTTTCTTTCTGATAGAATCAAATACGCCAAATTCCCCTGTCCGTAATCATGTCTTTAAAATTGGTAATGGAAAACTCTTGTAGTAACCTCTACATTCGGCACAAATCTATAATCACCTTCCTATTAAATGGAAACGGACATACAATCAATATATATTCCGTTGTTCAAATGAAATTACTGTTTCATTACAGTAATCATCACGCAAAAAGCTGCAAATAATTAACTTAATTCATTAAGTCAATTATTTGCAGCTTACATAAAAAACATGAATAGAAAAACTGATTAATTATTTTCGACTTTCTCTAATCCTTCAACCAATAGTTTCTTATCTAATCCTTCCCCTATAATCACCAAGTTTGTCGGGAAACCGAAGTCTTGTTCCAATAAAGTCGGTACCCCAAACGAATATTGGAATAGGTGAGGGTATTTATCTCCATGGAATTTCACAAAACCTTTCACACGATAAATACTATCTGGTAAATTCGAAAGCCATTCATATAATTTGTCTTGATCAATCGATTTCGTAAATTGATACGTCATTGTTTGTATATGTAAATGCTGTTTAACATGAAGTGTCTCGTGTTCTCCACCACTCGCAAATTCAGCTTCTTCTATATCATTTAAAGATATATTACAATATTTTGTTTCAAACAATTTCGCATGATTATTTATTGCTTTTACATCTTCAAATACTTTATTTTTATCTTCATCTGTTAATAAATCTGATTTATTAATAAGAATATGACTTCCATATTTCATTTGCTCATGTAATAGCTGTTGTACATTCGCACTTAATATACTTCGGTTTAACCATCTTACTGCATCTAATACGACTACTATGGATTTCACTTCAAGGAAAGGAGCTAAAATTGGTGATACACATGCATCTAACACTTCAATTGGATGTGCGACGCCTGTTGTTTCTATATAAATTACATCTGGTCTTTCTTGTTGATATAAAGAATGTAATTGTATTTCAAGTTCTTCCTTTAACGTACAACAAATACATCCTTTTAGAAGTTCTCTTAACACGTTCTCTTTCCCAATAATATCTGTATCTACCGAGTATTCACCTATTTCATTCATTAAAACAGCAACTTTTCGATTTTTCTTCTTTTCTGCTAATAATAAATTTTGCAGCAATGTTGATTTTCCGCTACCTAAAAAACCACCTAATATATGAATTTCTACTTTGCTCATTCGACCGACCACCCATTTCTCTACTTCAAATTTCATCAAAGCGTAATTATTACGATTTATATTTATCATTTTATTAAAAGAGCACCTATTTGTAAACAAAATTGCTAGATTATCGTTTCATTTTCATTCACTTCATGAGCAACTCTAATTCCAGACTCGATTGCTCCCTGCATCCATCCATGTGTTAATGTCGTATGTTCTCCTGCAAAGTGCACTCTGCCCGCTGGCGGCGTAATATATGGAAACAATTCAAGCTCTTGCCCTGGTTCAAAAGCTGTAAATGCTCCGCAAGAATACGGATTCTGACTCCAACTAAAAGAAGCGCCTGTAACAAACTCACTATAAACCACGTTACCATATATTTGCGCTAAATTTTTTAATGCGTAACGAATACGATCTCTATGCGAGAGACTATCCCATGTTAACGCTTCATCTGCCCACGTATAACTTGCTATAACGATAGCTGCCCCTGGTGACTGAATGCCATAGCTCGGATAATATGTAAAACGTATCGGTAAATCTGTAATAGATTTACCACCACACTGCCCCGCTCTTTCCCAAAATCTACTTTTGAACTCTATCGCAATTTTAGTCGATGCAATATAATTTAATTCACGAATTGCCCGTCTTTTATAATAAGAGAATAAATGATACGGCTGGACTTCTACAAATCGCAAAGCTGAAAATGGAATTGTGATAATAGCAATATCACCCGTTACTATAAATTGCTCTAACGTTTTTTCATGATTCACTTGCATCATTACCTGGTTATCTTCTTGAGTTATTTTCTCTACTTTATATGACATGAAAATATTATCCTTTAGCTGTGGTAAAAATGAATTTGGTAATGCGTCCATCCCGCCTGTTATCTCATAATATTTCGTCGTTGAAGTGAAAAAGATCCTTTCTCGTAATACTTCAATTAAGGACATTCCCATATATGCTTCCATATCAAGAAGTACTCCGATCATATCTATTGCTCCATCTGAATAGTACTCGGTTAAAAATGAACCGAGCGAATATGTTTTATACTTTTTTTCAACAATAATCCAGTTTTTATTAGGATCTTTCTTAATATAATTAAGTATTGGTTCTAATACCTCTAACATTAATTCTTCTGCCGTTTTCCCTCTTTCTTTATCTAAAACTGGATATCCAAGTACACTTGGATCCTTTTCAAACACATCCAATCTCGTTCTTTTGTTATTCGTATAAATTATATCTGCAGAAGTTTTATTAATAAAAAGGGTTAACGGTAGTTTTAATTTACGAATGTAGGCTAAAGTTAAATCATGAGTATCCGGAATACGCATAGGACCTGCGTTAAAATATAATCCTGCGCTAAATGGTTCACGAATCGTATACACCCTGCCACCTATTCTGTTATTTGCTTCTATAATCGTTACCTCGTGCCCAGCCTCTTTTAATAAAGATGCTGCAACTAATCCAGATATCCCTGCACCGGCAACTGTAATTCGTTTGGGGTTATTCGTTTTGGCAAGCCCTTCATGAATAATTTGAAGCATTTTTTCCATCGATAATGGATTCCCCATGCCAATTCCCCTTTTACGAAGGATTTTACTGAATTATATTCGTTTAACAGAATTCCTATGTTTCATTCAAGGAATTGAGCGGATACATTTTCAATTCCTTGAATATCTTTTATAAAATGTAATAAAATAGATATGAAACTATAGAAGTAAGACGTATTATCTTACATAATAAAATTAATGAAATAGCGAGGGATTTTGAAATGAAAAAGGGTATTAACCGTGTTGTATTAGTAGGAACAGGAGCAGTTGGATGTAGTTATGCTTACTGTATGATTAACCAAGCTGTAGCTGAAGAATTTGTTTTAGTTGATGTAAATGAAGCAAAAGCTGAAGGAGAAGCAATGGACTTAAGCCATGCCGTTCCTTTCGCACCAGCTCCAACAAAGGTTTGGAAAGGTAGTTATGAAGATTGTAAAGACGCAGATCTTGTTGTAATTACTGCTGGGTTACCACAAAAACCAGGTGAAACGCGTTTAGATTTAGTTGAGAAAAACGCTAAAATTTTCAAACAAATTGTTCGTAGCATTATGGATAGCGGATTTGACGGTATCTTCTTAATCGCAACGAACCCTGTTGATATTTTAACTTACGTAACGTGGAAAGAATCTGGATTACCGAAAGAGCGCGTAATTGGTTCTGGTACAACTCTTGATTCTGCTCGTTTCCGCTATATGTTAGGTGAGTACTTCGATATTGGGCCTCATAACATTCACGCTTATATTATCGGAGAGCACGGTGATACGGAACTTCCTGTTTGGAGTCACGTATCAATTGGTATTCAAAAGCTAGAAACACTTCTTGAAAAAGACAACACATACAACCAAAAAGATTTAGATGAGATTTTCATAAACGTTCGTGATGCAGCTTACCACATTATTGAACGAAAAGGTGCTACATACTACGGCATTGGTATGTCACTGCTGCGTGTTACGAAAGCAATCTTAAGCAATGAAAACAGCGTATTAACTGTATCAGCATACCTTGAAGGTCAATACGGCCAACAAGACGTTTATATCGGCGTACCTGCTGTCTTAAACCGCGGCGGTGTTCGTGAAATTTTAGAAGTTGAATTAAGTGAAGAAGAAGAATTAAAATTCGATCACTCTGTTCAAGTGTTGAAAGAAACAATGGCTCCTGTTCTTTAATTATAAATTTCAAACAAAAAGCAATCCAATTTATATTGGATTGCTTTTTTATATTTTTATTGTTCCCCCTTAATCTAAACGGTAATATTATCCATAATAGAAAGGAGTGATTTCATGAATGATTCTTGGACGATTGTAATCCTCTTACTAGCCGTAGCCTCCTTAATACTTTTCCTCTTTTTAATCATCAGAACGCTATTTCCAACTAAAAAATATGATAAGAATCTCGGGTTGATTCTAATTATTTTAAGTTTATTAGCAATACCGATTAGCATCTTCCTTATAGGAGGATGGGCAGGTATGAGAGTAGGAATAACTACGATCTTCATGTTTTTTGCTGTTATTATAGCTTTAATTGCAAATAAATTTATAAAGCTTCCTCCTCCAAAGAAAAAATAACAAATGACCGATGTTTTCACCAAGAGAAAACATCGGTCATTTTCTATCATTTATTATCTTTAATCGGTTCATCATTATTTACGTCAAGTACATCTAATAAAAAGATAAAGATTGGAATCCCGATAATAAGCCCCCATATTCCGAGGAAATGCTCTGAAAAGATAAGAATCATAAATGTATAAAAAACTGGCAAATTCGTTTTTGCAGACATAAATTTTGGATTTAATAAATAACTTTCAAGAGCATGGATTACTGTAATGAACACTAGTATGTATACAACATACATAACCCCACCGACGTTATAGGCAATTATACAAAGTGGAAACAAGGAAATAATAACACCAGCAACTGGAATCAAACCGAGTAGAAAGACCATGACAGCCAATACAAGAAGCTGTGGAAATCCTAAAATGACAAGCGCAATTACAGTGAGCACACAATTTACAACCGCAATTAAAAACTGTGCTTCAATCACTTTTCCGAACGATCTTGCAAACCTTTCACCGAAATATGCAATCTCCTCATAAAAAATTTTCAGCTTACTATCTCTAAATTTCGAAGTAAATGCTATAATGCGTTCTTTTTCTAATAAGAAAAACAAGCTTAAAATAAGAGAAAGTAGTATTTGTAAACTGACTTTTCCTATGTTTGCTATCGATTGATAAATGACATCTACACCTTGTTCGATATATTTCGATACTTCCATTCCATTAATTGTCGAAAGTGCATATTTAATTATCTCGTTATCAGGTGGGTTTTGAAAAAACAATTTAAATTGATAAATCAATTGTGAAATTTGTATCGTTAGTACAGGCAAATATTTATATAGTGTAGTTACAATAAACGTCACTAATACAATATATAAACCAGCAATAACCGCTTTCCTATTTACTTTCAATTTTTTTGAAATAAACTTTTGAAATCGATCCATCAAAAACGTGAGAATAAACGTAATTAATATTAAATTAATCATACTTTTTAATCCATACAATACAAGCACTAATATTATTAAAACGAGAAACCGTTGAAACCCTCTACTTCGAAAGAAATTTTTCACTTCATTCATTAAAAATTAACCTCCCCCTTCAATGGATGGAAATTGGATATATTACATTTTATGAACTTCTATAGACAATCTTTCTTACTAATTAGGAAGAATCCTTTTTTTCTTTTTTAATGTCTGATTTTTCATCTAATACTTTTCTAAAAACTATTTTTCATATTGAAAAAAGAGAGTTATCTATTACTTAACTCTCTCTAGAAAAATGCTAAATGAAAAGCTTAATGATTTCAATCTAATCATTTCTTTTTTGCATTTGCATTTGCATTTGCTTCGCTAACAATTCCTTCACTTGGTTATACGTTAACCCTGAATTTTTGTTTAAACGTTTTACTTCCTCGACTTCAGTACCTACCACTGTATATTTTTTCTCATCACTCATATTTCCACTTCCTTTTTCACCAGATCATTTCTTATATTTCTTCCCTAAACTCTTATAAATTAACACAAATAAACTGTACTAAATTAAATAGACTAAACAGAGGATATTATGTTCAATAGCTAAAGGGAGTTTAGTTGCATAAGAGGAATAGATAAAAAAATGTCGAATTTATATACTTGTTGAAATTGAGGACTTGGAGGATACATTTTGAAGAAATATGAGTTTAAAAATATCATTCCAACATTGGAAGAGTACAAATATTTGTGCGAATCTGTTGGATGGACTAATTATATGAATTTTGAAGTGGTGGAAAAATCACTGAAGAATTCTATCCACTGCATCACAGTCATTGATAATGAACAAATTGTGGGCATGGGGAGAATTGTTGGTGATGGGGCTATCTATTTCTATATTCAAGATATAGTGGTTCATCCAGATTATCAGAAAAATGGTATTGGGAAAGAAATAATGAATATTTTGGTTGAATACTTAAATCGGAATGCCCCTGATAAGGCATTTGTCGGTTTGTTTGCATCACAAGGTAAAGAATCGTTCTATGAAAAATATGATTTTAAAGATTACTCACCAAACATGACGGGGATGTTTACTGTCATTTCAAAAAAATAAACATAATAGATTTTTAATTGCAGGAGAAGACATCCATCAATATTAAAGAAATTATTCTCGCAGTAACCCTTTCATTATTAAGCTAAAAGGATGCTTATCTTCAATAAGATTTTCCACAATCGGGCGTGAATATTAAATAAGAAAGGACAGTACATATTATATATGACTAATATGTACTGTCCTTTAATTTATCTAACTTTTTTAAATTTTGATCTTGAATTGTATTTCTTAATAAAATTTCACTACATCTTCAGTAGGTAAGAATGTTCTTTCCCCTGGTTGTTCATTTGGTTCGCCAAATGGCATTTGTCCTACTAAGCTCCACTCTGCTGGAATGTTCCAAGTTTCTTTCACTTCAGCATCTACGATTGGATTGTAATGTTGTAATGACGCTCCGATTCCTTCAGCCGATAATAGCATCCATACAGTATGTTGTAACATTGCATTTCCTTGATGAGACCAGAATGGGAACTGATCTTTATATAATGGTGCATTTTCTTGCATTTTTTCTACTGTTGCTTGATCTTCAAAGAATAGTACCGTTCCTACACCTGCATGGAAGCCTTTTAGTCTTTCTACAGTCGCTTCAAAGTTTTCTGCTGGTACGCGGGCTCTTAGTGTTTCTTTTACGATATCCCAAAACTTTTCATGCTCTCCATCCATTAATACGACCATACGGCCACTTTGCATATTGAAAGATGTTGGTGCATGTAAAGCTGTTTTTAAAACTTCTTCAATTCTTTCTTTTGTTATTGTAGCGTTTTTTGTTACTTTACGAATTGAACGGCGGTTCACGATTGCTTCTTTTAAATTTGTTGTAGTTGCTGACATTTTAATTCCTCCAAATATATGTTTTTTTATTTAAACAAATCAATTCGATTCGATTCTTTTATGCAAAACGGATTAGCAATATCCATCCGTCTTACATTGCATGCCTTCAAATGAATTTGTTTTATCCTTTTCGATTTCTTTATCAATTACTCTTTGTAGCGTTTCTTTACTAGCAAGCCCTTGAATGACTTCATCACCAATCATTACAGTTGGAACAGCCATAATATTCGCTTCATCATATGCGTGCTGAATTGCTTCTTGATGTTTTTCTTTATATTTACGAGTTACTAAAGCATCTTTAAATTCAGCTTCAGGAAGCCCTACTTCTACCGCTAATTTCGTTAATACATCAATATCTTCAATGTTTTGCTCTTCTTGGAAAAACGCAGTAAATACGCGGTGATGATACTCATTGCCAAGTCCACGCTCTTTCGCAAATTGGCACCCTTCAAAAGCTAAATGTGTATATGGATGCGGAGAAACACGTGGCAGACGCATTTCAACCCCTAATTTTTTTGCAGTAGGAAGAATGAAAGAATCCCATGAACCTAACTTATCTGGCTCGTTCCAAGGATCTATTTTAGAATATGGACTTGGACGCAATTCAAATGGCATCCATTCGATTTCCACATCTTTCTCTTTCGCTACTTCATCTAATGGACCTTTTGCTAAAAAGCAAAACGGACATATAAAATCTGAGTATACTTTCATTTTCACAGCCATATTATTTGCACCTTACCTTCTTTTTATTTTTTGATGTAACCAAAACAGTTACAATTTTAAGAAAAAAATATGCATTCTCTTTTAGAGACTTGCGATTATCATATTATGCATTCATTTTTTGTTGTAAAGATTCAAATAACTGCCCCATCGTAATATTTCTCAAAACTTCTTCCATCGCGGATTGTGCTTGAATTAAAATAACTTCTAACACCGCTTGAATATTCGCTCCAATTGGGCAATCTGGATTCGGTTGCTCGTGAAAATGAAATAGTTTGTCTTCTTCTACTACATTCACTGCATGGTACACATCTAACAATGTGATTTCATGTAAATCCTTTAATAACCCCGCGCCACCTGGTCCGCGATTTACGTAAACAAATCCAGATTGTTTCAAGTAAGACATTATTTTACGAATGACTACCGGATTTGTATTTACACTTTCGGCCATATAGTCCGAAGTGCAAACTGAAGATGGATTGTTTTTTAAAATAGATAAAATATGAACAGCTATAGAAAAGCGGCTACTAATTTTCATCGTAATCACCACCCGATGTAATCATTATAGTTACAACTAAAAAATAAGTCAATCCTTTTTATAGATTTTTTATAAGCAAATTAAAAAAGTGTCCCATTATGATATATGAGACACCTCTTTTTATTCTGCAAATAACTCTTGGAATTCTTCAATAAATAGCTGTACAGCGAGTGAAGAATCCTTTAATGAAGGAACAGCTAAAGCAATTTCTCTCCATACTTGTGGTTCCAATTCTCTCGTTTGTATATTCTTTGGTAAACTCGTTAAAGATAACTCAGCCAAAATTGCGATTCCCAATCCTTCTTGAATCATATTTAAAGCTGTTGTAACTGTCGAAATTACATATTCAGCCCGAAGTGGTACGTTCGCTTGTTTAAACATATCAATAATGGGAGGTTCATATCCACCCTTACATAATATGATTGGTTCATTCTCTAAATCACTTATTGTAATAGACTTCTTCTTACAAAGAGGATGATCATCTTTTAGGACAACGACCATTTTCCCCTTTGTTAATGGTACAATCTCCATATCTTTATTAGGCAAAATAACAATTCCGATATCAATTACTCGTGATAATAGCCAATCTTCTACTTCTTTAAGTGTACCTTCGCAAAGAACTAATTCTAAATTCGGATACTTTTCACGAAAGATATTAATCATTTTAGGTAAGAAATATGCTGAAGCACTCGGAAAACTCCCGATTCGAATCGTTCCAACTTCATGCCCCTTCTCCATCGCAACTTCTTGCTCAATCTTCTCCACACCGTTCAAAATTTCTCTAATATGTACAAGAATTCGGTTTCCCACCTCTGTAACGATTAGCCCTTTTCGTTTATCACGTATAAGAATGGTAACCCCTAATTCTGACTCAATGCTTGAAATTGCATGACTTACAGCTGGTTGCGTCATATTCAACATCCCAGCAGCCTTCGTAAAACTTCCTAATTCAACCGTTTTAATTAAAACTTGAAGTTGTGTAATGGTCATAACTAATTACTTATACTCCCCATAAAAAAGATTCATTTTATTTATTACACTCGATATCATATCATAGGGAAATGAATTACAACAAGGAGGTCTTACAGTGACACAGCTTTCTCGAACTAAAGCGACAATAATCCTTACATTTCTCGTTATTATGTGGGGAATTAATTGGCCGTTATCTAAATTCGCTCTGCATTACACACCACCCGTACTCTTTGCAGGGATTAGAACTTTAATAGGAGGATTTATCTTACTTATTTTCGCATTACCGAAATACAAACAATTAAATTTAAAGGAAACTTGGCATTTATACTTTATTTCATCTTTACTCAATATTATTTTGTTTTACGGACTACAAACTGTCGGACTTCAGTATATGCCCGCCGGACTCTTCTCCGCAATCGTATTTCTCCAACCTGTCTTACTCGGCATTTTCTCATGGATTTGGCTTGAAGAGGCAATGTATGGCTTGAAAATTTTCGGACTTATTCTTGGATTTATTGGTGTTGGGGTTATTAGCTCTAGTAGTTTAACTGGACATATTTCTATTATCGGTGTACTACTTGCTTTAGGATGCGCTATCGGCTGGGCACTCGGCACAGTATTTATTAAGAAAACTGGGCACCGCGTTAATGCCATTTGGATGGTAACACTTCAGCTTATTATTGGCGGATTTTGCTTAATCGGATTCGGTTCAGAATTTGAGAGCTGGTCTAACATCGCTTGGAGTATACCATTTGTAAGTGTACTACTCTTTATTTCATTCTTCGTTATTGCAATGGGGTGGCTTGCTTACTTCACACTTGTAGGAGCTGGTGAGGCAAGTAAAGTTGGGGCTTATACGTTCCTTATCCCCCTTATCGCTATTATTGTAAGCTCTATTTTCTTACATGAGGCCATTACAATTAGCTTATTTATTGGACTATTATTTATTGTCGTAAGCATTTGTTTTGTAAATATAAAACCGAAAGCACTTGCTGTAGGGCAACAAGCTGAAGTTAAATAAAAAGATATAAGAAAGAGCCTATTGTTGTAGGCTCTTTCTTATATCTTATTTTTTACGACGTACTACAAAAATACATGTCCCCACTGACGATACGATAGCTAACATTGATAAAATAATTGCTACTGTTTGCATACTGCTCGTACCTTCATTTTTTTCCACACTAGATACTTCACCATGTTCTCCTGTGAGTGACGTACCTTTTGCAATCGTAGTAAGGGAATGTGGTTTCTCAGCTTTCTCATCACCTGTCCATTCAACAATTTCTCCATCTTTATATTGTTGATATGCATCCCAAGCTATTTTTTGTTCTTTATCTGGATTTTTAGCAACGAAAGTAAATCGTTGGAACTGACCAGGTAAAATCCCTTCTCCTGTTGTTTCCCATATTACAGTTTTAACTTTTCCAGCTGCATCTTTTTGTTCTTCCACTTTCCATCCTGGCACTGGCTCATACTGTTGAAACTCGACTCCAGATGGTATTTTCAGTGTGACTTTTGTTGTAGCAATATCCTTTTCAACAGGTACCTTTATTGTATAAGTCTCCCAAGAGCTAACTTCAGAAGTTGCTGGTTTTACAGTTACGTGAGCACTAACAGGTAACGAAAAAAGGCCCATTGCAATTATTGTTGTTATCACTGTTGTTCCTAATTTTTTTATATGTTTCATTTTCTTTTAACTCCTTTTTATCTAAAACTTCCCTTTACCTGCCACCTACAATAAATTTAAAATCTATATCGAAGCTATCAAGAGATTTTGTTAATCCATGAACATGTATATTCCAGTTTCCTGTCATGTTAATATACATCCCTTCCGCTTCATATTCTCCCGGTGAAACTGCTGAAACTTTAAATGAACCTTTACCCATATTCATATCTAATGATTGAGTGGTCAATACGATTTGTTCCATATCGGTAACAGGCTGTCCATTCTCATCCTTTAAATTAATTTGGAATGTATTCTGTCCTACCTTATTAGGACTTACATGTAAAGTAAGTTCATATCCATTATCTAGTTGTTTACTCTCTGTAAAAGGTCCAGTAGGAGGCATCGGCGGTGTTTGTACGTTTGTCATAAAGGCTACGATTATGAAAATGATAATCCCAACAATAAACTCCACTTTCACCGTAGTTCCTAATCTGTTCTGAACTCTCATTCTCCCTTTCACGTAATGAAAAATCCCCAATATCCCCATGCAAACGAATAAAAGTATTTTTGTTAATAAGGCTAATCCATACTTCGTATCAAATAACGAATGAATCGTTGGAATAAAAAATGTACTATTAAAAAGACCCGTTAATAAAATCACTATGACAGCACCTGTTGCCCATGGTGAAAAACTCTTAATCGCATCCCAATACATAGTCCACTTATCATCCTCTTTACGTAAAAGAAGAATAATCGATGATAGGCCTCCAATCCATAATGAAGCTGCGAATAAATGTAGAAAGTCCATAACGACAGCAATATCTTTAAACTTCAAACCATATGCGTGACTATTTAAAGCTTTCATGCCGAGTAACCCAGTAAACAATACAATTGGAATGCTCCATACTTTAAACGACGAAAACTTCTCACGCTTCACCGCAAAATAAGTAACAATTATAAGCATACTAATAAGAGCCATTTGAGTTATCCATACATAACCAAAAACAGATAGCTGTAATGTTTCTTTTAATAATAAAGGATCGAATACTTCTAGCCATGAAACATCAGCATTTATTTTCGCTTGCAATGGTAGGTTGAATAGTAAACTAATGAATATCCCAAATAATGAGATCCATATTATTTTTTTACTCCTTGATTGAACTGGGGTTGCGTTCCCTTTATACATAATAAGATTAAAGAATAGAACTCCTAAAAATAGCGAGAAACTTGTATATAGAATCCCACGTTCCATAATCATATCGATTTGCGGAACATAGCCCATCTCTTCCACTTGTATATCATCTGTTCCTGCTTCTGCTGACCCAATACGGAATGGAATAACTCCTTGAATTGGATGTCCATCTGCTGAAATAGCTTTCCACTGAATAGAGTAGAGACCATTTTTGAGGCTCTCTTTTAACCCAGCTTCTAATAATTTCTTATTTTTTTTATCAATATGAGCATCTTTTAAATCTACTCTTTTACCTGAGGAATCTCTTACAAACAATGTATTAAAATGTGAAACTTGTATATCCTCATCAAATTCAATTTTCACAACAGAGGGTGCTTTCTTCAACGTTTCATTTTCCGTAGGGTTTGATTTCACAACATACGCATGAGCAGACGCGCTTTTTGGTATCAATATGATAAACACACACGCTATTAATAGCCATGTCCCTAACCTTCTCATTACTTTCACACTCATTTCACTTCTTTCTTTTTCGTCACTACACTTTCATTACTTTTTACTTCCCAAGTTTTATTTCTTGATAAAATATTAACCTGATTAAGTATAAGGATCTATACCGTATTACTCTCTGTTTATCGCTCACCTCTAAACTTTCAATATATTAGTAACTACCATCATAGATACAACTTACATTTTTAAAGCCGGTTATTATTATAGCACAAAATATATTTTTGTAAGTTTCTAAAGAAGAAAAGTTATCGTGAATCATTTGTGAAAAAAATGTGAAATAACCTCCCATATAAAGAGAAATACACAAATTAAAAAGGTGTTACGTTATTACGTAACACCTTTTCTCAAGGATAAACTTCCTTTATTTCTCTTCTGGATAATCACAATACTCAATAATCGTTCCCTCTGTATCCGCTGGGTTAAGGTAAATTAATCGTCTACCATGCTTATTGATGCGAAGCGTATGCTCTAACGTTCGAATACCTTGTTCTTTCAATTCCTCTAAAGCTACATCTAAATCATCTACACGATATGCAACGTGATGAACACCTTTACCTTTTTGTTTAATAAATCGTGCTATTGGAGATGTCGTATTATTCGTAGGCGCAAGTAATTCAACTCTATCACCATCTACTTCAAGAATGGCTACTTCGCTTTCCACACCTGGTGCCTCACTTACGTAACGATCTATTAAATTTCCTAACAATACCTTTTCATAAAAACGTATCGTACTATCTATATCACGAACTGCAATGCCGATATGATCAATTGTTTTTTTCATGTACTTTTCCCCTACTACTTTATTTTTTCTATCCTTATCAATAGTAACAAAAAAAGTTATAGAATCAAATTCTATAACTTTTTTCTTTAACCTATTTTCTTATCCGCTCTAGCTGCTGAATGAACTTGATTTTTCATTTTCACAACACTAATACCATATCCAATTAATCCACCGATAATCGCTGGGAAGATCCACCCTAAACCTACTTCCTGCATCGGAAGTAATTTAGTAAGAAAATCGTTCACTACCGCAAGATTTACGCCAGCTGCGTTTAACCCATCAAATATACTCACAATAAACGTTACCAGTAGACTTCCCTGATAAACTTCAGCTCTCCCATTGAATAGAGGGTGCAGGAGTGTTAAGAAAATTAGTACGATTGCTAATGGATAGATTGCTGTTAATACAGGAACTGAAATTGCAATTAATTGTGTTAACCCTACATTTGCAACAACTGCACTGAAAACTGATAACATAATTGCAATCGTCTTATAAGAAACACTTGGGAATAACTTATGGAAAAATGAAGAGCATGCTGAGACAAGTCCAACACTAGTTGTTAAACATGCTGCTATAACCATTACGCCTAATATAACCCCGCCATATGAACCGAAATAATAATTTGAAACCTTCGCTAATACTGCACCACCATTGTCTAAATGCCCAAGCTTCGCAACACTCGAAGCCCCCATGAATGAAAGTGCTGAATAAATGATTGCTAAAATAGATGCGGCGATCATTGTCGCTTTTGCACAAACAATCATAATTTGCTTTTTCGTTTTTGCACCTTTTTCTTTTATTGCATTAATGATAATAATACCGAATACGAAAGATGCTAACGTATCCATTGTTAAATATCCTTCTTGAAAACCTTTAAAGAACGCATGGGATGTATATGCCTCTGCAGGCGCTTGCATTTCTCCCATTGGATGAATAAAAGCAAATGCTACTAGAATTCCGATAAATGTCAATTTAATTGGCGTCAATATTTTTCCTACAATATCGACAATTTTCGCAGGATTTAGCGAAAAAAAACAAGTAATACTAAAGAATACAATTGTAAAAAGAATTAAAGAGGTAGAACTTAAACCTTCTGGTACGAATGGTTTAACGCCAATTTCATATGAAACACTTCCTGTTCTTGGTATAGCAAATAACGGACCAATTGCTAAGTACAAAATTGTTGTAAATATAATCCCGAACACTGGGTGAACTCGACTTGCTAATGACTGTAAATCGTCTTTACCCGAAATCCCAAATGCTAATACGCCTAGTAATGGTAAACCTACTCCTGTTACTAAAAATCCAGCGTTAGCAATCCATACATTCTCTCCTGCCGATTGACCAAGCATCGCTGGGAATATTAAATTTCCTGCTCCAAAAAATAGTGCAAATAACATTAATCCAATAACTACTATGAACGAAAACGGTACTTTATTCGCCATAATATAACCCCCATTCAAATTTCCTTATCTCATTTTCCAATTTTAACTAATTGAATTTTCTGAATATTTAATTTAAGTATCAACTATTCTTGAACTCATTATAGTTTGATATATAATATTTTGCAATACTATTTTCAAACTTTTCATTTATTTTATAAATATACATTTTTTAACATAGAAAATAGACTAAAAAACCAACATGGTCATCCATGTTGGTTTTTCCATTTGCTATCATCAATTAAAATTTCGCCGCTACTTTTTTAACGTTTGCTAAACCTTCTTCAACAATTTGTTGTGAGCGGTCTGGATATTGATTGTGTCCCTCAATAACAACTGTTTCTGGATTTGTAATGCCCCAGAACCCAAGTACGTTTGTTACATAATTAACTGCCATTTCCATAGGAGCCATTTGTTCTGAAGAGTAATCTGAACCACGAGCACCTAATACAACTACTTTCTTATCACCAGCTAAACCTTCTGGACCGTTTGCTGTATATTTAAACGTTTTTCCAGCTTGAGAAAGGTATGAAATATACGTAATTAACGGTGCTGGTACTGTAAAGTTCCATAATGGGAATGCAAATACAACTTTATCAGCTTCTAAAAACTGGTTTAAGTATTTATCCACTGTAGCCACTGCCTTTTCTTCTTCAGCTGTTAGCTCCATTCCTTGACTACGTTTATATCCACCTGAAATAGCGATATTTCCGTAATAAGGAAGATCTAAAGCAAATAAATCTAACTCCGTAATTTCTGTATTTGGATTTGCTTCCTTATAAGCACTTACAAATGTTTCATACATTTTTGAACTAATTGCTTGCTCCGCTGGACGATCGTTCGCTTTTACAAATAATACTTTTGACATAGTTTTATTCTCCTCTATTTTTGTATTTTCTTCTTTTTTACCAAATAATGAGCTAAATAATCCCATTTTCTTCACCTAAGCTTTCTTTTCATATTCATTATTCATCAGCATTAAAAATCTTATTCCAAGAAAAGGTTTCATCATAAAATCGCTGAAACTATCTCTTTTAAATACATTGTCAAAACTCGAAGTATAACTTTTTGTTATTTAATTACCTTATGTAAGTGAGTATAGTGTAACTACTTACTTTAGTCAAGTAACTTTTTAAAACTAAATAAATCTTGAATTAAAGATAATAAAGAGATATTTCATCCGTCGAAATGATAAATCCGAAAACACATAAGTGAAATACCTTGTATAATACAACTAGAGAGGGAAATTCATCTATAGAGAGGATTAATTAATGAGTACTTTAGAAAAGATTCAAACCTTTATTATTCTTGCAGCTGTTATATTCGGGGTTATATTAGGACAGTTTAATATGGTACATATGTATTCGGAGCAATTTATTGTCCCCTTCTTATTTTTAATGCTTTACGGATTATTCCTCAGCATTCCATTAAAGGATATAAAAAATGGATTCCGCAACTTGAAATTTGCTGGAACAAGCCTAGGTATTAACTTTATATGGACACCTTTTCTTGCTTGGGGATTAGGCGCGTTATTTCTTTCAGATCACCCAGCACTTTGGGTTGGCTTTATTATGTTAATGGTTACTCCATGTACAGACTGGTACTTAATTTTCACTGAGATCGCGAAAGGTAACGTCGCATTATCTACATCAATTCTACCGGTAAATTTAATTTTACAAGTATTATTGCTCCCGGTTTATTTATTTTTATTTGCAGGTGTAATGAAAACTGTAGAGATTTCTGTTTTAGTAGAAAGCATCGTTATCGTACTTGTTTTACCATTTGCCTTAGCACATAGTACAAAATGGATAATGAATAAACTAAAAAAGACAACTATATTAGAAGGAAAATTAATTCCATTTTTCAGTTCTACTCAAATCGTATTTTTAAGTTTGGCAATATTAGCGATGTTTGCCTCACAAGGTAAATACTTATTACAAAATATGAATGTTGTTTTATTGTTACTTATACCAGTATTACTGTTCTTCATGATTAACTTTATACTAGGACAATTTGTAGGACGCATTATGCATTTATCCTATGAAGATACAGTAAGCCTAAGCTTAACAACATTAGCGAGAAACTCACCTGTTGCACTTGCTATTGCTGTGACTGCTTTTCCAGACGAACCTCTTATCGCACTTGCACTCGTTATTGGACCATTGATTGAGCTGCCAGTTCTTGCTTGTGTCTCACAAGTGTTGTTACTTATTAAGAAAAAACAGCAATACATATAATAAAAAACGTCCTACTTTGGGACGTTTTTTATTGTCGAGAAATTATATAAATGCAAAATTAAATTATCGGTTCTTACTCATTAATAACAATGAAATAACTGCAACTAAAAACGTAATAATACCAATTATAATAAATAGAATGGAAACTGAAATTGACTCTAAGAAATACCCTGTTATCACAATTCCAACCGGAGTTGATACTAATAATAGTGAATTTAAAAAAACAAAAAATCTTCCTTGCACTTCATTTGGAATTAACTTTCTATACAGTACTCCAAAATATACATTACTTACTCCAATTACTCCGTATACTAGCACTGTTCTCTTTTATACTACTGATTTTACTATTCACTCTACTCTTCCTTCTACTCATATATTATTTTCTTTCATTATATTATGCCTTCTAGTTTAAACACCCGCTTTTTAACTTTCGTAATGAAAATAAGCCGATATTATGCAACTCTGTATAATATCGGCTCTAAAGATTTTATACGTTATAGAAGATTGACTTTTCGTTATATTAACAGCTCCTTTCTAATTAAAAATGATAGGAAAAGTAAATGTAACGAATGCTGCCCAGAGTCCGTAGATTGGCAAATACTTAGTAACGGCATCTTGGATAGTTGAAGGTCCGGATTTGTTTTGTAGAAAACGCATATAGGAGAGCATAATCCAAATTAGATTTGCCCAGATAAGTATGTTTACTCCTAAAACAGCAAGTCTATTAGGCGTAATCCCATAGGAAGAAAGTCTGAACACGATGGCTGACAAAGCCACACTGTCAATGATAAGCGCAAGAACAATTAAAGTGAAATTTATATAATCTGAAATGTTCTTTTTCTCGTCTGAGTCGCTCTCGATAATAGAAAATATGGTAACGGCCAATACACCAAGGAGTATTCCGTTGAAGACTATCAGGAAATTGCGGTCCAAAAATGGATTTTTTCCAACCCATATAACCGTTATAAGATAGATCAACAATGTGATCAGGACGAGAGGACTAAAAATTTTAGCTATATATGGTGTAATATTTTTAGCAAGTTTAAGATTCATTGATACCAAGTATGCAGCCACAATAGCGAGAGCGGCAGCACCAAATAAAACGACATTACTAAAATAGAAGTTTTCTATATCCAAGTCAACAAATCTAAATAACTGCATGGTTAATGCTGCTAGTACCATTCCGCTAACTGCCATGCTGGCGTAGAGAATACAATATTCCAAATTAAATTTAATATAGGCTAACCTTGTACTGCCTTTTGAATATTCATTTCCTGTAAATGCAAGCCCTACCAATACCCATAAGAATATGGGAAGGTGTAAATAAACAAGGATAATACTATCTTTATAATTTAATGGCAACATATTAAGATAAAATCCGGAAATTAGAAACAGTGCTGCAAGAGAATAAATTACACTTTTTTTCGGAGTATTATTGTAAACAAAATAGGCAGCAATAAAGGGCATTATACCAAAAGCCAGGTTAATCGGAGCAATTGCTTCCTGTTCGACAAAGTGGAAAATGATTCTGGTGCTTATCCCGGCCAGAATAGCTAAAATGCCCATGAATAAGAAATCTTTTTGAAGCAAGGAAATTTCCCCTGTATTTTCCGTCTCCTTGAAATGCAATCTTTCATACCAAATACCCAGAACCTGAGAATCAGGATTTTGTTCCCATGCGTGTGAGAATGACTTTTTAAAAGCTTTCGGGTCTTTTCTATACATTTTCTCCAACTCATGAGGGTTATCAATATTTTCAACAATCAAATTGTTAATGTCCATAGTTATACCTCCCCTAATAATTGTTATATTAAGTTTCCTCGACAATGTTTAACTGTCTTCGTCACTTTTGTATTCTAAAATATCTCCAGGCTGACATTCTAAAGCCTTACAAATTGCCTCTAAAGTGGATAATCGAATCGCTTTTGCCTTTCCATTTTTCAATATAGAAAGGTTCGCCATTGTTATTCCAACCTTCTCCGAAAGTTCTGTTACGCTCATTTTCCTTTTTGCTAACATCACATCAATATTAATTATAATTGCCATTGTTATTCACCTCAGACCGTTAAATCATTTTCTGATTTGATATTAATTGCATCTTGTAAAAGTTTTTGGAGAACAGCCGCAAAGACTGCGATAACCATCGAAGCAAAAGGAACAACCAATCCGACAAAGATAACTCCTGGTGCGTCGTCTACTTCCGCCAAAATATAGAAGAGCGGCCAAACTAGCACATGCAAAATACTGATTGTGATGGCACAGTATTTGATTTTCTTTAAAGCTTTTACAGATAAATCGGAGAAAGCTTTATTTTTGTCAATATAGCATAAGAGTTTGAAAGCCTGATACAAAGCAAAGTAAAAAGGTATAGCCGATGCATCAAAAGCGATGAAAACGAGATATTTTATAAATGCAAACTGTGGAAGCAATTTTGCTGCAAGATTCGCCATCTCTGGCACCAAAAAGATGCACAGAGCAAGAGCTGGAACTCCTAAAAGAATAACAGCTATTTTTAAAAACAACGTTGTTACTTTTTCCATAAAAAGCACCTCACTTATTTATCCTGATTTTGATTTTAATACACTTTTTATTGATTTACAATAAATTTTTATCAATTTATATAATATTTTTATTGTATATTCTTGTTTTAAGCAAAAAAAAAGCATTCCTTATTCAAAGAAATGCTCTATAACTTTTTATAAACATCGGCGTAAGCTACTTTCAGGTGTTCTCTTAATCGCTTGTTTTCATTTTCTAATCTCTTATTGTTCCTTTATATAGAGGAATGATAAAGATGATATAAACGTCCTATTTAATACCATCTTTTCAAACAATTATTTTAAATAATTTTTAGTGCTAGTACACAAACGTCTGTAATTAAAAAATAAAAAAGTATGACATACAATTGTCATGCTTTTTCTTTTCTATCAATATTTTTTTCAAACCTAACCTGTTACAGAACCTTTTACTCAGGAAAAGCTTTTTTATTTAGTAAAACACTTGTTTATTTGTTGAAACCACTTGTCTTTGTATAAAAAAATTCTTTACTAATAAGTAGTGTAATTACTGCGTTTTTCAAATTAGTAAAGAACTTTTTTATCTTTTATTTATATAGCTACAGTCAGTTTTGAAACTTCCTCAAGTAAAGAACTTTTTTATCCCGACTCAATTTTTCGGACGATGTCTATATTACTTGATTGAAGGCTATTTTTGCTTTGTTCACATCTCCTAATCAACCATTTCCCAAAATTGAGCTGCTGCTTTGGAGATTCGTTGGTCTTTTAATTTTACTATTACAGGCTCTAGTTGAAAATCAAATTGTTCCAATTCCAAAAGCGTTATATGTTCTAAAAATGGCGATGTGTAATCCATTTTTGGAATAACGGATAAGCCTAGCCCTTTACTAACAAGTGCTACAACCATACTTATATCTTTACACTCGATAATAATCTTTGGCTTGAGTTGATGTTCATCAAACGCTTTGAAGAGGTTTTCATTGAAGGAGAGCCCTTCCATTGCTCCGAGCATAATGAATGGGAACTGGGCAATCTGTTCAATCGTCACATGCTGTGATGAAAATGATGTTGCCCAACTGGCAGGGATAATTACAGCGGTTGATTGTTTTTTTAATACTTTCATCTCATATTGTTCACTATTTCCCAATCGCAAAAGTAAGGCAACATCAATTTCTCTTTGTTCTAGTCTTTTTAATAATTCTTCTGAATTTCCAGTTACTATATTTATTTTAACATTAGGGTATTGTGTTCTAAACGTACTAACATAGTCAATGAGCATATTAGAACATGTAGACGATACACCGATACTTACCGTTCCTCCTATACCTTGTTCAATTTCTTGAATTTGCTGCTTTACATCTTGAATTTGCATTAGCATTTGATTGGCATATTGGTATAGTATTTCACCTGTTTCTGTAAGTTCCCATTTTTGACGATATCGATGAATTAAAGTTGTACCAAGATCAGTTTCAAGCTTTTTTAATAATTGACTAAGTGGTGGCTGCGCGATATGGAGCACTTCTGCTGCTTTAGAAATACTTCCTTGTTTCACAATTTCTTTAAAGTAATATAATTGTCGAAAATCCATTTTATCTCTCCATCATATGTTTTTTAATATGATTAGTTTATCATATATATATTTTTCATATCTTGAATTTGGCGTTATATTTAATTCTGTAGCTATAGTGTTTATATTAATAATATTAACTAGGAAGTGAGAGATATTATGAATCATTGGAACAGAACCTTGAAGCGTATCATCTTGTACGTGCTCGGGTTATTTTTTATGTCGATTGGCATTAGCATGTCGATTCAAGCAGGATTTGGGGTATCGCCTGTGTCATCATTAGCATATGCAAGTACACTAACGGTTGGTTTATCGGTTGGTGTGACAATGGCGCTTGCAAATGTTTTATACATTATTATTCAAGTAATATTAAGTAAACGCATGGAGTTCAATGAATTTGTGAGTCAATTCATTATTTCGTTTTTATTTGGGTTCTTCATGGATGCAACGCTCTTCCTTGTACAACTTTTCCCTACACCTGAAACTATCTTTGCGCGAAGTGTATATTTGATTATTAGTTTATTTGTTATAGCGATCGGTTTAATGGGCTATACAACAGCGAAACTGCCATTAATGCCGTATGATGCGTTAACTTATGCACTTAGTGAAAAATTTAATTTAAAATTCGGTAAAGCAAAAATTTTGAGCGATTTAATAAACATTTGTGTGGCTGGTGCAATCTGTATAGTTTTCATTCAATCATTAGGCTCAATCGGAATCGGCACACTAATTGCCGCCTATTTTATCGGCAAAATTTTAGGGTGGATGATACCGTATTATCAACCAACTCTTCAACAATGGGTATTTAAAACAGAGAAGGCTGCCTAAGGAATCATAATAAAGTACAGGAAAAATAGATGAATCAAATTCCTCAGCCGAAATCAAATAATGAATTTTGCACCTTACAAAGTGCCAGTCCACATTAGGAATGGCACTTCTTTATTACTGCCTTTTCTTCGACCTTCTATCACTTTGGTTAAATGATAAAACAAACATCGTATTAAAACTAACCTACCGTTTAGTTAAAGAAGGATTTTTAAACAACTTTTCTATTTTTTAAAGGACTTTATTGTAAATTAAATAACTTTATTGCTACTTAACACTATTTCATACCATCTTTTCAAACAATTATTTTAAAAAATTTTTAGTGCTAGTACACAAAAGTCTGTAATTATAAAAGAAAAAGCATGACATAAAATTGTCATGCTTTTTCCCATATAATCTAAAAAGTAACTTCATTTCTAAACGTATACCTTCTTGTATTGTGAATAGCTTTCACTTCACCTAAGTAAAGAACTTTTTTATTCATTGACAACTTAATTCTCAAACACAAAATTAATCTTATTATCTTTCCACTCTAACTTCGCATCAAACGTTTTCTCACCTTTTTTAAAGCCTTTAATTAAATCGGTCTTTTCACCTTTTAATAGCTTCGTCATATTCTTTTGCGAAATTGATTTACTTAATATCTTCTTCGAAATAGTAAAGTCACACTGTGTTGTATTGTAGTTGGAGCAACCGTAAAACGTAGACTTGTCGATAACATCGCCATCGCATTTTTTACAGTTCCCTACCTTTTTACCTGTTGTAAATTTCGATCCTTTTCGCTCAATCGATTCAACATGTAATCCGGTGAAATCCCATTTCTCCGACATTTCTACCGCGTCTTCAATAATTTTAGCTGATAGTTTTTTCGTTTGTTCCATAAATGTCGCTGGTGAAGCTGTACCTTCTCCAATTTCCGCAAGGCGTTGCTCCCATTTTGCTGTCATTTCTGGTGAAGCCAGTATTTTATCACCGATTGCTGTAATTAATACTTTTCCCTTATCGGTCGCATACACTTGGTTTTTCTGCACATCTATATATTTACGGTCTTTCAGCATCGTAATAATACCTGCACGAGTTGCCTCAGTACCTAGACCTTCTGTTTTCTTTAACACTTTCTCAAGCTCTTCATTCTCTAAATACTTACCTGCCGTTTTCATTAACGTAATAAGTTGTCCTTCTGTATAACGCTTCGGTGGCTGTGTTTTTCCTTCTTTCACTTTCACCTTTACAACTTTTCCTTGTTCACCTTCAGCTACAATCGGCAGGATCGTTTCGTCATCTTTATCGTCTTGGAAAATAACTTTACGCCATCCTTCTTGAATTTGCTGTTTTCCTTTCGAAATGAACGCAGCACGTTCGTCTACAAGAGTTGTAATCGTTGTGTAGTCAAAGATCGCTACTTCATAATGCGCCGCAATAAGTCTTCTTACGATCATATCGTAAATTTTCTTTTCATCACCTGATAGTTTGCTTGGATTTGTAACTTGCTCTGTCGGTATAATTGCGTAGTGATCTGTAACTTTCTTTTCATTCACATAACGCTTGTTGTTCATAATCGATTCAATTGGTGCTGGCAATAAACCTTTATATTCATCAAACTGACTTAACTTCTGTAAAATATCAGGGAACGTCGCTGCTTCTCCTTGTGTAACATAGTTAGAATCCGAACGTGGATAAGAGACTATCCCTTTTTGATATAGTGCTTGTGTTATATCAAGTGTCTTTTTCGGTGAAAATTTAAAGACTTTATTCGCCGTCGCTTGCAGTGCTGATAAATTAAATAAAAACGGCGGCTGAAACTCTTTACGCTCCGTCTTCATTTCTTTTACTACAGCCGGTTTATTTTGACAAAACGCTGCAATTTTATTTGCCAAATCAGGATCATTTAAGCGGGACTCATTATCTTTCTCCCATTTCCCCTCATACTTCTTTCCTTCTATATTAAAGGTTGCGAACACTTCCCAAAACGGCTCTGACTTAAAGTTCTCTATTTCTTTTTCACGCTTTACGATTAACGCCAATGTTGGAGTCTGTACACGACCAGCTGAAAACACATCGTTCATTCCCTTTTTCTTTAGCAAAATGCTAAAGACACGCGATGCATTCATACCAACGACCCAATCGGCGCAAGATCTTGTATACGCTTCGTAATACGTATTAATCGTATCTGATTCATCAAGTAAGTTTTTAAACCCTTGATAAATAGCTTGCTTCGTTAAAGATGAAATCCAAAGACGCTTCATTGGCTTTTGCACGTTGCATAGATTAATAATATTTCTTACAATCAGTTCCCCTTCACGCCCAGCATCGCCCGCGTGAATAATTTCTGTTACCCCTGGGTTATGTAACAGCTGTTTCACTACATTAAATTGCTTATACTTTGACTTTGTTACTTCAAACTGAAAACGCTCTGGAATCATCGGTAATGTATTTAATGACCACTTTTTCCACTCAGCGTGATAATGTTCTGGATTACATAACTGCGTCAAATGACCAATTGCCCATGTACAGTACGCTCCATTTGGAAATAACTCATTTGCTTCTACTTCTAAATACCCATCTTTCCGGCGATATTTAAACTGTGAAACAAGAGCCAAACCTTGATCTGGTTTCTCGGCAATAATTAATTTCATTTTATAACTCCCTATCTGTATTCCAGTGTTACTTTCATTTTATATATGTTTAGAAGCGATGATAAAACAACCATCTTATTTATCATTCGCGGGCGGTCTCACAAATGGAGACCTATAATATTATACGCTTATTCTTTATGGCTTCACAATAGAAACTCATTATATAACAATTTCTTTCGCGTGCTCACAAACAAAAAAGACGCCCAAAAATCGAGCGTCCTTTCCATTCACTACTATTTACTTTCATATATTCTATAAAATTTAAAATACAACAATTCCTTATGAAGCATCATCTACTAAGATAACCATCATTATTTGAAAATTATATTGAACTTACCTTTATTAAATTGTGCAGATAATATGCAGATATAAATAAGCATAAGTACTCTCCTTATATACATATGATGAAATGAACGATAGGACAGGGAGGTATCATGATGTTTACTTATACTTTAACTGCCTTAATACTTTGTTGTATCTCGATTATCATCACATCATATATTTCTAAACGTAAGGGTACCCTAATGGAGTATATGGTATTTATTATGTCTTTTAGTATGAGTATCGGTTTAAGTATAGGTTTTTATTTAGGTATTCTCTTTAAAGGAGAATTACTATATTCTACTTTACTTTCTATTTTAATTAGTGGCTTTATTGGTTTTGTAGTCGGTCTACGTTTTCACCTGTATACTGCCTTAGAAGGAATGTTCTCTGGATTAATGGCAAGTATGATGGGAGCAATGATTACAGAGATGTTAAACGCTCAACAAGCTCATAGTATACTGTTCATTAGCCTCTTACTTACTATAACGATAACTATGTCATGTATGATTCAGCTTTTATCAGAAACCTTTTCTACTTATATCCATCGTCGGTTTCTATTATTGCTCTCAATCGGCGTAGTAATTATCCTGACTGTATTCGTAACGTTCCCAGAGCATATCCCACCAGCCTCCTCCATACAAGAACACCATAAACATTAGCAGCTATAATCGATCCCTCTAATATTTCATTATATTAGAGGGATCGATTTCATTAATTTTATTTTTTAACAGATGAAGATAAAAAATACTTTGAATCGTTAGTCCAAAACTTCTAAATCTACATAATTGATAACATATTAATTTCATAGATATTCGATTCTCTTTGCTTAATGAGGTATACGATTCCATCTTGAAATAATAAATTTTCACTTAACCAATATATGTTTTTGGATCCATAGCATTGCTCTTCTGTGCATTCCATTCACCTTTATGGATTTCAAAATGTAAGTGTTGTCCTTCAGATTGTCCCGTACTCCCCATTATTCCAAGTTGTTGTCCTTGTTTCACTTTTTGACCAGCAGAAACAGAACGACTATTTAAGTGGGCATATACAGTCGTAAATGTTTGTCCGTTAATATTGTGAGAAATAAACACAACATTACCATAGCTTGTTGAATAATAAGAGCGAGTGACTACCCCCTCTGCAGCAACAACAACTGGCACTGTTCCTGAAGCGGCAATATCTAATCCGTGATGCATTTGCCCACCGCGTTTCCCAAATCCAGAAGTGTATCTTCCTACAGCTGGTTGAATAAAGCCGCTTGTTTTATTTTCATTAGTTGTGCCTACCTCTTGGGTTTGTTGTTGCTCCGCTGCATCAGCTACTCTTGTTTTTGATAGGAATTTACTTGATACATAACCGTTTTTACCGTTGTAATTAATTTTGAACCAACCATTTTGTTCAGATAGAACTTGTACTTTTATTCCATTTGATAACGCACCGATTACATCATAGTTTGTACCCGCACCGCTTCTTACATTTAACGCGCTTACGTTAACATAGTAGTCACCAACTGCTTCCCCAGTAGACGTATTACTTGTTTCAGTTTTTGATGATGTACCACCTTTAACGAAATTTACATACTCACTGCTTACATAACCCGTTCTTCCGTGATGGTTAATTTTCAACCAGCCATTTTCAACACCAGTTACTCGCAATGTTTGTCCGTTTAATACACCACCAATTACACTGTGGTAAGTAGCAGGACCTGTACGCACTCGTAAAGAAGTTGTGTCTACAACGTATGTACCGTCAGTTTGAACCGTAACGTTATTATTTTGTTGTCCATTTGTTTGGTCTACATTTGCATTAGAGCCACTCTTTGAAATGTAATCTTTACTAATATAAGCAGTTTGTCCACTATAGTTAATTTTGACCCAATCTTGAACCTCACCAGTAACTTGAACAACTTGTCCTTTATGTATAGAGCCTAAAATCGTATGGGAAGTACTTGGACCTGTACGAACGCGGAGGGAGGATACATTAACTTTGTAATTCCCACCCGCTACTTGAACTTTTCCATTGTTATTGTCGCTTCCATTTGAGCTATTGTCTATCACAAATTGACTGCTTACATAACCTACTTTTCCATTATGGTTAATTTTCAACCAACCGTTTTCTTCACCAATAACTTGTAAAACTTTCCCTTCATACACGCGCCCCATTACTGCACTAGACGTATTCGGCTGTGTGCGAATACGTAATACATCAGCAGTTACAGTTTTACTACCACTCATACTTACATTCGTCTTCGCTGATACACTATTTTTTGAAACAAATTCACTATTTACGTAGCCAGTTTTTCCGTTATGATTAATTTTCAACCAACCGTTTTCTTCACCAATAACTTGTAAAACTTCCCCTTCATACACGCGTCCCATAATAGAACTAGAAGTATTCGGCTGTGTGCGAACACGTAGAACATTCGTGTTTACTGTTACTGGATTTTCATATGTTACTGCATCAGTAGGTTGCTCATGTTTCGTGTCTTTTGGCATTATAGAAGTTTGCGCTTGAGCAGTACCAATAAATGTACTTCCTGTAACAGAAGCTACTGCCACACTAGCTAAAATTTTTTTCATAAGTATAAAACACCTTCCTATAAACACATTCAAGTATCATTATGTTTTTATATTAACTTCCATTTCTTTTCGTTCTAACTATTCAGCAAAAGTATCCTTTTATTATCCATATTGAATTTTTATTTATTTTCCACCATCTATATCTAGTAATAAAGGAAACTTAAATCCATCACACTCTGAGAATCCTCTCATTCCTTCAATTAAACACTACATAATGTAGTTTAACTTCCCAAAAAAATAGCTGCAAATAATCACCTATAAGTAATACTACAAAAATAAAAAAATCATAATTTAGGCCTTCTTCATTTAACTTATACTTTTGCTTTTGCTTTTGCTTTTGCTTTTGCTTTTGCTTTTGCTTTTGCTTTTGCTTTTGCTTTTGCTTTTGCTTTTGCTTTTGCTTTTGCTTAAATATACCTGTTCTCCTTTCACACTACGAATTGTAGTATAAAATAAAAGAAAGGTCAAATATAAGTATTTAGCCTTTTGGAACTACAATACATTACATTTATCCACTTCTAATCTAATCAAAAACGATTATGTTTTTATAAATCTCTAAATCACCAAAAAACATTTTTACCTTGTAAACTCTTCCTACAGAATAGCCCTCTCTTATTGTCTAACCTTTTATAAAAATAATATTCCAAATTCACAACATTACATATAAAAGCAGCTATCCATTAAGATAACTGCTTTATATTATCATCAACTACATGAATTTCACATTATTCTGGCTTATTTGGAATATCAGGGTTTGGAACATAATCAGATTTGTAATCTGTATATTTTACTTCTGTTACCATCCCTGCTGAAGCATGGTGTAAATCATGACAGTGGAACATCCACTCCCCCGGATTGTCTGCTATAAAGGCTACTTCATATTCTTCTCCTGGTTTTAAGTTCAAAGTATCTTTAACAATTGGAGAACCTTCTATCGGTTTCCCATCTTTACTTAATACTTGAAAGAAATGACCATGTAAATGCATTGGGTGATCGTCCGCTTTAGAGCGATTTACTAATTTTACTTTTACTAAATCACCCTTTTTCACTGGAATTGGATCGATATCCGGAAATACTTTTCCGTTTATTGTATATACCATTTCATTTCCATTCATTTGTGTATTCAAGTCCATATTATATGTGGCAGTATACTGTTGATTTAACGTGAAACTTCCTACCTTTTTAGTACCATATTTCGTCATATCTAATTTTGGTAGTTTTTCTTTTTCGTTTGCTTTGTCTTTCATCTCTTTGCTGCCATCATATTCAATAATAGCTTTCATTCCTTTTACACCTTTATTTTCCGAATGGTCTTCAACATACCATTTTCCAGGATTGTTAGCTGTAAATTCAACATCATAACGTTCACCCGGTGCAATTGAAATTACTTTGTCTTTAATAACTTTTGGATCATTTATTGGTTGGCCATCTGTCGCAATTACTTTTATATCATGACCGTGAACGTGTATATCATGTGATAGATAACCAGCATTAACGAGGCGAAGACGAACTTTATCTCCCTTATTCACTTTTAATGACTCCACTAAATCTCCGCTTTTACCATTGATTGTGAATAAGTCATACATACTCATATCATGACCTTCCATTTTCATATTTCCATGATCCATGCCTGCCATATTGCCGGAGTCTTTTTTATCACTGCCCATGTCCATGCCTTTCATATCATCATTCTTCTTCGTATTTTCATTATCCTTAGATTTATTACCGTCTGCTTTTTCTATTTGCCCTTTTGTCATTTCTTTTAACTGCTTATTAATTTCTTCTTTATCTGTTACCCATTCATCTAACATTAATGTGTAATCTTTATCATATTTTTCATTTGTATCTTCTACAACTAGGGCACCATACAAGCCTCTATCTAGCTGATTTACAGAATCTTGATGCGAATGATACCAATACGTTCCTGGTACGTTCGCTTCAAATTCATAGGTGAAACTTTTTCCTGATTCAACCGCATCTTGTGTCACACCTGGAATTCCATCCATGTTATTTTGGACAGGATATCCATGCCAATGAATAGATACTGGTGCAGATAGTTCATTTTTCAATGTCACTTTAACCTTGTCACCTTTTTTCACCCGAATTTCTGGACCAGGAGATGAACCATTAAATGTCCAAACCGGAACAATAACACCGTTACTTAGCTTTTGTTTTTCTTCTTTCGCTATTAAAGTAACTTCTGGCCCCTTTACAACTTTCAATGGTTTTGTAGCTGTTTCAGTCTGTGCCAGTTTTTTATCATTCATATTTTTATGATCATTTGTTGTATTTATGGTCGAAGAACATGCAGCAATTAAAAATATTACGGAGACTGTAACTGCTGTTAATACAAATCTCTTCATTGAAAACTCCCCCTTTTTTCTTTTTCAAAATCATTATAGATAATGATTTTCAAGAAATTATGGAGAGAGAACAATGTGAACTATTGATTATTAGTTAAAAAACAAAGTAATTCCGACTATATGAATATAATCGGAATTACTTTGTTTCACATTATTTATTTTAACTTATCAAGAGAAACCTCAGCATTTTCAGTCATCTTTTTAAATAGCTTCACTACATATTCCTGTTCATCGTCAGACAAGTCTTCTACTAAAATGTTTTTCCAGTTTACTAATACTTCGATAAGTTTTTTTTCAAATGTATGTGCTTTATCCGTTAAATACAATTTTTTAATACGTTTAGCGGCGGTAAATACTTTTCTTTCAACATATCCCTCTGTTTCTAACTTAGCAATTGCCCGCGCTACTGTTCCTTTATCAACCTTCAGTATTGATGCTATTTCATCCTGAGATGCCACTTGTACAAACTGTTATTTTTAGTTTATACCCACCCGAAAAACGCGGAAAAGCAATGGGGATGATTGGTATCGCTATGATATTTGCACCAGCTATCGGCCCCACATTATCAGGATGGATTCTACAGCATTATTAACAACCGTTATGTCTACACAAACAAAAAATTATTTACCTGACTTAATTGGAAAATCACCAAAAGCAGAAGCTTTACAAGAGGCGAATATTTTAGGTATGCAAGATGCTTTCCTTGTAACGACTGTATTAGCAGTTCTCGTATTTATTATGACGTTATTTCTAAAGAAAAAAACACTGTGACTTCTAAATAAGAAAAAAGTAACTAAAATGCTCTTCACAAAAAAACGTAGGTTTGTGTATAATAAGAACTAATGTTCTTTTCAAAAAGACACTAAACCTGAATTACACTACTATATCAAAAAGAAGAGGATTGATATACTATGAAAATTGATGGACCAAAAATTTCACCAGAGTTATCTTCAATGAATTTTCAAGATATTTTTTATGAAGAAGATCCAACATTAGAAATGTGTGAAATTATAGACTCCACTTTCGAAAATGAATCTGTAGATAGAGTGCGATTATATAATGCAGTGATAAAGAATTGTAAGTTCACTAATACAGACTTTAGCAATATCGATATTACAGATGTTTGTTTTGAAAACTGCGATTTATCAAATGTTAATTTAAGCAATTCTTCTGTTCACAGAGTTGAATTTAAAAATAGTAAATTAATTGGAGTTAATTTTACAGAATCTAGCTTAGGAAATGTTAAATTTGAGAATTCAATTTTGAATTTAGCGGCATTTGGAAATTCTAAACTAGAAAAAATTATATTTAATGAAACTTCATTAAATAATGCAGATTTTTTTGATTGTAAACTAAAAAAAGTTGAATTCCAATTTTGTAGCCTTGACGAAGCTAATTTTGATCAAACATCACTGAAGGGGATAGATATTAGTTCTTCTAATTTTGATACACTTACAGTTTCGGTGAACGATTTAAGAGGATGTAAAGTATCAACATATCAAGCTGTTCAGTTTGCAACTCTATTAGGATTAATAATTAAAGATTAGTATTTCGAAGGTAGCACAGAACTCTATCCCGAATCATGGACTTTTTTAATTGTCCACGATTCGAGGTGAAGTTCAAATACATTAGTGGTTACCTTTTTTCTTATTATTTAGCTACGGCCTGATTTTCCTTTATATGTTCATTATTTTCTTTCATAAACTCTTCAATCTCTTCAACTTCTCTAATGATATCTTTTGACAAGTTTTCAAACCCATCTTTTGTTACAAGAATATCATCTTCAATTCGAATACCAATCGACTCTTCCTCAATGTAAAGGCCCGGTTCTATCGTAATAACCATACCTTCTTCTAATACTCTCTCTTTGTATGTACCTACATCATGAGTATCTAAACCAAGGAAGTGACTGACACCATGATAATAATATTTAGTTAATTCCTCGTCTTCTTGAATTAAACCAATTTCTTTACACTCTTCTGCTAGCACTTTTTTTGTATGCTCATTTAATGCAGCGAACTTTAATCCTGGCTTAATAAGTTCCGTTGTTTCTTTTAATGCTTTTAACACGATATTATATATTTGTTTTTGACGACTAGAGAATGTTCCACTAGCTGGGAATGTGTAACTAATATCAGCGTTGTAGTAGTCTTTTTGAGCACCTAAATCGAGCAGTACTAGATCACCTTGTCCCACTGTTGCATCATTATCTTCATAATGCAGTACAGTCGCATTTTTACCGCTCGCCAAAATTGTATGAAACGCATGATGTTTAATGCCAGATGATTTCAGCGTAAAATCAAAATGAGCTTCTAATTCATATTCCATCACATTTGCTTTTGCATGCTTGAGTACGTTGTAAATCCCCTCTTTAGTAACAGCAATAGCTTCTTTAATGATTTCAATTTCTTCCTCTGTTTTAAACACTCGTAATTCACAAATGTTTGGGTATACATTCCCAATTGTTATGTGCGGGTACTTTTCTCTTACGTGGTTAGCAAACGCTAACGTTTTCGTCTCAGTACCGTTCCACTCACGAAGTTCCAAGTCTAAATTCACTTGTTTCACATTTTCTGTGAAAAGTGTATTTGCCATTGTCTTTTCAAAGCTTTCTATATATACAACTTTTTTTATACCTGAAATTTGTTCTGCATCTTCTTTAGAAACTGTTTTTCCAACCCACTTTTCAAGCACTGGATCTGATTTTTCAATGAAGAGAGTCTCTTCTACACTATTCCCAAACTTTTTTAACATGAAAATAACATTAGGTTCATCGATTCCTGTTAAGTAGTAAAAATTACGATTCGGCACAAATTTATAATGTGCGTCTGCCGACATATGAGGTGCCTGTCCAGCAAATAAAATAGTAATAGATTCCTCTGGTAATGTTTTCGTTAGTCGTTCTCTATTTTGAGCAAAAAATGTTGATTTCATAATAATCCCCCTTGCGTTATATGTATGGCTTTTCAAACTAATTATCCAATACAATTCATTCTATTATTGTTATAATTTTTCGTCAATTGATAGTGTTCATATAGAAGATAAAACTTTCATTAATGAGTTTCTTACCGCGCATATATGTGGGATAAAATCTCCATCACTATTCCTTTTCACTCGAAATTATGCATACCACTCCACAATTTCTTGACATTTATTCCATATACTTAAAATCTCATACATATAGGAAAGGAGCCTACAAACGTGAAACATTACGTAGGACTAGCCATTACTTCATTATTTATAATTACAGGATGCTCTAACAATGTAGAAACACAACCAGTAAAAAAAGAAACAGTTCAATCTCAGCCAAAAAATAAACAAACTGCAACTGCAGTTCCATCAAACCTCTATAAAGAAATTACATCTGGAAAAATCGAGCACATTCATGGAATTGGCTATGCTGGAAATATGCCCGGGATTTCTATCGCCACTCATAGCGGTATAAAAGTTTTTCAAAATGGCAAATGGCTTGAAACGACTACACAGCTACACGATTATATGGGATTTCAAGCAACGAAGAACGGATTCTTTGCCAGTGGGCATCCTGAACCAGGTGCAAATTTAAAAAATCCTTTAGGGTTAATGAAAAGTTCTGACGGCGGAAACACCCTTGAAAAACTAGCTTTTTATGGAGAATCTGATTTTCATAATCTTGCTGTCGGATATAATACAGAAATGATTTATTTATATAACGAGCGTCCAAATTCTAAATTACAACAAGGTTTTTATTTCAGTACGAACAACGGACAAGAATGGAAAAATAGTAAGTTAAAAGGCCTATCAAGTACAATCCATGCATTTTCAGTACACCCGAATCAATCTAGTGTAGTCGCAGTAAGTGCTAAAGATGGCGTTTATTTATCTACAGATTACGGAAACACATTTGAACTATTCTCTAAATCACTTGAATCAACCGCAGTTACATTAAGTAATGAAGATGTTATTTATGCCTCTATCAATAAACAAAATGAGCAAATAGTAACGAAGAAATCGATCGCTACAAACGAAGAGACGAACATACAAGTTCCATCTTTAGATCCTAAAGATACAATTATGTATATTTCACAAAACCCTCAAAATTCATCTAAAATGGTATTTGCTACAATGAAAGCAAATGTATTTCTTTCTACGGATGACGGTAAAACGTGGAAGCAGATTACTAAAAATGGAACATTACAATATAGCTAGTTAGAAAGGTGAATATAACGTGTTTTCAACAATTAGTGAATGGAGTTATCAAATCATGTCTCCTTTAATGGATGTCGCGAATGCTACGAAATCAGCGCCTCTTTTATTTGCGTTTTTATTAGGCATAGTAGGTACCCTTGCTCCATGCCAATTAACAGGAAACATTAGCGCTATTACACTTTATGGAAATCACTCTTTACAAAAGGGACATGCCTGGAAACATATACTGTTATTCATTTTAGGAAAAGTAATAGCTTTTACGACGCTTGGACTATTAGTATGGGTGTTAGGAAAAGAGATTCAACAAATATTAACTTTATATTTCCCATGGCTACGCAAACTGATCGGACCTTTATTAATTTTAATGGGTCTAATATTATCAGGCATTATAACAGGAAGAAATTCCCTCTCCACCATCTTCCCTATCAAATTTATACGAAAACAAAGTGAAGTCAGCTCATTTTTGCTTGGGTTCTTCTTTTCGTTAGCTTTCTGCCCTACTATGTTCGTTCTATTTTTCGGAACGTTAGTCCCTTTATCTTTCTCATATAATTATGGGTATTTGTTTCCGACATTCTTTTCGATAGGGACTGCTCTGCCTATTGTTGTACTAATGTTCATCATCTCCTATCTTGGATTAAATGGGGCATTACTGAAAAAGAGCCGAAAAATAGGAAAAAGTATTCAGCGTATGGCTGGTGTTCTACTTATTTTAATCGGACTTTATGATACTGCTCTATATTGGTAATACATACAAAAGGTAAGCTTCAGTGAAATGAGCTTACCTTTTGTATCACTTTATTCCTTTTTCTTCTGTTGTAGTTGAGCTAATAAATTCGTAACAAACTCCAGAAACAGCGTATCATTTTCTTTTTTAGGTGACCATTGCATAATAAGTTGTCGTGGGATTTTAATTTCTATCGGTTGTACGATGAAGTCATTAATAATTTGTTTATGAAGTCCTGATAACGGAACGATTGTTATACCATTAACTTGTAAAGCAAGTGCTAATGCCGAACTAATTGTCTCTGATTCCATCACTTTATTAACTACTATTTCATTTTTCATCAAATATGGTTCAAGTACTTCTTTACAACCAGACAGCGGCATAATAAAAGGATAATTTTTTATATCATTAATAGTAAGGTTAGGTGGAACAGACTTTGAAGAAACCATAACATACGGATCTTCACCAATGACATCATAATGAAATCCTGGTATTAAATTTTCTTTTATCGAAATAGAAAAATCTGCACTTCCAGCAGACAACCAATCTAAAACTTCTTGATAACTTCCCTCTCGAACTGCAAGTACATACTGATTTTGATCAAAATTACCTAATTCGATACACTCCGCCAAACAATATACAGTAACTGAGGGATATGTAGCTAGTACAATCTTATAAAAACTTTTATTTTTCAATTTTAAAGCTGTTTCTTCAAGATTTTCATACTCAATTAGAAGTCGATCTACACAAACTAAAAATCCCCTTCCATTTTCAGTTAAAACCGTTCCTTGTCTAGAGCGATCAAATAATGTTATCGCATATCGTTTCTCTAATTTGTTTATGATATGAGTAATAGCTGGCTGTGTCATATGTAATTCCTTGGCTGCTAAACTTATGCTGTTCAAACGAGCCACATATTTAAAAACTTTAAAATCAAAAACGTTCATTCTGTTCTCCTTATATAAAAGATATTTATATCATCTATAAATAACCTTCATTATATTTATCAAACTACTTCCTATACACTAAGTATACAGCATCAATATTACGAAAAAATAAAGCATATAAACATTAGAGGAGTGTTGATTAAATGAGTACTTACGTTTTAGTACATGGAGCATGGCAAGGTGAATGGGCATGGGAATTAGTGAAACCTCAATTAGAGGCTTTAGGTCACACAGTTGTTACACTAGATTTACCTGGAAGCGGAAAAGATATGACTCCCTCCCAAAATGTAACGTTAGATTCCTATGTTGATGCAGTAACCGATATTATAAATCAACAAAACGAAAATGTTATTCTCGTTGGACATAGTATGGGCGGCATTGTTATTACACAAACAGCTGAATATATACCAAATAAAATCGATAAATTAGTTTATCTTTGCGCATTCTTACCACAAAACGGAGAAAGTCTTGGTAGTAAATTAGACGGTGAAGCTGGTCCACAATTCTCTATAAATGAGAATGACATGACTGCAGAACTTATACCAGAGTTGACTGAACAAACATTTTTAAATGCTACAGAAGACGAAGCGATTAAAGAAGCTTCTTTCAAAAAAATGCGCCCTCAGCCACTAAGACCGTTTCAACAAGAGCTAAAAATTTCTGAAGAAAACTTCGGAACTATAGATCGCATTTATATTGAAACAACTCTAGATAGAGCGATTCCAATTGATTTTCAGCGCCGAATGAATACAGAAACTCCTTGCACGAAAATAATTACTTTGGAAGCTGATCATTCACCATTCTTTTCTAAAACAACAGAACTTGTTAATTACTTAAATGAATTAAGCTAAATTTCATTTAATAAAAATAGACACCTGCGGGTGTCTATTTATTATGCTAACTAGAAATTGTCTTCGCTTCCTCTACATTTGCATTCCCTTTTGCTTCATCTCCCACTTTTTATACAGTAGTACTGCCCCAAATAAGAATACCCCCGCAATGAATGAACCTACTGGTAACATTTTTATCATTTCATCAGGAAATACGAGTGGAAGTAAGGGAAATGCATAAGCTGCTGGAATACGTACACCAACGATTTTTAACAAAATGAGCATCAATATCATATTTAATAAAGTAACTACAATCCATGAATCGATTGCAAAGTACAATAAAGTTCCAACAGTTGCCGATATAGTTAATACTAGTATTTGTTTAAATGCCATTTTTTCATTGTACATCGGTTTTTGAAGCGATTCATACACAACAACTAGTATTGGCGGAATAACCGCTAATTGTTCATAACCAGTGATCCAACATATACTTATCCATACAAAATTTAGTATTAAAAATACAACCATATATTTATATTGTATCTTCACTTTTCTCTCAAGACCGTTATTCAGTTTAAATATAAGAACACCTAGCATCAATATGAATGTCAAAATAAAGACCGATATAACAAATGACCATTCAGTCGCATTTGTTACTAATGGTAATAAACCAGTTGCAATTGACGGTGCTAAATTGGATTGAATAACACGTAAAAACAACATCATTAATATAAGTATTAAGCTAACTTTTCCTATATAGGAAATATCCATTTGATTTACTGCAAAACCAATAACAGCTGTTATTGACGGCGCAATAAAGATTTTTTCTGGCTGTCTTAGCCAGCCCGGCTCACGATATGCCCATAAAGCTATTGCCATCGCAGCTATTTCCGGCAAAATTACTTCTGGATCATCTAATAGTACACCTGCTGTAACCATTGCTAAAATAAATAGAATTGCAATGCTATATGAAAGAATTGTCTCTTTCCTTGAAATTACTGAATCCATTATTACATACTCCTTTTTATTATCTCTTTTCATTGTGATTGTATAAATACGGTCAATACAAAAAACTTTATATACCCTACTTAGGTATTGTATACAAATAATTTTCATATTTCAAGTATTACTTATCTACTTAGTTTCTCCATACTATCTTATATAAAGTATAAAGAGTTGACTTTTTACGGGCATTGACACCTTATAAAAGATAGGTTAAAATAACTATAAATTAGTAAGTTACTAATTTAAAATAAAAAACTTTTCGAGGTGAAAGAAATGAAAAACATTTTATTCCGTATTAATGAATTAGCAAAAATAGAAAGAACTTTAGGATTAAATAGTGCAGAAAAACAAGAGCAACAAACACTAAGAAAAAGCTATACGAAAGAATTCCGCGGAAGTTTAGATTCCATTTTACTAAATACAACAATTGTAGATTCTAGCGGCGAGAACGTTACGCCTATTGCTTTACAGCATGCCCAAGACCGTTTGAAATTTACCAAATGAGCTCCGCACTAAAGCATTTCAATAAAACATAAAAAGAGCTGAAATTCCTATATAGAAATTCCAGCTCTTTTTATTGTCTTTTCTAATTTAGTATACGAGCGATACATAGCAATTCTCCACGATACGATCATCGCAAAGGCAAGTAAGAAAAACATCCCACTTAATTGCGTCAAATCAATCGATTGACTTAAATATGATTTTAATGCTACCCGTACAGCTAATAAACCAACTAAAATAAATATGAACGCTTTTGACGGTTTCATATATATATCTTTGCCTCTTATTTCAAACTTAGTTGTTTTAATAAGAAATATAGAGAAAATAAGTCCTACGGTAATTGCTTCTACTATCTCTAATGATGTTAACCGAAACTCTGGTAAGAAGTACATCATAGCACCAGTACTCATAAAAAATGGTGGTAATATAATTTTCTTTTTCGTTACCGGTTTTTTTGCTGACTTAAAGCGAAGAAACATTACTCCAACGGCCATACAAACTGCCACGATACTTGATAAAAGTGCTACATTATTCATATTCTCCACTCCTATCTATTTAAAAGACTTTTTAAGCAAAATCATAAACCAAACGAGCCCTACACTTATAATGACATGAGCTAATCCAGTCATATGGCTTAAACCGTTAAAGTCAGTTCCGTTTACTTGTAGAAGACCTCTAAATACCATTGTAGCAATAGTAAAAATTAGTCCTATATTATAAACAACAAACCATGCACGAAAACTTTTTGTTTCTTGCATTTGAAATACTTTAAATAAAGCGAAAGCGACCAAAAAGAATACGAAGCCGAGCACTAATACGTGTGTATGCACTAATTGCAACATAGTGGATCCTTTAATTCCTTGCGCTTTTGTATACTCTCTAGCAAATACACCTGATAATAAACCAATGATTAAGTAAATGAATGCTGCATTATATAATTTCTTCATTATATTCCTCCTGCTGTAGAACGACAATTAATATCGTCACTTTCCATATTCACTGCAATCATTTTACGCAAAGTATATGAACGGAATATGAACAGAGTATTACATTGTTAGTTTTGCGTTTTATTCTTTGAAAATAAAAAAGGCCATTCCACAACTATTAATTGTGGAATGGCCTTTTAACTTATTTTAAATCTTCAATTGAGAAGGCACCAGGCAATAACTGCTCTACAGTCACTTCTTTTTCATCGCCTTTTACATTCGTTAGTAAAACTGGCATTTTCGGATCACAAAATTCAGCAATAACTTGTCTACAAGCACCGCATGGTGAAATCGGTCCGTCCGTTTCTCCTGTAATAACTAAGTAACTAAAGTCACGCTCACCTTCTGATACCGCTTTAAAGATTGCTGTTCTTTCTGCACAGTTACATAAACCGTAAGAAGCATTTTCTATATTGCAACCAGTATAGATTTTACCTTCTTTCGTAACTAATGCTGCACCAACGGGAAATTTCGAATACGGAATATATGCTTTTGATAACATCTTATTTGCTTCTTCAATATATTTTTTCTTATCCATATTATTTCCTCCTCAAAGTAAATGTAATGATGATTAATCAGTAATAACTGTATGAACTAATTTAGGAGCCACTGCTGTTTCAGAGATAGAAATGTTTTCATAAATTTTTTCTTTTACATCTTCTACATTTTCGCGATTTGCATAAATCGTTACGAATGGCTCGCCTTCTTTTACTGCGTCGCCAACTTTTTTACGTAACATTAAACCTACAGCTAAATCAATTTCATCTTCCTTCGTTGCACGACCTGCACCAAGTAACATAGCTGCGATACCGATTTCATCTGCAACAATGTTTGAAATAACACCTGAAGTTTTTGCAGGTACATCAATTATATACTTCGCTTGTGGCATTTTTTCTGGATTGTCTACAATCGAGCTATCTCCGCCTTGATTGCTTAAGAACTCTTTAAATTTCTCAGTTGCTTTTCCGTTTTTCATAACTTCAATTAACATTTCACGAGCTTCTTCTAATGTATTAGCTTTTTTCGCAAGTACAACCATTTGACTTCCTAATACAAGTACTAATTCTGTTAAATCTTCTGGACCTTCACCTTTTAAAGTATCAATTGCTTCCTTCACTTCAAGAGCATTACCAATCGCAAAACCAAGTGGTTGTGACATATCTGAAATAACTGCCATCGTTTGACGTCCAACATTATTTCCGATACGTACCATTGCATGAGCTAATTCTTTTGCATCTTCTTCTGTTTTCATAAATGCACCAGCACCTGTTTTTACATCAAGTACGATCGCATCAGCACCAGCTGCAATTTTTTTACTCATAATTGAACTTGCAATTAGAGGAATCGAGTTTACTGTTCCTGTTACATCACGAAGCGCATAGATTTTTTTATCAGCAGGTGTTAAGTTTCCTGTTTGTCCGATAACAGCCACTTTATCACGGTTTACAATATCAATGAATTGCTCTTTTGTAATTTCAACGTGGAATCCTTCCACTGCTTCTAATTTGTCAATTGTTCCGCCCGTATGTCCTAAACCACGACCAGACATTTTTGCTACTGGTACATCTAAAGCAGCAACTAATGGTCCTAATACTAATGTTGTTGTATCACCAACACCGCCAGTTGAATGCTTATCTACTTTAATGCCTTCAATTGCTGATAAGTCGATAGTTTCTCCAGACTCAACCATTGCCATTGTTAAATCTGCACGTTCACGATCTGTCATATCTTTAAAGAAGATTGCCATTGCAAGTGCACTCGCTTGATAATCAGGAATACTTCCGTCTGTATATCCATTAATAAAGAATTTGATTTCTTCAGTCGTTAATTCTTTACCGTCACGTTTTTTCGCAATAATATCTACCATTCTCATTACAATCACCATTCCTTTTCATATTATATAAATCTATTAAAATAATAAGCCAACGATTGTTGCTGATAAGAAACTTACTAATGTTGCACCGAAAAGTAATTTCAAACCAAACCTTGCGACTACATTCCCTTGTTTTTCATTTAAGCTTTTCACCGCTCCTGCAATAATTCCAATTGAAGAGAAGTTTGCAAATGACACTAGGAATACAGATATAATCGCTGTCGTTCTAGCTGAGAAATTAAAGTTTCCTTGTGCTAAATCTGTCATAGCTACAAATTCATTTGATACAAGTTTCGTCGCCATAATATTGCCGGCATTAACTGCTTCATGCCATGGAACACCCATAATAAATGCAAATGGTGCAAATACATAACCAAGGATTTCTTGGAATGAGATACCGATTACACCTTTAAATACTGCATTAATGAATGCGATAAGAGCAACGAAACCAATTAACATAGCTGCTACTGTAATCGCAACTTTAAATCCATCTATAATATATTCCCCTAATACTTCAAAAAAGGTCTTTTTCTCTTCCTCTTGTACTTCTAACATATCTTCTTCTTCAGTAACTTCGTACGGGTTAATGATAGAAGCAATAATGAAGCCCCCGAATAAGTTAAGCACTAAAGCGGTTACAACATATTGCGGTTTTAATAACACCATGTATGATCCAACGATAGACATAGATACTGTAGACATTGCAGATGCACATAATGTATACATTCTTTTCTCTGGCAATAATCCTAGTTGTTTCTTAACTGAAATAAACACTTCAGATTGTCCTAAAATCGCAGAAGCTACCGCGTTATATGATTCTAGTTTCCCCATTCCATTTACTTTACTTAATGCTAGACCGATAGATTTCACAATAATAGGTAATACTTTAATATGTTGCAAAATACCTATTAAAGCTGAAATAAATACGATTGGCATTAATACACTTAAAAAGAATGAAAACTCTTTTTGATTTACTAATCCACCAAATACGAAATTCACACCATCAGCGGCATATTTTAATAACTCTCCAAAGCCATCTGCTATTCCGCTAATTAATATATTCCCTACACTTGTATTTAATAGTAAAAACCCCAAAATGAATTGTAATATAACCATCGTTATGATTGGACGATATTTGACTTTCTTTCTATCATTACTAGCAAGCCAAGCGATACCTAAAATCAATACGAGGCCAAAAATACCGATTAAGTATTTCATAAGCCGTCTTCTCCCTTCGTATCCGCTTACATTTTTTTCAATTATTAAAGCAATAGATACACTACACTTTGTGTATCTATTGCTTTTTACTTCATTAGTGATTAGTAGTTATCTGTAGCACCTTTTGCATCATTTAATACGATTGCAACACTAGCACTTGCTCCAACGCGAGAAGCTCCAGCCTCTACCATTTTGTCTGCATCTTCACGTGTACGAACGCCGCCAGATGCTTTCACGCCAACATTTGGTCCAACTGTTTTACGCATTAATGCGATATCTTCTGCAGTTGCTCCGCCAGTTGAGAATCCAGTTGAAGTTTTTACGAAATCAGCTCCAGCTTTAACTGATAATTCACAAGCACGAACTTTTTCTTCATCTGTTAATAGGCAAGTTTCAATGATTACTTTTACAAGAGCTTTTCCTTTTGCTGCTTGTACTACTTCATAAATATCTTTTTCAACGAACTCATTGTCGCCATCTTTTAAAGCACCTACGTTGATTACCATATCAACTTCAGTTGCACCTTTTGCGATAGCATCTTTTGTTTCGAATGCTTTTGTTTCAGTAGTGCTTGCTCCTAATGGGAAACCGATTACAGTACAAACGTCTACATCATGTCCAGCTAATTCTTCAGCAGCTAACTTTACCCATGTAGGATTAATACAAACTGAAGCGAATTTATATTCCTTTGCTTCTTCGATTACTTTCATAACATCTTCTTTAGTTGAATTTGGTTTTAAAATTGTATGGTCAATTAACTTTGCAATGTTCATTATCTTCACTCCTTATATCTTTTAACAACTTCATTCTAACTCTTAGTTGAACAAATGTAAATACACTTTTGAAATTTTGTTCATTCTTTTTTAGAAGGGAATTTTTTGTAATACATTGAAAGTAGTATAAGCTTGTAAATAAAGGATGTGAACCCCTTGTTTAAGTCAAAATTCTTTATATTCACATTGCTAGTATGCACCTCACTATCCATATTTATTTTTTATAAAAGGGATGTTATTTTCCAAGAAGGAAACCCCATTCCATTTGCTTTAGCTATGTCTAAGATGGTTATTCAAGATAAAAAAATGGTGGAAGTAGAACCGATAGATAATCAATACCCCTACTTAGTAAAGCGCAGAAAAATGGAACCTTTTATCGATATGATGGAGCAAGATGGATGGACTTTTGTAGATAGAGATATTATGGCTAACTCACTAATTTTTGAAAAAGGAGATCAATCAAAGAGCGTTCCTTACAAATACTTTACAAGGTACTACACCTTGATTTATTCATACTAAAATAGAAGGCCCTCTCAAAATAATACCGTTGAGAGAGCCTTCTATTTCTAACCTTTTTGATAATGTAACAATTCCTTCGCCGTATGCTGATCGATAATTAATACATTTGCATACCCACCGCGTAACGCACCATCAATTGCTTTTACTTTTCTATTACCACCTGCAACTAAAATAGAACGCTTCTTTAACTTTAACTCTTCTAACTCAATTCCAATTGTACGCTTATTAATTTCTTCGCTACTAATATTTCCGTCTCCATCAAAGAAACGTGAACAAATGTCACCGACAGCTTGTTTTTTCAGAATGTTCGTTTCATCCTTATCGAAATATCCTAATCGGAATAATAACGCTTCATCACGCACTGTTCCAACAGTGAAAATTGCAATATTTGCTTGTTTCCCCATTTCAATAATGTGATGAATATGTCGATCCTGCTCTACTAACTCTTTGGTCACCGCATTATCAAATATAACTGGGAGCGGTAAATTTCTTGGTGTCGTTTGAAAAGCCTCCGCAAATAAAGCAATCGTCTCATTCGCATATGTATTTACACTTGAGTGACTAATGCCACCTTTTAATTGGACAACCTCTACTCCTTTTACATGTTGCGGCACGATTTTTCTAGCGATTTCATACATCGTCATTCCCCAGCTTACACCAACGATATCACCAGTTTTAACTGTCTTTTCCATGTACTCAGCAGCATATTTACTAATATACTCTGTAATCGTTGCATATTCTGGCACTGGAGAAAATACGACATGCGCTTCTAACAGGTTGTACTTTTCTTTCAGTAAATTCCCCACGTTATCTAAATCAGCAAATGGATCAGCTATACTAATTTGAACAAATCCTTTTTCTTTCGCGTACTTTAATAATCTAGAAATCGTCGGTCTTGAAATATTTAATTTGTTAGCAATTTCTTGCTGACTATAATCTGATTGATAATATAATCTTGCAACTTCAACACTTAATTGTTGTTTATCCTTATCCATAGTAACTCATTACAAATCCTTTCCTGTATTTCCCTTTCGTTACAAGCATTATACAGCTTTATGCAAGAAATTTCGACTACCGAATTCTATCCACCTAAACTTCTACCTCAATTAGTATATACAGTGAAACTTTAATCATTGGTGTTTCCCTCCTACATACAGATTATGTTCCACAAATAGAAGGCGTGACGAAATAAACAGCGGAACTAGTCCACTGTTTATTTCGTCACGCCTTCATGTAATTTTTCTGTATAATCCTTTACATCTTTCCAGCTATCTTTCGCTGTATTTAAATCTTCTTTTATAAAGGTAAATTCTTCAGGACTGATTCCTTTTACGTTTTGTAGTAAATTATTATATTTTGCACCTACTGTATACCATTGATTTGATATATTTTGCAACGCTGTAATTGCTGCATCAATTGTTTCTGTCATGTTTGTTGTTTTATTTTTTACATCTGTTAAAATTGCCACTTCTGCTTGTGCTCCTGAAATTCTATTCTTTAAACTGGCTATTTCTCGCTCTGCATTTGCGATATCTTTTTTCGCAATCGCAATCATCGGCCCGCCAGCAAGACATGTTATTAGCGCTACGCAAAGTACACCACCAGCGATAACCATATCATTACTCTTTTTAATCGAATCATTATATGTATTTATTTGTTGCTCTAAAGCTGGAATCCCAGCATTCGTACTCGCCAAAATCGAGGTTAATTGATTCGTATCCTCTTTAAAACTATTTGTGTCTTTCGCCATTCTATCGCGAAAAGCTTTCAAATTCCCTAATAGTACATCTACCTCATTTTGATTCTTTAAAATATCCGCATACAACTTTTCTAAATCCGCTTTTAATTTACCGCTATCCTTTTGATCAATCGCTGCTAGCATGTCATTATAATACGCTTGAAAAATATTATTGTAATTAATAATATTTTGATCCGTTTTCATAATTTGAGGCTTCATATTATTTAACCAATACGCCGCATTAATTTTTGCATCTCTTTGGTGCTGAATCATATTTCCTTTAAACTCACCATTAATCGAACTTATTTTACTCAAATCAGTCTCTTGCTGATTTTGAATTAATTTTGCATATGAATCCATTGCGAATATGCTCGATGTCGTTTGCGCCATTACATCTTGGAATCCTGCTGGACCGAGAGAATAATTTTTTGCATTTTCTTGTAATGTTTTTACGTTTTGTTCCGCTGCGAAAGGATGTAAAGGAAACGCATTACTCGTCGCCACTCCAGTAATCATTATCGTTAAAAGGCATTTTTTATAGAAATTATTACGCATACTTATCACCTATTCTTTTTATGAGGATATGAAACGTTAGAGGTAAAAGAACTCCTGCTCACTACTGAACAGGAGCTCTCTATTTTATGATAATCAATTATCTATACATAATGTTGTAACAGTTTAATCGCTATTATGCTTTTTTCGTATCTACTACTTTAATATCTTCAGCATAAATCTTTTCTGCGTAGTCTTTAATGTTTTTCCAGCTATCTTTAGCTATATTCAAGTCTTCCTTAATGAAAACAAGGTCGTTTGGACTAATAGAGTCTACATTTTGAAGTAATGAATTATATTTCGATCCCATTGTATACCATTGGTTTGAAATATTTTGCAACGCTGTAATTGCTGTATCAATTGTGTTTGTTAAATACTCAGTTTGCGTTTTAATGTTCGTTAGTCCTGCCACTTCTAATTGTGCAGTTGTAACTTGTCCTGTTATCTTTTGAATTTCTGCCTGTGCATTATCAAGCTCTTTCTTCGCTAATACGATTCCTGCAGTACCACCACCTACTGCTGCTGTTCCACCTGCAATTAATGCGATTCCTAGCGGAGTTCCTGCTCCCGTAGCAATTACAACCGCACCACCGATAATTGCAATTGGGCCTAAAGCTGTCGCAACAGATGAACCGATAATAATTGCATTATATTTACTAATTGCTTCATTATACGTTGTAATTTGATTTTGCAGAAGCGGAATTCCAGCATCTTGACTAGCCAAGATAGATGTAATTTGATTTGCATCTCCCTTGAAATTTTGGGTATCCGACGTCATTTTATTTCGGAATTTCTTTAAGTCTTCTACTAACTGATCTACTTGCGCTTTATTTTCAGTAATACTACTTGATAATCTAGTTAGACCTTTCGTAAGAGTTGCTTTATCCTTTGCATCAACCGCAGCAACTAAAGTATCATAATAGTTTTGGAATTTCGTATTGTAATTAATGATATTTTGATTTGTTGAAATAAGCTGTGGCTTCAATACATCTAACCATTGCTTCGCATTTCCTCTTGCTGTATCCTGGTGCTGAATCACTTTTCCTTTTAACGCCGCATCAACAGACGATACATTACCAAAGTTAACATTCCCTTGTTTAATAATTGTTAAAGCATATAGATCCATTACTAAAGCGTTAGAACCTGTTCTTTCCATCGCATCTTTCAGGCCTTCTGGTCCTAATGAATATTCGTCATAATCATTATATGCTTTTGCTACTGCATGAACTGGAGCTTGTTTCACTGTACTTTCAGCTGCATACGTATGAGCCGGCATAATATTCCCTGCTGCAAATACTGCCATAAGTGCTGATAGAGCCATTACTTTATAAGGTTTTTTCGTCATTTTTCTTCTCTCCCTATATCGTTACTTATTTTTCTGTTTAATGTACTTCAACGTTTGTAACGTAATCTTCAAATTGATTTGTTTGCTTATTCATTTCATCACTTACTTTTTTAAGTTGATTGAAATGCTTTTGGAGTAAACTACTGTCTGTATACGTGCCTTCTTCCATATTTGTTTGAATTTGGATCATATTATTATTTAAAACTTTCCAATCCGTTAATAGCGTTTCTAAAGTTGAGATTTGGCGATCAATTAATTCTGTAAAGCTACTCACTTGATCTTCAACGAATGTAATTTGAGTCGCCTCTGATTCAGTTTGTGATAACTTTTGAATAAGTGGTAGTAGCTCTTTTTGCTTTTGCTGAATACGAAGAGCTGCTTCCCTCGTTTGACTATCTGCGGCATTTACAATTTCATTACTTAAAGTACCGATAGAAACAAAATCAATTGTTTTCGTTTGTGCAGTTTGATTTGTGATTGTAAATACTTGTTTACCGATATTAATAGAACCTTTAATAATTTCTTGTGGTCTATTCAAAATAGTAGTTAGTTCAGCTTGAATTTCCCCTTGAATTCTTTTTATGTCTTCTCTTAATTTCACAATATCTCCACTTGATCCTTGCAGTGTTTTTATTGCTTCATCAGCTTTAATTGATAAGTTATTACTATCTTTGTCTAATACCGTTTTAAATCGATTTAACTCTAATAAATCTTGCTCCATACTCTCTTGGATGCTTTGTACTTGCAATTGTAATTTTCCATATGCATTTGTAAAATCTGCTTTTGCCTGTTCATCTTCATTTACTTTTCCTGCTAGTTCATAGAGCTTACTATAATAGCTATTAAATCTAGTGCTGTATCTCATCATCTCTTGATTTAAGTCGATTAGCTTCGGATTATATTCATCAATCCACTCTCGTACATTCGCCTTTGCAAATTTTTGATGATTCGTTAAGCTACTCATTGCATTCACTTTAATGTCTGGTTGTTGCAAAATAACTAATCCGTATGCTTGGATAAGTGGTGACTGTGATCCTAACATTCTAATTGAATTTGATAATGTATTTGGAGCAATTACATTTTGCACATTTAATACTCTCACTTCTGATTGCCCCTCCTTAGCGTAAGCGTTTACAGGAATGAAGCAACTCGTAGATACTGCTGTAACCAATAACCCTGTAATTAAAGTCTTTTTCACTTTAACTCCTCCTATGTATTAGCAACTATTACTATCGCATTTTATTATTCTATTTTCTTGCACATATTGAGATGGTTAAAAATAGAGAACGTTCTCACCGTGATTCATGTACTAACCACCTCTCTCAAATTTTATTGCTACAGTACTTACTTATTGTTACAAAATATTTCATAACTTTTCATATGCGCTTAGTATGAATAATATTGTATAAAATTTCTATATTATTGTCATTTTCACATTCACACAGTGAATATATTACATGGAAATATTATTCATTTTAAACTAAATAATGTACGTAAATATGAAATTTCGTTTTGTTTTCATGTAAGCTTTGTACTGTAAGGTCATTTAAACACAGCTATTCATCTACCGTAAAGGAGTATTTTAATTCCCTTTATTTTCAAGCCCTCATGTCCTTATTCCAAAATAAAATCCAATTAACTACCTCGATTGAAATATCCATATACCACAACAGAAAACACTACTTGCTCACAATCGATAAAATTATATCAATATAATTATTGCGCCCGTATGCAATTATGCATAGCATATACACAAAAAGGATAGCTTCACTTTCGTGAAGCTATCCTTACAAAATCTTCTTACTTTTTCAAATGATATGGAACTGTCGTAATAACAACATTTCTTTTATAGAGTAAATACGCACGAATGAGTAAACTAGACTGATTATGAAGAATGTTATGCCAACCTTTTTTCGGAATAAACTGTGGTATAACGACTGTAACTCGGTAATTTGATTCACTCGCCTTATATTGCACCGTATCAATAAACTTTGTTAGAGGCTGAATAATACTTCTATAATGAGAATGTAATGTAACAAGCCTTACTTCAGGTTGCCACTTCTTCCACTTTTCTTCAAATATCTTTTCCTCTTCTCTGTCAAAAGCAACATATACAGCGATAACTTGATCTGCAGAAAGAGCCTTAGCATAGTTCAATGAATTTTCTACTACGTGAGTCATGCCAGCTACAGGGACAACAATTACATTCCCCTCAATCGGAATAAGTGGTTCACAAGTTTTTAAACTTAGTTGATCGCCAACTGCATCATAGTGCTTCTTGATTCGATGAAATAGAAAAATAATCACAGGTAAGAAGATAAGTATCGACCAAACTTGTGCGAACTTAGTTAAAAAGAACATACTCATTACGATAAAACTGATGACTGCTCCTATTAAATTAATCGTTAATCGTAAAATCCATCCTTCAGGCTTTTCACGAAGCCATTTTAGTACCATTCCAGTTTGAGAAAGCGTAAACGGAATAAATACCCCTACTGCATATAGGGGAATCAAGTGTTCTGTTTTCCCTTGGAAAGCTACAATTAAAATAATCGAAGAAATCCCAAGTATAATAATACCGTTTGAATAACCTAGACGGTCTCCTCTAATCGTAAACATTCTTGGTATGAACTTATCTTTCGCAAGATTAACTGCTAATAACGGAAATGCAGAATAACCTGTGTTAGCTGCAAGAATTAAGATTAAAGCTGTTGTACCTTGTATGAAAAAGTACATAAAATTACGTCCGAATGTTTGTTCAGCGATTTGCGAAACAACTGTTACTTGTTTATTTGGAGTAATTCCGTAATAATAAGCTAAAAAAACAATTCCTGAAAATAAAACGGCAAGTAATGCCCCCATTGCAAGCAATGTTTTTGCTGCATTGTTAGGTGCAGGATCCTTAAAGTTTGGAATTGCATTAGAGATCGCCTCAACACCTGTTAATGCAGAGCTACCTGATGCAAATGCTCTTAACAGTAGAAATAAACTAATTCCCGCAACTGGTGTTCCAATTGGCGAATGTAAGGCCTGCGAAACGTGACCAGTCAAAATATTATATATTCCTACACCAATTAATATAAATAATGCTACAACGAATAAATAAACCGGATATGCTAAAACGGAAGCTGATTCCGTTACGCCTCTTAAATTTAAAATGGTAATCAGTATTACAAATATAATCGCAATGATTACATTATGTGCATGTAGGCTAGGAAAAGCAGATGTGAGCGCATCTGTACCTGCAGATACACTTACTGCAACAGTTAAAATATAATCTACTAATAAAGATCCTCCTGCTATTAAACCCGGATTCATCCCTAAATTTTCTTTTGATACAACATATGCCCCTCCGCCATGAGGATAGGCAAAAATAATTTGTCGATAAGATAAAATAAGAGCCGTTAATAATACTAATACCCCAACAGCTATTGGAATAGAATACCAATAAGCTACCGCTCCAAGACCTGCTAATGCAATTAAAATTTGCTCTGGACCGTAAGCAACTGATGATAGAGCGTCAGAAGACAAAATTGCTAGCGCTTTCGTTTTATTAAGCTTTTGTTCTCCTAACTCAGTTGATTTTAATGGCCTTCCAATTAAAAACTTTTTGATAGATGAAACCACTGCTGTCCACTCTCCAATAATTTTGTACGAACTTTTCTGCTAGTTAGAGCAAGTAAAGTATTTCTTCAGAAAACAAAAAAATGTCTACAAGCCATAACGAAATAGACTTGTAGACATTATTTTTTTTGTCGCACAAGCTCCACCTTCCTTCTCAATATAACGCTTACGAGGTTAGCTGTCGGATTCGGACCTATGAGTAGCCCTACCTTTTTCAAGGATTCACCCCATTGAATTATGTACTAATCCATTAAAACGGGTCCCCCGCACCATGCGGTTTCAGCGATTTAGAAAATTGAAACTGTGGATTATAATACTCCTTTATTTTTAAAAAGTAAACAAAAATTTTAAAAACGAAAAAATTTAAAATTTTTGTGCATAATCCGCCCATAAACATGCATAATGAATATTAAAAAATCCACAAAGGAGACCCTTATGTCTAAAGAAAAGAAGCCACTTTTTTCCGACTCATATTTAGATGTAGTCGCAAATGAAATTAATCAATTATATGGTAACCGTGAAAAAGAGAGAAACACGACAAAAAGAACTGAAAGAAACGAATAGATTGTCAAAAATGAACATAAAAAAGGATAGCAACGTATTTATATTTTGCTATCCTTTCCCTTTTTTCATACTATTAAAATTGTACTATTTTTTCGCTTAAGATCGTTTCTTCATATACCTTTAAATTTTGATATACAACGCCTAATAAAGGCACATCTCTAGAAAATTGCTCCGCTAATTCCAGTAAGTGTCCTTGCAAATGTTCCCCTTCAATGAGTGAACCTTTTTCCATATCACGCTGCATAGACGACTTCATATCATAAGAAATTTTGTCAATTGTTTTCATATGTTCCTCAACAATATTATCCTTAACTGGAGCCCCAAATGCCCTCATGATTTGCATGGATTCCTCAAATACATTTCGGATAAAGTCACGTCCGCCTTCACTCTCACGAATCGGTCCTATCGGCGCACGCATTAACGTTGTCACACCTGACATTACGGTGATAAATAAATATTTATGCCACATATCTTGCAAAATATTTTCACTTAAAACAAAACTAGTTTTCGTACCTGCAAATGTTTTAGAAATACGCTGTATTCTCTCTGAATCTTGAGGCTTAATTTCCCCAAATACAAGTCTGTTTGCAGCACTAGTTTGCACGACATCCCCTTCACTATTTAATGTCGTTTCAATAAAGCATAAACCACCAATTACCTTTTCTTCACCGAATTCCTTTTGTAATAGCGCTAAATGAGCGATACCATTTAACAATGGGATTATTACTGTATCCTCTCCTACAAATGGTTTCAAATCTGTTATTGCTTCATTTAGGTGATACGCTTTTGTTGAGAATAAAATTACATCAAATGGAGAAGTACTCTCTTCTTTCGTTATCAATTTCGGTTGAAATGAAAAATCTCCATTAACACTACGAATAACAAGTCCTTTTTCTTCTAATTTCTGTTTTCTTTTGCTGCGAACGAGAAATGTAACATCCTCTCCCTTTTCTACTAATCGACCACCAAAAAATCCTCCGACGCCACCAGCTCCTAATACTAAAATCCGCATACTACATCCCCCTTTTCATAAAACAATCATACTAGTTTTAGTATACATAATATTATACAGGTCTCCTGTTAAATAAGCTGAATTTTCATTCTTAACCTAGTGAAAACGAGAGGTTATTTCCAAGGGAATTTGGGCATGTTGTTTCTATAGCTTATATGGAAAGGAAACAACGTTAATGGAGGCAATACAAAAAATCGAGGAAAAAGATGTAACAACAGCTATATTTCAATTTATATTCCCATTTTCGTTTAAAACTGGATATGAACAAAATATGTTCCCTTTCTTACAAAAAAATGATTTTCGTCCTTTTCGACTCGATCATCTTGAAGATGAAAATACATATTACGGAAAGTTTCAAGTTTCACATCAAAATATGGAAGCATATTATCTTTCATTTACAAATAAAATTCTATTTCCTCATTCCGAACATCAAAAAGGACTGCAGCGCTATTCTAAAGACCTTAACTTAAATGGACATTTAACAACAAACCTTATCTCAGTCCCATTCATAGTACACTCAATCGATGTAACATTATGCCCTTATGAACTTGGATTCTTAACAATTCGAACTGAAGTTAACACTTCTCCAAGTATGGCATTATCAGAAGCAATCGAATTCGCTTCTCGATTCCGTGTACTTGAAACGAGAAATGAAAAGGACGAGAACATTTGTATAGAATGTAACGGAAAAAGATATTCACAAGTTGAAAAGTTCATTTTTGGTTATTTATTTAACGGCTTAACGGAATTCTTTGAAAAGAAAAGAGTAAGAAGTTCATACTTTCAAACCTTTCCTTTCTTCGAAGACCAAAGAATGTACGTTCAAACTTTGTTATCTCTAAAAGAAAATATGGAACTTACTGTAATTGATGTTTATCGTACTTCCAGTCTTTCTGGATTAACAAGTGATGGTAAACCATATGTGAGCGCAAATAATCTTCCTTATATTCACGATTATTTAAAACAACATGCTTACCAACGATGGGCTCCTAATCGTTATTTCATAATGGAAGAACATATTTTTACATGTGTAACGAACGAAGATGAGAGTAAAATAACTAAACTTGCTAGTCAAATGTATGGGGAGTTTTATTACGCTTTATTATTAAACCTATTTCATAAAATTGTTTTATTAAAAATGGCAAACGCTTATGCCGAACTAAATATTGAACAAGATACAAATGAAATAGAGAAGCTAATCTACTCTATCAATTCGTTTACAGCTAATTATTTTTCTTTAGAGTTAGTATCTCAATCACAAAGTGAAGATATTTTCTTTCGCTTAAGAAAGCTTTTTAATATTGAAATACTCTTCACGAACGCGAAACAAAATCTTGATAGTTTGTTTAAATATCAAGAAAATGTTGCCTCTAAAAAAGATAGCCTTTTATTATTAATTTTAACTCTCTACTCTGTAGTGGGCCAAATGTTAGGGTTTACTATGATTGACCTTTTAAAAAACACCGATTCAAATCCGATATCTTCACCCCTTGAATATTTCGCTCTTTTAACAGCGATTAGTGGCATAGTCATTTCACTTATTTTAGGTGTGCAAGGTTTATACCAATGGACTATACAACGTAAAACTCGAAAAGCATGGGTAAAACAAACTGTATTGTCTGCTGTGAAAGAGAAAGATGGTACAAATTGACACTCCCACCCCTAAAGGAGCCAGCTGACTAACGTCAGTGGGATTCTTGCTACCAAAGGCGAAGTCCATTTCTGGTATCGCTGACGTGCAAGATTGCGGTGTGCCATCACCACTCCCACAACAGACCATATAGGTTCGTGGGCTACGGTACTGTGACCATACCGTACAGATTGTTGGTTCTCAATGTTTTTACGTCTTTTGCATGACGACTTAATACATTTTACAGAGTAGAAGAATTTGCTACCCCAACCTCATATGTATTCTGTTTTCAGAGAACAGTCGTTTTAGAGTCTTTTGCATGACTATGAATAAAGTATACCATGTTTTGCTATGCAAAAACGATGCTTTCATCCCAGGTCTAAAGACGGACTAAAGTCCTGCGTGGGCTTTCCCGTATCCTAAATTCGGTAAATAAAAAAACAGATGGCAGCACGATGCTACCATCTGTTTTCTATTATGCTTACTTCCCTGCTTCGATTTTTTCTAATGCAGCAGCTACTTGCTCTTCTGTTAATTCGTGTTGCACTATATAACGATTACGTGGGTGTACACGACATTCATGAGAACAGGCACGTAAATGTTTTGCTTCACTTTCTTCAGAACATAAAATTTTCTTGTTACATTCAGGGTTTGCACAGTTTACATAGCGCTCACAAGGTTCACCTGTAAAATGATCTTTACCAACTATAACGTGCTCTTTTTGGTTTACTGGTACAGCGATACGCTCATCAAATACGTAACATTGACCATCCCAAAGTTCACCCTGTACCTCTGGGTCTTTTCCGTACGTTACAATTCCGCCGTGAAGCTGACTTACATCTTCATGACCTTCTCGAACTAACCAACCAGAGAATTTCTCACAGCGAATTCCACCTGTACAGTACGTTAAAATCTTTTTCCCTTCAAGTGTTTCTTTGTTTTCTCTAATCCAATCTGGTAATTCACGGAATGATTCAATATCTGGTTTGATCGCACCTTTAAAGTGTCCTAAATCAAACTCATAATCATTTCGTGCATCAATGATAACTGTATTTTCTTGTTTCATTGCCTCATAGAATTCTGTTGGTTCTAAATATTTCCCAGTCATTTCTTTTGGGTTAATGTCGTCTTCCAAACGAAGTGTAACTAACTCTGGGCGAGGACGTACGTGCATTTTCTTAAATGCATGTTCATCTGCCTCATCAATTTTAAAAACGATTCCAGCGAAACGTGGATCATTGTTCATTACTTCCATGTATTTCTCTGTTTGCTCAACAGTACCAGAACAAGTTCCGTTAATTCCTTCTGTCGCTACAAGAATTCTTCCTTTTAACTCCAGTGATTTACAAAATTCTAAATGCTGTTCAGCAAATTCTTCTGGGTTTTCAATTGTTGTGTACATGTAATATAGTAATACTCTATATGGTTTTGTAGTTGCCAATGTATTTCTACCACCTATCTAAATTTTAAAATCATGTATAAGTTAACGTTCATATCAAAACATATATAATAAGAAAATATACACAAAATTGTACTTAGCCTATTTTCTTCTATTTACAATTTTTTCTATAAGTTAACAAAAATAAAAACAAGATTACAGAACAAAACACTACGGTTAGGTTGTAATCCCAATATATTATATATCATACAATTTCATTTCCATCAATTAATATGCTGTAATATAGGCTGTATGTTCACATAAATTTCAAAAACACCCCTATAATTTATTATCTTCTTCCTTATCCAGAAACCATAAACTCCCAATTTTTTTCGCATCATCACACCATTCATTGCGTACAGTCATATAATTTGCATTAAGGAAACTTTTATGTTCAAATGAAATTGCCACATAATATATCTAAATGTATTGAAATAATGAGTAAGAATAAAATACAATAATTTCATCAAGTTAAGATTTCAAAGGGGAATACTACTATGAATAAAGATATATCAAAAGATGAACAAGTCCCTTCTCAAAGTACAACTGTTCAATCAGCTCATTTAGCGTTAAGTGGACAAACAAAAGGATTTAAAAGACTGTTACCATTCTTAGGCCCTGCTTTTATCGCCTCGGTTGCTTATATTGATCCCGGAAACTTTGCTACAAATATCGCGGCTGGGTCACAGTATGGGTATTTATTACTTTGGGTAATATTCGCTTCTAATTTAATGGCTGTATTAATTCAAACTTTATCAGCTAAATTAGGAATCGCTACTGGGAAAAACCTTCCTGAAGTAGCTCGCGAAAACTTCCCTAAACCTGTTTCCATCGGCTTATGGATACAAGGGGAACTCGTTATTATGGCTACAGATTTAGCTGAATTTATCGGGGCAGCACTCGGCTTATACTTACTATTTGGAATTCCGATGTTACCAGCTGCTTTAATTACAGCGGTTGGATCATTTATTATTCTTGAATTTCAACGCAGAGGCTTTCGTCCATTAGAAGCTATCATAACAGGAATGATTTTTATCGTTGTTATCGCTTTTGGTGTCCAAGTCTTTTACGCAAAACCGGAATTAAGCCCTCTTCTTTCAGGACTATTTACTCCAAAATTCCAAGGTGTGGATAGCATCTTATTAGCAGCTGGAATTTTAGGTGCGACAGTAATGCCACACGCAATATATTTACATTCCGCCTTAACGCAGCGCCGTGTAGTCGGAACAAATGATGAACAAAAGAAAAAGATTTTCCGCTTCGAATTCATCGACATTATTATTGCAATGGTTATCGCTGGAGCAATTAATGCAAGTATGTTAATTGTTGCTGCTGCACTATTCTTTAAAAACGGTCTACACGTTGAAGACTTAGATGTTGCGTTTAATCAATTTAGTAACTTAGTCGGTCCTGTATCCGCTGCTTTATTTGGAATCGGACTCTTATCAGCGGGATTATCTAGCTCTTCTGTCGGTACAATGTCAGGGGATATTATTATGCAAGGATTCATTCGCATGCATATTCCGTTATATTTACGCCGTTTTATTACAATGATTCCGCCTCTTGTTATTATCGCTTTAGGCGTAAATCCAACTTACGCTCTCGTTATGAGTCAAGTTGTCTTATCATTCGGTATTGCTTTTGCATTAGTACCGCTTATCATGTTCACAAGTAATAAAAAGATTATGGGAGCACTCGTCAACCATCGCATTACAACATTTATCGCGTGGTTAATCGCTGCACTCATTATCGCTTTAAATATTTTCTTACTGTATCAAACATTTGTTGGTTAATGAAAAAGGGTATTCCAAATTAAATTTGGAATACCCTTTTTCAGGCGATACGCTTCTCTTCTAATTCTCTCCTATATATGTGCCTCTTTCTGGCATTGTCGCGCCTTTTTCAGTTCGAAAGTAAAGTGGCAATCCTTCCGCAAAAAACATACTTACCTTGGATGGGTCTTGCCTTTGATGATGGATATGTAAATGTGGTTCACTTGAACTTCCGGAGTTACCAACTTGAGCAAGAACTTCTCCTTCATTTACATGTTGTCCTTCCCTCACTTTAATTGACCCTTTCTTTAAATGGGCAAGAAACAAAAATGTCCCTGTTTCATCTAGTCGTAAATAAATATGATTCCCCGCCATTGATTGAAATTCATCCGATCCCGGAACTAAATCTTTTTCATCATTATTGATTGATACAACTGTCCCAGAAGCCGGTGCCAGTACATCTGCGCCATATATCCCATAATCCTCTAACTTATTACTTTTCACTTCAGCAGGTGGAATGAGAATATCGTATGCCCATCGTTCATTTGGTTTTATCACATGATAATTCGTCTCCAGTCGATCCCCACCCCAACCTATTAGCGCCCGTTTGTTCAATGGAAAGCGGACTACTGCTTTAGGAGTCATAGACTCTATATCTACTGGATAAGCAAGTCCACCTATGTTAGCGAACCACCCCATGGGCCAAGCTCCAATGATAGAGAAAAGAACTATTAAGAGTAGCAATCTATCTATCCGCTTTCTAAAAATGCTTTTCCAAACAAACATTACTACTGATCCTATTAAGATAAAAATTGAAACTAAACTAAAAGCTTGTATAACCCACCAAATAAAGACTGATATTACACCATTAGCTAAAAAAACAACACTCCAACTTGTAATTAAAAAAACAAATAAAATTGCGAGCAAATATTTCTTCCACATGTTGTACCCCTACTCTCATATCTTTGTTCTCCATGATACAAAGTAAAAATTACGACACATGAAAGAAATACTTACGACTTTCTTACATTTATGTATACTGTGGTAAAATTACAGTGAAAACTGTTTCTTTATCGTTACTACGCACAGTGATATCTCCTTTATGGAGCTCTGCTATACTTTTCGCAATTGTAAGCCCCATTCCTTTCCCACCCGTATGAGAGCTACGTGATTTTTCACCACGATAAAACTTTTCAAAAACGTAAGGAAGGTTCTCTTTCGGAATGCATTGTCCAAAATTTTTAATTTCTATTTCGACATTCATTTCTCTTTTGGAAATTTGAATTAAAATTTCCTTTCCAGCTTTTCCATACATAATGCTATTACTAACTACATTTTCCAATAGTCTCACTATAAGTGCTACATCAACTTCTACATGTAGCTCCTCTTCACTATTAATATAAAAACTCATATCCGCATCATCTAATTGTGGTACAAAATCTATCATAATTTGCTCAATTAATGCTTTCATATTTATTACATCTTTATGTAATTCAATTTCTCTATAATTTATTTGACAGTATTCTAGCAAATCATCTACCTGACTTTTTAATTCATAGCTTTTTCGCTTTAATACACTTACATATTCTTCACATTCTTCTACATTTGAATGCAGCTTATTTCCTAACAGGTCAGCATAACCTATTAGAGATGTTACAGGCGTTCGTAAGTCATGAGAGATATTACTAATCATTTCATTTTTCATTTCCTGTGATTTTTTTTCATTCTCAATAGACACTTTTAAACTTTGAGCCATTCTATTCACATTCTTCGCTAGTTCACCAATCTCATCACTTTGCGAAATAGGTATATGTATTTCCAAATTACCATTACTTATTTCCTTCACACTTTGGTTAATCTCATTCAATCTTTTTATAGTTGTTTTTGTCAGTAATGCAAAATATATAGTCGTTAAAAGAAGAAAAGCTATAAAATAAAGAAATGAATATCTTTCCTCTAGCGCAGCAACATCACCATATACAAGTCCTAATAAAATTTGAACTAATATGATACTTACCGTAGCTAATAAAATACTACATATAAACGCGATAAAGAATTTAGCTCTAATTCCTTGTAATGTTTTAATCTCCAATTTTATACCCGACTCCCCAAACATTTTGAATAAACTTCGGTTCTTTTGAATTCTCTTCAATTTTATTTCTCAATCTCGCAATATGAACCATTACTGTGTTATTACTTTCATGTGCCCTTTCCTTCCAAACACTTTCATATATTTCTTCAATAGTAAAAACACGATTCCTTGCTTCTGCCATTAAATGCAAAATATCATATTCAGTTTTCGTAAGATTAATTGCTTGTCCATATAGCATTACTGTTCTCGACACTTCATCTATTTCTAAACCTCTAATGTTTATCTTTTTTTCAATTACTTGGACATTATTTTGATTGAAATATGTATATCTTCTTAATTGAGCTTTCACCCTGGCTACAAATTCAATCGTGCTAAATGGCTTCACAATATAATCATCTGCCCCAGTACTAAATCCAATTACCTTATCTATATCTGATGACTTCGCGCTTAAAAACATAATTGGCCAACTATGTTTCTCTCTAATCCTTCTACACAGTTCTATACCATCCATTTGAGGCATCATAATATCAAGGATAGCAAGTTGAATACTGTTATGATTTATTATCTCTAATGCCTCTTCGCCGTTATCAGCACTAAAAACAGTAAAACCTTCTTGTATTAAATTCACGTTAATAAACTGAATAATATCTTGATCGTCGTCTACGATTAAAATTGAGTTTTTTTCCATTTCTAAACCTCTTTTTTGAAATATATTCCACATTCAATTTTAACATAAATCAAACTTACCCTTATTACACCTTGAATAATCTTTATTTTCAGATTAAATTATATAATAACAAATACATTCTAGTTTCATATGAACAGGAGTGAAAACATGTTTCCTTTATTAAAAACTGAGCGACTTATTTTAAGAGAACTTACTGAAGAAGATGCACCGAGTATATTACATTGCTTTTCTAATACCGATGTCCTGCGCCATTATGGACAAAAACCATTACAAAATTTGGATCAAGTAAAACAAATCCTTAATAATTTTAAGTTGAGTTACAACACAAGAAGCGGCATTAAATGGGGCATCGAATTAAAAGACAAGAAAGGGCTCATTGGAACAATTGGTTTTCACGATTGGTCTTCTGAACATAAACGAGCAAATATAAGTTATGCCTTTTTCCCTGAACACTGGGGAAATGGATATGCTACTGAGGCAGTTTCTGAAATAATATCTTACGGCTTCTATACGCTCCATTTAAAACGTATCGGGGCAATTGTATTTCTTGAAAACGAGGCTTCAAATAAAGTGCTATTAAAATTAGGGTTTGAAAAAGAAGGTGTTCTGAAAAATTATATGTATCAAGATGATATTCCATATGATACAAATTTTTATTCTTTATTAAAATCGGTTTAATAGAACTCATATGTAAAAAAGAAACCTCACTCTCAAAAGTAAGGTTTCTTTTTTTATAATAAATACATCTATTTATCTTCCATATAAGCATTCTTATACGTATAAACACCACCAAATTGATGCTTTTCAATTCCTTTCACATAATCCTTTTGTACATAAGCTGAACCAATATGATAAAGCGGTGCCACAGCAGCATCTTCTAATAAGACTTGCTCAGCTTCTCGCAACGCTTCCCATCGTTTCTCCTGATTTAGTACAAAATCATTTTTCGCTTTCTTTATTAACTCATCGTAACGAGAATTGGAGTAACTCATTTTATTATTTGGATTACTCGTCGTAAATAGCTCTAAATAACTAATTGGGTCTTTATAATCTGGTCCCCAATTTACCATAGATATATCGTAATCGCCTGTTTGTTCTAGTTGTAACTTTTGTTTAAACGGCTGTTGTTTAATTTGTATCGTTAATCCTTGCAAATTCTTTTCTAAATCACCTTTTATATATTCTGCCATACGTTTTGCGTTATCTTGTTCAAACGTTAAAAACTCGAGTTTTACTTGTTCTACTCCAAGTTCTTTTTTCGCTTCTTCCCAAACCTTTTTCGCATTTTGTAAATCATATGAAGAAATATCTCCGTTTTCTTTTCTAAAATCTTTGCCCGTCTCTTCATTCACATGACCAACTGGTACAAGTCCACTTGCAGGTTTTGCCCCGTTATTAATAAAGTGAGCAACGAAATCATCTTTATTTAACGCTAACGAGATAGCCTGACGCACTTTCTTATTTGCTAACGCATTATTTTTCTCATTAAAACGTAACATAGCAATTCCAGGATCACTCGACATATGTAATTCCTTATTCCCTTTATACTTGTCTACAACTTGTGAATTAATAGGTACTCGGTCCAAATCACCAGCTTCATATAAATTTACAGCTGTCATTGTATCCTTTACGATATGAAAGTTTATCTCGTCTAATTTCACTTTCTTTTGATCCCAATACGTAGCATTCTTCTTTAATTGAAACTCTTGTTCATGGTTCCATTTTTCTAATACAAATGGGCCGTTATAAATGAGATTACTAGGTTCCAATGCATAATTCTGTCCTTGCTCTTTCAAAAATGATTCGTGCTGTGGTAAGTATATAGGTAGCGCTAGCAACTGTAAAAAATACGGAGTCGGCTGTTCTAGTTCAACTTCTAGCGTATAATCATCTACTACTTTTACACCAAGTTCATCAAGAGGAATTGTTCCTTTATTTATTTCTTTCGCATTTTTTATATAAAACAGCATGTATGCATATTGAGACGCTGTTTCATGGCTTACCGCTCGTCTCCACGCAAACATAAAATCGTTTGCTGTTACTGATTCTCCATTTGACCATTTTGCATCTTTACGCAAATCAAATGTATATTTTTTACCATTTTCACTTCTTTCAAACGATCTTGCTACTGCTGGAATAGGATGATCTTGATCATCTAGTACATACAACCCTTCAAATATGTTTTGCATAACGTGTGCTGACGTACCATCCATCGTTTTCGCAGTATCAAGAGAAGGAACTTCTTCTGATACTGTTACATTTAACACTTGTTTTTCAGCCTCTGTATCACTTTTATTCGCCTTATTATTACAAGCTGTTAATAATAAAGATGTAACAAGTGCCATTACCATTAAATGGCTCTTTTTTCGCTTCATGAATTGTTCTCCTTAAAAATAAGATATTATAAAACGTTATATATTATAGCAGAAATATCAATAGAAAGATGCGACATTCTATTGAATATTTATTCGCTCAACAAAAAAAGCTATCCTATTCTATTTTCTAGAAAGGATAGCTTTCTCAAATTGCATTTAAATATCTATCTTTGCAAACCTTTTTTATATCGACTCGCTTCGAATATAATACGCTCTTCATCTAATGTTTTACATTCACCATTCCAAACAACACGTTTACCATTAATAATTACATCGCTTATATCTTTTCCACTAGCAGCATACACAAGATGCGATAATACTTCATCTGCTGGTTGTAGATGCGGCTTATTAGATGGATCAATCGTAATAAAATCAGCACACTTTCCAACCTCAAGTGATCCCGTTTGTTTCATGCCAATTACTTCCGCAGCTCCTTTTGTTGCAAGCGAAAGAGCTGTTTCAACTGGTAATGCTGTTGCATCTTGATGAATACCTTTTTGTAATAAAGTTGCAACGCGCAGTTCTTCAAACATATCTAAATTATTGTTAGACGCAACACTATCTGTTGCAATCCCTACTTTAATCCCTGCTTCTAGCATCGCTTTTACATTCGCTATACCAGAACCTAGCTTTAAATTACTATTTGGATTATGAGCTACTCGAACATCATGTTCTGCTAAAAATACACGCTCATTTTCATTTAATACTACACCATGCGCAATAACTGTTGGACGTTTAAACAATCCGCAACTTGCCGCATATTCTACTGGACGTTTTCCATACTGTGCTTCAATATCACGTACTTCACGCTCTGTTTCAGAAAGGTGGATATGAACCATAGTTTGATTTTCTACTGCAATACGTGCACACTCTTCTAACATTTCTGTAGAACATGTATATGGACTATGCGGCGCAACCATCGTAGTTAACATACCACTTTCCTTATAATATCGCTTCACATATTTCTCAGCTTCTTCGATTGCTTTCTTTTCATCTTCTTTCGTTCCAAAGCTAAATAAAGTTCTTGAAACAGCAGCTCGCATTCCGCTTTTTGATACTGTTTCCATAATCGAATCTTGATCTACTCCAATTGGATTAAACATATCAGAGAATGTAGTTGTACCGCTTTTCACCATTTCAAGCAATCCTAATTCCGTACTAGCAACCGCAAGTTCTGGAGTAAATTGGCTTTCAAGTGGCCAAATTCTCGTCTCAAGCCATGGCTGTAATAACATATCATCGCCAATACCTCTCAAAAGACTCATGACAACATGAGTATGTGTATTGACAAGCCCTGGTAAAACCCACTTCCCTTTCATATCTATCACTTCATCCACTTCATAATGAGAAGGGATTTCTCCGCTATTCACTTCTATAATTTGATCATTTTCTACAATGATATATCCATTTTCTATTACTTCATTTTGTTCATTCATCGTTACAATAGTAGCGCTTACATAAGCTGTTTTCAAAAGTATTTCCCCTTTCAACTCTATGAAGTTCCCTTTAATTAGTTACCACCATTATAGTAACTTATCGAAGATTAAGAGTCAAAAGATAATTTTAATTCTTTAACTATCTTTTTCTTCAAAATGTCATATTGTTTTTCATTTGTATCTGCAAATGCTTCTTCTCGATTTGATTCCACATCCATATAATTCAATTCTTCATTAAATTGTGTTTTTGTAAAATCATACCTCTGTTCATCTAAAAAGTTATAAAAGTGCCACACTTCTCCTACTCTCGTCTTTTTAATCTTTCTCCCGCATAATTTTTAAACAACTAGAGCCGTTACACCACATTGTACCTTTGCTGGATTTTCGCTCGTCCACTTTGAACTTGTTTCAATCGACCACGATTTTATTAACGCCTCATATATTTGTTTTTTCTTCACATTACCCATTCTCATCTTCCCCTGATATTGGTAGTTTTACACATCATATTGCAAGAGAGGTAACAATCTATCTTTAAAAACAGTTGATGGTGTCTCCCCGATTAACTTTGCTCCCATTTTTAAATAAAACCCTTTCGCATTCGGATCACTATCAATTGTAAAACTTTTTAATCCTAGTTCATTCGCTTTTTCTATTACAAACATCCAAAGTATTTTCCCATATCCTTTTCCCTTATCATCAGGATGAATGTATAGGAAATCGAGAGTATTTTCATTACGTAAAAATGAAAAGAATCCAATCTTTGTATTATCATTTTCTAAAACATATACAAAATTATCTTTTATGTACTCTTCAGTAATTGTTAAATCTTCCTTACAAGCAAGTATAAATTCTTCGTTATAATCCCAAGTTGCTTTTGAAAGTAAAGCGAGTTCACTTAGTTCATCTGTTTCACATAATACAGCTTCTCGTATTTGCACGGTTCAATCTCCCTTTTCATGAATGGCTATTTATCCCGAATTAACGGGCAGTAAGACTCCCACCTCAAAATTCGGCTGGAGCAAAGAAGTTAGGTGGGAGTCGGGCTGTCCGTAAACGCCCGATTGGTGAAGGCTAATAATCAGTGGGGGGTGAACAAAACCCCACTGATTAAAGTTTCATTTTATTGTTATTCTATTAATTTTTCGATTTCCCCCCTCACTGCAACGGCGTGAATTCTTTATCTCTTCAAATTGTTAACCTACAAATAATAAGATAAAACAAAAAGCCCAAACCATATAGTTTGGACTTTAAATACTTTCATTCTCATTTATTATGCTCATCTAACCATGAAATCAAATCTTGAAATACATCTTCTCTATTCACTTCATGGAACATTTCATGTCTACCATTTTCATATAATCGAAGTGTTACATCTTTCACACCGCATTTTTTATAGTTTTCGTATACTTCTTTTACACCTTTCCCCATATCTCCAACTGGATCACGATCTCCAGAGAATATGTGTATCGGAAGATTTTTTGGCGTTTTCTTGTATTCTTCTATTTTATTTACTTCTAATACTCCATGAAATAATTCTCGGTAAAAACTAGTCGTACAAATGAATCCACATAACGGATCGGCAATATATTTATCAACCTGATTTATATCTGAAGATAGCCAATCAAATTTTGTACGATTCGGCTTAAAGTTTGAGTTGAAATTACCAAAAGATAAAAAATTCAACATCGGACTTTTCGTTTTCTTTCCGCGTAGTTTCATTTCAATTGTTGCTACTTTATGACCAATGCTGCCTAAAACCCCTGGATTCCCCCCAGTTCCTGAAATGAGAAATCCATCATATAATTCGCCTCTAAGTTGCACAGCTCGTCTTGATAAAAAAGAGCCCATACTATGTCCGAGTAAAAACAGTGGACATGTCTGTTCTTTTTTTATCGTTTCTGATACAAAAATAACATCGGATACAGCCTGACTCCAGCCTATATCCGGCTCAAAATGTCCATAGTCTTCTTCTCTTTTCACTGTTTTCCCATGTCCTTTATGATCATGAGCATAAACACCATATCCTGCTTCCAATAAAGCATCAATACATTCTATATACACACCTGCATGTTCTGTCATACCATGTGCAATTTGAACAATCCCTCGCGGATCTCCTTCTGGTAACCACTTGCGTAAATAAATTTCCGATTCATCCAACGCCGTAACGAAATTTTCCTGTATGTTCATTTCGACAGCCCCCAAATCTATTATGTATCTCTTTTCAAAAATGAATATACATTCATTATTCTTATTATGTATTATATGCAATTGCTTTCATTATGACAAATTCCGTACCTTTCCGTTTAAGTTTCAAACTATTATCTTGACGAACCGTAAATAAAATTATATAGTTACTTACATAAAGTAATCAATATATTTTTAGGAGGTTTCAATTATGATGCCATCACTATTTTTAGCACATGGATCACCTATGCTCGCTATTCAAGATACAGACTATACAAGTTTTTTAAAAACACTGGGAGAAACATATAAACCGAAAGCAATTGTTATTTTCACCGCTCACTGGGAAAGTGAAGTATTAACGATTTCCTCTTCAGATGACGAATATGAAACAATTTATGACTTCGGCGGATTCCCTCCTGAGTTATATGAAATAAAATATCGCGCTAAAGGTTCTTCTAGCATTGCAACTATGCTGGAAGAAAAATTTAAAAACAAAGGAATTACAGTCCATAAAAATACGACGAGAGGTTTAGATCACGGTTCATGGACACTCCTGCATCGTATGTATCCAGAAGCAAATATTCCTGTCGTACAAATATCAGTAAATCCTTTCCTTCCTGCGCAGGAACAATATGAAATTGGGCGTGCACTACAAGGACTTGGACAAGAAGATATTTTAGTAATCGGCAGCGGTGTTACCGTTCATAATCTACGTGCATTAAAATGGAATCAAACAACTCCGGAACAATGGGCAATTGAATTTGATGATTGGATTATAAATCATATGCAGACTAACGATAAAGATGCGTTGTTTAATTGGGAAAAAAATGCTCCTCATGCACAATTAGCTGTGCCAAGAGCAGAGCATTTCATTCCGTTATTTATCGCAATGGGAAGCGGTGAGAATAACGGAGAAGTCATTCATCGTAGTTACGAGCTTGGTACATTAAGTTATCTTTGTCTTGAATTTTAATAAAAAAGGATGAAGCGAATATCGCTTCATCCTTTTCCTCTTTTTCATTCACCTAGTTAACTAACTTCCAAATGTTGTTTCTCTGATACCTCTGCATTCTTACTATGAAAATATACCCAAATACACGCAATAAATAATAGTGATGATGTGGAGAAGAAAACATATTGGAATCCTGCATGGGCTGCAATTTGCCCACCAAGCACCGGCCCAATCATATTTCCTAAAAACTGAAACGATTGATTATATCCAAATATTCGTCCCGTTACATGGGTTGGTGTATGTTGTTTTAGTAGAGTTTGTACGGAAGGTAATAATCCTGCTTGTGCGATACCTAATAAAAAACGAAGTATTAATAGTTGCCAAGCTGAGGTGACAAATGCTTGCGGGATAAAAATAATTCCTGCAGCAAACAACGCTACAACTAAAGTTTTTTGAGGACCGATATGATCTGATAATCTTCCTAGCTTAGGAGCTGCCAAAATAACTGCTAAACCTGTCGCAGACATGACTGCACCTGCAATCATTTCAATATGATCTGTTCCTGGTCCTGCCAAATGCTTTACGTACAACGTAATAATAGGTTGAATTGACATATTTGCAAGCTGAATAATAAACGTTGCTACAAATAAACTTATTATTAAATGTTTTGCCGGGACCATCGTCCATACTTTTTTCGGCTGTGCCTTTTTTGCTTTAGCAGAATGATTCTCCTCATGTAAAAAGAAAAAGACGATAAGAAAGGAAAGGAATAAGAAAGCTCCTGTAACTAGAAAAACATGGCGCATTCCGATTAACTCTGACAAATAACCTCCGAGCATCGGCCCAAGTAATGAACCACTCACGCCTCCAGTTGAGATTGTAGAAATTGCCCAACCTGAATGTTCTTGCGGAGTTTCTGCAGCAATAAATGTCATCGCTGTAGAAAGGAAACCAGATACCGCTCCCATTAAAAACCGAAGTGCGACTAGTTGATACACGTCCGTCACAAACCCCATAAGTGTCATAATAATCGCCATACCAAGGCTTGCACGAATAAGCATCAATTTCCGTCCATGTATATCACCGAGCTTTCCCCATATCGGTGATACGATCGCACCCATTAAAAATGTTACACCAAATGCAAGTCCCGACCACTGTGCAATACTAGAAGTGCCAGTCACTCCTAATTCCTCAATATAAAAAGATAAAAAAGGAATTACTAAACTCATACCGGCTGCAGTGGTAAAACAACCTAGCCAACAAATCATTAAATTCCGTTTCCAGCTGGCCATTTTTACACCTTCTTTCATTCGATACCCATTCTACACCGTTTCCTAGAAAAAGTTTAGTAATTTGATTTATACGTAATATTAATTACAAATCCCGCTATTTTCAAACAAAATACAAGTATTTTTAACAAAAAAGAACATCCTGATTTACAAATACTCACTACATCGACACACTGTTTTCATAATAAAACCAACTCCCCTGCAAATGGAGTTGGTTAATTATCCTCTATCGGTATTAAACGTGCATTACAGCACCTCTCATAAAACTCAATCGGACCTGCTTGTCCTATAATTGTATACTCATATCCACTTTTTTTCATGTTATATAAACAATGATTCAATAACATCTTCCCAACACCGTTCACACGATTATGTTTCGCTGTACCCATCGGACCAAACAATCCTTTCTTTCCTCTCACAACATCGTAACAAGCGAAACCAATAATTTCTCCTCCTTTCTCAGCAATAAAAATAGGTAACTCTTCTTTATATGTCCGAAATCCATAATCTAAAGATTTTAACCAACGCTCACCAAATTCACCCTTAACAAAACGTGCCAATTTTTTAAAGTCAGAAGAGACAGCTCTTCTAATATTACAGTTTAAATTATTATGAATAGGATTAAATCTTTTTAATGCGACCGTTAAGTCTCTTGGCTCAGATGTAATTTGCAATACCTCTTTTTGCACGTTTTTACTTATAACCTTTTCAATAACTGTATCAACTTGAAACAGTGCATATAAAACATGCCCTTCATTTATTAATACTTGCTGAAAACGTTCCATCCGTTTCTTCGCTACTTTTAAAACTTCTATCGTCTTATTTGAAACTTTAAACTCCCCAACATTTATGTATTCTATTTCATTTGCATAATATTGTTGGAGTAACGATATTTTTGCTGAAAAATCCATACCCACCGTGTGAAATAAATACATATGTAACTCCGCGCAAACTCCAGTACCTTCCTTACAAGCTCCTATAAATAGATGAACTGGATGAATAATTCCTTTATTACACTCAGCCTCTCGTGTTGCAATCTCCAATATTTTATATGCACGTTTTGTAAATTGGAACTCCTCCATCTATATCCCTTCCCCCTAAAAACTAAATATCAAACCGTATCCATATATAATAGAAACAATTACTCCAACTACTAATATACCTGGAAGTAAGTTTGCTACTTTAATTTTAATAAACCCAAGTAAGTTTAATCCAATTGCAAAAATCATAATACCACCAGTTGCTGTCATTTCAACTATAAATTGATTCATTAATTTCTCTGGTACAAAATTATTAATTTGTGTTGCAAAAATTGCAATGGCACCTTCATATAAAATAACTGGAATCGCTGAAAATACCACTCCAATCCCAAGAGTTGTCGTTAATATAATAGAGATGAATCCATCAATAATCGCTTTTGTGAATAAAACATCGTGATTCCCTCTAATACCACTGTCTAATGCGCCAAGTATCCCCATCGCTCCAACTGCAAAAATTAGAGTAGCTGTTACAAACCCTTCTGATATACTTCCTTTACCTTTCGATCCAACTTTATTTTCTAGCCATTCTCCTAAATGTTTTAATCTTTCTTCTAATTGTAGCCATTCTCCCATTACCGCACCAATGACTAAACTTAAAATCACAACGAGAAAATTTTCACTCTTCAATGCCATTTGAAGCCCCAATACAGCAACCGTTAAGCCAATTGCATGCATGATCGTTCCTTTCATACTTTCTGGAATGTTACTAAATAATTTACCAAACAGAGTACCAAAAATAATACAAACTCCATTTACTACTGCTCCTAATATAACCATTTTCATTCTCCACCCTCTGAGTTCTTTATTACTACATTCTGGATTACACATTGATTTAAAGGTTATCTATATGTTAACTTAATATTATGAATATTAACAAATGATTTTCACTATTAATAACCCGTTTTTTTTGCATCAATGAATCTAGCTATAACTTATTTTTACTACATTCATTGTTAGCACCATTGTGGAAGTTCACTATTACGTTATAAAGTGAAACTTTAGTCAGGGGGTGTTTTTTACCTCCCACTAATTCACCAGTTGAATAAAGCGGGATAAAACCAAAAGGGACGGTAACTATGAAAACTTTATTAAAACGACTTATTTTAATAGCCTTTTTCATTACACCAATTGTTTTATTACTCAATTATACTTACATTTCAAAAGCAAAAAATAAACCAGATGTACAAAACACATCAAGCAAAGCAAATTCAACGACCGAAAAGAAAACTGAAGACCCTGAAATTACACTCACCTTCTCTGGTGATACGATGTTCGATTGGCAATTACGTCCCGTAATTGAAAAAAATGGGGCTGATTATCCGTTTCAACATGTAAAAGAGGAAATAACGAAAGCTGATATTTCCTTTATTAATTTAGAGTCTGCATTTACAACAAAAGAAAAAAGAGTCCCTGGACAACAATTTTGGATTAAAAGTGACCCCTCAACACTACAAGCCATTAAAAACACTGGATATGACATCGTGAACATCGGTAATAACCATACGCTTGATTATGGACAAGATGGACTACTAGACACCATCTCTCACGTAGAAAAATTAAAACTACCCTACACTGGAGCCGGAAAAAATGTTGAAGATGCCTATACTGCTCGTGAACTAACTGTAAAAGGAAAAAAGTTTAAATTTCTTTCCTTTGTACGCTTTATGCCTAACTTTAATTGGGTAGCTGGTGACAATAAACCTGGCGTTGCAAACGGATATGATCTAGATCTTGTAACAAAAACAATTCAAGAGCAAAAGAAAGATGCTGATTATGTAATCGTCTATATGCATTGGGGCGTCGAAAAATCTAATCGCCCCATAGAGTATCAAAAACAATATGTTCCTAAAATGGTAGAGGCAGGTGCTGACGCTATCGTTGGAAGTCACCCGCATTGGTTACAAGGGTTTGAGTATTACAATAAAGTTCCTATCGCATACTCGTTAGGAAACTTTTTATTCCCAAGTTATGTGAATGGAAAAAGCGCCGAAACTGGCGTATTAACTTTAACCTTTAAAGGAAAGGATGTCCAAATGTCATTCAATCCTTACATCATCCGCAACAACCAAGTTTCCCCTGTAAATGAAGAAGAAAAGAAAAAAGCACTACAATATTTACAAACGGTTTCAACTGATGTAGAAATTGATGATACTGGAAAAATAATAAACAAACGCAACTAAACAGCATGAGATCCATTTCTCTGTGATATACATTACAAAAAGGTGATGAATATGCTGAAAAACTTGTTAGAAAATATAAGTCTGTTAGAAAACATCTATGAAATATCTATAGCGATCCTGCTTTTATGTTCCCTTTTTTCTGTTAGACTTCTAAGAAAAATAAAGCGAGAGAGAGAACTTTCTCCCTTTGAATTTACAATGTACTTAATCATTCGTATTGCAATACTTTTTTGGTTAACTAGCTTTATCCTTCTTAAATATGGAGCGTATTTCGTTTAACTTTCAAAGAATAAAAAAGATAGAACAAGCAGGATTTCCCTCCGCTTGTATCTATCTTTTTTATTTCAAGTAGAATTGTATGTTAACTCTTTTCTTTTATTAAATAAGTAAATCAAACAGCACAGGATTTTTATTAAGCTCCACAAATTGAATGTTATTTTCTTGAAAACGAGTAATTAAAGCTTCATAGTCTTCCCTATGTTTTAATTCTACCCCCACTAAAGCTGGACCATTTTCTTTATTATGTTTCTTAATATACTCAAAGCGAGTAATATCATCTTCCGGTCCTAATCCTTTATCAAGAAACTCTCGCAGTGCACCTGAACGCTGTGGAAATTCGATAATGAAGTAATGTTTTAATCCTTCATAAATAAGGGAACGTTCTTTCATTTCTTGCATTCTATCAATATCATTATTCCCACCACTCAACGTACATACAACTGTTTTCCCCTTTATTTCATCTCTGTATAGATCAAGTGCCGCAATAGAAAGCGCACCAGCTGGTTCAGCTACAATCGCATTTTTCTTATACAATTCTAAAATCGTTGTACAAACCTTTCCCTCCGGTACTAAAACAATGTCATCAATTACATCTTTACATGTTTCAAATGTTAACTTTCCTACCTTTTTAACAGCTGCACCATCAACAAAACTATCAATCTTTTCTAATGCAACATTTTCATTTTGAAGAAAAGCTTCTTTCATAGATGCAGCTCCCATCGGTTCTACACCGATTACCTTTGTAGTAGGACTAACCCCTTTTACATATGTACCAGTTCCTGAGGCTAATCCACCACCACCAATTGCCGTAAAGAGATAATCAACTGCCTTATCCATATCGTGCATAATTTCAACAGCTACCGTTCCTTGCCCCGCAATCACATACGGATCATCAAATGGATGAACAAATGTCATCCTATTTTCCTCACAATAGCGCTGTGCCTCTTGGAAAGCACTATCAAATGTATCACCAACTAACACGATTTCTGCAAAGCTACCACCAAAAAATTGAACTTGTGATACTTTCTGTTTTGGTGTTGTTGTTGGCATAAAGATTTTAGATGGAATCTTCAATAAATTACACGTATAAGCAACTCCTTGTGCATGATTACCAGCACTTGCACAAACAACACCATTTTGTAACTTTTCTTTCGGTAAACTTTGAATTAAATTATACGCACCACGAATTTTGAAAGAACGAATAACTTGTAAATCTTCTCGCTTCACATATACGTCACATTCATATTTCTCAGATAAAACTGAATCTCGTTGTAACGGTGTTTTAATAACGATATCTTTCATGCAATTATGGGCCATTAAGATATCTTCAATTTTCACTCTCTCCTTTACATTTTGCACCATTTCATATCATCCTTATCTCTTTTTATATTGGCTCAATCGAAATTCGGGATTTTCAGTACTGCACCTGTATTCGCTGATGTTACCATTTGTGCATAGCGTCCAAGCCAGCCAGTTTTCACTTTTGGTTCTGGTCTTTTCCATTCTTTTTTACGCTTCTCTAATTCCTCATCGCTAACCCTCACTTCTAACAAGCGTTCCTCAACATCAATACATACAATATCCCCTTGTTTAAGAAGTGCAATCGTTCCGCCAGCAGCTGCTTCTGGTGAAATGTGCCCTACTGAAATACCACGTGAAGCACCAGAGAAGCGACCATCAGTTAAAAGTGCAACATCAGCCCCTAATCCCATACCAGCAATTGCTGAAGTTGGTGCTAACATTTCCGGCATACCAGGTCCGCCTCTTGGTCCTTCGTAACGAATAACAACTACATCTCCTTTCTTAACTTTCCCAAGCATAATGCCGGCAAGTGCCTCATCTTGTGAATTAAAAATAACACAAGGTCCTTCAAATCGTTTTACCTCTGTTGCTCCGCTTTTAATAACCGCTCCGTCTTTCGCAAGGTTTCCTTTTAATATACGTAATCCCCCTTCTTCACTATGAGGATTTTCGAGAGAATGAATCACTTCCTTATCTTGAATCTCTGCATGAGCGATATTTTCTCGTAACGTTTGCCCAGTAGCGGTTATACGATCAAGGTGAAGTACCCCTTCTTTTCGGCTCATCTCTTTCAAAATTGCACTAATCCCGCCTGCTCGATCGATATCTTCCATATGCCAATTAGAAGCTGGACTTACTTTACATAAATGCGGTACACGCCTTGAAACTGCATCAATGCGATTCATATCGTAATCTAATCCCGCCTCTTGTGCGAGTGCTAACGTGTGTAATACTGTATTCGTTGATCCACCCATCGCCATATCAAGTGCAAACGCATCATCAATTGCTTCTTCTGTTACAATGTCGCGTGGTTTAATATCTCTTTCAATTAAAATTTTTAATTTTTCTGCTGCTTGTTTAATTAACTCCTCACGTCTTGGATCAATTGCTAAAATACTCCCGTTACCAGGAAGAGCTAAACCTAACACTTCACATAAACAGTTCATAGAGTTCGCTGTAAACATACCGGAACAAGAACCACAAGATGGACAGCCATGATCTTCAATATCCTTTAATTCTTCTTCTGAAATTTTTCCAGATTGGTAGGCTCCTACCCCTTCAAAAACAGAACTTAAATCGACAACTTCCCCTTTAGATGTTTTCCCCGCTGCCATCGGTCCACCTGAAACAAAAACAGTTGGAATGTTTACACGAAGTGCAGCCATCATCATACCTGGCGTAATTTTGTCGCAGTTTGGAATACAAATCATTCCATCAAACCAATGCGCATTTACAACTGTTTCTACTGAATCTGCAATAATTTCACGACTCGGAAGCGAATAACGCATACCGATATGGCCCATCGCAATACCGTCATCTACTCCAATTGTATTAAATTCAAATGGAACCATGCCTGCTGCACGTACTGCTTCTTTAACAAGTTTCCCAAACTCATTTAAGTGCTTATGACCTGGAATAATTTCAATAAAAGAATTACAAATTGCTATGAACGGCTTATCAAAATCTTCATCTTTTAAACCAGTTGCTTTTAATAAACTACGATGCGGAGCTTTATCAAAACCTTTTTTAATCATGTCACTTCTCATCTTGTCAAATCCCTTCTTACACATTTTTTCTCTTACATAATCTACTTTTTAAAATAAAAACTCTCACCTCAGCAATCAACTACTACTTAATAGTAGCTTTGATTGCTGAGGCGAGAGTTTCGCGTTACCACTCAGCTTCCTTACACTTCTCACGAAATATAAGCTCTGTAGGTCCAACCAGACCCCCGTCCTTTTACCGGAGACGATGCCGCCGCCCTCTACTCAGTTTCCCTTTCGCAAGCGATGCTCCGAGGTGATATTCAATGATTCGATGGTTACTACTCTCACAGCCTTGGAGTAGCTCTCTGAAACAATCATAATCATCTACTTTCCTCTTCTTTGCATATACAAAATATAAAGTCAGAAGATTCTTAATTAACTTTTATTTATTAAACGTATTATAGGACTTTGTTCTTTTCATTGTCAATATATTTTTTGAAAATTTATTTTTTAATCTCAATTCACATACTAAACAGTTATTTATTTTTTCTCAAAACAAAATTGGAATGAACCTCTTACACGTACTCATATATTGCTTAAGTATGTTTGCTTTTCCACATAAAAAAACAACTTAAAAACATATAAAAAATTTATGAGGAGATGAGAGAACTATGTTAAAAGGTAAAATAGCATTAGTTACTGGAGCAAGCCGAGGAATTGGACGTGCTATCGCAAAGCGTTTAGCAAACGACGGTGCATTAGTTGCTGTTCATTATGGTAACCGAAAAGAGGATGCTGAAGAAACTGTTCATGAAATTCAATCAAATGGCGGATCAGCTTTTTCTATCGGTGCAAATCTTGAATCTTTACACGGTGTAGAAAACCTTTATAGTTCTTTGGATAACGAATTACAAAAAAGAACTGGCGGATCACAATTTGATATTTTAATAAACAATGCTGGAATTGGTCCTGGTGCTTTTATTGAAGAAACGACTGAACAATTTTTTGATAGAATTGTTTCCGTAAATGCAAAAGCACCATTCTTTATCATTCAACAAGCTCTACCACGTTTACGTGACAATAGTCGGATTGTTAATATCTCATCAGCCGCAACTCGCATTTCTTTACCTGATTTCGTTGCATATAGTATGACGAAAGGTGCAATTAACACAATGACTTTCACGCTTGCAAAACAGCTTGGAGCACGAGGAATAACGGTAAATGCAATACTTCCAGGCTTTATCAAAACAGATATGAACGCGGAACTCTTGAGCGATCCAATGATGAAACAATATGCTACTAACATTTCAGCTTTCAATCGATTAGGTGAAGTAGAAGACATTGCCGATACTGCTGCGTTTCTCGCTTCCCCTGATAGTCGCTGGGTTACTGGGCAATTGATTGATGTTAGCGGAGGATCTTGTTTATAAAAAAACATATATTTTCAAATCTTTTTTATTGCGCAATAAAACAATTTATATAATACTGTATAAAACATATATATTTAGGAGGATTACAGCAATGTCTGAAAAAACATACGAACTCGCAACCTTCGCTGGTGGCTGCTTTTGGTGCATGGTAAAACCATTTGATGAACTCCCTGGTATTCAAAAAGTACTTTCCGGCTATGCAGGTGGTCATGTAGAAAACCCAACATACGAACAAGTAAAGGCTGGAACATCTGGACATTTAGAAGTTGTACAAATTACATTCGATCCTTCTATTTTTCCTTATCAAAAATTACTAGATTTATATTGGCCACAAATTGATCCAACTGATGATGGCGGACAATTTTTCGATCGTGGTCCCTCTTACCGCACAGCAATTTTTTATCATACTGAAACGCAAAAAGAGCTTGCAGAAGTATCGAAGCAAACTCTAGCAGAAAGCGGTATGTTTAAAGCTCCTATCGTGACTGAAATTCGCCCAGCTGCACCTTTTTATGAAGCAGAGGAATACCACCAACATTTCTATAAAAAGAATCCAGAGAAATATGCTACCGAGCAAAAAGAATCTGGTCGTGAAGATTTTATTAACGAAAATTGGCAGAAAAAATAATAAAAACGCATCGTGTTTTCTTTTCAAAGTACGATGCGTTTTTATCTTTGGAAAAGGTTTGATAATTTTTATGTTCCTTTCTCAATTAAAGCACCACTTAATTGAATAAACTGATTTCTAAAACAATACCCATTAGCTCGTTCAGTGATTCTCTGGCTTGTTGTTATTAAAAACTAATTGCTGGGCAGTCGGATGCTGCGCCAGCTACCTACATCGCATTGGCCGTATTCATTATCACCTACCGCTACCACCGTGCCGTCAGATTTAAGACCAACGGTATGGGTACAACCCGCCGCTATCGCTACAATATCGTGCCAATCACTTACATCACATTGACCATGTTTATTATTACCCACAGCCGTCACCATGCCGTCAGATTTAAGACCAATTGTATGATTACTCCCTGCCGCTATCGCCACAATATCCCTCCAGCTGCTTACATCGCATTGACCATGTTTATTATTACCCACAGCCGTCACCATGCCGTCAGATTTAAGACCAACGGTATGAAGATAACCCGCCGCTATTGCCACAATATTCCTCCAGCCACTTACATTGCATTGGTCATATCGATTATTACCCACAGTCGTCACAGTGCCGTCCAATGTAAGACCAATTGTATGCCAGTCACCCGCCGCCACCGCCACAATATCATGCCAACCGCTTACATTACATTCACCTTCTTTATTTCGCCCCACTGCTACCACCGTGCCATCCGATTTAAGACCAATGGTACGCCGCCAGCCCGCCGCGACTGCGACAATATTATTCCAGTCGTTTACATCGCATTGGTTATGCTTATTCCAACCCACAGCTACCACAGTACTGTCAGTTGTAAAACCGATTGTATGAGCATTACCTGTGTTCGTCGCCATATGAACATTCCCCACCGCGACCGCTTCAATATCACGCCAGCCGCTTACAGTGCATTCACCTTCTTTATTTCGCCCCACTGCTACCGCCGTGCCATCCGATTTAAGACCAACGGTATGACTACGCCCCGCCGCTATCGTATCTTTAGGCCACCGTTTCACCTTTAACACCTCTTCTTTCGGTGACATGTAATCCATGTTTTACCTCCTTAAAAATAAGCAACTGTATCGAAATAGATATTTTTATCAAACTTTATTTTTAATCTACATCTACAAAGGAAACCTATTACTACTTCTTCAAAAAATAAAAACCTCCAGTTCCAGTACTAGAGGTCTTCTATTTATTTCTTCAATCTCTCAATAAAATCCTGTAATTTATCAAGCGATTTCATGTTATGGTTACAAGCAACACCATCTTTGCAAATATAATTCCCCTTTTTAACAAACGTTCCTGGGATCTTTCCTTTTATTTCAACTAAAAACATCCCTACTTCTTCATGCCCATGACATAATGAACAAATACTTTTTTTATTTATGCTTTGGAACGTTCCTTGTAGACCAACGAACTTATTATTATTTTTTGCAATTATAAATTTCCTGCTTGTTCCTTTATCAATCCAGCTTAAATAAGACGTTTCTTTCATATTAATTTCTTCCATATCAGGAAGTTTTAATTTTTTCGCCTTAGGAAATAATTTTTTTAACGTTTGTGCTGTAACTTCCTGAAACGGTATTATATACGGATTTATTTTCAGTAAAAACGAATCTGCATCTTCTCTATTTTCAACTGTTAATACCGTATCAATTAACTCTTTCTGTTCATCTGTTAAATTCTCAAATACATGTATTATCTTTTCAATTGCAAGTGATTTTAACGCTTGAATTACGCCTCTATCATTTGCCGTTGCATGCCCATTTGCTAAAATATAAGCTTGTGATTTTATAAAATTATATTGATCACTTCTAATAAACGCTTCCATCTTTATCACTCCATACAAATTGTTGAATTAGTTTTATTGTATACAATGATTAAGTTTTTTGATATGTAAAAGATAATTTAGAAATGAACATTGCATAAACACATGAATACTATGTATCACATTTTTGCTATTATCATACCCATTCATACCCAATATATCCTATAAGTACAAAGTAAAAAGAGCCTGGTTCAAAATAACATTTGAACCAGACTCTTTTATTTTCATTTAGAATACACAATCTTTTTAATCGTTTCTCCGGAAAGAAAATATTCTTCTGCAAGTTGATGAATAGCAATCCCGCTTTTAAATGCTTCTTTAATTGCTTTATTTCTTTCATCCAGTTGTTTTCTTCCGCCAGATCGTGTACCCCATTTATAATGTTCTGTTTCTTGCTTTGGAATGTAAATTGTTTCACCTTGTATATACTTTTGAATTTCAGCAATTAAACTTTCAGGTAAAACAGTCGCAGCTTTTACGTATTTCATTTCTGCTCGCCCCTTATTTTTTATGGTTCATTTCAATAAGGTGCAAAGCCAAATATAAAAAATGATACGAGCTCATTTTGGCGATTGATTGTATATTACTTGTCTACCTCACGCAAAGTATCGCCATTTCCATACTTGGCTTTGCATGAGACGTTGCAGTGTCTGGCAATTGAATTGTAATCGCCATATAAACACCTCCTAATATACCTTTTTCATTTTATTATATGACAAATCCCTCCTCCTTGCATCTTCATACTTTTTGAAGCAACAAGTTACGCAGTTTGATATAATACTTTTTATAAATCTGCAACTGACAAAATTGACTATGTGAATCAAAACGTAAAACCAGGTTCTATCATTCCATTGCACTCTATGTACGATGAATCTACTGAAAATCTGCAAACCATTGAAGGTATTTTAGACTCTTTATCTAAAAAGAGAGCGTATCATACCACGATACGCTCCCTTTCTTTTTATATAATTCCAAGCACATTTAGGAATACGATAATAATCGCAATTGGTGCAATATATCGAAGTAAGAATAACCATAATACGAATAGTTTATAACCTTTATTTTTACTTACACCAAGCTCTTTCATTAATACATCTTTCTTCATTTTCAACGGAACAAAGATGGAAACTAATAAAACACCAAGAGGCATTAGTATGTTACTAACCGCATAGTCTGCTAAATCAAAAATTGTTTTCCCAAATGGTTTCACATCGCTTAACAAACCGAATGATAATGCCGATGGAACCCCAACTACGAAGATTAACAAACCAACAATTAAAGCCATTTTTTCACGTTTCCCTTTACTTTTACCTTTTGTTGTTAAAGACGCAACGCTAATTTCTAACATAGAAATCGCTGATGTGACAGTCGCAAAGAAGAATAGTAATAAGAAAACGATGAAGAAGAATTTTCCGAACGCCATTTTGCTAAAAATAGCTGGCAATACAATAAATAATAGCCCTGGTCCTTGAGATGGCTCCATGCCAAATGCGAACACAACTGGGAAAATTGCAAGTCCTGCAAGTAATGTAATAACAAGCGTTAAAGCCACAATAGAAAATGCTGAACGCGGTAAACTTTCTTCTTTCGGTAAGTATGAGCTATACGTTACCATAACGGCTACACCGACAGATAGCGAGAAGAATGATTGCCCCATTGCATATAAAATAATTTCTGACGTTACGTTTGAGAAATCAGGTTGCAAGAAGAAGCGAACTCCTTCTCCAGCACCGTCTAATGTAAGTGCGCGAACAATTAATACAAAGAATAAAACGAATAGTGCTGGCATGAAATATTTATTTACTTTTTCAACACCATTTTGTACACCTTTACTTACGATAAAGATAGTAATAAGGATGAATAATAGCTGTGATCCAACTGCTAAATATGGATTGGAAATGATTTCACCAAAAGTAGCTTCATATGCCCCATTTCCTTCCCAAAGTCTACCTGTAATTGCATTCCATAAATATAATATAATCCAACCTCCTACAACACTGTAGAAAGAAAGTAATATGAAACATGTTACAATCCCCAACTTACCTAACCACGGCCATAACGTTTTAGGAGCAATCTCTCTATACGCATCAACAGCCTCTTTTTGTGTACTTCTTCCAATAACGAATTCAGCCAATAATAGCGGTAAACCAATTAATAATGTGAAACCGATGAAAATAAGGAAGAATGCTCCGCCTCCTCCGATACCGGCCATATATGGGAATTTCCAAATCGCCCCAAGACCAATCGCTGAACCTGCTGCAGCTAATATGAATCCTAATTTTGATGTCCATTGCTGTGAATTCATTGCTTAATCTCCTCTCTTCTTCTATTTCTTTTTTATTACAATTTGGTATTTATATTGTTCTATCAAATCTTTTTTCTAATACGCTCACTTCCTCCCTAATAAAAAACGTCCCTACGCAAATACGTAGGGACGACAAAAAATATCGCGGTACCACCCTAGTTATGAAGATACAACAAAAGTAAGACCTAAATAAAAAACGCCCCTACGTAAATACGTAGGGACGATAAAATATCGCGGTACCACCCTAGTTATGAAGCCACACCAAAGTTAGGACCTAAATAAAAAACGTCCCTACGTAAAATACGTAGGGACGATATATATCGCGGTACCACCCTAGTTGTGAAAAAATCTTCACCACTTTATTTGATAACGGTATGAACTACCGTCTTTCATTTCCTCACAATGTGAAATTTATGAAAGATGCTCCAGGACGAACTTCATGAATAATCTATATACTGATTCACACCAACCATCAGCTCTCTGAAATAGGGAGATTTTCACTACTATACCCTTTCATTGCCCAAATATTATTTTCCGAATTGATTACTATCATTTTTATCATACATTAAAAATAGTGTCAACTTATATTTTGAATTTTTATGTATTACATTCTATTTAAAAATTCAAAATATGACTTTTAAATGAATAGTATTAGAACATTTATGGTTTATACTGTATTAACTTCTCTAGCAGGTTTATAGTAGTATACGATGAATGCAAGACAGCACGAGTAGGAGGAAAGGATTTTGTCTACTTCAAAAGTTTTAAAAGGCACTGCTTTATTAAGTGGTGCAACAATGATTTCACGAATTTTAGGTTTTATATACTTCTTCCCTTTTCAATTATTAGTTGGAACGCAAGGGGTCGCTTTATACGGATATGCATACTCTTGGTACGGTATTTTATTAAGCTTTTCAACAGCTGGTATTCCTATTGCCGTCTCCAAATTTGTTGCAAAACATAATGCGCTCGGTGATTATAGTACAAGTAAAAAATTATACAACTCTAGCGTAAAATTGATGTTATTTATGGGCTTTTTAGGATTTTTAATTTTATTTATTGGAGCACCATACATATCACAATTTATTATTCGTTCTAAAACACCGAATCCAAAATTTATTGCCGACGTAACACTTACAATGCGAGCATTAAGTTTCGCGCTTATTATCGTACCAGCTATGAGTGTTACACGTGGTTATTTCCAAGGTTTTCAGCATATGAAACCAAGTGCTGTATCTCAAGTTGTAGAACAAATCGCACGTGTCGTTTTCATTTTAGTTGGTAGTTTTATCGTCTCAAAACTATTAGGAGGTTCAGTAGCTTCTTCTGTTGCAGTTGCTACATTTGGTGCTGTTATCGGGGCACTTGCAAGCGTCTCTATTTTAATGATGTACTGGAAAAAATATAATGGATTAAAACCTCCTGAAGGCGAGCTAAAAACAAGAGCATCAAACATTCCGTTAAGAAGTATTTATATGGAATTACTACGTTATGCAATTCCAATTGTATTTGTAGGCATTGCAATCCCGCTCTATACGTTAGTAGATCAATATACCGTAGCTGATGTCCTTAGAGCAATGGGAGAGCCTTTAGAAACCGCGAATGCCGTTTTCGCTTATATAACGAACTATGCACAAAAGTTAATTATGATTCCAGCTTCACTGGCAACTGGATTCTCATTAACAATTATTCCGGCTATAACGAAATCATTTACAAGCGGGAAGCTAGATGAATTACAAGGACAAATTTCAAAGATATTTCAAGTATTGTTATTTTTCACTATCCCAGCAGCATTCGGTTTAGCTAGTATCGCTTACGATGCATTCCGCATGGTTTATGTAAATCCTGAAATTGCACTTGGTGGATCACAATATTTAATTTCATTTGCACCTTCTGCTGTATTAAGTGCGATTTTCACAGTTTCAGCTGCTATATTACAAGGAATTGATTATCAAAGAAAAACAATGATTGCATTCTCAGTCGGTATTCTCGTTAAAATTGTGGTGAACACACCGCTCTTACATTTATTCGGTGGACATGGTGCTGTACTTGGAACAATTCTTGGATATCTCGTTTCAAATATTATTATGCTGTACTGCATCGTTAAGTTTGCGAAATTCAAAATTGGTGAAACAGCAAAAACAGTATTTCTAATTACGCTTTACTCCGCAGCAATGTCTGCTGTTGTAATTGCATTAAGAGCATTTATAAGCTGGATTATTCCTGGCCAATCTTATATAGAATCACTGGTCATTGTGTTTATATGCGCATCAGCAGGAGGACTTGTTTATCTTTTATTCGTATTAACGAGTGGACTTGCTTCACATATTCTCGGTAATCGTATTCAACGTTTGCCTGTATTAGGAAAGTTAGTAAAATAAAAAAGAAGAGATGTAACTCGTTGTTACATCTCTTCTTTTTTATTTTGCATATTGAATACGTTTTTGTTGTTCAGCAATATTTAATTCTGGAGCATATTGTTCTACTAAATGTAATACCTCTTCGATTAACATTTCTAACTCCTGTACACTATACTCCGGTTCCCCTATCAACGTATTCGCCATACGCTCATATAGATTTTCAGGTTTAATACTCATTCGTTCCACATTATATGGCATCCATTTAAATGCAGGATGCTGCACATACATTCGATTCAGTCCAAACAAGACCCCAAATATATTTCTTTGTACTTCACAAATAACCTCATAAAGCATAAGCCAATCTTTTCGTTTCAAAAGAGCCTCTCGATTATGCCAACGATTGCTTAACCAAAGGTTTTCTGAAATCATCCTTTTCGCCAGTTCTTCTGGATATACTTCAACTCTATCTTTTAGAGCATGTACTTTCACTTCTCCATACAAACTCACTCCATCATGAACCGATGATACAATACATTGTTTCTCATAATTTATATCATACTGCTCTATAACTTCTGAAATAACCTTTTCTACTGTCACTGTTAAAAAATTACTAACCTCTAGTTTAATTCCTTCTTTCGTCAAATATGTTTCCGACCATTCTTCTTCCTCGTAAGGATAATATGACAAAATCGTTCCACCAATATTGTTAATAGGTCCTTGACGATCCTCATCCTCTGGCGGTGCTGACCATAAAATATGTAATTCAATATCTGAATGTTCATCTTCTAACTTTCTTGCTACAGAGCCTGCTAAAATAATAGCTTCTACTTTCGAATTTTGCCTATAAATCTCTGACATTTCTATTGCTTTCTCTAGTAATCCCATTTCATTTCCCCCTAAAGCTGTAACATTCATATTTATTTATATATTTAAATACCACATCCTATAATTCCTTTACAACTTACACCTTTTCAAATCTCACTAATTCATATTTCTACCCAATAACGCTGAATAATTTCACCAGTATGAGTAGAAATCACTTCATTTTCTAACACACCGCCAACCTTTTGAATTGTTTTAGCAGAACCAATATTTGCTTTGTCACAAGTTATTAACACTTTCTCCAAACCTAATTTTTCCGCTTCAGCTAATGAAAGTTGAAGTTGTTTAGTAGCGTAACCTTGGCGACGTTTATTAGGATGCACACTATAACCGATATGACCGCTTTCCAGCAATAATTCTGGATTTAATCGATGTCTAATATTCACAAAACCTATAAGTTCTCCTTTTTCAAAACTTACAAATTGACTAGATGGCACTCGATTGGGTGGTAAGTTTTCTCCTATTTCTTGTATACTCACTTTTGCAAACCATTCATCAAGAGAATCAAAATTTTGTAAAGAACTACTACCGTGTGGTTGTTCCTCAGCATGTAAAAATGCCGCCCGATACTCCATGATCTCCCCACTATGTTTATGTATTGGCTTTAATAGTTTCATTGTGCTTCTCCCCTCTTAATAACCTAAAACAAACACCTTAATAGCTCTATTTCACTATTAAGGTGTTTTCATCACTTTTATTCAAATAGCCCCATACTTAAATAACGTTCCCCTGTATCCGGTGCAATACACAATACTTTTTTACCCACGCCTAAACGCTTCGCTATCATAATTGCGGCGTAAACAGAAGCGCCTGAAGATGGCCCTACTAGTAATCCTTCTTGTCTTGCTAAGTTCCTCATTGTCGTTAATGCCTCTTCATCTGCAATTTGAATAATTTCATTATACACTTCTGTATTTAAGTTTTTTGGAATAAACCCTGGGCTTGTTCCTACTAGTTTATGAGGGCCTGGAATACCACCAGATAACACTGGTGATCCTTTCGGTTCTACTACTGCAATATATAAGTTTGGTAGTTTCTCTTTTAAAGTTTCACCGGTCCCTGTAATTGTTCCACCTGTTCCAGCAGTTGCTACAAATGCATCAAGCTCTCCATCCATTTGTTCATAAATTTCAAGTGCAGTCGTATAACGATGAACATCCGGATTTGCTGGGTTTTCAAATTGCTGCGGAATAAAACTATTTGGAATTTCTTTTTGTAACTCTACCGCCTTCGCAATTGCTCCTGGCATTCTTTGTTCTGCCGGTGTTAAAACTACCTCTGCTCCGTATGCCTTCAATAAATTAATACGCTCTTTGGACATATTGTCTGGCATAATTAAAATAGCTTTATATCCTTTAGCAGCTGCATTCATCGCTAAACCAATTCCTGTATTTCCACTCGTCGGTTCAATAATTGTATCACCTGGCTTAATGAGACCATGCTCCTCAGCAATATGAAGTAAGTTATGGGCAGCACGATCTTTCACACTACGTGATGGATTAAACATTTCCAGTTTTACATACACATCCGCTGCGTCTTCTGGAATAAATTTAGATAATCGAACGACAGGTGTATCTCCTATTAATTCTGTAACGTTTTCACATACTTTCATAGCGTATCCCCTATTCTATCGTTTTCTTATCATTTGGCAGTAACCATGAAGTTAGCCCAATTAATGGTAAACAACTACATAATAGCATAATAAACTGAAGACTATACATATCAGCTAATTTCCCAAGGACTACAGCACCTAATGCTCCGAGGCCAAACGCAAGGCCGACAATTAATCCTGATACCATCCCTACTTTTCCAGGAACAAGCTCTTGTGCGTATACAACGATTACACTAAAACTACTAGAGCTAATAAATCCAATGCATAAAAATAACGGTACAACCCACATAAGAGAAACGTGCGGTAACAATAATGCCAGCGGCGCTGAACCGAGCATCGAAAAGACAATGATTTTTTTCTTACCGAATCGATCCGCTAGCGGACCACCAAAGAAAGTACCTAATACACCCGCAATCATAAAAGCGAAGACGAAATACTGTGCATTTTTTATAGATAAACCGTAATGCTCTATTAAATAAAATTGATAGAAATTCCCGATACCAGCACCGTACCAAGAACGTACGAATGTTAGAAAAACAAGAAGTATAATAACAAATTTAATGTGCGTACTTACAATCGCATTTTCAGCCTCAAGTGCAGCCCTCTTTTTCCTTCTTACAGCACCAGTCGCTAATTCATTTTTATACCAATTTGATACGGAAATTAACAATACAATCCCTACCGCTGCGAACGCAGTAAAACCTAGAGAACCAATTTGACCTAGTGGAACGAAAATGAGCGCTGTAAAAATAGGTGCTAGCGAATTCCCTGTATTTCCTCCCACTTGATAAATCGCTTGTGCTAAACCACGTTTGGCACCTGCCGCCATATAAGCAACTCGGGCACCTTCTGGATGAAAGACTGCGGAACCTAATCCAATAAATAAAACAGAAATAATAACAATAATAAAATTCGGGGCAAACGCGAGCCCAATCATCCCAAGCATGCTCGAAAACATACCGAGTGGTAATAAAAATGGTGATGGCTTCTTATCTGAATACATACCAAAAACCGGTTGCATAATCGATGACGTCATATTTAACGCGAACGCAATCCACCCTACTTGCATGTAGGATAAATTCATCGTTTTTTCCAAAATAGGAAACAACGCCGGCACAACCGCTTGCATCGAATCATTTAAAAAATGTCCGAAACTAATCGCAAATAATATTCGATATATTGTCGGTGTTTCCGCTGCATTTTTTTGTGAAACTGCCTGCATATATGAATCGCTCCTTCCTGTACAAAATATATATTTATTACAGTACGTGTAATAAATTCTGACTTTTGAAACATTTCTATTCTATACTGGTTTCGTGTTTTTATCCAGAAATACAACTTCTAATAAAATATATTTTTTCTATATGTTTTATCGGATTTATTTATAGAAATTTTCTATATTTTCTTTTATACTAAATCAGAGATGAAGGGAAGGATGACAACTATGAAGAAAAAAACAAAAGGAATCGTTGCACTCTCAATTACATTATCTATGTTTTTGGCAGCATGTGGTCAAAAACAAGAGGCAACAACTACTGGGGAAAAGAAAAAGGAATCTTCAAAACAAGTATTAAACATTGTAGAATCTGGGGAAATTTCTACACTCGATTCATCTATCGCAACCGATGGTTTTTCTTATGCTGCATTAAACAACGTAATGGAAGGCTTATATATGCCTGGACCGGATAACAAACCTGTTCCTGGGGCAGCTGAATCATACAAACTAAGTGAAGACGGAAAAACATACACATTTAAATTACACGATTCAAAATGGTCAAACGGTGATCCAGTTACTGCTCACGATTTTGAATATGCATGGAAACGTGCCGTAAATCCAGAAACTGCTTCTGAATACGCACACATCATGTTCGATATTAAAAACGCTGAAAAAATAAACAAAAAAGAATTGCCAATCGATTCATTCGGTGTTAAAGCACTTGATGATAAAACGCTTGAAGTACAGTTAGAACACCCTGTTCCATACTTTTTAGGTTTAATGGGATTCGCAACATTTTATCCTCAAAACAAAAAAGTAGTAGAAGCACAAGGGAAAAACTACGGACTTGAGGCTGCAAATGTAGTTTATAACGGACCATTCCAATTAAGTGAATGGAAACATGATACAAGTTACAAAATGACAAAAAACCCGAACTACTGGGATAATAAAAATGTGAAATTAAATGAAATTAATGTGAATATCGTGAAGGATACTTCAACAGCTGTTAATTTATTCGAAAGTAAACAAGTAGACCGTATCACGATAAATTCTGAGTTTGTCGACAAATATCAAAAGGATCCAAGCTTAAAGAAAATGGAACGCCCTTCTGTGACGTTTTTCCGTTTTAGTCAAAAGAATCCTTTATTAGCAAATAAAAATGCTCGAAAAGCCATTTCTCTTGCCTTTGATAAACAAGGAATCGCAACAACGATTTTAAATAACGGTTCCATACCTGCGAATGCCTTCGTTCCAAAAGGATTCGTAAAAGGTCCTGACAATAAAGATTTTCGTAGTACAAGTAATGTAAAAGTTGAAACAAATGTGAAAGAAGCAAAAAAACTATGGGAAACTGCGAAAAAAGAAACAAATTTACAAAACGCTTCTCTTTCAATCATAACAACGGATGAGTCTAACGATAAAAAAATTAGCGAGTTTTTAAAGGGTGAACTTGAGAAAAACTTACCAGGATTAAAAATTACGTTACAACCACTTCCAGTAAAAGCGTTTCTAGACCGTGAAGAAAATGGTGACTTTGAAATTTCACTTTCTACATGGGGACCAGACTATCCTGATCCTACAACATTTTTAAATATGTTCGTCACAGATGGACCTTTTAATAAAATGAGTTACTCAAACAAACAATACGACGAATTAATTGAAAAAACGAGCTCTACTTTAGCAACTGACTTACCAGCACGTTGGAAAGCGTTCCAAGATGCTGAGAAAATTTTAATTGAAGACGATGCAGCCATTGCTCCAATTTTCCAATCAGGGCTTGTATATTTAGAACGACCATCAGTAAAAAATGTTGTTGTTCGTCCATTTGCAGGAGTCTATTCTTATAAGTGGGCTTATAAAGCAGAATAAGAAAAAGGCGATCCTAAAACATATTAGGATCGCCTTTTCTATTAAATAGCAAAGCGCTTATACTTCTCGTAATCACTCGTCTTACATTCTAGTGCCATTTTTGTACCTTCGTTTTCATAACTCGTAGATAAAACGTGTGCATGATTGTTGAAATACGAAACTACCTGTCCTTGATCATATGGAATTAACATTTCACACTTCGTATACTCTTTATAAATGTGTGAGCGAACCATTTCTACAAGCTCTTCAATTCCAACATGTTTCTTCGCAGATAGATAAACGCGATCTTCTTGCACGTTCGGAATTTCAACATCTACCATATCTGATTTGTTATATGCATAAATCGTCGAGATATTTTCCACGCCAATTTTCTTTAACGTTTCATTTGTAATATCAATTAATTGCTCATAATTGGGATTTGAGTAATCTACAACGTGAATGAGTAAATCTGCTTCCGCCACTTCCTCTAACGTTGAACGGAATGCTTTCACAAGATGATGCGGTAATTTACTTACAAATCCAACTGTATCCGTTAATAAAAATGATTTATTATCTGGCAAATCAATATTTCGTACAGACGTCTCTAACGTCGCAAATAACATATCTTTTTCAAATACTTGTTTCTCTACAGTACCATTAAAAATTTCAAGCATCGTATTCATTATTGTTGATTTCCCTGCGTTTGTATATCCAACTAATGACACAACAGGTACTTCATTTTTCTTGCGTTGCTTTCGCTGCGTTTGGCGCTGTGCAACAAGTGCTTCTAATTCTTTATTTAGAGCTGCAATTTGTTCTTCAATTTTACGACGATCTAATTCTAGTTTCTTCTCACCGACACCTTTATTTTTCGTGCCAACTCCCCCGCTTTGTCTTCCTAAAGATTCACGAAGACCGATTAAACGAGGCATCATGTACTGAAGATGAGCCACTTCTACTTGCAACTGCGCTTCTTTCGTTTTCGCACGCTGCGCAAAAATATCTAAAATTAAAATGGTACGATCAATTACTTTACAATCTAAATCCTCTTCTAAATTTCGAATTTGTGAAGGCGATAATTCATCATTAAAGATGACCATATTTGCATCTGCTTCTTTCACATACGCCGCTACTTCTTCAATCTTCCCTTTTCCAATATAATGCGACGGATTTACTCGTTGTAAATTTTGCGTCACTTGACCGATTACTTCCACATCACAAGCTTCCGTAAGATTTGCTAACTCTTCCATAGAATATGCAAAATCAGCTTCTTTACCTAAATTTACTCCAACTAATATTGCTCTTTGTAATAATTCTTCCATATATTTATTCCTCCATTTCGATTACGCAAAATAAAAAACACAGGTTACTGCCTGTGTTTTCGTAAACGGATAAGGGTTCACCAAAGAAATAGAAGAAAGCAGTGCTTTCGTCCTATAACATGGTCAAAAAGTCCCAAGATAGTATAAGTAGCCAACAAGTGTTCACCTATATATCACCCCATTCTATTTATAAAGGCAAAACAAAAAGAGGGCGTATTCGTCCCTCCCTCTTTTCACGTATAAGCTTAATAAAGGGTTCCTTTAAAATAGGCAGACCAATCCCGTTCACTCTGTACACAGACAGAGCCTTTGAGCGCTATTCAATTATTGGCACAAAGTATTGAGACGTAATCTGATTAAGATCAAAGGAAGCCCCTCCGTTCATTTTAAGTTACATAAAGTGTAGCATAAGTAATTCGCTTTCACAAGATGAAACCACCTATAGAGACAGAAAGAAAATCTTTGTATTTTTACTTTAATCGTCATTTTTTGCGAGTTCTTCTCACAATAAGAATCGCAATAGCAATTATCAGTAACACACCTATAGAAATGATAACAAGCTGTCCCCATCTAAAACCGTTAACCATATTCCCTTTTAAACTCACTTTCTTCGTTGGAACAGACTCTTTTGCAATATGACTTAAAGCCGTTTTCTCTACCTCTGCCTCATCTAATCTCTTCGTTCCACTGCAGATAGATGTCTCTAACTTTTCTTCTCCTCTGTAAGAAGAAAAGACTAGGTACTCTCCTCCCTTTGCAAAAGGAAATGCACAGCTACTAACACTTGTATATATAATAATTTGCGAAGAACTTGTCCCTTTCCAAATGTTCTTCACTTCAAATAATATTTTAATTCCGCCTCCATCTTTCTCTTGAACTTCTAACACCTTACCTTCAAACACCACATCATTTTTTTGAAATGCATCCTCTGGAGATTTTTTCATACAGTCACAAGCATAAGATTTACCTGGAAAAACAATAAGAATAAAGCCACAAATAATGACAACAGGCAACATGTGCAAAATTCTTTTCAAGGAGCTCAACTCCCTTCATTCTCAATTTTGGAAGCTTCTCGTATATTATTTTTACGCCACTCGCCAAATTCCTCCACAGTTAATTAAACATTATCGTTTTCATACAATAAAAGTCTTTATTGACATTTTTATAACCTGATATTAGCATCAGGTTATAAAAATAAGTTAGGAGATGTTCCTATGAATTCTAAATCTCGTATTACTGCAATTGGTACTTATGTTCCAGATCAAATATTGTCTAATAACGATTTAGAAAAGATAGTCCATACGAATGACGAATGGATTGTACAAAGAACTGGAATGAAGGAAAGAAGAATCGCTGGTGAAGAAGAATACTCCTCTCACTTAGCCATTAAAGCAATCGAAAACTTATGTACAACGTATAAGAAAAACTTAGAAAATATTGACTGCATTATCGTCGCTACAACAACTGCTGACTATGTCTTTCCTAGCGTTTCTTGTCAAATACAACAACACTTCAATATCCCTCATACACTTGCTTTTGATTTAAACGCTACTTGTGCTGGCTTCACATACGGACTACATGTCGGTAATAGTTTAATAACTGCTGGTACCCACAATAAAGTATTAGTCGTAGCGACAGAAACATTATCTAAAGTAACAGACTACACAGATAGAACGACCTGTATTTTGTTTGGTGATGGTGCTGGAGCTATTTTATTAGAAAAAGACGATAACAATCCAAGTTTTATCGCTACCCACATGGGAACAAACGGTGAAGGCGGCATTCATCTATACAGAACAAATTTATCTACTACTATGAATGGTACACCACTGCAAACAAACGAAAAGATCGTTCAAAACGGAAGAGAAGTATATAAATGGGCCGTACGAACTGTACCACTCGGCATAAAAGAGCTATTACATACCGCAAATATGCAAATAGATGATATTGACTGGTTCATACCACATAGCGCTAACTTACGAATGATTGAATCTATTTGTGAGAAATCCGAAATATCTATTCAAAAAACATTAACTAGCGTGGAATATATGGGGAATACATCTTCCGTCTCCATTCCACTCGCTTTAGATTTAGCTAGAAAAGAAGGAAAATTAAATAATGGAGATACACTTTTACTGTACGGATTTGGTAGTGGACTTACGCATTTAGGTCTTATTGTGAAGTGGGATTTAAATTGAGTGTATTAAAAGAGGTTCTAGGGAGTAACTAGAACCTCTTTTTGATTTTATGAAATTAACTTATAGGAATTATCAAAAACCTTTTCCATTTAATTTCTTTCACCTGTCCGAGACCATATCACAACAGGAATAAGTAATAAGGCTATAGCCCCTCCCGCTAATGATAATGCCGCATAACTTGAATTAGCTACCATCATTCCTGACATTGCTCCACCAGAAGCTCCTGCCAATGCAATAAATACATCTACTTTCCCTTGTGTTTTTGCACGTGTGGAAGGGGTTGTAGAGTCAACGATTTGTGCTGTACCACTAATCAATCCGAGATTCCATCCTAATCCAAGTAAAGAAAGAGCAACAATTAATAATAGTAAAGAATCACTCGGCGCTACCGCAGCTATGACACCAGCTGCTAGTAAAATCACTCCACCAGCTATACTCATCGTAGTTCGGCCAACTTTATCAATTAACATTCCTGTAACGAGAGATGGAAGGTACATTGCACCTACATGAAAACCAATCACAAGCCCTACTGCACTTAATCCATGACCGTGGTGTCCCATGTGAACTGGAGTCATCGTCATAATCGCAACCATCACTATTTGAGTAAGTATCATAACGATTGCTCCAACAGTAACACCACGCTTATTTTCTGTCATTTCTTCTGTTACTGGTTGCCCTTTATATGTATGTTCTTGTTTATATGTTTCTATTATGTTAGCAATAAGTAACGGATCTGGACGAAGCATAACGAAAAGTACCAGACCCGCAAGTATAAATGCTGCTGCTGATAAGATGAACGGTCCAGCAAGGTTAGGAATTCCAATTGAATGGGCAAAATCTCCCATTACGCCTACTAAATTCGGCCCCGCTACCGCACCAAAAGTCGTCATTACCATTGTAATACTAACAGCAGTTGCTCGCTGCTTCTTATCTGCTAAATCGGTACCAGCATAACGAGCTTGTAAATTTGTAGCTGTACCTGAACCATATATAAGTAAAGAAATAAGTAAAAGAATAATACTATTTGTTAATGCTGCTAATACAACTCCAATAGCCCCAAGTCCACCTACTATGAATCCTGTTGCAAGACCAACTCGGCGTCCATATCGTTGCGAAAGCTTTCCTACTATGAAAGCCGCCACCGCAGATCCCAACGTAAACATAGCAGACGGCAATCCTGCATATGCATCTGTCCCAAGCATTTGCTGTGCAAGAAGTGCACCTACTGTAATTCCAGCAGCTAAACCGGCACCTCCAAACATTTGTGAAATACTTACGATTATTAACGTTCTTTTATATAATTTTTGTTGCTCTTCTTCTGTATACATATGGTTACTTATTGAAGCATCCGCCTTACCTAGCATTTTCTCACCTACTTTATAAAATGAATTTCTCTTGTTAATATTTCATTTTCATTCTTCCCTTTAATTCACAAAGATTTTCTAACCAGACTTTATCATTATTTTAGATAGAAATCTAGAACATTGCACCGAAATTGACTTTACTAATTTTAATAATAAAAGATATTATAGTCATAATTTAGAAGAATTGAATCTAGAATTCCATACTAACTTTTCTCTTTATAAATAAACACTAATATTTCTAGTAATAACTAACGATTAAACAATTGAGCTTTCACTCCATATTTACAATACTAATAAACAAAAAAACACAAATTTTCACTTGTGCTTTTTTGTTTATTTTTATTTTTATTTTTCATCAAAGGTTATCCTTAAGAAAATCCGTAATTTCTCGAATTGTAGCTTCGTTTCTCCGGTAGTATGTCCACTGACCGTGCCTTGTCGATTCTAATAAACCGGCTTTTTGCATCATAGAAAGATATTGTGAAATGGTTGATTGAGAAAGATTAGCTTTTTCTTGAATATCCCCTACACACACACCGCCTTTTTCATTAATATTTTTTGATAAATGTGCTGATGGTTTATCAAAATGTTTCTCTGGTTCTTTCAACCATTGCAAAATATTTAAACGTGTATCATTTGAAAGAGCTTTAAAAATTTCGATTCTATTCATATCCCCATATTAATCGGCTATTTACGATATGTCAATTTGTCTAGTCATGTGTTTGATTTTTAATTTTGACATATCGAGAATTATAAAACATGGAGGTAATAAAAGTGAATGTAAAACATAATCGAGCATTAGCTTTATTAACATTGGCTATTTCAGCATTTGCCATCGGTGTCACAGAATTTATAAGCGTTGGCCTACTCCCTTTAATTTCTAATGATTTAGCTGTTCCTGTTAGTATGGCGGGACTAACTGTCACTGTTTACGCGTTAGGTGTAACAATCGGTGCTCCCGTACTAACTTCGCTTACAGCGGGGATACCTAGAAAAAAATTGTTATTATTAGTCATGCTTGTCTTTATAATTGGGAACGGTATATCCGCTCTTGCTCCGAATCTCTTTGTATTATTAATAGGGAGAATTATAGCCTCTTTTTCACATGGTGTTTTCATGTCCATTGGTTCATTAATGGCCGCTTCATTAGTTCCAGAAAATAAACGAGCACAAGCAATTTCTATTATGTTTTCTGGTCTTACTATTGCCACTGTTACCGGTGTTCCTATCGGTACATTCATCGGTATACAATTCGGCTGGAGAATGGCCTTCTTATTTATTACAATTATCGGCGTCATTGCATATATTTCAACACTTTTACTTGTGCCCAAATCCGAAGAAAAAGGCACACCTTCAAAACTAAAAGATTTTAAAGAATTATTTACAAATACAAGATTATTATTAGTATTTATTATAACCGCTTTTATTTCGAGCGGAACATTCACAGTATTTACTTACCTTTCTCCACTGTTACAGGATGTCACAATGTATTCTTTAAATAGCGTAACAATTATTCTTTTCCTCTATGGGGTTATGATTGCAATCGGAAATTTAATCGGTGGAAAGGTGACGAATACTTACCCCATACACTCCTTATCAAACATCTTTATCTTTCATACGGTTGTACTCTTATTGTTATACTTTGCAGCTCCATTCAAAATTCTTGGTTTAATAACTGTAGCTTTAATGGGATTATTCGCCTTTATGAATGTTCCAGGACTTCAATTATATACTTTGATTTTAGCAGATCGTATTTCTCCTAAAACTACACATGTAGCTTCTGCTATAAATATTGCTTCTTTTAATATAGGGATTGCAACTGGTTCTTATATTGGTAGTATAATTATTGAACATAGCTCAATCATACACATAACATGGATAGGAAGTTTACAAGTTTTCATCGGATTAATCCTCACCCAAATCAGTAAAAAACTGGATCCGAAACTATTGTAATAAATAAAAATAGGCTGATATTCAAAATCTATTCAAATATCAGCCTATTTCTTAATATGAGTGATATTTATTACTACAACTCTTCCACTACCCCCTTCTTTCTTCTACTAATTCGAAGTCCCCATTCCCAAAACAACAAACTTACTAAAGCACATACTAAAATAACTGGAACACTCGCTTTATATAAATCAGTAAAACTCATAGCCATCTTATTTTTGGCATACCGACTTACATCTTTTGAAAATGCGAGTACTTCTCTCTTTATTTTCTCTTCTTGTTTTTCAACCTCTTTTGTTACTTGACTCGCAATTTCTTCTCTTTTTATATCTCGATATTCTACTGGAACTCCCCTTAATGCTTCATCCACCTTTTGGTGAATTAATTCATCTTTTTTTCCTTTACTTAACCCAACAAATATTTCATTTTGTTTCTTTTCTACATTTGTTTCTATACTTTGTTTCTCTATTTTTTCTTTTGTTACTTGTAAAATCTCAGCTTGCTCGGCACTATCCACATGAATATTCCGCACTCTTTCTTCTGCATAACGATATACATTCTCTTTATTTACAGATAAGTTGTGTGTTAAGTTAGATACAAATATCGCTACTGCTAATACAATACCTACTTGACGTAACATCGATACGACAGTTTGAGAAGCAGTTAATAATTCCCCTTCAAACGAAGATGCACTTAAAACTGTAATTGGCCCCACTACTAAACCATATCCAATACCTAATATCATGCATGGAATAATAATTTCTACATTTGTTGAATTAACTTCAATCATTTGCAACCAATAATATGCTAAACCCATAACAAGGAACCCTGACAAAATAATAGTCACTTTCCCAAGTTTTTTAATTAAAGTTGCTGCAACAGGTGAGATAAAAAATATCATAGCTGAAATAGGTGTCACTAAAAAAGCAGCTTCAATTTCCGTTCGGTGTTGTATTTTTGTCAGGAAAGTTGGAAGCAATACAGTAACTCCAATTAAAAATAAATTACTTAATACAACAACGATAGATGCTCCTACAAACATCCTATCTTTAAATAGTTTTAAATTCACCATTGGATTATGAATCTTTCTTTCCACTAAAACAAATAGAACAAGAGAAATAATGCTAATTGCATAACAAAACAAAGCAATATTACTTTGCCATCCCCATGTATTACCTTTTACTAGTATGAGAGTAAATGAAAAAATTGCTGAGCTACTTAATAATAGTCCTATCCAATCTATTTTTGAGATAATACGTTCTTCATTTTTTACTTGTAACATAATACAGCATAAAATGATTCCTATTATACATATGGGAACATTGACGAAGAACACCCATCTCCACCCTAAATTTTGCGTAATAATTCCGCCTATTACTGGCCCCATCGCAGCTGACAATCCTTGTGTTACTCCTAAAATTGCAAGAGCAACATGCCTCTTTGCTAATGGCATAGCTGATACACCCATTACCATACTTGTTGGAAATAATATTGCTGCCCCAATACTTTGTATAAAACGAGAAAAGATGAGAAAATCGCCTGTATTAGCAAAAGCGCAAAGTATTGATCCACCACCAAAAATCACCAAACCAATAATATACATCTTTGCTTTTCCAAAAATATCAGCTATCCGTCCTAGAGGAATGGCGAGTACTGCAATCGTCATTGTATAAACATTTAATACCCAAGACATCTTTTCTAATGAAGTATTTACACTCGATTGTATTGCTGGTAAAGCTATATTCATAATCGTTGTATCAATCATACAAAGAAAAATACCTAGACACATTAAAAAGACAATCTTAATCCCCTTTGATTGCTCCATGTTTATCTACCCCTTTATTTATTGTGAACGTGTTTTTCATTCTTTTGTTTTATTGCTTTCTTTCACTTCTAATTGCTGCAACTTCCTCTTCAACGTCTCTACTTGTGCACTATATGATGCAATACCTACATCGAGCGAAATTTCTTCAACGAAAGTAATACCTTCTCTCCATCTTTCATATTTCAAACGAAGATCCGCAATGTATGCTTCTTTCCTTTCAATTTCGTCTTCAATCCATTTTTTTATCGCCTTATCATCACTATAATTACCAAAATACATCCTCATTAAAAAATCTGAACGTAAAACGTCTTTCTCTACATCCGTTTGCATGTATTGATAAAACTCTTCACGCCCTTCATCTGTAATAAAGTACATTTTCTTATTCGGTTTCCCTTCTTGCATAACAACCTCTTTTTTTATTTTCCCCTCTTTTTCTAATTGTCTTAAAGTTGGGTAAATCATTCCAAAGCTTCCATCAAAAAAGTAAGTAAATACATCCTCAAACACAATTTTAATATCATAACCAGACAATTCTTTTTCCATTAATAAACCTAAAACAACATCTCTTCCCTTCAAAATAAGACCCCCACACAGTATATAATCAATAATCATATTAACAATGTTAATATGATTATTGATTATATACCTTATTCTGTAAATTGTAAAATGTTTCTAACTAAAAAGGCTGTCCTGTAATTTGGTTTTACCAAATTACAGGACAGCCTCCCTTCATATTTTCTATACAAACCTTTTTAATTTTTAACCCCTACATCTTGCATAGGTTCTATTTCCTTTTTCTTTCCTTCTTTTATTTCATAATAATAAGAAGGTAATTCTATACCATGCTCTACGAAATAATCCTCAATTAATGAAATAATCACTTTCAATGTTTTCAAACGGGCGTATAATTTATCATTACTCGCAATAATATTCCATTTAGCATTCGGCTTATTTGTTTCTTCAAACATATCTTCCATTGCTTCGACATACTCATCCCATTTTTCCCGATTACGCCAGTCTTCATCTGTAATTTTCCATCTTTTAAGAGGATTGTTCTCTCTTTCTTTAAATCGTCTCAACTGTTCTTCTTTACTAATGTGATAGAAAAACTTCCCTATTATGTAATGATCATCAGTTAATAGTTTTTCGAAATCATTAATTTCACCATACGCCCTCGTCCACTCTTCTTTTGTGGCGAACCCTTCAACACGTTCAACTAATACACGACCATACCATGAACGATCAAAAATAGTAATTTGCCCGTACTGAGGAAGTTTCCGCCAAAAACGTTGCAAATAATGATACCGTTTTTCATGAGGAGCAGGTGCTCCAATTGGATTTACTTGGAATCCACGCGGATCAAGATGCTCAGTCACCCGCTTAATCGCTCCACCTTTTCCAGCTGCATCCCAGCCTTCCATAACAAGCATAACAGCTATTTTTTCTTCTTTTAAAATTTGCTGTAGTGCTAATAAGCGCATTTGATATTTTTCGAGTTTCTTATTGTACTTAGATTTAGAGTCCACTCTTTTTGTTAAATCTATACTAGCAAGATGCTCTGTTTCCATAAAACAAATCCCCCTTATTATATGACAATGTTATTTTAACATATTTATTGGTAATTTTTTCATATTCATATTCCTTTTAACTAATACTCGTACCCCTCCACCTGTATCTATCTTTTGTAAGTTGGACGCTTCTTTATATTGATAAATTAATCCCTCTGATATGTTTTTTACTATCCTTTAGCAAACATTTATTATTAATCACAAAAACAAAAGAAGGAAACTATGCCGAAAAATATCTACACAGTTTCCTTCTTTTTTAAGTATGCGTGTGACATACTCGGGAAGATTAATAATAAAAAACAGGAGCTCTATCGATTCACTTATACTACAAACGAATTACAGGCGGAATATCTCCTTCCGGTAAAAAGTAAGCAAACACTGTAAATCCAATAATTAATATTGAAAATAATGTTATTCCAATTCCACCTGGTAGTGTTAGAAAAATAGTATTCGATCTTCTCTTCATAGAGAAAGCAATCGAGTATATTCCTAGCAGAAGACTTATTATAGCAATAGCCACATAAACCACTACCGCATACCATGGATTGAGTTCCAATAAAACACCAGAAATAAATATATACAAAAATAACAGTTGTAGAAACATGCTGCTTCCCATACTTACTAATTCTTTCAATATACCCTCCCCCTAAACTGTATGGTATACTTTCTCAAAAAAAGAAGATAATAACAAATAAATCCATTAAAGAATGGGAGCTTTCAAAAAATGAAACGAAAAATAATAACTCTCTTTACGCTTATATGCTTAGCACTCCCAATACAAGCTAGTGCATACACATTTCAATCACTACCAATTGCGTCAAAGTCTAAACAATGGTATATCGAAATTGACAAATCTCATAACTCAAACAAGCAAGCGGTGCAGCCAAAACAAGGTGTATATGATACGTATAGTTTACTCTTAAAAAATATTGGTAATGATGTATCAAATGTATCCGTGGAAATACTTGATAATAGCCCTACATCTAAAGCTACCTTTAATCCTACTACATCTAATAACAACGTTTCAAAAAGTCATACAAGTTTTGATTACATGGTGTTCCCATTAGACTTTAATAGCCATAATTTTAAAGTCATCATTACTTGGGAAGAAAAGAATTTCTCTTACAACGGCCACCCCGTAAATGAGAGTAAAAAAATGAAGCAAACATTTGTGTTTAATGAAGAGTAAGTCCTAATTTGATTAGGGCTTACTCTTTATTTACAAAACCCGATTGAATTGCTTCTGTCACTTCTTTTGCAATATCTAGTTTTGTAGCGTCTACACAAGTTTTTTTCTCCCAAACATGTACGGAAGGCTCTTCATTAGACAAATGCTTAATTAAGATGAATCGACTATATGCCATTTTACTTCCTATAGGAGTAGCAATATACACAGTAAAATTCTTTGCTTCAAATACCTTTTCTTCCAAAACGTATTTACATCTCAACTCACCTACTACTAAATCATTTAGGTTTTCTATAGTCATATACCATATCCCCCTTTTAGCCTACGTAATCAATCGAACCACCGAATACTTGGTACAGACAATGCCATTCCAATTGTTATGAGTACTAAAATAGCTAGTGTTATAATAGTTACCTCGCCACCTATTACATTAGCTAACCAACCAACAACTACATATCCTAATGGTAATAAAGCAAATGAACCTAACATATCAAGACTTGCCACTCTGCCAAATGCTTCTTCTGGTACAAGTTCTTGTAAACTTGTTTCCCAAATGAGCCCAAATATCATCATACCGAATCCTTCAATTGCCATTAATCCAATTAAAGCAGGTGCCCAAGAAACGAAAGGCATAATTAATAGTGCCATTCCACTTATTAAAACACCACCATAAGCAAGTAATCCTCTCTTATGCCACCGCTCCTTCCCACCAAAAATTAGTGCTGCAATTACAGCTCCAGCACCAGAAGAAGCCATACCCAAACCATACACATAAGCTTCAAAATGATGATGAACATTAAACAACCATGGAATTAATACAACGATAATGCCAGCATAACAAATATTAACGAAAGAAAAGACTAGAATGGTAATCCACAACCACGGATGACTTTTTAAAACAAGAATCCCTTCCATAAAATCTTTTTTGTAATTGACTTTATTTCTTTCAAATTTCTGTGCTCTATTAAACTTTATTTCTCTTAAAAATAATAAACATAAAAATGATAACAAATACGTTACTGCATCCAATCCAAATCCTATTCCAGCAGATGCAACTGAAACGATCAATCCTCCAAGAGCCGGTCCAATTAATCGTATACCTTGATTACTCATTTGCGTTAATGCATTAGCTGCATTTCGAATTTCCGGTACAAATACTTTTGCTCTTACAGCCGCATACGCCGGCTGAAATATCCCTTCCATAAGTCCATACAATGCAACAAGTACATATAAAAGTGGAATCGTTAAAACGTCCATAAATATGAGCGCTGCAAATAATAGCATTAATATGCAGCGGATTATATCTGTAAATACCATCAATTTCACCCGGTCAATGCGATCCACGACTAATCCAGCAAACGGTAACGCAAGAATATTAGGGAGCATGTACATTGCCATAGTCATTCCCATTACAACTGTTGAACCAGTTAATGAATACACAACGACTGGCAGAATAACCATCGTTATCGAACTACCTAAAGTCGAAAGTAGTTGCCCGATCCATAAAAACTTAAAGTGTGGTGACACTTTAACTGGCAATAATAATTTCCCTACATAACCTAAATTTTTCTCTGTTGATATTTCTCCTTGCATAGCTCTCTCCTCTTTTCAAATTAAGTTAATACTCGAAATTAAATACAGAAAATTCAAACTATAATAACTCAAATTATACATGAAACAATTAAATTATTGGTAAAAATATCAAAATACAAAAAAGAAAATCATGATAAATCTATTACTATTACGTGATGAACATAAATAAAAAAGGTGTTTTCATATATGAAAACACCTTTCCACTTTATAATTTTAAGTTCTTCTTCAATGTCCAATACTTTTCTTGAGCATTTTCAAATGAGAATTCTACCCAACCATTTGGATCTTCACGATATACATTTACTTTTGTACCATTTTCTAATTTTCCAACTTCATTTTGTGTAACATTTGGTATACTCTTAATTGGATTGTTGAACGGGAATGGAACTTGATAGTAAGATCCTACCAACTGAACAGTAGTTTTTGCGTCTTTTGCATAATCTTTATATGGAATTGCTTCGCCTAATGCATTTACATTTAATGTATTAGGGTTTTTCGGTAATCGTGTTACATTTTGATAATCTTTGTTATTGAAAGGTTTAATACGCTCCATAATATTAGCGATTTTTCCAGCCCATTCTTTATCGGTTGCATACTTAACATTCATATCAGGTAATGTGTAACCACTGAAATGAGGAGCACCCTTCTCTAAGTAGTTCTTTCTTACATAATCAGCATTGTACGAAATACTTTGCCCGTAAGACGGTAAATATTTTGCATTTGCAAATGGATCCCAATCAAATGCCTTTAGCCCAAATAAATTATGTTTACGATATGCAATTTCTGATTTCCCATAACCAGATTCTAAGATAGCATGAGCTGCTAAATATAAAGCGTTCACACCATACTCATTTTGTGCTTTTATAAAATCTTGTCCAGTCCCAACAAGCGGGCTGTCTGAATGATACTTTCCAATGAAATTATCAATCTCTTGCGCTGTTATATTAGATGGTAATGTTACATCTAGATTAATATATGATGGTTGTTCAACCGGAATATCGTTTTTCACTTGCATTGCTTTATATAAAAGCTGTGCATAACTTTCACGCGTTAATACACCTGATGGATCAAATCCGCCAAAGTTGTTCCCCGCTGCTACACCATTAGATTGCAAAGCACTAATTGCATCTTTTGCCCAAGGAGTTGTATCTACATCATTAAATGTATGTGGTGCTTTTACTTCTAATTTAAATGCTTTTTGCAAAATAACGGCCATTTCAGCACGCGTTAGAGATTCTTTCGGTCTAAACGTCCCTTTGCCATCACCTACAAAAACCCCCATATCCGTTAAAGTCAAAATTTCTTTTTGGAACATTGTTGTTCCTGCACTAATATCAGAGTATGGATTTTTATACTCGCTTTTCGCTTCTAGTTTTAATGTACGATACATTAATGCTGCTACTTGTTCACGAGTTACAACATCACCAAATCCAAATTTCCCATTATCGTATCCTGCAATAATTCCTTTTGACGTTAAATCCGTAATCGCTTCAAGTGACCAATGGTCTTTCGGAACGTCTGGAAATTCTTTTGTAGCTGCAAATGCAGCTGCTGGAGCCATCACTACTTGAAGTGCGACTGTCACTGCTAACACATTAGAAATAACTTTTTTCATATTTTTTTAACACGTTATGTATATGCTTGTCCCGTGTTAACTTGCCTCCCTTTATCATAAAATTTTCCCTATCAAACTAACAAACTCTTAATTCAATTAATTAGTCAACAGTAAAAGTATACGTGATAAAAATAAACTAATCTACCATTATTTTATTTATAATCAGTATAATACGATATATCTTTTTATTTCGATACAAAATTATATAAACTCATATAAAAAGCCCATCGTCTATATAGACGATGGGCTTAGCAATTAATGTTTTTTATTTAGCTAAACGATATTTTGAAACATCGAAACCTTTCCACTCATAATAATCTAAAATCCCAGCATAAACTGCCTCTGCAGCAATTTGTCTTCCTGATTCAGTAGCTAATTTACCATTATCTATATCATTATCTATAAAGGCAAGCTCTGTTAAAACTGCTGGTACTGTATTTTTATTTACTACATAAAATGAATGATCATCTTTTATATTTCTATCTCTTGTATGTAGTGCTTCTACTACTCGTTTTTGAATTTTTTGCGCTAATACTTTGCTATCCTTTTCAATCTGTGTCTCTTCTCCAGTCTTGGATTTTTTATAATAATATGTTTCCGTTCCATAACCATCATGATTTTCAGAAGAGTTTGCATGAATGCTTACAAATATATCTCCATTGTTCTCTTGACCAAATTTCACTCGATTCACAAGAGATTCATTTTTGTTACTTCCTGGATTTCCGTTCTCTTCACGTGTTAACAAAGCTTTTAAAGGTGTATTTTTTTCTAACAACTTCTGTAATCTTAAAGATGTATCAAATACAATTTCACTTTCCTTTACACCTTGCCCTGGATTCCCTGGATCAAATCCCCCATGACCAGGATCAATAATAACTACCTTTTCCACTAATGGATTTCCAACTTTAATTGAATCAGCCTTTTTAATAAATTGAGCTGCTTCTGCTTTAGTTAGAATTTTTTCAGGTTCCCATTTGTTACCAGTACCAACAGAAATCCCTAATTCAACTAGGATGTTAGCTTTTGCTTTACCCCAGCTTTTTTCTAAATCACTGAATTTAGTTGCCGGAGTACCGTTTACTTTAGAATCTAATTTGTAAGCTTCTACAATAAGAGATGCCATTGAAACGCGGTCGATTTTTCCAGCTGGATCGAATACGCCGACATCTTTCCCTTTAACAACACCAGCTTTTTCTACAGCTGCGATGTATGGGGTATACCATCCTTTTTGAGAGTCACCGAAAGATGGTTTAGCATCTTTATCGAATGGTAAGTTTAAGATTTTAGCCATCATTGTAGCTGCTTCTGCACGAGTGATCTCTTTTCCAGGCTCGAACATTCCTTTCTCGTTACCTGTAACTGCACCTTTTTCTGCTAAGTAGTTAATAGAATCTTCTGCCCAGTCCCCTGCTGGGACATCTGGAAATGTTTTTGTTTGTGCGAAACTACTAGATGAATAAGATAATATACTAGCTGCGATTATTCCTGCTGCGATTATTCCTGCTGCGATTATTCTATTTTTCATAGAATATATTCCCCTCTCAAGTACAATGTTTTTATGTAACAGACTAATTATAGTTCTGAAAATTAGTAATAGTCAATTTTATTTTGTATAATTTTGTCTTATTATTGTATTTTTTGTAATAAATAACTATAGTTAAAAACTATAAGATTCTTATTATATAAGAGGAGAGTTTCGTATGAGCAAGAATTGGAAAAATATAGAACACCGTATTTATACAATGTGTATGATTCAGCGGAATAACGAAGTATTGCTAATACAGCGCCCCGATAATCTAGGCTTCCCTGGTTACATCGCTCCTGGTGGTAAAGTAGATTTTCCAGAAAGTATCGTTCAAGCTGCTAAACGAGAAGTAAAAGAAGAAACTGGATTACTTGTTTCAAATTTAACTTTTAAGGGATTAGATGAATACGTAAATCCGAAAGAAAATGTTCGATATATGGTATTTAACTATTGGACAGATTCATTTGAAGGTGAACTCCTTTTGAATCCTCCTGAGGGCGAATTATTATGGGTGCCAATTGATACAGCACTCAATCTTCCTATGCAAGATTGGTTTAAAGAGAGATTCCCATTATTTTTTGAAAAAGGTACGTTTGAAATTCAACGTGTTTGGGACCGAGACTTGGATAAACAAATTGCTATGACAATTACCCCTACGTAAAAAAGCTTGGAATCTCTCCAAGCTTTTCTTACTTTCCCCCTATTTTCTTAATCTCATAATCAATTTCTAAAAACTTAACTCCAAATATCCACATTCTATGATTAGCTTCTAATATTTGATCCTTGCTCTCTTTAATAATAAAAGTCTCTGCTAATGGTAAACGTATTGTAAAGAAACGAGTATGTAAATAAATCCCCTCATCTCCCTTACCATTTCTTCTCAGCTTACTAGTAATGATTAAATCATTACTCTTATTACATAATTTCAAAACTCCCGTCATATTCGAATATGGTAAAGGTAATCCGATATTCATATATGTCTCATTCTTATGTGTATGTTTTGAGTAAAGAGCTACAAAAATAGATTCTCCTGCTTCATTTTTTCTTAGCCAAGCCCTTACATTCTCTCTTCCATCCTTCTCATCTATTATCCCAATGATAGAGCCATGCATCGTTTCCCACTTGCTGCCCATTCCTAAATGTATTTGTCCTACACACTTACTCATTTTCTCATAACAAAATGCAACCGGGCGGAACCAACGAGTCCATTTAATATGCGATTGTAACTGATACTCTTTTGTATTTTCATAAAAACGAATAATACTTAAAGGAATCTTCGTCGCGTCAAATGCCTCACTATGAAAATCATTCATTTTATCAACTAAACCTTTGTATTCCTTGCTATCTATTAAATTTCTGTTATGTAAAAATGCTTCACCAACTGTCGCATTTCCTCTTAACCTGCTCATTGGTTTCCCGTAATATTTATAATTCGGAGCACTCTTTTCAATCATCCAGCCGACAAATGCTGGTAACGCTACTCCAATTCCATTTACAACACCGTGAATCCAAACCATTTGTGCAATTGTAATCGTCATTACTTGTTTGAAATTTCCGTATGAATATATGAGTGAAAACATTATTGTTACCATAAGTGTGCTAGAAGAAAGAACTAAAAGTACCTTCGCACTTATAGTATTGAATTTCGTTCTCCACACGTTAACTCCATATCCATAAATGGCACATAAATATATGAGCACTGCAAAAAATTCAAATACCCTCGAATACGTAATTCCTATTGCAACTGTCATTGGAGAAATGACGATGATAAACATAATAGCGTCATATAACTTACTTCCTCGTTCTCTTTTTCTTCCAAGTAAACCAGCTGATAACGGCAATAAAAATGCCGAATAATGAAAGTGTGCAGCCGTGAGCAAAACAATGTCAGAACTAAAGTGCATAATTGAAAGCTTTGCTACAGAAGCAAAAAACCAAAAACCACCTAGAAACAAATAAATAAACGCACTATCAATAGCGGTCTCTTCTAACGGTTTCCATCCTCTTTCTAACAATCTACTTACACCAAATAACGCAACGATTCCTGTGTATACAAACCAAAGTAGCGCAAAGAAAAAGTGATTTGTTACGAAAGCTAGCATTGCACTAATTGCTGCGATTGGATATAAAAACGATATAAATTTATAAAATAATAAATACGATCCATTTCTTGTTTTTTTATCAATAATACCAAAAGACATCGGTATAAATAACAAAATAGATAATAAAATAATTGCTTCAACAGGATTTACATTCGACCACTCACATATTAAAAAAATAATATAACAAGCAAGTCCAAATATTATATTTTTCATATCGTTTATTTCCTTTCCACAAATGTTCCTTTATATGAAAATAGTGACCCAATTAAAGGATTTCGTACTTGTACATGAATCTGAAAACATTGCAGTGCATCATCATAGCTTTCAACAATTTTTGCCTCTCCATATAAAAATTTTGGTAATGGGATTTTTCTTCTAAACATATAAAACCATTGTTTCTTTGAAGAAATATGCATTGCTCCCGCCTCATCAATATGAAAATTCAATGTAGAAACGAGTATATGCGGCTCACCAAAATAGTCGAAAATTTCATTTTCTTCTTCATCCAGCTGCATAACAGCGTTAAAATATCTTTTCTTATTATGAAAATAAAAGGTACGATTCCACCTTACAAATTCTTTCCCATGTTCATCCCGCTCAACGGAATTATGTATTGTAAACGGAACTTCTTGTCCTCGCTCTGAAAAAAACATTCGGAACTTCGATGCAATTTTTAATATCATTTTAACGAAAAAAGAACCTCCGTAAATTTCATCCATCTCCCCCTCCCCAATAAAACTATTTTCCTTTGTAATCGCATATCGTTCCTGCAATTTTGGATGAAGTTTTTTATAAGAATCCCCTAATAATTTTTCATAAATATTAACCATATCCTTATCCCTTTCTCATCCTCTTGCAATTTTTTGCGCTTGGTAAATTATTGCTATTTATATAACCTACAATCGATAATCCTATTAGAAGAAGGTTTAATGTAATTGGATTAAACGGCCCTGTAAAGCTTGCGATATTCGTAAATCCTGCTGCTATTGTGAGGACTATTAACATAAAAATATGTACTATAAATAATTTTCGCTTTGGAAGTGGCAATAGCCATATGACACCAAAAACACTTTCTAATACCCCAATTATTTTAAGTATAAACACACTACTTTCATGTGACCCAATTAGTACAGAAAGCATCTTTACTTCTTCTGGATGGCTAAAGATTATTTTCGGGACAATCCCTTGATATATCCATACGAAAGCAAGTAAAAAACAAACGAGCCAATACGTCATCGTTCTTCTAATTAGCAAACTAGGATGAAGCCCTTTTTCCAACCATAATTTGAGGGCATCAAAACTCCATGCTGTCGCCCAACCTAATAAAGGCCGAAAAACATATAAATCTATCACATTCCCTATACGACCAAACCTTGTCTCATAATCATATTGCGTTTCAAAATGAATATGTTCTCCATTCGGTGTATACTTCCAATAACCACGCCCTATTTGTATAAGCGATAATGTATTGTCTGTCCAAAATTTCAAAGAAGAAATCCGTTCACCTGTCTCTTTTCTTATTTCACCTATCGATTCCCCTTCTCCGGCTATTTCAAGCCCAAGTCCGATCTTTGTTTTATATAAAAACTTCTGTGGTTCTCCCTCTTTCTTCTCTAAATACGAAATTTCCGTAAAACGAGCATCCCACTCTGTATGTAGGTCTGGTTCTTGGGTATATTCCCATAGTTTCTCCATTGTTGTGTTCATTTTTGTTGCTACATAAATAGGCTTTTTCTTCTCCATCCTTCCACCTCCCAAGCGCTATATTTTTAATGTACATGCAATGAATTGATTTTGCTACATTTTTCACAAACTAACCTGAATAAAAGATAGAATTTTAAAAATATATATAAAACACTTGATTCCCTGAAAAATTTAAATTATTATAAAACAAATGTTACCAACAACTTCATAAATCAAACACTCTCGCCTAAAACGTGAGATAGAGGTTGCAACGCTTATAAGTATTCTAAAGGAGACACAGAGATGTCTATGAATTTAGATGAAAGGAAGTGTTGCCGAAATTGATAAATTTCTCTGCATTTATCAATTGGGGCTGTTTTCGAATAGAAACAGAACTGTCATATGTACAGACGTGTACGTATGAAGAGCTATCTACAAAAAAGAGATATCATTTTTTATGATATTCCTTTTTTGGCGGTTTTTTTATTAGCTCCGTTTTCTGTTTCCCTTTTCCTGTAACAGCACCATCCTCACTTATTTGAGATGGTGTTTTTTGTTTTTCTCTCTGGTAACTACAGGAATATTGGGATTTGTATATGTCCTAACCTATTCTTAAAAATGGACGAAAGAAGGAATTCGTAATGGAAACGATTGTACAAAAATTTGGCGGTACTTCTGTCGGAAGCGTCGAGCGCATTCAACATGTAGCAAATTTAATTATTGAAGAATATGAACGAGGACATAGTATTGTCTCCGTCGTTTCAGCAATGGGAAAAAGTACGGATGGACTTGTAGCACTTGCTAACGCTATTACTGAAAATCCAAGTAAACGTGAAATGGATATGCTCCTATCTACAGGAGAACAAGTAACCATTTCATTATTAACAATGGCACTACAAACAAAAGGTTATAACGCAATTTCATTAACAGGATGGCAAGCTGGTATTACGACAGAATCTGTACATAGTAGTGCACGGATTACTGACATTAATACTGGTCGTATTCAGTCTCACCTTACTGAAGGCACGATTGTTATAGTAGCTGGTTTCCAGGGAGTAAGTGAAGAAAATGAAATTACAACACTTGGCCGCGGTGGCTCCGATACGACTGCTGTCGCATTAGCTGCGGCACTAAAAGCAAAAAAATGTGATATTTATACAGATGTGACCGGCGTATATACGACGGATCCACGAGTTGTACAAGATGCTTATAAATTAGATGAAATTTCTTATGATGAAATGTTAGAGCTTGCAAATCTCGGTGCTGGCGTATTACACCCACGCGCTGTTGAATTTGCTAAAAATCATAATGTAGTTTTAGAAGTAAGATCAAGCATGGAACAAGAAAACGGAACAATTGTAAGGGGAGAATGTAACATGGAACAACAATCAATCGTTAAAGGTATTGCATTTGAGGATAATATTACACGCGTCACAATTAAAGGATTAGAACAAGGTGCACTTTCAACAGTTTTCTCTACATTAGCAGCAGCACATATTAATGTAGATATTATTATTCAAAGTATTACAAATGAAGGAACTGTCCATCTCTCCTTCTCGATCCATTCTAATGATTTAAGAGAAACATTAGAAGTATTAGAACAAAATCAAGAGGCACTTCACTATGAATCTGTAGAGTATGAAAATCATTTAGCAAAAGTATCAATTGTAGGATCAGGTATGGTATCTAATCCAGGTGTTGCAGCTAATATGTTTACTACTTTAAAAGAAGAAGATATTCATATTAAAATGGTAAGTACATCAGAAATTAAAGTGTCTGTCGTTATTGACCGCCTTCATTTAGTAACAGGTGTTGAAGCACTTCATCAATCATTTATGGCGAAAATTGAGCCTTTAGTACAAATGAGCTAATTTTATATTTTCATTACAGCTTACAAAAATCATATTAATCTATTTTCTTCCTATATAAATAAAAAGCTGTTTGCATAGATTTCAAGACTCTATACAAACAGCTTTTTAACATATTATCGATACCCAAAAATCCTTATAAAACAATTAAATCATTCGTTATATCCTTTCCTAGGAAATATAACTGCCTCTTCTTACCTCTTATCACATATATCCTTTCGCTCTTTTCCTTGAAAAAACGATCGATATTCATTCAAAATAACTTTCTTCACGTCAGAATAAAAAAGGGAGAGTAACTCTATTTTCAAGCTACTCCCCCTCTCACTTATATTAATTAAAACAGATGAATGTTTTCTTTCTTACAAGCTTCACGTAAATCGTCAGGCCATACAGAAGATTGAACTTCACCGATATGTGCTTTACGTAAGAAGTACATGCACATTCTTGATTGTCCAATACCACCACCAATTGTTAATGGTAGTACGTCTTCTAAAATACCTTTATGGAAATCATACTCACGTTTGAAGTCTTCACCCGTTTTCGTTAATTGCTCATCAAGTGATTTACTATCAACACGAATTCCCATTGATGATAATTCGAATGAAGCTTGTAGTACTGGGTGCCAGAATAAAATGTCACCGTTTAATTTCCAATCGTCATAATCGGATGCGCGTCCATCGTGCTTTTCACCTGAACGGAGTGCATCACCAATTCCAATAATAAAGACTGCACCATGTTCTTTCGCAATTGCATGTTCGCGATCTTTCGGTGTTAATTCTGGATATTTATCTTCCAGTTCTTGAGAAGTAACGAAAACAATTTCTTCTGGTAAATACTTTCCAAGGAACGGATACTTTTCAAATAAGTGACCTTCTAATTCTTTGAATATTCCATAAATTGTTTGTACTGTTTTTTGTAAATAATCGACAGTACGCCATTCTTTTTGAACGATTTTTTCCCAATCCCATTGGTCAACATAAATGGAATGCGTTGCATCAAGTTCTTCATCACGACGAATCGCGTTCATGTTTGTATATAAACCTTCACCAGCTTCATATCCGTATTCATGTAATGCGAATCTTTTCCACTTCGCTAGTGAATGCACAATTTCTAATTCTTCTCCTGAATGTAACATATCAAATTCAATTGGACGTTCTACACCATTTAAGTGATCGTTTAATCCTGATTTTTTCGTTACGAATAATGGTGCAGATACGCGGAATAGCTCAAGGCGTTTTGCTAATTGATCCTCGAAAAATGTTTTAACTTCCTTAATTGCGATTTGAGTCTCTCTTACTGTCATTAATGATTGATACATGCCTGTTTCCTCCTAAAATGTTTGGATGTTGTGGAAAGAAGCCAACAAAAAAAGCCCTTCTTTCCCAAAAAACTGGGACGAAAGACTTTGGTTCCGCGGTACCACCCAAATTAGCAACAGAGGTTGCTCACTTATACAGTACGGAGATTAAAAAATCTCGATACTGTTCTTCTTGTAACGGCGAAGTTCCCGGCTAAGTCTACTTTCCTATAAAGGATTTCGGTTAGCGACTCCAGGAGGTTTTTCATAATAGGCTTCGTATCAGGCTCACACCGTCCCTGACTCGCTTTAACTACATCCTACTACTACTCGTCCTTTCATAGTCGTTTGTTGTCACATCTCTGAAACATTTTATTAATGATTATTCTATACAAAAAAATAAGAAAGTCAACAAAATTTTTAAAATATTTTTCAATTCTTTATTTTACGTCTTTACGGACTGTTCCTAATATAACATCTTTACTTTCTTTGTCTCTTCAATCCAAAAAACATTTCACTAGCTGAAACTAACATATACACAACAACTAGTGTGATTGTTCGAAATATAGAATCCGCAGTATTTCTTATTATTTTCATTTTATTTGTAATTCCTTTCAGTTTACTCGCAGTTTCATGATATACTATAGCATTCAAGCAGTTTGTTTTTACTTAAAACAAACATAGTCATTTATCGAGAGTATTTTTCTAAAACATTGGCTATTATCAAATAAGATTTTTTATATAACGGAGTGATCATATGAGTAAAACGAAAGCAAAACCGAAAAAAGGTGTAGGACAAGGTACAGGAAGTAAGGGATGGAACCGTTGGCAATCAAGTGCGAAAAAGAAAGCTGCAAAACCATACAAAAGTAAAGGCACAAAGAAGTAATCTAAAAAGCATTTGATTTCTTTACTTTGTACAAAACAAAATATAATTATTACAACAAAAAAGCTATGCTCTCATAAATTTGAAAGCATAGCTTTTTTTATATTAAATCATAAGAATGTCTCGAATTTCTTCCTCAGTTATAGAGGATAATTTCCCTTCTCCTGGCTCAATAATTTCAGCGATTAAGTTTTTCTTACTCTCTTGTAACTCATGCATTTTCTCTTCAATTGTTCCGTGGGCAACTAACTTAATAACTTGCACCGTATTTTTTTGTCCCATTCGGTATGCCCTATCCGCTGCTTGTTGTTCAACAGCTGGATTCCACCATAAGTCGTACAATATAACTGTATCTGCACCTGTTAAATTTAGCCCTGTACCACCAGCCTTTAAAGAAATCAGGAATAAATCCCCTTCTCCTTCGTTAAACCGATTGCATAGCTCCACACGTTCTTGCGCTGGTGTACTCCCGTCTAAATAAAAGTATGGAACTGCTTGACGGTTTAATTCTCGCCCGATTATTGAAAGCATCTTCGTAAATTGAGAAAATATAAGAATTCTCTTCCCTGTACTTCTGCATTCCTCCAAAATTTCTAGCAGCTGATCAAATTTAGCTGAACTACCTTTATAGTCATCAACAAACAAAGCAGGATGACAACAAATTTGCCGTAGTCTCGTTAAACCAGCTAAAACCCGAATTTTATTTTTACGTAACGTATCTTTATCCAAATGTTTTAACGTTTCTTCTCTTAACTTTGCTAAATAAGCGGCATAGAGCCTTTTTTGGTCCGGTAATAGTTCTGATGATTGTAAGTGCTCAATTTTTTCTGGTAGCTCCTGTAATACATCTTCCTTTAACCTTCTTAACACGAAAGGTTTTACCCGCTTCGCAATATCTTCGCGCCTTAAATCACCGAACTCTTTTCTTCCTGGTAATAATTCTGGGAAGACGACATGGAAGATAGACCATAGCTCTTCTAATGAATTCTCTACAGGTGTTCCCGTTAATCCGAATCGATACTCAGCTTGAATCGTTTTCACCGCTCTTGCAGTTTGTGTTGTAGGGTTTTTAAAAGCTTGTGCTTCATCAAGAAATAGTGTATGAAAAGGCCTTGCATACAACCTTATATCTCTTCTCAGTAATGGATATGACGTAATTACGACATCAAATTCTGTTATATCCTTTAAAATTTTACGGCGTTCAGTTTGATTCCCATCTGCAATAACTGCCCGAATATGAGGGGCGAACTTTTTCAATTCACTAAGCCAATTATAGACGAGAGATGACGGAGAAACGACTAATATAGGCATGTTCTTCTCACGAATTTCTGGTAAAACAGAATCTATAAAAGCAATGCTTTGCAGTGTTTTTCCGAGTCCCATATCGTCTGCTAAAATGCCTCCAAAACGGTAATAGGCGAGTGTTTTCATCCACTCGAATCCATACACTTGATACTCTCTCATTTCTGCATGTAAAGTATTTGGTACAGCAAACTTCAATTTTTTCGGGTTTTGAATATTTTCTACTAACTCTTGAACAGAATCATCCAAACTTAAAACATTCTCTTCGTGAAGTCCGTTCATCCATTTTACACTTCGGATAAGCGGAACATTCACTTCTTCCCCATGTAAAAATTCTTTCCGAATACCCGTTTCTTTTACAAATTGATTAATTTCATTAAACTCTTTGCTCTCCAGTGATAATAAAGAACCGTTCGCTAATCGGTAATATTTACGTTTCTCTTCAAGAGCCACTAATACACCTTTAATTTCCGCTTCTGGTATTCCTTTTATATCAAAACGAAATGACAACCAGTCTATTCTCTCTTTTCGTCTAACTCTAATAAGAGGAGCTGTATCCCCTTTATGAATTCGTAATTTGATTGCTGTCGTCGCATAAATATCAAGTAAACCTTTTAATTTTGGAACGACGTGATATAAAAAATTATACTCAGCTTCTTCATTATGCATAAAGTAACCGCCTTCTGTCTTTGCAAAGGCACTTTCATTCATAATTTCTATTATTTCATTTTCCTTTTTCTCATCACGATTAAAAACAGACGGCTGCCCATCCTCTTCTAGCGGATTAATTAAGACGTTTCCATAGTGAAATTCAAGACCTGCTAACAAGCGATTTTTCACTCGATCTAAATACAACTTCGCTTTTAGCGAAGGCGTTTCAACACGATTTGATAAAACTTCATCAATGCGTACAGTTCCGAGTTTCATTAACCCTGGTACAACTTTCGCTACAAAATGCTCCATCTTATTTTCTGGAATATAAAACTGATTGCTATTTGAACGATTCATCATCTTTTGTAGTTCAATAAGTCGCATACAATCTTCAATAGGTAGATGATATAATTTCCCACCGTAAAGAGCGTTGTTATACATATTCATAACTTGTACACGCTTTAGACCGTCTATATGCAGTGTAAAACCGCCATTATTCCCTTTCGTAAATTCAAAATGTAATGGCAATAAACCTTTTGAAACTTCCAGACCATGAAACAGCTGTTCATTTTGTTTCAGCTGCACATACTCAATTTTAGAAAGTAAAGAAAGCATATCATTCCATGAAGCTGGTGGTATTAAAATCATACTGTCATCTTGTTTTGCATGTACTTCTAGCGCATCCTCATACATTTTTTCATTATGATAAATTTTAATAAGTTGCTGAATAATCGCATCCGTTTCTTGCCTGAAGCTATGTACATCCGGTGTATATGTAAATTCACTGGAACAGTTAAAAAGCTCCCTTTTCTCCACTTTAGAAAGAAACTCTCTAATACGATTTACAAAATACGTTTTGGCAAGTTTCAACTGAATTCCTAGAAGTGCCCCACCACTTTTCGTAGCTACTGGTGTACATATAAACTCAACATCTAATATTTCACGTGTATCAAAACGGTGTTGTTTACTTTTTGGCCTCAGTGGTTTATCTGCAAATAACTGAAACATCCCACTTGTTAATTGATCATTTCCACTCATGTTTTCGCGACTAGCAGGGAGCATTACACCCGTTTGCTGATTATAATTTATTTGTATCAATACTGCCGCAACATGTTGACAGTACGTTTGAAAAGACGCTAATGAAGGACAACTACATTTCGCAACAACATCACCTTTTTTAGCTTTTTCTACTGTAACATGAAAATCTTCGTTCCCTTTTACCGTCGCCTCGCAAATTTCTTTATTTTCATCATAATGATTTACTATTACTTTATTTGATTTATAATAAGCTTCGCCTCTTTTATATGAGGTCTCTCCGCACACTTCTTTAATAATTGATTTATTTAATGTAAAACTCATTGCTTTGACACTTCCTTAATGTAAAACCATTTTCTCTTACTTAACATTTTACATGCTCCAAGAGAAAATATAAAATGTTGATTCAACAAAAAAAGATGCTTATTTATAAACACCTCCGACTGTAGGTAAATAGAGTTTCCGTACTTGTCCCTAAGTTCTTAAAACCGCCTATTATACAAGCGGTTATGAAAGCTTCCAGCGTGGTATTTAAATATCTTCTAAATTATTGATGTAAAAGTTTTACCGGCCACCGCATCAACAGTTTAAAAGATATGATTTTATTAAGAAGATCAATAAAAGTTTTTCACACACAACGTTGAGATAGATGTGCCGAATTTTAAGGCGGGGGTCTTACTGTCCATAATAGCGGGATAAAGTAGGCAGTTTACATATTTACATGCGCGCCCTTATACAAAACTGCTATTGCGGCTACTATAAGGATTATCCCCATAAAAGCAGGTGCGGCATGACCAAGTGATACATATATTTGCCCTCCAATGATCGGCCCAATCATTCTTGCTAAAGCTTGAATAGATTGGCTACCTCCTTGAATCCTTCCTTGTTCACTAGAATCGACAGACTTTGAGAGCATCCCATTGAATGAAGGCCCAAAGATCGAATCACCAAAACCAAATATAAACAGTCCAGCGATAAGAAACGGATAAAATGAGAACAAAGCCGATGCTGCAATAAGACTGTAGCCTATAATCTCCGAAACCATTCCGAGAATTGCTATCTGTTTATCAGTAAGCTTTCTCAAAAGTTTTGGCATTATGAAACCTTGTGAAATGATATCTTGGAATCCCATAATTGAAAACATAAGTCCGATTAACGCAGGCTTCCAACTGAAAGTATCCATTGTAAATTGTGAAAAAATTGCCTGTAAAGATCCGTTTGGTATCCAAAGTAAGAACGCTGAGACAAGTAGCCATTTTAAATTTTTCATGGAAAGTATGTTTGCAAGCTGCGTAAATGGATTCAATCTTACAAAGGTAATCTCTTTCAGTCTATTACTCTTGTCAAGACTCTCAGGCATATATAAGATTCCATAAACAACATTTAATAAAGTTATTATTGCTCCAAAATACATAGGTACAGAATAACCAAACTTGGCAAGATATCCGCCTATAGTTGGGCCAATTACAGTGCCTACACCTACAACCGCACTCACCCATCCGAAGTATTTCGTTCTCTGTTCTGGAGGAATGATATCTGCAAAATATGCGAAGATAGTGCTTATGCTCCCTCCTGTTATACCTTCTATTATGCGTCCAGCAAATAGTATCCATAGAGCTCCTCCTATGCCAAAAACTAAGTATCCGATTGCGGAACCGAAAAGGCATACTAAAAGTAATGGACGACGCCCATATTTATCGCTCAAAGCTCCAAGTGCGGGAGCCGCAAAAAATACGCAGACTGCATAAACAGAAGTTAACAGCGTAACAACTATAGCTTGTTCTGCTGAATTACTTGTATACGGCTGCACTAAGAATGGAGCGACAGGTATTATAATACTGAAGCCTATTCCGCAAAGAAACACAGAGATGAGACCGAATATTAAAGCGTGTTTATCTATGATTTGTTCCACATTATGTTCATTATGTGATCTGAATTTGGACATTTAAATTCTCTCCCAAAAAGTTATTTTTGTTTCCTTATCAACAAAACAATAACTCCATTTTATTTCTCTGTCAACAAAATTACAACAATAAAAAAGGCAGTCCATTCTTGGACTGCCTTTCGTTTCATTTTCATTTTTCGAATATATTACGACTTAATATGTATACCTTGTTTCTTTATTTCTGTATCCAAATGCCTACTATACTTCTCCACAAAGCTAAGTATACTATCAAATTCTTCCTCAGTTACTTGATCAAACACAACTTTATCCCGTTCTTCAAACTCTTTGTGCAGGTCTTCATGTATTTTATAAATTTCTTTCCCTTGTTCAGTAAGCCTAAAATAGATTTCTTTCTTATTATCCGACTTCTGATAACTTTCGATAAGGCCTTTTTTTATGAGCTTTTTAGTTATTCTACTTATTGCACCGCGAGTCATATAAAAGGACTCCGCAAGTTTTGTCACGTTAGAATCTACATTTTTTTCAATGTATTCGATGCAATGTACTTCAGAAGAATTATACCCTTTAAGACTGTCTTCCATCTTATCCTTATTAAGCCAAACAATCTTGTTATATAAGTCCCTGAAACCCACTATGACCTGTTCTTCTTTGTTCATGGCCTGCCCTCCTCTCCGTTGGTACATTAACAATATTATATTTATTTTTTGTTTCTATTCCAACAATATTAATATAATTATTTTAGGAATGGCACTATACGTAAAAAAAGAGAGTCAAAAGCATTTAAGCACCAAGAAACTCAGCGTCAATCTGTACAAGTGTATTGTCACTTAAACAAGGCTTTGTCTACAGTCTGAAACACTTACTTATAAGCATCTCTTTTCACTCTATCTCCAGCAACCGTTTCGCCTCAAAATACAACACTTGAATAAACTTTTTCGTATTAATTCGCGTATGTCCAGAAATCGCTACTTCTTCCTTTGTCATTTCTGTCATCCGTTTTCTAACTACAGTGAAATCAAAAAATTTCGGAGCATAGCTTTCAAATTTCGGATTTGAAAAGTCCGTTAATCCTAAGGAAGCTAAATGATTTAACGATTGATAAATTGCTCTACGTACCCTTTGTTCAGATGCTTTTTTCTCTTTATCAATATCCGTATCTAAAGCTATAGCCCCTAATTTCCTTATCGTAATATGATGAAAAATATCTTTTAACGCAGGAAATCCAAATTCAAACGTTTGCTCTTTTTCTTGCCCATATAAATATTCCAGCATACTAAGTAAATCTTTACTTCCATTCTCTCCCGCAATACCGAGCTCTGATAATAAATAGCGCCCTGAATCTGCTATTCTTTTCCCTTCTTGCATTGGCTCATTTCGAACTTGCGGCTGTTCCCACTTGAAAACGTTATTCAATGATTTTTGAATATCATGTATAGAGCGCTCTAAACGAATACGTTCCATTACTTTACGTACAACAGATATAACCTCAATTTTATTTAATGGTTTTGTAATATAATACTCAACACCAAGTGTATACGCCTCACCAATAAGCTGCTTCGATTCAACTTGAGAAATCATAATGATTTTCCCTGTAAAAGAGGATGCAATATGGCGAACTGTTTCAATCCCGTCTCGCATCGGCATTAATAAATCAATAAATAAAATATCTACTTTTTTAAAATTTAGTTGATCTGCTTCAATAAAAGCTCCGTCTTCCGATTCTCCAATTACTTCCCCAAGATCGCCATCTTCAATAATTTGTGAAAGCATGGAGCGGAAAACTTCATCATCATCTACGATATAATAAAACAACTTTATTCCCCTTCCCGCTTTAAACTGCACTCCGGTAAACAAACGACAAACTTACACCCTCTGCCAGTTTCTCGGTCTTCTAATCTTACTTCTCCTCCGAGTTCTGTTACCATTTCGTTTATGTAAGAAAGTCCAATTCCTGTTGATGGTGTTCCCATTTGATCATACTTTGAAGTAAATCCTGGCTTAAATACTAGTTTTTTATATTTTTGCGCAATACCAGGTCCATCATCAATTACTTCAAAGAATATATGTTTTTCAATTTTATATAGCTTAATAATAATAACACCATTATCCTCAATTGCTTCAACTGCATTTGCAACTAAGTTATTGAAAATTGATAAGACCGTATACACATGATATTCTGCATGCTCACCTTCTATATGCTTTGAAAAACGTATATCTTTTTCCAACATGTCAGCGTACTTCTCATTTATTCTCACAATCATTTCCGCAAGCTCATGACCTTCTACATACTCAGCTACATTTTTATCTAATAACAGTTTAGATAATCCTGCAAAAATCCTTTGATTATCCTTTTTTATTTCGTGCACTTCTCCCGCTATTTTCAATGCTGTTTTACTACTTGAATCATCGTTCGCTTGTAAATTACGATATAATTGATACGCTTCTTGTGTAATTAACTCCGCATTTTGTAACGTTTTTTTCAAATGAACAGATTCTACATATAAATTAGAAAGGTGCATCAACATTTTTTCATTTTCTTTTCGCACTTGTGATTCTTTTAATTTCGTTTCATACAAATTCATCATATTTAAAAAACCAAGCGCAAAGAAACTACGAAAAATAGCAATAATAATGAGTTTATTCACTTCAGAAACGGTTATTGTTGTACCGAGCACTAACATATGATAAAACGCAAGTTCTGACATACTTGCGATAATCTCAATTGTAATCCCAAGGCAACCAATAACAATTGGCTTCTGATGAAACTTATTCACCCTACAAAGCGAAAAAAGACTTCCATAAATAAAATAATAAAAGAACACAGGGTAGCGCAAATAAAATGATTCTGTCATATAAAATGACCCTTGCAATACCCAGTCAAGACATACACGGAATAAGACTACAGATATTCCGGCCAGAATACCTGCAACCGCCGCTGGTATTCTTCTTAAAAATAGTAATAAAAAGAAGAAAAGTGGTGTCCCAAAGCTAACGCGAAACGTATCGTTGAAAGGATGAAAATTTAGCTCTCCAGCAATTGGGACAACAATCATTAAAATAATTAAAAGAGATATATCTTTCTTCCATAATTGATTCCAATTCAAAGATGCCACTTCCTATGTATTTTTTCAAAAATGAATAAGGAAAGCCCGCTTATTATTATAAACGGGCTTTTTTTCTATATTCTAACCTTTTCTACCGCTTTTATTTGGCGATACTCCGGTTCCCATATTGCTTCTTTTACTGCAATCTTAATATCGTTATCACTTAAGTTCTCTCTAGCAACACCTTCTGCAACTGCAACTTTCGCTACTTCAATTGCAACCATTTCAGAAATATTACGTAACTCTTCAACTTCTGGCAAAATAGGTGCTCCTGGCTGACTTGTATCTACCATACTTGCAACTGCTTCAGCTGCTGCCGCAAACATACCGTCTGTCATTACGCTTGCACGAACAACAATTGTACCAAGACCTAGTCCTGGGAAGATAAGTGCGTTATTTGACTGTCCAATCACATACGTTACACCGTTATATGTAACTGGTTCAAACGGACTTCCTGTTGCAACTAACGCTCTTCCTTCTGTCCACTCGATTAAATCTGCTGGTTTCGCTTCAGCAAGTGGCGTTGGATTCGACATCGGTAATATGATTGGTCTTTCTACGTGAGAAGCCATTTCTTTAATAATTTCCTCTTTAAATGCACCCGCAACAGTAGATGTACCAATTAAAATTGTCGGTTTTACATGTTTCACAACTTCAGCAAGTCCGATCACATCATTTTGTTTCCACTCACTTACTTCAGCTTCTTTTCTTGCATATGGAATTTGGAAATCAAGAAGATCTTCCATATTATCTGTAACTAATCCGTTACGGTCAATACACCAGAAACGATTATGAGATTCTTCGTCTGATAAGCCGACGCGAACCATTGCATCTCTTACTTGATCTGCGATACCGATTCCAGCCGTACCAGCACCAAACACAACGACACGGTGTTCACTTAACGGTACACTAGAAACTTTTACTGCCGATAATACAGCAGCAAGCGAAACTGCACCTGTACCTTGAATATCATCATTAAATGTACAAACATCATGACGATATTTATCTAAAATTTTTCGTGCATTTCGAGAACTGAAGTCTTCCCAATGTAAAAGTGCTTTCGGGAATTGTTTATTTACCGCTTGTACAAATGTATCGATAAATTCATCGTATGCTTCACCTGTTATACGAGGGTGACGATTTCCAATATAAAATGGATTGTTTAATAGTTCCTCACGATTTGTACCTACATCTAAAATTACCGGTAATACACGGCTAGGATCGATTCCAACTGCGGCCGTATATACAGCTAATTTCCCGATCGCGATGTTAATTCCACCAACACCCCAGTCACCAATTCCTAATATACCTTCTCCATCTGTTACAACGACTAAGTCAATATTTTCAGCTGTTGCACCGATATTTGTGAATGCTTCTTCAATACCTGATGGATCGTTAACTGATAAATAAACACCGCGTGGTTTACGATATTCATGACTGTATCTTTGAATTGCTACACCAACAGTAGGCGTATATACGATTGGTAACATTTCACGTAAATGCTCTGTTAAAATACGATAAAATAATACTTCATTTCGATCATGTAACGCTGTTAAGTATACATTCTTTAATAAATCATCCGGCTGAGAACAGAATTGCTCATACGCTCGGCGTGCTTGTTCATCTAACGTTAAAACTGCTGGTGGCAATAACCCCTTTAGTCCTAACTCTTCTCTTTCTTCTTGCGTGAAAGCTACCCCTTTATTTAAAAGTGGTGTTGCTAATACTTCTACTCCTCTTAATGCTGTTTCTAATGAACCATTAGAAGCCACTGTAAACTTACTCATAACATCCCTACCCCTATTCGTATATATCATTTCTATATTGTAAACAAAAAAGAGGGGATTGTCCCCCTCTTCTTTTAATTTTTCTTTAAAAGAGTTGCTCCTGCAATCCCTGGATGTGTCATTTCGAATGGGTCTAGAATTAACTCTAAGTCTTCTTGTGACAATACACCATTTTTCACACATAGTTCTCGAACGGATTGCCCTGTCGCAATTGCTTCTTTCGCAACGCGAGCTGCTGCTTCATAGCCGATATGAGGGTTCACGGCTGTAATAATTCCTACACTCTTCTCAACATACTCTTTTAAGCGATCTTCATTCGCTTCAATTCCTTTTAAGCAATTATCTGTAAAGGCACGGAAACCGTTATTCATAATGCTAATAGATTGAAGTAAGTTGAAAACAAGTACTGGTTCCATAACATTTAATTCTAATTGTCCTGCTTCTGAAGCAAGGCAAATTGTATGGTCGTTACCAATTACTTGGAACGCAATTTGATTAATTACTTCTGGCATAACAGGGTTTACTTTCCCTGGCATAATAGATGAACCTGGTTGACGAGCTGGTAGCATAATTTCCGCTAATCCAACGCGTGGACCTGATGCCATTAAGCGAAGGTCGTTCGCAATTTTAGACATGTTCATCATACATACTTTTAATGCTGCAGATACTTCAGTGTACGCATCAGTATTTTGCGTCGCATCCACTAAATCTTCCGCACCAACAAGCGGTAGTTCACTAATTGTAGCTAAATGTTTTACAACTGCTTCAATATATTCTGGATCTGCATTTAAGCCTGTACCAACTGCAGTCGCTCCCATATTTACTTCATATAAATGTTGGCGTGATTGCTTAATACGTTTCATATCACGTTCAAGTACACGAGAATATGCTTTAAATTCTTGTCCGAGACGAATTGGCACAGCATCTTGTAAATGTGTACGACCCATTTTAATAACATGGTCGAACTGTTCTGCTTTTAATTCAAATACATCATGCATATAACCCATCGTTTGTAATAAGCCTTCTAATGCATTTAATGTTGCAATATGAATCGCTGTTGGGAATGCATCATTAGTTGATTGTGCCATATTCACATGACTGTTTGGACTAATATAATGATAGTCTCCCTTTTCCATTCCTAATAATTCAAGAGCACGATTGGCAATGACTTCATTTGCGTTCATATTCATTGAAGTTCCTGCACCGCCTTGGATTGGATCTACGATAAAATGATCATGCCATTTCCCATCAAGAATTTCTTGTGATGCTTCTGCGATAGCACCACCCTTTTTCAATTCCAATCTTCCTACATCTGTATTAGCAAGTGCTGCCGCTTTTTTTACAATTGCTAACGCTTTAATTAAACCTTCATGGACTTTGTATCCTGTAATTGGGAAATTCTCTACTGCACGCATTGTTTGTACACCGTAGTACGCATAATTTGGCACTTCTTTTTCACCTAAAAAATCTTTTTCAATTCGTACACCGTTTGTAACTTCAGTTAATACTGTCATGATTACTCACTCCTTAACGATTTCTTATGCTGCTTTTGTTTGTGTGACTGTTTCTACATATTGTTTTGCTTTCTCATCATCGAATTCGCCTTCCCACTTCGACATAACAATGGCAGCTAATGCATTTCCTAATACATTGACAGCTGAGCGAATCATATCTAAAATGCGGTCAATCCCCGCAATTAATGCGATGCCTTCTAACGGTAATCCCATTGATCCTAACGTTGCTAATACAACAACGAATGATGCACCCGGAACTCCCGCCATACCTTTGGATGTTAACATGAGAACGAATAATAGCGTTATTTGCTCCGTCAGTGACATGTGAACACCGTACATTTGTGCAACAAACAATGCCGCTAACGCTTGATAAATAGCTGATCCAGTCAAGTTAAATGTATAACCTGTCGGAATTACGAAAGAGGCAACTGCCTTTGGACAACCGAACTCTTCCATCTTTCTCATTATATTAGGTAAAACGGCTTCTGAACTTGCTGTCGTAAATGAAAGAATAAGTTCTTCTTTTAAAATTTTCATTAATGTAAAAATGTTTACTCCGACCATTCGTGCATTAATACCTAATACAATCACAACGAATAGTATAACAGTTACATATACAGCTAGCACTAGTTTTCCTAAAGGAAGTAGTGTGCCTACACCAAATTTTGCAACCGTAACAGCAATTAATGCGAATACACCAAATGGTGCAAATTTCATAACTTGATTTGTAACCCAAAACATCGCTTCGAGTACACCTTCAAAGAAATTAAAGACAGGCTTTCCTTTTTCTCCAATTGCCGCAACTCCTAAACCGAATAATACGGAGAAGAATATAATCGGTAATAAGTCACCTTGCGAGATAGATTCAAATACGTTTTTCGGTACAATGTGAACAATCGTTTCAGCAAAACCTTTCTTCTCTGTAGCATCTGCTGTTTGTTTATAAGAAGAAATATCGCTTTGCTGTAAATTATTCATATCAACGCCAGTACCTGGTTGGAATATATTCGCTGCAAGTAATCCCATTAAAATAGCAATCGTCGTAATAATTTCGAAATAAAGAATTGTCTTACCGCCCAGTTTCCCAAGCTTTTTCATATCTCCTACACCAGCTACCGCAACAATTAATGCTGAAATAACAATCGGTACTACAATCATCTTAATTAAATGAATAAATATATCCCCAACTGGTGTGATATAAGAAATCGCCGTTTTATTGCCATAAAAGATTGCCCCTACTACAATCCCTAAAACAAGTGCGACAAAAATTTGTGTTGCCAATCCGAATTTTTTCATTTATGTTCATCCCCTTTATGCGAACGCTTTCATTTCGTATTTATAAAAGCTTACTCACACATCATATAGGCGAACCTACAAAATCATACAAAAACCTACAAGTTCGTCACAAAAAATTCAAAAATTCTTCTTATCTTATTCATTGACACCTTTTCTTAAAAAAGAAATAAAATAACCTTGATAAAACATCAGATTATTTCGTATAATCAAAAAGATATACGTATTCAAAATAAATGGGGATGAAAAGGAGTGGATGTTATGAAAAATCACGCGAAGAAGTTCATCATATCTATTTCTTTTCTATTTCATTTTCTTACGAAGGAACAAAGGCATTCGCCTTTGTTCCTTTTTTATTGCGATCTATATAGGGGGAATTGTTATGAAGCCATATAAACGTGTCTTAATTAAATTAAGCGGCGGAGCACTTGCTGACCAATCTGGAAATAGCTTTAACTCCAAACGATTAGAACATATTGCAAATGAAATTTTATCCATTGTTGATTTAGGTATCGAAGTCTCCATCGTCATTGGCGGTGGTAACATTTTCAGAGGTCATCTAGCTGAGGAATGGGGAATTGATCGTGTAGAAGCTGATAATATCGGTACGTTAGGTACGATTATTAACAGCTTAATGCTTCGCGGTGTTCTAACAAGTAAAACACATAAAGAAGTACGCGTAATGACTTCTATCCCTTTTAATGCGGTAGCTGAACCTTATATTCGCCTACGCGCAGTACATCATTTAGATAACGGTTATGTTGTCATATTCGGAGGTGGTAACGGGCAACCATTCGTTACAACAGATTACCCAAGTGTACAGAGAGCAATTGAAATGAATAGTGACGCCATTTTAGTCGCAAAACAAGGAGTAGATGGTGTCTTTACAAGCGATCCAAAACATAATAAATCAGCAAAAATGTACCGAAAACTGAACTATAACGATATTGTTAGACAAAACATACAAGTAATGGATCAATCGGCTTTATTGCTTGCTCGGGACTACAATTTACCAGCACACGTCTTTAACTTTGATGAGCCTGGAGTTATGAAGAAAATATGTTTAGGGGAACATGTGGGGACGTTGATTAATGATGATGTTACGATGCTTGTGCATGAAAAATAACTATTTCCCATCAAAAAAGGGTGTCTTTTATAGACACCTTTTCTTCATTAATTATCACAAATAAAAATCAACCAATCCCGCCACTTTCTCCTTACAACGCTCCCAGAAAGATAAGTTGTCAAAAAACGTTTTTGTCATCTTTTTCGAATCATGAAAGTCTTGCGTTAGCGCTTCGTTAACTTGTGCTACAATTGGCCCACCATGAATATACAAATTCATCTCATCATTTATATAGAAACTTCGTGCAGTTATGTTCGTTGTACCGATAACGGTTAATTCATTATCAATAAGCATTAACTTTCCATGAAACATCCCTTTTTTATAACCGTATACCGTAATCCCGTTATTAACAGCTTGACGAATATAAGGGTATGCAGCCTCTTTAATAAGAGGAATATCCGGTTTATATGACCAGAGTATTTTTACTGTAACACCACGCTTTTGCGCTCCAATTAAAGTATTCATTAATTCTTTATTTTTCGCTATAAAATATGGTGTTGTAATGACAATCGAATGCTTCGCTTGTTTTATTAACTCTATATATTTTTCAGCGACCTGGTGCCCATTGTAACTAGCCATAGTATGTAATGTGTTCCCTTTACTAGCCTTATTCGTACTTCTTTTTATCTCTTCTTTCGTATCTCGTTGCCAATCTAAAGCAAACTGCTCTTCTAAATCTTTTGCTCCTTCTCCTCTTATACGCACATGGTAGTCACGCCAATATCCAAAGCGCTTATCTTTCCCTAAATACTCATCTCCCATATTAAATCCACCCGTATAACCAATTTCCCCATCAATCGTTGTAATACGGCGATGATTACGGTGATGAAGAGAATAAAATCCGAATGGCAATTCAGGTTTTCTACTATACGTAAAATGAACACCACTTTCCTGTAATTCTTTTTTCATCTTTCTTTCAAATGATAAATCATTTATTAAATCAACCGATACGTATACGTTTACTCCTTCTTTTGCTTTCTCTTTTAATAAGTTTAAAAATGTATGACTACTTTTGTCATCTGAGAGAATATAAAAGTAAGTATAAATGGATTGTTTCGATTCCTTTATATCCGTAAACAACTGTTTATAAAGCGACTTCCCTTCTACATATAATTGAAAATCACTATAATGAGACGCATACTCTGTCGGCATATTTTCCCCAGCTTCCATTTTCCTACCTAAAGTAACGTCAATATGCATCCAAATTAACATAAAAACTAAAATAGCAATAATAATAGAAGTAATTCGCAATATTTTTTTAATCATTTTGATTTCCTTCCGCTCATATTACTTATTATTTCGTAGTGTTTCATTAAATTATTTTTTCATACGAAATGTCTTTCTTACTTTTTGTCGGATGTTAAAAACTTAAAGGAGAGCAGACTATGAAAAGAGCAAAAACTCCTATTATTTTTATCCCAGGTCTTTTCGGTTCAATGAGTAATATTATTATTCCTGGTACCGGTAATTGGAACTTTGGGCTTTCTTCGTTTATTTATGAACCATTCATTATGATGTTAGAAAGTATCGGCTATGAACGAAATAAAAACTTGTTTATCTGTTTTTATGACTGGCGTCAGCGTATTGCTTTTTCCACTCAAAAATATTTATTAAAAACAATTGCCTATGTTAAAAAATTTACAGGGTGCGACAAACTAAATTTAGTTTGTCATAGTATGGGCGGACTTCTTGCACGTTCTTACGTTCAAAGTGAAGAATATGAAAATGATGTGGAGCAACTTATTATACTCTGTACACCAAACGCTGGATCTCCCCCCAATTATAGTTATTGGACTGGAGGTGCTCTCCCAGTACATACATCTTCTAAAATAAATATCGTTCATTTTTATATGGAACAATACATTCACTACGTAAGCACCTTACACAAAATGAATAAAGTTGAAGCGATACACCGTTACTTTCCAGGATTACAAGATGTTATTCCTTGTAAAGATTACGGAAATTATTTATTTATAAGATCCGGCTCTTCTATTACATTTCTTCCTTATTACAAGATGAAAACGAAAAATCCATTCCTCGATACATTAAATGCAAATAGATTTATTATAGAGAAAAGAAATATTGAAACTACACTCATTGCAGGAGATGGAGTAGAAACGATTCAATATTTACAAGTCGTCCCTTCACATTCAAAACTGGAATGGACAGACGGAAAAGTCGTCGGTGATATACTTACAAAACATGGTGATGGTAACGCTGTTCTACATAGCGTTTTTCTTCTAGAGGGAAATAAATATGTTGTGCATGCTTCACATAACGAAGTGCTCTACAAAAGCATTCCTATATTACAAAAGATACTTTAAATTACGAATACAAAAAAGGTGTGGCATTGCGCCACACCTTTTCATTAAATGAAGTTCCTTGCATCATTATTTCTTCCAAACTTATAAATCGCAATTAAGAAGAACGCTATCGCAAAGGCGAATAAAATTAAAATGTTTAAATACAACTCTGAAAACGGAATTCCTTGCTGTAATTTCGAAATCGTGTCCATTAGCCAGCGTTGCGGTAAAAAATCAGCTATTTTTTGTACTGTTTTCGGCATAATATCATATGGAAAATAACATCCCGCTAATAAACATGTCGGTACAATAACAACATTTTGCATCGCATTTGAAGCAGTTGAACTTTTTGAAAAAGACACAATGACTAATGATAAACCAATTGCGATTAAAGCAAATATCATGAGTACACCAATCATAACTGTGACAGGCATATTTATATTCGTATGAAAAACATTCGTCATAAATAATACGGCAATTACAATTTGTAATGTTAATATAATCATATTCACTGCGACATTAGATAATATAAATTTCTTTCCATCTATCGGTGTCGATAATAACCTAAAATACGTTCTGTTCTCTTTTTCTTTTAATATAAATCCTGATAAGTTCATCGCTGAAAATAGCATAAACATAATAAGATAACCAATCGTTTGATTTGTCATATCCCTATTTTTCGAAGTATCTTCAAGTGTCTCTGCTTTTACTTTAAATGAACTTTTTTGATAACCAGCGTACATACTATCAAACGTACTTTGATCCGCCCCTGCCACCTTACTAATCGCAGCGATATTATCAACATAGTTATATAAATATGATTTTATAAATACTGTTACTTGATCACCTTTAATCGATGAAACTTCAATATGACTCGGTTTCCCTGCTCGAACACTTTCGGAAAAACCAGACTGTAATGTAATAACACCATCAAGTTTTTTTGAAGTGAGTTTATCTTCCACTTCAGACTCCTTAATTTTACTTACATTCACATGATTTAATCCTTCTAAAAATTTCACTGTATCATTTGCGATAGGTTGATTTTCTTTATTTATAACCCCGATATTTAACGTTCCTTGCCCTACATTTCCGTATATTGAAAAGGAGATGAGCGTTCCTATTATTGGCAAGCTAATAATAATTAATAAACCTTTTTTATTTTTCAGAAGTACAGATAACGTTTTTTGTATGAGCCATAAAATATCTTTCATACTATAGCCCCTCCCGTCTACGTAATGCAATAATCGCAATTAATAAAAAGAGTGCTGAAATTCCGAGGTTTAAAAATATTACTGGCAGTGCCGCCCCTATATCATTTGCATAAATAATTTTCATAATGGCTGTGTTGGCCCACGTTAATGGCGATAAATTCGTAACGACATTTTCTTCCACTACGAAATACGCACCACCAAAAATAGAAGCTAATTGCACAACAACCATAATAATTGCTCTAGATGCCTCACCTGTTTTTGTAATAAATCCGATTCCTAAACCGAAGCTAATTGCTAGAAAGACTTCTGTTAGTAAAATAATAAATATGATTCCAAGATGGTCGCCCCAATTCGCTTGAAAAACAAATTTACTAAATAAAACGACGAGTAATAGACAAAGTGCATTCGCTACAAGACTACCGAGCACTTTCCCAACGAAAATCTCAGCTTTACTTATAGGTGCTGCAATTAAACGATCTCCTGTTTTACGTATTCGTTCTCCTCGAATTAAAAAGCTCGCCCCCATTGCAGCGTACAGTGCAATCATCGTCGTCATTACAACCGCATAGTAATCCATAGAACCTGGTTTTTTAGCAGCTCGTAAAGATGTTTCTTTAATATAATCATTATGATTTCCGTTTGAAATAACTGCGCTAACCTTACTCGGATCTACTTTTGCAACTTCGGCCGCTACGTTGTACTTATCAACAAATGTTGTAAGCATTCCTTCGACAATACTTCCCTCAATACTACTTCTGTCGCTTCCGTAAAATTTCGCACCATCCTTATTTAACTCTACATATGCAGTATATTTATTTTGCTTCACTTCTTCTTTCCCATCTATACCTCCGGAAATTTTCTTAAAGTGAATACCTGATTTATCGACTTCTTTCGTAAATGCTTCAAATGATTGAGAAAATGTGCTACTCGCTTCATCTTTATATAGCACTTGTATATCCTTAATCGCTTGACTATCGCTATTAAATGCGTTACTTAACGCTGTTCCTAACACAAGCATAAGCACAATTGGAAATGCTAACATAAAAACTAAAGTTCTTACGTCCCTGAAATCTCTTTTAATGTGCATAACTGCAATATTGAAGATGTTCAATCGATGAACCTCCCTTTTCTATTCTTACAATCACTTTATTTATCTCGTAAGTTTCTTCCAGTCAACGTAAGGAATACTGTTTCTAAATTCGGAGCCTGCTCTTCTAATGAACGAATTTCAATATCATGATTAATAAAGTGTTGAATAATTTTATTTAAATTATTTAATCCTGCATCAGAATTTACTTTGATTACGTTCTCTTCAATTTGAACAGCTTTCACACCATTTACCTCTTTTAATTTTTCAACGTCTAGATTTTCTACTGACTTCACTTCAATCCAAATGTCTTTCGTATCAGTAATAATCGCTTTTAACTGTTCTTTCGTGCCTTCTGCAATTACTTTACCGTGATCTACAATTGCTATTTTCGTACAAATCTCTTCTACTTCTTCCATGTAGTGACTCGTATAAATAATCGTACTTCCCATTTCATTTAATTTTCGGACAGACTGAAGAATGTAGTTCCTTGACTGCGGATCAATTCCAACTGTCGGTTCATCCATAATAATTAACTTCGGTCTATGAGCGATTGCACAAGCGATATTCAGTCTTCGTTTCATCCCGCCAGAAAAGTTTTTCGGGTAACTTTTATGTTTATCACTAAGGCCTACAAATTGAAGTGCTTCCTCTACTCTCGCTTTTAGCTCGGCTCCTCGTAATCCATACAACCCAGCAAAGAATTTCACATTTTCATAGGCAGTTAACTCTTCATAAATCGCAATATCTTGCGGAACGATACCAATATTCATCTTCGCAAATCGATTATGTTTCTTTATATTTTTTCCTAGTATGCTAATTTCGCCTTCATTACTTCTTAACAATCCAGCAATCATATTTATCGTTGTACTCTTACCAGCACCATTCGACCCTAAAAAGCCAAATATTTCTCCTTCTTTAATAGATAAAGACATATTATCTACCGCGATGAAGTCACCAAATTTTTTCGTTAAATTTTTAATTTCCAATGTGTTCATCATTTCACCCCTATTTCGTTTTCTCTGCTGTTATCCCGCATTAACGGGCAGTAAGACTCCCGATTGGTTCAACTAATAATCAGTGTGGGATGAACAAAACCCCCACTGATTAAGGTTTCACTTTATTATAAACAAAAAGAATGAACCTGCTCAGTGCAGAAGTTCATTCTTTTCACATGAGAATATTCACTTTTTTCATATGAGATGATTCATCCTCATCATGTCTTACTATATCGGCAACAACATTGTTACTGAAAAACCACTTGTCCCATCTACAATAATTTTTCCATTTACAGACGCTGTTCGCTCCTCCATCCCCATAATGCCTAGGCCTTTTTTTACAAGTAAAGCACCTTTTCCATTATCCTTCACTTGTACTTTGATCATTTTATTAAGTACATGAATATCTATTGAAATGACTGTCGCATCAGCGTATTTCATCGTATTTGTTAGTGCCTCCGTAACATTTTCACCAATAATTTTCCACTGAATTGGAGAAATCATATCTAAATTACCTTTATATACGAAAGGAATGTTCACATCATGCTTACCGGCAAATTCCTCTATGAATAATTTCATACGATGAATGCCAATTTGCTCAGTTGGTGGCTTCATATTTTTTAATGTAATCCGAATGCTTTCAATTCCATCTTTCGAAATATGAATTGCATTTTGTAATAACTCCGCAGATTTTACTTTATCTATTTCCATCAATCTCTTCGCTGCTTCCATTTGAATAAGCGCACCTGTCATCGAGTGACCAATTTTATCATGAATTTCTTGTGATAACCGATTTCTCTCTTCTAACTTAAATGTGTATTCAGATTGCCTTATGTAATCTTTATTTTCATTTAAGCTTTTCGTAAGTTTTTGTATGTCTTTTCTCATTTTATCATTTCGCATTTCGAGTTTTAATAATCGTGCTATATAGCGGTGGGCTATCGTTAAGGAAAAAAAACAAAATGCACTAATAAGTCCATACGTCATTTGAATACCTTCACCTATAAAAATAATAGGAAGGATCATAATGAAAAAGATTAACCATTTCTTTTCTATATAATAATTTGCAATTTCATATAAGTTCAAAGGTAAAAACAAAATAAAAAGCGGATGCACCTTCCATGTAAATAAAATTACTACACCCACTGACACACAAATGAAAACCCTTTTATACGTATCGTTTTTTAATATAGAGATTATTACGTTTACAGAAAGGTATATAAGCAGCGTAAATATAACCCATGGTAAGTTTGCAACATTTGAGTGAATGTAACTAAACACAATATATATAAATACAATTAATTTACTTACAGTTAACCAAAATTCCATAACATTAATCTACTTTCCCTGTTAAGTAATAAATCGCAATTTGCGTGCGATGTTCTAGTCCAGTTTTCCCTAAAACTGATGTAATATAATTTGCTATCGTTCCTTCAGATATGAAAAGTTGCTTCGAAATTTCTTTATTTGAGAAACCTTTCGCAATTAATGCGATAATACTAAGCTCTCTTTCTGTGAAAAGGCTCTTATCAATTCTAGATTCTTCTTCTTTACTTTCCATTAAATTAGACTTAATTTTATCAAGTACTACATCTTGCATAACAGTTTGACCGTTATATACTCCTTTTATTGCATCACGGATACGCTCTGGATCGTTATTTTTTAACAAATAACCTTTCGCTCCGTTTTTTACTGCATCCAAAATATATTCATCATCATCAAACGTCGTTAAAATGAGAGGCTTCGTTTTTGTCTCTTCACAAATTATTTTCGTCGCCTCTACCCCGTTCATGTTTGGCATCCGAACATCTAAAAGTACAATATCTACATCATGCTTTTTACAATACGCTACAGCTTCTTTTCCATCATTTACGGTATCTAATACTTCGAACTCTTCATATGTATTTAAAATAATTTTCATACCTTCTCTAATAAAAGAATTATCATCGGCTATTAATATTTTAATTTTCATGTTTGTTAGTATAGACCTTATCCTACTAACATTCACATCCTTTCTCCATGTAGCATTTCCTCTTTGCTCATTATATACTTCTCTTTACCATTTTTTCACACCTTTTTCATATAGCCCTCCTGCTAAAAATATATTATTCTTTTTTTACAACATGTGTAGGGTGACTTATCATTTCTTACGTCTATATAATAGAATGCGTCAAAAAGGAGGGAGAGACCGATTGAGGAAAAACAATTAATTGAAAAAGCACAGCAAGGAAGCGAACATGCTTTTCGTATCCTTGTACAAACATATCGTCATTATATTTTTCAAGTTATCTTTTCTATTTTAAGACATGAAGAAGATGCTAAAGATGTTACACAAGAAGTATTCGTAAAAATTCACGCCTCTCTCCCAAATTATCAATTTCGCGGATTAAAAACGTGGATGGCACGTATTGCCACCAATCACGCTATTGATTATAAGAGAAAAAAAGCTAGAGAAAACGAAGAACTCTCCTTATGTAAAGAAACTGCGGAAAATATAAAATCCTCTCATAATGTTGAGGCTTTATTATTGACGAAAGAGCAAAAATTACTCATTGCTCAAAAACTGAGAGAACTTCCCAAGAATTACCGTGACGTCGTTCTTGCACATTACTTAGAAGAAAAAAGCTATCAAGAAATTGCTTTACAGGAAAACATCGAAGTGAAAACAGTCGAAATGAAACTGTACCGGGCAAGAAAATGGATTAAAAAACATTGGAAGGAGGAAGAGTTTCTATGATGCATTATTCAAAAGATGATTGGCGCAATTATACATTAGATTTTTTAGAAAGCAATGAACGTGAATCTATGGAAGAGCACCTTTATGAATGTGATCATTGTTTAGCACTTTATATGGAAAGTATTGATGAACAAAATGAAAACCTTCCAATGATAAATGATAATTCATTTACGAACGAAGTTATGACGCAAATTAATTTTAAAACGCTACAATCTAATGAAAATATGAAATCAAACCAACTAAAGCGCACGATCATTCACTACATCATTGCGACTGCGGCTACAATTATTTTTATGGTAAGTGGTTTATTCCAGTATATTTTCACAGCGACATCAAATTTCGAGAAATCTTCAAAACATAACGAGTCTTCTATCTCACAACAAATTGTAAACAAATCGGTAGACACATCAAAAAAGGACGGAGGTTCAAAGCATGAATAAAAATCCCTTTTTAGCACTTGTATTAGGGCTAATTCCTGGGCTTGGACATTTATATTTAAAGAAATTTGGACGATTTATTTTATATAGCGGAGGGGCTTTATTTCTATTTATCTTTGCAGCATTTTGTACAATAGCATTAGGAGCGCGTGATATTGCTTTTCTTTCTCTATTTTTACTAGTCGTGTTATGGGCGATCAATTTATTAGATTTAGTTATCACTATTATTAACCAATCGAAAAAACAAGCTGCCGGAGAATTTACAGAATCCTCTAAAGAAAGCGAACGATTTTATATCATTCTCTTATCGATCATTCCTGGACTTGGACATTTCCAATTAGGACTAATGCAGCGTGGTCTTACATTTTTAGTAGCTTGTACAGGTATTGGAAGTATGATTATATTCGTTGCTCTATTAACATCTCAAGGAAGTTTCCTTATCTTTCTTATTACGTTACCTGTTTTATGGATTTATAATTTCTTCGATGTTGTTCAGCAACTACAGAAAAAAGAACGTGGCGAGCAATTAGTTGATCGTACTATTTTTGAAGAATTTGAAGAGCACCGTGAACAAGGAAAGAAAAGTAAAACATTTGCTTCTATTTTAGCAATGTTCCCTGGAGCAGGACATATGTATTTAGGCTTACAGCGCCGTGGTCTTCAGCTTATGGCAGCCTTTTTACTATCTATCTATTTACTTGATCTATTAAGGTTATCTGCCTTTTTATTTTTAGTGCCAATCATTTGGTTTTATAGCTTTTTTGATGCGTTACAACAAACTGCAAAATATGGAAAAGAACGCATACATGACGAACCTATCATCGATTATTTCATAAATCATCAAAGATGGATTGGTATCGGATTAATTGCATTAGGTGGTTATCAATTATTAGATCAAACACTCCTTCCTATTTTGGACGATTATTTTGCAACTATATTTAATATTCATCTTAGCGAACTGTATTATCGCTATTTCCAAACATCTATCGTTGCTCTCCTCTTAATTGGTGGCGGCTTTAAATTGTTACTTGGAAATAAAGAAAACAAAGGTGGGACAAACGAATGAGGACTTGGCGTGTTGGAACATTCTCAATGGGCATTTCCATTATATTGTTAGGTTGCTTTTTACTATTTTCAGTCGTAAAAGGAGTTCAAGCATTAGATACATTAACAGCATGGTGGCCTGTTTTACTTATCATACTTGGTGCTGAAATTTTACTATACCTTTTATTCTCTAAAAAAGAACAATCTTTTATTAAATATGATATTTTTAGTATTTTCTTTATCGGAGTTTTAGGAAGCGTTGGAATTGCTTTTTACTGTTTATTATCAACTGGATTACTAGAAGAAGTTCGTCATTCTATTAACACAACTAAACAAACGAGTAATATTCCAGACGGACAACTTGATATACCTGAATCTATTAAAAAAATCGTAGTGGATGCGGGACATCACCCTCTAACGATAGAGGGAAATAATACAAATCAAATTCATCTTCTTGGAACATATGAAATGACGACGAAAGCAAATGAAAAACTCAATTTAAAACAAGAAGATTTCCTTTCAGTTCAAACAGCTGGAGAAACGATGTATGTAACATTAAAATCATTACCGGTTCAACATACGTTATTTAACTCGGCGCCACAGGTGACACCGACACTTGTTCTCCCGCAAAATATAAACGTGGAAATTCGCGCTTCTAATAACGAACTTTCTCTTTATCCAGGTCAATTACAAAATAATTGGTTTGTACAAGAAAGTTCAAACGTGTCTGTCCATCTTGCAAAAGAAAGTGATGTATCTTTAACAGCAGTAACGAATCAAAAAGAAGCTCACGGTAATACTGCTTGGGAACAAGTAGAAGATTTAACGAAAAAAGAAAATAATTCTTCAGAAGAAAATCCAGAATTAAACAAGCAAGAACATTGGTATAAAAATTCGATTAAAACAGGAAATGGGACGTACAAGTTAAATATCGAGAAAGCTTATAATATAAATATGAGTGTTATCGAAAAATAAGAAACCTTCCACAATTGTGGAAGGTTTTTCTCATATAATCGCTTTTATTCCTTCTAAAACTAATCCAATCATAAATCCGCAAACAGCCCCGTTTACTCGGATCCACTGCAAATCTTTACCGACATTATTTTCAATCATTTCGATTAATGTTTTATCATCTAACTTATCAAGATTTTCTTGCACAAGCTTTCCAATTTTCGAATGATTTTTTTCAACAACATTGACAACTTGTTTTTGTAGCCAATCTTCTATTTTTTGAACTGTTCGTTCATCCTCTTTTACTTTATTCATTTGTGTTTTTAAAAATGGAACAACATATTTATCGGCAAATTCTTCATTTTTCACAAAGGCAACTGCCCTACTCTGTACTTGCTCTAGCATTTCTTTTATTTTGTCAGTAGCATCCCAATTTGCAATCCATTTTTCTTTCCAATTCTCTAATTCCTGTAATAAAGATTCATTTTCTTTTACATTTATAATTTCTTGACGAATCTTCGCTAATATAAGTTGCCTCGTACTATTATCAGCATCTTGCAAGCTGTTAATATTGCTAATAATAAACTTCTGCAAAATGCCTCCAATTTTATCTTCATCAACAATATTCATAAACGATTTCAAAGTAAACTGCAAGAATCCATCTACTTTTATGTTTTCCATCGCCTTCATTCCTAAGCTTCCGAGCTGATAACGAGCTTCATCTTGCGCTGTCCAATCTTTCACCTTTACTAATATGTAATCAAGTGTTTTTTCATCATATTCTTGCACAACTAATTGATCAACAAGCACTTGTAATATGTTACTTGTATTAATTGTATGCAAATACGTTTTTAATTCTTTTTCAATAATAACAGCTAACTTTTCCGTATCTATTGTAATAATCGCTTTCTCGGCAAGTGTTACAATTCCTTTTTTCACAGCGTCAGACTGTAACTCTTTCTCAGCAATTTGCAGTACCATTTGTGCTAGCTGCATTTCTTTTACTTTACTTGTAATACTTTCTTTCGTCAGCCATTCATTTTCTAACGTAGAAACGAGCCCCTTTGTTACCCGCTTACGATTTTTTGGTAATAATGCTGTATGTGGAATTGGAATTCCCAGCGGATGACGGAATAAAGCTGTAACCGCAAACCAATCCGCAAGTCCACCAACTAACCCAGCTTCAAATCCCCCTTGAATAATCTCCCCAGCTACCGTTCCTTGAAAAGGGATTGAAGCCGCAAAACCTATGCCCATAACCCCAAGCGAAATACCCGCTATATATTTTGTCTGTAATGACATCGTATACACACATCCTCTTATTATGTAAAATAACGCTGTTTTGTTATATTTATTCAATATTAGTTATCCTCTATATATACTATAAAGAACTATTGTGAAAATAACAAAGAATTTTATGTACATGAAAAAAATGAGGCTGTAAATAGCCTCATTTTTATTTTAACGTTAATTCCACACCTGTTTTATAATACCCATTCATCACGTCTTCCGGAACCATACTACCACCAGTTCCCCACACAATATGAGTACCCTTCTTCACCTTTTCTGTTAACCTATATTTTTGTAAATACTCATTTTCAGCTTTACATACATTCAACGGCCCTATCATACCCGCTAACGCCGAAGGCTCTAAATAAATATTTTCAGTATCAACCAGTTCTTTTAACAACCTATACAACTCTTCATCGCTTACTGTATAATTCCCGCTCAAAAATGGTTCCATCGTTTTACCGACAAATCCAGATGGTCTTCCTACCGCAAGTCCATCCGCATCGGTTATATTATCAATCCCGATATCTTGAACGGCAATTTTATCGTGAAGCCCCGTCATTAAACCGAGTAACATACACGGAGAATGTGTCGGTTCAGCAAAGAAACAATGAACATTGTCTTTATACAATAACTTTAAGCCAAATGCTACTCCGCCAGGTCCGCCCCCTACTCCACACGGAAGATAAACGAATAAAGGGTGTTCTTCATCTACTACAATCTCTAACTCTTCTAATTGCTTTTGTAAACGTGATGCTGCGACTCCATATCCTAAAAATAAATCATGTGAGTTTTCATCATCAACAAAATAACAGCTAGGATCTGCATCTGCTTGCAGCCTTCCTTCCTCTACTGCTTTACTATAATCAGCTTCATATTCAATAACATTTACACCTTTACTTCTTAATAAATCTTTTTTCCATTGTTTCGCGTCTGCTGACATATGAACCGTCACATTGAAACCTAATTTCGCACTCATAATACCGATGCTAAGCCCTAAATTTCCAGTAGAACCTACTGCAATTGAATACTTCGCAAAAAACCCTCTAAATCTATCACTATCTAAAATTGAATAATCATCTTTCTCTGTTAACATTCCATGCTGCAATGCTAATTGCTCAGCATGTTTCAACACTTCATATATTCCGCCTCTAGCTTTTATTGAACCTGATATAGGAAGGTGACTATCACATTTTAATAGTAATTCTCCCCATATAGGTTGCCCGTAATTTTTCTCTAAAGATTTTTTCATAGCAGATATCTTCACTAAAGGTGATTCTATAATGCCACTCGTTTTTTTCGTTTCCGGAAAAACTTTCGCAATATATGGTGCGAAGCGCTTTAATCTCTCTTCCGCATCTTTTACATTTTCTTCATTAAGCGGCGAACCTTTTATTGCCGTTTCATACTTTTCTGTATTCGGATTCATCCAAAATACTTCTTCCGTTGCAATAAGGTTGTTTACTAGTGGGTATCGCTCTTTTAATGCCTCTATCTCCTTCATTCCTCTTCCTCCTCATATCCTTGTAGCTAGCCATATAATAAATTATAATTGAATTAATTTTAATACAGTTTAACATAAAATTTAACTTTAGTTAATTTTAATTTAATTTATTTAAATATAATTTAATAATCATTAAGGAGAATGTATTATGGAAAATATAGATATTGGTAAAAAGATTGAAAAACAAAGAAAAGAAAAAGGATTAACTAGTAAAGAACTAGCAAAGATGGCCGAAATCACACCATCAATGCTTAGTCAAATTGAACGTGGTTCTGCTAATCCTTCTATTCAAACATTAAAAGTGCTCGCTAAAGCTCTTGATGTTCCAACGTTTAGCTTTTTACTTGAAGAAACAAATACAGATGATTTAATCGTACGCTCTCATAAACGAAAAAAAATGATTATCGATAATTTATCATATGAAATGCTATCACCTAATTTCACAGGAAATTTAGCAACTGCAATTATGACTGTTCCTCCAAATACTTCTTCATCAGAAAATGTTCTAGAACATAAAGGAGAAGAATTAGCCTTCGTATTAGACGGAACAATTACATTGCATTTGAATGAGGAAAAGTACATATTAGAAACTGGTGATAGTGTAAAAATACCCGCTTATTTAAAACATAAATGGGTGAATCATTTTGAGAAAAATGCAATTGTCTTGTTTTCTGTTACTCCTCCAATTTTTTAATATATATAATAAAAAATAGCCACGCACGGATGCTCTCCGTACATGGCTATTTTTCATTTTTTTGGCACCAACAAAATCCCTAAACTAATAATAGAGAAACTCATTATTTGCTGTATTGATAGACCAAATAGAACCGAATTTTGTTCACTAATAAGCGAAATAATGATATAAGCAATCCCCTCAATAATTAGAAAACCACTTATATTCTTGCCATTTCCTAATCTTTCATTTTTCATCCATAACAAACCAATTACACAAAGGGCGAGTATGATCTCGTATAAGAAAATAGGATGATATAAAAATTTAGATTCATATATTTTCATACCCCAAGGCAATGTCGTTTGTACACCTAATTTTTGATGAAATAGAAAATAAAAAATAATACTCATGCATAGTCCATATGGCAATGCATCAAGTAAAATACGAAGCGAAAATTGCTCCTTTTTACTTTTCCAAACAATGTATACACTCGCAATTACGCACCCTGCTATAATATGCTGCATACTTCCTACAGCTAGTAATGCTTGCAATGGCGACCTAAAAGCCCATACTGGATTTAAAATTGCCGGTGTAAATTTCCATACAAATACGATGATAAGAAAAGCATTTGTTACAGCATCCATCATTTTTTCATATGATATATTTTGGTGCCTCATCTTTCGTTTCATCAGCATAAATCCAAATAGACTTCCAATTATAAGAGATACGGGTTGTAACCTCACAATCCACTCCATCATTACGATCTCCTCTTAACTCTCAATTAATTTCTTAAACTTCTCTTCTAATTGATCTGGAGGTAATACCCCTCGTACATGATCTACTATAATTCCATCTTTATTAACAAAAAATGTCGTTGGTAAAGAAAATACTTTATAATCTAATCCAGCTACTCCATCCATATCTAAAAGAACAGGAAACTCAAATCCATAATGATCCGCAAATGCGCTTGCTTCTTGTACCGGGTCACTTACAGTTGCATTTACCGCAAAGATTTCAATATCCTCTTTATATTTGTCATAAAAACGAACTAAGTCAGGCGCCTCCATTTCACATGGTCCACACCACGATGCCCAAAAATTAATAATATATGGTTTTCCTTTTGCATCATTTAGCGAATACAACTTCCCATCTAATCCTTTTAATGTTATGTCTGGCGCTTTAAATCCTACTTGTGGTAATACTTCTTTCTCTTGTAACTCCGCTTGTTTCGCTTTTCTTTCTTTTTCTTCTTTCTTTGAATTATAAAAGTTAACACCCGCCCAAACGAGTGCTCCTACTAGTATAATAGCAATTAGTTTCTTCACTTTTCTTCCTCCTTATTTTTAAAAACCTGTAAATCCACCAAATAGACGAATAAAAAACGCTGTAATTTTCGTCATTTGATTTGTATACAATAAAACACCTGTTACAATCATCATTCCACCGCCAATTTTCATCATGACATTGGCATATGTAACAATCCATTTTACCTTTCCAATAAAGAATGCCATCACGAAAAATGGAACTGCAAATCCAAGAGTATACGCTGTAATATAAAGAAGTGCCCCTTCAGGATTCGTCGCACCAAGCATGAGCACAGCTGAAAATATCGGCCCAACACATGGTGTCCATCCTGCCGCATATGTCATACCGACTAAAATCGAGCGAATATATCCAGTCGATTTACTTCTATACTGCACCTTTTTCTCTGCCATAAGCCACTTAGGCTGAAACAAGCCCGTCATAAACAGCCCCATCAAAACAATAAAAATCCCACCAATTTGTTGAATCAATTTTTGGTTAGATGAAAATGTTATTCCAATCCAGCTTACTGACAAACCTAACGCATAAAATATAACCGAAAATCCAATCATAAAAAATACTGTATGTATAATCGCTGATTTTTGCATAATCCCACGATTCTCTTTTAAATCTTGAATAGAAACACCTGTAATATATGATAAATAAGATGGATATAGTGGTAAAGAGCATGGTGATATAAATGACAATACCCCTGCCCCAGCTACAAGCCAAATGGTTAAATCCGCCGCATTCATTTTATTCCCCCTGAATACACTACAAATAGTAGTGTTAACTATTAAAAAAAAGAGGCTATATGCACTCTCCAACAATAAGTACAATCGACATACAAAATAACCCTAACGTTACATATACTGAATTCGTGTGTAACGGTATATTAAGCTTAACAACTTTTTCATTTAACACTTGCTCAATCCGTAAATTAATTGCAGTTTTCGCAAACGAAGCTGTAACACATCGATTTTCTATTGTCTTTATTTTAATTAATTTTAATAACGCACTACCTAACTCGAATGAAGATTTCATTTTTTGCATCGCATATTTATCTGCTGCTAGCTCCTGATACGTATGATATCGCTGTAGCAACCCTTTTAGTATCGGGATGTACATCATTCCTTCTGCTAATAACGTAAAACAAAATAATTTTAGCGGATCCCGATTGTTTTGATGATATTCTTCATGGAAAATAATCGCATCAATTTCTTCATCTGAAAACGTCTGTAGCATCCCTTCTGACATGACAACTTTCGGACGAAATAACCCAATTGTAAATGCTGCTACTTCCGTGTTCGGCAGTATATATATTTGTTTTCCTTTTCTAATGAAAGGGACAAGTACCTTTTGTAACTTTTTACCATGGGAAAATTGCCGCCAAATTCTTTTGCACACTATCAGTACAGTAAGTAATAATAATCCAGCTATTACAATTCGAATCAGCGATAGTTCTTTCATATGTTTTTCTAACTGGAACAAGCAAAACTTTGAAAGAAAGAACGCCTTATTTTGAAAAAGAAATGGATATGTAACGTAATACACTAACATGCCGAAAAAGAGAGTGCTAACAATTACTGCTAACAATACGATTTTACGCATTTGCCATTTCATTTTATCGATCCTCTTTTTTTAACTGACTCAATTTATCTTCTAATTTTTTTATTAGAGTCGGATCAGCCTGCTCTAACTCATCTAGCATATGATTTACAACTAAATCTCCAAATTCCCCCATTAATTCCTGCGTCATTTTCTTCGTTTGATTGGATAAGAATTCTTCTTTTGTTTGTACAGCACGATATATGCCACTTCTTTTCACAGTCTGTTTTTCTAAGTGTAATTTCTCTACTAACCTGTTCATAACTGTCATAACAGTGTTAAAATTCACAGGGGATTCTTCACTTAATTTCTGCTGTACTTCTTTAATAGTAATCCCCTCAGTGGACCAAACGATCTCCATAATTTTCGCTTCAAGCGGTCCAAAGAAGTGATTTAACCCTTGCTCATTTAACTTATAATTTTGAGTAAACATAGTACGGCTCCTTTCACACTACAAATTGTAGTATAAATTAAATGAAAGGTCAAACGTGAATGATATAAACGAATAGCTACTAATTATGAATCTGTATCCCATTCATTGTAAACCTAACTTTTCTCCAAATGTATCATAGAGATAATATTCTAATATTTGCACACTAAATTTCTCATTACGCCCGAGTGCAAATAATTCCCGATTTTTTGCTACGATAGTATCTAATGGAATAACCACATTATCCACTATTTTTGTAATTTCAATTATATTACTTTCTACGTTTACTTCTGTTTTAAATTCAATATTTTCTAATACTATATGTGAACGTCTTCCTGATGCAAAAAAAGTAAAGTTAGGATTTTTAAAAATGCCAATTTCACTCTCTAACGGATATAAATATTTAAAAATTATATTTCTGTGTCCATCTTTTATTATTTTTTCATCTTTTTCATCATCTAAATATTCTTTCACCTTCGCTGCAAACTCAAATCGAAAATCCACTCTTTCACGCTCCCTCTTTTCATTCTACGCTAATACATATATTGATATAATTTTACCATATTATAAAATAACTTCCTATAAAAAGTAAAAACCACTTTTGTAAAACCTCTGGTATTCCCCGCACTTTTTAAATATAAACACTCTTTCAATATTAATTAGTACGTCGTTATATTCATTTAAACATATTGTTTCCATACTTTAAAACAATATTATCCAGTATTATATATCAATAAAGTGAAACTTTAATCAGTGAGGTTTTGTTCATCCCCTACTGATTATTAGCCCACACCAATCGGGCGTTTACGGGCAGCCCGACTCCCCTCCAGCCGAATTTTGAGGTGGGAGTCTTACTGCCCGCAAATAGCGGGATAAACTGCTTCTAATTCCTTTCTATCTACAGATATCGATACCTCATGCTATTTCAATATATTGTTTACTTTATTTCCCCTTATTCATTAAATCACAGAAGGAATGTAACTCCCCACTATCGAATTTTTACATAACAAATATTATTAGGTGGTGCTTTACTATGAAATTAGCTGTCATTGGTGGCGGTGATTTACAAGATGCAAATCACTTGCATATTAATGAACGACTTATAGAATTAACAAATAAACAATACCCAAAAGTATTATTCATTCCAACAGCTAGTCGTGATGATGAAGGATATATAAAGTCATTTTTAGAAACGTTTGAAAAGCAATTACATTGTGAGGTTCAAATTTTACGCATTATAACCGAAACACCTACTAAATATGAACTAGATGAGATGATTCATTCTGCCGATTTAATTTATCTTGGCGGTGGGAATTACGTTCATATGCTTGAACAATGGAAAGAACATAAACTAGATGAAAAGTTACTATGTGCTTTAAAACGCGGAACACTTATTGCAGGATATAGTGCCGGTGCGATGTGCTGGTTCACATCTAGTATTCGTTCAGATTATGAAGGTTCTGGTTATATAGAAAGTAGTGGCTGGAGTATTGTTAACAAAAGATTTTGCCCCCATTACAATCAATTAAATAGAATGAATGCCTTCCATACGTTTTTACAAACTCACCAAGGTAATATAGAGGGCATTGCATTAGAAGATAATTGCGCTTTATATATTACAGAAGGTTCATTTGAAATTATCGGTGAGCCAGATACAGCTTGGGAGTTTTATATGAATAATGGAAAACTCATTAGACAACATTTTGACATAACTTTAAAAAGTTATTTATAAGCATTCATCAAAAAAATGTCCCTAAGTATATAGACTTAGGGACATTTTTATCTTTCAACTCACTAATCGTGTAATTCGTTTCTTCTGCCATGAAAGCTTATAATATGCATACTGTAATATTAAGCTGACGATGAATGCAGCTGGATACCCAATCCATATCCCTTCTATTCCAAGGCTCGTATGGTAAGAAAGATAATACGCCACAGGTACTTCAACAAGCCAGATTGATACAACACTAATCACAGTTGGCCAAAGTACTGTACCACTTGCTCGCATTGTCGCACTAATAATTTGTGCATGACCGAAAATTAAGTAGCTCCATAATGTAATCATGATTAGACTATGAGCAATGTCAATTGTATTTTGACTTGTTAAAAATAGTGCTAAAATATCTCTTGAGAACAAGTAAATAAGAGATATTAATACACCACCAATGATATAATTCATAATAATTCCGGCCTTAACAACTTTCTGCAATCGATCAAATTGGTTCGCACCAATTGATTGCGCTGCAAAAATTGAAACTGTAATACCGAGGCTAACCGCTGGCATTTGTACATAACTTGCAACTTGGTTCACAACACCATACGCCGCTGTTGCATCTGATCCATAGCGATTCACAAATGCGATTACCGCAATTTCTGATAATGAAACTAATATCATATTAATACTCGATGGAATACCAAGTCGTAACAATAACTTTAATAACTCCCAGTCCATACGAAGATATTTTCTTACTGTCCCGTCTAATTGCAGTGGATGATTTTTCTTCTTTAAATACACTAGCATGACAATAAACGTAATAACTGTAGATATAACAGAAGCATAGGCTGCTCCGTAAACATCTAATTTCGGAAGACCTAACCAACCAAAAATAAGAATCGGTAATAAGATCATATTTAAAGCTGTACTTACGATTAAAAAGTAAAATGGCGTTTTAGAATCTCCTGTACCTCTCATAAATGTTGTGTATGCAAAATATAAAAATAATACTGGCATAGATATAAATAAAATTCTTGCGTAATGCACACTTATTTCAATAATATTTTCTGGCGTTCCCATAAGACGCATAATATCCATCGCAAAACTACTACCTATTATCGCTAACACGACTCCGATAATAAAAGTAAACGTAAGCGTCGTACCAACGATAGCTTTTAAGCGCTCTTCATTTTTAGCACCAAATGCCTGACCAATTAAAATTGAACTACCAGAACCAATTCCAATTACAAATGAAACGAGCAGGAAAAATAACGGAAAGAATGCCGATATGGCTGCTAGATCATTTACGCCAAGCCATCTTCCTACTACTACCATTCCAAATAACTGTCCAACTGATTGTAATACATTACTTAAAAGTAACGGCACTAAAAACATGGACATCGATTTCCATATCGGTTTATTTTCCTTTTCTGACTTCTGTGACTCTACACCTTCTTCACTGTTATCTGTAGGTGGTTTCAAATTTCATTTCTCCTTTTATTAAAAGTTTGTACGGTTACACCTTTGTGCTCCGTACTGTTGCAATTTTTTCAATTCTACTTTCGATATTGAAATGCCCAGTCCCTTTCTTTTTGAGACCTCTCATGCTTCAAGCTCACCATACTTTCAACATACATTTCTTTGTCTTTATAATGTGCTACATATTTCAATCCCTATCTCTTTGTATAGTTGTTTTTATGATGTGCTTCTATTCGTTTTCTTTGCTTCATTCTTATAACTTCACCCAATATTGGCTTCCATCGGCTGTTCTATCTAAAAAACCATACTCAATTAAATATCTTCTTAAAGTTACAAAATCCGGATATACATTTTCTAAAACTGCGTTTACTTCTTTTTCAGTATACTTTTCATTACTATCAAACTTCTTCACTAAGTGACGTAATATAATTAATTTACGCTTTTGCTTTTTCGGAAATTTAGAAAGCGGCCCATCCAATCCTTCTGTAAAATGTATTTTTAAGACTTCATCATTTTCTTCCTCCGTAATATTGTATCGATCATCCACCATCGTAGCTGTTCTATGAATCGGTACAAATTTCGATTGAACTTTTGATTTTTCTTCTGATAATTCCATTAACGCTAAAAATACTTTCGCTTGCTTCATCTTCTCTCGCAATGTAAATCGGTGATTACGAATCGTTGATGTGCTCCCGCCATCCATCTCTTTTACAATCTCTTTATCATTAAGTCCCATATAGAAAAACTGAACCATTCTCTTTTGTAAATCAGTTAAACCTGTAAACTTCTTATCAAGATTTAATAAATATTCAAACATAGACGTATGCTCATTTTGAATATGCAATTGTACAAACTTCTCTGCTTCATACAAAACCTGATTATCTTGATAAATAACCCCTTTTATAAACGTTTCTCCACAAGCTAAACAAACAAATTCTTCCGCTTCCTCATCGAACACATACCCTTTCTTCAATTCCTCTACTGATGCATCCCAAAACTTCTCTGAAATATCACTCATACCAAACACTCCTTCGAAATGTTTATTTAAAAACAAACAAATTACAATAACGTTTATTATCACTTCATCATCTTAACATATAAAAAGTAAACATTTCAATGTTTCGTTTGCCTATTTTACAAACTTTTATAAAAACATCTATTTATACGTTATAAAAAGGACTTATCACAACAAACAGCGAATGTGTTTTAATAAACCACTTATTATATTGAAAGAAGTGAAATATGCTGTTCAATATTTAAGTGATAAAAACCTAATTCAACATGGAGCCGGCATTCACACATTCCAAAACTTCAACATTCAATTTCAACTACAAAAAAGGTGTTTCCATATACGGAAACACCTTTTACTTTTTATATATTTTATAAACAACCTCTACTAAAACTTTACTTGCTTGTACAAATACATGTTTTCGATTTCCATCCTCAACAAATCTATTTGAACAACCACTAATCATCATACAACTAATTATGACTATTACTTTAATACTTTTTCTGCAAATCATTTTCTGCAACTCCACTTTTGAAAAACTTCATTTAAATTTACCCCATCAAAAAAGTTTACACGAATAATGAAACGTAAAAATATGTAATGTTGCATATTTTTACGTTTCATTACAATATTGTGATTTAATTATTTTAATGACTGGTATACCGAGGTGATTTAATTGAAATTTAAAGCGAAAAAAAATCCATTTCATATCATTTTAATCTCATTGTTTTTAGTTATTTTTTTCATTTCTCTATTCTTTCAAAATGAGAATTCTATTTTTTTCACTCTCATGATGCTCTTAAATATCGTGAATCTCTCTTCTTTCTATTTTTCTCATTACAAAATAACGGAATCTGCCCTTGTTGTTAAACATGGTTTCATACTCCGTACTAAAATTCCATTTGAAGATATACGTCACATTAAATACTCTGGTAAAAAACTTCGTTCAGAAAATTGGACAAGACAGCAAATAGAAATTCATTATAATTTATTCGACTCAGTAACATCTTTCGTACCACAAGAAGAGGAGAAATTCATTTCACTCTTAAAAGAAAACTGGCCAAATGTGAAAATAATCAATAGCACCTCAAATGAATAATTTTGTTTGAGGTGCTATTAGGATAACTATATAAGAATTGAATATCCTCCCCAAGCAAAACCGCCGTTTACATATTTATTCTTCCCTCAGGCTAACTACCCAATAGTTAGTCTATTTTTTATTACATAAAGATACTATCCCTCCATCACAAACAAACGATACGAGCATACACTATTTCTAAAAAAGTAACCTTCTACACAAAATGAATGAAAGGTGCTTATTATGTATGAGTTAAGTTATGAAGGATTAACAGGTGAAATTATTACAAGATATGATTGTGAGTATGAAGAATCTAGACAAGAATGGAATCGAGCTATTCAAAAGTTTCCTTTAGCTATCATTTATTGTTTTACAAAATGGGATGTTAGTAATGCGATTATTTTGGCGAGAAAAAAGCCAAGATTCTAAACTAAGAACCTTGGCCTCTTCTATTATTCTTTCGGAGCGATCATTTTTTTCGGGTCTACAATTTCATCAAATTGCTCTTCTGTTAGTAATCCTGATTGCAGTGCTGCTTCTTTTAAAGTTAGCCCATCTTTATGAGCATGCTTTGCAATTTTCGCTGCATTTTCATATCCGATATGTGGGTTTAGCGCTGTTACAAGCATCAATGAGCGATTTACATTTTCATTAATTACTTCTTCATCTGCTTCAATACCAACTGCACATTTATCATTAAATGAAACGGTTGCATCAGCTAATAAGTGCGCAGATTGCAGGAAATTGTAAGCAATAACTGGTTTGAATACGTTTAGCTCAAAATTACCTTGGCTCGCAGCAAATCCGATTGTTGTGTCATTCCCCATAACTTGTGCTACAACCATTGTTAATGCTTCACTTTGCGTTGGATTTACTTTACCTGGCATAATAGAGCTTCCTGGTTCATTTGCAGGAATAATAATTTCCCCAAGACCACTTCGTGGACCGCTTGCAAGCCAGCGCACATCATTAGCTATCTTCATTAAATCAGCAGCTAATGCTTTTAATGCTCCGTGTGCAAATACAACTTCATCATGGCTCGTTAACGCATGGAATTTATTTGGTGCGGAAACAAATTGTTTACCTGTAAACAGACTAATTTCTTCTGCTACCATCTCACCAAATTTAGGGTGCGCATTAATTCCAGTTCCAACCGCTGTACCACCAATTGCTAATTCTTTCATATATGTATTGCTATCTGCAATCATACGCTCTGTTTTTTCAAGCATACGGTGCCATCCGCTAATTTCTTGTCCTAACGTTAAAGGTGTTGCATCTTGTAAATGCGTACGACCGATTTTAATAATATGTTCAAATGCAGTTACTTTTTCTGCTAATGTTTCTTTTAATTTCGTAATAGCTGGCAATACATGATTTTCTACCGCGATTACACAGGCTACATGAAGTGCTGTTGGGAACGTATCATTTGAACTTTGAGACATATTCACGTCATCATTCGGATGAATATGTACGTCAGATCTCTTTTCTTTCAAAATTTGATTACCACGGTTTGCAATTACTTCATTTACATTCATATTCGATTGTGTACCACTACCTGTTTGCCATACGACAAGTGGAAAATGTTCATTCCATTTCCCTGCAATAACTTCATCAGCAGCTTCCACAATTGCTTGCGTCTTCTCTTCTGATAGCTTCCCTAATTTTTGATTACTAAGCGCTGCACTCTTCTTTAAAATCGCAAATGCTTTTACAATTTCAAGCGGCATATGCTCTGTTCCAATTGGAAAGTTTTCCTTACTGCGCTGCGTTTGTGCTGCCCATAATTTATCAGCTGGAACTTTCATTTCTCCTAATGTATCTCTTTCAATTCTATACTCCATTTTTTCATCCCCTTGAAAATAAAATACCTACATCTTTTATTTTAACAGATTTTCTATCCAATGATAAGAATTCTCATTGATACATATAAAAAAAATTACCTTCCGCCACCGCAGAAGGTAATTTTTTTATGATGCTTGCTTTCCTTTATCCACATCATCTACATACCAGATGAACTTGCCTGTATATCCATAAATAACTGCTAAAATGAGTGATACGAAGCTTAACCACATAAATGGAACGTATGATAACGTTGATACACCTAAAATACCAGCCATAAAAATACCATTATCAGACCATGGAACCATACCAGAAGTCAAAGTTCCACCTACTTCTGAGTTACGTGCTAATACGCGGCGATCTATTTTTAATTTATCATAGCTTTCTTCCATAATTTTTGGCGTTAAAATAAGTGATACGTACATCGCACAACCAAATATGTTTGCTAAAAATGCAACGATTAATGTAGACAATGTTACATTACCTGCAGAATTTAATTTCTTCTCAAATTTCGATACGATTACTTTTAGAACACCTAGCTTTTCAAGTAATCCACCAAAACCTAAGCCGAAAATAATAACGGCTACTGAACCAAGCATACCGTTAATTCCACCACGGTTTAATAACTTATCGACAAACTCGACACCAGATTGAATTGAGAATCCGTTATATGCTGTTCCAATTGCCTCTCCAAAGTGCATTCCTTGGAAAAGAGTTGCCCAAATTGCACCAATTAAAGCTCCCATAGCAATTGTTGGCATAGATGGTTTCTTCATCGCCAATAGCACAATAACAATTACCGCTGGAACAAGCATCCATATTTTAATATCAAAGTGCTTTAATAAGGATTCTTTTAAAAACTCTACTCTATTTAAATCTACATTATCCCCGCCATACATCCATCCAGCAACAGTAAACATAATGCCGGTAATAATATAAGCTGGAACGTCTAATACGAGCATAGCTCGAACGTGAGCAATAACATCTACTTTCGCCATAGAAGCTGCAAGAACTGTGCTATCAGAAAGTGGCGATAATTTGTCTCCGAAATAAGCTCCTGAAAGAACTGCACCCGCAACGAGCGGTAGTGGTAATCCAAGCCCTTCACCAATCGCCATCATAGCAATACCAGCTGTTCCAACTGTTCCCCATGATGTTCCTGTCGCGATAGAAGTTATTGAACAAATAATTAAAGTTGCCAATAAGAATATGCTAGGGTGAATGAATTCTAATCCATAATAAATCAATGTAGGTACAACCCCACCAGCAATCCATGTTCCAATTAAAGCTCCAACTGCAACTAAAATAAGAATTGCTTCTAATCCATTAGAAATCCCTTTCGTAATTGCATCCTGCAATTCTTGATAACGAAATCCTAACCTTAATCCAAGCGCAATAACTAAAAACCATGAAATAAATAGCGCTAATTGAATTGGGAGATCAAAAATCGTTTGGAAGGAAAAGACGACAGCAAGAAATAGGGATAAAAGAATGATGATTTCTAGCATCGAGGGTAATCTTACACTTTTCATTTTTTTCTCTCCTTACAAGTCGATAACATGATGTATGTCGTCTTACGTGTATGTAATATACAATTAGCGAAGACAAAACAAAATTTTCATATTATTTCGATTTATTTTTTCAGTATAATATATTCACAACCCTTTCTATTGTAAAAGTAGATTGCGCTTTTCGCAATGAAAAATATAAAAAATATTGTATTTTTATTTCTTTCGAAAAAACTATCTAATAATAACTTTTTTAATATTTGCCACAACAGAGATTTTCACTGCTGTTCTCAGCTCATATGCAGTACTATATTTCCCTATATCCAAAAGAACACACATCATTTATTACAATACAAGGTGCTGGTGAATCGATTGTGGCATTACCTGAAGCTGAAAAAAATCAAATCAAAAAAGAGCATGTTACACTTCTATGTAACATGCTCTTTCTTTACTACTCTATATGGCTATGCCTGAATGTCTGCAAATTCTTCAATATGCTCGTACTCTTTTTCCAATTCCTCTACAGAAAGCTCGTATAATTGTCGATCACGAACCTTAAACACCCCTGCTCCAATTAACTCATCGATTAAATGCCTCTTACGATTTTCAACAGCAAAACGGAGTTGACTACTCATCTTTTAAAAAACTCCTTTCTACGATCATTGAAAATGATAATCTTTATCAATTACCACTTTTGATTATAAAAGATGATTCTTAATAAGTAAAGTAACCTTATGAAATATTTACCTTGCAAAGTATTTGTGGCCACATTATATATATGTATGCCACGCGAAGAATGTTATGACACTTTTTCATACCCTTTTTCTTTCATATTTTGCAGGTTGTCTCACTATGATTAAATTCACCCTCAATTTCTACTTGAATGGTGACATGTTCTACATGAAATTTTCCCTTTAATACATCCGTTGCTTCTTTCAATACACTTTGCGTCTCATTACCTTTAATAATAAGATGGCAAGTTAGTACTTGAAAATCTGATGTTACAGACCATATATGTAAATCATGAACTTCTTTTACAATAGTAATATTTAATAATGTATTTTTCACCTCTTCAGCATCTATGTGCTGCGGTGCGCCTTCCATTAATATATGAACTGTATCACGTGTTACACGCCATCCACTTATAATGACTAAAATAGACACAAGAATACTAGCAACCGCATCTGCGGCATTCCAACCAAAAAATTTAATAAGTAACGCAGCAATAATTGCTCCGACTGAACCTAATAAATCGCCTAGTACGTGTAAGAAAGCACTTCTTAAATTCAAATTATCTTTCACATCTCCGCCTCTCATTAATATCCAAGCTGATACAATATTAATAAGCAAACCAAGTACAGCAATAATGAGCATCCCATTACTAGAAATCTCCACCGGTTCTTTAAAACGACGAATTGCTTCAATAAAAATGTATACTGAAATGACAATAAGAACGACACCATTACATAATGCCGCTAACATTTCGACACGCTTATATCCGTATGTTTTTGCAGCCGTTGCTGTTTTTTCTCCAAGCTTAAATGCAAGTAAACTTAAAGCTAAGGATACTGCATCACTTAACATATGCCCCGCGTCAGATAATAGTGCTAAGCTATTTGTTACAAATCCACCAATAACTTCAGCAATCATAAAGCTAGTCGTTAGTAGGAAGGCAATTAGTAATGCCTTTTTATTTTTTGAATGACCGTGATCATGTGAGTGTCCCATACAAATACTCCTTTAAGTGCAATATCTGTATGTTAGTATGAAACACATTCCCTATCTTTATCCCCCATTAACGCCCGATAGTGAATGCTACTAATCCGTAGAAGATGAACAATACCCCACTGATTAAAGTTCCACTTTATCCCGCTTCCTCTGTATACACACTTCGCTTTTTTTCAAACAAGTCCTTTTTCTCAACAAAAAATAAGACTACTTCTTTTTCAGCTTCATATTGTTTACTAATGAAAGAAATTTGAAGGAGGTTATTGAATTGAAACGACTATTTCTCTGTATGGAACGTGAACTTATTGTTGTAAAAGAACGATATGGTAACTATGAAACCGCATATCACTTACAAAATATGCAACCTACTTGTATCGCAGTTGATCCATTCCAAAAGAATCGTGTATATTGCGGCACATTTGGACGAGGTTTATGGCTAAGTGACGATGACGGAGATTCGTGGAAACCAATTGGAGATTCATATCGTTACTTTGATTTCCCGAAAGAAGATGGGATTTTACACTCTTCGATCACTTCCATTACGATAAGCCCTAATGAACAAGTTAACGGATATGGCGTCGTTTATGTAGGAACAGAACCTAGTGCTTTATTCCGTTCAGAAAATGGTGGTGAAACGTGGACTGAACTTAAAAATATGAAATCATTATTATCTTCTTATACGTGGGCTTTTCCACCTAGACCTTTTACCCATCACGCACGCTGGATTACAGTTGATCCAAACAACTCAAATACAATCCATGTTTCAATTGAAGCTGGTGCTGTTATTCAAAGTAATGATAGAGGGCATACATGGATTGATAAAAAGTTCGGTGCTCCTATCGATGCGCATCAATTACTCATGCACCCTGAAGCTCCAAATCGCCTTTATGCATCATGTGGTGATGGATTTATGGGCGGACCTGATCGCGCATACCTTGAAAGTTATAACAGTGGAAACAGCTGGATTTCATGTAGTGACGGACTTGAGCATCATTATTTATACAGCATGGCTATCGATCCGGCTGATTGCGATACAATTCTCGTTTCTGCCGCACCGAGTGCTGATCTCGCTCACCACCGTATTCCTTATGAATCTTATATTTATCGTAAAACGAAAGAGACTCCGTTCCAGCAAGTACAGCAAGGTCTACCATCTGCAATCGGTACAGTCATTTCGATGTTTGCTACAAACCAAGCAGAACCACATACGTTTTACACTTTAAATAACAATGGCGTATTTCAATCCAATGATAGCGGTGAAACGTGGGAACAACTAAACATTCCGTGGAAAGATGAGTATAAAACGCAGCATCCGCATGCATTGCTCGTTACTAGTTCTTAACAAAAAGAGACTGCCTTCATTTAAGGCAGTCTCTCTATTTATTTCTTTAAATCAATGACAATATCATCTAACACTATATCTTTACTCTTCGCTTCTTTTTTCGGTACTTCTATTTTCTTCTCTTTCCCATTCACATACTCTACTCCACCATGATTTTCAGGTGTATGAACTCGCAAGTGCACGTGAGGTGTGACAATAAGCTTTGTAGCATTTTCGTTTAATTTTTGGAATGTAGCACTCCAACTACTTTTATGCGGTTCTGCTACTTTACTGCTTCCACCATTTCCTTTACCTGCATATTTATTTCCTATATCATCTTTTATTTCTAATTCCACATCAGCGCTATCCCATATACTTCTTAATGCCTTAGATTCTTCTTGATTGTAAAAAACGATAAAGGACATCGGGGTTACTTCCATTTTGTCTATATTTACTTTTATTAATTCATTTTCAGAAACCCCATTAACCTTTGTTTCCTTACTATCCATTGCTTTTAAACTAAGTGCGAAATTCCAGTTCCCCTTTATTACATTACCTTCATAATCCAACTCAATTGCTTCTATATCCCACCAAATATTTGCAACATCTAGCCTTTCATTATCGATACCACTCATAGTGGTCATACCTACATATTTTCCCTCTCCAACTTTTGTAACGTTCGAACTACCTCCCCCGCCATTAAAGCCCATAACTTGCGGACTTCCAAATAGGAACGGTTTCTCTCCTAAATCTTTGTCACTCTCAATAGAATATGTGATCGTAATTGTTCTACCATCGAACACAGCATCATTAATTGTAACCTTAACTCCATTACTCTCTTTCGTCATATTTAACTCTGTCGAAAACTCTTTATAATTTTCATACAACCCTGTTCTACCATTATCTAAAAATCGAAATATATCCCCTACTATTGGCAATCCCCCAGCATACGTCGGAAATCCAATACCAAGCGTTGCAACTGATAACCCTACTAAAATAGATGCAGCAGCGACACTCTTTTTCCAAGTTTTCATCTTTTTCTTCGTACGTATAGATTGTTTTAAGTTACGTTTTACTTTTTCTTTTTCAATTTCAGAAGTCTCAATCTCTTCAAGTTCTTTTTCATCTATTTCAATATCATTTAATAGCTCATAAACGTCTTTCATATTGCACTACCCCCAAAACTAATATTCGTAGCATTTTGTTGTAGTTTCTTTTTCCCTCGGTACACACGATTATCTATCGCTGCTCGAGTTAACCCTAATTTTCCTCCTATTTCCTCTGTCTTCATACCGAGAAGATATTTCATAATGAACACTTTTTGATCTAACGGTTCCAATTGATTAATAAGTTTCAATAATTCTTCCCTATCTTCCATAACGATTAATTCGTCTTCTGCTGATTTTTCCGTACTTATATGAAACTCATCTGAAACAATTTCTACTTTTTTAGTCGCTTTCCGATAATAATCAATTGCCTTAAATTTCGCAATTGCCGCAATCCATTTTTTAAAGTCACTCGGCTCTCCATGAAATTTATTTGCGTTATTCCAAACGGATAGGAAAATATCATTTATACATTCCTCTATGAGTCCTTCATTTTGAACTGGAAGAAGAACTTTGTGCGTTATCCCCTTTATGAGTGGTAAGTATGTATCAACAACAAATTCTAGCGCATCTTCCTTTTGCCGCTGTAATCTTTTTATATAATTTTTCTCATTTGATTTCATGTAGCGATTCCCCTTATTTTTTTGTAAAAGCTTTTACACCCTATATAACGTTTTGGAAATTTTTTTCTCTCATCTTTTTTTATTTTTTGTATGTAATGGGATACTTTTCCTTAGCCATTGTCTCATATAAATATAAGCTTGAAGAAAATTTTCTCAAGTCTGTAATTCAATTAGTGTAGTACACTATTTATGCAGACACTCTTTAACCTGGTGTACATTTCATTTAATTAATCTACTTTTATAATTTTAAATTAGGAGATGAGATATGTATGTGTGGAATTACAGGTTGGGTAGATTGGAAAAAGGATCTTTCAAATCAACATGTTATTTTAGAAAAGATGGCAAATAGTATTCAGCATCGTGGTCCTGATGCTGAAGGATTTTGGTTTTCTCCTCGTGCGGTCTTTGCACACCGACGTTTAATTGTTATTGACCCAGAAGGTGGGACGCAGCCGAAGACATTTCGTGCTGGTGATTATACGTATGCTCTTACTTATAATGGAGAAATTTATAATTTTCGTGAGCTGAGAGAACAGCTTCGAAAATGTGGTCATGCATTTGAAACGCATTCAGATACAGAAGTATTACTACATGCTTATTTAGAATGGAAAGAAGACTGCGTACAACATTTAAACGGAATTTTCGCTTTCGCCTTATGGGATGATCAGAAGCAACAACTGTTTTTAGCACGTGATCATTTAGGCGTAAAGCCACTCTTTTATACAGAAAGAAATGACAGTATTATTTTCGGATCTGAAATAAAAGCATTATTAGCTCATCCATCTGTTCCTGCTGAAATTGATGCGGACGGCATAAATGAAATATTTGGATTAGGATTATTTCGAACTCCAGGATGTGGCGTCTTTAAACATATTCAAGAAGTGCGTGCTGGACATTCTATAACGTTTACACGTGATAAAAAAGTAGTTCAGAAGTATTGGAATTTAGAAAGTAAGATTCATACAGACTCTACCGAAGATACATCTTCGCATATTTTATCTATTTTACAAGATACAGTGAAAAGACAATTAATTGCCGATGTTCCCCTCGTTTGTATGTTATCAGGCGGATTAGATTCTAGCGGTATTACTGCACTAGCTGGTAAAGAATTTGCAGAGGAACACAAAACACTTCACACATATTCAATCGACTTTTTAAATAGCTCGAAAGATTTCGAGCTGACATTTGCTCGAACTGGTCTAGATGCTCCTTGGGTAAAACGTGTTTCTGAACATGTAGGGACATCGCATCATGACATTATTGTGAATGCTCAAGAATTAGCAAATCATTTATTTGTTCCCCTTCACGCGAAAGATTTACCAAGTGCAGGCGAAATGGAAACTTCACTATATTTACTATTTTGCGAAATGAAAAAAGATGCAACCGTGGCTTTATCTGGGGAATCTGCTGATGAAGTATTCGGGGGGTATCCTTGGTTTCATCAAGAAGAACTATTATACGTGGATAAGTTTCCATGGTTAACAAACTGGAAAAGCACATCTTCTCTATTATTAGATGACGTAACGAAGCAATGTAATCCTGAGCATTACATTGCTAAACGATTCCACGAGGCTGTTCTTGAAGTACCTACTCTTGAAGGTGAAAGTAAAAAAGAAGCGAAGCAACGCCAAATGTTTTATTTATTTTTAACAAGATTCCTTCCCTTCTTACTCGACCGTAAAGACCGTATGAGTATGGCTGTAGGATTTGAAGTTCGTGTACCGTTTTGCGATTATAGATTAGTTGAATATTTATGGAACGTTCCTTTCAACATAAAAAGTATTGATAATATTGAAAAAGGTATTTTACGTAGAGCACTGAAACCTGCTTTACCTGATGATGTACGAAATAGAAGAAAAAGTGCTTATCCAACTTCACAAGACCCACACTACTTACAAACGATTCGTAATTTAACACTTGAAATGTGTAGCAATAAAAACAATCCCATTTTCTCACTTATTAATCATTCCATTTTACTTTCAATTGCTGATCAAAGTAACAAAGAGATTAACAATTTTGAAGCAAGAAGTGCTATGGAGTATATGCTACAAGTAAATGAATGGTTAAAAACGTATCATATTCATATTGCTTAACAAAAAAGAGTTCAAGGACAAAAACCCTTGAACTCTCTTTCATTTATTAATTGGCACATTGTCTATTTTCAGTATCGATGGACCATCCAATAATAGTGGCACAATCTCTACCTTTCCACTGAAGTACATTTGTTAATACAGGCTCAATCTGTAAACAAGATCCGTCGTGTAATATTTCTACTAAAGATTGATCATCATCAAACTTTAGTTTATCACACTCTAAAATACCATCCGTTGCCATTACAATGTGATTCTGACCTTTTTCTAATCCCCTTACCCCTGATGTAAAACAAGGTGTATTCGCTGCAAAAACATTTTTTCTTCCTATATACTCATAGTTCTTACGCTTATTTAGCCTACCTTTTCCATTTTTCGTTTGCTCTGAATGGAATAAATACGCGAAGCAATCACCAACTGATAGCCAATATAAGAACTCGCCTTTTCGTAAACAAATTAAACATGCAAGTTCCTCATCATCTTGGTCACATTTCTCGATAAAGAGCTCATCTGTAAATAACGCTAATAAATACATATGTGTATGATGAAAAGCTAAATGGATTGGGTATGAAAATAACTCTTTTAATTTTTCTTCTCTTTCTGAAATCGCTTCTATTATATGATGTATATTTTTCGTTTTATGATGTGTATCAAAAATCATAACAAATTCAAATTCTAATTTCGGATCCCACCAAGCTAGCACTGCATCTCCTCTTTCATATGCATCACTCTCTTGATTTCCTCCATATACGCCGACTGAAAGAGGACCACATTTTTCAACATGTATTTGATCTACATACATCTTTTCATGACTAATCCATTTAAATGTATTCACAGCTATCATCCTCTCTCTTGCTAAATGTATACCTTTACACATAGATTACCTTATATTTCAATAAAAATAAACTTTTTCAACATTTATTATGAAAATAACAGGATTTTAATTCTTACAAAACGAATATATCTTATAATACGATATAAAAAACAGGAGGATTTATTTTATGAAAGACATTAATCCACATTGGGAGACAATCTACTACCACTTGCGCTATGAATATGAAGACAATCTTTCTCATCAAGCAATTCGTATTTTACAAATCGTTTCTCGTGAGAAAGATATAACAATTGGAAAAGTCGCTTCTGAGCTTAGTCTCTCTCATAACACAGCGTCTGAACACGTAAAGCGCCTTATTCGAAAGGATTTCATCGTTAAAGAAAGAAATAAACAAGATGAAAGGGTCGTAAACCTTACATTAACAAAAAAAGGAATTGAAGTATTAGAAAAGCATACTTTACTAGATAAAGAAAAGATAAAAATATTAGAATCACAGTTATCAAAAGAAGAACAACAATTAATCGAAAAAGCCTTTTCGTTATTAGCGAAGGAGGCAAAATATGCATTTCCTCGTTAAGGTCATCGTTTCTGCACTTATTATCGGCGTTATTACTGAAGTCGCTAAACATTATAGTACGATAGGCGGCTTTATCGCTGCCCTTCCTCTTGTGAGTTTACTTAGTCTATTTTGGATTTCTTTCGAAGGTGGGAGTAAACAGGAGTTAAGTCAATTCGCTATGGGCGTATTATATGGATTTCCTGCATCTGCATTACTATTATTTATTGTTTATATCGGTTTAAAGAACTCCTTTTCACTTAGTACATCTATACTCTTTGGCATATGTGCCTGGTGTATCGTCTTTACTTGCCAAAAAGTATTTCAAGCTTAGGGGGAATTACTATTAATAGATCAGTAGAGATATTTGGACAAAATGTAGAAGTATATATGAGAGGTAGTAGTAAACACACTGTAGTCATTCAAACAGGAATGGGATGCTCATTTTATGATTGGCTTCCTATTATAGAAAAGCTTTCACAAAACTATACAGTCATTTCATATCATCGCCCAGGTTACGGAAAAAGTGAGCTAGGAAATACTCCACGTACAGCAAGGCAAGTTACAAAGGAACTACATATGTTACTAAACAAACTAGATATTCACGAGCCCATCATTCTAATCGGCCATTCCTATGGAGGGTTATGTGCACAACATTTTGCAATGTTACATGCAGAGCAACTACAAGCACTTCTTTTAGTTGATTCTACTTCCATGAACTTACACCGATTAGATGAACTTCATTTACCGATTTCTGACCAAACTGATTCTGATGATATTTGGCTTCAAAAATATAATACGTACTCCAAAATGGATGTAGACACACTTTATAATGAACTAAAACCTATGCTTGTCGATCAACCTAGACAGCAAATTGAATTTTCTACCTCTCCTTCATTATATAAAGCGACAGTCTCTGAACTATCCGGGTGGAAAAATTGCGCTCGCTCAATAAAAGAGCTAGATAAAACATTAGAAACACCATTAATCGTTATCAGTAGAGATCCTCATTATTCTATTACTCAAATGATTGAGGGCGGTATGCCAAAAGAGGAAGCAACACAACTTGAAGCAATGTGGCAAGAACTGATTCGTGAACAATTACATATTTCAATAAACAGCCAATATATTCTTGCCGAACATGCTGGTCACGGAATAGAAAATGATCGACCAGATATTATCATTGAAGCTATTCACTCATTACACACAAAAAAAGGAAGCAACTAAAGCTGCTTCCTTACTTATCTATTCATAATCTTCTTCATCATCAACTTCTTCATAATACGAACTCCCATTGCTTACATATATAGGACCATTCGCAACATCAATACGTAGTACCCATGCCCATGGCACAGCTAAACGTTTATGTATTGCTCTCCAAAAATTCATTGATTTTCTTTCGTACTCCTGGAACTCCTGAAGTAACTCTTTATAGGAGGAACCGTCTAACTGAATATTTGCTTCTAATAAACGAGAATGGGCATAGTACTGTAACTCTAGTTCAGCAGCAATCTCCATTTCTTCTTCCGTTGCCATACCTATAATTGCTCCATCTGCTGGTGCGATTTCATATACGTTGTGAACTTCAATAAGCCCTTCTTTCTCTTTCTCAAACATGTAAACAGCCTCCTTTAACCAATATTTTTTATGTTACAAAGTCATAATTCTACAATACCTTCTCTCTTTCCTCTTTTTTTGATGAACTTTTACAAAATATTTCTCACGCTATTTGAGGACAGTGAGACTCCCACCTCAAACTTCAGCGAATACGAGGAAGTTAGGTGGGAGTCGAGCTGCCCGTAAAAGCCCGATTGGTGAAGGCTAATAATCAGCGGGGGATGAGCCTCCCCAGTTTCACTTTATCCGATGACCAATATTCTCTATTCTTTCAGCAGAAACTAGCCTATCACTGTTAAAAGTTAATTTGTACACATCGGGCATATGAAGTGTTTTCCAAAACTGAAAATCATATTTCGAATCAAAATAATTCATTAGTAATACCATAATATTCCCATGAGTGCCTATTACAATATTCTTCCCTTTATATTTTCCCAATATATTTTGCATACATAATACAGCACGCCTTTGCGCTACATCATTTGATTCCCCGCCTTCGTATGCAAAAGCCCAGTCTTCCCATACATTCTGCATAGCAGCATTAAAATCTGCTACTGGTTCTTTACTTAATAACCTTTCTCGTAAATCTTCTTCTATTTGTATCGATACATTATATGTATTCGCAATTCCTTGCACAGTTTGAATCGCTCTTTTATAAGGACTTGAAATCACAACATCAACATATTCATCTTTCAATAAATGCGTTACATTCTCTGCATCAAAGTACCCCTTTTCAGATAAAGGCCGTTCCCTTTCTTCTTTTGTATATGTAGAGTGGGCATGGCGAACGAAATATATTGTAGTCATTATTCAGCTCCCTTTCTTATTTTCAATCTATATTCAATGAAGTAATTCGGAAATCCTGTATCATTTATAGAAAAGAGCACTTTTTAAAAAGCGCTCTTTTGTTTACATAATAAAATTATTTCATTATAATTTCTTCCTGAATTCCTCACTTGCTAAAATATCTCGAATAAAATAATCTATGTTATTTCTAAGTTTTTGATGTGCAATTTGATCATCTATATCGTTAAACATGATTACAACTTCCACCTTATTGCCCTTCTTATCCGTAGTATACAAACTTTTTGTCAATACGAATGCAGTAGAACCACCTTTTTGACCAGCATATTCAAATCTACTATTTTCAACTGTTCCTTTAAAAACATTCTCAATTTCATCTTGCATTGATTTTGGAAAATAATTTCTACCATTTATCTTTTCCATTAAAATCATATAATCTTTAGCATTTGCACTCACTAATCGATCTGACCAAATTTTCTGGAATTCCATATCTATTTTTAATGGGATATCCCGCTTTTTCCATTCTTCTTCGTCTTTCATCCATCCATGTATTTGTAACACATGTTTATTGTATTCATCGTTTGACATGTTACGGATCATTTCTAACGATTGTTCTTTTTCCTTACGGAGCTCTTTTTCTACATATCCTCTCATATAAAGTGAAGCTGTATATGAAGAGAACTTGTCATGACTAATAAGCTCTAACTCTTTTATACTTTCATTTACTCTCTCTATACCAAGCTTCTCTAACAAATATGTTGTATTTGCATTAGAACTATAGTGAATCATCCCTTTAGCGACTTCTTCTAAAGAGATTTGTCCATTTTTCACTAGTTCTCTAGCTTTGGCATCCTCTAACCATGCAGGATGCGCTCCACCATCAGTGTTTTTAACGTAGTATTTTTCTAACTTATGCAATGGAATTTGTTCATCTCGATTTACCTTTCCTTCTGACACTTGTTTAGCAAATTCCACTGCTATTACGATTTTTGCCATACTCGCCAATGGCAATTTTTTATTTTCATTTATCGATGTTAATACTTCGCCATTTCTTCTAATAAGTAATGAGTATGTTTCGTCATTTTTATGTTCTTTTATGTAATTTAAAACATACTTTGGATCTTCTTTTGATAAATAATATTTCATAATTACAAAGAAAGCTACAATGCCTACTATAATAACTCCCACAATAATCCCTATAACCTTTAATATATTCACAATATGCCCCCTCTAACAAATTCCCTTCTATATAATCATTATACCGAGTACAATTACAAAATTATACAAAATAGAATAACTCTTCCTTATACTTGAAAGAGTTATTCTATATCGTATAGGAAAATTCGTGAATCTGCTCATCATTCACATAACAAAAAAACATGCTTTCATTACGAGAGCATGTTTTGTGATTTTTTTCACATTGTTTAGTTAAAAAATAAACCTTTTACTTACCATGATGTAACATTAAATCACTAAGTTCTTCTTCAATGTGATTTAATTTCGCAACGCCTTCTTTCCATTTATGAATATAACGTGAAACCCCAACGAAAAATAAAACAATAATTGTGGAAAGAATAATACCATACACGATAGCTACAGTACTCATAGTTACACTTCCTTGTAATTAGTTATGTTTTTATTATAAACCTTTTTCTTTTAAAATACTTCGATTTCAACTTTTTGTAACAAAATTGAGTTTTCTAATATTTCATTTTGCAGTGTCATGAACTGTCTCTGAAATATCAGCAAGTAACACTTTCGCCCCTATCATGAGCAATTCCAGCCCCGTTCCCTATCGTAGCTCCCGTAGCAAAAGCGACCTTTTCATCTAATTTCCCCATTTCATAACCCCCTTATGATTGATAGAAAACCTTAATATTTCCATCATACCAAATACCTCCTTATGAATTGGCGATAGCTCAATTTGTTAAAAAACGTTCAAAAAAGGAAAATTTTTCACAAAATATACAAAACTTCACCCTATGTACTATTACCATATGGGTTATATTATTTAATAGTATAAAGGGGATGATACAATATGACGACTTGGTTTATTGTACTGTTAGTTGTATTTGGAGCATTTAAAATTATCGTTTCTAGCCTTCCAAACTCTGTTATTGAATCCATTATTAGCCGATATGAAACACATCCACAGCTCGAGGAAGAGAACGTTACAATAACGTTTAATGGAAATGATTTAAAAGGCGAAGACAAAAAACAAATTATTCATGATTTTAACGAAGGTTTATTTTTAGATCGCTATTATGCACCACCGCATAATGAGGGCACTCCTATAATTATCAATGCAAAACGTGGCAAAAAAGATTTCATATTTTATATTTATAGTCATGAAGAGCATGTCGATGTTGTAAAACAACATAAAAAGAAAGTAGTTGCTTATAGTTTACGCTCTAAAAACCTACAAAATAGTGATATGTTCGTGTCAGCTGATTTAGCTTAATGCTCATATATTAGAAAAAGGAATCCATGGCCATATGGATTCCTTCTTTCCTATTTACTGAAAAATAAGCTCTGTCTTCAAACTATCTTTCGGTAACAACCATCCTTTTTTCTCTATACTCGCCATTAACAATTCTCTTTGTTTTCTCGCAATACTTTCCTCATTTGTTTTAAAGGACACTTCTATTACGAAGTCTTCTTCTATTTTCCCTGTGTTACTTAGTGGCCAAATTTCAATATTTGTTTTTATATTTTCAAATTCACCTGTATACCGTTTCATTAATACCGGACCGTAAATATGAGAACCCTTGAGCATCTCTTCTCCCCAATTCGTATACAACCATTTGTTCATTTTACCTGGTAACTTTTCTATTAACATGTTTTGAGCAGCTTGTTCATCTGGTAAATCAAGTATCCCATATCCTTTAGCACTGTAACTTTTCTTATTTGAAACACTTAATGTTTTCTTCTGAAATCCCCAATCTATTTCCGCATCATAACTACCAGCTTCACTATCAAACCCATCCTTTTTAGCTACTTCTAGTGCATCTTGAATTACACCATTTGAAATAGGATATCTTTTTTTATATGTTAGCTCAAAATCTTTACTGAATTCTTTCTTTCGAATTCTTGCAAACCAACCTTCATTACTTAAATTTTTATTTGCCGTGTCTAAAAATTGCACTTGTATTCTTTCATAATTTGTACCTGCTTGAAAATGTTCTAGCACCTCTTGCTTCATCTCTTTGTTATAACCTAATACTTGTTCTGGCTTTAATAATAACTTCACTTCAAAACTAGGTTTCATTGGACTAGCAGCAAACCCTTCCTTAACGTTATAAAGGAAACAACAAAAGAAAATGCTTACGAATACAAATACCTTTTTCATATACCTATCCCCTTTACATTTTAAATTACTTCTATACGTTCCGTAGTAAGTGAATAGACATTTTCATATCCTGCTGCACTAAGCTTTCTCTGTAATCGATCCGTATCCTCTTTAAGTGCATGCACTAACACCGTATGTTCTGGTAATAATATATTTAACATCGCCTTAACGTCACTTATACTTTGATGAACCTTATATGGAACTCGCTCTACCCTACATTCTCTACTTACACATTCTTTCATCACCTTTTCTGCGAAACTCCCTTTCGCAATATGTCCAGTAAAGATAATGGAATTTCGTTCTTCATGCCGAAGTTGTTCATAATATAACTGCGCTCGTTTCGTTTGCATATTCGCATCACTCATTACAACTATTCCGTAACTATTTTGCATACTAATGTCATTATCCATAACTATTATGTTTCTTTTTAAACTCTCCAGAACCCGTTCAAGTTCTTCATTATTTTTTATCCAATCTTTATATGCGAACATCTCTTCAAATCCAGCCAAAATTTCTTTATCTACTATAATTGGCAGTTCTTTATATTTTTCATATAAAGAAAATACTATATCTTGCGCCCTACCAAGTGGAGGTAGCGGTAGTAATGCTATTCCTTTATTGTGCGCAACTCGTTCAATTTCTGCACATAATTCATCCACTCGTTCATTTTGCGAAACATCATCAGTGTGATAAGCCGCATCTACAATTGCAATTTTTATATCGCTTCGCAAATTTTCAGGTAAATTAGCTCGTAGTATATTAGATTCTGCTGAATAATCACCAGAATAAAATACGTATGTATTACACATATCCACTAAAAACCAAACAGCTCCTAATACATGCCCACTATACCCCCATTGAAACCGCAACGTTGGTGTAATCTGCATCCATTCATTTGGATTACTAATCTCATCAATACATACATAATTTAAATCTTTAATATTTTGGTCGTTATAAGGTAAATTCCACCCTTGCGTCAGATTGTAGTTTCTCCATTTTTCAAAATAAGCTGGCAGTTTCTCCTTCGTATAACGAGTCGTCCAAATTTTTTTCTTATATCCATACTTCGCTAATAAAGGTAAACCCATCGTATGATCTTCATGAATATGCGATAAAAATACCGCCTCTAAAAATGGAACAACCTCTCTCTCTATTTTTGGATAACTATCCGCATATGATCGATTAATACCACAATCAAATACTATTTTTGTCTCTTTATTTTTTATAAAATAACAAGAGCGGCCGTATTCGCCTGCTCCTCCCCATACTTCAACCCTCATCATGCTACCCCTTTTCGTTTTTGCTCCATATGTTGCAGAAGTAATAAGCACATTGTTGTAAGCCCAACAGAAACAACAGCCATTGCCATTCCTATAGATACTTCTCCTTGTTCAAATTGAGCAAAAATAAACGTTGCTGACGTTTCTACTGATGGAGGTAGTACGAGAAGCGATGCTACTAACTCTCGTATCGAAATCGTAAATGTCATCGCCCATCCAGCAAGAACGCCCGGAATAATAAGAGGAAAAATTATTTTTCTAAAAATATATATATAATTTCCAGAAAAAACACTTCCTGCCTGCACAAGAGAATCATCAATTTGTCCAAGCGATGCTTTTACATACTGCACTGTATACGGTAAAAAAAGGACAACATACGTTACGATAACCATTACAGGCGTATTGTAAATTACCAAAGGCATATATGGTGAATTCCAAAATAAAATGAGCCCTACAACCATAACAATCCCCGGAACCATATTCGGTAACATACCGCACATATCAAGCCATTTTTCCGAGGACTTTTTCCCCTTTCGAATCATAAGTGCCAAAAAGACTCCAATAATTACAGCTACAATCGCTGTTACGAGTGAAAAAAGAAAACTGTTCCATAAAGCTTCTAATCCTGGAGAACCCATTGTAAACAATGCTTCATAATGGCTCGTTGTAAAGTTATTTAAATGTAAGCCATCACCTCTTAATTTCGACAATGAAGCGATCAGTATAGAAAAGTATGGAATGCCAATTGCTACTATTAGTAAACCAATTACATAAATCCATGCTATAAAACGTGTAACTATAGACAAAGTATACCTTTTAGATTTCACACCTTTTCCACTCACCATTGCATACGAGTACTTTCGGTTCAATACATTTTGCATATACCAAATGAGCATACATGCACTAAGTAACAAAGAGGATAATGCTGTTGCACTACTAAAATCAATTGGCCAACTCGAAATAAATTTATGAATTTCTGATGTTAACACGTGGAATCCTATTCTACGTCCGAATGTAGCTGGTGTTCCAAATTCAGCAATCGTCTTTACGAAAATGAGTAAAGCTCCCATTACATAACTTGATACCAATAACGGCAATATTATTTTTCTTAAACGGTAGAGGAAGCTTCCGCCATGAACTGCTGCAGCCTCTTCTTTACTACTTCCAATTTGAAGTAACGTGTTTTTTAACATGAAATAAAGAAATGGAAATAAATGCAGACTCATAATTAAAACCATACCGCCTAAACTAAAAAACGATGATGAAATCGGCTTTAAAGCCGGAAAAAATTGTTCAAAATAGCCGTTAGGTTGCATGAACAAAATCCATCCCATCGATCCGATATAGGGCGGGGTCATAAATGGAATCATAAAAACAATATCTAACTTACTATACTTTCCTACATCTGTTTTGCTCATAATGAACGCCAATGGAAATGCAAATATGGTAGCTCCTATTACAACGAGTACACCTAGCAGCATCGAATTTAGAAAAATCCCAGCTAATCCACCACTCTGCATGACTTCAAAAGGCTTTAAAAAATTCCAACCGCTATTTTCATATACACTAGAAAATAAAATGAGACAAAGCGGAATGACGATTAACATCGCCACAAGTAACAACGCTACCGTCATTCCAACTTGTCTTACTGATACGAATCGATTTACCATGTAATCACCATCTTATTGAAATACTTTCTTAAATTGTTTTCCTATTTCATCTTGTTCTTTCTCAACTGTTTTCCAATCAATATTTAATACTGGAATCTCTTCTACATTTGGTCTATTTTCAGCTTTTATATCTGTTCTACCTGGCAATAAATACGCTTTAGAAACTTGTTTTTGCACATCATCTGATAATAAATATTCAATAAACTCTTTTGCACCTTCTACATTTTTACTATCCTTCATAATGCCTGCCGCACGTGGACTAATGACTGTTCCGCTTTTTGGATATACGATATCAACCGGTTCACCCTTTGCTTTTGCACTGTACGTCATATAATCAACGCCAGCAAGTACCATATCTTTCGCACCTGTTACTACTGGATCTAAAGCTTCTTGGTTTGCTCCCGCTACTGTAACTTCATTTTTCTTAAGTTGTTCAAATAAATTCCATCCATCTTGTCCATTCTTTTTCACATATCCTGTTACAAAGTCTAAAGCTGAACCTGAAAGTGCTGGATCTGGAAGATTCACTTTCCCTTTCCATTCTCCTTTCGTTATATCGCTCCAATCTTCAGGCGCTGTCTTCACGTTTTTTGTATTGTACACAATTCCTAATGCTGAAGCGCTATATCCGAAATAATGTCCTTTATCATCCGACCATTCAGAACGAAGCTTATCAGCTTGTTTTGCTTCTTTATAAGCTAACGTTTTACCATCGTTCTTTAATCCTTCCATCGCTGGTAATGAAGCGAGTACGACAACGTCAACGACTGGATTTTTCTTTTCAGCTTCCATTCTTGCTAAAATCTTACCTGTTGTTCCTTGAAACATTTCCACTTTTATACCGGTTTTCTTTTCAAAATCCTTTTGAATTTTTTCTGCTAATCCTTTTGGTCCTGCACTATATACAACAATTTTCTTTTCATTAGCGTTTTTATTTTTTGCATCTGCACTGCCTGTCTTTGAGCTACAACCTGTTACTACAGCAGAAAACAGTAAAGTACATACAAATAAAGACTTAAGCGAACTGAATTTCTTCATACGATTCTCCCCCTATATGATGAATACATTTTTTTGGTACATATAACGATACCGGTTTACCAACGCTTAGCTTACTATTGTGATAAGCTGTCCATACACCTAAGGCACCCATGTTTACTTTCACTTCATAACGTTCTCCTACATATGTAATGTGCTGAATTTCACCTGTATACATGTCGCACACGTCATTTTTTGTCCAGCTCACGTGCTCTGGACGAATCATTTGTTTATTCTCTACAAGCCAATTTGCTTTGCCAACAAACTTTGCAACAAATTCATGAGACGGTTTCACATAAATGTCTTCTGGTGTTCCTTTTTGTAATACTTCACCCTGTTTCATGACAATAATTTGGTCTGACATTGACATAGCTTCTGTTTGATCATGTGTTACATACAATGCCGTTAAACCAATTGAATGAACGATGTCCATAAGTTCTAATCGCATTTCTTCTCGCAAAATTGCATCAAGTGCACTTAACGGTTCATCGAACAAAATAAAATGAGGTTTTGTTACAATTGCTCTAGCAAATGCGACACGTTGCTGCTGTCCACCTGAGAGTTCATGCGGATACCTTTTCTCCATACCTTGCAAACGAACTCGCTTTATCGCATCTTCTACCTTTTCTCTTAATTGATTCGTTTGCTTTGTAGCCCTTAAACCAAATGCAACATTTTCAAATACAGTCATATGCGGCCATAAAGCAAAATCTTGAAATACCATACCGATATTCCGTTCATGAGGAGATGTTTTTATTTTTTTTGTCGAAGAATACATGCACTTATCTCCAAAATATATTTCACCTTTATCTGGTTCTTCAAGCCCTGCAATCATTCTAAGTAAAGTCGTTTTCCCGCATCCTGAAGGTCCTAAAAGTGTAGTGAATTGTCCTTTTTTCATTACAATCTGTAACGGCTTTAACGCCTGCGTTTTTCCAAATGCCTTTTCTAATCCATGAATTTTAATATCCATCGTTTCACCTCTCTCCCCTCATTCTTAACCTGCTTTCATTCTATCTGGAAGATTTATACTGAATGTTAATGTACTGTAAAGATTAAATTAAAAAATCTCTAATAAACTATTTATTTCTATAGATTTTTTCTATAGTTAGAAGAAAAAGGGGCCCACTTATCATGAATCTCTTAAAATTAGAAGTTGTAGTGCTTATTAAGAAATACAAAAAACTTACGATTGTTGCAGAAAAACTTGGCGTTAAACAACCTACTATTACCTTTCATATAAAAAGCTTAGAAGAAGAACTCGGTGTGTCTTTATTTGAATTACGTTCTGGAAGATATTTTTTAACAGAGGCCGGCGAGGCATTGCATCATTATACTTGCAAAATAGATGCACTTATGAAAGAAGCTAGACGGGTCACACAAGAGTTTAAAGATTTTAATAAAGGCGCTATAACAATTGGTGCTAGTTATGTACCAGCGACTTATCTTTTGCCAGAAGTTGTTCACCAATTTCAATGCGAATTTCCCAATGTAAAAATAACACTCATGGTAAAAACAGCTCCTGAAATTCGAACGATGCTACAAAATCATGAAATTGATCTCGGGATAATTTCTGCTGCACCATTTGATGAACCACTTTTAAAACAAACGAATATAATACCTGATACACTTGTTCTTGCTTTCTCCAAAGAACATCATTTTTCAAAAAAAGAAAATGTATCATTACAAGATATCGAGAAGGAGCGTATACTATTGCATCGTAACCCATCTACAACGAGAGATTTACTTACACAATGGACGTTAGAACATAACATTACATTCCAGTCTGAAATTGAATTAGATTCATTAGAAACGATGAAACAAATTTTAAAATATGGTAATGGTGTCGCCTTTATTTCTAAACTTGCTATTGAACAAGAAGTACAGCGAAATGAGCTATGCTATATACCGATCCCTGATTTTGAATTTCAGCGTAATATTTATACCATTCATCATGAGGACAGGTGGAATTCTAAAATAATTTCTTTTTTACTACATAGCATTACTTCTTTTGCAGAAAAAAATTAAAAGGCTGTCGTTATACACGACAGCCTTTTAAACTATAACTCTATTTATTTTTCTTTTCCTCAATTTTTGCTTGTGCCTCTTCAGCCTTATCTAATGCTTCTGAAACTTTTTTCTCTTTTTCTTTCACTTCATCTATACTATCGACAACTTTAATAAGTTTATCGATTCCTTCTTCTTCTACCTTTCTATGCTTTGCCACTCTTTCATTTACTTTCTCTTCCACATCTTTTGCTTTTTGAAGCATATTTTCTGCATTTGATGTCACAGCTTTTTCAAGTGCATCGTCTTTTTTCTTTTGCAACACTTCATTTGCAATGTCTTTCGTTTCTAAATACTTACCGTCTTTTAATGCTGTCGCACCGTGATCCAATAACTGAGCGACTTCTTTATATGCCTTCGCTTCATTTCCTGATTTCTCTTTTTCCGCTTTTTCAAACCACATAATCGCATCACTATATTTTTCATTTTTCAATGATTGCATACCTGTTTCAATATACGTATCATAATTGCTACATCCAGTCATTACGACTAACAGAAAAAGCATAACAAAACTTAATTTTTTCATGATGTTTTCTCCTTTTCTTTGCCTGCTCACTTTACTTTAACATACATGAAAAAGAGTTTCAAAAACTAAAATACTAATTTGGTCATTTTTATTTTGTTAAAATTTTCTTTTAAGCTGAAACATTCACTTTTCTTTTCGCCATATGCTGCTTTACTCCAACTAATACAACTAACAATAATCCTCCGCCTATTGTCATCATAACAATGCTAGTAGGTAACATATCTAATAATAATCCATATACAATCATACCGAGCGGTGCGATTGCAGTAGCAATTGTTTCAAGTAGGCCGAACACACGCCCTAAATAGCTCGGATCTGTCGTCTTTTGTATATGTACTTGCATCGGAATATTTACAATCATAATTGATATACCAGTTAACATCATAAAAGCAATATAGTAAATAAAACTTGCTACTTTCGGAATGGTAACTAACAATGGGAAGACTGTACATAAACTCAGACCCGCAAATAAAAACAGCCCAATATAAACAGAGCGAAACGGATTATTCACTTCCTTACGTACTGATAAAGCAATCGCACCCATTAACATCCCGACTGCTAACATTCCCTCTACAGTACCGAGTTGCTTTGAAGATAAATGCAATGTTTGGACGATAATGTATGGAAGTGCAACGGTTAGTCCACACGCAAAAAAGTTTACCCACAGTGCTATTTTCATTAAACCATATATTTCATGCTGTCGTTTTACATATGAAAAACCTTCTTTTATACTCGTCAAGAAATGCTCTTTACTCTCAGCCACTTCTTTTTTATATAAATCAAATACGATAAATAACTGCAAAATAACTGCTAAAAAGAACGTAATGCTATTTAACAAAAAGAACGACTTAATTGAAAAGAAACCAAATACAACTCCGCCAATAATCGGCCCTAAAATATTTGATAAAGAAGATGCCGTTTGATTTAAAGCACTCGCTTTTTGAATACGCCCTTCATCTACTAAATTAGGAATAGACGAAGTTAATGCTACAGAATAAAAACTTGCACAAATTGATAATAATGCCGCTGAAACATAAATAAACAGAAGTGATGGCCCAAATATAGTAGCGAGAATAAACATAATAAGCATCGTTAAGCTACTTAATAAATCCGTGCCAATGACAAGCCATTTTCGATTAACACGGTCTGCTACAGCACCTGCAATTGGGCCACAGATCATCCTTGGAAGTGATCCACAAACGAGCGTAGTTGCAAACCCCATCCCTGATCCTGTTGTCTTTAATACGTATAACCCCATTGCAAACGTATAAATACCCGCTCCTAGCAAAGACGTCATCTTTCCAATCATCATTAAAATAATATTCCTCGTTGCAATCTTCATTTTCGAATCATTTGGAACTATACTTACATCCCCCATTATGACACTCTCCCCTTAAAAGTTAAATTGTGTTAAACTTATTATATAATCAACTTTCTCATTTTTACAACAAAAAGTTTAATTGTATTTAACTTTTTAATTATAAAGGAGCAATACTATGGCTACTCTCGGCGAAAAAATTAAAACGTTACGAAAAGAAAAAAAGCTTACTCAAACTGAGCTAGCGGGTTCAGAACTGACAAAAAGTATGTTAAGTCAAATTGAAAATGGAAAAGCTACACCTTCTATGAAAACATTACAATATATCGCTGAAAAACTTGGATGTGAAACGAGTTTTTTATTAGAAGAAGACGATGTGAAAATTGTAGAACTCATTCAAAAAATGGAGGAACTAATAAAGACAAATAAATGCGATGAAGTATATGAAACTTTACTGCCTATCGTTCAAAAGGAGCTACCTCCTACTTTAAATACGGCTCGTATATATAAACAGTTCATAACTGGAGCAGCTATTATGAACGATTATAATATTGAATATTACGTCGAAACCGCTATTTCTATATTTAAAAAATACACTTTATATCGAGAAAGCACTGAAACGAAACTACTGTTTTACTATATGCTCTTCAAGCGTAAAAAATATAAAGAATGTTTACAGATGATTACCACTATTCGTGATGAATATAAAACGAAGAATTTAGAAATGGATCTTATTACACATATACAGTTATACTTAAAAGAAGCAATTATTTTACTCGCATATGGCAATTATGAAAAATGTGAAAGAGTCATTTTAGATGCACTTTCATTTTCAAAAAAACATCAAGTGTATTATAAAACAGATGAATTTTATCGTATTTTATCTTATCAAAAAATCATTACGGCTGATAAAGAACGATATTTATATTACATAAAAAAATCTGAGCAATTTGCTATATTTACAGAAGATACTTTATCCACTGCAAATATAGATATATTAAAAGCTTATTACTACAACACCGTTACGAATGAATATACAATCGCATTAGAACATCTAGAACAATTTCGAGAAAAACTAAAAAACGAGCCGATTTTTCAAGACAATGGACTCTATTATCTTGAAAAAGGAAAATCTTTATATGGTTTAAAACGTTACGAGGAAGCTTTGAAAACATTAAAACGTGCTATCATACCAGATTATATGAGCCATCCACTTGATCAATCATGGTTATTAACAGCTGGATCTTATCGTGCCCTTTGCTATATAGAACTTCAAGATAAAAAATCTGCCCTGAAAGAAGCAAAAGAAGCAGTTCAAGCGATGGATAGCTATCCTGATTCCATCTTCTCTTCATTTATTAAAGAAACATTACAAATAATACAAAAACTTTAAGAATGTCTCGAAATGGTATATTATTCCTCCTTTTTAGCAAAGATAATAATAATGGGAGGAATATAAATGAATATACAACGCGCAAAAGAGCTTTCAGAGTCATCAGAAGAAGCCAATGTCAGTTTTCAAGGCATGCCTGTTATGATTCAACACGTTGACGAAAACAACGAAACCGCCCGCATATATGAAGTAACAAATCCAAGACGCGAATTAACAGTTCCAGTTAATAGCTTAGAGGAAATATAAGCAATGCCACTTTAATTTTCTGAGGTGACATTTTTTTATTTTGAATTACTTATTAGCCCTCGCAAGCAAAAGATACGACAATTTCGAGGACAGCACATACGTGAACAGCCTATGTCTCTGGGAACATTGCATATGAACGGAATACCAATTGAAGCAACAATTATCGATTATAGTACAGGTGAGTGCCAAGTACAAACACACACCCCACTCACGATTGATCAAATGATACAAATCACAGTGAAAGAACGTGGTATTCAAAATAAGAAAGCACAAGTGTGCTGGATTCAAAAAAAAGGTCATAAAATATATGCCAGATTAAAATTTACCGCCTAAAAAGAAAAGAAGCCTCATGCTTCTTTTCTTTTTATTACGTGCTAAAATACAAACTATGAACTGATTTTAAAGGGGGAAAATGTATGGAGAACACTCCACAAAAAACTGGTCCTTATTATGCTGTTATATTTACTTCTAAACTTTCAAATGACACAACAGACTATAGTACCGTTTCCGAAAAGATGGAGGAACTTGCAAAACAGCAACCTGGATTTCTAGGCGTAGAAAGCTCACGTGATTCATCTGGCCTAGGAATTACAATTTCTTATTGGGAATCACTTGAAGCAATTGAAAATTGGAAAACGAACGCCTTACATATAAAAGCGAAAAAAAGAGGGCGTGAGCAATGGTATGAAAACTTCCATCTACGAATTTGCCTTGTAGAGAAAGAATATAAGTTTCAGGGAGAGATTTTGTGACTATGAAGAAAAAATTGGCTCTCGTTGTTGTTCATGAAATATATGGTGTGAATGATCATATGCAGCACGTTATAGACCACTTCACATCATCTAATACAGATGTATTCTGTCCTAACCTTCTACAACTACAAAATTCATTTCATTATAGTGATGAAGAAAAAGCATATCAATATTTTATGAATCACATTGGATTTGATTATGGGAAAGAACAAATTAATGAGGTAATTTCTAGCCTTTCAAATGATTACACGCATATAGGACTTATCGGCTTTAGTGTTGGGGCTACCATCGCTTGGCTCTGTAGTAACAATCCAAAAATAGATTTTATCATCGGATGTTACGGTTCACGTATACGCGACTATTTACAAACAAAACCTACTTGCGCTACATTACTTATTTTCCCTGAAAAAGAAGTGAGTTTCTCAGTATCCTCCTTGATCAAAACATTACATCAACAAGACAATCCGTTATTAGAAATAAAACAACTACATGGTGATCATGGATTTTTGAATCCGTACACTGAAAAATATAACAAGCAATCTACAAAACACGTATACAATATAATAGATTCAATTCTTATGAAAACTATTTTATAAAGAAAGGAGTTCTATATGTCGCTTACACTACTATTACTTATATTCATAATAATTCCCTTTATTTCAGCGTTAGCTCTCATTTTTATGACAGTAAAAAAAGAGACATTTTTAAACCGACCACACTTACAATCATTCATCGTATGTACTCTATTCTTTGCGAATTGGATATTATATTTAACAAATTTTTATTCATTACTACCTGAGAAAGTTAGTCAATTTATCTTCCTACCCATTTGGTTTTTCCTTTGCGTTTTAGGCTTTATCGTTTTCTTACGCGAATGGAAAAACAATCGTGTTTTCTCCGTATCTATCGGTTTTCTTTCCTTTATTAGTTTTCTATTTGGGTTATTGTTGTTAGTTCTTTCGGGGATGTGACTGTTGTAAAGAGGATAAAGCACCCCTTTATAACAGTTTTTTTCGTTCCATGATTAAAGGAATTATTAAATAGAAAGCATAAGCAATAACCATCCAAATGGTAAATGATATGATTTGCTGTGAGGATAATTGTGAGAATATATTAGAAGAGTTATACAAGATGTAAGAATCTAAAGTTAAACCAATTGCTGTGCCACATATACCTAACTTAATAACTGCATATTTCGAAGTGTCCAGTTTTTTATATAGCCACATTACAAAGTATAAAGCTATAGCTGTTCCTAATTCAAGCAACGTCATTTGTAGAAAAAATCTATTTGAGGTGTATTCTAATAAAACTGAAGAACCGAAAATAATGAAGAATGCTGCAGCAAAAAACCAAATCCCAATAGAAAATACAATAGTGAGCCAAATTTTATTATTCACTGTCATTCCCTCCCTTTTGTAGCGCTATAAACTTTTCCAATAGCATGTACAAATCACCATATACTTTGTCGGTAGAAAAAGATGGATTGAATAAGGCTTGTAATGCCAATCCGTCAATTAACGCATTACATAAAATACTCCACGTTTCAGTTGCAATTTGAGATGTAATTACAGCCCCTACTTTTGTATCTAAAACTCCTTTTAACTCTTGGTTTTCATAATGTAATAGTTCACCAATTTTTTCTTTCATTGCATCATTTTGTAGTCCACTAGCTACTAATTGAAAAAACAAATGATGATACATTGAATCTTTCACACATCTACTTTTAGCAGATTGTAAAGCATTTTCTAGCTGTACATCCTTTCCTATCTGTTCCCACGACTCTTTACAAAACGATTCAGTCACTTCAAGCAATAATTGATCCTTCGTTTTAAAATGATAATATACGGTACCTTGTGTAACTTTAGCATTTTCTGCGACTGCTTTTAACGTTAATTTTTCCATTCCATGCTCTGTAATAATTTCTTTTGCTGCTTCTAGTAACTTCTGCTTGTTCACAACATTCGGCTTTGCCATTTATATCACCACCTTTTAAGTTAGTTGAATAACTAACTTAAATTATACAGAAAAATCAGATAAAAAAAGGAAGAAAAGCCAATATTCAACTTTTCTTCCTTCTATTTTTACCTTTAGATTTTATTGTCATAGTTTCACAAGGTGTATAATAAATTTGAGGTGTCGCCTTATCAACAAACATCATAAACGTAATGAAGCCGATAATAAAGAAAATAAATAACGTTAATAAAATTGCTCCTATCGTTAAAAGTATCATAACACCACCCCTATATGTTTCATATTATTACACTGTTCGCTATTATATGAATGGAATCCTTTTTAGAAAAAGAAACGTAACAAAATAATCACAATGACGCCTGTTAATACTGTTCCTAATAGACTACGAGTATATATTGCAACAAGAAATGTTGGAATTGCTGCAATAAGGTAATCCCACTGCACCGTCTCGTGCATAAATAGTACTTGAGCTAAAAGTGCTGCTAATATCGCAATCGGTATGTAATTCAACCATTTCAAACCCCAGTCTGGAATTTGTAGTTTACTAAATACGAGAAGAGGTAAAATACGTGGCACGAGTGTGACAGCTCCTGCTGCTAGTAAAAGTAATAATACGTCTAATCTCATTTCCATTTTTCAATCACCACTCCAATCGTCGCAGCTAATAGTGTTGCAATAATAACTGCTATACTATCTGGCATAAATAAGTGTGAAACGTATGCGATAATAATCGCTACAATTGCAACACTTAGATGAATTGCTAGTTTCGGTTTACTACTTATTAGCTGAAGAATAAATAATCCGATAAACATCGCTGGTAATGCATAATCCATCCCGTACGTATGGGGATCTGGTATCCACTCCCCAAATAGCCCACCAATAATTGTAGCAATAATCCAATTTAAATAGGCAGTTACATTGAGTCCGATCATCCACCTTTCGCCTACATACCCTTTTTGAGCTGCGTGCTGCACTGCAACACCGAAAGTTTCATCTGTAATTTGTGAACCGATGATTAAGTTTTTAAATAGAGGAATTTTCGTAAAGTACGGCGCAAGCGCAGCACTCATTAATAAATGACGTAAATTAACAAAAAATACGGTAAAAATGATTGCAGAAGCAGGAGTACCAGCTGCATACATACCAGCTAATATGAATTGGGCCGAACCTGCATAAATTAAAGTGGACATAAAAGCAATTTCAATGATGGAGAAACCCGCTGTTTTTGCAATAACACCAGCTGCTATACCTATGCTTAAGTACCCTAATACTGTCGGCAAACAATCTTTTACTCCTTGCTGAAATGTATCTTCGCTCTGCATTGTTACATGTGCCTGAGCCTTACTCATCTGTATCCTCCTCCATTCCTTCCATAGTTCGTTTTCCTGTTACTACATGAACTAAATCTATATTTTCACGCCATAACGTATCTAACTTATCAGCTCCAAATTCTTTCGTAATCTCTTCCATCATAATATCGTGCCGAACATACTCTGTAGCAACGAGAACTAGTGCTGGGTCATACGTTGTAACAGCCCATGAAGTACTATCATTTGAGAAGTTAGCAATTAATACTTCTTCTCCATCACGTGCGATAACAGTTAAATGACCACCCATTCGCTTTTCAACAACGTGAGGCATCATATAATTATGATGGAATGTCGCTCCTATTTTCGTTTCCGGAGCGCCAAATAAGATTGAAAATATATGTACCCCTTCTTCTTCTTTTCTATGAATGTATGGCTCAATCTCATGCACTTGATCTTCCCATACAGAAATCCATAACTCTTCCTTTGCTCTATTAATTATATTGCATATTTCTTTCAAAACACGATCATTTGAGCGAATGTGCGAAATTACATCAATCTGTCGTTCTTGTTCTAAACAATTTAATTTCTGGTTTAAAAATTCAAATGATTTCTCGAAATCTTTTCGCATTCGATCCATTAATTCCGTAGCTGGTACTGGTACATATTTCACTGGTTCAGAAGGAACAATATGCACTGCTCCTTTATCCATCAACTTACCCAGTACCTCATAAATCATCGAACGAGGTACTCCTGTTTGTTTACTTACTTCATACCCTGTTGCTGGATAATGTTTTAATAAACCTATATAAGCTTTACATTCATACTGGGAGAACCCTAGCTTTTGTAATTCCTTTATTATTTCATCCAATAGTAATCCCTCACAATCTATATAGCTCTTATTTCATTTTCTAATAGTAGTTATTGTTATACCTACTAATATAGAAAAGAAGTCTCTTGTAGTCAACTGATAATTCTGAATTTTAAATCCAAAACAAAAAAGCCTTTTTTTGAAAGACTTTTTGTACATAATGTCCTAATTATTTCAACTGTAGAGCATTTGATATATTCCCCTCTAAATGCTCGCGTAAAGTTGAACCTGTATACTCTTCCCTAAATACACCTGCTTTCACAAATAAAGGAATGACCTCACTAAAGAAAAGATCCAATGATTTCGGAGGTCCTCCTGGAATTGCGATAAAACCATCTAGTGCTCCTGCTTCAAACCTTTCTATAATTTGCTGGAATATGTCTTGTGGTGTACCAATCGCAACCCAATGAGCCGAACCAACAACTTCTGGTCGTTCTAGTATTTGTTCAACAGTCGGTTCATTTTTAATAATAAAGTTCCGTAATAATTCAGCATGTGTTTTACTACGTACAATTTGATCCCTACTTGGCAGCATATCTTCTGTGATCTTACTCTCTAATGGAATCCCTCTAACGTCTAATCCGAGAACCATTTCGAGTAAAGCATACCTCTTCTCTTTTGTGAGATGTTGATGAGCTTGCCTGTGCATTTCTAACGCTTCTTCATATGTATCACCAATAAAGAAATATAAACCAGGCAATACACGTATATCATCTTGCTTTCGGTCATGCTTTTCTGCTCTTCTTCTTAAATCTTGACGAAGTTCAATTCCTGACTCTACATCTGGCATTGCGGCAAAAATTGCATCAGCAACAGAAGCAGCGAAATTCCGACCAGACTCTGAAGCACCCGCTTGAAATAATGGCATTTCTCCAGAAATATGCTGAGGGACATTAAGTGGACCTTTCACCTCAAAATGCTCGCCACGATGCTCAATTGGCTGTACCATTTCTCTAATTACATCTGCGTTATCTACTTTCAAAACTTCATAAGGATGACTCCTCCAAAGTTTTCTTACTAACTCTGTACATTCTGCCGCTTTCGCGTATCGTTCCTCAGATGGTGGCATCCCTGCCACACCAAAGTTTTCTGCACCGTCAATGGATGTGACAATGTTCCATCCTACTCGGCCGTTACTAATCCAGTTTAAAGATTGTAATTGCCTCGCTAGTATATATGGTGGATAAAATGATGTTGAAGCGGTCGTAACGACTCCAATTTTTTCTGTCGCATACGCAATAGCGGTAAAAAGTAATGTTGGATCTAAAATTACATTCCCCTTATTACGAGCAATTAAATCTGGGTGTGCCACTAAATAATCTGCTTTAAAAACAAAATCTAACTTAGCCTTTTCTGCCTGTAGTGCTAACTCTACTTGCTCATCAATTCCTGAATCAAACTCACTCTCTTGTTCTTTCTTTCTAGAAATCAAACATAATCCAATGCAAAGTTGTTTTTTTGTAGACATATGTACACACCTTCCCCTTATTTTTAATTCACCTAGTTAAACAAGTGATACGATCATCACAACTTCCATTATTTTTAAGTATGAAATGACATTGATAATCATTATCATTTTATGACGTTACTGAAATAAAAGCAAGAATTAAAAAAGACTCCCACTAATGGAAGTCCTTTATCTCAATATTTCATTCGCTTCTTTTTCATAAATTTTATCAAATGAAGTCATAACACGTTGTGACGCTTGAATCATTTTTTGACTCGTCATAAGATCAGCCATCTCTTTCGTCATATCAACATTTGAATTTTCTAGCATATGATTTTTCACTGTACCTGTACCGTTCGGTAAATCAACAATATTTCCTTCTGCTAGTGTAAAGCTTTTGTTGTCACGTTGCACGAGGCGAGCGTTTGTATCTGCGTCTACTTTCTTCGTTTGCAACTGTGCAATTACTATTCTCTTAATATCTGGTTTTTGCAAAGTTCCATCGTTAACTTCTCTGTAAATTTCTCCATTATTAGATACAAAGAATTCAACATTTTCAGGAATACGAATGCGTTCATTATTTACATCCATAACATAAGCACCAGACGCTGTTTGTAAATAACGATCACTATTTAATGTAAAACTACCGTCTCTCGTTAAAAACGTTTCATCGTTTTTAGATGTAACGAAAAATGATGATGTTCCGGCCGCACCATCATCTAAAAAGAAATCTGTAGCACTATTTGTCATTTGTATATTTCCTTGCACTAAGTTCACATGCGTCGCAGCTGGTACTACGGCGTAATCGACCGAACCGATATTGGTCGTAGCTCCGTCCCCGCGGCGATATGTGTCTTGTACATCAAATACTTTAGAAGTCATATTTTCTGCTTTAAATCCTGTCGTTTGGGCATTTGCAACGTTATTCGAATGAACATTAATATGTTGCATGTAATTCATCATACCCATAGAACCTATATAAAGACCGTTCATACCCGTTTGAATAAGGCAAGCGCCTTATTCTTCACCTCTTTTCTTACGATGTTTGTAACATTTGTTTTGCTAAATGTTCAGCTGTAGCGATATGTATATGTTGCTTCACGTCTTGTCCATCTGTCATTAATACAATTGGAGCTGATGATACAGCTGGAATTTTCAACAATTCACCACTGCTCGCTGTTTCATCAAATTTCGTAAACACGATACCATCAATATGAATATCTTTAAAGTTCGTAATGATTTCAATCATGTCTTTACTTTTCATAGAAGCTGATAACGTTAAACAAATATAATCTGGCTCTACTTGCCCCATCGTCTCAATCATTTCTTCAACCGTTTCTGACGTACGATAATTTTTTCCGGCTGTATCTATTAAAATATAATCGACGCGCGCTTCTTCTTTAAAATAAGTAAGCGCCCGTGCCATTGCGGCTTCATCTCGCACAGCGATAACTTCTGCTCCAATTGTTTTTACGTAATCTTGCAGTTGCTGTACTGTCCCGATGCGAGAGTGATCTGTCGTAATAAAACCAACCGTTTTTTTCTTACCGTGAAACTGCCATGCCATTTTCGCAAGTGTCGTCGTTTTTCCAACGCCAGTTGGGCCGATTAATGCAATTGTTTGTACCTCTTTTTCAAATACGTTTTCAGTATTGAAATGAGATCTCATATCTTCCAATATGTATCCGATGACTTCTTCTTCAGTAATCATCGTTGCATTCTCAAACTTCACTTTTAATTTTTCAGCATATGCATGAATGAAATATTGTTCCACATCATTTTGTTCTAACATCCGAATTACTTTTTGAATAATAAACGGTACAGATTCCTGTTTTTCTTCTCTTATAACTACTTCTTCTTTCTTTACAGGAATAGCTTGTTTCACAGTAGGCTGTTTTTTCGTTACTTTCGTCGCCTCCGTATGTTTCACAACGACGATTCCTTTTTCAAACAGTTGTAATAGTTTCTCTTTTTTTCTTGCCCATTCTTCACTATTCCCTGTTTGCATCGCTGCGTATGACATAGAAGTCGTTACGTTTTCTAAATTGTGCAAGACCGATTGAATTCCATTCGCCTTCACGATTTCTTCTGAAGGTTCACCTACAACATCCATTAATTGTTCATGAAATTGAGTTGTTCCTTCGCTATTTTCATCCTGTTTACCTTCAGGAAAAGCGACTAACATTTCATAATTCTTTTTCCAAAAAAACGGGATATTTCGTTTTACACTTTCATCGACAACGTAGTAATAATCTGTACCATATTGGTCAAATAACTTTCGATACAATTCATTTTTTGAAGCTGCTTTTATTCGCATTAACGCTTCTTTTTTTTCTGTACTTTCCATTACTTCACCCCCTACTATTCAATATAAGCAATTTGATCTACAACAATTTCTGGTGCCAATTCACTAATACATAATACTTTAGCTTCTATTTGATAACGTTCAAGAAGTCTCACAATAGCAAATCTGAAATCTTTTCTACGCGTTAATAATACTGGCTCTCTTCCCATTAAACGAGCTTGTTTGAAGACGCGCTGTACTTGTTCTACTACACGCGTTTCTAAATCTAAATCCCAGTTTAATAAATAACCTTGGTATGAATTATTAACAACATCTGCATCTAACTCCAGCGAATCAGCGAAGAGCGCCGCATAAATTTTCCCGTCAGGATTTTTCGCACTCTCACAAATAACTTTTGAAATACATTCACGAACAAATGCCGTTACACCATCAACATGGTTTTGATAAACTTCTTTCCCGTCAATAATACCTTCAATAATTGTCGGTAAATCACGGATTGAAATTCCTTCTTTCAGAAGCTGCTTAATAACATTTTGAACAAGTGATAAATCGATTTCTTTCTTCTTAATCTCTTCTAATAAAACGCCATTATCAGTTTCAAGCGAGTGAATCAAGTCTTTCACATGCTGACGCTGAATTAACTCATGAAGGTTGCGTCTAACGACTACATCTAGATGCGTAATTAATATGCTAAGCGGTTCTAACACTTGATAGCCCTTCATTTGTGCATCTTGTACCATATGCTCCAAGATCCAATATCCATCTTCGCCGAAAATTGGATCTTTCGCTGGTTCTGCATCTAAATCAGCCATTACGTTCGGTGTTTTCAGTGCTAATAAATAACCTGATTTTAAAACACCTTCAGCAGCTTTCGCACCTTTAATACGAATAATGTAACGTCCGCGCGGTCTGAAACTCGTATTATCTTTAAAGTTAATTCCAGGAACGTTAATACCGAGGTCGGTAATAATCGACTTCCTCATAAGAACAACTTTATCTCGGGCTGTTTCCCCTTTAATCTTCTGCTTTACAAGTGCCGCTAAATCTAAACCGAGCTCTACAATAATTGGGTATTTATCTGTAAAGACGCCGAATGAATCTTCCACTTGTTGCAGTTGCTCTTCATCGCCTTGAATCATTTCTAGTTCTTTTTGAAGCTCGTCTTCTTTTTCTTTCTTTATTCGCTTTTTATTACGAACTCCTAAGAAAATAATCGTGCCTCCAACGAGAGCAAATGGTAGAAATGGTAGCGGAGTAAAAATACCCATTGCGATAAATAACCCACCGAGCGCGTATACAACAACTTCATGCGCTAATAACTCTTTAAAGATTCCTTCCGTTACTGTATCAGATGAACCGTCAAATACACGCGTTACGATAATACCTGTTGAAATCGCAAGCATTAGCGAACCGATTTGGTTTACAATTCCGTCACCGACAGTTAACTGTGTATAGTGAATAGCCGCATCTGCAAAGCTCATTCCTTGCTGCATCATACCAACAATTAAACCGAAAATAATGTTTACGAATAAAATGACAATCCCGAAAATAACGTCCCCTTTAATGAACTTTCCGGCACCATCCATCGCTCCGTAAAACTCTGTTTCCATATTTAATTTTTTTCGTTTCGCCTGTGCATCTTTTTCTGTAATAAGACGCTGATTCAAGTCAGCATCGATAGACATTTGTTTCCCTGGTAAAGAATCAAGTGTAAAACGAGCTGCTACTTCAGCTGTACGAGACGCACCGTTTGCAACGATAAACTGGAATATGATTAATACTATAAAAATAACGATACCAATTAATAAGTTCCCGCCAATTACGAACTGGCCGAACTCTTCAATAACATGACCCGCATTTCCGTCTGTTAAAATCGCTCGCGTCGTCGAAACGTTAATCGATACGCGGAAAATCCCGATTAATAACAACATCGTCGGAAATGACTTTAATTCATCCCACTCATTAATACTTGTAGCTCGCATATAAATAAGCACTGACATACTTAGTAGAAAAACGATAACGATATCAAGTATAAATGGTGGAAGTGGAATTAAGAGCGCCACAACGAATGACGCTGCTAAAAAGATAGAAAAATAGGTTCTTGCAGAATCCATCTTAAACAAAGAGATCCCCTCCAAACGCGCTATTATACTTCAAGTTCGTTCGTTTGAATTAAATAGCGCATAACTTCAATTACAGCTACATATAAATCTTCTGGAATCGTCTCGTCTTCCTCGACTTGATAATATAAAGAACGAGCAAGCGGACGATTTTCCACCATTGGTATTTCTTGTTCACGGGCAAGCGTTCGTATATATAATGCGAGCTCATCTTCCCCTTTTGCAACGACAATTGGCGCCGCATCAACTTGTTTATTGTAACGAAGCACAACCGAAATGTGCGTCGGATTATTCACAATAAACGTTGCACCATCCATCTTCTTCGCAATTGTCCCTTGCAAGATGGCATGCATAAAGTTTTTTCGTTTCCCCTTTACTTGTGGGTCCCCTTCATTATCTTTATGCTCCCTTTTCACTTCTTCTTTTTTCATCTTAATATCTTGTTCGTACTCCCATTTTTGATAAATGAAATCAATAATAGAAAGAACGATTAAAATAATTAAAATGGCTAAAAAGATAAATTTAATTTGGCTAATAATTTCAGTAAGTGACGCTGTCCAGTTAAATCCAATCATACTAACAATCTTCTCTAAATTCTTTTTAAAGAGAACGTACGAAACGTAACCGATTAATCCCATATAAAACAGTGATTTCAAAATATCTACTAAACTTTTACGACTAAACAATCTCGTAAAATAGTTTTTCGGATTAATACGTGATGCTTTCGGCTTAAGTACTTTAGAAGAAAATAAGAAACCAACTTGAATCATATAATTGAACAAATGAAAAGCATATACAAGTATTAATATAGGAGCCGATACTTTCAGAAGTAATATGCCCATTAAATAAAAATACTCGGTCGAATCTGTATTTTTTCCAATTTGATCAAACAGTACCGCTACGGAATGTGCGATCTCATAACCGAGCCAATCTCCGAAAAAGTAAACGACAACTGCTAATACAAGAATGGAAAATAAATTATTTAAATCTTTACTCCGGGCGATATTCCCTTCTTCACGCGATTTTTTACGCTTCTGCGGGGTGGCCTTTTCTGTTTTATTATCCTTTGCCATGCGTGTCCCCCTACTTCGTTAAGAAAAAGTTAAATAGTTTCGTATACTCTTCCAGTAATACGTCTGTCATATTTTTAAACACATAACCGAGCATCGGTACACTCATCGCAATAAACAAAATACCACACGTTATTTTAATTACGTACGCATTCATAAAAACGTTTAATTGCGGTGCATTTTTTGCGATTAAAATAAGAACGAAGTTAATGATGAATAGACTGCCCATAAGTGGCAAAGCAATTTCAACCGCTGATGTAATTGCAAATAATAACGTTGCGAGTAGACTATCTAAAAAACTAGTCGTCAACAATTTTGAAATCGCCTCTGTATATTGAAACGACTTTAAAATCGTGGCAACGAAATAGTTAATGCCGCCCAGTGAAATAAAAATAATAAGAAAAAATATATCAAAAATTGTTGATAGCAAAGTGGACTGTGACCCTGCATTTACATCAAATAAACTCGCCTGTGATAAACCGATATCAAAGTCTAAAATATGCCCTGCCATTTTCGGAATGTTCCACAGCATCTCTACAATTTTTGAAAGTGATAATCCAATTACAATTTGCGTTCCTGCATAAGCTGCTACATCCCAAACTGTCTTTATGTGAGAGACATCCACTTGATCTGCCACTGTAATCGAAAGAGCGAGTCCAAATGTAACCTTTGCCATCGCCGGAATTGATCGGCCTGAGAAAAACGGTAGAAAATATAAAAATGAAGTAATGCGACAAAACGCAAAAAACGTCGCCGCCCATAATTCCATATTCATTTCAGTTCACCTATCTTAGTACGAACGCAATAGCGATGGGATTTTATCAAATAAATCTAAAATAAGCATCGTTAACTCTTGAAACATCCACGGACCTAAAATGATAATAACGAGCACAATACTCGCCATTTTCGGTAAAAACGTCAGCGTTTGCTCTTGAATTTGCATCATCGCCATAATAACGGCGATAATAATAACGACAATCATACTTACAACGGCAATCGGCATTAAAATCATAACCCCTTTATAAAAAAAGGTTTGGAAAATATCTATAATTGGTGACGTATTCATTTATATGACTCCTATCACATAGCATCAAACGCTTCAGGCGACCGTTTTAAACATAATATCGACGATTTTTGTATATCCACCTAAATATACGAAAACAAGTATTTTAAATGGTAAACTTAAAATCATCGGCGGTACCATCATCATCCCAAGGTACATTAAAAGTGTACTAATAATTAAATCAATAAAGACAAACGCTAAATAAATGAACATCCCTGTAAGTAAACCTTTTTGAATTTGCGTTAACGTAAAGGATGGCACAAGCGTAAACAATGAAAGATCCTTTAAATCTTTCGGCAACTCTTCTCCACGCACTTTCAGCATCATTTTCAAATCATGCTTATACGTATGCTTCGACATATAATCTTTCATAATCGGAGCTGTCGTCTCCGCAGCTTGACTTACTGTTATTTTTTCTTTCGTCATCGGGTCCCACACATCACTCTTTAATTGACCAAGCACTGGCTGCATTGTAAACAGCGATAAAAATAATGCGAGTCCAACAAGCACTTGGTTCGGTGGTAAATTCATAACCCCAAGCCCTTGACGAGTAATCCCAAGAACAATCATAAAATAAGTAAAATGCGTAAATAAAAGAACGATAGAAGAAGATAATGATAGAAGGGTAACGAGCGCGAATAGTTGTACACTTGAATTACTCGTAAACTCTTTTCCATTTTCGAAATTAATAAAGCCGTTCGGGGCTGCATACGCTGGATTTACAAAAACAAATGAAAAAATAATAGAAAATGCGAAAATAACGGCAAATAACGATAACTGTTTCTTTATTCTCATGATGGATCCTCTACTTTTTTCGTTTCACTCTTCACCGCGTCTTCTAGCGCTTGTTGAAACTGATTTCCTGTCCCTGTTAACTGCACAGATTGTACACCGTTATTACTAATAACAGTGAACACTTGCTTTCCGTCCACTTCAAACAAAAAGGCGCTCGTTTGATGATTTAAATACACGCCGTCTTTCACTTGAATGTGTCCGTTTTCACCTTGCTTAAAAAACTGCTGTTTGCGCGTCTTTTTCGTCATATAATATGCACCATAGCCGAGCGCACCAAACAGTAAAACGACTTGAAATAAGGTCGTCATATACGACATATGACTCCTCCTCTACTCTTTATCTTGCATTTGATTTTGCGCCTTCATAAGCGCCGCGTGTTTCTTGTCAGCTTCAATTTCAGAAATAATAATGCCAAACTTCTCGTCCATTACTATAGCTTCACCAATACCGACCTTCATATCACTTAAATATACATCTACTTTATGACCTAAATTTTTCTCTACTTCAAGAACATCGCCAACTTTTAATTGTTTCACATCGCCAAGCTGAATCGATGACTTCCCAAGCTTTACACCAAGTTCAATCGAAATATCCGAAACGGTATCAATATGCGCTTTACCTGCTTCATTTCGCTTCCCTGCAAATTCTTCTAATCCCATTAATGACACAGGAGATACTTCATGCTTCATATGGATCCTCCTACTCTATAAAACTTTTAAATAGGAGCGCCTTACGCGTTCCATCTTTCCCGATAAAACAATTAAATTTATGTTTTCCATCTACATAACCACGTAGTTGGTCTGAAACCTTTGTATGAAGCGGAATAATATCGCCTTCTTCAATTTTCTCAATCTCACCAATCGTCATCTTTTGCTCACCAATCGCAACGTGAACAGGTTTGTACACTTGATTTACTTTCACTTCTACTTCAGACGTATACTTTTTACGCTTATCCGAAGAATGTTCGACAATATTTTCAGACGTCAACTTATCCATAATTTCTTCAACAGATAAGAACGGAATACCGATACGAACTGTCGTATTCCAAAACTCTGTTTTCATATTTACATTCAGTAATGAAATAATATCGCTTGGCGTTGTAATCTTCAGCGCATTCGGATCTGTCTCCGTCGTTACAAACTTCGGTTCAATCGCAACAACGCTTTCAAATGATTGCTCTAAATTTTTACAAAGAAGCAAGAATATATTATCAAGCGTTAAAAATTCAAACGCCGTTAGCGGTCTACGCATCGTAAAGTTACGCTTACTATCTCCGCCAAGCCAGCATTCATGAATATAAATGACGAACGCTAAATCAATCTCAATAACAATTTCTCCAAGCTCTGGTAAACCTAGATCTATCACGCAATATAAATAATAATCTTTCGGCATTTTCTCTACATACTCACTCGTAAATGGAACTTGCTCAACAGTAGAAGGCTCGAGTTCAATTGGAATACGCATACGAGCTGACAACGTCTGTGACGTCTGCTTTCCAAATGTAGACGCAATCGCCTGCAAACTACGTAAATGTTCAACACCAAACTTCTCTGGTCTATTAAAATCATACTCTTGAAATTTATCTTGCTTCCCTGCTTCTTGTGCGAAAGCTGGCATTTCCTCGCCTTCATTTACCGCCTTCAGCAGGGCATCAATTTGCTCTTGGCTTAATTTTTCGCCACTCATGACAATCCCCTTCCCTACCTTTTCAATTCAACGATTTCAACGTACATTTTCCCATTCTTCGTCAAAATCTTTCCGGTTCCAATCTCTTCATTTTCAAGCATAAGACGCACCGTATTTTTCGTTGAATTTTCAAGACGATACAATGTACCTTTCGTAATATGAAGCAGATCTTCAATTTTCTTTTTCGTATTTCCGATTTCAAAATAAATTGTTAACGGAATATCATCTTGTAATTTCAAATCTAGCCAACTCCCATATCATGTTCACGAAAATTTCATGTTCTCTCTATATATGAAATTTCTTATTTTGAAACGTCGATATTTAATATTTTTTTAATATATCCTTGCGTTTCTTTAAATGGCGGTACGCCTCCGTACTTTCTCACATTACCAGGGCCAGCATTATAAGAAGCAAGCGCCAATACGAGATCACCGTTATTTTTCTTTAAATAACCGCTTAACTCTTTCACGCCGCCTTCAATACTTTCAGCTGGTGAAAATGGATTTTTTATACCCATCTCTTTCACATTTGCTGGCATAAGCTGCATTAACCCCATCGCCCCTGCATGTGACACCGTTTTTGGATTAAAATTAGACTCTACTTCAATCATTTTTTGAATTAACGTTTTCGGAATTCCATATGTATGACTAGCGCGATCAATAATATCCCCATACTTACCTTCATTGGAAGAACGTATTTTTTGAATATTATACTTCTTCGTTAATTCCCACGTATCAGCAGCCTCATTTTTCGTTTCTGGGAAACGTCGTTCAAACTCTTTTTGTGCGACTTGCACTTCATCTACTTTCTTCGTTTCAGCTTTCTCCGTCTCCTCAGGCTTACTCGCTTCCTCTACTTTATTAATAGATTCTTCCGGTTTATTAACAACCGTTTCTATTTTCGTAGATTGTACCGGCTGACTCATATCTTCTATTTTTGCCAGCTCTTTAGCAACTTTCGTCTCCTTCGCAGGTTCACTCTGCAATTGATCTTGAAAACGACTACTAACGAACGCCTGCGGACTACTTAATTTTTGCTGAATCTGTCCTTTTTTATATGCAAGAACTTCTTTTACTATATTTCCAACTACCATAATATCACCTTTTCGGTAAACAAAGATAATCTAATATTAGAGTTTTTTAAACAAGTTTGCAATAATCCTTTTAATAATATTTTAATAAAAAAATGGATATATTGTTAAACTGTTATTTTTTTATATTTATTAATTCGAATTTTTAGTTGACACCCGTTATAGCAAGGCTTACAATAAATCTCGAAATCGATTTTTTCGCATATTACCGTTTTTCGATTTGCAGAAAAGTCAATATAAAAAAATGGGGGTTCTTAACATGAGAATTAATACAAACATTAATAGCATGCGTACTCAAGAGTACATGCGCCAAAACCAAGCGAAAATGAGCAACTCTATGGACCGTTTATCAAGCGGTAAACGTATCAACAACGCTTCTGACGATGCAGCAGGTCTTGCAATCGCAACTCGTATGCGTGCACGTGAAAGCGGATTAGGTGTTGCAGCTAACAACACACAAGACGGTATGTCATTAATCCGTACAGCTGATTCAGCAATGAATTCAATTTCAAACATTTTACTTCGTATGCGTGACCTTGCTAACCAATCTGCGAACGGTACTAATACTGATAAAAATAACGCAGCTATGCAAAAAGAATTTAGTCAATTGACAGATCAAATCAAGTACATTACAGACAATACTCAATTTAATGATCAAAATTTATTAGATGCTGGAGCAACTCCAAAATCAATTAAAATTCAAACACTTGACTCAAAAACACCTGGTACTCAAATTGACATCGAAATCGCTGGAACTAGTCTTACAGCATTAGGGCTAAACAACGTTCGAATTGGAGCAGAAGAAGTATCTACTGAAGATCTTGCTAATGCCCTTACTGCTATGACTAGACTAGATACAGCTGTTACTACTGATACTGAACGTAATTTCAATGTTCAAATTGCCCAAGAAGCTTTTAATAAAATTAAAGGCCACTTTCCAGATCCTGCTGTAGCTGAGGGTATTCAAGTAAAATTCACAGAATATGCATCAGCAATTGCAAAACCTGGTGCTACCGATGATCAAAAAAATGCTGCTGCTAAAGCGATTTTTGATGCATATGATGCTGCTGGCACTGCTAATACCCTTCCTACTGCCGGCACTGCTGGAGCAGTAAATGCACATACAGCAATTGATAAAATTGATGAAGCACTTAAAAATATCGCTGACAATCGCGCAACTCTAGGTGCTACATTAAACCGTCTTGACTTTAATGTAAACAACCTTAAGAGCCAACAATCAGCTATGGCATCTTCTGCTTCTCAAATCGAAGACGCTGACATGGCGAAAGAAATGTCTGAAATGACTAAGTTCAAAATCTTGAACGAAGCTGGTATCAGCATGCTTTCTCAAGCAAACCAAACTCCACAAATGGTTTCTAAATTATTACAATAAGCCATTTGAGTTAGTTTCATGAATAAACCTCTCTGCTTGCGGAGAGGTTTATTTTTTCTATATAAATAGATTAAAGGCTTTCTTTTTAGCCTGGAGAGAAGCTCCAGCCATGTTCGGAAGCGGTCAGAGCTTATTCGGGCCTCGTCCCGTGTATTAAAACAAAAAGATAAAGTGAGCATAAGCCCCTTTTTCTTTTCATAACCGTTATTAGCTTTAAGACCATATATTAACTTATAAGGAATGTCCATTATGCGTATTGGTACGAATGTTTTAAGTATGAATGGCTAGACAGTCGTTGTGTGGGATGAATGTTACGATGGAGCATTTAGTTGCATTTAATATACAGTTTCACAAGCAAATCAAATTCCCCAAATGGTTTCTAAATTACTACAATCGTAAATATAACCTTTAAAACTATTGAAATAACTCCATAAAAAATAAAAAGTGGGATACATACGTGCTATGCATCCCACTTTTCTATCAACCTATCCGTTATAAATTAGATCCTCCGCTAAAGAAGTAAACATCTCCCCAACGAGTGAATCTTCATCATATACACATGAGCCTTTATTTTCTTCACGTTTTGCAAACGGTATTTGGGCAATTACTTCAGTTTGCAGTTGTTCTGCTAGCATCTCGCCCCCACCTTTGCCGAAGAGATAGTTTCTTGAGCCATCTTGTTCTTCGTAATATGCCATGTTTTCAACGATACCTAAAATATCGTGTTTCGTATGTTTTGCCATTACTCCTACTCTAGAGGCGACAAATGAAGCAACGTTATGAGGCGTTGTAATGATTATTTCCTTCGCTTGTGGAATCATCGCAGCGACATCTATCGCAACGTCTCCTGTTCCAGGCGGCAAATCAAGAAGAAGATAGTCTAGTTCTCCCCAGTGTGTGTTCGCAAGGAAGTTTTGTATCCATTTGTTTAACATCGGTCCGCGCCACATGACTGGGTTGTTTCCTTCTGTGAAGAACCCCATCGACATAATTTTAACACCGTGACTAACGACTGGAATTGCTGTTTGATCGATCATTGTTGGTTTTTCATTCGTTTCCATCATAGCTGGGATACTAAATCCGTATATATCTGCATCCAAAATTCCAACCTTTTTCCCCATACGTGCTAAAGCAGTAGCAAGGTTAATCGTCACAGTTGATTTTCCAACTCCGCCTTTTCCGCTTGTTATAGTAATAAAGCGTACACCTGAATCAGGTCGGAGCATACTAGGCATACCTGTTTCTGTTCTAGCCTCTTTTTTTAAAGACGCTGTTAATACCGCACGTTCTTCTGGTGTCATTGAGCCAAATGTTAAGGAAACTTTCGATGCTCCAATGTTTCGAAGTGAGTCTTCAATATCTTGTTGTATTTTTGCTTTCAGCGGACAACCTTGAATTGTTAAAACTACTTCTAGCCCAACTTCTGTACCATTTATTTTTATATTTCTAACCATGTTTAATTCCACAATACTTTTGTGTAACTCTGGATCTTCTACGTGGCTTAAAGCGTTCATAATCTGTTCGTGAGTAATCATCATACACATTCCTTCCATTGTAATTATTTTACCTTGTGAAAAAAGTCTCCGCTTTTCCCACCCGTTTTTTGAACTAAATATGTTTCTTTCATAACCATCGTTTTATCAACAGCTTTACACATATCGTAAAAAGTAAGGGCGGCGATTGATACAGCCGTTAATGCTTCCATTTCTACTCCTGTTTTTCCGCTGCATTTTACTGTCGCTCGTATGATTAATTCATAGCCATCAGTTTTCTTTTCATAATGAAACGTAAAGTCTGTTCCTTGGATTAATATCGGGTGACACATCGGGATTATATCCGCTGTTTTTTTAGCACCTATTATGCCAGCAACTTGTGCTACTTGAAGCGGGTCTCCTTTTTTCAACCCACCACTTTGAATTGCTTCAAATAATTCATTTGATAAAGAAATTGTACTTTGCGCAACAGCTGTGCGTGTTGAAATGTCCTTTTGAGAAATATCAACCATTTTAGCTCTTCCCTCTTCATTCCAATGCGAAAATTCAATCATAATGATCCTCCTTATGCGATATTCAAATAGAAAGAATTAACCTCCACTTACAGGCGGGATAAACGCGATAGTATCTCCAGCTCTTACAATATCTTCGTACGTTACAAATTCTTCATTAATTGCCACCATAACTTTATCTAGCGTCTGTAAGTGATAGTTTTCTTTCAGCCATTTTTTCAATTGATGAACGTTCATCTCTCGTTTTTCTATTATTACTAATCTCTCTGAGCCGACTTCTTCTCGTAAATTTGCGAACAGTAAAATTGTAATCATTCTCTCATTCTTCTTTCTTTGGTTTTCCTTCTAGATACGGAGTATTTTCGAGCTGATCTCCTATCCACTCCGTTCCATCTTCCCAAAATTCTTTTTTCCAAATCGGGACAATTCTCTTTATACGTTCAATTGCGTATTCATTCGCTTCATAAGCTACTTTACGATGCGGCGACGATACTGCAATGACAACGGCAATATCCATTATTTCTAGTCGTCCTACTCGGTGCGTGATTGCTATTTTTGTATCCGGCCACTGTTTCTTAATTTCTGCTCCAATTTCAGTAAGCTTTTTTACCGCCATCGGTTTATATGCTTCATACTCAAGATGTAACGTTCGTTTCCCTTTCGTTACTTCTCTAACCGTTCCAATAAAAGTTGTAATTGCTCCTGCTTCTCTTCTTGCTACTTTATCCGTTACTTCTTCCACTACAATCGGCGTATCTACAATTTCAAATCGTGCTTTTCCCATCAAAACCTCTCCCCACTTTACGTAATGTCCAAGGCCATTCACTACCTTCGTTATCTTCTAATAAAAGAATGTCTACAAACATTCCTTTCTTATATCCTCTCGTTCCGCCTAGTAGTACGATAAAAATATTTGATTCCGCTAATGAGGAAACGGAACTAGATTTATCAAATCCTGATGGATAAGCGATTAGTTGTCCTTCGTTATATTTCAGCTTCGCTCGTACAAATCTTGTAAATGGATTCGGTTTTAGAAAATCTTCTCCGAGCATTGCTTTTTCTCGTTTTACATGTGGTGTTTCACTAAACATATACGTCCGTATGCTAGATTTTACAAATAGCTCAAAACCTACGTAACAAGCAGACGGATTACCTGATAATCCAAATAATAATTTTCCATTTAATTGTGCTACAGTCGTGACGCTTCCCGGCCGCATAGCTACTTTATTAAAAAGAACTGATGCGCCTAATTTTTCATATATCGCTGGCAAATAATCGTAATCTCCTACCGAAACACCACCAGTTGTGATTAACATATCAACTTCGCTTAACGCTTTTTTCACTGCTTCGTAGCACGTATTAGAATCGTCGCTAAACTTCCCGAAGTATTTTACTCTTCCACCAGCTCTTCGAATTTGAGACGATATCATATACGTATTACTATTTCGAATTTTCCCAGGTTGTAGTTCTTCATTTACATCGAGAAGCTCACTTCCAGTCGCTAATAGTCCAATGATAGGCTTTTTCGCTACTGGCACTTCGCTATAACCGAATGTAGCAAGAAGAGCTGAAATACCTGGATTAATGTAACAACCTCTTTTTGCGAGAACAGTTCCTTTACGCGCATCTTCACCTTGAAAGGAAATATTGTCCCCTTCTTTAAATGAGCGCCTCACTTCCATATAGCTTTTTCCGATATTCTCATATTGACGATGACGAGTCAGTTCTAGCATGACGACCGCGTTACATCCTTTCGGAATTTGTGCCCCTGTCATAATTCGAACTGCTTGAAACGCTTCTACTTCTTTATGGAATACAGAGCCTGCTCCAATTTCACCGATTACTTCAAATACAATTGGATTCTCACGACTTGCCCGCAAAGTATCTTCTGTCCTAATAGCAAATCCATCATATGGCGAGCGATCGAAAGAAGGGACATCGTGATCCGCTACTAAATCGTCTGCCAATGTACGTCCGTATGCTAATTCCAGTGGTACTAGTTCTTTTACACCACAATTAGCAAATCCCATTACTTTACGAACAGCCTCTTCAACTGTAATCGGCACTCTTCTTTCCATCATTACCAATCCCTTTCTATTAGCCTAATAACCGATAGTATAGTTGTTTTGCTTTTTGAATTTCATTCGTGCCGTGAATAAACACGCGACCATCTTGAAAAATGACGATGCGATACTCTTCGAATTGGAAAGAGAGCAAATAAGGATTTCGATCTACTTTCCCGTGTTTTTTTAATACTTTTTCTAAATCGTCAAAGTTGTAATGATTATTATGCGCCGGTCTAATTTGAACTGTATTTCTTCCGCATAAAACAGCTGTCTTCGTTTGATTTTCGTATGATAAATAAGGATAAGTTCTATTTGTTCCGCACGAAGGACAGCCTTCCGTTTTGATTTTTTCTAGTTTGATAGAATGATATTGATTACTCCATATATCAAACATTAAAAACGTTTTTCTAATTGCTGCGTAATCTTCTACTAAAATTTTGAATGCTTCTGCCACTTGATAGGCAGCGACAATTTGAACAGCTGGACTAATAATTCCAACTGTGTCACACGTCGCTCCTGTAACAGGAACACTTTTCAACACACAATGTAAACATGGTGTTTTCTTCGGAATAATTGTATAGCTCATGCCATACGATCCGACACAAGAACCGTAAATCCAAGGGATATTGTGTTTTTGTGATGTATCATTGATTACAAATCGAATATCAAAATTATCTGTTGCATCAATAATGACATCGACACCGTCCAATAAAGCTTCCATATTATCTACTCTTACATCCATTACAAGAGCTTGAATTTGTACTTCTGAATTAATTTGTTTGAGACGTTTCTGTGCCGCTATTACTTTTGGTAACTTTTCTATCGCATCTTGTTCAGCATAAAGCTGCTGCCGCTGTAAATTACTCCATTCTACGTAATCACGATCAATAATCGTTAATTTCCCGATACCTGCGCGTACGAAGCTTTCAGCACTTGCACTTCCTAATGCACCTGCCCCCACTATCAGCACATGCTTATTTCTAATCTTCTCTTGTCCTTCTCTTCCAATAGGAGTGAACAACTGTTGCCGTGAATACCGCTCTATCATGAGATAGCCTTCCTTTCATATAAAAATCCGCTTCAAATACTGTTATTTTTTCAAGACATCTTTTTCGGTAGCACTTTGTTTCTGATAACAAGAAAAATAAGCGAACCCAACAAAGCCAGCTCCACCAATTACATTTCCAATAAAGACAGGCACAAAGTTTTTCGCAAGATCCATCCACGTAAGATGACCAGCAAAAATAACTGCTGAAATGACAAACATATTTGCTACTACTTGCTGAAATCCAATTACGACAAATGCCATAATCGGAATCCATATTCCAACAATCTTCCCAATTAAATCATTCGTTCCATATGCTAACCAAATTGCAAGGCAAACGAGCCAGTTACAACCAATTGCTAAAATTAACGTTCTCCCGAAAGATTCATGTAATTTATCTTGAGCTATCGCTATCGTTTTATTTAAATACGCCCCCTCTGTAAGCCCGCCAAGATGACCGAAACAATACGCTACGAAAAGCGCACCGACGAAATTAGTTAAAGTAATCCAGGTCCAATTGTGTAACACATGTTTCAATGAAATTTTCCGCGCATACAGTGCCATGGCCATTGACATCATATTTCCTGTAATTAATTCTCCTCCCGCCAAAACAACGAGCATAAGTCCGATTGGAAAAACCGCTCCTCCTATAAAATTGACTAACCTTCCCCATTGCTCCGGTACATTACCGAGAACTCGAATATTAAGCAAAAATCCTAACGAAATAAATGCTCCTCCTAAAAAGCCGAGGATAAGCATTGCGGATAGCGGTTGCCTTACCTTTTGAAAACCGGATTCAATCACAAGCGCAGCGATTTGTTCCGGTTTATGAAATGCCATAACCAATTCCTCCATTTTTCTAATCAAAAAAGCAGCACCAAAAAACCTTAACATCGTAAGGATTTTTGAATGCTGCTTAATCTCTCTGCATATCTCTTACAGAAATATCAATCATCATTTTTACTATACTTATAGAAAGTGTGCAAAACTTGCACATTTCCCACTATTTACGTTAACAAAGAGAATCCATATTCATAGTAGTTTCTCAGCCACCGATATGCGACATTTCAATTTTCGGCATTGTTTTTTTATTCGTATCGCTTAATCGTTCATCTGAATAACGGTCTGAACGATTATTCCAAATGTCACGAATAATATTAGTAATTTCCTCATCCGTATATCCAAAGCGAAGTAATTCTTTAAGATCGTTTCCTTTAGAAGCAAACAAACATGTATACAATTTTCCTTCTGCGGAAATACGTGCTCTTGTACATGATGAACAGAACGAATCTGTTACAGATGAAATAATTCCTATTTCTTCATCACTACCGATATAGCGATAACGTGTCGCAACTTCACCAGGATAGTTCGCTTCAATACGTTCAAGCGGCATAACTTTATGAATCATCTCTACTATTTCTTGCTTAGAAACTACTTCGCCTAATTCCCAGCCGTTAAAATTTCCGACATCCATATATTCAATGAATCGAAGGATATGCTTATTCTCTTTAAAGTACTCTGCCATCTGAACGATGTCTTGTTCATTTTTCCCTTTTTGAACAACCATGTTCATTTTAATTTTCATTCCGGCTTCCGCTGCAGCCTGTATTCCTGAAAGAACTGTTTTCACTTTACTTCTATTTCCATTTAAATAAGAGAAACGTTCTTCATTTAAAGAATCTAAACTAACTGTCACACGAGATAAACCCGCCTTATATAAATCAGGAGCAAATTTTTTAAGTAATGATCCATTTGTCGTTAAACCAATATCCTCTACTCCGTCAATTTCGTTTAACCGTTGTATGAGTTCAGGTAGGTCTTTTCGAAGTAACGGCTCTCCCCCAGTAATACGTAACTTTCTTACACCTAAAGAAACGAAAATACGTGTAATCCTTTCAATTTCATCAAAAGATAAAATTTTATCATTAGACAAAAAAGAATAATCACGACCAAATATTTCCTCCGGCATACAATATCGACAGCGAAAATTACAACGATCGGTAACAGAAATACGCAAGTCCTTTAAAGGACGATCCAATTTGTCTAATGTAACAGATTTCATATTTATTGCCTCGTTTCTACTTATTTTATATTTACAATCCGCTCTGGATGCGTATATACATTTAAAGATTTATTACGAATGAAGCCTATTGTAGTAATCCCTAACTGCTCTGCTAGCTCTAATGCTAATTCAGTTGGAGCTGACTTTGACAATATTATTTCACAGCCAATTTTCGCAACTTTTAATAGAATTTCAGAAGAGATACGTCCGCTAAAAACAATAATTTTATCACCAATCGAAATGTTATTTTTTAAACAATAGCCGTAAATTTTATCTAAAGCGTTATGCCTTCCTATATCCATCCGGCTTAAAATAATTCCATTCACATCACATAAAGTTGCGTTATGAACACCGCCTGTATGTTGAAACGTAGACGCAGATTGCTGCATATCATTCATTAACCGAAAACAATCCTCTGCAGAGATCTTTACGCGAATATCATTCATTTCTTTCGCCACCAGCGCATCGTTTGCGAAAACAAATCCTTGCCTACTCATTCCACAGCAAGAAGTAATATAACGTTTGTTTTGCATGTCACGATAATAAGGGTTGATTTTCGTCGTTTTCACATGTACATAGCCTTCTTTTTCTTGCACCCATATTTCATCAATATCTTCATACTTTCGGATAATGCCTTCCGAAGCTAAAAAGCCAATTACCATATCTTCAATATACTCTGGAGTACTAACCATTGTAACAAATTCCTGGCCGTTAATTTTAACCGTAACAGGAAACTCTGTTACAATGCTGTCCTCTATAAGTTTAAATTCCCCTTGCTCATATTTAAAAATTTCCCGTTCCACCTGAATCGATTTCACGATGAGCATCCTTCTCTCACGTTATATTTTTATCAAAGACAAAAACTGAAACTGCAATATCTTCTTCCACTTTCATATCTGAAAACAGATGAACTAATTTCGCTCCAACAAGTTCCTCTAAATGTTCACGAGAATTAACAGCATACACTTCTTGAATCATTTTCGTTCGAGCCATATGAACCATTTCCGCACCATCCATAGTTCCCGAAATGAATTTCTCAGTAGGCGTCAAATTTCCATAAAGTGTGGCAATCGCCATATTCTCAGCGAACACAGTATGAATTCGTTCCGGCCCTTTTCCGAACAAATCTTTTCGAAGCTTTCGTATCATATCATTAAATTCATGTACCATTTTTGACATACTCTCATTCCTTTCCAGTTATTCCTTACTATCTTCTCAAATATTATTCCATCACAACTATTTTAACAAAATGACCATTTCGTCTAAACTATTTAATAAGGAGACGAAATGGATCATCTTTTACAATTATCTCAAGTACGCAAATAACATATGAAATACTATTATTGTTGCTTATCTATTCTTCTTTTAACCCTTTACCCATACCTTTTAAGAAATGAAGACCAAATCCGATAGCACGATTAATATCTGGGTCTTTCAATACTTTCATAAGGTCTAATATCCCTACTTTTTTATTGCTTTGCAAATGCTGATTTCCTTCATCCATACCCGTCAATACACTACCTACAAGCTTTTTCGTAAGTTCCGGATCAAGTTCTGTTAAAGCTCCTGCAGCGCCCATCATATTATTAATTAAATTTGTAACTGGTTCACGAGTGACTTGGCCTAGAACGATTTTTGCGATTGGTTCTTTCGCTTTCAGCATAGAATTTGCAGCTTCCAGCATCCCGATGTCATTTAGTTCACCTACTATATTAAACATTTGATTTAAAGCATCTTCATTATTAGCTAGCAGTTCTTTTAAGTCTTCGAGTTTTTGTTGTTTAATTTCTTCCTCGGTTAGCTCCTGCTTCTGGATCGCTTGAATAGGTGCTGCCATATTCTTTTCTCCCCCTTAGTTATCCGTTAAGTGTACGTATCCTGGACGAGTCCACTTGCGATTTACCTCAATGCCGTTTTGAGGATGACGCTTTTTATTACGCGGGTTCGTTTTTGGCATCGGATTTTCACCTTCTACTTGTAACACTTCCATACGCACTTTCGTTTGTTTATATGCAGGCGTATTCGTACGTTGATCGACCGCCGGACCAGTTAAGAAATTAATCGCCGTTTCGTTATCTGTCGAATTCATCGGTAAATAAAGTTCATTCGCTTTTACACGATCCGTTACAAGTGCACGTAATTTAAGTGCTCCAAAAGGAGAAACAAGGCGTACTAACGAACCAGTTTTCACTCCACGTTCCCTTGCAAGTTTTGGAGAAACTTCAACGAAAACACCCGGAACTTTCGATTGAATACCATTTGATTTATTCGTCATGTTCCCTTCATGGAAATGTTCAAGCATACGACCGTTATTAATGTGAAGATCGTATTCTGCTGGGAATTCAGCAGGACGTACCCAATCAGCTATCGCAAAACGAGCCTTTTTGTCCGGGAAGTTAAATCCATCTTTGAATAGAAGCGGCGTATTCGTTCCATCAAAACTTCCCCAGTGGAAACTGTTCCACCCTTCAAGCACTTCATAATTTGCGTGTGCGAATAGTGGTGATAAACTCGCCATTTCAGCAAAGATTTCACTTGGATGACTATAGTTCCAGTTTGCACCTAACTTATTAGCAATTGCCTGCACAATCCACCAGTCTGGTTTCGCATCTCCTAGCGCTGGAAGTACTTGATATAACCTTTGTACACGACGCTCTGTATTTGTAAAAGTACCTTCTTTCTCAAGAGATGGCGCTGCTGGTAATACGACATCAGCGTATTGAGCTGTTTTAGAAAGGAACACATCTTGAACGACAAAGAATTCAAGACTTGATAACACTTCATGTACGTGATTTGCGTTAGAATCTACAAGAGCCATATCCTCACCTACAAGATACATAGCTTTCATTTTCCCTTCATCAATTGCGTGAAGCATTTCAATGTTATTAAGACCTGGTTTGTTATCAATTTTTACTCCGTACGCTATTTCAAATTTCGCACGTTCTACGTCGTCAGTAACGTGTTGATATCCTGGAAGCCAACCTGGGAGAGTTCCCATATCACAAGCACCTTGTACGTTATTATGGCCTCGAAGTGGGTATGCACCAGCACCTGGACGACGATAATTCCCTGTTGCAAGTAGTAAGTTTGAAATTGCAGCAGAAGTATCTGAACCACCCGTATTTTGCGTAACACCCATGCCCCAAAGAATACAAGTACCATCTGCATCACGAATCATCTCGGCCATTTGAACGAGAGTTTCTTTTGAAATACCTGTAATCTCTTCTGCATATTCAAGCGTATATTCTTTAAGGCTATCTTTGAAATCTTCAAAGAAGTTTACATTCTCGTCGATAAACTGCTCATCATGCCAACCTTGATCAATCATATATTTCGTAACAGCCATTAACCATACTTGGTCCGTTCCTTGCTTTGGACTAATAAAGATATCTGAACGCTCCGCCATTTCAGTTTTACGAAGATCTGCAACAATTAGTTTTTGACCGTGCAGTTTATGTGCACGTTTCACACGAGTCGCTAATACTGGATGACCTTCTGTCGGATTACAACCGACAATAATAACAAGGCCTGATTGTGCAATATCTTTAATCGTCCCTGCATCTCCGCCCATACCAATTGTACGGAACAATCCATCCGTCGCTGGTGATTGACAATAACGTGAGCAGTTATCAATATTGTTCGTTTCAAACACTTGTCGTGCTAATTTTTGAATAACATAGTTGTCTTCATTCGTAATTTTAGAAGAAGAAATAAAGCCGATAGAACCTTTACCGTACTCTTCTTTAATAGAGCCTAATTTATTCGCTACTACATGAAGCGCTTCTTCCCAACTTGATTCAACGAATACTCCATTTTTACGAATTAAAGGTTTCGTAAGTCGTTTTTCAGAATTAACGAAATCCCAACCGAATTTTCCTTTTACACAAGTCGAAATCGCATTAACAGGTGCCTCAGAAGTTGGTTGTACTTTAAGAATTTCACGGCCCTTCGTCCATACTTCAAATGAACAACCTACACCACAAAACGTACATACTGTTTTCGTCTTTTTCGTACGAGTGTCGCGCATTGCAGCTTCTACTTCTGACACAGCAAAAATACCACTATACCCAGGTTCAACCTCTTTAATAAGATCAACCATAGGCCCCATAATATCCGGTTTTAACCCTGTCATAAATCCAGCTTCACCAAGCATCGATTTCTCCATTAAAGCATTACAAGGACAAATCGTTACACATTGACCGCAGCTTACACATGAAGAATCGTTAATATCTACTCCTTCATCCCAAATAACACGAGGACGCTCTGCCTCCCAATCAATAGATAACGTTTCATTTACTTGTAAGTTTTGACACACCTCTACACATTGACCGCACGCGATACATTGATTCGGATCATAGCGATAAAATGGATGAGACATATCAACTTCGCTTGCATCAACTTTTGGCTCGTAAGGATATTTTTGATGCTCAATTTCCATTAATTCTGCCGTATTATGCAATTTACAATTCCCGTTATTGTTGTCACATACCGTACAGTACAGTAAATGATTTTCTAGTAAACGGTCCATCGCCTCATGTTGTGCTGCCTTCGCACTAATAGAGGATAATTCAATATTCATACCGTCCGTCACTACTGTAGAACATGATCGCACTAGCTTTCCATTCACTTCTACAATACAAGTATCACACGTTTGAATCGGATCCACTTCCGGCACGTAACAAATTTGTGGATGTTCAATTCCGTTTTCATTAATGATGCCTAGTACCGTTGAACCAGGCTCAGCACTATATTCTTTGCCTTCAATTGTAATATGAACCATGCTGTCGTTCATGGTTACTCCCCCTTTTTGAGAATAAAAAAAACTCCACCACGAAAATATACGCACCACATTTTTGGCACGTTATCATCATGGTGGAGTAGTTTATTAGCACATCTTGCTAAAATACCAATCCATTTATTCATAAATAAAATGATAGATTCATAACAGGTCGTATCACGATTCCATCTTTAACACTGTAATTATAGCGTTAAATCGAAAAATACACAATATAAATATCATTACAAAGGACAAAGCACATAATGCTCTGACCTTTGTATTACATTTTAGGATTATTCTGAGATGACTTACTTCCCGGTGCAAACCAACCAATTAGTGCAATAGCAACTAAAACTCCATAGAAGATTAAAGTCCAAGTTGTACTGTGCGGGAAATCATGGTCTAAGATACCAATATCCTCATGAGCCAGTGTAATTACAGCGAGTTTTACACCGACCCAGGCAACAATTGCATATGCTGTTGTTTCCAATGCTGGACGTTTCTCAAGTAATTGTACAAACCAAGTTGCCGCAAATTTAATTAATATAAGCCCGGCAATCCCTCCGAGAAGTACAACTATGAACTGGCCTCCATCCATACCACCGAAATCTTCTAGCGGTGAATCTGGAAGACCAAGGGCAAGAGCAACTGCGGCTAATATTGAATCGATCGCGAAAGCGAGGTCAGCTAATGCAATCTTCCCTACTGTAAACCAGTAGCTTTTACCTGCCGCTTCCTTTTCTTCTTCCTCATGAATATTTTGATTTTTTTTTCCGAATTGCGCCTGAATGACATGCTTTAATCCTAAATAAAGAAGATAGGCCGCTCCTATCGCCTGTATTTGCCAAACATTTGCAATAAATGAAATGGCAAATAGGGCTGCAAATCGAAAAACAAAGGCCATAATGATTCCGTAATTTATAGCTCTTTTCTTCTCTTCTTCGGGTAAATGTTTCGCAATAACCGCTAGGACAAGGGCATTGTCAGCCGATAACAATCCTTCTAATCCGATTAAAATGAGTAATGCCCAGGCATATTCTAGCCATATTGAATCCATCCGCTTCTCTCCTTTCTAAAACTAAAATCAGATAAGGTCTTTGCTCAATAGAATTTCCTATTAAGCGAAATTAAATGCTAAAACTTATGGATAAAACATTTGAACGGTTACTTTGCTGTCCTCTATTTGTTATAATTTCAACAAAAAACAAATCTAGATTGTGGTTTTCTTAGAAAAGGTGACGCGACATTGTGCTTAAAAACTTGATGAATTCATCTTCACTTACAGGTTTACTGTAGTAATAGCCCTGAATTAGATAACATGCATTACGTTGTAACACTGTTAATTGTTCCTTCGTTTCTACCCCTTCTGCGATCACTTTCATGTTTAAAGTATGCGCTAGTGAAATAATGGTATGAATAATTTCATTTCCATCAGTAGAATTTCCGATCCTATTAACAAATTCTCTTGGAATTTTTAAGGTATCAATTGGATACAAAGGGAGATATGCTAATGAAGAATACCCTGTGCCAAAATCGTCAATTGATAAATGTACACCATATGATTTTAATGCTTTTAACTTCGCTAACGTTTCTTTTTCATCTACCATTGCTATCCGCTCCGTTAATTCTAAATCGATCGAACTAGCAGGTACCCCTACTTCTTCTATAGTAGATATGATTGTTTGAACAAAGTCCTTCTGTTCAAACTCTATAGCTGATAAATTTATCCCCATTTTTAGATTTGAATAGCCCGCAGAATGCCATTCTTTCAGTTGTCGACACGCTTCCTGTAACGTCCATTTCCCAATTGAAATAATCTGCGATGTTTCTTCCGCGATAGGTATAAACTCAAAAGGTGAAATCAGCCCCAGCTCTGGATGTTGCCAACGTATTAAAGCCTCTGCACCAATAACCATACCAGCCTTACTATCAACTTGTGGTTGATATAATAGAAACAACTCATTATTTTCTAATGCATTAGGTAAATCCTGTTCTAATCGTAATCGTCTTGTTATTTTTTTTGATAATGTCTCGTCATACATGCAAACAGCATTATTACCTTTTTCCTTTGCACTATACATAGCAATATCAGCATGTTGTAAAAGTGTAGTAGTATTTATTCCTCCAAACGGATACACTGCTATTCCTATACTAAGAGATAAGTAAAAGCTATGCTGATTTACTACAAATGCTTCTTCAGTTATACGAAATAGAGTTTCACACAAATCCAATAGCTGTTGCTCTGTATGGTTATGGACTATGATTGCAAACTCATCTCCCCCTATTCTCGCTAGAGGCATAGCCGGTAACAGACATGTCCTAAAACGTTTAGCAACTTCTTTTAAAACACTGTCACCAATTGAATGTCCCAGTGTATCATTAATAGTCTTAAAACGATTTAAATCTATATACAAGAGTCCAAATTCATCCTGCGTTTTTTGTGCACGCTCAATGGATTTTTCTAATTCTTGTTGGAAGAATATTCGATTTCCAATCCCCGTCACTGTATCATGGAATGCTAGATAGTTTATCTCATCTTGTTGTTGCTTCATTCTCGTAATGTCTTTTACCATTACATAACTCCCAAAAGTTTGCCCTTCTATCATAATAGGAACAATGGTGACGTACCAAAAATGAATGTCCTTCTCATTATTATTTTTCACACGTAATTGTAACGAAGCCGAACTGCATCGTTTCCCTTCCTGTAGAGCCGCTTCCAATTCAGATCTATCTTCATCTAAAAAAATTGATAAGCACTCTTTACCTATTAATTCATCACTGTTTTTTCCTAATAACATACTTCCAGCCTGGTTTATATTTAACACAGTACCATTTGAATCAATTGTTAATATAGGATCTGGATGATACTCATATAATGACTTAAATCTCTCTTGATTTTTGACCAAGTCATTGGATTTGTTTATTAAATCTTCTGTTCTTTGAGATACTTTTTGTTCTAATTGATTATTAAACACTTTTAACATCTCGGTTAAATCTCTGTTTTGCATTCGTACGATTGTATGACGAATCAGCACAAATACAAATGCAATACAATTTCCAGTAATAAGTGTAGCCGAGGAAGTTTGCTCTTTAAGAGTAAAACCAATTAAGACTGCAACTGCAAGATAAGGAAATATGACAAGAAGTTTCTTTCCGAATGTCGGATCAATAATAAAATAATTTCTTCTAGAAGAAGCATTCTTCGGTATAGCAGCAGCAATAGCAATTAATAATAGGAAAACTCTATACAAACACCTTAATAATATAAGTGAACGATCTGACAAATCATCTTGTAAGTAAAAATACAAGTAGTCCGTAATAGCCAATCCAGTTAATACGAGAATAAAAATAAATAATTTACTTTTCGCATTAAAAATAGCTGGCCGAAAGATCAGGCTAATTCCTAGTAAAAGAAGCAATAAATCTATAATCGGAAAAATAAATGAAAGAAAAACATCTCCAATTGAGAAGAATAAGATATTTGCAGAAGGTTTATTAAATAGGTACCACTCTAATGTAAAAATAGCAGTAACAACAATACATAAATCACAAAGTAAATACGCCTTTTCCCACTTGTTACATTCCATAATGATTTTATAAAAGAATGCAAAGAGAAAGAAGAATAAGAAAAACAACAAAAACACATCAGAGATATTAAAATTTTGTATTGGTAATTCTACATTAAGTACTTGAAAAGCGGATATGAAATTCCCTATCAAGAAACACCCTATTGCAATAGTAATGCAAACCCAGAATACTCCTAACTTAATTTTTCTGGATAATATAGAATAAAGTAATGAGATAAATACTGTAGTTTCAACAACTAAGGATGATAGTCGGATATTAAAATCTGATACGAAATAATGATTCGGAAAAACAAATAAAAATATATAGCAAAAGCTTATATAAAATATTAGAGCTATTGTTAATACGATAAATTGCAAATGTGAATGTTTAAACAATATATTCACCTTCTTAAGTCTTTCATCATTTTTTAAAATTTGTTTCTAATTATTATTCATATTATGACCATTTCAAAAGATTTCTTTCAAAATAAAGCACCCTTATATTACACCTGCAGATATTTAAAAATTCCATAACAGGAATTACAAAAAATATCTGCAGCTATGTCCTTAACAATATCAATTATTGTTATACGAACTATTTATGTAACAAGTAGATTTAATAGCTAATTAGTTCAAAGAATGTTTTCTTTGAACTAATTATATACTGCCCATCTGAATCATAAAGCTTAACGACCTTCAAGTTAAAATTTCACGTAAAAATAATGAATGTAGATGTATGTCTCTATCTATTTTTTGTGATGTTAAACAAAGAAAAAAATCCTAAACTATTTAGACATGAAAGTACCTACAACATTTCTAATAGTAACTATTTATCGTTTTTTGTTCATAACTTTCTATAGTATTCATTAAGGATGCTAATTAAAACACCGACTTATTTATAATCCTTAATAAGTCGGCACCAGTATACACTATAAAACTACAACACATTACAAATAACAAAACTATACTTTAGCAATTTATAAATTTCATATTCCTAGAATTACTAAACTTTCTTTTACCTATTACAATCTATATTCAGATACATTATTTCCTTTCCATTCATAATAATCTAAAATCCCTTCATAAATGGCTTCTGCTGCAATCTGTCTGCCGTTTGCCGTAGATAGTTTACTGTAATCGATACCATTATCTATAAAAGCCAGTTCCGTTAACACAGCTGGCATGTCGTTTTCTCTTATAACATGAAGATCTCCATGTTTAACGCCTCTATCACGTGTTTGAAGAGCCTCTACTAAACGTGTTTGAATTTTTTCCGCTAACACACGACTTTCTTCCACATGAGGATTTGTTTTTTCGGATTCAGAAGATTTATAGTAGTACGTTTCTGTCCCTTTTGCATTACCATTAAAAGCATTTGCATGAATGCTTTTAAAGATATCCCCCTCATTTTGCTTAGCAAATTTAACACGTTCCTGTAAAGAGCTTTTTTGGTCATGTCCAGGCCTAGTATCAGATTCACGAGTTAGTAAAACTGTAAATGGTGTATGTTTTTCGAGCAATTGTTGTAGGCGTAAGGAAGTGTCTAATACGATTTTACTTTCAGGCAATCCTTTTGTGGGCTTTCCGGGATCTGCACCACCATGTCCAGGATCAATAATGATTGTTTTACTTTCTAAAGGGTTTTTCGGACTGTATTGAAGGGTATCTGTTTTGGCAGTAAGTTGTGCGGCTTCTGCACGTGTTATGAATTTATTTGGTTGCCAACCATTATCAGTACCAACTGAAATTTTTAAATCAATTAAAATATTGGCGAACTTTTCACCCCAATGTCCTTTTAAATCTTCAAATTTACTTTGTCCATTGCTAGGGTTTATATTTTGTAGTTTATATGCATTCACTAGCATTGTAGCCATAGCAGCACGAGTAACTTTTCCAGAAGGATTAAATATTCCATTTCCTTCACCTTTAATTATTCCTGCTTTTTCAGCTGCGGCAATATACGGCGTTCCCCAGTGGTTTTGTGAATCTGTAAAAGATGGTTTTGCATTTAAGTCAATATGTATACCAAGGGCCTTTGTCATAATTGTTGCCGCAGAAGCCCTATCTAATGTATCACTTGAACCAAAAGTTCCATCTGGATAACCACTCAATACTTTTTTATCAACTAAATAATTAACGGATTTGTCAGCCCATGCAGGAACATCTGGGAATTTATGAGTATTTGCAAATGCACTAGATGAATAGGATAGTAGACTTCCAGCAAGAATTCCTGTAGCAATTAATTTGTATTTCAAAATGTAACACCTCTAAAAAATTATTACAACTTGGTAAATATATCATTTATAGTTAATCTTTAAATAACACGACTTAGAATAAAGAATAGATTAAATCCGCATTATCCCTATATTAAAGATAATAAATAAAAATCGAACTATTATTCCGAAAATAATCCTGAGACATACACTTATAGATAGAGACTATTAAATATATTCACCAACGTCGTGTAACCAGTATAGTTACTTATATGTACGAGTGTCAATTGAAAAAACCTTACATTTTTGTAAGATAACCATGTTAATTATGTAGTAAGTAATTATTATATAATGTGAATAATTACTCGATATAATAAAATATAACTTATAACAACCACCTTTTGGGTGATGATTTTGAATCCTACTTTACTCTTCAATTCTCCGTTGCATCCACTGTAAATACTCCTGTTATCTAGTCAATTGCTGCTATGATTACTAAAGCTTTCAATGTCATATCCCATACGCCTAACCAGATTTTCTTTTTATTAAGTTCCATTGCAATTTCTATAGCTTTATTTAGCATATATTTTCCAATTCCATGTTTTTGAAATGTGCTCTTTATATAAATCCTCTCAACCTCAAGTGATTCCTCACCCATTTCTTCAGATTGAGCATCATTCGTATTGAGCTTTAAATATCCCGCGACTTCATTATTAAAATAAACAAAAAAGAATTGCGAAGAAGTATCGGATAATTCACTTTCTAATTGTTCTAAGTTAAATGCCTTTTCTAAATACGCATTCATATTTTCGGGTGAATTATGATGTTTAAATGTCTCATTGTATGTTTGACAACTTATTTCTTGAAGTTTTCGTACATCTTCCAGGGTACATTTTTTTATATTTGCAGTCATTTAACTATTCCTCTCGTTTATATACTCAATACTCTCTCTTGTTTCCCTTTTTTACAAATTCCCAGTATTTTTCGGATCACGATACTACACAGTAAGGCATGGCTCCTTCCTTTTGTAAAGATTTTTGATTTACTAAAATTAATTGTAACTTTTCAGTAGAAACTTTTCCTCTGTCCGAAACAATTCCATACAAAATAAAAGGGAAATACATATACACTATGTATCTCCCTTTTATTTTGTACCCAAATTTTTTATTGCGTTACGGTCATAACTTGTCCACTACGGTCAACCATAATTTTCATTTTTCCGTCTTGAGCGTTATATAACCCTAGCTTATGTAGATCTTGTTTGCATTCTTTTACGAAGTAAGGCAATGTACGAATTTGATCGATATCAGAACTCGTAATAAAATGAATTAAATGATGCGTCATCTCTTTAATATCATGAACGAGTTCTTCCTTCTCTCGTTTTAACCTTTCATTTTCAGCTCGTAATGAATGTAATTCACCTTCAAGACCACGTGCGTTCTTTTCATCTTTCGAACGCTCGGCAGCCATGCTAGAAAGCTTATAAATCCCCGCCATGAACTGATGCAATTCGTGTTCTCTCTTTTCACTACATTGACTAATTGTTTCAAAGTTATCCACGATGCCAGATATAACTGTTACGAGGCTTTTTTCATCATCTTCATTTCGAACGTCTTCTATTACTTCCTGCTTACTTTCTTGTTTTGTCTCAACAATTGTCTCTTTTACAGGTGCATATTTACGTTTTCGCCCCGGTTTTTGTTTTTCAATATTTTCAAACGGCATCTCTTGTTTTTTTAATTTATAATACGTATTTTGTAATTGGCTTTCCGTTTTCGGAAAAAGATTCAATTCATTTTTACTAACATATTTTGAAATATTTGCGATGTTTAAGCCTTGACGCTGACAAAATTGATATACTTCATACAGTAGTTCTAGTTCAGACTTCAACCATGTAATCCCTGATTTTTCATATACTCGCATACCGCCATTTTTTTCTATATCTATTTGAAATAATACCATTCTATTATATAAATCGATAAGCTCTTCATACTTTATTCGGAATTGTTTCTCTATTTTTTTAAATTCCGCCTCTAATTTCATATCGTTCGTTTTATTATTTGACATGTTTTGTAAAAGACTTAATACGTTGATTGCTGTGTGGTGATACATAATATGTGTCACTCCCCCTCATCCTTTCACAATTCTCATCTGACTCCCATGTCTTTTAAGAAAATAGAAATTCCACATATCCATATTATAACATTTCGAAATTATCTGTCAAATAATTAACATATAAAAAGGTATAAAAAGTATCGAAATAAAAAATGATTTTTAACAAAAATTAAAAAATAAAAAATAGCTAAGTAAAATATTATATCAGAAAAATTCTATTTAATTATATTATATGGTATTTCTAATATATTTTCACCGAAAAAGTTTGCGTCACCACGAAATCTTATAGATGAAATAATTGAACATCATGTAAGAAAACCCTCACCTTTATAGTAAAGGTGAGGGTTTTACACACATGGCTGGCTCCTCTCTTCCAACTAAAAGAAGCTTTATAGTACTAACTTATCAACTAGCCCGATTAATTCTTGGATATCTGGCTTACTTACTTGAGCATTCGCTCCTACCGCTTCACCTTTATGGAATAATTCATTTGTAATTAATGAAGAGAAAATAATGACTGGCAATTGATTCATTACTTCACTATCTTTAATTACTTTCGTTAAATGGTGTCCATCCATTTTCGGCATTTCAATATCGGTAATAAGTAGGTGAATATGCTCATACATTCTTTCACCTTGCTCTTTTGCTAATTTTTCAATTTGAGCTAATGCTTCAGCGCCATTACTGAAGAAGTTCATTTTCGTATATCCAGCTGATGATAATGTTTCTTCTAGTATTTGACGAAGCATCGCTGAATCTTCTGCAATATAAATAACTTTTTCAGCTCGATCTGTTTTTTGCTCTAATCCTGAAAGTGATTTATTGTCATAACCAGTGTTACTAATTTCGCAAACAATTTTTTCATAATCTAATAGTAAAATGATTTTTCCATCTAGCTTTACAATACCAGATGTCGTTTCTTCTAGTCCCATAGATAATGAAGCTGGTTCATCAATTTGTTCCCATGAAATACGTTGAATACGATGCACTTCATCAACACGGAAAATAACTTTCATTTGGTTTAATTCTGAAATGATAAATTTCGTTTGATCAAGTGGTTTTATAGATTTTAAATTAAGAGCCGTTGCTAAGTTAATAACAGGTAAAATTTCACCACGTACTTGAACAACACCTTCAACTGCATGATGAGATTCTGGCACAGTTGTAACAGGGAATGGATTAATAATTTCACGCACTTTCATTACATTAATACTAAATAAATTTTCACCAACAGTGTACGTTACGATTTCTAATTCGTTTGTTCCGCTTTCTAATAAAATACTTTGTGCTTGTGACATAAAGGTGTCGCTCCCCTTCCATTAATTCCGTATATTTAATTATTAAGCTTTATTAAAATCAAAAAGTCAACTACCTATATGAAAAATATAGATAGTTGAGTGATCCTCACAGTTTTAAAGTAGAAATACTACCGGTAAAACTTAATCTTGTATAAACGAAGCAAGTGCCTCTAGTAACACTTCTTGTGCTCCTACAATTTCTGTCGGCATCGCTTCCCATTTTTTTGAAAGCTCTGTTTCCACTCTCATTCTTAGCTCTAGACCCATTTCTCCTAGCACATATTCTTTCGTCGCTATATCAACATCGATAAGCGAAAGAGCGTATAGTTCAGGATCATTTATTTTCTCAAATAATTTCTTCAGTACACTAGGCGCCATATGCTTTAATTTTTCAATGTGAATTTCCTTATCAGAAAATAGTAACTCATATTGAATATACGTAACATTTTCTTTAATAACTTTAAAATAGCAATTATTTTTTTTATCATTTACAAAATAACCGTTCGGATCTGCAATAATACTCTCTACTTGACGTATTAAATTAGGTAAACTACTCGCCGCCATTACAGTACGTTGCTCAACCTCACTTGGCGAAATGAATGTAACGCGATACTTATTCTGCGCCATCCTCCTCACCTCTCCTTTTATATAAACTTAGTCTAATTGTACAATATAGCACAACTATCTTAAATTAATCTAACTCTATTTCAAATCATTGCTCCTAGAATCAGAGAAATCCTCTCTCCAAAAAGTGAAGAGGCACCACCTAAACACTTGGATTACAGCCTCTCCAACTACCTTAGAACTACTCCATATCTCTACAACATGCGAGCCACTCATAAGCACTGTCGCTACTACAATCCGCGGTGAGCCTACCAATCTCATTCATGGCTCCCAGCCTCTTCAACTAACCTAGAACCACTCCATATCTCTGGTATTACAACATGCGAGACACTCCATATGCACTGACCGCTACTAAACATCGCTGGGCCCTCTCTCAAAACCTAAAAGAAAGCTTTTAAGAACTTTTACGCCCCTTTCAACAGCTCAATGTTATTGAACCAAAAAGCAAGCTGTTGATCCGCAATATCCGGCAACGTAACAAAAAACTCACGACACTTCATCTCATCCTTAAACAGTTGATACTTCCAAACGCCATCACTACCAACACTTACGAAATAAAACTCATGAATACGGCCAATGATTGCCTGTTTTTCACCAAATGAATATGGAGGCACTTGCTTAATTTCAAATTGATCCGGTAAATATACATGCTCTTCTCGTTCCATTTTTAACACTTGCTCAGCAAGTTCACGTTTCTCTTCGAAAAAAGGCAATTGTAAAATTCGCTCTTGTCTTGTCATACGAATAAAAAACCCTTTCTACTACGTTACAATTTTTTCTTTACGTTTTATTATCGAATTAAGTTTACAACTTCATTTAATACTTCATCTGAAATTTTAATTACTTTCGCATTTCCTTGGAAGCCACGTTGATATAGCATTAAATCAACGAATTCTACAGATAAATCTACGTTTGCACCTTCTTGTGCACTACCGCGTACTTTCCCTGCACCATTTTGGCCAGATACGCCCATTGCTAAAATACCAGTTGTATTTGTCGCTGTGTAGTTACCATTACCATTTTTCATTAAGCCGCCTTCGTTCGGGAACATCGCAACAGCTAATTGACCCGCAGCTTTCATACTTCCATCAGAATATTTTACCATCACATATCCACCGTCAGCAATAAAGCAATCTTTAACAGTCGCTGCTGCTCTACCATCTACGTCTGTTACTGCTAATGTTTTCTCTGTCGGATGGTTTGTTAATTTACTAAAATCTAAATTTACTGTTCCGCCATTAAATGGAATAGACGCTCCAGGGTTTTGCTGATTTGGCTTTCCTACCGCATCGAATGTTACATCACCGCCTGCGCCTTGAACCTCTTTAAACTCTGTTTCTTTTTTCGAGTCGTTACGCATATGTACTGTATATTTATAATTATGTTCACTAGTTTGTGTAAATTCTACACGCATTGTCCATGTATTACCGGCATCATCGTATGCAGGCAATTCTTGCGTAATCTGTTTTGCATCGGCTGGAATATTCCCTCCAACGACTCCTTTTGACGTTCGAATACCACCGATTGCTGATCCCATTGGAATTTGCAACGGTCCTGGAATACCAGATAAATCAACTTCACCAGTTGCTGCATTTGCAGGATATGCAAATACATATTGTCCTTCTGTATTCGTAATATAGTAATCTGAAGATATTCCAAATGTACCTTTACGCGTAAATTCCGTGTTGCCGCCTTTTGAATCGCCAACCACGAAGAAACCATTACCTTCCATTGCTGCTTGTGTTTTACCACCAGTTAGCGTAATTGTACCATCGCTATAATCCGTAACTGTTCCGCTCATTTTCACACCGTTACCGATACTTTTCGGGTTCGTCCCTGCGTATTTATCGTCGCCTTTTGAACCAATTGAATTGTTATACAGTAAATCATCAAACATTGCTTTTTGTTTTTTATAACCAACTGTTTGTGCATTGGCAATATTATTTGAAGTTACACTTAATGCATTTTGTGTTGCATTCATCCCTGTAATACTTGTATATAACGCTTTAATCATAACGTATGTACACTCCTTATGAATTTGTAGTTTTTACTTCTTCAGTTACTTTTTGATCGTCTTTCTTTGCATCTTCTGGATTCGTTTCTCCAATCGGTTTATCAGACACCCTCTCAACAAAGCGAAGAGATACAATCTTATTATCAATAACGAGCTGTACATCATTATTTTCCGCAAGGCGAACTGTCTCTACTTGACCAGTTACTTTTTTACCGTCACCGTCGATCCCTCTTACGTATTTCCCTAAAAACTTCATTCCGCCATCAAGCGCTGTCGAATACATCGTCGTTCTTAAAGAATCAACTGCTTTTGTCATATTTTGCACTTGTTCCATAAGAGATAACTGCGCTGTCTGATTCATCATTTGATTCATATCCATCGCATTGAATGGATCTTGGTGCTGGAAACTTGATAAAAATAATTTTAGAAAATCATCTTTCCCCATTACACCAGGAGTCTTTTGCTCTCCTGCTGAAACTCCATTTGTTTGTTGAACTGGCGATTGTACACCGTTAACAGGTGTGTTACTTTTTTGCGCTCCTGCTTGTAACGGAATATGATTTGTACTCGTTGTATTTAATCCAACTGTTGGCACGCTTTATTCCTCCAATAATCCAGCAAATTCTTTTGACTGTTGTTTCTCATGTTTCGTACTTGCTAGTTTTTGCTTTTGTCTTTGCTCTTGTTCTCGTTGTTCTTTACGATTTTCATCTTTGTCTGAATAACTTATTTGAATATTAATTTCTTTTTCTTTTAATTTTAGCTTCAATTCGTCAAAAATTATTTCAACACGCTTTTTCGCATCGTGTTTTTCCATTTCTACATGGACTTCAATTTGATCTCCATGCTTTTTCATAAATACAGTTAATGAACCAAGTTTCTCTGGATTTAGCTGGAATAAAACACGTTCTTGTTTCACTACAAACTTTTGCAGAGCCTCTACTTGTGCTTCCATTTTCTTGCCTAAGTCAGGTAATGTAACCTTCTCAGCTCCACTATTTTGTTTTCCTATTTGGTCAGTACCCGTTGCTTTATTTAATAACTCAGCTCCGGCCGAACTTGAGTCATTTAACTGATCGACTTTTGGTAACTCTACCTTCACATCATCGCTCTCTGCTTTCGGGAGTTCTACTTCCTTAGACTCCTCTTGTTTCTTTGCAATATTACAAGTTTCTGATTCTACGACTTTTAATACTTGCAACGTCTGCTCTGGCATCGTCACCTTGTCTAGCGCCATTTGCATTGTATCTTCTAAACATATGGCATTTTTAATATTCATGTTAGAAAAAAGCTCTTGTAATTGCTGTAATTCAGCTGCGGGCAATTCGTTCAGTTTAATATTTCCGTATTCTTTATATAACGCCTGTATTTTTTGTATGTATTGATATAACAATTCTGGCTGCACACGCAATTGCTCAATTGCAACCATCTGCTCAGATACAGCTAACAATAACTGTTCTGTCTCTTTCTTTTCTTCTTTCTTTACAATCGGCTCTTCTTTCGTTACCGTTTTTTTTGCGAGAATATATTCTTTCTTCTCTTCTTCTGGTGCTTCTTCTCGTTTCGTTTTCTCCGTTTTCGGCTGTTTTTTATTTTCAATTCTCATTGTATTATCGAATGAAGAATTTTCATTTTTCGATTGTACTTCTAGCCCTTTTTCTTTTTGCGGAGGTAAACTTTGCTGCACCGGTAATACAAACTGTATCACTACATCCACCTCATCCGTTCATACACATTTTTAAATCAAGAAGCATTTTTTCTTCCAGCTTTTCTTTTACTTTCGCAAGCTTCTTACAATCTTCTTCATACATTTCATCAATGACACGTTCTTTTTCTTTTATTTGCTCTAAAAAGCTTTCATTTTTTTGAATAAAACCTTCTGTTTTTTTAATTTTTCGATTCCATTCTTCTATTCTTTCAGGTGAAAATGTATGTGATGAAAGCATACCAGCCATAATACGTTGTCCCGTTTGTACAACCTTATTGCGTGATTTCACAACATATAGATCATATTCTTTTTTTTGTTCTATTTTTCTTTTTTCAGCTGTTAGTTCGTACACTTCTTTCAAGATATGTTCTTTCTCTTGATTAATCTGCAATTTAATCGTGTCGTACTGCTGCTTATCCACCCGTTTTCATAGCCCCTTCCTATTATAACGTTACCTTTTTCTATTATATAGTTTTTTTACAAAAAAATCTGTGAAATATTAAAATCAAAAAAATAAGACCTCAAAGGGCGAGGTCCTATACAATATGGTGCATCGCTTGGACAACATCTTCAAACTGAAAACTATCCGTTCGACCTTGTTTTAAAAACGTATTTATAGCTTCTACTTTATTTTTACATTCAAAAATATAAGCATTTTCTTCATTCTCTTGAATTGTTCCAAGTTTAAAATACAATTCATTCTCTTTATAAATAGATAGAATTTTTCTCATTTCATTTGCAAGTTGCCACTGATTCGGCGATACGATTTCTTCCATAATCCTACTTACCGAATCTAATACCGAAATGGCAGGGTAATGACTAAGAGTTGCGAGCTCACGTTTTAATACAATATGTCCATCTAAAATACCACGAGCTAAATCTGGTACAGGACCATTTAAATCATCACCATCAACTAACACTGTATAAATACCTGTTATTGACCCTTTTTGCGTTTTTCCTGATCGTTCTAATAACTTTTTCATATAACTTTCCATTAACAGTGTTTTACCACCGATCGGTAATTCCTTTACCGCAATATCAACACTTCGGCGTGCATCAGCAAAACGAGTAACAGAATCCATCATAAGTAGTACGTTATTACCTTGGTCACGGAAATATTCAGCAATAGATGTTGCAAGCTTAGCCGCACGAAGTTGCATAAGGTGACTTTCATCTGACGTTGCTACAACAACGACACTTTTTTTCATACCTTCTTCGCCTAATTCTTTTCGAATAAAGTCTTTTACTTCTCGGCCACGTTCTCCTACTAAACTAATAACGTTAATATCAGCTTTTGCGTTTTTCGCAATCATTCCAAGCAAGGTAGATTTACCAACACCCGATCCTGCGAAAATACCAATCTTTTGACCAATCCCAATCGTTAACATGGAATCAATCGATTTAATTCCCGTTTCAAATACATCTGTAATTTCTTCACGCTCAAATGCATGAATCGGCGGTGCATCTAATTTTATTTTTTGTAGTGGAATGTTTTCAGTGTTCTCATTTAACACTTCACCATTCGCACTTAACACTTTCCCAAGTAAATGATTACCACGAGGTACAACAACATCTTCTTCAATTAATGTAACTGCATCTCCGTAACATACTTTTTCTGTCTGTCCAAATGGAAGTAGCATATTATTTTCTTTTTCAATCGCAATTACTTCACATAAGACACTATGTTCTCCAACGAGACAAACATCTCCAATCTTTGCTTTCGGACCTTTCGCTACAAAAAACTGCTCTTGTACACTATGAACTTTGCCAACTTTCGTATAAAACGGTGTTTCAATAAATGTATTCCATTTATTATGTTCATTCATTAGCTCGTTGTTCATACATTTTGCTCCTCAAACAACTTCTCTTCTTCCCACTTATGACGAAGCTTCGCAAATATAGGCGCAAATTTAAACTCAAAAAACTCTTTCTCTTCTTCCAGAACAAATTCGCCAAACTGTAAAGAAAAATCATACTTCCATTCTACTAATTGTAGTAGCCAATACTCTTTCGTATTTTCTTTCTCTTCTTGTATACGTTCAAATGTTTCTGGATGAACCGTTATAATTAATTTTTCAAATGAAGTAGGCAATGTTTGCACGATGCCTGTTAAAATCGGCAAAACGTCTAATAAGCGCGAATCTACCGCTTGATTCACTACTTTTTCTGCTAACTGAAAAGATTGATTCCATAATAACTCTGTCCATTCGTATGCTGTTTCTTGTTGTTCTTTTTGAAACTGTATACGCGCTGCTTCCATCTGTTCCATTTGTTCATGAATATGCATTTGAAACTGTTCTTTATCTTGCACCAACTGCTGACGCTCTCGTTCTAGCATTTGCTGCTGCTGTCTTAGCTGATTCATTTCAATATGTAATGCATCTTGCTGTGCAAGAAGTTCTGCATGATCCACTTGTATCTCTTCTTCAATGTGAACTGATACTGGTTTCGGAAATTGTAATTCATACGTTTCTTCAGAAAAAGAAACAGAATTCTTCGGAATTCTGTTTTTAAATAAGGACATCATCTTCACCTCTTTGAACGATAATTCTTCCTTCTTTTTCTAACTTTTTCACCGTACCTGTAATCGTTTGTTGTGCTTTTTCAGCATCCGTCATCTTAAGCGGTCCTAAGCCATCTAACTCTTCAAGAATCATCTCTCTACGGTTTGAAGACATACATGTAAATAGTTTCTCTTTAATTTCTTCTTTTGCAATTTTAAGTGCTTTCGCGATAACACCGTTATCTGTAATTTCCTCTAATACACGGCGAAGCGCAAGATCCTCAAGACCAAGTAAGTCTTCAAAGACAAACATATTTTCTTTAATTTTCTCAGATAACGCATAATCGACTTCATCCAGCTTTTGAAAGACTGTTTTTTCAACACCTCGTGAAACATTATTTAAAATGTTCACTATTGTTTTCAATCCATCTGTTTTATTAATAGCACTAAATGCCATATTATTTAATTTTGCTTTTAATAACTCACCAATTTGATTAATTAATTCACCATCTACTTGTTCAAGCTTTGCAATACCCATTACCGTCTCTACACGTTTATGATCTGGTAATCTCTCAATTAATTGAGAAGCAAGTTGCGGCTTAATATAAGAAGCAATAATCGCTATCGTTTGTGGCGATTCATCATTAAGCACTGTAAGAAGTGGCTCTAAATCTGTAAGTGAATTTAAGAATTCAAATGGATTATCTTTGTTATACCAAAGGTCTTCCAATAATTTTTCCAGCTCGTCTTCTGGCATATTTTTAAATATACGACGAATGTATTCTTTATCTGGAGTCACTAAGTTCAATTCTTTTACATTTAGTTCGTACAAAAACTCCCCTAGTACATTTTCTAACGTTTCTGGTTTATATACACGAAACTTCGCGATTTCGCGAAGTAACACTTCTTTTTCCTCAGCCGTCATATATTCAATGACTTTTGCTGCCACCTCTTCGTTTAATGTACGAATGAGGATGGCAGCTTTCTCTTTGGAGGAGATTTCATCTAACATTGTTTTTCCTCCCTTACTGTCCGTTTAACCATTTTTTAATTACTTTTGCAGTACCTTCTACATGCTCTTTCGTAGCTTCCTGCACTTGATCATCTAATGTAGGTTCTGATGGTTCTACCGGTTCTGGCTTTGGCTCTGGTACTATTTTTTCTTCAGGAATTTCCAGGATACTTTCATTACTTGCAGCAATTTCTTCTTCTGCTAAGTATTCTTCATATTCCTCTTCTTCTCTCTTTTTCTTACGTCTTGCTAAGAAGAACCATACTAGGCCAATTAGTGCTAGCAAGCCAGCTGTAATTCCACCGAATAACCACCAGTTCATACCACTTTTTTCTGGCTCTTTCTCTTTTTCAACTTTCGGCTGGTCGAACTGAACAGTTACAACGTTAACTTGACCGTTTGTAAAGTTTCCATTCGGATCAGCTTGAAGCCCAGCTGCTGTGCCAATCGCTTCTTTAAATGTTGTCATATCAATTTTTCGTTTTACTAACGTATCGTTATCTACCCATACAACAACATTTGTTTTTGTTAATTCCGGATGTTTCTTAATTGTTTCAACTGTTTTATCTATTTCATAGTTTTCAATTTTGTTACCATTTTTATTATCGTAGACAACTTTACCGTTTTGATTATTGTTCGTACCGTAGTTCGGCACTTCACCGTTCGCTGTAATACCCGCACCTTGCTTCGTATCTGCTCCTTCTTGCGCAGTAGAGCTTTCCTCCTGCTCTTGTTTACTGCGAAGTACACCTTTATCGCCATATTTTTCTGACTGACGTGTAACTTCATCATAATTTACAGACACTTTCGTATTCACTTTATATTCATTTGATTTAAACATCGTCATTAACGTTGCGTCAATATCTTGCTTTAATTTACCTTCAATTTGATGCTGCATCTCTACTTCTTTTTCATAAGAAGAGGAACTGTTAGAATGCGCTTCATCTGCTCCTTTTGAGATGATACCTTTTTTACTATCAATAACACTTACTTCTTCTGCTTTCACGCCAGGAACTGCCGCACTAATCATTTGCTGTATACCAGCAACTTGATCAGCTGTTAATAATTGTCCACGCTTCACACCAACAGTAATCGCCGCTGTTCCTTTTGCTTTTTCTTCATCAAAAATTGTTTCTTTTTCAGGTAATGTAATTTGCACATTTGCCGTTTCAACTGTCGCGAAGTTTCGTACAATATCTTGCTCCAATTGCTTTTTCGTGCCGACAATCTGCTTCATTTTCTTATCTTGTTCACTTGAACCGAGTGAGCTTTCTAATAGAATTTCCTCACCGCTTTTTGAATTAAACGGCAAGCCCATTCCATTCATTTCTTTTCGAACCCATGGAGCATCGTTCTTTTGCACTCGAATCGAACCATCGGCTGCTAATTGGTAATCAACACCTAGCTTCGATAATTCTGCTGTAATCTCTTGCTTATCTGTATCATTTAAATTTTGATATACAACAACATATTTATCTGGCAAGGTGAAGTATAAAAGTGCTCCTGTTGCAATCGCTAAAAGCGCAGCACCTATCACTAACTTATGCCACGTTTTCAACGATTGGAAAACATTTTTTATCTTTTCCATTTAAATACACCCGTCCATTTTCCTAAATTTGCATATTAATTAGTGACTTATAATTTTCAATAAGATTATCGCGTACGAGAGCAGCTGTTTTCATTTGTGATTCAGCTTTCTTCTGCTGAATTAAAACGTCATGCGTTTCTCCTACCCCTTTTGTCAGTAAATCATATACTGCTGTTTGGGCATTATTTTGCGTTTGATTCATATCTTCCAATAAATCAATAAACTTTTTGCCTTCAACTACAGATGTTTCTGAAGTTTTCTGTGTGCCAATCGGCTGAATCGCTCCAAATGGCTGTGTATTTAACATTGGTTGAATTTTCATATTTCCCCTCTTTCCTCTTATCCTCGGCCGATTTCTAAATCTTTATCGAGCATTTTTTTGTTCGCATTTAATACGCTTGTATTTGCTTCATACATTTTTTGAGCAACCATTACATTCGTCATCTCAGCTGTCACATCAATGTTCGGATAACGTACATATCCTTCTTCATTTGCATGCGGATGCGTCGGATCATACACAAGATTTTCATTTCGATCCGTTTCAATACTTTTTATTTTCACTCCGTTAGTAGGAGCTCCATCTAGCATGCTTGCAAAACTATTATTTGATTCCAACACCACACTTCGGCGGTGATACGGCTCTGCACCCGGTGCTCCCGTCGTATTTGCATTTACGATATTGTTAGAAGTAACTTCCATCCATTTTCTCGCTGTAGTTAGCCCTGAGCCACTTGCATTAATTGCCTGAAACATCGTTGTCTCCCCTTTTACTATTAACGTCCACGTGCTGCTTGGTTAATAGCGTATTGCGTATTAATTGCATTAATTGAAACACCGTATAATTGGTTTGTTTTCATTAAATCTAGCATTTCTGTCGTTACATCAACACTGTTTCCATCTTTATTCGTTTGCATTGATTTCGTTTGAATCTTTGCGTATGTATTTTTCGTATTTGCTGTTGGTAAGTGCATTACATTCGTTTGATATAAATCTGGATTACTCTTTAAATCCGCAGCATTTTTTTTGTATAATGCACTGCTCATATTCATTTGCTCAGCAAATGTTACATCTTGTGCTTTATAGCCAGGTGTATTCGCATTTGCAATATTACTAGAAACGGTATTTCGCTTCGTTACTAAATAGTTCATATAATGACTTACATCACTAACTAAATCTGGCATATTCCACACCCTTCCTTTTCCATCATGCTCGTTTAGCGCATGATCATCCACTGATGGAAGTTTCACTTTATTATTCATTTTCCTATATGTATTTATTTATTAAAATATTATCTATTTTGTACCCTTACATATTTTATTCCATTTTTCCATTGTTGTCTTTAGAAAAATACAAAAATATAAAAAAGAATATAAAAAACTGTATACGCGTAGTAATCCATGTAACATTTTGATATATAAACAATAAAAAAGAGCTTCCATACACTTCTCTCCATAAAATAAAGACATCTTATTTTTCATTGTTTGGATTATTACCATTCTTTTTATTACAGTCATAAAGTGAAACCTCAATCAGCGGAACGCCTTATTCAAACAATGGAATGGATCCCCTTTTAAAAGGGGTATCCATTTCCATACTTTCCTATTAAAATTTACCGTAAAACGAATTCGCTTTCATTCGTCCATCATTTGTCATAATCATTTCTTCCAAAATCTTTTGCTTATCTCGAATATGCTGTGCTGCCTTAATTATTAACGGACTCACTTCCGCCGCAACATCTGCGCGCGTCTCTTCATCCAATGTCATCATCCAGCGATTTAACATTGCACTCTTCTCAGCAAATTCCCCATCTGATACTTGCAATTCTCCGATTTCATTAAAACAGCCGACAAACGCTCGATAAATATCATTGGTCATTTTCAAGTGCTCCGCGGTAACCGTCTATTAAATCTTGTAACACTTGCACAATCGCATCCATATCGTTCGCTTCACGAGTTACTTTCATCGTTTGAATTTGAATGCTAATCCAATCATATAAACCAAATAGACTATCATATAAATCTTTCGTAATCTCAGGATTTAATTGAAGCTTTAATTCTTCAAAAATACGTTCTAGCTTTTCAAGAAGCACATCTCCTTCTTGGAGTTTAAAAGTATTTAAAAGTTCTTCTAAATTACGAAACTCTACAATACATCTTTCATAAATAAAAATTGTATTTTTAATCGGATTACTCGTCATAATATCATTTTGCATATAACGTTGCCATGCTTGCATACAATCACTTCCTTAACTTTCATTAATCATCACTTTTTTGTTTTGTCATTGCTTTAATAGTTTTCAATTGGCTATCAAGCTCCGCTAGTGTGCTTTCTAGTTTTTGATACTTCTTCACAATTTCATCTTGTTTTTGCAGATTTTGTGTTTCAATATCTTTAATCTTTTTATCTAAATCACTTACACGTGAATCAATGTTTTTTACACGCTCTCCGACTACACCTTTATCACCAAATAGTTTATCAAGTGGTTCTTCCATCATCTTCCCTAAACCGTTAGAACCAAAGAAAAATTGCTTCGCTGCATCCGGCTTGTCTTTTAACGCTTGTGTTAATTGTTCATCATTAACTTCCATCGTCCCATCTTGCTTTAATTGAATTCCAAATGAAAACAAATAATTACCATCTTGAGAAAATGTTACGACATTATTCATCGCTTGACGTACACTTTGCATAATAGCTTGACCTTGGAAAGCTCCACCTTTTCCAGCAAAAATATCTATTGTAGAAACAGCTTTATTATAATCAGCCACCATTTTTTTAATAATATTTGATGCATCTGTCACGTTGGAATCACTTACCGTAAATTTCAATTCTACACCTTTTGCTTTTGAATCTGTTGTTGTACCTGCATCTGGTGCTCCTTCTACTTTCGGCTCAGTTACTTTTAACAATTCAATTTTCACGCCCGGAAGAGCTTCAATTGTATTGGTAAAACTTTCAGCTTCAATACCATTAATACTATATTTGGCATTTTGCGCTTCATTAATTGTATTGACTGCTGTGCCATCCGCCTTAGCTAAACCAATATCTTGAAACAGTGTAGAAGTGTTCTCCGAAAAATCAATTTTCCCATCTGTTCCTTCTTTTTTCGAGGACATAAAAATTTTATCTCCAAGTGTATAAGCCGATACGCCATAATCTCCATCATTAATTTTATTTATTAAATCTTTATATGTCATATCAGTTGTTACTTTTAGATCTTTACCGCCTAGTTTTAATGTTTCATCTTTAGGAAGTTTTGCATTTATATCAGTAATAGGATTAGAAGCTATTTGATGACGCTGCGCAAGCTGTGTAATCGTCATATTAAAAGTTCCTGCAATCGCTCCACCATCAGCTTTTACATTAATATAACCGTCTTGTGTTGTTGTAACTTTTTTCTCATTCCCTTTAAAAGCCGCTAAGTTTTTAAAAGTTTGTGTGAAAGAACTAAATTCTGATTTTAAGCTTGTATATAATAGTTTATCTTGTGAAAGTTGGTTTTTTTCATTAGTATATGGTGTTTTTCTCATATCTAACGCTTGCATTTCTAATTCTACAAAGTTAGAAGTATCGATCATATTATTTCCGAGGTTCCAAATCTGTTGTCTACCGCCAATACCTGTTAACGTCCCTGCCATATTTCTCACTCCTTATTGTTTACATGTAATCTAAAATGCTCGTTTTACTCATCGTACTAACTGCTTTAAGCGTTGCTTCATAAGTTGCATTAATATACGCTAGGTCAGAAATTGCTACCGCTAAATCAACATCTTCAATTTCTTTACGGTTTTCTTGAAGTGCTAAATTTTGCTCGCTTAAAATCGTTTTAAACGTCTCCATTGTGTTCATTGTTGAACCAACTTCAGTTGTGCGGTTAATGATGCTATCTAAGTTTTTCTTATTTTCTCCTAATAATGGTTGCAAAGCTTTTTGATCACCGTTATTCAGCGCTTCACTCATCTGTTTTAACGTTTTTATAACTGGTGATAATAATTCTTCTCCGTTACGAAATGCTTTTAATTCATAGCCATCATTTAGTTGCCAGTTCACATCATTTTTTCCACCTTGATACGTACCATCTTCTGTGAATGGAACTTGTTCAGCGCTATCACCACCGAAAATATAACGGCCTTGCTCTTTCGTATTCGCTAAATATACAACTTGTTTTAAAATTTGATCAATCTCTGCACCGATTGCCTTCAATTCTTTTTCACTATTCGTCCCATTTAGCGCTTGTACTGTTAATTGATCCGCTCTTGTTAAAGATTTAAAAACACCTTGTAAAGTATTTTCAGTTTGTGTTAGTACATTTTTCGAATCCGCTAAATCTTTTTGCATTTGTTCAATATTTGCTAGCGAATGTTGAATCGCAAATGATTTACTTGCCGCAAGTGGGTCTTCGCTCATAAGAAGATTTTTCTTCCCAGAAGTTACTTGATTTCGATGATATTGCTGTTGCACATTCAAATCCATCATCTGATTCTTTGCCCAATTTGCATTTTGAAATGTAGATACTCTCATCTCTATCTTCTCCTTTATCTATATTTGAATTGGCGCGAAGAAGAAACCGCAACTATGTACGGCTATTCCCTTCCACCATCTCATATCTCTGGTCTTACACGGCTTGGTCCACTTAAAGGCTTGGTCCGCTTCTACCCTTCGGCGGATACTCTCTTCCATCATAAAAGAAAGAGCTTTTCCTTTTCTATTACGTGTTATCTAATAATCGAAAACAAACTATCAAACACTTCATTCATCGTCGTAATAGCTTTAGAGTTTGCGACAAAATATTTTTGGAAGGCCATTAAATTAACCATTTCCTCTTCCATATTAACGCCTTCTATACTCATCTTTTCTTCCTGAATACCTTCTAATAAATCTTTATGAATGTTTTGATAAGCATTCACTGCACTTTTATCAGAAGCTACACCAACTATAAATTGGTCTAATGCTTGTTTATAAGAAAGACCTTCTTTATAATCTCCCTCTGTAATTCCTGCTAGTTTATTTGCTGTTTCAGCAGAGATTTTCATTTTCGAAACATCTTTTGCGAATTCAGGGTTTAACTGAATATCTTTCGCATGATCTCCAACGAAGAAATCTTTTCCCATCACTGTATTCACTTGACCTTTTACAGAACTCATTAATTCTTCAAGGTTTTTCTTATAACTAGCAATCTTCGCTTTCGTATCTATCGCTGATTGAATTGCTCCACCATTTAAAGGAATATCCGATCCATAAATCGCAACAGACATTGGTTCTTTTTCTTTATTTAATTGAAGTGGATATGTATCTTGTCCATTTACTGTTAAAACACCATTCATTCTAACACTCGCGATATTAGGATTCATAGATTCATAAGATACTTCAATATTGGCATACTTAGACATCTCTGTAACGATGCGATCACGTTCGTCTAATAGTTGATTAGGTACTTGTGTCCCTGCTTGTCCAATTTTTTTATTCGCCTCTGCTAAACTAGCACCAAGACGATTAAATTCATTCACATGTGCTTCAATATCTTCTGTCGTCTGTGCTTCTGCTGTATCTAAGTTTTTCGCAAGACGATTTATCTGACTTGTGAACTTCCCAGTTTCAGAAACTAATGTATCGTAGTAGTTTGGTTGTTCTGGATTTTTTGCAACTTCACGAAAAGCATTGAAGAATCCATCCATTAAACTAGATAATGAATTTTTCCCTGTCGTTCCTACCATAGACTCTACTCGTGATAAAGTAGAATTCATATATGCGTAGTAAGAGAACTGTGACAACTGATCATTAAATTGCTTCGTTTTCACTTCATCTGTAATACGGTCAACTCCTAATGTTTGTACACCATAACCGATTCTCTGTTCAGGCGTATGACCGTTACTTGCTCCAACAGATCCGTAATTTACCATTTGACGAACATAACCCGGCGTATGAATGTTAGATAAGTTTTGTTTTGTCGTTTGTAATCCCATTTGGGCCGCTAGCATACCAGATAACGGCGTATTATAATCAGATAATCTCATAATGCTTCACTTCTCCTTTACAATAGTTCATTCATAAAGATTTGCGAATTATTGTTTTTCTCCAAATTGTATTCAGAAACGGAATCCACAATACTTTCTGTAGTTTTTAATAGTACGTTTAAGTAATATTGATTTTTCAAAAGAATCATTTTTACATTTCCTTCTAATTCACTTAAATTTTTTTGTAATTCTTCCATTTTTTCAATTTCTTCCTGAGAAAAATACAAAAATAGTGAACGCATACGCAAAGGTTCGATTTTCTTTTCCTTACAAAGCTGAACAACCATTTCCTCAAAAGAGCGAGATAATCCTTTTACACCTTCTATGTATTGCAATTGCTCTACTTGCAGCTTTTGAACTGCATTTACATTTTTATGTTTTAAATTCTCATATATTTGTTCGCCAAGCGTTTGAATATTTTCATATGCCTTTTGAATAATAACGAGCTTTTCATATAATTGTATGTACATATAGCTTCCTTCCTTCTTACAAGACTAAATTTACAATCAAACCATGAATTTCTCCAATTTGATTTAACATTTCTAAATGCCCTGTTTTCGTATTAATTAAATTCATAACATCTTCTAACTCAGTTAATCCCATTTCAGCTTGTTTTACAATCGTCATTTTCTGCGAATATCCGTAACGCGGATGACGAGACATAACATCTTTATACTGCAATACATTATCAACGTAAAAATTCAAAAATGATTTTACAGTATTTTTGTATTCCATAACATTATCGAGCGTTAACTCTAATTCGATTTTCTCTTTAATTTCTCCAATGTTATCAACAAGTGCTTCCATTTTTTCTAACAATTTATCTTTTTTCGGATCTGCATGCAAATTATCCGAAAAAGCAAGTCCTGTCCTGACATTTGCTTCTTTCGGCATTTGAGTAGCAGGCGGTATATGCGATAAAATTGGATTATGCGAGATAGAACGCAGCATATATATCACCTATTTATTTTTTTATTTCCTTCCAAACTTAATCGTAAAATCCAGTTATTTATAATTATACTCTGTACAATGATATTTTGCAGTTATTTTTTATAGAAGATATGTTACAATTTAGCATGAGGTGGCACAAATCTATGAATATTTTTCTTTGTGGTTCAAATCAATTAACAGCATTAGATCAGGAAGAAATAAAAAAATTTTTAATTGACTATGCTCACAAACATAAAATTTACATATTATGTTATAAATCTATTGAAAATGAAGTTCTTCGTTTTTTCATTGAAAATGAAAGGCTCGCTCAAAATTTATGCCTTTACACACTGCAACCGTTACATGTATTAACAGACGAATTTCAAGAAGTCGTTGATTATTTAAAAAAACACGGAGCAGAGTATGTTGCTTTTGATCATCCTTCCGACTCCATTTATCGATCAGATTATATGTTTTTTGTAAAGCAAATTATCGAAGATACCGATTTAGTTCTCTGTTTTTATAACGGAGATAAACATACGTCTGTCATTCCCGTTGACATTGCAAAAGAAGCAGGAATTGATGCTGTTATTTATGATTTACCAGGCTTACATGAAAAGCAGATGAAAAAAAGCTTTGAACAAAAAATTCGTATGATGTAAAGGGGGAGGCACAATATCGTTATTGTGCCTATTGTAAATATGAAAACTGAACAAGATTATGATTATTTTATCACGAGTTTTAAACAACAATTTAATATGGATCTTGCTTCCTATAAGCAAGATAGAATGCGCCGAAGAATCGACGCTTTCATTTCGAGAAAAGGTTTTGAAAATTACACAAACTTTTCAAATCATTTACGTACTGATCAAACGTTATTTTTAAGTTTTATTGACTATATTACAATTAACGTATCAGAATTTTTCAGAAATAAAGATCGCTGGCAAACGTTAGAGACGAAAGCTCTACCAAAGCTACTTGAACAAAATAATGGTAAATTAAAAGTGTGGAGTGCCGCTTGTGCTGCTGGTGAAGAGCCGTATACACTTTCTTTAATCTTATCGAAGCATCTAGCTCCATTTCGCTTTGAAATCCAAGCAACAGATCTCGATTACCATATTTTAGAAACTGCAAAACGCGGTCAATATACAGAACGCTCTTTAAAAGAATTACCTAATGATTTGAAACAGCGTCATTTCACAAAAGAAGATGATACATATATATTGCACCAAAACATTAAACAACAAGTCACATTCAAACAACATGATTTATTAATGCAGTCATTCGATACAAATTACGATTTAATCATTTGTCGTAATGTAATGATTTACTTTACAGAAGAAGCAAGAGTAAAGCTCTATGAAAAGTTTAGTCGTTCATTACGAAAGGGCGGCGTACTATTCGTTGGTAGCACTGAACAAATTTTAACACCTGAACGCTACAATCTTCAGCGCTTTGATACATTCTTTTACGAAAAAGTATAAAAAAAGGTCGTCATAATTGAAATGACGACCTTTTTTTATTATATAATACGAATCAATATGATACCTATAACCCATATGAAGAGAAATAGAGCCGTAACAGACCATTTATGCTCTTGAATCGTATGTTCCAACGCATGAGATAATTGCGTCATATTCATTTCTGCAAGTGCTCTCCACACGCTCACATCACGTTCTTTAGAAATACGATCTGTACCGCTAATTAAAATTGTTTCATTAGACAATTTCGTCATGTAAGCTGTAATAACCGTTATCATTAAATTTATATTTCCTTCTGAAGAATCACTTTCCACTCTAGAAATAAGAGCACTTACGTCAAGTAAAGGAATATGTACTTTTCGCCCGAATGAAAGCTGTACTTCAGCGAAATCATACGTCCCATCGAGTAACGGAATATCTTTTATATACGCTTGCTTAATAATCCCTTGTAAACTTCTAACAATTTGTTCATATATTTTTTCCGATTGCTTTCCTTCCTCGGACAACATATGTAACTTTGAAAACAACTGCAACACCGTATCCATTTCCTTAGAAAGCATTTCTTTTACAATCTTTCCATCACCTAAACTTGCAAGCAAAATCCCTATTTCATTGTTTTTCGAAATGATTTTGGGCTGCCCAGTAAACACAAGGTTACTCCGCTTTCGTTCTTTCTGAATTTCATGTTCTGAAATAGCTGCAGGCTGTTTTAATGGGTGTAGCGTCTTATTTTCAATTGTCGTACGTTTAATTTCCATTTAAGCGCCTCCACTACTATCAAATTATTAGCCCCATTCTTTATTACTCTTTAAAACTAAAAACAGTACAAATAATCCTGACATAACAGCAAACACATTAGAAGCTTGTACTCCCTGCTCACTTTTTTCCTCTTTCTTTTCTTGTTGTTCTTCTATTTTCTCTTTCTTTTTAGAAACGACTTGATTGTCATTTTCGCTTTTTTTCTCTTTATGAACCTTCACATTATTTACTTCCTTGTTGTCTGTTAACGACTCTTTTATAACGTAGTTGATTTCCTCTTTTTCTTTCAACGGCTCTTTTATATAAGAGTTCACTTTCTCTTCTTGCTTTGGAATTTGAACAACTGGAAGTTTTTCTTCTGGAAGCGAAATCTCTATTTTCGGATCTTCCTGCTTCTCAATTTCTTTCTTATCTTCTACTTCAATTTGATTCTCTTGCTCTTCTATCTTTTCATCATCTTTCACTTTTTGTTCGATGATAGAAACGATATATTCACTCTCTGTCACAAGCTTGTTACCTGCCGCATCTGTTACTTCCACAATAAGTTGGTGCGGACCAATAGGTAACGCTTCTGTTATTTCAATTATTTTCTGCCAATCCATGTCGTGTTTATTATAGTCTAATAAAAAAGTAATATCGTTACCGTCTTCTTTTCTTTTTAATATAACGCGCACTTCTTTAACAACCGATTCTATATCTACCGTTTGTACTCGTATATGAACGGATTCTCCCTTTTTCCGTTCAATTAAGTTCCCTTTTGCCTCATCAATACTAACTTTCTCTAACTTTGGCAATTCTTTATCTATAGTTGGTGCTTCATTGTTTATACGAATGAGCAGGACATTTAATTCGTTCTCTATTACTTCTTCCTTCTCATCTTCTTTATAGCTTTCAACGAGCCTAAGGTTCCAATCACCTTGTAAATCATATATTCCGGCCTTATAATTAGCGATCCATCGCTTCGTTTCTTCTTCATACTCAAAAGATATTATTCTCTCTTGTCTGTACTGCTCACCATTTTTTTGTAATTGTAATATGCCTTTTACACTTTGAATGTTTTTTTCATTTGGTTCTACAGCAATCCACACTTCTTCGCCAACCTTTAGCTCCTGCTTATTAACTGTAATAACCCCTCGGTCTGTTTCTATCGTTCTTTCTTCTTTTTGTTCTTTCCCTTGCTCATTTTCTACTGCTTTTTTTTCATCTTCAACCGAGGGCATTTCCACTTGTTCCGGCTGTTCCTGAACTTCTTTATTTTTTCCCTCTTGGTCATTCACTTCGCTTATATTTTGATCTTGTACACTTTTTTCTTCTGCCTGCCCTTGTGATGGTAAAGATATACATATATGTAAGAATAGCCAACTAACTAGAAAAAACTTTACGTTTTTCATCTATTTGTTCAAACTCCTATTTTGACGCCTTATAGCGATTTCGTCACTTTTACTCCGAAAAATCCATCTACATTTACAAGTTCTCCATACGCCACTAATACATCGTTCACATAAATTTGAATCGGTTCATCAATATCTTCATCAAGTACGACCGCTTCATTTTCTTGTAGACTTAAAATATCTTGAATTGTTCTCACTGTACTTCCAAATACAAATTTAACATTCATTTCTACATTTTGTAGAATAGATGCATCCATATATACTGGCTCAACTTGCTTGACTTCTTTATATTCAATTGGCTGTACGACTGGTGCAGGAATTTCTTCCTCTTCAACAACTACCTCAACTATTTCTTCTTGCTCTTCCACCATCGGATATAGAAGTCTTCTAACCATTTCTTTCGCTTCTGATATCGGTAGTATTTGATACATCTTTGATTGAAGGAGATCACCAATTTCAAGATTAAAAGTAATTTGAACGAGTTCGTCAACTTCCATCGACTCTCCCAAATATTCCATTTCTTCTTTTAAAGAAACAAATTTAACGTCTGGTGGTGTCATATCCATTTTTTCTTTAAACATTTCTGACATTGCTGTTGCAGCATGCCCCATCATTTGGTTCATAATTTCTTTAATGCCACTTAACTCTAATTCACTTAGCTCTTTCTCCGGATCAATTTCACCCGTTCCCATCATCATTAAATCTACCATTGTTAAAGCAACATCTTTCGTAAATACGAATACATTCTCATTTTTTAGTCCTTCAACAAAATCGACATTTAAAATAACAAACGGAACCGGTACTCCTTCATAATGACGAACATTAATCGCCTCTACATTTGGTGTACTAATAGTGACAGGCTGATTTAAAAGCGTCGATAGTACTGTTGAAGCCGAACCGATTGAAATATTCGCAATTTCACCAAGCACATCTTTCTCTTCTTGTGTTAATTGCTCTTTTTCTACATGCTCTTCTACAATCTCAGTTTCCTGCACTTCCGCCTGCTCATCTATTTCTTCTTCCACACCACCAGATAATTGTAACAATTTATTTATCATTCGCTTCGCATGTTCAACTGAAACAATTTGTACAAGTTTAGAGTTTATAAGATTATCTATTTTTAATTCAAACGATACTTTAACAATTATGTTACTCCCATTAATACTAGAGATTTTCTCCATCTCTTCCTTAAGTTTCACAATTTTAATTGTAGGTGGGGACATATCCACTGTATCCTGGAAGAATTCCGACATAGACGTTGCTGCAAATCCCATCATTTGATTCATAGCTTCTTGTACTGCACTTAGCTCTAATTCACCAAGCTCTTTTCCCTCTTCAACTTCACCTGTTCCCATCATCATTAAATCAGCAATAGATAAAGCAACATCTTGTTGAAGAACAAGAAGATTTTCCATATCTAATCCTTTTGTGAAATGGATATTTAATACAACATGTGGAATTTCAACATCACTTGTATCATATAAATCTACCAATTCTACTTGAGGAGCAGTAATACTTACTTGCCTATTTAAAATTGTTGATAATACAGTCGAAGCTGAACCAAATGATATATTAGCAATCTCACCAAGAATATCGCATTCTTGAGGCGTTAAATGTTCATTTTCTTTTTCTAGCACAATTGTGCCAGTATCCCCTTTTGTGTGTTGCTCAGGCATTTTTCCTGCCTCCTCATTTTTGTTTTTCTATCAAATGATTTAAACTCTCTATTACACTCGTTATATTTTACCAAACTTATCATCCGAATTGTGAACATGTATTTATTTCCACAATATGTGTAAACGACGGTTTTCATATACTTATATTATTAGTTCTACCCAAAAAGCTCCCCAATTGTATACAAGTGGGGAGCTTCCTTCATTCCTATTATAAACCTTCTGGGTTTAAAATGAGGACCACTCGTCCATCACCGAGAATTGTCGCACCAGAGAAATAGTTAGAGCTCTCTGCAAAGAAATCACCTAATGACTTTAAAACTATTTCTCTTTGACCGATAATTGTGTTTACAATAAGTCCATAGCTACGATGTGTATTACGAACAATTAACACAGGAACCATTTGACTATCATATGATGCGAACGCCTCATCTACTGTTTTTTCACCAAATACAGTACTTAAATGTTTCACTTCAATAATTTGATTGCGATAGTTTAAAACGTCTTTCCCTTGTAACGATTGTATGTCTTCTTTCTTAATTCGAATGGCTTCAACAATATTGCCAAGAGGCAAGGCATAACGCTTATCATTTGTTTGAACAAGCATTGATTGAATAATAGACAATGTTAAAGGAAGTTCAATTCTGAATGTACTTCCTTTTCCTTCTTCAGAATCAATAATTAAATGCCCACCTAAACTATGAATCGTATGTTTAACAACATCTAATCCAACCCCACGTCCAGAAAGGTCAGATACAACTTCCGCTGTACTAAATCCCGGTTGGAAGATAAGATCAAACACTTCACGATCCGTTAATTTATTTGCCTCTGATTCCGTTACAACACCATTTTTTATCGCTTTTTCTAATACTTTTCCTTTATGAATACCATTTCCATCATCAGTAATTTGAATTACGACATGATTTCCACTATGAAACGCCTCTAATTTAATAGTACCTGTCTCATTTTTCCCGGCATCACGTCGGTTTTCGACAGTTTCAATACCATGATCAATTGCATTACGAATTAAATGAACGAGTGGATCACCAATTTCGTCAATAACAATTTTATCAACTTCAGTATCTTCACCTTTAATTTGTAAATCGATTTTTTTACCTAAATCTTTCGCTAACATACGTACCATACGCGGAAAACGATTGAAGACCGTTTCAATCGGTACCATACGCATATTTAACAATACATTTTGGATATCTTTTGAAATATCCCCTAATCGATTTAAATGCTCGATTAACTCTTTATTTTGAATCGTTTCTGCTAATTCATCAATTCGTCCACGCTCAATTACACTTTCTTCAAACATATTCATTAATCTTTCGATTTTTTCTAACTGAACACGAATAGAACGATTCTCTACTTTAGCATTTTTCGTTTTTGTAGTACTTTTAGCCGGTGTAGTACTAGCTGTTGGAGTTCGTGCCTCTAGAGATGGATCCAGCTGCGTTGCTGCAATAGATTGTACGATTCCTTCTTCAGCTATATTTCCTTGCTTCACTTCTACTTTCTCAATTTCAGAAACGTGAAGCACCACCTGTTTCAATTCTTCAACACTACGATCAGTATCCATATATACTGTAAACTCAAATCCAAAAGCATCCGCTTCGATTTCTTCAATGCTTGGAACCGTTTTTTGTATATCCCCTACATTTTGTAATGCTTCAATACACATAATGGCACGTACTGCTTTTAAAATGGCTTGTTGTTCGACGGTTATATATACTTCATGTGAAACTGTATCATCATTGTTTATACTACTTTGCTCTACTTGTTCCATAGAAGCTTCTACATTCCCATTTAATAACGCTTCTAATTTATGCTTTGTAGATACAACATCAATATTACCCATTCCGCCCTGCTGCACATCTGCTACCATCTTTTCTAAATTATCAATGCACTCAAAAATGACATCAATAATATTAGCATTCACCATCATATTTCCATGACGGATTTCGTCTAAAACATTTTCCATCTTATGAGTTAAATCTGCCATTTCCGCAAATTCCATACTCGCAGACATACCTTTAAATGTATGAGCTGAGCGGAATATTTCCCCTACAACACCCATATCGGCAGGATTCTGTTCTAAATTTAGCACATTTTCATTTAGCGACTGTAAATGTTCTTCTGCTTCTTCAAAAAATATATTTAATAGATCTGTTTGCATTTTAATCCCCTACCTGTCTAACAAACATTTCATTTATGTATAACAATTTAGTGTTTTATAACGAGAAAAAAGGGGGCCACACGTCTATCCGCTATCATTGATTTGATTCTTTGTGGCACCCCTTCTATATTAGCTATTTGCTACTTTTGTTAAAGCTTCGATAACACGATCGGCTTGGAATGGCTTTACAATAAAGTCTTTTGCCCCGCCTTTAATTGCATCTAATACCATACCTTGTTGTCCCATTGCAGAACAAATAACAACCTTTGCACTCGAATCAATTTTCATAATTTCTTTTAATGCTTCAAGTCCGTCCATTTCTGGCATAGTAATATCTAGTGTTACAATATCAGGTTGAAGTTCTTTATACTTTTGAATCGCTTCTACCCCATTCTCTGCTTCACCGATAACTTCAAATTCAGAATTACTTTTTAATAAGTTTTTAATCATTGTTCGCATAAACATCGCATCGTCTACAACTAAAATTTTATGTGCCATTCTTTTCGGTTCTCTCCTTTTATGTATAAATATATCTTAATATTTCACCTTATCATTCTCACTCATTATACAAAATAAAACGAGAAAATTTAATATTTTTTTAAAAGAATTTCTGTATTTTTATTATTTTATTAATAAAATAGAAATATATTATTCTTTAATATATATTACAACGCGCCGGTTTTTCTCCCAATTTTGCGGTGAATCATTTGATGCCACTGGTTTTGTGTCCGCATACCCTACCGCTGCTAATCGTTTATCATCTACATTATACACTTCAATTAAGTGGTGAATCATATTAGCTGCTCGCGCTGAAGATAATTCCCAGTTGGAAGGAAATTTTTCATTATGAATCGGTCTACTATCTGTATGTCCTTCTACAACAATTGGGTTTGGTACCGATTGAAAGAACCCTACTAATTGACTCATTACTTCTTTTGCTTCCGGCTTAACATTCGCATCACCTGTATCGAATATTAAGTTATCTACTATAACGATGCTAACACCTGTATCTTCTCGATATACATTCACTTGACTAACACCATTATTATCTACATATGCTTTTAACTTTTTATACAATTCATCCATTCGTTTTTTTGAAACTGCTTTTTCATCATTTTTTTCATGTGAAATATCTGGTATTGTACCTTCCATTACTTTCGCATCCACTTGTTCTGCATCACTAAACTTTTCAAGCATCTTCGATAATTTTACTGTATCTTGCTTTGAAGTCGCAACTAGTAATACAAAGAAAGTTAGCAATAACATCGTTAAATCAGTAAAAGTCGTCATCCAACGAGGCGATCCTTTTTGCGGTCGCTTGCTCATCATACCACCCCTTGAAATATTAGGCTGCTCGTTTTTCTTTTTTTATCTTCGTTTCATATACGTATGTATCAAGTTTTAACTTTAATTTAGAAGGAATTTGTCCTCGGTACAGCTCTGAAATTGCTTCTATTACAAACTTCTTCTCTGTATACAAATCCTCAATGCCACGATACACTTTTTCAGATAGCGGTATTGCAATCATGTTTGCAATAATAGATCCATATAATGTCGTCAACATTGCAATGGCCATCCCTGTACCAATTTGCGATGTATCTTGCAGGTTTTGCAACATAATAATAAGACCTATTAACGTTCCTATCATGCCCCATGCTGGAGCAAAATCACCAATCTTATCTAATAATGTCGCTCCTTTTCTTAACTCATACACCTCTGTTTCAACATCTTTCATTAACACTTCTTTTAATTCATCTTCATCATAGCCACTTAGCATTAAACGAATCCCCTTTTGAATAAAAGGATTGTCTACTTGCTCTCCATCAACTTCTAATGAAAGTAAACCATGTTTTTTAGATTTTTTCGAAAAATCAACGAATAAATCCGTTAACTGTTCTAAATCTTCCTCTCTTCTATGTAAAACAGTAAAAATACTTTTCGTATATTTTTTTATTTCTCCAAATCTATATGCCACAATTATTGTCGCTGTTGTTCCCCCTATAACAATTAAAAGAGATGAAACATCTAAAAAATTTTTAAAAGCTTTTATTCCACCACCGCCAAGCATGATCGCCGCTATTACAATGGCGAAACCTACTATAATGCCCACTGGGCTAGAAATATCAAACTTCCTTCTTTTTCTTTCTGGTCTAGCAAATACTTGATTTTCGTCTCCCATATTCCTGCCCTGCCCTTCCCTTTTCATTTTTATAAAACATTTTTTTATTTTAATAATGCGTTTTCACATATAATGCTCATTATACGCTTATCATCTATTTATCGCAATATACTCATAAAATTGACACATTTCATTTCCATATTAGAATTATAGTATAGAAATATGAGGAGGATCACGATGGAACATAACATTTTGCAAGTCATTGCATTAGCAGAAAAACTAAAATATGAAATGCGACATAGTTGGCTTTCTAACGGACGTCAAGAAAGTGTTGCTGAACATACGTGGCGTATGTCCCTAATGGCTATCTTAGTTGAGCCTTATTTGGATCAAAAAGTAAATATAGAAAAATTACTTAAAATGGTTATTATTCATGATCTTGTCGAAGCAGAAGCTGGTGATATTCCTGCCTTTGATACAATGAATAGCCGTGAATTACAATTACAAAAACAAAAAAATGAGCAAAAGGCTATTTCAAATATTAAACATACACTAGAAGGTTCTCTTGGTGAAGAATTATACGATTTATGGATGGAGTTCGAAGCGAAAGAAACGTATGAAGCAAAAGTTGCTAACGCACTTGATAAACTTGAAGTGAAAATTCAGCATAACGAAGCTGACATTGATACGTGGCTACCAATTGAGCATAAAATGACTTTCCAAGTTGGTAAACATACAGATTTTGACTCTTTCTTATCTAAATTACAAAAAATCATTGAACAAGACGGAGAAAAAAAGTTACTCGCTGCTGGCATTGACGTTGAAGCATGCAAACAGTAACGATTTAATTATGAAATAAGACACTCATTTTGAGTGTCTTATTTCATAATTGTTGATATTGCCTGCTTATAAATAAGTTGTTGTTTTCCATCTACTAACATTAATACTGTAAATCTATCTACTCCAACTACTTCCCCCACTATTCTTACTCCGCTCTTTAAGAATATAGTAACTGCACCTTTTTCTTCTTTTATTTGTTTATACAACTCTTCTTGTAAGTGTTCCATAACTGTTCTCTCCTTCACAAATAAATAATCCTAATATTAAAAAATAAAGATTATTCACTTATATACTTTGTCTTTTATATTCATAAACTTATTAATTAGTATATCTAAATCTCGACTAAATAACAAAACTTTATCATGATCTAATCCATGCCTAGCAACAAGTTGAATTAACTCTTTCTTTTTATGTTCTATTTTATTGTGTAGTTGTCCCATCTCCATCTCTATACTAAAACTCCCTTTTCCCATAATATTACTTGTAAAATTATAGTACATTTTCACTCATAAAAAAATAAAAAAATGGTTTTTTTTACAAATTTTAATGCAATTGTAAGTTACATACCCCTTTCATTTACAATACATTCACCTATTACTTACATATTTTTTTACCATTTTCAAAAAAGCACTCTGAAACAAAGTGAATATCATATCTAAATCAGATCACAGGCTCTTGTCTAATTAAAAGTAAGACTTGCTCCTTTTCTAAATAAAAACATATCTTATAAAGTAATCCATTGGTTATATAGATTAATTTACTAAAAAGGAGGAAAAAACATGAGCTTTGGTGGTAGTTGCGCTGGTTTCGGCGGTGGATTTGCTTTACTCATCGTGCTATTCATCCTTCTAATCATTATCGGATGTAGCTGTTGGGGTGGAGGCGGAGGGTTTTAAATATAATACGTATCCTTTTCGCTAAACCCTAAATGAATAAAATATGTTAACTAAAAACTATACGAAAAACAGCTCATCTTTGAGCTGTTTTTTCATACTTTCGTATGAATTTATATCCTTCTTTTTAGTGATTTCAATAAACAAAACATCGTTTACCATGGAATAAGCAACATTTTTATTAAGGAGGATTATAATGATTACAGGTCTTTATGAAGCACATTTACCTGTCTATAATTTAGAAATTTCGATACCTTTTTATGAATCACTGGGACTAAAATTATATAAAAGAGACAAAGATATCGCCTTCTTTTGGATTGTAGAAAATGAAAGTTGGATTGGCCTTTGGGAAGGAAACGAATACAAAGTTACTTATCATCCAGCCTTACGACATATCGCTTTCCAAGTAAGCTTACACGATTTAGAAAACGCGATACACTGGCTCAAACAGAAAGGAATTCCAGCACGAAAAGACTTTGGAATGGAGCCAATTGAGCCAATCGTTTTTCCAGAATTAGCACACGCCTCCGTATATTTTAACGATCCTGATGGAAATAGTTTAGAATTCATTGCACAATTACCTGTTGGACTACCTAAAGCAGAGAAAATGTATTTAAGTGAATGGAAAAAACAAGTACAGGCATCACTTATAGATAAGGTTTAATTTTTCATGTCAATTTCTTATTACAGGCTTCTTAAAACAAATAAAAACTTCAAAAGACTATTTTATGGTCAAACGTTAAGTGTACTTGGAGATTGGTTTCATACTGTAGCTTTATTAACATTCGTCTATAGCATAACAGAATCTCCGTTTATGATAGCGCTCACTTTTATGAGTAAAGGATTACCTCAACTCCTTCTCAGCCCTTTCATAGGCGGAATTGTAGACCGTTTTTCGAAAAAAAAGATTATGGTTTTTACCGATATTTTACGAGGAATTATCGTCCTCACTTATTTATTAGCGATCTATAAAATTGAAATTATTTTCATTTCTAATATATGTTTATCAGTACTTTCTTGCTTATTTGAGCCCGCTAAGCAATCAACTCTAAAGAATATCGTAAACCAAAATCATTTAGTAACCGCTAACTCTCTTTCTAGTACAATTAATGGTTTTATGTCTATTATGGGGGCTTCTTTAGGTGGGATTATTACACAATCTTTAAGTATTGAGATCGCTTTTTTAATGAACAGCCTATCATACTTTATTTCAGCCTTTATTATTCATAAAATTAATGTCCCTTCTCGTAGTACTTTTAACATGAAAAAAGCATTTATTACTGATATAAAAGATGGTTATACATACATATTACAAAGAAAAATTATTTTAACATTAATTCTTGTCGGAATTTCATGGGGCATTATTGGAGGCGCTTATCAGCTACTTCTAACAATCTATGCCGAAAGAATTTTCCACACTAACATCGGAATTTTATATACAGTTCAAGGGGCTGGACTTATGATTGGCAGTCTCCTCGTTAACTTATATATATCTAAAAATGAAGAAAAAATGAAAAGAGCATTTGGTTGGGCTTATTTACTACAAGGGATTTTCTTTCTCGGATTCATTCTATCCGATCAACTTATTATCGGTATCATTACATTACTCTGTATGCGTATAGCAGGAGGAATCATCATTCCACTAGATACAACACTACTCCAAACTTATACGCACGAAAATATGATTGGTAAAGTTTTCTCTTTTCATTACTCTATTTATGGTTCGCTTATACAATTGTCCATGTTCTTTACAGGCTGGCTTTTAGAAATATTTTCTCCTCAAATTATTGGTAGCCTGTTAGCTATATGCTGTATTTTCGTTAGTTTCATATGGCTTTTCTTATTTTATCACGGGAAACTTAGTGAAGAATCTACTATCACTTAATAGCATGTTTATGTACATGCTATTTTTATTTTTGTCGAAATTCAGAGGAAAAAGGCGATTTATTTCTCTTACGTTCTAATTTTTTAGAATGTACAATAAATTTAGATTATAAGAAAGGAGCTAACATAATGTTTGACGATCGACTTACCATTTCAGCAGAACAACAAAAATTAATTTCCAATGCAACTCGCATTCAAATTCTTCACCTTTTAAAAGACGAAACACTCACTGCAAAACAAGTATCTACTAAACTAAATAAATCTGCTGGTAGCGTTCACTATCACATCCAAATTTTATTTGACGGAGGCTTACTTGAATTAGTGGATACAAAGGAAAAACGGGGGATTATTGAAAAGTACTATAAAGCAAAATCTGCTCACTTCTATATTGAAGAAGCGGGCACTGAAGGAACAAATACAGGGAGCCATATTGTATCTCATTTATTTTTAACTCCAGAGGAATTACAACAACTCACTTGGGAGATCTCACAAGTGTTATTACGCTGGGAAAACAAAACCGCTCGTCAATCAGCCTCAGAAGAGGAATACGCTATTTCCTGCCGGATAAAGTGAAACTTTAATTAGTGGGGGTTTTTTCCATCCCCACTGATTATTAGCCTTCACCAATCGGGCTTTTACGGGCAGTCCGACTCACACCTAACTTCCTCGTATTCACCGAATTTCGAGGTGGGAGTCTTACTGCCCGTTAATGCGGGATAAAAAAACAATGAAAGAAAGGTCCATATACCCATGAAAAATAAACTATTATTATTGTCGGGCACAGGCATTTCTCGTTTAGGTGATTTTATGTACCTCATAGCTCTAAACTTAATGGTGTTAAATAGCACAAACTCTCCCGCTGCTGTAGCAGGCATATGGATTGTCGGGCCAATTGCCACCGTTGTTACAAAAATATGGTCTGGTAGTATAGTAGATCGATTAAATAAACGGTCAATGATGCTCATCACAGATATTATTCGAGCTGTTCTCATCGGCTGTATTCCACTATTTGATTCTATTTGGGCAATTTATATTTTTATCTTTTTGACTCGTATTGCTACATCATTTTTCGATCCAGCTTCATTCACTTATAAAACAATGCTCATACCAGCTGAAGAGCGTGCTCAATTTAATGCTTGGAATAGCCTATGTACAAATGGGGCTTTTATTATCGGTCCGGCTCTTGCTGGAATACTTCTCACTACATACTCGGCCGATTTTGTTATTTACTGCAACTCAATTTCCTTTCTACTTTCTACCATTCTCATTTACTTCTTGCCAAACATCACATTACAAACAAAGCAAAACGAAGAGGTTGCAAATACTTTCGTACAAACGTTACGAAGTGATTGGAAACAAGTTTTTTCATTCGCACGTACTGAAACTTACATTATTCTCGTATTCGTTTTATTTCAAGCTACAATGCTTGTCTCAATGGCATTGGATTCACAAGAAGTTGTTTTTGCAAGACAAGTACTATTTTTATCCGATGTAGAATATAGCATGCTTGTTAGTATAACCGGAGCAGCTTACGTTTGTGGTTCATTTCTTGTCTCTCTCTTTACAAAACGATTACCAATTCAATATTGTATCGGCTTAGGTATGATTTTTACAGCAATAGGCTATGTGATTTTCGCCTTTTCAAATTCATTTACGGTCGCAGCAAGTGGTTTCATTTTACTTGGGATCGCTTCATCATTTGCTGGTACTGGATTTATAACATTTTATCAAAATAACATCCCAGTACATATGATAGGACGTATCGATAGCGTATTTGATTCAATAAAAAATTTCATCCAAATCTTTTTCATTTTAGCAGTTGGAGCATCCGCACAATTTATTTCAATTCAAATTGCTGTAATAAGCAGTTCATTATTAATTCTTGCCCTTTCCTGTTTATTAGCAATCCGGGTAATGACTCCTTCACGAGAAAAGTATTTTAAAACTACAGGCTCATCATTAGAGTATTAACTAAACGATAAAAAGCGGCTACTACGCCGCTTTTTCACATTAAATATTTTATAAATAAAAGACCTGATGTTACTATAACGAAAATATTAAAAAATAGTAAAAGTCCTTTTTCAAAATCCTTATATTTCTCTTCTTTTACTCCACGTTGTTTTAACTTCATAATAATCTTAGTGAGTTCTTGTTCGTACTCTACACTTCCGAATTGTATATAGTTATTATTATATTTAATACCATATACATTTTTCATTTTTTTGTGTTGCGAGATTGCTTGAATATCTTCTATTAACACACTGTATTCATTTACCTTTTTAAAGTAACAATCTAACCCTTTAATCAATAATCTTTTATTTGTTAAAACGATATAATAGTAAAAAGTTGCACCTACAGTATAAATATTCGGTATTACTTTTGTATTTACCATACATCCCTCTTCTACTAACAGTTCATTCTCAATTTCTTCATTTTCTTGTAACTCTTCGCGAATTGACTCTTCAAGCATTTGTAAAGTTAATTTTTTTAGCAGTTCACCATTTCTCACATAGTACTTATCTATATTTATAGAAGCATCCGCTTCTTGCTCTAAACGTTTAATTTCTTCATCTGAATATTGGAGTTCGTTTAACATCGATAATAGTCTTTTATCCATATTACACACTCTCCTTCCACAGTTTTTGAAGTTTTTTCTTCCCTCGAGAAATTCGATTGTATATATAATCCGCCGTTACTTTTAATTCTTTTGCAATATCGTCAATAGAATACCTATCAATATACCTCTTTAAAAAGATATATCGATCCTTCTTATTTAAATCTTGCACTATTTCCATAATCTCTTCTTCTTGTTCTATTTCATAACTATCATGGATACCTTTATCTACTTCTACGTCTTTATCCATTTTGTTCTCTTTATATACTTTCTTTTTATATTCCAATGTCTTTAATTTAGTAATACCAATCATCCAAGATTTTAAGTTTCCCTTTTCTATATCAAATTGGTCGATATTAAACCAAATGACAGTAAATACATCGTTATAACAATCATCCACATATTGTTTCTCAATAGGGGTACTTAATGATTTATGAATAATGTACAAAATTAATTTTCCATATTGATCAATCACTTCTTTCAAAGCATCTTGATCACGTTTTTTCATAGCTATAATTAAATCCTCTTCAGAATCGAAAATCATATGCATCTTCCTTCCTCAGTTCCCCTTTAGCAGCTGCTTTTACTTACTATTGGCATTTCATTCTCATTTTCTATCACTTTTGTAAAAATTTATTAATTTTTATTTTCATTTTATATAATAACAAATAAAAAACCGAAGTCGAGAAAGCGGGGCCCACTTTCTTAGCTTCGGTTTTGCAAGTGATGTTATAACTTAAACTAACGTCTCAGGTTTGTCCTTTTTACCTATTTCTTATTTAATCCTTTCTCACTTAAAAACTCTTTCATATGCATTCTCTTCTCTTTGGACATAAATGTGCTCATTGATTCTGTCCATGTTACGTTTTTTTGATTTGACGATCTTTCTTTGTAATACGCGCTCATCGTTTCATCGTATTCGTTTAACAATTCATCATATTTCTTTTCATCATACCCGTTTTCATGAAGAATGGCTGCTACTGGTAAACGTGGTTTAACCCCATGATCTTCACTTGGCACGCCAACCGTCATTCCAAACACAGGATATACTTTATCCGGTAAATGAAGCAATTCACTCACTTCTTTCGGGTTATTACGAATTCCGCCAATATAACAAATGCCGTATCCTAAAGATTCAGCTGCAAGTGCTAAGTTTTGCGCAAAAAGTGACGCATCTACCGTCGCCACGATAAAGTCTTCCACTCCTTCATGTTTTATCTCTGTACCATGTTTTTCACATGCTATTTCAAGTCGCTTTAAGTCTGCACAACAAACAAAGAGTGCTGCGCAGTCTTTCACGTGACGATTCCCGGATAATTCTGCTAGTTTAGCCTTTAGTTCCTGATCTGTTACATATATAACAGAATACGCCTGCACAAAATGTGAGGAAGCCGCATGTTGTGCAGCTTGCACCATTCTTTCTACTATCTCTTTTGAAATTGGTTCTTCTTTATATTTACGAACTGAAACGTGTTGCTCCATTTTATGTATCATCTCATTCATAAAAACCACTCCTTTTTTCTCTTCATAATGAAAAATTAACATATCTTTTTCAAGATTCACAACTTATAAGTACAAAAATGAACAATTCTTTGTGAATTGCTCATTTTTTACTCTCTATTAATACGGTATATGAAATTATATTAACGGTAATTTAAATATATCGACTTACCGATAAATAACGGCACATTCACATTCCATTCTTGCCCGTTATGCAATTTTTCTTACGCCGTTTTCAAAACCTTAACACCTTTTACGATATTCCAAATGAAGTAGTAAATCCCTACAAGAATAAACACTGCATACGTTATAACCATCCCAATTCCAACGCTCTCAGACTGATTGAAACTTAAACCGTATACTCCTGATAGTGCTAATCCTCCAAATAAAATTGCGTATGGGAAAATATGTGACCAAAATGCTTTTTTTGCATGATATTTCACTTCATCTTCCGCAATAAAGTAAACGATAATTGGCAGTAAAAATGGTGCAAAAAAGATACTAAAGTAACAAAGCGAAGATAATATATTATTCCCTTTCATACGATTCACCTCTAAAGTTTTTTGTTACCTTCATTATGTCAGGAAACCACTTTAGAAACTATCGCTTTACCTTTCATTAAGATGACATATTTGTAAGATTTACCTTAATGGAAATCCCACCTGAAATTTCAGGTGGGATTTAAGTTGATTATATTCGATTTAATAACCAATATTGTGTAATCGCTAAATATTCTCGAACGTTCGATTGAATAATAATTGGCTTCGGTGTTTTCGCCGGAAGACCTTCTAATGTCAATCCTTGTTTTTCTGCAATCTTTTTTGCTCGGAACATATGAAAATCGTTCGTTACGATCATCCCTTTTTTCATATGTTCAGGGATAAGAGGCTTTGAAAATTTAATATTTTCATCTGTGCTCGTCGAACGATCTTCCATTATAATGCGGTCTTCTGCAATATTTTGTTTCATTAATCCTTGTTTCATCGCTAATGCTTCTGTAATATCTTCACCTTTTCCTTGGCCTCCAGATACAATAGCAATTGTTTTATCATGTGATTTTAAATACTCAGCTGCTTTATCAATACGATATTGCAATGAATAAGACGGTTTCGTTCCATTTACTTTCGATCCGAGTACAATAATGTAATCAGCATCATCAGGCGCTTTCATATGTCCATACTTATAAATATTATATTGTAAAAAACCTGCATAAACAGCACCAATCATCAAGATTACTAAACTATACTTTATAATTTTTTTCTTTAACATTCATATATACTCCTATTTTTTCTATTTATTTATCATAATATCCACTGATTCATTTGTATACAGATAAATTCCAATTCAGCATAAATTCTCCTCTAAAGTAATATTAATCATATCTTTGGGAATAGTAAGTACAACTTCGCACGAAGGAGTGTACATATTGCTTGTTTTTTTATGTAATGTATCGTTCTTTTTTATTTTATTTTTAATGTCGCTTAAGTTATTAGGGAAATCCGCGCTAGCACAACTAACTCCTCATGATTTTGGCGCTATTATCTTTTTATCTTATTTAGCCTTTCAAGCCATACCAGTCGCTGGTGCTTTGCAAGCCTTTTTCGGTATGGTCGTTATTACTTGTTTGCATTTACTTCTTACAAAATTAAGCTTACTAAACAAACTAAATCGTTTCATTCTTGGACACCCCATTATTTTAATTAAACATGGGGATATTATTTTTGAGAACTTAAAGAAAAGTAGATACCCGATTGCCGAATTACTCTCAAACCTCCGAGTAGCAGGATATCCAAGTGTTCATGAAATTGAATATGCAATTTTAGAATCAAATGGATCTATAAGTATTTTGCCAAAGAGAGAACTCGTACCATTGACTCCAAAAGATATGAATATAGATGTTAAGTATGCAGGGTTACCAATTGCTCTTATCGTCGATTCACAAATTCAATACGATAACTTAAAGTTAATCCATAAAAACGAAAAGTGGTTACATGCAGAGTTAAAGGAGAAAGGCGTTACAAATATTAAAAACGTTGCTTTCGCTTCTGTGCAGGAGACAGATGGATCTTTTGCGATTAGTTTAAAAGAATGAAAAAATCCCCTTACTTGTAAGGGGATTTTCTTCACTATATTGCTTCTTTCTTTCCCGCCACCATGTTTAACGGAACAGGATGTTTCATACGATTCATCGTAAATACAATGATTGCTGTCAATATTTCCGCTACTGGCATAACGAGCCAGATTCCATTTATACCAAATACTTTTGGCATAATCCATAGCAATGGAATAATAAATAGTAAACCACGGCTCAAAATAATAAGAACTGATTTTGTCGTTTGTCGCACTGATTGGAAATACTCTCCATACACAATGTTATAGCCTAAAAATACATATTGGATAAAGAATAAACTAATACCTGTTAACGTTAACTCCAATAGTTCTGGGGATTGAACATCAAACAAACCAATTATATATTTCCCGAAGAATAAACCGACAACAATTGCTACGCCTCCGAGTACAACTGCAATTTTTACAGCTAACCGTAATCCTTCACGCAGTCTTTCTGGTAAATTTGCACCATAATGGAAACTAGCAATAGGTTGTAATGCTGCTCCAACACCGAAGAATAATAGTAATGTCATTGCATGAATACTATTGACCATCGCATAAGAAGCGACACCTACTTCTCCTGCATATTGAACAAAAGCTATATTAAAACCAACCGTTACAATCGCTACTGTAATCTCAGTTGTAAAACTTGGGAAACCAATCACCATAATTTGTTTAACCGTATCCCATTCAAAATGGAATTTCGTCCACTTTAAAACACTACTTTTTCTAAAGAAGTGAGTTAATAACACTAGGAAACCAATTGCTGCTGAAAGAATAGTTGCTGACGCAGCACCTGTTACGCCCCATCCAAAGATGAAAATAAAGATATAATCAAAGATAATGTTCAATACAGCTGTTACGACAAGACCTGCCATTGCTAAATTAGGATTTCCATCGTTACGTATAAATGTACTTAAAATATTTTCTAAAACATATATCATTCCAAATGTTAATAACACGTGTAAATAATCTAACGCATATGGTAAAATCACTTCATTTGCACCGAACAGATATGCTAAATCTTCTATTCTCCATAAGCAAATAGCCGCTAAAACACCTACGATAATAACTGCCACTGTCATAGATTGAGTAAAAATAGATCTTGCTCTTTCTAATTTATTTTCACCTAGTGCAATAGAATATAGCGTTGCTCCGCCCATTCCAATCCATAATGAAATGGAGAAGAAAATTGAAAACGCTGGAACAGCCACGTTTACTCCTGCTAAACCGTTCGCTCCAACTCCTCTACTAATCATGACCGCATCAATCATAATATTCACTGACATTAATACCATCCCAAGAACTGCTGGTATTAAATACGAAATAAATAAACTTTTTATCGGTTTCTCTCTTAACTTTTCTGTTGTTTCCATCATTATAAATGCTCCTTTTTCAATGCTCTGTTCACAGTTTAAACCTTCAAGTTACTTGAAGGTCAATAGAGAATCGAAAAATATATAAGCCTATTTTTTATTTATTTTTTTAACAACAGGTATTTGAATTTCCGTTACTTGCTCCTTCGGATTTTCTGTTACAGACCAATCAATTAACGCAAGCTCAAGCGCATCTCCGCACACTTCGTATCCTTCGTTATCAATGTGCTTTAATAATTTCGTATACGTTTCATCTGTTTCTTCATATGGTCCATGGTGATAAGAACAAGCAAATATCCCTTCTTTTATTTCATCTGAAGTATGCACTTGAAAAGGCATGTAATCCAATAAAATAAACACACTATTATATGCTTGAAACTCATTTTGAAATAATGCTTTTTTAGAAACTGTTACACCGATATCTCCTGAAAATAAACTATTATCAATTTGCTTCATATTTTTTTGTAGCGCATGGATATAATATTCAAACATATCATCCGTTGTATTAGGTGCAACTGCAATTGCTGTTATTTTTCGCTTCGGTATCTTTTTATAAATAATTTGATTCGCTTCTGATTTCGTCGCTTTCTTCATTAAATGGATTTTATGTTCCATTTTTGCCAAAGCATACTCGATTTCTCTTTGCTTTTTCAGCATCATTTCTTGTTGTTTTTCAAGTAAATTCAGCGCATAAGACGGATTTCGTTCATCAATATATTTCTTTATTTCCTTTAACGGGATATTCAATTGGCGTAAAAATTTAATCGTGTCTAATAGTGAAAACTGATCAATTGTGTAATAGCGATAATTCGTTTTCGGGTCCACAATGGACGGATGAAAAATTCCTTTTTCATCATAGTAGCGTAATGTAGATTCCGCTATATTATGCATTTTTGCCATTTCTCCAATTGTAAAACGTTTATTTAATAACATATGCCCTTCTCCACTTCATTAAAAATGTAGCCTTATTTCTTCTTATTATATAGTGATTCCCTCCATCCCTAAATCGAATCCTATCATGAAAATCTGCTATTTTTTCATTGATTTTTAGTGAATTTTATTATATATTAATTACAGGTTCAAATTACGAGTTCAAAAGAACTTGTAATCAGACCCTTTGTTTAATGGGTTTTTACATATTTTCATTAGGCAAATTCCGAGAAATCGTATGATAAAACTAAAAATGATGAGGAGAGGATCAGATGGAATTCGAATTTTTCTTTCAAATTGCACTTATTTTATTAAGTACAAAGCTCGCTGGTGACCTTAGTGTTAGATTAGGTCAACCTTCTGTACTCGGTAAATTAATTGTCGGTATCGTTATCGGTCCAGCTGTATTTGGTTGGATTGAGAATTCAGAACTTCTAACGCAATTAAGTAATGTCGGGGTTATTCTTTTAATGTTTATGGCTGGACTTGAAACAGACTTAGAGGAGCTAAATGCAAATCGTAATTCTTCTTTAGCAGTCGCACTCGGAGGTATCATTCTTCCATTCGTAGGTGGTTACGTTTCTGGACTTGTTATGGGAATGGAACAAGGGAACGCTGTATTCTTAGGATTACTTCTATGTGCGACAAGTGTTAGTATTTCCGTTCAAACACTTCGTGATTTAGGTAAAATGAAAACACGTGAAAGTACGACGATGCTTGGAGCCGCTGTATTTGATGACATTCTTGTTGTTATTTTATTAGCATTCGCAATGAGCTTCTTAGGTACAGATGATGTTAATCTAACAATGGTTATCTTAAAGAAAGTAGTATTCTTTGCTTCTATTATTTTAATCGGATGGAAAGGTGTTCCAGCAATTATGCGTTGGTTATCACCACTACGCGTATCTGAGTCTATCGTTAGCGCAGCACTTATCATCTGTTTCTCATTCGCATATTTCGGCGAACTATTAGGAATTGCTGGTATTATCGGTGCTTTCGCAGCTGGTATCGCTATTTCTCAAACGAACTACAAACATGAAGTAGAAAAGAAAGTAGAACCAATCGCTTATGCTATGTTCGTGCCAGTATTCTTCGTTAGCATCGGTATGAATATTACATTTGACGGTATTGGCGATCAAATTTGGTTCATCTTAGCATTAACAGTAATCGCTGTCTTCACAAAACTAATCGGTTGTGGATTCGGTGCACGAATGACTGGATTTGATGCAAAGTCTTCTGCAATTATCGGTGCTGGTATGGTTTCTCGTGGTGAAGTTGCACTTATCATCGCAGGAACAGGACTTTCTTCTGGCCTATTAGCACAAGATTACTTTACAGCAATCGTTATTGTCGTTATTTTAACTACGATGATTACACCACCAATGTTAAAATACACTTTTGGTGCAAAGGATAAAGCACTTAAAGCAAGTAAATAAGTTTCATATAAAAACGAGATTATTATCTTATAAGATAGTAATCTCGTTTTTCGTTTCATCTTTAAATAATTATCATATTTCATCTAATAAACAAAAGCGAGCTTTCTTCAGTAGCTCGCTTTTGTTCTTTTTTTTATTAAATACGTTCCATCGCTGTCTTCAACGTTCCAACAATAAAGGCAATTTCTTCACTTGAAATAATAAGCGGTGGTGCTAATGTTAAAACGTTATTATAACCTGCTGTTGTCATACCATTACGCCCAATAATAAGCCCTTTTTCTTTACAAGCATTTATAACACTTGCAATTTTATCGTTATCAATTGGTTCTTTCGTCGCTTTATCATTTACTAGTTCGATTCCAACTAATAACCCTTTCCCTCTAATATTTCCAACAAGCGGATGTTCCCCAATTTCTTCTTTTAATTGCTTTAATAAAAGTGAACCCATTTGTGCAGAGCGCTCAATTAAATTTTCATTTTCCATAATCTCTAAGTTTTTAAGCGCTAATGCACAAGCCGCTGGATTTCCACCAAATGTATTAATATGGCGGAAGAATTCATATTCTCCTGTTCCTTTAAATGCCTCATAAATTTCTTTTTTCACAGCTGTTGCAGATAATGGTAAGTATGCGCTCGTAATACCTTTTGCCATTGTAATAATATCGGGTTTTACATCATAATTCATAAATCCAAATGCTTTTCCTGTACGCCCAAAACCGCAAATCACTTCATCGCTAATGAGTAGTGCCCCGTGTTTTTGACATGTTTCGTGAACAGCTTTCATATAGTCTTGTGGCGGCATTAAAATACCTCCACCTGTAATGATTGGCTCCATAATAAATGCTGCTATCGTTTCACTTAATTCCCATGTCATAACACGATCGACTTCTTTTACACACTCTACATCATAAATATTTTGTGATTCCATTTCTGGCATACGGTAACAATCTGGAGGCGTTACGTGTAAAAATCCTGAAGCAAACGGCTCATATTGATATCTACGCTGCGCTTGTCCTGTCGCTGCCATTGTCGCCATTGTGTTTCCGTGATAACCACGATAACGTGACATAAATTTATAACGATGCGGTTCACCTTTTTGAGCATAATATTGTCTTGCTATTTTAAAAGCTGTTTCATTCGCTTCTGATCCACTATTAGAGAAGAATATAACATACTCTCCACCAAGCCACTCGTTTAACTTTTCAGCAAGCTTTATAGCTGGCTCATGTGATTGTGACATCGGAAAGTACGATAATGTTTGCAATTGCTTATAAGCTGCCTCTGCGAGCTCTTTTCTTCCGTATCCACTATTCACACACCAAAGACCACTCATACCGTCTAAATATCTTTTCCCTTGTATATCTTCAACCCAGCACCCTTCTGCTTTTGCCCCTACCATTGTACTACTTGGACTAAAGGGACGCATTCCATGCCAAACATATTGCTCGTCTTTTGCTAATAATTCGTCAGTTTGCTTCGTTTTCATCATTTCTTCCACCTTCCATAACAACTTATTTTTCACAAAAGCTGCGCTGGTGCCATGATGATTTAAATTTCTCCCTGCTTATTTTCATTCCACAAAATTAAGATAAATCCTACTTACAAAGCAGTAATATTTACAAGAAAATGACAAAAGAAAAAGGAGCTTTTCTTATATTTCGAAAAGCCCCTCTTTTTTAATGTGAAGAAGCATCACTAATACCGTGACCAGTATTAGATTTCACAAGAATTTCATCAAACTTCGCTGCATCTTCTTTCTTACTAGAGAAAACAGTTCCTAAATATGCTGCAAGGAATCCAAGCGGAATAGAAACAATTCCAGGTGTCGTATATGGGAATATCGCCTCTCCAACAAATATAGCTTTCCCTGCTACAGGATTCCAAACATTAGGACTTAATACTACAAGAACAATTGCTGATACAAGACCAACGATCATTCCACAAATTGCACCCGTTGTATTAAAGCGCTTCCAATATATTGTAAATAATATAACGGGTAAATTTGCACTCGCTGCAACTGCAAATGCTAGTGATACTAAAAATGCTACGTTTAATGTTTGCGCAAATAAAGCAAGTATAATAGATACTATCGCTACTCCAATAGACGCATAACGAGCCATTGAAACTTGTTCTTTTTCCGTTGATTTTCCTTTTCGAATAATCTCGTTATAAAAATCATGAGCAAATGCGGAAGCCGCTGTTAATACAAGACCTGCTACTACAGCTAAAATTGTTGCAAAAGCAATCGCCGATACGAATGCGAATAAGAAATCGCCACCTAACGCTTTAGCTAATAAAGGTGCTGCCATATTACCAGCAGGATTTGCTTTAATAATTGCCTCATTCCCTACAAACGCCGCCGCACCAAATCCTAAGAAAATCGTCATAATATAAAATGCTCCAATTAACCACGTAGCGTACACTACTGATTGACGTGCAGTTTTTGCATCACGTACTGTGAAAAAGCGGACAAGAATATGCGGTAATCCTGCCGTACCAAGAACTAGTCCTAAATTTAAAGAAAGTGTATCAAGACCATCTTTATACTTTACTCCTGGATTTAAAAACGATTCCTTCAATGGAGTAGCTGTTTTCATTTGAGCGAACATTTCTGTCACACTAAAATTAAATTTTGCGAAAACGATAACAGAAATAATAAATGTACCTGCCATAAGTAATACAGCCTTTACAATTTGTACCCAACTTGTAGCAGTCATACCTCCAAAAATAACGTAAACTGTCATAAGTGTACCAACGATTAAAACGGATGTCGTATATTCAATTCCTAATAATAATTTAATAAGTGCACCCGCACCAACCAATTGTGCAATCATATAAAAAATCGAAATCGTCATCGTATTAAGCGCTGCAATACCGCGAACCTTTTTCGCATCAAAACGCGCCGCGATCATGTCCGCTAACGTATACTTCCCTAAATTTCTAAGCGGTTCTGCAACTAGGTATAATACAACTAAGTAAGCAACTAAGAAACCTATACTATAAAAGAACCCATCAAACCCTGTTAAAGCTATCGCTCCGGCGATGCCAAGAAATGACGCAGCAGACATGTAATCCCCGGCAATAGCCAGACCATTTTGCCAACCAGTTAATCCCCCTCCAGCCGTATAAAATTCACTCGCATTTTTCGTTTTTTTCGATGCGAAATAAGTTATAACAAGTGTACCGAGTACGATAATTAAAAATAGTGCAAAAGCGGTTGTATTCAAATTCAGCCCCTCCCTTTTTGCATATCTTGCAGAATTTTTTGCGAGATTTCATCAAAGGATTTTGCTTTTTTGCTATAAATCATACATAATGCCCATGTCATTATAAATTGCGCAAAAGCAAATACCCACGCCCATGTAACATCACCAAATACCGGTGTATTGAGCACCTTTGAATACGATGTTAAAATAGGTAATGTAATAAAAAAACTTAAAAAGAAAATACTCATCGGAATGATAAACTTCTTTTTCGTATTTAATAACAATTGAAACTCTTCAGACTGAACAACTTCTGTATAATTCACCTCATTTTGTAACTTACGTGCTGACGTATCATCTCGTTTCATTCTCTGGTCCCCTCTCTTACTTAAACTACAATTCCCCCTTGCATACCTAAAGACTTAATTTTGTAAATATTCAGAAACTTATTTCCATTTTAGACAATCCATACATTCCTGCAAAGATTTTTCGATAGACATTTTTCGTCATTTTCCCCTAATTTTGTAATATACTTTTTCAAAATAAAGTGAAGCCCCAAAATTCTTTTCCTCATTAAGACAGAAGTAGTGCTTATCGCACCACTTCTGTCTTTTTCTCTTTTTCTAAATTACGAGCTGTTTCACTTAATTCAACGTCTTTTCCATCTTTAAGCGTTCCAAATATAAAATCGAATACTGGATTTGAAACTCCGAACCAAAACTTTTCATTTTTATAATGGTGTAATATGTGCTGTTTTTTTAACCATCTTCCAAACTTAGTGAAGGGGCGAATCGGTTTATGTGCAATATAATGTTTCCATTCATAAACGAGGAGCATGATAATCATTCCGACTCCAAATGAAAGTGTAACAGTAACACTTTTTGTAATACCATACGATATAAGTAAATATATAGTAAAGCTAGGTATACTAAACCATGCAGGCAAAAATAAAAGTTTTAAATCATCTGGATATACGTGATGATCATAATGTAATCTTCTTAACATTTTTAATACAAGTGCGTTTTTAGGCGGCTTTAAATGGAATAAAAAACGGTGTGTCATATATTCGTTAAACGTATAAAAAACAATCCCAAACACACACGCTAACATACCGATCCATGTAAAAAATTGCATTTTTAAAATAATAATAAAAATTAATAGAACACTATACATAATAACAATATCATGTTGCAAAAAGAACTCCTTTACCACTCTCTTCATCTTTCTTCCCCCTTTTCCAAAAAAACAGCCGTAACATATCGTTACGACTATTTCTTTTCTATTTTATTCTTATTCTATTCACTTTACAAATTTGCCTGCTGTTCTATTGTCGAGAAAAAAGTGTTCGGACCAAATATATTTTGCTTCGGAATAATGTGTTCTACTGCAAACACTGTTACTTCTCCTCTTTGTACTTCTCCAATAATGAGACCAAATACTTCATGATTTACCGCAAACGTTGGTTGTTTCGTTTGCAGTAACCTTGCTGCATTTTTAAATACCGCTTCATATAGTGGATTCCTATCAGTAATTTCTTTTCGGATTTTTGGTGCTAAAGTGATGATAATTTCTTTTCCGTCAATAGTGGTTCGATACATAAAAATCTCCCCTTCAATCTTATATGAACAACTGTAAAGCTTTGTATGCAAAATGGATAGAATATCCTACTAAAATAATACCTGCTCCGGCTGTAATATAGCCAAGTGCTTTTTTCTTTAATAAAGTTCTTCCAAAATGTACAGAAAAAGCAATATTTAAATTCCACAAAATAATGCCAACAATAATGCAAAGACTGTACAAAAAAGCTTCTTGTTTCGTTACCTTTGTAAGCAACGAGCTAAGTGTACTTCCATATATACCAAACCAAAAAACGAGATTTAATGGATTGGATATCGCAATTAGAAATCCTGCCATAAAAGATTGTTTAAGTCCACCTATCTCTTCTTGTTTATATTCCATATTAGAGTGAGAAATTCCTTGTTTTACACTTTGAAACCCTAAATAAAACAACAAGAAAAACCCAGCGCAATACATAAAAGCTTGTACATATGTATACATAAACACAGAAGATAAACCGAAATAAATAAGAAGCATAAACAAAATATCAGCAGTCATTCCTCCGATTCCAACAATCCACGCATGCCAAAATCCACGTTCAATTCCCCGTTTTAACATTTCAATATTAATCGGACCTACAGGCGCAGCTAATGAAATACCTAATACTATTTGTTGTATGATTGCTCCAAACATCGCTCGATCCTTTCTACTTCTTTTACTATTAAGTAATGATGCAAATATAGAAAATAGACTAGCTTTCATAAAAATTATTCACTAATACAATACCCTTTTTTATCCAAAATATGCAAAAGAGCCATCCAGTTGATGGCTCTTATTTCTCTACTCTATGATGAAAAGGACATTTACCTTTAATCGGCTCAATATCATCCCCTATGAAATATTGTTTCCATTCACGATGATTAGGATCGCCGTAGTGACTAATGTTAGGGTGCTTCGGCAACTGATCCCACTTTTCAACTCGTTCACGGACCATTTGTCTTGAATACGATCCTTTAGGACGATCCCCTTCTAATCCATCGAAAATAGTTCGTGGCTGGAATCCAATAACGAGAGAATTTCCTAAATGCCTAGTCTTTCGCTGTTTATAAGCTGGCGCATTCCCAAATGCAAATATTGGTTCACCACCAAATGAAAATTCCCATAAATGATGGTCAGGGTCTGCTGGAATTCGCTTCGGCCATGTTTAGTTATCATTTTCATGTAAATACTGTAGTACTTTCCAAAAGTAATCACGGTAATATTCCAATGATTGTTCTTCACATTCTGGTTCCACAAAAAGAAAAAAGCCCCTTCTTACAATCGGCCGCTCTTTCATTAGCTCCAAAAAAGTTAACATTGTATTGGGTAAATGACTCCAATCATTATGAGAGAGAAATGAATAACGAAGTTCATTCTTCTTCAAAGCTGTTAAACCGAAATAACACGGGAAGGTTGGTTCTAACACGACACTCGAAAAATCATGAAATTCTTTTGCAACCCAATTCGGTATGTCGACTCTATTTTTCATCCCTTCATTATCTAATAAATAAGACTCATCCATTCTTTCACCTCATTATGTACAGCATTCACTTAAGAATATTACATACTCGGCTTGTCCTATACCTTTTTAAAATTCGAGAAAAAATTAATTCAAAATACAAAATTTTCAAAACTCTCACTTGACTAAATTCTACCAATTCATGTATATTTAAATTAATCATTTGGCAGAATATTCGAGAATATAGCATTTTTTATTTATATTATTTTTTAATGAATTTCACTAAATGAAAAAAGGAATCGTTTTTAGGAGGAATTGTGACATGCAAGGAAAAGTAAAATGGTTTAACAATGAAAAAGGTTTTGGATTTATCGAAATGGAAGGCTCTGAAGATGTATTCGTACATTTCTCTGCTATTCAAAGCGACGGCTACAAAGCTTTAGAGGAAGGTCAAGAAGTATCTTTCGACATTACTGAAGGAAATCGTGGACCTCAAGCTGCTAACGTAGCAAAACTTTAATCCCGCATATGACAGGAGGTTACCTTACTTGGTAACCTCCTTTGTTATTCCTTTGTATATTTCCGTTTTACAGAGCAAAAACTATGTGAAATGCGCAAAATACAAAGGAGGCAATAACAATGGGATCACATGTAAATGATTTTGAAGAAGTAAAATTCCGTGTAGAAACTGCACAAAAAATGGTAGGTTCTGCAACGATTTCAATGGATCCAGACACATTAGAGCATGCCACTACTGCAGTAGAATCGGCTCGTTCTCAGCTTGAAATCATGAAATCCGTTGCAACGGATTTAGATGAGCCATTTCTAATGAATGAAGAAAAAAAATTAAGTAAATGTGAGCATCAATTACACGAAGCGAAGCACTAAAAAACATCCAGAGAATTTTCTCTGGATGTTTTTTTATGACAATTGCTCCCCATACTTTTTCAACTTCTCTCCAACCGTACATTGCCGTATACAAAAAGAATGGGCATAGTATTTACTATGGTTTTTCCGATTATGTTCCTGCAAGAAACACCCTTCGCAATACGTTTCTAATAAGTCATTTACCTCTGTAATGAGTTGCTTCTTCTTCACCTGTGCACCTCTCTATTCGGTTATTTCTTTATGACTATCAATTGCCGTCCCTTCTAATGCTTGCGTTGCTAATTGATGTGCCTCTTTATTTTGTTTTCTAGATATCGGTTCACAAACAAGCTTTAATTTCATTTGCTTCGCTTTTTGTTCTATTTGATCTAAGTAATGATTTAAATGTTCATCATAGCAAGGCCATTCACCAGCTAATTGCTGCAGTACAACTTGAGAATCTCCACGAAGTGTAACTGCTTCATATTTAATTCCTAATTCTTCGAGTGTATTCATCCCGTATAATAATGCGGCATACTCCGCTTCGTTATTATCATATATGCCTTCTATGTATGCATTGCGACGAATTCGATAATTTGTATTTCCTTTTTTATAGTATACACATATGCCAGCACCCGCTTCTTTCGTCTGTACATCATAACCACCATCAAAATAAACTTGAATTTCTTGAGGATCTTCCTCCACTTGCTTACTCAGTTTTTTCATTTCTTTTAATGACCATTCAGCGTCCATTTCATCGTAAAATAAAAGTTCTTTCATCCTACCTGTTTTCTCAAAATCCTCCGCAAATTGAAGCACTTCTTCTATGTTCATATAATCTGTTGTTAATTCAGTTTGTAAACCACGCTTCGTTTTATACAACCAATGTATTTTATATTTCATACTAGATTCCCCTTTTATAAGACTTCTTATATTTATTTTATTATATTTTATCAAGAGTCACAGCATTATATTCAATATAATCACATACAAAAAGAGCCATCCTATATAAGGACGGCTCTTTCATCTATTACATAAATCTTTCAAACTGTACTCGCTTATTAATCCAGTACATTACAGGCATACCAATCGCCATTACAATAAATTCACCAACTGCACATGTTAGCCATGTCAATAAAAATGGCAGATCAAATGCAAGATGAAGTTCAATTGCTATCATAAACATTGTAATTGTAAAAATAACTGTATTAAAAATCATACGAGCCCAAACACCTTTAATGAAGCGCATAGAAATAATAGTTGCAAGTAGTGCAAGAATTGATTGCCCTACTCCAAATACTAAATCATAAGCGATCATGGGTGAGAAAAAGAGATTCGTTAAAAATACACCTAATACAATCCCGTAAATTGCTTTCTTATTGAATACAACGAGATGATTAAACATCTCTGAAATACGAAACTGTACACTCGTAAAGCCAAATGGCTGAATAAGCATAGAAACAGCAATATATAATGCCGCTAAAATACCATTACCGACTAATGTTCTTATATTCATGACAAAATCTCCTTAGTTTTTTTTACGTGGGATGGTTTCGAACCACGTTATTCGTTTTTAAGCAACAAGATTATATTTTACGCAATAGGTGCTCTTTCGTCAATAGATTCCTATCATTATCTACCCTTTTTCTTATAGAAGACGTATAATATAACATATGAAAGATTTAGGAGGTTTCACTTCATGACAGCAACAATTCAAAATGAAAAAGTGATCGTTTCCATTTCTGACAAAGGTGCAGAATTGCAAAGCGTTCGCTTAAAAGAAGACAACACAGAATATTTATGGCAAGGTGATTCTACTTATTGGGGACGTCGTGCACCAATTTTGTTCCCAATCGTCGGTCGACTAGTAGAAAATACATACTACGTAGAAGGTAAACCTTATTCATTAACACAACACGGTTTTGCTCGCGATCTTTCGTTCTCTGTAAAAGAACAAAGTGAAACGAAAATTACTTATATCGTTACTAGTAATGAAGAGACGTTACAAAAATATCCATACGAATTTGAATTACTCGTTTCTTATGAAGTAGACGAACAAAATATACATATTACATATGAAGTAAACAACCCTTCTTCAAAAGAGATGTTCTTTTCAATCGGGGCACACCCTGGATTCAACTGTCCTTTATTAGAAGGTGAATCATTTGCAGATTATCATCTATCATTTAACGGATCTGAACGTTTAGAAACTAGCATATTAGAAGGTCCTTTCCTTTCAAATGAAAAAAAACTAATCGCTGAAAATACGAAAGAATTGCCACTTACATATGATTTGTTCAAAAATGACGCGCTTATTTTTGAACATATGAATACGAATGAAATTTCTATTCGCTCACATAAACATAATAAATTTGTAAAAGTAGCATTTGATGGGTTCCCATTTGTCGGCGTATGGACACCAGGAGATAACGCACCTTTCTTATGTATTGAACCTTGGTACGGAATTGCTGATGAAGTAAGTCAAGCAAAAGATTTTAAAGAAAAAAAAGGAATTCAATCTTTACAAGCGAATGAAACATTTACATGTCGTTATAGCATTACAATTGGATAAAGTGAAACTTTAATCAGTGGGGTGTTTATCCCCCACTGATTATTAGCCCACACCAATCGGGCGTTTACGGGCAGCCCGACTCCCACCTAACTTCTTTGCTTCAGCCGAATTTTGAGGTGGGAGTCTTACTGCCCGGCAAATAGCGGGATAAGTACTCTATCCCCTACTTCTAAAAAAATTTTCAAGTAGGGGATAACCTTATAAATGGAGGTTTCTCATTTTGATTGAAGTATATATCGATGGTGCATCAAAAGGAAATCCTGGACCTTCTGGTGCCGGGATTTTTATTAAAGGGGTACAGCCACCCGTACAATTGTCATTACCACTTGGGACAATGTCCAACCATGAAGCAGAATACCACGCTTTACTTGCGGCATTAAAGTATTGCGCAGCGCATAATTATAGCATTGTATCTTTTCGTACAGATTCCCAACTTGTTGAGCGGGCTGTTGAAAAAGAATACGCAAAAAATAAAATGTTTGCACCGCTTCTAGAAGAAGCACTGCAGTACATAAAAAATTTCGATCTCTTTTTTATTAAGTGGATTCCAAGTAGTCAAAATAAAGTCGCTGATGAATTAGCTAGAAAAGCTATTTCACAAAATTAACGGGGGTATGAGTGTGAAAAAAGGGTGGATTGCTCCTCTCGCATTATTATTCGTCTCTTTTATTTGGGGAGCTACGTTTGTTGTCGTTCAAAATGCTATGTCTTTTGTTGGACCATTTACTTTTAATGCTATTCGCTTTTTATTCGCTGGAATTATTTTATTATTCGTTCAAATGATTTTCTCACAAAAAACTTCAAAACAAGATATAAAACAGAGTAGTCTCGCTGGATTGATTGTTGGATTCTTTTTATGTGTTGGCTATTTATTACAAACATTCGGTTTACTTTATACAACCTCTTCAAAAGCTGGTTTCTTAACAGGGCTTAGTATCATTATGGTCCCAATCTTGTCTTTTATCTTTTTAAAACAGCGAGCTACAATTTTCATTGCACTTGGTATTACTGTAGCAACAGCAGGTTTATATTTATTAACGGCTGGTGATTCTTTTCAATTAAACATTGGAGATATACTCGTTCTCGGCTGCGCTGTCGCTTTCGCTGCCCATATTCTTGTTAACGGTTTCTTTTCTAAGAAAATACCACCTTTATTACTTAGCACCTCTCAAATATTAGCTGTCGGTATATTTTCTTCTATTTGCGCTTTTTTGTTTGAAGATTGGGAAAAATTATTCTCAGTATCACTATGGACGAACCATTCCTTTTTATTCGCTCTCTTTCTAACTTCTCTGTTTGCGACATCCATTGCTTTTTTCATTCAAACATCTGCACAAAAACACACTTCTCCAACGAGAGTAGCCATTATTTTCGCAATGGAGCCCGTTTTTGCAGCATTAACAGGCGTTCTAGTTGCAAATGAACAGCTTTCTATTTCTGCTGTTATTGGGTGTCTATGTATTTTCCTAGGTATGATTTTTGTTGAATTACCTTCAAAAACAAAAAAAGAAGCGCAGGCTGCGTGAAGTTACGCTTGTAACTTCCGCATAAAAGCCTTAGCGCTTTTTTTATCTTTAATATCTTCTTCTTTCAATCGCTCTAACAAAGCAACAAAATAACTACCATCAAACTGTAATTGATGTTTAATCGTCGCTTCTATTGCTGCATTCACAATTCCATCAGATGCGCCAGTATACCCTTGTCCAAACATAATAAACCCTTGCGCTTCCTCTGATAACTTAAATCCTTTCGTATGTAAGAATGAAAGGTACTCTTGTACTGTTTGCATGATATTCCCACCTACTCAAAAATTATCCACTTCCTATCATACATGTTTTTACACGCTATGAGAATGAAATTTCTTTGACAACTTTGTAAATCGCTCGTCTACTTCACTAACGATAGAGGATTCTCACACACTATTACGGAATATATAAAGTGAAAATTATTCTGTATTAAAGGGGAGAAACAATGAAACAAGCTCTATTAATTATTGATGCTCAACAAGAACTAATTGATGGAAATGAACAAGAAAATGAAGTGTTCCGTAAAACCGAACTATTGGCTACACTAAATACAGCTGTACAGAAAGCAATTGATTCAAATGCCCTTATTGTTTTCGTACGAGATACTGATGTTGCTTCTGGTAGCGGCGTGGGCTTTGAAGTACATAATCAAATTAAAGTACCTCAGTCTGCAATCCTTATTAATAAAGCAGCAACAAATTCATTCTATGGCACTTCTTTACTTGAACTTTTAAAAGAAGAGAAGATTAATCATCTCGTTATAGGTGGATGTAAAACAGAACATTGCATTGACACAGCTGTTAGGACAGCAACTGTACAAGGATTCGATGTTACATTAATTAAAAATGGCCATTCAACAACTGATTCTAACGTATTGTCTGCAGAGCAAATTATCGAGCATCATAATAAAACTCTACACGGTCATTATAATGTTGATCATTTTTCTATAGTGAGAGATATCGAGGAAAACCTCTTTCAACCAGCTCATGACCAATATCGTGAATAGTACAATATACGAAAAAGAATCCTTGATGAACAAGGATTCTTTTTTATCCAAAAATTTGAGCTGCAATGCTATATAGCTCACTATTCCTTTTTAATAATTGATCGCGATTTTTCATCATTATTGGCGGTTTATTAACCTTTTGAAAACCAGTAATCTCTAATTCTTTCATGAAATCTTTTTTTCCTTCTGGTACATCCATTCTTAATTTCCCATTATGCCCTTTTGCTAAAGAATGAACAATTTCCATTGCCATTGTGTCATTTTTAGCAACGATTGGTCCTATTATTTTATTTTCTGGCGTTTGTATACTCGTTCCATATCCTAGTACATTTTGTTCTTTATCCTTCACAACGATACACTGTTCACTTTGCACAATTCTTTTCTTTAAAAACTCTTTTCTATTTGCTCCAAATGCGGCTTTATCTATTTTTATAATCTCAATTGAATCCTTTTCTTCATAATTGAAAATATACTCTTTGTCCTCTTCATCCTTACAGGCTGAATTATACTCAATACATATGTATTTAGAAACATGACTCACAACTTGAAATCCTAATTTCTCATATAAAGGCTTTCCTTCTTCCGTAGCAATAAGCATAATAGGTGTCTTTTCTGAAACACTTCCTATACACGCCTCCGTTATCATTTTGCCAATTCCTCTCCCTTTATACTTAGGATGAACAATAACCATACCAATAGATGCTAATGTCTCCCCATATAATATACTTGCCGCGCTAGCAATAACTTCTCCTTTTTCATTCCGCACGCCATATATAATACCTGAATTTAATATAGTTTCAATTTCTTCTAAACTATAATCCCATCCTATCACTTCAGATAGGCCAATAAGACATGGTATATCGTTTGCTCCAAGCCTCTCCACTACATTCATATAACAGCCCCCTTTTTTAAAATCCTAATCTTTCAATTACAATATAACACCCCTCACAACTTGGAGGGGTGTTACAACTCACTCTTCATTCAATTACTAGATCCACTATACGACACATGACGTTTCTCAATCCGTTCTTCTATTTCTTTCATATTTTCTTTATTACTTAATAGTGATTGTTTATTTTCTATTAATAATTGTTTAAAAGATTTTCTCACTTTTTTTCGCATTTTCAGTTTCCTCCTTAACGATTACAAGTAACTTATCAAAGGATGGTTTATTTAAAAGATAAGTAATAATCTGTGTAGACTTATAATAATTGATTGTTGTGAAATCCATTTGAACTTCGTATGAAAACTTAGTTTATTTTCTGACAACTTTGTGAACAAAAAAGAAAGACCGATTAAATCTACCTTTAATCAGTCTTTCTACTTCTTACAACATGTTTATTAATATTTCAGGTCTTCCCCAATTCATTTCGTCGCAAACGAATCGTAGTTTTTCTTCGTTCATTGTGTGTAACCCTTCTTCAAGCAAACATGAAATCGGAACTTCACAATGAATTTGCGCTAATTGTAAAGAGATATTTAAGTTCTCTAAATCACTTTCAATTTTTGTACGCTGCGCTTTCGTTAATGACTCTATATTTTCTAGTACTGCTGATACTGTTCCGTGCTCTTGAATAAGCTTATATGCTGTTTTTTCACCAATACCTTTTACACCTGGATAATTATCGCTTGTATCTCCCATGAAAGCTTTCGCATGAACAATTTGCCATGGTTCTACACCTTTCTCTTCCATGATTTTTTCCGGTGTGTAATACTCGTAATTTCCAATTCCTTTACGAAGAAGCATAACTGTAACATTCGTATCAACAAGTTGAAGTAAATCTGTATCACCTGTCAAAATATAAACTTCCGCTTCATTGCAATATTGTTTTGCAAGCGTACCGATACAATCATCCGCTTCATAACCTTTCATACCGATTACAGGCATAGATAATTTCGCAGTCATTTCTTGTACTAAATCAAATTGTGGAATTAATTCTTCCGGCGGTGCTGCACGATTTGCTTTATAATTCGAGAAAGATTCCGTTCTAAATGTCGTACTTCCCATATCCCAGCACGTTACAATGTGCGTTGGTTCGATTGCTTGTGTTGCTGTTAATAAATGCTTCATATAACCATGAATCCCATTCGTCGGGGTACCATCTTGTCGTTTCATAAATTGTCCATGTACACTTGTTGCGTAAAAAGCACGAAATAATAGTGCCATACCATCAACTAATAATACTTTTTTCATAATTCCTCTCCTACTAACAAAAAATAATAACCTCACGTTATCACGTAAGGTTATATATAGATTACCATTCTACGTTTTTGTTCAACTTTGTCTATTATACATTGTTTTTGTATATTTAGCATCATTAACACATTAAGACATTCTACCGCAACAAGTATGAAGTATTCCTGAATACGTATTTTTACCTGTCGAAACAACTACAGCCTTTGCATTTCCGCCAACAATATACGTACCTTTGAAACATACATTTTCAAGTTCAAGTGGATTATAGTCTTTCATCCGTTTTAATGGAATAAATCGTTTACGTTCAAGATGATAGCAACTTTCAAATTTCTCAATACTAGCATCGTTTCCTGTCAGCATAGATTCATTTACTAATAAATCATTTGCATAAATAATACGTACATCTGCTGGTACTGTATCACCTTCTGCAAGAAAGATCATATCTCCAGGTACAAGCTCTTGTACTGGTAGCTTCATCATTTTCAATTCATTGTTTAGCCCAGTTACGCTAGAGGCTTCTACTCTAGAAACAGTAACTGTTTCACATTTTAATTCATCACGTACATTTTGTTTTGAAAGACCTGGAATCATTCCACTTAGCTTTATCATCACTTCTGCAATACGCACTCTTTTTGAAATTAATTCATTTCGGCCGTATACTTGAATACGTTTTTGTGCTTCTTTCACAGATAGTCCGTCTCTTGTTGTTTTAAAATACGCAAATACAGATTTTACATCTCTCGTTGCAATTTCAATTAATAAATCTTTATTTTTTTGGAGCATTGTTTGTTCTTTTATTGATTTTTTACTTAGTTTATATGACGTGTTACCCACAGTTTTGTTTGCATATAACATATTATCGTCTCCTCCTTTATAACATAGGAAGAAACGCTTTGTTTCTCGATTTATCCACTTTACCGTGAAAGTGTCTAGCGCTCTAATACTCGAATGAACGCTACATTATGATAAATATAGAGGGAGGAACAAGTCGTTTCCTGCCTACATCATATATTTTTGATTTGAAGCATATGGGTAACGGAACCGAGTCAGAATTTGACATGCTCCTCACCTCCTCGTTTATTTTTTAGTTATAATCTATACTATGAAATTACTCATAGCTTTGTAACAAAAAAGACCCTTACTCATAAGAGAGCAAAGGTCATTGCATACACAAATAAGCGATCCCTAATATAATACAATTAGAAATCTACGGACCTCTCCCTCGTCGAGTTTTAGCACTGTATAGCATAGGTTCATTACCAGCTACGTTAAGAAAAACCTTAATTCGATCATTCCTGTTGACCCATTGGCGTCTCTCGACATTTTTGGGCAGTAGCATTTCTCTATACAGGAGCCTCACCTAACAGAGACTTATTTTAATTACATAGAAAATGTTACTCTTATTTAAAATAGATGTCAACACTTTGTATGGAAACTTTTCCTTATTACAACAACTACCTCTAGTGTAGTACAGTAATATACATCCCGTTCATCCTTCGATTATTTAAATTAATCGAACATATTTTTCAAGAATTAGCGAAAAATAAAAGCATTACGTTTAAAACGTAATGCTTTTAATATGTTACACAACCGGCAATTACAATTCCGATTGAAAGTGATAAAAACATAAGGAAAAGACCAACTGCCTGATTATCTTCTTCCAGACTCTTACTAATATTAAAACGTGGTGTAAGCCATTCTGCTAAATAATAGACAACAATTTGTGCTAAAATCCCAACTGCTCCCCATGACACCATATCAAAAAGCGAAATAGAATTAGCAGCCGTTGAATATAAAACGATAGCAAGACCAAGTAGTCTTCCTCCAAGTACATAGCTTACCGCTTTATTCCCTTGAGCCATTAACTTAAATTCCTTAACTTTCGTTGTCACTTCCATAAGAAAAAGACCGATACACAAAAGCGCAAGTGATACTGCTAAATATAGTAAAAAATTAATCATTTATTTTCCTCCTTCTTAATACCTACCGGTAAATAATACGATTCATTTCCCGTAATTTGTTCTCCGGCACGTATACCGATGCTGCTCGCTTTTCCAGCAATTAAAAACGCCCCAAACACGTACGACAGCTTCTCAATTCCTTTTTCAGTTTCTAAAAATACAACTGGAAGCTCTGTATATTTCTGAAATATAGGAAGTGACGTTTTATACGTTTCATGTGCATTTCGAATCATAATGTTTGTATCCTTATCACGAATCGTAATCGTATCACCTTCTCTACCGAACGAAGGTTTTTGAACGAAAGGACTTTTCCTCAAAAATAAATCTGGTTCTAAATATGTAGGAAGCATATATTCTTTAATCCACTTTTGTTCCTCACGTGTGTAAAAAGCAGCTTCTTCTGCTAATCCCCAAATAAGACATTGAATTGATTTTGGCTGAAGTAAAAAGGACGACAAAGGATTTATAATAAAAAGCTTTCCTTCTTTTACAAGTTGCAAGAGTTCCACTCCCACCAAATCCCCCGTTTCGGGATCTTGATCTTCAATCAAGTCTTCAATTGGATATGTTTGGCGATACAAAATATCAATTGGTACACCATCTCTATCTACTAAAGCATCGGCTGTAATTCTAAGTTCTGTCATTGGCATCACTTTATTTTCAACATGACATATCCCACTCAAATACATAGTCGTATTCCAATCTTCTATATGTTCATGATGAGCTGTGAAAACAACATTTGGATCTTCCATTCCTTTTGCAAACTCCATTACGGCTTTGGTAATACCAGAAGAAAGTAAGCGCTCTTGATTTGCATTTGGATCATCATAGTCAAGTTCTTCACAAACTTTTCCATTCATTTGAAAGCATTCCACAATAAAAGTTGGCGTGTCACTATTAAACTCAAGCATTTTAATACGATTATCATCTGTTAAAGCGAAATCAAATCGTGAAATAACAGATTCAGGATACATTCCTTTCAGTCTAATAAAAGGCAAACTTGCAGTTGGAAAACCGAGTTCAAGAAGCTGTTCATTAGATAAATCCCGAAGAAGTCTAGCAGTCTTAAAAAATATTTTCCCCATTCGTTCAGTTGCTAATTGCAATTGTTTCATCATTTGCTCTGTTATTGGGAAAACATGAAATAAACTATACTCACATTCATATAAATCCGACCAAAAATGCGGATAATTCGAATAAAATTCTTTTCGTTTCTTTATGTATTGCGACATATTTTAACCTCCAAATCCACCTTTTGAACCGCTTCCAATCCCACCTTTAAATTCGGCCGAAGATTGGTAAGTTTTAAACTCTGATGAATTTTTGAAGGTGGATTTATTTTGATAGTATTTACCACCATAAAAGTAATGTCCACGATAACCTGAACTACTATCATCACACTGCCAAACACCAAGTTCATCATCCCAATCCCAATCAGAACAACTAGTATCATTCGGTTCGGGGGGAATATCTTGCGCGCAGCCAAATAAAGTGCCCGTCATTAAAGATGTCAGGACACCACCTACTAGCCATTTCGTTTTTGTCACCTTTGCACTCCCCTTTTTAATTATATTTCTATTATATAAGATGTCATGATAAAGTAGAAGAAAAAGGAAGAAGAGGGATAAAATGCGATTGGAATATCGGTTCAATGATGAAACTAACGGGTATCCGGCTTTATGGAACTACGCAAATATTTCTAATTCTGAAATTGTCGCGCGCATGACTTGTGAATATTTTATAAAAGATGGAAATACATATGTCGTTACTGCAACTTCAGTAGATCCAGACGGGACAGTAGTGTTATATATACAAAAAGAAGTTTTTTTCAACGACCCTTCAGACCCTACATACTCGCACATAGGTTTTGAAATTAGAGAACTCAAGGAAGCAAGCTCAATTATGATAGAAAGTAAAGATGTGTGGAATTACGAGGACATCTTACCCTCTCTCCATTCAGATATTATATATATTCAACGGGATGGATTACATTTGGAATTCACCCTAGATTCAAGAGAAATTGATGAAGACCGCAAGTGCTATATTTATTATGGGAACTTTACAGGTAAATCGAGATAACATGAGCATATTTATTCAACAAAAAAACCTTACGTATAAAACGTAAGGTTTTTTATATAATCCCACATATGCCGTTATCTATAGATGTCCATAAACCTGCTCTCACAGGTGGATGTTCTCACAAATGTTTGTAACTTCCTTCTTAAAAAGATGGCCTGCTATCTACATTTAAATATTGAACTTCCATATTATACTTATTGGTTTAAGACATACACAAGCTACGTACACCGTCGGAATTTTATATACTGTTAGTTGAAATAAGACCCCCGCAAGTGCCGTCCCTCGTAAATGTCCAAAAACCCGCTACTCGCAGGTGGATGCCCTCACAGTTACCGTATATCTTCCTCCACAAGGAAGGCTTGATAATGGTCACTAAATATTGAGCTTCCGTAAAACTAACATCGGTTTTAGACATAAATAAGTTACGCACACCGCAGGATGTATTATTTACTTGTCGTTATATTATCACATTGTTTCCAATGTGTAAAATATAATATTTTTGAAGCAATCTCTTGCTTGTGACCTTATTTTAATACAAATTATTTTTGCATGCAAGTGATTATTCTTCTTCTTTTGCAATTTGGTTTTCTGGATAGGAAATCCAATCACTCCAGCTACCTGTATACAATTTAACATTTTGAAAACCAGCTAATTTTAATGCAACTATGTTCGGACACGCTGTAACACCAGAACCACAATATACGATTGTTTCCTTCTCTTTATCAAGATTTTGGAAACGCCCTTGCTGTTCCACTTCGTTTTTAAAGTGTCCCGATTCTAAAATTCCATCTTTCCAAAAATAGTTTACTGCCGTCGGAATATGCCCTGCCTTCGAATCAACGAGCTCTTCCGTACCAGCATAACGTTTTGGTTCCCTAGAATCAATTAATGTCATATTTGCATCTTCACGAATTTTCCCTCTCACATCTTCCATCGTTACAAGCATAGTTTCTTGTATTTCCGGTATAAAAGGTTTTCGTGCAATAACTGGGATATTCGACGTTGTGTGTGATCCATTCTCTTTCCAAGCTGGAAATCCACCGTCTAATATATACACTTTCTCATGTCCTACATAGTTTAATAACCACCATAAACGAGAAGCCATTGCACCAGCTTGACTGTCATACGCAATCACTGTCGTATGTTCATCAATTCCAGCTTGTGAAAGCGTGTCTGCAAACTGCTCTATACTTGGTAATGGATGGCGACCACCATGCTCTATTACAGAACTTGATAAATCTAAATTTAAATCAAAATATAACGCATGAGGAATATGTTCTTCCTCATACTTCTCTTTACCCCAATTTGGATTCGCTAAATCAAAACGACAATCGACTATACGGACATGTTCATCTTCTAAATGCTCACGCAACCATTCGACTGTAACAATCATCCTTAACGCCCTTCTTTCTCGTGCACACGACCTACATACTCCATAACCATATCTGTTGTAACAAGTTTACGCTGCGGTGCAACGCCGCGTTTTGCAAGGTCATTAATTTGCTTTGTTACCATATTAATTGCATCAACTGAGAAATGTTTTCCATTCGATGCAAGTGCTATCGCAGCCTCAATTGCTGCTTCACGCTGCGCATCTAATTGCAGAAATATTTTTACAATTTCATGTTGTTTACGAGAATGTGCTGTAATTGCTTTATGTACTTCCATCTTCTCTTCCCCCTAAATAATTTATACTTATTTGTTTAATTTCATTGCAAGCCGAATCATATCACGACATACAATTCCATTTTCAATAATCTCTTCTTCATAATGCTTCGAAAAGTAATCAAAATCAATAGAAAAAATACGAAATCCACATTTTTGATATAAGGCAAGTTGTGAAACGCTAGAATTACCTGTACCAATTTCAAGCTTGTACATATCATACTCTTTGGCTGTTTCTATCGCATGCAACAATAACCTCTTTCCAATACCTTTTCCTTGCATATGCTCTACAACCGCAATATTCATAATTTCCATTGTCTTTGGTCTTGTTTCCAAAAGCACATATACACCGATAATTCTTTCTTCTTGTTTAGCTATATACGTAAACCCACTCTGTACATATGCAGCAATTTGGCGTTCACTTGGATCAGCAAGGAGCAATAAAGATTTCGGTATAGCTTCTTTCGAAATACGCTCTATTACAACAGACATAAAAATTCCCCCTTCTCTATTGTTCTAAACCCCCCTTGTCTACCATAGATAATAGAAAGGAGGGATTCACCATGGACAACAATGAGAAAAAATGCAACGTCATCTCTATTGATGGAAAGAAAAAGAAGAGCGACACATATTCCTATCCAAAATTAGTAGTAGAAAACAAAACGTATGAGTTTTCTTCATTCGTCTTATGCGGTGAAACACCAGACGGCAGACGCTTAGTTCTTACCCATATGATTTCTACTGATGAGTTTGCAGGGTTTGTAAAATCTTTAGATACTGTACTACAAAAGAAAATTGAACGGATCTTTTTTTCATAACAGCTATTTAATATAAATTTCTTTTTCAATTTCTACTAACTGCTTTTGTAGCTCTTCTTTACTCTGTTCGTATAGTGATACATCAATTGTTTCAGCTAAAGCGAATAATATACTTTCATAATAATTCTCAACATCTTGCTGCATCACTTTTTGGAATAGGTTCCATTTTGCATCCCACTCTTGCTTATAATGATGAACGAATAAATCTTCTTCATCAACTACATAGTTTGATACGAAAGGTTCTAACACTCCTTTAGCGTCTTCTTGCATAAAAGCTTTATCATTTTTTTCAAAAAAGCTTTTCTCATTTTTAAAATGTGCTAGTGCCTTTTTAAAATCTTTTATTTCTACCGAAGGAAACGGCTCTTTATGTGTAATAACTTTATATTCATAATCCACTGTTCCACCCATAGAAATCGATTCATTTTCCACTTTGCAATTCACAACAATTTCATCCTTTGCACACTTCATCGCTTCATCTATCCATTTTTCAAGACGTAATGATGTCGCACGCATTTCTTGTAATAAATCATGTTGAATAAATGAAACTAATTCCATTACACATTGTTGCAACTGCATTTTCACATTTCCATCTGTTCGTAACGAAGCCGGATTAATAAATTCAGTAAACACATCGTTATAGCGTAAAAATAGACGTTGGTGTACATAATAAAGCAATTCTTTCACTTCATTTTGCATTGCTTGCTCTTCAGCAAGTACACTATATGATGAAATAATATGAAGTAGCTGATCACGCTCTGCTTCATATTTTTTTGTTTGCTTCTCTTTCTCATCATTTCCCTGCTTCGCGCCATTTATCATATTTACAAGAAGCTGATTCGCCCCTTGCAATGCACCATATAAAGCATGCACAGATACAAGCATTAAATCCCTCATCATAAAGGACGTAAATGATTCTTCAAACTTAGCAATCCCAGAGTTTTGTAAAATACCATACTTTTCTTTATCAATACTTTTCCCTTGCTTTTCTTCAAGCGCACATAAACTTGAAATGGCAAATAAACGTGGATTTCTAATACCGTATTGCAAGAGCTGATCCGCAATATAACCTTTTACCATTTCAAGTTCTTCTTCGGATTGTGCTAAATCGGCAGCATTTATTAAGAAGAACATTTTATCAAGTGCAAATGTATCCTTTACACGACCGAGCTGAATTAAAAACTCACGATCTGCACGAGAGAAAACATGATTATAGTATGTTACGAATAAAATAGCATCTGCGTTTTTAATATACTGGAATGCAACATCCGTATGGCGCGCGTTAATAGAATCCGCCCCTGGTGTATCTACAAGAGCTACTCCTTGCCTTGTTAGAGCACAATCATAATAAAGCTCCATATACTCAACAAAGCATGATTTTTCTTCATTAGCTACATAACCAGAGAACTCCTCTAACGTAACTTGTACTTGTTCACCTAAATGAGCAGCAACTGCCTCATATCCTTTTTGTACCGCTCGTAAAAAGCTAAATGTTGTTTTTTGCTTCCCGCTTGGTGAAGGATATTTCATAATTTTATCAATTTGCGTTAACGCTTCTTCCAACGTAGCAATTTCATAGTGAAACATTTTATAAACGGCTTTCATATCTTCAAATAGTGCTTGCTCTGACTTAAACTGAACAATTACCGTTCCATGTGGTTTCTCTTCTGTAACTGGTAAAATTTGATTTATTGTTGCTGTCGTTGGGTTTGGCGATACAGGAAGTACCTTTTCACCGAGCAATGCGTTAGCAAATGATGATTTCCCTGCACTAAAAGCCCCAAATAATGCCACTGTAAATTGCTTTGTTTCCACGCGCTGTCTTTTACTAACTACTTCTTGCTGTAAATGTTTAAGTGTAGGCAATGGATCTAATATTGTTTCAGCTTTCTTCACTTTTTCTAATATACGCTGAATATTTAATATTGCCGTTCCTTTAACATCTTCCTCACTAGCCATTACGTTATCACTTACGATTTCTTGCTCTTGTAGTGTGAATTTCTCACTAACAACTTGTTTTTCACTTTGTAATATTTCGTCTATTCGTAATCCATCTGGCGTAGAAACACGATCATACCAAACATCTTGTAAATAGCCCTCATATTCCTCATACGTCTTAATGTATTGTAATTTCGTTTCTTTCGCTGTTTGTAACATCGTATATTTTTCAATTTCTTCTTCAATACGTGCAATCTCTATCTTTACTTTCTTCTGCAATATACCCGTACTTTTTTCAAAAATTTGCTGAGATTTCATAAAGTATCTTTTCTTCAACTCATTTGCAACATCAGCAGTATACAGAAGTAAGTAATCACCGGTAAATCCAGCCCCTTGTTTAATTGTTTCAGCCAACAACTCCGGTCCGAAAGCAATCTCTAACGCATATATGTCCTTTCCGATTTCCTCTGTAAATAACCCCTCTTCTTTTAAGAAGGCTACAATGAATTCTTTTACATGAAAATCAAGTTGCGTTTCAACAGTCTTTTGAAGAGTAGAATAAAAAGCATCTACACGTCTTTGCTTTTCTTGCTCCGTCTTTCCTTTCGCGAATAACAAACCAACTTTAAACTTCGTTAATTTCGTTTCTAAATATTTATTTGCCAATTCTCTCATTTCAAATGGCATTAAATACGCGTTATCTAATATGGCTTGCAAACCTTTTATAAACTCATTTCTCACATCGGATTCTTTACTAGCCACGCGATTTTTATTTTCAGTTAACTCTTCCTTTTTTTCAACTATCTCTGAAAATGACAGTGGTGATGTTAATTCTTCTTCATATTTCATGAGATGTTTTTCATTTTCAGAAAGAATAAACGAACAATGTTCTTGCAGTAAATATTCTGTTTCTCGCTCCATTCCCTTTCTTACATACTGCTCTTTTTCTTTCATGATAGAAAAGATTAATGCTTCTAAACTTTGAATTTCATTGTATGGATGATTCATCATTCGCAATGATGTATAAAAAATACCATCTACTTCAATATCCCAGTTAGAAAAAGACTGTTTTACACTATCTCTATACTCTTCAAACGATAGTTCATTTTCTTTATGTTTATCTATTTGGTTTACAACGAGGTAAACCGTTTTATTACGTTGTTTCAATTCTTTAACAAATTGTAAGTTAACCTCCGATTGGACATGGTTATAATCCATCATATAGAAAATAACATCTGCAAGATGGAGTGTTGATTCTGTTGCTAATTGGTGAGCATCATCCGTAGAATCAATTCCTGGCGTATCAACTAACATAACTCCGTCAGGAATTGGTGCATCATTTCGATAAATATGAACACCAATTACTTCATCACCGTCTTTACATATTTGTTTTAATTCTTCTGCAGAATATGCGCCGTCATATTCATACTGTTCTCCAGACTTAATCGTTACAACAACGCGATCAGATCCTCTTTCAATTTTAACAACGTTAGCACTCGTTGGAATCGGACTTGTCGGTAATAATTGCGCTTTATATAGGTGATTCATCATTGTCGATTTCCCCGCAGAAAAATGACCACAAAAAGTTAGCATAAGCTGCTCTTGTTTATATTTTTGAATCACTTCAAACAACTTCAAACTATTCTCTGCATCGCCGTGTTTTTGCCACTCTTCATAAAAACAAACAAGTTTTTTCATACCGTTTGTCTGTACTATGTTTGTCATCCCCTTGTTCCCCTTTATCCCAGATGTATATGCTTTATCCCGCAAAAGCCCAATTGGTGCGGGATAATAATCAGTGGGGGATGCCCCCCACTGATTAAAGTTTCACTTTATTATCATACTAAATTTTCAGCATATTCACATCAAAAATAAAAAATCCCCTTCATTCTTTTTACAAATGAAAGGGATTTTATGTCATATCGTTCATTTTGTTGTTCCTACTCCATTTAATACATACTTTGTAACACCAAAATATATAGCAATCGTTCCAGCAACAAGTGCATACACCATATTCACACACCAACCTTTTTGATAATGATTATCACTTTTAAGTATATTTTATCATTAAAGAGAATCATTATCAACAAATTTCTAAAAAAGAAAGCTCCTTCGGGAAAAGGAGCTTTACTGCCTGTTTTAAAGAAGTTTAAAACTTGTTGTGCACTCTTATTATATCTCATAACACACATCTTAACAGTTTTAAAAATTGGAAATAACCTATATACCCTTCCCTTTACATTTTGTATAATAAAAGGGAATTACTTAACAAGGAGGAAAATAATGACACAAAATATTTCACAAGGCGAGAGGATACACTCCATCGATATTATTAGAGGAATAGCTGTACTTGGTATTTTTCTTGTTAACTGGCCCGTTATCGCCGGGGTTGACTCACGTGACATTTCAGGAATTTACGAAGGGATAGACAGCTACATCCGCCTATTTTACGATATGTTTATTCAAACGAAATTTTATACAATTTTTTCGTTTTTATTCGGATTAGGTTTTTATATTTTTATGAATCGTGCTGAGGCGAAAACAGATCGTCCAAAAACTTTGTTTGTTCGCCGTCTTCTCATTTTATTATTATTCGGTTTCTTGCATTACGTCCTTTTATGGGACGGGGATATTTTACATACTTATGCAATCACTGGGTTTTTTTTATTTCTATTTTATAAGAGAGAGCCACGTACTATTTTAATATGGGCAATTGTACTATTAAGTTTCATGCAATTGTTCACATTATTAGGTTCTCTTCTAATGGCACTAGTGCCGTTAAATGAATTAGACCTTTCCTCAGCAATTATACCGTTAGAAAACTGGGGCTTACAAATCGAAGACAGATTCCATTCTTTCTATTCTGAAGCAATAGGAAACAGTTTCATTATGCTTCCTGAAACACTAGGATTGTTTTTACTCGGATTATACGCTGGTAAAAAAGATATTTTCCGTCGCGCAAAAGAATTAGATCCAAAACTAAAAAAATGGCAAATTATTATGTTCATTTTAACATTGCCGATGTGGTTTATTATGATTCACTTCTTTATTAACAACCAACCTTATATACCATTTACCCTTATGGGCATTACGATGATAAGCGGAAAAACATTATTCATCTTCTACATTTTCACACTGATGCGTTTATTACAAAAAGAAAGATGGCAAAAATTATTACGACCATTCCAATATGTCGGACGAATGGCGTTAACAAATTACATCACGCATACGATTATTACGTTACTTGTATTCGGTCTATTTTTCAAAAATTATTATCCCGCTCCATTATGGGTCGGGCCACTATTTTGCATCGGTTTCTATACGTTACAAATCTTTATTAGTCGCTGGTGGCTTTCTCGCTATCAATACGGGCCACTTGAATATATTTGGCGCCTTGGTACGTACGGAAAGATGATGCCACTTAAAAAGAAAAGCAAGGTCTCTTGATGAGACCTTGCTTTTCTATGCTTCTCTTACTGCACTTTGCATCGGAACTGGCTCTTCTTTTACTTTACGCTGCGGCACCATATTAAATACAATATTTAAAAGTACTGCTGATGCACTTCCAAGTACAATTCCGTTATCTGTTAAAATACGAATATTTTCCGGAAGTTGTGAGAATAACGTTGGAACGACTGTAACACCAAGTCCAATTCCGACAGAACATGCAACAATTAATAAATTTTCTTGTTTTCCAAAATCAACACTGCTTAACATTTTAATGCCATACGCCATTACCATGCCGAACATTGCTAACATCGCACCGCCAAGTACTGATTTCGGAATAATTGTTGTAATGGCTGCAATTTTAGGAATAAACCCAAGAGCAATTAACATACCACCACAAGTATAGATAATAACGCGATTTCTTACTCCAGTTAATTGAACAAGGCCTACGTTTTGAGAATATGTTGTGTATGGAAATGCGTTAAAAATACCACCTAGAACCATTGCTAATCCTTCTGCGCGATAACCTTTTGTTAATTCTTTTTCACCGATCTTTTTATTGCAAATATCAGATAATGCAAAATATACACCTGTTGCTTCCACAATTCCTACGCAAGCAACGAGAATCATCGTAATAATTGGCGTTAGTTCAAATGTTGGTGTACCGAAGTAAAAAGGCTGAATACCGTGGAACCAATCTGCCTCTCCAACCGCTTGCAAGCTTACTTTCCCCATAAATGCTGCAACGATTGTACCGAACAAAAGACCAAGTAATATAGAGATTGAACGGATAAATCCGTCAAAGAAACGATACATAATAATGATAAATAATAAAACACCAAATGCTAAAGCTAAATTTTCTAAACTTCCAAAATCTTTGCTTCCAACTCCTCCAGCCATATCATTAATAGCTGCCGGAACAAGTGTAACCCCAATGACTGTAACGACAGATCCTGTTACAACAGGAGGAAACAGTTTTACAAGTTTCCCAAATAATTTCGCGAAAATAACAACAAATAATCCCGCTGCAATAATTGCTCCATATATAGAGGACACGCCGTATTGTTTACCAATTGCAATCATCGGTCCCACCGCTGTAAATGTACAACCAAGTACAACCGGAAGCCCAATACCGAAAAAGCGATTTGATAATGCTTGTAAAATCGTTGCTACGCCGCACATTAATAAGTCAATCGATACTAAATACGTTAATTCTTGTTGATTTAAACCAAGTCCCCCGCCAACAATAAGCGGAACAATAATTGCGCCAGCATACATGGCAAGCATGTGCTGAATGCCAAGCGATGCAATTTTAAATGGGTGCTGCTTCATCGTTAGTTCACCTCCGCAGTTTCTTGCTGTACAAATGTAACGGTGCCGTTATCAAGTGATGCAATTTCTGCTAGTGATTCAACACGAACTCCCTGTTCACGCAGTTTCTTTCCTCCATCTTGAAATGCTTTTTCAATAACAATGCCAATTCCCGCAATACTTGCCTCGGCTTGCTCTACTAAACTCATTAAACCTAAAGCAGCCTGACCATTTGCTAAAAAGTCATCAATAATTAATACATGATCATTTTCATCAATATGATTTCGAGATAATGAAATCTCGTTCGTTTCTTGTTTTGTAAATGAGTATACTTTCGCAACATACATATTATCTTGTAACGTTAACGATTTACGCTTTCTTGCAAAAACTACTTTTACACCAAGCTCTAAAGCAGCCATAACCGCTGGCGCAATGCCTGAAGATTCAATCGTCACGATTTTTGTAATGTTCTCTTCTTTAAAACGCTTAGCAAATTCTTTTCCGATTTCTTGCATAAGTACTGGATCAATTTGATGATTTAAAAATGCATCTACCTTTAATACATCACCAGATAAAACCTTTCCTTCGTTCAAAATCTTTTCTTGTAATACTTTCATGTTAGTTCCTCCTCTTATGCAAATAAAAAACTCCAAAAGCCGCCACCACTCGTTACAAGTGAGAGACGTGCTTTTGGAGTTTCGCAAAAAAGAATGCTAAACAAGCAAATATATTCGTCCTCACTCATAGTCAAAGTATTTACGGTACTTCGGTAGAAACTTGCAGGCCATATCCCCGCGATTATATGAGTGTAGCTAACTTATTTATTTATTTATAGAAGGATTATAACGCACTTTTTTCACTTTGAAAAGCATTTATCGTAAAAACACGTACAAATTTTATAAAAACACCATTTTCGTTCGAGTTTTCCGAACTCTTCCCTATCATATTACAACGTCGTTAATATGATAGGCCCATCCTTCGTAATCGCAATTGTATGCTCATATTGTGCAGATAATTTCCCATCCATCGTCCGTGCAGTCCATCCGTTTAAATCTACTTTAGAATATCGCATACCGGCATTTACAATAGGTTCAATTGTAATTACCATTCCTTCTTGTAATTCCGGTCCTTGCCTTGGCTTACCAAAATGAAAAATTGCTGGTTCCTCATGAATTTCTTTACCAATTCCGTGTCCAGTAAAGTCTCTTGCAACAGAAAACCCTTCAGAGGCTACATAACTTTCAATTGCGTATCCAATATCTCCAACATGGTTACCACTTATTGCTTGCTCAATCCCTTTATATAAAGCACTCTCTGCTACTAACAATAACCTTTTTGCTTCATCAGAAATATCTCCAACTATATACGTCCATGCAGAATCCGAAAGCGCACCATTTAAGTTTACTACCATGTCAATTGTCACAATATCTCCTTCACTTAAAGGAACATCTGTTGGAAACCCATGACACATTTCATTGTTCACAGATGCACATATTGCGTATGGATAATCGTTATACCCTTTCTGTTCGGATCTGGCACCATGCTCTTCTAAATATGCTTCAACAAACGTATCAATTTCTTGTGTAGTGATACCTGGTTTCATCATTTTTGCGATTTCTCTATGACAAGAAGCTAGTAACTTCCCCGATTCATGCATCAAATCTATTTCATTTTTCGTTTTAATTGTAATCATACTACCTCTACCTCTCCTTACTAAACTTGCTATTTGCTACTAAACTTCAATCATACACATCCTCTTCCAAAATTTCAAAACTTCTAACTACATCAAAATAAAAAAACAGAAGCCCCCTTCTGTTTCTTAATCATTTTTACATATATAGTTCATTTTCAAAAACTCAAAACAACTGCCATTCGTTTTTTGAATAAATGTCCCAACTGCTTCGAATCCTGCTTTTTTATATACTTTGATTGCCCTTTCATTAAATACCGCTACCGATAATGTTATATAGTCACAGTTATATTTTTCTTTACTAAAATCTAATCCAGCTTTTACGAACTGTAAACCTAATCCATTGCCTGTTATATCAGGTCTCATTCCAAGTCCTATATCAATCGTTTGATTATTTGTTTTACAAAAGCTAAAGAACCCAATGAGAGTACCACGCTCCTTCACAGCAAATGTATCGGCCCCTCTACTCTCATCATTTAAAAACTCATCTAAATCTTCTTGATCTGCCTCTATATCATAAAAAGAATACTTCCCTTCATAATGCCAGTTGTATGCAATTTCCTCTGCTTCTTCTTGCGTCATTACTGTATATGTATAATCCATTCTCCCATCCCCTTTAAAAAAAGAGCTGCAATTAAGCAGCTCCTGTTTTATAACTCATAAATCTCTTTATATTTAGCTTCTAAATAATCAGCTAAGTAGTTTGCATTTAAACCTTCGCCTGTCACATCTTTTAAAATTTCAAGTGGCTTTTTCATTTTGCCGTATTGGTGAATATTCTCTGTTAACCATTCACGAATTGGCGTCACGTTTCCTTCTTCTAATAATGCATCAAAGTTTGGAATATCTTTTAGCATCCTATGTTTAAATTGCGCTGCATACATATACCCAAGCGCATAAGATGGAAAGTATCCAAATGAACCGCCAGCCCAGTGAACGTCTTGTAATACACCTTGCGCATCATTCTCTGGACGAATACCTAAATACGTTTCCATCTTATCATTCCATGCCGCTGGTAAGTCCTTTACTTGCAGTGTGCCATCGAATAATTCTTTCTCTAGCTCATAACGAACCATAACATGAAGCGGATATGTAAGCTCATCTGCTTCTATACGGATAAAGGATGGTTTTGACTCATTAATCGCATCATAAAACTCGTCTACTGATACGCCGTCAAATTGACCGTCGCTATATCGCTTTAACAAATCATAGTTTTTCTTCCAGAACGACTTATTACGGCCAATGAAGTTTTCAAAGAATAACGATTGTGACTCATGAATCCCCATTGATGTTCCACTGCAAAGCGGTGTTCCTTCTAGTTCCTCTGCAACATTTTGCTCATATACAGCATGACCACATTCATGAATCGTGCCGAAAACAGCCATACGGAAGTCTTTCTCATCGTAACGAGTCGTAATACGAACATCCCCTCTATTTAATGTAATTTCAAAAGGATGTACCGTTTCATCAAGACGACCCGCTTCAAAGCTATAGTTCAATTGCTTTAATAACTCTAAAGTAAAATTCTTTTGTTTTTCTTTTGAAAAATGTTCGGATAAAGCATTTGTTTTTAATTCTTTTTTAGACTCAGAAATTTCTTTTACAAGCGGAACGATACGTTCACGTAGTTGACCAAATACATGATCTAACACTTCTACTGTGATTCCCGGCTCATACATATCTAATAGCGTGTTATATTTGTACGTTTCGTAACCCCAATATGTAATAAACTTCTTTTTGAATTCAACAATTTTTTCTAAATACGGACGGAACATTTCGAAGTCAGATTTTTCGCGAGCTTCTTCCCATACACTTTCCGCTTTCGCTTCTAATTTCACATACGCTTCATATTCCGCTTGTGGAATTTTCTTATTTCTATCATATTCTTTGCGACACTCTTCAACCATTTTCTTTGTCGTTTCAGAAAGTTTATTTTCAACAATTAAAGATTCTAGTTCAGTTAAATAGTTCCCCATCTCATCTGAAGTCGACATCGCAAACACTTCGGATGAAAGCATTCCAATTACTTCTGAACGCTGGTCTACTCCTTGCTTTGGTGCACCTGTTCTTAAATCCCAAAACATTAAGCTTAATGCTTCTCCATAATTTTCTATCTTTTTCACATATGCTAAAAATTGTTTTTCTACTTCATATGTAGCAACTGTCATAGTATAAAAAACCTCCTTTTTCTACCTCAACCTTATTTCGACATTAACACATAAATTCCTTTTCTAATAGAAAAAAAGCTTGGCAAATGCCAAACTTTTCCCTACAACATTTTTCGCTTAAAGTACTTTTCCTTCTACCGGAAGCACTTTCTTCACTGCTTCTATCACTTTTTCATCTTCATTATCTGATAAGAATAATGATATAGCACCTTTATCTTCACTTGTACGAATTAAACGTCCAATTCCTTGGCGAAGACGTAAAATCATATAAGGCACATCTACGTCCCAGAATGGATCATTCACATGTTTACGCTTCGCCTCAAACACAGGATCGTTTGGAGGGAATGGTAATGACCAAATAATAACATGTGATAATGATGAACCTGGAATGTCTAAACCTTCCCATAAATGAACGGCACAAAGTACAGTCTCTTCTTCATTTTGGAAACGAGAAACGAGCTGACTAATTTCTTGATCTCCTTCATATAGGAACGGAACTGACATTTGCTCTTTACTTACATATTCTTTAAACGCTGCAAGTTCTTGCGTTGTACGGAATAATACGAGTGTACGTCCATTTGTTTTTTGTATATTTTCAAGTGTATATTGACACTTTCTTTCCCATTCATTTTCTTTCGTATACGGAAGTAAGTTAACTGTCATTTGCTCTTCATAATCAAACGGCGAAGCAACTGAGAATGATAAGTAATCTTTTACCCCTAGACTATTTGCAGTAAATGCAAACGAATCATTGTCAGATAATGTCGCAGAAGAGAAAATATACGGAATTTTCTTCGAGAATACTTTTTCTTGTAACACTTCTTCAACTGCACGCGGCATAATAACTAACGTGAAGGCACCATCACCTTCTTCACCCCACGTAATTACATTTTTTTCGTGCATGAAAAGACGAAGTGAATGCTCTAACACATCTAAATGCTCATCAACGATATTTAAATCGTATGTGTTTACTGTATACATTTCGCTTTCAAATACTAATGCGTCACCAACTTCACCGATTTTTGCGTAAAGTCTATTCGCTTCAGCAGTTACCTTTTCTGTTACAGTAATTTTTAAACGATCAGAACCTTCAATTTCCTTTTTATTTTCTTGTAGTACCTCAAAGAATCGTTCAGTTTGCCAAATTGTTTCTTCTACTAAATGTGCAAACTCTTCACGAATATCGTTTTGTAACAATCTCGTTAAAAGTTGTTCCATCATCGTTTGCTTTAAACGATATGTTAAAGCTTTTTGCGCTGCATACTCTACAAGATGCCCTTCATCAAATACAACACAGCTACTTTCAGGTAACAATGGAATTTGCCCTTCACGTTTACGTGCATCATATGTCCAAATATGATCCATATAGAAGTCTTGAGAACAAATAATTAAATCTGCAGCTTTACGATAATGTTCACGAGAAAGTGTTTGACCACAACGATGACGAGAATCACAAGTGAAGCAATCTTGGAAGTAATCCCAGTTTACCTTTGACCATTCCTCGTCATTTAACAGTGGAAATTCTTTTCGATCACCATAGTGAGTAAAGTTCTGCATCGTACCATGATCGAATACGAACTGAGGTAATTCGTAATATACATCTTCAATTACTTCTGGAGCTCGTCCACTCATAACATCTTCAAGTTTACGCAAACATAAATAATTATCCATTGATTTCGCAAGTCTAACATCAACAGATAGCCCTAATGCTTCAGATAACTTAGCAATGTCTCCTTCTTCTTTCACAAGCTGCTCAATTAACGTTTCATCTGCACAAGCGATAATAGCGGGCTTCCCTGTATAACGTGCATAACAAATTGCATATAGAAGATATACAATTGTTTTCCCTGTTCCTACACCTGCTTCTGCAAACATAACTTTCTTCTCTTGGAAAGCGCGCTCTAACTGAAACGCCATAAAAATCTGTTCATCACGCTCTTCAAAGCCTTTTTCCGGAAGAATGTCGTAAAACACATCTCCAATCCACTCATTCAACTTATCATAAAAATTATCTTGTTTTCCTACTTCAAATGGTAACCTATTCTCAGTAAACATCCTTAGCCTCCAACCAAACAGTTTTTCTATAAAAAGATATAGCAACTGCTACTCACATGTGTGCAGCCACTTTCCCCTGTTGCAATACATAGAAATACACGAAAAAAAAATTCCCTTTCGAAAAAGGAAAATTTTTTTCTATATTAATGACCTTAAATAACGTTTATCAATTGCTGTTTCATGCGAAAGAGCTGACAAATATTCTTCCTGCGCTTTTTGTATTTCATCTACAATCGCACCTTGACTATCCACTTCTTTTCCGAGCTCATCATACGTACGGTGAATAGCTTTTTGAATCATTGATAATTGGAAACTATCCATATCACTTCCTCCTTTACGCATTACATAATAGCCAGTATATGCGCGCTGGAGGAGTTTTATACTATGAATTACGCGGTGGACGTTTTCCGAAGTATTGATAGTAATCTGTACGGATAAAGCCGTTAAACAACTTACGCTTCTTCGATGCATCTTTTCCGTAACACTTCTCAAATGCTTCATAACTTGTTAATAAATACATTGACCATGTATCTAATGGGCGGAATACCTCTCCCGTTTCTTTATATAATTTTTCAACAAGCGCTCTTTCACTTAAACGTTCTCCGTATGGAGGATTCGTTACAACATAGCCATATTCCTCTTTTGTCGTGAAATCTTTTACTTGCATTTGTTTAAATGATATAAGATCCCCTAATCCAACTTCTTCTGCGTTATCTTGGGCAACTCTTATCATACGGTGATCGATATCTGATCCAATGATTTGCAGTGGTTGATTATAATTTGCTAAATCTTCAGCTTCTTGACGAGCTTCGCGCCAATTTTGTTTACCAACCCAGCCCCATCCATCCGATGCAAAGCCTCGGTTAAATCCTGGTGCGATATTTTGTCCAATTAATGCAGCTTCAATTGGAATGGTACCAGATCCACAGAAAGGGTCAACGAAAGGACGATCCGGCTTCCAGTTTGTTAACTTAATTAAAGACGCAGCTAATGTTTCTTTTAAAGGTGCTTCACCTTGCTCGAGACGGTATCCACGTTTATGAAGACCTACACCACTCGCATCGATTGTTAACGTTGCAATATCTTTCAACATTGCAATTTCAATGCGGAATAACGGACCATCTTCTTCAAACCAAGTTGTGCGTCTATACGTTGTTTTTAATTTCTCAACAACAGCCTTTTTAACAATACGTTGGCAGTCTGAAACGCTAAATAATGTTGATTTTAAAGATTTCCCAATAACAGGGAATTCTCCGTTCTCTGGAATATAATCTCCCCAGTTTAACGCTTTTGTTTTTTCAAATAACTCATCGAATGTTGTTGCTTTAAATTCGCCGACTTTAATTTTCACACGGTCTGCAGTACGTAACCATAAATTCGTACGACAAATCGCTTTTTCATCCGCTTCAAACGTTACCTTTCCGTTTTCCACTTCACATTCATAACCAAGATCGCGAACTTCTCGGGCAACTAACGCTTCAATACCCATTGCCGCTGTTGCAATTAAAGTAACTTTTCCCATTTGCATTCACCTCTTATGTATAATCAAACAATAATTAATAACATGTTGTCCTATTAATTATTACATATTACGAAGAATATTCTCATTCACCATTTTAACTCAAAATTTATAACTTCATACAAATAAAAAGCCCTCCTCTAACAAAGGAGAGCTGAGTTATTTCATAGTTGGTTCATAACGTTCTGTAAGCCATGTTCTGTTCCTTTGTACTGCAAACGGCCCACGCCTCGTACTCCGGTGGTAATCATCTATCTACAGGTTATGAAAACCTGTCCTTTCCCATCGTTCATTTCCTTGGAAAAGATTCCCCTACCATTATTTGGGTTTCTCGCTCGTGGGGTTTACCTCGTTCCACTCCTATCATTTCTTCAAGGACTTCGTCACTGTGGCACTTTAAAGGTAGTCAAACCATATCCGAAAGGACTTAGGTTTTTTCCCTGCCGTTAAACCAGCCTTACAGCCAGAATACCCTAGCTTATGACTTGGCTAGGCACGAACACTACAACCATCTCAGGCTGTGCGAGCATGGACTTTCCTCTACAACGTTGGCGTTGCAGCGATTACCCAAACGTTATGACAAACATTAGTATAGTGGAAACAAAAAGATTTTGCAATGTTTTTTTCTATGTAAAATGCTTTAACCTTTTTATCACCTTACATTATTCGTATAACTTACTTCCAAATACAGCTTTTTCTAAATTAGATAGACGTTTTAAAATATCCGTATTCGTATTGTTATATACAGGCTGTGCAACTGGTGTTTGTACCGGTTGTTGCGGAACTTGTGTTGCCGCTACTTTTTGTTCTTCTAATTCACGTTTCAAACGAGCATTTTGTTGTTTTAATTGATCAAATTCCTTATGAAAAGCTTCATAATCTTTAATAATCATATCAAGAAACTTATCTACTTCTTCTTGTTGATAACCTCTCATACCTGTTTTAAATTCTTTTTCTAAAATATCTTTCGCCGTTAATTTAATTTTATCCGAAATCATTTTCTTCACCTCAAATTTTTGCCAAACTTTCATTAACTAAATTTTTTCAGAAACAATGCCTTTTGTCAATCAAATATACGAGCAATATATTACATATCACTCTGCATTATTCCACTGTTCCTCTTCCATTATATCTTGTAAATCAGAAAAAAGAATGAAATAACTGTGATAATTTTCTATTTCTCTTTTTTTCTTAGCTGCTTCTACAATATATTTAGGGCTCCCAGGCTTTTCTTCATCATATACAGCTAAAAGTGCATCGCTTTTTTCAATAAAAAATTGATTCTTTAATTTAAATTGCTCTGGGCTTTCGTACTTCCGTTTCGTAATACTATCAATATGATCTGCTTGCGAAAGAATAAATTCGTAATATTCACGATTATCTTCCTTCCAACTTTCCTCTTGTTCTAAAAAAGGAGTAAATATCGCTAATTTTAAATTTGGATATTCTACTTGAATCTCAAAAACAACTTCAGCAGCCCATAGCTCTACTCCTAACTGGCCGCTAATAATAACCCACTCCAAACCCTCTTCTACAAAAGCAGTTAATTTACGACGCAGCGCCTTTTTTATACATTCTACTCCCGGATGATCATTTTTAAATATTCCAAGTTCAAATGGCTTATATCCTGTTACAGCAACAACTTTCATATCAACACTCCAATTACAAAAAAAGAACTAGCATTTTGCTAGTTCTAACATATCATTTACTTTTTAAACATTCCACCAACGTTTGGTCCCATATTTGGTCCAAATGGTGATATATTCGGTCCCATATTTGGTCCAAATGGTGACACATTCGGTCCTGGTCCAAATGGTGATATTTGATGCCCATGGTGATGATGTCCATGGTGATGATGTCCATGACCACATGGACCACATCCGCCGCCAAATCCACCAACAAATCCTGGATCACCAGGATCTACAACGTTTACGTTCGAGTTTGTTTGCGGGAAGAAGCTTTGATTTTTAATTTGTTGAGTGTGTACATGCGTTGTATGAGTTGGAAAAATGTGTGGCACCACCGTTGTTGAAAAAGAATGTGTTACGCATTGTTTTGTCGGATGAATGACAGGTGCTGTCGTACAAATAGGTCCTACAGGCTTATGCCCTCCAAAGCAAGGATGACAATGATGCATAGTTTTTTCTCTCCTCTCTCATTAAAAAAAATCTGACTACACTTTACAATATGAGCGAGGGGGTAAAGCCGCTTGTTATATATACCCATTTATTTCATAGAAATTTGTCTAGTATCCAATTTCATACATAATACCTATTACAGACAACCCCTACTATTATTTACCAAAAAAGCCCCCGACTTGCTTAACAATCCCTGTCACTTGATTCATCGCGTTCATCATTTGTCCAGCTGTGTTCATCATTTTATTTACATCGTAGTTACCATCTGATGATTTAAATTGTGAAACAAAACTAGAAAACTGACTTGGTTGCTGTTGCTGTTGCTTTTGTTTATTCATCGTTGGATATGGTTGTTTTGGTGGATAAAACATAGCTTGTTGATTTACATATTGAGATGGCGACATGTAGTTTTGTGAATTCATATACGCTTGCTGTGGTTGATTCGTATACATTTGCTGCGGCTGACTCATATGCGGTTGCTGCGGTTGATTCATATGCTCTTGTTGCGATTGATTCATATATGGTTGTTGCGACTGATTCACGTGCACTTGCTGCGGTTGATTCATATATGGTTGTTGCGACTGATTCACGTGCGCTTGTTGCGGTTGATTCATATATGGTTGTTGCGACTGATTCACGTGCGCTTGTTGCGGTTGATTCATATATGGTTGTTGCGACTGATTCACGTGCGCTTGTTGCGATTGATTCATATGTGCTTGCTGCGGTTGATTCCCAAACGACACTTCAAATGGCTGATAATAACTTTGATTTCCATAATGAGGCTCGAAAGGATACATATTATATCGTAAATATGTATCCTCATTATATTGGTACATATTTTGCTGTGCATATGGGTTTGCTTGCTGATATACATTAGGTTGTTGAAACATGCATTCTCTCCCCCTTTACATAAGTTTCTACATATAGAATATGTACCTATAAAACAAAATGTGTGATGGAGTATCTGTCTGTTTTTGTCGGAAGTTTAAATTTTTAAAAAAATTAGAAAGTAAACCCTTCCATGCTATGATAATAGGGAGGAAGATTCTCATAGGGGAGGAATCAACATGGTAATAGGGGATTTAAAACAAGCGTTTTCTCAAAAAAAGGGGTACTGCACAGAAAATATGAATGAATTGTTAGACTTTGCAAGGCATTGTTATCTCGAAGGAAACATATGTATATCCGATTACAGAACATTAATACGCGAATTAGAAATAAATGGGGCAAAGAAGCCTACAACCATTACAGAAGCATAAAAAAACAAGAGGGTTTTCCCTCTTGTTACTTACATTGATCTACGATATTTTGCAAAGTATATGAAATAGCTTGATATGTTTCAAAGAAACGTTTACCTTTTCCTCTATTTACAAAACATTGTAGTGCATTGGTTTGTAAATTATCGTACACTTGATCAATTTGTTGTACATGTATATACTTCGGGCTTTCTTCCTTGATCCAACTATAAGCTAATTCTTTCCACACCTCTAATTCCTCATCCACCATATCAACAAATGGCTTCATATCCTTATAAAAATCATATTCATCAATTTCTCTTTTTTTCACATTCGCTTCATCATTATACTGCATTAACTTTTCCGAGGACTGGATTAATGCTTCATACTTCATTTTATTCCCACCTTACTATGCACTCACTACGACGTTTTGAAATGTCTTTACCCAGCTCCCTTTTTCTTCGTGATGCACTAATTTATTTTCCATATGCTCGATATGCATTTCTGTTATTTCTATCTTATTACATATTTTTTCACACTTATCCTTCAACGCATGATTCATTCTAATCCCAATATTCATTTCCAGCAAATCGAGAGAACTTAACATTTGATCCATTTTTTTCATAACATCTTCCTTCTGAACCATCGCCATATATAAAACGCCCCCTTCTTTGCCTTTCCTTTGTCATGTAATTTCGCCGATTTATCTAGCACTCCTGCACACATGACAAAACTAGTTGTTATTCGTCAAAGAAATCATTTTGTATGCCATTAATAGAACTGGTAACAATACAAAAAGGAGGTGTATTACAATGACAAAAAATAAAAACGAAAAAAAGAAAAAACAAAACAAGCAACAAAACAAACCTGAGACTGGTAATCCAAAGCTAGATGGTCCAAATTTCCCTGCTACATAAAGTTAAACTTTAATCAAAGGGCTTTTACAAACAACTGATTTCCAACCTAACCTTAACCTCTTTGCTTTCGCTAATTTTTGAGGTTAAAGTCATACTACCCGCAAATGGTGGGATTAAAAAGTAATTTATTGTAGAACATATTACTTTAAATTAAGAAGTCCCGCCTTCCTATAATGAAGGCGGGACTTCTTTTTAATTATATCATGAACTCATCTATTCTTTTAACAAAACTACTTAATATAGAAAGAGTATGTATTTGCTCCCTCTTCTTTCTATACCATTCTGTTATATTAATTTCCCCCTTAGGTTTTTCAAGTAAAAATAACGAATCTGTTTCCGCACCTTCACTAAACCAATCTTTTGCAATGAATTTTTCATGAGCTACAATAGAATACACATCTCTAAGGGCCGGCGTACCTGATTTTCTAATCTCCCTTATATTACATTCATAATCCATCCTCGACCCCGTATGCCTAGTTTGCAATGCAAATTTATAAAAAGAATCCTTATACTTTGAATGAAATAATAACCAAGCTAATTTCTTCCCAAGTTCTATACGTTTTTGCAACGTTTCGAATTGATAAACTGAAAATCCATACATTCTCCCTTCCACCGTTGGAAAAATAACTGCACTAACGTGAAATATTTCTTGAACTTTAAACAGAGCGGTATCAAATACTTGTTTTTGAAAATACGTATTCTCAATGACTGGTTTTTGAATTATATTTTGTTCATTTATTATAAGGGCCGTCATAAGCCTAATTAAATCTCTTTTCTCCCAAAAATATCTCCATTCTTTTTCCATAAAAATTGATATGTTGAAAAATTGTAACAAATGAAAGAGCGGCGCACATCTCTTTTTACTTTCCTCATACAGTAATAGTTGAGGAAATGCATCTAAGAAAATGAGCCAATTGGCTTTCTCATACAAATGAAATAATCGTCTCTTAACTGTTTGAGATAAAAGATTAGAATAATATTCTCCTTCTAAATCTGTCATGTTCCATCCCCCATTCCTTGAAACCATACTTGCTAAAAAAGACCACCTAATTTCTCTATTTCTCAAATAATATTCTTGGTAAGATTGTGTACGTGAAATATTATCTACGTTAGCTACATCAGTTCTCTCCTTAATATTAAGAACTATAGCTTTTTCCTCTTCTGTACAAAAAATATCATTACGGTTCTGTTTAATTTTTTCGTAATCATTCCATCGAAACATGAGTAAGTCACCATACCTTTCTTGAAAAAGGTCACATCTTTTTTCATTTTTTGATATAATCACCTTTGTAAGTAATTCTTATCAAGTTGGGAGTGGACAAAATATGACCATTCGTTACCCAAATGGAAAAAGGTACGATCAAGCTTCACAACCTCATAAAACACCAATAAAAAAACATACTTACAGTAATAGAGGTATGTCCCTTGAAGAGGAATTGAATGACACCAATCAATATTACTTAACCCATAATATTGCATGCGTACATAAAAAACCTACACCTCTTCAAATTGTAAAAGTAGATTACCCCGCTCGAAGTGCTGCAGTGGTAAAAGAAGCGTATTTCAAACAACCTTCTACAACAGATTACAACGGTGTATACAAAGGGAAATACATCGATTTTGAAGCGAAAGAAACTAAAAATAAAACCAGTTTTCCACTTCAAAACTTCCACCTTCATCAAATTGAACATATGAAGCAAGTAGTCGCTCATAATGGAATTGCATTTGTTATTATTAAATTTACACTTTTTGATGAATTTTATTTATTAGATGCAAAACATATTATTGCATTTTGGAATCGTCAAAATACCGGTGGACGTAAATCGATTACAAAACAAGAAATAGAAGAGCATGGGGCTTTATTATCATGCGGTTATCACCCTCGAATTGATTATATCCGCGTACTAGACACGGTTTATTTTTCGTGATAGAGTCATCACTAAGGCTCTTTTTTCGACTTTTGGGGGAGAGAATGAAAGGTAGGAGAAAGTATAATGTCAGATAATTATCGTTCTCGTACAGAACGAAATCATGTAAAAAATCAAACGAAAGAAACTCATAAAGAAGAAAAGCCAAAGAAAAAAGGTTCCTTTTTCAAGAAATTCCTTATAGGTTGTCTACTTCTTGGTATCGTCGGCCTCGTAGCTGGCGTTTCGGCTTTCTTTGTTATGGTAAAGGACGCTCCGAAATTAGACAAATCAAAACTTGTCAATCCTTTATCAACAAAATTCCTTGATAAAAACGGGAATTTCTTCTATGAATACGGTGCTGAAAAACGAACCCATGTTACTTACGATCAAATTCCCAAAGTAATTGAAAGTGCATTCCTTGCGACTGAGGATGCTCGCTTCTATGAGCATGATGGAATTGATTTTAGACGTACTGGAATGGCAATTATGGAAAATGTCACTGGTGGCTTTGGCTCACAAGGTGGTAGTACGATTACACAGCAAGTAGTTAAAAACTATTTTCTAACGATGGACAAAACTGCAAAGAGAAAAGTGCAGGAATGGTACTTATCTTATAAGTTAGAGCAACAGTACTCAAAACATGAAATTTTAGAAATGTACTTAAATAAGATTAACTTAGGTAATCGCTCTTATGGTATTTCAACAGCTGCCCAAAAATATTACGGCAAAGATTTAAAAGACATACAACTACACGAAGCTGCAATGCTCGCTGGTTTACCCCAAGGTCCTAACATTTATGATCCAACAAAACCAGATAACGTTGATAGAGCAACGAAACGTCGTAATATCGTATTAACATTAATGAACCGACACGGGTATATAACGAAACAAGAAATGAATGATGCAATGCAAATCCCTGTAACACAAGGACTTCTTCCATCTTCAGAAGTAACTGAAATGAAATACCAAGCATTTTTAGATGCAGTTGTAAAAGAAGTTGAAAAAGAAATTCCTGATATAAATATCGGTTCGGACGGTTTAACGATCCAAACGACTCTTGATCTTGATGCTCAAGACTATGCTGATAAAATAATGGATGGGAATCTCATCAAGTATCCAAACGATCAATTCCAAGGATCATTCGTATTTATGGATACTCAGTCTGGAGAAGTTCGAGCAATCGGCGCTGGTCGTAAAGAAAGTAAATCTACTTTCAAAGGTCATAATATGGCAATCGATTTAAAACGCCAAGTAGGTTCAACTATGAAGCCAATTTTCGACTATGGTCCAGCAATTGAGAACCTACAATGGTCTACGTATCATCAACTGAACGATTCAGAGTATACATATTCTGAAGGTAAAAAAATACGAAATGCAACAAATAGTTATAAAGGTGACGTTTCACTTCGTGAAGCATTGAAGAAATCTTTAAACATTCCTGCTCTAAAGACAGCTCAAGCAGTTGGTCTCAATAAGTCACAAGAATTTGCTGAAAATTTAGGAATGACATTTAAAGACGGCAAGGTATATGAATCTACTGCAATCGGTAGTAATGACAGCTCGCCACTAGAATTAGCAGGTGCATATGCAACATTTGGGAATGACGGTGTTTATAATAAACCCCACTTCGTAAAAGAAGTTATCTTCCCAGATGGAAAAAAGAAAAACTTTAAACCGAAAGAAAAACGTGCGATGCACGACTATACAGCATACATGATTACTGATGTTCTTCGTGACGTAGTAAAACCTGGTACTGGTGGTACGGGTCCGACAGCGTATGTTCCAGGAGTAGACGTAGCAGGTAAAACAGGAACACAAAACTTTGATGAATCTGTTATTAAAAAATACGGTATTCCAGCAGATGCAAACAGAGATAGTTGGTTCGCTGGATATACGCCTCAATATACAATGGCTGTATGGACTGGTTATGAAAAAGATAGTGCAGAAAATTACATTGGAGATCGTTCTACTAGAATTGCTCAGCAAATGTTCCAAGTAATGATGAGCAAATTCGCTACAGATAAATCTCGTTTCGAACGCCCTTCTTCTGTACAAGAATTAAATGAAGAATTGTACGTAAAAGGTGCGAAAAAAGATGCAGTTAAACAAATTAAAGTAGATCCGCCTAGTGGCCTTAATGTTGCTTTCGATGGCGCTAGCACAGTGACACTGAACTGGTCTGGACCATCATCAAATGTTGATGCATACGCAGCAAGTTATAAAGCTACTGACGGTTCTAGTGGTAGCTTATCAGTAAGCGGCACGACAGCTACTCTTGGTGGTATTAAACCAGGTGTTACTTACAGCTTCTCTGTAGTAGCGAAAAAGGGTACTGGAACAAGTCCTGCAGTTGGTGCATCCTTCACTGCGCCTGGTGGAACTCCAGATGCGCAAAAAACTGACGAAGAGGCTAAGAAGAAGGCTGACGAAGAAGCTAAGAAAAAAGCTGACGAAGAGGCCCAGAAAAAGGCCAATGAAGATACACTAAAACAAGAAGAAACTAAGAAAAAAGCTGAAGAAGATCAGCGTAAACAACAAGAACAACAACGTAAACAGCAAGAAGAAGCTCAAAAGAAAGCTGCTGACGAAGAGGCTAAGAAGAAGGCTGACGAAGAAGCCCAGAAAAAGGCCAATGAAGATAAACTAAAACAACAAGAAGAAGCTAAGAAAAAAGCTGAAGAAGAAGCTAAGAGAAAAGCTGAAGAAGAAGCTAGAAAAAAAGCTGAAGAAGAACAGCACCAACAGAATACCGGAGGAGATACACCTCACGCAGACGGAAATGTTGTTACAACAGAGTCTTAATAAACAAAAAAGAAGTCGGTTTTTCTTAACGAGAAACCGACTTCTTTTTTGTTATCATTTTCTTTACATATAGCTTTTCTATTTCGATATACAACTGTGCTAATTGAATATATGAATGGTAATTACTCGGTTTCTTTATAATAAATGAATATCGCTCCATAAAATTAACAGGCTGTACTTCCAATTTATTCATATTTACTTGCATCTCATTCAAACTATGAACAGGCTGCTCATTTAACCAATATATAACCGATAGAAAGTGTGCTGCAAAAAGAATCATTGGACTCTCAGCTTCTTGTTTTTTTCTGTTTCGAAATAGTGTCGCAATTTCTTCATGCTTGTTTTTCCATATATTTAACACCGCTGGAATACTTGTTTCAATTTCATTCCATGGCTCATATTGTCTTTCAATATCAAATATAAAGTAAGTATTTTGTATTATTTCTTCAAAAGATTGGTCTGTGTGATACGTAATCGAATTTGCACTCTCTTTAAAAAATGGTACGCACCGAAACTCTTTCGGTATTTCTATAACTCGCTCCATCCTTTATTTCCCCTTCATTCGTTTCTTTCCTTCGCGACATATTTCTAGTAATCGGCACTCTTCACATTGTGGTCGCTGCGCCTTACAGTGATAACGTCCGAAGAAAATCATACGGTGGTGTGTAACTCCCCACTCATCCATTGGAATTTTCTTCATCAATGTCTTTTCCACTTCTAACACTGAATCTTTCCATCGACAAATTGCTAACCGTTTACTCACTCTCTCTACATGCGTATCAACAGCAATTGCTGGAATCCCAAACGCTACCGAAACAACTACATTCGCTGTCTTTCTCCCTACTCCTGGTAATTTCGTCAGCTCGTCACGGTCTTCTGGAACTTCCCCATTATAATCATCTAGCAACATCTGGCACAATTTTTGAATGTTTTTCGCCTTATTTCTAAACAATCCAATGGAACGTATATCTTGTTGTAATTCTTCTAAAGACACACTTAAATAATCTTCTGGTGTTTTATACTTTTGGAATAAGTTTTTCGTCACTTTATTCACAAGTGCATCTGTACATTGCGCAGATAATGCCACTGCGATTACAAGTTCAAATGGATTATCATGAATTAATTCACAATGTGCTTCTGGATACATATCCGCCATTGTATCTAGACAGTGACGAATTTGCGTTTTGTTCAACATATCTTTCCTCCTACATTACTGCTCCAACCAGTTATAAAAAGGCACTTTCCCAGTAAATTTCGTCTCTTGTTTTGTCGTTTGTTGTGTACGTTGTTGATTCGCTCTAAATTTCTGGCCTTGATTTTGTGCTTGATCCACCGTTTTAATCCCATTCTTTTTCCACTCAAATAAGATGCGATCAATATACCTGAAATTAAGTTTACCACTCATAACAGCTTCCCGAAGAGCCGCTTGAATTAAATTCGGATGATGTTGATCTTGATCTTCCCACATTCCCAATGTTTCACATTCAAATGGCGAAAGTGGTCTTCCAAATTCTGTTTCAAATACTGTATATAAATTTACTTGAATTTGTTTTTTTTCTTGTTGCTCTTCTTCTATAGATTCATTCATTAAAAAGTGCAATATTTTTTCCCATAGTGGTTGTAAAGAATAACTTTCACACATCATTGCTTCAGATCTTTTTCCACCTTCTAGTGCTAAAAAACCTTTTTGAATTAATGTCTGAATCACTTCCATACATTTCATTTCTGTTATCGTCATCCGCTCTGAAATCTCTGGAGGAGTCGGGAACGAATTACCTGATTCTAAAAATGTGTGTACATGAAGTACCACCATAAATTCCGTTTCATTTAACCCTAGCTTTTTATAATGCATCATAAGCAATTTAGGAATCGCTATGCTTCCCTGTTCAAACCATTGTAACATCATTTTCTTTTTCATCACCAAACACCTCGCTCTCTAGTATAACACACCTTTAGCTATTTCTTTTTGCCACAATTCGTCAAAAAACCTCCCTACATGTAGGGAGGTTTTTTATGTTTATATAAAGAATAGCTGATTAAGCCTGCACTTTACTTTTCATAAATGTATGAATTCGTTCCAATGCTTTCTCTACTTGCTCAAGAGATGTTGCATACGAAAGTCGAACGTTATTTGGTGCACCAAATCCTGTACCTGGAACAAGAGCCACTTTTTCCTCTTCTAATAATGCTTTTGCCCACTCATCAACTGTGTCATATCCAGCTAAAGCTACAGCTTCTTTTACATTTGGGAATAAGTAAAATGCACCTTGTGGTTTGATGCAAGTGAAACCAGGAATTTGAATTAATTTATCATAAATAATGTTCAATCTTTCTTCAAACGCTTGACGCATCGTTTCTACAGGTTCTTGTGAGCCTGCATATGCAGCAATTGCACCGTATTGAGCAATTGAAGTAGGGTTTGACGTACTATGACTCGCTAAGTTCGTCATCGCTTTAATAAGCTGCTTATTTCCTGCTGCATATCCAATGCGCCATCCTGTCATAGAATGCGATTTAGATACACCATTAATGATAAGCGTTTGTTCTTTTAATACATTAGAAAGCTGGGCAATTGAAGTATATTCTGCATCACCATAAATTAATTTTTCATAAATTTCATCAGAAACGATTAAGATATCATGTTCTAAACATACTTCTCCAAGCTGTTGTAATTCCTCTTTGCTGTAAATCATTCCTGTTGGATTGCTCGGTGAATTAATAATAACTGCTTTCGTTTTCTCTGTAATTGCCTCACGCAGCTGCTTTGCTGTAATTTTGTACTCATTGTCTTCTAGGCCTTCTACATAAACTGGTTTACCACCAGCAAGCTTTACTTGTTCAGGATAACTTACCCAATAAGGAGTTGGGATGATAACTTCATCTCCTTCATCAAGTAACACTTGGAATAATGTATATAATGCATGCTTGGCACCATTACATACAATAATTTCAGATGGATCATACGCTATTCCTTGATCGCGAGTAAATTTCTTAACGATTTCTAGTTTTAACGCTTGTAATCCACCTGTTGGTGTATATTTCGTATGTCCTTCTAACATCGCTTTATGTGCGGCTTCCATAATATGTTCTGGCGTATTAAAGTCAGGTTCTCCTGCGCCTAATGCAATTACATCATGACCTTCTGCTTTTAATGCTTGTGCCTTTGCTGTAATTTCTAAAGTTGCAGATGGTGTTAAAGCAGCTACTCGCTTTGCTAATTTCATTTGTAGTTCCCCCTACATCTATTTTTCAATGCTGTATCGTCGTAAAAACTGGCCATCTTCAAATGCAAGATAGTAGTAACTATAACGATTGTCATCATCAATATATGTAACTTCCCATAATGGTACATCTTTTTCAAAGCCTAATTTCACTTTCAGAATTTCTTTCGGCTTTCTTTTTGATTCCTTACTTTCATTGCCGACTTGTTCTATTGTTCTTTGTGTAGCCTCTTTTTCAGAAATACCTTCGCTCTTTTTCCTTACTACAGTATCCCCTTTTTTCTCAGGCACCCAAACGATAAGTTGTTCTCCCTTTTCATCTGTACCTTGTACGATTGTATATGTAGCTTTTCCGTTGAAATAATCAACAGATTTCACTTTTGTAAGCTTAGCTTTTTCTTTTGCAATTTCTACAGATTTTGATTCTTTTGGAATTTTATTTTCCATCGCTTTATTATAAACATACGCCCCATATATTCCACTAGCAACGATAACGATAATGATTGCAAAGATCCACTTTTTCATTGAATCACTACGTTCTGTAAATCGTAAATACAGCTATTTCTTTATCTTTTTCGTCTAATGCTAATCCGAACATGAGGTCCTGTTCTTTTAACGTACGATTCAAACTATCAACAATTTTATACAAATCAGACGAATATTTAATACGCGTCGTTGATAGGACTTCGATTTTCTTATCCATGAAAAAACTCCTCCGTTACACAAAAATTTCTAATTATAGAAGAACGCAATGCGGTTACAATAAGAGTACATTCTTTACAACCCCTGCTTCATCACCCATCTATTATAGCAGGACATGTACAGCAAAAAAAGGTTTCAAATCGAAAAGCAATATATTTTGTATACAAGAAGTAAGAAAAATAAAATTCCTCCTACCCACATTTTTTACGCCTGAAGTTTAAATGTACTTCAGGCGTATTTTTCTTCCAATTTTATTTATTTGGCCGTTCCTTTAATTGCTCTAACAATTCTTCTAACGGTCCTTCATAGAGCGGAACAGTTGGGATTGATTGTAAAAACCGTTTTCCATAGGAAGAACTTGTCAAACGACGATCTAATACGAATACCGTTCCTGTATCTGTATTTGTTCTAATAAGACGACCAAATCCTTGTTTGAAACGTAATATCGCTTGCGGGAGCGCTAACTTAGCGAATACGTCTTCTCCTTGGTTTTTTAGCCACTCTCCTTTCGCTTCCATCATCGGTTGATGAGGAGGCGTAAAGGGAAGACGAACAATGACAAGGCAACTCAGAGCATCTCCAGGTATATCTATCCCTTCCCAAAAACTACTTGTTCCTAACAAAATCGATTTGTCGAACTCTTGAAATTTACGAATGAGGCGACTTCGGCTCTTATTATTCACACTTTGTGTTAATAATAAATATCCTTCTAATGCATCATCATTTTTCAAATTCGTATACGCTTCTTTCAACATTTCATACGAAGTGAATAAAACAAGCATTCTACCTTTTGTAGTTCTCGCTATTTTTGCAATATGTTCCGATACAGATTCAATATATTCCTCATTACTTGCTTGCTTAATAAAAGGTACATCCGTTGAAACCATTAATTTCATTTGTTCGTCAAAACGGAATGGTGATGGAACCTTTAATGTATTTGGAGCAAAATCATGTAACCCTAGCTCCTCTTTTATATAGTCGAATGAATCATTAACTGTTAACGTTGCTGATGTGAAAATAACACTCTTTTTCTGTGTTAAAAATTCATCAGCAAATCTTTCACTAATATGAACAGGCTGGGCATATAACACTGTTGAATGAATCGTTCCCTTCGTCTCAGTCTCCATCCATGTCACGTATGAATTTTTTTCTAAAATGAGTAATTGTAAAGATTGTACCATCTTTCTCATCAACTCAATTAAGTGCATAAATTCACCTGTAACAACATGCATCTCCCATTCTAATTTACTTTGCAATATATCAACTTGCTTCTCAAGTGTAGTTACTAATTTTCTTACATCATATACAAAACGATTTGTTAACTCGGTAATGCTATCCCATAACTTACCTTTCTCTACTTCCGTGTTATATCGATAAATGAGCGGCATATTGCTCATCCCTTGTTCCTGCTTTGTTTGTTTAAATATGAAAGCACGTAACATTTGGAATAGTTCATCCGCATCAAATTTCAATTCCTTCAAACTATGACTCACCATACGGAAAGTCGAACGAGAGGCTTGCTCTGATTTTTTCATCATTTTATATACTTTAGAAAGCACATCATCTGTTTCTAGCGTACCAAGACGAGATAAAGCTAATTGAAAATACATACATGAGAACTGTTCACCAAATGTTCTACTCGCCGCTTCTTCGATATGATGAGCTTCATCAAAAATAATATGTTCACATGAAGCAAACAATGGTTCTTCACTTGAAAAATCTTGAAATAATAACGCATGATTTGTAATAACAATATCTGCAAACAATGCTTTATTCTTCGCTCGTTGATAAAAACAACGACTAAACCAGTTACTTTGCATCCCGCCTGGACTATATGCATCACTACAAATACGGTTCCAAAGTAACTTTCCGCCCTCAGGAATATTTAATTCATCACGATCGCCGGTTTCCGTTTGCAATAACCACACTAAAATTTTTGCCTTTGTGAGCGCCATATCATAATTTTTCTCTTCCTCTTGCAAAGCATATTCAAATTTATGTAGACACAAATAATGCTTTCTTCCTTTCAAAAGAGCTACTTCAAATGAAAATGGCATTATTTTCTTTAATAAAGGAATTTCTTTTTCTAGTATTTGTTGTTGCAATTGTACAGTTTGTGTACTTATAATGACAGGTTCTTCTTTTTTCTTTGCGAAATAAATACTTGGAAGTAAATATGCAAGCGTCTTCCCCGTACCTGTTCCTGCTTCAATCAGTGAAAACCTAGAATCTCTTAGCGCTGTATATATTTCCTTCATCATAATCTGTTGGCTTTCTCTTTTTTCAAACTTTGGCATATTCAATTCAAGTTTATCCATTGTCTTATGTAAGAAAGCATCAAATTTAGATGAGCATGTTTCACTGAGGCTTAAAGAATAATTCCGCTTTCGAAGCGCAATATTTCGATACACTTCATACTCCTCCGCCCTATCTTTACCATGCATCATTTTCTTTAAAATATTTTCAGAAAGTACATCAGCTATATCACTTTGGAAAACATCACTTAATTCATAAAGCGATTGTAATGTGACAAGTGGTAACTTTTCAATTTCACTTAAAAATTGTAAAAACAACTCCGCTGTTGCAAGAGCATCACTATCCGCACGATGTGGTTGATCGTGCTCTAGTTCATGTTGCTTAGCTAAATCACGTAATTTATAACTATCAGCTGTCGGCAAAAGAATTTGCGCCAATTCAACTGTATCAATTTTAGGACAATGTACTTCTGTATATCCAGCCTGCCTTAATTCTTCATTTAAAAAATTCCAATCAAAGTGAACGTTATGTGCAACAAAAGCCGCACCTTGTAATAGCTCAACAATCATCGGGGCTACATCTCGAAATAACGGGGCTTGTTTTACAAGATCTTCATCAATCCCAGTTAATTCTGTAATAAATAGGGGAATCTCTCTCTTCGGATTAATAAAAGATGAAAAAATCTCTAATATCTCTCCATCTTCCACTACAACAGCTGCAATTTGGGTGATTTTATCCTTCCCATCCTTCCAGGAGTTCCCTGTCGTCTCTAAATCAACAACGACATAACGCTTACTCATATATGTAACACCTCAATTTCTTACCTATCAAACACAAAAATTATATAATGTTACTATACCACGTTTTACCTCATCTTAATGAAAAGATGCACAAAAAAGCTATCTCCTTAATTAGAGATAGCCTTCCTACTTATAATATCGTGCCAGCTTTTTCAGCACCTAACATTTCAATAATTTGATTATCATCGTCTAATACTGCAATTTTCGGCTCTTGTTTATGAATATTTTCTTCTGCCACTAAACCATAACAAATAATAATAACTTTATCACCTGGTTGTACAAGCCTTGCAGCTGCGCCATTTAAACAAACAACACCGCTACCGCGCTCTCCTTTAATAACATATGTCTCTAAGCGAGCCCCATTGTTGTTATTTACAATTTGTACTTTTTCATTTTCTACAATATTTACCGCATCCATTAAATCTTCATCAATTGTAATGCTACCTACATAATTTAAATTTGCTTCTGTTACAGTTGCGCGATGTAACTTCGCTCTCATCATTGTGCGAAACATAGATGCTCCCCCTTATTTCCCCATTAATGTTATATTGTCAATTAATCGTACATTTTCAAACTTAACTGCAATCGCTAAAATAATTCTTCCTTCAATTTTATTTATTGCTTTTAATGAAGGATATGCATATAAATCAGCATAATCTACAGTGCCTTTCGTATACTTCTCAATATGCTCTTTCACAAGATTCATAATGATTTCTGGATTACGTTCGCCTGCCTCAATTCGTTCTTTCGCTATACATAGACTGCGGTATAAATGAGGAGCCTCTTCGCGTTCTTCTAGTGATAAATACACATTGCGAGAACTTTTCGCTAATCCATCTTCTTCCCTTACAATATCAACTGGTACGATCGTAACTGGAATATTAAAATCAGTTACGAATCCTTCAATTACAGCTACTTGCTGTGCATCTTTCATACCGAAATAAGCACGCGTTGGCAATGTAATATTAAATAGTTTCATTAGTACAGTCGCAACACCAGCGAAATGACCAGGTCTTTGTTTGCCACATAATACGTCGGTACGCTTCACAACTTCTACTGTCGTCGTTTGTTCTGCTGGATACATCTCTTCTACACTCGGATAAAATAAATAATCAACACCATTTTCTTTTGCTACATTTTCATCTCTATCAATATCACGTGGGTATCGATCTAAATCTTCATTTGGTCCAAATTGTAGTGGATTTACAAATACACTTAAAACTACAATTTCATTTTCTTCCCTTGCCTTACGTAGTAACGTAGCATGCCCTTCGTGTAAATACCCCATCGTTGGAACAAAACCGATACTTTTTCCACTTGTACGAAGTTCGTTTGTAATTTGCTGCATCTCTTGCACTGTAGTTATGATTTTCATTATTGTTTTCCTCCGTATAACGCTAAGCACTCTTCCTCTTTCATTGTGAATGAATGTTTTTCTTCAGGAAATTGCCCTGTCTTTACTTCAGTAACGTATTGCGAAATCCCTCGCACAATCTCCTCTTGAACAGACGTATATTGCTTCACAAATTTCGGAACACGATTTACGCCGTACGAGATAAGATCATGGTATACAAGAACTTGCCCATCTACTTTTTGTCCTGCTCCAATTCCGATTGTAGGAATTGTTAACTGCTCTGAAATAAGTTCTGCTAATTGCATTGGCACACACTCTAACACAAGTGCTATCGCACCAGCTTCCTCACATTTTTTTGCATCTTCTATTAATTTTTTTGCACTTTTAGCATCTTTCCCTTGTACTTTATACCCACCTAGCACTCCTACAGATTGAGGAGTTAAACCTAAATGCGCCACAACGGGAATTCCCGCATTCGTTAAGTAGTGAATAGTTGATATAACTTCTCCAGCACCTTCTACCTTTAATGCATGTGCCCCGCTCTCTTGAACAATGCGACGTGCATTAACCATCGTATCTTGCAATGAGACATGATAAGACATAAATGGCATATCAGTTACAATAAACGTCTCTTTCGCTCCGCGGCGTACAGCTTTCGTATGATGAATCATATCCTCTACTGTTACTGGAACTGTTGAATCATACCCAAGTACAACCATTCCTAGAGAATCACCCACTAAAATCATATCGACTTTAGCTTCTTCTGCTAATTTAGCAGATGGATAATCATACGCCGTTAACATTGTAATCGGCTCACCTTGCTCTTTCATTTTCAAAAAATCTGTTTTTGTTTTCAAAAACTACTCCTCCTTTATGCAGGAGAGAGGAGATGGCCGCAATCATATAAAAAACCCCTCTAGCCATAAAAGGGCAGAAGGGTTGTGTGTTAGTCGGCATTATTCATCCCTCTGTCCCAGTCCATTATTGGATCAAGGCAGAATCCAAATTATTTTTTTCATACTGCGTATAATAATGGTGCAGTTCGCTTTGATACTGCCCATATTCGAACTAATTATAGCAAACTCTGAAAAGGAATTGCTACATTTTTTCGAAAAAATAATTTTCTATTCCTATTACGGTATGTGAAATTTATTAGTATCTAAATGACAAAAAGAAGCTCCAAAATAGGAACTTCTTTTACTTAATTTCTATATCAGCAGAATGAATGTGGTGCACTTGTCCTTGATGATCCTCAAGTAACAATACACCATCCTCCGTAATCCCTTTTGCTAGCCCATTAATAGTTTCCTTCATCGTTCGAGCTGTAATTTCTTTTCCGATACTTACTGCGTAACTTTCCCAAAGAATTTTAATAACAGAGAAGCCATTTTTTAAATACTCTTCATACAATTTCTCTAGTTGCAAGAAAATTTGTTGCATAAGTTCCGCACGAACAATCGGCTTATCCGATTCAATTGCTAATGAAGTTGCAATTTGCTGAATTTCCTCATCAAAATGTTCTTGTTTCTGATTTGCATTAATGCCAATTCCCATAATAACAGCATTAATTTTATCTGGATCAGCTTGCATCTCCGTTAATATACCGACAGCTTTTTTACCTTGAATTAAAATATCATTTGGCCATTTAATCCCTACGTTTACACCAGTACATTTTTCAATTGCTTGCGCTACGCTAACAGCTGCTAATAAAGTAAGCTGTGGTGCATGATGAACTGGAATAGATGGACGCAAAATAATACTCATCCAAATTCCTGTTCCTTTTGGAGAATACCATTTTCTACTTAAACGTCCTCTACCTGCTGTTTGTTCTTCAGCAACGACAATTGTTCCCTCTTCTGCGCCTTCATAAGCAAGTCTCGCTGCAATATGCTGAGTAGATTCAACCGATTCTTCAAAATAAACCGTTCTACCGATACGCTCTGTTTGTAATCCTAATTGAATCTCATTAGCAGTTACTTTATCTGGTTTACTAGCAATTCGATAACCTAAGCGGCGTACAGCTTCTAGTTCATACCCTTCATTACGAAGGTCCTCCATATGCTTCCATACAGCGGTTCTCGAACAACCAAGTTTGTCACTAAGTGTTTGACCAGATACAAATGCACCATCTGCTGCAGAAAAAACTTGTAATAACTGCTTTCTTATAGTAGATTGCATCTTTGTAGCCACTCCCTTATATTCTCTTTCTTATTAACTAAATCTCCTTGTACGATTGCTTCTTCAATGTTTTGAAGCATTTCTGCAACCCACGGACCTGGCTTTTTATCTGCCCAGCTTAATAAATCATTACCAGTCACATTCATTTCTTGACGGTTTTGTATCGGCAATGCATGAAATAATGACTGTACTTGCTTAACAGACGCACTATTATAACTTTCTATTATCGCTTCGTATACTCTTTCCGCCATCTCAGCGATGTGAATTCCAGTTTTATAAAGAAGGATTGTATCCCACTCCTTCTCCCTTCTAGAACGAATTGCTAATAAAACCGCTACAATATCTTTAATCTTTTTATTCGAGAACTTCCATTGACGTAAAAAGACAGATGGATGCTCTTCTCCGATACAATATAAGAAAAATGCCCACGCCTCAACATCTGTTTCGAAAGAATCCCATTTATACTGCGTAGCTTTCAAGAGTCTTTCTTCTGACATTTGTAAATATGGCAGATGAGAAAATAACTTCGTTTCTACTAACTCTTGAAGACCATTCACACAATATGTACCGGTCAACAATTTTTCAAATTCAACTGTAATTCTTTCAATCGCTATATGTTCGAGCAAATGCCCATACGTTTCAATTGCTTGTTTCGTCTTTATTTCCAAAGAGAAACCTAACGTACTTACGAACCGAATACCACGCATCATTCGCAGTGCATCTTCTTGAAAACGGTCTGCAGCATCTCCAACCGTTGTAATTTCCTTCAAACGAATCGCTTCTTGCCCAGCAAATAAATCAACCATTTCGCCTTCCTCTGTCATTGCAATTGCATTCATCGTGAAATCACGTCGTTTTAAATCCTCTTCTAATGAACGGACAAATTGAACACTACTAGGTCTCCGAAAATCTTCATATTCGCTTTCTGTTCGAAAAGTAGTTACCTCATACGGTTCACCATTTTCTACAACAATTACAGTTCCATGCTCAAGACCAACCGGAACATGTCTTGGGAAAATAGCCATTACTTCTTCTGGTAAAGCAGATGTTGCGATATCGATATCTCCAATCGGTCTATCGATAATAAGATCGCGTACACTTCCACCAACGAAGTAAGCCTCATGTCCCTGCTGTTTTAATATCTCAATAATTGAACTAGCTTTTTTAAATCTTTCCATTCTTGTCATCCCTTAGTATGTCATAATAAATCGCCTCATACTGTGAAACGATTTTTTCCGAACGAAACTGCTCATATACAGATTTCATCGCTCGCTCTCCCATATTACGGTGAAGTTCTTCATTTTCTAATAGTTGAATTGCTTGCTTAGCTATTCCGTCTGTATCTCCAACTTCACATATATATCCTGTTTCACCATGTTGAATGACCTCTGGAATGCCCCCAACCCTCGTTCCGATACTAGGCACACCACACGCCATCGCTTCTAATATAACGAGACCAAAACTTTCCTTTTCTGATAAAAGTAGCATTAAATCACTCATCGCAAGAAGCTCTGCAACATTATCTTGCTTTCCTAGGAATAAGACACGTTCCTCAATATGTAAACTTTTCACCAATTGTAAAATAGTACAGAACTCTGGTCCATCACCAACAAGAAGCAATTTCGCATCTACTTCCTTTACAATTTTGGCAAATGACTGCACAACATCCTGTACACGCTTAACCTTTCGGAAATTTGAAATATGAATCAATACTTTTTCATTTTCTCGTATACCATATTCTTTTTTTAATTGAGACATATCACGTTTGAAATAAACACGTTCGTCTACAAAATTGTATACCGTCTCAATTTCTTTATCTGGTTTTACAAGTTCATTCGTTTCTTCAATTAACGAATGTGACACAGCTGTAACAACATCAGATTGTTCAATACCAAAGCGAATTAAATTATTTAACGAAGGATCGGAACCTAGCACAGTAATATCCGTTCCATGTAAGGTTGTAACAATTTTAATACGCTCCCCAATCATTTGTTTTGCTAAATATGCACAAATAGCATGAGGGATTGCATAATGCACATGTAAAATATCAAGGTTTTCTCTTTGAGCAACCTCTGCCATTTTACTCGCTAATGCTAAATCGTAAGGTGGATATTGAAAAACAGAATATTGATTTACTGTTACTTCGTGAAAATAAATGTTCGGGTACACTTTATTCAACCGAAATGGTACACCCGATGTAATAAAATGAATTTCATGCCCGCGCTCCGCCAATTGCTTTCCTAACTCTGTCCCAACAACCCCAGAACCACCTACAGAAGGATAACATGTAATACCTATTTTCAATTTCATTTACATCCCCCTATTAAATCAGCATGTAATAAAACCGGTTTCTTACTCATAAATCCTTCGGCATACAGCACTCCAACTTCTTTCCCAAACATCTTCTCCCGAGCGATTACAGTTTCAACGTATCCTTCGGTTAATGGCGTCTTAACACCATCACTCCCTGTTGAAAACTGACTTTCATACGCTTCTAACGCTTCCACCTTTTTAGAAAGGTATTCACTAATATCTATACAAAAATTCGGTTTATGAAAACCATTAATCATATAATTATAAAAAGACTCTACACGGTGCGGCGGAAGTTCAGGCATATATTTACGAATTCCCGCTGAAAAGATAGCCTCTTCAACAAGCTTCGCGCAATTCGCATGGTCTGGATGACGATCTTCGTAATATGGTGCAAAAATTAGCGTTGGTTTATATGTACGAATAATCTTTACAATTTCACGTATATATTCTTCTTTCATATACAAACCACGGTCTGGCATTGCTAAATTAATTCTCGTTTTTACTCCCATAATACGAGCTGCCGCCTTTGCTTCTTCTTTTCTTAGTTCTACCGTTCCATTTGAAGAAAGATCAGCTTCTGTTAAATCGCAAATGCCTACTTCATATCCTTGCTTCGTATACTTTGCAATGGTACCTGCCATGCCGATTTCCACATCATCGGCATGAGCACCAAACGCTAATATATGTAATCCACTCATAATTGTTCCCCTCATTTTCTTAACTTTCGGTAATCTAAATCTCCCCGCTCTAATGCATGCATTAACATTTCAGCACTTGCCATATTCGTTGCGAGCGGAATTGCATACACATCGCATAAACGAAGTAACGCATTGACATCCGGTTCATGCGGCTGAGCTGTTAGTGGATCACGGAAAAAAATCACCATATCCATCTCATTTTTTGCAATCATTGCACCAATTTCTTGATCGCCACCAAGAGGACCAGATTGATATCTTGTTACAACTAAACCAGTTGCCTCCATAATACGAAGTCCTGTCGTTCCTGTTGCAAAAAGTTCATGTTTTTCAAAAATTGGTTTATATGCGTACGCGAACGAAACCATATCATCTTTCTTTTTGTCATGTGCGATTAAGGCAATTTTCATCCGTTGTCTCCCCTTTAGTCGATAATATTTTCTAAACCGTACACAAGATGATTAAGGTTCATTACTGTTTCAATTGATAGTTTTACACCTGACATAAATGATGCACGGTTAAATGAATCATGACGAACTGTTAACATTTGTCCATCTCCGCCGAACATTACTTCTTGGTGTGCAATAAGCCCTGGTAGACGTACGCTATGAATGTGAATACCGTCTACATTTGCACCACGTGCCCCTTCTAATTGTTCCGTTTCATTAGGGTGTCCTTGCTCTTTTGGTACACGATTTTGACGGATTAATTCTACTGTTTTTACAGCTGTACCAGATGGTGCATCTAACTTTTGATCGTGATGCAATTCAATTACTTCAACATCTTGGAAGTACTTCGCTGCCATTTGAGAGAACTTCATCATAAGTACTGCACCGATCGCAAAGTTTGGAGCAATGATTGTTCCCACTTCTTTTTCTTTCGCAGTTTCGGTTAAATGTTTAAGCTCTTCTTCTGTAAATCCAGTCGTACCAATAACAGATCGAAGTCCACGTTCAACTGCAAGTGTCACATGTTTCTTTCCAACTTCTGGTGTTGTTAAATCTAACAATACATCTGCTTCTACTTCATCTAAACAAGTATGTAAATCCGCGTAAATAGGCGCATCTAACGCTGGCATTCCCGGTATATCAGAAATTTTTTCTCCGCCATGCTTATAATCAATTGCTGCTACTAAATTGAAATGCGCTGTTCTTTCCATAAGAAGGACTGCTTCATGTCCCATACGTCCTCTTGGTCCAGCAATAATTACTTTAATTTCTTTCATGCTTCTTTCTCTCCCTCATCAATACGTGTCCAGCGATCTTTATCACGTGTATTAAATTTATTCATTACAATGTTATGCGCTGTTTCTAAATCAATATTTAAACTATTTGCCATACAAATCATAACAAATAACACATCTCCAAGCTCTTCCTCAATACTTTGTTCTATCTCAGTCGTTTTCTTCGGTTTCTCACCATAATAATGATTAACCTCTCTTGCAAGCTCTCCCATTTCTTCAGTTAAACGGGCCATCATTGCAAGCGGACTAAAATAACCTTCTTTAAATTGGCCGATATATGCATCTACTTCCTTCTGCATATCTTTCATCGTTTTTGCTTCCATACTAGTCACCTCTATTCCTTCCTCTCTCATGTTAGCCAATTCATCGCGATTTGACAAATATTATTCTCTCATATCACTATTTACGACTCCTTTTTTGATAGACTATAATAAAGTGAAACTTTCTTTTGTTTGATTTTTGCAAAAGATTAACCTGAACCAATTAGGCCCTTATACCGCTCTCTATTTTTACTAGCAACTAGAAATAACTTATTAGTATGTTTTACCGTTTAAGCGGAGCAATTCCAATTATTACATAACTAGGGGGATTTCTATATGAAAGCAAACTTGAAGATTCGAAATATCATTTTCATTTTAATCGGTTCCGCTATTTTTTCTTTCGGTATTGTGAATATCAATATTGAAAACCATCTTGCAGAGGGTGGATTTACCGGCATTACGCTATTATTATATTTTAAATTTTCACTTGATCCTTCCTATACAAACTTAATTTTAAACGTCCCTCTATTTTTCATTGGCTGGAAATTACTCGGCCGAACAACATTTTTATACACATTAATCGGTACATTTAGCGTCTCTTTATTCCTTTGGGTGTTTCAGCGCTACGAGGTTCTCAACTTACATTTAAACTTGCAAAATGATATGACACTGGCTGCTTTATTCGCTGGGGCATTTATCGGTATAGGACTTGGAATTATATTCAAATACGGCGGGACTACTGGCGGTGTTGATATTATCGCAAGGCTAGCTCATAAATATGTTGGCTGGAGTATGGGAAAAACGATGTTTATGTTTGATGCGGTCGTTATCATTATCTCTATTCTTACATATTTATCATACCGTGAAGGCATGTATACGTTAGTTGCTGTTTTTATCGGGGCTAAGGTTATTGATTTCATGCAAGAAGGAGCTTATGCAGCAAAAGGAGCAACTATTATTTCTGATAAAAACGATGAAATTGCTGCAAAAATTTTATCCGAAATGGAGCGCGGAGCAACCTTTTTAAAAGCAGTTGGATCCTATACAAAAATAGAACGTAATGTACTATATTGTGTTGTTGCTAAAAATGAAATCGTAAAATTAAAAAATATCATTATTTCAGTAGATCCACATGCCTTTGTCGCTGTAAGTGATGTACACGATGTTGTTGGTGAAGGATTTACATTAGATGAAAATAAAAAACCGTTACATAATTAAATTCAACTAGAAAAGCTCTTTAGCTTTTCTAGTTTTTTATTATAAATCTTTTAAGTTTCTCCAAATCCTCATAAATAAGCTCCAACAAACTCCGATTATAGAAAATAGAAGCTGGATGAAAGGTCGGAAAAATATGATATTCTTTTTCTGACCAAATAAATTCTGTACTGCCGCTATCTTTCAATCGCTGCACAGGTTGCTTTAACAATTCTCCATGCACATCCGTAATTTTATTGTTTTTACCAACTAAACGCTGTAATGCAATATTACCAAGTGTGACAATAACCGGCTGCTGTATAAATTCCAGTTCATAATCTAACAAAGGTGCATGGGCAAGTATCTCACCTTGATTCGGTGTTCTATTGTACTTCTTCTGTATTATTTCGCCATTTCGTTCCCTTTTCTCTCTCCACTTATACGGTCTACTCCGAACCGCACTCGTAATATATACTTCTTCCCTTGTAACGTGAATACGTTCTAAAAACTCCATTAAATGTTTTCCAGCTTTCCCGCTAAACGGGATACCATTATGAATTTCTGTTTCACCAGGTGCTTCTCCAACAAGCATTAATTTCGGATTTCTAGGGCCCTGTCCACTTAAAAAACCTTCTAATTGGTATGTAGCACTTCGCTCCCTCACTTGTTTAACTAAATGATCTGGATATTCTATGTCTGTCACCTTCTTTCATCATTCCATACTTATCTTTTTTTAACTAGTTCTATACCCCATATTCTCTCTATTATTTCCATTTGTAACATGTTATAAGATTCAATCCACAAAACAAAAAAAGACTATCATAATTGATAGTCTTTAATCGTCGCTACGCTGCATACCAGTATAAATTAATACGAGACGTAATAATTCAAATACCGCTACAGCAGCTGCTGCTACATATGTTAATGCTGCCGCATTTAATACTTTACGAGCTTGACCGTACTCATCTGTCGATACGATACCAAGTGCTTCAATTTGTTGCATTGCACGTTTTGATGCATCAAACTCAACTGGTAATGTAACAAGTTGGAAAATAACACCTGCTGCCATTAAAATAATTCCTAGTAACAACAAACCAGACATTTGTGCAAATACACCAATTAGGACAAAAACCCATGACATGTTTGAACCAAAATTAGCAACTGGCACTAACGAATGGCGTACACGCATAAAGTTATAATCTTTCGCATCTTGAATTGCGTGTCCTACTTCATGTGCTGCTACAGCTGTACCAGCAACTGAATGACCATAATAGTTATCTGTCGATAATCTAACCGTCTTTACACGCGGGTCATAATGATCTGACAAATGACCTGGCGTTTCTTCTACGGCTACATTGTACAATCCATTTTCATCTAAAATTTTTCGAGCCACTTCCGCTCCTGTCATACCTGATGTTGAATAAACTTGTGAATACTTGCTATAGGCACTACGTACTTTTGACTGTGCATACAACGGTATGATCAAAATGATCGCGAAGTAAATTAAATAAAACATCATAAACCTCCATTGAAGTTTTAATTATAGTACTTCTCATTCTATTTTTTTCTTCCACCGTTGTCAATAAATAAACCTTACAATCCGTATCTTTATTTATGCGCATTATCTATCTTTAGAATGCAAGTTACTTCTCCGCTTCTCTCTCTCCCCTTTATACTTTCTCCATCCAACATACGTTAAAGTGAACAAAATAAGTCCTCCAGTAATTGTCATAAACCAAATGAGCGAGGGAGCAATCTCATCTTTTTTTACTGTATGAAATATTTTTTGCAAATCACCTTTAATAATCCCTAGTTGCATTTGTCCACCTTTCGTTTTTAACATAACGTTACGAAATTCATCCAAATAAGATAAATGTGCATTTACACGCTGCGCTTCGTTTTCTGGCAGAGCAATCATTAAACTAGGATAAATAATATTAAATTCATTTAAAAATGTATTTAGCGTCTGTTGGAATTGCCCATCATCGTCTTTTTCCATCGCTTTTTCTACTTGAGAAAAAGCATTCATTATCTTTCTTTCTCTTTCCATCCAAAGTGGCTGATATTTAGATACTTGCGCATCAACAGCAAGTTGTAACGCTAACACATTATCAACTTTAACTTGCCTATCTAAATCTTCCGAGAGAGATTGTTTCGCCTTATCGTATGCTAAAGAAACCACTCTAATTTGTCCCGGAATTACTTTTGAATTATTTTCATTCTCCTTTGATAGAAACTGCTCTGAGAAATGGTGCAGTACTTGTATTGCCTTCTCATCTTCTTTTTTCTTCACTAACTGTAAAGAATCATCTAGTAATCCAGTTAGTTCACTCCACTCTTCAGCATATATACGTACTGGAAACATTATAATTAGAAATGCTATCAGTCCAATTAATGTTCTCTTCATCCCGGTCCCCCCTATAACTACTAGTACAAAATATGTGGAATTGGACAAGAATAGAACAGAACAAAACCAAAAAATATATTATCTCTATGAAAACAAAAAAATTCTCTTTAAACAGAGAATTTTTTCTTTGAAACCCTTTTCTTTTTCACTAAATATTTATACACACTGTAACAAAGTATGCTACCACCTAAAATCAATAATAAAATAACACATGCAGCATGCATAAAGAATTCTTCCGGTAACATTAAAATAACCGGATCTGTTTCAATATCAAACATCCAATAATCATTGCTAAATAAAAGCTTATGAAATAATACGAAACTCTTTTCAAAATTAATAGCAATTGGTAACGTAAGAGCTATTGGAAAAATAATTGTAAGAATCGCTCCGTGAAGTAAAAACTTTTCTTTTTTCTTTTTTAATAAATACGCTCCTCCTAATACAGCAATTACAATCGTCCCGTACATTATATATTGAATCTTTACTAAAACATTTTTAACATCTACAAAATGAATGCGTCCATTTGTGGACATATCTAATGTCGGCAATTGTAATGCACCTTCATAAAACGGCGATAAATATGTAATAAGCACATCATAGTTTCTCTTAATTTCATCTTTCGTCATATCCGCTAAATCTGGAATATTTAAAAAATCAATTTCAAAATAATACAACCATTTTCCATATACAACTACCGTTGTCGCGAGAGCGAAAACAGAAAATGCTATGCTATAGGAAACTACTAAAGTGATCAATCGATCCAATATGTTTATACCACTCTTATTTTTCTTCATTTTCTCCCCCTAAATGTCCTCACCATCATAAAGAAAACTGTTTTCGGTTCTCACGTAAGCAATAATAATATGTAATACACAGTACAGCAATACTTAACCAAAACGTAAAATAACCAATTTTCTCTACAAACAAATGCATAATCCCGTATCTCGGCATTTGCCAAAATAAATAATCAATTGCATCATTATGTAATGTCCATATGCCAGCTACAGTGAAGTGCCATTTTTTTATCCGATAAAACGGAGCATATAACATTCCCTGCACTGCCATCGCAAAATGAGATAACATTAACATATATCCCATAAGGCCAATAGGACCTTTTACATAAATCGTAATTGCATTTACAACAACAGCCCAAACACCATATTTTATTAAAGTAACTATCGCTAACGCTTCTATTAACCCCCAGTTCTTCTTCATCAAAAAAGCAATTAAAACAAAGACAAAAAAGAGAGTCGCCATAGGGCTATCTGGTACAAACGGCCAAAATATAGGTGAGGTTTCTTTTAATTGATTTCCATACCATATGAATCCGTAGATTGTACCTAATATGTTAACAACCAATAAAAATAATAGTACCGAACGTTGCCTTAACATTGCATACAAGTAAACCAAGCTGTATGTCCAACACCTTTCAAACAAAGTAATTCTTTCATCGAACTCTACTCTATTATATAGCAAACTTTCCGTCATCAAAATAAAAAGCTGACTACAGATTTTGTAGTCAGCTTTTCTATTATTTTTTATTATACTTTGCAACGAATTCCGAGAGCTTTTTCAGTTCTTCATCTGTACCTTTAAATACACCTTTCGGCATTGAACCTTTTCCCTCTTTCGCAATTTTAGCGATTTCTTCAGGTTTTAAAGTTAAGTTTTGCAAAGCTGGTGCTGCCGCCCCGCCTTGTAAATTATCACCATGACATGTTAAACAAGTATTTTTTTGCATTAACTTGTAGCCGTCATCATTTTTATCAACTGGTGCTGTTTTTACAATTGCACCTTGTTTTTTTGCAGCTTCCCAGTCGTGGTGTGCTACAGATTCCCAAGTTAAAAAAATAATCGATGCAATTGCTAAAAGCATAAACCCAGTTGCTACAGGACGCTTCAATGGCGCTCTTTCTGGGCCTCGATCTAGAAACGGAGCTAATAGTAACGCTCCAAACGCAATCCCCGGCATAATAAACGCACCAATTACAGTAAATGAGCCTGAAGCATATGAATACTTTAATAACTGATACAAGAATAAGAAATACCAATCTGGAAGTGGTATATATCCTGCATCTGTAGGATCCGCCATTCTCTCAAGCGGTGACGGATGCGCCACTGTTAAACATAAATAACCGACTAAAAAAACTGCACCAACCATCCATTCTTTTAACAAGAAATTCGGCCAAAACGCTTCTGTTTTCCCTGGATATTCAGAATAATCTTTTGGAATATTTGGTTTCCGGGCTACTGGTACCCGAGAATCTCCTACAAACTTCATCCCTTTGCCGCGATGCATAATCTCCCTCCTTTTGTTCTTTCCCCTTTAATTTAGCAATCTCTTATAGCGGACCGGAAATACCTTGTTTGCGAATCATGATGAAGTGGAAGGCCATTAAACCTAGAAGTGCTGCTGGTAAGAAGAAGACGTGAATAGCAAAGAAGCGAGTTAATGTTTGAGCGCCAACAATTTCAGAATGGCCAGCAAGTAATGTTTTAATATAAGGACCAATGAGCGGCGTTTGCTCTGCGATTTGAATCCCTACTTTCGTAGCAAATAACGCTTTCATATCCCACGGTAATAAATATCCGGTAAAACCAAGACCTAACATAACAAAGAAAATAAGAACACCAACAATCCAGTTTAACTCACGAGGCTTTTTATACGCACCTTGGAAGAAAACTCTGAGTGTATGTAAAAACATCATTACAATTACGAGACTGGCACCCCAGTGGTGCATACCACGAACAATTTGCCCGTAAGCTACTTCATTTTGTAAATAATAAACCGACTCCCAAGCATTTTTAATATCCGGCACATAATACATCGTCAAAAACATTCCGGACAAAATTTGAATTACAGTAACGAAAAAGGTAAGTCCTCCAAAGCAATAGACGAATGCAGAAAAGTGATGTGCCGGGTTAACATGCTCAGGTACTTCATGATCAGCGATATCACGCCATATCGGTGTAATATCTAAACGTTCGTCTACCCAATCATAAATTTTATTTAACATCTACTTTGCACCCCCTCTTGGCTTCGCTTTTCCTAAATACAGCGTTCCATCTTTCACTTTGGATTCGTATACGTCAAGCGGAGCAAGAGGCGGTGTGCCTTTAATGTTCATCCCATCTTTTGTGTAACGTCCCCCGTGACACGGGCAAAAGAATTGATTAGGATGTGCTTTGTCCGAATTCCAGTTCACTGTGCAACCTAAATGTTTACACACTGGAGAAAACGCAACAATGTCTCCGCTTTCATCTTTATGCACCCAAGCAGATTTTGGCTCTTCAGACTTGTACCATCCGTCAACCTGCTTCACCTTAAAATCGAAGCGCTTCGGCTCTGTTGTAATATCCTTTACTTGTCCAACAGCAACCATATCTGTTCCCGCTTCTTTTCTTAACACCGGATCAAGCGCAAACCGCGTCATCGGCATTAAAATACCCGCCGCCATAAAGCCTCCTACCCCTGTAAGTGTGTAATTTAAAAACTGTCTTCTTGACACACGATGTTCTTTCTCGCTCACGAAAATTTCCCCCCTCTATCAGAAATTGTCCCCTCGTGAAAAAATTATATAAAAAATAAAAACTAGGACACTATCATGATATAATACCCTCTTGTATAGGTCAATATCATACTACTCATAATAATAAGAACTTTCTGTTTATTATTGTTTTATCCATCCTTCTTCCAACATTTCCATAATATTTTTTATGTGAGCACGAATAACTTCCCTTTTTGCTTGGTCACTAAATTGTTCTAATGATAACGACGGAAACCAAAATAAATCACCCTGCAACTCTTGCATATCTTCTTTCCATGAAAAATCACTTGTCACATAGGCAATATGCTTAAAACCTTGCCTTTGCAAATGATCTGTCCATTCTTGCAAACGGTCTTTTTCATTCTTTTGGCTCTCTACCAAATACGTAAATGCGGGCAGTAAAAGCACTCTTCCTTTATACTCCCTTTCCAACTCCATACTCAAAGCCTCAATAAATTCACCTTGCTCTACAACCATTTTCATTTCTTTTGCTGCCGAAATTGACAAAAGGGGTATAATCCCTGTATCTACATATTCCCTTGCTTGCTCAAACTGTTCCACATCTTTTACAATCCATTTCATCCTTTCTCCCTCCTTCACTTTAAATAACAGAACTTTCACTTTATATATATTAAACCATACTAAAAGAGGTAAAAAAAGAAAAACTACCTAATAATAAGTAGTTTTTCTTAAAAAATCTGAAATTTGTAAAAAATAAATAATTAAAATAAATTCTATAAAGTTTTTAACTCCGCTGTTAACTTATGAAATGCTTCCTTATCTTGCTTATCCAGCGCTTCATCAATTTGTTTCAAAAGACGTTCTCTTCTAAATGAGAATACACTTTCTTCTAAAAATCGTTCTGCAAGTAAACGATCCTTTTCATTTACTTCAATATGCTTTGGTAAATATGGATTGTCTTCTAATACAGCTACATAATTTGCATTTTGGAACGAAGATTTAAAATTAAGCTGAATATAAATATCCTCATCTCGATTCAAACGAATATCATGAAACGATTTTTCAGCATCTGTTGTCATAACATTTTGTTTAAAAAAGTGAAACGGTGTGTCCTTCACGCAATTTGCTGACATTACTAAGCCACGCGGACAATATTTTGCATGCTCTACGAAGTGGACTTTATGCATTAATTGATCGTGACTCATTAAATAATTCAAAATCCATACACATTCACGCTGTTTCAGTTGGTAATTATTCAAAAACCATTTTACAAAATCCTTCTTCTCGTTTACAGAAACAGGGGTATTCATAGCGATTAAGTCCCTCCTCTGTCTTTCTCTTTTCTTTTTAGATTCAAGAAGCGGCATTCAGTTTCCTTCCAACTTATGAAAAATCCTCTAAATTATATAACAATTCTTCAATATGAATTTGTGTCGGGTCTAGTTGTATTAACTGCGTAAATACTTCTTTCGCCTCTTTTCGCATTCCTTCTTCTAATAAGAAATAACCGTACTCTTCCAAGAAATCTGGATGATTCTTAAAAGAAGTATATGCACTTTCATAGTGTTTTAATGCATCCGAATACATTTCTAATTGTTTTTTTGCAAATGCAAGATCCCAAAGTAGTTGTGTATCTGGTTCCCCACTGTCAATTGTACGCTCTATAACTGCAATTAGCTCTTCGTATTTCTCTTGTTCTTTTAAGATATACGCATATTTTAATGTCGCACCTAAATGTCCCGGATCTAGCTCCAGCGCTTTTTGCAGCACTTCTTCTGCCTCCGCTATTTTACCTAATTTCGCTGCAATATTCGCTAATTCTACATAGAAAGGAACAGAAAGCTCATCTACCTTAATTCCTTCTTGAAGTGTTTCATAGCTTTCTTGAAGCATGCCTTCTTTTTCATAGCTTTTCGCTAAATACATGTATAACGATGCATACTCAGGATCTAATTCTTTTAATTCTTGCCAAGCACCAATTGCTCTTTGATATTCTTCCCCTTGGTATAATGTGAAGGCATATCCAAATAGTGAATGAATATCTTTTTGCTCTTCTAACCCCGCTTCATAGTAAGAGATTGCCTCTTCCCAGTTTCCAATAGCACTTAAAGTTTCTGCTAGACGAAGCGCAATGACGACACCACCCATAACTTTATGTTCTGCTAGTAACGATTCATAATAAGTGATCGCCTTTTGCTCTTCACCTTTACTACTATATAATTCTGCTAACCCAAACGTAATAACAGATTCGTCTGGCATCATTTCTTTCGCCTTTAATAGTTTTTGTTCTGCTACATCATCAAAACCTTGCATTTGGAATAAATCCGCAACAAGTAATAGCGATTGAACATATAAATCATCGTTTTCTGGAATATCATGAAGCACTTCAATCGCTTCATCTTCTTTATCTAGATCAATATATAATTCTGCTAAAAATACCGTAAATTCACTTTCTTCTGGATATAGCAAGCGTAAATCATCAATAATTGCTAACGCCTCGTCCATAAACCCAAGTGTATGATAGTAACGAGCGATATCATACTTCTCTTCATCATTAGCAACTCGTAGTTGTTCTTTTAATAATTGTAATCCTTTTTCTGCTTCACCGTTTTCAATATAAGAAACAGCTTGTTCAAACTTTTGCATAAACGTCTCCTTTAATTCAAAAAATATTCTCTTCTGTTCATTTATCATAAGCAACTAGGTGTAAGAACGCAACCTTTTGAGTAAACTGCCTCTTCCTATACTTTCTCTTATAGCGCAGCTAATTGTTCAAAAAATTCCGGATACGATACAGCGACCGCATCACTATTCTCTATTTTCACTTCTCCATCTATAATACACGATGCGATTGCAAGCATCATTCCAATACGATGATCGCCGTGACTATTAACAGTATTTCCTTTTAAACTTTGTTTACCATATATAATCATACCATCTGGTGTAGCTTCAATCTTCGCACCTAATTTGCCTAATTCATCTACAACCGTATCGATACGATTTGTTTCTTTTACTTTTAACTCCTCAGCGTTTTTAATAACAGTAATTCCTTCTGCCTGCGTTGCCAATAAAGCAATTACAGGAATTTCATCAATTAATCTTGGAATAAGAGTTCCACCAATTTCTATTCCTTTTAGTTTAGATGTTTCAATCGTAATATCCCCGCACGGTTCAAACTCTTCATTTCTAATATGATCGATAGAAATAAGTGCACCCATCTTTGTTAATACATCTAAAATCCCTGTTCTCGTCGGATTTAAACCAACGTTTTCCAATACAAGCTTACTATTTTGGACAATTGCACCAGCTACTAAGAAAAATGCCGCCGAAGAAATATCTCCTGGAACTTCTATGTCTGCACCTTTAAGTTGTTGTCCACCTTGTAATGAAACGGTCCGTCCATTAACATCTACGGTACAACCGAATGCACGTAACATTCTTTCCGTATGATCACGAGATTGCATAGGCTCTGTTACCGTAGTTACACCTTCCCCTTGCAAGCCCGCAAGTAAAACTGCTGACTTCACTTGTGCACTTGCTACTGGTGAATGATAATGTATACCTTTCACTTCTCCGCCGCGAATAGATAAAGGGGTGTATTGTCCATCTTCTCTACCATCGATTTGAGCATTCATCTTCCTAAGCGGGTCTGTAACACGTTTCATAGGACGTTTTCCAATTGATGCATCACCAATTATCGTACTATGGAACGGCGTATTTGCTAAAATCCCAAGCATAAGACGAATAGTCGTCCCTGAATTCCCCACATCTAATACTTCTTTCGGTTCTTGTAAATTATGTAATCCTTTACCGTAAATCGTGACATCGTTACCACTCTGTTCAATCTGGATACCTAGTTTTTGAAAACATGCAATTGTACTTAAACAATCTTCTCCTAATAAAAAATTTGATACTTTCGTCGTCCCTTCCGCTATCGCTCCAAACATAACAGAGCGATGCGAAATAGATTTATCTCCTGGAACAACAATTTTCCCATTCAAACTATTTTTTCGTCCTACTAGTTTCAAACCGTATCCTCCTCACATTTTAAATAAGTTATATGTACAATAATTCTTCTTATACGTCTACTTCTATTGTAACGTTTTCTTTCTTGAACGTGCAAACAACTCCCCTTATTGCAGTGCAAATGAAAAAGGCTCCTGTAACAGGAGCCTTTTTCATTTCTTAAGAATACGTTTCTTCTTTCTTCACTTGTTCTTTTACAAGTTCCGTAAGCAATTCAATAATCTCATCATTTTCTTCTTTTAATCCAACAGTAATACGAATACCATCATGTATACCAAATGCTGCACCAGAACGAACGATATATCCTTTTTTCATTAATCGTTCGAAAGCTTCATTACCAGGTATACCGAGTTTCAAGAAAATGAAATTCGTTTGAGATGGATAGTAGAATACGTTATATTCCTTACAAAATGCATAATATTGATTTAATCCTTCGGCATTTTTCTTCACACACTCTTGTAAAAACTGTTGATCCTCTATTGCCGCTAATGCTACCGCTTGGGCGATCGTTGATGTGTTAAATGGTAGTCTCGCTACCTCTAGCTGCCCAATAAGCTTTGCATCCCCAATCGCATATCCAATACGAAAAGCAGCTAATCCATATGCTTTTGAGAATGTGCGTAGCACCATAAGATTTTCGTACTTTTCAAGAAGAGGCAATGTTTGCGGATAATCTTCTGCCCCAGCATATTCATAATATGCTTCGTCCATAATAACGAGCGCTGACTTTGGAACTGATTCTAAAAATGAAAGTAATTTTTGTTTTTCTACATATGTACCTGTCGGATTATTCGGATTACAAATCCATACAATCTTCGTTTTCTCATCTACTTGCTGTAACATTGCATCTAAATTGTGAATACCATTTTCTAGTGGTACTTCCCGAACTTCCGCGCTTTCAATAACAGCATGGTGATAATATTGTGAGAACGTAGGATTCGCCATTACAACATTTGTTCCGTTATGTAGCAAAGCGCGACTAATCATTTGAATGACTTCATCTAATCCACTACCAAATAAAAGTTGTTCTGCTTTTACACCTAAATGCTCTGCTACTTTCTCACGAAGCTCAAAAGCCGCCCCGTCCGGGTAGAGTGCATGTTGATTGGCTAACGAAGTTAATGCTTCTGTCACACGCGCAGAGCAGCCAAACGGATTTTCATTCGATGCTAACTTCACAATTTTTGACAATCCATATTCTCTTTTTACTTCCTCAATATTTTTCCCAGGTACATATGCTCTCAAAGTTAACAATTGCTCTTTTACTCTCACTTTTCTTCCCCCAGTCATTGATATGATTTATAATTCCTTACTATCATCTTTAATCATAACCGTCACCATTACGAGAATACCTTTAAATATACATTTCATACCTGTTCTACAACTTTTTTAGACCATATCCTTTTGAAATGCTTCTAACGCAATATGAACAGTCTCATCTGAAATAGATACGACATTCACTCCCCCATATTCCTGCATAAGCACCATATGAATTGTTCCAGCATTTGCTTTTTTATCTTGTTTCATCAACTGAACGAGACGTTCTACATTCAAGTCACTTGGCATTTTTGGATAACCGTATTTCAAGAACCACTGCTTCATTTCTTCATAAGAAAGATCAATTTTGTACACTTGCTCACTTAAAAACATGGCAAATAGCATGCCAACCGCTACTCCATCACCGTGAGTGATATTTCCATATCCTAACTCTTTTTCAAGAGCATGTCCTAACGTATGCCCAAAATTCAAATGGGCACGTACACCTTTTTCTGTTTCGTCTTGCGACACAATATTCGCTTTCACAGGAATCGCCTTCGTTAATATATGAATTAACTTTTCATCACGAAGATCCGTTAATGTTTGCACCTCTTCTTTTAACCAATGATATAGCTCTACATCACCAATAAGAGCATGCTTTATCACTTCTGCATAACCTGATCGCCACTCTTTTTCAGGAAGTGAATGTAAAAATGGCGTATGATATACAACAGCTTCTGGCTGATGAAACGCTCCAATCATATTTTTTCCTAGTGGATGGTTAATTGCTACTTTCCCGCCTACTGCGCTATCGTGAGCTAATAAAGTCGTTGGAACTTGGACAAAGCGAATACCACGCATAAACGACGCGGCAACAAATCCCGCCAAATCTCCAATCATTCCGCCTCCAAGTGCGATGATTAAAGAATTTCTATCTAATTTATTTTCAAGAGCCGAAGTGTGAGCCTCATAGAAATTTTCAAAAGACTTTTCTTTTTCGCCACTCGGTACAACAAACGAAAACACTTTTCGCTCTACTTGCAATGCATCAACAACTGTCTGTAAATGCAGTGATGCAACAGCTTCATCAGAAATGATCATTATGTTAGACACCGTAGGATCCATTTTTTGAATAAGCGTTGTTAAATGTAACAACGCCTCCCTTCCAACATGTACATCATATTCTTTTGATTTCGTTTGAATATGTATGTTCTCCATTAAAATCCCCTCGCATATTCATTATGTTTCTCAATATTTTCACGTATAAGATCGATACGATCTAATCCGAATTGTTCAATTAAAGCTGTTGCGAGCTCCCAAGCCACAACAGCTTCAGCCACAACGCTAGCTGCCGGTACTGCACAACTATCTGAACGTTCAATACTCGCTGTAAAAGGTTCTTTCGTATCAATATCAACACTTTGAAGCGGTTTATATAATGTCGGTATCGGTTTCATAACACCGCGCACAACAACCGGCATACCAGTTGTCATGCCACCTTCTAATCCACCTGCATTGTTCGTTTTTCTTCTGTACCCTTGCACTTCATCCCAAAGGATTTCATCATGCACTTCACTTCCAGGTCTATGTGCTGCTTCAAAACCAATTCCAATTTCAACACCTTTAAAAGCGTTAATACTCATAATTGCCGCTGCTAATTTTGCATCTAATTTTCTATCATAATGTACATAGCTACCTACTCCGATTGGCATTCCTTCTACAACTACTTCAACAATACCGCCAATAGAATCACCATTTGCCTTCGCATCATCAATTGCTTGCATCATCTTTTTACCTGCTTCTTTATCTAAACAACGTACAGGAGATGCTTCTGTAGTACTTTGTAATTCCGCAATAGAGTTATATTTAATATTTTCTACCTGTATACCACCAATCTCGACAACATGTCCCGCTACTTGTATACCTAATTCCGCTAATATTTTTTTTGCAACTGCACCAGCTGCAACACGAACTGTCGTTTCACGTGCGGAAGAACGCTCTAATACATTCCTCATATCTCTATGACCATATTTAATCGCACCATTTAAATCTGCGTGTCCAGGTCTAGGTTTCGTAACTTGCCTTTTCATTTCTTTCTCTTCCTGCTCAGTTAACGGCTCTGCACCCATAACCTTTGTCCAATGTGTAAAATCACGATTTTCAACAATAAGTGCAATCGGGGACCCCATCGTCTTCCCATGCCTAACACCACTTACAATTTGCACTTGGTCTTTCTCAATTTGCATGCGTCTACCGCGTCCATATCCTTTTTGTCTTCTAGCTAATTCTTCATTTATATCATTCGCTACTAAAGATAATCCTGCCGGAACACCTTCTAAAATTGTCGTAAGTTGCGGACCGTGGGATTCACCAGCTGTAATATATCGCATACGTTATTCCTCATTTCGCATATGTATTTATCCAGCTACATAAAGTAGCTATATTATCTTCCATCACTCTTTAAAATACAAAGAAAATATATAGTAAATCGAGTGTTTGCTTTCCCTACTTGTAATTATTTTATTATTTTCATAACAATAGATCTTTTACTTTACATACCAATATATCATAACAGTCCTAACTTCGTAACTGATCGAAATAAAAAAAAGTGCAAGAAGAATACCCCTATTCTTCCTGCACTTTTTACTATTATCACAGTTATTAAAGCGTTTACAAATTATTTCAAAATAATTAGTAAATCCATTGATTCATTAATTTTGAGTAGTCTACTAATTCTTCTTCCTTAAAGAAAATAGCAATCTCGCGCTCTGCACTTTCTAAAGAGTCCGAACCGTGGATTATGTTTTTCGCAACAGTTACACCGAAATCTCCGCGAATTGTTCCCATATCAGCTTCATGTGGTCGTGTTTTACCCATCATATTGCGTGCTGTATCTACTACATTTTCACCTTGCCATACCATTGCGAATACAGGGCCAGATGTAATAAAGTCTACTAATTCACCAAAGAAAGGTCTTTCTTTATGCTCACCGTAGTGTTGTTCAGCAATTTCCGGCGTAACTTGCATTAATTTTGCACCAACTAATTGAAAGCCCTTTTTCTCAAAACGAGCTACGATTTCCCCAATGAAGGCACGTTGTACACCGTCTGGTTTTACCATTAGAAATGTTTTTTCCATAAAAAATCTCTCCACTTCTGAATTATGTATGTAATTGTATATCCCCACACACATATTAACACCCTTATCACAATTGTGCAATAGTTTTGAAATAGAGAGATTATTTTATTTTTTAGAAAAATCACTAAAATTTTCGTTTCCCAATATACTTTGCAACATTTTGCAACGCGTACTTCGCCTGTCCACGAGGGAGTGGTTTTATTATTTCTAATGCTTTATGTAAATAACGTTCACTAAACGAAAATGCTTTATCAATAGCTTCGCTCGCTTTAATATCATCAATAATTTCTTTCATTTCACTTGCTGTTGTATTTTCATGCACAGATGTAATTTTCTGACGAAGGACTGGGTCTTCCATGGCATACAAAACAGGTAATGTAATGTTACCTTGTAATAAATCACCACCAGCAGGCTTTCCAAGCTTCTCTTCTGTCGATACGAAATCTAAAATATCATCAATAATTTGATAAGACATACCAACAAAATATCCATACCAAAATAGACGATTTACAGTATCACGATTAGCACCAGCAGCAATCGCTCCCAACTGACAACTCGCGGCGATTAACAATGCTGTTTTTCGTTTTATCCTTCGTAAATACGTTCTTAAATTTTGATCATAGTTATACTTATCTTTAATTTGTTCGATTTCACCTTTACAAACTTCTAAAATTGTATGAGACAATGCTTGATGTGCATCTGGAATTTCTATATTTGTTATACATTCAAGAGACTTCGCAAACAAGTAGTCTCCTGTATACATTGCAATACGATCTCCCCACTTCGCATTCACTGTTGCGCTACCGCGTCGTAAAAACGCAGCATCAATGACATCATCGTGAACAAGCGAAGCCATATGAATAAGTTCTAATGCAACCGCAACATGCTTAATTGCATCTAACTTATAATCCCCAAATTTCCCTGCAAGCAAAACAAAAACAGGGCGAATCCGCTTCCCACCTGCTTCAATAAGCTGTAATGCCGCTTCTTCTACTAACGGCTGCTCAGAAGCAACTGTCTTCTTCAATTCTTTTTCTATAACATTAATATCCGATCGTAAAAAAGAGTACATAAGTTGTAACTTCATATTGTTCACCTTAACCTAAAACGTCTTTTTTCTTTTTTCTATTTTGATTCTGGTTTAATACCTAAATGCATAGCTGCTACACCAAAAGTAAATGGTTTCACTTGCACATTCTTAAGCCCAGCTTCTTCAAACATATTTGCTAACTCTTTCATCCCTGGGAATGTACTAGCAGATTCCTGAAGCCATGAATATTCTTTATAACTTTTCGCAAACATCTTTCCAAATAACGGCATGATATATTTAAAGTATAAGACATAGCCTTGACGAAAACCTATCATCGTTGGTTGGGATGTTTCCAGGCAAATTACTTTTCCACCAGGCTTTACTACACGCGTCATTTCTTTTAATACTTGCATGTAATCCGGAACGTTACGTAACCCAAAACCAATCGTTACATAATCAAACGTATTATCTTCATAAGGAAGTTCCATTGCATTTCCATGCATAAGTTCCACTTGCTTTAATTCTAAAGCCTCTACCTTTTGTTTACCGACAGCTAGCATATTTTCGCTAAAGTCTAAACCGTAAACCTTCCCATCTTCACCTACAGCTCCCGCTAGTGCAATTGTCCAATCTGCCGTCCCGCAGCATACATCAAGTGCCTTACTCCCAGGCTTCACATCCATAATTCGCATCGTTTCTTTGCGCCATGCCTTATGCCTTTGAAAACTAATTACAGAATTCATCACATCGTATTTATCAGAAATTTTCTCAAATACGTCATGTACTCTTTCTTCTTTTGATTGTTGCATGCTCGTACCTTCTTCCAATGTAAAGTTGCTTATGTCCTTGATTTATCTCTTAACATAGAAATTATCTCATTAACTTCTGTATGATTCTCTAAAAAATTTTCTTCCTGCTTTCTCATTTCCATAAGCCATTCATTAATAACTGTTTCTAGATTTTTATCGTCATCCAATGAGATTTGTTGGACCGCTTGAAAAACAGGTGAATTTTGTTTATCAGCATACAATTGACACTCTTTTTGAAGACGATTTTTCCCTAACACATAAGTTATATATAGTTTCCAATTAGATAAATGAAAATGATCACATGTTTTTTGTAAAAGCGCAGATTCAATTATTACTACACTTTCCATTATGTCTTGAATCGTCACATGTGCTTTTTGATATAGCATAATTTTATGTTCATTAATCTCCTTAATTCCTTCAGCAAGTGCACGAATTAAGATAATATCACAATTCATTGACAATAAGTAATAGTATAGACCACTATAATAATCCCCTGCAAGAACTGTCAATTGACGACGCTTATGGAATCCACTCGTCTCTTCGTTTGCTTTATTTGATACTTTTTCATGTGTATCAAGAGCGATTTGTACAAGCATAATCGTTACTACATAATGATCAATTTGTTCTTTATGTATATTTGCACTTTTTAATGCGCCATATAACAGCGCTATTTTTTCTTCATCAATAAATGGTTCTTCAATATAGTTTATAAAATAAGGATGGCGTAATTTCTCCATCAATTTCTCTTTAATACCCGCATACCCTCCGTAGATGTCACACACAAAAAATCACCCTTGTTTTCTAATTCATAAAATTTATTATAACACATACATTCTATTTTCTATAATCAAAACTTGGCTACTTCTGCCAAACTGCCACCGAATAAAGCCTCAACTTTCATTCATACGAGTCATCTTCGTCTCTAACAACTACAAACATTCATTTCCACAAAAGGCAGAAGTAATTTTCAACATTTATATTCTTGCTCTTTAACACTAAAACTATATCATTTTTTTGTATAAAAAAAAAGAAAAGCAGTTTCCCGCTTTTCCTTACTTCGTCTTAATAAACGATAAAATTTCACTACGTGCTGCTGCATCATTTTCTAACACGCCGCGCACCGCAGTCGTTACTGTTTTCGCACCAGGCTTTTTCACACCACGCATCGTCATACACATATGCTCTGCTTCTACTACTACCATTACACCATGCGGCTCTAGTACTTCCATAATAGAGTTAGCTACTGTTGATGTAATTCGTTCCTGTAGTTGTGGACGACGTGCAATTGTGTCTACAGTACGAGCTAATTTACTTAGTCCTGTTACTTTTCCACCTTGCGGAATATATGCAACGTGAGCAACTCCATAAAACGGAACAAGATGATGCTCACACATCGAATAGAATGGTATATCTTTTACTAGCACAAGCTCTTCGTGGTCTTCTCCGAATACTTTGTGTAAATGCTCTTTTGGATCCTCATGCATTCCTGAGAATACTTCTGCGTACATTTTCGCAACACGTTTTGGTGTATCAAGTACTCCCTCGCGATTTGGGTCATCTCCGATTGCCTCTAAAATAAGACGTACTGCATGTTCAATTTGTTCTAAATTAACTTTTGCCATCCGCTAGCCCTCCCGAAAAACCTAAAAGTGATACGAACACATTCTAGCATATTTATGTTTTTAAAAGCAAAAAGAAGAGTTTCCAAAAAGGAAACTCTTCTTCCCTGTTAATATGTAAGGATTATTTAACCGCATCTTTTAACGCTTTACCAGGTTTGAATGCAGGTACTTTACTTGCAGCGATTTCAATCTCCTCACCTGTTTGTGGGTTACGACCTTTACGAGCCGCACGCTCACGAACTTCGAAGTTACCGAATCCGATTAGTTGTACTTTATCACCTTGTTTTAAAGCTTCTAAGATAGAATCAAAAACAGCGTCCACTGCTTTTGTTGCGTCCTTTTTAGAAAGGGAACTTGCTTCTGCAACAGCATTGATTAAATCTGTCTTGTTCATGCCATTCACCTCCTCCCAAAGATAAGACTGTATAATGATCATAAAATGAGTCTTACTTTCATTTGTAGGCAATTTTTACAAATTCTATACTACAAAGATGTAGATAAATCATTATCAACGCCTATATTATACGATTCTCCTTTATAATTCAATATTTTTAAGGAAATTCTTACTCTTAAAATGTGAAAATCTGATGAAACTTGACAATTTACAACAAAGTATTAGATAATGACTGTTTATTTTTCTATTTCATGCTCAAAAAGAAAAAAATCCCTCTGCAATTAGAGGGATTTTTTTCTTATAATATAATCGCGATTAATCCACCAGATCCTTCATTAATAATTCTTTCTAACGTTTCTTTTAACTTATAACGAGCGTTTTCTGGCATCAGAGATAACTTAGCTTGAATTCCTTCTCTAACAATCGAGCTAAGAGAGCGCCCAAATATATCAGAATTCCAAATTGATAGCGGATCATCTTCAAAATCTTGCATCAAGTAACGAACTAGTTCTTCACTTTGTTTTTCAGTACCGATAATTGGTTCAAATGTTGATTCTACATCCACTTTAATCATATGAATAGATGGCGCAACCGCTTTTAATTTAACACCGAACCTTGAACCGTGACGAATAATTTCCGGTTCATCTAAGCTCATATCAGCTAATGCAGGCGCTGCTACTCCATATCCGGTTTGTTTTACCATACGCAGGGCATCCGCCACTTGGTCATACTCTGTTTTCGCATAAGATAAATCGAGCATAAGCTTCAATAAATGATCTTTCCCTCGAATCTCTACTCCTACTACTTCTTTTAAAATTTGATCATACAATTCATCTGGCGCATATAAATCAATCTCCGCCACACCTTGCCCCATATCGATGCCAGCTAGACTTGCTCGATCAATAAATTCATATTGACTAAACTGCCAAACGACACGGTCCACATCACGGAGACGTTTTATATCCTTTACAGTCTCTTGAACCGCTTCCTGATAACTTTGGCGTAACCAATGCCTTTCATTTAGCACCATTACCCAGCTCGGAAGGTTTACATTCACTTCTAAAACCGGGAACTCGAATAACGCTTCTCGAAGTACGTTATACACATCTGTTTCTCTTAAACTCTCTACACTCATCGCAATGACTGGGATATCATATTCTTCTGATAAACTTTGACGTAACTGCTCCGTATCTGGATGATATGGCTGTACAGTATTGATAATCATAATGAAAGGCTTTCCTACTTCTTTTAACTCATTTACAACGCGTTCTTCTGCCTCTATATAATCTCTTCTTGGAATTTCACCAATTGTTCCATCTGTTGTAATAACGACACCTATTGTTGAATGCTCTTGAATTACTTTACGTGTTCCGATTTCTGCAGCTTCATGGAATGGAATAGGCTCTTCATACCAAGGAGTATTAATCATGCGCGGACCATTCTCATCTTCATAGCCTTTTGCTCCTGGAACCGTATATCCAACACAATCTACTAATCGAATATTCACTTCAAGACCTTCATCTACTTCGATAGAAACCGCTTGGTTTGGAACAAACTTCGGTTCCGTCGTCATTATTGTACGACCAGCAGCACTTTGAGGCAGTTCATCCTGCGCTCTTTGACGGTCTGACTCATTTTCAATATTGGGAATAACAACAAGCTCCATAAATTTTTTAATAAATGTTGATTTCCCTGTTCGAACAGCTCCTACAACTCCAAAATAAATATCACCGCCTGTGCGTTCCGCAATATCTTTAAAAATATCTACCTTTTCCAAGTGATTCCCTCCCTCAATATTTTTGGGAATAATTCCACGTTTATAGTCGACTAATACCTTCTCTAACGTTGCCTATAATATCTGATATAATATAATGGTATTCTAGAAGTTCGGACAATATATCATATAATTTTGTCCAATTTCATATGACTATTTAAAAATACCTTTTGTTTGCATCGCAAGTTGTATAACATAAAAAACCTTTCTTCTAGAACTTATTCACTAAAAGAAAGGTTCATGACTTATGATTTTAAAAAAATTGGTTCTCCATTTTTTACTGTGTACGGCAAAGAATATGCAGGAACAAACGGGGAATCCTTCGATAGTATACTCCGGATATCTTCACCTTCTTTAAATTGCCCTTCATTTTTTTTCAACGCTTCATATAAGTCGATTCTATAATCAACAAACAATTCTCCTTTTTCATTGATTACAAGAGGGAGACCTTTTCCTGAGTACGGACTTGTCACTTGTAGTACATCTTTATATCCTAGTTTTTTGAAGTCTAATTCATAAACACCATCTGTAATCACTTTTTTAAAAGGTGGATATTGATGTTCATCACGATACATCCTTAACTTCAATGCCACTTCTTGAATTTGTTCCGCCATTCTCACATCAATTAACTTCACTGTCGGATTTTTTTCAACATCTATTAATACATATTGATATACTCCACCACTTTCATACGCATTCCCTGGTGCCTCTTGTATGTACCTTGGAGCAATTTTTTGAAAATCAATTGGATACTTCTGATAAATCGGCGTACTCATATCACGTGTCTTAATTGGTAATAAACCATCCGTTTGCTCCTTATATGTATTAATAGCTTTTTGTACAACCTGCAACTGGTCTTCATAAGGAATAGCACTTTGTTTCATATTTTCTTTTGGATACATACACCCTGTTAAAATGCTCATGCAACAAAATATTAAAATAATATGGATTTTTTTCACTGACAATCACCTTTTCATGCGAGTATAGGTTGTTTCCTATAACGTCCTTTATTGTTCCACAGGTCCACTAAATACAACAAGAAAAATAACAATACCCGACACAATCATGAGGGTGTACGCTACTAACGCTGTAATCCCCTTCAGAAATTTATTCTTCATTTTATGTCTACTTAATAAAATAAAAGCTACTGCAACAAACATAAATCCCATTGCCCCTAAGGAAAACCACATTTTTATAAGCCCTTCCGACATATATACACCCCTTTACTTTTTAATCTATTTTTATACTATTTTAACAAATTAAAATCTTTAAACAAATAAAAATCATCATTTTTCCGTTAATTGATGATTTTTATTTAAAATAATAAAACCGAAGCACGAAATGATGCGCTTCGGTTGACCAAATATGCCCTTAACAGCTCTATTCCCATTCTTTCATAACTATCCTATGCATTCGCTAAACTCTTTGTTTCTCATAATTTATTTTTTAAACATTTTACTTAACGAACCAAAATCCGCCGGCATATTATTGTTAATAATCGCTTTTACAATTTGATCCTCTTGCTCTTTTGGCACTTCACGTCCTGCCATTAGAGCAACTTGATGAATCAATTGACGAAGCACTGTCTCATCACGTAAGTTCGCATTTTGAACAGACGACGCTAATTTAAAAATATCTTCTTTGTTCACTTTAGCTTCTTTTTCAATGTTATTAAAAATGTTGTTATCCATTCTTTTCACCCTCTCCTCAAGTTACTCTTCATCCTATGCATAAATGAAAAATTGGTGAAAAGACCCAGAAAATAAAAAAACGGTAGAAGTACGAAATGTACTTCTACCGCTTTCTTTATAACAAATCAGGTATCGCTTCAACTTCATGTTTTCGAACACGTCCCATCAATGAGCCTACTGTATCTTTTACATTTTTCTCATTGAACAACACGTCATATAAAGCGGCTGTAATTGGCATCTCAACTTCCATTTTCTCTGCCAATTCATGAGCAGCTTTCGTTGTTCTTACACCTTCAACAACCATACCCATGCTTTCTAATACTTCTTCTAAGGAATGTCCTTTTCCAAGCATATTTCCAGCGCGCCAATTTCGGCTATGCACACTTGTACAAGTTACAATTAAGTCCCCCATACCAGTTAGGCCGGCAAATGTCAGTGGATTTCCGCCCATTTTTCTTCCTAAACGAGCAATTTCCGTTAAACCACGTGTCATTAATGCCGCTTTCGCATTATCTCCTAATCCAAGTCCATCCGTTATCCCCGCAGCTAGTGCAATAATATTTTTTAAAGCACCACCAAGTTCCACTCCAACGATATCTGGGTTTGTATATACACGGAAATAGCTATTCATAAACAGATCCTGTACGTCCTCAGCCGCTTCCATACGTTTAGCTGCAGACGTAACAGTCGTCGCTTGGCGCAAACCTACTTCTTCAGCATGGCTCGGTCCAGACAGTACAACAACATCTTTAATCAAGTTCTCTGGAATTTCTTCCTCAATCACTTCCGAAATACGTTTTGACGTACCTGGTTCGATTCCTTTACTTGCATGAATCCAAGTAATTGGCTCTGTAACAATTTCTTTCATCTCTTGCAATACGTCTCTGTACGCTTTCGTCGGTACTACTAGCAGTACTGTATTTACATCTACTAATGCTTCTTCTAAAGAAGAATAGGCTACGATTGTGCTTGGCAATGTAATCCCTGGAAGATATCTACTGTTCTCATGCTTCGTATTAATTTCATTCATGAGTTCAGGACGGTTTCCCCAAATACGTACATCATGCCCATTGTCAGCTAATACCATCGCTAACGCTGTTCCCCAGCTACCTGCTCCTATTACTGTGATTTTTGTCATAAAATCACATCCTCTCCATTAGTCTCTTGCTCTAGCGATAATGTGAATCGGCGTTCCTACAAAACCAAACGCTTCACGTAAACGGTTCTTTAAGAAGCGCTCATATGAAAAGTGCATTAATTCTGTATCGTTTACAAATATAACAAATGTTGGTGGTTTTACCGCAACCTGTGTCGCATAGAAGATTTTCAGACGGCTACCATTATGAGTTGGCGTTGGATTCATCGCTACCGCATCCATAATTACATCATTTAATACGTTCGTTTGTACGCGGATGCTATGACTTTCATTTACTTCATTAATAACTGGTAATAATGTTTGTGTACGTTTTTTCGTTTTCGCAGATAAGAATACAATCGGCGCATACTCTAAAAATTGGAAATGAGCGCGAATGTTTTCTTCAAATGCTTTCATTGTTTTTTCATCTTTTTTCACTGCATCCCATTTGTTTACGACGATAATAACAGCACGTCCTGAATCATGAGCATATCCAGCGATTTTTTTATCCTGTTCAATAATTCCTTCTTCTCCGTCTAAAACGACTAAAACAACGTCAGAACGTTCAATCGCTCTAAGTGCACGAAGTACACTATATTTTTCTGTGCTTTCGTATACTTTCCCTTTTTTACGCATACCAGCTGTATCGATGATTACATAATCTTGATCATCTTTACTATATGGTGTATCAACAGCATCACGTGTCGTTCCCGCTATATTACTTACAATTACACGTTCTTGACCAAGAAGTGCATTTACAAGTGATGATTTCCCTACGTTTGGACGTCCAATTAAAGAGAAACGGATTGTTTCATCGTCATACGCTTCTTCTTCAATCTTTGGAAAATGATTTGCAGCTTCATCTAACAAATCACCAAGTCCTAAACCGTGTGTACCTGAAATCGGGAATGGCTCGCCAAATCCTAATGCATAAAAATCATAAATATCACTGCGCATGTCTGGATTATCAACCTTATTTACCGCAAGTACAATTGGTTTTTTAGAACGGTATAAAATTTTAGCAACTTCTTCATCTGCTGCAGTTACACCATCGCGACCATTCGTCATAAAAATGATAACATCAGCTTCATCAATCGCTACTTCCGCCTGTTGACGAATTTGTGTCAAGAACGGCTCGTCTCCAATATCAATTCCACCTGTATCAATAATGTTAAACTCATGATTTAACCATTCTCCCGCACTATAAATACGGTCTCGCGTTATACCTGGTATATCTTCTACGATTGAAACTCTTTCTCCAACAATTCTATTGAAAATAGTAGATTTCCCTACGTTCGGGCGGCCTACTATTGCTATTACTGGTTTCGGCATATACTTTCATCCTTTCAACTTGCTTCTGTTTATTATGTAAAAAACCCTTCTTTGTGCAAGAAGGGATTTGCATTCCAGAATAATTCTCAACGTATCAAAACACCTCACATTATACCACACGTTGCTAATGTTTCACAATAATATATACATTCTCTTGTAAGCGATGAGCAATACCATCTAAAATGGCTTCTAAATTATTTGCAACAAATTCCATTTCCTCTTTCGATTCACAAACAAATAAAGGAGCCCCCCCTGCAAATTTTTCGGGTGTGGTTGTAATGACTGCGAGAATAACACTTTCTAACATCATCTCTTATCTCCCCTTCCTTTCGGAGCTTCCGATGACATATGAACAGCACTCTCTAATGTTGGGACATTTCCAATTACCCCTATCGCTTTCTCTGCATTTTGATCTTGCGGAAGAACAAAAATCCCGACTCTCCCATCCTCTAAATCACGCTTCGCTAACGGCACAAGTGCTGGTGTACCAGAATCTCTATATATCCCTAAAGCAACAGAAACATCATGTAAAATGGCTTGACGTTGTCCTAAATTCGCAATTGTGACCATCGCATCGATCGATTTCGGCTTTAAAATAAAGCCCATTCCATATTTCATAATTTCTTCTTGTCTTGCTGGCAATCCAATATTCATAATGTAAATATTATCAATATAAAGTCCCGCTCCTTCAAAACGAAGTGGAACGTGCTCTATTTCTACAAGGTCATGAAGTCTTTTACCTGACATTAATTTTTTCGCAATGAAAAAACTTACTATACCAGTAATTACCCCGGCAATCCATGAATGGAATCCTATATACGCAAACGTTGTTACAAACGACGTTAACATCGCCAAATAGTTACGACTTTCAAATACTAATGCAATTCCTTCAATGTATGTATTGCCACGTGGTACGAGCTCGTATCCATCTAATTGTTGAAGCGTATTTCTTTCCATATTGCGCACATCACGAAATTGCGTCGCTGCTAACGTAAGAAATGTAATTGCAGAGAAATCTTTTTTCAAAACAGACGGAATCGCAATTGCTCCTAAGGCAGCCGCAATTAATCCCATCGCGATATGAATAATTTTCCCGTGGAGCCTCGTCGGATATTGCCTCGTATCGGTACGAAGCATTAACAACCTAGTTATTGTACCTGCAATTACGCCACATAAAATAGCTGGTGTATATTCAGTCATGTATTACCCTCGCCTTTCTTTTACGTGTTCTCCTCTTAAATTGTTCCATATATACTGATGCTTTTGTAATCCAAAGTAAAATCGCCATAAATAAAGTGGAAACAGCAGCAACATCTAAAAAAGCTAAACTGCCATATTCATAAGGAAAATGTAATTTATGAAAAACAAGCGTCACCAACAATTCTCCTTGTAACATCCCTATATATAAGGAGCATAATCGTAATATGCGATCCCCGTGCAATAAAACCGATGCATACACAAGTGCACCACTTAACAGCAACAACCTATCAACCACAATCCAAATTGGATCATATACTTCTAACAAATGAAAGCTTGTATATAACATTGCAATAATAAGTGCCGAAAGTAAGGTATATAATTTTTTCCAAATAGAATATAACGCGATACCTACAAAAGAAATAATACAAAGCAAAAGGGCATTTACCGATATCGTGAAAGAAGCAATCGTCACATTTAACGGAGAACAAATAATAAAAATTAATATACAAGCACTTATCTTCCAACGAATAGATTCCTTTTTCATAAAAAAGGTCACGACAACCCACCCTATCCAAGCAACAAAATAAAAAGTACTCCCATCCATCATTTCACCTCCTATGATTTCCATTATGGGAACTTTTTATGAAAGTTAATCCTCCTTTTCTTTGTGCATAGTTTTTCCCATAACAGCAAAACTTTTAATAAGGAGGTGTAACTCACAATGGGTAAAGATCGCCAAGAACGAAAGCTAAGAGAATCACGCCGCGTTGAATCTGATCGCGACCAATCACTTCAATATCCCGGTGCAACAAGTCTTGATACACCGGAGCAAGCTCGAAAGCAAAATCAGCATTAAATAAAGCAAAACTTCAGTGAGTGGGATCCATCCCCACTGATTATTAGCCCGCACCAATCGGGCTTTTACGGACAGCTCGACTCCGCCGCCTTTTGAGGCGGGGCCTTACTGCCCTCAAATAGGCAATACAAAAAGACGGTTTCGATAATGTACGAAACCGTCTTTTTACACAATTATTTTATTTCTACTCATAATATAATTCTTTTGTTTTCGCATTATAAACCCTGTCACTTAACGAGGCATCAATTCACAATGATATTTCCTTGATCAGAAAGTAATACTACTTCAGCATGACTTAAACTCACTTCATTTAATATATTAAAATAATATTTTAAATACGAATCTTCCGATAGATTTTTGTCTTCTCCTAATTCCCTTGGCAAAATTAGTGCTTCTATTCCACTTCCTGCATTCTTATACAATTTATTCCCGACTGCGATTGCAATATTCGCCGTTTTAATTGTTGATTGTACTGTTGTTGAACTAGAACTCCCTTCTCTTACATTTGAAGTTAATGAAATTTCAACCTTTTTATTATATCCAGAAATCACTGTATCTTCTCTTATATTTCGTGCATGAATATTAACATCTTCATTATTATATGTAATGCGTCCTATCGTATTTTTACTATTTTAAGATACATTATCTCCTTTTTTATTAACATCCTCATCCCCTAAATTATCGTAAATTTTCTCTTGTTTCTTTTGACTCTTAACTAACAATCTCTTATCTTGTTTTATCGCTAGCCAGCTATATTGAAAAGTTTGCATACGTTCTGCTTACGAAAATAAAACGCAAAAAAATCAACCGGACAGTTGATTTTTTATCGCCTACTATAATGCGCAGTATCAATACCACGCTGCATTAACCAATGATACGTTTCGCCCTTTACAACAAGAGGTACAGATTGTAACTCTCCTATCGTCTTCGCACCAAGTGCCGTCATGATAAACTTCAAATCCGTATGTAATAGATCAATTTCATCAATTAACTTCTCGACACCTTCTTGCATTAAAATACGTAAAAAGTATCCAGCAAACGCCGTCGTATTCGCTCCTAATGCGATTGCTTTCGCCACATCAAGCGCTGTTTGTATGCCTCCAGATGCAATAAGAGAGAGGTTATTATTTGTAGAGGATGCTTCAATGATCGAGGTAGCAGTTTGTATGCCCCAGTTATTAAAATAAGAAAGCATGCGCTGTCTTCTTTCGTTTTCAACAGCAGCAAAGTTCGTACCACCTTGTCCGCCGATATCAACCGCTATAACACCTATATTCGCTAACTGTTGCACCGTTTCCTTACTCATCCCAAAACCTACTTCTTTAACAATTACAGGAACTTTGCAATTCAAAATAATCTTTTCAATCCGCCGGAGTACCCCAGTGAAATCACGGTCTCCTTCTGGCATTGTTAATTCTTGAATGACATTCAGATGAATTTGCAGTGCATTCGCTTCAATCATATCAACAGCTCGCTCTGCCTGCTCGACAGTAGCCTCACTTCCTAAGTTCGCGAAAAAAATACCATTCGGGTTTGCTTTTCTAATAACTTTAAACGAAGCTGCTTCACTCTCATCCTTTAAAGCTGCCATTTGCGAACCAACAGCCATCGCAATCTTATGATATTTTGCTACATATGCCAACCTTTCATTAATATGTAAAGTTTGCTCTCCTCCACCACCAGTCATCGCATTGATAAAAATCGGCGAACTTAGTGAAAGTTCGCCGATTTTTGTTTCACATGTTACACTATCAACACTTGAGTTTGGCAAGCTTTGATGCACAAACTCAATGTCCTGAAAGCCATGTGTACGAGACTGTCCAGTAGAAAGAGCGTATTCAATATGATCTAATTTACGTTTTGCCCTTACCACTTGTACCCCTCTTTATTTCTTTAATTTTTTCAGTTGTTCACCGATAATATCACCTAATTGGAACGTTGCCGAATCAGAATTCGGCTCATATTGACTATAATCTTCTACTACATTATTTTCTTCAAGCGCTTCTTTTATGCTTAAAGAAATACGTTTTTCTGCCACATGTACTTCAAGTACTTTAACTGTTACTTCCTGTCCCATTTCCAGTACTTCGCTTGGGTTTTTCACGTGACGATTTGCAATTTGAGATACATGCACAAGTCCTTCAACGCCAGGTAAAATTTCAACGAAAGCACCGAATGTAACAAGGCGTTTCACTACTCCCTCACGAATATCTCCAGCCTTTATTTCGCCAGCAACATTTTCCCAAGGTCCCGGCTGAGCTGCTTTAATTGATAAAGAAATACGTTGTGTATCAGCATCAACAGATAACACTTTTACCTTTACCTTTTGACCTTGCTCTAATACCTCAGAAGGTTGCTCTACACGTTCGTGTGAAATTTGTGAAATGTGAACTAAACCGTCCACACCACCAACGTTAACGAAAGCACCAAAATCCGTTAATCGTTGTACTGTTCCTTCAACAATATCCCCTTCTTTTAACGAAGAGATTGCTTCTTTTTTCTTAGAATCTAGTTCTAGTTCTACTACCGCTTTATGTGAAAGAATAACACGATTTTTTTCACGGTCTAATTCAACAATTTTCACCGCTAATGTTTTTCCTTTATAGTCAGCAAAGTCTTCTACATAATGTACCTCTACAAGTGAAGCTGGGATAAAACCACGAACACCAAGGTCCACAACTAAACCACCATTCACAATATCTTTTACAGTAACATCAAATACATGACCAGAATTAAATTTCTCTTGTAATTCTACCCAAGCTTTTTCTGCATCAACTGCTCTCTTAGATAATACAAGATCATCATCTTCTAATTTAATAATTTTCAATTCAAGAGTTTGATCTAATTCTACAACATCGCTTGCTTTTTCAATATGAACGTTAGCTAATTCACTAATTGGAATCACACCATCTGTTTTGTATCCAATATTTACAAGAACTTGTTTCTCTTCAACTTTCGTTACAGAACCTGTAACAACGTCACCAACTTGTAATTCTTTTGAATTCATAACTTCTTCATTCATTTTTTCTACCATGGAAATACCTCCCTACAGAATTGACAAAGCATTTTTATGTATATACGAAATGAAAACAAATGTTTTCATTTGCATGTTTAAGAATTTATCATCATATACTCAGTTTTAATATACTTTATAAGAAAATATATTAATCCTATATAAATAGTATACAGCAAAATCGTCTTGAATAAAGTATGTTTTGAAATATAATAGCGAATATATTCTGACAGTTTTATTTCTCTTTAACTAACTTCTTATAAATTGACTCATTTGTCAAGAAAAGCAACTCATAATTCACTTATCCTTTACAATTCTAAACAAACAAAAAAAGAAAGAGGATAATCCCCCTTTCTTTATTTCGCAAACACTCCTGAAACAATCCCCATAATTTTTTGGACAACTTCTTCAATTGATAAAGAAGTTGTATCTAACTCCAATGCATCTTCGGCTTTTTTTAGAGGAGAAACTTCGCGTTCTGAATCTAATTTATCACGCTGAGCAATTTCTTTTTTTAACTGCTCTAAATTAGAATCGAAACCTTTATTCATATTTTCTAAATGTCTTCTTTCTGCTCTTTCTTCTACAGAAGCAAGCATAAAGATTTTCACTTCAGCATCTGGTAGTACATGTGTACCAATATCACGGCCATCCATTACTACGCCGCCTTTTTTAGCTAATCCTTGTTGACGACGTACCATTTCTTCACGAACAAGACGATGCTTTGCTACAATAGATACGCGATTCGTCACATCTGGCGTACGAATAACTTCAGAAACATCTTGTCCATTTAAAAATACAAGTTGTGTATTTTCCCCTTGCTGAAATTCAATATTCACATTTTTTACAACTTCCATTAACTTTTCTTCATTTTCAATATCCACTTTTTGTTCAAGGGCTGCATATGTAATAGTACGGTACATTGCGCCTGTATCAATGTAAACATATGAAAGTTTTTTTGCAACAACTTTTGCAACTGTACTTTTCCCAGCAGCCGCTGGACCATCTATAGCAATCGAAATTCGTTTATCCATTGTAACACCTCATTTTTCACTTATAAAACAAAACGAAAAGCAGGTATTCGCCCCCTGCTTCTTCTCATTTGCCTCACGTCATTAAATCCTCAATAATTGTAGCATAATCCATCATAGAAGAAAATGAAAACTACTTATTCACCTGTAAGATTTCCGCCTTATTTTTCGTGACGACACCTTCGTAATAAACAATTTTCGATAAATATTTCACTGAAGATTTATGTATAAAAAGTAGTTGGATGACAGAAAGACAAATAAATTGAATCAGTAATATACGAATTATAATTTTCTCCACTTTTTTCAAAAAAACTCACTCCTTCCCTCTCTACACTTACACATCTTCTCTCATAAATTTCCATAAACAAAACCTAACCTAATAACCACTTACCGGAGCACACTTAAAGTAATTTATTTTATTGTCATTTTCTAAGCATACTTTTATACATTTTCATTGTCGAATTTACTCAAAACATGTTATGTTCTAAATGTATTTTTCAACTTGAAAGGGGTATAAGCATTGAAAAGAATCCTAGTTTTACACACAGGTGGAACAATTGCAATGGAGGAAGATAAAGAAACTGGGGTCGTACAACCAGGCGAAAAAAATCCTCTTTTAAAATTCATTCCTGATTTAGAAGGCGATGTTGATTTAATTGTTGAAGATGTATTCCATCTTCCATCTCCTCATATGACTCCTAGCGAAATGCTACAATTACAAGTCATCATAGATGAAAGAGTAAAACAAGACGATATTCATGGCGTAGTCATTACACATGGTACGGATACATTAGAAGAAACAGCTTATTTTCTTGATTTAACAGTTCAAGCAACTATTCCAATCGTTGTGACAGGGGCAATGCGTTCTAGTAACGAACTAGGCGCTGACGGTCTATATAACTTCTTATCAGCTGTAAAAGTTGCTAGCAGTAATGAAGCTGCGAAAAAAGGTGTTCTAGTCGTATTAAATGACGAAATTCATTGTGCTACAAATGTAACAAAAACACATACGAGTAATGTTGCAACATTCCAAAGTCCACAGTATGGACCAATTGGAATGGTAACAAAACGTGGTGTTGTCTTCCATCACGCTTTAGTACATCACGAAACATATACAGTAAATAAAATCTCTAAAAACGTAGTTGTTCTAAAAGCATACGCTGGTATGGATGATACATTGTTAACAGCAATTGAAAACCTTCCAGTAGACGGAATTGTTATTGAAGCACTTGGACAAGGTAATTTACCTCCAAGAACACTTCCAAGTCTAGAACGATTAATAGGCAAAGGAATTCCTATCGTATTAGTGTCTCGCTGTTTCAACGGTATCGTTCAAGATGTATATTCGTATGAAGGTGGCGGCAAACGATTAAAAGATATGGGTGTTATATTCACATACGGTTTAAATGCTCAAAAGGCACGTATTAAATTATTAGTCGCATTAGAGAATACAAATTCTCATGAAACAATCCAAAATATGTATATGCACGATTAAAAAAGAAGCTGTCGAAGTTTTCGACAGCTTCTTTTTATTCTTCTCTTGATGCAATGGTTTGCGCGATCTCATCTCCATGGAATCTACCGTTCTCGATAAATATTTCATTTGCGTTATTCCCCGCAGCAATTACACCTGCAATAAAAATATTTTCAGCATTTGTTTCCATACTACCCTCTTTATAAATCGGACGCCCTGTTTCTTCATCAATCCGAACTCCCATTTTTGTTAAGAAGCTGTGGTCTGGATGGTAACCCGTCATAGCAAATACAAAATCATTTTGAATTGTATATGCTTCACCATCTACTGTATACGTCAACGTATGCTCAGTAATTTCTTTTACATGCGTATGAAAATGCATTTGAATTGTCCCATTTCGTACTAATGCCTCAAATTCTGGCAAAATCCACGGCTTAATACTTGGCGAGTATTCCCCGCCACGGTATAGTACTGTTACACGTGCACCCGATTTAACAAGCTCTAACGCCGCATCTATACTTGAATTTTTACCACCTATTACAACGACATCTCGATCAAAATAAGGATGTCCTTCTTTGAAATAATGTGCTACTTTCTCAAGTTTCTCACCAGGTACATTCATATAATTCGGATTATCATAATATCCAGTTGCGACAACAATGTATTTCGCCACATATATTTCTTTGTTTCCGTCACGCTTCGTCGTTTCAACTTTAAAAACATCACCATCTTTTTGAACTTGTTCCACTCGTTCAAATGCATTTACACGTATAGATTTACGCTTTACTACTTCACGATAATACGCAAGCGCTTGATTACGAAATGGCTTACGATTTTCTGTAATAAAAGCAACTTCACCAATTTCTAATTTTTCACTAGAGGAGAAAAATGTTTGATGAGTTGGATAATTATAAATTGCATTTACAATGTTTCCTTTTTCGATTACTAACGGATTTAACCCCACTTTTTGCAACGAAATCGCCGCTGCTAATCCACACGGACCGCCTCCGATAATAATAACTGTTTCTTTTTGCATACTCTGTTCACTCCTAGTCTTCTACCTCTGCTCTATTTATATAAACAAGAAAAAACCTACTTACAGCAGTAGGCACCTATCTTTATTGTATTCATTTTTCATATATTTGTCATCTAAACGAAACATACATCCGATAGACATCTGCTAAAAACTGCTGAAATTTAATTCCTTGTTGCCCTAATACATTTTCAGGATCGATTTTCCGAGTAGGATCCAACGTTTTGTGTGACACAATAGCCTTTTTAGGATTTAAACCGAAATTTTGACATAAATAAGCGTGATACCATGTAAAACGAGTATACGCCTCCCAAAAGTTTACGTCGCCACCATAGCAAAGTTCAACCCCAATTGCAGCCTTATTCGCATCATAACCGAATAAATCATTATCCGTTGGCACATTGTATCGAACATGGTACGCAACTTCATTTATAGGGACAATTTCTAATATTGTTTTATCATCAATAAATGTATGCGCTGAAGCTTTCGGTTGTATTTCATTAAAGTAATCCCGATTTCCTATCGCATTGCTACCAGGGTTCCCCGTGTCATGACTTACAATAAATCTTACTTTTGAAAGAGGAATTCCTGGTCGTGAATTTCCATACCCAATATAGTTACGCTCTATAGGGAACATCGCCATTACTACCAACTCCCGCTCTAAAAAATTACCTTACTTCCTTATATATGTATTCGGTGGCAATGTCCTTATGGCATATTTCTTATGCGAAGAGAAAATCGAAAATATTTGATGTGAATACCATAAATAATACAATACTTACAGCCACTCCGTAAAAACCGTAAAACCAAACACAATCTTCTTTCGTATCTAAACCGAAAAACTTATTTACTGATTGTAATAATGATCCACGCTTACTATGATTATTTCGTAAAACTTCCACTCGTTCCACAACATCTGCTGGCATCATAAATCTTTGGTCTACTGTCATTTTCATCATTTATCTCTCCTTAAAATCGTTTCCGTTTGCTTATCTAAGGAAAGTATAGCACGTTTGTTCGTACGGAACAAGCGTTCTTTTTGTTTTTTATTTTATTTTTCACCAAGCCACGTAATAATTCCAAATAGTACAGCGATAATCGTCCCTCCAACAACCAGATGCAATACGTCCTCTCCAAACATTCTAAAAATACTGGTTTTCTGAGTATTTTTAGTTCTTACTAGTTTACTTTCTAGTTGGTTTACCCTTTCTTCTAATCGATCTACTCGATCCATTTCTTCATTGTTCATATCCAACACCTCTAACTAGTAACCTCAACAAAAAACGCGATTCCCTCAAAAGGAAATCACGTTTTCTCAAAACATTATATATTATACCCAACCTCTAAAGCGACTAGCTTCAGCCATTTTACGAACACCAATCATATATGCAGCTAAGCGCATGTTTACTTTACGAACTTGTGCTGTTTCATAAATCGAATCAAATGATTTTACCATTACTTTTTCTAAACGTTGTTCTACTTCTTCCTCAGTCCAGTAGTAACCTTGGTTATTTTGTACCCACTCAAAGTAAGATACCGTAACGCCACCAGCACTTGCTAATACGTCTGGAACAAGTAAGATACCACGATCTGTTAAGATTTTTGTTGCTTCTAATGTAGTTGGACCATTTGCAGCTTCAACTACAATTTTCGCTTTAATCTTATCAGCATTTTCTTCTGTAATTTGGTTCTCAATTGCAGCTGGAACTAAAATATCGCAATCAAGTTCTAACAGTTCTGTATTTGAAATTGTATTATTAAATAGTTTTGTTACAGTACCGAAGCTATCGCGACGATCTAGTAAGTAGTCAATATCTAATCCATTCGGATCATGTAGTGCACCGTAAGCATCTGAAATTGCAATTACTTTCGCGCCTGCATCATGCATAAATTTAGCTAAGAAGCTACCCGCATTACCAAATCCTTGAACAACAACGCGTGCACCTTTAATATCAATGTCACGTTTTTTCGCAGCTTCACGAATACAAATTGTTACACCTTTTGCAGTCGCTGTTTCACGTCCGTGTGATCCACCTAATACAAGTGGTTTACCTGTAATAAATCCTGGTGAATTAAATTCATCGATACGGCTGTACTCATCCATCATCCATGCCATAATTTGTGAGTTTGTAAATACATCTGGAGCTGGAATATCTTTTGTCGGACCAACAATTTGGCTAATTGCTCGTACATAACCGCGGCTTAATCTTTCTAATTCACGGAAAGACATCTCACGTGGGTCACAAATGATTCCACCTTTACCTCCACCATATGGTAAATCAACAATACCACATTTTAAACTCATCCAAATAGAAAGTGCTTTCACTTCATTTTCTGTTACGTTTGGATGGAAGCGAATTCCACCTTTCGTTGGACCAACAGCATCATTATGTTGTGCACGATATCCTGTAAATATTTTAACAGTCCCGTCATCCATACGAACTGGAATTTTCACTGTCATCATACGAATTGGTTCTTTCAATAATTCATATACTTCGTTTGGATAACCCAATTTTTCTAATGCTTCATTAATTACAATTTGTGTTGAATTTAACAATTCAAAATGTTGTTCCCCTTGTTGTTGTGTTTTCGTTTGAGTTCCCTTTTCGGCTACCATAGTAAGTAAACCCCCTGTAATTTCACTTGTTTAGTAAACCTTCATTGCCTAGTATACACCGTTAAATTTGGAATGCAATAGAAAACGCTAACAAATATATACAAACTATTTCGACTTGCAAGCGTTTTCACTATTATTATAGTCCTTTTATTGCTTTTAGAAAAGTAAAATACTTAAATATTTAAATATTTTTTATTTTCATCAAGAAATACTGATTTAATTTTTAAATATAGGTCGGCTAGTCTTATTGCCTGAACTTCGCTTTATAGATTGTAGATTTCCCACTCTTCAGCTGAATAAAAATAAAACCTCAAGCTACGTTACATTAGCTGAGGTTTTGTTTTTTCACAAAGTAATTGTATATTTGTTCAATTGCTTGAGAATCCATTAATTCTTTACCATATTCCATTATGCGGTAAATTGTTGCTGTTGACGGATTACCGTACTCCGCTAAAATAGCTATAAAATCCGCCTTCAATAATTGAAATTGCTCTTCTTCTTCTATCCAAAGATAAAAACGATCATCCCACGTATACAACTTCCCATCAGTTACACCAAGGTTATATAAGCGATTTGACAAATTGATTACATCATCTAATGTAGCAAACTCGTAAAGTATATGTTCACTTTCATCAAGAGTCACTTGCATTTCAATAAACTCGTCACGGAACTCATCTTCTGTATCCACTTCGTGATTTTCTTTTGTTACAATTACAACCATACCTTGAGCTTGTAGAGAAAATACTTCAACAGCAATCGGTCCATCCGCTTCAAACCCTAATTCTTTATTCGCTTCTTGCATCATATCACGGAATAGTTGCTGTACTTTCGGTGCATTTCTCCACAAATCTTCTTTCGTTAATCCTCGTTCAGATAAATCATCAAATGTTAGAAAAATTTTGATTTTATTATAATTTAAACGTTCCAGTCTCATCTTATACCCTCCCTACGTAACCATTGCATCTAATTTTTATTATATGAAATAGAAAATAGATGGTTCTTTCCGAACGACTATTCTAACATTTTCAACCATCCATCCCATTCTTCTTTCGTGTTACCAATTAGGATATTTTGAAGGTTTAATTGATTTCCAATGTCTTTTCTTCCTATAAAACCACCAGAGACGTTTTCATTTTTTTCTTGCAACAAGTCAATAAATTCTACTGCCTCTTCAAGTTCTCGTTCATCATCAAAAGATATAAACAAATATTTAGGTTGTAATTGTTCAATAGCTAGTAAAATACCTTCTTCATCTAAACTTGTCCCCATATACATTGCTTGATATCCTTTTAGTCGTAAATACGTCGCGAAAATAAATCCTTTTAATATATTATTTTCTAAAACGAAAACCTTGTTAACGGAAGAATACACTGACGCATTATGATAGATCATTCCTAGACGTGTTTGTAAGAATGATACAACATATTTGAATTGTGACATTGAAATCTCATTATTATTTTTTAAAGTTAACAACTTGTTTGCCACTTGAAGAATGATGCTTGTAACAACCTTTTCCGTTGAATATATACTAAAAACCTCGTTTAATAATGCAGAAGTTGTAATTTCATCAAATTTTAACAAAGCTTGTAGTATATCGTCCACTAAAACAACTTCTGTATCTGTAATTTTTTCTTTTTGAACGTTGTTCTGCAACCGATTCCCTTCTAATAACTGAACTGCTTGTCCAATCATCATCCCCTCAGAAACTTTATTCATTAACCATTTCAAAATATGAATATGCTCTTCGGTATATAAACGATGCCCCGCACGATTTCTCTTTGGGGCAATAATATGATAGCGTCTTTCCCATGCGCGAAGTGTACTCGGTTGAATTCCGAGTATATTCGAAACAGCTTTTATATTATATTTCCCATTTAAAGTTGGCATTATTTCCCTCCGCATAACGTAATGATATGCGTTTGGGAAGGTGCCCGAAAACGAAGAGGGAATAATGTTGTTCCATACCCATTACTAACAAAGAGAGTCGTATTAGAATGCTTATATACACCACCCTTTAAATACTTTTCAGATGGAAACAACCGAATCTGGCCTCCATGTGTATGTCCACTTAATACGAGCGAAATTTGTTCTTTACCAGACATTTTCTTTATTATATCTGGGTTGTGACTAATTAAAATGCGAAAACCTTCTTCTTTACAATCAGACAACGCTAAATCTAAACGATCTCGTTCTAATCCAACATCATCGATACCGAGTAAGCAAATTTTCTCTCCTAATTCAGACTCAAATACAAATCTTGTATTATCTAATACCTTCACATTATTTTCTATTAATAAAGCATCTAATTCGTGATATTCAATTTCATAATCATTATTTCCCCATACAAAATATACAGGGGCTATTTCTCTTAACTTTTGAATATTTAAAGAGATTTGCGATAAAGGTACTCCTTTTTCAGCTAAATCGCCGCCAATAATTACGATATCTGCTTTTCCTTTCACTCGTTCAATTAGCGAGCTAGAAATGACCCTTCTATGAATATCCGAAATAAAAAAAACATTAACTTTTTGAAAACTTTCCGGAAATTCTTCGAATACTAAAGTATGTTCCAACACTGTATTGCGCATCGCTTCTTTATACATTCCAAGAAGACATACAAAACCAATGCATATGAGAGTACATAATAATATAATCCATGACATATATTTTTTACTCTCCCTCCTCGTAAAGTATAGTCCTTAATTGTATGTGCAGCTATATCACTCATTTAGCTAGCTCTCATACTTCGTGGACTTATCTTTTATAGGAATTTTCAATTCTTGTCCTACTTTCACTTCGTCTTCTTGTAAATCATTATACTTTTTTATTATTTCTATCCCATTTTCATCTGAGAAATATTGCTTCGCTATACTTTTTAAAGTTTCTCCATCTTTCACAACATGAGTTGCTACTTTCTCAGACTGCTTCTTTGATTCAGTCTTAGCTGAATCAAAGAAAATTACTTCAAACGCACTTTTCTCAGCATTATTACTATCACTTTTTACCTGTATATACTTATCCGTATACCATAGGATACTAATAGGTAACAATATGAACAAAAATGTTAACACTCGGACGAAAATGTGATTCATTTTAAACTTTGGTTTTTTCTCTTTATTTCTATGAATTTCACTACGCGGCGGTAAACCTTCATCTTCTTCTACTCGCTCAACTTCTAACTCCTCTTCAAAATCAGGAATTCGTTTTCTCACGTTGTTCACCACCACCTTCCATTTATTTTCTTAATTGGAGCCCCATTATAAAATCAACAAGAAAGTGTGCAAATATTGTTATAAACAAATTTCCTGTCCACTCGAATACATATCCAAAAACAAAACTAATAAAGCAGACGAAACAAAACAAAAAAGGCTTCGTTATATACCGAATATGTAACACAGCAAAAATTAAACTCGCTATTACAATTCCGAAATGAGTCTGCACTACACCTCTAAATAAAAACTCTTCCGCAAAGCCAATAATAAACGTGATAACGAGTAAATGCATGACAGAAATCCCTTGAAACATTCTATCGTTAATGCCACCATCATCAAACCAAGATTCTGGAAACACTCTCATTGCAACATAATCTAATAACACAATACAAATAGCCAACAAGCCACCTATTACAAGTATAGAAACCGGTTCCCATTTCCACAAACTATAAACTTCTCTTTTATCTTGAAATAATATATATGCTAGTAAACAACCGATACCAATAATGATTAGTTGTGTTATGTAGAGATTCAGTCTTATTTCTCTCGGACTCATATCTTCAACATTATGCCTTTGAATGTTCATCATTCCTCCATCTTCCCTAGGCCGAAAAGCTTTTGTAACTCTGTTTCCCAATTATAGTCGAAAACTGACTGTTGCGCTCGTCTTTTTTTATAATCCGTTTTTGTAATACCACAGTAATCACAACAGTTTTCTATCTCTTTTTCCTTCCTATAACCAAATTGTTGTAATAAATATTCACGTCTACATCCTTGAACTTGTATCCATGATTTCATATTTTCTAGCTCACTATATTTATTACGCAGTCTCACTTCCACTTCCGCTATTAATCTGTGCATTATTTCATCTGACAAGCTCTCTAGCATAAGATTTCGCTGTTGTATGATTCCAAGATGTTCGAGATGATAACGGATAAAACGCCAATATTGTTCATTAAATCTTGCTGCATTATAACAAATTTCTTCTACATCTTCTAATGGTAATACTTTCGTTTGAAACATTCTTTCTTGCAGTAACGAAAATAAAAATTGTATTTGCGATTTACTTGGTAATTCATCTTCAATGATTGAAATTGGCAAATCGTGATCCAATGGACTACATAATAAAATGGATATACTCAATTCTCCATCTCTTCCCGCTCTTCCAATTTCTTGTAAATAGGACGTTACATTTGTCGGATATTGAAAATGAATAATATATCTTGTATTCGCCTTATTTACACCCATCCCAAAAGCACTTGTACATATTACAATTTGCAACTGGTCATTCATAAACTGTTGTTGAATTAACATACGCTCTTCATGTTCCATACCACCATGATAAAAAGCTACACCTGTAATTCCTTTTCCTCTTAAATACTCGGTTAAACGCTCTGTCCAGGCCCTGCTTGAACAATAAACAATACCAGGTCCTTGCAAATACATTACATGCTCAAAAAGCGCCTCTTTTTTTTCTTCTATTGTTTCCACAAATTGCACTTCCATCGCAATATTTGGACGATCAATTGAGTACACATGCTCAGCGATATTTTTTAGATTTAAACTTTCCGCTATATCTCGCAGTACATCCTTTGTCGCAGTTGCTGTTAATGCTAGTACTGTCGGAGATCCGATACTCTCAATTACTTTATCTAATCTTTTATAATCTGGTCGAAAATCATAGCCCCATTGTGAAATACAGTGTGCTTCATCTACGACAAATAATGAAATATGAATTTTTTTCAATTCTCTTATTAGAAGTTCCGACTGCAACATCTCTGGTGATACGAAAACAAATTTATAAAAAGATAGCTTTTTCATTGCTTCTCTTTTTTCAATTAACGTCCGAAAACTATTCAATGCAATAACTCGATTTTTCACGACATACTTTAATTGCGTAACTTGGTCTTCCATTAAAGATAATAATGGTGATACAACAAGCACCGTACCCTCTTGCAGAAGCCCCGGAAGTTGATAACACATTGACTTTCCCCTTCCAGTCGGAAGCATTGCTACAACATCTTTCCCTTCCAATAAGTCCGTAATAACTCCTTTTTGCCCCGGACGAAATTCAGAATATCCAAACCACTTATATAAATATTCCTCAAGCTTCATTTATACCCTCCATCCGCGCCAATACAAGACGGACTTCAAAATAAGAGATTTCCTCTCCAACCGCTTGCTTCAACACACGCAATTTACGTGTTTGTAATGCTTCAATTACTTTTGTTACTTTTTCTATTTTTTCTTTTTCCATAAACATCTCAATAGAAAATTCTTTTTCTCGTAAAGCAATTTCTACAAAATGGTCTTCTATCGTGGCAACCTTCAAATTCCGAATTGTTGCTATTTCTTCTAAAGAGCGTCCTTGTTTCCAAAGATTATATGTTTTTTTCGTTGATAAGCTAAATAAATCAGCTTTCTCATTTGGATAAGATATAATTTCAGCTAATAATGGAAACTCATTTTCTTTATTGCGAACTTCTTGAATAAGGAAATGAATTGTACCCCAAAATAAAAAATACACTCGAAATATATCTTGTTTCGTAATTTCCGCTAATTGTTGCAAAGTACACCCAATACGTTCATACCCAGTTAACCGATATGTTACGATTGTCGCCTCTACTGGATTATTTTTTTGTAAAAGAGTATGCATTTCCTTCCATAATCTTTTAGCCAATTCACTTCTCATATATGGTATTCCAGTGAGAAAACGTTTCACCCACATCATGATTTCTGTATCCTGTTGAATTGGAATAAATTTCGTATTCGCCTGTTGTAAATTCGAAATGGTTTGAACGATCAATGATAACCTCTTCCAAAACGTTTCACCTATTTCACCATAGTGTAAACCATGTAAATACGTCGGAAAGGCAAAGTCACCTTCCCATTTGTTTAATTGCATGTTACCAGCAGTCGTTAACACATATGTATTATCATGTATACCTTGAACTAAATCCGTTTGTAACAACTTTGCAACTTCTTGATCATAATCAGCTCTATTTAATGACTTATAAATCCCAAACAAAAAAGAAATTTGAAACATATTCCCATCTTGTAATGTTTGCGACGATCTCTTTCCTTTTAATAAATAATAAATCGAAGAAACGGTTCTTTCACCATTCAATTGTTTTAAACAATATAATAAAGTATATTGTAGCTGCATTACCGCTTCCACCTCTCAGTCTAACTTCATTCCTTTTTCAATACGATTGCAAATTAACTGTTCTTCATTTAACTTATCCTATTCACATTACATGCTTGTATATATTCTATTGTATCAAACGAAATAACATTTAAGTATTTTGAAAATCTTATGAAATAATTCAAAAATAAGTTGACACCCTAATTGATAAGCATTATCATTATAATTTTATGTTGAAAAGTTTTAAAAACCGTTTTACAATAAGGTTATAATTTTTTGGCGAACTTTTCACATACATATTATCAGGAGGGAAAAAAGATGGCAAAATATACAATCGTTGACAAAGATACTTGTATCGCATGCGGTGCTTGTGGTGCTGCTGCACCAGACATTTATGACTATGATGATGAAGGTATTGCATTTGTAACATTAGACGATAACCAAGGTATCGTTGAAATTCCAGATGTATTAATTGAAGATATGATGGATGCATTCGAAGGTTGTCCAACTGACTCAATTAAAGTTGCTGACGAATCATTTGACGGCGACTCTTTAAAATTCGAATAGTCTTTTATTAACTTTAAAAAATCCCCCTCATACTTATGAGGGGGATTTTTTGCTCTCTTTTTCATTCTCACTAACAAAAAAACCATTAGCAGTTACGCTGCCAATGGTTTAATATTTTTAAGCATTTTTCATTTTTGCAAATACCCATACTTTCAAGCGTGAAAATAATGCCACAAATACAATTGTTACAACAATTCCTTTAATTACATTAAACGGTAATATCGCCGTTACAATAGTTTGTCGCATAATATCACTAGACATAGCTGGTGAATTTAAAAACCAAGTGTACGCTGGTAAAATAATGAAGTAGTTTAACACACTCATAATAACTGTCGTAGTAATCGTTCCTAGCATTAATCCTGTCGTTAAACTTTTTACTGTGCGATATTTTCGGAATAAGAATGCTGCTGGACCGATAAATAAACATCCCGCTATAAAGTTCGCTATTTCTCCAACTGGCACTCCCGTTAAACTCCCTTGAATTCCGTAATGTAAAATGTTTTTTATCGCTTGTACAATCACGCCTGCGATTGGACTAAAAATAATCGCCGCAATTAAAGCTGGTACATCACTAAAATCAATTTTTAAAAATGGCGGAAGCCCTGGGAATGGAAATTCCAACATCATTAGTAAATACGCAATACTACTTAGCATCGCTACACTCACCATCTGCATTACACTGTTTTTTTGTTTCATCTTTCTCTCTCCTTTTCCATCGATCTTCTCATGGAAAGTGGAAAGGTTCTGCTATGCCTATTTTTTCATAGAACGAAAAAACCCTTTGTGATTTACACAAAGGGAGAATTTTAAGGCACATCAAACAGACGTTCAAATACTTATCTTTTTTGAACGCTTGAACCTCCATCTTCTCCCATCCAGACTATACTGTCGGCTTTGGAATCACACCAAATCCTGCCTTAACGGCTCGCGGGCTTAGAACGAAATTATTAACTGTTCATCACCGCCGGTCGGGATTTTCACCCTGCCCCGAAGATAGACCGATATTCTATTTTCCACTTCATTATACAACAACATGATCGTATTGTGAACAAAAAAAGTGTAACTTACTAAAAATAAGTTATTAATTTTATATAACTAAAGAAACAATCACTATATTTTACAATACAACCCATATTTTTTATAATTCGGTATTTCTCTTATGAATCCCCTAGTCATATGTCGTCAAAAGTGATAAGATGTTGAATTGTTAAGATAAGAACATTTTCTGAGTTATGGAGGAAATGTCATGAAGAAAGATAAAAGACACTCTATTCGAGAAGCAATGAAAAAGAACTTAAGAAAAGAATACTTTTATTTGAAAAAAGAATTACTTTTCTACTGTCCAATTGATCTAGGCACATTCTCAAGAGAGACATACTACGCTAGTTTTGACCCAGATGGCATAAGTATTTATCAGTATGATAAAAAAACAGAAAGTAAATTAAAATTGTGTGAGCGTCATCCATGGAAGAGTTGGAATAAGGTAAAAGTTGATCACTATTTAACAACTTCTCAATTTATTTTTCAAGGTGAGCGAAACTGGATTTTATCCCTTTTCCAAAAAGGAAAAGAAGCTCAAAAAATAATTGAAAAACATACATCTTTACAAACGGAAGTTGTTTCCCGTCCGTTTTCCAAAAAACTTCCTGGTTTCCGTTCTGATACACCATTGAATAAATACATCGGTAGCATTTGTTACACTGCACTTATTGCATTTTTATTAAAATGGATGATTCCATTTCAAGCACCACAAATCGCCCTGTATTCTCTTTCAATTGGCTTTATGCTTCTTGGTTTACTTTGTCTTACAATTGGTCTAATTGAACCAACTATCGTACTATTTCGGACAAAAGAAAAAACAAGAACAAAAGTCTTTTACTTATATAGCTACTTAGCTATTTCTGGATTTATATGTGTCTTTATTTTTTGGTAAAAGAAACCGTCCCAAAAGATCTTTTGGGACGGTTTTTCGTTAGGGATAGGTTACTCTTATTGTCGCATTTTGTTGTTAAGTCGATATAATTTCCTTTACTAACGCAATCTTAAATCAGAAGAAAATAAATCTATTCAAAAGTTATGCTTTTGTGACATTGCCTTTACTTGACATATAATTGTTGGTTCGGATAAATTTGCTCTTGTCGCAATCCATTCCTCACTTTAATTTCCTCAACTGTCATACTAAATTTCCGAGCAATACCAACTAAAGTATCACCTTTTTGTACAACATATAGTGATGATGACACAACTTGATTTTTTTGTTCATTTAAAACAAGCAACGGATTCATCGCATTCCTTTTCTCCATCGTCCATCTCCCTTGATGCACTTCTAAATGTAAATGCGCTCCTCGCGATTCTCCTGTATCCCCTACCTCTCCAATTAGCTCTCCTTTTGAAATGTTATCCCCTTGAACTACATATCTCTTATTTAAATGCGCATAAACAGCCTCATATTCTCCATGTTTAATAAACACAACATTTCCATAACTACTTGAAAAATAAGACTTTGTCACCTTACCATTTTGAATAGCTGCAACAGGCGTTCCAATAGGCGCAGCTATATCAATACCATAGTGTTTCCCATGTCTTGTCCCAAAATAATCACTTATCTGCCCATCAACAGGCCATATCCACTGATTCTCTTCAGCGTAAACATGTAATTGAGATAAAAATAATACACTCAATATCACCACGCCACATTTTAACGCTTTCATATACATCCTCCGTTTTCTAATAACCGTCATACCTTCTCTATTGTGGGATATTATAGAAAAAAGTATACAAAAAAAAGAAAGTGTATTACTCCACTTCCTTCTCTTCTTTATTACGAAAAACAAGTGCACTGCGGCTATATTCCACATCTTTCACTTGTAAACGTGCATTTATTACTCTAGCAAGCGCAAATAAATAATCAGATAACCTATTTACATACTTTAGAACAATTTCATTGGTTTCTCCTTCTTTTTGCAATGACACTATACAACGTTCTGCCCTTCTTATAACTGTACGTGCAATGTGTAGTGCAGCCGATACCTCGCTACCGCCTGGTAAAATAAAACGCTCTAACGGCGGCGCTTCTTCTGTATACGAATCAATTCGTCTTTCTAAATACTGGACCATCTCTATCGTTACTTTATAGGGGATTTTCTTCTCTACTATTGCTAAATCCCCTCCACAATCAAATAGTTCATGTTGAATATTTTCAAGTTCGTTATAAATGTTACGAAAACATTCCTCTTGTAATTTAGACATGGCATATCCGATATGAGAATTTGCCTCATCAATTGTACCATAAGCTTCTACACGTATATGATCTTTATCCACTCGGCCACCTATGACACTCGTTTCCCCTTTATCACCTGTTTTTGTATAAAGTTTCATTTCATTATGGCACCTCTCTTTTTATTTTCATTCTGATTATTAAAGAAAAAAACTCTACCATTCTTTATTTAATTGCGCTTACAAAAAAATAAAAAAACAGTAAAGCTTTTATTCACGATCAACTTAAAAAAACATACATATCTAAATTATACGATTTGGTAAATACACAGAGAATATAGTTCCTTCTCCAACGACACTTGATACAAAAATCTTCCCGTCATGACCTTGAACAATATTTTTAGCAATCGCAAGCCCAAGTCCTGTTCCAACTTTTTTCCCGCGCGTTCTCGCTTTATCAGCTTTATAGAATCGATCAAACAAGAATGGAATATCTTCTTCTGGAATACCGGCACCTGAATCTTGCACTTCGAAAGTAAGGCCACCATTTTTCGTATTAATTACAAGTGTAACATGTCCACCTGCATTTGTATGACGGATTGCATTATCAATTAAATTCGTCAGTACCTGTTCCATACGGTCTGCATCAAACGGATATTGTTCAATTGGACTTTGGAAATCCACTGTTAATTGGACCTCTTTATCCTTTGCAATCCCCTGGAATTTACGGCCAATTTTTTCGACAAATGGATGAATATCTACTTCACCTATATGTAACTCTACATTTCCACTTTCCATACGAGCTAAATCTAATAACTCATTTACAAGTTTACCTAAACGAACAGATTCCTCATAAATAATTTGAACAAACTCATTAATTTCTTCTTTCGTTTGCACAATATCATCTAAAATTGCTTCACTATATCCTTGAAGCATTACCATCGGTGTACGAAGTTCATGTGATACATTCGCAATAAAGTCTTGACGCATTTTCTCAAGACGACGCTCCTCCGTCATATCTCGCAATACTGCTACAGCTCCACGAATTTTTGTTTGATTGTAAAGCGGTGTCATAAGAACTACGTAGTTACCTTTTTGCAAATTAATTTCAACAACTTGTTGTTGCTCACTTTCTACAACGAGATGGAATAGTTCAACAAGTTCAGAAGGAAGTTTTTTACTTAATTCTACTTCTTTTTCTTCTTGCCAAACTTGTAAGAAGTGTTCTGCCGGTGGGTTGATAACAACGACTTCACCTTCTTGATTTAACGTAATAACACCATCTGCCATACTACTCAAAATGCTAGCTAACTGCTCTTTTTCTTGCTGCAGGGCATTCATATTAAACTTCAACTGTTTCCCCATTTGATTTAAAGCAGTTGCAAGCTCACCAATTTCGTCCTGCGACACCATAGGGGCTTTCGTATCAAATTTCCCGCGCGCTACCTCAAATGCAACCTCACGCATTTTACGAAGCGGTGCCGTAATTCGAGTAGATAAGAAAAATGCAAAGAAAGTTGTTAAAATAATCGCAATCCCGGCTGATAAGAAAATAAAATCAGTCGTTCTCTCCATACCTTGTATTGGAACTTGCAAGGATTCATATACAAACACCGCACTTTGATTTTTTGACTGTACTGGTTTCCCGACGATCATAATATCATTTTCAGTGTTCTTATTCTTCCTACTATTAGAAGCTTTTCTAATATTATTCTTAATATCCTTTTTATCTGTAAAAACAGCTGCTAATTCTTTATCATTTTTCAAATCATCTATTGTAAGAGTAACTAATCCTTCTTGTTTCGGCGAAGAAGAAATTTCCTTACCATCTTCTACAATGATAATCCTTGAAAGTGGATCAGAAAATTTGTAAGCAATATCCTCAATCGTTTTTACATCGGCACCTTCTTCAATTAATTCCGTGACACTTGTTGCAACTTTCTGAAGTCTAGCTTCACTCATATCAACATAATACGTTCTAAAAAACTGCGAAAGTAAAATAGCAACAAATCCAAGAACAAACGAAACGAGAAGTAATATGGTCATCCATAACTTCCCTACTACACTTCTCCAAAGCATCAGTCGTTCACAACCTCAAACTTGTAACCAACGCCCCAAACGGTAACAATCATCTTCGCTGCATCTGGTGATTGTTTACTTAACTTTTCACGTAAACGCTTTACATGTGTATCAACTGTACGTAAATCTCCGAAGAACTCATATTGCCATACTTCTTTTAACAATTGCTCACGGTCAAAAACTTTATCCGGAGCTTTCGCTAAGAATAATAGTAATTCATATTCTTTCGGTGTTAAGTTTACTTCATTACCATCCGCTGTAACGCGGTGCGCATCATTATCAATTGTTAAATGAGGGAACACAGTAACATCTTTCGTCGTTGTATCTTGTGTGAAAAATGTCGTTGGTACAGCGCGGCGTAATACCGCTTTCACACGAAGTACTACTTCACGCGGGCTAAACGGCTTTACAATATAATCATCCGTTCCAACTTCAAACCCTTGTACCCTATTTACTTCCTCACCTTTTGCTGTCAGCATAATAATTGGCGTCGCTTTCTTCTCACGAATCCCTTTACACACTTCGATACCATCTTTACCAGGCATCATAATATCCAATAGGATTAAATCATAATCATTTTGTAACGCCATTTCTAAAGCTGTATCACCATTATCCGCTTCTTCAATTGTGTATTGCTCTCTTTCTAAATACATCTTTAATAAACGACGAATACGATCCTCATCGTCTACAATTAAAATTCTTGATTCATTTTCCATTTCTACCCGCTGCGTACTTTTACCACAACGGTTTACACCTACCCTTCTACAATATAATGTTGCACCTATCCTCGTTTAATTAAGCATTTTTTAACGTTCCACTTCCCATATTATGCTTCACAAGAATAATAAAGTTTGTTCATTTTTTTTCCAAAACTATGTATTTTTTTTGAACAGTATATTTGGTCCTCGACATCATTTTACAGAATCAACCGCTACTTTGTCATGTTTTTCTCAAAAAAGAAGAAAATTTGACAAAAATAAAATAGGAAAGTGACATACACTCTCCTATTTTATTTCTCTATGCATATGAATGTAAACCCGCGATAATTAAGTTTACTACAATAAAGTTAAACATAATGATTGCAAAACCAATTACTGCAAGCCAGGCGGATTTTTCTCCATGCCATCCTTTAGATAAACGTAAATGTAATACCGCAGCATAAAAGAGCCAAGTAATAAGCGCCCAAACTTCTTTTGGATCCCAACCCCAAAAGCGCGTCCAAGCGATTTGAGCCCAGATCATTGCAAAGATTAATGCTCCTAATGTAAACACTGGGAATCCTATCGCAATAGAACGATATCCGATTTCATCTAATAAATCACTATTCGTATTCTTTACTAACGGCTGAAGTGCCGCTGACACTCGCTTACGTAAAACAAGTCTTAATACAATATAAAGTAGTGTTCCGACTAACACTGACCAAATAACAGTATTTAATTTTTTCGCATTTACAATCGCTGGGACTTCAACTGTTGGCTCTAATTTATTTTCTGTCATTAACTTCCCTTCGTGCGGTCCAACTAAAGCAGGGAGATTATACTTCATCTCAACTTGTTGTTCATTTTTATCAATCCATTGAAACTTCGCTTCGTATTTCATACTCGAAAATACAGTTGTTACTCCAATAAATCCAACTGTACAAACAAGTGTAAAAACTACTGTCTCTAACCAAAATGTACGCTTACTTCTTGTTGATTGATCTACATTTTTCAGTAAATACATTACGCCTGTAATAAAACTAATTGCTAATATTGCTTGTCCCGCTGCCGCTGTCGTTACATGAATATGTAGCCAATTACTCTTTAAAGATGGGATAAGCGGCGAAATTTCTCTCGGGAACATACTTGCATAAGCGATTAATAAAAGAGCTACCGGTAAAGCAAATAAACCAATAATACTTACACGATATACAAAGTACATAATGATAAAAGCTCCCACAAGCATCATGCCGAAAAATGTACCAAATTCAAAAAAGTTACTAACTGGTGCATGTCCTGATGCAATCCATCTTGTAACAAAATATACTATTTGCGCAATAAATCCTAAAATTGCTATAGTTATACCTACATTTGCCCACTTATGACCTTTTTCTTTAATTGCTCCTCCAAAAAATAAAGTTGCAATTAAATATAAGATGAACGCGGCGAACAGAAAATTACTACTTATTTGTACCATATCGTTTCCCCACCTTAACTAATTTTTTTATCATTCATTTTATCGTGTGGTTGTGGAATCGCTGTTCCTTCTAGTACTCTTTCAATATCTTTCTTTAAGCCGAACCAATTTTTATTCGTATGGCCTGCAACCCACCATTCATCATTAACACGTTGTATCCAAATACGGCGATGGTTCCAATACATACCTTGAATCACACCAACCATAAATATAAATCCTCCAATACCGAGAATCCAAAGTGTCAAATCTTTTCTTACCGTAAGAGCTGTTGCATTTTGCATTTCCACACCTGCAAATGACATTTTATATTTATTATTCCCATCAGGCTCTATGTTTTGCTGAATACCGACGAAACTAACTTCACCTTCTGGTGTTTCCGGGGTAAACATTTTAAAGACGAATGCAGGATTATTCGGTAATTTCGTTTTCGTATTCGGCCTTCCATTCTCATCAAAATAAAAATCAGGAAAATAGCTTAATAGTTCTAGAGAATACCCATTTCCTAAATCATATTTTTCTGTAGGATTCGCTAAATCTACTTTAATCGGTCCCCACTTTTGATTATTTTCTTTGTTTTGCAAATGGAACGACATGCTTTTAAATTCACTTTCTTTGTAATCCACTTGATAAACAGCAAATTGATCAAATTTGAGTGGCTCATTCACTCGAATTTCAGCTTCTTTTACCTTTTCTAATTTTGGTTTTTGACCCGCTATATTTTCTCCTACCGCTTTATATAATACAGCATTTGTTTGGAAGTTTTTCGCAATCATTTTATCACCAACACGATCAATTGCTTCATCAAAAACTTCTTTATCCTTACTCTTATCATAAACTTCCTTGATAAACTTTTCGTTTTTCAAATAGTATTGACCATCTGTGCCTGGTATTTCTTTCGTTTCACCGTCACGTAACCAAAGTGCTTCATCTACATACATACTCGGTAAAAAACGTAGCATTGCACCGAATAGAAAGATAATAAGACCAATATGGTTTATATATGGACCCCAACGGGAAAAACGTCCCTTTTCCGCTAAAACGTTCCCATCTTCCACTTTCACATTATAATTACGTTTCTTTAAATTGATTTGAACTCGTTCTAAGTCGCCCTCTTGCGGCGAACCAGTTCCGTACAATCTCTGTCTCTTTAAAAAGCTTGGGTGTCTTTTCACCCCTTGTTTTTTTAATGCTTTATAAAGAGGAATGACACGGTCTAAGCTACATATAACGAGTGAAATACCAATGGAAGCAATTAAAATCATATACCACCATGATCCATATAAATTATTAAATCCTAATTGATAGTATAATTGTCCTAAAAATCCATACTCGGTCTTATAATATTCAGCTGGTGCAATCCCTGGAGTTATGTACATTTCTTGCGGAAAAATAGTCCCAATCGCCGATGCCGCTAAAGTGATTACAATGAGCCATACACCTACTTTTACAGAAGAGAAAAAACTCCAGATTTTATCTACTATCGTTTTTGTATGTGTGAGAGACCTCCGTGCACTTCCCTCATAGCGCATATCCAACAGTTTTACATTTTCATTGTTTTCAAATGGATTTCCACAAGCTTCACAAAAAATGGTTCCTATCGGATTCACATGTCCACATTCACACTTAATTTCTTTCAATATTCTCACCGCCCCTGTATCTATATGTACTATTGTATATTCTACCCTTGAGTTACCGCAATACTCAGAATTTTTAATCTAGAGGCACTATAGGTGCCCACCTCTTATGTAAAGGCTTTCTTTATTACGGAGTAATTTTCTTTAAATACTCTTCTAGTTGTTCCTTCGTTTGCTCACCTATAATTTGCTCAACTACTTTACCTTCTTTATCAATTAAAAAGGTTGTTGGTAACGGTCCTACTCCATATGTCCCTATGATTTTTTGCCCTTTATCAATTGCAACGGGGAATTTCAAACCATATTGGTTCACAAAGTTTTTCACCGCGATATCCGTTTCATCTGCATCTAATGCGATGATTTCAACACCTTTTTCTTTATATTTCGGATATAGCTCATTCATGTAAGGCATTTCTTTTTCACAAGGTTTACACCAAGTTCCCCAAAAGTTTAAAAATACCCCTTTTCCCTTTAGGTCTTTTAGTTCAATTTTCTTTCCTTCCAAATCCGTCACAATAAAATTAGGTGCTTCTTTTCCAATTTGCATTTTCTCTTTATCAGCGAAAAATCCTTGATAGAGTGTAAATCCTACAGCACCGCTTAAAATGAGCAGAATGATAACACGAAATAATAAGCGATTTTTTTTCATATTGTCTCTTCTCTCCCCCGTAAATGGTATGTATTCTTTTCTGTAAATGTTGTATTGAATAAATCACCAGCAGAGCACTCCACTGGTGAAATTGTAACTCTATAGCTTATCTTGGCTTTGTAGAAGCAAGCGCACGTAATTGTTTCACCTCATGTGGCGTTAATTCTCTCGCATCACCAGGTCGCAGGCTCCCTACTTCTAAGAAAGCATAACGTTCACGTTTTAATTTCACAACTTTACAGTCTAACGCTTCAAACATACGACGTACTTGACGGTTACGTCCTTCATGAATCGTTAATTGTACAATTGCCATCTCTTTACGCTTGTCCCAAGAAATAATTTTCGCTTGTGCTGGTGCTGTTTTTCCATCTTCTAATGCAACACCTCGTTCTAACATGCGAATTTTCTCACCTGTTAATGGCCCTTTAATTTTCGCAACATACGTTTTTTCAACTTTATATCTTGGATGCATTAATACATTTGCAAATTCCCCATCATTTGTCATCAATAATACGCCAGACGTATCATAATCTAAGCGTCCGATTGGGAATAAACGTTGTCTAATTTCAGGGAAAAAGTCTGTTACAACATTTCTTCCTTTATCATCTGATACACTTGAAATTACACCAGTTGGTTTATATAGTAAAAAATAAACAGGTTCTTCTTTTTCAAGAGGAATGTTATTTACTTCTACTTTATCTTGAGGAGTTACTTTTGTTCCTAACTCCTTCACTATTTTTCCATTAACTTTCACTTTCCCTTGCTGAATTAATTCCTCAGCCTTTCTTCTCGATGCAATACCTGCTTGTGCAATCACTTTTTGTAATCGTTCCATTTCTTTTTTTCACCTCGAATTTATCTTACCTTACATTAGAAAGACTTGGCAACCGCATATGCTTTACGGCTATTTGCTCCATCTCACTTAAACAACATAGCAATGATAATAAACATATAAAGGCCAAATCATGTTTTTACCCTTTATTATTGTCCATATTTTTCATATTTCTCACAATAAAAGTTCACCATTTTGTCAGAAATACCGCATAAAAAAACCACTATTAAACTACACGTTAATAGTGGTCGTATACATATTATAAGCGAAATAGCGCAAAAAATGAATAGCATTACCGAAACAATAGGGAAACAAACACGATTGAACAAATAATTCCGATTAAATCTGCAAAAAGTCCTACCTTTAATGCATCTCCCATTTTTCTAATACCAACAGCCCCAAAGTATACTGTTAATATATAAAAGGTCGTATCTGTACTACCTTGCATCGTTGAAGCTAACCTACCAATAAACGAGTCTGGCCCATATGTAGCGATTAAGTCGGTCGTAATACTTAAACCAGCAGATCCCGAAATCGGACGTATAAGTGCAAGTGGAACGATTTCCGCTGGGACGTGAATAAAGTCTAACATCGGCTTCATTACAGATATCATCGCATCTAACGCTCCAGACGCTCGAAAAATCGAAATGGATACAAGCATTCCAACCATAAACGGTAAAATTGAAACTGCAATTTGAATCCCTTCTTTTCCTCCCTCAACGAACGATTCATACGTCGGAACTTTCTTTATCGTTCCATATAAAAGGATAAAACCAATTACACAAGGAATTACCCATAACGAAATTGTATTTACAATGCTCATTTTTTCCGCCCCTTTCTACTCCTTCTCCGGTAAAAATAGCGGTCAATCCAAATTGCTCCAATCATCGATAACACTTGTGCAATGAATGTTACACCAACGATTTCAGTAGGATTCGCTGATTCGTAAGTCATTCGAATTGAAATTACTGTAGTCGGAATTAATGTAATTGCAGACGTATTTAATGCTAGGAACGTCACCATGGAACGACTTGCGGAATCTTTCCCACCATTTAGCTCTTTAAGCTGTTCCATTGCTTTAATACCAAGAGGAGTTGCTGCATTACCTAATCCAAAAAAGTTCGCCATCATATTTGATAAAATAAATCCCATTGATGGATGATCCTTCGGTATTTCTGGAAACAACCTTTTTACTATCGGCATAAAAAGTGCAACTAACTTTTTTAACAGCCCTGCCTCCTCTGCAATTTTCATTAAGCCCAGCCAAAATACTAAAACACTAATAAGCCCTATACATATTGTTACCGCGTCTTTTGATCCTTCAAATACAGCTTTAGTCACTTCTTCCATCGTTCCATTTATCATGGCGTACACAATCCCTATAACTGCCATCGCTACCCATACGAGATTAACCATCGTTCCCAACACCTATCATGTAAGAAAAAATTTCTTTCACATTATTCCAGTACATTCCCGTTGTAGCTACTAACTTCCGTTTACTATAAAATAAATTCCGTTCTCCAACTTTCTCATTGCCAACATAAACATCCGTCTTTCCAATTTTTACTCCATCTGTAAGCTTTGCACTTTTATCGAGTTCAACTTTTAATACCACGTTCTTTCTTTCCTCTTCCGTTAACGGTACCGAAAAACTATTTTTCGTATAAACATGATTGGCATATTTCTTTTCATTTATTTCAGCAATTGCTCCTTGTCCTAAAACTTTTGTTTGCTTAAAACGGTCAAAACCTTTATCAAACAAATTCATATGATCATCCCAATCACTAGAAGCACTCAAAGTTACGACAATTAAATCTAGTCCATTTTTTGAGGCCGTTGTGACAAGCGTCCGTCCTGCTTTCTTCGTAAAACCTGTTTTTCCTCCTGTTGCAAATTCATAATAAGATGTCACAAGCTTATGTTTATTTTTCCACGGATAATCCCAAGAATCTGATTTATACGTTTTTGTCCCAAAAATTTTCTTAAAAGTCTCGTTCCCCATTGCATATTTTGTTAAAAGTGCCATATCATAGGCCGATGAATAATGGGATCCATCACCATCCAAGCCATGCGGATTTGAAAAATGAGTATCTTTCATGCCAATTTCTTTCGCCTTTTCATTCATTAAATATACGAACCCATCTATACTCCCTCCTACATTTTCAGCAATTACTTGCGCTGCGTCATTACCAGACCTAAGCATGAGACCGTATACTAAATCCTCTAACTTCACTTTCTGTCCAGGCTTTAAATAAATTGCCGATCCTTCTACTCGTACCGCTTCATTACTAACCGATACCAGTTCTTTCATTTTTCCTGATTCAGCAGCTAACAATGCTGTCATAATTTTTGTTATACTAGCAATTTTTTGTGGCTCATGTTCTAATTTTCCATATAGCACACGACCGGATTGCTGTTCCATTAAGACTGCGTTACGAGCACTGACACCACTGTTCATTTTTGCATATGTAGGAATCGGCATAAGGCTTGCGTACATTATAATTAGCGTAATTATTATACAAATTCGTCTCATATTTCCCCCCACGTCCTTTTGGCACTTTTTGTACAAGTGTATGCTTGGCCTTTTAAAATATGAACGAAATCTTCCTTCCACCTCCACTAAAAAAGACGCATGGGATATGCGTCTAATACGGTGTCCATTCAATTTGTTTCGCAATTTCAAATCGCTTTTCTACATCTGGCCAATTTACAACATTCCACCAATTTTTAATATATTCATCTTTTCGATTTTGATATTGTAAATAATACGCATGTTCCCATACATCAAGTACAAGAAGTGGTATCGTATCCCATTGTGTAAATAATTGATGAAGGGTACTTTGCAAAATTTCTAACCTTCCCGACCGAGGCACCCACACAAGAATTGCCCATCCAGACCCCTCAACTTTCGAAGCCGCCTCTGTAAAATGTTTTTGAAAACGTAAGTAACTCCCAAAATCCTTCTCAATTTCTTGTGATAATGCCCCTCGTGGACCCCCACCACCATCTTTTTTCATGTTATTCCAAAATATCGTGTGTAAGTAATGACCTGATCCATGAAAAGCCGCTTCTCTTTCCCAATGCTTAATTAAATCAAATTGATTTGTTTTTCTCGCTTCTTCCATCATCTTCTCTGCTTTATTTAATCCTTCCACGTAACTACGATGATGTTTATCATGGTGTAACATCATAATTTCTCGTGAAATGTACGGTTCTAGCGCATTATATGGATAAGGTAATGGCGGAAGGGTATGCCCCCCTATCGGAACAGATCGTTCGCTATCCCCTCTTTCACATAGTTCATATTCCTCTCCTTCTTGCATAAATACTTCCTGTAAATGGTGCTGAATATGTTCTACATCCTCACTTATTTCATACATAAACTCGGCATCTGTGTCGTATTCATGCTCTTTCATACGCTCTAATAACGTTTGAATTTTATAAGCAAGCATATGGACATCATACACTTCCATTGCACGGCTATCTAATACATGAAGAACACTTTCACACCAGCTCTCTACTTCATGAAAGTAATCTGTAAATACACCTTGCTGACTCATGTCACACCTCCTTGATGCTATCCACTTTAACTATATTCAATTAAAATCCCTTATATAACTGGACAAAAAGAAAAGAAGCTAAGTTTCCTTAGCTTCTTTTCCTTAATTAATATTTGTGCAACATTTTTGTTTGGTAATCTGTCTCATAATATTCTAGTTCTTCACGCATCAATTGAAACTTGCCTTCTAACTCCTTCATCACTTGTTCTATGGACACAGGTGGTGTTTGCTGAAAAACAATAGAATTTTTCCCGGTATAAGCAGAACGACTATTTTCATACCAATGATCATTCTTTGGCGAAAAAAACTCTGCAATTACTTGATGGTAAATCTTATATAAAACTTTTTCAGCTGCGGCCTTTCGAAATGGTTGGCTATTCAACAAAACAAAACATGCATCAAGTCCTTCTTCACAAAAAACAAGAAGTCTTCTTATTGATGCTAATATTCCTTTATAGTATTGCTCGTTTCCTGTTGGTGTCTCCTCCAATAAAGAAGGTAACGTATGATAATTTACATAATTCGTTATCAAGGTAATAACATCTTCTAAAAATATAGAAACTTGTTCTGTTTGATTTTCAACCATCGAATTAGACATGGCTTCTCTCTCCTTTGCCGTTTTACGCTATTTCTACTCTTTTATTTTTATGTAATTCAGCTAATATTTCTTGTACTTTCACCACTGTTCCCTCGTCAAAGTATCGTTGAAAGTCTGTTACTTCATTGAGATACAAGCGCTTCTGCGCGCGTAGCTCTTTATTGTTCACTAAACAAGCAATCGCTACAATATCTCGTAAATATACGTTTTGTTCTTCTACTTTATAAACTGGATTTCCTTCAAAAGGAGTAATTTCTTGTAAAACTTCTTCAAAATATCGAACATATAAGACAGAAAAGGTTTTCTCTTGATTATTTAATATATATGTCACTTCAGATCTATTAAAAAAATCTTCTGATGTATTAGGTTTTTCTTTCTCTAACTCATATCCTGCATAACCTATTATAATCATCTATTCTCCCTCTCTTCCTTCTTTTGTTTTATTCTAACTTAATTTTCCAATAAACGAAATATTCTTTCAAATATAACCTATATAAAAAATAGCTTTCATATACAGGAAATTACCTTTTTATTTTTCTTGAAGTTTGTCATAATAATATTATTGTCTCAGTTTTCTTACACAAGGAGAGTTGTATTTATGTCGTTTTCATGGAAACGTTTCTTACAAATCGGGAAAATAATCTTCCCATTTGTTGTCCTAACTATTGTATTCTTTCAAGCAAAAAAAGAATTATCAGGTATTTCTTTTTTAGAAGCGATTGAAACAATTAAAAACATTCCAACTGGAGGAGTCTTTTTAGCAATTACACTCGGTGCATTTGCCGTGTCAACAATGTTCTTTTATGACTTTGTTATGCTTCGTTACTTAAAAGCAGATATTCCTGTCCAAAAGATTTTTCGCATCTCATGGATCGCTAACACTTTAAATGGGTTTCTCGGTTTTGGAGGTCTTGTTGGTGCTGGTGTACGTACAATGCTGTATCGTCCGCATATAAAAGAGAATGGGAAACTTGTTAAAAGCATTGCTTGGATGACAACTGCCTTTATTAACGGATTAGCCATTCTGTCATTCCTCGGCCTTATTGGAATATTAGACACAAGTTTTATTCTGCACGAAAAACCGTTGTTATGGCCTGTTCTTATCTTCTTTGCTCTTTTCGTTCCTATATATATTGGGTTTTCTAAAATTAAAAATAGAAAAACAAAACAGACAGAGGGAAAAGATGATGAAGAAGAAGAGAAAAATCCAACTGTTTTATATTCATTAGTTTCATTAGTCGAGTGGGTATCTGCTGGTATCGTTATGTACGTCATTTTAATATTGTTTGGAATTGATATCGAATTTCAAAAGTTTTTAGGTGTTTATGTAATCGCTGCTTTAGCTGGTGTCGTAAGTCTTGTCCCAGGTGGCCTTGGTTCATTTGATCTTGTTTTCTTAACCGGACTAGGACAATACGGAGTTGATACGGGCGTATTACTACCCGCTATGTTATTATATCGACTTGTCTATTACATCTTACCATTCTGCCTTGGTCTCATTTTTGCAGCATTTGAAATGACAGGAGCGGCCATAAAAAAAATTGAAGACAAACCATTTATTGCACCTGCATTAGAAACCACTGGTGTAATTTGGACTTTACAACGTGATTTTTTAGGGAAATTAGGTTCATGGGCATCCGCCGCTTTAACCGTATTCGCTGGCTTAATGGTTATTCTATCAACAATTTTACCGACTAGTATAAATCGAGCTCACGCCTTACATATTTTAGCTCCAAAGCATCTTATTCAATTTTCTTTTAGCTTATCATTAACATTCGGTATTCTCCTCCTGATTCTTTCGCGAGGCATATATTATGGAACAAAGCGTTCTTACTATATGACGATTGTTTCTTTAATTGGAGCAGCAATCTTTAATACCCTAAAAGGAATTGATATTGAAGAAACCTTTATTTTATTAATCGTACTTGCTGTGTTGTATATGCTTCGCAAAAGATTTGCACGCGAGAAAATGGAAGTCTCTCTTTCTGACATCGTAAAAGTGTTTATCTTCTTATTACTTACGTTATATTTATACAAAAACTTAGGTGTTTTATTTGCAGGCGCAAAAGAAGCATTCCAACCCGATTTTGTCGTTCGAAATATTACACAAGTGAAACGAAGTGCATTAGCAGCCGCCTTTTTCGTTCCTACTTTTTTACTTATCGGTTCACTAATTGCCAATCGTTACCGTAGTGAATTTCCCGGGCAACCAGCTAATGATAAAAGGTTAGAAAACTTCTTAGAGGAACATGGCGGGAATGTACTTAGTCATTTAGGTTTTTTAGGAGATAAACAGTTCTTCTTTAGTAGTGACGGAAAAGCACTTCTTCTCTTTTCAATTACTGGAAAACGTCTTGTTGTACTAGGTGATCCAATTGGTGATCCATCCTCCTATCGCACTGTGTTGCAAGAATTTTTAGCTGAAGCTGATCGATTTGGGTATATTTGCGTATTCTATCAAATTGAAAGCAAATGGATGAGCTTATATCACGATTTCGGCTACAACTTCTTTAAACTTGGCGAAGAGGCTGTCGTTGATTTAAATACGTTTACAATAACAGGAAAAAAACGTGCTGGTATGCGAGCTACTTTCAACCGTTTTGAACGAGAAGGTTATACATTCTCTATTCATAAGCCGCCATTCTCAGACGAATTATACGAGGAATTAAAGAAAGTGTCTGATGCTTGGCTCGGCGGGAAAAAGGAGAAAGGATTTTCACTTGGGTACTTCGATCGTGATTATATTAGTCGTGCCCCTATCGCTACATTATCTGATGCAGAAGGAAAAATCATTGCATTCACAACCTTTATGCCAGTATATCAAAGTGGCATATTATCTGTTGATTTAATGCGTTATTATCCAGATGCCCCTAGCGGAATTATGGATGCAATCTTCATCCACTTATTCCACTGGGCAAAAGAAAATGAATACCATTCCTTTAATATTGGTATGGCACCACTCTCAAATGTCGGTTTATCAACGCAATCGTTCTGGTCTGAACGAGTTGCTGCTGCAATATTTAATAACGTTCGTTACACATATAGCTTCAGTGGTTTACGACATTTTAAAGAAAAATACAAACCTGCATGGAGCGGAAAATATTTAGCATTTCGAAAGAATCATTCTTTACCAATTACAATGCTCTCTGTAACAAAATTAATAGGAAAACGAAAAAACAGCTAAGTACTTAGCTGTTTTTTCGTTTTTGAACTTGTATACTAAACTCCTTTTCATACTTCTTACCATTTATATAGAAATCCCCCCATATTTTATATGTTCCTTCTTCAGGAAATGTAATACGATATTGTAATTGCTCATCCGTATCAACAGGAATGGCATATAAAAAATGTTCCCTCGTTTCATCAACGATATATAGAGCGTTGACTTCACCTCTCCCTGAATTTAATTTCAGCTTTTCTCCCTTTTTCGCTTGAAACTGAAGTGTTAATGTCACTGCCTCATTCGGATGTAATGCACCGAATAAAAGAGACACTTGATACTCTCCTATATTTTTTGTAAGTACAGTATCGACAGGTAGTTTCTTTTTATTCTTGTCCTTGTTTTTCTCCTTTTTTTCTTCACCAAAATCTTTCTTAGAAAATGATTCCACAGACTTGTTTTCATCTTCATACAAAAATATCGTGTACTCTTCACCTTTCGCTACATCTGAAGATAGCTTATACGATCCATTTCCAGCAAATATAGGCTTCGTTTGTTGTATGTGTTTCAAATTCCCATCCACTATCACTGCCCGAATTTGATCGTTTACACCACGAACTTCATTATTCATTTTATTTAGCAATTGAAACGAAATATCGACTTTTTCATTTCCCTTTTTATTTTCCACATCCCATTTCACTTCTTGAACATCTCCGGTCGTTTCTACAGTTTCTTGATATTTTTTTATGTAAAATCCTCCTGCCACAACAAGTACTAGTGCAATAAGCCCAATGACAAGATTTTTCAAAATATCACCTACCATTTTTATTGTCTTTATCCATGCAAAACCTCTTAAATATATATTCTAGATTATGATTTATGAAATCCTCCTCTTTTGCACATATTACAAATAAAAAAGATTTTGATTGAAAGGAGTCGTAGTGTATAATGCAAATGATATTGATTTCTATCAATACATAATAAGGAGGACTTTTCATGAGTGTACATATTGAAGCAAAACAAGGCGAAATTGCTGAATCTATTCTATTACCTGGTGATCCATTACGTGCAAAATATATCGCTGAAACATTTTTAGAGGACGTTACTTGCTATAACAACGTGCGTGGCATGTTAGGTTTCACTGGAACTTATAAAGGAAAGCGTGTATCTGTTCAAGGTACAGGTATGGGTGTTCCTTCTATTTCTATTTATGTAAACGAATTGATCCAAAGCTACGGAGTAAAAAATTTAATCCGCGTTGGAACTTGTGGTGCAATTCAAAAAGATGTAAAAGTACGTGACGTTATTATCGCAATGACAGCTTGTACAGATTCTAATATGAACCGCTTAACATTCCCAGGATTTGATTTTGCACCAGCTGCAAACTTCGATCTTTTAAAGAAAGCTTACGATGCTGGAACTGAAAAAGGATTACACGTTCGTGTTGGTAACGTATTAACAGCAGATGTATTTTATCGTGAAAGCATGGACATGGTTAAAAAACTTGGAGATTACGGTGTATTAGCAGTAGAGATGGAGACGACTGCTCTTTACACATTAGCAGCTAAATATGGTGTAAATGCATTATCTGTATTAACAGTAAGCGACCATATCTTCACTTGTGAAGAAACAACATCTGAAGAGCGTCAAACTACATTTAACGAAATGATTGAAATCGCTTTAGATGCAGCAATTCAGCAATAGCACACTAAAGAACTTGTCATACGTCTGGCGAGTTCTTTTTTATGCTAAAATACTTCGAAAGTCACTGCACCTTCTCTTTATGTGACTTTCTATAAAAAACTACTTTAGAGAGAGACAGATTTATCCCCTCTACTTTTTTGTAACCTTTGTTATAATTAAGAAATCATTTATATTACAGTATTTTTCATACGAGGTGAAACAGTGAAGAACAGAAGCATCGTCTTTAAACTATTTTTATTAACATCAACTTTATTTACAATCATATTTCTCCTTTTTTTTCTTGGACAATCTCTATTTTTAGAGAAGTTTTATATTAATAAAAAAGTAAAAACCGTTCAAACGGCTTTTGAAAAATTCGTAGATAATTACGAAAAAAGCGCCCAAGACTTTGAGGAAACTAGAAAATTAAAACAAGAATTTCATGATAAAACAAATGCCGAAATCCAATTTTTAGATTCTAACGGAATTATTAAAAGTGAATACAGTTTTTACATTGATGTGATTAACCCTGACAATAATAAAACCTATTCCATCCCCCTTAACAATCTTTTAACACCAGAAGAATATAATAAATTCGCAAACTTAGGATTAAAAAAGGATGGAATAATTTATGTAAACGGACTACTCCAATCGAATAATGTAATAACACCTCAAGAATTAATAACTAATAATACTAGATGGGAAAATGAACAATTCAATTCAGATTTTCAATCCATTAGTGGTAATCCATCTAAAAATAAACTTAAAAATCGATATGATAATACTGGTTCTCCAATCCATTTTACTGGGGTAATATCTAAATTACAGCTTCCTTCCAAGGCTGAGGTTCGTCTTGCAAAGGATTTTGAAACATTACAAGCTGTTCAATATTTTGCAAGAACTATTAGACAAGGTACTTCTAATTCAAATCAATTAAACACGTATATTTTAGATAGTGGGGAAAATATAAAAAACAGTGTCTTTGTAAAGCCTATTATGGAAAACGGAGTAATTAAGGAGTACGCTTTTGTGATAGCATCTTTACAACCTGTTAATGAAGCGATGCTCGTTTTAAAAGATTATTATGTCTATGCCTTAATTATCGTATTTCTCGTTATTATTTTGTTATCCTTCTACTACTCAAAAATCATTGTTAAACCATTAATTAAGATAAATCGCGTTACAAAAAAAATGGCCAACTTTGATTTTAGCGAGAAGTTACCTGTTACAGCAGACGATGAAATTGGCGGGTTATCAAGTAGTATTAATACACTCTCTGTAAATTTAAAAGATCGAATCGACCGATTAAATGTTGCCAATACAAAATTACAACAAGATATTGAACGCGAACGTCAATTGGAAAAAACGAGAAAAGAATTCATTTCTGGTGTATCTCATGAATTAAAAACACCACTTAGTGTTATTCGTAGCTTCGCTGAAGGTATTCAGGATGGCGTAAGTAAAGATACGACATATTATACAAATGTTATTTTGGAAGAGACAGATAATATGAACAGGCTCATTGTTGAAATGTTAGAATTAGCAAAACTAGAATCAGGTACGTACAAACTAGAAATGTCGACATTCTCGATTGGCGAATTAATTCAACAAGTCTATACAAAGTTATTATTTAGCATGGAGGAAAAACATTTACAAGTGGACATCCATGCTGACTCTTCTCTATTTGTTAAAGCAAATCGTAGCCGTATTAAGCAAGTAGTTGTGAACTTGCTTAGCAATGCAATTCGATATACTCCAGATGGTGAAAAAATACACGTCTCTATTGTAGAAACGGAAGATACAGTGAAAATCGAAATTGAAAACACAGGCAATCCTATTCCAGAAGAAAGCCTTGAAAAAATTTGGGATCGCTTCTACCGTTTAGACGCTTCTCGTAGCCGTCATACTGGAGGTACTGGCCTTGGGTTATCCATTGTGAAAAACATTTTAGACTTACATCGCGCTGAATACGGTGTGTATAATACAACTAATAGTGTTGTATTTTATTTTAATTTACAAAAAGTGAAAGAAGTCAAATAATTTGTCTTAATTTCACTAGGAGTTCACATGAAATTCACACTCTCCCTTTATAGTAAGAAACAAGTTAATCCTTTCCTTTACACATATAAAAGAGGAGAGTGCGTGAAATGAAACAAGCAGGACAACCTATTCAAAACGAAAAACAATTAGAAACTATCAAAAATATACTTTTACAATCTTCGAAACGTGATGGCTTATTATTCGTATTAGCTGTAAATTCTGGCTTGAAAGTAAGTGAAATCTTACAATTAAAAGTTAGTGATGTAATCGATGAAAATGAAAATGTTCGCCATTCCATTTTATTTTACAATGAAAAAGTAAAGAAACATAAATGGTTTGCTGTAAATGAAGACTTACAGCACGCAATCGAAGACTACATGAAAGAACGTAAAACTTGGAAACGTAATGAACCATTATTAAAGTCTCAAAAAGGAACAAAGTCTATTACGAGACAACATGCATGGTACATTTTAAACAAAGCTGCAAAAGAAGTTGGATTAGAAGGGATTAGCTCACATACACTTCGAAAAACTTGGGGCTATTGTGCATACAAATCAGGTGTTGATATTGCATTTTTACAACACTTCTTTGATCACAGTACTCCATCAAAAACTTTAAAGTATATCGGTATTGCTTAATAACTCTTATACATAAAAAAGGTTACCATTTGTAAATTTGGTAACCTTTTTTATGTTTCATATTCTCTTTTCTTGTCTCTCCTATACTGTAGTGGTACTCTAATAGTAAGGGGGAGAAATTATGAACACATTAACAATTGAATTACCGAAAGAAACGGCTGAAAAACTTGATTTATTAAAGAAATCTTATGAAAAGAAAACAGGTGCTACAATTTCTGAAAGCACTCTTGTTCAAACACTTATCTCAAAGGAATTTATCCAAGCGATAACTCCTTTTGATTTACAACAATTCGTCAATGGAAAAGAACAGCAGTAATCGCTGTTCTTTTTTTATTTATTTTCAAAATATCAAAAGTTTTTTATTTATTTTTCGAAAAACTATTGACTATGATAATGATAACCATTATCATTTATTACGAAGCCAACAATTGATGAATCAACCAAACGCTCAGTAACATTGTTACCCCTCTTTTTCATATAGAAAAGCATTGTACATTCCCCCTGTTTGTACAGTGCTTTTCTTGTTTGTATTTATTCAAATAAATTTAATTGCTCTGGTTTCGGCTCGCCATATGTAATATTCGTCATTTCCATCAACTGTTTCGCATTGTCCGCCGCATCCCCACCCGAATTATTGTTAAACAAAACGTATATGTCCTTAGTCTTTTTTTTCAATTGCTCTAATCGTTTTACCCATTCTTTCAACTCATTATTATTGTAGCGATATAAACAACGAACCGCTCTCCAATTTTCTCCTTTGTCAAGCCATCCATGAACATTCCGGCCATGAAAACGTATTAACGCCATGTCTGAGTTTGTTGCCTCTAATACAAGCGGTACTGATCCTATTCCTGCCTGAGGCTCATCGCAAATTGTATGAATCCATTTTTCTTGTTCTAAAAATTGTAACGTCTTATCTCTCATTTCTGGATAAAACCATGTTTGATTTCGAAATTCTATTGCACATGGGAAATCTTCCATTTTTTCTTTCGTGTATCGAAGTAAATCTACATTTTTCACTTTACAATCGAACCATGGTGGATATTGAAATAAAATCATTTTTAATTTATTCGCTTCTATTAAAGGAAGAATTGATTGTTTATACACATCAAACATCTCATCGAACGTAGAAAAAGGGATTTCCCCTTTCATATGTCCTGTCATTCCTTGATAAGCTTTTACTATAAAAGAAAAATCTTTCGGCGTTTCCATCGCCCATTTTGTATAATTCCGCGCAGGTTGTATCGCATAAAATGAACTATCTACTTCCACAATGGGAAAATGTTCACTATAAGTTCGCAATTTATTTCTATTTTCATAGGGATTACTATATAAAGAATCATGATCTCCCCATCCCGTCACTCCAATAAAAAGCAAACAAATTCCTCCCTTCCCAACTTCAGCTTACACTCATTCTATATTACTTCACAAAAATACCATCCGATCACTTTCATAAAGTCGCTCATTCTTTAAGAGTATCCGTATAAAAATATGATATACTAAATGGAAGAATTTTTAAATTGAGGGGTTATTTATTTATGCTTCAAGACGATATTATTTTATCTCATGAAAATCGAATAAAAGAATTGGAAAATAAAGTACGGTTATATGAAGAGCTTGTAAATCAATTACCACATCATTTCACATATAAAAATCCACATATTGGTTTGCAAATAAAAAAAACGAGAACATCTCATTCTATTCAACACATACAACAAAAAGATAAAGAGCCTACCTTTCAGCTTACTTGCGATTCACTATTTTTATTTGAACAACTCGAAAAACATTTTGTTCATATTTTCGATGCATTCTCGCATCACGTCACTTTTATTGATAATAAAGGTAACATTACATTATGTAATCAAGCTGCAGCAGATGATTTTGGTGTAATACGAAATTCTATAATTAGGAAACCAATTCAACAATTATTAAACTTACCTGAAGAACAAATTAAAGCTATTGAAACGTTAAAAACGGGAACCGAAATATATAATGAGGAAGTGTTAGACAAAAACTATGGCATCGTAAATAACCGCATTATTCGTGATTATAATGGAGAGATTTTCCGAGTTATTAGTGTATTTCATTATTTAAATACAGAACGTGATGCCGAAAAGTTTTCCCTAGCTGGGCGAATTGCAGCTGGGATTGCACATGAAGTACGAAATCCCCTTACAACGGTACGTGGGTACTTGCAATTTCTACAAGATAGCGTTTCTCCATCCAATAAAGAATTGTTTAAAAGTTTACTCATCCCTGAATTAGATCGTGCCAATAGTATTATTACAAAATTTTTAGCTATTTCAAAAACGCGTGAATTTACTAGAGAACATTTTCCAATCAATACGTTTTTACGCGAGTATATTCAACAACTACTTGCTAGTGAAGTTTTTTTGCACAACATTTCTATTGACTATGATTTTTCTACCGAATTAGATGGTGTACTCGTCAATATTGATCGCCATGAACTCGTGCAAGTTTTTTTAAATTTATTTCAAAATGCTGTCGACGCTCAAGGTGAAGAACCTCTTTCTATTCAAATTACTAGTTATCGCTTAAATAATTTTGTTCGTATTACTTTCAAAGATAATGGAACCGGCATTCCTCCAGCTATTCAAGAATATATATTTGATCCGTTTTTCTCTACAAAAGACTCAGGAACGGGACTGGGATTATCAGTAACGAAGAAAATTATTCAAAATCATAATGGCACATTAAAAGTTACTAGTAATCAAAACGGTACAACTTTCACTATTTCTATCCCAATTTTACCTAAAACAAACCCTGAAAGAATTAATCATTAAAAAGGTTGGACTGTTCCAGGAACTGCACGCCAATTGTTAGATATAACCTAACAATTGGCGTGCAGTTTTTTTATTATAGCCTATTCTTTTTTTACTTATATAAATCTTTCTCTACCTCTTAATCTTTCTTTGTTTTCGCAAGATGGGTAAACTTCTTATTTTTTTTGAAATAGTAGTTTGTCCATCACGAGTTCAGTTTAATTTTCATTTTATTATATAGTAAAGACTATTTATTCTATAAAAGAAAGGAATGAAAAAATGTCCAACAAAAATAAAGGGAAAGTATTCTATGGTAATGATTGTTGCGAAGTAAGAGCTTGCAGTTATATTAATATCTCTAAGTCCGAACTTAAAGAGTATGTTAGACTTCTTCAAGCTCTTGGTCAAAATATTCAAGCCGTATTTCAAAACCCTTCTCAAGATAATATTGATAAACTAATTGATATCCTAAATAATCTTCAAAAATTCCTCAGTTGCTTAGATTTATCACCTGCACAAGAAAAAATCGGAAACTCCATTATTGCTAACTTATTAACTATCCTAAAGACATCACCTTTCTCATGCGGAGCATTATACGTTGAACTACAAAGTCTGCTTAATTATTTATTGTATATTGCTAAGTTATTCAAAATCGATTGCTGTACTATCGATAAACTCGTTAAGCTCATTACAGAAATTCAAGCTATCCTAGTGCAATATGGATCAGGTTGCCTTGGCGGAGGAGCAATAGGTCCTACGGGTGCTACTGGACCTCAAGGGCCTCAAGGAGCTCAGGGACCAGCTGGCGCTCAAGGTGCTACTGGATCTCAAGGCTCTCAAGGTATTCAAGGACCAGTTGGAGCTCAAGGACCGGCTGGCGCTCAGGGACCGGCTGGCACTCAAGGTACTACTGGCGCTCAAGGACCTCAAGGTATTCAAGGGCCAGCTGGTTCTCAAGGTGCTACTGGTGCTCAAGGCTCTCAAGGTATTCAAGGACCAGCTGGTTCTCAAGGTGCTACTGGTGCTCAAGGACCAGCTGGCGCTCAAGGTGCTACTGGTGCTCAAGGATCTCAAGGTATCCAAGGGCCGACTGGCGCTACTGGACCGTCGGGCACACCACTCCCTGTAACTATAGCAGCAATAGGAAATTCTAACCCACAAACCATATCTCCTGGAACAAATATCCAATTCAATCAAGTTTTCGAACTAAATAATCTCTTTTTTAATGACACTTCAGATACTTTAACTATTTTAGAAACAGGAGTATACGATATTAGTTTCTCAGCATCTACAACCTTCCCGGGTTCTTCACCATTTGGATTCGGTATTTCATTCAACGGTCAACCACCTACTCGTAATTTTTCAACTAACGTTATCGGTAGTGCGGTTTCTTTCTCTACAATTGTTACTTTAACAGCTGGTACAACAATCTCTATACAACCTACAGTAAATACTATTTCCATCCCTAACACTGGTGACACAACAGCTACACTATCAGTCTTCCGAATTTACTAATTTTTAGTTTTCATCTTATTTTTGAACGACCAAGAATGTTTGATTTATAGTAATTTGTATTATTTTGATTGTATGTTAAATCTTTTTTTTAATAAAAAGGAGCACTTATTTTGGAGGATAAGTGCTCCTTCTTTACGTTTCTTTACTTCAAATTTACTCTAGCTTAATCCTCTTTTTGTATGATGAATAGTGAAGACAAAGACATGAAAGAGGGATGATAATGCGAATTATATCACTGACACGTTTTTGGTTTGTTCTTATGGTATGCATAATTTTATGTATAGGATTTCTTTTAACTCTAAAATATTCAAACATTTCAAAAGCAGAAAGAAAAACAGTTCCATACGAACTTCTGTATACAAAACAAAATAAAGTCCCGTATTCCTCTTCCACACAAAATGAAAAAAAGATTATAAAAGGAATGCTTATTACAGAAGCTTCTAGTTATGAAAACCTACTTCAAATCGCCGAAACGATTAAAGATCAATATAAAAATAAAGACGTTGATGAAATAACACTCTCTATCCATAATGAAAATACTGGAAGTTACGAAGAGGAATTACCATATGAACCTATTAGTAAAGGAATAATAACCGTCACGTATGATTCTCAATCCTTCGGCAGTACCCATGTTACGCTAAACAAATAAATTGAAGCTTTAATCAGTGGATTTTTCCCCCTACCCACTGATTATTAAGTTAAAACAATCGAATTTTTATAGGCAGCTCGACTCCCACCAGACTTCTTTTCTGCTACCAAATTTTGAATCGAGATAAAATCACTCATTTCTCATAAAAAAGAGGCGAACTCGTTATTCGCCTCTTTTTTTACCAAAATGGAATCCACTCTTTTACTTTATCTATCCATTCCTTTTGCTGTTCTTTTCTTTGTTGTTCCTCTTCTTTTCGCTTTTCCTCTTCTTCTTTTCTTCGTTTTTCCTCCTCAATCATTTTTAATTGTTTTGTATAATCCGCCTCAGGTATTAGCGATAACTGAAATGCCTTTTGAGTTGGATTTCCATTCGCTTTCTTCATAATGTCCCGGAACATTGTCGTTGTAATTTGACTACCTCCTGGCACATAATGCTCACTATCCGTTTTATCATACCCTACCCAAATCGCACCTACTAAATCCGGTGTGTATCCAACAAACCACGAATCCTTCGCACCAATGCTTGGTCCGTTTACAAGCTGGGTAGTCCCTGTCTTGCCTGCTGTATCGATATTATTAACTTTCGCTTTTTCACCCGTTCCCCTTTCAACAACACCTTTTAATAAGTATGTCATCTTTTGGGCAACTTTCTCGTTCGTCACACGAGTTTCTTTCTTATACCATTTTCCAATTGTTTCTCCTTCAGCATTTTGGATTTCTCTAATGGCATGAGCTTCTACTTGGACACCATCATTTGCAAATGCGCTATACGCTTGAGCCATTACAAAAGGTGAAGTCCCTACATGCATACCTCCTAAAGCAATCGGATACGTACGGTCTTCAGGATCTAATGGAATACCAAACCGCTCTAAAGATTTCAATCCTTTATCTAATCCAATTTGCTCTAATAGCCAAACTGCTGAAACATTATATGACTTTGCCACTGCTTCATACATCGTCACATTACCATGGAACGTATGATCACTATTTTGTGGTGCATATTCTTTAATATTAAACGGTTCATCTTTTAATACATCGTATACTTCATATCCTTGCTCTAATGCTGGTACATACACTGCAAGAGGCTTTAACGTTGAACCTGGCTGTCTTTTTAATTGTGTTGCATGATTAAACTGTAAAAATTGATAAGGACCTCTGCCTCCAACTAAAGCCGGAACACCGCCAGTTTTTGGATTCATAAGAACCACTCCAGTTTGCATAAGCTGATCTGAACCACTATCTTTAAAATAACTATCATTATTCACAACATCTTCAACCGCTTGTTGTTTTTTCGGATCAAGTTCCGTATAAATACGATAACCACCTGCTAAAATTTCATTTTGTGTTAATTCATACTTGTCCATCGCTTCTCTAACAATATAATCTACGTATTGAGAATATTTCCCCTTATATTTATCGTCAACACCACGTCGTAATACAAGACCTGATTCTTTTTCCTGATTATATTGTTCTTCAGAAATATATCCTTGTTCCTTCATTAAACTTAATACGACATTACGTCTTTCAATTGACTTATTAAAGTTTTTATACGGCGAATACGCAGATGGCGCTTTAATTAATCCTGCAATCGTTGCAGCTTCTGAAATCGTTAAGTCTTTTACTTCTTTATCAAAATAAGATTTAGCTGCTCTTTTTATCCCCCAAGCACCTTCACCAAAATAAATTTGATTCATATACATTTCAACAATTTCATCTTTCGTATAAGTACGTTCTATTTTTTTCGTTAGAAAGTATTCCTTTATTTTACGCGAGAATGTACGGTCTTGCGTTAAAAATACATTTTTCGCAAGTTGTTGTGTAATTGTACTACCACCTGCCACAACTTCACCGGCTGTAATGTTCTTAAATACAGCACTTATGATTCCACTATAGTAAATACCATGATGACTAAAAAATTCCTTATCTTCTACTGCAACAATTGCTTGAACCATAATATCAGGAATATCTTTCCTTTTGACCCCTTCTGTTTTAGAAGAAGCTAATTTAGTCGCAACTTCATTATTTGCATCATAAATTAAAGTCGGTTGTGGAACAGCTTGTTTTAATTCAGATATATCTTGAATGGAAATTATTATATTTACAACAATAAATAGAGTAGCAAGTAAACTTCCCAATACAATTAATGAATTGCGTAGTTTCTTCCTCTCATTGAACCACTCAAGCGTTTTTTTAAAGTGAGTGTTCTTCAATTTCATTCGTTCACTTCCTTCATTTGTTTACACTCTTCTTTTTAAAAGGAAGAATATACCTCCTTTTAAATTTATTATAATAACGTAGTCGTTCCTATAGTGTAAAGCTTTTCTTTCACATTCATACTTTTCACAAGAAAAGGACATTCTACAAGTAAGATATTCATCATTAAGTATTAATATTATTAATACAACAATGTGAGTTATGTTAAGTTTTTGTAAATTTTTCGATAAAATGTTTTAAAAAACGACAGTTTTTTGTTAGAATTGACTAGCCAATATATTTTACATATATTACTTTTGTGGGGGTAACAATAATGGTCTTTAAATCAAAAAAAGATAAATTTTCTGAAATGCTAATGAATGTTTCCGAAAATTTAAAAGAAGGCGCGCAGTTTTTCGTGGAGTATAAAATTAAAAATGCTAGCGATTTAAAAGAGTTTTCTATGCGCATGAAAGAGTATGAGTCAAAAGGTGACTCATTTATTCACGAAATCATTATGGAGCTAAACAAAGCGTTCATTACTCCTATTGAACGTGAAGACATCCTACAGCTTGCAATGAGTATGGATGATGTATTAGACGGACTAGATCATAGTGCTAGTCTATTCGAAATGTATTCTATTACAGAAGCTGATGAATACATGATTAAATTCGTAGAAGCAATTAATCAATGTGCGATTGAAATTGCAAACTCTGTTGAATTACTGTCTAAAAAGAAATTAGTCGATATTCGTACAAATGCGATTAAGATTAAGGATTACGAGTCACAATGTGATGATATTCGCCGTCATGCGATTAAGCACCTATTCTCTCGTGAGAAAGATCCGATTAAGATTATTCAATTTAAAGAGATTTACGAAGAGCTTGAAGAAGTAGCTGATAGCTGTCAAAGCGTTGCAAACGTATTAGAAACAATCATTATGAAGAACGCGTAAGGAGTTTGATCATGGATACACTCTTGATACTGACCGTTTTAGTAGTCATTTGCGCTTTAGCTTTTGACTTTATCAATGGATTTCACGATACAGCAAACGCTATTGCAACGGCTGTTTCAACGAAAGCTCTAAAGCCTAGACATGCAATTATTATGGCAGCTATTATGAACTTTTTAGGTGCGATGACATTTACAGGTGTAGCAAAAACTATTACAAAAGATATCGTTGACCCATTTGCTTTACCTAATGGTTCTCTTGTAATTTTAGCTGCTTTGCTTGCGGCAATAGTTTGGAATTTAATCACTTGGTACTATGGTATTCCAAGTAGTTCTTCGCATGCAATCATTGGCGCAATCGCTGGTGCAGCAATTGCTGCTGCTGGTGTTAACGCATTAAACTATAAAGGGTTTATAAAAATTCTTGAAGCTTTAATCATTTCACCGATTATCGCTTTTGTTATTGGTTATATCGTATATAGTATTTTTAAAGTCGTATTTAAAAACTTTAACTTAACGAAAACGAACAAAAACTTCCGTATATTCCAGATCTTTACTGCAGCATTACAAGCTTTTACACACGGTACGAATGATGCACAAAAAGCAATGGGAATCATTACGATGGCTCTTATGGCCAATAACTATCATACTTCTGACGACATCCCTTTCTGGGTACAATTAGCTTGTGCAACTGCAATGGGCCTTGGTACTTCTGTCGGTGGATGGAAAATTATTAAAACTGTCGGTGGACAAATTATGAAAATTCGTCCTGTAAATGGTGTAGCTGCCGATTTATCATCATCACTTGTTATTTTCGGTGCAACATTCATTCACTTACCGGTTAGTACAACGCACGTTATCTCTTCTTCTATTTTAGGAGTTGGTGCTTCTCATCGTGTGAAAGGTGTAAAATGGGGAACTGCAAAACGCATGTTAATTACATGGGTAATTACACTTCCTATTTCAGCTTCTGTAGCTGCGTTATTTTACTACTTATTACACTTAATCTTTTAATCAAAAGTCGTCTTCCTTATTTTTCTAGGAAGACGACTTTTTTGTGAACAAGTCTATTTCTTATTAAAAAGCGTGTATAATGATTGTTGGATAAGTTATATAGAGGAGTTGGCAATTTTGGAATACATCATGTTACTTTTCATCGGATTAATCGCTGGGACAGTCGGGAGCCTAGTCGGACTTGGGGGCGGAATTATTATCGTTCCGTTATTAATTGGATTACACAGTTTATCCCCACAACTCGCAGTGGGAACTTCTATGGTAACAGTCGTTTTTACAGGACTGTCTTCTACCCTTACTTATATGAAACATAAACGGGTAGATTATAAAAGTGGACTTATTTTATTTATCGGGAGTGGCCCTGGTGGTATTATTGGATCATGGGCAAACAAATTTTTAAACCAAGATACATTTTCTTTATATTTTGGGATTTTTCTTATATTCGTCTCCATCCTTCTTATACTACGAGACAAATTGAAACCTCTTTCCCTATCAAATATGACTGTAATTAAGCGATCTTTTACAGATAACGAAGGAAATACTGTAGACTATCAATTTCCACCATTTCTCGCTATCTTTATTGCCTTTATAGTTGGATTTATATCCGGATTATTCGGAATTGGTGGTGGCGCCTTACTTGTGCCAGCGATGATGCTCCTTTTTGCGTTCCCAGCACACATTGCTGTAGCAACTTCAATGTTTATCGTATTTCTCTCAGCAATTGTAAGTTCTTTAACTCACATCTCTCTAGGAAATGTCAGCTGGGCTTATGCATTAATTCTTATTCCTGGTGCATGGATTGGCGGAAAAATCGGGGCTTATATTAACACAAAATTAAGCGGTAATGCAGTAATTAATTTATTACGTATCACATTAATTATTCTTGGAACTAGATTAATCATTACTTCATTTTTATAACGCGTTTTTTCTAGAATGCGTTTTTTCTTATACACATGAATATAAAAAGGCTCCTAGGAGAACAAATAAAACTAAACAAACACTTAATAGCATAAAATTTGAAATATGTACTTTCTTCAAGTTGATCACTCCTATAGCTATGACTGTTATCTTTATGATAGCGAAAAAACAGTTATCTGACAGTTACAAAGTGCTAACAATGCAAAATCATTTATTACAAATTTTATCCTTATATTTCATTTCTTTGTATAATCTATCGATTCAATAAAAAAAGATGTCATATTGACATCTTTTTAGTGAAGAAGTGACCATCCCATAAAGTCTTCATGTACTTGGCACGCCCTCTTATCGTTTCGATCATATAATTCAGCATAACTATCTGTTTCTTCATCATAAGCCATCGTATAAATAATTTGGCCGTCTATTTCAATAGATAAAACGACTCCACCTTTCATCTCTTCTACATGAATGATAGCATTCGCCGGAATTCTCATATCCGTCATCTTCATCGCATCTAACAATATACTAAACCCCCTACAGCGTATTCATTGCTAGTACTATTACACACTAAATAGTATACTACTGTAATAGCATACATTTCGTCAATGAAATTGCTGTTTAAAAAGCATATTATCTTTATACATATACGCTAAAATATAAGAAATAGAAATGTTTTAATGGGGGGCTAACATTGATTCTACATAAGGGAAATGTATTATTCCGTCAAGGTGAGGACGGTCCTTTATACTTTATAAAAACAGGTTTATTAAAAGTTATTCGATTAGAAGAAGACGGAACACCATTTTTATTTAATATTATCGTTCCTGGTGAAACGATACCTCACCATTCTTTAATTTCACCGAAGGAATATCACGGTACAGCTATCGCTTTAATAAAAACAGAGGTTGAACCGATTACTAGTAGCGAATGGTACGATAGACTTCAAGCAAATCCTGAATCATATGCCGACATCGCTATGCAATTACAATCGAAACTAAGAATGATGCAACAACGTATTGATCAATTGTCAACCGTCTCTCCGAAAGAACGTCTTCATCGTTTACAAGAGTGGTTCACACTATATTTAGGTGACATTCCTATATATGAAATATTAACGCAAACTGAAATTGGTCAACTGATAGGCATACGCCGTGAAACAGTAAATCGGCTGTTAAGAGAACAAATAAAAAACGAGGTAAAATAATACCTCGTTTTTTGCTTGTTCAAATTTAATCTATTGTAAGCTTGCTGCGGGACCGAAAAATTCATAATGAATGTTCTCTTGTTTAACACCCAAATCAATTAATGCAGCATTTATATGTTTCATAAATGGTACTGGACCGCAGAAATAAAATTCTGCTTCAGTCGTTGGAATAATAGTTTGTAACCATTCACGTTCAATGAATCCTTCTTTATCAAAATTCTTCATTTCCACATCTTGCTCTGTCGGTGAAGAATAGCAAGTATATGCTTTAACTTGTTCATACTCTTTTTCTACTGTCTCAACATGCTCTTTCATCGCATGTGTATTACTATTTATCGCCGCATGAACAAAGCATACATTACGCTTTGATTCTTGTTCAATTAACGTATTTAACATACTCATCATCGGTGTAATACCTACTCCACCACTAATTAGTACAACAGGTAATGTTGACTCCATATTTAATACGAAATCTCCCGCTGGTGCACTTACTGGTAAGACATCTCCTTCCCCTACATGATCATGTAAGTAATTAGATACTTTACCATCTGGTGTATCTACACCTTTTTCTTTCTTTACACTAATACGGTAATATTCTTTTCCAGGAGCATCAGATAAGCTATATTGACGATTATGCGTATATGTTTCACCTTCAATATTTATTTGAATCGTTACATATTGTCCTGGGATGAATGAAGAAACTTTCCCACCATCTTCAGGTTTTAAATAAAATGATGTAATAACGTCGCTTTCCTTCACTTTTTTAACAATCACAAAGTTGCGGAAATCTTTCCATCCACCTTCTTTATGTGCAGCTTCTTCATACATATCCGCTTCAATGCTAATGAATGCATCAGCAATGACGCCATACGCTTCTCCCCATGCATTTAAAACTTCATCAGGTGCGCCTGCGACCTCTTTAATCGCTCGTAGTAAGCATGTACCTACTATTGGATAATGCTCTGCTTTAATACCTAAACTTCTATGCTTATGACCGATTTGTTTTACAACTGGAATAATAGCTTCTAAATTATCAATGTACATTGCAGCTGCATATACAGCATTTGCTAACGCTTGTTGTTGTCTTCCCTTTTTCTGATTCGTATGGTTAAAAATATTCAATAACTCCGGATGTTCCGAAAATAAAATTTGATAAAATCTCGTTGTAATTTCAACACCTTTTTCTTGTAATAACGGTACTGTTGACTTTACGATTTCAATTGTTTTTGCACTTAACATTGTATCTCACTCCTCTATTTCCTTAACTGTTTTTAGTTTAACTGAATTGTATAATACATATTGTGATTTTAATCACTATTGTCATGGTGTTTTTGTGAAAAATATATGAACAATGCACATATTAAATAAATTTTAACTAATGGCGCGTTCCGATCCGCTACTAATTATTAGCCCTCATTAATTGTGCTCAAAAAAAAAGCTAACTAGAATTCTAGCTAGCCTACTACTTTGTTTGTATTGCTTGTTCAATTACTTTTATATTCTGCCCGTTTCCAAACTCTGTATACCCCCATATATTCGTTTCACCTTTATATTTATTCATAAGTATATCCAAGTCATGATATACGCGATGAGCATAGATTACATACTCCATATTCTGAAGCTCCACACCTTTTTTTACAATTTCATAACTTCTATTCACATCGCGTTTTATTTTTTCATTTTTTATTTCTTTATGTATATTTTTTAAAGAGGCTTCTTGCTCTTGAAACCATTGTTTAAAATGTTTCCAATCCCCATCTGTATATTTCTCTGCCTTACCATAATTCAAGAAATTATTATAACTTTCATGTGTCGTACGAACAAAATCGAGTGTCTTCTTCTTCTCTTGTACCTCTTCTATTTGTGCTACTGTATTTACTCCAGCAGACTTATTCGCATAATATAATAGTACTTTCATAAGACTATAGCTCGCTATTGCCATCACAGTAATAGTTATCAATACACTTAACAATTTCTTCATATACAGAACCCCTTTTCTACTATGAATATTACAATGTAATGTTACACTTGTAACATTCTCTCGTAGAAATGTAATTCCTGTTTAAATCCTTCTTTTCATTTCGACACTATTTTTCTACAAACTTCTCCTTGGTAAATGCTCTTGTAAAACAACATAACCTTCATAAGCTGTATAACCGAGTATAGCCATTAATCCGATATAGCAAGCAAATACTGTCCATTTCGTTTTCGTATCGACTTTATAATAATTTTCTTGTTGTTCCTTTTCTGTTTCCCATTCATTTAATTTTCTTTCTGACCTTTCAAATGCTTCTCTTATATGAATTGTATGCATTTCTTTTTCATCTTCATATGGGACATAATCAAGTGGCTCAAATTTTGGTAAAAGGTACTCTAGCACTTCAATCTTTTGAAGTTCTCCTGTTTTTAATTCTTTTTCACGTTCTCTTTGTCTTAATACATTCATCTCATGGTGAATCATATAAATCGTTCGATGCACCGCACCAGTTTCTTTTAATTCCTCTTCAAGCCTAGCAACATATTCTTTCATTCCATCGATTTTATATCCTAATTCCTTAATCGGCTCATCTCTCTTTATTACTCTATATAGTTCCATACAGCCGATAATAACAATAAACCCTCCTAAAATACTCTTGAAGTAAATAGAATAGCCGAGTAGTAAAATTAGCCCTGCTCCCCAAATTTTCGTGCTTACAACTGAAATTATTCGTCCACCATCTAACGGAGAAACTGGAATTAAGTTAAAGAAATTAATCATACTTCCAAGTAAAATAATAAGCGCCCAAAATGGCTCTTTCGTTATTATATACAGTGGGATCGCGGGTAAAAATGAAAGCAATCCGAAAAGAGGTCCCATATATGCAATGTAAGCTTCATCTTTTGCATTTTTCGGCATCTCTTTCATCCCAATAAGAGCTCCCATAAATGGTATGAAGATTGCTGGCGATGTTGGTATACCTTTCTTTCTCGCTGCCCATAAATGCCCCATCTCATGTACAAACAATAAATACACGAGTGCTACCCCAAACTTCCAACCATATATGACTGCGTATGCACCAAGCGATAAAAACATACTAAATACTGTTGAAAATTTTGCTAACTTAAAAATTGCAAATACCCATTTTAACTTAGATAGTAAAAATAACCCTATTGCAACAATAATTCCCCATAACCCTTTTTTATTATTTTTCATATTCCTCTCCTTTATCTCGCTTTACTGAGCCATATACACTCATCAAAACTTATTCTTTTCTCTATTATGACATATTTTTTTCTATTGTTAGAAATAATGTTTATTTCATCCATTTTTAGACAAAAATAAAAATAAAAGGAGGTAAATAAAAATGAAATTACAATCTCTTATGATAGGCGCTCTATCGTTTTTAGCTTCAACTCTTATTTTTTATACCGTCAGTTACGTATTATTATTAGATTGGTTACCAAATCACTTATTTATAGCCCTTATTATTCTTTCTGCTCTTATGATTTCCTTTCTAATTACACGAAAATCAATGAATGAGCCATCTGCAAAAGCAAAATAATAGAGGGGATATCTTCCCCTCTATTATCATTTCCTAGGAAAGGCCATATAGACTTTATGATTCTTACTGCCCGCTATTTGCGGGCAGTAAGAATCCCACCTCAAAATTCGACTGGAGCAAAGAAGTTAGGTGGGAGTCGTGCTAATAATCAGCGGGGGATGCCCCCACTGATTAAAGTTTCACTTTATCTTTGTAAATTCATTTTTTCACCATACTCTTTAACAATTTGAATAATGTTTTGAAATGCTCCTACTTCTTCTTTCTTACTATTTAATATTTGTAAATCGTAATTATCATAATAGGTTTCTAGTGATTTTAATTGTGATTCTGAAGCATCTTTTATCGGAACAGTAACATTCAATTCATACTGTTTATACCCTTCCTTTACTTTTTCAGCTGAAATTATTTCACTCTCTTTTGCACCAATTAATTTTTGAACCTTTTCCGGGAAAATTAATTGCAAATAATATTCTTGTTCCTTTGCTAACTTATTATATAGTGATTGTGAAATCGTATAACGTACTGTATAATTCATTTTTTGATCACCTGCTTTAATATGAAACGCAGTAAGCTGCATGTCTTTTTTTGTTACTTCTGTTAAAGTACCTACCTGCATCTCATCTTCTTTTTGTTCTGGAATCTTTGGAAATATAGCCAAAAGCTTTTCCGTATCTTTTTCGTTAAGCATATACATATCTTTCTTATACTGCACCCATCCTCGGCGGTCTTCTCCTCTTAACCATGCATAATATGTTTCTTTTTTTCCATCTCTACTAATTTGTATTTCATATTCCGGTTCACCAAAACTACCCGTTACTTCTTGTTTTTCCGCTTTGTTTATAATATCCACCACCAACTCCGCATCCATTTTCTTTAAATTTTTTTCTTCTTTACCTTTTTGTATAACAGTTACTTGTAATGGTTCTTTCACTTCATTCACCGTCTCCTCTACTTGTTTCGATTCTTTCTTTTGCTCGGCTTGACCACACGACGCGAGTAAAATAACACATAAAAACATTAAATATTTCCCTTTCAAATCGATTCTCCTTTTCCAATAAGAAATTCTTATAATCCTCATACATAAAACAAAAACGTTACATTATATAGAATGAGCTATACTATACATTGAAGGGAGGATTTTACAATGTCCATTAATTTTCATGATGCAAATAATAAGTATACGTATGCAAATCGTAACGCACATATTTCATGGCAGGACACAATAAATAATATTGTAGATGTGCAAAATAAAAAAGTAATTGATATAGGTTGTGGTGGCGGCATTTATACGAAAGAACTTGCTCTTATGGGAGCCAAAAGTGTTGTTGGGCTTGACTTTTCAAAAGAAATATTACAAGCTGCAAAAGAAAATTGTAATGCCTTCCCAAACATTTCATTCATTCACGGTGATGCGCATAACATTCCATACCCTAACGAAACATTCGACCTTATCATTTCGCGTGCAGTCATTCATCACTTACAAGATATTCCTATATTTATACGAGAGGCTTCTCGCATATTAAAAAAAGACGGTACACTTATTTTACAAGACCGAACTATTGAAGATTGTACAATTCCAGGAAATCCTGAACACATTCGTGGATATTTTTTCTCTGTATTTCCAAAACTCATTGAAATAGAATCAAAAAGAAGACCAAAAACCACTACCATACAGCAAGAATTACAAAAATATTCTCTTCAAGTATTCCCCATACAAACACAATGGGAAGTACGAAAAACACATGATTCTGTAGAAGCATTGCTGCAAGATTTATCTCCTCGAACCGGACGATCCATTCTATATGAATTAACAGATAATGAACTTTCTCAACTTCTACATCATATCCAAACGGCATTACAAAACGTCTCTCCTATCATCGAAAGAGATCGTTGGACAATTTGGAGTGCGAAAAAATTGTAAGGAAGGAAGCCTCACAAAATAATGTGAGGCTTCCTTCTTTCATAATCTAGTTTTGCAACACTCTTGATATCCTCCACTCCTGGCCTGTGCACTTCCACACTTCGGACATACTAAATATCTAGACTGATTTGTCAACAAACTACCTTTTTGAAAGAGTAAAACTTCTGCTTGTTTAAACGAACGCGAATAATATAACCACATAAAACCAATTATAGCAATAATGCCAAATAATACTCCCATCGCAAGCATTTCAGTCACCTCTTTTGGTTTGTTCTTTCCAGCAAGTGGATTGTTGTATTATTCTCTGCAAATTCAAACAATTCCTCCCTTACTCCTATAAATATCGATTTTCTCCATAAACTTTACAATTCTCTATAATGTTTTACAGCATTTTTACAAACAGCATTAACCCTTATATTCCCAGCTATATTTCTACAGGAAAGTGTATTTCCCAAAAAATATGTTGACTTTCTAAAAAAAACATGCAAAAATACTGTCAGAATACTTGAATAAAAATTCATTGACGAGAACGAGTACGTTATAGAGCTGTTCCCCAGAGAGTTGGTATTTTGCTGAAAGCCAATGCTCAGTTCGTAACCGAAAATCATCTCCGAGAAGTAGAACTGAATGCTGAAGTAAGTTCTTACCGGTCGTCCCCCGTTACAAGGAACACGTATCATGTTGTACGTTGTAAAGCCGTATACATATAGATATATTTCTACATGTATAAATTAGGGTGGTATCGCGGGTAAATATAACTCGTCCCTTTCTTAAGGGACGAGTTTTTTGTGTTCTTACAATGAATTTACAAAAAAGGAGGAAAAAACAATGAACACTATATCAAAAAAACATGTTTTTTTCACAGGTCTTATGCTATTTTCTTTATTTTTTGGAGCAGGCAATTTAATTTTCCCTCCAATGCTTGGACAAAATGCTGGTGAAAACTTTTGGCCAGCAATGATTGGGTTTTTACTAACAGGAGTCGGCTTACCGCTACTTACTGTTATCGCCATTTCTCTATCAGGAAATGGAATGCAACAACTTGCAAGTCATGTTCATCCATTATTCGGAATATTCTTTACGATAATTGTATACATTGCAATTGGTCCATCTATGGGCATCCCACGTGTTGCTAATGTCGCTTATGAAATGGGCGTTAGTTCTTTCTTACCAGAAACTATTCGCTCTAGCAGCCTAGCGCTATTTTTATACACAGTCATCTTCTTTGCTATCGTATTTTGGCTTAGTTTAAATCCTTCTAAGCTCGTCGATCGTATCGGAAGTGTATTAACACCCATTTTACTACTCTCTATTTTCTTATTATTCTTTAAGAGTGTATTTTCACCACTTGGGCAATCTGGACCAGCAATGCAAGAGTATCAAACTTCTCCAATTTTCAAAGGTTTTATGGAAGGATACTTAACAATGGATACCATTTCAGCGCTTGCATTTGGAATTATCGTTGTAAATGCAATTCGCTCAAAAGGTGTGAATGACCGCAAATCAATTGCCATCGCAACAGCAAAAGCAGGACTTATTGCCGCTACTGGTCTCGTACTTGTATACGGTGCACTTGGTTGGCTCGGTGCAACAAGCGTCTCTCTCGGATATGCGAAAAATGGCGGACAGCTACTTACCGTTATCGTACAACAATTACTTGGTCCATACGGTCTAATCCTACTATCTCTTATCGTTACACTCGCTTGCTTAACAACATGTGTTGGACTTGTATCTGCATGTAGTCAATATTTCTCAACTTTATTGACAAAATTTTCATACAAAACGTTAGCAAGTATCATTTGCTCATTAGGATTATTAGTTGCCAACTTAGGTTTAACAAAAATTATTGCCATCTCTGTGCCTATTTTACTTGTTGTATATCCAATTGCGATTGTACTTGTGTTACTATCATTACTTCATAAATATTTCGGTGGATATCGTTCTGTTTATGTAGGTGCGTTAATTGGATCCGCAATTGTGAGCGTATTTGATGGATTAAAACAAGGGGATATTCCTGTTTCATTTATCACATCTTATTTCGAGTTTATTCCATTATATAATGAAGGAATTGGCTGGTTAGTGCCAGCATTAGTTGGGGCTATTATCGGTTTTGCTATCGCAAAGTTAAGTGGTGCAAAAGCAGTACCATTAACGGGTCATTCACCTGAATCGAAAGTATCATAAAAAAACTCCCATTTCGGGAGTTTTTTTACATTTGATAAGAAGTATGATTAAAGCTACTTACTTTATAGGCTTTCGTATAGTAATCAATATTCGTATCCACTGTTTCTACTTTTACAACATCATAGCAATCTTCTTGCTTCACTAGAAATAAATAATATTCTTCTGTTGCCTCAATAATTGCAATACGATCTGTTTCAATATCATATTGTTCACAAAGTGCTTGCAACGCATTCACATAGTTACCTAATTTTTTCGTTGTATCCATTCCAAATATCGTTTGAACTAACATACACTCTCTCCCCTTTGTATGTACTGTTAACACCCTAATGATACCGCTTACATAAATAACCGTCAACAAAAGCTTTGACCATATATAGTCAAAGCTTCCTTCTTATTTCGTCAATTGGTGTCTAAACGCATAAATAACCGCCTGTGTCCGGTCACTTACATTTAGCTTATTTAATATATTACTCACATGTGTCTTTACTGTTTTAAGGGCAATAAACAACTCATCTGCAATCTCTTGATTACTTTTCCCCTCTGCAATTAATAACAAAATTTCAGACTCTCTTTCTGTTAACTCCTCATGCAAAGGGTGTTCTTTCTTCTGACGCATACGAGACATCATTTTGCCAGTAACTTTCGGCTCTAATACCGTTTCCCCACCATAAGTAGCTCTTACAGCGTCTGCAATATCACTCGCTCTTGATGTTTTTAATAAATAACTTGTCGCTCCCGCCTCAATAACAGGATATAACTTTTCATCATCTAAAAAGCTTGTTACAACTACAATTTTCGCTTCTGGCCATTCTTGAATAATAGCACGTGTTGCTTCAACCCCATCCATCTCATCCATAACAAGGTCCATTAAAATAATATCCGGTCTTAATTGCAAAGCTAACTCTGAACCTTTTCTTCCATTTTCAGCTTCTCCAACTACTTCAATATCTGGCTGCGTTGATAAATATGCTGATACACCCATTCGAACCATTTCATGATCATCAACTAGTAATACTTTTATCATGATTCTCCCCCTCTCTCAATCATAATTGGTACTTTCACTTCTATTTGCGTACCTTTATTCGGAAAACTAAGAACTTTTAATGTACCACCAATTTCATGAACTCGCTCTTGCATTGATCTTAAACCGTATGAACCGGCCTTATTAACCCCAACTTTAAACCCAACACCGTCATCAATAATTTTCAAAATCGCATATTGATCAATTTTACGAAGGCGTACTTCGGTTTTCTTTGCCTTCGCATGCCGTAAAGTATTAGACAGCGCCTCTTGTACAATACGGAATAAATGATCCTCTACACCTTTTTTTAATTGAATCGGTTCAATTAACCATTCAATTTTCATATGTTGCTTTCTAGACAGTTCTGTTAATAATTCTTCTATACCCTCTATTAGTTTCTTACCTTCTAACTGCACTGGGCGTAAATGAAGGAGCAATGCTCTCATTTCTGATTGTGCATTTACAACCATATTCTCAACAAGCTGCAACTGTTTTTTCGTCGTGTCTGGAATTTCAGCTGCTTGTTCATTAATGGCTGACATCATCATCGACATTGCAAAAAGCTGCTGACTTACAGAATCATGCAGCTCTCTCGCTAATCGATGCCTTTCTTGAGAAATCGCTTCTTGTCTCATCTCTTCATTCCAATGGGCTCGTTCATTCGTTACTTTTTGAAATAGCCCAGCTTGCTCCTCTAAGCGACGAGCAAGACCAATTACTTTTCGTTCCACTTCATGAAATTCATCGTCCGCAGTAAATGAAACATCACTTGGAAAATTCCCTCGTTCTACTTCAAATAGAAAAGTATTTAATCCTTGTATACGCTGTTCTATATAATAACCGATTGCATATCCTACAATTCCTCCGATAAGAAGACTCGTACTCACAATAAACAAGCCAATTGGAACAGAAGCAATGGATTCTTTCCATAGTAAATCATAAACTTGTTGCTCGCTTTTCCATACATATACAATTGTACAAATAAGTGCGATACTCACAGAGGACAACATAGAATAACGAATATACATCCACGAAATATTCCTTTGTTTTTTCATTATACTTTCCTCACTTCCGTATCGCCTACGACAAGCGAAGAAATAATTTTAATACGACGAGGGGCCTCTTTATACTGTTCTGTTCTAAACGTAACATTACGGTTAAATCCAGTTTCTTCGTGTCCTGGCAGGAGCACTCGCCCAACAATAACAGAATGATTTAAAGACAATTCAATATCATATGGTACATATAAACGAATATTACCAATGACGCCCCGAATAACAATAACCGTTTCCCCCTCTGGAATCATAGCAGTTGTTAAATCAATCTCGACATCACAAGCACCATATTGGACGTTAATATCCTCTAGTTCATAAATATGATCCATCATTCGTACATTACCTACAAACATATTTTTTATATACGGTTCTGTACGATATATTTGTTTTTCTTCATCTATATATCCCTTTTCTTTAATTTCAACTTTCATTGCTTTTTGCTGATGTCCTTGTTGAATAAGTTGATAACCAATTAAAGCTAAACAAGCAAACACAACAAGTACGAATGCTGCTGATGAAAATAAGAAGAATAAGAATACAATACCACCGACAAATAAAAATACATTCCCTCTTACATAACGGTTCTTCTTTCGATAATGTCTTCCAAACATAATCATAATAAATGCAAATATTAGACCACCTGGTTCAAAATGTCCAAGTATCATATCAAGAAAAAGACCGAATCCAAATATGATGAGGAGCATCCCCATTAATTGTGTTTTTGAAAAGTGCTTCTTCATTTCAGCTCCCCCCCTCTTTGTCACCTATACATAGAAGAAAAGGCATTGCTTTCCAACACCTTTTCTTCTATCACTATATCATAAGCCTGTTTTATTATATACTACAATTATTTTGTTACTTCTTTCGTTAACGATACTTCATTTTTCTCTTTCATTTCACGCTCTAGTTTTGCAATTTTCATATCAAATGTATCACGCTCATGCTCTTCATTTATACGAAGCTCTATGTCACGAATGTGATCTTCAATTTCTTCGAATCGTAAGAACGGATTATTTTCATCCATTTTATGAATTGCAGTATTCATACGACGATTTGCATGCGCCATATTTTCACGTGCCATTAGTTCCATACGCTTTGCGTTCATTTCTTTTAATTTATTTTTCATTTCAGAAAGGCGACGCTCTAACTCATCAATTTGCTCTACAACACCTGCATACATTTCTTCTAAGCGAGTTACTTGCCCTTCATAATACGCTACTTCTTCTAATGCACGTTCATGCAATTGCAATTCGCCTGCTTCTTGTGCGATGATAGCTTGCTTTGATCTTTTATTAACGAAATAACGTGCTTGCTCAAGCTCACGAGCAAAGTTAGATTTTAATGTTTTATGACGCTGAATTAACTTCTCAATTTTTGATATTTCACGCTCACTATCGCGTAAATATTGGTTTAACATAGCAATTGGATTTTTTCTTTCTTTCTCATCTAACACATTATGAAAATCAGCTAAAATTGCATCGCGTACACGTCCGAATAAAGATTGTTTCATTATAATCTTCCTCTCTTCTACTTCATAGTTTGATTTATTTTATATTAGTTTTTCATTAACTTGTTCCACTCATCTTCAAAGTTGCTATATGGCTTAGAACTTTCCGGAGCAGAATCAACAACTACATTTTTTCCTTTTTTCCACTCACGGTATCCGTAGTATAAAACTACTAATGCTGCGATGCCGATTAATGCTGGGGAATGAGAAAGTGCAATGGACAAACCGATTAAACCAACAATACCCCAAGCTAACTTTCCAAAAAACGATTTAGCTCGCACAAATGATTTATAGCTCCAGTACACAACTCCTGCTCCAATGGCAAATCCTACAATACCAGCAAGACTACCAAGAGCAATTAAAGCCAAAATACCGGCCGCGATAAACGCTAGAAATTGTTTCATCTTGTGCTCGCCTCCCTTCGATTTGATACTCTTATCTTAACTATTTTTTCATTTTTTCATAACGAGCTTAAGAACTGTTTTCGACTCAGACTTAAGACCGAGTTGCATTCAGCCTTTTGTGAAAATATAAGGAAAGATAGGATAACTCACTCTTTTATCGCACATAAAAAGCCGTACAGAGAATATTCTCTGTACGGCTTCTGTTGCTACTAATAAAACTCATATTTAATTATGCTGTTTTATGATACTCTTTTTTTTCCGCCACTTTAGAAAACCTCGGGAAACCAATTAATATAGAAATGATTCCACATACTCCAACTAAAATTGGATAAAATGCATATGGTAACAATTCGACCGGAGATAACGCAGCAAATCCTGCCGCTGTTAACATTTGAGCACCATATGGGATTAATCCTTGCACACAACATGAGAAAAGATCTAATACACTCGCTGATTTACGGGGATCAATTTCATACTGATCCGCAATGTTTTTCGCAAGCGGACCTGTAAAGATAATCGAAATCGTATTATTTGCTGTACACATATTCGTCATGCTCACTAAACCAGCTATACCAAATTCCGCTCCTTTTTTCGAACGAATATTACGCGTTAAAAGATTCATTAAATATTGAATACCACCATTATATTGGATCAGTTCAACCATACCACCGATTAATATAGCAAGTAGTACTAGCTCCATCATACCGCCCATTCCAGTCGTTATACTTTTAAAGAAACTCTCTAACGTGTAACTTCCATCTATAAGGCCGATAGCACCTGATAATACTGTTCCACCAGTTAACACAATAAGTACATTCCAACCAAGTAGTGCTGTAATAAGTACTCCTGCATACGGTAAAATCTTTATCCAGTCAAAACTATGAGCTTTAACTTGTGTATCACTTCCTAAAGTAATTATTACTAATAGTACAATTGTAATAATAGCGGCTGGTAATACAATTAAAAAGTTCGTTTTAAACTTATCTTTCATTTCTGTTCCTTGTGAACGAACAGCTGCGATTGTCGTATCTGAAATAAATGATAAATTATCACCAAACATCGCTCCGCCCACAACAGTAGCCATCGCAAGTGCAATTGAGATATCAGTTTGCCCACTAATACCTACAGCAATCGGTGCTAATGCAGCAATTGTTCCCATTGAAGTTCCCATCGCTAATGAAATAAATGCCCCTATAACAAAAATTCCAGCAACGATAAATCCTTGGGGTAAAATAGATAACGCTAAGTTAACAGTGGAATCTACTCCACCCATTCCTTTTGCTGTTTCAGAAAACGCCCCTGCAAGTACAAAAATCAGAACCATGATCATAATATCAGGGTTTCCTGCACCTTTAGCAAATCGTTCTACTTTCACATTAAAGCTTTCCTTACGATTCATCACTAAAGCAATTCCTACAGCAATTGAAATCGCTACAAGTATCGGCAATTTATAGAAATCACCTGTAATAATCCCAGAACCAATAAATAGCGCCAAAAATATTCCAAGTGGTAATAAAGCTAAACCATTTCCTCTCGTTTCTTTCAAAGTATCATCTCTCCCTAGTTTTCAACCTTTTCTAATGAATAACAAAAGACCTCTTCCGAAAAGAAGAGGTCTTATACATCTATAAGAAACGCTCTTCTCATCATTCAAGCACATGCTTGCTGGATTTGGCACAGCACTCTGAAATCGAGTCCGCTGCCGAGGCATCGTAGGGCCAGTCCCTCCGCCTCTCTTTATAAGAAGGTTTCATATTTAATTTTTAATAATAATTTCTTTCCTAACTTTACTCGCTTACAAAACAAAAGTCAATTATTTTTTGTATAGATTTTTTTGGTAATTATACAAAAACACGAATACACCAATCATTTTAACTTTTCAATTTCTTTATCCAATATTGAGATCCAATAAAATTTTCTATTTTTTATGGTCGCTATAATCCATTTTGTTGTATTCCATGCTAACTCATATTCTTCTTTTGTAACATCACCAGTTTTATAAGCATCCTCTAACTCGTCTTCATCCAGTACATAGATTTCACCGTTCGGTAACAATACTACATCTAAGTATAAATCATCAAAATAAGGTAAACCACGATCGTCTATTTTAAATTCTTTCGTCACATCGATATAATATTGCACTAATTGTTTTTGATTGTCTAACATAGCTGTAATTGCAAAGTTTTTCCCATTTATAAAGTATTGCATCCATGTATACCCACCATCTGCAATGCAAAGCTCTTTACTATTGTATTCTTTATAACTAGGCTCTCTCACCTTTTTTATATCCAATATTCCTAACATACCTGCTTCAGCTTGTTTTACTGTGTATGTCTTCTCTAGTAATCGCTTCCACGTAGAACCATCACCGTACTTACGTTTCATAACTTTCTCTCCTCTTCTACATACAGAAAAGCTCTCACATAATATGTGAGAGCTTTATAAATCATAATTAAGCCGCTTGACCTTTTTCAGAAATCTCTTTTAAATAGGCTTGTCCTTTTTCAGCGTCATATTGACCTTCCCACTTAGACATAACTACAGCCGCTAAAGAGTTACCTACAACGTTAACTGCTGTACGAGCCATATCTAAAATACGGTCAATACCTGCGATAAATGCTAAACCTTCTGCTGGAATACCTACTGTACCAAGTGTTGCTAATAGTACAACGAATGATACGCCCGGTACACCCGCGATACCTTTTGATGTAACCATTAATACAAGTAATAATGTAATTTGTTGTGTAATGGATAAATCAATACCATACATTTGCGCTAAGAAAATTGCCGCAATTGCTTGATATAATGTTGATCCATCTAAGTTAAATGAATAACCTGTCGGAATAACGAAAGATGTAATTGCTTTCGGACAACCGAATTTCTCCATTTTCTCCATAATTTTCGGTAAAACTGTTTCTGAACTTGCTGTAGAATACGCTAAGATCAGCTCGTCTTTTAAAATTTTAAAGAATTGGAAAATGTTAATACCGAATATTTTCGCTGTAAGTCCTAATACTACTACAACGAAGAAGATCATTGCTCCATATACGACAATTAGTAATTTTCCTAATGGAATCAATGAAGCTAAACCGAATGTAGAAACTGTAACACCAATTAATGCAAATACACCAAATGGTGCGAATTTCATAACTTGGTTCGTTACGTAAAACATTGCATCAGCTACACCTTGGAAAAATTGAAGAACCGGTCTTCCTCTTTCACCAATCGCTGCAACCCCTAAACCAAATAGTACAGAGAAGAAAATAATGGCAAGCATATCACCATCAGCTAATGATTTCATAATATTCGTCGGAACAATATTTACAAATGTATCCGCGAACGAATGACTTTGTACTTGCTCTGTCGTAGCTGTATATTTTGAAATATCTGTCTTCGTTAATTTATCCATATCGACGCCGTTTCCTGGTTGGAAAATATTCGCTACCAATAGACCGACAACAATCGCAATCGTTGTAATAATTTCAAAGTAAAGAATTGTTTTTCCGCCTAATCGACCTAACTTTTTAATATCACCAACACCAGCAACCCCAACAACAATACTTGCTACAACAATCGGTACAACGATCATTTTAATTAATCGGATGAAAATATCACCAATTGGTTGTAAGTACTTCACCACTGCCGGATTGTCAAAGAAAATCGCCCCAACTGCAATACCAAGCACAAGTCCTATTAAAATTTGCCATGCAAGTCCTATTCTTTTCATACTTGTGGTAACCCCCTCTTCGATGTGTCACTCTATCTCTCATTCTATCTCTATAAAACATGAAATTAAGAGTATTACATATTATTCGACAATTCACTACATTTTGTCCCTGTTAAAAATCATAAATCAAAAAATTAAATCTGACAACAAAATAACTTTTCCCGAACGCAAATAATTTTCTTGACAAAAACAAATCCCATGTCAGAAAACCTCACATGAGAACGATTCCTCACTAATGATTTATAGGTTTTTAAAGTAATGTTTCATCATGGAAAACTCCATCATTTTCCATGATTTTTTTAGAAAAAAAATAGAAATTGATACCTTTTTCTATACATTCAAGAATTTTAACTTTATGACAAACACTACGAAAAGGTGCTAAATTCCGACAAAACTTAGCAAGTTTATAAAGTTTTCTTTACATTATGATTACAACGATAGACACCCTTCTTCTTCTTATGATATATACATTCATAGGGAAAGGAGCAAGACAACAATGAAAAAGAAATTTGCAGCGTTTAGTGTTTTAGCAGCTGGAACAATTTTCGTTTCCCCGTTACTTTCACCCGTATACGCTGAAACGAATGAAAATAAATTATCTAATATTCAATCTGAATTAGAAGGCAAACAAAATGACTTACAAAATAAATCAGCTGAGAAAGAACAAATAGAAAAAGAAATCCAAGAATTACAAAAGAAAATCGACGAATTAACTACTTCTATTAATAAAAACGAGGCTGAATTAAACGATACAAAAAAAGAAATTAGCAAAACGCAGCAAGTTATTGCTGAAAAAAAGAAACATATAGAGCAATTACAAACGAACATAGATACACGGCAGGAAGTTATTAAACAACGACTACAATCTATGCAAGAAAAGCCTCGTACGAGTATCATTACAGAAGTAATAACAAGTTCTGCAAATATTGCCGATCTTGTTGATAATATGTATTCTGTAAGTTTAATTTTAAATAACGATACAGATATTGTAAAAAAACAAACAAGTGATCAAAATGCTGTAACGACAGAAAAAGAAGCCGTTGAAAAAAAAGAGCAACAACTGAAAGAATCCGAGCAAAAATTAGTACAAAAACAACAAGAGTTACAAAATAACCAACAACAGCAACAAACTCTTATTAAAGATCTACATACGAAAGTATCAAAAGTAGATTCCGAGATTGAAGGATTAGAAGAGTCACAAGGTATTTTAGAAAACCAGCGTCAAGCTGTTCAAAAAGCAATTGAAGAAGAAAAACGTGCGGAAGAAGCTCGGAAAGCTGAAGAGGCACGTAAGGCTGAGGAAGCAAAAAAACAAGCCACCGCTTCTGCTAAAGAAAGCACACAATCCGCACCAACACCGCAAGATACGAACAAAGGTGGATTTATTAAGCCAGCCGCTGGATCAAAAACTTCTGGATTTGGCACACGTTCTTTAGATAACCATAAAGGAATCGATATCGCAGCTTCGGGGACAGTTCCAATTATTGCCGCTGCAGATGGCGTTGTTATCCGTTCAGAATTATCCTCTAGTTACGGAAACGTTGTCTACTTATCTCACCGTGTTAACGGAAAAACATATACGACAGTGTACGCACATATGAATAGCCGCTCTGTATCCAATGGACAAACTGTAAAACAAGGCGATCAACTTGGCTTCATGGGAAATACTGGACAATCTTTTGGACAACATTTACACTTCGAACTTCATATTGGAGAATGGAATGTCGGTAAGACAAACGCAGTTGATCCATCTCCTTATATCGGACTATAAAAAAACTCGGTGCATACCGAGTTTTTTTACTACCATTTCACACTTTATAGGCATTTCACATAGACTACAACTACATGCCTATATTTTGCGGGGGGATCAATATGAATACACAATTACAAGAAGAAATAGAGGAAGCGAGGGAAACATACATCGGCCGATTATTTACATTTGGCGGCTCAGCGTTATTTTTAATTGGATCATTTATCGCCGTTGTCACAGCTTATAAAGCATATAATCGCTTATTAAATACATCTACAACATAATAAAAAGACGGAGAAATCTCCGTCTTTTTATTATGCAAACATTTTAAATACGCCTACCGCATTTAAAAATACGATAATTACAGTTACCGGAATAACATAGCGAAGTAAGAAGAACCAAATGTTAAATAATGTTTTCCCTTTCGTTTCCGTAACTTCTAATTCTTTCATTAATAACTCTTTATTCATTTTATTTGGTACGAATAGCGAAATGGCTAGTACTCCTAATGGCAGTAATACATTACTTACCGAAAAATCGACGAAATCAAAGAATGTCTTACCAAATATTTTCACATCACTCATAATTCCAAACGATAACGCTGATGGAATTCCAACTGCGAAAATAAGAATACCAATTAATAACGAAGCTGACGGACGCTTCTTCTCATTATCTTTCGCAACAGATGCTACTACAATTTCAAGCATTGAAATCGCAGATGTTAAAGTCGCAAAGAAGAATAACACTAAAAACATAATGAAGAAAAATTGTCCAAATGGAATTTTCGCAAAGACAGCAGGAAGAACGATAAACAGTAGCCCTGGTCCTTCTGTCGGTTTAACTCCTAATGCGAAAATCGCCGGAAAAATCGCTAATCCTGCAAGTACTGTAATAAATACAGTTAAACTTACAATAGATGTTGCTGATTTAGCTAAATGCTCTTCTTTCTTTAAATACGAACTATACGTTACCATTACCGAGGCACCTACCGTTAGTGAGAAGAAAGATTGTCCCATCGCATATAAAATCGTATCTGCTGTAAGCTTTGAAAAATCTGGTTTTAAGAAGAACTCTACCCCAGCCATAGCACCATCAAGTGTTAATGCACGAATAATGATAGCAATAAATAAAATGAATAATAGCGGCATCATGTACTTACTTGCTTTTTCTATGCCTTTTTCCACACCTTTACTAACAACAAAAATGGTACAAAGCATAAAGATGAATTGCGCCCCAATCGCACTTACTGGATTTGAAATTGTTTCAGCAAACAATTGCCCATAATCGACTACCCCGTTCCAGAAACTACCTGTGACACTATAGTATAAATAAAGTAAAATCCATCCACCTACAACACTATAAAAAGATAGTACGCTAAAACAAGTAACAACTCCCATACGACCAATCCAAGGATATAACTTGCTATTCGGTACTAATACTTTATAAGCTGTAACTGCCTCTTTTTGAGTACTACGGCCAATAACAAATTCAGCTAAAAGAAGGGGCATACCAATAAATACAGTTAATAGTAAGAATACAAGGAAGAATGCGCCTCCCCCTCCATTACCTGCAACATATGGAAACTTCCATATTGCACCAAGACCTACTGCGGCTCCGGCTGCTGCGAGTACAAATCCAATTTTCGACGTCCATTGCTGTGTTTCTTTCATCATAATTTCTCCTTTTCTGAATATTATAACTTTTATCAATTATACACTTTCATTTCATACTCGCACACCTCCTTTAGAAAATAAAAAAGTCCCCTACACGCAAATATGCATGTAGAGGACGATATATGTAATATAAATACCGTGGTACCACCTCAATTGGATTGATAAATCCCACTTGTTCAAGTACAGGAAAATTCCGATACTCTATCCTTTTAACGGCGGAACCCGGGTTGCCTACTGCAATGTTCAGCATACCTCTCGCAAGCCCATTCTGTATATTTTATCGTACCGGGCTCACACCTTACCCCAGTTCTCTGAACGCCTCAAATATACGTACTCTTCTTGCTCATCGATTTCATCTATTGAAGTTACTTGTGATTATAAATTATATTTTTATATTTGTAAAGGACAATTCACTCACTATCCTATATAAATTCCCCTCTCTAATTCTTGTAAAAAAAGCTCTCTTTTTTGTTCACTTTGAACATATATCGACTTTAATACTTCTTGCAACAATATATTTTTTTGCCTTTTCTCTACTTGTAATTCTTTCACTTTTATTCTAACTTCATATAAAAAATCAAGATACAATTCATACTTCTCATCATATTTATTTGCGATATCATCACGAATTTTTTTTGCAAGTTTCGGACTTGCCCCTCCAGTAGAAACAGCTACATTAAGTAGTCCACGATGAATTGCCGCCGGAAAATGAACATTTCCACTTTCCGGATTCGTAATAACATTTACCAGTTGATTTACCGAGGCATCTTCAGCAATTTGTTCATTTAGTACCGAATCGCTAGTCGCTACAACTACTAAAAAAGCATCTTTAATATCACTTTTCTCATACTCTCTTTGATACCAACGAATTTGCTTTTCTTCTACAAGTTTCACTAAATTCGCATCTAATTCTGTACTTACCACAACTATATCCGCACCTTGTTTTAGTAAAGGAATAATTTTAAACCCTGCTACTTTCCCCCCACCAATGACAACAACACGTTTCTTATCAACTCGCACTGTAAGTGGATACATATTGATCTCCCTTCAATATTTCCTCTGTTTTCTGAATTAACATCTCCCGAAACGCTACATTCTTTCCTAAATATGGACTTATTTTTATCTCTTCCGACTCATATTGACGCACTTCTTTCTCAACATGTTTCATGAGTAAGCCTGTAAATAATAAGTAAGGTAACACAACAATGTTTCGTTCTTTTTGTTCTACAATTTCTTTCAACTTCTCATCAAACTTCGGCTCCGCGGCTGCTAAATAACAAACTTCCACCTCTTTAATGTTCTCTTCTTTTTGAAATAAAGAAGAAATCCACTTTATGTCTTGTAAAGTTTCCGGATCACTACTCCCTCTTGCAACAAGCAAAAGTGTTACTTCTTCTTCATAGTCTTTAATGCCAATTCCGTTATATACCGCTTTTACAAGCACTTCTGATACACCAAATGGATTACCATACACTATTTTGATATCCGGATATTCCTCGTTTAACTTTCGTAATTCGAGCGGAATATCTTTCTTTACATGTCCTGCCGCTAATAAAAAAACAGGAATGGCGACAATCTCTGTAGCACCACGCTTCACACATGTACGAAATCCTTCTTCAATAGAAGGACTCGCTAGCTCTAAAAAACAAATTTCTTGAATATTTGCCTCTACACGGTTCATACATGACGTAATAAATGCAACCGCTTCTTCTTTTGCTGCTTTCAAACGACTTCCATGACATATATATATAACAGCCTTCATTTTACAATACTCCGCTTACTTGATATGCATTTTCCGTTTGTTTCTCAAACCAATGTATCTTTTCTCTAAAACGGACAACTTCTCCAATAACAATCATACTCGGATTTTGAATTTGTTCTTTTTTGGCAACATCTACAATTGTTCCTAACGTCGCTGTAACAGTACGCTGCATAGATGTCGTTCCCCACTCAATGATAGCGGCAGGTGTATTTTGATCTTTTCCATGTTTTATAAGTTGTTCACATATATAAGGTAAATTACTAACCCCCATATAGACCGCTAATGTATCCACACCTTTCGCTAAACTTTCCCACTTCACTTCCTCTTCAGCACCTTCTTTCCGGTGCCCTGTCACAACAGCAAAACTTGCACTTGCATCGCGGTGCGTTACTGGAATTCCAGCGTAAGCAGGAGCAGCTATACCAGCTGAAATACCAGGAATAATTTCAAATGGGATACTTTGCTTCGCTAACGCTTCAGCTTCTTCTCCACCTCTTCCAAATACAAATGGATCTCCGCCCTTAAGCCTCGTTACAACTTTTCCTTTTTTCGCATATTTAATAAGAAATGTGTTAATTGTCTCTTGCTTCATCGTGTGATAATTCGGGAGTTTCCCGCAATAAATTAAATCTGCCTCAGGCTTTGCATAAGAAAGTAACTCTTTATTCACAAGGCGATCATATAAAATAACATCTGCCTTCTCAATACATTTCAACCCTTTAACAGTAATTAAATCCGGATCACCAGGACCCGCCCCGACGATATAAACCTTCCCCATCATCTCTCCTCATTTCTACTATAAAATGAAACTTCCACTCTTCATCACGAATGGAAGTTACCCTTATTTCGTATTACACTGCTCCTTACTCATGAATAACAAATGCCGCGCCTTTTCGAATCTTCTTTTTTTCATATAAAGAGAGTTCTTTCACTTCTGGTAGCGGTAAAAAGTATTTTTCAAGTTCTATCTCCGCAAGCTTAAATGCTTGTTCTTCACTTTGAGCAACAACGACTATCGGAACAACACTATTCGCTAATACAGCTTCAAATCGATATAAATCCATATTGTCCCTCCTAAGACGCTATTACTTCTTCTAATACACGATTTAGTACAATTTGTAATTCTTCCACTCCAACACGTCCTACGAAATCATAAAACGTTTCGGCTAGTAATTTATTCTTTTGGAAATAACTTAAAAAGGACACGAGAACATCCGGCAAATCTTCTCCATCTATTTTCCCTTTTAATTTTTCGTTATATGCTCCTCCGTCTAATAGCGTTCCGCCCACATATATTTCAAACGCCTCAACGATTCCCTTTTCCTTCGTTTTCAGTTTTACCCCTTGCAAACCAATATCAGCAATTTGACGTTGACCACAGGAGTTCGGGCATCCTACCATGTGAATTCGAACTGGAACATCGAGTGCAATTTGTGTATCTAAGTACTCTGCGATTTTGCGTAATCTTTCTTTCGTTTCTACTAACGCAAGATTGCAATACTCAATACCAGTACATGAAACCGCATGACCAATAAATGATTTCGGATTTGCAGAAATTGCTTCAAACAACGGTTCACTTAATAATCCTGCAACATTTTCCGGCGGAATATTCGGAACAATGAAGTTTTGAGAGTTACAAGTTCGAATTTGCCCGTTTCCATATTTCTTTGCAATTCTTGCAATCTCAAACATTTCCTCTGCATGTAAACGTCCTACTGGTACATTAAAGCCGACATACTTTAATCCTTCTTGTTTTTGATCTTGAACGCCATAAAAGTATCCTGCATTCCAGCCTTTGAGAGCACTTTCCCCTTTACCTTGCAACGGGCCTGTGTATTCTACTAGTTTCTCTTTAAATTTCTCAGCGCCCCAGTCAGCGACAAGAAATTTCAAACGTGCTAAGTGGCGTTTTTCACGATATCCAAAATCACGGAATATAGTAGCAATTGCAATCGATACTGCCTTCACTTCTTCTGGTAAAACAAATACATCTAATTCTTCCGCTAAGTACGGACGAGCTGATAAGCCTCCGCCTACTTTTATATGAAAACCAACTTTTTTCTCACCATCTATTTCTTTCGTAGCAGGTGTAAATGCCACACAGTTAATTTCAGCATTTGCTGAATTATAAATGTTAGAACTAATAGACATTTTAAATTTACGTGGTAGATTAGAAAACTCTTCATTATGTTGGAAGTAATCGTATATTTCTTTAACAATCGATGTTGTATCAAATAGTTCATTCGCATCAATTCCAGCAAGCGGATTACCTGTAATATTACGCGTAATATCACCGCATGCCCCTGCTGAAGATAAACCAACTCTCGCTAATCTTTTAAAAATATCCGGAATTTGCCCAATTTCTAACCAATGAAACTGAATCGCCTGTCTTGTCGTAATATCTAACACATCACGCCCATAATCTTCAGCGATGGAAGCTAGCACCTCTGCCTGCGCATTTGTAATGATCCCAGAAGGAATATTAACACGCATCATAAAATAGCCAGCTTCTTTTGGTCGTTGCAAATACAATCCCGCCCATTTAAAGGCATCCCACTCTTCTTTCGGAATAGATTCAAATCCATTCTCCGCATAGTAAGGAATGTTATTAAAGATTTCTAACCCATCTTTTTCTAATTTATTTTTCTCTGTCTGATTTAATTTTTCATTATTAGCCCACACTTTTTCATAACTCATCTTTTATCCCCCTATATGAAACTACGCTCTTGTAAGTACTTCACAATTTGTTCTGCACATTCTTCAATAGAATACTTGTGCGTTTCTACAATTAATTCTGCTCGTTCTGGTTCCTCATATGGTGAATCAATGCCCGTAAACTGCTTAACATCACCTTGTCTCGCTTTTTTATAAAGTCCTTTCGGATCACGTTTCTCACATTCTTCAATTGGACACTTCACAAAGACTTCAATAAATTCATTTGCTGCCAAAAGGTCTCTAACTTGTTTACGATCTACTCGATATGGTGAAATAAACGCTGTAAGGACAACTGTTCCTTCATCTACAAATAGCTTCGCCACTTCACCAATGCGCCTTATATTTTCCATACGATCACTTTCAGAAAAACCTAAATCTTTATTTAAACCGTGGCGGATGTTATCTCCATCTAATACATAGTTTCCGATATTGTTTTCAAATAGTTTCCGAGCCACCGCATTTGCTACTGTTGATTTACCCGAAGCTGATAAGCCCGTAAACCAAATTACAAAACTATGATGACCATTCTTCTCTCTTCTCTCACCCTTTGAAACAGACGCTGCATGCCAAGTAATATTTGTATCCATCTCGTTCTCTCCCTATTCTGTTACTGCTTCTTTCTTCAAGCCTTTAATTAACACTTCCACTACTTCTTTACGGCTAAATGCACTTGGGGGAATCTCTCCATTTCGTAACATTTCTCTTACTTTCGTACCTGACAAAATAACATGGTCCTCTTTCCCGTGTGGGCACGTTTTTGTCGAAGCCATTGCTTCACATCTAGTACAGTAAAAACTATGTTCAAAGAATAGCGGCGTAATCCCTAACTCTTCCACCGTAAAGTCCGTAAAGATTTCCTGCGCTTCATATGTTCCATAATAATTTCCCACTCCAGCGTGATCCCGCCCTACAATAAAGTGTGTACAGCCGAAATTTTTTCTTACAAGCGCATGAAATATCGCTTCACGTGGTCCTGCATAACGCATCGCTGCGGGAAATACCCCTAAAAAAACGCGATTTGGCGGATAATAATTTTTCAGTAATACCTCATAACTTTCCATCCTTACATCAGCTGGAATATCATCTGATTTCGTTTCACCAACGAGCGGGTTTAAAAAGAGACCATCTACAATTTCAAGTGCAGATTTTTGAATATATTCATGTGCACGATGTACAGGATTGCGTGTTTGGAAACCAACTACTGTTTTCCATCCCCGTTTTTTAAATTCTTCTCTTGTTTCGATTGGATCTAAATAATAGGAAGCAAACGGATTATTTTCAGAGCGTTGTATTAGAATAATAGCTCCTCCAACGTAAACGTTCGGTCGATCGTACAATTTTTTCACACCTGGATGAGCCTCATCCGTCGTTTTATACACAAGTAACGCTTCTTTTTCTTTATCCGGTACAAAAATATCTTCTATTTGAATAACACCATATACAGTTCCATCTTTAACCAGTTTTACTTCTTCTCCAATTTTCAATCTATCCGCTTCTTCTTCTGTTACTGGTAATGCAATCGGTATACTCCAAACACTACCGTTTACTAAGCGAAGTGTTTCTACAACTGAGTCATAATCTCTCTTCCCTAAAAATCCTGTAAGTGGACTATATCCCCCTATCGCCAGAAGTTCTAAATCACTAAGCGCAATTTTGTCTAGCTCAATTTCTTTTACAATGTTCGATATGTCATATGTTTCATCAATACGGTTTACTAATTTATTTGTTGTACTCATCTTTTTATATCCCTTCTTAGAGTTATTTCAAGATCTATCTTATTGAAAATGAAGTCCGCATTCTGTCTTCATTTTCCCAGCCCATCTTCCATCTCTTGAGTCGCCACCATTTCCTATAGGCAATGTACATTTTTCACACCCAATACTCGGATAGCCAACATCATGCAGCGGATTATACGGCAAACTATGTTTGTATACATATCGCCAAACTTCTTTCCAAGTCCAATGAATGAGCGGACAAATTTTAATAGACCGAAAACGATGATCTTGATTCACAAATTTTGTATGCTTACGCGTTTCTGATTGTTCCCTTCTAAGGCCTGATATCCACGCTTTTTCGGCTGCTAATGATTTTTCTAGCGGCAAAACTTTTCTGATTTTACAACAGAGGTTCGGATTACTTTCCCATAATTTTTCTCCATGAAGCTTCGCCTGTTCTTCAAGTGTAAGTGCTGGCTGTTTTTCTATAATATTTAATGAAGGAAATCTCTCTCGTACCTTTTTAATTAATTCGTACGTTTCTTGAAAGTGAACATTTGTATCTAAAAATACAACTTTAGCAGATGGATTTACTTGGTTTATAAGATACAATAAAACCATCCCTTCCACTCCAAAGCTACATGCATATACAATTTCACCTTTATATTCTTTATAAGCCCAACTTAATACTGATAGAGCGCCTTTCGTTTCATCTTCTTCTGAAAATGAAATACCATTTTCTTCCCACGTTTCATACGTCAACATGTTTTTTCCCCCTGTAAAAGCAAAAAGGCGGTTTTAATCTAATAAAATAGATTAAAACCGCCTCTAGTTTTTCTAGTCAGCGCTTTTTACTTTAAACGGACCTTTTCACTTTTCTCTAATTGAATCACTTTTCCATCTTGCACAACAATTGTAATTGAACCATATTTCATATCAGCAAGCATCGTTTGAATTTTTTCGGACACTTCAGCAAAATGTTCTCGTACGCTCACGCAAACAGCCCCCCTTTTTATTCATAAAAAAAATCTTTCCCATTTCGAAAAGACTGTTCGGTAATATATTTTACCTTATCTTTCAAAATGGATTCCATTTTGCTGGATTTAGCACCTTGCTTTCTATAAGCAGGTTGCCGAGCTTCATAGGGCCAGTTCCCTCCGCTTCTCTTGATAAGCTTTGTATTTGTATTTTATCACAATTCTGATTTTTTTCAATCCTAGTTTTCCGATATATTTTAATTATTTTATTTTATCCCGCTATTTGTAGGCAGTAAAACTCCCACCTCAAAATTCGGCTGGAGCAAAGAAGTTAGGTGGGAGCCCTGCTGCCCGTAAACGCCCGATTGGTGAGGGCTGATAATCAGTGGGGGATGAACAAAACCCCCATTGATTATCGTTTCACTTTATAAAAAAGGAATTGCCCATCCTGAACAACTCCTTTTTTCGTATTTAAACAAGTTCTTTAATACGTATGCGATCGTTCCCAATAATATTTTCATATGTTTCACGTTCTACAACAATTTGTGATGTTCCGCCTTTTGCGAAGACTACAGCTGGTCTACGAATACGATTATAATTATTAGCCATCGAGTACCCATATGCTCCCGTGCAAGAAATCGCTAGTAAATCAGAAGAAGCAACTTTAGGAAGATTAATATCCCAAATCAGCATATCTCCACTTTCACAGCATTTCCCAGCAATCGAAACAAGTTCTTCATTCTCATCATTCCCTCGATTCGCCAACATCGCCTCATAACGCGCTCCATATAGAGCCGGCCTTAAATTATCTGTCATCCCACCATCGACTGAAACATATTTTCTTATGCCTGGAATCTCTTTCACCGCTCCGACTGTATAAATTGTTGTTCCCGCATCACCTACAATACTACGCCCTGGCTCAATCCATATTTCAGGAAGCGGATATTCACATAATGTAAACTGCTCTCTCACCGTACTTGTTACAGCGTGCACATACGTTTCAAGTGTTAACGGTGTATCAGACTCCGTATAACGTATACCGAAACCTCCGCCGACATTTAATACTTTCACTACATAATTTGTTCGCTCTCTCACTTCTTCTAAAAATTGACGTAGTACTTCAATTGCTCGAACAAAACCAGCCGTTTCGAATATTTGCGATCCGATGTGCGAGTGAATTCCTAGCACATTATAATTTGATTTTTGTAAAGCTAGCTCAATTGCTTGCATCGCTTGACCATTTGAAACACCAAATCCAAATTTCGAATCCTCTTGACCTGTTGTTATATATTCGTGTGTATGTGCCTCTACTCCAGGCGTTACACGGATTAATATGTTCACAAATTTCCCATGTTGCACTGCTAAATCATGTAAAATTTCTAATTCCAAGAAATTATCTACCACAAAACAACCAATACTCGCCTGAAGAGCCATAATCATTTCTTCTTCTGTTTTATTATTTCCGTGAAAATGAATGCGCGATGCCGGAAATCCTGCTTGGAGTGCAGTATATAATTCCCCTCCAGAGACAACGTCTAAAGACATATTTTCTTCACGAGCTACTCGGCACATCTCCATGCACAAGAACGCCTTGCTAGCATATGCTACTTGATAAGAGAAACCACTTTCTTTAAAAGCACGATGAAACGCACGACATTTCCCTCGAATTGACTCTTCATCGTATACATAAAGTGGTGTTCCGTATTGTTTTGCTAGTTGCGTCGTATCGCACCCTCCAATTTCTAAGTGTCCTTGCCCATTGATTCGGCTTGTGCCGTGTAAATACATTTGAATTCCTCCCTTATTTCCTCTAAAACTCATAACCCCAATCTTCTATTCATTGCAGCACGCTTTTAGATAGACAAAAAACGCGCGGAACAATGTTCACACGCGTTTCTTATTAGGAAAAATATATATTGAAAAAATAAACGAGTTGTTATCTTCTCAAAATAAGAAACCGCATCAACATCTCCAAATAGCTCTTCATAAAATAAATATTATGACAGTACTACATTTATTCAATGCAGTCCCAATATAAGAATAACGTGGTCATTCTTATATTTCGGCAATAGTCCCTTTCAACCTATGATCACAGATTCCACTAAATCTCCCATAGCTTACTCTTTCCTATCGCGGCCTCTACCTTTGAGAGTAGATGAGGTAAGTCTATTTAATTTTCAAACATCTAATTGTTGCTATTAACAATACCAAAGGAACATTTTATTTGTCAAACAATTTTTTATATTGTTTTTTTACAGTTTAATTTCGTGTCATTTGGTAAGCGCTTTATAGAGATTTTTGTAACAGTCCATTCTCCTTCTTCATTGTTAAACGTCATACTTATCTTCTCAAACGGCGGAAGTACTTTTCCACCTATTCCTGATTCATATTTCGTTATTTCAATTACTGCTTGAAATAAATATGTACCGCTATAAAGTTTTTTTAAACTAATAATTTTAGGACAATCAAACGGTTTTAATTTTCCATATTGTTTCTCAATCGCTTCATTTATTTTTGGAAATAACACAGAATAAAGAGCATCTTCCATGAGCGGTGCATCATATTGTGCTACTGATACACTCGGTGAAACAAAAAGCATAAAACTAATGCATACTATAAAATATAATAATTTCCGCATCATAACCTCCGTATCATTACGCGATACTTTCCATGTTTAACGAATGATAATAATCATACATAGAAATTCCATTTTATTGTCTCCCACTTCGCTTTTTCTACTCAATTGTTACAAAAAAAGCCCACAACTCCCCTTTATTTTCGTATAATGATACTCATAGTATAATAATCATAATAATAAAGGACTGTTCGTATATATATAGTGAGACGATTTTCAAACAAACTCACATGAACTGTCATGCTTTTAGGAGAGGAGTATATTATGCTAAAACATTTGTTTCCAAAACTGCGATTTGCACTCGTTGCGGTCGTTTTATTATGGATTAAAACATATATTGTGTACAAGCTAGCATTTGATATTAAAATTGATAACTTCTTTGAAGAATTTATGCTTTTTATTAATCCAATAGCTTCATTACTTTTATTTTTCGGTTTAGCTTTACTTGCATCTAAGTACCGAAACCGAATTATTATTGGAATTAGTTTTGTACTGTCATTTATTTTATTTGGAAATGCAATGTTTTACGGGTTCTATAACGATTTTGTTACTTTCCCTGTTTTATTCCAAACAAATAATATGGCCGACTTAGGAACGAGCATTAAAGAGCTCTTTACGTACAAAACATTACTTTTATTTGCAGATGCAATTATTTTAATGTTTATTTCACGTAAATTCCCATCATTTTGTGACAGGGCGCCACTTTCTCGTTCTGAGAAACGGGCTTTCTTTAGTGGTGTAACAGCGCTATTGGCACTGCAAATTGCTGTTTCAGTTATTTATAAACCACAAATGTTCTCACGCTCATTTGATCGTCAAACTGTCGTGAAAAATTTAGGTTTATACACATATCATCTATTCGATATTACACTTCAATCTAAATCTTCGGCTGAACGTGTATTTGCAAGTGGCGACGGATTCTCCGAAATTAAAAATTATACTGACGCAAAAGATAAGCAAGTTGATAAAAACTTATTCGGAGCTGCAAAAGGTAAAAATGTAATTTTAATTTCAATGGAATCTACACAAAGTTTTGTTATTAATAAAAAAATAAATGGAAAAGAGATTACTCCATTTTTAAATCAGTTTATAAAAGATAGTTTTTACTTCGATAACTTCTATCATCAAACGGGACAAGGTAAAACTTCCGATGCTGAATTTATCGTTGAAAACTCACTTTATCCGTTAGACCGTGGTTCTGTATTCTTTACTCATGCAACAAATGAATATACTGCCACACCAGAACAGTTAAAGAAATACGGATATTCTTCCGCTGTCTTCCATTCAAACGATAAAACATTTTGGAATCGTGATGTAATGTATCCTGCACTTGGATATGATCGTTATTTTAATTTAAATGATTACGTAGGCACTGAACAAATGTCTGTCGGTTGGGGATTAAAAGATAAAGAGTTCTTTGAACAATCTATTCCAAAGTTGAAATCTTTACCGCAACCGTTCTATACGAAATTTATTACTTTAACAAACCATTTTCCATTTCTTCTAAATCCAGAAGATCAATATATTGATGAGTTTAATTCGGAAAGCGGTGTTCTAAACCGCTATTTCCCAACGGTTCGCTACACGGATGAAGCTCTCAAATTATTCATTAACCAATTAAAAGAAGAAGGAATATACGACAATTCCGTTATTGTTATTTATGGGGATCACTACGGCATTTCCGAAAACCATAATGCAGCTATGGCTCAGTTCCTTGGGAAAGACGCTATTACACCATTTGATTCTATGCAATTACAGCGCGTCCCTCTCATTATTCATGTACCTGGTCAAGAAGGAAAAGTTATCTCTAAAGTATCAGGACAAATTGATATTAAACCAACACTGCTTCATTTACTTGGTATTAAAACGAATCAATCAGTTGAATTTGGAACTGACTTATTTATAAAAGAAAAAGATCCACTTATGGTAATGCGCGATGGTAGTTTTGTAACAGAGGATTATGTGTATACAAAAAATATGTGCTACAAAAGAAGCTCAGGTGAAGAGGCAGATGTAGCACTATGTCAGCCGTATATTGAAAAAGCAAAAACAGATTTAAAACTCTCTGACAAACTGATTTATGGAGATTTATTACGATTCGATCCTAACAATCGATATAAAACTGGAACGATGACAACAAAATTTGAATAATGTAGGAAGCAACTTTGTGAAAAGTTGCTTCTTTTTTATTTACACTTCAAATCTTTCACAAATTGGGAATTTCTTTCGTATGAGGAAGAAATTTATGGTATGATAAAATAAGTAAAATTTCATACACTAATTAAGAATTTATAACAGAAAGCAAGGGATCAGATTTTGTATAGAGCAGCTATTCCAAACTTATTCACGCTCGGAAATTTATATAGTGGATTCTTGTCAATCGGCTATGCATCTTTAGGATATTATAAATCAGCTGCTATTTTAGTACTTATCGGGATGATGTTAGATAGTCTTGATGGTCGTGTTGCTCGTTTATTACGCGTTGATTCACAAATGGGAAAAGAGCTTGATTCACTCGCAGATGTTGTAACATTTGGCGCAGCACCTGCTGTTTTAATGTATTACACATCTTTTTCCAACTACGGAATCATTGGACTATACATAGCGGGATTATTCCCACTGTTCGGAGCATATCGCTTAGCACGATTTAATGTAACACCATCTTCTACTTCAATGAAATATTTCACTGGGGTTCCGATTACAGCAGCGGGAGGGCTTGTTGCTTTCTTAACATTATTTTCACATACCATTCCAAAAATCGTTCTTATTACAGTATTTGTAACGTTCGCATTTTTAATGGTGAGCCGCATTCGTATCCCAAGTTTAAAAGATGTACCAATTCCACGATATAGCATCATTATTACACTATTTTTAGTTGGAAGCATTATCACAATGTACCAAACAGGTTTTGGTAATTTTTCTGTTTTCTTATTCATTGCCATTCCACTATATATTTTGTATATGCTATCTCAATTCCTTAGACAAAGACCTTCTAAAAAAGCAAATAAAGAAAAATAAAAAGAAACCTTCCGAAATTGGAAGGTTTCTTTTTATCTCGCTATTTACGGGTAGCCCGGTTGGCGAGGGCTAATAATCAGAGAGGGATAGACTCCCTCCACTGATTAAAGTTTCGCTTTATTTTGTAACTAATACTTTTTGATTTACAGGTGTTACAGGTTCTTCACCATTTAATACAGCTAAAATATTTCTTACTGCCATTTCAGCCATTGCATCACGCGTTTCGAATGTTGCATTCCCTACGTGAGGAGCAAGCACCACATTCTTTAATCCTTTTAGCTCTTCTGTAATTTTCGGTTCAAATTCAAACACGTCAAGAGCTGCACCTTCAATTTCATTTGTTTTTAGTGCATGAGCAAGTGCAAATTCATGCATAATTGGTCCACGTGAAGCATTTACAATATATGCTGTTTTCTTCATCATTTTAAACTGTTCTTCAGCGATCATATGATGTAATTTCGGATTATAAGCACAGTTAATTGTAATAAAGTCTGCTGTTTGTAATAATTCTTCCAATGTTACATATGTTGCTCCCAGTTCACTTTCAGCTTCAGGCTTACGATTTGGTCCTGTATATAAAACATCCATTCCAAATGCCTTCGCACGTTTTGCAACTGCCTTCCCGATTGCTCCAAGGCCAATAATTCCGATTGTCTTACCGTGTACTTCGCGGCCCAAGAAAAATAATGGTGCCCAGCCGTTAAATCCAGTTGTACGACATAACGTATCCCCTTCAGGAATTCTACGTGCCGCTGCTAAAAGAAGTGCAAATGTTAATTCTGCTGTCGCTTCAGTTGATACTTTCGGTGTATTCGATACTGCAATTCCTTTTTCTCCTGCATACGTGAAATCAATATTGTCGTAACCAGCACCGTAGTTTGCAACAATCTTTAAATGAGGTGCCGCATCAATAACTTCTTTCGTCACCTTTGTAGAAAGTAAGCTTAACAATGCATCTTTATCTTTTACACGCTCTGTTAATTCCTCTAAAGAAATTAACTCTTCTTTATCGTACATTTCTACATCATGATCCTTTAATAGTTCTAACCCGATTTCTGGAATTTTCCCTGCAACTAATATTTTCGCCACTACTAACACCTCTTCTATACAAAATAAGATATCTCTTATATTTCATTGTAAGAAATCCACATATAAAAACCAAGGAATTTGATTATAGTTTTGAAAATCGACACTTTTTTACCCATAAGAAAAGAGGAGATTCATCTCTCCCCCTCTTCTTACGCTTTCTCTTGAGATTCTTGTCCAAGCTTTGCATCGATTGTTCCCTCTGCAACTGTATCGCTTATTTGTTCCTCGATAACTGAGTTAGCTGTGTTATTCGTTTCAGAAGTATAAGCTTGATCTGCCGCTTGTACGTTTTGTTTATTTTGTTGTTTCGCCATTTTCCACCCTCCTTTTCATTCTTTCTTATTTTGAACAAAAAGGGTGGTTTTCATCAAAAAATCGTGTTTTATTTTGAAATTGTTACTTCTTCTTCAAGCAATCTCATCGTTCTTACTCGTTTCGTAAATGTAGCTATGTGAGAAATATCATGATTGCGTAATGTCTTTATATTTTCTTCCACATATTTTCCTAAATCATTCGGATAATGAGCATCTGAGGATAGAGTAATCGGAACTCCATACTTAGCTAATACTTGTAAATAAAGCGGACTTGGACACATTTCGCGCACAGGATAGCGATAGTACAATCCCGCATTTATTTCTGTTGCGGTATTCGTTTCAACTAACGCACGCGCAATTTCCTTATAATAAGAAAGCTGTTCATTCTCATCTAACCGGTAATTAAATACTTTTATGTTATCAAGATGAGCTATAATATCAAATAACTCGGAACGAACCGCACTCTCAACCGTTTTGAAAAACGTATCATATAGTACATGTAAGTCATGCCCCTTAAAATATTCTTTCGTATCTGGATTATCAAAACCCCATCCGTCTATAAAATGGACCGAACCGATTACATAATCAAAGTCTCCTAATGCTAGTAAACCTTTTAACTCTTGTTCCCCGCCGATAAAATAATCTGCTTCAATTCCAAGTTTAAGTGTGACGCCTCTTTTACTCCAGCGTTCTTTCGCCTCTTCAATCGCCTTTGTAAAATCGTATAGTGAAACTACTCTTACTTGGTCTAACCATTCCTTCTGTAAACGACCGAGTTTTGAATCACTAATATTTACATACTTTTCATAATATCCTTTCGCTTCATGAAAACGGTATAAATGATCGACAATGCCAACTTCTTTTATACCTTTTCGCAAAGCCTCTTCTAAATATAAATCAATCCATTTCGCTGTAAATGGACCTTCCTTCACACGTTTTTTCAGGCGTTCTTGTGTTTTCATAAGCCATCCCATTGAATGTTTATCTTCTTTAAGCGGTTCATAATATTGTAGTGCATCATTTATTTTAGCAAGCCACCCTATTGTATATGGCCCTTCCTCTAAATGAAGATGATAATCTACTTTCATCCATATTCCCCCCCTATAATGTATCTATTTCTCTTCGGTCCCCTACCCTCGAAAGCTTTCCATTTCTTTCTTTCACTTCTTGCAAGACATCTTCCAGTGCAATATTCTTTTCAGCTAATAGAACAAAACAGTGATAGAACACATCAACCATTTCTTTTACTATTTCTTCTTTATCATTATTTTTAGACGCGATAATTACTTCGGCGCACTCCTCACCAATTTTCTTTAAAATTTTATCTTCACCTTTTGAAAATAAATAATTCGTATATGATTCAGAGAGTGGATTTTTCTTTCGTTCTTCAATTGTTTCAAATAATAACTTAAGGATATCTTCCATATGTATCCCCCTATATAATTTTGTAGTGAAAACACGTTTTTTCTCCCGTATGGCAAGCAGGCCCTACTTGCTTTACGACAACAACGATTGAATCTTGATCACAGTCTAAATAAAGTGATTGCACATATTGTACATTTCCCGATGTACCTCCTTTATTCCATAACGATTGTCTCGAACGGGAATAAAACCATGTTCTTTTCGTTTCCAGTGTCTTGTCATACGCTTCTTCATTCATATAAGCTAACATTAAAACTTCTTTCGTATCTTCCTCGATAACAACAGCTGGTATCAATCCTTTTGAAAAATTAGGTTTCATAACCGCACCTCAACGTTTGCTTCTCTTAATTTTCTCTTCACATCCTGTACAGTCGCTTCACCATAATGAAAGATTGATGCTGCTAATGCTGCATCAACTGTTGTCTTTTGAAATACTTCTATAATGTGATCCACATGACCACATCCACCTGATGCGATTACTGGAACAGAAACGCTGTTTGAAATTGCTTCTGTTAAACGAAGATCATATCCGTTTTTCGTTCCATCTGCATCCATACTCGTCAACAAAATTTCTCCTGCTCCGAGCTCAACAACGCGCTTCGCCCATTCGATTGCATTCATCCCTGTATTAAGTCTTCCGCCATTTACGTATACATTCCATTTATCTTCTGCTACTTTTCTAGCATCAATTGCTACGACAATACATTGTGAGCCAAAATGTTCTGCACCTTCCTGGATTAACTTCGGATTTCTCACTGCCGCTGAGTTTATTGAAACTTTATCCGCTCCAGCTCTTAGTAAATTGTACATATCTTGAACATTTGAAATCCCCCCGCCAACTGTGAGAGGAATGAATACTTTTGAAGCAGTTTTTTCTACAACATCTATAATCGTTTTTCGCCCTTCATGCGTCGCAGTAATATCTAAAAATACGATTTCATCTGCTCCCGCATCATTATATAATGCCGCTATTTCAACAGGATCACCGACGTCTTGTAACCCTATAAAATTCACACCCTTTACTACCCGCCCTTCTTTCACATCTAGACATGGAATAATTCGTTTCGCTAACATAGTTTTGTTACCTGTAACACTTCTTCTAAATCAATCGTTTTCTCGTAAAGTGCCTTTCCAATTATGACGCCATATATATTCATATCATTTAATCTTTTCACATCTTGAATAGATGCGACACCTCCAGATGCAATCACACGAATACCCACGCTTTTTTGCAGTAACTCTAATTGCTCAAAATTTGGTCCTCCCAGTGTCCCATCTTTTGAAATGTCCGTAAACACAATCGTTTGAACACCTAAACTTTCCATTTGCTTCGCTAAATCGATGTACGAAATTTCAGACACATCTAACCAGCCCCTCGTTGCTACGAAACCATTTTTCGCATCAATTCCAACTATGATTTGCTCCTTATATAGACGAACAGCTTCTTCTAAAAATGATTTATCGTAAAGGGCAGCCGTTCCTAATATCACTTTTTCTACACCTACTGACAACAACTTCTCCACTGCCGCGAGTGACCGAACTCCTCCTCCAACTTGCACCGGAATACGTACCGCCTTGCATATTTTTTCAATGACAGGTAAATTTACTGACTCCCCAGCAATTGCTCCATCTAAATCAACAACGTGTAGTATTTTCGCTCCAAGTTTTTCAAATATGATTGCCTGTGCGACTGGATTTTCATTCATCACCGTTTCTTTACTAAACTCTCCTTGATACAGCCTTACGCATCGCCCTTCTTTTACATCGATAGCTGGGAAGATTTCCATGCTTCTACCACCTCTTTGAAATTTTTTAACATTTGCATTCCAATTTCACCACTTTTTTCAGGATGAAACTGTGCGCCAAATATATTTCCTTTTGCTACAAAACCAGGTACTTTCACTCCATACTCACTTGCCCCATACACAATTTCATTTGGACAATCTGCATAATAAGAGTGGACATAATATACGAAAGAACCGTCCTCTACTCCATTCCAAAGCGATATTTCTCCATCTTTCTTTAACTCATTCCACCCCATATGTGGAATTTTATAAGGAACTTTTAACTTCCTAATGACACCTGGCAATAAATTTAATCCGTTACAGTCTTGTAGTTCCTCACTTTTTTCAAATAAAAGCTGCATTCCTAAGCAAATACCCAGAAGCGGTTTTCCTGAACTCCCAGCTTCTTTTAGCACACATACTAAATCTTTTTCTTCTAAAACTTCCATCGCTTTCGGAAATACGCCTACTCCCGGTAAAATAACGCCATCACTTCTCAATATTTCTTCTTTATCATCCGTTACAATGTGCTCTGCTCCAATATATTTTAATGCTTGTTCCACACTGCGAATATTCCCCATTCCATAATCTATAATAGCAATCAATTACAACATCCCTTTCGTTGAATTTACACCAGTAATGTTGGCATTTTTATCGACTGCCTCTCTAAGCGCTCGACCAAACGCTTTAAATAGAGCTTCAATTTTGTGATGTGTATTGCTTCCATATAAAATGCGAGCATGTAACGTAATATTTGCAGCATGGGCAACTGCTCTAAAAAATTCTTCCGTTAATTCTGTGTCAAAATCTCCTAGCTTCGGATTTATTAATTCACCTTGAAATACAATATATGAGCGCCCGCTTATATCAATCGCGACAAATCCTAAAGATTCATCCATCGGTACATACGCTGAGCCGTAACGGTTAATCCCCTCTTTATTTTGCAATGCTTCTTTCAAGCAAGTTCCGAGTACAATTCCAACATCTTCAACTGTATGATGAGCGTCAACGAATACATCACCTTCAGCTTCAACTTGCAAACCGAATCTTCCATGCCTAGCAAATAAAGTTAGCATATGATCAAAAAAACCAACTCCCGTTTGAACAGAAACATTCGTACTTTCATCGAGCTGCAAACTTAATTTAATCTTTGTTTCAGTCGTCTCACGTGCTTGACTAGATTGACGCATTATTCTTCCTCCTCAAATCTAATTTGGATCGCTCTCGCGTGGGCATGTAAACCTTCTTTATTTGCAAGTTCTACAATATGATGCTGTACACTTCTTAACGCTTCTTCCGTATAAGAAACGAAGCTTGATTTTTTCACAAAATCATCGACGGATAATGGAGAGAAAAACCTTGCCGTTCCACTTGTCGGTAATACGTGATTCGGTCCTGCTAAATAATCACCAAGCGGTTCAGGTGCATATGGACCAAGAAAAATGGATCCAGCATGCTTTACATAAGCTAGAGCATTCATTGGCTCTTTTATGTGTAACTCTAAATGTTCTGGAGCGATTTCATTTGATAAATGAAACGCCTCTTCTAAAGAAGGGACAATAAAAATTGCTCCATTTCTTTTTATTGACTCACGAGCTATTTCACTTCTTGGTAACGTCTCTAGCTGTCTTTCTATTTCTCTTTCTACCTCTTTAGCAAGGTGTACATTCGTTGTAATACAAATAGCAGTCGCTCTTTCATCATGCTCTGCTTGTGATAATAAATCAGCAGCAATATATTTTGCATTTCCTGTTTCATCTGCAATAACTACAATTTCTGATGGTCCAGCAATCATATCGATATTGACTATCCCATATACTTCTCGCTTCGCTAGAGCAACATACAAATTTCCAGGTCCAACTATTTTATCTACTTTAGGAATCGATTCCGTTCCGTATGCTAAAGCAGCAATTGCCTGAGCACCACCTGCCATATAAATTTCATCTACACCTGCAAGGCTTGCAGCAGCTAAAATATGTGAATCAATTCCTCCTTGCCTCGGCGGTGTTACCATTACAATTTTTTTCACTCCTGCGAGTTTTGCTGGCAATACATTCATTAATACTGATGAAGGATACGAAGCTGTCCCGCCCGGCACATATACACCTACATTTTCTAACGGCCGAATGAGCTGTCCTCTAATTACCCCTTCACTCACGCAATCGAACATAGATTGTCTTGTTTGCTTTTCGTGATACGAGACAATGTTTTTCTTTGCCTCTTCTAACGCTTCTAAAAAAGCTTGTTCTACAAACTTACTTGCTTGTTTTATTTCTTCTGCACTTACACGAAAATTTTTTATCTCTACACCATCAAACTTTTTTGTATAGAACGATACAGCTTCATCTTTACTCTCCCTTACATTTTGAACAATTTCGCTTACACTTCTTTGAACAGTTTCTTCTATTATATTAGCGCTTTCTCGTAGCAACTTTATTTTCGATAAAGCCTCTTGGAAATCTTCACAAACTATCTCCATTGAAAGTCCCCCTATTTCCCTGACAAAATTTCTTGTTCCATCATATTTATAATACCGAATATTTCGTCTTTTTTAGTTTTCAATGCAGCCTTATTCACAATCATTCGAGCTGATATAGAGCACATTTCCTCAAATACAATTAATCCGTTTTCTTGTAATGTTTTTCCTGTTTCAACAATATCAACAATTGCATCTGCCAAACCTAGAAGTGGAGCAATCTCTACAGATCCTTCTATTTTAATAATTTCTACATCCTCCCCTTTATCATGAAAATATGTAGAAGTAATGTGTGGATATTTCGTAGCAATTCGTTTTTTCCGATAACTCTTCGGATTATACGTAGGAATAGAAGCGATACAAAATTTACACACGCCTACTCCTAAATCCACCATCTCATATATATCTTTCTCAAATTCCATTAATATATCTTTTCCAACGACTCCAATATCAGCTACGCCATGTTCTACATAAGTAGCAACATCTACCGCTTTCACTAAAATAAATGAAATATTTGTGTTTTTACTTTTAAACACAAGTTTTCTTCCTTTATCTTTGAGCTCTGAACAATCAATTCCAATTTTTTCAAACAGTGGAATAACATGCTTTTCTAATCTTCCTTTCGTTAACGCAATTTGAATGTTACGCATGAAGCCTCCCCTTCTTTCTGGATGATCCATTTCTCTCTCCATACATATTCCACTAGTGACTCACTCTTCGCCTCAACGACTGTCATTATTTTATTCTTGTTTGCAAATTGAAAAGTATCATTTAAATTAGAGAATAAAGATAACTGGGCATTCTTCCCGTCCTTTTGAAGTAAATTTCGTAACCTTTCCCCTTCTGCTAATCTATTTAACTCATAGTGAATCATAATATCTATTCTCTTTCGTTTATATGGTTCTTGCTGCTCTTGAAGTGCCTTAACTATTTGATTTACTTGCACCGCGAGCCCAACAGCTGGCATCATCTCTCCAAAATTTCCAATTAACTCATCATATCTTCCGCCACTAACAATCTCTTCTCCAATTTCATATATATACCCTTTGAAAATAACACCCGTATAATAATCCAAATGTTGAACCATACCTAAATCAATTGATATGTAGGAAGCATATCCTAACTGTTCAATTGTTTCATATATTTCTTTCACTCTTGCAATGGCCATTTTCATTTCATTACTTGAGGCGAGTTTTTCTGCTTCCTCAATAACATCTAAACTCCCGAATAACCTTGGTAGTTTCTCAAGTAATCTTACTGTTTCATCACACCGATCTAATTTTTTTTCTTCGATAAAATTTGAGAGACCAGCATAATTTTTACTCTCAATATATGTTCTAAGTAACCTCTCTTCTTCATCATGAATGGAGAGTTTTTTTACAATACATTTATATAACTGCACTTGCCCAATCTCAATTGTAAAAGATTGTACCTTCAATTTTTGAAGTGCTTGAATTACGCTTATGACGCACTCAATTTCCGCTCTTACATTATCAATCCCGATAATTTCAATACCACTTTGTACCATTTCATTATATTTTCCAGAAAGAGACTCATTCGCCCGGAATACATTTCCACTATATGTAACTTTAAGAGGAGTGTCCCATCTCTGCGTTCCAATTACTCTTGCTAAAGGAATTGTCATATCTGGGCGTAAAACGATAATCCGCCCTTTTTCATCAAAAAATTTATACATCTTTTCTTCATCTATCGGCCTGTTTTGAAATGCAAAAACATCGTAAAATTCAATTGTAGGTGTCCTTATTTCTTCATAACCTCTATCTAAAAAGGTCCGTCTTAATTTTTGTTCCACTTCTTCAATTAACGTACATTCTTCGAATAAGTAATCCCTCGTTCCATTCGGATTTGCACGCTTCCACTTTGTCATCTCATTTCACACACCTTTCCCTCTCTAATGTATGCTCATTCCATTCACCTAAACCGAAAATAAAAAGAGCCTTGTAGAATAAATACCTACAAGGCTCTTTAGTAGAGTGTAGGTACAACGGGAATAACCCTTGTGCCTACACGTTTTCACGTTAGGTTCAAGGGTTTCATGTATGATGATGTAGTTGTGTAAGCATTTTAATAGATTGCACGATATTCATAATACATACTCCCTTTCTCCTCTGATTTTCAAATAGTATATAACAGTTAATTCTGAATGTAAATGATTTTTTAATATTCCGTTATTTCTTAATATAAGGCTATCTCCCTTTCATACTCTCCAATTTCTCGTTCGTATTGCATCGTAATGCTAATTTCATCTAGACCATTTAATAATTTCTCTTTCCACATTTTCTCGATTGTAAAATGAACCCTATGCGTATTCGTTGTAATTATCTCATTCTCTAAATCTACTTCTATTTGTTCTCTCGCATCCGTTTTAGCAAGTTGTTCACGCATTTCTTTATCCATTACAATCGGCAACATACCATTTTTCATACAATTCATATAAAAAATATCTGCAAATCCCCCGGCGATAATAACGCGGAAACCATAATCAGCAAGCGCCCACGGAGCATGTTCTCTTGAAGAACCGCACCCAAAATTATCACCCGTAATTAATATACTTGCTCCTTTTCTGTCTGGTGCATTAAGAGGAAAATTAGGATTTTCATGGCGCTCATTATCGTAACGCCACTCATCAAATAAATATTTTCCAAATCCCGTCCTTTCAATTCTCTTTAAGTATTGCTTCGGAATAATTTGATCAGTATCAATGTTATCATTCATAAGTACTGCGGTAGTACCTTTATGAATACGAAATGGCTCCATCATAATTCTCCTTTCTAATATCAACAAAATGACCATATAACGCAGCCGCTGCTGCCATAGCTGGGCTTACTAAATGTGTTCGTGCTCCTTTCCCTTGCCTTCCTTCAAAATTACGATTAGAAGTAGATGCACAATGTTCCCCTTCAGGCACTTGATCCGGATTCATTCCAAGACACATTGAACATCCAGGCTCTCTCCATTCAAATCCCGCTTCTTCAAATATGTGATGTAATCCTTTTTGCATCGCTGCTTCTCTTATCCTTTTAGAACCCGGCACAACAAGGGCTCGCACACCGTCTTTCACTTTTTTCCCTTTTACAACAGATGCTGCAATTTCTAAATCAGATAATCGAGAATTTGTACAAGACCCAATGAAGACATGCTGAACTGGAATTTCAAAAGTACTTTGTCCAGGACTCAATCCCATATACGAATATGCTCTTTCATCATTTTTATCATGTTTTTCTGGTAATTTTTCATCAATTCGAACACCCATACTAGGATTTGTTCCCCAAGTGACATACGGTGCTAAATCCGTAACATCTATCGAAATATGTAAATCATAAATTGCATCTGAATCTGTATACAGCTCCGACCATTTTCCCATAAACGTTTCATAGTCTTTCGGTGCATATTCACGCCCTTTTACATAAGAAAATGTTTTCTCATCTGGTGCAATGATGCCAGCTTTCGCTCCCCCTTCAATTGCCATATTGCAAAGTGTCATTCTCTCTTCCATTTCCATAGCATGAATCGTCTCACCGTAAAATTCCATCGCATATCCAGTTCCAACTGCTACACCGTACTTTGAAAGGAGATGCAAAATAATATCCTTTGCATAAACGCCTTTTGGTAACTTTCCTTTTAATTCAATTCCCATCGCTTTCGGCTTTCGTTGCCACAACGTTTGCGTTGCTAATACATGTTCTACTTCACTCGTACCAATGCCAAATGCTAACGCTCCGAAAGCACCGTGGGTTGCTGTATGACTATCACCACAAACAATCGTTTTCCCTGGCTGCGTGAGTCCAAGTTCTGGTCCTATAACGTGAACGATTCCTTGCTCTTCATCACCAATATCAGCTAATGACACCTGAAATTGTTTACAGTTCTCACGAAGTGTATCCAATTGCTGCTTCGCAATACGATCGGTAATATTCCAAACATCTATCGTTGGAATATTATGATCCATCGTTGCAAACGTTAATTCCGGTCTTCGAACAGTTCGATTTGCAAGCCGCAAGCCTTCAAAGGCTTGCGGTGACGTTACTTCATGAACGAGATGAAGATCGATATATAATAAATCCAATCCATTTTCATTCGTTACAACTACATGTCTTTCCCAAAGCTTATCTAGTAATCTTTTTCCCATTATCGTCCTCTCCCTACTAGCGCTTGCTCTTCCATTTCTTGAATAACCGCCTTCGTAAATGAAGTTATCGTCTCATCTCCCCCAATATCAGCTGTACATTTTCCAGATTTAAGAACTGCAGATATTGCGGATTCAATTGCATACCCTTCTCTCGTTAATCCAAATGATTGTCCGAGCATCATCGCAACTGAACGCATCATCGCAATTGGATTCGCTTTGTTTTTTCCTGCAATATCTGGTGCTGATCCGTGAATAGGCTCATATAAAGATGGCCCGTTTTCCGCATGACTCGCCGATGGAAGCATTCCTAATGATCCTGCTAATACAGAAGCCTCGTCACTTAAAATATCACCAAATAAATTTTCTGTTACGATAACGTCAAATCTCCTTGGGTTCCGAATTAACTCCATAGCAGCTGCATCTACTAAAATGTGCTCTAATTCAACATCAGGATAACGAAGAGCTACTTCTTCCGTAACAGCTCTCCATAGTTTACTAGATTCTAAAACATTCGCTTTATCAATAGACGTTACTTTTTTCTCTCTCTTACTCGCTAATTGAAAAGCATACGACACGATACGTTCAATTTCATGACGATGATACGTAAGTGTATCAGTTGCTGATTCTTCCGTTCTTTCTTTTGGATAAGAGAAATAAATACCACCTGTTAGTTCACGAACGACAACGAAGTCAATTTCATCTGCGTTTTTTAATGGCGATAAATGTGCGGTTGCACTTTCTACTGTTACAGGGCGAACATTCGCAAATACACCAAGTCCTTTTCTCAGAGCTAGTAAGCCTTTTTCCGGTCTTTCTTTCGCAGCGTCCCACCGTGGTCCACCAACTGCTCCAAGTAATACTGCATCACTCGCTAAACAAGCGGCAAGCGTTCGTTGTGGCAATGGCTGCCCGCTTAAATCAATAGCAGCTCCGCCAAAGTGCTCATCCTGTAAATAAAAACGATGTCCATATAGCCTCTCTACCATGTATAATACTTCTTTCGCACTTTCCATAATTTCCGGCCCAATACCATCACCAGCTAAACAAACGATACGTTTTTCCAATTCGAGCACCCCTTTGTTTGAATTTTCAGAACTTTTTTGATAGGTGAGGAAAGACTTCCTCACCTATCAAATACTTATTTCACAAGAGTTATAAAAGATTTCAATTTTCCAGCCGCATGGACATACGCTCTTGCCGAAGCTTCCAATACGTCTTGTGCAACACCAAAACCTGATACTTGATGCGTTCCTTCTTTTAATTCAACATGTACATGAGCAAGTGCATCTTGACCTTGCGTAATAGATTGGATGCGATAATCCGCCAATTCACATTCTAATCCTAAAATTCTTTGAATTGCATTATAAATCGCTTCAATACTTCCAGAACCAGTTGCTGCATCTTCGTACATATTTCCTTCCTCATCTTTTAGTACAACTGTTGCACACTGTGTACTATTTGATACGAAGTGTACTTGCAATTGCGTAATGCTATATTGTTGTGCCGAAAATGCTGCTTCACCAAGCATAAGCGCACGTAAATCTTCTTCTGTAATTTCCTTTTTTCGATCAGCTAATTTTTTAAATGCTTCAAACACCGCATCTCGTTCTTCGTTCGTAAATTCGTAGCCTAATTCTTTCATTTTTTCCGTAAATGCGTGACGTCCAGAATGTTTTCCAAGTACAAATAGATTTTGAGATTCACCTATAAGCGCCGGTTCAATAATTTCATATGTCGTCACTTCTTTTAAAACACCATCTTGATGAATACCTGATTCATGAGCGAATGCATTTGCTCCAACAATCGCTTTATTTTTTGGTACAATCATACCTGTTAAACGACTTACTAATGTACTTGTCGCTTTAATTTCTTTTAACGTCATAGAGGACTCTGCTTCATAGAAATCCTTTCTAATATGGAGAGCAACCGCAACTTCTTCTAAGGCTGCATTTCCTGCTCTTTCTCCAATTCCGTTAATCGTTCCTTCTACTTGTAACGCTCCGCCTTCAACTGCAGCTAACGAATTCGCTACCGCCATCCCAAGATCATCGTGACAGTGACAAGAGAAAATTGCTTTTTCATACGAAGGAACGGCTTCTTGTAAATATTTAAAGAGAGAATAATATTCTTCTGGATTCGTATATCCAACTGTATCAGGAATATTAATTACATTCGCTCCTGCACGGATCGCTACTTCTACTGCTTCAGCTAAAAATGCTCTCGTTGTTCTTGTCGCATCTTCTGCTGAAAATTGTACTGTTGGAAATAATGATTTTCCAAGTGTAACTGAGCGATGAATGCTATCTAATACATCTTCTTTCGACATACAAAGCTTATATTTCATATGAATATCACTCGTAGCTAAAAATACGTGTAAACGAGGAGAGACAGCACCTTTCACTGCGTCATATGCTCTTCGAATATCGCTTTCCTTTGCTCTAGCTAAACTCATAACCGTAGCATTTTGAATGGTATTCGCGATACGTTTTACCGATTGAAAATCACCTTCAGAAGCCGCTGCGAATCCAGCTTCCATTACATTAATACCAAGTCTCTCTAGTTGCCTCGCAATTTGTAATTTCTCTTGTTCATTTAAATTAACTCCTGGTGATTGTTCGCCATCACGAAGCGTCGTATCCATGAACAAAATCTGCTTCATATTATTTAATCCCTACCTTTACTCGTGGCTGTACAAAAGGCATCATTTCACGTAATTTACGTCCAACTACTTCGATTTCATGTTCATTTTCTTTCTCATTTGTCGCCTGGAAATTTGGTCTTCCTGCTTTATGCTCTGCAATCCAGCCTCTTGCAAATGTACCATCTTGAATTTCTGCTAATACTTCCCCCATCGCTTTCTTTGTATCTTCAGTAACAACGCGTGGTCCCGATACGAAGTCACCCCACTGCGCTGTATCTGAAACTGAATATCTCATATTTTCAAGTCCGCCTTCATACATAAGGTCAACAATTAGTTTCAGTTCATGTAAACATTCAAAATATGCAAGTTCAGGTTGATAGCCAGCATCAACTAGCGTTTCAAATCCCGCTTTTACAAGTGCAGTCACTCCGCCGCAAAGTACAGCTTGCTCTCCAAATAAATCTGTTTCTGTTTCTTCTTTAAACGTTGTTTCTAATACACCCGCTCTCGTCGCTCCAATTCCATCTGCATAGGAGAGTGCCTTTTCAGTCGCAGTTCCTGTTGCATCTTGATATACTGCAAATAATGCAGGAACTGCTCCCCCTTCCGCAAACGTACGACGTACTAGATGTCCCGGACCTTTCGGTGCTACTAAAAATACATCTACATTAGCTGGCGGTTTTACTTGATCAAAGTGAACATTAAATCCATGCGCGAAAACGAGAGAATTGCCGCCTTGTAAATTTGGTGCAATTTCAGCTTCATATACTTCCGGCTGTAATTCATCAGGTAGTAGAATCATTACTACATCTGCTTTTTCCGCCGCTTCCCCTACTGTATATACAGAAAAACCGTCTTCTTTCGCCTTATCCCATGACTTCCCTTTCCTCAGTCCTACTACCACATCAAATCCGTTATCACGTAAGTTTTGCGCATGCGCATGGCCTTGCGATCCATATCCGATGATTGCTACTTTCTTTTCCTTTAATACATTTACCGTTACGTCTTTTTCATAATAAACTTTCGCCATTTTCATTTCCCCCTATTATTTAAATAATTATTGAATTAACATAACTTGTTTATCTTGTTTTTTCATACTACGTGTAAATGCTGTTACACCTGTTCTAGCAATTTCTTTCAAACCGTATGGACGAAGTAATTCAATTAACGCTTCTACTTTCTCCTGAGTACCTGTTACTTGCACCACTATGGAATCCTTCCCAACATCTATTACAGTGGCTCGAAATGGTTCAATTAAACTATATAATTCTGCTCTTGCTACAGACGTTGCTACTTTAATAAGTGCAAGTTCTCTAGCGATCATCGCTTCTTCTGTAATATCTGATACTTTCAGTACATCGATTTGCTTATGAAGTTGTTTAATTAACTGCTCAACTTGCTGTTCATTTTCAACGTGTACAACAATCGTCATTCTCGAAATATCCGATGATTCCGTTTGACCTACTGAAATACTTTCAATATTAAAATGTCTACGTGTCATAACACCTGTAATTCGATTTAACACACCGCTTTGATTTCGAACTGTCGCTATTACAATTCTCTTCACCTTTTCTCCACTCCCTCCATTTGGTGAACCCCTTTCCCTGGGGCAACCATCGGCATAACCTTTTCAGATTGAAGTACACGGCAATCAATTACAACAGGCTCTCTTAATTCAATTGCATACTGTAATTGTTGCTTTGCAAGAAGTGGGTCTTCAATACGAATACCTTTTATGCCATATGCATTGGCAAGCGCGACAAAATCTGGTTGGCATGAAAGTAAAGAGTGCGAATATCGCCTATTATAAAATTCCTCTTGCCATTGTCTTACCATCCCTAAAGCTTCATTATTTAAAATAAAAACTTTAACTGGTAAAGAATGCTCTTTTAACACACTAAGTTCTTGCAAGGTCATTTGAAATCCAGCATCACCTACAATTGCAATAACTAGTTCTTCAGGCTTTGCGATTTGTGCACCTATTGCTGCTGGAAACCCGAAGCCCATTGTTCCCAATCCCCCAGAGGTTACCCATCTATCTGGGTTTTTCAGTGGATAATATTGAGCTGCCCACATTTGATGTTGCCCAACATCTGTTGTTACAATCGCTTCTCCTTTCGTAATTTCATATAACATATCAATTGCATATTGAGGTTTAATACGTTCTGCATGTTCTTTGTAAGAAAGAGGATATTTTTCTTTTCTACTATTCAATAACGAAAGCCAATCATTGTAATCTACTTCCCCTTCTTTACAGTTGAGTAGAGCTTCTAATGCTTGCTTCGCACTCGCAACAATAGGGATTTCAGTCGGCACATTTTTCCCAATTTCCGCTGGATCAATATCTATATGTGCGACAATCGCTTCTTTAGCAAAATAAGCTAAATTTCCAGTAAGACGATCATCAAATCTTGCACCTATATTAATAAGTAAGTCACATTCATATAACGCCATATTTGCGGTGTATGAACCGTGCATTCCTCCCATCCCTAGAAATAGTTCATCATCTGGCGGAAACCCACCAAGACCAAGTAATGTATGAACAACTGGAATATGATATTTGCGAGCAAAACTTGTTAATTCTTTCGATGCTTTCGCATGCAATACACCTGCTCCAGCTAAAATTAACGGCTTTTTTGAGACCTCAATCGCTTGTAATAATTTGTTTATTTGTAGTAGATTCGGTTCATAATTAGGCTGGTATCCTGGTAAGTCCATTTGTACGTCGCTACATCGCTCGCCTTGCTCTACGACCATATCTTTCGGAAGGTCAATTACGACTGGGCCCGGTCTTCCTGTTCTAGCGATATGAAATGCTTCTTTAATAATTCGGGGTAAATCCGATGCTTTTCGCACTTGATAATTATGTTTTGTCACCGGCATCGTAAGCCCCATAATATCTGCTTCTTGGAAAGCATCACTTCCGATTAACGTTGTTGCTACTTGCCCTGTAAATACAACAAGCGGTAATGAATCAATCATCGCGTCAGCTAGACCAGTAATAACATTTGTAGCACCCGGTCCACTTGTTGCAATTACCACTCCTGGATTCCCTGTAATTCTTGCATATCCTTCAGCAGCATGAATTGCACCTTGCTCATGCCTCGTTAAAATATGTGGAATCTCACAATCATAAAGTGCATCATATAGAGGTAAAACAGCACCACCTGGATAACCAAAAATCACCTCTACGCCTTCTCTTTCTAGCGCTTCTAACAATAACTGTGCACCAGTTGCCAGTTTCTCTTCTGTTTTTGAAGACATTTTTCTTATAAGCCCCCTTTTTTAAAACATTTATAAAATAAAAAAATCCTACGTCCACACTCCAGCTATGTGCTGAAGGGACGAAAGATTTCGCGGTACCACCCTTCTTTGCAAGAATACTCTTGCCTCAGTGACTCGGGATGAGTCTAGCTAATAACGGGGCTACCGTCTAAGCCTAAACAAACGCTTCAGCTTAGCACTCAAGGGTGATGTTCGTCGACGTGAACCATCGGTTTCCAGCAACCACCGACTCTCTGTGAGGCTTCACAGTCAACTACTCCTCCCTATCAACGCTTTATCATGTCATAAAGAGCTATTATCCAACTTTATTTTCTTCGTAAATTTTCTCTCCATCTTCTACAACTAATTTACGGAATTCTTCTAATAAACGATTCGTATGTGGCCCTGTTCTACCTAAACCAATCGTTCTTCCATCTACTGTCGTAACAGCAATTACTTCAGCAGCTGTTCCTGTTAAAAATACTTCATCAGCTACATATACATCGTGCCTTGTAAATAATTCTTCTCTTACGTCATATCCAAGTTTTTCGCCGATTTCTAAAATCGCGTTTCGTGTAATACCTTCTAACGCTCCAGCAGAACTTGGCGGTGTAATTAATTTATTTCCTTTTACAATAAATACGTTATCTCCAGAGCCTTCAGCTACATACCCTTGATCATTTAACATAAGTGCTTCTTGTACTCCAGCTAATTTCGCTTCAATGCGAACTAAAATATTATTTAAGTAATTTAAAGATTTTACTTGAGGCGACAAAACATCTGGGCGATTACGACGCGTTGCAACTGTTATAATTGGAATCCCTTTTTCATAATATTCTTGTGGGAATAAAGATAGTTGTTCTGCAATTACTACTACATTTGGTTTCGTACAAGAATCGGGATCTAATCCAAGATCCCCTGGTCCTCTTGACACGACTAGGCGGATATATCCATTAGATAGTTTATTATGTCGAATCGTTTCAACAACGATCTTCGTTGCTTCTTCTAACGTATATGGAATTTCTAACATGATGGATTTCGCTGATTCATATAACCGGACAAGATGTTCTCTCAAACGGAAAACATTACCGCTATACACCCTAATCCCTTCGAACACTCCATCGCCATATAAATAGCCATGATCATATACTGAAACTTTTGCTTCGTCTTTTGGAACAAATTCTCCATTTAAGAAAATCCATTGCTCGTTCACTGGAAAGCGCCCCCTATGTTCTATGAGTTTTTTATTGTTTCCTAGTTTACTCTCCTTTCTAAATAAATCAAGTGAATTTTTAGAAAATTTTTAATTTTTAATCGTACGCACATCTTTATTTATACTGATTTAACAACATTGTTAACGTTTACAAAAAGTCAAAAATTTTTTTTCGCCAATTTCCACTAAAAAAAATATTTGTTTAAAAGAAGGATTTTTGTCAATTGATACGAATCTATTGTATTCAATAAACGGACGTCCGTTTTTATAAATTCAGGAATATACAACGACTTTTGCTGAAAAAGGGGGAAAATAATAAAAATAACGCTGTCTAAAAATAACATTCATATTTTTCATTTCGTAATCATAATCCTATTTTTAAAAAACAATTTGTCAAAATGAAGGAGGAAATCAATATGGCGTGTGTACAAATTAAAGGAACGAGACAAGAGGTAGTAGAAATGCTTCAACTATTTGACCTAATGGATACGAAAGGTTTTTGTAAATTCGATAATTACGTTGAAGTAGAACCACATAGCAAGAAACATAACAACTATACAGCTTCAATCGACATTCATTCAAATACTTCTTCCGCCCAAGATACTTTAAACGATCAATTCGTAAGTCAAATGCTTACTGGTGTATATAACGACTAAACAAATATTCTCTTCCTACCATCTTTTCATAAATATATGCTATGAACTTGAGCATACTAGCAACTAGATGGTAGGAGGTGAAAATTATGGCTAGAATTGGTGTTGAGAACTCTTTAACTGATGTTCAACAAGCCCTTCAGCAACAAGGGCATGAAGTCGTTTCACTTAACTCTGAAAGTGATGCACAAGGTTGTGATTGTTGTGTTGTAACTGGGCAAGATTCTAATATAATGGGTATTGCAGATACATCGATAAAAGGATCTGTGATTACAGCACATGGTTTAACAACAGATGAAATTTGTCAGCAAGTTGAAAACCGCGCTTAATCATTTTTATCACATTATTTGTGAGCTAATATTTAACGGGAATGGTCTCACTGATTATAGTTTCAATTTATCTATAGAAAGAGGGCTCCTTTTGAAAAGGAGCCCTCTTTTTTATATTCACCTAACGGGAAAGTAACATATACTGGATGAAAGCCCTACCTCTCTCTCATCATTACGGTTCCACTGACCGCTCCTTGATTCACTAGTATACATATAAAGCTTACATATACAATTTATAGGGTTTGTTCACAAAAGTTGTTGGTAAGACTACCCGATCTTTCGCAAACTTTTCGTATTATATTCATAAGATTTATTTACTTTACACTAGCTTTAACCGAGACACGAATTAAAATTTTAACACCAATACAATAACTTGTCAACATTTTTTACAAATTAAAAACAGACATTAACGGTTTGTCTGTTTTAGAATGGAGCTTTTTCTTTTATTACATATACAACAAAACCGCTTACTAACATAAATAAGCCAACTACTAAGTTTTTGATATTAATCATAAATTCCTCTCCCTTATTCCACACATCATATATATTTACAGTTCAATTATTCCGATCATCCTAAAGCGCACTTTTTCTAATATATCATAATTCCTAAAAAATGCAAGTTCACTTGTGGCGACCATTTACAAATTTATCTACAGTGCTTGGTACAGTATTTAACGCTTTTTCAATTAAATGTGTACTACTATTGAGATGCAACACTTGCACACCGTTAGAACCAACTACTAAAAAAGCAACTGGGCTAATAGAAACCCCAGCCCCGCTTCCGCCTCCGAATGGATGACTTTGCTTGTTCTCTTTATGCTGCCCTTGTCCGTTATTATGTTTTTCGGAAATAAAATCACCTTTAAAGTCACTTCCGCCGGCACCAAAACCGAAAGCCACTTGAGACACTGTTAATACTACATTTCCGTCAGCTGTTGAAACTGGACTTCCAACAATCGTATTTACATCTACCATCTCTTTTAAATTTGTCATTGCTGTTTTCATTAAATTTTCAATTGGATGTTCCATTATGTATTGCACCCTTTCCTCATTATTCTTTTTTATACTTTCCAAAATAGAGGAAGTCATACTTAGTTTTCCTATTTTGAAAAAACATTTTTACTTTCCAATTGGATATTACTCCCTGTACAGGCTCGGATAAAGTGAAACTTTAATTAGTGGGGGTTTTGTTCATCCCCCACTGATTATTAGCCTTCACCAATCGGGCGTTTACGGGCAACAGGGCTCCCACCTAACTTCTTCGCTCCAGCCGAATTTTGAGGCGGGAGCCTTACTGCTCGCAAATAGCGGGATAAAAACAGTAAAGAGAAACATACTATTATTGAACCTTGTTATGAAAGGAGTCCTTACTTTGACTGAGAAATTTGATGAATATAAAAAAAGAGATCGAATAGATAGTGATTATAGTGACTATAAAGAAGAATACGCAGCTGAAGTTGCGCCACAGCGTATTGATTATGATGATAAAGATAACGATGATGTAAGATCATCTGCAGCTGGATCGACTGCTGGTTTTATTGCTCTTGCTTTAGCAATATTATCATTATTCACATTCCCAACACTATTTGGTCTTGTGTCTGTTCTACTTGGTATTTACGCTTATAATCGCGGGGCTACTGTAACTGGCGGTACCGCTGCCATTGTGGGTGGTATCGCTGCACTCATTGCGATTTTATTCCGAGTGGCGCTTATTGGTTTATTGTTCTCTCTTTTTTAAAAAGAAAAAGGTATCTCGCTTTATGCGGGATACCTTATCCTGTAAATACATCTTCTGATGGATATTTAATTTTTTGTTTCGCTGGTCGTGCCAAAGAGAACACAAGTGTTAACGGTCCGATTAATCCACAAAACATAACAAACATAATAATACATTTTCCAAACGCCGATAGCTTCGCAGTAATCCCCATTGTTAACCCTACTGTGCCAAACGCTGAAATTGTCTCAAATAATAACTGAATAAAACTGAAGTCTTCTGTAAGCATTAATACAAATACCGCTGTAAAAATAAGTATTTGACTAGCAACGACAATTGCTAACGCTCTCGTTACTGTCGACATTTTAATCGTACGCTGAAATAAAACAAAATCCTCTTTCTTTCTAAAGAAAGAAAGAACTGATGTAATTAAAATAACAAATGTTGTTAACTTAATTCCACCGCCTGTCGATACACTTCCCGCACCAATAAACATTAATACCATCGTAAATAGTATCGATGACTCTTCCATCCCTCCATAATCTACAGTGTTAAAACCGGCTGTACGAGGTGTAATTCCTTGGAAGAACGAAGCCCATAACTTTTCATTTAAAGATAAGTGTCCCAAAGTCTTCACATTATTATATTCCAATACAAAAATCACAATCATCGCAATAACATTAAGTGCTATCGTTCCAACAATCATGATTTTAGAGTGCAGTGATAATTTTCGGAAACTACGGCTATACCATATATCAATTAATACCGTAAACCCTAACCCTCCTATTACAATTAAAGAACAAATCCCAATATTAATAATAGGATCTCCTACATATCTTGTTAAATTATCTGGCCAAAGTGCAAAGCCGGCATTATTATATGACGCAATAACGTGAAAAATACTATAGTATAAACCTTTTCCAAAGCCAAACTCTGGAATAAAGCGAATCGATAAAAAGATAACTCCAATTAGCTCAATACAAATAGAAAAAATAAAGACACGTTTCACTAATTTCACAAGACCACCAATATTTGTTTGATTAAATGCTTCTCCAATTAATAACCGGTGGCGTAAACCAATTTTTTTTCCTAATACCCAAACAATTAAAATGGCTATCGTCATAAGACCGAGACCACCTGTTTGAATTAAAAACATAATAACAATTTCACCAAACATCGTAAACGTACTTGCAGTATCTACAACACCTAAACCCGTTACAGTCGCTGCCGACGTAGCTGTAAAGAAAGCATCTATCCAACTAATATGTACTTTCGTTGCAAACGGTAACTTTAATAACAATCCTCCGACCACAATTAAACAAAAAAAGCCTAATGCTAAAATCTGTGGTGGATTTAATCGTATAAAGCGATTATACAACCCTTGTTTTTTTGCTACTTCCATATCACTAACTCCCTTTATCAAGTGAAGCTTTTATCCCCTCATAAATAAAGACTCTTTAAGAGCCTACAAGTAGCGGGATAAACCTTATATTCTTATAATATAGTTGAGCATAATCCTTTTTTTCATAGATTTCAACTTTTATTTATATTCAGACTCCTATCGTTTTACAAAAGAATATTCTCTATTATATCTCCACTTATACCATAACTCTTACAACAACAACTATTTTATCCCTTTTCAAATTCCCATATCTTTCACTCCAAGTTCACACGAGGGTCACATCTACCTTTTATAGTATACGTATCGGAGCTGTTCCTCCCTAATTTATAAGACATTCCCCAGTGTCTTGAACAGCTTTCCATCCCTAATTAAATTGACATAAATTGTCCCCTTCCTTTGACCATCCTATATGTGATGGTCTTATTTTTTTATTCTCTCTTTCTTCTTACTTAAAAATCCCTTTCTCTTTCACTCTATGTTCACATCTAGATCACATCTACCTTTTATAGTATACGTATCGGAGCTATTCCTCCCTAATTTATAAGACATTCCCCAGTGTCTTTGAATAGCTTCCATCCCTAATTAAATTGACATAAATTGTCCCCTTCCCTTGACCATCCTATATGTGATGGTCTTATTTTTTTGTTCTTTCTATCTTTTATTTAAAACTCCCTCTCTCTTTCACTCTATGTTCACATCTAAGTCACATCCACCTTTTATAGTATACGTATCGGAGCTATTCCTCCCTAATTTATAAGACATTCCCCAGTGTCTTTGAATAGCTTCCATCCCTAATTAAATTGACATAAATTGTCCCCTTCCCTAGGCCATCCTATATGTGATGGTCTTATTTTTTTATTCTCTCTTTCTTCTTACTTAAAACTCCCTCTCTCTTTCACTCTATGTTCACATCTAGGTCACATCTATCTTTTATAGTATATGTATCGAAGCTGTTCCTCCCTAATTTATAAGACATTCCCCAGTGTCTTTGAATAGCTTCCATCCCTAATTAAATTGACATAAATTGTCCCCTTCCCTAGGCCATCATGTGATGGCCTATTTTTTTCCAAATACATAATTTAACTCTCTTCGCTTATTTCAGCAAAATTGGTCTATCTATATTCAAACAGATATTTTTATACAAAATATTCAGAAAATATTGTCAAAACAGGTATTTTTTCGGTACAATTAACTTAGAAAGTACTTTTACAAAAACAAGGGGGGCTTTTATTGAAACAAACAAAAGCAATCTTAATTGCATTATTTCTCGGCCTAGTCGTTGGACTCACTTTAAATTTAGCTGCTCCATCCATTTTCGAGCCATTAAATCAATATGTGTTCAATCCACTTGGTCAATTGTTTATTCGACTCATTAAAATGCTAGTTGTTCCTGTTGTATTCATTTCTATCGTACTTGGGGCTGCTGGTCTTGGAGATCCGAAACAGCTTGGAAGAATCGGCTTAAAATCAATTTCATTCTTTCTCGTAACAACAGCAGTTGCCATCTCCATTGCGGTTACATTCGCACTTATTATAAAACCAGGGGCTGGCGGTAATTTTAAAACAGAAGGGCTTAAGTATGAAGGTGCAAAAACTGAAACATCTTTCGTCGATACATTGCTGAATATTGTACCGGATAATCCAGCAAAAGCGATGGCTGATGGGAACATGCTACAAATTATTGCCTTTGCCGCATTGATCGGACTCGGTTTAGCTGTTTTAGGAAAACGAGTTCAAGGTGTCCATTCATTACTTGAACAGGGTAACGAATTAATGATGTATCTTGTTAATCTCGTCATGAAATTAGCTCCAATCGGAACATTCGGGTTGCTCGCTTCGTCCGTTGGTAAAATGGGTCTTGCAGGCGTCGCTGCGATGTTCAAGTATATGATTGTCGTTATGTTGGTACTCATTATTCACGGTGTCTTCGTATACGGCGGCTTATTAAAGGTACTAGCCAAAGAAAGTATTATTCGTTTCTTTAAACATTTCGGTCCGGTAATGGCAATTGGGTTTAGTACATCTAGCTCTAATGCGTCCCTTCCATTTGCCATGAAAACCGCCCAAGAAAAACTTGGAGTTCCAAAAGCGATAAGCTCTTTTGTACAACCACTAGGTGCAACGATTAATATGGATGGTACTGCTATTATGCAAGGGGTAGCAACTGTATTTATCGCTCAAGTATACGGCGTTGAACTTACATTACCACAATTAGCTATGGTCGTATTAACTGCTGTACTAGCTAGTATCGGTACTGCAGGTGTACCAGGTGTTGGACTAGTAATGCTTACGATGGTTTTAAATCAAGTAAATCTACCAGTAGAAGGCATTGCTTTAATTATCGGTATTGACCGCATTCTAGATATGTCTAGAACTGCTGTAAATATTTCCGGTGATGCAATTTGTGCAATGATTGTTGCAAAATCAGAAGAAAAATATAATACGGATCAATCTGCAGTATCTTAAATCAAAAAAGGAGTGAATCATTTCACTCCTTTTTTGATTTACTTCCTTTTTTCGAACGATATTCTTTTCCTTTATTATCATTTCCCGTTTCAAATTCAGTACTAAACTCCTGCTGGAATTGCCCTGATTTTGGTGAACCTTGATTTCCACTTCCTTGACTACCATTACGATTTGTCATACTTCTGCCTCCTTCCTTTACTAGTAGTATGGTACATATTTTCTTTTTTATAATCTTTTACATACGAAAGAAGGCCTCCCCAATATAAGGAAGGCCTTTACCGTAATTACGTAAGCGTTTTCTTTATTGTAATTACTTAAATAAGTTTTTGAGAAATAGATATCATTATATTCATTTCATCTTCTGAAAGTGCGGAAAATCTTTCTTGTAAATATTTCTTTTTCTCACCTTCCATTTTCGCCACTAAATCTTTCCCTTGTTCTGTAATTTCTAAATATACAACTCTGCGATCTGACGTAGAACGTGAACGAGTTACAAAGCCTTTATTAATTAATTTTTCTGTAACGGCTGTAATATGACTATTCGACACATTTAACTCATTAGCTACACGTGATACCATTTCTTTATTCGTACGATTCAATATTCTAAGGACGATGAACTCATTCCACGGTATGTAACCACCAAATATTTTTCCAATATCATTACGCAACGTGCGAAACATAGCAAAAACATTTGTCGATAGTTCTTCCATTAATTGCTCTCTATTTTGAGACAACTTTGACAGCCCCTTTTATTTAATTTAGTTAAATAAAAACCTTATTAATAATTTTACATGAAATCTTACTTTTTGTCACCTTTTTTTCCATAATTCGTAGTTTTTTTAGTATATACTTCATGCTACAATGAAATTGATTTTCCAGAAAAAGGAGTGAAGTCAATGGATGAGGAGGACAAGTTCTCTAATTTCAGCCTAAAAGATAAAACAATTATCATTAGTATTATTGCTCTTTTTCTCATTATAATTTTTACATTTATTTTTTTTGTATATGTAGGAATTTTTCAAATTGCCGGTATAGAATACTCATCACGAGCAGCTCTACTACTCTTCTTTTTATTTATCCTTTTCTTAGATGGTATTACATACTTAATCTTAATCTTCTTTAAAGTACTGTTATATCCAATGACAACAAATATGCCTAATTGGCTCTCAATTGCTCTTCTCTCCATTATTGAAATTACACTAGATTGGTTCGTCATTCATACTGCCGACGACTGGATAGAGAGCATACAAATGTCAAATACAGCTGAATTATGTGTCGCACTATTCCTTTTCACACTAAATAAATTATTATGTGATAAGAAAGAGTAAGAATACAAGCTTTTCTATATAAAAATTGATACAATGAAAGCAAATCATACTAAAGAGGTGTTACTTATGAACTTACAGCAATGGGCTGATAAAGGCATGTCCTTTGATACATATGTAAATGAAATGAAAGTAAACCAATACGAGCTACTACACATTTACAATAACTTTTTAATTCCAAATGAATTACTTCCAGTTTTAGAAGAACGTCAAAATGATGGCTGGCGCGTTATCGTACTAACAGCTGACTGGTGCGGCGACGCTCTTTTATGTGTACCTGTCATGAAACGAATTTCTGAAGTTGCAAATATCGATATGCGTTTATTAATTCGCGATGAAAACTTAGAGTTAATGGATCAATACTTAACAAACGGAACAGCACGTGCGATTCCAATCTTTATTTTCATTGATAAAGACGGAAATGAACAAGCCGTCTTTGGACCACGCGCTCCAAAAGTACAAGAATTAGTAACTTCCATGCGAGCTACATTGCCTGAAAAAGAAGATCCAACATTCGAGGAAAAACAAAAAGAAATGTATGCTAATTTCCGTGCTACATTAGCTGATGATACTTCTCTTTGGGAACATGTAATGGAAAGCATGATTGAAAAAGTAGTAAAATAAAAAACCTGCCGAGTTTGGCAGGTTTTTTATTTTACAAAATTATAATCCTTTTTTCTGAGAATATGCAGCATCTACGCACTCTGCTAAACGTTCCATTTCCCCCATATATACTGCACGTGTCATCCATCCAGTCAACTTATACATAATCTTATATAAAAAATTCTTCGGTTCAAATTCTAGGATTAAGGTAAGCGATGTACCTTCTTCATCTTCTTCTAACATATAAGTTACGGCTGTATAGCCTTGCTTCATGTCACATCCAATTGACACAATATAAGGTGCTTCACACTCTAAAATTTCCGCCTCAAACTCATATATTTTCTTCCCCATCTTTTGCACGGATATATATTTATCACCTTCACGAGGATTGTTTACATCTACGTTTGGAGAATACCTATTCTCTACCATAAAGGTACTCCATTCCATTATTTTCTCGTCATTATTTACATAATCAAACACAACATCAATTGGTGCCGGAATTACTATTTCTATTGCAAAACTCACTAAACTGCCCCTCTCAAATACCCTATCGATTTTCTAAAAGTTATTATAACGAAATCATTATGGCATATTTTACATGGTGAAATACAAGTAATTGAAAGTAAAAGTTTTATTTTTCTCTCGCTATAAAAAAATACCCTATAGAATAGACTTTTTTCAAATGTCTATTCTATAGGGTATTGCTGACAATTTATTCTTACATAATGAAGAAATAGAATACCGCAGCTAAAATGAAACGGTAATAAGCGAACGGTGTTAGTTTTACACGACCTAATAATTTTAAGAATGAAACAATTGCAAGCATCGCAACAACGAATGCTGTAATAAATCCAGTTGCAAATAACGGTATATCAGCCGCGCTTAATATATCCCAGCTTTTAATTAAATCTAAGGCACTTGCAGCTACCATCATTGGCACCGCTAAAATAAACGTATATTCCGCTGCCGCTGTATGCGAAACACGTGCTAATAAACCACCACTTATTGTTGATCCAGAACGAGAAAATCCTGGCCAAAGTGCTAAACATTGGAACATTCCGATTGTAAATGCTTGCTTATATGTGATTTCATCTAACGTTCTTGCTGTACTTGGTTTTGAAAACTTCTCAGCAACAATCATTAAAATACCACCAGCTACTAAACTAATAACAACCGGTCCTGGACCGAATAAAACTTCTTTAATTGCACTATGGAATAATACACCGAGTATGCCGGCAGGAATCATCCCGATAATAATATGTAATAAATTTAACGATGGTCCATCAGTTACTTTCCCTATTCCAACTAATGACCATAGACGTTTCCAAAATATAACAACAACTGCTAAAATCGATCCCAATTGGATTACAACTTCAAAAACTTTCGCTCTATCGTCTTCAAATCCAATTAAGTGTCCTGTTAAAATCATATGTCCTGTTGATGATACTGGTAAAAACTCTGTTAACCCTTCAACAGCACCCATGATTAAACCTATTAACCAATCAGCCACAAGTAGTGCCTCCTTAATAACGAATATGTAATTTTTTCACACCTTATCATAATACCTTATCCCTTTTCAAAGTGCATCCTTTTTTATTGATTTCATTTGTTGTATACGCGTATTTCTTTTCTATTTTTTGATTAAATTGTATGATAGTAAGAGTTTGTTTTTTACGTTGAAAGGGGATTTTATGAAAGAAACTACTTCATTCTCACAAAAGTTAAAGCAATTTTCATTACTCTTTTTCCCGATTTTTGTAACGCAAATGTCATTATTTGCGATGAGCTTTTTTGATACGACAATGTCCGGACACGCGAGTCCTATTGATTTAGCAGGTGTCGCTATCGGAACGAGTATATGGCTTCCCGTTAGTACCGGCTTAACAGGAATTTTAATGGCTACTACTCCTATTGTTGCACAGCTCGTTGGATCAAAGAAAAAGGAGGATGTTCCCCACATTGTCATACAAGCAGTATATTTAGCAATTTGTGCTAGTTTCGTTGTTATCCTTATCGGATTCTTCGCTGTTTCACCTATTTTAAACGGCATGCACTTAGAAGAACCTGTGGAACGTATTGCAGCACAATTTTTAAGTATTATCGCGATTGGAATTATCCCTTTATTTACTTACACCGTTTTGCGTGGATTTATTGATGCATTAGGAAAAACTCGAACAACGATGATTATTACATTACTATCATTACCGATTAACGTAATATTAAATTACTTATTAATTTTTGGGAACTTCGGTTTTCCAAAACTCGGTGGTGTTGGTGCAGCAATCGCTTCTGCGGCTACATATTGGTGCATATTAATTATTACCGTCATTATTATTCGTACGAAAGAGCCTTTCGCTTCTTTCAATATCTTTAAACAGTTATATCGCCCTTCCTTTACAAGCTGGAAGGAATTCCTGAAACTTGGCGTCCCTATCGGATTTGCTATCTTTTTTGAGACGAGTATTTTCGCTGCGGTAACACTTATGATGAGTAATTTTAGTACGACAACAATAGCAGCACATCAAGCAGCTATGAACTTTGCTTCCTTGTTATATATGACTCCTTTAAGTTTAGCAATGGCAATGACGATAGCAGTTGGATTTGAAGTTGGAGCAAAACGATACAATAATGCGAAACAATATGGATTTATCGGAATTGGATTAGCCCTTGCTTTCGCTCTATTATATTCAATCCTTCTCTATTTCTTTGATGATGAAATTGCTTCTATTTATACGACTGATACAAATGTCCACCATTTAGCAAAAGAATTTCTTATATTCGCGATTTTATTTCAAATTTCAGATGCGATTGCAACTCCAGTACAAGGGGCACTTCGTGGGTATAAAGACGTAAATGTTGCCTTAATTATGACATTAATTGCTTATTGGGTAATAGGCCTACCTCTTGGCTACATATTAGCAACTTATACTGACTGGGCAGCGAAAGGTTATTGGATCGGTCTTATTATCGGTCTGGCATTTGGGGCAGGCTTCCTGCTTATCCGTCTCTTTCAAGTACAAAAAAAATATACAACGCAAAACAGCCGCTAACGTTATAGCGGCTGTTTTCTTCATGCATATTTTCTCTTGTAACGTGTAACATAATGAAAAAGAAAGGTGGATACATATGGACGAAAAACAAAAGAAACAATCATTCGATGAAGAATTCGCCCCTGAAATTTCACCTGGATATCGGCAAGATATACATAAGCCACCTAAATATAAAAACACTTCTTTTTTAATGGGCATTACCATTTTCGCAGCCGTATTACTTGTACTTATCATTTTCGTTTATTTTTAAGGAAAGGTGACATATTATATGAAGAAACAAGATTCAAATCGTTCAAAAAGAACTGTGAAAACACAAAAAGGATATGCAGGCGATTCTGTTCATACACTTAAACAAGTTGAGCAAGGAAACTTATACATTGCTCAAAAAGAACTTGGGCAACAAAATGAAAATCTTTAAAGTCCCTCTGCTTCTAGAGGGTTTTTTATTGTACATATTGTTTTTGTTCTAACACCATGAATAAATTATTAACCTTTACAATTTTCATGTCATAATTTAATTTCATTTCACTTCTCTTGCCATTTTCAATACCAGTAACGTACGCTACAGCATGATAGCGAAAACTCTCATCTGTCTCCTCACGTATCTCTTCGTTTGTAAATTTATACTCTAAATCCCGAAAACGGTTTGGGTAATAATTTTCTATTAACTGTTCATACCCTCTATTTACAAATATTTCTTCACCTTTTCGTTTCACATCTTCTTTATTATTAAACTCAAACACTGCTAGTTGCGCTGTCACAAAGTGTTCTCCTACATTTTTCTTTTCTTTATGAGTTAAAGTTTCTATACTTTTGTTCTTTAATTCCTTATTTAACTCGTAGCGATCTATCGGTTTAAAAGTGGCAAAAACCTCCTCTTTATATGACCAAAACAATCCAAAAGCGATACATAGAGAAATGATTAATATTCTTTTCTTCGTAATGCACCCCACCCTCCTCCATAATGATAGTTATATTTTAACATATAGAAAGAAAATTCTGATATCATAAGTGGAATAACCTACCTTTAACTTAGAAACGAGGAACAATTATGGACTCTTACAAACAATATATAAAAGAAGCTCTGCCCGGTCTTTCTATACATTCATATAAACAAAATGAAGAAGGTTGGGATAATATAGCGGTTATTATAAATGACGACCTACTCTTTCGTTTCCCTCGAAAACTTGAATATGCAAACCGAATTCCGTTAGAAAAAGAACTGTGCACAATTCTTTCTCATTCATTACAAGAAATTGCAGTCCCTAAGTATAAACTATTGTATAAGAATAATTGTAATACCGTTCCATTTTGTAGCTATTATCCTCTCATTCACGGTGAACCGTTAACAACTGAAATAGTTACCAAGCTAGAGAAAAAAGAATTGAAAGCAATCATTACACAATTAGCCACTTTCCTTGCGGCTTTACATAGTATTCCTTTAAAACGTACTGAAACGCTAGGGTTCCCTATCGAAAAAACACTTACCTACTGGAAAGAACTACAAACAAAATTAAATCAATATCTTACTAACAGTCTTACTTCATTACAGAAATCAGCCTTAAATCGTTTATTCGAAAATTTCTTTACCTGTATAACTAAATCTACCTTTCAAAATGCAATCATTCATGCTGACTTTACACATCATCACATTTTATTTAACAACCTGCACAAAAACATTTCAGGTGTTATCGATTTTGGAGATGCTCAAATTGGCGATCCCGCTTTTGATTTCGCTGGGCTATATTATGATTTCGGTCATGAGTTTACTACATCTGTATATGAACAATACAGTGCAGTTATTTCTCACCGCGATCCATTACTCATTCACCGCATCACTACCTTTTATCAATACAGCCCTTTACTACATAACCTTATTTATAACATTGAAACAAACAACGAAATAACATTAAAGAAGAATGAAGAACAGCTTAAAGCAATACTACAGGGACGAGATTAAATTCTCTCCCTATACTCTCTCTCCTCATACATCATTAACTTTTTATCCATTTCAACAATAACTTTATACAATTGAAACGCCTGTAAAATTTGCAGTTGAATTCCAAAAGGAGCATTCTGTTCTTTTAACCATTGAAATACTACCGTTTCATCTTTCATTGATTATTCCTCCCTTTATTAATCTGCTACTCATATACCGTAAATGATGAAAAGCTTTTCATGTCAATAATAAAAAGGATGCAAAATTGCATCCTTTAATGTACTATATTTTTCTTCTGCTTCGCTTCTTTCTTTACTTCTTCCCTTTGGCATTCACTACGAAACGCACAACTCATACACTCAGAACGAAAATGACGCTCTGTATAGTGCTCAGGTTGCTGCAACATTTCTTTCATTCTAAATAAATCATCCATTCCAGTTATAATATCTTCCTGCTTTGGAATGTACTCATACTTAGTTCCTTCTATTAAATTAATAACTTCAATTTTCCCTGGAAGAATCCCGAAAGCTTTATAACTGAATACTGTCATTAGCTTCTGACAAAGAGCAAGCATTTCCTCATCCGCATCGACAACATACTTTTTAATTACAAACGATTCAGTACTCCACTCACCAACTTCAAATGTCAATGACATGTGGACACCTAACTCTTCCATATATGTTTGAAACTTCTCATATAAAAATAACGGCGGTGCCTGACTATCATCCCTTTCAACAAACTGTAATAAGTGATCAGTTAGCTTCGCTAAAACAATATAGTACTCCGCCTTTGAAGCAAACATATTAATCCTTACTTTTTTCCAATACTTTTCTATTAATATTAAAAGTACAATTTTCGTTTGTTGGCCCGCAGGTAGCGTGTAATATTCATTAATAATTTGATTCACAATCATTTGCGCTATTTGTTGCCATTCAAATGAAGAAGGTTCTCTTCTTTTTATATGACGGAAATAAAATTTATGCGGACAACGCATAAAATCATACAAATGGTAATCTGTCATCGTTTTGATTGAGATTTTCTCATGCAATTGCTCTTCATCTCCCTTCTGCCATTAAGAAAGGTGTTTTACGAATTCAGCTCCAAACTGTAAACATTTTTCTACATCTTCATCTTCTGGCGTTAATTCTACTTTCAATCCTTCTAACACAACTGCCGCCCCGCGCTCCTGCAGCTTTTCTATTAAAATATCAACCGCTACCCCGTATTTCGGATAAGCCGAATCACAAGAACCGAATGCAGCTGCTTTTTTACCAGTTAAGTTAATAGAATCCATTGCATCATAAAAATCTAAAAAATCATCAGGAAGATCACCATCTCCCCAAGTATAAGCACCTAAAATAATCCCGTCATATTGCTCTAATATAGAAGCTTCTGGTGTATCCATAATATCAATTACTTCAATCTCATTTTCTGTTTCACGAATCGCACCCGCAATATGGTCAGCCATTTCCTCTGTATTTCCACTCATACTTGCAAAAATCATTACTAACTTACTCAACTGAACCTCTCCTTTTACCTTGTATCTCTTTTTCTGTTTGAAGTGTACTCTTCTCACCTACATATTCAGAACGAATTACATTTCGTTGCCATTCAATATGCTTATCAACATCTTTATTTTTTAATTCCCTTCGTAAAAGGTGAAATGTTTTTCTCATTAAGGTTCCTCATCTGTTTCATTGATAATAATTATCAAAGTCAATAACTATTTTTTTAAAAATAGTTAAAATGCACAAGCTTGTCCGTTAGCTATTCATATACTATAAATGAGCATAGTTCTTTCTCAGCCCTCTCTGACGGAAGAAATAAAAGCAACTGCAATAGAGTGCAGTTGCCTTTTTTTATGCTTTATCAGTTTCTAGTAGTCTTATAGTTGTCTCTAAAAATAGTTCCACTCCATTAATTAAAGCCGATTCATCCACATCAAATTTCGGATGATGATGTGGATAACAAGTATCAATATTTTTATTCCCTGTTCCTAATTTAATGAAACAACCAGGTGCTTTTCTTAAATACGCTGAAAAATCTTCTCCTCCCATAGAAGGTTCAAGATGCACAATACGCTGATTTCCGAACAATTTTATCGCACTTTTTTCTACTATTTTCGTAATGTACTCATTATTAACAACTGGATCATATCCGTAACGATACGTATATGTATAATCTCCCCCATGTGCTTCTGTAATTCCTTTTACAATTTGCTCAATTTTCTCTTTTGCTTCCTCTCTTAATGTTTGATTAAAAGATCGAACAGTTCCCATTAAAGCTGCTGTGTTTGGAATGATATTATCGGCCATCCCCCCATGAAATTGTGTAACTGACACTACTCTATGCATAAAAGCACTTGTATTTCTTGATACGATATGTTGTAAATTTGTAATAATTTGTGCTCCGATAGCAATAGGATCTATCGTTTCTTCTGGTCGTGCCGCGTGACCACCCTTTCCTAAAATTTCAATTGTAAATACGTCTGGTGCTGCCATCATAGGGCCATATACAATTCCTATCTTTCCACTTTCTAATCCAGACATAACGTGCAAACCTACTACATAATCGACGCCGTCCATAACACCTGCCTCCACCATTTCTTGTCCACCACCGGGATACACTTCCTCTGCGTGCTGAAAGAACAGACGGATTTCGCCTGCAAAATCTTCCTTCATATTTGCTAGCGTCTCTGCTGTACTTAATAAAATAGCTGCGTGAGCATCATGCCCGCATGCATGCATTATTCCTTTATGCACAGACGTATAAGGTTTCCTTGTCTCCTCTTGGATTGGTAAAGCATCTATATCAGCTCGAATCGCAACTACTTTCCCTTGTTGCCTTCCTCTTTTAATTGCTAGCACACTGTACTGCGTTGGTCTCGTTACTTCAAAAGAAGAAAATGAGCATAATGTTTCATATATAAATTGCGAAGTTTCTTTTTCATGAAACGATAATTCCGGATACTTATGGAAATGCCGTCTCCATTTAATGATATTTTCCTCTGAAATAAAACTCCTCCACTCTCTTTTCATAATAATTACCTCCTTTTAAAAGGCTCTATGCTCTATACCTTGAAAATGTACTAAGTACCCAGTGATTATTAACCCACTCCAATTCAGGAATAACAAAACAAATATTATATTTTCACGCCTTCCCACAATCCACTTTTATACATTCACACAATCCACTTCCTATTTACATGTCAAACCCATTACAAATTCATGCTGAATGTAATATAATTGCTAAGTTAGGGATTTTCTTTTTTAGTATTTAGTGCTAATATCAGAAAAGAGCCTTTTGACTTATTTTTACCTAAAATGTGGGATTTTGTTTTTTTCACAATAATGTAGGACATGATACCTACAAAGAGCTATTATTTCATTAAGCGAGGGAAAGACATGGAAAGATTAAAAGAGATATGGTCTCAACCACTCACACAATGGGTTGCAAAGACGGTTTATTACCTTGCAATTTTATTTGCATTACTTTGGTTGTATGGATTCCATGATACAAACACAAGTACATTTATTTACAATGAATTCTAGGGTGGGAACGTTATGAAGTTATTAGAACAAATTGAAAAGTGGGCTGTAGAAACGCCTGATCAAACCGCTTTTGTTTGGCGAGATGCGAAAATTACGTACAAACAATTAAAGGAAGATTCTGATGCGTTAGCACATTGGATTTCTTCTGAGTATCCAGATGATCGTTCACCAATTATGGTTTATGGCCATATGCAGCCTGAAATGATTATTAACTTTTTAGGATGTGTGAAAGCTGGGCATGCTTACATTCCTGTAGATTTATCTATTCCAGCTGATCGTGTACAACGTATTGCTGAAAGTTCTGGTGCGAAATTACTGTTATCAGGGGCTGAAGTAACGGTAACGGACTTACCAGTTCGCATTACAAGTGAAGATAACTTAAAAGATATTTTCTTTACTCATAAAGGGAATACTCCAAATCCTGAACATGCGGTAAAAGACGATGAGAACTTCTACATTATTTATACATCAGGAAGCACAGGTAATCCGAAAGGGGTTCAGATTACTTATAATTGCCTTGTTAGCTTTACAAAATGGGCTGTAGAAGATTTCAACTTACAAACAGGGCAAGTATTCTTAAACCAAGCACCTTTCTCATTCGATTTATCTGTGATGGATATTTACCCATCGTTAGTAACGGGTGGCACACTATGGGCAATCGATAAAGACATGATTGCACGTCCAAAAGACTTGTTTGCTTCTTTAGAGCAATCGGATATACAAGTATGGACTTCGACACCATCTTTCGCAGAAATGTGTTTAATGGAAGCCTCTTTCTCTGAAAGTATGCTACCAAACATGAAAACATTCTTATTCTGCGGTGAAGTGTTACCAAATGAAGTAGCTAGAAAATTAATTGAGCGTTTCCCGAAAGCAGCAATTATGAATACGTACGGTCCAACAGAAGCTACTGTCGCTGTAACAGGTATTCATGTTACAGAAGAAGTGCTTGATCAATACAAATCACTTCCAGTCGGCTACTGTAAATCAGACTGTCGCCTTCTTATTATGAAAGAAGATGGCACGATTGCACCCGATGGTGAAAAAGGTGAAATCGTAATTGTCGGTCCAAGCGTAAGCGTTGGCTATTTAGGAAGCCCTGAATTAACAGAAAAAGTATTTACCATGATTGATGGTGAGCGCGCCTATAAAACAGGCGATGCTGGCTATGTAGAAAATGGTCTTCTATTCTATAATGGTCGTCTTGATTTCCAAATTAAGCTTCATGGTTATCGAATGGAATTAGAAGAAATCGAACATCATCTTCGCGCGTGTTCTTACGTAGAAGGTGCAGTTGTTGTTCCAATTAAAAAAGGTGAAAAATATGATTACTTATTAGCGGTTGTTGTTCCTGGAGAGCATTCGTTTGAAAAAGAATTCAAATTAACATCTGCAATAAAAAAAGAACTCAATGAGCGATTACCAAACTACATGATTCCACGTAAATTCATGTATCAATCTTCTATTCCAATGACACCAAATGGAAAGGTAGATCGCAAAAAATTATTGAGTGAGGTTACAGCATGACCGCATATGGATCATTTTATTTTTTCGCTATAGTGGGCATTTTATTAATACCTACTATCATAGCTGGATTAAAAGGTAAAATGTTGCGTAAATATAATGCCGTTCTAACATTAGTAATGCTCGTTATTATCTTCTCTGATAAACCGAAGCAAGCAATGATGTTAGCAGCATTTATTATTTGGCAATACGCCCTTATTAAAGGCTATTTATTATTAAGAAAACAAAATAATAGTACATTTAGGTTTTATATGGCTGTTATTTTGTCGATTTTACCGCTTGTTTTAGCAAAAATTGCACCGTTTGTACCTGAGCTAAAGTTTGTTGTATTTCTAGGAATGTCCTATGTAACATTTAGAGCAGTACAAATGGTATTTGAAGTTCGTGATAACTTAATTAAAGAACTTTCCTTCTTTAATTTCTGGGAATTCGTTTTATTCTTCCCAGCTATCTCAACGGGACCTATCGATCGTTACCGCAGATTCCAAAAAGATATTCAAAAACCACCTAGTGCAGAAGAATATCAAAATTTACTATATACAGGGCTAAACCGTATTTTCCAAGGGTTCTTGTATAAATTTATTATTGCTTACTTAATAAAGCAATATTTTATGGATCCGGCATTTGCTCAGCAAGATACAATCCTATCAAATATGATTTACATGTATAGCTATAGCTTATATTTATTCTTTGACTTTGCTGGTTATAGCTCATTTGTAATTGGTGTAAGTTATATGATGGGAATTAAAACTCCAGAAAACTTTAATAAACCATTCATTAGTCGTAACATTAAAGACTTCTGGAACCGCTGGCATATGAGTTTATCATTCTGGTTCCGTGACTTTATTTACATGCGTTTCGTCTTTTTCGCAACGAAGAAAAAGCTAATTAAAAACCGTTACACAATTTCGTATATCGGTGCATTTTTAAACTTTTTCATCATGGGAATATGGCATATTACTGGTGAGCATGTGTATCAATACATTATTTATGGTCTTTATCACGCTGCCTTGTTTATCTTGTTCGATATTTTCGAACGAAAAAACAAGAAGCATAAGTTTTGGCCAAACAATAAATTTACGCACGTCCTTGCGATTGTAATTACGTTCCACGTTGTATGTTTCGGTTTCCTAATTTTCTCTGGACACCTTAACAGATACTTTTAATGCACCCTTCTTATACTATTAAGAAGTTGCACATATAATATATTTCGGATATAAAGGAGTTTTTAAAAATGGCAGAATTCAAAGAGCAAGTATTAGATATTTTAGAAGAAGTATGTGAAAACGATATTGTGAAAGAAAACTTAGATGTTCAATTATTTGAAGAAGGTATTCTTGATTCTTTCGCTGTAGTATCTTTATTAGTAGAATTCCAAGAGCGTTTAGAGATTGAAGTTTCTATTTCTGATTTTGACCGCGATGAGTGGGCTACACCAAATATGGTTATTAAAAAGTTAGAAGAAATCCGATGAACAAAGTAAAATTTGGTCCGATGCTTTTAGCATTGGCCCTTTTTGCTGTATTCTTACTTATTCCTACGCGCTTCCTACTCCCACTTTTAAGTGATGAGAAAGTAGAACAAGCTGCGACTTCTTTAAAAGAAGAAAAGATTCAAAGTATGATTTTACAGCAAAAAATGTTAGCAAACCCGAAATATCTTCCGATGTACGGTTCATCGGAATTCGCACGTATGGATGCTTTCCATCCATCGAATTATTTCAAAGTAAAGCCTGAAGGATTCACACCATTCCTACTTGGACGCGGCGGAACACAAGACCTTGTACATGTATTAAACTTCGCATCTACAATGGATCAATTGAAAGATAAGAAAATGATATTCGTTCTTTCTCCGCAATGGTTTGTACCACAAGGTATTGATGAGACACACTTTGCACCTAACTTTTCAAAACAACAAGGTTACCACTTCATTTTCAACGATGATTTAAAACCTGAAATGAAAAAGCAAATTGCAAAACGCTTATTAAACTTTGAGATTGTTAAAAAAGAAACTTTATTAAAAATTTCGCTTGAAGGTATCGCCTACGATGATACAAAGTATAAAGTAAAAGCACTTGCTGCTAAACCTTTCGCTTATATTTATCGTAACATTCTAGATCGTAAAGATTTATTTACAGTTATGTTTAATATTAAGCCGCATAAAGAAACGCTTGATCCATCATTGAAACAAATGAACTGGGAAGAAGCTCGTAAGCATGCTGATCAAACAGGTGCAGTAGAATCAGGATCTAACGAATATGGTATCGAAGATGATTACTTCAATAGCAAAATTAAGAAGAAATTAAAGCAACGTGAAGGTTACTTAAAAAATGATGCTTATGACCAATCACCAGAATATGAAGATTTACAAATTGTACTTGATTTATTAAAACAATCTGGCGCAAAACCTCTCTTCATTTCTGTTCCTGTAAAAGGTCCTTGGTATGATTACGCTGGCTTCCCGAAAGAAAAACGCGAATTATACTACAATAAAGTTCATGAGCAAATTGAGAAAGCTGGTTATCCAATTGCTGATTTCTCAAATCATGAATATGATAAGTACTTCTTAAAAGATCATATGCACTTAGGTTGGAAAGGCTGGGTTTACATCGACGAAGCTATCCAACAATTTTATAAAGCAAACTAACGAAAAGACCGCTTGAATTATTCAAGTGGTCTTTTTCTATATACATCTTGTAATTGTTCAATTACGTTCTCTGCTTCTTTCATGACACGTTTCACTACGTGCTGAGCTGATTCCGTTCGTGCTAATGATGATGCTTGTCCCGCCCAAAGCGACATATACTCTTCCTTATTTTGCTTCGCTGCTTCTTGACGTATTTTTGAAGTTAATACGTTTTGCACTGGATACATCGGTAAATTCTCTTCTCTTCCTTCATGTTTCTCTATAAATTCATTACGAATACCCCGTGCATATTTCCCGGAAAACGCACGGGTTACCGTTGTACTCGTATCTGTACTATGTAAAATCGCCTCTTTATACACGTCATGCGTAATACTTTCTTCACTCGTTAAAAAGGCTGATCCCATTTGAACAGCTTCTGCCCCTAACGCAAATGCCGCAACAAGCCCTTGCCCATTCATTACACCACCTGCTGCAACAATCGGGATATGAGGTACTTCCGCTACTAATTGCGGGATTAATGCAAATGTACCAATCATCGCATCTTGTTCTTTCCCAATAAACGTTCCTCTATGCCCTCCTGCCTCGCTACCTTGCCCGACGATAATATCTACCCCTAACTTAGCAAGTACTTTCGCTTCCGCTACATGGGTAGCTGTTCCAATAACTTTTATCCCTTCCTTTTTCAAATCATCTATTTCTTCTTTTTCTAACGTTTGAAATGCAAAACTAACGACTGGTACCTTTTCCTCTAATAATACTTGTAATTGTTCTTTATAGCTTTTTGGAAGTTTTAAAGTCTTTTCTTCCTCTATACCTAATTCTCTATTCACTCCACTAAGTAATACTTTCGCCTCGTTTACCTTCTCTTCTTCTATCTGTATCTCTTTCGTTAAAAGTAAATTAACACCGAAAGGCTTATTTGTTAGTTCCCTTATTTTATAAATCGCTTCACGGATTTGTTCTGGGCTCATATACCCTGCTCCAAGCGTACCTAATCCTCCGCTATTACTCACAGCTGCAACAAGTTCTGGCGTTGTAATCGCTCCTGCCATACCTGCTTGAATGATCGGATACTTAATTTGTAATATATCTATTACTCGACTTGTAAACATCATTTTCCCTCCTACTTTCCTTATACCTTCTTTAGATGACATGCTTTCCCCTTCTTTTACAAGGATTGAACCATCGCTACGCGAATATATTGAAAGAGAAGGAGGGAATACAATGATTTTTCCAAATGCATTAAAACAAGGTGATACAGTAATGATTATTGCACCGTCTGGCCCACCAACACTTGAGAATGTATTAAAAGGCGTGAAAGTATTAAAAGAGATGGGATTATCCGTAATAATTGGAAAGAGTGTTTATGAAAAATATGGATATTTAGCTGGAAGTGATCAAGTTCGTCTTGATGATGTACATGAAGCATTTACAAATACTGAGGTCAAAGCAGTCTTTTGCGTGAGAGGTGGTTACGGCAGCGCTCGTCTCCTCCCTCACATTCAATATGAAATCATTCAACAGAATCCAAAAATTTTTTGGGGATATAGTGATATTACAGCTTTACATACTGCTTTTTCACGTTATGCAAAGCTTGTAACCTTTCATGGTCCAATGATTGAAGAATTAGGAAAAGGTATAGATTCTCTCTCTTTATCTTCTTTCAATCAACTATTCCATCCGTATTCATCTATCTTATATGCATCAGAATGTATCGTACCTACCTCTCCATGTGCAGTTACGGGCACATTAGTTGGAGGGAATTTAACTGTGTTAACAAGTATAATCGGCTCGCCCTATGAGATAAATACAGCAAACAAACTTTTATTGCTTGAAGATATTGGTGAAGAACCGTACCGCATCGACCGAATGTTAAATCAACTACTTTTATCTGGACAGTTTAATGAATGCAATGGCGTTATTTTTACAAGTTGTCACGACTGCACCCCTTCTAAACCGTCCCAATCATTGCAAACAATATTATATGAATATTTCACGCCATATAATATACCTGTGTTATTCGGTTTACCGATTGGGCATATAAGTCCAAATATCGGTATTCCCCTCGGAGCTACAGCAACAATAAATACAAATAACAAAACTGTTTCTATTTCTTCTGGTATAGCCACTCCATGTTCAAATTAAAAAGGAAAAGCTACTAAGCTTTTCCTTTTACTTATAATAATTAAAGATTCGTCCTGATGCTATATCTGCTATTTCTTCTGGAATAAATGTTTTACTCATATCTGTTCCAACATTTAATACAGCTGTCGCATCTTTCTCGATGCTACCAAATAGTTCTTTTCCACGTATCGTAATAAGGGGCGTCCCTTCCGGCAACACATCTTTTACAAATTCCATTTGTGTAAAGAACGGAACGATCCATCTACCCTCTCCTTGGAAATGACGCAAACGAAGTGTTCCTTCTGTTGCCCCGTCCTCGGCTTCTAGTGAACCAGCAACATAAAACTCCGTTGATAAGAGCAATTCATAAAATTCCTTTTGTTTTTGTTTATCATCTCCTGCTAAAACGAGTACTTCTTCTATTTTCTTTACTGGAATTTGCTCCATATGATGACACCCCTATTTTCAAAATGATTATACTTAGATTATACGAAATATTCTTATTTTTTTCTACATAATTCTGCAATTATTTTATCGAAATAGTTTTTAATATTTCTTTCGTCGTCACAATAGCAGCAAATTCATCATGCAAGTTTACAAGCGTCATATTGTGAATATCCTCTGCACTATACTCTTTGCCATCTGGACCGATGCGGTTAAAAGTAGCTGTTGCGTCACTCACTACATATGTTTGAAATCCTAAATTTCCTGCCATCCTTGTTGTCGTCTCCACACAATGATTTGTCTTTAATCCTACAATCACTACAGTATTACATTTCTTCTCTCCTAATTGTTCCTCTAAATTTGTCCAAATGAACGCGCTATTAACAGATTTCTGAATAATCACCTCATCTGGCAGTGGTTTCACTTCTTCTTTAAAGTTCACCGTTTCCGCATATTGATAAAACATCGACTGAACATTTTCTTTATTTACATGTTGAATATGAAAAACTGGTAGTTTCCTTTTTCTCCATTCTTCTAACAAAATTTTCATATTTTCTTCCGCAAAAAGGTTATTCCTTGTGCCCCAGTACGGTAAGTTAAATGCTTCCTGTACATCAATGATTATAAGTGCTGCGTGATTAAGCATATTATCCTCCTAGTTAATTGGGCTGTAATTGAAACAGAAAACCAAGTTGCTGTGACGCAGTAATAAAACAAATATAGGCACAAAGCTCTACAATTTCTTTTTCAGTCCAATATTGTTTTAATACATGAAACATATTATCATCTATCGCCTTTTGGTCATGAACAAATGCATGTGCAAAAGTAACGGCTATGCTAATTTCTTCTATTTTTTGCACGTCATCTGGTCTTCCCTTTGCCATACAGTACGGACATTCATTCCCAAACGCTAATGTTCTTCTTACTTGCTCCTTTAACTCTTCGGAAAGGGTCCCTGTACTATACAGTGTATTCTCTAACGTACTCCACGAATTTAATATATCCGGATTATGCCCTAATAATTTTTGAAACTTTGTATCTCCTATATTTGATAAAGTAATTCTCTCCATTATTTCCCCTCCTATTCCCTTCTTTTTTATTGTAAAATAAATAAAGTTCACTTTACATTTCATATGAATCTTAATTTATAATTTTTCTTTACAAAAATTATCATTTTACTGGAGGTATATTTACAAATGCAATTAGACCGTGTTGATCGAAAAATTTTAAATGAATTATATAATGATAGTCGCCTTTCGATGCGCGAATTAGCAAAACGAGTAAACTTATCGGCTCCGTCTACTACAGAACGTGTTCGTAAACTTGAAAGTGAAGGAATTATTCAAAAATACACAATCGATATCGATTATAAAAAAGCAGGACTTGTTTTAGATTGTATTTTAGAAATCACTTTAAAAAATGGTGATACAACACGTATGCAACAGTTTATCCAGTCTTATCCATCTGCAAGTTTTTGTTACCGCGTAACAGGAAGCTTATGCTACATTGTAAAAATCTCTGTTCCTTCACTCGTTGAACTTGAAGAATTTATCAATGATGTTTCTTCATATGCAACGACAGTTTCTCATATCGTATTATCAGAAGTAGCTCTTACTCCGGACATTGAACATATCTTCCCAGAATATTAATTTATTTTTATTCACAAAAAGATGAAAAACCTCTTACAAAAAGAATAAAAATAATATATCATGTATTAAAATACATAAAGTTCGAGAAAGGGGCATTACATTGAAAATCTGGTTTTATGAAAAAACGGCACAATTAGATGACTTGCTTGGTATTTGGGACAATGTTCCGACCATCCCTCGAATTGGTGAAAAAGTTGAACTTCTAAAAACAGTTCGGATCGTTACAGATATTAAATACGTGAAAAACGGCAATAACTTCCGTGTAGAAATTATTACAAATTAAAAAGCAGCTCTCCTTTTCATACTGGAGAGCTACTTTTTCACGGCCTATAATCCGCCTTTTTTATAATAATCTTATCTTCTTCTACAGCTATTGTTACATACTCATTTTCTTCTAACTTGAGCTGGTTTACAGCCTCATCTGGCAGTTCCACCGCCATCAATCTATTCGTTAGTATAACTTGGCTATACATTTCATTTTCACGTGATGAATTCATCACTTTTTCTTCATTTATTAAGCGAATCGGTGGCACACCTACTTCTTTTACAGTACACCATTGTTTCCAAGTAAAAGGAATTAACCATAATAAACCGATAATCGCAAGACCAATGCCGATCCATAAATTACTTTGTGCTTGTAATTCAGTAATCGAGATTGCGTCACTTCCATCTCCACCTACAAATTGCATACTAGTTGCAATCAAATTATTTAGAGCATGCACAGCAATATTCGTCCATATATTTTTTGTCTTTATGTATAGAAGGCACATAATAACACCGAACATGAAAGCACCGATAACATCAAAATGTCCTAGTCCAAAAATAAGAGAGGATATAATAACCGCTCGTTTAATCCCCCATTTGTAAGCCATTCGCTGTAAGAAAAACCCTCTAAAAATAACCTCTTCCATTATTGGGGCTAATACACATGCTGAAATGAAAGTAAATATCGTCATGTATATGTTACTCGTATTAATTACATTGCCATCTTCTAACATGGTAACTAAGAAATTAGGTAAAGTATGTGCTAAAATATAAAATTGAATTTGGGATATACCGACTGAAAAAATCATTCCAACTATCGTTGCTAATACAATTAACCCCCAATGTAAACGTCCGGGCTTATCAAAAAAACTTTTAAAAACAACATTATTTTTACTTGTTTTCCAATATAGCCACAATAGTGGAAATACGAAAAATATTGATATTTGTGACAGGAACTCTATCGTATTGTCAGAAGCACCTGATAATCTTAATGGAATCATGGTCAGAAACATCCCTATAATCATCCATCCGAAAAAACTACGTAGCCTTATACGTGAAAATGCATATTGCATATTGAACACCTCCAGAGATGATATAAAGTGAAAATTTATTCAGTGTTTTATGGGTAACCCTTCTCCCACAAATGGCTGAATAACTAAATTATAATATGAATATAGTTGAAAATCTTCCTATTTTTCTCAGATATTTTCAAACAACATATCTCTTAAAATGATTTCATTGATATAATGTATCGCTATAATTGACATGGTATTTTTAAGTTCAGTCACTACAATTCAAGTAGTATAGGATTTAGCTGATCTATTTATCGGTGTTATAGCAGTCTTCAACTTAGTGACCGTTATATCCTTAAATAAATATGTATTCGCTGCATTTTATAAAGCAAAAAGAAGCTGAAAAAAACCCAATATTTTACGCTGACAACATGTTAGGAACGTGAAACGATTGAAGAAAGAACTGGTTAATAAAAATCCCCGTTAACACGGGGATTTTTTCTATTATAATACGTCACGTTTTTGGAATAATACACTTGATGCTACAAGTAATACAGCAAAGTATGCAACTACAAGTAATAATGAAGTTGTAAACGTAAATTCTGTAAATGGTGGTTCCATTTCACCGCTTACTAATTTATTGCTGTCGTAAACACTTAAATTTAAATGGAAAAACACCACAAATTTAGCTACACCTTTTGCAAACATCATTAGTACCATATTAATTGCTCCTTGTAAGAAAAATAGGAACATCGTAATAATTAATGGTAATACAGAATTTCTAAATACGTTTGCTATGAAAAATGCAAGTGTTGCAAAGAAAAATGGTGATAACAGCTGATATAAAATTGTTTTTGAAACAATTCCTAACGTTAATTCGGTTTTACTACCGTCCATTACAATTACGCCAATAATCATGGCAATTAACGTACTAGCAAATACGATAAATAACATCGTTAATAACACCGTAATATATTTAGAAAATAAAACTGTAATTCGTTTTCTTGGACGAATTAATAATTGTTTAATCGTTCCTTTTTGGAATTCATCTGTAATTGTACGGGAGGCTGTTGTAATTCCAAAAATCGTTGCGAATACCATAATTAAGCCCATATCTAAACTTACAAACTCTAAGTAAGATCCACTTAAACTACCAGCGTCACCCCATTTTACCATTACTACTGCTCCTAAAATCTCCAATAAAGCAATTACACCGATTAATATATACATACCTTTTTTCGCATGTAACTTCAAAAATTCGTTTTGAATTAATTTAAACATTACGCTTTCACTCCCCCAGTAATCGCTAAGAACTCATCCTCTAACGTTTTATTTTGAACGGTGACCCCGTACACAAGCACATCATCATGCACAAGTTTTTTTACAAGTTGTGGGATTTCCTCTTTCATTACAGATACTACAATTACATTTCCTTGCGCCTTACCTTTAATGATTTCATTCGCTTTCTGAACTTCATCTACTTCAAACGCTACAACTACTGTCTCATCATGTTTCGCTTGTTCATGTAAGTTGTACTCTTGTACAAACTCACCTTGTTTAATAATAACAACGCGATCACACATTAATTCAATTTCGCTTAATAAGTGACTTGATACGATCACTGCAATATTTTCTTCTTTCGCTAATCGCTGCAAATAATCACGAATTTGACGAATACCAGCTGGATCTAATCCATTTGTCGGTTCATCTAAAATTAAGATTTTCGGCTGATGAAGTAATGCCTGTGCGATTCCTAAACGTTGTTTCATACCAAGTGAATATGTTTTCACCTTTTTATGAATGGCATGCTCTAATTCAACAAGCTTTACAATTTCAGCGATGCGCTCTTTACTAATTGGGGTAATTGCCATGTTTGCAAAATGCTTTAAGTTTTGCATACCAGTCATATAATCATATAGTTCCGGATTTTCTACAATTGCTCCAATTTGCTCTAATGCTTTTTCACGTTCTGTACGAATACTATGACCACAAATTGTAATATCGCCCTCTGTCATTGATATAAGACCTGTCATCATACGAATCGTCGTCGTCTTACCACTACCGTTTGGTCCAAGGAACCCGTATACTTCTCCTTCTTGAACCTCAAATGATAAGCCCCGAATAATTTCTGTCTTACCAATCTTTTTTCGAACATTTTCTAATTTCACTACTACGTTTCCCAATGCTGATTCCTCCTTTAGACTTCTAGTTTTTTATCGATTATGCGACCTGTAACTACTAGTAATATAATTGTTAATAAACAATTAAAACATAGATTTAAAACTGTGATCTCTGTACCAGAATAGAATGATGTATTTAAAAAACCATCTTGATCTATAAATCCAATATTATTTATAGCAAATACGTACTTTTCTATTTGCTGAAAAATATACGTTATTCCCCCATTAAATGCGATAAAAACGACGAATAAAACTACGCAAACAATCTTGTTCATCGATGATTTCACATTGAATAGTTTTACAATTACTATAATTAAATAAATAGAAACTAGCATATTAATAAAATCTAGTCCCCATAAGAAAATAGATAACATATGATGTAATATTCCATAATCATATAAACTGTGGATTGCTTGCTGAACACCTAAATCTGTTTTTCCATTGTAAATATTTAAAGAAAAATAGTATAGAAAAATGATTCCTATTCCTAGCAAAATCATAAAGAGCAGTACACAAAATAAAACATTTGCACATATATACTTTTGTGCTGAAATAGAAGTATAACGTAGCATAGAGTTTTTTAGCATTTTTCGAAAAGACGATATACCTGTTAGAAGAATTGCAAATCCATTTATACTTAGTACGATAAAAAATATAATAATGATTATATCTTGCCTACCTGAAATTCTAACTCCTGAAACTCCTTTCATATTAAATAAAAGAATTAATGAAACTGTAATAAATCCGAAGTAAATAATGGCTATCTTTCTCTTATTACAATTATACAGATAACGAAAAAGCTGACTCATTTCCCATAGGCCTCCTTAAACAGCTCATGTACTGCTTTGCCCTTTTGAAATCGTAGTTCTTCCACATTTTCATGCAATATTATTTCTCCATCTTTCAAAAAGATTACTTCATCAAATATATTTTCGATTTCTCTTATTAAATGAGTCGATATAAGCAGCGTACAATCTTCACGATAAAATTTAAGGATTAGCTCAAGTACGTGTTCTCTAGAAACAAGATCAATCCCGCCAAGTGGTTCATCTAATACATATAACTTCGCTTTTCGAGAAAACGTTAAAATAATTTGCAGCTTTTCAACCATACCTTTTGATAATGCTGTAATTTTTTCTTCTAATGGTATTTTAAATTCCGCAATCGTATCTACTGCTTTTTGAATATCAAAGTCTTTATAAAAATCTCTATAAAAGAATAATGCATCTTTTACAGTCATCCAATCATCAAAGACTGGCTTATCAGACATAAATGAAACGATTTCTTTCGTCTCTAACCCTATTTTTTTACCGTTAATTGATATGCTACCTTCTGAAGGATGTTGCAAGCCTGCGATCATTTTCAATAACGTCGTTTTTCCGCTCCCATTATCTCCAACAAGCCCAACGATTTTTCCTTCTGTAATCTCTATGTTTAATTCCCGGATTACTGCTTTCAATCCGTATCGCTTCCATAGATTTTCTATTTTTAATAGCTCTGTCATTCGTTCTCCTCCCTTTTCTTATTTAATGAAGAACGAAGAATTGAAAGAATTTCTTCTTCTGAAAAACCTAAATTGTCCATTCCATCTATAAAAGAATGAAGTAATTCTTTCGCCATATCTTTTCGCAACTCCATAATTTTCTCCCCTTCATTCGTTACATATCGCCCCATTCCTCTACGTGTTACAACAACTCCATCCCGTTCTAGCTCTTGAAATGTACGTTGAATCGTATTTGGATTTACTTGCAATTCACTCGCTAATTCACGTACGGAGGGAATTTTATCACCAGACAATAAATGTCCTGTTACAATTTCCTTTTTTATGTATTCCATTACTTGAATGTAAATTGGTGTGTTTGGAGAAAATTCGATTTTCATTTCTCCCCTCCTGTCTTAGTGTGTTAGTTAAATAGTACACTAAGACAAATTATATGTAAATACTTAAAACAAAAATGTAATAAAAAGGCAGTGTAACTTTTCGTTACACTGCCTTCCTGTAATAAAATACAAGTAAATCTATTCTAATTATAGTCTCAATCGTTTGAACTCACATATAACCTTATGCGAAATTTATTTTACTTTTACTTGAGTTAGCACAGATTTAAACGTATTAATAACTGTATCTACTTCTTCATAACTAATTGTAAGGGATGGTTCAATACGAATTGTTTTTGAGTTAATTAATGTTCCCGCAACAAGAATACCTTGATCAAACATCGCCTTTGACACTTCATAACCAATCTCATCTTTATGGAATTCAATCCCAATCATTAAACCTTGACCACGAATTTCAAAGATTTTATCTTCTTGCCCTTCTGCTGCTTGTTTCAATCCATTTAAGAAATACTCCCCAACTTCCATAGCTCGTTCCGGTAATTTCTCTTCCAATAATACATGGATTGTTGCAATTGCAGCAGCACATGCAAGAGGATTTCCTCCAAATGTTGTTGTATGCATAAATGGATTTTCAAACCAACTTTTGAATACTGTTTCTTTCGCAACAATAGCGCCCGCTGGCATTACACCTCCACCAAACGCCTTCGCAAGACAAATAATATCCGGTACTACATCATATAATTCTGCAGCAAACATTTTTCCTGTACGGCCCATTCCAGTTTGTACTTCATCAAAAATAAGGAGTGATCCAAACTCATCACAAAGCTCTCGTACTTGTTTCAAATAATTTTCTGGAGGTAAAATAATACCGCCCTCTCCTTGAATTGGTTCTAAAATAACTGCTGCAACATCTTCTCCTACTAATGCACATGTCTCAAATGTTTTTCTCATCATCTCAATATCGCCAAATGGAACGTGGCGAAAACCCGGAATCAATGGTAAGAATGGCTTACGGAACATTCCTTTTGCCGTTCCGGATAAGGAACCAAGACTCTTACCATGGAAGGCACGAGTTGTAGCAATGAAAGTTGTTCGTTCACTATACATTTTTGCTAGTTTTAATGCTGCCTCAACGCTTTCTGTTCCACTATTTGTAAAGAAGGAGTATTTCAAATCACCAGGTGTAATATCCGCTAAAATCTTTGCAAGAATCGCTCGAAGTGGATCAAGTAAATCCTGACTGTGCAATGCTTGACGCTTTAATTGATCTGTCACAGCTTTTACTACTTTCGGATTACGGTGACCAACATTGTAAATTCCGAATCCACCTAAACAGTCAATGTATTTCTTACCATTAATATCCATAAAACAAGATCCTTCATCTGACCATTCTACTGCTGCAAATTGTCCATCTTTTGTTACTGTTTTTCTATAAGCAAGAAAACCAGGGTTTACATGCTCTCTAAATCCATCTACTGTTTCTTTTTGAATCCAGTTCGCCTCTTCTTCAGTAACCTTTTCTTTTTCAATTAACTGTAGTACTTTCGTAATATACTCATTTACATTTGAATCTTTCTCATTCAATTTATTTTTCACGTTCGTTTCCATCTAATTCACCTCTACATTTTTTTTATTTGCAAACCACCCAATAGGTTCTACTTCTAGATTTATATTAATCTGCTTAGTTTCTTGAAATTCTTCTAAACCAAACGTTCCTAGGCTACGTCCAATACCACTTTGCTTATATCCGCCCCAAGGCGCCTCATTGTATGTTGGATGATAACTATTAATCCACGTAATTCCTGCACGAAGTTTACGAATCACACGCATTGCTTTTGCACCATCAACTGTAAATACCCCTCCAGCCAAGCCATAGTCTGTACCGTTTGCCAACTCAATTGCTTCCTGTTCGTCTTTAAACTTTTGAATTACTACAACAGGACCGAATATTTCTTCCTGGACAATGCGCATATCAGGTTTTACATTGACAAAGACTGTTGGTTCAATAAAGAAACCATCACCTTTTCCATCCTCCATTATTCGTCTACCTCCGCAAGCAACATTTGCACCTTCGTCTTTCCCAATTTCAATATAACGTAATACTTTTTCCATATGTTCTTGACTTACAAGTGGCCCCATTTCGGATTCTGGATTATCACCAGGCCCAACGTTAATTTGCTGTGCTCGCTCTACAAAACTATTAATAAATTTATCATAAATATTTTCTTCTACAAGGATTCTTGATCCTGCTGAACATACTTGTCCGCTACCTGCATAAATACCAAATAGGGCATAATCAATAGCGGTCTCAAAATCTGCATCTGCAAAAATAATATTTGGAGATTTCCCTCCAAGTTCTAACGAAATCTTTTTCATATTATCTGCCGCTGTTCTCATAATGTGCTTACCTGTTTTTGTTCCACCTGTAAAGGAAATCATATCCACTTTATTACTCGCTGCAATTTCATTTCCTACTATTGGACCGGCCCCCATTACCATATTGGCAACACCTTTTGGTAGCCCTACTTTTTCAAGGATTTCGAATAGCTTTGTTGCAGTGATTGGTGTCACTTCAGAAGGTTTAAACACAATTGTATTTCCAGCTGCTAAAGCAGGCGCAATTTTCCATACACTCATCAATAGCGGATAATTCCATGGAACAATTAATCCACAAACACCAACTGGCTCTCTTACAACCATCGCTTGCATCGGATCGGCTACATGATATGTTTGACCATCTGGCTTTGTAATCAATCCGGCATAATAGCGAAAACAAGCCGCTGCATCTCCAATATCTCCTTCTGCCTCACGGTACGTTTTTCCATTATCCATTGTTTCAAGGTATACTAATTCTTCCATATTTTTATCAATTTCATCTGCTATTTTAAATAAATATGATGCCCTTTCAGCAGTGGATGTTTCTGACCAAATTCCACTATCGAAAGCCGATTTTGCCACTTCTATCGCGTATTTTGCATCCTCAATCGTTCCCTCAGGTGCATATGCTATACCCTTGCCGTTCGCAGGGTTAATAATCGTTCTTTTCTCTTGATTACTAGACTCTATCCATTCACCGTTTATATGCATTTTTAAATCTAGCACTATATTGAAACCCCCTTTATCGATCGTTTATATATTTATAAGCAAATTTCGTGCCAATATTTAAAATTCAAAGGAATCATACATAAAGTGAAACTTTAATCAGTGGGGGTTTTGTTCATCCCCCACTGATTATCAGCCCTCACCAATCGGGCGTTTACGGACAGCCCGACTCCCACCTAACTTCTTTGCTCCACCTGAATTTTGAGGTGGGAGTTTTACTGCCCACAAATAGCGGGATAAACTGACTATTTTCTTAAAAACAACAAACAATTTATGCATTTTCGCATACACTATTCCATTTTGCATAAAGTGAAACTTTAATCAGTGGGGGTTTTGTTCATCCCCCACTGATTATCAGCCCTCACCAATCGGGCGTTTACGGGCAGCCCGACTCCCACCTAACTTCTTTGCTCCACCTGAATTTTGAGGTGGGAGTTTTACTGCCCACAAATAGCGGAATAAAACGGAACGTTAATCATTTCCTCTACCGTCTTCACGACTTGGGACTTGAACCCTAGGGAATATGTACATGCTGGGCGCACACAAAAAAGAGAAGTCTATGTGACCTTCTCCTTTTTTAGGAATAAGAGATGATATCAGCCGCTATCCCTTTTTCACTAACAATTTTTTGATATTTACGACTCACTGAAGATTGGCTGATTCCAAGAGCTTTTGCAGCCTTAGTCGTTGTTTTATACTGCTTCATTGCAAGTAAAATCAATTGTTCTTCTACAGAATGTAATGCTTCTTGTAATGGTAATACTCTTGTAATAACTGGTTTTGATTTTTTAAAGTCATAACCAGGTGTTAAAAACTTACTAACAAACTCCGCTTCAATTACTGGATCGTCTGCTGATACTACTAAACGTTCAATCATATTTTGTAATTCACGTACATTTCCTGGCCATGAGTAAAACTCTAGTAAGCTAAGCGCATCTGGAGTTAAATGATAATTTTTATTATATTTTTCATTTAACTGTTGCAAAAAATGAAAGGCAAGTACCGGAACATCTTCCATTCGCTCTCGTAGAGGAGGAACTCGCAACGGAATTACATTTAGGCGATAAAACAAATCTTCACGGAACGTTCCAGATTCCACCATCTTTTCAAGACTCTTATTTGTAGCAGCAATAATTTGTACATTTATTTTCGTAGGTATTGTACTTCCAATAGGAATTACTTCTTGTTCCTGCAGGACTCTAAGCAATTTCACTTGCAAATGTAAAGGCATTTCTCCAATTTCATCTAAAAATAAAATACCTTGATCAGCTCGCTTAAAATATCCTTCTTTTCCATTTTTATCGGCTCCTGTAAAAGCACCTTTCGTATAACCAAATAGTTCACTTTCTAACAAAGTTTCTGGAATTGCACCACAATTTAATTTTAAAAACGGCTTTGAAGATCGGTTTCCAAGTTGATGAATTGCCTGAGCAATTACTTCTTTTCCGACGCCAGATTCTCCAGAAATAAGAACATTGGAAGAAAAATCTGCTATTTTTTTAGCTTGGTTAATAATTTGCTCCATTTTCGGACTACAGTAAATAAGCTTCTTAAGAAAACGATCTTTATTTTTAAAGTCATCTAACTCCTTCTTATATTGCTTTGATATCTTCTTTATTTCATGTAATTCCGTCTTCAATCTCGTTGCTTCGGTAATATCCCTTGAGGCAATAATAATACGATGAAGCTCTCCGTTTTCATTAAATACAGGGTTTCCAACTGCTAATATTTTTCTTCCGCTTTTTGTTTCTTGCACAACTGATACCTTTTTTTGTTTTTCCAACACTAATCGCGTAACAGATGGACTAAATAATCCTTTCTTTTCTAAGTCTAAAAGATTTTTTCCTAAAAGGTCTTTCAAATTACTCCCCCAAAAATCATTGATAACAGTTTCACTATAACGAATTAATTCCCCTTTATGATTAACAACTAATATTTCATCATAAATACTAGACAAGATTGCATGTAAATCTTTATTTAAATCCTTTATATATTCAATTTCCATCGCCATGTCCTCGACCATCGGCAAATCTTGCACAATAATAACCATTCCTTCAATATTTTGATCAAAGTTTGGAATCGGACTATAGTCAACTAATACACCCATCTCATTTGTGATTTGTAATTGATTCAAGATCGTTTTTCCCGTTGTAAATACGTTATTAATGTGCTCTTCATTAAAAATCAGTTCTGCTGGTACATTCATAATTTTTTCAGGAGTCGATTTAATCATCTTCAAACCAGACTCATTGCAATTTACAATTTTCTTTTCACGATCTACTACAAAAATCCCCATTGGAATAGACGTTAAAATAATTTTCAATATATCAACACTCTGATTTTCTTGTTTAAATAGTTCTGCAAAAACATCCTCTCTTCTTATATATCCTGTTAGCTCATCCATTTCATTTTTTACTATCGCAATCGGCGCTCCAATAATTTGAAAAAGAGCTGTTAAAGAAATATCTTTACTAAGATGACATATTGTATCTAGTGAAACAGCATTTGAAAGTAATAGCTTAGAAGTTAATTCCTTACTATTTGATAGCAGATCCTTCACATGAACGTATGCAAATAAGTTCTCTCCTCTTTTTAAAAATAGAAAAGATTCTTTTATATTTTTAACATCTATATTCCATTCCTTGTCAGATTGATCGATAGGTAGAGAAACTATGGGTCTAATTTTTGTATGAGCAATGGAAAACATTCTGCTATTCCTCCTTTGAACTATATAATTTGTATTGTATCATTAAATACAGATTTTTTTAATTAATCTGAAAATAAAACATTTCTTTCTTTATTTAATAAAAAAAGGAAGATGAGTGCCTCCATCTTCCTCATAGTTCTATCATTAATCACTACCACTAACGAAAAGATCTTCTTGAATATAAGCTAATACCATACCTGGAATTACTTTATCTCCCGCTTCTACTTCTAAAGATTGAACTTCTCCACTACATCCCCTCTTAATTACTTCCAGTTTACCATTCATATCTTTAATAGAGAATAATGGCTCCCATTCATAAATTCGAGAATCCTTATTAATAGACACTTTTTCAATTATTCCATAACACGGACTCGTAATAATATCATAATACACAATCAATCATCCCTTTCTTTTATTCTATTAATATTGTTCTTCTAACCTTTGTGACTGAAGAATCATATAGAAAAAGCTTTGAAGCTCTTCTATATCTTCTACCTCAATTCCTAGCCTTGGTGCCCAATATTGTTCCTCTCCAATATCTTCTTGACTTAATAAAACCATTCTCCCATTTTGAATTGAGGTAACCATTGCTTTTCCAAGAAACTGTTGCGAATACGTAACAGCTATATCGTAACGATGACTATTCGACACAATACAGTAATAACCGATTTGTTGTCTCTCCACTTCTTCTAATAAAATATCCAGTTTCATTTTAGCCCTCCCTTTAGGTTAAAAATGCAACCAACCTCTTAGGCGCGATGCTTCTACAATCTTGCGAACCCCTTCAATATAAGCAGCAATTTTCATATTTACTCCAAAGCGTTTAGAAGTATCAAGTACGTTAGAAAAACTAGATGTAATTTTCTCCTTTAAACATTGATCAACATATTGCTCCGTCCAGTAATATCCTTGGTTATTTTGACACCATTCAAAATATGAAACAATCACGCCACCAGAGTTTGCTAAAATATCTGGAACAACCAAAATTCCCTTTTCTTCTAACATGGTTATCGCCTCTTTTGTTGTTGGTCCATTTGCAGCCTCAATGATAATCTTACATCCAAGCTTTCCTGCATTATGTTTTGTAATGACTCCTCCAATTGCCGCCGGAATGAGTACATCACATTCTTTTTCTAACAACTCCTGATTAGAAATTGTTTTACTAAAGAGATTCGATACTACACCGAAAGAATCTCTGTTTTCTAGTAAATAAGGAACATCTAGACCGTCTGGATTATAAATTCCTCCTATAGCATCTGATACCCCGACTACTTTCACACCAATATCATATAAATATTTCGCCAAATAACCTCCAACATTCCCAAACCCTTGAATAATAACTCGCATATTTTGTAGCGGAATTTGTTTTAACTCACTTACTAACTGAAGTGTATACAATACACCTTTAGAAGTTGCTGTTTCCCGCCCTTGTGATCCTCCTAGCATTAATGGCTTCCCGGTTATAAAGCCTGGAGAGTCAAACTCCCTGATATGGTCATATTCATCTAGCATCCAAGCCATAATTTGCACATTTGTATACATATCAGGTGCTGGAATATCTTTCGTCGGTCCCACAATTTGACTTACTGCTCTTACATACCCACGACTCAGTAACTCTAGTTCTCTAAAACTCAACTCCTGTGGATTACAAATAATCCCGCCCTTTGCGCCTCCATATGGCAGTCCTGTCACTCCACATTTCAAGCTCATCCAGCCAGCAAGTGCTTTTACTTCTTCTGCCGTAACATCTGGATGAAATCTAATACCACCTTTTGTTGGCCCTGCTGCGTCGTTATGCTGAGCACGATATCCTTGAAATACCTTTGTTGTTCCATCATCCATGCGAACAGGAATGCTTACTTCTAAAAAACGCATCGGTTTTTTCAGAAATTCGAATACTTCGTCTGGATAACTTAAAAAATGAAGCGCCTCTTTTAATATAGCTTGAAATTCCTCTAAAGGATTTTCAACTTCAACTGTATTTGTATGTTTTTCTGATTGAATCGGCACGATAACACCCCTCTTTATATTTTTACTAATTGTACAAAGCAATAATCGTGCCAAGTGAAAATACTATGTTAATCTTATCTTGTTATCCTCCTACTTATGAATCTATGAATGACTTATGCAATACTGCATGATTACCAAATATAAAACACAAAAGACATCGAAATTTATCCGATGTCTTTTGTGTTTTACACTTCCTGTACTTCTTCAAAATGCATTTGCGGAGGAGCTGAACGGAACATATTTGTAATATATAGAAGGTAACCAATTCCAATAGTAGCCCAGCAAAGCCCCAGAATAAGTGAATGAATATTGAGGTTAAACCATAGTACTGCTACAGTACCAGCACCTAAAATAGGCATAACTAAGAAATTTAAACAGTCTTTTATCGTTTTATATCTTTTTTTCTTAATTACATAGTAGGAAATTACAGATAAATTAACAAATGTAAATGCAATAAGCGCTCCAAAATTAATAAGAGATGTTGCCGTTTCTAAATCAATGAATATAGCGGAGAGCGAAATAATTCCTACAATAACAATGTTATATACTGGAGTTCTCCAGCGGGGATGAATGTATCCGAATATTTTCTTCGGAATTACATTATCTCGCCCCATAACGTACAATAATCTGGATACACTTGTATGAGAAGCTAAACCAGACGCAAGTGTCCCCATAAGCGTTCCTACTAAAAAGAAAGCTTGAAATAGTTTTCCTCCAACATATAGCGCAATTTCTGGAGACGCTGATTCTTTATCTTTAAATACAGATGTATCTGGAAAGAAAGATTGTGTAAAATACGTAGTTGTAATGAATAAAACTCCACCAATTAAAGCAGTAAGAAAAATAGCTCGAGGAATTGTCTTCTTCGCGTTTGGTGTCTCTTCAGAAAATGTAGTTACTGCATCAAAACCTAAAAATGAAAAACAAAGAATTGTCGCACCTGCAACTAACGGTGATATTTGTATATCCGATTGAAAAAACGGCTGAATGGAAAAAACTTCTCCTGTTCCCTCTCCCGCTAATAAACCTTTTATAACTAGAAAAACAAACAAGGCCATTACTAGCACTTGAAATATTACTAAAAAAGTATTGAAGTTAGCAGTAACATTCACGCTAATAATATTTATAAGTGTAATCAGTAGAATAAAACCGATGACCCATATCCAACTAGGAACACTTGGAAAAAATGCTGACAAATAAATTCTCGTTAATAGTGCGTTCACCATCGGTAGAAACAAATAATCCAATAACGCGGACCATCCAACAAGAAATCCAAGCCTTGCACTAATTGTCTTCTGTGTATACGTATAAGCTGATCCTGCGGTAGGAAAAACCTTTACCATTTTGCCGTAGCTTGCAGCGGTAAACAACATCCCTGCTAATGCAATCAAATAAGCTCCTGGAACATGCCCACCCGTTTTTTCCGAAACAATTCCAAACGTATCAAATCCAACCATCGGTGTCATGTACCCGACCCCTAGCATAACAATTGACCACAGCCCTAATGAGCGTTTTAAACCAACTACTTTTCCCACCTATCATTCCCCCTACTTTTCCTATCTAATTTCCATTTAAAAATCGACGGCAAAAAGGAAACGCTTTCAAATAACTGTATATACCACACAATCTATTACAATTTCCTTTTGTTTTTAAATATCCATGCAATTTTCGAGCCAATATTTCTGTAGTCAAAAAAAGCACTCCGAAAAAGAACATATAGGTGGAATTAGGCCTCATTTCTTATCATTTTTTATTCATTTTGACATAAGTTATTCAATCTCTCATACTGCTAAATATAAAAAAAACAGAACTTTAATCCGTTTTTTATTTTCACTTCCTCATAAATTATACTTTTACGGGATAAAAATATTTCCATGAAATATTAACATTATGTAAACTATTCATAGCAAAAAAGCTGTCTTTTCTATAAAGACAGCTTTTTCTATAATACTATATTAAAAATTGAATACGAAGTCATCGTCTGCTAACTTTTCAACATTCGTTGCTTTTACGTAACCATTTCCTTTTACAGAGAAGAAATCATGGTTTTTTGTATCTGTACGTAAACCATTTAAAACGATTGGGTTAATTTCTTCTTCCTCAAACTTCGGCTCAAGTCCTAAGTTCATAAGTCCTTTATTCGCATTGTAACGAACGAAACGATTTACATCCTCTACAAGACCGATAGAAGTATAAATTTCTTCTGTATATGCCAATTCAATTTCATACAGTTCCATTAATAACTCTTGCGTTTCCGTTTGTACTTCTTGTTGCTCTTCTGCAGAAAGTTCTGTGAAGATTTGTTGTGCTAAAATACCAACGAATACGCCGTGAATTGACTCGTCACGAATTATTAAGTTAATAATTTCACCACTTGCCGTCAATTTGCCTTGACCTGCTAAGTAAAGTGGATAGAAGAACCCACTATAGAATAAGTAACTTTCTAAGAACACACTTGCTACCATTGCCATGTATAACTCTTTTTTCGTTACTTCAGGCTTTAATAAACGACGATAGTAACTAGTAACAATACCAGCTTTTTTCTCAAGTAATGGATGGTTATCTACCCATTCAAAAATATCATCAATTTCTTCTTCAGTAGCTAACGTTGTAAAAATATGACTGTAACTCTTCGCATGTACTTCTTCCATAGCGCCCATGAAAGCTAATACACTTTTCGCTTGTAAATTTTCAAGATGAACAAGTACAAGAGGCATCCCTTCGCCGCCTTGTTTCGTATCTAAAAGTGTTAAACCACCTAATACACGCTTATAAGCAATTTGCTCTTCTTTTGATAATTGTGCCCAAGTATTTTTGTCAGAAGACACTGCGATTTCTTCTTCTGTCCAAAACTGAGCGATGTTTTGCTTCCAAAACATTAAACTAAAATCATCTTCTTTTTTGTTCCAGTTTACCGCACGCATTAAATCGCCCCTTCTCTAAATAAACATAAAAAATTGATAACTAAGCATGAGCAGGGTTCAGAAAAACCCTGCTCATAATGTCTCACTTTTTATATTAAACGGTACAAGCCACGCACTCTTCCACGCTTAATTTACGTGTTCTCGTATAATAAAGACTCTTCAAGCCTTTTTTATGTGCATAAATGTAGTAACGTGCTAACTCACGTGTTGAAATATCACTATTAACATAAAGAATGGTACTAATTCCTTGGTCAATATGTTCTTGAACTTCTGCGATTAAATCAATTAATTTAAACTGATTCATATCGTAAGAAGATTTGTAGTACCAGAACGTATCTTTTGATAAATACGGCATTGGATAATATGTTGTCGCATTCGCATACGTTCTTGATTCAATTTGACTTACGATTGGCATTACGCTTGAAGTTGCATTTTGAACGTAACTGATCGATTGTGTCGGAGCGATTGCAAGACGATATGAGTTGTATAAACCATTCTTCTGTACTTGCTCTTTTAAACTTGTCCAATCTTCTTTTGTTGGAATATGAATTCCTTCAAATAATTGCTGAACTGTTTCAGTTACTGGGCTGTAATCTGTCGTTTCATACTTTTCAAAGTATGTGCCGTTTGCATAATCAGACTTATCGAAGTCTTTAAATGTTTCGCCTTTTTCTTTAGCAATCTCCATACTTTTTTCAATCGAGTAGTAATTTAACATCATAAAGAATGTACGAGCGAATTCTTTCGCTTCAGCACTTTCATAAGCGATTTTATTTTTTGCTAAATATCCGTGTAAGTTCATTGCTCCAAGTCCAACTGAATGAAGCTCATCATTTGCTTTTTTCACAGTTGGGGCATTCGGAATGATCGTCATATCAGAAACAGCTGTTAAAGCTTCCATTCCCGCATGAACTGCTTCACGAATTTCTTTATTTTCCATTACGTTTACGATATTTAACGATCCTAAGTTACAGTTAATATCACGACGGATAATGTCTTCTGTACCGTAATCATTTATTTCAGAAGTTTCTTGAAGCTGGAAGATTTCTGTCTCGAATGTTCAACCGAGTTCGCTACTCCTCAGTCCGTTGCTCATGCAACTGCTGTATGTCACCATACAGGACAGACTATATCATCACCTACAGCATTACCTGGTTAGGTGCTCCGCTTTTCGAGCGCCAATCGCTTGCGCTCTACTCCCAAATGGGATAGTCGTTAGGCTTTTACTTATCTTAATCTTTCAGAAAGTCTCTTATTACTTTATGTTGTTCAATAACTCTGCTATACAAAATAATAAGATACATTCTGAACTTTTATATTTTCATTCTAAGATAAGATTTAGCACGGTAGGTTACCTCAAACTTGAGGCTTTCCCCGTTTAACGGAGTTTTCGACTAGCATTTCTACTAGAAGGTGCTACATATTTAACACAAGTTCGACATCTTCACAGTTCCAATATCCTTCAGTGGATGTTGGTTATTTGCATTTGATTTAAACATTAAGTATGGGTAACCAGACTCAAGCTGAATCATAGCAATTTTAATAAGCATATCACGCGCACTAATATCTAGTGGCTTCTTCTTCACTTTCGGATTGCTCATTAATTCATCGTACATTTCGTCGATATCTATATCATCTAAATGTTTTCCGTACTCTTTAAATACTGTATAAGGCGCGAAAACATGGAAAGGTTCGTTTTTCTCAGCAAGCTCAAAGAACTTACTTGGAACGATAATTCCGATTGATAGAGACTGAATACGGCTCTTCTCATCGGCATTTATTTTTTTTGTATCAAGGAATTCAATAATATCCCAATGGAAAATGTTTAAGTATACAGCGCCGGCACCTTTTCGTTGGCCAAGCTGATTCGCATATGAAAACGAATCTTCAAGTAATTTCATAACAGGTACTACACCACTTGCGGCGTTATCAATACCTTTAATTTGCTCACCACGTGCGCGTAGCTTAGATAAGTTTAAAGCTACTCCACCACCGATTTTCGATAATTGCATTGCAGTATTAATGTTAAAGCCGATTGAATTTAAGCTATCATCCATCTCTAACAAGAAACAAGACACCATTTCTCCTCTTCTGCTTCTTCCCGCATTTAAAAAGGTTGGTGTCGCTGGTTGGTAGTTTTGTTTTACAATCATGCTTGCGAAGTGTTTTGCCTTCGCAACATCACCGCGTCCTAAGTATAATGAAACAATTGCTACACGATCTTCATAGCTTTCTAAGTATTGTTTTTGATCATTCGTTTTTAACGCATAATCTTTATAGAACTTAGATGCTGCCATATAAGATTGGAACTCGAAGTTTTCACCATAAGCGATGTTATAAACTCCTTCTACTTCCTCCAAGCTATACTCGTCCAGAACGTTGTAATAGTAATCATGTTCTTTCATATACTCCATTCGCTCTGCCACGCTATTAAAATGAACGGTATTCTCTCTAGCTTCTTCCATAAAGACTTCTAATGCCTCTTTATCTTTATGAAGCTGATAAAAACCGTCCTGCATTTGCGTGATTTCATTATTCAGTTCAATGTGTCGCAATCTCCCGCACCCTTTCTTTAAAATATTCTACATCATTATTTGTTCCAGATAACTCAAATTTTGATACAATAGGCACTTCATATTTAGTAGAAATTTTGTCAGCACTTGCACCAAACATGTCTCCCCAATTACGATTGCCACTTGCAGATACACCTTTTAATTTTTCATTATTGCGTTCTAAAAAGTCTAAAACACGTTCCGGTACATTGCCAAAACCTGTTGTATACGTAATAAGAATAAAGTCTTCATCTAATACTAGAGCTTCTTCAATTTGAACGGCCGGCATATTTAATTTGTGGATGAAACGCTTCACGTTTCCTGTCATAGAATCATATGCAACTAACATTTCCGACCCTCCCTCTCCAATCTATATTCTCTGTATGTCGTTTCTTGATTTCTCTATATATTGTATTACGTTTCAAAATAAGACACAAGATATATGTATAAATTCTTTCTTTTTTTAACTTTTACTTTTCGACATGACCGTCGATTTTTTTCAATACAAAGACTATGAAACAACATTCTAAAACTCATGTCAATAAAGTGCTTTTCAAAAAAGTTGTCAACGAATTTAACCTTATTTTTTAAAAAGTTAACAATATTTTTTGTCATAAAACAGTAAATGCTGGAGTAATATATTTCTCCAGCATCACGCAAAAAAGAACAGACCTTAAACGATAATCTGTTCCAAAAAACGATTACATTTATCAATTTTACTTTATTAAATATTATACATACTCTTTCATTCCTCGTTACATACTAAAAGATAACTATTATAGAAAAAGATTATTATTATTATTATTATGGAACTTCAATTTATTTATGAAAAAAATTATTCAGGGTGCTCAATACGCAAAATATCTTTTACAAATATATGATGTGGATTCTCATCTTTATCGAGCATTGTACATACAGGAGCTTCTTCATCAAAGTATACGATCATTCCTTCTACGTACTGATATGTATGTTGAACTTGTACAGTTACTTTAATTTCTACTGCTTGCTCATATGCTCTTTTTATTTTCCGAAGCATTTTTGCTGAACATTTTCGTTTCTCTGGATACATAACCATTCCCATAAACCTATTCCCAGCTCTATCTTTCCACATATAATCCCAATGTGGCAATATGCCTTGTTTAAAATCTCCCATAATTCTCCTCTCCTTTATCTTCTATTTATGAACGTGGTGTTTCTGAATATGTATAAATTACCTGTCCACCGTGCTGTGCGTTCCCGATAATATGTTTAAAATCTTCTCGATTTACAACAACTTCCCTGAACGTATAAAATACATCGTTCGTCGCAACATACTCCTTTATTTCACCATTTTTCAGCTGATCCAAAATTGCATTTGCTAATTGTTTATCCATGTATTTCACCTCTCTGCAATAGTTTATTTTATCGCATCTTCTATAGGTCGACAACGGTAAAATTATCCCGTTACTATTATGTAATTCACTTTTATTATTTTTATAGCTATATCACTTTATTATATTCGCACTAAATATCATATACTAACATAGCTACTTCTCTATATCAAACTTTTTGACGCTCTGTATAACAAAGTTCCAAGCCACTGTTTGTTATTTTATTTTGTGCTACAATATATACATAGAACTAGGAGGGATACTATGATTCGGAAAGCAAAAAAGACAGATGCGGCAGGAGTAGCACCTTTACTGTATGACGCTCTGCACGAAATTGCTGAAAAAATCACAGGTAGCACAATTGAAGCAAAAGTAATACTAGGACTTGAAACATGGTTCGCAAAAGAAAATAATCGATTGAGCTATGAAAACTGTTTAGTGGCTGAACAAGATGGAAAAGTAGTTGGAGTTATTGTCGTTTATTACGGTAGTGATGCTGAACAACTTGATGCACCAATCGTACACCACTTAAGAGAACTACATGAAGACGAATCCATTACGTTAGAAAAAGAAGCTGAACTTGATGAGTATTATATTGACACGTTGTCAGTTTCAAATATGTACAGTGGACGTGGCATTGGCTCTAAATTAATCGATGCAGCTGAACTTCATGCAACTGAAAAAGGGTATGAAAAAATCGCCTTACTTGTTAATTTAGAAAACAAACGCGCTTTTTCACTATATGAAAAACTTGGTTACAAAGAAGATAAAACTGTTATGCTCGTTGGTGAACCGTATGCACATCTAATAAAACCATTACGGTCATTGGTTTCTATATCTTAAAAGGACAATTCTTTTTTACTTGTTATGTAGAGAAAGAGGCTGCCAAAGACAGCCTCTTTTAAGTTAATTTTGTATTTAATACATTTCCATCCATCGCCTCATGAAATGTATACGTTGTACATCCCCATGGCTTCCTATGGAAAATAGGCGAACCAGACCACCCTATTGCCCTCAGTTCAGTCCCAATCATCGCATTAAAATAACTATGACCTACAAGGGCAATACGTCCATGTACGAGCGCATAGCGGTGCAACATATTAGCAGCTTGCCTTGCTCTTTCTCGTACTTCCTTATAAGACTCAACATCTTTACTATAACCAACTATCCATCGTGTACGTCCAATAAACATCCATACATTAGGTTTACACTTCAACCATTTTGGAGCATAAAAACTCGTTGGAACTTCAGCTTCCCTAAAAAGAGGATTTTGCACAAAAGATAAAGAATCCGTTAATTCGGCTGTTGATTGCGCAGCACGCCTCTGATCACTCGTTACGACCAATTTCGCTGATTTAATCGTCTCAATTGTTTCAATTGGTATCGGAGTTTCTTTTACTGTAGTCCCTAAATCATATTGCTTCATCCATTCACGAAATGAAATAATTGTCATTGGCTCTATAGTACTGTCCAAACGACCATGACGAATAAAAGAAATTCGCATTCTTTCCACTCCCCATTCATCACTTACGAACTATATTACGTACTATTTCTTATTGCCATCATACCATGCATAAAAAGAAAGTTATATATCCCCACCACTAGTATGTGTTATCGAAGTATGCACACCATCCAGTCCATCAAAATATGTAGTTGTTTCATGATGACGCACTTTCTTCAACTGTATATAAGAAAATAAAAATAATAAAATCGCTATAAAACTCCCCACAATTTCAAACATCATTTTATCGCCCCTAATTTCTCCCACTTTAGTAGGTCATTGTATCTTTTATTATACTCTTATATAAAGATGTATGCATTTTCATCATTCCTCTTCTAAACAATATTTTTTACATATTTCCTTACAAAAAGTGAATATTTTTCGAATTTTTACTTTGGAAACATTTACAAAGTAGTAAATATAGTTCAAAATAAGAGGAAATAAAAAAGCCCAAATTATTCTTTTTTTGGGAAAACTGGAACAAGGAGAGTTGCTTATGCAGATCGCAGAAACTGGAGATATCATTGAATTTAAAGGTGGAATGCAAGGCCGTGTTCAAAAGGTAAATCAAAACTCCGTTATTGTTGATATAACAATTATGGAGAATTTTAGAGAACTAGATATGGAACCCCTTACAGTTGTAAGCCATAAAAACTATACTGTCATTAATCAACATGCATAATATAATAGAAAGAAAGGATCTGTATGTCATACAGATCCTTTCTTTCTATATTAACGATTATCGATCTTTTCTGGATACAAATCGTGGTTCATCATGCGGTAGTCTGCCATTTTCTCATACTTAGTTCCTGGACGGCCGTAGTTACAGTAAGGATCGATTGAAATACCACCACGTGGTGTAAATTTCCCCCATACCTCAATATAGCGTGGATCCATTAATTTAATTAAATCATTCATAATAACGTTCATGCAATCTTCGTGGAAGTCACCATGATTTCGGAAGCTAAATAAATATAGCTTTAAAGATTTACTCTCTACCATTCTTTGTTCTGGAATGTAGCTAATATAAATTGTTGCAAAATCTGGTTGTCCTGTTTTCGGACATAAACTTGTAAATTCAGGACAATTGAATTTTACAAAGTAATCCCGATTTGGATGGTTATTATCAAATACCTCTAAAATTTCCGGGCTATATTCAAATAAATATTTTGTATTTTGATTTCCTAATAATGTTACATCTTTTAAATCTTCATCTAATCTTCCTGCCATTTTAAACACCCCTTCTCATTATACCCCTCGTTTATTTCCCCATACTAACGCATGAAGCTGAGGCAGTACTTTCGCATCATTCATTTCTTTGCAATTCACAGCTTTTTCAATAAGCCACTCATATTTTTCTAATAGTTTTTTTATAAGCACCGCATCATCCACTGTTTTCGTATCATCATTCCCTACTTGTAAGAAAAATGGTACATTCGGATAACGCTCGTACATCTTAACTGCATATTCAAAATCTTGATCATCGAATACTACTACTTTTAAACTAAAATCTTTCCCTGCTAGTTTATGAATAACAGAATCTAACATCTGAAAATCTGTTTTCATAGTTGAACTTGGTGGTTTTGGAGAAATCGTTACCTCATCAATTTGAAGCAACCAATCTTGCCATTTACTCCCTTGCGTTTCTACCGCTGTTCGCATTCCATTCTCCTTTAATATAGAAAGAAGAAATTGCATATTTTTCAGTAAAACAGGATTTCCACCTGAAATCGTAACATGAGAAAAATTTTCTCCACCAATTTCTACAAGCTCATTCCAAATGTCTTCCGATGTCATTTGTTTAATTTGATCTTTGGCCGATCCATCCCATGTAAAAGCAGAATCACACCAAGCACAGCTATAATCACAGCCCGCTGTACGGATAAACATTGTCTTTTGTCCTACAACCATCCCTTCTCCTTGAATGGTCGGACCAAATATTTCTAAGACGGGGATTTTACTCATCGAGCATCCACTCCCGTCTTACTTCCGCATAACTAGTCGGCGTCTCAAAAAGACGAACAAATTCAACACGAGCTCCCTTGTATTCGTTCGCACGATTATCTTTCGTTAATGCTTCTGCCATCTTTTCATAAATCCAAACGACCATATTTTCAGCAGTCGTATTCATTTCTGGCAATGTTTCGTTTAAATAACGATGATCTAAATAAATTTCTATTTCATTTTTCCAAATCTCTTTTATATCTCCAAAGTCAATTGCAAGGCCTATTTCATTTACATATCCGCTAATTCCAAATACGACTTTATATGTGTGACCATGTAAATTTTTACATTTCCCTTCATAGCAGTGTAAATGGTGCGCTGCGTCAAATGTAAATTCCTTGCTGACCATTACTCTTTTATTATGATATTTGAGTTGTTCACGCTGAATATCCTTGTCCATTTTTTGCAAATTTTCTACGATGCGAAATCCAAAAAAGTTGTCCATTAGTTGCTCGCTCCTTCGCGTTCTTGTAGATACGTATCTAATCCTGCTTTACGAAGTTGACATGCTGGACATTCACCGCAACCATCACCAATGATTCCGTTATAACATGTTAATGTTTTTTCTCTAACAAACTCAAATGCTCCAAGTTCATCAGATAATTTCCATGTCTCTGCTTTATCAATCCACATAAGTGGTGTATGAATAACAAACGGATAATCCATAGATAAATTTAATGTAACGTTTAATGATTTCACAAACACGTCACGACAATCTGGATAACCACTGAAATCAGTTTCACATACACCCGTTACAATATGACGTGCTCCAACTTGTTTTGCTAATACAGCCGCAAATGATAGAAATAGTAAATTTCGTCCATCTACAAATGTTGATGGCAATTCACCTTCTTCATGTGTAATCTCCATATCCGTTCTCGTTAACGCATTTGGAGCAAGTTGATTTAATAAACTCATATCTAGTACCGTATGTTTAATTCCTAACTCTTTCGCGATTTCCGCTGCACAATCAATTTCTAACTTATGACGTTGATTGTAATTAAACGTTACAGCTTCCACTTCTGCAAACTGTTGTATTGCCCAAAATAAACATGTTGTACTATCTTGTCCACCACTAAAAACAACAAATGCTTTTTCTTTTTTCATTTCACTCATTCTCCTTCTCTACTACGAATAAGAAGAAAGAACGTTCTTGAACTGTCACAATAAAAAAACAAAACAATACCTAAGGATATTGTTGTTTCCATAGTTTTTTATAGAGGGAGTTCGCGAACCTCTCCCATGCAACGCACGGAATTTCTTCTTTCATTGACAAAGATTATTGTAACATATTGTATACTACCAGAAAAAATTTCTGATTTTTTCCGCTATTTCATATTTCATTTCTTTCATTTTATAGTATGATTAATTTAATGTAAGAAGAGAGGAGGCATCCCACTGAAACTCTTTATTATTTATCTCTTTTTAAATATATTATCCATCCTTGTTACAATGCTTGTATATCATTTGTTTTGGAATCAAAAAGGGAAACGCTCTCCTAAATTAAATTCAGCTATATTTATTGTATTATGTTGCCTCGCTACCATACTATGTATCACTTTCTCAGCAAAAACAAATTATGGATTTCAATTTGATATGCGTCATATCGTATTAATTATCGGTACATTAACAGGAGGTCCTATTGCCGGTGCTTCCATCTTAGCTGTATTAAACATATACCGCTTTTTATTAGGAGGAATAGGTGTTTTCCCATCCTTTATCGCTTCGGTTCTACTATTCATTGTTCTACTATTAACATACAAACTGTTTAACCGAAGTTCTAATCGTATAAAAATAGCACTTGCTATCTTTTACAGTCTCATATTCGGATTTGGCTGGATACCATTTTTCCTTTCAGAGGTTACAAATACGGCAGATTATATACCACATATTATCGTATACGAACTATGTACGATGCTTGGTACAATCCTTATTTTATATTTGCTACACATATTACAAACGCAAGTTCGTCTCCAAAATGAACTGATGAATGCTGAAAAATTTCATTTAATCGGTGAAATGGCAGCTTCTATCTCTCATGAAATTCGCAACCCTTTAACTTCAACGAAAGGATTTTTGCAACTTTTACAGTCAGATACATGTTCTGAGAAGGAACGAAAATTATATATCGACATAGCCATTAATGGTATCGAACAAGCAAATCATGTTCTTACGGACTACTTAACTTTTGCAAAACCGAGTATTGAAAAAGAACAACAATTACAAGTAGAGGACGAATTACTTCATGCGTTATCTTTAATTACACCCCTCGCCAATTTAACAAATGTTCGCATACATTACATAAAACAAAGTACATCTTTCTTTATAGCTGGTGAAAAGCAAAAGCTGAACCAATGCTTATTAAATATTTTAAAAAACTGTATTGAGGCTATGCCTAACGGTGGTGACCTTATTCTTACATTAGTTCCAGACCATAAACATATACAATTATATATAAAAGATACAGGTATTGGTATGGATCAAGAACAAGTAAAACGCCTCGGGTCACCTTTCTACTCGACGAAAGAAAAAGGGACCGGACTCGGGATGATGGTCGTCTTCAGTGTTATTCAAGCAATGAATGGAAAGGTTGATATTATTAGTGAAAAAGGAACAGGTACAACATTTTTATTAACTTTCCCAATCATACAAAAAACGTGATGAAGTTCATCACGTTTTTTCTGTTCCTTCAACTAATTCTGCAAAAGCTTTCACCTTTCCATGTGGCTTTTGATTTTCTTTCCGAGCTTTCCAAGCGCGCTCTTCTTCTCTCTTTTTCTTTGACATACTTTTCAACTCCTTTTTCTCTTCCTCATGTAGTATTCCAAAATAAGAAATAAAACTATGCATGAGTAAAAAAGGAAAAGAAGCGGTTCGCCGCTTCTTTTCCTTTTTCTCGTTATTTGATAGCAGCCCGATTGTTGCGGACTAATAATCAGTGATATGACTCCTGATCAAAGTTTCACTTTACCGCTGTAAAATTGCATGTTTCGCTTCTTTTAGCTGTGTAAGATGTCTTTGTTCGTGTAAATCCAGAAATTGAACCCATTGATATAAATTCAAATCATTAAAAATAGGATGTTTTAATCCATTTTCAAATAATTCTTTTTCATCTATCACACTATGAAGTACATGTAATAATTCTTGTCGTGAATGTTCTAGTAATTGAATTCCTTGCAGTTTTTTCATTAATGTTTCTGTTGGTTTCATTTGTTGAGGAGCTTCCCGTTTATGTGTGCGATCAAGCGTAAGTTGGAGGTCTTTAAATGGAGCAAGTTTTCTTTCTTTTTTTTGCAAAGCATATACAAGGGCAGATGTGACAGACTGTTCAACTAAATGTAAATGATGCAAAATTTGAATAATACTCCATTTATCACGGCGTGGCTTTACATTCACCTCCGTATCATTTAACATTTCAATTTCAGATAACAGCGTGCTTCGTGTAGACTGTAATGAGTGGACTAAAGTTTCTAAACTAACATCCATATTAGATTGAAGCATAGTGCTTTCCCCCTTTTGTTGGTGAAAAGGGGTGCTCCCCATTAGAAACACCCCTAAAATAATTCTGAATTTTCTTTCATTATCTCATCATTTTTCCATTATGTCGATGTTAAACATGTGAAAAAAGTGCATGTTTTTTACAATTTTGTGTCGTCAACAGCACGTAACCACTCTTCAATTTCTGTAATTACACTTTTTACACACCCTTCAGCAAATGGTGATGTTAAATTTGCAACTTCTACTAATTCTAAGAATGATTTACTTCCACCTTGTTGACAAAGATTCACATAATCTTCCCAAGCCTCTTGTCTAGTATCTCTTGCACGTTTCCAAAATTGCAGTGCACAAATTTGAGCTAACGTGTAGTCAATATAATAGAACGGTGAGCTATAAATATGGCCTTGACGTTGCCAGAAACCACCACTCTCTAAATAATCATTATCTTCATAATCACGATGTGGTAAATACTTCTTCTCTATGTTACGCCATGCTGACTTACGTTCTGCTGGCGATGCTTCTGGATTTTCATATACATAATGTTGATATTCATCTACAGATACACCGTACGGTAAAAATAGAAGTGCTGAACTTAAGTGTGAGAAATAATATTTATCCGCATCTTCTTCAAAGAATAACTTCATCCATGGCCATGTAAAGAATTCCATACTCATTGAATGGATTTCACACGCTTCATATGTTGGCCAATTATATTCTGGAATTTCATACTTACGACTTTCATATACTTGGAAAGCATGACCAGCTTCATGTGTTAATACATCAATGTCACCAGACGTTCCATTAAAGTTTGAGAAGATGAATGGCGCTTTATAATTCTCGATATATGTACAATATCCACCACCAGCTTTTCCTTTTTTCGCAACTAAATCTAATAAATCATTATCTAGCATGAAATTAAAAAATTCATCTGTTTCAGCTGATAATTCTTTATACATCGTTTTCCCGTGATTAATAATCCAATCGGCATCGCCTTTTGGTGTTGGATTACCCGTAGCAAACTCAAAGTTTTCATCATAATAAGCGAGCTTTTCTACACCAATGCGTGCTTTTTGTCTATTTCTTAACTCGGTTGCAACCGGAACGATATAATCTAATACTTGCTGACGATAGTTCGCTACCATTTCAGCATTATAATCTGTACGATACATTCTTGCATATCCTAATTCAACAAAGTTTTTAAAACCAAGTGTTTTTGCGATTTTCGTTCTCACTTTAACAAGCTCATCATAAATACGATCTAACTCTTCCTCATTCTCAGCTAAAAATCCGTAGTATGCTTCACTTGCTGCTTTACGTTCGCTTCTTTCTTTTCCTTGCATAAACGGAATAAGTTGCGATAATGTTCTTTCTTCTCCTGCAAAGTCAATTTTTGCAGATGCTAATAACTGTGTATATTGTGAAGACAATTTATTCTCTAATTGTAAATCTTTCACTACTTCATCTGAATATGTTTTTAAATCACATTCAGCTAGAGCAAATAATTGCTTTCCGTAATACGCTTCTAATTCTTCACGGAATGGAGAATGAATTAACGCTTTATAATACTTTGTTCCATAACCTTGTACAATTGGTGAATATTCATCAAAGAAATCTTGCTCTTCTTTATAAAAAGTATCTGTTGTATCAACAGAATGACGAATGTAACAAAGATTCCCCATTGTACCAAAATCATTGCGAATTTCATTAATTGAATTGATTACTTGTTTTTGTTCATCAATTGTTTTTGCATGATCAAATTTTTCTAAAGCAACAGTAAATTTTTCTTTTAATTCTTCAATATTTGGCCGTTTATATTCATAGTCTTTAAATGACATGAACGAGCCTCCTCTCCATTACATGTATCTTTACTATAATTCAATGCCTACTTACAAATCTCCTCTTATTCTTCAACAAAATGCGGCAGATGCTGTCATAATTACACGCAAACAAAAAAGCCTTGGATTTCTTTATCCAAAGCTCCTTTGGAACATATCATCATTTTTCATACTTCCCAATTTTTTTCAATAGATCAAGTAATTCATTCTTCTCGTCCTTTGTTAACATTTCAAAAGACTGATGTATAACTTGCTCGTGCCCTGGAAAAATAGAAGCAATAAAGGCCTCTCCAGACTCCGTTAATTGCGCATAAATAACACGCCTGTCATTTGGGCATGGAATTCGTTTGACAAGCCCTTTTTTCTCTAGCTTATCTACAACGTATGTAATGCTGCCACTAGCTATTAAAATACGCTCACCGATTTGCTGAAGTGGTTGGCCTCCTTTATGATATAGTAATTCTAATACAGCAAACTCAGTTGGATTTAATCCGTTACTTTGTATGGATTTATTTGTAGTATCCATAACAGAACGATGTACACGGGATAATGCAATAAATACTTTTAAAGATTGAGAAATGTCTTCTCGCTCATTATTTGATGTCATACCATTTCAACCCTTCACTTAAATTCTCCGCAACAAAAAGAAAAGCAACGTAGCACTTCATTACGACTTCCGAATGAATATTCACTCATCCCTTTTCCTTTCCCTAATGTAATGCAAATGATTCTTGAATAAAAACATGACAATTTTAACATAGTTTATATATAATGATAATAAAAAAAGAAGGAGTACCAAATTTGAAAGTCAAATTACAAAGCATAGTTTTTTACATACTGCTTGTTATACTGCCAACGATAGGGATTGGTGCCACATTTTTTTCGTATCACACTTATCAAATGAAACAGGCAAACAAACTATCTGCTCACACTGTTCTCTTTTTATATAGAGACTATTTAGACCATCACCTTGGTGAAGCTATATCTGCCTTAGAAATGCTCGCAAAAGTCGTAGGGACCGAAACTGGAAACATCAATGGGATTAAACAGATTGTATATGATACCGATGGAAATGATGATCGTTTTTCCGGTCTATATTACGCTACGACAGATGGGATGATTACAATCGCATCCCAAGGCGATTCGCCGCCTATTGACGTTTCTGACCGCCAATACATCCAAGATGCATTGCAATCTAAGAAAACAACTGTATCATCAGTTATTACAGATCGCGTTCTTGGACATCAAGCTATTATGATTGCCTCTCCAATATTTAATAGACAAAAGGAACTCTCAGGCTTATTATTAGCAAGTTTACGCTTTGACTACATTTCAGCCTCTTTAAATGCTATTAAACCACAATATCATTTCGAAGTGACTGATAAACATGATGTAGTTTTTCTAACCGATGATAATAACGAAATAAGCGATGGGCATTCTAACATGCTTACTACCCCACTCCAAAGATTAAATTGGAAGGTCTCTGTTTCTCCGTTACCTATTCATCAACAAACTTTATACCAGTTAGTTGCAATAGAGTGTATCGCTACTTTATTTTTAATGTCTATTTTATTTTTACTTGCTCAATATATGTTATTAAAACGTCAAACAAAACTAGAAAGACAACAAAATGAACTGCAAAAAATTGAATTGGTTGGAACTTTTGCAGCTAGTACAGCCCACGAAATCCGTAATCCTCTTACTGGAATTAAGGGACTCGTTGCTCTATTAAAAGAGAAATATAAAGATGAACAGGATCAGTTCTACTTTTCAGTGATTGAACAAGAAATAGAACGTATTAATGAAATTGTAAGCGAATTTCTTATTCTTGGAAAGCCAACTGCCATCATTGAACAAACATATGATGTAAGAACGATTCTTAATGAGGTCGCATTAATTATCCAATCTGAAGCGAATCTGCATAACATTGTATTTCATTTACATTTGCCAGACCACCCTGTTCATATACGTTGCTCAAAAGACCATATGAAACAAGTGGTTTTAAACATTACAAAAAATGCAATTGAAGCTATGGCTTCTGGTGATACATTAACCATTGTAGTAACAAACAACGAAAAACACGCACAATTGCAAATTATCGATACTGGAAAAGGGATTCCAAAACATATTCAAAAACACCTCTTTCATCCGTTCTTTACTAATAAAGATACTGGAACAGGTCTTGGGCTTGTTATATGTAAACGAATTGTAGAGATGTACAATGGGCATATATTTATTGATAGTAAAGAAAACAAAGGAACGACAGTTCATATAGAGATTCCATTACACATAGTATAATTATCCTTATCCTAAAAGGGTAATTATACTTATTTCATAAAACCAGCCACAAACATTCTCCAAAAATTGCTCGATTTCCCTTCATACCCAATTTGAAAAATAGGAACCTTTATAATTGAAAACCATTTCGGTGTTTGTTTTTCTTTGTAACGCTGATACTGTACGATAAGCTTGTCCAATTCTTGACTAACTTGAATTGTCTCCATACTATTTAACCCACTTGTTAATCCTAAATGAATCATTTCTTCACGTTTCATATGAATATCATGCGAAAGCTTTTCTAATGTGTACTTCCTTTTTACAGTAAACATCCATATCCCCCTTATTTTTCTTCCATACTCTCAATGTCTCTTCTACTTCAGCCCTTTAAACACTTAATCCTATTTGAATTTGAAGAATCAGAAAATTTAACATTTTCCCCCTGTAATTTACAAATCTTTACCCTCACTTTGAGAATTATTACAAATTATTCTATCTTTGTAAATACATTCGCAATAATAGACATTTTTTTCATCTTCTTTTTTGTAAATACTCAGTAAACAGTGGGTTCTCTATTTTCAATGTACTTTTCTTCGACATTTTTTGTTTAATTTATATAAAAACGCAAAACATAATGATGATTGATAAAGTGAAACTTTAATCAGTCGGGGTTTTGTTCATCCCCACTGATTATTAGCCTTCACCAATCAGGCGTTTACGGGCCGTGGATCTCCCACCTAACTTCTTTGCTCCAGCCGAATTTTGAGGTGGGAGTCTTACTACCCGCAAATAGCGGGATAAAATAGAAAGGAAATATTTATATGCGCAAATATACTATTACATTACTCGTCTTCACCCTGTTCATACCCTTCTTCTTATTTCCTATTCAAGCAAATGCTCATACGAATAAGGTTGCTATTGTCATCGATGATTTCGGTAATAATATGAAAGGCACAGATAAGATGTTATCACTTCCAATTCCACTCACTGTTGCTGTTATGCCATTTCTTCCTTCTACTAAACAAGATGCAATAGCTGCCCATAAAAAAGGGCATGAAGTTATTATACATATGCCAATGGAACCAATTAGAGGAAAAAAAGAGTGGCTTGGACCAAAAGCGATTACAACAGATTTAAGCGATGAAGAAATAAACAACCGACTCGAACAAGCAATTCAAGAAATACCTCATGCAATAGGAATGAACAATCATATGGGATCAAAAGTAACCGCTGATGAAAGGATTGTACGTCTTATACTTTCTGCCTGTAAAAAACACGGTTTATTTTATTTAGATAGTAAAACAAACCCTAATAGTGTTGTCCCAAAAATCGGTAAAGAATTAGGCGTGCCTATTATTGAAAACCAATTATTTTTTGATGATGTATATACGGTAAGTCACATTTCAAAACAAGCACAATTACTCATAAAAAAAATCCAAGACAAACCCATTATGGTAGCTATCGGACACGTTGGGGCTCCAGGTGAAATTACATCACGTGTTATAGAAACTTCTATTCCTAAAATTCGTGAGCATGCAGACTTTATTTTTTTATCTGATTTAGCATTGTCTCCACCTTCTGTTTCAAAATAAGATTCATTTCTTGCACTAAAAAAGGTACCTATCTACACATAGCAGATAGGTACCTTTCCTTTTTAACTTAAATATAATCTACATGACTTACCCTGAATCCCTTTTTCTCTATCTTTTCAATTAATTGTTTTAATTTTTTTTCATTTAACTCATCCGATATATTTACGATAACACGGCGAATATATTGATCACCGTTATCAAGCGTAAACAGTCCGCCGATATTATATGCTTTTAATAATGTCCCAAGCTCTTTAATTGTTCCCTTACAATCTTGTGTTGCAATTGTTAATATATAACCACCCGTCCGCATACCGAACGAATCCTCAATAACATCAAATACATTAGAATGTGTTAAAATGCCGACAAATTCATTATACTCATTTAAAACCGCTAAAAACGGGAGACGACGAATAACGTAAAAAGCTCTAAAAAAAGAATCCTTTTCAAAAATAAACGAATTTGGATTTTCCAGTACATCTTCTGTACTTACATCCTCTAATCTGCTATTACACTTCTTTTCTAAAAGATCTACTTTATAAACAATCCCCGTGAATTCCTTCTCATTTTCTGCTAATACAGGGATTGCGCGAAATCCCGTTTCATTCATAATTTGTAACGCCTTTTCACCAGAATCATTCGTTTTACAAAATGTCACCTGTTGTTTTGGCAGAAAATGATATTTAACTCGCAAAATATGTTCCTCCTTACATGTCAACATGTAATCTATATATAATAAGGAGACCTATATTTTATGAGTGAAATTTATTTTTAAAACGCTTTCATTTTTATAGAATGGTAATCTCTGTGAATACATCTTTATATAACAGAACTTTTTGCCCCTTTTATCATTAAAAGCTTTACGTGATAGTTCATTAAATACTCTATACCTTCCAACCATTTTTTCGCTTCTTCTGGGGTTTTCCCCCACACAATCATTCCGTAATTATGAACAAGGACTACTCCTCCACCTTCAATAAAATTTGGAACATTATTTTCTAATAAATTAGCGAATTTTTTTTCATCTTCTACAATTGGAATTGTCATTTCTGTAATACCATCTTTTCCAAAAACACGTTCCACACTGCGTTTTTCGAATGTTACTTCTCCTTCTTTCCCATATAGCTCTGACATTAAATGACTATCTACAGTCTGTACTTGTAAAATGCATTCTGCACTACTTTTTTTATAAATATCCGCATGCATAAATGACTCTGTAGCTGGTTTTTCTTCGTTTTCAAATACTGGCTCACACATGTAATTTACGACAATAAAATCCTCTTCAGAAAATACCCCTTTATCTCTTCCCTCTACATTCACTAAAAATGTTAATGGCTCTTTTGACGTACACATCGATAAACTAATTTTTGTACCATAAAACCAATCGCGAAGTGCCAATTCTGCTTTCACATCTTTTAATTCGTTCCATTTCTTCAGAAAAAATAACATTTCGTCACCCCCGGCGTAATATTAATATAATGTTCAAATCCTTTCTATGTAAAAGGATTGTTTTTTGATTATTCTAAAAATTTAATTGAATTATCACACGAGAATTCCTTTTTGTCAATATGGTTTCAGCACCTATCGGAAAAATAGGCCTATCACATGTAAGCACTCCTGCCTATTTAGTACTTGATTTTGTACATATAAAAAATACGTTATTCTTCTTATTAAAGAATAACGTATTTTTCTCATTTATTATTTTTTGATTGCCTTATACAGAAATTGAGCATATTGCTCACGTGTTACGAAATCATCCCCTAAAAAGTTCCCATTCCCGTCACCTTTTGATATATTATTATCCACTAAAGCTTTCACATATCCTTCTGCCCAATGACCTGTTGGTACATCTGTAAAGTTCTCCAAATTATTTTCATTTTCCTTTAACTGAAATACTTTTTGTAATACTACTGACATCTCGTACCTAGTTAATACTCCTTCAGGACGAAACTTCCCTGTACCATCTCCTTGCATAATTCCAGCTTGTGCAACTGCAGCAATATCTCGCTCAAACATATGCCCTTTCGTATCAGTAAACAGCTCTTTCTGCTCTACTTTATTTTCTAATTTCAAGTACCTTTGTACTAAAGACGCAACTTGTCCACGAGTAATATTATCCCCAAATCCAAATTGTCCATTTCCATATCCTTTAAAAATATTTTCATTCGCTAAATAATTAATTGCCTCTTCTGACCAATGTCCTTTCGGCACATCTTTAAATTCTGTTACTGCTTCTATTTCCTCGTCTTCTTTAGAAGTATTGTCCTCTTTACCTTCTACTACATTTTGAATAATAGAACCTGTGAAAAAGATTCCTGTATCTGCAAATGGGTCTTTCACACCAAATTCATATACTTTCTCACCTGGTGTACTCCACTTAACTACATCGTTACTATACGTCCCACCTTCACTCTTCAAACGAATTTTTGTAGAGATTTTACCATCTTTTTCGTATACAGGTACTTTCACTTCTTTATTTACTTCTGTTTCCGCTAAAAATATTTTTTGATTTTGAACATTAATGTAAGCTGTCTTACTTAACTCCACAACTGGTCTAACATCACGAATTTCATTTGCAATAAAACTTAGAAATACTAACTTTTTCAGATTGCTAACTGCTGTTAAGTCTGAAATATAATTTGCTTCTAAATCAAGTTTTTGTAAGTTTACTAGACTTGATAATGGAGTAATATCCTTTATCTCATTGTTAGGTAAGTTTAAAACTTTCAACTGTGTCATCTTACTTAGAGGAGTGACATCTTTTATTTCATTTTTCCCAATCCATAACTCTTGTAATTGATTCAATTGATTAATTCCTGATAAATCTTTAACTTTATTACGCGTTAATACTAAATCTTTTAACGGTAACGTATAAAGCGGTGTAATATCTTCAATTTGATTTCCTGCTAAAGATAAGTATGTTACATTTTTCAACTTACTTAACGGAGCAACGTTTGAAATTTTATTGTTTGCCACATTCAAGTAATCTACTTGTTCCATTTTCGCTAATGGTGTTACATCCTCAATTTGATTTCCTGCTAAAAATAAACTTGTTACATTTTTCATTTCCGTTAGTGGTGCAACGTTCGTAATTTTATTATTACTTAAATCAAGAGAATCTAAATTATCCATCTTAATAAGTGGTGTTACATCTTCAATTTCATTAGCGCGTAAAGCCAAATGTTTCAATTGTTTTAAGTTCGTAAAGAACGACGGATCTTTTATCTTCGCATTTGCAACTGTTAAAGATTTTAAATTCGGCATATATTTCAATGCACTATAATCAAGAATCTCATTCGTATTTAAAAACAAGTCATTTACTTGTAATAGCTCTTCTTTCGTAATTGGTGTAGTTAAATCTTTTCTATTAAATACTTTTTTATTAACAAGTTCTCTTAGTTTCTTATCTGTTATCATGTTTTGACTATCAACCGGAGTATCCGTTTCCGTATTGCCTGAATTAGAGTTATCATCTGGTTTCTCTGTTTCTTTCTCGCCTACAGTTGGATCTTTAATTTCAAATTGAACTTGATATTTGTGATCATATCCAATAGCCGGAATAAGTATATGCATTTGCATATTATGCTTCTTCTCAAATTCACCAATTTCAAATTGAACTACTTTCGTCCCATTTTTCCTCTTATCTTCTGACAAAACTTTCACATCATGAAATACACCTGGTTGGTTTCTATCTTCTATTCTAAGATATTGAAAATAATCGCTATCTTGTACTGTTACAGTAACAACCTTTTTATTGTTTTCAATCGTCACTTTAGGATCTTTTATGTATTGAGAAACCATAGATGGCTCATCTTTTTGATCTTTATATATTTTAATTTCAGTATCATACGTGCGATCACTTACTGCTGCTACCGATTGATTTGCTTCAGCTTTTATTGCTGCTAATGCTGAAGTAGAGTATGTAGCAAATGGAATTGCTAATGTTGTTGCTACTACTAGCGCCTTAATATAATTTTTTTTCAAAATAATATCCCCTTATCTTATATATATTTCAATTGATAACTTTTATCAATTACTCACACAATAAATGATAATGAATCTCATTATCATTGTCAATGATAATATTACATTAAATTTATATTTTCAAAGATAAAAAATAAAAAACCCTTTATTCAAAGGGCTTTTTTACCTATCGTATGAAGAATTTCACTTTTTTCTTTTTCATTAATAACACCGATCTTCTGCAAAATATTCGTGTAAACTACAAGCTTATTATATATTCGTTCCGACATTCCCGTCCCCTCTTTCCTTCAGCCAACTTTTTTTCTATTGGTAAATTATATGAAGGAAACGAGAAAATGTGTCCACTTTTTTTGCACGAACGCAAACCTTTATTACTCATTATTCATGAGCATCTCAAAATTCACGTTAAACATTACTAATAATTAAAGAGAGATGGAATCTCCCACTGATTGTTAGCAAACTGTCCATTGAATATTATTCTTTTTAACTTCTTCTTCAAAACTATATGGCATTTTCTTATCACAAATAACATGTTGAATACGAGAGAATCCTGCTATTCGGTAGTTCCCTTTTACGCCTACCTTTGTATGATCACATAAAATATATGTTTTCTCAGCTAATTTCATCATCGCTTCTGACAGTTTCGCCTTTTCTAATTCAAAGCTAGAAACCCCAAAACCTGGCAACAATCCATCAATCGAAACGAATGCTTTATGAAAATGAAATTGATGAATTACTTGCTGTGAAATAGACCCCGACACACGTGAATGTTTTGGAGATACTTTCCCGCCTATAAATAAAACCTCACCGTGAAACATCTTTTTATTAATAGAAGAAATTAATTGTGTCGCTACTGGAAAAGAGCTCGTAACAATCGTCAAATTTTTACGATGAACAAGATATGGCACCATTTGAAGTGGTGTACTTCCATCATCAATCGCAATAACATCTCCATCTTCCACAAACGTTGCTGCTTTATACCCAATTCTTTTCTTCTCTTCTATATGCTGCATCTCTCGTTCTAACATCGGTGCCTCTATCCCAGCTCCCGGAAGTTGAACGGCTCCACCGTACACTTTCTTCAATTTTTTTTCACGATCTAATTCTTCTAAATACCGACGAATCGTCTCTGTTGATACTGCGAACTCTCTCGCTAATTCTGAAACTTTTACTTTCCCTTTAAACTCTACCTTTTCAAGAATTGTCCTCTTTCTTTCTTCACCTACTACAGACATAGCCTCACCCCATTTATATCTACCTCATAAACTGCCTTACTTATACAAAGTTATAATTTTCTTTTTTAGTGAAAATCTCTTCATTAATATAAATACCGCGCTTTTCTAGTTCGTCAAAAATAATTTGTGGATTTTCGAAAGCTTCTTCAGGAGTAATAACACCGGACTTATTAACTACTCCTTTTGCAATTAACTCTGTAGCGATTCCAAATGGGATACCAACATTTCTTGTATAGGCTCTTAATTTCTCCCAACCTACTACAGAACCGTCAGATAGCGGATGTGTATGGTATAAAACATGCCTTTGTTCTTGATTATTTTTCATACCTACTACTTCTACATGAAGTGCATAACCATAAAGCTCTGTTGCTTGCCCTTCTTTCGATTTTAATAGATACTTCGAAATACAATCCATAATACCAATTTCTTTACCGTTTATTTCAATTTGATCATTACGCAATATACCATAATCATATAAAGCACGAATGAGCTGCATATTTTGCTCTGGCCAAGTTCCTCTTGTTTCAATAAGCTGTACACCTTTATCCTCCAGTGCCTTCGCTAACGTAATCGTTTCTGAATGCGGGATTATATACTGCATTGTTTTTCCGTAAGGCGCTGGTAATTCAATTTCTCTCGGGCGCGCAAATGGAGGTACTTGCTTAAATTCACCTTCCTCATACACTGTACGCGTCGGCAAATATGGATCATATTCATATGTCGTTGTCTCTGTAATTGATGCAGAAAAAGCAATTGGACGATACGAGCCATGACTTACTCGAACTGACTCTACAGTATCTAGCTGATTTGCTGCATGCATGGCCATCATTTGTGTTACACCTGGTGTCATACCAAACCCAGGTAAACATGTTGTTCCATGTTGAACAAATTTAGAGTGGGATTCATTTTCTTCACCAAATCCATTTAAGTTCACACCGTGACAGCCGGCATCTGCGATACAGCGAGTAGACAATCCATTTAACTTTATCGTCGTACCATCCATTACAATGTCATAGCCTTTCATTTTTGCGACCGTATCCTCATGGTTTGTCACATCGACTTTCACAAAATCAACACGAGGATCATTTAACCACTCTACTACTTTTCGGCCTTCCTCTTCATTAAAATCGGCTACCGTAATCGTCTCAAAAGATGAAAATTGAACTAAATCTAAAATTGCTTCACGACAAATTTTACCTGCTCCACCTAAGCAAAATACTTTCACCCTATAACAACCCCTTTAGCAATACTATCAACTAAACGATTAATATCGTCTTCATGTACATCACCAATATTGCCAATGCGGAACGTATCTACTTTCGAAATTTTACCTGGATAAATAACAAATCCATATCGCTTTAATTCATTATACAACTGCTGAAATTCAAATCCTTCACCTGGGTAGATGAAAGATGTAATAATAGGAGATTGATATTTTTCATCTACTAATGGCTTGAATCCAATTTCTTTCATTTTGTTCACTAGTAGTTTTTGATTGCTATAATATCGATTGTAACGGGCTCTTACCCCGCCTTCTTCTTCTAATTCCAACAATGCTTGATAGAAGGCGCGTACAATATGAGTTGGTGAAGTAAAGCGCCATTTCCCATTTTGCTCTTCCATCGTTTCCCACTGATCATATAAATCTAATGATAAAGAACGAGCTTGCCCTTTACATTTCAATAGTTCATCACGATTTGCGATAACAAAACCGAATCCGGGAACACCTTGAATACATTTATTCGCACTACTAATTAGAAAGTCAATTTGCAACTCAGCGATATCTATTTCAATACCACCGAAACTACTCATTGCGTCAACCAGTGTAACTTTTCCGTATTGTTTTCCCAATTTACATACGTCTACAATTGGATTAATAATACCTGTCGTTGTTTCACAATGAACAACGACAATATGCGTAATCTCTTTATCTTGTTGCAATAACTTTTCTACTTCTGCAATATTAGTAGGCTCCCACTCTTCTGTTTGACTGACCACCACATCTATATGTAACATTTCTGCCATTTGTACAATCCGCTTACCATACGCACCATTTGTACAAACTAGCAGCTTTCCATTTTTAGGAATAACAGAACCAATTACTGCTTCAACCGAAAACGTACCGCTTCCCTGCATTAAAACTGTTGTATACTTTTCTTCTTCCTTTGTCGCTAACGTTACAAGCCTATTTCTTACATCTTGCACCATCGTGTTATATGCAACATCCCACGTACACCAATCGTATAACATAACTTCTTTTACAGTTTTTGTTGTCGTTAATGGTCCTGGCGTTAATAATAAATAGTGATTTTCATTCATGACCCTATGCCTCCTTTATGAAATAATAAGTTCTTGTTTCTCGATATGTTCAATTACGTTTTCGAGCTCCTGCATCGTTTCAATTGTAAAATGAGCCCCATTTTCAACAAAACAATTACGAACTACTTCTATTTTTTCACGAAGCTCTAACGGATCCATATTCTCAACTTCCTCTTCCGTTAAACCGAGCTCACTACTACCGAGGATTACACCAACTGTCCACATTCCAGCATTTCTGCCCTCTTTCATATCCGACACGGTGTCTCCAACTTTTATCATATGATTCATTGGGTATACACAGAGTTCCATCGCATTTTTATAACACATCCACGGATATGGACGACCTGCTAGAACATCATTTGGTGTAACAAGAAAATCGGGTTTATACCCTTGTAGTGCTGCTTCTTTTGCTACAATATCCATCATTTCTCTCGTATATCCAGTTGTTGAACCAATTTTAATGTCTCTTTCACGTAATGAAGCAATCACTTCTTTTACGCCATTAATCGGTTCTGCATAGCGTGGTAAAATAGCGAAGAGAATTTCTTCAAACTCTTCATACATCTCATGAATGTTTTCTTCTGTTGGTAACTCTCCAAAAATCCGCTTCCATTCATTAGCAATTCGAGGCATTTCCGTTAACGCCCTAACATGATCAATCTTTAATAATCCCATTGGTTTGCGAGCTTCTTCTGCTGTAATTTCAACACCGCGCTTATGGAAGATTTCCATAAATACTTCCAGTGGTGCAAAACAACCGTAATCAACTGTCGTACCTGCCCAATCAAAAATAACTGCTTCAATTTTCATTCTATCCATCACCCTTCTTACTTATCTTTTTTGCCATTGTGACGTTCGGTTACGAAGTGCTTTCGTTCCCCATTCATATACAACTCTCACTACAATATTTGTAACAACAATAAGTACACTCATTGCAGCTGCTGGTGCTACATTTCCTGCATCATCCATATTTACAATTGATACAGCAGCTAGTTTAAAATCAGCCGCATATAAGAACACTACTGCCGATACAGTTACCATTGAATTTACGAAATAGTACATAACCATTTCTAAAATAGCTGGTAAACACATCGGTACTGTTACTCGAAAGAAAGTTTTATAAAATGGTACGCTCATCGACTGTGAAACAAGTTCAAACTCTCGATCCAGTTTCTTTAAAGCAGTCGTTGCGGTAACAAACGTTACAGAGTAAAAATGAATGATATTTACTAATACTAAAACAGCAATTGTGCCATATAAGGAATGAAACGGATTTGTTACTGAAAGCCCTAGAATTTGAATTGTTGGTTGACTGAAGAAAAAGACATACCCTAATCCAAGTACTAATCCAGGAATCGCTAACGGTACAATAGAGAAAAAGTAGCCTACTTTTCTGAAAAACTGTAGCTGTTCTATTTTTTCAATCGCATAAGCGAACACAAATGTTAAAATCGCCCCGATAACTGCCGTAATAGCTGAGACAATTACACTATTTTTAAATGCTTCAATTCCGTCTCCTGTCAAACTTGAAAAATTAAAATGATCAAGTGTAAAACTCATATTATATGGCCATACTTTCACACTTGCAGCAATACCAACTGCCACAAATAAAAGAATGATCATAAGCGTTACTACGCTACAATATACAAATGAAATAACATCTCTTTTCTTATTATGTATTATTCTGTAAGGTACTGCTTTTGAAGATAAAACATTCGCCTGTTTCCTTTGCGTAATACGATCAACTGCAAATGCAAAAATAGCTGGGATTAATAGGATCATCCCGACAGTTGCCCCCATCGACATATTTTGCTGTCCAATTACTTGCTTATATACGTCAGTAGCAAGTACGTTATATTGTCCTCCAACAATTTTCGGTGCCCCAAAATCAGTAAAACTAAGTGTAAATACAACGAACATCGCACTAATTAATCCATATTTCACACTAGGTAAAGTAACCGTAAGAAACTGTTTTACTTTACTTGCCCCTAACATATTAGAAGCTTCATATAAACGATAATCAGAACCTTGAAAAGCAATTAACAAAATAAGGAATGCTTGCGGAAATGTATACATAACTTCAGCCATTACAATTCCTACTGGTCCATATAACGGTATCTGTATTCCTTCAAATAAACCAAACATCCCTTTCGTTACTAACCCTTGATTACCAAATAAATAGGTAAGCGCAATACCATGCATCATCGTCGGTGCAAATAATGGCAATAATGCTACGTATTGAAATACGCGCTTTCCAAAAACATTTGTACGAGCGATTGCATATGCGTAAGCGAACGCGAGTGTAACCGAAATAATTGTTGTAGCGCCCGAAATCCATATCGTATTTTGTAATGATTGAACTAGCGTTGGTGTTGTGAAATATTTACTGAAATTCGCAACACCAACGAAAGCTCCATCTTTATCATAAAAGGCTTGTGTAAACAGTTGTAATAAAGGCAATACAAGCATGATAAAAAATGAAAGAAGCATACCAATAATTAATAGTCTTTGTATCCACTCTTCTTTACCGATACGTCTCTTAATCTTTTTTTTCGTACTTTCTACCTTAAAGTTTTCTAACATCTCCATCTATACAATGACCTTCTTTCCATATGACAACATATGATTTTCCGAGAAAGAGATTTGAATTGGCTGTCCTTTTCTAATAGCAGTTTCCTCTACTTCTGATGCCAATATATCCACTACAATTTTCTCGTTATAAAGGTGTGTTTTCTCTTCTATGACCCGTACTTCCGTCCGGTATACAGATCCGCGAAATTCCATGCTTTCTACAACTGTTTTAATACCATTATTTTGTACAACTGTTACATGTTCAGGACGAATTGCATGTTCTTCGTTATTTTTCGAAAAGAAATTAATAGAACCAATAAAATCTGCCACAAACGGATTGGCTGGTCTTTGATAAATCTCCTCTGGTGTTCCAATCTGCATAATTTCCGCATGATTCATTACAACAATTTTATCAGCCATCGTTAATGCCTCTTCTTGATCATGCGTTACCATAATAGTTGTTACTCCCACTTTTTCTTGCAAATCACGCATTTCTCTACGCAACTTTTCACGCACTTTTGCATCTAAAGCAGATAACGGCTCATCAAGTAACAAAATATCGGGAGACAGAGCGAGCGCACGTGCAAGTGCTACTCGCTGCTGTTGTCCACCAGACATTTGAGCAGGATATTTATCTTTTACATTCAGCAAATCAACAAGTTCTAACGCCAATAGCGCTTTCTCTTTTACTTCTGCTTTTCCATATTTTTTTGTCTTTAAGCCGTATTCAATGTTTTCAAGTGCAGTTAAATTCGGAAATAATGCATACGATTGAAAAACCATTCCGAAGTTCCTCTTTCCAGGTGGTAATGCTGTAATATCTTTTCCATTCACGGCAATACTACCTGTTGTTGCCTCTTCTAGCCCTGCCAAAATTCGGAGCAACGTTGTTTTCCCACAACCACTTGGGCCTAATAAACAAACAAACTCATTTTTTTTCACAGTAAAAGAAATATCTTTTAACGCTGTAAATGCATCAAACTGTTTTTGAATGTGTTGAATTGATAAATATTCGCTCATTTTTCTCTCTCCCACTCACTTACTTTTTCGGTTCTGCTTTTTGGCCAAACTCTTTTTCCCATTTTTCTAAAATTTTGTCACGATTTTCTGCTGCCCATTTAAAGTCATTCTTTTTATATAACTTTTCTGTCACATCTTTAGGGAATCCATCTGGAAGTTTATAATCATTTTTAATTGTCGCAAATCCATTTTTCTCAAAGTATAACTTCATTACATCATCTGTAATTGCCCAATCTAAAAATGCTTGCGCTAATTTATCATTTTTAGCATTATCTTTCTTAATAAGTGCGTTCGCTTCTACTTCCCAGCCTAATCCTTCTTTCGGCAGTACAACTTCAACTGGTGCACCTTTTTGTTTCTCTTTCAAAGCACTATAAACCATTGACACACCAACTGGATATTCACCTGCGCCTGCTAGTTTCGCTGGTTTTGAACCTGAATGAGTATAAGTTGCCATATTATCATGAAGTTTCTTCATGTAATCCCAGCCCTTATCTTCTCCCATAATTTGTAGCCATGCAGAAACTGTTAAAAATCCTGTTCCAGAAGAAGCCGGATGCGGCATAACTAGCGTTCCTTTATATTCTGGCTTTGTTAAATCTTCATATGATTCTGGCATCGGTAAATTTTTCTTCTTCAATTCTTCTTTATTTACAGCAATCCCCGTCATAAATGCAGTATTTCCAACCCATTTTTCTGGTTTCTTATCATCTTTAAATTGCGGAAGGACACGATCTGCTCCTTTTGGAGAGTATCCTTTTAACATATCTTTTTTCTCTAAAGCTAATAGACTAGACGCTGCAGTTCCCCATACAACATCTGCTTGTGTATTTTTTCCTTCAGCTAGCAATTTCGCTGTAATAACTCCTGTTGAATCACGAACAATGTTCAACTTCACGTCTGGGTACTTCTGTTTAAAAGAATCAAGATAAATCGGTACAAGCTCTTCTTCAATCGCTGTGTAAACAGTTAATGATCCAGATAATTTATCATCTTTCACTTTTGCCCCAGCACTTTCTTCTTTCTTTGCACCACACCCCATTAATAACGAAAATACCATTCCAGTTGCTACAGCTTTAAAGATTGTTTTTTTCACTGTTTCTCTCTCCTTTTACAAATCTTATGTACAACTCAAATATAAACAACTAGTGTAAAAGCAGTATTAAATCAACATTAATCTTTTGTTTGTTGTTTGTTTTTGTGTAATACGTTGCTACTTCTATGTTTTTTCGCATTTTTCTGCTAATAATAAACGCGAAATTTACAAATAATTAAAAAAACCTTTATAATCCCACAAAAAAATGAGGCGTTTGTAAAAAACGCCTCATTTTTGTTTACCTTTTTTCGAATTACGATTTGCATACTTCGCATTATTTTCTCCTTCATACTCTAATGCAAATTCTGCATCTGGTAAGCTTTCTTTCGGAGTTTTATTATTATTAATTGCTGCATTTTGTTTTACTTTTCTTTTTACCAACATACTCACCTGCTCTCACGAAATAACTTTCTATTCTAGTTTGAGACAACTTAAAATAATTATTACTGGCAAGTGTTAACAAGTACATAAGAGCCTATAGATGGAAATACTACATACGAACAAGCCATTACAAAAAGGAGCGATTACTTTGAAAGAAAAAGAAACGATCCAATCGCCAATTTTAGACGAGACGCTCCCGCATCAAATGAATTTCCCATCATTTAAAGGAACAGGAAAACAAATGCAACAACCTTTTATTAATCAATACGATGTTGTAGTTGGAGACAGTAAATATGATTCCGAGAACAGTCCCCTTAATAATTGGAGTGATGAAATAGATCCTGCCGTTATGGCTGGAGAAGAATGGATCCATCCTACAAATGATATCGGATGGATTGCAGAAGAAAATCAAGAATTACTTAAAAACGAAGTTGATAACAAAAATGATGCTTTTATGCACCCACAATTTGGAATTAACGATTAAAAAAACCATTCTACCTAATGTAGGTAGAATGGTTTCGTGCTATCCAATAATAATTCTCTCTTTCGGATATTTATAGCGAGGTGGTTGTTCTCTTCCACCACTAGCTAATATAAATGTTAAAATACCGACGCGTCCGATAAACATAAGTACAATTAGTACAAGTTTACCAACAGTTGTTAACTCTGGAGTAATACCTGTTGATAGTCCAGTCGTCCCGAAAGCAGAACAAACTTCAATTATTAAACTCATAAGTGGTACATTTTCCGTAACGGATAAAATAAATAGCGCTGAGGCACATAATAAAATCCCCATTGTCATAACGACAGATGCTTTCAATACATCCTCTTCATGTAGTTGACGTTTGAAAACACGGACTGTTCTCCCGCCCCTTGCAAATGTATATAACGATAATATACTAACAGCAAATGTTGTTGTACGTATCCCGCCCCCAACTGAACTTGGAGATGCTCCAATGAACATTAATATACTCATAAATAAAAGCGTTGGTTGTGATAATTCACGTATGTCCATGGTAGCCAGTCCACCACTTCGCGTCGTCACAGATTGGAATAATGTATAAAATACAGTTTCATGCCATGACTTTCCTACTAAAAAATGATTTCGTTCTAATAGAAAAATCATAATTGTTCCAACAATAACGAGTGTAAAAAATGTCGTTGTCGTCAATTTTGTAAATAATGAAAAGCGAAATAGTTGTTGTCGCCTTTTACTAAAGAATTGCTTTACTTCCATTAACACTGGGAAACCGATAGCTCCTAAAATAATAAGCAACATATGAATCATTTGAACAATATAATCTTTTTTGTACGGAATAAGTGATTGTCCTGTTAAATCAAATCCTCCGTTCGTTGTTGCACTCACAGCGGCAAAGAAACCGTGAAAATAAGCTTCTTGCCAAGTCGGGAAATATAGTAAAAATCTTGTACCTAACAGTATTGCTCCAATGAGTTCTATCGAAATAATTACAATTAAAATAGAACGCATCAATTCTACAAGGCCCGATAAATTTCCTTGGTTATGGTCTGCCATAATTAACCTTCTTCGCTGCAAACCAATCTTTTTACCCGTTATAATCCAAACGAATGTACCAAGTGCCATAATTCCTAATCCGCCTAATTGTAAAATCAGGGCTAAAACAATAATTCCTGCTGTTGTAAACGTATCTGAAATCGTAACAACAGACAGTCCTGTAACGCTTACCGCACTAACAGATGTAAACAGAGCATCTATAAATGTCCATTTCACGCCAGGCTTCGTAACAAATGGTAAACTAAGTAAAATTACCGATACAACTACCGCTAGTAAATAAAATACAACGATAAGTTGCACGGGACGTAACTTTTGTAAAAACTTTTTTATATCTCTCATTCCATCACTTCGCTACCTTTTTTCTATCGATTAAATAAAGAAAAATCATCACTTTCTTCATTTGTAAATAACTGCTGAAATAGTTTTGCAAATACCATTCCGTATACAGTTCCATTTCCCCCATACGGCAGTGCGTAATATAAATTATGTATTTTTTTATCTTCTTTTAAAATAGGAAGACCGTCATGACTGCCACCAAATGCTGCTGCCCAATAGTACTCTGCCTGTATATTTTTATACTGCGGGAACATTTCTTTTACAATGTTAATAAGGAGATCACGCTTATGCAATAATTTCGTATCGCCGATCTTTTGAATTTTCAGCGCCTCATCTAATCCGCCTACAACGATACGATTTTGATACGTTCGACAATACAAATACGGACGTGCTGTTTCCCAAATTAATGATTGCTCATGCCAGCCTTCAAAATGATCTATCTTATTTGTCACAACGGCATAAGACGTTTCTACTGTTGTATTTTTTTCTTTCTTTCCAAAAATTGCTTCATAACCTGTCGCCATAATAATATTTTTTGCTATGATTTTATTTCCTGTATTCGTGTAACAAATTAAATCATTTTGGATTTGTTTAATATGTAATGCCTCTGTATGTTCATATATAGTAGCGCTCATTTGTTTCGCTTTATGCAAAAGACTATGCGCTAATAAATACGGATTCACTTCTGCATCACCGCTTGTATATAACGCTGCTTGTTTTGCAAATGAATAACGTTTCTTAATATCAAACTCTGTAAAATATTCAACCGGAAATCCATAATGGCGTAACGTATTATATTCTTCCTGTAAAAATGAAATATCCTCATCTCTACTTGCATAATACAAACTATTTCGCGGAATAAAATGGGGATCAATATCGAGAGTTGGCACAACCTTCTCCATTGTTTGCAGCGCTTCATAACACAGTCTATATGCTCGTACCCCTTTCTCTTCACCAAATGTATGAATAAGAGAGGTCAACGATTTATCATGAACAAATTGTAATAATCCTGTATTTGCAGCTGTGCTACCACATGCAATTGCTCTTTTTTCAATGAGCATAACACGCATTCCAATTTTAGCTAACGAATACGCTATATGAGCACCTGCTTCTCCACTTCCAATTACTAGCACATCACATATCATATCATTTTCTAACGTTGGATAACAAGGTACAGAAACTCCAGCACTCCAAAACAACTTACCAGTCATAAGCTTCATAATTATACTCCTACAATGTATTTTTCTCCTTCCTATGTTTCGTCATTTTCCATAAAAAAATCCAACTAACATACGCTAGTTGGATTTCTTCTCTTTAATTAGAACGCTCTTCAAGCCAATTCCCAACCGTCGGATATGTTTGCTTTACAGCCGTTCCACCATACACGATAGACATATGTCCTGTTGGCAAACATACATACTGTTTATCTGTGCTAGAAATATGATCAAGTAAAGCTTCTACTTGACATGGCAGAGCAATGTGATCACGTTTCGCAGAAATATTTAAGACATTCGCCTTAATATTTGCAAGGTCTACCTTTTGTCCGCGAATAACGAGTTCACCCTTCACTAATTTATTATTTTGATAAAAATCACGAATCCATTGTCTATAAGATTCACCTGGGAACGGAATACCATCGCCTACCCATTTTTGAACTAATTTCCAACTTTCGACGAAGCGCTCATTTTCTGAACGATCGACTAAAGCAACATATGGACCGACAAAGTTTGTAATTGGTTTTAACATCTTATTTCCGAAATCAATCATTTCTGGCGGAATATTTCCGAATGTATCCACCGCTTTATCTAAATTGAAATACTTCTCATCTAATAAAGGACCGTATAATCCTGTTTCAGAGAAATCAAAAGGACTTGTCATAAAAATCAAGTTACGAATTGGCATGTCCGGATGAAGCGCTGCATAAATAGATGTTAACGTTCCACCCATGCAATAACCAAGTAAAGAAATTTCGTCCGATTTTGCAGTTCTCATTACTTTTTTCACTGCTTTTGCAATATAATCGAACACGAAATCATCAAACTTCAAATGACTATCTTCTAAACCAAATGTGCCCCAATCAAGCATATACACATCAAAACCACGATCTACTAAATATTCCACTAAACTATTTCCTGGAGTTAAATCCATAATATACGGTTTATTAATAAGAGCGTATATTAATAAGATTGGGACTCTCTGTGTTTTTTCTTGTTTTGGAATGTAACGATAAAGCTTCGTTTTATTCTTCGTCCAAATAACCTCTTTCGGTGTTAAACCAACTTGTGGTTCTGGTTCGCGTAATAAAACTTCGCTCGCTCTTTTCACACGGCGATATGCTTTGCGATATTCTTCTGGGTACAACTCTAATTGCTTCTCCCATTCCGTTACGAATGTAGTCATTTTTTTATCTCCTTTTCGGTCAATTTCTTTCTAAAAAAAGAAGTGCATTCCTGCTATGGATATGCACTTTTTTCTTACTTCATTACATGTATAATCCGCCGTTAATGTTTAATTGCTGACCTGTGATATACGCACCGTCACGGCATAGATATACTACACCTTTTGCAATTTCATCAGCTTGACCAAATCGTTTTTTCGGGATTTTCGCAACGATTTTTTGACGCACTTCTTCTGGTACTTCTGCTACCATTTCAGTATCAATAAATCCTGGGCAAATTGCGTTTACAGTTACATTTGTTCTTGCAAGTTCTAGTGCTAATGATTTTGTAAATCCTATCATACCTGCTTTTGCTGCTGAGTAGTTCGTTTGTCCAAATCCACCAGCTTGGCCAATAATAGAAGAAATACTAATGATTCTTCCTTCTTCTGCTTCCGATATGTATGGAAGTACCGCGCTTGTCGTATTAAATACACTGTTTAAGTTCACGTCAATTACGCGCTCCCAATCTTCACGATTTAATTTTTTGAATGTACGATCTCTTGTAATACCAGCATTATTAACAAGAATATCAACTTTACCAAAATGATTCACAGCTTCTTCTACAAGTCTGTTTGCATCTTCTACTTTAGAAACATCCGCTTGAACTGCATAAACATCATGTCCTTCTTTTCCTAATTCATTTACTAAGTTTTCAGCTGCTTCTTTACTGCTGTTATAGTTAATAACTACTTTTGCTCCCTCTTGTGCTAATGCTACTGTAATTGCTTTTCCAATTCCTTTTGCCCCACCTGTTACGATTGCTACTTTGCCATTTAATTGAACCATTTCTTTTCCCCCTTAAATGAATTTGTGAACGATTGTTATGAATCATTTTGGTACTCATACTAATTGAGTCCATATATTAATTATGTTTCGTTGTTTATACATGAAAAGAGATTCTCCCTCTCTCTTTTACACGTTATAAACAAACGCGATTATTATTTTTTATTTTCTGGCTTATTTACAGGCTTTACTTCTTCTTTTATAGGTACTTGTAGCTTAGCTAGTACTGCATTTTGCTTTTCTAGCAATTCTAAAATTTGATCAACTTTCGTTTCTAACGTGCGCATATCTTGTTTTACTTTCGTAACATCACGCTTTAATGTAGGAGCTTGTCCTAATGAATCCACTTTCTCTTCTAGAATTTCCTCGATGTTATCAACTTTATTTTCTAAGTTAATAACAAGCGTAGCTACTCTAGCGATATCCTCTCTCGTCGGCACATTCACCTGCTCTAAATAATTTTTTGTCGTATCATTTAATGCTTTTTGATAAAACAAATTCAAATCTAGAACGCTGCCCATCCAAGCAGAATATTCTTCTGTTTTAATTGTTTCATTGAGCGCTTTTCCCCAAAATGTTTCGGTTTGTTCATAAGCATTTTTCCATGCTTGCAATGGATCGAATTTTTGATCAATCACTTCGCCTACACTCCCTTTTTCGTTTTTGAAACAATTCAACCTATTCACTATTTTCTAATATTCCGAATAAAACTGCAAGTATATATTTTATTTTTCTTTATTTTCCAACAAATGTATTGACATTAAAAACAGATAGGTGTAAATTGCACTTATAAGCAAAAAATTCCATCTAACTGATTCATGAGGTGATGCACAATCATGCTACATAATGAACCAGAACACCAAGAAAGTTTGGAAAAAAACCAAGCCAAACAACCAAACTCCATGCCAAAAAACTTCTTAGTTCCTTTCTTACTTCTCTGTCTAAAAGACTGGAGTCTTCATGGTTACAAACTTATTCAAATGCTAATGGACATCGGCTTTTCTTCTGTTGACCAAGGTAATGTGTATAGGACACTACGCAAATTAGAAAAAGAAAATCTTATTTCTTCTACTTGGGATACAAGCGAAGGCGGGCCAGCGAAACGAATTTATTCTTTAACAGAATATGGAGAGCAATATTTAACAACATGTGCGACTTCTTTTGAACATTATCAAAATATGTTGCGGACGTTTTTCACGTTATACACCAATGCATTCTTTCCATTTTCTACTTCTCCAGAAAAGGATGAAAAGGATTCTTCATCTTCACCTGGTGGTACAGCAGAGTAATCTGCGTTCACAATATGCAAAAAAACATTTGGAGGTCAAACAATGGAAACTAAGCCATACGAATTAGTCGATGCATTTTGGAAAAACTGGTCTCAATCTCTTTCCCTCTTCTCTTCAGCTGGGAAACAATTAGAGCAACTTACTTTAGAAACGTTAAAACAACAACAAGACGCTTTGCATAAATTAACATCAGGAGTAGATGGACTAGAAAAAGAACTACACCAATTCACTGCTCAGTTCAATAACCAATATACAGACTATGTGAAGCAATTAACTGGAAACTCCTTAAATGATCAAATTAACGAGTGGCAAGAAAAGTGGAATGAGCTTTCTAATCAAATGCACCAACTTACTGTTTCGCCTACGAAAACATCTTTGTCTATTCTTACTCAAACTAGCGGCCAATTTGAAGAAACAACAAAACACTTTATCGAACAACAACAGTCGCAACGTGAAGAGGTTCAAAAACAGTTAGACGTTTTTTTGGGAGAGTTCAAGTCCAAACAACTAGAACTCGCAAAGCAGTTCGAGGAAAACTCAAAAAATCTATTTACTTCCATCAAATAAGAAAAATGTGGCAACTAACTGCAGCACAAACAAAACTCTTTCTTCCTCCTACTACATCAAGATGGCTTACATTTTTCGATATGGAAAAGAAGGAGGACAAAATGAATCCATTTCAAGAAGCACAAACTGTTCCGGAGCTTCGTTACGATGAGATTCAAGTCGGTGATCAAGCATCACTTACAAAAAAAATTACGGATGAGGACGTTATCAATTTTGCAAAATTGACTGGAGATGTAAATCCTATTCACATTCTAGACTCTTTTGCAAAAACGACAATGTTCAAAGAACGTATTGCCCATGGCATGCTCGTTTCAAGTTTTATTTCTACCATTCTTGGAACGAAACTTCCTGGAAAAAATACGATTTATTTATCACAAAACGTTTCATTCCGTGCTCCTGTCAAAATCGGTGATACACTTCGCGTTGTGGCAGAAGTTATTAAAAAACGGGACGATAAAAAAATCATCACATTGCAAACAAACATATACAATCAATCTGATGATATTGTCGTAGAAGGTACAGCGACAATACTGAAAAAAGAGTAGCAAACTTGCTACTCTTTTTTCTATCCAATAACTTCTAATCACACCGTTTACTTCCGTGTATGAGTACGTCGTTTACACATAAAATAACGTTACCAGATAGCACTTAGCTAAACTGGATTACTCTTTAAGGATGTGTATCAACATGGTGAAAACAAACAAATTACTAGTTCCGGGTGCAGAGCAAGCACTTGAACAATTCAAATATGAAATCGCACAAGAATTCGGTGTAAGTTTAGGATCTAATACAGCATCTCGTTCTAACGGATCAGTTGGCGGTGAAGTAACGAAACGTCTTGTTGCTTTAGCTCAACAACAATTACGCGGATAACTATATAACCTATGGCTTAGAGGCAGATATTCTCTGCCTCTTTCTTTTTTAACATACATAATAGTGCTTCTTCACATACTAGTAAGAGCAAATCGAAAGGAACGATATGTGAAATGAAACGGATTAACATTAGCATGAGTCCTCCCCGTGTTCTTACTTTGTCTTTTATTATGCTATCAATTATCGGTACGTGCCTATTGAAATTGCCAATTGCTACAACAACGTCTATTTCATGGCTCGATGCCTTATTTACAACGGTTTCTGCTTGTACGGTTACAGGGCTTGGTGTTGTGGACACTGGTAAAATATTCACCTTATTTGGCCAATGTGTCATTTTAACACTTATACAAGTTGGCGGGCTTGGCATTATGAGCTTTGCTGTTTTAATCGCAATTATGCTCGGCAGAAAAATCGGCCTTCAAAACCGCATTTTATTACAACAAGCATTAAACCAAACAAATGTCGGCGGAATCATTCGTCTTGCAAAAGCATTATTTTTATTTTCTTTTGCTGTAGAATGTATCGCTACTTTACTTCTCTCTTTTGAATGGGTACCAAAATACGGGATTGCCAAAGGTATATATTATAGCTTTTTTCATTCTATCTCTGCCTTTAACAACGCTGGCTTTTCTGTATGGAGCGATAATTTAATGTCCCACTCCCATAGCATTCTCGTCAACCTCGTTATTTCTTCCCTCATTATTTTAGGTGGGATTGGTTTTACTGTTATCGTAGATATAAAAAGAAAGAAAAACTTTAAAAACCTTACTTTGCACTCAAAACTTATGCTCTCTTCTACTCTTATCGTCAATATTATTGCTACAGCTTTTATTTTCATATTCGAGTTTCATAATTCAATTTCCATGAGAGGTTTTACACCATTTGAAGAAGGTATGGCTGCTTATTTTCAAGCGATTTCGACGCGCACTGCCGGGTTTAACACTGTTGATATATCTGCATTGTCAAAACCTTCTCTTTTATTAATGATGCTTCTTATGTTTATCGGTGCTGGTAGTGCCTCAACTGGTGGTGGAATTAAATTAACAACATTTTTAATTATGCTTTTTGGCGTGTTTAAATTTTTACAAGAACAAGATGATATTGTTGTATTTAAAAAATCCATTAAAGATACGCTCATTGTCAAATCATTAACGATTACCATTATTTCAATTTCGTTTATTTTTCTTTCCATTTTAATTTTAAGCATCACTGAGCGAGTTCCTTTATTAATGAGTGCTTTTGAAGTATTTTCAGCATTTGGAACTGTCGGCCTTAGCATGAATTTGACGCCACACTTAACAATCATTGGCAAAACAATTATTATCTTTATGATGTTTTTTGGAAAGATGGGGCCTTTAACATTAGCCTTTTCATTTGCACGTAAAAAACAAAGAAAAATAAAATATCCAAACGAAGATATTTTAACAGGTTGACAACCGTATAAATTATCCATATAATGAAAATACAATAGCATATCTCCAAAGGGGAGTAGCGTCCAAGAACTATTTCTTGGAAACAAAGTCGTCATTACGTAGAACTTAGTTCTTCCGGCTTTGTTGGCATTTTCATTACATATGTCTAGCAAGACCTTTGCCTATCAACGGCAGAGGTCTTTTTTGTTTTCAAATTTCTTCTACCGTTGATGCGCAGGAGTATGGGGAAACTAAACAGTGGGGAACTTCTTCACTTGTTTAGTCTTTATAGAAATGAGAGGAGAATGTACATGGATGTATCATTATTATTGGAGTATGGTTGGGTATTACTCATCCTAATTGCACTAGAGGGGATTTTAGCGGCTGATAACGCTCTCGTTCTCGCAATTATGGTAAAACATTTACCAGAAGAAAAACGAAAGAAAGCACTATTTTATGGATTAGCAGGAGCGTTCGTTTTCCGCTTCGGATCACTATTTATGATTTCGTTCCTAGTCGATGTATGGCAAGTGCAAGCAATTGGTGCGATTTATCTTATGTTTATCGCGGGGAATCACTTATTTAAAACGTATGTTAAAAAGAATACACATGAAGAAACAGAAGAAAAAGAAGCAAAGAAAAAACAAGAGAACTTTTGGTGGACTGTATTTAAAGTCGAAGTTGCTGATATCGCCTTCGCTGTTGATTCAATTTTAGCTGCTGTTGCATTAGCAGTGACTTTACCGAAAACAGGATTAGGTACGATTGGTAGTCTTGATACAGGTCAATTTATCGTTATCTTTACAGGTGGACTTATCGGATTAGTTATAATGCGATTTGCAGCAACTGCTTTCGTACAAATATTAAAACGTAAACCAGGACTTGAAACTGCAGCATTTTTAATTGTAGGTTGGGTTGGTGTGAAATTAACAGTTTATACCCTAGCACACCCTGCTTTAAATGTCCTTCCGCATTCATTCCCAGAATCTACTCCGTGGAAACTTACATTCTGGATTGTATTAGTTGGAATCGCAGTTGGCGGTTGGTTCTTCTCGAAAGAAGTAGAAGTAAAAGTAGAAAAGAATTTAGACGAAAAAGCGCTGTAATTACAGTGCTTTTTCTTTTTCTCTCGTTTCAATTCCCTCTCTATTTTTAGAAAAAATTCCATTATACTACCTTTTGTAAGCGTTTTCTTAAGTTTTGTATGTCCTTTTTGTGAAATATTGCACAAACTTATTGAAACTATGAACAAATCCATGTACTTTATTCATATAAGGAGTATTTATAGACGATGTACTAAAGGAGCGTATTACTCATGCTAGAACAAGGATTAGATTATGTTGTAAAACTGGCTAAGAGCAAAAAGCACATGCTAGATACAAATCCAATGCAATATTTCATTCGTGCTGCACTTGCTGGCATTTATATCGGTTTTATTATTGTACTATGCTTTAAATTAGGTAACTTTTTTCATATTGCAGATTCACCAGCAACATATTTAGCTTCCTCCATGTTTTTCGGAATTGCTCTGGTACTTATTATATATGGTGGCGCTGAATTATTTACTGGCAATACAATGTACTTCACAGTGGCAACTTTAAGAAAAGAAACAACTATTTCTGATACACTTCGCAACTGGGTTGCTTGCTATGCAGGTAACTTAGCTGGCGCTTTATTCTTTGCCTTACTATTTTACGCAACTGGAATTTTCGAAGCAATTGATCATGGTCATTTAATGAATAAAGTCGTTGAAGGAAAGATGAATACACCTACTATGCAATTATTCTTTAAAGCGATTTTATGTAACTGGCTCGTATGTCTTGCTTGCTTCTTACCTTCTCAAGTAAAAGGTGATACAGCAAAAATATTAATGATGATGATGCTCGTTTTCACATTCTTCTTATCCGGCTATGAGCATAGCATTGCAAACTTATCATTGTTTGCCTTATCTTTAGTTTCACCACATCCTGATACAATTACTTTTGCCGGCGCTATTCATAACTTGATTCCAGTTACAATCGGTAACATTATTGGCGGATCCGTATTTGTCGGTATGGTATATCATTACTTAACAAAGAAAGCACCTGTTGCTAAACAAGAAGAAACTGAATTAGTAGCAGCTCAAACAGAGGAAATTATTCCTTTACAAGCACATATGAAACACTAAAAACTCCAAAGTTTCACTTTGGAGTTTTTAGCTCCCTACATATTTCAAGGCAATATAAGGATTAATTTCTCCTTTTTCCTGCCCTCTCTCTATTCTCTGTTTCATCTGATGCATACCGATGACATCATTTGTATGAAGGTGAATTTCATTAACGGATAAACCTTCCCTGCAGAAAGCTTCTACGAAATCTAATCCACTTTTTTGTCGCCATCCCATATTATAATCGAGGGAAATAATATTCACCTCATTATCCCTAATAATTTGCAAGGTAGATTCTACTGTAGTTGCCAAAACATATCCGTACGGGCAACTTCTTTGATCATCCATATATACATTCATTTCCTATCTCCTCTCTATTTTGCATATGTGACCAACACATAACATATTGCTCCAAGGCTAATAAAGGGTCCAAACGGAATTGGGGTTCTTATTTTTATACGTTTTAACGCTATACCTATTCCGAAAAAACAAAGACTAAAGCAAGATGCTAAAAATAAAGTTATAAAAACCCCTTTCACTCCCACTATAAATCCGAGTAGCGAAAGTAATTTTACATCACCTCCGCCAAGACCATCTGGATAAATCCTTTGCATGCAATATAACAAAATGAATATAGTTCCACTACCAGCTAAACTATCTATCCAAGTAACTAACGGTACAAAAATACATTCTAAAATAAGCAAAAGAGAAAACCAAATTAAAATGCGATTAGGAATTAGCATATATACAAAATCTGTCACTGAAATAATAAGAAGTAAAGAAAATAGCGATAAAGTTATGATGAGCTCTCGTTCTATTCCAATTACATATACAGTAAGAAAAAATACACTCCCTGTAACAAATTCAAATAATACGTACATAATCGGAATTTCCCTCTTACAATTCGTACAACGCCCGTTTTGTATACAAAATGAAATGATTGGAATAAGTTCTTTCGGCTTTAATGTATACTTGCAGTAATGACAATACGAACGCGGCGTAATAATAGATTCCCCTGCTGGAACTCTCATCGCAATTACCATAAAAAAAGAACCAAACACCATCCCTGTTAACAATGCATATAAATAAGTGAACATCCCTTCCTCTCCTTTCCAAAAGAACATAACAAAAAAAGGAGAGAACTTCTACTTCATATTATCTTTATTCTATTAAAAAAGCAGGCCGTTTTCCGGCCTGCTTTCCCCTATTTTATACGATGAAATATACTGCTTTTAATGGTCCGTGTACTCCGACAACAAGATTCATTTCAATATCCGCAGAGTTACTTGGTCCTGTAATAAAGTTAATACAAGATGCTACTGCTTCACCTTTTTCCACACGAGAGTTCATATGTTGAACTGCTTGTGTAATACGAGGTACAAGTGTTTCACGTGGAATAATAGCAAAGTATACAGTCGGTAAAAAGTGTAAAGAACGCCCTTGGCCTTTATGACTCTGTACAACAATCGTACCTGATTCAGCTAAAGTATAATCACTAAATGCGATTCCAATATTCGCTTTTTCCGCTATACGCATATTCTCTTCTTTTTTCTCAGGATCCCATACATTTACTTCAACATTTTGCTTTGGAAGCTCCTCTTTAAATAAAGAAGTCAATCCATAGGAATCAAAACGTTCATCTGCTGATAATATAATAGGTCCCCCGCCGTTTTCAACGATTACTTTTTGAATATCTTCACGTAAACGGTCGTTTGTTGTTTCCACAACAGTTGTATGAATGTTTGTACATTGATTTTTAAATACTTCTAACAATTCTTCTTGTGAATAATCTTTTAACGTTTCTACATTCACATTACTTTTCCATGCTGGACGTTCTACTCCTTCTGTTTTACGCGCGCGCCCAAGTTCTTTTGCGATATTATCTAGAAAGGACTCACGGTTTTGAATTAATCCTGTCATTATTTGTCCCCGCCTTTCTTATGATCTTTATACCAATCACGGAATCTTTCTTTACTTGGAGCCGGGAATTCACGAATATCTGTCCAGTTTTTAAGTGGTCCAACGCCTTTTGATACACGGTTACCAGATGTAAATGGACTCATTGCTACCGGTGCCATTTTTGATCCCATTTTATATAAAGCTGCTGAAGAAGCACCCATGCTAAACATTTTCATTGCTAATTTTTCTGTAAGTGGGGCACGGCCTTCTTGCTCAACGATAACTTGGCGATGCTTTAATAATAAATCATGCAATGGAATTTTTACTGGACAAGCTTCTGTACATGCTCCGCATAAACTAGATGCATACGGAAGCTCTTTGTAATCGTCATACCCACCTAAAAGTGGTGTTAATACCGCACCGATTGGTCCTGAATAAATAGATCCATATGAATGTCCACCAACATGACGATATACAGGACATACGTTAACACAAGCAGCACAACGAATACATTGCAATATTGAACGGAATTCCGATCCAAGAATTTGAGAGCGGCCATTATCAACAACGACTAAATGAAACTCTTCTGGTCCATCTACCTCTTCCTCTTGAATCGGTCCTGCTACTGTTACATAACTTGTTAATTTTTGACCTACTGCACTACGACATAGTAAACCAACTAAAACATCTAATTCTTCCATTGTCGGAACCATACGTTCCATACCCATTACTGCAATTTGAGTTTTGGGAATCGACATAACAAGATCGGCATTACCTTCGTTCGTCACTAAACAAAGAGAGCCCGTATTTGCAACAGCGAAGTTACAACCTGTCACACCAATTTCTGCATCCATAAATTTCTCACGAAGCTGTTTACGAACAAACTTTGTCATTTCGTATGGATCATCAGAATTTTCATATCCAAGTTTTTCTTTAAATACATCACGAATTTGCGTTCTGTTTTTATGAAGTGCAGGCGCAATAATATGTGATGGTGGATCGTTATCTACTTGCAAGATATACTCTCCTAAGTCACTCTCTAACACTTCACAACCGATCTCTTCAAGGGCATGATTCATACTAATTTCTTCAGTTACCATTGACTTCGATTTTACAACTTTCTTCGCTTTCTTCTTTTTCGCAACGTCTTGAATATACTTTGCTGCATCCTCTTTCGTTTTCGCAAAATAAACGTGACCGCCTCTTTTTGATACATTTTCACTTAACTGCATTAAATAATAATCAAGATTTTCTAACGTATGTTGACGAATTTGTTCACCTAGTTCACGCCACTCTTCCCAGTTTCCCAACTCGTCAGCTGCTTTTAATCGATTTGTATATAAACGCGTTTGTGCAGAAGATACTGCTCCGCGCATAAACGAATCTTGAATTCCATCGCCAACGCGATCATTAAATTTTTTCTCACTGATTTTCATAGACATAGCTTATGTTCCCCCTTCATGAGCGACTATTCAAGACCTCAGCAATATGCATTACTTTTACTTCTTTGCCTAAACGCTCAATACGTCCGCCAATGTTTAACAAACACCCACAATCTGCACCGATTAAATAATCTGCACCTGTTTCCATTACACTATCTACTTTTTCATCTACCATTTGCTCAGAAATTGGAGTCATCTTAACTGAAAACGTTCCCCCAAACCCACAACAATTTTGCACGTTTGGCAGTTCTCTCACAATTAATCCTTTTACGTTTGATAATAAAATTCCTGGTGCCTCTTTTACTCCAAGCAGGCGTGTCATATGACAAGATTTATGAATAGTAGCTATCCCTGGTAAACTTGCACCAACATCTGTAACTTTTAAAACATCTACAATAAATTGTGTAAATTCATATGTTTTATCAGCAACCTTTTGTGCACGTTTAGCCCACTTCGGATCATCTTTAAAAACATGCGGATACTCATGAAACATTGTCGCACAAGAGCCAGATGGCGTAACGATATATTCTGCATCTTCGAAAGTTTCAATCATATGTTTCATCGCTTCTTTTGCTGCTTCTACATGGCCGCTATTATAAGCAGGCTGACCACAACAAACTTGTGCTTCTGGAAATTCAATTTCACAACCTAAACGCTCCAATACTTCAACTGTTGCTTTACCGACGTTTGTTTCAAACATATCGACTAAACAAGTAACAAATAAAGTAACTTTCATAACTATAATTCCCCCTCATTACAACTTCGCCAACAATCATATGGTCATCAGATGACTAAGATTAGAAGAAATAGGCTCAACCATGGCCTATCCTCTCCCTCTTCCAAAGAAAACGTTTACTTAATCTCTCTATTTTATCAGAAAATTATAAATTCAAAAGATTAAATTACAAATTTATATCGCTTTTACCTGTGACAATATGTTCTACATTTGTTAAATGATTTAGCATCGCTTGCTGCGCTAATTCCACATCTTGCTTTAACACCGCATTATATATAGATTGATGCTCTTCTAAAAGTCGTTCTGATGTTGTTTGTTCACCATATAAAATAATGCGTCTTGATTCACCAATCGTTTCAGCAATCATCTCTGAAACATGATTCATGAGCTCAAGTAAGATGTTATTATGCGAAGATTCTGCAATTCCCATATGAAAATGAAAGTCTGCTTTTTCGCCAGCCTTCTCATCTCCAATGCTCTTTGCCATTTCATCTAACCAATGTTTCATATTTTGCAAATTAGCTTCCGTACGTTTTGCCGCTGCCGCTCGAACTGCCCCCACTTCGAGTACCTTCCGTACTTCTAATAAATTCAAAATATCCTCTTTCTTCATTAATAACTTGTTATTTAGTGATTTTGTTAATGAAGAAGGATCGAAATTCCTTACATATGTACCTTCTCCTTGTTTCATTTCAATTAAGCCCATTGCTCTTAGCGCACTTAGCGCTTCACGAACAGCAGATCTGCCAACTTGAAACTGCTCAGCTAATTGATGAACAGGAAGCAGTTTGTCACCAGGTTTTAACGTACCATTTTTAATCATTGTTAAAATAGCTTCAGATACTTCTTCGTAAATTTTTTTCGGTTTAATAGATTTGTACTCCAGTTAAATCACCTCAGTATCTTCCAAACAACAATTGTAACGTTTTATAAGAACTTAGCATCCATAACCATTTTAGAACGAATTAGTAAGAAGTACAAATGTTTTGTTCATAAAATAGTCAAATTTTTGATATTTTTTGGATATTAATTAATACATTTACGCGTAACTATTTACCTTCAATATGAAGAGCATATTCCAAAAGTTAGAATATGCTCTCCTCATCTTGTGCTTTTAATTTAATAATAACTGTCGTTCCCTTACCTTTTTCACTTTCTATTCTCCACTCACCATCATGTATATGAACAATTTGTCTTACAATTGCAAGGCCTAAACCTGTTCCGCCATGTTGACGACTTCTCGCTTTATCTACTCGGTAAAAGCGTTCCCCGAGATTTTCTAAATGCTCTCTATCAATACCTATTCCTGTATCTTTTATGTGCAATTCACAGTAATCATCGATTTGCTTTAATGTTATTATGATATCCCCGTTTTGATTTGTATAACGTATCGCATTATCTAACACATTATGAAGTACTTGTTGCATACGATCCTCATCAATCATTGCGATAATTTCAGGATTTAAATCCGTTAAAATACGAAGTTTTTTTTCTATAAACTGTAATTCGTATGTATCTAGTACATCTTCAATAAGCTGTGAAAAAACGATAGGTTGTTTCTTTAGAGGAAAGTGTTCACCTTCTAGCTGCGCTAAATCTAATAAATCATGAACTAGGCGCTGCATGCGATCTGCTTCCTTATGGATGAGTTGCGTTACTTTTTCCTGCTGCGGCCCCTTCGCTACACCGTCTAAAATAGCTTCACTATATCCTTTAATATAACTAAGCGGTGTTCTAAGTTCATGCGAAACATTAGCTAAAAATTCCTTACGCTTTACATCTTCTGTTTCTAAAGAATTTGCCATTTTATTAAAAGCTTTTCCCAATCGTCCAATTTCATCTTCTGAAGAAATTGTAATCCGCTCTGAGAAATCTCCAGTGGCCAAATGATTTGCAACTCGTTCCATTTGCGAAAGCGGTCTCGTAATAGCAATAATAATTTTTCTACCAATCCATATTGTAATTAGAATCATTGCAAGTGCTAACGGCGCCAAAATAAGACCCATATCAAATATTAAGTCTTTTATACTTTTTAAAGGAATATAAGAGTATACAATACCAACTAATTTTTTATTATCTAAAACAGGGATGACAACACCCATAATATTACGATCAAAATGTTCTTCATACCCTATCTTTGTCACGGTTTTTCCATCTAATAGCGCCTGTCTATCCCCTTCACTTATAAGAGAATGATGGTGAACATCAAAAGGCAAACATGCGCTTAAATCACGCGGATTGTATACGAAAAGGACATCTGAACTAGATATTTGATCATATGCCCTTACTTTCTCTTCAAAAGTGGATACTCCTTCACGTTTATCATATTGCGTGGCAAGACGTTTCCCTTCCATTACTAATGAATCTTTTAAATTATCAACGTATAACTTTTCATATGAGTATAAAGATACAAAATAAAGAAAGGAAACTGTTACACATACTGCACATACTACTGTAAGCCAAAGCTTTTGTACCATCGTAAACATACGTTACACCTCAAATTTATAACCTACACCCCAAACGGTTTGAATGTAGTTTCCATTTTCTCCGAGCTTTAGACGCATCGTTTTCACATGCGTATCTACCGTTCTTGTACTTCCTGCATAATCATATCCCCACACCTTTTCAAGCAATTGTTCCCGGCTAAATACTTGTCCATTATGTTGGCAAAGAAAATATAGTAAATCAAACTCTTTTACTGTAAGAGGAATCGTCTCACCATTCGTCTCGACCCTCCTACTTTTTTCATTAATAAGAATCGGTCCAAATTGAATCTCTTCTTGCTGTTCTTGCTTTGTATATCGTCTTAAAACAGCTTCCATACGAGCAATTAGTTCCCCAGGACTAAATGGCTTTACAATATAATCATCTGCTCCCATACGTAAGCCGTTCACCCTATTCCACTCTTCACCTTTTGCTGTTAAAAATATAATAGGTACATCCGACGTCTTTCGAATCTCTTTACAAACTGAAAGCCCATCCATCTCAGGCATCATAATATCTAGTACAACGAAATCGTAATGATCCGTATCTAATTTTCGAAGTGCCTCTTTTCCATTTTCAGCTTCTCCCCACTCGTATCCGAAGTTATCTAAGTACATTCCGACAAGTTGCCTCATATCACTTTCGTCATCTACGACTAGCACGTTATATTTACTCATTGTCCTTCCCCTTCTCTCTCCATGAGTTGAAACGGTCCTTTTCCGACTTTAATTGTTTGTTTTATTTTCATATTCTTCATATCCATTACGCATACTTCATCGCTATCATAACTAGCTACATATCCTTCTGCACCACTTTTCAAAAATGCAAATGGATTGGATCCTACTTCTGCAAATCCTACCTCTTGATACGTACTTGCATCAAACTTTCTAAGCGTATTCGAACCGTGACTTAGTGCATATACATACTTATCATCCTTTGTTATATTCACAGGCATAAACGGAGCATGTAAAGAACGCATCATCTCTCCGCTCTGTAAAGAATACACTAATACTTTCTCATTCACTTGACTTCCATCACCATGTCCACCAATCCATATTTCTTTCCCGTCAGCGCTAACCGTCGCTCCTGTTGATGCTGGCGGAATCATAAAGGACTGTATCACTTCTTTTTTCTTTATATCAATGGTCGTTAGTTTCGTATCATAAAAGTTTAGTACAGATAACTGGTTATGATGCTCTACCATCGTTATCGGCCCTTTTCCTGTTGAAACACTCCCTGTCTCTTTTCCTTTTATCGTAAAGAACCTTACCTTTTGTTCATTTTGATCGGCAGCAAATAATTGTTTTCCATCATCTGATGCGATAACATTAGCAATTCCTTTTCCAGTCTTATATTTGTCCACTTGTCTTCCTTCTGCTAGTGAATATACATACATATATTCTAATTGCTTACCATAAACGAGTATTTCCTCGCCATTTGGAAGTAGCGTCCCCCCTGCAATCGGCTCATTTAATTCCCATGTTGTTAATAGCTTCTTTGTTTTTTTATCAATAAAACTAATACTACCCTCCTTTATATTCGTTGTTATAATAACACTTTTATCTTTAGCAATCGGTGTATACGAACTTCCTTGACACCCTACTAATAGACATAAAAAACAGAGAAGAAAAACATACTTTCTCAAAAGATTCCCTCCATCTTCGGATGATTTCGTTATAATTGTAAAATAACAAATAAATGTGTGGAAAATGTGAAATCTTCCTTTATTAATAAACTTACATATATAATGTACAACAAATAGAATTTGAGGTGTGCAAATTATGCTTTTTCCTGATTTAGCGAATAAAATTGTACGTGAAGTACGCAGATTAATTACTGAAAACATTATTATTATACAAGGAGTTATTATCGCAAGTACAGATGCGGAAAGAATCGGTCAATTTCATGAAGGTGCACTCCGCTGTGCGAAACAAAAGAAAACTGTCATTATTACAAAAGATGATGAACGACGACTGCAAGGTGTAAAAGCTGGAATGAATCTTCCTTTACTATTCCATGACGAAGTAATCGGCGTGATTGGAATTACAGGAGAACCTGAAAATATTTCACAATACGGAGAAATATTACGTAAGATGACCGAATTATTAATTCATGAAAACTACTTTTTAGAACAACTAGAACTTGAGCACCGTTCTTATGAAGCATTTGTCTTTGATTGGCTTCAAAATACAGACTGGTCTTCAAGTTTTCTCGATCGTGCAAAAACGCTTGGCATTGATTTATATAAGGAGAAACAACTTATTTTATTATCAATCGCCCAAGATAATACGATGCTCCAGCGTAAAATTTGGCAACATATGCGCAACATTTTAGCAAAAGAAAATTTATTTGTTCGCTGGGGAAATGATCGGTTTATTTTGTTTACAGCAATGCAATCTAAAGAGCAAACCTTTCAATTTTTAAAACGGTTAAAACAAGACTGTGAAACTTTATTTTCTATTACTTTATACATCGGGATTGGACAAACCGTTACGCCAAGCAATATGAACTTATCGTACGAACAAGCATTACGCGCCCTTTCAGTATCACTTGAGACAAAAAAAATTGTATTTAATGAAGATTTACGTTTAGAAATGTGCTTACAAGATATTTCTACTGAAACTCGGGAACAGTTTCTAGAGCGTACCATTGAAAACTTAGTATCCTCTCCTGAGCTTATGCACACTTTACGTTTATTTATCGATTATAACCAATCTTATAAGCAGACAGCTGAGCAATTACATATACACATTAACACATTGCATTACAGGCTAAAAAAGATTGAAGAACATACAGGACTTGACCCGAAACAATTCAAAGATTTAAATATTTTATACTTCGCACTCCTTTTATTAGATAATCATACAAAAAGTAACGATAAAATAGATTAATCTTTAGATGATTATACATAGAAAGAATCCCCCGACTTTTTTATCATTATAATGAAAGCACTGTTACAACGTTTTTTATTATGACGAAATACGTTAACAGTTTGAGGGGGATTTCCAATGTTAGAAAAGCAAATTATTGATTCATTCGTATCTATTGTTGGCGAAGATAATGTAGATACATCCAATATGGGGCGTTTAACTTATAGTTATGATGCCACTCCAAACTTCCAAGCGATGCCTGATGCAGTCATTGCTCCTCGTAATACAAATGAAGTAGCAGACGTGTTAAAAGTATGTAACACTCATAAAATCCCGGTATATGTACGAGGTTCTGGAACGAATCTTTGCGCTGGAACGTGTCCACTTGAAGGTGGTATCGTCCTTATTTTCCGCCATATGAACAATATTTTAGAAATTGACGAAGAGAATTTAACAATTACTGTACAAGCTGGTGTTATTACACTTGATATTATTAAAGCAGTAGAAGAAAAAGGTTTATTTTACCCACCAGATCCAAGCTCTATGAAAATTTCTACAATCGGCGGTAACATTAATGAAAACTCCGGCGGATTACGTGGTTTAAAATATGGCGTAACACGTGATTATGTAATGGGGCTTGAAATTATTTTACCGAACGGCGATATCATTCGTACTGGCGGTAAATTAGCAAAAGATGTAGCTGGTTATGATTTAACTCGTTTATTTATTGGTTCTGAAGGAACACTTGGTGTTGTTACGGAAGCTATATTAAAACTTGTCCCTATGCCTGAAACGAAGAAAACGATGCTTGCGTTATATGAAGATATTAACGAAGCTGCTCGAGCTGTTTCTGCTATTATTGCAAATAAAATTATTCCGGCGACACTTGAGTTTTTAGACCAACCAACAATTGAAGTTGTAGAAGAGTTTGCACAAATCGGTTTACCAACTGACGTCAAAGCAATTTTATTAATTGAGCAAGATGGCCCGCCCGAGGTTGTCAATCGAGATATTGAAAAAATGGCTAACGTTTGCCGTTCTATGAATGCGGTCGATGTTCGCGTTGCAAAAGATGAAGCCGAAGCAGATGCGCTTCGTACAGCACGCCGTAGTGCACTATCAGCACTTGCAAGACTAAAACCGACAACAATATTAGAAGATGCAACTGTACCACGTTCACAAATCGCTCCAATGGTTGAAGCAATTAATGCAATTGCAAAGAAATATAATATTCCTATTTGTACTTTTGGTCATGCTGGTGATGGTAATTTGCATCCAACTTGTATGACAGATGCCCGTAATAAAGAAGAAATGCACCGTGCTGAACAAGCTTTTGCTGAAATATTTGCGAAAGCGATTGAGCTTGGTGGTACGATTACTGGTGAACATGGTGTTGGCGCAATGAAAGCTCCGTATTTAGAAATGAAATTAGGTAAAGAAGGTATTGCAGCTATGCAAGGGATTAAACAAGCTTTCGATCCAAATAACATTATGAATCCTGGAAAAATGTTCGCGAGAGACTCTCGTAAAAGAGTGGTGGTTGAGCGATGACAACATTAAATAAAGAAAAAATTCAAAAGGAATTTAAAGAACGATTAAGTGAAGATGAACTACTAAACTGTATGCGATGCGGTTTTTGTTTACCTACTTGTCCTACTTACATTCAATCTGGATATAAAGAATCACATTCACCACGCGGACGTATTGCATTAATGAAAGCGGTCGTTGATGGTTTAATTGAGCCAGATGAAGATGTTGAAAATACATTAAATGTTTGCCTCGGCTGCCGCGCTTGTGAGCCTGTTTGTCCATCTGGTGTCAATTATGGGCATTTATTAGAAGAAACTCGTGACATTATTAATCAAAACAAAAAATTCTCGATGCCAGTGAAAGCTGTTCGTAAAGTTGTATTTGAGGGATTGTTTCCTCATCAAAATAGAATGAGAACATTAACTGGGCTAATTGGTTTTTATCAGCGCTCTGGTTTACAAACTCTTTCACATAAGACAGGTATTATGAAACTATTCCCGGAAACACTGGCAACGATGGATCTTGTTTTACCGAAAGTTCCTAAAATGAAAGAAATGAAAAATCGCCCTGAATTTTTACCTGCTGAGGTGGCAAAAAAGAAACAGGTCGCATTCTTCACAGGTTGTTTAATGGATACAATGTTTTTAGAAACAAATAATGCAACGATGAAACTTCTTCAGTTAGCTGGTTGTGATATCGTTATTCCAAAAACACAAAGTTGCTGCGGTGCATTACACGGGCATGCTGGTGAAAAAAATGGTGCAAAAGAATTAGCGAAACGAAATATAAAAGCATTCGAAGACTTAAACATCGACTATATTATTACAAATGCAGGTGGCTGCGGAGCTTATCTGGTAGATTATGATTATTTATTAAAAGATGATCCAGAGTGGGCTGAACGAGCAAAGCAGTTTGTTTCTAAAATTAAAGATATTACTGCTATACTAGTAGAACTAGATTTCCATAAACGTACTGACTTACGACTCACGCCGCAAATTATTACGTATCAAGACTCTTGTCATTTACGTAATGTTATGCGAACATCTTCTGAACCTCGTATGTTACTAGAGGCCATCCAAGGCGCAACATATCGCGAAATGAAAGATGCGGACCGTTGCTGTGGTTCTGCTGGTATTTACAATATTGTTCATTCAGAGTTATCAATGGAATTTCTAGATTATAAAATGGACCGTGTGCATGAAACAGACGCGGCGACAATTGTTACTGCAAATCCAGGTTGTCTACTACAAATGAAATTAGGTATTGAACGAGAAGATCTTTCTCATAAAATGAGAGGAATTCACATTGTAGATTTATTATTAGAAGCAATTGAAACCAACTCGTAATAACTCGTAACATACGTAATAATAGGAAAACGGCTATCTCCTTCGTCTATGTAAAGAGATAGCCGTTTTTTTGTCTGCTACAACATTAAAAATATGTTACTTTATTATAAAAAAGAACAACAGAAACATTACAGTTTTGTAAAAATCAATCCAGTATATTCCTCAAAAAAATGCTAAAACCATTGATACAATAGGATTCTTTATTTTCCATTTAGGTAAATATATCCAAAAACCCTCTCTTAAAACCAAGTATAAAAATGCTAAAAATTCCTTTTATACTCTATGTTTCTCTTATTTCTTCCCTTTTCTTCTCTTAGGATAAATTAGGTAAATTTAAAGTCTATGAATTTTTTTCCATCTTTTTTCTCGCAAATTGTATGCTACGATGGATTTGTCAGTCAGACAGGCTGTCAAAAATAAATCGTGTGAAAACAAATTAAAACTTTATATAGGGGGACACACATCATGAAAAAGCGTGTTTTATTATCTGTAGCTGCTGCAACAGCTCTTACTTTAGGAGTATCTTCTTTAGATGCACAAGCTGCAACAGTACAACCATCTAACATAAAGGTTCAAAATATTCAGCATTCAAAGGTAATGATGAAGCAAATGAGCCAACAAGAATTACAAGCATTCTTACAATCTATGGGAGTTGAGTCATTAGCACAATGGAATCAAGGTCAATTCCAACAAGATTGCTTCATTCCTGGTCAACAGCCTACTGAAAATGTTGTAACTGAACAACCAACAGCTAAGCCAGAAGCTCAAAAGCCTGCTGAGGAAACTCAAAAACCAGCTGAACAAAAGCCTGCTGAAGAAGTTGCTAAACCAGAAGCTCAAAAACCAGCTGAAAACAATAATACTCAAAACGAAACACAAAAACCTGCTGAGCAAAAGCCTGCTGAAGAAGCAAAATCTTTAAGCGAATTCGAACAACGTGTTGTTGAATTGACAAACGCAGAGCGTACAAAACAAGGCTTACCAGCATTACAAATCGATACTGAATTAAGCAAAGTAGCACGCATTAAGTCTGAAGATATGCAAAAAAACAACTACTTTGATCATAACAGCCCTACATACGGGTCTCCGTTTGACATGATGAAGAAATTTGGTATTTCTTATACATCTGCAGGTGAAAACATCGCCCAAGGTCAACGTACTCCAGAAGAAGTTGTACAAGCTTGGATGAACAGTGCTGGACATCGTGCAAACATCTTAAATAGTGGTTTCACTCATATCGGTGTTGGCTATGTAGAAAGCGGCAACTACTGGACACAACAATTTATTACGAAGTAAATAGATTAAAAGAGTCTTCTCCTAATGAGAAGACTCTTTTTTTATGTTTCATAGCTTTCTAATATGTATGCGTATAAATTGTAGAACATAAACAAAATAGACCCGCAGCTTATTACACTAATTAACAAATAAAATCCCCACTTCAGGCTCAAAAGCAATGAAAATAATATGCTGCATGCCATTCCTTGAAAGATTCGCCTACTAACTAAACGGATTTTTTGTAATTTGATCGGTTCTTTCTCTCTATCCTTCACCTTTTTAAACACTTTACTAAACATAAAAAGAAACATACTAATTCCAATCGTTAGTCCTGTCTGAAAGGATATAATACTTCCAAAATTAATAAAGAGAATTAGTATATGGATAAACATCATAAATAAAGTAATACTCTTTATAAATCCACTTATAATGAAATGCGCTCCTTCATTAAACTTATATATATTATGTGAAATAACATATACTAATCCATGTAAAATAATAATAAGGACAGGGATAAATAATACGACAACTTGTTTACTCATAAACTCATTTGCTCCACCATTCTCGTTCCAATGCACTGCCATACGAGTTGGTAAATATGGATAAATACATAGAGTAAGTAAAAGACAAGCGAAAAATATCCCTAGCATATATTTATATTTGATCAAGTAATTCTCACCTCTCTTTTCTCTTAACGGCTTCGCCTCTTTTAGAGAAATCCCTGCAAAAATCTACCTTTTTCAACTTTAAACTTACACTTTACCCATTTTCTCTTTCAAATTTTTTCATTATATCGTTTAAATTTGTAGGGAAAGATACGTCAACCACGATCTCTTCTTTCGTAATTGGATGCAAAAAATTAATCTTCCTCGCATGTAACGCTTGTCCGGACATATATTTTGTTTGCCCACCATATAATACATCCCCAACTAAAGGATTTCCATTATAGCTCATATGAACGCGAATTTGATGCGTTCTACCTGTTTCTAATTGTAACGTTACGAGCGTCGCATTTTGTTTTTTAAAATATTTCTCTACTTTATAATCCGTTATAGCTTGGTCTCCCTTTGGAGAAACGCGGCGCCTTGTAGCATGATGTCGATCTCTTCCGATGGCCGCGTCAATTGTCCCCTGCTTCTTTTTTACTCTTCCTTCAACAAGGGCCGTATACGTTCTTTTAATTTTCCGTTCCATTAATAAACGATCCATAATTGCACCCGCAATTCTATGTTTTGCGAATACAACACCACCTGTCGTATCTTTATCTAACCTATGGATATGACGAACCTTCGTCTCTAAACCTTGCATTTGAAAATGAAAAGCAACAAGATTGGCAAGTGTTCCCGTCCCACTTTTTTCAGAAGGATGTGTATCCATTTGTTCGGGCTTATTTACAATGAGTACATGATCGTCTTCAAACACTACATTTAATTCACCGTATTCCGGCTCTACACCGTACTCCTCCTCCATAAACATATGAACTTGTAACTTATCTCCTTCTTTTAAAAGTTCATTCCATCTCCTCTGTTCTCCGTTAACCGTAACACCTTTTTCCATACGAAGCTGATGTAATAACTTTTTTGGTACTTCCCATTCTACTTTTAACAACGACTCAATACTTATACCATTCCACGTCGCTGGAACCGTAATTTCACACCATTCGCCCTTTTTCTTTGTTTCCATACTATAATCACCTTATTTCTATTGATTCTCTCATTGTAACGGAAAACATACTTTGATGCACCGTCAAAAATAGAGGACAGTCTTATAATCGACTGTCCCCTCACGCTCTAAGCCTTTTCATCTCCTGCAACACTTCTTCAGCTTTTTGTTCATACAATAAATCTTTAAAGAAATCCGCCAATCGTTTATAGTCATTGTACGTATCTAATAAGTCGTCTATTTTCTCTCCTTTCATAACTTGCTGCTTTTGCTTCATTTTTACTGGATAACGATACCCCGATACTTCTTGTATTTTATAATACTCATCCTCTACTTGAATGACTTTTACAAGTTCCTCTTCTTCCGCATCCATCGTATACCCGTCAAATTCTCTAAGTAGTTCATAAATGATATGAGTCCATTCATCTTTTGGATAAAATCCTTTTTCTAACCGATAACCGACAATGCGATACATATGTCCATCTTTTTCAGCAAACTGTACTGTATCATTTAGCTTAAACTTAAAATAACGAAACATTGCCTTCACCTACTTGTATGTAATCTTCTTATCACATACTATGCGCAAAATATAGGCCCTGCTATTCATAAAAAATACTCATCTTATAGATGAGTATTTTTTATGATGATTTTTCTTTTTTCTTTCGAAATGGTAGCCACCAGTTCCAATCTCCAAACAATTTCATTAAACTTGGTACGAGCATAAGGCGAATAATTGTTGCATCAAGAAATATCGCTAACGCAACACCAATTCCCATTTGCTTTACTGGTAAAATATCGGTGAAGGCAAATGCACCGGTAACAACAATCATAATTAAAGCAGCCGACGTAATGATACGACTTGTAGAGACAAGCCCTTCTAGCGTTGCTTTATCATTATCCTTCGTCTCCTCATATAGCTCGTGAATACGTGAAATAAGGAATACTTCATAATCCATACTAAGACCAAATACGAGGCCGAAAATAAAGATTGGTAATACAAATAAAACTGAACTCTCCTCTAATCCGAAATGCCCACCTTCAAATAACCAAATTACAATTCCAATTGTTGCACTTAAACTAAGTACGTTCATAATAATCGCTTTAATTGGAATGAGTATAGAGCGGAATGCGAATAATAAAATGACAAAGGTTGATCCAAATATAACAGACATACCAATTGCAACTTTATCTTTAATTTCATCTTCTAACTCTTGCTGGAACGTTGTCATACCGCCCAAATAGTAAGTAACATCGTTTTCCTTATAATTCTTTTTGAAATCACGAACCCATTGTTTTGCAGTTTCTGTACTTGGCTTCGTATCCAAAAAGACTTCCATTGTTGTTTTATTTCCTTTCGTATACGCTTCAAATACAGGAGCTATTTTCGCAGCTTCTGGCGACTGCAATATTCCAGCAACTTGATCTGCTTTCATTCCATTTAGCCCGTCATATACACTTTTTACCTTATATACTTGCTTATCATCTTTTAACTTTTGAACGACAGCTTCTATCTTTTGTAAACTTTCTTTTTCTGTTATATCTTTCTTCATCTCCACTACTAATGTAACATCAGCGTGTGTTTGGACCGTTTTATTAAAGGCTTCTTCATACTTTTCAAATGCAACTCTCGTATCACTCTTTTCAGGTAACGCTTCAACACCAGGAAACTGCAAGTTAGCTGTACGTAGCGGTAATAAACAAATAACAATAAATGTTATAACAACAATAATCATGACGATTGGATGTTTCATTACAAACTGTGCAAATTTACGCCATACATTTGATGGCGTAGGCGCCGCCTGATTCTTTTTCAATATCCTTTTACCAATTAGAGATAGTAGCGCTGGAAGAAGTGTGAGCGAAAACAAAATGCTCATAATAACGACAATCATCCCGCTAATAGCAACAGACTGAATATAATCTATCTTAAAGAAAAATAAGCCTGATAAACCGACGAATACACATAACCCTGAAAATACGATAGCACGCCCTGCCGTTTGATACGTAATCGCTATCGCTTCTTTCACGGTTCTCTTCGCAACTTCCTCTCGAAAACGATTTACAAATAACAGTGCGAAATCAATTGATAATGCGAGCCCAATCATCGGCGCAACATTTAACACGAAAATAGACAGCTCTTTATCACTACCTATAAAATATAAAATCCCCATCGTACTAATGACACTAAGCGCGCCATTTACAATCGGTAAAATAGAAGCAAGCAGACTACCAAATGAGAATAATAGTACGAGAAACGCAATAGGTATTCCAATCATCTCTGCTACTTTTAAATCATTTTGCGTTCTTTCATTAATCTCTTGATTAATTTTCGGATACCCTGTCGGTGTTACTTTTAATACGCTATTACTTTCCTTCTCGATTTTTCCGGCGAATTGTAATGTTTTTTCCATTCGTTCTTTATTTGTTTTCCCAGAAAATAAAATCGTCGCATAACCGATATCATCTTGTAACATCTCTTTATTTTGCATTGGATGATGGAAAGATTCGTATGTTTCCTTCTCTTGAATTTGATTTATTATCCCCTCTATACGCTTTTGGAAATCCTCATGCGAAGTATCCTTTTCCTTCTCAAAAACGAGTAAAAGTGTATCTTGAGACTGCTTAAAATCTTTATCTAAAATTTCTTTCGTCTTTTGATAATCCCCTTCTGTCTGGAAACCATCACCGCCCAATACTCCTGGAAGTTTTGGAGCAAAAGCACCGAGCACTATCGCAAGTAGTAGTAATGCTACAATTACTGTATAACGAAATTGATACAAAAAAGTCCCTATCTTCCCCCACTTATCAATTTTATGTACATTTGTCTTCACACATTTTCACCTACTTTATATAATTCACTTATCATTTATACTGTATCACATCTCCTCATAAACAAAAAACGTCTAGAAAAACTATAATACTAGTTTTTCTAGACGTTTTTCTATCTCTCGTTATTAAGTCCCAATCTCTCGGTAAGTAAACGATGACAATAAATTGCTATGATTAACAAAATGCCACCTGCGCAGTAACCTGCTAAAATATCGGTTGGATAATGTACATTTAAAATGACTCTACTTAATCCAATCAATATAATTAATATGCTCATCGAAATCGTAATACCACATTTTCCAGCTATACTTTTCAAATTCGCAGCAATGATATAGGCAAGAAAACCAAATGTCATAATAGATAGCATTGCATGTCCACTTGGGAAGCTATATCCAAGTGCGTCAAGTGCCTCGTTTAATGATGGACGGTCTCTTTTTACAATTTCTTTTATCCCTTTATTAACAAGATGTGTCGTTAATATAGCCATTGGATACACGATCATAGCAGCATAATAACGCTTTTTCCAAAAAACGAGCAAACTTACAATTAGTGTCGTTATAACTCCAATTGCAGATCCTAACTTTGTAAAATATGTGAAGAATGTAATTGAGCTTTCTGTTTGTAATCCTTTTACCATCTCTCGGACATATGTATCCACTGCTGTAACTCCGCTTGCTTGTACTCTCCAAGCGATAATGCCGAATAAAGCAAATAATAAAATCATACAAATGAACTCATATCGATGTAACTTTTTCTTCAAACGATTTCCTCCTACTTATGAAAAAATGCGATTTCTACTTTAGAAACCGCATTTTCTTACTTATTTACCTTTTGTTTTTAACTCTGTCCAGGAACGATCGTAATCTTTTAACTTATCGTCCACATCAACAAGCCATTCTGTACGATCTAATTCTTCTTTCGTTAAGAAAATCATGTGGTTTTCACGATATTCTTTACTATGAAGAGGACGAGCTTTTTCATTTGGATTACTGTAACCAATTGACTCATAGTTTTTCACACTTACTTTTTCATCTAATAAGTAATTCATAAACTTCTCTGCAAGTTCTTTATGTTTCGCACCTTTTGGAATTGCTAACGTGTCAGCCCAAATTGTGCCGCCTTCTTTTGGTACAACGTATCCTACATCTTTGTTATCTTTCGCGATGAATGCTGCGTCTCCAGACCATACAGTCCCGATCCACGCATCTTCTGTAATGAATTTTTGTTTAATGTTATCTGTATCGAATGCTAATAAGTTTGGAAGTAACTTCTGTAAATCATTTGACGCTGTCTTTAACTGTGCATCCTCTTTCGTGCTATTAGAGAAACCGTTTTTCTTAAGTCCCATTCCTAATACTTCACGAGAATCGTTTAATAAAGTAACATGTCCTTTATATTTCTCGTTCCATAAATCCGCCCAGCTTGTAGGTGTTTCTTTCACATACTTTTTATTGTATGCAATTCCTGTTACACCCCAAGTATATACTAGAGAATACTTATTCTCTGGATCAAACGCAGGTGTTTTGAAATTAGAAACAAGATTCTCGATATTCGGGATGTTCTTCTTATCTAAAGGCGCTAATAAGTCCATCTTCGCCATCGTTTTCACCATGTAATCCGATGGCTGAATTAAATCATATGTCGCGCCACCAGCTTGTAATTTCGCAAGCATTTCTTCATTACTTGCATATTTATCATAGTTAATTTTCACGTTATATTTCTTTTCAAAATCTTTTAAAACTTGCTCATCAAAGTTGTCAGCCCAACTATAAATATTCAATTCTTCTTTCTTCTCACCACAGCCCGCAAGTACACCTGCAACAAGGCCGAAGCTAATAGCTGCGCCAGCTAATGTCTTCATCAATTTCATTGATTTTTTACCTCCTCGTTCTTTCTATATCATTCGTATTATAAAGGAAGGTGTCCTCCAGAGTTTTCTTCACCGTCTGCACCTTTATTACGGAAGATTTCCGATAGCACCATTAATCCTACAATTACAACAATTAATATTGTAGACAGAGCATTAATTTCAGGTGATACTCCGCGCTTAACCATACTATAAATGTATAATGGCAATGTTGTTGATCCTGGTCCTGATACGAAGAAACTAATTACAAAATCATCAATCGATAATGTGAATGTTAATAATGCGGCTGAAATAACTCCTGGTGCAATTGCTGGAAACGTTACATAACGAAACGTTTGCCACGGCGTTGCTCCTAAATCGTTTGCAGCCTCTTCTAAATCACGTCCCATACCAGAAAGACGTGCCGCTAAAATAACAACAACAAATGAAATACTGAATGTAATGTGTGCAATAATAATTGTTGTTTTTCCAAGTTCCATACCTAATTGACTAAATAGGATAAGTAAAGATAATCCCATTAAAATATCAGGAATTAAAATTGGTAAATATACAAGACCGTTAATGGCCCCTTCAAAACGATATTTGTAGCGATGTAATGCAATCGCAAAAATCACACCAAGAACTGTCGTCACAATTGTCGTTATAAGAGCAATCGTAATACTATTTACAAACGCATCAATAACATCTTGTTTTTGAAATAAATCTGTATACCAATGGAGTGTAAAGCCCTCCCATTCCGCATTAATGCGAGAATCGTTGAAGGAATATACCATTAAAACCATCATTGGAAAATACAAAAACAATAAGATTAACCAAGAATAAGAAACTAAAAACTTCTTCATTTTTGCCTATTCCCCTCCGTTTCCATCATATTTATATACTTTCGTTGCACGATAATATAAGTAAATTAACAGAACAGAGAATAGAACAACAATCATAGATAACGCGGAACCAAACGGCCAGTCACGTGAACCTAAGAATTGGTTTTGAATTACGTTTCCGATTAATGCTACTTTCGATCCACCCATAACGTCTGATACAACAAACATTCCGATAGAAGAAACGAATACTAAAATAGAACCAGTTGTAATCCCTGACATCGTCATCGGTACTGTTACATTCCAAAATGCCTTTACTGGTGTTGCTCCTAAATCATAAGCTGCCTCTAGCTTACGCTTATCAAGCTGCTCAATTGCTGCATATACTGGTAAAATCATAAATGGTAATAAAGAATATACCATTCCGAGTATTACAGAAGGTGTATTATATAGCAGATTTAAAGGTTCACTAATAATACCTAGTTTCAATAGCAATGTGTTTACAAGTCCTTGTGAACGTAAAATAACAATCCATGCGTATGAACGAACAAGAAAGTTAATCCAGAACGGAATCGTTGCCAATAATAGAAGGATAGAACGATATTTACGATCAACAATTGTAATTGTATAGGCAAATGGATAACCGATTAATAAACATAGTACTGTAGTAATAACAGCTATCTTCACTGTTTCCCATAACGTCCCCATATATAATGGATCAAACACACGCGCTATGTTATCTAATGTAAATTTCATCTCCACTGTCCCGTATGCTCCGCGCTGCATGAACGCAAATGCTAATACGAACAGAAGTGGAATTAGGAAGAAGAGTAACAGCCATACGACTGTAGGTAATGCGAGTAATTTCCCTTTCTTCAATTTAAGGTCACCTCATCCTCTTGCTCCCAGCCTACATATACATTATCTCCAATGCTCCACTGCGTTGCTTCTTCAGCAGTTTGGTATGCCATTAGTAATTCCGCTGTTTTCTCCTCACGTACATATAGCTTTTCCATATTTCCAACAAATTCAATATCTTCAATATGCCCAAGGTGGTATTCTTTTAAAATTGGCTCTTCAACCGAGCGAACTTTTACATTTTCAGGGCGAACTGCTACGTAGTTTTCCCCATTTTTCACGATATTATTTTCACCGATGAACGTCGCAACGAACAATGTTTTCGGTTTATTATAAATTTCTTTAGGCGTTCCAACTTGTTCGATATGCCCTTTATTCATAACGACAATACGATCACTCATGCTCATTGCTTCTTCTTGATCGTGCGTTACATATATGAACGTAATTCCTAAATTACGTTGTAAGTTTTTCAATTCACGTTGCAAATCTTTTCTTAACTTAAAGTCAAGCGCTCCAAGTGGCTCATCTAATAATAATACACGCGGGTTGTTTACAATTGCCCTTGCAATCGCCACACGCTGCTGCTGTCCACCAGAAAGCTTCGTAGGTTTGCGGTTACGGAACTCAAGTAACTGCGTTAAACGCATTGCCTCTTCAGCACGTTCTTTCTGCTTTGCTGCTGGTACTTTTTGCATTTTCATACCGAAACAAATATTTTTTTCCACATTCATATGTGGGAATAGTGCGTAATGTTGGAACACTAAATTCATATGACGCTTGTATGGCGGCAAATCGTTAATCTTTTCATCATCTAATAAAAGATTCCCTTTAGTTGGCGTTTCAAATCCTGCGATCATACGAAGTAAAGTCGTTTTCCCGCAACCACTCGGTCCTAAAATTGTTAAAAATTCTCCTTCTTTAATATCTAAAGAAAGAGGGGGGATAATCACTTGATTTCCAAAATGTTTTTCTACTGCTTCAACTTTAATAATCTTTTTCATTTTCCCGTCCTATCTACCTTAAATTTTAATTTTTATATTCATGAATAAATATTTATGTTCTATAGACTATTTTTTGTTTCGATCCAAACAAAAATGGTTGTTTAGCAGCGTTCTCTTCTATTCTTTATGTAGTATGTTTGATTCATTTTCGCATGATACATATGTCGAACAGAAAAACCCCTTCAGTTGCGAAGGGGTTTTTATCATACGGCTACGCCTACTGATAAACACCATCATCATTTTAACAACTTTCGTATGAATTTTAAAGCACTTTTTGTAGAAGAGTAACGAATTTTCATATCGAATGCTGTAGATTGGGACAAAATGCTTTTATAATGGGAAAAAGTCCGAAAACTTTGTTCACCATGATAGCTGCCTAATCCACTGCTCCCAACGCCCCCAAAAGGTAAATATGGCGTTGCAAGGTGATATACGACATCATTTATACATCCTCCGCCATATGAAATATTACTCGTCACTTTCTTTTGCACTTCTTTATCTTCAGAAAATACATATAGTGCTAACGGCTTTGGATGGTACTGAATCGTTTCAATTACCTCTTCTATTTTGTCATATTCTATAATTGGTAAAATTGGTCCGAAAATTTCATCTTCCATAACAGTACTTTGCCATGTAACATTCGTTAACACTGTAGGCTCGATGTGTAATGTTTCTTTCGTATAATTCCCGCCAATCACAGGTTTACCATCTTGCAAAAATGTACATAAGCGTTCAAAATGACGCTCACTCACAATTCGTACGTAATTGTCATTTTGTAAAGCATCTTTTCCATATTGCTCTGCGATTTCATGTCGTAATGCCTCGATTAACTGCTCTTTCACTGAAGAATGAACGTACATATAATCAGGCGCTACACACGTCTGCCCAGCATTCAAAAACTTGCCCCAAACGATACGTCTTGCGGTTACATCTAGCTTTGCATCTTTATGTACAATACATGGACTTTTCCCGCCAAGTTCTAACGTAAGAGGCGTTAACTTTTTTGCCGCTGCTTCCATCACAACTTTTCCGACGCCAACACTACCTGTAAAGAAAATATAGTCAAACGGTTCCTTTAAAAGTGCAGTGCTTTCCTCAACACCGCCTTCTACTACAGATACAAGCTCTTCTGGGAATAATTCTTCTAGCATTCTCGTAAGCACTTTCGAAACGTTTGGCGTTAACTCTGACGGCTTTAAAACGACTGTATTTCCGGCTGCCAATGCTCCTACGAGTGGTGCAATTGCTAATTGAAATGGATAGTTCCACGGTGCGATAATAAGCGTCACACCATACGGTTCTGGCACTACTTTCCCCTTCGATCCAAAATGAGTAAGAGCTGTGCGAACACGCTTTGGTTTACTCCAAGATGAAATATGCTTCATTTGAAAAGAAATCTCTTTTAGTACATATCCAATTTCTGTTGTAAATGATTCGTGAACTGATTTATTCAAATCTAATTTCAACGCTTGAAAAATCTCATCCTCAAAACGCTGAATTCCTTCATAAAGCTTCTTCAAATTATTCTTTCTCGTCTCTACACTTCTCGTATGTCCTTTGTAAAAATATTCCTTTTGTTTATTTACAATAGAGGAAATACTCATTCACTCACCTTCTCCCACTATGTTTATCCTGCTATTAACGAGCAGTAAGACTCTCACCTCAAAATCCAGCGAATTCAAGGAAGTTAATAAGCAGTGGGGATGGACAAAAGCCCCACCGATTAAAGTTTCACTTTATACAATTCTTTCATTATTTATATAGACTTTATATGTAACAAATTTCTATTCGTAAAGTTACATTATATATGACTTTTTACTTTATATAAAATTCATTGCTCACAAAAAAACTACCGAAAGAACATCTCTCGGTAGTTTTACTGTATTAACGGTATAAACGAACAGCACCTGCAGAGTTATCATCAGCTTGTCCTACTACTTCAAACTTCAGACCAAGCTTCGGTAAAATACGTCCTGCATCTGGAATCTGCTCATTAATATACTTTTTAGAGTCATCGAACTTCGGTACCCCTGGTAATCCATCGTATACGAATGTTCCACGCGTTGGAGATACAACTTTCCAAGCTGGCGTTTTGTCGAATGAGAACGCCGAATCAGCAATTTGGAATCGAGTACTGCTTGTAAATGTTGGTTTGCCATTTAAAGTTCCTGCAATTGCTTCTGGATGAGAGTCAACTACACCAAGGAAACCATGTCCCGGATGTATACCAACCCAGTTATCTGTGTAAGCTGAATCCGCATACCATACAACCATACCAGTGTTATATACTGGACCGCGAGCAAATTTCAATGCGTTATCTGAACCAGCATAGTTTCTCCACTCAACATAGTAGTTATGTTTTTTCTTCTCTGTTCCGTTAGATACAACGAAACCATCTAATTTAAATTGTGATGTACCTTCTGCATCATCTGAGAATGCAACTTTACCATCTACTGTTAATGACGCATTATCAAGAGCGAATCCGTTTAACGCTAAACCACCATCAGTAATGTAATCAAATGTTAATTTCACTTTCTTACCTTTGAATTGACTTAAATCATATGATTTATCAATCCATTTTCCATTTGTTGTAGCTGCATTTCCACTATTTGCTTTCTCACCAATTCTTTCAATTAACGTTTGTTGACCGTCTTCTGTTACAGCGTGTACTTCAAGGAAATCGTACTCTGCTTCGATTTCATACAATGACTTGAAATCAAATTTCGCAGTCGTTGCATTTGTTAAATCGAACAGCGGTGTTTCCATCTTTGTATGAAGATCGTCACCTTTTGTGCTGTAGTAATACTGTTTACCAAATGCAGGCTGAATTCCTTTTACATCTTTATCTGGTAAGTTAACACGAATCAGACCTGGACGATCTGACTTCGTAACACTTTGGTCTAAGTATGTTGCTAGACCGATACCTTTATTTAATTTCTCGTAATCTACCTCTACGATATTTGCCCAGTCACCACCTATTGTTTTTTGGAAAAACTCTTTATTTTGTGGTGAGAAACTCGTTGGTGTTGTTCCAGCAATTTTACCAGCCCAGCTACCGCCACTCATAATAGACCAAGCTTCAACCGGCTCACCATCACCGCTATATTGTGTATCATACTCATCCGGAAGACCTAAATCATGGCCATATTCATGTGCGAATACACCAACCGCGCCATCTTCTGGTTCAATTGTGTAGTCGAATGCTGCCATCTTTCCGCCCCAATATGGAACTTTCGATTGCGTACCTTCAATTGGGAACGGTTTTGGCCCAACTGTCCAGCGATGTGACCAAATTGCATCATCACCTAATTTACCACCGCCAGCTTCTTGTCCAACACCCGCATGAATAATCATTAAGTGATCGATTAAACCGTCCGGTTGATTTTGATTTCCATCACCATTTACATCGTATTGATCGAACTGATCAAACTGTGATAAATCAAGTCCGCTATCTACAGCCGCTTTTAATGCATCTTTTACTAGATCACGTGGTCCTTTTGGTCCTTTATTATCATGGCCTGTTGCTGCATCAGCACCGTAATCAGCTGCTTTACCAGGAACCGTTAACCATTTTGTAACTGTTCCGTCCACTGTGTAGCTACCACCAGATTGCTCTTCATAATATTGTTTAAACGTTTCAATTTTACTTCCATCATCTAACGTAAACGGCTCGTTACCGAATAACATTTTTTCATAATGTTCTTTATTAAAATCTTGCGAATACATATAACCAGGCTCTTTATCAATATTGTTATGCTTGAAATCAGCGTACTCTACAAGTAAAACAAGTACTTTATCTTTACGAACTTCACCGTTATATGCTTTTTGTTTTGCCGGAGAAGTTGGTACTTTACCATTTAGTCCGCCTTTAACTGGGCCTGTCGCTGCAGGTGTACCTGTCGCAGGTTGGTCTAATTTTTCTTTCGTGTCTGCTTTCGCATCTTTCACTTTCTTTAAAAAGTCAGATGCATCTTTCGTAAGTTGGTCCCCATTTACCGCTTCTTTCCCAGGATTTTCACCCTTCTTCTTCTCTACATACTTTTCGACAGCTTTCTTTGTTTCTGTCCCTGAAGCAGATGAATCAATTACCCCACGTTTTTTTAGCGCATTTGCTAATCTCTCTTCTGGGATTAAGTGATCATCAACTGGGCTTGTAGCTGTCTTGTTCTCCGGCGTTTCAGCATATGCAGACTGGCTTCCAGCACCAAACGACAGGCCTAGAACAGCTGTCAAAGCAATTGATGATAACACTTTAAATGGTTTCTTTTTCATCCCTTATTTCCTCCCCTAATATAAAATATGTATTACATATTTTATTTTATTAAATATTCAATATTTTTTCAATATTTAGTCACATTATGTAATTTTTTTAATGTATTTGTAAAAATTACATAGTTAGCATACGAATATATCACAATTCAACAATGTTTTCTGAAAATATTGAAAAGTTTTGACGGAAACCTTATAATTTCCATAGGGGGAATTAAATGGGGATTTTATCTTTGTTTCATCTACACAATATTCGATAATTTGACACATAAAATATAAAATTCGGTTAATTATCGTCTACTATGTAGCAGCAATTATGACCAATAATTAGGGAGGAATTACATTTGTACAAAGATAAGGCTGACTCACTAGATCAAGAATGGATTGATTTAATACTTGAAGCTCTAGATGCTGGCATTGCCCTGCAAGATATTGAACACTTTTTCCAACGTATGAAGCATACGAGCCAGGCTCAATAGCCTCGTTCTTTTTAACGAAGTTTATGTTATAATAATGACATCATAAGACGACTACATATTGATAGAAAGGTGCGCAAATATGATAGGAGAACGTATAAAACGCCTTCGTTTACAAAAAGGCATTTCACTAACAGAACTCGCCGAAAAAGCTGGTGTAGCTAAATCTTACATTAGTTCTATAGAACGGAATTTACAAAAAAACCCTTCCATTCAGTTTCTTGAAAAAATTTCAGCTGTTCTACAAATTCCAGTTGATACTTTACTTCACGATGAAACAACAACAGAAAGTCATCTAGACTCCGAATGGACACAACTCGTTAAAGATGCGATGAGCTCCGGTGTCTCAAAAGAACAGTTTCGTGAATTTCTCGAATTTACACAATGGAAGAAAAATCAACAATAATACATATGAAAGAGTGCTTAAAACAAGCACTTCTTTTTTTCTTTATAAAAAAAAGCGGGGAATCCCCGCTTTTTGATTTATTATTTTTCTTCGCCATCTGTTTGGCTTGCGTTGAATGTCCATTCTAAGTTCAATGAATCGCCTTGGAATTTATTTTGATCTTGACCATTATCTTCGAATACAAATTGTACCCATAGGTAATCCTCTGTACCAGCTTCTAATCCACCTTTTTCTCCCCACTCAGGAGCAAAGATATCTTTAGCTACAAGATCAGGATCAGCATTTTGTAAATCCGCTAAAGTTGTTTCATATACAGGCTCACTTTGCTTATCCCAGTTCCAAAGGAATTTTACTTTAATGTGCTTACCAAAGTCTTCACCAGCATTATCGTTTTTTGCATCTGTAATACTGTACTTTGTCGCTAATTTAACATCTTTAATTGCTAAAGTACCGCTGTTCTTTAATAAGAACTCTTTCTTAACAGAATCCCCTGGTTTTAAATCTTTAATATCTACAAGCGTTTTAGGGTTTAATGTAAGATCTAACGTCCCAGCTGCAAATGTATTATTCGATACTTCTTTATCACTAAAGAATGCAAATGTTCCTCCACCAATTAAAGATAACCCCAATGCTGCTGATGCAACTCCCATACCTAATTTCTTTTTCAGACTCACAATCAATTCCCCCTAGCTGTTTTTTGTATTTTTATCTCTTATTTCAAAATAAGAGGTGTAACTAAAACTATATTAGCTTAGCTAATATTTGTTCTTTTTTAAAAACCTTAAGTTCATTATAACGAACAATTCTATATAAGTACAATATATTTTTTGATTATTTTTATTTCTCAACATTTTTTCCTTTTTCCAGAAAATTATGTAGGAATACAATAAGACTTTAATCCGTGTTTTCCTGTCCATCCCCACTGATTATTAACCTTCACCAAGTGGTGGGCTGCCAACTAACTCGCATTCGTTAAATTTTTGGGTGAAGGCCTTATACCCCAAAATAGTGAAATAAGAAAAACAAAGCAAATAGGTGAGTAGTAGGGCTCTCTCACCTATTTGCCTTATGATTGTATTTATTCCTTCCGAAATGCTGCTGTATTTTACTTACTATTCCTATTTCTTCTGTTCTTCTTGTTTCTTACTTTCTTCTAGCTTTTTTGCTTCTTCCTGTTTCTTACTTTCTTCTAGCTTTTTCGCCTCTTCTTGCTTCTTACTCTCTTCTAGTTTTTTTGCTTCTTCTTGCTTCTTACTCTCTTCTAGCTTTTTCGCTTCTTCTTGCTTCTTACTCTCTTCTAATCTTTTCGCTTCTTCTTGTTTCTTGCTCTCTTCTAGTTTTTTCGCCTCTTCTAGTTTTTTCGCCTCTTCTAGTTTTTTCGCCTCTTCTAGCTTTTTCGCTTCTTCTTGCTTCTCAGCCTCACTCACTTGCTTTGCTGTCTCATCTACTAATAATTTCTCAAAAGCTTGAATTTGTTTATCAATCACCTGCAAATTAACCTCTTTATCAACATATTCACAGTTTTCTTTAACTGAATGAAAACCAGCATTCACATACGAGAATACTTGCTTAGTGGATTCACTTTTATCTCCAGTTAACTCTTCTTTCACTTTGTTATAAGGATTTTCTATTGATTCATATACTTTTTGTAACAGTTCCCTCTCAGCAACAATTTTCTCACGTCCTTGCTTCCACGTAACAAGCGCCTGTTCTAACTCTTGAGTGGAAGTGACGGTTAATTTCGATTTCATCTCTTCATACTCGTGCAAAATTACTTCCTTATGTTGCTTAGCTTGTTCTGTCAACTGATCAACTGTTTTTGGAAATATACTTGCTGTAGAAATAGTAGCCTGCACTTTCGTTGCATGAATGAAAGTTGCTTCTGTATACGTCATCATTTGAGAACCTAAATAAAAAGTAATAGAACACAAACATGGCAATATAAGCATCTTTTTGAATTTGCGAGGTGTCTTCAGCATTTTAATCTCTCCTATCGAACATCTCGTTCTTTATCAAGAACTATAACTTTATTATAATAAAGTGAATTACAAAATGATATAAAAATTATGTTTCTTTTTACATTTCTCTTTTAACACAAAAAGAGACTACCACTTTTGATAGTCTCTTTTTGTTGTCATTATTATTTCGTTTCACCATCGCCTTGTTGTGCATCAAACGTCCAAGTTAATTGTAACTTATCGCCTTGGAATTCATTTTGATCTTTTTTATTATCAACGAATTCAAATTTCACTTTGAATTTATCAGATTTACCTGCAGAAATACCTTTTTCATCCCAGAACCAAGCAGCTAAATCATTATTTACTGCTGTAAGTGTATCACCCTTCAATTTATCTAATGTAGTCTCTTTCACAATCGTCTCATGCTTATCTACATTTTTTAAGAATGTTACTTTAATATGTTGACCAAAATCTTCTTTATTATCTTTCTTCGTATCTTCTACACTATAGTCTGTTTTTAATAGAACCTTTTTAATATCTAAAGAGCCTTTATTTTCTAGTTTAAATTCTTTTTCAATTGTATCACCAGGTTTTAAATTCGATACATTAACAACTGTTGATGGATTTAAAGATAAATCAAGCGTACCAGCCGCAAATGTATTATTTGACACTTCTTTATCGCTAAAGAATGCAAATGTTCCTCCACCAACTAATGCTGCTCCTAGTACTGCTGATGCGATACTCATCCCTAATTTTTTCTTTAAAGTCATGTCCAAATCCCCCATAATATATATATTTGTTAATTTCCTAGTAGGAAATTATAACTAAGATAACTAGACGGATTGTTCTACTTTTTTATCTTTCTTTTCTCCGTCGATGCTACGAATAGCGCCAAAAATAGAAATCGCGGAATAACCAAGTAAAAAGACTCCTGGAATAATAAGAAGTAATGCTGCTCCCGCTTTTGAACTCGCATAATTCAGTCCATAACCAACGTATGGAACTGTAATATCCGCATACTTTCCGATTACATTCTCTGCAAGTACTGGTGCTAAATCTGGTCCGTTGTTGTTATCACCTTTTGTTTCATACATTACTTTTCCATTTGTATCTTTCACACCGATAATACGGTGAGTGATAATTTTGTTATCTTTCTCTTTAAACGTAATAACATCACCTTTTTGATATTTAGAACCATCTTTCGTTGGCTCTATCGCAATGATTGATCCTGTTAAAAATGTTGGTTCCATCGATCCTGAAAGAACGCTCTTAAATTGATATCCCATCACTGTTGGATCACCACCACTCGCTTTTGAAGAAATAACTACAAAAGCTAAACAAACCATTACCGCAAATAAAACAAATGAGATAACGTTGCTAATCACCTTCCAAATTAATTTCATCGTCTCTCTCCTTCTCCGTTGTTTTATATTATTTGAAGTATGCAATATCCGCTCATGTTCTTTAACAAGAACATGAGTAAATAATATAACGAACAATATGGAAATGCAATAAGAAAATTTACAATTATTAGTTAAATAGACTTTTAATATATGAAAACAAAAAAGACTGTGACAAAACCTCTTCACAGTCTTTTACTAGTCATTTTATTTTTCTTCTGATTTCATTCCTTTTGTATTTCGGCGCAGCACTACATACAAAAGGGCTCCAAATAATATAATCGCACCTATCCCTACACTTATCATTTTCACATTTGAGTCCTTTACTTCAGGCGCAACTGTATCTTTTTTAGGCATCGCAAACGTAACATCTTCTTTTGAAAGAACATTTATCGTCGCAATTGTTTGATTATTTTTCGAAATATCCACCGCACCAACTACCTCACCACGATGGATTCCCTTATGATACAAAGATTCTTTATCTAATGAAGCTGCCCTGAAAGTAGTTCTCACATTTTTCCCTTCATCTTTCTTAAGCATAAGCTCTGCACTTTTTTCAAGTTCGCTATCAATATCTTTATTTAAATACGTTGTCTTTTGATGCCAACTATGTTTATCAAGTACAGTTTGCTTCGTAAATTGTCCAAAAGAATATTCCGCCATCTGCTTCAAATCTTCATAAATTTCAGGTCTTTGAGAAGCCATTACTACATTTATAATACGATTTCCATCCTTCTCATTTAATAAAACGAGCGTATTGCGCGCTTCATTCGTAAATCCTGTCTTACCACCAATGCTATATGGATTTTCAAAATAAGTAGACTTATTAAAAATAGACACTGTTTGCGTAGATGTCGTAACCGTCGTTCTTTTCGTATTCATCGCTTGTAAAATTTCAGGATACTTTTGCACACCTCTCGTAATCATCGCCATATCATATGGCGTCGTATAATGATTGGGATCATGCAATCCATTTGGCGTTACAAAATGGCTATCTTTAGCCCCTAATTGCTTCGCCCTTTCATTCATCATATTAGCGAAATTTTCAACACTTCCTCCAATACGCTCCGCAATCGCATACGACACATCATTCGCACTCAGCACCATTAAAATCATAAGTGCAGTATTTCTATTAATAGTCTCACCAGGTTGAAACTCAATTTGATAATTACTCTTCTCTTGATCTAATGCTAATTGTGAAAACGTAAATTGATCCTCTGGCTTCGTATGCTCCATCAATAAAATCGCCGTTAACACTTTCGTCATACTAGCAGGGAACGCACGATGATGTGCATTTTTGTCGTACAACATATCTCCTGTTTTCGCATCAATCGTAGTTGCAAACTGACTAAAAACATTTGGCCCTTCCGCAGGTGGCGGTGCCACTTGCTCCGGATTTACTCCAATATTCGTCTCAGCATATAACGTCATAGGTGTCAAAAAAAATAAACAAATAACCATAATAAAAACCGAAATTTTCTTAAAATTTACCATATGACTCTCCCTTTTCACTTTACTTTCACATTCTATAAAATAACTCTACCAATCTATATGTAATTTGTATTAAATTGGAAGAATATTCACTATTTTTTACTATATCATACTTTTACGATAAGGAACATAAATATACAATAAAAAATAAGAAGGAATTACTCTTTCTTATCCTTCTCATCAATCAACGAATCTATTAACTTTTGCCCAGCTTCCTCAGCCGTAATCTCATCTGTCATACCCATAAATGACCAACCTTTAGAATCGACCCACTCAACGAACTCTTGCAAAAACTCATCATGCGTCACATCCACATCAAGAATCGAACCATCAATCGAAATCGTTCTATTTCTAGACACACGCATCTTAAACGTTTTTCTTACCATTACAATTATTCTCCCTCTACTCCTGAATATTTATAAATATCTTGTACTTCTTTTATACATGATTTCTTGAAAATTGTAAAAAGGATATATTGGCCAATTTGCATATTAAAAATGAAAATCTCTTACTATATAATCCTCACACTACATTCATTTGGTCATAAATTACGGAATACATCCATATAAAAAACAAGCCAACTTACATTTTATCACACTAAATACACTTGACTTTAGTACAATCAAATGAAATATATTAGAAAACACTTTCAAATGAGGAGGAACTCCATGGCGCGTTGTACGTATTGTAAAACGAAGTGGAAAATAAAAGATGTATGGTCAATACTCGTGACATTTGAAAAAGATTGTCCATATTGCTTCGGAAGGCAATATCTATCAAAGAAAACATTGAACGCTATGCCAGAACTTATAAGCTTACCTTTACACTTCTTATTCCCTTTTCTTGTTGATTTAAGCGATAAAGGTCCTTTGGATTGGTATCGGAAATCATAACACTTCAGCATTTTCTACTTATTAAATATAAAAACATACATACTAATATACCTCTGAAATAAACCTATTTTCTATTACACTACCTCTTTAAAAACTTACTATATAAAAACATTGTAAATTTTCAGTTAATTATATATAATTGCTTTAGCATAATGATTAAAGATGCTATTACATAAACATTTTTGAAGATCCCGTAGCTCAGCAGGGAGAGCGCCACCTTGACAGGGTGGAGGTCGTGAGTTCGAGCCTCTCCGGGGTCATAAAAAGAGACACCATATCAACCTACTAGGTGATACGGTGTCTCTTTTCTATCCAAATTACTTCCCACCAAACATCTTCTCCAAAGACTTCGCATTAGCAAATAACAATTCCTGCAGATTGTCATCAGCAACGATTTTGTATTCGCCATCTTTGTCTTTCTTTAAGTTCAATGTAACTTCGCGAGTTGCCATAGCTGCCTCTTTATCCGCTAAGTTTTTGATGATAGTTGATGTCATTGTTTTTTCTATTGTTTTTTCAGATTGCTCTTTGTCTTCGCTAAAGGCACTAGCAAAGGCCATTGGCATAACTTCTCCCATTGCTTTTGTTACGGCAACGGATAGATCAACAGATGTAACTTTTACTTTAACTTCTGCTTTGTCATCCTTTTTCGATACTTCTTCTAGCTTTTCAAATTTAAAGCTTTTCGTAATTGCGCTCAGCATTGCTTTTCCATCAGCATCATCTGTTTTTTCATTTAGTTTACTAAACTCTTTATCACTTTCAACAAATGTGCGAGCTTTTTCTAAATCACCTTTTTGTATCGCTGTTAAAAATTCTTCAGCAGTATCTTTCGGATTTGCACATCCTGCTAGAACACCCACTGTTAATCCTACTACCATCATTAGCAGCAATAATTTCTTTATCTTTTTCACGTTCATTCTCCTCTTATCTTTCTAGTAAGTCATCACTATATAATAGTATGAAACTGACATTACAAACATTTTTTAGTATATCATTTATATGATTTGTTTTCTATTCTTTCCAGACAAACAAAGAGCCTCGTAACATTTCTACAAGGCCCTTTTTCTTTCAATCCGTATCCGTAGCACAAAGTAACCACATTTTATGCTCCTTACCATCCAACACCATCCAAGTAATATCCCATGCAACATCGTAAAACCAATCTGTCCAAGGCCGATAGCTTTCGAACACTCTAATATCCTCATATCGATCTTGGAACATGTATTGGCATACATTGTTCGCTAATTGCTTCGCGATTACTGGTCTCTCTGAAAAGCCTTTATATGCTCCTCCTCTTATAATTTGAAATACGATACTCCCATCAAGCATTACCGCGCTATTATATTCAAATTGAAACTTATATTTTTCTGATGTATGTATTTTTAATTCCTCTAAGTTATTGATTATATCTAAAGAGTTGAAGATTTTTTAAAAAAAGTGCTTGTATCTGTCTATTTCATAAGGTATTTCTTTGAAAAAATTTTCGTTATGTACTTTAAAACAGCTTATTACTGCTCCAGCATTTAAGTTTTGTTTTTTAAATGTGTTTATAAATTGCTCAATAGATGAGTCATTCGTTTCTATTTTTTCAAAAGTTCCTGCTTTCCATCCCATGATCTCCACTACTCTCTATTTATATTTGTTTCTTCATTCTATAATACTTGCTTTAACATCGGCCTTGCTACTCTATATTCTTCACTATTAGGTTCTTTTACAACTAAAGGCAGCCTTTCATCCTCTTCTTCTAAAACCATTTCACATACTTCTGTTTTTTCTTGTAATATGTTGGATTCACTATCTTTAGTAGGCTGTTTGCTTGTTTCAATTTTCTTCGTCACTTCGCCAAGTTTTTGCCCGACTTTTTCTGCTTTGGCAGGTTCATTCGTAACATAGTATTCCTGGTCCTCCCATACTAATATAGGTGGTACATGTTCTCGTTTGTTACATATTATATAAGTAATACTAGCTATAAGTAGTAGACATATTGCTATAAAGAAGATAGCTTTTTTATTCATATACTATTCTCCTTATCTATTGTTTTATTGGATTATATAATATAGATTATATACAGCAAATGGATTTTATGGTAATTTTTAGTTTTATTTTTGAAAAGAAAAACCTTACAAAAGTAAGGTTCCGTTTTTAAATTCTATAATGTTTTATTAATTAAAACGATCATTACGATAATCGCTATAAACATAACAACTAAACAGCCGATCATTTTATAAAATCCTCGTTTCGTTAACGTCCCGCCTTGAACGTCTTTACGAATGAATAGGAACACCGCTAAAAATAAAACGATCCCCATACCAAAAGCGTACATCATTTGCATATATTAATCTTCCTTTCTCTCTTACATCTTAATATCTTTTCGACAAAACAACAAACGATATAAATACTGTACTCATCGTAAGTGCCATTAATATGTTCAATAGTTCAACCGCAGATAGTGTAATTACTTTTAAGTTTAAGCCAATAGAGAAAAGAAGATAGTATGCCGTTAGCGCAAAAAAGCTGAAGAACATTCCTTTATAACGAATGAGTTTCATTCGCTCATCTTTTTCTTTAAATTGCGGGTGTAAGTAACTTAGACAAAAACACATAATCATCATTGCAAGCACGGTATAAGTTGGAACTGGCGGCGCGGAATGCGTCATTATACCTGCTAATAACATTGTTCCACTCATAATTAAAAAGATAATTCCCATAATGAAAAAGTACTTTTGTGAATAATTCATCCTTTCTCCCCCTCTTCTTTTCCTTCATAAATAAATACATGTTCTATCGTTGTCTGAAATGCTTTTGCTAGTTCAAATGCTAAAGGAAGTGATGGATCATATTTCCCCTTTTCAATTGAAATGATGGTTTGTCTAGAAACCCCGAGTTTCTCAGCCAATTTTTCTTGAGATAGTCCAAATTTTTTTCGGTATTCGACCATTTTATTTTCCAAGGAAATTTCTCCCTCCTTCCTTAGATCGAGTATATATGTAAAGCACACTTTACGTCAAGGTTCCTTTACATTTTTTTAGATTATTTTGCATTCTATTTATATAGAAGAAACTTTTTCAAATTCAGCACGTCTATTTTGAAATGAAACATGGAACAATGTATATATCCTTTACTATATCCACTCCCCGTTTTTGTGAAAATTTAATATCTCCATATTTGTTGAATCTTTTAAAATATTTCATTCTTCTCTTTATCGAGTGAAATGCGCTATTGTTTTTACGTTGTTTTTCGCCATATTTATAGAAACTAACGGTTTATGAAGCATTTTTTATGTATAGCCACTTTTTTTGTAGAAATCCTTCATTTTCCTTTCAATATTTAACACTATCGATATAAAGTTTATGGTAAATTCATAATTTTTTATTTTTTATACTATATTCCGTTATATTGTTGTATAATATCAATGAAAGCGCTTGTTATTTCAATATACATAATTCGAACTAAATTTTATCGAAACATTCCAACAGTTATACCTATATTTAAATGCAACAATTATAGTTATTAATGTAGGTATACCAAATATATCCACCCCATTTTTCTGTAAAATTACTTTATAACATGAAAGATTAACTTGGGTGATAAGTTATTGTGAATGTTTTTTTACAAAACAGATAAGTAATAGTGTTTGGTATTATGTAAATTATTGTAATAACATAAGAGTAAAGACAACACTTACATTAATTATTAGTTCATCAATTATTGAAAAAGAGCAAAATGCACCTTTTGTATAGGAAAAGGATTATATGCATTGGGAGGTTTAAACAAATGACGAGGAAGAATACAACGACAAACCCTTGGGCCAAGTTCCATGGTCCGAACCTTGGTTATGTTATTGAACAGTATGATCTTTACGTAACTGGAGCAGGTTCTGTTGATCCGGAATTACAAGAGCTTTTTGAAATTTTTGGAGCTCCTTCGTTTCAAGATGATGTCGTAACAGGGGACAACACAGCAACACATTTTTCTCCTCAAAACACAGGGAACATTGAAAAGATTCTTAAAGTCGTTCAACTTGTTGAGCAGATTCGTTCTTTCGGGCATACATTGGCTCACATTAATCCGATGGAAGATGCTGCAAATGGACAATCTCTTATCGAGAAAACAATGAACGAACTGAGCGATGCTGATTTGAAAGCGATTCCAGCTAAAACAGTATGGCAAGATGCACCAGAGGGTATTCACACTGCACTTGATGTAATTCATAGATTAAAAGACGTTTATACAAAATCTTTAGCTTATGAATTCTCACATATACAAGATAGTGAAGAACGCGCGTGGTTGCATCAAATGGTGGAATCAAATTCATTGCGTCAACCATTATCAAATAAAAAACGAACTGCTCTTTTAAAACGTTTAACTGCTGTTGAAGGTTTCGAGCAATTCTTGCATAAAACATTCGTTGGTCAAAAACGTTTCTCAATTGAGGGCGTTGATATGCTTGTACCTGTACTAGATGAAATTGTTTCAGAAGGTGCTAAGGGCGGCGTAGAAGATGTCATGATTGGTATGGCTCACCGTGGTCGTCTAAGCGTACTCGCTCACGTATTAGAAAAGCCATATAATCACATGTTTGCAGAATTCAAACATGCAAAAATAGAAGGTGTAAAGACAAATGCTGGCTGGACTGGCGACGTGAAATACCATTTAGGTAGAGAACAAGTCGTTGGTAATGAAGAAGTTAGCACTCGTGTTACATTAGCAAATAACCCGAGTCATCTTGAGTTCGTTAACCCTGTTGTTGAGGGTTTCGCACGTGCAGCTCAAGAGAATCGTAAAAAATCTGGTCTTCCAGAACAAGATACTACAAAATCATTCGTAATTTTAGTTCATGGTGATGCTGCATTCCCTGGTCAAGGTGTTGTGTCTGAGACACTCAACTTAAGTAGATTGAATGCGTACCAAACTGGCGGAACGATTCATGTTATCGCAAATAATGCAGTCGGCTTTACGACTGATAGCTATGATTCTCGTTCTACTAAATATTCAAGCGACCTTGCAAAAGGTTTCGATATTCCGATTGTTCACGTGAATGCTGATGATCCGGAAGCTTGTCTTGCTGCTGCAAACCTTGCGATCCAATATCGTACGCTGTTCAAAAAGGACTTCTTAATCGATTTAATCGGTTACCGCCGATATGGTCATAACGAAATGGATGATCCAGCAGTTACACAACCACAAGTGTACAAAAAAATTAAAAATCACCCAACTGTAAGAGCAATTTATGCAGATCAATTACAATCTGCTGGCGTTCTGAATGCAGATGAGGTTGAAACAATTACTCAGTTTATACAAGAGGAATTAAAGGCTGAATACGCACAAGTGCCACCAGCTGATACGAGTGCTGCAACAATTCACGTTAAAGTTCCAGAGGTTGTTGCAAAAGGAATCCAGCCGATTGACACTGGTGTTTCAATTGACTCGCTTCGTGCAATTAATGAAGGACTATTATCTTGGCCTGAAGGCTTTAACGTATATCCAAAAGTGAAGAAAATTCTTGAGCGCCGTAAAGATGCTCTTGAAGAGAACGGTAAAATTGAATGGGCACTTGCTGAATCTTTAGCATTCGCTTCTATTTTACAAGAAGGTACGCCAATTCGTTTAACTGGTCAAGACTCACAGCGTGGCACATTCGCGCATCGCCATATCGTATTACACGATACTGATACAAACGAAACATATTCACCATTACATCGTTTACCGAACATTAACGCATCATTCTCTGTTCATAACAGTCCGTTATCAGAAGCTGCTGTTGTTGGTTACGAATATGGTTATAACGTATTTGCTCCAGAAACTCTTGTTATGTGGGAAGCTCAATACGGTGACTTCTCAAATACTGCGCAAGCATTATTTGATCAATATGTTTCAGCAGGAAGAGCGAAATGGGGGCAAAAATCAGGTCTAGTTCTTCTATTACCACACGGTTATGAAGGTCAAGGACCGGAGCATTCTAGTGCACGTCCAGAGCGTTTCTTACAATTAGCTGCTGAGAACAACTGGACAGTTGCAAACTTAACGAGCGCGGCACAATACTTCCATATCTTGCGCCGTCAAGCATCTGTCTTAGGAACAGAGGCTGTTCGACCATTAGTAATTATGACGCCGAAAAGCTTATTACGTCACCCACTTACACTTTCTACAGGTAGTGAGTTAAGTGAAGGATGTTTCCAACCTGCTTTAGAACAAGGAAACCTTGGTGCGAAACCAAACAAAGTAAAACGCCTTGTTTTAAGTACAGGTAAAATGGCAATTGACTTAGCAGCAGAAATCGAAAGTGGTAAGCATGAGTACAGCCTAGATGAAGTTCATATGGTTCGTATCGAGCAGTTGTACCCATTCCCTGCTGAAAAAGTTCAATCTATTATTAAACGCTTTAAAAACTTAGAAGAAATCATTTGGGTTCAAGAAGAACCTCGTAATATGGGCGCATGGCATTACATGGCTCCAATTCTGTTCGAACTAGCTGGGGATAAAGTGAAACCAGGTTACATTGGACGCCCGGATCGTTCTAGCCCATCTGGTGGCGATCCATTCGCTCACAAAGCTGAGCAAGAATTAATCGTTGCACACGCTTTAGATGTGAAGTACAACTTCCGTCAAGATAAACAAGAAATTGAAGTTTTCAGCAACTGAAAGTAACAACGAATTTCATTAGCCAGACCTTGGGCAGATATTCTGCCCAAGTCGAGCTAATACATGGAGATTACCGAGGATTAAAGAAGACAAAACACACCGTTAGGCAAATAAGGGGAGGACATTTAAAATGATCGAAATTAAAGTACCTGAGCTTGCAGAATCTATTTCAGAAGGAACTATTTCACAATGGCTTATCAACGTAGGCGACAAAGTTGAGAAAGGTGGCAGCGTTGTTGAGCTTGAAACAGACAAAGTCAATGTAGAAATCATTGCAGAGGATTCAGGTATTGTATCGAAGTTACTAGGCGAACCTGGAGATACAGTTGAAGTTGGCGCTACTATCGCAATTTTAGATGCAAACGGTGCAGCAGCAGTAAGTACACCTGCTCCGGCTAATGAACAACCAAAACAAGAAACTACTGAAGCACCGAAAGCAGAAGCTCCAAGTGCTGAACAAAATAAAGCGTTGCAAGGTTTACCAAATACAAACCGTCCTATCGCATCACCAGCTGCTCGCAAAATGGCTCGTGAATTAGGAATCGACTTAAACGACGTACGTAGTACAGATCTACTTGGACGTGTGAGACCACATGATGTACAAGCTCACGCTGCAGCGCCAAAAGAAGCACCAGCTGCTCCAAAACAAAGTCCGGCTCCAGTTGCAAAAACTGAATTCGAAAAACCAGTTGAGCGTGTGAAAATGTCCCGCCGCCGTCAAACAATTGCAAAACGTCTTGTAGAAGTTCAACAAACATCTGCAATGTTAACTACATTTAACGAAGTTGATATGAGTGCAATCATGGAATTACGTAAAGAACGCAAAGATGCTTTCGAGAAAAAACATGATGTACGTCTTGGCTTTATGTCATTCTTCACAAAAGCAGTTGTTGCAGCATTAAAACAATTCCCATTATTAAATGCTGAAATTCAAGGCGATGAGCTTATCATTAAAAAATTCTATGATATCGGTATTGCAGTAGCAGCTCCAGATGGATTAGTTGTTCCAGTTGTACGCGATGCTAACCAATTGAACTTCGCTGAAATTGAAAGTGAGATTCGTAATTTAGGTCTGAAAGCACGCGATAATAAACTTTCATTAAAAGAGCTACAAGGTGGTACATTTACGATTACAAACGGTGGCGTGTTCGGTTCTCTAATGTCGACACCAATCCTAAATAGTCCACAAGTAGGTATTCTAGGGATGCATAAAATCCAAGTACGTCCAGTTGCGATCGATAACGAGCGTATGGAAAACCGTCCAATGATGTACCTTGCACTATCTTACGATCACCGTATTGTTGATGGTAAAGAAGCAGTTAGCTTCCTTGTTGCTGTTAAAGATATGCTTGAAGATCCAAAATCATTATTATTAGAAGGTTGATAGATTATTAATCTATTAAAGGCTGTAGAATGAATCATTCTACAGCCTTTTTTTAGTGTGTTCATACGGGACAAATCCCACTACATAGACTAATAATGTGTGCCTACAAAATGTAAGGAGGATTAAAATGAGTAACCTTCCAGCTTACGCAAAACTCAAAATAAATAAAGATACTTTCTTCCTCCCTGATTCAAATGGGGGTGTCTATTTTCGAAATAACTCCAGTTCATTCCGTATGGATGGTGATGGAATTTATGACTGGATTGAGAAATTAATGCCTATGTTTAACGGTAATCATTCTTTGACAGAAATAACCGACGGTCTCCCTCTCCCCTATCAAAATCGAGTATTTGAAATTGGAGAGATTTTATATGAAAATGGTTTCGTTCGTGATGTAAGCCAAGATGCTCCCCACGAATTAAACAGTGCATTACTCGACAGATACGCTTCGCAAATTGAGTTTTTAGAAGCTGATTCCCATTCAGGCGCTTTAAAATTCGAAACGTACCGCGCAGCAAACGTGCTTATAATTGGTTCTGGTGATATGCTTACTTCCCTAGTTTCTTCTTTATTAAAATCTGGTTTACCTACATTTCATTATCTTGTTACAGATCGTGCTGAAACAAACTACGATCGAATTCATGAACTAAACGAACGTGCATATGCAAATGATGACAATGTACGTATTCAAGAAATAGATATTACAATTGATCGCCCTTTGCATGAAGTATTCGAGCCTTTCGACTGGATTTTATACGTTTCCCAGAATGGAGATATCGAAAGTTTAAGAGCAATCCATGCTATTTGTAGAGAGTTTAAGAAAAATTTCATACCAGCTATTTGCTTATCAAGAATTGGTTTAGCTGGACCTGTCGTAACCGCAGACCGTGAAGAATGCTGGGAATCAGCTTGGCATCGTCTACACGAAACTACTTTACAAAGTGAAAATCCACCTGAACCTTTCTCACCAATTACATCTGCAATGCTAGCAAATATTATCGTTTTTGAGTTATTTAAACATGTCGCTGAAGATTCACACAGGCAGCATAATCCTCAATTCTTTTTATTAAACTTGGAAACACTTGAAGGAAAGTGGCACCCTTTTATAAAACATCTTCTCGCAACCGATGAAATCTTTACAATTGATACGGTGCAAAATCTTCAAGAAAACCTTGCCCATCGTTCCGGACAATATACTTCAACTGAACTTTTTCGTTTTTTTGATACGTTAACTTCTAAAGAAGCTGGCATATTCCACATGTGGGATGAACAAGATTTAAACCAATTGCCTTTATCACAGTGCTATATTCAAGTTGCAAATCCATTATCAGATGGACCTACCTCTCCCCTTCCTACTATCACTTGCGGTGGATTAACTCATAATGAAGCACGCCGCGAAGCTGGTTTAACAGGAGTTGAAACATATGTAGCTGAAATGATTCATCGTCTTATCCCAGAACATACTGATATCGGTATTGGTGCTGGGGAAACGATGACAGAAGGTGTATACCGAGCACTACAAAGACATTTAAATAATAAGTTATGTGAACGCCAATCACATATGCTAGAAGAGATTACAGAGCTTGATTTAACCGAAATTCATGATAAACATTGTAGGTTTTACTACAATGCTCTCTCTACAATTCATGAAACGCCTAAAATAGGAATGAGTGAGGAGTTACTTGGTTTTCCTGTCGTTTGGATCGGTATAAATGATAGATGGTATGGAGCGGCAAATATTAATATAACATTGGCGTTGAGAAATGCTCTGCAACAAGCACTCCTCCATATTCAAAATGAAGAGATTCCTTATAAAGCTAATATGTTACCGGAATCATCCATTGTTTTATATAGTACGGATTCTGTTAGAGTAGCAATACAAGAAGAGGAAGAAGTTCCAGGCGAACAGTCTTTACAAGTTGCTTTGCAAAATTTAGCGGAAAACAACTTGTATCCATTCGTTTTTGATTTAGCTATTGAGTCATTTTTAAGAGACAACTTAGACGGTGTATATGGGGTATTAATTGCAAAGGAGGATGACCAATGACTCAAAACATAGTACTTATAGGAGATGGCCTACTCGCAGAATATGTACATGATCAATTGTGTATGCAATATTCAATCATCCGCCAACATACAATTACAGAAACTCTCCCTGAAAATATTCATCTCGCTCTCGTATTACATGACGGTTCTCCTTCTAACATTCATCAAGATGCTGAGCTTATCTTTCGTTCAAACAATATTCCGTGGCTTTGTGGGTTTACTTCATTTGGTGAAGGTATTATCGGTCCTTACGTGAGATCCCGTAAAGCTGGATGCTCCCACTGCGCTGATGGACGCCGGTTTATAGCTGGCTTTGATCAAAAAGAAATGTGGGAATTACAGCGGAAATATACGTTAAAAGCAGATAACGTGACGAGGCGTGATGTACGTGCCACCCAAAATGGGATGTTACAAATGTGCCAACTCATTCATGCTGAAACAGAAAAGATATTAACTAACGGACATTCTTCTTTAGAAAACGAACTCATTTTACTAGACTTACAAACGTTACAATGTACTCGGCATTCCTTTCTTCCAGACCCTCTCTGCCCAGTATGTGGCACTTTATCTGACGATACAGCAGATGCAGCGCAAATTTCTTTACAACAAAGTTTGAAAACGAGCAGTGACACTTATCGCTGTCGTTCCATTCACGAGCTAAATACATTTTTAACGAAAGATTATTTAGATTATCGAACTGGAATTTTAAACGGCAAAATGCAACATTCTTTATTACCGTTTGCTGATGTCATTATCAACATGCCCTTACTGTTCGGAAATGAAGGTGTCGCGGGTAGGACTCATTCATTTGCACTTAGTGAAGCAACCGCTATTTTGGAAGGGCTAGAACGATATTGCGGCATGTCACCTCGCGGAAAAAAGACGAATATGAATGGTAGTTTTCGGGATTTAGAAGATATCGCACTAAACCCTCTAACACTTGGTGTACACACGAATGAGCATTATAATAGCGATGCCTTTCCGTTTAAACCATTTGATCCTGATTATCAACAAAACTGGGTATGGGGATATTCTTTATCACAAGACGGACCACTTCTAGTCCCAGAATCGCTCGCCTATTATAGTCTTGGTCATCGAGATGCTTTCGTATATGAAACATCAAATGGATGTGCCCTTGGTGGTAGTTTAGAAGAAGCCATTTTTCACGGCATATTAGAAATCGTAGAACGCGATGCTTTTTTACTCACATGGTATGCAGAATTGCCTCTTCCCCGTCTCGATCTTAGTTCCGCAGAGGATACTGAATTACAGTTAATGATTGAGCGCTTGCGTACAATTACTGGATATGAATTACACGTTTTTAACGCAACGATGGAACATGGTATTCCGAGCATATGGGTGATTGCGAAAAATACGAGGCAAGATGGTATGAATCTCGTCTGTGCTGGCGGTGCGCATATGGAACCAATTCGCGCTGTAAAAAATGCCATTCATGAAATAGCGGGCATGTTACTTATAACAGATGAAGAGTTCGAACAAAAAAGAGAGAAATATGAAAACTGTTTACAAGATCCATATCTCGTTACGCAAATGGAAGATCATAGTATGCTATATGGATTGAAAGAAGCTGAAGAGCGTCTTCACTTCCTTTTACGAGACGATGCTCCGGTGCAGACGTTCCATGAAATGAAGGCTCTACAATCATTTGATATGGATTTAACATCCGACCTTCATCAACTTTTAAACCGTTTGCATCAATCTGGACTTGAAGTAATCGTTGTAGATCAAACCGTACCCCTTATAGAAAAAAACGGATTACATTGTGTAAAAGTCATTATTCCAGGCATGCTACCGATGACGTTCGGTCACCATCTCACTCGGATTACAGGACTGGATAGAGTCTATACCGTACCGATGACACTTGGATATAGAGCTGAGCCTTTAACGAATGAATGTTTAAATCCACATCCGCATCCTTTTCCATAATTCATAGCGAGGGGGAAATTTGATGCAACTGGATACTTTTTTACACCATCTCCATTTTTCTATTAATGAAATTATGTCGTCCGATAAAGAGATTGATTGGGAAGACGCACCACTTCCTTATAAATTATATCGAAATGTACCAGTCATCCCTCTCTCTTTAGAAATTCCTTTAACTTTGCGGAATTCTTCTACTAAACCTAACTTAGAGGAACTCGGTCATTATCTTTGGTACTCATTTGGTTTAACACAATTATGTCAGCCTACTACTAACCTAAAAAATAATAAAACAACGACTCTATTTCGAAGGTTCATCCCTTCTGGGGGTGCTTTATATCCAAATGAATTATATATGTATTTAAAAATTGATCATTATCCAGACGGCATTTACCATTACGACGCCGCGCATCACCGGCTTATCTTACTTCGCGAAGGAAATTTCGATTCTTATCTTACAGAAGCACTCGGCAATCGTTGCAACATACATTCTTGTTTTGGTGCTGCATTTGTATCCACTATGTTTTGGAAAAACTTCTTTAAATACAATAACTTTTCGTATCGTCTGCAAGGATTAGATAGTGGTGTTCTCATCGGTCAATTACTTGAATGCGCAAAACAATTCGGTTATACAAATGGTGTATATTTTCAGTTTCTAGACCGGGCAATGAATCATTTACTTGGACTGTCAGAAGGTGAAGAAAGTGTGTATGCTGTTATTCCTTTAAGTACAGAACCCACTGCAGATTGGTTTCACAATGATCATCGTGAAAATAAAACAGTTACTTCTTATAACTTACTGCAGCAAATCCCGCCGTTAGCCCATGAGCATTTCGTTCGTTCAAAACATGTAGATGACTATCCGATGATAAAAAAAATAAACGCGGCATCTATGATCGAATCCACCGAATACTTTCAAACGTTAACACATGCAGAACATTATCAATATAGTTCCCATACTGTGCAGCTACCGCAAGCAGAGCGTTTATCGTATGATTTCTTACAACTTTGTAAAAAACGATATTCACCTGATTCTGACTTCATTTTAACGAAATGGGATGCATACGAGCTCGCTACTCTACTACAAGAAGCGAGCCTCTCCTTCCCTTATTACAACGACCTTGATGGCAAATATTTAAATAAAAACGCACGAGTCTCACTATATGGATGTTTTTATAACGTAAAAGACATAGAAAACGGCGCTTACGCTTATAACAGTAGGACACATTCCATACAGCCATTTCGGCACGGAGACCTTCGTTATTCTCTGCAATCCAGTATGACGATGGATAACGTAAATCTTTTTCAAGTACCACTTTGCTTGCATGTAGTCGGAAATAAAGATTACTATACAAATACATTAGGCTATAGAGGATACCGCATTCACCAAATGGAAGCTGGTATACTCGTTCATAAACTCGTTTTTGCTGCGACAGCTATGGGGATGGCCGGTCATCCTTTACTTAGTTTTGATACAAATTCATGTGATCAATTGTACGGGATTGATGCAGGAAATGAAACTTCACTCATTCAAATTCCGGTTGGGGCGTATCGGGCACGAAATTGGCTAAAAGGGTCCTTGCATAATTAGAAGCACGCCGGTAGACGGCGTGCTTTTTTAAAGGAGTTACATTATTAAAGGCGAAATAAATATATATTCTTATATAAAAGGAGAACTGAAATTGGGTATTTTCCAACGATTAATCGAGCAAGCGAAAAATCCTCGTGGAACAATTGGTTCCTCTATGCTTTGCATTATGAATGCTGCACATACAAGACTAACAAATTGGGCTTTACAAAAAATACATATACGTGAAGATGCAGTTATATTAGATATCGGTTGCGGAGGTGGGAAAACAATACATAGCCTTTCAAGACTAACTCCCCACGGAAAAATATACGGCATTGACTATTCAGAACAGGCTGTTGAAAACTCAAAGAAAACCAATACGAAGGATGTAGAAACAGAAAAAGTAATCATTCATCAGGCAAGCGTTTCCTCTATTCCATACAATACGAACTTCTTCGATCTCATTACCGCCTTTCAAACCCATTACTTTTGGCCTAATGTTGAACGCGATATACAAGAAGTATTTCGCGTATTAAAACCGAACGGATCCTTTTTATTAGTGGCTGAAACTTTCAAAATTCAATATCATATGGAGAAATTTAAAACGACCGAAGAATTAGTAAACCTTTTTTATAAGACGGGATTTACAAGCGTGAAATGTTACGAAGAAAGAGGGTGCCTTTGCGTAATCGGAAATAAGTAAAAAGCAGACCTTTCAAGGTCTGCTTTTTTACTAGATTACTTTAAAGATACTCTTAATTTGTCTTGCAAATAACCAATTTTTCGTACCGTAGTTATCATTCAGACTATCTAAACTGATAGATTTCCCGTTAGCAAACTTTAATTCTAACGTTGTATTTTTATCATTTGTTTTCAAGCTGCTATTTGTAATATCATCGTACTTTAACTTTTCAATTTCAACATATTCTTCTTTCTCTTCTCCGATAACGACGTGATCTTGGAAGAAGAACAATACTTCTACTTTCTTACCGAAACAAAATACGTTTTTCGTATAAATTAATGTCGCGTTATCAAGTCCGACACATACTTCTTTCATCTCTTCAACAACGTTTCCTAAGTCTTCTTCGTTTCTTGCATTTGATTCAGCAATCCATTCTTCGATTGTATTCATGTTAATTGCCATACTGTGCCCCCTGGTTCGTTCATTGCTTTGTTAAAAAAATAAATACTATATGACAATATAAGCGATACGTACTATGTTTTCAAGGGTGAACGGTATATTCAAAATAAAGTGAAACTTTAATTATTCCCCTTTAACGAAAAAAATAGCACTTTAAAAAGTGCTATTCCACTCTCCTTGCTGCTTGTTGAATTGGATCCCAAACGCTGTTATATGGTGGTGCGTAACTTAAATCAACATCTTCTAAATCGTGAATGCTCATTTTATTGAAAAGCGCCATCGCGATAACATCAATTCGTTTATCTACGCCTTCTTCCCCAATTACTTGTCCGCCCAATAGTTGTTTCGTATCGGAACGATATAATAATTTTAAGTAAAGTGGCTTAGCACTTGGATAATAGCCTGCCATATTTGTTGAATCTACTTTGACCGTCTTATACGGGATGTTTAGCCCTTTCGCTTCTTTTTCATTTAAGCCCGTTCTTGCGAGCGTCAAATTCATAAATTTAATAATGCCTGTACCTAACGTACCTTTAAATGCTCTTCGTTTATCAACCATATTGAGTCCCGCAAGTCGCCCTTGTTTATTCGCAGTCGTTCCAAGCGGGATATGATCATGAATTTCCTTTATAACATGGTAATGTGTTGCACAATCGCCAGCCGCATATACGTCTTTCACATTCGTTTGCATATAAGCATTTACTTCAATTGCACCTTTATGATTTTTACGTATATTTGTCCCCTCAAGAAAATCAGTATTTGGCTGTACACCGACAGATACTAAAACGAGATCGGCCTTATACGTACCTTTATCTGTTTCAATTTTTTCTACTCTCTCTTTTCCTTTAAACGCTTTTACATTTTCATTTGTTAAAATTTCAATATTATGTTTGTCTGCTTCTTTATGTATATATTCCGCCATATCCGCATCATAAATCGTGCCAATATGGTCGTTTCGCTCAATCATTCTTACTTTCTTTCCAAGTTCTACAAATGTTTCTGCCATCTCTAGACCAATTGCACCGCCGCCAATAATCGTTACGTGCTCAACACTATTTGTTTGTAAAGTGTCTACTATACGCTCAGCATCCGGAATTGTTTTTAAAAGATGAACACCTTGTAAATCTTTACCTTCCCAATCCGGCATAACAGGACGTACACCCGTCGCGATTAATAATCGATCATATGGAAATTCAAAGACATCTTTCGTCTCTGTATGAGTTGCATACACAATTTTATTTTCAGTATCCACTTTCGTTACTTCATGACGCACTTTCGCATCAATGCCATATTTATCACGAAACGTTTTTACATCGCGTGCAATTAACTTTTCAGTAGAGGCGATAACACCACTAATCACATACGGTAATCCGCACTGAGCGTATGAATAGATTTCACCTTTTTCTAACGTTACAACATTTGCAGTTTCATCGTTTCTAACAATTTGCATTGCTGCGCTCATACCAGCTGCATCTCCGCCAATAATGACATAGTTCACTTTACCACTCCTTCTTTTTTACATACTCTTTACAATTTCCATATTATATAGAAATAACACCTACTTTCATTGTAAAGAAAGAGAATTTAATCTACAAATTTGGTGCACAAGACTATGTATAAATGGGTAATCGTCGTGCCTTATAAACAAGATGTTTAATATGCTATAACAGTAACTATTGAAAGTAGGTGAAACATACATGTGCGCCGGCCTTCTCGTCCAGCTCCCAGAGGAACCGATAGAACCGAGACCCGCCCTCCCGCTTGAACAAGAGTTTACCGTTAGTGTAACTTTATACAGTGCACGTGCTTGGTTATCTGATAATGACACTTTCTCACAAACTATTTGGAAATCGACTCGCTTCGCTTCTGCATCACACGCTCGCAAGGCCATCTTTCCAGTTGGTACTGTTAAAATTGTGAACTTTTCTGAGGATACAATAACGGTTACTATATCATCAGAATCAGATGATGCTCTCAAAATAGTCGTTCCCCCTCGTTCTGAAGCTGCTTTAACGTCTAGTTCTTTATCTGATGTGCAAGCTAGTACATCAGGAGGAGCAAGTAAAGTCACATTCCTCTTTCACATCTTTTTCTCAAGAGATCCTGGTCCAGCTAAATAATCATAAAAAGGGTACAGTTATGCACTGTACCTTTTTTCACACACTCTATTCTCTTGATTTGATCAGTTCAACATTATAAGATTCAATATTAGTTAACACTCCTGTAAAATACGGATTTTCTCTGTACCAAGACTGTTTTGAAAAATACGTTTGCATATCTTTCGTTTGAAAAATATGCCCATGCCTTGCGTATATTTCATTTCTAGCAATTTTCAATTGTTCTTTCGTTACATATCTTAAATCCGCACTTTGGACATACCTCGATCCATTCAACTACCTTTTCATTAGAAGCCCGTTAATCCTCCAGTAAAAGTTTGAATTATCGTATTAATGTAAGACCAAAATACAATAAACGTTGCAATTCCGATTAAAACACTTGCGATAATAAGTGTATAAACAAGATCTAATCCGCCGTTGTCTAGTTTTAATATAGCTACAATGATACTAATTCCCATATACGTTGTAGCCAGCCCTAATAATATTGGTAAAAAAAAGATCAATAGGAAACTAAATAGAAAAGAAAGAACTAGTATAGCAATAGCTGGCGTCGCTATCGTTCCCCATATACCGAATGCTTCAAGAAAAGAAAAAGATGATTTCATCATCTTACCACTTACAAAAATAATAAATCCGACAAATAAAGTTAAAATTAATAAAAAGAAAAAGACCATTACAGATTCTCCAAAGAATGTAGGAGTAGTTATATCTGGCACTAATGTCCTCGTAACAGTCGCCGCTGCGCTCATCATTCTATAAAAAATACATGCTCCTAAAAAACAAATAAGTACAAGGCTTGCAATTCCATTTCGTACTTCAATATTTCCACTTTTCATAATGGCCGATGGTGATTTAAAAGCATTTTTAAAGAACTGAAAATAGCCACTTGCAAATTGTTTCGCTTGTTCTACCGTTTCATTCGGACGACTTTCCTTTACTTGCACTGGGCGCGATAGTTGCCCTTCTTCCTGCCCACCACTTGCTACTACTTCTTCTGTTAACGAATGCCCACAATTCCCGCAAAACTTCGCTTCCGCTGCATTTCCTGTATTACACGCCGGACATTTCATTCTCTTATCCCTCCTTAAACATATACCTTATAGGGTGTTACAAATTCAATATATGACTTTGGACATAAAACATGACTACAAGAAAAAGAATATGAAATCCTTCTTTTAAACGAAACTATGTGTGCTAGTAATATAGAAAAATAATGTTATTATGAAACAAGGCAAATAAAGTGAAACTTTAAACAGATTGGATGAAGACAGTGGAATTTGTAAACTCGATTTTTCAAACACTCCTTACAAGTGTGATCCAATTATTTTCTTTAATTGGAATCATCATTGTAATTGGATTTATATTAGGTTATTTAGAATCTCTCACACGAACGTATTGGTCGAGAGCTTTTGGTAGGAAAGGCTTTCTTTTGACTGCATGGATCGGTGTTCCTATTCATGAACTTGGACATGCAATTATGTGTCTAGTATTTCGTCACAAAATTGTAGCAACGCAATTCTTCCCAACAGATACAAGCCAGGGTGCTTTAGGTTACGTACAACATCAATACAATCAAAAAAGCGTATATCAACGAATCGGTAATTTCTTTATCGGCATCGGTCCTATTATTTCTGGTATTACTGCCTTAATACTTTTAATGCGCTATTTCGTACCAGAGTCATATTATTTATTTAATACAACTCTCGAAACAACAATTGCATCGACTTCTATTAACTTAGACATGATCCAAAACATGTTTTTATCAACATTCTTTTTATTAAAAAGCTTGTTTACAATGAGCAATTTATTGACCCCTTCTTTTTGGTTATTTTTATTTATCGCTATTTGCATTTCCGCACATATCGCTTTAAGTAAACCAGACATAAAAGGATCAATAGACGGCGTTATCGTAATGTTTATCGTATTATTTTTATTCAATATAATAGCGGGGCTTTTTCAGTACGATAGTAACCAACTAATCGGCAAAGTTATGAAATATAATATGTATCTCATCGCGTTTTCTAGTGTGGCGCTGCTTTTCTCTTGTATTTCTACACTTGTGAGTTTTGGGTTTTATAAAATAAGAGGAGGGCGTTCTTTTTGAACACCCTCTTCTCATTAATTATTTCTCTTATAATCACAATTCTCAACCGGAACAAGAGCATGCCCTTCTTCATCGGTACACCATGACTGTGATTGGAATGCAAGAAAGATACCAACCCATTCTTCTTCCTTTTCAAAGTGAATGAGTAGTCCACCGTCTTGCCATATGCCGTCATCACCATGCCATTTCTCTACATTCCCTTGATTCATGTGAATATCGTGTATACCGTTTCCAGGTTCGAAATGAAAGTAAGAATCAGGTGTTTTTTCTTCTGGTCCCCATCTTTCACCGAACGCGTAAATAATCGCTCTTTCTTCTATTGCTCGCTTTATATACCGCTCAATTTTTTTCATTTAAATCATTATCAACGCCTGCTTTTTCAGCTGGCAAAGGAATCATTTGCTTTGAGTCAAATAAATTACCTCTTACATAATCTAAAGCTACTTTCGGCTCATTTTTTTTCATTTCCGTAAAGCCAAGCGGTAATGTCGGTAAAATATGAATCGCCTCTGACCGAATATTTTCACTCGCAAAATATAAAACTTCCGACGGATAGCTTTGCGATTTCACGTTAATTGCAATACGATAATTTACTTCTACTTCGCCTTATAAATGAAGTTGATAATGAGGTGTTTTCCGATACGATAAACTTAACTAAATCTATACAATTCAATCAAATTTACACAAGTTAGTGCTTCAAAGTGTTCTCGCAACCCCGAAGGGACGAGGGGTATAACACTCCACACGAGGCAGTATCGTTACCTCATATTATCAAGCATTTATTTTACCCATCTTGATAAATTTATCGAAGCATTTAAATCCCTATCGTGATGACTGTTGCATTGAACACAGTCCCATTCACGAATCTTTAAACTCCATTGTCCTTCTGATTGAACTGAATGGTCGTATTTAACTCCGCAACATGAGCAAATCTTGCTTGAAGCGAACCATTTATCAGCTTTTACATATTCAATGCCGTACTTCTCGCACTTATATGACAAACATTGAAAGAAGAAGTTTAATTTTTGAAATGAAAATGCTTTCGATAGTTTTTTGTTTTTTAACAGGTTTGAGATATGTAAGTCTTCCACAACAATCCTCATTGGTTTGGTTTTCACCAAGTTAGCTGTTGCTTGATGGATATGGTTATTTCGGATATTAGTAATTTTCCTAGATAACCGAAGGTGCTCAGTTTTGGCTTTTTCATATCCGGCTGATTGAATTTTTACACCTTTTTTAAATCTCCTAGACATATCTCTTTGTGCTGACTTTTTCCTTTTCAAAAGTTTTTTAACCTTAGTATCTTTGTTTATATTTCGTTCTTTCGTGCCATTAGAAGCTACAAACAGCTCTTTTAAACCAACATCCACACCAATCGACTCATTTGTTAGTTCTTGTGATTCAAAGTCTTCTTGGAACCCTACACTAATCCACCAGTGACGACCATCAAATGTAACTCTTGGATTTGATGGTTTTTTGTTTCTTGGTAGTTGTTGGCTTGTTTTCACTTCTCCAATAGACTGAATATCAACTACTTTCTTTCCTATAATCAGTCTTTCATAATTGGCATAAAATCCTTGAATTAAATCTTTTTTGGATTTATAAGAAGTGTGATAACCATTTTTGTACTTTTTGAACGAATTTTTTCTCGCCGTATCAAAATCTTTTGAAGCCTGTTTTGGAACTTGTGCATTGATGTCATTTAACCACTCATATCTCTTTCGCTTCTTGATCTTTGTAAATCGTTTCTGTAAATCTAACTGTGAAACAGATTTTCCAAATAGCTTATAGTATCTATCACTCATTTTTTTACAATAGTTATAAGCGAATCTTGAAGCTCCAGCATGATTTCTAAGCACTTTTTCTTGTTCAGGCGTTGGAATCAGTCTGACTTTCTTCGCCAATATCATCAGAAGTCAACTCCTTTACTGCGCGATTATTCGGGCACTCACCTTTTAGATAACGAAAGATTCGTTCTTCTGAATAGTAGCGAGTTCCACCAGCAGTCACCTTTTCAGGTACTAATTCACCACTTTTGTGCATTCTCCTAAGACTACTAGGATGCAAACCTGTTAATTCCGATACTTGACTAACTCGTAAAAATTTCATTATTATTCTCAGCTCATCGAATTTACCATAACACATAGGTTCGGTAGATTCATTGAGATTTGGTAGATTTAATTTAATTAAATCTATCTCGTTCAACTAAAGGTGCAATTCTTTAGCCAGTTCTCTTATAAACTCCTCATGTTTTCACATGAGCGCAGACTACATGTTTATCTCTTTAGAGATAGAGGATTTCCCCATCACCATAGGCTTGTGAGGTACTCTCGTCAGTTATACGAGATAGTCGTTGAACGTTCATCTTATCAATTTCAACTTATATGATCCGATGCGGAAGACCCATTGTTCTAGTGTTTGGGATTTAACCTTGCACCATCTGATTGATTTTTTCTGATTTCGCAGCATGCACGTTCACCATTTCTAGCCACGTTGTTGTTCAATCATCTTTAGAAATTGCCCGCAGTTAACCCGCCTGCTAGCCAACCACTTGACTAGCAGGGCCTACTGATATATTTAATTCACTTTAGTTATAATTGGTTAAATAAATCGTAACAATTAGTTACCCTTTTCCGATCTTAGATTGTATAACTGTACCTTTTAACACACCGTAGTTTTTTAAGGGCATACATTTCATCTCCTATTCATTTAGTAGAAGCTTTTCATACTTAAAACATTATCCAATAACAAAAAAAATCCTCCTATGTTAGGAGGATTTTTCATTTTATCAACATGTACCAAAAAATAACTTCCACTACTACAAGCAACACCGCACCCAAAATCATTAACGTCGTTTTCTTCAATAGTTCATTTTCACGATAAGGGATATTACATAAATAAGCACCAAGTGTAATCCGTGATGGGCAAGCAATTGTCGCTACTGATGATGCGGTGTTTTGAAGTGTTGTGACGTATTGCCACGGGAGTGCTACGTTTTGCGCTGTTTGCATTTGGAGTTTTATAAACATTGCATTTGATCCTGCGTTACTACCTGTTAAAAAGCCACCAATTCCGCCTATGAATGGAGCAACGAAAACGAAAAAGGTACCAAATGTTTCACCAGCTGTTTTTGCGAGTAATGAATGCATACCAGATGCCCCCATTAACTCTGAAATCGCAATGAACATTGTCGTTGTAATAGCGAATGGAATCCATTGTTTTATCGTTTGCGAGAGTGATTGTTTAATAATATTTGATGGAATGCGGAAGAAAATGATTGTAAATAAACAAGTCATGGCGAGCCAAAACCCTGGCGAATATAGTAGCTCTAGTTTGTAAGAATATGATTTTAAATCGAGAACTGCATATGACCTGAGCAGATCGTGTAATGCTGGAACGAGGCGAGAAAGTAAAATACAAACTGTTAAAAAGATATAAGGGCTAATAATTTTTATAATCGATACTTCTCTCTCCGTAGCCGCCGCATGCTCTGTTAAAAGGTTTTGCTCATCTTTTCCTTTTAATTTAATGATTAAAAAACCAAATGTAATGGTAACGATAGAACTTAATATCCCTGCTAGTTCAACACTTACGTATGCATTAGAAAGATAGATTCCTAGAGAAAATAGTAGAAAGAATCCTATCCCTTCCTTCCACTTTTCTATAACTGCCTGAAAGCCACCGACAACGTATAAAGAAAGGATGATAAAGTATGCGAAAATCGGGATGCTTAATAATGCTGTATTTGTGCCAAGAGTGGTGAGCGGCATGTTAATAAGCTGAGAACCGATAATCGTACCCGTTGCCATCGCGCCCCATGAACTTGCAAGTAAACCGATAAACGAAAGTAGCACAGCTTGAAACGGTTTATAACCAAGAGAAAGAAAAATAGGTGCTGCGACCATAAAACCAATTCCGAACCCACTCACTGATTCAATAAGTGGACAAATACCAAAACACATAAGAAGCATTTGCAATAATCGATCGCGCGTGACTTGTTCTAGAAATCTCGCTACTTGATCGATGTATCCCATTTTGTTCATGAGGTGAAATAAAAAAATACCGAAAAACAAAACATATCCGACAATAAAACAAATTAACCAACCTTTAATCGTTGCGTGCACAGTTTCACTTATCCCTAACTGAAATGTTGGCGAGAGTAAAACAATTCCAACAGAAACAGCATAAGAAATTAACGAGGATCTTAATGACGTTTGTTTAAACAAAAATAAACAAATAAAAATCATCATAATCGGGATAAATGCCAACAATATGGCCATGTTATCATCTCATTTCGTAAAAAGTATAATTCAAACTATTATATAACAGATATTATGACTTTCAATTGATTTCACAACAGATTCTTTCATTATTGTTAATGAAGTGAATAACCGAAAAAATGTTACACTTTAAGAAATATATTTTTTCGAGGTGTTATACATATGAATAAAAAACAATTTTGGCAATTTATTTCTGAAATGACTACAAAAGATGAAACGAGTGATTGGTTAGTTAAACAATTAGCTAAAAAGTCTACAAGCGAAATTATAGACTTTGAGATTCACCTCCATAACGCTTTAAAGCAATCTTATACGTCTAATCTGTGGGCTGGCGCTTATATTATTTTAGGTGGATGCTCTGATGATTCATTTGATTACTTTAGAGGTTGGCTTATTTCATGTGGACAAGAAACCTTTGAATCCGCAGTAGAACACCCTGAGTCTCTAGCAAACCTAATCCCGAAGTTTTATGAAGAAGATGAACTTATTCCAGAATTTGAAGAAATGCTATCTGTCGGACTTGAAGCCTTTTCCTTAAAAGAAACTGGTGATACAGAATGGGACGATAATGTGTGGAATAAATTTGATTCCCTATTAGATGAAAAGGGGCATGATTCATCTATGCCTGAACTGGAATTCGATTGGGAAGATGATGAAGATGAACTAGCGGAGCGCTTTCCAAAGTTATGGGAGCGTTTCGGCGAGAACCCATTAGGCTAAAATAATAAGAGGCCCTATTAATAACGGGCCTCTTATTTATCTTGAAACACCGTCTGCTGTCCCATCATTTTGTCTAACACAACAAACACAATATAAGCACATATTACTTGGAATACAATATTCCCAAGTTTCGTTAATTCAAATGAATGGATCCACCGCAATAACTCATTTAATAATACAATCGAAACGATACTAAATAGTTCTATACTAACCGAAAATATACATACTTCTAAAATAGATTGCTCTTGAATCCTGTTTAAGTTGGAAAAGATGAATAAATACCCTAGAAATAGAGCCATTAACTCTATTTTCGTCATGCTAATGAGCCAAGCGTATAGTGGTACGGTTAAAAGAAGATATAATAGTTTCCGCCTTAGCATGCCTTATCACCTCTGAATTATAAGTGTTTTCTGTATATTTTAACACTTTTTACATAAAACAAACAGAAGAGACTTATGCCTCTTCTGTTTGTTTTACTGCGTTTATTAACTCACATATTTCCTCTTGCTTTTCATTTTCTAACAGCTCAATAACTTTACTTCCAACGACAACACCGTCGCATATTGTAATCATTTCTTCTATTTGCTCCCGTGTTGAAATGCCAAATCCTGCGACTACTGGTAAGTGTACATGCGATTTTACTTTTTCTAAGTAACTATGAATCTCGCCTTTAAAGTTTTGGCGTACTCCCGTGACGCCTGCTACTGTAACTGCGTAGACAAACCCTTCTGATTCACTCGTAATTTTTTCAATTCTTTCAATAGGGCTCGTTACGGTAACGAGTGGAATTAGTGCAATGTTTGCCTCTCGAAGTAACGGAGCAATAATATGTTGTTCTTCATACGGTAAATCTGGAACGATAATACCGTCCACCCCTGCTTCAAGACAGCTCTCGATGAAACATTCCTTTCCAAATGCGAGTACTGGATTTACATATGTCATGAGTACAAATGGAATTTGAACTTCTTGCCTCACCTCTATTAATGCTTGAAAAATACCTTTTAATGTTACACCACTATCTAGCGCTCGTTTTCCTGCTCTTTGAATAGTTGGCCCGTCTGCGACTGGATCTGAAAACGGGATACCAATTTCAACGATGCTTGCTCCCGCTTCATCTAGAAAACGGATTCTTTCTTTTAACTTTTCAAGTCCACCATCTCCGCCCATTACGTACGGAATAAATGCTTTCTTACCATTTTCAAACGCTGCTTTAATTTTTTCTACTCCCATTTTTTACACCTCTTCCATATAACGTTTTATACTCTCTACATCTTTATCGCCACGGCCTGATAAGCAAATGACAAGCCCTTCGTCTTTCTTCATTTGCGGCGCTAATTTTAAAGCGTATGCGACAGCATGTGAGCTTTCTAATGCCGGGATAATCCCTTCTTTTTTCGTTAATAATTGAAACGCGTCTAACGCTTCTTCATCTGTAATCGAATGATAAGAAACGCGGCCAATATCTTTTAGCAAACTATGTTCTGGTCCAACACCTGGATAATCTAGTCCAGCTGAAATAGAGTGCGCTTCTTGAATTTGTCCTTCTTCATTTTGGAGAAGGTACATCATCGATCCGTGTAAAACACCGACGCTTCCTTTCGTTAAAGTCGCTGCATGCTTTTCTGTGTGAACACCTTTTCCAGCTGCTTCTACGCCGTAAAGGGCAACTTCTTCATCGTGTACGAACGGATAAAACATTCCCATTGCGTTACTACCACCACCGATACAAGCAACGACTGCTTCTGGTAATTTCCCTTCTAACGCTTCGTATTGTTTCTTCGTTTCTTTCCCAATTATACTTTGGAAATCACGGACAATTTGCGGGAATGGATGCGGCCCGAGAACAGATCCCATAATGTAGTGCGTATCATGCACATGTGAAACCCAGTAACGAAGCGCCTCGTTTACCGCATCTTTTAACGTGCCGCTACCTGCCGCTACGCTTTCTACTTTTGCTCCGAGTAATTCCATTCGGAACACGTTTAATTTTTGTCGTCTCACATCCTCTTCTCCCATGAAGATGACGCATTCTAATCCAAGAAGGGCACATACAGTAGCTGTTGCAACTCCGTGTTGTCCTGCTCCTGTTTCAGCGACAACTTTCTTCTTACCCATTCTTACCGCAAGAAGTGCCTGACCGATTGTATTGTTAATTTTATGAGCTCCTGTATGATTCAAATCTTCACGTTTTAAATAAATTTTTGCTCCGCCGCAATACTTCGTCATATTTTCAGCGAAATAAAGCGGTGTTTCTCTTCCAACATACGTTTGTAAATAATGATTTAATTCCTTTTGAAACGCTTCGTCTTGCATCGCTTCTTTATACGCTGCTTCTAGCTCTAGTACGGATTGCATTAACGTTTCTGGAACATATCGCCCCCCGTATATACCGTAGTGACCTTTTTCATCTGGGTATGCATAATTCATTTGGAACACTCCTTCGCTTTTATAATAAATTGTTTTATTTTCTCTACATCTTTCTTTCCTTCTGTCTCTACCCCGCTACTCACATCGACCATATATGGCTGAACGGTTCGAATTGCTTCTTCTATATTAAGGATGTTTAATCCGCCAGCTAATATCGTTTTCTCTCGCAACTCATTTGGCATATGTGCGAGTAACTCCCATGAGAATGTCTTTCCATTTCCTCCGTGGAACTTTTCTTTCGGGCTATCAAATAACATGTAATCTGTTTCGTATCTTTTCGCATGTTCAATATCTTTCTCTAAAGCTACTCCTACCGCTTTTATAGACGTAATATTCAATCTTCTAATGTGATGATTTTCCTCGTCCCCATGCAATTGCACATGCGTTAACCCGCACTCCTCTGCAATTTTCTGGATCACTTCTACTGATTCATTTACGAAAACACCGACCTTGAAAACGTGGGCTGGAATTTCCCCAATAATTTCTTTCGCTTGCCCTGGAGTAATTTTTCGTTTACTTTCTGCAAAAACAAATCCGATTGCATCTGCTCCGTATTCGCAAGCACGTTTCGCTGTTTCAACATCAGTAATACCGCAAATTTTCACTTTCATATTTTCACCTTACATTCATCGAAAAAGCTACTAATAGAAGATGTTGTCATAAGTGCTTCACCAACTAATACACCTTTTGCTCCAGCTCGTTTGACGCGAATAATATCTTCTTTTGAATGAATACCACTTTCACTAATCCAAAGTAGATTTTCCTCATTCAATCGTTTTCCAAGCTTTTCAGTTTGGCTTAAGTCTACTTCAAATGTTTTTAAATTACGGTTATTAATTCCGATAACGTGCGGATTTAATTCGATTGCAATTTCTAATTCCTGTTCATCATGAACTTCAACAATCGCTTCTAATCCCATTTTTAGTACGTAGTTATAAAGCTCTTTTAATTTCTCTTTTGACAATGCTGCAACGATTAATAAAATAAGATCTGCACCAGCTTCATACGCCCTATCAATTTGAATCTTATCAATTATAAAATCTTTGCATAAAAGCGGAATGTTACTTTCTGCTCTTGCCGTTTGTAAATCATGAAACGATCCTTTAAAAAATTGACCGTCTGTTAAAATCGAAACTGCTCCAGCACCGCATTCTTCATATGTTTTTACTTGTTTTGGTACATCAACGTGTAAGTTTATATCGCCTTTTGATGGAGACGCTCGCTTTACCTCGGCGATTACAGTAAACTGCTCTAAAGCTTTTACAAGTGAGTTTGTTTTCCTTTTTTCTTTCACTGGTGAATATGTTTCATATAACTCCGCAACTTCTACTTTCTTCTGCTCTACAATTTTGTCTAAAATCGTCCCCACTTTAATTCACCCTTTCTAACTTTTCATGACTTGCTGTAATTAATAAGTTTAATTTTTCTAATGCTTTTCCGGAGTCAATGCTATGCGTTGCTAGTTTAATTCCTTCTTCAATCGTTTCCGCTTTTCCGTTTGCGAAAAGAGCAAGCCCTGCATTTAATAAAACTGTATCGCGGTATACACCCTTTTCTCCGTTTAATATTCCAAGCGTAATCTTTGCGTTTTCTTTTGAATTCCCGCCTCGAATCTCTTCATTTTTCACTCTTGAAAAACCATACTTTTCCGGATCAATACTCATTTCTACTATTTCATTATCTTTTACAAGGGCTACGTGATTTTCTCCTTGTAATGAAGCTTCATCTAAAAAGCCACTTCCATTTACGACAAGCGCTTGTTTCCGGCCTAGCTTTTGTAATACTTGTGCAACTGGTAATAACATATCTCGTTTATAAATACCGACAAATTGTGTTTCTAGGTTAACAGGGTTTGTTAATGGACCAATTAAATTAAAAATCGTCGGCACATTTAATTCTTTCCTTATTTTCATAATGCGTCTTAATGCTGGATGCATCGCTGGTGCGAATAAGAAGGCAATCCCTACATTTTCTAATAAGTAGTCAATCTCACCTGGCGTACAACTAATGTTTACACCGAGTTCTTCTAATAAATCAGCACTTCCTGTTTTACTAGAAACAGCGCGGTTTCCATGTTTCGCAACCTTTACACCAGCTCCGGCAAGTACAAATGCCGATGTTGTACTAATATTGAATGTTTGCGCACCGTCACCACCCGTTCCGCAATTATCCATAGCGCCTTTTATATGATTTGAAAACGGTAATGCCTTTTCGCGAAGAGCACGAACGAGACCGTATATTTCTTCCGCTGTTTCGCCTTTCGCTTTCAGCAATACTAAGAAAGCTGCAACTTCACTTTCCAATATGTTGTCACTTAATAACAGGAGCCCTGCTTCATACATTTCTTCTTCTGTTAAATGTTGCCCCTCTACTAATTTTCGAAGATAACTGTTCATACTCTCTCCTCCTCTTTCACTTCTGCTAAAAAGGCACGTATTAATTTTCCGCCTTCTTCTGTTGCAATTGATTCTGGGTGAAACTGTAATCCGAAGAGCGGATAATAGTTGTGACGAACTGCCATGATTTCTCCGTCATCCATCGCTGTCGCGAGTATGTCAAAACACTGCGGCAAACTATTTTGCGCTGCGACGAGTGAATGGTAACGCATCGCTGTTAGCGGCTGCGTAACGTACGAAAAGATTGACGTTCCGTTATGTTTCACACGCGATGTTTTTCCGTGTTTAATGCGCTCTGCTCTAACAATTTCTCCTCCAAATGCGGATATGATTGCTTGATGGCCAAGGCAAATTCCAAAGATGGGAACGTTCTTATAAAAATTACGAATAACCTCGATACAAATTCCAGCATCTTCTGGTTTTCCAGGTCCTGGTGATAGTACAATTCCTTTCGGCTTCATCTTCTCTAATTGTTCAATTGTTATTTGATCATTTCTTACGACAACAATTTCTTCCTCGTACTCGCCTAACAGTTGATACAAGTTATATGTGAATGAATCATAATTATCGATAAGTACAATCATTTCATAACCTCCAAAAGCGCTCTCGCTTTATTTAACGTTTCTTCATATTCAGCTACAGGGTCTGAATCGTAGACGATACCCGCTCCTGCCTGGACGTACGCTTTCTCATCTTTCACAACCATCGTTCGAATCGCTAGCGCCATATCAAGATTTCCTGAAAAACTAATATATCCAACTGCTCCGGCATATACATTTCTTTTCTCATGCTCTAACGTATTAATAATTTCCATCGCCCTTATTTTCGGAGCACCAGATACTGTGCCGGCTGGTAAACAATACGCTAATGCATCAAATCCACTCATTTGTTTTCGTAATATTCCGTAAACTTCAGATACAATGTGCATAACATGAGAGTATTTCTCTACTTTCATATATTTATCTATCGTCACAGAGCCAATTTCACTTACTCTGCCAATATCATTTCGGCCTAAGTCCACAAGCATCATATGCTCCGCCCGCTCTTTCTCATTTCCTAACAGTTCTTTTTCGATTTCCTCATCTTCCTGCTTCGTTTTCCCTCTCGGCCTCGTACCAGCAATTGGATTTGTCATTACCTTATCGTCTCTTACTGATAGTAAACTTTCTGGTGAAGAACCAAGGACAACATAATCTTGAAAATCGATATAGAACATATATGGTGACGGATTTGCAATTCGAAGTCTTCGGTATAAAGCGAAAGGATCACCTTTACATTCACTTTGCAAACGCTGAGATAATACGACTTGGAATATGTCTCCGGCCCGAATGTATTCTTTCGCCGTTTCTACCATTTCACAAAATTCTTTTTCAGTTACTGAAGAAGTAAATGATAAAGAGGATATTACTTCACTCACCTTTTCTTCTTCTCCCCTTAGCACTTCCTCTTTGTATGCTTGCAACCTTTCGTATACTTCTTCATAAGAAGTCGAATCGTCCTCCCTGCATACATATACAACTGATAATTTTTGGCGTAAATGATCATACACGATAAACTCACGATATAATAAAAGATGTACTTCTGGAATATTTAATGGATCGTGTAAATCTTCTCCAATGTTTTCATACTGCCGAATGACGTCATAGCCAATATATCCAACTGCTCCTCCGCAAAATGGAAATGGACTGTCTACTTGTGCTGATGCGATCACGTCTTCTAATACTCGCAGTACGTTACCTTGCAACTTTTCTGTTTGCCCATATATCGTTCGTTCCACTTCCGTACCTACGCTTTTCACTTCACCATACGGATCACATCCCAAGTAAGAATAACGTCCTTTATCTTGATGAAGCTGTGAGCTTTCTAATAAAAACTTTTTCTTTCCTTTCATACGTCTATATAAAGAAATTGGCGTAATGCTATCTCCCTCTTCTTCAGCGATTATTAAAAATGTTTTACCTTGTTCTTTTTGCTTCATAAATTCCTCTTTTGTCATCATGCCTTTCACCTCACTCTGAAAAATAAAAAAGTCCCCTACATATCGAAATATGTAGAGGACGATAAATTTACCGTGGTACCACCTCAGGTTGGATGCAAAAGCATCCCGCTTTATTCAGGTACAAAATATATACCTTATCCTTGTAACGGCGGAACCCGGGTTGCCTACTGAAAATAATTGTTCAGCATACCTCTCGTAAGCCCATTCCGTATATCGTACCGCACCGGGCTCCCACCTATTCCCGGCTCTCTGTAACGTCTCCAATATACGTACTCTTCTTACTTAAACGATTTAATTTATTTAATTTTTTATACACAAAAAGGGAGTACTCATCCTATAGAAAGGACGGGTACTCCCGTGGTGCCACCTTAATTCGTTACGAATGTAACGCACTTTACCGTATCAAAAACAATACGTGTCTCTTGTATCGATGAGATCATGTCGCCAAAGCCTACTTCTTTCGTTTCGGTTTGGAAGCTCCGAAGCCCATTCCACATCAATTCCATACTGATTCGCACCAACCATCAGCTCTCTGACATGTTCATCATGTGTACTCTTCTTCATCAACGCTTGCATTTTTTTAAGTTGCACTCATTATATTCCTCGTATTTCTAATAAGTCAATACTTTTTCTGAAAAAAATATTTTTTCTTCGTTCGATATTATATTGACAAAACAACCTATTTTTATGTAAATATAATAAATACTCTATTAAAATTAAGGTTTTTTGTCAGAAAATCATATATTACAAAAGAAAAACATTGTCAAAAAACGCTTACATTTCAGAAAATTCGTATTTCCGAATGGATTTTTCAGAATAATCATGATAGATTATAAATATGCATAACGCATCAAAAGACATGACAAAAGGAAGGGGAACTACATGAGTACGCAGATGTTAACTTTAACTTCTATCTCTATTTACATGCTCGGGATGTTAGTAATTGGCTATTTCGCCTATAAACGAACGTCCAACTTAACAGATTATATGCTTGGCGGGCGTACACTAGGCCCCGCAGTAACAGCATTAAGTGCTGGAGCATCCGATATGAGTGGTTGGCTTTTAATGGGATTACCCGGTGCAATGTTTAGCGTTGGATTAAGTAGTAGTTGGATTGCATTCGGCCTAACACTAGGCGCATACGCAAACTGGCTTTATGTCGCTCCTCGCTTACGTACCTACTCAGAAATTGCAAACAACTCTATTACTATCCCAGAATTTTTGGAACACCGTTTCCATGACAAATCTCATATGCTACGCTTAGTATCCGGACTTGTTATTATGATTTTCTTTACTTTCTATGTAGCTTCAGGACTAGTTTCAGGCGCTGTATTATTTGAAAATTCATTTGGTATGAACTATCATGTTGGATTATTCATTGTCGCAGCAGTTGTCGTGGCTTACACACTATTTGGTGGTTTCTTAGCGGTAAGTTGGACAGACTTCGTGCAAGGAATCATTATGGTAATTGCTCTTATTCTTGTTCCTATCGTAACAATTATGAATTCGAACGGACTTGGACCTGCGTTTGACACAATTCGATCTGTAGATCCAACACGTTTAGATATTTTTAAAGGTGCCTCTACTTTAGGAATGATTTCTTTATTCGCATGGGGCCTTGGTTATGTTGGACAACCTCATATTATCGTACGCTTTATGGCGATTTCTTCTGTAAAAGAAATTAAAACTGCGCGCCGAATAGGTATGAGCTGGATGATTTTCTCTGTTGTCGGAGCTATGTTTACTGGTCTTATCGGTATTGCTTACTATTCACAACAAGGATTAAAACTATCTAACCCAGAGACAATTTTCCTTGAGCTTGGAAAAATTTTATTCCATCCACTTATTACTGGATTTTTATTAGCAGCGATTTTAGCAGCGATTATGAGTACAATCTCTTCTCAGCTTCTCGTTACTTCAAGTGCCATAACTGAAGATTTATATCGTACATTCTTTAAACGTTCTGCTTCTGATAAAGAACTTGTTTTTGTCGGTCGTATGGCTGTACTTGTTATCGCATTAGTTGGGTGCGCATTAGCGTTTAAACAAAATGATACGATTTTAGCTCTTGTTGGATATGCTTGGGCTGGATTTGGTTCCTCATTCGGACCTGCTATTTTATTAAGCTTATATTGGAAACGTATGACGAAATGGGGCGCGCTTGCTGGTATGATCTCTGGTGCCGCTACAGTAATTATTTGGACTCAATTCCAATTCTTAAAAGATTTCTTATATGAAATGATTCCTGGTTTCGCTATTAGTTTAATTGTAATCGTAATTGTTAGTTTACTAACAAAACCTTCAAAAGAAGTTGAAGAGCAATTTGAGAATTTTGAAAAACAACATATTCATAATCTATAAAAAGAAAGCTCTGCTGTTACGATAACAGCAGAGCTTTCTTTTAACCGCAGTTCGACAATATTCTTCTCAAATTTAACAATTTCTTTATGTTTCTTTAAATTTACTATAACATTCTTCCTTTATATTATTAGTATCGACACTTATACAGAAAGGGGACTCCAAAATGTTAGCATCTTTACAGCAACAACATATAAGAAAATTTTCACCTATTACAAACACTTCTGCTTCTTGTTTAAACATACAACCAAATCCACCTAAAATTTCAATTGCTCCTTCTGTTATATCTGTAATTGGTGTTCATATGCAAAAGAATAAACTTAAAATTAAATCCGGACAAAGCACTGATTTATCAGCTTCCGTTTTGCCAATGCAGGCGACGAATAAAGAGCTTATATGGACAAATATGAATTCTGATATCATCACCATCTATCCAAAAGGTGATACGGTAACGATTACTGGAAAAAGTGCAGGAAGAGCAATCGTAATTGTCACAACTGCTGAAGGAAAATTTCGTGATTTATGTGTCATTCACGTACAACCTTATATGACAAACCCAAAGTGACATAAAGAGAGTGGATATGAATCCACTCTCTTACTTTATTTCAATCCCAGGATTTTTTCTTTTTAACAACAAAATAAATTCTTCTTTATTTCTTGGAGAAATAAGTTCTGTTTCATATGATCCGTAAACAATTTCTAATCGATCGAATGATAGTGCATGAGCTGCTAACGGATTTTTCGTGTTGGAAATTTTCTTTATATCTTTTATAAAAATCCGCTTCTTAATAGGTCCTGATTTAATAACGATTACTTCTTCCTTCACAATATACTTTGTCGTAAACCAACTCCAAGTAAGTAACATAGCTAATGGAATTGTACAAAACAGAAGAAAATATTCCCGCCCTGCAAAAATTGGAGCAATGCATGCACCTAGGGCGATTATAAAGACCAGATATAACCATGCATCTTTTTTTGATGGAAATTCCATTAAACTCCTCCTTTCTTGATTTAAGTCAATGAATCATCATCCTCTCTCCTATTAAAATGAAAATAACATTAGAAATAGGAGGACGTATTATGAACCAACGAAAGTTTGCCTTATTTGCTGGTACTTCTCTTCTTGTCATGGCATTCGCTGCATTTTTTTCTTACGGTTTTGCTCACGGAAATCTCGTTGTACAAGGAGATGCGAACGCGACACTCCATAATATTCAAACTTCAAGTTCACTTTTTAAAGCAGAAATTTTCGGATGGATTATCATTTTTATTACGGATATTATCGCCTCGTGGGCTCTTTATTTCTTTCTAAAACCTATCCATGCCAGCCTCTCATTACTAGCTGCCTGTCTTCGTCTTATGTATACAGCTATACTTTGGATTGCTATATTCAATTTAACATTTATATTACTTCTTTCAAAAAGTACAGTTACTAATTCAGAAGCATATACAATGTTATTTCTAGAAGCTTTTGAATACATTTGGTCTGTAGGATTAGTCATTTTCGGCTTACATCTTCTCACCTTAGGATACGTAACCTTTCAATCTAAAAACATACCGAAAACTATTAGTATATTACTGCTCGTTGCTGCAATCGGCTATATCATCACTAACGTAATGAATACGATGTTTTCACAATATGATGCGATTATTTCCATTCTTAACGTTGTCTTTCAACTACCGATGATCGCAGGTGAACTCGGATTTAGTATATGGCTATTGCTTAGAGGTGGAAAAAACTCTACTGTTTGAGTCGTTTCTTAATTCTGCTTAATGATTCTGGCGTAATACCTAGATAACTTGCCAATTGATATTGAGGAACACGATGAATTAAATGAGGTCGTTTTTGTAATAATGATTTGTAGCGCTCTTCTGATGTCGATGCAATAAATAATGTAAGTTCTTCTTGTACTTCACCAAAATTGTATTCAATCATTTGGAGCGTCATTTCTTCTAACTGTGAATATTTATTATACATGTCCTTTTCACTATGTAGGTCCCCAACTACTACCACACAGTCTTCTAAACACGTTAACATATGTGGTGATGATTTATCTTTTTTATGATGGTTGAAATTCGAAATTGCCTGTTCTTCTGTATAAAAATTTGATGTAACTTCTTTCCCTGCTTCATCAATACAATATTGCCTAACACATCCTTTTAATACAAAATAACATTTTGACGGAACATCTCCTTGTCTTAGGAGCACTGTTCCTTTTTTATATTCTTCAATTTGTAATCCTTCCACGATTATGCGCTGCTGCTCTTCACTTAATGTTGTAAGCTTTGTCATGTATTTCATTAAAATATCTTTCATTTGGTCTCTCCTTCCCCCTCTATATTTGTATGAGAAACGTATGATGTAACTCCACTATTTATCTGTTTTACTTTCTGCATGGGACAAAAAAAAGAGAAGTTACCAATAACTTCTCTTCTCCTATTTTACAATAAACTCGTTATAATTCCTGTGTATACACCGGCTCGTTTACCACATTTTTTGATGTTCGTTTTTGTTGCTGTAGTAAGAAAACAGATACACCAAACAATACGAGCATGCTACCGATAATTTGCATTGCGTTTAATTTTTCTCCAAGTAAGAAGAACGCTAGTATAGATGCCCCAACTGGTTCCCCTAAAATACTCATTGAAATTGTTGTTGCATTTACATAATTTAATAACCAGTTATTAATGACGTGTGACACTGTCGGTACAATCGCAAGTAAAAGAAAAATACTCCAATCCCACTTCGTATAGCCTGTAAATGGCACTTGAAGTATAACGTTATAAATCGCTATAAATATACCAGCGAAGGCAAATACAGTGAAACTATAAATCCAATGAGATACTTTCTTTACTGTCGTTTGTCCGATAAATAAATAACCGACAACTGCTATTACACTTAAAAAGGATAATATATCCCCATAAATTGCTTGCTCACTTAGCCCTAAATCTCCCCAGCCAATACACATTACGCCTAGTATGGCAATTCCCATCGTCGCAATTGCTGAATAGGTTGTTCTTTCTTTAAATAGAAAAAAACCTCCGACTAAAGATACGATAGGTTGCAGCGCCAAAATAATCGTCGAACTTGCTACTGTTGTGTATTTTAAAGATGCAAACCATAAAAGAAAATGAAGTGCTAAAAAGAAACCAGATCCAATTAAAAATCCCCAATCTTTTATTTGAATCCTACTAAACTCTTCCCGTTTTTTCCAAACGATTGGCAGCATAATAAGTACGATAATCCATAATCGATACATACTTAAAATTGAAGATGGTGCTGAGGACATCTTTGCAAAAACAGCTGCGAATGAAATTGCTATAATGGAAATTGCTAATGGTAGTGCGATTGATCTTTCTTGTTTCAAATCCTGTCTCCCCTCTCACCTGTAAAAAATCCCACTTCATTATATCCGTTTTCTTTCATAACTTAAATACTAATTTTTTAGATTCTTCGTACCATTATGGTAAAATAGAAATTAAGGCACCTATTAGTGATTATTTCTTTCCTTTTCACTACAAGCGTCGCTCTTACAATCATTACAGTAAATTTTTATTTAGGGGGATATACATGAATCAAACAATAGGGAGAATTGAAGAAATCTCATTTTTTAGTACATCACTTCAAGAGGAACTTACACTTCTTGTTTATTTACCAGTAAATTACACACCTCTCCATAAACATACGGTTGTTATTGCACAAGATGGTAGAGATTATTTTCAGCTTGGGAAAGCGCACCGTGTAATTGAGCGTCTTCGTGAAACAGAAGAAATCGACCGCACAATTATTGTCGGTATTCCATATAAAAATGTACACGATCGTAAGGAAAAATATTTCCCAAGCGATGTAAAGAATGCTGCTTACATTCGTTTCCTTGCTCATGAGCTTGCTCCATATATTGATGAAAATTATCCAACGTATCAAATGGGTAAAGGACGCGTTTTAATTGGAGATTCTCTTGGCGGTACAGTTTCCTTCATGACCGCACTTATGTATCCGCATACATTCGGAAAGGTCGTTATGCAATCACCATTTGTTGATGAAACAGTCATGAATTTAGCAAAAGATTTCAAAGATCCGGGAGCGCTAGAAATTTATCACGTAATTGGGACCGAAGAAACAGCTGTCAAGCGTACAGACGGACAAGTATCTGATTTCGTAGAACCAAATCGCGAGTTAAACAAACTACTTACAGATAGAAATTTCATCACGCATTATGAAGAGTTCGAAGGGAATCACACATGGAAATATTGGCAAGCAGATTTACCGAAAGCATTTTCTCATATTCTATCAATGAAATAATAGAGAGCAGTATTCAGAATAATTTGATATAATAGATAAAGAGATTTATTCTCAAAATCTAACTAGACTTACAAAGGGAGGAATTGGAACATGAAATTAGGCATTGTAATTTTTCCATCAAAAATGATTCAAGATAAAGCGAACGGATTGCGTAAGCGTTATGATCCACATTACGCATTAGTTCCGCCACATATTACATTGAAAACACCCTTTGAGACGCAAGATGAGCAATTAGAATCGATTGTGAATGAGTTACATACAATCGCAAACAAAACGAACCCATTTACCCTTCATGTTGGGAAAGTCGGTTCATTCGCACCTGTTAATCATGTTCTTTATTTTAAAGTAGAAAAAACACCTGAACTTACTTTCTTAAATGAAGAAATGCATAATGGTTTCTTTACACAAGAGCGCGAGTACTCTTTCGTACCTCATTTAACAATCGGTCAAGGCTTATCAGATGCAGAGCACGCTGATGTATTAGGTCGATTACGTATGAAAGATTTCTATTATGAGCAACCAATCGATCGTTTCCACCTTCTATATCAATTAGAAAACGGAACGTGGACTGTACATGAAACATTCCACCTTGGAAAGGAGAACAACTAATTTGCACGCACAAATCGTACAAACGGACGAACAACTAAGTGATGCATTCTCTGTACGTAAGCAAGTATTTGTAAATGAACAACAGGTTTCTGCAGAAGAAGAGTATGATGAGTTTGAAGATACTTCGGCGCACGTTGTTATATATGATCATGATGTTCCAGTTGGTGCTGGTCGCTTCCGCATCGTTGATGGAATTGGAAAAATGGAACGCATTTGCGTACTAGCTTCCCATCGTAAAAAAGGAATTGGAAAAATTATTATGGATGCACTTGAAGCGTATGCGAAGGAAGATTCGCTACCAAAATTGAAACTTCATGCTCAAACACATGCTGAAAATTTCTATAAAAAGCTTGGGTACGTGACGAGTTCTGATGTATTTATGGAAGCAAGTATCCCGCACGTCGTAATGATAAAAGAATTATAAAGTGAAACTTTAATCAGTGGGGGTTTTGTTCATCCCCCACTGATTATTAGCCTTCACCAATCGGGCGTTTACGGGCAGTTGATCTCCCACCTGAATTTTGAGTTTGGAGTTTTACTGCCCGCAAATAGCGGGATAATTTTGTAGCAGGAGGTAACCCCTCCTGTTTTTTACATTGCTATTTTCTTTTTCTTCCGCTAAAGTTAAATGTTGATGCTATAGTTTTGAAGGTGAATATATGACACAAGAAAAATTTTCACAAAAATCGTTAACACACGCTGGCATTCCGCAAGCGACGTATCATATTCCGAAAACATCTACCCATTTAATTATGGAAGAAGATGCAGATGCGGCGTATTTCCGCGCTTTAGAACAGCAAGGTGTTTATTTAAATGAAAAACAGTTAGAAGCAGTGCAAACGACAGAAGGACCTGTCCTTACACTAGCTGGTGCTGGAAGTGGTAAAACATCTGTTTTAACAACTCGCGTTGGTTATTTAGTTAATGTAAAACATGTCCATCCGCGAAATATTTTGCTGCTGACGTTTACACAAAAAGCAGCTGAAGAAATTCGAAGTCGTGTAGCGAACTTACCAGGTATGACTCATGCCGCAAGTAGCTATGTTGTTGCTGGTACATTCCACTCTGTCTTTTTAAAATTGCTTCGTAGTCAGGGATATAATCAACAAATTTTAGCAAATGAAAAACATAAACAAATTATGATAAAGAAAATTTTGAAAGAATTACGCTTAAAAGACGCTTATGATGCTGAAACGATACTCGCTATGATTTCACTTGAGAAAAATAAATTGAATCGTCCGAAAGATGTAAAAGCGAAAACACCAGTTGAACAAGAGTTCAAAGAAGTATACGAACGTTTCGAAGAGGAAAAACAACGATACAATTATATCGATTTTGACGACATCTTATTAGAAATGTATTACATGTTAGAAAATAACGCTCCCCTGCTTACTCAATTACAAGAGCGTTTTCATTACATTGAAGTAGATGAGTTTCAAGATACTTCGTATGCACAATATGAAATTGTAAAATTGTTAGCCACGCCGAGAAATAATTTATTTATCGCAGGTGATGACGATCAAGCGATTTACGGCTGGCGAGGGGCAAGTCACCAAATTATTTTATCTTTTCCAAAGGAATTTGATAATACAACGATTATCGCACTTAATACGAATTATCGATCTAATCCATTTATCGTCGGACTTGGAAATGAAGTTATTAAGCTCAATCAAGAACGTTTTGATAAAGAGCTATATTCTGTTCGTAACGATGGCATGCAGCCGTTTTATGCACGACCTGCGACAACTCTTGATGAAGCAAATCAAATTTTGCAACTCATTCAGGAAAAAGTAGATAGTGGTGAACGAAATTATAAAGATTTTTGTTTATTATATCGTACACATTCTGTAAGCCGTTCTTTACTTGATCAGCTTACAATTCATAAGGTTCCATTTATTAAACATGGAGCGAGCCAATCGTTCTACGAACATTCTTTAATTAGACCCGTATTAGATCACTTAAGACTCGTGCTTGAACCGTTCCGCCTCGAATCACTTTCAAATATATTGCCAACGATGTATATTGGCCGTGATGAGTGCATTTCATTTATTGAACGTGAACAATGGAAATATGGTGAGGGCCGGTTCCCTTCCCTTCTTCATTTTCTATTACTAAACCCAAGCTTGAAACCTTTTCAAGTTAAAAAAGTAAATGAGCGTATCGATTTTATTAAATTTATAAAAGAACTTGAACCGAAAAAAGCATTGAAAGAAATTATTCATGGTAAAGGAAAGTATTTAGAGTACTTACAAAGTAACGATCGTTCTTCCTTTACGATGCATAAGGACATACAAGAAGAAATGTTAGAAGAATTAATGGAATCAGCAACTCGCTTTACGGATATTTCCGCTTACTTACAATTTATTAATGAGGCAATTCAAGGGCAAAAAGAAATGGAAGCATTAAAAACAATGCCGCAAAAAGATGCCGTATCGCTTATGTCGATTCATAACGCAAAAGGCCTTGAGTTTCCATGCGTCTTTTTACTCGGAGCAAGCGATGGTATATTGCCGCATACTTCTTCTTTAAAAGATGCAAATGACCGTGTGACGGAGACTTCTGAAGCATTAGAAGAAGAACGACGATTACTCTATGTCGCCATTACACGCGCAAAAGAAGAGCTTTACATTTCCTCCCCGCAATTTTTCAGAGGAAAGAAACTAGATATATCTCGTTTTTTATATACTACGCGAAAAGATTTACCTGAAAAGACATCCATTAAATAATGGGTGTCTTTTCTCTTTATCATGTTTTGTACATCCTCCTTATATAAATTCCCTGTCTTTATCATAAGAATTAACGTAATATCGACCATATCCCGTTCATATTGTAATAGTGTATGTCAGAACTCACGATAAGGAGTGAACATAATGAGCTGCAATTGTAACGAAGATCATCATCACCACGATTGTGATTTCAACTGTGTATCTAATGTCGTCCGTTTTATACATGAACTACAAGAATGTGCAACCACAACCTGCGGATCTGGTTGCGAAATTCCATTTTTAGGAGCACACAACAGTTCATCAGTAGCAAATACACGTCCTTTTATTTTATACACAAAAGCTGGAACACCTTTTGAGGCATTTGCGCCATCTGGAAGCCTTACGGAATGTACGTCACCAATTTTCCGCGTCGAGAGCGTAGATGATGATAGCTGTGCTGTATTACGTGTGTTAACTGTATCTGTCGGTGGAGATCCAGTAACACCTGGGAATAACCCAATTTGTACGCTTTTAAATTTACCAAATGCAACTTTACGAGGAACAAATTCTTGCATTACTGTTGATTTAAGTTGTTTCTGTGCTATTCAGTGCCTACCTGATGTTTCTATTTAAAAATAAATAATGATTTAGGCATGGATTGGGTGGCAGAAAATTCTGTCACCCAATCCATGCTTAAAAGGCACTACGTGTTTTTTTTATAAGTTTAGGAACTTGTCTAGATCAACGAACTTGTCCCTTACATTAACTGATAGTAGGAGCAATAAAGGAGTGAAAAATATGGTTTCTTCTGATGATTGTAAATTTAAAAAGATCGATTGCAATGCAAAAGCCGCTAGTACATTACCAGCTTTTGGCTTTGCATTCAACGCTACTGCCCCTCAATTCGCGTCATTATTCACACCTCTACTATTACCTAGTACAAGTCCAAACCCAGATTTCACTTTTCCAGTAATAAATGATACAGTAAGCACTGGATATGGAATTAAAATCCATAGAACTGGCATTTATCAAATCAGCTATACCTTATCAATATCTTTAAATGACCCTAACGTTACACCCGAATTCGCTCGTTTCTTCTTATCATTAAATACATCCCAGAATATTATTCCCGGATCAGGTACAGCAATCCGTTCTAACGTTATTGGTACTGGTGAAGTAGACATATCCAGTGGTGTTATTCTTATTAACTTAAACTCTGGTAATCTCATTCAAATCGTACCTGTTCAATTACAAGGTAGTATAGATATTCGTGCTGCGGCATTAACAGTTCTACAAATTGGTTAACTAAAAGTGGTATTTCTTATTTGAGATACCACTTTTAGTTATTAAATGAAAAACACTCACAGTAACATGAGTGTTTCATTCTTCATAGTGTTTTATGACATTCTTCTTCTTTCCGCAATTACATCCCTTTTTCTTCACAAATCCTTGTTGCTGTAATTGCTCTTGATTTGCCTGTTGCTGCGTTTGTTGCTGTTGCTGTAGGTAGTACCACTGCTGAAGATCATATGAATTTGGCCTTGGATTATTGCTCACAGCAAACATCTCCTCTACTGTCAATTCTGTCTATTTACTATATGAACAACTCCTTATTTCCGTTCCCTCATTATTTTAAACTCCGCTTTTTCTAACATAAAAATTTATTATTCTTCCATAAAGTGTCCTGTAATTGTTTCAATAATTGCTGCTGCTCCTGCAATAGCTAATAATGCTAGTAGCGGCTCCGCGGCGATTGGAATCCAATTATATAAGACTAATAAAAAGGCACTGACCCATACACCTGTACACCAATAACAACTTAATAATTCCCCAATCCACTTCCTAAGACCTTTCCCTTTCACCTTCGTATAAGTTGATACGCTTCCGTCAGGTTCCGTAATCTCTAACTCTTCAATAAACGGTCTTCGCAAAAAGGCTGTAATTTTATCATAAACAATAAGACGAGTTAACCTAAAAGCAGCTAGAGCAAAAATAAAAAATAGAAGCCAGCTTGTAAATAACATAACTTCACCGTCCCTTACCTTCTTTAGCCTATTTAAAAAAAAAGCTCTTTAGAGTGTGACCGATTCCCCTCCGCTCCAATATCTTATTAATGTAAATACTAACAAGAAGATAAGGAGTGACATTAATGAGTTGTAACGAAAATAAACACCATAGCTCTTCTCATTGCGTAGCTGATGTTGTAAAATTTATCAATGAATTACAAGATTGTTCTACTACAACATGCGGATCTGGTTGCGAAATTCCATTTTTAGGAGCACACAGCAGTTCATCAGTAGCAAATACACGTCCTTTTATTTTATACAAAAAAAATGGAGAAATTTTTGAAGCATTTGCACCATCAGGAAGTCTTACTAGCTGTACATCTCCGATTTTCCGTGTCGAGAGCGTAGATGATGATAGCTGTGCTGTATTACGTGTATTAACTGTAACTATCGGCGGAGATCCTGTTCCACCTGGTGACAATCCAATTTGTACGTTTTTAAATTTACCAAATGCAACTTTACGCGGTACAAATACTTGCATTACTGTTGATTTAAGCTGTTTCTGTGCTATTCAGTGCTTACGAGACGTTACTATCTAATAAGTAAACTAAAAAACTATTGGGGTGGTAGAATCTATCTACCACCTTTACATAATTTAAAAAACAGCCATATCAATTGATTTTATCTCTTCTATAGATAATCGAATATCTCTCATACTATTTGGCGGCATAATTGATACAACACCATTTCGGTACGAAATAATGGATCCTACATAGGAGACGGTCGCTGTTTTAATTCTACATCTTACTTTCGGAATGTAATGAGGGTGATTTAATAAAAAATGAATTTTTTCTTCATTGTTCATATCCTTAAATGATTTATTGTGCGGGACCGTTCTCACCTGCTTTCGTTGTTCTCCAACTTCTATTTGTTCCACTTCCTCTTGTTTCTCTTTGTTCACAATTTCTTTTTGTTCTACCACTTTCTCAATTTCTTTTTGTATTACCATTTCTTCCACCGCACTACTTATACTGGATTGCTCTCTATCACCTTGTTCCTGCCTATTATCATTTTCAAAGTTTGTAAGAAGAATTCTTTTTATTTTCGGTGTATCAAGTTCTAAATTTACTTGCGTTATATATAGCAACGGTTTTCCAACTGTTGAGCCTTTATTTTTATTCTCCACACTCGTCCCTCCCACTTCCATAAAGTGAAACTTTGATCCATGGAGAGTTTTTTTCTTCCCACGGATTATTCCCCCTCGCCAATCGGACATTTACAAATAATTTATCCCCCTCAAATTCTTTTCCTTTACTAAATTTGAAGGCGAAAGCTACTGCCTGTTAATGCGGTATAAATCGTGTACTATTATAGTTATATTCATAACGACGTAAGAACTTTCGTTAAAAATCTTTCTTGCTCAGAACATAAATAAAGGACAGTCTCACTATTTAGAGACTGTCCTAAAAAACTATACTCAATATTATATTTATCCTAGAATGTGATATCCTGAATCAACATGAATATTCTCACCTGTTACTCCGCGTGCTAAATCACTGAATAAGAATACTGCTGTATCTCCAACTTCTTCTGGAGTCGTTGTGCGACGAAGTGGTGCGCGCTCCTCGATTTCTCTTAAGATTGAGTTAAAGTCGCCTACACCTTTCGCAGATAACGTACGAATTGGTCCTGCAGAAATAGCGTTAACGCGAATGCCATGTTGGCCTAAATCGTTCGCTAAATATTTCACGCTCGCTTCTAATGAAGCCTTCGCAACACCCATAACGTTATAGTTTTTCACAACACGCTCGCCGCCAAGGTATGTTAAAGTTAAAATATTTCCGCCTTCTGTCATCACTTTCTTCGCTTCTCTTGCTACAGCTGTTAAAGAGAATGCACTAATATTTTGTGCAAGTAAAAATCCATCGCGAGAAGTATCTACAAATTCGCCTTTTAAATCGTCACGATTTGCAAAAGCAATACAATGTGCTACACCGTGAATAGTACCTACTTCTTGCTTAATCGTTTCAAAGCAAGCTGTAAGTTCTTCATCATTCGTTACATCACAAGGTAATACAAGTGATTCTTGTCCTTCTAATGTATCCGCTAATTCACGAACGTTTCTTTCTAAACGTTCTCCTGCATATGTGAATATTAATTTTGCACCTGCATTATGCAAAGAGCGAGCAATTCCCCATGCAATACTTCTTTGGTTCGCAACGCCCATAACAACAAATGTTTTCCCTTGTAATAGTTCCATGATATATCCTCCCAGAAATGCTTATACTTGTTATTAGTACCTGATACTATAATTATAGTATCATAAAACCTCTTAAAGGCAAACAAAAAAGTCATTATCGTAAATTCGTTAATGACTTTTTGTTTCTATAAAAAACCGCTCTAATCCTTCTTCCCAAGAAGGCATTTCTAAAAAACCATTTAATCGTAGCATGTTATGTTGAAAAATAGAATATTTCGGTCTCGCTGCCGCCGATCCGAATTCTTCGGTTGAAACAGGTAATACATTCACTTTCATATTTGCATATGAAAATATTTTTTGAGCAAATTCAAACCAAGAACATGAACCTCTATTTGATACGTGATACGTACCGTATAAAGAAGTATGAATGAGCTTATTAATAACCATATTTAAATCTGCCACATACGTAGGAGAGCCGATTTGATCCGCTACAACACATATTTCTTCTCTTTCTTTTCCTAATCGCATCATCGTTTTCACAAAATTATTTCCATATTTACCATATAGCCAAGATGTACGAACGATAAAATATTTATTATGTAACTCTTTGACGAACTGCTCCCCCGCAAACTTAGAGGCACCGTATATATTTATCGGCGCTGGATTATGAAATTCATCGTATCCATCCGGTCTGTCCCCTTGAAATACATAATCGGTACTAATATAAACTAACTTAGCCCCTACTAATTGTGAAGAAACCGCTATATTTCGAGCTCCTATCGCATTTATTAAATAAGCAAGATCTTGTTCTTTCTCAGCATGATCAACCTTCGTATACGCTGCACAATGAATGATTATATGTGGCCTTATTTCTTGTACCACTTGCTGAATTCGGGATATATTTGTTACATCTAGTAACTTTTTATCAAATGGATATATGTCATATTCTTCAGGATTTAACTCTTCTTGTAGTTGTTTTCCCAATTGACCATTTGCTCCTGTTATGATAACCCGCTCTTTCATTTACATGCCCCTTACTTTTCCTTTAGTGGTCTCCACCATTCCAGGTGATGTTCATACCATTCCACCGTTTCTTTTAACCCTTGTTCAAACGTATACTCCGGTTCCCAATTCAACTCATTCTTCATCTTTTGTGCATCAATCGCATAACGACGATCGTGACCTAAACGGTCTGTAACAAATTCAATATCTTTTTTCGTTTTTCCCAATAGATTAATAATTTGTTCCACAACATCTACATTTGTTTTTTCGTTATTTCCGCCTATATTATATACTTCTCCTAAGCGCCCCTTATGCAAAATAACATCAATCGCGCTACAATGATCCGTTACATGTAACCAATCTCTTACATTTAATCCATCACCATATAACGGTAGGGTTTTTCCTTCCAGCGCATTCGTAACCATTAATGGAATTAACTTCTCAGGATATTGATACGGCCCATAGTTATTGGAACAACGCGTCACTATGACTGGTAATTGATATGTTTTATAATAAGATAAAGCTATCATGTCCGCGCTCGCCTTACTGGAAGAGTATGGACTATTTGGAGCTAACGGGGTTTCCTCTGTAAACTGCCCTGTTTTCCCTAAAGACCCGTATACTTCATCTGTTGATACTTGCACGAGTTTAATATGTGGATATTTTTTCACTAACTCTAATAAGGTGACCGTCCCAATTACATTCGTATCATAAAAAGGGATCGGGTTTTCAATACTACGATCCACATGTGACTCAGCCGCGAAATTTACAATTACTTGCACATCACGTTCATTAATAATATGCTCCAGTAGCTCTCTATTTTGGATCTTCCCCTTTATGAATGAATAGTTAGGATTGTCTTGAATTAACTTTACATTATTTAAATTCCCGCTATATGTTAATGCATCGTAATTAATAATTTTATATGTTTCATAGTTTTTTAACATATAGTGAATAAAATTACTTCCAATAAATCCTGCCCCACCTGTTACTAGTATATTCATAAACAACTCTCCTACTTAAAAACTATCTTCATATTCTTGAAGTAATGGTAATATTCGATCTTTATTAGACAAAATAGGGTTTGTTACCGGCCATGGAATTGCTAATTCTTTATCTTCCCAAAGTAATCCTGAGTCATGCTCAGCACTATAATACTCATCTACTTTATACATAACAATTGTATAAGGTACAAGCGTACAAAAACCATGAGCAAATCCTTTTGGCACTAATAATTGCCGGTGATTATCCGCACTTAAAATATACCCTTTCCACTGTTTAAAGGTTGGTGAATCTTTTCTTAAATCTACGATCACATCATAAATTACCCCTTGAACAACTTGAATGAGTTTCGTTTGTGCTTTCGGTTTTTTCTGAAAGTGTAGTCCTCGAATCGTTCCCGCTTTAGCTGAATAAGATACGTTATCCTGTACAAATGAATGCGTAATTCCTAATGCTTCTAGCATCTTCTGATTATAACTTTCTATAAAGAAACCTCGATCGTCTTCAAATAACTTCGGTTCTAACAATTTCGCATCGATAAAATTTGTGTCTACAACTTTCATATTCTCACCTATTCTCCATTAAACTGTTTCCCAAAGTTTATATCCCGCGCTAACGTATTCGCCCTTTGAAGAGAAGCATGAGTTCCTGCATCCGTCCACCATCCGCTCATTTCATTATAAGTAAGTACCCCTCGTTTTAAATACCAATTATTTATATCCGTAATTTCAAGTTCTCCCCTTGCGGAAGGTTTTAATTCTTTTATATAAGAAAAGACTTTCGAATCATACAAATAAATTCCTGTAACAGCATAAGAGCTTTTCGGTTCCTTCGGCTTTTCTTCAATTTCAATTATTTTTCGGTCCTGAATATGTGCCACACCAAATCTTTCGGGATCTTCTACAGATTGAAGCAGCACTTTAGCACCTTCTTTTTGATTTGTGAATTCTTCAACATATGGACGAATATCATCTGAAAAGATATTATCTCCTAATATAACTACCATACGATTATTCCCGATGAATTCTTCACAAAGCCCTAACGCTTGCGCAATTCCGCCTGCCTTATCTTGCACACGATACGTAAAGGACACACCAAATTCGTGACCACTCCCTAAAAAGCTAACAACATCTCCCATATGCTCTTTACCTGTAATAATCATAATATCTGTAATCTCACATTGTTTCAGTTTATATACTGCATGATAAATCATCGGATACCGCCCAACGGGAAGTAAATGTTTATTCGTTACTTTCGTTATTGGATATAGTCTCGATCCAGTTCCGCCCGCTAAAATAATCCCTTTCATTATGCATCTCTCCCTTATGATGGAGATAGTACATCTTTATAATGTTCCATATACTTACTCTGTTCCATCTCAATCATATGTTATATCCACACAAAACTTTCCATTTTTTTATATTGTTCCATATAATTAAAGTTTCTTTTCAAGCATACAAATATCTATGTCATTTTCTCATTAATTTCCACCTATTATATAACGAGAGATTTACGGAGGTGAATTTATGTCCAATCATAATGATTCAAATGGCTTAAATCCAATTGATTCTTTATCTTCCAGCACATTCGACCCTGCATTTCCACAATTTCCCTTGACACCTGGACCGGCTGGCGATACTGGAACATCTGGCACTACCGGGCCGACTGGTGCTACTGGACAGACTGGCAACACTGGACCATCTGGTACTACCGGGCCGACTGGTGCTACTGGACCAATCGGTAACACTGGACAGATCGGCGATACTGGGCCATCTGGCACTACCGGACCGACTGGCGAAACCGGACCGACTGGCAACACTGGGCCATCTGGCACTACCGGACCGACTGGCAACACTGGGCCATCTGGATTAGGACTTCCAGCAGGATTGTACGCATTTAACGCCGCTGCGAGTAGCATCAACGTTGAGATTAACACGCCTGTACCATTTAATACCGTTGGGTCACAGCTCGGTACAGCGATTACTCAATTAGATAGCGATACTTTCACCATACACCAAAATGGATTATATAAAATTACTGTTATCGCATATACTGCAACATCAGGTTTACTGGGTGGCATTGAAATTCAAGTAAATGGTGTAAAAGTACCAGGTGCTGGAAGAAACTTAGTTTCAATTGGAGCACCTATCGTTATCCAAGCGATTACACAAATTACAACAGCTCCAGTATCAGTTGAAGTAATTGGTATAGAGGCGGTATTATCACTAGCTGTTGGTACGGGGGCATCAATTGTTATTGAAAAAATTGCATAATTGTTTCCTTAGCAGTAAAACTGGTATCAGTTTTACTGCTTTCACAATTTTATAGGTAACATCCCAACCTCATTCTAAATGCGGATGTACATCTTTCCTATAACTTGAATATAATTACAAAAGAGATATTCCTTCCTATTATGTATGACTTTCCATAAATAGTGGAATAAATGTATGAACAGTCTACTTGCATATTATTTTTTTACAATCACGTCATCATCACACTTACTAGGCGATAGAAAGGAATACATACCGTGAAAGATACGAACTCTCAATATCAAATAGACTACATACTAATCTTTATTTTATTTGCCATTGGGACTGTTAGTTGCTTTGCTATTGCAAGCGCACAAGCTTCTTTACCACCATTTTTACAAAACATAAATTTTGCATTAAAACAAATCCAATGGTATGTCATTGGATTTGTGGCCATTGGCGTTATTATGATTATTGATTTCGATCGATATAAACAAATTGCTTGGTATTTGTATAGCTTTGCCCTCATACTTCTTATTGGTCTAGAACTTCAAGTTCCGGGTGCCGTTACGATTAAAGGGGCTACCGCATGGTATAGACTCCCAGGCATCGGAAACTTTCAACCTTCTGAAATTATGAAATTATTCTTAATTATCATCATTGGACGAATTATAGCAAATCATAATGAAAAGTACTTTTTCCGGACAACCCGTGAAGATTTTATTTTACTTGGAAAAATATTCGCAGCTAGTTTACCTCCACTACTTTTAATCGCAAAAGAACCTGATTTAGGAAACACTATGGTAATATCAGCGATGCTTGCAGCAATGATTTTAGTTTCTGGTATACGTTGGCGCCTTATCCTCGGATTAACCTCCGTCATTTTCGTCATAGGCTTTATCTTAATATATACTTATTTCACTCATACAGAGTTCTTTAAAGAGCATATTCTAAAAGAGTATCAATTAAACCGCTTCTATGGCTGGTTATCTCCTTACGAATATGACACACAAGGATACCAATTAAGACAGGCATTTTTAGCTACCGGATTAGGAGAAATGCAAGGAACAGGATGGGAAAATGGACAAGTATATTTTCCAGAGCCACATACAGATTTTATTTTCACAAATGTCGCTGAGCAATTCGGTTTTTTAGGAGCAAGTGTTATTATTTCACTTTTTTTCTTACTCATTTACCGAATGATCCATATCGCTTTAGAAAGCAATGAACCTTTCGGTAGTTATATTTGCGCTGGTACAATCGGAATGTTCACCTTCCAAGTATTCCAAAATATTGGGATGACAATCGGTTTACTCCCTATTACAGGAATAACATTACCTCTTATGAGCTATGGCGGGAGTTCACTACTCACATACATGATTGCTATCGGATTTATTTTAAACGTACGTTCAAGAACGCAAATCTTTATGTTTAAATGAACCATATCGGAAAACGGTATGTTTTTTTCTATATTCATTTTAGATATACTAATGAAAAGATGAACTGGAGGTTTACATATGAAATATGACATTATAGGTGATATTCACGGATGCTTCCAAGAGTTTCAAGATTTAACAACGAAACTAGGATACAGCTGGGCTAGTGGTCTCCCTATACATAACGCCAAACGAAAGCTGGCGTTCGTTGGTGATATTACAGACCGCGGCCCTCATTCATTACGTATGATTGAAATCGTATGGGAGCTCGTAATAAATAGAAAAGAAGCTTATTATGCGCCTGGGAATCACTGTAATAAACTGTATCGTTTTTTCCTTGGGCGTAATGTTTCAATCGCTCATGGACTCGAAACAACTGTTGCTGAATATGAAGCATTACCTTCTAATAAACAACAAATCATAAAAGAAAAGTTCATTACGCTTTACGAGCAGTCCCCACTGTATCACATACTGGATAACAAAAAATTAATCGTATGCCATGCTGGCATTCGTCAGGATTACATAGGAAGAAATGATAAAAAAGTGCAAACATTTGTATTATATGGTGATATTACAGGAGAAAAGCATCCTGACGGCTCACCTGTACGCCGAGATTGGGCGAAAGAGTATACGGGGGAAACATGGATTATATATGGACATACACCTGTCAACGAGCCTCGCTTTGTGAATCATACAATCAATATTGATACCGGCGCTGTGTTTGGCGGCAAACTAACTGGACTTCGTTATCCTGAAATCGAGACCATTTCCGTCCCTTCTTCCCTACCTTTTGTCACTGAAAAGTTCCGCCCAATTTCATAATTGCATTTACCTTTGTACAATTCATTCCCAGTACGTATAAAAAATGATTTCTAGGCGAATTCCTCGTTAAAAATCGGTCATACAGTAAAAAAAGATGCTATGAAGTGCATCTTTTTTTTACTATGCGGCATATACTGTCGCAGGAGGTGACGGAATGAAGAAAAAACGATCTAAACAAAAAAGAAATTTCTCTCCTTTATATCATCCCATATATGGAATTAACAACTGGTGCTGCATACGAGCTGCGGCTATTGAAGAGATAGAAGAACGAGAGGAAATAAAAACAGGGAAAACGAGAGGAACATATATTTCTTTAGAAAATGCTGTTATGAGACGAATTATAGATAACAGAAAAATAAAGGCACTACAAAAAAAGAAACGCCTTTCTCATAACAATGAGCCTATACTTGAGTCAAAGAATTTACAGGAGAATATAAACAAAGAAATTCCTGAAACAATTAAAGAAAAAATCCAAGCTGAAGTTCCTAAAGCAATTAAAGAAAAGGTCCAAGCTGAAATTCCTAAAGTAATTAAAGAAAAGGTCCAAGCTGAAATTCCTAAAGCAATTAAAGAAAAAGCCCAAGCTGAAATTCCTAAAGCAATTAAAGAAAAAGCCCAAGCTGAAATTCCCATCAATATTATACAACAAGTAACAAAAACAAAAGAGGGTTCTACTATCACTCAATCCCCTATACTTTCACCTACTCCTGCAGAGAATGAAAAAATAGCCAGATACGCATATAAGGAGGGCCTTCACTCTACAGCTGACGGGATAGCCTCACATGCCGAAGGATTTCTTACTCATACAGAGGGTGCCTTTTCTCATGCAGAAGGTTCAAAAACAAAGGCAACTGGACATAGTTCGCATAGTGAAGGAAGTGAAACGACAGCAGGCGGTCCTTATTCTCACACGGAAGGAAAACATACAATTGCTTTCGGCGAAGCAGCACATGCAGAAGGAACCGCAACTATCGCTAACGGATTCTCATCTCATGCGGAAGGAAATCATACATCAACAGCTAATTTTGCAGGTAGCCATATTATGGGTAAATTTGGTACAGCAGAAGAAGCTTATTCCTGGTTTATTGCAAATGGGACAAATGACACTGATTATAATATAGGTGCCAAATGGCTTGCCCATAACGGAGAAATGTATATCGATGGTGCTTCTTACAATGCGGGCGGTACTGATTTTGCACAAATGTTTGAGACAGCAGATCATAGCCCTATTGATATCGGTTATTTCATTACATTTAGTAGCGAAGAAAAAATTCGAAAAGCTACTTCTAATGATACATTCATATTAGGCATATCTAGCGCTACTCCTGCTCTCATAGGAAATAGCGGTGCTTTAAGTTGGCAAAAACGCTATAAAACAGATAGCTTCGGAAAACGTCAATATGCGCGTACGGATACGCAAGAAATACAACCTCTTTTAAATACAGAATGGGATCCAGCTTGTAAGTATATATCAAGAAGAGACCGTACTGAGTGGCTTCCTGTCGGATTAATTGGACAAATGTTAGTACGTGATGACGGCACTTGCGAAATACACGGGTATTGTCGTCCAAATGATGACGGCATTGCTACAAAATCTGAAAGTGGCTTTTTCGTTATAAAACGTACTAGTGAAAATCAAATTTTAATATTATTTCGCTAAAAAAAGGGAACAAAATTCTTTTTATGATAAGAATTTTGTTCCCTTTTAATTGTTATGTAAAGCGTATTGCATATCCTCTGGGATACTTACGGTAAAAGTCATTCCCTTTTCTAAAATAGGATGATAAAACGTCAAAGATGTACTATGAAGCGCTTGACGTTTTATCACATCTCTTCGGCCACCGTATAAATCATCCCCAAGTAGTGGATATCCTATATGTGCCATATGTACACGAATTTGATGCGTTCTTCCCGTCTCAAGCTCAAGCGCTACATGCGTCTTATCGGAAGAACTCTCCATCACTCTAAAATGAGTAACAGCTCTTTGACCATCTTCACAGACAGTTCGCTCGATAATACTATCCGCTTTTCGTCCGATTGGTGCGTCAATCGTTCCTACTTCTTCTAAAATAGTCCCATGAACGATTGCCTCATACGTTCGTTTCACCCCTTTTTGTTGATGCTGCTTCGATAAAAGGTGGTGAACGAATCTATTTTTCGCAATTAACATAAGCCCTGAAGTATCACGGTCTAACCTCGTCACAATGTGCACCGTACTTGCAAGATTTTGTTTATCATAATGATATAAAAGAGCGTTTGCAACACTTCCTGACGGGTGCTCCCTAGACGGAATCGTCGACATATTTGCTTCTTTATTTATAACAAGAACCGCATCATCTTCATATACGATACATAAAGGGATCTCTTCCACTTCCATCCCTTCACTTCTTTCCTCCACTGGAAAAAAGACTTGTAATTCTTCACCAGCTTGTAACTTGTGACGAACACTCGTGTGCTTCCCGTTTACTTCAATTGCTCCGCCACGGAACTTTATATCCGTTAAAGCAGCTTTCGAAATCCCTTTTGTTTTCAAAAATTCTCTAACTAAAGTTCCCTCTTCAGCCAGCCCTATATCCCATTTCAATGTAAATCTGTTCAAATATATAAACCCTCTCTATTTATCTGCAACAAACGAGTCACGAACACGTTTCCAGAATGGGAACGGACGGAAACGAACAAATCGTACTTTCTCATTTGCAACGCGATACTGAATTGATTTCACATCTTGATGAACCATCGTCAAATGATCCACCGTAATTTGCAAGTTCATTCCTGCAGCCGGCTTTAAAACGCATGTATGATGCTTCGGCAGTACGAGCGGCGAACCTACCGTACGAAATACACGATTGTTAATAGATGCCATTTCTGCAATTTGAATCGCTTCAATAGAAGGGTGAATAATTGCTCCGCCAAGCGCCTTATTATACGCGGTACTTCCTGAAGGAGTAGAAATACAAAGACCATCTCCGCGAAACGTTTCGAAATACTCTCCGCGTATTTCCACTTCTGTTACTAATGTACCTTCTGCACTTTTTACAGTCGCTTCATTCATCGCCAAATACTGCGACTCTTTACTACCATTCACATAGCGAATAATCACTTCTAAAAGTGGATATTCAACCACTTGGAACGGTGTTTTAGCGATTGCAATCACCAACTTCTCTACTTCCGTCGGTAACCAATCTGCATAGAAACCTAAATGCCCTGTATGTACACCAACAAATGCGGTTTCATCTAATCGATTATAGTAACGATGAAATGCATATAAAAGCGTTCCATCTCCCCCAACAGAAATTACAATATCAGGTTCCTTTTCATCCATTGTGAATCCAAAATCTAGCAAGTATTCTTTCATCGTACTTGCTAATGTATCTGATGATTGATCTCCCTTTGACATAATTGTAAATTTCATCGCCCAACACCCTTTAGTTTATGATTCAGAATCTTTCGTTTCCTGCTTTCGTGAAAAAACCTTTTGCGCTTCTTGAATTTCAAGACGAATGGAAGACATTTCTTCATCTAATAAAAATGCCGCTTCCGCTGCACGTTGTAAGCGTATTTTAATATCTTCAGGAAAACGTCCACTATATTTGTAATTTAAAGAATGCTCAATCGTTGCCCAAAAATTCATTGCTAACGTGCGAATTTGAATTTCAACTAACACTTTTTTCTCCCCCTGTATCGTTTGAACAGGATAACTAATGACAACGTGGTAAGAGCGATAGCCGCTATCTTTCTTTTGCGTTACATAATCACGTTCTTCCACAATGTCAAAATCATTTCTTTTTCGAAGATATTCTACAACGGGCTTAATCTCATCTACGAATTGACACATCATTCGAAGGCCCGCGATGTCTTGCATATCTTCCCTGATCCGGTCTAGCGGTACATTTCTCTTTTCCGCTTTATCAATAATACTTGCAACCGACTTTACCCTTCCTGTTACAAACTCAATGGGAGAATGCTCCGTTAACATTGCAAATTGAGTACGCATTCCTTTTAGTTTCACTTTCAGCTCCGCCACCGCCTGGTGATACGGTGCTAAAAATTCTTCCCAATTACGATTCATTTCAACCACCACCAAAATCAATCCATTTGCTTATAGAAACACTTTTTCTACAGCAGTTACTAGTTCTTCTCCGTAATTTGCATTACCTTCAATATTTTCAACTAAATATTCTACTTCTTCTTTTAATCCTTCTAATTCTATTTCAACATCATTCACGCGAATAAACATCGCTGTATCTTTATTCATCGCTTCATGCATTGCTTCCCAGCATGTATGTGGAATACTTACATAAATGAAAGATGATTCGTTTTCTAAGATATATAAAAATGATAAATTGTCTGAGTCTACAAGTACGTGATTACGCGCACTTAGCTCCTTTACCTCTATTTCAGTATTTTCCGCACAAAAAATAAGCGCATTCTCTTTCGTTTCTACGCTCTTAACTTGAATTTTATTTTGCATGCTCGAACTCCTCCATCTCAACTTCCTGTCTTACTTAACAGTATTATTGTATCATAACATGGACGCAAACAAATAAAACATTGAACCAAATTTGCGAAAAAGCGATAATGTGGAAAGAATTATTTTTCAAAAGGAGCGCATACAATGACACAAGAAATTGAAATTGAATTTAAAAATATGGTTACAGAGGAAGAATTCCAAACATTATGCAAATCTTTTTCTATTGAAGCATTTACAAAACAAGTGAATCACTACTTTGAAACGCCTCACTTCTCTTTAAAAGATGCAAGCTCTGCACTTCGTATTCGTCATAAAGATGGAACTTATACATTAACATTAAAACAACCTGCTGAAATTGGTTTATTAGAAACTCATCAGTCTGTAACAGAAAAAGAAGCAAAACTTATGATGGAAACAAACACACTCATTCAAGGAACTGTAATGGATCAGCTAGACAAATTACAAATTCCCGTTTCCTCTTTAACTTATATGGGTAGTTTAACAACAGAAAGAGCTGAAACATTGTTTGAAGGCGGAACGCTTGTCTTTGATCATAGTTTCTATTACAATCACGATGATTATGAAATTGAATACGAAGTGCAAGATGAAAAGACCGGTAAAGCAGCATTTATAAGGTTATTAAAGCAACATAACGTACCAGTTCGTCATACAAATAACAAAGTAAAACGCTTTTTCCTTGCCAAACAAAACAAAGAGCGCTAAAGTGAAATTTCCATTAGTGAAGAAGAGCTGTACTTACGGCTACGTTTCACCTTTTGAAAAGCAAAAGATTTATTAGCAACATATAGAATAAGTAAAGAATGTTATGAAGGCTGTTTAGTTGCTCTTCATAACATTCCATTGCTACAATAGATATACATTTCATGGAAAAAGGAGTTTATAAAGGATGAGCAAGCAACCGATGACACCATTTGAAGCAATTGGCGGTGAACAATGCATTGCAACATTAGTGGATACATTTTATTCCTATGTCAGTGAACACCCTGACTTATCTCCGATCTTCCCGGATGATTTAACAGAAACCGCTAGGAAGCAGAAACAATTTTTAACACAATATTTAGGTGGTCCTAATTTATACACTGAAGAACATGGGCATCCTATGCTAAGAGCACGCCATCTTCCGTTTGAGATTACTCCAAAACGAGCAGAAGCTTGGCTATCATGTATGGAGCAAGCAATGGATGATACAGGAGTGCAAGGTCATATAAGAGAGTTTGTTTTTGAACGTTTAGCATTAACTGCTCAACATATGGTCAATACTCAAAATGAAACAGGTGAAGAGTAATGGATAAGCAGGAAGCAAAGCATATAAATATGCCTTCTTCTTCCACATGCGAGCATAAATCTGTAGAAGCATATTTATTTATTGATCCACTTTGTAAAGATTGCTGGGATATCGAGCCATTTATTATTAAACTATGGCTTGAATATGGGAAATACTTCTCTATTCGTCATATAGTAACAGGAAAAGTAGACGGGGGAAACGCTTCCTCACACAAATGGAATAAACCTGCTAATATTCGATTTGTGTGGGAAAAGACAACAAGTTTACAAGGTTTTTCATGTGATGGAAAAGTACATATGCAAGAGGCATCGTCAACACCGTATTTAGTTTCGATGGCCATTAAGGCGGCGGAGTTGCAAGGCCGAAAAGCAGGTTCGAAGTTTTTGCGAAAACTCCAAGAATACATTTTTCTTGAAAATGTATCAAACCCTGACTGTGAATTATTGCTTACTTGTGCTAAAGATAGCGGCATTGATGTAGAGGAATTTAAAAAAGACCTACACTCAGTTAGCGCAAAAAAAGCTTTCCAATGCGACCTAAAATTCACAAATGAGATGCATATTACAGAAATACCTTCCCTCCTATTTTTTCATGCAAATTCAGATGAGGAAGGTATTAAAATCACAGGAATTTATTCCTATGATGTATACGTACAGCTATTAAAGGAACTGGTAAAATGTGAAATTGAGCCAGAGCCATTACCTCCTTTAGAAGTATTACTAGAAGCAACACAATTTATTTCTTCAAAGGAAATCTCATTTATATATGACTGTCCTCAGCAAGAAATAGAGCGCGAGCTAAAAAAATTACAACTAAAACGAAAAGTACAAATGATTGAAGTGAAGTGCGAGCGTTATTGGAAATGGATAGCAAAAGAAAAAGACCTGGTGTAAACACCAGGTCTTCTTCTTTACGGCTTATAAAAATATTAAAGGGGATGGGAGAAATTTTCACGTTCAAACAAAGGGGTATATGTTTGTATGTGAATTCGTTCACGCTTATTATATTACAAGATTCGACGTCAGATGACAACCCCTTTTGTCGAATTTCACATTTTTGTCACATTCTAAACGTTTTCATTCCTGAATAAGCTATAAAAAAAGCAATTTAGGAGGTTTCCTTATGAAAAAGTCTCATATTTTTCTTATCTTTCTATGTGTTATTGTTTCGTTTTTCTTGTATATCCTCTCTCTATTACAAGCTTTTCCTAAAATTATTGCCTTCCCTCTTTTATTCGGAGTTATCGTCATCGCTGTCTCTTATTTCAACTATAGAAAACGATTTAAAGGATTTTAACTACAAAAATAAGTCGTGAAAATTCCTTCTAATATAGAAAAAGTAAAGAAAATCACCTTAATCATTCGACAAATATCGACATAATGTACTTTTGAACAAAAAAGACGAGGATAAAATTCCTCGTCTTTTCTCATTACTTCTCTTCAAACAATAGCGCTTCTAATTCATTTAACTTCTCTTCAAATACTTGTAATGCTTCTTTTACAGGTTCTGGTGATGCCATATCTACTCCTGCTTTTTTCAACACTTCAATTGGGTAATCAGAGCTTCCAGCTTTTAAAAATTCGTTAATGTAACGTTCTACTGCTGGTTGTCCCTCTTCTAAAATTTGTTTTGACAAAGCTGTCGCTGCACTAAATCCTGTTGCGTATTGATATACGTAATAGTTGTAATAGAAGTGCGGAATACGAGACCATTCTAAACCGATTTCTTTATCGATTACTAAAGCGTCCCCGAAATATTTCTTATTTAAATCGTAGTAAATTTCCGTTAACATATCTGGCGTAACCGCATGTCCTTCTTGTACTTTCTTATGAATGATATGCTCGAACTCTGCAAACATTGTTTGACGGAATACAGTACCACGGAAGCCTTCTAAATAGTGATTTAATAAATATAGACGCTCTTTCTTATCTTCTGTCGTCTTCAATAAGTAATCATTTAGAAGTGCTTCATTACAAGTTGATGCTACTTCTGCAACGAAGATTGAATAATCACCATATACGTGCGGTTGTGTCTTCCTTGTATAGTAACTATGCACTGAATGACCAAACTCATGAGCAAGTGTAAATAAATTATTTACATTATCATGCCAGTTCATTAAAATATACGGATTTGTTCCGTATGCACCAGATGAATATGCTCCGCTTCGTTTTCCTTTATTCTCATATACATCTACCCAGCGATTTTCATATGCTTCTTTTAAAATTTCAACATATTCATCACCAAGTACATTTAAAGATTTCAATAACATTTCTTGCGCTTCTTCATACTTCACATTCATTTTCACTTCTGGTACAAGTGGTGTATATAAATCATACATATGAAGCTCATCAAGACCTAGAGCACGCTTACGAATATCAATGTATCGATGTAGTAAGTGTAAATTATCATTTACCGATTCAATAAGTTGATCATACACCGCCTCAGGAATATTATTATTACTTAATGCAGCTTGACGTGCAGAATCGTATTTACGAACGCGCGCATTGAAATTATTACGTTTCACAGCCCCGCTTAGCGTACTTGCAAATGTGTTCTTATATTTTCCGTACGTTTCATATACAGCTTTGAATGCATCTTCGCGTACACGACGATCATCACTTTCTAAAAACTGAATGTAACGACCATGTGTGATTTCTACCTCTTCTCCATCCTCACCTTTAATAGATGGGAATTTCAAATCCGCATTATTCAACATACCGAATGTATTACTTGATGCACTCATCACTTCAGATGCTTCTGCTAATAACGCTTCTTCTGCCTCAGATAATACGTGCGGGCGTTGACGTGTAATTTCTTCTAATGCATGCTCATATACACTTAGTTCTCGATTTTCTTGTAAGAAAGTTTGTAGCGTATCTTCTGAAATAGATAAAATTTCAGGTACGATATAAGCTGTGCTACTAGATACTTGTGAGTATAAATTTGTTGCGCGATCATTTAATGCTTGATACACAGAGTTTGTTGTATCTTGATCGTAACGCATATGTGCATATGTATATAGCTTACCTAATCGCATTGAAATTTCATCTTCATATTGCAATGCCTCAAGCAAATTGTCTGCAGAGTCGCCAAGCTTCCCTTTAAATTCAGTTAACTTTGGCAATAGCTCTTTAATAGCTTGGAATTCTTTTTCCCATTCTGCATCTGTTTGGAAAATATCTTCTAATCGCCATGTGTTTGCTTCTTCAATCTCATTGCGATTTGGTAATGATTTCACTGTATTTTGTTCAGCCATTCTTTAAGCCCTCCTTATAATATCTCTACTTAAGTACAATTCGATTTTTCTTATGTAATTCCTTCACGATCAGTCTTTATTATATCCCCTTTTCCTTCTCTCATGTTGTACTTTGTCTCAAATAGAGATAGTGCATGCGCTAAGCAAATTTCATCATATTTCATAATTTCTTCCTCTGTTTTTAACAAAATAACATCTCTTATTTTTCGATACTTATTAATACCTACTTTTATTAATACACCTACATAACATAAAAATGTCATATACTCTGCAACTGCTACCTTCCATATATGTTGTGCAAAATACGGAAGTAGACGCCTCTTCGTATACTTTGCTACATAGTTACATACGTATTGCAGAGAAATATACTCCCCTACCTTAAGCATACCTATACACTTCATATAAAGAGAAGCTTGCCATATAAATGGATTTGTTTGAAAAGCAAACGCGGATGGGAGCGGAACACCGATTTCAGAAGGAAAACTCGCTGGGGTACATTTATATTGATATAAGAGGCGGAGTAGTGACTTATGATTATAATTCCAGATAGATAGAGCGTTTTGCCGAAAATGGTTCTTTTTTCTCTTCCATTCTTGTCCTAATACCTCTTTCCGGAAAGGAATGGGAGAAAAGAGTATGTCAACAGTAGTCGTATCAGTTGGTAAATAAATAGTATGTGAGAAAAAGACATTTGTAGAAAACGGAGTGATAAATGCGCATTTCATAAACGATTTTTGTTTCGGACAAAAGAAAATAAGAAATGGCTGAGGATAAGGTTGTAAGGAGAAAGCCATAAGGGAGGAGAATGTCATCCAATAGGTGGATTGCTTTTTCAACTGATTTCCACCGATTATCCAGATGACTTGTATACTAGCTTGCCAATACGAATACGTTCGCTTATAAAGCTGCTCTATGGAGAGATTTGCACATTGATATTCAATCGCAATTTTTCTATCCGCTCTCTCTACGTAAATATCTGGCCGTTGCTGGATTACCGGCAGATAATGCTCTATATCTACATGAAAATCTTGACGTTTTAACCATCTATATAACAATTCTTTACCGTGCATATGATACATAGATTCTGCTTCATAAAAGGTAAGACATGAATCCACTTTCTTATGAGCAAAATGCCAGCTCTTCTGTTTCCCTAATTTCATTTGCACTTCTTTTCCGCAAGCTGTACAAAAGAATTTTTCTCGTTTACGCATTTCGCGTAAACGTTCTTCATCCCGGTTATATAATAGATGAATTTTCTCTCCGTTTTCTCTCCTTGCAATAAACATCACCATCACACCCTTTCAACTTCTTGTATTCTACAATTTACTACAAATTCCTCTCAAAAAAAGAGATGTCCTAAATTCGGACATCTCTTTTTATAATAAAGGTGATAATAACCGATACGTCGATTCAACAATCCGCCTATGAAGACGTCTCTTATGAAATCGGTCAACATGAATTTCACTAGATTCTTCTAAATCGTCTTTAAAATCTTGAACGAGCTTTCGAATGCTACCTGTATCATATAAAAAGGCATTTACTTCAAAGTTTAAATGAAAACTTCTCATATCCATATTAGCTGTCCCAATTGATGCGAGATCAGAATCCACGATGACAACTTTACTATGAAGAAAACCTTTTTCATATTCATATATTTTTACTCCTGCATCTAATAACTCCGGAAAGTACGATCTTGATGCATAAAAGACAGTGCGCTTATCTGGCTTACTTGGCATTAACAAACGAACATCAATACCAGCAAGTGCAGCTACTTTTAATGCAGATAAAATATCATCATCTGGAATAAAGTATGGTGTTGCAATCCAAATCGATTTCCTAGCTGAAGCAATCATTGCAAAATATAAATGTTTAATTGTTTCCCATTTATTATCCGGCCCACCTCCAACAAGTTGGACTCCGCCCCAATGATCACCCTCAACTGCTTCCGCTTGTAAATATTCAGGTGCTAATACCGCCTCACCAGTCATATAAAACCAGTCTTGAAGGAAAATTAGCTGTAAACTTTGAACTGCTTCACCGCGTAAATATAAATGCGTGTCTCGCCAAAAACCGAAATATTTATCCTTCCCTAAATACTCATCACCAATATTTAATCCACCTACAAACCCTTCATTTCCATCTATAATAACGATTTTCCGGTGGTTTCGATAATTAATTTTATCGTTTAAAATTGGAAAGCGCACAGGGAAAAATGGAATCATTTCTACTCCTGCATCATTCAATTCTTCAATATACGAATTTGATAATTTAAAGCTTCCAACCGCGTCGTATAAAAAACGAACGACAACGCCTTCTTTTGATTTTTTTATTAAAATATCTTTAATTTCTGTACCGAGCTTGTCATCACGCACAATGTAATACTCCATATGAATGTGGTGTTTCGCTCGATTTAACCCATCTAAAATCGCCTGAAACGTTTCGTCTCCATTTGTTAATGTCCTCGTTTCAGTTTGAAACGAAATATTTAAAGCACCCAATCGATCTGCTAAACGAAATAACAATTCTTGATGCTTATGATCTCGTAAAATCCGTTCTTCGTAATCTTCGTGTCCCTTATATTGTAAAAACGCCTGTTCATCGAGTAATGCCTTCTTTTGGAACATTCTTTTTCTGCGAAAGTTTTGTCCAAATAAAAGATAAGCAAAGAAACCGAACACTGGAAAAATACCTAGTACGATTAACCACGTAAGTGTTTTTGACGGATGGCGGTTTTCTAAGAAAATAACACATCCAATTAAAAATGCGGAAACCGTAAATAAAATACTAATAATACCTAAAATCGAAACATCCTTTATCCCCATGACATCCGAATAAAATGCTACATCAATAAACATGCGTAATGAAACAAATAATGCGAACAGTAGTAGAAAAAAGAAAAGTAGTTTTAGTGTATTTTTCATCTCTTACCCCCTAAATAAGAAAGCCTTCCTATTCTTCATAAAAAAAGCCGATTTCATACTATAGAAATCGGCCTACATTTTAGGAGGGAAATTGTTGCGAATTGTCTCAAGCGCACGCTCTTTCACAACCTGTTTCCCATACTCACTTACACGGTGAATCGTTAAAGTAGATTCTTCTCCATATTCTAAAACAATACTTAAAATACGATCAATTTCTTCTTCATCATGTAGCACTTCATCGAATTCCACATATACATAATAGCGGTCCTCAAATGAATGCAATTCATCTTTTATATCTTCAAAGATAAGACGATGACTTAATGAAATGACATCTTCAAAATCATTAAACTTAATTAAAAAGCCAAACGTACCATCTTCATTAAAGCTTGTTCCTACTTGCTCTTCTACCTCTTCCACTAATTCTTGCTGGAATAATGATTCGATGCCTTCATCTAGAGGAATGTCTATAATTTTATCCACACCTATTGGTAGTTCCAGCTTTTGTCCATCCTTTGAAAGCTCCGCTTTTGTTACAAGTACTTCAATCCCTTTATCGACTGCTTGCACTTGAATCCATAACGGCCCATCGATAAAGAAATCATCATGATCACGAGCTTCGTCCATCATCTCCCAAAAAAGCTCTTCACTTCGTTCGCGATCATACCAAATTTCTTCCCGATTAAACCCTCTGTCCTCTATATCAATGTACGTAATAAAAAATTTCATTGTATGGTCATTAATTCTTTCAATATCCAAAATACAACTCTCCCTTCCTGCTTAGAATTGTTATGAAGGGATTCCCCACTCATATGACAAAACAATAGATTCTTGTACTCTCATTTTATGATAAGATTCTCCAGAAGGGAAATAAAATCGATTTATTTTACAAAAATAGTTATATACCTATCTGTATTCGACTGTTTAGATAAAGTGAAACATTAATCAGTATTTTTTTTATCCTTCACTGATTACTAGCTCACACCAATCGGGATAAATATACCGTTATACCAATGCACTGCTCACAAAAAATTTGGACATACATTCCCATATTCCCCCGTACACTGTAATAAAGTGAAACTTCTATTAGAGGTGATTATTTTGTCCCCGGGGGCGCGGGATCAAAACTAGACAAACTTTCTTCACCACATACATATATTTCGCTTATTAAAACATCATAAATGGAGGCAGACGAATGGACTTAGAGTTTTTAACATCTGTACTAATGATTGTCGGTATCGATGTTGTACTAGGTGGCGATAACGCAATTGTCATCGCACTAGCTAGCCGAAATTTACCTGAAGCAAAACGAAATAAAGCCATTTTGATTGGTACTATGTTAGCAATTGTGCTACGAATTCTCCTCACGATACTAGCTGTCTATTTACTTGATATCCCATTTTTACAACTCACCGGCGGAATTTTACTCACATTAATTGCGGTCAATTTACTCACTGATAATAACAACGATCTTTCTTCTATCCAAGGAAAAACGACTTTATTCCAAGCTGTGCGTACAATTGTATTCGCGGATCTCGTTATGGGGTTTGACAATGTTATTGCCATTGCAGGAGCAGCTCACGGAAGACTTTCACTCGTAATTATCGGTTTATTCATTTCTATCCCGATTATCATTTGGGGAAGCAAACTTATTTTAATACTCATGGAACGCCTTCCATTTCTCATTTATTGCGGAGCAGCAGTTCTTGCCTATACAGCAGGAAAAATGATTACACATGAAAACAGACTTGCAACGTTTTTTCATCATAATCCTAGTTTTACCGCAAGTATCCCTTATTTGTTCATTTTCACCATTTTATGCATAGGCTTTATCGTTCAACAAGTGCGATTACGTAATGTTAAACAGTAAAAAAAAACCTTCTACTCTATAATAGGTAGAAGGTTTTCATATTATTATAATTAATTTACAAGACGCTGTGCTTCACGTAATTGGAACGTTCTTACTGTACGTGGTAAGAAACGACGGATTTCGTCTTCGTTGTAACCTACTTGAAGGCGTTTTTCGTCAATCATAATTGGACGACGTAAAATACCTGGATAGTCACGAATCATCTTATATAAATCTTGAAGTGGTAAAGACTCTAAGTTCACATTCAATTCTTGGAAAACTTTTGAACGAGTAGAAATAATCTCATCCGTTCCGCTTTCTGTCATACGTAAAATCTCTTTAATCTCATCAATCGTTAATGGGTCTGAGAAAATATTACGTTCTGTATAAGGAATATGATTTTCCTCTAGCCATAATTTCGCCTTTCTACAAGACGTACAGCTTGGAGAACTATATAATGTTACCATACAAAGCTCACTCTCCTTAAAGAGTACAAATTCTGTACTAATTACAGTTTAAATTTCTAACTTCCGCAATTTTTCGCGATAACTTGTCTTATAGCAAAGTAAAAAATCGCAATTCATGTAAGCAACAACAATTACTTTTAATAAGTAACTTCTATAATCATTATACAATAGTTTTTGCAAGAAATATACAGTGAATTTACTGCTAGTTGAGAAAAATCCTCCGTGCACTCCACTGCTATGTAACATGATTACACTCATTAAAACTGTCCTTCAACAACGGTCTTCAACCCTTTTGACACTTGCTTTCTACAATAATTTTCACTTGATATACAATTACAGTTTCATAATCTTCCCCATTAAAAAGAGAGCGTTTTCTTACCTTTTCCCGACAAAACAATTGAGAAATGTAAGACTGTAAAGGTTAGAAATGAAAAGGAACACCTGTTCTTATTTTAACAAATCTCCCCGCTCATGTCTATATGCTTTCTAAAGTAAATCGAATATTTTTCTGACATTTCTTTCTTTTTTACCATTTATCTCATACAATAAAAATACAGACAGGCAAAGGGGGAATTTGCATATGATCGCTTTTTTCACTGATTTTATCATTGTTGCTACCCTCATCATTGGAATAACAGCATTGATTGGTGTCATTACAAATAGCATCGGTGAAAAACTCTTTGGTGGGAAAGAAAAAATGAAGTTTGTTAACAAAAGTTTAGATGTACAATCTGGCTGGAACCAAGTTGGCGGAAAAGGCATTTATAAAAAACGTACGTACTAAAAAAAGCAGGTAATCACCTGCTTTTTTGTGTTATTTTCCTACTGATGCCCATTTGAAGCTTACTTCGCCACCATACTTATGGTTGTACATATCTTTAATTGTTTCTCTTTGTAAATATGCTCTACCACGTTGATATACTGGAACAATCGCAGCGTCATCAAGTAACATTTTTTCTGCTTCTAATAAGTTTTTCCAGCGAGCATTTACATCGCTTCCGTCTTTTTTCGCTTTCGTAATAATCTCATCGTACTTCGGATTAGAATACTTCATTTTGTTTTGTGCCCCATCAGTTACAAACATATCAAGATATGTAACTGGATCCGGGAAGTCTGCACTCCATCCAGAGAATGACATTACATAATCGCCAGCATCTTCTAATTTTAGCTTTTGCGCGAATGGTTGTTGTTTAATTTTCACTGTTAAACCTGGTAAATTCTTTTCTAACTCACCTTTTAAATATTCACCAGTTTTCTTCGATAATTCAACGTCTTCATTTAATAACTCTAATTCAATTTCATTTTTACCAAGCTCTTTTTTACCAGCTTCCCAATACTTTTTCGCTTCTTTCACATTTGGTTTTATAATATCTCCATTTTCAGCACGGAAATCTTGTTTATCCGGTCCTTTAATGAAATTGTCAGGAATTAATCCCGTCGCTGGCTTAGAACCGTTATTTAATAATGTATCAACGAATGGTTTACGGTCAAAACCAAGGGAAATTGCTTTACGAATATTTTTATTTGCTAAAGCTGGGTCTTTTTGATTTAAGCGAAGGAAGAATACAGATGTATCTTCTACCGTTTTGAAATCTGGTTTCCCTTTATATTTATCGATGAACTCTGCTAATAACGTCGCTCGATCGACTGCGTTTGTTTCATATAAATTAATTGGTGTAGAGGTATCTTTTACAATATTAAAGTTTACTTCCTCAAGCTTCACTTCTTTATTGTCCCAATATGATGAGCTCTTTGTCATTTTGAAGCTACGTTCATGTTGCCAATCACTTAATGTAAATGGACCATTATAAAGTGTTGTATTTGCTTCTAAACCAAACTTCGTCCCTTGCTCTTTCACATACTTTTCATTAACAGGATAGAAGATCGGATAGACCATTAAATCAACAAGATATGGAATAGAATTATCTAATTCTACTTCTAATGTATGATCATCAATCGCTTTCACGCCTAATTGGTCTGGACTCATCTCTTTTTTATTAATTTTCTCAGCATTTTTTATATCGTACATAATGTACGCTGATTTCGCAGCTGTATCTGGATTAATTGCTCTTTGCCATGCATACACGAAATCTTTCGCCGTTACAGGTTCACCATTTGACCATTTTGCATCTTCACGTAATTTAAATGTATACTTTTTACCGTCTTCTGACTTTTGGAATTCCTTCGCTACACCTGGAACTAATTTATCGTCTTTCCCAAGGCGGTATAGACCTTCCATCGTATTATTCATTACTTTTGAAGAAACTGCATCAGCTGATAACGCTGGATCCATCGTTGGAATTTCTTGTGTTTCAATTAAGTTAATAACTTGCTTCGCACCGCTTTTCCCGCTATCCCCTTTTGCGTTCGCTTGCGGTTCATCTTTTTGGTAGCCACATGCCCCTAAAATCATGCTCATCGCTACTGTTGATGCTACAAAAACTGGTATCTTTTTTTTCATACTTCCACCCTCCAAAAAAATGTTAGCCCTTTCATTTTCAAACAGAAAGAAATGTATATATGTTCTAATAATTCGTATTATACACACAAATATATTCTTTGTATATTTATATTCCTATTTTATTAAAATTTTCTGTCAAAACTCAATGTATTTGTAAACGTTTCATACTGCGTTTTCATTGAACTAAAGTGTTAAAAATATCAAATTTTATATTTTTCTAAATTATCAGAGAAAAACAAATTTTATATCCTATAATATCTTGCGTATAATTATTCTTCGTTTTCTGTCATAAAATAAAGGTTTATTCATATTGAAGATATGTAGGCTAAAATAAGTGCAAAGGATATGAAAGTGTGTTACGATACACTTTGCTAAAAATAGATATCGGTAAAGAGGGGACGGACATGACAGCAATTCACTCAAAAAACGGGCCAACAGAGAAATTAAGTTTATTCTTATTAACATGGCCTATTTTTCTAGAAGTTTTTCTTTTTATGCTGATGGGGATCGCTGATACTTTCATGTTAAGTGCATTATCAGACGATGCTGTATCTGGGGTTGGTGCAGCGAATCAATACCTTCATATCGCGATTTTAGTACTAGAAGTCATCGGGAATGGTGCAGCTATCGTTGTATCCCAATACCTCGGTTCTAAACGCTTTATGGAAGCATCAAAAATATCAGCATTAGCCGTCACATTAAATTTAGTGGTCGGACTCATTATAAGCGCTGGTTTTCTTTTATTTTCAAAACATATGATGATGGCAATGAATTTACAAGGCGATGTACTAACGTATGCACAAAGCTATCTATCCATCGTCGGAGGGGCTATTTTCCTTCAAGCTATTATTAACTCATTAGCCGCAATTATCCGCGTTCACGGCTTTACAAAGCAAGCAATGTTTGTTTCGCTTGGAATGAATATTATTCATATCGCTGGAAACTACGTACTTATTTTCGGAAAATTCGGTTTCTCTGAACTTGGTGTGCAAGGGGCCGCGATTTCTTCCGCTGTCAGCCGATTAATCGCACTTATCGTTTTCTTCTGGTTACTGTACCGCGTTATGGAATACCGCGTGAAATTACAATACTACTTCACTTTATCAAAAGAATACGTTGGCAAAATTTTAAAGATCGGCATTCCATCTGCATTCGAACAAGTCATGTATCAAGCTTGCCAAATTGTCTTCCTATACTATGCAACATACTTAGGAACAGAATCGTTAGCTGCTAGACAATACGCTACTAACATTTCCATGTTCACTTATTTATTCGCCATTGCTATCGGTATGGGAACTGCTATTATCGTTGGACGCCTAGTTGGCGGAAATGAAAAGGATGAAGCTTACACACGCGTATGGAAAAGTGTACAATGGGCGATTGGTGTAACTTTATTTATGGTCATTCTCGTTGTTACATTCCGCACACAATTAATGGGACTATTTACGGATAATCCTCATATTATCTCTCTAGGGGCAAGCGTTCTTTTACTAAGTGTACTACTTGAAACAGGACGGACGATGAACATCGTCATCATTAATTCACTTCGTGCAACTGGCGATGCAAAATATCCTGTTTTAATCGGCGCATTCTCCATGGTGTTAATGAGCTTACCACTCGGTTACTTTTTCGCCTTCCATTTAGATATGGGGCTCGTTGGTATTTGGCTGGCCATTGCCATCGATGAATGGACGCGAGCAATTATTATGTTCTTCCGCTGGAGAAGTAGAGCGTGGGAAAATTATGCACTTGTTAAACCAAATGAGCAAGATGAGAGTGTTTCTGTTCAGGCACAGTAAAATAAAAGTGTTTCTAAATGAAGAAAAAAGGCGGCTGGATTTCAGTCGCCTTTTTCTTCATTCTTGGAAACTCTTCATTTGCTGTCTTTAAACAGAAAAAGAACTTGGATAAAATCTCTTTATACTAAATTAAGTTTAATTAGTATAAAAAAATAGAGCCATCCTTCTGTAATAGAAGAATGGCTCTACTTTATTATTGATAGATCTCTTTATATTTCTTATACTCTGCTTCAGAACATAATACAAAATGTCCTGGGCGGATTTCGCGCATTGTTGGTGCTTCCTCACCATATTGATGTTGAGATGGATCGTATACGATACGTTTACGATTGCGCTCATAATCTGGATCTGGAAGCGGAATTGCAGATAGTAGTGATTTTGTATATGGATGCATTGGATTCGCATATAACTCTTCACTTGTTGTCATCTCAACGATTTGACCACGGTACATTACACCAATGCGATCACTAATGTATTTTACCATCGATAAATCATGGGCGATGAATAAGTACGTTAAACCTTTTTCTCTTTGTAACTGTTTCAGTAAGTTTACAACTTGCGCCTGAATCGATACGTCAAGTGCTGAGATTGGTTCATCAGCAATGATAAATTCAGGTTCTACAGCTAGCGCACGAGCGATACCGATACGTTGACGTTGTCCACCTGAGAATTCATGCGGAAAACGGTTCGCGTGCTCTTTATTTAAACCAACTGTATTTAACAGCTCGTGAACACGGTCCATACGCTCTTTTTTACCTTTTGCTAGTCCGTGAATATCAATACCTTCTGCGATAATATCCCCTACTGTCATACGAGGATTTAATGATGCATATGGATCTTGGAAAATCATTTGCATTTTACGGTTGAACTTCTTAAGTTCTGCGCGTGATTTTTTCCCATGTACATTTTCACCATCGAACAACACTTCACCGGCAGTTGCATCGTATAAACGAATGATCGTTCTTCCAGTTGTTGACTTACCACAACCAGATTCTCCTACAAGTCCAAATGTTTCACCGCGGTAAATATCAAATGAAATATCATTAACTGCTTTAACAACACCACCACTCACATCAAAGTGTTGTTTCACATTTTTTACTTCAATTAATTTCTCACGTTGTTTAGTCATGTTGTTCACCTGCTTTCATTTGAAGAATACGTTTTTCAACAACTGCTGGTGGTTTTACTTCTGGCGCTTGCTCATGAAGTAACCAAGTTGCCGCATAATGTGTGTCACTTATTTTAAATAAAGGTGGTTCCATTTCAAAATCAATTTTCAGCGCCTGCGGGTTACGTGGTGCAAAAGCATCACCCTTTGGCGGTTTTAATAAGTCTGGAGGCGTTCCTGGAATCGCATATAGCTCGTCCTCTGAACCATCTAAGCTTGGCATAGATGCGATTAAGCCCCATGTGTATGGATGTTTTGGATTGTAGAAAATTTCATCAACAGTTCCAATTTCAACAACTTTACCAGCGTACATAACAGCAACTCGGTCTGCAACGTTTGCCACTACACCTAAGTCATGCGTAATGAAAATGATTGCTGCTTCTGTTTTTTGCTGAATGTCCTTCATAAGTTCTAAAATTTGCGCCTGGATCGTAACGTCTAGCGCTGTTGTCGGCTCATCGGCAATTAATAATTTCGGATTACAAGCTAACGCCATCGCAATAACTACACGCTGTCTCATACCACCTGAGAATTGGTGAGGATATTGTTTTAAGCGTGCTTCTGGATTTGGAATACCTACAAGGTCGATTAATTCTACAGCAACTTTACGTGCATCTGCTCTACTCATCCCTTGGTGTTTAATAAGACCTTCCATAATCTGATTACCAATTGTCATCGTTGGATTTAATGATGTCATTGGATCTTGGAAAATCATCGCAATATCTTTACCGCGTACTTGCTGCATTTCTTTTTCTGTTAGTTTCGTTAAGTCACGACCTTCAAATACGATTTCACCGTTTTTAATACGTCCTGGAGGATTCGGAATTAATCCCATTAACGCTTTAGAAGTAACTGATTTACCAGAACCAGATTCTCCTACAATCGCTAATGTTTCTCCTTTTTTTAAATCAAAAGTAACGCCGCGTACAGCTTGTACTTCACCTGCATGTGTATCAAAGGAGACTTGCAAATCTTTTACCTCTAGCAATGTTTTCATTTTTACTTCTCCCCTCTTTTACTTACGCATTTTTGGATCTAACGCGTCGCGTAATCCATCCGCTATTAAGTTGAACGCTAAGATTAACATACTGATGACAACCGCTGGGATGAACATCATATGTGGATACGTTTGAATTGATTTATAACCATCGTTTACAAGAGAACCAAGTGATGCGAATGGTGGCTGAATGCCTAGTCCGATGAAGCTTAAGAATGCTTCACCAAATACCGCTGTTGGAATTGTAAACATTGTCATTACGATAATTGGTCCCATTACGTTCGGAATTAAGTGCTTCACAATTAACTGTGTATTCGTTGCCCCTAATGTACGAGATGCTAATACATATTCTTGGTTTTTTAATTTTAGGATCTGTCCACGAACGATACGCGACATCCCTATCCAACCTGTAATTGCCATCGCAAGTGTAATTGACCAAATACCTGATCCCATAATGATTACCATTAAAATAACGATGATTAAGTATGGAATACCGTTAATAATCTCCATAATACGTTGCATAATATTATCTACTCTGCCGCCATAGAAGGCTGAAATACCTCCGTATGCAACCCCAATTACTAAGTCAATCGCTGCTGCTAAAAGAGCGATATATAATGATACTCGTGTACCTTCCCATGTTCTTGTCCATAAATCACGGCCAAGGTCATCTGTACCAAACCAGAAGTACTCTTTAATATCACGTTTTTCATATTGGTCAACACCATATTGATCTGTACCGTCAAATGGTAGCCAATGAACATTTTCAATCACTGGAATTTTCGGTGGCATTTTCGCGCGACCTAAATCCTGCTCTTTATAAGAATGCTTACTTACCATCGGTCCAAAAATTGCTAGTAGTACAATAAGCATTAATAATACGAAACCAAACATTGCACCTTTATGTTGGAACAAACGCCTTCTTACATCTTGCCAAAACGTTAAGCTTGGACGGGCAATGACTTCATTATCAACATTACTTTGATTGGCTAGTTGAAATAAATCTGGAGATAATTTTTGTACATCTTTCATCATTTTTTCCCTCCCGCTAAACGAATACGAGGATCAATAATTCCGTATAAAATATCGACAATGAAAATAACTAAGATGAAGATCGCACTATAGAAAATTGTAGTTCCCATAATAACTGTATAGTCATTCACTGTAATCGATTTAACGAATTGTTCCCCAAGTCCAGGTACAGCGTAAATTTGCTCAATAACTAGTGTCCCTGTAATTAATCCTGCAACCATTGGTCCTAAAATTGTTACAACTGGAATTAATGCGTTACGCAGTGCATGCTTGATAATGATAACGCCTTGGCTAATTCCTTTCGCTTTCGCTGTTAAAATGTAGTCAGCTTGCATAACCTCAATTAACTCTGCACGAGCGAAACGTGCGATTGTTGCGATAACTGCCATCGATAAGGCAATTGTAGGCATTACTGTAAACTCCGGTCCTTTCCAAAATGCTACTGGGAACCAACCAAGTTTTACCCCTACGAAATATTGTAGTAATGCGGCGAATACGAATGATGGTACCGACATACCGAGTACGGAAATAATTGTCGCCCCATAATCGACCCATGTATTATTCCGGAGTGCCGCAACGATTCCTAAAATTAACCCGATAAATGTCCCTAATATAATCGCTTGTAAACCAAGTTGTGCTGATGGTCCAATGCGATCCACAATCATATCTGTTACTGGGCGGTTATCATATTGGAATGATACCCCTAAATCACCCTTTGCTAAGTTACCTAAGTAACGTGCATATTGAACTGGTACTGGATCATTTAAACCATATTTTTCAAGAATGATTTCTTTTTGTGCCGGTGATAACTTCTCCTGGTTTTTCAGCGGAGAACCCGGAAGTAATTTCATCAAGAAGAAAGTCAGTGTAGTAATTAAAAATAATGTCAAAGCCATGTACACGAAACGTTTTAATACGTAACGTCCCATAGTCAAGCACCTCCCCGTTTTTCTCAAAAGCAATAAGATAGTTTAAAATATTCTTACTTTTATTTTTTTAAAATAAGAGCACATGCCCATCATAGGCATATACCCTTGTAAACGATGGAAAAAAGATTATTTTTGTTCAACAGATGCCCATTTGTAAGTTAATTTACCACCATAGTTAATTGGGATAATATCTTTTACGGCACCTTTTACCACATATGCTGAACCTTTTTGGAAGATCGGAGCAATAACTGCATCCTCTTTAATTAATATTTTCTCTACTTCTAAAAGGTTGTTCCAGCGAGCTTGTAAATCTTTTGTATCTGTTTTTGCTTTTAGAATTAGCTCATCATATTTCGGATTAGAATATCCTGTTTTATTTTGTGAACCATTCGTAACAAACATATCTAAATATGAGACTGGATCTGGGAAGTCTGGAGCCCAAATACCAAACGCCATATCATATTCCTGAGAGTCTTCTAACTTATTTTTTTGCGCGAATGGCTGCTGTTTAATTTTGATCGTTAAACCAGGTAAGTTCTTTTCCATCTCACCTTTTAAGAATTCGCCAATTTTTTTCGCATCTTCATTATCGAAGCTTAAGAATTCTAGTTCAATTTTATCAGTGCCCAGCTCTTTCTTTGCTGTTTCCCAAAGTTTTTTCGCTTCTTTTGAATCCGTTTCAACTAGCTTTCCATTTTCAGCACGGAAGTCTTTTTTATTCGGACCTTCAGCGAAATCTTTTCCAACAAATCCGTAAGCACCGATTGCGCCGTTGTTTAAAATAACTTTTGCAATGTTATCACGGTCAAAGGACATTGAAATTGCTTTTCTTAAGTTTTTATTACTCAAATACTTATTATTTTGATTAAATCTTAAATAGGCAACTCCAGCTTCTTTTCGTGTTTGGAACTCTGGAGTTTGTCTAAATTTATCAACAAATTCCGATGTTAGAACCGCACGATCAATCGCATTTGTCTCATATAAATTTACATCAGTTGATGTATTTTTCACAATATTGAAATTTATCTCTTCGATTTTAACCGTCTTGTTATCCCAATACGATGGGTTCTTCTTAAATTGGAAGCTTTGTTCATGTTTCCAATCACTCATAACGAATGGCCCGTTATATAATGTTGTATTTGCCTCTAAACCAAACTTATCACCTTGTGATTTCACAAAGTTCTCATTTAGTGGGTAAAACACTGGATAAACTGTTAAATCAATAAAATAAGGAACGGGATTGTCTAATTCCACTTCTAATGTATAATCATCAATCGCTTTTACACCTAATTGGTCAGCAGGTAATTCTTTTTTATGAATTTTTTCTGCATTTTTAATATCGAACATAATGTACGAATACGTCGCTTTTGTATCTGGATTTACTGCTCTTTTCCATGAATACACAAAGTCTTTCGCTGTTACAGGTTCCCCATTCGACCATTTCGCATCTTTTCTTAATTTAAATATGTATTTCTTCCCATCATCTAGCTTTTGAACATCTTCAGCAATCCCAGGCATTCTCTTTTGATCTTTGCCAGTACGATATAAACCTTCCATCGTATTATTTAATGCTGTTGAAGATGCAGAATCTGATGCTAACGATGCATCCATTGATGGGATTTCAGATAACTCTGTTAAATTAAGAATCTGTTTTCCGTTACTACTACTAGTAGTGTTTTCTTTTCCTTTTGCTTTAGCGTCCTCTTTCTGGTAGCTACACGCGCCAAGCAACATACTTGCAGTCAAAGTTGATGCAAGTAATAACGGTATCTTTTTCTTCATGTTGTGTTGCCTCCCCTAATTGCACTTCCTGTACCCTCACTTGTAGAAAAACAGAATTGAAAGAATAATCTCCAAGTTTCTACAATTTTCATTATACATATAATATGACGATTGTGAATATAGTTTTTTATTTTTTTGTTAAAATTTTTAATAAAATGTTTATATTTTTAATTTTTTGTAAAGGGATACATTAACATTGCTACCATCATATTGAAATTAAAACCTCAATTGCGTATAATTTTCAAAAAATTATTTATATTACTTATTATAACTTTTATAGTATAATAATTCTAGTAATATTTTGACGGAGGGGAATATTTTGAATAAAGTTTTTTTTCATACTTGTATACTATTTTTTGTTGCGATAATCGCTTCTAGTGTGGGCGCATTCCTCGTTTCATCTCAATTTTTGTTGAATTTTGTCAACATTTCATTCTATATTGCATTGTTTTTTATTCTTATAGGTGGTTTTTTATTCATCTTTCAAAATGGATTTTTTAACGTAACAATTTACGCATTCCAAAGAGTATTTGGTACGAATAAAAAAATTGACTCTTTAATTGAAGAAGCAGAGGAACCTATCGATAAGAAAGAACGTATTTATAAAACATATTCATTCAAATGGACGTATCCGATTTGTATTACCGGTATCATACTTGGGTTGTTCTCGATCCTCATTAGCTTTACTATTTTGATGTAGTTTGCAAACACTATTCCATATGATATAATAATCAGCAAAACATTTTGTTATAAAACTTTAGTTCTTTCATATAAAAGAGCTCAGTTAACAATAAATAAATTTATATGTATGCGATGATAAAGAAGAGTACATATTGAGGCAATTTCAGAGAGCTTGTGGCTGGTGTGAACAAGTAATTGTACAGTATGGAATGGGCTTTTGAGCACCAAACCGAACCGAAAGTAGTAGGCTTTGGCGTTATATCCAGACGTTATTATGGATCTTGAGAGATTTCACAGCTGTGAAATAATTAGGGTGGTACCGCGGTCCATTCGTCCCTATGTAATTTGGGATGAATGGGCTTTTTTGTATGCCTTCTCTTCCCCATCGCACATTCAATTTTAGGAGGAATTACTTATGTCAGTTATCTTTTCTGGTATTCAGCCAAGCGGAACAATTACACTTGGAAACTATTTAGGCGCTATGAAGCAATTTACAGAGCTTCAAAACGAACACGACTGTTATTTCTGTATTGTAAACCAACATGCGATTACAGTACCTCAAGACCCTGCAGTGCTTCGCAAAAACATCCGCAGCCTTGCTGCGCTATACGTTGCATGCGGTATCGATCCTGAAAAAGCTACTTTATTTGTACAATCAGAAGTACCGGCACACGCTCAATTAGGATGGATTATGCAATCTGTTGCATACGTTGGAGAATTAGAACGTATGACACAATATAAAGACAAATCATCTGGTAGAGATTCAGTTCCAGCTGGATTACTTACATATCCACCATTAATGGCTGCTGATATTTTACTTTACAACACAGAAATCGTACCGGTTGGCGACGACCAAAAACAACATATCGAACTAACACGCGACCTAGCAGAGCGTTTCAACAAACGTTACCGTGAAATCTTCACAATGCCTGAAATTCGCATTCCAAAAGTAGGAGCTCGCGTTATGTCATTAACAGAACCTACAAGAAAAATGAGTAAATCTGATCCGAATCCAAAATCAATAATCAGTATGCTTGATGAGCCAAAAACAATCGAAAAGAAAATTAAAAGTGCCGTAACTGACTCTGAAGGTATCGTGAAATTTGATAAAGAAAACAAACCTGGAATCTCTAACTTATTAACAATCTACTCTTCATTCTCAGGAAAAACAGTAGAAGAAATAGAAGCAATGTACGAAGGAAAAGGATACGGTGACTTCAAAGGTGACCTAGCACAAGTAGTCGTAGAAGCAATTCGCCCAATCCAAGACAAATATAACGAACTAATCAACTCACCAGAACTAGACGAAATTCTAGACAAAGGTGCCGAAAAAGCAAACCGCGTTGCATTCAAACAACTACGCAAAGTAGAAAATGCAATGGGACTAAGCAGAAAACGTAGGTAACATATAAAGCGGAAGCGGCTCGTTCAGAATGTGAGGTGGATGGAGCTCCTGACGTAGAGGCGTTTTTTGCCTCGCAGGAAGGCGCGAAGCCATCGAACATTCTTGCCGATTCCAAATTAAAAAACCGCCAATTGGCGGTTTTTTTAATTTACCTTCTGCTCATTTTCCATTTCCCATAACTTTTCAAAAAATGGCTGTCCTTTTACAAGGCGCTCACATAATTGCTCGTGCTTCTCAGACCATCCAGTTTTCGCTTCATCATAAAGTTTAACCCAAACATCTTCAAACTCCATATGTTGGACCATTCCGTACGCTGATGGATCCCACTCTGTGAACCAATAGCGAATTTCAGCTGGATTTTTCGTTGTATGTAATTGATCTAACGCCATAAATAATAATTGTTTTAACTGTCTTTCTTTACGAGTTAGGCCGTTCATAATGTAAGGCGACGGCGATAAAATGTGATGTTCTTTTTCAATCTCTTCCACTTGGAACTCATACTTTTCTGCTCCCACATTTTCTACCATCTCATATACCATCTGTTCTTGACGAGGTATTAGCCTACTTTTTCGAATTGGTACATTATAGCCGATTGAATCAACCGCAATAATTCCTTTTCCATCTGTAACAACAAAGCAATACTCTTGTTGCAAACGTTCGTGATTTTTACGAATATAAGCCTTATGATGTACGTCTTCCAATAACTTTTGCGGAAGCTCTAACAATTCGTCCTCGATGTAATGATATAATGTGGAATCTACTTTTAATAATGGCACTTGATCTAATAGCTCAATCGTATCATCTTTTCGCCATTCGTAAAAATGACAAACGTTATACCCATTCTCTTCACCTTCAAACCAATTTACCCATACATCATGCAGATATAACATTCTCTACCCCTCACTTCACTAAGGTTTGTACCAATCATTATGTTCATTTTTGCTTAACTTTATTCCACTTGAGGAAATATATTCTAATTATTATTTTTTCTTCTATAATATAAAAAAACAGGAGATAGCTCTCCTGTTTTTTTATGAAATATGAAATGTATTTGCTTTATTCAATATTTCTTTCGCATCTATAGATAATAATGAAAGTGTATTTTCTCCTTCAAATGCTACACAGTCTTTCACAATATGAAATCCAAGTGCATAGCCAAGCATTTTCGGATACGAGTGCAATCCATTTAATAAAATATCATGCTCCCTCGTACCTCTCTTTACATCGATTCGTTCTTGTATTGAATTTCTCCAATAATAAATAGCATCTTCTTTTGAAATGTAAGTAGTCCACGGTGCACATCTTTTTTCTGTATACCTTTCATACACAGCTTGCTCAGCTAATCCTTCCATAATCATCGTATCTAGTAATGTATACTCTGTTTCTTTCGTCTCAATTTGATGTAATCTACATATATGGTGGTATTCATGCGTTAATAAAGCTTTTAGTTCCTCTATTGAATTCCGTCCACATACGAATAAGAAAATAACGTGACGCATAGATAAACCAGCCTTCCCGTTATATTCCTCTTGTACAGTTCGATTATATGAGTCTGATAATAAAATAAAGATAGGGACATCTGGACCTTTTAACCAACTTTTTAATTTTTCATACTCCATACTAAGTTCTTTCCAAATTTCTTTCTTCTCTAACTCTTTAATTTCCTGCTCCCCCCGCATTACTGGGCGATACATACCTTTAGAGATTAAAAAGCGATACAACCTCTCTTTTGGCAATGGAATATACTTTGTAAATTTCTCACAAAGCTTCTCTGGGCGTCCATAATACAGATGTAACCATTCTGCCGTTTCAACAACCCCCACCTTCATCCCTCCTTTTTCTTATGTATATGCAAAAAAGAAAGGAACGTAAAGGTGATAAAAAATAAATAAGGTGTCTTTTCGTAGTACTTTACGAAAAGACACCTTATTGTACATATTACTTATATGCTTTAAATACTAATACTGCGTTATGACCACCGAATCCTAATGAATTACTTAATACAGCTCGCACTTCTTGATGTCTCGCTGTATTTGGTACGTAATCTAAATCACATTCTGGATCTGGTGTTTCATAGTTAATCGTCGGAGGAATCACTCCGTCTGTGATTGATTTAATAGAGAAGATCGCTTCAACAGCACCAGCTGCTCCTAATAAATGACCTGTCATTGATTTCGTTGAGCTAATCGCTACTTTATATGCATACTCACCGAAAGTTTCTTTAATTGCCATCGTTTCGTACTTTTCATTTGCATCTGTACTTGTACCGTGCGCATTAATGTAATCAATATCTTCTGGCTCTAGACCTGCATCAGCTAAAGCTTGACGCATCGCACGAACTCCGCCTTCACCGCCAGGAGCAGGCATTGTAATATGGAACGCATCACCAGTTGCACCATAACCAGCAATTTCCGCATAAATGTGAGCACCACGTGCTAATGCGTGCTCTAATTCTTCAAGAATAAGAATTCCTGATCCTTCACCCATTACGAAACCGCTACGATTTTTATCGAATGGGCGGCAAGCAGTTGCTGGATCTTCATTAAATGTTAATGCTTTCGCTGAACTAAATCCAGCGAATGCCATGCTTGTTAATGGTGCTTCTGCTCCGCCCGTTATCATTGCATCAGCATCACCGCGCTGAATTACTTTAAATGCATCACCAATTGAGTTTGCTCCAGATGCACAAGCTGTTACAGAGCAAGTATTAATCCCTTTCGCTCCTGTAGCAATCGATACTTGGCCTGCTGCCATGTCTGGAATCATCATTGGTACGAAGAATGGGCTCACGCGGCGCGGACCTTTTTCAGTAAAAATCTTAAATTGTTCTTCGTATGTTTCCATACCACCAATACCAGAACCAATCCATACACCAATTCGAGGTCCGTTTTCTTCTGTAATTTCAAGCTTTGCATCCGCAACTGCCATTTTCGCTGCTGCTACTGCATATTGCGTAAAGCGGTCCATACGGCGCGCTTCTTTTTTATCTATATATTTTTCGACTTCAAAGTCGTTAATTTCTGCTGCTACTTTTGCTGGAAATAGTTCCGGATCAATTCTTGTAAGTCGTCCGATTCCAGATACACCCTTTTTAATGTTTTCCCAAGCTGTTTCAACATCTGTTCCGATCGGTGTAACAGCACCTAATCCTGTAATTACGACCCTCTTTTTTTCCATACAAAATACACTCCTTTTTTTCTCTCAGTCCTTATTTACCCCAACGAAGAGCTACTGCTCCCCATGTTAACCCGCCGCCAAAACCGACTAGTATAATTAAATCACCATCTTGAATACGTCCATTTTGCAATTCCTCTACCATTGCAATTGGAATTGAAGAAGCCGATGTATTACCGAACTTTTCAATTGTCATACTCATCTTTTCTTTCGGTAAATTTAATCTTTCTCTTGCAGATTCCATAATACGAATATTCGCTTGATGTGGTACTAAGAAGTCCACATCCTCTTTCGTAAGTCCCGCTTTTTCTAACACGCGAAGACAGGAATCACCAAGTTGGCGAACAGCAAATTTAAAGACTTCTCTGCCGTTCATCATAACATACTCGTCTTGATAAAGATGCTTACCGCCACTTCCGTCCGCTCCTAATTCAAAGGAAAGTACACCTTTTCCTTCCGAAACAGCTCCCATTACGACAGCACCTGCTCCGTCCCCAAATAGTACTGCTGTATTTCGATCGTTCCAGTCTACAATTTTAGATAGTTTGTCACTACCAACTACTAATACATTTTTATAAGTTCCCGTTTGAATAAATTGCTGCGCTGTAATCATTCCGTACATAAAGCCAGCACACGCTGCACTTAAATCCATTGCGGCTGCGTGTTTTGCGCCAATTGCTTCTTGGATTACACAAGCTACTGCTGGGAATGCGCGATCTGGCGTTACCGTTGCCACTAAAATAAGATCGATATCCTCTCCGCTAATCCCGGCATCTTCAAGTGCTTTTTTAGAAGCCTCTACCGCCATATATGAAGTATCTATTGTATCATCGGCAATGCGTCTTTCTGCAATTCCCGTTCTCGTACGAATCCATTCATCAGATGTATCTACGATTTTCTCTAAATCGTGATTTGTGACTACTTTTTCTGGCACATATCTTCCGATCCCTAAAATGCCTACGTTCACATCGCAGCCCTCCATTTTATATCAATTATTATGACTTGGTACTAATTTTAAAACATAAATGTACTTTTGTCTAGAATATATTTCAGCTAAAAAAATTAAACCAACGTATGATTGACTTTATTTTTCATTAAAAGCAACAAAAAAATTCCTGCCCTTTCAAAAGATAAACTTCCCCATTCTTTTGGTCTTACCCCGCTCGAGACTAAAAGAGGCCTAACCGCTTCTACTCACGGTTCGAGCCTCTCTCCCATCAAAAAAGAAGGATTTGATTTCCCGCTTCCCTTCTAAACTAGGATGTTCCCCTCATATTCTTCTCCTTTAACATCATCATATCTCTGGTTTTACCCTGCTCGAGACTAAAAAAGGCCCTAACCGCCTCTACTCACGGTTCGAGCCTCTCTCCCATCAAAAAAGAAGGATTTTGTTTTTGTTTTTGTTTTATTCTTTATCCGCTTTCCCAAGCTCATATGCTTCATCCATTACTTTCATCAATAGCTCTAACACTGGCTGCGCTTTCTCCATATCAAGTGCAATTCCATTAGAATCTAAAATTGCCTTAGCTTCTGGTAAATGCTTCATTGCGATTTGTAAAAATTGCATACTTTTTTCGTTCATGTAATCTCTTCCTCTCCATTAAAGCTTTTCAATTATCCATACAATAGTTTAACACGCGCGCTACCCTTCGTATAACTCTTTATATTTTTTCATATGTGCCAATTGTTTATTTAAACCGAATTCTACGGGTGTATTTTTTTGAATAGAAATAACCTCTACAGCTTCATCCCTTACTTCCACATTTTTTTTATTTACTTTATCATCTGCATGCAACAAGGCCATACCTTTTTCCCATAACGCTTCTTTTCCGCTAAGTAAGTTACATACACCGAGGCACTTTACATTCGTTCCATTTTCCCATAAGTATTCACATACATCTTCAACGTAAAGTAAATCGCTTCCTCTTTCTCCATTTATACAATGGCACTCTTTTTCATCGAATTCTGATAATATGAGTTGATGATACATCATAAACGACGGTTGCCACGGCCCATATAATGTAGGAACTCGATATGCATTATATTGTAACTCTCCTTTTTTTAAGCCTTCTTCCACTTTCGAAAATACACGTTTGTTTTCGGTGTCTTCAGTGCTCCCTATTTCAATAGAAGAAATTAAATTTAACTTTACTTTATTTTTTTCACACATTCTTACAATCCGTTTTAAATATTGTAATATGACCCTTTCATTTCGAAATCCACTTTGCTGATTCGGCTCATACAAGCAAAAATAAACTGTATCGAAACTCTCTTCCTCTATCGATCGCCATCCGTCTTCATCCCTTATAGAATAGTACGTAAATAACGCATTTCGTCCAATCAACAATAATTTCTCTTCATTAATTTTTGTCATGCTATCAAATTCATCAAAATCAAGACCATATACTTCTACTTCTTCTGCAATCATTTTATTCACAAGGTGATAACCTACAAACGTAAGTGCACCTATAATCAGCACGCTTTTCATACCACCAACCCTTTCCCCTTGAAACAAATAGCTCCTCATTTATGTATATGGGAGCTTCACAATTCTTCTTCATATTTTTTAAAGAAATCCGTCGTTTGTCTAACCATTTTATATTTCACATCTTGCAGATGGAATAAAACAGAAATATCGCATTGATTGAATTGCCTCATTTTCTCGTATTTACGTAACAATTGTTTTCTTCCTCTTTTTTCCTGTGTTGAGACGAAAATTTTAACAGGTACACAAGACGGAAGAAGTGCAAATGATTTCTTATTTATTTTTGATTCTAATTCTTCTTCTTTGGAATCATACGCCAAACTTAATTCCCTCACTAATCTTTTGTAAAAAAACTTATGCTCTTTCTCAAACTCCACATATTCTGGTAAATCTAAACACGGATTTAACATAACGACAGAACGTATACATTCAGGGTATTTGTTCATCATCTCCAGTGCTACAAGCGCTCCCATACCATCTGCCATAATGTGCATTTTCGCATTCAATGTCTCTTTTCTTAGAACGACATCATACAAACGTTTTGCTAGACGAACAGCTCGATCGTTCCCCCAATGCCTTCCATATAAGTTAGATGAAAAGACCGTATAGCCTTTTTCAATAAGGCCCTGCAAAAAATAAGCTCTCCCTGCATGCTGTGTCCATAAACTTGTACCATTCTCAATAAAATAGTTATAATCTCCTAGGAGCATAACAGAAAATCCATTTGGCTTTTCCGGCAAATAAATTACACATGGCTCTTTTTCTAAGTAAAAAAAACGTTCCGTAATACTCATTTTTCCCCCGCCTTATTTTCTAAACGTATAAAAGTACTCTTTTATAATGTATGAACAGAATGCAAATTTGCGTTGAAAAATCTACAAATATTTTTCTATATTCTTTTTTCAATTGTGTTACAATAAGGACAGATTGAACGAATAGAGGTGTAAAATATGCGTTTCATTTGGGCATTAATTTGGTCGTTCGCACTTGTACATATGATGAGCTATGTAATCGGCTCTATGACTGGTGGTACATACGATTTTAACCAAGCGTCTATTTTCTCAGTTGTTCTTGCGGTATTAGTATTAGCGATTGCAGCTGCGATTCCAAACGAGCCAGTAGAACAACACTAAAAAGAGTCCGGATTTTATCCGAACTCTTTTTTTACTTTACATGAACAACTAATTCGTTATTTTCAACATCGACCACTACGTGACTATTGTCAGTAATCGTTCCTGCAATTAATTCTCTCGCTAATTTCGTTTCAACTTGACGCTGTACGTATCGTTTTAACGGACGAGCTCCGTACATCGGATCAAATCCAGCTTCTACAACAAATTCTTTTGCAGGTTCCGTCAATTCTAATGATATGTGGCGATCTGCTAAACGCCCTTGTAATTCTTGTACAATCTTATCAACAATACCTTTAATTTCATTCCTTGTAAGAGGTTTGAATAAAATAATTTCATCAACGCGGTTTAAGAATTCTGGTCGGAAATGTCCTTTTAATTGTCCCATTACAAGTTCTCTTGACTCTTCTTTAATAGAACCATCTTCTTCTAGCCCTTCTAATAAGTGAGCAGATCCAATATTTGAAGTCATAATAATAACCGTGTTTTTAAAGTCTACTGTACGTCCTTGTGAATCTGTAATACGTCCATCGTCTAACATTTGTAATAAAATGTTGAATACTTCTGGATGTGCTTTTTCGATTTCATCTAACAAAATAACAGAATACGGTTTACGTCTTACTGCTTCTGTTAATTGTCCGCCTTCTTCATACCCAACATATCCAGGAGGCGCACCAATTAAGCGTGACACTGCGTGTTTCTCCATATACTCCGACATATCGATACGAATCATTTGCTCTTCACTGTCAAATAACGTTTGTGCCAACGTTTTTGCAAGCTCAGTTTTACCAACACCTGTAGGGCCTAAGAAAATGAATGAACCAATTGGACGATTCGGATCTTTGATGCCAGCGCGAGCACGAAGTACTGCGTCTGATACAAGGCTTACCGCTTCCTCTTGACCAATAACACGCTCTGACAAAATTTGTTCAAGACGTAATAATTTCTCACGTTCACCTTCAACGAGTTTTGCGACAGGAATACCAGTCCACCTTGAAACAATGTCTGCAATTTCTTCTTCACTTACTTCCTCGCGTAATAAACGATTCTCTTGTTTATTATGTGCACCCATCTCTTCCGCTTCTTTTAACTCTTTTTCGATAGCTGGAATTTTCCCGTGGCGAAGCTCAGCTGCTTTATTTAAGTCGTAATTTCCTTCCGCTTCTTCTAACTCACGGCGCAAGCGCTCTAAATGTTCACGTAAGTCACGCACTTTATGAATGTCTTCTTTTTCTTTCTCCCATTTCGCTCTCATACTACTTGCAACTTCTTTTAAATCCGATAATTCACGTTGCAATGTTTTTAGGCGCTCTTGACTACCTAAGTCCTTTTCTTTTCCAAGAGCAGCTTCTTCAATTTCCAGCTGCATAATGCGGCGCGTTACTTCATCTAATTCTGTTGGCATGGAATCAATTTCTGTTCGAATTGTTGCACAAGCTTCATCAACAAGGTCAATCGCTTTATCTGGTAAGAAACGATCTGAAATATATCGATCAGATAAAACAGATGCTGCTACAATCGCGCGGTCATGAATATTTACACCGTGATAAATTTCAAAACGCTCTTTTAAACCACGTAAAATTGAAATTGTATCTTCAACAGTTGGTTCTTCTGCTAATACTTGTTGGAAACGTCTTTCTAGCGCTGGATCTTTCTCAATATATTTACGATATTCATCTAATGTCGTTGCCCCGATACAATGCAGTTCACCACGCGCTAGCATTGGTTTTAACATATTTCCTGCATCCATCGCTCCTTCTGTTTTACCAGCGCCGACAATTGTATGAAGTTCATCAATGAATAATAAAATGCGGCCTTCACTCTTTTTAATTTCATTTAATACAGCTTGCAGACGCTCTTCAAACTCACCGCGGAATTTTGCTCCGGCTACAAGTGCACTCATATCTAAAGCGAAAATTGTTCTATCTTTTAATCCTTCTGGGACATCTTTTTTCACAATACGCTGTGCTAATCCTTCAACAATTGCTGTTTTACCAACACCTGGCTCTCCGATTAAAACAGGGTTATTTTTCGTTTTGCGTGAAAGAATGCGGATCACGCGGCGAATTTCACTATCTCGGCCAATTACAGGATCAATTTTCCCCGCTCTTACTTCAGCCACTAAATCACGGCCATATTTTTCTAACGCTTCATAAGTTACTTCTGGATTTTGACTAGTCACTCTTTGATTCCCCCGAACTGTCATTAAAGACTGTAATAAGTTATCTTTCGTAATATAAAATTTTGTAAATAATTGATTTATATCGCCTTTTTCTTCAGAAAAAGCAAGCAATACATGTTCGACTGAAATGTAATCATCTTGCAATTTCTCCGCTTCAGCCCCTGCTCTTACAAGCAGTTGTTGCAAAGCACCTGTTATATATAATTTCCCTGCCTCTGCCCCGCTTCCAGTTACAGAAGGCTTTTTCTTAATTAAACTTTCTACACCTTGTTTTAACGCTTCTATATCGACATTCATTTTTTGAAAAATACGTACTGTTAATCCGTCTTGCTGCTCTAATAACGTAAACAATAGATGAACAGTATCTACTTCTTGATGATGATGAGATACCGCTAAAGATTGAGCACTCATAATCGCTTCCTGTGTTTTCGTTGTCATTTGATTTAAGTCCATCTTTACAGCCCTCCAAATGTTTGACTTTCTTTGACCTTTGATTTGATTATACGCCAACTGACTTTTTTATACAATAATTTTACTTATGTAGTTCAAACTTATTATTGGAAAAAGAAAACAGTAACATTCATTTTCCTAATCAAAAAAAGCCGCAATAACGATTGCGGCTTCTGTTACGGTTTTCTTTTATATGTCCACTGACGGTTATGATTTGCATTCTCCGGAAACCTTTCCCCGGCAGTTAATTTCACCATTTGTGGATCTTTCACCATACTTCCCGTTTCACCAATTTCTACGTAAATGCCATCATTTGGTGCCTTTTGCCCTGAACGAAACCTACGATTTTGTCCCATTTCCATTCTCCTTCCATGACGTCTTGCCTCATTAGTATATCCATTTTAAAAGAAAGCTTTTCTGTCATGTTTAGGAAACAAGTACTACCGTTTACTCATGTACATATATATAATTACACAAGCTTAAGCAGGAATTATTGGTATATTTGTTGAAAAAAAAGAAACCAACCTAAGTCTAGGCCAGTTTCAAAGGAGAGTCAAACATATACGAGAAGATTACATGTTCATTATAAGTCGCATCATTCAAACAATGTAACCCTTTTCACAAATTGTACATAATGAAAGAAACATTGTTTGAACTTTCTAAAAAAACGTTGACTTTTCCTAATTTCCAACGAGAAATAGTAGACACCACAGCGCTTCGCGACGTAAGATGGATATATAGTGAAACTTTCATCTACAGTAGTTTCACCCAGTCTAACCTCTTATTTCTGCATATTAAAAACGGAAATACAGATAGAAACAAAAAAATTATTATAAGAGGTGAAATTATGAACAAACAACATTTAATCGCTTTAGACTTAGACGGAACTTTATTAACAGACAACAAAATAATTTCTCCACGAACGAAAAACACAATTGCAAAAGCAAAAGAACAAGGACATATTGTCGTTATTTCAACAGGGCGTCCATTCCGCGCTAGTTACGATTATTATAAAGAACTTAGCCTTAACACACCAATCGTAAACTTTAATGGAGCTTACGTGCATCACCCTCTCGATTCAAGTTGGGGAACACATCACTCTCCTCTTGAACTTTCAACAGCGCAAGAAATCGTCCGAGCTTGCTTTGATTTCGGCGTGAAAAATGTCTATGCTGAAGTCATCGATGATGTGTATGTCCGTGAAATTGATGAAGATAAAAAACATATTTTTGAATTCGGTTCTCCAAAGATTTTCACAGGAGATTTATTAAATATTTTAAACGACCATCCAACTTGCTTATTAATCGATGCACATGACGAGCATTCTGCTGCAATTCGGCAACATTTAACAGATATGCATGCTGAAGTCATCGACCATAGAAAATGGGGTGCGCCTTGGCCAATTATTGAAATTGTGAAAAGCGGACTAAATAAAGCTGTCGGATTACAAAAAATTTCAAGTCATTACAATATTCCAAAAGAGCGAATCATCGCTTTCGGTGACGAGGATAACGACTTTGAAATGATCGAATTTGCTGGTCATGGAATTGCAATGGGTAATGCGATTCCTGAATTAAAATCACTCGCAAATCATACAACATTAACGAATGAAGAAGACGGTATTGCCCTATATTTAGAAGAGGTTCTTGGGTTGTAATCTAAAAATTCCCTACTTATAGTTTCCCGCAAACTGCTCATACTATAATTAGACGCAAGAGAAAGCGCGTCAATTGTTTTCAGCTAAATAAAGGGGGTTTTTCGAATGGGTAAAAAGAACAAATCAAAACGTTTTATCCAACAAGGAGCCGATGCTGTTATGAAGCATGATGCAAGATTCCCGTACAGAGGTACATTAGCTGAGGCAGAAAAAGCGAGAAGTAACTCTTCGTTTGGAGGGGTTTAATGGGAAACTTACTATTCCAACAAGCTAGAGACGCTGTTGTAAGTGCCGTTTCTTGTTCAAGTGGTACCGAGCAACAGGAACTCGTTTATAGAGCAAAAAATTCTTTGCACTCTGCTTATGCAAACTCTTCAACTGCTGAAAAAGTTCAGCTACGCGAAATGCAGGAGCAATTGCAAAACATTACGAATTCGCATTAAAAAAGAGGACCAGCTTTGGTCCTCTTTAATCTTTTCGAAATAACCCAAACACTCCGACCGTTTGCAGTACATTTGTAAATGCACCTGGGTCCACTTGTTTAATAACCCTCTCCAATTCGTACAACTCGTAACGAGTAATAACAATCATTAACATTTCTTTATTTTCATTTGTATAAGCACCTGTTGCTGGTATAGTGGTAATCCCTCTCACTAAGCGAGAGTGAATCGCTTTTCGCACATCTGCCCCGTTCTTTGTAATAATTAATGCCGTAATCTTCACATGACGGGTATGAATCGCATCAATAATTCTCGTTGATATATACAAAGTGACTAAAGTATATAATGCTTTTTCCCATCCATACACATAGCCAGCAGCGATAATGATAAGTGCATTAAAGAAGAAAAAATACGTGCCGACAGGCTTATCTTTTATCTTTGATAAAATCATGGCGATAATATCCAGGCCACCTGTAGAAGCACCCCACTTTAAAGCAATTCCTACCCCAATCGCTGAAATAATACCACCAAAAATCGCATTCAATATTATATCATTCGAAACCGCTCTAACTGGGATAATTTCTAAAAACAAAGTCATAAATATAACACAGAGAAAACTAAAAAACGTAAAAGCCTTTCCAACCTTTTTCCACGCTAAAATAACGACGGGAATATTAAATAAACTAAACAATACACCCGTAGATATATGAATGGATAAAAAGTCACCTAATATTTGCGATAATAATTGAGACAATCCAGCAAAACCACTCGCATATACTTTCGCTGGTGTTAAAAATAAATTCATCCCAATCGCATTTAATAAACCAGCAATAATCACAACGACTAACTTCTTAATAAGTTCAGTATAATTCAGCTTCAAATCCATTTCTAATCCACCTTTAGTATTCATGAATGCACGCTATACATAGTCTTTACGAAAAAGGAAATGATAAACATACAACGTTTAGAAATGGAGTTGATACATATGCCACATACGAGCGATAACGACAAAAAAGCACGCGACAATAATGCAAAGCGCACTCAAAAAAATGAACAAGAGCAAAAAAATATTCAGCAAGGAAAACGTGCATATTCTAAGAAAACTAATCACCTTTGATTACATCGTACATCAACGTTAATGTTGATGTACTTTTTTTACATTTTACAGGAAAAAAACATTAAAAATTCACTTCATGTTCACTTCTATATTCTACAATAGCGATAACATATTCGGATGAGGTGTTAGCATGAGAGGAAAAAGTATATTCATTATCACTGCACTAATAAGTATATTAATGCTATCGGCTTGCGGGCAAAAAAATGACTCGGCCACAATCGCTACAACAACAAACTCTACCATTACGAAGAGCGATTTCGAAAAACAATTGAAAGATCGATACGGAAAAGACACGCTATACGAAATGATAGCACAAGATGTTATTACTAAAAAATATAAAGTATCTGATGATGCAGTGGATAAAGAAGTAGAAAAAGCAAAAGATCAATATGGAGAACAATTCAAAGCAACACTAGAAAATAATCGTTTAAAAGATGAAGAAGATTTCAAAAATCAAATTAGATTCAAACTTGCATTGAATGAAGCGATTAAACAAAGCGTTACAGAAAAAGATGTGAAAGACCACTATAAACCAGAAATTAAAGCTAGTCATATTTTAGTAAGTAACGAAAATGAAGCAAAAGAAATAAAGAAGAAATTGGATACCGGCACTTCATTTGAAGAATTAGCAAAACAAGAATCTCAAGATTTAGCATCAAAAGATAATGGCGGAGACCTCGGATACTTCGGGGCAGGCAAAATGACACCTGAATTTGAAAAAGCTGCCTACAAATTAAAGCCCGGCCAAATTAGCAATCCCGTTAAATCACCAAACGGCTATCACATTATTAAACTAACTGATAAAAAAGATTTAAAACCTTACGATGAAGTGAAAAACTCTATACGTAAAGACTTAGAAGAAGAACGTATTGCCGACGCTTCCTTCGGTCAAAAATTATTACAAGATGAATTAAAAAAGGCGGATATTAAAATAAATGAGAGTGACTTGAAAGATACATTTTCTCATCTTTTTTAGTAAGGGAAATAAAAAATGAGAGTACAAAATTTTTGAACATTACGGCGGGTAAATGAAATTATATGAGCGATTTTTCGAATATATCGATTTACCTACAAAACTGACAATAATTACAACCTAATTAATGGAGAGGAGACTGTTCCAAAATACCTTTTGGAGACGGCCTCCTGTTTTTTATTCTCTCATCAATATTTTCAACTTTTTCTTCAAGCTTTTATAATGCCAATTGATGTGATCTAACTCTATCTCCACTGCTAACATCTCCAGTTCCTTTTCGGAGGATCATACTGAAAGACTTTCTATTAACTGTTCTAGTAGATTATCTTGCAAATTTTCGCCCACCTCTCAATTTTTACTGAACGCAAAAAGAACTACCCCTCCCCTAATAAACTTAGAGAAAAGATAGTTCTTTCTAATTCACTTTATTTCTTAAAGTAAGTCCAGCCTTCTTCTTGGTAAATCTTCTCTTCTTTCATCATTTTACCAAGTGCACGCTTAAATGCAGCCTTACTCATATTGAAACGTTCTTTAATGTCTTCTGGGCTGCTCTTATCCCAAAACGGCATCGCTCCGCCTCGTTCTTCCATATATGCATAAAGTACTGCTGCATCATCTTCCATTCCTTCTTCTTTACGAGGAAGAAGTGAAATGTTAATTGTACCGTCGTCTTTTACGTCAATAATACGGCCTGTTACGCGCTCACCGATGCGGACTTGTTCTTTTCTTTCTGTATGGTGTAAGAAAGCACGGAAATGCTCATCAGTTAGTATGAATGAACCAACTTGAAGTGAGCGATACACACGTCCATTTACGTTTTTATTACGCATAGATGGCGTTGCATCTACGATAATTTCTTGCATATCACTATCTCTTGCCGGAAGAGCAATTAAACGATCACGATTCGTTAATTTTAACGTACAATATAATTCGTCGCCTGCTTCTGGCCATACTGGCATATAAATTGGAAACTCATCAAGTGGAATTAGTATATCTTTTGATACACCAATATCAACAAACACACCTAAACTAGGAATAACTTCTACAACCTTTACCCAATTCCAATCATGTGTTGTAATAATTGGTTCCTTCATTGTTGCTGAAATACGATTTTGGTGATCAAGGTATAAGAATACATCAATCGTGTCGCCTTCTGCAATTTCTCCAGCTAATTCGTTTTTATGTAGGAAGATTTCTTCCTCTTCGTTTCCAACCATATATCCGATTTCCGTTTCGCGTAAAACAGTTACCTGTTCAATCGATCCTAATTGCAAATACATATTTTTTAATTCCCTTCTATATATATAAAGTTATCTTTTTTATCATTCCAAACAAAAGTTAATTATAACACGATTTTTCCTTTATTTGTCCAACTGCCCAAAATTCACTATAATTAAATAAAGACTGTATCTATAGGACTATATTACCCTACGGGTGATTAGTCAAAACACTTAAGTTGCAACACTCTATCTAATCCATGTATTTTCCGCTATACTTTAATATGTATATTACATAGCCTATTTAGGTGCATGAAAAGATAGAAATTTATTTGGAGGTGCTAACTATGGCAAAAGAGAGTTCTTTTGACATCGTTTCGAAAGTAGAATTACCTGAAGTAACAAACGCAATTAACATCGCATTAAAGGAAATCCAAAACCGATATGACTTTAAAGGTAGTAAAAGTGATATTAAATTAGAAAAAGAAGTACTTGTTTTAACTTCTGATGACGAGTTCAAATTAGACCAAGTAAAAGACGTTCTAATTTCTAAACTTGTAAAACGTAACGTTCCAATTAAAAACTTGGACTACGGAAAAGTTGAAACTGCATCTGGTAACACTGTTCGCCAACGTGCAACTCTGCAACAAGGTATCGATAAAGATAACGCTAAAAAAATCAACAACATCATTAAAGAAATGAAATTAAAAGTAAAAACACAAGTACAAGATGACCAAGTACGCGTAACAGCGAAAAGCCGTGATGACTTACAAGCAGTAATCGCAGCCGTTCGCAGCGTTGACTTACCAATCGACGTACAGTTCATTAACTATCGCTAAAAAGAAACCTCCTCTATTCAGAGGAGGTTTTATACTTATTACGAGCAATAAAATATTGCTTTATCAAATGATTTTTCTCGAATATACACTTTATCATTTTCAATTTTGTATTTAATATTATTTTTCTTAAGAACCGCTGTATCGACAGAATGAACACTATCGCCCCACTGAACAAATTCCCCATCGTCACCGTTGTCCCAAAAATACAAACTTACGAATACGATAAGAAGACAAAAACATAGAGCGAACAACTTCTTTCCCCTCAAATATCTCACCTCATCTTGAACTGTAAACGGACTACCAAAAGAAGAGTTACTCATTTCCGTTTCTTTTTAACCGCAATTAAAAAAGTAATAAATAATACGTTCACACCGACTATTAAGGAGATAAATAACCAATTCACACCGGTTTCTTCGCTAACTTTATACACATTCGACACTTCGCGCTTTAAAACGAGATGAAATTGCCCGTTTTCTTCTCTTATAATCTCATCTTCCAATAACCCTCTTAACTCTTGTTTTTCACCAATTGCACTTACAGGTAAGGAAACTTTTTGCGTTTCTTTCGTATTATTAATCGCTACTAGTGTTACTTCATCTTTATACTTTCGTTTTAGTATACTCATTCCATCTTTATCATATAGAAGTTCAAACGTACCGCGTCGTAAAGACGGTCTCGTTTGTCTAAGCTCGCCGAGTTTTGTTATGTGCTGCATAAACTTTTCATCCGATTTGAAATCCATTAATCGCCTATTATCTGGAGCATCCCCTCCATCTAATGCGATTTCAGTTCCGTAATAAAAATTCGGTATTCCTGGGGATGTATACAAGTAAGTAAGCGCTAGTTTTAAACGAGACGGCGGGTAATACATATTTTCTTTTGCGATACGCGCAAATCGCTTTGTTTCTTGATTATCTAAAAACGTAGCGAATTCCTCTTCTTTTCCGCTCACATCATATAAAGGTTTCACAGACATATCTGCTTTTGAAAATGACTCTACTATTTTTTTATAGTATTCATTATCTTCCTCTGTCATAATACGAAAATTTTTCTTTATCGTCTGCAAATCTTTTTGCACTTCATCCCAAAAACCACGCGGCTTTTTTTCACTATGCATCACATAACTTCCGTCTAAATCGACTTCTTTTATCCACCATTTCATCGAGTCTATTAATTGTTGTTCATTTTCTTCATATGGAAATTGAAAGACAACTTTCATTCCTTTTTGGTGAGCCTCATTTACAAGCTCTTTCACATCATTTTCTGTTCCGAAATGTTCATTTACTTTTTGAAAGTTTCGAATGCCTAATCCATCATACTTTTCACTTTCAAAAAGCGGCGAAAGCATAATAGTAGTAAATCCCATTTCTTTTATGTAGTCCAATCTTTTTATAATCCCTCGTATATCTCCGCCCTGATACCCTTCTAAATTACCAACGTCTAACTGTTTGTCATTTTTCGGTTCTCCGTTATTGAAGCGATCAATCATAATGGAATATATAACTTCATCTCGCCATTCTCTTTTTTCTTCCGCAAAAGTATGTACTGGTACAAACAAAATAACAGCTAAACAAAAACAAATGAATAGTTCCTTAGTCCATATTTTTTTCACACGCATCCCCCAAACTTCCAATTATAAGAATATTATACCAATTTTCAAAACAAATCGCATACGTTGATTTTATTCCTCCAAAATACATCATGTTAGGTTTTCTAACATCAACTAAAAAGTTTTCTGAATTTTTAGTTGATTTTTCTTTTTATTTCGAGTATGATATGAAACATAACAAGTAGATGTTATTTTTTCTAACATCACTGGAGGAGAGAGAATGAATACGGGAGATACAGTTTTTATTTTTGTAACGACAGTAATGGTCATGTTGATGACACCAGGATTGGCACTTTTTTATGGAGGTATGGTTCGCAGTAAAAACGTACTCAGCACAACCATGCATAGTTATAGCGCAATGGCTATCGTTTCGATTCAATGGATTGTTATCGGTTATTCTTTATCATTCGGACCAGATTGGCACGGACTTATCGGCAATCTCGATTGGTTCGGTCTAAACGGAGTTACCTACGCACCAAATCCAGACTACTCATCTACTATTCCTCACAATTTATTTATGATGTTCCAACTCATGTTCGCTATTTTAACTCCCGCTTTAATTTCAGGTGCATTCGCCGAAAGAATGCGATTTTCTGCCTTTCTTATTTTTATCCTTCTTTGGACAACAATCGTTTACAATCCTGTCGCTCATTGGGTATGGGGCGTTGGCGGATGGCTAAGAGAACTTGGCGCACTAGACTTCGCTGGTGGTAATGTCGTTCATATCACATCCGGCGTCGCTGGTCTTGTATTAGCTATTTTCCTCGGAAAACGAAAAAACATAAGCGGTACCTCTCCTCATCATTTACCATTTACAATGTTAGGCGCAGGCTTACTCTGGTTCGGCTGGTTCGGTTTTAACGTCGGTAGTGCATTATCTTTAAATGACGTAGCTTTAACTGCATTTATTAATACAAATATAGCCGCTGCTGCCTCAGCACTAACTTGGATGCTTTCAGAATGGTTCTTCCAATCGAAACCGACTGCGATGGGAGCTGCTTGCGGAGTAGTTTCCGGTTTAGTCGCTATTACACCAGCTTGCGGATTCGTTACACCTTTCTCCGCTCTGCTTATCGGAGCAATTGGCGGTATATTATGCTTCGGCGCTGTCTTCTTCTTAAAAACGAAATTCGGATATGACGACACACTCGACGCCTTTGGATGCCACGGGATCGGAGGAACTTGGGGCGGTATTGCAACTGGACTTTTCGCAACAACTTCTATCAATAGCGATGGTGCTAACGGATTATTTTACGGAAACGCCACTCTCCTTTTCAAACAACTTGTAGCAATCGGAGCAACATATGCATTCACGATCATAATGACGTACGCCATTATTAAAGCCATTAACTTCTTCCTCCCTGTTCGCGTCGATGAGCACGAAGAACAAATGGGGCTTGATATTTCAATGCATGGGGAGAAAGCTTATGAGTATACAGAGAGATCCGTGAACTAAAACTTACAAACATACGAAAAAGGTGTACTCCGTTCTAACACGGGGTACACCTTTTTCGTATATTCATAACAACACAAATATTCCAAACTATTGGTATATAAATATCTTTATCTATCTATTCATATAAATATCTTATCTTTTCAATAGCGAATTTAAAACAAGTTGCACAGCAACAGCGTCATCTAAATAACCAATAGGAAAAATATAATCCGGAATCACATCGACTGATAGAATAAAATAGATGAGAGCACTTCCCATTAAAGCTAGTTCTACAGGTGTCCCCTTCTTTTTCGTAAATCTCTCATACAATTCTTTCAGATCATTAATAAATGGTCCAATACTACTTACCTTCTGAATCTTCTCGGTAAACCCCTTTTCAATCGTTTCTTTTCCTTCTTCTGTTTGCGAATATTGTTCGTAATTAGCCAATTGTTGCTCTACATTCGCGATACTAAACTTTTGATCATATAACTGTGAAGATTCAAGTAAATGTTCAATGTTATTAATGGATACATGAATATCAGATTGTTCTTCCTGCTTTGTTTCAATAGAATAACCTGCCGCCACAAACAAATCTGCGATCGGAATACCAAGGCAATCTGCAAACTTTTGCAAATGCTTCGGATTTGCTTTCCGCTTACCATTTATAATCATCGAAATAGTAGCAGTATCAATTCCAGTAAGCGCACTCAGTTTTCGCATCGATAAAGATTTTTCCTTCAGTAATTCTTTTAATAACAACCCAAGATTACTTCTTTCAGTTCCTTCAGACATATTCCATTCCCCTCTATTCATGAGAATAATCATAGTTGTCACACGCAAGATAACTACAACTTCTATACAATTATATTAACAAATTTTTTTGCCGAGTTACAAGGTGGGGATTCGTAATATATGTTTACATTTTGTAAACATATATTACAACTCATAAAATAAAGCCATCTTAAAAAATCGAAATTTTTTAAGACAGCTTCTTCTGCAAAGTTTAATAGCGCAACTTACTGCAACCATTTTCTCAATAAAAAAAATATGCTACTACAAACAATATAAGAACTAATAAAAGTGAAAAACGCAACTAGAAATGAATGGTGCAAGGAAAAAGTTAGCACTGTTAATAATGAAGACAAAAAGAATATATCTAATAAAATAAAATATCCTGAACTTAAAACACTTTCTACTAATTGTAATTCCGCCTCAAGTTCAGAGTACTTCAACCTTTTATAAAGTAATCTCACTTTCACTCACCTTCTATTCATCTGATGTTAAAACTATCATCCCTTTCTCTTTCTATAAAATGAAACTTTAATCAGTGGGGGTTTTGTTCATCCCCACTGATTATGAGCCCGCAAATAGCGGGATAAATCAATCAAAAAATGCAGCAAATGCAATAATTAATAGTAACGTTCCGCTGATCAATGTTCCAAATTGTCCTAAAGTAAATTTCCCAATACGAACGTGAGCTATCTTTCTCCCTAATGCAACTCCGCCCCAAACTGTTATGAAACTACCAATTGCCGCAGCAACACATATTGCTATCGGATTCAAACCGAATAAACCAGCACCTAATCCGTTCGTTAATGCATTAGCAGACAGACCAACGCCAAGAAAGATAGATTCTACAAATCCGATTCCTCCAGATTCACCTATATTTTTCGTTAAACCATTTATTTCCGTAGATGCTACTTCACCTTCCGCTCCTTCAGCTACCACCTTACGCGGAATTGCTAATAATACAATTCGAAGACCAATGACAACTAATAAGAAAGAACCAATGACTACTGGCATAATCCCAGGCAAAATTTTTGAAAGCCATAATCCAAAATAAATCCCGGCCACACTAAACAAAAAGCAAATAACCGAAATGATAAGATTGGAAAAATGACTAATTCGTATGTTGCGAATGCCGTAAGAAATTCCCACCCCTAAGTTATCAATGCTTGATGAAAATGTTAGTGCTAATACCATCATCCATGCTGTCATTTAATTCATTCACTCCTCCACGCGAACTATATTTCTGAACATTAAGATAATTTACGTGACATACATAGTATGGAATATGAATAAGGGAGAGATACAGACTCCCTATATTCCTTCCACTTAATCCCCTTCCCCCCTTAAAAACGAGGAAGAGTGAACCACTTCATTATATTCATACGGTTTTCTTTTCCTTTTTCACGAACCGAGTGGAAAATTTCACTAGTGAATGAACCCATTTTCGTAGCAACCTCTTTTTGCATCGCTTTATTTTCCGATGCCGTTTTCACACTTAAATCTAATGCCTGTTCAAAATGCTCTAACGCTTTTTCCAAATGATATTCTACATCTTTATCTACAGCTTTATGCATCATGCTTAATCTCCCCCTCTTCATCCTGCGCTTGTTCAGCTGCCGCTTCTATCACTTCTTGTTCATCAGTAATGTCTTCTTCCACATAAGAAAGTTCTTTCTCAAATTGCTTTTGCATTCTATCGATTTTCGCTTCCACAATAATATCTTCTACTTCTTCTTTAATTGTTTCAAAAGTAGACTTCACACCTCTTGCTCCTGATTCAACAAGCGGACGAAGTGTATTTCTTACAACAGGTAATAAAGCGGCACTCGCTAACGCTAAAGTAGATCCAATAACAACTTTTCGTATCATTTTCATTGCTCCTTTACACTGTTTTTAATAATGCAGATTCAGAAACTACCGGTTTTACTAAATCAGTATTCTTATATGAAACTAAATTAATAATAGGTTTCGAGATTTGAGACACTGTGCCCGCTACAAGAAGAACAGGTATCCATTGCGTGAGTGTTAACGGAACCGTATGGAATATACGAGCTAACGGCGGTACATATATAGCTGATAGTAATACGAGCCAAGACATTCCTAACGCTGCAATAAAGAAACGATCTTTTGACCAATCACGCATTGTTTCTTCTGATCCCTCTTGTCTCCAAGAGAAAGTTTGAATGAGCTGTCCGGCAACTAAAGCCGCAAATGCTGATGTTTGTGCTACTGGAAGTGGCACCCCAACTGCTAAACTAATACCAAATACAGCGAGCGAACCTACCCCAAGCAATACTCCTCTTGTCACAACTTTTTTGTACAAATCTTTATCAACAATATCTTGGCGTTTCGTTTGCTTCGTTTTGTTTCCAGGGTTTACAGCTAAAATCATCGCTGGTAAAGCATCGGTAATAAGATTCATTAATAAAATTTGAATTGGCACTAACGGAATTGGCATTCCTGCAATAACAGCAGCACTCGTCACTAATACTTCCGCTAAATTTCCCGTTAATAAACAACCAACTGCTTTGCGAATGTTTCCGATGATCGTTCTACCTTCTTTTACCCCTTCAACAATTGAACCGAAATGATCCTTCTTCAAAATCAAATCAGCGGCTTCTTTCGTAACTTCTGTTCCGGTTTGCCCCATCGCAATACCGATATTCGCCTTTTTTATAGCCGGTGTATCATTTACACCATCTCCAGTCATCGCGACGATTTGACCATCAGCTTGGAAGGCAGTTACAATTCGTAATTTATGAGCCGGAGTCACACGAGCAAAAACAGATGTACTTTTCACAACTTCTTTTAATTCCTCATCTGCCATGTTATCAATTTCTAATCCCGTTAAAACACGATTTTCACGATTCCAAATTCCAGTTTGTTTCGCAATCGAAATCGCCGTAGTCGGATGATCTCCCGTGATCATTACTGGCCTCACACCTAACTCAATCGCTTCACGAATACTCTCTTCCACTTCAGGTTTTGGCGGATCAATCATACCGACTAATCCAACAAAAGTAAGATCATCATGTTCGCCATCACTGTACGCAAAACCTAATACTCGTAATGCTTGTTTTGCAAATTCTTCATTTTGTTGTAAAATAACTTCTTTTTGCTTATCACATAACGGATATATTTGACCGTTATCTTGATACCATTTACAACGAGTAAGAATTGCCTCTACAGAACCTTTCGATAACTTATATAATTCTTCGTCGTTACTCTCTTTACAAACAACACTCATAATTTTCGTCTCTGAATCAAACGGTTCCTCATGATGGCGTTCAAATGACGCCATATTTTCATGCAGCACACCCGCTTTAGAAGCTAAACTTAATAAAGCTCCCTCAGTCGGATCACCTTTCACAACCCATAGGTCATCTTCCTGCTCTAATTTACTATTGTTACAAAGGACACCAATTTGAAGAATGCGAGCTAAATCAGGATTTTCTAGCGGCATACTTTCCGTTTCATGATAAATAGCCTCTTCTACATCCGTATCTACAGCAGCAGCAACTTTAGATGAAGTTACATCAGCAATCGCTCCTACTGGTTCATACCCATCACCCGTTACACTCCATAAACGATTCGGCGTAGCAATTACTTTAACCGTCATTTCATTTTTCGTAAGAGTTCCCGTTTTATCAGAACAAATAACCGTTGTTCTACCGAGCGTTTCTAAACTCGAAAGCTTCCGAACGAGTGCATTTTGCTTTTGCATACGGAATATACCCGCACTTAAAGCAATTGTGATCATAATTGGCAACCCTTCTGGAACAGCAGAAGCAGTAAGAGCAACCGACGTCGTGATCATTTGCGTAATTGGCAGTCCCCTTAGTAGCCCCGCCATAAGTACAAGACCACCAGCTACAAATGCTCCTTTAATAAATGTTTTACTAATAGATGTCACCTTTTGCTGCAGCGGCGTAGGCTCTGTTTCTTCTCCTTTCATTAAGGAGATCATATAGCCCATCTCTGTACACATACCTGTTTCTACTACAATTGCTACCGCTTTACCGCGTGTTACAGACGTCCCCATAAAGAGCATATTGTTTCGTTCTGCTAACGAACATTCTTCTAGCATAGCGTCCGCTTTCTTTTCAACTGGAAGTGACTCTCCCGTTAACATCGCTTCGTTAATTTCTAAGTTCCAAGAGTTAACAACGCGAAGATCAGCAGGTACGCGGTCTCCCGCTTCCAGGCAGACAATATCTCCCGGAACGAGTTCACTACTTGATATTTCTATTTCTGCTTCTTCTCGTATTACTTTACAAACAGGGGATCGGAATTGATTTAAAGCCTCAACTACCTTTTCCGCCTTCCGTTCTTGAAGCGTCCCAATTATTGCATTTACAACGAGAATTGTCCCCATTGCTAATCCATCAAACCACCCACCAGATATAACAGATAACCCGGCTGCTCCAAGTAAAATAAGCGATGTAAATTCTTTAAATTGGCCCATAAATGATGCAATCCAAGGAACTGACGGTTTCGGTTCAATTTGATTCATTCCGTATTCTTCTTTTCGCATATTCACTTGCGCACTACTTAATCCATATTGCTTTTCAACTTGTAATCTATTCATTACCTCTTCTTGCTTGAGTGTATACCACGGAATTTGATCTATTTTGGCAGGAATCGCTTTCGGCTGAGAAGAATCCATTCTCGACAATTCTCCATAAGAAAATATCTTCTCACTCATTCTTTTCGCCCTAGATAAGAACGTTAAAGATAAAGCATTTGCCAATAAGGCGATTACAGGTGCTGTGAATATAGACCAAACTGCTAACATCTCTCCCACCACATTCCACACTTTCGCTGCGCGGAAATGCTCATTCACCAATATATTGATTCGGTTTGCATACGCTGTAGATTGAGAGATATTTTTTATTTCTTCAAATGATATCGACGGAAAATCGGTATTTTGATCAGTTGCAAATAATACCTCTTCTCCATTTGAACGAAGCAATTTTACCCGTTCGACAGCATCACCCTGCTGCCAGCTATCATCCATACCATAATGAGAAAGAATGTTACGATTTACATGTAAACTATTTTGCAAAACGCCTATACTCCACTTATTTTCACGTAACCCATTCACTACTTCTTTGAATTCAGGAATAATGGTAACCTTCGATCCAACTAATAGACCGAAGCATTTTTTATTTTTAGCGACGAACTGAACTTGAAAACCTTCTTTTTCAAGTCTCTTCGCTTCCAGCTCATACGCACTTATATCTACACCATTTCGCTCGGCAAAATCTTTACTTCCGAAAAAGGAAGTTATCCCTTGAATTTCACCTTTTATCCCTTCATTCTCTACTTGAACTTCAAACGTCTTTCTTAACGTTCTTCCAGTTTTCGCCGCCTGTTGCACGACTTCTTCTTTCCAAACATGCTCACTTTTTTCAATAAGAGAAGCGGCTGTGCACCAAACTTGCCCGTCATTTTCATCTTGTGAAATACAACTCATTCCCTCTGCTGAGACCTGGAATATACGAGATGTATCATCCAATACTATCGTTTTTGTCCGAGACAATTGCGATAACGACCCACCACTCGGAATGACATATCCTCTTTCTCTTGCAACAAGGTCACCTTGTCGCCACGCATATTCTGCCGATGAGACAGCTGGTTTGGGATTAGCAGCTAATAAAACTGCCATTCCGCGCAAAGGATTTCTAGTGAAAGCCCAAGTTGCTCCACCAAAAATCATTCCCCATTTTGATTGTTTTTCACTATAGGCTTTAATCTCCGGAGAAAGGAGATTTTCTTTATACGCCTCATTTTCTTCGTTTATGTTTGCTTGACTACGCTTCCAGTTTAAGTAGTTTAATAGGCTAAGACCGGCAAGCACGACAATATTCTCCCGCGCGAGCGCAAGTGCAAGTGTTCCTACACCAAGCACTAGATCAGAATTCACCTTTTTGCTAGCAACCATTTTTTTGAATCCTCGTTTAAGGAACGGATAACCTGTCACAACAGATAAAGCTCCGGATACATAAAAAAGACCAGGACTTCTAGCTAAGGCAGATCTACCCATAAATAATTGTTTTATGCCGAAAGCACCTAACCCAACAACTGAAAGTGCTAACGGTAACGGAACACCTTCATCTTTTTTTCTCTGAACAGTGTCATTATTACGAGAAATTACACTAGATGAATAATCTATTAATTCCTTCTTTTCTTCACTGCTATTATGACTATTCTTTTTTCTATTGACCACTTGTGCTTCTATAAGTTGAATTATTTTACAAATGTTATGTAGGGAGGTCTTGTTGATATCGTAAGTAATAAGGGCTCTTCCTGTAGAAATAGAGGGACTTACTTGATAAATACCTTCCGCTTGACTAAATCGGTCTAATATCAAGTTCGCCATGTTCTTGTTGTATTTTAGCTTGTAAATTTCAATTCGAATTCTTCCAGGTAACGATCGTATAAATCTCGTTTTTAATGATTTACTTTGCATCATCATCCTCCTTATCGTCTTGAAGGAAGTAAAAAGATTGATTGCTCATGTGGTACTTAAGGACTGACGGGCAAATTTTCATAATCTATATTTTGCTCAGAATGATACGCATTTACACGAGAAACCCATTTTTCCTGGAATTTAGAAATTGTATTTGGAACAGCTTCTACCGCTCCTAAAATTGGTGATACTGTTCTCACAGCCACTTTACGTGCCGCTTCTTTCACTTTTGGTAAAGCTTCTTCCATTTCTGAACTAGCACTTTGAATTTGTTCTTTCGCACCAAGAAAAGCTGATACTGTTTTTACTGCTAGTTTTCGTAATCCCTTCCTCGCTTTTGGTGATGCCAATATAACCGCTGCTACCCCAATCGCTATACCAATTGGAGATTTCATAAATCGAAACATATTCATTTCTCCTCACTTAAAGTTATTTCGAATCTTTAAAACGAACAACTCATATACAATTAAGTAACCTTGTAAACCATTTCATCACATCCCTTATTTTGTAAAAAGTATATAAAGAGTATATATTTTTGTTTGTATTATTTCAACAATTTATTAGTTTTTTGTAAATTTTATGTTAATTCTGAAGATTATTTTGTAAATACTTCTATTTCTACGTAATGGGATAAGTAATATATTCCATAATCTTTTCTTACTCAATTGTTGAGATTTTGTTGAGAATTCATTTTGTATTTTTACAAATTATAAACAAGGACATGCACTTTTACGAAACAACTTTTATATACTATAAAAAACACTATAAGGAGTGATTTTCATGAGCTTATCCTACTGGAAATACGCTATCCTCAATCACATCACTGTAAATTTCCGCACCTTCTTATTCAATATTACTGTCGCTATTTTAGGTGAAATCGCACTCTTTCTTGTCCTAAGTTTTATTCCAAAAAGACTTCATAAATTTTTCGCATAAAAAAGCCTGAGTTCCTATTGATGTAGAACTCAGGCCACTTAGTTTTATTAAGTAAAAGGAAATTATCACCTTTATCGTTTTTGCTATATATCGAAATTGATACATATAATTTATTCGCATTTGCGCTCGTGTATCCCCATCTAGTATTACAGAAAATATATCAACGATTTTTTAAATATATCGATCGTTTCCTTCTATTATATCGACTTTTCGACACAACATATCGATTTACCAACAAATTCCGACATGACGGAAGCGAAGAATCCCCCCTCATAACTTACGAATCACCGTACTTACTTTTGTTCAAGCTTAATATAATAAGAAACGCAATCGCTATTACAGCTAAAAAGCGAACTGGATTAAACGGTGTCCCTACCGTTTCATTAAACCGATGATAAATAAAAGGTATCATCTCAAGTACCATTAACCCCATCGCAATTTGAATCGTCTCAGCCATCGCTTTATTTTTTATAAACGCGGCGCGCTCATCACCTTGTTTCCCGATCGTTATAAACATCTTTACAATAGCAAACACAACAAATAAAAAGACACTTAAAGCAATAATAAAAATCGCAACATTCATGAAATACACCTCTTGTATGTAAAACTTATTTGACAATAGTATAACATCTTCTATACATCGTGTAAAACATCTTTTACACAAAAAGACGACCGAAAATTCTTCCAGTCGTCTTTTCCTATTTACTTCGGAGCATTCCCTACATACTGCGTAATATCAACATTTAACGCCCCAGCTAAACGCATTCCATAGTCATGATCTGCACGGAAGAAGTTACAAATAGCAAGTAATTTCGTGCGTTCATTTACATCTCTTAAGTCATTTGTTAAATTCGCAATTAAGTTTTCTTGCTCTTCTTTAGAGAATGAACGGTAACGCTCACCCGCTTGTTTGAAGTCATTCGGTTTATCAATTTTTTCACGAGATACGTAGCCTTCTACTTTCATAGTTGAATCGCGGTAAGCTGGATCTTCAACTGGATTTTCAGTATGGCGACTCGGTTCATAGTTTATTGTAGATGTGTTTTGATCCACTTGCATCGCACCATCACGTTGTTGATTACGAACAGCAGCGTATGGGCAGTTTACAGGAATTTGTAAATAGTTAGCACCAAGGCGGTAACGCTGTGTATCTGGGTAAGAGAATAAGCGCCCTTGTAATAATTTATCTTCAGATGCTTCAATACCATTTATAGTTGCACTTGGAGTAAACGCCACTTGCTCTACTTCCGCAAAGAAGTTTTTCGGGTTACGATTTAACGTCATTGTCCCTACTTCTATTAATGGGAAGCGATCTTCTGGCCAAACTTTCGTTGGATCTAATGGATCGAAATCTAAAGAATCCGTTTCATCTAGTTGCATTACTTGTACGTGTAAATCCCATTTCGGATGGTTTCCTTTTTCGATTGCATCAAATAAGTCACGAGTTGCATGGTTGAAGTCTTTTCCTTGTACTTCTTGCACTTCTTTCGCATTTAAATTACGTACACCTTGCTGCGGTTTCCAATGATATTTAATGTAAACGATTTTTCCTTCTGCATTAATCCATTTAAATGAATGTACGCCGAAACCTTCCATTTCACGATAGTTTGCTGGTGTACCATAATCAGAAAATACCCATGTCATCATATGTGTAGATTCTGGAGTTAACGTCATGAAATCCCAGTAACGATCTGGCGTTTGAACATTTGTATCAGGTGCTGGCTTTAAAGAATGCACCATGTCAGGGAATTTAATTGCATCACGAATGAAGAAAACAGGTAAATGATTACCTACGATATCGTAGTTTCCTTCTTCTGTATAAAATTTAACAGCGAACCCGCGCGGATCACGAGCTGTCTCTGGAGAACCTTGACCGTGAATAACCGTTGAAAAACGAACGAATACAGGTGTTTCAGTTCCTTCATTTTGTAAAAATGCTGCTTTCGTATATTGCTTCATGCTGTTTTTCGTTACGAATACACCGTGGGCACCTGCACCACGTGCATGCACAACGCGCTCTGGAATACGTTCACGATCAAAGTGAGCAAGTTTTTCTACTAAATGATAGTCTTCTAACAATACCGGTCCACGGCGACCAGCTGTACGAGAATTTTGGTTATCTCCAACTGGAGCACCTTGGTTTGTTGTTAAGCGATTATTTGGATTCATCAAGGGGGAACCTCCTCTTTCTTTCATAGTAATTATTATTTATTTAAAATTATTATAAACTAATTATTATTCAAAACTAAATCCTTGTCAACTATTTCCTTCATTTTTTTGGAAACAATTTCAGCTGAACAATCAATAAATACAGATTGTGAATTGGGCATATTTGGTCTAAAATATGCGGCATTTAATTCATCCGTTACAACTTTACACTCATAATCGTTGTCATATAAAGTGAAACTTTAATCAGTGGGGGGGTGTTCATCCCACACTGATTATTAGTTGAACCAATCGGGCATTTACGGGCAGTTGATCTCCCACCTAACTTCTTTGCTCCAGCTGAATTTTGAGGTGGCAGTTTTACTGCCCGTTAATGCGGGATAAAACTTCTAAATAGGGCAATGTGTTTTAAACCTAAGTAACAAACAAATTCATACTCTGTAACATTTTATTCATTGAATCTGTTAATTTATGCGCCTGCTCTTTCGTTATTTTCGCAAGCGGTGAAATTCCACCAATTGCTTTATACCGTCCAATTAAATCTTGGAGCGCTTCTTCAGACGGCTTACACCTGTGACGAATGTGAGTATAATACGCCATCACAAGCAAACCTATTTTCTTCTTCGTCATCTATATAACATCTCAATTTTGGAAATGAGAATCTTTTTCAAGAACATTCGTTTCCAAGTATAACAAGTGATAATAAATACGTCAAAGTAATAATTATAAATAAGTATTATTTATAATATGATCTTAAATTTTATATGATAATTTTTTTAATAAAAAAAGCGGCTCACATACATGTAAGCCGCTTTTCCCTTATTCTTTAATATTTACCCCATACTCTTTAAACCAAACATGAATTTGCGCTAAATGCGCTAAAAGTTGAGGCCCTGTCATTAATTGACCGAACCATGGCGTTTGAAATGCACTTCCACCAGACTCGATCAACCCGCTCAATTGCTCTTTATCGAACAATTCATGCAAAATTGAGCCTTTATCCGTTAATAAATCTTGGAGCCATACTGTGACTGCTTTCGTATAGTGCGGATTATGCGTTTTCGGATACGGACTTTTCTTTCTATACAATACATCATTTGGAAGTAATCCTTCTAACGCCTTACGCAATAGACCTTTTTCGCGGTTTTTATACATTTTCATTTCCCAAGGAATATTCCACGCATATTCGACAAGTCGGTGGTCCGCAAATGGAACGCGTACTTCTAAGCTTGCCCCCATACTCATACGGTCTTTTCTGTCTAATAATGTTGTCATAAACCATACCATGTTTAAATAAAATAATTGTCGTCTCTTCGCTTCTAATGGGCTTTCTCCCTCTAAAATAGGAACTTCTTGAATGGATTCTTCATAGCGTTGTTGCACATATTGTTGTAAATTTAATTTATTTCTCCATTCTTTCTTTAGAAGTTGTTCACGCGCTTCTGTAGAACGCATCCACGGAAATGCACTTGATTGTAAATCATCTTCTCTATAAAACCACGGATAACCACCGAATATTTCATCTGCACATTCTCCAGATAAACCGACGACAAAATCTTGTTTTATTTCACGGCAAAACCATAATAATGACGAATCAATATCTGCCATACCAGGCAAATCACGAACGAGTACTGCTTCTGTTAAATACTGTGCTAGTTGTTCATTTGAAATGACACAACGATGGTGGATTGTTTGAAACGTCTCCGTCATTAAGTTAATAAATGGTGCATCTGAATTTGGCTGAAATGCATTTGCTTTAAAGTATTTGTCGTTATCTTCATAATCAATAGAATACGTGTGCAATTGCCCTTTCCCTGATCTTTCATATTCTTTTGCGGCAATTGCTGTTATAGCACTTGAATCTACACCGCCTGATAAAAAAGTGCATAGTGGTACGTCAGAAACTAATTGCCTCGTAATCGCATCTTGTAATAAAAACCGAGTTTTCTCTACTGTTTCTTCAAATGAATCTTCATGTTTTTTACTTTCCACATTCCAATATCTCCATATGCATAAACCGTCTTTTGAAAACGTCATTGCATGACCAGGGCGCAGTTCTTGAATACCAGCATATATACCGTGACCAGGCGTTCTAGATGGTCCGAGGCCGAATATTTCTGACAACCCTTCCAACGATACTTCCGCCTTCACATCTGGATGCGCCAGTATCGCTTTTAACTCTGAACCAAATAATAATCGCCCGCTATCATATTTATAAAATAGTGGCTTCACACCTAATCGATCTCTTGCAATAAAGACTCGTTCATTTTTCTCATCCCATACTGCAAACGCATATATACCGTTTAAATGATCGACACATTCTTCTTTCCATTCGATATAAGAGGCCAATAGTACTTCTGTATCAGAATGCCCTTTAAATGTATAACCTCTTCTTAATAACTCTTTGCGAATATCTTCTGTATTGTAGAGCTCTCCGTTATAGCAAATCGCATAACTCGTTTCATCTTTCAAACAAGTCATGGGTTGTTTACCACCTTCAGGATCTACAACGATTAACCGTTTATGCCCAAATGCAACGTTCCCTTTAATCCAAACTTTATTATCATCTGGACCGCGTTTCGCTAGCGTTTCCGCCATCTTCGTCACGATGTCCCTTTCCCCTTCTAATGAGCGCTTATAATCCACCCATCCTGTAATCCCGCACATAAGAATCATCCTTCCTAATCTAATATCTGTTTCTGAACGTGCAGTAATCCCCACCCTATGAGTGCGGATACATAAAAATAACAAACTTGACGATAACTAACTTTCCATATACGGAATAGCAGTTTCACTGTGTGAAGCGTGTTTTATTGTATGCCCATCTATCTTTAGGTGTGTCTAGTTATAAAGAACGTACGAAATGTCCATAACAAGAATAACTACTTCTATAAAAGGAGAAATGAACTATGGTACAACGCAAACATATTTTGTATAACCAACCGCGCGCTCATTCAATCGGTAATGTGGAATATATAAACAATGAATGGGTATTCTTTGATGATGAAAATGATGAGGCTTTTCTATTAGAAGATATTGCCGAAGATGGTTTTGAAATTTTATATAACAACAATTGGCTACCAGCTCGTTTTTATGAACAAGACATATTGCAAATTGCAAATGAACAACATTCTCTCCAAAACGGGGAAATGATACGAATTCGAAAAAAATTACTTCTTAGCTATAATGAATGGCTTGAGGAGTTACCTGACTCTGTCTTTACATTATTAACCGAATCATTACAATCGCTTCATTACTCTTTATATGATTGCATGTATTGTCATAATTATTTATCATTCTTACCGAAAGATGAAGCATGCGAAGGAGTAAATATTCTTTTATTCGATAACGACGAAATGATTTGTACATTGCAGCATCATTTCGTACGCCACTCTTCCTCTAATAAAAATATTTTGCGATTTACGAAAGTAAACGGAGAAGAGTTACATATCGATGCAATATAAAATAAAAAAACCACCTTATCTCCCAAATACTTGAGATCATAAGGTGGTTTTATTTTCAATTAAAATACTTGCCAGCCAATTGGTAATTTCAAACCAAGATAAAATACCGCTACAAGTGCGATAACAAATAATCCCCAAAATGCCCCTGTTGCCTTGTTCTTGCTCATTTTCACAAGAACCATTTCCATTCCAGCGATTACTAAAATACCAGCTAGCATTTTTAGACCGTACCACATGTGCATGCTACCTGTTGCTGTCTTCACAATACTCATGTACAACATGAAGCCTGTCACAATAATAATAATGTACATAAGGCGAAGCCCCATATGTACACCTTTACCTTTTCTTCCTGCTGAATAAAGTGAATACGCAACGAAGAATAAAATTAATCCTAACGCCCATGCTGTAATATGCATATGTACCATCGTATCCCTACCTCCTCTTTTCACACTTTTTCACTCTATATGATAACATGTTCATTTATTTTCAGGAAATGTTTCGCTTTTTTACATTTAAATGCTATAATATTTAGAGTATTTACAAACTTCTTGTAATAACAAAAGGGGGAACAATCATGATTCAAACTAAGGATATTATCGAACTTACAGACACATACGGGGCAAATAACTACCATCCACTTCCAATCGTTATTTCTAAAGCAGAAGGCGTTTGGGTAGAAGATCCTGAAGGAAACCGCTATATGGACTTACTAAGTGCATATTCTGCAGTAAACCAAGGTCATCGTCATCCAAAAATCATTAACGCTTTAATTGACCAAGCTAATCGAGTTACGTTAACTTCTCGTGCTTTCCATAGCGATCAATTAGGTCCTTGGTACGAAAAAGTTGCGAAACTAACAAATAAAAATATGGTACTTCCTATGAATACAGGCGCAGAGGCTGTTGAAACTGCAATTAAAACAGCTCGCCGCTGGGCTTACGATGTGAAAAAGGTAGAAGCAAACCGTGCAGAAATCATCGTTTGTGAAGATAACTTCCACGGACGTACAATGGGTGCTGTTTCTATGTCATCAAACGAAGAGTACAAGCGTGGCTTCGGTCCAATGCTTCCTGGCATTATTGTAATTCCTTACGGTGATTTAGAAGCGTTAAAAGCTGCGATTACACCAAATACAGCTGCATTCATTTTAGAGCCAATCCAAGGTGAAGCAGGAATTAACATTCCACCAGCTGGTTTCTTACAAGAAGCTTTTGAAGTATGTAAAAAAGAAAACGTTTTATTCGTAGCAGATGAAATCCAAACAGGCTTAGGCCGTACTGGTAAAGTATTTGCTTGCGACTGGGACAATGTAACTCCTGACATGTACATACTTGGTAAAGCACTTGGCGGCGGCGTATTCCCAATCTCTTGCGTTGCAGCAAACAGCGATATTTTAGGCGTATTCGAGCCAGGTTCTCACGGTTCTACATTCGGTGGTAACCCACTTGCATGTGCTGTTTCTATCGCAGCTCTTGAAGTATTAGAAGAAGAAAAATTAACAGAGCGTTCTCTTCAATTAGGAGAAAAGCTAGTTGGACAATTAAAAGAAATTGATAACCCAATGATTACTGACATTCGCGGTAAAGGTTTATTCATCGGCATCGAATTAAACGAGCCAGCTCGTCCTTACTGTGAACAACTAAAAGCAGCTGGGCTATTATGTAAAGAAACACACGAAAACGTAATTCGTATCGCACCACCTCTAGTAATCTCTGAAGAAGATTTAGAGTGGGCATTCCAAAAAATTAAAGCTGTACTATCTTAATCATAGTGAGGTTGTCCTAAATATAGGACAACCTCTTTCTTTTTTTAGTAATTTACCGTAAAATAAAATTGAATATTCTGTTTTCTAGAAAAAGGGGGTAACTGCATGCTATTGAAATACGGTAAACATATTAACTATTTAGCTACAATTTTTATTTCTATGACATTCATCGGCTTCATATTATCTACAACTTTACTTAGTCATTATTCAACTCCTAATACATTCACACTACTCAAAACATCATTTTGGACTGCTGTTTTCCTTACAATTATCGGTTTTGGCCGTGAGAGAAGCGCACTTGCAGTTATGCTAATTGGAATTTGCACTTTAGCATTAATCGGATTGTATATTTTCGCCATTATAGATTACTCCGTTAATCCACGCCCATAAAAAAGAGCTATCTTTTCACAAGATAGCTCTTTTTTCATTTCACTATATTTCTTAGCGTACCAATTCCCTCTACTGTAACAACAACTTCATCACCAGCATGTAAAAACTTCGGTGGTGTAAAACCTTTACCAACACCAGCTGGTGTCCCTGTTGCAATGATATCTCCTGGCTCTAATGTCATACCTTTACTTATAGTTGAAATAATTTCTTCTACTGAAAAAATCATTTCTCTCGTATTTGAAGTTTGCCTTACTTCTCCATTTACCACTGTTTCAATGTGTAATGCATTCGGCGTTCTAACCATCGATTTATGAATTAAATACGGTCCCATCGGACAAAATGTATCGAAACTTTTCCCTAGGAAAAATTGTTTATGTTTCCTTTGAATATCCCGAGCAGTTACATCATTTATAACTGTATATCCAAAAACATGATCAAGAGCTTTTTCTATTTTTATTTGTTTCCCTCGCTTACCAATAACGATTGCTAGTTCTCCTTCATAGTCTAGTTCATTCGTTGCGTGAGGGTGACCATTAATTTGCTCATCAATTCCGATAACTGTTGTTGGCGCCTTTGTAAAAATCATTATATTTTCAGGGATAGACTCTACTCCGCCCATTTCTACCGCATGCTCACGATAGTTCTTTCCAACACAAAGAATATTTTTTCTCGGCCTTGGAATCGGTGCTAATATTTTCACCTCTGCTAACGGATAATACGCCGATCCCGCATTTTCCTTCGCCCAATTTACAATGTCGCACACTTTCTCAAGACATTCGCTTCCTCTTTCAATACACTCTAACATGGTAATCGGGATAGTAACCTTTTCCCCTTTTTGTCTTTGCGCTTCTCTTAAATGTAATACTTTTTCTTCCTCTTCATCCACAATACCTACAAATACCTTTTCTTCTTTCTTCGCCGTTACAAAACGCAACATTTCCACTCTCCATCCTAAAACTCATACCCTTTAATTGTATTCGCATCCTTAAGAAAAAAACCTTCTTACACACGCTAATTTTTACAATATTCAACCATTCTTATATTTGTTCCTCATCCGTTATTTGACATAAAATGTAGAAATTATACTTTTTTTAGCGAAGATGTTTCTTTTTTATGGGATTTTTGTATAATATGTACTACATATATACATAAAATTTATTGAGAGATGGAGCCGATTTCAATGTTTGAGCAAGCTATCGAAAAAAAACGCGAAAAAATGATCTATTTTGCTGAACGCTACGGAATGACTTCTCAAAAAACAGTGGATTGTAGCCAGGAACTGGACAGGCTCTTAAATGTTGTTTGGCCTATACACACAGATTACACACACACTCAAATGTTCGAAACACATACGCAATAACGTATGTGCTTCTTTTATTTCAAAAAAACACACATTTTACTGAAAACGCCCATACAATAGTAGAAAAGAAAATTTTAAAAACGAAAGGTGTTTTGTATGCCAGCTATGGTCGGACATATTCGTATCGTTAATATTGGATCAAGTGGTATTTTTCATATTGGAGATGTATTTGCGATTAGACCTATTAGTTATTCACGTGCTTTTGCCGGGGCCGGCTCCTTTAATGTTGGTGATAATATCTCTGTCTACAACTATCAAAGTTCAACGACTGTAAATGATTCCGATGTAATTGATCAAGCAATAATCGGTTCTAACTAAAGGAGGCGATTGCATTGAATTTTTATGTGAACCAAAGTATCATCATTAACAGCATTAAAATTGATAGCATTACGACCTCTTCCGTTTTTCAAATTGGAACTGCAGGCAGTATTAAGGCTCTTTCTAAATTCTCAAATTCTGGCGGATTTACAGAACCTCTTCGCCCTTTACAGGCGAAAGGACAAATTATTTCCATTAAGCCATCAACTAGTTCTTCTTAGACCAAACTTATCATAAATATATAGCAGGAATATACCCTCCCTATTGAAAAGGAGGTTTCACAAAATGAATCAAGATATATATACTTACTTACACCAACTTCAGCAAGCTCTCCAAATACAGCAGCAAACTATTCTAAATCTTGAAGAGCAAGTTCGCCTACTACAAGAAGAGCTTAATGAGTTAAAAAGTCGTCCCTCCTCTTCTATAGGAAAAGTGGAATATAAATTCGATCAATTAAAAGTTGAGAACTTAAACGGCACTTTAAATATTGGTTTAAATCCATTTGCGACAAAAGGGCAGCAAATTGAAGATTTTCAAGTGGATACAGAAACGTTAAAGGTAAATCCTGAAACAGAAACAAATCCAGACTTTTATCAAGGTATCCTTCAAGAAATGCATCGCTATTTAGATGAAGAAGCATATAGTCGAATTCTCCATTTTGAACAAGAAGAGAGAACGCCGCTTGATGAGATGTATCGACAAATGATGGTGGATGACATAAAAAAACAGATGGAACATAGACTTCCGTATTATTTATCACAAGTTCAATCGTATGAGGGTATTTCCTCAGATCCCGATTATTTACGAGACGTCATTATTCAAGCAATGAAACAAGATATTGACAAAGCATTCCTATCTTTTATTCAACACATACCGGGCAATTTTCGAAAGGAGTGAGCATGTATGAATGTAAACGTCGTAAATCGTGAGTTGAAAGTAGGACAGATTAAAATGAACGGGGTTTCTTCTGCCGCATTATTTTTAATTGGAGATGCAAACCTTCTCATCCTTTCTTCTATTCTTGATACGCCATTCGAATCCGTTACAGAGGGGCCATTTGTACCATTAGTAACAGCTGTCCCTACGACTCCAGGTTGAGGAGACTCAAAATTATGTTACATCATGTTTCAGTTGTCCAAAATGTTTCTATTATTTCTTTGGGGATTGCTGCAGTATTTCAAGTTGGTGATGCAAATCAAATGGAATTAAAAAGCAGGGCGCTTTTGGTTCATCGGGAAATTCCTTGTTATTTAAAAGGAGAAGGTCGCTTAGATGCTTTTGAAATTTTCACAGATGAACACATTACTATTCCAAAGCGAACCACAGATGTAAAAGTAAATATTATAAATGAGTGTCCTTTTATTGAAGTAAACAACGTTGAAGTGCGGACACTTTTAAATTCTGGTTGCTTTCAAATTGGAAATGTTGATTATGCTTTTAATAACTCTCGTATTATGCAAATCCGCCAATTTATTACTGATGAACCTTCCTCTAAATAATTCATATAGTAATTAAAAAGCTTAGCAAAGTAGGTGGATGGTATGCCTTCGGTTGTAGGAAATCTCGTCGTTCAAAACAGTAACGGCTCTTTCAACTTAGGAGATTTTTATAACGTGTCTCCGAAAGAAAATACGAAAGCTTATAACGGGTCTGGGGCCTCCAATGTCGGATTTGTCGTCAATACTTTTAGCGGCGTTAGCGCAACAAACACATTCGATTCGGACGTTGCAGACCAAGATCAGATTGGAACAGCGTAAAAAAACAGCCTTAGCTCTATATTGTATAGAGCTAAGGCTGTTTCTTCTATTTTTTAACACCTTACATATTTACGCTTGAAACCAAGCCTTCCTCTATCAAGTTCCTTATGAATACTTTCGTAAGCATTTAGAAAACTGCTTTTCTTGTTGTCCCGTTTTAGTTCTACTATGCCTACTTCCTTTGCTGTTTCAACTGCCTTTTCATGTAGCGGCACATATGAAATCCCCACGGTGTTTAGAAAATTATTCATAGCGGATTTCGTTCGTTCTGGCGCATCATGAATTGTATTTTTCACAACTTCTAGCATATTGGCAATCTTACTTTCGGAAAATTCATTGTCTTTTCGATTTCCTAAAAGCCAGCAGTAACAACTCCAGCCCGCTGACATTCTTAGTTCGTCACCACTTGCAATCCATTTATCAGCAACGTCTTGTGCAAAATTTGATTCTGATAAAGTTACTGCCACCACATAATCGGACAGCATATAAAAGTACGCTCCATCCAGCCAACGATCAAAATCCGATTCATTCATAGTTTTTGGGTCTGCGATAATGCCTGCAAAGTACATCGCATCGTAGTTACCTGTGGCATACAGCTCTTCAGCTAAACTTTGATTGATTTTTATTTTCTTTGCGATTGGTTTCATAGCACCTGTAGCTACGCCAAAAAGTGGATCCTTTGCACCATTGGATATGTATATTTTTTTAGTTCGTTCCTTACCGAGAGTTTCAAGCTCTTGCATTACTGTTTCCAAATCCATAGTGTTGCACTTCCTTCCTTAATATTATAATCAATTCGCTTATCTTCTTTATCAAGTTCTCTACGCTTCATACATCCATCTTCTAAAGCGTTTTGTCCATCGATTCACGATTTTCAAAATGGGATTTCGTTATACGCGTTTATCCAGCTAATTAATACCGATTATATAAACTAATCATTAGTGAAGATGCTACTCCCCACTAATGATTAGTTTTTTTATTTAAATGATAATCCCTTATCTTCTAAAGCCGCTCTCAATTGAGGTAAAGATGCTGGCCCTATACCGTGCAGTTTCAAAATTTCTTTTTCACCATACTTTGAAAGTTCTTCTAAAGTATGAATTCCATAATGTTCTAACGCTCGCCTTGCTGGTGCTGAAAGAAGAGAAAGAAAGCCTTCTTTTGGCTTTCTCTCTTTCTCACAGGTTGGGCAAGTTGGACAATCGCTACTTTTGTAGTACTCGTGTCCTTGATCACAAATTCTTAACGTCGCCATACTCCATACCCCCTCTCTAAGCTCTATTCCTCAATATTTACAACATGATTCCCATCAAAGAAATATAAACATTTCTCTTTCACAGGATGTTTTAAGCTTTTCTCGATCGCTTTTGCATATAGTGAAAGCTGTACTTTATATCGGTCTTCTAAGGTTGGTTTCGCTTGATCAAATCCGCCTGGGAACTTTCCTTCAATCGTATCTGTTTTAAAGTCGATTAAAGTAATTCCGTCCTCCTCTTCGATCATGCAGTCGATAACCCCTTGGACAAGTATCGATTCGTCGCTCTTACCTTGCCAATCTTGATACGCCTCTTCTGCTGAAAGCATCATCGTAAATGGTACTTCACGTTCAACACTTTTTGCTGCTAATACCCTTTTACCTAAGTCACTGTCAAAGAATGAAATTACTTTTTCAATCGCTATTTCTTCAGCTTGTTCGAATGTTAATAATTCCTTATTTACCATTCCAGCAATTTGTTCTTGAAGAACTTCAATCGTAATTGGTTTCTTCAAATCTACATGCTGCATAACGGCATGGACTGCTGTCCCTCGCTCTGCGTACGTTAGTCCTTTTTTCTCCATAAAGCGCGGACGTGTTTTAATTGGTGCACGAAGTTTTTTAATAAAGGCGTTATCGCTACCTTCTTCAGATTGATAATTTCTCTTTATTTCTGTAACAGACTGTTTCGCACGATGAGATGTTGCATCCTCATACCCGTATTCCCACATTAATCTGTCATACACTTCTTCTTTTCGTTCACTTTCTAACGGAACAGCTTTTTTATCACGAAGCGCTTCTAGCAATTCTTGTTTCTCTTCTTGAACTGGTTCTGGTGCAAGTAAATCTTTTCCTTCAACAACTTCCACTTTCCAGCTCGCACTATATTCATAAATTTCGCCTGGAATATTTCCTTGTCCTAACTCAAGAAGCATTTCACTATCACGGTGTCTATACAATGAAGGTGCAATCCAATCTAAATAACATGACGCTCCGGCACGTATATGATCTGGTAATAACCATTCACTATGCTCTCTTGCATCGAGCCATTTTTCCATTTCCTTATTGGCATCCTTAACTGTTCCGATTAAAATTAACTTCTCTTTCGCACGTGTTAACGCTACGTATAGTACACGCATTTCTTCCGCAATTAATTCCATCTTCATTTTACGCTTAATCGCTAGTTGCGATAATGTCGTATATTTAATTCGTTTACGAGGATCGATAAATTGTGAACCGAAACCGAAATCTTTATGAAGTAAGAAACGCTTCATTAAATCTTGTGTATTAAAACGACGACCAAGTCCAGCTACAAATACAACAGGGAACTCTAGCCCTTTACTTTTATGAATCGTCATAATGCGAACAACATCTTCTTGTTCTCCGAGAGCTCTCGCCGTTCCCATATCATCTCCGCGTTCTAAAATACGCTCAATAAAGCGTAAGAAGCGGAATAATCCTCTAAACGATGTTGCTTCATATTGTCGTGCGCGGTCATATAGTACGCGTAAATTTGCCTGCCTTTGCTTTCCGGCTGGTAAACCGCCGACAAAGTCGTAATAACCTGTCTCACCGTACACTTTCCAAATTAAATCGGAAAGAGATTGTTGACGCGCAAATTCACGCCACCCTTGCAGTAAGTTATAAAACCACTCTAATTTATCATGCAGTTCTTGTTCTTCTTCAAGCGGCGCTCCTTTTAAGAATGAGCTCATCACTTCATAAAACGAGCCTTTCTTTCCATGAGCACGAAGCGTCGCAAGTTCTTCGTCATTTAATCCAACGATCGGTGAACGAAGTACAGCTGCAAGCGGAATATCTTGCATTGGATTATCAATAACGCGGAATACGTTCATCATAATATTTACTTCTGTCGCTTCAAAGTAACCAGTCGCAAGGTCAGCATATACTGGAATTCCTTGTAGTTTTAACTCTTCCATAATTTGCGGTGCCCACGGCATAGAGCGAAGTAAAATAACGAAATCACGGTATTGCACTTGGCGCATACTATCAGTTTTACGGTCATACACTTCATAACCTGAATCAACCATCGCTTTAATACGCTGCGCCATAAGACGAGCTTCAAGCTGCGCTTTTTCTACTTCTGCACCTTCTTCTCCGTCTTGCACTTCTTCTTCCGTTTGCTGAATGCATAGTAGTTCTGCTGCTACATCTTCACCTTCTGGATAGCTAGCACCTAGCTTTAATTCAGCGTCAGCATCATAATCGATTTCTCCGACTTCTTCGCCCATAATTTGTTTAAAGATAAAGTTCGTACCTGCTAGCACTTCATGACGGCTACGGAAGTTTTTCGCTAAGTCAATCTTCATTCCGCCGTCCAATCCTTCTTGTGTGAAACGTTTATATTTTCCTAAGAATAAACCAGGCTCTGCTAGTCGGAAACGATAGATTGACTGTTTTACGTCACCAACCATGAACAAGTTTCCTTCACTCTCAGAATCTTTCGTTACGAATTTAATAATTGATTCCTGTACGAAGTTCGTATCTTGATATTCATCGACTAGTACTTCAGCAAATTTATTACGATATTGAAGTGCTACTGCTGACGGCTTCATTTCACCGTTTTCACTTTGTTCGCTTAAAATTTGCAAACAGAAATGCTCTAAATCTGTGAAATCGACCATTCCTTTATCTCGCTTAATCGCTTGGAAACGATCTGTAAATACTTTTACAAGCTTCACGAGTTTTTCTAATACAGGATGCATATCTTGAAAATCTCGTAAGAAACTTTCTGGTCTACGGCTAAATAATTCTTCCTGTAATTTCTTCACTTCATCTTTCGCTTTATTACGAAGAGAATCTACTTGTTTTACAACATCTTCGTTGTAATCACTTTTCTTAATACGCTTTAATGTTTGCCACGATACATTTTGCATCGCTTCATAAACGCTTGTCCACGACCCACGAGCTGCTGAGGATAACGTTCCAAGTAAAGCTAAATCTGTTTGTAAAGTTTCGACGCGAGGCGCTGGACCATCAGGAAGCATTGCGAGTTCAGTCGCCTTACGAATATGCTCTTCCGCTGTTTCAAGCTGGAATTTCACATCTTCTAATAAGTAAGAAGCGTACACTAAATCTTCAATCGTCTTTCCTTCAACGTCGTATGCTTCTACTAATTTATCAAGCCACTTCTCCGGGTTTGGATGCGCTCTTGATTCTGTATGAAGCGCTAAAATCATTCGTTGTAAGTCATCGTCACTACGGTCACTCGTATAACGATCAACTAATTCAAAGAAAATACTATTATTTTCGATTCCATATTCTTCCTCTAATATGTCATCTAGCACTTCTTCTTTTAATAACTCATTTTCCGTTTGATTCGCAATACGGAAACGCGGATCAACATCAAGCATGTAATAGTATCCTCTAATTACTTGTAAACAAAATGAATGAATTGTAGAAATGGAAGCTTTATTTAATAAGCTAAGCTGCTTTCTTATATGCTGTGAACCTGGCCCATCAATTAATACTTTTTCTAACGCTTCCCCAATTCGATTTTTCATTTCTTGCGCCGCTGCATTCGTAAATGTTACAACGAGCAGGCGGTCGACATCGACTGGATTTTCCTCACTTATAATCTTTTTAATAATACGTTCAACTAATACTGCTGTTTTCCCAGATCCAGCTGCCGCTGCGACTAAAATATCACGTCCGTTCGCTACAACCGCTTTCCACTGGTCATCTGTCCATTGACTACCTTCTGGTTTCTGAGGCCAATTTTCTATCATTCTCCGCCAACCTCCTCTCTAATTTTCTCCATTGCTTCGCTATCTTTCATATCTTTTAATGTACGGAATTGGTTATCTTCAAGTGATTCATCAAATTGACAAACAGATTTGAAGTTACAGAACGTACATGCCGCTTTATTCCCCTTTTTGTAAGGAGCAATATCGATAACACCTTCTGTAATATCTTTTCCGATATTTTCAAACGAGTGGTGTACATATTTTTGAAGTACGTTAAACTCTTGTTCACTTGCAATGCTAGAACGCGCACTAAAACTACCATCTTTTTTCAAACCAGCAGAAATAATATCAGAGCTTCCTGTTGAAAGTTTATTATCCATTAAACGCACAACGTCAGCATCTCCTAGTACGAGCCCTTTCATTTTAAATTTCTTTAAAATTTCTTTCTCAATTTCTTCTTCAGATGCATCGCCTTTCATCTCAACAATTGGGTTATGAATATGGAAATACAATACACCCGCCGGTGATGCAGTACTGCCCTTTTTCATCCACGTATGTGCATTGGAAGTAACAACATCTAAATACGTTAACATTTGAAGTGCGAGTCCATAATACACTTCTGTTAAATCTAACGCTTTCGAACTTGATTTATAGTCAATAATACGAAGGAACGTACCACTCTCATCTTCCGCCTTATCAACACGGTCAATACGGCCAACTACTTCCATCTTCACACCATTTGGCAACGCAAATTCCATTGGCGGAAGCGATCCAGTCCCGCCCATACCGAACGGTACTTCTAAATCAACTGGTACAAACCCACTCGACTTTGCATGTTCACGAAGAATAAGTGACGTACGGAAAATGATTTGTTGTAGTTTTTGTTTTAAATAGAAATGACGGTTCGAACTTAATAAAATTTGTCTTTGTAATAACGGTGCAATTTCTTCTATTACTAAAGCAGAAAGGTGCTCACACTCTTTTATTGATAAATCCGCCCAAGTACGATTTTCACGTAATAGCTTGTCTGCAATTCTCTTCAGCGCTGCGTGGAATAACTCACCGATATCTGGCGCATCAAGTTTGAAAATATCACGCTCTCTTAGCGATAAACCGTGCTGAGCAAAATGAGCGTACGCACAGCGATTAAATAGTTCCATACGAGAAACGCTTCCCTTAATTGTATCTCCATATAAATCTCTACTTACAGCTGTACTTAATTTCTGCGCACGATTTCGGTAGAATAAACTTGATAACACGCGGCTACTTTTTTGTTTCCATTCATCTGAAGTTACGTAGAAATTATATACATCCCACCAAAAGTCTAAATTGCCTTCAAATCCGTATCGCTTCCACGTCTGCAGTTGCTGCATTACGTAAGACAACGTTACTTCTGGCGTTGCTACATATGAGATTTGTTCCGAACGCGATAAGTCATTTACATCATTCGTAATAAACGATTCTTTCACATCAGGGAACATTCTTTTTATTTTCTTAATAAAACTAGAAGCAAGTAACGTCTTTCCTTCTTCATCCGCAAGCGGACAGGAAATGTATAACTTCTCAGATGCTCTCGTCACCATTTGATACATAACGAACTGTTCTTCTAATAAAGTTTGTCTCGTCGTTGGCGCTAATTCGATACCTGCAGCGGTCAGAACATTTCTTTCCTCATCAGAAAGCATACCTTCATCCATAGGCGCTGCTGGAATCACTCCTTCGTTTACGCCAATAATGAATGTCGCTTTAACATCTGATAATCTAGAATGATCAATATTAGCAACTAACACTTGATCTAGCGACGGCGGAATGTTCGCAAATTGAAGTGCCTCAAGACCTGTCGTCATTACATCAGTAAACATAGACAGGGACATCTTCTCTTCGCCAAGCATCTCAACGAACGTATCAAGAAGGCTCATCACTTCTTCCCATACTTGCTCATGGTCTGTCGCAAATAAGAAATCTCCGCTTTCTTCTGCACGAATACGTAATGCTTCTAACTTCTTCGGAACGTCAAGTTCTTCTAAAAATAAGTAAACCGCTTCGCACATTTGCATAACTGTTCCCGCACGTTTTAATCTTTTTTGCATGCGAATAACAGGCGTTCTTACAACGTCACGCAGTCGATTTATTTTCTCTTCCATTTCACGTTCAATGTCTGTTATCATCCCGTCCGTATCGTCAAGCGAACGATAGCGGCGATACATCCACGGATCTTCAGAAGTCCATCTCTTCCCTTGTACACCGTACGCTAAACAGTAGTTTTCAAACTCATCCATCTCTTCGCGCATCGCTTCTTTTCTTACGTCTAATGGATATAAAAGCTCTGTTTTCACGCAGCGAAACACCGCATCATAACGCCAATTCCCGCTAATAATCTCTAAAGCAGAACGAATGCATTCTACTAACGGATGATGTGACATCGGGCGTTTTTCATCGATGAAATGCGGGATATTATAATCTGTAAATAACGTTCGCATCACATCGTAATAACTTTCCCCGTTACGAAGAAGGACTGCAATGTCGCGGTAACGATACTTTTCATCTGCGACAAGTCTACGAATTTCACGAGCAACACCTTCTACTTCAGCTCGTAAATTAGCGGCTGTACGAATCGTTACACTTGCTTCACCGTTAAATTTCTCATTCGGACGCGCTTCTAAATGAGCTAATGCTGGCGAATGAAAACGCGGCTGTTCCATAAGTGGAATTGTTTTTTCAATTTCTATTTTCTCTTCACGCGCTACTTGTTTTATTTTTTCATATGTTAACGTCGTTTCAAAAAATAAATCCAGTTCATTCACTGGCTGCGCTAACGTTTTTTCATCTATCGTTAACGTGATCGTGACTCTCGCTCCGCAAATCATGAGCTGTCTTAAAATTTCTAGCTCTTGCGGGGAGAATGAATGAAATCCATCTATATAAATTTCCGCACCTTTTACATATTCAGACTGCGGAAGCTTTTCCACTAGCAATTGTAAATAGTCTTCTGAATCTAAATATCTTCCGATTAAAGCACGTTCAAAATCATCATATAGTAATTGTAAATCATACACTTTATTCGCTAGTAGCTTTTGCTCTGCACTACTGCTATGCGTGTCTAATTGTTGCCACATTTCATATACGTTAGAAGGCGTCACATTGTAACGTTTAAACTCCGCAATCATACTACCAAGATGTTCAAAGAAACCGTTTTGCTCCGCTGCTTTTTGAAACACAGATAGTCCATCTTTACGAGATTCTACAATTTTACGAAGTAACATATGTACACCGGCTTCATCAATATGAAGACGACTCGCTCCGCCAACTTCTTGTAGCACCTTCCATGCTAATCGCGAAAAACTAAAAACTTGTGCCCGAATAGAACCTCTTACATCCTCACTTCCAATTAACGCCTGCTGCGTTTGGAATGTCATCTGTTCTGGCACAAGATATAATATTGTTTCCCCTCTCGGGCGCTGCTTTAACTCTTCTTGCACTTCGTGTAAACAAAGTGTACTTTTTCCACTTCCCGCTCTACCAATCACCAATCGAAGTGACATGTAACCCCACCTTTCACTTACATAACGAACGTTAGTTTGCTATCACAATTGTATTATAGGACGATAAAAAAGACAAACTCAGCTGTTTGTCTTTTCCTTATACTTAATTTTATTATATCAGCCTTTTGAAAAATTCGTTTGTACCTCTCGAATCGGCCAATATCGTAAATCAACTTTACCGACAACTGTATCAGCTTTTACAAAACCGAAGTGCCTACTATCCCAGCTACCGAGGCGGTTGTCACCAACTACAAAAATAGAATCAGATGGTACAAACTTTTCTTTCGTTAACTCTTCTAATGTAAAATCACCTGTTAGTTGCCTTCCATTTATCTCTTTCTTATACCTTTCTAAATAAGGCTCATCAATAAATTGACCGTTTATATACAACTTATCATGCTTATATTCAATATGATCCCCAGGTAAACCGATAATTCGCTTTACATAGTCCTCTTTTTTATTCGCATGAAACACAACAACGTCAAATCTGTTCAAGTCCCCTACTTGATAACTCACCTTATTCACAACGAGCATATTGCCATCTTGCAATGTCGGCATCATTGACTTCCCCTCTACAACGTACGTTGAAAAGAAAAACGTTCGAAAAAATACAGCTAACAGTACACCAATTAAAATTGTTCTTATCCACTCTAGCCCTTCTTTTTTCAAAGTTTTCTTCATTCGCTTCTCCCCTCACCCTTTAATAATGAAGCTTATCTTTACAAAGAAGACTTTTCCTAATGTAGTTCTAACTTTACTTCAATTTTTTTACCGACATACCATAAAATAAAAATAACAATACCAACAATAACCGATTTCACCGGCTTATGAATAAATGACACTAAATCATGACCGATATACGTTAAAATAAAAATCATAACAAGTTTTCCGAATGCTAATGCTAGTCCAAACTGTTTTACGCTAACGCGAGATAAACCAGCGACAACGTTTATAAGCGCAGACGGTGTAAACGGAAAACAAAATATAACAAAGATTGGCGCGAACCCTTTTCTTTCAATCCATCCCATCGCTTTTCGCACTCTCTCGTGCTTATTTACAAAAGAAAAGAAACGACTGCGTCCAAAGCTGCGAATAATGAAAAATACAAGCATTGCACCAATTACTGACCCAAGCCATGAATAAAGAAAACCGAACCAAAAGCCAAATGCAACAGCATTTGCCAGCACAAACACAATGAGTGGCAATGCCGGAATAAGCGCCTCTATCATCGGTAAACCAATACCGAGAAGCGGTCCGAACGCACGATAACTTTCAACAATATGATCCATATTTTCTGGTGAAAAATATTCTTTGATTGTCTGAAAATCCATTCTACACTTTACCCCTTTACTCTAATTACTACCTCTACTGTATCATTGCTTAAATGAAAGAGGAAATGGTAGATATGACATATGGAGATGTAATTATTAAGTTTCCATACCTTTCATTAAAATCCCTTCATTATTATGCTATGATAATCTATCAATATTCGACAAGGCTTGTTATACGTTTGGTTGTTTGAGGAACAATATTTTTTGATGATTTTTTCGGAAAATGAAATTATACCGGCGGTTTTTCAAATTAATCGACTTTCCGACAAAAACGGACAAATAAAAAGGATGGGGGTCTCCCCATCCTCTCACACTTCGCCTTCCTTCACAAAATACACTTTCTCATATGCTGGTGTTAATTTAGATTCTTCATTTTTATCAATCTCTTTAAAGCAAGGATTTCCTTGTTTTTTCTTACGGTCTTCATATTCTGTCCGTAATTTCGCTGTACGGTTTTGCTGATTTTCAAAGCTACTTTTTGATATTTCTAATTTCACAGAGAAACCATTTATAAATCTAATAATAAGATTTCCATCTTTTAATTCTCTATTACTTTCAATATGAAAATGAGACAACCACGCACACTCTTTTCGAGAATAAGAATACGTAGGGAAAAAATAAAGTTGATCTGTGGGGCTAATTGCGATAGGAGCTTTATGTGTAATACGAGTTAACTCCTTCGTTCCTTCTTTTCTTCCAAAGAAACTAGAACCATGTTTCCGGCAACTTCTCTCTATAATATCAAGAGGCTTTTGAAATACGAAAAAAGAATCTTCCATTTCAACAATTCGCGTAACAACTTTCTTTTCACCTAGAACAACAGGAAGTAAGGCCATTGTGTTTTTGCTTACAACATAGTTTTCGACATAACGTTCTACTTTACTTTCCATAGTCTCCTATCTCCTTCTTCATTTTCCATTTATAGTAGCAGCTGCATAAATAATTGTAGCACCTGTAAAAAGGAAATGGTTTACATTCTACGTTTCTTTACAAATGTTTATCATTTATCAAACATACTATAAATATATTAATTATAATATATCAATAATAAGGAAATTAATTATATAAAAAGAGGATTCTACATGTAAAAATGCATTTATCATTTTGTTTACTCTTCTTCATCCTCAAAAAAACCACTATTTTTTCTTCTTCATATTCATATTTCCGCCCAATATTCTCTATATCTCTTTCAATTTGTAATAAGATTATATATCGCTCCTCATCTAAAACATGAGAATGAGATTTCTTCAAATCAATTACTGTCACTTTATCATTTTCATAAGTTTTCGCGTACGCCTTTATCTCTTCAATCGTGCTCTGCAAACTTTCCTCATTACCGCGATACACATCAAGTATGACTTTATTGTTATGCTTCTCGATCATATTCCTTTGTTTACATTAATAAACTCAGCAAGTTCGTCTTTATTACCAATATTATATTCAAATACGTATATCTCAAAAACAAAAAAAAGGATGGCATAAGCCATCCTTTTTTCTATCGTAAACTATAAAATTATAGTTTGATTACGTTTTTAGCTTGAGGTCCACGGTTACCGTCTTCGATTTCGAAGCTAACTTTTTGGCCTTCTTCTAAAGATTTGAAACCTTCAGTTTCGATTGCAGAGAAATGTACGAATACATCGTTTTCGCCTGGAACTTCGATGAAACCGAAGCCTTTTTCGTTGTTAAACCATTTTACTTGTCCTGTTACTGTCATAATTATTTCCTCCTAAGAAAATACATTTTATTTAGTCTTCATGTATAAAAAAAGAATCCACACATTATCAAATTCGAAACATAAACTAGTTCTCACATACTTTTTCCGTTCGTTTTCGGCACTTGATAACATATGGATTGCTTAATTTAATTATTCAACTGGTATTATCATAGCACACTTGAAAAAGAATGTACAATCCTTTTTAAAAATAAAATTTCTAAATTTTAGTATTTCTTATAAAATATAACCACACCTATTCTAATAAGGAGGAGTATATGACAGAAATAATCCCTAAAAAAACATTAAAGAGAATTGAAAAAGATATTGAAAATAACAACCTTGGAAAAGCGAGAGATAGATTACACGGATTAATCGCTACTTATCCGAATGAATTAGAACTTCGAAAAAAACTCGGTGATATTTACTTTACATTACAATATCCAGAAATGGCTGGACGGTATTGGTATCTTGAAAAAGAGAAAACAGATGTTATGCACGCGGCATGTCTACAATTTGAAAAATCGATGGGAAACGACTCTTATCATATTGTACGTGCTTTAAAATTCAAAGGAGATCATAGCATTATTACAGGACTATACACCGAACATCCTTTACAGCCATTGCAGAAAAAAGTGGTAGAGGAACTAATTGATGATTATGAAGAAACATGGAAAGACAAACTATTTACATTGGGCTGTCTAGCATTATTCGCATTCCTTCTTTTTACTGCTATTATTGGTATATTCACTATATTGGATTGGATATTTTAAATAGAAGTAGCTGCCTATAACAGGCACCTACTTCTATCTTTATTTCGTAAACTGTTCTTCTTCTGTCGATCCTTTTAGAGCAGTCGTTGATGAAGTACCGCCTGTAATCACTTGTGCTACTTCATCAAAGTATCCTGTTCCTACTTCGCGTTGATGGCGCGTTGCAGAGTAACCATATTTTTCTGCTGTGAACTCTGCTTGTTGTAATTCAGAGTACGCTGCCATGCCGCGCTCTTTATAACCACGCGCTAATTCAAACATACCGTAATTTAATGAATGGAATCCAGCAAGCGTTACGAACTGGAATTTATAACCGTACGATGCAATTTCTTTTTGGAAGCTTGCAATCGTTTTTTCATCTAATTTTTGTTTCCAGTTAAATGAAGGGGAACAGTTGTAAGCGAGTAGCTTCCCTGGATATTTCTTATGAATTGCGTCCGCAAAGCGTTTTGCATCTTCTAAATTTGGCTCCGACGTTTCACACCAAACGAGATCTGCATACGGCGCATACGCTAAACCACGTGCAATTGCTTGATCAAGACCTGCTTTCGTACGATAAAACCCTTCTGGCGTTCTTTCACCTGTAATAAACTCTTGATCAACTGGATCAATATCACTCGTAATTAAATCTGCCGCATCTGCATCTGTTCTTGCGACGATAATTGTTGGTACACCCATTACATCCGCAGCAAGACGTGCCGAAATTAAATTACGCACCGCTGTTTGCGTCGGTAATAATACTTTTCCGCCTAAATGCCCGCATTTTTTCTCTGAAGATAATTGGTCTTCAAAGTGCACGCCAGATGCACCTGCTTCAATCATCCCTTTCATTAGTTCAAATACGTTTAATTGTCCACCAAATCCAGCTTCAGCATCCGCCACAATTGGGACAAAATAATCTGTATCACCGCTACCTTCCATATGCTGAATTTGATCAGCACGTTGAAGTGTTTGATTAATTCGTTTTACAACAGCTGGTACACTGTTCGCTGGATATAAGCTTTGGTCAGGATACATATGTCCAGAAAGGTTTGCATCTGCCGCTACTTGCCAACCGCTTAAATAAATTGCTTTTAAACCTGCTTTCACTTGTTGCATCGCTTGGTTTCCTGTTAATGCCCCAAGTGCATTAATGTAATCTTCTGTATGAAGTGATTTCCAAAGCTTCTCTGCACCGCAGCGCGCTAACGTATGTTCAATATCAATCGATCCGCGCAAACGAATTACATCTTCAGCTGTATATGGACGTGTTATCCCTTTCCAGCGCGTATCTAACTCCCAGCTTTCCTGCAATTTATCAATTCTTTCGTTTTTCATATGTTCCATCCCCTTTTCTTGTTTCTTATAAAATTTCATAACCCGGTAATGTTAAAAACGGCATGAACTCGTTATTACGAACAAGGTTTGTAAACAGTTTTGTAGCTTCTTCAAATCTCCCTTTCTTAAACGCTTCCTTACCAATCTCTCTTTCTATTTTCACTATTTCTTCTTCTTTCAATTCTTCCATCAATTTAAAAGTGATATCACGGCCATCACTTAGCTTCCCGCCCTCATGACGAATCCACTGCCATACTTGTGCTCTTGATATTTCCGCTGTTGCCGCATCTTCCATTAAGTTATAAATAGGAGCTGCTCCTCTCCCGCTTAACCAAGATGCAATATATTGAATACCGACGTTAATATTCGTACGAAGACCACCTTCTGTAATCGTTCCCATCGGCACTTCTAATAAATCCTTTTCTGTTACACGTATTTCTTCACGCTTTCTAAAAATTTGATTTGGCGTTTTCATTATGTGATTAAATACTTCCATTGCAACCGGTACAAGTCCCGGGTGGGCAACCCAAGTCCCGTCATGACCGTCTAAAGCTTCGCGCTCCTTATCCGCACGCACTTTCTCGAAAGCAGCCTCATTTGCTTCTGGATCGTTTTTAATTGGGATTTGCGCTGCCATTCCTCCGATTGCTGGCGCGTTACGACGATGACACGTTTGAATAACTTTCAAAGAATACGCGCGCATAAATGGCGCTGTCATCGTGACTTGCGCTCTATCCGGAAGTAAAAATCCATTATGATTACGGAAGCTCTTTAAGAAACTAAATATATAATCCCATCGTCCGCAGTTTAAACCAGCAGAATGATCTCTTAGTTCATACAGAATTTCATCCATTTCAAATGAAGCGTGAATCGTTTCTATTAACACAGTAGCTTTAATCGTTCCGTTCGGAATCCCGATATACTTTTGAGCAAATACGAAAACGTCATTCCATAATCTTGCCTCTAAGTAACTTTCCATTTTCGGTAAGTAAAAGTACGGGCCACTTCCTTTTGCTAAAAGCTCCTTTGCATTATGGAAAAAGTACAGACCAAAATCTACTAAACTGCCAGACATATTCTTCCCGTCAACTTGCATATGTTTTTCTTCTAAATGCCACCCTCTCGGACGCACAATTAATACAGCTGTTTTACTATTTAAACGATATTCTTTTCCGTTTTCATTTTTATGTGAAATCGTTCCCTTACTCGCATCTCGTAAGTTAATTTGACCTTCGACAGCATTTCTCCAAGTTGGTGCATTCGAATCTTCAAAGTCTGCCATAAAAAGATGTGCTCCTGAATTTAAAGCGTTAATGACCATCTTTCTATCCACCGGTCCAGTAATCTCCACGCGGCGATCCTCTAAATCTTTCGGCAGCTGGGCGATTGTCCAATCCCCTTCACGTATATGCTTTGTTTCTTCTAAAAACTTCGGAAACTCCCCTGCATCAATTCTTTTCTGTTTCTCTACACGTTTTTGTAAAAGTTCTATTCGGCACTCATTGAAATTTTCATGTAATTCCTTTAAAAAACTAAGCGCCTCAGGTGTCAATATTTCGTTGTACGCTGGTAACATTTCTCCGGCGAGTGTAACCCGTGAAGTTTGCGTCGACATATTAGCATCCCCTTCTTAAACTGTTTTATAACAGATTTGATTTTATGTTTTATATTATATAACAAATCTTCAGAAAAGGAAGTTTTTTTTGAAAATTTAACAGTTTTTTTCCAAAACTGTATTTATCCATTATTATTTTAAGCAAAAAAAAGAGCCGGTGTTGTATAACACCGGCTCTTTTCATAAATTATTGTTGCTCATCATTTAAAATTGCTTTGTATAGGAACTGTGCATATTGTTCACGTGTTACTTTCATACCTGGAGCAAAGTTACCTGAACCATCACCTGCTGAAATACCATTTGAACCTACTGCATTAATTGCTTTAGCTGCCCAATGTCCTGCAGGTACATCTTTAAATCCTGGCGTACCTTTCACTTCTAATTCAAATGTTTCCGCTAAAATTTGTGCCATTTCCGCACGTGTTAACGTATCTTTTGGTCTGAAGTTTCCACTACCATCACCTTTAAAGATTTCTAATTCTGTTAATGCTAAAATTTCAATCGGGAACATTGTTGATTTGTCATCAACGATATCGTTATATGGACTCACAAACTCATGATCTTCATCAAAGTATTGGTCCCCATCAATCGTACGATAAATTAACGCTGCTACTTGCTCACGTGTTACATTATCACCAAAACCGAATCTTCCATCTCCATAACCAGCAATGATTCCCCAACCTGCTAGATTTTGGATCGCTTCATAAGACCAATGCCCTTTCGGTACATCTTTAAATGTAACAGGAGCAGCTTGTTGTTGTTTCACAGCTACTTCAGCATTTGCTGTAGTACCTTCTGCGCTTAATACAACTCCACCCATAATTGTTAAAGCAGTTGCTACTTTTAAAATCTTTTTCTTCACTTTGTTCTCTCCCTAAAAACATATTTTTTCTAATATAAAGAATTTCTGGAAAAGTAACAATACACTTATCTATATAATATTTGTCTAATTTGTGAACTGTATTTCATATGCTTCTCTTTACACTTAGTTAACAATGAAGTTACTAAATCATGCTTTACCCTCATGAAAAGTAACTAAAATTAACCTATTTTTCCCATTTACACTAGTCACCCAACTATGGACAGTAGAATAAATATACAGATAAACAATTTAAAATAAGAAAAAAGCGCGTAATTCCCGCGCTTTTTTAAAAGAAATATGATATATTAATATAATTTTAATTTTCAACTTCCGTTTCATGTTATTCATCTTTCAAATAAAAATTAATAATAGCTTTATTTAAAAATGTTGCATATTGCTCACGTGTTACAACTTTATTTGGTTCAAACTTTCCATTCCCTGTTCCTACTATGACATTATTAGCTTGTAGTGCACTAATTGCATTTTTTGCCCAGTAATTATTTGGTACATCTTTAAATGTATGCTGCTTATGCGCTTCAAATGAAAATGTCTGTGTAAGAACTTGTGCTACTTCTGCACGTGTTATTGTTTCTCTAGGTCTAAAGTTCCCCTTCTCATCACCTTTAAAAATGCCACGTTCTGTTAATGCTAAAATTTCATTTGGAAACATTGTTGACCTTTCAGAAATATCATTATAAGGATTTTTTAGCGGTCCTTCATGCTTTATATTAAGTGCGCGATACAGTACTGCCGCCACTTGTTCACGGGTTACATTATCACCTACACCAAACTTTCCATTTCCATAGCCTAGCATAACTTTATGATACGTCACTTCCATAATATCTTCATATGCCCAATAGCCTACTGGAACATCATCAAATACAATCATTTCTGGATACTCTTCTGCTTTTATGTTAGGTACACTTGCACTTACCAATAATCCACCCATAATAGTCGCTGCGGCCATTATACGTAACATTTTTTTCTTCATTGTCCTCTCTCCTTCATTTCCACTTTATTAAAAGTGGAAAATAATAGACTAAATTCTTTTCCCATATTACATATGCTGTATTTGCAAGCTGTATGTAATATATTGCATTTTTAACATCTATTATTTTGAAGATTACTAGGTGAGCCAATTCGCTCTCAATTCCAATTGGTATTCTGAATTTGAAGAAATATTCTTATCTTTGCGCTCTAGTTTCTCTGTTTGATTTTCAAAAAGGATAAACAAAAGTTTTTGCAAAGATATTATATATACAATATTCTACTATCTACTAATCAAGTCCTTCACTTATAAAAATTTCACTTTATCGACAAAAAAAAGCGCAAATATCATATTTGCGCTTTTTTCCAGTTTCATATATTAATCATTTGAGTGGAATCTAAGAATTGCATTATTTAAAAACTTCGCATACTGTTCACGAGTTACAAGTTTTTCTGGCTCAAATAAAGTGAAACTTTAATCAGTGGGGTTTTGTTCATCCCCCACTGATTATTAGCCTTCACCAATCGGGCGTTTACGGGCAGCAGGGCTCCCACCTAACTTCTTTGCTCCAGCCGAATTTTGAGGTGGGAGTTTTACTGCCCACAAATAGCGGGATGAACCATTACCAGTCCCAAGTATAGCTTTATTAGACTATAAGGCGCTAATCGAATCTTTAGCCCAATGATTTTCTGGTATGTCAGTAAATGTATGTTTTGCTTCACTTTTCATACAAAAAAGTACAAATATAATCTACTTGTACTTTTACTACATATAATGTAGCTCTTATTTATTCCATTTTCCCTGGTGAATTATCGATTGTCTTTTTTAAGAATTTCGCAAATTGCCCGCGTGTTACAAGCATTTCAGGTTCAAATTTCCCATCGCCTGTTCCTGCTACAACATTATTAGATTGCAATCCACTAATCGCATCTCTTGCCCAATAATCCTCTGATACGTCTGTAAATGTATGATGTCGTTTTGCTTTCAGATTATATGCTTTTACCAAAACTTGCGCTAGTTCCGCACGAGTTAACGTATCTTTTGGACGGAAGTTCTGATTTTCGTCTCCTTTAAAAACACCGAGCTTTGTTAATCGCAGAATTTCGTAAGGAAACATTGTTGATTTCCCGTCAATATCTCCATATGGATTTTCAATATGTACATTTCGCTTCAAATCTAGTGCGCGATACAGTACTGCTGCTGCTTGTTCGCGTGTTACATTATCTTCTACACCAAATTTCCCATTTCCGTAGCCATACATAATTCGGCCATACACTAGTTCAACAATTTCATAATATGCCCAGTGATCCTTTGATAAATCATCAAAATCTATAATAATATTAGGACTAGATTTTTGATTCACCCCAGTATTTGCAGAAGCACCATTTGCACTTACAAATATTCCCCCCATTAACGTTAATGATGTAGCTACTTTTAATAACTTCTTCATTTTGGTCATCCACCTTTGTCTTTATTCGCCTCCCCTTCGATTATATTGAATACTCCAAATATTTACAATATTATTTAATTATCGAAATAAATCATGCTTCTGAGCATACTTGCACTCTTTCATCTCGCTGCTTTCGAAAAGTAAACGCCATTCCTACAAATATTAAGACAATCCCTACAATTTGCATACTCGTCGGTTTGAATCCAGTAAAGACTGTATCTAATAAAATTGCGACGCCAGGATCTAAAAATACTAATACAGAAATAAGTCTCGTTGGTAACTCTCTTAAACTGTCAAAAAATAAGTAGTACACGAACCCTGTATGTATAAGTCCTGTTGCGAGGATCATTGTCCAGTTAGTTTGTGATAACCCTTGAAACGCCCCGAAATCTATAAATGGTAATAGTAAAAATATACCTAAAAATGTTTGTAGAAATGTCATCGCATATGCACTCGTATGCTTAATTCCTTTTCCGAGCAACGTTGTAAATGCATAAAATACAGCTGCAAGAAGCGCCCACACCATTCCAGATGACATTAATTTCTCAAGCGACACATTTCCATCTACTCCAGCTATTAAAACCGTACCGATAAAACAAATAATGATTGATAGAACAGAAAATACTGTAAGCCTCTCTTTAAATACAATACTACCAATCATTAATACGATGATCGGTGCAAGATGATACACAGAAATCGCAATTGTAATCGACATGACTTCAAACGCTTTAAATAAAAATACCCAGTTAAAAACGAGAAATACACCACAAGCTAATATTTGTATGGTTTCTTTTTTGTTCCATTTCTCACTCTTGTATTGCCCCGTTACGAACCAACATAATGCTAAAAATAAAGTCGCACAAATACAACGAACAAATACTAATTCAAAAGACGGTAAACCAGTTTGCACAGAAAAAAATCCAATCGATCCGAAAATAGACATCGAAAGAATCATTTTTATAGCCGGCATTGATTTTGAATGAAACAAAATATTAACCTCCTAAATCTTTCACTGAATATTCTATATATTATACACTATAATTTTCCAAAACTCGAATACTCCATAATAAAAAGAAGCAGTACACTACTGCTTCTTCTGTTTTTCATATTGTTCAAACGTATGAATTCTTTCGAAAATTGGCGGATGTGTGTATAAGAAAAATTTCACTAACGCAGGCGGATTCACTTGGCTTAAACTTGTTTTTGATAAATATTGAAAAGTTTTCACACCAGATTCCCCATCTTTCGTCATATCTAAAGCGTATTGATCTGCCGCTCGTTCTTCTATACGAGAAACGTAGTTTGTTGCTGGTTGTGATGCAAAAGATAATAAAGAGGAAATTAAGAAAAATAAAGGTAAAATTGAGAAACACGCTAATTTTGAAATTTGCAGTGTATCTCCCCATTTTCGAATACACATATTTATAATACGACTAATTAAATACATACCTATAAACGATAGCAAGACATAGCTCGCAACGCCCCAATATATATGTTTCATTACGTAATGTCCCATTTCATGAGCCATTATAAATAAAATCTCTTTATCCTTTAATTGCTTAAGCGTTGTATCCCACATTACAATACGCGAGTTACGGCCTATTCCTGTTACATATGCATTTAACGAATTCGTTTTTTCCGACATATTTACTTCATATACGTGTTTAGCAGGAATATCAGCTTTATCTGCCATCGCTAAAATTTTCGTTTCTAATTCTTTATTTTTTAGCGTCGAGAAATCATTGTAAAGCGGATCAATAATAACAGGTTGCACGAACGTTAAGAAAATTGTAAATGGAACAGAGAGCGCCCATCCTGCTAGCCACCATTTCTTTGGAAATTTACGGATAAGCCATAATAGAACTGTAACAATGAGTAACATAGTCGCATAATTCACCCAAAAATCGATGACATGGTCTTTCATCCAGCTTTGTGTACTTTGCGTGGAAATGCCGTAATCAACGGACACTTTACGCCCGATCCATTGCATCGGTAATGCAAGAACTGTTGTTAGTAGTGATAAATAAAAGAAATAAATCGCAACTTGTAAGACATTTATTTTGGTCGTTTCCTTCGACCATTTCTCAAACTTTTTTGAAATACCGAGCACGAGTACAAACAATAAAATAATCCATTCAAGAGGCGTCGCTAAAAAGAAAAGTAAATTTTTCACGCGCGAATAATCTTGGCTTAGCGTAAGCTCCCTCGCATTCATAAAAGTTTCTGGATCTGCCCTCGTTCCCTTATACACGTCCGGAATAAGTTCATGATTCCATCCAAATAAATACCAATATATAAGTAACGCAAACCCAGCGTACAAAAAAAGCGACCACCCAATAACTTTCCTCACGCTATTCCCTCCTCTATGCTGCCTGTCTATTCTTATTGTAAGTTCGTACTTTCAAAATTAGAACAAGCTAATCGTGAGAATTGTTCTAGCTCGTTCAATTTACATAAAAAAACTCTTCTATTACAAGAAGAGTTTTACCTATTTTCTTCGGCTCATAATCTAGTATAAGACATGTACTTACAAACAAGCCGCTTTTACATATCCTATATATTCATAACCCTTAAAATCCGACTTAAGGCAGTACATCTATTAACAAACTGAAATCTTGTACAGAAAAAGAACTATATTTCATAATACCTTGTACAGCTAAAAGTAAAACAAGACCGATCACACACATATAGTTAACACTTTCGTCACTCTTTTTTTCAGTAACCATGCCACCACTTATACATAAAACCCCTAATAAATGGAGCGCTAAATACATGAAAAAGTAGGCTTCCTCCCAGCGGAGAATAACATTTACTGTCGTTATTAGCACTATGCTAAGTAAAATCAAATAAAAAAACTTATTTGATGATATTGTTTCATTCATATAATTTTATACATTCCTTTCAAATTTAGAATTAATGATGTTTCATAGCTATAAAGTAAATGATTGTTTTCATGCCATAAAACAAAAGGAAAGCCCCCATTACTTTCTCGAATACTTTATGAACCCACACATACTTCTCTTCATTTTTTTTGAAGATACGCTTCATCATTGCTTCTACAATAAGACCAAATATTATTAAAATCCCTAATACAATAAGAAGAGAAATAATATTTTCTTTTAAATGAGTACTAGAAAATAAGTAATACTCTGGAAACACAATTGTATCTACTACAGGTTGTAACCAATGACAAACGCTTTTATCACACATATCTGTAAGAGACGTAGACTCTATAATGTCTTTCAATATTTTTTCAAACGTTTTCTTCATCTTACTTATCCCCCACTACGTCTGAAAAACTCTTTTCCTGCTCTACATATATAGCTGGCATTTCTTTATTCCAATATTTGCGGTTAACAAATAAAAAGATGAGTACTAAGTTTAATCCCGTTATAAAAATAATAAGTCCTGGAAAGAACGTCGTATAATTTGAGAAATCTGCAAAACTCATTATCTCTTCTTTATTTATTAGAAAAGAAACGCCGATTACAAATGCATTGTTTAACATGTGAATAGCAATTGGCATGAGTAAACTATTTGTACGAATATATACGATTGATAGTACAACGCTAAATACAACTGCGCCTAGGAAATCCACGTGTAACAACGCAAACAACATCGCTACTACAATGATCGCCATACTCGTTCCCCATTTTGCTGCAAAGCGTTGCAGTAAAAATCCACGAAAAACAAATTCACCAATAATTGGTGCGATGAATACGACCATAATAACTTGATATACATATCCCCCTGTACTATCTATAATCGGTTCATGCAAGGCATTCATAATAAAATCTGGTGTAATCCATGCAAAGCTATACATATACAAAATAAGATAGCCGTAACTAAAAATACATAGCATAATTGCGATGTACAAAACTTGCACTAGGTTAAATGTTTCGTTTCTATTAATAAATAATAAAAATGAAACACGATGCTTTCTATATCCGTAAAACAGCCATATTATTGGAAGAATATAAAATATAAGCATATTTATAAAAGAAGAATTCTGTATATGAAATGTACTTTCTAGTAATTCATTACTGCTTCGTGCTACTAAAATTAATAGTGCAAATACAATTAAAAAATATCTAGCTCGCATCGTTTGAAACGGATTCACATTCATCTCCTCCCCATGTTACTTTTATCATATCATTTGAATCTTAATTTTTTGTGAAAGAAAACCTTAAAATTTCCTTAAAAATTCCATAAGTTACAAAAAGATGATATGATATTCGAGGAAATTAGGAGGGATTCATATGTATCATGCGAATATTTTACTCGTTGATGATGAAACAGCAATTTTACAATTACTAACTACCATTCTTGAAAAAGAAGGGTTTTCTCATATTACAACTGCAACATCTGCTGAACTAGCTTTATCTCTCACCAAACAAAACAATTACGATTTAATCATTTTAGATGTGATGCTTCCTGGACAATCCGGCTTCGATATTTGTCCGATCATTCGTCAAAAGACAGATTGTCCTATCTTCTTTCTAACAGCGAAAGCATCTGATTTAGATAAAATTTCCGGATTTTCATACGGTGCCGATGATTATATTACGAAACCATTTAATCCACTAGAAGTAGTAGCCCGTATGAAAGCTCAACTTCGAAGACATATGAAACAAAACATACAAGAACAAAGAATATACTCCTCTTCTTTTGGGAGATTTGAAATTGATCAACATTCTGCGGAACTAACGGTAGATGGGAACGTTGTCGAATGTTCCGCTCAACTCTTTCAACTACTACTCTTCTTTTGTGAGAATCCGAACTATGTATTTTCGAAAGAAGAAATATATGAAAAAGTTTGGGGAGCACCTGCCTATAATGGAGATGATAATACTGTTATGGTTCACATTCGAAAACTACGTGAAAAAATTGAACAAGATCCAAGTAAACCAGAATACATAAAAACAGTTCGTGGACTTGGCTATAAGTTCATTACAAAGTAGGTTAAAGATATGAATTTTAATAAGAGACTTATAATCCAGTTTATCTTACAACACGTTTTTGTCTTAGTTACGTTACTTATCGCAGTAGTTGCTTCTTTTTCTTATTTAATTTTTCTTCTTAATAGTACTTTATATGAACCTAATATTTCTGATTATGATACCTTTACAATCTCCCAATATATTTCTTCTGAAGACAATAACATTACTTTAAAATCTGAGGTGAAAGATTTAATAACAGAAAAGAGTGATTGGCTTCAAATTGTAGATGAAGATGGAAAGGTCCTTTACAACTTTAATACACCTAACGATATTCCGACATCTTACACAAAGACATCCTTACTTACATATTTACAGAATAGTAGCAATAATATTTATAAATTTAACTATTGGGAAATTAAATTAGAAAAGAAGCCAGTGCTCGTTATTTACGGTGCCAAACTAAAAAGTAATGCATTACTAAAAACGATACAACAAGAACATCCTTCTTTATCATTAAATGAATTTGCATTAACTGAACAAGAAAAACAATTACTTTCTAAAGAAAAAGCAACACTGCAAATATTTAATAACAATGGCGAAGAAGTTTTTTCCTATCCAACTGGGAAGAAAAAAACATTTTCGGCTATAAAAACGGCTCTTAATGAAAAAGAACCGTGGAATTATAAAGAAACTACATCTAGTTTTTACGATTCAAATAGTGGTCATCTCGTCGTTGTATCCGCCCCAAACGCTCATTATTATCCAGATGATGTATTAGATGATGTATTTACCAAGAAACTTCTAATCGGATGCAGCTTAATCCTCCTTATTGTGTTTGTTTATTTAGTCATTCTTTCAATTTGGTATGGAAATAAGTTTGGAAAGCCTTTATTACACACGATGCGCTGGCTTAAAAACATAGCCGGTGGGAAATATGAAGAACCTGTTAGTAAAAAAGGCAAACCTGTTCGGTTCCGGCGCTCCGGTAAAGAAAAATGGTCGTTCCGCATATTTAAAGATGTTACAAACTCACTAGAGCACCTTTCTATTACTTTGAAAAAGAACGATGCAATGAGAAAAGTACTGCAACAAACACGTGAAGAGTGGATTACCGGCCTGACGCATGATCTAAAAACACCGCTTAGCTCTATATACGGCTATGCATTATTACTAGAATCGAAGCAATATAATTGGACTGATCAAGACATTCAACAATTTGGCCATGTAATGAAAGAAAAATCTCAATATATGACTACATTAATTGATGACTTAAGCTTAACGTATCAATTAAGAAATAATGCTCTTCCCGCACAGCATGTAAATGTTGAAATTAACCAGTTCGTTCAAAAAGTACTACTGCAATTTATTAATAATCCAACGCTGCAAAATCAAAATATTGAATTCGTGCCAAGTTCAAGTAAGATCCAATATTTTATTGAAGAAAAATGGTTCCAGCGTATTATCGAAAACCTACTCGCAAATGCTGTAAAACATAATAATGAAACGACAAACGTAATCGTAAAACTTTCGCAAAATGCAAATTCATTTACACTTTCTATTTCAGATAACGGAAAAGGAATGGATGATAAAACGAAAGAGCTTCTATTCGAGCGATATTACAGAGGAACAAATACAGAAGAAAGCAATATAGGAACTGGACTTGGCCTCGCCATTACAAAACAACTCGTTCATGCCCATAATGGGACGATTTCTATTGATAGTGAACTTGGAAAAGGAACGACGATTATTCTTGTGTTTCCATTGTAAACGTCAAATAACTCCAAAATGTACGACTACAGTTAATTTTAGAGTTATTCCCTTAGTAAGATTGCAACAGTACATGAAATTATATCGACTTAACTACAAAATACGACAATAGTAGCAACCTATTAATAAAAGAAGACAGTCCAAAAATATACCTTTTGGACTGTCTTTCTATTATTTCTTCTTCACCGGTATCCAAAGCTCAATTTGAGCGAACTCACTCTTATCTGCATGGCAGCGCTCATCGTATAGTTCAAACTCTGTAACTCCGCAATGTTCATATCCTGAATGCGGGAACCATTCTGAGAATACTGCATTCCACGTTTGGTGAATAGACGATACCATTTCTTCATGAGGAACTTTCGGCGTTGTAAATACTGCATACGTTGCGGATGGGAATGTACGCTTTGCAATTGCACTCGGTACATTTTCAAAGTCTGTAACTTCCATTCCAATAATATAAGTGAAGTCTCCTGTTTCTAAATTAAAATCGGTACATAATCCAAGCTCTACCCATTGGCTCGTATCTTTTCGATTTGGAATCGTCGTTCCAAGATCTTTTTGTAAATACTCTTGCCAAAAGACCGGGATATCTTGATGATTTTTCCCTTCTTTACTCGTCGTCTTCAGCTCATAACCCGCCATTAAAAATTCCGGTTTATTTACAATGCGATATTCCATTTGTATGCCCCCTAAATATGGATTTAATTTTCTTTGTTTTACATTCACTCTATAATACATTGGTGTTTCAATTTCTTGTTTTCGATATTCACTTGGTGTCATTTGAAATAATTTTTTAAAGGCTCTCGTGAACGTTTCGTGAGATTGAAAGCCATGCTCAAATGCAACATCAATAATTTTTTCATCCGTATGAGAAAGTTGATAAGCTGCCCGGGCTAACCTCCTCTTCCGAACATACTCCATTACTGTATCGCCTACTAACGCCTGGAATACACGATGAAAATGCGATTCAGAAAAACATGCAATGCGAGCTAAATTACGCAGCGTTTGTTTTTCCATTACATCCTCTTCAATATAATCAATTGCCCTTTGAATTTGAGTTTCATAGCTTTCCACCTCTGTTCACCCGCCTTATATGTATTATGATAAAAGAGAATTCTATCCAATTCTTGACGTTTTTTACTATAATTCTAAAAACAAATGTAACTTTTTTATATGTATTTCGTTGTTATGTATGAAGGGAGGGAAATGTAGTGAAACGCAAACAATCATTAGAAGATATTTACTCAGAGCATATGCATGATTTATTTCGCTATCTTCTCTCCCTAACCGGAGATCCCCACTGTGCTGAAGATCTCATGCAAGAAACATTTTACCGAATGCTCGTCCATATTGACTATTATAAAGGAGAAGAAATTAGGCCGTGGTTATTTACAATTTCCTACAACGCCTTTATCGATTGGTACCGAAAAGAAAAGAAGTATAAAACAACTACTATTGAAGAATTCCATTTACCAAACGTGCCAAGTACAGAGCACTCTTATTTCGTAAAACATGAGATTACTAGTTGGTTACAAAGCTTATCCTCACTTCCGCTCGAAAGACGAAATGTGTTACTACTACGAGATTACTACGGATTCTCCTATAAGGAAATAGCAGAAATGACTGGTCTCTCGTTAGCAAAAGTAAAAATTGAATTACACCGCGGACGAAAAGAAACAAAAATCATAAAGGAGTGATACAGATGGGTTGTGCAGAGTTTAAAAAACTGTGGGAAAAATATGAAAACGGAACACTCACACATGACGAACAAGAAAAGTTAGAAAGTCATATTGAGACATGTGAAGAGTGTGAAGTGCATTTGGATGCATTATTAATAAAAACAGAACCCGTTAAAAAAAAGTTACCACCAAAAGATCTTAAAGTTCCTTTTTGGAGGATTAAATGGAAACATCGTTTACAAACGCTTGGTTTTATACTAGCAATTTGTATCGTTATATATATGATCGGCGGGGTATTATCTGCTTTTTATTTTCAAGCTAATAATGATAAAAGACTAAAAGAAATCAGAGATGTCCCTTCTCTTGCACTTGAAGCAACTATCCCAAATAGCCGCGTTATGGGGGGCGGAACAAGTGTAGAAGCTTTCTTTCGAACAAACAGCCAATTTGATTTAGTAAAAACGATTGGTAAAAAAGAAATGCCACTCGGTACAATTGAAACGAGCAGCTTCTTATCTTCTTTAAATATCACACATAAATCTTGGGTGAATATGCACTATCAACCGAACATTCACTTTGTTCACCCAAAAATAAAACAAGGTGATTATTTGAAAGAAGCATCTAAAAAGGTTTGGGATACACTTGCAAAGGTACATGAGGGAACAGTTGCAGAAGTAGCAATATCTTTTGACAAACCTTACACTTTACAAGAATTAGAACCACTTTTATATAGCGTATTTGAAGCACAAGAACTCCCTCCAACTCCTGTATGGTACGCTTTAGATACGGGACAAGAAAGAATAAACGAAGAAGATTTCATCCTATCTGGGGACGAATTTATAGGATTTCCAGAACATATAGGATTCCTTGATGATGAAACAGAAAATCTGAAAACGCAAGAGGATAAAGTTATTGAAATGATGCGCATTCTTTCTACACATGAAAAAACTGTAAGTAAAGTTGCCATGATTCCTGAGGATCAGCTGAACTTAGATAAACGTTATAAATATGTAAAAGATAACGGCGTAAAAGTATATGGAATTGTTATTACTGGACCATCGAAAGAGTTATTAAAATTACAAAACTCACCTCACGTACGTTATGCTACTCTTGGAGATATTGAGGTTTGGAATTGGTTTGATCATTAATAAAAAGAAGTAGCGCATTAGAAACGGTGCGCTACTTCTTTTTCTCATTTGCTACTAACTGAAAACAGTAACTTTCAAAATCTTAATGATGGTCATTAATGCTATATTCGCTAGCGTAATACCGACTAATAAAAGCGCCGTCATAAACTCTCCCATTCCGTTATTATATCGAAAAAGAGAATAACAACTGATGGCTAATACAGCTGAAATAATTGCTGGAATAAGTGAAATAAATTTTTTATGATGTGATTTTTTAGAGAGGATTATCGTTGCGATTAAAGTTATTGGGGAGAAGAAATATAGAATGATTGAGAAGATCACTTGCTCACCTCCTTGTAAGTTAAATTTTATATTTTTTTCTATTTATTGTATATATAAAGTTGTTTTTTGCAAAAAAGAGGTTACCTGGAAAGTAGCTATATAACTGCTTTCCAGGTAACCTCTTTATTAATTAGAAATTACTTTCACATACATCCCTCTCACCGCTTTTTCATAAGCGATATCACTCATCTGTTTTATTTTTTCTGATACGACAGACGACAGAATGATTTTCCCTTCACATAGTAATGGAGGGTCAATGAGACGCACTTTATTTTTCTGATATAGATCATAATCATTTCTATCTTCTTTTACTTCTACACTTGGATGAACTTTTCTTAATAAAGCATCTACTTCTCGATCTTTACATAGCTGCAATTTCGAAAGAAGCTCATGATCTGCAAGAAGAAAGTCATCTGGATGGATTATCTTTTTATTAAGAGCTAATTGTAACGTTTTAGCTAACATATCATTTCCATACATGTTAATTGGCTTCATAAAGAAATCAATTACTTCTTTGTAATACGTCCCTGTAAACCATTCTGCAATCTCTATATTTTGAAGGGCCATTATCCCATTAACTACGATTAAATCCTCTAAAAAGTTGTGAACTTCTTCTAAAGAAATAAATCCGTATGTATACATATCTCTTAAAGTATAATCTACTCGGTCTGCACATAATTCTGGTGCTGATCTTTCAAGTAATGTCCACTTTGAATCATCTAGCAAAATATCTTCATAGTTATAGCTATATTTCGCAAGGATCATTGGAATTTCTGAGTTTTTAACGACAGAGCTAAATATCTCTTCATGATAACTTTCATTTTCGTTATCAAAAACATAATCAATCACATGAGAAAAAGCAGTATGCGATACGTCATGCAGTAAACCGGCAATTTGTTCTTCTACTGAACCGCCAAGTTTTTTAATTAACAACATAACACCAACTGAATGATCAAAGCGCGTTACATTCCATTTCTCGTTCATTAAGTAACTCGCTCCGGCCTGATGAACCCCTTTCAGCCTTTGCACAGGTTTACTTAAAATTAAGTCTTCTAATACTTTATCTACTTCAAATTCTCCGTATATTACATCTGATATAAGCACTTATAATCCCCCTTTATTCAAACAAAGCCTTGTTATATTATCTCTTTCTCTAAGAAGCGCAAATGATTTATTCGTATAAAAAAAATTCCATAACTAAGTACTTAGTTATGGAATTTCAACTACTCAAACGTAACCTCTACCTGCACAATCTCCGACCGACTTCCGCGGCATAATAATATTAGGCAGGTGTTTCTTTCCAATGTGTATAAGTAGATAAGACTTTCCTTTCATGATGAGTAAAAGATTTCCAAGACACGATCCTTGATTTTATGACTCTTTCTCTAAGACTAACATTCGTTCTCCAGTAGGAAACCTATATATACATTCTACAAAATATAATTTTAATTTTTCTGTAAAATCAACTTTAAATCTTTAGAAATTTGCTGGACACTTTCTATATCAGGTTGGGCATAGTAAATACCATCTATATATTGATCACTACATTTAATTTGTTGTTTGATTATTTCTGGCGATTTTCCCGTCATAGTACTTGCCACAGAAAGTATGTTTGTTGTAGTTAAATTTGTAGACATATGTGGACTCACTCTATCCAATATATCATTAAATTTACTTAAGGAATTCATCGTTACCAATTTCTTCCCAATTGCTTCAATGACTAATTGTTGACGTTGTCCACGCATAAAATCATTATCTATATGACGTGTGCGTGTTAATGCTAAAGCCTGTTCCCCATTTAAGTGTTGATAACCTTTTTCTAAATGAATAGCATCAACTTGATCTTGACTATCTTGTTCTGTAAATGTAACGGGAACATCTACATCAATTCCTCCAATTGTATCAATAAGATTGAGGAATGAGTCAAAATTAAATTTAACATAATAATCAACAGGAATATCTAAAAATTTTTCAACAGTAGCTATTGTGCCATCTATACCACCAAAAGCATGTGCATGTGCAATTTTATCTTTTTTTTCTTTCCCCGGGATATAAACCCTAGTGTCACGCGGGATACTTACTAGATTGATTGAAGCATTCTCTTTATTAATAGTAGCGAGCATTAATGCATCTGAGCGAGCGTTTTTTCCATATTCATCTTCTCTTGTTTCACTGTTGTCTTCACCCATAATTAAAATTGAAATATTATCTTTTAGTGGAGAAATTTTATGTTCTCTTTTCATGGATTTTCTTCCTCTATCGAGCTCACGATAAGTTTTATCATTAAAACTATCGAATTGAGAATATATATATGTTCCCCCCAAAAGTAAAAAAACGAATAAAGAACCAAAGGTAAGTTTTATTTTGTTTTTGTAGAGCCAATTTTTTTTCATTTAGATTCATCCTTTCTTTAAAAAAATACGCATCATATTTTGGAGCTTTTATTCACATTAAAAAGGCCTTTACTCATATGGATAAAGGCCTTTTAGATGCAAACAAGCTTTGTTAATGAAATCTGAAACAAGCTGTTTAATCTTAGAAGTTACGCCTCCCTCTCATTGAGTTTTAGCACTGTACAGCATAGGTTTGAAACCAGCTACATTAAGAAGGGCCTTAATCCGACCGTTCCTGTTGACCCATTGGCGTCTCTCGACATTTTTGGGTAGCAGCGTTTCTCTATACAGGAGCCTCACCTAACAGAGACATATTTTATTTGTATTATAAATACATTTCATGTTACGTCTTTATATTTAAAGTGAACAATAACAAGTGTATCAATAATCCGTTATACAGGTTATAGGTTATATTGATAGAGGGAAATAAGCAACTTGTAATTTTTAACTAGTAAAACAATTATTATTCTTTTTAAGATTTTATTTTTTATCGTTATCCTCATTAATACTAGTAAGAGAGGGCATATAACTATACAAACTTAGATTAATAATATTTTCTAAATTTCAAAATATAATATACGTTTTGTAAAATTTCTTAATCGAACTGATTTCTCATGAAAATATAAAGTTAGACTAATAATCGGACTTACTTTTACGAACATTTTATCTCTCACCTAGCTTCTTCGTGTCTACTTCACCTTAAGGTGGGAGTATTACTTTCCACGAATAGCGGGATAAATTTTTCTTAAGAGTTAGGTGGATCTTTTATATTAACAAATGAAATGATTAGTTACATATTTACTTGACAAGCTGAAAAATAGCAGATATTCTGTTACACGAAAGAAACATAAAATTTTATATACATAAACCTGTTAGGTGAGGCTCCTATACAAACACAGGCTATTGCCCAAAAATATCGAAAGATGCCAATGGGTAGAACAGGAATTGTCGGATTAAGGCTCTTCTTAAGATAGCTAAGTGATGAATGATTCATCCTTTACGTTGTATAGTGCCAAAACTCAACTAGGGGGAATAAGCTTTATTTGGCTATGTATTTTTTAAAATCACCCCCCCTCTAGTTGAATCACTAGAGGGGGTTTTTATATGTGAAATTTTATTTATAATAAATCTCTTACAAAAAAGGGGGAAAACTAATGAGTGATGAAATTGATCCCGTATTAATTAAGAAATTGTTTTCCCAGCAGTGGGAAAATGAAAAAATCAGTCCTACTGTCCTTGAGGAGGGATTACAATGAAAAAATATTTACAACAATTACTTATTACAAAAGATATTTTTCTAGTCAATGAGCTTTTAAAAAGTCAATCCTACGATATTGCAACAGCAATGAAAGATTTTCCTCATAAAGAGCAGGTATATTTAATAGAATATTTTCCTGTTGAAAAAGGTGCAAAAATTCTTAGTTATCTTACTCCAGAAGAACAATACTATATTTACACGAGTGTACATGATGATAAAGGAAAAGTATTATTAGCTAAGCAATCCATTGATGATCTTGTTGATGTGATTCTTGCTATTCATCCACTTCAAGCAGAAAGATTAATACAACTTTTATCTGAAGAATCTCAACAAAAAATCCGAGATCTGATGCTTTTCTCTCCTGAAACAGCAGGTAGTCTGATGACAATTGACTACATTGCTGCTAGGAAAAATTGGAGTGTGAAAGATACTCTTGCCCATATTAGAAAAATTGGAGCTGGGGTAGAATCTATATCGTATATCTATGTTCTTGATACGCACGGTCGGCTTAATGGCATCCTTTCTATTCGTGAACTATTGCTAGCAGCAGAAGATAAAGCTTTATCCACTATCATGGCTTCAAATGTTATTTCAGTACCTGCTGATTTAGATCAACAAGAAGCGGTTCAAAAGTTAATGGATTATGATCTATCCGCTATACCTGTAACAACAATGGATAATCGAATGATAGGTATTATAACGTTTGATGATGCAATGGATGTTTTTGAAGAAGAAGCAACGGAAGATATTCAAAAATTAGGTGGGAGCACCCCTTTAGATAAGCCATATTTTGAAACTTCTATTTGGCATATCTATCGTAAACGTATAGGTTGGTTATTACTCCTTTTCGTAGCAGAAGCATATACGGGATCTGTACTTCGATATTATGAAGAAACACTTACCCATGTAGTCGCACTTGCCTTCTTTATTCCATTGTTAATTGGGACTGGTGGAAATACAGGGACACAAGTTGTAACTACACTGGTTCGTGCTGTAGCTCTTAATGAAGTGCATTTTAAAGATATATTTCGTGTCGTGAAAAAAGAAGTATTAGTAGGAATTTTACTAGGGCTTACATTAGCGGTAGCTGCATTAATTCGTGCATATACTTTAGGTGTGGGTACAGAGGTAGCACAAGTGGTAGCAATTACAGGGTTATTTATTGTTATTTGGTCTTCCATTGTTTCATCTATTTTACCGTTGATTCTTAATAAGTTAAAACTGGACCCAGCTGTAATCTCTGGACCATTTATTACAACATTGGTTGACGGAACGGGACTAATTCTGTACTTTACTATAGCAAAAATGTTATTAAAACTATAAAGCGAAAACTAAATATTCAGACACGAAACTAATTTGATCACCATTATTTATGCAAATAACAATTTTGGAATATAGAGAAAGAGAGTATAAAAATGAAAAAAATATTAAAATCTATAGATTATCCTTTGATGCTCTCTCTTATCATTATAGTTATCCTCGGTATTTTAATGATGTTTAGTGCGAGCTCAATTGTTGCATTCAAAAATTATGGTTATAGTAGTGATTATTTTTTTCGCTCCCAGTTAAATAAACTTTTTTTAGGAATAATAGGGTTACTAATCTGTATAAACATTCCTTTTCACTTATGGAAAAAACGTATCGTTTCAGTATGTGTTGTAGTTGGGAGCATTTCATTACTTTTCTTAGTTTTATGGAAAGGAAAAGTTGTGAATAATGCACAATCGTGGATATTTGGGATACAGCCGGCTGAATTTATTAAACTGGGGGTTATTATCGTACTAGCTCGCTTTTTTTCTATACGTCAAGAAATTCAAAAACCATATTGGTATGGAATAGGTAAAGTTCTTTTATTTGTAATGCTTACCTTCTTTCTCATCTATAAACAACCTAATTTGGGATCTGCCCTATTAATCCTAGCAATTGGAATCAGTATATTTTTCTGTTCAGGAATAAACATCAATATTTTAATAAAATGGATTACTTTAACCGCTATTGTTTGGTTGCCGTCTTTATATTTTCTGGTGAAATATGGACTATCAGATGTTCAAATGGCACGTATTACAACAATTTCGAACCCATTCCTTGATGTACAAGGGAATGGCTATCAACTTGTAAATTCTTTTATTGCCATTGGATCGGGAGGCATTAGTGGTCGTGGATTTGGAAATAGCATTCAAAAGCAAGGTTTTTTACCAGAACCTCATACAGATTTCATAATGGCGATCGTATCTGAAGAGCTTGGTTTTATAGGTGTATTCATTATTTTAACATGTATATTAACCATAATACTTCGTTCTTTTAAAATTGCTCAAAAATGTACTGATCCATTTGGAAGTTTTATAGCAATTGGAATTGGAAGTATGATTGGCATGCAATCTGTTGTTAATTTGGGAGGCATTACAGGACTGTTTCCTCTGACAGGTACACCACTTCCTTTCGTTAGTTTCGGAGGAAGTTCTTTAATGGTCAATTTAATAGCAATGGGAATACTAATTAATATCTCAATTTTCACTAAAATAAAAAATAACACATGCGATTATGGAGGGAAAAATGGCAAGTCTAATAAGTACGCTAGATTATAAGGTATTTCAGTATATAAATGAACATGTGAAACAAAATATATTCTTGGATTATATAATGATCTTTTTTGCCGAATATGCTCAGTATGCATTTATACTGCTATTTATAATTTTTTGGTTCATAAAAAAATCAAAAAGCAGAATTTTTGTAATCCAGGCTATTTTAGCTTGTTGTTTGGCTTTTACATTAAACAGAATTATCGGACTGTTTTTTTACCGGGAACGACCATTTGTCTCTCATATGAATATAAATCAACTTGTTGAACATACTGCCAATACATCGTTTCCCAGTGATCACGCTACCAGCGCCTTCGTAATAGCTATAACTTTATACTTATATCACAAACGTTTAGGAGCAGTATTTTTATTGGTAGCTGTTCTGATTTCTTTTTCAAGAATTTGGGTGGGGGTACATTATCCATTTGATGTATTGATGGGAGCTATTTTAGGTTCGGTAATAGCTTTAATAACTCATTGTCTTTTCAAAGCAAAATTTAAAAATGAGAAATAACATTCCTATAATTATAAAAAATCAACTTATTTTTCGAATCTTAAAATCGTTCCATACTGTAAGTAGAATTCGTAAATAAAAATTTATTTCTAAGGTGAAACTAATACCATTTATATGGAAGAGTCTTCCGTTAAAAATGAAAACAATACTAAATTACATGAAAAATACTGGAGTTTAGCATTTCTACAATTAGATTGGTGAAAAATAAGGATTTTTAGCTTATGGATAAGGAGGAGAAAATTAATGTTATTTAACACTAAAAAAAAGCCTTCTCATAATCAAGAAATACTAAATAAAAATCATAAAATGTTAATTGAGATTGCAAAATGTGATGTTGATTCTGCTTTAGCTGTTTTAAAGACAACGCCAAAAGGCCTTTCCAAAGTAGAAGCAACTAGACGGATTACCGTGTATGGCAAAAATGAAGTAGTATACGACAAAAGAATAAAATGGTATTTAACATTACTTAATTCTTTTAGAAATCCTTTTGTTTCACTTCTTATTATATTAGGTATGTTATCTTTTTTTACAAATGATATAAAAGGTACTGCTATTGTAGGAGTTATGGTGGTCATTAGCGCCATGATCCGCTTCATACAAGAAATCCGTTTTCAAAAATCCATAGAGAATTTAAAGGAACTCGTATATGCAACGGCAACTGTTTTTAGAAAAAAAAATTCCTCACAGGAGAAAAATAATACAGCAGAAACAGAAGATAGTGAGAAATTAGAAATTCCTCTTGAGAAACTTGTACCTGGTGATATTATTTCATTATCTGCGGGTAACACTGTGCCTGCGGATGTTCGAATTATTTCATCTAAAAATTTACTTGTAAATCAATCTTCACTAACAGGCGAAGTATTACCTATTGAAAAATCAAACAAGTATTATCATATGTACAAAAAACGTAAAATAAGGAGAATACAAAACTTAATTGAATTAGAAAATCTTTGCTTTATGGGAACGCATATTATCAGTGGTACCGCAAAAGCAGTTGTTGTATCCACCGGATCTGCTACCTACTTCGGTTCAATTGCAAAAAATCAACTTGAAATAAAAAAGCTTTCTGAGAACGGTTTTGATAAAGGGGTAAGTAAGGTAAGTTGGCTATTAATTAAATTCATGCTTATCATGACCCCTATTGTAATGGTAATACATGGTGTTATGAATGGAAATTGGTATGAAGCATTTCTATTTGCTATAGCTGTAGCCATTGGGCTTACTCCAGAGATGCTACCAATGATTGTAACAGCTAACTTAGCTAGAGGCTCTATTAATATGAGTAAAAAGAAAGTAATTGTAAAACAGCTTTCTTCTATTCATAATCTTGGAGCGATGGATATTCTATGTACTGATAAGACAGGTACATTGACCGAAGATAAGGTGGAACTTGCTCGTCACATAGATATCAATGGGAATATATGTGGTGATGTTTTAAAACTAGCTTATTTAAATAGCTTCTTTCACACAGAATATAAAAATGAAATTGATCAATCTGTTATGCTTTATACAAAAGAAAATAGTAAATTCGATACATCTCAATACCTACTAACAGAAGAATTCCCTTTTGATTTTGATCGCCGGCGAATTTCTGTAATCTTAAAAAAAGATTCTGGCAAACGAATAATGGTTTGTAAAGGTGCTGTTAAAGAGATTTTATCTATTTGCAGTCACATAAAATTAAATAATTCAATTATCCCTATTACAGATGATATACGTCGTAAAAATAACCGTCTTATTACATTTTTACATGAAGAGGGAATGCGTATTGTTGCAGTTGCTTATAAAAAATTCAAAGATAATAAATCAAGGGATTCCTCCAGTGAGACTGAATCAGATATGGTACTTGTTGGATATTTAGCGTTCTTGAATCCTCCAAAACAATCTGCTATTTCTGCACTTCATACCTTACAAAATAAAGGGATAGCGGTGAAAATTTTAACAGGTGATGATGAAGCTGTTACGAAAAAAATATGTAAGACAGTTGGCTTGAATGTAGGAGACCCTGTACTTGGATATGAAATTGATCGATTATCAGATAACGTATTAGCAAAACTTGCAAGAGAAACAAGTGTCTTTGCAAAATTAAACCCTACACAGAAATTTCGTATTATTCAGGCACTACAAATGAATGGGCATACAGTAGGATTTATGGGCGATGGACTTAACGATGTGTTTGCCTTAAAAAAAGCAGATGTTGGTATATCCATTAATACAGCAGATAATATTGTTAAAGAATGTTCAGATATTATTCTTCTTGAAAAAAATCTACATGTTCTAGAAGATGGCATTATAGAAGGACGCACAACATTTGGTAACATTTTAAAATACATTAAAATGACCGCAAGCTCAAATTTTGGAAATGTATTCAGTTTATTAATCGCTAGCGCATTTATCCCTTTTCTTCCCATGCTACCCATCCAACTATTATGTCAAAATCTGTTGTACAATTTATCTCAACTTTCAATTCCATGGGATAAAGTAGACAAAGAATTCTTAGTAAAACCAAGAAAATGGGATACAAAAGATTTATTTCGTTTTATTGTCTGTATTGGCCCGATTAGTAGTATTTTTGATATTACAACCTTTATTGTAATGTGGAATATATTTGATGCAAATACTTCTGAAACACAATCATTATTTCAATCCGGTTGGTTCTTAGTTGGATTGTTAACACAAACATTAATTGTGCATATGATCCGTACTCAGCATATTCCTTTTTTTCAAAGTACGGCTAGGTTTCCCGTTTTATTATTTACAGGATTGGTTATGGGCATTGGGCTATATCTCCCATTTTCGTCATTAGGTGCAGAGATTGGATTACAACCTCTTCCTTTCGCTTACTTCCCATGGCTAATTGGTATTTTAACAGCCTATGCATTATTAATGCACTTCCTGAAACATCTATACATTAAAAAATTTCATAATTGGTTGTGAGAATTTTGGTTCCTTTGTAAATCATTATCATTTTAGATTTAATACCGAAACTATAAAGACACTTGAACAAATGAAAATAGAAAAACAGATAAAGACTAGAAATTAAAATCCTTTAATCTCCGTCTTTACCTGTAAAATCAGTTCAGAATTTAAACTATTGAAAGTTATGTAATTTTAAAGGTAACCGAAAACCTCTTAACTAAAAAATAACAAAAAAACTTCACGGCCTTGCTCCGATACAATATCAGGAAAAGGCCGTGACATAAAATTTCATTTATTATTGTCTACTCAAACGTAACCTCCACCTGTACAATCTCCGACCGACTTCCAAGTCTTAGCGGTGGTCCCCAGAATCCAAATCCAGAAGAAACAATCGCATGGAATGCACCTTTTTGTACGTATCCCCAGTCTAGTTCGTACATTCTTCTCGTCACAATATGATTCGGCGCCATTTGTCCGCGGTGCGTGTGGCCGGATAATAGTAAATCTACGCCGGCATCCGCTGCTTGTTTTAATTCAAATGGCTGGTGATCCATTGCGATAACAGGAAGCGATTTATCTACCGTACTCATTAGACTTTCAAAGCTTTGACGATCACGCTCTGTTTTATCTCTTCTTCCAACGAGATAAAAATCATCTTCAATTGTAATGACTTCATCTAAAAGAATACGAATATCACTCTTATCCATCTCTTGTAAAAACTCAGGAATCGCTCGGCCGTAATATTCATGGTTTCCTAACACACCATATACGCCTAATGGAGCTTTCATCTGTTTCATGATTTGTCCCATATTTTTCTGAATGAACACACCTGGATGGTCATCGATAATATCACCAGGCAATAAAATAATATCTGGTTTCATTTCATTTACATGATGGACAAGTCTCTTTAAATGAGCAACACCAGACAGTTTACCGAAATGCATATCAGAAGCCATCGCAATGCGTAAACTTTTACGTCCTTCTACCTTTTTCGGTATATGTACATCATACTTTCTTACAACCGGGCTATACGCATTAAATACCCCGTATGCGAAGATAAAGAAAAATACGAGTAAAGTGACTGCCCCTGTCCAAATAATTGCCGTGTCTTTCTCTATAGAAAACTGTAAAAAGAAGACTGCAATATCGGCTAATGGCAATAACATGAGCGCATATTGTATAACCGCAAACCAAATCGAACCGACCGTTCGTAGAAACGGAAGAAACTTAAATACTTGCACGAGAATATACGCATATGAGATAAAGCCAACTACGAAAGCGTAATATCCCCAAGCTTCCCAGCCGAATACTGCATGAAGCCAAACCCAACCGTTCCAGCCGATGTAAAACATGAGTAGTGTGTATATAATTAATATCGTAAATATATTGAGATAACGAAGATTTTTCACAGCAAGCCTCCTTATTGATTTCTTCTATTATATCTTGTTATGTACTTATAACGTAAATATTAAGCATCTAAAATTAACTGTAAAGAGGCTGTTTTATTTACTCATAAGAAACACACCGCCAATTATTAGATTTGCATCTAACAATTAGAGGTGCAATTCAAAACGACGTTATTTTAAAGGTTTTCTTTATAGAAACCTGCTAATTTTTCAACAGCTTGTTTAACAGGTTCTGGTTGGTCATATAAATCATAATGACTTGCACCTTCAACAACAAGTAAATCTTTTTTCTCTGAATTTGCTCTATTATAAAGTTCATGACCATCTTTATATGAACCGAATACACCTTGCTTGCTCCCAATAATGATTTGTAAAGGCCGAGTTAATAACGTCTCTGCTAAATGGAAAGCATCAAAACCAATTACCGATCCTAGGCTCGTAAAGTTTAACTTATTTGGAGAGTTAGGACTTTGACCTCTTGGCGTTGTGTAATAATCAACCGCTTCTACAATATCTATGTCAATAATACCTGCTGTTTGATCTTTACAGCTACTACCTGGATGAACACAAACAATTGCAGGATTTTGTTTCTTTTCTTCAGCACCTTCAGGTATATTTAAAATCCCTGCAACTTGTAAACCTCTTGCATGAAATCGTACATTTTTCTTCGTAACTGCCATATTTAAAACCACCCTTGTTTTATTTTTTAATTTACACTTGCGAGATTTAATACTCACGTGTGTATTTATAATAAAGTGAGCATGAGCCTGTTTCAATGACCACATTCAAGCATTTGGGTGATAATACACACATTAAGGAATATGTGTATAAAGTGAAACTTTAATCAGTGGGGGTTTTGTTCATCCCCCACTGATTATTAGCTCTCACCAATCGGGCATTTACAGACAGCCCGACTCCCACCTAACTTCTTTGCTTTATAGCCGAATTTTGAGGTGGGAGTCTTACTGCCCGCAAATAGCGGGATAAATAATGGAGGAACATATGGAGAAAATCGATAGATGAATAATAAAATCACAAAACGCAATTCAGTCAGCATTTATAGAAATGTTAATTGAAGACGGTTTTGACGAGATTACGGTAAAAAATATTACTGAAAAAGCGAATATCGGTAGAAAGACGTTCTACTTACATTATCTAGATAAGTACAATTTGTTAGATAAAATTGTGGATGACCATTTAGAACAATTAAGAGAAATATGCTACGAGAAACAAAACAAAGAGTTTATAGAAGGTACTGTCATATGGTTTGAATACTTCAAAAAGCATAAATCATTTTTCGCAGCATTATTTAGAAGTAACGGTACGTTATCCTTCCAAAAAAAGTTATTAATTTTCATCATGGGGGAAATCGAAAAAAATTAAATACAAATACCTCTGTAAATAAAAACATTGATAAACACATTGTTTTAAAATTTTTAGGAACCGCTGTAATGGGAATTTTGGAGTCTTACGTATTAGAAGAAATTGATAGTGATATTGAATACGTTGCGAAACAAGTTGGGGAGTTAATGAAGAGGAATATATAATCATTTTTGCAAAAGCCAAACAGCAGTAATAAAAAATGATTAGAGAAGAAATAAAGAAAAACGAACCGCAACTGTATGACGGTTCGTTTTTTATTTAAATAACAAAATCCTCCGGAATAAACACCTTCACTTCTCTCGGATGTACATATACAAACTCACCCGTTTGAATGTTAAGCTGTTTGAACTGTTCTTTACTAATTTCTGCTTCTAAATATTCATCTGTTCCGTCTCGCTTCAATTCTACATATACGACAGGTCCAACTGCATGTGAGTATGTTACTTTCGCCGGGATGGCATCTATACTTTGTTTCGTACGATCGATTGATAGATGATGTGGTCTTACGTATCCCACTCCGTCTACGTTTGAAACGTGCTTATGCTCTGGTGCTTCTAGTTCCACCGATCCTACATTTAGCTTACCTTTATGAACGCGGCCATGAAATAAGTTTACGTTTCCTAAAAAGTCGTACACGAACGGGCTTGCTGGATTTTCATACACTTCTTCTGGCGTTCCCATTTGTTCAATGCGCCCTTCATTCATAACGACGATGCGGTCTGCAACGTCTAATGCTTCTTCTTGATCATGCGTTACGAATACGCTCGTAATTTGAAATTCGTCATGTAGTTTCCGGAGCCACCTTCGCAATTCTTTCCGTACTTTCGCATCAAGTGCTCCGAATGGTTCGTCTAGCAATAAAATTTTTGGTTCTACTGCAAGTGCACGGGCTAGTGCGATACGCTGTCGTTGTCCGCCAGATAATTGCGCTGGATAACGTTTTGCGAAACCATCCATTTTTACTAGTTTCAATAGTTCTGTTACTTTTTCTTCTATTACTTCAGCTGACGGTCTTACACTTTTCTTTCTTACTTTTAAACCGAAAGCGACATTTTCAAATACATTCATATGTTTAAAAAGTGCATAGTGCTGAAAGACGAAACCGACTTGCCGGTTTTTCACGTGAATATCTGTTAAATCTTCCCCATCAAAAGAAATGGAGCCTCCATCCGCTTCTTCTAGTCCTGCAATAATTCGTAATAACGTCGTTTTTCCAGAACCTGATGGGCCTAATAAAGCGACCAGTTCACCTTTTGGAATATCCAAATGAATGTCTGTCAGCGCTTGAAATGTTCCATATTGTTTTGATACGCCGTGAATTTGAATACTCATCGTAATCCCCCTTTATTGCCTTTTTTCCATTCTCCATTCAATCCAGTTTTTTATAACGAGCGTAAAAACTGCGATGAGTGACATTAAAGTCGCCACAGCAAACGCTGCTGAAAATTGATATTCATTGTACAAAATTTCAATATGGAGCGGCATCGTATTTGTAACGCCGCGCACGTGACCAGACACAACGGAAACAGCTCCAAACTCACCAATGGCACGTGCATTACATAAAATCATGCCGTATAAAAGACCCCATTTTATATTCGGAAGCGTGACGCGCCAAAACATTTTCCAGCCACTTGCGCCAAGTGAAAGAGCTGCTTCCTCTTCACTTTTCCCTTGCGCTTGCATAACCGGGATTAATTCACGCGCAACGAACGGGAATGTAACAAATATCGTCGCAATGATAATACCAGGGACAGAGAAGATAAGTTTTATCCCGTGTTCCAATAACCATCCGCCGAGGGCTGCACGAGGTGTGAAAAGTAAAACGAATACCAATCCAGCAATGACTGGCGATACTGCAAACGGCAATTCAATAAGTGATAATAATAACTGCTTTCCTTTAAACTGAAACTTTGTAATAAGCCAAGCCGCCGCTATTCCGAATATCGTGTTAAGCGGTACAACGATTAACGCAACAATAATTGTTAATCGAATAGCTAAAAATGCTTCTTGATCTGTTACAGCTGCAATATATACATCAATCCCGCGTTCAAAAGCTTTCAAAAAAATTGTCACGAGCGGCAGTAATAGAAAGAGAGATAAAAATAAAATTGTTATTGTAATTAATAGAATTGGTACCAATTTAGGTTCTTTTCTAGCTGACAAACTTTTTACTATTTTCTTCTCTACTAGTGTTGGTTCCATTGTCCCTCCTCCTATTCATTTCTTAGTTCATGCCTTCTACTCCAACTTTGAATTATATTAATAAGGAGCAGAAAAAGGAGAGAAATGATAAGCATCACAGCCGCTACCGCTGTTGCTCCTGCATAATCATATTGTTCTAGTTTCGTCATAATCATAAGCGGTGCAATTTCTGTTTTCATCGGCATATTACCTGCAATGAACACGACAGATCCATATTCCCCTAACGCCCGCGCAAATGCGAGTGAAAAACCAGCAAGCAGAGCCGGGAATATTTCTGGCAAAATGATTTTCACAAATATTTGGAGGCGTGATGCTCCTAAACTAGAAGCTGCTTCTTCTACTTCTTTATCAATATTTTGCAGTACTGGCTGCACCATTCGAACGACAAATGGTAAGCCAATAAACGTAAGTGCAATAATAATTCCTAGCTGGGTAAAAGCTACTTTTATATGAAACACACTAAATATTTTTCCAATCCAGCCATTTTCCGCATATAGCGTCGTAAGCGTAATACCAGCTACAGCTGTCGGCAGAGCGAATGGTAAATCAATTAGTCCATCTAATAACCGTTTCCCTGGGAATGTGTATCGAACGAGTACCCAAGCAATTAATAAACCGAAAATAGCATTTACAACTGCCGCTGCAAGTGAAGTTGTGAAACTCACTTGATATGAATGTAAAACGCGCTCACTCGTTATAACTTGTGCGAACTTCTTCCAGCCTAGCTGCGAAGTTTGAATAAATACGATAGAAAGTGGTATAAGTACGAATAAACTCGTATAGAGCATTGTAAAGCCAAGAGATAATCCAAATCCCGGTAACACACGTTTTTTCTTAATCATATTCCTTCACCTCATCACCCTTTAGCAGCGCCCATTATTTTTGATAAATTTTATCGAATACGCCTCCGTCATTAAAATGTTTTTCTTGCGCTTTTTTCCATCCTCCAAATAGTTCATCTACTGTAAATAATTGAACCTTCGGAAATTGTGATGCGTACTTTTCTGCTACTTTTTCATTACGCGGACGATAAAAGTTTTTCGCTGCAATTTCTTGCCCTTTTTCTGAGTACAAATATTCAAGGTAACCTTCTGCTACTTTTTTCGTTCCTTTTTTATCAACAACTTTATCTACAACTGCTACTGGCGGTTCTGCAAGTATACTAATGGAAGGAGTTACAATTTCGAATTTATCTTTTCCAAGTTCTTTTTGGGACAATAATGCTTCATTTTCCCACGCAATTAATACGTCACCAATTCCTTTTTCAACGAAAGTTGTCGTTGCCCCGCGTGCACCAGAATCAAGTACTTCTACGTTTTTATAAATTTGGCCAACAAACTCTTTCGCCTTATCTTCACTATTATTGTACTTTTTCAGCGCATATCCCCACGCCCCTAAATAGTTCCAACGTGCTCCTCCAGATGTTTTCGGATTCGGTGTAATGACAGACACACCTTTTTTCTTTAAATCATCCCAGTCTTTAATCCCTTTCGGATTTCCTTTTCGCACAAGAAATACAATTGTAGATGTGTAAGGAGTTGAATTATCCGCAAGTCGCTTCTGCCAATCTTCTGCTAACTGTTTCTTCTTACTAATTGCGTCAATATCATAAGCAAGTGCTAGCGTAACAACATCCGCCTCTAAACCGTCAATAACAGAGCGCGCCTGACTTCCAGATCCCCCGTGCGATTGTTTTACAGTTACTGTCTGACCATGCTTTTCTTTCCAATACTTCGCAAAATCTTTATTGAAATCTTGATATAACTCGCGCGTTGGATCATATGAAACATTTAAAAGTTCGACTGCCTTCTTATCTGTACTTCCTTCAGAGTTACTAGTGGATGTTGCCGAACCACAACCTGACAAAAGAACAAATGCTGATAATAAAACACCTGTACTTTTCATTAATGTTGTCTTACTCCACTGTTTCATATATAAAGCCCCCTTAGTTTGTACAATAGAAAAAGGCCCACAATCTATTCACAAAAGTGAACGTTGTGCGCCTTCAGTTTCTCTGATGAGCTTCTATTGTATTCTGTTTGATTTCTTTTCATTTTAATTCCGGAATTCATATGTGTCAACTTGGAATTTGTTTTTTCTTAATAAATGAAAATCAGCGAGGATAGTCCCTCACTGATTTTCATTTCATTTTATTTCTTCAATTTATCCGTCTTCGCAATAAATTGTGCTGCTTCCGCACGGCTTACTGCTTTATCAGGAGCCCAGCCATTATCTGTTCCAATTGAAATGTTTTCTTGGATTAAAATATTGGCATACTTCGCACCCCAATGATTTTTCAAGTCAGCAAATTCTTTTGGTAGTTTAATATTTTCATTTCTTTCTAATTTATATGCATTTACTAGCATAGTAGCCATTGATGCACGGTTAATTATTCCATTCGGATTAAAGTTACCGCTCTCATCACCTTTTACAATACCTGCTTTTTCAACAGCAGCAATATATGGAGTTGCCCAGTGATTTTGCGCATCAGGAAATGATGGCTTCGCATCTTTATTAATTTCTAATCCTAAAACAGTTGCTAATATTTTTGCAGCTGAACTACGATCGATATTTTCAGCTGGTGCAAATGTACCATCTGGCTTACCGTGTACTGCCTCTTTGTCTACTAAATATTGAACTGACTCTTCTGCCCAGGTTGGTACATCAGAGAATTTAGATTTTTTTTCAATCGCACTCGCATCTATTTCAAACTGCACTTGATATTTATGATCATATTTAATTGCTGGAATTAATATATGCATTTGCATATTATATTTTTTCGAAAACTCATCAATTTCAAATTGAACTACTTTCGTACCGTTATTTGCTTTATCTTCGGAGATTACTTTTACATCATGGAATGTCCCTAATTTATTAGGATCTTCTACTCTAAGATACTGGAAATAGCTACTATCTTGAACTGTTAACGTAACGATTTTTTTGTCACCTTGAATTGTTACTTTAGCATTTTTTAAATATGTAGAAGCAACTGATGTATCATTTGTTTGATCTTTATAAGTCTTCAAAATAACGTCATATGTGCCATCTGCTAGTTTACTATTTGCCTTCATTTCAACCGCTGCATCAGCTTTCGCAATCGGTGCCATAATACCGCTAAATGGAACTACTAAAGTTGCTGCTATAACGAACGCATTAACATGTTTTTTCTTAATCATTATCAATATGACATCTCCCTTTATATGAATATACCCAACATAACTATCATATTGATAATGATTATCAATGTCAAATAAAATTAAAAATGTTATTTCCTACATAAGTACGCTTTCCTCTCGTTTTTAAAAAGTAGATAATGGGCCGTATGCACTTTTCTCTCTAAATAGTCCAACGAATACGTACTCGATGGATCTACTAAATCCCCAATCGCTCCTGAAAGATGATCAATTACCTTTTGCAATGTTTCTAAGTTCTTCTTCTCACTTTCTATATTCATTTCATCCATAATGTCACAAATGAGATATTGCACTTTCCGTAATCGTAATTCCTTCTGCTCCATACATATCCCCTCCGTATTAGTCATATTACGGTTTAAATATATGGGCTTATAGCTTAGTCAATTCTAAAAAACAAAAAGATATCCACCTCTAAACATGTAGTCATAGAGATGAATATCTTTCTTTTTATACTTGCAATGCCTTCTCTCTCAAAGCTCTTCGCAGTAACTTACCAGTTGTATTCTTCGGCAATTCTGTTAAAAACTCAATGCTCTTTGGTACTTTATATTTCGCTAAATGTAATGTGCAATAATGCATTAGCTCTTCTTCTGTTACGCTCGTTTGCTTCAGAACGACGTAAGCTCGCACTGCTTCTCCTAAGTTTTCATCAGGAACACCGATTACAACAACTTCGGCTACCGAATCGTGGGTATATAACACTTCCTCTACTTCGCGAGGGTATACATTATAACCGCCAACTAAGACGATATCCTTTTTACGATCGACGATATAGAAGTAACCTTCTTCATCCATTTTCGCTAAGTCACCTGTATATAACCAGCCATCTTTTAGTGTCGCTGCTGTATCTTCTGGCGCATTATAGTAACCTTTCATAACGTTAGGTCCGCGAACAATTAACTCACCAACTGCACCGACAGGTACTTCTTCACCAAGTTCATTCACAATTTTATTTTCTACGTGCCAAATATTTGTACCGATCGATCCTGGTTTACGAGGACGATCTAGCGGATTAAAACAAGTAACTGGTGATGCTTCTGATAAACCGTATCCTTCTGAAACAATAACGTCAAAACGTTGTTCAAAGTTTTTCAGAAGGGCAACAGGCATCGACGCACCACCGGAAATACAAAGGCGAAGTGTTTTCACATCTTCTGCGCTTGCTTCTTCAAATAAGTATAAGTAATTGTACATCGTTGGTACACCCGCAAAAATCGTTGGTTCATACGTACGACAAATACGGAATACTTCTTTCGGACTAAACTTCGGTAACATTAAAATCGTCGCACCATTAACAATCGGCGCATTTACTGCGACTGTTAAACAAAACACATGGAACATCGGCAGTGCCGCAACGACGCGGTCATCAGCCGTATATCGTAAATACGACGCCACATCGCTTGCATTACTATATAAATTTTTATGTGTTAACATAGCGCCTTTTGGTTTTCCAGTTGTCCCTGAAGTGTATAGAATAACGGCTACATCTTCTTCATCTAGTTCAGGACCTTCGTAAGTTGTATCTCCAGTTCCTACAAAACTAGTAAACGTTTTCATTTTTTCGGTTTCTGTATGGTTAAAATCTGATGAGGTTTCGCATATGATGATATTTTCAAGTGAAGGAAGTCTAGTTGTAAGAGATTGTATAACAGGTAGAAGGACGTCGAGTACGATGATTGTTTTTACATCTCCATTTTGTAATATGTAATGTATTTCGTCTGCTGTATAAATTGGATTAATCGGAATGACAGTTGCTCCTGCTTTCATTGTTCCGTATAAACCGACTAAAAAATGTGGTGAATTGCCAACAGCTAATGCGACATTGTCCCCTTTTCCAATGCCCATTTCTGCTAAATTATTAGAAAACCTTGTGACCATTTTGTTTAATTGGTCATAAGAGACCGACTGATCCATAAATATGTACGCCGGTTTATCCCCCTTCTTTTTTGCCGTTTCAGCCAAAGATTGAACGAGATTCACACAAACCCCACCTTTATAAAATTTAGAATATTTAAAAATTCTAAATTAATTATATTAAAAGAAAATTAAAGTAGCAAGTGATATTCCATTAATTGCATATACACGGCGTACTTCCTATTGAATAACTTTGGAAAGATAAGGTGATTCTACTTGCCAGCAAATTATTAAACTAGGACAGAAATCATTTTAGGATAATTCCTTTATATAAAAGAATGTCCTGCTAGTAGATGTTTTTAGGGAAGCTTTTAACGGTAAATGAATTCATCATAAAAAAAGCCATCCCAAAAGATATTTTGGGATGGCTTCTTCTGTTTAGAAGAATAAATGTAAGAAATCTTCTGTTGTAATATTACCGAAATAACGCGCGATATCTACGCCTTCTAAAGCTACAGTGAATGCATCTTTATCAAATTGTACGCCTGTTAGACGTTCTTCAATGTCATGAACATCTAGTGATCCGAAGAAGTCACCGTAAATTTTACATTCTGTTACTGTTCCTTTTTTCACTTCAAGGCGAACGTCAACTTGTCCAACTGGGAAGCGGTGTGAATGTTGTAAGTTGAACTTCGGAGATTTTCCGTAGTTCCAATCCCAATTGCGGTAACGTTCTTCAGAAATTTTATAAATCTCTTTCCAATCAGCTTCTGTTAATTCGTACGTTGGAATTTCTGTTTCACCTTCAAAAATTGTTTCTAGAAGAAGCTGTCTAAACTCTTCTGTCGTCATTTTTTCGTTTAAGAACTCTGTAATATTCGCAACGCGGCTACGGATTGATTTAATTCCTTTTGATTGAATTTTATCCATTTTTACTTTTAGTGCTGATACAACGTGATCGATTTCAGAGTCAAATAGTAATGTACCGTGACTGAACATGCGACCTTTCGTTGAGAACTGCGCGTTACCTGAAATTTTTCTACCTTCAGCTAAAATGTCGTTACGACCACTTAGTTCTGCATTTACGCCTAATTTACCAAGCGCTTTCGTTACAGGTTCTGTGAATTTTTTAAAGTTGCTGAAACTATCTCCATCATCTTTCGTAATAAAGCTGAAGTTTAAGTTTCCTAAATCATGATATACTGCGCCTCCGCCTGATAGACGACGAACAACATGAATACCTTGTTCTTTTACGTAATCTGCATTAATTTCTTCTACTGTGTTTTGGTTTTTACCAATGATAATCGAAGGCTCATTAATGTAGAACAGTAAATATGTTTCGTTAATATCTAAATTTTTAACACAATATTCTTCAATCGCTAAGTTTATCGTAGGATCTGTGATCCCTTTATTATCAATAAATAACATCGTATCACCTCATGAATTCCAAACGTAACCACTATGCGCTAGCGTAATATGGCCACTGAAAATTTGTTTTGCTTCTGTTACTAAATCAGATGGATTGCCTGTATGCGGTAAGTGCGTTAATAAAAGTTCTTTTACATTCGCAGTTTTCGCAATACTTGCTACTTCTGTACTATTCATATGCCCTGCTTTTGCAGCCTCTTGATGTGCATACATATTACATTCACAAATGAAAAGATCCGCATCTTTTGTGAACGGAATAAATTCAGAAATATAACTTGAATCTGCACTGTATACAATTACTTCATCGCCAGCTGTTATACGCATCGCAAAGCATGTAACAGGATGAACAGTTTTTAAGAATGAAATGGAGAACGGTCCAATTTGAAGTGTTTCTTCTGGATTGTACGCGATTCCTTTCGTATGCGGTGCATGCGTTAAAGAATTAAGTCCATTCTCATCAAACGAATGACCGTATATTGGTAACTCCGGTAGTTGCCCTTTCGTTACACTCATAATTAATCTCGCATATTGCAATACTCCAATGTCTGCAACATGATCGTGATGATAGTGCGACAATACAACTGCATCTATATCAGATGGTGTTATATATTTTTGAAGCTGTGCTAGTACACCACTACCACAGTCTACAAGTAAACGAAAACCATCGTGTTCAAACAAATACCCCGACGTTGCTTCTCCCGCTTCTGGAAAGCCGCCCCAAAAGCCGACAACAGTCATTTTCATATGTATCCATCCTTTCTAAAACCGAGTAGGAATGCAGTTTTTCTCCGTACTTGAGAAAGTTTTTTACTTACATCCTACATTGTTAACTATAATCCATTTCCTAAACTTTTTCATTAATTTTCAATTTTGTTATAAAACAGTTGTTGACTTTTGTTTTTTGTACTAATACAATGATAGTAAGAAATGGAAATGGAGGGATTGACATGATTGATCAACCAATGGAGTTTTTCCGAAATTTACCGACGAAAACTTGTGCACACTGCGGGAAGGAAATTGATGAGCAACACGAAGCATACCATAACAAATGTGACGATTGCGTTCACGAAGAATAGTAGTTTGTGGACATAAAAAACCTAGCAGACATAGTCTACTAGGCTAATAACATCGTATCCTTCATCGTTGAACCTTTCACCAAGAGCTCCAGTTCAAACTCATACAATTCTTTTTGTCGATAATTTTTCGTATGGATTTTATCCATCATTAATTCGACAACTTTTCGAGCCATTTCATCAATTGGCTGTTCAATTGTCGTAATACCTGGCTCTGTAATCTGCGCTAAAATTTGATTATCAAAACCGATCACAGCGAGATCTTCTGGAATACTCCAATCATGGCGTTTCGCCTCTGAGATAATTCCAGCTGCAACCTCGTCGCCTCCTGCCAAAATCGCGGTAGGATTTTTTTTGTCCTTTAATACTTCATGGAATATTCGTTTTCCATCATCCCACGAGAAAGCGTTTTCAAGAAAATCAATCGCTTCCACTTCTCTACTCTTTTCAGTAATAGCACGTAAAAAGCCCATTTTTCGCTGTTGGCTCACTACTTTCGTTTCGTTACCACGGCAAAAAATAAGATTACGATATCCTTGTTCTAATACATGATTGGCAGCTATGTATGCTCCCTGTGCATGATCGAATTTCACTGTTGGAACATTTGCTTCCTCAATATATTCATTACATAACACGATTGGACCGTGTTGCAAGTATGGCTCCACATTCTCCCATGGATTTTCTAGTGAACATAGAATAATCCCATCTACTTGTTTCGTAGATAATAATTGTAAATACTCCATCTCTTTTTCCGGTAAATATCTTGTTTGACAAATAATCAGTTTATATTTATGTTCAGAAGCAGCAATCTCGATTGCTTCAATAAATCTACTAAAAAAAGGATTTGTAATCCTTGGAACAAGCACCGCAATTGTTTCTGTTTTTTGTTTACGAAGCCTTCTCGCCGCAGAATTAGGAACGAAGCCTAAATGCTTCATTGCTAATTGAACCCTTTTCTTCTTCTCATCTGAAACATATGGATGATTATTGATCACCCTAGAAACCGTTGTCCTTGATAACCCCGCTAATTTCGCCACGTCCTCGATAGTCGACACGAAATTTTCCCCCTTTGCATGAAAACGTTTTCTTATCCTGATTATATAGTATATTATTGGAAACTGCAATATAGGTTCTTATGATTTTACTATATTAATATTATACATAGGGAAAAGTCTGTTAATAGGAGGGGAATTTATATTACTTTTAGAAGTTTACAGTAGGCATATGAAAAAAGATGTACATACCATAACGTATATACACCTTCTTATTAATATATCCTTTATTCAATCGAATTCTATTCAATATAAAAACCCATCAATACATCGTCTCCATATGATCCATCTTCATATTTAACTTGCTTTTTTTGTCTGCCTTCTTCTACAAAGCCAATACGTTTATACACTTTAATTGCCCTATCGTTAATAGAAACTACGCCTAAGCAAATTTTCTCTAAACCCTTCTGCCCTTTAACCCAACTAATAAGAAATTCAATTAACTTCGTACCAATGCCTTGATTACAGTACGCCTCTTTAATCCCCATTCCCATTGTACCTGCATGTCGTAAGCGTTCTAGTTCATATCGATTGAAAACCAAAAAGCCAATCACCTTACTATCTACTTCATAAACTATATAAAGATTACCTTTTTCACTACTTTTCCGTATCTTTTCTCTTTCTAAATCAATATCATTTGGTAATTTATTTGGAGATACTATAAAAAACTTTGTAGTAGTTTCCGATAATATAATTTCTTTTCTAATGTCCATAATTGATTCCGCATCAAATTCTGTTGCTAATCGTATCACTGAATCACCTCTTACTTTTTTCTTAAAAGAATAATACTGGAGCTATCAAACTAAGGAATCTCCAAAACTCCCAATATGCAACATTGCATATTGAGAATCTTTTCACCTTTGATATAATATCCTTACATCTATATAAAAGGAATGTATACAATGAATCCAATTTTAACAGCTGCAAAACAACTATTACATAAAGGTGAAGTTATTGTCTCTACTTTAAAATGTTCACTTACTGACTATATTAATACGCATAAAGTCCCGTATCCAGGCATGTTATTTGCTACTAACAGAAGACTTCTCTTTTTGGGCCAATATAAAAATACATTGATTGCCGAATTTGAGTATGAAAAAATTCTATCTATAGAAACGAAGAGAAGAATCTTTGATAAAAAAATAATATTTTACTATGAAGATGAATATATAACATTGGGATACATTACAAGTTCTAATATTGAGGAGTTCATAGACTTACTACAAAGAAAATGCACGACTAGCGCGGACTCATAATCAGTGGAATCCCCCGCTGATTCATTATTTTAATTCCTCCCACTTCGTCCATACTTCTCTCCCGTTTATATGGTACATATTATCCTCCCGATCCATAAACCCATGCACGATAAATTCTCGTCTAATCGTACAAAAATCATCATGATATTGTTTTATGAACGTATTAATTTCTTTTTCTGTATATTGATTTTCAGCGTTTAACTTGCTAATTAAATGCTCTAATAGTACTAACTTTTTCTTTTTTTGACCTGGAATCGATTTTAAACGATCCTCTTTATCGAAAAAATTACGAATGGTCGTATCACGAAATTTCATTTGGCTTTCGATCATTTTATTTTCCCCCTTATTATTTATCCTTTTCCTTGTCTTTTTCACTGAAAAGATCCAGTGCATACCCTACGCTTATAAGGAAATAGTAGAATCCAAGAAATGCTAACGTATCGTTTACACTAGTATGTTCTTCTTTGCGAAATAAAATAGGTGATATGGTGAAAACGAGGAAGTAGACGCATGGATACAGTATGAAATAATAGTTGAATTTTTTTCTCATAGCCCCTCCTCTTTCTGTATATGATTCTATTCAAATCTTTGTAATCCCTTTTTTAATATGCCCCTCTCCTCTAGGTAGGTCGAAAGGGAATTTTAAATAAAAGTGATATGTTCTATCCAATGAACTTTCACATATATTTACATGGATGAATTACACGTCAAGGGGGAATATGAATGCGGTGGATTTATTATGATCCTTTGTTTGAAGTAGATCAAGTCGTTCCATCTATTAGAAATTCTTCACCATGGGCTGGACATAACAAGTTTGCTTACGATCTCGTTACATTTTTCAAACCTAATACACTAGTAGAATTAGGAACATATTACGGATCTTCCTTCTACAGTTTTTGTCAGGCTGTTAAAGACGAGCAACTCCCGACACAATGTACTGCAATTGATACTTGGCAAGGGGATCCACACGGCGGTTACTATGGAGAAAATGTATTCGAAACCGTAACCAATGTGCTGGGCACGTGTTATCCAGGAATCGGAAAAACAATTCGTTCTACATTTGATGATGCTTTAAATCAATTTGAAGATGAAAGCATCGATTTATTACATATCGATGGGTTTCATACGTTTGAGGCGGTCTCACACGATTATGCTACATGGTTACCAAAACTTAAAAAGAACGGTATTATTTTATTTCATGATATAGCCGTGTACGAAAATGGATTTGGTGTACATCTATTATGGGATACTTTAAAAGCACAATACCCTCACCTAGAATTTTCACATTCGTACGGTTTAGGCGTCCTCTTCCCAAAAGGACATGAAGAAAAATTTGAAAATGTGCTCACTAAAAATAAAGAACTACAGCAAAAGTATGGAGGATAAACCTCTAATAAAATAAGATAAATAAAAAAGCACCATTTCGGTGCTTTTTTATTTACGCTTCAAGTGATTGATTTTCAGCAATGTTTTTAAATTGTCGTTTGTGCATCCAAGTTAATGAAGCAATTGTTCCAAGTGATAATACAACGATAAAAATCATGAGTATCCCTATATTTTGCCACATGAAGTTAAAATCACCACTTGATACGACTGCTTTAAGTCCTGATACAGAGTATGTCATTGGTAACCAAGCATTAAATGGTTGTAAAAACTTCGGAATCAATTCTAGCGGGAATGTTCCAGCACTTGTTGTAAGCTGCATAATTAATGTTATGATGGCGATGAAACGACCTGCATCACCGAATGCTGTTACTAAACATTGAATTAATGCGATAAACGCTACACTTGTAACAATGCTAAAGAGTAGGAAGTATGGAATACTTTGTACTTCTACACCTAATCCGAACAGTAATATGACATCGGCTACTATTGCTTGAATAATACCGACTGATAGTAAAACGCCAAACTTACTAATAAACCAGCTGAATCCTGATTTCGGAACGCCGACTGTATCGCGTAATGGATATACGATAGATAATAGTAATGCCCCAACGAATAAACCGAGTGATAAGAAGTACGGTGTAAATCCAGTTCCGTAGTTCGGAACTTCCGCCAGTTTCTCCACCTTCACTTTTACTGGGCTTGCAAACATATCATACGTTTTATCCGTTCCTTTTACTTCACCTGTTTTTTCTGCCCCTTCGCCAAGTTTCTCAGCAAGTTCACCTGAACCATCGTTTACTTTTACAAGCCCGTCTGTTACTTTTCCTGATCCGTCTGCCAGTTTATTTACTCCGTCGATTAGCTGGGTTGAGCCAGTTTCCATGTTATTTAGACCACCATTTAGAGTACCTAAGCCAGTTGTTACTTGACCCGATCCATCTGCTAATTGATTTACGCCACCTATTATTTGGTTTGTTCCTACAGATAATGTACCTAAACCGCCTGTTACTTTGCTTGAGCCATCCGCTAATTGGGTTACTCCATCAATTAATTGACCTGACCCGTTATTTAATTTATCTACACCTACTTTGGCATTACTTAATCCTTCACCAAACCCTTGAAACTTTTCAACAAATCCTTTTTGTGCACTGGCTAATCCCTCAATACCATCCGTTAAAGATTGCAATTTCGCTGTATTCGGTAGTTTGTTTTGCGCATCACTTGTTGTTTGATTTATTTCACCTTTTAATTGTTTTACTTCTTCATTTAATTTATTTGTTCCACCTGCTACTCCGGCAGCCTTCTGCTGAACTGTCGCTGTACTTTTTGCCGCATTTGTTATATATGGTTGCAACTGTTCTTGATATTCTTTTGGTAAACTCTCAATTTGCTTTTGCAAATTCGCTACATCTTGCGCTGCAGTTTTTGCATCTCCTGCTGTTGATTGAGTAAATTCATTTAACTGATTTACATTTTCTCCAGCTCCATCTATTTTCTCATTTACCTTATTTAATATAGTAGGAACTTTCGACTGCATTTCCTCTAAGCCTGTAACAGAATTTTTCACTGTACTATTTAACTCTTGCAAACCCTTTTTAATTTCTTGAGAACCTTCTTCTAATTGACTTTGTCCTCCAACAAGCTTTTCCATACCATTTGCTAATTCATTCGTTCCTGTTTTTAATTCACCTGATTTATTTGCTAATGTATTTAAACCTGCCGTTACTTTCTGAGATCCATCTTGTAATTTCCCTATACCAGTTTGTATTTCACCTGTTTTGCTATTTAATGTATTTAAACCTGCTGTTACTTTTCCGGACCCATCTTGTAATTTATTAGATCCATCTGCTAATTTCTGAACTCCATCTTTCATCTCCCCAGATTTCCCCTGAAGTGTATGGAGCCCATCCGTCACTTTACTTGATCCATCATGCAACTCATTAGCTCCATCATGTAACTTATTTGCTCCGTCCGCTCCATCTGCTAATCCTTTTGAGACGTCTTTAATGGAATCAAACATTTTCTCTGCATATGTTTTCGTTAACGTGCTTGATACTTCACCTTTAATTTTTTCAATTGCTGTTCCTCCAATTTGTGAAGATAAGAAGTTTAAACTTTCATTTGGAATATATTCTAAGTTTAATGGTTTCGGATCGTCTTTTAATAACGTTGTAGCGTTACTTGAGAAGTCATCTGGAATACGTACTAACATGTAATACTTTCTGCCTTCCATTCCCTCTTTCGCTTCTTTTTCACTTACAAATTCCCATTTAAAACTTTTATTATCTTTTAAGTTATCAACGAGCCCTTTCCCGACCTCAATTGGTTTCCCATCAAGTTCTGCACCTTTATCTAAATTGACTACCGCAACTGGCAAGTCATCTAGCTGTTCATACGGATCCCAAAAGGCCCATAAAAACATACCCGCATATAAAATTGGTACAAATAAAACCGCAATGATTGGGATTAATATTTTTTTGCTTTTTATAATCTCTGCAAATTCTTTACTAAGCAACTTATGCCATTTCATAATTTATCCCCCTTTTTAAAAATGACCAAAATGTCTATTCAGTCATTTTCACCCAAATAAAAAGGCTATATCTGTTCATACATATGCCTTATCCCCGAATTTATACTATGCAACTTTTTCTCAATATAATTGTAAATTTTCTATTATCCCCCTAAATTAAACATATGACCATTTTGTTCATTTAGTCATTTTTTATAATAGTAAAAGGATTATCTTAATTTGACAATCCTTTTAGTAAATAAAATTCGAATAATTCCGAGATCTTTTCTTTTTCTAACGGTTCATGATTTTTTTCCCAATCAAAAATAAGCGATACGTATAGGCGAAGCATAATAAACGCTGTAATTTCTGGATCACATTTGCTAATCTCACCTTTTTCAATCGCAATCTCTAAATACGATTGAATGACAGAAATGATTTCCACATCTACTTGTTGCATCACTTCTTGTACTTCTTTCGTTCCCATATCACGCTCTTCTTGAATTAGTTTAATCATGAGCTGATGTTCTTTTCTAAATTCTAATATGCTATATAATGCTCTATGTACATTTTCAAAAAATGAAATATCTGAACGAATTGCGTCTTTTGCGACTTGCTTCATTTCTGTAATTAAATTAGAAATAATTTCGCCAAATAGTTCTTCTTTATTTTTGAAAAAAGTATAAATTGTTCCTTTTCCTACATTCGCTAACTTCGCAACTTGATCCATCGTCGTCGCCTTATAACCGAATGCTGAAAAAGACTTTGTTGCAGCTTCAATAATAGAACGTTTTCGATCTATCGCCACATCGTCACCTCCAAAAATGACCAATTGGACAATATAGTCAATTGGTACATATTTGATATTACCACACGCTTACATTCTATACAAGTTCTCTTTTTAGTTATTCCCAGTATAAAAACATTCCAGTCAATGTATATCATACTGTCCATAGTGTATCAGAAGGAAAGGGGAAAGGAAAAGATGTTCTTCAGATATAATTTTTATGAACACCTTTTTCTTATTTCGACATAGAAGGCATAATTTTGTCCAAACTAAAATTTAATATGCCCTCTCTTTTCCTTTCACTCTGACAATCTTCTTCTACAGTTAAACCTTACCTAACAACAACAAAATTCCTCTTTTTCTAATAAACAAATAAAAAAACAAGAAAATCCTTACATTTAATAGTAATATAGAAAGTAGACAGATTTATAAAAATAGTGGAGGCTTTTTCAGTCATGATGCGTGCGCTTCGTTTAAATATAAGGCAAGCTTTTTGTAATCGTGTTTCTTTAATTATTATGTTTAGTGGATTAGCTCTTATTTCTATTTATCATTATTATTATGTAATTCGTTATTTAGAAGACGCAGCGAATGGGGCTATAGCAACTGCTTTTAAATGGATTGGGTTTCGTAATAATGAAATGGATGTTTATTTATTATTAATGCCTGTTATTGCAAGTTTACCATTTAGTACAAGTTATAATTCCGATAAATCCGATGGTTTCAAAACTTTTATAAGTAAGGAAATTTCCCTATTCTCGTATTCCTTTACAAAATATATCGTTACATTTTTCTGCGGGGGATTTCTTTATACTTTACCGTTCATTCTTTCTTTATTACTTTGCAAATTAACAATTCCAAATGGATATCCCACCGTCGGTACTAGCATGATAAATGGCAACGGAATGTTCGCAGAGTTATATTTCTCTTCTCCCATCACTTATATTTATCTATATATTGGGATTAACTTTTTATTCGCTGGTTTAATGGCCCTCTTAGGTTTAGCAGCATCCACATGGTCACAAAAGGATTACATGGCAATTCTATTTCCATTAGCAGTTACTTCCATTCCTTTCGTCCTGCTAAATACAATATTCCCTACAATAGGCGGAGCACCTATTCACTTATATGATCCGAAACAACCATTACACGGGATGTCACCGTACATTTTACAATGTACATTTTTCTTCCTTGTCAGCTTATTCATGTACATAAAAGGATTACAACGGGACAAAAAAAGATATATGAGAAGGCTTCAAAAACGAGATCGATGTAGAAAAGCTTTTCAGCCATTATAAAAACCTAATTTCCTCACGTTATCTTGGAAATTAGGTTTTTTCTATTCATTTACGGCGTACCAGCCAATCCCCACAAAATAACAACAGCCGCAAAGTAAATTGCTTTAATAGCTACCACTAAACATAACGAAATAATCGCATATTTACTTAATTCTCTTCTTGCGCCTAGTAAAGTAAAAATAACCGCCAAACTAAACGTTATATAGGAACTTGCTGTATTTATTAAGTTATACGTAATGTCCAAATTTTGAGTAAGTCCTGTTATCTCCGCCACAAATTGAAGCATGACGATCGTACTAAAAAAAATTGCAAGCTGGTTCATTAATTTCCCATTTATTTGTGCTTGCATCGTTGACCTCCTCCTAAAAAACTAAATATTCAATTAATTTTACCGTAAAAATACAAAAGATTAATCTATAGTATTCTAACAAATCGCTTATATACTATTCTTATCTCTTTTCATAAAATAAAAGAACGCTTAGATACCTAAGCGTTCCCCTACTTTAAGAAGCCTTCTTCAAATCAATTTGAGCAAGTACTGGATCATGGTCACTTACACGTCCGTGCTCTTTCATAATGTTTGAGTTTAAGTGTACTGGGTCTACAATTGTGTGCGGTGCGATGTTATTTGTTACTAAAATATGGTCTAACACTTGTGCGTTACCTTCATGAATGTACGTGTAACGATTCTCTTTCGGCACTGTGTTTAACATATCTTTTAATATCGTTCCCTCTAGTGCCTCCAGTGGTTTAGAGAATTCGAAATCATTCATATCACCTAATACAACCACTGGCGCATTCGTATTCTTTTCTTGAATGCCTTTTACGAAATGATTCACTTCTTGTGCTAATTGAACTCGTTTCTCTTCACTCTTTAATACGAGCGGCTGCACTTTTCCAAATGGCGTTGCATCTCCTAGTTTTGAGTTTAAGTGATTTGCAACGACAACAACGTTTTGTCCTTGGAACGTAAATTCTGCCGCTAACGGTTTACGTGTACTTTCAAATAATGGATTTTCGTCTCCAATACGAACAACATTTTTATCAAGTAACTTCGGTACTGCTGCTAATTTCACGCGTGATGGGTTGTAGAAGAAACCGACGCGAATATTAGCTCCTGGTGCTCCCCCGTCTTGATTATTGTTCGGAGCAATTTCTACATACTCATACTTCGGTCCACGAATTTCTAGAACTGCATCAATGATACGTTTTGCGCTTAAAGAAGCGTCTGTTGTACCGTCATTAATTGATCCATTATTATCTTGCATTTCCTCTACACCGATAATATCAGGCATTTTCAAGTTATATTTAATAGAATAAGCTAACGCTTTTACCTTTTCGTCCGTTGTTTCTTTTTTATTCGCCGAGAAGTTTTCAATATTATATGTAGCAACTGTTAATTTATCAAGACGCGGCTGAATATTTGCCCCTACTTGCTTAAATCCACCGTCCGTTACAGATGGTAATTCTGTTACTGGCGAAATGCGGAACGAACCGTAATCATATCCTACTACGCCTGTTATATCTCCAGTGAAAGTATCTCCTACTTTCGCGACATAATCACGAGGTACTTTTACAGAAAGACGCTCTGGATTTAATTGATCTTTATCTAATAGCGGTGTGCCATACTTCGTTATAACTTTATCTCCACCATTTTGTACTGTTACATATAAGTTACCATTTTTCTGAGGAGCGATGATTTTTGGCGTTGGCATCGTAACGCGCATACCTTCTACGCTTTCATAAAAATCGATTGCATCTTCAGTTGGATCAAATAAACCGAATGCATCATTATCGATAATTTGATCCGGGATTTTCACACCGTTTTCTCCAAGTACAATCGGTGCTGGTAAAGTCTGATTTTTTGCGATTACAGCGATGCGACTCGCCTTAATTTCAGTCGTCGTTAAGTCTGTTTCAAATCGTTCTGCATATCCAGGTCCAACGTATTCTTCTACTTCTCCATCAACTTGAATAAGATCTCCTACCGCTACATTCGCATCTTTTTTGTATACGTAAATACCTTCTGAAGTAGCTGGATCATTATCCGGCTGATTATCTTCTATATAAAAACCATTTTTATCAAGCGCTGTGACAACGCCTTCCACATTGTTTACTTTCTTCCCGTTGTAAGGAGAAATATGTGATTTCCCTTGAATATCATGAATACGAACTGGTTCATTGTTTGCGATAATAAATGAAAATGTTGAAACTGCTGAAGAAGTAAGCCCTTCTTTTTCAGCGATTGCTTTCACTACACTATTTTCATTCACTATAATTTGTCCGTTATAACGAACACTTTTATTTGTAGGATTAGACCCATCTAACGTATAGTAGATTGTTGCTCCTTCTGTATTCGTTGTTAATGTTACCGCTGTTCCTCTTGCAACTTCCCCGCCATTTGGTGATGCCACTACATCGCTAACGCGGTTTTGTTCTTCTCCTTGAAACTTATGAGCTGTTACTGATTTTAAACCAGGACTACCGAAATATAACTCAAGCGTCCCCGTTAACCTAACTTTCTTCCCGATATTTTCAGGATGGTCTTTCACGTTTACAGCCGATCTCACATCGCCTTTTGGCAATTGAACAGGCATGATCTTATCTGGATTCGTTTCGTTTGGCGAATCGGCAATTGCCACGTTTGTGTCGTCAAACTTAGCCGGATCTTTCGTGTATTTAGAAGGACCTTGCGTATACCCAACGATATATCCTTCCACTATCCCCTTCGTTTTCCCTTGCTGCTTAAATACTTGAATTGCTTTTTCTACTGACATAGAAGTAGTTTCTTCTGCTTGCGCTAAAGTTCCAGTAAATGAAAGCAATAGCATAAATGATAAAAAGACACTTAACAATTTCTTCACAGCCATTTCCCTCTCCCTATTTCATATTTTCTCAGCATGTCTATCATAACAAATGATTCGTTATATAGAATGCTATTTCGACAAGTTTTACAAAAAATTAATCTCAGCTATAAGTTTAAAACAAATTCTTTTAATTATGATATTTGAAATATATAATAAACTAAACACTTATAAAGAAAGGATACGAAATGAAGTTCACGAAATTAGCATTACCTTTTATCGGAATCATTCTCATATTATTCAGTATCAAGGTTTTATTCTTTACTTCTCCTTATTTAGCAAGCTTAAACTCTGAGGAGGATCGTCTCTATCGAAGTTTAATGAAAACACATGATGCCAGTATATTAAAAGAGAACACACCAGAAATGAGTTTAAAACTTTTTCTACACGCTCTGAAAATAAGTGATTATGAAACTGCATACTTATTTACTGAATCTAGCGCTACGAAAGAGCAATTTATTACTGAAAATCGAGAGGGAGATTTAGCTGTAGATTTAATTCGTGAGTTGCGCTTCGTTAGCTCGGAATTTACATATATCGGACAAACGCGTGGTCATATACAAATTAACAAAAATAAAAAATTACTCATGTTAAAAACTGATGGAATATGGAAGGTACAGACACCTATTTTCCAATAAAAAACTACCACTTCTTTAGGAAGTGGTAGTTTTTTATACATTCAAAGCCTCTCGTTCACATACTACTATTTTTTCAATATGTGATAACACACGTTTCGCTGCCAACTCACCTTGCTCAATACAAGCCGGAAGACCAGCCCCACCGTAAGAACTACCTGCCAAATACACACCTGGCAATTCTTTCTCCATAAATGTTGTGATCTTCTTCATTCGCTCTTTATGACCTACTGTATATTGAGGCATCGCTTCTTTCCATCGGCTTACAATTGTAAACTCTGGATCCTCTGTAATATCCATTGTCTTTTGTAAGTCCTCTAATACGAGCTGCACAATTTCTTCGTCAGTTTGTTCAACAATCGCTTCATCACCTGGGCGTCCGACGTAACAGCGAAGAAGCGTTTTTCCTTCTGGCGTTGTATGTGGCCATTTTTTATGCGTCCACGTACACGCTGTAATCGTGTAATCACTATTTCTTGATACGACAAATCCGGTACCATCAATATCACGCTGAATTGCAGACTTCGGGAAAGCAAGTGCCACGTTTGCAACTGATGTAGACGGAATGTTACGGAAGAAACGAAACTGCTTGTACTGTCCAAACATAGTCGGCAATACTTTATGCGGCGTCGCAACTACAATCGCATCTGCTTCCATTTCTTTTCCGTTACTAAGAGTAATCGTATAACTATCACCAAGTTTTATAACTTTTTCAATACGAGTTCCCTTCATTACCATATCATTAGGAATCTTCACTTCAAGAGATTCTACTATAGATTCTAAACCAGTCTTCACAGTTTTAAAGATTCCCTTTTTCATTTCAGCCTTCTCTTGCTTTGGAGCGAGCGTACGCATACCGAGTGAAATACTACGGTGCTCCTGTTCAACTTGATAAATTTGAGGGAATGTTGACATTAAACTCATTTCATCAATATCCCCTGCATAAATACCAGATAATAATGGCTCAATTAAATTTTCAACGACTTCATTTCCAAGACGATGCCTGAAAAACTGCCCGAGTGATTGATCAGAAACTGGTTTTGATCTAGGCATTAATAAGTCAAAACCAGCTCTTAATTTACCAATTGGGGAGAACAATCCGGAAAATAGAAACGGCGTAATTTGCGTTGGAATTCCCATCATTGAACCGCTCGGCATTTTATGTAACCGATTGTTTACGAGAACGAACGATTGACCAGCCTTATTATTTACAAGTTCAGCATCAAGTCCTAATTCTTTCACTAATTTAGCTGCACTCTTTTTTCTTGCTAAGAAGGAATCAGGGCCACGTTCAATTGTAAATCCATCTTTTTGAACGGTTTGAATTTTCCCGCCAAGTTTACCCGACGCTTCTATAAGTAATGTATCTATCGGCAAGTTCTTGTCACGAATATCTTTTTGTAAGTTATACATTGTTGTTAATCCTGTGATGCCACCGCCGATGATCACAACTTTTTTCCTCAAGCAGGCTCCCCCTTTCTTCTTACAATACTGATTCTTTTTTCTTTAATACAACATCAGCTAAACAGTCAATAAATGCTGATGTTGCGTTTGGCATTTCTGGACGATAATATTTCGCGCCAATTGCATCAGTTACCACTTTACACTCAAAGTCATTGTCATATAAAACTTCTAAATGTTCCGCAACAAATCCAACTGGTGCATATACGAATGAACTATAGCCGTACTTTTCATTTAATTCTCTCGTTAAATCTTGTACATCTGGACCAATCCAAGGATCCGGTGTATTTCCGGCACTTTGCCAGCCAACCGCATAATTTGCTACTTCAGCACCGCGTGCAATATAATCAGCTGTTTCATTTAATTGATCTGGATATGGATCGCCGAGTGCGATAATTTTCTCTGGTAAGCTATGTGCAGATACGATTAATACTGCTTTTTCACGTTCTGCTTCTGACATACCGTTATATATACCTTTCACTGCATCAACCCAGTACTGGATGAATTTCGGTTCTTTATACCAGCTATCAATGCCGTGAATTGTTAAGTTTCCAAGTTTTTCTGCTTCTTCTTGCGCTCGTCCTACATACGACTTCACACTAAAAGTAGAATAGTGAGGGGCAAGAACGAGTGCAATTGCATCTTCTATTCCATCTTTATGCATAGCTTGTACTGCATCTTCAATGAACGGTTCAATATGTTTTAAACCAAGATACATGTGGTACTCTACTTCATCTTGCATTTCATTTAAACGCGTCTCTAACTTCTTAGCTTGCTCCAATGTAATAGTAGCTAAAGGAGAAATACCACCAATTGCACGGTAACGCTCTGTTAAATCTTCTAGCATTTCAGGACTTGGCTTTCTTCCTCTGCGAATATGTGTATAGTAACGTTCAATATCTTCTTCTTTATATGGCGTTCCATATGCCATTACAAGCAAACCAATTTTCTTTTTCATACAGCCAATCTCCTTTACTTCGCTAACTGTTCTTTAGAGTACTCATGAATAAATGTAGTTAAGCGTTTTAATGTATCTGGATTTACTTCTGGGAATACGCCGTGACCTAAGTTAAATACGTAACCTGGCTGCTTCATCCCTTGATCTAAAATACCTTTTACATGTTCTTCAATAACAGGCCAAGGTGCTAATAAGAATGAAGGATCCATATTTCCTTGTACCGCCTTATGAACACCACGCGTGCGTGCTTCTTCGATTGATAAGCGCCAATCTAAACCTACTACATCAAGCGGTAAGTCGTGCCATTCATTCACTAAGTGTCCTGCCCCAACGCCGTGCATAATCATTGGAACACCCATCGTGCGAACTTCTGCAAAAATACGTTCCATCGCTGGTTTAATAAATATGCGGTAATCCGCTACATTTACTGTTCCAACCCAAGAATCGAAAATTTGAACCGCTTTTGCTCCTGCATTAATTTGCGCTTTTAAATATGTAATAACCATATCTGCAAGCTTATCCATTAAAGCGAACCAAGCTTTCGGCTCTGCATACATAAACGCTTTCGTATTATGATAGCTACGAGAAGGACCGCCTTCAATCATATAGCTCGCTAACGTAAATGGAGCTCCTGAAAAACCGATTAACGGTACATCTAACATTTCTGTCGTTAATAAACGAATTGTATCTAGTATGTAAGGTACATCATCTTCTGGATTGATTTCCCCTAATTTTTCTACGTCTTGTAAAGAGCGAATTGGATTATCGATAACTGGACCAATGCCAGATTTAATTTCCACATCCACACCAATTGCAGGTAGTGGTGACATAATATCTTTATAAAGAATTGCTGCGTCTACGTTATATTGATCAACTGGCAACTTTGTAACGTAAGCACATAACTCTGGATTGTGTGTAATTTCAAATAAAGAATACTTTTCTTTTATCTTTCTATATTCCGGCTGCGAACGACCTGCTTGACGCATATACCATGCTGGTACATACTCTGTACGTTCCCCCCTACATGCTTTTAAAAATGTCTCATTTATAGTTCTTACCAAGACCCTTGCTCCCTTCCTTACCAATGCTTTTTCTTTAAATACGCTCTATTCCGATATTTATCTTTTTTTACTATACAGCTTGTAAAAACAAAATGCATAACATTATGTACGTTGTTCATTAAATTGACACAAACATTCGTAAAACTGTTTACTATTTTCACAACATTCTTATTATAGCACAGAGAAAAACTACGGTTTAGCTACTTTTGACTTTTCTCCCTCGCGGTTCGTTTGTGTGTTATATGGCACAACGTAAAAACTTGGTTTTGAGAATATATTAATAAACTTTTCCTCATATTTCCCTGTTCCTTTTACCGTCCCAACGTGAGTATGAATTCCTTTTTCAACTTTATAAACCCGATACATAATTCGCTCATCAGGAAGCGGCGTCCAGCTTAGTTTCATCGCAAATAAACCGAAAGGACTAAAAGCTAGTTTTGCTTCCACGTTTTTAACCTTATCTAAACGAATTGGCAGCCCAATTGTTTCAACACCTTTTGGCCTATGAAAACTCGCTTTATCTTGTATATTTGCTTTCGTTAAAATCTTTTTAAATAACATCGTTGCAGATGCATTTCCATCTTGTAATTGATGCTCTTTATCCGTGCGGTCATAGCCAATCCAAACAGCGCCTACTAAATTCGGCGTATAGCCAACGAACCACATATCTCTTGCCCCATTGTCGTCATTTGGCAATGAAGTTGTACCCGTCTTTCCAGCTAATGCACCGTTATATACACCTGCTTTTGCTGTCCCTTCCTTCACAACTCCTTCTAACATTTTCGTCATATACCATGCCGTTTGTTTCGAGAAAATATTCGTTTCTACTTTTGGCGATTCCCCAATGACTGCACCGTGTCTATTTAACACTTTATCAATAACGTGCGGCTCAATAATATTACCATTTGCTAAAAATGCACGATACATTTTCACAAGATCCAATGTTGAAACACCATTTTTCAGCCCGCCAAGTGCTGTACTTAGACCAGCGTCTGCAATATGAACATTTCCTTTCTCTAAATATTGCTTTCCTTCTTCTACCCCTAACTCATTTAATAAAGAAACTGCCGGTACATTTGCTGATTCTAAAATCGCATCGTACATCGTCATTTCTTTCGAATACTCATGATTGTAATTTCGAGGTTCATAACCTTCAAACGAACTTTTTTCATTCGTTAATAAAGAATATGGATTATACTTTTTCGTTTCTAGTGCTGGCGCATACACGAGAAGTGGTTTTAACACAGAGCCCGGTTGTCTTTTTGCAAAGACGCGATTAAGTCCTCTCGGAACATACTTTCTTCCGCCAATCGCAGCTTTAATTCCGCCAGTCTGGTTATCCATTAATAAAAATGCACCTTGCGCCCCTTCTTCTTTACCAGGGAAATTTCTTGCATCTTGAAACTGGTTATACGCTACCTTTTGAATCTTTTCATCCATCGGTACGACAAACGTATATCCTCCGCGAAGTACTTCTAGATGAGATAATCCGTATAAACGAGCGGCTTCATCTATGACCATATCTATGTACGGCATATATGCGAGTTCATTCTCATCTAAGTTTTTATAAAGAGCAATTGTCTTACCCTGATAACGAACACTTTCTTCTGCATTTAAATAGCCTTGTTTATGCATAAGTGACAGTACGAGATCACGGCGCTCCTTACTCTTCTCCGGAGATAAGTACGGTGAATATCCGTTTGGTGACTTCGGAAGACCTGCAAGCATTGCTCCTTCTTCTACTGTTAAATCCTCTACACTTTTATTAAAATACAGCTTTGCTGCCGCTTGAATACCATATGCCCCATGACCGAAATAAATATGGTTCATATACATTTCAAGAATTTGCTGCTTCGTATATTTTTGCTCTAATTGAAGAGAAATTGCGACCTCTTTCAATTTACGCGTAAATGTTTTTTCGCGAGTTAAAAAGACATTTTTAGCTAGTTGCTGCGTAATTGTACTACCGCCTTCTACCTTCTCTCCAGCTAACGCGTCTTTATACAGCGCCCGAAGTATAGAAGGGTAATCAATTCCTTGATGTTCATAAAAACGAGAATCTTCCACAGCAATAAATGCTTGCTGCACATACTTTGGAATTTCTTCGATCGGCACGAGCTCTCTATTTTCTACATATAATTTCGTAATTTCTTTTCCTTTCTGGTCAACGATACGTGATGAAGAGTGGAAAACAAGCTGCTTTTCATCCATCATATAGCCACCAGCTAACACAATAAGTTTATAAAGTACAATTGCTACTACAAACGTTGCTAACCCGCCCAATAAAGTCCACTTTGCTTTCTTCATACATCGGCCTTCTTTCCAAATGATGGTACATTTATTATTTGGAAAAGGACTATCTTTATGTATATAATCTTCGAAGTTTTTTAAGAGAATTGATATAATAGAGACAAACCATAAAGGGGGCATTAAAATGAAGGCTATTATTTCATACGAAACACCTCTAGAACAAGCACATTTCACTGCAAAAAATAACGAAAAAGACATGTTTTATAAAGAAAATACTGAAGAATCTGTAGAATCCACACTTCAGTATGACGTATTAGACGCTGTTGGAGAATTTAAAGGACAACCTGGCTACATCGTTTGTAACAACATTTCTGTAACAGACGAAGGTCGCCCTGTATTTGAAAACCGTTTTAAAAACCGCGCAGGTCTTATCGAAAACGAACCTGGCTTCCAAGCAATCCGCGTTCTTCGCCCATTAAGTAATGATACATACGTCATCTTAACGATGTGGGAAACAGAGCAAAACTTTAAAGACTGGACAGAATCACGTTCATTCGAAAACGCTCATAAAAAGCGCCCTGCACAAGCAGAGGGACAAGCTCAAGCGCATCCACATGCAGAACAGCAAAAAAGCATTTTCTCTCGTCCTTCTTTTGTGACTACTTTTGATGTGTTAGTTTAGGAATTCGCAACGTTTGATATGTGAAATTTTATTACCGCGCGACAAATAGAGACAAAAAAGGAAACACCGTTACACACCGGTGTTTCCTTTTTCTTTGTACCAATTATATATGCGAAGCGCGTCTTGTTTACGCATATGCTTCACTTTATAGCCATGCCCTGCTACTGATACGACAGCTGTACATAACTCGTCTTTCTTTTGAAAATACGATTGATTGTACCCAACTACTTGAACATGCCTTCTACGCATAATTCCTGTATATTTCGCAAGACGACGGTACACCATCGTTAATTGATTTTCTCTCATCATATATCCGCCGCTTGTATACCGGGCATACGCAAGTATTGTAAATACAATAAATAGCGGTATAAGAGTAAACAATGCGGTATGTTGTTTAAAATATATACTCGCACCAACTATTGGCACAGCGAGCACCGCACTTGTAATCCAGCCCATTATGACGTAACGGCGCAATGCTGTTTTCGGTAAATGGACCATTGTTTCTTCCATTTCATACGGTAACTGCAAATATGTAAGTAGCTGCTGTACATCTTTTTTCTTCATAAAAGGATGTAGCATCACTTCATTACCGGCGGATTCTATACTTTGAATCACTTCCACTTCGACAGAGCAATAACCGAAAGGCTGGCGAAGAATTCCTTCTTTCACAGTAATCGCTTGAATGCGGTGTAATTTTAACACAAACTCTTTCTTATCAAATAACCCTTGAACGATGCGAATTTCATTTCCGTTTCGCTCGATTTTAAAGTTCGCATATTTTAGCGCATAGCCAGCTGTAGAAATGACCCACGAAATTGCCATTAAAATCGCGGCCATAACGATTAATTCATATACACCGTTATCCATCACATACGCTTCCGCTTTATTGATGAGCCATTTTGGAAGAAATTGATTAAACTCCGAGTAAATAAGAAGTAGTCCAGAAAATACTAATCCGAATCTACCAGATGTAATAGATGCGAATAAAATTTCTTTCGCTGTTAACTGATAAATCGTCTTACTGCCTTCCTCCTCGGGCGCCTCTGCACTCGCAACACTTCTCTCTTTATGTAACAAGGCAATTAGTTCATTCGCTTCATCTTCTTTAATACCAGCTAACATCACTTCCGGCTCACTACCGCCGCCCGCTACTTCTATATTTAACTTCGTAAGTCCAAGCAACTGATAGATGATGTTTGAGGATGTACTAATATTTTGCACACGATCTTTATTTAAATAACTTTCTTTCTTAACGAACACACCATGTTTTATATGTACAATATTATTTTCAACCCAGTACACTTTGAAATACCATTTTACAGCTGAAAAAATAGCCATAATAAATAATAGAGCTAAAAGAACAAGATGCAATGCATACCAAGGTTTTACTTCACCATCTGATCGAAATAAAACAAGAAAAATAAAAGGCAACAAAGTCGCAACCCTAATCCCTAATAATATCGTGATCGGATGTTGCCTCTTATACATCCTCATCACTCACTTTCGCAAGCTCTCCAATTTGTCTTTTCAATTGTTCCGCTTCTTCTTTCGTTAAACCTGGAATACTATGAGAAGTTGCCGCTGTTGAAATATGTAATTCTGCTAAATTATACTTTCTCATAATTGGTCCTTGTTCAATCGTAACGTGCTGTACACGAATCATCGGAATAAGTACGCGCTTAACAACGAACATTCCCTTTTGAATCTCAATCTCTTCTTCATTTAATCTGTAACTATAATAACGCTGACGTAAATTTGGAAATACAAAATAATCAAGTGGGATAAACGTAATAGCGCCCGTTACTAACAGCCCAAACAACCAGCCCCACCAATGAAAATTAATCATAAAAAAGAAATACGCAATTACGACTGTTAGTATAACCGCCGCCCCAATTAAAGCGTGAATTCTCCACACTTTAAGCATATTAGAATGAATCTCTCTTTCTAACGGCTGCATCTCATCACTCCAATTATATGAATTTATTAATTATATATTAGCAGAAAACAAGTTTTTATATACAGTTTTGTAAAATTATAGTTAAACCTCTTTCGCTACATCGTATCAAGTACTTCCTTAAAATTCCCTTCATTAATGGAATACACTTGAAACTGGATGTAATCTATATCATTCGTATTAGGACGAGCATATGGCAGAATGTTAAATTTAGAAGCAGATCTTCCTAGCATATCGGTAACCATAAGAGCAACATCTATATACTCAAAATCTATACGGAATGCTACCGATTCTCCCGTAAATTCATAATCGTTAATCGCATCATAAGACTTATTCGCACTGATCAGCATCACTTTTAATAGTTGGTTTAAATTTTCTGGTTTGAAATTAATCATGGACACAACTCCTTTTCTTAATAAAACACTACGAAAATAGTGTAATCTTTTGCCTTCATAGCCTCACACATCAATTATATTAAAAATAAAGCTAGTTTTTTATAATTTTTTTGATATAATTACTTACGGGAAAAGGGAAGACATTTATCTTCCCTTGTGTTTTTATTTGCATCTAGTACTTTTGCTAGGTGCCTTTTTTATATCATTTTTATTTATAAAATTTGTTTCCAACTAGCATCCTTCACATCTTCACTAGTCGGCTTTCTAACTGATCCAACACAACATTCCTCACAAGCACCAAATGCAATGAAATTTTTCTGCGCTTGCCTTAACGAAACCTCATTCGCCCCACCTTCAAAGTCATGATCGTTAAACTGAACCTCATCATCTTCCCAATAACATATGTTACAAATTTCATATGTACCTGGTGGTTCTTCTTCTAATGTTTTATATCCGCAACATGGACAAGTATATTTCATATAATCACCTTATTTCTCTTCATATGTAGTCCTGCTTACTAAAAATGTAATAGAGCAAATGACAGTTAGTCCCATAAAGTACATCATTACAACAATACGTGTATTTTCATATATTGTAGGGAACCCGTCAGATATAACTTCATAGCCAAAAACAATACTTATAGCTAAAAGAATATATAAAATTAAGGATGGAATAAAATGTAGCTTTACAGGTAAAATAACACACCTAAACAATATTTCCCCAAGAAGACAGCCCACTAAAACAACAGGGATTCCAACTATCAAAGTAGCAGCCAACATGTTGGCCATAGCAATAAAAAGATTCGTAAAAATAGAAAATAGCTCTCCTTCGAAAATCCCCTTCCCATCGTATATTTGAACTATCGTCATTGAAATAAGTAAGCTTAATAAAGAATGGAAATACGGAATTAAAAATTTCCTCAATCATGCTCACCTCACTTTTCCCTTTACATATATTGTTAATTATTTCCTATCATTTTCACATAGAAAACGACTCGCCTTTCGCAAAAGACAAGCCATTTCAATTAATCCTCACTTATTCTCTTTTTATACCAATCCTGCATTCTCTCCGCATCTTCTACTCTCGTATGCTCTAATTTATAATTTGATGATGCGCTTGAGAACATGTACGTACATAAATTTGCGCGGCGCTGGAAATACGATTGTGTTTTCTCGATTGACTGTACGTGTCTTCTTCTGACAAGTCCTGTATATTTTCCGACACTACGATATACAAGCGTAATTTGCTCTCCGTTTACACCATAACCATTTGTTTTAAATGTTGCGTATCCAAGTGTAAAGATGAGGATCGCAAGCGGAATCAACGCCCACATGATGAAATACTTTTCAAAGTATATGCTTATTCCCGTAAGCGGGATGGCTAGCATGGCGAAGAAGATGAAACTATCAATAAGATAGCGGCGCAATGCTGCTTTTGGTAATGATGTAATGTTTGTATTCAGTTCATATGGTAATTGTAAATGTGCGAGTAACTGTTGCACACGATCTTTTCGAATAATCGGATGCAGTGTAACTTTGTCTTTCTCTTCACCCATTCCCTTGCTTTGAATGACTTCTACTTGCACAGCACAATAACCAAATGGCTGACGTAAAATACTTTCTTTTATCGTAATCCCTTGAATACGGTGTAACTTTAGTACGAGTTCTTTTCTCTCCAGTAAACCTTGAGAAATACGGACTTCATCATTTTTTCGATTTACTGTGAAGTTCCCATGTTTTAATGCGTAGCCGATTGTAGATATAATCCAAGAAAGGACCAGTAAAATAGCCACCATATAAATCCAACCATATATATCATGGTCCATAACATAAGACTCTACTCTATGTTTGATCCATTTCGGAATATACTCATCTACTTGATGATACACAAAAAATATTAAGGAAAATAATAATCCAAATTGACCAGATGTAACTGACGCTAATAAAATTTCTTTCCAAGTTAATTTGTATTCTGTCGCTTGTTTTTCCTCTGTAATGATTTCTTTTTCTACTACATTTTCTGCTGCTTCGTCTAATGTTTCTGTTGCTTTCACTTCCGGAGTGGGCTCATTTAGTAAGGAAATAAGCTCCTTCGCCTCATCTTCCGTAATACCAGCTAAGCTTACTTCTGCATCATCGCCTCCGCCAGCTGTTTCGATCTGAATTTTCTTTAAACCGAGCATTTGATATAGTACGTTAGAACTTGTGTTTATTGTTTGGACACGCTCTTTATTTAAATAGCTCTCCTTCTTCACGAAGAGCCCCTGTTTAACATGTAATACATTATTTTCGACCCAGTATGTTGTGTAATACCATTTTTCAAATGCTGAAAAGATGGTGAGTAAACCGAATGCCGCGGGAATTAAATACCAAAACGGGAATTTTCCGTTTAAGCTAAACATGAAAATAAGTAATGGTATAAAATCTGTTATTTTTAATTCTAATAACATCGTGATTGGATGCTGCCTCTTATACATCCTCATCACTCACTTTCGCTAATTCTGCGATTCTTGTTTTTAACATTTCAGCTTCATACATTGTTAAACCGGGAATACTATGAGAAGTTGCCGCTGTTGAAATATGTAATTCTGCTAATCCATGTTTTCTCATAATTGGCCCTTGTTCAATCGTAACGTGTTGCACACGAATCATCGGTACTAATACGCGCTTTACAACGAAAAGACCGTGCTGAATTTCAAGCTCTTCTTCATTTAGTTGATAGCTGTAATAACGTTGACGCAGTTTCGGAAACGTAAAGTAATCAAACGGCGTATATACAATTGTTAATCCGACGAGCACATAGAAAATCCAGGCCCACCAATTAAACTTAATCATAAAGAAAAGATATGCCAAAATGACTATAATACTAATTCCTAGCTCAATTAAGGAACGCGTTTTCCACACCTTGACCATGTCAGGGTGAATTTCATTTTTCAATGGATCCATGTAACCACTCCAAATCTATTAATCTAATATATGAATTGTCTCAATCTATATTTTACATAACTTTACATAAAATTGAAATTTTATTATTTATCTTCTTTTTTCTCAGGAATAAAATATCCGAACCAAAGTAGCCAAACTAAACTAATTAATGCGAACCAACCTTTATCCGCTTGAAAAGCTTCAATCATACCTGGAATTTTATACACTCCAACGAAGCCAAGAAAACCGAGCCACCAGTTTTTTTGCATTTTCATTTTTACTCCCCCTTCATTACATTTTTCACATTTTGAATCCAAATTTCTTTATACTTTAAATCGAATCCTATTAATATGTAATTACTCATGTTATCAATAACGAGTGCTAACGTATGAGCATTTTCTTCTGTTGCATGTTGTGATACAACGCCAAGTTCCACACCTTGCTTCAATAAATCGTGGAATCCATTTAAAAACTCCTCTTGTATTTCAAATAAACGTTTCTGATACTTTTCATTTCGCGTCGCACTTACGATGAATTCATTTATAACGCGTAGTATACCTTCTTGGCCTCTATACTCAGACAACATATGTAAACCATCTGTGATTAACTTCTCTGCAAAGTTTTCTTTCGTATATTGGTCTTTAACGAAGTAATTGACGAAATGATATCCAGAAAAAATTTCTTCAAATAAAAAATCAATTAATGCTTCTTTAGACGGGAAATGATAATAAATAGCTGGCTTTGATATGCCTACTTCTTTCGCAATCATTGAAAGACTCATCTTCTCAATACCGTGCTCTGCCATTAATTTAAATGATGCCTCTACAATGTGCTGCGATGTTTGTAAATTCTTTGTCATACTGTACCTCACTTATTTTTACTTACCGGTCGGTAAGTAAATTGTAAAATGAAAATGAATGATTTGCAAGTTAATTAGAGTTTTTAAAGGAACTTCTTGATGAACCTAGAAAAATATAAAGTAAAAACAACATATAACAATACGGGGGACATTCATATGGGATATGGCGGTAACGGTGGTAACGGCGGCGGTGAAGATGGCAAAGATGGTACGAGTGGGCTTTTATTACTCATTCTGCTCGTTATCGTATTCATTATAATTGGAGCTAGTTATAGTGTGCTTAGCTTCTAAGAAAAGACACAATTCAGTTAGTTATAGTAGCGTAGAAAACTGAAACAGATTAAACTTTTCCTTCTTAGGGTTTCTTCACCAGTAAGGGCACGCAAAATAAAAAGCCCCGGTTATATATAACAGCCAGCGCTTTCTATTTTTAGCATTCTTATTTTTGTGTGTTTCATCTATATTTCCAACTCGTATACGTGGGTGCTCTGTCACAAACGTAAATCATTATTGATCATCGACAATAATATACGCTGTTCTGATTGGCCCATGTACACCTACGACAAGGTTCATTTCAATATCCGCGCTATTTGACGGACCAGAAACGAAATTTACACAAGCTGGCAGTTTTTCTCCCGCTTTATTTTGATTATGAATCAGTTTTGTAGCTTGGGTTAATCTTGGTACGATCGTACTTTTAGGAACAATTGCAATATATGACTCCGGAAGAAGACTAACATGCCTTCCTTTTAACCCATCATTAAATAGCACAACGGTTCCTGATTCTGCCAAAGTCATATCACTGAACGTAATGCCAAGGTCAGCAGCTTTCGCAAATTCTATGTCCTCTTCTTTATGTTCTAATCCCCATGTACGAAAATGTGTTGTACCTTCATTGCTGAAACATGGAGTAAGACCGTACTCATTAAAGCGCTCATCATTCGAATACATAACAGATTTGATATTCCAGTCTTTTATAAAAGACCCCAATGTTTCAACAAGATTTCCCTTTGTTGTTCGCTTTACTTCTGTATGAATCACTTCGCAGTGCTCCATTAACTTTAATACAAGTTCGTCTTGTGTGAGTCCGTCAAAAACATTCCACTGCGGGGAAAAAGACCATTTCGGTTTTTTCACTGCTTCTGGACGTTCCCTACCAAGCTTTTCTAATAATTGGAATAAAAATTCCTCACGATTTTGGATGGCCATCATCGTTCTCCTTTTCGTGTTTTTTAAACCACTCTCGAAACGGTTGTTTTTTCGGAACTGGAAAATCTCTCGCATCCGTCCAAGCTTTTAACGGTCCAATGCCGCGCTCGATCTTATCTCCTTTTGCAAGAGGCCTTAATGCATACGGAGCACTCTTCGCAGCAAAAGAAAATAGTCTAGGACTCTTCACCGTTTTTTCAAAACCTTTCATAGCCACGTTCCAAGCTACAGGTGATTGTTTTTCTTCTACAATGCGGCTGCGATGTTTAATTAATAAATCGTGTAACGGGATTTTCACTGGACACGCTTCTGTACAAGCACCACAAAGGCTAGATGCATAAGGTAAATCCTTATATTCATCATATCCCCCTAAAAGCGGTGTCAACACAGCTCCAATTGGTCCTGGATAAATAGAGCCATATGCATGTCCCCCAATATGCCTGTAGACAGGACACACATTAATACATGCCGCGCAACGAATGCACTGAAGAACACTTTGGAATTCTGTCCCTACAATATCAGAACGGCCATTATCAACAATGACTAAATGAAATTCCTCAGGCCCATCTGTCCCGCCAGGCTCAGTTAACCCTGTAATATAACTTGTTAACTTTTGTCCTACAGAACTTCGGCAGAGCAGCGTTACTAAAACATCAAGCTCTTCCCATGTCGGAACAATACGTTCCATCCCCATAACTGTAATCAACGTTTTCGGAAGTGTCGTAGTAAGTCTTGCATTTCCTTCGTTTGCTACGATAGAAATTGACCCAGACTCTGCAACAGCAAAGTTACATCCAGTCACCCCTATATCCGCTGCAAAAAAATCATCACGTAAATAATCTCTTACAAACCTCGCCATTTCCGTAGGATCAGATGTTCCAGTATAATCTAACTTTGTTTTAAATATTTCACAAATGTGTTCTTTATCCTTGTGAAGGCATGGAACAACAATATGTGACGGGGGATCGTGGTCGTTCACTTGTAGAATAAATTCAGCAAGATCTGTTTCTAACACTTCCGCTCCAGCTTCTTCAATCGCTTCATTTAAACTAATCTCTTCCGTTACCATAGATTTTGATTTCACAATTTTTTTCGCGTTTTTCTTTTTTACAATCTCTTTTACATATTCCCTTGCGTCTTCTGCAGTCTTTGCAAAATAAACAAAACCACCGTTTTTCTCAATATTTTCACTTAGCTCATATAAATAATAATCCAGGTTTTCTAATGTATGCTTTCGAATTTCTTCTCCTAAAGCTCGCCATTCCTCCCAATTCCCAAGACTCTCAGTAGCTTTTAATTTCTTGACTCTAAGACCATCTTGCGCTTTCCTGACAGCCTTTCGCATAAATTGATCCCCAATGCCTGTTTCAGTACGCTTATGAAAGGGATCGTTCCCAATTTTCATTCCCATCTCTATATCCCCCTCCTATTTTCGATCTTCATTTAATACTTGAGCAATATGTTTTACCTCAATTGGATAACCATTACGAGTTAAACGTCCTTTTATATTCATTAAGCAGCTACAATCCATCCCAATTAACACTTCCGCACCGGTTTCCATAATATGCTTTACTTTTTCATCAACCATTTGCTCAGAGATTTCTGGCATTTTCACCGAGAATGTCCCTCCAAATCCGCAGCAATCATAATTATGCGGCAATGAAACAACTTCCAGTCCCTTTACACATTTCAATAATTTTTGCGGCGGTTCCTTAATCCCCATTAATCGGCTCATATGACAAGATGTATGAACCGTTGCTTTTTTATGAAGCTCCGCACCTAAGTCTTCTTTCCCTAATACTTCAACAAGAAATTGTGTGAATTCATATGTTTTATTTCCAAGTTCAGTAGCTTTTTTCTTCCACTCTGCTTCACTTTCAGAAAATAAGCTAGAAAACTCGTGAACCATCATAGCGCAAGAGCCCGATGGTGCCACAACATATTCTGAACTAGCAAAGGCTTCAATCATATGTTTTGCAGCTGTTTTTGTTTCTTTCACATACCCGCTATTATAAGCAGGTTGTCCGCAGCAAGTTTGACTTTTAGGAAAATCAACTTCACACCCTAAATCTTCAAGAATTTCCACAACATCTCTTCCTACTTCTGGATAAAAGATATCTGCAACACAAGTAATAAATATTGATACTTTCATATTTGCACCCCTAAATACAGTAAAGTAACTTCATATACAAATCTGCCTTATTTGTATATTATTGGTAAAAAAATAAAAAATATGAATAAAAATATAAAAAAAGTGATTGAGAACTATCTCAATCACTAAATGCCAAAGTCGGAACAAACAACGTTCTTGCTTCTGCAAGTGTGTCAACGAGCGAACTTTGATACTGTCTCTTCTTTGAGATGTGTATGAGCCAATCCCGAAATATCGTATATTGATATATCTTGGTGTGAAGAAGGGATATGTGTCAGGACGTGGAATATAGAAGTATCTATGCGATGAAGGGAGTTTTGCATCTTGAAGAAACAAATCGGCATGATTGTATCTGCATTCACTTGTGTATCCATCCTTTTAAGCGGTTGTGGAACAACAAAAACCAACGAAACTCCGAAAACAGAAACGGTACAAACGACAAAGGATGTAAGGGAATTGGTTTGGAACTCGTTATCGCAAGCAGAGAAAGATGAAGTAGATGGCAGTTGGAAAGATGCCAAAGTCAGCAAGGTAATAGCGGATACAACCAAATATCAACTCGATGATGCGTCATTCAAAGGAAAAGAAGTAACACTCGTTACCATTCCGTCTAAACAGCGAGAGTTGTTAGGCGATGTAAATAGACTCGTGGACGAACCATCAGGTAAGGTCGTAGGAAGTTCGATGAGGAAGTAGGAACGAAGAGGGGGAAAGCCCCTCTTTGTTTTTGCATCAAAAGCAACAATATCTACGAAAACAGCCAAAATAATAAATAGAAAAGCCTCCTAAATTACCCATTTAAGAGGCTTTCTTTTTTGATAAAACAAATTAATTTCTATTAAGCAATCGCATACGATAACAATTCATCGTTACTTCCCCAAGTCTTTGCAGTAATTGATAATTCGCATACGCTCCGACCGGGGCACCGATGATTGGGACGAGCTGAAGCATTTTTGCTAAATCGATATAGTCTCGGTATTCTGTTTGGAACTTTTCCCAGTCCATATGGTTTTCTTCTTCTGTATCCCACGTTTCAATTGCTTTCCATATTTCTTTTCTATAATCATCACTCGAAAAAGCAAGTTGGAAAACGTGAAGGATAAAGAGGCGCTCTTCTTTATTACTCGTATCAAATCCGTACAATGTTGCTGCATCAAATAAAAATTTTATTTTAATGGTAAGTAGAAGCGGAAAATCAGCAAGGCCGAGGAGAATACCACCTGCTCCTGTTCCGGCCCCTTCTGCCGCTGCTATTTTTTTGTACTCATCCATTTTTTTACGTACTTCATCGTCTCTTCTTTGCAGTGACCAGTTCGTTTCTTTTAGCTTCGGTTTTATGAAGTTTGATCCAGCACTAATTGTTTGCACCATCATCCGGATCGTTTCTGTTAGTACCTTTTGTACTTTCGCGGGTACTAGTTGTTGCACTTTCACCTGCACTTTTTTAGAGAACCGTGTCATCATAGAAGAATCTTTCATGAATGTAGCTTTCCACTGCTCCAATTCTTTTATAACCTTCTCTTCATATGTAATCATAGGTTCATTCCTTTCAGTTTAAACGCTCAATGCGTTTCGCACCGTATTGATAAACGAAACCAATACTAAATAATATGCTTACGACAAATAAAATGCCGGTCATTATGAATTCCTTCGTCGCAAGTGCAAATACAATTGTAAACACAACGCTACCGATGATGAGAATCGCATTTAATAAAGTAAGAAAATCGTTCTTCTTCTCATCTCCCCCTACTGGATATAAATCAAGCCAAATTTTCATGCGATGATGTTTCCAAAGGGTTAAGAGCTGATAACCGATTAAGTATAAGAAAACAAGGCTTACGATAAATCGCCCATATAAAAATGGAATAAAGTAAAGAATGACTCCTCCAAGAGCGAGTAAGCGCATATATAATCCAAAATAGTTACCTGATCTTAAAAATGTTCTCGTATATAAGTATAAATATGTACGTTTCTCACCAATCATCGAAAGAATGAAATCAAGCCATTTTCGGCGTGATACTCTCTCTTTTAACGCTGGTACATCGACGAACATATTCGCAATGCGGTACAGCAGCATCATTTTTTTACCTTCTTCAGAAATTAAATACTCCCAGTTCAGCGGCTTTCCCTTCACCTTTTGATGCATAACAGCAAGGTATAGCGCCATTAAAAAGACAATTACACCGGTAAAAATGACTGAAGTACGTTCTACAAGGAAATACACAAATAAGCCGTTTAAGATAAAACGAATGAACCAATCTGCTTTTTGAACGCTTTGATCTGTTAAAAATGATTTTTCCCACGCTACGAATAAATTCCACGCCTTTACAATGACAAACGCGATTACAATCCATATGTACACCGCTCCTGTTTGTTTCATTTGCTGGAAATATAACGGGGCAAGCGCAGCTGCTACCATTGCGATTATGTATAACTGAATCATAAACGTAAAGAGAAATGCCTTCGTAAAATAGGGCTTTAACTTTTCTTCAACTGGCAGTAAATAAACGAGGTCTGCTTCTTTTAATAACGTTTGGATTGATCCAGCTGTTAATACGATACCAAGTAAGACTGCCATAACAATCGCTGTCGGAAACGAAGGTGTTAACGTTTGTAACCATTGCTGGTAATAATACGCTCCTGCGCCGATGATAAATACGAAAATAAATTTCAAATGATCATTAAATACGTATTTACTATATGTACGAACTTCTTTTAGAAAGTGCCGAAATCGTTCTTTCCATAACGCTGTGCTATTCATAATCTTCTTCCTTTGTTAATGCAATGTAAATATCATCTAACGTTGCACCAGGCATATTAAACTCGGATTGAAGTTCAGATAATGTTCCCATCGCTCTCACTTCACCTTGATGCAAAATAATGAATGAATCACAATAGCGCTCTGCTGTCGCTAAAATATGTGTACTCATTAAGATGCCCGCACCACTCTTTTTCATTTGATCCATCATTTGAAGCAGCGATTGAATCGCTAACGGATCAAGACCAACGAAAGGTTCGTCCACAATGTAAAGAGATGGTTCCACTAAAAATGCACTCATAATCATCACTTTTTGTTTCATCCCTTTTGAAAAATGAGACGGAAACCATTTCAAGCGATTTTTCATGCGAAATTCTTGTAATAGTTGTCCTACACGTTCTTCGTACTGTTTTTCATCTACACCGTACGCCATCGCTGTTAATTTCAAATGCTCTTCTAACGTTAGCTCATCATATAATACTGGCGTTTCTGGAATGAAGGAGAAACTAGAACGGTACGCTGTCATATCATCACGAATTGTTTTCCCGTTAATTGTGACAGTTCCTTTTTTCGGCTCCATTAAACCGATGATATGTTTAATTGTCGTACTTTTCCCAGCTCCATTTAAACCGATTAAGCCGACAAGTTCGCCTTTATTAACAGAGAACGAAACATTTTGCAGTACAGGTCGTTTCGTATATCCTCCTGTAACATTTTCTACACGCAATAACTCGCTCATACGACACCACTTTCTTCATTAGTATTCATTCTATATTCATCTTACCAAAAATGGCGCTGTACCACATAGTATCGATGTCTTAAAAAAAATTTAAATTTCTTGGCATATATTTTTACGAAAGCGGACATCATAATTAGTGAAGAAGGAACACATTGAAAAAGCAACCACCAATTGATGAGTACAACAACATAGTGAAGTCATCATGAAATGGGGTGTCCAAGTTGGACAATGAAATTTACACATAACCAGATAATTTGTTTCATTTTCGAAACGGGGTGTCTCCGAAAGAGCATATACTGTTTTAAAAAATAAACAATTTCATTTTAAAAAAGATTGCAATTCATTTCACTTGAAAATGGGGTGTCTACGGCAGAAACTTTAGCCGATTTACCGTGCATTTCTTATATAAATGAGGTGTCTGCGAACCGTAAATTATAAAAAATGCTTTTTCAATCCCTCTTCAGAAAACAGGAAGCTGAGTCAGCTTCCTGTTTTTCGTGTTTGTTCTCCTATGTAATTATGGTAAAATACGGCTAAGGCTATTTGAAAGGATGAGATCGATGAATCATACAGCGGACAATTGTATTTTTTGTAAAATCATTGACGGGCAAATCCCTTGCTCAAAAGTATACGAAGATGAACATGTACTCGCATTTTTAGATATTAGTCAAGTAACAAAAGGACATACTCTTGTTATTCCGAAAGTACACAAACAAGACATTTTTGCGTTAACGCCAGAAATCGCATCACATATTTTTGCGGTCGTTCCAAAAATCGCAAATGCAATGAAAGCAGAATTTAATCCAGTTGGCTTTAACTTACTTAACAATAACGGCGAGAAAGCTGGACAAACTGTGTTCCACTTCCACCTTCATTTAATTCCACGCTACGGTGAAAACGATGGTTTCGGTGCTGTTTGGAAATCACATCAAAATGAATACACAATGGAAAATCTACAAAACATCGCAAACACAATTGCAAATAGTGTGAAATAGTGCCACTATAATAAGAAGTAATACATAACAAGCCGATTCCTCTGGCATTTATTGTATAGCTTGTTTCTTCACAAAAAATGCCGGGGATATGTTTTTTTGTGCATAGCATGTACAAGAGAGAAAAGCTCCCTTGTCTTAAAGATATGCACATTTTTATACATCATGAATACGAACGAAAAATAAGGAGGTTTCCTTTTATGTCAAAAGCTAAATCCTTTATTACAGGTGTACTTTGCGGCGGAGCAGTTGCTGGACTAGCCGTTCTTTTCTCAACTCCTTCTTCTGGCAAAGCTATGCGCGGTAAGCTGAAAGAAAAAGGAACTGATATTAAAAAGACATTAGCTGATATTACGGCTGATACAAAGTTATTAAAGCGTCAAATCGTTGAAACTGCTTCAGAAGGTAAAGAAGTATTCCAAGAACTAAAAGACGATATGCATGACACTCTTTCTAACTGGAAACAAGATATTTCTCAAAACAAACGACATATTGAAAAAGAAATTTTAGACATTCAAAAGTCGATTGAGAAACTACAAGAAGCCGTTCCAGAAAAAGCGTAAACATATTCCTGCTTAGTTTTTTGCATATAACAAATATTTTTCATACGAATTGACCTTAACACGGCATATCACATAGATATGCCGTGTTTTTATGCATTTACAATATATGTTATCCCTTAACATGTAAAGACAACACATGTATTCTTGACTCATAAAACGCTTCCATAGTTATGCATGATTTGTATAGAATGTTGTTTTTCCGAAAAATTTTCACAATTCTCACAAAAAGACTTTATTAATTTTTATTTTACTGGCATAATAGATAATAATGAAAAAAGAATGTTAAAGTGGGTGAGTAAATGAAAAGTGGAGAAAAAAATTACTCGGTAAAAGAAGCGATGATTTTCAGCCAACGTATTGCTCAATTATCGAAAGCGTTATGGAAATGCGTAGAGAAAGATTGGCAACAATGGATTAAACCTTACGATTTAAACATTAACGAGCATCATATTTTATCAATCGCTTATCATTTAAAAGGGGCTTCTATTTCTGAGATTGCTAAGTTTGGAGTTATGCACGTATCAACGGCATTTAACTTCTCTAAAAAGCTAGAAGAACGCGGCTATCTTGTATTCTCTAAAAAAGAAGATGATAAACGAAATACGTACATTGAAATTACAGACAAAGGGGAAGAATTACTACTTCGCTTAATGGAGGAGTATGATCCTGAAAATAATTCTGTGTTTAATGGGGCACTTGAACTTCGTAATTTTTACGGTAAGTTCCCAGAAAATATCGAACTTATTGCGATCCTTCGCAATATTTACGGACAGGACTTCATCGATATTTTTGAGAAATCATTAGAGAATATTGAGGAGAACTTTACGGAGACCGATCAAAAATTAGTTAAGAAATAATCTATTTATCCTTTCGCAATCATGCGTAAGAATTCATTCATAAGTGGCACAAATAAGTCCTGTTTTGCTAGCGCTTCCGCAGTTTCGTGTACTTCGAGCTGATGTGGAAGCGCTTTTTCAAATTGATCTAATAGCGCATCGAACAAAAGCAGGCCTTCTGCTTTCTCCACTACATATTGTTCGTTCAGCTTTTCACAAAGTTTTAGTATACGTTCAATGTCTTTTTTACGAGCTTTTTTCTTTATGATTAAAGAATAAAATGGACACTTTTCTTCATCAATCATTTTAAATAGTAGGTCTACGTAGTATTCAGCTTGTTCTAGTCTTCTTACAACGTCCATTTTCTCCCTCGCTTCCTAACACAAAGTCTTCTATTTCTGAATTTTGTAACACGAACAAAATATCGTATGATACAATATATAAAGTATATGTATTTTAGCCAAAAGGAGGTCTCGCCTCATGACTCTTATAACCGTTGTTTTTGTCGCATTCGCACTTCTTGTTATATTTTACACGAATTTCATGACACATACACTGTGTGAGCGAAAACAAATAGCTGCGAGCCGCCAGCCCGGTGTCTTTCGAGTTATTAATGTATGTATTACCATTCTATTAATTTCTAGTTATATAGAAATTATATTTCATGGAAAGTGAGGAAGGAAAGCCCCTTCCTCATTTTTTTCCTCTATAAGCAAATTATACCTACTATAACCAATAAAATAAACAGTACAAGTAATAAAATAAGTTTTGAATTCATCCCCCATCCCCTCCTATTTTCTGTATATGCAGCATGCGCCCAATATGGTACCCTTTCAAAATCTGACACAAACTGGTTAAAATTTCTTTATCAATAGGAAAACCCGTCGAAATATGATATATTAAATTTTGTACATATTGCTTATACTATGAAATAAACGACACGCATCTAAACTTTATCCCAAAGCCGCGGTAAGCCCTGTTAAGCGTGCTTTTACATATAAAAAAAGCAAAGACATCAGTGAGACTTAATCGGGCTCTCATGAACGAAAATAACCTATCATAAGGCAGTTCTTCATTAGGTGGGATAAATTAAAAATACATAATAGTAGGAGTGTTTATTGAATGAAGAAAGCTATGCTTGCCTTAGCCGCAACAAGTGTAATCGCATTATCAGCATGTGGAACATCATCATCATCAGACAAAATTGTTACATCTAAAGCTGGTGACATTACAAAAGAAGAGTTCTACACTCAAATGAAGACACAAGCTGGTAAACAAGTACTAAATAACATGGTTATGGAAAAAGTACTTATCAAAAACTACAAAGTCGATGAAAAAGATGTAGACAAAAAGTTCGATGAAATGAAAAAGCAAGTCGGTGACCAATTCGATACACTAATGAAACAACAAGGCCTTAAAGAAGAAACAGTCAAAAATGGTGTTCGCGCTTCATTAGCTCAAGAAAAAGCTATTGAAAAAACAATCACTGATAAAGAACTAAAAGAAAACTACAAGCCTGAAATTAAAGCAAGCCACATTCTTGTAAAAGATGAAGCTACTGCGAAAAAGGTTAAAGAAGAGCTTGGACAAGGTAAATCTTTCGAAGATTTAGCGAAACAATACTCTGAAGATACTGGTTCAAAAGAAAAAGGCGGAGACCTTGGCTACTTTACAGCTGGTAAAATGGTTAAAGAATTCGAAGATGCTGCTTATAAAATGAAGAAAGATGAAGTAAGCGAACCTGTAAAATCACAATTCGGTTACCACATCATTAAAGTAACAGATATTAAAGAACAAAAACCATTTGATGAAGTAAAAGGCGACATCAAAAAAGACCTTGTTCAAAAGAAATCACAAGATGCTCAATTTATGAACGATCTTATGATGAAAGAAATCAAAAAAGCTGACGTAAAAGTTGACGACAAAGATTTGAAAGATCTTTTCGAAGAGCCAAAAGCTGACGCTAAAAAAGACGAAAAGAAATAATGAAGTGAAAAAAGCTTGGGAATATCCCAAGCTTTTTTATTTTGTAGTAGTTTTTTTGCCGATAAATCGATATACTCCCCCACCTTACTCCATTCAACACAAAAAAACCTTGATTCGCGCAGAACGAAATCAAGGTTTATCTCATTATCATTGATTAAATTAAAAAACTATGTTAAATTAGTACAGAAACGCATTCATTAAAAACAAAAGAATGTATTTATCCGTATCTTAATTTTACACCAAAACACATCTTCAGTCAACCTCTATTTTCACTTTTAAAGGAGTGCTTACGTATGAACAAAAAACTTGATCAAGAGCAAAAACGATTGGATACCGTAATAGAAACAATTACGGAGCAAATTGATAAACTGGAAAGCGAAACTGGCAGACGCCGAGCAGAAGTAATCAACATCCGTAAACACTTCTGGGATGATGTGAAAGTTAATACTGATACTTTTGACGATTATCTTGAAACAGTTATCAACTTAAGACAACAAGCTCAGTCACTAGCCGTAACACAAATCACCCATAAGCACACCTTCAACCGGCTTGCCGCACTAAGGCGTATGCATAAAGCACCTTACTTCGGACGAATCGATTTCAAAGAAGAAGGAGAATCAGGCGCAGAACAAATTTATATCGGGGTGGCTACACTTACCGATGCAAGCGGAGAAAACTTTCTTATATACGATTGGCGCGCACCAATTTCTAGTGTTTACTACGATTATCCACCAGGACCTGCTGAGTACAGTACACCAGGAGGCGTAATCCGCGGTAATGTGGAGAAAAAGTTACAATATATTATTCAAAATGGCGAGATTGATTCCATGTTCGATACGAGTCTCACAATTGGAGATGAAATACTGCAACAAGCGCTCGGAAAAGGTACGAACAAACATATGCAAAGCATCGTTGCTACTATTCAGCGCGAGCAAAATGAAATTATAAGGCACGATAAAGGGCGACTACTTATCGTTCAAGGAGCTGCTGGCAGCGGGAAAACATCAGCTGCCCTGCAGCGAATCGCCTATTTACTATATAAATATCGCGAATGGCTAAAAGCAGATCAAATCATTCTCTTCTCCCCTAACTCTATGTTCAACAGTTACGTATCTAACGTACTACCAGAACTCGGCGAAGAGAATATGCAGCAAGTGACATTCCAGGAATATTTAAACCATAGACTAAGTAAGTCATTTGACGTTGAAGATCCTTATGAGCAACTAGAATATATGCTAACTGAAACGAATAGCCCTGCCTATAAAACTAGAAATGCGAGCATTCGCTTTAAAGCATCTACTCAATTTTTTGAGATGATTAAAACCTACAGACAATCACTCGAATCATCTGGCATGTTATTTAGAGGAATGAAATTTAGAGGAAAAGCCATTGTCTCAGCTAAAGAAATTGCGGAAATCTTTTACAATACTGATAGCTCCCTCCGCTTCCATAGTCGAATTGAGAAGTTAACGGATTGGCTAAACAAACAAATAGATGCACTCGAAAAAACAGAACTGAAAAAGCCGTGGGTAGAAGAAGAAATTGAATTACTTAGTAAAGATGAATATCAAAAAGCTTATAATTACTTACAGAAAAAAGGAGAGTTTGGCGACGACTCCTTTACTGATTATGAGAAAGAAACGAAAGTACTCGGACGAATGATTGTCCGCAAAAAGTTAAAACCGTTGCGCAAAGGCGTTCAAACGCTACGTTTTATCAATTTCACAGGAATATATAAACAGCTCTTCACAGATGCATCATGGGTTACTGAAGAAAAACAGAAAGAATGGGACGATATTTGCTCACTAACGGTGAACACGCTCGATGAAGGCAAGTTATATTACGAGGATGCGACCCCATTTTTACTTTTAAAAGAATTAATTGAAGGATTCCAAACGAACAGATCCATTAAACATGTACTCGTAGACGAAGCACAAGATTATTCTCCGTTTCAGTTCGAGTTTTTAAAGCGTCTCTTCCCTGCCGCAAAAATGACCGTACTTGGAGACTTCAACCAAGCGATATTCGCTCACGCTAGTGAAACAGTTGATTTCCATACACTTACTAGCTTATACGGGCCTGATGAAACAAACGGCATCAACTTAACTCGTAGCTATCGCTCAACAAAACCGATCATTGAATTTACACGTGATCTCGTACCTGAAGGAAAGAACATTAACGCCTTTGAACGTGACGGTGAGAAACCTACAGTGACTACAGTTTCTGATCACAGTGAACTGCATAATTGTATCACTTCCAAAGTCGCTGAATTACAAGAACAACAGCACAATACGATCGCAATTATATGTAAATCCGCAGCTGAAAGCGCCGCTGCATACGAGGCACTCAGTCATATCGAAAATATTAAACTTGTGAAAAGTAACTCAGCCGAGTATGAGCAAGGTATTGTCGTTATCCCTGCTTACTTAGCGAAAGGTATCGAATTTGATGCCGTTATTATTTACGATACTTCTAAAGATGTGTACAGTGATGAGAGCCTTCGTAGACTGTTCTACACTGCTTGTACACGCGCAATGCATGAGTTGCATATGTATAGCATCGGTGAGGTTAGTCCTTTTGTACTTGGGGCTGATTCGGAAAGTTTTAAATGTATAACGAAAACACCTTGATTTTTATCAAGGTGTTTTTCTCATTCTAAATGACATATCTTTACGTCGATATACACTCAGCACGATTCCCATTAATAGCGCATGAAATAAAGTTGGCGTTAATCCATAACTAATAAAAGGCAATGATATAGAAGCAATCGGCAATAAGCCTAGAATCATGCCAACGTTATAAATGAACTGGACTACAAAAAGAGTCATTCCTCCAACGAGAAGCAATTTACCATACCGATCATTTATTTTATAAAATATGACCACTAACCTTGCTACAAAAAGAGAAAGAATCAATACAAGGATTAACGCAAGCACATATCCATAATAGTAAGTCAAACTTGCAAACACAAAATCAGTATCCGGAGCAGGGATGAACTTTGTATCTCCAGATGTACCAAACCAACCTGCTGACGACATTACCTCTTTTAAACGTACATACATAAACCCTGCGCCCCCTGCATCACGCTCTGGGTTTAAATATCCTAAAAATCTATCCAAATGATATCCTTTTACTGCGGACCAGGAAAAGAATACTCTTATACTCAATAAACAAATTGGTACAATTGTAATAATCAATGCTTTTTTCTTTCCTAACTTACTCCACCAAAGCATAACAAATATCATCGTGATATAGATAAAAATTGTTGAAAGAGTTGATACAATGAAGAATAAATACAAAGAAAATAAATACAAAACCACAAGATGCATGACCTTTATCCTACTATTATTAAAAAAAGAAGCCCAAGATAGAAAAAAGAACGGTACTGCCATTAAACAGTCAATTGCAATGGGACCAATTTTTATTAACGGTTCGCCAGCCATCGAAGCGTTTGGAAAACAGTATAGTATTAATAGGATGAGTACTCCGATTGTATAAAAGAGCCATCCCATTCTCTCTAATTTCCGGTAATCAATCAGCATCATCCCAAGGGCTGTTACAACACCGAGAATAACAAATATCACTTTATTCATTATTACATCATTCGTATATCCAAAAGCTAAAACTGGCAAAAAGCCTAGCCCCATAGCAGCCACTAACAAAATAATTAAGAACCAATCAACCTTTGGCTTATGAAGTTTATTAAGTTCTTGCCCTAGTTTAATTGGACTTCCCATTTGTTCCACAGCTTTATTTTCAGCAACTTCCTCACTTAACCCTTTTTCTATCCACGTGTTCTTCGCCTGCTTCAAGTGAAAATCTAGTTCAGTTGCCACAAAGCTCTTTGCTTCTTTTGATTTAATATGATTGGTAACTTCGCTTAAAAAACGCTCCCCTTTTTTATTCAATTCCGCCTCACTCCTGTACTAAGCCTTTTAATATAAACCGTGCCTTTGTAGAATTTTTTTCTGCCTTGCGTAGCATCTTTCTTCCCTTATCATTCAATTGATAATATTTAGCTCCTGAATGATCCCAACTTGATTGGATAAAACGATTCTGTTCCAATCGATGTAATACGGTGTATAAAAAACCTTCATTTCCTTCGAATTTTTGAATCCCTCTCCCCCGCAATAGCTGCGCCAGTTCGTACCCTGTTTTTTCATTCATGAGAAGTTGTAAAACCGCTACAGAGATGTCTTCTTCATTTTCGTGTGATTGATTGATTTTTTCACGCACCTGCTTCCGATGCTGATCAGAAAAACTCAAATGTTTAAAAGTTGTGTTCTCCATTGATTTTCGCAAGCCTTTTAATCGATCTTCCATTTGATTATTCCTCCAATCCTTTCTTCAATAGTTCCTTAGCTCTTTTCAGTCTTGTTTTTATCGTATTTTCATTCATTTCTATGACCATAGCAATATCTCTAATTGGTAATTCCTCATAATAAAATAGGTAAATGACCTCTCGATATTTGATCGGTAAATTCATTACTGCAGAAGCCAGCCTACGGTCTTCTGCATTTTGAATGACAGTTTGTTCAACACTTTCTTTTTGACTCCCAATATACGTAAATTCATCCTCTGTAACGATTACCTTTTTGTTATACCAACTTTTTATATAGTCTTTACAATGATTAATGGCAATTCTCCACAACCACGTTTTTACATTTGATTTCCCTTTGTATGTATGAAGAGATTTATAACATTTAACAAATATATCTTGCGTTAAATCCTCCGCAACCTCTTTATTATTCACATATGAATAAACAAGCTGTAAGATCTCCTGTCCATACTTGTTCATTATTTCGTCGATAAGGTCCTCCTTATCTTCTATTTCAAATGCTTCTACCGTTAATTCATCCACATCATTTCCTCCTTCCCATTTATTAGACGACGCACTCTATGGAAAAGTTTTATAAAGTGAAACTTTAATCAGTGGGGGTTTTGTTCATCCCCCACTGATTATTAGTTGAACCAATCGGGCATTTACGGGCAGTTGATCTCCCACCTGAATTTTGAGTTTGGAGTTTTACTGCCCGTTAATGCGGGATAAATTCATAAAAAATACGGTTGGTAATGTCCATACCGTTTTTTGAAACCTTAATTTTTCTTTACCTATTGTCCCCTCGCACTAACGCTCTGTTTAAAGACAGGAATTTTTAGATAAACCAAAATAACAAGCAAAAAATCCCTTCAAATTTTGAAGGGACTTTTTAGTATATAGAGATTAGCTTAAACCCAAGATAACATCTCTTGAAAGGGGGCATTTTTATGTTATTCAGGTTTATTGAGGAGCTTTCGTTTGAAGCAACTTTAACCCCATACCAATAAAAATCATTCCTGTTACCTTATTTAGAATCATTCCTACCTTTTGATTTCCTCTTAATTTTTTTGTGACATATGAAGAGAAATAAGCAACAAATAAACACCACAATAGTCCAGTTACTGTAAAAGTAAGTCCTAAAATGATAAAAGGCATAGGACCTGAAGCCTTTGTATCTATAAATTGCGGAAGAAACGCAATAAAGAATAAAGAGACTTTTGGATTCGTAAGACTTGTTAAAAGTCCTTGTAAATAGATCTTTTTAATGTTCAATTTATTGGATGAAGCTTGGAAAGCTACATTTGTCTTATCAAGTATCATTTTAATCCCTAAATATACAAGATAAATAACACCTATAACCTTAATGATGTTAAATAACACAATGGATTTTGTAAGTATAATAGATAAACCAAAAGCAACCAATAACGTATGAACTAAAGAACCAGTAATAATACCAAAAACAGAATACACACCTGCTTTTCTACCTTGTGAAATACTTCTCCCCACAATATACATGGTGTCCGCGCCAGGGATTAGATTTAATAAAATCCCTGTTAGTAAAAACACTTCATAATTAATAATACCGTACATTCTAGCACCTCTATCCATTTTTTTGGTGCCCTTATTGATATTAAAGTAACTAAAAGAAAAAGAAAAGTATTTTCTTTTTCTTCAAGAAAATCAGTGACTTTTTGATTTCCAACCAATAACACTGATTATGTGAATAGAAAATTCCTTCATTACTTCTGAAGGGACTTTTAAATGTTTTGCGAGACTTTTTATGTTAGCGAAAAGTACTTTCATGTACAGAAAACACCTTTTCAGTCTACAACTATTTTTTAACAGTCTAATACTTTTTTCTATAGTCTAAAACATTTTTTTAATAAGACAGGTGTGGCTATCATCTCTTCCATTTCGCAAAAAGGGGGAGGTGATATAATGATCGCGATGTTTGTCCCGCATTAACGGGCAGTAAGACTCCCACCTCAAAATCCGGCTGCATAGTATAGAAGTTAGGCGAGAGATCAACTGCCTGTAAAAGCCCGATTGGTGCAGGCTAATAATCAAATTAGTGTATGGTATCCTAACCGGAACTGGCGTTGTCATCGGTAGAAGATACGTCGGTCCGTGGCTAATTTCTGTATACAAAAAAGCGAGAACCACCCTGCTTCGTGGAAAAGGTAAGGGCGGTTCTCGGCTAAAACGTTAATGTAATTGTCTTATAACCGCACCTACTACCACCACAATAGCAAGTTAGGTTACAAAAGGCAGAAGTTTCTCAGGCTTCTGTCTTCTTTATTTTATGCAAAATTCATACGAAATACTCTATCATTATAGTAACACGTTATATTTATTTGTAGTCAAAATAAAAACCACCTAAAGGCTCCCCTTCAGGTGGTTCTCTATTTTACGCTAACGCAGCTGCCTGTTCTTGTTGATCGACAGGAATTACAGCGTCTCTTAATGCTTTTTCTAGTTCAGCTGTGTATTTCATTTGCTCTTCTTTGCTCCAGCCTAGTTTTGCAGCCATGTAGTTGATTACTGCTTCTTTCCACTCATATACCCAGTGGATGTTGAAGAATACAGCGCCTCTGCGGCGTATGAAGAAGTCAACTGGTTTCGCTGTCATTTCGTAGTCCATCGCATATACAAGCGGGATTAGAACATCTAATGGCATGTTGTATTCTTTTGCTTCGCCTTTATGCTTTTTCGCTAAGTCGAACAGTACGTCAACGTTAGAGCCGTAGAATTTCGCGAATTCTTCCGCTTGCGCTGTTGTTAAACCGTATTTCGTACCTTCGCCTGCTTTTTTCGCGATAAATGCCGGGAAACCGTGTGAACCACTTACATGCCCACCAGAGATTGGCATATGTTTCGTATCGCTCTTCGGATATGCACTATGTCCTTCTTTTTGTAATAGATTCGTTACGTAATCTACTACCATTTCAGCCATTTTACGGTATCCTGTTAATTTACCGCCAGCGATTGTAATTAAACCAGATTCAGAAGTCCAAATTTCATCTTTACGAGAAATTTCAGATGCATTCTTACCTTCTTCATAAATTAACGGACGTACACCAGCCCAGCTTGACTCCACATCTTTTTCTGTAATTTTCACACTTGGGAACATGTAGTTAATCGCATTAATGATGTATGTGCGATCTTCTGTTGTCATGTGTGGTACAGCTGCGTCTTTATCATAAAACGTATCTGTTGTACCTACGTACGTTTTTCCTCCGCGAGGAATCGCGAACACCATACGTTTATCTGGTGTATCAAAGTAAATTGCTTGCCCTAATGGGAAACGTTTTTGATCAATTACTAAATGCACACCTTTTGATAATTGAAGTACTTTCCCTTTTTTAGAGTTATCTTTTTCACGAAGTGTATCTACCCAAGGACCAGCTGCGTTTACAATTTTTTTACCGTAAACTTCGTATACTTCTCCGTCTAGTAAATCGATTACACGTACACCGCATACTTTTCCATCTTTATATAAGAAACTGTCTACTTTTGCGTAGTTAACAGCTTTTGCGCCATGTTCAATCGCTTCTTTCATTACTTCAATTGTAAGACGCGCATCGTCTGTACGATATTCTACGTAGTAACCGCCGCCTTTTAATCCTTCTTGTTTTACAAGAGGCTCTTTATTTAGCGTTTCTTCACGGCTAAACATCTTTCTGCGCTCGCTTCGTTTTACACCTGCTAAGAAGTCGTATACACGAAGACCAATTGATGTACTAAATGACCCGAACGTGCCGCCTGTATGGAACGGAAGTAACATCCACTCTGGTGTTGTTACATGGGGACCGTTCTCATATACGATCGCACGCTCTTTCCCCACCTCTGCTACCATTTTCACTTCAAGTTGTTTTAAATAACGTAAACCACCGTGTACAAGTTTCGTTGAACGACTTGATGTACCTGCTGCAAAGTCCTGCATTTCAAACACAATTGTTGATAAACCGCGTGTTGCCCCATCTAATGCAATACCAGAACCAGTAATACCTCCACCAATTACGATCACATCTAACTCTTGTTTATTTACTCCGTTTAATACGTCTTTACGTTGTTTACTTGAAAATTTCATGGTAATTCCTCCCTTTGATAACGAAAAAAGAGACCACGAACTCCACTATAGATTTCGCCTCTATAGCGTGTTGTGGTCTCTCCAAATCTCCTACCGAATTATTAACTTGTCATCATTATAACACTGTTTATGATTATTTGAAAGCTTTAGTTGCTTCAATTGCCTTTTTCCATCCAGCATATAGCTCTTCGCTTGTTTCCGCTTCCATTGCTGGTGTAAAGCGTTTATCCATATGCCACTGCGATTTAATTTCGTCTTGGTTTTTCCAATATCCAACCGCAAGACCAGCTAAATATGCTGCACCTAAAGCTGTCGTTTCATTGATTACTGGACGCTCTACAGGAACGTCTAACATATCGCTTTGGAACTGCATTAAGAAGTTATTCTTAACTGCCCCGCCATCAACGCGTAATGTATTCAGTTCAATACCTGAATCTGCTTCCATTGCGCATAGTACATCTTTCGTTTGGTATGCTAAAGACTCTAGCGTCGCACGAATGAAATGCTCCTTCGTCGTACCGCGCGTTACACCAAACATAGCGCCGCGTACTTCACTATCCCAGTACGGTGTACCTAGTCCTACGAATGCCGGTACTATGTATACACCTTCAGTTGATTCAACACGGCTAGCGTACACTTCACTTTCACTCGCATCTTTAAACATACGCATTCCGTCACGTAACCACTGAATTGCAGAACCTGCTACGAAAATACTTCCTTCTAATGCGTAATTTACTTTACCATCTAAACCCCATGCAATTGTTGTTAATAGGCCATGCTCAGAAGCAACTGCTTTTTCGCCCGTGTTCATTAACATGAAGCAACCCGTTCCGTAAGTGTTCTTCGCCATACCTTCACCGAAACAAGCTTGTCCAAATAATGCTGCTTGCTGGTCACCAGCTATACCTGCAATCGGTACATTTTGGCCGAAGAAGTGGTAATCAATTGTTTCTCCATATATTTCAGATGATTGACGTACTTCTGGAAGCATGCTCTTTGGTACTGTTAACATGTCTAGAAGTTTATCATCCCACTGTAAATCATGAATGTTAAACATTAATGTGCGTGATGCATTCGAGTAGTCTGTTACGTGCGCTTTACCACCAGACAATTTCCATACAAGCCATGTATCAATTGTTCCGAATAATAGCTCGCCGTTTTCCGCTTTTTCTCTTGCACCTTCAACGTTATCTAAAATCCATTTTACTTTCGTACCAGAGAAGTATGCGTCAATTAAAAGACCTGTTTTTTCGCGAACCATATCGCTATAACCTTTTTCTTTTAACTCCTCACAAATTTCAACTGTTTGACGAGATTGCCATACGATTGCGTTATAAATTGGTTTTCCAGTTGTTTTATCCCATACAACCGCTGTTTCACGTTGGTTCGTAATACCGATACCAGCGATTTGCTCTGGTTTTACATCCGCTTCGCTTAAGCAAGTTGCAATAACTGCTAAAATAGATCCCCAAATTTCTTGTGCATTATGCTCTACCCAGCCCGGCTTTGGAAAATGTTGTGTAAACTCTTTTTGAGCTGAATGAACGATTTTTCCTTCTTTATTGAAAAGAATTGCGCGTGAGCTTGTTGTTCCTTGGTCTAATGAAAGAATATATTTTTTCATATCGGTTTCCCCCTATGCTACTTTTCTACTATTTGTAGTACTTCCACTTTTTTTACTTGTCATATACGAGATTGCTAGTACAATCACAGTTGCAATAATCACATAAATAAGTGCTGAATTTTGTTTCCCATCAAATACAACTTGATGGAATAAACCTGCAAGTGATCCACCTAGAATCGGACCAACTACTGGAATCCATGCATACTTCCAATTTGAACCGCCCTTTCCTGCAATCGGAAGGAAGAAGTGTGCAATACGCGGACCTAAATCACGAGCTGGGTTGATTGCGTATCCTGTTGTTCCACCTAATGATAAACCAATACTTACAATTAAGAAACCTACGATAAATGGATTTAATCCATCTGCAAATTTATTTGCTCCAATTGCTAATATACCAAATACTAAAACGAATGTTCCAATCATTTCACTTAAAAGGTTTGCAAATGTGTTCGGAATTGCTGGACCTGTTGCAAATACACCTAACTTTGTTCCTGGATCTTCTGTTTCTTTCCAGTGTGGTAAGTAGTGTAAATATACGATAACTGCCCCGATAATTGCCCCAATCATTTGTGCTGCGATATACATAGGTACATCACTCCATGGAAACGCTCCCTTAAAAGCAAGTCCTATTGTTAAAGCCGGATTCAAATGTGCCCCACTAATTGATCCAACTGCATACGCTGCCATAGCAACCGCTAGACCCCAACCCATTGTAATTACAATCCAACCAGAATCTTTCGCAAACGATTTCTTTAAACTTACACCAGCACAAACGCCGCCACCAAGTACGATTAACAACGCTGTCCCTATTAATTCCCCTAAAAATGCTGACATAAAATCCCTCCACAATCAATTTAAATGCTTTCGAAAAGTGATAGAGGTAAAATGAATGGCCATTCGTTTTTTTTTCAAAAGAAAAAGATCCACAGCTTACATGCTTCTATATAATATATATAGAAACAATAAAATGTGGATCTCTTCTTTTCTCCGTCACGTTTATTAACTTGTCTATAATGTTAACCCCTAATGAAAGCGGTGTCAACAGAATTTTTTCACATTTTCGTCACTTTTTTTGGTAATGTTTCCACAATTCTTTTTTCGATGTCGTAATTGCTGTCGCACCAGCATTTAAAGCTCTTTCAACGTCTTCTACAGTTCGAATGAAGCCACCTGCTAAAATTGGTACACCTGTACGCTCTTTCACTTCAGCGATCACACCCGTTAATGCACCAGGAAGCACCTCTATATAATCCGGTTTCGTCTTTTCTAGCAAATTACAGCTCTTTTCCATCGCGCTAGAATCAATTAAAAAGATGCGTTGAATGGAGACGACACCTTTTTGCTTCGCCTTCATAATTACGCTCGCCTTTGTTGACAATAACCCGTACGGTTTATATTCCTGACATAAAAACTCCGTCGCATGCCCATCACTTTGTAATCCATGGATCAAATCAACATGTAAAAACACCTTTTTACTATGCTGCTTCGCAAGTGACACAACACTCTTCAATTGACCGACATGAATATCTAAAATAACAATATACTCATACGAACTATGTAATAGCTTTTCCAAATCTTTAATTTGTCTCACTGCCGGCAAAATCTTTTGCTCATGAAATTCCATTCTAAATGTCCCCTTCTTTATATCATCCTATCCTTTATAGTACACAATTTGAATAGAAAGAACAGCTAGTGTGGGGAATTTCTTTCGAATCTTTCCTTTACCTATATATTTTCTTCAACTTATCAGAAACCGTACCACCTATAACCATTAATATGACGGGTAAAAAATTCATTACATATGGCGCGTCTGCTACAATTGTAATGCTTGCCCCTGCAAACTTATTTAACATCCATACAACGATTTTTGTAATAAATAAAAATACGCCCATCATAAAGAGACTGTCGAAAAACACCTTCCATTTTGGATACGCTAATTGCCTACTATCCTCAATTACTTTTTGCGTCAACTCGTCATCACTCCTCAGCAACTCATCAATTGTAATACCAAACAGATCGCTTAAATGAATAATAATTTCAATGCTCGGATAGTTCTTTCCCGTCTCCCATTTCGAAACAGATTGCCTACTTACATGAATTTTTTCAGCCAAATCATTTTGTGACCAATTTCGTTTTTCTCGTTCTTCTTTTAGACGTTCACTAAAAATCATACTGTGTTTATCACCTCTCTACGTCTAGTATGGTCAAATAAATGATGAAGAGTAAAGCGAGTTATCGTTGCGTAACCTACGCAACTTGTGCGTTACAGCTTAAAACGGCGCTATTTAATATGTAGCTTTCATATACTATGCTCCGATAATAATTTCCCGAACAATAATATAAATAACGGATCCGAGTAAAGACAGGATTAGACATAAAAAATACGCCATCCCTTCCTATCATTCTCCAGAAAGAATAACGCATATATCCATATTTACCCCTCCGCTTTCGGATTATATGAAAACCCCGGATATTTCACAACAGGCCACTTTTGCTTACGTAGGGAATCCAGCAATTGCGGGCTAACATGCACATTACTTTCCACTATTTCTTTAGGAGTCAATGCCATCCATTGATTTAACGATACATCTTCAAAAAGGTTACTTTTGAACATTTCTAAAAACCATAATGCTTCATCACCTGTATTTTGAATATAGTGTCCCGTCGCAAACGGTACATATCCGACATCGCCAGCTCTATAATCAAATGTACGAGCTATACCATTTCCAAGAAACACAGTCATTCTTCCTTGCCCTGTCAAATAATATTGCCACTCATCGTTGTTAGGATGCCAATGAAGTTCTCTCATTCCACCAGGCTCAATCTCAACGAGTGCTGCTGCAATTGTTTTTGAAATAGGAAAATTTGTGGAGTCTACAATTCGGACGCTACCACCAGGAGTCTTAATCGGATTTTGTTTTAACAGTTCATGTTTAAACGTTAAAGGAACTTCTCCTTTTGGTGACTGAACTTCCTGACTTTCAAGCGAACCCGGTACCTTCCCTTGATAAATATAAACTTGATCTGAAGGGATAGAATTAAAAGCACTCTCAGGTACTCCGAAGTTAGCCGACAATACTTCTTTTGGCGTATGCGCAAACCAATCAGAAATAGCTAAAGTAGATAAATCAGAAAAATGTCCATCATCGAAAACGAGTAGAAATTCACAATGTTCCAACCCTTGAATGGAATGCGGGATACCAGGCGGGAAATACCAAAGGTCACCCGGACCAACATCAGCAATAAAATTCCGTCCATTTTGATCAACTGCAGTTATTCGTGCCCGTCCTAAAAGCATATACGCCCACTCTGCTTCTTTATGCCAATGAAGTTCTCGTACTCCTCCGGCCGTTAAACTCATATTCACTCCAGCAATTGTAGTCGAAACCGGCAGTTCCCTAACCGTAATCTCCCGAGACCACCCGCCTTGTTTCAAAATCATAGAAGTATCTGAGAATGAAAACTTCAAGTTAGGAACTAACCCTGCATCCGTTATAGGCGGAACGAGCATATTCGGATTTTGAATATCCCGCATAATATTACGTGGTCCAGAATCAATCGCACCTGCTCCATCGCTGCGGATTGGTTGTGGTACACTCCCTCCCGCTTCATTAACAGTACGTTTTTTCATCATAACGCCCCTTTTTCATCCGATTATTAAGTAAAAGGCCTCCATCATAGTGTATGAATTGGGCTTTGGATGGTTACAGTGACTATTGATTTGAACCGTAAAAAAGAATCGTCTACTATTGTTTTTTTTAGAAAGTCGATATTCCTCGTCAAATCGTTGATATAAATTTCATATACTATGTTGCTTCCCCATGCCCATTAAGCTAAGGTATTGAAATAACCCAAAATAAAAATTTGATATCTCTACGATTATCTATGAGAATCCAGCTCACTTTTTTCGTTTCGGGAAGATATTAAAGAAAATAAATTAAAACTAACAAAAAAACTCTGTAAAATCTATTACAGAGTTTTTTGCCAATCATTTATTGTTTTGCATATCGAATACGAACGTTATCGTCCATATGATAAATTTGTAATGTGTTTCCATCATAGTTTTGTAATTTGTACATTATACTATCATTTGTTAGCTTCACTTCTTGACCATCTTTAACTGCTTTTGTTACTTTTAAGGATAACTGGAATGATGGAACATCTACCGCATATGTTCCTGTTAAGTAGTTATCTTTATTCGGATAAGAACCATTCGCATAAGACTCAAATGTTTTATCACCTTTTAGTACTAACGTAGTTTTTATGCCACTACCGTAATCAATACCCCAATTACCAATAATCTCAGTACCGTCTTTGATGTTCTTCTTCATGTTTCCATAACTAATTCCTAACTCTTCCTCTGTACCAACTGTACCTACAAATACACCAGTTTTAGCTTGATTTTTATCTGTTTGAGCCTGACTACCAGTAGTTGGGTTTGTTGATGTAGAACTACTAGAACTACTTGTTGTACTAGAAAGTTTATCTGTGGTTGTATCACCTTTTACTTCGGATCTTAACTTATCGAATGTAGGTTTCCAAATACGTTTTGCTTCCTCTAGTTTTGTATTTGCTTTATTTAAGATTTCCTTATCAGTCTCTAAGCTGAAACCTTTATCGTTGAATAACTTCTCTATTTCACCGAATGTTTCTCTTAGTTTACCTGTAGCTCTTTCAATCTCTTTTTGGTCTTCTTTATGTTTTGGTGGTGCGGAAATCTTCTCTATCTTATCAAATACTTTATAGATGTCTTTAATACTATCTAATACCTCAGCTTTTGATTTACTTCCATTTCTCAAATCCCTTACAGAAGCATCATAGTAATCGAATCGTCTTAACATATCTTGTTCAATGTCCAATAAATATTGTGCATAATCTTCATCTAAAATACGAACCTTTTGAACATCTTTACTTTCTTCTTTCGAATTAGTTGATTTTTCTTTCGTTTCAGAAGACTTAGCTTTACTTGTTTCTTCTGTCTTTTCTTCTTTACTTGCCGATTCTTTTACTGTAACACAACCACTTAATAACAATGCAACTGGAACTGCAACAGCTATTAGTTTCTTCACTTTCATACCTCATACCCCTTTGAGTGATGTATTCTTAGTTGGTTTTACTAGCGATACTCTTTGCTGCTTCTTCAAACAGTTTTGAACCTTCTTGTGCTTTACTTACTGATTGATGCATTTTACTCTCGTCTTCTTGGTCCAATGCATCAAAGAGAAGCTGGAAACAATCCGCATATAGTTCCATTGACTGCTTTATCTTCGCCTGTTCTCCCTGTAACTCAGGAGGTGCTTGTAGATTCTTCAGTTTCGTTGCGGTTGCCTTTGCTCCACCTAAACTCAGTTGTACTTCACTTTTCTTTTGTTTGTATGACTTTACGTCTGAACCTGCTATTCCTTCAATTAATTTCATTGTATCTTCAATTTGAGTAGCACTGTTTATGATATCTGACTTGTATCTTTCAACATCTGAACCAGTTACCTTACCAGTTGAAGAACTAGAAGAAGTTGAGTTGTTTGAAGAAGAACTTGGTTGACTACTTGATGAACTACTATTTGTACCTTCACCTTTCGCTACAGATAAGCTATCCTCTTTTTTGCTATCAGTTGACTTACTCTCTTTTTCAGAATTCTTACTCTCTTTCTCTACCTTTTGCGTTTCTTCTTTCTTTGGTTCAGCTTTCTTACCATCAGTTTCAATTGTAATACAACCACTCAATAACATAACTGGTAACGCTAAACTTACTAATTTCTTTGCTTTCATGATTCCTAATACCCCTTTATTTGTAAAATTTAGTGCAAACAAGTTAATATACTTAACTAAAAAATTTACCCCGAAAAATTTCTTAGAATCCACTCCCCATAGATTTCCTGTATATTCATAATCTTTCCGTATATATCATTTTACAAAGAATTACATATTTGGTCAAAGGTATTTATGTAGTCTTGAAAGGTAAATTTACTAGATGAAAAGATAATTTTTATTTTGTTTTTTATCTCTTCATCCTCTAAAAGTTTCATTTTTAAACCTTTTCATCACAAGGAAAAGAAGCTAACAATAAATTGTTAACTTCTCAGCTTAAGGAAAAATAGTATCTTTCCTTATCTTCTACTATCTAGATTGTGATTTAATATTTGTAAGATGAGCATCAAACATATCAATTATTTCAAGAAATCTATCAGCTTCACGAAATACATGGTCTGCTAATAATGGATGAATGATACTCTTTATTTTACATTGCTCAATTAAATCACGTGCCGTTTTCTTAAAATCCCGAAGAGATGTGACTGACACACGATTTTGATCTAAAAATTGATCTAAAAGAGGAACTGTTTGAGATTGTGGTTTCATAGATTCTAAGTCAATTGCTTGATACATTAATTCATCAAAATCATTGCTGAAATTCCGGGCTGTATCTACAAGCTTTCTTTCCGATGGATCAAGAAGATGACCAATAAATTTAGCATGGTCTGTCATAATCCTTAAAAAGAAAACGTTTTCTAAAATAATCAGCTTCCCTACTTGTATGGTCAACTAACAGCGGAAAATTATTTTGCCCTGGCAATTTACATGTGAGAATTAATCCTAGAATTTTTCGTTTAAATCCCCAAATATTAGTTGCAGCTTGTTGTACTTCTGAATTAAATCTTTTTATTTGCCCAGGATCTGTTTCATTTGTATAGGAATACGCTATTTGTTCGATATGTTCAAACAATCGATAAAATTGATTAGCTTCTTCGATTAATTGGGTATCCTCACATCTAAACCCCAATCGAAGAAAAGAAGAATGTTCCTTCATGATTCTAGACCAAAAACGAATTTCATTTAATGATCGTTCAACAAACATTACAGACGTAACACCCGTATCAGGATGTAATGAGGTTTCATCCCTATTCATTCTTAATCCCCCCAGTAAATACTATGCTAGTTCCATTCTTATGAGTAAATATAAATGCCATCAATAAAAGTTCATGATGAATCTCGTATATATGTAAAATTAAACTTATATAAGCTTAACTTGATGGACATGGACATGTACTTGCTCCCCTCAAAAGAAAAAAGACTACCAACCTAGATGTAAAGTTCTACTAGGTGGTAGCCTTTCAAAATTTCTATTAAAGCAATACCGAATCTTTATCACTATCCTGATTACGTTTCTCTCGTTCTTCTTCTAAGCGCTTCATATATACTTCGCCTTCTTTTTCGATAAACTCATTATCCATATCTTGCTCTTTTTTCGAAGTATATAAAACCATGTAGCCACTTAGTACGATACCAACGATTACAAGATAAACCCACCATGGTAAAGTTTCCACTCTACTTCATTCCTTTCCTTAGACAAGCCTTATTAGTTTCACTGTATGAGGAAAGAAGTGGATTTATGCTAAAATTTTATTGTGGATTCTTCGCGAAGAACGCTTGTACATATTCCATAAACTCGATTGGCTCCTGACGAAACGGTGCGTGGTATCCTTTTTCAATGATATGAAACGTACTATTTGCAAATAACTGATGATACAGCTCACCATTTTTCCAAGAAACGCTCTTATCGTTCCTACCCCAAATAATTAAAGTCGGCACCTTAATTTTATCAGCTTCCATCGCAATGCGGCGCTCTCTCATTTTCGTAAGCTCATCATAATGCTTTTTATCATCACGACTATTTTTCACTTCATTTTTATTATAATCCGTAATCTCTGTTACAGTTTGTAAGTCCGTTGATAGTGGCGGCACTTCATAACTTTCTTTTTGCTGGAAAGACTCTATCCCTGTAGAATCCGCTAAAACGAGATGAGTAACCGCGTCCGGATATAAATACGCTAAATTAAGAGACATCTCTCCCCCCATCGAATGACCAAGTACCGCAAATTGATCATATCCAAGTTTCTTCATTAACTTATAATATAAATTCACTTGCGCAGGAAACGAATACTGAAAATCAATCGGCTTAGAAGAACGCCCAAATCCTAAAATATCAATAGCGATAATCGTATGATCTCTCACGAGTTCCGGATAAATATCACTAAACCCATCTGAAGAACCCCCAAACCCGTGAAGCATAAGTAAGGGCGGTTTTCCTTCACCAATTTGTTTAAAATAAATCGTCTGTCCATCGATCTGCGCCATCTTCTCTTTCGTATTGAACTTCATCATAACAGTATCCTTCACTTCCTCAACCTTCGCAATCGGTTTATCAACGAAGTTACATACTATTAACAAAACAAGCACAATACCGCTAATCATATAAAACTTAAACCGTTTCAAAATCCCCGTCTCCTTTCTCATGTTGCTATTTAAAGTTTTTACATTTTTTGGTTGTTTTATGTTTTCTTTTTAATTGTAACCGCACTAGTTACAATTGTATTAAAAAAATATAACTCACTGCTATTACAGATGGTTATTTTGTAACTATTATAGTTACATATGAAAAGTAAGTCAATTCTTTTCTCTGCAGAGCCAAAAAATAAAGAAAGGAACTTCATGTTGAAGTCCCTTTCTTTATTTTTATTATAGTTGGCTTACTCCGCCGCCGTCGCCTTTATTATCTGCTGGCGCTCCGCCATCTCCTTTATTGAAGTTAGCTGGTGCTCCACCTGTTTCGCCAATGTTAACGTAATCTGGTCTTGCTGGTGCCCCTCCAGTATCCCCTCGAGTAGCGTATTGATTAGATCCAGTAGAACTGTTTAAGCCTATTGCTAAAGTCGCCAAAAGTGCTAATCCCGTTATTACTCTACTAAGTTTTTTCATTATTTCAAAGCTCCCTTTTCTAAATATTTTTTATTCGTTTTATTATTTATATAAAAATATTTACTTGCTTTGATATGATTATCTTCTTCATAAAATTGCATTGCTAATTTTTCGCTGTATTCTTTTATGCATTCTAACAGATTTTTACTTTCAAAATACGCAATGCTTTCTAATACAATTTTCTCCATTTCATTCGCATTAGAGCCCTTATTCAATTCTCCCAATATCATAAAACGATATTGAAATTCTTTATTTTTTAATTCATTACATATTTCAATTCCCATCGCAATATATTTTTGCGCTAACTCAGTTTTACCCAATTTACAATACTCTTCAGCCACTGTAAAAATCGCTTTATAATGTTTAGGTAATTTTTTAGCAACTTCAGAAGCATGTCGAATTGCTAAATCAGATAGATTTTGAGTACCATATAACCAACCTAAATTGTTTCTAATCATCAGAACGTACTTTCTATGATTTACTCTTTGGAATACATCTAAAGCAATATTAAAACTTTCTTCAGCTAATTCAAATTGCTTTAATTCCACGCAACATAAACCATATATATTTTCACATAATGCAACATTAATTTGGTACCCAGGATGATTTACAAATTCTTCTTTCGCTTTTTGAATATGGTGAATAGCTTTCACTTCCTGGTATGTATGATAGTAAAATTCACCTAAACGATAATTAAATTCTGCTTTTTCACAAGGATTTTGAATGTATTCTAATAATTTTGCTGCCTGTTCAAATTCTTTACTAGCTTCCTCATAATTTTCAACCATTCTAAAATAAAGCGCTTTAAACAAATGATAATAATAAGCTAGCACACCTTCTTGTGGAACTTCAAAAGATTCTACTTGATTAAAGTTACCTTCTTTAATGGAAACCCAATCATTCAAAACTTGATACCTAAAGTTCAACAACGCACGATATAGCAATACATTCTGATCCACGTCCAACCCACTAATCTTACTATCAATCTCTTCCTTCATTTCCGTAGCTTTCTCTATGTTTTGCTGCAACATTACACGATACCAATTATCTAAAGAATGTTTCATTTGCTCCTTCGTTACTACATCTGCTCCCATACACCTGCATCCCCTTTTCTCCAAACTTACAAAATTAGGATATTTATACAATTATCCAAATTGTATACTACCACCCCTTTTCTATGTATTGAAAAACAATTATCAGAAAATTTATAATTTAAATTAATTATACCAAATATTTCTTTTTCGAAAACTTGAGAAACAATTGTCAGAAAACTTTATAGACCAAATAAAAAAACAAGCAATTCCAGCGATTCGCTAAAACTACTTGCTCTTCTACTTATTATCTCTAAACAAAAATGTATTTTAAATCGTACATTTTTACTCTTTAATAAATTCCTTCGTACTTCTCACTGTATCAATCGGACGAACTAATTTTTCAATTTCTTCACGTTTTGGCTCTAGGAATGGAGGTAAAGATAATTTTTCTCCAAGTGTTTCATAAGGCTCATCTCCCATAAAACCAGGGCCATCTGTCGCAAACTCGAATAAAATTTGCGGCGCAACTCTTGCGTATAATGACTCAAAGAAGTGACGATTTACATAACCAGATGAAGGGAGTCCAACTCGACTTAGTCGCTCAATCCACTCTTCTAATACAGCGCGATCCTCTACGCGGAATGCTGCATGATGCACTGTACCAAAACCTTGTTGTGCTTCTGGAAGAACTGTATTATGTTCTACAATGACAGATGCACCGTTTCCACCTTCATTCACTTCAAATAAATAGAATTCTCCTTCTTGAGCAATCTCTTTAAATAATAGAACTTTTTCTAACACTTCTTTGAAATAACTAAAGTTCGCGATACGAATAAACACAGGTCCTAAGCCAGTAATTGCATATTCTAATGGAACTGGCCCATTTTGCCAAGGTGTACCTGATTCCACCCCTTTATCCAATTCATCTGAGATTAATTGATAGTGTTGATCATCAAAATCAACGAAAGAAAGAGTCTTCTTACCGAATTGCTCTTTGATTCCTGTATGTTTCACTTCAAGACGATCAAAACGTTTCACCCAATATGCTAGTGCTGCATCACTTGGAACGCGGAATGAAGTTTTTGAAATTTCATTTGTACCGTGTACACCTTTTGGAACGCCTGGGAAGTCAAAGAAAGTCATATCCGTTCCTGCGCTACCTTTATCATCTGCAAAGAATAAATGATACGTTTGAATGTCATCTTGATTTACCGTTTTTTTAACTAAACGCATTCCTAAAACGTAAGTGAAAAATTCATAGTTCTTTTCTGCACTACTTGTAATCGCTGTAACGTGGTGTATTCCTTTTAATTGGTTCATTTTATATTCCTCCAATAGTTTTAATTTATCTTTTAGGGTTATATGTCTGCTCGCTGGTCAACGAAGCGCGTGTTTATAAAGTGAAACTTTAATCAGTGGGGGTTTTGTTCATCCCGCACTGATTATTAGCCCTCACCAATCGGGCGTTTACGGGCAGCAGGGCTCCCACCTAACTTCTTTGCTTCAGCCGAATTTTGAGGTGGGAGTTTTACTGCCCGCAAATAGCGGGATAAAAGTAATTATTTCATTTTACTAATCAAGTGATAGCCAAAAAATAATTCGTACGAAAGCAATTTAGAGAACGAATTGTACCTTTCTCATATGACTCATTTCCTTTCGTTATTATCACTTTACAACTCAAGTGATTAAAAAGCAAGGGATTTATCTCGGATTCGAGATATTTTCGATATCTCATTATTAGTTTAGTTAAATTCTATATGTTTTGCGGCGTAATTATTTTCATGTCTACTGATAATAAAATCATTTCACTCACCAAAATAAATAGCCTACAATCAAAGAACTGATTATAGGCTATTAAAATTCTTTAATAGTTAAATATCCTTACAATAACTTGTAATTTTAGCGAATAATAAAGTTATTTCATTTCCAGATAGCGAATAATTAATATTAGTAATTCTCTGTTTCATTAAACGATTTATTTTATATATTCCAAAAATCACTATTTATATCACTGTTATATTTATAATCAACCTTTTCTTTACCACATTTTTCGCACTTATAAATATTAGCTGTCCCAATCTGCCCTGTTTTAAAATTTTCGCTATTCTGGGTTTTAATGAATTTATAATTGTGTATACATCTGGGTTCTCTTACTTTATCCATCCATTTTCCTAGCATAAAGTAATCACTCTCCTTAAAAGAATATTCCTAATACACTTCTATATTTAGAATACTCTACAAAAGGTTTCCCATCAACGAACACGTCCTCTTGCCTCCCTTGCACCACATGATATGCAAAAGAATTGTTTTGTTTAAAATCCGTTTTTTTATTGACAACAGACTCTCATCCTTTAGCTTTACACCAGCTAATGCAATATAAATTTGCCGTATGATTTACATCTTTTTCTCTCATTATTTGTTTCCTCATCAAGGAATAAATAATGGTTTTTAAAGCTGATTGCAGTTTCTTCCCTTATCGGGACAATAAAAAATGGTGTGAAAACTTAATTTCACACCATTTTTTTAAACAATTTTATTGTCATGCCACACTTAATGAGGCCATCTATCCACAATCTTAGTTATGGAACGTCGGTTTATAGAACGAACGATTATCAAGAGCAAATACACGCTCTGTGTATTCGCCTGGTTTTGTGCGTCCTAATGCGCGGTCCATCATGTTCATTTTTGCATCTAAGTTGTCGATGTAGTGCAGAATTTCTGCTTCTTTTACTAATGGTGGTTTTGGGCTACCCCATTCTGCTTTTCCGTGATGGGAAAGGACGATGTGCTGAAGGATTAATACTTCTTCTGCATCGATTTGTAGTTCATCTGCTGCTTTACCAATTTCGTTCACCATGATAGAAATGTGGCCTAGTAAATTTCCTTCTAACGTATACGTTGTAGAAATTGGGCCAGATAGTTCGAATACTTTACCAAGGTCGTGTAAAATAACGCCTGCATAAAGTAAATCTTTATCTAACGATGGGTATAGATCCGAGATAGCTTTCGCTAAATCTAGCATCGATACAACGTGGTAAGCTAGTCCAGATACGAACTCGTGATGGTTCTTTGTCGCTGCTGGATATTCTAAAAATTCATTTTGATGCTTATTTAACAAATGTCTTGTTAGACGCTGAATGTTCGGGTTTCTCATTTCAAATATGTATTGCGTAATTTTTTCAACCATATCTTCTTTTTTTATTGGAGCTTTTTCTACAAAGTCCGAGATGTCCGTTACTTCATTCTCATTCGCAACACGAATTTGTTTCACACGTAACTGAATACGTCCTTTGTAGTTTAGAATATCACCAGCTACTTTAACGATCGTTTCCGCTACATATTGTTTCTCAACTTCTGGCGATACATCCCATAGCTTCGCTTCAATATCTCCACTTGGGTCTTGTAAGATTACTGTTAAAAACGGCTTTCCATTACTTGCGAGACCTTTTGTCGCTGTTTTAATTAATAAGAAAACATCGACTTGTTCACCAACTTCATATTCTGCAATTTTCTTTTTCATTCGAATTCCTCCACCAAATCAATTACTTTTAGTATAGCATACTACAACTCATTTTCTTTACGCTTACGTGTTAATTTTATAATCTGTTTTTCTGTAAAATACGTTAATAAATGCGCATGACATGTAAAGAAGATAACTTGTCTATCTTTCGCAATTTCCTTTATTAGTTCAATCGTTCGATTCGTCCTTACCGCATCAAAATGCACGAAACTATCATCAATAATAAATGGATAATCATGCTCAAACGTTTTTGCTAATGCAAATCGTAACGATAAATATAACTGCTCCGCTGTCGCTTGGCTCAGTTCATGACTGTAAAAACGCATACCATCGTTACGTTCGACGATGAACGGTTCCGCCTCTGATGGCGAGAATATTTTACTATATCTTCCGCCCGTTAAATAAACGAAATACTCTTCGGATTTTTGTAAAATACGCGGAAGATGCACTTCATGATAATATTGCTTCGTTTTCGTTAAAACCGTCTTTGCGGCCGCATATGCAGCCCATTTTTTCACTTGTTCACGCACTTGCGATTTTTTCATTTCCCACTCATGTAGTAAATCACCATACGTACTGCCTTCTTCTAAATTCGCAATTTCTATTCGATGTTTCGCAATACGCTCTGTCAATTCTTTCTCTTGCGCCAGACATTGTTGCGCGGCTGTAATTTCTTGCTTTAATTTTTCATCATAACCGTCAGCCTCATAATGCTCAGCTAATGACAAACTCGTTAAGCGCTGTTCTAAAAGATCAATTTGAGGTAATAAACGCCCCACTTGCTTATCTGCATCTTCACGTTTCTCTGCCAATTTTCCTGCTTCTAAAAACATCTCTTCATCAGTAGAATCTGCGATATGCCATAAGCCATCTCGTTCTACTAGTAGTTGTTTTAATTGCTCTTGCATGAACTCGAATTCTTCTTGCCATTCCGCCCGCTTCTCTTTTAGCTGCTTACAAGTTTGGCGCTTCTCTTTCTCATTTTGCATACGACTTTGCGCCTCATGCAAATTACTATACTCTTTACTACCGATAACAGTTTCTAGTTTATGTTCAAAGTGCGAAATCATTTCATACAATGAAGATTTGCGCGCGCCTCGCTTCTCTAAATCACGATATAATGACTGCATTTTTTCAATACGCTCAAACGCTGGCAATATGTGCGCATACGTATAAAATTCAGGGAACATATAGCGCGTTTTATACGCATCTACTTGTTCTCCCTCGCGGAACGTTTCCCGTTCCCATTCCTCATACGATGAAACGACTTTATCATAAGCACGTTCCATTTGCTGCAATTTATAAGACTCTCGCTCAAATAACTTTCGAATCTCTTCATCCTTTTCTAACTGATAGCGAACCGACATCGCCTCTTCACTTTGTCGCCCGCCAGCACTTTGCTGAAGAGTAAGCAGCTCTTCTTGTAATCCACCCGAAGGATCTTTATATAAAACGAGTGCAAGGACAATCCCTACAAAAACAATAACACTAATAAATAACAGCACGCGGTTATCTATAAATAGACTCGTGAATAAAATGCCCGTGTTAATAAGAAGTAACAGAAGACAAATTCTTTGCCACTGTTTTTTCTTTTGCTTTGCAAATCCTGCTTTCTCTTCATACTTACGCTTCATTCTCTCTGCGCCCATACCGATAAACGCCGCATCTTGAAATGATTTTTCTTTCTCAACTAACGTATTTCGTTCTTCATCCGCTAACATTTGTTTCTTGATCTGTCTTATATTTTCTTCTTGCTCTTCTAATTGCTCCTGAGCCGTTTTAAAACGTTCATCTAGTTGTGCTTTTTGCGTTTCTAATTCGCGCGCCTTTTGCACCGTTTGTGTAATTAATTCTTTCGTCGCTAAACTTATATCAAATGAAAGAACAGTCTCTTTTTCAAAAGTAGCGCCAATTTGTTGCTCCAGTTCTGCGATTTCTTCTTTTATATTCGCAATACTTCCTGTCATATCACGCATTTCTTGGCGTGTATTTTCATAAGACATATGCTGCATACGAAGTTCTTCTACATAACTTTCTTTTTGTAAAAATGCTTCATCTATTTCTGTGGAATCAATTTCTGATTGCACTGTTTCTATCTTTTTTTGAAGTGAATCTACTTGTACTTGCAGCGGTTCTATCTTTGCTTTTATCGCCTCATAGCGCACCATTCCGTTTACAGGAAACTGCCCGTTCTCGTTTTCTAACACTTTCTCGTGCGCACTCTTTTCAATAACGAGAGGCTCAAGCGCTGCTAATATTTCATAGTCTTGCTTTCGTTTTTCGGCACTCTCTTTTTCCGCACGAACAGAGGCAAGTTTCTCTTCACTTTCTTTTAGCTGCTCAACTTGCTTTTCATACGTACCAATTTTCCCTTGCCACTCTTTCATCTTCTCTTCAAGCTTTTTCATTTCTTGCAGTGACACGTTAATTTCAGGATTACGACCACTCGGCTTAAAACGCTGATTCATTTCTTTTTCTAATCTTTTATCTAATTGTAATAACGCATCGCTTCCAACTGCACTTGCCGAAAATAAATAATTACCGATATCCGCTTCGCCGAGCTGATGAATATTTTGAAGACCATGCATATCAAATGAAAAAACAGAATCAAATAAGCTTTCATTCACACCGCTTAATATATCGTTTAAAATATCTTCGCCGCCAGTTTTCCCGCCTTCAAAATAAACGGTCACTTCACCAGATGCCGTCTTTGGCAATCGTTCAATTTTCAAACGGCCGTACTTCTCTGTTTGAACAGTCATCGCCCCGCCGTACTTCCCGCCTTCTTTTGGCTCATAACGGCGCTGGCCTCTCGTCGGAAAACCGAATAAAATACTTTTCATAAACGAGCGAATTGTCGATTTCCCTGCTTCATTTTCACCGTACAACACCGTCAGCAATGAAAGATCCATTTCCACATTTTCTAGTTTTCCATAGCCATAAATATGGAGTTTTTCAATTCTCATTTTTTATCCCTCTCTTGCTGGAATAATTGCTCTAAAATAATATTTTCCGCTTCCTTTTGAATCTCTCTCTTCTCTTCTTCCGTAAAAGCTTCAATGCTATTACGTGCTACAGGAGATGTCCAAATGGTGCGTAATACGCCGTCCATATTTGTAAAAGCTTCTAACTCCTGAAGCACACTACCGACGAAATGATTTTCCGCTTTCAAACGTTCAATTTCCGCAAAAGAAACCGTCTCGTTTTTCCACTTCATCGCATACACAAAATCTTTTCGCTCTTCTCCCGCTGCTAAAATATGAAAAATCTCTTCCACACGCTTGTCTTCACGCAAATAAGGAGAAAGTGGCCCCTGCCCTATAAATACGACAGTTAAAAGCGTGCCTTCCTCTTCTCTTCGGCATTCATTCATCGCATTTGACGCGCTCGTCATAAGATCATCAACAGTTTCAATTCCATCGATACTAACTTCAATCTCATCCCACACAACATCCGCCGTATGGAAAAATGAACATTGCGATCCTTGTTTCGTGAGTTCAATAAGGTACGCACCCTTTTCCCCTGTTTCCTTCCGATGACGCCCTTGTATATTACCTGGATAAATAATGCATGGCTCTTCCGATAAAATTTCACGTTTATGTATATGACCAAGAGCCCAATAATCAAACTGCTTTTCTTTCAGCTCACGAATTTGAAACGGTGCATAGCGATTATGCTCTGCATCCCCTTCCACACTTCCGTGAAGCATTCCAATATGAAAAGGCGCATCACTCATTTTCGTATACTGCGCTGTCATATTATCCGTTACCGCTTGCTGCAAATAACTAAAACCGTAAATAGAAGCTAACAGCTCACCATTTTTATAAAACGACTTCTCTTCTACATAAGGCTCCGTAAACACATGAACATTTTCCGGAAACTCAATTGCCGCCCAGCTTCCCCCTAAATGATCGTGGTTACCATGAATAATAAAAATGGGGATATCATAATGCGAAAGTCGCTTCATTTGCTCACGCACAAACACTTGCGCTCGTAAACTTCTCGTCTCCGCATCATACAAATCCCCAGCTAGTAATACGAAATCAACGCGCTCTTGAATTGCTTTATCAACAATACGCTCGAATGATTCAAACGTACTTTGCTTCATTCTCTCCCAAACAGACTGTGGTACATTCATTTCCATCCCTTTAAACGGACTATCCAAATGCAAATCAGCCGCATGTATAAATTTCACTTGTTTCACAAATAAACGATCCTTTCTATGTTTCAAAAGTTTCATCTTATCCGCATGAACAAAAACAATAAATGCCCAATTGGTGAAAACTAGTAATAAGCAGGAGATAAAAAACTCCCCCACTGATTAAAGTTTCACTTTATTGTAACACGCAATGTCACATATTTCTTTGCATATTCTATTAATTTGTGACAAAATAGTTATAAGATTCTGATTTTAATTATTGGAGGGAATTTTCATGGGAGTATACGTTCTAACAGTCTTTGAAAAAGATGGTTCAAAAGCATTAGACGAATCATTCGAGGCGGCAACTGAAAAAGAAGCGAAAGCAAAAGGTGAATCTATTTTACAAGAAAAAGGATTGTACGAAAAAACACATCGCTGCACATCTACTGCAGGCAAGCTCGTTTTATTCCAGCGCTAAAAAAAGAAGCGTCATCCGCTTCTTTTTCACTCTACTATATCTTCGTCACACCACGTAAACACCACATCTAGAATGCGATTACCGATACGTACGCGCTTATTCCATTTTCCTGTTTGGATCTGATGTTGCAATTCCGCTTTCATCTTTTCCGTCCAGTCGTGAATCGTTTCACTACCGCCGTACGGATATACGCTCGGAAACTCTTCCTGCAGAAGATGTAAGCTCTCTGCATCAAAATGAAAATGGAAGAAGTAGTTTGCTGTAAGCGATGGTTCTTGCAATTGTAAAAAGTAATCGTCAATTTGCTTTCTATTTCTATAGAAAGTAAAGATATTCACTTTACCGCTCGTAATTTGGTCAATTTGAATTTCGTGCTTCTCTATAATCACGTCTTGCCCACCTCGTTGTATACTACCTTTAGTATATATGTCTTTTGCAACAAAGTTAACCATTTTCGCGCGAAATCCATTTCCTTCATTATATTACCTGTACCTCCAAGTACAATCAGAACTACTAAAAACAAAGTTGAAGGGGAGCGATCACATGTATTTCGGAAGCAAAGGTTGGTATGTAAAAGAACTTAAAAAATTAGGTATCCGTACTTATGAAGGTAAAAAGCTAGAATCTTATCGTACACATATTTTATCTAGCTTACTTGAAAGAATGAAGAAAGCTTCGGCTTAATAGAAGAAGGAAGCAACAATTAGTTGCTTCCTTTTTTTTATTTAGTAAATAAAAACTGGAATCATTATAAATTAACAATCTACCTTTACTATTATACTCTCTTGATAAAAACCACCTAATATCAACTGAACTTTTATTATCAAATACTCTTCCAGATGATTATTCGTATATATTTTAAATTCTCCATACTCATTAACCCGTCCACTTCCAACAAGCATATCGCCGCTCGTTATGACAATTGTTGAATAAGGTTCCGCATGGCCCGATACATAATTATCACCATATTTCACAAAATCTATCGTTATTTCCTCATGAATATTACTAACTGAATCTATACATTTCTTTTCATACAAATTAGCATTTAGTTCTTCGACCCCCGAAAACGCTCGATTCCTGCTAACCTTTTCTGAAGAGAAAGCAAAACTCTCCAGCCAACTAAACCTATAAAATGTAGTAATAGGTAGAACCATCTATGTTAACTCCCCCATTTTTTATCAACTGCAATCTTTGAATGAATTTACAGCAATACGTTCTATATTGGGATAAAAGAAAACAGCTTTGATTTTCCAGTCAATTTCGCACTGTTAATTTGTACAGAACACATATAATACAGTTTTTTAGCCCAGATGCAATGACAACACTACACAAAAGGAACCACACTCCATTAAATATAAATCCGCCTTCAAATGTATAAATAATAATTATGTTGCCAATTATTAAGAGAATCCATGAAATGGAATACTGTTTTCCATTTGTAATATATAAAATTCCATCCTCATAACAGACTGTAATTCCCCCACCTTGCCAAACACCAATAGCGAAAGAAAAAATCGTAACTGCCAGTAACTCTGCTTGTAAATCCCTAGTCATTGGTTGCGGCGCCGTATAAGTAATAATCCCTATCATCATTAGAAAAGTTATAATATCTATCCAGTTTATTTTTCTTTGTTTGCTTTGCAGCCAAATAAAGAAAAATACTACAGAAATTAAAAACAAAGTTGCCATTTAATTATTCTTCTTCCTTTCCTACATTAGAAACGTCTGTAATTGTACTGTTCTTAAATCTCTCATACTTTCTGAAGCATAACATAAGGAAGAAATAAAAAAATCGTACAAAAGGGCAAGCCTTTAATGTACGATTGGGCATATATAATGTTTTAAAAATGAATTAACTTCCTTTCAATAGATACAGCTACCGCTTCTGACCGCGAATTAACACCTAGTTTATTGTATATATTCGTTAAATACGCTTTTACTGTTCGCTCAGCTATCCCCATATCAAATGCAATTTCTTTATTCTTATATCCGCGTGCAATAGCTTTCAACACAAACAGTTCTTTTTCTGTTAAGTTATTTTCTTCAACCTTATCAGCATGTACTTCTTTCCTTTTATACTTCACTATCTTTTCCATGATATTTGGTTGTAGTAAAATCTCACCCCGAATAGCTGCTTCCAATGTTCGGAACAAATTCTCACGATCCGTATCTTTTAGCAAATATCCTTTTGCTCCTAACTCAATTCCCTTTAACATTAATTCATCTTCGTTATAAGTAGTTAATATAATAATCGGCGTATGATTTTGTTTTTTATTTAAAGCCTCAATTGTTTCTAAACCACTCATTTTAGGCATATTTAAATCCATTAAAATGACATCAGGTTTCTTTTTTTCTATGAAAGAAAGGGCTTCTTCTCCGTTTGCAGCCTCACCTATAATTTGAAATGAATCACTCGTTTCTATTATTAATTTCAGACCTTCTCTTACAACGAAATGATCATCCACAATTAATACGTTATACTTCATGGCTATCTCCTTCTTTATTTATAGGCACTTGAATATACACTTTCGTACCCTTCATCTTTTCACTCAATATATGTATTTCTCCCTTAATCAATCGAACACGCTCATTTAAGCCAATTAAACCATAGTGTCCAGGATTCTTACCGATATATCCAGTGTCAAAACCAATTCCATTATCTTCAACCTCAATAGTAATCTTTTCAAGGTCATCGATATATTCAACTTTTAAATTTACATCTGTTGCCTGTGAATGTTTTGCGATATTCGTTAAACATTCACTAATTACATATAAACAGTGCTCCTTTACTAAGCTTGAAATATGCGGGGGGCTTTGAATAGTAAATCTCACACGTATAGACGTAGCCTCAGAAAAACGTTGAACCTCTTCCTCAACTGCTTCATTAAATGAATTGGTAGTATGACGCAAATCATCAATAACCAACCTTGCATCATGTAAAGTTTGTCTCGCTCTTATCATAGTTTGTTTCATAATCTCTTGAGATCGTCCTGTACTCCCTTTTTGCATATGGGCATCTATTGCTTCCAATTGCATGATTAAGCTTACTAAACCTTGTGCTAACGTATCATGTAAATCTCTTGCCATTCGCTGCCTTTCATTAGCTAATGTCAATTCTTCCACTCTCATATATGCAGACTCTAACTCTTGAATATAGCTCTGTATACGATTACGTGCATCAAATTGCTGCTTATTAATATAAGAAAAAGGAATAATAATTGCTAACACTAAAAGGAATATAGAGATAAGAATAGCTACTTTATTCACACCATAATTGATACTAATTGCAGTACAAAATATTGCATACATGAGAGTAAAAACTGCCATTACTTTAAATATATTGTTATAAACATATAGGCTTTGGGCAATTAAAATAGGAGTTAATCCAACCAAAATCGCTATCGAACCATTTGGCACAATAAATGCAGCGAAAAACACAATGAAGAGTTGTACAAAAAAGAAGTACAACAATTGCCTATTCTTTAATGAACTCGCATACCAATGAAAAATAGTATGAATAACAATGATTATTGTAAAGAAGAAATTATCCATAGAGAAAATATTATTACGAAATTCTAAAAGCATTGAAGCTATATATACGAGTGTAATCCATAAAATAATAAACCTTCTTGGAATAAATACCGCTTCCAATACATTTGTATCCAAATCTATATTTGAATTTACTTTTTTCATATTCGACCTCCACCACTATATTATACTATACAAGATGCGACTTGCATTTTGATAAAGTGAAACTTTAATCCGTGGGAGTTTTGTCCATCCCCACTGATTATTAGCCCTCACCAATCAGGCTTTACGGGCAGCCCCACTCCCACCTAACTTCTTTGCTTCAGCCGAATGTTGAGGTAGAAGTCTTACTGCCCGCAAATAGCGGGATAAGTTACTGATTCCTCTTTATCTTCATTACCGAATACAAATATGAAATATTGCATATCGAAATGCATTGATGTTATTGTAAACGCTTACTATAATGAGGGTATAAAGATTTATTACATCTTATTACTAAAAAAAGGAGGCGATCATATGGAAATCGCAATGGCAGTTTTAAAATTTGTAGGTGGAGTAATCCCATTGGTTCAAGAACTTTTAAAAGCATTCATGTAAGGTTATCATTCAGCAATTATCTATAAAAATTATCATACAAATGATCTGTATATCAAAAACAAATTGATACACAGATCATTTGTGTGAAATAACTTTAAACGAGAGCTATGTAAGCTAGCAGAACAATAATGCTACATCTATCTCAAATTGGAAAAAGGCGCTCACAAGGGCGTCTTTTTATTATATTACTATGTACCTAATAACTTATTCAGGAAATCGATTTTACAATCCATACAATGCTACATAATTAATGTATCTTTTTAAAATTTGCAAGATAAAAATCCCCTCAAAGCATAAGCTTCAAGGGGTGAGCCTGTTTTTCATTAAATCTTGTACATACAGCAATACCATTTTCTACGATTTTATCAAATGTATAAACGACGACTGTCTGTTCCTCTTTATTTAGTGCTACTGAAATAATCAATTAAGCTAAAAATGCTATAATTAACCCAATCACACTAAGGGGGGACCATTTATTTTGCGCGGAACATGCATTCAATTTCATGAGTTTGGCAGTCCGAAAGATGTGTTACAGGTTGAATATAAAAATATCGAACCATTAAAAGATAATGAAGTTTTAGTTCGTATGCTAGTCAGACCGATTAATCCATCCGACTTAATTCCAATAACCGGGGCATACACACATAGAATCCCTTTACCCAACATACCTGGTTATGAAGGTGTTGGGATTGTAGAAGATGTAGGCTCTTTCGTTTCTAGAGAGCTCATCGGCAAACGTGTTTTGCCATTACGCGGAGAAGGTACTTGGCAAGAGTTTGTTACAACATCGGCTGACTTTGTGGTCCCAATTCCTGATTCAATTGATGATTTCACAGCTGCCCAAATGTATATTAATCCCCTTACAGCATGGGTTACGTGTACAGAAACGCTAAACTTAAAACGTAATGACGTTTTATTAGTAAACGCTTGTGGATCCGCTATCGGTCACCTTTTTGCTCAGTTATCGCAAATTTTAAACTTCCGATTAATTGCGGTGACAAGAAATAATAAACATACAGATGAATTACTTCAGCTCGGTGCTGAATATGTAATAGATACTTCCACTGCCCCGCTTTATGAAACAGTTATGGAATTAACAAATGGAATCGGGGCAGATGCTGCGATTGATTCTATTGGAGGACCTGACGGAAATGAATTAGCATTTTGTATACGTCCAAATGGACACTTTTTAACTATCGGTCTTCTATCAGGCGTACAAGTAAACTGGGCAGAGATTGTCACGAAAGCAAAGGTGCATGCTAATATATTTCATTTACGACATTGGAATAAAGACGTGTCAGCATATAACTGGCAGGAGACGTTTCGTCATTTAATCCGCTTAGTAGAGAATAAACAATTATGTTTTATGAAGGTACATTCTACGTATGACTTAGCAGATGTGAAAACTGCGGTTGATGTCGTTCAATCTGCTGAGAAAGCAAAAGGGAAAGTGTTTTTAACGAGCTATTGAATTCGTTTTGATTAATCTTTTAAATAGACCAAATTAATCCGTGGATATTACGTTTAACGGAAAATAATTGTAAATATATTGTATAGTTTAATACCCATAGGAATGCTTCTCGGTTGTACTATCGGTGTGATTTTCGGCATATTTCCCCCGGTTTCTTTAATGTTTTCAGTTAGTTTAGGAGCTGGAATAGGATATTTATTTGGTTTTTTGCTTATGAAATTTATAGCAAGAAAGGACACAATTATTCATAAATACCTATCTTCCAGAAACAGACGCGATTGTGGCATAAGCGGGGACAGTACATATTAGTCATGTAAAATATGTACTGTCCTTTAATTTATTTATTTTTGCATCAACGTTATCACCTTACCCACTCCATCTAAGAACACTCTGTCTTCCCCATTTGTATCACCATCTCTACATTTATTAATACCACTAGTTCTCCCATTACCCCAAATAACAATTTTATTATTTATCATAAAGTTCACACTCACGTTAAAGATATGTAACATTACTGTTTCTTTTCAATTTAGCCCTTGAAACTGTTCTATAATTTAAACGAGCGAGCGAGTGAGTCCGCTTTTTTGTACAAGGTACCATCTATGGAATGCCAGGATAAATCCTGGCTTTTTTTTGCACAATACAGATTTTGTACTAATTAAACTACGTCAAAATCTCTCTACTAATTTTGTTATTTCCAACAATCGATAGTGTATCATTTAGCACAACTTTTTTATGTGAACGCATAGACTATGATGCAATCAGGCGGAGATATTATCGGCGGATCTTAGTAGGAATCGCTTGTGACTATTTTGATGGTTGGATGTAAGTTTTTATTATAATGGCACTTCTATTTTTCTAAGGAATACAGCCCGTTCTTTTTACTTCTACAACTTAAGAACAAAAAATCCCCTCAAAGCATAAGCTTCGAGGGGTGAGCCTGTATTTTTATTTACTTATATACGTACAGCTGTACCACTTACAGCAACCATTAACATTCCATCACGAACAACTTCATAATCTACGTCAATACCAACGATAGCGTTCGCACCTTTTTGTTTTGCAAGTTCTTTCATTTCTCCCATTGCAATATCACGAGCTTCTTTTAACTTACTTTCATAAGCGCCAGCACGGCCACCGACAACATCACGAACTGAAGCGAATAAATCGCGGACAATATTTGCACCCATAATAGCTTCACCATTTACAATATCAATATACTCTATAATTTCTTTACCTTGAATTCCAGACGTTGTTGTTACAATCATGACTGACACTCTCCTAATAAGTTGTAGTTTTAATTAGCTTTCTTATGTCTTTATTATGACATGGAAAAAGTATCTAATCTATTGAATTACCTTACATGAATGTGACAATTTTGTAAGGGTGAAATATTATTCTACCTTTTCCTTACAATAACTACCTAAATTAACAGAATATTGTTATAATTAAATTAGAGGAGGAGATAAAATGAAAAAAATCACTTACATATGTGCTCTAAGTGTTCTATCTTTAACTTTAATAGGTTGTACAAGCACTTCTACTACAAATAATACTCCAAAAACTAAGCAAGAAAATACGAAAAATGCCATTCAATTAAACTCTGCAGACATTACAAATATTGAGTTACTTAGAACAACAAGTAATACTAGTTCCAAATCTCAAACAGATAACGAGGAAATGATACAATCCATCGCTTCAGCAGTCCAAAACGGAACACCGAAAACAATCACATTAGATCAAAAAAAGAGAGCATCTGCACATTCTACAATAACCGTTACACATAAAGATGACTCAAAAGAAGAGTTTCTTGTGTGGGTTGATAATAAGGAACAAATTACGATTGCTAAAGATGAAAAGAAAGATACAGTAGAAGGTGTGACGGTGAATATTAAGGGCGCTAAGATAATGAAGGATTTTTTTAAAAATGATAAAACGTAAAAGGATCCCCATCAACTTAAGGATTCAAAATTAGCACAAAATTTTGTTCAGAAACACTATAAAATTTCAGCCTAATAGGTCAGTGGCGAGACCGTATATTATTAAACTTAAAATGTTTCAAATCGAAGGAAGACACCTTATAAGGTGTCTTTTCTTTATTTTCAAAAGGACCTGCTCCATTCATAAATGCATAAAGTAAATTGAATCCGTTAAAACACATGAGTGAACCTTTGTTTTCCCCCTCCTATCTAAAGGAGGAACTGTTATGGGCTTTGGTGGTAGTTGTGGCGGCTGTGGCTTCGCTGGAGGATTTGCTTTATTAGTTGTATTGTTTATTTTATTAATCATCGTTGGAGCTGCTTGCTTCTGCTAAAAAACTATCGGAAAAGACACTCATGTGAGTGTCTTTTCTTCATGAAAAAATCCCCGTGCTAAACAAAAAATAAAATAAGCTGCCCATATGGACAGCTTATTTACATAATTATCGTTATCAGAAGTAAAATTCAACTCGAAAATATCTAATTTTATCAGTTGTTGAATGTCTGAAAAAAATCAAACCAATGATATTGTTGAGATCCTTTGGTAACTTCTTGCTGTGATGACTATCATAGTGACTTTTTCTCCAGCAACCACTATTAGTGGCTAATTACCATAAGGACTTATTTTTGAAATTTGCTATTTTTTAGAAAGTATGTTAATTTAAGAAAGACCTATTTTTGTTCGGTTTGAGATTAAGAATAAATTTTGTTTTTCGTCTAAGGTATTTGAGCAAGGGTAGTAACATATGTGTGGGTATCCATACTAGGAGGCAACAATTATGGAACAAGGTAAAGTAAAATGGTTTAATGCAGACAAAGGTTTTGGATTCATCGAGCGTGAAGATGGAGAAGACGTATTCGTACATTTCTCAGCTATCCAAATCGACGGTTTCAAATCTTTAGACGAAGGACAAAGTGTAACGTTTGAAGTAGAAAAAGGACAACGTGGCCTACAAGCTACTAATGTTCAAAAAGCTTAATATTAGCTGATGAAAGACCCTCTTGTAGGGTCTTTTTTTGATTTTGTTACAATATTCCGAATACAACTTTTTTAAGGGGATTTGGGGTGCTTAACTTTTAATAAAAAAGAAGATGTTAGAAATCATAATTTTAGCATTATGGGCTTTTTCTTTTAGTTATCTTGCAATTATATTAGGAATACCAAAAAACGGATTATATATAGTCGTAGGATTTCCAATCTTATTTGTTGGTGGACTTTTGATTGTGCATCTATTTCAAAATAAGAATGAAAATGGAAAATAACTTTGTTTGATTGTATATCTCATACACGTCTAGTTAACATAATGACCTATTATCGGTAGCAAGAATAAGGAGGAACCCTAATCTCACAAGTAAATCTCCTTTTTTTGTTCTATGGATCTATGCATTTTTTTATACATTCCTATCCTAGCGCGGTTTTAGGGTTCTCGTTTGTTATTGGATTAGCAGAAAAACTGTATAAAATCTTGCATGCTCTTAGCGGGGTACCGCCAACAAAACGCAATTTCGTACGCTAAGAAAAAAGCCTTGCTACATAGGTAATGTAGCAAAGCTTTTTTAAGTTGTTTAATTCTCGCTCCACTATCGGCTTTGTTAACTAACACTTTAATTATTTTAACAGCCTTTTGTTTAATTCCCACAAAGCCGTTTTGTTACTATCCCATTTTACAAGCGTTACGGCTTCCTCAAAGCACAGCCATTTATAATTGAAGTGTTCTTTAGATAATTTAATATTTTTTGTAGGAACTTTAACTCCAAAAGAAAATTCTTTTATTACATAAACATCTTCGCCCCAAAGAAATTCACCAACTACATCCTCTACTGGTAGTGAAGACACAGAATCTAGTTTTATATATGGACTTTCTCTTGTAATACCAGCCTCTTCAAACGCTTCTCGTTTTGCTGATTCAATAGGAGTCTCACCATCTTCTCCACCACCAGCTATTCCTTGCCAATAACCATAATCACTTCGATTAAAAATGGCATATTGAATGGAATCGTCAGTTTTTATATAAGGAAATATCAATACTTGATACGGTGCTCTCATTGCTTAACCTCCTTCCGAAAAAATATGAACAATTTATTCACTAACTTGCTATTTTAGTAAATAAAGTATTTGCATTTAAACTTTATAAAACTCAAATGTATTTTTTTCTAAACATATTGTTTCATTGGAATTTTTGATAATAATATCAAAACGTTGACTATACGGATGCATAAACACTTCATACTGAATCCGACGTTCTTCATGAGACTTCCTTAAGTAATTAATATCGGCTCCTCTTTCAATAATATCACGGCTAGACCTTCTCATTAATTCTGTTTCTCCATCTGTATAGAAGTAAATTTTCAAATCAAATAAATTTGGATTACTAAATGCGACACTCATTCCTTCTACAATCGTCACCTTATTTTTCGAAGAAATTAACTCACTTTTTATATAATGTGTATCCATTGTATAAAAATCTAAACCAGCTCTTACCATTTGAACATCTCTCTCTAACGCAGACAAATGATGGGCTGATGGATGACAAGCTGTCATTTTATCATAATGATTTTCATTCTGATATGTATAGTGGATATTTGTATACTTTCGTACATTTGAACTAACAATGTATGGATCTGTATTAATATAATTCACTTTATTTTGATTTAATTGGTTTATGAGCTTATTGGCGAACGTTGTTTTTCCAGCAGCACCGTGTCCTGAAATGCCAATAACAATCTGTTCATCGGTCATACTGATCCAATTTATAATTTCTTGTAATAACTTTTTCATTATTCTCCCCCTGTTACTAATCTATCCCCTTATTTACATCATCTTAATATAGAGGTATCCTACTGTAAAATCATACATGAAGTGAAAAAATGGTATGATTATCCATAATATCATCTCTATTTTTAAAAAACCATATTAATTTTCGAAGGATTTTATTGTTATTTGGGGTAGTACTCCATGTCCATCAAGCTAATATTTTGAAGTGTCCCCAAAATGAAAATTTTATTATTTTACAGTTGTTTATAAGAATTTAGCTTATTTTCTTCGTTTTGGAGAACTACCAATTTCTTAAGTTGATGGATGTGTAAGGCTACCTCACAAAGAACAATGTAAAAGTAACATCCATAATTTTGCACTCACCCTATTTTACGTTTACTCTGATTCTGCCATTTCATCCATATGAATCTGTTTTCCTGTGAATAGTTTGTAAAACAGATGTGTGCGAATATCTAACAATTTATGTAGCGCATGCCATTGGCTCCAATGGTGTGCGTTTTGAGTATATATATATGTTTGGAGTGCCGGTGGTACTTTTTCTTTATATCCTAATCAAAAAAACGTAGGCTCACGCATACCGATATTCATCTCCTACCTAAAATTGGTATTTCACACCTTCATATTTTTGAGGAATGAGTCTTTTGTCGGAAAACAATAAAATCTTATTAATTTTTATAATTAGTAGAATTTTTATAGAATTAATCTTCTTAATCTATTAAAATTATATCGAATGATGTCAAATTATATCATATGATGTCAGATTGTAATAAGGGGAGAGAAAATTTTATGTTGAAAAAAATCATTCCAGTTGCTTTAGCATTAAGTACAGTTACCTTTTCAAGTGTATTTGCTACGCCTCCAGCTCACGCAACTACAGAACCAAACCGCTACATAGATGTACAAATGCTCGGTATTAACGATTTTCATGGGCAACTAGACACTGTAAAGAAAATTAACAATAAAGATGCAGGGGGAATCGAGTACTTAGCGGCTTATTTACGTGATCATGAAAAACAAAATCCGAATACATTAAAGGTTCATGCTGGCGATGTTGTTGGAGCAAGTCCTCCTGTTTCAGCATTATTACAAGACGAACCCACGATTGAATTTCTAAATGATTTAAAATTTGATGTTGGAACCATAGGAAATCATGAATTTGATGAAGGTATTGAAGAAATGCACCGCCTTATTTATGGTGGATACCATGAAAAAACAGGGAATTTTAAAGGAGCAAAATTCCCATATGTTGCCGCAAATTTCTATAATAAATCCACCGGTCGTCTATTTTTACCACCATTTACTATAAAAAAGGTACAAGGAGTTCCTGTTGGCTTTATCGGAGTCGTAACAACAGATGTTCCTAACCTTGTTATGCCTACTATGCTAAAGAATGTAGAAATTACAGATGAAGTTGAAGCCATTAACAAATCCGTAAAAAAATTGAAAGAACTTGGCGTTAAATCTATCGTTGTTCTTGCACATAACGGAGGTACAACAGATGAGAACGGCGTAACAAATGGTGATCTCGTCCGACTAGCAAATGAGACTGATCCAGAAGTCGATGTTATTTTTGGGGGGCATAGCCACACCTATGTAAATGGAACTGTTAATAATAAACTTGTCGTACAAGCAAATTCTTATGGAATGGCTTTTGCTGATGTTGATGTAAAGATTGATCGTAAGACAAAAGATATTGTTGAGAAAAAAGCAGAAATTATTACAACCTACCATGAAGGCATAGAGCCTGATAAAAAAATAAAGAAAAAGATGGAGAAATATCAAGAAAAAATCGCACCTCTTGTCAATGAGGTTGTTGGTAAATCTACAGCCCCACTAGATCGAAAACAAAATACGGCTGGTGAATCTACTCTCGGCAATTTAATCGCTGATGCTCAGCGTGCAACAATGCAATCCCAAATTGCTCTTATGAACCCTGGTGGTATTCGTAATGACTTAGATGCTGGTGATATTACATGGGGAGAGGTATATGGCATTCAACCATTCGGAAATCAATTAATAAAAGTTAATTTAACGGGTCAAGACATTCGTGATATTTTAAATCAACAATGGCAAAAAGACATAACAAGAATGCTTCAAATTTCAGGGATCCAATACACTTGGGATGCGAACAAGCCAAATGGAGAAAAAGTCACAAGTATTCGCTTAACAAATGGAGAAGAAATTATTCCTTCTAAAACTTACAGCGTCGTTGCGAACGCATTTCTAGCTTCAGGTGGAGATGGATTTGTGTCCTTTAAAAATGGGAAAGATGCTGAAACAGGACCAACTGATTTTGAAGCATTAGTAGATTATATAAAACAAGCAAAAGAACCAATTCAGCCTATTATTGATGGAAGAATTCAAAAAATAAATTAGCTTTTCATTAATCTCAAAATACCTAGATTACCTGTTCGCTATACTTTTTAGTGTGCAGGTAATCTAATTTTTCTTGTGTGGGTTTGAAATAAAGTCCTACCGTGGTCAACAGATTTACCATCGATATGCAAAGTGCCGAAAAAAAGTAAAGCCAACAAAAAATAACCCCAAAATCAACTTTTATTGTTTATTTTGGGGTTATTTGACGTTTACACTAATTTGAACTGATTTGAATTATCTAGATATATTTTCCACCTACAATATTATATAGCTCTCACATGTTCAGAAAAACGGCTTTTTCTTTTAAAAACTTTGCTTAACGTACGAAATTCGCGTTTTGTTGGTGCTACTCCATCCGCCATCAAGCTAAAATTTTATAGTACCCCCAGAACGAAATTTTTATCTCTCTACAGTTATTTATGTGAATTCAGCTCGTTTTTTTCGTTTTGGGGGATAATTAATTTTTTTAACTTGATGACGATGAGGTGGTACCCCTACTAAACGAGCAATTATCTGGTGTCAATTTACATTTAAGGTTGCCCCATCCATATTTTCATAAGATGGGCCTACTGCTTGCATAACTATTGCGGTCATTACTGGAACCGTGACACCTACTCCTAAATTGATTATTGAGAAAATAATTACTAACAACAAATATGGCATATATGGATAAATTCACCAGAACTTCCTTTTTTGTTGTATGATTAATTAGGTGGTATTATTTCTAAAATTAATCACGGAATTTCTTTAGCAAATCCTGAACTGTTTAATAGCTTAGTCGAAAACTGGATTGAACATGATGCCCTGCCGAAAGAAGTAAAAGAAGTTAATTAAGTTCTCTTTTAACCCTAGATAAACAGCAATATATGTTCTAATTCCCTTAAATGTTGCAGGAGGTGGTGAAATTATGAATAAAAAAACTTGGTTTATATTTACTTTTTCAGCTATTTTAGTAGCTGGTTATGCTGTTTTCCAATATTTTATTATGGATGGATTTCAAGCAGGGTTTGTTCAAATGAAGCTTATGTTTCTATCTAAAATGAGTGCGTTTTGGTACATTATGTTATTTCTACATATTGCAACTAGTGTAGTAGCATTAGTAATTGGTCCTTTTACATTATCCACAAAATTTAGAGAAAAGAATATCAGTCGCCATCGAATGATTGGAAAAATCTATATGATTGGTGTATTATTTGGCGGCGTTTCAGGACTTTATTTATCCTTTTACGCTACGGGAGGATTAGTAGGAAAGCTTGGTTTCGGTTTGTTATCCGTATTTTGGCTAACATCGGCATATCAAGCATTAAACAGAGTTAAGAATAAAAAAATTCAAGACCATCGGAATTGGATGATCAGAAATTATTCCTTAACCTTTGCGGCAGTTACATTAAGAATTTGGCTACCTTTATTTGTATTGCTATTTGGACTGAAGCATTTCGAACTTAGTTATGCTGTTATTGCTTGGTTAGCGTGGGTGCCAAATTTAATCATTGCAGAATTATTTATAAAACAAAGTCTTAATAAAGGACAACAACAGAAAAATGCTGATTTACATTTTTGATGCAATTTATACGTAACTCGGCTGAATCCCTTGATGGCAACCCGGAAGGAAGGCCGATGTCTTCCCGCCCTACATAAGAAGATCACCTTAGGGTGTCTTTTTTTATTTTCAAAAGGACCTGCTCAATTAATGCGTAAAAACATAAAGTAAATTGAATCCGTTAAATACATGAGTGACACCTTGTTTTCTCCTCTTATCTAAAGGAGGAAGAACTATTATGGGCTTTGGTGGTAGTTGTAGTAGTTGTGGCGGTGGCTTTGCTTTATTAGTTGTATTATTTATTTTATTAATCATAGTTGGAGCTAGCTGCTTCTGCTAAACAAACTATTAGAAAAGACACTCATATATGGGTGTCTTTTCTTTATGGGGTAGCGTCAGAAAAATGCTGATTTACAACGTTAAGGAAATTTCAATATTAAAAAGCCTAATTTCTCAATTAAATGTGAAGAAATTAGGCTTTTTTCATTTAGTGATGAAACCCATTATCACATTTCGTATCATGTGGCATAGGCCCGTCCAGGGAATCCAGAAAGGCAACGGTCTGTTTGAGGTTCCTCAAAAATAAATGCGCGAGATCCATGGAAAATCCATTTCGAACCACAACGCGCATAATCGTCACCGCTTCCATATCTGGAGGCAATGGATAGGCGGGTACTTGCCAGCCAAACACACGCAATTGTCGAGATAAATCATAAAGATTCCAGTTTAATGTGTAACCATCTTTCAGTCGCCAAGCGAAAACCGGAATATCCGAACCATCGGACAAAAGTTCGAACGGTTCCATCTTCTGAATCGCCTTGCTAAGAAAAAGAGCGACTTTCTGAGAAGCCCTTTGGACATCATAGTACCCACTTTTCCCCAAACGCAGGTAATTGTAATATTGCAGGAGCACTTGTGCGCCAGGACGAGAGAAATTCAGGGCAAAAGTCGGCATGTTCCCGCCCAAATAGGAGACGCGGAAGATTAGATCCTCAGGGAGATCTTCAGCTTCCCGCCAAATTATCCAACCCAACCCAGGGTAGACTAATCCATATTTATGTCCGGATACATTGATGGACTTCACCCTCGGTAATTGAAAATCCCAGACTAAATCTGGTTGAAGAAACGGTGCTATAAATCCCCCCGAAGCCGCATCCACATGCATGGGAATGTCGAGGCCCGTCCTCTCCTGCAAATCGTCCAACGCTTTCGCAATGGCGGCAACCGGTTCGTAAAGCCCGGTATAAGTCTCACCGAGAATCGGTACCACACCAATCGTATTTTCATCCACGGCAGCGAGGACCCCCTGAGGATCCAATCGGGGATGCTCTGGGCTAACCTTCACATAGCGTGGTTCAACCTCCCAATAGTTCGCGAATTTTTCCCACACGACTTGAACAGCAGAACTAAACACAATATTGGGCCGATCCACCGGCTTCCCTTCGCTTTTGCGTGCATTTTGCCAGCGTCTCTTTAACGCAAGCCCCCCGAGCATACATGCTTCCGACGATCCAGTTGTTGAAACGCCCATAGTCGTAAGAGGGGTGGGCGAATGCCAGAGGTTTGCTAAAATGCGGACACACCGCTCCTCAATTTCGGCTGTCTGTGGATATTCATCCTTGTCAATCATGTTCTTGTCGAATGATTTGGCATATAAGTGCTCTGCGGCAGGCTCCATTCATGTGCTAACGAATGTTGCAAGATTCAAGCGGGCATTGCCATCAAGAGCAATTTCATCATGGACGATTTGATACGCTGTTTCTGGTAACATGCCTTCATCAGGCATGTGAAAGCGTGGAACGACTGATTCTCCTTCGCGGGCAAACAGAGGATTTACAGAAAATTCGTGAGGCAGCTCCATTTGCACGTGACGCGGTAGATATTGTGGATTATCTGGCATGATCTCTTTTCCTTCGTATGCATCGTTTTGAACTTCTGCTTTTCGATCCTGTGGCATACAAGTCCCCCTTAATTAATTGTTTAACAAACATATTATTTACAAAAAAGCATTTGTTACACCAAGAGGACAATTCTAATAAAAGGTGCTGCCACCATTCGAATTAAAGGAGAAGCCATGAATGGACTTGCAAGAGCTATTTTCTTCGGAAAACAAGGTGAGCTTAGGGAACAAACCATACAGCATCAATTGCAAAGGGCCAGTACCTTAAACATAATTATCAATGCCATCAGTATCTGGAATACTTTACATCTAACAAAAGCAGTTAAATATCAAAAACGGATAGGTAGTTTTAATGAGGACTTATTGCATCATATGTCACCTTTAGGTTGGGAACATATCAATTTACTAGGAGAATACCATTTTAATTCAGAGAAAGTGGTCTCATTAGATTCTCTAAGACCATTGAAACTTTCTTAGCGTTGTTAAAAATAGGGGAATCGTCTTGGAAATGGGCTTAGCGTTGTAAATCCGCATTTTCCTGACGGTCCCCCTCTTTATACTATTAATCATAGTTGGAGCTGCTTGCTTCTGCTAAAAAACCATCAGAAAAGCCCACCTATTTCCGTAGGTGGGCTTTATCTTTATTACACAATACCAAAGTATACTCTCTTTTTCTC
>NZ_VOVA01000019.1 GCF_015071065.1 Bacillus cereus | reverse complement strand
CCATTCAAGAATCCCACCCGTAAATCCGTAAGGATTCGGGCTTGCGACTTTAGTCGCGGGAGTCTCAATGCAAAGTAATTCCCTTCACTATCAGCAAAGTTAAACACTTTACCAGAAGGCTTAGTTACCATTTCGCCAACTGTAACATTTTTATTTTATATGTATTTCTTCACGAAATTTATCGACTGACTCGTTCACTACTTTACCAATAAACATAAAAGACGTAACTACGCATAGTTACGTCTTTTCATTCATTTATCTAGGTTTTTTCTTCCCAGTAAACGCTGGTTTCTTTTTCTTTGGTGCTGGTGGTTTCGTTTCTACAAATGATCCGTTGAACATTTCTTGTTTCGTAAACACGATACCTAGTTTTTTCGCAAATTGAAGTAATTTACGCTCTTCTTGTGCTGTTACAAGAGAAACGACTGTTCCTTCTTTACCCATACGTCCAGTACGTCCTGAGCGATGAATGTATTGGTCTACAGTGTCTGGTAATTCTAAGTGAATTACATGTGTCAAATCATCGATATCTATTCCACGTGCTGCAATATCAGTAGCAAGTAGAATTTCTAATTTCCCGCTGCGGAATGCACGCATCGTTGCTTCACGTTCTTGTTTATTTGCCTCTGCATGAAGAGCTGCTGCTTTCATTTTACGGAATTTCAGTTTCTGAGTAATTTCATCTAAACGGAATGGGTCATTTAAGAAGGCAACTGCTTTTACATTTCCCATATGCATAATTCTTCTTATATAATCATTTTTTTCACGACGTTCACACACGATATACGTATGCTCAACTAGGCTCTTTGCCTCTGAACGTGTTACACGTACTAATTGTGGTTCAGCTGTCAAATCACGTGCCGCGTCTTCTGCCGCTTTCGTTATTGTCGCCGAGAAGAATACTAATTGACGATCGCGCATCGTTGATTTAATTACATCAAGTACAGCACCCATCATCTTTTGTTTTACAATTTGATCAAACTCATCAAATACAATCGTTTTCACTTCATGCATCTTTAGTTTTTTCATACGAATCAACTCTAAAATACGTCCTGGTGAACCGACAATAACTCTCGGATGTTTCTTTAATTTTTCTACTTGGCGCTTAATGTCTGCACCACCAATTAAAGATGCACCTGAAATATCAGTTCCCGCTGTAAATTTTTGAACTTCTTCATGAATTTGCATAACAAGTTCACGAGTTGGCGCTACAATCACAACTTGAGCTTGTTTTACTTCAGGATTAATTTTATGTAAAAGGGGTAATAAGTACGCTAGTGTTTTTCCTGTTCCAGTTGGAGATTCAGCTATAACGTCTTGTCCTTCTAAAATAGTTGGAATCGCTTGTTTTTGAATTTCAGTAAACTCTTTAAAACCAGCCTTTTCCCAAGCTTGTTGTAAAAATGGTTGCATATCTTTTATCATTTGTTTTTCTCCTTTATCTCTATTTTTGAAGAAAATGTTGTATTGTTCGCACCGTTTCTATCATGTGTGAAATAACAGCTATTAAATCATCAACATGGTCTTCTGTAATCGCTTTTTGAAATAGAACCTCTACCTTATTATGATATGAAATCGCTTGCTTATTATATTCGTATGAAATTTTCTGCGAAATCATTCGCTCTTTTCCCCATATAGATTGCAATACAGCTTCAATTTCGCGGCATCCTACCTCTGGTTGCTCCATCGGGAACGAAAATTCCAACTTCATTTCACAACCTGGTATAAACTGAGGTACCTCTAATATTTCACCTGATAAATTCTTTGCATCAACAGATAGCGAAAATGTTGCTTCTACCAACGTTTTAAATGTTTCTGTTAGTTGAAATGAAATACTATACATACGACTTAATGAAGCAAGGTCCATCACATCTTTTCGATCTGTTACAAGAATATCACCGTGTAGATCGAAATCATAGACAGCTCCTTCCACGATTACCTTTAAATTTTCAAAAGCAGTTGGATCAAACATAATTTCCTCCAAAAAACAGGCGCCTTTCTATGGAAAGGCGCCACTTGATGTATATATAGTTTACAGATAAACGAGATGAATTACAACCTTTTAGAATAAACCTACTGCTTTTCCATCTTCATTTACATCCATTTGAAGCGCAGCTGGCTGTTTAGGAAGACCTGGCATTGTTAACATTGTTCCTGTTAACGCAACGATAAATCCTGCACCAATTGATGGTTTCAATTCGCGAATTGTAACGATAAAGTCAGATGGACGACCTAGTTTTGTTGCATCATCAGAAAGAGAATATTGTGTTTTCGCCATACATATTGGTAGGTTACTCCAGCCTTCTCCTTCAAATTGAGCTAATTGCTTACGTGCTTTCGGAGCAAATTCAATATCTTTTGCGCCGTACACTTTTTGAGCAATTGTACGAATTTTTTCTTCTAATGGCAATTCTAATTCATAAAGTGGCGCGTAGTTATTTTCACCTTTGTCAATTTCTTTTAACACTTTCTCAGCAAGGTCAACTCCGCCTTGGCCACCTTTCTCCCAAACTTCAGTTAAGGATACTGCATAGCCACGCTCATTGCACCATTCTTGTAAGTATGTAACTTCTGCATCTGTATCAGTAATAAATTTGTTAATAGCAATTACGAATGGAACACCGAAGCTTTGAATTGTTTCAACATGCTTCTGTAAGTTTTCCATTCCTTTTGCTAACGCATCTACATTTTCTTCTTTTAATTGATCTTTTGCTACACCGCCATGCATTTTAAGCGCACGAATAGTCGCAACAATAACTACCGCTTCTGGTTTAATACCAGCTGCACGTGCTTTAATGTCTAAAAACTTCTCAGCACCTAAATCAGCACCAAATCCAGCTTCTGTAATAACGTAATCGCCTAATTTCGCTGCCATTGTCGTAGCAATAACACTGTTACAACCGTGAGCGATATTCGCAAATGGTCCGCCATGAATAATAGCCGGTGTATTTTCTAATGTTTGTACTAAGTTCGGTTTTAATGCGTCCTTTAATAGAAGTGTTAACGCACCTTCTACACCTAAATCTTTCACTGTTACAGGTTGATTTGCAAAATTATAAGCAACCACGATGCGAGATAGACGCGCTTTTAAATCTTGAATATCTGTCGCAAGGCAGAATACGGCCATGATTTCAGATGCTACTGTAATGTCAAAACCGTCTTCACGTGGTACACCTTGAACCGGTCCACCAAGGCCAATTACTACATTACGAAGGGCACGGTCATTTAAGTCAACACAGCGTTTCCATACAATTTTACGTGTATCAATTCCAAGTGCGTTTCCTTGTTGGATATGATTATCAATAAACGCCGCTAATGCGTTATTGGCAGTTGTAATCGCATGGATATCTCCAGTAAAGTGAAGGTTAATATCTTCCATTGGTACTACTTGTGAAAAACCACCACCTGCTGCTCCGCCCTTTAATCCCATTGTTGGTCCAAGAGATGGTTCGCGAAGCGCAATTACTGTTTTCTTACCAATTTTATTAAAAGCTTGACCTAAACCAACTGTTACTGTTGATTTACCTTCTCCTGCTGGAGTCGGGTTAATCGCTGTTACTAAAACAACTTTGCCATCTTTCTCATCTTGTAAGCGCTTAAAAATATCAAGAGATAACTTGCCTTTATAATGTCCGTATGGCTCTAATTCTTCTTCTAAAATATTCAACTCAGCTGCAATTTCTTGAATCTTCTTCATACTTGCTTCTTGTGCGATTTCAATATCAGATTTAACTGTTGTAGTAATTGTCATATACCCTAGTCCCCCTTTAATTGGTTCTGATGATATTGTATCAGTTTTTTGTATTTTCTGCACTTATTTACCTCCTAAAATCCTTCAATTTTATTATACGTTTTTTAACATAAATACCCATAAAAACGTTAACGCTTGTTGTAACTCTGTAGGTAGTTGACCTAACATCTTCTCATTTACTCCGCGCTTATATACGCCGGTACTATCTATAACTTCAAAACCTTGTTCTTTCGCTAACTGTTCAAATTCCCAAGGCATCATCGTATTACAAACAACATCTTTTCCATATAAACGAGGATAACTATTCTCACGTGGCTTTGCTGTCGGCCCTAAAATTGCAATACATGCGTATCCATCTTTCTTTAAAACACGCTTTATTTCATTTAATGCTTGTAATGGCTCCTCGGTCCATTCTAAAGAATTAATTGCTATAATTGCCTCAAATTGTCCATTTTCAAATGGTAATGAAGAAAGATCACCTTTTATAAAAGATAAGTTTGGACCTTCTCCGCGTTCCTTACCCTTTTGAATCATAACTTCCGATAAGTCTATCCCAACCGCTTTGTACCCAGTAAGACTTAATTTATATGTACCATACCCATCACCACAGCCAACATCTAACACTTGTGCTTCTTTTTCTACATACTGCTCAAAAAATGGAATGATTGTACTCCTGCTCCCGCTATCCCACATCTCCTGACTATTTTGATTCCAAAACTCTGCATTGCTATCCCATTTCTTCTCTGCCGATTCATGCCAATTAAACTCCGCCATACATTCCCCTACCTTCAGTTATTATCATTCATTTCATTCTACATCATTTTCCTTAATTCCTGTTTATTCTCACAATGAGCAGGATAAGATAGCAACGGAATCTACATTCTCCAATTTTTGCTTTACTTGGGTATAACTCATGCTCATGTTCTTGTCTTTATGAAGGATACTATAGATACACCCAATTGAAAGAGAGGGATGTATATGCGAAGAAAGAGAAATCATCATTTTAAAAGTGGTGAAAAAAACGAAGAGTATGCAGCTGAAATATCTCCGGCCGGCATTCCGATTAGACATGAGCGCAAAGAAATTGCAAATGAAATAGAAGGTACAAATACCGGTGCAATGGTAGGCTATGTTGCTTTATTTCTTTCGTTATTCTCCATTGCTTTTTATCCAGTTACACTCGGCTCCCTTGCGATTTTAGTTGGTTTATTAGCTGTCAATTTCGGAGCGAGAACACTCGGATATACAGCAATTGGTTTTGGCAGTTTTTCTGTTTTATTCACTTTACTATATCCGCTTGCTTTATCAGCGTTTTAAAAAAAACACACCAAGTTATACTTGGTGTGTTCATTCATGATACAACATGATATGACCGCATCCACAACAATGCTTCGCTGTAATTTCTTGAAAAACTGGATAATTTTCTTCATCTCTATGCTCAATAAACACCTTTTCAAATCGGTACATGTTTGGCGCATATGCCCAATCTTGTTTCGTACGTGCATATAATGTTGAAGAAAAAAACTCCTCACCACCACAAACGATACATCCCTTCTTCATCAATACCCCTCCTATGCTTGTCTTACTTCATCTATATGAACATAAGCATAAAAAAAAGACCTTCTATTACTAGAAAGTCTTCTCTGAAACAAAAAGAAATGTACCGAATATACCTACTCCGCTATATTCTTTCGTAACACCAGCTTCTGTTTTATACGTTTGCTTTACAGTCATAAAGAAAACACCATTTCGTGCATCAATACTTTCAAACTGTAATTTCTCTTTTTTTTCATCTACATTTTGCGTGCATTCAAAGCTACTCTCGTCACATTTCAATGCATACTTATCCTCTAAATACAATTTAAAATCTGATTCTTTCGGACAAGTTATAAGTAATATCGTCACGAGAATAATACTTACAATACCCACAATTGTATAATATTTCTTCATTTGTTCTCCTTTCAAAAGACAAGAAAACTTGACTTCATGCGCCAAGTTTTCTTAGTCTACAACCCATTGCCACTCTTGTTCTTTCTTATCAAAAATGAGCCAACCCGTTTCTGTTGCTTCCGCTTTCAATTCATCGATATTATCTAGTACCTCATCCGTACTTTCGAATGATCCCACTACATATACCGGAATTTCAAGACCTCTTCTTGACTCAATTTTCCCCGCTAAATCAATGTATAACCCATCTTCCATTAACGGAACAAGCCCAAGGATAACTTCCTTTGAAATTGCTGGGAAGATCTTTGATTTTTGGAAGAAAGAAAAACGTGTTTTTCCAAACGAACCGAGTTTATATGGAATCACTTTACTTAGCATTCCCACAAAATCACTGATTCTACGGTAGTACACTTTGTTGTACCAACCATCATCATGTGAAAAATAAACAAATCTATTTTTCAGCAACGGGAAGAATGTTCTTCCGAGTGGTTCTTTTTTGTGAGCCAAATATAAAAGTTCTGCAATTTCTTTTGGCTCTAATTCATCTAAATCGCTTGCATCATCAAAATCTACCCAACAAAATTCATCAAATTCATCAATCTCTGCTTGAATAAGTTTATGTATGTTTTCTTCCTCGACATATTCAAATAAAGTATGATAATGAAAATCTGTCCACTCAAAATTATGCTTTAAAAGCAATACTTGGTGAAGTGGTGAAGGGATGTTACTTGCAAACTCTTTAAACGTAATTCCAGATGTAATAAAACAATGACCCCGACGATTACCATTAATATATATCATATTTTTTACTTGGTCAGATCCTCCAGACAAAGCACCTAGCCACCTTCGTTTTGTATGTTTCAATTCTATAGCATATTTTAACATGAAAAATTTTAGAAACATAGAAAAAACTTCAAAAACTATTTACAATTTCATGTGTTTTATTACATACTGATTACAAGAAAAAACGCCTGCTCATAAGCAGGCGTTTTTAAAGGATATCATCTGGATTTTGAGGATGATGATTCCCCTCTTTTTTTTCATCTTTTTGGAACATCGATTGGATTTTATCGATTGTTTGTGGAGCTAATTCAATTATTTTTTCTGCTAAATGTGTCGCATTTTGCAAATGAAGAATATTAACCCCATCTTTATTCACCACTAGAAATGCTACTGGTGTAATTGACACACCACCCGCGCTACCGCCACCAAATGCAGGGTTACTGTTCGCTCTTTGCCCATCATTCGTCTGGAAATCAGAACCTCCTGCTCCAAAACCGAACGCTACTTTAGAAACCGTTAACACTACACCACCGTCAGCCGTTTGAACAGGCTCTCCAACAATCGTATTTACATCGACCATTTCCTTCAAATTTTCCATTGCTGCTTTCATTAATCCTTGAATTGGATGATCCACCGTTCATAACCTCCTTTGTCATATCTTTCCTAGTTTTTCCGAAAGTTTGTGAACTAAACATAAAATTTTATATTGATTTCAAAAACATAAAGTTATAATATTTAGAAAAAACAAAAAGAGGTAGATTTGTTATGATACGAAAATTAACAAAGAAAGATCATGAACAAGTATTTACTTTTCTAAAAGAAGAAGCTGCCCTTAACTTATTTATCATTGGAGATATTGAAGCTTTCGGATATGACAAAGACTTTCAAGAACTATGGGGAAATTTTAATGAGGATGGCGCGTTAAAATCTATTTTACTTCGCTTCCACGATTCATTTATACCGTATAGTAAAGAGGACTTTGTAGTTGCTGACTATGAGGAACTTCTTTCGGCATATAAGCCGCTTAAACTCTCTGGCAAATCAAACATTGTAGAAAAATTTGAAGCTACTCAAAGTATACAACTAGGCGTCAAAAATGAAATGCATTTTTGCGAATGTCTAGATGACAATAAATTACCTAGCTCACCTATTCATGAAACAATTAAACTTGCCTCACTAGATGATATAGAACGAATTATGCAATTACGAAGTAACATCGCTGAATTCCCAGCTGCTAATGAATCAGAAAAAATGTTAAGGCAAGCTATCGAAACAAATACAGGACGTACATATTATATTGAAAAAGACGGTGCAATCATCGCATCCGCCTCTACTTCCGCTGAAAACTCATTATCCGCTATGGTTGTTGGCGTATGTACACACCCAAATTATCGCGGGAGCGGATACGCTTCGCTCATATTACAGAAAATGATTCAAGGCTTTACGAATGAAGGGCGCACGCTTTGCTTATTTTATAACAATCCAGCTGCTGGACGAATTTATAAACGATTAGGGTTTAAAGATATTGGGATGTGGACGATGTATAGATAATAAAAAGCCGATTTGAAATCGGCTTTTATACATATTGTGCTATTCCAGCTTCAAAAGCTTTTTTATCATTATTTAGTACACCAAATAATGCTTCTTGAAGAGCGAATGTACTTTTATAAAAGTACATTCGCTCCTTTACTCCTTCTAAATTAGGATAATAAGACGAAAATAGTTGTAAAAACTCCTCTCCATAACTAGCTAATATCCCCGCAAAGTCATAACCACTTGCCTTTCTATAAAACCGAAATCTTCGTACATCTCTTTCGCAAAGTTCCCTGCAAATACATTCAAGCGAATTTCTGAATACTTTTCTTGTAGTTCCTTGATCCCAGCTTTCATTAGTTTTCGTGATAATCCTCTCCCGCGATACTCCGAAAAAACATACAACTCATAAATAAATCCAAGTTTTTCACGAGAAAAATATTCTGTATTTTCTCCTATCAATATCCATCCAACTATATTATTTTCTTCTCTTATAACTAAATAATATGCTCCTTTTTCTACTAAAGGCTTTGTGATTTCAATCGCTTTTTCCTTACTTAGTTGACAATTCCCTCTCGTTCCTTCGAAAAGTGATTGAGCTGCATAATGTAATATTTTTTCCGTTTCTTTCTCATTCGCTTTTGTAATCATTCCTTTCTCCCTCCTGCCCTCTAATCATCATTGAAATACCATTTTCAAGACCGTCTGACTCAATTACAATTGCCATCAATCCTTTTTCCGTACTTGTCTCATGAAACTCTCCCTTTTCCCAAAAAACAGCTTGTCCTGCTTTCACTTTCAATTTTTCTTTATCGGCCCCGCACACATATCCTTCGCCGTCCACAATAAGAAGCAGTTGAGATACAACTGCTTCATGATATCCGATGATTCCATTCTCTTGTAAATGCACGGCACCGATATGTATATTCCCTTGATGATTTAATATTTTTGACATTATAAAGTTAGATTGAAATGCTGATATGTGCTTCCCTACTTTTTCACTGAAATCTAATATTCTCATTTCTAATCCTCCTTATATGTATAAAACCATCCTCACTGTTTGCAGCATATGCCCTTCGAAATCTTCATCAAATTGCTCTAAAGCTGCAAAACCTTTCGCTTCATAAAATCGTTTTCCTTTTTCATTTTCCGCTTCTACATGAATGTACATTTTTCGAATCCCTTTTAACGTCGTGATCCCTTTTTGTAATAAAGCGCTTCCTATACCTTTTCCTTGCTGCTCTGGTAATAAATAAATCGCACCTAATTCTGCCTCATTTTGTAATCTGATCGGAGAAAAATTCGCGAAGCCAATTACTTCTCCCTCTTCTTCCGCAACAAATAAATGTGTATTTTTAAGACGATATTTCATTTTTTCATCAGAATATGCTTCATCTAAAAAACTATCTTGAATCTCTCTCGGAATAATTCCTTCGTATGTATCATGCCAAGCTATTTTCGCTACTGATTGTACAGCATGAATGTCTTCTTGCTTCATTTCTCTAATTACATATGTCATCTTGATGCCTCCATTCTCTTTAAATTATATTCTGCTAATATACTAGAAGAAATGGCAGAACCATTTTCATAATTTACTTTAATTAATTTTAACTTCCCAATCGAAGCTGTTGTAACATCAAATTTTTCATATATATACTCCATTACACTTAAAAACTGATTTGAATTTAACTGATTAGCAATCGTGCAATGCGGAACCCATTTTCCTGGTACGTAATATGAGTTTGGATTATCATGAAAAGTTTTGAAATAATCATGATAAGAATGATGAAATCTTAATAATTCATTGGTAATGATCGGTGCTAGAAAGATCGTTCCGTTAGTAGGAAAAGTTCCAACAGAAGGAAAAGTTACAGCAACAATGTTCTCTTGGAAAGCTACAAACTCCTTTAATTTCTCCGTATATAAATTAACATCTAACTCATTATAATCAGCCAATGTAATATGGGGTTCTACTCCAGCTAGTTGGTTTGTTCCGATTATATTCGTTAATTCACTTTGCAATTCTCTAATTTTATAAGTAGACACTCTATCAAATGTAGCAATAATAGCGTACACGCTTCCTCACCCCTTCGTTACACAAAGCTCTTCCCATTCTTCACGAATCATTCCCATTCGAATAGAATCATAGTATGTCCCGTTATAATATCGACAATTTCGCATTCTACCTTCTAATCTCATTCCTATTTTTTCTGCTACTTTCATCATTCGTTCATTTCCAGACCAAGTCGTGAGCCCCACTCTACCAATCTCCATATTTTCAAATAGCAAATCTCTATATAGTGTTAATGCTTCTGTACCATATCCACCATTCCAGTATGTTGGATTATAAATAACAATTCCCATCTCCAACCAACGCGTCGGTTTATGCTCCCAATAAAAACCTACTGTCCCAATGATTTGACCGTCATGTTCGACAATTAATTTCGATAGCGGTTCTTCTTTTAAACGTTTTTGTGAATTTTCTTTATATGGCGTGTATTCTTGCATTGATATTGGAAAGTATGGTGCATCCCATTTCTTCCATTCTGGGTTTTCTTCTTTATATACGAGGCTCCATAATGTTTTTATATCTGATTCTTCAATTGTACGAATTGTAACTTTGTTCCCCTTTAATATAACGTTTTGCATAATTCCCTCCTACATCCCTTACTATTTAATATATATAAATTATAATCTCTTTTCAGAAAAATCAAAACACAAACCTTTTTATGTTATATAATTTTGTTACAGATTGTCCCCTTAAGACTATTTGATACGTATAATAAATTTATTAACCCAGGACTTTATTTTTTCTAAGGAGGACCATTGACGTGGAACAAGTTCAAAAAATGTACCAACGTTTTCAAGAGGAAATGAATTGGAGTCATAATGATAAGCGCGATGACTTTCAGCGTAGCAAAGAATTTCTCCTTTACACACATATGCTATTAACAACTGAAGTTGCAGAGGTAGCCGAAGAATTTCGTACACTCTTTTATACAACTGAAGAACTAAAGAAAAATGGAATTTCAGAAGATGCAGCACACATAGCAACTAAAGCAAAAATACGCGAAAATCTCGGTAAAGAGCTTACAGATTGTTTAGCTTATTTATGCAAGTTGGCTAATTTTTTTGAGTTTAACTTAGAAGATGAACTTCATAGCAAATTAGAAGAAATACGATTTCAGCGCCTACATCATAAAAAATAGGAGGATATATTCCCTCCCATTTTCAGCTATATATTTTCAACTCCCTCTCATTCATTTCAAGAAGAATTCCTTTCTCTATCCAACCTTCCACACCATCTTTTTTGACTAAATCATATCCTATACAGCTGTCATCAATAAGCGTGACTACATCACCTTTTTTTACACTTATTTGAGCACAAGAAATATCAGTTTTCACTGTATACTCCCCTGATTCAAGTTGCTTTATATACTCGTTTTTCACATGAAGCATTTCATTCGTTTCAATTTGTTTACATAAAGTAAAATCTTTCATTTCCTCAACAAGTTCTATGTAATAATGCGGATACGTAACTCCGCCTTTCATTATTGAATTTGCGTTAAAATCCGCTAATACTTCATACTGCGGAAAATGATCTACATATGTATAGGAAAATGTATCGTTAAGATTCTCTCGATGAATAATAAATGCATTTAATTGCCCTGCTTCTTTAATCGCATTACCACCATCAATCGCAATAATTTTTTTCTCCTTATCAATAACTGGATTGTTAGACGGCGCCTCCTCGGAATAGTTCACAACAGGCCAATGTCCAACAATTACGTACTTATCCGCTCTGTGTGACTTATTAAAAAACTCTGGCATTGCAATTGCATTTTTCCTGTCTGTTTGTTTCCAATCCTCTCTATCTTCAAGGCCAGCATGTACAAAGATATAATCCTCAGTTTCAATAGCAGTTGGCAATTCTGTTAGCCACTTTATTTCTTTTGAAAAATGGCTCATCAATATGTTTTTCACTTCACAAATATCACTTTCTTCATTAATGGTAACGTTCAATTTCCCTAGCCATTCATTAGAAATTGTATTTTTTCGCGTACATAAATAATTTATTAGCGCAGGATTTTCATTTACAAGCGCTTCAATTATCACTTCACAATTCCCTTCAACAACATGAACATTTGAATTGTTCTCTACAAGATTCAAGACGTAGTTGACTACACCGATGCTATCTCTTCCTTTTTCACAAATATCACCATTAATAATTAAATAGTCCTCTTCTTTAAAGTTAACTTTATGTAATAGTTCCTTAAAAAGCTCTAATTCGCCATGAATATCAGATATTACGATAACTCTTACACCTTTTGGGATTAATAGTTTCTGAATTTTTTCCAAGTATAAACTCCCCTAACCTTCTTTAAATTCACTATTATCGTCTCAATTATAAAGAAACTCTTCGACAAAATAAGTTATTAACCCTCTTCATCCTTCACTTCTAAATTAAAAGTAGGTTCTATATGCCATCCCATATAGAACCTACTTTTAATTATAATTCTTTATAAAAAGAATAACTTACTTTATCATACCCTTCTCTTTCATAAAAACGATGCGCATCGACTCTTGGAAACGCTGATGTAAGAACGATAGAACTGCACCCTTTTTCTATCCCCCATTTTTCTACATATGACAGAAGAACTTTTCCATATCCTTTCGACCTGTGAGCCTCCGCCGTTACAAGATCATAAACAAATACATGCTTTTCATTATAAAAATTCGTACAAACCGCTACACCAGCAAGACTAACAATTTCATCATCTTCATTACGTAACGAGAGTAGTTGATAATTTTCTTCTTTCATTTTTCGAAATAAAGAACTTGCTTCCTCTTTTGAAAGTTTCGTTCGTAATTGCTGTAAAACGGGTAATACTTTATATAAATCGCCTTCTGTTACTACTTCTCTAATATTCACTATGTCTCTCTCCTAACTGTTTATAAAATTTTCTAAATGTTATATCATCATTATAGAAAGTAACTGTCATTCTCTTAAGTGACAGTTCAATTCTTTTTTATAAGGCCAGTATTTAAAGGAGAACGCAAAAATGGATTTTACTATTCCACTGCAATTAGAAAGTAAAACACCAATTTACTTACAAATTTATGATTATATGAAACGAGAAATCTCTCTAGGAACACTCCCGGCCGGCAGACGTCTTCCATCTCACAGAAATTTAGCAGTACAACTTAATATTAGCCGTATTACTGTTGAATCTGCTTATCAACAATTAATAGCTGAAGGATATGTAGAAAGCAAACCGAAACGGGGTATTTTTGTTGCGGAAGTTGATATTAATATCATGTCAAAAAATGAACAAAATATGTCGTACAAAACTAACAATAATATAGAAGAACGATATGACTATGATTGTAGCCAAGGGCTTATTGATCAAAAAGCTTTTCCAATCACAAACTGGAAAAGAGCCTTAAACGAAACTTTATTCCAGTACGAAGATAAATTATTTTCTAAAGAAGATCCCCAAGGTGAGTTCGTTCTTCGAGAACATATTTCAAAATATTTATATCATGCTCGCGGGGTACATTCTTCACCTGATCAAATTATTATCGGAGCGGGTACGCAACCGCTTCTTTGGCTACTCCTCCAGCTGCTCGGCTCCAAAAAAGAATATGGAATCGAAAATCCTGGATTTCACCGTGTAACTGCTATGATTCAAAGTTCTGGTCTTCCCGTTCATCCTATTCCTTTAGATGATAAAGGTATTCATCTTTTAGCTTTGCGTGAATCAGGCGCCAATGTTGCATACCTCACCCCATCTCACCAATTTCCACTTGGAATAATTATGCCGTTATCTAGAAGACTCGAATTATTAAAATGGGCGAATGATTGCGGGGGATATATTATTGAAGATGATTACGACGGGGAATTCCGCTATGTAGGAAAACCAATTCCTTCTTTGCAAGGACTAGATTCAAATGAACGCGTTATTTATATGGGAACTTTCTCGAAATCCTTTTTACCTTCTTTACGAATGGGATATATCGTTTTACCGCCTCATCTTTTAAGTGCTTATAAAGAACTTGGGGGCATGTTTAAACAAACGGTTTCTACAATGCAGCAACTCGCTTTTGCCACCTTTATTCAAAAAGGTGATTGGGAACGTCATATAAATCGAATTCGTACGTTATATAAAAGAAAGCACATTTCATTAGTTAAATCTATCATGGACGAAATGGGAGCTCACGTTCATATACTTGGCGAACAATCAGGACTTCATATTGTACTCCATGTTCATAATGGGATGAACGAACAAGAACTTATTAATACTGCTGCAAAACAACGAATCAAATTGTACCCGCTCTCTACATATGATTCTGTACATAATTTAAGAGAGGCGTCATATGTATTACTCGGTTTCGGTGGTATTCCAGAAGATTGTATCGAAACTGTTGTCAAATTACTGAAAAAAGTCTGGTTTCCTAACTAAAAATAACTCCGCGCAAGTTATACTTACGTGGAGTTATTTTCACTCACTACTTTTCTGATACTTGCCCTGATCTCGCTGTCCTTCCTGGACGCTTTACACCAGTTGTTTCTGTTGAATAAGAAGCTTCAATTATAGCACTTGGATCTACAGAGAGAACGAGATCTTTCATTTTTGGATAAATGAAACGGTTTGTAATACAATAAATGATTCTCTGATGCTCTCCTAAAAAACCACCTTCTCCATGTAGATACGTAACAGACAGTTGCAATTCTTTCATAAGCAGTTCGCCAATTTCTTTATTTTTGTTCGAAATAATCATGACGCTCTTTCCTTGATTAATACCGTCTAATATGAAATCAATCATCTTCGTAACAATATAAAAAATTGCTAAGGAGAACATCGCTTGCTCAATTGAAAATAAAATAGCAACAAATACAAAAATAACTGCATTTACAGCAAGTAAAAATGTACTAATTGGTACTTTAAAATGCTTGTTCATCCAAACAGCTAACATTTCTGATCCGTCAATTGCTCCGCCCATTTTTACAACGATTCCAACACCAACTCCAAATAGAACTCCTCCGTAAAGTACAATTAATAATTCCGAAGTCGTAATTGCTGGAAATGGTTTTAAATAAATCAATCCGAGTGTTGTAACTACATTTGCATAAGATGTACGGATAAAAAACTTCTTTCCCATTACTCTTGCAGTAAATAATAAAATTGGGATATTAAGCCCTAAAAACACGCCATAAAGCGGCAATCCGGCAACCTTATTTGCCATAATAGCAATCGCCGTTACCCCGCCATCTACTAGTCCATTAGGTGCTAAAATAAGCTCTAGTGAACCAGCTACAATAATTGATCCAATAGTTAACAATACGTATTCAAATACTTTTTTCATTCATTACCCCCAAAACTTATGTATTTTCTTAGTATTATTTTACCGTAATTTTTCTACTAATACAAAGATACCGGTTTATATACACAAAAGTTTCACCATTATCGCTATTTTTATGTAACACATTTAATGCGTAATACAAGAAACACACTTACACAATAAAAGTAAGTGTGTTTTTGACATCTATTTAATCTTTAAATACGGCTTCATTTTTAATTTAAATATTTCCTCAACTGCCCTTTGATACCCACCAGCATTTCTAAGCGACTCTCCAACTTTACGACTATTTTCCTTAAACGTCACATCATCCATTACTTTCTTTACAGTTTCACGTAACAATTCAGAAGTTAATTCGTTACGATTAAGTCTTATGCCTGCCCCTACTTCAGTTAATCGTTTCGCAACTAATGGCTGATCTCCTGTTACCGGAATTACAACTAACGGAACACCGTAATATAACGCTTCACTCGAACTATTCATACCTCCATGTGTCACGAATACATCAGTATGTTGTAAAACTTCTAATTGTGGCACATAATTATACAACTTAAAGTTATTCGGAATGTTTTCAAATTGATTTATATTTATCTTTTTACCAACGACTAATACGACCGTCGCATCTACATCTTTAAACGCTTCAAAACATTTCTCATACAACACCGGTTGCTCATTAAAAACTGTCCCCATAGAAATGAAAATCACTTTTTCATCTTTTAAATCTTCAATAGGAAAACTACCCACTTCTTTACGAGTAGCAATTGATGGACCAACAAATTTATAAGATTCATCAAATACATCCGAATGCGGCTGATATTCTTTTGAAGTATATACAATAGTAATATCACCAGGATGATTCATAATATCATACAGACTATTACATTTCATTCCATATCGCTCTTTCCATCTTTCCATTCCAACTAAACAAGATTGGTATAGTGGATTAGTTTCATCTATTTGTCTCGATTCTTGCTCATCATTAAAAGTAATGTACTCATTAAAAGCAAAAGTTGTACAAGAAGAAACACTAGGTAATTGTAAAACATTCGCTATAATACGTCCTACTGGAAAATGATTATCGTATATTAAATAATCGTACTTTTCTCCTTTTGCTTCTTCTACTATTTGAGTAACAATACGTTCTGATGCTTCCATCATATGAGATAGCATCGTTAAAGGACTACCACCTTCATTTACTCGTTCCATAATATTGATTTGTGAAAGAAAGTTTTCAAATGCTCGAAATTCAGCACCTGTTGCTTCAACCTTTTTTCTGTAATCTTCAATACAATATGACACGACTGTTTCCCCACGCCGAATTAGCTCACTAACAACTGCTAGCGTCGGATTAATATGGCCTTCTCCAGGAAAATTTATTACAAGTACGTTCGCCATAACATTCTCTCCTTTCCACCTAACAAAACTTAATTAATAATTAATTAAGTTAATTAATTTAAATCTATTATAAAGGAATCTATTCTACTTCTTCATATGTTTCTCTTCATTTTATTATTGAGAAATATTTTCTGTATCCCGCACTATTACGATTACAAAAGCTTATAAATGAATACTTATTTCCCCTTTTACTCTCCATATCCTGTTAAATACGTACTTTACATTCGAGCATTTTTACACGTTAATCACTCAAAGAAATATTTTGATAATTCATATAAAACTAGAAAAATATAATTTCTATTCTAATTTCTCACTATAAATTTATTTATGTTCTGTATTATCCCCTATCATTATCCACGTAGTACATAATCTGTTATATAATAAATTTATAGAATTTACAGAAAAATGAGCTCCTTCATGTTACAACAACTATTCACCTCACCTATTCTATCCGTTCAAGCCTTACATCCAGGCTATGAAGATCATGCAAGCGACGTTTTTCTTGTTCAAACAGAAGATGCAGAAGTTATCGTTCGTTCTTCTAAAATGAATGAAGAGCCAAATAATGATTTTTGGTGCGGATGCAAAAATCTATTTGGAATTGACCCAAGGAACGTGCATCATTTGGAAACGGTGCATACATTGCTGCAAAATCATACTAATCTTCCCATCCCAACTATTTTAGAAAAACATATTTTAAATGATCGAGAGTTCGTTGTTGTCGAAAAGTTAGTAGGTAAAACAGTTCAATCCTTTATCGGGCAACCAGATTCTATATTGTTCAATCTCGGACAAGGACTAGCAAAAATTCATATGTTTAAAGCAAATTTCATAGGAAATCCGTCAAGTACGTTCCAAGTTCCACTAGATGAATTCCAGCCACACATTTTAAAAGTGAGTAACGAGCTAGTGAATATGTTTTATTCCGATAACGAGAGCATACAGAATGCATTTCATAATTTTGAGTCACAGCTCTCTTCCTTGCCAACACCGAAGGAATCTACACTCGTTTTAATTGATATGGACCCTACTCAGTTTTTATCAGATGGTACATCTATTACGGGTTTAGTAGATACTGAAGCTTACGCAGTTGCTCCACGAGAGTTTGATTTTATCGGATTAGAATATGTACTTACAGAAAAAGAGGCTCATGCTTTTAAATGTGGTTACGAAACAATTATGTCTATTCCTCATCTTGAAGAATGTAGACAGCCTTATCGTTATTTGTACCGACTATTATCTGTTCAAGGTAGTGTGGAATTAAAGAAATGGTTAAGTTACCCATCCTATTTTTAGATACGAATGAGAGGGATTATGAAATGGATATTCAGAAAAAGAGTTCTTTAACAGAAAGTGAAATACAGCAATTGAAAGATTTAGCTTATATTTGCGGGCAACAAGACACTCTTGATTACTCCTCAGATTTACATATCAACTTTTTAACGAATCGAAATGAAGATCAAACAAACGATTTTCTTCTTTATAACGGGACTCAATTAATTGGTGCTTTAAATATGTATGATTTCGAAAGACCAACAAAACTTGAATTAATAGGCTTTGTACATCCTCATTTTAGAAAACAACGATTCGGAACTAACCTGTTACAAACTGCAATGAAAGAAATACAAAAAAGAGAGGCAGAAGAAGCTCTTCTTATTATGAATGGGGATTCTGCTTCTGGAAAAGAATTTGCAAAACAGATGAAGCTACCTTATTTATATAGCGAGTATAGTATGGAGTTCAAAGCAAAAGAAATTCAAAAAACAACGGAGAGTAATATACAGCTTACTCTTGCATCTTCCGAATCACTTCTGGGCCTTATTGAAATTTCTAGTAAAGCTTTTGGAGATTCAGTAGAAAATACGGCTACATGGTTACAAAAAATGATAACTTCACCTTCTCATAAAGTTTACAGCGCTGTTATTAATGAAAAAGTAATTGGAACAATTACAGTTTCGCAACAAGAACATTCTACTACTCTGTCAGGATTCGCTGTCCATCCTTCCTATCAAGGTAAAGGATACGGTAAAGCTATTTTAAGCTATATGACACATACACTCTTCACAAACGGTGCTACAACAATTGAATTGCAAGTTGAAACAAAGAATAATAATGCTTTGAAGCTTTATACACAATGCGGTTTTGAAATTGTCACGAAGCATGACTATTATAATTTGATGAATAGTAAGGAGGATATTTATGTCTAAAAAACTTATTTATTCTGATTATGATATTTTCGCATCCATTTATAATAAACATTGGGGGCATTTTGCAGAACTCTCCTATCCCAAATATGAAAAACTCATTTTACAATTTGCTCCCAGTCATTCCCGTGTATTAGATCTTTGTTGCGGGACTGGTCATCTTACTAGGAAACTAATTGATAATAATTTTGTAGTAACCGGTATAGATGGTTCTGCTCAAATGATTGAATACGCACGTCAAAATGCGCCAGATGCAACCTTTATCGTCGGTGATGCTCGCTATTTCAATGTAAATGAGCAATTCCACTACGTCATCTCTTCGTTTCATATTTCAGAGAAGGAATATGTTTGTACAATTGATTCTACATATGATAATGAAAATAAAAAAGCAGAAATGAACTTCATATTATTTAAACATGATACAAATGGGATTTGGAAAAGAAGTGACTTTTCTTTTGAAGAAGCATGTTACTCAAAAGACGAAATTATAAACTTTTTAAAATCTGTAGGGTTTAACAATATTCAATTACACGGTACAAATAGAGTATTTTTCACTTGTCAAAAATAAAAAAACTGAATCAAAATGATTCAGTTTTTTCTTAATATATTTACAACAGCAGTCGTTTCATCATTTTCTTTATACACACGTGGAATTCTTCTATCTAACATACATGTAATTTCATAGTTAATTGTACCTAACATATCAGCTATTTCTTCTACTGCAATCTCTTTTTCACCTTGTTTGCCGTAGAATACAACTTCGTCTCCTACTTGTACTGGCATTGCATTTGTAACATCTAGCATAAGCTGATCCATACAAACACGGCCAATTACAGGTACTCGTACTCCATTAATTAATGCATGCCCTTTATTAGATAACTGACGATTATAACCATCAGCATAACCAATTGGTACAGTTGCAATCCATTCGTCACCCGTTGTTACATACGTATTTCCATAGCTAACACCACGATTTTTCTTCGCATGTTTAACATGAGCTACTTTTGATTTTAAAGACAACGCTGGCTGTAAGGAAGCAACTGTATGATCCACTTCTCTTGAAGGATACATACCGTAAATTCCAATACCGACACGAACCATATTTTGAAATGTATTACTAAGTTCCATTGATCCTGCACTGTTTGAACTATGAATATATGGAAAATGAATTCCTAATTCTTCCGCTGTATTTACAGCTTTCTCAAACAAACTTGTTTGCATATTTGTATAAGTTTTATCTATTTCATCAGCGGTAGAGTAATGTGTAAACATCCCTACTACTTCTACATATCGCATACGTTTTAACTCTTCAAAAAACGGTTTAACTTCTTCTTCCTGTAAACCGATACGGCTCATTCCTGTATCAATTTTCACATGAATTCGCACTTTCTTTTGAAGATGGTTTGCAGCTTCATCTATACCTTGTAAATCTTCTACTCTATAAACAGTCATCATAACGTCATATTGAATTACATCTTCTACAGCTGCTACTGGTGTATATCCTAAAATTAAAATAGGTACAGTGATTCCAGCTTCTCTTAATTCAATTGCTTCGTCTACAAATGCAACTGCAAGTTGGTTTATTCCTGCTTCAATAGCCGATTTGGCAACTTCAACTGCCCCATGACCATACCCATTCGCTTTTACAGCAGCCATCATTGCAATATTTTCATCATTCACACGTTTTTTAAATTCTTTTACATTATGTTTTACAGCATTTAAGTCAACTTCAACAATTGTATCTCTTCCATATTTCAAGCTCATTGGTCTAACTCCTAACTCAATAATTACATTCCATTCTATTTCACGTTTCATATGACCTTTTACAATATAATACTTTTCACTATGCTAGTCAAACTACTAGAATTTTCAGAATTTTTAGTATGATATAATACCCTTAATAAACTATTATATACGGAGGCGAGGAGAATTACAATGTTTGTTCAATCCGCATTACATCAACTTAAAGTTGCTGTTGATACTTCTAGTCAAATACTTAAACAGTATACTGAAAGTGATTTGAAAATGAAATCAATTGAATCAAAGCGTTCATTATTTGAAATGTGCGCACACCTTTCTCTCATTTGTCATGCTGATTTACTCATATTAAATGGTATTACGGAAAAAGAGTTACATACCTTTTATATAGAACATACACCAGAAACAATTGTTCAAATGCAACAAACAATAATTGAAGGATACAATCTTCTCTCTAAAACATTTCTTTCCTATTCCCAAGAAGAATTAGCAGAAGTTATGACTGCCTATTGGGGTGTTTCTTACTCTCGATTTGAATGGTTGCTTGAAATCGTTGCACACTTTTATCATCATCGCGGGCAAATTCATATTTTATTAGTTGAGCATATTAAAGATCCTAAGATATCTTTATTCGAATAAAGATATCTTTTTAAATAATCTTAAATTCATTTAAAGCAAAAGCTATTCCACCTTCACTCGCCTTCTTTGTAACAAAAGCAGCTCTTGCTTTTAACTCTTCTCCACCGTTCCCCATCGCAATCCCTAACCCTACATACTGTAACATTTCGATATCATTTCCACCATCTCCGAAAGCAATTGCTTCTGATTTACAAATTTTCAGATGTTCCAATACCTTTTGAATTGCAGTTAGCTTCGATACTTTATTATCTTCCAACACATTCATAACGTAACCATGAAAACGTTCAAACGTAAGCATTGGATATCTTTTCAAAAATTTTTGAGCCTCTGTTTCATCAGCATACAGACATACACAATAAACCTCTTCTAACAAGTTTCTAACTTTGTCAGGATACTGCTCTAAATTTAACGTTTCGTTTAGTGCTCGTATTACACGTTCATCTTTCGAGGCAATACCATTCATAGCAAATTCTTCTGTAAAATAAGAAACGCTGTGACCGTGTAATTCAGCGAAACTTGAAATATCATGAACAATTTCACTTGAAAATACCGATTTATGTATAACTTCATTAGCACATTTTATATGTGCACCATTTGCAGAAATAAACGTATTTATGCCCAGCTCTTTAAATTGTGAGCATAAACTATATGGTCTCCCTGTTGTAACAACTACGTGAATCCCTTTATCTATTAATCTTTGTATCGCTTCTTTTGTACTTTCGTGCATACTTCTATCAATCTCACTTAACAGCGTACCGTCAACATCGAAAAATACAACTTTGTACATATCCTCTTACATTCCATCTAAATGATTTGTATCATTTATAAAATGAACAGTTTTCTGTTTATCGGTAAGCTCAATCAAACTAATTCCCGTATCTCCCATTTTAAAATAATAGTCCATGCTAATCGGCATTTGGAAAAATGCACGTAATATACTATTTATTACTCCACCATGAGCAACGATTGCAATTCGTTCATATGTATTCTCTGTCACGATTTTTGAAAAGATTCCTTCTATTCTCATTCGAAATTCAATAAATGATTCTCCATTCTCAAAGCGATCATGCAAGAACTTTGGCTCTGGATATTTTTTCGCTTCTTCAAAAGATAAACCTGCTTGTACCCCATTATTAAACTCCATTAATTCCTCTTCTAATTGAATTGGACACCCGATTCCTTCTGCTAATGTTTCACCAGTTTCGCGAGCACGTTTTAATGTACTTGCCCAAATGAAATCTGGCGCAAAATCCTTTTTCACTTTCTGTACAAGTCTTTGTACTTGTTGTCTTCCCTTTTCTGTTAATTCAAAGTCAGCTCGACCTTCATGTACATTTAAAATATCAGCTTCTGATTCACCGTGGCGTATTAGTAGTATTTGCATGTTTCTTCCCCCTTATCTCCTTTAAACCAAAAATAAATCTTAACATATTATTAAAACTTTTCAAAATAATAAAAGCAATCCCCATTCCTAAAGGAATGAAAATTGCTTTTATTACCAACTAATTTTCTCCTAAACTAGCTTTCGACTTTCCTCCTACTCCCCAATGTGAACTAGGTATTTCATTTACTAAAACACGTACACGCCCAACATCTACATCTAAATTTTTCGCAACCGCCTCTGTAACATCAAATATTAGATTTTGAATTTGCTCCTGCTTTCTACCTTCTATTATTTGAATTTGTATAATGGGCATTTTTATCTCTCACTTTACTATTTATTCACAAAACATCGCTACACTTCCTAAACCATCAAATTGTGCAATAATAGAATCTCCTGCTTTAAATGCAATGGCTTCTGATAATGCTCCACTTAATACGATATCACCTTTTTTCAATCCTTCATTTTGTAAACCAAGTTTATTTACCGCCCAAGCAATCGCCTCTGCTGGATGTCCTAGTACCGCTGCTCCTGTTCCAGTCGTAGCAATCTTACCATTCTTCGACATAACCATCCCTACATTAGCTAGTTCTATTTCTTTAATATCAATCCATTTACTTCCTAATAAAAACTTTGAAGAGGAACAATTATCTGCTATTACATCAGGTAATGTAAATTTAAAATTTAAATACCTGCTATCAATAATCTCTAAAGCTGGAGCGACATATTTTGTTGCCTTTAATACATCATCGGCTGTAACATTCGTACCTTGTAAATCCTCTCCTATTAAAAAAGCGATCTCTGGCTCTACTTTTGGATGAATCAATGTTTCGTATTGCAAGGGCTCCCATTCGAACGCTAACATATCATCCAACAAATATCCGTAAATTGCTTCATCAATACCCATCATTTGTTGTTTTGCCTTACTCGTTAATCCAAGTTTTACACCAACTCTTTTAGAACCTTCCTTCATTTTTTGTTCAATCAAACATTTTTGCACTCTATAAGCATCATCCACCGTTAAATCAGGATGCTTATCCGTTACTTTTACTACTTCCTTCCTATTCTTTTCAGCTTGAAGTAAATATTCAACAATTTCTATATCGGCCCCTTTTACTAACTTCACTTTTCACACCCCCGTTTTTATTTTTGCTAATTCTGCTGCTACATCTAAAATCATATCCTCTTGTCCTCCAACTACTTTTCTTTTCCCGAGTTCTATTAAAATATAACGGGCATCTACATTAAAGCGCTTTGCCGCTCTTTCAGCATGTAATAAAAAGCTAGAATATACACCAGCATACCCCATTACAAGACTTCCTTTTTGAATTTCTTGCGGTGCTGGCAATAAAGGTGCAACAACATCCTCAGCTAAGTCCATCATCTTATATAAATCTATATCTAGCTTATATCCCATACGATCCAAAACAGCGAGCAATACTTCTGTTTGGGCATTTCCAGCTCCTGCTCCAAGACACCGCACGCTTCCGTCAATACGTGTCGCACCTTCTTCAATTGCCGCCACTGTATTCGCTACTGCAACAGAAAGGTTATTATGGCCATGGAAGCCAATTTCTATATTTAAAGATTGACGTAATGCACGAATACGCTCACGTACTTCGTGAGGTAGTAAAGCACCAGCTGAATCAGTTACATAAATTGCTTCTGCACCATAATCCTCCATAAGCTTTGCTTGTTCTACTAATTTTTCAACCGGTGCAGAATGTGCCATCATTAAAAAACCGCATACTTCCATACCTAACTCACGTGCAAATTGAATATGCTGAGCTGAAACATCTGCTTCTGTTACATGCGTTGCTACACGAACAAGTTTCGCACCAATATTTGCAGCTTGCTTTAATTCATGGATAGTTCCAATACCAGGAATTAACAAAACAGCTACTTTAGCTTGCTTACACTCATCTACCGCTGCTTCAATCAGCTTCATTTCGTTAACTAATGACTTTCCATATTGTAATGTAGAACCACCTAAACCATCTCCATGACTCACTTCGATATAATGCATACCAGCTTCATCTAATGCCCTTGTTACAGAACGAACTTGTTCTTCTGTAAATTGATGTTTCATTACATGGCTTCCATCACGTAAACAAACTTCCGTTATTTTAATTGGCATTTCACTATTTCGCCTCATTCATTACACCTCTTTTCTTCTCCGAAATGATTTGCGTTGCAAATTCTTCACCTACTTTTAATGCCGCCGCTGTCATAATATCTAAATTACCGGCATAAGGAGGAAAATAATCTCCAGCTCCTTCAACCTCTAAAAATACAGTTACACGATTCCCATCAAACATCGGCTCTTGTTTTAAAGAATAACCTGGAACATACGTCCTAACTACTTCAACCATCTTTTGAATCGCTTCTTGGATAGAAGCCTCATCCATATACTTAACTTCACAATATACTGTATCTCTCATTAATATAGGAGGCTCTGCAGGGTTTAATATAATGAGTGCTTTCCCGTGATCTGCCCCTCCAATTTCTTCAATTCCACGCTTTGTCGTAATTGTAAATTCATCAATATTCGCTCTTGTACCTGGACCTGCACTCAAGCTTGAAATTGTAGCAACTATTTCTGCATATGTAACATTTGCCACTTCATTAATAGCATGAACAATCGGAATCGTTGCTTGTCCCCCGCACGTAATCATATTAACGTTTTGCTTATCTACAAAATTATTATTTTGTATAGCAGGGCAAACGAACGGCCCACATGCAGCAGGTGTTAAGTCGATTACTATTTTTCCAAGCTCTCCTAATACTTTTGCATGATAACTATGTGCTTTAGCTGAAGTTGCATCAAATACAATATCAGCTAAACTTGGATTATCAATAATTGCTTGTATTCCATTATCAAAAACCTCGTATCCCGCTTCTTTTGCTCGCTTTAAACCATCCGATTCCGAATCTATTCCAATCATGGCATTCAGCTCTATGACTTCACTTTTTCTTAATTTATACATTAAATCCGTGCCAATATTACCTGATCCAATAATAGCTACCTTTACTTTCTCCACATCTATCCCCCCTTTTTCAATCCTTTAATCTATATGAAGGTAACAGAAACCGATCCTAGTGAACCAAAATCAGCTTGAATACTATCTTTACTATTTACTGAGACTGCACCAGATAACGCACCTGGTAAAATTAACTCCCCTGCTTTCAATCCAATATTAAATTCATAAAGCTTATTAGCTAACCAAGCAACAGCTTGCGCAGGATGCCCTAATGCAGCCGCACCAGCTCCCGTAGCAATTAAACAATTATTCTTATAAAGTGTCATTCCTGTTGTACGTAAATCTACTTTATCAACGCTAGAGAATGTATCACCAATTACAACTTTTGCCGACGATCCATTATCCGCCACTGTATCAGCAAGCCTAATCTTCCAATCAGCAATTCGACTATCAATAATTTCAAGTGTAGGCACTACATATTTCGTCGCCATTAGTACGTCAACATATGTAATATTAGGCCCATTTAAGTCTTCTGCTAAAACAAACCCTATTTCTGCCTCTATTTTGGGAAATACAAAGGAACTTATTGAAATTTCACTACCATTTTCTATCTTCATATCATCTAGTAAATGTCCATAATCCGGCTCATTTACCCCAAGCATCTGCTGCATCGCAATACTCGTAAGTCCAACTTTCTTTCCAATTACACAACGCCCATTCTCCAACTTTCTTTCTACTACTTCAAGCTGAATATTATAAGCATCCTCAACAGATAAATTAGCATATCTCTCAGTAAATGGAGGTATCCCTACTCGTGAATTTTCAGCTTGTAATAGTTCATCAGCTAATTCTTTAATTAACAATTGCTTTCACCTCATTTTTCAAATTTATATATCCCCAATCAATGGCATTATAACTAGCCCCCACCTAACTATTTTATTTCCATAAATGTCAGATGGGAGCTTTGTACTTTAAGTTAAAACATCACCTTTATAATTTCATCGTAACCGTCTTAGCTTCCGTATAAAATTCGAAACTATGCCGTCCACCTTCTCTACCAATCCCACTCGCCTTCGAACCGCCAAATGGAGTACGTAAATCTCGAACATACCAACAATTAATCCATAGTAAGCCTGAATCAATTTGTGAAACCACTCGTTGCGCTCGTCTAAGATCATTTGTCCAAACAACTCCAGCTAGTCCATAAATGGAATCATTCGCAATGCGAATTGCATCCTCTTCCGTTTTAAATGGAATAACAACTAGAACTGGGCCAAATATCTCTTCTTGCGCTACGCGCATACTATTATCGACATCATATAGAATAGTAGGTTCATAAAAATTCCCTTCTATTAAACTTTCAATTCTTTTTCCACCATAGGCTAATTTTGCGCCTTCCGAAATTCCTATTTCTACGTAACGATCAACTGTTTCTAAATGAGATTTTGATACAAGCGCTCCCATATCTGTATCTTCAGAAAGAGGATTTCCAACTTTTATTCTTTTTACAGCCGCTACAAATTTCTCTAAAAACTGTTCATATACACTTTCTTGCACAAGTAATCTTGAACCAGCTAAACAAATTTCTCCTTGGTTCCGATAAATAGCTTCAATCGATCCTTGTACCGCTTCATCTAAATCTGCATCTTCAAATACGATATTTGCTGATTTACCCCCTAATTCTAATGAAACAGGTATTAAGTTTTCTGATGCATTACGCATAATTGTTTTTCCTGTATTACTTTCTCCAACAAATGAAATTCTTCTTACAGCTGGATGTGTTGTCATTTGTGTCCCAACAGTATTTCCTGGACCTGTAATAATATTAAGTACACCTGGAGGTAGTCCTGCATCATTTGCAATTTCACCGAGCATAACTGCACTTAAAGGAGTATAGGAGGCTGGTTTGACAACAACAGTATTACCAGAAGCAAGTGCAGCTGATGCTTTCCACGTCATTTGCATAAATGGCAAATTCCAAGGAATGATTAAACTAGTCACTCCCGCGGGAGCATACTTTGCATATGACATAAAGTTATGTTTGTCATAATGCTCATGCACCATATATTTAGCCATTTCAGCAAAGAAGCGAAAATTATGAGCCGAACGTGGTATATCGAATCCTTTACTTTCTTTAATTGGTTTTCCAACATCAAGAGTTTCTATATACGCTAGTTCATCCACTCTTCCCATAATCAAATCCGACATTTTGCATAAAATATTCGATCGCTCTTCCACAGGCATTTTACTCCAAATGCCGCTTTTAAATGTACGTTCTGCCACATCAATTGCTCTTTTTGTGTCCTCTTCATTTGCCTTTGCAATAGAAGCTAGCTTTCTATTCGTCGCTGGATTGAACGTATCAAACGTTTCGCCAGATATGGAATCCACATATTGTCCATCAATAAACAATTTCGCATCTTTTACTTTCATTTTGTCAGCTAATAATTCTTTGTTCACCTTCCTTACCTCCTACTTCTCAATTTCTAAAACCATCTCAATTTCAATTGTTGTGTTATTAGGTAATTGAGCCATACCGACTGCTGAGCGAGCGTGTTTTCCCTTTTCCCCAAAAATATCTACTAATAAATCAGATGCCCCGTTCATTACTTTTGGCTGATTGATAAAATCTTCCGTACTATTTACAAAACCAAGCAGCTTTACAACTCGTTTCACCTTATTTAAATCACCTAATTCGTTTCTCACAACACTTAATAAATTCAACATTGATTGTCTTGCTGCTTTATATCCTTCATCAATTGAAATATCCTTGCCTAATTTCCCGTGATACTCATCTACACCTTGTCCAGCAGTAAATAATAAATTACCTACTTTTACACAACTAACATAGTTCCCAACTGCTGGGCGAATAGCTGGTAGTGTGATTCCTAACTCACTTAGTTTGTCCTCAGGTGTTTGTACTCTCTGCATATGCTACACCTCGTTTTTTTATATCAATATTTAAAAATCCCGCTGCATTTCCCCCAAGCATTGCTGCCTTTTGTTCCTCCGATAAACCGACTGTTTCATCAATCACTTTGCCTGGATCAATTTCTCGCAATAAAAATGGATAATCCGAACCCATGAAAATCTTTTCATGTCCAAATCTTTCAATCATATATTTCAAATTAATAGGATCATAATTTAAAGAATCAAAATAAAGTTTCTTTGCATAATAACTAGGAGGATGTGTAGTCAAACGTAAATGAGGCCATACTTTCCAGCCTTGATCTAATCTTGGCAAAATATACGGGAAAGATCCGCCGCCATGCGCAAAACAAACCTTTAGCCGTGGAAACTTTTCCATTATCCCACTGCATATTAGGGTAGCTGCCGCAAGTGCTGTTTCACTTGGCATCCCGACTGTATACATAAAATTATGGTGAGGCATTCTATCGCGCCCTAATGTTTCCCATGGATGAATAAAAATCGGAACTTGCCACTTTTCAGCCATTCGAAAGAATTCAATAAACGATGGATCATCTAAATTTTTACCATTTACGTTTGTGCCAATTTCAATACCATGTAAATTTAATTCCGTTATACAACGCTCCATTTCACGAATTGCAGTTTCTCCATCTTGCATCGGAACCGTTCCTAACCCTACAAAACGATCTGGATGTGCTAAAACTGTTTCTGCAATAAAATCATTTTGAATACGTGCCATGCTTTCGGCTTCCTCTGGTTTTGCCCAATACGAAAATGTAACAGGGATTGGCGATAAAACTTGAATATCTACACCTTCACGGTCCATATCTTCAATTCTTTTCTTAGGGCACCATACTTGGTCTGTCACGTCACGAAAGTTTTTACCTCCAACCATAATACTTGCACCACATGTACAAGTCCGATTTAATATTGGCCAACGACCGCCACCAAACTTCTCTTCAAAATCCGGAAAAGTTTCAGGAATAATATGTGTATGAAAATCTATTCGCACTTCCATTCCTCCACTTCTTCTGGCATAATGTGACCGCAGTTTTTACATGCTCGAATTTCCTTATTTGAATTAAAACTATGAATTGCTTCTTTTACTTGTTTTTCAATATCATTTAATTGAACACGTACACGATGCATTTCATGATTACACTCGTCACAGAACCAAACGAAATCCTCAAGTTCTCCTTGGCTACGTTTTCTTTCAATTACTAGCCCAAATGTGTTAGCAACGCGATGTGGTGAATGTGGTACCATAGCTGGTAGCATAAATACATCCCCTTCTTTTACTGTGACGACTTCCCGCTTACCTTCCTCTGTAATACATTCCACATAACATTCACCTTTAATTTGATAGAAAAATTCATCTGAAGGATCTACGTGGAAATCACGTCTTCTATTTGGACCACCTAATATCATCGCGATAAATTCCGAATCTTGCCAAATAACCTTGTTATTTACTGGCGGCTTTAATAACTCCTTATTCTCATCAATCCATTTTAGTAAATTAAAAGATTGTAATGTTTTAGACATATTTTTTCCTCCTCATTATTCCTTTTATTTATATCGTTTTAAAAGACCAACCGAGTAAAGAGCTAGACTTTTGCAACTCTCCTTGACATACATGATTTCTAATTCTCGTTGAAGATATTCGCTTACCTTCTTCACAACACACATCTTCAACTATAGAAATATTGAAGTGCTCTCGTAGAAGCTCTATATCACCCTCTCGATTTTTTCCGAACCTAAAATCTTGGCCAATATAAATTTCTACAGGACATAACCTTTGTAGCTCTTTAACAAAATGACTCGCCCTTTTCGTTACATATGACTCATCAAAACGAATCACAACTATATGTTCAACACCAAGGTTCTGAAGACGTTTCACCTTTTCATCAATCGATGTTAATACTTGTGCCCCTTGAAAATAAGAACGTGGTGGTGGATCAAATGTATACACAACATTTGTAATCTTTAACTTTTTCGCCTTCTCAACTGCTTTTTTAATAACGGCTTGATGGCCTTTATGTACGCCATCAAAAGCACCAATTGAGACAATAGATTTCGTTAATTCAGGTATACGTTGCTCATGTATATAAATGATTCTCACCTCTCTTCTTCTAGAGTTAAATTTCCAAATAGCCAAATTCCTTCGAAATCAAATTTGCCGTATTCATCACACTTTGAATTATGATTTCACGATTACTTCCCTGCATATACGATATAGGTCCAACAATATTAAGTGCCGCAATGGTTCTCCCAGTATAAGATCGAATAGGAGCTGCAATCCCATACAATCCATGCTCATTTTCATTATCACTAATTGAATAACCTTGCTTACGAATCGTCTGTAACTCTGTCTGGAATTGTTCCACGCAAGTAATTGTATTGGGTGCTCGTGGTAAAAGCCCTTCTCCTGAAGTATATTCTAGGGGCGAAGGATTAAATGAAAGAAGGACTTTCCCTGTACTTGTACAATATGCAGGCTCTCTTGATCCAACATGTGTTGAAATTTGAACGGTCTCCTTTGATGAAACTTTCAAAATAAATACAACATCACCACGATCAAACATACCAATATGCACAGTTCCATTAAAATTCCTTACAAGCTCTTCTACAAGCGGTATTGCCCCACTATATATTTCTTGCTGAAACATTACTTGGTTTCCCCACTCTAACAATTTCCAACCTAGTCTATATTTTCTTTGCTCATCTTGTATGAGCATTCCTTCAGCACACAACGTACGAACAAGGTGATGAACCGTACTTGCATTCATATTTAATTTTTCCGCTATTTCAGAATTTCCTAGTACCGGTTCATCACTAGTAAAACAATTTAGAATCTTGCAAATTTTACTGATAGAAGCGATCAAATCATTTACCTCCCCTATTCCAGTTACAGTTCTCTAGTTTTAGATGTTGTTAAAAATATAAGAAGATTTACATCCTAACAGTAAAATTCTTGTTATCATCTGTTGCTCCTTCCTTTTTTAAATAAAATTGTAAGCGCAAACATCTTTACTTAGCTTAAAGCACCTTCAGATGAACTTGATTGCAAAGCATTGTTTACTAGGGAAAACGTTTGTTGTTTTTTGTACGCATTATAAAACATTCCCATTTTACGCACCGGATCTCCAGAATAATAACGCTCATATTGTAATAACCGTTGCCCAAAAGCTTCTCCACATAAATCCCATGCTAATTTAAATAAACGAACTCGTTCTTCAGAAGATACTCCTTCACGCCCAATATAGTATTTTTCCATATCGTCTTGAATTTCGGGATTCATAAAATCTGCACCTGTCGGTGACATTAATAATCCACCAGCACCAATGGTTTGAATAATCTCAATTGCACGTGGATACATTTTAGGTAATAAACTGCGTATTGTATCAAGTGGCAACCTTGCAGGAACAACTTCTCCATATGGATTCGTTTCATATTCATACTCAGCTACTTGTAAGAGCGCACGTATCGTTTCTACATCTTGCATAAGCTCTGCTAACTGGTTTTGAACATTTAAAAAACCATCTACTCCTATCGAATCTGCTAATTTCATAGCTACTTCAGCAGCGAAAGAAAGCTTAACTAATCCTCTTACCGCAGATTGATGCGCTGGTTGATGACCAATTCCCGTTTTAGGATACAATTGATTCCCAGCTTCTATATTTTGATAAATAAATACTTTATCCCATGGGATAAACACATTATGAAATACTAGTAATGCATCCATTTCCTCAAACCTTGATGCAAGTGGATGATCAAATAGAGAACGTTTTCCATCTTGCATTGGCTCACGACAAAGAATTCTTAGTCCTGGTGCATCAATTGGAACTGCAAAAGAGATTGCATGACGTTCATCACCTGGTTTAAAACTCGGATAAGAATATATAATTACTTCGTCTGTAATCGGAGCAAGTGTCGCTAACATTTTAGCACCACTAACATACATCCCTTCCGCTGTTTCACTTACTACACCTAAATGCATCGTTTCATCTTCTTGTTGATGAGAAGCCTTACTCCGATCATTTTGCGGATTAATAATCGCATGTGTTAAAAACAAATCATTATCCCGTATATGCTTATAATAATTTTTTATATTCGCTCCCCATTCTGAATTGAACTTCTCAAAAAACCACGAATTACTTGCCATTGAAGTAACTGTTACATTTAAAAAATCTGGTGTTCTTCCCATTAAACCAAAGGTAGCTTTTGCCCATACTTCAAATAATTCACGACGTGCTTTTAAGTCCTCATAATTTTTTGGCACTAAAAAGGCATTTGAGACCCTTTCCCCTGTCTCTTCGCATATATGAGTAATCTTATCCTGATATTCTGGATTGTACTGCATATCATATAAGTTAGCAATTTGTAAAATAGGTTCGCGAAAAACATCTTCATTTACTACATCCGTTACTCTTCTCCCGCCAATCCAAATTTCAGGATTTCTTTTTCTTAATCCTTCAATATACTGTTCCCCTGTTCTAATTGCCATTCTTTCCCCTCCAATTTCTCATAATAATATACTAATAAGTTTAGAAACTCCATTAGATGACTGAATTTTCAATCATTATATCAATTTTAATAAATACAATTTCTCTCTTATTTCACATTATGAAATCTTAATAATTTTTTAAGCAACACAAAAAAAGAACGGTCTCCCGTTCCTCACCCATTTACTTTCTCTGCATCGTTCCAATAATACTTACTCAATGCTTCTGTTAATACATCAATCGTGTTATATAATTCATCCAATGTATTATCAACACCACCAACTTCAATTAACATTGCGTTTTTAGATAAATCTTGATTATAAACACCATTTCCATCTTTTTTATACTTCGGAAAAATCCCTCTACTTAATCCGTAATAGTTTTCATCTAAATAACTATTGATCGCCCTTGCAATCTTTTCATTTTCGGCACGTCCTTCATTTTCCATCCCAATTATAAAATATAATCTTGCATACGATTTCCCATTAATTACTTTTGTTGTTACCTTCTTCCGCTGATCATCACGGTGTATATCAATCGGAAACGCAATTTTATTATTTTGTGCTAATGTTTCTTTTACATATTCATGAGACGCTTTATATGATTGCGGCCATTTCCATTTTTTACTCGCTAATAAATCCCCCATATTCGTTTTATCATGAATTACCGGAATTCCTTGTCCTTCAAGCTGTTCTTTCATACGTTTCCCTAGTAAGGACACATTTACATCTGGACTTGATGGATCGGTAGCCCCTGGTAATAACGGAAAGAAGGATTCCCAGCTATGTGTATGATAAATATATACTGCACTTTCACCTTTTTTCGCTCCGTTCTTTTTCTGAACCGGATTATTCTTTTCAGCTTCTGTAACTTTATCTTTTGCTACTTCTCGATCTTTCGTTACTTCTTCAATCGGTACACTAGATTCGTTGGGGATATTCGTAAAGTTTGTCCCTTCACCAGCTACGATAATATTCGAGTAATACTTTGACATACCAGGTACTTCTTTCCCGACAAATGTTCTTAAATCTTTTATTTTCAAATCTGTCGCCATAGAGAACATTAAATTCCCAACTGATTCTCGTTTATTTTGCTTAAAATAATCAAATCCATAATAGCGATTCTCACTTTCTATCATTTGAACAAAACCTTGCATAGATACTTTTCCAAACCATTGATTCGCATAATTCGATTTTATTGTATGTAAAAGTGACGTCAAAATCGACGCAATAATAATTACTATTAGTGCATATAAAAAGAGTACCGAAACTAGTTTTTTCCCATGTATACGAGTTGCATACTTTTTCACTGTATCACCTTCTTTATACATGGATATGTACAAGCCTTTCGTAATATACGCAAAAAAAAGAGAAATGGCATCCCATTTCTCTTTCTCATTCTTATTGTTCTTTACCTGCATCATTTGAAGGTAATTTCTTCGCTTGTTTTTCTTTAAAGATTTCTCCAATTGCACCAAGAGTACCCAGTGTTTCAATTGCATTAGATGGAATAAATACTTTATTTGCTGGACCTTTCGCAACCTCAATCAGTGATTCAAATGATTTATAAGCAAGTACGCGTTCATCTAAATCTGCTGCACGAAGTAATTCAATTCGATTTTGTTCCGCTTTTGCGATTTCCTCAATCGCTCTAGCTTCCCCTTGCGCTTCTAATTCTTTTGCTTCTTTTATACCTTCAGCCTCGCGAATACGCGCTTCTTTATCCCCTTCAGCCATTAAAATTTTACTTTGTTTTTCCCCTTCAGCACGAAGGACTTTATCTTGTTTTGCTGCTTCAGCTTCTAAAATAATCGCACGTTTATTACGCTCTGCTTTCATTTGTTTTTCCATCGATGCTTGCACATCTTTCGGCGGGTTAATATCGACTATTTCAACACGTTCAATACGAACGCCCCATTTCTCTGTTGCCTCATCAAGCGCTAAGCGAATTTCTGTTGAAATTTTTTCACGGCCTGATAATGTTTCATCAAGTTCCATGTTACCAATAATTTGACGCATCGTTGCAGAAGTAATATTACGAACACCATATTCATAATTTGAAATACCGTATGTTGCAAGTTCTGGTTCCACAATTTGATAGAAAATAATTGTATCAATTTCTACTTGAACATTATCTTTCGTAATTACTTTTTGCGGTGGTACATTCGTTTGTTGAATACGCAAATCATGATATACACGAACACGATCTACAATTGGGATTAATATATTTAATCCTGGGTGCATAATACGCTGAAATTTACCAAACCTTTCAATGACCCCAACTTTTTGCTGAGGAATAATTTTAATTGTTAACGCGACAAATGTAATAACAATTAGTGCGAAAATTATCGTTAACGTTAATGCTACCATATTTATTCACTCTCCTTTTTCACTTGTAATATAGTACTATGCCTCTTTATAACAACGACTTTTTCTCCAGTATCAATAGGAGCATCTGAAATAGCTGTCCAAGTATCTCCATCCACTTTCACAATACCATTCACTTCGCTTGTAATCGCTTGCATAACAATCCCCTTTTTACCAACAAGTTTATCTACTGTATCAGTAAAACCTTTTGCTTCTCGAAAGTTTTTTGAAATTCTTTTCGTAAAGAAAGTCAATGTTAAACTTACAATCGCACCAGCAACAAGTTGTACAAATAGTGCATCAGGAGCGAATAAAGCAATAAGACCTCCGACAACAGCTCCAATTCCAAGCCAAAGCATGTAAAAAGTAATCGACAACATTTCTGCGATAAATAAAATACCCGCTATTATAAACCAAATCACCCAGCCAGCCATATGCAACCCTCGCTTTCTTTCTCATTTTCTATATGTATATGAAGAAAAGAATGGTTTATCCGCCCTTTCTCACACAGGGGCGTTTTGCTACAAGCTATTATACACATTCGCTGTTACAAAAAGCATTAATAAAATACTATATTAGTATATTCTTCATTATACATGAAAATTCCTTTCAAAAAATGACAAAAAATTTAATTCTTTCAACAATACTGCTTTTTAATAATTATAATTAAAAAGCAGTATTGATTTGAAAGGTGGTATTCTTATTGCCGAAACGTTCACTAGCTTACTATTTAGGCTTCAAAATATGCATTACTCTCGCTGATATTGTATATATAATGATTATTACCACTCACATCTATATCACAATTAAATCAGCTACAATTACCGATATTTTCGGTGTTCTTACTATTTATATTATCGCTTCTTTTCTTATTTTATGTTCTGCTTGTTTGTCTTTTAGCTTATTAAAATATCAAAAGACAGAGAAGCAAGATATTTCATTTTAATCTATAAAGTAAAAAGGACAGGGTTCACCTGTCCTTTTGTATTCTCTATTCATGATAAGTTTGGTATCATTCTATGTTTTGTCGCTTGTTCAAAAGCATACGCTAGTTTAATTAATGTCCCTTCACTAAAAGCAGTACTTGCAATCGTAATTCCAAAAGGCCTCCCGCTTTTCATATATCCATCCGGTATTGCTATAGACGGATAACCTGCTTTCGCACATATAGTAGATCCTATATAAGAAGGGAACAGTATCGCATCAAGATTATATTTTTCCAATGCAAAATCAATACCTTGTTCTTGAGAAAAGTATAAATCTTCTAATCTTGCCTTTACATATTCAGGATTTCTTAACGTATTAGGAAAATCTTTTTTTCTTTCTAACTTAGTTTGTCCATATTTCAAAGCTCTTTCTGCTATGTTTTTATTAAACTCCATTAACTCCGAAATAGAATGTACTGGAATAGTAGAAGGTAGTTTAGACAGATAGTTATCCAGGCTATGCTTCAGCTCATAAAGTGGAACTCCCCAACTCCATTCTCTGTGAAAAGAAGGAATATCAATATCTTCTACGACTGTCGCTCCCTCACTACGTAATACTTGGATCGTTTCCTTAAACAATTTTTCATCGTACTCACCAGATTCGTAATATTCTTTTGTTGCATTGCTAAACACACCAATCTTCGCTCCCTTTAACCCATTAATATCAAGATAAGTTGTATAATCCTGCGCTGTCCTTCTTTGACTTTTGAGAGTAGCTGCATCCATCTCATCCACTCCCGTTAAGCTCCCTAATAGAATAGCAGCGTCTGTTACCGTTCTAGCAAACGGACCGGCTGTATCTTGAGAATATGTGAACGGAATAATTCCTCTACGGCTAATTAAACCAACTGTCGGTTTAATACCTACTACAGAGTTTTGAACAGCTGGACTTAAAATAGAAGCATCTGTCTCTGTTCCAACGGATAATACAGTAAAGTTAGCAGCAACTGCAACGGCAGACCCTGTACTCGATCCTCCAACAAACATATCATCCTTGCCCGTTCCATATGGATTGATTGTTTGACCGCCTCTAGCGCTATATCCAGCCCACATTTCAAAAGACATTCCGTTTGCTAATTCTGTCATATTTACTTTCCCTAGTATAATCGCACCTGCTTCTCGGAGCTTTTTAACAAGAAATGCATCTTCACTACTTATATTTTGTTCCAGGGCAATCGTACCTGCACTTGTATGCATTGAGTCATTCGTTTCAATATTGTCTTTAAGTAAAACAGGGATACCGTGTAATAGGCCTCTTACACCTTTTGTCTTTCTTTCATGATCTAACGCTTCTGCAATAAAGATAACATCTGGATTGATTTCTAAAATAGAATTGATTTTCGGACCATCTTGGTCATACTTTGCGATTCTATGAAGATAATACATGACTAATTCTTTTGAAGTTAACTTCCCATCCTTCATCGCAGTTTGTATATCATGAATGGTTAATTCTTTTTGCAATAATGTATTAAACTGAATTTCCATTTTCATTCTCCTTTTATAAGCCCTATTATATATGACGTATATCTATTACTTTTTCATTTTCTCCGCTCCTCGCATTAACAACTACTATCCCTATACAGGAATTCAACTCACCTATTTAAAAACCTTTAATTTCCAGAGAAATAAAAAAAGTCTGAAACGAATTCAATATCGCCTCAGACTCTTTTTATTATTTTACATATACCTCTTCTAGCAAATGTAAAAACTCTCCTTGTTTACCTGCTAATTCAGGGCATTTGTTAATATCAACCCACTCATAACAAAATACTAAACCTTTGTCTTCCTCACCAGCACTTACTATATGTTCCCACGTATCTTTCACATCTGTTAATAATGAAATGTGGAAAAAATGACGTTTTTGATATTCCTTTTTTTCTTTCATATAAATAATGTAATCAGAAAGGAAACGCTCGATACAAAAATGGCGTAGCCCTGACTCTTCTTGTACTTCACGTAAAATTGCTGTTTCTAACGTTTCCCCTTCATCTACTGTACCACCTGGCACTTGGATACCAGCCTCTCGTATATCACGATGTTTAAAAACGAGTAGTTGCATAACCCCTTCTTTTTCTCTCGTAATATATGCATGTACCTTTTTCTTATATAACATCGTCATCTTAGCCCTCTCCCCTCAATTCATTACTGCGTTACTTCTTCAAGCGTCAGTTGGTTTTCATATAAATATGTAGCTTGCGGATTCCCAACATACCGTACATGCCACGGTTCATAACGATAACCGGTAATCCCTTCTTTCTCTTTCGTATATCGAATAACAAAACCAAACTTATGAGCATTTTCAGAAAGCCACTTTCCTTCTTTTGTCTCCCCAAAAACAGTTTCTAACTGAAATTTAGCAGATTGAGATGTAATATCCATAGCTAGTCCTGTTTGATGTTCACTCGTACCAGGGACTGCACTAGACATCGCTGTCTTTGCTTCTCCATCTTGTTTTTTATACATTGCATTTAATGCTTTTTGTCGATCAAAAGATCTAAATCCAGAGACTGCAAAAAGGAAAATCCGCTCATTATCGGCTTGCTGAATCATTTCCTCAAGTGCCACCGCTGCCTCTTTCCTCATCTTTTTCTTCTCTTGATCACCTTCACTAGAGTAACGTACTTTCGGAACAACTAAATCTGGCGGTCTATACCCATCTGGTAAACGCCTATTTTTATTCACAAGTACAAGCATCGAATTTGGATTACTAATTACTGCGATATCCCCATCCATATTAGCAATCGTTTCTTTAGCTTTCGGAAATATATTGTTTACATTTACTTCCCGCGCCTCTTGCTCCTTGTACATCTTATAATTTATTCCTGCTACTCCAACAATCAGTATCATTGCTACGGTACCAAGTAGTGCCCATCTTTTTTTCATATAACGACCTCTTATTTTAATAATTTGGCCATTTCATACTCATCGATACCTTTTCCATCGATGATAAGAGCAGATTTTTTGACACCTTCTTGTGCAAATCCAATTTTGCTATATAGTGCCTGAGCTCTTGTATTGTGGGCCATTACCGTTAATTCTAAACGCCATACATCATGTAATCTTGCCCACTTCTCTACTTCTTTAAACAAACTCATTCCAATACCTCGGCCACTATACTCTTGCAAAATACCAATTACAATTGTTGCCACATGTCTCCTTCTTTGAATGTTATTACCGTTAACTAAAATAAACCCTATTACTCTCTCTTCCTTAACCGCTACAAATATTGTTGCATATTTATTTTCTATAAAACGGTGGATCATTTTTTCTTGTTGCTCTACTGTAGTTTTTCGTTCTCCAGGTTCGTATAACATAAATTTCGTTTCTTCGTCTAATTGCTTATTTAATTGTAAAAACGATGCCGCATCTTCTACTCTAATCTCCCGAATCACCTTGATCACCCTACCCATTTTGTTAGTTAAAAATTTTCCTTGTAAAAAGATTTTCTCCACTATTCCGAAAATCCCTTTTTAAATTCCTTACTATAAATAGACAAATTTCGATATTGCTATAATGATAGGAAATTATGTCTATAATGTGACATGTCTTATTGACCACAACTTATGCTCAAAAAAAAACGTAAGCTTCTCACTTACGTTTATCCATTCACTTTTTCAGCTTGCCAAAAATATTCTCCAAATGCTTTAGCAAGAGCATCAATCGATCTATTTAATTCTTCATCTGTATTATCTACACCACCAACTTCAATTAAAATCGCTTGTCCTGATAAGTCTTGATTATAGACTCCATTTCCTGTTTGGAATCCTTTTTGAATTACACCACGGCTCACTCCTGGATATTTCTTATTAATTTCCTCATGAAGAGCTGTTGCTAATTGTAAGTTTTTTTCATAGTTTTTGTTACCTTTCCCAATTACAAAAGCAAGCTTTGCATATGATTTATCTCCAATTGTTTTTGTCGTGACGTTTTTGCGTGCACTATCACGGTGCAAATCAAAAAAGTATTGGAGTTCTTTATTTCCAGTCATAGCTTGTTGTACAATTTCTCGGGACAATTTATAAGAACTATTACTGTTTAATCCTTTACTTATTAACCTTTGACCAACATCAGTCTTATCGTTATTGGCTCCAATCCCTTCACTTTCCAGTTGTTCCCGAAAGCGCTCCCCAACTATTGAAATATTCGTTACAGAACTCGTTGCTTTATTCGGATCTGGGTCATTCGTTAAGTTCAGTAACGGCAAATAAGATTCCCAACTATGTGTATGATAAATAAATGCAACTTGTCTTTTCCCCGTCGTTTGAGCTGGCTGTTTCTTCTCTTTATTCGGATCAGGCTTAGGAACTTGTCCAGCTTCTCCAGTCCGTTCCTTCACTACTTCTTCAAGAGGAACGCTCGACTCTATCGGTAAATTGGAGTAATTTGTTCCTTCACCTGCTATAACGATTTCTGTATCATACTTCCCAAATCCCGGAAGTTCTTTCCCGACAAAACTACGTACATCATCAAAACGAATATTCGTAGCCATCGAAAAGAGGAATGAAGAAATAGAAAAGTCTTGATTCAAATTCCGGTACTCCTGTGTAAAATAATGATTCTCTTTCCCAATAACGTACATGTAACCATTCATTGATAACTCATTTAACCAATTATATAAATACGTTGACTTCGTCTCTTTCATAGAAGTTACCATCACACTAATAAGAAAAAAAGTCGCTAATACCGTAGTAATAACAAATAAAATTAACTTGCGTACACTTGTTAATTTCACATAAAAAAAGCCTCGATTCATACTATCACCCTCTCTATTTCAAGTTATGTACAAGCTCTAGAGAATAGACCGCTTAAATTTCGGCTATATTGTTAATGAGGTGAAATGAATTGAAGCTACTAATAGGAGCATTACCAATCGCTCTATCAATTACTTTTTATTTACTTGCTTTACATCCTAAAATTCGTATTACGCTACATATTTTCGCATACTTAGCACTGTATATACTCGGGACAATTATTTCTATTAATATATATGATGTTTTAATACAAAATTTAGTTTTCATGACAAGCATTCATGGAATTTTACTAAATCCACTTTTTCTACTTACAGGAGCATATATAGGTATATACACTTTGTACTTAATTTTGTCTCAAATTATTATGAAACTAATGAATATAAAAAATGGAGCGTAATGAAATGAAGCCACCATTCATCTGTCATAAATGTAAAAAAAGAATAGCGAGAAAGAAAGATCTTATTACCTCTACATCGTATTTCCGCTTTTATTTATTTCACAACACTTGTTTCAAAAATCAGCAATTATTTATCTCACGTTTTATTCCTATAAATACACTCTTTGGTTTCTTTCTTATTATATATGGGCTTATTGCTGGTAGCATTCTAATGTTCACGGAGCCATCTATCGTTTGGCTTATTTTTTTGCTTCCTATTTTATATCGGTTTCTTTCCTATTATCACGTTGAACGTTTTTTCTCTAAATAACTAGTAGACTGACCTCTAGGAATGCTTAAACACTCCCATTCATTTTCTTTTAACATTTTACCAATGTAGATAATTTGACCAATATGTAAAGCATAATGAGAAATTTGCCTTTCGATCGCCTGCATTACAGTGTGTGCTTCTCCGCGAATGTATACTTTCTGTAAAATCTGCTCTGGCGTTAAAGTATCCATTGCTTTAAAAACATACTCCCACCCTTCTTTCCACGCAGTAAGAGCTTCTTGTTTTGAATTGTAGCCTCCCTCAAATTCAACATCTCGATTACGATTTGCTTTTTCACCATCAGACGTTAAAAAATCCGTCCATCTTGAACGCATATTACCATGTAAATGCTTAATAATAATCGCAATACTATTCGTCTCTTCATGAGAAGACCACATGATTTGTTCATAAGATAATTGAGAAAGCACTCGTTCTCCTTGTTTTTGTGTTGCTTTGAAATTCGAAATTGTACATTGTAAATATTCTCGTCCAATATCCAAATTAACCCCTACCTTCACACTAACTAATTTTCGTTCCATTTGGCAGTTCCATATTCGGTTGAAGTAAAACAACATCCCCGGTTTCAGGAACACCGCCAAGTACAAGCACTTCCGATTTAAATCCTGCCACACGCTTCGGTGGGAAATTCACAACAGCAACCACTTGTTGACCGATTAAATCTTCTGGATTGTATCTTTTCGTAATTTGAGCACTTGATTGCTTAACCCCTAACTCTCCAAAATCAATCTCTAACTTAATTGCAGGAACCCTTGCTTCTTTAAATTCATCCGCCTTTCTTACCGTCCCAATACGCAAATCAAAAGTTAAAAAATCTTCAAAACTAGCCATTTTATCAATCCTCCCAATTACTACTTAGACAAAACATAAAAATCCCCTTCAAAAAAAGAAAGGCGCCTAGGCACCTTTCTTTTGTAACTCACTTGATTCATTTGATTTATAGAAGAAGAAACCGAGAACCCCGCCAATACATGCTGGGATTAACCATCCTATTCCTTCTTTATATAATGGTAACATTTGTAGTACATTTGAAATTGCGTCAATTTTTATATTCGCACTTTCTAAGCCATTAAATAAACTAATCGACAATGCACCTAATATTGCACCAATATAAATTGTATTACGCTTTCCAATCCATTTATGGAAATACGAAAGTACGATTAATACAATTGCAACTGGATAAATGATCATTAACACTGGTAAAGTTACTGCGATTAATTGTGTCAATCCTAAGTTAGCTACAATTAAACTAAATACACATACTATTGTTACAATCGTTTTATGCGAAAATTTCGGGAATAAGTTTGTAAAGAACCCTGCACATGCAGATGTTAATCCAACCGAAGTTGTTAAACAGGCAAGTGTAATAACAAGTCCTAATAAAATTTTCCCACTCGTTCCATATAACTCATTTACAACATTCGTTAAAATAAGACCACCGTTCTCTGAAACACCAAGTGATGTACTTGTTGAACCTAGATAAGCAAGTGATAAGTAAATTAACGTCAAACCTAGTACAGCAATAATTCCTGATACAATTGTTATTTTTGCGATTTGTCCGCTCTCTTTTATTCCTTTTGCGCGAATAACTTGTACAACAACAATTCCAAATACAAGAGCACTAATTGCATCCATCGTTAAATACCCTTGAATAAACCCACCAAAGAAAGCATTCTCTTTATATGCAGCTAATGGCGCAGACGGTGCTCCAATCGGATCAATAATTGCCTTTCCGACAATAACAGCAACAATTAATACTAACAATGGTGTTAGAAACTTTCCAAACCAATCGACTAATTTAGATGGATTTAATGATAAATACCACGTTATTCCGAAGAAGACTATAGTGTAAAGAAATAGCATGTACCATTCTGAAACCATTGCCTCTGATAAAAACGGCTTCATTCCCATTTCAAATGAAACAGCTCCAGTACGCGGGATCGCAAAGAATGGTCCAATTGCTAAATAACTAATCAGTGGGAAAATAAACGCGAATATAGGGTGAACTCTAGAAGATAGCGCTTTCAAGTCCCCCTCTACAAACGCGACAGCTGTTACAGCTAATAGGGGTAATCCGACTCCCGTTACAAGGAATCCAATTGTAGCAACCCAAACATTCTCTCCTGCTTGTTGACCTAAAACTGGTGGGAAAATTAAATTTCCTGCTCCTAAAAATAATGCAAATAGCATTAAACCAATTGCTACAGTATCACCTGGCCTTAATCGTCCCTTCATTTCTTTAATTTGCATAGCACTTTTTCATTGTTTATCTATATTTTCACAATATGCTATGCATCCTCCTCTCTGCTCATGATGATAAAATATACCCCTTACAAAGCAATGTCTTTCTCCATAATTTCTCCATTCCCCTTTTTATTACTCTAATTAATAAATTTTTGATTTTTTAGAAAATTTAAATCACTAGAGTATTATAACGCGGAGTTTAGTTGTCAGACCTCTTTGCTTTTATCACACATATAGTAACATATTTAATTGAAAAATAAAAACATATTTTTAAATAGAATTTTTTGAAAATCAAAATTATCCACATGTATCTCCTATATTTATTCTATTACACAAATATTTTAAGAGATTTATGATTCGTTCACTTTATTACATTGGGATATTTTTATATATAACGAAGTAAAAGCCATCCCAAAAATAAGATGGCTTTTACATGTTACTCTATAGTTTCAACTTCACGTGGATTATTCATCTCTTCAACATACACAACTCTAAATCCATGATCTTCTAAATCCTTTAGCAATGTTTCTAATTCACTATCTTCAAACTCTTCTCCCAATGTAAACATAATTCTACGTACTAATAAAGCATCATTATCAAAAGTCATTAAGCTTTGAATACCAGTGTATTTCTTTAGCACTGTCGATAATTTTTGAATGGCCCCATTATAATCTTGTGTTCCAATCATGACAGAATATTTACTAGAATGGACTCCCCATGCATCTTCTAATAGTTCAAAAACTTTTTTATGAGTCAAAATACCAAGGAAGACCCCTTTTTCATCAACTACTGATAAATACGGTAGTTTTTTAATTGTAAAAAATACTTTAAAGAAGGAAGAGTCTTCTCTCACGTACCCATTTTTATTGTTCAATAATTGTAATACATTATCTTCAAGTGAACCTTTATATTCTAAAATATCTACTTTGTATACATTCCCTAAAAACTTCTCTTTTTTTTCATCTAAAACTGGTACACAACGATACCCCGTTTTATTTAAATGCTCCAGCGCTTCCCCTATCGTAATTGAACTTGAGCAGAACAAAACTTCCCTCTTTGGCACATAATTCCCTTTAATCCTCATAAAAAAGCCTCCTTATGCTAAAATACTTTCTGTGCCATAACTATATTATATTTTCAGAAAAAAATAAATATATTATTTTATTTTTCTGAAAATTATTCATTTTTCCGTCATAATTTATTCATTAATCATACACTTGTTTAATCTCAGTATAGTATATTCTCTCTAACTTACTTCGAGAAAAATATATTGTAACTTCCTCCAAAAAAAGCTAAAATAAGAATAAGAATTTTCTGAATATTCTAAGAGTAGGTGATTGTATGTCCTTATTGCGCTCACATATATGTAAATTTATAGTTGGTGTTTTTATTATTTTTGTCATAAGCCCTATTCCAGCATTATTTCTTACACATAATAACTCTTACTTAACTGGTTTTATAAGCATTTTTCATAACTTCGCACAACTTTCTTCCATTTCAATTCCAAGAATTGATTGGATGCATGAACCTATCCTTTTCTCAGCAAATCAGATTATACATACACAAAATATGATCCATACTTCTAGCCATTCGTCACCACTATTCCCCTACATATGGGAAATATATTTTTTATCAATCGTTCGTTTCACATTCACTCTTGTAATCGGTTTCTTTATTAGTTTAGGGATCGGTCATCTATTTTTAAAAACACCGAGATCAGTTAGAAAGTGCACTTCTTTATTACGCTGGATACCATATTCTTTTAGTACTGTGATATTACAATGTTCAGTACTATTACTACTACTCTACATCGCGAAATTCATAAAGGTTCCTTTTTTCTCATCTTTTATCATCGTGTGTAGTACTTCCATGATAATCGTTATGCAAGCAATAAAAAAATGGCTTCCTTTCTTAAATAATACAAATGAATACGAAATAAAAAATTCAGCTTTCCTTGTTGATACGTTATTTATGGCGCTTACTTTCAATCATAAATCTATTCTAAGTTCCATTATTCTTTCATTCGTTTTTATGGAATGTGTTTTTCACGCAAACGGACTCTTACAATTTATCGTTCAATTTGGTGGAAATGCACCTATAGTTGTCGCAATTGGTTTATTACTTCTTTACATCCCATATAGCGTCTTATCTTTTCTCCAAACACTATGGACAACAAACTACAATAAACAGCAAACATACACTTTAACAAGAAGTATTTCAAAACCATAACGTAGAATAACCGTCTACTTTAAATTAAAAGTAGACGGTTATTCCTTTTATATAGCGGACAAAATAACAGCAAATTAAAAAACTACTATAGAAACCTACCAATATTTACCCATTTTCTTTGACTAATCTTTTCATTTGGATTTATTATAAAAGTATAACATAATTGCAGGAGGTGACATCTTTATTCCAACTTAGGAGTAAAGAATACACTTGGACATATTAAATATTTTTCTCATCTTTATACTTATCCTTATTTCTGGCTTTTTCGTTGCATCAGAATTCGCTGTTGTAAAAGTAAGAAAAAGTCGAATTGACCAGCTTGCAAATGAAGGTAATAAGCAGGCATTAGCTGCAAGAAGCGTCTTATCTAACTTAGACGTTTATTTATCCGCTTGTCAGCTTGGCATTACTATCACCTCTTTAGGACTTGGTTGGCTTGGTGAACCAACTGTGGAGCATTTATTACGACCACTATTTGAAAAAATCAATATTACTGGAACGATGGCTAACACGTTATCCTTTATTATTGCTTTTAGTATTATTACTTTTTTCCATGTTGTATTAGGAGAATTGGTTCCTAAGTCTTTCGCAATCCAAAAAGCAGAGGCGATCACATTAAAATTTGCAAAACCGCTTATTTTGTTTGATAAAATTATGTATCCATTCATTTGGTCACTGAATAGTTCAGCTGTATTTTTCACAAAATTATTCGGTTTAGAACCTGCGAAAGAAAATGAACTTGCTCATTCCGAAGAAGAACTACGACTCATTTTAGGTGAAAGCTATAAAAGCGGCGAAATTAATCAAACCGAATATAAATATGTAAATAATATTTTTGAATTTGATGATCGTGTTGCTAAAGAAATTATGGTACCTAGAACTGAAATAGTTTGTTTATCTACTGAAAATACGTTAGAAGAAAATATGGAAATCGTTGCAACTGAAAAGTATACACGTTATCCTATTATTGAAAAGGATAAAGATGATATTATCGGAATGATAAATACGAAAGAGATTTTTCACAATCAAACAAAAGGCATTTACAAACCACTTGATGCCTACATACATCCTGTTTTAACTGTATTTGAAACAGTTCCCATTCGTAAAACGTTAATACACCTCCAAAAGAACCGCGTACAAATGGCGATTGTTATGGATGAATACGGTGGAACTGCTGGCCTTTTAACGATGGAGGATATTCTTGAAGAAATTATCGGAGAAATTCAAGATGAATTTGACGCAGACGAATCACCAATGATTGAAAAACGTACTCCTAAGCTTACTGTTTTAGACGGGAAAGTACTCATTTCTGAAGTAAATGATATGTTCGGCCTACATATCGACGATAGTGATTTAGATACAATTGGTGGTTGGCTTCTCTCTCAATCAATTGATTTAAATATTGAGGCTGGCTATTCAGTTGAATATGCTGGTTTTCAATTTAAAGCATTAGAACTTGATGGGCATCAAATAAAAAAAATTGCTGTACATAAATTAGATACTACAAAGGAGTTATAAAGTGACTGTTTTACTAACAATTTGTATCATTGCTTGTTTCATTGTTTCATTTCTTGCCTTTATATACCCCATTATCCCTGGCATCCTTGCCGTATGGGCTGGCTATTTCATTTATCACTTTGGAATAAATGGCGGAGAGTTAACGACATCTTTTTGGATTATTCAAGTCATTTTTACACTCTTTATTTTCGTTGCTGACTTTATAGCAAATGGATACTTCCTAAAAAAATACGGAAGTACAAAATCGGGTGAACGTGTCGGCATGATTTCTATCATTGTCGGATCGTTCTTCTTCCCGCCATTTGGTCTTATTATCATACCGTTCTTATCTGTATTTATTACGGAACTAATGCATAAAAAGGCGCCAAAAGACGCCTTTTTAGTCGGAATTGCAACTGTAGTCGGTTTTTTAAGTAGTACAGTAGCCAAAGCCATTCTCCAAATCATTATGATTATTTTCTTTGTATGCTATATCATTTTTTAGCCATCCCTATTTCGGGATGGTTTTTTAATATGAAATACCTACTCGACTTTTCTCGTATAAGCTTTTATCACGTAAACTCCATGTAAAATGAGCTGTATCACCAACTGTGATTTTCGATCCATCTGTAGGCAACATATCTTTTTCAGTTCGATATACACCTGTTACATCACCATCTATTAAATGCGTTGGACACACAACAGTCCAACATAGTTTACTATTTTCCAGCGCTACATAAGCAGCTAAGTGATCTTCCGCAGCTGTTGTCATTTTTCTTTTCGATTCTTTTGATTGGAAACGATATATACTGGGGTTTGTTCGCGCTTGTAAAATACCAGCCGTTCCTATTGTAACTATTTTCTTAATCCCCTCTTCTTCCATACACTTTATTATATTCGGCAAACTCTTAGCTAAAGTCCCATTCCGATCCGTTCCAAGAGCACTAATTACAATATCACATTCTTCCAACGCTTCCTTTATATCATTTCCGTTTAACACATTTCCCTCTATAATATGTAACCTTTCATGCTCTATTTTTACTTTGCTCAAATCACGAACTAATACCGTCACTTCATATGAATCATGTAATGCCAATTTCATAATGTGTGACCCTACTCTACCTGTCGCTCCTAATATACATACTTTCATTTACTTTCTCCTTTCAGTTCTTTCTCTCTATTTTTCAGCAAAACTTACAAATATACAACAAAAAAGCTCCCTCATATATGTGAGGAAGCTCTATTATCCATTTATTTCTTTTCTTTTGAATCAGAAGACTTCTCTGTTCCACTTGTTTCTTTATCTTTTTTTTCATCTTGCTGCGAAGTTGTGTCATCCTCTTTCTTTTTATCCTCACCTTTACTACAACCTACCATTAATAAAGAACTTGCAAGTGCCATAGCAGTTAATGACTTAACCCATTTGTTCATTTGCGTTTCCTCCCTTTGATAGAATATGTACAACCCTATATTACTCTTTATTTTTAAAGGAAAGATTTAAAAACAGTAAAGATATGGTAAACCTTTGTAAATTTACCGATAACAAAACTGTTTTTTCTCAATTCTTCTATCTAACCCTTTCATTAGACGTAAAAAAACTAAGGCGCCTTTCATTCCGCCTTAGTTTTTCATGCGAATTTCTCATTTTCATATACATGTTTAATCTTATATTCCTTCTTCATAACATATTGCCAAACACTATAAGCATAACGATTCATTTTCACAAAACAATTTTCCAAAAAAGAACGAAACTCTGGGTTCGCAACTTCCACTGCCACTTGAGCAAACTTTAATGCCAATCGTTTCAAATGTGAAATATAGCAAATAGCAATCCCGATATCCCCTGGATATTCATTATCTGTTTCCCTATCTATTTCAATAAAATCAGGCCACATTGGTTCACAAGTTATATGTTGTATATTTTCGCCTTCTTGAAAATTCACTTGTTCATTATATGCCTGCAACATATATGGTACATGGTGCTGTAATATATCCTTTAATTCTTCATCTCGAACCATGCCCGTATACTCTCCAACTTTATATATAAGAGTGTAACTATATGTCATCAATTCTTTCATACAATCCATTAAAAAGCCTCCCTTCCTATTTTCATCTCTCTACTATAAATATGATGCTATGACATTCGCTATTCTTGCTAGAAACCAATCCCACATACTAATTTTCTCAAAGTCTGCTTCAGAAAATCGTTTAGATTTATGAAAGTCTTCCCCTAGTCGGCTCCATACTTCTGCTACTACTTTCTTATCATAAATAAAGCAGTTAGATTCAGTATTTAAATAAAAACTTCTATTATCAAAGTTTGCTGTACCAACGTCAACAATTTCATCATCAATAATTGTTACTTTCCCGTGAAAAAATCCATTTCGATATTGATAGATTTCTGCCCCTGCCATAAGCATTTCTTTTAAATGCGGATAAGCTGCTTGTTTCAGCATTACAGCATCACTCTTAAACGGGACGAGAATTTTCACACGAACACCTCGATTTAATGTATCTTTTAGCCCCTGCATCATTTCTTTACTCGGTACAAAATATGGTGTAGCGATTATTAAGGAATGTTTTGCCTTCTTTAATAGTCCCCCATATTCCTGCCATAAACCTTTTCCATTCGAAAATACGTATTGATATTTTACATTTCCTTGTACAGGTAAACCATGATGTATAGGAAACTTTTCTCCCGTATCTTCCTGCCAATCTTCCGCAAATTTCCGTTCCATATCAGCAGCTCCATCCCCTTCGATGCGTACATGATAATCACGCCACGGACCAAATTTAGGATCCTGTCCAAGATACTCCTTGCCGATATTAAAACCACCGATGTACGATACTTTCCCATCTATAGTAACAATGCGTCTGTGATTGCGTTGATGCAAAGAAAAAAATAAATTTTTAAATTTAGGTTTTTTACTGAATGTAAACTTCACGCCTTTTTCTTTTAATTGACTAATTATCTTTTTCTTAAGCTTATATCCACCTATCCGGTCTACTGACAATTTCACATCTACACCACTAGATGCTTTTTTCTCTAATAACCGTAAGAACTCTCGGCTTACTTCATCCTTACCTACAATATAAAAATGAATATATATGTACTTTTCTGCGCGATTTATATCATTAAATAAATTCCTATATAACTCATCACCGTTCGTATATAGTTGAACATCCCCTGATCGAATTTTTTCTAATTCATAACCGCTAACCATTTTTTTCCCCATTTCCATATCGATGTTCATCCATATGAATACACCTATCAAGCAAAGTATTACAATAAAAAAGTGCTTCATGGATAAGTTCCTTTCTCCACATACTGTTATTCCTATATCTTTCCTTTTTTAAAACATTATCATACAAAAAATATGTCACTACATGATATACGTCCATATCAAACAAGAGCTCATTTGCATATTGTATGTTGTATCTTAAAATAAAAGGAGGAAATAACAATGGGCTTCGCACATGGTAATGGATTTGCGCTACTAGTTGTATTATTTATCCTCTTAATTATCGTTGGTGCTGCTTGCTTCTGCTAAGCAGTTATTGTAATACGATATGCGGATGAAAAAACTATAAAAGCGGACACCTATTTTTAGGTGTCCGCTTTTCATTTCAAAATTTTTTTCGTCTATTGCTGAAATATTAAACGCAAAGAAAAAGTATTTATCATCAAAAAGTTAGCAGTTTAGCTACTTTCTTACTCTCTGCCTTACGAATATGGCGCTGTTCTGCACGTAACACAGCAATCCGATGTAATTCTTTCTCCTCTTCTGTTTCTGGGATAACACGCGGTACAGGAACTGGATTATTCTCCTTACTCAGTGCAACAAAAGTAACAAATGAAGTTGCCGCTACACGTTTTTCACCTGAAATTAAATCTTCTGCTACTACTTTCACAAATATCTCCATAGAAGTTCTTCCCGTCCAAATTACGAAAGATTCATAACTAACACAATCTGAAGAACGTACTGGGTGTAAGAAATCTACCCAATCCATAGACGCTGTGACACATTCCATTCTCGAGTGTCTCGTTGCTGAAATTGAAGCAACCATATCCATCTCCGCCAATATCTTTCCACCAAATAGCGTGTTATGATCATTTAAATCTGTTGGAAATACTCGACTCGTTTTAAACACTCTTGATTCGTTAGCTGTTTTACCCTTTACTTCAGTCATTGTTATCACCCCTTTAATTATTTATCCCTAATATCCCAATATACACTACACCTCATGAACTACACGTTTAATATTAACAATTTTTAGAACTTTTAGTCCACAAAAAAGAACCGACTTTATCAATCGGCTCCTCTAAATACATATTGTTCTTTCGGCTGTTCAATTTTATTCCATTTCGTTACTTCTAACACTGGAATATTCGCATGAAACGGCTGATAAAATTCAGTTGAAATTTCTCCCTCTACCTGAATCCAATCATCATTTTTCCACTCTACACCTTCTGGTTTTTTAACTAACATACCATATACACCCGAATCCGCAACACAATGTATAATGCCGAAACGGAATAAGAAATATTGTTCCTTTTTAGAAGAATCATCTCGGAAAACAAATCCTTTATAAGACAGGGTTTTACCAGTAAATTCACCAGGATAATTATAAATTGTCTCCATACCCTTTAAGAAATCTTCATCTCTTAAAGCGATATTGTCTTTCGTAACAAACTCTTTCTTCCCTTTTTCCATTACACCACGATATCCTTCTTTCCCGTAATAAATACTCGTATCCGGTCTTAAAAATTGTCTTGTCATAAATGGATCTTTACTTTCCGCTTGTGCAACAGGAAAGTGGAACCCCTTCGCCTTAACAATGTCCGAATCTAATGTTGCAATCGGGAAAAATAATCCTGAAATAATTGGAAAACAGAACAATGTATAAGAAAACGTTCGTTTCCACCATGTATTTTCATCTTTCGAATGATCATGCCCGCAATGGCTATGATCACAACTACAATCATGTTTCTCTTTTTCCTTTTGATGCTCTTTCTGGAAAACGATAATAATTTGTACAATCGTTAAGAAACCTAAAATAATAGCTGCCGTTTTTGATAAATAGGCATACTTCATATTTATATACTTCGTAATGTTACCGGAAATATGAAGCTGTCCAATTAAAATTGTGAAACCTAGTAATATATATGCTCGAAACATAACCTACCACCCCATCGCATAAATGAGTAGTGAGCTTGCATAAACAACAAGTGTAACCGTAACCGTCACGACAATTACAAATCTTGTTTTAAATGTCGCAAGCATCATAAACATATTTTTAATATCCACCATCGGTCCATAAACGAGGAACGCAACAAGTGACGCTGTTGAAAATGTACTTTGGAATGAAGAAGCAATAAATGCATCCGCTTCTGAACAAAGTGATAAAATAAAAGCAAGTCCCATCATAACAGCTGATGAAGAAAACGGTCCTTGTCCAATAGCAAGAAGAGTTGAAGTTTGTACGAACGTTTGAACTGCAGCAGCAATTAACGCACCTAACACTAAATATTTCCCCATTGAGAAGAACTCCTCAACAGCGTGTGTACATACATCCCACATTTTTTTACGTAACGGACGCTTATGATTCACTTCTGGGAAGTGATCATCTCTTAATTGATGTTCTTTAAACATAAATGATAATATAATACCAACGATAATGGCTACGATAATCGCTACAATAGAACGATACCATACCATGTGCATACTACTTCCAAAGGCAACATATGTTGCAAATAATACAACTGGATTAATAATTGGTCCAGTTAGCATAAATGCAATTCCAGCATATGGTGGAACGCCTTTTCCAATTAATCTTCTTACAATCGGAACAATTCCACATTCACACCCAGGAAACATCATTCCTAAAAAAGTGGCTAATAGAACAGACAGAAATCGATTCTTAGGCATCCACTTTGCCACCATATCTTCTGTCACAAACATTTGAATAAATCCTGAAATAAATACACCAATTAGCACAAACGGAAGTGCTTCGATTAATATTGAGATAAAGATTGTATTCATTTGCAGGAATGCTTTCGGTAATTGAAACAATTCCATGATGTATTTCCTCCAACTTTTCATTAACAATATGTAATTTTAACTCTATTTTATTATTTGAACAAGAGTTATATGGAATTCATAACCTTCATACACATTACATTTCACAAGTTATATTCTGTTCCAAAATTGAGATTTCATAGCAAAAAAAGCTGGTCTAACGCAGTTTTATAACTATGCTAGACCAGCTTTCCTATTATTAAAAGTAACGTTTCTTCCAAAAAACAAATGCTAAAGTGAAAGATAATGTTACACATATTATAAGTACAATTACAAAACCATGTGCTTCCCCTTCAAATGGAACCTTTACATTCATTCCAAAGAAACTAGAAACCATCGTTGGTAATGATAAAATGATTGTAATAGAAGTCAACAGTTTCATAACACTATTTAAATTGTTAGAAATAACCGAACTAAATGTATTCATCATTCCGCTTAAAATGTGACTATATATTTCCGCCATTTCAATAGCCTGTTTATTTTCAATTAATACATCTTCTAATAAATCTTGATCGTCTTCATACATTTTTAAAAATGTACTGTTTCGCATTAATTTTTGAATTACAATTTTATTAGCCTTTAATGATGTTGTAAAGTAAACTAAACTTTTTTCAAGGCCTAACAATGTGAAAATTTCTTTGTTTTTCATTGATTTATTTAATTGGTGCTCTAAATCGATTGTTTTTCGATTTATTTGCTTTAAGTATCTTAAATAATAAGTAGAAATCGTGTATAAGAGCTGCAGTGCGAATCGCGTCTTTTTAAACGTATAAAATTCTTTAATACGTTGATTGATAAAACGTTCAAAAATTGGATTCTCTTCTAAGCAAATTGTAACGAAACAATCTGGCATTACAATCATACCTATTGGAATCGTGTCATAAATCGAATTCCCCTCTTCATCATGCCTAACTGTCGGAATATCCACGATGATTAAGGTATTATTGTCTTCCTTTTCAATACGAGAGCGTTCTTCATCATCCAAAGGGTCTTTAATGAAATCTAAGTCTACATTTAAAGTTTGTACTAAATACTGAATTTCTTCTTCCGTTGGATGAAGTACATTAATCCAGCAACCCTTTTGCATTTCCTCAACCTCTTGTAGTTTTCCGTTTCGGTCTGTTAAATAAATATTTAACATACTATCACCCCGATTCTTTTTACATGTAGGAATCTACCTCTCTTAAATAACAGTTTTTGAACCGCCATTCTCAGCATATGAAACATACGTTTAAATTTCAATAGAAAAATTATTTTGAAAACGCTTTTACGTAAAAAATATTATAAACGTAGAAAAAGACAGAGGATTCTCTGCCTTAAAAAGCTTATGTTGCCTTTATAACATATTTAGAGAGCATCCACAAGTTAAGGCCAACTGAAATTGTATAGCCAGCGTATGTTGAAATGATAAAACTTACATAATCAAAATAAGGTAGCAATACAATATTTAATACTATCTTTACAATAATTCCGATTACTAATCCTAGCACTGTTTTCTGTTGTTGATTAATTCCTTGTAACATCGCAGCAGTTACCGTAAATAGTGAAAATAGTATACAAGCAGGAGCATAATATTGTAAAATAACACTCCCCATCTCCGGATCATTTCCAGCACCAAATAATAGAGTATATGCTGGCTTTGCTAATACCATCATTCCTATTGCCGCCGGTACCGTAATCCCCACCACTAATAAATTCGTCCTCGTAAAATGTTTATACAGTAGCTTCTCATTTCCCGCTGTATAAGCTTTCGTCATCTCTGGTACGAGAGACATACTAAAAGCAGTAGCAACAGAAACGGGGATTAACACAACCATCTGAACGAGACCAATTATCGCATTAATCTTTTCTGCTTCTCCTTGCATATACCCTACTTGTATAAGTAGCTTATTAATTGTAAATGTATCAATCGTCTGATACAACGGGATAGCTAAACCAACCACGACAAAAGGAATAGAATATGTAAAGAGCTCCTTATACAACGAGAAGAAAGATTTCGTCGTTTGCGGTATACTTGCTATCTCCTTTTGTTTCAAGTATTTTCGCCTTTTCATATAATAAGCACTCAAAATAATTAATCCACCTACTGCACCCATAAATGCTCCAAAAGTCGAAATACCAACCGCTAACGACACTGATTCTTTTAAAACATATAAAACAACAAAGCTCCCTATCAAAATCGTTAAAACACGAAAAAACTGTTCGACAACAACACTCAATGCCGACGGTCCCATCGATTGGAATCCTTGAAAGAATCCCCTCAATAAACTCATTACTGGTACAAGTATTAACGCAAAACTTACAATTTGAATATTATGCGTGACAGCTGTCACACTATTCCCCGACTGATCATTTCCATCGATTACAAGTTTAGCTAAATGTGGCGCTAACATATATAATGCTAAACAAGAAATAACGCCCATAATGACCATAAAAACGATACCACTCTTTAGCACCCTTTTAACAGTATGATAATCATTAAGCTGATCATATTTCGAAACCATTTTCGACACGGCAAGTGGCAACCCCATCGTTGCAATACTGAGCATAATTGTATAAGGACGGTATGCATACGTATATAATACGTACCCACTCGTACCCACCATTGCTGTAAATGGTATAACATATATGAACCCTAACATTTTAGATATCATCGTTGCCATCGTTAAAAATATCGTTCCACGTAAAAACGGTGATCCTTTCATCACATTCCCCCGCTACGCTTTATTATTACACATTATGGACAACTCCTTTTTTTTAGAACCGAAACAATTAGAAAAAGCCAATGAAGAATCATTGACTTTAATGCGTTGTTTTTCTCTTTTTCAAAAGCTTTAAACCGAAGTAAAGAGCAATAAAGAAAACGGCACCTATAATTATGTAATGTGTGTAATCAGATGCATACTCTTTAATATGTTTCCAATTTCCACCAAGTTTTTCTCCTAAATATATAAAGAGAATTGACCATGGAATAATCGCTACTACTGTATACAGTGTAAAGAGCTTTAACGGCATCTTAGCTAGTCCTGCAGGAATAGAGATAGCATGACGTACAACTGGGATAAAGCGTGCAGAAAATATCACTCCAGCCCCATAACGCTTAAACCAATTTTCTGCCATGTCTAAATGATGTTTATTAATAAGCAGATATTTTCCATACTTCTCAACAACCGGACGCCCTCCGTAGTATCCAAGCCAATATAAAAAGATTTGTGCTAAAGTACCACCGATTGTTCCAGCGATAACAGCTCCGACAAAACTAATTTTTTCTTCTGCAACTAAAAATCCTGCATATGAAAGAACAATTTCACTCGGGATAATTTCAATCATTAAACCTAGTGCTACTCCAAAGTATCCTAGACTTGCAAAGAATTGCAATAACTGATCTATTATATTCGCTAACATATTCGTTTCTATCTCCTTTTTTCTTCACATACCCTCCCATTATCACATAAAGATTGCCATCTGCCAATATAATCATGTGAACCTCTTCACCTAAATGATAGATTTTGAAGAGGAGTACACTATACTCTTTTTTGTTACAAGAATATGTACAACCCTTCATCAATATACCCTAAAAAGATACTTGATTAATTTAATTAATCAAGTATCTTTTCCTTATTTCGATCCTTCATAAACGCAAACATTTCTTTAATCTGCCATTCTGTATTTCTAGCGATTGATAAATCAGGTATTTCATTTTCACTAAAAAAATCTATATCTTCTGTTTCAATACTTAGTTTCTTTTCTCCACCAACAATCTCACAACCAATAAAAATCTTATATACATGCGTTGCTGAAGGCGATGGTTGATGTTTTTCCTTATCAAATATAGCTAGTAACTTAAAATGATCTACTTCATATCCTGTCTCTTCGAAAACCTCTTTTGCTGCTACTTCTGTTGGCGTATAACCAACATCAGCCCATCCACCTGGCAACGCCCATTTCCCATCACTTTTTTCTTTCACAAATAATAATTTTTCATTTTGAAAAATAACTGCCCGTATATCAACTTTAGGTGTTTGATAGCCTGTCTCACTTGCAAATAAATTCTCTACTACTTCCCAATCTGTTTTTGTGTAATTTGACATCATTGCAATTGAAATGTCTCGTAATTGTTGGAAACGCTCTATATCGTACACATCCCTAGAATACGTTAAACCCGCTTGGGCTATAGATTGTATTTGTTTTACCCAATCAATCCATTTAACCGTCATATCTACACAACTCCATTCTTAATCAATTTCATTCTACTAAATATTATTTCGCTTTTTTCTTTCTCCATCTTTAGTATACAAAAAAAGAGATTGATAATGTTTCAATCTCCTTCAAAATCATCCCAATTCATGAAGATGTTCTTGTATATAGTTTCTTCTTTTATTTATATATTGAAAAATCATCTCAGCCTCTTGATTAAAAACTTCTATTTTCTCTTTCATATATGGATCCTGAAGTAAATATGGACGAATTAATTCACACATTCCTTCTACTTTTGGTTTTATAAAGGATTCTGTAAATTGCACTTCTAAAATTTCTTCTAAAATATTACGATATTGCTTTCTAAAAACAGGTATATCTAACAATCTTGCACTTAACGTATTGTATCCTTGAATACGAATATACTCATGATTAAGCGGTCTCCCTTGTACATCTCGCCCCCAAGTTGCATCATAATCCCACGGTATAACTTCAAATAAATTTGTCTCATCGTTATGATATAGTGCATAGTTATGAACGAAACCATCAAAGTTTTGCGTAAAAATAACTCCAGCTAACCATCGTAAATATTTATCAACATGAAGATATTTTCCAATTTCTTTTTCATACACTTCTCTCGATAGTGTATTCGCTTGAAAAACAAATTCACTCAATTGTTCTTCGCTATTTTTGTTCGCATATTTAAATTCATACCCCGCAAAGAGCTCAGTTTTAACATCTTTATCCCTCTCGCTCATTAAAGAAAAATTCGCATCGTCATCTATCGCATAATAAATAGATCCACTCGGTAATCCCCTATTTTTCAAAAAGTTTTCATCAACCGATTCTAACTGTAAATACACACCTTGAATTTGACCATTAATTTTTATAAATACATGTTGTGATTTTGGCGAAAGTACACCAATATCATGAAAAAAATCTAAAGATAATTTATTTCGGATGAGAGACGGATCCATAAACTCAGAATTCAAATGAAACTCTTTTGCGCCTTGAAATTTTTTCGGTTTATAAAACATAACATGATAAGACTTTTTCTCAAATTCGCGAATATGAGCCCCTCGGTATACGATATCAATGTCATACTTCTTTTTTCCATAAGTTAATTTTGCAGGCACTGGACTATCTGACCAAATGTCCTTTTTCAATTCCACTAAGTACATTGGATGAACAAAAAAATCATATGAAGGCAGCATGTTTTCTCATCCCTTCTCAGTTCTCTTCATTCAATGTATGCGCCTTGTCTTGTCCATACATCCGCTATCATCTATTTATATAAAATTACACTCTTGTCCTGTTCAGAAAGACTTCATCTCTCATATCATGTTAAGGAAAAAGAATACCTTTTCACTTTAATACATGATAAGGAGGATTTCTATGAAACGTGATATTAGAAAAGCTGTTGAGGAAATCAAAAGTGCAGGGATGGAAGATTTCTTACATCAAGATCCAAGTACTTTTGAATGCGATGATGATAAATTCTCTCATAATAAATGTACAACTGGATGTAAATGTACAACTGGGGGTAAATGTCCAAGAACAAGATGTACTCGCGTGAAACATTGTACGTTCGTTACAAAATGTACACATGTAAAAAAATGGACATTTGTTACAAAATGTACTCGTGTACGCGTTCAAAAATGGACGTTCGTTACGAAAGTGACGCGTAGAAAAGAATGCGTTTTAGTTACAAAACGTACTCGCAGAAAACATTGTACGTTCGTTACAAAATGCATACGCTTTGAAAAGAAATTTTTCTGGACAAAACGAAGTTTCTGTAAAAAATGCGAATTCTTCCCTAACAGACACGGTCACTCATGTGATGATTCATGTGATCATGGTAAGGACTGTCACGATGGTGGGCATAAATTCCCATCGTGCAAAAATAAGAAATTCGATCACTTCTGGTATAAAAAACGTAATTGCTAGTTTTTTATGTCCACAAAAAAGGCCGCTTTTGCGGCTTTTTTTCGTTTACTGAAAATGACTTATATCTGCAAATTGTTTTACTTCACCTTGACCTTCATCAAATTCAATCACACTAAGACTTGCGCTATGCATAAATGGATCATCCCATATATTTTCAATTTCAATTCCTGCAAAATGCCCTACAAGTAATTTGGCCGCCGCAGCATGGGAGACAATTAAAATATTTTCTCCTTTATGCTTTTCTAATAAAAGGTGTATTCCCTCTATAACTCTTTTCTTTACAGTAGTAAAATCCTCACCAGATGTGGATTGAAATAAATGTGGTTCATACCAAAATAATTGCACTTCTTCTGGATAGTGCATTTCCAAATCAGCAATTGTTTGTCCTTCCCATGTCCCCATATTAATTTCATAGAAATGTTCATCCGCTATAATTGGTATATCTCGTTCTCCTTTAATCAATTCAGCAGTATGAAGCGTTCTTTCACTTGGACTACTATAGATAGCATGAAGTGGTAAATCCTTCATATGGTCACCTAATTGTTTTGCTTGTTGCATACCATTTTCAGTTAGAGCAGAGTTTTTTCGTCCTTGCATCCGCTTTGCTACATTCCATTCCGTCTCACCGTGCCTTGTTACATATACCGTTGTCTTCATTTCCCATTTCCCCCTTACCATTTTGGCCGCAATTCCCACGGCTCTACTCTCCCTACAATCCATTCCGTACATTTACTTTCAATTCCTTTTATAACTCCGTCAGCTATCTCTTCATGAGTAAGCCACCTTGCATATGTATCTTCTAAAATAAACCCTAATATAACTCTATAATAACTACATAATGCCCCGCCTATTTTTTGTAACTTCGTACGTGATGCACTACTACCTAATATATGAAATACCCTGTATTTCTTAAATGACAATTCAATCTCTTCACAAATTATCGGGAGTGCACGTTCAGCAGTCGAATGTATCCATGCAATAACTAATGTAATTGGGCCACTATGCTCAATAGACTCTTTAATAGCGTTCTTTAGATTCTCACCATTATGATAATCCAAAGAAAGGCACGTGATTTTTTCTGGTATACTACACACTTGCTGAACCTTTTCTAATTTCACACTATCTCGCCCGACTATTGAAACATGAAACCCTTGATCACAAAGCCACATAGAAACTTTCTTTAGCATTCCTGTTCCACCAATTACAAGTGCATGCAACTTCTTCCCCCTTAGTAAAATGTCATATGAGGTTTCTCTTCCCTATAATAATTTAGACGATCTTGCAATATCCCTGAATGAAACTCAAATTTATGACCATCTGGATCTAGAAAATATATAGATTCACAATCTCTCACATCCCGTTCTCTGCCCTTTAAAATATGAACTTCATTTTCTTCTAATCGCTGCAGTAGGCGTTCAAAGTCTTCTTTTTCAACAGAAAATGCAATGTGCGTATAAGATTGATGAATCTCATTTCTCGGAATATGTGCCTCTTCATTAAGCGCTATCCATACTCTGCATATGTTAAAATACGCTAGTTTTCTCCCTTTAACTAATAACTCTCCTTCTAGTACTTTTTCGTAAAACATAATAGACTTTTCTAAATCTGAAACTGAAAAACAAAGATGATTGATTCCCCTTAACAACTATAGCTCCTCCTTATACAATAAAAGATGAGCGAAAATTCACTCATCTTTTATTGTACTATTTTTTTGTAATATACGCCCATTTATAACTGAAGTCCCCACCAAACGTATGGTTAGCAATACCTTTTACGTACGGCTTTTCTAAATAAGCTGTACTTTGTTGGTACGTAGGAGAAATTGCAGCATCTTGACCAATTAAGATTTTTTCAGCTTCCGCAAGTGCTTTCCAGCGTGCTGCGTCATCTTTTAGTAGCTCTCCTTTTGATTTCGCTACTAAATCATCATACTTCGGATTAGAATAATCCATTTCGTTAAATGAGCTTCCAGTAACAAACATATCGATATAAGTCATTGGATCTGGATAATCTGGGCTCCATGCAGATAATGAAAATTCATATTCAAATTTCTTTTCTAAATCTAGCTTCTGCTTATATGGTTGTTGTTTCAAGTTTACTTTAATACCTGGTAAGTTTTTCTCTAACTCTTCTTTAATAAAGTCGCCTACTTTTTTACGGCTACCGTTATCATCATTTAGGAATTCTACTGTAATTGTATCTTGACCAAGCTCTTTCTTCGCTTCTTCCCATAATTTTTTTGCTTTCTCTGCATTATCTTTACTATCACGGAAATTTTTATTTACAGAACGGAAATCTTTTCCATCTGGTCCTGTCGTGAATTTCTCAGGGACTAAGAAATATGCCGGCAGAGAACCGTCATTTAAAATAACATCAGCAATTCCTTTTTTATCGTATGCTAAGTCAATTGCTTCACGAACTTTTTGGTTCTTAAATGTTGCATTTTTCTGATTAAAACGCAGGAAATACATACGCGGATCAAGCTTCGTTTTAAATTCATCTGGTTTATTCTTTTTATATTTATCAACAAACTCAGAACTTAAAATAACACGGTCTGCTTGATCACTGTCATATAAATTTACCCCAGTACCCGTTTCTTTCACTATACTTACATTAATTTCTTGTAACTTTACAGTATCTTTATCCCAATAATTTGGGTTCTTCTTTAACTGATAACTTTGTTCGTGTTTCCATTCACTCATTGTAAATGGTCCATTGTATAATAATTTATTTGCTTCTAATCCGTATTTATCTCCTTGTTCTTTCACATATTTTTCATTTAAAGGGAAAAATGTAGGGAAGGACGTAAGCTCAAGGAAATAAGGTGCTGGTTGCTCTAATTCTACTACCAACGTTTTATCATCCTTTGCTTTAACACCTAATTGATCTGACGGTAATTCCCCTTTATTTACTTTCTGTGCATTTTTCACATCAAATAAAATGAATGCATATTCTGCAGCTATCGCTTTATCTAATGTACGTTGCCATGCATATACAAAATCTTGCGCTCGAACTGGATCGCCATTTGACCACTTTGCATCACGTAATTCAAATGTATATGTCTTTTTATCTTCACTAATCTTCACGTCTTTTGCCATACCTGGCGTTGGCTTATTATCCTTATCTAAACGATATAACCCTTCCATTGCATTTACAAAGGCACGGAAAGATACAGAATCTGTTGATTTTGATGTATCCATTGAAGGAATTTCTGCTGTTTCTAGTAAATTTAATACTTGCTTATCCGCTACTCCCTTACCTGCTTCTTTCTTCGTTGTAGATGCCTTCTCCCCATTTCCGCAACCTGCAACCAATACACTAGTCGATAATGCAACTGCAGCAATCGTTGTTATCTTTCTCTTCATTCTTCCTTCCCCCAATCTATATGTATAAATGAAATCCAGTATAATACATATTATTATACAAAAGATTCAGATTATTTCAAATACTATTTTTTACACATAAAAAAAGAAGCAGACAGAGAGTTCTTTCCATCCGCTTCTTTTTCTATCACTTTTACTTGCAATCCATCCTCTATTTCAAACGGATTTTGAACCTTGAATATTTCTTCCATCATCTTCAAAAACTCTTCTTCATTTTTAGATTCACCATTAATCATAAGGGAGTATGGCTCAATTTCACTCAATTTATAATCAACAATAAATTGAATTGTAACTTTTTGTCTTGGCATCCCTGGGCTGTATCCTTGAAATTCTACTAATTCCATACCTTCCGAACCACGATAATATATCCACCCTGAATTTTGAAAATAGCTTTCAAACGATTCACCAATCGAAAAGAACGGATATTCATAAAGCGAACTTGTACGTACTTTTTGTATAATATCTCGATCAGTCGGGAAAAAGAAATGACTGAAAAAAATACTAGCAACTGCTAAAATAGTAACGATTGTTGCTCCCATTTTACTCGTTCCACCACTATCACGGATGAGATAATTTTCAACCGATTCATCTTTAATTCCCCGTGCTTTTATTCGATATATACGCCTTTCTGCAAATTGATAAAATAATCCATTTGCAAAAATCCCCATCCCAAATAGAATGAAAACGAGTAATAAAAACGTGAGAGGTACCACATTAATGATTGGCAATGCTACGTTGAACCCCATATAATAAGAAAATGCATCACATGCTACTAATAACAGTATAAATAAAGCAGCAGGTAAATAATACTTACGATATCCAAGCCAACCTACATTAAAAATAGCAGCCAAACCATTCCAGCTCCACCTAGCAATTCGCTTATTCTCTATATCCCATTTTCTTTTGTAATACGGATATTGTCTCCCTACATATACTTCTAATTCTTTGTCTATTAGCGAGCTTTCTTCACCTTGTTCATTATGCAAGTTTCGTTGACAATTCGCACAATTCAGCTGATCATTAATACAAGGTCGCCCACAATTTATACATTTCAAAACAATCCCTCTTTCCATCCATACTTCATTTTAAAATGCCTTCATGCTTCAATAACCACTCTTTCCTCCATAAACCACCCGCATACCCAACAAGTTTTCCACTCTTTCCTATTACACGATGACATGGAACGATAATTGAAATTGGATTCCGGCTATTTGCCCCTCCTATCGCCCGTACAGCTTTCGTATTCCCAACCTTCTCCGCAATATCTAAATATGAAGCACTTACGCCATATGGTACAGTGTAAAGTGCATCCCATACATTCTTTTGAAATGTTGTTCCTTCAGCAGACAGTGGTACAGTAAACTCTTTTCTTTTTCCTTTAAAATATTCATCCAGCTCATTTATACATTGATTTATCATTCCATTTGTATTTTCTTCTTGTCTTTCATCAACAAATATAACAGACGTAATTCCTTCTTCGTTCGCTGTAATTTCTAACAAACCTAATTCACTATCATAATAAGCCTGGTACATATGTCATCCTCCAATTCATTACATATTATTTATTGTAACACGAATAGACGAAATTTTTCGTATAAGCGTTTTATTGGAGAACCAAAAAAGAGAATGATACAATGTAAGAAAATTCAATCAAGGGGGGGATTTGATGGAGTTTCAACTTTTTTCACCTTATACAATTAAGGACGTTACACTAAAAAACCGTATCGTTATGTCGCCTATGTGCATGTATTCATCAGAGAATGAGGATGGCCAAGTAACTAATTTTCATCTCGTCCACTATGGAACCAGGGCTGCCGGTCAAGTAGGTTTAGTTATGATTGAAGCAACAGCTGTATTACCTGAAGGACGAATTTCTAACAAAGACTTAGGCATTTGGGATGATAGCCTAATTGAAGGCTTACATAAAACGACAACTTTTATACATGATAACGGTGCACAAGCTGCCATTCAACTCGCACATGCCGGAAGAAAGGCTGAATTAGAAACGGATGCTTTCGCTCCTTCAGCAATTCCGTTTAACGATAGAATGAAAATACCAGTAGAAATGAGTAAACAGCAAATTAAAGAAACTGTTTTAGCTTTTCAAAGAGCTGCTTTACGCTCTAAAGAAGCTGGCTTTGACGTTATTGAATTACACGGTGCCCACGGTTATCTTATTAATGAATTTCTTTCTTCACTTTCCAATAAGCGAACTGATGAGTATGGGGGTGCACAAGAAAATCGCTATCGTTTTTTACGTGAAATCATTGGTGCTGTAAATGAAGTTTGGGATGGACCGTTATTTGTTCGTATTTCTGCAAATGACTATCACCCGGAAGGATTGACTGTTCACGATTACGTCCAATATACGAAGTGGATGAAAGAGCAAGGCGTAGATTTAATTGACTGTAGTTCTGGTGCAGTTGTTCCGGCACATATTGATGTTTATCCTGGTTACCAAGTACAATATGCTAAACATATTAAGGAGCATGTTAACATTGCAACTGGTGCGGTAGGATTAATTACAACCGGATCACAAGCAGAGCAAATTTTAAATAATAACGAAGCTGATTTAATTTTTATCGGACGCGAGTTACTTCGCAATCCGTACTTCCCAAGAATAGCCGCCAATGAACTCGGCTTTGAATTACAAGAACTATATCAGTACCGACGAGCACCCGGAAAAATTAAAACTAATAAATAAAACCGAGAAGTCATTCTTCTCGGTTTTATTTATTCTATCGTTGTAATTTCATTTGAATTATAAATATGGATACCCGATTCTTCACGCAGCGCTGTTATATACATTCCTTTCGCCACATCTTTAGCCGAAATTGGTTTGTACTTTTTAAAAGCCCCTTTAAATATAAACGGAAGAATATGAGATAATTTCTCAGCCATTCTTTCCCCAAAACGAAATTCTTGTCGATTTCCTACTAATAATGACGGCCTGAAAATGTGTATACCACCAATGACTAGCTTTTTCAACTCCTCTTCCATTTTCCCCTTCACTTGCGAGTAAAAGAAAAATGATTTAGGTTTTGCTCCCATTGATGAAATAACAAGAAAATTTTGCACGCCTTGTTTTTCAGCTAAGCAGGCAGCTCGCAATGTATATTCATAATCTACTTTTTTAAAATTCGCCTTCGACTTCGCTTTTTTTATCGTTGTTCCTAAGCAACTAAAAACATCATCTACTGCAAAAAATTCTTTATATTCCTCTAATACTGAAAAATCCACCTGTTTCTGTTGCAATTTCTCATGCTGTAATTGTAATGGTTCCCTTACAAAAATAGTAACCGAATCGTAGTAATCTGAGTCAAGTAATAGTCGTGTTATTTCTTGTCCAACTAACCCACTTGCACCAAGTACTAACGCTGTTCGTTCATTCATATATATACATACCTCTTTATTTACTTTTCTCTCCTTTTGCTGAAAGTCGCTAATAGGAGTTTCCATTTTATCATTTTATCATAAGTAAAGTACTATGCGTAAGCATAGTGCTTTACTTACTCTTTTTTCTTTTCTTTTTCTTCAACTGGTAATTTCGTAATTGTTGTAGCATCCCCTAAATTACTTATTAGTTTTCTTAAAAAAATTAAAACAAAAGATAACGGCAAAACAACCGCAAGTATTAAAAAGATAGCCTCCATAATGTAACCCAAGCGCTCATCCCCTTTTTTCTGCTCCCTCCCAATATATGAAAGTAACATTGTCACATATGCACCAATCATAAAAATTAATACCTTTCTTTTTGACAGATTTATAACAAAATCAAATCGTAATGATTATTATTTATTGCAACTTTCATAAAGATATATTATACTAGGTTCGCAAGCTAAAACGTAATTATTACGTTTTGAATTAAGATGATATTTTTCTTCTATAATTGGGGAAGATATATCCGTAAAAAAAGAAAAGAGGAGAACTTCATGCCTAAAAGATTGACTATATTTTCATTCTTACTTATTTTCACTTTAATTTTTACTGGCTGCTCAAATAAAAAAGAAGATACTGCCAAGAAAGATGGAAAACTAACTGTTTATACAACCATTTTCCCACTTGCTGATTTCGCAAAAAAAATCGGTGGTGATTATGTAAATGTAGAAGCAATTTACCCACCTGGTGCGGATTCTCATACATTTGAACCGAGTCAAAAACAGACTGTAAAAATCGCAAAAGCCGATTTATTCGTTTATAACGGCGCAGAATTAGAACCATTTGCCGAAAAAATGGAAAAATCATTAAAAAAAGAAAACGTAAAAGTTGTAAATGCATCTAAAGATATCGAACTTCGTACTTCATCTGAAGAAGAGCAGCACGATCATGGAGACGGTCATAAAGAAGATGAACATCACCATGATAAAGACCCACACGTTTGGATAGATCCTACTCTGGCGATGAAACAAGCAGAAAAAATTAAAAATGCGCTTGTAGAATTACAGCCTGAACATAAAAAAGAGTTCGAAAAAAACTTCGCAGCACTACAAACAAAATTTACTGATTTAGACGATCAATTTAAAGCTGTTGTTGCAAATGCAAAAACGAAAGAAATATTAGTTTCACATGCAGCTTATGGCTACTGGGAACAACGCTACGGTCTAAAACAAATTCCAATCGCTGGAATTTCAGCGTCTGATGAACCATCTCAAAAACAGCTTGCTGACATTACAAAAACAGTAAAAGAACACGGTTTAAAATATATTTTATTTGAGACATTCTCTACTCCAAAAGTAGCATCAGTTATTCAAAAAGAAACAGGCACAAAAATTTTACGCTTAAATCACCTTGCTACTATTTCTGAGGATGATGCAAAGAACAATAAAGATTACTTCACATTAATGGAAGAAAACGTAAATACTTTAAAAGAAGCAACAAACTAATCAACTATATTTTCTAGGCAGCTGAGTATGTCATTCAGCTGCCTTTTTATGTATTACCCTTGACTTGACCGAAATACCAAGTAAAATTATCCATATTAGCTTTTAAGCTATAATAATTTAGAAGGTGAGTTGGAATTATGAATCTTCACATTTGTGAAGTAACAGCAAAAAATTGGCGTTCAGTTGCTGCTTTAGACGTAGCAAAAGACCAGCAGCAATTTATTGAAAGCAATGCGTTTTCTTTAGCAGAATCATTATATGAAGAAAACGGAACGTCAGTAGGTTTATATGATGGAGAAACACTTATTGGATACGCAATGTATGGCTGGTATTCGAAAAAATATAAAAGCGTATGGCTAGATCGCCTTATGATTGATCAACAATATCAAGGAAAAGGATATGCAAAACGTTTCCTTCGCTTACTCATTCAATTCTTACAAGAAAAATTTGAATGTAAAATAATTTATTTAAGTTTACATCCTGACAACAAACTCGCAATGGGACTATATGAATCATTTGGTTTTCGTTTAAATGGGGATATTGATGACGAGGGTCCAGTTGTAGGTGTTGTAATGGAGTTATTATTAGATGAAAACACAAGCCTGTGAAAACAGGCTTTTTATTATACATTTATTAATGTTACGTTTTCTATCTTTAGTTTCTTTCCCCTATATGCTTCGTTTTGACAATCTAGTATTATCTCAATGAAATGCTCGTTCGATTGAATTAGATGAATCGCTTGATTTTTTAAACGGATAATTATTTCTTTTTCTCCATTTGTAACATCTGAAAATAGAGAACCAATAATGTTCCGATCTTCAATTGTTACTTCTCCATATAATTTCACCGCAATAATTCCCTCGACGCCCTCTTCCACACTATTTGGGTACATATATTTCTCCATATATTCTCTACTCTTTTGATCGTTCATTTGTTGTAGAAAGAATTGAAACGGCATCCCCTTCATTGGCTGTATGTATGCATTTTCCCATGGCATTGTTTTCTTAAATAAATTAAAAAACCACCTAAATTGTAATGGTTTTGGTTTTGTAATTTTAATTCCATCCTTTATCATTTTTTCATACACATTATCTATATTTTCAACATCAATTGCCAGTCCGATTAGTCCTCTATGCCCATCATGATATTTCCGAGTCCAGTCTTGTACCCAGCCACCTCCATCTTCCGTTTTTACCCTTACTAATTCTAAATATTCTTTTCCAATCCATATGTTAGATACTTTAAATCCTTTCGTTCCCTTTCCCCATTTCGGAACATATGGTAGCCCGATAGAATGTACATTTTTAATCATTTCCTTATTTTCTTGTATTTCTTTATTCACATTTACAACAAGGTGATCAATTTTCATATTCTTCCCACCATATTTTTAGTTTTTTAATAGTTTTTCTAATCTATGGATTAATCGAAGTTGCATCGCACATTGTTCATACATATTTTCGAAAATAAGTTTCACATACTCTGGCACATTATCTTTTAATTTTTCTCCTTCTCTCATTTCTTTATAAGTGGATTGTATTTCACTTTTCTGCTCTTCTAAAGCCTCTAAAAATTCTTCTCTCATGCTCTCAACTTCTGACAGGAAAGTTAACGCTGTATATAGATGTTTTGGAAACACAACTGAAGTTTTTTGAAGCGACTCCTTTAGTAACCTTTTAAATTCTTGACTCCCCTTTCCTTGTAATACAATATATCGTTTCCGACCATTTTCCAGTCATTTCAATTGCTTTTACTCGTATTAATTCCTCATTTGCCTTTTTTTTCAGTGCGTGATATATAGAAGCTGGGAAAACCTCTGCCCATTTACTACTTTGGACCATATTTAGAGCCTGTTGTATTTCATAACCAGATAGCGAATCGCTTTTAGTAAGTAGACCAAGAACCATTAGACGCATGATTCCTCACACTCCCTTTTAAAACACTAAAAATTTAGTATCTTTAAACTATTTTAATGCAAATCCCAATAATTAGTAAATAAAAAAATAAGCCTGCGATTTACGCAGACTTATTTCACACACTCTTGAAAATGTTCTTGAAACCATTCTTTATTAATATCTTTTCCGATGAAAACTACTTCACTTACTCGTTTTTCACCTTCTTGCCACTCTCTATCGTATGAAGCAGCAAATAATGTATGTACACCTTGGAAAACGATGCGTTTATCTACTCCATCAATAGATAAAATTCCTTTGTAACGATATAAATACTCCCCTAGCTCTTGAACGACAGCTGACATCCACTCATTCAGTTTTTGTAAATCTAACGGGCGCTCTTCGCGTAATACAAATGATTTTATACCTTCTAGATGGTTATGTTCTTTATGAGGGTAAATTTGTAACGTATCTTTCGTTTTAAATGTTTGTATTTGTAGTAATGATGGAATATCCACTTCACAGTTAGTCGTCTCAATTAATTTTGCAGTTGGATTAATTCCTTGCAGTTCATGTAAGAGATTTTCCTTTTTACTTTCGTCAATTAAATCTAATTTATTTACTAAAACGACATCAGCAAATGCAATTTGTTCTTTTGCTTCTAGTCCCTTTTCAAAATGCTTATGTATATGATAGCTATCTACAACTGTTACAACACCGTTAATTTGGTATGCAGATTGAATAACTGGATCTAAAAAGAACGTTTGAATAATCGGACCTGGATTTGCAAGACCTGTTGTTTCAATTACTAATCCATCAAAGTCCATTTTCCCTTCTGCTTTCACGTCCAGTAATTGTTTTAAAGCAACGAGTAAATCTTCACGTACAGTACAACATAGACAACCGTTTGTCATTTCCATAATTTCTTCTTCAACGTTCATAATTAATTGATTATCAATACCAATTTGCCCGATTTCATTTACAATCACTGCTAATTTCTTACCGTGATCTTCTGATAAAATTCGATTTAATAATGTCGTTTTCCCTGATCCAAGAAAACCAGTTAATATTGTTACTGGAATCATTTCGTACATCTCCTTATAGCTCTATGTTTCTACATTATAGCATATAGAGAAAATCGTTTTTGTAGCAAAACATATTTATTGTATGTACGACCCTGTAACTATATAATAATATGTAGCAAGAAAGCCTTTTCAAAAATATTATTCATTCATCAAGGGGGTACTTATAGTGGAACGAGTTCAAATGGCCGAAACACTAGAATTTTCTCGTATTATTCAAGGTTTTTGGCGTTTAGCAGAATGGAATATGTCGAAGCAGGAGTTACTTTCTTTTATTGAATCCTGTATGGATATGGGGATTACTACTTTCGATCATGCTGATATTTATGGCGGGTATACGTGTGAAGGATTGTTTGGAGAAGCGTTACAACTCAAGCCTTCCTTACGCGAAAACATGCAAATTGTCACAAAATGTGGAATCGCTCCCCCATCACCGAAATTTCCAGAGCGATATGTTGCTCACTACAATACGAGTGCAGAACATATCATAAAGAGCGCGGAGGATTCACTAAAAAACTTACATACAGATTATATTGATGTATTGCTCATTCATCGCCCTGATCCATTTATGGATCCAAATGAAGTAGCAAAAGCGTTCTCACGCTTAAAGAACGAAGGAAAAGTTCGTCACTTCGGTGTATCTAACTTTTTACCTTCTCAATTTAATATGTTAAGTTCATATTTAGATTTCCCGCTCATTACAAATCAAATTGAAGTATCTGCGATGCAGCTGGAACATTTTGAAAAAGGTACGATTGATTTATGCCAAGAAAAACGAATCAATCCAATGATTTGGTCACCTCTTGCTGGTGGAGAAATCTTTACTGGCCAATCAGAACGTGCCGTACGTGTACGTGAAACTTTACAAAAAATTGCTACTGAGCTAGGCGTTGATAGCATCGATACTGTTATGTATGCATGGTTACTTGCTCATCCAGCTAAAATGATGCCAATTGTCGGCTCTGGCAAATTAGATCGAGTAAAAACGGCTACAATGGCAACAAACGTTAATTTAGACCGCCAACAATGGTTTACAATTTTCGAGAGCTCTAACGGTCATCCTGTACCATAATATAAAAAAGAAGAGCTATTTTTTTACAGCTCTTCTTTTTCATATGTATTTCTCGTCATTGCAAATATACACATATCTCTTAAACCATTTCCTTCTACCGCAACACTCGCACTTTCTAAAATCCCCTCTAATTTAAAACCTAATTTCTCAGGTATCGCTCTACTCTTCTTATTTAGAGAATCACAACGAATTTCTACCCGGTTTGCTTTCAGTTCAGTGAAAGCATAATCCGTTATACCTTTTGCAGCCTCTACCATATAGCCCTTTCCACTAAACCTTGAATCAATCCAATACCCGATTTCAAATTGAGGTATATCCCAATTAATACGATGTAATCCGGCAGATGCAATAAATTCACCTGTTTCTTTCAAAAAAACTAGTAATCTCAAATCCTCACGCTGCAAAAATTGAATATGCGATTTTCTAATACTCTCTTCTACTTCTTCCTTTGTTTGCTCTTTTTGTGCAAAGACCATCCAAGGCTTTAATTCTTTCATCGAAGCTTGAATTGCTTCATATACAACTTTACCATCACCTGGTTTTGGCATTCGAATTAAAAGCCTTTCAGTATAAAATTCAGAAGGAAAATCGAATAACAATGGATTCAAAGTAAACACTCCCCATAATTCTTTTATATTTAATAATATCCATCTCAAGGTATACAGTAAAGAACTTTCTGAATTTTATACTTTTGAATCATTCACCTCTACTGCCACACGCACTCCGGATTCAATCGCACCTTGAATCCATCCGTGATACAGCGTTGTATGATCACCAGCAAAGTATATTCTCCCCTCAGGTTTTACAATGACTGGCTGTAATTCAGATTCTTGACCAGCTTGAAAAAGAGCAAATCCTCCAAGTGCATATGGATCTAATGTCCAACTTTTTGATATTCCAGACATGAATTCATCATATACTTGACCACCTAATATTGTTGCTAAATTTTGTAGTGTGTAATAGATACGATCCCCTTTTGATAAACCATCCCATAGTAACGCATCAGATGACCACGTATAACTCCCAAGCATAATAGCTGGTCCTTTTGAACCGATTCCATGACTTGGATAATAGGCGTAACGAATTGGCAAATCAGTTATAATTCTGCCGCCTAATTGCCCTTGTTCTTCCCAAAATCGGTTTTTAAATTGAATTCCTATTTTTGTAGCCGGCATATAATGCAATTCACGAATTGCCTTCCATTTCGCATGAGATATAGAATCAAATGGCTCTACTTCCACAAAACGCATTGTCGAAAACGGAATCGTAACAATAACTAAATCCCCTGTAATACTACTATATTCAAAAGTTTCCTCATTCCGATAGTAAGCTGTCACACCATTATCATGTTGATGTAACCTCATTAATTTTTGATTATATATAATATTTTCTTCTAATTGTGGTAAAAAAGACTTTGGTAATCTATCATTCCCACCTATTATTTCGCAAAATCCACTTTCCTCTTGCATAATGTATAAAAATCGTAACGTCTCAACAAATGACCTTTCCAAAAAACCTTCTAAATCTAATAGAACACCAATCATCTCGATCGTTACCGGTGAAAAATACGTATTATATTGATAAGGATGATACTTTAAAAATTGGCCTGTAGAGTATCTCCCAAAATCCTTTACTACAATATCCCAATTTTTCTCTGGATTTTTTTTAATAAAATTTATAATTGGCTGTACCGCTAATAATAATAGGTCCTCCGACGTTTTCCCCTCTTCGTTCATTTCCACCGGATACTTTAAAATACTTGGGTCCTTTTCATATTGTTTCAACGTTGTTTTCCGACCATTTACGTATATAATATCAGTCTCATTCCTATTAATAAAAGGGCTCACCTGTAGCCCAAACTTTCTTATATATGCCATTGTTAACGTATGTGAATACGGAATTCTCATCGCCCCAACATCTAAGTATAATCCCGTATCTTCCATTCTAACCGTCTCTATGCGACCACCTACACGATTATTTGCTTCAAAAATTTTAACTTGATGTCCTGCATCCTTTAGTAAAGATGCCGAAACTAATCCAGCCATACCAGCTCCAACTACAATAATTTGTTTAGGGAGTGTCGTCTTCGGCAGCCCTTTTTTTATTATTGTTTGTATTTCATCCATCTGTGTATCAAACATTATATCTTTCTGCACAATTCCACCCCTTACTTCATGAAATACGAATTAGTGGTTTAGTGCATTTTATTCATAAATCCCCTTAAACATAACACCATAGCAATTTGAAGATTCATTAAAAATACATATGGTGTAGCCCTCCCTCTTCTACATGCTTCATACAATAAATATATATAGTAACTGTAGAGAAAGGATGGATACACATGAAACGTACTTACGACTATCATGCTACAAAAAAACATTTAGAATTAAAGAAAGAACAGCTTTGTAAAAAACTCACTAGCGTTAAACTAACTGAAGAAGAACGCAAGCAAATATATTTAGAAATTGATAACTATGACTATATATTAAACTTAGTCGAAATGAATCATTATGAACGAGGGTTCTCTCATTAAAAGCGGAGAAAAAATTATCCACTTTTCCTTTTGAGCATTTCATTACTCATTTTTCATAAGTAAATATATAATAGGATGTACATTAAGATTGAGAGGTATATTCTATGATAAAATTAAGTGTATTAGACCAATCACCTATTTCAGATGGTAGCACAGCAGTTGAAGCTTTTTCACATACAGTAACACTTGCACGAGAAGTTGAAAAATTAGGATTTACTCGTTTTTGGGTATCCGAGCACCATAATTCAGTTAGCTTAGCTGGTTCAAGTCCAGAAATACTCATTTCACATATTACCGCGAAAACTGATCGTATTAGAGTTGGTTCCGGTGGTGTTATGTTGCCACATTATAGTCCATATAAAGTGGCTGAGAATTTCCGCGTTTTAGAAGCACTTTATCCAAACCGCATCGACCTTGGTGTCGGGAGAGCACCTGGTGGTATGCCGATAGCAACTCGCGCACTTCAAGAAGGTAAAATGGTCTCACTTGATCAATATCCAGAACAAATTGCAGATGTTGCTATGTACTTACATGATCAAGTACCAGAAAACCATCATTATGCCAACTTAAAGGCTACTCCAGTTATCACAACATCTCCTGAAATGTGGATGCTCGGTTCTAGCGGAGAAAGTGCAATGATTGCCGCAAAGCAAGGCGCTTCTTTTGCATTTGCACAGTTCATTAACGGATACGGTGGCCCTGAAGTTATGAAGGCTTATCAAGAACAATTCCACCCTTCCTTTTTAGGTGACAAACCACAATCAATCGTATCTATTTTTGTTATTTGCGGAGAAACAAATGAAGAAGCGGAGAAGATTGCATCAAGCCTTGATTTATCGATTTTACTATTAGAACAAGGAAAACGGACTACTGGTACTCCTTCTATTGAAACTGCTCAAAATTATTCGTATAGTGCTTATGATCTATTCCGCATAAAAGAAAATCGTCAACGTATGATCGTCGGTGATCCGTCTTCTGTGAAAGAAAAAATATTAAACTTAAGCAAAGCCTACAATACTGAAGAGTTTATGATTGTCACAATCACTCATCAATTTGAAGATAAATTAAACTCTTATCGCCTATTGGCAGACGTTTTTAATTTATAATAGCGAAAGGGAGATACATCACATATGATGCATCTCCCTTTCTTACTATATATTATTTTTTCTCCCTATATATTCAATAGCTTCTTTTAATAACTCATCAAAATTATTAGGGTAATCATGTTTTAAGTTAGGTACAACTTTATACTTATGTTCTATATTTTTATCCTTTAATAACTTTACAAATTGCTCCGTCCCTTCAAAGCAATCTTCATCTTGATCCCCGCATAATATATATCCCTTTATGCTTTTATCCTGTAATCTATCTAATAGTTTGTCCCATTCTTCAATTTCTGGAAGCCAAGGTGCCACAAAAATAAAACCGTTCACTTCTATTTCACCTTGTAACATGGAATGTAACGCTACTCTTGCCCCAGCAGAAAAGCCACCAATAATAATATTTTCAAATGTATTATTCAATATAATCTTATTGTAATGTCCTTTTAACTCTTCTCTTCCTCTTTCTATATTATCCCAAACATATCCATCTGAAAATTGAATTTGGGAAGATTGAGGCAATGCTAGCATAAAACCTTGTTCCATTACAGAGTTCCAATATGGTTCTATTATTTGTACATTTTCTTGATCCCCATGCAGTGTTATTAGTAGATTTTCATTTTGTTTGCTGTATGTATATTTCACATCTGCTTGTTCCGATTTCTTTGCTAAATCTTCTCTTTCTTTACATAATTGAACCATTCTATGAAACTCTTCAAATTTATGTAGTGGTTTTAAATCATCATCGGAAATTAAATACTCACTTCCGTACCAGAATCCATTTTCTATAATTGCTTTCTTCATTAAATGCAACGCTTCTTCTTCAAGTCCTGCTGCACTTGCTAATGCATATTTAAAATTATATATTTGTGCTTCATTACCCATTACATCTTTAGCGTTTTTCATTATGTAAGAGTACGCTTCGAGACTACCTTTATTTGCATAACAATCTAACGTTTCATTTAATAACTTAATATAAGTCATACTATTTTTCATATTGAAATTCCCCCGTAACCTTTTATAATAATTGTTTCTCCAATATTCCTATCATTCTAGGGTCACGGTATAAGTAGGTGAATTCTACAATTCAACTTAACAATACCTGATTCTCAGAATGATATTTAATAATTAATGTATGTATACGCATAATACACCACTCCTTCCTATTCACTAATTGTAGTATAAAGTTAAATAGACTGAAAAATCAATATTTTGATAACAAAAAAAGACAACAATATATTATTGTTGTTTTCATCCCATTTATCCACCATTCTTTTTTTTCTTGTCTGGTTTACTTGAAACTAAATAATGCTTTTCTGAAATATATAAGTTTCTTTTTAATATACGATTTAAATATGGTCCTAATTTCACTCCGCATATGAGGCGATCTTCACTACCTTCAACAATTGGGAACATTTCTTTTTCTGTTACATATTGATCTACGGCCTTTTGTACGATATCAATTTCTTTAACTAGGTTTAAATTTTCTTCTGTATGTTCAAATACCTCAAGCGTTTCCTTCGTTATCAGAAAAAAATTTGTTGGAAATGCAGGTAAATAGGGCTTTAACAAATCATAATTTACTGTGTAATCATCATTTACTAAGACTGTATAAACGATATTAGCATTCGTTTCTAGAAACTTAGCCATCGCTTGTTCTAATTCGTCTTTCGTAATTTCCCTATCTTCTTTTCCAGTTTTGAAAAAGCGAAACATCGTATCGCCTCCTTTTTACTATATTATAGCATAAAAGAAAACTGAAAAATTATAAAAAACTCTATTGAAAGAATTTTTCGATAGAGTTTTTCTTTAATCAATTTATGTTTATTTTAAGAATGCACTTAACATCCATACATGTTGTTCTAATGTCGTATGAATTGCTAATAACATATCAGCTGACGTTTCATCACCAGCTTCACCAGCTACTTCCATACCTTCTTTTAATTCTTGAATAAGTGCAGAAAAATCGTTTACTAAAGTTTGGACCATTTCTTCTGCAGACTCTTTGCTTGTCCCTTCGATTACAGTTGAAGTTGCTAAATACTCTTTCATTGTCGCTAACGGTTTTCCTTCTAACGCTAAAATACGCTCTGCTAACTCATCAATGTAAGTCCCTGCTTCATTATAAAACTCTTCAAATTTCTCATGTAATGTAAAGAAGTGTGGCCCTGTCACATACCAGTGATAATTATGCAGTTTCACATATAATACATTCCAGTTTGCTACCTGCTTGTTTAATACTTCAACAACATTTGTTTTCGTACTCATACAATCCACTCCTCTTATCATTTTATAATTATTATCTTTTAATAACCTAATTACATTTTACCATACATTTCCTACTCTTTCGAATGAACAGCTTATATGTAACAAAGTTTTAACACCCTTAATATTTCCCTAATATCAAATAATTCATGTATTCATTCAGTTACTTCCTATGTCTAATTGTCCAAGCTCACACATATGCATAATAGTAAGTCAAGCTCATCATAGAAGAAAGAGGGATAACATGGACAATCAACAATGGCAAGTAGCAAAGAAAGTCGCCGCTACTTATATCGGAACTGTCGTTGGAGCTGGATTTGCTACTGGGCGAGAAATTGTTGAATTTTTTACAGTTAACGGATTGTACGGGACCATTGGCATATGTATAAGTGGATTTTTTTTTATTTGGCTCGGTACAAAGATGATGTTACTTTCATCACAAATCGGGGCATTCTCAGCGCAAGAATTTAACAAATATTTATTTGGGGATGTATTTGGAAATGTCGTAAATACTTTATTATTACTCGTATTATTTGGCGTAACGAGCGTTATGTTATCAGGAGCCGGGGCAGTATTTGAAGAACAACTCCGTCTCCCGAGACAACTTGGCATTTTCATCACAGTCATCGCCTGCCTCATTATTGGGAGCCGGGGATTACAAGGTGTTTTTGAAGTGAATACACTTGTCGTACCTATTATGATGATTTTTATTATCGGACTTGCTATTACAACCTTTATTCATGATACAACTCCTATTATTGACACCGTTCCTACAGAAAGTTGGAATATGAAATGGATTACTAGCCCTATTACATATGTCGCATTAAATCTTTCTCTCGCCCAAAGTGTTCTCGTCCCATTGGCCAGTGAAGTAAAAGATCGAAAAGCTATTTTATGGGGTGGTATTTTAGGAGGCGCGGGGCTTTGCTTTATTTTATTATGTAGCCATTTAGCAATATTATCAGTTGAACAATTTTATCAATATAACATCCCAATGGCTGAAGTTGTAAGAAGGTTTAATGCAACTTTCCATTTTTTCTTTGTTCTTATCATTTTTGGTGAAGTATTCACAACATTAGTTGGGAATATATTCGGAATGACAAAACAAATGCAATCCATTACCGGATGGAAAAGTAATAACATTATTTACTTCATATTACTAATTAGTTATTGCTTTAGTTTCATCGGATATAGTGAATTACTTCATATTCTATATCCTATTATCGGTTGGGTGAGCATCATTTTACTACCGATTATTGCCTTTAAACAACTTCAAAAAACATGAAAAAACATCCGTGTATACGGATGTTTTTTCATGTTCATTCACAGTCTTCACATACTTCCCAGTACGGCCCCATTTCTACTGCAAGGTATGGCTTTAATTGCAAACGAATCATTCGGCTTGGCATGCGTTCTAATACGAATTGAATGCCGTCTTCCTCTTCATCTAACTCAACTTTTGAAATAGCAATTCTTTGCATAGTAGTAATGGGGCTTCCATCTTTATATAAAGTGATTTTCACCTCATCATACTCATTAAAATACAATTCAACATTCATTTGCTTTTTTAACATTTCATCAACAATTTCATATTTATCATTTTGTTCCTGGATTATATATTTCCAGCCGCCTCTATCCAATTCTATCGGAGCAGCTTGGAATAATGTCATCAAATCCTCGTATAGCATAAGATAACCCCTCTCTTACTAAAAAACGATGAGTATTTTATATACCCTTTATCTCTATCACTATCCATGTTTATTGTACCATATATCACGAATCTTACCGCATTCATTTGCTTCATAAGCACATACAAAACATATAGTATTTTCAATTCATTCTCTACTTACTAGTATGTCTCTTTACTTGCAACTTATTTCTTACCTCATTTCTTTTCTATTCCCCCTAAACCTTTAGGAATCTATAAAAAAAAGAGTGATTCATATCACTCTCCCTCAAAAGAATTTTCCTGTGGCTGCTAATGCTAATACTATAATTAAACTTGCAAATAATAGCGATACAATTAAACTGAAAATTGGCAATAATTTCTTTTCATTCTTCTTAGATAATAGCCTTAAACTAAGAATGATGTTTAATGGTACAAATGCAAAATAAAAATATTTAACGATTTGTAATGAGCTATTTGAAAGTGTTTTAAATACAAACACTTCAATTAAAAAAACAACAAAGAATAAAACGCTTAACCAAAACGAGACATAACTAAGCCAAGAATGCCTTTTCGTTCCCCAATACACTCCCATAATAATCTCCTTTATACGTAGTCTATATGGTATTGATTATACACCCACTTAACAAATTCCTCTATTTTTCGACAAACATTAAATAAAGTGAAACTTTATTTAATATTTGTGGGGTACGGAAACGATTCTAGGGATGAGGGGCCACTCTGAGTTTTCAGATATCCCGGGATTGAAAGCGGTAATTCTAATGATTGCAAGGTAAGAGTGCATCTTCATTTCCCCCTAATAGTCTACCTCAACCCGATAATATAAAAGAAGGTAAATTAACTATAGTTATAAATATCATTATTAATAGCTTTGAATGGTTTTTAGTTTGTACAAGCATAATACGGGCCACCTACGGAAATAGGTGGCTTTTTTAACGCATAAAGAAAAGACACTCAAAT
>NZ_VOVA01000018.1 GCF_015071065.1 Bacillus cereus | reverse complement strand
CCACCAGAACCACTGCCACCAGAACCACTGCCGCCAGAACCGTTGCCACCAGAACCGTTGCCACCAGAACCACTGCCGCCAGAACCGCTGCCACCAGAACCACTGCCGCCAGAACCACTGCCGCCAGAACCACTGCCACCAGAGCCATTGTCACCAGAGCCACTGCCGCCAGAACCGTTGTCACCAGAGCCACTGCCGCCAGAACCACTGCCACCAGAGCCACTGCCGCCAGAACCGTTGCCACCAGAACCGTTGCCACCAGAACCGTTGCCACCAGAGCCACTACCATCAGAACCGTTGCCACCAGAGCCATTGCCGCCAGAGTCATTGCCGCCAGAGCCGTTGCCACCAGAACCATTGCCGCCAGAGCCATTGCCACCAGAACCACTGCCGTCAGAACCATTGCCACCAGAACCACTGCCACCAGAACCACTGCCACCAGAACCACTGCCACCAGAGCCATTGTCACCAGAGCCATTGCCACCAGAACCACTGCCACCAGAACCACTGCCACCAGAACCATTGCCACCAGAACCACTGCCGTCAGAACCATTGCCACCAGAACCACTGCCGTCAGAACCACTATCGTCCTGAGAACCATTGTTTCCTGGAGGCTTATTATTATCTTTTGAATTACCTTCTGCTAAATTATCGTTATTTTGCGCAATAGCGTTTGTTATTGGATGGAAGTTTTCAGTTGCAGCATTACCAATATTTAAGCCGCTAAAAAAAGATAAAGAAAGTGTTGATGCTAAAATGAAGATTTTTGTCATTGTTTTCCTCCTGAAGAAAAAATTATTGTTCCATCTAAAATACATCCCTTTGTAATATTTCATAGGAAAAAGAGTTTTATGCAAAAAAAACTATATATAGAAAAAGGTGGTGTATTTCTAAAGGGAGAAAAGAGTTAATGTGAATTTCTTGAAAATGGTAGAGTGATGGAGAATTTGCACTCATAACAGTAGAGGAAGTGGCAACGGATGAAAGAATATATTGCATTTGATATTGGTGGTACGCAAATTAAATATGGAATTGTTTCAGAAATAGGGGTAGTACTAATGCATAAAAAGGTCCCAACAGAAATTTACTTGGGCGGGGAACAAATTGTTCAAAAGCTTATATATTTATCAAAAAAGTTAATGACCGAACATACTATTTCAGGAATTGGTATTAGTACAGCGGGAATTGTTGATATTGATAAAGGAGTTATAACAGGAGGTGTGGATCACATTCCGCGTTATGCTAATATTTCTATTGTTGAGAGATTACAAGGAGTATTAAAAGTTCCGGTATCTATTGAAAATGATGTTAATTGTGCAGCCTTAGGCGAGAAATGGAAAGGTACTGGGAGGGGAGAAAGCGATTTTATTATGCTCACGCTTGGAACTGGCATTGGTGGAGCAATTGTTATAAATGGGGAGTTATACCGTGGACATTCGTTTGCCGCTGGGGAATGGGGGAATATGTTAATAGAAGGGAAAACTTTTGAGGAGGTTGCCTCAATTTCGGGATTAATTCATCTTGTACGAAAATATAAAGGTGAAGAGGAGTGGGATGGTAAAACAATTTTTGAATTATATGATAAGGGTGATAGCGGTGTTACTCAAGCCGTGAAGATTTTCTTTAAACATTTGGCAATTGGTATTAGTAACCTTGCTTATATTTTTAATCCGAAAATGATTATTATTGGTGGGGGAATTACTGAAAGAGGAGATGATTTCTTAAATGAAGTGAAGGAAGAGATAGGAACATACTTAAATCAAGAGATTTATAGTAATTGTGAGATTAAACTTGCGCAAAGCGGCAATTGTGCAGGAATGATTGGTTCTATTTACCACTTATTACATCAGTATAAATAAATATAGTATCTGTTTTCATATAATTGAGAATTTATCCTTTTTCTCATTAGATAAATAATGCTACAATATAAGAGGAGAATACAATGTTTTCCGATTTGGAAAATGCTTTGTAGAAAGGAAGAAACTTCATGCCTATTATTTTAGAAAAAGGACAAAAGATTGATTTAACGAAAGGACAACCGAGAGTAGCGAAACTGCAGGTTGGCTTAGGCTGGGATCCAATTGGGCAATCAGGTGGGTTTCTGTCTTCTTTATTTGGAAGTAAACCAAATGTAGATTGTGATGCATCTGTTGTTATGTTAGAAGGGGATCGTTTTTTAAACAAAAATGATCTAGTTTACTTCGGCAACAAACTTTCTACTTGTGGTAGTATTATTCATTCAGGAGATAATTTAACAGGTGAAGGCGCTGGTGACGACGAAACAATTTTCGTAGAATTACATAAAGTTCCGAGCCGTATTAATCGTTTAGTATTCGTTGTAAATATCTATGACTGTGTCAATCGTCGTCAAGATTTTGGGATGATTCGCAATGCATATATTCGTATTCAAAACCCACAAACAGGTGAAGAATTAGCACGTTATAACTTGTCAGATAATTACGCTGGCAAAATGACTTTAATTGCAGGGGAAATGTATCGAGACGGAAACGAATGGAAGTTTTCAGCAGTTGGAGAAGGAACACAAGATAAAAACTTAAGTGAGATTGTATCACGTTACCAATAAAATAAACCAAGGAGGAATTGTATATGGCATCAATTTCATTGAAAAAAGGACAAAAGGTAGACTTAACAAAAACAAATCCAGGTCTTTCGAAAGTTCTTGTAGGACTTGGTTGGGATACGAACCGTTATGACGGACAAAATGATTTCGATTTAGATGTTAGTATCTTCTTAGTAGGTGCTAACGGTAAGGTTTCAGGAGCAGAGGATTTTGTCTTCTATAATAATCCAAAAGGTGCGAATGGTGCTGTAGAGCATTTAGGAGATAACCGTACAGGTGAAGGTGAAGGCGACGATGAAACAATTAAAATAGACTTAAAAAATGTCCCTGCTCACATTGAGCGTATTTGTTTCACAATCACAATTTATGATGGAGAAGGCCGTAGCCAAAACTTCGGACAAGTTTCTAACTCTTTCGTACGCATTCTGGATGAAGAAAAGAATGCAGAATTAATTCGTTACGATTTAGGAGAAGACTTCTCTATTGAAACAGCTGTAGTAGTAAGCGAATTATACCGTCACGCAGGTGAATGGAAATTCAATGCAATCGGAAGTGGATTCCAAGGTGGATTAGGTTCTCTATGTAATAACTTTGGTTTAGATGTAGAGTAATAGATTTATATATCCATCAGTGAAACGCGTATTTACTGATGGATATATTTTCTGAAATTAAAATATAGAGGTGAATATATATGGTTATTCAATTGCAAAAAGGACAGAAAATTGATTTAGCTAAAACAAGCCCAGGTTTATCAAGAGCAGTAATTGGTCTTGGATGGGATATTAAATCTTATGATGGTGGATCTGATTTCGATTTAGATGCATCTGCCTTTTTATTAGATGCGAACGGGAAATGTACGAAGGAAACTGATTTTATTTTCTATAATAATTTACAGTCTCCTTGTGAATCAGTTTTACATACAGGAGATAACCGTACAGGTGAAGGTGACGGTGATGATGAGCAACTTGTTGTCGATTTGAAAAAGGTTCCAGCAGATGTTCATAAAATTGCTATTACAGTTACAATTTATGATGGTGAAGGCCGTAATCAAAACTTTGGACAGGTTGCAAATGCATTCGTTCGTTTAGCAAATGAAGAAACAAACGAAGAAGTTCTTCGTTTTGATTTAGGGGAAGATTTCTCCATTGAAACAGCAGTTGTCTTTTGTGAATTATATCGTCATAATGGACAGTGGAAGTTTAGTGCAGTAGGAAGCGGATTCCAAGGTGGATTAGGTGCGCTTGTAAAAGCGTATGGCTTGGATGCATAAGAAGGGAAACGACATTCGTTTCCTTTTTTTGACCTTTCTATAAATCTAGCAAAGAATAGGGGATAAAGGTAAGATGAGTATTTTGCAAGGAATCCTTGATACGTATGCTCAGTTTTTCGACTTGGACATGTGGATTAAAGTGTTACAAGATCCAGTATCTTGGGGGTTAATAGGTACACTTGTTGTACTTGAAGGGTTATTATCTGCTGACAATGCACTTGTGTTAGCGGTAATGGTAAAACATCTTCCAGAAGAAAAACGAAAAAAAGCATTATTCTATGGACTGATTGGAGCTTATGTATTCCGTTTTATTGCAATTGGAATCGGAATGTTCTTAATTAAATTGGCCTGGGTAAAAGTGTTAGGTGCGCTTTACTTAGCTTGGCTGTCAATTAAATATTTCATTGATAAAAGAAAAGGCACTTCAGAAGAAGAGGAAGCCCATGGTATGAACCAAAATAGTATTCTCTTCAGAATGTTCGGTGTTTTCTGGGGAACGGTTGCGATGGTTGAATTAATGGATATCGCATTCTCTGTAGATAGTGTACTTGCTGCATTTGGTGTATCGAATGAAGTTTGGATTTTGCTATTAGGTGGAATGCTCGGTATTTTAATGATGCGCGGTATCGCTGGCGTATTCTTAAAATTGTTAGAGCGTATTCCAGAATTGGAGACGACAGCATATATTTTAATTTTAATTATTGCAGCAAAAATGCTATTGTCTGTCATTCATATTGAAGTAAGTCATACAGTGTTCTTTATTGTTTTAGTTGTAGCATTTGGAGTAACATTTATAATTCACTACATGAAGAATGGTGGACAAGCTAAAGAAGAAGTTGCAGCTACTAAAAATGAACATAAATAATTGAAATGGGTTTGCTCGTTATGCGAGCGCCCATTTTTTATAACTAAAAATAGTTTATAATAGAAGAGAGACTTTAGAAAAAACGTAAATGTTTTTGGAGGTGAACTGTTGTGTTTTCACGTTTTACACTTCAACCATGTGCATTAAAAGATGAATCAGATTTAAAGCAATTTGAAGAACTTTTAGAAAAACGCCCACAATATGAACTGACAGAGAATGAGATGAAATTTAGTTATATAGCAAGTCGCATTCTTGGTGTTCCTAATGATGTAGATGAATATTTCAATGAGCTATTTGATTATAGTGAAGCAAAAGGGATCGAGGTTTTGCATGAACAAAATTTAAATAAGGTGATTGATCCCGAAAAACTGCGCCATATTCAAGAGGTTTTTGCATTACATCAAGAAGCACCGAATGGACTTACAGTAAATAGGCTTGTAGCACATTTGTCTGGAAAACAACTATTACCGCAAGTAGACAATCCTGATTTACAGCATTATATACATACAACGTTTATTTCTGTATTGAAATTGTATGAGAAACAACATAATCAATCTTTAAAAACAGAAGGATTCCGGCGTTTCTTAATCGATATGATTAAATTAAGTGAAAATTACGTAGCGAAGTGGTTCTCTACGATTAATTATAAGAAACAAATGCCGCGTATCGTTTGGTACGGTGATGCGACGGAGAGTCGTATATATTTCTTATACTTTCTTATTATGCTCGGCTGCGATGTGCTTTATTATCACCCAGAAGGAAAAGATGGATTTGAGAGTATAGATGAGGAAGGAAAGACCTTTGTCGTATCTCATTCGGGCCGTATTTCATTGGAACCATTTCCTGATCGGCGTCGTGAACGCGTCGCAACAGTAGCTTATCAAGCTTCAAAAGAAATCGAGCAAGTACTTCACCACGATAATTCATTATTATACAAACCGTGGCAATTCCGTTCGTATACACCTGTATCCCGTACGCTCAAAACGACGTACGATGAACTCTTTTTAATTACGAAAGAAAAGGCATTTGTACGTCCAACATTCTTTGTTGAAAATAAGCATATTTATATTCCTTCTTTATTTGCAAAAATATCAGGTGTTTCAAAGAATGATAAAGAATATTTTCAGCGATTAAAGGCTGTTACATCATTTGATAACAGTTTCCTGATTAATACATTCCCGTTTACGAAAGAACAAAAAGCGAATTTCCAATATCATTATCGAGATGCATTGGACCGAGCAGGGAAGTTACATCCGGATTTAATTATGAACAGCCATTGGTGGCCACATAAGCGTTTACCAGAAGGATTACAACATGGTATTGCAGAAGCAATCATCCATACGTGTGAAAGTGAAATGTGTAAACCAATTGCGAAAGAGACGAAACAAGATGTAGCACTATATGTTTTCGCACAACTCTCTCAAATACCACCGAACATTTTAGAGCAGATTGAGAAATTTGATTATTCGCAAGAAGTACCGAAAATTGTTATATTTAATAATGAGAAGAGCGGAGAATTAAGTCGTTCTGATGCTGTGTTATTACTATTTTTAAATCAAATTGGAGTAGATGTATTCCACTTTAATCCAACGGGGAGAAACGATATTGAACCGTATATTGAATCAGGAGCATTTGATTCACATTGGCTTGAAGAAGTTAATTTCGATCTTGAATTTCATGGTTCATCAGCCTATAAAAATTTATCACAAACAATAAAAGGACTATTTCGTCCATTTTTATAAGGAAAGGGAGAATACCATATGAATAACCCAGTCGTACTAGATTCGAAAACAGAATTGAATGAGCAAACCGCACAAGATGTTCGCTTGCAACTTAGACAAGATGCTGAAGTACAACGTATTTATAATGCGGTAGACATTAAAGACCAATTAGAATTAATCGAGCTCGGAAAAGAGCCTTCTATGGAGATTTCACGTTTCGCTGATCAAATTTTACATACAATGTCTTTATCGAAAGTAGAAGACTCTGGTGAATTATTAAAACAGCTTGGTAAAATTATGGACAGATTTGATAGTAAAGACTTTGCGGAAGAGAAAAGTGGTTTCTTCTCACGTATGTTCAAAAAAGCCGATAAAATGATTGAACAAATCTTTAGTAAGTATCAGACGATGGGTCGCGAAATGGATAAAGTATACGTAGAAATTACGAAGTATCAAGATGAAATGAAAAAATCAATTGGTACGTTAGACGGTTTATATGAGCAAAACTTAAAGTATTATTTAGACTTAGAGAAATACGTAGTAGCAGGGGAAATGTTATTAGAGCGTTTAAATACAGAGTTAGTTCCGATGTATGAAGAGCGCATACGTAATAATGATCAGTTAGCAGGTATTGAATTAGAATCGCTTAAAAACTCTGTTGAAATTTTAGAACAACGTATTGATGATTTAGAAAAAGCACGTATGGTTGCTCTATTAACAGCGCCACAAATTCGTATGATTCAACGCGGTAACAATAAATTAATCGGTAAAATCAATACAGCATTTATTACAACGATTCCTATCTTTAAAAATGGTATCATTCAAGCGGTAAATGCGAAACGTCAAAAGCTTGTTGCGGACTCTATGGCTGAACTTGATCGCCGTACAAATGAATTACTTAAGAAAAATGCACAAAATATTGCAACTCAAAGTGTGGAAGTAGCGAGATTATCAGGTTCTTCTAGTATTAAGATGGAAACACTTGAGGAAACTTGGAACATTATTTCAAGAGGTATGCAAGAAACACAACAAATTGAAGAGCAAAATAAACGTGAGCGTGAAGAAAGTCGTAAGCGTATGGCTACATTAACAGAAAACATTAAAAAAGAATTACAAGGATAAAGTGAAACTTTAATCAGTGGGGGGTGTTCATCTCTCGCTGATTATTAGCCCACACCAATCGGCGTTTACGGGCAGCCGGGCTCCCGCCTAACTTCTTTGCTCCAGCCGAATTTTGAGGCGGGAGTCTTACTGCACGGCAAATAGTGGGATAAACAAAAAGGCAATGAGGGATATTCCTCATTGCCTTTTATTTTCTCTTAAATAATTTAATAATTTCATTCACAACAAGCGGAATGATACTTAACAAGAGAACAAATCCCCAATCTCGCATGGTTAATGCATGCACACCAAATATATTGGCAAGAGGTGGGATGGAGATGATACACACTTGCATAAGAACACCGATTAGAAGTGAGAAGACTAAATATTTATTTGTAAATATCCCAATTGAAAAAATTGATTTCGTTCTTGAACGTAAGTTAAATGAATGAACGAGTTGAGAGAAACTAAGAACGACAAATGCCATCGTTTGAGCGTGTAATAGAGCGTCTTCATCAATTTGATCTGGGAAGAGAGGAAATAAATTTGTATCTCCTGTATAGAGCTTTGCCCCAACGATAAAGGCTGTTAAAGTAAGAAGTCCAATTACAACCCCGTTGAAAATAAGAAAAGGAACGCTGCCGCTAAATAAGCTTTCTTTCGCATGTCGTGGTTTTTCCTTCATCACATCTGGATCTTCAGGATCAACACCGAGTGATAATGCAGGCAGTGTATCTGTAATTAAATTTACCCACAAAATGTGAATAGGGCGTAAAGGTGCCGCCCAGCCAAGTAAAATTGCTAAAAATAAAGCGATAATTTCGCCGAAGTTACAAGAGAGTAGGAAGAGAATAGACTTTTTAATATTACGATAAATATTTCTTCCTTCTTCAACAGCTTTCACAATAGATGAGAAGTTATCATCTGTTAAAACTACATCTGCGGCGCCTTTTGCGACATCTGTTCCTGTAATTCCCATTGCTACTCCAACATCTGCCTGCTTTAAAGAAGGAGCATCATTTACACCGTCACCAGTCATAGAAACGATATTTCCTTCAGCACGTAATGCTTTTACAATCTTCACTTTATGTTCAGGAGAGACTCTAGCAAAGACATTTAAATGATTAATTTTACTTGCTAGTTCTGTATCTGAAATGTTATCTAATTCAGTTCCAATCATAATTTCAGATCTCTCTTCAGCAATACCAAGTTCTTTGGCAATTGCAAAGGCGGTATCCTTATGATCACCAGTAATCATAACTGTGCGAATACCAGCTTTTTTACATTCTGTAATTGAATCTTTTACTTCTGTGCGTGGTGGATCAATCATACCGACAAGACCGATAAATATGAGATTTTCTTCGAGATGATTTATATCCATATCGTTTGAATTGTATTGTTTAAATGCGAATGAAAGTACTCTTAAAGCTTCTTGCGACATTGACCCGGCAGCTTCTAATATTTGATTTTTATCAGAATCTGTTAAGACCTCAAGTTTATTATTTATAAAGATATGGGTACAGTGAGGTAAAAGTTTATCAATGGCACCTTTCGTCATGCTATAGTAGCTTTCATCGTACGTATGTACAGTTGACATCATTTTACGATCAGACTCGAAAGGCAATTCGTTAACACGGTCATGTTTATTTTCTAAATGCTCTTTTTGAATGTTAAAAGAGCTTCCGGCAACAAGAAGGGCAATTTCTGTAGGATCCCCGGTTTGTGAGTCGGCACCGTAAGAAGCATCGTTGCATAAAACCATATTTTCTAATAATAGACGGTGTACATCATTATTTACATTCAAATTTTCTAGCTGGTCGTATGTGCGATCACTATAAAAGTGAGTAACGGTCATTTTATTTTGAGTTAATGTACCTGTTTTATCTGAACAAATAATTGTGACAGAACCGAGAGCTTCAACAGCTGGTAGTTTACGAATGATAACGTTTTGTTTAATCATACGCTGAACACCAATTGCAAGAACGATGGAAACGATAGCTGGTAAGCCTTCTGGAATGGCTGCAACAGCTAAACTAATTGCAGTCATAAACATTTCTAAAGTATCTCGTCCTTGTAAAAAACCGATGAGAAACATAATAGCGCAAATAGCTACAGCGACAAAGCCTAAATATTTTCCTACTTGTGCTAAGCTTTTTTGAAGCGGTGTCATATCATCTTCAGCTTCATGCAAAAGAGTTGCGATTTTCCCGATTTGTGATTGCATCCCAGTTTCAACGGCAACACCGACGCCACGTCCGTATGTTACTAACGTCGACATAAAGGCCATGTTTTTTTGATCGCCTAATGGTACTTGCGCATCACTTTGCATGGAAGGGTGGTAGACTGCATCTTTATCGACAGGGACTGATTCACCAGTTAGAGCAGATTCTTCAATTTTTAAATTCGCAGTTTCGATAAGTCGTAAATCGCAGGGGATATACCGCCCAGCATCAAGCATAACGATATCACCTGGAACGACGTGCTCAGATGGAATCTCTTTAAGTTCACCATCTCGCTTTACGATAGCTTTAGGTGTTGCCATCTTTTTCAATGCTTCTAAAGCCTGTTCTGCTTTCGATTCTTGGATTACACCGATAACAGCATTTAAAACTACAACGAGCGCGATAATACTTGCATCGGCCCATTCACCTACAAAGGCGGAAATAAGGGCAGCGATAATAAGGACATATACGAGGACGTCATTAATTTGGGCGAAAATTCGCTGCCATAAAGTACGTTTTTGTTTGGTAGCTAATTCATTAGAACCATATTGCTTTAAACGTTCATTTACGTTTTCATCTGTTAAACCGTGCTGTTCATTTGTTTCTAGGTCGATTAATGTTTGATTTTTCGTCTTACTGTACCAATTGCTCATAAGTAAGCACCCCCAGTAAAAACAGTTAGCAATGGTAGTGTGGTAATTTTTTAAGCGTAGTATGTATGGAGAAACAATCTAAGGTGAGGTTCTACTTTCATTGTACAGTATTTTAGAATGTGATGAGGAAAAGAGGGGAGTTGTCATGAATTTGTTGAAATTAAAAGAGCCTCGAATACGTGAGGCTCTTTGTTATTTTTTAATTAATGTACCTAATTCCTCAGTAATAGCTTGCATTTCACTAATACTGAATGTTTCACGTTTCATAACATGCTCATAAATGTCACGTAAGTCCTCGTACATTTCTTTGTTAAAACTAGCAGCTCTCATTGCTCCAGCATTAACCATGCGTAATTTTTCTTTAATAGCTTCTACCATATATTCAACGTTTGCTTCTGATTTTACGGATAAATCCACCGAAGTGTCCCCCTTTAAAATAACATAAGGTTATCTTAACATTTTTTTATCATTTTCGTTAATGAAACTTTTCAATCCTATTAAATTAGTAGGGATTTCCTTTATAATTAATAATTGGTTGTTTATACTATATAAGTATATAGTAAGAAATGCACCAAGAAGGGAAGAAACAAAAATATGGTTCGAGTATTGTTTGTTTGTCTTGGGAATATTTGTCGGTCTCCAATGGCAGAAGCAATTTTTCGAGATCTTGTCGTAAAAGAGAGACTCGAAGAGAAAATTGTCATTGATTCTGCAGGAACTGGAGATTGGCATATTGGTCATCCACCACATAAAGGAACGCAAAAAATTTTAAAAGAAAATGAAGTCTCTTTTGAAGGAATTAAAGCACGGCAAGTAGAAAAAGAAGACTTAACAAAGTTTGATTATATTATTGCCATGGACAACAAGAATATAGCGGATTTAAAAAGTTTTGGTAAAACTGGAGGCTATATTGGTAGACTGTCCGATTTTGTTCCAGACGGTGGCTGGACAGACGTTCCTGACCCTTACTTTACAGGGAACTTCCAAGAAGTGTATGACCTTGTAACAGAAGGGTGTGCAAAGCTAGTAGCTTTCATTCGAAATGAACAAGGAATATGAGGAAGCTTAGAAAGTAATACTTTCTAATATAAGAAATGAAAGGGTGAAGGAATATGGCAAAGAAAAATAATATTGCTCGAAACATTGCGATTGGTGTAGCTGCAGGTGTAGCTGTATCTATGTTAAAGAAAGAAAACCGTGAAAAAGTAAAAAATACGGCAGAAAAAGCAAAAACAAAGATGATTGAAATTGGTGAAAATGCGAAAATCAAAGAAAAAGTGCAAACTGTTACAGATAAAGGACGCGAGCTTGCTGATTTCAATGTAGTGAAAGCGAAAGTAGCAGAAATTAAAAAATTGACGCCGTCTGTTGTAGAAACGTTAAAAGAAACGAAAGAAATTTTTAGTAAGAGAAAAGTTGAGCGAGAAGAAAAGCCAGAAACGATTGAAATTCAAGCTGTATCTCCAAAGGTAGATGAGCTTAAAGCAGAAGAAGAGCCGGTAGTTGCTGAAGATGGTGGTATGAAAGAAGCGCGTGAATTATTTATGAAAGACTCAAATGCAGAGGAAAAAAAAACTGAAGCATACATTGAGCTAAAGCAAAATAAAGAAGAGAAGAAAAGCGTTTAAACATATATGAGAAAAATTTTAGAAAAGGTGAGAAGAAATCGCACTTATTCGTTTGGAAAAGATTTATATGACCGGACAATGCGCGATGATGTAGCGGGCTTGGCAGCACAGCTCGCTTATTTCTTCTTGCTTGCAATTTTTCCTGGGCTCGTTTTCTTAATTACGCTTCTTGGATTTATTCCCATTCAAACAGAGGATGTGCTTAGTTTATTAGAGGTTTATGTACCAGATGATGCGATGAACTTAATTGAAGTAAACGTAGATAAAGTTGTAAACGAACAAAATGGTGGTTTATTATCATTCGGTTTACTATCGATGTTATGGTTTGCTTCAAACGGGGTGAATGCGGTTATGAACGCTTTTAACCGCGCTTATGATGTAACAGAAACCCGTTCCTTTATTAAAACAAGAGCTTTATCTATCGTGTTCACGTTAGCGATAATCTTTATGATTGTGTTTGCACTAATCGTCCCAGTATTTGGACAAGTGATTGGGGCAGCCGTGTTTAAAGCAATTGGTTTATCGGATAGTTTTTCTTATGTTTGGAGTATTACGCGTTTAGTAGCAAGTTTCTTTGTCTTGATCGCCTTGTTTAGTTTTTTATATACGTTTGCACCAGATCGGAAATTAAAAAGAAGAGAAGTCATTTCAGGAGCGTTATTTGCTACTGTAGGATGGATTGTGGTATCGTACTCATTTGCTTATTATGTAGATAAGTTTGCGAATTACGCCAATACATATGGTGGTCTCGGTGGTATCATTATTTTAATGTTATGGTTTTACTTAACTGGGTGGGTAATTTTACTTGGCGGTGAAATTAATGGTTTACTCCATCATTATAGAACGGGTGACAATAATTCCCGTAATGAATAATGAGCTCTTGTTCCATAATAAAAAGGAACAGGGGGGATATTTCATGAGTAATAATAAAAAGAACCACAATAATAAAAATAACAAACAAAAGAGCAGTTCGCATCCAAAGCATAAGACGAGTAGTAGTGCGAACGGTCACAATAGCTACCATTAAAAAAACGGGTCCTTTATCAGGGACCCGTTACTTATTTCCTTTTAATAATCGTAAGCCATTCAAAATTACAAGAATGGTACTTCCTTCATGTCCAATAACACCGAATGGAAGAGCTAAAAACTGCAAGAAGTTAGAACAAATCAGCATTGCAATGACAGCTAAAGAGAAGATAACGTTTTGCTTCACAATACGGTTCATTCGTTTTGATAAACGGATTGCTTGAGAGAGACGAGATAATTCGTTCTTCATAAGAACAACGTCTGCAGTCTCTAATGCTACGTCTGTTCCTTCACCCATTGCAACACCAATACTAGCAGTAGCGAGTGCAGGTGCATCGTTTATACCATCTCCAACCATGGCGACTATGCCATACTTTTCTTTTAACTGCTTTATCGTTTCAACTTTTGTTTCCGGTAAACATGATGCGTAATATTCTTTTATATTACTTTCATTGGCAATTGCTTTTGCTGTTTCTTCATTATCACCAGTAATCATGATTGCTTCGACACCAATGCTTTGTAAATCACGAATAGCAGCTATTGTTTCTTGGCGAAGGGTATCTTTTAAAGCGATCAGTCCAAGAATACCATCCTCATCACTAATATAAACGACAGTTTTCCCCTCTTTTTCAAGTGAAGCAGAAATGCCATTATGGAATGTCTTTATTTCTTCTCCAATAAAATCAGCTTTACCAATTTTATAAGCTTTGTTTTCTAATATTCCTTTTAATCCAAAACCAGTTACATCTTCAACATTTTCTGGTTTTTTTATCGTAATGTCGTAAGCATGTTTTGCATATTTAACAATCGCTTCTGCTAAAGGATGTGTAGAGTGACTTTCAATCGCTGCTGTAATAGAAAGTACTTCACTTTCTGCTATGCCTTCTCGAACATATACATCTGTTACAGTAGGTTTTCCTTGTGTTAATGTTCCTGTTTTATCAAAGGCAATCGCCTTTACTGAAGCTAGACGTTCTAAATGAATACCACCTTTAAAGAGAATACCGTTTCTTGCTCCGTTTGAAATTGCTGATAAAGTGGCCGGTGTAATGGCTGCAACTAGCGCACAAGGAGAAGCGACTACAAGTAAGATCATAGCGCGATAAAACGTTTCATTCCAACTCCAATCAAGTAAGAAATGAGGAACGAACATCATAAGTGCAACAACAAGTAGTACACCTTTTACGTATGTTCCTTCAAATTTTTCGATGAATAGTTGTGATGGTGATTTTTCGCTTTGTGCACTTTGAACGAGACGAATAATCTTTTGGAATAATGTTTGATCGCTCGGCTTCGTAATTTTAACTTCAATAGCACCACGTAAATTCACAGTGCCAGCAAATACTTCATCGCCGAATTTTTTCTCATTCGGAATAGGTTCTCCTGTAATAGCAGCTTCATCAATATTTGTTTCACCAGTATGAATTGTGCCATCAGCAGGAACGCGCTCACCTGGCTTAATTAAAATAATATCGTTAATTTGTAATTGTCCAACTGGAACCCGTTCCTCAATTCCGTTTGAAATACGTAATGCTTCTTCAGGTTGTAGATCAAGAAGCGCTGAAATTTCCTTTTGGCTTTTACTTAATGTATAAGATTCCATTGCTCCGCTTAATGCAAAGATGAAGATTAAAATAGCACCTTCTGCCCAGTAACCGATAACTGCGGCACCGATAGCTGCAAAAATCATGAGCATTTCAACATTTAGCTCTTTCTCTTCAATTGTGTCTTCAATACCTTCTTTCGCTTTTGCAAATCCTCCAATTACATAAGCAAGGATATAGAAAGTAATACCTACACTTATTGCATCATTTTTTGTGAATAACCAACCAGCTAAAATAAAAATACCAGATGCGATTGCAAATATAAGTTCATAATGTTTCTTTAATGTATCCCATAAAGAGGGATGAGAAATATCTTTTTGTGCTTGTAATGTTTTTACTTCTGAGTTCATTAATACTCGCTCCTTCCGAATTCTTATTGAGAAAAAGAATCAAAATCGAAACCCCTATAAAACGACGAAAGCTGCCATCCATAATGGATAGCAGCATTTCTGTTGAATCTGATTTTAATAGTTATTATGTTGTAATTATTCTATAGTATAGCATATGTTTTTCTTAGATGATATGTTTTTGTTTTAGTATAAAGTGAAACTTTAATTAGTGGGGGTTTTGTTCATCCCCCATTGATTATTAGCCCTCACCAATCGGGCTTTTACGGGCAGCAGGGCTCCAGCCTAACTTCTTTGCCCCAGCCGAATTTGGAGGTGGGAGTTTTACTGCACGGCAAATAGCGGGATAAACTGAAAACTTGTGTTTTCGCATTTCCTTTGGTATATATGAATATTGTTCATAAAAAGGTCGGAAAGGAAGACATCAAGTTGAAGACAGAGAAATTTTTTACCCATCCGATTGGCGTGTTTATTGCTGCAATAGTAGCAACATTTTTATGGGGAAGCGCATTTCCCTTTATTAAATTAAGCTATGCTGAACTTGGAATTCAGCCACAAGAAGTCGGGGAACAAATATTATTTGCTGGCTATCGCTTTTTCTTATCTGGTGTAATGCTCTTATTATTTTTTAAAGCGTTAGGAAAAGATATGAAGTTCAAAAAAGGAACAGGAAAGCAGTTAGTTCAAATTGGCTTGTTTCAAACTTTTCTTCAATATATGTGTTTTTATATTGGAATGAGTTACAGCTCAGGAATTGAAGGAGCGATTATTTCAGGAACATCATCATTCTTTCAAATTTTACTCGCACACTTTTTATATAAAGATGATGCTCTAAATAGGAGAAAAGTAATTGGAGTAGCTATCGGTTTTTGCGGTGTGATTTTAGTGAATGTACCGAGTGATGGAAGTTTATCATTTCATTTTGGAATAGGTAGCTTATTACTTCTTGGGGCAGCCATGATGTATTCGTATGGAAACATATTAGCGAGAGAAGGTAGTAAAACATTAGATATTGGGTATATGACAGCATATCAGATGATTTTCGGATCAACTGGGTTGCTATGTATAGGTGCATTTCAAGTTGGAATGATGCCATTCACATTTAATCTACATGCAATACTTATGCTCATATATTTATCGTTTTTATCAGCAGCGGGATTCTGTATATGGAATACCATTATGAAGTATAACAAAGTAGGGAAAGTCTCGATGTATATGTTCTTTATACCAGTGTTTGGTGTGCTACTATCAAGTCTGATTTTAGGGGAAGCAATTCATTCCTTTGTACTATTTGGTTTAGCATGTGTCGCAGCCGGAATTATTGTAGTAAATCGTAACCCGGTTAAAAAGAAAGTTGAGCAAGAAAAACAAGTAGCATAGAGAACAGAAAAACGATTAAAATGGAAGAACAGTATTGTTCTTCTTTTTTTACATAGAAAAAGGAGAACGGGATATATGTAACGAAAAAAAGATAGAATAAAGCATTTATTGAGGAGAACAGATTATGAATGTACTTTACATTGTGTTAGTCGGACAAATTATTCTTTTTTTAATGGGAGCAATTTATGCAATAGGACAGACGAAAAGAACGAGGAATAATATGCCGTTACCTTTAGCGATTCGTCTTATTCTTAGTTTTTCTTTAACAGGAAGTGCAATTTGGATATGGTTACAAGATCCATCGGTTGAGTACAGTACGTGGGTTGCACTCGGTATGACTTTGTCAACTGTAGGGGATTTATTTATGGCAGGATTAATTCCAATTGGTCATCGATTAATTGGAGGAATGGTTACTTTCGCTCTTGCACATTGTTTCTATGTGAAGGCATTTTTACAAACAGGTATTTCATGGAATGGTTTTTGGATCGGTTTACTCGTATACGGACTCTTTCTAATTATAGGATGGTTCTTTTTTATCCGAAATGAAAAACAGGATAAATTGTTTACGATTGGGGCTCTAATTTACGGTTTGTGGGTTGGAGGAATGGCATGTTTTGCATTCGCCCTATATTACGAGAATATAGGAATATGGTGGATGCCAGCACTTGGTGGTTTATTGTTTGTGATCTCCGATTTTATAATCGGTGTTACAGATATCGGAGGGCGTAAATTGAAGTATGAACCACTTTGGATTTGGTTTACATATGTCGTAGCGCAGATGTGTATTGTATATGTAGGATTATAAAAAGATACTCTCAAAAATAGTTAATAGACTATTTTGAGAGTATCTTTTTTATTGCTATGCTACTATATTTGTTTAATTTGTACAGTACTTTATAAGTATGAAATTCATAGAAAAAATCCTGCTTAGCAGATGGAAAATATAGTATATAAGAATAGTGAATTTATGGAGGGATTATTTTTATATTTGTAATATTCTAATGTTATAATTCAGAATTTTGTGGAAATTAATCAGTCGGAGTACTTATAATAAAAATAAAAAGATGATGAGATGGTGGGATAATGCAAAAGAAAAGCCGTTTACGTGAACTCTTTGAAGTATTTGCAATTGCATGTTTATTGGTGTTTTTGGCGAAAATCTTTTTGTTTTTTCCTACGACTGTAAAAGGGGCATCGATGAGGCCGACGTTGCAAGATGGAGATAAAGTAATCATTAATAAACTGGCAAAGCGATTTGAAAGTTATGAGAGAGAGGATATTATTGTCGTGAAGACAGATAATTTCTACGTGAAGAGAGTTATTGGATTGCCAGGAGATGTAATTGAGATGAGGAATGATCAATTATATGTTAATCATCAAGGGAAAAACGAAGAGTATTTAAAGAATAATAAAAAACAGGCAGAAAAATTACTTATCAATTTAACTGAAGATTTTGGACCGATTACAATTCCTAAAAATAAAATTTTTGTGATGGGAGATAATCGTTTAGTTAGTAGGGATAGTAGGAATGGCTTAGGGCTCATTGATAGAACCGAAGTATTAGGAAAGCTCATGGCGATATATTATCCATTTGAACATATGAAAATTATAAATTAGAAATAAGAAAAACCAAGCGAATTAGTTGCTTGGTTTTTCTTATTTAAACAGTTGGTGTTTTATTTATTGTTTCTTGTGAAGCAATATTTTCATTGTTTCGGTCAATATTTAACATGAATTTTCGTTGTAACAATTGCAATTTAAATAGTGTTAAAGGATCATGATAAGTTTCTGGATTTGTTCTTAGCTTTGTTAATGTTTGCTCATCTTCTTGTATTTCAAGTTGGGCTGCTTCTACAGTTTGTTTCAATATGCTAAGAGGGTCCTTAAAGAACATCATGATATCACGTTCTAGCGCACCTTCAAATACTTCAAATTGAAGGAAGAATTGTTTTGAAATCATCTGAGCAACTTCTGTATAATCTTCTGTTTCAATATATTGTTTATATTTATTTGATAGCATAGATTGATTTTTTTGCATATTACCGAATAATTTCCCTGCACTCTTTAAGAAAAATTGTGTCGGTGTAAAGCGTAATAAAATATTGATATTAGCTACTGTAATTCTATTAGTCATTCTTGCAACATCTCTATCCCAGTCATCTAGTAATTTGAAATCACAAGGAAGTTTAATACGCTCTTCCTCATAGAGCTTATTAAAGGCATCGCCCATTTCATCTAAATAAGCCTGAGCTTGAATGAATTCATTATGAGCAGTCTCAATCCATTCTTGAATAGATTGAGTAAATTTAGGAAGAAGCACTTGCTGTACATGTTTTTGAATTCTTTCATTCATTGCTACATTTAGTTCTTCATGGACCAATTTGAAATCACTATCTTCTTGAACGAGGTCAGAGCAACTCTGCAACAATTCAGGAATTTGAGAATGTATATCCTGCGTAATCTCTTCTTTCGTTAAGAGATAAGATTCTGTAATAGAACGAATTTTATCTTTTTGAATGGCAGTAAGATTATTAATAAAACCATCAAGTTTTACTAAAATATGTTTATTCCAGCGGACCGATTTCACTAACGTATTTTCTAATTCCACACGTTCATTTACAAGGTATGCAATTGTTTTTTGGATAAACCATAATAATTTTTCAATGCGTTCTTTTTCCACGTTACGCTGAGTAAGGTTAGAAAGAATAGAATCTGTTACGTTACCTAGCTGTTCGCTACTCTCTTGTGAAGGAGAGTAAGGGGAAAATTGTGCTTCTGGGAAATGTACGAGTATTTTCTTTTTAATGCTGTTCGTAATATTTTCACTAGTATTCGTATCAATTGTTTGTAAGACGAATTGAATTTGTAAATTTGGTACTTGCTCACGAATATATAATAATGTATCGAGCTCTTCATCATGTAATGGTGAAGCTGCATTTAATACATAGATGAGACTATCTGCTGCCTGTAAGTATTCAAAGTGAGAGCTATTTTTGTCAAGTTGTCCATGCACAGTAGGTGTGACAAGGAACGAAAACTTATTTTTTCGTAAAAATCTACTTGGTAATTTAACTTCAATACATTTTCTTTCTAGTTCTGACTGAGAAGGTACCGCTAGTATGTTATGAAGTTCGTCAAAGTTTGGTATATTTCGTATATCTAGTTCTGTAAGCTCAGTTATTTCAGTTTGACTATCATCTTTAAATGTAATTGAAGTTGTTATAGCCGCATTTAATATATTTTCTCCTAGTATAGAGTTAATAAAGGCTGATTTATCATAATCGCTAGCTCCTGCTACTAGAAGTTGTGTAACATTTAAATCGTATAACTCACGAACAAGTAGTGTGAATTGATGACCTAAATCTACATCATTCTTCTCAGCCCATACAGCAATCGTTTCAAATAATGCTAATACGTCTGCCATATCAACATTTGCATGAGCTGATGCATTTGAAAGTAAGGCACCTGCGCTTTTTACGAGTAAGGATTCTAGAGTTGTCGGTGAAACTTCATTCCATGCTAATACTGCTGCGGAGACAAGTAAAGAATCTTCCGCTCTCGTTAAACTAAACCAATTTGTTAATAAATCTGGTACAAGTCCTTGTAATTCGTGCATGAAATGTTGTCCAGTAATCAATTCGAAGTACGTCTCTTGATAGCGAGTAGAAATTTCATTCCAATCGTCATTAGCATCTACTTCAATATGTAAGAATAGGTGATTTATTGTTTGAATCCAAGGTAGATGGAATGATTCATTTTCATAGCTGTTCCAAAGTGAAATAACAAGTCCTTTAAATTGAACTTGATCAATTGTATATAAGGCTTTTAAAGATTCATAGAAATACTCAGGTTTAATTTTTTTAGTAAAGCCTCTGTTCACATAATGGATTAAAGTATCGAACCAGTGTAATGATTTTGTTCGAATTCCTTCTTGAACAGCGAGTTCAATAGCATTATTCCAATCTTCTTGTTTTTCATAGAACGATCGAGCGATTGCAGTAATATTTGGATAGTCTGGTTGAAATGCAACAGCTTCGCTAATCGTCTTAAATGCTAGTCCTAAACGATTTTGCTCTATATAAAGAGAAAGAAGTTGTAGGGAAACTTCCATCGTAAGAGTTGTATCTTCTGTTTGGATAGATGTATAAATTTCTTCTGCTTTTGTCAAGAAATCTAATTCGAAATAAGCATCTGCAATATTCTTCATAGCCCAGAGAGCAAGTTCATTATTTACTTTCTCCCATTTGAATATAGCGGCTTCAAAGTCGTTAGTTTGAAAATAAACTTCACCTTGTGCAAAGCGAATATTAGATATATTGGAGAATTCATTTTTTGATTCATTTATATATGCTTCACCGAGTACTTCCGCTACCGGAATGGAAGAGTCTTCTGTTAAAAATGTTTTATAGTAAATCTTTTGGATAAATTGTTTTTCAATGGTCATGTTCGTTCCCCCTGTATAATTTAGAAAAATGATGTTGTATGTAAAAGGGTGCATGTTACTCTAATAGGTAGAAGTTGCATTATATAGACCAAACTATGTTTTTGCTAGATATATCATTTTTCCTGAGAGTTAAACCGTTGCAAAAAGTAACTTTCCTTTATTGTAACAAAAAAATAAGCCTATGAATTTTTATTTTTTTATCTCGCTATTTATAGGCAGTAAGACTCCTACTCCAAAATTTAGCGAATGCAAGGAAGTTAAGTGGTAGTCGGGCTGTCCGTAAAATCCCGATTGGTTCAGGCTAATAATCAGTGGGGATGGATAAAAAAACCACTGATTAAATCTCTGTTTAAGAAATGGAATAGACGTAGAGTTCATTATAAAAACAATGTATAGTGAATATGTATACCATGTTTGTCTTAAAGATAGAATGGGCACAATATGGAATAACGATCGTGCATAGGATGTGTCTTCCGAATGGAACAACATATTGGCGAGTTAATCTCACATTATGGGTATTTTGGAATTATTATAGCTTTAGCTGGTGGGATTGTTGGATTACCGATACCAGATGAGTTTTTATTGACTTTTATCGGTTATAATATTTCAAAAGGAGTTATGTCAGGAACAGCTGCATTTTTAAGTGGAATGGCAGGTGCGATGATTGGTATTACATTAAGTTACATATTAGGTTTAAAACTCGGGCTCCCTGTTTTAAAAAAATACGGTCCGAAAATTAGAATTAAAGAACATCATATTGAAAAAACACATATCTTATTTGAAAAATACGGTCCGTTTCTTTTAATGATTGGCTACTTTATACCGGGAGTACGTCACTTAACAGCATATTTTGCTGGGGTTTCGAATTTAACATGGTGGCGTTTTTGTCTGTATGCTTACGGTGGTGCACTAATTTGGATAAGTGTTTTTATTGGCCTAGGTTGGAAACTGGGAGAGAAGTGGCGCTTCGTTGAGTATAGTTTACATCATTATGGAATGTGGATTTTATTTATTTCGGCAATTGTAACATTGATTGTGTGGATTTACATAAGGAAAAGAAAAAACCGCTAATAATAGCGGTTTTTTAGCTGAAAGCAACAAATAATACACCAGCTGTAATAAAGACTACACCAATACCAGTCATAAAGTTTAACTTTTCCCCCAATATAATCATCGCGAGAATAATGGAAAATACTACACTTAATTTATCGATAGGTGCTACTTGTGAGACTTTTCCTGTTTTTAGTGCAAGAAAATAAAATAGCCATGATGAAGCACCAGCGATTCCACTTAATGTGATAAATAGCAGTGCTTTTTTATTTAGGAGGACATCACCGATATTTTGAAATTTACCTTGTATAATAATAACTCCTACCATAAATAATGCCATAATAATAGAGCGAATCGTTGTTGCGACGTTGGCATCGATTCCATCTAAGCCGATCTTTCCAAAAATAGATACGAGGGCAGCAGCAATTGCTGATAATAGTGCGAATAATAGCCATGAACTCATAGTGAAATTCCTCCAATCTTACATTATTATACATGAAAATCATTCTCATGTATAAAGTGAAACTTTAATCAGTGGGGGTTTTCTTCATCCCCCACTGATTATTAGTCTTCACCAATCGGGCGTTTACGGGCAGTTGATCTCTCACCTAACTTCTTTGCTCCATCTGAATTTTGAGGTGGGAGTTTTACTGCCCGGCAAATAGCGGGATAAATAACGAAACAAACCCCCACTTTATATTTTTAATAAGGTGGGGGTTTGTTATACTACTCTGCTATTTCTTCATATAAAAAGTACGTTACATTATAAATATGTTCTACTTCATCATCCGTCATAAATAATAATTCGTCACGTTCAATCCCTTTTTTCTTTTCAATAAACTCAATCATGTTTTTTCGTTCTTCTCTTTTCATCAATTTTTATTTCTCCCCTCAATCTGTTTTAATACAGTTTATTTAAGTTACTGCTATTATATAACAGAATCTTTAGAAAGTTCCACCTATTTTATTATTTTTTTCAGAAGAACCTTTCGACAAAACAAGCCCACTTAAAGGGCTCGTTTTCATTTTAAAGTCGTAAAAACTCGGGATTGGTTGCACCGGCACTATCGATGTAATAAATTGTGTCGGGATTAATTTTAATTAGTACATAATTAGGATCTTCCGCACCAAGTAACCAGCGTTTTAAGCTATTAGTCCAAAATTTGTTTTTTAACGTTTGATCTTCTTCGATGGAAGCTATACCTTCAACTTCAATGTAATCTTCATCTAATTTCTTTCCCTCTCGCCCAAGTAGTACATGTACATTTGGATTCTTTTCGATATCTGTTATCTTTTTTGAATTTCGATCTGTTGCAACATATAGTACAAAATCTTCGTGGAAAAACATCATAAAGGCACCATGTGGCTTATCGTTACGCACAGTAGATAATATACCTGTTCGTTGACCTTGAATAATAGTTGCGATTTTTTCTTTTAAGTGCATGCTTTTAACCTCTTTTCAAATTTTTAATTCTTTCTGTCTAAACAAGACAATTTAAATATCTTTCATACTGTTTTCTTCAATTCGATTTTTTAAACGTAATTGTGATGAAATCGGACAAGTTAGGAGAAGAATAATAATAATATTGAGGAGAAATACAGACGATGGAAGGATGGAAAGCATGTTTAATAAAATATTTCTTATAGTAGCGCTTATAGGTGTACCACTTTCTGTACTCGGAAAAACATTGCATTGGCCTCAAACAATTATGTTTGCGGTATATTGCATTACGATTATCGCATTAGCGGGGTTTATGGGGAGAGCAACAGAAAGTTTAGCAATTGTTTCTGGACCTCGGATAGGTGGATTATTAAATGCTACTTTTGGCAATGCGGTTGAACTTATCATTTCAATTTTCGCACTTCAAGCAGGGTTAATTGAAGTTGTGTTAGCTTCATTAACGGGTTCTGTACTTGGGAATTTATTATTAGTAGGAGGACTTTCCTTTTTTATAGGTGGCCTTAAATATAAAAGACAAAGTTTTAATGTGTATGATGCGAGGCATAATTCAGCTTTATTAATATTTGCTGTTGTCGTAGCCTTTGTTATTCCAGAGATTTTTTCAATGAAGATGGATGCTGGAAAGACGTATCAATTAAGTATTGGCGTTTCTATTATCATGATCATTATGTACCTGGCTGCATTGCTATTTAAGTTAGTTACGCACCGCGGTGTATATCAACATAAGAGCGATGAAGAAGTACATGAGGAGGAGCCTGAGTGGTCGAAAGGTAAAGCGCTACTCGTTTTAGCGATAGCAACACTTGCAGTTGCTTATGTGTCAGAGGCCCTCGTACATACTTTTGAAACGGTTGCAAAGTCGTTTGGCTGGTCAGAGTTATTTATAGGGGTTATCATCGTTGCAATTGTTGGTAATGCAGCAGAACATGCATCGGCAATTATTATGGCATATAAAAATAAAGTGAATATCGCAGTTGAAATTGCAGTAGGTTCTACATTACAAATCGCCATGTTTGTTGCTCCTGTATTAGTACTTCTTTCGATGTTTTTTGCACAAAAGATGCCGTTAGTATTTACAATACCAGAGCTTGTTTCCATGATTACAGCTGTTTTCTTAACTATTGCTATTTCAAATGATGGGGATACAAACTGGTTTGAAGGAGGCACTTTATTAGCTGCGTATGTCATTATGGGAATTGGTTTTTATTTATTATGAAAAATAGGGATAACAATGAGTTTGAGGGAAAACAATAAATACAGTAATTTATATACCTTTACGTAGGAAGGAGCCAGACAGGTGAAACGAGTGTACAGCATATGTCTTTCAACTATGGTCTCGTTTATTTTATTATTTCCTAACAGTAGTTTTGCAAAGACGACAGTAGAAGTAAAAATGCCTTCATCTGTTTTAAATATTTCAAAAGATAATACATTTCCAAATGACGCACAAGATTTGCCGCGTTTACAGCCAAGTAAGTTTGCTCAAGAATTATTGAAAACAGCAAATATTAAGATTGAAAACCCAGATTTAATTCGTATGTTTAATGAAACGACAATTTCGAATGCACCGCTTGCAGTAGGGTACCGAGCGAAAATTTATTTAGGGCAATGGGCATTAAATTATGAATCAATAGACACATCGATTAATTGGGAATACAAGCAAGTGAATCGAAATGTATATGATAATCGCGGAGGAGATCGCTTATATCCACTTCGCTATAAGCAAGAAACCCAAAAGACAATCGAGGGTGATTTAACAGCAGATATGAAAGATGCTGCAGATGTGAAAAAAATGATGCTTTCAAAAGCACTTGAAAAAGTACAATTGCCACTTTCATTTAAAACGACAATTGGTTATGGTACCGGACATGAGCGTGTTTATAATATTAGTCCAAGTCAACTTGGATACTTATATGCGTATACACCAGCAGTAAATGAAAAAGGAAAAGTAACGTTTGGAGAAGTGTACCTCGTGTTAAAAGGGAATCAAAAAAGGCTTGTCGTGAAAAATATTACATCTCAAGGAATCGGAGCTGCTATTCCCATTCATGATCATTTGTATTTTAAATTTGTTTCTTCATCACATTCACAATGAAATAAAAAACGTCAGCCTATGAGCTGACGTTTTTTATTTATAACATAATATTTGATGTTTTTGATAAGAAATCTTCTTTCGGATAGTAGCTGTTTTTTACAAGAACATTTGGTCCAAGACATTTAACGGCAGGACAGTGACAGCTTAATGATTTTGCTGTTTTTGAAGCGCTCCATTTGTCGTAAGCTTCTTGTAGTGTATTTGTTTGTACATTACCTAGAAGCGGGACATCACCGAAATCGGTCACGATAATATTTCCATCGAAAATATTTACGTTCAAACGAGAACGACCATCTGGATCATTGCGGACAGTTACATTTTTACTTTCATGTAATCTCTTCAATGTGTATAAATCGCGTTCATTATCACTACATGCATAGAAAGGTAATGTTCCGAATAACATCCACACATTTTCATCACGAATTTCTAGTAAATGCTCAATTGCATCGCGAATTTCTTCTTTTGTTAAAATTTCAAGTGTGCTAGCGAAGTCACTCGGATACATCGGATGAACCTCATGACGTTTACAGCCCATTTCTTCAACGATTTGACGGTGAATATGTTCAATATGTGGTAGAGTTCGTTTGTTTAACATAGTTTCGGCTGATACGAGTACACCTGCGTTTGATAGAGCTTTACTATTTGTAATCATTCTTTCAAATAATTTAGCGCGCTGTTCATAAGTAGGTTTACGCTCCATCATTGCAAATCCGCCTTCAACGAAGTCATCAATTGTTCCCCAGTTATGTGAAATGTGCAATACATCTAAGTAGGGAATAATTTGCTCGTAACGTGCTAAATCTATAGTTAAGTTTGAGTTGATTTGAGTGCGAACGCCTCGTTCATGGGCGTATTTTAAGAGTGGTGTTACATAGTTGTCGACGGATTTTTTTGAAAGCATAGGCTCTCCGCCTGTAATACTTAAAGAACGTAAATAAGGAATCTCATCTAATCGTTTTAATAAAAGCTCCATCGGAAGCGGATTTGGATCTTTCGGCTGTAATGTGTAACCAACAGCGCAATGCTCGCAACGCATATTGCATAACGTCGTCGTTGTAAACTCAACGTTTGTTAATAGTAGTTTGCCGTACTCTTCAAGGTCCATATACGCTTCCCATGGATCGTAAGAAGGAGTAATCGGCTTCATTATTTGTGATATCGTCATATGAAATACTCCTTTGACTATTGAAATAACAATTTGTCCATTCTCTATAATAGAAGAATATGTGCTTTTTATAAAGTGAAACTTTTTTGTGAAAAAAGAGAGAGGGCTTACATTATAATGAATTACTGCGACAAATTTGATGAAATTACATGCCCATAGCAATCGTTTTTGCGGTATAATAAAAGCAACTCGAATTAAAAGGAGAGTGCCTTCATGGGAAAAGCAATTCAAGATAAAGATTCACAACTAGTATATTTGAAAGAACGTTTAAATATGTTCATTGAAGTAATTGATACGATTGAACCAGAAGAGGTAGAATTAGAAGATGTAGATCGTCTTCTTGCAATGTTAGATGAATTAGAACTGAAATGTGAGCAATTTAAAAAAGACGAATAATATATTAAAAAGGCTGCCACTACAAAGTTGGCAGCCTTTTTCTGTACGGATAATAGAAGGAATATAGAAAAAAAGGTATAATCAAGTTGTGAAAAATTTCATTTAACCTTTATTAGCCTTCACCAATCGGGCGTTAATGCGGGATAAATAAAAAGCTGAAGAGTATAACAATGGAATTTTCATTTCATAATGTTTTGGTAGCGTTCACAATTGAGGGGGAAGTAACAATGGAAAAGCTTCAAGAAAGCATGTATCAATTAATTGTTGAAACGTCAACGAACTTACCGAAAGATGTTCGTCGCGCAATTCAACAAGCGAAAGAACGAGAAAGTGCAGGAACTCGTTCGGCGATGGCACTTGGCACAATTACGAATAATATTAAAATGGCAGATGATAATATCTCGCCAATTTGCCAAGATACAGGGATGCCAACGTTTAAAATTTATACACCAGTTGGTGTGAATCAATTAAAAGTGAAGGAAGCTATCTATAGTGCGCTTGAGCGGGCGACAAAAGATGGTAAACTTCGTCCAAACTCTGTTGATTCTCTTTTTGGAGACAATAGCGGAAATAATTTAGGACCAGGTACACCTGTTATTAAGTTTGAACAATGGGAAAAAGATTACATTGATGCACGTTTAATTTTAAAGGGCGGGGGCTGTGAGAACAAAAATATTCAATATAGCTTGCCTTGTGAAATAGAAGGACTTGGACGAGCTGGGCGTGATTTAGAAGGAATTCGTAAATGCCTTCTTCATGCAGTATATCAAGCGCAAGGGCAAGGATGTAGCGCTGGGGTAATCGGTGTCGGTATCGGGGGAGACCGCACATCAGGTTACGAATTAGCAAAAAATCAATTATTCCGTACATTAGATGATGTAAATTCAGTTCCAGAATTACAAAAGCTTGAAGAGTATGTGTTAGAGAATGCAAATAAGCTTGGCATTGGTACGATGGGATTTGGCGGAGAAACAACTTTATTAGGTTGCAAAATTGGAGTATATAATCGTTTGCCAGCGAGCTTCTACGTATCTGTTGCGTATAATTGTTGGGCATATCGTCGTCTTGGCGTAACAATTCATCCTAAAACAGGTGAAATTATGGATTGGCTATACCAAGAAGGGGAAGATACACTTCAGCAAGATGCTGCGCAAGAACAAACAGAGCAGCGTGAAATCGTATTACAATCTCCAATTACAGAAGAGCAAATTCGTGAACTTCGTGTTGGTGATGTTGTTACAATTAACGGCATGATGTATACAGGGCGTGATGCAATTCATAAACATTTAATGGATAACGATTGTCCAGTAGATTTAAAGGGACAAATTATTTATCACTGTGGTCCAGTTGTAGTGAAAGATGAGAATGACAATTGGCAAATTAAAGCGGCAGGTCCAACGACAAGCATTCGTGAAGAGCCATATCAAGGCGATATTATGAAAAAGTTCGGTATTCGTGCTGTAATTGGTAAAGGCGGTATGGGTGCTAAAACATTAGCAGCTTTAGAAGAACACGGTGGTGTGTACTTAAATGCAATTGGTGGTGCAGCACAATATTATGCTGAATGTATTAAAGAAGTGAAAGATGTTGATTTCTTACAATTCGGTATCCCAGAGGCAATGTGGCATTTACGTATCGATGGTTTTAAAGCAGTTGTAACGATGGATTCTCATGGTAAAAGTCTACATGCTGATGTTGATAAAACATCACTTGAAAAATTGGCGAGCTTTAAAGAACCTGTATTTAAGTAAAGAGAAGTGCATCTCGAATTATTCGAGGTGCATTTTTTGGTATATATAGAAAAACATGTTCAGCATGAAAGAAAGCAGGGAAACAGAAACTACAGGTACGATTATATATGGAAAGGAGACTATTTATGAAATATAAATGGTTATATATAGGTCTCATTTTTTCAATTATGATGGCACTTGTTCCAGTTTCAACATTTGCTTATACGAATACACCACATAACTGGGGAATCCCACGCCCTAAAAATGAAACGGTGCCAGATGCAGGGAAATTATATACAGAATTACTACAAAAAAACGGTGGTTTTTACTTAGGGGACACGAAGAAAAAAGATATTTATTTAACATTTGATAATGGATACGAAAATGGATATACAGGAAAGATTTTAGATGTATTAAAGGAGAAGAAAGTACCAGCAACTTTCTTTGTGACGGGACATTATATAAAAACACAAAAAGATTTATTATTAAGAATGAAAAATGAAGGACATATTATTGGTAATCATTCTTGGAGTCATCCAAATTTTACAGCAGTAAATGATGCGAAACTTCGTGAAGAATTAACGAGCGTAACGGAAGAAATTAAAAAAGTAACAGGGCAAAAAGAAGTGAAATATGTACGTCCTCCGCAAGGGGTGTTTAGTGAAAGAACGCTAGCTCTTACGAAAGAAATGGGATATTATAACGTGTTTTGGTCGCTTGCATTTCTTGATTGGAAAGTAGATCAGCAAAGAGGATGGCAATACGCTCATAATAATGTAATGACTATGATTCATCCAGGATCTGTTTTGTTACTTCATGCAATATCAAAAGATAATGCAGAAGCACTTGCGAAAATCATTGATGATTTGCGCGAGAAAGGGTATCATTTTAAAAGCCTAGATGATTTAGTAAAAAGCAATCAACCGTAAGCATGTATGCTTGCGGTTTTCTCATGCTATAATGATGTTTGACACTCCCACCCCTAAAGGGGCCAGCTGACTAACATCAGTGGGATTCTTGCTACCAAAGGCGAAGTCCATTTCTGGTATCGCTGACGTGCAAGATTGCGGTGTGCCATCACCACTCCCACAACAGACCATATAGGTTCGTGGGCTACGGTACTGTGACCATACCGTACAGATTGTTGGTTCTCACATGTTTTTACGTCTTTTGCATGACGACTTAATACATTTTACGGAGTAGAAGAATTTGCTACCCCAACCTCATATGTATTCTGTTTTCAGAGAACAGTCGTTTTAGAGTCTTTTGCATGACTATAAATAAAGTATACCATGTTTTGCTATGCAAAAATGATGCTTTCATCTCACGTCTAAAGACGGACTAAAGTCCTACGTGGGCTTTCACGTATCGTAAATTCTGTAAAAAGGATGGGGAAACGTATGTGGAGCGAACATGTTACGTTAGAATATCCGTACCATTTTGAAGAAGTGCTAAAGCGTTTATCTTTCGACCCGTTAAACGTCATTCAATTAGACGAGAAAGTAATTTATGTCCCGCTTTTTATAGACGAAGAACAAATTGTTGTTCGTTTGCAAGGGGTTGGTACTGTTCAAAATCCACAGTTTTGGATTTCTAGTCAGGCAGGAAATCAAGAGAAAGTAATGAAACGAATGAGGTCCATTTTTCACTGGAATGAACCGTTTCAAAATATACAAGATCATTTTTTAAACACATCGTTACGTCCACTATTTGAAATGTATGCCTATACTCCAATTATTTTAGAATTTGATTATTTCGCTTGTCTTCTTCGCTGTATCATTCATCAACAAATAAATTTGAAATTTGCTACTGTGCTAACAGATCAATTTGTAAAACGATATGGAACAGAGAAGAACGGTGTATTCTTTTTCCCAACACCAGAAAGAGTAGCAAATATTTCAATAGAGGAATTGAGAGAGCAGAAGTTTAGTCAGCGAAAAGCTGAATATATGGTAGGATTAGCAAAACATATTGCGGGCGGTAAATTAGATTTAGTGAGGATAGAAAGCGAAACAGAAGAAGAAGTATCGGCACAATTGTTACCAATAAGGGGTATTGGAGCATGGACAGTGCAAAACTTTTTAATGTTTGGGCTTGGGCGGAAAAATATGTTTCCGAAAGCAGATATCGGGATTCAGCGTGCAGTACAAGGTGTATTTCAATTAGAGGATAAGCCTGATGATGCATTTTTAGAAAAAGTGAAACAAGAGTGTGAACCATACTGTAGTTATGCAGCGTTATATTTATGGAAAAGTATAGAGTAGAGGTGTAATAATGATACAAAAGCAACAAGAGAGTAAGTTGGAAGTTGGTCAAACGTTTCCTGTGACAATTAAACGTCTTGGGATTAACGGAGAAGGCGTTGGTTATTTTAAGAGACAAGTTGTTTTCATTCCAGGGGCATTACCAGGAGAAGAAGTTGTTGCGGAAGCAACGAAGATTCAGCGTGGCTTCGCTGAAGCGAAAGTGAAAAAAGTTCGTAAATCATCACCACATCGTGTGAAAGCACCGTGTCCAGTATATGAGGAATGTGGTGGCTGTCAATTACAGCATTTAGATTATAAAGAACAATTAAATCAAAAGCGTGATATCGTTGTACAAGCATTTGAGAAGTACATGAATAACAGTCTAGAAGAAAAAATTCGTCCGACACTTGGCATGGGAAATCCATGGCATTATCGTAATAAGAGCCAACTACAAGTAGGGCGTAAAGACGAAAAGGTTATTACAGGACTATACAAACAAAACTCACATCAATTAATTGATATTTCTCATTGTATGATTCAACATAAGGCAACGAATGAAGCGACAAAAGTTGTAAGACGTATATTAGAAAAATTAAACGTTTCTATTTACAATGAGAAAAAACAAAAAGGTTTAGTACGCACAATTGTGACACGTACTGCAGTTCAAACAGGGGAAGTCCAAGTCACACTTATTACAACAAAAGAAGAATTACCAAATAAAGATCAATTTATCGCAGAAGTACAAAAACAGATGCCAGCTGTTAAATCAATTATGCAAAACGTAAACTGGCGTAAAACATCTGTTATTTTCGGCGATAAAACATTCCGTTTAGCTGGAAAAGAAGTAATCCAAGAAACGCTAGGTGATTTATCATTTGAATTATCAGCTCGTGCTTTCTTCCAACTAAATCCGGAACAAACAGTTGTTTTATACGATGAAGCGAAAAAAGCAGCTGCTTTAACAGGAAACGAGAAAATTGTGGATGCGTATTGTGGTGTCGGTACGATTGGGCTCTGGCTTGCGAATGATGCAGCGGAAGTGCGCGGTATGGATGTAATTCCAGAAGCAATTGAAGATGCAAAGAAAAATGCAAAACGCCACGGATTCACAAATGCAAAGTATGAAGCTGGAAAAGCTGAACAATGGTTACCAAAGTGGGTAAAAGAAGGATGGCGTCCAGATGTAATTGTTGTCGATCCACCACGTACAGGTTGCGATGATAAATTACTGGAAACGATTTTAAAGGTGAAACCGAAACAAGTTGTTTACGTGTCTTGTAATCCTTCCTCATTAGCACGTGATGTGCAAGCATTAATGGAGAGTTATGAAGTGGAGTATGTACAACCAGTTGATATGTTCCCGCATACAGCTCATGTAGAAAATGTAGTGAAACTTGTTAGAAAGTAACATTCAACAAGGATATGTCCCTCACAAAGCAGGAGCTAGGTGAGGGTATATTTTATTTAGCGAATGGAAGTAAGGAGAATATAATGAACAATTATAAATTAACAATTCAATATGACGGTGCGCGTTATAAAGGGTGGCAACGTCTCGGTAATAATGACAATACGATTCAAGGGAAAATTGAAAGTGTAATATCTGAAATGGTCGGGAAAGAAACTGAAATTATCGGCTGTAGTAGAACAGATGCGGGTGTACATGCTTTGAATCAAGTAGTTAACTTTCAAAGTGATGAGAAGTTAGTGGAACATAAAGTGAAAAAGTATTTAAATCAATATTTACCAAATGATATTAGTATTACGAATGTAGAAGAAGTTTCAGATCGCTTCCATGCTCGTTACAATTCTAAGGCGAAAACATATTTATATAAAATTTGGAATGAAGAGCATACGCACCCGTTTATGCGTAAATATAGCATGCATGTTAATAAAAAATTAAATGTGAAAAGCATGAAGAAAGCTGCTCAATATTTAATTGGTTCACATGATTTTACTGCTTTTTCGAATGCGAAGTCTAAGAAAAAGTCTATGGTTCGAGAAGTATATACGCTTGAGGTTTCCGAAGAAGCAGGATTCGTACAAATTAGAATAAGTGGTAACGGATTCCTTCATAACATGGTGCGAAAAATTGTTGGAGCATTAATTGAAGTTGGATTAGGACAATTAGAGGCGGACGCAATTCCGCAAATTTTAGAGGATAAGCAGAGAAATCAAATTAATTGCCTTGCTGAGGCGAGCGGATTGTATTTGGAGAAGGTTGAGTTTTAGAAAAGATATGGATAAGAAAAAAGCACTCATTTGAGTGCTTCTTCTTTTATGCTGATGCAGTAGTCTTATCTTTTCGGAAAATCCCCATTAATCCTCCGATTAATAATAAAACACCTGGTAATAAGTAAACAATAGAAATACAAATAAATCCACCAATGGCAGCGATAGTCATCATAATGCCACCTGCTTTAGCTTTGCTCTTAACCATAATACATCCAACAATTCCTAAAATTGAAAGAGCTACAGCAGCCCAGCCTAATCCAATAACTTGATTAGCTCCGTCAGCTTCAACCGCTGCGCCAACGCCTCCGATAAATAAAGCGATGAATGCACATAAAATCCCGAATATACCACCGATTAATCCTAATACAAATTCTGTTGTTCTTTTCATAGTATCCACCTTTTAGAAAATATTTTATTTAGAGTTAAAGAAAACTTTTTTACTTTCGTGAGTTTCGAATTGAATTTTAAAATCGTCACCAGTGTTAACCAATTGAGAGATGTAACCTTCTCCTTCGGCTCCTTTATAAAGTTTTTGATGCAGTTCATTTGGTGTTACAGCATACTGTTCGTTATTGTAAACATGTCCATCATTTGAAACAATTTTGAAATTCGATCCGAATAAATCATATTCGTGATCTTGTGTTTCGGCATCAGTAACTTTACCTTTGATTTTTACTAGGGCCCATTCTTTTCCTTCTGGAGCAGCTTCGTTAAATTGATTTTCATTTTTTAATATTTCAAAGGCTTGATTGCCACGAATTACTTCTAAAATCGATAATTCAACTTTAGCTTTAAATTTTTCAAATTTGCCGTCTTCGCTATTGAAGATAACATCGTTAACGGTAGCAGTTTCATTGAAGTTAATCGGGTTAGAGCGATTCCCTGTAGTTGATTCTTTTTTCTTTTCCTTCGCCGTGTCTTGTGGAGATGGTTCTTTTTCTTTTGTTTGTACACTATTATTTGTTTGTTCATTTGATCCGCAAGCAGCTAATCCAAAAAATAATGAACTACATGCTAATGTAAGCAAAATTTTTTTATACATAAATTAGTCCTCCTAGATGTTGAAATGTCAGATTCAGAACTTACATGATAACAAATATAATGAATACAAAATGTCGAAATTTGTCGGTGTGATTAAAGAGCATGTATTCTGTATATAATCAATTTTAAATAAAATTTCAAAGTCTTGAGATAAAGAGAGTACAATGAAAAAACACGAGAGCGGTAAACGTCTCGTGTTTGAATATGATAATTAACTTTGTCCGTTTAAGAAGATTTTTCTCTTTTCATACGTAGCTTCAAATTCCAAAAAGCAGCAAGCATAATAGCTGCAAACGAGCCACTAATTGTGCCTAATAGCTTTGCATAAGGAAAGGTGTTCATATCAGCATTAATGAATAACATCATACATAGAACGGCCGGGAGAAGGTATAAGTATTGTAATAACTTTAATTTTTTATCATTACTCATATATATAGCCCCTTTCTAGCATGTTACATGTATATTGCAACATATTTTTCCAAATAATCACTTGCACGTGGAGAAAGATTCATTTCATATGTGTAAATGCAGCTTTTTAATTCGATATTGCAAATTTTGTCTACTCAATCCTAAAAATTTTGCGGCTTGTGAAATATTACCTTTATTTTCTTTAAGAATTTGATTGATATATTTCTTTTCCATTTCTTCTATTGTATATTTTAAAGTTTTTGGCGCATCATCATTGTGACCAGTTAGTGGAGTTTGCATATTGAATCCTTTTTTTGCTAGTTCACGAAAGCGAGTGGGTATATGAAACGCTGTAATGATACTTTCATCTTCTATCAAGTTCATTGAACCTTCAATTATATGTTCCAATTCTCGTACGTTCCCAGGCCAATCGTATGTATAAAAGAATTCTCGTACATTTACATCTATACCTGTTACACTGAGACCGAATTGAATATTGTACTTTTCGATAAAGTGCTGAACAAGATATGCAATATCTTCTTTTCGTTCCCGTAAAGGTGGAAGACATAAAGTAACGACGCTTAATCGGTAATATAAGTCTTCTCTTAACCGATTGTGTGCAATAGCTTCAAGAGGGTCTTCATTAATAGTTGCTATAATACGAACATCAATTTCTTTTTCTTGTGCGCCTCCGATTCTTCGTATTGTTTTTTCTTGTATAGCGCGTAGTAACTTAGCTTGAAGCGTTGGGCTTAATGAGTTGATTTCATCTAACAACAAAGTCCCGCCGTTTGCTTCTTCAAATAAACCAGGTTTATCTATTGCTCCTGTAAAAGCACCTCGATTCGTACCAAATAGTAGACTTTCCATTAAGGTTTCTGGTATAGCCGCACAGTTTTGCGAAATAAATGGTTTTGTTGAACGCTGGCTTTCATTATGGATGCTTTGCGCAAATAGCTCTTTACCAGTCCCTGTTTCTCCGATGATAAGTATGGAGGAGGATGTACGTATTACTCTCTTTGCTTCTGCAATGACCGATTGAAGAGCTCTAGAATCACCAATTATGTGATCAAAGGTAAACTTAGTATTTTGTTTTCGAGAAGGGTTCGTTTTCATTATTTGTTTTAAATGACTAATTTCTTTTGAAATTTCAATAGCGCCTTTAATTTTTCCGTTTTCTATTATAGGGAAAGTATTGTTAATTGTCGTAATTTCTTGTCCTTTATTGTTAAAATATGTTTGTTTTATATTTTTGTTGGTCTTTCCAAGCTTTAATGCCTCTATAAGAGTACTATTTTTATTTTCTTCAAATGCAAATACTTCTAAAGGATTTTTATCTAGCACATCTAAGCGGTCCATTGATTCAATTTCCATCATTTTGCGGTTATAGATAATCGTTTTACTTTCCTCATTAATAATATGAATCCCGATATCGAGTTCATTGAGTAAAGTTTCATATAGCATATTCATTTCAATAATTTGTTTAAAATTAATTTCTTCTGTATGCATGTATCATCTTCTCCTCGTTTCACCCTATGAAGACTGACTCTTTATAATTTTATTAAAATTCTAACAAAACCGCAAAATTTTTTTGCTATTTTCTCTTAAAACTTTTCAAATGATAGAAAAATTTTGCGGTTATGCAGATTTTTTTCGTAAGAAATCCCAATTTTACATAGGTGTTGAGGTTGGTACGTATTTTGCATGAATAGTAGTTGAGATCTCTAAATTTAAAAAGTAGGGGGATTATGAATCTTTATAGGTTATGCAACGTTTCAGTGCCAATTAATAAGAGGGAGGAATTTATAAAGTGAAGACGGTTATAGAAGGTGTGTATAGTCCTTGTTACGGGAAAGTAGAGAAATTATTTGTTACTGAAAGTTCTTACGTATATGAGTGGGAGAAATTAGCATTAATTGAAACAAAAGATAAGCAGAAAGTGGAAATTAAAGTGGGAATCAGTGGTTATATCGAATCATTAGAAGTGGTAGAAGGAGAAGCTATCGCTGATCAAAAACTATTAATAACAGTGAGGGATGACCTTTTAATAACAGGTAGTGATTAATATAAGTAATATGTATTTTTGCTCTTTTAAATAATTATTTTTACTATGAAGAATTTTAAAAACGCTTACATTAAATGGATTTGCAAAGTGAAAAGGGGGGATTTATATGATGGATCAAAACCAAGGATTAAAAAGGGAATTGAAAAGTCGGCACATATTTATGATTGCACTCGGAGGGGTTATTGGTACTGGGCTTTTTTTAGGATCCAGTTATACAATTCATGAAGCTGGACCTGGAGGAGCGATTGTAGCGTATCTTGTCGGTGGATTTGTTATGTATTTAACGATGCTCTGTCTAGGAGAGTTAGCGGTTGCGATGCCTGATGCAGGATCTTATCAAACGTATGCTACAAAACACATTTCACCTGCAGCGGGTTATGTAGTGGGATGGATGTCGTGGCTAAACTGGACGGCTACGATAGGTATTGAATTAATTGCAGTTAGTATTTTAATGAAACGATGGTTTCCTGATGTACCGTCATGGATTTGGTGTGTAGTGTTCGCAGTGTTGCTCTTTGCTATTAATGCATTATCTTCAAGAAGTTTTGCGGAAGTTGAATTCTGGTTTGCGAGTATTAAAGTAATTACAATCATTGCATTTATTATTTTGGGCGGGGCAGCAATGTTTGGTTTTCTAGATATGAAAGGAAATGAACCAGCGCCGATGTTTTCTAGCTTTACTGATTATGGTGGGTTGTTCCCAAATGGATTATCAGCCATTTTAATTACGATGATTGCAGTTAATTTTTCCTTCCAAGGAACAGAACTAGTTGGTATTGCAGCTGGTGAGAGTGAAAATCCAGAGAAAACGATCCCGAAGGCAATTAATAATACAGTTTGGCGCATACTTATTTTCTTTGTACTATCTATTTTTATTCTTGCGGGACTATTTCCTTGGCAGCAAGCAGGAGTGATAGAAAGCCCATTCGTAGTTGTATTTGATAAAATTGGTATTCCTTATGCGGCCGATATTATAAATTTCGTTATTATTACAGCGGTACTATCAGTTGCGAATTCAGGATTATATGCAACTTCCCGTATGCTATGGTCTATGTCGAATCAAGGAATGATTAGCCCGATTTTTGGTAAGTTATCTAAAAACGGTGTTCCTATTTATGCATTGATTGTAAGTACGATTGTAGGCTGTCTCTCATTACTATCAGGGATTTACGCGGAAGATACAGTTTATTTATGGCTTCTTTCTATTGCTGGGTTTGGAGCGATATTAGTTTGGGCATCTATTGCTCTATCTAACCTATTAGCTAGAAGGACATACGTGAAGCAAGGGGGAGATATTAAGGATTTGAAATTTAAAACGCCATTGTATCCATTTGTACCACTTCTTGCTTTAGTATTAAATTTAACAGTAATTGTAGCTATGGCTTTTATTCCAGAACAAAGAATGGCATTATATTGTGGTATTCCATTTATGATCGTTTGTTTACTGTTTTACCGTGCTACAAGAAATAAGAGAAGCAAAATAGAATATGTTGAAAAGGTAAATACAACAGAAGCAGAAAGTTTATCCCGCATTAACGGGCAGTAAAACTCCCACCTCAAAATTCGGCTGGAGCAAAGAAGTTAGGTGGGAGATAAACTGCCCGTAAATGCCCGATTGGTGCGGGCTAATAATCAGTGGGGGATGAACAACCCCCCCCCTCACTGATTATAGTTTCACTTTATAATATTGATTAATTTGGAGACTGTCAGATTGTAAACAGTCTCTTTTTTTGTGAAAATAAAGCTGGAAACATACTACGTATGCAAAGGGGAATTAGCAATGAATCAAGAAGTTTCACAGCTATTAGAACAGATTGATTTACGAAAAGAGGAGCTACTAGAACTTACAAAAACTTTAATTCGCTTTGAAACACCTGCACCACCAGGGAGGAATACAAATGAGGCGCAAGAATTTGTTGCAGAGTTTCTAAGAAAACGAAATTTTAGTATTGATAAATGGGATGTATATCCGAACGATCCGAATGTTGTTGGGATAAAAAAAGGGACGGAAAGTGAGTTACATAAAAGTCTTATTATAAATGGCCATATGGATGTAGCAGAAGTATCGGTAGATGAGTCGTGGGAAACAAATCCATTTGAGCCGTTTATAAAAGACGGCTGGTTAGTTGGGAGAGGCGCGGCAGATATGAAAGGTGGACTAGCTGGAGCCTTATTTGCAATTCAGCTTTTAGAAGAAGCGGGAATTGAATTGCTAGGGGACTTAATGTTTCAATCGGTAATTGGAGAAGAAGTAGGAGAAGCAGGAACACTTCAATGTTGTAAACGTGGTTATGATGCTGATTTTGCAGTCGTAGTGGATACGAGCGATTTACATATGCAAGGACAGGGCGGCGTAATTACTGGATGGATTACTGTGAAAAGCCCGCAAACGTTTCATGATGCAACACGTAGACAAATGATCCATGCTGGCGGACGTCTATTTGGAGCGAGTGCGATTGAAAAAATGATGAAAATTGTGCAAAGTTTACAAGAATTAGAGCGTCATTGGGCAGTCATGAAAACATATGAAGGCTATCCATCTGGAACAACAACAATTAATCCAGCTGTTATTGAAGGCGGACGGCATGCAGCGTTTATTGCGGATGAGTGTCGATTATGGATTACGGTTCACTTTTATCCAAATGAAACGCATGAACAAATAATAGAAGAAATAGAAGAGTATATAGGAAAAGTAGCAGCATCAGATCCATGGTTAAGCGAGAACCCACCACAATTTAAGTGGGGCGGAGAATCAATGATTGTGGATCGTGGCGAAATTTTTCCTTCTTTAGAAGTAGATAGTAATCATCCGGCTATTCAGAAACTAAGTTCTGAACATGAATCTATATTACAGAAAGTCGCAACTTTAGATATGTCTGCTACAGTAACTGATGGCGGATGGTTTAGTGAGTTTAACATTCCAGCTGTTATTTACGGACCAGGTACATTAGAAGAAGCTCATTCAATAAATGAGAAAGTTGAAGTTGAGCAGTTAATTGAATTTACAAAAGTAATAACAGCGTTCATATATGAATGGTGTCATACGAAAAAATAAGAAAATAGTTTGATTTTTGAATCGTGCGAGTAAGTATGCTTGTACGATTTTTTAGTGCACTACTTCAGAGTTGAACATAGACAACAACTGAAATAGTTCCTTACTTTTCTATGTTTTTCGTCTTATTTCAATTAATTTCTCGTTCGCCAATTCAACGGCAATTGCATCATCTAAATAGCCAATTGGAAAGAGATAATCAGGGATAATATCTGTCGATAAAATGAAATAAAGTAATGCGCCACCAAGAACTGCACGTTCTTCTTTTGAAATGGTTTCAGTGCAAAATTGTTGATACATATCTGTTAATTGTTCAATGAAAGGACCAGCACTATCAATTTGTTCTAGTTTACTTTCGAAACTTTCATGAATACGTTTTTCGCCTTCTGTTGTTTGGGCATAGCGCTCGTAATTTTCAAGTTCTTGTTTTACGCGAGTTGTTGTGTAATCGAAATCGAATAAGTTAGAGGATTGTAAAGTTTGCTGAATTGTATCAAGAGATGTGTACATATCCGTCTTTTCTTTATTTATGTGAGGAGAATCAGGATACATCTCATCAAATAACAATTGAGGTGGGATTTGAAGACATTCTGCAAATTTTTGTAGATGTTTTTGTTTTGGGTGTTGTTTGCCATTCATAATTCTTGAGATTGTTGCAGGATCAATATTTGTCAGTGTTCCTAGTTGGCGCATAGATAGAGCACGCTCCTTTAACAGTTTCTTTATTAATTTACCGAGCCGCTCATTTGGATTTTCATTGGGCATAATGTAGGCACTCCTTTTCTATTGTCTATCGTTGAAAAAATGTTGAGCATTTATTACAAGTATATGAAACAGACAGGCACAGTTGCTCAACATTTTCATAATATGCATTGAAAAGTGAGAAAAGGGGTGACTGTACGATGAGTACGGCAGGTTTATTTTCAATTTTTTTAATCGGAATCGCGTCTAATTTAGATAATGCTGGTGTAGGGATTGCTTACGGTATCCGCAAGGTTCAAATTTCATGGTTTAATAATTTTATCATTGCTTTTTTTGGATTTTTATTTACTTTATTAGCTGGATTTTTTGGGAATTGGATTGCATTATTTATTTCAGATTTCACCGCAAAACTTATTGGAGCAATTGTATTAGGGATAATTGGGTTGTTTATTTTATGTCAGCCTTTCTTAGGTAAAAAGGAAAAAAAGCAAGATGAAGATGCCGGTATACTTATAGGGATTTTACGTGATCCAGAAAAAGCGGATTTTGATGGCTCTAAAACAATTAGTTTTTCTGAAGCTATTGTATTAGGAGTTGCATTATCTATTAACAATATTGCCGGTGGGTTTGATGCAGGAGTAACAAATTTAAACCTTTGGCTTACAGCGATTATCTCTGGGGCTTTTAGTTTCATTTGTATTAGTGGTTTTGCGTATGTTGGTAAAAGATTTTTAGCTGAATACTTAGGGAAATGGGCGACTATTCTTGCGGGTGTTTTATTAATACTCATTGGGATAGATCAATTGTTGTAAGAAGAATAGAGAACAATGTTCGAGTATTTCCTTGGAAATACACTAAGAACATGCATATATCGACGTACTTTTCTTCATACTAATACGGATTTCTTGTAAAGAAAGGGGGGATCCGTATGGGACGCGGGAAAGCGTTTGATCATAAGAAAAAAGGGCATGATCATCAACCACCTAAAGGTGCTCATATTCATAAAGATGTAAATGAACATACGTTAGAAGAGGAAGAATTACCTGTTAATATTGAAACGTATAAAAATAGTTTGAAAAAACATTAAAAGCACCTATATAGGTGCTTTTTAGCGTATATCTTCAATTAATTGTTCTGATTCCTCGTGCATACTGTACTCACTTAAAACTTGAATACAAAGCCATTTCAGTTCTTCAATACTATGCTCAAGTTCTTCGGGAAGTACATGGTAAATGTCTTCAAGTCCCATTCCGAAATGAATGAGTTCTAGTACTTGGTCATCAATATTCCGATCCATTAATAATTCTAGAACTTCTAAATTAAATATGTATCGATGTGCTTCATCGAGTGAAACAACTTTTAGCTTTAAACTTTCTACAATACTAAGTATGAAAAGAAGAATTGTTTTTTCGAGGACAGGCTGCTTTTCCATTTGAAATATAAGTTTCATTTTTACACCTCCACCATATAGCGCTAGGTTGTACTATATTATTCGGGAGGGGGGAGCAAATATGCATAATAAAGAGAACTTTCATTACTGTTTTTTTGAATTGTGTTGATGCCTAGTAGAACGGATTTTTTTGTGAAATAAAAAATCCTGCCAATATAGCAGGATAACTTCTAAATTAAAACATACTCCAACCTTCTTGGGCAGAAAGTAATTCAAGAATTTTAAAACCACCGATACTATTTCCGTTTGTATCTAAAGCCGGTCCGAAAATACCAATTCCCATTTCGCCTTTTACGCAGCCGAAAATGCCGCCTGCTACACCACTTTTTGCAGGGATTCCAACACGAATTGCAAATTCACCAGATTCATTATACATCCCGCAAGTAACCATAAATGTTTTACAAATTTTCGTAATATGTTTAGGGATGATCTGTTTCTTTTTATATGGATCATATCCATCCATTGCAAAAATTAAGCCAATACGTGCTAAATCGATACAGTTTACTTCAACTGCACATTGACGAGTGTATAAATCCATAAGTTCTTCAATATCACAATCGATAATTCCGTTTTGTTTCATATAGTAACAAAGTGAACGGTTTAAGTAAGCAGTCTCTAATTCTGAATTGGCAACTGTAGAAGAATAATTAATAGTAGGATTATCTGTTATTTCACGTACAAAATGAAGAATATGCTCCATTTTTTCTTCGTTATCTTTTCCTGCTAACATGCTTGTAATAGCTAGTGCTCCTGCATTAATCATTGGATTAAGAGGTTTGGAAGGACTTGTCGTTTCTAACTTAATAATAGAATTGAAAGGGTCACCGGTTGGTTCCATTCCAACTTTAGAAAATACATATTCTTCACCACGATCTAAAAGAGCAAGAGCAAGTGTGATTACTTTAGAAATACTTTGAAGAGTAAATAGTGTTTGTGAGTTACCAGCATGGACATATTCTTTCTCTTTATGGAAAATGGCAATACCTAAATCATCTGGATTTGCATTGCCTAGTTCGGGGATATAAGTAGCAAGCTTTCCTTTTTTCGTATATGGTGTTACTTGTTCTAACAACTGTTGTAAGTTGTTTGTTTTAATGCACTGCATAGTACCAACGCTCCTATTTCGAATTAACTAAGTTTACTTTTCCCGATATGCTCGGAAATAAATAATAACATGAAAAAGTGGAATGATAAAACGAAAGTTATCTGTGCTATAATTAGTTTTTTTGCCTGTATATTTTGTATTCAATAAGGAGAATTTCCCTTTTATATAACAGTTTGGAAATAGAAAACTTATCCATAAAAAGTTCGGAAATAAAAACTACACATCTATACAACTATATGTTATTATGGTTATGTAATAGAAAGCGTTTTCTAAAGCGTACTTATAATGATAACGATTTCATAAATTTGATAGGGGGAATTAAAATGTTGCAGTTTTTACAACGTATTGGTAAAGCGTTAATGCTTCCAATCGCAGTACTACCAGCAGCAGGATTATTGCTTCGTTTAGGGCAACCAGATGTATTTGATATTCCTGTTATGGCACAGGCCGGCGCAGCGGTTTTTGATAATTTAGCACTTATTTTTGCAATTGGTATTGCAATAGGTCTTTCAGTTGATGGTAGTGGTGCCGCAGGTCTTGCAGGTGCAATTGGTTATCTGGTTATGAAAAACAGTATTGATGCACTTAGTAAGGGATATTCTACTGCAGAATTACAAGATAAATTAGGTAAAGTCCAAGATTTAATAGGCAATAGCGCGAATGTAGATCCATCTAAGCTTGCAGATACAATGACACAAGTATCTAAGGCAGCCGAATTATCGACTAAAGTGGATATGAAAGTTTTAGGTGGTATTATTGTCGGTGTTATAGCAGGGTTCCTTTATAATAAATTCCATAAAATTAAACTTCCAGAATGGTTAGGTTTCTTTGCTGGAAAACGTTTCGTTCCGATTGTTACATCGGTTGTGATGCTAATATTAGGAATTCTATTCGCACAAATTTGGCCAGCAATTCAAAATGGCATCGATGCATTAGCTCATGGAATTGTTAATTTAGGTGCAGTTGGTTCAGGTCTATTTGGTTTATTAAACCGTCTATTAATCCCAATTGGTTTACACCATGTAATGAACACATACTTCTGGTTCGTATTTGGTGACTTTACAAATGCAGCAGGTAATGTTGTAAATGGTGATATCGCTCGCTTCCTTGCAGGGGATAAAACAGCAGGTATGTTTATGACTGGTTTCTTCCCAGTTATGATGTTCGGTTTACCAGCAGCATGTTTCGCAATGATTGCAGCTGCTAAACCAGAAAAACGTAAAATGGTTACAGGGATGTTAGGTGGTCTAGCATTAACTTCATTCTTAACTGGTATTACAGAACCTATTGAATTCTCATTCATGTTCTTATCACCATTATTATATGGTATTCATGCCGTGTTAACAGGTATTTCTTTATTCGTAACAACATCACTTGGCATTCACGATGGTTTCACATTTAGTGCCGGTGCAATTGATTACTTCTTAAACTTTGGTATTGCAACAAAACCAGTGTTACTAGCTGGAATCGGTTTAATTTACGCAGCAATTTACTTTGTAGTATTCTACTTCTTAATTAAGAAGTTCGACTTAAAAACTCCTGGTCGTGAAGATGACGATGAGTTAGTTGAAGATGGAGACGCACCAGTTGCAGGTTCAATTGGTGAAACTTATGTAGCTGCTTTAGGTGGAAAAGACAATTTAACAGTTATTGATAACTGTGCAACGCGTCTACGCTTACAAGTGAAAGATGCAGGTTTAGTAAATGAGCCGGCATTAAAACGAGCAGGTGCAAAAGGCGTTATGAAATTAAGTAACACAAGTGTACAAGTTATCGTAGGTACAAATGTTGAATCTGTTGCCGATGATATGAAAAAACACGTATAAATAGTTAGATAAGAGGATATCCAAAAAGATTGATAACACCAGTCTTTTACAGGATATCCTCTTTTATTATATTGAAATTTTAAAGGGAATCTTACTTTTGTAAATTTTCTTTTTCTTTTTTATACATATAGGTTGGTAATATGTTCAGCGCGTGATAAAGTAGGGATGACATAGAATGGAGTGTCTATAATCTACTGAAATGATTTGGAAAAATTTTTGTGTAGATGAATTAAATTATCGGTAAATAAGGGGAAAAGGGTAATCATGGATCAGGAAAAAAATACTGTTAATGGGAAAGTACGTCGTCCGATTGTATACATAAAAAGAACAATCATTCTCGTCCTACTACTTTCACTTGTATATTTCATGTATACAAAAATTGTTGCGCATAATAAAAAAGAGGAAACTTTAAAAGCAGCAGCAGAAATGAAGAAGCAAGAAGAGATAAAAAAGAAAGAAGAAATGAAAAGGCAAGAAGCTGAAAAACAAAGAAAACAAAAAGAACAGGAAGAACAGATAAAACAGGCGCAAGTTATAGAGAAACCTGCTGAAGGACCGCCTCAAGAAATTAATGAAAACGCTCAATTGGATCAATATTTACAAAACGCAGGATTTAGTGGAACAGCTGTTATTGTGAAGAACGGAAAAGTTCTTTTGAATAAAGGATACGGTATGGCGAACAAAGAGAAGCAAGTACCGAATAATTCAGAAACAACCTTTTATATTGGCTCTATTTCAAAGGCATTTGTAGCGACCGCTATTATGCAATTGAAAGATCAAAATAAATTACAAGTAGAGGATACGGTAGCAAAGTATATTCCGGATTTTCCTCAAGGTAATGGTATTCAGCTAAAACATTTATTAACACATACATCAGGAATTCCTGAATATGAGCAGGGAAAAGATGATATTTCTCATGAGGAATTGATAAAGCGAATAGGAAACCAAAAGCGTATTGCAGGCCCAGGAGAGAAATGGAAGTATTCAGATTCGAACTACTCTATACTTGCCTACATTGCCGAGAAGGTAAGTGGACAACCATTAGAAGAATATATTAAACAACATATTTTTGCGACTGCTGGCATGAAGCAGTCTGGTTTTGGTAAAGCGTTAGAACAAACAAGGTTCCCATCAACAGGTTATAAAATAGTGAATAACAACATGACAACACCTAACATTCCGAGCATGTCACAACTATATGGTTGCGGTGATATATATACAAGCGCGCATGATTTATATTTATTTAATGAAGCGCTATTCTCTGGAAAATTAATTTCAAAAGAGAGTTATGATCAAATGTTTACAGCCGTGAAAAAGGATTACGGATTTGGCTGGTATGTAGATCCAGGCAGTTATTCAAATCACGGTGTAATGCCAGGTTGGAATTGCTTAAATGGATTTAGTAAAAATGGAAGTGTGTATGTCGTTTTATTATCAAACATTCAAAATAACATTAAATCGTTTGGTAAAGTGAATAACGATATTTATACGATGTTACGAAATATAGAAGTGTAAAAGACTGTTCTTTTGGATAGTCTTTTTTGTATTGAGGAAATATATGTGCGGTGCGATAATGAAATAAATGGAAAAGGGGGAGGGTTATGAGTATACATAAGCATCATGCACGCAATGCGAAACGAACTTTGTGTATAGCTATCATTGTATGGATTATCGTTGTAATTGGATTAGTTATGGAATATAAAAAAGGAACAATATTCACTTCAGATAAAGAAATCCTGAAATTAATAGGTATTTTGCTACCAGCGTTTGGATTACTAATATATAGTTTTATAGAAAAACGAAGAGCGAAAGTGCTTAAGCAGGATAATTGGAATATAGAGACTTCTAAATTATTTGAGCAACAAAAATTCGTTGTTCGTGGAGAGGTAGGAATATTTAAAGTAATAACGTACTTTGGATTAGATGGACGTGCAGTAGGTGTTTTAAAAGAAGAGTATAATTCTGTTATTCAAAGTATATGGAAAGTGCTACTCTCTTTTCTTTTTAAAGGGCTACATGAGCAACAATTTTATTTATATAATCAATCGGGAGAAAAACTGTTGCGTGTTCAAAAGAAGACAGGAGTGCGTAACTTCTATATATTTTATAGTATAAATGGAAAGAAAATTGGAGAATTGAAACAAGTACTAAGTTTAACAAAATGGGAATGGATATTTTTAGAGATGAATGGTAAGGAAATTGGTAAAGTGACTGGGGACTTTTCAGCAACAATGCAGAAAATAGACTGGCAAGATGGAACGCATATTGATGTGAAAGAAGATGGTATTCCGTTAGAAGCTGCAAAATATTTTTCGGCAAGTGGTGGATCCCTTGTTACAGCTTCTATATCCAAACAAGCAGAATTATCAAGAGCGGTATATTACGGCGTAGCTCCCATTGTGACAATTAAAAATTAAAGATTAGCAAAGAGATAGATGGGACACCATCTATCTTTTTTATGCTCTGAAAAAATTATTTCTTTTAGAAAATGTATGCCTTACCTATCACAAAAAAAGCCTGCTTTGTATAAATTAAGATGTATGGATGTAAAATTTTATACTTTAAAAATAATAGGAGGAGAAGTGTATGTGTCTGTTCAGAAAATATTGGCATAAATTATCCCGACTGTTTAATAGACAATTAGGTTATTTTTTAGATGACAAGTTACTGCCTGCTGTGGAACGACTTTTATTTTCACAAAACTTCGCGAAGTTTATTCAAAGAAATTCTAAGCAAGCTACGGAAGAATTTATAGAATCAAGTGAGTTTCAAACTATTATTTGTAACATTTTAAAAGAATGTAATACATCACCTTTTAAAGAAATTGCAAAGCAGTATTTAGGTGAAAACGTGGAAATTACTGTGACAGTTGGGCAGTTAACAGGTGTTATTGTAGCAGTTGGTGACGATTTCTTAACGCTGCAAGAAGGAATAGGAACAGAAGTTTTATTACCATTTACAAGTATTATATCAATTAAAGAAGCGTAAGAAAGGAGACTTATATATGTTATTTACTGATGAATTGCGTAACCATGTTGGTGAACTAGTGCAAGTTGTGACAGCTGTTGAAATTGTTGCGGGCATTCTTTTATCTGTGACGGACGGGGCAGTAAGTGTTCGTACTTCTCCTTCTTATGGACCACCGGAAGATGTACTTGTACGTACTCCTATTATTGCTTATGTTCGCTTGGAAGGGTAAAAGTGATACAAATATGAGAGTATCAGTTGTTATTCCAGCGCACAATGAAGCAAGTACTTTATCACAAGTTTTAGTAGAAGTGGAAAAGCTCGAGCCTTATGAAATTATTGTAGTAGATAATGGATCGACAGATGGAACGAAGGAAGTCGCATTACAACATCATTGCCGTGTAATTTATTATAAACATTCTCTTGGCAATGATGTAGGAAGGGCAATTGGAGCTAGAGAAGCCAAAGGTGAAATTGTATTGTTTTTAGATGGTGATATCGTCATTGATAGTAAAGAACTACAACGTTTCGTGAAAGGAATTCAGCAGGGGCATCAAATTGTTGTTAATAATTTAACATGGTCTGTTTATTTAAAGATGAGACCACATTATACGACAGTTGGAAAATTCATGTTGAATCGTTATTTGAATAAAAAAGAGCTTGTTGTTGGTTCTTTAATCGCAATTCCACATGCGATGAGCCGGGAAGTTATCGAGAGACTTGGATGGTGGAATTTAGCAGATCCCGCATTATTTCAAGCGATGGCGATGTCTAGAGGAGTAGATATTGTTGATATGGCTTCGGTCGATGTAATTCACACGAATAAGGTTCGTCCTGTGCATACTGGTACATCACCTGGTTCTCCTTATCCGAAAGCGACTAGTCGTATTATGGGTGATCATTTACGTGCTTTGCAATACGTAATCGAAACATATGGTAAACGCGGCGGTTTTTCGGAGGGAAACAGGGATAGAGAGTTTATAGGGAAGTATAAACCAGTTTTATTACAAGGAGAAAAAGCGAAATACAGTGCGATTATACCAGTATCAGAAGAAAAAATGACTATAATATCTGTCATACAGGAAGTGAAAAAAGCAGGTGTAGATGAAATTATAGTTGTTGCGAATGGAGCAGATGCCGAGACAATTAAACAAGCGAAACTAGAGAATGTTATTGTTCTTGAATTTTCAAAAGCGCTTGGGCACAATGTGGCACGGGCAATAGGAGCTATGCATGCTACAGCTGATATTTGTTTATTTTTAGATGGTGATTTTGTGATTGGTGCGAAAAAACTAATTCCATTTTTGCATGCTATTGAAGACGGAAATGATGTGGCGTTAAATGATTTGCAATGTTTGTTAGATATGTTTCACCCCGCAGATCCAATTAGTATGGGGAAATATTTCGTGAATTTGGTAGCAAAACGACCAGACTTATGGAATAACTCATTAACGGCAGTACCACATGCTATGCATAAAAAAGTAATAGAGAAGATTGGATACGAGGCCCTCGTTATTCCACCATTAGCTCAAATGAAAGCTATTTTAGCTGATTTTTCTGTAAGAGCAATAGACTTTGTGGATGTTATAAAACCGAACCGTATACGTCCAGAACAACACGGGTTTGTAAACGGACGAATTCCTGCATTTGATCGTATTTTTGGAGATCAGCTTGAGGCGATTGCTTATTTATTACAACATACGAATGGGCGTGGGAGTTTTACAGACGGAGAACGGGATAGAGATATAATACTACAATTGAGAAGGGAAGAAGAGAATATAGATGAATGCTAGTAGTAAAGTAACCATTATTGGATTAGGATATGTTGGCCTTCCTTTAGCGGTCCTTTTTGCAGAAAGAGGACATGCTGTACTTGGATTAGATAAGGATACTAGAAAAATAGAATCAATTATAAAAGGAGAAAGTTATATTCCTGATGTGTCTTCTAAAGTATTACAAGGCTTAATAAACGAAAGAAAATTAATAGTGAATACACCAGATAAAGGTGTTGCGGATTTTAAGCATAGCGATTATGTCATTGTGACCGTGCCGACCCCAATTAATGAGCAGAAAGAACCAGATTTAAGTGCCCTCATTTCAGCCTCCCATTATATACAACAAAACCTTCAAAAAGGACAAACCTTCATTTTTGAAAGCTCCACATATCCAGGTACGCTTGAGGAAGTTATCATTCCAATTATTTCTCAAACAGGTAAAAAGGTAGGAGAAGATTATTATATTGGATATTCTCCAGAGCGAATTGATCCAGCAAATAGTCAATATTCAGTTCAATCGATTCCAAAAGTTATTAGTGGACAAACCGAGCGGTGTAAACAAAAAGTACAGGATTTGTATAGCACTATATTTGATGTTGTTGTTCCAGTTAGCTCTCCGAAAGTAGCAGAGATGTGCAAGTTGTTTGAAAATATTCAGCGTTTAGTTAATATTTCATTAGTAAATGAGTTAAATATACTTTGTGAAAGTTTGAATATTAATTTTTATGAGGTACTTGAAGCAGCATCTACAAAACCGTTTGGATTTACTCCGTATTGGCCAGGACCAGGAATAGGAGGACACTGTATTCCGGTAGACCCTTTATATTTTCAGTGGAGAATAAGAAAGGCTGGAGCAATTAGTCAATTAATTGAAGCGGCACATGTAATTAATGAAGAAATGCCAGAGAAAATAGTCGGGAAAGTAAAAGGAATGGTGCAATCACCTGCAACGGTTTTAATTGTAGGGATTGCATATAAGAAGGATGTAAATGATTTGAGAGAATCACCAGCGTTGCCAATTATTCAATTATTAATAAAAGAAGGATACGAGATAGAATATCATGATCCATATATTTCTTCTGCGGAAATTGGAGATAAGGTGTATCAATCTGTTCCTTTGGATGAACAAACAGTTAAAGAGGCGGATTGTATTTTAATTTTAACTGATCACTCTAATATTGATTGGAAGCTTTTTAAAAGAATTGAGCGATTAATAGATACACGTGGAATCGTAAAGAAGGTGAGTGTATGAGTAAAAAATGTTTAATTACAGGTGGAGCAGGATTTATTGGATCGCATCTAGCTGAAGAATTGGTGAAAAGAGGTTATGCAGTCACGATTGTGGATAACTTCTATAAAGGGAAAAATAAATATCATAATGAGTTAATGAAAGAGATTCCAGTTATTTCAATCAGTGTTTTAGATAAAAAGACAATAGATGAATTAGTAAATCAACATGATGTAGTATTCCATTTGGCGGCAATTTTAGGTGTTAAAACGACAATGGAAAAGAGTGTAGAGCTCATTGAAACGAACTTTGATGGAACGAGAAACATTTTGCAAGCAGCGTTAAAAGGGAAGAAGAAAGTAGTATTTGCATCTACTTCTGAAGTATATGGAAAGGGAGAGCCACCATTCTCTGAAGAAGGAGATCGTTTATACGGTGCAACTTCCAAAATACGTTGGAGTTATGCAATTTGTAAAACGTTAGAGGAAACATTATGTTTAGGATACGCATTAGAAGGTTTACCTGTAACGATTGTTCGTTATTTTAATATTTATGGTCCAAGAGCGAAAGATGGTCCGTACGCAGGAGTAATTCCACGATTTATTCGTGCGGCTTTGCAAGGTGACGATATTCTCGTGTATGGAGATGGAAGGCAGACACGTTGCTTTACGTATGTAAGTGATGCGGTCGAGGCAACAATTCGTGCAATGGATGAGAAGGTAAATGGTGAAATTATTAATATAGGTTCTGAGAATGAAAAAAATATAAGGGTAGTAGCGGAAGATATAAAAAAATTAACGAAGTCTATTTCCAAAATTGTGCACGTTCCATTTGAGGAAGTATATCCACATGGATTTGAAGAGATTCCAAATAGAAGACCAGACGTAACGAAATTAAGAGAACTTCTTCAGTTTCAAGCGAAAGTAACGTGGGAACAAGGATTGAAAGAAACTATTAAATGGTTTCGTGAAGAAAACAATGGTTAAGTCGTTATCAGTTATTATTCCCGTATGTAATGAAGTGGATACGATTTCAGACGTGGTTCAATCGGTAAAACCATTAAATCCAGTAGAGATTATTGTAGTAGCAAATGGTTGTAATGATGGTACAGAAGTAATTGCTGAGAGCTTAGGATGTACAGTAATCCAATATAAAGAGTCACTTGGTAACGACGTTGGACGCGCGGTTGGTGCAAAACATGCGATAGGTGATGTATTACTGTTTGTAGATGGTGATTTTGCTATTCAAACTTCAAAATTACAATTGTTCCTTAATCCGATTTTGCATGATCAGGCGGACATCGCTTTAAATAATTTGGACGCATTATTTTTAAAGAAACAAAAACCACATTCTATTACAGTGTGGCGCCAAATATTAAATGCAATGTTAGAACGCGAAGAATTGAAAATTGATTCTTTATTATCTGTACCTCATGCGTTGACGAAAGAAGTCATTCAAAGTATTGGATACGAATGTTTTGTTAATCCTATTGTGGCTCATTTACGTCTAGCACAAAGTAAATGGAGAATTAGTCGCCATTGTGCAATTGACATTATTACGCCGAATAAATTTCGGCCGACCGAGCATGCTGCATATGGCACGGATCTTTCTCAATCTGAAAAACGAATGATAGGTGATCATATAGAAGCTGTAGCAGAGCGGATAGTAGGCAGCGATGAGCGGGGAGGATATTATGATGGAAATAGGAAAAGAGAGTGTGTCTGTCATACTTTAAATTTTGAAGATTTTTATCAAGGATGGGGCGTTACATCTAAGTTGTATAAAGGAGAGCAATTATCGGTTGTAATTCCTGTACAAGATGAAGAGAAAACAATTGGAAACGTTATAGAAGAGCTTCGCAAAATTGAACCTTTTGAAATCATCGTTGTTGTAAATGGTTCGTCCGATAAAACGGCAACAATTGCAAAAGACAAGGGAGTAACAACAATTGTGTATAAAGAAGCACTTGGAAACGATGTGGGGCGTTCGCTTGGAACTTATTTTGCCAAAGGAGAAATTGTTTTATTTATAGACGGTGATTTTGTTATTCCAGCTAGTGAGCTATATCCCTTTGCAAAAGCTATTGCAGATGGAACGGATGTCGCATTAAATGATTTAAATCATTATTTAGATTTGAGAGTACCACTTCATCTTGTAACAGCATTTAAATATGCACTAAATTTAGCTTGTGATAGAAAAGATTTAGGAGTAGGCTCTCTTATTGCTGTACCTAATGCGTTTAGCCGGACGTGTTTGAAATCAATTGGGTATAGATCTTTACTGTCACCTTGCGTAGCGCAAGTGAAAGCTATTCTTTCAGGATTCGAAATTGCATGTGTAAGTCGTGTTGAGGTCGATAAGATGAACCGTATTCGGCCCAGTGAACATTTTGCAAAAATAGGTCATCCTCCAGCTGTCCTTCGAATTATTGGTGATCATATAGAAGGATTAGAGCAATTAATTGCATTAAAGGGTAGTCGTGGTGGATTCTATGATGGAAATAGAAAAAGGGATGTTTTAGAGTAGTAACAAAAAAAGTGTACAACGTATGTACACTTTTTTGCTCTGCTATAAAAACTATAACAGATTAGGAGATAAGAGTATTACAGCTCTACAATGGGTATCGTTCTTATATTACAAAATAGGACTCGTATATAAGAATACCAAAAAAATACAATTAAAGAAAGGGTTAATTATAAAGACTTTTAAACGAAGTTAACACTACGAGCATAGTAGTTTGTTCAACATTTCACAAACATGTCACAACTATTTCGTCCACTTTCGAAAAAAAGTAGTATTCTAAGTGTGTAAGCTGTTATATAAAAAAACGTAGTCCTGTACTAATCAAAAATGGAGGAGATTAGGATGACTCAAGTATTAGAAAATGTAAAAAACGCGTGGGAAAACTTTAAAGGTGAAAAATGGAAAGCAGAGATTGATGTTCGCGATTTCATTTTAAATAATGTAAACGTTTACGAGGGAGAAGACTCTTTCTTAGCGGAAGCAACTGAAGCAACGAAAAAACTTTGGGATCAAGTAATGGATTTAACAACAAAGGAACGTGAAAACGGTGGCGTTCTTGATATGGATACAAAAATTGTTTCTTCTATTACATCACATGAACCAGGATATTTAAATAAAGATATTGAAAAAGTGGTCGGTTTCCAAACTGATAAACCATTTAAACGTTCTTTACAACCATATGGTGGTATTCGTATGGCGGAACAAGCTTGTGAAGCGTATGGATATGAAATGGATAAAGAACTTAGCAGTATTTTCAGAGACTGGCGTAAAACTCATAATCAAGGTGTATTTGATGCATACACGCCAGAAATGAAAGCGGCTCGTAAATCAGGTGTTATTACTGGCCTTCCAGATGCATATGGACGTGGACGTATTATCGGTGACTATCGCCGCGTAGCGCTATACGGTATAGATCATTTAATTGAAGCGAAAAAGGTTGATTATAATTTAACTGGCGGTGTAATGAGCGAAGATACAATGCGTTTACGCGAAGAATTATCTGAGCAAATGCGTTCGCTTCAAGAGTTAAAACAGATGGCTGCTTCTCATGGATTCGATATTTCTAAGCCAGCTACAAATGCACAAGAGGCTTTCCAATGGTTATACTTTGCTTATCTCGCAGCAATTAAAGAACAAAACGGGGCAGCAATGAGCCTTGGACGTACCTCTACATTCTTAGATGTTTACATTGAAAGAGATTTAGCAAATGGTACTTTAACAGAAGAAGAAGCACAAGAAATTGTTGACCATTTCATTATGAAATTACGTCTTGTGAAATTTGCAAGAACGCCTGATTACAATGAACTATTCTCTGGAGATCCAACTTGGGTAACTGAATCTATTGGTGGTATGGCGTTAGACGGTCGTCCGTTAGTAACAAAAAACTCATTCCGTTTCTTGCATACATTAGATAATTTAGGACCAGCACCAGAACCAAACTTAACAGTTCTTTGGTCTAAACAATTACCAGAGAACTTTAAAAACTACTGTGCAAAAATGTCTATTAAAACATCAGCAATACAGTACGAAAATGATGACATTATGCGTCCTGACTACGGTGATGACTACGGCATTGCTTGTTGTGTATCAGCAATGAGAATCGGTAAACAAATGCAGTTCTTCGGAGCACGTGCAAACTTAGCGAAAGCATTACTATATGCAGTTAACGGTGGTAAAGATGAAAAGTCAAAAGCACAAGTTGGTCCTGAATACGCACCAATTACTGCTGAAGTATTAGATTATGAAGAAGTTATGCGTAAATTCGATATGACAATGGAATGGTTAGCGGGTCTATATTTAAATACATTAAATGTAATTCACTATATGCACGATAAATATAGCTATGAACGTATTGAAATGGCACTTCATGATACAAATGTTCTTCGTACAATGGCAACAGGTATCGCTGGATTATCTGTAGTAGCTGACTCTTTAAGTGCAATTAAATATGCAAAAGTAAAACCAATTCGTGATGAAAATGGTATTGCAGTTGATTTCGAAATCGAGGGAGATTTCCCTAAATACGGTAACAATGATGATCGCGTAGATGAAATCGCAGTAAATCTTGTGAAAACATTTATGAACAAACTTCGCAAACATAAAACATACCGTAATTCTGTTCATACAATGTCAATCTTAACAATCACATCTAACGTTGTATACGGTAAGAAAACTGGTAACACTCCAGATGGACGTCGTACTGGAGAACCATTTGCACCGGGCGCAAACCCAATGCATGGCCGTGATACAAAAGGTGCATTAGCGTCATTATTATCTGTAGCTAAATTACCATATGAAGATGCACAAGATGGTATTTCAAATACATTCTCTATTATTCCAAAAGCACTTGGTAAAGAAGATGATGTACAAGTACGCAACTTAGTATCTATGCTTGATGGATATGCAATAAAAGAAGGACACCACTTAAATATTAACGTATTTAACCGTGAAACATTAATGGATGCAATGGAGCACCCTGAAAAATATCCACAATTAACAATTCGTGTATCTGGTTACGCTGTTAACTTTATTAAATTAACTCGTGAACAACAAATTGATGTAATTAACCGTACAATGCATGAAAGCATGTAAGTGAAAAAAGTGTCCCTCCGCTTTTAATATATGGCGGAGGGAGGCTGTTTCAATAAAGGAGGAAGTAACATGGTAAAAGGAAGAATACATTCTGTAGAGTCTTGTGGTACTGTTGATGGCCCAGGAATTCGTTATGTCATATTTACACAAGGGTGTTTATTACGTTGTCAATATTGTCATAATGCTGATACGTGGGAAATCGGTAAAGGTAAAGAAATAACAGTTGAAGAAGTGATGCAGGATGTGACATGTTACCTTCCATTTATTGAAGCTTCTGGAGGCGGTATAACAGTTAGCGGTGGAGAACCACTATTACAGCTAGACTTCTTAATTGAGTTGTTTAAAAAGTGCAAAGAAGCTGGTATCCATACAACAATCGATTCTTCTGGCGGTTGTTATTCTGAAGAACCAGAATTCCAAAATAAGCTAGATATTTTAATGGAGTATACAGATTTAGTTTTATTGGATTTGAAGCATATTGATTCAAAGAAACATCGTAAATTAACAGGGAAACCAAATGAACACATTTTACAGTTTGCTCGTTATTTATCGGATAGAAAGAAAACAATTTGGGTAAGACATGTATTGGTTCCCGGTGTTACCGATGGTGAAGAGGATCTGCAAAAATTATCAAACTTTATTCAAAGTCTATCTAATGTTAAGAAAGTGGAAGTGTTGCCATATCATAAACTCGGTGTTTATAAATGGGAGGCACTTGGACATAAGTATCCACTTGCAGATGTGAATCCACCGGCAGAAGAAAACGTTGAGCATGTGAAACATATTTTAAAAGCAGTCTAATCCAAATATTGGATTAGACTTTTTGTTTCTTTATAATAAAATCTAGAGTATATATTTAGAAAAGAGTATACTGAAGAGATAATATCCATATTTTTGTAAAGGATAGGCGGAGAAATTTACATAATCGTAAAGGGAAATCAAAATAGTAAAAAGAATTAAGAAGTAAAAGAGTGAGTATCATGAAATATAGAACATTTGTAAGTTATTGCGAAAGCTCTTATAGGAAAGTATAATGTAAAGATATGAGCACAGATAGGATTAAGGGGTCAATCTTATATGCTTTGCATATCCACGACAGGTACATAGCTAACAGGGGAATATTGGAATCCAAGTATGTAATGTTTAAGGAAAATGTTTTTCCTATTGTCGTATATGCAATATGGAGAAACAAAAAGCTAGGAGTGGATTTGTTTGATAAAAAACCCCAAGGTTTTAATATTAACTGCACATTACGGTAACGGTCATGTGCAAGTAGCGAAAACATTAGAACAAACCTTTCGTCAAAAAGGAATCAAAGATGTAATTGTATGCGACTTGTTTGGAGAATCACATCCAGTTATAACCGATATTACAAAATATTTATATTTAAAAAGCTATACGGTAGGAAAAGAATTATATCGTTTGTTTTATTATGGTGTAGAGAAAATTTATGATAAAAAAATAGCATCTTGGTATGCGAATTTTGGGAGAAAGCGTTTGAAGACGCTATTACAGGTGGAGAAACCGGATATTGTTATTAATACCTTTCCAATCATCGCTGTACCAGAATTGAAAAAGCAAATAGGTATTTCTATTCCTGTTTATAACGTATTAACGGATTTTTGCGTGCATAAAATATGGATCCATCGAGAAGTAGATCGTTATTTTGTAGCAACCGATCATGTGAAAAAAGTGATGGTTGATATCGGTGTACCTGCAGAGCAAATTGTTGAAACAGGGATTCCGATTCGTAGCAGTTTTGAGCTAAAGATAAATCCAGCAATTATATATAATAAATATCAGTTATGTAAGGATAAAAAGATGTTACTAATTGTAGCAGGTGCTCATGGTGTGCTGGGGAGTGTAAAAGAGCTATGCCAGTCATTTATGTCAGTACCAAACTTACAAGTAGTTGTCGTTTGTGGGAAAAACGAAGCTTTAAAGCAGGATTTAATGGAACTACAGGAACAAAGTTCTGATGCTTTAAAAGTATTTGGTTATGTTGAAAACATTGATGAGTTGTTCCGTGTTACTTCTTGTATGATTACGAAGCCAGGTGGTATTACATTAAGCGAAGCAGCAGCATTACAAGTACCTGTCATTTTATATAAACCTGTCCCAGGACAAGAAAATGAAAATGCGTTGTATTTTGAAAAAAAAGGGGCTGCAGTTGTAATTCGTGATGATAGTGAAGTTTTTGCAAAAACAGAGGCGTTATTACAAGATGATATGAAGCTTCTTCAAATGAAAGAAGCAATGAAAAGTATTTATCGTCCTGAGCCAGCTGGTCATATTGTGGATACAATTTTGGCAGAAAATCATGCAGAGCCGAATCATATACCTATCAAATCACCAGCTCTTGCCGAATCTTTTACTTAATATGAAACCCCTCTTTTAAGCATTTAAAGAGGGTTTTTTTATTGTTGTAAAAAAAAACGTGAATTATTAACTTATCCACAAAGGATTGCGCTTCAATTAGACAGTAAAGTCGGAATATTAACAACTATATCCACACAATCCACAATTTTTAGAAAATTATCCACAATTCTCACGTTACGAATTCATGTTAATAAATGAATTCGTAAAATACTTTTGGAATTTATGCACAATTTTACGATTTTTGTGGATAAAGTTGTCCACAAAAAAGGTTCCTTATTTATAAGGAACCTTTTTTGCCAATCCATTGGAAAATCTTATGTAATGAAACTGAATAATTAGGGGGGAAACCTTCTAATTATTCAGTTTCACTTTAAATGCTTTTTGAGCGATAGCCCGCTGCACGATCTGCTTTTCGAAATTCTCGTTGATAGAGAACTTCTTGTGTACTAGATAATGTATTTTTTGCTTTATCACGTTTCTTTTTATCCATTACAAATCACCTCGTGTCCTAAAGTCACTATCTATCGTTTCCAAAGACATGGGGTGATATACATATATGTCAAACTATCACTAGTTAATTATCATTTCTGAATTTTTAGATTACGCTTCTTTTAATTGGTGTGCTTCTTGGAATGTTGTATCTCGCATTGTTGCAAGTGTATATTGATCTTTTGGAATTTCATATAAATTATATACTTCTTCATGCGCGTTAATTTCATCATAAACGGCTTTTCTTGTTTCATTTGCTAGATTTACATATTCTAGTTTTTCGGCAGCTTTAATAGACCGGATATTTATTTTACGAATACGCATAAAGATCGTTTCAATATCTAATTCGTAGAAAAGTTCGCTAAAAAATGAATCTTTCGCTAATTTATTATATCCTTTACCATGATAGGGTTTGCCAAGCCAGGTTCCGAGGAATCCGGCTTTTTCTTGCACATCAAATAAAGTAATTGTACCGATAGGGTTACCCCATTCATCTAAAATTGTGCGTGAGATTAATTCTCCACGCTCTTCGGCTTCAATTGTTTGTTTCGTTAAAAATAAATATTCTTCATAAGAATAAGCCTTTTGACGCACAAAAGGGAAGACAGCTGGATCCACCATTAACTCGTATAGAACGTGGCTGTCGTGTAAGTCGCGTTTTTTCAACACACTAACTCCTCCTCACACGAGGGTAGCATGACGAAAAAACACCCACCCTCGAAATTTTTATATCGATCTTTAAAAAATTTCGGGGTGGGAATCGAACCCACTAGAACCAGTCTATAACGCTGGTGGCGCACCATTTGCCTTCCCCATTCATCAATTTGAAAATGATACTCACGACACAAATTGATTATGGTTTCATTCAGTTTATAATCGTATAATACTTTATCTAGTCAAAAAAATAAACTAGTTTTTTTTATTTTTTTTGTAAATTATTTTTCCGTCAATCATGGTGAGTACAGGCTTGGCTAAATAATGGAAAGGATGGTGAGTCCATAACACGAGATCAGCATCTTTTCCAACTTCAATGCTTCCAATTCTATCTTCTAAACGTAAATTACGAGCTGGAAAAATGGTTATTCCTTCCAAGGCTGTTTTTTCATCTAATCCTTCTCGAACAGCGATAGCGGCACAAACATTTAAATATTGAATCGGTGTATAAGGGTGATCTGTTGTAATAGAAACTTCTATGCCACTTTTCGATAATATATGATAAGTATCCCATGTTTTGTTTTTAAGCTCGATTTTCGAACGTCGTGTAAGAGTCGGACCAACTGAAATCTTTAAATTATGTTTCGAAAGTTCCTCAACAATAAAGTGTCCTTCTGTACAATGTTCAATACGTAAATCAAGATTGAATTCTGTCGCAAAGCGTAAAGCTGAAGTGATATCATCTGCACGGTGAGCGTGGATACGTACCGGTATTTCTCGGCGGAGTGCTTTTAAAATAGGGAGCATTCGAAAATCAGCTTCATGCCCGTAGTGTTGTGCGTCATAGAATGATTCACGAAGTAACCCCATAATTCCCATACGTGTTATTGATTCTTTTGTGCCGTTGCTATGGACTTTTTTAGGGTTTTCTCCAAAGGCAATTTTTAACCCAGCAGGTTCCTGAATAATCATATGATCAATACAAGTTCCAGCAGTTTTTATTACACAAGTAGTACCGCCGATAATATTTTGACTTCCGGGCATAACGTGAACGGTCGTAACTCCATTTTGTACAGCGTCTTGAAATGCAATATCAAAAGGATGGATCCCGTCTAAAGAACGGATATGTGGTGTTGAAACTTCAGATGTTTCATTTGCATCATTACCAGCCCAACCAGTGCCTTCATCATAGAGACCAAGGTGAGTATGGACATCAATAAATCCAGGTAAAAGATGAAGGGCTCGTGCATCTATAACGGTCATATCTTGAGTAGGCTGAATAAAAGGTTTGACCTCGGTGATTCGTTCTCCTGTAACGAGTACATCTCCTTGAAATTTTGGAGAGGTAATAGGATATACAATGGCTTGTTTGAGCAATGTTTTCATAGTTACCTCATTTCTGGTACTTTGTAATATTTAGTGTAAGTTAAGACAAAGTAACTGAAAGGTTGTTCGTGTAGTAATGCTCCGGAGTTTAGAAAGTGAGAAGTTTTGAAGGAGATAAACTACCCGTAAAACTATTTTAGAAGTACTACATTGTATGCAAGAGTATATTTTGTAATGCATGGTTAACTGTAGGAAATGTGTATTGATATCCATGTTCAATCGCTTTATTGGGTAATACATGTTGCCCTTCTAATACAAGTATACTCATCTCACCGAGTAAAGCGCGAAGTACAAATGAAGGAACAGGTAACCAATGAGGTCGCCTAGTTATAGTGGCAATAATTTCACCGAACTCTTTCATCCGTATTGGCGTTGGCGCTGTAATATTAAAAGGTCCGTCAATTTCTTTTTTGTGAATGATGAAATCAATCATGCGAACGACATCGTCTATATGAATCCATGATAACCATTGGTTTCCAGATCCAATTGTACCCCCAATATATAATTGATAGGGAAGTAGCATTTTTGGAAGAGCTCCTCCGTCTGCACCTAATACGACTCCAAATCTTGAGTAGATTGTTCTTATTCCAAGAGAACGTGCTTTAGATGCTTCTTGCTCCCATAAAAATACTGTTTCTGCTAAAAAGTCATTTCCGGGAGTTTCTTGTTGCTCGGTAAAAGACTCTGTTTCAGATGGTCCATAGTATCCAATAGCACTTGCGTTAATAAATGTGTGTGGTTTTGTTGCGAGTGCTTGTAATTGTTTAATGAGTCCTCTTGTTGTTTGAATCCTACTGTTTAAAATTGTTTCTTTTTGTTTCTTTGTCCACCTACTATTAATAGACTCTCCAGCTAGATTAATAACTACATCGATAGAGGAGAGGGGGAAGGTCTGTAAATCCGGTGTCCATTGTACGTATTGAAGGTTAGTGTGTGAAGTTTCAGCAGTTTTTTTTCGAGTAAGAATGTAAACAGTATATCCCTTTTGAATAAAAAAACTAGAAAGGTAGTTGCCTATAAAGCCAGATCCACCAGAAATTGCGATTTTCATAATCATTTCCTCCTCATTATATATATTCTTGAAAAGTAAAAACGTGCCTTGACTATGTTAAAATAATAGAGAGGTGAGAGTATGACTGTCATTACAAAAATAGAAGTGCAAAAACGATCGAAAGAACGATTTAATATTTATATTGATAAAGGTCAAGGTCAAGGTGAAGAGTACGGATTTAGTGTGAATCAAGTAATCTTAATGAAACATGGATTACAAAAAGGCCTAGAAATTGATGAAGTAGCGTTAGGGAATATTTTGTACAATGAAGAGGTGCAAAAAGCATATTTACAAGCAATCTCCTATCTATCCTATCAAATGAGAACGAAACAAGAAATAGAAGATTTTTTACGAAAAAAAGAAGTGGGACAGGCCATCATCTCTGAAGTCATTTCGAAATTATTACATGACCGATATATTAATGATAAAGAGTACGCTATTTCATACGTGCGAACGCAAAGTAATGTGAATCAAAAAGGCCCAACTGTTATTAGAAGAGGGCTGTTAAGTAAGGGTGTTCAGGATTTAATCATTACACATAGTTTACAAGAGTATCCAAAGGAGAAGCAAATTGAGAATGCTTTGTTTCTTATAGAGAAGAAGAAAAAATCTTATCAAAAGCATTCATTTTTACAAATGAAGCTAAAGTTAGATGAAATGCTTGTTCGTAAAGGATATTCTAGAGATGTGATTCAAATTTGTTTGGAAGAATTGAAAGACGAAAAAGATGACGAACAGCAACAAGAGGCGTTACACTATCATGGGAATAAATATTATGAGAAATATAAGAAGTATGATGGTTGGACATTCGAAAATAAGGTGAAGCAAGCGTTATATCGAAAAGGATTCTCTATTGATGAGATAGAGACTTTTTTACAAATGAAACGTGAAGAGGGATGAGGAAATAAGATGGGTATGCCAAAACGCTACAGTGAAATGACGCCACATGAGCTAAGGGAAGAAATTGGGATTCTGAAGGAGCAAGCAGTAAAGGCTGAGCAACTTGGAATTGTAAATGAATTCGATGTATTAATGAGAAAAATGGCTATGGCTCGTGCTTATATGATAGATATAAATAAATTCCATATTGGTGAGACATATGAATTAGTAGAAGAACCTGGTGTGGTATTTAAAATTACGTATTTCAATGGGGTATTTGCTTGGGGATATAAGCAACATGATAATGAAGAGATTGGAATACCAATTTCCTTGCTACAAGAAAAATGAAAACCAGAGAGCGAATCTCTCTGGTTTTCATCTTTGGTAGGCGTTAAAGGAGATAGGAGATTCTAAAATTGGCGTTTTTTACATTCGTTTGCCAGTATAATGAGAGACTGGGTTTGTTGCGTCTGTCCGTTAACTTGCGCCTTCGCATGTTTTGGACGAGTCCACGTATGGTTAAATAATTCAGAACGACTATCTAAATGGTCACGGTAGCTCATCTTTATCACCTCGTGTAGGAATTTAATTTGTACTACTCTTCCTGCTGATTTGCAGCACGCATACGTTCTTGTGGGTGCGTGTTAATTGTGCCGTTAGGTCGTTTCGAAGCGAAGCGTGATTTCGCTTTCGGTTGACCGTCGATTTTGCTGTTGTTTTTTGACTCAGACCAAAATTCGGCTTGTCTACCCATTAAGAACGCCCCCTCATTATCAGTTGATACCTCTTTAAGAAGTATCAATTATAGAATGTGCAAAATTGAAGAAACTATTCTTTAGAAATGAAGGGAATAAAGTGCAACTTTAACCAGTTTTTTTCATCCACCACCGGTTATTAGCTCGCACCAATCGGGATAAATAGATAAAAGGAGAATAGAACATGAATGATATTTATGAAATATTAACGAAAGAATTATTAGATAAGAATGATCACCTTTCTTACGCACAAGCTCGTGCATGGGTCGAATTACTGTGGGAAGACTTCCAAACAACTTATGCTAAATCAGGTCGTTACCAAGGTGAGAAAATGGCTGAACAAGTGGTACGAACATGGATTAATAATCATGGAGGGCGCCTGCATGAAATGCGTACAAATAATCCGAAGTATAGCCATTTAATCAATCAAGAAGATCATTTGAAACATTAAAAAAAGCGACGTAGGTCGCTTTTTTTAATGTGGAAGCAATTCCAGTTTCTTTCGAAGTTTTTCTTCGCTGAAAATCCATCCTGTATATGAACTAATAATATTTAAATTTTGATCGAGCTGAACGATTGCGACGAATGGATAATAATCTTTACTTCGATACCGCAAATCAATAAATCGAACTTCATAATAGTTATCATAATCGAAAATATCCCAGCGATATACAGGCGAGAAAGATAAGAAAGCAGATATATTTTCATCTCGCACAGCAGCTTGCATAATGGCAGTATTCGGGAACGGTATACGATCAAATTTATCGTATACAAGGATGTTACCGCGGTGCCATCTTGCGACGTAGTAATGTTCAGTTGTAACGATTGCTAAATGATAATGATAAAATTTGTAAGAAGGAGAAATAATTACTTTCTCTACATTTTTGAAACGTTTATATACTACACTTTTAATATTTCGATGCATCATAATGCGGCCGATATAGTAAACAAACATTAATATATACGCTGCTAAAGCAGTATAGCCTTTATGTGCTCCGACAAGCATACAGGCGATAGCGAGTATATGGATAAAGAAAATGACAGTATCAAACGTATTAATTATGCCGAGCGCTACCCATTTTTTTGTGAAGGGCCTTAATGCCTGTGTACCATAGGCATTGAAAATATCCACAAAGACATGAAGAAAGACGGCAATAAATGACCAAAGTAGTAGATGCAGATAGGGAGCGTCTGAAAAGAAGGCGAAAGAGATGCCACTTATAAGGAGTGACCAAAGAATCACTGCAGGAATGGAATGAGTAATTCCGCGATGATTTCTTATATATTTAGCGTTATTACGCAATTTTAAAACTGTATCGATGTCAGGAATATTGGAACCGGCAATTGTTGCAAGCATCACCGCTTGTGGCCCGATATCACTTTGTGCTATAGCGGGATCTAATGTTGCCAAACTGCCTAGAGTAACGCCCATAACAAGGTGAGTGGCTGTGTCCATAGAAATCCACCTCCGTTTTTTATTAATGTAACTCTTTTTATTCGATACCTCAAGTCCTTTGCCTTCTATTTCCTATGTCATCTTACTTAAATTTTTTCCTAAAATCTTTATAATAGTACGTATATGCAAAAAAATGAGGGGGATCAAGTTTGACACTTGAAATATTAAATGAGTTTAACATAGAACAGTTTCAAAATGATTTAATTGGTTGGTTTGAAAAAGAACAACGTGATTTACCGTGGCGAAAAAATAAAGATCCATACCGTGTTTGGGTTTCGGAAATTATGTTACAGCAAACAAGGGTAGAGGCTGTAAAACCATATTACGCAAATTTTATGGGGAAGTTTCCGACGCTTGAAGCGCTAGCAACTGCCGATGATGAAGAAGTATTAAAAGCATGGGAAGGCTTAGGTTATTATTCTAGAGCACGAAATTTACATGCTGCAGTAAAAGAGGTAAAAGAAGTATACGGCGGGACAGTACCGAGCGATGTAAAGAAAATTGAAAAATTAAAAGGAGTGGGACCATATACAAAAGGTGCCATTTTAAGCATTGCATATGGCATACCAGAGCCAGCGGTTGATGGAAATGTTATGCGCGTATTATCTCGTATTTTATCAGTGTGGGATGATATTGCAAAACCGAAGACGAGAAAAGTTTTTGAAGAGATTGTGCGTGAAATTATTTCGATAGAAAATCCATCTTATTTTAACCAAGGTTTGATGGAATTAGGGGCATTAATTTGTATACCGAAAAATCCATCTTGTTTACTTTGTCCTGTACGTGAACATTGCAGAGGGTATGCTGAAGGTGTTCAAAAAGAACTACCAGTGAAGAGTAAAGCGAAAGCACCTACAATGGTACCGCTCGTTGCAGGAGTACTTCAAACTGAAGATGGCCGTTACGTAATTAATAAACGCCCAAGTACGGGATTACTGGCTAATATGTGGGAGTTCCCGAATATTGAACTAGGTGAAGGTATTCGTAATCAGAAACAACAGCTTACGGATTATATGAAGGAGAGCTTTGATCTCTCTGTTTCAATTGATGAATACGCGATGAATGTACAACATACTTTTACACATCGTACTTGGGATATATTTATATTTTACGGAAAAGTAACAGGTAATATTGTCGAAACGGATACTTTAAAGTTTGTATCGAAAGAAGCGTTTGAACAGTTACCTTTCTCGAAATCACATCGTACAATTTACGAAAAGTGTGTTGAGAAAATTACAATGCAATAAAGTGAAACTTTAATCAGTGGGGGTTTTCTTCATCCCCCACTGATTATTAGCCTTCACCAATCGGGCTTTTACGGGCAGTTGATCCCCACCTAACTTCTTTGCTTTCGCTGCATTTTGAGGTGGGGGTCTTACTGCCCGTTAATGCGGGATAAATAATAAAAACGTGTTCCAGAACTTTGGAACACGTTTTTTATATTGAAAATAAATTTGTATTTTAAGGTTGAAAATCCACGCGTTTATAATCCGCCCCGTGACTCGATTTCTTTCACAATTTCTTTATAAATCGTTTGGCCCTCTACATTTAGATAAGGCATAATTTGCTGAAATGCATGATGAAAATAAGCTAATTCATCCTCTTTCCATTCATTTTTGGAAATCATAGTTAGCTCAGTCATATCACGTCCAGTATACATATTCCCACCTCCATCATATGTAGTTTGAATGAGTGATAAGAGATATATGCGTGAATTTTTTAAAAGAAAATTAAGGATAACTTCTAAGTGAATTGGTTACATTATTGGTTGTGGAGGTGAGAAAGATGAGTAAAAAACAACAAGGTTATAATAAGGCAACTTCTGGTGCTAGCATTCAAAGTACAAATGCTAGCTATGGTACAGAGTTTGCAACTGAAACGAATGTACAAGCAGTAAAACAAGCAAACGCACAATCAGAGGCACAGAAAGCACAAGCTTCCGGTGCTCAAAGTGCAAATGCTAGTTATGGTACAGAGTTTGCAACTGAAACAGATGTGCATGCAGTGAAACAAGCAAATGCACAAGCAGCTGCAAAAAAATCACAATCTTCTAGCTCAAATCAGTAATGAAGGAAAAACACTTCTCCGTTCGAGAGAAGTGTTTTCTTTGTGTGCGTGTCACTGTAATGAAAATAAAGGGAACGACATAACTTCTAATAAGTCAACAAATGTAGTCAAAGGAGAAAGAAGTTCACGATTAGAAATATGTAATAGGAATTATAACTGGCGAATGAATCAAAAAGGGGGTAAGTGATGAACGATTTTGATAAGTTGGTAGGAGAGCAGTTGGAAACGATGGATGAGCTTTTAAAGTTGCAATCACATTTAGAGAAGTATCAGCAAATTGAAATGAGTGGAAGGAATACGTGCGATAAAAAAGAATTGCATTTTATCCGTCAAGAAATATACAGAACAGAAATAGCATTAAAACTTTTGCATGAAAAATTTGAACAGCAAACGAATAATGTGATTCAATCTTTTGAAACCGAAAAAATAATTTAAAATTAAGGGTGAGATATGTTGTTGATTTTAGGGGAAAGTCCTTTCTTAAACAGAGATGAGGGGACTTTTCTTTTTGTTATATCTTCGTTTAATCTTCTAAAATACGTATTGATAACTCATAGAGGATTTTCCTTTATTAAAAGGGTTGGTGATGTGGTATTCAATAATACAAACTTCATTATATTCCTCATGAAAACAAGTATCCTATCGCTTTAGTTTTAAAATTTTGACAAAAAAGTTATAATAGAAAAAAAGTGAATGCAGTTCAAGGGGTAGTTAAGACAACTTAAGAATGGCATTTGCAGTTGAAAGAAGGGAGCATATATGGGATTTCCCAAAGAAGGAGAAAAGGTACAAATACATAGTTATAAACATAATGGCTCCATTCATAGAATGTGGGAAGAGACAACGATTTTAAAAGGGACGCAGAGTCTTGTGATCGGAGCGAATGATCGTACAGTAGTTACGGAATCAGATGGCCGAACATGGATTACTCGCGAACCTGCGATTTGTTACTTTCATGCCAATTATTGGTTTAATGTGATTGGAATGCTAAGGGAAGAAGGAGTATATTATTATTGTAATTTAAGTTCTCCTTTTGCATATGACTCTGAGGCATTAAAGTATATTGATTACGATTTAGATATTAAAGTGTATCCGGATATGACATATACACTTTTAGATGAAGATGAGTATGAGAAGCATAGCCAAATCATGCAGTATCCGCCTGTTATTGATACAATTTTAAAACGAAATGTAGCACATTTAACACAGTGGATTCATCAAAGAAAAGGTCCATTTGCACCGGATTTCGTAGATATGTGGTATGAAAGATATTTAATGTACAGAAATTAAAACAAACCTGCAGGGAATTTCCCGGCAGGTTTGTCCTATTAGAGGGGGAATTATGTGCAAGGTATAAAAAGATATTTACAATTTGTTAAACCATATCGATGGCTTATTGCTATTACAATTATTATTGGTCTTGTGAAGTTTGGTATCCCACTTATTATGCCATGGTTATTAAAGTATATTATTGATGATGTTATTCAAGGCACGGGATCGCTTCAAGAAAAAACGTCTCAATTAATAACCGCAATTGGGATTGCTTTTTTTATTTTTGCAGTAGTAAGACCGCCGATAGAATATTATCGTCAATATTTCGCGCAGCGCATTGCCAATACAATACTATACGATTTAAGAAAATACATTTTTGGGCATTTGCAAAAATTGAGCTTACGTTATTATTCGAACACAAAAACAGGGGAGCTTATTTCACGTGTAATCCATGATGTAGAACAAACGAAGGACTTTGTAATTACTGGTCTTATGAATGTTTGGTTAGATACTGCAACAATTGTTATTGCTATTATCGTTATGTTTTCTATGAATATAAAATTAACTTTTGTTGCTTTATTAATCTTACCTATTTATGTAGTTGCAGTGAAATATTTTTTCGGGCGCCTTCGAAAATTGACGAAAGAGCGCTCACAAGCGTTAGCAACTATGCAAGGGTATTTACATGAGCGTATTCAAGGGATGCAAGTGACACGTAGTTTTGCATTAGAAGAGTATGAAAGAGGACAGTTTGAAAAGAGAAATAATGAATTTTTAACGAAAGCACTAACTCATACGAGTTGGACGGCGAGAACGTTTTCGGCAGTGAATACGTTAACGGATTTAGGTCCATTACTTGTTATTGGTTTTGCAGCATATGAAGTGATTCAGGGGCAGTTAACATTAGGGACTATGGTTGCCTTTGTCGGATATATGGATAGTTTATATAGTCCGCTCCGCCGCCTTGTTAATTCATCTACAACATTAACACAGTCTTTCGCATCGATGGATCGAGTATTTGAACTGCTGGATGAAAAATACGATATTGTTAATGTACCAAATGCGGTACGAACGAAAAAATTAAATGGTGAAGTTATATTTGATAATGTTTCTTTTCGTTACAATTCGGATGAAAAAGAGATATTACATAACCTTTCGTTAACTATGTTGCCAGGAGAGAAGGTAGCACTTGTAGGAGCGAGTGGGGGAGGAAAGTCATCTCTTGCTAGTTTAATCCCGCGTTTCTATGATGTTTCTTCAGGCGCAGTTTATGTAGATGGGATAGATGTAAGAAAGTATGATACGAGAAATTTACGTAGTCATATTGGAATTGTACTACAAGATAATTTATTATTTAGCGATACAATCGGAGCTAATATTTTATATGGGAATCCGAAAGCTACAGAGGAAGAAGTGATTTCAGCTGCCAAAGCTGCGCAAATTCACGATTTTATTATCGAGTTGCCAGATGGTTATGATACTGTTGTTGGGGAACGCGGTGTGAAGTTATCTGGTGGACAAAGGCAACGTGTAGCAATTGCACGAGTTTTTATAAAGAATCCATCGTTACTTATATTAGATGAAGCAACTTCTGCTTTAGATTTAGAAAATGAACGATATATTCAACAGGCGCTTCAGACGTTAGCTGCTGATCGGACGACGATTATCATCGCACATCGATTGGCGACGATTACGCATGTTGATACGATTATTTACATTGAAGATGGTGAAATTAAAGAAACAGGTTCTCATGAAGAGTTAATGAAAAAAAGAGGATTTTATTACAATTTATATCAGCTTCAACATATAACAGAAACAGCTCCTTTAGCGTAAAAGGAGCTGTTTTTTATTCGTCTTCTTTTTTATCTTCGATTTTGAGTTCGCTTTCTGGCTTATGGTATGTGTAGAAGCTATCCACAAGTAAATCTAAATGCTCTACTTCCTCACTGTAGTTAATAATTGAAGAAATAAGAGGGAAGAGGTGTAACCATATTTTATATGCTTCCTCATCGTCTTTATTTTGATAATCCATAAAGATATCAATCAATTCTTGTTTACCTGTTTCAACTTCATCAAGCATCTCAACGGATTGTTGTTTCTTTGCTTTACCAATAAATTTTAATAACACTTGTTCGTGATAATGCGTTAATGAATCAAGTTCGTTTTGAATAGATTCCTGAAACTCTTCTGGCATATAGCGCAGTTCATTTTCAGTGCGATGTAATGACTTTAACGTGCTTAAAGCGCGGCTTGTTGTCGCTAACATTTGTCTGAATAAAACGAGCTTACGAATTTTTGCGAATTGTATTTTCTTCGTGTAACTTCTTTCTTCTTTATAAAGCAAATAGTAATGATTTAGTTTAATCATTTTTTCTTTCATGCGATCAATATCGGTTTTTAGCGTTGTAAAATCAGAAGCTTGCCTACTGTTCATACGAATCCATTTAACAATTTCCTCTGTATTATCAACGATGCGATGGTAAAGTTTTGTTTCATATTTTGGCGGCATAAATACTAAATTTACAAGCGAAGCCGCAATAATTCCAATCATAATCGTCGCGAATCGAAGTAAGGCAAAATTAAAGAAATCTTCGCCTTGATACTCCATAATGGCGATAACTGTTACTAAAGCGATTGATATTGTTTTTTCTAAGCGTAATTGTAAAGTAAGAGAAATTACTAATATACACGTTAATCCAATAATAAAAGGATTATGTCCAAAAGCAGTAGCAAATACGATAGCGAATATCGCACCAATTACGTTTGCTTGAATTTGCTCAAGAGCTGTTAAATACGAGCGGTATACAGACGGTTGAACAGCAAAGATAGCTGAGATTCCCGCAAATACTGGACTCGGTAATTGAAGTAAAATACAAGCAAATAAAGCTAATGTAATGGCAATACCTGTTTTTAAAATGCGAGCACCAAGTTTCATACCCTTATTGATATCCTTTCTCTTGTCATAATGAATGTACAACATGATACTATACATTCATTACAATATGTTAGCAAGTGATATTTTAGTGACGTTAAAAAGTTTAATAAATAAATTACAATCAATTTATAATTTCTCCAAATTCTCTTTAAACATCGATTCTTTAATAAAAAAACCTGCTGAATTTCAGCAGGTTTCAAATTGTTATTCTAGATTACTATGCGATGCTCGCTTCGTCAATTTTTTTTATGAAAATAAATATTGTACATATCATTCAGTTGAAATAGATGGATCAGCCTGTTCTTTTTTCGGGATAATTTCATAGAAGTGGAGCTGGATAGCATCTAATAATGGTGTTAACAAAGCGACTTCTTCATATTGTTCATGCTCATTTAATACACGAATGTAGTCTAATAATAATTCATTCACATCTTGCAAACCATTTTTACTAATTGGCTGCAAAGTTACATTTGCACCTTTAGCAATCCTTCTTTTTAAAGCGTGTTCTGTTAAACCTAAGTTTGGCTCATGACGTAAATAAACAACACCACCAGTCATGCCAGCACAAATCCATGGACCAGGATCTCCTAAAACAAGAGCACGACCATTTGTCATATATTCAAAAGCAAATCCTTTTATATTAGAATATACTCCGATATTTCCTTGTTCTTTTTCGCGGAGTGTTTTTGTAATTCTGCCTCCAATTATCATATCTGCTCCAGAAAGGCGAATACCAGCACGAGCATCAGCGTTACCTTGCACGTATAATGCACCTTTTTGGGCGCCGTATCCAAATCCTTTTCCGACAGAACCGTTATAATATGTTCCATCTTTTCCTTTTGCTTTCGTTATATAAATGCCACCGCCAAATGAAGTTTTCCCAATTCCGTCTTGCGCGCCGCCATTTACGTGTATAAATAAGTTCTCGCTATTGTACGCGCCTAATCCGTTTCCGGGAACAGATCCGTTTGTATACTTTAATGTAAGTGGTTCAAGATGAGTGTTTTCATATAATTTGCTCCGAATACGATAACAGGATTCTAGACCGCCCATTACGCGTTGCTCTACGCCGACGCTTACTAATTCTTTTGACTGGAGAGAATTTGTTGTTTCAAATTGTTCTTCTTGTACAGATGCCGTTATTTTCACGGATGAATCTTCTATCGTTTGTATTAAATTACTTAAGTCTAATAAGTCCTTGCCTCGAGTTTGTTTTAATAAATCCGATCGTCCGATAATATCTTGTAAGTTTGTGTAACCGAGCTGCCCTGTTAAACGTTTCAATTCTGTACCGAAAGTAGTGAATAGGCTTAATAGCCCTGTAACTGCGCTTTCTAATTCACGTGGAACGAAACGGCGCAGTCCATGTTCTTTCGCTTGAGCTTCAGATTCAATTTGTGTTGCAATTCCGACGTGGCACGTATCGAGATGGCAACCACGGCAAGTTGTACAGCCAATTGCAATCATTGATAATGTGCCAAATCCGATCCGGTTTGCTCCGAGGAGCATGATTTTTAAGGCGTCATTTACACTTCGAATACCGCCATCTGCCCAAATTTCTACTTTATGTCTCATATTTGCTTCTAGTAACGCATTGTGAGCAGCTTTAACACCAATCTCTACAGGAAGACCTACATGTTGCAATGCGTGAATACGCGCAGCGCCTGTTCCGCCATCAAATCCACTAATGTTAATAAAGTCAGCGCCAGCTTTTGTGATACCAACAGCGATTGTTCCGATGTTAGGAACGACAGGAACTTTTACAGCTACTTTTGCAAAATGATTAGCCGTTTTAATTTCTGTAATCATTTGAGCCAAGTCTTCAATTGAATAAATATCATGGTTGTTAGAAGGTGAAATTAAATCCGAACCAATTGTAGCATTACGTGCTTCCGCAATTTTGGCAGTCACTTTTGAACCAGGCAAATGTCCACCTTCACCAGGCTTTGCTCCTTGACCGATTTTAATTTCAATTAAATTTGATGAATTTAGTAGTTCAGCGTTTACTCCAAATCGGCCAGATGCAACTTGTTGTCCGCGTGTATGTGGGTACTTACCAATCATATCTTTAATTTCGCCGCCTTCACCGTTCAAACTAATCATATTTAGCTGATCGGCAGCTTCTGCATACGCGCGAAAGGCAATTTCATTTTGAGAACCAAATGACATAGAACTAATAATAAATGGTAAATCATGATTGTGAATGCTGATGGACACTTCTTCAGTCGGAACTACATGCTGTGCTTGTTTTGTTTGAACAAGGTGCCGAATTGAGATGGGAGTGTTTTCTTCTAATTCACTTAACTTGTCGCGGTAATCATCATAAGAGTTTCCTTTTGCAACATCACCAATTGCTTTCCAAATCCGCGGGAATATATGAAATGATTTTCTCATTCTAACTTTTGGATTGTTATAATCATCAGCTCGAATTTTTGCATCTTCAGCAAGTGATTCAAGTGAAAAAGCTAAATTATTTGAACCGCAGAAGTTTGTAATTTGTAATATATTTGCGATTTCCTCATGTAATCCGATAGAGGAGAAGAGGCGACCGTAACCGCGTAATTCATGAATTCCAATCGTTGAAATTACTTTCTCTAGTCCTTTATTAAGTGCAGTATACAAATTAGCAATTGGTGCTTTTGTTCCATCATTTACCGTTGCGAACAATAAATATGGATTAATACCATCTGCCCCTAATCCGTATAGTGTGACGATATCGTGTAAGGAGCGAAGGGCACCGGAACGTATAACGAGAGAGCATTTCCGGCGTAATTTATTTTCAGTTAATGCTTGATGTACTTTAGCAGTAACTAAATGTGGATCAATCCATAATAGTCCATTTTGATGAGATTTAGCATCATCTAATAATAGTAGGGAAGCCCCATTTTTAACGGCTGCTATCGCTTCGGAACTAATTCTATTTAATGCGATTTGTAGAGTTTCTGATGGACTAAATGTAACAGAAATTGTAGAGACAGAGCTATGAGTAATGAATAGCTGTATAAGTTGTTCGTACGTAATCGTGTGTGAGTCTGCCGCGATAGATTGAGCTAAATTCCCTTCTAAAATAATGGGTGAGGGCATCTCGATTATAAATGGTTGTTTAGAGTTATCTAATAAACCCGGACGCTCTCCGAGTACAGTACGTGTGGAGAAGTGTTCGACTTCTCGATCACGATCGATTGCTGGATTTGTAACAACGGCCACACTTTCCTTAATGAAATCAGCAATGTTTCGTCTATCTGTATCAAGTGCGGCAAGTGGTGAGTCATGCCCAAGTGACCGAATTGGTTCGACGCCTTTTGTTGCCATCTGTTCAAGGAGCTGAATATGTTCCCGATCCCAGCCGAAAGCAACGTATTGCTTCGTTTCAACTTGAACAGAATCACATAATCCCTGGGTTTCTTTCATTTCAGGGATAGATAAGTTTAAATGATAATTGGTAACATCGATTCGTTTCTTAAAACGGTTATATACTTGGGTTTGGTAATTGTCGTATTCATAGAGAACGAGCTCATCTTGTTCATTCCATTTTAATCCAACTTTTTCTCCAGGAGCGAGTGGTTTCGGCTCTGCTACATATTCAGTTGGTGATACAACTCCAGGTTCAGAAGAGAAAATATAGGAGCTCTCTGTCTCTACTTTCCAAACTGGGCGTAATCCAAGAGAATCAACGCTGAAAACAGCTTCATCTTTATAACGTGAAATAATACCAGCTGGACCTTGTGCGAAATGCCCCCAAGCCTCACGTATATAAGTGTATAAGTTTTGTAAGTTTGTTTCGTAAAGTTTTATTTCATTAATAATTGGTGGAAATAATATATCCATTGCTTCAAATAAACTGTAGTTATACTGAACAAGAAGGGTTTCTAAGGTGCGGTTTAAATCTTGGGAATCACTACCCCCGGCAGTAAGTGGTACATTAATCATTTCAGCTTGATCGCGTAATTTTGCAATCGTGTTAATTTCGCCATTATGTCCGAGAATGCTAAATGGTTGTACACGAAAAAAATTAGATAACGTATTAGTAGAATAGCGATTATGTCCCAGTGTCATAGTTGAAGCGATAAGTGGGTGTTGTAAATCATTGTAATAAGCAACGAGTGTATCGCCAGCACCGAGAACTTTATATACAACATGTTCATGACTTAATGAGGCAACATGAATTGCTTCATTTTCTTCGATTTTTATTGTTACAGAAAATAATGTTTGTTCAATATTTTTAACTTCACTTTCGGCGATAAGGGCAATTTGCCAAAAGAAAGGTTCTTCTTGTTTACCAAGAGGACCGAGTGCATCTGAGTTTATTACATCATCATTTTCAAGAACAATTGTAAAGTTTTCATTGTGTAGTTGCGTACGAATGTAATTTTTTAACTCAGCAATGTTTTCTTTTTTGTTTAGAAAAAAATGTCCAACGATAAAGTGGGGATGATCCACAATCGTTGGATTATATCCGCTACTTTTCAATTTTTCATTCCAAAGTGCTTTTGGCATATCGATATGAATCCCGATACCATCTCCTTCGCCATTAATGAAACCGGCTCTATGATTCATTTTGACTAGCGATTGTATACAAAGGTCGATGTTTTCTTTTGTAGGAATTCTTCGTTTCTCCATAACGGAAACGATTCCACACGCATCATGTTCTGCATTTTTATAATTCCGAAATAAAGACGGTGTCCATTTATTTTTTTTATTGAGCATCCGTCAATCCCCCCTCTGGAAAATGAATTTTGAATAATCTTACTATTCAAGGCGTAATCAGCCTTATATACAGGGATAGTAAGGATATAAAAGAATATAAAACAGATAATTATGAATAATTATACTATTAATGAGGGATTTATGAAATAGAAAAAAGGAAAAAAGAAAGATGTGCTTTCTTTTTTCCTTTTTGAATGAAGAGATTATTTATTGTTCGCTAGGGTAGAAAATGCTCTGCCAACAGCTTCAATTGTATATTCAATATCTTCTTTTGTATGTTCTGTCGTTAAGAACCATGCTTCATATTTAGAAGGTGCTAAATTAATACCTTCTTGAAGTATCAGCTTGAAGAATCTACCGAACATTTCACCATCTGTATTTTTTGCTGCATCGTAATCTTCAATTGTATTTGTCGTGAAGTATACAGTTAATGCACCCTTTAGACGGTTTACTGTAATGTCGATGTTATGTTTTGTAGCTTGTTCTAAAATTCCTTTTTCAAGCATTGCGCCAAGTGCATCTAATTTCTCGTATACACCTTCTTGTTGAAGTACTTCTAGGCAGGCAATACCTGATGCCATAGAAGCAGGGTTCCCGGCCATTGTACCAGCTTGGTATGCAGGGCCGAGCGGTGCAACTTGTTCCATAATTTCTTTCTTACCACCGTAAGCACCAATTGGAAGTCCACCGCCGATAACTTTACCAAGTGCTGTTAAATCTGGTGTTACGCCAAGTAAGTCTTGAGCGCCGCCATACATAAAGCGGAAAGCAGTAATAACTTCATCATAAATTACTAGTGCGCCAGCTTCGTGAACAAGTTCATTAACTTTTTCAAGGAAGCCAGGTTTTGGCTCAACAATACCGAAGTTTCCAACGATTGGCTCTACAAGGATAGCTGCTACTTCATGTCCCCATTTATCTAACGCTTCTTTTAAAGTCTCTACATTATTAAATGGAACAGTAATAACTTCTTGAGCGATACTTTGTGGCACACCAGCTGAATCAGGAATTCCAAGAGTAGAAGGACCAGAGCCAGCTGCTACAAGTACTAAATCGGAATGACCGTGGTAACAACCGGCGAATTTCATAATTTTTGTGCGGCCAGTGTAAGCGCGAGCGACACGAATGGTTGTCATAACGGATTCTGTACCAGAGTTTACGAAGCGGACTTTATCTAAAGCAGGCATTGCTTCTTTTAACATTTTTGCGAATTTTACTTCTAATGCTGTTGGAGTACCGTATAGTACGCCGTTTTCAGCCGCTGTTTTAATTGCTTCTGTTACGTGTGGGTGAGCATGTCCAGTAATAATAGGGCCATACGCTGCTAAATAGTCGATATATTTATTTCCATCTACATCCCAGAAATAAGCACCTTTCCCACGTTCCATTGCAACAGGGGAACCGCCTCCAACTGCTTTAAAAGAGCGAGAAGGACTATTAACACCACCAACGATATGTTCTAAAGCTTCTTTATGTAACGCTTCTGATTTCGTGAAATTCACTACAATTCATCTCCTTACAAAAATCTATGTATTATTCTAACATGTTTTTTGAAAAGACGTATTGTTTGTGATAGAAGGAGCAGTTGGGTAAACTATTCGTTGTGACATTTAGGAAGGGGGTCCGATTATGAAATCGGTAATTGAGGTACAAGGGTTACGTAAAGAGTTTACAGCCTATTCAAGTCGTCCGGGCTTAAAAGGTGCATTTCGCGATTTATTAAATCGTAATTATAAAATAGTACCAGCAGTAAATGATGTTTCTTTTACTGTAAAGCAAGGTGAAATGGTTGGTTATATTGGTGAGAATGGTGCTGGTAAATCAACGACGATTAAAATGCTTACAGGGATTTTGACTCCGACATCAGGACAAATTACAGTGAATGGAATGAATCCACACAAACAGAGAGAAGAATTTGTAAGAACAATCGGTGTTGTATTTGGCCAGCGTTCGCAGCTTTGGTGGGATATCGCTGTACAAGAATCATTTCGTTTATTGAAGAAAGTGTACGGTGTATCAGACGCTCAGTATAAGGAACATATGGAGCATGTTATTGAAACATTAGATATTGGTCCTTTATTAGATAAGCCGGTACGAAAATTATCTCTTGGTCAAAGAATGCGTTGTGAATTAGCGGCAGCATTAATTCATAATCCGCCGTTATTATTTTTAGATGAGCCAACAATTGGGCTAGATGTTCTTGTGAAATTGAAAATACGAGAATTCTTAAAAGAGATGAATGAACGTTATAAAACAACAATTTTGTTAACAACACATGATATTACTGATATTGAAGCTTTATGTGAGCGCGTCATTATGCTTGATGAAGGAAGCGTTATGTATGATGGATCTTTAGATAACCTTCGCACGCAGTGGGGAGCGGAGAAGGAAATACATTTTCAGTTTGTTGCTCCGGTTTCACACCAGGCGTTATCAATGGTTATGCCTGATAGTCATGTCGTTTGGTCAAAAGCGAAAGAAGAAAACGCATGGGTTGCAAAAATACCGAATGAAGAAGTTATCATTTCCATGCTGATTTCTAAAGTAGTACAAGCCTTTCAAATTAAAGATTTGAAAATTAACGAAGTGTCTACAGAGGAAATTATTCGTAACATTTATGAAGAAGGTATTATGCATGGGTAAGTATATTGAAATGATTCGGATTCGCTTTTTAATGATGCTTGCTTATCGTACAAATTATTACAGCGGGATTTTAATTTATACGATTAACATTGGTGCGTATTATTTTTTATGGCAAGCAATTTATAGCGGGAAAGAGAATATTGAAAGTTTATCTATTTCACAAATGACTACGTATATTGCGATCGCATGGATGGCACGTGCCTTTTATTTTAATAATATAGATAGAGAAATTGCGATGGAAATTCAGGAAGGACGTGTGGCGGTAGAGCTAATTCGTCCGTATAACTATTTAGGTATGAAAGTTATGCAAGGTCTTGGAGAAGGGATATTTCGTTTTGCTTTCTTTTCAATTCCAGGTATGGTTATTGTTACGTTATTATTTTCATTACAAATTACAACAAATTTTCAAACGTGGTTATATTTCTTCTTATCTTTAATATTTAGTTTCATCATTAATACACAAATAAATTTAATGACAGGGATGCTTACATTCTTCTTATTTAATAATAGTGGAATTATGTATGCGAAACGTGTCGTGATTGATTTATTTTCTGGTTTATTATTACCGATTAGTTTTTATCCGTTATGGGCCCAAAAAGCAATGGTGTTTTTGCCGTTTCAAGCAATTAGTTATATTCCGAGTATGATTTTCTCTGAAGGTATACAAGGAAGTAAGTTATATGAAGCTTTATTATTTCAAGTGATGTGGGCAATTATACTTATTATTCCAATTGTACTGATGTGGAAAACGGCGAGAAAACGTCTAATCGTACAAGGGGGATGACGAGATGATATATATAAAATTATTTTTGCAATATGCAAGTCAATATATAAAAACAAAATTGGAGTATCGTGGCGATTTTATCGTCGGATTACTTTCGGATTTATCACTACAAGCTGTTAATTTAATCTTCATTCTCGTCGTGTTTGGGCATACTCAAGCACTAAAAGGGTGGGGCCGAGAAGAAGTAATCTTTATTTATGGTTTCTTTTTAGTACCGTTTGCTATTTTTTCAGCTTTCTTTAATATATGGGACTTTAATGATCGTTACATTATTAAAGGAGAAATGGACCGTATATTAACGAGACCGATTCATAGTTTATTTCAAATTATATTAGAAAGAATGGAACTTGAATCTTTAATTGGAGCTATTACGGGGATTATTGTGATGGGTTATGCAGCAATGGAGCTGCAATTATCTTTTTACTGGTATGATTTCTTCTTATTCCCACTTATGGTAGGGGGAGGGGCACTTGTGTACGGCGGGATATTTGTTACGCTTGCAAGTCTTGGCTTTTGGTCGGATGCGAAAAGCTCCATTATGCCGCTTATGTATAACATAGGGAATTATGGACGCTACCCTGTTGATATTTATAACCGTGTTATTCGCTTTGTTTTAACGTTTGTTTTACCATTTGCATTTGTTGGGGTATATCCAGCAGCATACTTTTTAAGAAAAACAGAGTGGAATAGCTATGCTTTCGCAACGCCAATTGTTGGTGTTATCTGTTTTACTATTGCAATTACCCTCTGGAATCAAGGGGTTAAACGATATCGTGGTGCAGGGAATTAATTATAGAAGCTTGTCGTTTCTAAGGGATAAATCAGCTATAGTCCTCATACATATAAAATGAGGTGGAGGACATGTTATGGGGATTTATTCTATTAATTGCAGCAATCGCTATTTTGAGAAGTGTCCAATTATTATGGAGTTCATATTCAAATTCCAATCGTTTCTTTTCGCTGTACAATTTAGCTACGTTGTTTTTAATTTATACAACGGTACTGATTGCGTTTGGATTAAGTTATGTTGTGCTAGAGGAAATGGGTTTTGCAGTTTTGAAAGAAGATGGGGATAGGCTAAGTGCCCATTCCTTTCAACTCGTTGAAATATGTTTATATTTTAGCGCGGTTACTTTATTGTCCGTTGGATATGGTGATATAGCTCCGATTGGAATCGGAAGATGGATTGCAATTGGAGAAGCACTAATTGGATATACATTACCGTTTGCCTTTGTGGTAAGGACTGTAATGGACAATGAAAAATAAGGTAGCATTTGTTATAGTAATAGAAAAGAAAAGGAGTGATAGCAATGATCACAGTAGGAGAAATGGCACTGGAATTCACATTAGAGGGAAGTACCGGAGAACAAATTCACTTAGCTGATTTCCGAGGTAAAAATGTAGTTTTATATTTTTACCCGAAAGATATGACTCCAGGGTGTACAACTGAAGCATGTGATTTTCGTGATGCATATGGATTATTCCAAGAGAAGGACACGGTCATCCTTGGTGTAAGTCCTGATTCGGTGAACAGACATATGAAATTCATCGAGAAGCATGAGCTTCCATTTGTACTTTTAGTAGATGAAGATCATAAAGTAGCAGAATTGTACGATGTTTGGAAGTTGAAAAAGAACTTTGGAAAAGAGTACATGGGAATCGAGCGTTCTACATTCCTTATCAATAAAGATGGTGAACTTGTGAAAGAATGGCGTAAAGTGAAAGTGAAAGGACATATTGAGGACGTTCTTTCTTATATAAAATAAATCTATATTAATGTGGAGAAAAAATAAATATGTAAGGCATGCGTCTATACATATTTTCTTGCGATACATAAAGTGAAGGTGTAGGGCATACCTCCTCAGATGATAGTATTCCAAGTGCGATTATGTCGCACTTTTTTCTATGTAAATGTATAGGGAATGGGGGAAGGTACATAAGAATAAGGCTAGATACAAAAATAAACCACATACTTATAGTAGAAATATTGACGGTTTATAAGAAAAAGAGTACACTCTTTATAAGAATTATAAAATAATAATCCGTATAGAATCGGGGTGCATGACGGTGGTCAAAGAAGAATTAAAAGAAGCGCTAGAAATGCTGAAAAATACGGGTGTACGCATTACTCCACAGCGTCATGCTATTTTAGAGTACCTTGTGGAATCAATGACGCACCCAACAGCGGATGACATTTATAAAGCATTAGAAGGTAAGTTTCCAAATATGAGTGTTGCAACTGTCTATAATAACTTACGTGTGTTTAAAGAAGTTGGACTTGTAAAGGAATTAACTTATGGAGACGCTTCAAGTAGATTTGATTATGTTACAAGTCAACATTACCATGTGATTTGCGAAAAATGTGGTAAAATTGTTGATTTTCCTTGTGGAGGTTTGGAACAGCTTGAAGAGGAAGCTGCGAAAACGACAGGCTTCGTTATTAATAGTCATCGCTTAGAAATTTATGGCGTTTGTCCAGAGTGTCATAAGGCGTAATATATAATAAAGAAAGAGGTCGACGGCTACGTCGACCTCTTTCTTTATTATATAGAGATGAAGAAAAGTACTAATCGAAGTGCATGTTATCCTTTATAGCTTTTTTTATTGTACTTTTCATCAAATTCTTTTCCTTCTAAACCCGGATCGAGTGTTAAAGGTTGGTTGCAATGCATACATGCGTCGACACGACCAAGCATTTTTGTTGGTTTATCGCAGCTTGGACAAATAATTTGTACGGTCTTAGTAGATAACATACCAATCCAAAAGTAAACAACAGTACTAGCGATAACGGCCAAGAAGCCGACCATCATAAATGTTGTCATAATAATAATGTTGTCACGGAAAAAGACTCCTAAGTATGCAATGAAGAGGCCGATAAATACTAAACTTAATGCGAAGGTCCGAATTTTATTGATTTTGTTTGAATGCTTAATGCTCATTCTCACCACGCTCCTATAATAATAATATAACATAAAATTTAGAATTTTCACTCGTATATAAACTTAGTAAAATGATAAGGAGTGTAGCTATGTGTAAAGAATGAATGGGGAGAGATGATGTTGGGGGAGATGTTTTTTTAAAGCTTTTAACGGGATGTGAAATTTTTTTATAAAAAGTATTGACCCTACATATACTGCATGATATATTAATAAACGTCGCTGATGCGGAAATGCAGAAAACGACAAAAAAGAAAATGAAAAACTTAGTTGACATCGAAAAACGAAGATGTTAACATAAGGAAGTCGCAAA
>NZ_VOVA01000017.1 GCF_015071065.1 Bacillus cereus | reverse complement strand
AAATCTATGCCATTGCTATGTAAGTGCATTTCTACGCCAATGATCCCGAAGCTTTGCTTTAAGTACTTGAGAGGGTATTGTGCTAAGTCCCCAATCGAATATATTCCTTTTCGATTTAACTTTGCTTCTGTTTTACCCGAAATCCCCCAAAACTTATTGAGTGGTCGTATCGACCATAATTTTGTGGGTACATCTTCGTATTTCCAATATGTAATGCAGTCTTTTGTTTTCTTTGCTTCCACATCTAATGCGATTTTACTCATCAATGGGTTAGGACCGATTCCTATTGTGCATTCTATGCGTGTTTTCTCATAAATCTCACGTTTGAACTTTAACGCAAATTCATATGGATCATTTGCAAACAAATGAATACTATCCGTAATATCCATGAAGAATTCATCGATGGAATATTGGTGGAAATCCTCAATGGGAACGTATTGTAGAGCTAATTTCGTTATGTAATTGGAGCATTTTATATAAGTTCCCATAATTGGATTCACAACAAGAATATCTTTTTGCCGAGGGATCTCGTATAGTCTTGCCATCTTCTTCACACCCATTGCTTTTAATGGTGGAGTTGCAGCTAAGACAATTGAGCCATTTCTATTAACATCACCGACTACAGCTAATTTTGTATGAAGGGGGTCTAACCCCATTTTGATGCAACTAACTGAAGCGTAAAAGCTTCGTAAATCAACACATAAGATGATTCTATTCGGTAATATTGAATAGTCATACACTGTGATCCCTCCCTAAAGTAAAAGAACGTTCGTTCTTATTATATACGAACTTACGTTCTTTTATAAGGGGTTTCGGAAATATAATTTGACTATAAGTAAATTAAAATTAAGTGGGTGTAATTTAGCATTGTAGGTTCGACAAAACATTGCAAAGACAGTACGAGCTTCGTCGATTGATTATTAAAGGTATTAGTCCTCATTCATTGAATTTTTCTTGTAGGAGGTGGCGTAGCGCTATGGCAGAAACGGAGATAGTATACACCGCTAATGAGGTTTATAAACGTTTAGGAGTGAGTGGCAGCACGCTTAGAAAGTACTCAGATGTTCTTGAACGTGAAGGGTATGATGTGAAAAAGAGTAGTCGAGGAAGAAGAGAGTATACAGAGTTTGATGTTTTGCTTATTGAACAGTTAGTAGAGTTGAGTAAGCAGGATGGCATGACCTTAGAAAAAGCCGCTAAACTGATTGCGAAGCAATTTGGAATCGCTGATAAGAAGGAAGAATTAAAGAGTGTAGATCCAATTCCTTATCAAATCCAGTACCAGTTTCAACAACAATATAGCGCTATGATAGAACAGATAAACCAGGAACAACAAAAGAATTTACTAGAGATGGAGCGGAGACTAGGGGATCGCATAGATCAAAGGAATAAACAGATTGAAGAAGGAATGCAGGAACAAAGAGAACGAGAGGAAAGGATAGAGAAAAGGTTAGAGCAAAGAGACCAAAATCTGATGAAAGTCATTAGAGAAATGCAGGAAACTAAAAGGGTTATTATATCGGCCCAGGAGGAAGTGGCAGCCGCTAAAGGGAAGGAGAAATCCTGGTGGAAATTTTGGAAATGATATTATAAAAGTCTAATCTGTATTTCAAATTAAGTATTGAAGTGGTAACGTTAGCATTTCGGAAAAACCCCACGCTAAGCAAAAAATAAAATAAGCCGCCCATATGGACAGCTTATTTACATAATTATCGTTATTGGAAGCTGATTTTTAATATTAGAGCAAACCCCTCCCCATTTGGAGAGAGGTACGATCCGTTCTCAATATTTTTTCTTTTTAAGTCGGTAAAGTCCTGTCAGACTAGCTCCTGCTGCAATGACAATCATAATAATAAAGATGCTTAGAGAAGCAACTTTATTTGGAATCAACTTAGCAAAGTTTGTCCAAAGTAATGCAATGGTTGCTAACCAGACTAATCCTATTAGACTAGTCCAACCCGTTTTTTTTGTCATATTTCACTCACCACCTATTTCTTATTGTATCATTTAAAATAAGCAATTTTCTTGTATTTTTGTATGTATACCGTATTCATGTAAGGTTAACATAACGTCTCATTATCGGTAGCAAGAAAAAGGCGGATTCCTTGTGAGAGTGGGGATCTGTCTTTTTCTTTTTCTATGACTATATTCATTTTTTTATACATCCCTATCCTGGCGTGGTTTTTTTCCGAAATGCTAGCGTTACCGCTTGAAATATTAGTTGACTTGGACATGATGGGTAAAATATGGTAATGTGAAGAAGTTAAGAAATTTCCATATAGAGGGAGAAGTTGTTTTGTCTAAAATCATAGATATTTTTAAAAGATTATTATCAGGGATTAATACTCAATATCTAGTAAAATCATATATTATTTCAATTGTTGTAACAGGTTTTTTTCTATATATGAATTTTACAGATGGACATAGTAGTTCATTCATGACGACAGTATATTTTTTGTTAGCAGGGCTTTTATTCCCTTTTGCAACAGTAGTGTGGGACGATTTAATTAATACCATTATGGGTGGTCATTTTATTATTTTAGCTTTACCCTTTATGTTAATGTGGAAATTATTCAAAATAATGGTTCTTTATATGTTTAGTCCATTAATTGCCCCTATTGGTATGATATATATTTATATTGCTAATGGTTATCACAAAGGATGATTTTTCAAGAGTTTACTAATAGAAATGTTTTTAAGTTATTCGTTCTTAAATAGAATTCAGCTGAACTTTTTTATAAATCATAATAAATTAATAGAAAAAAGGATTCATTTTGATTAAACTTTAATTAAAATGAATCCTTTTCTTTTGCTAGATAATAATCCATATTTTAGTGGTCGATTATATTAATTTCACGTACCATAATTAAAACATAAACTATTATCAATAATTATTTATATTGTTAAATATAGTAATATATATAATAGGGAATATCTTATATATATAGGAGGAGAACAAATGAGAGGGAAAACTACAACGGTTATTACAACAATTATAAGTGCTAGTTTATTACTAACAGCTTGTAGTGGGGAAAAGGATAAGGAAAATAAGGCGAAAGCGAATGACAAGGCTTCAGAGAAACAATCTATTAATTTGCCGTTCATTGCAGAAATTCCAACCATGGATGTTACGAAAGCGACAGATGGAGAATCTATGAATGTTATGCGTAACGTATTTGAGGGATTATATACGCTAGGTGAGGGGAACAAGCTAGTTTCAGGTGTAGCGAAAACGTATGATGTTAGCGATGATAAGCAAACGTATATATTTCATTTGAGAGAAGATGCGAAGTGGTCAAATGGAACGCCTGTTACAGCTGACGATTTTGTGTTTTCTTGGAAACGTGCGGTGAATCCTAATGCGGCAGCGGAATATGGATTTTTATTCTTTGATATAAAAAATGCAGAGAAAATTAATGCTGAAGGATTATCTGTAGATGAATTAGGTGTAAAAGCGATAGATAAACAAACGCTAGAAGTACAATTGGAGCGTCCTGTTCCTTATTTTGTGAGTTTAACAGCATTCCCTACATTTTTACCAATCAATCAAAGGTATTTTGAAGAACAGGGAAAACAATATGGTTTAGAAACAAATTATATGATTTATAATGGTGCGTTTAAGCTAGATAAATGGAAACATGAACAAAGTTTCCAACTAAAAAAGAATCCTACTTATTGGGATGCTAAAACAGTTAAATTAGATGAAATTAATTTTGATATTGTGAAAGATAAATCAACAGAAGTAAATTTATATGAATCGGGTCAAATTGACCGTGTAGGATTAACAGGTGAATTTGTTGATAAATATAGAGACAGTAAGGATTTTCATAGTAGAGGTGAAGTGGCAGTTCAATTCTTACGCTTAAATCAAAAGAATGAAGTCTTGAATAATAAATATACACGATTGGCAATTAGTGAAGCGATGAACAAAAAAGCGTTTGTAGATACGTTATTAAATAATGGATCTAGTCCAGCTTACGGTTTGATTCCTGAAAAATTTGCATTGAGTCCAGACGGCAAGGATTTCCGTGAAGAGAATGGAAGTCTAGTAAAGGATGATGTGAAAACAGCACAAGAGAATTGGGAAAAAGCAAAACAGGAATTAGGAAAAGACCAAGTAACACTAGAATTGCTTACGAGTGATAATGCAATAGCAAAGAAAAATGCAGAATATCTAAAAGGTGAATTAGAAAAGAATTTAGAAGGATTAACAGTGAATATAAAGGCGCAGCCACGTCAACAACAAATAAAATTACTGTTAAGTAGTGATTATGACATAGCTGTAGATGTATGGGCTCCCGATATTCCTGATCCTATTACATTTTTAGATTTATTCACGACAGATAGTACATATAACTTTGATAAGTATTCAAATAAGCAATATGATGAACTAATTCATAAGGTGAAATTTGATTTAGCTGGTGATGAAAAAGCACGTTGGGAAGCGATGATACAAGCGGAAAAAATCTTGTTAGAAGATGGTGTGGTAGCTCCTTTCTATCAACTGGGTCGGTCATATTTACAACGTTCTTCTATCAAAGGTATTGTTACGAATGATTTTGGTGGAGAATTTAATTTTAAATGGACTGAAGTGAAAAAATAAAATGCAAAGTTGCACCGCCAGGCGGGGAATTCTGTTAGTATTCCGTAATCTATGAGATTGCTAGACGGTTGAAGTAGTTGAGGGATGTATTAATTTCTGATATCATATTTATATACTATTTTATGGATAAGAGACATGTGAATAGCCATCTGACTAAATTGAGATAGGGGTTTAAGATTCCAAACAAGCAAGCTCTCAATTTAGGAGCTCAATTTAGGAGGTGAAAATATGTTATTATCAATTTTCATAGGAAGCGTTTGCTTACTAGAAGAAAGTAAAATAGTAGAAGTAGCAGGTAAATTTTTGATTTTACTTTCTACTTTTGGCATAATGGCAGGGTTACCATTATAAAAGAAACACACTCTCTGGAGTGTGTTTTTTTTATAACTTGTTTTAAATCTACTTTTTTTGTACAAATATCTCTTTAAATAGTATAATGGGTTTGGTGTTTTGCAAAGGGTAATACTTCCTTTCGCTTAGTTTTTATAGATAGAGTGTAAGGGTAGGATCTTGCACTCTATTTTATTATGCTCTCCTACAAGTCTTCTTATATAATCAGATGCGATTTGCATTAAGCAGATTGTTAAATCCTGATTTAAGTAATTATAAAATTTCAGTTGTCTTCTGATATAGTCTTGCTGTTTTGGGGTGAATTTTTTTATCATATCAATTATAGTGTCGTATTCGAAAAAGAAGTATCTGTCGTTCGCTTCAATTACAAATACATCATTTTTGACAGGGTGATTTTCGAAAAAATTATCAAAGAAAGAAATAGGGTTGTTATTTTCTTTTGCAACATTCATATTTCAATGCTCCTTTTAGAATAAGATTATTTATTAGTAGATGCTAAAATTTCAATGATCTGTGGGATTTTCGGATTGCTTATGTAGTAATACACCTCTAAACCTCTTCTATCGCATCTTAATATCTTCCCTTTCATTTTAGAAAGATGCTGTGAAACTGTTGATTGTGGTATATGTAGTTTATTAACGAGTTCTGAAACATTCAATGTGTTATGCTGCATAAGAATTGTTATAATTTCAACACGAATTGGGTGAGATAACGTTTTTAACATTTCAATATTTTCGATAGATATATTTGATTTTTTATAGTTCATTTTGCATTTCTCCTTTTATATATGTGTTTTTAAGTGATTATATCTTAAAATAGTCTCTAATTCCTTAGTAAGATCCATATTGAATCCTCCAGCTTGAAGTTTGAATTATATTAGAATTTCAGCGACATAAGCAGTTAAGCTAATAACTATAATAATCCCAACAATAGTAGTGAATAGTACAAGGAAACGGAGAGCGAAATAATATAGGACATATGCACCTATTCCTGTTGCTATTATAAATCCAATTATGAGAGACAATGTCCCAATTGTATGTAGAGAAATCACATTAAAAAATACTAATCCTATAACAACTAACCCTATAATACCGAGGGTTCTCATGGTACCACTCCTTTTTATAATTTTATATATTTATACATTTATAATTTTATAAAATTATAAATGTAGTTGTAGTTTTATAATTTTTTCAATTCACCTAATCTAATTTCTTCGATCCATTTGCAAGGGAAACATATGTAAGTGTTCGAGTTCTATACGTTATTTTATAATTTTATAAAATTATAAATAGGTCTATTTGGAAAGGTATAAAGTTTTACCTTTATACCTTGTTTGCTTTTTTCTTTGTTTCAAGTACTTGTCTTACAGCGCTTTTCACTAGCTTTTGTTTTGGGGTTGGTAATGAGGCAACTTTTTCTTCTATTAACATATTTATGACTTCATAAATTTTCATATCCTCGATTGTAGCAAGTGTAGATATTGCTGTGTGTGTTTCTAATGAGACACGGAAAGATTTTGGTAATTCTTTAGTAGTGAGCTTTCTTTTAGGCTTTTCAAAGAGTTTTCCATCTTCAGGGAAAGTGCGATCTTGATTTTCTTTGTTCTCGGGTGTAAATGTTTCAGATCCCTCTGTTTTCTTTTCTCTTCTGAAACCTATCTCATCTTTATTTATGTTCATTTGATTACTTCATTCCTTCCAATATATGAATTCTTTCTTCAACTTCATTTGCTATATTCTTATATACAACGTGAACGTTTTTATCATGTATATCTTTCATATTATAAGTAATTCCTGTTCTGTCAAACCTTTTCAAACGTGCCATTTGTTTGACGGTAGTATTAAAGACATTTGCTTTCCCGAAAATTTCTTCAGCTTCTTGAAGTATGTCTTTGTCGATTTCATTACCGTTTTGCATTAAGACTGGTAATGCTCCAATGATTTCTAAAGGTAAATTATAATCATCTGCTAGTGAAAGTACATGTTCGATGTATTTTTGAGCGCCCTTCAGTGATCTTTCTTGTGTTTGTAAAATAACCATTACATTATCACTTGCAACCAGAGCGCTGTCTGCGAATTTATTCAATTGTGGTGGAACATCAATGAAAATATAATCGTAATTTTTTTTAATTGTATTTAGTTGTTTTGCGAAATAAGTATCTTGAGAATAGTCGTCTTCAAAATTTTTGAAGAGGAATTTTTCGTATGTTTGTAAGTCTTCGTAAGAAGGAAGTAAATCTAAGTTAGGTAAAACATGAATTAATGCGCTTTGTAAGTTTTCATCTATAAGAGCCGTTGCTAATGTTTTTTTGAATTCCGGCTCTGTTGAATATACTTTCTTCATTGTATTGAGTAATAGATCAGTAGCGTTTGCTTGTGGATCTAAATCTACTAATAAAGTTTTCTTCCCTTGATTCGCGAATGTATAAGCTAACATTACAGCGTTTGTAGTTTTTCCAACTCCGCCTTTAAAGTTCCCAGTAGTGATTACTTTGCACATTTTCCGTCACCTCGTAAAAAAAGTTTTTTTATACTTTTATAAGTTTATACTTTTATTTTATACCACAATTAGACAATAGTACAGTATAAATTTATACTTTTATAAATTTATAAAAGTTTTCTTTTCGTTATAAATTTAATAATGTACAAAGGGAATCATTTTAACAAACCCTTTAATAATAGGGTTTGTTATTTGTTTTTTCTATAATAATATGAAATTATAATTTTATAAAATTATAATTTCATAAAAAAATATAATATATATATTTTAAAAATGAGATTTTTATACTATTATAAAAGTATAAAATTATAAAAAAAGGGTATTATTTTTTAATAGAGAGAGATCTTACGAGTTATATAGTTATTTACAAACAAAAAAACTTGTTGTACGGTATATACAACAAGTTTTTCAACACAATACGATTTAGTTCGATTATATATTAATTAAAAATAAATTTTAAATCGATACTTACATAGATTAAACAATACAAAATTACATAAAAAATAAGAACGGCTGTCTAGTTGAGATTTCTCAGGTCTCAATTTGACAGATTGAGTAAAGTTATCATGAAAATGACTTTACTCAGGTGAATATAAGTTGCTGGATACATCTTATATTCCATTTACACACTGTCACAACCAGTATGTAAACTTCCCTCCGTTCTAGTTAACTATTCTATTAGAGATAAAAAATATCTCTTTTTAGTATAGTTAATTAGTTCTGTTTTGTAAAGACAGAAACCTTTATTTAAGTGCATTCTCAAGCATATTTAAGTATGGTTTTTTCTGGCTTTCTATACAAATTCGGGTGGTTTATTTATTTAAGGTGAGCAGTGTAAATACTGCTCACCTTTTTTGGTTGTTCAAAATCTAGTAAAGAGAGGAGGTTTCACATGAATACAGTAGAAAAAGCGATTGAATTAATACTACATAATGGCGTACGAAAATATAAAGCAAAGAATTCTAAAGCTAGTTTAGTAGCTTTAAAAGGAATTGAAAAATTTGAAGAAAGAATCGTAAATGGTAAGAAAAACAAGCGTGGTTCAATCTTCATAACTCGTAAAAAAGAAGATTTAAGTGCTGATTTTGGTACTCGTGGTGTTGTATTAACTTCTGAAGAAGCTGTACTGGATCATGTGGGACAAGCCTCTCATTGGACACCGAATGTATACAACTTTGGTACATATAGCAAGAGTGGACTGCGTACAATTACAGGCCATAGTGAGAAAAACCTGCAACAAATTAATTGCTTTGTCATTGATATTGATTCTAAATCATTCCCTGTGGCTGCTATTAATGATGTAGCATTAAATAATGGCATCGGTGTACCTACTATGATTCTTGAAACAACAAAAGGTTATCAAGTGTATTATGTGTTGGAACAAGCAGTATATGTAAGTAAAAACAAAAATTATATTGCGATCAAATCAGCGAAAAGAATCTCTCAAAATTTAAGAGAAATGTTCGCTGAACATTTACCAAAAGTTGATTTAACATGCAATCACTTGGGTTTCTTCAGAATGCCTTCAGAAAAAAATATCGTTATGTTTTTTGAGGAGAATGTGCATTCTTTCAGACAGTTACAGGAGTGGAGCAAAAGACAAGACGACAATAAAGGGAAAGACTTTATTGTGGGTCCAGGAGAAAACAATGTACTTGAAACTCCCTTTTCTAAAAATGAACCTGTAGAACAACCAAAACAAATTGATGAATTTTGGTTTAAGCAAGTAATGAATTGTACAAACATCATGCCAAAACAAACAAGAGCAGGGCGAAACAATGCTATTTTCACCCTTTCTTTAGCTTGCTTCCAAAGTAAAGTGAAAATCCAAGATACTTTAAACATGATGGATCAATTTAATAGTAACCTGGATATGCCTTTAGATCATTGTGAGGTAAGAGGAAGTGTTATGTCTGCTTATTCAGGAAAGTACCATGCAGCTCATAGTGATTACATCAATCGATTATTAGAAACATATACAAACACAAAAGCAATGAATTCAGAAAAAGTACCATCTGTACTTTGGAGAAAACATAAGAAAAAGCGTGACGATCGTGTGCGCTCTCATTGGCATGAGTGGGAATCGGATATTATTACTTTCTTATCAATGCATTCTAAGAACAAACCGGTACTATACTTTTCACAAAATGAACTATGCCAGGAACTTTCCATCGCTAGAAGCACGCTTAATACAGTTCTGAAGAACAGCAAGAAGATTTTTAAGACGGTAGAAGGCAAAGGGAAATATGCAAAAACTGGTCTTTCAACAATCGGCATGTTAATCTCATTTGCATTACGAGAAAAAAGCAAAAAAAGAACAAATTACATATCATATCTCGAAAAATTATACCCTCAATTGGGCAGTATCATATCAGAAATCAAAAACAATAGCGCTATAGCGGAAACACAAGAGTCTTACAGCATCTTTGAAGGGTTGCCAGCTGGTTAAACTTTAATTGTCCACTCTGCCAATACATAATATATCTATGATACTTGTCCTGTTCAGTAAGGCTATGGCGTTATGTTATATACTTAATCTTTATTGGTGTTTATATGGGGGATTTGTATTTACTATGGTACGTGAAATTTACAGAAAGTATCTATTTTTACAAGGGAATTTATGTATTAATTTAGCTTATTACATAACCATCTTAAGTTATTTACAAAAAAAAAATAGACTACAATACAAATTTACATTTAAGGAGTGTAATTTATGAATAAGAATTATTCTATAGAACGAGATAAAAATGGACGTTATAGACATTCTTTTGCATTTATGAGGGGATGTGCAGTGTCTGTTAAGGTCTTTGGAGTAGATTCATTGATAAAGGGGATAGTTTCCAGTATTGAAAAATATTATTTGGTAATTGATGTGGAAGAGAAGGATGAAAAGTATCAGGTAACAGTGAATCTTCCTGAGATTAAATATATAAAGCATGATAAATTACCAACTGTGGAAGAGCGATCTAGCAAGGATATTGATAGTAGTACAAGCTTTGCGTTCTATGTAGGAGAAACAATTGCTTGTTATTTTAAAGATGGTAAGGGGATTAAGGGTACCTTGTTATCTGAAGGAGCTTTTTATTTTTATGTTGAAACAGAAAAAGGTTCGTATTTTACTGTTATGAAAAGTGCGATTTCATATGTGAGGCATAAAAAGGTTGAACCGGTATTATTAGTGAATGACTTTTATACAGTTGAGATGAAAGATCAGGGATACGCTAAACCTACAGAATTTACATTTTCAGTGGGGGATTCAATCAGTGTTGTATTTGAGAGTGGGAAAGAATTATCAGGAGTTGTTCTTGATGAGGAAAAGTATTGGTTTTTATTAATGATTGATGAGAAGAAAGGTAGTCAGGTAACAGTGTTTAAGGAGTCATATGCATATATAAAACATGGGGTATTTGATACTAAACCGACTTTGTATTTGCAAAATAAACGGTTAAAAAAAGCATTGAGAAATTCGGATAATGAGTAGTTTTTAGTTGGAAATTTGCGTCTTCGATCTTTTTGATGTAAAACGGAAATGAATAACATGTAGGAAAAAATTTAAGTTGTGTATAGATGAACTCCCTGGTTATATAACCAGGGAGTTCATGATGAATTGATTTATGAACAAGGGAAATCTTAAGCAAGCTTTTTTCTTGAACTACCCCCACTTAACGACCCTGCGGTCTGTTTGAAGTGGGAGATTCCTGCGAACACCGATGTAATCACCAGTTATCTTAGCAGGCTCTGTCCGCAGTTCCTACGGTGAGAACATAAGTATCTTGCACGTTGACTCACCACGCTTCCTACTTTAGCTTGGTTTTCGCAACTTTGGCAAGCGTGGGGTGATTGAACGTTGAAAATTTTACGGTTGCAACGATTTTTCTGCAACCAACCTCATATCTTCAGTTTTCAAAGAGCAATCTGTACAAGTATATGGTAACAAACATTTTGTCTTACGCCAACCGATATTGGGGTACAGCCGAGATACGTGTAAAAACAGGTCATAGGCTTACTTTTATTTCCAGACAAAACTTATTGAGCTTATAGATATCATTTCGTCTATTTGCATTAAAAAGTTTGTCTTTGTGTAGATTTGGAATAAGGTTTAATTAAAACTAGCTAAAAAAACTGATTTTATCATAAAAGAATCCCAATTATTTTGAAGAAAAATTAATCAAAATAATTGGGATTAGTTATTCTATACTACTAAATTTTATAAAAAAGTTTGATTATTTCTATGATTCATATGTTACTTATGCGCCCGTTTTTGAAATTAGAAATGTGCAATATGATCAAAACCCGTGATTGAATTAGTCCAAGTTGTTTTCCCTTAAGAATTGTATAATTTGTTTTTTGTGGTGGTTATCATGATCTGTAAATTCCTTAACAATGTATATAAGTGAATAAGGGGTTCCAGTATGCGGACAATGCGTTACACCGTTTGCTGTTAATGGATTTTTTAACTTTTCGGTTGGCAATTCGTTAAGTTCTTTTACAAGTAATCCCCTTGTATCTTTTGCTTTTTCAAGAAGTTTTGATTGTGATACGCCTGATTTTACGTAGTTTGATGCTTGTTTATTATATGTATCAAAATCTGGAAACTCCATTCCCTTTTCATTTTGAACAGATGGGAAGATTTCTGTTAATAGATAATTGTCCCAATTCATAATATGGGCTATTATCTCACTTACAGACCATTTACCCTCGGCTATCGGTTTAGACCATAATGTTTCATTGATTTCTTCTAAAGTGCTTAACCAAGATGAATAATGACTAAAATTATTAATTATGTTTTTTATCTCACTCAATTTTTCCCCTCTTTTCTAAGCTAATTTAATATAATTATAACAGAAAATCCCAAATTAACAAACGTACGTTCCGGATTCTGTTTTTAATTATAAAACAACAACCTTTAAGAAACGCCGCAACTTTTTTTCAAAATTTCGCGCCTTTCTTAAAAACATCATGACTTTATTTTAAAGCTACACTTTGTCTATTATGGCTTAACCCTAATCATCTATTAGTTAGCTACTTAAAACACTTCGTTTCAATTGTATGATTAGGGTGTATGACAATAAGTTCAAAAATAATAGAGAAAACCCCGATTTCAAACCGATTTGGAAATAAAAGTAAGGCTATGACCTGTTTTTACACGTATCTCGGCTGTACCCCATATTCATCTCCCACCTATTTGCTGGTGCTATCGCACCTTCACGCAAATTGAGGAAGGTGTCTTCTGTCGGAAAATGATAAATACAATTAACTTTCTTTATATACATATTAAATGTTATGCAGAATTACATATAGTGATGGAACGTTGATATGCCGTAGTTCATGATGATTATTTGTTCTCTTTCGGACCAATTGTTCTACAGTTGTAAATATCATGATATCTTTGTGCTAAAATACTTATGTATATGAGCATAATATAATTTTTAAAAAAGCTCTGGGGATTATGCTTCGTAATGTAGGTAGCATAAGGGTATATTTTGTATAAAAGGAGTGGTCGCTACACTCTTGTTCTGTTTCCATGAGGGGTAATAACTATGAATCAAATATCTGAGAGAAAACAAGAAGAGAAGAAAAAAGAATTATTAAGCTTTTTGAAGTTACTCATTGATGAGATCGATTACCAAAGGAGAATTCAAGAAGAATTAGCTAAAGAAATTGGAGTTGTTGGGGGAACATTCTCAAAAAACTTAACTGGAAAAACACAGTTTGGATTTTGGAATTTAATTAAGCTACTTAACATTTTATATGAGGATAACATAGCGAAGAAGCAGAAAATACTTCATAGGTTTTGTGCTGTTACAACAAGCAAGAAAAATTTGCGGATTGCTATGGAATATGCAAATGCTACAGGTGATCTAAAACTTTTAAAACAAGTTATTGATCGGGAGAAACATTCATCACTTGCAATGAATCGAGAGTGGGCTTATGTATATGAATTGGTATGGTTACGAGGGACCGGTGCAATTCAAAATACAGAATTACTTGATAAATTAGAGACACATAAGAAAAGTAAAGTGATAAAAACCAATGAAATGAATGGTTTATTTGACATTTTAACTTGCTATACCATGTATGATTTAGAGAAATTCAATACGTTTTTTGAATATGCTGCGGTATTAGAACAAAAAGTGGATAATATATCAGATGACTTTATTAGAACAATTTATGGAGTCAGAATGAAAGAATCACTTGCTTGTGCTTACTTAATGCGAGATAACATCGAAGAGTCTAGAAGGTTATGTCAGGATATATTAGATTTGAAAGATCAAGAAGGGTGTTATTCTCTTTTAAAAACATCAGCATTAGTATATCTTGCTGAGTCCTATACTTTTGAGTGTTATAAAACGGCATCAAATTATATAAAAAAGGCTTTGGAATTGGTAAAAACATCATATTTTGAAAGAGCAAAGCAAAGAGAAAAATACATTTTAAACACATATGCTTTTATTAAAATGATGAATCAATGTGATTTAGACGATATTAGAGCATTTCATCCAGCTGAAGAATCTTTTTTGGAGTTTCTTAAAGGGAATAAAGAAAAGGCTAGAAATATACTGTATCAATTGGAAAGAGATCAAGGTTTTTTAACGCCTATGCAATACTGTTATTTAGGGTTAGCTACGAATAATAAAAGGTTAGTTGAGAAATCTATTGAGCTGTTTGAGAGTGCAGGAAATCGATTTTATAGCAAATTCCCTAAAAAAGTGTTGGAAGAATTTAATAAAATTGGGTATAATGTAAGGGGTGATGTAGTATGAAAAAGACAATAAAGATAATTACTGGAATAGCTATGATTGTTGGTTTTCTAATAGTTTCGACTGATGGTAAGGAACAAGAGAGCCAAATCGTAAAAACTGATTCGCAACATTTACTGGCAAAAATGACTGATCCAGGTGGCGGAATTGGATAATTTAATATATTGATTTTTGAATTTTAAATGCGATTGTCTCGAATGAGGCAGTCGCATTCGTGGTTTTTAGGGAGATTTCCCAAATTTTGTTTTTGCTATTCGAGAAATGTTTGTGAAAGATTCACAAACTAAGGTGTTTTGAGCAGTAAATATAAAATAATTATATTAGTATTTCAATATATTTCCGTTTTTATGTTAACAAAGAGATGTGAGCGTGTTAAAATAAGAACGTAAGTTCGATTCAGGAGGTTCATGTATGATGTTCGGATATAACTACGTATGTGTTAAACTCAATTCGCTAATCGTTCGGGACGAGGTGAATTTAGAGTGATGAATAAGTAAGATTATACGTGTTTGTCATTGTAGTTCCCTAAAAAATCCATAAATAAATAAATCCCCACTTTCAGGTCAGTGAAAATGAGGATTTATCGAGTATTGCTTATATTTTTGATTGTACTGTGAATCTGTTTTTTTAGATTGTGGTTGACTTCTCGATATCCGTGATTTACCATTGTTTGTAGTAAGATGTATTAGATTGCATCAAGCGTACCACTTTACAATTACATAGATGGGCTGGGAATAATAAGAGTTGGAGCTCTTATTAATTCCGACCTCGATAAACGACAGAACCGTTTAGAAAGGCTGCCCACTTTAGGTTGCATAATATATATGCAACAACTTTAATAATAACTGTTTTTCGATATGAAAACAAGGAATTATTATACACAATAGATGTGTAAATAATACCAATTATTGAGGCTGTTGGTATCATATTTGTTATAATTCTAAAGTGGTTCTTCGGATAAAGAAGAAAAGGCGTAGACTGAACAACGGTCTACGCCTTTTTTCTATGCTTATGCAAAATAATCATCTTACGTTAAAAATCTAATATTGCTCACTATAGTTAAGTTTTTGTTATTTTGATTGTTTAGATCTGTGGCTCGTATTGAAAAACTTGTTAAAAACGAGAAACAAGGATTGTAAGAAGAACATTCTTGTAGTGATGTGAAAGGGGTAAATGATTATGAAAGTAGCAGAGTTTAGTAATCGGACACATAAGATAATACCTTTGAATGAGATGGATATACCAACCTTAGTGAAATATGGCCATTCAGTCATTACGTTTAAGGATGAACATTACATCGTTTTAGACAATGGTAATTTGTATGATCAGGAAAAGAAACGAGAAATACCTGTATTTAAAGTCTTTAGGTACATAAGAGCTGTAAAGAATAGCTATGGAGTAGTGATTGCGAAGAAAAGTAATACTCGTAGCAGCTTAAATCATGTGAAATATGCAAGGAAATAACGAACAATTTGATCAGTTTAATTGTGCATGAAATACAACTGCACAAAGGTGAAAACTAAATCTAATGAATTGATAGGGTAAATAAAGAGTTAGAGCAGTTCAAATATCAATCAAAACAATTGAAGTTCTAATGATTTATCAATTTATGGATTTGGGTTTCTAGCGTTCTTTGAAAATTAGATATAGTTGCTGGGGGAGTGCCACGTCCACTGTTTGCCACTCCATTTCGTGGGAAGATGGGAGAAGTTTTACACGAATAAACCCTGAGGGTCAAATGTACCGCTTGAAAGATAGCAGCTTGAAATAAAGCACTAGTGGTGGTCTATTTGTAAGTCATACGACTTGCAGTTCTTTGTAGGGAATCTGAATGCCAGTAATTACCCAAAAGATTCTTTGAACCAAGAAGGATTGTGAGTTTAAGGGCTACAGACTATTTAAAGGGCTATACATTGGATTATAGCGCCATGACAGATATGTAAAGAATGTATCTTGAGCGCATAGCGGTATATGCATTCCTTTAACGCGAGGGCGTAGCGAAGCAAAACGCCACTTTTATGAATGGAGAATCTCCTTCTCGCATTGGTAATCGTAGAATTAATAGACCGTTTATTAATTTTTAGAAAGTAATTTATAAACAAAAGGTTATGTAATAGATTTTATGCAGAATTAAATTGATCAAACATGAAAGAGTTTATTTTTTAGTGATAAATGATAATAAAATACCTGATAAGGAGAATGTATGATGGGAATTCAAACAGCTGAAAGTAATACAGGAGCAAAAAAGAAGTATCGATTAGGTTTTGATCGTGTGTTCTTAACAAGTGAATCATTTTCTTATAAAGGAGATTTAATTGGTTCAACGAGTATTTGTATTTTGTTTAAAATTTTTGATGATAAAGGTGATGAAAAGTTATTTGATTTAGAAGAATTAGAAGTACAAACTCTTAATAAGAAGAATGGTGACACATGCTATGTATCGCATTTAATTGATTGTTCCTTTGATAGAGATACCATACTTAAAATTGTACCAGATGTTCATTTATTAAAAGAAACTGGCTATGCGTCAGTAAAATGGAAATTGTTGATTATACAAAGGATCTGGATAAAGGTATTTTTGAACCTGAAATGATTTCAGAGGAAGAATTCATGGATATTATGAAGACTCACATTGATTTGTTTGATGTAAGTGATAATTATCCTGCACAAAACACTTCATACATTACAAGAGAGGTTGATCTAGTATAGGTATCAGTGTAATGAGGTTAGATTTATTAGGATTAATGGGGGTGTACATCTAATGTGTACATATTGGGAAGAGTCAGTAAGAAATTATTATAGAATTGAAGAAATTCAACACAGAAACAAGAAGATTTTAGAAGATAGAGAGAAAAAACAACCAATGAAAGTGCAAAGAAAGTACACAAAATGAAAAATATCGTACGTACTAGGAAGTAATTGAATAAAGGTGTACGTACGGATAGAGGTAACAATCCGTCCTGCTAGTCGATCACTTACTCTTTAAAAATATCTATGGTTACCTCTATCCTTATGTACATCTACTTTATGCCAGTTTTACAGTAGTTTGTACAGCTAAAAAAGAAGCAACGTGCTAATAATCGTAAAAAAGAAGCCATTCGGGATAATTGGCTTCTTTTTTATGCTTTTTCATACGTATAGAAGTTTGATGTGGAGGAGAATGCAATATGAAATGGGATAATTATAATAATTATATAAATGCGCTTGTAGATGTTATGAGGAAACCTGTTAGAAATGCAAGAGGTTATCTTGTAGTAGGTGACTTAAAAACATGCACAAGTATTTTACAAGATATAAAAATTGGACTTGAAAAAGAAGGAATCATGACACATTATTTGAATTTTAATACATGTGCAGATGAAGATAATTGTATTGATATCTTGAAAAAAGCTAGAAAAGAATTAAAAAAGCATAAGAATGAAATAAAAAGAATTTTAGTGATGGAATCATTTGATCGGTTAGATCAACGTGTTATGGATGCTGTTAAAATTTTAATTGGTTGTCAGGCTGTAGGTATTGAAATTGTAGTGAGTGCAGCTCACCCGATGGTACATATGGTGGGATTAACACGCTATATGGTTAAAATGAATCCTTCTGATGAAATGTATTCAGAGCTATATCGTTATGATAAAGAGCAAACAGTATTCGGTTTACGAAATGAGGGGCAAGAGAGGGTTGAATTGCATGATAGTGACTAAAAAAAATGAAAAGATTTTAAGGACAAAGCAAATAAATGTCGGTTTATTTGACTTAAATGAATCGTATGGATTAGGTAAAGAAATTTCGGTGTTGAATCGAAGTTTTACTGTGAGTGATGTGATTTTGATGAGACAAATGCATTGGATCGTATTTTTAAAGTAATGAAGAGTATATGTAAGTTCAAAAAAGGAACAGAATCATGATTTGATTCTGTTCCTTTTTTGTATCTTGAAAGGAGTGTTTTTGTTTGAAGCAATTAAATGGTAAACAGAATGTAAGTGATGATTTTGCATTTGTAAGAGGTTGTAAGAATGCACTTTTTATGGTGCTACCATTATGGATAGCAATTGTGATTGTGATTTTAAAGTATTAGTCAAAAAAAGTTTGATAGGGTGAGGACATGGTATTAAAAGTTATCGTTATAAACTTTATGATTGCTGTAATGGTTAGTATTGGATATCAATTGCGGTATAAAAATAAAAAATTGAGGAAAGGAGCTTAAAATTGACTTTTAATGCATATAAAGGTGGAGGCAATGGTTATATTCCTCCCTCTATTTACCCTATAGTCCTAGTATATAACCCTGTTGCCTCTACCTTTATGTACGTTAAACAAAGTTAGGGGGAACTTATAGTGACTGGGAATAATAAGAATGAGCGTTTAATATTCAATGTATCTACTGAAGGAAAATCAAGTGCGGTGAAGATTCAAAGGTTAATAGAAGATATGAAACGAGAAAAGAAGAAGCGAAAACAGAGAAAACTACAAGAGCATTTGAAAATAGATGTAGAGGGGTAGGGGAGATATGAACATTCGAACTAAGTTTGTGAAATATACGATAGATACAAATAAATATAAAGACTTTGCGCCACCTGTAACGCCAGGAGTGGATGTCGATGTTTAGGAAATGTCGAGATATAGGAAGTTTATTGTTATTGATCCTTCTTATAATCATAGCTTGTATTTTACAAGCACTAGGGGAGGTAAATGGGGAATGAATGATATTATTATCGATCTTTTTATCAAATTTATGATGATTTATTTAGTAGGCTGTATTACTTGTAGTTTTTTATGGAAAGTGAAAACGGATTGAAAGGAGAGTTAATATGAACCTTTCGCAAAAGAAGTGTTGTTGCAGCTGATCGAAGAAAAAGGGATTCGTATTGAAAAAAGTTTTACTCATTCCGTTCTTGCTGTAGAGTTTCATCAAATTTGAATTTTGTATATAAGGAGTGATTTTACTTGGCTAAAGAGACAAAAGAGGAACGAATGATTGAACTTGCATCAAATGCACATAGGGCGAGAAATAAAGACCATTTAGATAAGTTTATGCTTAGTATGTTATGGGTAATGGTTGAAGGAACACGTTATCAAACTGATGTAAAAATAGCTTTTGATCTGCGTGAAAAATATCATGATTTAGAACGTAAAGGTAGATCAGAACTGATTATGAACCTATTTGAAATAGGTAAGAAATACGAAATAGAAACATTCATTGAAAGGAACAATGAGTATTTTAAATGTAAGTGTTATGTAGATGATAAAACTATGGAGGATTTATTTATTACTGTTTTTGAACCGTCTAATATAGGAGAGTTATGTATTGAATGGACAGATATAGCTGCTGTCAAAGAAATAGAATAAGTCGTCAAGCGGAGTAATTTCTGAAGAGGAATTGATTGTCTGTACATTAGTGAGGGGTAATTTAATCAAATTTGAATTTTATAGAAAAGTAGAAAGTTTTTAAAGTAGTCTCGTATTACCATATGTTATGATATACGAAGGTAATTGGTAATAGAATGGGAGCTGGGACAATGTTGAAAAAAATAAAGAGGTTACCGATATTATTTGTATTATTAAGTGCTTTTCTTGTAGGGTGTGGGGATTCATCACAATTTAAAAAAGGTGATAAATTTTTGGAAGAGAAAAGTAAGTATAATGTGAAAAAGGGTGAAAGTTCAATTGAAATTATAAGTGATGATAAATGGCAATACACAGATGAAAACAATGGGAAGTCGGCTGTATATGATGTCAAGGAAACGGAATATAAAGCAGGAAAATATAAAGTGTTAAAAGTTATGAAGCCAAATAAACATAGTGAACAAGATCCTTGGGTTGTACAAACAGGAGAATATTTTGTGTTTGATATGAATGATAGTGGGTTCTCATTGTTTAAGGTAGGACGTGTCAATCGACTTGATTCAAACGATTGGGAATATCTTAAGAAAGGTTATGACAAAGGTAGAGATTTTAAGAAAGATTATGAGGAAGCAAAAGATAAAGAAGAGTTTTTAAAAAGTATTGCGGATCGTGCGACTTTGAAATATACAAAGGTAAATTCTTGAAAAGAGCATCTATTTCTAGATGCTCTTTTTTTGTTGGACAAGTTGTCTATATGAATAGAGGTAACGATGGGATATCCCCCATTCCACCATTAATAATATTAAAACTTTCTGTTACCTCTATTCCTATGTACATCTATTCAGTACGTACATAAGGAAAATTCAAAGCCTATCACATTATGTGGTGGGCTTTTTTCTATATTAAAAACGATTTAAGGAGGTCTTATATGAATATCAAGGCAAGAAGTCCAACATTGGTTTGTTTGTTTCTTCGCTTTTAAGAATCAAAAATATAAAATAAGGAGGGAGAAAATGTCAAAGAGACATTCATCTCGTTTTAAAAAAATTGTTGCATCAGCAATGACAACAACTATGTTGATGAATCCCTTAGGAGCATTGGCTGAGATTGATCGTGATGTATCCCAAACGGGTCATCCTTGTGCAAATGAATATCAGGTGACTTTAAAAGGGAATAAGGTTTTGGGAAAAGATAAACTAGATTTGGTTTTAGTGCAAGATCAATCCGGGTCATTCAAAGGGATTTGGAATGATGTAAAATCATTTGTCGCAAGTTCAGTGACTGAGTTACGGCCTGACATGGATCGCATTCAGGTATCAGGGTTCCGTGGAGATCGTGGGATTGTAAATCCAGACGGATCTGAAGCAGCAACCGCTGGTGTGGATTTAGAAACACCATTACACCAACCATTAACAGGTAATGTTGATTCAGCAATTCAAGCCATTAATAATATGCCGGTTGGTGGAACGACTCCAACTGGGCATGGGCTTACAGAAGCTTTGAATCAATATGAACAAGCAAAAGGGGATACGAACGATCGTCAAACGGTATTTATGCTTGTGACGGATGGGGCGCAGAACGTTCGAGAAGATGGAATTATGCATCTGAACGAAACGATGAAAGGAAAGCATCAAGCTGACTATTTCAACGATTGGGAAACCTCAACAGCTGACATGGTTTCTAAAGCGCAACAGGTCAAAGATAAAGGATATGAATTTGCTACAGTTTATTGGGAAGACGATAGTTATTTTACTAGAGTGTTAGATGATAGAAAAGATTCTCTTGTTCCGTTGTTTAATGAGCGTATTAGACAAACAACTACTAACAATTTGTTTTTTGATGTGAATACAGGTAATGTTGCGGATTTAGGAGAAGCGATTCGAAATGTTATTCGTTCTGTACGTAAAGGAATGGGTGACTTCATGGAAGATCGAGTAAATGAAAATTTTGAAATTGTTCCAGATAGTTTTGGTGGAACAATACAGCCTGACAAAGTGAGCCAGGAAGAAAATAAAATACACTGGGATTTATCTAAAGTTCAAGGTGATTTTGAACTTTCATATAAGGTTAAAGCGAAAGATTCAGCTAAAGCAAAAGAACTTATTGCGGAAGGCGCAGCAAGAATCATGGACCAAGATACAGCGGTTAAAAATGTAGAGGTAGAAGTGACACCATCTCAAATTTGTAAACCAGCTATTAATAAGACGGTTTCTGATAGTGATGAAAAAGATAAAATGGATCTTGCTACACTAAAAGAACGAAAAGAGCCATTTCAATATAAAGTGAATGTAAGTTTTAAAGATATGCAAAAATCAAAACAATCGAGTATTCATGATACATTAGAAAACGTATTAGAGCCAACAGCTGTGAAGTTAGTGGATGGAGATGGGAAAGATGTTTCTTCATTAGGTACAGCAAAAATAGATGGTCAAAAGGTAACTTTTGAATTTGCACAACAAGATGGTTCAGTTGCTCATTTAACGGATAAATCTTATACATTAGTGATTGATGCGAAAATTGCAGAAAAAGCCAATGAAGTTGAATTAGCAAAATTCATTAAAGATGGCGGTGTACCAAACACAGCGACATTAAACATTGACGATAAACCTTATGTTTCAAATGTTCCAAAAGTCACACCACCAACAGAACAACCAAAAATAAGTAAGAAAGTATCTGATAGTGATGAAAAGCTAGTAGAAAAAGCGACTTTAAAAGCTCAAAATGAAGCATTTGTATATGATGTGGAATATAAAATGGGTAACGGTACAGGAACATGGAAAGAAGCCCGTCTAACAGACGAGCTAGTAAATGTCCTGGAAGTAAAAGGAGCGAAGCTAGTAGATTCACAAGGTAAGGAAGTAAAAACAGGTAAGATGGATATTAAAGGGAACAAAGTAGAATTTGTTTTCGATAAAAAGGATAACAGCTACTTGTATTTAGCGGGTCAAACGTACACGTTAAAAATTGATGCGAAAATCAAAGATGATGTAAAAGCTGAAGATTTAGCAAAATATCTAGTAAAAGATGGTGTGCCGAATACAGGTCAGTTACACATTGGTGGCGATAAACCATTGGTTTCAAATGAGGTATATGTAGTACCACCAACAGAAAAACCAAAAGTAACGAAAAAAGTATCGGACAGCGATGAAAAGCTAGTAGAAAAAGCGACTTTAAAAGCTCAAAATGAAGCATTTGTATATGATGTGGAATATAAAATGGGTAACGGTACAGGAACATGGAAAGAAGCCCGTCTAACAGACGAGCTAGTAAATGTCCTGGAAGTAAAAGGAGCGAAGCTAGTAGATTCACAAGGTAAGGAAGTAAAAACAGGTAAGATGGATATTAAAGGGAACAAAGTAGAATTTGTTTTCGATAAAAAGGATAACAGCTACTTGTATTTAGCGGGTCAAACGTACACGTTAAAAATTGATGCGAAAATCAAAGATGATGTAAAAGCTGAAGATTTAGCAAAATATCTAGTAAAAGATGGTGTGCCGAATACAGGTCAGTTACACATTGGTGGCGATAAACCATTGGTTTCAAATGAGGTATATGTAGTACCACCAACAGAAAAACCAAAAGTAACGAAAAAAGTATCGGACAGCGATGAAAAGCTAGTAGAAAAAGCGACTTTAAAAGCTCAAAATGAAGCATTTGTATATGATGTGGAATATAAAATGGGTAACGGTACAGGAACATGGAAAGAAGCCCGTCTAACAGACGAGCTAGTAAATGTCCTGGAAGTAAAAGGAGCGAAGCTAGTAGATTCACAAGGTAAGGAAGTAAAAACAGGTAAGATGGATATTAAAGGGAACAAAGTAGAATTTGTTTTCGATAAAAAGGATAACAGCTACTTGTATTTAGCGGGTCAAACGTACACGTTAAAAATTGATGCGAAAATCAAAGATGATGTAAAAGCTGAAGATTTAGCAAAATATCTAGTAAAAGATGGTGTGCCGAATACAGGTCAGTTACACATTGGTGGCGATAAACCATTGGTTTCAAATGAGGTATATGTAGTACCACCAACAGAAAAACCAAAAGTAACGAAAAAAGTATCGGACAGCGATGAAAAGCTAGTAGAAAAAGCGACTTTAAAAGCTCAAAATGAAGCATTTGTATATGATGTGGAATATAAAATGGGTAACGGTACAGGAACATGGAAAGAAGCCCGTCTAACAGACGAGCTAGTAAATGTCCTGGAAGTAAAAGGAGCGAAGCTAGTAGATTCACAAGGTAAGGAAGTAAAAACAGGTAAGATGGATATTAAAGGGAACAAAGTAGAATTTGTTTTCGATAAAAAGGATAACAGCTACTTGTATTTAGCGGGTCAAACGTACACGTTAAAAATTGATGCGAAAATCAAAGATGATGTAAAAGCTGAAGATTTAGCAAAATATCTAGTAAAAGATGGTGTGCCGAATACAGGTCAGTTACACATTGGTGGCGATAAACCATTGGTTTCAAATGAGGTATATGTAGTACCACCAACAGAAAAACCAAAAGTAACGAAAAAAGTATCGGACAGCGATGAAAAGCTAGTAGAAAAAGCGACTTTAAAAGCTCAAAATGAAGCATTTGTATATGATGTGGAATATAAAATGGGTAACGGTACAGGAACATGGAAAGAAGCCCGTCTAACAGACGAGCTAGTAAATGTCCTGGAAGTAAAAGGAGCGAAGCTAGTAGATTCACAAGGTAAGGAAGTAAAAACAGGTAAGATGGATATTAAAGGGAACAAAGTAGAATTTGTTTTCGATAAAAAGGATAACAGCTACTTGTATTTAGCGGGTCAAACGTACACGTTAAAAATTGATGCGAAAATCAAAGATGATGTAAAAGCTGAAGATTTAGCAAAATATCTAGTAAAAGATGGTGTGCCGAATACAGGTCAGTTACACATTGGTGGCGATAAACCATTGGTTTCAAATGAGGTATATGTAGTACCACCAACAGAAAAACCAAAAGTAACGAAAAAAGTATCGGACAGCGATGAAAAGCTAGTAGAAAAAGCGACTTTAAAAGCTCAAAATGAAGCATTTGTATATGATGTGGAATATAAAATGGGTAACGGTACAGGAACATGGAAAGAAGCCCGTCTAACAGACGAGCTAGTAAATGTCCTGGAAGTAAAAGGAGCGAAGCTAGTAGATTCACAAGGTAAGGAAGTAAAAACAGGTAAGATGGATATTAAAGGGAACAAAGTAGAATTTGTTTTCGATAAAAAGGATAACAGCTACTTGTATTTAGCGGGTCAAACGTACACGTTAAAAATTGATGCGATCATCAAAGAAGATGTAAAAGATGAAGATTTAGCAAAATATCTAGTAAAAGATGGTGTGCCAAATACAGGTGAATTACACATTGGTGGAGATAAACCATTGGTTTCAAATGAAGTATACGTAGTACCACCAACAGAAGAACCGAAAGTAACAAAGAAAGTATCGGACAGCGATGAAAAGTTGGTAGAAAAAGCGACTTTAAAAGCTCAAAATGAAGCATTTGTATATGATGTGACATACAAGATGGGTAACAGTACAGGAACATGGAAAGAAGCACGTCTAACAGACGAGCTAGTAAGTGTCCTGGAAGTAAAAGGAGCGAAGCTAGTTGACGCTGAAGGAAAAGAAGTAACAACAGGTAAGTTGAATATTGAAGGGAACAAAGTTGAATTTGTCTTTGATAAGAAAGATGACAGCTACTTATATTTAGCGGGTCAAACGTACACATTGAAGATCGATGCAAAGATTAAAGATGGTGTAAAAACTGAAGAATTAGCGCCATTCTTAGAGAAAGATGGCGTGCCAAATACAGGTGAATTACACATCGGTGGCGATAAGCCATTGGCTTCAAATGAAGTATATGTAGTACCGCCAACAGAAAAACAACCAGAGCCACCAAAACCAGAAGAACCAAAACAAGAACCAGTAAAGCCTGAGGAACCAAAAGAACAACCAAAGAAAGAACAGCCTAAGCAAAAAGTATTACCACAAACGAATGAAGAGACAACATTTATTCCATATGTATTGGCAGCGTTCTTCATCCTTATGGGTGTTGGTTTATATCTAATTGATCGTAAAAGACGCATGAATCAATAAAAAATATATACAACAAAGAGAGAAAAAAGGAGGCATATTGATGGCTAAACCAAGAGGTAAAAATGAGAAACCGCTATATAATGAGGCGGTTTCTTTTATTTTGGAAAAGAAAGGTCGTACCTATGAAGAGTGGGAAAGGGAAATTGTAAATGGTATTTGTGTTTCTGTTTTAGCGGGTGAAAACGTTGAATGGAGAAACAAAATGCTAGAACAAGCATCCATTGAAATGATTGCAGCTGATATTGAAAAAAGAAAACAAGCTCAAGAAAAATCAACCAATAGTCACGTACAAAGTGACGTAAAAACACAAGGGAATTAAGAGAGGGGAAAATAGATTATGGAATTTCTAGATTACTTTTACTTTAGCATCTTACAACATTTAGCTTACAATGACATTTTTGATTCAGTTGGAAACATTTTTAAAGCTTGGAGTGGTAGATTGCAAACTATTACTATTTGGATTGCAGGATTTTGCGTAATTGTTACAGGCATAATGTTTATTTTCGGAGAAGGACCGAGCCGTACAGCTAAGAAGTGGCTTATTTATATTGTTGCAGGTTGTATTATTGTATGGGGTGCAGCGGAAATCGTCCAAACAGTACAAGGTGTATCAAAAGGCGGATTCTAAACCGAAATATCATTCAAAAAGAGCAGATGGAAATCTGCTCTTTTTATTTTATAGGTGAGAAAGGATGAACGAAATGTATCAAATTCAATTTACAAAAAAGCAACCATTCACTGATATAGTTCAGTTTTTGAAGAAAAATAAAGCCCGACCAGGTAAAGAGTTATCATTATTGGAAGCGGAAAGAGTGATCCAGCGTTTCCATAACGAACATAATATGTCTGGTGTAGTCGTTGTAACGATTGATTCTGAAGAACTTGAGTACACATATGATTTTAGTCTACGTGTAGAAGAAGATCAGCCGTTTTCTTTATTAGAGGCGTTTGAGGAAGTGTTGGAGAAAGAGGGGGAATCAGATAGAGCGGTAATGATTCGAAGCGGATTGGACCAAACTTATCAAATGGAGCAGAATCCTCCTCAAAAAACAGGTTTCTTTCAAAAGCTATTTGGTTCAGGGAAAAAGAAACAAGAAGAGTCTTCAGTTGCATCTGATGAGTTTGAAGTAGCTGCCACAACGGCTACTTTAGATGATTTTGATGAGCAAACAAAGTTTGACGATCAGATTATTGATAATGAGTTAGATGCTCTTGATAAAGAGATTGATGAAGTATCGGATGAGGAAGTATCGGAAGAGGAAGATGAGGAAGAATATGAGGAAACAGAAGAAAATCTTCCTTTTGGTATTCAAAAAAATGAAGAGTCTCGAGATGCTATTCCTGAAGAAACGAGAATAGAAAAAACAAAATTGGAAAAACAGGTTACTCATTCAGAAATAAATTTTATGGACTATAACCAATATTTAAGTCTACAAGAAGTCGGAAAGAAAAAAGCACGTTATGATGGTCGTTTTACAGAAGAGTATTTGTTGAGTTTATTGGGGTTAGGAAAAGAAACAGAAATGACGCATTTAAAACTGTGCCAAGTACAATATGCAAAACAAATCTTAAATAGTAAAAAATTCATATTGATTCAAGATCAGTATTATCAAGAGTTAGAAAATGCAACAGATGAACAGCGTATATTCTTAGAACAAGAATATAAGAAAGCCATTTTAAGAGATTTTGAGAAAGAAGCGGAAGAAGAACTACAGCCTGTATTTAAATCTCTGATACAGAAAATGGTGATTGAAGCGAGCCAGTATAAAGAAAGTGAAGAAAAAGAGGTACAACAGAAACAAGCTGCATTCAAAGAGAAACAAAACCTAGATCTAGAAACATTCAAATTAGAGCAGGAAACGAGTTATCAAGCATTTGGGTCTCAATTAGAGGAGCGTAAACATACACTTGTTCAGGCAAAAAAGGACGTTTTACAGAAAGATATGGAGTTACAAAAGAAAAAAGCGTTGTTTGATAAAGTATATGAATTGAAACGAAATACACAAACAGATCTAGTTGATAAGCGAAATGCCATTTTATCTCAGCATGCAAATATAATTGAATCTTTAATGAATGAAGCATTTGGATTACAGCAACAAGCATTAAAAGAGATAGAGGTAAATATCAAGGAACAAACACCTAACTGGCTCCAAGAAATTAAAGATGAAAAAGAAGCGAAATTGCATGAGAAAGAACTACAAATTAAACAAAAAGAGCTTTCGTTAGAAGAAAAGAAATTTTTGGAGAAGTCAAAAGGAACTGTAACTGAAAAAGAAATGCAAATTGCAGATCTTCAAGAAAGATTGAAAAAAAGCAATCGAAAGCTAGAAGAGTTAGAGATGAAAATGCAATCGAATATGGGGTTCTATCCAATGTATCAACAACCGATGTATCATCCATCCCAACAGAATATGCATGTGCCCGTACAACAAGTTCCAGTAGAAATGGGAACACAACCAGTTGAAAAGAAAAGAAAAGGTTTTAGGGGCTGGTTATTTAATTAATGCGTAAGCATTAATGTATTGTGGCCAAAACAAATTTAACTCGTAAGTTGGTGATAGATGATGGCTTTTGGATTTTCAAAGAACATTTTTAAAAGAAAAAAGTATTTAAGACATGATTACAAAATTGAAGGGGAAAAATTACCAGGTGAAAAAGCAAAAATAAATAAGAATGCCTTATTTATTTCCTTTCTAGTGGTAGTGGTTCCCTTATTTGCTGTCAATTTTATGGTGAGTTTGTATCAAACGATTGTAACCGGACTTTCCAAGCAAGGAGAGAAGGTCAAGATAACTCACATATTGGATGCAGATTGGGTAGAATACGTTTCTCTACAGCAAGCCTTACATCCAGCACTGTCAAAACAGGTTTATTTGTTTTTATTTGTGCCACTGGTGGCTATTAGTCTATTAGCCTATTCCAAATTTAACTATAAAAATGATAAAAATGTAGTTTGGAATCAAAAAGGGGATAGTCGTTTTACAACGATTAAGGAACTTCAACAACAATATATAGCGATTCCAGAAAAACAGGATTCTTTTAAAGGATATGGTGGCGTTCCAGTCTCGCATTATCAAGATCAATACTTTATTGATACAAGTACAGTGAATACAGCTATTCTAGGGGTTTCTCGTTCTGGTAAAGGGGAAATGATTGTTGTACCTATGATTGATAATTTAAGTCGTGCGGAAAATCAATCGAGTATGGTAACAAACGATCCTAAGGGGGGTGCGCCACGTTCCATAGTGAAAAGCTATGGCATGGTTGCATGAAAAAAATAGCAATTGTGAACTGATTAACCGAGGTAAGGAACGATAGGGTAACGCCTTGAAACTTACCCTCTGATACTCCGACTTGCATGATGTTAACCATTTAATAGATTGTAAGAAGCTCGGTGAAGTCGGCTGAATGTATCCTAAGTTCCACGAGGAATATGGAGGCTAATAGGTCGGGAGTCGTTTTATATGATGAGAATAGATTTAGTCTTGACGAATCTCCGAATTGTACGGGTCTATATGGGACTTGATAACGAAAGTATCAAGCGTCAATGTTTTGACGGTTACTGTGGATGAATAAGACGCGTCCTTTATGAAAGTCCATAATACGTTATAGGCGTATTCAAGGTAACAGGCTTATAGGAGACATCTAAGTAAAACACTATGATAGGTTAATCGGAACGTGGGAAGCGATATACGGTGAGTGAATGGTCACTATGACCCGTTTGTATGAAATTCATAACATACATTAAATGTCGTGGCAGTAGAGGTGTAGTACTTGTGAAACTATGATAATAAGTAGTGGAGGGAAGACCTCAAGTCGATAAAAAGATTTTATATGTAGATATTTAATATACTGATTCGATTAAGAATAATAAAGTTACTAAAACACTTATAGTGGGGGAGTAAAAACAGTATGACTGAAAAAATTAAAAATATTAAGCGATATGGTTTAACATCCACGTTTGATGAACTTTATGCTAATAGTAAAAACGGTGATAATTTCTATAAGTTGATGGATATAATCACGAGCGAAAGTAATATTCTACTAGCTTATCATCAAATTAAAAGTAACAATGGCGCTCATACAGAGGGTGTGGATGGTGTAACCATTGAAGATGTTAAAGTAACAAATGTATCTGAATTTGTAGCAAAAATTCAAAAACGTTTATCTTGGTTTAAACCGGATAAAACAAGACGTGTACTAATCCCAAAACAAGATGGCTCAACAAGACCATTGGGTATTGGAACACTTGAAGATAGGGTCATTCAGCAATGTATCTTACAGGTATTAGAACCCGTATGTGAAGCCAAGTTCTATAAACATAGTTATGGTTTCCGTCCTAATAGAAACGCTATGCACGCATTAAGCCGTACGGTTAGCTTAATCAATCGTGGGAAAATGTACTACTGTGTTGACGTTGATATTAAAGGGTTCTTCGATAATGTGAATCATGCGAAATTGAGTAAATCACTTTGGAGCTTTGGCATTCGTGATAAAAGATTACTATCAATAATCAATTGCATGTTAAGAACAGAAGTAGTCGGTGTAGGAGTTATGGATAAAGGACTTCCACAAGGTGGTGTACTATCTCCATTATTAGCGAATATTTACCTAACCGAGTTAGATCGTTGGGTTGAATCTCAATGGGAAAGCTTCCCTATTAAAAGTAAAAATATTCACAGCTTCCATAATGGTACTGCTAAACGAACTAACTTAAAAAGCGGTTATATGGTCAGATATGCTGATGATTTTAAAATCATGTGTCGGTCATACAATCACGCTGTTAGATTTTATCACGCTGTAGTTGAATTTCTCGATAAAAGATTGAGGTTAGAGGTTAATACAAACAAATCTAGCATTACGAACTTGAAACAAAAGCATGCGGATTTCCTAGGTTTTAGTATTAAAGCTATACCTAAAGGGAGTACGAAAAACGGGTATGTTGCTCAAACAAATATCTCCGAAAAATCTCGTAAGAGAATTCAAGAAAAACTACGAGATGGCGTAAAGAAAATACAACACAGTTCATATAGTAGTAAATCATCTATGAATTACAACACAATGGTAATGGGTATCAAAAACTATTATCGATATGCAACGCATGTATATATTGACTTAGATAAAGTTGGGTTATCCTTATCCCGCACCATGAAAGTTAGGTTAAGGGAAAGACGTACTATTCAAACGTATAAGGAACAAAACACAATATACAAACAACGAAATGTTGGCTTGAAGCAACAAACAAAAATATCAGTAGTTGGTGGAGTTCCACTCCACGTAATCAACGCTGTTCATCATAGAAATCCAATGAATTTTCAGCAGGATATTACACCTTATACAAAAGGTGGGCGTGCTAAGTTAGAAACATCCAAGCCTAAAATTGTTCCAAACGAATATGTACAGTACATGGTTAACAAAGCTCGATATACTAAAGACAATGTTGAATTTGTAGATAACAGATTAACACTATACGTTGCTACTAATGGAAAATGTTATGTGACTGGTGAAATCCTTCATCCAAATGAAGTACATTGTCATCATAAACTACCTAGAAATCAAGGTGGTACGGATGAATATCATAATTTATGTCTTGTTCATAAAGATATTCATAAACTGATCCACGCTATAAATGAAGAAACAATTGCTACTTATCTTAATGACTTTAATTTGGATTCGAAACAAATTAAAAAGCTTAATAGACTAAGATTTATGGCTAATTTAGACATTATTCAGTAAAAAATACTATATATTATATGAAAATTTGTCGATGGAACGCCGTATGATGGGAAACTGTCACGTACGGTGTGAGGCGGGGGAAAAGTTGGAGATAATATCAAATCCTTACCTATCGCACCCGGAATGGGTAATAGCTACCCCTACTCAAACTGAATAGGGATGCTATACATAATTGTATAGTGCATCAAAGGTAACGTTAGAAAAACGTGGTTATGATGTTGAGGTATTAAATATTTTAGACCCCCTTCAGGGAATGTCTTATAATCCTTTACAATTAGCAATTGATGCCTGGGTAAATGGAGATATACAAGAAGCTGTTAAGCGAGTAAATACATTAACATTCTCCTTATACAATGATCCAAATGCGGGAGATAACGCCTTTTTCAATTCTTCAGCACAGAAAGCTGTGAACGGTATTACATTAGCCCTTCTAGATTATTGTGTGAAGCATAATTGTATCGAAAAAATTACCATGCCAAATGTATTACAAATGTTGAATGAGTTAGGTGCATTTAATTATAAGGAAGATCCAGAAAAAGATTTTGTGGAAAAAAATGCATTAGATGAGTTCTTTAAAAGTTTACCGCAAGGTAACGTTGCAAAAATGCAGTATGGTTCGACGAATTTTGCAGGGGAGAAAGCAAAAGGATCTATCTTAGCAACAGCCAATGATGGTTTACAGATGTTTGCGGATGAAATGTTTGCAAAAATGACTTCGAAATCTAGTTTGGATTTAAAACAGCTCGGTTTCCCAAAAAATCTATTTTTCCAATTAGACGACAGCCTATTAAATAATCGAGTAACCGTTTCATTTCATAAGAATAATGAACAAAAGACTGAAATTGGAAGCTATAGGATGAAAGTTAAAGCATTGGGAATGTGTAATTTAAATTTTGATGACAAATTGGAAAATGGAGATTTATTACTCATTCGTTTCCAAGAAAAAGATACAAAATATCGTGTGTTGTACGAATTGAAATTTGAAACACAAACTGATGAACAGGGGAATGTGGTGTATCAAAAAAAAGAAGGTTGCGAGGACAAGGTAGAGTTGAAACGAGAGGTCAACCTTGTCATGAAAGCAAATAGTTTTCCTCAAAAACCAAGAGCGAAATTAATGTACTCAGATAAGCCAACAGCGGTCTTTATGATTATTCCCGATTATGATAAGTCAAACCATGCTTTAGCGAGTATCTTCATTAAACAACTGTATACAGAGTTATCCATGAACTGTAATGACACGAAAGAGAAGAAGTGTTTCAGAAGAGTTCATTTTTTATTGGATGAATTTGGAAATATGCCTCCGATTGATGATATGAGTGGTGTGCTAACCGTTTGTGCAGGACGAAATATGTTATTTAATTTAGTTCTTCAGTCCTATTCACAGATCGAAGAGTTGTATGGAAAGCAAGCAAAAGCGATTAAGCAAAACTGTCAAAATCATATTTATATCATGTCTACAGATGAGGAGACCATAGAAGAGCTTTCGAAACGTGCAGGGAATAAAACGACTATGGGAAAATCTTCGAACGAGGGACACTTTGAAATCGATAATAAAGTGACAAAAAGTGCGGATCAAGAACGCATTATCTCTATTGATCGATTGAGACAATTGATTGAAGGGGAGATATTAGTCATTCGAGCATTACAGCGACAAGATTTACAAAGAAAAAAAGTCCGGCCCTATCCGATTTTTAATACACAAGGAACGATTATGCCGTATCGTTGGCAATTCTTAACGAGTTTATTTGATACATCCAATGACTTAAACGAGATTGATATTCCATCTAAACACACGAGGTTAGATTTAACTACCTTGTATTTAGATTTCACAAATTTCATAGTGAATGATTCAGCTCTTCGTGAATATAAAAAGAGACTTGCAAAAGATATAGGAAGACAACAAGTTGATAAACAAGAAGAACAGGAAGAAAGTCTCGAAGAGATTATAAGTACATTAATTCTTCAGATTAAAAATAAGAATAATAAAAATGATTCATTAGAGGTTCGGAAACGTCTAGCTATGATGTTAAAGGTGTTTAGGAATGACGACAAAATGCCTAAAAAAGATGATGTTCAATATGTAATGGAACACACCTCTAGTGAGGAAATGAAAAAGCAATTACAAGCATTAGTAAGGAAATTATAGAAAGGAGAGTATGCGAATTGAAGTCGAGAATACAAAAGTGGAAACCAAAACATAAATGGCTGTTTGGAGTCATGCTATTGGGATTTATTTTCATTAGTTCCTTTGTTATTGCCTCTCCAACCTATGCGTGGCAATGGAAAGATTTATTTGATTGGGGACTAGATGACGAAGAGACGAAACAAGCCATGAAATTTTTGAATAATGACTGGATTGTGTATTCAACGGTATTAGGTGCCATATGGCAGTCGATGGTAGGGTCTTTTATTAAAGGGTTATTGGTAATCGTAGGTATGTTGGAGGGGTTGATTCCGAAGACATTTTCATTGTTTGATGTCTTAAATGATGTGGGGTTAAATCAATTTACACAATCTATGATTAAAGGATTGTTTGTTGGAATCTTTACTTTGATAATCACATGGTTAGGGATTCGTACCATACTCATGCATAAACCACCCAAATTAAAGTCCGTCGTATTGAATGTGATTATGATGATTGTGCTTGTAGGTGGGTTAAATGAGATTATGGCGCAAATGCAAAAATTATCAGTGGATTTTTATAATGCAGCAACTGAAGGCCAAAAACATGAGGATGGTTTAGCATGGAAGCTAGTAAAAGATAATACAGCGGATATTGTGTATTTAAGCCAAAACAGTTTTGATCCAATTAAATCAAAAGATACATTAAAAACTGAAAAGAATGCTTTAACAAAAGACATGTTTTTAAAATCGAGTTTAGGTGATTTGGTAACACCAGAGGTTGTAAAGAAAATTGATGAAAAAATTAAAAAAGATGGTGGTCCAGAAGAAACGAAATTTTTAAAATACAAATTAACGAATGATGGGAAAACTGAAACCCTTGAAGAAATAGAAAAAAGTTCTTTTAATGTCTTTAAATCCATAACAGATACAGGATACAAACGATATCCGATGAATTCCTTGTCGATTATTTGTGCGTTGCTTTCTTTAGGGATTGCCTATGCTTTTACATTGTTTGTATTCGTAATAACAATCTTTGAACTTGTCATGAAAAAGGTGGTTGCGCCACTTGTTTTTATGACAGATATAGAAAGTGGACAAAAAACGAAAATGGTATTGGAGGATATATTCAAAGGATTCTTGTTAATCGCTTTTACAGGAATATCAATGCGAGTATATATTATTCTAGTTACTTATGTAGGAAATGCTGATTTAGGTATGGTTCTTTACATCATATCGATGATAGCACTTACTACGTTATTGATAAAAGGTTCTGAATCGATTTTAAGGTACTTTGGTGTAGACGTTGGACTAAAAGATGGTAAGAATCATATGCTTGGTGCATGGGCAGCCATGAAAGGTGCACAAGCATTAGGAAAAGGTGCAATGAACTTAGGACGTAATGCGAAGGAAAAATTACAAGGTGATCAACAGTCTGGAGAGGAAACGCCAAAACGTTCAGAAGGTGATGGTACAGCTTCAGGAGAAGCGGCAGCGACTACTCCGAGTCGAAGTGGTATTGCAAGACGTTTAGGGTCAGCAACAGGGTATGCAAAGAATCGTGGAGCAGGAGGCATGATGAAAGATGTTGGTAATGCAGCGATGAGTGGTGCGAATGATATGCTTGAATCAGGTAAATCAAAAGTATCTGAGGCTGCGAATAATGTAAAAGATAATGTGAAAGGAACAGTAAGTGACTTTAAAGAGGGACAGAATCAAGGTCGTCAAACTGCTCAACAACATGCTGATCGTGATACATTGAATCAAGTTGGTAAAGATGTTATGCAAAATGCAAATCAAGGAAATGATAAAGCTGCCAATATTCAAAATGCGAACCCAAATACAAGCAAAATGGGTGGAACGGATGCAAATGGATCTGAATTAAAAGGTAAACCAGGTACAGAGCAAATGCAAAGAGATATAGCGCTACAAGAGAAAGTGATCAGCACAGGTTCTACTGAAGCGCCAGGAAAAGAAATGAAACCAGGTACAGAACAAATGCAAAGAGACATAGCACTACAAGAGAAGTTAAATAACAGCGGACAAGCGAATGTCCCAGGAACAGAGAATAGAACTGGTACAGAGCAAGTTCAGAAAGATATAGCGCTACAAGAGAAGTTAAATAATAGTGGGAAAGCGAATGTTCCAGGAACAGAGAATAGAGTTGGTACAGAGCAAGTTCAGAAAGACATAGCGCTACAAGAGAAGTTAAATAACAGTGGAAAAGCAAATATACCAGGCTCAGAAAATAAAGGCGGAACAGAGCAAATTCAGAAAGATATAACTTTGCAAGAACAGTTGAGAAGTAATGGAACTGCGAATCCTTCCGGTTCAGATGTGAGGGTGCAATCACAAGATGTACAAAAAGAAGTGAATGTACGAGATCATGTGAAAAATGAAGGACCTGCGGTTAGTAATGGAAATGCTGCAAATGGTACAAGTCAAACGATTAATCGAGATGTAGAAGTGAAAAATAATGTGAAAGACGGAGGAACAGTAGATTCGCCAGTTAGAGGCACATCGCAAACGGTTCATAGAGACGTAGAAGTGAAGAATAATGTGAAAAATGGTGAAACAGTAGATTCGCCAGTTAGAGGCACATCGCAAACGGTTCATAGAGACGTAGAAGTGAAGAATAATGTAAAAAATGGTGAAACGGTAGATTCGCCAGTTAGAGGTGCATCGCAAACGGTTCATAGAGATGTAGAAGTGAAGAATAATGTAAATGATGGTGGGATGATAGATGCTCCAATTAGAGGCACATCACAAACGGTTCACAGAGACGTAGAAGTGAAGAATAATGTAAATGATGGTGGGACGATAGATGCTCCAATTAGAGGCTCATCACAAACGGTTCACAGAGATGTTCAAGTAAAAGAACAAGTTCATGAAAATACAACGTCACAACGATCTGGTGTACCAACATTTAAGCAGAGAGGAACAGCAAAGAGCCGTTTTGATCAATTAAATGATTAAGAAGGACAGGTGGTGTTAGAAAATGAGTGGGCTAGTCATTCGTAAAAAGAAGAAACAGAAAAAAATATATAAGTATTTATCGGTTCTTCTTGTAGGAGCAGGTATTATGAGTCTGGGCTATCCTTTTATGAAGGATAGCCTTGTTAGTTATATAGCGGAAAGTAAGATAAAAGAAATACAGGCAGATCATCAGGAATCCCAGGGGAATCGCAAGATTCCCCAATCAAAAGATGGTCAAGCTGTAAGCGAAGAAGCAAAGAAAGAAAAAGATTTACAGCAAGAACAAGGAAAAAATAAAATAACATATAATTTTGAAGATGTAACGCCAATCACAATGAAGGATATTGTAAAGGCTGCGAACAAGAAAATGTCTGTCGTAGCAACGATTAAAATACCTAGTGTGAAAATAAAACTACCTATCATGGAAGGTGTATCAAATAGCGCTATGTCGGTTGGAGCTGGCACATTAAAGCCGAATCAACAAATAGGAAAAGGAAACTATGCGATGGCATCGCACCATATGAATAACCCAAAATTATTATTTAGCCCCTTAGATCGTGTGAAAAAAGGGACTTCTCTTTATTTATCAAATGGTCAAGAAACGTATGAGTATGTTGTTGTAGAAAAAAGAATTATTGATGCGAGAGAAGTTGATGTTATTGAAGATAAAGAGGGAAAGAACCTGGTTACTTTAATTACATGTAATGCAGATGGTAAAAAGCGATTAATGGTAGTAGGTGAGTTGAAAGCATAAGAGAGAGAAGATGTTAAATTATCTGTAGAGATTAAAAGATATAAAGTTACAAAGATAGGTATTCAAGTGAGGTGAATGTAGAAAATGAAACGGAATCCTAAAAATACGAAACAAGAAATTAAGTTAACGTTTTTCTACTTAATTGATTTGGGAGTGCTCGCAGGCGTAGTAATGCTTGCATCGTATTTGTCAAAAATTCTTTTACTCGGTGCTGTGGCTAAATTTTCATTGTATATTGTGGCGGCAGCTTTAGGTGTCTTTTTATGTATAAAGCCTTTTAGTAGTCCTACCAATCGTAATAGGAAAGTTATAATCGATATGTTTAAAATGGATAGAAGAAAATTCGATGCAATAGAAATGAAAGAATTCAATAGTATTACCCAACAAAATAGTAGAAGTCGAAAAAGAGTAGGATAAATTCCTGCTCTTTTTTTATAGAAAGGGAAGATGAATATGCAGAATGGTACGGTAAAGAAAAAAGAAAAGAAAGAAAGCAAAGAAAATTTTATTTTTACGATGTTACCGTTTCTTTCACCAGTAAGAAAAGCAACAACCTCTGTACTAGATGCCATTCAATATAAAAGGATGGATCGGAAAACAGGTGCAGCTATTGATATTAGAGATCAATATCAAGCATTTTTGAAGGTGAAAACGTCAGATTTGTTATCCATGCATGAGGCTGATTTAACAAGAGTCATGAGCCGATTAACAAGTTTATCTAGAGTCTATCATGAACCTTTTAAAATTATAGGGATGACATATTTGTCCGAAACAACGGAACAACAGGCGTATTGGAAGCGTATGGCGTTACGCTATCGTTCGAGAATGAATACAGGGAATTTAACAGAAGAACAAATACGGATTCTTAGATGCCGTTATAAATTGGCTAATGAGAATTTAATGCGTGTTATTTGGGTAGAAAAGAATTTGGAAGAATTCTCTTTCTTCTTTGTGGTCTATGGGAAAAATGAAAGAGAAATTCTGAAGAATATCGCAGATATGATCCGCTATGGTGGTAGAGAGTTAGATTTGAAGAGATTAAGTATCAAAGAAACAGAAGAATTAATATACAAGTTACACAATATGGAATCGGAGATGTAATAAAGAAAGGATGAGAAAAATGATTAAACAACAATCTATAAAACTACAAGCGGAAGAAAGGAGCGAAAGACAACATGGTTAGGTTATCGAAAAAAGAGCAAGAAAAGTATAAAGCGGAAGGTTATGATTTGAACTTTATTGCGAGGGTGCAGCCGCAAGGGGGAATTAAGTTTAATGAGCGCTATATCGCTACAGGTGATTGTTATGTAGCTTGTTTATATGTGTATTCTTTAGCGGAAGATATTAGTCCGTTATGGTTAACGCAGTTATTAAATCATAAGAATACAGTCTCTTCTATGGATGTAGCGACAGCGAGCAAGGAAGAGGTATTAAAAGATATTAACCGTTCTATCGGTGAGTTGAAAGATCGAGGAGAGTCAGAACGAAAATCGACAGACCGCGATGATGCGTATTGGGAATTAGATAATTTAGTTAATTTCGCTCGTTCTATTTCACAAAAAGGTGAGGTTGTAAAGTTAGTAAAAACAAGAATCTTTTTCTATGATTCCGTATTAGAACAATTAGAGAAGAGAATACAAGATATTAAGAAAGAGCTTGCAGGAAACAACTATAAATCTCAAGTTTTTGTCTTCAAGCAAAAGGAAGATTGGGTTTCATTGTTTGCGAGTTACGATGTACAACGGGAATATTTTAATGTGTCAGTTGGTAATCCTGTTCCTTCTGAAAATATTGGTTATGGTGTTCCTTTTCATCATCAAGCTTTAAAAGATCCACGTGGGATTTATTTTGGACAAACTTCAACGGGGGGAGCCTTTATATTAGATCCGTTCTTTTCAACGTCAACAAGAAAGTTTTTTAATGGGTTTGTATTAGGGAAAATGGGTTTCGGAAAATCTACACTATTAAAGCAATTATTAGAGGGCCTAGTTGCGAAAGATTGTTTTATTAGAGGGTTTGATAAAGCAGGGGATTACTACGAAATCGTGAAAGAGCAAGGTGGAAGATATATTGACTTAAGTGGTGGGGAAGCAGAATTTGAAGAAGGTGATGTAAGACTTGGTGAAGAGATTGAAACAGGATTAATTAATCCACTAGAGATATTTGCAACGATAACAAATAAAGAAGGTACGAAAGTACTTGAGAGTAAATCTTTTCAAAACCATTTGTCTAAAGTATCCAATATGTTGCGCTTTTTAAATAAAGAGCTGACAGACACAGCCATTACAGAGTTTCGTAAACATCTAAGGGCATTTTATGCTAAGTGTAATTTAACGCCAGCAAAAGGGAGAAAGATTACTGGGTTAGATCCAAAATCCTATCCAATTATGGAAGAATTTTATCGTTATTTACAAACAGTTCAGTTAGATGCTGATGCAACTCCTGAACGTATGCGTGATTTTGAGAGAATCAAGATTCAAGTGGAGGAAATGATTGATCCGGTTGCTTATGGAGAAATGTTTAATGGGCATACGACATTTAATAATTTTGAAGATGAACAAATTGTATTCTTTGATATTGATGGGATTTCAAAATATGATAAGCCTGTTTTTCATTGTCAGTTGTTTACGACGTTAACGTTTATTTGGAGTCATGCATTAAAAAATGGGCGCCGAATGAAGTATTTAGATGAAGTAAAGAAGGCATCGATTGAAGATCTTCGATACTTCATGGTTATTTTAGACGAGTGTCATAACATAATCAATTCAGAAAATGAGTTTGCGAATAAATATGTTTTAGAGTTCCAAAGAGAGATGCGTAAGTTTAAAGCAGGTATCTTTTTTGCGACACAATCACCAGGTGATATGTTGCCTCCGGAAGGAGTGCAATTAACTTCGGCTACATTAAAATCTATTTTCGAGTTAACTCAATATAAAATCTTTTTGAATATGGATAGTTCAGTGTTAAATGTATTACGTAAAGCAATTGGAACGACATTTACTGAATCTGATTATGAAAAAATGCCTACATTAGAGCAAGGTAATGGGATCGTTCAAATTAGTGGTAGTGAGACATATAACGTTATGTTTGATCCTGATAAAGAACAATTAGAACGATTTAGAGGTGGTCAATAATATGAGCACTACTGCGGAATTAATACAAGAAAGGAAAGAAAAACTAAAAAAAGCACGGCGTAAGAAAAAAATATTAGCAATTTTAAGTAGCTCTTCGGGACTTTTAGTTCTAGGAGCTATCTTTTTTTTGGTCATGTTAATTGGAGTTATTTCTAGTACGAATCAAAGTTCAACTGGTGGTGGATCAGTTTCCACAGATGGAGTTGCATCAACTACGAACTTGCCACCAGAAGTGATGAGGTGGAAAGACATGGTTGAAAAAGAATGTGCTGCACAAGGTGTACCTGAGTTAGTTCCTTATGTGTTAGCAATTATTATGGTAGAAAGTAATGGTATTTCGGAAAAACTACCTGATATTATGCAGTCAAGTGAATCGCAAGGATGGAAGATGAATACAATTTCTAACCCGAAAGATTCCATTTATTATGGGGTTATGCATTTAAAGGGCGCATTTGACGATGCGAAATTGTTGGGAATTAATGATTTACTAGCTATTGTACAGACATATAACTTTGGACGTAATTATGTACATTGGTTAGCTGCAAACAATAAAACACATTCCTTAGAAACTGCTGATAATTATTCTTTAACAGTTGTTGCACCTGCTGGTGGTAATAGTAATGGCACAACAATTGGATACAATCAACCTGTAGCATTTGCATATAACGGTGGTTATCGTTACATCAATGGCGGTAACTTTTACTATGCTGAAATGGTAAAACAGTACCTAAGTTTTAGTGCAGGAGGAAGTATTCCTGAAGGTTCAGATTTCTTTAAAGGGCTTATGAATGAAGCTGTAAAATACAATGGTAATCCGTATGTATGGGGTGGTAAAAGTGCATCGCAAGGATTTGATTGCAGCGGTTTAACATTTTGGTCATATAAAACAATGGGAATTAACATTCCGATGTCTGCAACGACACAATACGATTTTACAAAGCCAGTAGAATTAAAAGATGCTAGACCAGGAGATTTAATTTTCTTTAGAGGGACATATGGTGGACCAGATCATGTGAGTCATGTTGGAATCTATATTGATCCAAATACGATGTATGATTCCAACAGTAGTGGGATTGGCTATCACACATGGAGTAGCGCATATTGGATGCAGCACTTTGCAGGTATTAGAAGAGTGCAATAACAAAATTAAAAATTGGAGTGAATAAAATGAATAACTTTACGAAAATTGTCATTGGATTACTAGTCGTTTCCATCGCTTATAACGTGTATTTTGGTATCGAAACAAAAAAAGAAATGGATAATTTTAATGTGAAATTGAAAACGCAAGCTGAAGAGAAAGAGAAAACGATACAAACATTAGAAACTAAATTAGATCAAGCGAAAAGAAAAATGGCTGATGAAAATAAACCCAAAACAGAAGAAGAAAAACAAGCACCTGTAAATCTTGAAAAGCAATATAAAGATATAACGAATCAATTTATACATGCATACCTCGATTTTTCTGTGAAAAATAAGGATGAAAGAAGAAACAATTTATTAAAGATGACAGAGCAATCGCTAGTTGATCGTGTTGCACCAAATATGGAAGATGGTGGTGATCCTGGTTTTAAATCGAAAGTAAATGAAACAGTAATGTTCATTGATAATACAAATGATATGAATCAAAAATGTTCTGTATTAGTAGATGTAAAATACACAATTGAAGCATTAGAAAACGGAAAGACGGATGTTCATAACTTTATGAAGGTGACGTTAGAGAAGAAAGATAACACAATAAAAGTAGTGGATGTAAGTATTTATCCAATCAAATAAAACTTTATATAGAAAGGAAACGAGATATGAATCATGCGTGTAAATGAAGAGAAATTAAGTCATTTAAAAGCCAAACATGATTATTCGGAAGACGGTGTGTATTTAATTTTAATGTTGCAAAAGAAGAAAGGCATTTATGAAAAAGTGATTTGTGATTGGTTTGATTACAATAGCGGAACAAATTTCAAATGGTTATTAGTACGCCAATACAATCCGAAATGTGAGGTTCCGAAGTATACAAATTACAAATTAGATAATATACAAGAAGAAGTGAAAATTGTGGAAAAGGCGAAACAAAGAAAGGATAAGGTCTATGCTTCTGAAAAATAAAGAGAAAAAAGATAAACGGAAATCGCCCAATGCGATTCGAAATATGTATGGGATAACACTGTGTAGTTTCTTCACAGTGTTATTTTTTATTTGTATTTCTCCTTTGTTACGTGGTGTGAATTATGAATTTGAGGAACGGAAAATAAATGATTACCAATTGTTAACGAACGATGTAAAGGCTGCGATTGTTAAGAAAGAATACAATCCAGAAAATAAAACACTACGAATTGATTATGCATTTAAGTCAGATAGTAACAACTCAAAGTCGTTAAGTAACATAAATTATAAAGTAGATAATCGATACATTAAGCAAGAAACAAATGATGTGAAAACAAAAGTATTTCGGCCAAGTGATGATTATTTAGTCGTCATTAGTACGAATGTACCTGAAGATTTTGGTGTAATCGCTTCTACGGTTAAGCCTGAATATATACACCCAGAATTAGAGAATGATCCAAATGATTTAAAAGAAAAAGGTATGAAAACATACATTAAAGAAAGTCAAAAAATGATGAATGAGAACTTAAAACTTCAATCTATTACTATGTATGAAGAGGAATATATTGAACGAGCACAAGATATTTTGAACAAAGAAATTAAAGAATTAGAGAAGAAAGTTGAGTTAAAAACCTCAGCCAATAAACAAGTAGGTAAGAATAATGAGAAGTTAAAAACTGAAATGGATTTTCAAACAGATGCTGAAAAAGGAATAACAGGAAACGAAATGAAAGCAAATGAAACGACAATAAATACAAACAAAAAGGAAATTGAAACGTTAAAAGAAGACATTAAGTTGAAAGAAAAGAAGATTAATCTGTTAAATGAAAAGAAAAAAACTGTAGATAAAAAGTAAAAAGGTGCATTCAAAACGCATACAGGGCGCATACACGCACATACAAAACACATACAAATCATCTTTAAACGCATACAGAACGAATACAAATGTAATATCGGAGATATCACATGAATTTATAAAGAAACCCAATAGGCACAGCCTATTTCATCACATTGACCACAATGTGATATCGGGTTTCCTTATGCTCTTTTTTTATTCTTTGCTTTTGACAGAGCTTTTATCTGTTTGACAGAAGATAAAAGCTCTCTAGAGTAACTAGAAATAGGAGAGGTAGTTGATGATCAAGTGAATAAATTATATGAAATATATGTTCATCGTTGCTTTGCGTATGTAGTAGCAAAGGACGAGAAAGAAGCACTTTCGACTGCACAATATGCATTAGAAAGTATTAATGAAGTAGATCTAAATGATTATTTCTATTTTCATGAAGGGGAAAATGAAGGGAAGTATATTCTTTGCAAGGATTATTTAAAAGAACATAATCATTTACATATTGTAGGGCTATGTGGAACTTCATTCTTTGAATACGAGTGGGGAGATATTCAAAGAATGCCTAATGAAGAGGTAGATAATCACCGTATAGAAGTAAGTTTAAAACATAATAACATATATAGAATCGCCGAGTGGAACGTAAGACGTAAAATTAAAATGATTAAAGATAAACAAAATATATATTTGCCGAATGGTGAAATGCGCTTATATAAGATTTCTTTCAATGATGATCCTAAGGATGCAAATAATGAACCGACTTTCGTGAAAATTCCATTAGATACTTTTAAGTTAAATGTAGTGATTGCTTATCTTCAAAGGCTTACTTTTGATATAGAAGAAGGTTGGGGAATTAGTGAAAGTGATATAGCATACTTGCTATGCAAATACTTTTCAGCAGTTGAATATAATGCACATCCTATAGAAACAGATGATAGTTTTGAGGAGCTTACGGATGTGCATTTGTTTTGGAATTGGGAACTTGTTGTTTGTAAGTATTGGGATCAAATAAAAGAACTTACGCATTTTAATAAAGATGGATTGTTAGAAGATATGAAGAAACTTAATCAGATATTTAATGATAGATGGAATGAAATAGAATATTGTGAGGATGAGTATTTTGACAAAGTTATAATTCCACCTGAAGAGGAATTTAAAGGATGCAAAGTAAAACCATCTAATTATTTAATAGATCATATTGGTGGAAATAACTTTCTTTTGTGGAGAGAGTTAAGTAACGAAGAAATTGAGTCAATGAAAGAAGAAGGGTCTTATGATGAAGTATTCACGAAACATGATTTAAGAAAATATAAGGAGAAAGATTATATTAGGGTAACAAATTTATCAACTGAAGAAGATGCAATGGCAGCCATTAAATCATATTGGAGAGCAATTAAAGAGCTTAATTCATTAACGAATTAAGCTCTTTAATTGTGAATGGGGGAGTCAAAAAGTATGGATGTTTTAGTGAGAGGTATTGATCCATCTTACATTAAAGAGATTGATAGAAGATGTGAATTAATTAGTACCAAGTTAAATAGAAATTATTCCCGTCAAGAATATTTAAGAAACTTAATTCAAAATGAAGTAGAACGTTCTTTGTTTGCATTTAAACAAGATCAGTTCGATACAGCTGTTAAAAATCTAAGTATAAGTTTGGAAAGACAAACAAATATGTTGCAAGAGTATATAGATTCAAACAATGAATTAATTCAAGTATTAGCAGAAAAATAAAAGGAGGTTACTGGAATTGGCAAGAGACCGTTATGAAGAGTTATTTCAGTTTAGAGGGAATAAGGTACACTCTGATATTGTGAAGGAATATCACAAAAAGTTTCCTCAGTTTTCAAAGGAAGCTGATGTTCTTCGTCATGCAATTGTACTATTAGATGAAAATATGAGGAAGCAGGATGGACAAGATGATTTGTCTGTTTTAATAAAAAAGGTGGCTTTATTAGAAAAAGCAGAGAACAAATCCAGGATGCAAATGGATGTGTTAATACTTTTGATTTTAGAATTAGTTTCTCGTTCAGGAAGTAATTTAACATGGGATGATGCAGAACAAGAAATTCGAGATCGTATTGGTTCAGCTGTTACAAAAAAGTCAGAAGTTCGTAATGTTAAAACAAAAAAGCAAGAACAAGTAGAGAATCATTTTGAGGATAAATTAACGATTAAGGCAAATAAAGAGGAAGAAGTTTTTAATTCTATTCCCACTGAATCGAAGGGAAGTATACCACTCATTTCAGATGAAGATAAGATTACATTACGAAATGGGATTCCACATAAAAGTGTATGGATTGATGGTAGAGAATACTTTGATGAAATATCTTGGGATCAAATACCTGAGCATAGGATGTCTGAATTGGCATAAATACTTGTCGTAAAATGTGAGGGATTGAGTAATGGCTAAATCACCAGGGATAATTTTAACTTCTCAATATACGATACCAAAGGCAAAAAGTTTCACGACTTATATTGATTACTGTACAAGAGAAAAAGCACTTTTAAAAACAGAAGGAGAATTAACATCAACTGAATTAAGAGAATTACATCGAGTACAAGAAGCTAAGCATCATTTAGATATGGAAGCTGGAGGCGTGTATTCTTCCGTAAAAAACAAAAAAATATCAGATAAAGAAGGGGAAGCAAAAGTGATTTTGTCTTCCCCTGAATTGTTTCAATCCTCTCAGGACTTTGAAAAATACGTTTCATATATGGGAAGAAGCTATGCATTAAAAAGTAAACAAAAAATCTCAATAAGTGAAAAAGAAGAATTGGATTTGTTAGAAAAACATATGACAGATCTTGCTCCTGATAAAAAAATAGAGGATGGTAAGAATGAAATTCTTGCAGGTGTTTTCTCAAAAAACAAATCTATTATTACACAAAAAGATTTGTCTGGTATCAAAGAAATAGTAGGAGAAGCACAAAAAAATGGTTCAGTTTATTATCAAGATGTTGTTTCATTTGATACAGACTTTTTAATTCAAAACAAGTTGTATGATCCGCATACTGACACTTTAGATGAAAATCGAATTCAAAATGCAAGTCGTAAAATGATGGAACAATTGTTTAAAGATGAACACATTGAAGAGAATAATGGGTTTTGGTTCGCTTCCATTCATCGTAATACAAAACATATTCATATTCACTTCGGTACAGTCGAACATGAGAATAGAAGACAATTGGTTACAACTGAAATAGATGGTGCTGTTTACTACGAACCAAAAGGAAAACGAAAACAAAAAACATTAGATAATATGAAGTCAACGTTTGCTCATTCTTTAGTGGATCGTACGAATGAGTTAAGCAGAATTTCTACTTTAAGAAATGACTTGGTAGAAGAAATAAAAGGAGAATTAAAAGAATCACGAGAGAAAAAACAACCGAAAGATGTTGTTTTGCTACGTGAAATTTATGCAGGATTGCCGAGTAATAAAAAAGATTGGGCTTATGGAAGTAAACGAATACCTGAAGAAACAAGAAATAAAATTGATCAATTAACAAGTCTATTAATGAAAGATAATCCTGTTTTTAAGGAATATAAAGAAGCAGTACAGAAAGAATCTGAATTTCAAAAAGGTCTATATGGTGATACGACACGAGACAATAAAGACTATGAAAAGAATCAAATAAAAGATATGTATAAACGTATGGGTAATTCTTTATTGAAAGAATTGAAGAAAAAGAAACCATATGAAGAAAACCCTTTGTATCGATTCCAACAGAAAAATGAGCAGATAAAGAAGAAATATGAAAATGAAAAGAGACAAGGAGACAATGAAAGTCAGAGGTATTCAAAATATAAACCTCCTATTTTAAATAAGAAGGATATCCGAAATATAGAAAAAATAATAGATGATGATTTACGCAAATGGCGTGCAGAAAGAGATTATGAACGTGTACAAGAACGAATAGCGAGAGAGCAAGAACTCGGATATTAATTAACTTTTAAAAGCTAGATGATGTGAATTCATCTAGCTTTTTATTTGTTGAAAAATAAATGAAGGAGAGATTACTCATGAATTTTGTAAAAGTAGTTAGAGAATTAAATATGGATTTGAGTGTAAGTGATAAGCCGAGATATCTTTTGTATTCTAATGAAAGAATAATTGAAGGGGAGAGTTTTTGTGAGGGTGTATATAGTGAAGTGTTCTCAGCTGAAAATCTAGAATTATATTTAGAAGGGAAAATAGATTTTGATGAAATGTTTGAAAAAACAGGTGTGAAAAAGGAAAATATTAAAAACCGGAATGTAATTGTATCGGATTTAGAAGAGCGTTTAGAGTACCTTAAAAATAGAAAAGACATGAATATAAATGAGGGGCAGCGGATCGTTATGGATGCCCTTTTAAAATCAGAATGCACAAGTTTTGCGTTGTGGAATGGAAACGCTGTTGATAAATATTATTTATTGACTTTGTTATCTGTTATAGAATGGTTTCCATATTTAGTGCTTATTGGTGGCTGGGGGAACAATGATACGGTTTTAGCTATCGCTTTCGATCATGATTTTGTTTCTTCGGATATAGAGATTATGTTGCCAATAAAGGAAACAGAAAAACTTATTTATAAACTTGATAAAGTCAATCAACTTTGTGATCCGAATGCAAAGAAATGGATTGAGGAAAGCAAAATACATTATAGAGAAAAGGATAAAGAGATAGAAGGGAGATTAAATGTCTTCAGATTAAATAAGTAAAGTGTTTTAGAGAGTTTAGATACTTAAATGTAATCTAGCCTTTTTTAGTTTTACAAAAAACAGTTGAGGTGATAGCGATGGAAAAGAATATGATTCAAACAGAAAATATATTACTAGTCACTCCTTTGAAGTGGAGTATGATTTTGAATAGAGAGAAGTGGGTGGTTTTTCAAAGCGAAATTAGTGAAAAGCTAAAACAAGAAATCAATGAATGTTTCCCTAATGCAAAGACGGCTTGTATATCAGAAACGTTTCTTTTAAAGTATAAAGAAACAGGGGAATTATTAGGTGAAGCGACTGGATATGAGGTTTATTATCTACTTTATGATGTTGAAAAAGAAAGCGGATATAATAATAAATCATTTTTTGAAGGATTAGCAAAAGCACGTTATTATGCAGTGAAAAATCTTTATTATGAATGGTGTTCTATGAAATCGTTGAAGCCGAATCCAAATGAGGGATGGTTTAAATCGAAAAAGTTTAATAAATACCTTGATCAGATTGGTTGGGGCAGTAACTATGCTGTATTTATACATGAAGTAATAAAATACTAAACTATAATAGGGGGTTTTTAAATGAGTAACAAAGTTTATTATTCAATCGTTTCAAGCGTGAGATTTAGTCGTAATGAAGAAAATAGAAAAGTAATTACAGATTGTATAAAGAAAGGCGAACTTAATTTCCTTACTCGTTCTGATGATTATGGAGAGTGTTTCGAGGTCGATTATGAAAAGGATATAACTGAAGAAGTTGATGAGAACTGGTTACTGGAAAAAGTAATTGAATACGTTAAAAAATATAAAATCACTGAATTTGAATTATGGAAAAAGCATGAGGAAGAATCCATTTATAACATTGGTTTTGGTATCACTATTGAGGGATCAACGGACAAGCCTATCATTAAATGTAAAGAATCTTATGCAGGTTCATTAGATGATTGGAACTTGTCCTGGATCAAGGGTGAGAGAACTTATGAAAAAACATATGTACAACGTGCACTTTAATAAGAGAAAGGTAGTGTAGAAAATGTCTCAAAAAAGTTTATATATGATTCTACAGGTGGATCGTACAAAAAATACTGTTCTAATAGAAAAAACTCTATTCAGTAAAAAAGTTGTAGTTATCGTTTCAGAAGAAGATGCAGCAATGTATGAAGGGTTATTGGAGGAAACATCAGTAAATGAGAGCTTACCATTTGTTGAATATGATGAAGAACGAGGTGTGATTGGATAATGGCTTACAACAAGAAAAACTTCACACCTAAGACAAAAGAACAAATAAAAGAAGAAACTCAAGAAATTATGGACAAGGTTCTTACCGATATCACTAAGTATTATAAGTCCCCTGAGGATATGTTAGAGTTAGCGGATTTTATGGCGAAGTTTAGTAATTATTCTCCTAAAAACATGCAGTTAGTTAGATCTCAATTTGAAAGTGCTTATGCATGTGCGAATTTTAAAGCTTTTAAAGATGCTGGATTTCATGTGAATAAGGGTGAAAAAGCAATGAAAGTTTTTCATCCTTATGTAAAAGAATACGTGAGAGATCCAAAAACAAAATTAGCAATTCCATTAGGCAAGTTAACGGCAGAACAAAAGAAACAAGTAAAAAATGGTGAGCTGAAAGTAGAAAAGCAAACAAGCTATTACTTGAAAGCTACAGCGTTTGATATTTCACAGACAAATGCCAAACCTGAGGATTTACCGAAAATATTCCCGAATCGTCAGTTCAACTTTGAAGTGAATGAAGAAAATAAAGAACTATTAAAGGTTGGTATCCAGGCATTAGCTGAGAAAGAAAATATCAAAATTAAAACAATGGGACAAGGTGCATTGGTGAAAGAATTAGGGAATGTACATGGCGCATATGTTCAAGTTTTGGATTCATCCTATTCTCAAATCGTGATGAATACAAGGAACACTGAGACGAATGAATTGTCTGTTGCTATACATGAATTAGCTCATGCGAAGTTACATGGTAACAAGATAGATCCTTTAGAACATAAGCCTACTAAGGAATTTGAAGCGGAGTTAACGTCTTATATTGTGTGTAAGCATTACGGTATGGATACAAGCGAGGCAGCCGTTCCTTATATAGCGCTATGGACGGAAAATGGACAGAACATAGAAGAGAAAGATAAATCTATTATGCGTGTCCATGAAACAGCAAGCGGCTTTATTAATAATATTGACCAGAAGATTTCTGAATTACAAAGGGAGATGCAAAAGAATATGGAGCAAAGCAAAGGAGAAATAGAGGATGTGTATTTAGTGCGCTATGGCGCTTTAACAAGTACTGAAGAGGAAATTGTAACTGTGCGTGAATTACGTGAAAGAGCAGGTAGAGATAAATCTTATAATGATGTAGAAAATGCTAATACTCTAAATGATAAAGAGTATATTGAAGAGTTCAATAAAGGCAATCAAGTAAATTGTATTGCATTAGATCATAATGAAATTAAGAAACCTATGGTTGTTATCCAATGGTCTGAAGCTGATTTGGAAACAAATAAAGCAATTCCTTTTGGTGAAGCGAATGCAATGATGAGTGAACGAATTGCGGAAATAGATGTTGAATCTAAAAAAGCAGAAGAGAAAGGTGAATATGTCCCTTATGAAAAAACTCGCTATCATGTAATTCTACCAAAAGAAATGGATACAGATTTTAATCGAATGGAAGTCATTACGATGGATCGGTTAGATTTAGGAGATGGAGGTTATAAGTCTCCGTATGAGCAAATATTAGATGAGAAAAGACATTTATCGGATGAAGTAAAACAAACATTGCAGCAAGAAATAAATAGTTATAACGAACAAACAAGAGGTCAATCTAATCCTGAAAAACTAAGAGCAGTAGATCGTACTGTAATTGGTGAGAAACAGCAGGATGAGGTTGACCGTTTTTCATCTAAAGAAACAGAAATGCATGAGGGGGAAACTACTGTAGATAAGCAGGAAGCAAGAAGAATGGCACATATGGCATATATGCAACAAATGGAAAGATAAAAAGTACACCTTAACCGATGCTCTATTTATTTAGAATTTATAATCGATAAGGAGAAGAGAAAATAATGGATAACTTTGAATTACTAACAGACATTCAGCAAAAAACTGCCCAGGAGATTCATGAGAAATTAGGACTTGATTTAGAAATACATTGGGAGGGATATGAAATTCAATTATCTGAAGACCTTCGAGTTATAGAAGATATTCGTCCTGAAATGCGCTTGAGTCTAGGGGAATTATATACCGTTGTTAATAAGTTTGGGACGGAAGAAGAACGACAGGAATTAGAAAGCATTGCAAACACACTTGAACCATATTATGAAGCAGATCTTAATAAAATAGAATTTTATGATACACCGATTGCAAAAGTTTCAGTGGATCAGCAGCAGAATATGAAAGTAGAGTGTGTTTCTGAATATGTGAAAGATAATCATAATAGTTTTGACTTTAATCATTCAGTATTTGAGGCGATTGAGAGTATAAATCATTCTATTATGGAATCGCACAAGGAAGTAATATTGCAGCAAGAAATAAATATCAATAGTGAACAAATAAGAGATCAATCTTATCCTGAAAAACTGGTAACAGCGGAATTTTCTGTGAACAGTAAAGAGAAACAGGATGAGGTTGATCTTTTTGTATCTAAAAATATAGAGGGGAATGAAGTTGAAAGTATGAGTAATCACATTGAGAATGTACCAGGGGAAAATAAGCATCTAGTGACAATTGAGGTGTTAAATAAAGATATAGTGAATGAAGAAGTAGCTACAATACACATGTTAGATGCAAAAACGAAAGAATTTTATAATTTGGCAGTATGGCATGTTGACGAAACGAATCGTGATGATTTATATATTGCCCCGATGGAAAAAGACGGTGAAAGAGATACTGTCTATCTAGATACTGTTTTAAAACCTGATTTATATGAAAAAGTGCAAGACTCTATTTTTGAGGGAAAAGGGAATCAATCGTTTGTTATACATCAAGAGAATGCCGTTATGAGTTTAAATGATCTTGTAGAAGGGGAACGATATGGCAAGTTAGTTGAAAAAGTAGAGCAAAAAGACTTTAACTTCAAAGAGAAAGAGATAGAAATATATAAAGAAATGAAAAAAGAAGGCTACGAGCCGATTAAAGTTATAGAGAAACAACTTGAAGATGCAGGACTTGTTCATGTTCCATCAAGTGGAAGCAATAAGGAAGACGTGTATCGAATGGGAGATGCAAGAACAATAGAAACTGAAAGAAGTGGAGGAACAAATGTGGTGAAAGAGGATAAAAATACAGCAGATGTTGATAAAAGATATGTAGGGACTGACAAAGTATATTCGAAAGAAAATAGGCAGGCGGATCAAGGGATAGAGAAAGAAAGGGAACAAGCTAGGAAACGATATATGATGCAACAAATGTCTGGGCGAGATTATTAATTCATGTGGAAAGTAGTGTAGAACATGCAATATAGAACGCATTTAACAACAAGTATGGTGGTAGCATTACCTGTCTTGGCTTTTACAGATACATTGACTTTGATTAACATTGCCGCTGTAGGTTTAGGTGCTTTACTACCTGATATAGATGAACCAAATTCTTTTATTGGCCAAAGAACTAGGGGTGTATCGGACCTGATTCATGCAGTATTTGACCATAGAGGAATGACACATTCTCTTGTAGGAATAGCATTTACATCGATTTTGATGCTTTTAGTGACCAGTGTAACTCCGCTTTCATTTATAACAGCATTATGTGTTGTTTTTGGGTACTGTCTTCATATAATTGAGGACAGTTTTTCTGTGAGTGGGGTAAAGTGGTTACTTCCATTTTCTAAAAAGCGTTACCAAAGTGGATTCCATGTTATCTCCTATCGTACCGGTGGATGGGCTGAGATGGGGGTATTTCTTATTAGTGTGCTTACTATAGGGTTTGAAATGAAATGGTTCGGTATGAATCATTTACAAATTCCTAACGAAAATATCTTATCTGTAGTTTTAGACACAATAAATAGTTTTATACAAAATTTGAAATGATCCAAAAAAATAAGAAGAGGACTGTGTATACATACACAGTCCTTTTTGTATTGGAGGGCTTATTGTGGAAGAGAAAACACCGAAAACAAGAACCTATTCAAAAGAAGAGATAGAGAAGGCAGCGGCTTTAGATATTGTTGATTACTGTATGCAAAACGATATTCCTGTAAAGTGCGACAGTGAGCGTTATTACCGCCTAGCGGATCATGATAGCCTTATTATTGATAGAAAGAAAAATCAGTTCTACTGGAACAGTAGAGGGGTTAACGGCAATGTTATTAATTTTGTACAGGAAGTAGAAGGTGCTTCGTTCCCAGGAGCGATGCAGCGGTTATTGGATGGAGAAAAAGATTATGAAAAAGCATCAGAAGTCACATTTGTTGTTGAGCCATATGAATATTCTCCTGAAAAAGAAGTCCCACGTTTTGATAGAGCAAAGGATTATTTAGTTCAGGATAGAAAAATTGATCCTCAAATTGTAGATGCATTGCATGAACGAGGTATTATTAAGCAAGATAAGTATAATAATGTCTTATTCCTTTGGAAAGATCGTGAAAATGGAGAGGTAATGGGTTGTTCGGAACAAGGTGTTGTACAATCAGATAAATACAAGCGTGGAACGTGGAAAAATACCCAAAAGAATTCCACTCCTAACTATGGTTTCAATGTTTTAAATGGTGAACCAAGAAACCTGAAATTCTTTGAATCATCTGTAGATCTATTGAGTTATGCTTCTTTGCATAAGAACGCTTTAAAAGACACACACTTAGTTAGCATGGAAGGACTAAAACCACAGGTTGTATTCAATTACTATATGAAGAGTAGTGAAAGAATTGGTGATGTTCCTGATAGCCTGTCATTGTGTGTAGACAATGATAAAGCAGGAAAAGCCTTTGTAGAGAGGTTAATCCATTTCCGCTATGAAAAGAATGATGGAAGCATTGTTGCATTTAAACCTGAATATCCTAAATCGCCTTCTGAGGAACAAAAATGGGATTGGAATGATGAATGTAAACGTGTAGATAAACAGCGAGAACAAGGAAGACAAGCCTATTTGCAACAACGTGGAATGGAAAGATAAAATTATAAAATTATAAAATTATAAAATTATAAAATTATAAAAGTGGAAAAGTATAATATTATACTTTTATAAAAATAATTCGATGTTAATGTTGAATCATTTAGCGATATTATGTATAATCTAAGTATGAAAGACATGGAGCAGTTTTTCGGAGTACGCTCGGCTAAATAAATAAACCGATACAAGACACGGAGCGGTTTTTCGGAATGCGCTCGGCTAAATAAAAAACCGATAATGATGGATTTTAAAAGCACTTACTTTGATGTAAGTGCTTTTTTGTTTGAATTAGTTCGATATAGTGAGATTCAATATTGTAATATAGCAGGTTATACGGTATAGGTTTTTTATCCTAAGGCACTTACATTTGTAAGTGCCTTTTTTATTTGTAAGGGAGACAACTATGGAAACAGGTGATTATGTAAAAATTAGTGATCGATATTTTAACGATAATCCGAATTTAAAAGAGAAATTGTACAATAAAGAAGAGCGCAGAATGTATATTGGGGTGGTAATAAAAATTTCGGACCAATTAAATGCTTGTGTTCCTTTTCGTACAAAAGCACCAAATAATAATCGTGTAGTAGAGCATGGTACTTTTTCCATACCTTCAGAAACGAGACCGAATGCCTGTTTAGACTTAACTAAAACTTTAATAATAAATAATGAGAGTTATTTAAGTGTTTTGCAGAAAGAAAGGGTTGCAATCCCAACTGTGCAGAAGGCAAAAATCAATGAGAATATTGATGAACTTGATAAAATGCTAAAGGGATATATAAAAGGGTACAAAAAAGATTACAAGGAAAGTATACGTAGACCGGAAAAAAGGCGAGATCCTTTGTATCAATTTAGTACTTTGCAAAATTACCATAAAGAGCTTGGTGTGATAAAAGAGCAGGAGAAACCAAAAGAGAAAAGTAAACAAAAGGTGCAGGACAAACAAGAAGAACAAGATATACAAAGAGAGCGAGCAAGAAGAATGGCATATATGCGCCAAATGGGGCATGAGAGGTAGCCTTGAAATATAAAATAAAGAAAAGAGGGAGTAACTTATGATGAAATTAAAAGATGAAAATAAAAATGAAATATATCGCCAATTTACTTTAAAGTATAAGTCGGAGTATAAACGGATTTTTGACTACATGGTACATGAAAGGGAAACCTCTTTAGAGATGGAGCTGAATGGAGAACAAGTATCTGTATTTTCGATTTCTAAATTAATTGAACTTGATCAAAATGGTGGGAATTATTTATTAAGAGAAATAATTGAGATTGCCGAAAAATACGTTCCATTAGTAGCAAATTCTTTAAAAGATACTTTATGTAATAGTTTTAGTGATTATAAAGATGAACTATTAGAAACAAATATCAGTACCATATTTAATTACAAGGGAACGAAATATAGATTAGGCCATGATTACAATTTTCATGTGAAGAAAGCATTTACCTATAAAAATGAATTGATTGGTGGCATGTCCTTGGATGTACTTTTTAAAGTTTACGACAAGAACGGAGATGAAGTATTATTCGAATCAGATCAATTAAACGAACAAATCATTTGTTTAGAAAATGGAGAAACATGCTATTTAACAAATTTTGTTCAATGCTATTTTGATAGAAATAATATATTCAGATTCAAGCCTAATGTCTCATTATTAGAGAAAAGTGGTTATATAGTGCAGTGGGAAATATATGGTTATACAAAGGGATTAGGAGATGTGTTTATTGATGGTCAATGCATATCAACAGAAGAATTTATGGACATTATGAAAAATAATATAGATCAGTTTGATATAAGTGACAACTATCCTGTAGAAAGTAATTGTTCTTATTTTACACAAGAAGTTAAAGAATAAAGTGAAATTTGGCTTAATTGATAGATGTATATATTGTTTTTTTGAGGGAGTAGCATAACGACATGCTACTCCTTTTTGTATAGAAAACTTAAAAATGAGAGGAAGTAATAATATGTCCGTAGTTATCTTATCAGAGAAACCGTCACAAGCAAAAGCTTATATAAGTGCCTTCGAGGTAGAAAAAAGAGAGAAAACGCATGTGTACCTAAAAGCATGTAGTACGTTTCCTCAAGGGGCGATAGTCACATGGGGTATTGGACACCTGGTCTCTTTGAAAATGCCTGGTGAATATAAAAAAGAATGGGAGTATTGGGAGTTAAAAAATTTACCAATCATACCAAGTGAATTTGAATTCAAGGTGAATAAAGAGAAAAAGGCACAATTTGATGCAGTTAAAAAGTTATTTAAAGAAGCAGATATGTTGGTTAACGCCTGTGATATAGATCGAGAGGGTTCTAATATCTTTTATTCCATCTATCATATGACTGGTGTGAAAAACAAAGTGATAAAAAGATTATGGATTAATTCTCTTGAAATAGAAGAAATCAAGAATGGATTTAATAATTTACAATCAAATGAAAAAGATTTGCTTATGTATGAAGAGGCAGAGACACGTCAAATTTCCGATTGGCTTGTAGGCTTGAATGCTAGTCGGTTATATTCACTTTTATTACGTCAGAAAGGTGTCCAGGGGACTTATAGCGTGGGACGTGTACAAACGGTAGTATTATGTCTAATTAACCAACGACAACAAGACATTAAGAACTTCAAACCAGAACCGTTTTTTGAGTTGGAAGCACAATTCAAGGCGATGAATGGTACGTATAAAGGACGATATAAAGATAGATTCAAAACAAAAGACGAATTAACGATGTTATTAAAGCAACACCAACTTTCGGAAAGTGGAAGTAAGCAAGGGGCTGTTAAGTCAGTAGAAGTGAAACCGAAAGAACAAGAATCACCAAAATTATTTTCTCTTTCTTCCTTACAAGCACTGGCCAACAAAAAATATAAGTATTCACCAGCTGATATTTTAAAAGGGATTCAGGAATTGTATGAAGCGAAATTGGTAACATATCCACGTACAGACTGTCCTTATATTACAGAGGGAGAATTTGAGTACTTAAAGAACAATTTAGTTGGTTATCAATCGATTGCAGGAGTGAATTTTCAACCTCGTTCCCTAGATCCCAATAAACGCTATGTTGATAATAAGAAAGTCCAGGAGCATTATGCGATTGTGTTGACGAAGAATGTTCCTTCTAAGGAAAAAATAGAGCAATTACCTGAAAAGCAACGTAACTTATATATGGAAGTATTGAAAAGCGTATTAGGTATGTTCCATGCGCCTTATGAATATGAAGAAACAATTATCACAACAGATATGAATGGATTGCTTTTCACAACTAAAGGGAAGGCAGAAAAAGCATTAGGATGGAAAGAACTTTATGTTACAGATAAGATAGAGGAAGAAGACAAGGAAGAACAGGAATCCCTTTTACCTGTGGTGAAACAAGGGGAGTTTGTCCAGGGTCAATTAAAAACAAAAGAAGGCATGACGACACCGCCAAAGCCTTATACAGAAGGACAATTAATTACGATGATGAAAACGTGCGGATCGTCTGTAGATGATGCAGAAAGCAAAAATATTCTCAAAGAAGTAGAAGGCTTGGGGACGGAAGCAACTCGTAGTGGAATCATAGAAACGCTGAAAAAACAGGAGTATATAGAAGTAAAACGGAACAAAGTATCTGTTACACCAAAAGGAGAAATCCTTTGCCAAGCTGTGCGAGGAACTCTGTTGGCGAAACCCGATATGACGGCACAATGGGAAGGGTACTTGCGAAAGATAGGGAAGAAACAAGGTTCTAAAGATGTATTTTTAGCGAAGATTGGGGAATTTACGAAACAATTAATTGAAAATGCTACAAAATCATTAGATCAGCTTCAAGTAGACAGCAAGATCCAGGAGATGAAAGAAAAAGATTCTGTAGGGAAATGCCCGAAATGTGGAAAAGAAATTGTGAATCGTAAAACGTTTTATGGTTGCAGCGGATATAAAGAAGGTTGTAAGTTTTCGCTTCCAGGTGAGTTTTTAGGAAAGAAAATAAGTGAGACGAACGCTAAAAAATTATTAGAAGGAAAGAAGACAGGACTTATCAAAGGTATGGTAGGGAAGAAAGAGAAGCCGTTTGATGCGTATCTTAAACTTTCGCAAAGTGGGAGGATTGAACTTGAATTTGCTAAGAAATAACCAGTTTGGGTTGTTTGGGAAAGAGAAAAAATCGGTATTGAAAACAAATGGTATTTTTCAAAAGGTTAAATGGATCGTACTTGTGGCTGGACTTGCAGTTTTGTCTAGCCTGTTTTTTTCTTATATAAAAGAGTTGTTATCGATTGGAGTTGGCAACGTAGCAGCCACGAATCAAAGGATTGAGGTTAATCCTTTACATGTGTTAGTGCCTTTGTTAATTGCTCCTATAGTAGAAGAGTGGATATTTCGTAAGAAATTAACCAATCTATTCAACAAGAGATTGAACAGAATAGAAGCAATTCTCTTTGCCAATGGATTATTTGCCTTTGTTCATTTGGATTGGTTCTTCTTCCCTTACTTTGTGAATGGGTGTTTATATGCATGGAGTTATGAAAAGACAGAAAGTTTGAAAGTACCGATGTTCGCGCATATCCTATATAACTTATTTGTATTTTTGGTGACAAACTTTCTAGTAAATTAGTATGGCGTTACAGCAAGAGACTAGAAAAATATATTAAGGTAATTAAAGTGACATAGCGATATGACGCTTTTTTTATGTTTATAAAAGTATAAAATTATAACTTTATAATTTTATAACTTTATACTTTACTATAGGTTGTGGGTGGTTTAGAATCAAGTTATGGATGTAATTGGATACTGTAATTTCAAGGAGGATTTATCATGGAAGATTATGAGTATGCATGTGAATATTGTGGTGCTGGATTTAGTGAAGAGGGATTATACAATAACGAATCTTGTGATGATTGTGCGGTAGAACACGGACTTTTAGATTAAAAGAAATATATTGTTTTTCAACCTACGCTATAGCCAAGTGATAATGAGTTAAGGCTATAGTGTTCAACTTTAAAGAGTGGGGAAATGGGTACTCAGTATCATATTGATAACATGATTTATACATCTAGAGAAGAATTTCAAAAGGCAATTTGAATCATATTTTTTATTTTGATTGTAAATATGGAAGGGGACACAGCAATGAAACAAAAACAATTTAATCAAGTGAAAAAACAGAATAAATGGAAGAAACCCTTTATGGCAATGGCGACAGTAGCGGTACTAGGTGCAGGGATTTTTAGTGTTAAAGCTCCTTTGGTAAGCTCAAACGTTGTGTATGCTGATAGTGAAACATACAGAGTGACAGCTTCTTCGTTAAATGTTCGAAGTGGAGCGAGTCCAAGTACAAAAAGCTTAGGATTTGTATATAAAGATCAAACTCTATCGGTAATTGGTCAGGAAGCAAATGGATGGTACAAGATTAATTTCAAGGGGCAAACAGGATATGTGAGTGGGGCTTATGTGGAAAAAACAGGCTCTTCTACAAACACAAATACAGATGCGCCAGTTGGGAAAAGGACAATTTTTATTGATCCAGGGCATCAAAGAAAAGGGGATTTATCTAAAGAGCGAGTATCACCATCTTCTAATGAAACGAAATATAAAGTGACTTATGGAGCATCGGGTGTCGCAACGAAAAAACCTGAGTATCAATTAACTTTGGAAACTAGTTTGATTTTAAAAGAGGAACTAGAAAAACGAGGTTTCCACGTTATGATGACTCGTACATCAAATGATGTGAATATCAGTAATATTCAAAGAGCGCAAATGGCTAATAATGCAAATGCGAGCCTTACGGTACGAGTACATGCTGATGGAAGTGATGATAATTCGAGTGTAAAAGGATTTTCTATTTTAACGCCTGAAAACACACAGGACACAAGAGGGATTTATCAAGATAGTTTAAGAGCTTCACAGACAATATTAAATAACGTAAGGAATGGTGGCATAAATATTCATGGCAACGGAATCTTTAAGCGTAGCGACATGACTGGATTCAACTGGTCAAAAACGCCAGTAGTATTACTTGAAATAGGATTCATGTCAAATCCTACAGAAGACCGTTTACTTTCTGATCCCGCATACCAAAGAAGGTTAATGGCATTAACGGCAGATGGGATTTCTAAGTACTTCCCAAGAGATGAAATGAAGAAAGATGATATAACAGGTGGATGGTATGAAAGTCATATTCGTGAATTGAATAAGAAGGGAATCATGGTTGGAGATGGGAATGGGACGTACTGGCCAGATCGTTTAGTAACAAGAGCAGAATTTGCGACTTTAATTTCTAATGCCCTGAAATTACCACCGGGGAATGCAGGTTTCTATGATTTGAATGAGGCACATCCTACCTTGTGGGAGGGAATTAAGCGTACAGGAAGTGCAGGTATCGTTAAAGGTAGAGGGAATGGTATGTTTGATCCCAATAGCCCTATTAAACGTGATGAAGCAGCAATTATGATAGATAATGCCTTGCGATATAAACAGATTGTAGGGCAAGTTGTGGATACGCCATTCTCAGATCTAAATCATGCATATGATAAACAAGCGGTACAGCGCCTATATGGATTAGGAGTTGTAAAAGGGAATGGGAATAATCAATTTCTGCCAAAAGGAACAGCAACTCGTGGAGAGGCAGCGGCTTTAATTAATCAAATGTTACAAGTGTAGATTGATAGTTAGATGATGCAAAAAGCGACATAGCGATATGTCGCTTTTTTATGTGCAACTTAAGTCTTGGAGAAAATAGAATTATTTCAAAGATAACAGTTTACTTAGTAAATAAATACTGTTAATTTCAAAAGATATTACCATATTGAATTACTCTTTTTTTTCTTAGCATCTTTTTCTTCTTGTTCCACTAACCAATCGTTCATCGGAACATTTACTGCTTTGCTTGAATAATAGGGATTATAAATAGAAGAAGCGCTGAATAATTCTTTATAATCTTTTTTTAGAATATTATAAAAATCTTGTGTAGCGACAATTGGTTTTTGCACCTCTTTCATTGCTTTAGAACACATCTTAGATGCTTTATTAACTGCATCTCCCATATACACAACATCGTTTATTCCTGATCCGTTGTACCCTGCCTTAATCATTAAGACTCTTCCCCACGAAAGACCGATACCAGCTTTAATCGCTGTATATCCCTTTTTTTCTAATTTATAGTTTAAAACTTGTATCAAGCTGTTTATCTTTGCAGCAGCCTCGAAGGTCTCATTAACCTGAGATATGTATTGACCACCAAAAGTAGCCGATACACAATCCCCAACGATGTTAATCTCTTTACAATTTGAATAACCATTGAGAATAGCAACAATTTCACTAATATAAGACCGATATATTTTGGCAAGTACTTTCTTTTGGTGAACTTCTGGAAGGGTGGAAGAATCTCTTAAATCAACAAATAAGGCACAACACTTTACATTGAAGCCATTCGTATAAGTCAAATCATCTCTTTTGGGTATTTCATCTTTTTCGTCGAAATTACTGCTAGAGTCTAAAATTTCATCGATTCGGTTTCGACTGTCTTCAAATTTGTAGGTCTTCAAATTTGTCTGCATTTATTACTTCCTCTTTTCATGATATATTTACCAATAGCGTATCATCTAACTAAATTTCTAACAATTAAAAAATAACGAAAGGGGAAGTTGCTATGAATTCATCACAGAAACAAGAAAAGGCAAGCGGAATTTTAGAAAAGGCGAATTTCTGGATTGCAAACGTAGATGCAAAGGTTTCATTTATTGTTAGCTTCACTGGAGTATTTTTAGGCTTTATATTTGCTAGTGATTCAATCACGAAATCAATTCAAAATTATATCAATACTATAAGTAAAATGAGTTTTAGTGACTTTAAAATGATTTTATCTTTAATAGCAACAATTTTATTTGTAATATCAATTTACTTTATTGCAAAATCTGTTTACCAGTTGATGAAAGCTCTAAAAGGAAGAATAGATCCAGAGCTTTATAAACAATCTGGTTTGGAGACAAATTCTTCTATATTTTGGGGGACGATAGCATTGAAGGATTATGCTACGTTTAAAAACACCTTTAATCAATCGGAAGAGCAGCAACTTAATGATATTCAGTCACAAGCCTACATCAATTCATTAATCACCAAAGAGAAATTTGAAAACTACAATGATGGTTTAAGAAACCTACAAAGAGGTATTGTGGTATTTGTGATTTTTAAATTACTAACGTATTTTCCTATATAAAGTAAATTTTTAGGAAAACCTCATACTTAGCTAAAATGAGTAACTCCATTTTGATTAATACTTTTTCAAAATGGAGTTTTTGTATTTACTGTTAAATAAATTTTTGTAACTTTATTTTTATCAATCTTTGTTTCAAACCAACAGCAGTATAGCGCTATGTTATTTTTTGTTAGGATCTACTTTTATCATTTGAATTTGAAAGATGTCACTGTACTTAATTCCCAGGACATGCATTTCTTCATTTAAAGAACGCCAGGGTTCAATTTTGATAGATTTAGTGGTTGTTCGATCTCGTAAGGTATATTCGTGTATATAATAAGATTCCTCGCTTTTTCTCATGTGAATCCTTTGTTCCTCCTTTAAATAATCAAAAATCCGTAGGTATATAAAAATTATACATTAAGTAAGTATTTCTAATCTGTATTTACTTTGGTCTTCTTATAGTAATCGTAATATCTTTTTAATGATAAGTCAGATTTAAATCCGATTTGCTTCATGATTTGTTCAGGTGTGTTTTTCTGTTTGATTTCCTTTAAAACAAATGTGTTCCGAAAATGCTGGGCAGAAATTCCCTTTCGAAGATTGGCACGTTTCACTTCTAATCGTATCATCTTTTGTATAGATATTTCGGTTAAGTTTTTAGGGGCATCGTTATCGTAGCTCCAATGATATGTGCCTCGAGTGGAATCAAATGCAACAAATAATGGTTCTTCTGTGTGATATTGTGGACGTATTGGTTTAGGAATTACTTTTAGATAGTTATATAAATGTAATTTATCTTCTTCTTTTAAATGAATTGTACGATTTATTTTTGAGTCTTCAGGAATAGATAGCGTGTTACTCTCGAAATGAACATGTTTCATTTGCAAGGATACGACTTCATGTAAGGATAATCCATAATCTAAGAGTAGGATAATGATAGAAATATTGCGTTGTAATAACATTGGACGTGTAGCTCTTTGTTTTTCAGTTAGCCCATCTAAAGAAGAAACGACTTTTTTTAAACGTTTTTCTTCTTTAGAAGATATAAAATCTTTATCTCTTAATGAACGGTCTGGTTGATCTATTTGTATTACACTTTCTATCGGACTAGGTAAATCTAATGACTCATAAAGTCGATTCAGAGCAATATAAATACGGTGTATAGTTTTATCTGAATAGTGACGTTCTTCTTTTAGGTAATGAAAAAAAACTTTATAGTCTCTTTTGTTTAGGGATTCCCATATATCTTCATCAATGATCCGATCAGTATTTTCTAACCAGGATAAAAAGTGTCCTACATCATACGTATATCTTTTGATTGTTGAAGGTTTTCTTCCTTTTTGTAATAAGTAATCAGTAAAGTGTTGTGTTGTTTTTTCTAGTATTATAGTAGACATATTCTTAACCACCTATTTTAGTGAATTTTGAATGGAATCTATTCTCGTCTTTTTAACTTCTTCTAATAATATTAGGATTATATCTTTGGAGAAATTGTTAATTTCACTGTCATCATCATTTGTTCATAAATCATACGTTGTCACTATTTGAAGTCAGGTGTTTAAAAAAATGATTAAGTTGTTTTTTAAATGAAAGTTCTTCATAAAATTCTTTTAAAAGTTTAGGTTGGTCATCGTTGTAAACGAGTTGGTTAATTAAAGCTATTATTGTACGTGTAAGTTTGATATATATATCTTGATTAAACCAAGTGACATTTCCTGTTATTTCATTACACATATGCGGGTTACTTATGACAAAGTACGATCTACAGCTAAATGGTCGAATATTATATATTGAACATTCTCCTTTTGTAATATCAAGAAAAGGACAAGGTTCAAGAGAACTCTGTCTGTTAGTCCTAAGGGAAGAAGGAACTTTTCTTCTTGCTTTAGTTTCTTTTAAATTATATTTAATAACTTTTTTGATTTCTTTATTCATATTTATATTAATTCTTTGAGCCTCTATTTTTTGAAGATTAACTTCTTGGAAGCAACAGGCGATACATCCCTTTTTGCAAGGGGCGTTTTTTTGTAATTGTTCTATTGCTGGATCATATGCTGAATATAATTTTCCGAGGAGTTCTAAACCCAACTCTTCATCTATAGAATTATGAGGTTTTAGTTTAAATAAAATTTCTTGGATAGTGTTCAATAGCTTTATAGTTAGACTTATGTTTTCATACCCGAAGTTACCGTCATAAAATTCGAAACTTCCCCCCCATTTTTCATCTGATTTTATATGACAATTTTTGAATTTCAATCCAGAACCACAAGGACAAGGATCATTTCTTTTGACTTCTATTATATCCTCATAACTATCTTGAAGGGCCTTTAATAGTAAGGAATCCAATATTGTTATCTCATACATTTTTCATTCACCTCTCTAATCTATATCCTCAGTATTTAAATAGTGTCAAATTCTTTATTTTCATAGCGCTTGACGATTCTATAGAATGTAGCACTACTAGAAATTTTGCACTTTTTCATAGCAGCTGTAGCTGTGATTTTCCCTTCTTTCCATTCATTATAAGCATCGATAAATTCCTGAGTGATCGGAATGCGAGGTCTACCTAAGTGCTTTCCTTTTGCTTTTGCTAAAGCAATTCCTTCAGCCTGACGTTGTTTAATATCCTGTCGCTCTTTTTCGGCAAAGGCTGATAGGATAGTGGTGGTTGCTTTTTGGATAGCTCTTTGAATTACATCATTCGTGTCATCTCCGGTATAAGTTACATTTATAAAGGGTTCGTTTAAAAACTGTAAATTTATTTTTTGGTCTTCATAATATTTGAATTCTTCAAGAATATTGTTCATAGTTCTTCCGAGTCTTGTTAAAGAATCAAAAACAATTGTATCTCCTGTGCGAGCAATTCGTTTCATCGTTTGATAGTTTTCTCTATCCATATTACTTCCAGTTTTTTTATCGATAAAAATATCTCGTTCGTCAATTCCGATATTTTTCATATTTACTATTTGTCGTCCTTCGTTCTGATCTTTACTTGAAACACGAACATATCCGAATTTTTTTGTGTTCATAAAACAACAACCTTTCTTATAACAAGAACATTAATACTATTCTATCTATTTATCTATAATTATACCAAAAGTGAATCAAAAGATATATGTTGTTTTTGAACTAGTTCAAAAAGAGATTTCAAACCTTTTGAAGTTTTTATTTTGATAGTTTTTACACCACATCAAAAGGTATACCTTTTGGTGTATATACTATTTGGTATTTTTATATTATTTAACATTGAATGTTTTTGAGGGGCGGATTCGCAAAGTTTTTAAATTGTAAATATTATTGTTTGTATCTAGATAATTGATAAACAGAATATTCGGTGTATTATTTATCAAATTAATAAATAATACAAATATTTAAAAATATGGTAATATATTCTTGTATTTGTAAAATATTTCTAGGAGGTAATCGAATGATAAGTAAAAAATTTGTAACTGGTACTATTGTATCGACATTATTGGTTCTTTCTGCTACCCCATCTTTAGCGGCTGTTAATGAAAAACAAGTACAAAAAACAAATTCTGTTCAAGAGGTTCAAAACGAAAAAAGTGCAGAAATTAAATTTAACAATGAACAAGAGATGTATGATATTGCACAAAAAGCAGAGAAATATTTTGTGAAGAATGTAGATGGTACACTTGCACTTAATGCAACTGCGGAACAACTCGGAACTACTGAGGGAAATTTAAATCAGTATAGAAAAGGTGTAGAAGCTATTAATCTAGCAGTTGCAACTGGTAACGTGAAGGTCAATGTAAATGCAAATACGAATTCATTGGCATTAGAAACGGTTGCTCCTTCAAATCATTCAAGTCTTCCTAGTTGGACATGGAATAGTGATTTTTATGGTTGGAACTTTTATTTAAGTAACTCCGAATCAAAGACATTTGTATACAACTGTAATAAATGGGCAGCAGGTGCAGCGGGTGTTGCTGTTATCACTGGTTATGTAGCGGCCATGGGTGTACCTCAAGCTGCGGCAGCTGCTTTAGCGGCTGGATTAATTTCAGCGGGTCTTTGGTGGGTAGGAAACGAAGTGGATTATAGAATGACTAGTAAAGGGACAAAAATATATTTGAGTAACTGGAATCCAGTAAATGTTGTGCAAATTTCAGGTAGATAAAATAATATCTTAAAAGAAAACAATGTATATTCATTGTTTTCTTTTATTTAGGAGGTTACTACATTTATGATTGCATTTTTTTTAATAGTATCTTTGTGTGGATATGTAATTTTAAAATACTCTAATATGTCTCTACCATCTTATGTTACGTATTTTTTAAGCGCATTTATCATTATATGTGTATCTATATTAATCCTAAAACTAGATGTTAAACCAGAAATCAAATATACGATTTTTGGTTTTTCTCTCTTTGTTCTTTTGCATAATCTTGTTATAGGAGCAAAAATGTTATTCAAATGAATAATTTTTATATAATGAAGGTAATGAAGGCACTCATTAGTTTGTTTGAGTGCCTTCATTATATAAAGTATATATTATTTTTTAAATACACTTGGTTCTTCAACCCTAAAGGAAATTACTTCTCCGCAATCAAGACAAAATGTAGTTAATAGTTTAGAACGTTTCCCACCTTTGAAGATTGTACTATGTATATTTTCATAAATATACGCATGAAAACCGTATCCTACCTTCCCTTCTTTAAGATTAGTAGATCCACATTTATCACATTTTGAATTTTGCATATTGTAAACCTCCTTTTCTATAATATTATCATCATTTTTATAAGGGGATCGTTTTTAAAAAAAATATTGTATTGAAAAATAATTTAAGATACCTCTATCCCGATAAAATACAGCAAAGACCGTGCGAGCTTCGTTGATTTATTCTAAGAGGCGTGTGTTCTTTATAAAATGATTGGATTTTACGATAGAATATTGTTTAAGGAAGTGTAGTTTTATTGTATAGGAGGGGATTATTTGTCCTTTATGGATAAGGTACTTAGAGGTTCAACACTGGTTATAGTTTGGGTATTTATGTTTGCGTTGTTGATTTATGGCGACAGGTTTCTTGGATTTGGTCTTTCGAGATTAAATGATGGTGTCATGTCTCTATATCTACTAACATTACTGTTTGCTCTGTTGATTACTATACCTAAATTGAGAAGGGATTTTACAGATTATTTCTTTTTGAATGACAAAAAATATTTAATAATTGGACTGCCAATATTAGTAGCGATAGGAATGCAAGTAGTGTTTAATTTTGTACGTTTTATTCCAACGTGGATGGGTGGTGACATGATAGGAGTTGGATCAGGACAGTTTACTACGTCTGAAACTTTAAGTGAAATGGGAGAACGTATTTTGGTTTGTGTCATCGTACCTTTCAACGAAGAGTTTTCATTCCGATATATACCTTATGCGGCTCTATTATGGGGGGCTAATAGTGCGAAAGAGCATTCTAACGTGTTTAATAAATTGTATTTAAATTTATTTGTAGAAAAAAACACTAAGTATGTTTGGGTATGGATATTGTCTACAAGTTTTGTGTTTGCAATGATCCATGAGCCTAGTGTATTAAATTTCTCGTTTTATTTCATACCAGGGGTTGTATATGCTTGGTTCTTTTTAAGGTATGGTTTTTTCTCGGCTCTATTAGCGCATAGTATTTTTAATTTGTGTTCCGGAATTGTATTGGAGATGGTAATGCGTGTCCTATAAACCATTAATTTAATATCAAAAAAAGAACTCTTCATGTAGAAAGGGTTCTTTATTCTGTTTTGTGACTTTACCCATAAAGCTTCCTTTAGCGGCAACTTTATGGGTAAAGTCACAAGGTGATTGGGATGTTATTTATGCTAGATGAAATTAGGGAGAGCTAAAAAGGAGGGGTTAGTGGGTAGATTGATTGAAGAGGGGAAAATGAATTACTATAAACCTGAAGGGAAACAAAGGGGAGATTGGATTTTAACAGTTGAAGCAATGAATGTCCTATTCCCTAAAAATATAACAGAAGATTGATGCGTTATATAATAGAAGAAATATGGTGAAGTAAGAGTGTTTGTATTTGTTTAAGGAGATCGAAGGAGTTAATTCAGATATAAAAGATAATGCTAAGTTATAGCGCTATGTGGATGTGTAAATTCCGACAAAACATAGCAAAGACTGTGCGAGCTTCGTCGATGGAATTTAAGAGGTATTAGACCCTTTGATATGGAAATTTCTTTATAGGAGGTGGCGTAGCGCTATGTCAGAAGCGGAGATAGTATATACCAGCAATGAGGTCTATAGTCGTTTAGGGGTAAGTGGCAGCACACTTAGAAAGTATTCGGATGTACTTGAGCGTGAAGTGTATGATGTAAGAAAGAATAGTCGAAGGAGAAGGGAATATACAGAGTTTGATGTTGTACTTATTGAACAGTTAGTAGAGTTGAGTAAGCAAGATGGTATGACTTTAGAAAAAGCTGCGAAAATGATTGCACAGCAGTTTGGAATCCATAATAAGAAAGAGGAATCCCAAGGATCAGATCCAGTTCCTTATCAAATGCAGTATCAATTCCAACAACAATATAGCGCTATGATAGAAGAAATTAATAAGGTGCAGCAAGCAAACCTTTTAGAAATGGAAAAGAGACTAGGTGATCGTATAGATCAAAAGAATAAATTAATCGAAGAGGATATTAAAGAAAGAAATAAATTAATAAGAGAAGATATGAAAGATCGGAAGGAACGTGAAGAAAGGATAGAAAAGAGGTTAGAGCTAAGAGATGATAATCTTATGAAGAAGGAAGAAAACAAAAAACACTGGCTTAATGACAGTGTTTTTTTACTTTACTACTTACAAGTTGTGTTATGTTAATTTGTTTAAAACGGCAATGATTGTCTTATTCTTGTCATTAAATTCACTATATTTGTTAGTACAGATTTTATACTCTCTGAATGAAGTAAATATAAATAAAGAATAGTAGATATTAAAATCATTAAACAAATAGTGGCATCTAAAATAATATGGAGATCTATTTTAGATGATATGTACTCGATTATTAGTTTATATACTGTTACTATCATTAAAAGTATTGGGAAAAAAATAGTATATAAAAACCAAGTCCATGTTGAAAAAGCAGGGTAATTATTTAAGTAAGCTTTACCTTCACGATAAAACAGTTCATCTCCAATGATACTACAAAGATTTTCTTCTACTTTATGAATATACTTGTATTGTCTCTCAATTAAAGTAGAGGTTTGATAATATCTAACTACTAAAGTTAATAAAACAAACCAAAGCATACTGTCAATGAAGTTACTATTTATTGATAGTTTTAGTTTTAACTTTTCTTTTATAATTTGAGATATTGCGTCAACTGTATCTTTAGGGATTGCAATTAACAGAAACATTGCAGTTAAAACTAATAATACATATACAAAGAGTTTATCTCTAAATTTCAGATATTCTCTGAGATATACAAAGGTATCCTTGTAGTGATCGTAAAGAGTTTCTAATTTCACATCTGAATTAACTTGATTTGTACTCATATGATCGAAAAATTAGGCATCTTTATAATTTTTTTAGTGCATCAAGAATTGCTTTTTGAGTAAAACTCATTGCCCATGAAGCACCAGCCCCTAATAATTCATCAGGAGATTCATTGCTTTTATCTAGTTTTATAGCTACTAATTTATTTTTATTATCTTTACTTCTACTTACTTCAAAGTTAATCCAGTTTTTAAAACCTATAAGTTTGTGATCTTTGTGTTGTTTATTAGCTTCTTTACCAACTATGACAAATGTGTGAGTTGCATTGTTTATTTTTCTAGTTAATCCAGCTTTTACTACTGAAACGCTATCAGTGTCTATTTCACCAGAAGAATGATCACTAAAGACAAATTCAAAATCAGGATTTGCATCCCATGCCTGCATTAAGAATTTATAATGCTTATCATTTGTATAGTCAAAACTTACAAAAACTTTTTTCTTAGCCATATTTGTTTATCCTCCTATTTTTATATTTCTATAAAATTAATCTAACATGTATTGGTTATTAAGGCAAAATATTACCCTAATTGTGATATCTTTAACTTTTTCTTATGACTTATTTGTACCTTTTGAATCATAGAGTTTTAGTTTTAATGTTATTAGCACAAAACGCCTATAAAATACTGATTTAACATAAAATAGTTAATATGGTATAGTTTACTTCTGTGTTACTTATAAGTAATGCATGATCAAGAGAGTTATTACTTATAAGTAACGATGGGTGTGAAGGTGGTATGAAATGCTATTTATGTTAGAAGAAGTAATGTCACCGAGGGAAGCGTGTGATCGGTGGGATATTACACTTGAATCTTTGCGGATGAAATTGAAACATAGTGACAAAGTTCCTGGATTAATAAAAGAGGGGAAATTGAAATATTACAAACCTGAGTGGAAAAGGCGTGGAGAGTGGATTTTAACTGTTGAAGCAATGAATGTATTATACCCGGAAAAATAGTTAAGTTTTTTTGATAATTTAAGGGGTGGTGGAATGAAAAAAGTATGATTTTGTCCAGGGTAATAAAACGTTTAGTGTTTATATCCAGGATGTAAATAAAAAAGTAATGATTGGATTTAATCCCTAGTGTGACCACTTTAAATAAAAAAACAGTCATTATCTTAAAAAGTCATTTAGAATTAAAGGATGTGGAATTGTGATTTGGTTTTTTTTACCGTCGTTATTCGTAATTATATTGTTCTTAGTTATATTATTGTCTTATTATGTTTTGGAAAAACGTAATAAGAATTATATAGATTTACCAAAGTCATTTATGTTTTTGGTAAAGTTAATGGAGTGGACAGGGATACTTCTAAATAAGGCTATGGCGGTATCGATAACTATTTCGACAGTAGCATTGTTGTCTCTTATAGGGTTTCTGGTAATGCCTAGTTCCCTACCAGGGCTATACGTAGTTTTAGTTATTGATTCAATATTATTTTCGTATGTTATCCCGAAAATCATTCCAAAAGTTTTGTATTACCAGATTAAATGGACAATGAATAATTTTAGTCTTGAGTATAAGGAAAGTTTAGCAAGAAAATATAAAATGTATTTGGGGCAATCAAATTGTAGAATATTAACTTATTTTGTATTACTTTGCTTATATTCTTTAAAGAATTGTATGAAATTTAGTGGGATTAAAGATGATTTAACGATTCTTGAAGTTTCTGCTGAAGCATTACTTACGTTTGTTATATTTGATACAATTGCCACTATATATAAAGAGAAGAAATCCGAAAAATCTTAGTCTTTTAGTGAATAGCCTAAGATGGAAGGGAAACCCCTCGAATTTTAGGCTATTACTCGTTTTCGCTAACTAAATCGTATTTGATCTATAGTAGCATCATAGATATACAAACCCAAAGAAATACCAATATATGTTACAATATTTGTACAGTGAACTACTAGTGTGGATTTAAAACAAAGTCGCGATGTTTAAAATAAAGTCACGACGTTTATAAAAAAGTTACGAAGCTTTGCTCCTTTGGATGTAATTTGTCTAAAGGGCTTTTTATGGTAAAAATAACATAATGATATTCCAGAAAAGGGCCAGATTATGGAGTGATTTTATTAATTGTTTCGTTAATATCGTGAAGAAGTGTACTTAAATCAACGTGGCAGTTTAGTTGAATTAATAATGTTATAATATTATTAAAATTTTAGAAATGTAGGGAGAAAAATGAATAGTATTAAAAGATTGATTCAAGTTATCTTAGTAAGTACACCAATCCTAATTCTTAGTGGATGTTTCTCTAATTTCTCTAAAGATGATCTGAATCAACCAATACAAGAATATTTAAAAACAAACTATGGAATACAAGATGAGTTTTCTGTTATTCGGACAGATAATAATTGGTTTAATGGAATTGACCATCATACTTATGTAGAAATGAAAAAGCCATATCGTACTTATCCGTACCTAACGATTGAAAGAGATACTTTGAAAATTTTAGAAGATCATAGTGATGATATCTATCTCCAACAATTCAAGGGTGCATATATTGAGCAACATCCAGAAGTAGTTCAAGTGATGAAACAAGTCATAAAAAAATATGGGATAATAAAATATCCTGATAAAGCAGACCCAGAAGAAAATGGTCCTATTCGTATATTTCCTTATGACAACATTGAGTTTAATATAAATAATTCTCAAGAGCTACTTGATGATTTTAAAAAGACTCAAAAAATTGATACTACTGGACTATTACCTACATTAATACCAAGTGATCCCAAAAGTGAGAAATATAATAGCAGGCATGAAGGTGTGGTGAATTTTCTATTTAGATTCGATATGAATAAAAATAAACATCCTATTCCAAAGGCCAAAGATCTAATTGAGGACTTCCAAAAAAGTGGGGTATTAACAAAGGGGATATACAACATAGATATGTTTGTAGATGATTCAAATCCAGATCATTTTGTTGGATGGGAATATAATAACGTGGCTTTGTTTGAAGTCGATGAAAATGGTAAATATACCGTAATTGCTACTCCTAATTATGATGATATACGTGACACTTACTTTTATGGTGATTACGCAGCTGAAAAAAATATAGAATAGAATTTTAGGTTGAATTATCCCAAAGTCCAATCGCTTATTTAATTATGTAGACGAAATAATTATTTGCCCTAAAAAATATTGGGGACTTAAGGGGATAGAATGAATCTTCTTCAACAATTGGGCGCTTTAATGGAATAAGGATCACAGAAATGATCAATCTTTTTTATAAAATAATGATTCAATTGAATATATTAAAAGCGTGTTTTGATCAATCTTTTTTCAAAACACGCTATTTCTATTGGCTATTTTATAAAGGTTTATAGAGTTAATTTAATCAAACTTTATTTCAATGCTACAGCGGTACCCCTAATAACATTTACTATCCGTCAATCCGAAGAACAAAAAGAACTTGTAGAATTCCTACAAGTTCTTTTTAGTTTAAGGTGAATATACGGGACAAACAAAACCATCTTACAGATTCATCATAGAAACTACAGGGGTAATGCTTTGACAAGTATATTATATAACAAATATTAACATCTACAGATTTTAATTTTGAAAATTATGTGAATTAAGAAAACTGAATGGTTTATCATTTTCTTTTCCTAAAAAATCCATTTAGTTATTTTGTATAAATAACTTTAAATTAATATCTACAATATAATTAATTAGTGAAAATGTAATTATAGGTAAATAGAGAAGAATGGGGGATTCTTACCTAATAACATATATTTATATTCAGTTCATACTTATTAAAACAATATGCAATTATAGTTATAGATAATTGCAATTTTTAAACACGTAAACGACACAGTTATCCATGAAAACTAAAAATTCTGTACTTTTATCTTGAGATGGAGTTATGATAAGGGTAATTCCAAATAAATCCATAAGTAGTGTTAATTATGAATTTTTCAAAAGACTTTAACTACAATGATCCAGGCGATTATTTATATCCAGTTGAGTATTATCAATTTCGTCAAGCTAGTACATTAAATACGTTTAAAGTTGAATTATTGTGTTTTGATGAGTATTATGCTTTTCATTTAACAATAGATAGAGAATCTATCCCTTCAAAGTATAGATTTGTAACAAGCAATGACTTTGAAATTAATGAAGAATTTGGATTTGAAGATTTTGATTCTAGTTCTAAACAAGTTACTCTACAAAGAGCAATTGATATAGCAAGTGCAATTGCAAAGAAATATTGCAAAAATCCAGTTAATCAATAATAAGAAAAGGTCGGATATTATGATAATGTAATATCCGATCTTTATTTCAAACCAACGTATGGTGACCCCTGATTTAAACTAATCAATTGACCACCACCTTTATCAAGGCTATTTTAACGGGGCCCGAAAAATCTATCTCCGTTGAGGTGGAGCATATGGTCTGGATTATCGGCTATCCAAACTTCTGTTTCCCACGCAATCTTGTCTATAAATTTCTTAAATCCATTTTTACTGGACATATCTAAAAAGGCAGTAACGTATATAATTCCACAATCACAATTTTCCAACATGGCTTGTATTTCGTTTACTCGCTTCACGGAAATGGGCCCTACACTTGTGACAGCTTCCACAAAGTACAGCCAGTTCTTTTCTGCTACGTATAGGACAACATCAGGTAACTTATCATGGTCTGTAATAAGGACACCAATTTCTTGCAATTTCTCTTTATTTTTAATCAAGTCTTTCTTTTTTGTATCTCCAACATAAAGAACTTCTGCTCCTTGAGCAAATCTTGGAGCAAATTCTTCTATGATGGCTCTCTGTAATTCATTATGTACCCCGGGACTAAAATGTAGTTCTTTTCCATTAGCAACCACAGGAATCATGGCCATTTCTCGAACCTGACTATATTGTTCAACAAGGGTTTCATGGTTTTTGAGCCATTTCCCCAATTTTTCTTCCCATTCTTTCGTACCGTATGTTTGAATCACTTCTAATGTTTCATCAGCAAGTCTATAAGAATATTTAGGGCTATTCGTTGCTCTTTCGTCATCATCATCGTTACTAACCGCAATTGCTCCGTCTACAAATTGGTGAACAGATTCTTTTCTAATTGTCTCTCTTGAATTAGGTTTATATATCTTTTCATAGTGTTCGGCCATAAAATTCATCATATCAACAATTCTCAAAGAATTAATAGAAGCGTCATTCCAACTATCATCTTCTCTTACTCCTGCCAATGCCAATAATACATAACCACTTCTGTCATTGTACTGCTGTTTGGGCATACCTAATTTCTTTAATATTTCTTTTGCTTCTTCCAATTTCCCCATTTGTTATGTTATCTCCCTTTTATTCTGCATTTTTTTCTTGTATTGAGTTGTTTAGAAACAATGCTTTTATTATCGTATCACAAGATTCCGTTGTTATAGAGTTCATTTCCTTCAATCGTTTTCCCATCCTTTTAATATCATTCAAAGAAGGAAGAGGAATAGCATTTACTTCCGTTGCATTGACCTGTGTACTTCCGTTTAAGATTCGATAGTATGTGTCGATAAAGCTACTATTAAAAAGTACAAATAATCCATACATGTCTTCCTTAGTCATGTCTCCATTAAGCTTAGTGACATAATTCAAGTGATTCTCAATGCCAACTTTTTTAATAGGAAATTCATCAGCAAAGTATAGAGAGCATTGAACTCTTCTTCGTTCTTCCTTACTCGTAAATCGCTTAACCAGTAAGTAATTTTTACTATCAAGTAAAACTTTTTTACTTTCGACTGTATTGATAATATATTGCGGATTTTTAGAAACAGAAACAGGGAAAGAGATTCGATTATTATTGAAATGGTTAGCCCATAATAGGGGCACAGTGTTTGCTTCTGGTTCCTTTTTTATTAATTCCAATGCTCTAAAATCTACGACAGGACCCGTTTTTAATTTAAATCCTAAGTTTATCAAATTATAATCCCATGAGTTTATAACGGTAAGCAATTCAATTTCTTCTACAGAGGTTGGAATCAAAATAAAAAGATTATATGAATCCATATCTACTACAGTTTGATAAGGGACTTGATGGATAAAGCTCTCACCAGTGTGCATATCTTGACTTGTTGAAATGAGAATAGAATCAGTCACTTGAGTTGTTTTAATTGCTCTCAATATAATTGCTTCCTGTAATACCTTTTCACCATCAAATACATCTAATCTGGAATTAAAAAGATGTACGTTAGTTAATCGGACCGTATTTAAAAAATACTCTCTAAACTTTCTAAAATAAAGACCACTTGTAAAACTTCTTGGCGTAATAAAAATCATTTCTCCATTTGGCTTTAATAACTTAACTGACATTGCCATAAATAAGAAATAAATATTTGGCTGACCATGAACCACTGAATCCATCACAACGGATTCGGGTTCAGCTTTTGCAATCTTCTTATACGGAGGATTACTGATAATCACATCATATAAATCATCCTCTAATTTTTCTTCTCTATCATTCCAAAAGTCGTCATTTGACAAAATAAAATTATGTTCAATTATAGAATAAGTAACTTTTTTTTCATTCTGTTCCAGTTTTGTTTGGATTAACTCCATATTCTCTCTTAAAATGGGTAGAACATTTTCATCATTTTCATACAGGTCGATATGTACATTCGTAATAATGTCATTATCCAAAATACTTTCGCATAATGCTCCCGTCAGTATCCCTGTTCCTGCACCTGTATCTAAAATTCTAACACTTGGCTGTCTGTATTCCATTAACCCTGCCATGTAACTTGCAACAGCAGGTGGAGTGAAAAATTGCCCTATTTTCTTTCGGGTATTTTTCCCTACTCTTTTTCCGTATTCGATTGTTGTTTCATAAATATGATTAACTATCATCATTTGCACCTCAAAATTAAATCATAATGTATCGTCCTATTTTAACACAAAAAACACGCAGTTATTTTTTATAGTTATTATCAATTTTTTTGTAATTTGGGGTAGCACCACATGCCCATCCACTTAAAATATAGGTTGATCCCCAAAACGAAAAAATAATCTGAATTCACATAAATAACTGTCAAGAGATAAAAATTTCGTTTTGGGGTATTTGCTTTTCTTAGCTTGATGGTGATGGGGTACCGTCACATGCCCATCAAGCTAACCAAGTAAATTACTAGATACGAAATGATCCTTGTTTCAAATCTAGCAAGTGATAAAAAATTAGGCATGCTAAAGAAGCCTATTAAAACGCGATTTTTTCGCTAGGCAGCTTGTCTATGCTTCACCGTCGTTTTATACACAATCCCTAGAATATCAAAGACGGTCATCTTCTTATGTCTATGACATTTACGACCATTCTTTTTGAGCAGTTGATAAAGGCGATGCAGAATTTTTAAAAGTTCTTCTGTGCCAACAGCTATCGCTTGAAACAGTAACGGAAAGTAATCTTTAATCATGTAAATCGCTTTGTATTCACTCAGCTCCTGCTTTTTCTTTTCAAGCAGAAACTGACGCATTTGAAACATCGTAGAAGAACAGAGGAGAATGCCGATCAGTTGTCCATATAAATGGCACTCTAGGCGTTCTCTTTTTATATTTTGACATTCATCAATTTCAAAGAATGACTTCCACGTTTTAAACAAAATTTCAATCTGCCAACGAAGTGAATATAATGAATGCACGTAGTTCGTTGGTACTTCTTCTAGCGACGTATTCGTGATATATACATTCATGCCCATTAAACGTTTACTTTTATCCTTCATGACAATGCCTTTCTTCTTTTCGCGTATCGCTTGGTTTTTCAGACGTGTTTGTGTTTGATCATCGGTTAAACGATGGATAATGACACGTGCTGGAAGTTTCTGATTTTGGCCAATGTATGCCTCGGGGATTTCCATCGTTTCACCAGGGATTAGACCAGACAGCATTTGTGTCATATCAAGCTGGATGTATTCTGTTTGCTTTTTTAACGTACCATTGTTGAAGTATTCTGGTTCAGGGTTCTTGATATAAATGCGTGTATTCAGCTTCAACCGCGAGATATAGTAAGCCTCTTTATCATGAATGGTTTGTAAGTCTCCTAAATCGAAGTAACCAAGATCACGTAAACACAAATCGCCTGCTTCTACGGTTTCAAGACAGATGGTACCATATGTTTTATCATTATTTTTTCCTGGTCCAAGCTGCACGTTAAGGAATTGACCATTAAGTAAATCATATTCCAATTGGATTTTCACGCCTGCCTTATTACTACTCCCACCTGAACCTTGATAGTCAGTGGCGAATTGATCAGGCAGTTGAAACACTGTTGCATCTAGAATACGGATACGATTGAAAGTAGAGATTATATGTGCAGAAAGCGAGTGATTTGAACAGAGTTTTTGTTTGATAAGAGAAGTAAAAACTTCTCGAAGAAATGCTACAGCTGCTGGATTAAAGCGTTGATTCATTCCTTCTGGACTTATGAGTGTAGCTGTATTTGCATAAAGCTGACTACATAATTTAGTGAGAGAATCACTTGCTACGTGTTGACTAATCCAAATACATAAAGCGGCCAAATCTCGTGCGCCATACTTACTTTTACGTTTTACAAAACCTGTCTCTTGTGCGAGTTGTTGAAGAATATGTGGAGATAGATATCGCTGTAACTCTTCAGCGAACAAATGAAACTCATCCTGAATCGATAGATTCATACAAAAACGCCATCCTTTCTGTATATTTCTACAAAAAGAATAGCGTTTTTTTCGTTTTATGGATACAATTTTTTAGCTTGATGGAGATGTATAGTGACCCCTATGTATTGAATATACAGGGAATAAAAGAAAATTATTAGGGGACATTTAGTCATTTGTGATTTTCGTTAATGACAATTTATGTTAACTAAATCTAAGTGGAGTACAGGATTGTTATTAATGTATGTAGAAATATAATTAATAGTAGCTTTTAATATTTATATATATGGGGGAGATTGATAAAATGAAAAAACTATTAATAGTACTTGGTACTTTAATAATTGAAGGAGGAATTATATATACATTTGCAAAATTTATCAATTGGAAATTTATTGATACAACCTTTTTTGCTGGAATCTGCATTACTCTAATTATAGGTTATTTCAGTAGTAAAGGAGGATTTTCTAGTAATAGCGCACGGCTTCAAATTCAAGCTCAAACTGGTATTAAGCAGGAGGAAGAAAAGTTTGAATTTAAAATGAATCCTATTTTTATCGGTTCAATCATCTATATATTAACATCCTTGCTACTTGTAATAATAGAATATTGGAAATATTTCATTTAATAGCTTTCTCTTTCATTAACCTTACATTTTAATACTAATAAACCTTTAGTTAAATATGGAAAAAAATTAAATTAAATGAGTTTTTTCCAGTTATACAATTATATCTTCTTTAATTTTATCTAAATCTTTTACTATTCATGAAAGGAGATTGAAAATGAATGTATTTTTTAAAAATAAAATATCAGAATTTTCAATTTGCGTTGTTGTAATTATTATTATTAGTTATTTACCGTTCTCTTTTTTAAATAGATATACTATGGGTTTTTCTGTATATTTTAAAAATTTATTCTCTCCAGATCCAGAAGTTCTAGCTTTACTACACCAGGTACCCTTTTGGAAAGTGATTTGGGATCCCTATATCTATTCAATTACTATTCTATTAGCATCTATTTGTTTAACTGTTTTATTTGCCACTTGCCTTTCATTTTGTTACTTACTCTCGTCCTCTAAAATAAAAAATATAATTGAGAAATGCTTAATCCTTATCGAGTCCACCCCTGATTTATTATTAATATTTATGCTACAAATCTTCTTTGTATGGGTATATAAACAAACAGGATTAACTATTGTTAATATTTATGCTTTTGGCACTAAACAAGCATATTTTTTGCCCATTTTTGCTATGTGTGTTATACCTACGCTTCACTTTTTCCGTATCATGGTTCTATTTTTACTAAATGAACAGCATAAGCCTTATGTAGAATTTGCTCATGCTAAGGGATTGAGCAGAAGATACATCTTATTCGTTCATTTATTCCGAAATGTACTTTATCATTTACTTAATCATTTACAATCTATTTTTCTTTTTATGATTTCAAGCCTCCTCTTGGTAGAGGCCGCATTCAATATTCATGGATATATGTCATTTCTTTTAAGACCACAACCGGGGGTTTTAACTCCTTTAACAATGGCATGGTGGATATTCTTATTATTTATCCCTTTTTATCTACTTTTTACAATCATTCATTATCAAGTAAATCGTATTACAGGGGTGATTATAAATGAAAAATAGTATATGGTATTCGAAACGTTTTTGGATAGGAGTTTCATTTTTTTGTGGACTTGTATTAATTAGCTTCTTATTTACACGGTATGGTAAATCTCTATACTCTAATTCAATAATGTTATTAAAAAATAATGACGGTATTGTATCCCATAGTGCACCGTTTAACCCCTTACTGATGCCTCCGCTTGGATCAGATAGAAATGGGTATAATTTATTTTATCAGCTGATCATTGGTGCAAAATCTACAATTTTGTTTGTTTTTGGGGTTTCTTTAATTCAGCTATTACTTGGAACATTATTAGGCGCTCTCTTAGCGTATACTCCCGAAAAATTGCAAAATTTCATTCGAAAAGTATTTAAGGTTTACTTCTATGTACCAACAATTATCTGGGTTTTCTTGTTTATGTTGCCCTTAATGTTAGAGAGCGAAGCAACTGGGTTTGCTTTCTCTATTGTTATGAAGCAATTCCTTATTATTTGCTTCATCATGTTACCAACCGTCACCCTTTATATTACTGAAGAAATAAACCTCTTAATGAAAAAAGAATATATTACAAGTTCAATAGTGCTAGGCGCCCAAAAGTTTCACTTATTTCGAAAGCATGTCTGGCTTTCTTTAAAGGAAATCCTTTCTATTCTTTTTCTTCAACAATCTGTTCAATTATTTACATTACTAATACATATGGGCTTTTTTAATATACTGATTGGTGGTAGGTATGTAACGTATGATCCAGTTAGTAATAGAAAATTCACATTTTCACTTACTAATGAATGGTCTGGATTAATAGGATTGAATAAAACTGAATTAATGACAGCACCTTGGATTATATTAGCTCCGTTGGTATTTTTTACGATTTCAATTTTTGTCTTAAATTTCATGATTCAAGGAATTAAGAGGCAGCATGATATACCAAATGTTCATATCAAGAAACAAAAGAAAAAACAAAAATCGTTGTCTGAAGAAAAACAAGCTACCATACATGCAGAGCAATTAAATTTTGCCAAAAGGGATACGCCCTCATCACCATCAAGCTAAGAAAAGCAAATACCCCAAAACGAAAAAATAAGCTTTTTTGTTACAAGTTAGTACAAATTTTCGTTCTGGGGGTACTATAAAATCTTAGCTTGATGGGTATGGGCTGTACCCCCTAAAGTATTTTAATTATCTCATTAAAAATTAATAATATAAATATTTGAAAGTAAACTAATATGTAAAAGTTTACTTAGGAACTTATAATTGAAATCCAACATACAATACGATGAGGATTTACAACATAGTTTTGGTCAAAACCACAGCGATTGCTGTGGTTTTTCTTATTGACGAAACTGAAAGTAAACTTCTATTTAAAAGTTTATTTTCGAAAGTTAATTACATTTTAATTATTTAATATTTAAATTAATTGTATTAAGAATGGTATAATATAGTTAGAAGGAGATGATTTTATGTTAAAAATAGAACAAAACAAAGTAGGTTTAATTTCAGGAATTAGCTTATTAATATTGGTTTTGACTAACTCCTTTATAAAAAGTGATTTTTGGGTTATTTGTATAGATGTAATTTTAATTTTGGTTAATTTAGTTTTATTTATTATTTCTAGAGATATAACAAAAACTAAGTTACTTAGAAAAATGGATAAGTTAGATGAAGTAAAATGATTATTTATTATTTTTTTAAGGTTGGAAGATGATTAATGTATAAGTAGGGGGTGTGAATATGGAGTGGCTTGCTTTATGTATGGGGAGTGTATCTTTTTTACTTGTTTATCAAGAAATGGAAAAAAACAAAAAATTAGAAAAGAGAATCCAAGAATTGGAGAACAAGATTCAATCATAAGACAATCTTAGCTATTCAAGAAAATAGAGAAACCGCGAAATGAAAAGGTTTCTCTAATGTTCAGTTATTTTATCAATACTTAAATTTAACACGCCTATTCTAAAGGAATATCTTTTTCTAGTAATGTTTTAGGAAATTCCTTTTCACCAGATACATCAAACTTTACTCCTCCATCCACTTTATAAATTCGTTCAACGATACGTATCTTTGTCGTCATTTGTTGTTCCCGTATTTTTCTGTTTTTTGCTTGCTCAAAGTTAATAACATTCATGTTATATGTCCCCTTTTTGAAATTAATTATTAAATTTACAATCGACTATATCGTCCAGGTAAAACTTGTTTTGGAAACGAAATGCATCTGTAGTAATTATTTTTTTTTGATGTAGATCAATTTTTTGGATGTCCATGATTTCATGATGGATATAGCCATTTCTGTAGTACCATAGAATCACTTCTTGCTTTGTATGTATTGCTTTAGTTAAAATTCTTCCTATTTCTTCTATTTGTTGTTCATCCAATACTGGCTTTGCTACTTTCGATTGCTCTTGAATGATTTGGTTAATCCCATGAAACTGTTCAGGTAAACTAGCAAACGCTTGCCATTTCACCATAGTCCGTCCTTTTGGCATACGAGAGTTCATCATGCTTTATGGCCTCCTAATAATGTGTTTCTGTATCTTGCTGTAGCGCTATGCGTATAAGAAATCCCTCTTAATATGCTGTTCTTACCAAACTTAGTACGTATTTCATCCATTACCTTCGTTAATTTCATTTCTTTTTCTCGTTGAATTACATTGTCAAAAAGAGATATTTGTTCTTCACCTTCATTGATTAAGTTGGTTAAAGAAACATTGATGGATCTAATTGGTTCACCAGTATAAAATTCGTGTAAAAAGTATGTACAAACGTTATATATATCCATTGTTAAATTGGTTGGTCGGTTCATAGTGTGAGTTTTTCTGAAACCGCCAGCGTAATTTTTACTGTAACCAATTGAAAAATGGATTGTTTGAGCTAGTTTGTTTTGTCTTCTCATTCGATAACAAACTTCCTCGATATGTTCCAGTAGGATGATCGGGAATTCCTCTATCGTGTAATCACGCATGAGTATTTGACTTTTTCCAATAGAAGTTGTTGCTGGAACGTATTTTTCTGAAATACGGCTG
>NZ_VOVA01000016.1 GCF_015071065.1 Bacillus cereus | reverse complement strand
AAAATGACTGTCTTTTTTATTATGCGTGTGCTGAAGCAAATAATGATTCCATCTTTACTTTTCCTTTTTCTCTAATTTCAGCATTTGCATGTTGCATGACAAACTTATGAGCCAAGGCAATTGCTAAAACATCATCTAATAAACCAATTCCGATTATCGCCGCTATATCTGGAATGAAATCAATCGCCCATACGTAATAGGACAAAGCAGCTAATATAATGAGTTTAGCTTTAATAGGTAACCCTGTCTTTTTCAAAGTGTAGTATAAAATAATACTTTCATACACACTAGATTTACCTATATTTGCTGAGCTTTTTTTGAATTTTTTCCAAAGTGTCTGTTTCTCCATATAAACACTCCTTTTACAAAAACATAGATTTTTTAAAAGGATAGACAAAAAAGAGAAAGAATAATCAATTTCATCATTTTTTCCTATTTGTACATTTCGATAAGTATAAGTGAATACCTGTTCAAAATGAAATAATGTTTGTTAAGCGAAGGGAAAATGAAATGACTCACATTGATTTGCTATATGGCATGTATAATAAAATGTATGTGGATGATTCAGTTATTATTAAATATTTATTATGCGGTATGGGGGAAGAAAAATGAAGATAATAGAATTACCAATTGAATTCGAATTTAACGGGCAAAAACAATGTATTTATCCGAGTTTAATTATATTACATAATGAATTAACATTAGTCGATACAGGATATACAAATTTTTTACCTTTAATTGAAAATGAAATATTAAAACATGGGTATGAGATGAAAAACTTAAAAAATATAATTATTACCCATTATGATGATGATCATATAGGAGCTCTATATGATTTCAAAGTGAAATATCCTCAAATTAATGTTATTGCTAGTGAAATTGAATCAAACTATATTAATGGTGAAATGAAATCAGAGAGATTAGTTCAAGCTGAAGAAATGTTAGAACGCATGCCAAAAGAAGAAAAAGAATTTGGCGAATGGTTTATACAGCAGTTAAAAAATATAAGACATATTTCCGTTGATGAAAAGGTATATGATGGTCAAATGATTTTGAATAATGAGTGTCAAATAGTAGCAACGCCAGGACATACTTCGGGGCATATTTCATTATATTTTCCGAATTTAGACTGTGTAATTACGGGAGACGCAGCGGTTCAAGAGAATAGTGAATTAGTTATAGCTAATCCGAACTTTTGTTTAGATATAGAAAGAGCGGAACAGTCTTTGAAGAAGATTAAATCTCTTAAAGCAGAAAGTTATTATTGCTATCATGGAGGAAAACTTATTTTATAATTATTGTATAAAATAATAAAAAAACCTATCTTTCCTATATCGGAAAGATAGGTTTTTCAATTCATAGATTCTGCAATATGAATTAAATCATTAGCATTGTATTTTCCTTTTATATGTAGTTTGTTACCAATTGCGATTTTATATTGAAAACCGTCTTTCTGAAATATAAGCTCATATGCTAAATCAAAATGAGAATTATATAATGCTTTTATATTATTTTTTAAATTGTAGAACGTAGTTCCTTTATGTACATATTGGTCTAATTTATTTTGAACTGGTGAAATAGTGATTTTTAAAATCCCATTAATATCTTCATTATTGTAATGTAGTTCTAAGTAATTGTTATAGATGTAACCGTGAAATTGCTGAATTTCAAATGGGAATATGGAAGCATTAATAAAATCTGAGAAAAAGCAAAAAGAATTTGTTCATCTAGTACACGATGAATATAAAAAGAGAAGGTAAGAATTTTTTTATTTTTCATATTTGGCGAAACAAATGGTACAATGAAAGCTAATGTGAAAAATAAGGAAAAGAAGTGGTCAATATGAAAAACTTTTTAGAATTAGGAATTAGTGAAACTTTTAATCATACATTACGTGAAAATGGAATCACAGAAGCAACGCCAATTCAAGAGAAAGCTATACCGGTTGTTATGTCAGGTAAAGATATAATTGGTCAAGCTAAAACAGGAACAGGTAAAACACTTGCATTCGTTTTACCGATTTTAGAGAAAATTAATCCAGAGTCAAGCGATGTTCAGGCTTTAATTGTTGCGCCAACAAGGGAACTGGCACTACAAATTACAGCTGAAATTAAAAAGATGCTTGTTCATAGAGAAGATATTAATGTGCTTGCGATTTATGGCGGGCAAGATGTTGCACAGCAATTGAGAAAACTAAAAGGTAATACACATATTGTTGTAGCAACACCAGGACGTTTACTTGATCACATACGACGTGAAACAATTGATTTAAGTAATCTTTCTATGCTTGTACTAGATGAAGCGGATCAAATGCTTTATTTCGGTTTCTTATATGATATTGAAGATATTTTAGATGAGACACCTGATAGTAAACAAACGATGTTATTCTCAGCAACGATGCCAAAAGATATTAAAAAATTGGCGAAGCGTTATATGGATGAACCGCAAATGATTCAAGTACAAAGTGAAGAAGTAACGGTAGATACAATTGAACAGCGTGTCATTGAGACGACAGATCGTGCAAAGCCAGATGCACTTCGTTTTGTTATGGATCGTGATCAGCCATTTTTAGCAGTTATTTTCTGTCGTACAAAGGTTAGAGCAAGTAAGCTTTATGATAATTTAAAAGGACTAGGTTATAATTGTGCTGAACTTCATGGTGATATACCTCAAGCGAAACGTGAAAGAGTTATGAAGAGTTTCCGCGAAGCTAAAATTCAGTACTTAATTGCGACTGATGTAGCAGCTCGTGGACTTGATGTAGATGGTGTAACGCATGTATTTAACTTTGATATCCCTGAAGATGTAGAAAGTTATATTCACCGCATTGGCCGAACTGGACGTGCAGGTGGATCTGGTCTTGCAATTACGTTTGTTGCAGAGAAAGACGAAAGATATTTAGAAGAAATTGAAAAAACACTTGGTGCACCCTTGCAAAGACAAGTAATAGAGCAACCGATGATAAAGCATGTAGACGAAAATGGAAAACCGCAAAAAAAGCAATTTGATAAACCGAAGAAGACAGGACAATATCGTCAAAGAGATAGCCGTGAAGGTTCAAGAAATGATAAACAACAATCGTTTAATAAGCCAAGTAATAAGAAAAGTAGTGGGAAGCAAGGTCAGCAAAGACGCGGGCGTTAAATTATGAAGTTGTAATCGGGATGAAGAGATTTATCGTTTGTTGATAGGAAAATCGATATATAATAAAAATTCCTGATACAATTATTCATGCAGAAGGAGTCACAAAAATTTGTGGCTCTTTTTTGTATTCTATGATTAGGTTGTTACGTATTTACGTCATAAGTGTAATTCTGATAATTTCATTTACCGTATTTAAAATAATTTAAAAAATAAAGAAAGAATAAAATGTGAGGTTTTCTTTGTTTGAAAGTTCTAAAAGATATATAATAATTTTCTGACTATTAAAAATGGAGGGGTATAAATGAAAAATGAAATGTTACAAACTCAAGAAGATATTTTTAAAATGCTTGATTCATTATTAAGACCTGCAGCACCATTTTGGAATGAATTTTATGAAAATAGAGAAAAGAATGTTCCATTTTTTGAAAACGTTCCGGATGAGAACCTAGTTTCGTATGTACAAAAAGAGAGGGTTTCCAAAGTGAAAGTATTAGAGCTTGGATGTGGACCAGGCAGAAATGCAATTTATTTAGCGACAGAAGGATTTGATGTAACAGCAGTGGATTTATCTATAGAAGGCATAAGTTGGGCAAAAGAAAGGGCATTAGAAAAAGGAATAGAAATTCACTTTATTTGTGATTCAATTTTTAATTTAGATGGTCATAATGAGTTTGATTTTGTATATGATTCCGGCTGCTTGCATCACATTCCCCCACATAGAAGAATGAATTATGTGGATTTAATTAAAAACGCATTAAAATCGGGTGGTTATTTCGGATTAACATGTTTTGCAGCAGGCGATTTAGATGAGCGGAATGGATCGGAAATAACGGACTGGGATGTGTATAGAGGGTGGAGTTTGCAAGGTGGTCTTGCATATTCAGAAGAAAAGTTAAGAGAGGTATTTAAAGAATTTGAAGTAATTGAAATTAGAAAGATGAAGCAAATTGAACAACCGAATGAAATGTTTGGAGAATCATTTCTTTGGACAGCATTATTTAAGAAGAAATAAAAAAGTAGATAATTGACAAAATCATAGTTTTTATAGACAATATAATTACAGGAATATACGTTCGGTTTTGATTATCCGGACCTATATTAAGTATTAATACATAACGAGAGGATGTCTCTAAATGAGTAACACAAATCAAAAAATTACTACGTTTTTAATGTTTGAGGGTAAAGCTGAGGAAGCAATGAACTTATATACATCACTGTTTGATCAGTCAGAAATTATAAGTATCTCTCGTTACGATGAAAATGGACCTGGTAAAGAGGGAACTGTAATTCATGCAACTTTTACGTTAAATGGCCAAGAGTTCATGTGTATCGATAGTTATGTAAAGCATGATTTTACATTCACTCCATCTATGTCTCTTTATGTAACTTGTGAAACGGAAAAGGAAATTGAAACAGTTTTTAATAAACTAGCGCAAGATGGAAAAGTTCTTATGCCTTTAGGTTCCTATCCGTTTAGTAAAAAGTTTGGTTGGTTAAATGATAAGTATGGTGTATCTTGGCAGTTAACGCTTGCTGGAGATGAATAAGTAAAATAATATGGTAACATTAACGTCATAAAAAAGGGATGATTCAAGACTAATATGTATCATCCCTTTTTGTTTTACATCTGTCATCGATTCTTAATGACGTTTCATCATTATTACCAAAGAAGAAAAACCGCCGTTATTCAATGAGATTTTAAATAGATTTAGTTACCGGTTGTATTTATAACAACTTTAGGGGTGTTTTTTAAGTTTTTTATATAATATAAAACTGCTAATTTAATTTTTCAGCTTATCTAGTAATGGAATTCATTAACTGGAAGAAGTATTCAGGTTTATGAGTCTTATTTAGGTTATACCATGAATGTAACGTATCTGGTGCAAATACATCAATTTTTTTCAGTACTTCCATTGCAAATTCTAGAGGAGCTACTCCTGATGCAGTAATCAAATTTTCATCACATACTGCAGGTTCCATCTTATAAAGTTGTTCGCCTTTATAATTAGGACAAACCATTTTAATATATTCTAAATCATTGCTTGTATGTTTTCTAGAATCTAGGTATCCGAAATTAGCTAGTCCCTCAGTTGCACCACAAATGGCAGCAACAATAGTGCCAAGTTTTAACGCTTCACCAATTTTTTTCAAGATAGGGTGATGAATGCTTTCTCCCCAAGTAGTCCCTCCAGGTAACACTAAAAGATCGTTACTCTCAAGAGTACATTTATCCAGAGAAATATCTGGTTTTATGCTCAGTCCTCCCATCGTAGTAATAATTTCATTAGTAGTTCCTACTGTAATTACCTTTAAAGAGGCTAAATCTTTTTTGAAATATCTTCCTGAGTTTAGTTCTGCAATTAAATGTCCATATTCCCAGTCTGACATTGTATTAAATACATAAAGATAAACTTTTTTTGTTTGCATAAAATAACACTCCAATCACAATTGAATTTTTCGGGAAATATTAATAAATAAATTTTACAATATTTATCATCTGAATGTAACCAATTTCCTTAAGAAGTTTTTTAAAAGTAATTTGGAGACTTTATTTGATGGTATGGTTTGTGAATTAAACAACCTTTAAAAAATATAATAGTTGAAATTTGTTGGTTTTAGAATGAAGAAATTAGGCTCAATATACCAACTAAATTATTCATAAGTGAATTGTGGTATAATTTACATACAGGGGGAAAGTAGATGACACAAAATAAAGAAGAACAGATGAATGAGGCATTAGCATTATTTTACTTTGCATATAAAACATTTACTGAAAAGCCAGATGAAATTATAAAAGAGTACGGTATACAGCGAGTACATCACCGAATTTTATTTTTTATTGCACGTTTTCCAGGGATAAGTGTAAATGAGTTACTATCGCTATTAGAAATAAGTAAACAAGCTCTTCACGGACCACTTCGTCAACTTGTGGAAAAGGGACTTATTGAGAGTAATGAAGCTACACATGACCGCCGTGTGAAACAGTTATCTTTAACAGAAGAAGGTACAGATTTAGAGAAAAAACTGAGCGATGTTCAAAGGATGCAAATGGATGCTATTTTTTCAAAATTTGGTGAATCATGTGAAGAAAATTGGCATCAAGTTATGAATGAAATGGCAAATAGTCGTTCAGGTTTTGATGCATGGATGTCGAAACGGGAAATATCAGTCGATCAAAAATAATGAGAAAATATATCTGTTTTTATAGTTTGAAAAAGAACAAATTTTATCCAGGCATTTGGCAACTATGGATAAATCATAGAGTGAATGGATAAAAAGTTACATTACTAGATACTTTATACGTGTACGCGATGGAACAATAAAATTCACATTTCCGAGAGGGGAATTATAATGATAAAACTTGTACTTATTCGTCACGGACAAAGTTTATGGAATCTTGAAAATCGCTTTACTGGATGGACTGATGTAGATTTATCAGAGAATGGATTAAGTGAAGCAAGAGAAGCAGGAGCAATATTAAAGGAAAATGGTTATACTTTCGATGTTGCTTACACATCTGTATTAAAACGAGCAATCCGGACTTTATGGATTGTACTGCATGAAATGGATCTTACTTGGGTGCCTGTACATAAATCGTGGAAACTAAATGAAAGACATTATGGTGCACTACAAGGATTGAATAAAGAAGAAACTGCAAAAAAATATGGAGAAGAACAAGTTCATATTTGGAGAAGGAGTGTTGATGTAAGACCACCTGCTCTTACTGAAGATGACCCTAGATATGAAGCGAACACTCCAAGATATAAAACACTTCAAAAAGGTGAATTCCCATTAACTGAATGTTTAGAGGATACGGAGAAACGAGTGCTTAATTATTGGCATTCAGAAATTGCACCGTCATTAAAAAGTGGTGAGAAAGTAATTATTTCATCTCATGGTAATACAATTCGCTCGCTAGTGAAATACTTAGACAACCTTTCAAATGATGGAGTGGTTTCATTAAATATTCCAACTAGCATTCCGCTTGTTTATGAATTAGACGGAAATTTACGTCCGATTCGTCATTATTACTTAAGTATGGATGGAGAAGTACCTGAAGGGGAAATTCCGAAACATATTTCTTTTTAACATGAAAATTTGTAACGCATGCTTGTCTACATATACAATGTAGACTCATGATAAAAGACGCGGCCTCTTTCTAATGTATATGCGATGTAGCTAAATTTAGAAGCTTGTCCACGTCTTTTGTCATAAAGAGAGCTGCTTGCGCATGTAATGATATCGTGAGTAGTTTTTGAATGGAGGGTGATGTAATTGACAATCTCTAACATTCGAATCGGCTTATTTATTTTAGCGATCATTTTTGTAGTTCTTGTTTTCTTTTATTGGAGAAATGAAGAGTTATATGAAGAGAAAAAGCAGAGAATTCGAAAAACTTGGTATGGATTATTCATAACATCAGTCACAGTTTATTTCATGATAAAAGGAATCGATTTAACCCTCTGGAAAAACTTATTAATGTTTACTGCGATGGTCATTTTCGTTGATATTGCGTTTATTTTAACACCTAACATTTCGGAAATATGGGGAGCGAAATTTAGCGATATCGGTAAAACTGTTCAATCCATAAAGCGGTCATTAATCGCTTCAAAAGCAAGAGGAGAAATATATACGAACATTATCCAAAATATTAATCCAGCAGCATTTGGGACGATGGAATGGCATACGGAAGAGGAATATACAAAAAGCTTAAGCACATTTTTAGATTCATATGGGGAAAAAATTGGAGCGAAAATTGTTGTATTTGAAGCAGCAAATGAATTAAATACGGGCTTTCGTGGTATTCGCTCTCAATTTAGTATTACAGTACCTTTAGAACATATAGAGCAATTAAATGAACAAAAAGCAGTACAAGTAGAGAACGTTGGGATTATACCAGCAAAAATAATGAATGATGTTTTTATAGTTATTGATGGGAAGAAGAATAGCCTACAAGATCGAGATTTTGAAAATGTATATAATTTAACAATACATCATAGTTATTTTAGTAAGTAGGACAGAATCATTTTTCTGTCCTTTTCTTCTATACATAAATTCAAAACAAAATACGACAAAGTTGAATAAAATGGGACAATCATTCCTACACTAGCACGTAGAGGTGATTGTAGTGATAAAGGATTATGACAATGATTTTTTTAAAGAAGATGATGAGGATGCAACAGATTTCTCTTTAATAAAAGGAGATACTTTGCAGCAAGTAGAAGAGTTAGAAGAAGAATTAAAAAGAAAATCATAAGTGTACAACTCTGTCTGCATTTGCTATATAATATAAATAAAAGGTTGTATCTTTTTGAAAAGGGGGAGAAGAGATGGCTGAAATCAATGTACAAAAGTCTTCGTTTTTTAAAGAAAAAAAAGAAGAAGCAAATACAGATTTCTCTCTTGTGAAAGGTGCATTAACGGAAAATATAAATCGGTTAGAAAAGCTTATGAATAATGGTAGTTCAAAATATATAAGAGTGAAAAGAATAAAAGAAAATGCATAGAGCATTTTCTTTTATTTTTTAATCTGTTATTTACAGATTAGTTTCAATTTAGTTAACATTAAACTTTTCTTTTACTTTTTCAGGTAAATCTGCTTTCTGAATTTCTTCATAGGACTTCACTTCAATAGATGATATTTCATTTTTATCTTTATCATCTTGATCTACATAAAGGCGTAAAAACGCATTTTCATTTAATTTTTGGTCGTTTTCTTTTTTTGTACTTCTAAATGTAATTTGTTTTTTTACTCCGTCTTCATCGTATGCGGGCAACGTATAGTTCCGTAAACTTCTGCCTTCTACTTTTTCGATAGCGCCTTCACCTGTTATCTGTACGTAATATACATCCTTACCAATTCTATTTAGTGATGCTCTCTCACACCCAATAGTAAAACTTGAAAATAATAAACATAGTGTAATAACAGCAAAAAGCTTTTTCATATTCTTTATCACCTTCAATTTGTTTCTTTAAAAAGTATACGGCTATTTTTAAAGTAGAAAAATCGATATAGATTACAACACTCTTAAAATGTTGTAAGAGTGTTGTACATAAAATGAACAATATATATATAATATTAAAAAAGTTAAAAGAAAGGTAAAATAATGAATCATGGTATAATGATAAAAGACTTACATATTATTTTGTCATTTTGAGAGGAGCTTAAAAATGTTTTCTACTTTAGAACAATTAACAAAGCACCCTGTATTTTATCATTTTGCAGAAATTTCAAAGATTCCTAGAGGATCGGGTAATGAAAATGAAATTAGTGATTATTTAGTGGGCTTTGCAAAAGAGCGTAACTTAGAAGTGATTCAAGATGAAGCATTGAATGTCATTATAAAAAAAGAAGCAACTACTGGTTATGAAAATGTACCAGCTATTATCATTCAAGGTCATATGGATATGGTATGTGAAAAAAATCAAGCAACCGTACATGATTTTGAAAAAGATCCAATTGAATTACGAATTATTGGGGACATGTTATATGCAAATCAAACGACTTTAGGAGCTGATAATGGTATTGCTGTTGCATATGCACTGGCTTTATTAGATGCATCAGACATTCCGCATCCAGCACTTGAAGTAGTTATTACTACTGAAGAAGAAACGACAATGGGCGGAGCTTTCGCTGTTGATTCAAATCATTTTGAAGGAAAGATTTTTATTAACATAGATTCTGAAGAAGATCATAAATTACTTGTAAGTAGCGCAGGTGGTGCGAAAGCTGTTGAAACAATTCCAGTAATTTGGGATGAAGTGCCAGCGAATATGGATGCATACCGTCTTTATGTTGGTGGTTTAAAAGGCGGACATTCTGGTATGGAAATTGATAAACAACGCGGTAATGCGAACAAAGTATTAGGACGAGTATTACGTGATTTATCAGCAAATATTCAATTTGATATAAGTGAGGTTCACGGCGGATTAAAAACGAATGCAATTCCTCGTGAAAGTGTAGCTACACTCGTATTACGTACAGAAGATGTAGAGAAAGTAGAAGAAAAACTAGTATCATGGACAAGAGTATTACAAGAAGAAATGCGTGCTGTTGATCCAGATGTTCATGTAACACTTACAAAATTGGATAAAGCAGTAGAAAAAGTATTTGCTAAAGAGACACAAAAGCAGCTTATTTCATCATTATTCTTAATTCCGAACGGCATTCAAAGTATGAGCATGGATATTAAAGGTCTAGTAGAAAGCTCAACAAATTTAGGCGTTATTGAAACGTTGCAAGATGAAATTAAATTACGTAACGAAGTGAGAAGTTCTGTAAGTAGTTTAAAACAACATGTTGCAGATGAAATTAAATGTATTGCCGAATTAGTTGGTGCAACATTTGAAATAGAGTCAGAGTATCCAGAATGGCCATACAATCCGAATTCACAGATTCGTAATTTGTTTGAAAAAGTGCATCAAGAAAAATACAATAAAGATGTTGAAATCTTTGCTGTGCATGCAGGGATCGAATGTAGTGTATTCGTTGAAAAGATGCCTGACTTAGATGCAATTTCATTCGGTCCAGATATATTCAACGTTCACACTCCAGATGAGCATATTAGTATTTCTTCTGTTGTGAATAATTGGGGATTCTTCGTTGATGTAATGAAAGGAACGAAAGAGTTAGTTAAGTAATAATGATGAAATGAAAAGTAGCCTATAAAACTTTATAGGCTACTTTTTTTGTATAGAGTTTTATTAGAAATTCATTTTTACGTTAGTAATTAATTCTTGCTTTTATTTCTAGAGGAGATTGTACCAAAGATTGCTCCGATTAAAGACAAAAAAATTGCATTCCATGCTGCAAATGACATTATTACACCTCCAAATAATTAATTATTGTTTCTTAGCCCTTTGAATAGAAATGATAATTGCAACACCTATTAAGAAAATAAGAGGAGACCAAGAAAAGAAAGACATGTAGTATTCTCCTTTCAACATTAATTTTAAACCTTTATATAAATAAATTATCGCATGTTTAAAAAGTGAACATATAGAATATGCAATATTGCATATCGAATTGTAGAACATAAAGAAGTGAAAACGGTTAGTGAATAAAAATGCTAATTGATAAAGAAAGTAAGGATTTCTTCTAGCCTTAAAAAGGGGAAACGATCAAAAAGCCCCACTTATAATGGGGGCTTTTAAAGTGGTCTTTGTCTAATAAAAATAGTATTTAACATTTAATTAATGGTGAAATTAACGTTAATTATTTTGAGATTTTAAAGCTGCCCCCATAATAATAATTTTCTCCAAGTTTCATAACAGCTACATATGTTCCTGGATTATAAACCTTAGTAATGGGCGTTACAAATCTACCATCATTATGTGTTATACCTGAGTCGTAAATGGTTTTATATCTATGCAAGTTTATTTCATCATTTTCATTTCCACTCAATTGATATATTTTTACAATGCCAGTATCCTTACCACCAGTATATATTTTAACATCGAATGTATCTCCATGCTTTAAGTCACCAACTGCTAACTCTTCTAAAAAATCTGCATTATGATGTAATAAAAAATAGTTTTGCCACCGCCAAGTATCTGAAAATCGTGATTCTTTTTGTGAAAGTTGCGATTCAGCAGACACAGGTGTGATTGTACTAATTGTATTCGAAAATAAAAATCCTCCAACAGTCAATGCGCCAATAAGTGTTGATTGCCTTAAAAGTTTCATCTTCTAAACCTCCTAATTAATAAAGGATTCAGAAATCATTTTTGTGAAAAACTAGCTGTGAAATCTAATGGATGATAATATCTTCTATAATCATATTAACATTTATTGATTTGTCAGACAAATTAATGAATAATAAAATTATATCGAGGGAGTTAAGGCTAATATAAGAAAGAAGTTAGATGTATAGCTAAGAAATCTTTATTATATGTAATTGGGATTTATTATTTGAAAACTCGATTATTTTAATGCTGAAATTTCAATTCACACAACATAAGTTTTAGTACATAATTTTACAATTTGACTTATGTAATTTATCACGTTATGATTTTTTTATTATAAAAGAAAGGCTTGAATATAATGATTCGTCGTTTGAAAAAGCTAAAAAATGTTGCAGTCGTATTAAGCTTCTAAGTGAATTACAAAAATCTATAATACTTAGAAGCGAGGAATAAAGTTATGAATCATCCATTATTTAATCATTGGTCAGAAACGAAGTATTTAAAAGATATAGTAACAAATCCACTCATTGAAGTAGGAGAGTACTCCTATTATTCTGGGTATTATAGTCATCAAAATTTTGAAGATGGCTGTGTAAGGTATTTGTGGGGAGACGCTATGTCCCGAGCGCTTTTCAATCCAATTGAACAGATGGGATGGCACCTTGATAAACTCATTATTGGAAACTATGTTTGTATTGCAAGTGGAGTAGTCATATTAATGGGTGGTAATCATAATCATCACTCAGAATGGATTACAGTATATCCATTCGCTGAGCAAATTGAACAATCATATGAACCGAAGGGTGATACAGTCATTAAAAGTGATGTTTGGATTGGAATGAATTCTATAATAATGCCTGGCGTTACAATCGGTGAAGGTGCTATCGTTGCAGCAGGATCTGTCGTAAGTAAAGATGTTCCCCCGTATACAATAGTAGGTGGAAATCCTGCTAAGGAAATAAAGAAACGATTTACTGATACAGAAATGAATATGCTAATGGAAATGCGTTGGTTTGAGTGGGATAGAGAATTGATTGAGAGGGCAATTCCTCTTTTAGCTAGTCCAGCAATTGAACCACTATTTGCTTTTTATAAAAATGAAGTGAAAAATAAATAAATCAGTTAGAAAAACTACATCCTAAATAGGGTGTAGTTTTTTATTATTTGTACTAGAAACAATTATGAAATAATCTCCCCATAATGGTTTAGTTTTTATAAATTATCTTAAGAAAAATTAAGAAATATAACCAGTAGTTCTTAATATGTTTTATTTATAATTCAAATGATTGCACAAAATTGTTTCTTCATTTTCCCTTCAAGGTGTTCCATCACGAAGTATTCGCCAGCAAGTAGAAAAAAGGTAGCTCATATATTAGAAGTTTCAGCGATATTCCAAAAGTATTCACTTGAAGTATCTGGTGGACAGCAACATGAGCCGGCCATTATACAGTTTATAAAATCTGCAGCAATGATTCTTTTTTTGAGATAACGAAAAGGGATTTTTTTATGCAATTCATTTTGTTTTCTTAACAAAATACCTAGTGCTTTCTTATCTTAAAGGGGAACAAATTTATTACTTATATTGTCTATTACGTGTATTCCTAAAAATGGATGTCCAAATTGAATACAATATACCCCGTTTGATATCTATTTTTATGTATTGCAAAAATATGAAAGGACTTATTATTTTGAAAAATAAAAGGATATATATTGGTGGGGTACAAGTTTAATACTTTTACAGATGAGGCATTGCAAGTGGAAACGAAAAGGAAACACCCCAAACGGTAGCTTATCAATCATAGAAATGTAGGAGGATATATATGATAAAACCAGTCGTAGACGTAAAAAACATTCAAAAAGTGTACGGTAAAAAAGGTGAGAATCAATCACACGCATTAAAAGGTGTTTCATTCTCGATTCAAGAGGGGGAGTTTGTAGGAATTATGGGGCCATCTGGTTCTGGCAAAACAACATTATTAAATGTAATTTCGACTCTTGATAAAGCGACAGGTGGCGTTATTGAAATTGCAGGAACGGATATTACGAAAATGAAGCAAGGTGAGCTTTCTGATTTCCGTTCGCAAAAGTTAGGATTTATTTTCCAAGACTTTAATTTATTAGAGAATTTATCTATTTACGAAAACATTGCACTTCCACTATCTCTTCAAGGTGTCCCATCACGAAAAATTGGGCCGAAAGTAGAAAAGGTAGCTGATATGTTAGGGATTTCAGCAATCCTTCAAAAGTATCCATCTGAAGTATCTGGTGGACAAAAGCAGCGTTCAGCAGCAGCACGCGCGTTAGCTCATGAACCAGCGATTATATTAGGAGACGAGCCAACAGGAGCTCTTGATTCTAAAAATGCAACCAGTTTACTTGATGCCATGACAAACTTAAATAAAGAGCAAGGTGTATCTATTATGATGGTTACACATGATCCGTACAGTGCAAGTTACTGTCAGCGTATTTTATTCATTCAAGATGGTGAGTTATATAAAGAAATTCACCGTGGTGGTAAACGTGAAGAGTTTTATAAAGAAATTTTAGACGTGCTTACAGATTTAGGCACACAAAAAGCGTAAGAAAAGGGGTTTAGGCATGTTATTTAAACTTTCCATGTCAGGGTTAAAAAGTAAGTTGCAAGATTATATTGTCTTACTTGTTGGTCTTATTGTATCTATTTCAATTTTCTATATGTTTCAAACGTTAGCACTAAATAAAGGGTTCCTTGAATCTAATGCACATGTGGATCCTATTGTATATATATTCCACATTGGTTCCTTTTTATTAGCAATTGTAACATTTTTTTATATTTTATATGCAAACTCTTTCTTATTATCTCTTCGCCAAAAAGAGTTTGGCATGTACATGATGTTAGGAGCAAAAAAGCATAAAGTTACCTTACTTATGTTTATCGAAACAATCGTATTAGGTGCCGCATCTCTTGTAATCGGAATTGCAGTTGGTGTAGGACTTGCAGAAGGTATCGGACAGTTATTAATGAAACAATTGGAATTAACTGGTGAAGGTTACAAAGCATTTTATATTCCATCTATGGTTGTTACTTGCATCTTCTTCTTTGCTTTATTTGTACTATCAGCAAGTATGAATGGTATTAAATTGTCACGTATTTCCGTATTACAACTTGTACATGCAGATGGACAAACAGAGCATGTCGCGGTAAAAGGAAAAATGACAGCTGTAGTTGCATTCCTTGGTCTGATTTTGCTAGGTATTGGCTATGCATCACTGATCTATATACCACATGAAAAAGATCTAGGAACCGTTCCTAAATTAATGGCTCTTGGATTAATCACAGCAACAGTTAGTACTTACATGTTATTTGGATCACTACTCCCAGTTATGATTAGAAAGTTAAAGAGTAATAAAAAACGTAGTGAAAAAGGGCTTAATGCTTTTACTTTTGCCCAATTAAACTTCCGTATTAATGGCCTAACAAATGTGCTTGCAACGGTAGCGATCCTAGTGGCTCTTGGCGCTGGTGGAATTGCGTGTGGTCTGGCATTTAAAAACGACGTTCTAAAGCAGACTGATAAAGGAACAATTTACGATTCGGTAGTTCATAATCCAACAGCGGAAGAAAAAAACTTTTTGAGTGGTATCTTATTCCAAGAGAAGCTTGAATATCGCTATAAAGTAGATGGTAAGTATGTTTATTATATAAAAGAAGATTTAGAGAAAAATCGTCCTTTAGTAAAAGATAGAAAAAATGGGAAGACGATGAAAGTTTCAGAGGGAATTCCCATGGATGCATTTGCACTGTCAAGACAATGGGGTAAAGATGATGGGAAACCAAAACAATGGAGCGACGCTTTCCAAACAATCCAGCCAAAGTATATGCATCCTGATCATAAAGTAAAAATTGTCGATCAAAACATATACGATAGTATAAAAGGTACAGAAAATACGGTGTTTATTGGGAAAACAGATGATTTTGGATCATACATAAAAGAATGGGAAAAAATTGATGAATTACAGGTAGCGAAATATAAAAATGTGAAAGCGGAAGAACTGGATAGTAAGTATCAAACATATAATATGAATCATGGTTTAGCCAGCGGACTAATGTTTATGGGTTTCTTTGTTGGAATTGCATTCTTAGCAATGATGGCAAGTTGCTTAATGTTTAAAATTCTATCCGGTGCATCCAAAGATAGTACACGTTATCAAATGCTTCGTAAAATCGGTGTTCGCCGGGAATTATTAATACAATCGATTTATAAGGAGTTATTCTTCGTATTTTTAGTCCCAGCAATTGTGGGTATTACTCACATATTAGTTGGTATGAACATGTTTGGCCCTCTTTTAATTGATCCGTATTTTCGGATTTGGTTACCAATTGTTATTTTCATAGTGATTTACTCGAGTTACTACTTGATTACAGTTCAATTGTATAAAGGACTTGTACTTCCGAAAGAAGATTAATGTAATAATGTTATGTATACTAAGTATCAACATAATTGGCCTCCGTTTTGATGAAGTGAAAAAATACTATGTAAGCAAAATAGAAAGTGAATTTGAGATACAAATATGCAGCAATGAGCGGCAGAAAGTGTTAGAAGAAAAGTAAATGCAAGTAGGGGGCGCATTTCATGTATAACTTACAAGAAGTTATGTGTGAGCAATTAAAAGAGAAAAATACTATTCTTTCTATATCTTAATAATGAAGAGGCAAGATAGCATGGTTTCTACATTGAGTACTACTTTATCCTCATTTGTAGGAACGCTTGCACTATCCCCTTACAATAAAATTGAATAATCATCCAATATAAATTGTTAACTATAATCGAAATTTTGATAGTAAGGAATAATTATCAAAATAATATCTTGTATTCATTGTATTTATTATAGTTATTATTTCAAATTAGGTCTGCACCAAAAGAGTGTTAATAAACATAAAACTTGTAAACCTTATTCATCATAAGGATTATCGTTTTAGAAAAGGAGTGTATGTTGAAAAAATTTTTGAAGATAATTTTAATCTTATTAGTAATATTTATAGGAAGTATGTTGGGAAGCATAATTTTAAATAAAACATATCATACAGAGTTTAAGTCTTTAGATAAAACGGATCAAAACATGTTAAAAGAATTAGCTACTATTTATAAGAGCTTTGAAGAATCGAGTGATAAACTTTGGAATGAAGATTATCGCTTCGAAAAAATGCCATTGGTTTTGATACGTGGTAATAAAGACGGGGGATTCTTTAGACAAGAAGCTTATGCAGTTAATGTAACGGGATTAGAAAATAGTATTTTTGCAAAGGAAATAAAAGTCTCAAATTCTCTGCATCTACCTAAAGTCTATCGCTTAACTCGTTTTGATTTTAGAACTATTTCTACCTGGATTCCTTGGAACTTTGGGATAATAAATATTAACGATATGGATGTGTTTTATTTGAAATATTATCCTAAAATGTTTAGTAATCCAGATTTATATTTTGATTTTTCGTCTTTCTTATTACATGAAGCTTTTCATGCTTATAAACAAAAAGATTGGACATATGATGCAAATGGTGGAGAGTCTATTCACGAATATCCGATTAATAAAGAAAATTACGCGCTAATGGGATTAGAATTTAAGCTATTAGATAAAGCAATGATTGATACGAACTCAGAAAGTATTAATCAGGCATTATATGATTGGACAATTGTACGTAACTATCGCTATAAAAAATGGCCTCAATTAATTGGAGAAACAAAAACTGAAGCAATAGAAGGTTCAGCACGATACTTAGAGTATCGTTATAGTAAGTTAACTGGTGGGAATCTTATGGTACTTGCAAAGAAACAGAATCCATATCATGTTACTTTTATGGAGGCGTTCAACTTCATTGCTAATGGACAGGCAGAATCTCCAAGATTTTTAGAGCGGAATATGAGATATGAGACTGGTTCAGCTCTTGAATTAAGCATGGACAAAGCAAATATTCCATGGAAAGAAGCTATTGAAGGTAGTGCAAACAAACAAGGAAAGACACCATATGAAGTATTAAATACGTACTTTAATATAAATAATACGCCCACAATTGAAAATAAAATCAAAGAAATTAAAGAGAACAATAACTATGAAACACTTTTAGAACAAGGAGAAAAACTGGTGAAAATAAGTAACGAGTAAAGAAAATAAGATTTGAAAAAGAATTTCCTTTAAAGGGCGTATTGAAGAGGATTCTTTTTTTATTTTATAAATTATATACACTACCGGTGTAATCAAAAAAAATTAATTAAAAGAAGAAATATCAAAACAATTATTTTTTATTAAAAGCTAAATTTAATGAAGAAGAAAACTTATTAATTGTAAATGGATCTAAAGAAAATTTAGAACAATATTTAAGACGGTATCTCTTATACCGATTATGTTATTTTTGATCTTTCAATTATTAGTTTACAAAAAGAGAGGATAGAAATGTACCACCTGATTATGTCTTTAGTTGTTCAATGCGAGAAAAATGTGGAGGAATAATATGGAGTCAAAAATTCTTATTGTTGATAATGATAAAGAGATTAGGAATCTTATCTCTGTTTATTTGGAAAATGAAGGTCTGAAAACTCAAAAGGCAGAAGATGCTATTGAAGCTTTAAAATTGTTAGAAGAAAAGAAGTTCGATCTTATTATTTTGGATATTATGATGCCTAATATGGATGGTATTGAAGCATGTATGAAAATTAGGGAAGAACGAAATATGCCTATTATCATGCTATCTGCAAAGGCAGAGGATATAGACAAAATTCAAGGGCTAGCTTCTGGTGCCGATGATTATTTATCAAAACCGTTTAACCCGTTGGAGTTAATCGCTAGAGTAAGATCCCAATTAAGAAGATTTAAAAAATACAATACGCATACAGATAATAATAAAAGCATCTTAGAAATTGGTGATTTAACCGTGAATACAGATACACGTCAAGTATGGGTAAGAGGAACGGAAGTAAGACTAACTCCAAAAGAGTTCGATATACTCAAACTACTTGCTTGTAACAAAGGGATTGTCCTCAGTGTGGCAAAAATATATGAAGCAGTTTGGAAAGAGGTTTTTTATAAATCGGATAATACTGTCATGGTGCATATTACAAAAATAAGAGACAAGATTGAAGAGGATTCTAAACATCCCATTTATATTAAAACTGTTTGGGGAATTGGGTACAAAATATGAAGAAGGTTAGTTTTAGAAATAAGATAATTATAAAACTTCTTGCTGCTGTTGCAGGTAGTTTTTTTATTTCGTTTGGTTTTACAATCCTCATTTTTCTATTCATCATAGATCCATTATTTAAAAAATACGACCATTTTGGTATGTTTGAATTCACTGTCGCAATGTTGCTCTTATTCGCGTTCGCAATCTTTACCTTTATAATAATTTTTTTGATATTGGTTCGAAAGAAAATAGTATATTTGAAGCTCATTTCTGATAATGTGAATGATATTGCCAATGGAAAACTGGGTTTGACAATTGAGATTGAGGGAAAAGACGAATTGACCCAACTTGCTCAAAATATTAATTATATGTCCAAGGAATTGGAGAATACATTTGAACAGGAAAGACGATTGGAACGTACAAAAAATGAACTCATAACCAATGTATCTCATGACTTACGCACACCATTGACATCTATTATCGGCTATGTAGATTTATTAAAAAGAGGGCAATATGACAGTAAAGCACAATTACAGGAGTACCTCGAAACCACTTATTTAAAATCACAGAGATTGAAATATCTAATTGATGAACTATTTGAGTACACCCGTTTATCAGACATCGATGCCAGGTTAAACCTTAATGAAGTTGATTTATCAGGTTTGTTGGAGCAAATAGTTGGAGAATACACTCCTATATTTGAAAAGGAAAGTTTAATTGTTCAAAAATCAATAACGGAAGAAACAATAACTATTTTCATGGATGTAGAAAAAATGGTACGTGTTTATGAAAATCTGTTTATAAATGCGATAAAGTACAGCATGAAGCCATCCGAATTATCAATATGTCTTGAAGTAATAGATAATAAAGCAATTTTGAAAGTATCAAATAAAGCTGAGAAACCACCTGTTAGCGATCCAAATAAATTGTTTGAGAGATTTTTCAGGGGTGATAAGGCCAGAAAAGATAATCAAGGAAATGGACTGGGACTCGCTATCTCAAAAAGAATTGTTGAACTTCATAATGGTAATATACATGCAGAATATAAAGAAGGTTGGATATCCTTTATTGTTGAACATCCGATCATATAGAATGGCTTATGGAATGAAAGGTTCCATAAGCTTTTTTAAAACTTAAGAAACTTCTTAAGTTAATAATTCAAGTAGGCCATTCATAGTAGACATGATACTGATAAGTTGATTTATTTATCATTATAAAGTAATTAATCGAATAAAGGGGAAGTTCATTGATATGAATAATGTAAGAGACGATAGTAAATTTAGCAACCAGTGTGTTTCGATATTCAACCGGGGCACACTGGTTTTATTTTTTTATAAATGTGGAACAAATGTATTACTTAGATTGTCTATTAAGTGTAATCCTAAAAAATATGAAAGTACGAATCAATTTGAAAAATACAAAGGTATTAAAAAGAGGGATGTGTGTGGGAATACTAAGTGTCAGTGTGCCTAAAAGGGTGGGATGAGATGTTCTATATGAAAGTGGTCCTAATGTCTTATATGTATATAGATTTTGATAACGCTGTCTATTTTTTGAAGGATTATGTTAGAATAACGTTTTTTTGAGTACAAAGATATTGGAGGTAACAGAAGTGAAAGGTATGTTTTGCAAGAGATTTATTGCAATAGTAACAGTGCTTACACTATTTTGTAGCATGGTCGTTACATTTGGAAGAGCATCAGCGGAAACAGTTCCTGCTATAGACGTAGAAGCAGGATCAGCAATTTTAGTAGAAGTAAATTCCGGGAAAATTTTATATGAAAAAAATGCAGATGAATTATTAGCAATTGCTAGTATGACAAAAATGATGAGTGAATACTTAGTCCATGAAGCGGTGGATAAAGGAAAACTCAAATGGGATCAAAAAGTTAAAATTTCTGAATATGCATATAAGATTTCGCAAGATCGCTCATTATCAAACGTTCCATTAGAAAATGGTGGCTCTTATACGGTTAAAGAGTTATATGAGGCAATGGTAATTTATTCTGCAAACGGTGCAACAATTGCTTTAGCTGAAGAGATTGCTGGAAAAGAAGTCAATTTCGTGAAAATGATGAACGATAAATCAAAAGAGTTTGGAATGAAAAATTATAAATTTGTAAACTCTACAGGTTTAACAAACCATGATTTAAAAGGACATCACCCAGAAGGGACAACTCCAGACGAGAAAAATAAGATGTCCGCAAGAGATTGTGCGATTTTAGCACAACGTCTTATTCAAGATTTCCCGAAAATATTAGACACAGCAAAAATCCCTAAAAAAACATTCCAAAAGGGTGGCAAGTATCCGATTGATATGACGAACTTTAACTGGATGTTAAAAGGTTTAATTAAGCAATACGAAGGTGTAGATGGCTTGAAAACAGGAACTACTCCAGAAGCCGGAGATTGTTTCACTGGTACAGTAGAAAGAAACGGTATGCGTCTAATCTCTGTAGTGATAAAAGCAAACTCTCATACAGCACGTTTTGATGAAACAAAGAAATTATATGATTATGGATTTGCGAATTTTGAAGTGAAGAAGGTCTATGGAAAAGATTCAGTAGTAAATGGGCATGAAACGGTGCGAGTAGCAAATGCAAAAGACAAAGATGTAGTAGTTCAAACGAAGCAAGTTGTTTCACTTCCAATGCCAAAGAGCAACAAAGACGTTTATAAAAAAGAATTTAAAGTATCAAATAAAGAACAAGAAGCACCTATTCAAAAAGGTGTAACAATTAGTCAAATGATTATATCGCCTAAAGATAGTACAGATCCTGGGTTTTTATCAGGTAAATCATTACAAGTAGACCTTGTAACAAAATTTGATGTAGAACAAGCTAATTGGTTTACACGTTTTATGCGCGAAATAGAATCTTACTTTAGTAGTATGTGGGATAGTGTGGTTGATATAGTAAAAAGCTAACTTTATAGAATAAAACAAAATATTTGCTTGAAACAAAAGGGTTGAAAGTAGTGTAGATTCTTATGTGGATGGCTTGGAATGGAAGATTGCATTTATTCTCCAATTTGGTTCTTCGGAACTTTTGGTATTGCTATCAAGCTAAAATAAATTTGTATCCATATAATCAAAAAACGCTATTCTTTTTGTAGAAATATACAATAAGGATAGCGTTTATTATGAATCTTTCGATTTAAAGGATTCTGGTGCAAGGTTAGTTTAATAAAGTTACATGATGGAAAAACATTCATTATTCCATCATGTGACAATAAAAAATTAATATCTGGTACTTATTTCTGTTATCAAATTTTATAAAAATTTAATAACATCTTTTCTTTCTATTAAATATTTTGTTTTAAATTAATTATATAAAGAAATGGAGGCCAAAAAATGAATTTTTTAAAGAAGTTTAAGTATCTTTTTATAGCGTTTATCCCTTTGTATATAGTTATTCTTTAATTTCAAGCGAATAGAAAACAAAGTATTCGAGAAAAAAGTACGATTTTTATGGATGGTACAAACTTTCTCTCTTACAAAAAATGTACCAAAATTGATAAAAGTGAATGTTACATGGAGAGAACCCCTAATAAATTCACCTAAAAATCGATAATTAATGAAAAAAAGAATAATCAAATGATACACGATTACGAGTTGATTTCCCAAAAACATATGATTACTAGTGAAAATCTTTAATACTGACAAGTGAGGTGACGTCGATGAGAGGGATATTAATAAAAATCGGAGTATTTATTTTGGTTTTAACAGCAGGGCTATATCTTGCAAAATCCGCATATGACCATCATACTAACCGAGCTAAAGTAAGAGACACGATTCAACAAATATCAATAGAGCATGGTATACCGCCATGGATTCCTTTATCTATTGCATTCCATGAAAGTAAGTTTAATCGAAACGCAGTTGGAGATCAGGGCACATCATTTGGACTGTTTCAGCTTCATCGAGGTGGACTAGCACCTAAAGATTTAACGAACGAAGATTTGAAAAATGCAGAAACGAATACTCGAATTGCAATATCTAATATGATAAATGCATATAACCGTGGTTTACAGCAAAATTTAAAAGGGCCAGAGCTATTAAAACATGTTGCAAATACCTCAGGGTGGCCTGGAAATAAGGGCGTTCAATGGACAGATAAACAGACAGACTATAACGAGGGTTTAGAAAACAGTTTTAAAATGTTTTCTAAACGACAATACGATTTTATAGAATGAAATTTCTTTTTTCTTTCTATTATTATGTAAATTATGCCTAAATACGAAAGTTCCCTAAAACAGATACATAGATTGACTTTGTACTGCTTATATTAGGAATTTAAAGAAACAATATGTACAATTCTCCCACTACACTAGTATAGTGGCCTTTATGAACAGCAAAATCTACAATTTACAAGGAGAACATTTTATGAGTAAGAGAATAAAAGAATTAGATTCCATACGAGGGTTAGCTGCACTTACAGTGGTATTTGGACATTTTTGTTTAATGCTACCATCGTTACCTAATTCTATTAAATTTTCCCCGCTTAGGTTTTTATGGGCGGGTGGAGAAGCTGTAATCGTTTTTTATGTACTAAGTGGTTTTGTGTTATCTATGGCACTTTATCATTCAAAAACAAATTATTGGGGATATTTAATTAAGCGATTTGTAAGAATCTATATTCCTTACTATTTTTGGATAATCATTACCTTTGCGTTATTTATTTTGTTTTCACCGTATGAAGTGGCAGGACTACGGGATTGGTTCTATGATAGATGGCAAGGGTCTATAACAAAAATAGATATTATAAACCACTTTGTGCTTCTTAATAACTTTTTTACGGAAAATTATAATCCAGTTATCTGGTCATTGGCTCAAGAAATGCGTATATCTATTGTGTTTCCTTTGTTATTCCTTCTTTTTTATAAACTGAGTTGGAAGAAAACGATACTAATTGCTTTGAGCTTTTCTTTAATTAGTGTTTTCCTTAATATGTTGCATATTGGGAAAGCAGAGGGATTTTATAATGGTTATGCCGATACACTGCATTTCACATCTATGTTTATGGTTGGAATGTTACTTTTTAAGTATCAGGAAAAACTTATTTACTTATATCAAAATATGAAAAAATTTAAAAAAGGATTTCTTATTGCATTAGGGATTATTCTATATTTATATTCCATTTTGATTTATGGGTTTTCCCGTAATGATACTACTTTCTTATTAAAAGATTGGGGTGTTGTAATTGGTGTTAGTATATTTATTATAATGGCCATGAGTAACCTAAAGGTAAAAGCATTTTTAAATAAGAGTGTATTTGTATACTTAGGAGAAATTTCATATAGTATCTATTTGTGTCATTTTCCGATCATGATGGTACTATTTAAACTTTTGTATACAAAGATACCTATCTTTTTCCTTCTTACTTTATGTATGACAATGACAATACTTTTTTCTATAGTATCGTATCATTTAATTGAAAAGAACTGTATCAATTGGGCAAAACAAAGAACAACAAATTTTTTGAGAAAAGTGTAATATTTGAAGGAATCTTATTTCTTTAGTAAATATGCGAATATAACCGGTTCCTAAGTATATTAGGAATCGGTCAATTATGGATTCTATATAAATATGCTAAAACTGAACAAATTTTTAATTTTATACTTAACTCCAAAAATCCTCTTACTAAAGAGAATCTTCGTAACGTTTATCCAAACATAGCCGAAAGTACAATTAGTAAAACGCTAGTTTCAAGAGGAAGAAATGCTCAATGGATACAGATTTAATTCTGTATTAATAATTAATAGAGGTAACAACACATCGCTATCTATATCTAGAATGTTATATAAAACTATTGAATATTTTATTCGTAAAAACAGAGGTGTAAAATGAATTTTATTTCCGAACTACTTGTTACCGTTGCAATTCCTACAATACAACTCACATTCTTGTTACTACTCATCTTTTCTTTTAGCTACTTTGTAGTATACAAAAAGGTATGTAAAGGAGGGAAAAAATTTACCGTACAGCAAATTATGTTATTCATATTAATAATAGGATATTATTCCCTTGCATTATCAGCTACTTCATTTGGTCGACCAGATGATATAACCTTTGCAAGAACAATTGACTTTGATGTATTTAGTGTTTATAAAAAAGCATGGAATACCTTTTCATTTTCTTCTTTTTTCCATATCATTGTGAATATAGGTATGCTTTTTCCGTTAGGAATTTTATTACCTTTATTTAGTAATGTTTTTCAAAAAACAAAATGGATGTTAATCAGCTCAATTATAGCAAGTTTATTGATTGAAATCCTTGAATTTATAATGCAACGTGGAAGTATGGAACTAGCCGATTTATTTCATAATACTTTAGGAATTATGCTAGGATATTCTATGTTAAATATAGTTCTTATATTGCTGAAGAAAAAAGAAACGGATACACAAATGATCAAGTATTTATTTCTTCCGATTACAGTAAGTTTTGTTGCACTTGGAATAATGATTTCGTATCAAATGAAGGAATTTGGGAATACGTCTTTTGATCCCATTACAAAAACCGATATGTCTGATGTCACTATAAAAACATCAATAGAGTTAAAAGACGAAGGTAAAAAAATGCCTGTTTACAAAGAGAAAATTACAAAAATGCCTGATGACAACGAGTTAGTTACAAAAAAATTACATATTCGAGATGTTGAAATTCTGTCTCCCAAAGAAGCATTTCAAAAACTAAAACAAGGAGACTTTGATCCTATAATATCTTTCAAAGCAGGTGATACATTAGTTATTACAGATTATAATATAGATTACCACGCTGATTCAAAAGGTTTTTCTCAACCTATATATGTTTTTCAAGTACGCTTAAATGATAATGACAAAGATAGTTGGTCTCAACCTATTTCTGCGAGAAAATAACGTAGATTTTCATGTTTTTGTTCATGTGAAATAGTTTAATCTAGTTGTCTTGCTCATTTAAAAAATCTCCTATGGAATTTAATTGAAATTGAAAAACATTTAAGAAGAACAATTACGCTGTGGGCTATTGTATAGTGTAGATATGAATAACAAAAAAGGGGGACTAGATATGTGGAAGCGATTTGTAGCGATTGGTGATAGTTTTACAGAGGGGATAGGGGATGAAGTTGAGGGAATAGCATTAAAAAGCTGGGTAGATCATTTTGTTCAACTGTGTGTAAACGATTTAAAGTATGCTAATTTTGCAAAGCGTGGGTTAGTAACTAAAGAAATTCGCTCGCAGCAATTGGAAAAGGCATTAACTTTTAATCCAGATTTGGTTAGTCTAATTGCAGGTGCAAACGATGTTTTAAAAGGACGTTGGAATCATCATGCATATAAGAACGATATGGAATTTATGATAGATACATTAAGTAAAACAGGTGCTGATATTATGATAGCAAACCTTCCAGATTTTACAGTTAGGCTTCCTTTTTCTTCTGAAAAAAAACAAGTATTAAAAGAACAATTATTAGAAGCAAATGAAGTTATACTTTCACTGAGTAGAGAGTATAAGCTTCATCATGTTGACTTTTGGAATCATCATTTAGTTTATGACAATACGCTATGGTCTACGGATTTAATTCATCCAAACTCAAAAGGATATGTAAAAGTTGCTGAATTGATTTTTAGTAGTTTGCCTGTACAGAAGACAGAATAATAGTTCGCAATTTAAAAAATATGATATTAATTGTATTAAGCGATGTTTTTTAGTAAATGGAGGGAACTAAAAATTTAGCAAACAAAGCGTATCTACGATATATTTCTACAGTAATGTACAAATGCAAAATCACAAAGAAAGATCACCTACGGAAATAGGTGGTCTTTAAACGTTTTTTTGAATTGCTTCCGTAATACTAAGTGGTCAATTCTTTGTAAAACACCTAAAAACCGTCACAGTACTGTGACGGAAAATGGAAAGTTTTTAATCTATTACTATTATTATTTATTCGTAACTTTTAAAGTATGTAACACTATTTTGGTTGCTTCTGCAATAAGTTTATCATCATATGTAGCATCCTCTTTCTCATGATTAGAAAGTATTGCAAGAACAATTGGCTTTTTATTTGGTGGCCAAATAATTGCAATATCATTCCTTGTTCCATATGATCCTGCACCTGTTTTATCAGCTACTTCCCATCCTTTTGGTACGCCCGCACGAATCAAGTTATCTCCAGTTGTATTTCTCTTCATCCAATCTACTAATAGTTCACGTTTCTCAGGTGGAAGTACAGTTCCTAATGTAAAAGATTGAAGCGTCTTAGCAATCGCTTCTGGAGTACTGGTATCATGTGTTTCTCCTGGATTCACTTCATTTAATTCAGGTTCCAATCGTGCTGAATTAGTAACCGTATCATCAATTTCTCTCAATATTTTTTCAAACTCGGAAGGACCACCTAATTGTTTAAGAATCAAATTATGTGCCGTACTGTCACTATATCGAACAGAAGCATCAGCAAGTTCTTTTAATGTCATTCCTGTATCAACATGCTTTTCTGTAATTGGATTATAATTAGAAAGATCTTCATGAGTATACGTAATCCTTTGATCAAGAGCTTCTAATGAGTTATTACGTAAAAGAGCGCCCACAGCTAATGATTTGGATGTAGATGCAAATGCAAAACGATCATCTGATCGATAAGTAATAGTTTGATTCGTTCCCGTGTCCAATGCATAAATACCGAGTTTAGCATCAAATTCTTTCTCAAGTTTAGCAAAAGAATGATTAACCGTATTTTCTTGTTTAACTTGATTCGTTTGATTAGGTGATTCAGATCGATTATTACTATTGGAACAACCTATAAGTGTCACACATGAAAGCAATACTACAGGTACAATCTTTTTGTAATGCGAAGTGTTTAAGAACTTGTTTAAAATTATCATAAATTTTCAACCTCTTTCAAGAATATATGGATTTTTTCTAGGTACTCTAAATACCGATGCAATTAAAGTGTGTATAGGATACCAATACCTCTGCAGCCAAAATTTTATTGCTTAAAGCACATGCAAAATGTTTATATGATTGATAAGCTGCTGTTTGGATTGTTATTTTTTAGCGTTCACTTGCGATTTTTTACTTGTAAAAGTATTAAACTTGTACCCCTCAAATACTCATCCTTTTACTTTTCAAAATAATAAGTCCTTTCATATTTTTGTAATACATAAAAATAGATATCAAACGGGATTTATTGTATCTAATTTTAGGAATACACGTAATAGACAATCTAAGTAATAAATTTGTTCCACTTTAAGATGAGCTAGAACTTGGTGTTTTGTTAAGAAAACACAATGAAATGCAAATAAAAACTATACAGAAAGCTAGTTCCCTATAGTAAAGTACATATGAAAAATCCCTCTTTACTATCTCCCACAAAAGAATCATGGCTGCAAACTCTATAAACTGTATTTTCAGAAACATTGCAAGCGTGTAAGAAAAATGAAAGGTAATTCAATATGAGAAAAACAACCTTACTACTACAATGAAAAACAGAAACATTCGTAAAAATCCTGAGGTACGATATCAAGTTATTTTGGTGCTTAATACATTTGACCAATTATTCCAGTTTAAATAAGAAAATTCGAAACTAGACAATTAATGAATGGTACTTTACTCGTATTTTAAAAAAGTCAAAATGTAGGCAGGTATCTTCTATCAAATCTCATTCTTAGTATGTAAATTTGGAGGGAATTTCTCATATGAAAATAGTAAAAGTAAAAGATCTTAGTAAAGAATACAAAGGGAAGGTTTCACATACAGCACTTTCAAATATTAATTTAACAATTACAGAGGGGGAATTTGTTGGGATTATGGGCCCTTCGGGTAGTGGGAAAACAACATTATTGAATATGGTTTCTACTATTGACTCACCAACATCAGGCAGTGTATTCATTCATAATAAAAATCCGTATCAACTCTCACCCAATGATTTGGCCTTATTTCGCAGACAGGAATTAGGATTCGTTTTTCAATCCTTTAATCTGTTGCATACATTAACAGTAAAAGAGAATATGGTTCTTCCGCTCGTATTAGATGGCATGAATGTGAAGAGAATAAATAAACGAGTAGAATCTATTTCGAAAAAATTAGGAATCAACGAAATCTTAAATAAACGAACATATGAAATATCAGGAGGACAAGCGCAGCGAACAGCGATTGCCCGTGCACTCATTCACTCTCCTAAATTGGTTCTTGCGGATGAGCCGACAGGAAATTTAGATTCTAAATCCTCTCAAGACGTAATGGAGGTATTAACACTATTAAATAAAGAAGAAAAGGCAACAATGATGTTAGTGACACACGATCCAGTTGCTGCAAGTTTCTGTGACCGCATTATTTTTATTAAAGATGGACAGTTATACAATGAAGTTTGCTACAATGGTGATCGCCCATTATTTTATAAAAATATTATGGAGAGTCTTTCTATGTTAGGGGGGAATAAACATGACTTTTCGACAGCTCGCATTCAATAATGTTTTACGGAATAAACGAATATATCTTGGTCATTTTTTTAGTAGTACATTTGCGGTATTGATTTTTTTCACTTATGGACTACTTATCTTTCATCCGAACCTACAGGGCGAACTGACTCATGTAAGTACCATCATGAGTACATTTGGGAGAATAGGATTTCATTTATCTTATTACTTAATCTTTGTCTTTTCTTTCTTATTTATTTTCTATTCTGTTAGTGCATTTTTAAAAAATAGAAAAAAAGAGTTTGGATTATTAATGTTACATGGAATGTCTCATCAACAGCTTCATCGATTAATTTTTTTCGAAAATATGTTGATTGGAATCCCTTCTATAGTAGTAGGCATCGGACTTGGGATGGTTTTTTCTAAATTATTTTTACTAGTTAGTGGGTCTTTATTAGGAGTAGAGCAAACATTAGCATTTTACTTTCCATTAAAGGCAATGCTAGTAACAGCAATGTCCTTTTTTGTTTTATTTCTACTTATTTCATTGTTTACATCAAAAATGGTGAAAATGAATGAGCTGGTAGAACTCATAAAATCAGAGGAAAAACCAAAACCTGAGCCAATAGTGTCTGTTTGGATATCCTTGTTGGTCATTATTTTATTTGGAGCAGGTTACTCCTGCGTTCATCATAGTATCGCCGCGGTCGATTACATGCGTTTAAATCAATTATTCCTACTCGTAGGAGTAGGTGTCTTATTAATTGTATGTGGAACCTATTTTTTCTTTACTCAATTGTGTGTATATGTGTTATCCGCCTTAAAAAATAGAGAAACTACATTTTTTAAGAGAACCAATATCCTTGTTATTTCAGAATTGATGTATCGAATGAAAGATAATGCGAGAACGTTCTTTATCGTTACAATTATATCTGCAGTTGCTTTTACAGCAATTGGAGTTTGTACGGCTATCGCAAATCCTGAATTGGCAAAACATGAGACCCCATATGCATTTACCTATCAATCGGATAAGGGGAATACACTAGAAGAATCCCATATTGAAGAGATAAAAAAACAATTAAAAGAATCTGGATTTTCTTATAAACTTGTAGCAACAAAATTTAAAAGGGCACAAAGTGGGCCGGTTTTAATTAATCTTTCTACGTATAATGAATACGCTAAAAAATTAGGGTATGAAATAGAGAAATTAACAAATGAAAATGAAAGTATCGTTATACGATCAGAGAAAAACCACAAAAGTGCAGAGGATCTAGAACCTTTTGAATTAAGGCATGGTGAACTAGAAGTACCACTTGCTGTTCAAAAAACAGTTTATATCCCAGAATTAACGAGCACGTTTGTTAAACCTGTTATTGTCTCTGATGCTGTTTACAGCAAAGTCCTAAATATACAAGAAGAAAGTATACTCCGAGATTACACCATATACGGTTTTATCATAAAAAATTGGCCTGAAACAACTGCAGTTTCTACAAAACTTATGAAGTTCATTGGTACGAGCCAAGATGATTATTATGCCTTTTCATCTTTGAATTTAAAATGGCTTGAAATGAAACAACAAAACGGATTACTTTCTATTTCAAGTGTAATGGTGGGGATTGTATTTTTTGTGTTTACGCTTAGCTTTTTATATTTCCGTCTATTTACTGATTTAGAACGTGATCAAGAGCAATATCAAATGATTTCAAAATTAGGTTTAAGCCAAAGTGAGTTAAAGCAAATCGTAACAAGACAGATGATGTTACTATTTTTCTTACCGATTGTAGTGGCTATGGTTCACAGCAGTTTTGCATTTCTAACGTTTCATCAATTAGGACAAACAGTAAGTAGGGAAATGTCTGTTATTCAAAGCTCAATTGTTGTATTAATAAGCTTTATCTGTATGCAAATTATTTACTTCCTTATTATTAGAAATCACTATTTAAAACGCATATGTACAAAAATATATTTATAAAAAAGCAAACAAAAAATTCAAGGTGCATACTCAATCACTAATTATGGTTGGCTATGCACCTTTAGAATGTTAAAAATATACCAAGGTTAATATATATTTGTTCCGATTTATTTTGATATTCTTGGCTTAATCATTTGTCAGTGGCTCAAAAAAAGGAATCATGGTCGTACCCCTTTTAGATAGCTCTAATAGGTATAAAATTTATAAGTTTTTTTAGTTAATCTGTAAAATGGATATTGTATTTAATGAAGCGCCCTGTAAACAGGGCGCTTTTTCAATTATATCCTACTCATCTAATTGGAGAGTCAACATGCTATTTTAAGTAAAGAAAAAAGATGGAAACCATCTCTATTAAGTTCATTAATTAAGAAACAATGAATATACGCTTTATTGGATACTTATTGCATTTGAAGGGGGATATAAGATATCATCTTTTTTAAATAAATAAAATATAAAACACTAAACGAACTTTAAAAATTACACCTAAATTAAAGGAGATTACGAAATGAATACAATCATGATTGTAGAAGATGATATGAAAATCGCTGAATTACTGGGAACTCATATAAAAAAATATGGATACCAAAGTGTTATTATGGAGGATTTTGAAAATATCTTAGAAATATTTCAAGAGATAAAACCAGATTTAGTGCTATTAGATGTAAATTTACCTAATTTTGACGGTTATTATTGGTGTCGCCAAATACGAGCTATTTCTACTTGTCCAATTGTATTTTTATCTGCAAGGAGTGGAGAGATGGATCAAGTTATGGCTTTAGAAAATGGTGGTGATGACTACATTACGAAACCTTTTTATTATGAAGTTGTAATGTCTAAAATCCGTAGTCAACTCAGGAGAGCATACGGTGAATATGCTCCTAAAGTAAAAGAACGAATAGTTGAGCAATCAGGATTATTCCTGTTCCCAGAAAGAATGGAACTTCAACTAGAAGATAAGACAATTATACTTACTAGAAAAGAAACAACTTTATTGGAAATATTGATAACAAAGTCTCCGCTCCTTGTAAAACGTGAAGTGATTTTAGAACAACTATGGGATAGTTCATATATAGACGAGAATACATTGAGTGTAAATATAGGTAGAATTAGAAGGAAATTGCAAGATTTAGGTATTGAAAACGCACTTGAGACAGTTCGTGGTGCTGGATATCGTTTGCATGCTACTTGGGAGAAGGAAGGAAAGGAATAATGAAATTATTTTTACAAGAACATATTCCACTCATTTGTTATACATTTGCCCAATTGCTTATCATTCTTTTTATATATTGGTTTGATGGTTATCCACATATTTTGACAGCATTATATTCTGTATTTTTGGGTGTTTTTTTATTAATGGGTTATCTAATATATCGTTATTATAGTCATCGTTCATTCTACAAGCGTCTATCCACACCAATGGAAACTTTAAATGAGTCAATAAAAGATAGTGATTTGACGCCATTATCAATGGCCTTAGATAAATTACTACAAACTCAATATCAATATTATCAAAACCAATTAAAAAAATGGGAACGAAAACAACAAGAACAAATGACTTTTATGAATCAATGGGTTCATCAAATGAAAACACCTCTTTCTGTTATTGAGTTAATTACACAAGATGCAGATGACTCTCAATTTGACAGTATTAATGAAGAAACGGAAAGAATCAAAAAAGGATTAGAAATGGTCTTATATGTTGCTCGTTTAGAAACATTTGAACAGGATTTTCATGTAGAAAGATTGCAATTATTGGGAATGATTGATTCTGTTATTCATGAAAATAAACGTCTGTTTATACGTAGTTATGTGTATCCAGAAGTAAAAGTAGATCCGAGTCTTATTGTAGAAACAGATAAGAAATGGTTTCGATTTATACTCAATCAAGTACTGTCAAATGCAATTAAATATTCATCAAGTAAGAAAGGGAAAGTAATGGTATCGGCGTATTCAAAAGGACGAGCAATTATTTTGGAAGTAAGAGATTATGGAGTGGGTATTACTACTGCTGATTTACCACGTGTTTTTAATCTATTTTATACTGGAGAAAATGGTAGGAAATTCAAAGAGTCTACGGGAATGGGATTATATCTTGTTAAAGAAGTATGTGAAAAATTAAATCATAAGATTGAGTTAGAATCTGAGGTAGGTAAGGGAACAAAAGTTAAAATCGTATTCCCATATGCATCTCGTTAATCGATGAAAGGTAAACTTTTCATCGGTTTTTTCTTTTGAATCTTACAAACTTGTTAGATAAATGTTAGGGAAATCGATATGAGACATACTAAATATAGGTTACACTTCATGTATCGAAAAGAGAAATGGAAGGTGAAATACTTGTGGAGATACTACATGTTTCAGATTTAGGGAAGGTTTATCCTGGGAAAATTTCTTATACAGCATTATCCCATATTGATTTGAAAATAAACAAAGGTGAATTTATAGGAATTATGGGACCATCTGGGAGTGGTAAAACAACGCTATTAAATATGGTTTCTACTATAGATGCTCCAACATCAGGAGAAGTATTAATTCATGGAGAAAATCCATATCTGTTATCTCCAGATCAGTTGTCTTTATTTCGAAGACGTGAATTAGGGTTTGTTTTTCAATCATTTAATCTCCTTAATACACTTACAGTGAAAGAAAATATTGTTCTTCCACTTACGCTTGATGGTGTAAGCCCTACAGAAATGGAAGGGAAAGTGGAAGCTATTGCTGAAAAACTAGGGATAACTGAAATATTAGATAAACGTACGTATGAAATTTCTGGTGGGCAGGCACAAAGAACAGCAATCGCACGAGCTACTATTCATAATCCGAAATTATTACTTGCGGATGAGCCTACAGGAAATCTGGATTCAAAATCTGCTAGTGATGTGATGGAATTATTGACAAGGCTTAATAAAGAAAATAGCACAACGATGATGTTAGTGACACATGATGCAATGGCTGCAAGTTATTGTGATCGGATTGTGTTTATCAAAGATGGACAGTTATACAATGAGATTTATTGTGGAGATAATCGCAAAGTATTCTATCAAAAAATTCTAGAGGTTTTAGCATTATTAGGAGGAAATGCAAATGACTTTTCGACAGTTCGCATTTAATAACGTCATTCGAAGTAAACGAACATATTTGGCTCATTTTTTAAGTAGTACGTTTGCTATTATGATTTTCTTTACTTACGCATTACTTGCATTTCATCCTAATTTACAAGGCGATCTTGCTGCCAGTGTAACAATCAATACATTTGCAAAGTCAGGATTACAGATATCGCAGGGGTTAATATTTTTCTTCTCATTCTTCTTTATCCTATATTCTGTAAGTGCATTTTTAAAAACAAGAAAAAAAGATTTTGGAATTCTAATGCTACATGGGATGTCACGTTCACAGTTGAATAAATTAGTATTTATTGAAAATATAATAATTGGAATCGCTTCTATTTTAACAGGAATTACAATTGGAATGGCGTTCTCTAAGTTTATTTTAATTATGAGCAACAATCTGCTAATGATTGATAAAGGACTCCCATTTTACATGCCCTTTAAAGCAATTGGAATAACATTTGGGGCTTTCTTCTTATTATTTTTATTTATTTCACTTTTCACTTCTCGACTAGTAAATGTAGAGCAATTAGTAGAATTAATAAAAGCAGAAGAAAAGCCAAAGCCTGAACCCAAAGCATCCTTTTGGCTGTCTTTATTCGCACTTATTTGTATTGGATTAGGATATACGGCTGTATTCCATAGTGTTAATGCAATTCAATACAAGGATATGAAATATGTATTATTCATGATGGCGACAGGGGTGAGCTTTGTTGTACTTGGAACGTACTTCTTCTTGACCCAGCTCAGTGTGTATGTGTTACGTGCATTAAAGAAAAGGGAAAATATTTTCTTTAAGAAAACAAACATACTAACCATCTCAGATTTAGTGTATCAATTAAAGGATAATGCAAAAATGTTTTTTATGGTCACTATTATTTCTACCGTTGCCTTCACTGCAGTGGGGACTTGTATGGGATTAGGCAACTCATCCATGGCTGAATCAAAAAGTCCTTTTGCATTTTCTTATCAGTCTTATAATGATAACCATTTAGAAAAAGAACATTTAAAAAAAATAGAAAGCGAACTCCATGATGGTGAGTTTAATTTCAAACAGGTGACTTATTCAACAAAACAAATTCGAGATACTCTCTATAACAGTAATATATTATCAACCGTTATAAAATTAAGTGATTATAATAAGTTAGCTAAGGCATTTGGTTTTGAAAAAGAAAGCTTAAAAGATGAAAATGATAGTGTTGTCATACCTTCAAGAAAAGTTGCTAATACAAAATCTAATCAAAATAACTTTCAATTGTTGTATAGAAATATAAAAAAAGATATGCATGTAAATAAAATACTTACTCCGAAAGAATTACAAAAAACACAAGTAACGACAATTATTGTACCAGACGCTGTATATAATCAAATGATAGCGGATCCAGAGAATTACTATTTTGAAATCACTATTAATGGTTTTATTGTGAAAGATTGGGAGAAAACAAAAAAAGTTGCGGAAAATATTGTAGCTGCTTTTCAGAAGGATAATAAAGGTATAAATGAGCATATAGTAGACAACGAAAAATATACATTTTCGACTTTAATTCTTACATGGATAGTGATGAAGCAAGAGTTTGGACTTGCATCTATCATGAGTGTATTAATAGGTATTGTTTTCTTTACGTTTGCCGCAAGCTTTTTATATTTCCGATTATACACCGACTTAGAACGAAATCAGCAGCAATATAAAATGATAGCAAAGGTCGGTTTAAGTAAACCTGAATTAAAGAAAATTGTGTCACGTCAACTTGCACTTTTATTCTTTTTACCAATTATAATTGCTATTGCACATAGTGCGGTTGCTTTTATGGCCTTACAAAATTTAGCCAATTTTTCAGTTTTGGGTAGTTCAATTATGGTATTGATTTGTTTCTTAGTCATGCAAATTATATACTTTTACTTTGTTCGTGCTCAATACTTGAAAAAAATGTATAAAATGATTTTTTAATTTAAATATAATTAAAAGAAGGAGAATATAGGTTGAAAAAAAGGATTGGATTATTAATAGTGGCTAGTATTTCGATTACCATGTTAGGAGCATGTTCATTATTTGGTACAAAAGACTCTCCGGCAAATGGAATTTCAATAGAAGTAGGAGCGATAAACGAACAAACAAGAAGCTCTATAATTGACTCATACAAAGATATAACAAGCTCAAAAGACCTATATCAATTAAAAGAAGGGACTATAGATAATAACAAGCTCGACATAAAGCTACCGACTAATTTTGGGGATTCTATGGATACTGCTACTAGTAATTTACTATTTATTAGTAGAACAACTGCTGAGCAAATGAATAAAAAAGGGCTCATACGTGAAAGGGATAATAACGAGGGGCTTACATCATCAGTCCCTCTTGATTCGTTACCAAAAATAGAAAAAGATGAAACTATCTTATTTGCAAATAAAGAATATAAGGATTTAAAAGAGATAACATATGATGGGAAAAAAATGAGTACTCAATACGAAGGAGATGTATGGCTAGCGCCATATCGTGGTGGATCCAACGAAATCCTATTAATTGTAGATGATACATTATTTAAAGAAATAAATGGGAAAGAAAAAATTAGACAGATTCTATCTTTTAATAAATCTTTTGGGAATCTTAATTTAGTCAATCAAGGGAAAGCACCAGAATTAAGTAAGGAAATAGATAAAGTAATAACGGCTTTAGGCACTGAGGACAGGAGAGCTGTCGAGTTTGTAAACATTACAGAAAAGTAAACCAATACGTCTAGATGGGGTAGAACCCGGTCACTATCAGGTTAAGAAAAATAAATATATCATCAACATAGTGTTGTTGTGACAGATTATGATGAACAATATGTATATATTAACGCCCCGAAGTGATGAAGATGACACTTATACTCTAAGTGATTTTTGTATTGTTTATATTTTTGTTATTTATTGATGTAGAATCCTTATTATAAGGATTCTATTTTTTGTATCAAAAATCTATAAAGAAAAAAGATAAGATCGGCGAAAAAGAACTAAAAGGGATTTTAAATGAATTTTTCAAAACAACACTAATAATGATAACGTTCGCTAAATAGATTCGCTTCTTTTGTTTATAGGAAGCTTAACATCTTCTCTTTTTGAATGCAGCATAACCATAAATAAATTTTTTTTGTAAATGTGGAACTATTTCATTACTTACACTGTCTATTAAGCGTTAAAACATTTTTTATTAAATTTATTTAGAAAGGAATAATCATTTTTAACTAAGGGAGAAGATTGAATTGAAAAAAATATGGATGCTGCTTTTCTTTTGTTTTGGAGTTATGTTGGTAGGATGTAATAAAAACGAACCGCCAAAACAAGCATTTGAAGAATATATTAATTTATGGAATGATAAAAAATTTGCAAATATGTATGATCATTTATCAGAACATGCAAAAAAGACGATTTCGAAAAAAGATTTTACCGAGAAATATGAAAAAATCTATGAAGGTATTGGAGTTCAGAATTTAAAAATTAAAACGAAAGGAGAGAATACTAAAGATAAAGAACGTTTTCTTTTTGAAGTTAAAATGGATACGTATGGAGGAACAGTTTCATTCATCCATGAAGCAAAACTTGTGAAAGATAAGAAATCTTGGAAAATAGATTGGACACCAGACTTCATTTTCCCAGGTATGAAAAAAGATTACAAAGTACGTATGCAAATAGAACAAGGAAAACGCGGAGAAATATATGATCGAAATGGAAAAGGGCTTGCAACGAACGGTAAAGCGTCTGAGGTTGGAATTATTCCAGAGAAACTAGGTGAAACGGCAGCGCAAACGAAAGAAATAGTAGCACAATTACTTGATATGTCTATAGAAGAGGTCGATCAGAAGCTCGCAGCGAAATGGATAAAACCAGATTCCTTTGTACCAATTGGTATTTTAAAAGAGGGAACCAGACAGAATGATTATATTGAATTAGATGGAGTTTCCTCTCGCCCAGTAAATATTCGTACGTATCCATTAGGAGAAGCAGCGGCACACTTAACAGGATATATAGGAAAGGTGAATGCAGAGGAGTTAAAATCGCTTCAAAAAAAAGGTTATCAAGCAGATGATTTAGTGGGTAAGACAGGTTTAGAGAAAGTATTAGAGAATAAATTGCGTGGTGAAAAGGGTGGACGCGTATTTATGGAAGATGAGAACGGGAAAGAGATTAAAAACGTAGCAAAAAAAGAAGCAAAAGAAGGGGGAAATGTTACGTTAACAATTGATGCTGCAATTCAAGAAAAAATCTTTAATGAGATGAAAAATGAAGCAGGATCTAGTGCAGCGGTCAATCCTAAAACGGGTGAAACAATCGCACTTGTAAGTAGCCCTGCTTATAATCCAAATATAATAGTTAGAGGAGCGTCAAAAGCCCAAAGAGAAGCATGGAATAACGACTCGAAACTGCCAATGATGAATCGCTTCACAAAAGCATTTGTACCAGGTTCTGTATTTAAAACGATTACAGGTGCGATTGGTTTGGAAACGAAAACAATAAATCCTAAAGAAGAATTTAAAATTCAAGGATTAAAATGGACAAAAGATTCATCGTGGGGAAATTATTATATAACACGTGTGAAGGAAGCTAGTTCAATTGATTTTGATAAGGCAATGAAGTACTCTGATAATATTTATTTTGCTCAACAAGCTTTGAAAATGGGGAAAGATCAGTATGTAAGTGAATTTAAGAAATACGGATTTCATGAAAAATTACCAATCGAATACGAATTTCCTATTTCAACAATTGCAAAAGATGGGATAAAAAACGATATTCAACTAGCAGATACGGGATATGGACAAGGACAAGTATTAATGACACCACTTCATTTAGCATTAACATATGCACCGATTGTGAATGAAGGGAATATTCCGTCGCCTCATCTGTTAAAAGAAGCAAAAGTAGCGGGGAATTGGAAAGAAAACGTGGTCTCTAAAAAGAATCAAGAGATAGTAAAGAGTGCATTAATAAAAGTCATTAATGACCCTGATGGCGCTGGGAGAATTGCTAAGATTGATGGTGTAACTCTTGCTGGTAAAACCGGTACAGCAGAACTGAAGGAGTCGAAAGAAGCAGATGGAAAGGAACTGGGATGGTTTGCAGCTTTTGATGCAAATGCACCAGACATGATTGTTACCATGATGATTGAAGATGTAAAAGGAAGAGGGGGGAGTAATGTTCCAGGTGAAAAAGTAAAACATGTTTTTCAGAAATAACACTTAATTATAAGGTGGAACCTTTTACTAAATTTATTATATGTATGCTTAACTTAAAGGTATAGATTGGGCAAAACAAAGAACAATTAAGTTTCAAAAAAAGCATTCTTTCTAATAGAGAATGCTTTTTCTATTTTGTTGTGACTCTAGAAAGTTGATACCGCATCATATTCATTATTTGCAAGTACGGGCTGATTGGTAGTTTGTCCTAAATGCTGATTTAAAAACAGAGAGTTCAGTCGGAAGTGCAAGTCCGATTGGGACAGGTATTAATACAGCTGGTGATAAAAAACTTGTTCATTTTTATTTTCATATCTGAAATCTTGGTGTTGCTAATAGTAAATATAAGAGAAGAACAAATTGAAATAGACAAACGAGGGTGATTTTAAACTTTAATAAAAGAGTTATTTAGAAAAAAATAAATAGAGCACACAAATAAGTATGCTCTTAGAAAAAATAGGTGATACAAATCGAGTGTTGCGTGAAATTTAAAAAATCATAATCAGATTTTTACGAGTAAATTTTTAACATTGTATGCATTACTTGTTTTTTTGGAGCCTGTCATAAAAAAGAATGTAAAGGTGATTATGTAATGAAATGTATTGCATACCTTTACATTTTTCAGGAGAATTCTTCTATCAAAAAAAAGATAAACAATGGAACAAATGAAACTTGTATCATGTCTATATATTGAAACCATATTAAAAGTGAGGGCAGCTTTATGTTTATTCAAATAAGTTTGAGGTGTGGAAATGGAACAGACGTTTATTGAAAAGTGTAATCATGATGAGCTTGACTATGTTATTAAAGATTATTGGCAAGATGTATGGAATTATTCCTTTATTATTACGAAAGATCCACACTTATCAGATGACATCACGCAAGATGTATTTATAAAGGTTTTTAAACATTGGCATTCGTTTCGAAAGGAGTCATCTATTAAAACGTGGATATTAAAAATCACAAGAAATACAGCAATAAACTATTTGAAATCCTCTTATTTTAAAAGGATATCTTTAGTGGGATTTTTTAGTGACGATAAGCAATCTCCATCGGCAGAACAAGAATTTTTTAAGCAAGAGGAAATGAATGAAGTGTGGGAGGTTGTATTAAAACTACCTAAAAAACACCGTGAAATACTAATATTGGACGCGAAATATGAATTATCTTATGAAGAAATGGCTGAAACATTAGGAGTGTCAATTGGAACTGTAAAATCTAGATTAAGCCGAGCGAGAAGTAAGGTTTCAAAATTAATAGAGGAGGGTAGAAGTGATGAACAATAAAAAAAATCCCGACTGGTATAGCAAATTAAAAAATGGACCAATGGAGAATCGTAAAGATGAAGAAGAATTTATTTATAAAATAAAGCAATCGGTATACCAAAATAGTGAAGTAGATTCTGCAACATACAAAAGACCATTTCGTAGAAAAGTATTGCCTATTGTAGTTGTTTTGGCTTGTACAATGTTATTTTTTATTGTTCAACAACCTTGGCTTGATGATAATAAATCACCGGTACAAAGTAGTACTCAAATTGAGCCTAAAACAAAAGATGAATCTGCTCAAGATCCCTCACTAAAACAATTTATAAAGGACTTAAATCGAAGTACAAATTCTAAAAATGAAAATGATTTGTATAGAGCATTAAATGATGAAGTTATATTTAAAGGGAGTATGTATAAGAAGGATGAATTACAGCTTGATGAGGATATTTTCCATGAGTTGCAAGTTGCTCTTACAATGGGAGGAGAATTTGTGAATGATACGAAGAAAGTTTACAAAGTGCCAAGTGGATTGACAGAAAGTAATCAATCAAAGCAAGAACATTTTATATTTGCAACTGTTACTGGAAACAAAACGAAAATTTTAGCTGAACCAAATCGAGAATCACAAGTTTTATATGAAGTATCTAATGAAACGGTGAAAGCTTGGATCCCGGAAAAAGTGCAGAAGGATGGATATGTAAAAATATCGACTATTAACGGTAATACTGGATATGTACAAAAAGAGTATGTTTTAACTGATATTAAATATTCTTTCATATTAGAAAAAAATTATGAAGGTATATGGAAAATAACAAATATAGATTCTATATGGTAAAAGAGGAAGGTTCACTTTAATGAACCTTCCTCTTTATCCTCTTTTTGAAGTGTATTCCAAGACTCTAAAACTTTTGATGTAACGAGAGCAGCGCTGTTTTTTTCTAAATTGCCACCAGGAATAACAACAGAAATGGCTATTTGTGGATCTTTGGCAGGAGCATATGCAATGAATAGAGAATGATTGATCACTCTTTCTTGCTCGTTCGGAGAACCTGTAATACCCGTTTTACCTGCGACATCAAAAGGCAAGTTTTTAATCTCCTCTATATTTTGACTCATCCCACCTTGCACGACACTCCAAAATTTCATAGGATAACGATTTGAACTTTCTAATATTGGTTTAAACTTTCTTGTTTCCTTACCGTCCTGACCAATAATAGCACTTGCGATTTGAGGTTTATATTTATCACCTTTACTTGCCAAAGTTGCTGCATATTGAGCAAGTTGAAGAGGAGTGTGCACTTCATTTCCTCCCCAAGAAGCATTTAATAAAGCAGAGATTCCATTTTCAAACTTATTAGATGGATGAAATTCATATTTTCCATCTTCTTCAAAGGGTAAATCGATCCCAGTTTTAGAACGAAGGCCGAATTGCATTAAATAATTTGTCCATATATTTGCTACTTTTTCTATATTCCCATTATTTTGGTTGAATAAGGGTAGAGCTACTTTTGCTGTCATAAATGTATTAGATGAATTAATGATAGCCTGGCTCGGTGTAATTTCACCTGTTGGCGTTCCAGGTGCATTAGTAATGTTATTTTGATTATCATACTGAAAAGTACCTTTATCTAAATAAGTATCTTCAGGTTGAAAAAGCTTTTCGTTTAATCCAATTAAAATAGTAAGTGGCTTTATAGTAGAGGCCATATTTACATAAGATTCACCATACTTTAATTTTTGAATTGCTTTATTTTGCGACAATGATTTGATGTTTTCTTTTTTAGATGATACATGTGTATGTAATGTATTTGGATCAAAAACTGCTGAGTTGACCATAGTTAAAATTGCACCAGTTTTTACATCGGTCACTACAGCATAACCAGCATTAGCATCAGGTGTTTTCTTAATTTGAGCTCTTAATGCTTCCTCTGTTTTTTGCTGCAGATTAGAATCTAAAGCTAGCCAGACATCTTTTCCGTTTTGTACTTTTTGAATGTTCCATAAGAACTTTTTATTATTCATTTTAAAAATCAGAGTTTTTCCTGGTTTTCCTTTTAAATCATTTTCATATTGAAGCTCAATCCCACTTTTTCCAACAGTTCCATACTTAGAATTAAGGTCATTTTCTACATACCCAATTAGCTGTGAACCAATTTCATGTTTGGGATAATATCGAATCAATTCATCTTTGATTATTACATTATTGGGTTTGTTCTTGTTTATGAATGTAAGTTCATTCTCATTTATGTCAGAGTATAACGGTATATCATTCATAGTCTGCTTTTTACAAGATTGTTGTAATTGCGATTTTATGTCCTCTGCAGAAATGTCATGTTGAAACTCGCTTGAAAATTGATTGAAAAAAGCTAATGTGTTTGATGTATCTTGATTCGATAGCTTTTCATCATTAGAAGTGCAATATAGAGACTTAACTTTCTTATTTGTAGCTAGTATTACACCATTTTGATCAAAAATTTTTCCTCTTTCAGCTGAAGAAGTTGCGATAGTAATTGAAATGAAGTTGATTTTTAATAAAATTAGTAAAACCAAACCTACAATAGAAAGAACCGCAAAAAATCTCCATCTTTTTGTATGTAACATATAACCCTCCCTTATGTAGCCTATTTCATCTTATAGTTAATTATTTTTTTTGTAAATGTGGAACAACTTTATTACTTAGGTTGTCTATTAAGTATTACAGCATGAAGAAAGGAATAATCAGTATGAAAAGTTACTAGCAAGTCTATGTGTAAGTTTAATATGAGTCATTATACAGTTTAGCATTTCTAATGCAAGCGACAAAAAAATAGAGAGAAAAACAGGAAGGGAGATTTATCAATTACGAGGCTAAACCAAAAGGAATTGAAGCTTACAAGGATTTAGAAAAAAAGATAAGACACTATTTATAACTGAATGGTGGTTTCTAATATATAGGGAACGTATTTAGTATATTTATTTACTAAGTATTAGTGAGGAGTTCCGGAAGAATTATATGGAGGATTTATGAAAAAACAAAAAGGAAAGAAGCAGAAGACATATATATCTATTCGATTAAATATAATGTTCCTTTGCATATTTGTACTATTCTCAGCTATTATTATGCAGCTAGGAAAAGTACAAATCGTTGAGGGAGAGGCTTATAAGAACCAAGTGGAAAACAGTCAAAATGAAACAACTAGTATACCAGTTCCACGTGGACAAATTCTAGATCGAGAAGGGAAAACGGTCGTTAATAATAAATCTCTTCGCGCAATTACGTATACAAGGGTGAAGGGGATAAAGAGTGAAGATATTTTAAAAACAGCAAAAGAATTGGCGAAAGTACTTGAAATGCCTGAACAAGATATAAATAAGTTAACCGATATCGATAAAAAAGATTTCTGGATGCAATTGAATACGAAACGTGCGGAATCAAAGATTACTAAAAAAGACATAGGAAAGTTTAAAGAAAAGGGAATAGAGGGAAAAGAACTAGACAAAAAAATTCAAGACTTAAGACGAAGTCGCGTTACAGAAGTAGAATTGGCAGAATTAACAGCACAAGATTTAAAGGTGTTAGCTATTAAAAGTAAAATGAGTTCAGGTTATCAACTGACACCACAAATTATTAAAAAAGATGTGACAGATCAAGAATATGCGCGGATAAGTGAAAACCTTGCGGAGTTTCCAGGAGTAGATACAACAGTTGATTGGGAACGTAATTATGTAAATGGTAATTTATTTCGTTCCGTGTTAGGGAATATTACAAGTAGTGAAGAAGGACTACCGAAAGAAAACTTAGATTCTTATTTGGTACGTGGATATAACCGTAATGATCGTGTAGGAAAAAGTTATATTGAACAACGATATGAAGATGTATTACACGGCACAAAAGAAGAAGTGAAAAACATTACTGATAAATCAGGAAACATTATAAACACAGAAATAATCTCTAAAGGAAAAAGTGGTAGTAGTTTAACATTAACGATTGATATGGAATTACAAAAGAAAGTGGAAGAAAGTATAGAGAAAAATTTGAGAGCTTTTAAGAGTTCAGAGCCACTGTTGGACCGAGCGTTTGTCGTCATGACAAATCCAAATAACGGACAGATTTTATCTATGGCAGGCAAAAAGATTGTAGAAAAAGAAGGGAAAATAGAGATTGAGGATTTGGCATTAGGTAACATGACAACTTCGTATGAGCTAGGGTCAGCTGTAAAAGGCGCAACGTTATTAACTGGATATGAGACAGGGGCAATACAGCCAGGAGATCAATTTTATGATGCACCGATGAAATTTAAAGGTACACAAGCCAAGAAATCATGGAATGTATCCGGATTTGGTAATATTAATGATTTACGAGCTTTACAAGTATCTTCGAATGTATACATGTTCCAGACAGCTTTAAAAATTGCGGGAGTTAATTACGTACCGAATGGTTCATTGGATATTAAACAAGAAGCATTTGATAAGATGCGTTATTATTTTAAACAATTTGGTTTAGGGGTACCAACAGGTATTGATTTACCGAATGAAATAATTGGGCAAACTAGAAAAGTAGATAGTCAACCCGGGTTTTTACTAGATTTTTCTATCGGTCAGTATGATACTTATACGCCATTGCAATTGGCACAATATATTTCAACTATTGCTAACGGTGGATATAGAATGCAACCCCAAATTGTACAAGAAATAAGAGAACAATCAATAAAAGAAGAGGAAGTTGGCAAAGTTATACGCTCTATAGAGCCTGTCGTATTAAATCGAGTTGATATGAAGAAAGAACATATTGATCGGATAAAAGAAGGCTTTAGATGGGTATTCCAAGAAGGTGATGGAACTGGCGTGAAGTATTTCAAGAATGCTCCATACAAACCAGCAGGAAAGACAGGGACAGCTCAAACTGTATATGGTGGAGATGATCCAATTGGTAGAAATGCAAAAGGAGAACGTATGGAATGTTACAACTTAACATTAGTTGGATATGCTCCATATGATAATCCAGAAGTAGCATTTTCTGTAGTAGTCCCATGGCTTCATGATGATAAAAATGGAATTAATTCTATAATTGGGAAGGAAATTTTAGATGTATACTTTGATTTAAAAAAGCAACGTATACATGGTGAAGCTGCTAGTACAGATAGTTCGAATCAAAATTAGTAAAATTTGTGCACTTTTCTCAGGGGAAGAGACCCTGTTTATATAAAAGCCTTTATAAGTTAAAGAAAAAGTGAGATTTGAAATGAGAAATAGCAGCTATCATAGTTGCTATTTCTTACTTTTGTTAATATCTTGGCTACTAGTTAAAAAGGTTTTAAATTTATGGAACAAACTTGTTTCTTAGATGGTCTATTATGTGTACGTATAAAAACAGGTGTTCAAATAGGATACAGTGTATTGAATTTACTACTTGTTTTCAGTATTGAAAATTTGAAAGGAATGATGATTTTGAAAAACAAGAGGATGCTAAAAATAGGTATATGCGTTGGTATATTAGGTTTAAGTCTTACAAGTCTAGAAGCTTTTACAGGAGGGGCATTGCAAGTTGAAGCGAAAGAAAAGACCGGACCAGTTAAACATAAAAATCATGCGACGTATAAAGAATTCTCTCAACTTGAGAAAAAATTTGATGCTCGATTAGGTGTGTATGCTATTGATACTGGTACAAATCGAACAATTGCTTATCGACCTAACGAAAGATTTGCCTTTGCATCAACCTACAAGGCATTAGCGGCAGGAGTATTGCTACAGCAAAACTCAATTGAGAAATTAAATGAAGTTATCACTTATACGAAAGACGACTTAGTGGAATATTCACCTGTTACTGAGAAACATGTAGATACCGGAATGGCACTAGGAGAAATTGCTGAGGCTGCTGTTCGTTCCAGTGATAATACTGCAGGGAACATTTTATTTCATAAAATAGGCGGACCTAAGGGATATGAAAAAGCGCTTAGACAGATGGGTGATCGGGTTACTATGGCTGATCGCTTTGAGACAGAGTTAAACGAGGCTATTCCAGGAGACATTCGTGACACTAGTACAGCAAAAGCAATTGCTACCAATCTTAAGGCTTTTACGGTCGGAAATGCACTTCCAGCTGATAAACGTAAAATTCTTACAGAGTGGATGAAAGGAAATGCTACAGGAGACAAACTTATTCGTGCAGGCGTACCAACTGACTGGGTAGTTGGAGATAAATCAGGAGCTGGAAGTTATGGGACACGAAATGATATTGCTATCGTTTGGCCGCCGAATAGAGCACCCATTATCATCGCAATTTTATCTAGTAAAGATGAGAAAGAGGCTACCTATGATAATCAACTAATTGCAGAGGCAGCTGAAGTTATAGTTAAGGCTCTTAGGTGATAATCTCTCAATTCTTTATTTAATGTAATTGAAAATATGAACTTGGAAAGCGATTCTTTTTAATGTGAAAAGAATCGCTTTCTTGTATTCCTATCATGAATAGTATAAAAGAAAAAATCTATTGGCTAGAATCAAATCAAAAGACCCTTCCTCAAGTATAATCACTCTTCACATAATAATACTGGAGGAAGGAAAATTCATAGGAGAAATTATATAAAATACAAGAATAGGGTGATCTAATTTCTAATGGTCCCAGTATCTTTTATTTTGACGTGTGTCTTTACATTTATTTTAGCCTCTGCTAACGCTTGCAACCAATTTCCTTTTAGTTTTTTCCACTCTTTATATTGAAAAGCTCTAGCATATAGGGATAATCCGATTGGATCAATTTTATTCTGCTGTATTTCATCCAAAATATCTTGTAACTTCTTATTAATTTCTTTTTGAATAGCGCTCTTTAAATTATTTATGTTTTTTTTATTATCATAATGTCCCTTAATTAAATTCGCATTGTTTTTTTCTATTAAAGCTACATTTGCATTTATATCGAGATTAAATACAAACTTTCCGTTTTGAAAATTAACATCTACCTTCCTTGTCGCATTCTGTACCAAGATAGAAGTGTTTGGTTTTTTGTTGGATTTTTTAGGAGGAAGCGCAAGGTGTAGTATCATCCGACCTTTATTTTTGGGCTTATTTATAAGATTGAAGAATTTAACATCTTTTTTAGGGATACGAGTTAAAAATTTTCCTTGTCGATCTAAAAGTGCAATTCCTATCGTGTCAATTTCATTTTTTGTTTTTTTGATAACTGGAACAGCTTGTGTCATTCCTTCTTCATTTTTTTCTCTCATTAATTGTTGAATAGTGGAAGAAACGGATTGATTATTTTGAATGGAGGATTCGATTACACTACTTATATAAGATGGTAGTGATGGTTTATCGGGCTTATTAATTGTGAAAATTTCTTCTACAGGTCCATCAACAAGTACTACTTTAGCATTAATGGTAGCGTAAGGATCACGGTAAGAAGAATCAAGCTCCTGCATCCAATTTGCTTCTTGTGCTAATTTTTTTCCAATTAAAATGATTTCGGCTTTGGAGGCTGTCATATAACCCGTTAACTTCGTATCTATCTTACTGAATCCATTATATACAGTTGATGCCTGCGTCCAATGCTCTATAGTACTTTTTTGCTGTTTATGATGAAAGAGTGGTATGCTTGTGCCCACCTTGACGTCTCCATTAGAGTTTCTATCCAAGGCAATTAAAAGGATTAATGAAACCTTCTCAAGAGGAATTCTCTGACTACAACCAATTAAACATACACAACAGATTACAATCCATATCCATTTTCGAATCAAAGCTGTTTCCTCCTAGTAAACCAAGTAAAAAGAATGCTGTAAGCGAAAAAGAAGATTGGTAATAAAATAAAGAAAATGATATTTAATATATCCATAAGAGAATATATAAATAAATATTGATCCACATCGGGATTTAGAAAAACGAATAAGCCGAATATTAATAGCATAAAACCAACTAGCACCCAATTGCGAACGGTTTTTTGAAATAAAATGGTCACAGATTCGAAACTGAAAAATAAATACGGATATATTGTAGTGGAAAATACAATCAAATAGTAAGCGATATATATAATTTCTAATCGTTCTACGAAAGAAAAACGAACCCCTTTTAACAGATGAAATACTGGCCAAATTACGTCTTTTATCCCCTCCGGACTAAAGTATATATAAGAAAGAATAGTCACATATATATAGAAAAACATGGTTCCAGTATTCGCTATTAGTATTCCTTTTATGGCTTTTTGTTTTTTTTGTAAGAACGGATAAATAAAATATGCAATTTCTAAGCCTGCATAAGGAGTAATGGTTTCTTTTGTTGCCTTTAGAATAGGGTATATGCCATCTTTAAAAATAGGTAGTAGATGTAAAGGATTGTAGTTACTTTTTAATGAAAAAAGAAGAAATAGTGGCATCCAAGTAGTGAAGAAGAAAACAAGCATAGAATAACTAGTAAGAGCCCTTAACCCACTCAGGGCTAAAATGATAAAAGGCAATAGTAATAATATGGCGATTTGATAAGCAGGAGTGGAAGGGAATATCCACACTTTTACAATATCAGTTGCCTTTAATAAAGTATTAAAACCAGCAAAAAATAGATAAAAGGCATATAAAAGAAGAAAAATTGTCCCTAGCCATTTACCAAAGTATGTATTTAAGATCTGAGAGAAATTTTTGTTGGGATTTTTTTGTAACATTAATATAATAATTACGCCAATTATAGAAGTAATTATCCATCCCAGAATGATAGAAATCCAGCCGTCTGTACCAGCGGTAGTGGCAAGAGGGCTTGGCATAATTAACATACCTGATGCAAGTTGCAGTGAATGAATGAAAACAATATATTCGAATAAGGTTATGCTTTGGAATTTAAGATTCCCCATGTGAACCACCTTCTTTTTTCTTTCTTTGTTTCGGCTGTCCTGTACTCGAGCGGGTGGTGATCATAGAAATAGGAAATCTTACAAAAGAATCTTTTAACTCTTGGAAACGAAAAGGTGCAATTGGCAATCCATATGGTGAACCATAGGAAGTTAGTGAAACAAAATGAGCAAATAAGAGCATTAATCCACTAACAATACCTACAATCCCATAAAAATAGGCCAATAACATCATTGGAAAACGAATAAGCCGAATACAACTTGATAAATCATAATTAGAAACAATAAATGATGCAATGGCAGTAATAGACACGATAATAACCATAACATTACTCACAAGCCCAGCTTGAACAGCCGCCTGCCCAATTACAATCCCTCCAACAATTCCAATTGTTTGTCCAATTGGTTGTGGTAAGCGAATACCAGCTTCACGTAGCATTTCTAGTGTGATTTCCATTATAAAAGCTTCTAATAAAGGAGAGAAAGGGACTTTAACTCTTGACGTTGCAATAGAAGTGTATAGATCTAAAGGAATGATTTCAAAGTGAAAAGAGACTATAGCAATATAAAATGCAGGTAAAAAAATAGCTATATTAAATCCTGCAAATCGTAATAAGCGAAAAAATGATGCAATGAGCCAATGTATATTATAATCATCTGGAGTCTGAAAAAATCCAATTAAATTCATTGGGACAATCATCGCACCAGGAGATCTATCAATTAACACTGCTACTTTTCCATCAAGTATATGATTAGAAATGGCATCTGGGCGTTCACTTAAATAAGCCTGTGGAAAAGGAGTCCAATTTTGATCCTTTGTAAAATTAGATAATTCTCCAATGCTCAATACCGCATCCGTTTTAATTTTACAGATTCTAGTTTCTATTTCTTGGACCACATCTTCGTTTGCTACATCCCCTAAGTAAATTAAATAGACTAAAGAAGTGGCGCGTTCTCCAATTGTCAATTTTTTAATTTTCAATTCAGTAGAAGGAATATATCGACGAATTAAGCCTATGTTTTTTGTGGCATTCTCAATAAACCCATCATGTGAGCCTTTAATAGTAACTTCTGAAATGGGTTCTTGAATCGCTCTCTCTGCCCAACCTTTTGTATTTATTAGAAGGGACCTCTTTTCTCCTTCCATAAACAGTACACATTGTCCCTCAAGTAATCCTTCTTTAATTTCATTCCACGTATATACTATTTTCGTATGAGTAGCAATAATATTAGAATTAAATATTTGACTGTCTTCATTCACTTCTTGTAATAATGGTGTAACAACATTTCCTTTTAATGCAACACCATCTGTAAGGCCTTCAAAATAATATAGTAAAATATTCGTGTTTGTTTTTAATTGCAAAGGATGTTCAATCAAATCTGCACTAATATCAAAGATGTTATCTAATGTATTTTTAAGTTCATTTAAGTTACTTGTTTGGATTTTTTCAATGGTTATATCTGTCTTAGTTTCTAAGGTCTCTTCATTTAAGGACAAGATTGACACCTCTTTAATATATAACGATTAGTTGTATTTATTATTATTATATGATTGAATTTTATTCACTAATTTAAACTGATTGAGATCAAGAATAACTAAGTTTGATGTGCTATATTATAAATTCAATAATTGAGAGCAAAAAGTAGATGTAATTTGTGTAGAAATCTAAGTACAAGATAGAATTGAAATTTGAATGATTATAATAAAAAAGAACCCTCGATAGGTTCTTTTTTATAGTTGGTAAATATGTTGTCAACGATAGATGGCGATAAAGGTAGTAATTTAGATGTCTTTATGTTACTCAGCTGAATTTTGTAGGAATAATTTTTTTTCCATACCTCAATGCTCAATAAAAGAGGACATTTTATTTATTTGGGTGTTTTAGTTTATTTGAATTTTGCACGCTAACAAATTTGTTTAGGGACAAAATGCGAATTATTGTTCTGAATTAACAGAAAAATAAATGCGACAAAATTCCTATTAGTTATTTTGGTAGGTATCAAATATTTCTTTGGCCTTATTTTCTTGATATTACCGTACGTTTATATGTTTCTAAGGGAAAAAAATACTTTCATTTTTATCACCATCTATTGTTTGATTAAGATGGTAACATGAAATTGAAGCGTTTACAACAAGAAAATAAAGAAAAAACATTAAAATACGACTTTTTTCGACAATTATTATGTGCTTATATACTATATTTATAGGAAAAGGCATGGGAAAAGATACCTTTTTTATAAAATGTTTTGTTGGGATTAGAAATAACTAAAGGTAGTAATAATAGCTTAAAATTAAAATGAAATTCAATGAATATGAGTCCAAAGTCATGAAATTAAATGATAAAGTTATAATTTTCTTTTTTTGGACCGTAAGTGTTTTAAAAGTATGGTCAAATTTTAATCCAACTTGCATTTCTTCCTTTTTTAACTAGCTTAATATGGCCAAACAATTGCAAGGAATTTAAAGCCTTACTGATTGTACTCTCTGCTATGTCTGGATATGTGTTACGAATACTCTCCTTAGTAAAGGGTTGTTTTTGTTTAAGTATAAAATCCTGAATTCTCTCAACTTTAGTATGTTTACATATAGAATCTAGAACTGTATTATGAAGATCTTTGTAAGCCTCTAATATAATAGTTAAAAACGTTTTTAACCAAAAGCTACTATTATGTTCCTCACAGTACCAATTTACCGAAGATTTATAAATTGAATTGTAATATTCAGATTCATTTTTCTTGATATATTTATCCAAACATACATATTTTACAAATGTATGGCCACTCTTAATTAATAACAATTGCATTAACATAAGTGCCAGTCTACCATTACCTTGATTGAAAGGGACTATGCAATAAAAATTTAATATAAAACGAGCTATTAATAAAAGTGAATGTAGCTCCTTACTAGTATTTAATGAGTTGTATTGATCACATAATTGTTCCATAAACTGTGGAATAAGCTCATGTGGAAGAATGCGGTAACTACTCAAATGCATTCCATATTCTGGGATACCTGGAATGATAAATGGTTTTTCGCGCCATTTGGCACTGTCAGAGGTAATGTAATGTATTAGTTGAAAATGTAATTCCTGTATAGTTTCTGGGTTAATTAATAAAGTACAGGAGTTTTTATGTACAAAAGAAAGTGTTTGATAATAACAAAAAGTAGCATCTTCTGAGATGTTTTGAGGTACTACATCATCTAAAATAAGTTCTTTTAATCTTTTATTAGGAACTTTTATATCCTCATAAATAGTAGTGAAGTTTTTAATGTAATGTAGTGGTATAGTCTTTTCTAAACTATTAAATATGTCAGGATTTTGTTCCTGATAAGCAACTAATTTTCCTTTAAACTCGCTAATTTCACTTATTAAATTTATTAACCTCCTTTTTAATTCAATATTTTTATACTTATCATCAAAAAAGCTTCTCATTTTAGTTCCCCCTGTAACCCCTTAACACGTTGTTACATAAATCTTTCCATTCTAAAGGTATTTTACAACATTATTTAATAATAACAATATGTTTATTTTGTAAATGTAAATAAAATTCTATTTTTGTGTGATTATTATAAGTTTAGTTAACTGTTATATCTGTGGGAATGTGCTAAAAATTAACTAATTATCACAAATAAAATATAGAAATCTTAAAGAAGAACGATAACATTCAATTTTAATAGGCATAATCCTAACATCAAATGTACAAATGTACAATAACAAAATGAAAAAATATAACAACATCGACTATTTACAGATTAAATAAATTAAGGATGTTATAGGGTTCATATAAAATTAAATTGTGACAATTATGAACTTGGTATCCTTAATTGTTATTATTTTATTTTTAAAATTAAACAATAAGAGCTGTATTTTCTATATTTAAAATAAGGATCAGATAAGGTATGCTGATGAAATGTATCATATTCTATACAGTTATGTATTGTTTAATACTTGCATTGTAAAATATTGTGACATAAGTTAATTTAAATATCAGGTACAGGAACGTTTAATAAAAACCAGTAAAAAAGTACCCTGAAAAATGTTTCACCCTAAAAACGTTTTTCTCATAAGCACTAAGGTTTTTTATTTGTTTCTGTGCCTTATTAGATAAAAATAATATAATAATTTATTAAAATGTGATAAAAATCCTGTGATTTGGCTGTAGGTAAAAAAGAGTAAGGAAGTAAAGAGCAGGAGATGGCCATTAATAATAACTATACAGTTAAATTTGCATTCAATTTTTGAATTTAACTGACGATCGAATCATTTAATTGTTAAAAAACTTGCTTATTCTCTAGGTTATGCAAGCTGTAATCTTAGGAGTAAAAGTTTAGGATTTAAGAATTTGTGTTTATATATCATACATGTTTTTTATAATTCTGTGACTATATGTGGATATCAACAGAAAAAAGCCTGGAAAAAACTGAGTTAATCAGTCTCTTCCAGGCTTTTTTCTGTTTGTTAACAATAAATTGTATTTATTTCATTTACTGAAGGATTATATTAATCTTTCTCGGAATATAGGCTATTCACTTTTGCAGGAATGCATAAAAAGAATAGCCTATATTTTTGTTGAATTAGTATGAATAATATTGCATTAATAATGTAGCTATCGAAGAAGATTAAATAATTGCGAGCATAATATTTGAATATTTCGTGAAATTTTGTATGTTTTTTATTTCTTTTTTAATACATAATGATACAAAATAGAGCTATTTTATTTAATTTAGCTTGATATGAGATTGAAAAATATAATAAACGTGCCTATCTTTGTGAAATATTATTATATTAGTAGGTGATTTGTTTGTGTATTCCTATATTGCTATTATATTAGTGTAAACAAAATATGGGGGGACAAGAATGAACTTGAAATTAACATCTAAATTAGAAAGATTAAGAAAAAGTAAAAAAGGAATTGGTGCTTGCGTTTTAGCTGTAGGAGTGACGGCAATTACAATGATTCCTCAGAATGCATATGCACATGGGTTTGTTGAAAAACCAGGTAGCCGTGCTGCTTTATGTAGTCAGAATTATGGAGCGTTAAATTTAAATTGCGGAAATATAATGTACGAACCCCAAAGCTTAGAGGCTCCGAAAGGATTTCCTGAAGGTGGACCAATTGATGGGAAGATTGCATCAGCTGGAGGACTGTTTGGGGGCAGTTTGGACCAACAAACATCAAATCGCTGGTTCAAAAACATAATTAATGGTGGAGCTAATACATTTACATGGAAATATACAGCGGCACACTCTACAAGTAAATGGCATTATTACATTACCAAAAAGGGATGGGATTCTAATAAACCATTAACACGAGCTGAATTAGAACCAATTGGAACTGTAAATCATGATGGTTCGGCAGCATCAAATAATTTAACACATACAATTAATGTACCAACTGATCGTAATGGTTATCATGTTATTTTAGCTGTATGGGATATAGCGGATACATCAAATGCGTTTTATAACGTAATTGATGTAAATCTAGTAAATAATGAAATTCCTGATACAGTAGCACCGAGTCAGCCAATAGGATTAAATGCATCTAAAGTCACTGCCAATGGTATCGAACTAACATGGAAGACTTCAACTGATAATGTAGGCGTAAAAGAATATCAAGTGTTACGTAATGGAGAAGTAATTGATACGGTACCAGGTATAACTTTTACTGATAAAAACCTAACAGCAGGTAAGGAATACACGTATACAATAAAGGCATTAGACGCCGCTGGAAACATATCAAAAGAAAGTGAAAAACTAAAGATTAAGACATCAAATGAAATTCCAGATATAGAGGCTCCGACTCAACCTAAAGGATTACATAGTATGGGTACAACGGCGACAACTGTTGATTTGATGTGGAGTCCGTCTGAAGATAATGTAGGTGTTGACCATTATGTTGTATATAGAGAAAACGCAGGGGTTATGAATAAAATTGGGACAACGGATAATACATCCTTTATGGATAAAAATTTAAAGGCAAATACATCGTATAAATATGTAGTTACGGCGGTTGATTTAGCTGTAACAACAAAGCTAGAGGACTCTACTTATGAAAAATGGGATGCAAGAAAAGCATACAATAAAGGTGATAAAGTAGTACATGAGGGAAAAGTGTATGAATCGGTTCAAAGTTATCAAGGGAACGGCGATCCAAATTGGATTTTTGCACTATCGCTTTGGAAGCCAGTTTTAAATAAATGATAAGTGGAAAAGGGTAGTTATCATTTATTCTATGTGCAATACCGGAACAGGGCTGCAGTTTTTAATCTCCATCCCAATACATACGAAATGAAATCATTAAAGAATCCCAATGGTATTCCATCAAAAAGGAATACCATTGGGATTTTTTATTTTCTAATTTGTAATAGCGTATATTTTCACTGTAAATTTGTTAGTGGCACCAATTGGACTTGCAATATAATATTTAGTATTCGTGTAAGCTTCAGTCCTAGATCCATGTGAAATATTTTTCCAACGAATAGAATCTGTACCTAGGGAAACATCAATCATTACATTGAAAGAAATAGTAGAAGGATGATCTTTTTCTGAAGGCTCAATAATCCATTTTAATTCCTTGGTACCTACAGGTAAACTATCAATTTTAAAGTTTTGACTGGATCGATTTTTTTGACCGGATAAAGGACTAGATTCGGAAGAAATTTGCGAAATTAATATTTCTTTTTCATTCGAATATATACCATTTAATTTAATGATACTATCAATTAAACCTGGTCCAGGAAAATCAGCTGCAATGATACCAGTATGTTTAATTCCACCTTGTTGTAATAGCTCAGTTCCAAGTGTATTCATTCCACCATAAAATACTTGACCATTTATATCACGTGGGAAATCTTTCCACGCATTAGTTGTAGCTTTTTGAATCATCTTGGGGTTACTATCAGTATTTCTGCTCTCTTTACCACTTGCAACAAACCAAGGATAAACATTATTTAATAATGCAGCAGCACCACCTGTGCCACTAAAATGGTTAAGATAGATTTTATCATTGTTAAAATTATTATTTGCATTTTGAAGGTGGGTTTTCACCGCATTCCATTTTTCATACATTCCGTCTGGTCCGTTTTCAATTTCAAATGTATCTTGTATATTTAAGCTATCGTAATTAATACCATATTGCTGAGAGGCTGTAAAGTTTTGTAAGATTACAATTTTCCCTCGGATATCGCCTAGAGTAGGATTATTTCTTTTTGAAGTTGGTACAGAACTCGGATCCCAAAAATAGGAGGAATTAAGGTCTTTGTATTTTTTAAGTATTTCTTCGAATGATAGTGAGCCACTTTCAGGAGTAGTTTCTTCTTTTAAGCGCATTAAAATTGTTTCTGTCGGATAATCTTTTAAAAATTGAATTGCCTCTTTTAATACATCTTCAAACATCGCTTTTTGATTTACAATCCCATGGTACATTGCAAAAGACCCTTTAACACGTTTAACACGCATATCTACATATCGAATTCCAGAATTTAATTGTTGGGGTAGACTCATAGTTTGATTTCTTGTCAAATTTTCATCAAGAAAACTTGCTCCATGTAAAGCCATTGTACCGTGAGTCCCTGGAATAGATATTTCACTTAATTTTGTTGAATCTGCTACTTTCGACATCCACGCTGGATTTTGATAGCCTATATTGGATTCATAGGAATAACCGGGATGACTATCAGCAAAAATAGTAGATGATGTACTTAAACTTGCTAGTATAAAACAAGTAAAGATACTAATTTTTAATAACATTCTCATTTTTATTTTGTGCATTTTATCTCTCCTGACTTTTAAACAATAGATATAATAAAATAAAGTGATTTTTAACTATATCTATTGTTTTTATCCTTAAAGTAATGAATGTTTGTGTTTGAAAAAAATATAAAATAGGGGTGGTAAGTTACTTGAGATTTTAATAGATTGTTGTAATAAATTTTATCTAATAGCCAAACGGATTCTTAAAGAATGGAAGCATAGATAAGTAAAAAAACAAACTTTTCGCTGTACTGTATACAAACAAAACAGAAGTCTTAAAAAAGACTTCTATTTTGTGACATATAATGAATGATAAGGTGGTTAACAAATCAAGATAATGTGACTGAGTGGTATAAATCTATTTATAGCTGTTTCAGAATTTCTTATAATAAGGTTATCTACGAAAAACGGGCCGCTGCAAGGCTTATAAAAATCAAAAAATTCTACTCATTGAAACTTAAACTAACTACAGTTGCGATAGATTGGGCTGCGTGTTCCCAGCTTCCATCTATAACTTTCCCAATTTGTTGACCAAGTGCATTTAAATCATTTGGATTAACTGGAATCCCATTATACGCAGCAAGAATTGATAAAAGTGGAGCGGCAAAAGGTGTCCAACCACCTCTATCAATATTAAATACAGGCTTATCTATTACCTTTCCATCTTGCACTGTAAACTCATAATAAAATTGATCATCTGGACGAAAACTTAAATGATGAGAAATTTGTCCCTTAACATATGTTTTACCGACACCTAAATTTACTACTTCAATTGGTTTTACATTAAATTCATGCTCAAATACTTTAATTTTTTTAACTTCTGGACCATTTAAGGCAGCTTTAACTGCTGTTTCCAAATTATTTTGTGCAAATGGTTGAATACTCATCTGTGTCTCTTCTTGTTGGATAGGAGCCTCTTTTTCAGCAGCAAACACCGATGTACTTGGTAGTGCACCTGTAGCCAATGTAGCTGCAAGTGCTGTCGTCATCATGATTTTTCTTTTCATCTTCATAGTTTTCTTCCTCCCTTAAAGTTATGATATATAATTTTTTAAAGACTGACATGGGGCAATATTTTATTTCATAATGCATGCAAAAAACTAGTTTAAGAATTATGTGAAATTATGTCAGAAAATTAAAGTTAATTATATATGCACTTACAATGATAGCTATCTACACATGTTTTTTCAATTTTCTAACAAATAATACAGTAATACCTTTTCATAAGGCAATTTAGTGTTTCAATTCTCTCTTTGTACGTTTTAAACAAATTAAAATCGTAGTGGTAATAATATATTTGTAATCAAATGTCGTATATATTTCGAGAAAAGTACACAATATTTTTATAAAAAACTATAGGAATTATCATGATATAGTTATCAAACTAAGTAAGATAAATGTTAATATTATAAAGAGATTCCAGTGATCTGCTATAAAATTACTGAAAAATGAGCATGACATCATACACGCATGCGATTGAAAAATTTTATAAGTGGCGTATAAAACTATAACAAATACTACAAATCAATTAAAAAATTTCAGTTATTCTGAATGCGAAGGGCACGTAATATTTATTGTGAACTGTAGTACTGATCAAGATTTTAGGAGGAAATATGAACAAGAAGACTAAAAGAATCATATTAATTATTGGTATATTAGTAGGCATTAGTATCTTTTTATATTTACAAAACAATTTAATAAGTATAACTGAGGTTAAAATAACCTCTAGTAAAATTCCCTCTTCTTTTAAAGGATATAAAATACTACAAATTTCAGATTTACATAATAAAAAATTTGGTGATAATCAAGACGTTTTAATTCAAAAAGTAAAAAGCATAAATCCAGATATTATTGCTATTACGGGTGATTTAATAGACAGTAAATCGTACGATGCAGAAATTAGTATGCAAGTAATACGAGAACTTGTAAAGGAATATCCGGTATATTTTGTGACAGGAAATCATGAAAAATGGTCAGGAAAATATAACAGTTTAGAAAAAGAATTAAAGAAACAGCATGTCACTGTTTTAAGAAATGAACATGTAATAATACAAAAGGGAGGACACGAAATAAACTTGTTAGGAATTGATGATCCGGAATTTAATACTGGAGATATTGATGAAGGAAGTATTGTAAAAGATGCAATTGTAAAAGCAAAAATTGAAACGCAGCCAGATAGGTATAATGTATTATTATCCCATAGGCCTGAATTTTTAGAAGAGTATGCTGACGAGAAAGTAGATTTAGTTTTATCGGGTCATGCACATGGGGGACAAGTTCGGTTACCTTTTATTGGGGGATTAGTTGCTCCTAATCAAGGAATACTGCCCAAATATACAGCGGGTTTATATGAAAAACAAAATACGTCTATGATAGTTAGTAGAGGATTAGGCAATAGTATCATTCCGCAAAGAATTTTTAATAGACCTGAGATTGTAGTCGTGCAGTTAAATTAATCTGTACGGCTTTTTTGTTCAGGGGAATAATTTAAAGGTAGTTTTTCTTCAGTACAAATTTCCATTACAATTTTGTTAAAATTTTTCAACGTTACATAAAGTAACAAAATTTGACCTATTGAGTTTGTTATAGTGTAAATAATCAAAAAAATAAAAATTAGTCGAGTTAAAATAGTTATTATTAAACGATATTAAAAATATAAAGGGGTGTACAAATGCATAAAGAATTTGAAATTGAAGAATATACGGCGATCGAGGAGCAAATTCATTATTATAGTACGTCTTTATTAGTAAGTCATCCTGAACAAATTGTAAAGTATTTAGAAAAACGGTTAGAAAAGTATGCAGAAACGTTACAATATGCACATTTATATCCGGAAACGGTTATTTTACCAATACAGCAAATAGTTATCGAATATTCTTTAGATGTTGCTAGAATTAGAAGGTATTTAAATTTAAAAACATAACAAAAATCGAATGATTTTCAATGAAACAGAGTCGACTTTAAGAAAAGATATTCTAATGTCGACTCTGTTTCATTGTTTTAATAATTAACAGAAAAAATATTTATTAGTATTGTTTGACATATAATAACTCGAGAGTAAAATAAAAGTGAGTACTCACTCATTTTATAGAAAAGGGGGATTTAGTGTGCAGCAATCTTCAATTATTTTACGAGATGTATCAAAAAAATTTGGAAAAAAAGAAGTTTTGTATAACCTTTCGTTGCAAGTAGAAAAAGCAGAGATTTTTGGCTTGGTTGGACCTTCCGGATCAGGGAAAACAACACTTATTAAAATGATTGCAGGTATTAATGAGTCAACTACAGGGGATGTCATTGTTTTTAATACAAACATGCCTAATTTAAATGAAATGAAAAGAATTGGTTATATGGCTCAGGCTGATGCATTATATGAAGAACTATCGGCATATGAAAATGCAGATTTTATTGCAACGATGTATGGGTTAAAAGGTAAGCGTAAGAAAGAGAGAATCGAAGAAGTTTTTGAACTTGTACAATTATCAGAGCATATGAAAAAGCAAGTACAGCATTTTTCAGGTGGAATGAAAAAACGTTTATCATTGGCGATAGCACTCCTTCATGAACCTGAAATATTGATTTTAGATGAGCCAACAGTTGGGATAGATCCTCTTCTTCGAAAATCGATTTGGGAGAAGTTTTATGATCTTAAAAAGAAAGGAACAACTATTATTGTAACAACGCACATTATGGATGAAGCTGAGTTTTGCGAACGTCTAGGGCTAATTAGAGAAGGAAATTTAGTTGCGATTGGCACACCGGAGGAATTGAAAAAACAAACATCTTCTGGAAGAATTGAAGATGTCTTTATGTTAGAAGGAGTGATTGAATCATGAGAGTTAACGGTGTAGTCATCCGTATCATTCGTCAATTTTTTCGAGATAAGCGTTCTTTAGCAATGATGTTTGGGGCACCAATGTTATTGCTTTGGTTATTGTCTCTAGTATTTACACAAAAAGACTACATACCGCATATTGCTGTAGTCGATGTGCCTGCTCCTATAGTAAAAGCAATGAAAAATCAAGAAGCATCAATTTATGAATATAGTAAAGACAAGGCAATTTCGGAGTTAGAAAAGCAAAAGGTAGATGCAGTAATTCATCTAGAGAATGGAAAAATGAATCTTCTATTAGAAGGTAGTGATTCATCAAAAAATCGTGCGGTACTTCAAGTATTGCAAAAGAGTACAGAGAAGAATGATGTATCAATGATGAAGCCTGAAGTGGATTATTTACATGGCTCTAAAGATATTACGATGTTTGATGGACTTGGTCCCGTGTTAATAGGTTTCTTCACATTTTTCTTTGTATTTATATTGTCCGGAGTTTCTTTCGTAAGAGAACGTTTAAGTGGTACATTAGAGAGATTATTGTCCACACCAGTGAGAAGATGGGAAATAGTTGTAGGATATATTATTGGTTTTGGAATCTTTGCATTTATACAATCTATTATAATTGTAAGTTTTTCAGTTTATATTTTAGATTTATATGTAGCTGGCTCAATATGGCTAACGCTACTTATAACATGTATGCTTTCTTTAACTGCACTAACATTAGGCACATTTCTATCGGCATACGCAAATAATGAATTTCAAATGATTCAGTTTATACCGCTTGTTATCGTGCCACAAGTCTTCTTTTCTGGGTTGTTTCCAATGGAATCCATGAATACATGGTTACAAATGTTAGGTAAATTATTTCCACTCACATATGGTGCTGACGCTATGAGACAAGTAATGATTCGGAATCAAGGATTTGCAGAAATTGCTTTAGATCTTACTGTTTTACTTCTTTTTTCACTATTATTTGCAGTAGGAAATGTATTTGCTTTAAAGAAACATCGCAAAATATAATAACGACAAAAAGGAGCATTATAGATGGAGAAGGATTGGCTGGAAGAATTAGTTGCCGCAACGAATACTGATAAACGTAATGAACGTCAAATGCGTATATTAGAGGCAGCTGTTGATATGTTTGGAGAAAAAGGGTACGCCTCAACTTCAACAAGTGAAATTGCAAAGCGAGCTGGTGTAGCGGAAGGAACAATCTTCCGCTACTATAAAACGAAAAAAGATTTATTGTTTGCAGTTGTAATGCCGACTTTAACAAAGTTCGTTGCTCCATTTTTCATACAAGCTTTTGCGAAGGAAATATTTAAAACAAATTATGAATCGTATGAAGGACTTTTAAGAGTAGTAATTCATAATAGGTTTGAATTTGCCAAAAAGCACTTTCCAATGATAAAAATATTAATTCAAGAAGTACCATTTCAGCCGGAACTAAAAAGTGAAATACAACAATTAGTAGAAACAGAACTACTTTCACATTTTAAAAAGTTGATTGTAAAGTTTCAAGAAGAAGGGAAAATTATTGAAATGCCACCATCTTCCGTATTACGTCTTACTTTATCAGCTGTTTTAGGATTTCTTTTAACTCGGTTTTTATTATTGCCTGAAGAGAAATGGGACGATGAAGTGGAAATTGAAAATACGATTCAATTTATATTGTACGGATTAACACCACGGAGGTAATAAAATGCTGGATTGTTTTGCGGTGCAGTATTTAATTTTTTTAGCACCTTGCAATTGAAGAAGAAGGTAAATTGTCGAATTTTATTACTTGAGAGCATTTCCTTTTAAGTTTGTATCCAATTACTCATTTAAAACTGATTAATAATATGAAACAAATCGTAGAAATTTAACTAGATAATATATATTTGTTAGGGCATATAATCAAGTGAAATAAAAAGAATTAGGGAGTATTATTGCGAATCAAACTCAAGAACAAACTGAGTTTGTTTTTGAGAATTATGCGAGGAATTTATACGAATTATTAATGTGCATACAGCAATATACATTAAATATAAATGTATGTGAGCATATTTTGTATATTCCAAAACGAAACTAAATAATAAGAAAAGCTCATTTTTTAAAACTTCTACACATGTATTTTAAAAAGAAAATATCACTTCGCAAATGGCCCATGATTTTAAAATCAGGGGCCATTTGATTTGATAAAAAGTATTTATCCCGTATTAACGGGCAGTAAGACTCCCACCTTAAAATTCGGCTGTAAAGCAAAGAAGTTAAGTGGGAGATCAACTGTCCGTAAAAGCCCGATTGGTGCGGGCTAATAATCAGTGGAGGATGAACTAAACCCCCACTGATTAAAGTTTCACTTTATTAAGACAAACATATTTTGAGCCATACCCTGAAGGGCTAGTAGAAATTTCTGATTCGGGAAAAGGTAGAGATTATTAAACAATAAATTACACAATTCGACACAAAACTTCCTATGTTGTTGTAGAACAATGTAGGAATTTTTTTGTGCATTGGTACAGAATCTGTTTTAAAATTAAGTTATGACAGAATTATAGCAATTGTCTAATTAATATTCGTGTCTTTTAAGAAGTAATGTTTGTAGTAGAAACTCGCATGCTGTCGAAACTCAATATTCGATAAGGGGTGTGTAGCGGAATGGAATTTACTCTAACTCGCGAAAAACAAATGATTAAAGAAATGGTACGTGACTTTGCTGAAAAGGAAATCGCACCGAAAGCTGTATATTATGACAAAACTGCGGAATTTCCATATGAAACATTTCAAAAAATGGGCGAACTAGGATTATTAGGCATCCCATTCCCAGAAGAGTATGGAGGTTCAGGTGGCGATACGTTATCGTATGCGTTAGCAGTTGAAGAAATTGGTCGTGCTTGTGGTGGTACTGGTTTAAGCTATGCTGCAACAATTTCATTAGGTGCTTCTCCAATTTATTATTTCGGTACAGAAGAACAAAAACAAAAGTATTTAGTCCCAATGGCGTCAGGTAAAACATTAGGTGCTTTCGGATTAACTGAGCCAAACGCTGGATCTGATGCAGGAGGCACACAAACGAAAGCAATATTAGATGGCGATGAATATGTAATTAGTGGCGAAAAGTGTTGGATCACAAATGCAGAGTATGCAAATACAATTATTGTAACCGCTATCAACGGTGCTGAAGACAATGGTAAGAAACGTATTTCTGCATTTATTGTACCGACGACTAGTGAAGGATTAACGATCTCAAGTCCGTACGATAAGATGGGTGTTCGAGCTTCTAATACTTGTGAAATCGTACTTGATGGTGTGCGTGTACCGAAAGAAAATATTCTTGGTGATGTAAATAAAGGATTTAAACAATTCTTACATACACTTGATGGAGGACGTATTTCAATCGCAGCATTAGCAGTAGGTATTGCACAATCTGCATTTGAACGTGCATTACAATATGCGAAAGAACGTCAACAATTTGGTAAAACAATTTCTAATTTCCAAGCGATTCAATTTAAATTAGCTGATATGGCGACTGAAGTGGAATTAGCGCGTACTTTAGTACATAAAGCAGCTTGGTTAAAAGATAACGATAAACCTTTCGGTAAAGAAGCGGCTATGGCAAAGTTGTTTGCATCTGAAGCAGCTAGTCGTATCGCGAATCATGCGGTACAAATTCATGGTGGATATGGCTATATGCGTGAATATGAAGTTGAACGACATATTCGTGATGCAAAACTTTTAGAAATTGGTGAAGGAACTTCTGAAATTCAACGTCTCGTAATTGCAAGACATTTAGGATGTAGATAAAAAGGAGGAGTCACTATGTTTCAAAAAATATTAATTGCTAATCGCGGGGAAATCGCAGTTCGTATTATGAAAACTTGTCAAAAACTTGGCATTCGCACTGTTGCTATTTATTCTGAGGCTGATGAAAATGCCCTTCATGTAAAAATGGCAAATGAATCTTACTTAGTAGGCGGCCCACGTGTCCAAGAAAGCTATTTAAACCTTGAAAAAATTATTGAAATAGCTAAAAAAACAAATGCTGAAGCAATCCATCCTGGCTACGGATTATTATCAGAGAATCCATCTTTTCCAATTCGCTGTAAAGAAGAAGGAATCGTATTTATCGGTCCTTCAGAAGAGATCATTACGAAGATGGGAAGTAAAATTGAATCACGTATAGCAATGCAAGCAGCAGATGTGCCAGTAGTTCCAGGCATTACTACAAATATTGAAACTGCTGAAGAAGCAATTGAAATTGCAAAACAAATTGGTTATCCATTAATGCTTAAGGCATCCGCGGGCGGCGGAGGCATTGGTATGCAGTTGATGGAAACTGAGCAAACGCTCACCAAAGCATTTGAAAGTAATAAAACAAGAGCGCAAAATTTCTTTGGTAATGGAGAAATGTATTTAGAGCGCTATATTGCAGATGCACATCATATCGAAATTCAGCTTTTAGCAGATACACATGGTAATACAGTGTATTTATGGGAACGCGAATGTTCAGTGCAGCGCCGAAATCAAAAAGTAATTGAAGAAGCACCTTCACCATTTTTAGATGAAGGTACACGAAAAGCTATGGGAGAAGTTGCTGTACAAGCTGCTAAAGCCCTTGGTTATACAAATGCTGGCACAGTTGAGTTTCTTGTAGATGATCAGAAGAATTTCTATTTCTTAGAGATGAATACGAGATTACAAGTAGAACATCCGGTTACGGAAGAAATTACTGGGTTAGACCTTGTAGAACAACAACTCCGTATCGCAAATGGTGAGAAGCTATCATTTACACAGGATGATGTAAAACGTAGTGGTCATGCCATTGAGGCTCGTATTTATGCAGAAGATCCGAAAACATTCTTCCCATCACCTGGGAAAATTACAGATTTAACGTTACCGACAAGTGTACGTATTGATCACTTTTTGGAGAATCAAGTAACGATTACACCTTTCTATGATCCAATGATTGCGAAAGTAATCGCTCATGGTGAAACTCGTGAAGAAGCGATTTCAAAATTACAGGATGCGTTGCAAGAGTTAAAAGTAGAAGGTATTAAAACAAACACACCAATGCTACTACAAGTATTGGAAGATGATGTGTTCAAAAGTGGTATTTATACAACGGGTTTTGTAACGAAACAACTTGTTAAAAAATAAGATTTATGAATATTAAGGGGGAAAAAATGATGACGAAAGTATATGCATCGATGGCAGGAAATGTTTGGAAGATTGTTGTAGGAGTAGGAGACACAGTAGAGGAAGAACAGGATGTCGTCATTTTGGAATCTATGAAAATGGAAATTCCAATCGTTTCAGAAGAAGCCGGAACTGTTATGAAAATTAACGTACAAGAAGGCGATTTTGTAAATGAAGGAGATGTATTACTAGAAATTGAATAGGGAGATATAGGGGGAAGCGAATTGAAACTACCTAATTTTGCTGTCATTAAAGAAGTAGGGCCACGTGATGGCTTACAGAATGAAAAAAAGATTGTTGGCACAAAAGATAAAGTAAAATGGATTCAACTACTTACAGAAGCGGGATTGTCGTACGTTGAAGTTTCCTCATTCGTTCACCCCAAATGGGTTCCTGCATTAGCGGATGCAAATGATGTATTTTCTGAGCTAATAAGGGATCCAAATGTTACATATGCAGCGCTTGTTCCAAATCAAAATGGTTTGGAACGAGCTTTTTTGCAAAATGTAGATGAGGTGAATGTTTTTTTATCAGCAAGTGAATCTCATAATAAAAGTAATATTAATAAATCAATTAAAGAAGCATTAGCTGTAATTGAAGATATAACAAAACAGGCAACATTCGAAGGGAAAAAGGTAAGGGGCTATGTTTCTACTGTATTTGGATGTCCTTATGAAGGAGATATAAGTATTGAAGCGGTTGACGAAATATGTAATCAACTATTTTCATATGGCATTTATGAAATCTCTCTTGGTGACACGATTGGTGTAGCGAATCCGTTACAAGTAGAGCAAGTATTAGAACATTTATTAAAGAAGTATGATGCTTCGCAGTTTGCAATGCATTTTCATAATACGTATGGAATGGCACTGGCAAATGTAGTTAAGTCTTTAGAACATGGTATTACAACGTTTGATAGTTCTTGTGGTGGACTTGGAGGATGCCCTTATGCACCAGGAGCATCGGGTAATGTTGCTACTGATGACTTAGTATATATGCTCCATAAGTTAGGTGTCCAAACAAATATAGACGAAGAAAAGTTATTGAGAGCTAGTCAATTTATTCAAAGTAAGTTAAATATCCAATTACCGAGTCATGTGTATAGAGCGCTTCAACATAAAACGATAAGTAGGTGAGAAGATGCTACAATTACAAAACATTTCCGTTGACTATGTTACACCGCACGTTGTAAAGATTTCGTTAAATCGTGAAAGACAAGCAAACTCATTATCTTTGGCATTATTAGAAGAATTACAAATTATATTAACTCAAATAAACGAAGAATCAAATACACGTGTTGTTATTTTAACAGGTGCTGGCGAAAAAGCGTTTTGCGCTGGTGCGGATTTAAAAGAGCGTGCAAACATGAATGAAGAACAAGTTCGCCATGCTGTGGGTATGATTCGTTCTACTATGGAGATGGTTGAACAATTACCACAACCAGTTATTGCTGCTATTAATGGAATCGCACTTGGTGGAGGTACTGAATTAAGCTTAGCTTGTGATTTTAGAATTGCTTCTGACACTGCAAGTCTAGGTCTTACTGAAACTTCCCTTGCAATTATACCTGGGGCGGGTGGTACTCAGCGCTTACCTAGATTAATTGGAGTTGGTAGAGCAAAAGAATTAATTTATACAGGAAGACGTATTTCGGCGCAAGAAGCGAAAGAATACGGTTTAGTAGAATTCGTAGTACCAGCTGATTTACTAGAAGAGAAAGCAATTGAAATTGCAGATCGAATTGCTAATAATGGTCCAATTGCCGTTCGATTAGCAAAAGAGGCAATTTCAAATGGTATTCAAGTAGATTTACATACCGGATTACAAATGGAAAAACAAGCGTATGAAGGCGTAATTCATACGAAAGATAGATTAGAAGGATTACAGGCATTCAAGGAAAAACGCAAACCAATGTATAAGGGGGAGTAAATATGTTAGATCAAAAACAACAATCTAATTCATTTGAAGAACGAGTTGAAACAATTAAGCAAGGCGGGGCACCGAAATATCATGAGCAAAACAACGCAAAAGGCAAACTTTTTGTTCGAGATCGTTTAGCTCTTCTATTTGATAATGGCGAATATGTGGAAGATGCATTATTTGCAAATTGTGAACAAACAGGATTACCAGCTGATGGTGTTGTAACTGCAACTGGTAAAATACATGGTCGTACTGCATGCGTAATGGCAAATGATTCAACAGTTAAAGCCGGATCATGGGGGGCACGTACAGTTGAAAAGATTTTACGTATTCAAGAAACGGCTGAAAAATTACGTGTGCCATTGTTTTATTTAGTTGACTCTGCTGGGGCACGTATTACCGATCAAGTAGAAATGTTCCCGGGACGCCGCGGTGCAGGAAGAATCTTTTATAATCAAGTGAAATTATCAGGTAAAGTACCGCAAATCTGCTTATTATTTGGGCCTTCAGCAGCTGGTGGTGCGTATATTCCAGCATTTTGTGATGTTGTTATGATGGTGGAAGGAAATGCATCTATGTATTTAGGGTCTCCACGTATGGCTGAGATGGTTATCGGCGAGAAGGTAACTTTAGAAGAGATGGGCGGAGCTCGTATGCATTGCTCTGTATCAGGATGCGGAGATGTATTATGTAAGACAGAAGAAGATGCAATTACGCAAGCTAGACAATACATTTCATATTTTCCAAGCAACTACTTAGAAAAGACTCCTTTGATTACACCTCAAGAACCGAAACAGTTCGATAAAACGTTAGAAGAAATCATTCCAGAAAATCAAAATGCTCCTTTCAATATGAAAGATCTCATTAACAGAATTATTGATGAAGGTTCTTTCTTTGAAGTGAAAAAATTATTTGCTCAAGAGCTAATCACAGGTTTAGCACGTATTGATGGTAAGCCAATTGGTATTATTGCAAATCAGCCGCGTATGAAGGGCGGCGTATTATTCCACGATTCAGCTGATAAAGCAGCGAAATTTATAAATTTATGCGATGCATACCATATTCCATTATTATTCCTTGCAGATGTACCTGGATTTATGATTGGTACAAAAGTAGAACGTGCCGGAATTATTCGTCACGGTGCAAAAATGATCTCTGCAATGAGTGAAGCAACTGTACCGAAAATTTCTATCGTCGTTCGAAAAGCGTATGGAGCTGGCTTATATGCTATGGCAGGCCCAGCATTTGAACCAGATTGCTGCTTAGCATTACCAACAGCTTCTATTGCAGTAATGGGTCCAGAAGCAGCGGTTAATGCTGTATATGCAAATAAGATTGCTGCTTTACCAGAAGAAGAGCGTGCAAGCTTTATTGCTGAAAAACGAGAAGAGTATAAGAAAGATATTGATATTTACCGTTTAGCATCAGAGATGGTGATTGATGGTATTGTTCATCCAAATAATTTACGTGAAGAGTTAAAAGGACGATTCGAAATGTATATGAGCAAATATCAAGTATTCACGGATCGTAAACATCCTGTATATCCAGTTTAAAAGCCCTATTTAGGGCTTTCTTGCTCAAAAAGTCAAGGAGGGGAAAACATTGAAACAAGCAGTTTGGTTTCCAACAGAAGAGTATAAAGAAAAAACGCGATTATTTAGTTGGATGAAATCATTAGGTTATGAAGATTACGAAGCTTTTTATAATAAGTCAATTGAAGAAACAGCTTGGTTTTGGGGAGCGGCTGAGAAAGCAGTTGGCTATCAGTGGATGGAACCATATACAGAAGTGTTAGATTTAGAAAATGGTACACCGTTTGCACAGTGGTACACTGGGGGCACTTGTAACGTTGTAGAATCTGCTTTATCCCGCTGGCTTGCAGACGATAAAATGAAAACACAAGCAGCACTCATGTATGAAGGGGAAAATGGAACTTCGAAATCATTTACATATGAAGAGCTTGACAGCTGGGTAAGCCGTGTTGCCAACGGTTTGAAACATGCTGGTATTGAAAAAGGTGATCGTGTAACAATTTACATGCCAATGATTCCTGAAACAGTTGTTGCTATGTTAGCAGTAATGAAAATTGGAGCGATTATTTCACCAATATTCTCAGGTTTTGCTGCTGATGCAGTAATGACACGTGTACAAGCAGCGGGTTCAAAAATGATTATTACCGCAGATGGCTTTTCACGCCGTGGGAAAATCGTTTCTTTAAAAGATGAAGTAGATAAAGCTTGTGAACATTGCCCAACTGTTGAAAAAGTTGTAATTGTTCGTCATGCAGGAAATGATTTTACACCGCATAATTACGATTTTTCATGGAGTACGTTAGAAAAAGAAAAACCATTTACACATGCTGAAGAAATGAATAGTGCTGATCCGTTAATGCTCATATATACTTCTGGAACGACTGGGAAACCGAAAGGAACAGTACACACACATGCGGGTTTCCCTTTGAAATCTGCATTTGATGCAGGGTTTGGAATGAATATAAAACAAGGTGACCGCGTATTATGGGTTACAGATATGGGCTGGATGATGGGGCCATTTTTATTATTCGGCTCTTTAATTAATGGCGCAACGATGGTTATGTACGAAGGTGTCCCAGACTTCCCAGAAGCAGACCGTTTATGGGAAACAGTCGATAAATATGAGATTACACATCTCGGTATTTCACCAACATTAATCCGTGCTTTAATGGCAAAAGGTGATGAGTATGTGAATAAACATTCTTTAAAGAGTTTAGAAGTATTCGCATCAACAGGAGAACCTTGGAATCCAGACCCATGGATGTGGTTATTTAATACAGTTGGTAAAGGTAAAGTACCAATTTGTAACTATTCAGGAGGAACTGAAATTTCTGGTGGGATTTTCGGAAACGTCCTTATTAAACCAATTGCACCGATTAGTTTTAACGCGTCTTTACCAGGAATGGCAGCGGTTGTACTTGATGATCAAGGTAAACCTATTCGTGATGAAGTCGGAGAGTTATGTTTAGAAAAACCTTGGGTAGGTATGACGAAAAGTTTCTGGGAAGATGATGAGCGTTATGTAAACACATATTGGTCACGCTTTGAAAATAAATGGGTCCATGGGGATTGGGTTATTTATGACGGTGAGCAATATATCATTACAGGTCGTTCAGATGATACGTTAAACATTGCTGGAAAACGCATTGGGCCTGCTGAATATGAATCTATTCTTGTGAAACATAATGATGTAATAGAAGCTGCTTCAATCGGTGTACCTGACGATATAAAAGGTGAAGTTTGTCATTGTTTTGTTGTATTACGAGACGGTGTAACATTCACAGGAGAATTAAAGAAAGAATTAATGAGTTTAGTAAACTCTCATATTGGAAAAGCATTATGCCCAAAAGACATCCACGTTGTAGAAGATTTACCAAAAACACGAAATTCTAAAGTAATGCGACGTGTCATTAAAGCTGCTTACTTAGGAAAAGAATTAGGAGATTTATCGTCGCTAGTAAATCCTGAAGTAGTTCCGTTTATTCAGGGGTTGCAGTCTAGCCAACTATAAAATTACGAATGAGCTCTATGTAAATAGAGCTCATTTTTAATGTTTACAAAAAGATAAGAGAGAGAAAAAGTAAATTTGAAGTAGAAAAATTCTACTATAAGTGTTAAGTATGTCTGTTTGTTTTATAGTTTTTATCAAAATAGTATACTGTGGCATATCTATTCAATGGAGTGATTGAATTTTGTTAAGAATGAAAATTTAGTGAAGAAAAAAGTAATGAATAAAAGGAGAAATCCCTGGGGGACAGGGATTCAATAAGGGAGATATCGTTGTCGTTCAATGTCGAAATTTGGCGTATCCGACAAATTAATATTATCACGAATTTTCAGGAGATTGTGATAGTGGATGTGTCAAAAATGTGTACGGGTTTCATATAAAAGTGTTAATTAAATAGGAAAAGGGAAAAGAATTAAGTTCACTCGTTCTTAAGATTTTCCCCTTTTAAATTTACTGCTTGTTCGTTGTTCTATATACATCTGAAATTGGTAAATCTTCGCCATGTAAAGCTTGAGTACTGTCCTTTTTTTTTGAATCATGTGCCTCCTGAGATGTTTCTTGCATTTGCTCTTGGGCTTTACTAGGAGTATTCAGCGCATCCGATGACACATGATCAAGTTGTTGACTTAATAGATTTTTTTTATCCATGTTATATAGCCCCTTTTTGAACTTAGATATAAAAACGATGTATTTTTATATAGTTACGTGGGTATTATGTATCTTTGAATGGAATTATATACATAAACTATATTGAGAACTTAACTAATTATAAAAATTATTTGTGATGACAAACTTAAAGAATATAAAAATCATTAGTTCTTAATAAAAGCGTTATGTGATATTAAAATTCTGCATGCCTAAAAAGAGCAATTTATATATGAACCATTAAAAAGATTAACATGGCCTTACTGATTGGGGTCAAGTGTATGTAAACATTTTTAATAAAGTCCCTTTGAAAAATTAAAAGGGACTTTATGTTTGGATAATCAGAGTTATCGGTTGCTAATTAGGTGCTATTTCTTCGGCAGTGAGGATAACAGATACTATACCTTCAATAAGCGTAGGAGTAGTTCTACGTACCAAGTTTCCTTCTAATACATAGAAAAAGGTTCCGACTCCGGGTTTATCAAAAGCTGTAAAAGTAGTAGTTAATTCATCAAAATCCGTATTTTGAACAGATTGGATAGTTGCAGCTGGTGCTATACGTCTAATTCGAAAGCCGACAACAGTTGCATTAAGTGGAGTAGAACTTACAGATGAGAAAAGAGTTTGCGATTGTATTGTTGCCATGAATCTGATGATATCGTTAGGATTATTAATAGTGATGCTTACTGTTGAAAGAGGAACAAATGTTGAACTTGTTAAATTTGGAAGGGAAGCGCTGTTAACTCCCACTTTAAATTGTCGTAATCCATTTGGTACTTCAGGTAAAGGGAAAGTGCACGGGAATGGTAAATGTGGGTTTTTATTAAATTGGCTCATAAATTTCACCCCCTATTATTTGATTCATTATTAATATATTCATTGAGTATTTAAGAGGAACATGGCAATTATCTAATATTACTAATAATAGTGGTAGATATTTAAATGAAATAGTTATTTAATAAAAAAAGCAGTTAGCTTTTGCTAGCTGCTCCGTTCCCTGGAGAGTGCTCGTTATGTAATTTAGATGAAGATGTTAGCTATTAAAAATATAGCTCCTATCAAAATTAGAGATTCAAATAAAATCAAAAATTGGTTTTTCTGTGGCTTTCGAAATTCTTTTATTAAGCTAAAAACAGCACTCATTCCAAAGCAAATGTATAACAAAATCATTATTGTTTCTGACATACTTAACACCTCTAATATATTAGTGATTTCATTATATAACGAAAATTAAATGTGTGTAAGAGTTTAACAAAATCCTTAATTTGTAGCGAATGGGTGAAACTCTTGGATAAGTATCGGACTTTATATGTGTTACTAAAAAGTAATAAAGAGCAGTTAACACTATTTAGTAATGAAAGTTTTAGCGACATTATGGATCTTTTGAATGAAGAAAAATTTACTATGCTTTTTGATTTAAAAAATGGATTATATCTGCCTTGTGCATTTAATGCAGATGACATTAGTGCCATTTATAGAGGAGAAGATTAAAGCAAAATCGTTATTTGATTACATGGTATATAAACAAAGAAGAGCCTGATATGGCTCTCAGGCTCTTCCCTCAATAGCAAAGAGTAAGTCTTTTAATTACTCTTCTGCTACATAATAAACGAAAATTATATATATGTGTAGAGCGAGAAATCCCAATATAATTATCCAGATATAGCGTTTAAAAATAAAATCGTCGAATTAAAATAAGGAATTAAATTACAAATGTTGATTTATCGCGTGTTATTGATGAGGTTCTATTAATCGGTAGTTGATAAAGAGATATTACAATAATAAAAAATGGAATATTGCATATCGAATTGTAAACGTGGAAGAAGTGAAAATGATAACCGAACAAAAACGCTATTTTAATAGCAGGGGGCGGAATAGTGCACCTAAAGGAGTATACCATTTACAAAGGTGAATCACTCATATGTATCGGGACTATACAGGAATGCGCGCAGTATATGGGGATATATGGTGATTCTTAATATTAAAGAGAGCCCAAAGGCTCTCTTTAATATTTATGGGGTCCGCCAACAAAACGAAAAGCTGCAAGTGCATCAATATATTAGAAATTTTGTGAACATGAAGTACAAGGTCCACCAGTAGGTTGAAATACGACATTGTCAATAAAAGCTGTTGCGCCTTCCCCACCTGTAGCAATATTTTGGAAAGCAACACATGCTGTAGTCACACCAGGAGGTATACACACAACCAGAATATAATGTTGGAAAAGGGATTGCGGTTGATTCGCAACAGGTATAATATGTGGAATATTTGATGGACCAAGAGTTATTGGGAGAGGAGGACATCCATGTCCAAGTTCTGGAAAAGATACAGAAGCTATAAGAAATGCATTATCCCTTACATCTGCAGCAAAAGAAAACGTAAAACAACAGCCTTCGTCAACATCAACTGATTGATTAATACTTCCACCTGGTCCAATTGACACAGCTAAGAGACTAAGTGTCCCATCTGACAGGATACGACCACTATGAGCGTTTGGAGCACCTACTTCTGTAACATCCCCAGTTTGATTCCAACCAGGAACTGGATCGGTTATTATTGGTAGCTCATCAAATCCAGGGTTGTCAAGAACATTAGTACATGGACAACACGCTACTGCTGTTGGTCCTGTTGGTAAAGTGAATGGGGGAATAGGTGGGAGTGTTGAAGCAATTAAACTTGATTCAACAGCAGCTCCACGTAAATCATAAATTCCCCTCCTATGATTGCTCGTCATAGGAGGGGAATTTAGCGAAAAGCAAATCACGAAGCTGGAAAGCGATTATATAAAAGCGCAAGAATAATTAAGAAAAATTAAAGAACGTATCGAGAGTAAGAAGCGAAGTAAAAGGAAAATGCAAGCAGAATTTTACGATCATGATGGTTGGATGATATACGATGGTGAATGGGTTGAAGTGGACAAGCAATAAAAGAACAGCTAGCGAAAGCTAACTGTTCGATCTAAAGGTGACAATCTGGATGCATAGATAGTATATAACGAGATAGTAAGTTGGATAGAATTTGTCAACATCTGATAAGTAAATCGGAAAAAAACACAAAAAGTAATATTATGGAAGTTAGATGTGATTTGCAAGTTACTAAATAAAATCCTTCAAAAAATTAAAAAAACGGCTTGTTTACTAACCTATCATTTTACCTTTATATGATAGAGTGCTTTCTACTAGACATAGAATTCATACAAACTATGCTAATTTTCAAGAGATAGTGGAGAGAACTACTGGTTATGATATTGATCAACAAATACTTGTTGAAGAAAACGTTCTGATTTTAAATAATATCTTATTTTGGAGTACGCTTTTCTGAATGTATATTTCACAACAGCAAAGGAAAAACATACTATATTACTGCAAACAAAGCCTATGTAAATGTGAAGTAATAGGAAAAGCTGGTCCTTCTTAAAGGAGCCGGCTTATTAAAAGAAAAAAGATTCGTTTGAGAAAGAGGTTATCTAAATTTTAAATTCAGCAGAATTAAATTCAAGTTCCCTCATTAAACAGGCCTCTAATTGTTAGAGGCCCGTTTTTATAATTAATATAGAAAAGAATGTTTATTGTCGTTGAAAGCACTTTTATACTAATAATGCTACATAGTTGGAGTATTTGAATTGAGGATTCATACAGTAGTATATTTGTTTTTAAAGGTATAAATAAGAAGGTTTAGTACAAGTGTTTGTTTTTTTTGTTTCTATGCTTTTGTCTCGTACACTTTTAAGCTATTGGACATACTTTACTAGTAGAAAGGATTAGGGGGTGAGGTTTTGGGTTCTCGATTTAATAATTGTAGAAAGAAATGTACGTGTAAGCATGATGATTGTTGGGACATTTTTGAAGAGTGTAAAAAAGAAAAGCATGAGAAATGTGACAACTCTTGTGTACAAGGAATTAGAGATGAGCTAAAAAAATTAGTTGATAAAACAGTGCGAATTAATACTGAAGGACGTACTTATATAGGTACTGTTTCTTCGGTAACTTGCGATGTTGTTAAGCTAGCTGCTATTCCTGGTTCAGTCGCAGCAATTATATCTCTTTGTAAAATTGAAGCAATTTTACCACCTGCTACAACTGTTACTGCTGAGTTTGATTTTAACGGTGTTGACGTAGCAAATAAAGCATAATTATGCTGTTTTGTGTGTAAAGCCATTCTTATGAATGGCTTTTTATTTTGTACAAAAGGGAATATATTTTTCAAATAGAAATAAGTTTGAGTGTAAATAAAAGAGTGTATCAAAGGAGAATGGGAATGATAAAACTTGAAAAATTTACAAGGTCCGATTTCAAACAATTAATAAATTGGATCGATTCCGAAGAGTTTTTAATACAATGGTCGGGAAATGCATTTACATACCCTTTAAATGAACAGCAATTAGATGAATACACAGAAAGTGCAAATACACTCGCATTCAAAGTAATAGATGAAGAGACTGAAACAGTTATTGGTCATATTTCTCTTGGGCAAATAGATAATATAAATAAGTCTGCTAGAATTGGACAAGTGTTAGTTGGTGATACGAAAATGAGAGGACGTTCTATAGGGAAACATATGATGAAAGCAGTACCTCATATTGCTTTTGAAGAATTGAAACTGCATAGAGTTACTCTTGGTGTTTATGATTTTAATACGTCAGCCATTTCATGTTACGAAAAAATAGGGTTTGTAAAAGAAGGTTTATTAAGAGATGCGAGAAAAGTAGGAGATACGTATTGGAACTTATGGGAAATGAGTATGTTAGAATACGAATGGAACAATGTGAAATTTTTGTAAAAAAATACAAAAAATAAAAAGGGAGATAGAAGAAGGTGAAGAGCAAGGAAGGGGAAGTTAATCTAATTAAACAAGCTTTATTAATTTTGCAAGAAGAGGATAATCCGAAAGAGACATTATTTTCTATCTGTTTGAGTGAACAGAAAAGAGAAAAAGTAAAGTAAAAAGACTATCTAACTTTTGGATAGTCTTTTTACGCTAAATATTCCCTTTAGATTTCTCGTAGTTCACAAACATCTCTAATTGTTCTAATGTTTTTTTACGTTGTTCTTCGGGTAAGTCATTAATGATTTGAAGAATTTCGTGTGCTTCTTTTGTTAGCTGTAAATCTTGGTCCGCTGTTAAACCTGGTGAATCAGATAAACCTAACAAATAATCGGTTGGGACTTTTAAATAATTTGCTATCTTCTGAAGTGTACGTGTACCGGGTGATTTTTTTCCCTCGACATAATTATAAACAGAAACATGACTAACTCTGATTTTTATATTATTTGCAAATAGTTCCGGTTGCTATACCAGTTGGAGCAACACCCACCGGGACAGTAGCAATAACGGCATTAGTAGCAGTATCAATAACAGAAACAGTATTACTAGCTTGATTTGTAACATAGGCACGAGTGCCATCTGGTATGATGGTTACTTGATCCGGGGATAGTGCAACAGGAATGGTATCAATTACTGTGTTTGTCAATGTGCTTATTACAGAAACATTATCACTATTTTTATTCACAACATAAATGCGAGTACCATCTGGTGTAATAGCTATACCAACAGGCTCGACGCCTACGTTAATTGTATTAATAACTGTATCAGTAGCAGTATTAATAACTGAAACGGTATTACTAGCTTGATTTGTGACATAAGCAAGAGTGCCATCTGGTGTAAAGACAATTATTCTAGGGCGGCTACCGACTGGAATGGTAGCGATAACTGTATTGGTAGCAGTATCAATAACAGAAATCGTATTACTTAATTCATTTGCAACATAAGCAAGAGTTCCAGTTGGATTGAATGTGATCCCTTGTGGATTGATTCCAACAGGGATGGTAGTAGTGACTGTATTGGTAGCAGCATTAATGACAGAAACGGTATTACTGCCATGGTTTCCAACATAAACAGTTGTGTTATCTGGAGAAACAGCTACACCAATTGGATTAATTCCAACAGGGATGGTAGCGATAACTGTGTTAGTGGCAGTATCAATAACGGAAACAGTATTAGAAAAAAGATTTGTAACATAAGCACGAACCCCATTTGGTGAAACTGCTACTTCAAGTGGGGCATTTCCTACAGTAATTGTAGCGACAACTGTATTTGTTCCAGAGTTAATTACAGATACTGTATCATCTGCAGGATCATCGATAGCTCCTGCATTTGTAGCATATACAAGGAAATTGCATGGAGGGACAGTCGGTCCGGTTGGTCCGGTTGGTCCGGTTGGTCCGGTTGGTCCGGTTGGTCCGGTTGGACCAGTTGGGCACTCACATTCTCCTGCTGGACCAGTAGGTCCTTGAATACCTTGCACACCTTGAGGCCCTGTTGGTCCTTCAGGCCCTTCAGGTCCCTGGATACCTTGCACACCTTGAGGTCCTGTTGGTCCTTCAGGCCCTTCAGGTCCCTGGATACCTTGCACACCTTGAGGTCCGGTTGGTCCTGGCGGCCCAGGAACTCCCATTCCTGTCCCCGAACCAGTAGGTCCTTGTGGTCCTTGAGGTCCCTGAATGCCTTGCACACCTTGAGGTCCTTGTGGCCCTTCAGGTCCCTCAGACCCTTGGATACCTTGAACGCCTTGAGGTCCTTGTGGTCCTTGAATACCTTGAGGTCCAGTAGGCCCTGGAATTCCAGTTCCCGTCCCAGTAGGTCCAGTAGGTCCAGTTGCGCCCGTTGGTCCAGTAACGCTTAATAGTGAACTATTCAAGACGCCTTGTAGAATTAAGTTAAATGTCTGCTGTAACAAGGGGTCCGATATATTTGAACAACTAATAAGTGAAGACAAACTTTGGAATAGAAATTGGAATAATGCTGAGATTTGAGTGAGAGATGCAGTAGGTAAAGAATTGATTAATTGATTTATAGTTCTTATAACTAAATTTCTATTTGGTGTATTTGGTTGTACTGCTATTAATAAATCATTTAATGCCTGCAATGCTGATTGAAGTATTTGTATAGTTGTCGGATTTGGTGTTGTAAAAAAAGAAAGGATGGCTTGGTTTAATTTGTTTATTATTTGTAATAATTCTTGTTGTTGGGAATTTGAGAAAAAAACAGGTATACAACAATTATTTTGATTACAAGGGGATACAGGAATAACACAGGGGAATTGGAATTTTTCACACGGATTTGTTGGGTTTGACTTTTTGTTGTGACTCATAAATACCTCCTTTTGAAAAATTTAAATGTTAAGTATTTCTTGATAATTTAAATTAGAAAATGAGTTTAAAGTATTTGTGGCATATGTTTAATGTGAAATGTTCAAAAATATTTTTTCTTTCAAAGTATATGTCAACAAAATGGAGATGTTCTTATGGGACATATAATCAATACTTAGTTACTAATAGGGCATTGTAATTATAGAAAAGATAATGAAGGGTACAAAGTGAAATAGACAAGTGATTGTATTTTATAAATTTAACAAAATAGTTATTTAATAAAAAAAGCAGGTAGCTTTCGCTAGGCTGCTTTACTCCATATGGGAGTTCTCGTTATGTAATAGATGCTGTGAAGTGGATAATAGATATGGGGAGTGATAAATGTGCTGGTTTAAGTTGTGTGAGCAGCTTACTGAGGAAGAATTGCTTCGCAAACGTGTTGGCGGTGTTGAGAGTATTTTAGAAACACTCTTCCATATTGTAGATGTAGAGTACAGCTGGATTAGTGCGCTTCAAGAAAAAGAAGACAACGAACCACAGTTTAAAGATTATCAATCAATCAAAAAAGTGAAAGCGTTATCTGATTTATATAGACGAGAATTAGAAAGCTTTTTGCAATTATGGTCTGGCGACTTCGAATCAAAAATATTAAAAGCTTCATGGACAGATAAAACATATAAATACGGTGAAGTTTTAAGGCATGTAATTGCACATGAAATTCATCATATTGGTCAGATATCTATATGGGCGAGGGAGTTAAACCTTCAGCCCATTTCAGCGAATTTAATTGGAAGAGGATTATAGATTTAGAGGCCGACTTGTTTAAATGCAAGTCGGCTTTTATATAAAAGAGAAATCTTAGTTAAAATCCTCTGATTTTTTCTGACGTATATGTAAAAACATTAAGGTGGTAATGATTAAAAAGATCATAATCGTTTGTATAATTAAATTTTTAAACTGAAGTAAAATGGTCCAAGATGTAATAGCGTCTTGGAAAGCTTGGAGTGCAGAATATGAGGTAGGTTCAAAACCGTATTGAAGTAACTTTTTTGTTTCAACAAAAGCCGTGTTTTCTTCATTGGCGTCTAATACTACAGAAATAAACCTTGTATCTCCTTGTTTTGCTGTACCAACAAAACTATAATTACCGTTAGTTGACAAACTAGTTTGCAAACCATCAACACCATGAAGTTTAATTTTTTCATTAAGGGAATAAATCATCTTATTCGTGTTAAAAACTTGGAAATCTTTGAAGGTAAATTTGTAAGAGGTTAGTTTCGTAATATTCAGCACATCTGGAAAATCTTTTACTAATTGTGTTGCTAGTTTAGCTGCGTCTATCGCTGTTGTACTAGGTTGTTTATTTGTATCGTTATTTACTCCAGTAGAGTTTAGAAATGGAGATGATTGTGATAACTTTAGTTGTTTTGCTTTTTCATTCATTATCATTGTAAAGCTATCTTCATTTCCAGCAATGTGTTCCGCTAGTGCAAGTGCGGAACGATTATTTCCTGTTAAAAGCAATGCATGAAGTAAATCGCGAACCGTCGTTTTATCCTTTGATGTTACTTGAATAGGACTCGCTTCCGCTTGGAACACTTCGTTACTTATTTTTACTGATTCATCTAATTGTATTTTGCCGTCATTCAGTTGTTCCATCACAATATACTCTGTCATTAATTTAGATAAAGTGGCCGACTGAATGGGAGTACTTTCATTTTTTTTATAAACAATTTCACCAGAATTAGTATCTATTAAAATAGCTGATTTAGCTTGAATAATTGGACCATTTACATAAAGATAAAAATATAAAACGATAAGTGCAGTAATAAGAAAAGATAATAATAAAATTGTTATTTTTTTCAAGAATTGCATAAGCGATCCTCCTACTATGACATCAATAATATTATTGTAAGAAGGAATGCTTAATTAGGAAGAAAGAAAAGGTAAAGAATTTCTAAAGAATTTCAAGGAATTCTTTAATTTTGGATTTTGATGGAAAATTAAAGGTTCAATTTCTTATCATATAAGAAATTGAACCTAGAAATATGTCTTATTAATATGTGTATGGAAGTAATTTTACAGTGAAAGTTGTCTTTTCATCATCACTATATACTTCAATTGTTCCTTTATGCAGTTCGACAATGCTTTTTGCAATTGCTAATCCGAGCCCAGATCCACCGGTGTTTGTCGATCGTGATTTCTCTACGCGATAAAAACGTTCGAAAATATGAGGTAAATCAGTACTTGGGATAGCTTGTCCGTAATTTGTTATATCAATTGCGATCGTATTATTGCTTTCGTAAGCGATAATGTCAATATGATCTCCATCATTTCCATAAGTAATAGCGTTTATGATTAGATTTTCAAACACACGTACTAACTTATCTCCATCAGCTAGTACCATTAGTTTTTGAGATGGGAAAGAAGGTCGACAATCAATATTAGCTTCTTGAAGCTGTATCCGAAATTGGACAGTTAATTGTCCAAGCAATTCTATAATATCAATGGGAACAGAATTTAAACTTAACTCTTTATTTTGAACACGTGTATATTCAAACAAATCATTCATTAATGCGTTGAGACGGGTTACTTTATCGTAAATGACTTGTATGTAATGACGCAATTCCACTTCATCTCTATAATTATCATGATGGATTAAATTTACATATCCAACTATAGATGTAAGAGGCGTTCGTAAGTCATGTGATACATTCGTAATCAGTTCGCTTTTTGCTTGTTCCGCCTGTCTTTCTTCATCAATTGATACTTTTAACTGTTCAACAATTTGATTGACCCCAGTTGCTAATTCTTCTAAGTATTCATGATGTGCAATTGAAATTTTATGATTAAAGTGTCCGTTCGCAATATAACGGATTTCCTCAATCATTTTTTTTATACAAGTTTCATAGTATAGTTTTTTTTCGTGACGATAAAAAAGGTAAAGATAGGATGAAAAAATAGTAAATAAAAACAAATAAGAAACGATCATCATCCATAAAGATTCCTTTATCCCTCTATACTTTTCATAACCAAAAATTCGAATGAATTCTTTACTTAGTTCGCTTAGAGTAAGTGAACTCTCAATTACACTCGTAACGAGGCGATATATAATTAATTCGGTAATAGGTGTAAGAGTGATAGCTAATAAAAGCCAAAGAATAATCTTCCATTTTGGAATATCTTTTAATATATCAAATGCTTCATTTCTCAATTTTATAGCCTACTCCCCAAACCGTATGAATCAGTTTTTCACCATTCATTACTGTTTCAAGTTTATCCCGTAAATTACTAATATGGACCATTACCGTTTTATTAGAACCATAACCATCTTCATTCCAAACACGTTCGAATATTTCTTCAGAACTAAATACTCTTCCAGTATTACTCGCAAGTAAATATAAAATATCAAATTCGATAGAGGTGAGCTTAATATATTCACCATTTACTTTAACGGTATGATTATGTTTATGTATTTCAACTGTACGAATGCGAATGATACCATCTTCATTATTTGGTGTAGCAGCGTTTTGGAAAGAGGATCTTCGTAACAAAGCTTTCACTCTAGCAACTAATTCTAGTGGATTAAACGGTTTAATCATATAATCATCTGCGCCTGTCATAAGTCCTAAAATTTTATCCATATCTTCAGCCTTTGCACTAAGCATAAGGATAGGTACAGTATTATTTTCACGCACTTCTTGACAAACTTCTAATCCGTTTCGTTTTGGCATCATAATATCCAAAATCATAAGGTCAACTTCATATGTAGATATCATTTGTAATGCTTCATCACCATCATAAGCTTTATAAATGTTATAGCCTTCATTTCGTAAATAAACAGCGAGTAATTCTACAATATCCTTATCATCATCAATAATTAATATGTTTTTATGCATTATATAGTTAGTTCCTTTCCTTACAATTAATCAACATTACTATAATATCAAACATTTATGTATTTTGTAGCAATGTTTCTACATAAAATTTCATGTATCGTATTAAAAAGGGAATTAAAACATTCATAACGAATACAAAATAAGAAGGATATTTAAACTCCACATTATAATGAAAGTTAGTTATAAGGGGGATTTTCTATGTTATATAATGATATATATTCATTTACTCCAACTGGAAAAATAGAAAATGATATTAAAGCTTTTCTATTAAAATACAATAAAGAAGTTACATATAAACATTCAATTCGTGTTGCAAATGAGGCAAGAAAAATTGCGTAAACATTTTATGAAGATGAAGAAAAAGCAGCGATTGCAGGGTGTTTACATGATATTAGTGCAATCTTTCCGAACGAGGAGCGGATTGCAGTTGCTGAAAAATTCGGAATAGAAATATTACAAGAAGAACGAGAATTTCCAATGATTATTCATCAAAAATTATCGAGAGTAATTGCAAAAGAGATATTTAAAATAGAGGACGAAGAAGTTTTAAATGCTATCTGTTGCCACACTACATTGCGTAAACATGCTACAAAGATGGATTTAGTACTATTTGTTGCTGATAAATTAGAATGGGATCAAATAGGGACACCTTCATATTTGATAAATGTAAAAAAAGCTTTAGGAAACTCTTTAGAACATGCTGCTTTTGTATATATTTCATATTTGTGGGAAAGAAAAGATACATTAAAAGTCATACACCCGTGGCTAGAAGAAGCATATTGGCATTTAAAAGAAATTGTAGAGTAGAAAGGGTATAAAAATGCAATTAAAAGAATATATGAATCAAACATTCCCAGAAGTTACATTCGTACCGTCCATGTACTTTCAGTGGGAAAATCATCTTCATTTTGACTTTGGGAAAGATAAATATCAATTCAAAGAAGATGGTAACACGTATAATATGGAATATTTCATACAACTATATAGGTATAATAAAAGTCTTTTTAAAGATATATTTTCAAAAGAAGATACCGTCTTTTTAGTCACAAATGTTTATCGATTTAAACAGGAAAATATAAAAAATTCGCAGAAAATAAATGTATACAATAGATTTATTAAAAAGAGGGATTTAAAGTTTCATATAAGACAAGAAACATTCCCTTTTCTATTTGAAGATGAAGAAGCTGAATTATATTGTACATATCAATTTTCTTTACAATGTTTTGCGGAAGATATTAAATATGAACCGCTTATTGAAGCTGTTAATCATGAGGATTTCCCTGACCTACGTCCACGCCTAGGACGAAAAAAAGAAATTTCATATCCAGATGTATTTTTTATAAATGTAACAAAGGATATCATCATGTTTATTTATGATGATAGAGGATGTGAAGTAATCGCGAAGAATAAAGAAATGATACGGGATTTATATGAGAAGTATAAAGAGTGGATACCAGATTATGAACGAGAAAGTATAGATAGCTTATTTCAATGACAATAGGGGAAGTGAAGCGTGTAATGAAACGTATCGCAATCGTATCCGCATGGGAACCAGAACTTACGTATTTGCATCAACATTATCCAAGTGAGCGTGTAGAGAAGATAGCAGCTTGGGAATTTCATTTTCATTCTATTAATGAATTAGAAGTGATATCAGTCGTGACAGGTGTTGGAAAAGTAAGTTGTGCTAGTTGTGTACAATTATTAATTAGTGAATTTCAGCCAGACCAGTTATTTATGACAGGAATTTGCGGGAGTTTATCAGATAAAGTGAAAAATGGACACATCGTTGTAGCTCTTAATACTTTGCAGCATGATGTTACAGCGGCTGGTTCAGGAGAAGATAGTTTTAATCTATATGATGGTAGAACAGCACCTATTGAAACAACTAAATCACTCGTAAAACGAATGAAGAAATTGCGTTCGTATGACCCGGTCCATTTTGGTACATTTCTATCTGGAGATCAGCGTATTCGTAGTTCAGAAATGAGATATTTACTACATACTGTTTACGGTGCTTTAGCCGTTGATCAAGAAGTGGCAGCATTCGCTTATGTATGTCATATAAATAAAAAACCATTTCTATGTTTAAAAGCTGCCTCAGATCAAGCGAATGACAAAACGAAAGAAGAACAAAAGGTTTTTAAAATGTTAGCATGTGAAAGAGCATGTGAGCATTTAATTACTTTTTTACGTGTTTATGAAATAACTGTAGTAAACAATGGATAGTAGGAGAATGTCCATTTATTTCAAATTAAGAGGTGAAATAATATTGATTACGTATTATGGAGAGCTTTGTACAAAAATATATGAAAGTGATAAATCAATTGCGAGTGGAAAAGAATTGGATTTTTATCTTTCTTTTGCAAAAGACAAAAACATACAAGTGTTAGAACCAATGTGTGGAAATGGTAGAATGTTAATTCCTTTTATGCAAAATGGTGTGAATATAGAAGGATTCGATATTTCGAAAGATATGCTTAAAGTTTGTAAAGATAAAGCAGAAAAATTAAACTTAAAACCGGTTGTGTCACAAGGAAGAATAGAAGAATACTATAGTGATAAAAAATACGATCTTATTATGATTCCTATAGGTTCATTTTCACTTTTACCAAATAATATAGTAGACATTAGTCTTAAAAATATGAAAAACAACTTAAAGGAAAATGGAAAATTACTTCTTACTGTTGTACAAGGTGGAAGTGAAACAGAACAAATTCTAGATTGGATAGAGACAAATAGAAAAGAAATTAACAATGAATTAATTGTTGAGTATAGAAAAGTGTCATATGATGAGGCACAAAAACTTTTAAATATTAAACTAAAATATGAAGTTATTCATGATGAGAAAATAGCAGAAACTGAGATTATGGATTTTCCTATAAGACTATATGATTTAAAAGAATTTGAAAATATACTTATTGCTAATGGATTTAGTCAAATTGTTGTTCATGAAATAAAGGATGGATATGGTGAAGGGAATTCATTTCATGTGTTTGAATGTAGTAAATAACAAGCCAAAGCGGAGGATTATACTTATATGATTCAATACAAAAGATGTAGTGAAGTGAGTATAGATTTAGTGTATGAAGCTTTTAAGGACGGGTTTTCAGATTACATTATTAAAATGGAAGTTTCAAAAGAAGATTTTATAAAAAGGTTTTTTGGTCCAGAAGGAAATTCGTTAGAACACTCCTTTCTTGCTTTAGATGGTGATAAATCTGTTGGTGTAATACTTGGTGGTATAAAAGTTTATGAAAGTATAAAAACAATGCGCTGTGGAACTTTAGCGGTTCATCCGGATTATCGCGGCATTGGTGTAAGTCAAAAGTTATTTGGGCTGCATAAAGAAGAGGCGATTCAAGATGGATGCAAGCAACTTTTTCTTGAAGTAATTGTAGGGAATAATCGAGCGATGCATTTTTATAATAAATTTGGTTATGAAAAAGTATATGAACTTTCTTATTATAATTTAAATGATCTAACTAAAATAATTAATAAAGATTTTAAAGATATTGAAGTAAAACAAATAGAATTTCAACCATTTAAATTCGAAATTCAGAAATGGCTTAACTTCCATATAAATTGGCAAAATGATATGGATTATATCGAAAAAACAAATAATAGATTTTACGGGGCATATATCGATAATGATTTAAAAGGCTCTTTATGTGTAAATGAACAAGGGAAAATTAGCTTTATATTTGTAGATAAAGACTATAGAAATAATGGTATGGCGACGCAATTATTACAATTTGCAAGTAAAGAATTGAAGTTATCAAGTTTATCAATGGGGTTTCCTAATAATGGGTTAATTCAGGGGTATTTGAAAAAGTGTCGATTTGAAAAAAACTCTTTAGCACAATATGAAATGTACCATTTATTATAAAAAGCAGAAAATATTCTTTCTGCTTTTTATTTTGTCAGGGGGGAGAAATTAGATTAGAGCCCTCGTATATAATAAGTCAATCAATTTTGGAGCTAACAAAAACTTCTTAAATTAATTGGAGTGTAATAGAGATTTCTTTTTCAAATGAAATCATGTAAAATAAAAACAGAACGTATATTCGTTTTGGTGAAAAGGAGGTTAATTAATAATGTTAGCTGTAATAGATAAACAAAGTAATGAATACGTAGTACAATTTAATCGCCATTTTCCACATTCGATAGAAGAACTTTGGTCTGTATTAACAGATAATAATAAGTTAAAAAAGTGGATGTCTAACTTACAAATAGAAGACCTTAGGACAGGTGGAATTATAAAGTTTGATATGATGGATGGTACATTTATAAATATTGATATCTTAGAATGTCAAATGAATTCAGTTTTAGAATTCACATGGGATAAAGATCGTGTCCGATTTGAAATACATAAAGAGGAAAATGGTTCACTTTTACTACTTAAAGAATTTATTCATGAATTAACAGATCATACTCCGAAAGATGTTGCAGGGTGGCATATTTGTTTAGATCTTTTTTCTTCAGTTTTAGAAGAGGAAGAGAAAGAATTTTCAAAAGATGAGTGGGAATATTGGTTTGACAAATATAAAGTTAAGACCGATGAGTTGAAAGGATATTAATTCTATAATCGATATTTATTGTGTAATTATTATCTTATAAAAACGTTTTTTTAAAACAATAAGAATAGAGGCTAATATGAAAGTAAATCAATTAATTGCGAACAATATAAATAAATTAGACACAGAAATACCGGTAAATAAATCATTTGGAATTGCTGGATTGTCTGGATCTGGTAAAACAACTTTTTGCCAAACAATTGGTGAAGAATCCAAAAAGCGCCTTGTTTCCTTATTACCAAAGGCTGAATATCAGTATTTATTCCCTAATATTATGGAAACTAATTTCAGTGCTATTAAGATGGAAGAAATGCCTTTAGTACTTTTTCTAGGAAAATCATCTATTTCTTCTAATCCACGTTCAACGATTGGTACTCATACAGGTGTTTTTAAAGAGATACGTGAACAACTTGCTGAAAAATATAATCTTTCTCCTGAGGTCTTTTCATTTAATAATCAGTTAGGTTGGTGTCCTGATTGTAAAGGACGCGGCACTACTAAAAATATTGAGTGTAAAAAATGCGAAGGAAGAAGATATAGTAAAGAAATTGAACAATATACAATTGAATTATTTGATAAACCACATACAATTTCAAATATTAATGATTTAAGTGTAGAATCTATTCTTTCATTAGCCGCAGTTTTAAATATTAGCGAAGCGAAACAACATATGCTTCAAAACATTGTTAATATGAATATTGGTTATTTAACATTAAATCGGATTATGGGTACATTGTCAGGTGGAGAAATCACACGACTGTACTTGGCAGAATTTATGGCAGTAAGTGAAAATACTGTAATTATCATTGATGAAATTTCAGTAGGTCTTGATCATAAAACACTATTAAAAATTTTAGAAGAGATTAAACAATTAGGATGTAAGAATCAAATTTGGGTTATTGATCATTCAGACACAGTGCTTGATACAACTGATGAGCAATTGTTTTTTGGACCAGGTAGCGGGAAATATGGCGGAACAATTGTTGAAGAATCACCAAGACCAGAGCCAATAATTTGGGAAATAAATCATGAAATACCAACAGAATATTATGCATTCCATGATTTATATTGCCGTAACATCCAAATGACTGAATTTCAGATTCCTAAAAATAGACTTGTCACTGTTACAGGTGAATCAGGATGTGGTAAATCAACACTTGTTAATGAATGCATATCCAAAGATTTCCTGAAACGATATCCAAAAGATAAACTAGTTATGGTAGGACAAGATCGAAACCAATCAATTACAAGTCGTTCAACCGTTGCGACTTTTCTTGATATTAAAAAGAAACTTACTAAATATAGTGAAGATATTGATGACATTTTTGAACGCTCGATTGAAGATATCATTGATGAACTTCCTAATGAAGATATTGCTTATAAACGCTTGAGCCTATTAATTAAACTTGGACTTGGTTATTTGACATTAGAACGAAAAACACAAACATTATCAACTGGTGAGTTTCAATGTGTTCATTTAGTTTCGGAGCTATTTGCAAACTCAAGAAACCCACATACACTATTTATTTTTGACGAGCCTTCAAAAGGTTTATCACAAAATATTTTAAATCAATTTATCGATAGTGTCCGGGCTATTTTACAAGATGAATCAGTTTCTATCGTAATGATTGAACATAATGCCTATATGTTAGAAAACTCTGATTTTATCGTTGATTTTGGTAAAAGAGAACATGCATCTGTAGAACATCTTGATGTTGTGAGTCATGTTGAGTATTATCGTCAAAAAGATGCTGTAGATAAAGTTAGTCCATTACAAATTTCTTCAACACTCAATCAACAAAATGGAATTAACTATTTAGAAGAAAATCATATTGCTTATTTTAAAAATGCAGAAAACATCTATAAGGGTGGTATTTTAAAAAGTTTATCTTCAATGGCACGATTAATTTACGGTGAATTCGAATCTGATACAATTGCACCTGTTGTTGCAATTGATCTTGAAAGACATTTGTATAGTCAATATAGTTTCTTGTATGAACTTGGTGGATTGATTAATCATATTGTAGCTGCCCATCCGACTAATAAAGATACGAGAAGTTTTGATTTCTATTCACAGGATAAGCATTGTCCATCTTGTTCAGGACGTCTTAAGATTGAAGTCTTTGATAAAGAAATTACAATTCAAGATAAAAACGTTCCATTTTGGGATGGTCTATTCGATCCAGAAATCATGAAAGTATTAAAATTTTATCAGTATGAAAAAATAGAATTTCTATTTGAAGAAATTAAAAATGAACTTGGTCACGATTTGTCAAAGAGCTATAATGATATGTCAGAAGAAGAAAAACATACATTTTGGTACGGCTATTTTGATAAGTCATTTTATGATAAGAAAGGTAAGACACGTAGAACATGGGTAGGATTTAATACAATTATTGGTGGGTATATTGTTATTTCCAAGGCAGCTATTAAAGAACAAATTAAGGAATCTAAAGAAATGATTACATGCCCAATTTGTGAGGGGACTGTTTTAAATCATCATAAACCACTTAAATTTGGCATCTCAGATATTCGCGAAATAATCAATCATCCTATTGATGAAGTATTGAAAACAGTTGGTGATTTACCAGCACTCGTTAAATTAAAGTCTATTGTAGGTGGCGATATGAGATTGACAGAAGATGTATCATTATTGCCAAGAAAAGCACAAGCTGCATTGAAAATGTTTGAATTAGAACAGGCAAGTTTTTCAAATTATGAAATGGTGTTGCAAAATGTATTACCATTCTGGGACGAAATAAAAGGAAATATAGAATCCATTAGCGTTAATAATCAAATAACTGTTTGTGATTTTCCTAATGTTTATGAAACAAGAGAAACCATTATAGATAAGTATTTCACAAATGGTAAATATAAAAAACTAACATATGTGTATGAAGCATTTGGTTACAAAAAATTAGTTACCCAAATTAATAAAATTAAAAAAAGTAACCCATGTGCATTCTGTAACGGAAAGAAAGCTATAACCGAAGATAATCTGCATGATGGCGTATTTAAATTAACAATTCCATGTGTAACTTGTAATGCAAGTGGTATCAATGATGAAGGGCTTAAAGAAATTGTTGATGGCATAGATGTGCAAACATGGTTAACTGGAAAAGTTAGTGATGTTGTGGATGAAGGCTTACGAACTGAGGATGTTGCAGATATTCTAATATTTAATCGAATTCGTGAGTTGAATAAGCGGGAAATGATGGCTGTTTATGAATGTCTGGAGAAAAATAATTAAATTAAGAAAAATAAAAAATAGTGGTCAGTTAGGGATTAAAAACTCATTTGCAATAATCTGCAAATGAGTTTTTATGTTGAAGAAGAGTTTCTTTAAACGTGTTAAGGTAGATAGATAATATAGCCAAAAAATCTATTTGTAATACTAATATAAATTATTCTTAAATTATTAAGTTTTTAACTGAAAGGTATTACAGGTTGGC
>NZ_VOVA01000015.1 GCF_015071065.1 Bacillus cereus | reverse complement strand
CATTTTCGCGGAAGTAGTTCAGTGGTAGAATACAACCTTGCCAAGGTTGGGGTCGCGGGTTCGAATCCCGTCTTCCGCTTAATTACTAAGGGGCCTTAGCTCAGCTGGGAGAGCGCCTGCCTTGCACGCAGGAGGTCAGCGGTTCGATCCCGCTAGGCTCCATATAAATAGGGAAAGCTTACATCAAATGATGTAAGCTTTTTTGTGCTTAAATTTTACCGGAAAAGACAACTTGTGTATATGTCGTTTAAAATGAAAGAAGGGCATAAATAAGGGGGAGATAATCATGAAAGTTGTCATTGCATCGGATTCATATAAAGAAAGTTTGAAAGCTATAGAGGTATGTGAAGCAATTGAAAGAGGTTTTGGAGCAATTTTTCCTAAAGCAGAGTACGTTAAAGTACCAATTGGAGATGGAGGCGAAGGAACAGTTGAATCTCTTGTTGGTGCTAAAATGGGGAGAATTATATCACTTAATGTGACAGGGCCGCTTGGAGAGAGCGTGCAAGCCTTTTACGGTATGTCCAAGGATAAGACCGCATTTATTGAAATGGCAGCAGCATCAGGGCTACAACACGTTCCAATTGACAAGAGAAACCCACTTATTACAACGACAAAAGGGACAGGAGAGCTTATATTACATGCATTGGATCAAGGCGCAAAACATATTATCTTAGGGCTTGGAGGAAGTGCTACAAATGATGGCGGAGCTGGTATGTTGTCTACTTTAGGCGTAGAGTTTATTAATAGGAAAGGTGAAGTAATTGAGCCCTCTGGAGGGACATTACATTTGATTACTGCTATTGACCTTTCTAGGATTGACTCACGCTTAGAGAACGTAAAGATTGAAGCGGCATGTGACGTCGACAATCCGTTAGTTGGACCAAGGGGAGCGTCTTTTGTATTTGGGAGACAAAAGGGTGCGAATGTAGAGATGATGAAAGAGCTAGACGAGAACTTAAAACATTATGCTAATATACTTAAACAGTATGTATCCTTTGATGTGTCCCTAATACCTGGTGCGGGGGCAGCTGGAGGAATGGGAGCCGCTGTCGTTGCAGTACTAAAGGGACAGCTAAGAAAAGGGATTGAAATTGTATTAGATTATACAAATTTTGATAAGCGTATAGAAGGTGCTGATCTTATTGTAACTGGGGAAGGCAGAATAGATGAACAAACGGCCTATGGAAAAGCTCCTGTTGGTGTTGCGAAGCGTGCAAAACATCTTCATATTCCCGTAATTGCTATTGGTGGATCTGTATCTCCGAACTATACAATTGTTTATGAAAAGGGAATTGATGCAGTATTTAGTATTACAGCAAGTCCAATGACATTAGAAGAAGCATATAAGGCAACAGAAGAGAATATAGAAATGACAGCGAGAAATATTGCAGCAGTGTGGCAAATAGCATCAAAAAAACGCTTCTAAATGTAGAAGTGTTTTTTTAATCCAGTTATTTGAGGATATTTTGTGTAATTTTAGGTGGTGATGGAGAAAAGCACTGATAAAAATATTAGCTGATAGAAAAGTTAGTTGGTTCATTAAGTTAACTTTATACATAGAATAGTTTAAAAATTGGGAGTCCAACGTAAATATAAGTGAATAAAATGTATATCCATGCAGAAAAATGTCGAGTTGAGTCAGACTATATAAAAGATTTAAAATATTTAGTGAAGGCATAAAAGGGGGATACTATCTATGAAAAAAGAAATCTCAGTTATTGGAGTTCCAATGGATTTAGGACAGATGCGTCGCGGGGTTGATATGGGACCAAGCGCGATCCGTTATGCAGGGGTAATTGAAAGAATCGAAGAAATTGGATATAACGTAAAAGATATGGGAGATATATGTATAGAGAGAGAAAAAGAAATAGATGAAAATACAAAGTTAAGAAACCTTACACAAGTTGCAACTGTATGTAATGAATTAGCAAGTAAGGTTGATCATATTATAGAAGAAGGTCGTTTTCCACTTGTATTGGGCGGCGATCATAGTATTGCTATAGGTACGTTAGCTGGTGTAGCGAAACATTATAAAAATTTAGGTGTTATTTGGTATGATGCACACGGTGATTTAAATACAGAAGAGACTTCACCATCTGGAAATATTCATGGTATGTCACTTGCTGCAAGTTTAGGATATGGACATTCTTCACTTGTAGACTTATACGGGTCATATCCAAAGGTGAAGAAAGAGAACGTTGTAATTATCGGTGCACGTGCATTAGATGAAGGAGAAAAAGACTTTATTCGTGAAGAAGGCATTAAAGTATTCTCAATGCATGAAATTGATCGTATGGGTATGACGGCTGTTATGGAAGAAACAATTGCTTACTTATCTCATACTGACGGTGTTCATTTATCATTAGATTTAGATGGTCTTGATCCTCATGATGCACCAGGAGTGGGGACGCCTGTAATTGGTGGTCTATCGTATCGTGAAAGCCACTTAGCGATGGAAATGTTAGCAGAAGCTGATATTGTTACATCTGCTGAATTTGTTGAAGTAAATACAATTTTAGATGAGAGAAACAGAACAGCAACAACAGCGGTTGCTTTAATGGGTTCTTTATTCGGTGAAAAACTGAAATAAATGTAAGAAAAGCAACTGTGAAGTTGCTTTTTTTATTGGAAAATAGGCGTATAATAACTTATATTACACTGTAGGATAAGAAAGTTTGACATCTTACCAATTTAAGCTAAAGGGGGCGTTTGTAATTGTCGTTTATTTCATGTATGGTATAATTAACTAGTTGTTGGAAATACATACAGACAGAGCATAAAATAATATTTCAATATATGGATAGAATTGCTCGTAAGTAGGAGGAAGGGTTAGCATGCCTTTTGAAGATACGACCATTTTGAAATATCTTAGTACGGCATTAGATATTGCTGTTGTATGGTTTATTATATATAAGCTAATTCTTATAATCCGGGGCACGAAAGCTGTGCAACTTTTAAAAGGTATTACAGTTATTATTGTCGTCCGGATGATTAGTATTTTACTTGAATTGCATACGCTATATTGGCTAACGGAGCAAGTATTAACGTGGGGATTTTTAGCCGTTATTATTATCTTCCAGCCAGAATTGAGAAGAGCACTTGAGCAGCTAGGACGCGGGAGCTTATTTTCGCGTGTGGGAACTCATGAGGATGATGAACCTGAAATTGTTGCAACAGCGATAGCGAAAGCAACGGAATATATGGGAAAACGTAGAATTGGTGCATTAATTACTTTGTCAAAAGAGACTGGGGTGGATGATTATGCGGAAACGGGTATTCCGCTAAATGCAAATGTGTCATCGGAATTACTCATTAATATTTTTATCCCTAATACGCCTCTTCATGATGGAGCAGTAATTATGCAGGGAAGTACAATTAAAGCAGCAGCATGTTATCTTCCGCTATCAGAAAGTCCGTTTATTTCTAAGGAGTTAGGAACAAGGCATCGCGCTGCAATGGGAGTTAGTGAAGTTACTGATAGTATTACAGTAGTTGTGTCGGAAGAAACGGGTCAAATTTCTTTAACGAAAAACGGTGAGTTACATCGTGATTTGAAGACAGAACAGCTGAAGGATATGTTGTTAGCAGAATTTAGTGGGAACGAAAAAACGACTTCTTCGTCTTTATGGAATTGGAGGAGAAAGCGTCATGGATAAGTTAATGGAGAATCATTGGTTTTTAAAAGGAATCTCATTACTATTGGCGTGTATGCTTTTTATGTCAGCAACTTTAACTGAAAAAAATACGACATCGAGTATATTACCTTTCGTAAATGAAACGAAAGAAACATTAACTGATTATCCTATTACCCTTAAGTATGATGAAGAGAAATATATTGTAAGTGGTATTCCAGCAGGTGGAGTCAAGGTGAAGTTGGAAGGTCCAAAATCAGCAGTTGCTACAGCAAAAGCAAAAAAACAATTTGATATATCAGTTGATTTGCGAGATAGTCAAAAAGGAACTTATGAAGTTTCTTTAAAAGCGAATGGACTTCCAGATGATGTGAAAGGAACAGTCCAACCAGCAACAATTAAAGTCACTCTGCATGAAAAAGCGAAAAAGTATGTTCATGTAGACTTGAAATTATCAAATGAAGATCAGATGCCAGCGGGTGCTACTCTTGAAAAATCAGTTATTAAGCCTGATACTGTTGAGGTAGTTGGGACGAAAGAAGAAATAGAAAGTATTTCATCTGCTAAGGCATATATCGATTTAAAAGGTGTTAATAAAACTGTTACAAAAACACCAGAAGTTACATTATACAATAAAGAAGGAAAACGCTTAAATGTAAGAACAAATCCATCTAAAATTAGTGTAACGTTGAATGTAGCAACGCAAGCTACAGCAAATAACGTCGAAAAAACAGTTCCTTTAACATATGCGAAAAAAGGGAATTTACCAGAAGGTTTAGCTGTTACAAATATTAACGTTGAACCAAGAGAAGTAACGATAGCTGGTCCAAAAGACATTTTGGATAATATACAATCTATAGAGGGGGTCGAGGTAGATCTTAGTCAATTGACGGATTCTACAACATTCGATGCCTCTGTTTTATTACCAAAGGGTGTTACAAGTGCAAAACCAAATCAAGTGAAGGTTTCAGTAGGGGTACAAAAAGTAAAGCAGACGAAAAGTAAAACTATTGACGGTATCCCGATTCAAAAAAATGGAATTCCGAACGATGCTACTGCGCAGCTACTTTCGCCGCAGGATGGGAAGATAAGCGTTGATATTTCAGGAGAAGCAAGTATAGTAGATAAAATAACAGCTGCTCAAATAACAGCGGTGATTAATCTACAAAATGCACCTCCGGGGACAAAAGATATTTCTATTCAAGTAAGCGGTCCTGGTAATATTTCGATAGAAGCAAAACAAAAAAGTGCTAAAGTTACAATTGTGAAGAAAGAAAAGCCAGATAAAGAAGTACAGGGTAATATTGAACACCCAGATTCAACAAACAATCAGGGAAATCAAACTGAAAAACCAAAAAATCCTGAACCTGATCCAGGACAGGATCAGGAAAAAGAAAAAGAAAAAGAAAAAGAAAAAGATAAAGACAAAGATAAAGATAAAGACAAAGATAAAGAAAATGGCCAAGAAATGAGCCAAGAACCAACAGTAGATAATCAAAAAGGAGCGAATCATAATGGGTAAATATTTTGGTACAGATGGAGTACGCGGGGTTGCGAATAAGGAGTTAACACCTGAATTAGCGTTCAAAATTGGACGTTTTGGAGGCTATGTATTAACAAAAGATACAGACCGTCCAAAAGTAATTATCGGTCGTGATACACGTGTATCTGGACATATGTTAGAAGGAGCCTTAGTAGCTGGTCTATTATCAACTGGAGCAGAAGTAATGCGTCTTGGTGTTATTTCTACACCAGGTGTGGCTTATTTAACAAAGGCGCTAGACGCACAAGCAGGTGTTATGATTTCTGCATCTCATAATCCAGTACAAGATAACGGAATTAAGTTCTTCGGTTCAGACGGTTTTAAATTAACGGATGAGCAAGAAGCAGAAATTGAAGCGTTATTAGACAAAGAAGTTGACGAATTACCACGTCCAACAGGTACTAACCTTGGACAAGTGAGTGATTACTTTGAAGGTGGACAAAAATATTTACAATACATTAAACAAACTGTAGAGGAAGATTTTTCTGGTCTACATATCGCTTTAGATTGTGCACATGGTGCTACATCTTCTTTAGCTCCATACTTATTTGCAGATTTAGAAGCTGACATTTCAACAATGGGAACTTCACCAAACGGTATGAATATTAACGAAGGTGTAGGATCTACACATCCGGAAGTATTAGCTAAATTAGTAACAGAAAAAGGCGCTGACATCGGACTTGCTTTTGATGGTGACGGAGACCGTTTAATCGCTGTAGATGAAAAAGGAAATATCGTTGATGGCGATCAAATTATGTTCATTTGTGCGAAGTATATGAAAGAAACTGGTCAATTAAAACATAATACAGTTGTTTCAACAGTTATGAGTAACTTAGGTTTCTACAAAGCACTTGAAGCAAACAGTATTACAAGTGATAAAACAGCAGTTGGTGACCGCTACGTAATGGAAGAAATGAAACGTGGTGGTTATAACCTGGGCGGAGAACAATCAGGTCATATTATCTTACTTGATTACATTACAACTGGTGATGGAATGTTAAGTGCGCTTCAACTTGTAAATATCATGAAAATGACGAAAAAACCATTATCTGAGCTTGCAGGCGAGATGACAAAATTCCCACAATTACTAGTAAACGTTCGTGTAACAGATAAAAAACTAGCACTAGAAAATGAAAAAATCAAAGAAATTATTCGTGTTGTAGAGGAAGAAATGAACGGTGATGGCCGTATTCTTGTTCGTCCATCTGGAACAGAGCCACTTATCCGTGTAATGGCAGAAGCACCAACACAAGAAATTTGTGATGGATATGTACATCGTATTGTAGAAGTTGTGAAAGCTGAAGTTGGCGTTGAATAATTTGCTAAATATATTTTAAAAGGAGCACAAGAAGTGCTCCTTTTTCATATGTTTTATAGACAATGAAAAAATTTTCATTGACGGTTTATATTGTTTGTTATACGATGGTCTTGTTCTTTTTCTCAAAGGAAATATTGTAAATTATAAAAGCGCCAGAACTACAAGTAGTGTAGTTGACGAGGTGGAGTTTATCGAGATTTCGGCGGATGACTCCCGGTTGTTCATCACAACCGCAATCTTTTACTTAAAACATTAAGGTGACTTAGTGGACAAAGGTGAAAGTGTGATGAGAGAAAAGGAACGGATGAATACTAGCTGTATAAGTATATACGGACTTTAACCCAATCGAGAGGAAGGTGAAAGCCGTTACAAGCTTACAGGGCTAGCAATATGTAATCCGTTTTTTTAATATAAATAAATGGTATAGGACTATGTCGTTACATGTTCGCAAAGCAGTGTAAGCATTTGTAACGGCGACTAAACATGTGTGGAATCGTAGGATTTATTGGAGAGCAAGATGCAAAGGAAATTTTATTAAAAGGTTTAGAAAAGCTAGAATATCGCGGATATGATTCAGCAGGTATTGCAGTACAAGCAGAGAACGGTGTTATTGTATACAAAGAAAAAGGCCGTATTGCAAAACTTCGCGAAGTCGTAGAAGAGAATGTAGCAGCAAGCGTGGGAATCGGTCACACACGCTGGGCTACACACGGTGTTCCAAGCAAAGTAAACGCGCATCCGCATCAAAGTACATCAAAACGTTTTACACTAGTTCATAACGGAGTAATTGAAAACTATGAGTTAGTGAAAAAGGAATATTTACAAGATGTAACGTTCGTAAGTGAGACAGATACAGAAGTTATCGTACAGCTTATGGAACAACAAGTGAGCACAGGACTAAGTGTAGAAGAAGCGTTCCGTAATACGCTATCTCTTTTACATGGCTCTTATGCAATCGGATTACTTGATGCTGAAAATCCAAACATGATTTATGTTGCTAAAAACAAAAGCCCGCTATTAGTAGGTGCTGGTGATAACTTTAATGTTATTGCAAGCGACGCTATGGCGATGTTACAAGTTACAGATCAATTTATCGAGTTAATGGATAAAGAAATGGTAATCGTAACAAAAGAAAGCATTACAATTAAAAACTTACAAGGTGAAACGATTGAACGTGCACCTTATACAGCGGAATTAGATGCAAGTGATATTGAAAAAGGAACGTATCCTCATTTCATGCTAAAAGAAATTGATGAGCAACCACTTGTAATCCGTAATATTATTCAAAAGTATCAAGGTGAAAATGGCGAGATTGAACTGGATGCAGATATCCGTAACGCAATTTTAGATAGCGATCGTATTTATATCATTGCATGCGGAACAAGTTATCATGCAGGTCTTGTTGGGAAGCAATTCATTGAGAAATTCGCTAAAGTACCAGTTGAAGTACACGTAGCAAGTGAATTCTCTTACAACATGCCATTATTAACAGAAAGACCATTCTTCATTTACATTTCACAAAGTGGTGAAACAGCTGATAGCCGTGCAGTACTTGTGCAAACAAATGAAATGGGTCATAAAGCATTAACGATTACAAATGTACCTGGTTCTACGCTTTCTCGTGAAGCTGATTATACACTTCCTTTATATGCAGGACCAGAAATCGCAGTTGCATCGACGAAAGCATACACAGCACAGCTTGCAGTACTTTCAATCTTAGCGGCTGACATTGCAAAAGCGAAAGGTGAAGTGCTTGATTTCGATTTAACACACGAATTAGGACTTGTAGCAAATGCAATGGTAGTACTTTGTGATCAAAAAGAAGAAATGGACGCATTAGCAAAACAATTTTTATCAACAACGCGTAACTGTTTCTTCATCGGACGTAGCGTAGACTTCTTCGTAGGTTTAGAAGGTGCGTTAAAACTAAAAGAAATCTCTTACATCCAAGCAGAAGGATTTGCTGGAGGAGAATTAAAACACGGTACAATCGCCTTAATCGAAAACGGTACACCAGTTATCGCCCTTGCTACACAAGAGCACGTAAACCTTGGAATTCGTGGTAACGTGAAAGAAGTAGTAGCACGCGGAGCTAACCCATGTATCATCTCAATGAAAGGCTTAGAAATGGAAGGCGACAGCTTCGTATTACCAGCTGTACACGAAGCACTAGCACCGCTAGTAGCAGTTATTCCATTCCAACTTATCTCATACTACGCAGCACTTCACCGCGAGTGTGACGTTGATAAGCCACGTAACTTAGCTAAATCTGTTACTGTTGAGTAGGAGATTGGTAGGTTAATAACTATAGTTATAGCTTTAAAATAAATTTATGAATCTGTAACCCTTTAGATATTTTATCTAAAGGGTTTTTTTGTGTCGAAAAAGAACATCTAAAATTGATAAGTGGACAGAACCCTATTGATTAGAGTTTTACTTTATCGGATTTGGAATGGAGTAACTTTTATTTATCTGAATTTTTAGTTATAATTTTAAGTATTCGTGAACAATTTTCTTTATTATGACAAGAAGAGACGCTAGATTAATGGACATTACAAGGGGGTATATTGATGAAAGTGAATGAAAAAACATATCTAAGTATAGAAGAGATTATTTCATTACCGGCCTTATCAAGTACAAACATAAGTGATGATGGCAAAAATGTAGCATTTGTTAAGAGGACGACTAACTGGAAAGACAATACATATAGGAATCATGTATGGATATATGAAAAAGATAAGGGGCAGAGTTACCCATTAACAACCGGGGATATAGATAGTACATGCCCATTATGGTCTCCAGATTCTAGGGATATCGCATACCTTAGCTCAGTTGGTGATGGGAAAAATCAGATCTTTGTTAAGTCAATAGATGGTTATGATGGGGTTCAAATTACTGATGAGAAAGAAGGGGTCAGTACATTTAAATGGGAGCCTACTGGCAAGGGTTTTTATTATGTTGCGCAGTCAAAAGAATGTGAGGAGATAAAGAAGCGTAAGGAACGATATGGGGATTTTCAACATATAGGTAAGGAACACCATAATAATTGTTTATATTACATTGAAATAAGAAAAGTGATACAACATGATATATATGAACACAAAAATAGTGTTGTTTATCAATTAACTGATGGGAAGGATTTTCATATCCATGAATTTGATATTTCAAATGATGGGAAGAAGATTGTATTTATGGCTACACCAAGCTCAAATATGGAAGATTATATGAATGGAGATCTATACATATTAGATAGTAAAGCTAGAGAGTTACAAAAGTTGAATATAGATAAGTTGTTGGGAGGTAGCGTTTGCTTTTCTCCTGAAGGCAGCAAAATATGTTACGCGGCAAGCATAAGGGAGAAGGAGTACTATAAGACTCATATACAAGACAATACATTAGAAATATATGATATTCATAATGGAGAGCTAATTCAACCTTTAGCAGATTTTGATAGTACGGTTACTCCATTACGGTGGACAGCTAAAGGGATTTTAATACGATGGCAGGATAAAACGAATTACCTTATTGGGTTGCTATGTGAGGATGGCACTGTGGAAGCGTTAAGTGAAAAAGCAGATAGTTTTATAATGGAGGCTTCTATAACAAGGGATGGAAATCATACATCCTATAATAAGGCTATAACAAATGAAACCTTTGAAATCTATCTAGACGATAAAAAAATAACGAATGAAAATAGCTTTTTTAAAGGCAAGCTTAAAAGTAACAGGGAAATCATCTCATGGCAAAGTAGTGATGGTCTTGAAATAGAGGGTGTTTTATCAACCCCAGTAGAGTTTGACGCCAATAAAAAATATCCCTTATTAGTAGTAATTCATGGTGGTCCAGCTTGGGCATCCTTTCCGATATTTTCAGACTGTTTTAATGAGAAATATCCTATTGAACAGTTTATCGAAAAAGGCTTTATAGTTTTAGAGCCAAACTATAGGGGAAGTTCTGGTTACGGTAATGAATTTTTAAAAGCAAACTATAGAAAACAAGGACTTGCTGACTACGATGATATTATATCCGGAGTGGATAAACTAGTTGATCAAGGGGTTGTAGATAAGGATAGAGTAGGGGTTATGGGATGGAGCAACGGGGGATATATATCAGCTTTCTGTTCTACATTTAGTAGTAGATTTAAAGCTATTTCAGTTGGTGGTGGAATTACTAACTGGAGTACCCATTATGTAAATACAGATATCCCTTACTTTATTAGAATGTATTTAGGAGATAATCCATGGAATGATCCAGAGATATATACGAAAACATCACCAATGACGTATATTAAATCAGCATGTACTCCTACCTTAATCCAACATGGTGAAAAGGATGCAAGAATCCCAACTACAAATGCATATGAACTATATCAAGGGTTAAGAGATATGGAAGTTGATACAGAATTAATTATATTTAAAGGAATGGCATATAGCCCTGATCAGCCGGGAATGAATGTAGCTATTATGAAGCAGAATTTGATGTGGTTTTCACATTATATTCTTGGCGAGAGTATGAAAGATTTTAGGGCTTTATAATGGATATCCTCACAGGATACATAAGGAAGCTTTTTTTCATATTTAGCTTGTGATTGTAGCTCTATGATTTCCATGTGAATTTCCACTGTATAATACGCTAGCAACTATATTGATCTACAGTTTATACAAAATTAAAATAAAGTCACCCCTTTGGATATCGTTATCTAAAGGGGTGTTTTTATAGTGAAAAGAACGTCTGAAATTGAAAAATCGATTGAGGGAATGCTTATTGTTGAAAAGGAGATTTAATAAATTATATAATTTATTGTAAACTGCGTTCAAACAATTATTGAGACGATTTATTATGAAACATATACTTAAACGATTATAAGTAAACATAATTTGGAGGACTAATATGACAGAGAATGAAAATGTGTTACCAGTAGAAAAACGTGAAGAATTATTCAAATCATTGAAAGCTCGTTTTGAGAAGAATATGAATCGCCATGAAGGTATTGAATGGGCTAAAATTGAAGCAAAGTTGGAGGCTAATACTGAGAAATTATGGTCACTTAACGAAATGGAAGTAACTGGCGGTGAGCCGGATGTTGTTGGTTATGACAAAGAGAAGGACGAGTATACTTTCTATGATTGTTCGGTGGAAAGTCCTAAAGGCCGCAGAAGCCTTTGTTATGATCTTGAAGCGTTAGAATCAAGAAAAAAACATAAACCAGAAAATAACGCTATTGATATGGCAACTGCTATGGGCATTGAACTATTAACTGAAGAACAATATCGAGAGTTGCAACAACTTGGGAATTTCGATATGAAATCATCGAGTTGGGTACAAACACCATCAGATATTAGAGAACTCGGCGGTGCTCTTTTTTGTGATTATCGCTTTGGACACGTTTTCGTGTATCACAATGGGGCAGAATCGTACTATGCTGCCAGAGGGTTTCGCGGTTCGTTAAAGGTTTAAGTTTTACGTAAATAAAAAAGAGCCTGCATTCAGGCTCTTTTTCTATTTATATTTTAAAGATGAACTATTACTATGCAGTTTTACTTAATTTATATGTTTTGTGGTTGTTTTTACCGAAAAGTTTTTGGAAAACATAACCATCTAATCCAATACGTCCAGCATTCTGTCCTGCAACTAAAATGAACATAGTTAAAATAAGCAGGTTTGGGTTTACACTAACAGTTCCGCTTAATAAAAATGAAAGGTTCATTATGATTCCGAAAAATGCAGCTGTTTTTGTTAATCCACCTAAAATCAAACCTAGACCCACTAAAATTTCTCCCCATTGAACTAAAAAGCTAAATAGGTCTGCATTTGGAAGAACAAAATGTTGAAGGAAATCTGCCCACCAGCCTTGTACTGCAGGGTGGCTACCTGATGATTGAGCGATAGCGCCTTTTAGAAATCCACTTGCATCAAAAGATTGTCCTAAAAGTTTACCTATGCCAGCAGTAATCCATGCATATCCTATGTACAGTCGTAAAAATAATAATATGAAAGTAGCACGTTTATCAGTTCTTAAAAAATTGATAACCATTGAAATCCCTCCAATGTACTGTATTTACATGTTTATTATATATCCATTGTGAATAAATTCACAATGGACAAAGTGTGAACAAACCTGGTGTTTTGATAAAAATAGAAAAGGCATATAACAATCATATGTTATATGCCTTTTCTATTATATTTAGTAATTTATTTAGCTAATGTAAATTTAGCTTTTTTACCTTGTGAAATATCTTTAGCTTCTTTATTTCTCATAGGTCCTAACTCAATCTCAAAGCTTTTATCTTTCCAAATCTTTTCATACTGTTCTTGGTCTAATATATATACTTGTAGTAATTCTCCAGATGTCCCTGTTTTGACCACATCGTTATAAGTATAGTTTAGTAGCATACCTTCGCTAATTGTATATTGTGTACCATCATTAACTCTCAATGTAGAGCTTATAGGAGACAGTGCGACGTCTTGTGTGTCTTTGTTATCAAGTTTGAATTTTACTGTTAATAGAACAATACCATTTTTGAAATTTGCAAATCGTGGAGCCTCGACAGAATTTGGCGTGAATTGAGCAAATTGATATCCATCTAATGTAACATTGACAGCACCTAATTCTTGACTATTATTAATGCCGGATTGTTCTTTTAGCATTTTTTTATCGCCCATGTTATTAGCAGTTACTTTATCTTGATAGAAAGCTGTATCTGCTGCTACCTTTTCAGCGCCTTGTTTGTTTAAACTTAATGAAAAGTTTCCAGGACTTCCGATTGGAGCATCAAATTTTCCTTTATTAGCTTGTGCAGTTGGGACTTTGACTGAGACTGTTGAGAGGCTTGAAATTTTCGCTAGATCATCTTTTCCGAATGGATACGCGATATAACCAGAAATAGTTTCTCCTGCTTTTACTAAGTAATCATTCGTTGGAGCAAGCTTAGTTGGTAACTGATCTTCTTTTGGAATTAAGTCTTTATAGTTACTATATACTTTCTGCGCACCAGTAAATGACATGTCCAATGCTGGCATATAATAAATATCTTTAGCTGAACTATTTTTTACGCTATAGTTCACAAGAATAACTCCGCCCTCTGTTTGACGGTTAAATGGAATGTCGAAGTTCGTATGGAATCCATTTAATTCAACTAATGTATAACTATTCATTGATACTGAAACATCTTCAGCTTTATAGACTTGTGGTTCCTTATTTTCAAAAAGAACTTTTGTTTTACCGCCTGTTTCTTTTTCCATATAGGAAATCAGCTTAGAGTAATCGCTTGAGCTAGTAGCTGTATTTTCAGGCTTTTTATCTTCAGTTTTTTTTTCGGTAGGTTTATTTTCTTTCGTTGTATCAGTTTTTTCTGTTTTGCTTTCTTTGGTTGTATTTTCTTTTTGTTCTTTATTTGTCGTATCGCTTTGACCACAGCCGGTTATTACAAAAGCTGCTACGATTACTGTAGAAAATAAAGAAATTACTTTTTTTAACATTTTTCTTCCCCCAATTTGTTTAAAACTAGATGAGTCTGCATAACCAGACCATTTATAACATTTCTCACATTAGCCCCACATTTTATTATAAAAAAACAAACCATTATTTACCAGTGTTTTCTGATTATTTGTGTTATTTTAATATCGTAATGGTTATTTTTAATAGAAATATAGTTAAAGCTTATATGTAGGTAAATCACAATATTTTCCCTCCGAAAGAGAGGTAAAATCATTTTTTCTATTTTAAATATTTAATCTTTTTGTTAAAGTAAATAATAGAGATATATGGAAAGGGGATAAAGAGTAGATATGTGGATGAACTTGTAATGATTAGAAATCGAATAGATGAATTTTTCTCTCATAAGCGAGGGTTTATTTAACTATCTATAAATCATTCAAGGACTGCATATTTAGCTTGTACATCCCTTCGGTAAGGATAGATGCCTATTTTATGTATCTGTCTTTTTTAGTGGGGAAATTTATATCTCTCATATAAAATATGCGTCCTTTAATTTGGAGGAGTATATAATGAATCAATTAAAAAATAAAGTAGCTGTTGTTACAGGTGTTAGTCGTCTAGATGGTATAGGAGCAGCTATTTGTAAAGAATTAGCTGAAGCAGGATACGATATATTTTTTACGTATTGGACAGAGTATGATAAAGATATGCCTTGGGGCGTTGAGCAAAATGAACAAATACAATTAAAAGAAGAGCTGTTACAAAACGGTGTTAAAGTATCAAGTACGGAGTTAGATTTAACTCGGAATGATGCACCAAAGCAGCTTATAAATAAAGTTACTGAACAATTAGGGTACCCTCATATATTAATTAATAATGCAGCGTATTCTACGAATAATGATTTCTCTAATTTGACTGCCGAAGAGTTGGATAAGCATTACATGGTAAATGTTCGAGGGACTACATTGTTAAGTAGTCAATTTGCTCGAGGATTTGATAAGAAATCTGGTGGTAGAATTGTTAATATTACTTCGGGACAATTTAAAGGGCCTATGGCTGGAGAGTTAGCGTATGCAACAACGAAGGGAGCTATTGATGCTCTTACTAGTACGTTGTCAGCAGAAGTGGCCCATTTAGGAATAACAGTGAATGCAATTAATCCAGGTCCAACCGATACAGGGTGGATGACTGAAGAGATAAAACAAGGATTAAGACCGATGTTTCCTTTTGGTAGAATTGGTGAGCCAAAGGATGCAGCAAGACTTATTAAGTTTTTAGTAAGTGAAGAAGCAGAATGGATTACTGGGCAAGTTATTCATTCAGAAGGTGGATTTAAAAGATAAAAAGAAGGTATCTCATTTCGATGAGATACCTTCTTTTTTAATCTTTCTTCAATCTTCGTGCAACACCATTTCCTAAAGACTGTAATCCTTGAACGAGGATAATTAAAATAAAGACTGTTGCATACATTACTTCAGGTTCGTAGCGTAAATGCCCGAATCGATATGCTAAGTCCCCTAGCCCGCCAGCACCTACAAGTCCGGCCATTGCTGTTGCGCCAATTAAGCCAATTGTTGCGATTGTTAATCCGAGTACAAGAGAAGGGCGTGCTTCTTTAACCATGACGTGCCAAATGATTTTAATAGTAGAGACTCCCATCGCTTGATATGCTTCAATAACACCACGATCCACTTCTAATAAAGCAGTTTCCATTAATCGTGCAATATAAGGGGCTGTGAATACGACAAGTGGTACGATAACACCTTGCACGCCAATTGATGTTCCCATTAGAAACTTTGTAAAAGGTAAAATGAAGAATAATAGAATGATAAATGGAAGAGAGCGAATGACATTAATAACCGTATTAAGAATAGGATAGATAATTTTATTTTCTCGCTGTCCACCAGGTCTCGTTAAAACAAGTGTGACACCGAGTGGTAATGCAATAAGGATAGAGATAAATAGTGAAATAGATGTCATTTGAAATGTTTGAATTGTTGCTTCCCATATTACGTTACCCCATTCATCCAAAAAGGACTTGTTTTCCATAATCTGTTCTACCTCCTTCTACAATGATTCCTTTCTCTTGTAAGAATGCTAAAGCACGGTGTACTTCATTGTTTTCACCTTGCATATGAACGACCAGTTTCCCATATGATTCATGTTTTAACTGTGTAATATTACCGGATAAAATATTCGGATATACTTGGAAGCGTTTTGTAGCAACAGCTAACGCTGGTTCTCCTGAAGAATTTCCTATAAAAGAAAGTGTTACAATTTCACCAGTAGTTTGTAGTTCTCTTTGTACTTCTTCTGGAATTTTAGCGGCAAATGCGCTATTTACAAATTTCTTCGTTGTAACATGTTGTGGATTTGTGAAAATATCTTTTACGGTTCCACTTTCAACGACAGATCCATGTTCCATTACAGCAACTTGGTCACATATACGCTGGATGACATTCATTTCGTGTGTAATTAGCAAAATCGTAATTCCGATTTCTTCGTTGATCTTTAATAATAAATCAAGAATAGAATCGGTCGTTTCCGGATCTAATGCGCTCGTTGCTTCATCGCTTAATAAAACTTCAGGCTCATGAGATAGTGCGCGGGCGATCGCTACACGTTGTTTTTGACCACCAGATAATTCACTTGGGTAGGCATCTTTTTTATTAAAGAGATCAACAATGCGTAAATACTTTTCTACCCTTTTTTCAATTTCATTTTTGGGAAGACCAGATAGACGTAAGGGTAGTGCGATGTTTTCATAAACGGTAACGGTTTTAAGTAAATTGAATCCTTGAAAAATCATGCCGATTTTTTGTCTCGCTTTTGCGAGTTCTTTCGTCGATAAGGTTGTTAAGTCTTGATCATTTATAATGATATTTCCTGTCGTTGGTTTTTCTAATAAATTTACACAGCGAATTAATGTGCTTTTACCAGCACCGCTATATCCAATGATTCCAAATACCTCGCCTTTTTCTACTTTAAGGGAAGTTGATTTAAGAGCCTCAACATTCCCTTTTTTTGTTGAGAACACTTTGGAAATATTTTTCAATTCAATCATTATAGTCAGCTCCTACCAAGACGGTAAAACAGAACCATCGAATTTTTTCTCAATGAAATCTTTTACTTCTTTAGATTGATAAGCTTTCTTTAATTTATTTACAACAGCATCATCTTTATTTTCAGTACGAACAACGACCCAGTTCACATATGGTGAATCTTTTCCTTCGCGGAAAATAGAGTCTTTCGCTGGACTTAATTTTGCACCTAAGGCAAAGTTTGTATTGATTGCAGCTGCTTTTACTTCACTTAGCTGTGTTGGTAATTGAGATGCCTCTAATTCAATAATTTTTAAATTTTTCGGGTTTTCAATTACATCTTTTGCAGTTGCCTTTTCTGTAGCTTTTGGATCGACTTTTAAAACCCCTGCTTTTTCAAATAGTTTTAAAGCTCGAAGTTCATTTGTTGGATCGTTTGGTACAGCAATTGCGTCGCCCTCTTTTAATTCTTTTACATCTTTTAAGCTTTTCGAATATACGCCCATAGGAAATGTTACTGTGGAAAATACTTCAGTTAATTTCATATTACGTTCAGCTTTAAATACGTCTAAATAAGATTTAGTTTGATAGCTATTTACATCAAGGCTTTTTTCATCTAATGAGACGTTTGGTGCTACATAATCATTAAATACCTTAACATCGATTTGGAGGCCATCTTTTGCTGCAACTTCTTTCACCTTCTCAAAAATTTGTTCATGCGGTCCGCCTGTTACACCAACGGTAATCTTTTTCTCATCTAATGCTTTTACCTCTTTACCAGAATTAGCACCACATGCACCTAACAATAATACCGCTCCACTTACAATACTTAACAATACCTTTTTCATCTATAATTCCCCCTTAATATACGTTCCAAAATAAAAAGCACCTCTCAAAAATAAGAGAGGTGCCGAATAGACGAAATAGGTTCCTCTCTTATCTTCCAAAACGAAAATCGTTCTGCTGGAATTAGCACCTTAGCTTATACGTTATAAGCTCGGTTGCCGGGCATCATCGGGCCAGTCCCTCCGCCACTCTTGATAAGAGTATGTGTATGTAGTTTTTAAATATGGTACTAATAGTAAATCTTACAAAAGGAATTGTCAATGTTATTTTCTGAATATATTTTATTTTAAGGTAATCGAAACATTGCCTTTCTTATGTCCCATCTCTACATACGTATGAGCTTCTGAAACTTCTTCCAATCGGTAAGTTCTATCAATAACAGGTTTTAGCTTTTCTGTTTCAGCTAGTTGTTTTAATAGGTTCATATCGTCTTTACTGACCTTTGCCATTGTTCCATTAACAGATACGTATTTTCCATTAGGCGTTAATGCTTTTTCACAAAGGGATTTTTTATACTTTCCAACTGCATCAAATATTATATCGTAGCACTCGCCTCGTTCAGTAAAATCTTCTTTCGTATAATCAATTGCGTTATCAGCCCCTAAAGATTTCACTAGCTCAAAATTTGAATTACTACAAATAGCTGTAACAGTCGCGCCGAAATATTTAGCAAGTTGTACAGCGGCAGTACCTACTGACCCGGAGGCGCCATATATAAGTACTTGCTGTCCTTTTTTTATGTGTCCTTTTCTCAAAAAATGTAATGCTGAAGTTCCGCCGAAAGGAATAACCGCAGCTTCCTCATACGTCACATTGGTAGGTTTTAATGCTATCAATCCGCTTTCATGTACACATGTGTATTCAGCATAACCACCAACGTTAAGTCCTGTTAATGCAAAGATGTGATCTCCCTTTTTGAATTGAGTTACATCTGTTCCTACTTCCTCAATTTCACCAGATAACTCTACACCGAGTATAGGCTTTTTCGGTTTTCTAAAACCTAATACAATTCGCATAGGAATCCAAAATAAAAGGGGACTAGTAAAGCTTCGCATTCTACAATCTCCAGTTGTTACACTTGTTGCGTGAATCTTAACTAATACTTCATTCTTTTTAGGAGTAGGTTTCTTTACGTCTTGAAGCTTGAGAACGTTAGGTGGCCCGTATTTTGTGCAAATAATGGCTTTCATAATGACCTCCTGAATTTAATTGTTTTTATTAACATCATATTTAGGTATTCCTTTAAACATGTTGTTAGGAGAGGAATAAAGTTAAATAGAAATATTAAAAATTATATAGATTTAAAAGAAAAATAGATGATATCCTTTTGGAAAGGAGGGGGAATTATGAAAAAATTTATTTTAGCTTCTAGTTTAGTCCTTGCAGTTATTTTAGGTGCAGGGTGTAGTAATGAGAAAACAACAAAAACTGATGAACCGAAAAAAGAATCGGTGCAAAAAGAAAAGGAATTAGCAGCGAAGGATGTTTTCAAGAAAGCGAATGAAGCTTTTAAAAATGAAGAACATGTAACGATGACATATGATGTGGGGATAAAAGCTGAAGGAACAGAGATGGATGTACTAAAGGCTAAAATGCAATTAGAGCCAAAGAAAAAGAATTCTCGTTCTGAAATGAATGTTTCTGGTACAGATGTTGTAGTTTATGCTGTGGATGGTAAAGTTGCTGGTCAGGTGAAAAATCCTAATACAGGAGAAGTTATATCTGTACCGGAGGAGCAATTAAATGCTAGCGGAATGAAAGCAACTCAAGATATTGTAGATAATTTAGAAGTGCCAGCAGTAGTTTTAGATAAAATGAAGATGGAGAAAAGCGGAGACAAATATAAACTGAAGTTCATATTAAAAGGGCAAGAAACAGAAAATATGTTAGCTAGCATGGATGAAACACAGAAAAAAATGCTACAAGCACAAAACGCAAAGATAGAAGAAGTGGATGCAGAATATATCATTACAAAAGATTTTAAATATGAATCAGCGAAGATAGATATGATTATGAATAGTAATGGTGAGGATAAGGCACACATTATTACGAATGCAAAATATACATCGTACGAAAAGTTTGAGCCAATACAGCTGCCAGCAGCAAAGTGATAGTCTTGATGAGAGGGGGACCTAAAATAAAGGGTCTCTCTTTTTTTGTTAATACTTTCTTCTTAGGAAAATAGGTACAATATGAAGAGGAAGAACATTGGAAGAGGAGAGTGCCATTTGAAAAAAAGAAAAATAGCAGTTGTAATTGTAGCGTATACAGTGTTGCTCACAACATCTATATATACATACAAGGAGCAACTAGATCATCCTATTATGAGTGATGTAGGAAAGTTGCTTCCAACGAAAATTAAACGTGTTGAAAATGCTGAGGATGAAAGTTCATTAAAAAAGTTAGTGCAAGATGCAAATGTTTCTGGAGAGAAGATTTCTATTGCAGGTATGCAACATAGCCAAGGCGGGCAGACGTATTATCCGAACGGTACGATGCTTGATATGAAAGGGTATAATGAAATATTAGAATTCGATCCGGAGAAGAAGAGGATTAGGGTGCAAAGCGGTGTCACATGGAATGACATTCAAAAGAAAATCAATCCATATGGTCTTGCAGTTCAAGTGATGCAATCTCAAAATATTTTTACTGTTGGTGGTTCATTAAGTGTAAATGTACATGGGCGTGATATTCGTCATGAAGCATTGATTGATACAGTAGAGTCGTTCAGATTGTTAATGGCAGATGGTACGGTGCGTAATGTAAGTAGAGAAGAAAATGCTGACTTGTTTCCGTATGTAATTGGGGGATATGGATTGTTTGGTGTGATTTTAGATGTGACGCTACAGTTAACAAACGATGAATTGTATGAAACGCATACGAAGGTACTAGATTATAAAGAATACTCTTCATATTTTAAGGAGAAGGTGAGAAGGGACGAGAATATACGCATGCATTTAGCGCGTATTTCTGTTGCCCAAAATTCATTTTTAAAAGAAATGTATGTGACAGATTATGTACTGGCAGAAGATCGAAAGAAGTTGAAAGAGTACAGCAAATTAAAAGAAGAAAATATTATAGCTGCGCCGAAATTTTTGCTCGGGTTATCACGTTATAGTGACTGGGGAAAGGACGCATTTTGGGATATACAAAGAAGTTATTTTGAACGTACAGATGGAAAGTTTGAAACACGAAATAATGTAATGAGATCTGATAGTGCTTTTATGGAATATGATAATCCAAACTTGACCGAAGTTTTACAAGAGTATTTTGTACCAATAGATAGTTTTGCAGAGTATATAGATGATTTACGAAGTGTTTTAAATGAAGAGGAATTAAACCTTCTTAACATTACAATCCGCTACGTAGAAAAGAATGAGAATGCGGTGCTATCTTATGCGAAAGATGATATGTTTGCGCTTGTACTTCTAATCAATCAAGGGCGCTCTGAAGAGGAAATAAAGAAAACAAAAGTGGTCATTCAGAAGATGATTGATGTTACTTTAAAGCATAATGGAAGTTATTATTTACCGTATTATTCTTATCCGGAAAAGGAGCAACTAAAGAAAGCGTATCCTCGCATAGAAGAATTCCTTCAGAAGAAGAAGGAAGTAGACCCAGAGGAAAGGTTTGTGAATTTATTTTATAAGGAGTATAGCAAATGACATATAGAAGATTTGTAGCCTCACAAAGCATTATTATGATGGCGGGTAGCATGGTATTTCCTTTTTATATACTATTGCTTCGAAATGTTGGAAATAGTTTCTCGCAATTTGGTTGGGCGTACGGCTTATTTGCCTTAACTTCAGCTCTAGTATATCCGTTAGTTGGAAGAATCTCTGATAGGGTGGGAGATAGAAAGCTATTAATTGTATACGCTTGGTCTATGGCTATATTAATGCTTTGTTTTCCTATTGCAACAGAAGTTTGGCATGTATATATTCTCCAAATTTTAATGGGTATTTTAGGTGCTGTGCAGCGTAATACCGAGAAGACGTCGTTAGCACGAAAGGTAGCGCATAAGGAAGCTGGTTATGAAATTGGAAAGTACCATGTATGGACATCAATTGGTGGAGGGGTAGCTATAATTGCAACTGGTTACTTAGTGGATTTCTTTACGATTGGAACTATTTTTTACATTGCTTCCGTTTTATATGTAGTTAGTGGAGTTGTATTAAGCCGTAGTGATAAATAATTAAAAGTATTTCTATTCCCATTTTTACCTGATTACCCTTTATTTGTTATACTTATGGAGAAGACAAAAGAAAAGGGGACATTGCCTTTGATGAAATTTATAATTTTAGCTATTCTCACTTTGTTTTTGATTCCATGGACTAGAAGCGGTAATAAAATTCGCGCGGTGGATAAAGGAGGAAATGAGAAAGTTGTAAAGGGTAAGAAATCATCTATTTTAGTTATTCCTGTTTTATTTTGGATAGGTATTGCAATCTATGAATATTTTTGGCTAATTGATGATCGAGCAGATTCGATTCTTACTCATTATTCTGTTGCAGTAGCAATTTTAATTGGGCTTGTTTTATTTTCACAAGAGCAGGTAGGGAAATTAGAAGGTACCTTAAAAGGACTTCTAATGTTTGTTTTACTCGTAAGTTACGGCTATTTTGGTTATTTGCACGATATAGTAATCTCGCAAAAGAAATATGATTCGGTCGTGAAGGTAGAGAAAGATATTTCAGAGCCATTTACTGAAAATGACCAACCGTTTACAGTTCCGCCTAAAACAGCAGAAAATAAAATGAAAAAGGTATTTGGTGATATTCCGAAAGTAGCTTATTTTGAGCTAGGGGAATTAACGCCACAAATGGTAAATGGTGAAGCCTTGTATGTAGCACCGATAGAAGTTTCGGGATTTTTTAAAGCACGTAAAGCGGAAACAATTCCAGGTTACGTAACGATGTCAGGTACAAATCCTGATGCGGAAGCAAAATTACATCTTGGTTATAAAATGAAGTATGTACCAAGCATGTTTTTCGGTAATAAATTAGAACGTGCCGTTCGAAAGGCAGAGCCAGATTTAATTTTTAAAGGGAAGCCAAAATTTGAAGTTGATGATAAAGGAAAACCGTATTATACAATGACATACGGTGAGTTTATTTCAGGGAGATCAGGGTTTGAAGTAGAGGGTGTTGTCGTTGTTGATGCACAAACAGGTGATGTGAAACGATATGATAAAGGGAATGCACCTAAATTCGTTGATGGTGTATTAAATCATGAAACAGCATCTACATTAAATACGTACTTCGGAAAGTATATTCACGGATTTTGGAATACGAAATTCTCCCAAACTGACATGAAGCTTCCGACTGAGTGGGGGACGAAGGAAGGCGTTACGCCAATCTTCGGAAAGGATGGTAAACTGTATTACTTTACAGACTTTACCTCTCCGAAAGAAGGAGTAGATTCTGCCCTCGGTTACTCATTAGTTGATGCACGTACAGGAAAGTTGTATTACTATAACGGAAAAGAAGTGAAGGGAATTATGGACGGTTCGGCTGCTACAGAAGTAGTGGATAATTCCTTTAAGAGAGAGAAATGGCATGGAACAATGCCAGTTATTTATAACGTATATGGTAAACCTTCTTGGATTGTACCGGTTATTGATGACGGAGGATTAGTACGTGCTCATACTGTTATATCTGCTTCTAATGCAAAAGTGTTTGCAACAGGTTCAACGCAAAAAGAAGCACTTGAGAATTATAAAAATGCGCTGAGTGGAAGTGGTGATTCATTTAGACCGACTTCAAATGGGAAAGAAGCGCAAAAAGAAGGTATTGTACAACGTGTGTATAAAGAAAAATCAGGTGAAAATACGATTGTGTACGTACTATTAGAAAACGAGCAAAAAGTATTCATGGTACCGGCGAAGAAATTCCCATATGCAATGTTTACAGAAGTGGGAGATCCAATTCAAATCACATATTTAGACACAGGAGAAATGATGGCATCTGTATCTAAATTTACAAATAGTAATTTGAAAAAGTAAAGCGATAGAGATTCTATCGCTTTTTTTTTTACATTATTAAACAGGAAAATACGGTATACTTGACGTATATTTATGTTGTAACTATAATTGTTACGATTGAGTAGTTATATGAAAGGGTGAATGGAAAAAGTGAATGGAGTTAATCACGAAGTATATAAACCTGTAAAAACAAACAGGTTATGGATGATTCTTGTATTAGGGACACTTACGGCAATTGGGCCATTATCTATTGATATGTATTTGCCTTCTTTACCAAAGTTAACGGATGATTTACAAACGGGTGCATCCCTTGCGCAGCTTACATTAACTGCTTGTCTGCTTGGGCTTTCAGTAGGACAGTTATTTATTGGTTCAATTAGTGACATTTACGGAAGGCGCAAACCTCTTATTATCGCTCTTATTATTTATGTTGCTTCTTCTTTACTTTGTGCTGTTGCACCATCTATTTGGAGTTTAGTGCTTTTACGTTTCTTACAAGGTGCTTCAGGATCTGCTGGTATCGTTATATCACGTGCAATGGTACGTGATATGTATTCAGGTTCTGAAATGACGAAGTTTTTCTCATTACTTATGTTAGTAAATGGAGCAGCACCTATTTTGGCACCGATTATTGGAGGGCAATTATTACAGTTCACATCATGGCGCGGTGTCTTTATCGTCCTTGGAGCAATTAGTGTATTCATGCTCATATCAGCTACTTTCGTATTACGTGAAACATTACCGCCTGAAGAAAGAGAGACAGGTGGTTTGTCAGGAACATTGGCGACATACGGAAAGCTTCTGAAAGATCGTTTGTTTATGGGGTATGCATTGTCGCAAGGATTAGTAACAGCGGCAATGTTTGCGTACATTTCAGGATCACCATTTGTGTTGCAAAATATATACGGGGCATCACCACAAGAGTTTAGTTTGTTCTTTGCGATTAACGGTATCGGTATTATTATTGCTAGTCAAGTTACTGGTCGCTTAGCTGGGAAAGTGAATGAGAAAACTTTATTTGTTTTCGGTATTGTTATTGCGGCTGTTGGCGGTCTATCGTTACTACTTACAATCGTATTAGGAATAGGTCTAATCGGTGTTTTATGCTCGCTATTCCTCGTCGTGTCAAGTGTTGGGGTTGTATCAACAACTGGCTTCTCGTTAGCGATGAGAAATCAAAAACAAGCTGCAGGAACAGCATCAGCTTTACTAGGTTTATTACAGTTCATTTCAGGAGCGCTTGTTGCACCGCTAGTAGGTATTGGCGGAAGTAATACAGCACTTCCTATGGGTGTTGTTATAGCTCTTTGTGAAATAGGTGCTGTACTATGTTATGTATTCATGGCAAGAAAAAGTGAGAAGCAGTTTGAACTGCAACAAAAACAAAATTTAGAGGCTTAATAAAAAGAGCTGATTCAAACATTTCTCTGAATCAGCTCTTTTTTTCATTTCTTTGAAATAACTCATGCAAAAGTTACTTGAATAAAGTGACGATACTGTGACAAAAATGTGGGTATATATATTAAGAGATCATCTTAAGTGCAAAATTTAGGACATTCTCGGTATAATAAAACAGGTGGAGATAAAAGAAACTATAATTAGAAGTAGCTGTAGATAAAAGGAGAATTAAAGATGAAGAAGGTTTTGGGTATTGCTGTAATGGGAGGTATGCTCCTTCTAGCGGGATGTAATGGAAATAAAGACACGAAAGATACGAAAGAACCGAAAGAAAAGGTAGAGCAATCTACTGAACAGACAGAAGATATGAAAGTGTATCGCGAGGTACATGAGAAGTATGATGTGAAGATGAACAAAGAAATTAATAAAGCGTTACAGTTATTTGAAGTGGCAAAAGAAAAGGGCGGTAAGGAAATAACTAATGCTAAATATAAGGAAGACGTGCAAAATGTAACAACGGGTATGTTAGAAGATATAGATCATATGCGTAAAGAAATTCGTGTACCGAAGTCGAAAGAACAAGAACATGAAATGTATGTTGGTTACTTAAATGAATCGGAACAAGCGATGAAAAAATTACAGAAGTTAGCTAAAGAAGAAGATTCATCGTTGATTCGTGATATAGAAATTAATTTTTCAACAGCATCGACATACTATAAACGTTTTCAAACAGAAACGGAAAAATAACCTTGCGCATGAAAGGTTATTTTTTCTTCTTACCATCTCCGTCTTCATCTTCGGATACTAATACTTTCTGTTCTTCGTGAAATTCTGAAATTGTTTGTCCAGTAATATTATCGAATGGAGTGTAAAAAGAAGTGATACGTTTCTTTTTAATGAAGAGTTTGTAGAAGCCGATGATGACGAGTATGACGATTGTTAATGGCAATCCTATAGTAGCTAGAAGTAAGGGATCCATCTTATAACTCCTTTAAAGTAATTAATTTTATTATAAGTTAAAGTAGTGATTTTAAAAAATAACGCCATTAAAAACTGATTTTTCTAAATATATCTAATTTGATTGACTTTTCATTTTTTCAGAATTATAATTCGAAATATACAATTTGAACCAAATAATAATATAGCAATTTACTTATCCAGAGAGGTAGAGGGACTGGCCCTATGACACCTCAGCAGCGGGTTCTGCAATAGAACACCGTGCTAATTCCAGCAAGCAAGTCTTGAAAGATAAGTGATGGGCCTTTGTTTATTAAGCCTTGATCTTATTTTTTAAGATCAAGGCTTTTTGTGTTCTAAGAAATGGAAAAGGAGTAATGGGGACAAATATACCAATAAAACAAAGTAAAATCATGAGTTTAGGAGGTTATTGAAGTGTATGTTATTAAAAAATTAGTGGTTATGGTGTTTACACTATGGATCATTACGACAGTAACATTTTTAATAATGCATATTATTCCAGGGGATCCATTTTCATCAGACGCGAAAATCTTTCCTGAAGAAGTGATACAAAACATGAGAGCTAAGTATCACCTTGATGAACCGTTATGGAATCAGTATGTTGCTTATTTGGATGGGGTAGTTCATTTTGATTTTGGTGAATCTGTTCAATCGACAGGTCAAGGTGTATCAGAAATTATAACAACCGGTTTTGGACCGTCGGCAATTATCGGTTTACAAGCACTTGTTATTTCATTGTTAGTCGGAATTGCTGCAGGTACATTTGCCGCGCTATATCATGGGAAAGTGATTGATTATAGTGTGAGCTTGCTTGCGATTCTCGGTATTTCTATTCCAAGTTTTATTTTAGCACCACTATTTATACAAGTATTCGCCATTCAATTTGAATTACTACCAGTGGCGTCTTGGGGAACATTCGAGCATACTGTATTACCTTCCTTCGCATTAGCGCTAGGGCCAATCGCAGTTATTACAAGATTTGTTCGCTCTAATATGATTGAAGTGTTGCAGAGTGATTATATTAAGCTAGCGAGAGCGAAAGGGATACCAATTAAGAAAATCATTATAAGGCACGCTCTTCGAAATGCGATTGTTCCGGTACTTACATTTGTTGGTCCATTAATGGCTGGACTTTTAACAGGGACTTTCGTTATTGAAAAAATCTTTTCAATTCCTGGTTTAGGAAAATATTTTGTAGATAGTATTTTTAACCGAGATTATCCGGTGATTATGGGAACAACCATTTTCTATAGTGCGCTATTAATTGCATGTATTTTTATTACAGATATCATTCATCGTATTGTTGATCCGCGCATTCGTTCTATTACGTAAGGAGGGGATATTTAAATGGGGGCTTATGAAATTAATGACCAGTTATTAACGAATGAAGAGAAAAAAGAATTAACGATAAATAAAAATCAGCAAACGATTAGCCGGAAAAAGGAAGTGTTTCGCAAGTTTGTATCAAATCCTATAGCAGTTTTAGGGGCAGTGACGTTATTACTAATTATTATTTTCTCGCTTGTTGGCGAAAGTTTAACGTCATTTACTGCAAGTGAACAAGTAAAAGAAGCAACTAATTTACCGCCTAGTAGTGAGCATTGGTTCGGAACAGACGATTTAGGGAGAGATATTTGGGCGCGTACTTGGGCTGGTGGGAAAATTTCATTAACAGTTGGATTGGTAGCAGCAGCTCTTGATATAGGACTTGGTGTACTTATCGGAGGTTTTAGTGGATATGTGAGAGGGCGTAATCGTCTTGGAACGTTAATTGATGAGTGGATTATAAGAGGGATTGAAGTGTTATACGGCATCCCATATTTATTAATTGTTATTTTACTATTAATCGTTATGAAACCAGGACTTTTTACAATTATAATCGCCCTTGCGTTAACGGGATGGATTGGCATGGCACGTCTCATTAGAGCGCAAGTCTTGTCTTTAAAACAAAGAGAATTTGTTATTGCAGCAGAGCGATTAGGTACACCTCATATGAAAATTATATATGGGCATTTAATTCCAAACTTAACGGGGATTATTATCGTCAATTTATCATTTACAATTCCAGCAGCTATTTTCTCAGAATCATTTTTAAGTTTTATCGGACTTGGCGTACAATCACCAGCGGCAAGTTGGGGCACGATGACGAACGATGCACTCGGGACATTACTAAGCGGAGAGTGGTGGCAACTTTTCTTCCCGGCAATCATGATTGCACTAATCATGTTCGCATTTAATGCGATTGGTGATGGTTTGCAAGATGCGATTGATCCGAAAATCGTAAAACGTAATCGAAAGGAGAAAAAACATGGCACAAATCTTATCTTTAGAAAACGTAACGTTGGCCGTTGAAAAAGAGAATAGTAAGCAAGCAATTGTGAAGCATGTTTCCTTTTCTATTAACGAAGGTGAAATAGTTGCACTTGTCGGAGAAAGTGGTTCAGGGAAAAGTGTTACAGCACAATCAATTATCGGCTTAAATCAAGAATCGATTTATATTGATGATGGAAATGTATCTTTCCAATCAAAGGAATTAACAGATTTACAAGAATCAGAATGGAATCAAATTCGCGGGAAAGATATTTCCTTTATCTTTCAAGACCCGCTTTCATCTTTAAATCCGACGATGAAGGTGGGAAGACAAATTACAGAAGTAATCGTGCAACATGAAAAAAAATCGAAAAAAGAGGCAAAAGAAATTGCAATTAACTTACTAAATGATTTAGGGATACATGAAGCAGAGAAACGCTTTGAACAATACCCGTATCAGTTAAGCGGAGGGATGAGGCAGCGTATTTGTTTAGCAATTGCGTTTGCATGTCACCCGAAGCTCGTTATTGCAGATGAACCTACAACGGCATTAGATGTAACAATTCAAAAACAAATTATGGGGTTATTAAAAGAGCGAAAAGAAAAGCAAAATACGAGTATTTTATTAATTACTCACGATTTGGCACTTGTGCGTGAAATCGCTGACCGAGTAGTAGTTATGTACGGGGGGCGCATTGTTGAAAAAGGAACGATTCAAGAAGTAATTGGCTCTCCTAAGCATCCTTACACGAAAAGCTTATTGCAAGCAATTCCGAATATGGATGATTCAGAAAAGGTACTCCGGGCAATTGAGGGAACAACACCTTCAATTGAAACGTTAAATAGTTTTGGGTGCCCGTTTGTGAATCGTTGTCCTGTAGCGATAAAAGAATGTATCCATCGTTTTCCGGAAAAAACATCGTATTCTGGGGAGCATAGTTCGCATTGTTGGCAACACATTCTAGAGCACAATAAAGCGAAATCAAAAGAGAAGGTGAATGCTTCATGACGACAGATTTAATAGCTGTAAAACAAGTAACAAAAACATATGGAAGTAAAAATAAAGAAATTGCGGCGCTAAAAGGTATATCACTTTCTATTCCGAAAGGAACAACTCTTGGCATTATCGGAGAAAGTGGTTCAGGAAAAACAACACTTGGTAAGCTCATAGCTGGAATTGAAAAACCAACGTCTGGTGAAATTGATTATAACGGTCAAGTTGTTCACACGCTGAAGTCAGCTAATAAGCGAAATTTCTTACAGAAAGTACAGTTTATTTTTCAAGATTCCACAGCTGCATTAAATCCGCGCTGGAAAGTACGCGATAGCGTAACGGAAGGATATATTTCATTCGGTTTAGGCGATAAAGGATTGAAAGATAAAGTCGCAGGTGATGCACTAGAGCGTGTTGGATTAGATAGACGATATATTGATCGTTATCCCCACGAATTTAGCGGTGGACAACGCCAACGTATTGCCATTGCAAGAGCGCTATTATGTGAGCCAGAAGTATTAATCCTTGATGAACCAATTTCAGCATTAGATGTTTCACTGCAAATCCAAATTGTACATTTGCTGCAAAAGATTCAAAAGGAACAAGGCTATACATATTTATTTATCGCACATGATTTACCGATGGTTCACTATTTATGTGAAAAAGTGGCTGTCTTATACAAAGGAGAACTTGTTGAATTTGGAAATACGGACGAAGTATTCCGTAATCCACAACATTCTTATACAAAAACATTATTAGCATCAACACCAAAAATTTCAGGTTAAAGGAGAATGTAGGATGAAGAAGTTTTTACTGTTTGTCATTATGACTGTTTTAGCAATTACCTCTGTCGCTTGCGGTAAGAAAGAGACGCAAAAGGCGAGTGCTGGTAAGGGTGAAGGAGATCGATTAGTAACGAATATTAGTAGTGATCCATATACACTTGATTCCGCTATTGCGACAGATAGCACGTCAGGTTATGTAATTGGGCAGTTGTTTTCAAGTTTATATACGCAAGATAGTGATGGGAAATATCAAAATGAATTGGCAGAGAAAGAAGAAGTAAACGCTGATGGGACTGAGTATACAATTCATTTAAAGAAAGATATTAAATGGTCAGATGGTTCTCCTATTACAGCAAATGATTTTGAATTTGCATGGAAGCGATTATTAAATCCGAAGACGGGTTCTATGAATGCGACAGAAATGTATTTTATTAAAGGTGCAGAGGCATATAATACTGGAAAAGGTGAAGAAGGACAAGTTGGTATTCAAGTCGTTGACCCTCAAACATTAAAGGTAACACTTGAGCACCCAGTTGCTTCTATTAAACAAAAATTAGCAAGTTCACTATTTATTCCATTATCTAAAAAATCAATTGATGATAACAATAAATTAAAAACAGATCCAAAAGAGTTAATTACAAACGGACCATTCACGTTAAAGGAATGGAAGCATAACCAAGCCATTACAGTACAAAAAAATAAAGAATACTATGATAAAAAGGTAACATTAAAAGAAATTGAGTTTCGTATTATTCCAGACTCTAAAACAGCGTATCAATTGTACAAATCAAAAGAATTAGATTTGCTAAGTAGCTTACCACAAGAGATGATTGAAAAAGAAAAAGGAAACAAAGAATATAAGCGTGTTGCAGGATTCTCATCTTATATTTATTCGTTTAACGTAGAAAAAGAGCCGTTTACAAACGCGAAAGTACGTAAAGCATTTTCATTAGCGGTTGATCGTAAGTTTATCGTTGAAAAATTGTATAAAAATAATGCACAAGAAGCATATGCATTCGTTCCAGAAGGAGCAAAAACACAAGGTGGTCGTGATTTCCGTAAAGAAAAAGGTGATTACGTAAAATTCGATCCGGCAGAAGCGAAAAAATTATTAGAAGAGGGTATGAAAGAGCAAGGTTGGTCTACATTACCTGAAGTAACATTAAAATTCACTACAGATACACAGCATAAAAAAGTAGCAGAAGCGATGCAAGAAATGTTCAAGAAAAATCTTGGTGTAGATATTAAATTAGAAAATAAAGAGTGGAAGAGTTACATTGACACATATAAGCAAAGTGATTTCCAATTAGCTTATATGGGATGGGGTGGCTCTCTATTAGATCCAATTACTAAACTAGATTTATATGCAGGTGATGGTCCAAACAACTATGCAAAATGGCATAATAAAGAATTTGACGCTTTAGTAAAAGAAGCAGAAGTTGAACAAAACGAAGATAAGCGTTTTGACTTATTGCATAAAGCAGAAGATATTATGTTTGATGATACACCATTAATTCCAATTATTTTCCCAAGCTCTTCATATTTACAAAAATCATCAGTATCTGGCGTCCAATTCATTATCGGTTCTAGTCCAGAACTAAGATACGTAAAAATTAAAAAATAAAGAAGTAGGCAACCGCCTACTTCTTTATTTTATTTCTCTCTTATATTCTTTTTTCGTTCCGTCAGAGAAGACAACTTCTAAAGCGAATTTTTGATAGTCTTTATCAAGTTTGAATACATTTACTACTTGATCAATTACTTCTTGATCTGGTGTATTTTTATCAAATTTTAATTCTTGTAGAAGAGGGCTTAATTTTGTAATAGCCTCGTCGCCTGTGAACTTTACATCTGTTTTATGGTCTTCAATTTTTGCTTCCATTTTTTTATCTGCTGCTACATTTTTATAGTCTGCTTCGTAGTCTTTCTTCGTATCTTGATAGTCTGCTTTTAAATCAAATTCATTAAAGTTTAGTTTTAAATCTGCAGGAGCTTCATTCTTTGCCTCTTCTGTAGTCTTTTTATTAGAAGTTGCATCTTCTTTTGCAGGAGCTTTACATCCTGTTAATGCAGGTACTAGCATAAGAGCTAATAAAACTGATAGTAAAATTCTCATTATAAATTCCTCCTTATGTAACTTCTTTCTATACAAGCTTTTCCTAATTTCATGTAATTATGTATGTGTTGAAAATAAATTATTTTCTTATGGATTCAAGGATTAATCCGCAATTTAAATCAAAAAGGATTTGTATGTATATGGTAAATTGAAGTTGTGAGGAGGTAGTGAAATGCAAAAAGTGGCGAAAGAGAATTATTGACAATTATTAGAAAAGTAATATAATCAAAATGTAAGTGATCACTTACATAAGGAAGAGAGGGTTGTATGGCGCGCTCAAAGACAGCAGAAAAAATCATTCAAGCGGCAATTGAATTAGTGAAAGAAAAAGGATATACGGCAGCAACAACGAAAGAAATTGCAATGCGTGCTGGTGTTAATGAAGTAACGATATTCCGCAATTTTAAAAGTAAGAAGGGTGTTATTGAAGCTGCGGTTGCTGAATTTTCATATATACCGCATTTAAAACAATTTTTGCAAACAGAAATTGTGTGGGAATTAGAAACTGATTTAAAGAACTTAGCAAGGCATTATCATAAATTTTTAAATAGTATAAAAGATATTATTTCTATCGGTATACGTGAGGCGAGAGAATTTCCTGAATTAGATGAGGAAATATCGAAAATTCCAAAAGGATTAAAAGAGGAATTAATAATTTATTTTGCCAAGATGCAGGAACAGGGCAAGATTATTCATACAAATATTGAAGCGCAAGTAATGAATTTTATATGGATTAATTTTGGTTACTTTCTATCTAAATTGCGTTTTGAAAACCGGCTTATGGAAATTGATGATGAGAAATTTATTGAGAATAATATAGTTTTATATGCTAGGGCTTTAAGACCCTAGTATTTATTTAAAATAAAATGCAAGCAAGTGCTTGCTTGCTAAACAGGAGAGCGAGAAGATGGATACATTAAAACAGTTTTTAAAACGACCAGGTACGTATGTGGGAATGGTAGTAGCGCTATCGTTCCAGCTTATTTTCTTTTGTGTGTGGTTAACGGCGTATGATGGAGTGAACGAAAGAGCAGATCAAATGCGTATTGCTATTGTGAATGAGGATGGAAATATAGGGAGTAAAATAGCAGAAGGCTTACAGAGAAATTTACCATTTCAAGTGAAGAAAGAACAGTCTATGGAAAAAGCAAACGAAGAAATGAATGATCATGTGTACGATATGATTATTGAAATTCCGGCTTCTTTTTCAAAAGATATAAATGAAACAGGAAAAGCAAATTTAAACTTCCACATTAATCAAGCGAATGCCATGATGGCAAAGCAAATGATGGAAGGAGCAGCAAAACAAATTCGAGATAATGTGAATAAAGAGATAGCAAGTCATAAAGAACAAGCGATTGTTGGAAAATTACAAGCTGTAGGACCTGAGAATGTAGAAGTGATAAAAGGTTTAACAGGAGATTCAATTGGTTTTACAGTTCATAAAGTAAATGATGCAAAAGGATTTTCAGTTAATATGGTACCACTAATGATTGTATTAGCTTCATTTGTAGGAGCAATGATTATGAGCATGGAATTATCAAAAGTTGCAAAAGAAGTAAAAGATGGTTGGAGTAATTTTTTATCACGACAAATCATTAACGGTACAGTATCAATTTTGCTTGCATGTATTACAATTGGTTTGATGAAAGGATTCCAAATTGAAATGCACGAAACAGTATGGGGTATATGGGTGTTTCAAGCGATAGTCTTCTTCGCATTTCTTTCATTAACACAAATGTTTATAACTGTTTTCGGAAATGCAGGTATGATTTTTAATATTATCTCTCTATCGTTACAACTTGTAAGTTCGGGTGTAATAGTACCACATGAGATGCTTTCTAAAACATATCAAATAATCGGTGAGTTATTTCCCGCAACATACGCAGCGAATGGTTATTATACAATAATATTTGGTGGAGTTAATTTAGAGGGAAATGTTATTTCATTATTGTTTATTATTTTAGTTACACAATTGGTAGCGGGAATCGCTATAGGTATAAAAGGGAGGGCAAAGGGAAGAAGCTCTGTAGTTAAAGAAGTATAAAGTAAAAAAGGTATCCCACGAAGGATACCTTTTTTATTAGTACTTATCCCGCAGTAACGGGCAGTAAGACTCCCACCCCAAAATTCGGCGAATGCGAGGGAGTTAGGCGGGAGATCAACTGCCCGTAAAAGCCCGATTGGTTCAACTAATAATCAGTGGGGATGGACAAAACCCCCACTGATTAAAGTTTCACTTTATTATTTTGCAACTTCTGTCCACTTGTAGTTAAATTCACCGCCGAAGTCAGTTGTTACAAGTCCTTTAATAAATCCGCGTTGTAAGTAAGAGCGACCTTGTTGGTATAAAGGAGCGACAGCACCATCTTGTAATAAGATTTTTTCAGCTTGCTTCATTGCTTCCCAGCGCGCTTTTTCATCACCAGCTAAATCTGTTTTCACTTTATGAATTAGCTCGTCGTACTCTTTGTTAGAGTATTTATCGAAGTTATAAGCACTATCTGTTGTGAATAGATCTAAGAATGTAATAGGATCCGCGAAGTCAGGGCCCCAGCCATCGATTCCGATTTCGTAATCACCACTTAATAGTAGTTTCAACTGTTGTTTACGTGGTTGCGGTTTTAAATTCACTGTTAATCCATCTAGATTCTTTTCTAGTTCACCTTTTAAATATTCGCCAGTCTTTTTAGCTAAAGCATTATCACTTGTTAATAGTTCAAGTGTTACTTTGTCAGTACCAAGTTCTTGCTTCGCTTTTTTCCAATTTTCTTTCGCTGTTTTCACATCATCTTTGACTAGATTTCCGTTTTCTTTACGGAAGTCGTTGCCATCTGGACTCTTTGCGAACTTCGCAGGAACCATTCCTTCGGCTGGAATTGCACCGTTATTTAAAATTGTTTCTACGTAAGCTTTCTTATTCATTGCTTCGTTAATAGCGAGGCGTGCATGTTGATTTTTTAGTGTTGCATTTTTCTGATTTAGTCGTAAGAATTGAATGCCGACTTCAGCGCGTTCCTTGAAGTTTGGATCGCCCTTATATTTATCAACAAACTCCGCAGTTAAAGCAACGCGATCAATTTGTCCTGAATCATATAAGTTAACTTCTGTAGATTTATCTTTCACAACATTGAAGTTGATTTCTTCTAATTTTACAGTTTTAGCATCCCAATAGTTAGGATTCTTCTTTAATTGGAAACCTTGTTCATGTTTCCAATTATCTAATGTGAAAGCGCCGTTGTAAATTAAATGATTTGTTTCTAAACCGTATTTATCACCTTGAGATTTTAAGTAATCTTCATTAATTGGTAAGAATGTTGAGAATGTCGTTAAGTTTAAGAAGTAGGGAATAGGACGGTCTAGTTGTACTTCTAAAGTTTTGTCATCAAGAGCTTTGACACCTAATTGATCAACTGGTAATTGTTTTTGATTTATTTGTTTCGCATTCTGTATGTCGAAGAATAAGAATGCATATTCAGCTGCTGTATCAGGATTTACGGCACGTTGCCAAGCGAAGACAAAGTCTTTTGCTGTAACAGGAGTACCATTTGACCATTTTGAATCACGAAGATGGAATGTATATTTTGTTTTATCGGGACTAACGTCAACCGACTCAGCAACACCAGGAATAGGTTTATTATCTTCTCCCATTGCATATAAACCTTCAAAAACATTTCGCATTACGTTCATGGATTCCCCATCCGTTGCTTTTGCAACATCCATTGTTGGAATTTCTGAAGCAAATGACAAGTTAATTGCCTGTTTATCAGGTACTTTATCGCTTGCTTTCGCTCCGCTTGCATTATCTTTATTTCCCCCGCAAGCAGTTAGTAGTAGACTTGCCCCTAAAACAGATGCAACAACAGGTACAACTTTTTTCTTCATTGTTCTTTCCTCCCTAAATGTGTTGTTCGTAACGTCATAATGTCCATGTCTTGAAGTGTAGCTATAGAAGAGAAAACCTATTATGGATATGTGTATGTAGGTAGTCAGGTGTTCTATATGTATATACATGTTGAACTATAATCTATCGTTATATGTTTCAACGTAGTAGACATTACATTTTGATGGTGAAATATTTTGTTTCTTTGATTATTTAGAATATTAACATTAGAAAGAACTATATGTCAATAATAAAAATAGAATGTTAATTTCTTGGAATAATATATTAAAAAAGTAGATTCACTCATATTAAGGAATCTACTTTTAATATATTTTTCCGAAAAAACAATGGGAGTTGGTGGAAACACGATGATTAAAGTCGCATTTTATCCCGCATTAACGGGCAGTAAGATCCCCACCTCAAAATTCAGTGAAAGCAAAGAAGTTAGGCGGGAGATCAACTGCCCGTAAAAGCCCGATTGGTGAGGGCTGATAATCAGTGGGGGATGAAGAACCCCCCACTGATTAAAGTTTCACTTTATTTTTCAATTTTTGCCCATTTGAAGTTTAATTGACCTGCAAAGTCTACCTGTACGATACCTTTCACATAAGAACGCTCTAAATAAGATTCTCCTTTTTGGTAAAGAGGGGCGATAACAGAGTCTTTAAATAATATTTTCTCTGATGCTAGTAATGCATCAAAGCGGGCTTTTTCATCACCGGCTAAAGTCGTTTTGACTTTTTCAATTGTGTCATCAAACTCTTTATTAGAGTAATGATCTAAATTGTAAGGGTTATTCGTTGTGAATAGTTCAAGGAATGTAATTGGATCAGCAAAGTCAGGGCTCCAACCGTCAATTCCAATTTCGTAGTCACCTTTTAATAAGAGTGAAACTTGTTGTTTACGCGGTTGCGGTTTTATAGTTACTGTTAATCCTTCTAAGTTCTTTTCTAGTTGTTCTTTTAAAAATTCTCCTGTTTTCTTCTCAAGATCACCATCACTTGTTAATAGTTCTAATGTAATCTTGTCAGAACCAAGTTCTTGTTTTGCTTTTTCCCATAATTCCTTTGCGTATTTTGTATCTGTTTTCGTTAAATCACCATTCGCAGAGCGGAAGTCTGTTCCATCTGGCCCTTTTGCAAAATTTTTCGGAACGAGACTATACGCTGGTGTAGATCCATCATTCAATAGCGTATTTACAAAGGATTTTTGATCAATTGCTTTATCGATTGCTTGGCGTGCAGAGACATTTTGAAGCACTTTGTTTTGTTGGTTCATACGTAAAAATTGTACGCCTACATTTGGACGTTCTTTAAAGTTTGCCTCTTTTTTATACTTATCAACAAAGTCAGATGTTAGTTTGATACGATCTAATTGTTTTGATTCGAATAAATTTACTTCTGTTGATTTTTCTTTCACAACGTTGAAATTGATTTCTTCGAGTTTGACATTATCTTTATCCCAATAGGTAGGGTTTTTCTTGAATTTAAAGCTCTGTTCATGCTTCCAATCGCTTAGTGTAAAAGCCCCGTTGTACAAAATTGTATTATCTTCTAAAGCGTACTTATCACCTTGTGCTTTAAAGAATTCTTCGTTAATTGGTAGAAATGTTGGGAACGCTGTTAAACTAATAAAGTACGGAACAGGACGCTCTAATTCTACTTCAAACGTATGGTCATCAACTGCTTTTACACCAAGTTGATCGGCTGGAAGTTCTTTATTGTTAATCTTTGTGGCATTTTTAATATCAAAGAATAAAAATGCATATTCAGAGGCTGTTGCTGGGTCAACAGCTCTTTGCCAAGCGAAGACAAAATCTTTCGCTGTAACAGGAGTACCGTTTGACCATTTTGAATCTCGTAAATGGAATGTATATTTTGTTTTATCACCACTTACTTCATGAGATTTTGCTACACCAGGGACAGGTTTATTACCTTCACCAAGGTTATACAAACCTTCAAATACGTTTCTCATTACTTGACCAGAATCAGTATCTGTAGCGCGAGCCGTATCCATTGTTCGAATCTCAGTAGGTGAAGATAAGTTTAAAACTTGCTTGTTAGGCGTCTTGTCTTTTGCGTTGGCTCCGCTAGCTTCGTTTTTATAACTACCGCAACCAGTTAATAAAATACTTACTCCTACAACTGATGCAATACCGGGTACAAACTTCTTTTTCATTTGATTTTCCTCCTAAATAGTTAATAAGATTGGATGATGATGAGGGAATGAAAAATAAAAATCCCTCTTTTCGTATTGAGAAAGAGGGATTTTTACGTACAAGTTATGCACCCGTATATAAACGAAGTCCCTCATTCTATCTTTCAAGCACAAAGCTTGCAGGAAGTGGCACAGTGTTCAAAAAGAACCTGTTGCCGAGGTTTCAAAGGGCCAGTCCCTCCACCTCTCTTGATACAATGAGTAAACAAATAAGTTTTATTAAATTTTGTTTTTCTTTGATAATTCAAAATCTTACACCTTGAAGAATGAAGTGTCAATCAAATGAAATATAGTTTAAATTTTCAGTTTTTTATTTTTAAAAAACCACTGCATATGTACAGTGGTTATCCTACTAGAAATTAAAGTTATCCGGATCTGGACCAACGCGATGATTTTCATTTAAAACTTGAATTGCTTTCATATCATCAGGGCTTAATTCAAAGTCGAAGATGTTCGCATTTTCAATAATGCGGTGTTCTTTAATTGATTTAGGAATCGTTACAACTTCATTTTGCAAATCCCAGCGTAAAATAACTTGTGCAGTCGATTTATTATATTTTGTAGCAATTTCTTGTAATGTTGGGTGATCAAGTAGTTGCCCCTGCATCAATGGTGACCAAGCTTCAAGCTGAATACCATGCTCTTTACAGAAAGTATGCAATTCTTCTTGCGTTAAACGTGGATGGTATTCCACTTGGTTAACCATTGGCTTAATTTCAGCAATTTCAAATACGTCTTGCAAATGATGAATATGGAAATTACTCACACCAATAGCGCGCACACGACCATCTTTATAAAGCTGCTCTAAAGCTTTCCATGATTCAGTGTATTTTCCTTTTACAGGCCAATGTACTAAATATAGATCTAAATATTCTAGACCTAATTTTTCTAATGTAGTTTCAAATGCTTGTAATGTTAACTCGTAACCTTGATCACTATTCCACACTTTTGAAGTGATGAATAACTCTTCACGAGGAATACCAGATTCGCGAATTGCCTGTCCAACGCCTTCTTCGTTTTTATATATCGCAGCAGTATCGATACTACGGTATCCATTTTTTATAGCTGCTTTTACAGAATCAATTACTTCTGTACCATCTTCCACTTTAAAAACACCTAAGCCGAACCAAGGCATTTTCACGCCGTTATGTAATGTTGTATAGTCGTTTAAACTTGTTAAAGTCATATTAATTCCCCCTAGCTTTTTTATTGGTTGCTTCAACTGCTTGTTGAATGACTTCTGAAAAATTATTTTCATATAGAGCTTTTAAGCCTTCAGCCGTTGAACCTCCTGGTGTTGTTACTTGTTCGCGGAGCATAGCTGGATCCTGATTTTGCTGGAGCATAGCAGCAGAGCCAGCAATCATTTGGATGACAAGGTGTTTTGCTGTTTCCTCAGCAATACCATAACTTTTCGTTGCTTCAATTAAACCTTCAGCAAAGTGATAGAGAAAAGCAGGTGCACTACCAGTAACTGCGGTAAGTTGGTGAACTTCCTCTTCGGTACAAGGTTGCGAGGTACCGATACCTTTTAAAAGAAGTTGTAACGTTTCTTGATGTGTTTCATTTACAGAACGTCCAGTCGTATATAAGGAGATAGACTTTCCAATTCCAGCAGCTGTATTTGGCATAATCCAGGCAACAGGTATCCCTTGGGGAAGTCTTTCTTCTAGATAAGATGGCCCAATTCCAGCAGCAACAGTCACGACAAATTGATTAGTTAGAAGAGGAGATAACTCCGTTAATAACTGTTCATGTGCAACAGGTGGCATTGCTAAAACAATGGTATCTACAGATGTAATATGCTGTTTCCAATCCGTTGTAATGGATATATCATATTGCTTTTGTAATTGATTCAGTTTTTCTACGTTGCTTCGGTTGGAAACAATAATTTCTTCGATGTATTCTTTACTTGTTGTAAGTAGTCCAGCAAATATAGCTTCTGCCATACGACCGGCACCAATAAATAAAATTCGATGTTTATTAGGCATATCCTTTATTCCTTTCTGATGAGAATATGTTATAAAAAACGATACCATTTTTAAGAGATTTTTGTAAAAAGAAAAGACTTATCGTAAGTAGAATGGATAATGAGGGGATTTTCAAGTAAGGGAATTCATGGTAAAAGAGAGGGCTATTCCTTATACTGTTGATAGGGAGTTTATTACACATCTGGGGAGAGATGAATATGGTCAGAAGTCCACTTTTTTTACTCATTTCTAGTATTATTTGCATATTGGTTGGGTTTTATATTCAATCAAGTTATATTGAAATTTTTGCATCGGTTATGGGTATTATTAATGTTTGGTTATTAGCAAGGGAAAAGGTATCCAACTTTTTATTTGGGATGATTACAGTTGCTGTATTTCTGTATATTTTCATCACACAAGGCTTATACGCAATGGCAGTATTAGCAGTCTTTCAATTCATATTTAATGTATATGGTTGGTATTACTGGATTGCGCGTAGTGGGGAGGAAGAGGTAAAACCGACAGTGCGCTTAGATTTGAAAGGATGGACTATTTATATACTTTTTATTTTCGTTACTTGGATTGGTTGGGGATATTATCAAGTCCGTTATTTAGAATCAACAAGTCCATATTTAGATGCTTTAAACGCTGTATTAGGACTAGTAGCTCAATTTATGCTAAGTCGAAAAATCTTAGAAAATTGGCATTTATGGATTTTGTATAACATAGTTAGCATTGTGATTTATATTTCAACTGGTTTATACGTCATGCTAATATTAGCTATTATTAATCTATTTTTATGCGTAGATGGTTTGCTAGAGTGGAAGAAAAACTATAAAGAGCGAGAATGTGTAAAAAATTATATTTAGAAAACAATTGTAATCAAAAAACCCCTGAAGCACATATGCCTCAGGGGTTTATTAATAGAATATAAGCTTATGCTTTCGTCATACCAAGCAATACAGCGCCGCCGATAATTAAAACACTACCTAGTGCAATAAAGATCAATTGACGTTTTGTTTTCTTTTCACCTAAGAAGACAATTGCGCCGAATGTTGAGATAACGATTCCAGTTTGAGATAATGGGAAGCTTGTTGCTACTCCAACACGTGGTAATGAAAGAAGTAAGAATAAGTTTCCTGTTCCCCATAGTAAACCAGATAAAGCATTACGCATTGCATATTTGTTAAATGGTTTATGTTTAGACGTCAGTACAACTGCACCAAAAAACATACCAACTGCCTGTGGTAAAATAGCAGACCAACCATCAATGTTATACCAACGAATAATAATTACATATACAAGATAACCGAAAGTAGAAACAATTAAAGTAAGAAGTCCCTTTTTCAATTGTCCTGGTGGCTGTGCATTTTCTTTATCATCTAATGATGTGAATACAACACCAACTACGATTAATAGGATTGCAATCGTTCCCAGAACAATCGTTGTAGTAGTAGTCCACTCACGAAAAGCGATAACTCCAAAGATAGTAGTTGCAACAAGTTGCATACCAGTAGAAATAGTTACAGTAGTTGAAACACCTAGTTTTTCAACTGTTTTTAATTGGTTTACTTGTCCTAAAGCCCAGAATAAACCTGAAATAAAGCCAACAATCAAGACTGTCATTGTTAAAGCTGGTTGAGTAAATACATACATAATTGTTGCGAAGAATAGAGCACCGATTGTCATACCTACCGTTTGGCTATATGCACCACCGCCCATTTTTACGCTTACTAATAAGATGTTTCCCCATGCAATTGCAGGAAGAAGCGCTAATAAAATGTCCATTACAAGACTCCCTTCGGTTTTCTATACCAATATAATTACATATCGTTCTAACGATCGGTAATGCCCCACTAATAGAGTAGAAGATTACCGATCGCTAAAACAGGATGAAGAATTCACGATATAAATGCGTTTTCATTTCTTCATTTTTTCAAACACCTCCATATAATAACAGGAAATTGCCTATTTTAGAAAGTAAATTCAAATAGAATGTATATTTAAATAAAAGGTAAAATTCAGTAATTTTTTGACAGTATATTTTATTTCTTAGGAAATAAAAAAACAGCTTTTGTCGAAAGCTGTTTTTAGGGGTTAGTAGTTTTTTTATTAATAAGCTGAATACAGAGCAGAAATAGGAGTGACATACTGATAGTGATAACTACAAGCGTCCAAGCAAGTTGCATATTACTTGCATCAATGGCCATGTAAATGGCTGTTGGGATTGTCTGTGTTTTACCAGGAATATTCCCAGCAAACATGAGTGTAGCACCAAATTCTCCTAGTGCACGAACAAAGCTCAAGATCATACCGCTTAGTAATGCAGGAAATGCAAGCGGAAGTGTAACGTGTAGAAAAACTTGATATTCACTGGCGCCAAGATCGCGAGCACCCTCTTCAATTTGTACATTTGCGATAGAAAATCCTGTTTTCGCCGATTGATACATAAGCGGAAATGCGACAACGGTAGAAGCAATGATAGCAGCAGTAGATGTGAACATAATGGACTGCTGAAATAATGATTCAATCCACTTTCCGATAGGGCTGTTATTTCCGAAAATGATAATGAGAAAAAAACCGATTACAGTTGGTGGAAGTACCATTGGTAATAAGAAAATAGTTTCTAATATTACTTTATATCGCCATGAGGAGCGTGCTAGCGCTCGCCCAATAATCGTTCCTAAAATTGTAACGATAATGGTGGCGCATGCAGCTACTCGTAAGGATAGAAAGACTGGTGACAAAATAGCATCAAAGTTCATAGCAATTATGATAGGACAGTAAATCCGTATTTCTTAAAGATAGATTGCGCATCTTTTGATTGTAAATACTCATAGAATGAAGTCGCCTCTTTCTTATGCTTTGATTCTTTTATAACGCCTAAAGGATAGTGGATTGGCTCATGAGAAGTAGCTGCTGCCGTCTCGCCAATTTTTACTTTGTCTGAAATGAGAGCATCTGTTTTGTATACAATACCAGCATCGACATTACCCGTTTCTACATATGTTAACACTTGGCGAACATCTTTTGTAAATACGATTTTGTTTTGAATATCATTCCAAAGATTTTCATGTGTGAGAGAAGCCTTTGCATATTTTCCCGCAGGTACAGATTCAGGTGTACCAAGTGCGATTTTCTTGATTTTTTCATCTTTTAAATCTTGAATTTTCGTAAGAGAACTATCTTTTGGTACGACTAAAACTAGTTCATTTCCAAGAAGATTTCTCCCTTCTTTTTCATTAATAAATCCTTTTTTAACAAGAGTTTGGAATTTATCTTCTGCTGCAGAGAAGAATAAATCAGCAGGTGCACCTTGCTCAATTTGTTGTTGAAGTGCACCAGAAGCACCGAAGTTAAAAGAAAGTTTAATATTAGGCTTTTTCTCTTTATATTGTTTTTCAATTTCTTTTAATGCATCTTGTAAGCTAGCAGCAGCTGATATAGTCAGTTCGACTGTTTTTGCCTCTTTAGCAGCTGACTTTTCTTTCTTTTCCCCGTTTGTACAAGCAACACTAAAGATAAGAAGGAAAGAAAGTATAAGTGCCCCAATAGATCGTAATGTAAATTTGTTCATAAAAAAATCCCCTTTCGTTTTGACATATTTAATTATAACTAAATATAACTAATTATAACTAGTTATAATTGAATATAATTTGAACGATATAGTTGTTTTTAAAAACTAGGAGAAATATTCTTTTCTTTGTTACAATGAAGGAAGAAAGTGAGGAATCGTCTATGGATCATCATTCCTACACAACGGAAGAAGTAGCAAAGCGATTAAAAGTATCAAAATTAACTGTATACGACCTAATTAAAAAAGGAGAACTTCCTTCATATAGGGTTGGTAGACAAATGCGCATTGATGCAGCGGATTTAGAACAATATATAAAACAAATGAAAACAGGTAAGGTACAATTTACTCCTGTAAAGAAGGACGAAATTAGTAGTTCGAATACACGCATCATTAGTGGTCAAGAACTAACGTTAGATATGTTGGCAAAACATATAGAAAATCGTCTGCCAAATTCTAATATATTAAGAGCATATCAAGGTAGTTTAACAAGTTTAGTGAAGATGTACCAAGGAGAAGGAAGCGTCGTTAGTTTACACTTATTTGATGGTGAAACGGGTGCATATAATGTTCCTTACGTAAAACGTATTTTAGTTGGACAACCATGTATTATGATCAATTTATTGGCAAGAAATGTGGGCTTTTATGTTCAAAAAGGAAATCCAAAGAAAATAAAGACATGGGCTGATATATCCCAATCCTCTATAAAATTTGTGAATCGAGAAAAAGGCTCTGGTATTAGGGTGCTAGTGGATGAACAATTACGAATTCAAAAGTTAAATAAAGAACATATTAGTGGATATGAATGGGAAGAATCAAATCATCTTGGTGTTGCTTCGCAAGTTGCGAATGGAAAAGCTGATGTTGGAGTAGGGTCAGAAAAGGTTTCGCAAATTGTAAATGTAGACTTTATTCCGATAATGAAAGAACAGTATGATTTAGTAATTTTGAAGAATAAAGAAAACGAAGAGCTTATTGAAGTTATGAAAGACATTCTGCAATCCGAAGAATTTCATAATGAGTTAAAAGCGATTGGCGGATACGATATTACGAAAACAGGCCAAATTATATATGAAACAAACTAAAAGGCTGCTTGTCTATAAGACGAGCAGCCTTTTCTATATAAAGGGGGTTGGGGAAACGAATTGTTAAACGAGACTTTGAGCAAGTGTGTAAATGAAAGCTGTAAGAAGAGCTGCTCCACTTGCAAGTCCGATAAAGTCTGATTTGTTAAATGTAATGTTGTTCATAATAATCTCTCCTTATTTGTTTAATGTAGTTGCAACTGCTTTTGCATCGACAAGTGCGGATAGCACCATGCCCATTGTGTTAAAAAAATTGTTCAATTTCATTTTGTTCATCATGCGTATCCGCTCCTTTTCGAATTGTTGTTGCCCTGCTTTATGTCTTAATTATATGAAATATAGCCGCCTGCAACTATCGAATTAGCTTACGTAAGACTTACACTTTTGTAAGAAAAAAAGACATTCATGTAAGAATGTCCTTCAAAGCATATTGATATGATGATGTTCTTCAATTTTTTTTAAAAAGCTACGCATTGAATTCGTCATATAGCTATCTTTACGACGTATAAAAACTGTTGAAATACTACCATATTTTTCAGGGATTGCATGGCAATGAACTTTACCTGCTTTGGAAAGATGCTGGACGGCAGACTGCGGTACGAGTGTAATTCCCAGGCCAAGTGCAACACTGTTTAATATTGTTTCTAATATGTTAAATTCCATAATTCTTTTTGGTAGCAAACCTTCATCTTTAAGCCATCGTTCTAGCTTGGAACGGTACCCACATCCTTGATTAAAAACGAGTAGGGGCGTCGTAGTAAATTCTTCTATATGAAAAGCTTTATTTTGTGTCACAAGCATTAATTGTTCTGTACTAACATCGTATTGTTCAATTAGTGGATGTTTAATAGGACCGGATATAAAGGCACCATCTAATTGATGATCAAGCACTTCTCTAATAAGCTCTTCCGTTAGACCGGCTTGTAATGATAAATCGACATTTGGATAGCTTTTATAGTAAGAAGACAAAATGGTAGGCAATGTACTTACTGTTTCGACTGTACCGATTTTTAATATACCAGATGGTGTTTCACTATCTAAAAACACTTGTTTTAGCTCTTCAACATCTTGCAAAATTTTATGAACATAAACGAGCATTTTTCTTCCTTCAGCTGTTAAAGTCATGCCTCGTTTATGACGGTAAAAGAGCGGTGTTTTTAATTCGTTTTCTAATTGTTTAATACGTGCGGTTACATTTGATTGTACGTAATTTAATTCCTTTGCTGCGCCACTTACACTACCGCGGTCGGCAACGCTCTGGAAGATTTGTAAGTCTCGTAATTCCATTTTATGATCCCCCTTGATGTTAACTATCATTATAAATGATAGTTAACATCATTTTGAATCATTTTACGTGATATATTTTTTCTTTTACAATTCTCCTTATGCAAATAGAAAGAAGCGGGGGATTGTGGTGAGAAAAGGTCAAATGATAATAGGTGCTTTGGCATGTTTAATTGCAAGTATGTCATGGGGAGCGATGTTTCCGGTTGCTGATCATGCGCTAGAATACATAGATCCGTTTTATTTTTCGTTTATTCGTTATGGAGCGGTAGCAATAGTGCTGATTGTATTATTGTTAATGAAAGAAGGAAAGAAAGCATTTCGGTTAGAAGGAAGAGGAAAGTTACTCGTCTTTTTTGGAACAATGGCGTTTACCGTATATAATGTATTAATTTTTCTAGGACAAATGTTAATGGGGAAATCAGGTGTAATGGTAGCTTCTATTATGGAGGCACTTATGCCGATGATTTCAATTTGTATTTTATGGGGATATAAACATATAAAGCCGAAGAAGTATATGATAACGAGCATGATTATCGCGTTTGTAGGGGCTATATTTGTTATTACGAAAGGCGACATGAGTTTCTTTTTAACATTGAAAGATAACATGTTTTCACTAGCATTTATATTTGTTGGTGTTGTAGGATGGGTTATTTATACGATGGGTGGTCAAACGTGTAGCGATTGGTCAACATTACGTTATTCTACGTTGACATGTGTATTTGGTACAACTGTCACAGGGATTATAACGGTAATCATTACGGCGCTTGGATATGTATCAATTCCAAGTATGGAAACGATCTCTATTGTGAAGTATGACTTGTTATTTATGATGACATTACCAGGTATCGTAGCACTACTTGCTTGGAACTACGGTGTGAAAATCTTATCGTCTATTAATGGCATTTTATTTATTAACTTTGTACCAATTACTACTTTAGTTATTATGATGATGCAAGGATATCAAATAACAATGTTTGATGTATTAGGAACATTATTTGTTATTGCAGCGCTTATTCGTAATAATGTTTGTCAGAGAAAAGAAGAAAATATAGATAAACAAATTCTGCAAGAAAAACAATTGCGTCAAGCTGTTTAATAGGCAACTGGAGGATTTTATATGTTAGAAAGTTTATTGTTTTTCTTTGCTGCTGGAGTTGCCTGCGAGCTTGCAGCAATTAATCGAAATGGTCGTAAGAAGATAGAACAGCAGGCTGAGCTGATAGGGCTTTTAAAAGAGTTGCAGGAAAGAAAAATTTAAAAAGACGACCGGGCATAGACGGTCGTCTTTTTCTATATAAAGGGGAAAGGGGACACAAAGTTATATAAGCGTAGCAGCGTAAATAAGAGCAGTAAGAAGAAGAGAGCCGCTAGCTAGCCCTAAAAAATCTAATTTGTTAAAAGTCATGTTATTCATTATAAATTCTCCTTACTTGTTTAATGTAGCAGCAACAGTTTTTGCATCGACAAGAGCGGATAATACCATGCTCATTGTAGTTAAGAAATTGTTCGTTTTCACTTTGCTCATCATATATATCTGCTCCTTTTCAAATGGTTGTTGTTACTTTCTGATTTAATTGTATAAGATAGTGGAGGGAGTCACTATCGAATTAGCTTACAAGAAAATTACACTTTTGTAAGAATTGAAATTTAACAATAAATACTTATTTTTATTACCAACTCCTAAAACTTAGTGTTATAATCGTTGTAAGAATATGATTCTAATTCGGATGTTTAGAAAGGAACGAAATGAATGTATAAACTAATTACATTTTCGTTGAAATATATATTTAAAACGGCTGGGAAAGTAGAAGTACAAGGGAGAGAGAAATTACCAGAAGGTGGCCCTTACGTTGTTGCTTGCACACATACAAGTTTTATGGACGTTTTAATGTTAGCGGCAGGAATGTACCCAACCCAAATTCATTACATGGCAAAAAAAGAATTGTTTGAAGGGAAATTTAAAAACTGGTTTTTTAAAAATGTAAATGCATTCCCTGTAGACCGTGCGAATCCAGGACCAAGCACATTGAAAATTCCATCGCGCTTATTAAAAGAAGGAAAAGTAGTAGGGATTTTCCCAAGTGGGACGAGGTCATCAGAAGACGTTTCATTAAAGGCTGGGGCTGTTACAATTGCAATGCGTTCTAACGTCCCGTTAATACCGGCAGCTTATGTTGGTCCGTCAAGTGTAAAAGAATTGATAAAAGGAAAAAAAGCGCAATTAGTTTTTGGAGACCCAATTCAAATTGATGCTGAAGAACAAATAGATCGAAAAACGGCTATGAAAATGATGACAGATGAATTAAATGCAAAGTTTGAAGAACTAAAGGAAGTTTTGCAGCCAAATCAAAAATAAGAAAAGGCGACCGGGCATAGACGGTCGTCTTTTCTATTACTATCTATATAAAGGGGAAAGGGGACACAAAGTTATACAAGTGTTGCGGCATAAATAAAAGTAGTAAGAAGAAGAGAGCCGCTTGCTAGTCCTAAAAAATCTAATTTGTTAAAAGTGATGTTGTTCATTATGCATTCTCCTTACTTGTTTAATGTAGTAGCAACAGCTTTTGCGTCGATAAGAGTGGATAATACCATGCCCATTGTATTCATAAAATTGTTTGATTTCATTTTGTTCATCATATAGATCCGCTCCTTTTCGATTAGTTGTTGCCCTGTTTCTGACTTAATTGTATGAAATATTGCGCAGAGCTACTATCGAATTAGCTTACAGGAAAATTACACTTTTGTAAGAAAAACGAATGAAGGTGTAATGATAAGAAGATTTGACATATGTTCATGTGATTCATTAAGTTAAAAGTAGAGGTGAGTGTATGGCTAATATTAAAGATATTGCAAAGATGGCTGGGGTTTCAGTTACGACTGTTTCGAGGGTGTTAAATGATCATCCATACGTAAGTGAAGAAAAAAGGAAAGTTGTTTTAGAAATAGTTGAGAAATTGAATTACTCACAAAATGCAAATGCTGTTCATTTATCAAAAGGGAAAACGAATATTGTTGGTGTGATTTTACCGTATATTAATCATCCGTGTTTTGATGCGATGGTAGGTGGAATGATGGAGGTGGCGTTAGCTCATAATTACAGGGTGCTACTTTGCCAAACGAATTACAATAAAAAAGAAGAGATGAAAAGTTTACATATGCTAAAAACAAAACAATTGGACGGTCTTATTATTTGTTCTCGTGCGAATGATTGGGAAACAATCGAGCCTTATGCTTCCTATGGGACAATTGTTGCTTGTGAAGATAATGATATTTCAAATATCTCAAGTGTATATACAAATCATTCAGCAGCTTTTCAATTAGGAATGAATTATCTTATTGAAAAAAGTTATAAAAAAATCGGTTATTGTACGGGAAGAAAGTTAGGGCCAAGTAGTCAAAAGCGTTTTGATGTTTATAAACAGCAATTGCAATCTATAGATGAAGAAGTTAATGAAGAATGGATTTTTACAGAATGCTTTACATTAGAAGATGGTGTAAGAGTGGCTCATAAGTTAAAGGAGATGCAAGATATCCCGGAAGCGTTAATAGTAGCGGGAGATGAAGTTGCGATTGGGATTATGACAGAAGTTGAAAAATTAGGTATTCAAGTTCCTGAGGATTTGGCGATTATTGGCTTTGATAATCAACCCATTTCACAAGTGTTACAGTTGACAACTATTGATCAAAATTTAAAGGAGATAGGTAAAACAGCTTTTGAAATGTTTTATCGACAAGTAAGCGATGAGAATTTTTCTAGACAAGAAAAGGTGGAAATTCCGTATGAACTTGTGGAGCGTTCTACAGTTTAGCCTTAATCCGTTATGTGTATAATCGCATAACGGATTATTTTTTTTGAAATGTCTTTGACAGGAAACGCGTTTCATACTTTATAAAAGAGTTACACCGGTCTGTAATAATCCATGGATTCTTTTCGAGTGTTAAAACAATGAATAGAATTTGGAGGAATATGCATGAATGAACTTTTATCGAGTATGAAAAAGTATGTAGAGGATGACGAAGAGATTTTAGCCTTTATGGTAGGGATATTTGAGAAGGATAATTTTACGCTATGTTATCAACATGGAATTTTTGCTGCCACTACTAGACGTCTCCTCTTTTACGGGAAATTTCCGTACTATCCCGCAATATTTAAAGATTACTCATATTTGCATATAGATGACATAGATTTCCGTCCATGTTTCGAGTTTACTTGTAATCATGAAACCGTTAGAGCTAAGTATATTCAGAAAGGGAATGTGGAGCAATTTGTTCGTGCAGTTAGAGCAAATATGAATAATTAATCACCCCTTTGTTTAAACATAATATCATGGTCATTATGAGAAAGAATGCGTAATAAAAACCACTTCTAAACCTCTAGGAGATAGTGATACAATGTCAAATGGGGGGAGGGATGAACTATGGTTAATCAACGTATAAAGGAAATCGCATTAATTACAATCGGTTCATTACTATTTGCAATTGGTATTAATTACTTCGCAATTCCAAACCGTTTATCAGAGGGTGGAATCATCGGTTTAACGGTTGTTACTTATTATTTATTTGATTGGTCACCAGGAATTGTGAACTTTGGTTTGAATGCAATTTTATTAGCTGTAGGTTATAAATTTTTTGATAAGAAAACGATGGTTTACACAATTATAGGTATTGTGGAAACATCTTTGTTTTTATATGTTACAGAACATATCGAATATCAAGTGAATAGTGATACGTTACTAGCGGCTTTATTCGCTGGTGTATTTGTAGGTGTTGGATTAGGATGTATGTTCAAAGCTGGAGGTACATCAGGAGGATCAGCAATTTTAGCTCGACTAGCAAATCAATATTTAGGTTGGAGCGTTGGTAAAGGCGTACTTATTATTGATATCGTTGTAATTGCGGGTTCTGTATTTATAATAGGACAAGAAAAGGCAATGTATACACTTGTTGCTGTATTCATCGGAGCGAAAGTAATTGATTTTATTGTAGAAGGAATGGATACAAAGACTGCTGTTACGATTATTTCGAATCAACCAGACTTAATTCGTGAGGCTATTACGAAAAACATGACACGTGGTGTTACTGTATTAGAAGGACGCGGCGGATATACTGGTAAAAATAAAGAAGTATTATATGTCGTTATTAATAAACAAGAGCTTGTTAAGTTAAAGCAAGTTATTGGCCGAGTTGATGAAGATGCCTTCGTTGTCATTCACGATGTGCGTGATGTACTTGGCGGTGGCTTTAAAGCAAGCTAAAAGATGAACGAGAAAATTCGTTCATCTTTTTTTATTCTTACAAAAATGTAAGGGTAATGTAATGGGATTGAATGGTAGATCAAATTCCTGCTCTTTAGAATGGATGTATAAGTATTCTGCAGAGGAGGAAAATCAGTATCATGAAGAAAAAAATGATTACTACTGTAATAGCTATGGTAGCGATAGTAGTAGTATTACTACCTACGAAACTTGGGCCAGTTATTGATAAATATAATCCGCTTTATACGACGAAAGAATACTATACAATTGTGGATACGATTGGTCAGCATGTCGGTGACGAATGGTATGAATATGAATTTATTGCATTTGATGAACGTGGAAGAGAACAAAAAATAAAGAAAACGGTTAAACATATGTTAAAGAGAGACGAAGCGTTAAAGGTGTTCGCAAAAGGGCGTTACGGTGAGTCAATTGAAGAGATTGAGACTACAAGAATTCCTATAAATGCGAAGAGTAAACTTTTGGCGATGAGATAGTAAAATATACCCCCATCTATTTTTTGTCGAAATGAAAAATACTAGACGGGGGTATTTATTTGGTGCATAAAAAAATGCCCTAGTTCATATGAACTAGGGCATTTTTTATATAAAGGGGAAGGGGACACATTGCAGTAGCAAAAATGAAAGTATAAGAAGATTGGGTTACTAGCAATGTAATTTGGTTATGTGAGTATTCTTCTTATTTGGCTTACTTTCTAACCTTATTGTACGAAACATAAGTAAGGGAAACTATCGAATTACATTACACATATCTTACAAACATGTAAGTATCCTGTAATGTAATTCGATAGTTAGAAGATAGTGAATATAATATATTATAACTAGAAAGTCTCACTGTATTACTTTCTGTTTGTAATGTTAATGAAGAATGAAAAACCAACTAATTTTTAATAGACCTCATCTTTATTTAGATGGGGTTCTTTTTTTAACCTTACAACATTGTAAGGTTTACGTAAGTTAATTCGATAGTAATTTTGTCATATTTTTTGCATAATAGATACAAATAGATAAAAAATAATTAGGGATATAGTAAGAAGGGAGAAAACTGGGATGCGTAAAGAAGAAGTAGTGAAGTTTCCAATTAAAGATTTCTGTAGCTACTTTACTGTTGCTGTAGTATGTATTGGATTATTTGATATAATAACAAATTTAATTGTTAACTAATATAGATGATAAAACAAGAAGGGAGACCCTTTCTTGTTTTTTTTATGGGGGCATAAAGATGAAATGGATTGATAGCCATATACATGTTGATCAATATAAGAATGAAGAGAAAAGTAGATTACTTATAGATGTGGAAAACAGTAAAGAGATACAAGGGCTTATTGCAGTGTCTATGAATTATCAATCATGCCGAGAAACTCTATCTTTAGCAAAGCGATATCCTTTTATACATCCAGCAATAGGTTTTCATCCGGAGCAACCGATTCATAAAGAGGAATGTGAGCACATTTATAAATTAATTGAAGATGATTTTGAGGAAATCATTGCGATTGGTGAAGTGGGACTCCCATATTATTTAAGGAAAGAAGATGAAAATATTGCTCTAAATCCATACATAGCAGTATTGAAAAGATTTATAGAACTAGCTAGTAAATATGATTTGCCAATTGTATTACACGCAGTTTATGAAGATGCTGACATCGTATGTGATTTACTTGAGGAATATAAAGCTTCACGTGCACACTTCCATTGGTTTAAAGGAAGTGAAGCGACAATGAAACGGATGATGAGGAATGGTTATTATATTTCTATCACACCGGATGTTTTACATAAGGAGAACATTAGAAAGATCGTTTCGTATTATCCTTTAAAATATATGATGGTGGAGACAGATGGGCCATGGGAATTTCAAAAAGAAGTTATGACGCACCCAAAGATGATTCGAGAAGTGCTAAAAGAAATCAGTATTATAAAAAATATATCCATTGATAAGGTTGCAGAAATAATATATGAAAATACAATTCAATTTTACTTGAAAGGATAGGAGAGTTATTCTTATCCTTTTTATTATGGATATTTCTTCTAATATTTTCTATAATTTATGTTGTGTTTAATTAGATGAAGGAAGTAGGGGGAGAAAATGGGGAAAGCATATAAAAAGATAGCTATTACGATTATGACCGGGGCGCTTTCGCTTGTAATGTTTGGGTGCGAATCAGAAAAAAAGGCGACAAATACAAACGTAGCGCAAGAAAATAAGGAAGAAAAAATTGATCCATTAATTGAAAAACAGATGAAAGAAAATAAAAAAAATGGGAATACGGTTGGGAATAATTCTAACAAAGGAAAAATGGCAGAGAGTAATGGATGGATTTACTATGCGGTAAATGGTGATAAAAGTACAGGAGGCATTTATCGTACGAAGGATCAATTTCAAACATCAGAGCATGTAGTAAAAGGTGTGAATGCTTCTTACATAAATATAAAAAACAAATCTTTATATTTTATTCATACGGATGAAGAGGGAAATGCGGGAGTATCTTCTTTAATGAAGTATGATATATCTTCTAAAAAGCTGGACACGTTAAAAGCAGATACAAATTATGTTTATATAAAAGAACAAACGTTATTTTACCCGAAAAAGTATTCTGAACATGGTGGTTTTGATATTGTAGGGATTGTAAAAATGGATTTGAAAACAGGACAAGAAGAGGAAGCTGCATTTAAAAACTCTGGCTGGTCTCAAACGATAGACGATAGTATTCTACATTGGAATAAAAATCGTGGAACACAAGTGACAAAAGACAATCAAACTTGGTCAAAAGAAAATTATGCAACAATATCTAGTGCGACTTATAATAATGAAAAATTATACGCTGCTGTGGATTTTTCGTTACCTTTTGAAGCAAATCAGGCTGAGCATGGTATATATGAGATAGACACTCAACAAAATAATGAAAAGTTATTGGTAAAGGATGCCTTGCAGATGAATGTAAAAGGTGATACTTTTTATTACTTGAAAAATGATGGAGTGTATAAGAAGAAAATTAATGGTGGAAATGAAAAGGTAATTTATAATAAAGCGATCGAACCAACTAAATCCTATTTATATTTTGTAGCAGGAGATATGTATCTCTATACGGATAATGGAACTATTATGAATCTAGATACAAAGAAATCAAACGAAGAAAAAGATAAGAAGTTAGCGGATTCTGTTATGTTAAAGAAAGTATTAAATGCGCAAAAGGAACTTACTAATATTCAAATAGCGGCACTAACAGGAAGCCCAAAACGAATGGGGAATTTCTCATATGGAGAATTAGTGAATCCTACTTATAATACGAAGGCTGCTTTAGAGGCTACGTTATCTACGTACTTCTCAAAACCATTTGTAGCAGAATATATGAAGAGTGAGTATATTAAAGAATTAAATGGAACGATGCATTATGTTATTGGAGATCCAGGGGCGAAAGCGGGGACTAAATATACAAAAATTCTTTCAGCCCAGTTAAAGGACGGCAAGATAGAAGCGCAGGTAGAAACATATAACGATTATGATAATGTAACGGAAGAAGTAGAAGTAGAATTTATTTATGAGAATGATCAATGGGTTGTTAATAAAATGCCACGTTTCGATTTAGGTTAAAAAAAACACCAAGCATCTCGCTTGGTGTTTTTTTTATGACTCTAATTTTTTCGCACGTCTTAATAATAAAAGAAAGACAATTATAATGAACCCAATTATAAGGAAGAACCCATATTGTTTTATATAATCAATTATGTCCTTCGCACTTGTTGGCTGTTCAACGTGAATGCCGTCTTTATTAGTAGTAATATGAATATCTTTCATTTTTACTTCATTCGTTTCTTTTTGTAAATCAATCCACTCTATGTTTGGAATACTTTCTAGTTCTTTTAATACTTCTTTTAATGGTTGAACACCTAAGTAAGGGTGATAAAATGCACCGATAATTCCATCGGATAATTTTTCGACAGATAAAGCACGTTCTTTCATTTTTGCTATAGCTTGTGGCGTATCTTCTTCAATAAAGCCAACAGTTTCAGGGATTAATTTCATCCCATGTAAAAATGAAGGTGTACTTATATAAGCCGGTGAGTGCATTGATTTCCAAGTTGTATCGTTTAGTTGTATTTGTCCTACATAAGTTGAAAAATATTGTGATAGTATTTCATATCCTTTTTGAGACATTGTATAGTGCGGAGCTTCAAAGGCAACTGGATATAATTTCGCTTCTACAAGCTCTGTAATCCCTTTTTCAATATGATCTTTAGTATATTTTTCTTCGAAGGATTTTCCCTTTTCTACGTATTTATTATATTCTTCTGTAGACTGAAAATCTTCTTTTGTCTTTGGTTTTTCATGGTTCGGTTGACGAATGGGTTGATCTGTTTTTACATCCCAAAATTCAAAACCTTCGCCAGTTTCACTATCATAAAACTGGTGGGTGTAACCATGCATAACGATGGAAGCGCCGTTATCTTGCATAAAGCGTAAAACATTGACTAATTCAGAGTTATCCTTTAAATGTACTGTTTTTCCTGTGTTGGGATCTTTGTAAACAGGGATAACGGTAATCATATAAGGAAGTTTTTTCTCTTTTAGTAATTCAGCAATTTCTTGTAATTGCGTTACATCTATAGCTGGGTGAACGTCTTCAAGACGTAAATAAGCTGAAGTTTTATTTGTCATAGGCTTCTGTTCGAAGTAAGAAAATAACATTTCACCGACGTAATGGGACATCCAATCAAAAAGGTTCGGAGTTGCGACATAATACGATGTTCCTTGCTGAATGATTAACGGGTGAGTGCCACTTGAATTTAAAGCATTAGCAAGAACTGTGCCTCTTGTTTCAACCCTCTTCATTAAGCGTTCTTCATGTAATTCATTTTTTAACTGGTGAGTCGGATATTCTATAGTTTGAATTCGTATATCGGTTTCTTTCGAGGTAATGAAAGAAAAACGATTAGATAATTGTTCAACATTTTGTCCTAAAACTAATACTGGACCTGAGAAGTTTTCTAGAAATTGTTTTGCTTCAGTAGAAAGACCTTCTTTTTTCTCTCCGATATAAACAATATGTGTATAAGAGGATGCGTTAGTGGTTTCATTTACCTCTTTTAAACTTTTTACTGTTATATCATTTGTGAAATGTCCTAACTGAGTATTAAGGATTTGTACATTGTTTGTAATTTTGTTGTCTTCTGTACTATACAAAATAAGTACTTTTGGCTTGGATGATGTTTGCGCAGATGTGTGTATAGGAATGAGTAGTAAAATGCTAAAAAAGAGTAGTAGGAATTTTTTCATTTATATATGCTCCTAGTCTATATAGAATTCAATTTACAATTATATACAAAAAATAAGTTGTAGTCCATGTAAGTTACATTTTTATACGTATTTACCAACTGTTTTTTCGCAAAATCGGTCTAAAGCATGATGATAATACCTATAGTTATTTGCTATGATGAAAGAGTAAGAGAATGATAGAATGCAGGTAATTGTAAAGGGAAGGCTGAAAGGGGACAAATTTCAGCGGAGAAAGAGGTAGAGGTAGTGAAGAAATTCTTTGTAGGATTTTTAGTTGTTCTTGGGGTGTATTTATATTTCCAAGGAAAGTCTGAAGGAATGGATAAACTAATGAATGAGACAAGCTATGTTGATTCAGAGGAAGCAAAACAGATGAAACAAATTATTATAGAGGAAGCAAAGAAAGTAAACCTTCCAGAATGGATACCTCTTACAATTGCCGAACATGAAAGTAGGTTAGATCCAAGAAGTATTGGAGATAACGGAACTTCATTCGGATTGTTTCAATTGCACCGCGGCGGTGGGCTTGCACCAGATCATTTAACTGATGAAGAGTTGAAAGATCCGCGTACAAATGCGCAAATTGCAATGCCGCATTTAATGAAAGGGTATAAACGCGGGGTGCAAAAAGGTTTGACTGATTTTGCATTACTGAAATATATAGCGAATACATCTGGATGGCCAGGGAACTTAGGACCAGAGTGGACGGATAACAATATGAAGTATAACATCGGATTAGAGGATGTATATTATCGAAATAAAGGTGTAATCAAAGAGTAGGGTTTCGATACCTACTCTGTTTTTTTATGAATAATTTCATCCTTTTCTCTCATGAAATACTGCGCTAATTGTATTTTCACATCTTCTAGTTTTGTAGAAACTTGAGGTATTTTATATCCTACATACAACGGTGAAACTACAAACCTAGGAACAACCTTACAAATGATTTTTCCATTTAGGTGATAGAAGAATAAGTTATAACTACTACATCCTTTGTGGAAATCTGTCAGTATGTAACGTACAGTTTGCTGAATATAATTTGCCATTTCATCTATACATGCAATATCTTCAATGATTATGTTAAATTCAGTAAAGCCGATAATAGGACGCTCTGAAATGTTGAGTTCAATGCGTTCATTTTTTTGAACAATTACCCCTTGGAAATTTGCTTCATCAATATTTTCAAGATAGTCTACATGTTTCATTCCGATAATTTGCATGTGTGCATGGTGCAAACTTCCACCTGAAAATGGACCATGATTTTTGTATAAAATCACAGATGCAAATTCGTCGTTATTCTGTAAGTTTAACCAATGGTGAATAGAGAAACGAATTAGTTTTCGCATATGTTCTTCTGTATATGTTCCGATATGATCTTCACAATTATCTGTTTCGATTAGCACGGTTTGAAAGGTATCCTTTAATGTAGGGAATTTATTTTTCAACCAAATAATAGAGTCCTCAGTTGCTAAAATATCCGTTAAATTTTCTCTGTCACAAAAAGGACATGCGGAGCTTCTATTCCGAATGCTTTCTGGTTTTTGTTTACCGATATCGTTTAAGAAATATAGTTGTTGTGTATCCATTTGTATATATGCCCCTTTAAAATATATGTAAAAATCCCGCTTAATACATTCGGGAAAAGGAGAAGAAAATCCTTTAAAGGGAATAGGGAAAAATAAAAGACACGATATCCTCATTGCAATAGGGTACCTTGTCTTTTATTTTTTCTTTAATAGTGTGTATGGATAATATAGAGCATTTTTATTTTGTTTCTTTTTTCTATTTTTTATTGTGTATAAGGCAATTGCTGTACTTGCGATTACAATAATGGCTTTCTTCATATTCATATACCCCTTTTTATTGTTGGTTTAATTCTTGGCTAACTGCTTTTGCATCGATTAAAGCGTGTAAAACCATTTTTACCATATTCATCATATTCCTTCACTCCTTTTTATAATTCGTTTAGTTCTTTTACAACTGCTTGTCCGTTCACTAATACCTCAAAGATTGCTTTTACGATTTCTTTCATCATGATTGTTTCCTCCTTTATTTGTCTCTCTTGTTTGCATCTTTATTGTATAGGGAGGCGTCTTTTCGTACTATCGCTTTCCATTACGTGAACATAACAGTGTTGTAAGATTTGATGTCACTTATTGAAATGTTTAGTCTATCTTCATTATTTTCAGAAAAATGACTATTCAAACATGGAATGGGAAAGTATAATAAAGAAGTAAGTATTAAATTCCGTACGAAAGGGGTGAATGAGATGAAACGTTCTTTAGCTGCGCGTGCCAAATTTTTAGATTATATCTACTTTTGTCGTGCGATTTTTCATGATGTAGTTGTTAACGGGATACGTATGCCCTTTTTTAACAATTGCATAGTAGCTATTGAACGATAGAAATCTCTTCACCCATTTTTGATAAACGTGTGAAAAGGGAGCTATGTGGCTTCCTTTTTCTATGCCAAAAACCATGGGGAATGTTTCTTTCCCATGGTTTTTTATATTGAAAGGAGTACGGAAAATGACAATTTGTAGTGTAAATAATGTAACGAAATCTTTTGGTGGAAACATCATATTTGAAAATATATCGCTTGAAGTAAAGAATGGCGAACGTGTCGGATTAGTTGGTCGTAACGGTAGTGGAAAGACAACAATCTTTCAGCTTCTAACAGGGATGGAGAGTGTGGATGCAGGAGCCATTCATATGAAGAAAGGTATACGCATCGGTCATGTAGCACAAATTCCGAAATTCAATAATGAAGTGAATGTATATGATGTATTAAGCTCCGCTTTTAAAAAGGAAAAAGAGTTGGAGATAGAAATGCATGCTTTAGAAAAGAATATGGCGGGAGAACGGGAACCGTCTGCTTTACAAAAATTGATGGAGAGGTACGGAGTGATTCAAGAAAGATACGCGTTTCTCGGTGGTTATGAAATAGAAGCGAATATTATGAAGGTGGCAAATGGTCTACAGGTGACGGAACTATTTCCCCGATCATTTATGGAGTTAAGTGGTGGAGAACAAACAAAAGTAAGCCTTGCGTACATGCTATTGCAGAAACCAGATTTACTTCTACTAGATGAACCAACAAATCATCTGGACTTATTTGCAGTCGAGTGGTTAGAGCAATTTTTAAAAGAATATACAGGAACAGTTGTGGTCATTTCGCATGATCGCTATTTCCTTGATGAAGTTGTAACGAAGATTTTTGATTTGGAAGATGGAGAGATTCACGTGTATCATACGAATTATTCTCAGTTTGTTGAGGAAAAGGAAGAAAGGCTGCTTCAAGAATTTCAAGCGTATCAAGAACAGCAAAAGAAAATAAAGAAAATGAAAGAAGCAATTAAGCGCTTGCGAGAATGGGCAAATCAAGCGAATCCGCCGAATGAAGGATTGCATAAGAGAGCGAGAAATATGGAACGTGCATTAGAGCGCATAGAGAAACTAAAGAGACCCATTTTGGATAGAAAACAGATGGGACTTCAGTTTGAAGGGCAAGAGAGAAGCGGGAAAGATGTTGTTGTAATGAAAGAAGTGAGTAAAGGATTTGCTGAACGATCTTTATTCGAGAAAGTAAATTTGCATATTCGTTTTCAGGAGCGCGCAGCTATCGTTGGACGTAATGGTACAGGAAAGACTACGTTATTAAAATTACTACTAGAAGAAATGCAGCCAGATGCTGGTGAAATTCGGATTGGTAGTAGTGTGAAAATCGGTTATTTATCGCAACATGCGTACGGGAATATGAAGAACAATGTATTGGAAGCTTTCAGAGATTGTGTAGCTGTAACAGAGGGAGAAGCAAGACATATATTAGCTAGATTCTTATTTTACGGACCTGCTGTGTTTAAGAAGGTGGAGCAACTTAGCGGTGGGGAAAAAATGAGGTTGAGGCTAGCACAACTTATGTATCAAGATGTTAACTTTCTTATTTTAGATGAACCGACGAATCATCTTGATATTGAATCAAGGGAAGTTTTAGAGGAAGCCCTTGAACAATATAACGGGACGATTTTAGCTGTTTCACATGATCGTTATTTCTTAAATAAATTATTTGAAAAGACATATTGGATTGATGAGCACAAATTATTTGAGTTTGCAGGGAATTATGCATGGGCTCGTCAAAAATGGGAAGAAAGAATTGAGAAACAAGTAGTAAAACAGAAACAGCAAGGGAGTAAAGCGGTAGAAGTAATACCTATAAAAAAGAAAAATTCTAGGGATTTAGAGGAAGTTGAAAACGAGTTGATGCATATAGAAGAAGATATATATGCACTTGAATGTAAAATGGAACATGTAGTTGATGTTGAAATGCTTGAACAATTGTATGAAGAAAAAACGAAAAAAGAGTTTTTACGAGCGGAGTTATATAATGAGTTAGAGAATATTGTGGAGTAAAGAAGATGGAATGAAAAAGAGCAAGTTGTTTTCTCATATTTTGAGGGAGGGCTTGCTTTTTTTTGTGTAACGAAGGGATAAAAATTGGTATAATTTTCTTGTTGTCATGATAAGAAAATGAGCTTTATGCAACGAAAACGTGAGGAGAATTTTATGTTAGGATACGCGCGGATTGCTACAATCGTTATGATTTGTTTCGTTTACGTAAATCATGTTTCACGTGAAACAGCAAATTTACAAATTTTTGTCGGCATTGCACTTTTCATTTATATTGTGAATCATATTTTGCTTGTAAAAGAAAAAGAGAGTAGGAAACTCATTTTTTATACCTTGCTCGCAAACGGTATTGTCACAGCATTATTAGGTTTTTTATTTCCCGAGACGTGTTTGTATTTAATTATATTTGGAATTGATGCGGTAGGATTATTTATTCATGATTGGCGTAAAAGTATGACTTATTTTTTTATCGCTTTTTTCTTTCTTTGTTGGTTTATAAATATAATGCATACGTACCAACATACAGGGAGTCTGGAATTGGAGAGTAACGCAATTAACTTTATGTTCATCGTTTTCAGTGCTTTAGCTGGAAACTTAATAAAAAAACTTACGGCTGCTCGGCAAATGGTAGATGAGCAATATGGGGAATTAGCATTATCTCATACGGCTTTAAAAGAGGCACATGAACAATTACGGCTATATGCTAAAGAGGTAGAAGAATTAACTGCGGTTCGAGAGAGAAACGATATTGCCCGAGAAATTCATGATACAGTTGGTCACAATATGACGGCCTTACTTGTCCAATTACAACTAGCGGAAGCTTTATGGAAACAAAAATCGGATGCTACGGAAGAGGTTTTACATACATGTCATGGGTTAGCTAGAAAATCACTTCAAGAAGTGAGAGCTTCTGTGCATGCCTTAAAAGAGGAAAGTAAACTAGGGAATATAATAGAGAATATGCGAGAAATGTTACATGGATATTCTAAAGCGACGAAAGTACAAGTATCTTTTCAATTACAAGGGGATCCGGTTGTGATTCCGTTGTCATTACAGCCTACGTTGCTTCGTATTATGCAAGAGTCGTTAACGAATGCAAAACGTCACGGGAAAGCTAGTTTATGTGAAGTAAGTTTAGTTTGTTCAGCGGAACAAGTTAAGTTATGTATTTCTGATAATGGTATGGGAGTCAATGAAGTAAGCCCTGGGTTTGGGTTACTTAATATGAAAGAACGTGTAGAGGAGCATGGTGGAATCATTCAATTTGAGAGTGAAATAGAAAAAGGGTTTCGCCTAAAAGTCGAATTCCCACTCCGAGAAAAAACATGGATAATAGGGGGAGCGTTATGATTCGAATTATGATTGTTGATGATCAAGCACTGATTCGTGATGGATTGGCAATGATATTAAATTTGCGTCCGGAACTGGAAGTGGTGGGGACGGCTAGTGATGGGGATGAAGTCGTACAAAAGGTGAAACAATTACAGCCTGAACTTATTTTGATGGATATTCGGATGCCTCGTATGAATGGTGTTGAAGGAACTCGTTTAGTTAGAGACAAATTTCCTCATATAAAGGTTCTTATGTTAACGACTTTTAGTGATAGTGAGCTTATTTTTGAAGCATTAGAGCAAGGGGCGAGCGGATATTTATTGAAGGACATGGAGACGGATGCAATCGTTCAAGCCATTTTAACGGTACACGGTGGAGGTGCTGTGCTTCCTCAAGATATAACAGCACAAATTGTAAAGGAATTAAAAAAGACAAAAGTAGCAGTAGAGTGCTCCCCGCCAGAACAACTAGAACAATTAACTGAGCGTGAAGTAGGTGTTTTAAGGGAAATTGGGCTTGGTTTAAATAATAAAGAGATTGCTGAAAAGTTATTCATTACAGAGGGAACTGTAAAGAATCACGTTTCTAATTTGATTAGTAAGCTAGAACTGAGAGATCGAACACAAGCAGCAATATACGCAGTAAGATATGGTGTTACGACATACACATGACTTTTGGCATATATAAGTGTGAAAAAGTAGCGGAATTTGCTGCTTTTTTATTTTGGATTTCTATCTCAAGGGTGATGGAGAGAAGAAGAAATTTTTCTACAATGAAAGTGTAGATGAATGCAAAGGGGCTGAATCAATATGTTAGTCATAGATCATATTACGAAATCATTTGGCAAGAAGGAAATCGTAAAGAATGTTTCTTTTGAAGTGAAAAAAGGTGAAACATTTGGATTACTTGGACCAAATGGAGCGGGGAAATCAACGACGATATCAATGATTTGCGGGTTAATTCCATACGATAGTGGTGATATAAAAGTTGGTGGAAAATCTGTAAAAGAGTATCCATTAGAAGCGAAAAAGAAAATCGGTATTGTCCCGCAAGACATTGCGCTGTATCCGACACTTTCAGCAAAGGAAAATTTGGTTTTTTGGGGAAAGATGTACGGTTTAAATGGAAAAGTTGCAAAAGAGCGGGCAGAGGAAGTGTTAGCTTACGTCGGTTTACAGGACCGGGGGAAGGATAAAATTGAAACATTTTCAGGTGGAATGAAACGGCGTATTAATATTGGCGCAGCACTTATGCATGAACCAGAGCTATTAATTATGGATGAACCGACAGTCGGAATTGATCCACAATCGAGAAATCATATTTTAGAGACTGTTAAAAAATTAAACGAAAAAGGCATGACAGTCATTTATACGAGTCATTACATGGAAGAAGTTGAATATTTATGTGAGCGAATTGCCATCGTTGATCATGGAAAGGTAATTGCACTAGGAACGAAAAGAGAGTTATGTAATCGTCTAACAGATGGGTTTATGGTGAAATTACAATTAAATCGCTATAGTACGGAATTGCTGCAAAAACTGAAGGCGCTATCTGTTGTTGAGCGGATTATTGTTGATGAAGATACTGGCACGATTGATATTGGACTAAATGGTGGCGAGGCAGTTGGCATAGTTGTTTCAGAAGTTGTTGAAAACAAAGCTCAAATTTTAAAACTGGAAGTAAAAGAACCGAATCTAGAGGCACTCTTTTTACAATTAACAGGACGTTCACTTCGTGATTAAGGAGGGAGTACGAGATGAAAAGTTTCATTATTGCATGGAAAGATTTAAAAATCCGTTTAATTGATCGGCGCGGATTTATGATGATGTTAATTATGCCGCTTGTATTAACAGCCATTTTAGGTTCAGCGTTAAGTAATGTATTTGATAGTGGTGGACTACCGAAAACAGTAGTTGGTTATTATCAAGAAGGAACGGATGAGTTTGCAGATGTCTTTCAAAAAGACGTATTACAATCTAAAGAAATAAAAGATGATGTGAAAGTAAAGGTAGCTAACTCTCGGGAAGAGCTTGAAGATATGTTAAAGGAAAAGAAAATAGATGTAGGAATTGTCATCCCAAATAAATGGAGCGAACAAGTGCAAGATGGGAAATTAAAAGAACCAAAGGTGCTTATAGACCCATCCAAAGATATACAAGCGAAAATTGCTGAATCAATGATTCGTTCTTTTTCAGAACGTGTTCAAACAGTCGCAGTATCTACTAAAAGTGTTGTAACAGAATTAGCGAAATCTCAGCATGGTGATGTAGCACAAGTTGCAAAAGAAGTAAGTGGAAGTTTACAGACGATAGCAACTGCAAGTGTGGATAACATCCAAAAAGGAACGATAGGTAAAAAAACAGTTGCAGCGATGCAATATTATGCAGCAGCAATGTTAGTCATGTTTTTACTATATAACATAACAGTAGGTGCAAAGTCAGTTGTAACAGAGCAACGAACTGAAACGTTGGCGCGTTTGTTCAGTACACCGACGAGCTCATTTTCAATTTTATTCGGGAAGTTTTTAGGTACATTACTATTTGCCTGTATACAATTTGGAATATTTATAGTTGCTACAAACTTTATGTTTCATGTGGAATGGGGCGAAGATGTGTCTCAAATAGTAGTGTTGGGAATTTCTTATGCAATTTGTGTTTCTGGTTTATCTATGTTAATCGCAGCTTTTATTCGTGAGGAAAAAACGGCAGATTTAATGGGGGGAATCGGTATTCAAATACTAGCTATATTAGGAGGATCAATGTTACCGATTTACGTATTTCCCGATACACTTCAAACAGTTGCGAATATTGCTCCGAATAAATGGGCACTTACGAGCTTCTTAAATATTATGTCGGGAACATCTTGGGATGTGCTATTCCCTGTCATTTTAAGTTTATGTAGTGCAGGAATTATCTCCGTTATGATTGGAACGTTACGTTTACGTACGAGATAGGAGGGGAAATGATGAAGAAGGTTTGGGCACTTTGTTGGCTAGAATTAAAACAAATTTTAATTAAGCCACAAAGTTATATACTCATGTTTGGAATGCCTATTATTTTCACACTCATTTTCGGTGGACTTTTAGGCGGAAGTGGGAATGAGAAAGTAAATGTTAGTTTAGTAGATAAGGATGGTTCTGTATTATCTGGCAAGTATTATGAGGAAATAAAGAAAAGTGATTTAATTTCTATAGAAAAGGTAACGTATAGGGAAGGGACACAGAGGATTGAAGACAAGAAATCATCTGGTATAATCATCATTCCGAAAGATTTTCAAAAGAGTATGCTAGATGGAAAAGTAGAAAATATTCAATTTCAAGCCAGTGCTGATTTTACGGGTGGAACTTCTGTAGAGCAAGTATTAGCAAGTGCATTAAAAAAGATGGAGATAGAAGTTAGTGCAGCAAGAGATTTTGAGAAGAAAAGTAACACTTCGTGGGAAACGATGTATGAAACAATTTATACAAAGATAGATCCTGTTTCGATTCAAAAAGAATCGATTTTACACGATGATCAAAAGTTAAATAACGTTACAGGGCGAGCTACAGGTTTTTCAATTCTATTCGTCATGATTGTCATGTTAAGTGCGACGGGAACTATTTTGAAAGCTAGACAACTTGGTGTTTGGTCTCGTTTATTAGGAGCACCAGTTTCAAAAGTTCAAATACTAGCAGGATATATCCTTTCCTTCTTTTTAATAGGATGGATTCAATTTGGTGTTTTAATGATATTAACGTATTCATTATTTGATGTGCAGTGGGGGAATTTGTTGGGGGTTATTACACTCGTTTCAGTATTGTTATTAGCCGCCATTGGTCTAGCTTTATTATTGGCAAGTATCGTGAAAACAACAGAACAGCAGTCTGCACTAGGTAATATCGTTGTAATTTCAACATGTATGATTAGTGGTCTTTATTGGCCAATCGAAATTGAGCCGACATGGATGCAAACGGCGGCAAACTTTGTTCCGCAAACGTGGGCGATGCGTGGCTTTACGGAGTTAATTGTAAGGGGAGGCACATTAGCAGATATAGGAGGATATATTGGTATACTCCTTTTATTTGCGGGAGTATTTTTCGTAATTGGTTTAACGAGAATACGTTATGACTGAAAAAAAGAAAGCAGAGTTACAGCTTTACGTGCTGAACTCGGCTTTCTTTTTGTGTATCTTCTTCCCTCATTGAGATTGTGATTGCAATTCCGAGCATAACGAAAAAAGCTAAAAAGAGGACGAACTTTGGGAAGAAAGGGAATAGTAATAACGCCCCGACTATCATGATTGTTAATAATACATAGTGCAGGACATATTGGAATAGGTTGTCCATATTTTCGCCCCCTTCTTGGTAGTTGATTGTTATTATTCTATGTGGGGCTATTAGGTAATAGAATGAATTTTTTGCTAAGTTTATTTAAATTAAAGATTGATCAATAATTTCGAAAGAATTCTCAAAATATTTATATAGAAATAATTGACAAAATATACTGAAAGATATAAGCTAATAACCATAAAGTCTACCGGAAAGGTCGGAATAAGATTGTTACCCCTCAAAAACATCTATTTTTTTACGTTCAAAACCGACTTTTCCGATTGGCTATAAAATGTTGCTGTGGGAGGCATACATAAGGCAAGCAGTTCATAAGTTGTAATTATTAAAAAAAGTTAGGGTGGGGACAATGAAGAAAAAAACAAAAAAATGGGCTGGTTTATTTTCAGTATTACTGAGTAGTTCGTTTGTGTTATCTGCTTGCGGGGGACAGGAGGATACGGCTTCTACAGAACCAGTGCAAAAACAGGATTTAAAAGACTCTAAGATTGAAACAATTCCAGCTACAGATAAGAAGAAAAGTCCAGAAAAAGCAAATCAGCGGAAGGACACTTTTATCACGGCTATTTCTAAGCCAGGAGGCGTTTTCTTACCATATTTCCAAGAGAATGGTTGGGATGGAAACGTAACGTCTGTTATTTTTGCATCATTAGTAACAACAGACAAACAAGGTAAACCTGCTCCAGACCTTGCAGAAAAATGGGATATTTCTGCTGATCAGTTAACATATACATTCCATTTACGTAAAGATTTAAAGTTTAGTGATGGTTCCCCTTTAACAGCGGATGACGTAGCATTCACATTAACACTACTCCATGATAAAGCATATGAAGGTGGGGTGGATATTGCTCAGTATGCCATTAAAGGTGGGAAAGAATATAAAGAAGGAAAAGCAACTTCTATTGAAGGGGTTCAAGTTGTTAATCCACAAACAATTAAAATTGTAACTGAAAAAGTTAATTCTCAGGCATTAACTGCTTTAGGTGGGTCAGTGTTATCAAAAGCTTATTATGGAAAAGATTATAAACAAAATACAAGTTTAGACTATTTAAAAGCATTATATGGGGAACCAATTGCTGCGGGACCATATAAATTTGAGAAATATGTTCCAGGTCAGGAAGTTCGCTTTGTTGCCAATGAACATTATTATGCAGGAAAACCGAAAATCAAAAACTTTATTTACAAAATAACATCAGGCGATACTGGATTCCAATTATTCCAAACAGGTGAACTGGATTATAGTGGATTTAGAGCAAATCCTGAAAATATAGAACAATTAAAAGGATTAGGTTTTGCGAATATTAATCTCGAGTCTTCTAGTGATATCGCTTATATTTATGTGAATAATAAGAAGCCATATTTGAAAGATAAGAAAGTCCGCCAAGCACTTACTTATGGGTTAGATCGTAAGAAGTATGTTGATACAGCTTTACAAGGATATGGTTCTGTTGCTAACGTACCAATTGCTCCAGTTTCGTGGGCATATACGGAAGAAGGAATTAATAAATATCCATACGACGTAGAAAAGGCTAAAAAATTATTGGATGAAGCTGGTTGGAAAGTAGGTTCTGACGGGGTTCGTGAAAAAGAAGGTCAAAAATTAAAATTAACATACTACGCATCAAATACAGGAAAAACAAATGATATCTTTATTCCAATTGCAAAAGAAAGCTACAAAGCAATCGGTGTTGAAATAAATCCAGAGCTAATGGACTTTAATACGATGCTTTCAAAAGTGGGAAAAGGTGACTATGATTTAGCAGCGGTTTCAACACCAGGAATTAGTGATCCAAGTGAAGTTGTAAGTGACTACTTATCAACTAACCCAAAAAGTGATACAGGTTATAGTAATCCGAAAGTTGATGAATTAATTGTAAAAGGCATAGAGACGACAGATATTGAAAAACGTAAAGCAGTTTATAAAGAACTGTATAAAGAGTTAAGCGATGATCCACCGGTTATTTTACTAAACTATCGTAAACTACTTTACGCTCACAATGCACGTATACAAGGCATCAATCCAGAAAAATATGATGGTATTAGTTCTAACTTACCAGTGCTATCAGTTGAAAAATAAAGATTAACTGAAATAATAGAAGACATTTTTTCATACAGCAAGGAATAAACGCTGCTTTGAAAAAATGTTCTTCTATTTTTAAGTAAATAGGATTGGGGAGACAAAAGGTGAAAACATACATCATTCGTAGGTTTCTACAAATGATTCCTACATTGTTTGGTACGTCCATTATTATCTTTTTCTTATTTGCACTCTTGCCAGGTGATTATATTGATTCGAATCCAAAGTTAACACCAGAGAGAGCTCAAGAATTAAGGGAACTGTATGGTTTAAATAAGCCGATTATTGAAAGATACTTTCACTGGCTAGGTAACGCATTGCACGGTGATTTTGGTTTCTCATTACAATATCAAGAACCAGTAACATCATTACTTAATAAGTTCATTTGGAATACATTTATTGTTGCAGTTGCAGCTTTATTTTTTACTTGGATTATTGCTCTTATAATTGGTGTTGTTTCAGCAACAAAACAGCATTCATGGTTTGATAGACTTGTAACAATTGGTGTTTTTGCTGCAATGTCATTCCCATCATTTTTTATAGGATTGTTCTTAATTAAATTATTGGCAGTTGATTTAAATTTATTACCAATTGGCGGCATGATTGATATTGGAAGTAATTCGACAGGTATCACATATATATTGGAAGTATTACGTCATATGATTCTGCCTGTATTTATTTTAACGCTTCTCGGTGTAGGGTCATTAACACGATATTTTAGAACAGGTATGTTGGATGTTGTAAGACAAGACTATATTCGTACTGCACGTGCAAAAGGGTTGAAAGAAAGAAAAGTTATTTATAAGCATGCATTGAAAAATGCAATTTTACCAGCGATTACTTTACTTGCGTTTGAATTACCAGGCTTATTTTCTGGCGCAATTATTATTGAACAAATATTTAACTGGCCAGGGATTGGAAGTATTCAATTAGAAGCATTGAACTTTCGTGATTATACAGTATTAATGGCATTTACGATGTTTCTTTCTTGTTTAACAATTATGGCGAACTTTTTTGCAGATATTGTATATGGGCTTGTTGATCCACGAATTCGACTGAAGTAAGGGGGGAAAGATATGGAGACTATTACAACAATAAAGAAAAAGAAAGAACCGAAAAAAAGAAACGAATCATCACCATGGCGTCAAGCCTATAAAAAAATAAAGCGAAATAAGTTGGCATTGTTTGGTTTATACGTTTTAATATTTATGTTTTTATTTAGTTTCATTGGTCCAATCTTTTCACCATATGCTTCGGGGACAGTACAAGTAACGCAAATTAATAAACCACCTAACCTTTCACATTGGCTCGGAACAGACCAATTAGGACGGGACATTTTAACTAGGCTTATGCAAGCAGGACGTATTTCATTAACAATCGGTTTAGCATCGATGTTACTATCTGTTATACTCGGTGCTCTGTTAGGAGCCATTGCTGGTTTTTATCGTGGCATTGTAGACCATCTAATTATGCGTATTGCAGATGTGTTAATGTCCATTCCAGGATTACCGTTGCTTATTATAATGGGGGCAATTTTATCAGAATGGAAACTACCATCAGAATATCGGTTATATGTCGTAATGATTATTTTAAGTTTAGTAGGATGGCCAGGACTTGCACGCCTCGTACGAGGTCAAATTTTAACGCTGCGGGAGCAAGCATTTATGCAGGCTGCGGACGTCTTGGGATTAAAAGATTCTCGTAAAATTCTCCATCATTTAATTCCAAACGTTTTTCCAATATTAATTGTTGTAGCGACGTTAGGTGTGGCAGGATCTATTTTAAGTGAATCTGCACTAAGCTACCTAGGCCTCGGCGTCGTCCCACCTACACCATCGTGGGGAAATATGATTAGTGCAGCAAACTCATTAATCGATTTCCAAAAGCGTCCGTGGTTATGGATTCCGCCCGGTTTTGCAATCTTTATAACAGTTGTATCAATTAATTTACTTGGCGATGCACTTCGTGATGCATTAGATCCAAAGATGAAGCGGTAGGTGAGGAAGCATGAGTAAAGCAGTAGTAGAGTTAAAGGATCTACAAACACACTTTCAGACGGAAGAAGGTACAGTAAAGGCTGTCAATCATGTTAGCTTTTCAGTTCGGGAAGGTGAAACAGTTTGTGTAGTAGGCGAATCAGGTTGCGGGAAAAGTGTAACAGCTTTATCTATTATGGGACTTATTGCTGAATCTGGCGGCATCGTTGGTGGTGATATTCTTTATGAAGGGAAAAGCCTTTTAGGAATGAAAGAGAAAGAACTTCGTAGTTTAAGAGGAAATGATATCGCGATGATTTTCCAGGAACCGATGACATCGCTTAATCCAGTCTTCACTGTTGGAGAGCAAATTGTTGAGACGTTAAGAGAACATGAGCTACTTAGTAAAAATGAAGCATATAAAAAAGCAATTGAATTAATTCGTAAAGTTGGTATAGCTCGTGCTGATGAAATTGTACATTCTTATCCGCATGAACTAAGCGGTGGCATGTTACAACGTATTATGATTGCTGTTGCACTTAGTTGTAATCCCAAGTTATTAATTGCAGATGAACCGACAACAGCTCTGGACGTTACGATTCAAGCGCAAATATTAGACTTACTAAGACAAGTAAAAGAGGAGTTTAAAACATCTATTTTATTAATTACACATGATCTAGGTGTTGTAGCGGAAATGGCCGATTACGTTGTCGTTATGTATGGCGGAAAAGTTATTGAAGAGGCACCGGTACTAGAGATATTTCAAAATCCGAAACATCCATATACGCAAGGGTTGCTAAAATCAAAACCAGTAATGGGGAAAAGAACAGATAAACTTTATTCTATTCCAGGGCAAGTTCCAAATTTAGTTGGCTTAGATGAATTTTGCTACTTTAGTGGTCGCTGTGAACATTGCATGGAAATATGCAAAAATGAAGCGCCAAATCTTAATGTGCATGATGAGGATCATAAAGTAGCTTGTTGGTTATATGAGGAGCGTGCTGGGCAATGAGTGAACCATTATTAGAAGTGAAGAACTTAAAAACGTATTTTCCGATTAAGGGCGGCGTATTTAGTAGAACGATTGGACATGTGAAAGCGGTAGATGGGGTAAGCTTTACAATTGATAAAGGAGAAGTTTTTGGCCTTGTAGGAGAGTCTGGAAGTGGGAAAACGACGATAGGGAAAACAATTCTCCGTCTCGTTCAAAAAACAGAAGGTGAAGTGAAGTTTAAAGGTCAAGATGTTCATGCTTTGTCAAAAGAGGAGCTGAGAAAACATCGTCCTAATATGCAGCTCGTGTTCCAAGATCCATTTAGCTCATTAAATCCAAGAATGAGAATTGGAGAAGCGCTTGGTGAACCAATGTTGGCTCACGGACTAGCGACGAAAGAAAATGTTCGTGAAAAAGTGATAGAAGTATTGGAGTTATGCGGTTTAGCGCCCTATCATATTGACCGGTACCCTCATGAGTTTTCCGGTGGGCAACGTCAACGCATCGTTATTGCAAGGGCAATGGTATTAGATCCAGAATTTATTGTGGCTGATGAGCCTGTTGCGGCATTAGATGTATCTATTCAAGCGCAAATCATTAATTTGTTTAGTGAATTACAGGAGAAAAAGGGATTGTCCTATTTATTCATTTCACATGATTTAAGTGTTGTGGAGCACTTATGTACGAAAATTGGAATTATGTATTTAGGAACTATCGTGGAAACAGCACCACGTGATGAGTTATTTGCGAATCCACTTCATCCATATACAAAAGCATTATTATCAGCAGTGCCAATACCGGATCCAACGGTTAAGCGAGAACGGATTATTTTAGAAGGGGATATTCCAAGTCCGGCAAATCCGCCGTCAGGTTGCCGTTTTCATACACGCTGCCCCTTTGCTACAGATGTTTGTAAAACGAATGTACCAGAATTTCGTAATGTTGGTGAAGATCATTTTGTTGCTTGTCACCATGTGTAAAAGAAAAGGACTCTTTCGAAAGGTGAAAGAGTCCTTTTTTTACTTACTTGGTGAAGTTTGTTTCAATACAAATTGCTCGATTGCATGAGCAACACCGTTCTCATTATTTGTTAATGTAACAACGTCACATAATTTCTTTACGTCTTCTTCAGCATTACCCATTGCAACTGATAAGCCAGCAACTTGTAACATTGGCACGTCATTAAAGTTATCGCCGATTGCAACAGTATCTTCAATTGGTATATTGAAATAAGCTGCCATTTCTTGCAAACCATTGCCTTTATGGCCATGCTTATCCATAATTTCTACATTAGTAGGAGCTGATGACGTAACTGAAATGTCCGTATCTTCTTGTAAAGTTTGTAATAGCTGTGAACGATGAGCAGCATTAAATGTTAAAATGAAGAATTTAGATATTTCTAATTCTGGATTATTTACGACATCTTCGATTTTTTGGAAATCAGTAATTAAGTTAGATTTCTTTTGTTTTTCTGTAATTCTTTCAAGTTCCTCAAGTGTAACATCTAGTGTATGTTTGTTTTCTTCAAATGCCTGCATGACTTGACCTTGCCATGTACAAGGAGAATAAACCCCTTTATTTGTGTACAACTTATATGGGAAACCTTCAGATTCTAGTAATTTTGCAAGCTTGTATACTTTATCATTTTGTAAACAACGCGAGTTAATTACTTTTCCGTCCACATAAACAATTGCCCCATTGCTTGCTCCAACTGGAAGAGATAGTTTATATTCTTCCAATAATTTCAAAGCATCCTCTTTCGCGCGGCCAGAACAAATCATTACAATATGACCAGCTTCTTTTGCGGTTTGGATAGCTTGTAAGTTCTCTTTGGAGATTTCAAGATTAGATGATAGTAGTGTACCATCCATATCTAGTGCGATTAATTTCAAAATGACCACCTCTTTGTTTCCATTATACATAGTTATATAGAGGAAACATATAAACTTATCTTGGAAAGATAGTATTTTATCAAGCATTAATTGCCAGTAAAAGCTCGATTGGTGAGGGGAATAATCAGTAGGGAATGGAACACTCGCTGGTTAAAGTTTCACTTTGTTTTGTAACAAAATAGAGATGAATAATAGTATATTTCGCTTTGTGACTGCAATGTTACACTAGTGTTACAAACATGATTGTAGGAGAAAACGCATTAAAACAAGGTTTTTGAGTGTTTATTTAAAAAAACGTAAAAAAAGTGTAATAAAATTTACGTAATTATATTGCAACGTAATAATAGTTATGTTACATTAATGTTACAAACGTTACGTAATTAATTTCAATGTAACGTTAACATGAAAACTATGAACGAATCATTTCTTAGAAATTACATATAGATAACTTATAAAAAGGGAGAATGAATGATATGAACAACGAGCAAGTATTAAACGTAACAAAAGGTGACTTCTTAGGATCAGCAAGCGGAGCAGTAGTATTAACAGCATTAATCGTATTTCTATCAAGCGTATTAGTATAATAGAAGTTTTGTAACAAAAATAAGAGAAGGGAGAATGAAAATTATGAACAATGAGCAAGTATTAAACGTAACAAAAGGTGACTTCTTAGGATCAGCGAGCGGAGCGGTAGTATTAACAGCATTAATCGTATTTCTATCAAGCGTATTAGTATAATAGAAGTTTTGTAACAAAATAAGAGAAGGGAGAATGAAAATTATGAACAACGAGCAAGTATTAAACGTAACAAAAGGTGACTTCTTAGGATCAGCAAGCGGAGCAGTAGTATTAACAGCATTAATCGTATTTCTATCAAGCGTATTAGTATAATAGAAGTTTTGTAACAAAAATAAGAGAAGGGAGAATGAAAATTATGAACAACGAGCAAGTATTAAACGTAACAAAAGGTGACTTCTTAGGATCAGCAAGCGGAGCAGTAGTATTAACGGCATTAATCGTATTTCTTTCAAGTGTATTAGTATAATAAAAGTTTTGTAACAAAATAAGAGAAGGGAGAATGAGGAATATGAACAAGGAACAAGTATTACAAGTAACAAAAATGGATATTTTAGGATCAGCAAGTGGAGCAGCAGTATTAACAGCGTTTATTATATTCCTTACAAATGTATTAGTATGATGAATATTGATAACAATAAGTTTTTATACACCGTACGTACCATTATTCTAAAAAAATAAAGACTCTAGCATATTAGTAAATAGTTAATATGTTGGAGTCTTTTTTGTTTTCCTCTCATATACCCCCTCAAGTATTAATGTTATCCCCTTATCTCGCAAAAGCCCGCTGATTAAAGTTTCACTGTATTTTAAAGAGAAAAAGGTCGAATTTTATATGTAAGAAAAAAAGAGGAATTTGGCAGAAAAGATAGAAAATTTTAAAGGTCAGAATTTGTTAGCTTGCTAACTAATTTCTATTAATGAAAATTGGAAGCGTTTTCGGTTAGGTTTAATTATGGACCATTTAATCTATTTACAGGGGGATGAGGAATTTATGAAACAAAAATCTATGGATACGCTAGCTGCACAAATGGAGGATTTTTTCCCGGTACGTGATGTAGATCATATAGAATTTTACGTAGGAAATGCAAAGCAATCAAGCTATTATCTTGCGAGAGCGTTTGGATTCAAAATTGTAGCTTATTCTGGGTTAGAAACAGGAAACCGTGAAAAGGTATCTTATGTTCTTGTGCAAAAAAATATGCGTTTTGTTGTATCTGGAGCTTTAAGTAGCGATAGCCGTATTGCAGAGTTTGTAAAGACTCATGGTGATGGAGTGAAAGATGTAGCTTTACTTGTTGATGACGTTGATAAAGCTTACTCTGAAGCGGTGAAGCGTGGCGCTGTTGCGATTGCTCCTCCTGAAGAGTTAACAGATGAGGAAGGTACCTTGAAGAAAGCGGTTATTGGTACGTACGGTGATACAATTCATACGCTTGTAGAGCGTAAAAACTATAAAGGAACATTCATGCCAGGATTTCAAAAGGTAGAGTTCAATATTCCATTTGAAGAATCAGGTTTAATTGCTGTAGATCATGTCGTTGGTAACGTTGAGAAAATGGAAGAATGGGTTAGTTATTATGAGAACGTCATGGGATTTAAACAAATGATTCACTTTGATGATGACGATATTAGCACGGAGTATTCGGCATTAATGTCAAAAGTTATGACGAATGGAAGCCGTATTAAGTTTCCAATTAATGAACCAGCAGATGGAAAAAGAAAGTCACAAATCCAAGAATATCTAGAGTTCTATAACGGAGCGGGTGTACAGCATCTCGCTTTATTAACAAGTGACATTGTAAAAACAATTGAAGTACTTCGTGCAAATGGCGTGGAGTTTTTAGATACGCCAGATACGTATTACGATGAGTTAACTGCACGTGTTGGGAAAATTGATGAAGAAATTGATAAATTAAAAGAATTAAAGATTTTAGTAGATCGTGATGATGAAGGTTACTTATTGCAAATCTTTACGAAACCGATTGTAGATCGTCCAACTTTATTTATTGAGATTATCCAACGTAAAGGTTCTCGTGGATTTGGCGAAGGGAATTTTAAAGCGTTATTCGAATCAATTGAAAGAGAACAAGAGCGTCGCGGGAATTTATAAAATTTGTATCCACCAGCAAGAGGTCCTTGCTGGTGGAAATTTCATTTTCATAGGGAGGAATCATGATGAAATTTGTTACATTTCGTCTCCCTTCGAAGGAAATGCGAGCTGGATGGCTTGAAGGTGACAAAGTAATCGATATGAATCTTGCTAGTGATGGAAAATTACCTTCTTCGATGTTCGCCTTTTTAGAGAAAGCGGATGAGTATGTAGAAGTAGTACGTAATATTAAGAATCCGGAAAAGGGCATATATTCCCTAGAGGAAGTACAACTCGCTGCGGCTATTCCTAATCCGAGTAGCATTCGAGATTTTTATGCATTTGAGCAGCATGTAAAAACAGCTCGCGGGAGAAGAGGATTAGATGTTGTGTCTGAATGGTATGATATCCCGGTTTTTTATTTTACTAACCACCGTGCTGTTATTGGACCAGATGATTTTGTTATTGGTCCGAAGAAGTCTAAAAAACTTGATTATGAGTTAGAGATTGCTTGCGTAATTGGGAAAGAAGGACGAAACATTTCTCGTGAGCAAGCAGAGGAATATGTTTTTGGGTACTGTATTATGAACGACTGGAGTGCAAGGGACTTACAAGCAACAGAAATGAAAGTAGGGCTTGGCCCAGCGAAAGGGAAAGACTTTGCAACTTCATTAGGAGCGTATCTCGTTACGAAAGAGGAATTAGACGTTTATCGTAATGGTGATCGTTATGATTTAGAGATGACTGCTCATGTAAATGGGCAACTGTTATCAAAAGGAAATTTCCAAGATATTTATTATACATTCGCTGAAATGATTGAACGTGCTTCGGAAGACGTTACGTTATATCCAGGAGATGTGATTGGTTCTGGGACAGTAGGCACAGGATGTATTTTAGAGCTTGGTACAGAAGAGTGGATACAAGATGGAGATGTTGTAGAGCTGTCGATTACTGGTTTAGGTACATTACGTAATACGATCAAAAAAGAAATGGAAGCAGGTGATGGGCATGTTTTATCGTCACATGGGGGAGCTACCTCATAAACGACATGTACAATTTCGTAAAAAAGATGGATCGCTTTATCGTGAGCAGGTAATGGGGACAAAAGGTTTCTCTGGTACCCAGTCTATTTTGTATCATCATTATATGCCAACAGAAGTAGGGCATGCGGCATTATCGCATTCTTGTCAGTTACAGTATGAAGAGGATGCCTTTCTTGCTCATCGCCACTTCCGTACGAAAGAAAATAAAAAAACAGGTGATGCAGTAAGCGGAAGAAACTTTATGCTTGGGAATGAGGATTTATTAATTGGAGTAGTGAGTCCAACAGAAAAAATGGATTATTTTTACCGTAATGGTGATGGCGATGAAATGTTATTTGTTCATTATGGAACAGGAAAAATTGAAACGATGTTTGGAACGATTCACTATAGAAAAGGTGATTATGTAACAATTCCAATTGGAACGATTTATCGTGTTATTCCAGATGAGGGAGAGACTAAGTTTCTTGTTGTAGAGGCAAATAGCCAAATTACAACACCAAGTCGCTATCGCAATGAATATGGGCAATTGTTAGAACATAGTCCGTTTTGCGAGAGAGATATGCGTGGACCGGAGAAATTGGAGACATATGATGAAAAAGGTGAGTTTGTCGTAATGACAAAGTCAAGGGGGTATATGCATAAGCATGTTTTAGGGCACCATCCGCTAGATGTTATTGGGTGGGATGGTTATTTATATCCGTGGGTCTTTAATGTGGAGGATTTTGAACCAATTACAGGTCGTATTCATCAGCCGCCACCAGTACATCAAACATTCGAAGGGCATAATTTCGTCATTTGCTCTTTCGTACCGCGTTTATACGATTATCATCCAGAATCTATTCCGGCACCATATTATCATAGTAATGTGAATAGTGATGAAGTACTGTACTATGTAGAAGGCAACTTTATGAGCCGAAAAGGTGTAGAAGAAGGTTCTATTACGCTTCATCCAAGCGGGATCCCACATGGGCCGCATCCTGGAAAAACAGAAGCGAGTATAGGGAAGAAAGAGACACTTGAACTGGCTGTTATGATAGATACATTCCGTCCGCTTCGTATTGTAAAACAAGCACATGAGACGGAAGATGAAAAGTATATGTATAGCTGGATGGAAGAGGGTTCATATACTGTGAAATAAGTAAAAAGAGGCATGCTCAATAAAGGAGCATGCCTCTTTTGTGGAATCGACATGTATAATAATACCAAAAACAGGTATGAAAAGATATATATAGATGATTGTGTGAATCTTTTGTAGAAAGCGCAGTGTTTTAAATAGTAGTAAAAAAGAGGAAGATGTAGTGGACCTATTATTTTGAAAATTTACACTTTTCTAAAAATGTTATAGAATAATGTGTGATGAACTAGGGGGGAAGATATGAGAAATACGTGGCGAGAGTTACGAGAAATGGACCGAAACATATGGATTCGGTTTATTGGCGAAACACTAAATGGAATTGCAATGATGATGTTGATGCCTTTTTTTGCACTATATTTAAAAGATAAGGTGGATTCGTTATTGGAAGTAGGCGTTATTATGGCACTTTCTCCAATTGCGGCAAGTTTCGGTGCACTTATAGGCGGAAGAATAGCTGATATATATGGAAGAAAGCCCATAATGATCTTTTCAATGGTGAGTAATGCGTTGTTAATGCTAGGTTTTTTATTTATAGAAGGATTTATTCCTTATGCTATTTTATCTATTTTTTTAGGACTCAGTAATTCATTATTTCATCCCGCTGCATCAGCAATGGTTGCGGATGTAACAGCACCTGAGAAAAGAACCGAGGCATACGGTTTACTGCGGATGGGACATAATATTGGCGCTGCAATTGGGCCGATAATGGGGGCATCGGTAGTTGTTTTATCGAAGAACCTTGTTTTTATTATCGCCTCGTCGACAATGCTGTTTTATGCATTACTTGTATTAATTCTGATTCAGGAGACAATGCCAAAAGCCGCAGATAAAAAAGAAGAGAAAGAATCCGGAGCAGTTTGGAAAATTTTAATGCGAGATAAGGCGTTAATGATTTATTTATTAGCGGGTATTATTATTTCTATGGGATTTTCTCAAACAGAAGGTATGTTACCTCTTCACTTTGATAACGAAATGAAGAATATTTTTGGAACTAACAATCCATACCCATATTTAATGGCATTAAATGGTCTATTAGTTGTTTTGTTTCAATTTCAAATTTCAAAATGGGCGTCAGATAAACCTGTCGGAAAAACGATGTTGTACGGAGCGTGTTTGTTTGGAATTGGTTTGTTTTTTATAGGGTGGTTACCGAAGTGGTTTGGAGGATTAGGCACAAATGCTACGACGATTTTAATAATGTTACTGCTCGTTTATGCAATATATACGTTAGGCGAGATGATTATGTCGCCTGTACAGATGACATTTGTAGCGAATTTAGCCCCTGAGCATTTGAGAGGAACTTATATGGGAGCGGCAAGTTTGCAGTGGATTACAGGAAGTGCATTCGGTCCACTTCTTGGAGGGTTTTTATTAGATCGATTACTTGGTCATCTCTTATTTACAATTTTAGCTATAGGATGTGTAGTTGCAGGTATTGTATACGTTTCCTTAGATCGTCTCGTTGAAAAAAGGCAAAAAGACACACTGACCAAACAATCTTCTTAATAAAATAGATGACATACACAAAAAGGGGACTTCTACATATTTTAGGTACATAACTAGATTAGATTGCAATTTCATTTTGTTTAGTTGTGAAGAAAATGAAATAGAAAAAGTGTAGAAAACCAATAAGTGGTGTCTTTTAATTATTTATGGAAGTTACATTTTATTTCAAATAGGAACTACCTATTTTTATAAAAAGTGCTAAAATAGAAAAATGAAAACAATTGGTTAGGGTGATTTCAGTGACAAAAATTAAATTAGGTTTATTATACGGTGGAAAATCAGCTGAGCATCAAGTTTCGTTACAAACGGCTCTTGCTGCTATTAAAGCATTAAATCAAGATAAATTCGAGATTCATCCAATTTATATTACAGAACAAGGCCAGTGGATGCGCGGTGAGCGTATTGAAGGCGAAGTAGCAACTGTTGAAGCATTACAAATGAGTGGAGAAGAAAATACAATCTCTCCTGTATCATTAAGTACAGAAATTATTCCAACTGCAAATTCTAAACAAGAAGATGCAATTGATGTTATTTTCCCGTTATTACATGGACCAAATGGTGAAGATGGGACAGTACAAGGATTATTAGAGTTACTGAACATTCCATATGTAGGTAACGGTGTATTAGCATCATCTGCTGGTATGGATAAAGTTGTTATGAAAAATATCTTTGCAGAGGCTGGATTGAAACAAGCAAAATATGCATCTTTCATCCGTAGCGCATGGGAAAAAAATCGTGAAACAGCATATGAAAAAGTAGAAAAAGTATTAGGATATCCTTGCTTCGTGAAACCAGCAAACCTTGGTTCAAGTGTTGGTATTAATAAGTGTAAAGATCGTGAAGAGCTTGAGAATGCATTTGAAGAGGCATTCCAATTTGACCGCAAAATTATTGTAGAAGAAAATATTGTAGGTCGTGAAGTAGAAGTTGGTGTATTAGGTAATGATGAGCCGAAATGTTCAGTTGTAGGTGAAATTGTACCGAAAAAAGATTTTTATGATTATAAATCGAAATACATCGATGGTGATACAGCGTTAATTATTCCAGCTGAAATGACAGAAGAAGAGTCTAATGTAATTAAGCGAGATGCAATTATTGCATTCCAATCATTAGATGGCTCGGGCTTAACACGAGCTGATTTCTTCTTAACGAAAGATGGAGAAGTATATATTAACGAAGTAAACACAATGCCAGGATTCACGCCGTTTAGTATGTTCCCTCTATTATGGCAACATACAGGGTTACCGTATCCGGAATTAATTGAAGAGCTAATTCGCCTAGCGATTGAGCGTCACGAAGAAAAACAAAAAATTAAATATACAATCTAACAAAAAAGGAGGAAGCACTATTCAAAGGAATAGTGCTTCCTCTATGTAAGGAGTGTTTTCATGATAAATCGAACGTTAAAACAAGTAGAGCAGATGATAAATGGTTCTGGATTAGCAGAGCAGTATGAGGGAATTACTATACAAGGGGTGTCTATTGATACGAGGAAAATTGAAAACGGAAATTTATATGTTCCGATTCAAGGCGAACGTTTCGATGGACATGCTTTTGTAGATAAAGCTGTTGAAAACGGGGCGATTGCTACATTATGGATGAAAGATGTAGAAAATCCACCTGAAAATCTTCCAGTTATTTTTGTAGAAGATACACTAGCAGCTTTGCAAATGTTAGCGAAAAATTATCGTGATCAATTGGATGTAAAAGTTGTTGGTGTAACGGGTAGTAATGGTAAAACATCTACGAAAGATATTGTAACAAGTATTCTTGCGACTAAATTTAAAGTTCAAAAAACAGAAGGTAATTTCAACAACCATATTGGTTTACCCCTTACAATTTTAAATTTAGAGGAAAATACAGAAGTAGCTGTATTAGAAATGGGCATGTCAAGCCGAGGAGAAATTGAATTTCTATCTAAGTTAGCTCGTCCTAATGCAGCCATTATCACGAACATTGGTGAGGCACACTTAATGGATTTAGGCTCTCGTGAGGCGATTGCTGAAGCGAAGTTAGAAATTGTTACAGGTTTACAAAAGGGTGGCGTGTTCGTATATAATGGAGATGAGCCGCTATTAACGAATCGTGTTCCAGAAATGAATTTAGCAGGTGAAATAGTTACATTTGGTGATGCGAGAGCGAATGATTATTATCCAACTACTGTGACATTACAGGCTACTGGGACACACTTTAAGATGAACAGGGATGAAACTTTGTCATTCTATCTACCGGTGCTAGGAAAACATAATGTATATAATACGCTTGCTTCAATGGCAATTGCAAAACATTTTGGTGTAACGTGGGAAGAAATGAAAAAGGGTTTAGTAACACTTCAAATGACAGGTATGCGTATGGAAATTGTAAAAACAGATAGTGGTTTAACAATTATCAATGATGCTTATAATGCTAGTCCAACAGCTATGGAAGCTGCGTTCCACCTAATGAATGGTTTAGATGGATTTGCTAAAAAAATTGTTGTACTTGGTGATATGTTAGAACTTGGAAATCAAGAAGTGCAATTTCATTATGAAGTAGGTAAATTAATTGATCCAGCAAAAATCTCATATGTATTCACATATGGTAAATTAGGGGCTCAAATTGCTGAAGGTGCAAAAATTAATTTCCCTAAAGACCGTGTAAAAGCGTATGATAGTAAAGAAGAGTTAATAAAAGAGTTGCAAGCAGTAGTCGGTACCAAAGATGTTGTATTAGTAAAAGCATCTCGCGGCATGAAATTAGAAGAAGTAATTACGATGTTGAAATAATTGGTGTATATAAATAGGGATGATAGCCACGAAAATAGTGGAAACTTATAATAAGCGCTTACAGTAAATGATAAAAAAATAAAAGTAAAGAAAAAAGCTCTGAATATGAAATAAGGTAACAGTTGGGGTTTGCTTTTTACACCTACAAAACATATAATTGATAAAGTGTAATAACGTTTAGAAGTATTTTCGTGAAGAATATACGCCCGGTTATATACGTAAGTATTCAGGAAAAGGGCTTTTCCGCAAGTTCGGAAAACGCCTTTTTTTAAATGATAAGTATAGGATAGAAAAGGAGAAGTAACATTGACAACATTTCGAGAATTAGGATTAAGTGAGTCTTTACTGCAATCTGTTGAAAGCATGGGCTTTGAAGAGGCTACGCCGATTCAAGCTGAAACAATTCCATATGCATTGCAAGGTAAGGATATTATTGGGCAAGCGCAAACAGGTACAGGGAAAACAGCAGCATTTGGATTACCACTATTAGATAAAGTGAATACAAATAAAGAAGCAGTTCAAGGTATTGTTATCGCGCCAACGCGCGAATTAGCAATTCAAGTTGGAGAAGAGCTATACAAACTTGGTAAACATAAACGTGTTCGTATTCTACCAATTTATGGTGGTCAAGATATTAACCGCCAAATTCGTGCTCTAAAAAAACACCCACACATTATTGTTGGTACGCCGGGTCGTATTTTAGATCATATTAACCGTAAAACACTTCGCTTACAAAACGTAGAGACTGTTGTTCTTGACGAAGCGGATGAAATGTTAAACATGGGCTTCATTGAAGATATTGAAGCGATTTTAACAGATGTGCCAGAAACACATCAAACATTATTATTCTCAGCGACAATGCCAGATCCAATCCGTCGTATTGCTGAGCGTTTCATGACTGAGCCTCAACACATTAAAGTAAAAGCAAAAGAAGTAACAATGCCAAACATTCAGCAGTTCTATTTAGAAGTGCAAGAAAAGAATAAGTTTGACGTGTTAACACGCTTACTAGATATTCAATCTCCAGAGCTTGCAATCATATTCGGTCGTACAAAGCGTCGTGTTGATGAATTATCAGAAGCATTAAACTTACGTGGTTATGCAGCAGAAGGTATTCACGGTGACTTAACACAAGCGAAGCGTATGTCTGTATTACGCAAATTTAAAGAAGGTGCTATTGAAGTTCTTGTTGCAACAGACGTTGCTGCACGTGGTCTTGATATTTCAGGCGTAACACACGTATACAACTTCGATATCCCACAAGATCCAGAATCATACGTTCACCGTATCGGTCGTACTGGCCGTGCAGGTAAAAAGGGTATTGCAATGTTATTTGTAACACCACGTGAATCAGGACAATTGAAAAATATCGAGCGTACAACAAAACGTAAGGTTGATCGTATGGAAGCACCGACACTTGACGAGGCATTAGAAGGTCAACAACGTTTAATCGCTGAAAAACTTCAAAGCACAATCCAAAATGAAAACTTATCATACTACAAGCGTATTGCAGAAGAAATGTTAGAAGAGAATGATTCTGTAACAGTAGTAGCTGCTGCTTTAAAAATGATGACAAAAGAGCCAGATACAACTCCAATCGCTTTAACATCAGAACCACCAGTTGTTTCAAGAGGTGGCGGTTCTAAAAAACGCGGTGGTAACGGAAGTGGATACCGTGATGGTAACCGTAATCGTAGTCGTGATGGACGCGGCGGTGGCGATGGTCGTAACCGTGATCGCAATCGTGATGGTGGTAGCCGTGACGGACGCGGAAGTGGAAGTGGCGATGGTCGTAACCGTGATCGCAATCGTGATGGTGGTAGTGGTAGCCGTGATGGTAACCGTGGTCGTAAAGGTGAAGGTCGTCCTGGATCTTCAAATGGACGCGGCGAAAGAAAACATCATAGCCGTCCACAAGCTTAATAAAAAAGAGAATGCCCTTTGCTGGCATTCTCTTTTTTTATTTCTGTAATTGTGCATACTACATAATAACTCGTATAGAAATGGGGTGCTATATGCTTGTAAGACTTGGGTATGTTGCGATGAGTGTGCATTTGAAGAATGCATCTCCATCTCAAACGATGACATATGCACAGTTTCGGCGGATTGATGATCGAGAGGCTGCGATTCGTAAACTCGAAAGGATTGCTAATTCGAATTTGGAAAATTGCTTACGGTTATTAAAGCATAATAAAGGGCATGATATATCTTTCTTTCGGCTTAGTTCCAAGCTTATTCCTTTAGCGAATCATGAGGAGTTGTTAGATTGGAACTATATTCGTCCTTTAAAAGAAAATCTGAAAGAATTAGGTGAATATGCAATTCGTATGAATATGCGAATTGACTTCCATCCAGATCATTTTGTTGTACTAAATTCACCTGAGGAGAGTGTTTTCCAACAATCTGTAAAAACATTGCAGATGCACAAAAAATTGTTAAAGGGTATGGGAATTGAACATAAGCAACGATGTGTATTACATGTGGGAGGAGGTTATAAAGATAAGGAGCTCGCATTAGAACGCTTTATAGAAAATTGGTCAACTGTTCCAAGAGGTATTCAAGAGATGATTATATTAGAAAATGATGACACGACCTTTTCTTTAGAAGAAACATTGTATTTAGGTGAGAAATTAGACATTCCAGTCGTGTTTGATTTGCACCATCATATGATGAATAATGACCAGGAAGATTGGCATGAAGATTGGGCACGTGTTGTACATACGTGGGAATCGTCTTTGTTACCAGTTAAAATGCACATCTCCAGTCCTAGAGATGGAAAAGACCCGAGAGCACATGCAGATTTTATTGATGTAGATACCTTCTTATCTTTTTTGAAAAAGATAAAGGGGAGTGTTCCGCAAATTGATTGTATGATTGAGGCGAAGAAAAAGGACGAGTCTTTATTTCAACTAATGAGAGAGTTAAGTAAACAAACAGATGTGGAAATTGTCGATGGTGCGAGCTTCTATATTAAATAAGCTCTGCGCCATCGGTTTTTTTGGTTAAAAAAGGGGTGCACATGCCGCCGATGATCAATCCTGTTAAATGGCTTATAGGATTGGCAGAGGGATTAAAGAAAGTAAATAGCAGTAATATAAGTATCATTATTGAAAAAATAGCGATGTCTCTTGGTTTTGAAGAACGATATCGACTATACAATAAAAATAATTGGGCGCCTAGTAATCCGAAAATACCACCAGATGCTCCGGCGTGAATATATTCAAGAGGCATAATAATATAAGAAGAAATATTCCCGAGAATGCCAGAAAGGAAAAAAATAATGATGAAAGAAAAGTGTCCTAGTTGTTTTTCAATAGAAGAACCAAGTACAAATAAACAAATACTATTAGAAAGAAAATGTTGTAAGTCTACGTGTACAAGTAAGGAAGTTATGACACGCCACCATTCTCCTTTAGCGATATATTCATTGTAGGCTGCCAGGTGAAAGAGGGAAAAGTCGCTCAATATAATCATGACTAATTGTATAAGAAGTAAAGAGATGATAATCGGTTGTAAGGAAATGCGAGTGGATGGTATTAGCATGTTGTTAGTATCACTCCTTTTGCATCAGAAAGATTCTCTGTTATTCTTACAATATGAATGAAGAAAGCTAAATAGAAGAAGGGGATTTTGAAATGATTGTAGGGATTGGAATCGATATTATTGAGTTAAATCGAATTGAAAAAATGCTAGATGGAAAGCTTAAATTTATGGAACGTATTTTAACTGAAAGAGAACGTAGTGTTGCCGAGGGGCTGAAAGGAAGTCGTCTTACAGAATTCGTAGCTGGAAGGTTTGCAGCAAAAGAGGCGTATTCTAAAGCGGTAGGGACCGGTATCGGGAAAGAAGTGAGTTTTTTAGATATTGAAGTAAGGAATGATGATAGAGGTAAGCCGATTATCATTACAAATACAGAGCATATTGTTCATTTATCAATTAGTCATAGTAAAGAATTTGCCGTTGCTCAAGTTGTTTTGGAAAGCTCGTCACGCTAGTCTGCATATTTTATAGCTTTGTCTCATATATTTGAGGTAGCGATAAGGAAGGCATATCTTCCATTCATTTATAGGGGCAAAGGGGCTGAAGTGATGAAAAGGCGTCTGTTTTTAGTTCTTGTCGGTTTATTGACCGTTTTTGTGTTGGCGGGTTGTATGGAAAAGAAACAGGAAGATGTTGTGAGAGATTTAGAAGCAAAAGTTAAAAGTATGAAGAGTTATCAAGCTGAAGCGAAATTATCTATTAAAACAGGAAATGAGCCTCAGGAGTACAATGTAGAAATTTGGCATAAAGAACCTTCGTATTATCGTGTGAATTTGCAGAATGCGAAAAAGGATCAGAGTCAAATTATTTTAAGAAATGATGAAGGTGTATTTGTATTAACACCGGCGCTTAATAAGAGTTTCCGTTTTCAAAGTGATTGGCCGCAAAATAGTAGCCAGGCTTATTTATATGAATCACTTGTAAGAGATATTTTGCAAGATAAGAAAAATCTCTCTTTCGAGAAAACAGATAAGTATTATGTATTTAAAACAAAAACAAATTATCAACATCAAAATATGTTGCCGAAACAAGAAATTAAGCTGAATAAAAGTGATTTAACACCAGTTTCTGTGAAACTGATGGATAATGATCAAAATGTCCTTGTAAAAGTAGATTTCACTAAAGTAAAGTTTGATGCAAAGTTTGATAAAGGTGCATTTGATACGAAACAAAATATGTCTAGAGCACAAGTGGATGTTCAGACGGCAGCGAAAGAAGACAAACCGTTTGCTATTTTGTATCCACGTGATACGCCACAAGGCATGACTTTGAAAGAGGAAGAAGAGTTGAAGACAGACAGTGGCAAGCGTGCAATACTCACATACACTGGAGGTAAGAAATCCTTTACTTTAATACAAGAAAAGGCAAAAGTTGCAGAGGCCTCATCGGCGGTAAGTGTAAGTGGAGAGCCGGTTGATCTTGGTTTCACGATGGGTGCATTGACGAAAGACTCTGTAACGTGGTCGCATAACGGAGTGGAATATATGCTCGTGTCTAAAGGTTTAGAGCCGAATGAGTTGTTGATGGTTGCTCGTTCGGTTACAGCGAAGCAGGTGAAGTAAACTTCTTAGACGTGGTGATATATGTGCACCGCGTCTTTTCTTAGTTTGAAGGTGGATTTCATAAAAGAAGCATATAAAAGAATAAGCTTCGCATATTGTGTATAAGGAAGTGTATTTATGGAAGAAGCACCGTTTTACCGTGACACTTGGGTGGAAGTGGATTTAGATGCGATCTATAACAATGTTACGCATATTAAAGAGTTCATTCCAAGTGATGTAGAGATTTTTGCTGTAGTTAAAGCGAATGCATATGGGCACGATTATGTACCGGTGGCTAAAACTGCATTAGAAGCAGGAGCAACAAGATTAGCAGTTGCTTTTTTAGATGAAGCTTTAGTGCTTCGGAGGGCTGGTATTACTGCACCGATTTTAGTATTAGGCCCTTCCCCGCCCTGTGATGTAAATGTAGCTGCTGAAAATGATGTAGCATTAACTGTTTTTCAAAAAGAATGGGTGGAAGAAGCGATAAAGCTCTGGGATGGTTCATCAATAATGAAATTCCATATTAATTTTGATAGTGGTATGGGGAGAATCGGAATACGTGAACGCAAAGAATTAAAAGGGTTCTTAAAGAGTTTAGAAGGTGCACCATTTTTAGAGTTAGAAGGAGTATATACGCATTTTGCAACAGCGGATGAGGTTGAGACTTCTTACTTTGATAAGCAATATAATACATTCTTGCAGCAGTTAAGTTGGTTGAAAGAATTTGGAGTGAATCCTAAATTTGTCCATACAGCCAATAGCGCTGCAACGTTAAGGTTTCAAGGGATTACATTTAATGCGGTGCGAGTTGGTATTGCGATGTATGGATTATCCCCATCTGTAGAAATACGTCCTTTTTTACCATTTAAATTGGAACCGGCGTTGTCACTTCATACGAAAGTTGCTCATATTAAGCAAGTGATTAAAGGGGATGGGATTAGTTATAATGTCACATACCGAACGAGAACTGAAGAATGGATTGCGACAGTTGCAATTGGATATGCAGATGGCTGGCTTAGAAGATTGCAAGGGTTTAAAGTACTTGTAAACGGTGAAAGAGTACCGATTGTAGGGCGAGTGACAATGGATCAATGCATGATACATCTTCCTTGTGAAGTGCCACTTGGTACAAAAGTTACACTCATTGGGAGACAAGGTGATGAGTATATTAGTGCTACCGAGGTTGCTGAATATTCCGGGACTATTAATTATGAAATTATTGCAACGATAAGCTTTCGTGTACCGAGAATATTTATACGACATGGTAAAGTTGTAGAAGTAATCAATTATTTGAACGATATATAGAAGAAGGTATTATTGCTCAGCATCTCGTCATTTAAGGGATTTTCGCTAATGGAAAATAAGCTCTTTTTTGCTAGGGAGCTTCTTTTTATAATTGTTATTAATATAAGTTACAATGAAATGTTGCGGAAAGGATTGCTTTATTTCTTGTTTGAAAGAGATAAAAAGTAAAAGAAGATGAATGTTTTGTTTATGAATTGGAAAACATAAGCAAGGAATAAGGAAGTCTTTGCAACAGGCTCCATACAATGGTATTATTAAAATAGGTGTCATATATATATTTGGGTGTGTAGTTGACGGTGGAGGTGTATTTTTGTGTCCGAATCAAGTGTAACTACTGAAATCGTGGTTCGGTTGCCAAAGCAAATGGTAACGGAATTGGACGGAATTGGAAAACAAGAGAATAAGAATCGCCATGAACTAATTTGCCAGGCAACACAACTGTTATTGCGTCAACATAAGACGAAGAAACGCTACCAACATGAATCAATGCGACGTGGGTACATTGAAATGGGAAAAATTAATCTTGGTATTGCATCTGAAGCTTTCTTAGCAGAGTATGAAGCAGCTCATACAGTAGAACGCTTAGTTAGCGGGGGGTAATATTTTGATTGTAAAACGCGGCGACGTGTATTTTGCAGACCTTTCCCCAGTTGTTGGTTCTGAGCAAGGAGGCGTTCGTCCGGTTCTTGTCATTCAAAATGACATCGGAAATCGTTTTAGTCCGACTGTGATTGTAGCGGCTATTACTGCACAGATTCAAAAAGCGAAATTACCCACTCATGTGGAAATTGATGCGAAAAAGTACGGTTTTGAGAGGGATTCTGTTATTTTACTTGAGCAGATTCGAACAATCGATAAGCAACGCTTAACGGACAAAATCACTCATTTGGATGAAGTGATGATGAGTCGTGTAGATGAAGCGTTACAAATTAGTTTAGGACTAATAGATTTTTAAATCGGCAGTTTAAGTTGCTCTCTTTACAGGGCAACTTTTTTTTATTATAGAGGAGGTTACGGTTGGATATGGAAATGGTAGGTAATCGACAAGGGTTAATGAAAATGTTAGTGAAAGAATTAGGCTTTGCAGAAAAGCAAGTTCGTCATGTTATTCAATTAACAGAAGAAGGTAACACAGTTCCATTTATCGCTCGTTACCGAAAAGAATGGACAGGATCCCTAGATGAGGTGCAAATTCGTGCAATCTTAGAAAGATGGCAATATATGATGCAACTAGAAGATAGGAAAGAAGAGGTTCTTCGTCTTATTGGTGAAAAGGGTAAACTAACCGAAGAGTTGCGTCGTCATATTGTTGCTGCAACAAAACTTCAGGAAGTAGAAGATTTATATCGTCCATATAAAGAAAAAAGAAGAACGAAAGCTACAATTGCTAAAGAAAAGGGATTAGAACCATTAGCTGAGTGGCTATTGTTATATAAAAAAGAAAATCCAGCAGAGAAGGCTATGGAATTTGTTAATGCAGAAAAAGAAGTGGAGTCTGCAGAAGATGCGTTGCAAGGTGCGCAAGATATTATTGCGGAACTTGTTTCGGATAATGCGGCATATCGTAGTTGGATTCGCAATACTACTTTCCGAAAAGGGATTATGTCTTCATCTGTAAAAGATAAAGAAAAAGATGAAAAGAATATATATGAAATGTATTATGGCTATGAAGAACCGTTGCAAAAAGTAGTGCCGCATCGTGTACTAGCTATGAATCGTGGTGAAAAGGAAGACGTATTAAGAGTTTCTGTTATCACGCCAATTGAAGAAATTCTTCAGTTTTTACATAAAAAAATGATTCTTGATGAAGCGTCTAAAAGTGCGCATTATGTACAATTAGCGATGGAAGATGGATATAAGCGATTAATTCAACCTTCAATAGAAAGAGAAATTCGTAAAGAATTAATGGAAACGGCCGAAGAACAAGCGATTCATATTTTCTCTGAGAATTTACGTAATTTATTATTACAACCTCCGATGAAAGGGAAAGTTGTGTTAGCGGTAGATCCAGCATATAGAACCGGTTGTAAATTAGCTGTAGTAGATGATACAGGAAAAGTTCTTCACATAGATGTTATTTATCCGCATCCGCCTGCTCGTAAATATGAGGATGCAAAAACGAAAATCATTTCAATTATAGATAAATATGAAGTTGAAATGATAGCGATTGGAAATGGTACAGCTTCGAGGGAAACGGAAGAATTTATAGTAGATGTATTACAAAATGTAGAACGAGATGTATTTTACATTATTGTAAATGAAGCGGGTGCTAGTGTGTACTCAGCATCTGATGTAGCTCGTGAGGAGTTTCCGAATTTACAGGTTGAAGAAAGAAGTGCTGTTTCAATTGGGAGACGCCTACAAGATCCACTTGCAGAGCTTGTGAAAATTGACCCTAAATCTGTTGGAGTGGGGCAATATCAACATGATGTATCTCAAAAGCGATTAAATGAATCATTAACATTTGTAGTAGAGACGGCAGTTAACCGAGTTGGTGTTAATGTAAATACAGCTTCAGTTGCATTGTTGCAATATGTTTCGGGGTTATCAAAAACAGTTGCGAAAAATATTGTAGCTAAGCGTGAGGAAGATGGAAAATTCACGAAGCGTACTGAATTAAAGAAAATCCCGCGTTTAGGTGCAAAAACGTATGAACAATGTATTGGGTTTTTACGTATATTAGAAGGAGCGAATCCGTTAGATCGTACAGGGATTCATCCAGAACAATATAAAAATGTTGAATTGCTATTAAAGAGCCTGGGGTTATCAAAGAATGATGTGGGGAAACCAAACTTGCAAAAGAGTTTAGAAGGAGTAGATATTTCTAAATTATCTCAAGAGACGGAGATTGGTGAGCCAACATTAGTTGATATTATGGATGCTTTAATTAGCCCGGAACGAGATATGAGGGACGAGTTGCCAAAGCCACTTTTGAAAAAGGGAATTTTAAAATTAGAAGATTTAAAGCGTGGTATGGAATTAGAGGGAACGATCCGCAATGTTGTTGATTTCGGTGCCTTTGTTGATATTGGTGTGAAGCAAGATGGTTTAGTACATATTTCTAAACTAAGCAAACAATTTGTAAAGCATCCATTAGATATTGTATCCGTGGGACAAATTGTAAAGGTATGGGTAGATGATATTGATACGAAAAAAGGTCGTGTTGCATTATCGATGTTACCGATTGAATAGTAAGAAAAGAGAGCAGATGAAACTGCTCTTTTTTTATGAACTGGAAAGTTTAATTGATTATGAGCTTTGATGTATTTTACTATAATAAAACCAGCATTCATTTAGTAACTTGATTTGATACCGGTTTTTCTCAAAATATGCACGTTGCATTTGTTTCTTTAGCCACGTGGGCATAGGAATCCCTCCTTGTTTAATCCTGCTCTCAAAAAAGTAGCACCTTTTAGTTAAGGTAACTTTGATGAGAGGTTGGTGAGTGGATTTCTAGCAATGCTGCATTTTTAGAAATCACGCTTCTTGAATGAGGATGGGTATATGTACTATTTACTATATGTATAAGAAGGGAGAAAAGTGTAAAAATATTTTTTAGTTTAGGAGGAATGAGAATGGATGAGAAAGAAATCCAGCGGTTAGTGGAAGAGGTATCGTTACAATACTTTGGAATGCCGTTTTTACATAAAGCGATGTTTAATAGTAGGCTACGTACAACTGGTGGGCGCTATCTATTGAAGAATCATAATATAGAATTGAATTATCGATATTACGAAATATATGGTAAAGAAGAGTTAGTCGGGATTGTTAAACATGAACTTTGTCATTATCACTTACATATCACAGGAAAAGGGTATAAGCATCGAGATAGAGATTTTCGTGAGTTATTAAAGAAGGTAGGTGCACCACGTTTTTGTAAACGAATGATTAGTGAGGAGGAAACGAAAGTTTCTATGTATGAATGTATGGGGTGTTCGTTTCAATATGTAAGAAGACGTCAAATAAATACGCAAAGATATGTATGTGGAAAGTGTAAAGGACAACTAAAACTGGTAGTGAAAACATCTTGACAGTGAAAACGCAATCCAGTATATTATAAACATGTCACGTTTGCGCAAGATGTTGTGAAAAAACTTCTTGACTTACGATGAGAATTTTTATAAGATACAAATTGTCTTCATTATTCCGCAGTAGCTCAGTGGTAGAGCTATCGGCTGTTAACCGATCGGTCGTAGGTTCGAGTCCTACCTGCGGAGCCATACAGAGAAGTACCCAAGTGGCTCAAGGGGCTCCCCTGCTAAGGGAGTAGATCGCTAACGCGGTGCGAGGGTTCGAATCCCTTCTTCTCTGCCATACATATTGGCCCGTTGGTCAAGTGGTTAAGACACCGCCCTTTCACGGCGGTAACACGGGTTCGAATCCCGTACGGGTCACCACTTCGGAGGATTAGCTCAGCTGGGAGAGCACCTGCCTTACAAGCAGGGGGTCGGCGGTTCGATCCCGTCATCCTCCACCATATA
>NZ_VOVA01000014.1 GCF_015071065.1 Bacillus cereus | reverse complement strand
AATAATAATAATTTCTTTAACATTAAAAAATCCTCCTATATATACATTACAAATAATGACCTTTAATAGAATAACAAATATGTATGAACTCCCTTGTCGCAATTTGTCGTATGTATTGAATTTCCCATGTAACACTACATGCTACAATTGGAGAAAGGAGGTTTTCGATATGAATACACCTACATTCTCATTTTCCAAAATCATTTTCCTCATTGTTTATTTCATGCTATATATTCCATTCTTCATTCAAATTATTTCTCGCAAGCCATTAGAATTTGGATTGTTTTCTCATACTCTTATCCTCTTTTTCTTTTTAGCAATTACCCTTTTAAATTACCAAAAGAAGCAGACGATCTTTACAATAATTTTCGCAAGCGCGGTTTTACTTGTCGGCACGAGTTTTGGAAAACTATTATTATAGAAAAGAACCTGTCATATGACAGGTTCTTTTCATAATTTATTAGGATACGATGATTAGCATGTTTACTATATAAGAGGAAGCATCCATATTTTCCATATGATACTTAGGATTACTATAAAGATAAAATCAAAAAAATCTAATCTCGGACCCTTTTTCATAGTCATATCTAGCCACATATGAACCAATTTCAATCTTTTGTATTTATCCCGCATTAACGGGCAGTAAGACTCCCACCTCAAAATCCAGCAAATTCAAGGCAGTTAGGTGAGAGATCTACTGCCCGTAAAAGCCCGATTGGTTCAACTAATAATCAGTGGGGGATGGACAAAACCCCCACTGATTAAAGTTTCACTTTATGAATATTTTTCTTTGCAAATCGGTAAATGAGCACTTTCATAATGAGAAATCCGACTACGAAAATGAACAATAGAATGAGAAATTCAACCACGAAATTCCTCCCTATTTTTGAAGCGTTCTTTCTACTATATGGTTCTTCAACACCCACCCCTCAAACTGGGCACTTCCAAATTCCCAGCTCAAATCACGAGCATGTACAGAAAAAACGTAATAACCGGCATAGTCGTCCAGAAACATCCCTGCCTCTACACCATCTTTCTGAATACCATATGCTCCAAAATTAAAATACACATCCCATACGTCTTCATGCTTCCTCTTATAAGCAATCGATTCCATATCACATTCAGTTCCGAAATAATCAAGATGTAAATGTACACTATCATCGTATTCGTACTCCATTTTATCACCCCTTATATTTGTACTTCTTTACTACCAAAAAAATTCCTGCTTTATTATACTCACATATGGGCACTTACCTACATATCATGCTTGTAGATTGACTTCTAGGAGGTGTCATATAGTGAAAAAATTAATAACCGTTTTTTGCATCATGTTACTAGCTGTTTTTACATTTGCTGCTTGTAGTAGCACAAAAGAAAGTACGAAAGAACAAGCTCAAAAAATTCGCGTTGGCGAAGTTACCCATTCTCTCTTCTACGCACCATTATATGTTGGAATTGAAAAAGGATTTTTTAAAGATGAAGGTTTAAATATTGACTTACAAACAACAGCTGGCGGAGATAAAACGATGACCACCCTTTTATCTGGCGGAATTGATATTGCGCTCGTTGGTTCAGAAACGTCTATTTATGTTCATCAACAAGGAGCAAAAGATCCTGTCATTAATTTTGCGCAGCTTACACAAACAGATGGCACATTTTTAGTTTCACGTAAAAAATTAGACTCTTTTAATTGGAATGACGTAAAAGGCGTTACGTTTTTAGGACAGCGTAAAGGCGGCATGCCACAAATGGTTGGAGAATACGTTTTAAAGAAAAATGGCATTGATCCTCGTAAAGATACGAACTTAATTCAAAATATCGAGTTTGCTAATATTGCAAATGCCTTTGCATCTGGTACGGGAGAATTTGTACAGCTCTTTGAACCGACTGCAAGTATATTTGAAAAAGAAGGAAGAGGTTATATCGTCGCGTCTTTTGGAGCTGAATCTGGCACTGTTCCTTATACAACGTTTATGGCAAAAGAAAGTTTCTTAAAGAAAGATAAGGCTGCTGCAGAAAAATTCACGCGCGCACTATATAAAGCACAGCAATGGGTTGATACACATAGTCCAGAAGAGATTGCGGACGCTGTTTCACCACTATTTAAAGACACTTCAAAAGACATTTCAGTGAAAGTAATTGAGCGCTACAAGAAGCAACATTCTTATGCGACAAATCCATTATTAGATGCTTCTGAATGGAAACAACTCCAAACGATTATGAAAGAAGCTGGGGAATTACAAAAAGAAGTTCCACATGAAACGCTCGTCAATACAAAAATTGCCGAAAGCGTTATTAAGAAATAGAGGCGAAGTGTATGAGCTTTTTACAAATACGTAACGTTTCTCACTGCTTTTTTGCAAAAGAGAATGCCAAACTTATTCTTGAAGATATGACCTTGCAAGTAGAAGAAGGAGAATTTATTTCTATCCTTGGTCAGAGTGGTTGCGGAAAAACAACGCTACTCTCCATAATTGCAGGGCTACTCGATCCAATTGAAGGAATCGTATTTTTAGATGGTGAACCGATCACAACGATGACCCCATCTATGGGCTATATGCTCCAGCAAGATTACCTGTTTCCTTGGAAAACAATTGAAGAAAATATTATGCTCGGACTTCATATTCGGAAGATTTATGACGAATATACGAAAGAACATACATTAAAGCTTTTAAAGCAAGTCGGCTTACATGATATAGAACAGCAATATCCTCGTGAACTATCCGGCGGTATGCGCCAACGTGCTGCCCTCGTTCGAACATTAGCGACCGATCCGAAAATTTTATTGCTGGATGAACCATTTTCTGCACTCGATTATCAAACAAAGTTAAAACTAGAAGATCTCGTCTTCACATTATTACGTAACTATAAAAAAACATCTCTACTCGTAACACACGATATTGAAGAAGCAATCGCGATGAGTGATCGTATTTATTTACTGCAGGCGAACCCTGGAAAAATTGCGAAAACGTTCATCGTCCCAGAAAGTATCCGTTCCTTATCGCCATTAGAAGCACGCCACCACCATGACTTCCCATCCCTCTTCCAAGAAATATGGAAGGAGTTGGAACGACTTGGATAATATAAAGCAACTACATGAACAGTTTCGAAAAAAAGAAAGACAACATGCATGGTTAGCTCGCTCTTTACAGCTTTTATTGCTCATTCTCTTCTTTGCACTATGGGAAATAGCTAGTAAAAAAGAATGGATTGATCCTTTACTCTTTAGCTCTCCTTCAAGTATTTGGGATCTCTTTTTAACGAAATGGATTGACGGTTCACTTTGGGTTCACATATGGACGACATTACTTGAAACAGGAGTAGGTTTTATTCTCGGAACTGTACTCGGAGCTATTATTGCTACTCTCCTTTGGTGGATGCCACTTTTGGCCCGCGTACTTGATCCTTATCTCGTCGTCCTAAATGCAATGCCAAAAGTTGCACTCGGTCCCATCATCATTGTTATTTTCGGTCCAAACATTTCATCTTCTATCGCAATGGGGGTAATCATCTCCATCATCATTACCATTCTCGTTATTTACAGCGCATTTCAAGAAGTCGATTCCAACTATGTAAAGGTCATGGATACATTTGGAGCCACTAAATGGCAATGCTATAAGCACGTTATTCTCCCTTCATCCTTCCCTGCAATTATTTCAACGTTAAAAGTGAACGTTGGCTTATCATGGGTCGGTGTTATTTTCGGAGAACTCCTCGTTTCTAAACAAGGACTTGGCTATTTAATTAGCTACGGATTCCAAGTCTTTAACTTCACACTCGTCTTACTCAGTGTATTGCTCACATGCATCCTCGCCACTCTTATGTATGTGTTTGTCGAGGCATTTGAAAAACTCCTTATTGGAAAACGAAAAAGAAGCTGACTCAAAATCCTACGCTAAAGTCAGCTTCTTTCTTTTACCTTTTATCGCACATTTTCGAATCATCTGTAACATTGCCATTCGCAACCGTAACTGTATGGAAGCAATCTTTCACACGCACCGTAACGACATTATCTTTTCGATCAATAATATGATAATCATTAAACTCTTTATTTAATGCACTACGAATTTGCTCCCCTTCAAAAATCGGAAAACCGTGAGACATTACCCAAATGAGACCAGCAACAGCAAGAATCGTTTTCATACGTTTCATTACCTCCTCGAGAGTAAACTTATAGCCCCTATACTATGCGCATTATAATTGTGTCTAATTTGTGACGTTTTTATACTAATTCTATTTCAATGGTTCAGTTCCTTCTTCTTTTTTTAAAAAAAGACAGAATTTTCAATTTTATCAACATAAGAAAAAACGCAAAGAACTGAAAGTCCTCGCGTTTCCATTTTATCAACCTAAAATATATCGAACACAACTTTCATTATATCGACTTATCGACGAATAGTGACAACTATACTATGACTGCTCTATATCCCTTGAAATATTATATAATCCCGCTAATACTTCCGCACGCATTTGTACGAGCTCTGGGAACTGATAGAAGAAAGCAATTTTCTTATACTTTAATTCCGTTCCTTCCTTCACCTTTTTAGAATCTTGTAAAATAAACGCTGTAAATGTATCTGCAATATCTTCCGCTACATTCGTTGTACCATATTCAGACACAAACTCATCATGCTTCTCTTTAAAGAATTCAATTTGTGCCTCTTCACTTTCTTCCACTTTCTTTTCTATCCACTCCTGCTCAATTTGTTTCCAGAAAGAGTTATGGAATTGATTAATATAAGAACTCTCTTTCGAACATCCTTCTTGTAAGAAAAGATTTTTACACTTATTTCGGTATGATGAAATATCTTTATCTTCGTCAAAAGCCTTTAAGTACTTTTCATTTACTGGTATTTGTTTATGTCCCAGTGTCAATACGTGAGCGGTCTCATGTATTAATGTTTTCATCACTTGATCGATATTTACTGCTGAATCAAGCGTATCTAAACTAATGGTCCACTCTTCCGGATACTCCATACTCGGTATAACGTGGGCGACAATTCCGTCGTAACCATCTGTTACCATGTCAAACTCTTTTATGTCAGTGCGATACTTAGCTGGAATAAGAGTGCTATACATCTCCCATAACGATTCATGATAATCCCTATCTTTACGTTGCTTTAATACTTCTTCTTTCGCGTCCTTATCATCCACAAAAGCCTTATTCAATCGTGTGCGATCTAGTTTATCGAAATAAGGCTCTATAATTTCATCACCATCAATATAATACGAAGCTAAAAAGAAATAATTTTCATCATCCTCTTTTTTCATTTCTGCTTCTTTCATATCGTTATTTGTATGCTGTTCCATTACATAATCTTCTGGTACTTCAAGTTCTGAAAGTCCATCTATCTTCTTATATACTTTTTGAAGCGTTTTATCGCCTATTTGTGTACATTCTTCTGTCGTTTCGCACACATCTTTCTTCTCTCTTTTCGAAGTTTGCTTCGTCATATCACATCCAGCTACTACGCCAATTGAAAGTATAAAACACACTAACTTGCCATACAGTTTCTTCATACACCCCTCCATTATTCCATTCTACAAAAATATCATAATCATTTTTTAACGAATATGCGATAATTAATTATAAAAACTGTATGGAGGTTTCCCATGATTCGAGCAGTCTTATTTGACTTAGATGGAACACTATTAGATCGTCGCCAATCTCTAGAGCAATTTATTCGTGATCAATATAATCGCTTCGCCTCTCATTTGATAAACGTAGAAAAAGCCGAGTACTGCTCTCGTTTTCTTGAACTCGATAATAATGGATATACGTGGAAAAATCAGGTATATGCCACTCTCCTTTGCGAATACAACATTACTACTTTAACGCAAGAGCAACTGCTGCATGACTACACTACAAACTTTCAACATCACTGCATTCCTTTCCAAAACATGCATGAATTACTTCAACAACTAACTCAGCAAAATATAAAAATCGGTATTATTACAAACGGCTTTACTGATTTTCAAATGAACAACCTGCGTTCCTTAAACATACATACGTATACAAACACAATTCTCGTTTCAGAAGCTGAAGGAATAAGAAAACCACACCGAGAAATTTTCGAACGAGCTTTGCAAAAGCTAAACGTAAAAGCAGAAGAATGTATTTACGTTGGGGATCATCCAGAAAACGATGTGCTTGGTTCTGAACAAGTAGGCATTCTTGGCGTCTGGAAGAGAGATCCATTTTGGGGTGATTTTGAACATTCACGTATGGTGGATGATTTATTAGAAGTTCTTTCGCTTTTAGAAGTGGAGAATAGCCCATAACGTAAAGATATATTCACACCATTTTTTGGAACAAAAAAAGAAACCGGCCACTTTACTTCGTAAAACAGCCGATTTCTTCTATATGTTTCATCGTACGCGCTAATACATCATCGCGCATAATAAAGCTAAATTTTCTATCAGTTTTAATATTATCAGGAATGTCTTTTAATAAAACAGACCCTTTCGTTTCTTCGTAATGCGTATGTTGCTCTACCGCACTAATTGTTGCAAAATAAATGTTTTTAATGATTATTTTGTCTTTTCCGGATACTTTGTATTGTCCTAAGTAAGTTAAATCAGAAACTATGCCGCCGGTTTCCTCATGAACTTCTCGAACTGCCGCTTCTTCCGGTGTTTCCCCGAGTTCTACTTTACCACCTGGAAATTCAAGACCGCGGCGTAAATGATGCGTTAATAACCATTGATCCCCGTACCGACATACAACCCAAACATGCTTTGGCTCAGGAGAAAATGGGTAACGTTCAAACGATAATTGTACAGTGTTGTGGTAATAATCTTTAAATTTGTACATGCCATTACTCCCCTATTGATGGTTACAAGTTTTCCTACCACAAATTGTAGCATATTCTCGCTTTTCTGCATAATATTATCCAATTATAATCCATTGATTATTCCCATTTGTGCGACTAATTCCTTCGTTTCATGATTCCCTAGTTCATAAATCATTTTATATGCTTTCTGTAATTGTTCATCATGCCGATCATTATTTGAATCGTGATGATACTCAACGAATGGAACGTGGGAGCGTACAAACGAACCTAAGTCCTCTTCATACGCTTGATCAAAATACTCTCTTAACTCCGTAATCTCTTCGTCATTTGCATAAATTTCAAAATTATACGTGTCCGCCGTCTTCACTTGTGAAATTTGACCATTTCCAACTGATATATAATATGTTTTTTTATGATCCATGTAACACCCTTCTTTCATCCTTTTAATTTCTATTGTTTTCATCAATTACAAAATTATGTAAAATAAAGAAAAGGAGGGATTTCATGCTCAAAATATTAATTATCGGCATTGCTATCGTACTTATCGTATTAGTACTCTCTGTAATGACAATTAATAAAGGATATTCATATAAACATTCCGTTGATAAACCAGAAGATAACCCTTACGCAAAAAACAACAAGGAGGATTCATAACATGCTTCGTATAATACGCATATTAATCGCACTCGTTATCATCATCATATCCACAATTGGTTTGCTGACAGGTCAACATAACTTTCTACCACTTTCACAATTTTTCTTAGGAGCTTTCATGTTCCTCATTGCGATTGAACAAATAAAAAAGAAAGATTCAGGAACTGGATTTATTTGTATCGTTGCCGGTGCTTTCATTTGGATTGTTCTCATCATTACATACATAAGATAGAAGGAGAGTGACTTCATGCTAAAAGGATTACGGATTACTTTTTCACTTATCGCTTTATCTATGGCAATCTATAGTTTTATCAGCGACAACAGAGACATTATGCCTTACATGTTCATTTCCTTAGGATTGATGGCTTTCACTATAGGTCTAGAAGAAATAAAAAAACATAGACAATCTAGTGGTACACTTGCTTTCATAGCTGGCGCTGCTGCTTTATTGCTTAGCTTTTCAGAAATTTTTCGTTAAATAGTCTATTTAAAGGAGGTATACAATGCTAACTGGATTACGGATTTTTCTCATGTTTTTCACGCTTATCATACTCTCTCTTTGCACTTATTCTCTTATTACCGATAATTTCACACTTCTCCCATACATACAATTTATTCTCAGTTGTTTCTTTATTCTTCTAGGAATTAATGAACTGAAATCCGGACGAAAATCAATGAGTATTCCGTATTTTTTCGTCTCTAGTCTTATGTTCTTCGTTTTAATATCGAACTACTTTCGCTACATGTAGCATTAAACCTTAAATACCAACTACGAACTGTTATTACATTGGAGTCTAATTTAAAAATACAAAAAGGTAGGGGTTAGTATGCTAAAAACTTTTCGCATTATATCCGCTCTTATCGTCATCGCTCTCGCTCTATCCGGGATGTTTACAAATCCGCTTGTTACGATGCCCTATATGCTTATTGCCTTATCTATTATGACTTTCATCATGAGTGCAGAAGAAAAACAGAAACAAAAGAAAGTAAATAGTGCACTCTCCTTCTTTTCTGGCGTATTTACTTTAATCGTCGCTATTATAATTATGATCTCTCGATAACTAACTTTTTCTACTTAAAAGGGGCTAAAATGCACATAAAACAAATATAACTAATCATCGTTTTTATTACTTTAATTCTATGTTTATACAGCACATTTACAATGAACTTTCAAATCTTTTCACCTATCATTTTGTTTCTCTTTAGTTTGTATGGCATTTTAGTAGGAATTGAGACGATTCAAAAGCAGTAAAAGCAAATTGGAACTATTAGCATCGGTTTAAGTATGTTTACCATTATTTTTATTATCCCATTTATACTGTTCTTCTAAGGAGGATTTCGTATTGAAAAATATTCGCATTATACTAGCAACTATTGCCCTCATTCTCGCTCTACTTAGCCTCTTTGCAAATCTCACTGTACTTTTACCCTACGTATTTATCCTTTTAAGTATTATGTTTATCTTTTTTGCAATTGATGAATTGAAGCAACAGCAAAAAGCAAAAGCATTTGTTTATTTTCTCGTTTCCGCTGCTATTTTATATGTTGGAGTATCTAGTATACTTTCATAAAAAGAAGAGCATGTTTTCTCTTAACAAAATAAAAAACTGCCCTTTAACAGGCAGTTTTCCTTTTTATCCAAACACTTTCTCAAGTTCATCTTTATCTTGGCTTAACCAGAAATTCATTAAGCGTTTTGCTCCTTCTAAGTCGTGAAGTTTCGCTTGGCCACATTGTGTTTCATTTGCAGCTGGAATTTCTATAATTTGAACCGCATCTTTTAATGTTAGTTCTAATAAATCAATGATTTCACGAACTGTCGGTGTCCCGCTTACAACAAGATAATATCCTGTTTGGCAACCCATTGGTGAAATATCGATGATATCAAAATGCGGATAACGATCAATATATTTACGTAAATTAAATGCTAATAAATGTTCTAACGTATGAATAACATCTGGTTTCATTGCTTGTTTATTCGGTTGGCAGAAACGAATATCAAATTTATTTACAATACCGTCACTACCTACATTGTGGACTCCGCAATGTCTTACATAAGGCGCCTTTACAATCGTATGGTCTAATTCAAAGCTTTCTACTGATGGCATACAACATCTCTCCCGCTTTTAATTTAATTCCGTTATATCCAATATGATATAACGGAAATCGACATTAGTAAAGAATTATGTACGGTCGTGCTATAATACTTTAAGACTATGCTGAAAAGGAGACCATTATGAAACAGATTTTTATCGGTATTATACGCTTTTATCAAAAGTTCATTTCTCCGATGACACCGCCAACATGTCGCTTTCATCCGACTTGTTCTCATTATGGATTAGAAGCGTTTCAAAAACATGGTGCACTCAAAGGATTTTGGCTTACATGTAAGCGTATATTAAAATGTCACCCTTTCCATCCAGGAGGATTTGATCCTGTCCCAGATAAAAAGGATGACAAAGTAAATTCTTAATTGTCGTAGCCATTTACAACTACATCTAATTTTCCTGTGTCAGGATCTATAACAAGACCGTGAACAGGTACTTCTCCCGGAAGTAACGGATGGTTGCGAAGTATCGACACACTATGTTCTACACTTTCTTCTACACTAGAGAACCCTTGTAGGAATCTTTCTAAATCGATTCCAGAATAACGAAGTGTATCTAATTTCTCTTCTGTTACGCCGCGCTCTTTCATTTTTTCAATTGTACTGCTTGCTTGAATTTTTGCCATACCACAATCATGATGACCGACAACACATACTTCGTCAGCTCCAAGCTCATATACAGCGACTAAAATACTACGCATAATACTTCCAAATGGATGCGAAATAACCGCACCTGCTACTTTAATAATTTTCACATCACCGTTACGCATATTCATTGCTTTCGGTAATAATTCAACAAGACGAGTATCCATACAAGAGATAATTACCATTTTTTTGTTTGGAAATTTTCCTGTTTCATACTCTTCGTATTTTTTCTCTTCAACGAACTTTTCATTGTATTGTAAAATCTCTTCTAATGACTTCATAGTTAAAAACCCTCTTTTCTCTCATTTACACTACATAGATAGTGTACCAAAATATGAAAAACTCAAAAAGGATATTGTTTTATTATAAAAGCAATATATTTTCAGATAACCGACATAATTCTTTCAAAATATACACACAGCTTTGTAACAAGTCACACATACTTTACCCCTATTCTCACTATAAACTAACTGTAGATAATGTAAAAAGGAGTGAATATTTATTATGTCCGACGTTCTGTTACTGAGTCGTTTTCAATTTGCAATTACTATTTTTTATCACTTTTTATTTGTACCTTTGACAATCGGACTTGTTATTTTAGTAGCATGTATGGAAACTCAATACGCCCGCACATTGAATCCAACATACCGCACAATGGCAAATTTCTGGGGAAAACTATTTACAATTAACTTCGTAATGGGGATTATAACCGGGATTACGATGGAATTCCAATTTGGAACAAACTGGTCTGAGTACTCCAAATATATGGGGGATATTTTCGGATCACCTCTCGCAATCGAAGCACTCGTTGCCTTCTTCTTAGAATCTACTTTCATGGGAATATGGTTATTCGGTAAAGATAAAATCTCACCAAAGTTCCGTGCTTTCTGTATGTGGATGGTTGCACTTGGAACAAATATATCTGCACTTTGGATTATTACAGCAAACGGATTTATGCAAAATCCTGTTGGCTATGTAGTACGTAACGGCCGCGCTGAATTAAATGACTTCTGGGCACTTGTTACAAATCCATATGCATGGAATATGTTCTTCCATACTGTAATTGGTTGTTATATTGTCGGTGCTTTCTTCGTTATGGCAATTAGTGCATATCATTTACTACGTAAAAACGAAGTGGAATTCTTCAAAAAGTCATTTAAATTTGGTTTAATCTTAGGATTATTCGCAGCAACTATTACACCTTTCATGGGACACCAATCTGGTGTATCAGCAGCTAAGTATCAACCAGCAAAAGGAGCTGCAATGGAAGCTGTTTGGGAAACTGGAAAAGGACAAGGCTTCTCAATCATTCAAATTCCTGATGTGAAAAATGAAAAGAACTTTGAATTCCTTACTATTCCAAAGCTAGGAAGTTTCTTCTATACAAACTCATTTGATGGAGAAATTGTTGGTTTAAAAGATATTCCGAAAGAAGATCGTCCAAATGTTAACCTCGTGTACTATAGCTTCCGCTTAATGGTTGCACTTGGCATGTTCTTTATGGCATTAACTTGGTTCGGCTTCTATTTAAACCGAAAAGGAAAACTAGAAAACTCAAAACGCTATTTAAAAATTACAATGTGGTCTGTCTTACTTCCGTATATTGCAATTAACGCTGGTTGGATTGTTGCTGAAGTAGGTCGTCAACCGTGGACAGTTTATAAACTAATGCGTACAGCAGAATCTGTGTCACCTATATCAGTTCCACAAATTTGGTTCTCATTAATTAGTTTAATATTGTTCTACACTCTACTCTTAATTGCAGACGTATACTTAATGCTGAAGTTCGCAAAAAAAGGACCAGCTGCATTAGAAGAACCTGCTACTGAAGGAGGTACAGCTCATGTCTCATGATATGCTTGCAGTCATCTGGTTCGGTTTATGGGGCGTAATTTGGACAGTTTACTTCATTCTTGATGGCTACGCACTCGGTAACGGGATGATTTTCCCATTCGTTGCGAAGGACCGACAAGAACGAAATCAATTACAAGAAGCAATTGGCCCGTTCTGGGGTGGTAATGAGGTATGGTTAATTACAGCTGGCGGTGCAACATTCGCTGCCTTCCCAGTCACCTATGCAAATATGTTTAGTTATCTATATACACCATTATTTTTAGTATTATTTGCACTATTTGCCCGCGCTGCTGGACTGGAGTTTATGCATAAAGACGATTCACCAATTTGGCAAAAAACTTGTAAATGGGCATTTACAATTGGTAGTTTCCTAATCGCCTTCTTATTCGGAGTTACATTCGCTAACCTATATTACGGGCTGCAAATCGGAAAAGATGGTTATGAAGGTACTTTACTTAGCTTACTAAACCATTATGGTATTTTAGGTGGCCTTTTCTTCACTGCTATATTCGTCGTATCTGGCGCCCTTTGGGTTATGATTAAAACGACTGGTGAAGTATCTGATCGTGCTTATAAAATCGCAAGACCATTTTCAATGGCAGCTGCTATCATTTTAGCTATCTTCTATGTCGCAACTGCAAATCGTACAAATTTATTCCAAAACTTCACGGAATATCCTGTACTATTCATTCTTCCAGTACTTGCAATGTTAATGAGTGTACTCGCACTTATTATGGTGTACAAACATAAAATCGGTCTTGCGTTCACATTCGTTTGCTTAACAATCGCAATGTTTATGACAACTGGTTTTGCAGGTATGTTCCCAAGAATGTTACCATCACGTATTAACGACGCATACAGTACAACGTTATATAACGCAGCCGGTAGTGAATTAAACTTGAAAATTATGTTCTTCGTTGCAATCGTCATGGTACCAATCGTTATTGGATATCAGCTTTGGAGCTATAGCATATTTAAAAATAAAATTCATAAAGACTCTGCTAAAGGGTATCACTAAAATGAAAAAGACACTTCGAGCGAAGTGTCTTTTTTCTTATACGTATGATTTCCGATAAGGTGTTGCATTTCTAATCTAACAACTATGATAAAGAAGAATCACTAACAGCTCAATTGTATCACAGAGCAAATACATCACTTTATACAATTTTACATATAAAAATTATAAAGTAGATTGAATTACTTGGTCATACACATCGTTATCACTTACATCTGCCGTACTAATACCACTGAATGTCCTCACATTTAGTCCGGTATTTGAAGATCCTGATCCGTTATAAGCTTTCGTTTTTTCAATTGGATGTACGTTATATTTATCACCTAAGTTAATTGTCCCGTTACAGTTCTCAATAATAACCCCTTCAACAATAGCTGGCATTTTCTCACCTACTTTCATTTCGTTACTTTTATTTTATGAGAATCGCCTAAAAAAATAGCATGTTCAAATAAGAAAAAGCACTCTGCTGAGTGCTTTTTCTTATTTACCGCTTTTCTTTCTCTCACAAGCAATTCCATCGCCGTCACGATCTAAATGCTTACCGTAATACGGACTATCTCTTGTAATATTATGTCGAATGCAAAAAAGAACCCAAATGGATTCTTTTTTTGCCAAGCATGAGTAGCTAGTTTGGAGACAGTTGACTTCTTCAAAATTTTATTAGGGGTAATATTTTGAAAAAGAAAGCCTTTCATATGTAGCTTATCACCACTGGAATATATAGTAAATTGATAATCTTTATACAGAAGATTGCTAATGTTTAGTATAGATAGTTTCCACTACTTTAATAGTGGAAACTATCTATACTAAACATTAAAAAGGTACCTTTCAAGAAGACACCCTTTCCCCTGTTTATATATACCCATCCCACTTTTCGTAAACACACACTAGAAAACAGAATCATTAATCGTTACAAGATTGTTAGATACAAAAAGAGTAGAGGCTAATGTTTGTATACAATTCTGCTTTATAGCATGTATCCACAATTTATATTTTAATCCTCTTTCATTAAAAAGGAACAAAATATGCAAAATTACATATTTCAAAGAAAAAGACACTCTACAGAGTGCCCTCTAAACCATTTTACTTTTAATATATCACTTTGAATACATTTTATCATATCTGTCTATATCATTTGTTGAGAAAATTCTAAATCGTTACTTTTTCATCAACAACTTCAAAATCATGTAATATTAAGAGTGTAATAAAAACATCATAAAAATTGAGGTGTACAACATTTATGTATTTCGGAATTATTCCTCTTATATTGTTTATTATTTTTCTTTTCTCTTATTTAAAAGATCCACGAAAAATAATAAATGGCTTTTTATTTAATGCCTTTTTCTGTTCTTTTCTATTATTTTGTGCAGTCGTCTCGTTTGCATCTGGTAATAACGCTTTACATTTTATCGTTATTATTCCCATGATAGCGCTAATTGTAATGATACCTTTTGCTATAGTCGCTTTAATGTTTGGGCTATTTCTTAATGCGAGAATCTTGATGAAGCGTGAAGGAAGACGCTTTACAAACTCTTTAACTTTAATTGCAGCTTTAGGGATTTTATTCTTTATGCTACTCCCTATCATAAATCCAGCAAGTTTAGTCTCAACACACTTTCAATTTATTTTTGCTGCGATTTCTCTTATAACTATGTATTTCTTTATACATTTATCTAACTTCTTAAGCGCTTATTTTCTATACCAATTCAATAGACCGAGACGTAATCAAGATTTCATCATCGTTCTTGGTAGCGGCTTAATTAATGACAAAGTGCCACCTTTACTTGCAAGTCGTATTAATAAAGCCATCGACTTTTATTGGAAACAAGCAGCTATTACTACACCGCCGACAATCATTTTCTCTGGCGGGCAAGGTCCAGATGAAGGTCTTCCGGAAGCGGAAGCAATGCAAAATTACGCTGTTGAAAAAGGAATTCCGATTGAACATACAATACAGGAAAATCGCTCTGTAAACACATATCAAAATATGTTGTTTTCTAAAGAAATTATGGATTCATTAAAGCCAGGCGATAAGTATAAAAGTATCTTTACAACGAATAATTTCCATCTTTTCCGAGCTGGTATATATGCAAAACAAGCCAGTCTGAACAGCCAAGGAATCGGCTCAAAAACAGCATTTTATTATTGGCCTAATGCAATGATTCGCGAATATGTTGCAATCGTCGTTATGGGACGTAAACGACATATGAAAGTGTGCGGAACTATTTTAGGATTCTCTTTATTCCTAACAGTAGTTAGTTTTATATTTTCTTAACAACCTCCCATCCTTTGAAAGGATGGGATTTCTTATACGAATTCCAAAAATATTTTAATGGTAATATGGTGATAATATTCCCTGCATACATCCATTAAAGGAGAATTTTTTCAAATAAAATGTTAAAATGAAATTTAGATGTGAATTATATAACAAATAAGAAACTAGTTTGAAACGAGGAAATTATATGGAGAAAATTATGAAAAACAAGCCCAATAAGCTGAAAATCGCTTTAAAAGCTTTGATGATTATTATTGGGGCATTTATCACAGCATACGGATTAGAAGCCGTATTAATTCCAAACAACGTATCAGACGGTGGTGTAACTGGGTTAAGTATCGTTAGTTCAAGATTATTCGGGTTACCATTAGGACTTCTAATCGCAGTCGTTAACATCCCTTTCGTTTGGTTAGGATATAAACAAATCGGTAAAAGCTTTGCAATTTATTCTATTATCGGGATTGCTTCGCTAGCAGTAGGTACCGTTCTCATGCACGGAGTACCAACAATTATTGAGGGCGATACACTTTTAATTACTGTAGCCGGTGGTATTATTATCGGTTTTGGTATGGGACTCGCATTACGTAACGGCGGGGCATTAGATGGAATCGATATGCTAGCCGTATTACTTTCTCGAAAGTTACCATTTGGAACAAGTGATCTTATCTTATTCTTAAATATGTTTGTCTTTATTTTTGTTTCAACAGTATTCGGTCTTCAAGGAGCTATCCTTTCGGCGATTGCTTACTTTATCGCTTCTAAAGTGATTCATATTGTTGAGGTTGGTTTAAGTGGTTCGAAAACATTTAAAATCATTACAAAAGAGCCTGAATTAATAGTAGAAACGATTCGTGATCGTTTAGGCCGAAGTGCAACATACAATGAAGTTTATGGTGGTTATTCAAGAGAGAAATTTAAAGAAATCTCTTGCGTAATTAACCGTTTAGAAGAAAGTAAAATGAAAGAACTTATTCATGAAATTGATCCCAATGCCTTTATTACAGTTTATGACGTAGCTGAAGTAAAAGGCGGTAATTTCAAGAAGCACGATATTCATTAATCGTTATGAAAAAAGAGGCTGCGCCAACATGTTGGCGCAGCCTCTTCTTATTAGGTGTTTACTGTTGTCAGTTTTTGGCGGTAAGTCGATATATTTCAATAATCGCCGATATAATTTTACTCCCCTCATCTTCCTCCGCTTTTAATCCATGCTACATATTTTTGAAAGGCGTTCACTTCATGCTGAAAGCGAAGCGGAATATACAGAAATAGAGTACATGTACATAGTATCCATAGAATACCTACTACAAAGTGAAATTTCATCGTTGTACTAATAAACAAACTGAGAAATAATACGAGGAACATAATTACACTAAACCTTTTATATATAGTCATAATAATCTCCTCCTTATACCTTAATTGTACCAGCAATAAGGAATAAATTCTCATGAAAAAAAGACCGAAAAGTAAATTTCTCTTCTCGGTCCTTACACTATCTTCTCTTCATAATTTTCCCTGAACCACCAACCCTTGTTTTTGGGGGAGATGTATTCTTTGGCGGAGTTTTAATGGATGATTTCGGCTTCACATCAGATCCGCTCGATCCACCTGGCGTTTTCGTAATTTTCCCTTTGCTTCCGGTAGAAGGCGGAGGCGTCGTATTACTTCCTTTTTCAGTAATACTTCCCTTATCACCTACTGATGATTTCGGATCTACATTATCGCCTCGCTTAATAATAGATCCTTTCCCTTCCTTCGTAATTGGAGGCGGGGTTTTCTTTTCTTCTTTCGTAGGTGGTCTTTCCGGGATAACCGGTTTATGATTTTGTCTGTCATTATATCCGCGATAATCACCGTATGATGATTTTCGTGAACCGAATATATCGTTTAATATACTCCCCATAATATATCCTTGTAAGAAGGATGGTTGGTAATTTTGACGGACAAATTCTTCATTACTTATTTCAATTAACGTATCAGATGGTTTCTCTTTATCCTTTTGTAAATTATACATTTTATCAGAATAAACGAGGAACATTTGATTTTCGTCTTCTTTAGATGCTTGCTTCGGTTTCCTTTCGGCTATAAGTTCCTTTGCAACTTCAGGAACTGACCGATTGGCGGCCCTATACACGTAAGATTCTTGTTTACCATCCTTTGCGACAGACTCTAGCGGATAACGGTCCTGAATTGACTTCGCCTGACCACTTTGACAACCCGATAAAGCGTAACCGGCAATAACAAGTAATGTAACGATAGCAAGTATAGGGATCACGAACGATTTAATCATGGTAAACAATCGGTTTGACATGATTACGCCCCCTTATGTTGCTCTTATAATTTGTACATCAGCAGGAATAATTGTTTCGCCCTCATACATCATTGTGCGACCATTTTGCCATTCCACACGTAATAATTTGCGGTTATCAGATTGGAATTCCCATACGTACTGTTCTTCTGAAGCAGCGAATGGCGTTTTCCCCATAACAACAACACGTCCATTATATTGCTCTTCCATATGATACTCTATATCGTCCATTTCAATCGTCGTTGGAATTTCCTCAATTGAATCTAAACGACCATCAATCGGTGTATACAATTTATAATACGTATTTTCACGGTCTTCAATTTTTAAATAACGAATATCTTTCCCGTCCTGCAAAGTTAAAACAATCTCCTTGCGAGAATGCATACTCGTTTTCCCAGTTAATTCGTACATGACTAACGAAACTTCAATCATATCTCCAGGAGCTAACGTCAAAAGACTTTTTTCTGGTTTCGGCGGCTCTGGGCTTTTCATTATATTTTTAATACGTTTAAATAAGCTCACAATCTACCCCTCCTTCTCTCTTTATAAACAAGCACCTAAAATAAATGCACCAACAATATGTAATGAACCAGCTAACATCGCATGTGCTACGCTGCCTTCTTTCGTTCCTTCTTCTAAATCAAGATCTGCCATTTTTCTTAAAACAAATTCAATAAACATTTCTACAACTAATAAAATAACGAAAGAAACTGCTGAAGCAAGAAGTGCCTGCCATAAATCATTCGCTTTCGTAATCGATTGGGATAAAATATAACCTTGCGCAAATAATTTCATAACGAAACGAGTTGTTACAGCTGTATTCCCGTTTTTTATTTCTTTTAAATCATTGTATTTTGTAAAAATCGAATCAACCCACATAATTGCAAACAAAAGCACCGCACTTGCTCCAGTCCATACAAGCATGGCTAAAACATTCGTCCACGTCATTGCAAAACCTCCTCTAAAAGGTAATAGAAAACCGACATGAATTCTCTTCAGACATGTCGGTTTCTTTGTCTATTCTATATTATTTCTCATACTGCTTCATAATACGGGATAATTCATCGTCAACAGCAGAATTTTTGTTTAAGCTTGCGAATTCATCATCTAATGATTTTTCTTTTTTGTAAATTTCACCGCTCGCTTCTGCTTCAGCCTCTAATTGAAGAGCTTTCTCTTCCATACGGCTTAAACCAGCTTTTGCTGAATTTGAATCGAATCCAGACATCGCCTGATTAATATTCTTTTGTGCTTTCGCTGCATTTACACGCGCTACAAGTGTTTCACGTTTATTTTTCAGCTCTGTTAACTGCTTACGCATTTCTTCTAACTTCGCACGAAGATTATCAGCAGCAGCTTTGTTTTGCTCATAGCTTGCTTTATACTCATTCATCTTTTGCTCTGCATTTTGTTTTTCTTCTAAAGCACGGCGCGCAAGATCTAAGTTACTGGCTTGAACAGCCATATGTGCTTGCTCTTCACGTTTTTTCACAAGTGCTTCTTGCTCTTCAAATAATAATTTAAATTTCTTCTCAAGCGCGATTTGAGCAGCTACACTTTTCTCAGCTTCTTGTACATCCGCTTGCATATCACGTAAATATTGATCCGTCATCTTAACTGGATCTTCAGCTTTTTCAATTAATGAATACACATTCGACATTGTTAAATCTCTTAATCGTTTAAATACAGACATCCAAATTCCTCCTATGATATACCTCATATTTCAAATTCACTACTTGGAAATTTAAAAATCTCCCTTTACAGTAAGAATATTCATTTTTACAACCTATGTGTTTATTATAACAAAACTAAGATGTCCTTACATGTTATTTCCAAAATACACCCAATATAATATGACATTCTAGATACAATATTGTATTCCTACTATATCCTTATTATTTCTGCCTCCAAAATTAACTTACTTTTGTGCACTTTCACTACATTACACAAGTGTAATGTTACTGTAAGCTAACTCGATAGTTGCATCTCCATATTTCTTATACACTAATACCAGAAGCAACGAAATAACAAACACGCTTCTCATCATTTAAGGACTAATACAGCAACTGTATTTACTATAAAAAACATATACAAGGAGACAACATCATGAAAAAATTAGTAGGAATCGGATTAGCAGCAGCAATTTCATTCGGAGCATTATCAGGTTGTTCTTTATTAGGAGAAAAAGCGAACGGCTTTGTATTATATGGAACAGAAGAGCAAGTGGCGCAAATTGCAGATAAAAATAAAAAAGAAGTGAAAGAAAAAGATGTATATAAAATGAAGCTTACGACATTAGAAGATAAAAAAGTTCTTGTAATGGATAAGAAAACTGGGGAAGAACTTGTTAAGAAAGAACTACTTAGCAAAGTCGATAAAAAGGATGACACAAAAGCAATTGATAAATTACCAACTGTAACAGCAGAGCAAGGTGTATTATTTGCAAAAGATAAAGTAGAAAATGCTACACTTGATGGGGCTAAATTAAACTATGAAGGTAATACAATTATCGGAAGTGGCCGCGCATATGCAGACATGTTCGCAATTGTTGACGATGCAACTTACAGAAATGTAAAAGGTGAAGAAAAATCTGTAGGTGTACTAAAATTCGATAAGGACCCTAGCAAAGAATTCCCTGGAAAGAACGGTGTAGAAGCAGCTCAGCTTGTTACAATTAAAAAGTAAAGAAAAAAAGCTTTGCGAAATTCGCAAAGCTTTTTTCTATTTATCCCGCATTAACGGGCAGTAAGACTCCCACCTCAAAATTTGGCTGGAGCAAAGAAGTTAGGTGGGAGATCAACTGTCCATAAACGCCCGATTGGTTCAACTAATAATCAGTGGGGGATGAACACCCCCCCACTGATTAAAGTTTCACTTTATGAGCAATTTGCTCCATATCCGGACTACAAGTTTGCGACTGACATGACTTACTTAAAGAGCATGCTGCGCATTTTCCTTTTTTACTTCTCTTTACAAAATTAACTAACGTATATGCTGCATAACCAAAAATGATAGCTCCAATTATAATATTGACCATCATTGCAATACATCTCCTTCTAGAATCCGAGTAAGGACCCAACTTGGTATATAATGAGCGTTAATACATAAGCAACAACGAGCGGATAAACGACAGAGAAAACTGTCCACTTCACCGATCCAGTTTCACGTTTAATGACAGCTACTGTCGCTAAGCATGGAACATATAATAAAATAAAGAACATAAATGCATAGGCTGATAGCGCAGTATAATGTGCTCCCATTACATTTCCTAGTACATCTTCTTTAACCGCATAAATAATTGCCATTGTAGAAACGACAACTTCTTTCGCTAAAAATCCTGTTAAAAGGGATGCTGCAGCTTGCCACGTTCCAAAGCCGAGTGGGGCAAAAAGTGGTGCGATAAATCCACCAATCATCGCTAAATAACTGTCTCCCATATCAACACCAAATCCTGATGGACCTGCATAGTTTAATAACCAAATGACAACAGAACCACCGAAGATGAATGTACCTGCTTTACGAACAAATCCTTTACCTTTCTCCCACGTGCTGAGCCATAACGTTTTCGCTTGCGGCACGCGGTAAGGCGGTAGTTCAATTACAAAAATAGATTTTTCTGTTTTTAAAACAGTAAGAGACATGATTTTTGTAACGAGTAACGCAAGAACAATCCCTGCGATATATAAAGAGAACACAACAGTCGCCTGACTATGAGGGAAGAAAACTCCCGCAAATAATGCATAAACAGGTAAACGTGCTGAACAAGACATAAATGGTGTTACTAAAATTGTAAGTAAACGTTCCTTCTCCTGTTCAATCGTTCTCGCTGCCATAATACCTGGAACGTTACATCCAAAGCCGATAATCATCGGAATGAACGCTTTTCCGTTTAAACCGAAAAACTCCATAATTCTATCCATAACAACTGCAATTCGTGCCATATATCCTGAGTCTTCTAATAATGAAATGAAGAAGAATAGTGCAAAGATTTGTGGAACGAATACTAATACCGCACCGACGCCGGCAATAATACCTTCTGTAACGAGCGCTTGAATAAAGTCAGAAGCTCCAACACTTGCGAGCCCAGCTGTAACCCAATCAGTAAGTTGTCCGCCAAAAAATCCATCAAGCATATCAGATAAAGGTGTACCAATCCACGTAAACGTAACTTGAAAAATAAAAAACATAACTGCTAAAAAGATTGGAAGTCCTAAAATTTTATGTGTAATTAACTGATCGATTTTTTCCGAGAAAGGAATTTTCCCTTCTTTCTCATGCTGCATAACATTTGTTTTTAACTTTTCAATATACGCTTCACGAGTCTTGTAAATGTGCTCCTCCAACGTACAATCAAGTTTTCCATCTAAACGAGAGCGAATGGCTACAAGTTCCTTATAAATTGGTAATGCTTTCATTTCTTTTTCTACTACTTCGTTATTGCTTAGAAATTGAAGGGCTAACCATCTCGGATGCTCATAATTCGCTGTCTCTAAAAGAGCGATTACCTCTCCAATCCCTTCATCCATTTGTACACCATATGAAATAATGAATGGCTTTTTCTCTTTTTGTTTCTCTTCATGAAGAGTAGTAAGTAATTCTTCACAGCCTTTTCCGGTTCTTGCGATGACAGGAACGACTGTTACACCTAATATTTCCGATAACCGTTTTACATTAATCACAATTCCTCTTTGCTTTGCCACATCAACCATATTTAAACCAATTGAAACAGGCTTACCAAATTCAAGTAATTGCAATGTTAAATGCATATTTCGCTCAAATTGTGAAGAATCCACTATATTTAACATATGATGAAATTCGTCTGTTAGTAGAAAATTCGTAACAACACCTTCATCACGTGAAACTGGATTCAAATCATAGACGCCTGGTAAATCAATTAATGTTCCTTGCTTATCTTTTAATTTACCAACCTTCTTTTCTACTGTTACACCGCTCCAGTTTCCTACATACTCATAAGAACCAGTAAGTGCATTAAATAATGATGTTTTCCCTGTATTCGGATTCCCTAGCAAAGCAACTTTATTCACGCTAATTCCACCTTTATCATTTTCGCATCACAATGACGAATACTAATTAACTGCCCACGACACTCCAATGTACAAGGCCCTTTAAACATCGCTTTCTGTTTTATGCGAAGTTCGCTTCCTTCCGCAAGACCGAAAGCAGCTAGTCTACGCTTTAATAACTGATCTAACGACTGAATACTTTTTACTAACACTTTCTCACCAATTTTAATATCTACTAAGCTCATAACCTTCCCCCTCAGAAGAGAATGATAATTATTTTCAAACAAATTATATCATACTCTATTTCAATTGGACTATATCTTTTTGCTTCCTATTTATTAACATTTCAATACAATTCTATTTCAATAATTGTCATACAAAGTGCATTTGCCATTCTCATCCATTTCAATTACAATAAATAATAACAAATAAAGAATCTCGTTATCACAGGGGGAGCCTTACCGCTGAGAGGGAACATTTCGTTCCGACCCTTTGAACCTGTTAGTTAATGCTAACGCAGGGATTGTGCAAACGTCCGAAATACATGCCTCTTTTTTATTTACGTATTTCGTATCCTCCTATGATAATGTTCTTTTTTGTGCAACTTGGATGTAGGGGGAGACAACATGCGTAACACCAATTTACAAGCGATGATCGAATCTGCAATTCTTGCAGCCTTCGCCATGGTCATCGACATTTTACCACTTTCAATAAAAATATCAGCAACAGGCGGTTCCATTTCATTTGCTATGATTCCTATTTTTATTATCGCATATCGCTGGGGCTTCAAAATGGCATTCTTAGGCGGCTTAATTTGGGGACTATTGCAAATTGTCGTAGGTGATGCAATTATCGTCACACCAATTCAAGTAATAATTGAATACTTCGTTGCTTTCGCATTCATTGGATTTGCTGGACTATTTTATAAACAAATTCAGCAAACATTAATGAATGGCCAAAGAAAGAAAACCATTGCTTATATTATCCTTGCTACATTTATCGGTAGCTTAGCTCGCTACTTCTGTCATTTTATTGCAGGAATTATTTTTTGGGGACAATATGCACCAAAAGGACAATCAGCTTTCTTATATTCTTTAATATTTAACGGTAGCACAATGATTGGTTCATTTATTTTATGTACAGTTTTGCTTATATTTTTATTTACAACTTCACCACGCTTATTCAAAAGCATTGGTGCTTATCAAATGAATCCACAAAAAAAGGGCGCTTAATTAGCGCTCTTTTTTTATCAAAACTCTCAATGAGTAATATCAATAATAAATACAATAAATGCACAAAGAAAAATAAATACCATCACACCTAGTAAATTGCTATTCACGGCTAATCTACTCCTTACATAATCTCTTTTTCTAACCAAATTATATCGCTTAAAAATAAAGATTAGATAAAGATAATATGAAAATAACTTAAAAAAAGCGTAGCATGTATTGTCTACGCTTTTTTCAGTAAATAGAAGTAAAATAACACACCATCTTCTGTATTCTTCACCCCATATTCAGCATTGTGCAGTTCTAAAATATTCTTTGAAATTGCAAGGCCAAGCCCTGTTCCACCTTGTGAACGTTTCCTTGCCGCATCCACGCGATAAAAACGATCCCAAATTTTATCTAATTGTTTTTCTTCAATGTGAGCACCTTTATTTTCAATACACACTTTTATATGATTCGTCTCGTCTATTGTGGAAATAATAATATCTTCTTTTTCTGGTGTATAACGTATTGCATTCGTAATGAAGTTTACGATGACTTGTTCGATTCTATTTTGATTCCCAACCACTTCAGCTGGACCTATATGCTTGTGCACACTCAGTTCTTTTGTCTCTATCTCGGATGAAAGATGTTCACATATTTCTTCAATCACCCCATCGATATAGAAAGAATCCATTTTCATGTTATATGTGCCAGACTCAAATTTAGCTAATTCAAGCATATCCAAAATTAGTATATCCATCTTGTCTACTTCTTTTTCCATCGCCTGAAAATAGTAGTCTTTCTTATGTTCAGCTACCCCATCTTTTAAAATGGAAATACAGCTTTTCATAATACTCAGCGGCGTTTTTAATTCATGCGAAACACCTGCAATAAATTCTTTCCTTGTGTTTTCTAACTTTCTTTCTTTTTCAATATCTTGTTCTAACTGTCCAATATGTGAATGTAGTTTATTAGATAATGTATTAATATTTTGCGATAAATCACCGATTTCATCTTTTGAAGTTATCGGAATTTTTTCTGTAAAATCTAAATGTGCTATTTTCTTCGTTGTATTATTTATTTTTAATAATGGTTTTGCAATTTGTTTTGAGTAATAGAACGAAGCTAGAAATATAAGAACGACTACAAACGCAATAATGTAGATGTAATAATCTTGCACCATTTGCACAGCCTCATCTACAGGCTGTAAAGAAGCCATCGCGTATATGTATGTTACCGATCCATCTTTTTCTTTTACTGGTTTAATTAATAATTTATATTTTATATCATTTTTTTCATAGTCCATTATTTGTGTTGCATACTGTATGTGATTACTCTCTTTTAATAATAAATCAGTTTGAAATTCTTTTATATTATCCAAAAATAAATTATTTTTATAAATTGGATTTACAGGACCTTTTACATCTGGGAACTGTACTTTCGTAACACGTCCTCCTATATGAACATCTGATTCCTGAGCAGCTTGTTCCTGAACGGCCGGCTTCTTTTCCTTAGCAAATTGTTCTTGATCTGCTTTCTTTTTCTCCTCATTTAATTTACTCATTTTCTCATTAAATGCCTTTTCTAACGGTTTATTAGCTCCACTTAAATTCTCCCTTGTCAACGTAAAAGAGAATGGGATAAAACTATCTTCTTTTTTCACTCCAGAAAAATAAATTTCTTGTCCTAAAAACTGCTCTGATAATTTATTATCAATCTCCTCTATATTGACGAGATTACCTAAGGGAATCTTGAATATTTGTTGTCCAAAGCTCTTTTGTTGCCTACGATCTATTGTTACTTCAAAATAAAAATCATCCGCATGTTTTAAATTCCCATTCTGATCTAATGTCGTAATCCACGTATTATTTTCTCTTAAAAAGTCTTGCTCCAGCTTCTGAATTCCATCTGCACTTCCTGCATAATTTAAATAGTTCTTTTCAAAAGAATTTAAATTCACTTTAATATCTTCCACTTTTCGATTCGCATAATATTGCTTAAAAAATATCGTTTGTCCAATAAATATCGTCGCTAAAATCAACATACATAGAGCTGTTGTAAGGGTAAATAATTTAAGTACAATCCCTTTTCTCATATGTTCCCCTCGAATTTATAACCGGTTCGCACTACAGTTATAATGTACTTTGCTTTCTCTCCTAATTTATTTCGCAAATTACGAATATGACTATTTACTGTGCGATCATCCCCAGCAAACTCATATCCCCAAATTCTTGAAATTAATTGCTCTCTTGTTAGAACAATTCCTTGGTTTTTCATGAAATACACTAATATTTCAAACTCTGTATGTGTTAAAGTAATATGCGCTCCATCAACAGTGACAGTACGTGATGGGAAGTGAACATAAATTCCATGAATACATATTGTGTCATCTTCACTATTTGGAGATTCTTTCAAAGCTTTTCTACTTTCCAATAATCGTTTCGCTCTCGCTAATAAAATTGGCGGGCTATACGGCTTCGTCACATAATCATCTGCTCCAAGTTCAAACCCAAGTAACGTATCGTCTTCATCGACACGTGCTGTTAGCATAATAATTGGAACCCCGGACGTTTTACGAATTCTGCGGCAAACAGACCATCCATCTAGTTCAGGCAACATAATATCGAGTATAACTAAATCAACCTCTTCTTCCTCAAACAAGGCTAAAGCTTCTTTCCCGTCTCTCGCTTCAAGCACTTTATATTGTTCACTCAAAAAATAATCCTTTAATATTTCACGTAAAATATCTTCATCTTCAACAATTAAAATGTTTTTTGACATAACTTATGTATCCCCCTCCCACTTTCAGAAACTACAATTTTATTTTGAATAACTACCAGTTAACTTCGCCTCGATAATATATCTATCTGGTGCATCTCCTATATAATCAAATGGATAGCAAGTCGTCAGTGTTAATATTGGTTCTTCTTTTTTTATAATAACAGTACGATCATCCGCATGGGTAATCCATGTCTTTTGAATTTCATATGTGTAAGTTTTATTATCATACTCTAAAATAAGAGTATCCTTTTCTTTTAACTCTCCTAAATCTGTAAATACAGTATCTCGATGCCCACTGAGTACAGTATGTCCTCCTCCAGATGGAGTTGTCGTTAAATCACTAACAAACATACCAACTCCTTTTTTCAAAGTTGCATCATTTGCTCCCCAATATATAGAAAACTTCTTCTTTATTTTCGGTATATTTAACATCGCTACCTTTTCTCCTTCTTTATGTTGTGTTTGAGAAGAAGATACTTGGGAAGTTACAGGTGTTTCATGTGAAAGTTGATTATCTTGTATATTTTTAAGGCTCTTTATTTCTTCTTTCGTTAATTCTTGAGCAGAGCTTTTTCCTTTATACCATTCCACAGCGTAATACGATCCCATGAATAGCCCTATAGCCATCAATATGATACCGATATAATTGAGTAACTTCATGTTCCATCCCTCCATGCAAAAAATGGTAGGGATATCCTACCATTTTTAATATATGAAATTATCCCATTCTTTATAGGCTAATAAACACTTTATTTTTATGCCTTCACTTTATTACGACGATTCAATCCAAATAATGTGCCTATCCCTACAAGACATGCGCTTAGTGTCATCATTGCTACATTATTCGATGCTGTGTTTGGTAATTTCTCTCCCTTTACAGCTTGTTTTGTTACTTCCTGTTTCGCTGCATCATTCTTTTGCCCGGTCTGAATTGCTGCTTCTTTTTTTGCAATAGCTTCTTTTTCTTGTACTTGTGGCGCTACTTCCTTTTTAGCCGTATCATTCTTTTGCCCAGCTTTTATTGCTTCTTCTTTTTTAGCCACATCACCTTTTTCTTGTACTTGTGCTGCTTCTTCCTTTGTCAATGTTCCGGTAGAAGCACTCGCAACTGAAGAATACCCTACTGTTAAAAGTGCCATCGCACAAATTGGTAATAGTTTTTTTTTCATTTCATCTCGCTCCTTTTATACTTTTTCACATCGCATCGGATGTATTAATAGAATAGATCGAGCATGTAAATATGAGATGCAGATGAAATGGAATTCTGTTAAAGATTTCATTATAAAAAAGGTTATCCAAAATAATCTTTTGGATAACCTTTTTTATTTAATCTACACTTAAAGCTTTCTTCCCCATTTGGTTATAAATACTTGCAAACCAACTCTTACTCACTTTCACATTTTTCGTTCCATAAAATGGGTCATTATAATACACATAATTATCATCTACACCTGTTAAAACGACCGCATGAGTATTCATTCGTGCATAAATTGTTTTTCCACCTGGTGTTTTCCACGTTGTAATTGGTCTTGGATTATTTAGTGCTACCGTTACCCAAGTAACAACCGGTTTCCCATTTCGCACATAATCTTCTAGGACTGAAAAATCATTTCCTGTTAAATTCGTTCCTCTTGCATATTTATCTAACAATCTTTTTAATGGTTCTGGATTAATAGAATATCCTGGCGTATTTCCTGTCACATCACCTACAAACCCTACATCTGGATCTCCCCAAATTTGTGATGATGTTTTATAGTTCTTTAATTTCGTTTGATCAAAAGGCATTTCAAACGCAAATGCTACTTTATTTAATGAACGACCAATTTGATGTTCCACAAGCATTTGTAAAGAAACTACTTCACAGCCATTGTGTAATTCTGGAAATTGGTAAATTGATGGTACGTTCAATATCACTTGACTACGATTAATATTGCCTTCATTAACCCATTTCAAGCCATTATTAGTTTGTATTTGAATCCAACCGCCTTCTCTTTCGCCATAAACTTCTACTGTTTGCGGAGAATATTTCCCTGATACGCGCGATACAAAACTAGGGCTGTCATATGCAAAAAATACTTTAGATAAATACTTTGTCTCCTTTTTCGTGTCCAACCATTGGTATCCTGCATATGTACTTATACGAAGCCACGTTCCTCTTTCTTCTACAACAGTTACTGTTTGTGGTCCATAATACGCTAAAACAGTCGCAGACCGTGACGGAGCATCATAAGTAGTAAAGTCTCTATCAATCTGTACTCTCTTTTCAGTTAGACATACCCATTTATAGCCTAAACTCGTACGAATTTTAATCCAATCGCCTTCTCTTTCTTCAACAACCTGCACTTCTTGCGGAGTATACTCGCCTGAAATACCAGACGCTAATGACGATTCATTATATGTAAAGAAGTTTTTCGTTATATTTACTTTCTTTTCAGTTAAGCACACCCATTTAAAACCCAAATCCGTATAAATTTTTATCCATCCACCGTCTCTTTCTTCATATACCTTTACTTCTTGTGATGCATATTCATTTGAAATACCTGATGATAATGATGGCTCGTTATACGTAAAGAAATTTTTCGTTATATTTACCTTTTTCACTTTTACTTCGCTATCTTTAGATTTATCTGTTACCGCAACAAGTCGCGCTGCCTCAGCACGTGTTATCGATTTATCAGGTTGCCACTGTGTTCCATCAATACCACTTGATATACCTAATTCTACTAAAATATTAATGAATTTCTCGCCCCAATGATCTTTCACATCATTAAATAATGTCGGTAATTCTCCATTAACTTTCGAATCTAATTGATATGCTTGTACAAGCATTGTTGCCATTGCCGCTCTTGTCATTTGACCGTACGGATTAAATTTTCCGCTTCCTTCACCTTTAATAACGCCTGCTTTTTCCACCGCTGCAATGTAGGAAGATGCCCAATTATCTTTCGAATCTATAAAGGTTGGCTTGTCCCCTTCTTTAACTTCTAATCCTAAAACTTTAGCCATAATTGTAGCCGCTTCAGCCCTACTTAATACGCTATGCGGTGAAAATGTTCCATCCGGCATTCCTGTAATTACTTTTTTATTCACTAAATAAGTAACAGACTCTTCCGCCCACCCTGGAACATCAGGGAATGATTGTGATGCTGCTTGTAAATTACTTACTGCCCTTTTTAATTCTACTTCTCTTTTTTCCTTTTCTTCCTTTTGCTTTAATTCAATTTCTTGTTTTGCTTGTTCTTCTTTTTGCTTTAATTCAATTTCTTGTTTTGCTTGCTCTTCTTTTTGCTTTAATTCAAGCTCTTGTTTTGCTTGTTCTTCTTTTTGCTTTAATTCAAGCTCTTGTTTTACTTGTTCTTCTTTTTGCTTTAATTCAATCTCTTGTTTTACTTGTTCTTCTTTCTGTTTTAACTCTATTTGCTGCTTCTCCAATTGTTGCTGCTTTATTCGTAATTCTTCTTGCTGTTTCTTTAATTCCTCTCTCTTTTGCTTCTCTTTTAATTCAGGATTTGTCTCTTCTTGGTTATTCTTTTCGTTTACTTCTAATCGACTCTTCTCTTCAAGCTCTTCCTTCTTTTTTTGTTCCTCTAATTCATTTGAGTTTGTTTCTTCTTGGTTATTCTTTTCATCAATCTTCTTTTCTTTTAGTTCTAACGGATTCTTCTTTTCAAGTTCTTCTTGTTGTTTCTTTAATTCATCTAATTTTTGCTGAATTTCTTCTAATTTCTCTTTATCTTCGCTATCTTTTTTTAGTAATTCTTCTTTTTTCTGTTTTAATTCGTCAACCTTAACAAATAACTCTTCCTGCAGTTTCAAAATATCTTTTCTTTTTTCTAATTCTATTTGTTGCTCTTGTATAACTTCTAATTGCTTTTGCAATTCACTTTGCTTATTACTATGTATAACTGGTAAGGCTTCTATACTATTTCTCGTTTTATTTTCAATTTCTGCTAGAGAACTAGAAGGGAATGTTAATAAATTTGTTGCCAACAAACTTGCTACTGCAATTACACTATATTTTTTCATCGCACACACCTTTTCTAATTTTACTTCCATCATATTTCCTACCATATGTAAAATGTAAGATTCCTTCACAATCATAACAAATCTTTCATACGCTAAGGGACTTTTTATGGACAAGAAAGAAGCACCGTATAAATACGATGCTTCTTTGGATGTGTCTCGATATTTATTTGTTACTTTCGCGTGATTGAGAAGTAGAAAGGGCCGGAGTGATAACTAATTGTCTCGGCTCAGTTTTCTTGAAGTGATTTTTGACGTTACACTTACGACGTTGAACAACCCACGCTTTAATAGGGTTTGTTAAAATAATCTTTTGCTCTTCGTTAGGGGCCTCTTCTTCCAATTTACAACTTTCGCTCCATTTACGCCATTTCATTGTAAATTTAGAAGAAGAATGATCGTCTTCTTGATCAAACAAGTGCAAAAAATCCATTTCTCCAGCTAGCATTACGGTGTTACTAGTCACTAAAAAAGAAAAGGTTGTCCAACGTTTCTCCATGCCCTCCTACTCCTTCTTCACATATAGAGTGCCTAAAACTCAATTTACCTAAAATATGCTTGCCTTTTACCTTACACTTATAGTTTATCCAAAACACTACTATGCAACTATCGATTTGCCTTACAAATCACCTTACATTTTTGTAAGAAAAGAAAAAAACCTTCATTATTATATTTTTGAAGGTTTCTCATTTTTATCTATATGATCTTTCATATCATCAAGTCCAGCTTCATGCAGCTGCGACATCATACCATGGGAAATTGCGCCTAATACTAGAGTCATTCCAATTAGTGAAATGCGAATTGCAGGTACATCAATTATGTAAGCCAACATACCAAGAACAATTGTTAAAAGCAATGCTTTTATAAATGTTACACTTGTATACTGTTTCTTTTTCATCATAATCACCCTTTGTGGAAGCGTTTTCTTAATGCAATCAGTATATCATATCATCTGACTATTTTGTGGGGATTTCTGTAAAAACCTTATATCTTCTTTGACTTTTTCCTTTCTATCCTTTACAGTCGAAATGTTCACAAGTTTTACACTGTAGGAGGATTCCAATGAATATTGAAATAAAAGACACTTTAATTTCTGAAGAACAATTACAAGAAAAAGTAAAAGAACTAGCGCTTCAAATCGAACGTGATTTTGAAGGAGAAGAAATCGTTGTAATCGCTGTATTAAAAGGATCTTTCGTATTCGCTGCTGATTTAATTCGTCACATTAAAAACGAAATAACTATCGACTTTATCTCTGCATCTAGCTACGGAAATCAAACAGAAACAACTGGAAAAGTAAAACTATTAAAAGATATCGATGTAAATATTACTGGAAAAAACGTAATTGTCGTAGAAGACATTATCGATTCTGGTTTAACACTTCACTTCTTAAAAGATCACTTCTTTATGCATAAACCAAAAGCACTCAAGTTCTGTACGTTACTTGATAAACCTGAACGCCGTAAAGTGGACTTAAAAGCTGAATATGTTGGCTTCCAAATTCCAGACGAATTTATCGTTGGCTACGGTATCGACTGTGCAGAAAAATATCGTAACTTACCATTTATCGCTTCAGTTGTAACGGAATAATATAAAAAAATAAACTTCCATCAATTACTGATGGAAGTTTATTTTCTATCACGATTCGTAAAAGACAAAGGGAGAGAATAAAAATGACAAAGACAAAATTTAAAAAAGTACTCCTCATCGTAAACCCGAAAGCTGGACAAGGTGATTTACATCCAAACTTAACGAAAATCGTACCACCACTTGCCGCAGCTTTTCCTGACTTACACATCCTTCATACGAAAAAGCAAGGTGATGCAACAAAATATTGCCAAGAGTTTGCTAGTAAAGTAGATTTAATTATCGTCTTTGGTGGTGACGGAACGGTATTTGAATGCACAAATGGCTTAGCCCCTCTTGAAACTAGACCTACACTTGCAATCATTCCAGGCGGAACTTGCAACGACTTCTCTCGCACACTTGGTGTTCCGCAAAACATTGCAGAAGCAGCAAAACTTATCACAAAAGGGCATGCAAAACCAGTTGACGTCGCAAAAGCAAATGGACAACACTTCTTAAACTTCTGGGGTATTGGACTCGTCTCTGAAGTATCAAACAATATTGATGCAGAAGAGAAGGCAAAGCTTGGTAAAATCGGTTACTATTTAAGCACCATTCGAACTGTAAAAAACGCTGAAACGTTCCCGGTCAAAATTACTTACGACGGACAAGTATATGAAGACGAAGCTGTTCTTGTTATGGTTGGAAACGGTGAATATCTTGGTGGTATCCCGTCCTTTATTCCGAACGTAAAATGCGATGATGGAACACTTGATATTTTCGTAGTCAAATCAACAGGCATTCAAGCATTTAAAGATTATATCGGAAAGAAACTCTTTGAAGACACAAATGAAAATGACATCTTCCATGTAAAAGCAAAATCGATTCATATTGAAACGGAAGAAGAAAAAGAAGTAGATACAGATGGAGAAAGTTCGCTTCATACACCTTGTCATATTGAATTGTTACAAGGGCACTTTACGATGATTTATAATCCTGCGGTTGTGTAATGAAAAAAAACGAGTGATATCACTCGTTTTTTCTCTTCTAATCTAGTTATGTCGTTGGATGATTTCTTGTATTTCTTTAACTCTCTCCAAAGTAATTCCATCTCTTTGTTCTATCGCTAAAGGATGATCGGTTGGCTCTAATTCAATATATGGTGCCATTCCAATTTCTCTTATATGTACATTTGTCTTCAAATTTAGTGTTTCTGGATAAACTGGTATTTCTACAGATAACCAGCCAAAAGAAGGATCACTATTTTCTCGTCCTCTTTCATCCCACTCTTCTAATACTTTATCATAACTTTCTTTACTAAGTGATACCCACACAGTCCATATGAAATTTTCGTGGTAATCAATTATAGGAAGCTCTAAACACCCTCTAATAAAGTAATGTTCATCGTCCATTATGCAAAGATCTGATGTTAAATGGAAGCGTTGCTCTCTTTCATGAGGCTCTACCTCGTAATAATAATATGGTGCTTCACTTCCGTAACATAAAGTGAAACTATAATCAGTGGGGGGTTATTCATCCCCCACTGATTATTAGTTGAACCAATCGGGCGTTTACGGGCAGTTGATCTCCCACCTAACTTCTTTGCTCCAACTGAATTTTGAGGTGGGAGTTTTACTGCCCGTTAATGCGGGGTAAAGGGAGTGTAAAGCGGTTCATTTGTATCTTTTCTCCGGACTTTCTTCTTCTTTTCATCTCGATCTCCTATCCATGCCATACACAAAATTTATCTACATTTTCCAGTGTGTATTAAAATACTTAATCTTCAATATCATCTAATTGAGTCTTATAATATTCATCACACTCTAATGCAGTCGGAAGAATCCCTCTTTCATCAGGTAACAAAACTCTTAAAACCTCCCGATTTAGCTCTATGAAAGACTTCATACTAACTGGATAGCCTTCAATAATATTTGTGTACTCTATTCCTTGTTCAAACTTTTTTCCACTCTTTATTTCTTCTATTATGGAACAAAAAACACTATGTGCTACTTCAGGATCCATATTTAATGTTATTTGTAAATCTTGATGACTAAAGTTTTCTCTTAGACCATGCGTATGATAATTAGCATGAATACCATCAATATCCTCTGCTAACACGATATGCATGTGCCACCCATACTCTTGTAGCATGTTTTCTTCCCATGCATCTGAACCCTCTTCTAAATCTTCATTAAGTAAATTCGGATCATACCACACATCCTCGTAATCTCTAGCAATTAAAAATCTCCAACCAGGTGGTAATCCTAAATACTTCTTTATTTCAGGTGCCCATTCATCAATATGTTGAACGTGTAAAGGAAGAAAGAAATCTTCTTCTGTCCCCATTTCTTCACCAGCCCAAATGTACCAACCTGTCGTTCCGTTTTCTACAGGCATTCGTAACCCATTAATCGGAACGATACCACTTTTCACATTTTGCGCTATTCCTAATTTCAAGTCATTCGGGGATTCTACATACTCTGCTCTATATTTGTCGCATATACTCATTTGCTCTTTTATGTATTTTTCCATCCTTTTAGCACACTCCCAAACTTCTGAAATATAGATTTCTTTGCCGAAGCACTCTCTAACTTCCATACCCCGCACGGATTATAAAATGGATCCTCTTGTTCATAGCGTTCATCTATATAATGAGCTAGACGATACATTGGAGAATCTTCTGTGAAACTAATTGTATCTCCATCTTTCAAATTAGGGTTTTCGAATATATTATGTAGGTTAAAATCATTTAATAAATCTACAGCTACTTCTGGATCTATTCCTCCGTCTAAAACGACGTCTGGTAGGTTAAATGCTTGCATTCCACACGAATAATAACCGCCCTCTTCATCTCCTACTAAAGTTACAAGGTGTGAGTACATAGGGAGTATTTCCTTATCCTCTGCAAGCTCTTTCCATTCTTCTTTCGAATAAGCTACACCTGCTGTTTCAACTTTTAAAGCAAGTCCACCAATATTTAAAAGTTCCATTCCTACATCAATCACTTCTTGTAACCTCTCTGTATCGTCAACTTTCGCAATAACATACACTGTATAAGTATGCTTCTCCAATTCCCGGAGCAATTCTTCATCAAAACGCTCACCGCTTGCATAGAAGAAAGCTTCTCCTAAAGATGTGTCTTGTTCATGTACATCAATTTCAAAAACAATCTCCTTCTCCTTATGGTGCATAATATTCCCTGCTAACATATAGTTACTCTTACTCGCAACTTCTTGTATTAATTCTGTTCTATCTTTCCATAAACCAGGTACCCCAATAACGATTTGTGTTTCCATCATATACACTCCAATTCTTATCTATTTCCAATCTATTCTTTCAATCTTCCAAACTAAACTAGCTGGGCTGTCCTTCTCTAAAAAAGTTAACATCCACATAGTTTTCCCTTTATCATTCATCAACATCACTTTATGATTTAACTTCCAGGCCACGTCACTAACATGATTAAATATTTTATACATATCTTCTTCTCTAATAAGCTTTTCCTTTTTGATTAACCGTCTCGTTCTATACTCTCTTATTTCTAAGTACATATCAGCATAAGCCACTTCATGCTGACAAGTTATACTACACACGTATTTTTTATTCGGACTACTCTTTTTTATATATACGAACTCGTTTCTATAATCCAATTCTAGTATCTTATTGTTCACTTTTTCTAACTCTTCTATATCCCAATCATATTTCACAGCTAAACTCATCATTTCAGCATGAACAATTTGAAGGACTAACTCTTTTTTCTCTCTATCTGATAAATATGGAAAATCCTTCACACTCCCATATTCTACAAAAACATTAATATATTCAGGGAAAATTCGATATTTCTTCTCCCACTCATGGAGTAATGAAATATCATCCACACAATGAATCAAAATCCCTCTCTCATATTTCATTCTTAACTTTGGCATATGTCGACAATATAACGAAGTAATACAGCTCGTCTCTTTACAAAAAAATATATCTTCATCATAGTTGCTTGTAGATGTTAACTGTAATGCCTCTATGCTACTTATATGCTCTTTCGCTTTTAGAAAACTCAATTGTATATCTCTTATAATCGGCACTTATTCTCTCCTTCTTCGCAAGACAACTATAAAGTATTATTTATACCTTATTCAATCTCAACCCAGCCCATTCCCATTGAAAGAAATAACAGTCCGATCACAAAAGCGAGACCACCAACTAAAAAATAGGACGGTGCTCCGTGCAACGGATCACTAAATAACCCTATCAAATTTTGTGCCACTACTTCCCATTTCTCTTTCTTGGACATCTTTTCTTTTATTTCTTTAACAAATCGGTAAATACTTACACTAATCAAAATAATGCCTATTAGTAGGCATCCTACTATGATCAAAATCTCCAAATATAACACTCCATTTAAATATACATCATTATCATGTACACTCATTTTAACTAAAAAAACGCAAGAGAACATAACTTTCTCTTTCGTTTTTCTGAAATAGTGCTGAGATTTTTCAACAGTTTCTTAAAAAGAAAAATCCGAAACCATACAAAGTGATTTCGGATTTACTGGCGTTAAAATATTAAATTACATTTCGAACAAAAAGGAGCAGATTTTCCTCTTCTAATTTTCGCATCACATTTTGGACAATATACATATCGTTCTTCTATCTTTTGTCGTTCTATCATATGTAAGGATACTATTCTCATACTACACATAATTCCAATTAAGATAAGGCTAACAATGAGTAGCACAACTCTCACTCTCACTCCCCCTCTTCTACTTTTTTACCATACAGTAACAAAAGAGGCTATCCAAAAATGTATTTTGGAACAGCCTCCTCTACTTACTAACCACTGCACTTCTTTTTACATAAAACAGACTTACGATCAAAACAATACTCCCGCCAAAATACACACCATACTCTATCGCGATCGCTACAATGCTTTCAATATGTTGTCCGAATAAAGAACCGAGTACAAAATAAACGAGTGTCCACACAAATCCTGTCGTATAGGAATACAAAGCATACGTCTTAAATGACATGTTATTCATTCCAACTACATACGGTACGATATGTCTTACAACTGGTATGAAGTAACTTGTAACTAATGCATAACGACCATATTTCTCTACCATCTCTTGCGATTTAACAACATATTTTGCTTTTTTCTTTTTCATCAACTTGTTTAGTACTTTTACGCCAAATATTTTCCCTAGTATATAGCCTAAAGAAAGCCCGGATACAACGCCTAAATATGTTAATACAAACGCAGGAATAACACTTAATACGCCTAATGACGATACGAAACCACCGCTCATAACAATCATTTCATCTGGAATCGGCATACCGATAATGCCTAACCATAAGCAGAAAAATAATGCCCAATACCCATACTGCTCAATGTATGATAATAATTCATTTGAGACTCCCACGACTAAAGTCGCAAGCCCGAATCCTTATGGAATTACGGGTGGGATTCTTGAATGACTAAGCGTTCGCAGTCCATTTCTGTTTTGAACAGCCTTCAAGATGAGGGCATCCCATTGCCCCTCCTAAACCAGACCATATAGGTGCTTAGGCTGATTGAATGTTACCATCAATCACAGTTGCGTAGCGAATATTCATCGCCCCAACGATATCACGGTGTGTCTCAAACCCACATGGACACTTGTACTTTCTGTCTTGTGCCCTGTTTTTTTCAGCGCATTTCGGACAGCTTTGGCTTGTATAAGCAGGATTCACATATTCAACCTGAATATCAGCTAATATCGCTTTATATTTAATAAATTTTGACAAACGATAGAATGACCAAGTGTGTAGGTTTTTTTCGTTTTTACGGCTTGTTCTTGCCGTCTGTCTTATATTCGTTAATTGTTCTAATCGAATGACAGAAATATGATTTGCAATCGCAAAATTAATGATTTCACGACTTATTTTATGATCTTTATCTTGCATCCATCTTTGCTCTTTATCATCCAATCGCCGAATGGCATTCACTTTTTTGTCTTTTCCTAACTTCTTACGAACACTACGAAACTTACGCTTACTATATTTGTTTTGCCTACCATTTCCAAAGAAACGAACCTTATCATCATCTGTGATTGCTACCGCGGGTACTTTGAGACCGAGGTCTACTCCTAAAATTTTCGTTCCTCCCCTTTCATTTGTAGGAAGCGTGATAGATATTTGGGCGATCCACTTATTCGATTTCTTTGTGATACGAAGTGTACCTAACTTATGTTTTAACAAATCTAAATTGCGATTATTTTTATCTGTTAATAAAGCCCGAACCTTTAAACGAGTTGACTTTCCACTTACCATAAATGGAATGGAAATATAAGTACAGTCAAATGCATAATTCTGATTGTTCCATACACAAACAGGCCTCTTTAGGATCGGAATGATTCTATAATTACTTTTCTTTACTTTTGTAGCAAACAAACTTTTTGCGTCTTTAATCGCTTGTTTCTTCACCGCACTTGGGATATTTGCTTCAATATCTTTTGTGCTTTTTTTCGTACTTTTCTTTGCTTCAACCATTTCTGATACAAGTGTATTTATAACTTTGATATATTCGTGACTACTTTGTTCTAATAAACGGATTTGCTCTTTTGTTGGAATCAATTTCACTTTCACTGTTAGGGTCTGTGACATACGTTTCATCCCCTTGTTGTTTAATTTTCAACATCTTTCATTTGATACACTTCTAGCAATAGAAACAAAATAAGAACTTGTCCATAAACTTTGCACCTACATGAGACGAGGAGATTTTTCCCTCAAACACTTTGAAACGTACTTCTATCATCATTGATTCTAGTTACAATGCATCATTTATTTTCGAAAAATTACAACAAAAATACCCGAAGAAACTACTTATACTTTGGATACTTAGAGTACCACGAACCTTGCGATTTTTAGTGGCACTCCAGATCCAACCTCACTTTCATCCCATGCCTAAAGGCGATGGGCTTTCTCGTTCGGGAAGGGCTGTAAAGAAGTGAACGGCAATCCTGATAAGACGTAATCAATGCATTCTATATTGAACTCTTCCATATACCTTTTTATATTTTCAGCTGAACCGTGTACAACAATGACGTTCTTCTCATCTTTAAACTTTCTCTTTAGCTCTTTGCAAAACACTTCATTAATTTCAATAAGAAGAAATATTGTTTCCTTCTTCTTTCTCTTCATAATTTCTTTCGTAAAGACTCCTGTACCAGGACCTAACTCCACGATACACTTCGCACTATTAAAATTAATTATATCTACCATTTTCTTTGCTAATATTTTTGAACTTGGCGTAATTGCACCAGTATGTTTCGGATGTTTAATAAATTCATGTAAGAATGTTATGAGTTGCATGTAAACCTCTCCCCATTCGTTCAATAGTTTTAACTTGTATCTAAGTATAACTATCGTTTCTTAACAAAAATTGAGGAGATTTTTTAAGATTTTATGAAGAATTTATCATGCATTCTGACACATGAAATATTTCGTCTTCCCTATATAAATACCTCTTTTATATTTGTTTATTTGATATAATAAATATAAAAGAGAGCTTTTATGGAAGACACTATCCCTACGCTTATTTTCATACAGCATCTGTGTAAATGCATCCGTAAATATATGCACAGCTTTTATATAAAGCAAAAACAATTAAATACTAAGAAGTTTGTATCTTATGGAAAGAAATATAGATCTAATGTGGTATTTCACAAATTATTTAAAAGGAGAAAATAATGAATAATCCCATCGACCTACAATACTTATGTGATCTTGTGCATAGAACTTTTCATGTACCTGTTCAGTTCTTATCTACTAGCAGAAAAATCTTATATGAATCTACTTCTAATACTATTTGTAGTCCTTTTTATTCTTCTAAAGAAGAACATCTAAGTGAGATTTATCAGGAAAACGCTCCCTGTAACTTTCCAATTCTTAAAGGAAATAAGTATCTTGAGAATTTCGTTATCATTCATATAACAAATCACGAATATTTAAAAGGAACAATTATAATCGGGCCCACTACCTATCCAAAAGTATCAGATGAAATGGCCATCAAACTTATGGAGTATTCCAACATTAATAATAAAATGCAACAAGGAATGGACTACTATCAGTTTCTACCTGAGATTAAAAAAAGTACTCTCATTGATATAAGCATTTGGTTACATTACGTAATTTTCAATGAAAAATTAGATATAGATATTGTGTGGGAAAAAAACAAAGTTCTAGAGGACGTTTCTTATAAAATTGTAAATCCCGATTTATATATTTCAAAACGCCGGCGGAATGACCCTAAAAATTACAACATATCATTAGAACGTAAATTTTTTTCAGCAATTAAAGAAGGAAATAAAGAAAAAGTAATACAATATGCGTATTCATTTCCACAAGAGGATGCGGCAATTTCATCAAAAGGAGATCAACTCAGAAACCAAAAAAATAATGGTATTATTGCAATTACTCTAGCTATTCGATATGCGATAGAGGGTAATCTTCCATCAGATATCGCTTTTTCACTTGGTACTTTATATATCCAAACCATTGAAAAACTAGATAACATGTACTCCGTAAATAGATTAATTGAAGATGCCTTATGTACTTTTGCAGAACGTGTTAAAGAATATAGTAATCAAGCATATTCTAATTCAATAACTACATGCCTAAATCATATTCACAAACATATTTACGATGAAATATCTCTCAATGACCTTGCTAGCCTTTTAGCTATTTCCCCTACCTATTTATCTAAATTATTTAAAAAAGAAGTAGGGATTCCTTTAAGTGAGTATGTTCAAAGGGAACGAGTAGAGGAGGCAAAAAAGTTATTAACATTAACGACATATCCATTATCAGATATTTGTACTTGGCTTAATTTTAATGACCAAAGTTATTTCACAAGAGTCTTCAAAAAAATCACTAGTATGACTCCTAGACAATATCGTGAAAATCATACCGTTATATAAAAACGCTTTCTTAATATGAGGTGAGATAGGGATAATACTAGCTCACCTTCATCCATTCGATTTATTTATTCTCCTTCATCCAAGTTAATCTTAATAAAATTTTACCCCCATTCAAAAAAGTGCAAGAATGACAAATAAATTACTATAAATAAGTTAATGAATTTGGTAATTTTTTAGTGCTAAGCAAATTAGTCTTCCAATAATCCATAATTTCTTCGTTCTATACATGTTAAAGCTAAAATAGGTTGCTTATGAATTATCGGTAACAGCTACTTCCATAGTGATTAACCTTCCTATATAGAAAATATATTGTTAGGAGAATAGAAAGCATGAGTAGTACAAATATATCAAAATCGACTCCAATGACTATTATGTCTAAACAATCTGATGATAGAGAGAGAATTGAAGACACTCTATTACGCTCATACATTTCAGAAAAAGAAATATTGATTACTTATTATAAAGATGATTATTTTCCTACAAGTTACATGATCGTAACGGAAATACATCCTTTACAACGTTCTGTAGTATGTATAGATACCTTTGGGCGTAAACATACTTTTAGTCTTATAGACATAATTGATGCGCGTTAATGATGTCTCCCCCTTAGTGGTACTTATATACAAAAGCAAAAAAGCCATTCACCTCATAAGAAATCAGGTGAATGGCTCTTTATTTTCTTACAGTTATCGCCTATTACTTCGCGCTCACAATCTTATAATAAGAGCGAACTGTTAAGAAGTAATATCCGATATAAATGACACCGTATACTCCGATACTAATTAGGAGCGGAATCATAATTTCAAATGGTAATAAGTTTGCTAAACCTTTTAGTGCAAATAAGCTGTGCAGAATTCCGATTACTAACGGAATCGCAAAAATAAAGCTTACTTGTTTGGCGATAGCTTTTTTCATCTCTTGTTTCGTTACACCAACTTTACGAAGTACGACGTAACGCTCACGATCTGCATTTGCTTCTGTTAATTGTTTAAAGTAAATGATAGAGCCTGTTGCTAGTAAGAATACAAGTCCTAAGAACATTCCGATGAACATCATGAGTCCAGTTGCTTCAAGCCCCATATGGAAACCAGTGTAGAAATCTCTAAATGCTGGTACCATTTCTGATTCACCAGCTGGCATCACTTTTGTTAATTTTTCTGTTAATACTTTACTATTTCTTTCATCTTTTACATCAATATTTTTTACAATACGTGTTCCAAATGCTTGCTTCGCTTGTTCATACATTTCATCTGAAACGACAACAACTAATTCACCTAAGTTCGTAATTGCATTATCGTTTGCACCTTGGATTGTTAATGTCTTCGTCTCATTTCCAATTTGGAATACCGCTTTATTTCCTTTATATTGAGGACTAAACTCATACCCCTCAATATAAGAACTATCATATATAAATGCTTCACCAGCAGCTACATTCACTGTTTCCACTTCGATTTTTTTAGCAAGTTTGTTAAATTCAGACTGAGATATAAACTGATATTTCTCTGAAATCGTGTAGTTCATATTAAGAATGAAATCAACTTTATCCCCTTCAAACTTCCCTTTTACAGGAACCGTCTCAATTTCAAATTGATCTTTAACAGGATGATCCTTCTTCTCCTCAGCAAGAATCTCATTTACTTTCTTATCTAGCTCTGCATCTTTTTTCTCGTAAGAATAACTGTACGGTGCAGCTGCTTTTGATTGCGTAAATGTGTTGTAATACATCGTAACTGACGTACCAACCGCGGTTAATGTCACCGCACTTAAAATAGAAATTGTCGCAAGCGACTTTGCATTTCCTTTAATACGATATAGTAACTGTGACGTTGTTACCATATTCATACCGTTATAAAACGATGATTTATTATTTCTTGCACGTTTTAATACGAATACTGTAAAGAACATAAATAGTAAGTACGTACCTAATACTGTCGCAAGTAAAATGTAAAGTGCGACTAACATAAAGTCTGCATACTTCAATGCCTTCACGTACATTAATGCTAAGAAATAGCCTGAACCGATTAAGAATACTGAAATAAATGCCATAATTACTGATCCTTTTGGCATTTCTTCTCCTTCGCGTTCTGCGCGGAAAAGTTCAATTAGCTTGAATCGATAAATTAAACGATACCCTTGAAGTGATGTATACAATATAATTACAAAGAAAATAATTGCTGTATCAACAATTGCAGCCATCGGTACTTCAAAATGTACATTTAAGTTTAAACCCATCATGCTTACTAATAATTCAAGGAATAGTTTCGAAAGAACGCTACCAATCGCAATCCCTATAATTAAAGACATTAATCCCATTAACATATTTTCATAAAAGAGCATTTTACCGATTTGTCTTTTACGAATACCGAGTAACGAATATAGTCCAACTTCTTTTTTACGCTTCCGTGTAAAGAAACCGTTCGAATATATAATGAATACCGCTACGAAGATGATTAGCATGATACTTGAAACTTGGAATGCTCCGCTAATTTTCTTCGAGGCTTCCGCTGCTTTTTCCATTTGTGAATTGTATTGCAGTGCTTTAAATGTAAAATAAATTACGATACTAAAAATCATAGATGCAAAATATACAAAGTAGTCTTTAAAGTTCCGCTGTATGTTGCGGAGGGCAATGCTAGATAAGGTCATCAGCCATACCTCCAGAAATGGAAGACATTACATCCACGACTTTTTGGAAGAACTGTTTACGCGTTGATTCACCTCGGTGCAATTCTTTATATAACTCACCATCTTTAATGAAAATAACTCGTTTACAATAACTCGCCGCAAATGCATCGTGCGTTACCATTAAAATTGTAGAGTTATCATATTCATTTAACGACTTCATACTTTCTAGTAAATCTGTCGCTGATTTAGAATCAAGTGCTCCAGTCGGCTCGTCCCCAAATATCATACTAGGGCTTGTAACGATCGCGCGCGATGCTGCGCAGCGCTGCTTCTGTCCACCAGATACTTGATATGGGAACTGACTTAAAATATGATCAATACCGAATTTCTTTGAGATTTCAAGAACGCGGCGATCAATTTCACTCGCTTTCACCTTTGATAACGCAAGAGGTAACGCAATATTCTCTTTCACCGTTAACGTATCTAACAAGTTATAATCTTGGAAAATGAACCCTAAATGATCGCGGCGGAATAACGCTAGCTTATCATCGTTCATCTTCACGATGTCTTTTCCATCAATTAAAATTTCACCGTCCGTCGCATTATCAATTGTAGAAAGAACATTTAAAAGAGTCGTCTTACCCGAACCAGAAGGTCCCATGATTCCAACGAACTCACCTTCTTTTACTTGTAAGTTAATGCCTTTTAAAGCTGCAAATTTATTCCCACCTGTGTCATACACTTTTTCAATATTTTTTGCTTCTAACACTGTTTTCATCTCGACATCCCTCATTTCTTCTATTCTCTATTTTCAACTATATACACTCTCTACTCTTGCCACTATCGATGTTTCTTACACAAACATGACAGTTATGTAAGGCACATAAGCGGAGAAATCAAAATTTAACCTAATGAGCTAAAGTACTTTGTTACTATAACATTGGGATATCATGCCATCCATTCATTCTCCTTACAGGAACATTACAATTTTGTAAGGTTAAAAACGCACCCTACAAAGTTGTGCATGAAATGTCGGATGGGGCTATCTTTTTCCTGATATTCTATATACAAAGGAGGTCATATAATGGATTCACTTAAAAATATGAATGCGGCAATGCAGTATATTGAAGACAACCTTACACACGAAATTGATTTTAAAGAAACAACTTGAAGTTGCAGCTTCAACATGGGCTATATTTGAAGCTGTTGGTCCATTTCCTGATGCATTACAAAATGTGTGGGGACGTATTTATTCCGAATGGCTTCCTTCTTCAAACTATGAATTAGCAGAAGGACCGGAAATATTGTGGAATGAAAGTAAAGAGGTATCCTCGCCGAATTTCAGAAGCGAAATATGGGTACCTGTTTAAAAAAAGTAATATAAGGGTCTAAACTGTTTCAAAATAAGAAGCTGCTCTTCCTCTTTACAGGAAAAGCAGCTTCTTATTTTATCCCGCTATTTGCGGGCAGTAAAACTCCCACCTCAAAATTCAGGTGGAGCAAAGAAGTTAGGTGGGAGTCGGGCTGCCCGTAAACGCCCAATTGGTGAGCGCTAATAATCAGTGGGGGATGAACAAAACCCCCACTGATTAAAGTTTCACTTTATACTTCTTCTCGACTCGTTCTTATACAAGAAAATAGTAATAATCGCTAGCACTATAACAACTCCAAAAGTAAATACTCTGTAGCTCGAGATAGTAGCAGTACCGATTAACAAGGCTGGGATAACAGCCATAATAAAGCCACCAAACATACCAACAAACGATCCTACACTTTGTTTTACTACTTGAGTTTCTGATACCCAATCATAATAACCAAATCGATTATTAATAAATATCCCCCATACTGCCGAAAATAATGAATATGTTATCGGTGTTATGACGATTAAAAGAGAACTCCAAACATCTAGTTTTAACCCTATTATCAGTAATACGGCACTGATAAGTGATGCAGGTATACTTAATGAAAGATTCATAAGAATTTTACTGTCATAAATCATCTTTGGCGCTATAGGCAATGACTTAATAATCCATACATTTTTTCCTTCTAAAGACAATGACACACATGTTGTACACGTCATCGAAATCGCTGCTGCAATAGCAAATGGCGCAATCTTTTGCAACAGGGGCTCAATTCCAGGATACGCTATTAATTGACTTGGTCCTACTACAACTATAGCTAGCGCGAAAGCTATTGCCATCACAACTCCCATTCCACTATTTATCACATACACTGTAGAAGAAAAGAAACGTTTCAGTTCTTTTTTATACAACGCAACCAATACACTTTCTTTTCTCATACTATTAATCTCATAATTTGAAAGCATATGATAAGTGGTAATCCCTGTGTTTATTTGCTTATATTTTAGCGAAAGTATTTTTACAAAAAGATAATACCAAATAACTGATATCCCAACAAACAGGATGAAAGCTACAAGATCAGCATGAACAATTGCTTTTTGAAACATGTTAGCTAATGGATACACTTTAGTTAGTTGCTCTGAAACAATTGTACCAATCCCCTTCATATCATTAAGGGTATACTGAGCATTTCCGTTTTTTAGCATAAAGAAACCGAATGTAATAATTACTATAAAACTTAAAATCGTAGTTATTTTATTCGTATTTTTAAATTTAGAAGCGATTGCTGTAATCGCAGCTCCAAAGATTGCTGCAATTGTTGTTGGAATTAAAGATGCTATAAACATACTGATGAACCACATAAAGTAAAAAGAAACTGATGGCTTCTCATGTATGCCATAAACAACTCCCATTGGTAGCATAATTATGATTGAAAAGAGTGTATTCAGCAAATATAAATACAAAAACCTGCTTGTAATAACAGTACTTACACGAATCGGTAATGACATTAAAAGATCGTAGTCCTTAAAAGCAAAAATCTCTCCATTTGCCTTAAATATAGTGAAAACCAACGTCAATACACTGCAAACAACTAATGCATAAACTGGGATAATTTCACTTATTCCCAAGTTCACCAATCCATATGCTGAGGCACCACAATATAGCATTAACATGACACCCACCAAGGCAATAGACACTGACAGCAAAATCTTATTCTGCTTCTTCTTTTTATCTTTTTCATATTTAAAAGTATTTAAACCAAGCTGTGTTATCAAGCGGATTTTTAAAAGACCTAGACTACTAATATTCATTAGCAAGCTCCTTCATAAAGAGCTCTTCCAATGAGCCTTCCTTTATTAAAGAATTCACTTCCCCTGAAAGTGCTAATTTCCCTCTATTAATCATCGCTATTTTATTACATAACTTCTCCGCCACATCTAAAACATGCGTAGAAAAGAAAATCGCACTTCCCTTTTCACAAAGCTCCTGCATAATCCCTTTCAATACTACAGCAGCCTTTGGATCAAGACCAACGAAAGGTTCATCTAAAACTAATAATTTCGGTTTATGCAAAACCGCCGATATAATCGCTACTTTTTGTTTCATACCGTGTGAATAAGAAGATATTAAGTCTCCCAAGTAAGGTGTAATCTCAAAAGCATCCCCATACTTTTGTATCTGTTCTTCCCGATCCTTTGCAGACACTTTAAACACATCAGCAACAAAGTTCAAATATTGAATTCCTGTTAATTGCTCATATAAATCTGGATTATCAGGAATATACGCCATTATTTTCTTACATGCAATTGGATCCTTTTTTACTGAATGTCCATCAACAAAAATTTCACCTTCTTCAAAATCTATAACTCCTACTAACGACTTAATTGTTGTACTTTTCCCCGCACCGTTATGTCCAATAAATCCAAAGATATCTCCTGCTTGAACAGTAATATTTAAATGATCTACTGCTTTTTTGCCACCTTTGTATGTCTTGCTAAAATTTATAATTTCTAACATGTGATTTCCCCCAAACTATCTTTTTAACTGAATTTTCAGACCGAATACAAAAAAATTTACTCAGCGAGCTTTTTCGTTATCCCCACTGAGTATTAGAACTTCTTAACACATAGAAACTATAAATATAAAATTTAACTAGTACCGTTCAATCACTTACTGCTCACAATTGCATTTCTTTTTTATACAAAACATAAGAATATAAATTCGTTATGATGACAGCAACTACTATAATCCCAAGCATCATATAAGATCTCCAATCAGCCGGAGCGAAAACACTTATAATCATAATAATTCCTAAAGCCACAAATACTTTTCCGCTAAATCTATGTGTTTTCCGCCATACTTCTTCATTACTTAACGTCCAAGGATTACGCATCCCAACGAAATAGTTAGGCTTACACTGCGGTAAATAATTACCTATTACTAAAAATAAAACACCAACTAATAATTCTGGCACCCGATTAATGAATAAGTTATATCCGAGTCCACTTGTAATAATATCTATATTCCCTACAAATAGTAGCAATAGTATCCCGTTATTCATCATCATGAAAGCTTTAGAAAATTTCTCGTAATTTGCTTTCCTTGGATCAATCTTTGGTATCACATTTAGAAATATATATAACGCAATCATAATTCCAACCATAGAAATCATTCCATATAATTTAGAAGAATAGCCATCTACCTTACCGCCGCTCCAATGTGTCGCAATTGTATCCGGCAAATGTGGCCAAGCAAACGCCCATGCGATACAAGTTATAAAAATTAATATAATTGCAAAAAGATGTTTTTTCATCCTCTCTCCCCCATAATTTTTTATTAAGCCCCTTTTTCTTTCTTATAAGCAACATATGAATATAGCATCGTACCAACAACCAATACAACGACAACACTTAACAAACAAATCATCTTCCACATTCCCGGAAGAAACGAGGAAAATATGATTACAATACCGCCAATCATCATAATCTTTGATCCTAACCTATGTGTTTTTCTCCATACATTTTCACTACTTAAAGTCCATGGTGTCTTAATACCTATGAAGAAATTTGGTTTACATTGCTGCATATAATTGCCGAGTACAATGAAGAGGATACCGACCATTATGTTCACAACAATTCCAATTGGAACGTTATATCCTAAAGCATTTGCGAGTGTCATCATATTAAGAGCAAACAAGAAAAATAAAATGGCTCCATTTATCATTCCAAGTGCTTTAGGGAATTTTTTGTAATTGTCATACTTCGGGTCTATTTTAGGTAATAAAGTTACAAGTGCATATATAAATCCCATAATCGCTACATCAAAAATCATCATTCCCATTTTTGACATATGTCCATCTACCTCACCAGCAACGTTCCAATGACTCGGAACCTCTTCTGGTAAATATGGCCATGCGATGCACCATACAATAATCGTTAAAGCAATTAATAATAACGGAAATACATGCTTCCTCATTTCCCCTCTTCCCCCTTATTCGTAAACGTAAACACCCAAGTCAATAAATCTTGAAAGACAGTTGTATTTAAAGAGTACACAACGAATTGCCCTCTTTTTTCATCTTGAATAAGCTCAGCATTTTTAAGTGCATTTAAATGATGAGAAATACTTGGCTTTGTCATGTTGAACTGTTCAGCAATTTCCCCAGCTGTTAAATCACCCTCTTTTAATAAATCTAAAATTTTTCGCCTTGTTGGATCTGCTAATGCTTTGAATGCTTGATTCAATGTCTTTCTTCCTTTCACTAATTAGACATTTAGATATTTATCTAAATGTTAAAATGATTTCAGTCAATTGTCAATTATCTATGAGGCCCTTTTTACTTTTTACTTTTTCCACTTTTGACCTATACTGTTTACTATATAAATCCTGTTTACTCTTTCGTCATATAAATACGCCACAGCTATGCTATGTATAACAAAAAAGGAAAGCCTATTCATTTGATTTCTTTGTTTTTACTTCGAACGGGGCAGAAAAAGGCTCTGACCGCTTCTATGCATGGCTCGATCCTCTCTCTCCCCTAAAAAGACAAGTTCTATGTCGTCTTTTTAATTTTTATATTTATATAGCTCTCATTTCAACATAATGAAAAGACAGGAAACACATGGTACACTATAGCTACAAGTGTTTTTTTGAGGAGGAATATACATATGTACAAAATTTTAATCGTTGAAGACGATCCAAATATTTCATCATTACTGCAATCTCACATTCAAAAGTACGGTTACGACGCTGTTGTTACTGAAAACTTTGATGATATTATGGAATCATTTAACGCTGTGAAACCACACCTTGTTTTACTTGATGTAAACTTACCGAAATTCGATGGTTTCTACTGGTGCCGTCAAATTCGCCATGAATCTACTTGTCCAATTATTTTCATTTCAGCACGTGCTGGTGAGATGGAACAAATTATGGCGATTGAAAGTGGCGCGGATGATTACATTACGAAACCGTTCCACTATGATGTTGTAATGGCGAAAATTAAAGGCCAATTACGCCGTATTTACGGTGACTATGCACCGAATATTTCTGAGCGTATCGTTGAAGTAGAAGGTTTAAAACTATTCCCTGAGCGTCCAGAAATTCATTTTGAATCTGAGCAAGTTCTTTTAACGAAGAAAGAGGCAATTTTAGCAGAAATGTTATTATCTAAATTCCCTCGTACAGCAAGTCGTGAAGATTTACTAGCCGCTCTTTGGGACGACGAAAGCTTCGTTGAGGAAAATACATTAAACGTAAACATTACGCGTCTTCGTAAAAAGTTCAATGAGCTTGGTATTGAAAATGCTATTGAAACAGTACGTGGACTTGGGTATCGTTTTAACGCAACTTGGAGTGAATAAGCATGAAGCTATTTTTACGTGATCATTTTGCATTTTTTCTACTATATGTATTAAATTTCGGAATCATTTTCGTTCTCTATGATGCAGTAGATGGATTTCAAAATAATAAGTTTTACTTCATCGTATTAAGTTTATATTTATTTATCTGCTTCCTCGCTTATCGTTATGTTCGTAACCGTAGAATGTACCACAGATTAAGTGAACCACCAGAGAAAATGGAAGATGCTTTTATTGAAAGAGCGACTGCTCCAATGCCACACAGTGTAAACGAGCTCGTTCGTACGCAATATCGTCTATTCCAAAAAGACCTACAAACATTCGAAGTAAAACAACAAGAACACCAATTATTTATTAACCATTGGGTTCATCAAATGAAGACACCTGTTTCTATTATGCAACTTATGGTGCTGGAAATGGAAGATGAACATTTAATCCCGAAATTTAAAAAAGAGTTAGAACGACTAAATCAAGGACTCGATATGGCTTTATACATGGCACGGTTAAATAACTTCCATGAAGACTTCCATGTTGAAACGATTTCATTAAAAGATACTGTAACAAAAAATATTAACGGATTAAAAGAGCTATTCATTCGAAATGGAGTCTTCCCCGTTTTAGAAGTTCATTCAGATTTAAAGGTTGCTTCTGATGCGAAATGGCTAAAGTTCATCATTTATCAGTTAATGACAAATGCTGTTCGTTATTCTGGTGAACGCGGAAAGAAAGTTTTCTTATCCGCCTATCGAAATGGAAAAGATATCATTTTGGAAGTTCGTGATGAGGGCGTTGGTATTCCGCAAGAAGATGTTCGAAGAGTATTTGAACCATTTTACACTGGAAAGAACGGTCGTACATTCGGAGAATCTACTGGTATGGGGCTTTATATCGTAAGTAAAATTTGTGATTATTTAGGTCATTCTGTAAAACTAGACTCTGAAGTTGGTAAAGGAACGACGATTAAAATTATCTTCCATAATGCTGCGAACAATCCCTTAGAGCAGGTGACAGAAGAATGAATCTAGTTACTCCTAAAATGTATGAGAATTTACTCTCATACATTTTTTGTAATAGGAATATATCTATACTTTCGGTTTGGAGGTATGGACTATGAACTTTTGGCAGTTTGCCTTTAAAAATGTAACACGCAATTCAAGAGCTTACTTCGCTTATTTCGTCAGCAGTTCATTTTCGATTGCTGTGTTCTTTTCGTTTGCAGTTTACTTATTTCACCCGAAATTACAAAATTTCAGCATGATTTCTGAGATTTCAGGCTTAATGATTTTTTCAGAGGTTGTCATTGTTCTGTTCTCTTTCTTCTTTTTACTATATTCAATCGGATCGTTTTTAAAAGTTCGTAAAAAACAATTTGGTATTTTAACCGTTTTAGGTATATCAAAAAAGCAATTACATCGACTCGTTTTCACTGAAAATATGTTAATTGGTATTTTATCTATCTTTTTCGGTATGCAGTTTGGATTTGTATTTTCACAGTTTTTCTTATTAGTGACAGCGAAAATCACACACCTACCAGGTATATATTTATATTTGCCTACGAATGCTTTCATTTTAACAACGATCGTGTTTCTTAGTCTCTTTATCGCTGTATCTGCATTCACACCAATGCTTATTCGAACAAAAAAAGCAGTGCACCTTTTAAAAACAAACAGTGGAAAACAAAAAGAAAGAAAACCATCCATATTCGTCTCTCTATTTGGTGCTATCTGTTTATTAGGTGGTTATGTTTTAGCTGGAAATCCTAAATATTTCTTCTCAATAAACCCGCAAGTAGGCTTTATATATATGATTTCAAGTATTTTCGTGATTCCAACACTTGTTACAATTGGGACATATTTTTTCTTTTCTCAAATTAGTTTCTTACTTATTTATATTTTAAAGAAAAGAAGAAAGTTTTATATGAAACGGATTAATATGCTTTGGATTTCGGATTTAGCAAGCCGTATCCGAACGAATATTAATATGCTTTTTATTGTAGCGATGCTATCTACAATCGCTTTCACAATGATTACGTTCCTATATGGATTCGGGAAGTTTACAAAGCTAGAGGTTACGAGAAGTTCACCTTTTCCATTCTCTTATTTTTCATATGACGCAAATCCTTTTGTTAACGAGCATTTAAATTGGCTTGAACAGCAATTACAAAAAGAAAATTTCTCTTATAAAAAAATAAAGGCTGATTTATATGAAACACCACTGAAAGAAGATGAAGGTATAACAGCTTATAATGACATATATGCAATGAAACAAAGTGACTATAACAAGCTTGCAGCTTCCCTGCGAATGAAACAACTATTCATGAGCGATAACGAAGCATATGTCTTAACGGGTAGCGCTTATTTCACCTTATTCAGCGAGTTTGAGCCAAGCTACAATAGAAAATCCATTACACTTTCTAGCACAAATACGATATTACAAGTAAAGGGCTATGAACAAGTAGGGGCCATTCCATCTGACTTTTCATATCAAACTTTAATTTTACCGGACGCTGTTGTAAACAGCTTACCAAGTACAACAAAGCATGTATCAGCGTACAATTATAAAGTACAAAACTGGGAAAAGACGTATGAAATTGCTGATGATTTTATGAAAAAAATACAAAAAGATCGACAGGAATTCCAATACGAAGGCCCCCTTATACGCTCCTATGAATCAGCAGACTCATTATATAGAATCACATCAGGAAGTGCTGCATACTTCCTAATCGGGACATTCTTAGGTGTCATTTTCTTTATTGGAGCAGGTAGCGTTCTTTACTTCAGAATGTATACTGATTTAACGAACGAACAAGAGAAGTACGTAACGATTTCAAAAATTGGCGTAACAGATGCAGAAATGAGACGCTCTGCAACCATTCAACTTAGTATTTTATTTTTCGTTCCGTACATTATGGCATCCATTCATACAATGTTTGCAACGAAGATGCTACAAGATGTAATTGGTTTATCATTGTTTACTGAAATTGCAACTGTTCTTATTATTTTTGGAGTCGTTGAAATCGTATTTTTCTTATTCATTCGTTCGCTTTATATGCAAAAATTATCACAGTATACTAATGGGCAAAATATTTAAAACAAACTTGATGAAAAGAGTATGAGGGAACCTCTCCCCATACTCCTTTCACGTTAACTCTATTAGGAGGCTTAGGTGAATGACATTTTGGCAGTTTGCATTTAAAAACGTGACGCGAAACGCCAGAGCTTATTTCGCCTATTTTGTAAGCAGCGCGTTTTCCATTGCAATTTTTTTCTCATTTGCAGTTTATTTATTTCATCCGAAGCTGCATATGACAGACGTTAATTATGCTCTGAACATATTAATGACAATTTCAGAAGTTGTCATTGTATTCTTTTCATTTTTCTTTTTACTATATTCGATCGGTACCTTTTTAAAGGTACGAAAAAAACAGTTTGGGATTTTAACAGTACTTGGCATATCTCAAAAGCAGTTAAAGAGGCTTGTATTTCTAGAAAACATGTTAATTGGTGTCCTTTCCATATTTTTTGGCATTCAATTTGGCCTTGTCTTTTCACAGTTCTTTCTATTAGTTACCGCCAAAATCACACATGTACCTGGTCTATATTTATACTGGCCTACAAGTGCTATTATTTTAACAATAATAATCTTTTTCGGACTCTTTATTCTCGTATCTTCCTTTACACCGATGCTAATCCGTACGAGAAAAGCTGTACGACTTTTGCAAGAAGGTGAAAAACAAAAAGAAAGAAAAGCATCTGTACTCATCTCTCTCTTTGGTGCGACATGTTTACTATCTGGATATGCTTTATCAGCGAATCCGCTATATTTTATGTCACTAGGAGATATCGCTGGACTTTTATACGCCGCCACCAGTATATTTGTCATTCCATCACTTGCTGCAGCTGGGACATATTTTTTCTTCTCACAAATTAGCTTCTTACTCATTCGTATATTAAAAGCGCGAAGAAAATTTTATATGAAACGTATTAATATGCTTTGGATTTCTGATTTAGCAACTCGTATTCGGACGAATATTAACATGCTCTTCATTGTGACGATGTTATCAACGCTCGCTTTCACAATGATTACATTCTTATATGGGTTTGGGAAATTCACAAAGTTTGATGAAATAAGGCAAAACCCTTTCCCTTTTACTTATTTATCACATACTGAAAATACGTTAGCTGATGAACATTTAAATTGGTTAGAACAAAAATTTAACGAAGAGCAGTTTACTTATAAGAAATTTAAAACAGATATATATGAAGTATCTTCGGCGGAAGAAAGCCCGCAGCTCTATTATGCAATTAAACAAAGTGACTACAACATACTGGCTAATACATTAAGCTGGGAACATCTCAACGTAAAAAATAATGAATCTTATATCCTTATTAAAGATTTAGACAGTCAAGTTATTGGAACCATTCATGATCAAAAAGCAAAAAATACTCTTACGCTGAACCAAAATTCTTTACAGTTACAAATAAAAGAATATAAAAGTTATAACCCGTTCCCAAATAGCTTAATATCACAGTTAGTCGTATTATCTGATAAAAATGTAGAAGCTTTATCAAACGTTTCAAAACAGATGAGTGTATATAGTTTCAAAGTGAACGATTGGGAAAAAGCACATGACATTGGTTCCGCATTTACAACAAAAATTAATAAAGATAATGAAGCTATCCAAGCAGAACACCCACCGTTCCATGCAAGTGAAGCGAGCGATTCTCTATACAAAACAAAACTAAATGTCGCTTCGTTCTTCTTAATCGGTACTTTCCTAGGTGTCATTTTCTTTATCGGTGCTGGCAGCGTTCTTTACTTCCGTATGTATACAGATTTAACAAATGAGCAAGAAAAGTATATAACGATTACAAAAATTGGTTTAACAGAAACCGAAATGAAGCAATCTGCTACCATCCAACTTGCGATTCTTTTCTTTGTTCCTTACATTATGGCATCGATCCATACAATGTTTGCGACAAAGATGTTGCAAGAAATATTAAATCTCTCATTATTCGCTGAGATTACAGTTGTACTTGTAATCTTTGGAACGGTTGAAATTCTCTTTTTCCTTTTAATTCGTTCCTTTTATATGCAAAAATTATCACAACATATTAAGTTTTAAAAAATAGAAAGGTGATTATTATGGAAGAAGTATTACACATAAAAAACGTCTCAAAAGTGTATGAAGGAAAAGTCCCTCATACTGCTTTAAAAAATATAAATTTACACGTAGATAAAGGTGAATTCGTTGCGATTATGGGGCCGTCTGGAAGCGGGAAATCTACATTTTTAAACGTTATTTCCACCATCGATTCACCTACTTCTGGTGAAGTCATTATTAACGGAAAACAACCGCACACGTTCCGCAGAGAGAAGCTTGCTATTTTCCGCCGCCAAGAGTTAGGATTTGTTTTCCAAAACTTTAACCTACTAGATACACTGACAATCGGTGAAAATATCGTATTACCTTTAACGTTAGATAATGTTCCTTTAAAAGAAATGGACGAGAAGCTTGATAACATCTCAAAAAAGCTTGGAATTGATCAGATTTTGGACAAGCGTATTTTTGAAGTTTCTGGAGGACAAGCACAACGTACCGCGGTAGCACGTGCTGTTATTCATAATCCGTCACTTCTACTTGCGGATGAACCGACAGGGAACTTAGATTCGAAAGCGGCAATTGATGTAATGGAGTTATTTACGAAATTAAATAAAGAAGAGGATGCAACGATTTTAATGGTTACGCACGATCCATTTGCAGCAAGTTATTGTAACCGAGTTATTTTTATTAAAGATGGTGGGCTTTACAATGAACTACACCGCGGACTACATCGCGAGAAATTTTATCAAGAAATATTAGATGTTTTAGCATTATTAGGAGGAAGACGTGGATGACGTTTTGGCAATTTGCTTTTAAAAATGTCTCACGTAATTCTAAAGCATATTTCGCTTATTTTGTAAGCAGTACATTTTCCATTATGGTTTTCTTTTCATTTACTGTATATGCGTATCATCCACGCTTACAAAGTGTACAAAACTTTCAAGAACGAGATCCTTTAATGAATTTAGCGAGTACAGCACAGCTTGTTATCGTCATGTTCTCGTTCTTCTTTCTCTTATATTCAATCGGAACATTTTTAAATGTACGAAAGCAACAATTCGGGATACTCACTATTCTTGGTATCTCACAGAAACAGTTAAAAAGACTTTTATTTACTGAAAACATGATAATCGGGATGTTATCTATCTTTATCGGTATTCAAGGTGGCCTTGTGTTCTCTAACTTTTTCTTATTAGTTACTTCGAAATTAACAAGTGCGAAAGGCCTTTATTTATATTGGCCAACAGAAGCGATTATCGTTACAACCGTTACCTTTATCATTTTATTTTTAATTGTTTCTACGTTTACCCCCATATTTATTCGTACTCGTAAAACAACGCAGCTCATTAAGGGGACCAAAAAAGAAAAGAACGAAAAAAAACCATCTATACTCATTTCGATATTCGCTTTAACTTGTTTAGGACTATGTTATTATATCGCCGGTTATCCGCAAGGCTACGTAACAGAAAAAAATGTACAAAATGGCTCTGTATTCTTTATTATGTTATCTATTTTACCGCTCGTAGTGGCCGGGACATATTTTTTCTTTTCACAAACATTTCTTCTTTTTATCTACATTTTAAAACAGCGAAGAAAGTTTTATTTGAAACAAATAAATATGTTATGGATTTCAGATTTAGTTGCTCGTACCCGTAGTAATATTAATGTACTCTTTATCGTTTCTATGCTATCTGCACTTGCATTTACAATCATTATCGGGTTATTTGCTGCAAATAACCATACGAAAGCATCGATATTAGAACGATATCCAATACCATTCACCTATACTTCAGAAGGTGATAATGCATTTGAACAAAAACATATTACTACTATTGAAACTGAACTTACAAATGCTAATTTTCAATATAACAAATATAAGTTTACCGTTTTAAAAGATACGGCTTTAAAAGAGGAAATTGCCATTATGAAAATGAGTGATTATAACGCGATAGCTAAACAATTAAGTAGGCCAGAAATCACTCTTAATTCTACACAAGTTTATATTATTTCTCGCTATTCGCCAGAGCTATTAAATCTCGTCTCAAACCCATTTGCGAAGCAGGACACTATTACACTTGGCTCTAATAAAAAGGAATTTCATATTAAAGATTTTATTAATAAAGGAATCGAACCAACCTTTGCATTACCTCACTTAATTGTTATGCAAGATACTGTCATTGAAAATATGATTCCTCACATTGAAACGATTACAGTTTATAACTACTTTATGGAGGATTGGGAAAATGCAATTGTCCCAACGAAAAACATATTAAAAAGCTTAGATCATGATGCAGAAAACTTGTATGAAGCACACAAGGATGAAAAAGATTTTCTCAAGCCATTCCATATTCATACAGCTACTGATGAACTCGTTCACAGTAAAGAGAATGCGGTTGCTCAATTCTTTATTTGGGCATTTCTCGGCTTTATTTTTTTTATTGGAGCCGCTAGCGTTTTATATTTCCGTATGTATAATGACTTAACGAGCGAAAAACAAAAGTATATTACAATTACCAAACTTGGATTAACAGAATCAGAAATGTTTCGCTCTGCAACGATTCAATTAGGAATTTTATTTTTCGTTCCTTATATCGTTGCTGGTGTTCACACTTTATTTGCGGTTAAGTTTTTACAAAGCATGTTCGCTTTCTCTTTACTAAAAGAATCATTAATCGTACTCACCTTTTTCGGGATTATCGAGATCATTTTCTTCTTCTTAATCCGTTCTCTGTACATTAATAAATTATCACAGCATATAAAAATATGAATAAAATGGCCTTGTGCAATATGCACAAGGCCATTTTCAATAGTTTTTAATAATTAGCAGCAATATCCACCATAGCCGCCGCCATAGCCACCACCATAACCGCCACCATAACCGCCACCATAACCGCCACCATAACCGCCGCCTCCGCCGAAGCAGCTAGCACCAATGATAATTAATAAAATAAACAATACGATTAGAAGCGCAAAACCGCCGCCGCCACGTCTGCGGTCGCAATCATCATGTCTGTGTTCACAATTTTCGCCCATTATTCTATTCCTCCTTTAGTATCATTCATAACAAGTTCTTCTTGTTCTAAATGAGGGGATTCCATTTATAGTATGTTTTCAGGGCGAATCGGAAGCTTGCCCTTCCTAAAAACGGGCTTGTTTCATGAAAAGACCCCCAACACAAAAAGAGGATACCTTTAAATAGGGAGGCCACTGAAAAAGTCCACCTAATAAGAAAAAGGAGTCCACCACCTACTATATACAGGTGATGGACTCCTTTTCATTTTCTATATGTCGATGAAATACACGTTATTTTTTCAAAGCAATCACTTTTTCAGTGCCTTCTTAAATAGGTACCTCCTTCTTTTAAACGAACATATTAAGTAAAAGTACAAAGCCAAATGCAATAAATGATAACAATGTCTCTAGCACTGTCCACGTTTTAAACGTTTCCTTCACTGTTAATCCTAAATACTCTTTTACAAGCCAAAATCCCGCATCATTTACATGAGAAAACATTAATGAACCTGCCCCTGTTGCAATAACAAGCAACTCTAAATTCACACCAGACATGTGCTGAATAACCGGTGAAACAATTCCTGCTGCTGTCGTTAATGCTACTGTAGCTGAACCTGTTGCAATTCGAATTAATCCAGCTACCATGAAAGCGAGTACGATTGGTGATAACGATATATGTTCTGCCATTTGCGCAATCGCTGTTCCCACACCACTTTCAATTAATATTTGTTTAAATCCACCCCCCGCACCGATTATTAAAATAATGGAACCGACCGGTAGTAAACTTTCATCTGTTAATTTTTTAATCACCTTTTTATTAATTCCTTGTCTTATTCCAAGTAAATAAAATGCTGCGAAACATGAAATGAGTAAAGCGATTACTGGACTTCCTACGAAAACGAAAAATTCAGTTATTTTTTTCGGTAATGAAATATACGGTGCAACTACTGATAAAATCATCAGAACTACTGGCAGTAATATAATAAAAAACGAAACCTTACGACTTGGTAAATCGGTTGATACAGTCGTAACCCGGACAAGCTCCGGTTCATTTTCAGGTATAACTCTCTTATGTACCCACTTTGCAAATACAGGCCCTGCGATAATTGCTGTTGGTAACGCGATAATTAATGAATACAATAGTACCTTCCCTAAATTCGCATTATAAATACCGATTGCTGTCATCGCACCTGGATGCGGCGGCACTAGCCCATGTACTATGGATAATCCCGCAATAACAGGCAAAGCAATTAATAATATATTTTGCTTCGTTGTTTTTCGAATTGAAATAACAAGTGGTAATAAAATGACGATCCCCACTTCAAAAAATACTGGAATGCCTATAACAAATCCTGCAAACAACATTGCCCAAGGCAGTTTTTTCACACCGAAAAATCGAATAAAGAAATCTGCAACTTGCATGCCTGCCCCTGAATCAGACATCATTTTCCCTAAAATTGTTCCGAGAGCCAGAATACCAACTAAATGCCCTAGTACACTACCAACACCAGTTTCATAGGCAGTCACTATTTTCGTTAAGTTCAGTCCAGACATGATTGCTAAAAACAGACTAGCAACTGTTAAACTAATAAATGCATGCCATTTCCACCATGATACCCCTAAAATGACAATTGCGATCGCAATTAACGTGATGATCAATAAGTATATATCCATCTCTCATTCCCCTTACTTTTATCCCGCTGCCCGTAAACGCCCTATTAGTGTAGGCTAATAATCAGCGGGGGATGAACAAAACCCTCACTAATTAAAGTTTCACTTTATAAAAAAAGAGGGAAAATCCCTCTTTTTTTATACGTCATAATTCACTACATAATGCTGCATTTCCGTGTTGTAGTAGCCTTCACTATATTCAATTACTTCGCCAACCTCATCGTAAGAATAGCGCATACGTTTTAATAACGCCGTTCCTTCTTTTTCACCTAACGATTCTGCAACGAAACTAGGCGCAAATCCAACAGCGAATTCATCTCTAAAGTTTTCTAAATGTATCCCCCGGTCCTCGACTAAATCGTAAAGCGATTGTAAATCAAAGTCCGATAAATCTGTACTTGCCATTTGTGCTGAGAAATAGTGCGTATAATGAATGTACGGAGTATCATTTAAAGCATATAGACGCTCAATACGGAAACTCTCTTTACCGAATAATCGAAACGGCACTGTTCCTTCTTCATTCTGAACTACTTCTGCCTTTAGCAATTTCTTTTGTACTTTATATCCTTCTTCCACTAACACTTCAGTAAATTTCTTACCCTTTGACAATTTTGTCGCAGAAGTATTACGAATTACTTTCGTTCCTTTACCGCTTTTCTTTTCCAAATATCCTTCTTGAGCGAGTTCTTTAATCGCATTACGCACTGTAATTTTGCTCACTTTGAACTCTTCCTCTAATTGCGGTTCAGAAGGAATATTCGTATGAATCGCATATACACCATGCAATATTCGATCACGAATAATATTTTTTATTTGTAAATATAATGGTCCTTTTTTCCTCGTTACGTTCACCGTTACACCCACTACCTTTCTACATCACCTACTGATGCCGTCATTGCCCGAAGTATATCTTTCTCTGACGACATTGGCGTATCACCGACGATTGTATGTGCAAGCATTCCAGCTGCTGACGCAAATGAAACAGCTTTCTCTGGTGCAAACTCTGCTATCTCGCCATGAATAATCCCGCTCGTATAAGCATCTCCAGCACCTATTCTATCATATACAGAAAACGTAAGTGTTTTTGCAAAAGTGAACGTTCCATCTTTACATATGAATCCGCGAAGTGATTGTGTATTATCGCTATTAATAGAACGATGTGTACCAGCAATTGTAGCGATATGATACATTTCAGCTACCTTTGGAATGAGATCCGTCAGCTGCGCTTCTCGCTCCGTCTCTTCTGTTTTCATTCCAAGAACGAACATTGCATCCTTTTCATTCATCATAACGATATCAGCAAGGTCCAGCATTTCTTCATAATGTGGTTTCGCCTGTTCATATCCGTCTTCTCCCCAAAGCGATGGACGATAATTGCAATCAAAAACGACAGTGCCTCCGTTTTCTTTAACTGCTTTCGCTAAATATTTCATATGGTGGTGCACAGTATCATTCATCGCAAGTGTAATCCCGCAAAAATGAACGATGTCAATTTCCTTGGCGATTTCTTCAAATTGGTACATCTCTTCAGATGCTGTGTTGAAGCTACTTTCTAGTCGATTCGAATATGTAACGCGGCTTGCACGTGCGCCAAATCCATTTTCTAAAACGTACATGCCAACATATTTACCGCCTCTTGAAATAAACGGTGCCTGAATACCTAATTTTTGAATGTGCGATACCGCAGCATCTCCAACCGAATTTTCCGGTAAAGTTGAAATAAGAAAACCTTCATGTCCTAGATGAGAAAGCGCCGCTGCAACGTTCACGCCTGTACCTGAAAATGAGTAATTTAGCGTGTTAGCTTGTGATAACAATTCATATCCCGGTACTTGCAGGCGCATCATTACTTCACCGAATGCTGCAATTTTCTTACGCATATTGATCAACTAACTTCTTCACTACCGCTAATAATTCACGTACATCTTCTGTTTTCGTATTACCAGTTTCTTTATCAATAATAGAAGAATACACATGCGGGATAACTTGCTCTACTTTTGCCTCTAATGCAATACGTACAATTGTTTCGAAGTTTTCTTTATCAATTCCACCCGTTGGCTCTAATGCAAATCCTTCTTCCGCACAAGCTTTCGCAACCGCGCGATATTCTTCTTCATGAGCTAAGCCTTTCATCGGGAAGTATTTCAATGAATTTCCGCCCATGTCACGCACAAGTGCGATCGCTGTTTTAATTGGAACGATTGCCTTTTCTTCCCCAGCCGCACTAATTGGACCAGTAGAAATATTTACGTAACCTACTTTTCCTGTAGGTGATACTAAACTATTAATCCAGCTATCTTTTCCGCCAAGATTAGCGCGCGTTGCTCCAACTGAAGGGAATACTTGGTTAATATGACTACCAGGATAATGCTTCGCAATTTCAGCTACAACTGCCGCTTGACGATTATCTCCTGCTCCTAGTCCGATCGATACAGCGTCATCAATTTCTTTTCCGTATGCTTTCATCGCAGTTACTGCTTCTTCTACTGTTGGATAATCTTTTGATAACACACCAACTACTACATAACCTTCTGCCGCTTCAAAAATGCCTTTCGCATTTCGGGTGTTGTTTGCTAATACATTTAATGCTACGCGGCCTTTATAAAAACGTTTTTGAATGTTTGTCATTTTAGTTTCCCCCCACAATTTCTCTCATTTTTTCTTCAATCACATGTATGTCATCACCTTGAAGTGGACGTGGATCGATATCAAAGAATCCTTGTCTTACTCCGTAATCACGTGTGTAAATTGCGATTTCCCCTTCGCGTAATGCCGTAACAACGTCTTTTGCTGATTTATTTAACTCTTTCTCGTTAATATGGATACGCGCTCTAAAGATTGCTCTTCCTGCTTCATCTTGAACGATTGTTACATTTACACCGTTTAATTCTTTCAGCGGTATAAGCACTTGTAACAACTCTTTTTCTTGCTGACTCTTATCTTCTTTTACTCCGTATTCATCGAGTGCTTGCAGTAAGCCAAACGTTGTCTCTTTCCCAACTTTCATGCTTCTTCCGATGCAATGTAATTGCACTTTAATCCATTCAATATATTTTCTCTTGCCGCCAACAATACCGGAAGTTGGGCCTTCAATTGCTTTTGAACCGCTATAAATTGCTAAATCAGAATACTTCACATATTTTTGAATATCTTCTTCAGCTGCTGCATCAACGATAAGTGGCACATTATTTCGCTGCGCAACTTCCCATGCTTCTTCAACAGAAATCATATTTTTTTGCACTGCATGATGTGATTTCACATACAGAATCGCTGCTGTATTTTCGCCAATTGCATCTTCAATATGTTCCGCTTTCCCTTCGTTTGCGTAACCAACTTCAACTAGTTTACCGCCGCCTAAATACACCATTGTTTCAACAGGAGCACCGTATTGAACGTTATGACCTTTTAACATAATCACTTCGTTTTTCGCGATTACTTCTTGATGAAGTCGTTCACTCTTACGGCGGTTTCCTTCTGTAACGATACCAGCAATAGAAAGTGCAATTCCGCTCGACGCTGAATTTACAACGACTGCTGCCTCTGCATCTAGAATTCTTGCAATATGTTCTCCTGCTTTATCTACTAAATCTGCAATTTCCACATAATTTTGTCCACCATGCTTCATCGCATCCATTACCGTATCTGTAGGAGCGGATACACCTAAAATACTCATTCTACCGCTCGCATTAATAACTCTTTTTAATCCATATTTAGCATTCAATGAATGACCCATTGATTACAACCCCTTTCGTATCAATTCTTCTTTCAGCAATGCGCTGATCCCCTTCTGAATCGATTAACGTAATCGGTTCATCTTTCACCGTAAACAAAGTTAAGTTCGCAATATCTCCTTCTTGAATGCGGCCAAGCTCTGGTTTCTTAAGCCACTCTGCTGCATTTTTCGTAACCGCATCAATCACTTCTTCGAGTGTGTAACCTAAGTAAAGGAATTTCGAAAGAACGTTAGCCATACTGTAAACTGGACCATGTATACGATTCTTCCGGTAAATATCTGTACTAATCGTATTAAGAGCAATGCCGTAACGCTTTGCTGCCTCTGCTACTTTAAAAGAAAAACTAGCATTGCCATGCCCAACATCTAAATGAATACCACGTTTCACTGCATCTAGTAATACAGGGAGTGGCTTTCCTTCTCCATCAAATAAATTATTTTCTTTCCCGTTTAAATAATGTGTAATCACATCATCTTTTTCTAAAAGAGGTACAACTTCCTCTATACGTGGAGGCGCTGAACCGATATGTACCATAATCGGCAATGATGTTTCACGAGATAAAGAGCGTGCTACATGAAGCGGTTCAATTCCGCTATCACAAACGACACTTTTACTCATTCTCGCTTTTAACCCAACGATTACATCTTTATACTTTTCTACTGCTTCTATCACTTTCTCTTTATCTATCCATTCCATATTGGATAATTCATCAATTCGTTTCAAACCAATTCTTGAAATATTTAAAAAGGCTAACAAATTTGTTTTGGCCTGTTCTCTACTAGATACTAAATCTGCAATACGGTCAGCCCCGCAGCTACCCGCATCAACAATTGTCGTTACCCCTTGCTTAACGCCAATTTCATCTACCTCATCGCCATACGGATCAAACTCTGGAAAAGCATGAACGTGCAAATCAATCCAGCCACTCGATACGTAAGTACCTGAGTAATCAAGAACCTTTCCACCCTCGCCAGCACCATTTTTCGTCACCTGTGCGATTTTATTATTTTCAATTACAATGTCAATCTCTTCCCCGTTCACACGTTTCACATTACGTAGTACGAATCGTTCTGTCATTGTATTTCCACCCTTTTCTATAAGAAGCCACAAGAATACGCTTACATTAAATTTTCATTTTATATCTCTTTCACACATTTAGAGTAACACGAAAAAAAAGAAAAGTAAATATAACGTTATAATGTTTAATTGTAAATTGTTTCGTTCTGTAAAAGAAGATTATAAATTTAAATCCACATCTTGATGAGAGTTTCCAGTAAATATCCGGACAACCTATAAGCAGGAGGGGTGTCCTTGGGATTTCGAATTTTATTATTTATCATCTTAGTTACTTTGTATTTACCAATGATGGTTAGCGCAGAGAACCCACCACTTACGGCTGCATTTATCCGGGACCATCAGCTATGGATGAAAAAGGGGAATCAAGAAATACAAATCACAAAGAATCAATATGTGTATTCTCCAAAATGGTCGTATGATGGTAGGTTTCTTGGTTATATCGATAGTGATGAACAGGGTAAAAAATCTAACCTATTCATTTATGATACTAAAGAGAAAATAAGCTATCAGCCTTACGTAAGAGTTGAAACGTCTAACTTTAATTGGTCACCGAACAAAAATCAATTGGCCTACACTGATCAAGGTTTATTAAACGTTACAAAAACAAAGAATGGGCGCCCGCAAGGTTTTAAAAATGTATCACTTGGCGTTAGTGATTTCGAATGGTTCCCGAGCGGAAAGGAATTTATCGCTTCCTCACAATCCTGCTTACGTCCTACTGGATGGGGGCCAATCCCACTTTATAAAATTCCGGTAGATGCAAATCTTGCTAAAGATAAAATAACACCTTTTTATACGATTCAAACAAATGAAACTGATTTATTTGCGATTGGTACTAACTATTTTAAGTGGAGTTCTGATGGAAAGTGGGTTAGCTTTTTGGCCACTCCTACTGCTTCCTTGTCAATGGATAGCAATACGTTATGTGTTATCTCATCAAAAGGGAAACACTTTCAATCGATTGGTGAAATGCTAGGATTCAAAGATTGGATAAAGTGGGCTCCATCAGCCAATCAACTGGCCTATATTTCAGGAGAAGGAAGGTTTTTTGTAGAAAATAAAAAATTCACAGTTGCAGACATGATAACATCAAAACAACAAAAGGAATACACACCTGTAGGTTATGTCGACCTTGATTTTGAGTGGTTCTCACCAGACAAAGTGATTGTGGCTCGTGCAAAAGAGAACAAGCAATGGAAGGAAGGTCCTGTTCCGCCGATGTTCACAACGCTTTATATTATCAATATAAAAACAGAAGAACAGAGACAAATCTCGTTCCCGAAAAAGAATGAACTTGATGAAGATCCTCAAGTTGTTGGATCTTATCTTACTTGGTTTCGCAAGAAGACTAATGTATATAAAGGTGATGTCTGGGTGAAGGATAGTTTAAATCGCCAAGAGTATATGTGGCTTAAGAATGTTGATGAGGCTCCAACCTTTTTTACTTTGAATTAAAAATTTCTTTTTCTATTATTAAGAATTGTATCTGCTCCTCTATTTTGATTCTCCCACTATAGAGCGCTATTATGGGAGAATCAAATTTTATCCCGCAAAATCCCCACTGATTAAAGTTTAATTTTATTTCAAAAGAACCCCTAGTCCTGAACCGTCACAATAACTCCGTCCATATTGTTCCCCGAAATTTCATACTGCTTATTTACTGGGACATTTACGTTCATACGACCTGAAACTTTATAATAAGAAACCGTATATTTCTTACCTTCCACCTCAGTTGAAATTTCTTTTTCCTCTTTTAAGAAGTCCAAATATTCCTCTAACGTAATTTTCTTTTTTTGCATAATCGCACTATGTGGTAAGCCGACATAACGTATATGCCACGGCTCATATTGAATGCCTGTAATATCACTTTTATTTTTCGGATAACGTAAAACAAATCCGTGCTTCCATACGTTCTCTTCAATCCATTTTCCTTCAGGAGCTTTCTCCATTTTCTTTTGAGTAGACCCAACGTCGAGTGATAACCCTAAATTATGTTCACTATACCCTGCTGGAAGCGCATAATCAGATCCCATTTCTTTATATAATTTACTTTGTTCTTGAAAATCTCGGTAACCGCTACTCATTAAGAAATGCTGTACTCCATCTTTCCCAGCTGCATCGACAACGTTCAAAAACTTTTTTACAACACCCTTTGATAAGCGAAGATTCCTATCAAATATCACATAACCTCTTACTAATTCACTATTATGATTTATATTTATAATATCAGACCTAATGCTATCTTTCTTAACCGGATAATCTTTATTAACTAATAATAGATCCCCTTTATAAATTTGTTCTTCTGTAATCTCTATCTTTTCAGTATTCGCCGATTTTACCTTATTATCTTTTTCTGCAATTTTAACATCGATCTCCTTTTGAAATAACGGTGTTATATAAAAGCCCACACATACTGTGCATGCTATAAAAAGAAAAACAAATACCCACTTTTTCATTTCTAGTTCCTCCTTAACGTAACTTACGTATAGAATAGAAAAAACTATTAAAATAAAAAGTGGGGTAAAGTTAAAATTTTTATTAAATTTCCAGATTATCCTCTTTTGGTAATCTCACTTCAAATATCGTTCTAATTACATTACTTTCAGCAGAGATTGTCCCGTTATGCTGTTCGATAATATTTTTCGCGATAAATAATCCAAGACCTGTTCCACCCTGCTGCTCTGACCTCGCTTTATCACCTGTATAAAACATATCAAATAAATATGGTAAATCCTCTTCTGGAATGCTATCTCCGTAATTAATAATTTGTACAACTACCTCTTCATGATCAATATATCCGTTCATATCAACAAAATTCCCATCATATCCGTAACGAATCGCATTCGTTAAAAGATTTTCAAAGACTCGAGCTAATAATTTCCCATCACCATTAATATGTAAGTGGGGCGCAATATTCAATCTCGCTTCTAAATCCTTTTTTTCTAATGACGGATACAATTCTTCCTCTAACTGTATAAGTAATTCACTTATATCAATTGGTCTTTTTTCCAGCTGCAGCATGCCATAATTCATTCTCGTTATTTCAAATAATTCATCAATTAAGCTTTCAAGCCTTTCCGATTTCGTAAAAGCAATCGTAGAAAAATGTTTAATTTGTTCTTTTGTTAAATTCTCATCTTTAAGAATTAAATCTAAATATCCTAAAACAGAAGTTAATGGTGTTCTTAAATCATGAGCTAAGTTAACAATGAGCTGATCCTTACTACTTTCCGCAAAGTCTCCTCGTTCAACTGCTTCTTTTAATTTCTCACTCGCTACATTTATTTCACGAGCAATATATCCAAACTCGTCATTTGATGAAACGCGAACTTGATTTGTAAAATCACCGTTCGCCAAATGATGAATCCCGTTCGAAATCTCATCAAAATATTTTAAGTATGGTCTAGTAAGGAAGAAGAAAAACATAATGGATAGAGGGATGAAGATAATTAAAAAGAAATTAATATCCCCAATTTGTCTTACCATTGAACGAAATTGGGCTAAAGGATCCTCATAACGAACTACTAGTTTATAATAAATCCGTAATCCTTCATAAAGTAAATACGTTATGCCAGCAGCAAATATCATACTTAACGCAAATAACATAACCATCTTCGAACGAAAGCTTCTCATCTTTTTAGCCATTGAAAGTATAACCTACTCCCCACACTGTTTTTATTAACTTATTCTTTCTTTTATCTTCTCCAAGCTTTTTCCGCAGCGTACGAATATGTACCATAACTGTATTTCCACTTTCGTAATACCCTTCCGCCCACACTTGCTGAAAAATATTTTCCACACTGTACACTTTCTTCGGATGACTCGCTAATAAATATAAAATATCAAACTCTTTCGGTGTTAATTCAACTTGTTCTCCGTACACATTTACTGTTCTTCGCTCAGGATCAATAACGACTCCGCCTACCTCTAAAGCGGATTTATTCTCCGCTACTTTCGGCTGATTTAACGTAAGAAATCGGCGTAATTGTGCATTTACACGCGCAACTAATTCAATCGGTGTAAAAGGCTTCGTCATATAATCATCCGCACCTAGCACAAGGCCTGTCACCTTATCAAAGTCAGATGTTTTCGCACTTAAGAAAATAATCGGCATATGATGTTTCGCACGAATTTGGCGCGTCACTTCATATCCATCCATTTTCGGCATCATAATATCTAAAATCACTAAGTCGATTGGCTGAGTTTCAATAACATGAATTGCCTCTTCTCCATCAACTGCTTTAACGACGTGGTAACCTTCTTTTTCTAAATGTATCGCAATTAAATCAGCAATTTCCGCCTCATCATCGGCTATTAAAATTGAAATACTCTTCATTTTAGTCCCCCTACTTCATTCCGTTTTCATACGCTCGATTTTAAACTAGTCTATCCAATTTGTACAATGAGAAAAGGCTACTCATAAGAGTAACCTTTGTTATTTCATCTTTCAAACACAATCCGCTGTTTCGTAATTTCCGCCAATCTCCCGCGATCCACCTCATACTCAGCATCAATACTTTGCGGCACCACTACTTTCCCGCCCTCAAGCGTCACTTCCGGCGAAATAATATCCTTCTCCCAATGCCTACTAGAAGCGGATATATCTCCCGGAATCGTAAAGTTCGGCAATGACGCAAGCGCAACGTTTTGTGCCCGTGATATCCCCATCTCTACCATACCGCCGCACCAAACCGGGATATTATGCTCCATGCAATAATTATGTATTTGAACCGATTCTGTTAATCCGCCCACTCGCCCTGGTTTAATATTAACGATGCGGCAACTACCAAGCGTAATGGCAACGCGCGCGTCTTCTAAACTATGGATGCTTTCATCTAGACAAATCGGTGTTTCAATTTTCTTTTGTAACTGTGCATGATCAAGAAAGTCGTAGTCTGCTAACGGTTGTTCAATCATCATCAATTGAAATTCATCTAGTCGTTTCAACTTCTCCGTATCCGCTAACGTGTACGCTGAATTTGCATCAGCCATTAGCGGGATGTTCGGAAACTCTTTGCGAATCTCTTTCAGCAATTCGTAATCATGCTCTGGCTTTATTTTCACTTTAAAGCGCCCGTATCCTTCTTCCGCGTACTTCTCGATTTGTTTTAACATAACTGGAATCGTATTGATCCCAATTACAACTCCGACTTCAATTTCAGTCCTAGTTCCGCCCAGTAATGTCGCTAACGACTGCTTTTGACGCTTCGCATATAAATCCCAAACGGCACCTTCAATTCCGGCCTTTGCCATTCGGTTTCTCTTTATATGTTTGAACAAAGACGGTACTTCATTCGGATGAGAGATTTCAGCTTTCAATAAATCTGGTAATAAAAAATCCTGAAGTACATGTAGCGCTGTCTTCACCGTTTCTTCCGTATACCAAGGCTCAGAAAATGCGACAACTTCGCCAAATCCAATGTACCCATCCGTATCTTCTAATTCGATGACGATACTTTCACGCTTTTCGTAAGTCCCATAACTTGCAGCAAACGGGATTACGAGTGGCATTTCCGTTATATAAAGTGTCGCTTTTTTTATCTCCACCTACATCTCCTCCACTAATTGTCTTAACTCTCGTCTTAACAATTTCTTCGAAGCGTTTCGTGGTAATTCCTCTAAGAAACACGCTTTCTTCGGCACTTTATATTTCGCTAATTTCTCCTCGCAAAAATGAAGAATTTCTTCTTCTGTTACCTCTCCACTTTTTACAATAAAAGCAGCTGGTACTTGTCCCCATCTTTCATCAGCCATACCAACAACACCAGCTTCCGCTATCATCGGATGAGAGAGCAACACTTCTTCAATTTGAGCTGGATAAATATTTTCTCCGCCAGAAATAATTAAATCACTGCGGCGATCTAATACGTATAAAAATCCTTCCTCATCTAAATAACCGAGGTCACCAGTATGAAGCCATCCATTTTGAATTGTCTCTCGCGTCGCATCTTCACGGTTAAAATAGCCACGTGTTACGTTCGGCCCTTTTACCACAATTTCTCCTTCAGTACGGGGCGGCATCACTACACCATCGTTTTCAATACGTAGCTGACACTGAAATAGTGGTTTTCCAGCTGATCCTACTTTCGTTAACATATAATCTGCTGATAACGTACAAATTTGCGATGATGTTTCTGTCATACCGTACGTTTGATACACAGGAATTCCTTTTTCTACACACGTTTCTAATAACGGTTTCGGTGCTGGTCCTCCGCCAAGTAACATGCATCGTAAAGAAGATGGATATGCCTCTTCTCCAAGTCTCTCTAATAAATCAGTTAACATTTTAGAAACGACAGAAATAATCGTTACGCCTCTCGTTTGAAGTGCTTTATGAATAAAATCAGCATCGTATTTCGGAACGAGTAAAATGCGCATTCCGTACATAATATTTTTCATTAAAAGAGATAACCCGCCAACGTGGAACATCGGCATACAGGCTAACCAGCAATCATCATCACGAAGCCCTAAATTAAGCGAAGAACCGACTGCGCTTGCCCAGTGGTTACCGTACGTTAAAATAACGCCTTTCGGTTTTCCTGTCGTCCCAGACGTATAAATAATTGTCATCGCTTCTTCTAAAGAGAATTCTTCTTGTATAGATGCTTCTGCCTTCGGTCCATTCATCACTTCAGCGAATGAATATACCGGAACATTTTTCGTCTCAAACTCTTGATCCGTCACTAAACAAACAGCTTCCGCATCATCCATTTGCCAAAGTAGCTCTTCTCTTGAAAGACGCGTATTTAAAAGCACAGCTACTGCACCTACGTAAGATAGGGCGTGAATAACTGTAATCATCTCCATACCATTTTTCATCAGAACAGCCACCTTTTGCGCCCGCTTCACTCCTACATGCGGGAGGTGTTCACAAACAGATACTACTTTTTCATGTAACTGCACGAAGGTAACCTTCTCCTCTTCAATTTCAATTGCAGTGCGATCAGGTGTTAAAAATGCACGTTGCATTAACCAATTAGGCATCGTCTCCATCACTCATTCTCCTTTCATGAAAGAAAGAGACTTGATATGACATCAAGTCTCTTAGTTGTTTTGTTTCCGGTTTGATCATCGGTTGCGACTCACTTTGTGGGCGAGCCGCTTCCGCTTTTGATCACGGGAAACGAGGGAATTGACCGAAGTCGGGACTGCGTTTTTCTTTGAACGCGTCGCGGCCTTCTTTTGCTTCGTCAGTTGTGTAGTACAATAACGTTGCATCTCCAGCTAGTTGTTGAATACCAGCTAGACCGTCTGTATCTGCGTTGAATGCAGCTTTTAGGAAACGAAGTGCCATTGGGCTGTTTGCTAAAATTTCTTGTGCCCACTGTACTGTTTCTGCTTCAAGTTCTTCTAATGGTACAACTGTGTTTACTAAGCCCATATCAAGCGCTTCCCCAGCACTATATTGACGGCATAGGTACCAAATTTCACGAGCTTTCTTATGGCCTACCATACGAGCTAAATAGCCAGCTCCGTATCCACCATCAAAGCTACCTACTTTAGGACCTGTTTGTCCGAATACAGCGTTGTCTGCAGCGATTGTTAAGTCACATACGATATGAAGTACGTGTCCACCACCGATTGCATAACCTGCTACCATTGCGATAACTGGTTTAGGAATTGCGCGAATTAGACGTTGTAAGTCTAATACGTTTAAACGTGGGATTTGATCGTCACCTACATAGCCACCATGACCGCGAACTTTTTGGTCGCCGCCAGAACAGAATGCACGTCCACCTTCACCTGTTAAAATGATAACGCCAACATTTGCATCATCACGAGCGTGTGCAAAAGCATTGATTAACTCCATTACCGTTTTAGGACGGAATGCATTATGTACTTCAGGGCGGTTAATCGAAATCTTTGCGATGCCATTGTATGTTGAATAAATAATATCTTCGTAATTGCCTTCTTTTACCCATTCAATAGTCATTACTATTACCTCCTTTTTATACTCTTAATGATCTCTCATTAATTTCTCTATAAGTTCAACTTCCTTCACAAGGAAAAAAGCATCACTGCATAGTTTTTAGAAATCCCTTTACTATTGTATCAAACTTTTCCGGTTGTTCCACATGAATTGCATGGCCAGCACCATCAATTTTGACAAAATTCGCGTGTGGGATGCATTTTTCGATGTTTTTTAATAGGCGAAAGAACTTTTCATCGCTTTCTCCATTCAGTAAAAGGACGGGTATTTTTAGGTTTTGCAGATCTTTCCACCATGAAGGCTGAGCCCCTGTTCCCATGCCGCGAAGACTATTTGCAAGTCCTGTTGGATTATTAGCAAGTCGTTCTTTTCGCACCGCTTCTTGTACGTTTTGTGCTAAACGTTTTTGTGTTTCAAATAACGGAATATTTTCCCACATCGATACAAAACTTCGGGTGCCTTCTTGCTCAATCTTATCGGCAAGTCGTTCATCTTTTTCCCTGCGTTCTTTTCGCTCATTTGCACTCTCAAGTCCCGCTGTACAGTTTTCTAAAAGAAGCGAACGCACATATTTTGGATATAAGCATGCCATCGTAATCGCAAGTCTACCACCCATTGAATAGCCAAGTACATGTGCATTTTCAATATGAAGATGATCCAGTAGTTCCTTCATTTGCAGCGCCACATTTTGAATATCATAATGCGTCACATCTTCAGGACTTTCCGTTTTCCCGTGCCCGACAATATCTACTAAAATGACTTGAAACTGCTCGCTCCAAGAAGGAATAAAGGAACGCCACGTTTCCATGCTTCCCGTAAAACCATGAAGAAGTAGAAGTGGTTCCCCGCTTCCGACTACTTCATATTCATACGATACACCTTGCAATGTTACTTTCATTTTGATTCACCTTGCAAAGATGTAGTAATAACGTCCATTGTTTTTGCCCATAATTCACGATGTAATTTCAAGTTTTCTTCGCGATTCGTACAAATTTCCACAACGTGTAATCCATTCGTTTTCGTTCCAGTTCGTACTTCTTCTCGGAAGTTTTCCCATCCATTCACACGGCTAAATGAACCACCATACATTTTGACAACATGCTCGTAATCAAGCCCAATTGGTGTTCCAAATAATGATTCGAAATGTTCCTTTTTCTCGTATTGTGGTAAGAATGAGAAAATACCTCCACCATCATTATTTACAACAACAATCGTTATATTTAATTCATGTAATTTTGCAGCTAATAATCCGTTTAAATCGTGATAAAATGATAAATCACCGATTACTAATACGAGCGGATCACAAATAATACTCGCTCCTAAAGCTGTTGAAATAATTCCATCAATACCATTTACACCGCGGTTCGCCATTACTTGAATGTTTTTATCCGATGTGAAGAAAAATGAATCTGTATCGCGAATTGGCATACTATTACTCGCAAATAACGTTGCCCCTTCTGGTAATACACGTACAATATCCGTAATTACTTTTCCTTCAAATGCCGTTTCATATGTTTCCATCTCACGAAGTGTTTCTCTCGTTTTCTCGTTTATATGTTTCCACATTCCGAACCAATCATTCTTTTTCATAACTGGCATTTTCTCTGTTAATGCTCTGCAAAATTCAATGTCACTAGCTTGTACAACTTCTGTCGCAACAACAGCCGGATCTCTCCACTGCCCTGATTCATCTACAACGATATGAACTGCCTTTGTTTGTTTCTTTATGAACTGCGTTAATGCTTTCGAAACAGGCATTCCGCCGAAACGAATTAAAACATTCGGCTTCCATGTTTCTTTTAACAATTCATTTCGTAAAAATGTATCATAACAATCGATTACCATCGTTTTATCGTGATGTCCGCTACGAATATTTGAAAGTGGATCCGCTAATATTGGATATCCAGTTTTTTCAGCTAGTTCTATCGCTGAGGCTGCAATTTCCGAATGACTATCGTCGCCACAAATAATAAGCCCCTTTTCCATATTTGAAAGGCGCCCTACAAGAGAATTTACATATTCACTCGGCATCGTCACATTTCCTTGCTGAACTACTCCTGTATATTCACCACGTCCTTTATCCCATAAACTTTCTAATGAGAAATCTGGAATTAACGGCTCGCGAACTGGAAAATTGAGATGAACAGGCCCTTGCGGTGCTAGAAGTGCGCTTGCTATCGCACGCTGCGTCGTCATACGGGCGTAATGATACATCGTTTCGCTCGCCTCCGGAAGTGCCATCTCCATAAATTGCTTCACAAAAGTACCGTATAAATTAAATTGATTCATCGCCTGTGGTGCACCCACATCCCGTAATTCATGCGGTCTATCCGCTGTTAATACGATAAGCGGCACTCTTGAATGAAACGCTTCACATACAGCTGGATAATAGTTCGCTGCTGCCGTCCCTGACGTACATAATAGTGCAACAGGACGTTTTTTTGCTTTCGCAATACCAAGCGCAAAAAATCCTGCTGATCTTTCGTCTACATGTAAATATGTTTTCATTCCTTCATGTTGTTCCATTAGTAAGGCAATCGGCGTTGACCGTGAGCCTGGACTAATGACAACATCACATACATTTAGACGCGTCAGTTCGTCCACGAACGCGCCTAAATAATATGATAATGCTTCTATATGATTGTTCATTTCATTAATTCCTCCAAAGCACCAAGCATCGGTCTAAATTTCAAACTTGTTTCTTCATATTCAAGCTGCGCTACTGAATCGATTACGATACCACAGCCGGCAAATAAGGATGCTTTCTCGCCATTTAATAATCCGCAGCGAAGTGCAACCGCAAATTCACCATTTCCTTCATCATCTATAAAGCCAATTGGTGCACCATACAATCCTCTATCTAAAAGCTCTACATCACGGATTAATTTCAGTGCCTCATGACGAGGTGTACCACCAAGAGCTGGCGTTGGATGTAATTCTTCTACCATCGCTAAAAGACTTGCATCACCTTTTGCTTCTACTGGCGTATATAAATGAATTAAATTTTTCGTCGTTAATAAGCCCGGGCTCTCCGGAATATTAACAGATTCGCAATGCTCACTTAGCACACCTCGAATCATGTTAACTACATAACCGTGTTCAGCCAAATTCTTTTCATCATGAAGAAGCGTCTCACCATTTTGTTTACTTTCTTCTATAGAATTGCCACGACCAATTGAGCCAGCAAGGCACATCGATGTAAACTTCTCGCCTTCTTTTCGAATCAATCGCTCAGGTGTCGCTCCTAAGAAGCATGCTCCTTTATAATCAAAAGAAAATACGTAACAATCCGGTTGCCCAATGCGAAGCGCTTCTAAAACAAGAACGGAATCAATATGCTGATCCATCGTTAATTTTAGCTCCCTTGCTAATACAACCTTCTGCACGTTCCCTTGCTTCATTTCATCCTGCACTTTTCCAATCGCATTCATCCAGCCCTTCGGATCAACTTCTACTTTAGAAGTAATTGTTAATTTTGATCCTTCTAGTACACATTTACTCTCTTGTAAAATTCTCTCTTCTACAGAAATAATTTCGTTATAAAGAGTTTCTGCACAATCTTCAGCTGAAACGAACTGATTAATGGTTAACCACGCTTTTTCATTTTTTACAGTTAATAAAAATGCTGGTAGTGAAAATGTGGTATCATCAAATTCTTTCCAAAGATTCGTTTTTTCTTTTTCTTGGTCAAATGAAAATCCACCAAATAAAAGAGGACCTGTTCCAAATTCGTATCCTTCTCTTTGTACAAATGCTTTCTCTTTTACTTTATCCCACTCGTCACGAGCAGTTTGAAAGCGTTTGTGAGAAGAATTTGCTATAGTGAACACAGAGCCAATTCCAGCAAATATTACATGCTGAGCTGGGTCTGCAAAATAACATCTATTTTCGAATGAGATCCTTTTTCCTGCTGCATAAAACAGAAGTGGATCCACCCAATCTATTTGTTTTACAAAACTAACTAATGTTTTTTCATCAGTCGCACGCTTAATAGCTGTAACAAAAACTTCTTGTAAGCCTTTTTGTTTCGTTTGAATCACAATTGTCTCCCCCCTATGGGCGAAAAATAGTCATAATTACGCTTGATTTTAAGATACACCTCAAAGGAAAGGCCTGTCAACGTTTAGCATTTCTGAGAAATTCACCTTCTCTTCCTAGAAAATAAACGTTGACACTAAATGATGCTTTTTCTACACTTAATTGTGTACAATATGTGACCTAAGGAGGATTCAACATGGAAATGAACGTCGAAACGAATTCCTCTCCTACAGCGCAAAAGCCAAGTAAACAAACAGGCTGGCGCATTTGGTGGAGTTTATTACGTCCCCATACATTAACAGCAGCTTTCGTTCCTGTTTTCATCGGAACAGCTTATGCAATGCAGGTCGGAGGTATAAATCAAATACATCTTCCTCTTTTCTTTATGATGCTTCTTGCTTGCCTTCTCATTCAAGCAGCAACGAACATGTTTAATGAATACTTTGATTATAAAAGAGGACTCGATCATGAAGGTTCAGTTGGAATTGGCGGTGCTATCGTCCGCGATGGCATTCAGCCAAAAACCGTGCTTAACTTAGCATTCGGATTTTTTGGCATCGCAATACTATTAGGTGTTTATATTTGTATGAACTCTAGCTGGTGGCTTGCCGCGATCGGTCTTGTTAGTATGGCCGTTGCTTACCTTTATACAGGTGGTCCAATTCCAATTGCATATACACCATTCGGAGAGCTAACAGCAGGATTATTTATGGGTGTCATTATTATCGGTATTTCATTCTTTATCCAAACAGGGACAGTAACATCAGAAGTGATTTTACTATCTATCCCAAGCTCCATTTTAATTGGTGCGATTTTACTATCTAACAACATTCGTGATTTAGATGGTGATAAAGAAAATGGCCGTAAAACATTGGCGATTCTCGTTGGACGCGAAAGAGCAGTCGCTGTACTTGCTTCTATGTTCATCGTTTCCTACATTTGGACAATCGCTTTAATCATCGTTAACATCGTATCACCATGGATGCTTATCGTATTCTTAAGTGCACCGAAAGCATTTAAAGCGACGAAAGGCTTTATCGGCAAAAGTATTCCAATGGAAATGGTACCTGCGATGATTTCAACAGCAAAAACAAATACAATTTTCGGTCTCCTAATGGGAATCGGATTATTGCTTGGATACTTCCTATAAAGTGAAACTTTAATCAGTGGGGATTTTCTTCATCCCCACTGATTATTAGCCCGCACCAATCGGGCTTTTACGGGCAGTTGATCTCCTACCTAACTTCTTTGCTCCAGCAAAATTTTAAGGTGGGAGCTTTACTGCCCGGCAAATAGCGGGATAGAAAGGAGCTGCTTACGCAGCTCCTTTTTTCATATACCGACTTCCCGGCTGAAATTCACCTCATAATTCCTACTCTCAACGCTCATACTATGTAAAGAAACTGAATTGTAGGAAGGTGGACGACTATGTTAACTCCACAACAAATAACTCAATTTAAATCGAGTTTAGAAAAGCAAAAACAAGAAATTGAACAAACGATACAAACTCATGAAAATGAAGACCGTGCATCTGAACGTGATTCAGTAGGAGAACTGTCTAGCTATGACAACCACCCAGGTGATATGGCAACAGAATTGTACGAACGTGAGAAAGATTTCGGGCTCATCGAATTTTGGCATAAACAGCTAGAAGATACGAAACATGCCCTGCAAAAAATTGAAGCTGGTACGTACGGAATTTGCGAAGTGTCTGGTGAAGAAATTCCATTTGAAAGATTAGAAGCAATGCCAACTGCTACAACGTGTATTCAGCACACTACAAATAAATTAGATATGAAGACGCGCCCAGTTGAAGAAGAGGTGCTTTCTCCTTCGTTTCACAAGCACGACGAAGATCATTCTGTAGAGTACGATGCTGAAGATGCTTGGCAAGACGTCGCAAATTACGGAACATCAGAAACACCATCCGATTTAGAAAGACAGGATTCAAAAAACTATAATGGAATGTACGTAAATAGTGAAGAAAATGTTGGGTATGTAGAGGATTTCGAAAATTTTATTGGAACAGATATGTATGGAAAAAACCCGCAAGTTTTCGCAACAGAAGAACATGAAGAATATGAACAATTGCTTGATGATTTTGAAGAACGCACCTTTAAAGGTGAATTATCTTCAGATGAGTCTGGTTCTAAAGCATAAAAAAAGCATTCCGAAGTTCGGAATGCTTTTTTTCGCTAGCTAATTAGTTTTTTGTAACGTTAGCTGCTTGTGGTCCGCGGTTTCCATCAACGATTTCGAAAGAAACTTCTTGACCTTCTTCTAAAGTTTTGAAGCCGTCGCCTTGAATAGCTGAGAAATGTACGAATACGTCTTCTCCGCCTTCAACTTCGATGAAGCCAAAACCTTTTTCGCCGTTAAACCATTTTACTTTACCTGTTTGCATGTCATGTACCTCCTAAATAAAAATGAAACTATGAATCCACATGAAAAGGTGGATATAAAGGACATGAATGTATAACAAGCTTACAGCCTTTAATACAACGCGCTTTATTTCCGTACCACATTATGTAGCTCAATAGTGTTTTCACTATATCATGCTATATCAAAAACGTCAAATAAGAACACTTTCGTCCATCGTTTTTTATAATCCTAGTATAACCTTAAATTTCTATTCTATTTTTATTCAACAATTAACAAAACTATAGTATTCTAATTCCTTTGATTTCTGTACAATATAATTACTACATATGATGAGGTGAAAAAATGCAAGCACATGAAATCGAGTATAAATTATATGGCGATGATATGCAGTTTGTTGAAATTGAATTGGATCCAGAAGAAAGCGTTATCGCAGAGGCTGGCGCAATGATGATGATGGAAGATCATATCGAAATGGAAACGATTTTCGGTGATGGTTCTGGACCATCTGGTGGTCTATTCGGTAAATTAATGGGCGCAGGTAAACGTCTCGTTACAGGTGAAAGCATGTTTATGACTGTATTTACAAATACGGGCCATGGCAAACGTCACGTATCATTCGCCGCTCCTTATCCTGGAAAGATTGTTCCTGTTGATTTAACAGAATATCAAGGAAAAGTAGTCTGTCAAAAAGATGCATTTCTTTGTGCAGCAAAAGGTGTTTCTATCGGAATCGAATTTACAAAAAAAATTGGAACTGGTTTCTTCGGTGGTGAAGGTTTCATCATGCAGAAACTTGAAGGTGACGGACTCGCTTTCATGCACGCAGGCGGAACGGTATATAAGCGTGAATTGAAACCTGGTGAAAAACTTCGCATTGATACAGGTTGTCTCGTTGCAATGACAAAAGATGTTAACTACGATGTTCAATTCGTTGGAAAAGTAAAAACAGCTCTATTTGGCGGCGAAGGTTTATTCTTCGCAACGTTAGAAGGTCCTGGAACAGTTTGGATTCAGTCCTTAACACTTAGTCGCTTAGCAGCACGCCTTACAAGCCCAGCAGCTCAAAATAGCGGTGAAGGCAGCGTTTTAGGCGGACTTGGTCGCCTTTTAGATGGGAAAGAGTAAAAAGTGTCCGTATCGGACATTTTTTTTATTATTATATTCGTCGATATAATTTTTATTGCGGAGGACTGTACAAATCATTTTGAATCATATAGTATTCCATCGTTTTATTGAGCCATACCTCTCTTTCTCCGTATAAGGGGACGGCATCATATTATTATATTGTTCTTCTACACTCTCTAATTTACTTAAAGAGTACATTGACTCTTCACCGACATACTTAAAGGGTACTTTCATATGTTGGTCCACAAGCTTTTGTACTTCTAGATCATCCACCTGTTTTCCAAAAGAATGAATCAAGTCCCTCACTGCATATATTGAACTATACCTTTTCTTAAGGAGGGCTTGCTTGATGCGTACTCCTTTATCCTTTGATAAAGATACTGCCATATTGTTAGCATCTTGCTGCGATCTAACGTATGAACAATATAAACAAAATGGGATTTTTGAAATACCTGATGGATTCCAATATGTACAAGGCTTTCAAGGAAAAGCGATTCAAACGATGGAATGGTTTGGGTTCATATTAGAATCTGAAGATACAATTATTGTAGCTTTTAGGGGGACACAAACAGATACAGATTGGATTATCGATTCACTCGTCAACCAAAGGCCATACCCATACGCTTTAAACAGCGGAAATGTTCATAACGGCTTTCTTTCAATTTATGAATCTTGCCGTGATTCTATTATGGATATGCTCGTGTCATTACCAGCCCATAAGAAACTTCTTGCAACAGGTCATAGCTTAGGCGGCGCACTCGCTACACTACACATACTAGATGCACGTATAAATACTGCCTTCGCACAGTACGGTCTTTATAGCTTTGCCTCTCCAAAAGTTGGAGATATCGCCTTTCGAAATTATTATAAACTGCAAGTAGCTAGTAGCTTTCGTTTTGTCAATTTATTCGATGTCGTTCCTCTTCTCCCTCCAAGAAATGTCCATTTTAATGAGAAGGACTGGGAATATGCACACGTCCATCACAACATGACATTTACGAAAAATACAAAATCCATTACGAATAATCATTCCATTACAACATACAAAACATGTCTGACCTCTCATTTTTAACCAGTAAACAATTGGAATTTTAATATTCGTATACTATAATAATCTATGAAATTACTTTCGGATGAGGGGACCTTACATGCTAAAATTTTTCTTTGCAATTTTTCTCATTATAATTTTTTCGTTTACAGGTTTCTTTACATTTTCATACTTTGCGACAGGGGAATATGGCGGAACAGGTATAATATATACATTCATGCCTTACCTTTCTTAAGCAAAATAAATAAAACGAGCTTAATCTCATTAAGCTCGTTTTATTTTTCTAAGCAAGCGTATCCCTGTTTTAAAAGTGAATAAATAAAAGCCCCTTCAAAAGGGGCTTTTATCTAAAAAAGTTTAACAGTATTACCAATACCCCAAATTTCATTACTGTACTGCAAAATTGTTCGATCACTCGCAAAATGCCCAGATTGTGCAATGTTTAAAATCGAAATTTCCAGCCATTTATTCCTATTTTCATAGGCCCTTCCAACAGCTTCTTGTCTTTCAGCATATGGGCTAAAATCTCGAAGAACGAAGTATTCATCATTTTGAATAACGAGAGAATCATAAATCGCTTCAAATTCAGCTCCCGACTGTGCAAAGAAACCATTCGTTAACTGATCTACTACCTTTTTAATGTGCATATTGTGATGATAATAGTCACTTGCACGATATCCACCATTTTGATAGTAATGAAGAACCTCATCCGCCGTTAAGCCGAAAATGAAGCAGGCATCATCACCGACCCGGTCTTTTATTTCAATATTAGCCCCGTCTAACGTTCCGAGTGTAATCGCACCATTCATCATGAATTTCATATTCCCTGTTCCTGATGCTTCTTTACTCGCAGTTGAAATTTGTTCACTTACATCTGCTGCCGGGAATATATCTTCTGCTAAAGAAACTCGGTAGTTTTCTAGAAAGATAACTTTCATAAATTGACTTACGTACGGATCGGTATTTACTTTTCTTGCAAGCTCATTTATTAATTTAATAATTTTCTTCGCATAATAATAGCCAGGTGATGCTTTCGCTCCAAAAATAAAAGTACGCGGGTAAAATGAAAAACTAGTATCCTCTTTTAAACGGTTATACAAGTACAAAATATGAAGAACATTTAATAACTGTCGTTTATAGGCATGTAGCCTTTTCACTTGCACATCAAAAATAGAATTTGGATCAATAGTGATCCCCATTTTATTATGAATGCGCTCCGCTAAAATAATCTTACGCTCTTGTTTTACCCCTGCAAGCTTTTCTTGAAAACTACCATTTTGATAAAACGCTTGTAAAGCTTGCAATTTAATCGGCTCTTTCTTCCATTCTTCTCCAATCGCTTCCGAAATAAGATTCGTCAGCTGCGGATTCGCCTTCATTAGCCAGCGCCTATGAGCAATTCCATTCGTTTTATTATTAAACTTATCTGGGTAAAATTCATAGAACAATCGCATTTCACGCTGCTTTAAAATTTCTGTATGAATTTTCGCCACACCGTTAACGCTATGACTACCAACAATCGCTAAATGAGCCATTTTCACAAGGTCATGCGCAATAATGGCCATGTCCTCAATACGCTTCCAATCGTACGAATAACGGTCCCAAAGCTCATGACAGAAACGTTCATTAATTTCTTCAATAATCATATAAATTCTCGGTAATAACGGTTTAAAAATGTGAATTGGCCATTTCTCAAGCGCTTCTGATAACGTCGTATGATTCGTATAGGAAATTGTCTGCGTTGTTATGTGCCAAGCTTCTTCCCATGTCAATTTTTCTTCGTCTAATAAAATACGCATAAGTTCTGGAATTGCTAGAACTGGATGTGTATCGTTTATATGAATCGCGATTTTTTCATGTAACTGACGAAGACTACCGTGTCTCTCCCTATGCATACGAACGATATTTTGCAAACTTGCTGATACGAGGAAATACTGTTGTTTTAAACGAAGTATTTTCCCCTCATCATGCGTATCATCTGGATATAAAAACTCCGATACGGCCTCTGTTTCACGCTTATATTTCAAAATATCTTTACAATTTTGCGGGAAAGGAACTGGCTCCGCGTTCCAAAGCCGAAGCGTATTCACAGTACTTGTTTCATACCCTACAACTGGAACGTCATATGGTACTGCCATAATAACTTCTGCATTTGTATGCCTGAACTCTAAACGTCCATCAATTTCTAGTGGTTCAACGTTTCCAAAATAACTTACTTCTACGGCTTGGTCATACCTTCTTACTTCCCAAACGTTTTCATGAAGAAGCCACTGTTCTGGAAATTCTACTTGATAGCCATCAACAATTTTTTGATCAAACAGACCATGCTTATAACGAATACCACAGCCATGTCCTGGTAAGTTTAAAGAAGCGAGTGAATCGAGAAAACAGGCCGCTAAACGTCCAAGTCCACCGTTACCAAGGCCCGCATCTGCTTCAATCTCTTCTAACTCTTGCAAAGAAATTCCAAGTTCAGAAAGTCCCTTTTCACATACATCTCGAATGCCTAAATTTAATATGTTACTTCCAAGCAAACGCCCAAGTAAAAACTCAATGGATAAGTAATACATTTGCTTTTGGTCTCCAGACCGATAACTTTCATTCGTTGCAATCCATTGACTATTCATATACTCACGTACCATATGACCGAGCGTATTATACTGATCACGAGTTGTAGAATCTTTGAAACTTTTCCCATACATCGTTTCTAATTTTTCTAGAAAAGCGGATTTGAAGCTTTCAACATGAGTAAACATTTTTTCACCACCTCAATGTTATTCCATGAGACTTTTATACAATTTCTTATATGCAAGAGCCGATTTCCCCCAGCTATAATCTTCAGTCATCGCTTGCTTTACAAGCTTATCCCATACCGGTTTATCTTGATAAAACTCAATTGCACGAAGAATCGTATGTAACATGTCATGCGCATTAAAATTCGTAAAGCTAAAGCCATTCCCAATTCCAGTGTCCTCGTCGTAAGAATGTACAGTATCATTTAATCCGCCTGTTTCTCTTACAATTGGAATCGTGCCATATGCTAGTGCAATAAGTTGTCCAAGTCCACACGGTTCAAACAGCGATGGCATTAAAAACAAATCGCTTCCTGCGTACACTTGGTGCGCTAACGCTTCATTAAATCCAATATATACTTTTACCTTTTCTGGATACTCGTATGCCATCCATTCAAAGAACTGCTCGTATTCAGAATCGCCTGATCCCAAAATAATACATTGTACATCTTCTTCCATTATTTCACGGAATACAGTACGTACTAGATCAAGACCCTTTTGCTTCGTTAATCGTGTTACCATCGAAATAACTGGTGTATCTTCTTTTTCTGGTAAACCAAAATAACGCTGCAATGCGCGTTTATTTTCATTCTTTTCATCTAGCGACTCTGCACTATACTGAGCAGTAATATATGGATCTGTTTCTGGATTATATACGCTCGTATCAATTCCATTTACAATGCCACTAAGCTTATCATTATATTTTCGTAGCAATCCATCTAACTTCTCACCGAAAAATTCATATTGAATCTCTTCTTTATATGTCGGGCTAACCGCTGTAATTTCGTCGGATGCGATAATACCGCCTTTCATAAAGTTCACGTTTCCATAAAACTCAAGCTGTTCACTATGAAAATATTCATGACCAAGCTCCAGTAAGTCGTACATCACTTCAGGAGGAAATACACCTTGGAACTGCAAGTTATGAATCGTATATACCGTTTTAATATGCTCATATAACGGGTTATCTTGATACTTTTCACGAAGTAAGAAATTAACCATAGCTGTATGCCAATCATGGCTATGAAGAACATCTACTTCGAAATCAAGATGCGGGATACACTCTAAAACTGCTTTTGAAAAATAAGAAAAACGCTCCCCGTCATCATAATGGCCATATAGAGAATCTCTCTTAAAATAATATTCATTATCTATTAAGTAATACGTAATCCCATCCTGCTCACCTTTTAAAATCCCGCAATATTGGTTTCTCCATCCAAGAGGAACGTTAATTACTTTATGAAGCGTACATCCTTCTCTTAACTCTTTCGGGATAAGACTGTAGTTTGGAAGTATAATGCGAACATTCACTCCTAATTTTTTCAATTCTTTTGGGAGCGCTCCTGCTACATCAGCTAGACCTCCGGATTTAATAAACGGTACACATTCTGATACTGCAAATAAAATATTCACCTGTTGTTCCACTGCACGAAAAGCGTATACATCATAAATCGCTCTTCTTACAGCTTCCTCCCTTCAAGTTTTCATATAGAGTAAAATCTTAATTAGTGGGGGTTTTCTAAATCCCCCACTAATTATGCACCTGCTATTTACGAATAACTGTTGATTGTACTATTTTGTACACTACCCTTTTCTACAACATATGGCTCATCAGCATTTCCTTTTAACACTACGCCATCGCCAAGTTTCACATCTTTATCAATAATAACACCGTCTATTATACAGTTATCTCCAATTTGGCTCTTTTGCATAATAATACTATTACGAACAATTGAACCTTTTCCAATTTTAACAGAACGGGCGACAACACTATTTTCCACTTCACCTTCAATAATACTGCCGTTTGCAACCATTGTATTTTTCACTACTGCACCCTTCATATAACGAGTTGGTGGCTCATCTTTTACTTTCGTAAAGATTGGTGCTTCTTTCTTAAATAATTGCTTCCAAATAGTAGGCTGTAAAATTTCTAGACTATGCTTATAGTAACTTTCAATCGAATCAATGATGGCTACATATCCTGTATGCTCGTATGTAGCAATATGCAGTGATTTCCCGCTCTTTTCTCTCACTACATCAAATAAACTGTATTGCTCCACATCTTTATATGTCTCAAATAAGTCTAGCAATAATTGTTTCTTTAACACATATGTTTGAAGCGAAACCCCTTCATGACAAACTTCAGTAATATCTGCAGACGTATGTATATGTCGCTCTAACACCGCTTGAAAGTTTAATGCTGTTACAAGATGGCTATTCGTAATAACAACATACTCTTCTCTGCTTCTTAGAAAATAATCAATATGTCTTCTAAAATGTGCAAAAGATCCAAATTCGTCATGATCACATTGGCAGTTCGGTGGGAATAAAAACAGACCATCACGCTTTCTATCTAAATCCCACTGTTGTCCTGAACCGACATGATCCATTAAAGAACGATTTTTATGACTTGTAAAAACCGCCACGCTATGAATGTTAGAATTCACCATATTTGAAAGCATGAAATCAATGAGTCGGTAACGGCCCCCAAACGGTAACGCCGCTAATGAACGATGCCCTGTTACTTTCTTTAAGGAAGGAAAACTTCCCGTTGCATTAATAATTCCTAACATTTTTTCTCCCATTCATTTCATCCCCCTTTTCTATTTCCCTTCAGCAATTAGTACTACATCATCAACATTTTTTTCTGGGCGAATTATTGTCCCATCTTCAATAACCATTTCCGATCCAACAATCGCTCTTTCAATCACAACGTTTTTACCAATCTTTGCCCCAGGCATAACGACAGAATCGATTACCATACTACCTTCTTCCACCGTCACTCCTTGGAATAAAACAGAATGCTTCACGTCCCCTTCAATAATGCACCCTTCATTAATAAGTGACTCTTCTACTTTTGCTTGTTCTGCAATATATTGAGGTGGCTCATTTGGGTTCACAGAATAAATACGCCAATTACGATCGTTCAAGTTCAACGATGTTTCATCGCGAAGTAAATCCATATTCGCTTCCCATAAGCTTTTCACCGTTCCGACATCTTTCCAATACCCTTCAAACGGATACGCCATCAACTTCTTCCCTTCATCTAATAAAAGCGGAAGGACATCTTTTCCGAAATCATTACTAGATTCAGGGTTTCTTGCATCCATCTCTAAATATTCTTTTAAAATAGCCCAGTTAAAAATATAAATTCCCATTGATGCAAGATTACTTCTTGGAAATTGCGGTTTTTCCTCAAATTCAACAACTTCCATCTCTTCATTTGTATTCATGATGCCAAAGCGACTTGCTTCATCCCACGGCACTTCAATAACAGAAATTGAAACATCTGCTTCTTTCTCAATATGGTAATCTAGCATTTTACTGTAATCCATTTTATAAATATGATCGCCTGATAAAATAAGGACATATTCTGGTTCGTACTGACTTAAATAGTTTAGATTTTGATAAATAGCACTTGCCGTACCTGTATACCACTTCACACCTGAAGACTCCGCATAAGGAGGTAACACAGTGACTCCACCGTTTACACGATCAAGATCCCAAGCATTTCCGATTCCAATATAATTATGAAGTTCTAGCGGTTGATATTGTGTTAGAATCCCCACCGTTTCAATACCGGAGTTTGCACAGTTACTTAACGTAAAATCAATAATGCGATATTTACCACCAAATGGAACAGCTGGCTTGGCTAAATTTTTTGTTAATGCACTTAAACGACTACCTTTTCCCCCTGCTAGTAGCATTGCTACGCACTTTTGTTTTTGAGCCATCTTGTTTTTTGCTCCCCTTTCTCGTCTTCACTGGTCGTAATATGGATACGCCAAATGGTGGAATTGTAATTTCTACATGTGCCGCTTGATTATGATATGGCTCTAGAATCGTCTTGAGACGTTTCTTATTAACTTGCCCCGATCCGCCATATTGCATAGCGTCACTGTTTAAAATTTCGTTATAATAATCAAAATCTGGTACACCTACTTTATAGTTTTCATATGTAGATTTCGTAAAATTACATACGACAACTAACGCATCTTCCTGCTTATCCCCTTGGCGGATAAACGAGAAAATACTTTGTTCATTATTATTAGCATCAATCCACTGAAATCCTTCAGGCGAGTGATCTAACTGCCAAAGTGGTTTTGAGCGCTTATACAATGCTATGAGCTCTTTAAAGTAATCATGCATGTAACGATGCATTTCAAAATCATGTAAATTCCAATCTAAATCTTCAAGGTCTTTCCACTCATCAAATTGCCCGAATTCTCCACCCATAAAGAGTAATTTCTTACCTGGATGAGTAAAGAAATATCCATATAATAAACGAAGTTGGGCGAACTTATCCCAGTAATCTCCCGGCATTTTATTTAATAACGACTTTTTCCCATGAACGACTTCATCATGAGAAAGCGGCAATATGAAGTTTTCAGAGTGAGCATATATTAAAGAGAATGTCATTTTCTCATGAATGTATTTCCGGTACTCTGGTGCACATTCCATATATTTCAGCACGTCATTCATCCAGCCCATATTCCATTTGTAATTGAATCCAAGTCCGCCCTCGTATGTTGGAGCTGTTACAAGTGGCCAAGCTGTTGAATCTTCTGCTGTCATAAGAAACTCTTCATCTTCTGCAAACACAGCTTCATTTAACTCTCGTAAGAAAGAAACAGCGTGTTCATTGCTTTGCTCTTTTCCTTCTTTATTCCAGTACAACATATTCGCAACTGCATCTACCCTAAAACCATCAATATGGAAATACCTCATCCAAAATAACGCATTTGAAATTAAGAAATTACGTACTTCTCTCTTCCCTAAATCAAAATTAACAGTTCCCCATACGAGGTTTTCTTGCACATCTATATCTTTATATTCATAAGTCGGTGTCCCATCAAACAAATATAAACCGTGAGCATCTTTACAAAAATGCCCCGGCACCCAATCTAAAATGACACCGATTCCATATTTATGACATTCATCGACAAAATACATCAAATCATGTGGCGTACCGAATCTACTTGTCGCTGCATAATATCCCGTTCCTTGATATCCCCAAGAACGATCATATGGATGCTCAACAAGCGGCATAATTTCAATATGTGTAAATTGATGTTCCACCACATACGGAATGAGCTCCTCGGCCATTTCTCTGTAAGAATACAGAGCACCATCTTCTTTATTTTTCCAAGAACCGAAATGTAATTCATAAACTGTCATCGCTTCTTTATAAATCGATTTTTTCTTTCTCTTACGAATCCAGTTTTTATCATTCCATTCATATCCCTCTATATCAAAAACTACAGATGCCGTATTTGGTCTTACTTCTGCATATACTGCGTAAGGATCGGCCTTTAAAATAACGGCACCGTCCATCGTTTCAATCGCATACTTGTATATCTCATTCTCTTCAATATGCGGTACAAACAAGGACCAAATTCCCTCTTCTGTCACTTGTAGCATCTTATGTTGCTCATAATCCCATTCATTAAAATCTCCAACAACACTCATTGCTTTCGCATGAGGAGCCCATACTGTGAATCGTACACCTCGCATCCCATCTTCCGTCACAATATGTGCCCCAAAGATGTTATAACTGTCATAGTACTTTTCTGTATGAAACTCATCTCGTTTCACTTCTTCACAATTTATTACATCCAATATGTTCACCTCACTAAGATGACAGAAATTTTAAACACTTTAACTATTTCTGCAAAAAACTGAAATATCCTTGTTGTTTTTAAAAAATATACGTTTTTTCCTTGAAAATGTTTAATTTTTTTCGAATTTCCATATAAAATATCGAATTTTGACGAATATTCATTGCAAACGCTTCATTTTCCTTACTATTTCTCGCCTTTCATTGTTGCTCAATATTTATTTTATTGGTTTCTCTCTGTATTTCACGCTCTTTCCACGTAAAATACAAGCGAAATAATCTATTATTTAAAAATATTTCTCAACATTTTTTGTCACAAATTTTATCATTTCCCGACGGAGAACTCCCACCTCAAGGAATAGGTAGGGCATGATCCAATGAGTATGCGAGAGATGAATGCGGTTAGGAAAAAGCTTAAATATTTTTCCTTCTTGAAAAATTGCCACGAGGTTAACTCCTAAGGAATAAAGTGAAACTCTGCTCGCAAATAGTGGGATAATGCACAAAAGCACTCTATTCAAAAATAGAGTGCTTTTTCTATAAACGACCCTTCTCCAGCAAAAGGGGTATATTGGGGATATACAAGGGAAACCGGAAAAGGAATTTATATTCAATTATATATAAAAACTCAGAGGTAGGAAGCAGTTTCCCGCCTCTGAATCATTTAGCAATTATTATAGTACTGGTGCCATTGTTTCTTTTAATACTTTTACAGAATGAGCGAACTTCACTTTTTCTTCTTCGTTTAATTCAAGCTCTACGATTTCACGTACACCTTCGCGGTTAATAACAGCTGGAACACCTACGTAAGCATCTTTCTCACCATATTGGCCTTCAAGGTATGCAGATACAGTTAACACGCTGTTCTCGTTGCTTAAGATTGCTTTAGTTACACGAAGTAGTGACATACCGATTCCGTAGTAAGTTGCACCTTTACGTTCGATGATATGGTAAGCTGCATCGCGTACATTTTCAAAGATTTTATCTAAATCTTCTTGGTTGTATTGTTCGTTGTTCGCTAAGATTGTTTCTAGTTTTTGTACACCTACAGTAGCGTGGCTCCATACTGGAAGTTCAGTGTCACCGTGCTCACCAACGATGTAAGCATGAACGTTACGTGGATCTACATCTAAGTAGTCGCCTAACATGTAACGGAAACGAGCAGAGTCTAAAGTTGTGCCAGAGCCGATTACGCGCTCTTTTGGTAAACCAGATTCTTTCCAAGTTACGTAAGTTAAAATATCAACTGGGTTAGTTGCAATTAAGAAAATTCCATCGAATCCGCTATCCATAATACCGCGAACGATTTGTTTAAAGATCTTTGTATTTTTCTCAACTAAGTCTAAACGAGTTTCACCTGGTTTTTGTGGTAATCCAGCAGTGATAACTACTAAATCTGCATCTTTGCAATCTGCATAGCTACCGCTCCAAACTTTTGTTGGTGCTGGAGAGAATGGTACTGCATGGCTTAAGTCCATTGCTTCCCCTTCTGCTTTTGCTTCATTTACATCTACAAGTACGAATTCTTCAGCTACACCTTGGTTGATCATTGAGTAAGCATAACTACAACCTACAGCTCCTGTTCCTACTAATACTACACGATTGATACCTTTTTTCATGATAATTTCCCCTCTCTATTGTTCACATATATTTTATATTATTGTTTAAGTAATTAATTAAAATACTAATTTAATGTTGTTTAACTTCTTTACATTCATATTGTAGCATGGTTTATTGTGAATTACTTCACAAATTATGACCTATTTGTGAACTTTTTCACACACAGTATAAAGTTGTTAGAATGCGGGTGAAATCCATCTCAATGGAGGCGTTTTCTTTAGATTGTGAAAGGTTTTTTCTTAAAGTTTTCTTGGTAAGTGATATTATATAGACGCAAAATCAAATATATCGACATTTCGACAAGGATAGCACCATAAAGAAGCTGTCTCCAATAGATCACCTATTTAGAGACAGCTTCTTCTATCTATATTATTTATTTTCCGCAGTAGCCCCTAATACAGCAGCCTTCACATAATTCTTATCATTTAACTTTTGTAAATCCGCAGCCATACTTTTAGAGGTTTTTATAAGGGGTCACCATACATTGCCATCAACTTAAGAAATTGGTATTTCCCCATATCGAAAAAAATGAGCTGAATTATTATAAATAACTCTGGAAAGATAAAATTTTCATTTTGGGGATACTTCAAAATATTAGCCTGATGGACATAGGTATCACCACATGTACATGGATTAAAGAAAGAGCCTATTATTAAACTGTACCCTACTCTTTGGGTCGGAAGAGGTGCTATAGATGAATGTAAAGACATATAGGGCTCAAGTGTTTTCTTGGTCTAAGGAGGCCAAGGTAGAAATAGTAGAACTCATTTCCGCCGGCATAGGTATGGCCGGACCTGTTCTGTTCGCCACAGTTCTAGGCTATCCCGCTCTTGGTTTTGCTGCATCGGTCGGCAGTTTGGCAGTCAGTAGCGTGAAAGTCGGTTCGAGTTTTATAAATCACGGGAAAAAGTTGGCATCATCGCTGATATCAGTAGTGCTCGCTGCGATTGCTGCTGTTCTCTCTTTCGGACATGGCTATCTGACATTTGGAGTCTTGATCCTGCTGGTAAGCCTTGCTGCGTTAATTGGCGGATATAGTCGTGCCTTGGCGGTGGCAACAACACGCTTTGTCGTATTCCTGATTATCATCCTCAATATGGTCGACCAGACGGAGTACCGGATGGAACTAATTTTTTCAATCTTAGCAGGGGCGATTTGGACCGTCAGTATCAGCTTGGTGCTAGGCATCTGGGTACACCGTTGTTTTAAATCATCGCTGGATGGAGCTGTGAAAGGGCCAACATCGAAAAAAATCATTCTATGGCTGAACTCTCTTGCACACCTATCCGGTTGGCAATTCCCAATCAGGCTCGCATTATGTCTAGGTATAGCTGAGGGATTACGAATACTTTGGCCCGAGCACCACTTCTATTGGATTGCAATTACCGTAGCGATCCTTACTCAGCGGAAAATAGAACTCTTTCCAATCAAAACAACACAACGAGTGCTTGGTACAGTAATCGGCGTGATTGTTGCGAGCTTGCTTCTCGCAACTAGTCTACCAATTTGGGGGTTAGTTATAAGTATCGGGCTATTCGCAGGTGTTCGACCTCTTCTAAAGGTTCGAAATTATCTTGTATACTCTGCAACCATGATCCCGCTCATTATTTTGATCATGGAAGCCGGCAAGCCGTTCCAGTTTATCATTCTGTTCGACCGTGTATTTGCAACCCTTATCGGTGCAGTCATCGTGATTGCAGTGAACTTGATATTCAGTAGAGCGATGGCGGAATCAGTGTAAAGGTGGTTATCTAGCGAAAGATGCTTTAATATTTTAGGTATCTTTTCCAGTAGAACAAAATCCCCCCCTATAATGACCTTTTCATACTCCATCGCTCTCTCCTTTCTATTAGTTAGACGATTCAAATTGAAAAAAGTATACAACATTTTATAAAAAAAGCAGACTACTAATAGTCTGCTTTAAAGAAAATATATACAACAAAAAAGAGATAGCAGATTATGCTATCTCTTTTAGTATGACCCGTACGGGATTCGAACCCGTGTTACCGCCGTGAAAGGGCGGTGTCTTAACCACTTGACCAACGGGCCAAAATCTGGCAGAGAAGAAGGGATTCGAACCCTCGCACCGCGTTCGCGATCTACTCCCTTAGCAGGGGAGCCCCTTGAGCCACTTGGGTACTTCTCTATAATATGGCTCCGCAGGTAGGACTCGAACCTACGACCGATCGGTTAACAGCCGATAGCTCTACCACTGAGCTACTGCGGAATAATTATGGTGGGCCTAAATGGACTCGAACCATCGACCTCACGCTTATCAGGCGTGCGCTCTAACCAGCTGAGCTATAGGCCCATAATAAGCGGGTGAAGAGAATCGAACTCTCGACCAGAGCTTGGAAGGCTCTTGTTTTACCACTAAACTACACCCGCATTAAATTAAAAATGGTGAGCCATGAAGGATTCGAACCTTCGACCCTCTGATTAAAAGTCAGATGCTCTACCAACTGAGCTAATGGCTCATTTTGAAAGTGGTGCCGGCTAGAGGACTTGAACCCCCAACCTACTGATTACAAGTCAGTTGCTCTACCAATTGAGCTAAGCCGGCTTGCGATTTCAAAATGGTGGCTCGGGACGGAATCGAACCGCCGACACGAGGATTTTCAGTCCTCTGCTCTACCGACTGAGCTACCGAGCCTTTATGTAAA
>NZ_VOVA01000013.1 GCF_015071065.1 Bacillus cereus | reverse complement strand
GAGTATACCACTTCTGCCCATCAGGTAGCATAGCGAAAAATTTGAAACTCGTCAGGGTTTATTTGATGTGCCTACTTTTATAACATTTATAAAAGATAATAAAAAACTACGTGGAAAGACCGCATTTTGTATAAAAATATACGTTAAGTTGATGGATGTGGGGTAGCACCACATGCCCATCAACTTAAGAGTGAGAACAACCTGAGCTTTCGGCTCATCGGATCAAAACATTCCTAAAATAAAAGCATACTCTTAAAAATACGCATCCCAAATAAACCCTAACGGGTTTCATTTTTTAAATTATGCAACTTTCTTTTGTTTTTTCAATCCATTATACTCATAGACAACACCCATGATATCAAAGACAGTCTTCTTCTCATACCTGTGAGATTTGCGCCCATTCTTCTGTAGGAGGTGGAACAGGTGGATTAGGACCTTTGTTATTTCGTGGGTGTTTCTCTGTATGGCTTGATACAAAAGAGATAGATGATCCTGAATCATACCAATCGCTTTATATTCACTTAACTCTTTTTTCTTCTTCTGTAAAAGAAGTTGACGCATTTTAAACATTGTAGAGGAACATAGGAAAATAGCGATTAGCTTTCCATATAGTTGGCACTCTAATCGCTCCTGTTTTACATTACGATAATGGTCTATTTTGAAGAGTGATTTCCATGTTTTAAAGACAATCTCTATTTGCCAACGTAAAGTATATAACTCATGTACCTGTTCCATCGGAACCCATTCCCAAGGTATATTCGTCACGTACACGTTTAATCCCGCTATCATTTTACTTTTCTCTGAGTACGTTCTATTTTTAGATTTTTCTTTTTCCGCGATCTTCGCTCGTCGTTTTTGAAGTTGCTTATCTGTTAATCGATTAAAAATAACGCGTGCAAACAGTTGTTGTTTATCGCCAATATACGCCTGTTTTAATTCAAATGTTTCTCCAGGCTGTAGTTGTTTCAAAATCTGTTTCACATCGATTTGTATGTATTCCGATTGTTTCTTTATTGCACCGTTTTTAAAGTATTCGGGGTTTGGATTTTTCACATATACATTCGTATTTAGTTTTAAACGAGAAATATAGTATGTACCTCGTTGATCCATTTGATCTAAGTCCTCCAATGAAAAATAACCCAAATCACGAATACATAAATCTCCAGGTCGTAAGGTATCTAAACACTCCGTACCAAATGTTTTATCATTATTTTTTCCGGGTCCCACTTGGAAATTAAGAAATTGCCCACTATGTAAATCATATTCTAATTGAATTTTGATTCCAGCTGTTTGGGCGCAGCCTCCAGAGCCTGGATATACATTCTCTAAAACATTTGGTACTTGAAATACAGTGGCATCTAGTATACGAATTCGTTGAAAATAAGAGAAAAGATGATTAGAAATTTTTGTTTGTTCACAGACTTTTTGTTGTAACAGTAAAGAAAAAATATGTTGTAAAAATAAAACTGCCTTTGTATTTAAACGTTTATTTAAGCCCTCAGGGCTAAGTAAAGTGCCTGTTGCAGCATGAAGCCTACTACATAATCGGACTAAGGGATCACTTGCGACTCGTTGACTAACCCAGATACAAATGGTGGCTAAGTCTGAGCCAGAAAACTTACGTTTTCGCTTTACAAACCCAAGTTCTCTTGCAAGTTTTTCTAAAAATACAGGTGTCACATATCGTTGTAATTCTTCCGCAAATGGTTGTAGTTCATCTTGAATCGAGAGATTCATAAGAAAACGTCATCCTTTCTAATTTAACTTGTTTAAAAAGGATAACGTTTTTTGGTATTTGAAGATATTAAAACCTCTTAAGTTGATGGGCATATATAGTGATCCCTTATAGCTAGTTATTTATAAGAGCGCATCTTATTTAAATTTATATTCTGATGCAATTTTACATATCCAAATAAAGGGAAACTATATGCAGAGTATGATTAAGTTATATTAATAGTTTATTAAACTATATTTAATTATTTCGATAAAATGAAATGGTTATTTTTTTATCGGATATATCAAGTTGTAACTATTATAATTACTAAGTTAAAGTTAAATAGTAATTTTATTAGTATAATATTTTAACTTACATTAATACATTTTATTTAAATTAATAAATACAATCGACAAAATTCTACTATTTACGCGTCGAAAAATTCGTGTTTTAATAAAACCACAAATGGTATGACCATTAAAAATATAGCAGATACCACTTGTGAAGTTTGATCTCCTTATAGGTTTAAAATGTTTTGAATCTGAAAATTCATAATGTTCTTGTATTAAAGTGTTCTAAACTCTCAAGAGTATCACAATCATAAAAATTAGTATTCTAGTTTTTATAATAATTTACAAGCAGGCTCAAAAATTTCAATAGAATAGGAGAAATAAAAATGAAAAAATACAAAAAATTGTTAATGGTTGCTCCACTTGCATGTATGCTAGGAACAGGAGTTGTTACTTTCCCAACTGCATCTCATGCAGATGCAGCACCAGTAGCATCAGTATTTAATGATGTATATCGTGAGGGTAATACTTACTCTACAGAAAACATAACACAGGTCTTAAAGAATAGGTTGCGCGACGGTATAGAGGCTTCACCTGAATTACGTCAGAAATTTAAATTAGCAGATGATGAAAGGATACAAGTCGAACAAGGTGGTTCGTCCTTTACTGACCCTAACGGTAATACTACAAAATATCCTGCCACTGATTATGGTTTAAGAGATCAATTGAGTAAAGTGACTGTTGCAAGTACTGGAACAAATATTACGGTTAATCCAACTACAGTTACTGAAGTAGAAGCGGGTAAAATTGAGCTATTAAGTTATAGGAATGACACACCTCTCACACAAAAACAGTTTACAACAGAAAAACAAATGAAACGTGTAGATACTGTTACTGCGACAAACCAATATGGGTTTAAATTAGGATTTGAGTCTAACACTGAATTTAAAGTTGATGCTCTTGTAGCTTCAGCTACACAATCATTTAAAGCTAGTGCTGAATTTAATTTTTCACATACAGATACAAATACCGTTACTAATGAGGAGACTGTTACATTTAAGGCACAAGAAGTACTTGCTGCCCCAGGTGGAACAACGAATTATTTTACGAGGGTTGGAAAAGCGAAATTTTCGGGGTCATTCCAAACTGACGCGGCTTTAGCTGAACTAAAATTGAAACTGCCTATAGTTAAAAATAATAGTAACCAAACTGTAGTTCATACTGAAGAAGTTACTCTAACTTCACAAGACATATATACTATTTTCAAAAATGTCCCATATATACCATTACCAGAATATTTAAGTTTTGATGACAATGGTAAAAAAGTCTTAGTGAAAAACGTAACTTTTGACTATACAGGAGAAATGGGTTATAGTACAGCGGCACAAGCGGAATTTATTCCATTCGATCAAGATAAACCAAAACAAACAATGTCATATGAAAAATATGAAACAAAAACACAAGATAAATCTCTTTAAGAAAAAACTAGAAAATTAAACTATAAAATTCCCAAGAACCCTTTGTTCGAAGCAAAGATTCTTGGGAATTTTGGTTTTGGTGCAAATATAAAGTAATTAAAGGAGAAACTCTCATGAAATTTAATGGATTTCTTTTTAGAATTATAATCTGTCCATATTAAATTAGGATTTATAATATAAATATTAGATGTTCCCACTTTTAATACATCAAGAAAACCATTTTCTTTTACTATTTCTTTCATTCTTTGAATCTTGCAAGTTCTTCTAAAAATACAAGTGTCACATATCGTTTTAATTCTTTCGCAAATGGTTGTAGTTCATTTTGAATCGAGAGATTAATAAGAAAACGTTATTCTTTCTAATCTAGCTTGTTTAGAAAGAATAACGTTTTTTTGTACTTGGGGGTATTAAAGTTTCTTAAGTTGATGGAGATGGGGTAGCACCACACATCCATCAACTTAAGAAGAATAAACGCCACCAAAACAAAAAAAGCCCCAAATTTTTCTTGAAAATGAAGTGAACCCGAATAGTGGTACATGAAAAAAACACCTCCATTGAATTCGCATACTAAGTATGCAAATTCAATGGAGGTGTTTTTCGTTTGAAGACAAGAGTTCATTACCCAGAAGAAATAAAGTGGAAAGTGATTGAAATGAAAAAGGATGGTTATTCAAATCACACCATTATGGAGAAGCTCGGTATTAAAAATGTTTCCCAAATTAAGACATGGATGAAATAGTATCGTACAGATCAAACGTATCGTTTTCAACAACCTGTAGGAAAACAATATTCTTATGGAAAAGGGCCAAAAGAGCTAAGTGAATTAGAACAACTACGTTTAGAAAATAAACATTTAAAAACAAAATTACTTGTATGGGGAAAGTATCTGGAAATCGAAAGGAGTTGAAACCAGAAACTGTAGTTACTTTATGGAGAGATGTAAAAACAAAAATAACTGTAAGAGAATTATGTAGCGTATTAGAATTACCCCGTTCCACATTTTATCGCTGGTTACAACGAACGGAACGTCTTAAAGATGATATAGAAGAGAAGATAAAGGCCGTCTGTCTTAGGCATAAATTACGGTATGGATATCGAAGAGTGACCGCCACTCTTCGAAAAATGGGACTGTGTGTGAATCATAAAAAAGTATTACGGATTATGAGACAATATCATATACTCTCAAAGGTGCGTCGAAAGAAAAAGAAATATATGAATGGTGCGGAACCAGTGGTAGCTCCTCATCGATTGGAACGTCAATTTGAAGCATCAGCCCCAAATGAAAAGTGGTTTACAGATGTGACTTACTCATTATTTTGGGAGCGTACCTTGTATTTATCAACGATTATGGATGCCTTTAATCGTGAAATTATTAGTTATGTCGTCAGTGAGTCACAAACACTGACATTAGTCATGAAGACATTAAAACAAGCAATGAGAGGACGAAAAGTAAAAGATGTCATCCTTCACTCGGATCAAGGGAGTATTTATACAGCGAAGGAATTTCAAGCATGTTCCAAAGAAAACGGCATTATCACCAGCATGTCCCGGAGAGGAAATTTCCATGATAATGCCGTCATGGAAAGCTTCTTTGGTCATTTAAAAAGTGAAGCTTTCTACTCAAAAAAGATAACAAAAGTATCCAACACAACTGTGCGAAAGATTGTGCTAGAATACATTCATTACTACAATTGTGTACGAATTCAAGAAAAATTAAACCACCTATCCCCTAAAAAATTTAGGGAACAGATGGTTTAGGTGTTTTGATATGTGTCCCGCTTTCGGGGTTCACTTCAAAAGCAGTGGGCTTTTACTTTAAATATGTTGAAAATCATTTGATATTACGACAGTATGTTTATTTAACGCTAATTTTATGTTAAAAATTAATTTGGTTTTATATAATCAATGTCAGAGATCGCTATCAATATATGTAAACATCTATGATAAAAAAAGGTGATTTTCCAAGATTATAAATCTATAATTTAAAAATCATCTAATAAATCCTCAAATTTTGTTAGGAGGGGAGTTCATGTAGCAATTAAAATTTCACTTTTATTAATCCTCGACTAAAATTTACAATGAAGGAGGGTATACATGGAGAATGTTCTACAATTATTTCGAGATGCAATATTGATATCAGAGCCGCTCTATAAAAATAATGCGGAGTTGTGGCAAAAATGGAATTCTTATTATGAAGAAGTTAAAGAAAATAATAGTAAGATTGTAACCTCGTTTTATTATTCTCCTTCATTTTCAATGCTTGTGAAGTGGCTTGAACAAAAGCAAGGAAGTGGCCTCTCTTCTTTGCAAATATTCACAAGTATAGAGAAATATAAAATTGAAATCAACGAAACTATTGGTAGATTTGTTGAACAAGAATTTCCGAAAGACAACAAAGTTAATAATATAATACCTAAAATTTTATTTGAATCTACTCACAAAAACGTGCTTGAAAACTACCTTGAAGTGAATAACTCTGCAGTTTATTATAAGTTAAGGGATGGAATAGCAAAGAATCAATTTGAAGAAGATGAAAATACAAAATTACAGTCGTGTCTAATTGAAACGAAAGATAGTAATGGAGTAGCAAAACTCTCTTCTCACAAAGATGAAGATTTAAGGTTAGCGAACATTGAAGAAGCAGCTCGATGGAATACATTAATTGATGGTGTAATGAGTAATATGGACGATCTTACCGCAGACTGTTTAGATACAATTACAATACAGTGGTTGAATCAAGCAAAATCTCCAGACGATTTTATTGATTTCAGCTATGAAAATGTACTAGATATGTGTAATATGCCAAAAGCAACAGCAAACGGTATAGAGTATTATCGTGCAGAAGATAAAATTAAAATTGCACAACGGATAGCTGCCTTGGCGAGTATCTTTATTTATTTAAATGATGATAATGAGGTCGTGGTTTTAAATGATCGTGCAGAAACTGGTAAGCAATTTGAAATGAAACGTGAAATAATTAAAAGACTTTTCGTTTTAGATTCTGTAGTTCTTTGGAGAGATAAAAATACCAATGATTACGTAGGTATTGAATCTTGTAGAATAAAGCCAGGTAGCTTTTTATCGATGTATTTATACGAATCTAGTAGCACAACAGCGTTATTATCTAAAAAAGCATTGGAGTATAATAGTTATCGCCACAAATTCCATAAGCGACTCATTCGCTACTTATCTTGGCAGTGGAGAATTCGACAACAGTACAGTAATTTAAAAAGACCATATTCGATTGGTGGAGAAAAAGGACTATTATCTGTTATAGGGATTAATATAGCTAAGGGGCGTCCACACCGTATTCGTGAGCAATTAGAAAATGTGTTAATAGATTTAGAAAAAGAAAAAGTTATTTCACATTGGGCGTACACTAAAGATTTAGATGAGACACAGTTTACAAAGAAGTATTGGTTTGAAAATTATTATTCACAGTTAGGAATAGTGATTTTACCACCAGAAGAATTAATTAATTCTGTGGGGAAAATGAAAACAAGAAAAAATATAGATGTAATACAAGGGGAAAATCAAATTGTAAAAATAAATAGTAAACCTTTGAATACAGATGAGAATGAAAAATTGATTCGAGAGAAACTAGTTTTTTTTCATACTAAAAAGAACATAAAAATGAGAGAACTTTCGGAAGAAATAGATATTTCGCAACCTACTCTTTCCAGATTCTATAATCGAAAAACAAAGCGTCTTTCTGAAAATGCTAGAGACAAATTAAGTCACTGGTACAATAGACAAATTATTATTGAAAAAATGTAAAGAAAGAATATCTATTTTATTGAACTACTCACCACTTAACATCCTCACGGACTGTTTGAAGTGGGAGATTCCTAAGTACGGAAACCTAACGGTTTCTAATTCATTAGGCGATCCCGTAGTTCCTACGGTTAAGAGACGAATTGCTTGGTTTCTAAGATTGAGCGCTGCATTTCAATCTCTATCGTGATGTGCGCCACAAGTAGGGTAATCCCACTCACGAATTGATAAAGTTTTTAATCGGTATAATGAAAAATTTCAATTGTTCATTATACCGATTAAGTGAAACAGTGTAAATGAAATCCCTTTAAGCAAAAGTTTTTTAGAGGCTTGTTTAAGGTTTGTCTCTATGTTTTTTTGAAAATTATGTCTTTATAAAAGTATCTTAATTCTAATTGAATTGGAATATATATTAAAATTTATGACTAACAAAACTGATGGAATGTTAGAATATCCTTGTATATACTTTACGCATATTTATTTAATATAGCTGAAGCCTTTTCTTTGATTAGTGTAACTATTTCAATAGGATGTTTAACTTCAACGTCATCTCCCAAACCTAAAAAAAACTCACTCATATATCCAATTTCATTTTTATTTAGGTATGTATCAATTAGACCTGTTCCATCATCAAGTATTTTAATTTTTTCACGTAACCAGATGTTAAAATCACATTTAAGAATACCTTCTCTTGTTAAAATTACATATAATTTTATAAGTTCTTTGGGTTTTTCTTCTGTTTTTTCAAACCATGTATTTAAAGTTAAATTAGAAAAATCTTTCTTTTGCGGGAAGTTATTTTTAACTTCTAGCATCCTTATTCTATCTATTCGAAACAATCTATTTTGTTGCCTATTAAAGCAATATGCGGGCATATACCAATACCCATTAGACGAATAAATACCTATGGGCTGTATAATTCGTTTTGAGAAGCCTCTTTTTGATTCATACTCAATTTGTATCACTTCTTGATCAATAGCAGCATCCATTATATTTTTTAAAAGAGGGGTCTTTTCCTGTCTTGTTGGAGTGATAAAGAGCACCCTTTCACTCATTGAATCAATTTTCTTTTTTAGTTCTTGTGGAAGATAATTATAAAATTTATTTAGAGCGGATTTAGATTCATGTTCAAATGGTATGGAATCATAATATTGTAAAGATTGACAAGCGAAAAACAAGGAGATTGCTTCATTTTCAGAGAATGTAATGGGGGGTAATAAGCCATTTTTATTTATTAAACGATACCCCCCATGAGGACCTCGTTCAGAATAAAGTGGAATTCCAAGGGTAGATAATTCTTCTAAATCCCGTAGAATCGTACGTTTAGATACATTAAATTCATCTGCAAGCTCTTGCACAGTAAATTTATTTTTTGTGTTGATTTGCAGCAATATATTAAAAAGTCTATTTATCTTGCTCATCAGTTTTCATCCTTTTTAAAAATTTTTCTTTTATACATGACAAAAATTGTCACTATTAAATGTTACGATTAAGTTGTTCAAATAAGGAATGGAGGCGAATATATGTACAGTAAATTGATGCGAACTACCTTTAAGAGTGCAACAGTATACAAGTTTAATGTATTAACAAAGATTATAGCAACGCTTATAGCCGTGTTTGCTGTAAGGCAGGTTTGGACCGTCTTATATGAGAATCCCCCAGCGAATGGGGTTAATGTTACTTTAGACGTAATGTTAACATATATGACAATCTCAATTGTACTACAATCTCTATATACTCCTACAATTGTATGGGAAGTAAGTCAAAAAATTCAAAATGGACAAATAGCACAAGAATTTCAACGTCCATGGAATTTTGAGTTTGCAATGCTTTCGCGTTCGTTCGGACTGATTCTTGCGAATGTTATGACGGTTGTTATTCCTATTGGAGTTATTACCGTGTTTATTTTCCCAATTAGTATTAGTAGCTCATGGATAATGTGGTGTGCTTTTTTATTTAGTATTTTTGCTGGTATTATAATAAATTTTTGTGTTCAGTTTTTTATTTCTCTTCTTGCATTTGTTTTTGTAGAAGTTTGGGGATTTGAGATTGTTATAGGATTAGCTACTTCGTTTTTATCCGGACAATTAATACCACTGTGGTTTTTCCCAGAGTTTTTGCAAAAAATCGCTCAATTTCTACCTTTTAGAGGAATGTACGATATTCCATTATCTATTATAACAGGGCAAGTTAATTTTCAGAATGTTTTAGGTTTATTGGCTTTTCAAATAATGTGGGCTGTTGGCTTAATAATAATCATCCGTTTAGTTGTTAGATATTTTCAAAGAGTGCTTGTAGTTGCTGGTGGTTAAGAAAGGAGAGAAGTATATGGAATACTTAAGACTTTATTTAAAAATGCAGAAAGCTAATATTCGTTCTAGAATGGCATATCCATTTAATTTTTTCTTAGGCATTATTTGTGTTACATGTTTCGGAATATTTTCTACCCTATTTATATGGGTACTAACAAGAAACTTTCCAAGTATAGCCGGATGGAATTTTTACGAAATTTTATTCATTTCGTCTTTTAACATGCTTTCCTATTCGTTGGGCTTACTATTATTTATACACATTATGGACATTGATCATTATGTAAGAAATGCGGAGTTTGATAGAATCCTTGTCCGACCAATGAACGCACTTTTACAGTTTGCAAGTAAGCAAATTAATATTAACAGTTTAGGAACAGTAATTTATGCAGTAAGTGCGTTAATTTACGCAGGTGTCCATATTAGTGGATGGAGTGCTGTATCAATTTTATATACCGTGTTACTAATTATTTGTGGAACTATAGTTTCTATATCTATCCATTTAATAATAGGATCAACAGCCTTTATTACTTTACAAAGTGGAGGATTGTTTCAAATGTTAGACAATATCTATACGAATGTTGATAACTATCCAGTCACAATTTTTCCGAAATGGGTACAATTTTTCTTAACTTTTATACTTCCTATTGGGTTTATAGGCTTCTATCCAAGTGCCGGTTTATTAGGAAAAGGTTCTTATTTATTAAATGAAAATCTTATTTTGATCTGTTTGGCAGTCTCACTTATTTTATCTATTTTAAGTTATATTATTTGGCACGTGTCTATTAAGTTTTATTCGGGAGCCGGTTCTTAATTTTTAAAAAATTTCGGGGGTGTCTGTATTGATTATTGAAGCAAAAAATTTATCGAGAGAATTTACAGTATATTCTAAAGAAAATGGTTCTTTCTTTATGTTGAATCAAATTTTAGGAAGGAAAGGAACTAAGAAAAAGGTTGTAGATAATATAAATATGGACATTGCTGAAGGTGAAATGGTAGGGTATTTAGGACCCAATGGGGCAGGGAAATCTACAACAATAAAAATGCTTTCAGGAGTTTTAACACCTACTTCAGGAGAGTTAAAAGTTCTGGGTAGGGAACCAGGGAAGTATCGTAAAGAAAATGCTAAAGATATTGGCGTTCTATATGGACAGAGAACACAGTTATGGTGGGATCTAAAATTAAAAGATTCCTTTGAACTATTAAAAGCGATATATAAAGTTGATTCTAAGGTATATAAAAAAAGATTAGATAACTTTATTGAAATATTAGATATGGAGGAATTTATAAATCGACCAGTCCGACAATTATCTTTAGGGCAGAGAATGAGAGGAGAAATGGTTGCTACACTACTGCATTCACCACCAATTTTATTTTTAGATGAACCAACTATTGGCTTAGATGTTTTGGCTAAAAATAAGATACAGGAGTTTCTTAAATTTTTAAATAAAGAAGAAAAAACAACGGTATTAATAACATCTCATAACATGGACGATATTGAAAAATTATGTGATAGAATTGTTCTTATTGATCAAGGAAAGATTATGTTTGATGGTGCAAAAAATAATTTAAAGAAAATGACCACAAAAAAAGATACGTTAATCGTGGAAATTGCGCTAGAAGACATGAATAAGATACCATCTTTGATTCCTCTAAAAAAAGAAGATAATAAAATGTACTTTGAATTTAGTGATCATGAAGAAGTACCAAAGATTATTAATGAATTATCTAAACAATTCAGGTTAATTAAAATAGAAATTGAAACACCTGAAATAGAGCAAGTATTAAGGGAATTATATGAAAATAAACAATATGGGATGGTTCTTTAACGTACTGTTAACAACAAAATTACTATTAAATAATGGAATGATAAGAGTAGATTATTATATTATAAATATGCCAAGCGGCAATATATTATGAGAGGAGGGAAAGACATGACAGATTCAAATACAAAAATGTTTGTTGGTGGCGTAAAGATTTAATATTGTTCTAATTTTTCAGGTAGAACTATTCAGATGTACTTTTTTAGTACTTCTGGATGGTTCTATTTTTTTATATAAGAAATCATTATTTTATATTAATGTACAAATATTTTTTAGACGTATTGTATAAAAAAGTCATAAGGAAGGCACTAGAAGTCATTAACATGACGTTAACATGTTAATGATTTTAAAGTAATGGAACAGTACAAGTGTATATGAGATGATAACTATGAAATAAGAAAATAAGTATATAAAGGAGGTGATTAATATGACAAACCCAAAAGTTCTTGTTGGAGGCGTAAACGCGTAATATTGTTCTAATTTTTTGGGTAGAACTATTCAGATGTACTTTTTTAGTACTTCTGGGTGGTTCTATTTTTTTATATAAGAAATCATTATTTTATATTAATTTACTAATGTTTTTTAGATGTATCTTCTGAAGAAGATCAGAAGGAAGGTACAGGAAGTCATTAACATGACGTTAACATGTTAATGATTTTAAAGTAATGGGACAGTACAAGTGTATATGAGATGATAACTATGAAATAAGAAAATAAGTATATAAAGGAGGTGGTTAATATGACAAACCCAAAAGTTCTTGTTGGAGGCGTAAACGCGTAATATTGTTCTAATTTTTTAGGTAGAGCCATTTAGACTTACTTTACTAGTATTTCTGAGTGGTTTTATTTTATATGTTAATTCAACCTAGTATAACTATGTATTAATACTTAAATGTTATTTGGATATGGTTTATGAAAAAACTTTAAAAGGAATATGTTAGTAGTTCTTAACATGGTATTAACATGTTAAGAACTCTAAATTGATGGGACAGTACAAGTATATATATGATTATAACTGTATAAAGGAGGTGATAAATATGCGAGATGGAATATCAAAAGTTCTGGTGATTAAAGTTATTTAATTGTTTCAGTAATAACAGACATATAGAAATGTTTAAAATGCCTTCTTTTTTACTTTAGTAGTTAAAGCTATGTGAACCATACTTAATTTATTTTATTAATATGCATTATGAAAAGGTTAAATTATTTCCATGTATAGTGCCTACTTTTCCCCACTAAGCTCTTACTATAAATTTTTACATTGATTATGTTAAACACTTTAATTTCTCCGAAAAATCCTTAGGCCTACTACTAAGGATTTTTTATTTAATAAAAAATTCATACTTTAATGTTTTTTCTGTAAATAACGCAAAATTAACTGTGTATTTATGTCATTACTTTTAATCAATTTGTATTCTTTTATTTAAGGAATAAAAAATATGGAGAAGAAAAAGATGAAAAATTATAAAGTTAACAATTCAATACTAGACTTGGTAGGTAGTACACCATTAATGTTATTAGAAGCATTTTCTGATAATGATGTGAGAATTTTTGCGAAGATAGAAGGGTTTAACCCTGGGGGAAGTATGAAAGATCGTCCAGGATTAAATATGATTAATATTGCTGAAAAAAAAGGTATATTAAAGCCGGGTGGAAGAATTATTGAGTCAAGCTCAGGGAACTTAGGAATTGCTCTAGCTATGATTGGTGCAGTTAAGGGATATCAGGTACATTGTGTAGTCGATCCTAGAATTAGTACGACTAACTTAAAGATTATGCGAGCGTATGGAGCAACAATAGATATGGTCTCTCGACCAGATAACTATGGTGGCTATCAACAAGCAAGGATTGATAGGGTAAAGGAATTATTAGAAGTATATGAAGATGCTTACTGGCCGAATCAATATGACAATAAGGGGAATCCAGAGGCACATTATAAAGGAACAGCTTTTGAAATCTATAATGCGTTAGGAGAAGATATTGATTACTTAGTAATACCTGTTAGCTCCGCAGGATTAGTAACAGGTTGTGGTTTATTTGTTAAAAAGCATATGAAAAAAACAAAAATTATAGCGGTTGATGCAAAAGGATCAACTATTTTTGGTGGCTGTCCTTCTGCTCGTAGGATGACGGGAATTGGTGGGAATGTAACACCTCCTAATTTAAAAAGAGAACTTATAGATGAAGTATTTCATGTGAATGACGATGAGAGTGTTCAAATGTGTGAGCAAATTATTAAAAATGAAAGTCTTCTTGTTGGTCCATCTTCAGGAGCGGCACTTTTTACAGCACTTAAGTTAAAGGGAAATATAAAAGGTAAAAAAAATATAGTAGTAATATTTCCTGATAATGGCGATAGATATTTGGATGGTTTATTGGATGTATTTTGTTCAAAAAGTAATCGGAAAGTAAATATTGAAAATCTAGCTTATTAGCAATGAAAGGAAGCTAACAATGGATTATGTAAGATCTGTATTTGATTTATGTGGCGATACCCCAATTGTACAACTAAATAGAATGGCTAAATATCAGAATGTATTTTTAAAGCTTGAAAGCTTTAACCCTGGTAAGAGTGTCAAGGATCGACCTGTTATAGAAATGCTGAAAGATGCGGAGGATTCGGGCAGATTGAGGGCAGGGATGACTATTGTCGAATCCACTTCGGGTAATACTGGCATAGCGTTAGCTTTATATGGGAAGAAAAAAGGTTACAGAGTTATATGTGTAGCAGATGAAAATATCCCGAGAGAAAAGCTTAACTTACTTAAAGCATATGGTGCAGAGGTAGAGATGGTGGAAGGAACCATAAATTTGAAAAATGCAGATTTAACAGAATATCGTATAAAATACATTCGTAATTTAATTGCAGATAATAAAGATTATATTAATTTGAGTCAATATGATAATGTGATGAATCCTCATACTCATGAAATACATACTGCAGAAGAAATATTAAAACAAATTAATCAAGATATTAAAGCGATAGTTATTAGTGTTGGCACAGGTGGAACAATAACGGGTGTCTCTAAAGGTATCAAAGATAAAAGGCCAGATTTGCTAATATATGGGGTGGAGCCAGTTGGATCTACTTTATTTGGTGGGGAAAAAGGCCCATATTTACAACAAGGTCCTGGAAATTATTTTAAGCCTAAAATATTTAATACAGTACATGTAGATAATCATGAAAAGGTTAATGACTATAATGCCTTTAAAACAACAAGGGATTTAGCTACTAAAGAAGGTTTATTATTAGGAGGATCTTCGGGAGCTGTAGTATATGCTGCTATCAAAATTGCCGATCAATTAAAAGAATCAGGTGGAGTTTTAGCAGTTTGTCCTGATAATGGGACCAAATATTTAGACACAATTTTTAATGATGAATGGCTCAAAGAACATAATCTGTTTTAATCAAGGAGGTGAGTTTAATGATAATGAATAAAAATAAATCTAATATGGTTCAAATGATTGAGTATTTTTGTAATAGAAATACTACTGATGTTGAGCAGATTATTAAAATGGTACATGAAGTTGGGTATGATTTAACTCAAATAGAGAATGTTAATTTTTTATTTTCAACAGGTGTAAATAGACATCGGTATATAAGTATAGTAGAAAAGAATGCTAATCTTGAACAAAGTGTAAAATTTATACACCAGAATTTAATTTATGAAATAGAGTCTAGTTACATTACGCAGCGACTTGAATTGACTCATTATCAAATTGTGGTAATAGAGATCAATCTGAAATATGCGAGAATATTAAAGGAATTAGAAATAGATAATGAATCAATACTTTACCAAAGAATAAATTATTTCCTTATACCAGTGTTACAATTATTATCTTTAAAGCAAGTACTAGAAATTTGTATTGACTACTCGAAAAAACGCGTTGCTTTTGATGTACCTATTCATAAACATCAATTAGTGGGCCAAACATTAGCAGATAGTTTTACAGAGTATACAACCAATAAATTATTATTAATAGAACTAGCAAAGAAATTAGATAAGAAATTAATTACCATGAAAGAATGTGTTAGATCAATAATATTTCTTATAGAGAGTCAACAAGAAATTGTAGATAAGTTAGTTCCTACAACTGGCGCATATGGATTAATTGAAGAAGCAGGTATAAATAGCAGGTTTTTAGAAATTCATGGAATTGGTTCTGTATTCCACTACATTAACTACGTATAACTAAGAGGGTTTGATAAATGTGGGTTATATTAAAACTTTGTTAAAAAAACAAATAGCGTTAAAAAAAGAAGCAGCAGTTATCAATGAAGAATTTATATATTCTCCTACAAAGGTAATAAAGGAAATGAACGTTATTAGTAATAACTTTAAGCATTTCAAAAAGGGAGAAAAAATTGGTTTAGTAGTAGATCATTCTTTACGATCATTGATGATATTGTTAACAATTATAGAGCAAGAATATAGTTTACTACCATTGGATAGTAAATGTACAGTTTCTGAAATAGAAAGAGTTAAAAAAATTACAGAAACAAGTGTATGGATTATACCAGATACCTATAACTATGAATCTATATCAACCAGCAGCTGTTACACTTACTCGGAAGTTTATAGTGAACAATTGAAAAGACCAAATAATAACTATGAAGCAGAAAGTAAATCCTTATATATGCTTACTTCTGGAACAAGTGGTATTACTAAAATTGCCAAGATTCCTTACCATAGTTTATGGAGAGGTGCGGAAAGCTATCGAGATTGGTTTGATATTAAAAATACCGATACTATAATTTCAACCGTTCCATTAACTCACTCATACGGTTTAATAGGTGCATGTTTAACTTCAATTTTTAGTCAAGCTACTCTGTATCTATGTAAAAACCCTACCCCCAGAAAAGTCATTAATGCAGTTCATGCATCAAAATCTACAATTTTATTTGGAGTACCTGTATTTTATAACATACTTACTCAAGCCCAAAAAATAACAAAAATAGATTTAGAAACGCTAAGATTAATAATTTCATCAGGAGGTCCTCTAGATAAGATAGTTAAGGGGGAATTTTTCCAAAAGTTCGGTCTGCCTATTCAACAAGTATATGGAAGTACAGAAACAGGTGCCATAGCAGCGACACATCCTGTTAGAAAATCAAGTTTAAATGCGGTGGGTTACATATTACCTCACGTTAAAGTAGAAACAAGTAATAATGGTTGTTTAAAAGTGCAAAGTCATACGGTTTTTAATGGATATTTAACTGAAGTCGGTGAGCATTCGTTTGTTATTAACAGAACATTCGAAACAGGAGACTATGGATACGTTAAAAATGGAGAGGTTTTTTTAAAAGGACGGGCAAAAACATTTATAAATGTTGGAGGTAGAAAAATAAATCCAACCGAAATTGAACGTGCTTTAGTAAATCATCCTTATATTACAGATTGTAAAGTTTTAGGAGAAGTGGATACATTATATGGAGAGAGAATTGTTGCCTATGTTCAAGCACAAAGTGAGTATCTAACTATTGAATGTGTTAAAGAATTTTTAGAAAGAAGATTAGCAGAATATAAGTTACCCCACCAAATTAAAATTGTACAAGAAATTTCGAAAAGTTGGAAGGAAAAATATATAGAAGGGGATAGATACTAATGAGATACGTAGAAGAGAAAGAACAAAACGATAGTATTTGTATAATCGGATTAGGTTATGTTGGTGTTACACTAGCTAGTGCATTTCTTGCTAAAAAACAGAATGTTGTAGGTATTGAGGTGAAAAAAGAGGTTAGGGATCAATTGAGTAGAGGGGATATACATCTATTTGAACCTGGAATAGAAAGTATATTAAAAGAGGAAATTAATAATAGACTTACAGTTCAACAATATATTCCGGATAATTTAAAGAGTGTAATTATTTGTGTAGGTACTCCGTACTCACAAAAAGATAATAAGCCAGATTTAAGATATCTCAAGGAAGCTATTGAGGCTGTAAAAGATAAAATGACATCCGATACTTTAATAGTTATTCGAAGTACATTACCAATTGGTGTCACTAGGGAATTTGTTTTACCTATACTTCAAAATAAAATTAAAAATCCTAAAGTTGTATTTGCACCAGAAAGAACAATTCAAGGTAAAGCATTAGAAGAGTTATTAAATTTACCACAGGTTATTGGAACATCCAATGATGAACATTTTGAGCAAGCTAAACGACTTTTTGAGAAGCTAGGCGTAGAAGTAGTCAGGGTACGATCGTTTGAAACAGCAGAGATGCTGAAGTTAATGTGCAATGCACATACAGATATTTTATATAGCTTTGGGAATGAGATGTCCAATATTTCAACAAAATTTAATATAGATATACATGAGATGATAGAAGCTGCAAATCATAATTATCCTAGACCAGATATTGCGACTCCGGGTTATGTAGGGGGATCATGTTTAACTAAAGACCCTTATCACTTAATTTATTCTGCTAAGCAAAAAGGATATATGCCGCATTTAGTAAAAGCAGCAAGAGATACAAATGAGAATTTGCTTAAAGGTATTATGTTACAAATAAATGATATTTTGGAGAGTAAAGGGTTGGATTGGAATACCACTAAAATTTTTGTTTCAGGGTTGGCATACAAGGGACGGCCTGAAACAGATGATTTAAGAGGAAGTGCAATATGGGAGCTCCTTAACCTTTTAAAAGGAAAGAAAGTTAAAGAAATCATGTTACATGATTTTGTGATTGATGCTCAAAAAATTGAAGAGGAATTTGGACTAAAGGCTGTTACATTCGAAGCTGGAATGAAAGAAACAGATATTGTGATTATTTTAAATAATCACCCTCAGTATCAATTATATTCAGATAATATAATTGATACTCATGAGAAGAAACAGAAAATTATTTATGATGTATGGGGTATTTATAAAGAGGTTCTCAAAAATGTGACAAATAAAAAATGTGATTACTTAGGAGTGGGATTTAATGGCTAAAATTTTGGTAACTGGTGGAGCAGGTTTTATAGGTTTTCATTTAGTAAAGTATTTACTATCCCAAGAACATAATGTAACGGTTATTGATAACTTTTTTAGAATTAAAGAAGATGATGAATTTAGAAAGCATGAATCTAAATTTAACTTTATACAAGGTGATCTAACTAAACCTTTAGATGATCTACTAATGGATAAGTCATTCGACTATGTATTTCATTTAGCTGCTATAAATGGTGTTAAATATGCGAATGAAATGCCTGAAAAAGTATTAAGGACCAATATTTTGAGCACGATTAATGTTTTAGATTGGTGTGCAAAGCATCCACCTAAGTCATTTGTTTTTTCTTCATCTAGCGAAACGTATAATGGGTCAAAAGAATGTTTTGATATACCAATCCCGACATCCGAGGGCGTACCTGTAGCAATTAGTGATGTAACTTTACCAAGAAATTCTTATGCGGGTTCGAAGATTACTGGTGAATTATTAACTATTCATTACGCAAATAAATATAATTTTGCAGGGAAAATTGTTCGCTATCATAATATTTATGGACCAAGAATGGGAAAAGACCATGTAGTTCCAGCTTTAATTGAAAGAATTTTCAGTAAAGAAACCCCTTTTAAACTATATGGTGCTGAACAAACAAGAGCGTTTTGCTTTATTACAGATGCAGTGGAAGCAACATATGAGGTGGCTTTACTAGAAGATGAAAAATGTCAGATAGTTCATGTTGGTAACTCAGAAGAAGAAATCGAAATTAAAGATTTATGTAAAAAAATATTTAAGATAGCTAATTATGATGTGGAAATTGAAAATCTTCCAGCACCAGCAGGTTCACCTGCGAGAAGATGCCCAAGTACAGAAGAACTTAAAAGAATAATTAACTATATGCCTAAAGTCTCATTAGAAGAAGGATTGTTCCGAACTTATGAATGGTACAAACAAGAATATAAAAAAAATATTGATGTTGTTTAGAAGTAGTTATCCAATGGTATCAGGTGCTGATAACATGGCAAGTTATACTGCCAAATTTTTATCTAAACACAATGAGGTAGATATAATACTGGTACAAAAAAGCGATGCGCATAAAAAATATAAAATAATAAGAGATGAACTAGGAACAAGGATTTTTATCCCTAGTTCATCATCCCTTGACGATTATATTGATTATTTAGAAAAACTGGAACCAGATTTAATACATTTAGTGGATTTAGTAGATGAAGAGTTTTGTGATGTTGTTCAAAAGTTAAGTTATAAAGCTCCAGTTGTAGTAACTCCTGCAACAGATATTCGCTTATGGGAAAATCGAAGGAAAGGGCTTAATATATGTCGACTTGCAAAAAATATAGTTACTTTAACAGAGTACGAAGAAAAGAATCTTATACAAGAATTGGGATCAAAATATCTCAATAATATTGTTAGGATTTCCCAGGCTCCTGTAATAAGTGATGAAGAAATATTTGATTTTCGGGAAAAATATAATATTTCAATGGATGATCAAATAATTTTATTTCTTGGAAGAAAAATAAAATCAAAAGGCTATCATCTTTTATTGAAAGCAAGTAGTGACATAATAAAGAAACATCCTAATAGTAAATTTATTTTCATTGGACCTCATTATAAAGGATCTAAATTGATATTCGAAAGGTATAAAGGTAATAAAGCAATATTAGATTTAGGTCAAGTTTCAGAAAGAGAAAAACTTTCTGCATTACAAGCTTGTAATTTACTATGTTTACCTTCTACTGCAGATGTATTCCCATTGACATTCCTAGAAGCATGGCTGTGTAAGAAGCCAGTAGTTTCAGCTAACTTTCCAGGTGTTAAGAATATCGTTAACCATGGGGAAAATGGGCTGATAACAAATACGGAAATACAATCTATCTCAGCGAATATACAGTTTTTATTAGAAAATAAGTATCTCGCTCAGTTGTATGGGGAAAATGGGTATCAGAAGGTTATCAATCAATATTCATGGGAAAAGGTAGCAGAAAATATTCAAGTGTTATATGAGAAAATTATTGAAAGGGAGGTAGAAACATATGAGAGCAGTAATAATGGCAGGGGGGAAAGGGATTAGATTACACCCATATACTAAAATCATCCCTAAACCACTTATTCCTTTGAATGAAATACCAATCTTAGAAGTTATTTTGAGACAACTTCAATACCATGGATTTACACATGTGACTCTAACTTTAAATTATAAGGCTCGTTTAATTCAAACTTATTTTGGAGATGGAAAAGAGTTAGGGTTAAATATTGACTATACAGTTGAAGATAAAGAAATGGGAACAATTGGACCACTAACATTAATAGAAAATTTGAATGAGCCTTTTTTATTAATGAATGCAGATATATTAACAGATTTGGACTTTGGAAAATTTTATAAAGAACATATTGATTCCAATGCAATTGGTACGGTCATGTTATATAACCATTCATTAAATGTTGATTTTGGTGTGGTAGAAAGAAATTCTATTGGTGAGATTACCGATTACCTTGAAAAGCCGTCTCACGATCTACTAATTTCTTCAGGGATTTATATGCTAAACCCTGAATCAATATTTTATTTAAATAAAGATGAAGAAATAGGTGCACCTGAATTTTTAAAAAAATTAATTAAATCACAAAAAATAGTTAAATCATATATTCATGAAGGTGTATGGATGGATATTGGGACAAAAAGAGGGTTAGACTTAGCTACCGATTTCTTTCAAAAAAATAAAAATCAATTATTGAATTTAAGTAAAGAAAATTTAATAGAAAAAGATAGGGTTGTATAAATTATGGATTGGAAAATACCTTTATATGATTTAACAATTGGTAAAGAAGAAATATCGGCTATAACTAAAGTATTAAAATCTCAATGGATATCTATGGGGGAAGAGACTAAAAAATTCGAGGTTCTATTTTCTGAAAACTTAAATATTAGTTTGCCAGGATTAGCTGTAAATAGTGGGACGGCTGCTCTACATACAGCTATGAAAATTTTAGATATTGGGCCAGGTGACGAAGTTTTAGTACCTTCAATGACATTTGTGGCGTCAGCTAATGCAGTAAAGATGGTGGGGGCTACACCAGTTTTTATAGATTCTACAAGCCACTATGATTTTAATTTAGATCCGGAAGTAATAGAGAGAAAAATAACTTCAAAAACAAAAGCTATAATTGTGGTGCATTATGGTGGTTATAGTGCAGATATGGATAGAATTATGCAGATAGCACATAGTTATGGAATAAAGGTCGTTGAAGACGTAGCACATGGACCATTTGTAAAGACTCCTAAGGGATTTTTAGGAACCATTGGAGACATAGGATGCTTTAGTTTCTTTTCAACAAAAAACATAACTACAGGTGAGGGTGGAATGCTTGTTACTTCCGACTCTAACTTACATGAGAGAGCACGCTTATTTAGATCCCATTCTATGAGCGTTAGCTCATGGGAAAAACATAAAGGGAGACCTACAACATACGATGTTAAGGAAGTAGGTATGAATTATAGGACTACAGATTTAGCATCTGCGATAGGGATTCAACAGATATATAAGTACAAAGACAATCAAAAAATAAGAGAAGCACTAGCTTCAGAATATAGGATAAATCTAAGACAAATAAAGGATGTGACAATACCTTTTGAATCCGTAAGTGTCTCAAAAAGTAGTCACCATATTTTTCCTGTAATATTGCCTGAAAATATAAATAGGGATCTCGTTATTAGTAAGTTAAAAGAGGAAGGAATTCAAACAAGTGTACACTATCCCCCATGTCATTTATTTACACTATATAGACAGACACAAGGAACAAAAATAGGTGATTGTCCTATAGCTGAAGAAATTTCAGATAGAGAACTAACTTTACCTTTACATCCTAACCTGAATGTAAGTGATATTCATAGAGTTTGTTGTGTTTTAGAGCACACATTAAAGGAGAATATATAAGTTATGTATATAGGTTTCAACTATCATCCATCCAAAAGTGGCTGTCAATATTGGCATGAATGGGATGAAGATGAAGTAAGAACTGATTTGTTAAAAATGTCTCGTGAAGGGTTTAATGTAGTCAGGTTTTTCTTGTTTTGGAAAGATTTCGAACCTCATGAAGGAGTCTATGATTATCTTGTTGTAGAGCGGTTACATCAGTTTATTAAATTAGCAGATGAGGCTAATTTGTATTGTATTCCTTCAATTTTAACAATATGGATGAATGGACAAATATTTAAACTACCTTGGGATAATTCAACGGATGTATGGGGAAATATTAAATTTAAAACTAGAGCAGAGTGTTTTCTAGAGTTTATAGGTAAGGAACTAAGAGAGTATAAAAATATTTTATATTTTGACATAGGTGATGAAATAATATATGCAAATGAAAAAGCGGTTTTATCGCTGAAAAGTGAAGAAGCAAATATATGGTTAAGAGATATGATTACTGCATTAAAAAAGGGGAATCCACAAAGTAGTGTAATTATGGCAAGTGATCATTTATCAGTAGTAGGAGAACATCCCTTTGTTTTATCTAATATTTCTAATAAATTGGATGCGGTTGCAATACATGGATTTCCTCTATGGACAAAATTCAATATTGAATCCAATAATTCATGGAAATCATCATTATATGTATCATTTCTAGTTTCAATAGCAAAATTATATGGTAAGCCCTTAGTTGATGAATTTGGTTTGTATGGTTGTTCCGATGATATAAGAGCTGATTATATGTTGACGAGTGGATTAAGTAGTATTTTACATGGAGCAACAGGAATTATTTCATGGTGTTGGAAAGATTTTGAGACTGTTAAAGAGCCTTTTAATTTAAGACCGGGAGAAAGGTTTGTTGGTTTTTATAGCTCTTCTGGAAAGCCTAAAAAGAGTGTATACAGTTTGAAAGAATGTGTAAAAATTTCCAATAAGATACGAGATGGAAAGTTGAGTGAAAAAAAGGTAGGGATTTTTTTACCAGAAGAGCAGTTTAAAGAAAATGATAAGAATTTAGATTTTACACAAAAATCAATATCTCAATTCTACGCGTTTTTATTGCTAAAAAAGACGCAAATCCCAACAGAATTTTGTAGGGGAAATCTAGAACAGTATAAAGCAATTCTATTCCCTTCAAACCTACATTTGACAAATGAAGATTTAGAAAATTTGAAAAAATATGTATACCAAGGTGGAATATTGATCTATAGTACAGGGAATTACTTATACGGACATGGGATATCTGACCTATTTGGAATAGAATTAGAAGATTATACATTAAACAATGAGGATTTTAGAAGTTTTGAATATGAAGGGACTTCATATTACGTCGAATGGGAAAATTTAAAAGATAATCAAATTCCAATTATAAGAGAAAATCAAGCAGAAGTGTTAGCAAGATTTAATGAATCGAAGAAGCCTATTATAACAAGAAATTCATATGGAAAAGGGAAAGTTTACTATATTAATATCCCAATAGAGTCGCTATTAAATAAGCCTTACGCTATGGAAAAAGAAAATTTTTATAAAATTTATAAAAATATCCTTTATGCAGAAGGAATTGATGCACCAGCACAATTCTCATCGCCTTTTGTTGATGTACACATTTTAAATTATCATAACCATAATGATTGCGTTTTAATTAATCATTCCCCAAGAGAGCAAAATGGGAAGTTATTTATTAATAACACTTATATAGATATAAAAATGCAACCTAAGTCAGTAAAAGAAATAAAAGTATTCAAGAATAAGGAGAATGGCGATGAAAGCAGCTCTGTTAAGAGGACCTAGACTCATCCAGATTCAAGATGTTCCAGTTCCAAGTATTTTACATCCTAAAGATGCTGTTATAAAAGTTACTTTAACTTCTATTTGTGGTACAGATATGCATCCGTATAGAGGAGAACTTAATGACTTTATACATAATACAATAATGGGACATGAATTTACAGGAATTGTAGAATCTGTAGGTAATGAAGTTGAAAATATCCAAGTAGGGGATAGAGTTGTCGTCTCTGATATTGTTGCGTGTGGAGATTGTTGGTACTGTCAAAAAGATATGCATTACCATTGTGAACATGTTTCATTATTTGGCTATGGCGAAGTTGTGGGAGAGTATATCCCAGGTGGACAGGCTGAAAAAGTTAGAGTCCCATACGCTGATAAGCTTTTATTAAAAGTTCCAGGGAATGTATCTGACGAAAAGGCTATTTTTGTTGGTGATATATTATCTACCGGATACGCCTGTGCTATGGAGGGACAAATAAAAGAAGATGATTGCGTAGTAGTTATCGGTGGTGGACCTGTAGGACTAATGACAATTTTGTGTTCAAAGATGTTTACAAAGTCAAAAGTCTTTTTAATTGAACCTAATGAAAATAGACATTTAATTGCTAAGAAATTAGGAGCGATACCTCTCAAGCCGAATGAGTTAAATCAAATTTATAATTTTACAAATCAAAGAGGTGCCGATGTGATACTTGAGGCCGTAGGGACAGATAATACACTTCAAACAGCTTTAGATCTAGTACGTCCTAAAGGTAATGTAGTATGTGTAGGAGCGCATCATTCAAAGGCTATGCCATTTAATACTGAGAAGTCTTTTGCAAAAGAGTTATCATTAAAATTTGTGGTTGGGGACCCTTTAAAATATGGAGAGTTACTTTTAGAAAAAATCAAAGATGGGGAACTAGACCCTAGTGTTATTATTTCCCATCGTATGTCTTTTGGGAACATTGAAACAGCTTATAAAATGTTCGAGAGTCAAGAAGCTTTGAAAATTGTTTTAAGTCTAGGAGAATCGAGGGTATGAAAAATGAGTAGAGAAGAGATTTTAACGAAGTTAAAACTCGTATTATCAGATAATAATATTTTTACACAGGAATTAAAGATGGAGGATAGGATTGGCTATGGAAAATTAAAAATTGATTCTATCAAATTTATGAAATTAATGGTTGATTTAGAGAATGAATTTAATATTGAGTTAGACTATCGAGAAACTTTTGATGAACATAGTAATACGATTGAACATCTAGTTCAATATATTGAACATGGAAATAGGTCTTGAAAAAAATTAATAAATCCAAGAGGTTTGGTGCATTAATTTTAGCTGCGGGTGAATCAAGTAGAATGGGAAAACCTAAGCAACTTTTATCAATAAATAATGAAACTATGATACAGCATGTCATAAAACAAGTAGTACAAGCAGGATTCAATCAAATTATTTTAGTGTTAGGTTTTATGGACAAGACAGTAGAGAAGAGCATTTCAATAAAGATAAGAAAGAAAGTTGAAATTGTTCGAAATGATCAATACAAAAAAGGAATCTCATCATCAATAAAAATAGGTATAGGTAGCTTTAAAGGTGACATACCTGTTTTTATTTTCTTAGGAGATCAGCCTATAATTTCTCAAAAATTGATACTTGAGATGAAAACATGCTATCTCAAGTATCAATACGATGCGATACGTAATAATTATAATAATACCCCTGCACATCCCGTGTTGTTAGGACCAAAATTACTTAAAAAAGTTGATGAACTAGAAGGTGACAAGGGATTCAACACTTTAATAAATAAAAATAAGATATCGGTTAAAAATATAGATAATTCAAATGATTTTCCAATAATAGATATTGATACTCAAGAAGACTATTTTAAATTTATAAAATTAAAAGAGGGGTATGAATGTGACCAATAAAGTCCCTATTGAAATAATGGTGAATGGGGAAAAAATTAATACTGCTGTTTCTTCTATTCAACCGTTAGTACATTTTTTAAGAGATAATCTAAAACTAACAGGTACTCATATAGGCTGTGATTGTGTTTCATGTGGTGCTTGCACGGTGCTACTGGATGATGAACCCGTAAAATCATGTGCTATCTTAGCAGCACAGTGTAACCAAAAACAAATAACTACAGTAGAAGGTTTGGAGACAGATCAGGGATATAGTATATTACAGAAAAGTTTCCAACAGCAATATGCTCTCCAATGTGGATATTGCACGCCAGGTTTTTTGATGATTGGTACTTATATTACTAAAAATTTTACAGAATTAAAGGATGAAGAAATCGCAGAGCTATTAAGAGGGAATTATTGTAGATGTACTGGCTATACTCCTATTATCAAAGCAATAAAAGAAAGTTTAGGGAAAGAATAGATAACACTCTTCCGAAAGTGAGGATGCTGACAGATATATAGTATAGAACTTAAATATATTCTTGCTACAGGATGTGTATGATAACGAGAGTGAAGTTTGTATTTTAAAAATTAAATAAATACGGGACCGTTAAAGAATGGATTATGCATTTAATACTATTTATGTTTTGTTCTAATAAAATAATTTCATGTATTTATCTAATGAAAAATTTTTAAGGGGTTAATAGATGGAAACCATAGAGAAATTATTAAGTGAAACAATAAAGGGGCGAAAAACTGCATTAGCTACAGTTATAAATACTAAGGGTTCAACGTACCGTAAGCGGGGAGCTCAAATGGTTATTAATGATAAAGGAATAGGATATAGCCAGTTAAGTGGGGGGTGCATAGAAAATAACATAATTGATAAATCCTTAGACGTAATGAATAATCAAACAGGTTTTGATATTGGCAGTTATTTAAATCTTTCACAACCAGATCCTATTTTTGGTTTTGATAAAGGTTGTAAAGGCGACATGGATATTCTGATTTTAGATACTAAGCAATTACAACCACATCTTCATACTATATATAATAGTTTAAATAAAAACGAGACTGTACTAGTTGGTACCATTATTAATCATATTGATTTTAGGCTAGTAGGGGAGAGTTTTATCAAATATGAAAATTCGGATCTGAAAATTCTGAATAAGTCTGATTTACTAGATCCCAAAATCAAAGAGGCTTTGAATAATGTAGAAATTAAAACAGGTTTGTATCATGATGAGAACAATAAGGTAGGCATATTTATTCAAGCGTTTTATCCCCAAAAAGAAATAATTGTTATGGGGGCAGGAAATGATGTATTTCCTATTATGGAAATAGCAAAAAAATTAAATTTTGAACTAAGAATAAATGATTTTAGGGAGAGCTTAATTAAAAGATTTACTAACAGATGCAAAGAAGTTACTTTACTTTCTAATAACATAGAGAATGTTGAATCCTATTTAACAAATATGAGTAAGAATACACCAGTTGTTATTATGAGTCATAATTTTTCGTTTGACTGTTTATGTTTAAAAAGTGCTATTGATCTAGGGTTTAAGTACATTGGTGTAATGGGACCAAGACATAGATTAAATAATTTAATGACAGAAATTGATGCTACGGAAACCAATTCTATTCATTGTCCAATTGGGATAAATATAGCTGCACAAACACCTGAAGAAATTGCAATAAGCATTTTAGGAGAAATTATAAATTACTATAATGATCAAACAAATACATGGAGGTAATAAAATGGATCAAATTAAAGAGAGAATAGTAAAAACTTTAATTGAAGCTTCTGAAGGAGCATTAGATAAAGAAACTATTATGGAAGTTAAGGATGATATAAGTGCTTTATCTTTAAATTCGTTAACTATTATTAGATGGTTGGTAAGTATGGAGGAGGAATTTAATATTGAGTTAGATATGGAAAAGGTATTACTAGAAAATAAATTAATTTGGTCATTTGAAAAAATAACAAAGTATATAAATACAAAAGTTAATGGGGAGGCTGTTTAATTATGATACTGGAAAATAGAATTCTAGATTTTAAACTTTTAACTTCGAATGGGAAAGAGCTACGTTTAAATGATTATTTAGGTAAATATATTGTTTTGTTTTTCTATCCTAAAAATGGAACACCAGGTTGTACAAAAGAAGCTTGTTCATTTAGGGATAATTATAGTGAGTTTCAACAACTCGAGGATGTAGAGCTATTTGGAATTAGCGCAGATAATTTAGAATCTCATCAAAAATTTAGTGATGATTACAAATTACCATTTCAGTTATTAAGTGATGAGAATTTTGAAGTTGCTAAACGATATGGTGTGTTTGAAGAGAAAAAGTTTCTTAATAAGGTTATTAAATCAATTAATCGAACCACATTTATTTTAGATAAAAAAGGTATTATCCAAAAAATTTTTACGGATGTTAATCCAAGTAATCACGCAAAAGAAGTGTTGGAAGAATTGGAAAAAGTTAGAAAGTAAAATACGTGGTTTTACTTTCTAACTTTTACAAATTAAATGGGGGGAATGAGGTGGTTATTTGAATACTAAACCTCTGCGGAAAGAAGATAATAGATTTATTACTGGTAAGGGGAGATACGTATGCGATATTAACCTTCCTGATATGCATTATGTTACTTTTGTCAGAAGTACAGTCCCGCATGCGTTTATTGAAGAAATTGATAAAACAGATGCCCTCATAGAAGGGGTAATTGGTATATTTACAAGTGAGGATTTAGATCCTAACCTGGGGGAGATTTCAATTGTATGGCCTGTAGAGAACCTGAAAAATCCAGGACATCCCTTGTTAGCAAAAGAAAAGGTAAGATTCGTAGGAGAGCCTATTGTCATAATAATTGCTGTAAGTAGAGAAATAGCTTTATTAGCAGCTAGTAAAGTTAAGGTAAGATATAAAAAATTAAAAGCTATTACAAATCTATTGGAAGCAATAGATAACAAAGATGTATCTGTACATGAAAATATTAAGGAAAACGTAGCTTACAATATAAAAAAAACATTTGGAAATAAGAAAGAGATTGAAAATGCAGTACATTCTTTTGAACAGAGAATCATAATTCCAAGGGTAGCACCTCTACCAATGGAGACTAGAGGAGTAGTAACTTACTATGATGAGTATCAGGATACGCTAACAATGTGGACTTCTACTCAACTTCCCCATGCTTTACGATTATCTTTATCAATTGCTTTAGGACATCCGGAAAATCGTTTGTATGTGAAATGTCCTGATGTAGGTGGGGCATTTGGTTCAAAAATGAATGTTTATAGGGAAGAAGTTCTGTTAGCTTACTTTGCTAAGAAAATAAAAAGGCCTCTTAAGTTTATAGAGACAAGAAATGAAAATTTTTGTACGACTACCCATGGTAGAGATCAAATACATGATGTAAAGGTCTACTATAATCCTGCAGGAAAAATCCTAGGAATAGATTTATTATTACATGCAAATATGGGAGCATATTTGCAAGTAGCTACACCGGGAATGCCTATCTATACTTCAAAGATGTTATCAGGGTGCTACAATATTCCTTATATAAATGTTGATATAAAAGCATATTATACTAATCAAGTAGCCATAGATGCATATAGGGGAGCAGGAAGGCCTGAAGCAATCTATTTATTAGAAAGAATTATAGATATCATAGCTCTAAAATGTGGTATAAATCCTGTAGAAATAAGAATGAGAAATTTCATAAAATCCTATGAATTTCCTAAAAGTGTAGTTACTGGATTGACTTATGATAGTGGTGACTACCATAAATCTTTAATAAAATTAATAAAAATTAGTGAATATGAAAAATGGAAAAAAGAGCAGTTAATGAGAAGGGAAAATAAAAGTAACTATCAGTTAGGTATAGGCCTTTCGAGTTATGTAGAATTTTGTGGAACTGGTCCATCTAAGGAACATAAGGCAATCGGTTTGATGACGAGTGGTTTTGAATCTGCTGTTGTTAGGATTCATCCTTTAGGTTCTGTAACTGTTATTTCTGGATCATGCCCGGCTGGTCAAGGACATGAAACTGCATGGTCATTAATAGTATCACAAGAACTAGGAATAAATTTTGAAGATATTGAGGTAATTACCGGTGAGACAAGCAATGTACCTTGGGGGGGAGGGACTTATGGTAGTAGGAGTGCTGCTGTTGGTGGAAGTGCTATATACAAGGCGTGTCAGCAAATTATTAATAAATCAAAGATATACTTATCTGCGATTTGGGACAAAGATATTCGTTCCATTCAATTTGAAAAAGGATTATTCTTCATTAATGAAAAACAGACTATGAGGATTGAAGAAGTGACACAAAAATTATACTTAGCCCATGATCTTCCAGAAGGTGTTGATCCAGGTTTAGAGGCAACGGTATTTTTTGAACCCTCTAGCCTTACATTTCCTTTTGGTTCGCATTTATGCATTGTCGAAATTAATATTTTAACTGGTGAACCCAAAATATTAGAGTATTTTGCAGTGGATGACTGTGGACATATACTTCATGAAGAGCTTGTTGAAGGGCAGATTAAAGGAGGTATAGTCCAGGGGATGGGACAAGCACTATTAGAAGAAGTATGTAATGACGAAGATAATGAAGTCCCTTTTTCACAATCTTTTCGAACATACCAATTACCAAGAGCGATGGATATTCCTAAAATCACACTAGAAAAGACAATCACCCCATCTCCCGTAAACCCTTTAAAAGTTAAAGGAGTAGGTGAAGCAGGTACAATAGGAAGTCCACCGGCTATAATAAATGCAATCGTAGATGCAATAACTATATTTGGTATAGAGCATATTGATATGCCTGCAACATCAGATAAAATTTGGTCATTAATACAGGAGGCTAACAATGGTGGAATACATGGCACCTAAAAGTCTTGAGGATGCAATAAAAGCATTAACTGAAAAAAAGGGAAAAAAAGTAATATTAAGCGGTGGACAAGTTGTAACAAACCAAATAGTAAAAGGAACTCTCTTCCCAGATACGGTTTTAGATATAACAAGAATTCCGGAACTTAAAGAAATTAGAGTAGAAGAAAATGGTGTGTTTTTAGGGGCGTGTCTTACACATACCGATATTTTAAATAATCACATAGTAGTAGAATCTCTTCCAGCTTTTTATCAAGCAGCGGGCACTATAGGAGATTTACAAGTCCGGAATAGAGCAACAATTGGTGGAACAATTTGTGATGCTAATTTGTCAGGAGATTATTGGGGGGGATGGTACCTTACTAATGCTTTAGTTTGGATAAGATCTAAAAATAACTTGAAGAAGGTACCTATAAAAGAATTAGTAAAGGGACAAAATAAATTATATTTAAAATCAGATGAACTTATTTTGGGAATAGAAATTCCTAAAATACATAATAGTCTATATATTAAATTTTACTTAAAGAGTAGGCAAATGCTTGGTGTCACCATTGTTAATGAAAAAGCTGCTATTACAGGAATTAATGAGTATCCAATAATAATAGATTTATATAGAACTAATATTACTGAGTTATTTGATTATACTAGCATCTCGAAATATAAAAAATATAAAATTTCTATGGTTCAACATATACTAAATCAGTTTAAAGGGGGGCTTAAGGATGAAAATAGACTTATTTAAAAAATGGTTAAACCCATATGCAACAGTTGTAAGAGATCTGGCTTTAGAAAGTGATAGGGCTGGTAAACCTGTTAATACTTTTGTTGAGGATTCCTATTTCAAGCCTCTTCATTTTTTTAAAACACCTTCTAGATATTGGGATGGAATCACTTTAAAGGATGGAAATAAAGTATTCGGTACAACGGCATTAGAGAATGTCATCTTTGTAGAAGAAATAGCTTATGGAGATCCAAGTTTATATTTATCCCTTCCAGGTCCGAATCTTTCGGGAACAATAGTGGATAAAATAGGAACGCAAGAACAAAGGGATGATTTTTTTGAATATTTCATCAATAATAATTCTTGGTCAGCCTTTGCATTAACAGAGCCAACCGCGGGGTCTGATGTAGCCAATATGCTAATGACTGCAGAAAAAGGAGAAAACAATACTTATTTATTAAATGGTCAAAAAAGATATGTAGGAAATGGGGCTATTGCAGATTATATGGTTGTTTTTGCTAAAAAGACAAAGAAAGATTTACCAAAAAATAAAAGTATTTTTTTAGATGCTTTTTTAATTAATAAAAATAATAATTTATCCAATATTAAACAGAGTGTCGATAATACACTCGGATTAAAATCGGCTCGTTTAGGAAAGATTGAGTTTACTGATTTTCTAGTAACAGAGCAAGATATTTTGGGACATGACAAGAGTTCGTTAAAAAGAGGGATAAGAGGAGCGATGGAAACATTTTTACACATGAGACCGGCAACAGCTGCAATTGCTATTGGATTAAGTAAAGCTATTATAGATTATGTACAAACATGCGTGAATCATGAATATAATAAATTTATTTTAGACAGGTTGAAATGGGAAGTTGAAAGAGGAAGAGTATTAACATTGCAAGCAGCTATTACATGTGATGCTGGTAATTTTAACTCATATTATTCATCAATGGCAAAGCAGTATATGAATGGTGTAGTAGTAAAGGTAGTTAGAGAATGCTCAAAATTAATGGGGGACTACGGATTGATAGAGCATCCTCTTTTGGAAAAGTGGTTAAGAGATGCAAGAATGATAGAGTTTATGGAGGGTTCAACCAATATATTGAAAATGGATATCAAAAATAAAATGATGAATGGTAGGTTGTAAGACTATGAATCCTATTGCCTTATCACATATATCTAGTTATATACCTAGTAAGAAAATTGATATTCCTGAAGTTGCAAGAATGATAAATGCTGTTGATTATCCGTTTAGTAAAAGCGATATTGATAGATTTGACAGCAATTTAGGTTTTAAATGTGTACCAATAGAGGAAAAATTAAGTTTGGAGGAGATGCTTTACAAGGCTTGTACTCCAACAATATGTAAATTACAAAAAGAGGGTAAAGCGATAGATAGAATAATATTGACTAGGACTTCTCAGATATATTGGCATGAGCAAAATATATTTCGTAAACTGATGCATGATTATGATTTATTGGACATACCCACATTTTCTGTTGCTCAACAAAATTGCGCTTCTATTCATACTTCTTTATTATTAGCACAACAATTACTTAATTCCAATGAAGAAATGGAAGGGATATTATTAGTAAGTGGAGATAAAGCCTTTCATCCAAGCCTACGACGTATCCCTGATTCATTATTAGGTGATAGTGCTAGTTGTTGTTATTTGAGTAAAAATCTTAAAGGGAACCACCATACAATTCAAATTATAAAAAATAATGTTGATGCGGTAACGTATAATGGCGTGAATTCTACCCCAAATCAGTTAGAATGGTTTAATACAACGTACTATTTTGCTATTAGACAAATAGTGAGGGAAGTATTAAAAGAGGCAAATCTTACATTAGAACAGATCAGCCTTATAATTGGGAGCAATGCTAACTATAAGACGTGGTTAAAAGTATCAGAAATACTTGATTTTCCTATAGAAAAATTCTATACGGACACTATAGATAAGGTAGGACATTTATACTGTTCAGATATTCTATTTAATTTACAAATGATTGATATAGAAAAAAAAATAAAACCAGGTTCTTATTATCTAACTATTACAGTGGGGCTAGGAGGTACATATGGTTGTGCTTTACACCAGTATCTATAAGGAGGTCATAGTGTGAATAGTTTTTTTTTATCAATTTTAAATGTTGAAAATCCCTTATATGCTAATAAGGCAGACTATTTGCAAGATTTTAATAAAAAGCAAACGAACGTAGACAGCGCTTTGGATTGGCTGTTCGAGGATAATATTCATAACATACCGTCAATTCATGATTCAAAAAAACAAGAAGAGTTTCTTTCAAAAACAATCAAAGTACCTACATTTAATGCTCCTCATTCAGATATTTTACTAAAATTAATAAGTGAATCTAATATACCCGCTGATGAAATAGATGTATTATGTTACTGTCATGAAACGTTAGAACAAAGTCATAGTATGTTACCTGTACTTAAGGCTAAGAAGGAATTAAAATTAAAAAAAGCTTTGCCATTTTCAATTGGGCAAGCAGGCAGCTTAAGTAGTATTATGGCTATGGACATAGCGAAAGCTCTATTGAACAATGGGTATAATAATTTTCTGGCTACTATTGTAGATTCGATGCATGCTCCTTTTTCACGTTCTGCTTTTAATGGCTATACAAAAGGGGATGTGGCAATTTCTTTGCTATTAAATAACCAGAATGGTGATTACAAAATTAAATATTTTAAAGTATATCCTACCTGCCATAATATAAGTCCTGCGCATTGGAGTATCAATGATTATTTAACTGCTGAGGATTTACTAGTTGCAAAATATAGAGAATTATTGGATGATATTAATAATAAAGAACATTCAATTAAATGGACAGTATATCAGAACGTATCCAATAGATTAGATAATATGTTTAAAGAGATAGGATTTAACAAAGGATTAAATTCTTGGAATCGAATAAAATCTCAAGAGATAAATCTATTAAGTAGTGATGTTTTTTTATCACTAATAGATTTAGAGTCTAATAAGAAATTAAAACCAGGAGATGATATATTGCTTGTATCTGCAAGCATTGATCATGGGATTGCAGGGGTAGTTTTAGAAAAAATGTGAGAGAGTTAGAGTGGGGGAAAAAGTAATGGTAAAAATATTAACAGAATTCCTTAGACCTAAAAGTATGGAAGAGGTCCTAGGACAGTCGCATTTAAAAAAGAAAAATCATCCTATTATGAAAATGCTAGAGAATAAAAATCTTAAATCTATCTTACTATATGGTCCCCCAGGTACAGGTAAATCGAGTTTAGCAAAGATTTTAGCAAAATCATCGGATCTGCCTTTTGAAGAGATGAATGCAACAGTAAATTCAACTGGTGATATTCGAGAAGTAATCGAAAAGCACTCCAGTTCTTTTGTGCTGATATTAGATGAGATTCACTATTTAAATAAAAGGTTGCAAAGTATTTTATTATCGTATATGGAAGAAGGGAAAGTTATTTGTATTGGTACAACAACTGAAAATCCATATAAAACAATCGCGGATGCTATTCGGTCCAGAATGTTTTTAACAAAAGTATATCCTCCAAACAGAACAGAAGTGAAGTTATTAATCCAGAAAATAAAAAAAATTTTTAATAATATTGAGATTGAGCCTGAAGCAGAAGAATTAATAATGGGTGCGTATGAGAATGATGTTAGAAAGTTTATAACGACCTTAGATTTATTATTTAATATAGAAGAGAATATTATAACCTTAGAGGATGTACAATCAGTTTTAGGAATTACTCAAGGGGATGATCCTTCAAAGTTAATGTCAGCTTTTATTAAATCTCTACGTGGGAGTGATGAGAATGCTTCACTCTACTATCTATGTCGTATGATACGCGTTGGAGTTCCAGGTAGCCAAATATTTAGAAGGCTGTCTATTTTTGCAGCTGAAGATGTAGGACTTGCAAAACCTGATGTTATGCAGTCTATTGCAAGTGCGCAACAATTATATAATAATCTAGGCGATGAAGAATACGACTCAATATTAATATTAGCAAATTTGGTAGTGTATCTTTCTTTAATTCCAAAATCAAGAAGTATTGTTGAAGCTGTACAAACAACATTTAAGGAAATTGAAAGTGGATATTTACCGAGTGTGCCAGAATATTTGTTGAACTATTATAAAGGAAATAAAAAAGCGGGGGAAATAGACACTCCTTTTCTGCCTGAATCGTGTAAAAACAGAGTATTTTTTACACCATGGGATGTTGGACAAGAGGCAAGTGTAAGGAAGTTTTTGGAAAAGAGAAGGAATAGCTAGATAGATAATTACTAAGGAGGAAATTTTTTAGTTAAGTACAAACATAACAAATACCAATCTAAACTTAGATTGGTATTTGTTATGTTTGTAAAAATATATTAATGCTCATTTTTATATTGAGAATGATAAGGTTGTAATGATAAATATTTAAAATGCATTATTATCCCTTTAAATACTTTGAAAATAATTCTTTAATTTTTTCGGGCCATAGTTGGGTATCTAAACCATACTGAGCCAAGAATGCAAATATCCATCTCTCTAAACCAAATGCCATACAACTCGTAGAGGCAAATTCATTATTATTTTTAATTGAAAAAGCTTGTCCAAAAACATTACCATGGTAATTAGATGAACTTACTGAAATAGAACTATTTAGATAAGGAATCTTGAATTTTAACTCATACTTCATATCCAGATCTCTTTGGAAAAAAGATTTAACTTTATAATCATTTGTAAAAAATGGATCATTAGCATTTTCAAGGAAAGAATCAATTTCCCATATGTTAAGAAATTCTTTCAATAATATAATTGATTTTTCACGCATTGATTTTACGTATTCGTCACTACCGATAAAGATAATTTCTCTCATTGAAAAATCAAGTAATCTGCCAAAATCTGAATGATTATTTGATTCATATCGGCTACATCTTCCAACAGATGTTATTGTACTCCCCTCATCAGGGACTTCTTTATTTTCTAAACTTTGATAACAATGGTAGCAAACAGCTGGATTTTTAACAAGGCTAGTTGTTCTGACGTCATTAGGTTTAATCATATCTGCATTCAAACCATCGTTCGCTCTTACATTTTCTGTGAACTTATCTATATTCGTTAACTCTTCTTCTAAATGTTGAGTAAATAGTACATGATGCGGGAAAGAAGTGAAGTGATTGGTTTTATTTAAAGTATCCATTGAAATTAATGTAGGATAATATTCATTTACAGCACCTAGTGGTTTTGCAACATAATCAACAATTAATTGGTCTAAAAAAAGGATTAAGTCTGAGAAAGGGGGACGGAATGTGAAGATTCCCTCATGATTTTTCACAATAATATTTTGATCTATAAGTTGTGTAAATATGTCATTTATATAAGGTGGTTGTACCGAATGCTCATGAATAATTTGACTTTTAAAAGGAAGATTCCTTCCTCCTGAAATTCTTTCTGTTAACTTGTGGACTAGTTTTTCTAGATGAATAGTAATTTTTTCAGTATGATCAATCTTAATTTTATCATGATCAATTTTACAAGAGATAATATTATTATTTAAAAAACGAAGCAGGTACTGGAATTGTTGGAATTCTTCTTCATTTTTTGTGAAATTATCAATAATTAGCTCATTCATTTCAAAACAACTCCTTTTTTATTTTGTACAAAAGTTATTATTTTATTAATAGTAGTAAAATTATCTAGTGTTAATTCTTCATCAAATACTTCAAATTCAAAATAAACTTCTAAGTCTACAATAAAATGCATAAATGCAATAGAGTTGAAACCAACGAATAATAAGTCTTGATCATCGTCTGTATTACTATCAATGTGAATTTGTTTTTGAAGCAACTCAATAATAGAATCTCGCATAAAATCTTCTCCCTAATTTTAAATATATAATTTATTTTTATTTAAGATACTCTGAATTATTTTTTCGCCATGAAAGCGTCCGTCTGAAATAGTGATAGTATTAACATCGGATCCTCCAGCGACCACACCACAACAATATATACCTTGGATATTTGTTTCTAAAGAGTCTTTGTTGTATTTTGGTATATTTGTAACTTCGTCGAACTCAACCCCAAGTGATTGGAGTGGAACATAGTTAGGTTGGAATCCAATGAGCTTTAACACAAAATCATTTTTAATATGTTTTACGCCATCTGGAGTATTGATAGTTACAGTTTTTTCTGTAACCTCTTGTATGTTAGAATTAAAATAGGCAGTAACTTTTCCTTCATCTATAGCCTTTCGTACAGATGCCAACATCCACCTTTTTGGTGTATAACTGAGATTCGATCCTCTGTGGACAAGAGTAACCTTTGCATCCACAGTTAGTAAATCCATTATGGCCTCCAAACCAGAGTGTCCTGTTCCAACAACAACAACATTTTGATTAGAATATGGATGAGATTCTGTAAAATAGTTTTTTACTTTGTTCAAGTCTTCTCCAGGGATATTTAAATTTCTAGGATTATCAAAGAAGCCTGTGGCAAAAACAACATTTTTTGTATGATAGATTCCTTTATCCGTACGGATTTCATAAGACGTTTGAGTCATTTTATTAACTGAAGAGACATCTAAAACCTCTTCATATTGTTTAATATTCAAATTAAAATATTTGGAAACCTTATAGTAATATCTCATCGAGTCTTGTTTTGTTGGGGGACCATACTTTAAAGAGAAAGGAATAGAATCTATTTCAAAATCTTCAGGAGGTCCAAAAAGCGTAACATATGTAGGGAATTTAGAAATAGTGTTTACAATACAGCCTTTTTCAATAACTAGGTAATCAAGTTTAGATTTATGAGCTTCTACAGCTGCAGCAAGACCACAGGGGCCAGCTCCAATGATAATAAGATCCTTCATTTATAATTACTCTCCTTTAGTTAGTTGTTCATATAAGGGTAATATTTCTTTTTTTATTTGGATGATTTCTTGCAAAGTATTTAATGAACGACTAATTAGTGTATCGTTCTTAGTCAGATGGGCTTTTAATATATAATTTGCAACCAATTTCCATTTTTGATCTAATTCGTGGAATGCATTTTCTAATACAGGATGTCCAAAATAAGTATTAATAAAATCTGCATGTTGAGCTCTATAAGATCCCATATGCTTTAGTTTAGAAAAAAGATTTATTACCTTTATATAATCTTGCAAATAGTCATCTCTTTTCTCCAAATCCGTATATAAACTTTCAACTCCTAATAAGCCAGAAGAGTTAGAAATTTTTTGTGTCATATGTTTGTAGTTTGATTGAATTAATTCAGTTAGTGTATTTTGGTTAAAAGTATGTTCAATTTTTTCGATGCTAGCAATAATCATAGGGTGTTCTATATGGAATGCCTTTTTTATAGATTCTTCAATAATATTACGATTAACTTTAGTAAAGGAAGGTGTAGTGAAAAAATCTACAATATGATACTCCTGATTAATAGGATCATATCCTCTAATAAGTAAAAAGTGATTTTCATGAAACTTTTGAAAGCATATATTATCATGTGGCAAGTCAAACCTATCAATAAAAACCATTGGTAATTTAGTTTTACTAAGAGAGGAAATAATCATTTGATGATAGTCTACTATAGGTTCCTCTATAGCCGTAAGTTGAATATTAAAATAATCATTAAGAAGTCTATTTCTTTCAAATGGTGAATTAAATAGACTTAATGAGAAGAAAATCAGGGGATCTTTTTTATAATTAAAACGCCAAAAAGATCCTGTTACTTCTTGAAAATTAACTTTACCCAAACCTTTTAAGGCAGCCATACAATATACTGTAATACAATCTGCGAGCTGATTATCCATATGTGCTATTTTTAATTTCTTCATTTTATACTCCTTTTACAGCTTAGTCATATTAGATAGTTTTAATGAAGAGGGATAGAGAACTAAGTAATCAAATATATAGTACTAATTAATACTACTGGATAATTTTATAAGCTGTTTAATATATTGTTCTTCTTTTTCTTTCAATTGAGATACCCTATCAAAAACCTTTTGTGAGAAGTGATCATTACGTACAACATTACGAAGTGCTAGGTTAGCACAAATCTTGTATTCTTGTGCTAAATCTGTAAGGATTTGTACCAGAGTAGTTGTTTCTTTTGAGGTATCATATTTCTCGAGAAATTCTCCAAATACATATCTAGAATTTCCCAATTCATTAAAGTCTTCATAGAGCTCCTCGAGAGTTGCTTGACGTAATTCTTCGTCCATATCTTGATTGATTGAATTTAACTTATGATAAATATCTTTAAAGACGTCTAATCCTTGTGAGAAGATATAGGATTCATCAAAAATCTTATATGACACGGGCAAACCAACTTGGTCAGTAGAAAGAAGGCTCGTTAGGTTTATATTTATAGATTTTTGATATGATTGCTTAGCAAAAGACTTATAATTTTTAGTACTTAAAGAATAATACTGATAACTTGATGGTTGTAACAGTTCTTTAGATCCTTCGACAGCTTTTTGAAGATCTTCTTCACTCAGATCGCCTACGAAATGATAGTAATGATCGATTAATTTATAATTAGACTCTTCTTTTTTCCAAATTTCCATCCAGTGAAAATTATGTTGAACTTGGTATCTAGATGAGTAAGGGAGAAAGAAAGTATCGACTGGCGCAATTACTTGTATCCCCTTATCGAGGGTAGAATCTAAACTTTCCCTGTAATCATTAAAGTTGGAAAATGTTTTATGTTCAGGTACTAGGTTGGAAAATTCAGAAATCTCTTCGTTAAAAAAACTCATTCTAGGTATAAACCTTACCGAGTTATCTGGACGTTTAATAGTATAGAGTTGACTAAGAAACCACAGGCCTTCAATTTCTACCTCTTCATGAATTACTCCTGTAACCGTCATAGTTAAGCAATTATGATAGGGATGAGTAAATAGTTTGGATTTATTCAATTGTTTCACCTCTTAATGTAATTGAGAATATATGGATAAAGGGATTGCTACCTAATTTAATTTCATCGAAAGCAATATTAGAAGGCAGTTGTTCCTGATGACAATATATCTTGGGTTGTAAGCTGAATAAATCAAGATTTTTGTTTCTAGTAAAAGGACATTCTAAAATAATTGGATCCCCAAACCAGGAGGTTTCTGAAACAAATTCTGTTAATGCTAATTTAAATGTATAAACTGTTTTGTTATTAAATAGGAGTTGAACATCATCATAAAAGTTACCATTATTTGAAGAACCAAGTATATAGAGGTCAGTAAATTTCCCTTTAGGAACTTGAATAGTTTGATAATCTAAAGTTAAATTATCGAAACCCTCACTAGTCTTCGTTGGAAAAAGAAATGAAGTATTTTCCCAATGGAATTTTTCTCCGTATTTAGGGAGATGTTCTGCTGGATAAAATGAAATTCCTAAGCTAAAACTACTATCATTAATAGGTTCATTTTCACCAAGAATACCATGATTATTAAATAAATCACTTAAATTAAGGTGGTAGTCTTTCAATATAAATCCCTCACTTTTTACAATAGTTATTAACATGAGCTTATAATACTTTTGTCTATGTGGACCATAAATCATTTGTTAAGAAAACGTTAGCGTATTATTTAATTAAGAAATGTAAAAGTAATTCTATTCGAGTATATAGACATCTTCTGTATATTTTCTTAGGCGATGTTTATAAGAAAGTATTTTCTTTTGGAAAGATTCGTCATCTTTTTGATCTAAAAGATGTAAGGGCATTTTTAGGTTTAATAATCGATCTGGAATTAATAATCGAGTCATTCCTGGTGGGGTAATATAATGATAGTCTCTCAATTCCTTAAATTCTTCTAATGTAAAAGGCTGAAAAGAAAGATACTGTTTACCAGGTTCTAAAAAGTCTGGCGGTTCTGGAAGTCTTTCAATTTCATCTTTATTTAAATAACTTGAAGATATTTTGTGAAGTATTTCTAAACGTAATTTTAAAGATTTTGGTCCTAGAAATACTGTAGTTTGATTAGAACGAAATAAAGTAAACATCGGAACCTCTTTAGCATAATAATTATTATTAATGATTTCTATATAATCAGGTATGACATGTGTCCATGATAGAATTTTAAGTTTAGGATGATCCAAGTCTACTTTTTGTACTATAATGTTATTGATATTCATCTCTATTAAAGATTTAGCCCTGTGTAATCCATCTAATATTAAATAGGTATTATCATGACAGACAGTTACCATAGGAGGATTATTTAAATATTTTAGGCTATGAATGTCATTTGTAATACGTTTCAATCTATGTGGGTCGTGATCTTCATGAAATCGTAAAGAATCTATTGGAATTAAATCTAAATTATTTAAGATAGACAAAATTATCAGCTCTCTCTTTTTTTAATAGTAATAGTCCAATATGTGAAAGCGGACCAACTTGTAGTAATAAAATGTTATCATTAGCATCTAAAACGCCAGTTTGTTCAGCTTGCTCTAATGAAACTAAACAATCACTAGTCAGAAGATTACTGCTAGTAGCAATGGTCCTTTTGAAGAGTTTCAGTTCGTTTTTTTGAGTATACATTTCTAATGCTTCAATGAAATATTCACTCAAATTTTGTGCGATTATCCATTTTATAGCATGGGTATTAATAAATTCATCTAATAATTTGCTTGTAATAGAAATCAATTTTTCTTCAAATAAATTATAATCTGTTATACTCCACCTTAGCGGTGTAGGAGTTGAAGAAAAAGAATGTAAAGTGTAGTCAATAATGCGATACTGTCCATTGTCTTTACTAAAAATACAGGAAGCAGAACTATCTCCCTTAGGATAAGAGTTGAAAAAAATTCTAGGGTGGGGTGGACATACTTGATCAGTAGTAGTAATGATAGAAAATGACTTTTTTGAATTTTGCTTGTGCAAAGTATCTAACAGAAATATAGAACTAGTAAAAGCAGCAGAACCTTGGTGACTTATCGAGAAGGGTATAGAACCTTTTAACTTCAGTTTTTTTTTCACTTTTAAAGCAGGAGTTAAATAGATACTAGGCTCGTTTGTATCATGACAATATGCAAAGTATAAGGGGTCTCTTTTTGATGTTTTATCCACTAATTTTTTTGTTGCTTCTAATGCCAAATCAGAAGAAGTTTCATTTAAAGATATTGGCAGTGAATTATTTGGAAGAATAAACTGTAAATTTGTTCCATCATAATTATTATCTAATTCGTATTCTTTGTTCAAAGAATATAATGGGAATTTCCGTTTTTGAGATTCAAATTTCTTAATAGTATTCTCTTGATTTATAAGATTGTTTTTTTGTATTTTGCGAGAATTGGGAACATAAGTTGTTATGTTCGAAATGAATATATTTGAGTTCATGAATTACACCTCTTGATTAACATTTGAATAAGGTACATCCAAAAGTACCACCTATTCCAGCAGTTAATGTTACATAATAATCTCCTGGATGAATTTTTTTTGAATATATTGCATGGTGAAGATTAAGAATAGGATCAGAATTATGTGCATGTCCAGTATTAGATAAAGTAGGGAAATAGAATTTCTCAATAGGTATTTTTAAAATTTTTCCTATGTTACTCCAAGTTGGGAAGTTTATATTACTTGGAATAATTAGAGTGATATCATTTGAATTGAAATTAGCGTCTTTTAAAAGGGACTTTAGATTTTTTATTATTCCTTTTGAGACACTTTTTAGAAACCAATCAAATTCCTCTGGAGCAGATGCTTCCCCATTAAAAATAGTAGCATCTACATTAATATTAGATGCGATGATTTGATTTTGCTGTGAACCTTTTGAAACCAAGACGGCACAAGCAGCATCTCCCATTACAGAACTTTCCTTGAGATACCTAAAGTCTTCTACAAATGTTTTATCACTTGTTAAAATTAAGACACTTTTTGCGTGATTATTATTTAGTAGCCATTTATGGGAGAGAGATAGTAAAAAATCCATTCCTGCACAATTCAGATTTGCTACTGACATACTGTGTGCATTATGAAAGCCAAATTGATCTTTAATAGCTAGAAGTGGTTCAGATAGAAAAGGTGAAAATTGCAAGATTGTATGGGTAAATAAAATTAACCCAACATCTGTTGAATCAATTTTATTGTGCAACATAAGGTTCTCTATAGCCGCAATTAACATCTCATTAGCATTTTTTTCAGTTTCAACAGCTACTTCTTTTAAGTGATGAGTATTCATTAGTACATCAAGTTCATTTTCAGATAAATATAAGGTACTTGCTAATTCTTTTAAATTTACGCGATTGTTAGGAACGTAAATACCGATTCCCTGAATGCCTATCCTCATCTAGTTCCTCCTAATAGTATTTATTATTAAAGCTAAGGTACAATAAATACCATATTTAACTACATCAATCTAAAGTTAATGACATGTTAAAAATACTGAATATTCTTAAAAAAATACATTTATTGAGTTATTATAAGTTTAAAATTTATTAAAAGAGGTGTATTAAATGTATTTGCATAAGATTTCCACGTATAGACCAGAAAAGAGAGTAGATATTTATGATATTAAAGAATCAGTTGGACTAAGTGATAAAGAATATGAGAGAATAACGGATTTTCATAAGTTAAGATATATTATGGATTCTGGTACAGAGACGTCATATAGTATGGTGAAAAAATCAGTTAAAGATTTATTTGAAACTAACAAAATAATCCCTGATGATTTAGGGGGAATTATATATGGACATGCCATGCAAAGTCATCCTGATGGTAACGTGTTTTTAGAGAAGTTAAAAAAAGAATTTGATTTAGGGGATATCCCAGCATTTACAATTTCAGATTTGAATTGTGTAACACCAATAACAGCTATTGAAATAGCGACTAAATTACTTGAAAATTCTAACAAAAAATATATTTTGCTACTATTTGCTGAGAAGATGTATACTGATTCAATGCGCAAAATTGAGGACATGACTGTATTCTCCGATGGGGCAGCAGCATGTTTAATATCTTCTCAGGGTGATAGTAATAAAATCATATGTGTTAATCAATTTGTAGACTCTAAAGTATCAAGCTTTGGGGAATGGGATGATCAATCATACCGTTGGTTTCAAATGTCATATTTTTTGGGTATAAAGAAAATACTTAAATTGACAGAGAAAAAATCCAATATTAATTTACAAGATATTAAACTCATAATCCCGCATAATGTGAATTTTGATACTTGGGAGTTAGCCTCACGTTCTTTAAATATTCCGTTTGAAAATATATATACAAACAATATAGCTAAATTAGGGCATGTTAGCGGTTGTGACTTATTACTTAATCTTCAGGATTCCTTATATGAATTTGATATCCCAAAGGATTCATATTATTTAATGTTAAGTGTGGGCCTTGGAGGTGCTTATGGTAGTGTTCTAATGAAAAAATAATATTAATATATAAATCACGTGGGATTAACATAGATTTTATGTATTTTGGTAAAATATACTATTATAATTTTACTAAAATAACATAAAAAATCTAAAAATTCGGAGGAGTTAGATGAATTTCAAAATTTCGAATAGAGTATCTAATTTACCTAGTTATTTATTTGCACATCTTGAGAATATGAAACAAAAGAGAGTAAAGGAAGGATATCCTGTTATCGATCTAAGTGTGGGAGATCCTAGTTTTCCAACACAAAGTCACATTGTCGAAAAAATGAAAGAAGTTTTATCTGAATATGAAACGCATCGATATCCTCCATTTCGCGGTATTGATCAGTTAAAAATCACAATTTCCGAGTGGTATAAAAGGCGGTTTGGTGTGGATATAGATCCGGAGAAAGAAGTATTGATTTTAGTGGGTTCAAAGGAAGGATTATCTCATATATCGCTTTCATATATAGATCCGGGAGAAATAGCATTAGTTCCTAATCCTGGTTATCCAGCATATGCAGGTGGAGTGGCTCTTGCTGGAGGGGAAGTAGAGGAGATACCTTTACTAGAAAAGAATAATTTTTTTCCGGATTTCTCTAACGTTTCTCCTAGGGTAGCTAAAAAAGCAAAATTAATGTTTTTAAACTATCCTAATAATCCTACTGGTGCGGTGGCAAGTGTTGAGGATTTTGAGCGAGCAGTAGAGTTTGCAAAGAAAAATAATATCATAGTCGCACATGATGCTGCATACTCAGAAGTTTCTTTTGGTAATTATGTAGCGCCTAGTTTTTTAAAAGCAAAAGGAGCTAAGGAGATAGGGGTGGAATTTCATTCCTTTTCAAAAACATTTTGTATGACTGGTTGGCGCATTGGAATGGTGGTTGGGAATGCAGAAGTTATAGATAATATAGCCAAAACGAAAGCATTTGTAGATTCAGGTGTATTTGGAGCTATCCAAAAAGCAGCTTCATTTGCACTAGATTCTTATAACGAAGTTCCTAAAGAAATCAAAGAGCGTTATTTAGAGCGTATGAATATCCTTAAAAGAGGATTAGAGCCTCTTGGTTGGGAAATTCAGGTGCCTAAAGCAGGGTACTTTATTTGGGTGAAAGTACCAAATAATAATAGTTCTATGGAATTTTGTAAGATGTTATTAGAAAAGGCGGGGGTTTTGATGACTCCAGGTGTAGGATTTGGAGGTTATGGAGAAGGATTTATAAGGATTTCCTTAAATGTTGAAGAAGAACAGCTCCATAGAGCAATTAAGTCAATTAATGAAAATATCTATATTCAAAAATAAACACTATAAAATAGTTTTATTAATATTTAATACCAATATAATAAAAAATACAACTCATCTATTTCTAATTATTAAAAATTTGGAGGGTTTTATATGAATATGAATGATATTAATCAAATTTATCAAAATCTATTTGGTTTTATTCCAGCTCCAACTGAGGCTAGGCATGAGGTGACTCTTCAAGTTAGGCCAGAAGAGCTTGAATTACATGAAATGTTTAGAAAAAATAGCATGGAATCAAAGTATATTCCAGAAAAATATGTACAAATAATGTTATTTGGTATGTTACTTATGCTAGCTGCACCTGGGGCTAAGGTGCACTTAATTGCCTCAAGAAGAGCTGGCGCTAGTTGGGACGAGTTATTTGATGTAGCTAAGCTAGCATTCTTATTTAAAGGATTATCTGCATTTAATTTTGGTATGTCTTTAATTAAAGAAGTAATGGAAAGTGAAAAAAATAATAATTAGGAGAGACTATAGAATGGAGTTATATATTTCTAACTTAGAAGTACTTTATCTAGATAAATATAAGACTGTAAAGGATTATTTGTGCGATATAAAAGGAGCAGAGGTTAATCCAGATTTTAATGGAATGTTTGAAGCGTATAAAAAGAAGTCTAGTCAAGACAGCAGAGATTTGGGACTAGATTCCTTTAAAAAATATATGTATACAATCCCAATTAGTGATAATAATATTGCGGAAATGTCAGGGGATGTGGTGAGAAAATCTTTAAACGGAAAATCTAAGGAGAATATTAAACATCTCGTTTACTGCCATGAATTTTTAAATCTCCCACAACCTATAACTGTAGCAATGAATATAAAAAGACATGGGGATTTATCTCAAGCGCTACCTTATGCTATCAAAGATCAGGGATCCGTTGTATCTTTAACAGCTATAAATATTGCAAAAGTGTTTATAGAAGATAATAAGCAGGAATTTCAAATAGTATGTGCTGATAAATGTAATCTTCCACAAATGCGTGTTAAACATAATCAATTTCCTTATGGCGACGGAGCTGCTTCGTTTACAATTTCTAGAACTACTGGACAATTTAAGATTGTTTCATGGGATCTTCATTCATGGCATGTTAGGGAAGAAAATAATTGTGAAGATGAGCTAATTGTACATATTCAAGAACAGTTAAAGCACATAAAAGAAGAAAAATTAAATATTATGCCCTACCATGTGATTTTACAAAATTTCTCTTCGAACTTTATAGATAAAATTAAATTAGATTGTAAGGGTTTTTATTTTTATCAACGTGAATATCGAAATACTGCTAACTTAACTACTTCAGATCCGTATTATAGTCTAAAAGAGATGCATCAAAAAGGACAAATCAAAAAAGGGATGCATATTCTACTAATCTTTGCTGGTTCTAAAGGTACTATTGGGACGCTTCATCTAGAATGTATGCAATAACATTATTATATGACAGAGGTGATTAGAAAGTGGAGATATTGGAATACATATATAAATCTGCAGAGAAGTTTCCGGATAAAGAAGCTTTAATGTATAAAGATTATAAATTAAGCTATAAACAATTTGTAAATGAATTTGATAGTATTGGTGAAAAAATAGAGCAAGATATAAGTGGTTTTTCTTATCCAATTGGTATTTATATTAAAAATCATCCAGATTTCATCATTTCTTATTATGCACTTATTAAAGCTAAGAAAGTAGCTCATTTAGTCGATCATAAATGGCGAGAGAATGAGTTAGACAACTTAATAAAGCATGTTCATCTTGGCGGATTTATTGTTAGGACGGAAGAAATAGATGATTTTCCTTTAGTAGAAAAGATAAAACATATTTATAAATATGGAAATATATCACTAATTATTCTTCAACAAAAATATTTGTCTAATGAGATTGCGACGGAGAGATTAGAAAATATAATATCATGCCGTTATTCATCGGGAACGACAGGTATTCCAAAATGTATGATGTACGAAGAGAAAAATGTAATCGCAGCATCTACAAATTGGTTAGAATCAGTTAATTTAAATTCGAATGATATAGTATATTGTGCCGCATATTTAACGCACGGCTTAGCTTTTAATACCTCAATACTTGCTCCATTGAGAGTTGGTGCTACAATTTTACTCCATGATAATATAACCCCAAGAAAAGTAGTTGAAATTATATTAGATAAGAAACCTACTATATTTGTGGCTTTTCCAGTTTTGTATGATTTAATGACTAGAATAAAAAATACAAAGCAATTTAAAAATGTAAGAATGTGTGTATCTTCAGGTACAATTCTTCATGAAAGTATAAAAAGAAAATTCAAAAGGCTGTTTAGTATTAATATTTCAGACTTATATGGTGTAGCTGAAACTGGACTATCAATCTTAAATCAAACGGATGACTATAACAGTGTAGGATATCCACTCCATAATGTTAAAGTGAAAATTTTGGGTAATGATGGTGAAGAGTTACAAAAAGGAGAAGTAGGAGAAGTAGCGTTATATACGGAGTCAAGGGCGAAGGGATATTATAATCTTCCAGGAGAGTTAGAAAAAAGGTTATCTCAAAATTATTATTTGACTGGGGATTTAGGTGAAATGGAGCTAGATGGGAAAGTATATATAAGAGGAAGAAAAAGTGATGTTGTAGATGTAGCAGGTAAAAAAGTAGATCCAGTTGAAGTAGAGGATGTCCTACGACAACATCCCGAAATATATGATGTATCTGTATTTGGGAAAAAAAATCTAGAAAAAAGAACGGAAATTTTAGCAGCAGTTGTAGTTGCTAATGATTATTTAAAAAGGGAAACTGTAGTGAAATTTTGTGAGGAAAGATTAGTTAGTTACAAAATACCACAAATTGTTAAATTTGTATCCGCTATTCCCCGTAATAATAATGGAAAGGTTTTAAAAAATGAACTGCAAAATTTAGTCTAGGAGGAAACTATGTCTTTCTATAAGGAACTAAAGAACAGTCTTAGTGAATCGGGAAAAAATTTTATATGGTTGGGTAATGTTGAAGTAGAACAGCATTGGAAAAAAGAAAACATCATTACAATACCGGGTAGTAATATTTCGAAAGCGCAACCATTGGTTAATAAAATAGGTGAAATGGCATTATTTCTTGCTGGAAAAGAAGACATTGTTTGTCTTAAAGAAGACATTGATGAAGATTATGTACAATATATAGAAGAAACTCGAGGATTTGTTCCAAATGTATTGAATTTCTATTCTGATAACTCGGCAGATAATATTTCGGAAACAATTTTATCTAGCACTAAAAATATTAATAGGCTTCAAAATATTAATAGAGATAATTCGTATTCATTACTACCATATGGTACATCAAACATTGAGGAAAAGGTATCTCAACAAACTTCAATTTCTTTATGTACTCCTGCATCAACTATATGTCGTGAGGTTAATAGCAAGATTTATAGCTGGAAGTTAGCAGATGAATTTGTTCTTCGCCAAGTAGCAGGAAAAGTGAGTCATACTATCTCAGAACTTGAGTTCAATTATCATGAAATTAGAAAAAGATATTTAGAAAATCCATTAGTTTTAAAAGACTCTATGGGAGTATCTGGAAAAGGAATGGTTCTAATTGATTCAGATAGTAAATTTGAAAATATTTTAAACTTATTAAAAAGGATGTCCGTAAAAAAGGGACATGAAAATATAGAAATGATTTTAGAAAATTGGATTGAAAAAGAAAGAGACCTTAACTATCAATTCATCATAGATAAAAAAGGGAATGTCAAATTTACATCAGTTCGAGAAGCGTTGGTACATAAAGGTGTACATTTGGGGCATAAATTACCAGTTCAATTAACAAAAGTTCAGGAAAAAGAACTTCTAGAAAGTTATGAAATTATTGGGAAAACATTAGCGAGAGATGGATTTTATGGTGTAGTTGGTGTTGATGCAATGATTGATAGGAAAGGATTTTTGTACCCTTGTGTCGAAATAAATGCTAGATTCAACATGGCAACATACCAAAATAATATTATTGAAAGATTTTTCAATCCCCATGCGTTCTTTATGGCTATACCTTTTGAGGTTGTCTTGGAAAAAACAGTACCTTTCAAAATAATTAAAGAGGAGCTAAAAGATATTTTATATACCAAGGAAAAAGAGCATGGTGTAATTATTAATGGTTTTTCTACGTTGAATTTGGGAATTAATAAGAAAGGGAGGCTATATACAATTATATTTGGTGAAACTATCAATCAATGTGAAGATATGGTGAAAATTTTGAAGAATAAATTAGGAAATTTAAATGTTACTTAGAGGAGAAATAAAAGGAGATAACATATGAGAAAATCGATAGATTTTCAGATCCAATCATCTATGGAACCTATGGGTGATCAGCCACAAGCCATTGAAAAGCTAGTAACGGGAGTAAAGAATGGCAAAAGTAGGTTGTTATTAAAAGGGGCTACAGGTACCGGAAAGACATTTACTATTGCTAATGTAATTCATCAACTTAATCGTCAAACTTTAATTATCGCTCATAATAAAACATTAGTGGCTCAACTATGGAGCGAATTAAAGGAATTATTCCCTAATAACGCAGTAGAGTATTTTGTAAGTTATTATGATTATTATCAACCAGAGGCTTATGTTCCACATAAAGATCTCTTTATAGAAAAGGACTCTAAAATTAACAGTGAAATTGAAAGAATGAGGCATTCTGTTATGGCCAGTCTATTAAAACGAACAGATGTCATTGTAGTAGCCAGTATTTCATGTTTGTATCCAATGAGTGCCCCCGAGGACTTTAATAGTACTTCTTTCGTTTTATCTGTAAAACCAGATGGGTATTTTGTTTACACATATGAGCAAGTTATTAAGCATCTAATTGATAATCAGTACAAAAGAAATGATATAGAGTTTGAGCCTGGAACATTTAGAATCCGTGGGGGATCAATTGATATCTATCCGATGGGTAAACAGGAAGCTATCAGGTTACAATTTTTTGGAGATGAACTAGAGGAGATCCTTACTATTCATCCTGTTACTGAAGAGATAGTGGATAGTCTAGAGGAAGTTCATATCTTTGCTGCTACAAGTTTTATTACTACAACAAAACAAATTGAAACAGCTCTACCTTTAATTAAAAAGGATTTAGTTGAGCAGTTAAAGTTTTTAAGAGGTTTAGGTAAATTTCATGAGGCAGAAAGGTTGGAACAACGTACATTATATGATCTGGAATTGTTAAAGAATACAGGTCATTGTATGGGAATCGAAAATTATTCTTTATATATGCAAAATAGAGAAAAAGGGTCGAGATGTTTTAACTTGACGGATTATTTTGAAGATGGATATTTAACAGTAGTTGATGAATCTCATGTAACATTACCGCAGTTTCACGCTATGTATGCTGGAGATCAGTCTAGAAAGAAAAATTTAATTGACTATGGATATCGTTTACCTTCATCACTAGATAATAGACCACCTAAGTTTGAAGAATTTATGAACAATACGAAATGTATGGTGTCTATGTCGGCAACTCCTGGAAAACATGAAGTAGATTCTAAAGAGGTTTTTGTGGAACAAGTAATACGCCCTACTGGGCTTATCGATCCAGTTATTGAAGTGAAGAGTAGCGAAAATTACTTTGAGACTTTAATAAATGAAATAAAAAATACTATTAGTCGAAATGAAAAGGTATTAGTTATTGCGTTAACCAAAAAACAAGCAGAAGAAATAACGAAAGAAATTAATAACTTACAAATAAAAGCAGAATACTTGCATTCTGAAGTGGAGAATATAGAGAGATCAGAAATTATTAGAGATTTTAGAATGGGTAATTTTGATGTGCTTGTAGGAATTAATCTTTTAAGAGAAGGGTTAGATTTACCAGAGGTATCGCTAGTAGCTGTAATTGGAGCAGATCAAAGGGGATTCCTTCGATCTAAAAGTGCATTATTACAACTAATTGGTCGTGCTGCTAGAAATATTAATGGAAGAGCACTTCTGTTTGCCGATAGTATAAAAGATAATATTGAAGGTGCTATTGAGGAGACCGAGCGTAGGAGAGATATTCAAATACAATATAACAAAGATAACAATATTGTACCTAAAACAATTGTAAAAAAAGAACCTGTTTCTTTGAAAAATTTATTAGGTATCCCTGAGGAGCGTTAAGTGGGAACAAGGAGGATTAAGGTATGTCTGACCGGGTAATCAAAGTTCGGGGAGCAAGGGCTAATAATCTTAAGAGTGTAGATATAGATTTAGACTTTAATAGCCTTACTGTGTTTTCAGGTTTAAGTGGCTCAGGAAAATCATCCTTAGCATTTGATACAATCTTTGCAGAGGGACATCGTAGGTATGTTGACTCTTTATCATCGTATGCGAGGCAGTTTTTAGGACAAATGGAAAAACCAGATGTAGATTCTATTGAAGGCCTTACACCATCAGTATCTATTGAGCAAAAAGTTATACATAAGAATCCTCGATCTACAGTTGGAACGATAACTGAGATATATGATTACATGAGAATATTGTTCGCTTCTATTGGTATTCCTTATTGCCCAGAACATAATATTCCTATACAACCCCAATCAATAGATCAAATGATGAATCAGCTTAAAGATTTAAAAGATGGGACAGAGTTGTATATATATGCCCCTCTCATTAAGGGGAAAAAGGGAGAGTTCAAGAGTGTAATTGAGAGAGCTATTCAGAAGAGATTTATTCGAATTAGGGTTGATGGCGAATTATTAAAGATTACTAGTCCCATCGTTTTAGATAAAAATAAACAACATACAATAGAGGCTCTTATTGATAAGGTCACTTTTTCACATGCTAATAAAAGAAGGGTTACAGATTCGATCAAAAAAGCTGCGTTAGAAGCAAAAGGACAAGTATTAATAGAGACGTTAGAACAAAATGGAAAAACAAACAGATACTTTTTTAATAGCTTACAAGCATGTTCCGAATGTGGTTATTCTATTGATGAGCTAACACCTAGGAATTTCTCGTTTAATAGTCCATATGGCGCGTGTGAACAATGTCATGGGTTAGGGGCTACTTTACAAGTGAATCCAAGGCTGTTAATAACAGATTGGAATAAGTCTATAAATGAAGGCGTGTTTGAAAATTGGGCTACGAGTACTGCAAAATGGTATCACAATATAATTGATATCGTGTGTAATCATTATGGTATTTCTAAAGAAACGCCATTTAAAAACCTTTCTGATCAACATAAGAATATTCTTCTTTATGGAAGTGGAACAGAGGAAATCCTATTTCAATATGAGTCAGAGCGTAAACAACGAACACATTCAGCGCCTTTTGAGGGAGTAATTCCTAATATAAATCGTAGATACAATGCTAGTAATTCGGACAGTGTGAAGGAAAAATTAGAAGAAGTAATGTCTAGCATTACATGTCAATCTTGTAGTGGTAAGAGATTAAAACAAACAAGTTTAGCTGTATATATTGGTGATACAAATATTGCACAATTATCTAGCATGTCTATTGATAATGTAGCTAATTTTTTTAAGCATATCAATCAAATTCTTACTGAAAAACAAATAGAAATTTCCGAAAGGTTACTTAAGGAAATTAATAGTAGATTACAGTTTTTATTGGATGTAGGCTTAGAATATTTAACCTTAGATAGGGAAGCAAAAACACTATCTGGTGGAGAAGCTCAGCGTATTAGATTAGCTACTCAAATAGGGTCGGCTTTATCTGGAGTGATATACGTTTTAGATGAACCCAGCATTGGATTGCATCAAAGAGATAACATTCGTTTAATAAATACTCTAAAAAAGTTAAGAGAATTAGGTAACATGGTAATAGTTGTAGAACATGATACAGATACAATGTTAGCAGCGGATTATATAGTTGAACTAGGACCTGGAGCAGGGAATCAAGGTGGAGAAATTGTAGCAGCCGACACTCCTGAAGCGTTTAAAAAAGGAAATGGTTCGTTAACTAGTCAATATTTATCTGGTGCTAAAGAAATAAAGATTCCTAAAGAAAGAAAAAAAGAAAATGGGAAATATTTATCTATTAGAGGTGCTAAAGAAAATAATTTGAAAGATATTGACGTCGATATTCCCTTAGGGCTACTGACTTGTATTACTGGTGTTTCAGGTTCAGGGAAAAGTACCCTAATCCATGAAATATTATATAAGCATTTAGCTAGAAAAATTCACAGAGCATATAAATTGCTGCCAGGTGATTTTGATGAGATAAGTGGTTTAGAGCACATTGATAGAGTAATTAATATTGATCAATCACCGATAGGAAGATCACCTAGATCTAATCCAGCGACGTATACAGGTATGTTTGATGAAATTAGAGATTTATTTGCAAAGACACCAGATGCTAAAGTAAGGGGATTAACTAAAAAGGCATTTAGTTTTAATGTACCTGGAGGAAGATGTGATACTTGTAAGGGCGATGGGGTAGTTAAGATTGAAATGCACTATTTACCTGATGTTTATGTTGTTTGTGATGATTGCCAAGGGCATCGATATAATCAAGAAACCTTAAATGTTCAATATCGAAATAATAATATTTCCGATATTTTAAATATGACTGTAGCAGATGCAACAGAATTTTTTAAAGATCATCCTAAAATAATAAAATATATAAACAGCTTAAATAAAGTTGGTTTAGGTTATATGAAAATTGGACAACCAGCAACAACTTTGTCAGGTGGAGAAGCACAACGTATTAAACTAGCTACAGAATTATCAAGGACATCTACTAGTAAAACCTTATATATCCTTGATGAACCTACTACAGGTCTACATTTAGAAGATATAAACCGACTTTTAAAAGTTATACATCAACTAGTAGAAAAGGGATCATCAGTCTTGATAGTAGAACATAATTTAGAAGTTATTAAAACAGCAGACTATATTATTGATATGGGGCCTAATGGAGGGAAAAATGGAGGACAGGTAGTAGCTTCAGGGACTCCTGAGGAAATATGTAATGTACCCCGTTCGCTTACAGGGGAATTTTTAAAGGGATTTTTAGAACATAATTAATAAATATTTTTGGAAAGGGGGTGATTGTTTGATTGATTTTCATGTTCATGTTGGAGAATTAAAAAGTGAGTACACTGAAGAGTTTGCCCAACAAATGATGGATTCATGTAATAAATCTCATACAAATATGGAAGTAAGAATAGAAAATTTAATCAAAGAAATGGAAGGAGTAGGAGTAAAAAAAGCGGTATTACTTGCTTTTAATGCTAAACGCACATTAGGAGTACATGTTACAAATGAGTATGTTTCAAAATTGTGCGCAAAATATCCAAAATATTTTGTAGGTTTTGCTTCCTTTGATGCTTATGAAAAATCCTTGTGTAAAAAGAGTCTAGAACAAGAGTTAACTAATTATAACCTACATGGATATAAATTAGCTTTTGGATACTTGGGCATTTCACCTAATGATCCGGGCTGGTATCCTCTGTATGAAGATGCAGAGGAGCGTAGCCTACCAGTTTTAGTTCATATGGGGTTTACTCCGATAAAACAAGCAAGTTTACGTTATTGTCACCCTATGCTACTAAATGATGTACTAATTAAATTTCCAAATCTTAATATTATAATAGCTCATATGGGATGGCCGTGGATTAACGATACATTATCTCTTCTTAAAAATTATAAAAATGTATATACTGATTTATCAATTGTATCTTTTTATCAACCAATTGATGAAATGTGTAATATTTTTAAGATGGCAAAAGAACAGGGGGTTATTAATAAGTTAATTTGGGGTACGGATTATCCAATGTGTACAATGGAGGAAAGCATTGATCGCTTTAAGAATATAAAAAAGCGCTTAGAAGAACAAGGAGTTCATATCACAGAAGAAGAATGGGATCCGATTTTTTATAAAAATGCAGAAAAATTATTGCAGTTGAAGAAGGGAGTTTAATATAAATGATTACCACAAACAAACTGAATATTGAAAAAAATAACCTTTTAGAAGTGGTAAAAAAGATAGGTACACCAGCTTATGTATATGATGCTAGTGTTATTCAAGAGCAAGTATACAAGCTCTTGAACCTTCACAAGGCAATTCAACTATTTTATTCCCTAAAAGCAAACCCTAATCCATCTATTGTAAAGTTAATTTATGACTTAGGGGCCAATTTAGAGATTTGTTCACTAAAGGAATTAGAGATAATAAAAAAAATAGGAGTTTCTCCTGAACGAGTTTTATATTTGGGACCAGGAAAAACTGAAGAAGAAATTAGAAAAGTATTTGAGTACGGAGTTAAATATTTTATTGTAGAGTCACTACAAGAGATGCAAAAAGTAAATAATATAGCTCAAGAAAAAGAAGTAACCGTTAGAGTTGGTATTAGAATTAATCCAAGTGTATCAGCAAAAGGTTCAAAATTAACTATGGGTGGAAAACCAAGGCAATTTGGTATGGATGAAGAACAGCTGGAAAATATATTTGAGTTAGAAGAAAGATTATCAAATCTCAAGATTGTAGGGATACATGTATATAATGGCACACGCATTCTATCTAGTGATGTGTTCATAGAAAATACAGCATATATTTTAAATTTGGCAAAGAAAGTTCAAGAACAATTTCATGTTAAATTAGATTATATAGATATCGGTGGTGGAATGGGAATACCGTATTTTTCTAATGAAAGTACGCTTGATTTGGATGATATTTCTGATAGATTACATGCTATGATTCAGGAGTTTTATAGTAGCTTTGGTGAAGAAATCCCGATATTTTTAGAGTCAGGTAGATATGTTGTAGGTGAAAGTGGGATTTATGTTACAAAAGTATTATATGAAAAAAAATCTAAAAATTGCGATTTTTTAACGGTAGATGGAGGAACACATCACCATATGGCAGCTGGTGGAATGGGGAATGCTCTAAAGAAAAATTTCCCAATCAAGGTTCTTAATAAATGGAGTGATGAACCTAATACCGAATATTATATTTCTGGCCCTTTATGTACCCCAAACGATTTAATTGCAAAGAAGATAAGCCTTCCTAAATCCCAGCCCGGTGATTATATTGGCATTTTGAATGCTGGAGCATATGGATTGACTGCAAGTCCTGTATTATTTTTAAGTCATCACCTTCCTACTGAAGTATTGGTGAAAGATGATAAGTATATAGTCATTCGTAAGAAAACAGAATATGATCTGCCAGTAGTACAAACATTTGAAAGTTAATAGGAGGTAGTTTATACATGAAAACACTGAAATCTCCATCTTTTTCAACAAGAATAGATAGCATAATAGATAATATAGATGAAAATACTCTTTATAATGAACTACTTAAAGAAGAACAAAAATTATTACAAGAATTAAAAGAAGTCAAAGTAAGCTTGGGATGGAAAAATCGAGATTTATATTTGTTTGCCGGAAAGCATCAGGATGGTTCTATTCTATACCTAGACAACAATGTCTGGTGGAAAATGAGTTTTGAAGATAGTGTGAAAGTTTACAGTTTAGATGAGGAGGAGTTGTCCCTTAAAAAGGTTGAACAGTATAAAAACGTTATAAAAGTTCCCTCTCATCAACAAAAGAAACTATGGATTTATGGACTTCGATATAAAATAATTTTAGCATCTTTTGTTTTGAAATTCAGTAAATTGATATTACAATTTTGTAAAGATTATATTAAAGAACGTAAAACTTTTGGGGTACCAATAGCTAAACACCAAATGGTTTATGATACATTTGTCATTGCAAGTAGTGAAATTGAAGGGAATATACTGTTTTTAAGGGAACTATCAACAAAATTTAGTATAGATGAAGCAGAATATAGTAAGTTCTTTAAACAGATTAATTTTATGTTGGAAAATAGTACTCAAATTATAGATAAGATATTACCTGTTTTGGGGGCATTTGGATTAGAGGATCCTTTCATTATAAAAAACTTTCTCAAAATACACCATATTTCAATGTTGAAGGGGGTCTAATTAATATGTTTGAATCACTTAGAACTGAATTAAGAGTATACGGGGAATCATTAAGGGAATTTGCATTAGAAGCAGATAAGAGCCGAGGATTACCACCCACTTATCTTCAGCAAGACTCATTTTACCAGCCTTTATGGCGTTTAGGTGTCCCAAAGGAGTATGGTTATACTGGTATCAGTGGACGAGATAATCAAATCTATTATGGAGATTCCTCTTTGGAGTTAGCGATATGGACTGAGGAGTTAGCATATGGAGATCCAGCGATGATGTTATCTTTACCTGGACCACAATTATTAGGACCAATATTAAAAGAGCTAGGGACTCAGGAACAACAGGATAAATTCTTCAACTCCTTTATGGGGAGGAATCCGGTTTGGACGGCTTTCAATTTAACGGAGCCTAATGCTGGATCAGATATAGCAGCTATTGAAACGGTTGCAACCAAAAAAAATGATAGAACGTATCTATTACAAGGAGAAAAAAAATATATAGCTAATGCAGAAAGAGCGCAATGGGCACTTACTTTTGCTAAGATGGGCCATAAAAATAACACGTTTGCAATTCAAAGTTTTTTAATACATGAAGATCAATTTAAAAATTCGGATACTGTAAATAGAGATTATGGTCGGACTTTAGGAATGCATGCAGCTAGGTTAGGTCATACAGTCTATAACAATTTAGAAGTAGATAAATCTCAAATTATTGGTTTAAATAAACCACCTCTTCAAAGAGGATTACGGGGAGCTATGAAAGTGTTTTTTAGAATGCGACCTTCGACATCTTCGATTGCAATTGGAACATCGAGAGCCATGGTAGATTACGTGAGAGAAAATATTAAGTTGAATTTAAATGAAGAAATTATACTCGATGAACTTCAGTGGAAAATTGAAAGAACTAGGAGATTAGTTTATCGGGCAGCTAAAGAAGTTGATAGGGGTATTTATAATGCAGGTACTTCTTCCATGGGAAAATGGATGGCAAATAATTTGGTATATGAAGTAACCAGACGAATTAATCAGGTTGTAGGATCGGAAGCTATTATTGACCATCCATTATTAGAAAAATGGCTAAGGGATGGAAGAATGATAGAGTTTATGGAAGGATCAACAAATATTCATAAACGGGAAGTTGCTCAAGAACTACTAGGAATTAATTAATAATTAAATAATCGGGGGTTAAGTATATGAATAAGCTAAATAATTTAATGGATGTAGTTACTGAAATTCTTGCACAGCAATTAGAACTTGCTGTAGCAGATGTGAAAGTAGATGCAAATATTTTTGAAGAACTAGGGCTTGATTCAACAGGTATAATTGAACTTTTATTAGCTCTTGAAGAGAAATGTGAAATTGAATTTGATATGGAAGAGTTGGATCCTTCATATTTAGAAAGTGTTACTACCATTGCAAATTATATTATGGAGTTGAAAAATAGCTAGAATAATAAAAAATTTTATTCGGGAGTCGATGTATACCATGAAACAGGGAAATTCAATCTTATCCGTGCCTAATGTATATGGTATAGGGATTGATATTCAAGATATTACTGAGATTCAATCTGCAATTAAAAAATATGACCTCAAATTTTTAAATAAAATTTTCGTTCCAGAAGAAATTGAATATTGTAGAAAAAAAAGTAACCCATCCCAACATTTTGCAGCAAGATTTTCTGCAAAGGAAGCCCTTTTTAAAGCATTAGGTACAGGGATTGGTAATGGATTCTGTTTTACAGATGCTGTTATACTTAAGAAGAAGACGGGCGAACCGTATTTTAAATTCTATAATACGACTGAACAAACGATTAAGAAACAAAAGTTGGAAGCTTTTGTATCACTTTCTCATTCCAAAGACTACTCTATCGCACAGGTAGTCTTGATATCTAATTTTACCAAATAAAAAATATTATGGAGGAATGGGAAATGAAAATTGTCGTTATTAGTCCTGAATTATTTTTACCAAAGTTAGCTCGGAGATCTGCATACTATCCCAATTGGGAAATTATACATGTGGGAGATATTACTTCTCTAAATTATATTTTAAAAGATAAAAGAAACCATTTTGATGGGATAATATGGAGATTAAAAAGCTTAGATTTTGAAGAGGTAAAACAATTTCGAAATATAAAAAAAGAGTTAGAAAATATCCCAATATTAATATTATTTGATGAAGATATTAGTACTAATAAGGCAGGATTAGAACTTTTGAAAAAAAATTCTACAATGTCTTTTGAAATTCATACTCATCAACAAATACAGGAGTGCGTGAGTCATTTTTATAAACATATTGTCCAATTGAATAGAAATAAGCAGCACAACAAAAATATTGTTGAACTTTATCCAGGTATATTTGTGAATGTAGATATGCATTATCTAGATAATGCAGGTGAAATTTTTCCTTTAGCTGGAAAAGAGTATGAAATGCTCATGTTTTTTATAAACATGCGAGACAAATTTGTCACAACAGAAGATATCCTACTTGCTATTTGGGATGAATATACAACTACTGAAACAGTTAGACAATATATTTATAAGCTCAGAAAAAAATTATATACTAGTCAGAAAAATTTTAATCTTATAGTCCACCGAAAAGGAGTTGGTTATACTTTAATTGGTAAAGGAAACGAATTTCTTGTAGGGCTGTAATAACTTATTAAAAAGAGGCGTGTTAGAATTGCTTATTTAAAATAAGAAGAATTCTACATGTCTCTTACGTATGTATAAAATTAATTTTTGAATTTTTAAACCTTTTAGATACTATTCTCCTTAGGTTGAATTATATCCTTCTAATTTGACTATTTTTTTCGAATGATAGTAATATTTTTAAGCTTAAAATTATATTATTATATACGGATATTATGATTTATAAGCGAGTTTAATTTCCACTTCGAGTACTGTGAAAGTCATAATTCAGTGATAAAAGTGGGATGAAAGTCACTATTAAACCTTTTTGGATTTAATTTATTATCAAATGGAGGTAAGGTAAGTTTTCAGCCGAACTAAAATGATTAGTTAAATCTTGAATTTTTACCATGATTAAAAAAGTGTATCCTTATCATCAAATTCGACAAAAAGAGTTATAAATGCTAATTAATGTATGAAAACAATTAAAGTTGCTTCCTTATTTAAATTTCTGACAAAGGAAAAACCTATGATAAGTTATACATTATTAAATGCCTTACTTAAGGATATATTTGATACAAAATAATGTGGTTGAATTTATATATTTATAAAGTGATTATTAATAAAAGTTTCTTTTCTAAACTGAAGATCCTATTCAAAATCACGTAGAATAGTGATTTTGAGGAAGACTTGTAAATGAGAGGTGTACAGAGCTAAGAGAAAACTTTCAAACACTAATAATCCGACTGAAAGATTTTATATAAAGTAGATTCAAATACATTTGCAAATGGAACAAAGGGATTGCTGCAAGGGAATTTTGTGAACCAACTTGAGTTAATTTTTTCGTGGACAATCCATAAAAATCTCCCACCTTAAGTCTATGCTTAGGTGGGATAGTATTATAGCAGACAGTCAGCTTCAACTTCTACAAGCCACTCTTCCTTTATAAATCTATTTACTTCAAAAACTGTACAAGCTGGTTTGATTTTTGAAAAATATTCTTTATGGGCTTTAGCTGCTTCATGCCACTTATTCATATCTGTAATATAAATTTTTGTTCTAACAACATCCTCTAAAGAAGAACCCATTTTTTCTAAAGAACTTTTGATTACATTAATACAACTTTTTGTTTGTTCATAAACATCAGAGGTTGTGGTCTCTCCATTAGTATTTAAGGGGGCTGTGCCTGCAACTACAATGATATTTCCTTTTTTAATTGCCCTAGAAGATCCTAAAAAGTCTTCAAATGGGGAATTAGAGCTTACTACTGTTTTTTCATTTGACATAAAAATCAACTCCATAAAATAGTTTCTTTAATTGTAATACAAGCCCTTACATTTCTACATATCGTATTTGTATAAGAGGGGTTAGTTTAACGTTACTTAACAAATATGTTTTTTAATTTTATTACAAACTAATGTGAATTTAACATTGGTTTTATTCTGAAAATTAAAACTTCGTGAGAGGATATATATAGGTATTAAAAGGGGGAGATGCTTTGAAAGTATGCCTTAAAACAATGCTTAATAATACGATTGAAAAATATAAAGATGAAATAGCTTATAAAACAGATACAGAAAATTATTTGTATAAAGAAATTGATAATGTATCTGGTCAATTGGCCAATGCTCTATTGTCAAAAGGTATTACCGTTGGAGAAAGAATTGGAATTTTAAGTACAAATCCAATACACAACGTAATAACTTATATAGCAGCTCTAAAAATAGGGGCTGTAAGTGTGCCGCTAAATCCAGATGAACAAGTGAAAATCTTTGAAGATAGTATTAAAAGCGCTCAAATAAAATGCTGTATAGTTAACAAAAAAAATGCTATAGATTCTAAATTGAATTTTGTAGAAGACCTATTATTATTCTCATTGGATCTATGTAAACCTCAACAAAATTTGTTTGATCTAGCATATGTTAAGTCTATGGAATCAAATGTTGATGTTGGTAGAATAGATGATAGTCTTGAATCTTTTATATTTTTCACTTCAGGTTCGACAGGTATGAAAAAAGGGGTAATTTTAGCAAGAGAAAGTTTACGTGCCTTTATTAGCTGGGGAAGCGAGTTTGTTGGAGCCACAAATGCGGATCAATTTTTATGTCATGCGCCTTTATATTTTGACATGTCTATATTCTCTTTATTTATCCCTTTTGCTGTAGGTGGTTGCTGTGTACTTCCTTCAAGTGAAAAGAGGAATAATCCGCGATATATTAATCAATTGATTGAAGAGGAAAAAATTAACATTTTACATTTGGTTCCTTCATCAATTAAATTGCTTCTAAATGAAAAAATCAAAAATTATACTTCTGTTCGTTTTTTGGGATTAGCGGGTGAAGCTTTACCTTTCGGCGATGTGAAATTGGTTAGAAATTGTTTTGAAAATGCTAATATTGTGAATTTTTATGGTAATACAGAGGTTAATGAGGCATTATCTTATTTGTTTCCTCAAGACATAGAGGCATTAAAAATTCTTCCTATTGGCAGACCATTAAAACATGTACAATTACAGGTTTTAGATGCTGATTTGCTACCATGTGGTGAAGGAGAAGTTGGAGAGTTATATGTGCATTCTTCGACGATGTTAAAAGGGTATTTGAATAAAACAGAAAATGAGACCTTTAAAATGAATGATTCAAATAACTTAAAATACCTTCCAACTGGTGATTTGGTTAAAAAGGAAAATGGTCTGTATTATTACATGGGGCGTATGGACGACATGGTTAAGATTCAAGGGAAAAGGGTTTATCTTTCAGAAGTCAGGAATGTAATTTCTAAACATAATCTTATAGATGAGGTGTTTATTGTAATGAACAATGATGGTCTTACTTGTTATATTCATTCTAAAGCAACTTTAAATTCCTTAGATATTAGAGAGTATTGTTCTGAGTTTTTAGATGCTTATGCAATTCCTAGTAAGTTTATTTTTACAGAGCATAAATTACCTAAAACTAGTACTGGCAAAATTGATCGAAAGAAACTAATGGGATATACGGAGGAATAAAGTGCATGCTGGAAACGGAATTAGAAGATTATATAAAAAGAGAATTATTACAGGATGGAAGTATTGAAAGTATCCCACATGATCTAGATTTAATAGGGACAGGTATACTTAATTCTTTAAAAATTATGGAGTTAATTACTTATTTAGAAAATGTACAACAGGCTCAATTCATGGAGTCTGAAATTTCATTTGAAAACTTCAATTCAATTAGTTCGATAACACAATTATTAAATAGGAGGTAGTTTATGTTAATTTCAAGTGATATGGATAATTTGAAAAATTTGTTATGGTATAACAGTGCAGAAGAGTTAGTTTTAGAAGTTGAAAAATTAAGAGTACATCAAAATTATTTAGGTCAAATTAATAAAGAAGATTCATATTGTGAAGAAATTATTGAACGTATTATACTCATTTTAGAAAAGTTAAAGACCCATTTTGATGAAGGCTTAGTAAAAGCAATTATAAAAGATTTGATTGCATGGAAAGAATCTAATATTAATAATACACCCAAATTTGATTTTACTTTTGGGAAATACAATAAAATTGAGAATAAAGAATTTGGTATGTTCTTTTTCCCTGTGAAAAAAAATAAAATTATTAATTTTGAAGCATGCTTTTATTATCGGAATGAACCAGAAGCTATCACACATTTAAGAGAAGAGTTACCATTTGATACTTTTATGGGCGTAGAATTAATCTTGGGAACGAAGGGTATTTTAGAAGCTAATGTATTTAGCTTTTTCCCAGAAGCAATTGTAACAAATAGTAGCATAGAACAAGATAAATTTTCTTTGTTCTTTATAAACAAGTACTTACAAGTGTTCCATCAGATTACTAAACCTATTAGTGAAGAGGTCTTAAAAACACCTCTATCAATATTTAAAGCTAATCTTAATGATATTTATACGGCAAGAATGCTACTTTCGTACTTACATGATTACTATCATTACAAAGGAGTATTACCTTTAAATGTATTCTTTAAAGAAAAAAGTTCACTGCTAGGAAGTTCATTTGAAGAAGTTAGAGTAGATATATCAGCATATTTGTATTTATTAAATAAGGACTCTTATATTGATAAACTAGCAAAAGAGATATTTCTTGTGGAAAGACTATTTCGTTATAGCTATGCTGATGATCCTGAAAAAAGTTTTGACTGTCTAACAAATTATATTTTATTTGAGTACCTTTTAAAGGCTAGAGCAATTACATTTAAAGATTTTAAAATTGAGTTGGATATTATGAAAATCAAAGAAAATCTAAGTATGTTATTAGATGATATTACAGACCTTGAGATACGTATCTTAAATTCTCCAAAAGATGCAGTTCCAGATGTAATCAAAGAATGGTTCAGTGTTAACTTCGACTTTTATAGAAATTCAGAAATTGTCACCACAGTATTTGCTAAATGGATTATAGAACTTGGAAGGGGATTGAATATTCCTCGTAATATAAGATATTTTAACAATAAATTAATCGCAAAAAATGAAATAGGGACTAATTTATATGAGTAAAATATATGGTCAATTCCAAGAACTATTGCCTTTTAAAAATGAAAAAGCTGTACTCTTGTTTTCTGGTGGACTAGATAGTTTTTATACAGCTTATGAATTGAAAAAATACGATATGGATATACATGCCGTTTTAATTGATGTTGGACAAAACATTTCTGATGAAATTATGGAATTATCTCAAAAATTAGAATTGAAACTTCATATTATTGATGCTTCAGAAGATTTGTGTAATAGCTATATATCACATGGGATAATGGCCAAAGCTTTATATAACAACCATTTCCCTATTTCTTCTAGCTACACACGTCCGTTACTTGCTAAATTGGCATGTGAGTATGCTAAAGATATTGGAGGATCACTAATTGTTCATAATTCAACACCATATCAGAATTCTGCTATGAGATTTAACCTTTCTATAATGGCCAATTATCCAAATGTTAATATATTTTGTCCGGCTATAGGAGAATATACTACACGTGAAGATAAAGCGAGAATATTGAAGAAAGAATTAGGTATCGATTTCCCTACCACATCTAAATATTCTATTGACGAGAACTTATGGTGCAGAGTTATAGAGAATGATACTTTAGAGTATACTGAGTTAGAAATTAGAGATAACGTATTTGAGTGGACAAATAAAATAGAAGAAAAAGAAATTCTATACCTAGATATAACGTTCAAAAATGGTATTCCGTTTAAGATTAATAATGATAAGAGGAGTTTAAAGGAGATAGTGATTTTATTAAATGATCTCTTATCGGATTATAAAATTGGAAGATATGCAGGTTTAGAAGATAGTTGTTTTGGTGTTAAGAATCCAGAAGTTCGAGAAGCTCCAGCAGCAATGTTAATACATCAATCTCATTTATTATTAGAAGAAATGGTATTAACTAGAGATGAACTAAGAGTAAAGTCCTATATTGATAGAGAATGGACTAATCTAGTAGTAGGTGGAGGATGGTTTAGTCCTCTTAAGTCCTGCTTAGATGAAAGTATAAGAGCTTTTAATAAAAGTTTAAATGGGACTATCAAATGGAAAATTACAAAAGGAAATATTTTTTGTATTGCTAAAACTGCAAGTAACAGCCTTAGTTTTTCGAATTTTGGGAACTTTATAGATGAATTTAAACCATATTCTATTAATAGTTTTTTTCAACAAAAGGCTCGGGAATTAAGGATCGGCATAGGAAAGGAAGGAGAGGAGTTTTATGATTAATTATTCCAGTAATTGGGAAGTGTATTTAACCGAGGAGGAGAAGAAACAATTAAAGCATTTAATTAATGGGCTTCCATTACTTGATATAACCAAGATGGATGATAAATTATTAAACGAATTAGATATTATTAAAAGTAAGTTACCTATACGTATTTTAAAGGAATTAGTTACATTTAAAAGGTTTTCTAATTTATTTGGGACTTTAAAATTCTCTAATTTACCAACAGATCCAATTCTTCCGAATACACCAGTAAAGGGTCAGTTAAGTGAAGATAAACAAACGGCCATTAGTGAGTATATCTTATTTTTATTTATGCTTTGTTTAGGGGAACCACTTGCATATGAAGATGAAAAACAGGGGTTATTAGTTCAAAATATTTGCCCGGTAAAAGGACAAGAAAAAAAGCAAGAGAATACAGGATCTGATATCTTAGAGTTCCATACTGAAGATGGGTTTCATCCATATAAACCTGACTTTTTAGCTTTATACTGTGTAAAATCTGATAAAGAAGCTAAGGCAAAGACAATTACTTCCTCAATCCGAAAAGTTTTATTTAACTTATCTAATGATGTAATAGAGATATTAAGAAAACCTTTATATAAAATTAATGCACCATCATCATTTTTAGAAAATGGGGATGAAGACAGTTATCATACTACTATACCTGTGTTAAGTGGACCTTTATTAGATCCGGATATTTGCATGGATTTTTATCTAATGGAACCTCAAACACCTATGGCTAAGTGGGCGCTAGAATATTTGAAAAAGCAATTGTTAGAGAACTGTATACAAGTCGCTCTTAAACCAGGTGAATTATTAGTTGTGGATAATAAAAAAGCTATTCATGCTCGGACAGGTTTTACTCCAAAATACGATGGAAATGATCGGTGGTTACAGCGAATGTTTGCAGTAAGGAACATTAAGACGTCTGAATTATCAAGACATCCAGGGAAATTAGTATGCTCTCCTGTAAATGTTCTTTTTGAGTTTAATGAAAACGCAAAGGAAGTTTTATGAGATGCTTAATGAAAGGTATAGCTATTTGAGAAGAGGTGTCAATTGTTATTGGAATAGTATGTCTTTGTTATTGGAGCAATTTGGTTTAGAGCCATTAATTTTAAAGCATTTAAATTTTGGATATGTATATAGTAATCCTAGTTTAGATATTACTTTTGAGCTTGAGGCGGAACAGCCTAATACTCTTGGATGGTTGCAAAATTATATTGGCACTAGTAAATCTAAGGTAGCTCCTCATAAATTAAGAGAGTTTCTTCATAATAATACTGAATCATTTTTATTATGCGTAGATGTTAAGGTTCTTTCAACTATGTATCCAACCTTTCCACCAGTTCATGATTATCATTATTTGAACATAGTAGGAGTAGAGAACGAAAATGTTCATGTTAAAGATCAATATTTTGGTTATCATGGTCCGATACCTATTGACTTAATTTATAATTCTATTCAGTCTAAAAAGATTAAACAAGCAGGCGAAGTTATTAAGTTAAATATAGAAACTGCACGAATTAATAATTTTAATGATGAAATGATAAAATGTTTGAAATATGAGTTTTTATTGAAATTATCTCAGTATTTACAGGGGCATTTTCAATTCGACGGTGTTAGTTATTATACAGGGACAACAGCAATTTCTAAACTATGTATGGAGATAGATCAAGTATTTTCAAATGCAATGAGTAGACAAGAAAGTATACAGGATAATTGGAATTTTTTAATTCGTAGATTTAATACTTGTTTTCTTTATAGTAGAGAAGGGATGCTATATTACTTAAATAAATATCACCATATAGTTTCTCTTGATATGGAAAAGTTGATTAATTATTTGGGATATTCCCTTAGCATTACACGGAAAATTTCTTTTATTATAATGCAGGCAAATTTAAAGAATAAAGATCCTCAACAAATTATACCTACCCTTCAATTGAAATTGGAAGAGCTAATGTCTGTTGAGAAGGATATTCATAAGGAAATAGATACTGTATATCAAAAATTAAACATAATGGAGAGAAGTATTACAGATTGACTAGTACTTATAATATTAGTAATATATGAAAATACAATAAAGGGTGATATGAATGACTAATAAAACTGTTGAGCCGAAAATTCTTTATCTTAGTAGAGCAGATGTTCATAAGTTAGAAGAAAATAGTTCTGATATTTATATTAAGGGCGTAGAACGGGCATTAATCCTACACTCTCGTAAGGATTTTAGTCAACCACTGAAACCATACTTAAAAACTAACAAAAAAGATGAACATATTGCTGATAGGATTATCGCTATGCCTGCACATTTAGGTGAGCCGTCTATCTCTGGTATTAAATGGATTGGAAGTAAGCATGATAATCCATCTTTGAGAAACATGGAACGGGCAAGTGCATTAATTGTTTTAAATGATCCTCAAACAAATTTCCCGATTGCTATTTTAGAGGGAAGTTCTATAAGTGCAATGAGAACAGCAGCTGTTTCTGTAGTTGCTACGAGACATTTAGCCAATAAAGACTTTAGAAATCTATCTATTGTTGGTTGTGGCTTGATTGCTAAAATGCATGTAATGTCTATGTTAGAAAATTTCAAAAGTATTAAGAATGTTGTACTATACGATGTGGAGCTAAATAAAGCACAAGAACTAATAAAAGAGTTTCAGTCAAAATATAAAAATATATCATTTCGGGTTGCCGATAAAGTTCAGGATGCTGTTGAAAAAGCAGAAGTATTAGTTACATGTACAGTAGCGAATAAGCCATATATTAAAGCAGAGTGGATTCAAAAAGGAACATTTATTAGTAATGTATCTATTATGGATTTAGAAAGTGAATTATTTATACAAGCGGATAAGGTAATTGTAGATGATTGGGATCAAGCAAATAGAGAAAAAAAAGTAATAAATCAATTGGTTTTAGAAGGTAAATTTTCTAAAGAGATGTTACATGCTGAATTAGGGGATATTATTACTGGATTAAAAGCAGGGAGAGAACATAAGGATGAATTAATTATCCTAAACCCCATGGGAATGGCTATTGAGGATATTTCATGTGCATATGAGATTTATGAGAATGCTCTAAAAAATAACATTGGTAAATACTTGGATTTATATTAATTTGAAAATATTATAATTTTTTAGTCAGTGAGATGCTTTCGAGCATCTTTTTTTATTTCAAATGTTTTTTGAATAAGATAGATTAGTATTATCCTTGGTAATGCAATGAGATATAAGTGTATTTCAAAACTGTATTTGAACCACTCACTACTTAACGTTCTAACGGAATGTTTGAAGCGGGAGATTTCTAAGTATAGAAACTTAACTAGGTTATCACCGTAGTTTCTAAGATTTAGTCCTGTGTTAATATCTCTATCGTGATGTGTGCCACGAGGAGGAAAATGACACTCACGAAGATTTATACTTTTAATATCTTTATTTTGGTAACCACAACTCGAACATAGCTGACTAGCAGTAAATATTTTTGAGACAACTACAACTTGCTTCCTGTACCATTTTGCTTTGTATTCCAACATATTTTGAAATTGTGAACAAGATACTTCACTGATTGCTTTGGCAAGTTTCCCGTTTTTTAGCATATTGCTTACCTGTAGATCCTCAATACCAATTACATCGTGGTTTTTGATGATTTCGGTAGAGATTTTATCCAAGTAATCTTTTCTTGCATTAGTAATATGTTCATGGACTCGTGCCACTTTCACACGTTGTTTACTCCAGTTCGAAGAACCTTTCGTTCTTCTGGAAAGGATGCGTTGTGCTTCCGCTAATTTTTTTTCTAATGTACGAAAGAATTTAGGGTTTTTGTATGTAGTGCCATTTGAAAGAATAGCAAAATCCTTTAATCCCATATCAATCCCAACAGAAGATCTTGTTTTCGGTAATTCTTTTACTTCTGTCTCAACTAGCAAAGATACAAAGTATTTACCACTTGGATTCCGTCTAATGGTAGCATTTAAAATACGTCCCGTTACCTCACGGCTCTTTGCAAACCTCACAAATCCGATTTTAGGTAGTTTTATTCGATTACCTATCACAGCGATATTTTCATTTGTTTCTTTCGTTGTGTAAGATTGGATTTTATTTCGTTTGGACTTGAATCGTGGAGGATCATTCTATTTCTTGAAAAAGCGTGAAAAAGCATCTGCCAGATTTTTTAATGTAGATTGAAGCGCAATACTATCTACTTCTTTTAACCATATCGTATCATTCTGTTTTTTTAATTGAGTGAGCTCGGCAGAGCAAGAATTATATGTTAATCCTTTCCCTGTTTCTTTGTAAGTATTGTTCCACATAGTAAGGAACCGATTGAACACAAATCGACTACAATCAATCGTTTTCTCAATTAAGATTTCTTGTCTTTTATTCGGGTAAATACGAAATTTATATGCTTTATTTAATAACATTGATTGCACCTCACTTTCTAGCATGCTTCTTAATAGTATACAAAATAAGTAGGCTTACGCCTACCGACATTCATCTCCCACCTAAAATTGGTGTTTCACACCTTCACATTTTTGAGGAAGGAGTCTTCTGTCGGAAAATGATAAATTTAAGGGTCCAGTTTGTTCAAAATCAGAAGAATTCATCGATGGAGACTTATGGCATTAAATTCGAATCCGCTGGTAATCTGCCATCAATCGTTTTCTTCTGTAATTATTTACAGAAGAACCCTTTTCTTTATTCATAAATTATGTCTTTAATTTTCCATAAATGGTTTTATTTTTAATTTTCAAAATCTAATTAATTATTTTTTGATTATCTTTGTTATACTTAAGTCAAGAAGAGGATGTATACTTTAAAAAAAGAACATAGTAGTAATTTAATATATTGAGGGATAATATAAAAAGAAATAAGTTATCAAGAGTATTGATTATAATATTCTTTAGCAAATTGAAAGATAATAAGTAAATGGCAGTAAATTTAATAAGGTTATTCTGAAGTAGTTATTTAGATTAATATCTGAAGGAGTTGTTTATAGTGTGGCAGGAAAAGGTATTAAAAGAACTCATAATTAAAATGATAGAAGCAGATAGAGAAAATTTAAAACTTATTTCAGCTTTAATGGATTTGGATATACACGTAGAAAATAAAGCTTTTTTTTCTATTTATAAAATCTTGAAAGAAATAATTGATTTAGAGTTTCTATTACAAACTACAGAGAGTTACGAGAAGGAAGAAATAACAGTACAACAGCTAGGAGATATTTTATATGGACATATAGAAAAAAATAAAGCTAATAAAGTATAAATATACGTATTAGAAAAGAGCTGTTATTGATGGATGAACAACTCTCTGTCAAGTAGGTAGCGGAAATATCTTTATATAATTTTTTATTTACGTGTAGTACGTTCACTGTTAGCAATAATAACATTTGTATTGTTATTATTAGTGAGTAGGGAACTGTTGTGGTGATAGTGAATTTTCTGATTTCCAGTATACGTAATTAGAAAGTAAATATAAGGCGTATTTCTATCGTGTATTTTACTTGTACTTTAACACTATATCTTTTGTTTGTCACAGTTTATACACGTTCTTTGGAAATATAGTAGTTTTACATGTATACCAAAACTTCTCTGATAATGTTCCTTCAGTTTTTTTTGTAAAGCAATCAGTAATAAAAGAAGCATTAGAAAGTAGTCATAAATGTTGAATTTGGAAGTGTCATATTATTTCAAGAAATAATAAGGGACTATAGTCACATTTAGTGAGGATTTATGTGGATTTCATTTATCAATAGTTCACCGAAAAAAAGCACCTACAAAGATGCATTTTCGTTCGGTGATTTTTTTGTGAATTGATATATGAAAATTGCACCTGGAATAACAAAATATTCCTTCAGGGACGTCTAGTAATGTTATTCGCAATGTTTTAGAGATTAACACCTCATTGCCTGTAGTAGGTCTATAATCTCTTTGAATATAACTAATATTAAATTCAACAACATTTAAAGTAACAAATAACCATAAACAAAATAGAATCATTTTTTGCTTTTAAACATAAAGCACCACTGTACATCTAATTTAACGTTGGAGAAAAAGAGGATGTTAGATTGTGAGTATGACCTTAATAATTCGGATTGGCAAAATATAAATGGAGATATAACTCAGAGGAAAATAAGAACCATTTCGAAACAGCATATAAAGAGTGTTCTAGATACTAGGATTGGAAGACGTAATTAAAGTAGAAAAATCCGTTCTTTTTTCATATCAAATAGAAAAAGGAATCACTAAGGATTCCTCTTCTAATTCCGACTTATCTAAATCACATATAAGCAAAGATTTGAACACTCATATATTTATATATAGATAAATATATGAGTGTTTTAGGAAATACAGTGGAGTAGCTAAATATGGATAGGAGAAGAGGCCCAGATTGTGAAAAAGAACTTGCAAGACTGCGGATTATCCTACTAATGATTTTAATATGTAAGCACGGAAAGATGTAAGTAATTCAATTAGGTTTTACCAAAGGATTTGGCGTGCGAATATGTGGAATGCATTCACAGTTAAGAGGGTTGTCTCATAATATACATATAGATTTCTCTATTAAGATGAACAGAGGGTGTGAATATATGGAAGATGTATACGCTAAAATTGACAGTCTAAAAACGGAACAAAAAGAAATCATGAGAGATATTCGTAATTTAGAGATGCGTACAACTATTAATGAGAAAGACATAGCTACAATCAATAAGCAATTAGAAAAAATAAGTACAAACACAACCTGGATTTTGCGAATCATTATTAGTGCGATAGTTATGTCAGTTTTAGGATTGATATTAAAAGGTATTATTTAACCTTGTGAAATAGTGAGATGTAATTGTAAGAGGGGCATTTGTCCCTCTTTTTATTTTGTGAACGAGAAGATCCCCTCCTCTAAGCGCGGAGTGAAGGTGGAGGATGAATCGTTTTTTTCTGATAAAAGGAGCTAAAACAATGTGCTAAACGGAATTGAGATGTGTGTGAAGTCAAATGAATAATTTTGGTTATTCCATACGCAAACGGGTTTCTTTAAAATCGGAACGATTTGGTATTTACTTTTTTTCACCTTTGTAGAAAACACATTTTTCGCATCTTTAATCGCTTGATTCTTAACCGCACTTAGTAGGTTAGCAAGAACATCTTTTGTACTTTTCTTAGTGCTTTTCTTTGCTTCAAGCATTTCAGATACAAGTTCATTAATGACTTTGATATATTCGTGGCTACTTTGTTCCAATAAACAGATTTGTTCTTTTGTTGGAAGCAATTTAACTTTAACTGTTATGGTTTGAGACATAAGTTTCACCCCCTTGTTTTTTGATTTTCAACATAATGTTTTATTGTCTCACTTGATACATTTCCAGCAGTAGAAACAAAACAGGAACGTGTCCATAGACTTGGCAGGTGCATGAGATGGGGAAATTCTTCTCTCAAACACTTAGATGTCACTCCTTTAATTTTTGCCATTGTATCGGCGGGACTAAGTGTTGGCAGTGTATTTAAAAACAAGTGAACGTGGTCTTTTTCACATTCCATTGCGATAATAACAATATCCAGTTCATTACATATTTCTTGAACCAACATTTTGAAGCATTCTTCTACTTTTGTATTTAGAAAAATCTTTCTTCTGTATCGTGGACAAAACACAAAATGATAGTTAATGAATGATACGGTTGTTTTAGTTCTTCTATAATCATTTATCATAGTTACATTGTGTTAGTTTGTTCAATTAACTGCAACAAAAAGGATGAAAAATAAAAGATACCAACACTTTGGATACTTAAAGTACCACAAACCTTGTGATTTTTAGTGGTACTCCGTATCCAACCTCACTTTCATCCCATGCCTAAAGGCAATGGGCTTTCTCGTTCGAAAAGGGCTGTAAAGCCAATGTATGTGTGAAGTGAAAAGGCCGACTCTTATGAGATGTTTTTTTTGCTGTTTTATGGATGCCAAATAAGAGCGCAACATTTCAAAGGTCATCTTGTGATATAACTAGGATGAGTTTTAAACTAGGGGCTGAAGAAATGAATACATTAAAGGGAAAAGTCGCGTTAGTAACTGGTGCAAGTAGGGGGATAGTGCGAAATGTTGCGATAAATTTGGCACAGGATGGTGCGTTGGTCGTAGTTCACTATGGAAAAAGAAGAAGCAGAAGAAGTGGTGCATAAAATTAAAAAAGATGGTGGTTTTGCATTCATAATTAGTGCGGATTTTAACATTAGAAGAATCCACAGAAGAGTCTTTTGATGAGATTATGAATATTAATGTTAAGGCTCCATTTCTTATTATCCAACAGGCTTTACCACGATTAAAAGATGGAGGACGGATCATCAATATTTCATCGTTTGTTACACGTGTCACCTCGACAAGTGTTTTTGCTTACAGTATATCTAAGGGGGCAATTAATAGACGCACTCATACTTTAGCACAACAAAATTGGTTACCGCGGTATTACGGTAAACGCCATTCTTCCTGGCATAATTAATGCAGAAATGAATGCTGGAACATTGGGAAATCAAGATGGACAGAAATATGCTGCAAGTTTGTCGACCTTTAATAGATGGGGAGAGCCTAAAGATATAGCTGATATTGTAGCTTTTCTTGCTTCATCAAACAGTCGCTGGATAACTGGGGAATTAATCGATGCAAGTGGCGGATCTTGTTTATAATAGCAATGGAAAAAGCCAGCTTATATTGAGCTGACTTTGAAAATCTATTATTCAAATAGCTTATCCATTAAATTTTGAATTTCACATCTTCTTTTATCTGTTTCATTATTATCAATTGTATACGTATCATTTTCAATTATAAGAACGTCCCCTTCTTTTACATTAGAAGGAAGTTTGGATCTGGGTACATCAATTGTTATGTTATTGATTTCAATAACTGCTAATGCTCCTTCAAAACGGTCAATAATACCTCTTTGCATCGTTATCTCTCCGTTCTTACTGAAATATCTGAACCATCACTATTAATAACTACAGTTCCATTTAAATCAGTTCTATATACCTTAACAGACATTGAAGATAACTTGGCTAACGTTTCTTGTGTAGGATGTCCATATCTGTTACCTGCACCTGCACTGATAACAGCGATATTTGGTTTAACTGCATCTAAAAATGGCTGAGAAGAAGAAGTCTTGCTTCCATGGTGACCTGGTTTTAATACATCAGATTTTAGGTTTGAACCGTGTGCTGCAATCATATCTTTTTCGCTTTTTGCTTCAGCATCACCAGTAAATAAGAATGATTTGCTGCCGTGCGTTACTTTTAATACAGCGCTCCATTCGTTTAAGTCATCACCATATTCTTTAACAGGGGCTAAGAATTGTGAGTCTAAACCATTGATTGGTAAATTTAAACCAGATTTTGTTTCTTTAATTGTTAATCCTTTGTTGGCTACCGCAGTTAAAAAGTCTTTAAATGTTTGGGTAGTATGGCTTACTTTAGGTGCATACACATTTTTTACGTTCATAGAATTTAGTACTTCATCTAATCCACCTACATGATCAGCATCAGGGTGTGTAGCAATCATATAATCAATGGTTTGGAATCCTAGTCCTTTTAGATAATTTGCCACTATTTTACCTTTGCCATTGTTTCCTCCGTCAATGAGGATTGTTTCTCCACTTGGAGATTTTATAAACGTTGCATCACCTTGTCCTACATCAATATAATGAACTTCTAAATTGCCCTCTGGTTGAGGAAGGGGAGGACGGAAGCTTGGTTCTAATACGCGAGCTAAGAATGCAGCAGACTGCTCACTTGTTACTTTTACGTCTGCACCAAATGTACCATCAGGGAAAGATTTAGCACTTGCAAGATTAGGGATAAATAATGCAGCAATCATTAGAAATGCCGTTAGTAATAAACTGAGCTTTTTCAAAAATATCGCCTCACTTTGTATATTTTTTTAACTTATTTAACTTTAGCATTTCTTACCAATAATTCAAAGCCTAATAGAGTAATATATTTGGTTACACTAGTAACGGAAAATGAGAGGATTAAAGAATGTATTAAAAAAATGAGGTTTAATTTAAAAACGACTCTTCAGATTTGTTTATTTTGCGTTTCGATGGACAAGTTAATGCAATAGGTCTTGTTCATTTTAAAAACATATGAAAAGGCAGATAAGGACTTTACATGTGTTTTTTTGGGTTTTTAGGGGGAATAAAAAGGATAGTCATTATTTAAGACTTAACGCTTTCTCTACGAGCTGACGAATTGCTTCATTTCAATTACTTATCTTGTTATCGTGCCAAAAATCCTCTATTTATTTTACTTGTTCTTTTGTAAATGCAAATAAATTTTCATGTATGGGAAAAGCTTGTTACAATAGTAAAGAATAACTTGGGTACAATTGATAATGAAATGGGGAAAGATATTAGATGAAAGCAACCGGAGTAACTAGAAAAATAGATGAATTAGGGCGTGTGGTAATTCCAAAGGAACTTAGAAATACGCTAGGTATTAAAGAAAAATCACCATTAGAGATCTTTGTAGAAGGTGAAGATATTGTTTTACAGAAGTATCAGCCGGGGCGTGTTTGTGCATTAACAGGAGAGGTGTCAAATCGTAACATAGCATTAGCAAATGGTAAGATAACATTAAGTCCAGAAGGTGCGGAACTATTAATAAAAGAAGTAAAACAGTACCTTGTAAAATAAGTGGCTCCTTACAAGGGGCTTTTTTAAAGATCAATAAAATAATTTCACGTACCGTATTTATTATAAAAAATAACAACACAACGAACTAGTCTACATTTAACTTTTGTGACATATATATCTTTGATGTTACGATATTTATATATTCGTTCTGAAAATAAAAGGGCTGAATGAAGATGAAAAATCATGTAAAAGTAAATGGCAAGATCCTTCAAACAAGCAAAAATGGTCACACCTCAAACAAAAACAAAAAGAGCATATTTCTAATTGGTTATATATAGAGAATATACACAGTTTGTAAAAGAAAATCATAGAAAGCCAAGAAAATACGAACATGATGAGATTCTTCATGAAGTGAAAAGATATTATGTAAGTAAACTAGAAAAATAGAAAGTGAATGGGAATCACAAATATCCAACAGTGAAAAGCAGCAGGTATGAGAAGAAAAGTAAATACAAACAAACCAGGGGGCGCATTTCATGTTTAATTTACAAGAAGATATGTATGAACAATTGATAGAGAAAAAAGGGGAAGTTACTGTATTTTTAAAGAATGGCGTTCCAGTACGTGGGCAGATCCTTGCAACAGATAAATTTACTGTCTTAATGATGGTTCATGGTAAACAACAACTGGTATACAAACAAGCCATCTCTACAATCATTAAGTAATACCATAAAGTATTTAGCTCTACCTAGGCAAATTTTACGATCTATGCAATACCAATCTGTTAATATGTACAAATGTAGGTTCTGGTGCAAACACTCCAAAACGTTTGTAAGTAACCTCCTAAACTTGGACATACTGATACTAGTACTCTAAAAAGGATGTGATTGGTATGGAAAAGCAAAATCTATTCAAGTGGAAACATTATCAACCGGATATTATTTTATTAACAGTGAGATGGTACCTACGGTACAACCTCAGTTTTCGTGATTTAGTCGAAATGATGGAAGAACGCGGGCTATCCCTTGCTCATACAACTATCATGCGATGGGTTCATCAATATGGTCCCGAATTAGATAAGCGCGTACGACGTCATCTTAAGTCAACCAATGATTCTTGGCGAGTCGATGAGACGTATGTGAAAGTCAAAGGTCAATGGATGTACCTATATCGTGCTGTTGATTCAAAAGGAAATACAATTGATTTTCATTTAAGCAAAACAAGAGATCATAGGGCTGCAAAGCTTTTTTTCAAGAAAGCTTTGCAGTCTTTTCGTGTTTCAAAGCCCCGTGTGATTACAGTAGATAAAAACCCGGCCTATCCTATAGCGATTGAAGAGTTGAAGAAAGAGAAAAAGATGCCTGTAGGCATCCAAATAAGGCAGGTAAAATACTTTAATAACATTGTAGAGCAAGATCATCGTTTTATTAAAAAGAGAGTTCGTTCAATGTTAGGATTGAAATCTTTTCGTACAGCTAAATCTATTCTTTCAGGAATAGAAGCGATGCATATCATTAAAAAAGGCCAACTTATTTTACGGGACAAGTCTGTCCAAAATGAAATGAAGTTTATTCATCAACTATTCGGAATGGCTGCATAAGAATAGATTCCATTAGAAATCTATATACCTCTTTTAAATAAATGCAATCTTTGCACCAGAACCCAATTTTATCATATTTTCCGCAAAATGAAAGTGCATTCATTAGCCTGCTTAATGGTTTTATCCATAACTTCTTTATATTTATTAAACTCTTTATTTTTTATATCACCATTTATCTGTGAAAGGAAATCGCCTTTAGCCTATATATGAAAGAATAGTAGTGGAGCTGAGTTTCCTAGCTCATCATAGTACTTCTTAGCTTTCTCTAAATCTTCTTTCTTACTAAATGGGGTAGTGACAGGGTAGTTGTCATAGACCGCAAAATAAGTAAGGTTGAACCAACAGTAGCATTAAAACCATCTATTGTCATAATTAATATAGAAGAAACTTATTCTAAATGGAAAAGTGGGGAATAACAGCTATTATATTTATGGAAATGTTAGAGCTAAAGAAAAATACGTTTTATAAAATAATGAAGGAATATGAGAGAGAAAAGTAGCATCTTTCCTATGAGAGGTCCTACTTTTTCTCCAGTTGTAAGAATCTTGGAGTTTTTGCACCAGAACAGTATTATGTATATCGAGAAAAAATAAAAGACAACTCTAATTAAGAGTTGTCTTTTTGTGTAATAAATTTCACAAAATCTGAAGATATACAAACGACTAGAATACGTTATGGTTGTTATTATAACAAAAACGAATATTATTTTGAATAAAAAAATATTCGAATGAGTTTTTGAGCTTTTTGTTAACAATGTTCACAAATAAACTTTTTGTAAAGGTTTTCTTTGAATATAATTATTTATTTTAAAAATATAATCATGGTTATTGTTTTTCGAGGGTTTCCTTATAAACCTTAGCTATATATTTGACAAAATCAATGACGGGATAGTGTATGAGTGAACGGTGCTGCGCAAAGAGAACCCCTTCTTTTTCCATTTTGGAAATAAGTTGTTCAATTTTTAACTCTTTTTGTTGTATCCTATTATAATTTTGGTATACAATGTTTTTCCATTGATAGGAGGATCCGTGAAAATAACTCTCTCCTTTTACCATATGACTAAATATTATTTCTATTTTTTCTCTACGTTGTGTTTCCTTCATATGAGCTTCCGTTGACTGCATGTTTATCGCCTCTTCCCTTTGAGCTGTATACTGTTTCCAAAAATACGGTCTAACTCATCATAGCTAATGTACAGTAATCTTGTTGGGGATTGTCGTTTACGGCTATCTCATTAACTGTATATATTTTCCAAATGATTAATCTAACATCTTGGATCTTACATCTAAATAAGTTGTTAGTCTATATAACATACCATTCATCTTTTCAGTTTTTGCTACCAATAACAAAATTAGAAAGTAGCGAAAACGCATGAAAGATTAATTGTTTATCAATCTTTATTATAAAACGATTCTTTATGGGTATGCACCTTTTTGATATGAAAAAAATCATATAGAAATAAAGCGTTCTTAAAGAGTTTTGTTAAAAATTTTTTATGTTTGACTAAAAAAAGGAAAGTAATATTTATTTGTAGAAAATTTTTAAGGATAAAAATGAATGTAAAAATAGAATGAATATCTATGATAAGAAAAGGGGGCACTTATATATGCTAACAAATGATTTAGATTTCCGATTAGAACCACGTTTAAAAGTACTGTATGAACAACATAAAATAAGAGCGCAGAAGATAGACTGGGGTTATCATGAGTTTTTACCATGGGATAAGGGAATGGACTTTAAAAGAGTTCCTTGGGATGAAAGTCAAGTTACTCTTCCTACTGGTGTAATTACGGCCATTGAAACAGCTTTATTAACAGAAGTGAATTTACCATGGTTTACAACGTATTTATCTGCGACTTTTAAAGGGTCCCTTTCTGTTATTACAGACTTTATTCATACTTGGACTTCAGAAGAGGATCAACATTCGAATTTATTGGAGACATATTTACTACTCACTCGAAGTGTGAATCCCAAACGATTACATGAATTAAGAAAGTCAGTCGTTGAGGGTGGATTTGAGCCCGATTTTCACACACCAATCGAAGCAATGACGTATACGACGCTACAAGAACTTGCAACGATGGTGTTTTACAATAATGTAGCTAAGGTTGCAAGTAAGCATGATCCAGATCTTGCTACATTATTACGCCGTCTTGCAAAAGATGAAACTCTGCATTATGCGTTTTATCGAGACGTCATTCGAACACATTTGGAATTGGAACCTAATTATTGCTATCATATTGCCAATGTGATTAGGAATTTTAAAATGCCAGGTGCCGTTATGCCTGATTTTGAAAATAGAATGGCTGTGATTGCAAAAGAAGCTAACTATGGGCCGCTGCAATATTTTGATCAAGTACTTGATGTAGTAATTGATTATTGGGGGTTAAAAGACTTACGACCAATTGCACCTCTAGCTGAAAAAGCAAGAATTGAGATTTTGGAGTACCACACAAGATTGAAAAAAATACGGGATCGATTTGGTCGTTTTCAAGGAAAAACGGATCTACGTTAATGAGTAGAGGCTTCAGAATATACGCGGGGAAATTCCCCTTCCCTTTATTGGAAATATGACACGCTCCCATTGTTTTGGTGCTGTTTTTATTTAATTTGATTTTTAAAGAAAAAGTAGTTGACTACAAAAATAAATTTATGGTATCATTAAATATTTGATAAAAAACCACATATATGGTAAGCTTAAGAAGGTTACCATATATGGAGGTGGATTATATGTTTCAAATTGGCGATAACATTGTTTATCCAATGCACGGAGCAGGTATAATTGAAGCCATAGAAGAAAAAGAATTCTCAGGGGAAAAACAACAGTATTATGTCATAAAAATGTCAATCAGTAATATGCAAGTCATGATTCCTATGGGTAAAATATTGAGTTCGAGTATACGCCCAGTTACTGATATACTTGCATTAAAACACATTATACACATTTTTCAGCATGGAGAATCAGATAGATTACTGCCGTGGAAACAAAGGTATAAAGTGAACACGGACAAAATAAAAACGGGTGAAATACAAGAAGGTGCTGAAGTTATACGTGATTTAATGCGTATGAAGAAAGAAAAAGCACTGAATACAAGCGAAAAAAAAATGTTGGATAACGCACATGAATTTTTGATTAGTGAACTAGGATTAATTAAAGGGATCACTGAAAATCAAATAAAAAGTTTCTGTTAAGGTTCATTATAGATAATGTATTACATACCCCGAAAATATCCTGAATTTTTCGGGAATATGATTATTATTAAAAGTAAATCATTTCAAAGACATTCAACTTCTTCAACTCACTTTTAGAGTAGGAACCTCTTTTGTTATTTCTACAATCTAATCCATTTTTATTATTTAAATTTCTTTTACGAACGTTTGAAGTTTCATCAAATAACTCGATCAAATAGTCACTTGATTTTTGCAATCCTGATTCACACTGGCACGGACAAGGAGCCGTAAGGATGAAAGAGAGGTAGGGCTTTCATTGTTTTAGGTATATATATCTAAGTCATTATTTCTAGAAGAAAAATCAATCTCATCTCTATCTTTAAGAATTTCTTACATCTACTGAAACAGTGAATAATAATTGTTTATCTTCTTTACGTAAAATTGATAAACGAATTGATAACACCATATGGTCAACTACAAAAAATGGTTTCCTGACCAGGAAACCATTTTAAATTTCATTTACATAACAATAGTAAATTAAGCAGTAAGAAGGGGTGCACACATGAAAAAAATGTTAACAAAAGAATTAAGTAATGAATTAAAGAAGCGAGAAGGAATCATTTCTATTACAGTTGAACCTTATGAAAAAATCGAAGTTGGTGGAATTCGTGTAGATGGACCAGCTGTTATTCTAATTAATCAAGAATAGCTAAAAATAGTTGAATGAACGAAGAAAAGGATCAGCCTTTACGAGAAGGGAAGGTCCTTTTTGTTTGCTGTTGATAATAATAAATTTCATCTGATTTGATGGGATTAAACGAAAGGAGAGGGTCGGGATTATCATAGTGGAAAGCTTAATATTGGTAGTATTTCTTTTTATGTTATATAAATTAGTTGCTTAAAAAAACTAATTATTTGAAACGATATATTGTTTTCTTTTTAAGGGCGAGATTTATTTTATAGTGAAATGGATAATTTTAAGGAGGAATTTAGATGGATGCAAGGAAAGAACGCATAAAATGCGAGAAGATGTCAAAGAACTATGACCGTATTTATTTAGTTTCGTTTTTCCTATTAATTGTACTTGTTTTTAGTAGTGTGATTATCATAGGAGCTACAGGGGGAAAATATGGAGTGTTTTTGTTGTTAGCAATTTTATTTAACGCACGTATTACTAAAGAATCTCAAAAAAAGTATAAGCAGTATTCTAATAAAGGGCGTATATAAAATGATAAATATCTTGAAAGGAACAACCTAGATGTACATTCAAAATATCTCTATATCATTACCTATTAACTAGTAAAAATAATCTTATATAAGTAATTTTTTAGTAATTTAGGAATAGAAAACGTACCTTATTAAAATGTTATTTTCGTTCATACAATGAAGTATCCTTCTAGCATATTCATAAGATATATATCATATATTAAGAGAAATAATGCAAGTTAGAAAGGAGTTCTATAGAATGATTTATTTGGAAGTAAATGACTTTATTTAACAAAATGCAGTAATTGCATCTGATTCCTACGTATATCAAACATTACAATCAGTAATTGGTAAACATGTGGTTATTGAAACTGTAGGAGGTAATGTAAGAGGAAAGTTAAAGAATGTGAAACCAGATCATTTGCTTATTGAAGATACGGTACCGTATATTGTACGCATTCAACAAATTGTATGGATTATGCCAAAACAATAATTAAATTACATCTAATTTGATTTATAACAGATTAGCGTCATAGACGAACCAGTAAAAACACAGGGTTTTATCTCTGTGTTTCTTCAAATTTTCGTTTTTGAATATATGCTTGAGCATGAATAATTTCTTCCTGAAGCTCTTTTAATTCTTTCATAGATTCTGATTCAATAGCCATGTAAGTAGTAACTAAACTGATCATCATATCCATCTTCTCTACTATATTTTGAATGACTTGTTTAGATTGCTCTTTTTTAGGGTGTTGTATTGCTATTAATACATTTTCCATATAATTGTTCTTTCTTTGCTGGATATCATAAATAAACTGCTTTGTGTTTGAGTTCATTTGTTGTTCCTCCGTTTTGGATATATTTCCATTCTATCATATTTGAATAGAAAATATTGGATTCCTCTAAATTTACACCTGTCTCGCACATCTCCTCAAATATACAAACTAACTCCTTAACGTACAGGGAACTAATCAAAATGTGTCGATTTTATGTCTAAACGTACAATTTTCTTTGGGGGCCTGGTGACCCCATGCCCATCAACCTAATATTTTGAAGTAACCCAAAACGATAGAAATAAGCTTAATTATTATAAAAGGTAAAAATATTTGTTCCGCGGGCATCTAAGATATCAACTTAATGGCTATGCAGCAGTCCCTATACCTAGTAAACTAAATATAAAAAGTACCGCTAGAAGGATTACTGTTTAATGCCGACGGAATTTTTGTAGAAAACTTAGTCGTGAGGAGAAGATAACTTGAACATAGAAAAGATTTTTGAGTATGAAGTGGATCAAGAGTTAAGGCTGGCTATTCAAAGATTATTAGTAGAGTGTTTTGAAGAAAGTTACCCTCGGGAAAGAATCTATTTTAAACAACTCCCTCATTTTAGATTATTGGCTTTAACTGAGAAAAATCAACTTATTGGTCAGGTAGGTTTGGATTATAGAGTGATGAACTTAAATGGTATGCCTATAAGAGTTCTTGGAATTATTGATTTATGCGTATCAAGAGAAGCTCGTTCTCAAGGAATAGGAAACTTATTGCTTTCAGAAATAGAAAATTTCTGCAAGGGTAAGTCTATTGACTTTCTACTCTTATTTGCCGATAACAAAAGCTTGTATTTAAAAAAAGGATACAAATCGGTAGAGAATAAATGCAAGTGGCTTAAAATAGATGAACAAAATCAGACTACTTTCAGCATAGGAAATGAAGTTATAAACGAACTTATGATTAAGGAACTGGGAAATGTAAAATGGCAGGATGGAGAGTTAGATTTATTAGGCTATCTTTATTAGACCAGAGGTACGTTAGTTGAAAAAGGTGTCCTACCTCATCGCGATGTATCTGAAATCCTAAAAGAACGTGTTATTTCCGTTCATCCAACAACAATTATGCGTTGGGTCCATGAATACGACAATCTGATCTATCAAATTTGGAAGAAGAAAAACAAGTCATCATACCATGTTTGGCATTTAGATGAAACTTACATCAAAGTTAGAGGAAAGTGGTGCTATCTTTATCGTGCAATTGATGGAGACGGGCATACTTTGGATATTCACCTTCGTAAAACACGTGATCATCAAGCGGCTTATATGTTTATGAAGCGACTCATCAAAGCTTTTGGAGAACCAGCGGTTCTTACTACAGACAAGGCTCCTGCCTTGCTTTGTACGTTCAAAAAATTACAGAAAGATGATTTTTGTACACATACTAAATATTGCACCGTCAAACATCTAAATAACCTCATTGAACAGGATCATCGACATGTAAAGCTGCGCTTTGCCAAATCTTCTGGATTTCAAACTATTCGTCATGCTTCACGTACCATAAAAGGAATCGAAACGATGCAAGCCATATATAAACAGAGACGAAGTCTTAAATCAGACTCCGTCTTTTCTGTGTATAAAGAATTACAAAAATTAGTAGCAATTGCTTAAATTATATCCCAATCGATAGCCCTCTTTATCTTTTTTCAGCTTTGCAACAGAACCTTTGCAACAGAACCTAATATAACCTATTGATAAAATAAAATACTGAAATCATATTAGTTTCATTCACGTTGTAATTCATTAGATACAGAAAGAGACATACAAAAACGCCACCCTTTCCTATGATTCTACAGAAAGAATAGCGTATTTTTTCATTTTAGAGAGGGTTTTGTTTTATTAGCTTAATAACATTGGGTTGCCAACAAAATTCCAAAAAAACAAAATTTATTTTTTAGAGTAAGTTGGGGGTTTTTAAACCAGAAAGATATATTTTTAACTATAAAAACTATGACAAAATTTATCCTGTTTTCCTTTTTGCCTACTTGTTAAATTCAGCAAGTAAAATATTTTTAAAAGGATTAGGACTGTCAGTTCTACCCAAACTATTCCAATTGACGACCAACGTATGCTTGCCTCCAAGTTTACCTCCAACAAGAGTAGTAAACCCTAGAATGCCACCTGTGTGTCCCCATATCGAGACACCGCTTGGAAGCTTAGTTTCATAGATTCCAAGACCATATCCATCGATTCCTTCTTTTCCTGTAGGAACTGTAGTAAGCATTTGTTTTAGTTGTTGTTCTTTCAGTAATTTGCCACCGAGCAAGTAAGAGAAGAATTTATTTAAGTCGTCAGCAGTAGAAATCATATCTCCAGCTGAGCTAGCTACACTTGGGTTATAATAAGTAACGTCTTTTAGCTCACTTGTTCCGTCTGATTGGACATATCCACGGGCATGATTGGTGCCTGGAATAACGCTTGAATTGCCAGGTAGGAATGTATTCGATAATTCAAGCGGTTCAATAATCCGATTTTCAATCTCTTCCGCATAGCTGTTTCCGGTTACTTTTTCAATAAGAATACCCAGTAATACGTATCCTGTGTTTGAATAAGACCAACCCTTTCCTGGGGCAAAGTCTGGTGGCAGAGAAATCCCCATCTTCACTAACTCTTTAGCCATATACGATTTTTTTGTATCCATAAAATCAGCATCTTTTGACCTTGAGTATTCAGCGATACCACTTGTATGGTTCAATATCTGCCGGATAGTAATCTGGTTACTATCATATCCGTTTCCTTGAATGACACCAGGCAACCATTTTTCGATGTAGTCGTCTAGATTCAAGCGGTTCTCTCCAGCTAATTGAAGTACAACCGTTGCGGTGAACGTCTTCGTCACGCTGCCAATGCGAAAGCGAAAATCTGTTTTCATTGATTGCTTGGTGCTTAGATTCGCTATCCCAGCGGCATACCCCCACGTTTTTCCACCCTCAGAAGTTTTAGCAAGTATCCCCGGGTATCCAAGTTGCAATGTATCCCGCATTGCTTGCTTGACGGAAGTACGATCTCGTTGAGTATTTGTTTGTAACGAACTAGATACATTTTGAGTGGGCTCTGCTTTTACAACCGAAGTTGGTGTTGTATATAACAGGGAACTTCCAGCTATTAAAAGGGCCAGACTTGCACATGTAATTTGACTACATGTTTTCATAAGGCATTCCGCTCCTCTATTCATATTGTATAGGTGGTTGCTTGCTGTTTCATACTAACCACACAGCTATCATCTTCACCGTTTACAAAAGGTCAACATTGAATTTGTAATCATCTTCATAAGTATTATTTTATCAACGCCATTCTGCCCTAACAAACGGTAAATCTCTCTTTTTTCACATGTTTGTAAACCACAGAAATTACTTCTTTTCCTTGAAGCACTTTTGTTACTAGTTTGTTTTTCATATATAAGTCATATCTGTTCCGCCTTTCACGCCTCGTAATATTTTTATCCTATACAATGAAACTCTCTTTTTCCTTACCCATTCCATACAAATTTCTTACGTTCAAAATAGATTCTATTTATTAATATTATTTAAAATCTGCGATACGATTTAATCTTAATTTAGTTGTTTTATAGAAATATTTCTGGTTTTTAGAAAAAAATAATCGGAATATTCATTATTTTCTATATTATTTTTAGAAAATAATCCCATTAATAGGAGTGTTATGATTTAATTGTTAGTCAATATCTCATTTTTAGAGCGTTAGTGTCTTTGAGAGAGTCTAAGCAAGCTATTGATTTCATTACCATCACAAACGAACTGCAAAAAAAGAATAGGATTGAAGAGGCGGGAGAAGCCTCGTATCTCACTCAATTAGCTTCTATCGTCCCTATTTAGTAAACTTAAGGAGCTCGTTTTTATGAAAACTACCGAATCAAAAAGGCTATGGGGAAATACAATTTATTTACAAGTTTTCTCTGCGTATTCACTGCTTATGCTCGGAGTATTTATTGACATGTTAGCCATTATGACCATTGTTAGTTTTGAATGGGAAGTAGACCCTACCATGATTGGATTGATCCCCGTTGCGTATGCACTTCCTGGAATTATATTTAGTTCATGGGCAGGCGTGATTGCTGATCGCTTTAGAAAAATTCCAATTATGATGTTTTGTAATCTAATGGTTGGTTTATTAACAATTGTTCTTTTATTTGTCCAAAATATTCATTGGCTTTTGTTAGCATTAATGGTTCGTTCCATTTTCACCGTTTTTTATTATCCTGCACAGCAAACACTAACACGGCAGATCGTTTCTCCTAATCTGCTTACCAAAGCGGTAAGTATCAATGGGATAGTTGAGCAAGGAACCAAGATACTGGGCCCACTTATAGGAGGAATGTTACTGAGCTGGTTTCAGCCAGAGTTTTGTCTGATTATAAGGGCAATATGCTGTTTACTAGCTGCTTTGGTTCTGTTACCCACAATAAGGTTACAGGAATCTCTGTCAAGAGAACATATAGAAAAGAAACAGCAAAGTACTTGGACTGCTTGGTTACAAGGTTGGGGTTATGTATTATCCAATCGGATGATATTATCAACCATGATTTTCTTTACAATAGCTATGGCAGTATTACAATTAGTAGACTCACAGTTCCCTACTTTATTTAAGAGCTTGTTCCCAAATGATAAGAGTAAAATGGGATACATCATTTCTATTATTGGTCTTGGGGGAATAATTGGCGCATTCTTAACTCAGAAATTAAAACATTTTCAATATGGTTGGGTAATATGTGGAGGTATTGCTTTAATGGGAATTGGCTTTGGGGGAATTAGCCTGATAACTCTGATAAGTTCTGATGCATCCCTCATTTTTGCCTATCTGATCAGTTTTATAGCTGGTATTGGAAGTGGACTTATGTTTGTATCCAATCAAGTCATTCTACAAATAGAATCTCATCAAGAACAGGTCGGAAGAGTATTTGGGATTCAAAGCAGTTTAGCAAATGCAGCCCTCATTATTTCTCCTGCTATGAGCGGTCCACTGGTTCACTTTTTCGGAGTAATTGAACTCTATTTTTATGTGGGTATTGGGCTCATCATCATTGCAGTAATTGGGGTTTCACTACAGAAATATTTATGGGTTACACATAAACAAGAACCTATAAGAGTAAATAATTTTTGAAGGGAAGAGTTTTTATGACCAATGAGGAATGTTATCCATTAAGTCACCCGCAGAGAAGAATATGGTATACAGAAGTTATTCATTCTGATAAGGGGATATGTAATTTAAGGTTCTTATTTAAACTTCATCGAAAAATGAACTATTCAAAATTAAACCGAGTTGTGAATCGTGTTATCAGTGAAAATGACGGTCTGTGCATCAGATTAAAAGAAAATGGGCATCAGGAACCTGAACAATATTTTATTAAACATGAAGAACAAGAATTTGAGTTTTTCGATTTCAGTTCTGTGGAGGATTCAGATTTGCTTGAGAAATGGGTCGAGCAGAAAACAAAAGAAACGTTTACATTATTTAATTCAAATTTATACTATTTCGCTTTAATAAAATTAAACGATAATGAATGTGCAGTCTTTGGGAATGTTCATCATGTTATCATGGATGGTTTATCAATCCAAATATTTACCAGTCAGATTGCAAAATATTATGATGAGATGCATAACGAGACTGAGGTAGGCGAAATTAGAAATTCATATGTTCAATTTCTGGCCAATGAACAAACATACTTGAATGGTAGTCGCTTTCAAAAAGATCAAAAATTCTGGTTAGAGGAATTTAAAACACTTCCATCTGTGACGGGATTGAAGCCCTATAATACGTACCAAGTTAGTACCAAAGCATCACGTGAAACGTTTATATTATCGGAGTATTTGAAGAAAAAGATAGAAAAATTTTCTGAAGATTACAAATTTAGTTTATATACCCTTTTTGTTGCTGCTTTCTCATTGTCTATGTATCGGTGGACCTCATCGCTTGATATTGCATTAGGAATGGCTTATGGCAATCGTATGACTAAAATGGAACGGGAATTAATTGGAATGATGGTGAGTACGGTTCCTCTAAGAATGGATATCGATCCAGAAGAAGAGGTACTTTCGTTTATTGGTAGGGTGTCCAGAAAACAAAGTAAATCATTACGACATCAGAAATACCCATTTGATTTGTTATTAAAGCAGATTAATAAAGAGAATAACAGCAATGTTAGACTTTTCGGAACTACGATTGATTATAGAGATCGTGATGAAAGTGGTGACTCACTTTGGATTCCAAATGGTGAAGAAATGCAAGATTTTGCAGTACATATTGAGAATTTGACTGATATAGAATCTTTACAAGTACATATTGACTATCGTAAAGAGCTATTTTCTAAAGAAGAGATAAACCGCTTTTTTAAAACCATGTTAGCAATAATAGAAAATACATTTAAAAATCCAAAGCAAAAGGTTTCTGAGATTGAAATTATTTCAGAAGAAGATAAAAGAAAAAGTTTAGTAGAGTTCAACAATCCTAAGCTTGATTTTCCACCTCAAGTAACTATTCATGAATTGTTCGAACAGCAAGCGATGATTTATCCAAATTCTATTGCAGTTACGTATGAAAAAGGAAAAGTTACTTATAGGGAGCTAAATGAACGTGCAAATCAGTTAGCTCATTATCTGCAGAAAAAAGGAGTAGGACCTGATACTTTAGTTGGGCTGTGCGTTGAACGTTCTCTAGAAATGATTGTAGGTATTTTAGGGATTTTGAAGGCTGGTGGAGCCTATGTTCCACTTGATCCAACATATCCAGAGCAGCGACTTCAATATATTTTAGAGGATGCTGGCATTCAGTTATTCGTAACGCAAGAAAGTTTAAAAGAATTGAAATGGTTACCAGAAAATATTAAATCGATTTGCCTGGATCGTGATAGAGATGAGATTGGGCAAGAAAGTAAGACCTTGCCGTTTTCTGATGTAAGTTCTCAAAACCTAGCTTACGTAATCTATACTTCGGGATCAACAGGGAATCCAAAGGGCGTTATGATAGAGCATCACAATGTCATTCGTTTATTTAAATCGACGGATTGTTGGTATCAGTTTAATGAAAAAGACACTTGGACGCTTTTTCATTCTTATGCATTTGATTTCTCAGTATGGGAAATTTGGGGAGCATTATTATATGGTGGGAAATTAGTTGTTGTCCCGTACTGGATTAGTCGATCGCCCAAAGATTTTTATCAATTATTGGTGGAGGAAGAAGTCACAGTTCTAAATCAAACACCTTCCGCATTTCGACAGTTAATACAGGTGTGTGAACAAGAAGATGAGAATAAAAACTTGCAGCTGCGTTATGTGATATTTGGTGGAGAAGCGTTAGAACCTATTAGCTTGTTACCGTGGTTTCAAAGGTATGGGGAGAAAGAACCGCAGCTAATTAATATGTATGGAATTACAGAAACTACCGTTCATGTTACATATTATCCAATTACTCAAGATGATGTGCAGCATGCTTCAAGAAGTAATATCGGAAAGCGGATTCCAGATTTAGAAGTGTATATACTAGATGCTTATCAACAACCTGTACCTATAGGTGTAGATGGTGAGCTTTATATTGGCGGGGCAGGGCTTGCACGTGGGTATTTAAATAGACCTGAATTAACTGCAGAGCGCTTTATACCTCATCCATTTAGTAGTGATCCGAAAGCAAGATTATATCAGACAGGAGACTTGGCGAGATATTTGCCGGATGGGAATCTGGATTATCGTGGAAGAATTGATCATCAGGTTAAAATACGTGGTTTCCGAATTGAGATTGGGGAGGTTGAGTCTACTTTAAATGCATATGCATCTATAAAAGAGGCTGTTGTAATTGTTAGAGAAGATCAACCGGGTGATAAACGATTAGTAGCATATGTTGTAGGAGATGGAAATGTAGGTGCGTGGAGAGAGTATCTTAAAGCAAAACTACCGAGCTATATGATCCCTTCGGGATTTGTGACGATGGAGGCCATTCCACTAACAGCTAACGGTAAAGTTGATCGTGAGGCCTTACCTATGCCGGAGGAAAAGCAGATTAACAGTGAAGCTGTTGCCCCTCGGAATAGTAACGAAAAGATACTGGCTACCATCTGGAAGCAAGTATTAGGTGTTAAAAATGTGGGAATCTATGATAATTTCTTTGAAATTGGTGGCGACTCGATTCTCAGTATTCAAATCATATCTCAAGCAAGTCAAGTAGGATTAAAACTTACTCCAAAGCAAATGTTTGAATGCCCAACCATTGCCGAGTTGGCACAAGTGGCTATAGAAACTCAGGGAGTACAAGCGGAGCAGGGAATTGTGACAGGAGAAGTGCCCCTTACTCCAATTCAGTACTGGTTCTTCGAGCAAGAACATTCACGTCCGGAGCATTGGAATCAATCGATGCTTTTAAGAGTAAAAGAGAGATTGGACGTGAAGTTACTAGAAGGAGCGATCTTAAACTTACTAAAACATCATGATGCTTTACGTTTCCGGTACGAACAGTTACCAAATGGAACGTGGAGGCAGAGAAATGAAGGGACTGATGAGCATTCTGTACTTCATGTGGTAAAACGGAACAAAGCTAATGAACAAGCGTGGAATAAAGTAATACAAGAAGAGATGAACATTACTCAAACTAGTTTCAATTTAGTTACAGGTCCGTTAATGAGAGTAGTTTACTTTGAGGACACCTTGTCTGGAAATGATCGAATATTCTGGGTGATTCATCATTTAGTAGTAGATGGAGTATCGTGGAGAATTCTATTGGAAGATTTACAGGCGGTATATAACCAGATGAAACAAGGTCAAGGAGTTCGCCTACCTGCGAAAAGTACATCTTTTAAAGAGTGGTCAGAACGACTGCAGGCATACAGTGATTCGGCTATTTCAAAAGAAGTACAAGATTATTGGAATGAACGGGTAGAAAAAGAAACGATGAAAATTCCAATGGACTATCCAATGCAAGAAACAACAGAAGAATCGATTGATCAAGTGACGAGGACTTTAGGAGTAGAAGAAACACATGCATTGTTACAAGAAGTTCCAGTGACTCATAAGACAAGGATTAATGAGGTACTATTGGCGGCATTAGGACAAGCTATCGTCGATTGTACAAATCAGCAAACGGTTTCTATTCATCTAGAAGGACACGGGAGAGAAGAGGTGGTTGAAGGTATTGATCTATCACGGACAGTGGGCTGGTTCACGAGTATTTATCCTGTTCATCTGAATTTTCAAGGAACTAAAACACCTATTGAAGGATTAAAGGCTGTAAAAGATCAATTGCGTCAAATTCCGAATCGTGGAGTTGATTATGGTATTTTACGTTACTTGAAAAAAGAATTACTTCCGTTTTATCAGCAAAAGCCTTCAATAAGCTTTAACTATTTGGGCCAATTTGATCAAGTGTTTTCAAAGGAATCTTTGTTTATGCAAGAGACAGGGTTTATATTTTTAGATCATGCTCCAGATTCCAAGCCATCTCACCTAATTGAGGTTATCGGTATGGTAAAAGATGAGAAGTTACATTTTGTTTGGATATATAGTAGAGAACAGTTTTCTAGATTAAAAATTCAAGCGATAGCAGATAGTATGTTGAGGCATCTTCGTCAACTTATAAATAAACCAACAACAGAGTCAGCTTTTACAGTATCAGATTTTGCTGATGCTGAGGATCTTACGGAAGAAAGCTTGAGCAAAGTATTACTTAAATTAACAAAGAAGAGGGTGTAAAGATGGGAGACGTTATAGATATATATGGATTATCACCTTTGCAAAAAGGAATACTGTTTCATACTTTATACGATCAAGATGATGAACATTCTTTTTCCTACATTGTACAAGTAGGCTTCTTGCTCGGGGGGCAATTGGATGTTGCTACTTTTGAAAAGGCTTGGGAACATGTTATTCATCGACATGAGGTTCTACGTTCAGTATTTGTGTGGGAGGAAGTAGAAAAACCTCTGCAAGCAGTTTACCAACGTCTTCCTTTTACTATTCATCAAGAGGATTGGAGTGCCCATTCATATGAGGAGAGGGAGAAGAAATTACACCAGTTTTTGACTGCAGATCGTAGAAAAGGATTTTTATTGGATGAAGCACCATTGATGAGAGTCACTGCGATTAAAGAAGCAGAAGAGGAAACGAGAATCATTTGGACACATCATCATATTTTGCTAGATGGGTGGAGTGTGTCATTGGTCTTTAGTGAAGTGATGGAAGTTTATCTTAAGATGATAAAGGGAGAATTGTTGAATCTACCTAAATCTCTTCCTTATAAAAAATATATACAGTGGATAAATAAACAAGATCAAAGCGAAGCAGAGGAATTTTGGACAGAAGAATTAAAGGGGTTTTATGCACCTACGCCATTAGCGATGGAAAGAAAGGATCAAGAACAGGAGAAGGGCTATGGAGAGTGTGTTTATCAGGTGTCTGAGGAACTCACTGAGAATTTACAAGAGTGGGTACGAAATAGTCGTTTAACATTGAATACGTTAATACAAGGTGCATGGGCCTATTTGATGAGTAGGTATAGCGGTGAAAGTGATATCGTATTTGGCGTAACTAGCTCTGGACGTCCTACTGATTTGATAGGAGCAGAGAATATGGTAGGTCTATTTATTAACACATTACCTACTAGAATTCGATTAACGGATGATACATCAGTAGTAGATTGGCTTCGTAAAATACAGATGAAAGAAATGGAACGAAGACAATATGAGCATAATTCATTGGTTGATATTCAAGGGTGGAGTGAGGTTCCGCGGAATAGCTCCTTATTTCATACCTTGTATGTGTTTGAAAATTATCCAATTCAAGGTGAGAGAAATGATGATTTAAGATTACTAGATGTTAAAAGCGCGGAACAAACAAATTATCCTTTAACACTCATTGTAATGCCTGGTAAGAAAATTACTTTAAAGTTGATGTATGATCAAAGCTATTTTAATGAAGAAACAATAAATCGGATTCAGGGTCACTTATTGCAAATATTAATTCAGATGACAAAGAGCCTAGATTCAAAACTATTTGAAATTACTCATTTAACAGTGGAAGAGCAGACACAGTTACTAGAGGAATGGAATAATACTCAAGTAAAATATTCAGCTGAAGGCATGATTCATACGGTGTTTGAGGAGCAAGTTAAGAAAAATCCAGAAGCAATCGCAGCTATTTACGAAAATGAACAAATTACTTATAGAGAGTTGGATGAGCGTGCGAATCAGCTAGCACATTATTTACAAAAGCGTGGTGTAGGTCCAGAGTCTCTAGTCGGGGTATATATGGAACGTTCATTACAAATGATGATAGCGTTATTAGGTATTCTAAAATCAGGAGGGGCGAATGTTCCACTTGATCCTACTTATCCAGAGAGTCGGCTTCGTTATATATTAGAGGATGCTGGAATCGAGGTACTAGTGACGGAAGAAAATTCGAAAAATTTATATATATCTGAAGATGTTGAAACGATTTGTATGAATAAAGATTATACTGCAATTGAAAAAGAAGAATCAATCCCATGTATAAGTGGTGTAACAGGGAGAAGTTTAGCGTATGTTATGTATACTTCAGGATCTACAGGGAATCCAAAGGGAGTGATGATTGAGCATCATTCAGTAATCAATTACCTAGAATGGATGCAACATAAATATCCACTTTCTGAAAAAGATGTGGTCTTGCAGAAAACCCCATTCTCATTTGATGTATCTGTTTGGGAGTTGTTTTGGGGTATTCACGTTGGAGCAAGTGTATCTTTCTTGCCTCCAGGTGGAGAAAAAGATCCTTCCATAATAGCTGAAGTGATTGAAAAACATCAGGTTACTATTGTTCAATTTGTTCCTTCGATGTTATCTGTTTTCTTAGATCATTTCAATCATATTGAGTTGAACATGAATTGTTCGTCCGTGCGTCATGTATTTTCTGGTGGAGAAGAACTAAGTTCTGGGCTGGTTAGACGGTTTCAACAGCAATGGAATCAGAGCGGGCAAGTAAAATTAACCAACTTTTATGGACCAACTGAAGCAACTATTTACGTAAATGCATTTGACATTCAACCTAATCAAGAATTTGTTTCTATTGGGCAACCGATACAGAACACGCAATTATATGTATTAGACCAAAATCAACGCTTGCAATCAATAGGGATAGAGGGTGAGTTATATATTGGTGGTGCCGGTTTAGCTCGTGGATACTTAAATCGTCCGAATCTCACTGCCGAAAAATTCGTTTCGCATCCATTTCGATTGGGAGAACGACTATATCGAACAGGAGATTCAGTAAGATATCTAACTGATGGTAATTTAGAATTTATAGGGAGAATGGACCATCAAGTAAAAATGCGTGGTTTTCGGATTGAACTTGGAGAAATTGAAGCGACTTTAGAAAAATGTTCGTTTATTAAAGAGGCTGTCGTATTAGTTAGAGAAGATCGTCCAGGTGATCAGCGATTGGTTGCATATGTAATAAGCGGTGGAAATACCCGAAAGTGGCGAGAGCATCTACAAAAACAATTGCCGAATCACATGATTCCAGCACACCTTGTAGAGTTAGAACAGTTCCCGCTTACTCCGAATGGGAAAATCGATCGAAAGGCCTTACCAGCACCTGATGAGCAACCTATAGGAGATTTAAATGTTCTACCCCGGACGCCTTCGGAAGAGCTTATTGCCTCGGTTTGGAGTCAAGTGTTAGGAACAGAAAATATCGGTATTCAGGATTCCTTCTTTGAACGGGGTGGACACTCACTACTCGCTACTCAAATCGTCTCTCGATTACAAGAATTGTTCCAGATTAAAATCCCGCTACGTGAACTTTTTAAGCACCATACAGTGGAAGCATTAGCGAAACGAGTAGATCAATTGCGCAAAGAAGATAAAAAACGAGAGATTCCACCCCTTGTACCTATGACATGGGAAGAATCTATTCCACTTTCCTATGCGCAGAAACGTCTATGGTTTATTGATCAATTAATGCCAAATAGTACGATGTACAATATTCATGCAGCGTGTCGCTTAACAGGGAAATGGTCAATTGAAGCATTGGAGGCAGGATGGAATCAGTTGTTGGAGCGTCATGAATCATTACGGACGATAATTCTAGAACAAGAGGATGAACCTTTTCAACAGGTTCAATCTCATGTATTCAGACAAATCCCTCAAACGGATCTAACAGATCTCTCTTTGGAAGATAGGGAAAGAGAGATGAAACGGCTCATTCAAAACGAAGCGGAGGAACCATTTCATTTTGGACAAGGTCCTCTAATTCGAACACGAATATTGAAAGTGGACAGGGAAGAATGGGTTCTCCTTTGTACGATGCATCATATTATTTCGGATGGGTGGTCAATGGGAATCTTACTTGAAGAATGGATGGCTTTTTATGAAGGAGCACTAAGCGGAAAGCCAGTGGAACTGAAGGAGTTATCTGTCCAATATGCAGACTTTGTCATGTGGCAGAAGGAATGGCAAAAAGAAGAGAATTTGGATCAGCACCTCCAATATTGGAAAGAAGAATTGTCTGGGGAGCTACCGGTTTTACAATTACCGATGGATCGTTCTCGACCTGTGGTTCAAACCCACCGTGGTGCAAGTCAGTCCTTAATGTTGGCGAATTCCCTACAGGAAAAGCTCAAAGATTTAAGTCTGCAAGAAGGATGCACTTTATTTATGACCTTGATGGCAGCGTATCAAAGCTTCCTTTCTCGTTATACAGGACAAGACGACATTTTGGTTGGAAGCCCAATTGCAAATCGAAATGTTAAAGAGATTGAAGGATTAATAGGTTTCTTTGCAAATACGTTGGTTTATCGAGCTGATTTCAGTGGAAATCCGACGTTCCAAGAACTTTTGTCGCAGATACGAAAAAAAGCACTAAAAGCATACGAGTATCAGGACATTCCATTTGAGAAAGTGGTAGAATCCGTAAAACCGGAACGGAATACAAGTCATTCACCGATATTTCAAACCATGTTTACTTTACAGAATACGAAACAAGAGTTTCCTCAGCTATCTGAAAGACAAATGGAACTCATGGAAAGTCATACTTCTGTTGCGAAATTTGATTTGAGTTTATTTGCTTCTGAGACGGAAGCAGGATTATCGCTAACCTTTGAATATAATACTGATTTGTTTAATGATACAACCATTGAACGTATGGCAAGTCATTTTGAACATTGGTTATATCAAATTGTATCTCATCCAAAATATTTATTATCGGAAATGAACATGTTATCGAAAGTAGAATATAAGCAACTGCTAGAGGGATGGAATGAAAAAGGTGTTGTAGATATACGAGAAAGCACGATTCATACATTGTTTGAAGAACAAGTGGAAAAAACACCAGAAGCAATTGCAGTAGTGTGCGAAGATGAAGAACTATCATATCGAGAATTGGACGAACGCTCGAATCAGCTAGCACATTATCTACAGAAAAATGGTGTAGTATGCGAATCATTGGTTGGAATTTGTGTTACACGTTCATCCGAGATGATTGTCGGCCTTTTAGGAATTATGAAGGCAGGAGGAGCATATGTCCCAATTGATCCAGCGTATCCGGAAAGTCGACTGCAATACATTTTAGAGGATGCTCAAATAAAGGTACTGGTGACACAGGAAAAGTTACAACAAAAAATGGTTATACCTAAATCCGTTGACGTGATTTGTATTGATCGTGATCGAGCAGAAATAGAACAAGAAGCAACTACGGTGTGTACGAGTGAAGTGACGGGAGATAACTTAGCCTATATTATCTATACTTCAGGTTCAACTGGAAATCCAAAGGGAGTAATGATTGAGCATAGGAATACAGTAACAATGATTCATTGGGCGCATCACACATATTCCCGAAGGGATTTAGCGGGAGTGTTGGCTTCAACTTCGCTATCCTTTGATCTATCCGTTTTTGAAGTGTTTGTTCCCTTAACGATGGGTGGTAAGGTGATTGTCGCTGAAAATGCTTTACATCTAGACAAGTTGTCTACCAAGGGTGTGACTTTGGTCAATACTGTGCCATCGGCAGCGAAGGAACTGGTTCGAGCAAAAACAATCCCATCTTCAGTAAAGGTGATGAATTTGGCTGGAGAACCATTGCCATATTCACTTGTTCAAGATTTATACGAGAGAAGTACGATTGAGAAGGTGTACAACCTATATGGACCGTCCGAAGATACTACGTATTCCACATATATGGAATTAGAAAAGGGTGTCATGCATAGGGTACCACCAATTGGTAAACCAGTCTTCAATACAGAGGTATATGTACTGAGTGCTGAACAAAAAATGGTTCCAATTGGTGTAGTCGGTGAGCTTTACATTGGTGGATCAGGATTAGCACGTGGATACTTAAACTGCCCTGACTTAACGCAAGATCGTTTTATACCGCATCCGTTTAAAGAAGGAGAGCGAGTATACCGGACTGGAGATTTAGTAAGGTATCTGCCGGATGGAAATTTGGATTATCTTGGCCGAATCGACCAGCAGGTAAAAATTCGTGGGTTCCGAATTGAACTGGGAGAAATTGAAGCAACATTACAAAAACATACATTAGTTAACGAAGTTATTGTGATGGTGCGGGAAGATTATCCTGGTGATCCGCGTTTGGTTGCCTATGTTGTGGGAGATGGGGATGCTCATAAGTGGCGTGATTATCTCAAGGCCCATCTACCAAATTACATGATTCCAGCCTATTTTGTCGGATTGAACGCATTTCCACTTACTCCAAATGGAAAAATTGATAGAAAGGCCTTACCAGCACCAGAGAGACAGGAGATAGCGAATTGTTATGTTGCTCCCCGTACATCTACGGAAAAAACAATCGTTTCGATATGGCATCAAGTCTTAGGTATGGAAAACATCGGAATTCAGGATTCGTTTTTTGAAATAGGTGGGCATTCATTACTTGCTACGCAAGCTGTTTCCAATCTTAAAGAGGATTTTGGAATCGAGTTACCATTGCATGATTTATTTACGTTTCATACGGTGCAGCAATTGGCTGAACAGATTGATCAATTGCTCTATAACAAAAATCAAGAAATGCAGAATGATAGTAAAGAGAATGTAAGTCTTCAAGACTATATTCAAAAAGAAGCAGAAGTGAGTAATGATGAAGAATTACTTGAACTGCTTAAGCAATTAGAAGAGCTATCAGAGGAAGAAGCACAAGGAATATTCGAGAGTAATTTAGTTGAGGAAGGGGTAAAAAAATGAGAAGTGATTTACTTGCAAAGCTGAGTTCACTTTCTCCTGAGAAGAGAGCTTGGCTTCAGAAGAAAATGCAAAAAAAGGAGAACAAAGAAGCACTTCCGTTGTCTTATGCACAACAGCGTTTGTGGTTTATGGAAAGATTTAACCCAAACAGTTCTTTATATAATATTCCAACGGTATGGCATCTAAAAGGAAATTGGATTCTTGAAGCATTAGAAAAGGGGTTCAATCGACTCATTGAACGTCATGAATCATTACGAACTGTTTTTAAAGAAGTAGGAGAGCAACCTGTACAACAAATTGTCGAATTCCTTCCTAGAGCCTTACCTGTAAGGGATTACTCTCAACTTCCTCTAGAAGTAAAAGAAAAAGAGGTAGCTAGTTTAATTGCGAGAGAAGCGCAAGAACCATTTGATTTAATGAATGGCCCTTTAATTCGTTACCAGCTTGTTCAATTAGGAAAGGATGAATGGTTATTACTGTGTACGATGCATCATATTATTTCTGATGCTTGGTCCATCGGTATATTCATGAATGAATTACTTGCTTTCTATGAAGAAGAAACTGGCGGGAATCCTGCTAAATTAAGTTCACTATCCATTCAATATGCAGACTTTGCGAAGTGGCAAAAGGAGTGGTTGCAAGGTGATGTGTTAAATCGTCAACTTACGTATTGGCAGGAAGAATTGTCTGGGGAGCTTCCTATATTACAACTGCCAGTGGACCGACCTCGACCGGTTACGCAAACTTATGCTGGGGATACGCATCACGTGATTTTTCCTTATAAATTACTAAGTCAATTGAAGGAGATAAGTCGACAAGAAGGATCTACCTTATTTATGACTTTAATGGCTGCATACCAGAGCTTTCTTGCTCGTTATACGGGGCAAAAAGATATTCTAGTCGGAAGTCCGATTGCAAATCGGAATCATAAGGGAGTAGAAGGATTAATCGGTTTCTTTGTTAATACGTTGGTTTACCGATCAGATTTGAGTGGCACCCCTACTTTTCGAGAGATTTTGAATCAAACAAAGAAAAAGGCGTTAAAAGCTTACGGATACCAAGATATACCATTTGAAAAAGTGGTAGAAGCTGTGCAACCTGAACGAAGTATGAGTCATTCTCCTATCTTTCAGACCATGTTTACACTACAGAATATAAAACAAGAACGACTAGATCTGCCTGGTAGAAGTATCGAAATGGTAGAAAGTAATATGTCTATTGCAAAATTTGATCTGAGTTTAACTGCCTACGAAGTGGAAGAAGGTCTATTTGTCTCTTTTGAATACAACACGGATTTATTTGATAGTAGTACCGTTGTACGTATGGCAGGACATTTTGAGAACTGGTTAAATGAAATCGCGTATCATCCAGATGAATCATATACAAAGCTATCAATGTTATCGGACACAGAGCAGAAACAACTCCTAGAAGAATGGAATGATACTGACGTGGTCTATGGTCATGAGTGTATGATTCATGAGCTATTTGAGCAGCAAGTTGCACGTACACCTGATGCAGTGGCGGTAGTTTATGAGGGTGGAAAGCTAACGTATCAAGAACTCAATGAAAAATCGAACCAATTGGCACATTATCTACAAAAACGAGGTATAGGACCTGAATCATTGGTCGGTATATGTGTTGAACGTTCTCCTGAAATGATTATTGGTCTCTTTGGGATTTTGAAAGCAGGTGGGGCTTATGTCCCACTGGACCCAAGTTATCCCGAAAACCGCCTGAGATACATTTTAGAGAATTCACAAATTCAAGTGCTGTTAACAAAAGAGGCACTACAGGACTGGTTACCCAAAGATATTCAAGCAATTTGTTTAGACCGGGATCAAGTAATGATTTCTAAAGAGAGTAATTTGGCCCCGGTGAGTGGAGTAACAGCAAATAACTTAGCCTATATCATATACACTTCGGGTTCGACGGGAAATCCGAAGGGAGTAATGATTGAACATCATTCGGTTATCAACCGCCTACAGTGGATGCAGAAAAAGTATCCATTATCTGAGGAGGATACAATCCTACAAAAGACACCGTTTTCATTTGATGTTTCTGTCTGGGAATTATTTTGGTGGTCATTTGTAGGAGCGCGTGTTTGTTTGCTTCAACCAGGAGGAGAGAAAGATCCTGCGGTGATTGAGGAGTATATCGAACGATATCGTGTGACCACCATGCACTTTGTTCCGTCGATGGTATCTACTTTCTTGGATTATATGGAACAATATAATTCGAAAAGGGATGTATCGTCTTTAAATCAGGTTTTTACTAGTGGAGAAGCATTAAATACTGAACAGGTTCGCCGGTTTAAGGGGGTATTTTACGATGTTCAGCAAACAAAGTTAATTAACTTGTATGGCCCTACCGAAGCGACTGTGGATGTGACTTATTATGATTGTGATTTAGAAAAAGAACCTATGCTTATTCCAATTGGTCGTCCAATTGATAATACAGAGTTGTATGTGTTGGATCAACATCAACAGGTGGTACCGATTGGTGTGGCGGGGGAACTTTACCTTGGAGGAGTAGGCTTGGCACGTGGCTACATCAATCGACCAGAGTTAACTACTGAACGTTTTATTCCGCATCCCTTTAAGGAAGGGGAACGATTATATCGAACGGGTGACCTGGTGAGATATATGAATGATCGTAACTTGGAGTATATTGGAAGAATAGATAACCAAGTCAAAATCAGAGGATTCCGAATTGAACTGGGAGAAATCGAAGCAGCTTTACATGATCACTCATCTGTAAAAGAGGCTGTCGTGTTGGTGAAGGAAGATCGACCAGGAGATAAGCAGTTAGTAGCTTATACAGTGGGTGAAGGGGATACTGGAGAGTGGCGTGAATATCTGAAGAAGCAATTGCCAAATTATATGGTTCCGGCATACTTTTTCCAAGTTGAATCGATGCCACTCACTCCAAATGGTAAGGTGGATCGGAAAGCTTTACTGGAATTGGAGGCACAGTTCATAAGTGAAGATATTACTTCATCAAGAACACCAGTGGAGGAGCTCATCGTTTCTGTATGGAGTCAAGTATTAGGTATAAGAAATATTAGTGTTCAGGATTCTTTTTTTGAAATCGGTGGTCACTCGCTACTAGCTACTCAAGTAGTGTCACGCTTACAAGAAATCTTTCAAATCGAATTACCGGTACGCGAACTATTTGAGTATGCAACGGTGGAGTCACTGGCAAAGCGATTAGATCAGTTACGTAAAGGAGATAGAAAACGAGATATTCCGCCACTAATGCCGATGGAACGAGGGGAAACTATTCCACTATCTTATGCCCAACAGCGCTTATGGTTTATCGATCAATTTACACCTAATAGTGCACTTTACAATATGCCAATAGTATGCCGCCTTACAGGGAGTTGGCTACCTGAGGCATTGGAAACGGGATGGAATCAGCTAATAGAGCGTCATGAATCATTGCGGACGGTCTTTCATGAAGTGAACGGTCAACCCGTACAGCAAATTGAACCGTATGCTTTTCGATTAATTCCGAAAACGGATTTAACTATGCTTTCTCCAGAAGACCGAGAAGAAGAAGTTAAACGTTTGATTCAACAAGAAACAGAAGTGCCATTTGATTTAGGCGAGGGTCCACTGATCAGGACAAGTATTTTGCAAGTGGGAGAGGAAGAATGGATTCTCCTTTGTACTCTACATCATATCATTTCAGATGGATGGTCAATGGGAGTCCTACTTGAAGAATGGATGGCATTCTATGAGAAAGCTACGGATGGAAAGGTAGCAGAACTTGAACCATTACCGGTTCAGTATGCCGACTTCGCTCAGTGGCAAAAAGGATGGTTGAAGGCGGAAGTGCTTGATCAACAACTCCAATATTGGAAGGAAGAATTGTCTGGGGAGCTTCCTGTACTCCAACTTCCTATGGATCGCCCGCGTCCCGCAATACAAACACATGACGGGTCGACATACACTCTGGTTCTGCCAAGCACGCTACATGACAAATTGAACGAATTTAGTCGCCAAGAAGGGGCTACACTCTTCATGACGCTGTTGGCTGCATATCAAAGTTTTCTATCACGTTATACGGGACAAGAAGATATTCTGGTCGGAAGTCCAATTGCTAATCGAAATTATAGAGAAATTGAAGGACTTATTGGTTTCTTCGTCAATACGCTGGTTTATCGAGCTAATCTGAGTGGTAGACCAACATTTCAGGATGTTCTGTCTCAGGTTCGTCAAAAGGCATTGAAGGCCTATGAATATCAAGATATCCCTTTTGAAAAAATTGTAGAAGTTGTACAACCAGAGCGGAGTACAAGTCATTCGCCAATCTTCCAGACTATGTTCATTTTGCAGAATATGAAACAAGAGTTCCCGGTGTTATCTGGTAGAAGTATTGAAATGATAGAAAGCCATAGTCCAATCGCAAAGTTTGATTTAAGTGTAATGGCAGCTGAGACGGAAGAGGGAGTACGTTTTACTTTTGAATACAATAAGGATTTATTCAATGCTACCACTATTGAACGGATGGCAGGGCACTTTGAGAAATGGTTACACGAAGTTTCCCATCACCCGAAAAATCCGTTGCATAGTTTGAGCATGCTATCGGAACCTGAGCGTACTTTGTTATTAGAAACATGGAATGACACTGTAATGGAAATGTCCCCACAAGGTCTTATTTGCGACAGATTTGAGGAACAAGTAGCTAGGAGTCCTGAAGCGATTGCGGTGGTTGATCAAACAAAAGAGTGGACTTACGATGAACTGGATGCACAAGCAAATCAGTTGGCAAATGTTTTACAGCGAAAAGGAGTCGCTCCAGAATCAGTCGTGGGAGTTTATCTTCCGAGGTCGGCTGAGCTCATGGTAAGTTTACTAGGCATATTAAAAGCTGGTGGAGCTTATGTTGTTTTAGATCCGTTGTATCCAAAATCAAGGTTAGAATACATGATTGAAGATGCAGGAATTCAATTTGTAGTGACGGCAGAAGGACAAGAAGGCCTTTTCGAACAGGTCGAAATGGTGAGGTTAGAAGAATTAACAGTGGAAAGTGTAATCGCACCTACACGGCAGATAAATCCAGAGAACTTAGCTTATATCGTCTATACCTCTGGTTCTACAGGAAAGCCAAAGGGTGTCATGGTTGAATATCGCTCATTAATGAATATGGTCTCTTGGCATCAAGAAGTTTATCGTATTACAGCAGAGGATCGTGCGACTCAGATTGCGGGGATTGCTTTTGATTCGGCTGTCCAGGAGATTTGGCCGTATCTAACTGCTGGTGCAGCACTCTACTTGTCAACAGAGGAACTGAGAATTAATCCAGAAGCACTAAGAGACTGGCTCATTGATTCGCGAATAACAGCTAGTTTTGCACCTACGCCTATTCTGGAAAGACTCTTGAAATTATCTTGGCCAGATAAAACGGATCTTCGTTTTATCATTACCGGCGGGGATCAATTAACGCAGTATCCATCTAACGATATTCCTTTTGCGGTAATCAATCAGTATGGTCCATCGGAAAATACCGTTGTTACCACGGATTGTTATGTACCTGTAGGAGTGACAACAGGTACGCCATCGATTGGTCGACCGATTGCGAATACAGAAGTTTATGTGTTAGATTCTCATCTTCAGCTAGTACCAAGTGGTGTGATTGGAGATCTCTATATTGGAGGGAAGAGTCTTGCTCGTGGATATGCTAATCGTCCGGACCTTACAAAGGAAAAATTTATTTCGCATCCATTCAAGTCAGGAGAACGTCTCTATTACACCGGAGACAAAGCAAGTTATCTTTCTGATGGTGCTCTCCAGTTCCATGGTCGTATAGATGACCAAGTGAAAATTCGTGGTTTCCGGATTGAATTGGGAGAAATAGAAGCAGTTTTGCAGGCACATTCTTCTGTGAAAGAAGCGGTTGTATTGGTACGAGAGGATGATCCAGGCGACAAGAGATTAGTAGCTTATGTAGTTGGTGAAGGAAGTGTCCAAGAATGGCGAGAGCATCTACAAACACATTTACCAAATTATATGGTCCCAACAAACTTTATTGAGATGGAATTTTTACCACTTACACCGAATGGAAAACTTGATTTAAAGGCATTGCCAATACCTAGCAAATTATCTACTGAAAATACCGTTCACGCACGAACTCCGCTAGAAGAACTTATCGCTTCAGTGTGGAGTCAAGTGCTAGGAATAGAAAATATAGGTGTTCAGGATTCTTTCTTTGAACTTGGTGGTCATTCTCTACTTGCTACACAAGTGGTCTCACGCTTGCAAGAAGTCTTTCAAATCAAATTACCGGTACGTGAACTGTTCGAATATTCAACGGTCGAGGCATTATCGAAACGAATGGATCAGTTACGTAAGGGAAGCAAAAAACGAGAAGAAATTCCACCATTGATGCCGATGGAACGAGGAGATAACCTTCCACTTTCTTATGCCCAACAGCGCTTATGGTTTATCGATCAATTTGCACCTAATAGTGCACTTTATAATATGCCAATGGTATGCCGTCTTACAGGGAATTGGCTACCTGAAGCATTGGAGTTGGGATGGAATCAGTTGATAGAGCGTCATGAATCTATGCGGACGGTATTTCATGAAGTGGACGGTCATCCTGTGCAGCAGATTCAACCGTATATTTTCCGCCCTCTCCCGCATATGGACTTAACTAAGCTTTCATTAGAGGAGAGAGAAAGAGAGTTGGAGCAATGGATTCAAACTGAAGTCGAATCCCCATTTGACTTAGAAAAAGGGCCATTGTTCCGTGGACAAATCGTGAAAATTTCAAAAGAAGAATGGGTTCTTCTGTGTAATATGCATCATATTATCTCTGATGGATGGTCGATGGAAATCTTGCTCCAAGAATGGATGGCATTTTATGAGGAGGAGATTGGTGGAAAACAAGCAAATCTTGCACCACTGCCAGTTCAATATGCCGATTTTGCTCAATGGCAAAGGGAGTGGTTAAAAGAGGAAGTACTAAATCAACAGCTTGCATATTGGAAGGAAGAACTGTCTGGTGAGTTACCAGTCTTAATGTTGCCGATGGATCGTCCCCGTCCTCCGGTGCAAACCCACCATGGATTAACTCATAATGTGTTGTTGTCACGCTCATTACTTGATAAATTAAACGAACTTAGTCGTCAAGAAGGGGCAACACTTTTCATGACCTTATTGGCATCTTATCAAAGTTTCCTTGCCCGTTATACAGGACAATCAGATATTCTTGTTGGAAGCCCAATTGCGAATCGAAATTATCGAGAGATTGAAGGATTGATTGGTTTCTTTGTCAATACGTTAGTCTATCGGGCTGATTTAAGTGGCGCACCGACATTCCAAGAGTTGTTGTCTCAGGTACGGGCAAAAGCATTGAAGGCGTATGAATACCAAGATGTTCCATTTGAAAAGATTGTAGAAGTCATACAACCGGAGCGAAGTACAAGTCATTCTCCGATCTTCCAAACCATGTTTACCTTACAAAACACGAAACAAGAGCTTCCAGAGCTTCATGGAAGAAGTTTAGAACCGATGGAAAGTCATGCTTCGATCGCCAAGTTTGATTTGAGTTTAAGCGCCGCAGAGGTAGAAGAGGGTTTATTCCTTTGTTTTGACTATAAGACTGATTTATTTGACATTGTAACGATCAGACGTATGGCTGAGCATTTTGAAAATTGGTTGAATGAAATCGTGGAACATCCTGATAAATCATTGATGAAGCTGAAGATGCTATCAGAATTGGAGAAGCAATTGCTGGAAGAGTGGAATAATAATGCTGTAGCGTATCCACGTGAGAGTGTGATCCATACACTTTTTGAAGAGCAAGTAAATCTTACACCTGACGCGGTGGCAGTGGTAGATGAAAAACAGCAGTTAACCTATCGAGAGCTGAATGAAAAAGCAAACCAATTGGCACATTATCTCCAGAAATGTGGGATTGGGAGCGAGTCATTGGTTGGTCTCTGCTTCCAGCGTTCAGTTGAGATGATTGTCGGTCTCATGGGGATCTTGAAAGCTGGGGCAGCCTATGTCCCATTGGATCCATCGTATCCAGAAAGTCGCCTACGATATATTCTGGAGGACACAGGGATTCAAGTATTGGTCACGAACGAAGCATTAGAAGGTTGGATAACTGAAGAAATCAAAACAGTTTGTTTGGATCGGGATAAAGCGATGATCTCGCGAGAAAGCACCCTTTCACCAATATGTGAAGTGACAGGAGAAAACTTGGCGTATGTAATCTATACTTCGGGATCAACAGGGAATCCAAAGGGAGTTATGGTAGAGCATCACAATGTGATTCGTTTATTTAAATCGACGGAATGTTGGTATCAGTTTGATGAAAAAGATACTTGGACGCTTTTCCATTCTTATGCGTTTGACTTCTCAGTATGGGAGATTTGGGGGGCATTACTCCATGGCGGAAGATTGATTGTTGTTCCTTACTGGATTAGTCGATCGCCCAAGGATTTCTATCAACTGTTAGTAAAGGAAAAGGTTACGGTTCTTAATCAGACACCCTCCGCATTTCGACAATTGATACAGGTGTGTGAACAAGAAGATGAGAAGAAAGACTTGCATCTGCGCTATGTCATATTTGGTGGGGAAGCACTCGATCCTACCAGCTTGGTACCATGGTTTCAAAGGTATGGAGAGCAGGAACCACAGTTAATTAATATGTATGGAATTACAGAAACTACCGTTCATGTTACGTATTATCCAATTACTCAAGATGATGTGCAGCATGCTTCAAGAAGTAATATAGGAAAACAGATTCCAGATTTAGAAGTGTATGTACTAGACGCTTGTCAACAACCTGTGCCTATTGGCGTAGCTGGCGAACTATATATTGGTGGAGCAGGACTTGCACGTGGATATTTAAACAGACCCGAATTGACTGCAGAGCGTTTCATTCCTCATCCATTCAGTAGTGACCCAGGAGCGCGATTATATCGGACAGGAGACTTAGCGAGATACTTACCTGATGGAAATCTGGATTATCTTGGGCGGATTGATCACCAGGTGAAAATCCGTGGTTTCCGAATTGAGCTCGGAGAAATTGAATCTGCTTTAAACGCACATGTCTCCATAAAAGAGGCTGTTGTAATTGTTCGAGAAGATCAGCCGGGTGATAAACGGTTGGTGGCATATGTCGTGGGTGATGGGAATGTAGGTGAGTGGAGAGATTATCTCAAGGCGGAACTACCAAGCCATATGGTTCCTTCAGGATTTGTGATGATGGAAGCCATTCCACTAACTGCTAACGGAAAAGTTGATCGTGAGGCCTTACCTGTACCAGAGGAGAGGAAAATCGAAAGTGAATGTGTTGCCACGCGGAATGGTAACGAAGAAACACTGGCCACCATTTGGAAGCAAGTATTAGGGATTAAAAAGGTGGGAATCCATGATAACTTCTTTGAAATTGGTGGAGACTCGATTCTCAGCATTCAGATTGTCTCTCGTGCGAAGCAAGCAGGTTTGCAATTGACGCCAAAGCAAATGTTTGAACACCAAACGATTGCTGAGTTGGCGCAAATAGTCAATGAAGAACGGGGTGTACAAGCAGAGCAGGGAGTTGTAACTGGAGAACTGATCCTTACACCAATCCAGCAATGGTTTTTTGCACAAGATCATCCAAACCCACACCATTGGAATCAATCCATGTTTTTTAGAACAAAAGAGCGACTGGATATAGTATTACTGGAGAAAGCTGTACGTACCCTTCTAATCCATCATGATGCCTTGCGTTTAAGATATGAACGGTTACCGAATGGAGCTTGGAAACAGCGGAACGAAGGAATCGAAGAACAATCGACGCTGACCGTTATTTCATTAGAAGAAGTGCCGCAAGCAGAATGGCATCAAGTGATTCAAACGGAGATTGACACTGCACAAGCAAGCTTGCACTTACACGCAGGACCGCTAATGAGAATGGTGTATTTTGATGAAGGTGAGAAAAGAGCCGGCCGATTATTCTGGGTGATTCATCACTTAGCAGTGGATGGTGTTTCTTGGCGGATTTTACTGGAGGATCTGCAAACGGCGTATAATCAAGCGAGCCAGGAACAGATGATCCAATTACCTACAAAGAGTACGTCCTTTAAAGCGTGGTCGGAGAAATTGCATCATTACGCTGAAGCTGGGATTGTGCAAGAAGTGCGTGATTACTGGGAGCAGCAATCCGAACAAGAAGTGGCTATGCTACCAGTGGATACCACCCTCGAAGTTCCAGCAAATACAAGAACCGAGGAGATTACGGTGGTGCTGGATGAGAAAGAGACCCGTGCGGTATTGCAAGAGATTTCAAGCACTCATCGTGTCCAAATCAATGAAGTACTATTGACAGCATTGGTACAGGCTATGGCAGCATGGACAGGTTATCCGGCGCTGACTGTGGATTTGGAGGGGCATGGTCGGGAAGAGATTATCGAAGACGTTGACCTATCGAGAACCGTGGGGTGGTTTACAAGTATTTATCCTGTTCACTTAAATATTACCGATGCCGACACGCCAATTGCAGCATTAAAAGCAGTTAAAGAACAAGTACGTAAAATTCCTAATAAGGGTGTTGACTATGGGATTTTGCGGTACCTGAACGCAACAATGTGTGAGAAATGGGGGTCTCAACATACACCGTCTATTAGTTTTAACTATCTTGGACAATTTGACCAAATGTTTTCTGACGATGCAATGCTTATTCCGGAGAACGGATTTAAGCGCTTAGATCATGCTTCTGGTTCCAAACGCTTGCATTTAATCGATGTAATTGGAATTGTAACGGATGGGAAACTTCAGTTCACTTGGGTATACAATGTAGGACAATTCGCGAAATCAACGATTCAAAGTATTGCAGAGAATATGCTCGATCAACTGAGTAGATTGATTCAATCTTCATCAGATGGAGAATCTGCACTGACCGTTTCGGATTTTGCGATGGCTAATCTTAACCAAGTAGGTTTGACAAAAGTACTAACCAAGATGAATCGTGGAAAGAACTATCCAATTACCGATTTATATCCATTATCGCCTTTGCAAGAAGGTATGATTTTCCATGCATTGCATGACCAAGGGGATGAACATGTAGCGCCGTATATAGTGCAATTAAGTTTCATGATTAGAGGAGAATTGGATATTGCTACTTTTGAACAGGCGTGGAAATCGGTAATTCAGCGGCATGAAATTTTCCGCTCAGCTTTCCTTTGGGATGAAGTTGAAGAGCCTTTACAAGTGGTGTATGAGGGTGTTCCATTTAAGGTGAATGTAGAAGATTGGCGTACGCTGACTGCTGAAGAAAAAGAAGAGAAAAGAAAAGCCTTTTTGGCATTAGATCGAAAACAAGCCTTTCTATTTGATAAAGCGCCATTGATGCGGGTGACTGTCATTCAAGAAGGTGAGGAAGAATATCGGATTGTTTGGACACATCACCATATTCTGTTGGATGGATGGAGCCTACCACTGGTCTTTAACGAATTGCTTACAGTGTACCAGAAGAGAATGAATGGAGAAGCCGTGCATTTACCTAATTCATCGCCATACAAGAAATATATTCAATGGCTAAGAGAACAGAATCAGGAGCAGGCGGAGCAATTCTGGAGAGAGAAACTTAAAGGTTTTACAGCTCCAACCCTGCTGGGCTTAGAAAGTAAAGAGCAAGAAAAAGGTTACACAGAGAAGGTAACTTATTTATCAGAAGAGCAAACCCAAGCGTTACAAAACTGGGCGAAGCGCAATAGGCTCACTTTGAATACGGTAATTCAAGGTGCGTGGGCGTATCTCATGGGCCGGTATAGTGGAGAAGATGACATTGTCTATGGTGTAACTAGCTCAGGACGCCCTACGGAGATTATTGATGTTGAAAACATTGTAGGTCCTTTTATTACCACATCACCGACGCGAATTCAGTTGATAGATAATATAAAAATAATGGATTGGTTGCAGAAGATACAAGAGGAAGAGATAGAAAGAAGACAATATGAATATGCTTCTTTGACAGAGATTCAAGGATGGAGTGAAGTTCCTAGAGGAACCCCGCTGTTCCATAGCTTGTATGTGTTTGAAAACTACCCAGTGAAAGAGGAGTCCTCAGGAAATCTAGAAATTGGTGAGTTGGAAGGAGTAGAGCAAACTCATTATCCATTAGGATTGACAGTTGTCCCAGAAAGCCAGTTGTTGTTAAAGTTGAAGTATGATCGTAGCAAGTTTAATGGTCTCACTATTGAACGGATGCTGGGGCATTTAAGCCAGGTGTTAAAGCAAATGATCGAGAACGTTGATCAAACTCTGTCGGAGCTGGTGTATGTTACGGAAATAGAACAGAAACAACTACTGGAAGAATGGAATGATAATGCAGCAGCGTATCCACGTGAAAGTGTGATCCACAAACTTTTTGAAGATCAAGTGGATCGTACACCTGATGCGGTGGCAGTGGTGGATGAAAATCAGCGGTTGACGTATCGAGAGCTGAATGAGAAAGCAAACCAATTGGCCCATTATCTTCAGAAATGTGGGATTGGGACGGAGTCATTGGTCGGGCTTTGTTTCCAACGTTCAGTTGAGATGATTGTCGGTCTCATGGGAATCTTGAAAGCTGGATCAGCCTATGTTCCGCTGGATCCATCGTATCCAGAAAGTCACCTACGATATATTTTGGAGGACACAGGAATTCAAATATTGGTTACGAACGAAGTATCACAAGGTTGGATACCTGAAGAAGTTGAAACAGTTTGTTTGGACCGAGATCAAGCAATGATTTCGCAAGAAAACAACCTTTCACCAATATGTAAAGTAACAGGAGAAAACTTGGCGTATGTTATCTACACTTCAGGTTCGACCGGGAATCCAAAAGGGGTTATGGTGCAGCATCATTCGGTATTAAATCTATCCTATGGTTTACAGAAAGAGGTTTTTTCACATCGGGCACATGATAACATGCGCGTTGGTCTAAATGCCTCAATCGCCTTTGATTCATCCGTTAAACAATTACAAATGCTTTTGTATGGTTCTAGTTTATATATTATTTCAACAGAAGTTCGCAGTGATCCTCAAAAGTTTGTATCTTATATTCGGGAGAATAAGTTGGAAATGTTCGATATAACACCTTCACTACTCCAATTACTCATAGATGAGGGGTTGTTAGAAACAAACGATAGTGTTCATGTTCCAAGCAAGGTACTGGTCGGTGGAGAAGCGATTATGCCATCACTGTGGGAACAACTAGTAGAGAATGACCATATCCATTTTTATAATGTATATGGTCCTACGGAATGTACAGTTGATGCGACATGCTATCGTATCAAAAAAGATAGTAAGAGAGTAACCATTGGGCGTCCGTTGCCAAACGTTCAAGCCTATGTATTGGATGAGAATTTGTTACCTGTTCCAGTTGGTGTAACGGGTGAACTTTATATCGGTGGAGCAGGCCTAGCGAGAGGATACTTGAATCGTCCAGAGTTAACGTCAGAACGTTTTATTCCTCATCCATTTATTGAAGGGGAACGGTTATACCGGACGGGAGATCTAGTCCGCTATTTAGCTGATGGTCATTTGGATTATTTGGGAAGAATCGATAATCAAGTGAAAATTCGAGGATTCCGGATTGAGCTTGGAGAGATTGAAGCGAATTTAGAAAGTCATCCATCGGTGAAAGAGGCGGTAGTCTTGATAAGAGAGGAACAACCAGGAGATCAGAGATTGGTTGCCTATGTGGTGGGTAAAGGAAGTATGCATGAATGGCGTGAGCATCTCAAGAGACAAGTACCGAATTATATGATTCCTGCACACTTTATTGAGGTAGATGCGATTCCGCTTACAACAAATGGGAAGGTTGATCGAAAGGCACTGAACAGCTTAACGATTCAAAGAGAAAGTACCTTTTCTACACCAATCATCCCACGGGATGAAATCGAGTATCAGCTGATTACAATCTGGCAGGATTTGCTACAGTTAGAAGATATCCATGTAAACGATGATTTCTTCAATATAGGAGGTCACTCTCTCCTTGTAATCAAATTGATTTCAAAGGTCAGAGAGAAATTTGGAAAAGAGATTAAGGTGCCCGCACTGATTAAGAACCCGACAGTGGAAGGGATCGCTTGTCTCATCCGTGAGAATCATCGTATAGAAGAATCGTTATCGGTGCTGGTTCCATTACAAGAATCAGAGAAAAGACCTTTCTTCTGTGTTCATCCGTTTATGGGTAATGTACTCTGTTACATTCAGCTAGCAAGGTTACTCAAGGATTACTGCTCATTTTATGGTCTACAAAATCCTCTCGTAGAGAAAGAAGGAATGAACGGGTTGACTTTATCGGAAGTAGTTCAACTCTACATCGAGGAAATGAAGCGGGCTCAGCCAGAGGGGCCGTATCGTCTGGGAGGATGGTCTCTGGGCGGTGCCATCGCCTATGAAATCGCAACTATGCTACGGAATCAGGGAGAAGAAGTTGAGGTGTTGGTACTATTGGATACCAAGGTGCCTTCAGAACGGGATTACAAGACAGAGGATGAAATGCTATCTTATATATTGGAGCATTTCATCCATATAGAGCTAGTGGAGCAGGAAGAAGAGCTTGTTCATCAACAGGACATGCTTGTTGAGCAATTAATTGTGGAAGGAGTGCTCCCGCCTGATGCAAATCTTACGAATTTGAAGCAAATTATCAATGCTCACAGGAAATGTCTGAATTTAATGGCAGAGCATGATTTAACACCATATTTTGGGGAAGTCATTTACTTTAGTGCTGAGGAAGGTAAAGAATTGTTTACGGATTGGAAGCCTTTATTAAAAGGAAGAGTGAATATGTATTCGGTCCCTGGATCACACGAAGAAATAGTAGCTTCCCCCGCAGTTGAAAAGTTAGCTAAGTATCTACTAAATGAATTAGAAGGAATAAAAGAGACGTCCCTTTCGCTAACGGAAAAGTAGAGAGCACAAAAGAGGCAACTTTATAAACGAACATTGTTATTATTAAAGTTGTTATTTGTGAGTAGTAGTGTAAATGAAGAGAGCAGTCCAATAACTGCACATCAAGTGTAGGAGATTATGAATATATCAAGAGCATTACTTTTTAAGGGGCTAATGCAAAAATTCCTTAATAAGAACATAGAAACATATATGAGTTGTTCATAGTATGATGTAAATACTCTGAAGTTTTTGTACAGAAGCGAATGCTTTGATGATATTGCTGAGGAAAGGTGTATATTTTCATTGATATGTAAATATGCACCTTTCCTATTATATTTGCACTTGAATAAAGGCAAGATATAATAGGAAATTAAATTTCTATAACGTATACATAGGAAGCTATCCTTTTAAAAAGGAAGTGATTTATCATACAAATTCATGCTGTGAAAATACCAAATAATATTGAAAATCATTTGTTTAATCAATTTAGTAACTTGATTTCAAATGAGAAGAGGGAACGAATGAAGCGTTTATTAAATTTATGCGACATTAATAGGACTCTGATAGGAGATTTATTAATCCGTTCCTTAATTTGCCAAAAATATAAAATTAATAATGGAGAAATTAGATTTATATATAATGAGTACGGAAAACCTTTTGTTGAAAATTTTTCTGACTTTCATTTTAATATTTCACATTCAGGAGAATGGGTGGTCTGTGCCACTGCTAATTCTAATGTAGGTATTGATATTGAAAAAGTTTCAGACATAGAGGCTCTTAAATTAGCAAATGAATTTTTTTCAGAGGAAGAATTTTATGATTTATCTAATATGAATTCTGATGAACAAATCAATTATTTTTTTGATTTATGGACATTAAAAGAAAGCTATATAAAAACGATTGGGAAAGGACTTTATATCCCATTAATTTCATTCTCTATAAAAAAAGAATCTCAAACTTTAATTTCATACAAGAATATACCTCAAAACTTTCACTTTAGACAATATAATATTGAGCCAAATTATAAGGTATCTGCTTGCGCAACACGGGATGAATTACCGCAGGAAATAATAATTAAAGACATCTATACAATTGGCCAAAATATAAACAGATTTTAAAGTAAGGAGAAAATTATGAAGAAGACTAAAATTTTTTGCTTTCCACATGCTGGGGGATCTGCGTTTAGTTACTCAAAATGGAAAAATTACTTTAATCCATATATTGAAGTAGTCCCAATAGAGTTAGCTGGTAGAGGATATAGAATTGAAGAAAGTTTGTACCAAAGTATGGAAGAGGCCGTAAATGATGTTTACAATAGCGTAGTTAAGCAGCTAGATCATTCGCCCTATATTCTATACGGGCATAGCATGGGAAGTTTGATCGCCTATGAATTAGCCAGAAAAATACAGGATTCTAATAATATATTGCCTGAATTTCTTGTTTTGTCCGGTAGAAATCATCCTAATAGTAAGATAAAAAACATTCGACATAACCTATCCGATGAACAGTTCAAAAATGAAGTTATTGCAATGGGGGGTACATCAACCGAGGTACTACAATCAGAAGAATTAATGGGAATTTTTCTCCCCATTCTAAGAGCAGATTTTAAAATTGTAGAGACATATATACATAACAACAATATACGAGCATGTGACATTGATTTTCTTGTATTGAACGGAAAAAATGATGAATTAACTACATATGATGAGGTAAAAAAATGGAAACAATACACAAGTAAATCGTGTACCTTCAATTCATTTAAAGGTAATCATTTCTTTCTAAATGAAAATATTGAAGAAATAGCAAGTGGTATTATAAGAAAGTTAGAATCTAAAAGATTTTCAACTAGTTTTTAGAATATTTCTAGGTATATTTATGGTTGAAAAATAAAAATATTAAAGGTGAAAAATACAGGTTCTGTTGAAACATCATTGAATAAAGAGATAGAATCTTAAACAAACTTTTCAATGACTGGTAATGATGTAATTCTAAGTAATTTGTTCATGAATAAAATTTTAGATTGGGAAAACTTCACCTATAGGTGAAGTTTCCTTTTTTTATATAATTGTAGTTTTTGTTGTTAAATCATTTTGCTTAATT
>NZ_VOVA01000012.1 GCF_015071065.1 Bacillus cereus | reverse complement strand
GGGGGGGTTTTTAAAAAGAACAACCTCCCCCCGCCGCAACCGAAACCACAGCTGTCACATCTACTAAGACCGCCGCAAATATCACATCCACCGTTTGAATATGCGTCATAGTATCCAAATCCCGTATCAAAAGATGAACGTCCTTTTACCGGTTCGATCCAAACAGAATCATTTGTCACGTCGACTATTTTACCTAAATGGATGCGACCGTCACGATCTTCAATTCGAACTACTTTTCCGAAATAACGTTGGCATGTATCATAACATTTTTGTCTATGCATGTTCTTTCCTCCTTCCCATTACAGTAATACGATATGTAAGGGGGACAAGTGCTGCTTGTATGAATGACCTACCTATCATAATTGTTATAGGAAAGGGGAAATATATGAAAAGGATATATAGTGAGGAGGAAATGAAATGAAATCTACAGATCAATTTCAGACGTACGAAGTTCCTTGGGAAGAATTTATAGAAGCATTGCGGGGTGAAATGAGGAAACAAGTAGGAGCGGATATTATAGATACAGTAGTTTGTAATTTGGAAGATGGTTTTGAAGTGTATACATATGTGCAAGGAGATTTGGATTTCGAGTATACAGAAGCTCTTGAACGAAAATATGGGAGTGATGCGAAAATACCTAATTTGTTAACAGTTATGCTAGTAGCTAGCATTTATAATACGGGTGAAGAAAATATACGTTTGCATGCGGATAATAAAGATAATCCAATTGTTGAGGTATATGTGAAGCAATGAAACACGCTGTGAAAGGCGTGTTTTTTATTTATCCCGCTATTTGTGGGCAGTAAAATTCTCACCTCAAAATTCGGCTGGAGCAAAGAAGTTAGGTGGGAGATCAACTGCCCGTAAACGCCCGATTGGTGAGGGCTAATAATCAGTGGGGGATGAACAGAACCCCCACTGATTAAAGTTTCACTTTATATGATAAAATGTTAGGAAATTAAGAAAGAAGGTGAGTGAATTGAAAATTAATCATCTTAATTTAACAGTTACAGATGTAACAGCTGCTAGAGAATTTTTAGAAAAATATTTTGGTTTAACTTGTGGTGGAGCAAGGGGAAGTGGCTTCGCAGTTATGCGTGATAATGATGGGTTTATATTAACCTTAATGAAGGGAAAAGAAGTTCATTATCCAAAAACATTTCATGTAGGATTTCCACAAGAAAGTGAAGAACAAGTTAACAAAATTAATCAAAGATTGAAGGAAGACGGATTTCCAGTCGAACCTCCTAAACATGCACATGCGTATACGTTTTATGTTGAAGCACCTGGAGGATATACAATTGAAGTGATGTGCTAATTTAAAATCAAACTTTTTGTTAAGAGTTTTTAATTTTAAAAGTAGGAAAAGTCTGTTTTGAGGATGGAGCTTAAACAGGCTTTTTTACCTATATAATTGGATAGAAAATGCCAGAAGGAATATTACCAAGTTATATATCTATTTACATAATAAAGTTATGGTGCGCTCGTTGTCCTAAAATACAAGTCATATATCTTGTTTCCTCTCATAAATTTAAACATAGGAATTTGTCTACAAAGGTGGCGAAGCCTCATCATGAAAATTCGAATTTGTGCCACGTTCATGTTGTTTCTATTTATATGTTTACCTTTTTCAGTTTTTGCAAAAGGAGAGGAGGCAAAGGAAAGGGTCGTTTCACTTGTATATGATGATTCGGGCAGCATGAGAAATAACGATCGTTGGAAGTATGCCAATTACGCCTTGCAAAGTTTAGTTGCGCTATTAGATGAGAAAGATAAATTTTCTTACGTTCCAATGAGTAAGCCAAATGATCCGTTAAACATTTCGTTAACAAAGGATCAAAGGCAAACAGAAATTGATGGGATTGGCGCGTGGAAAACATATTTAAATACTCCATTTAGCGCAGTAGAAACGGCGATGCAATCTATAAAAAAGGAAGCAGATATAGATGGGGAACGTGAATTTTGGCTTATTGTACTAACTGACGGGGCATTTAATGATTTGGAGAAAGATAAGGTTGGCGGAAAAGAACAAATTACACAGAAGTTAGCACAGTTTAAGAAAGAAATGGATTCTAAAAAGATCTCTTTACACCCAGTCTTAATCACGATGGAAGAGGATTTAGGGCAGCAAGAGAAGCTGCAGTTAAATACGTTTAAAGAGATTTGGAAAAAAGAAATGAATGGAGTTGTCATGCCGTCTAGCGGTGAGGATGGTATTGTACAAAGTGTGAATCAAGTGGCAGCATTAGTTGCAAATCGTGATCCATTTTCTTCTGTTGAATCGATTGTCAAAACGAGAATAGTAGGGAAAAAAGTAGAGATTACAACGCCGTTTCCATTAAAGCGTATGACGCTTGTACGACAATCACCTTCTTTGTCTAATTATAAAGTTATGCAACTTTCCAAACCGTTACAATTGCAGTCTTCTTTTTCCATACATGCACCAGGAGAGGCTAAATTATTCGGAAATATAGTGCATGTAAGTACAGCGAATCAGGAAGTGATTAAGCCAGGGACATATACGATAGAAGTGGATCAAGACATTGAGAAAGAGGGATTACAAGTACTTGTTGAACCGGCTCTTAATTATACTGTTTCTACGTATGACAAAGATGATAAAGATAGAAAAAATGTTGAGAAAATGTATGAAGATGTGACAGCTGTTATTGAAGCGAAACCTACTGAATTACCAATTCAAACTTCTTATTTCGAAGCAGAAGTAGAAATAGACGGAAAGCAGTATCCGATGAAGTGGGATGATAAAAGACATGTGTTTTATTACGAGACAAAAGTTGGTAAAGAGTTAGTACGCGGGAAAGTCCATATGAATATAAAGGGATTTTATAGACAGACGAAAGAATTCAAGATTGAACCAGCTGAAAAACCAAAATTAGCACTTCAAACTGTTACGAAAGATTATGAAGAAAAGGTAACAAATTTAGAAAATAGTAAACCATTTATTTTACAGCCACAGTTAAATGGTAAACCGATGACAGAAGAGGCTGTAAAGAAACTATTAAAATCTACTGGTGTCACATCGAATCAATCGATCAACTATGAATTAAAACAGCATGGTAGTCAAGTTTATGTTTATCCTCGACCTTATTACTCCGACACATTCAATTTTACAGATACCGGCACCGTAGAGGCTACCATCACGATCAATGATTCAAAATTACAAGAAGTAAAGGAAAAGATTGTACTTCACATTGAAAATGCGCCTTTTTTTGAGAAGTATGCGCTCATTTTTAAATTTGTAATTCCTATCACTTTATTACTTTTAATAGTAGGAATTATTATTTTAGGATGGATTGTTCGTCCGAGATTTCATAGGAAAGCATTACTATATTACGAATGGGATCAAGAAGTAGCGAAAGATTGGCTTTATCAATCTGAACCAGAGTTACTTAAAAATAAATGGTGGAAGCACTATTTTGGCATTCCATTCCGAGCAGAAAGAAAGACGGTGCAATCTGTAACATTAATAGCGAAAAAAGGATCGAAATCTATATTTGTAGCGAAAGAATCGCAAATAGTTGGGATGATTATTGATGGAATGTTTATTACAGAGGAAGAAGTGGGAATGGAGCATAAGACATTGTATCCAAATGAAATTTTATTAATTGATAGAGGATATGGTAAGGAGATTTACCGGTATGAATGTGAATAGTAGATAAGGTATAAGGGAGACGGAGGCAAAGTGGCCCTCTTTATCATCTTTTTTTCAAACAAGCACGAATAGGAAGGTGGTTCACATGACATTACAAGTTCCAACGATATTAATTGGATTAGGTGGAATCGGTAGTACTGTCACACATCAAATATATGAAAAATTACCTGAGGAGCGTCGTAAAAAGGTAGCGATGCATGTATTTGATACAGATGTGAATACATTGAGTAAATTTGATCATATTCGGAAGTTTAAGACGCAAACGAGTTCGAGTAAAACGCCGAGAGAGTATATTGCGGGAGATCCAACGATTCCGGAGTGGTTCCCAATGGATCCGACTATACTGGATAAACCGTTAACAGAAGGAGCCGGACAGTTACGCGTCATTTCACGTTTAGCGTTACGTGCTGCGATGAAAGAAGATAAACTGACATCGTTTTGGCAAGAAATCGAGAAGATTTTTCCAGTTACAAGTGATCAGACGGAATATGGTGTGCGTGTCATTATTGTAACGTCGCTAGCTGGCGGAACAGGATCAGGGATGTTTTTACAAATCGCATTATATTTGCGTGAAATGCTTCGGAAAAAATTGCAGCATCACAACATTTTAATTCGCGGTGCGTTTTTAATGCCAGATGTTTTAGTTAAGACGAGAACGGTTAGTGCGAAAGAGTTTGAAACTGTGCAAGCGAATGGTTATGCATCGTTAAAAGAGTTGCACGCTATTACGCTCGGGTCGACTGGTGAATTATCAAAACGAGGCGGCGTAACGATTGAATTAGAATATCGTCCTGATCAAGTGGATGAAGATGGAAGAACAAATCATACGATAAAGCAGCATCATTTACCGTACAATTATTGTTTCTTATATGATTATGAAAATTTACATGGGCACCATTTGCACAATTTATCGGATTATATGGAGCAAATGACAAATACGATTTATTTACAGTTATTTAGTCCAATGTCTGCGAATCATTTTGCACAAGAAGATAATCAAATTCAGCAATTGGCAGAATCGAGTGGGAAAGGGAGATATTGCGGAGCAGGAACGGCAAAACTTATTTATCCGTATGAGCACGTTTTGAAATACTGTGCTTTAAAATGGGCGGTGCAAGGTTTAGATGAATCGTGGCTTCATTTGGATCAACTGTTTCAAGAGAAGAGGCAAAGATACGATCAAGATGTAAAACGCGGTATGCAGCGTGAAAAGCCCGAGCGCGGGAAAAGTTATTTAGAAGATTTAGAGCATCTTGCTACTCGTCCAGAGCAGGCCCATATTTTTTATAGACAAATGTTCAATGAGACGCGCGAAGGAGCAGAGGGCGGTAAGGTCGGTGTCGCGAAATCTAAGTTGTTTTTAGAGGCTGTCGAAAGCTATGTACACCGTACAGTGCAAAAAGATGAAGAATTAAACCGCCTGCAGCATGAGTGTAAAATATCGGCTGCTAAACTGAAAATGATGGAACAAATGAAAGGTGAAGTAGCGAGAGTTGATCATGCGGTTCGTTTATATGCTTATGCGATTCCGAGCCGTGTACATGAGCACGTGACTACTCTTTTATATGACATGATCGAATCAGATCGTTTTACACCGAGTGGCTCAGAAGGACAGTCTTATCAATTAAATACATGGTTTTTAAAGAAAACGGATCCTGTCCATCCAGTCGCAGCACGCTTTATGCTGTATGAAATTCGAAAGCAGTTAGTAGAGAAGATGAATCGACTACATGAAAATAATGAACAAAAGCGTAATTTAATTCAAAACTACGATAAGAAATTTAATGTGAGTAATATTGATGGAACGGTAACGGCTGTTCGCCGCGTTGAAATTGCCCAGCAACAAGGTTGGGTCGGCAAAATGTTTTATAATCAGCAACGTTTGTTCAAAAAAGAATTTGAAGATATCGTAACGCAATATGTCCACAAATTAAGTGAGTATCGTAAAGAAATGTTGTTAGAACTCGTGTATCAATCGCTATACCAAGCAGTTGATAAAATGATTCAATATTGGGAAAGATTCTTTGATAATTTATACGAAACACGTGAAAATTTATTGTTTGAAATTGAAAAGCGAAGCAAGGAATTTGAGGGGAAAACGAACCCGACGAATGTATACGTATTAGCTGAAGAGAAATTGCAAGAAAAGATTTGGCAAGATATGCAGCAACATTTAAATTTAGGTGTATTACCGAAAGATATATCGTCCGAAATTTATATGAGCTTGTACGGGGAATATTGTCGTGATGCGAAAGCCGAAGAAATTCAGTCGAAAAAGGTGGAAGACTTCTATCGTGAACATATATTGAGTTATTGTTATGACGAACTTCAAGTGCGCTATCGTGACAAACTAGAGCTTAATATCGTTGAAGCATTGCGAAAAGAAGCAGATTTCAAGAAACGTGATCGTGATGAATACGTTCGTGAAAAAATTGAAGATCTTTTCCATTTAGCAAGTCCGTTTGTTCCGAAAGTTTCTCATCACAGAGAATTACAATATTGGGGTGTACATCCATCTTTAAAACAAGAATTGCAAGAAGAGTTATTGCAAGAAATGTTTAAAGAAAAAGATACGGTAAACGAGGCGTTTTCACCATTTGAAGTGATTTGTTATCGTGCTCATTACGGATTATCGCTACAAGATTTTCCTAAGCTTTCATCTGGACATATTGCGAATGGTTTTATGAACGATAAAGGTGACTACTTTCAATCGTATTATCGCCGCGTGAACAAATTAAATAGTAAAAAATCTAGTTTGACGCCGCATTTAGATAAATATTGGCATTTACCAGCCTTTATGCCAGACTTGAATGCAACGCAAACGAAGTTAGATTACGATAAATGTAATCGTGCTCTTCTATACGCGTATATGTATCGTTGGATTAGCTTAGTTGCTGTTGATGGACAATTCGTGTATCAATATAATGGTGTCGGTCGTAGCTTTTTAATCCAGTCGATGGGGAAAAATATTTCAAACGAAAGTTATAAGTTGCACAGAGCATTGCTTCATAATCCGTTTATTTATGAAAATATCTTGTCCAGGTTTGAAGAAGAGCAAGAAAAGGCAATGATACAAGGTGGGCATTTATATACACATGCATTTGTATTAGGTGCTCAAGATATTAGATGGCTTCGTAAAGAGCATGTCCATAATATTTTAGATATGATTTTAATGTATGATCGTGAGGCAAAATATGACCCGACGTTAGAAGAAACATCTGACGATTTGTTAAGGCTATTCCTTGATGAAATTGAGCTGTATTTCCAAAACTATTACGGAACAGGTGCAGATATGGTTGCAAAGAAAGAGAAAGAGATGTTTATGAAACAATTGTGGGATCGTTCGTATGCGAAAGGGTATGTGGATCCAAATAGTGCGCCTTATAAAAAATGGCAAAATGTATTACATGTTCCCGATGAAGAAGAAGTGCCAAAAACGAATGTATAATGAGTGAAAAGGGAATCCTTAAGAATGGCAATACAACTTTAGAAATGAGGGATTCCGATGCCGTTTTTAGGAAGTGTATATCAAATATTTGGATTATATCCAGAAATTTATTATGGAATGATTTCCGCGGAAATTGCAGAGCAACAAATGGAAGAGCAAAAAGGGCAAGAAGATCAAGAGACTGAAGTATAAAACCATGCAGGCTACTCGCCTGCGTGGTTTTTTCGTGTTACAATAAAGCGAATTTTTTAAGGGAGAGAAAGAGATGAAATGGATTTATTTTATTATTATCAACGTTATAGCATTTAGTATGATGGGGCTTGATAAGCGAAAAGCAAAGAAAAAGCAGTGGAGAACGCCAGAAAGTACGTTGTTTTTATCAGCTGCAGCTGGAGGGGCGGTTGGAGCTTGGACTGGTATGTATATGTTTCATCATAAGACACATAAAAGTAAATTTGTCTTCGGTATTCCGGCGCTCGTTATTATAACAGTAGGAGTGTTTTTATACATATAACGGATTGGCAAGAGGAATGTCGAAAGAAATGCAGATTGAATATTGGTAAAGTAAGCATGTGAGACTTTATAATGAAGAAAAAAAGAGAAGAGGAGAAAAAGAAAGATGGGGAGTCAAAAAACGCAGCAAAAGCAGGGGATTATATATGCAGCAGGTGCATATACGATGTGGGGAGTCCTTCCGATTTATTGGAAATGGGTGGAGGAAGTTCCGGCAGATGAAATATTAGCGCACCGCATCGTTTGGGCATTTGTTTTTATGTTGTTAGTTTTAGGAGTAACGAAGAGATTTCGTCAGTTTGGTGGGGAGTTAGTGGCCCTTTTTAAACGACCTAAATTATTAATGTCATTAACAATTGCTTCGGTACTTATTAGTGGAAACTGGTTTGTATACATATGGGCCGTAAATCATAACCATGTAATCGAAGCAAGTCTTGGCTATTATATTAATCCACTTATAAGTATTTTACTTGGTACAGTTGTTTTAAAAGAGAAGCTTAATTTTTGGCAATATGTTGCGGTTGGTTTAGCTGGAGTAGGTGTTGTTATTTTAACAATACGTTTCGGATCAATTCCATGGGTTTCTCTTTCACTTGCCTTTTCATTTGGATTATATGGATTAACAAAAAAATTATTAAATTATGACGCGACAATTGGGCTTACGATGGAAACGATGTTAGTGACGCCATTTGCGCTTATATATTTGTTTATGACAGGAGTTCATGGCTTTGGTTCGTTCGGTTCTATTTCGGCAATATCAACGTTTCTTTTAATAGGAGCGGGTATTGTTACAGCATTACCACTCTTTTATTTCGCTAAAGGGGCGCAACTTATTCCGCTCTATATGATAGGGTTTTTACAATATATTGCGCCGACTATTAGTTTAATTTTAGGTGTTTTCGTCTTTGGTGAGAAATTCACATCAACTCATATGATGGCATTTTTCTGTATATGGGTTGCTTTATTTGTCTTCTCGATAGCGAAAACAAAGTTTTTACTACAGAAACAACCGAAATTTATTAAAAATAAATCAGCAAAAGTATCATAATGCGTAGTATTTTCTACGCATTTTTCTTTATACTTATAATTATATAGAAATTCCATTATAGTCAGTGAGGAGCTGAAAAACATGGAAACAATTTTACATAATGATCCGCTTATGGCAGCTATAATTTCTTGGTTTATAGCACAGTTAACGAAAGTCGTTTTTAAATTAATAAAAACAGGCGAGTTTGATTTTGCTAAGTTTTTTGCTTCAGGTGGAATGCCAAGTTCGCATGCTTCGACTGTTACTGCACTTGCTACAGGTGTCGGAGTTGTGGAAGGTGTGGAGAGCACGGTTTTTGCGGTTGCCGCTATTTTTGCCATTATTGTTATGTACGATGCTTCAGGAGTAAGGCTTGCGGTAAGTAAGCAGGCGAAAATATTGAATGATTTTTTTCATGGTAGACAAACAGAATATAAAAAGTTAAATGAACTCGTTGGACATACACCGTATCAAGTTGTTGTCGGTGCGCTATTAGGAATTGTTGTCGGGGTTGGATATTGTTTGTAAGCAGAATGTGTGTAATGCACATTCTGCTTTTCTTTGTTTTCATACATATTTAGCTGACTTTTCGAATATCGTATACGGACTTAGAAAGGATGGGTGAGCAGTGTGCTACTATATGACAAAGTGCGTGAGGAGATGGGACGTAGAATTACTGCACTTCAAACGATGCAAAGACAAGATGGAACGTGGCGATTTTGTTTTGAAGGAGCACTGTTAACGGATTGTCATATGATCTTTTTACTCAAATTATTAGGGCGAGACGAAGAAATAGAACCGTTCGTGAAAAGGTTAGCGTCTCTTCAAACAAATGAAGGAACTTGGAAATTATATGAAGATGAAAAAGGAGGGAATTTATCCGCAACGATTCAAGCATATGCTACTTTACTTGCTTCGAAAAGATATTCGAAAGAAGATGTGAATATGAGGCGAGCTGAAATGTTTATTAAGGAACGCGGGGGAGTTTCTCGTGCTCATTTTATGACGAAATTTTTATTAGCGATTCATGGAGAATATGAATTTCCTGCGCTTTTTCACTTTCCAACGCCAATCTTATTTTTACAAGATGACTCCCCCCTCAGTATATTTGGGCTAAGCAGCTCAGCGCGTATACATTTAATTCCGATGATGATTTGTATGAATAAGAGATTTCGTGTAGAGAAAAAGTTATTGCCAAATTTAAATCATATTGCAGGCGAAGGTGGGCAATGGTTTCGAGAGGAGCGGTCTCCGCTGTTTCAATCGTTTGTAGGTGATGTGAAAAAGGTAATATCATATCCATTATCGTTACATCATAAAGGATATGAAGAAGTAGAACGCTTTATGAAAGAGCGTATAGATGAAAATGGAACATTATATAGTTACGCGAGTGCTACGTTTTATATGATTTATGCTTTGCTTGCATTAGGGCACTCTATTCAGTCTCCAACTATTGAGAAAGCTGTGACAGGATTAAAATCTTATATATGGAAGATGGACAGAGGAAGTCATTTGCAAAATTCTCCTTCTACCGTATGGGATACCGCTTTACTTAGCTATTCATTGCAAGAAGCTAAAGTTACAAATGAAAATAAGATGATTCAAAGGGCGACAGAGTATTTATTGCAAAAACAACAAACTAAAAAAGTAGATTGGAGCGTACATGCATCATCACTTGTAGCTGGCGGTTGGGGATTTTCAGATGTTAATACGACGATTCCTGATATAGACGATACTACAGCTGCTCTTAGAGCGTTAGCGCGAAGTAGAGGGAATGATAGAGTAGATAAGGCGTGGGGAAGAGGCGTGGAATGGGTAAAAGGATTACAAAACAACGATGGAGGCTGGGGAGCTTTTGAAAGAGGTGTAACGAGCAAGTTACTAGCGAATTTACCGATTGAAAATGCGAGTGATATGATTACAGATCCGTCAACACCAGATATTACAGGTAGGGTGTTAGAATTATTTGGAACGTATGCACCGAATGAATTGCCTGAAGAGCAAAAAAAGAAAGCTATCAAATGGTTAATGGATGTACAGGAACAGAATGGATCATGGTATGGAAAATGGGGGATATGTTATATATATGGTACATGGGCAACAATGACAGGCTTACGTGCATTAGGAGTTCCTTCAACTCATCCATCGTTGAAAAAAGCAGCTTCATGGCTCGAACATTTGCAGCATGCAGATGGAGGTTGGGGAGAATCCTGTCAAAGTAGTGTAGAGAAAAAATTTATTTCTTTACCCTTTAGCACGCCGTCACAAACAGCGTGGGCACTTGATGCACTTATTTCTTACTACGATCAAGAAACACCGATTATTCGAAAAGGAATTTCATATTTGCTCGCGCAGTCTACTATGAATGAAAAATATCCTACGGGTACAGGGTTACCGGGTGGCTTTTATATTCGCTACCATAGTTATGGGCATATATATCCGTTACTTGCTTTAGGGCACTACGTAAAGAAATATAGAAAATAAACCGAGAGATACTCTCGGTTTATTTTGATGGGTAGTAGGTCCCTGTTGAAAAGAATAAGGAACGTTGTAGTGCCTTATTTTTCTGTTGATTGGCGTTTTTGACGTGCATCAGCGGCATTTGCACGTGCGTTTGCTTCTAAGTCATTGTGGTCAGCGAGTTCACGAGAAAACTCAACATCAATGCCATCAGCAGTTTTGTTTCGATCTAAATTCTTTTTTTTCATTCGACACAATCTCCTTGTGTTTTATCCCGCATAACGGGTAGTAAAACTCCCACCTCAAAATTCAGATGGAACAAAGAAGCTAGGTGGGAGATTAACTGCCCGTAAATGCCCGATTGGTGAGGGCTAATAATCAGTGGGGAATGAACAAACTCCCCACTGATTAAAGTTTCACTTTATGCGACGTTGCAAAGTTAGTTTGACACAAATAGACTTTTTTATACAAAGAGGATTTGGAAAGCATAGAGCCGAAATATACAGTATAACGAATAGAAATGGGGGATAGGGATGGACTTGTTGAATGGGAAAACAGCTGTTGTAACGGGTGCTGCGCAGGGGATTGGAAAAGAAATCGCACGAGTTTTTGCAAAACTAGGGGCTAAAGTATTAATTAGTGATGTAAATGAAGAGAAGCTACAAGAAACGACACGTGAATTATCAGATGAAGGGTATGATGTGAGCTTATATCGATGTGATGTGAGTAATCAAAATGAAGCGAAGTCGTTAATTGAATATGCGGTGCAAAAATTCGGTACATTACATATTTTAGTGAATAACGCTGGGATTACAAAAGATGCAATGTTACATAAGATGGAGAAGTCTGCTTGGGAACAAGTATTACAAGTGAACTTAACTGGCGTTTTTTATTGTATGCAGCCAGCACTTCTTTATATGAGACAACAACAGTATGGACGGATTATTAATATTTCTTCTATTAGTAGGGAAGGAAATATTGGACAAGCAAATTATGCGGCTACAAAAGCAGGGGTTGTAGGCTTAACAAAAACAGCAGCGAAAGAGGTTGGAAGTTTTGGTATTACGTGTAATGCGATTTGTCCAGGATTTATGGATACTGATATGACAAAAACAATACCGGATAAAGTAAAAGAGAAAATGGTTGGAGCGATTCCAGTTGGAAGAATCGGAACACCGGAAGATATTGCAAACGCAGCTGCCTTTTTAGCATCAGAGTATGCGTCTTACATTACAGGAGAGGTATTAAATGTGAGCGGTGGGTTGCAAGTGTAAAATACATAATGAAAAGAACCTGACCGAGTAGGTCAGGTTCTTTCTCGTTAATTTAAGTTAATCCAAACGCTCTTCACTTCTGTATAGTTGTTCAGCGCATAAGATCCCATTTCGCGGCCAAGACCAGATTGTTTAAACCCTCCGAATGGAGATGCTGCATCAAAGACGTTATAACAGTTTACCCATACTGTACCTGCACGTACTTTACTTGCGATATAATGTGCCGTTTTTACGTTTTCTGTCCATACACCAGCCGCTAAGCCGAATTGTGATTTATTCGCACGATCAATTACTTCATCAATATCGTTAAACGGTAATGCGGAAATAACTGGACCGAAAATTTCTTCTTTAGCGATTGTCATCTCATCATTTACATCAGCGAATACTGTAGGAGAAACGAAGTAACCTTGGTCGAATGGTTTGTTTCCTCCGCAAAGTATTTCAGCACCTTCTGCAATCCCTTTTTCAATATAACCCATTACACGTTTTTGTTGTTCTTCAGAAACGAGAGGTCCGATTGTAGTTTCTGGATTTAGACCAGCGCCTTGATTTAATTTTTTTGAATATAGAACGAGATCAGCCATGACATTATCGTACATTTTCTTCGGAATAAATAAGCGTGACCCAGCACAGCACACTTGTCCTTGGTTAAACATAACACCAGAAAGCGCAGCTGGAATCGCTCGAGATAAGTCAGCGTCTGGTAAAATAATGTTTGGCGACTTACCACCAAGCTCTAAGGTAACGCGTTTTAACGATTCAGATGCTTGTCTCATAATTTGTTTGCCGACTGGAGTAGAACCTGTAAATGCAATTTTATCTACGAGTGGATGATTAACGAGAGCTTGTCCAGCTGTTTCACCGAATCCAGGAACGATGTTAACAACGCCTTTCGGGAATCCAGCTTCTTCAATTAATTCAGCTAAGTATAGAGCGGATAGTGGAGTTTGTTCTGCAGGTTTTAAAACGATTGTACATCCTGTTGCAAGGGCTGCACCCATTTTCCACATTGCCATAAGAAGTGGGAAGTTCCATGGGATAATTTGGCCGACAACACCAACAGCTTCATGGCGTGTATAGTTAAAATATTCACCAGAAACAGGGATTGTTTGTCCAACGATTTTTGTAGCCCATCCAGCATAATAGCGCATATGTTCAATTGCAAGAGGAACGTCTGCTGCTAAAGTTTCGCGGATTGGTTTTCCGTTATCTAAAGTTTCGAGCTGTGCCAGCTCTTCTTTATGTTCTTCCATTAAATCAGCAAGCTTGTACATAAGGCGGCTGCGTTCAGCGGTGCTCATGCGTGACCAAGGACCTTCATCGAAAGCCATTCGAGCAGCTACAACAGCTTTATGAATGTCTTCGCGACCAGCTTCAGCAACGATAGCGAGTGTTTCACCAGTTGCTGGGTTAGGAGTTTTAAACGTTTTTCCAGAAGCGCTTTCAATGAACGCTCCGTTCACATATAGTTTCTTTGTGCCTTGAAGAAATTTCTCTACCTTTTCATGAAGATTTACAGCTAGTTGACTCATTGTATAACCCCCTTGAAAATATAATTTAAACGCAGTACGAGACGGCGTTTATTCCGAAATCAAGGATGTGGGAACTAGATGAAAAGCCTCTACTTAAAATCATAAATAACAAATGCTGAAAATTCAAATTTCATTTTCATTACAATTGTAAAAAATATGTAATGAAACATTGTATTCTATATAATTACAAAAAATCCTGCGCGTTTTTGTTTTCTAGTAGGAAAAACTAGAAAAACAGTGGTACAATTATACATCGTGAGAGGAGGGAGAAAATGAAGAATTATCATGATGATCCGCGCTTTCGAGTTGCCCATAGAGAAGCGTTAATTGGTCTTGGATTAGCTATTATTAATTTTATAATATGGTATGGATTTGCTTATGGGCTTGGAAGTAAGGATCCGAGTGAATATACATATGTATTAGGTTTTCCAGCATGGTTTTTTTATAGCTGTATCGTTGGATTTATCGTAATGGTTATTTTGCTTATTTTAGTTGTTCGTTTTTTATTTCAAGATATTTCACTCGAAGAGGAAGAAAAAAGTGAGGAATGATAGATGAATTGGTATGTAATAATCCCAATGATAATTTCTTTTATCGTTGTGTTTTTAATTGGTGTATATGCATCAAGACGTGTACAAGCAGCCACTAATAATAAATTTTTACAAGAATATTTTCTTGGTGGGCGTGAACTAGGTGGCTTATTATTAGCTATGACGATGATTGCTACGTACGGTAGTGCAAGTAGCTTTATCGGCGGGCCTGGTATTGCTTACAATATGGGTCTTGGATGGGTGCTGTTATCAGCGATTCAAGTTGTAACAGGATATATCGTTTTGACGGTTATTGGTAAAAAGTTTGCTATTATCGCTAGGAAGATGGAAGCGATTACGCTTATTGATTATTTAAAGGGCAGATACAATAATAAAGCGGTAGTTGTTCTTTCTGCGTTATGTATTATAATCTTTTTGTTCTCAGCAACAGTAGCCCAGTGGGTTGGCGGCGGACGATTAATTGAGTCGCTAACAGGACTTTCCTACACAACGGCACTATTTTTATTTACATTTTCTGTACTTGTGTATGTGTTAATTGGTGGATTTCGTGCAGTCGCTTTATCAGATACGTTATTAGGAATCATTATGTTAGTCGGAACAACAATCATTTTAATTGCTACTGTCATTGCTGGTGGCGGAGTTGAAAAGATTATGCAGGAACTTATTCAAATTAATCCGAATTTAATAACACCGTTCGGAGCGGATGGAAGTTTAACGAAATCATATGTCACATCATTTTGGATTTTAATTGGAATTGGTGTCGTTGGATTACCGCAAATTAGTGTGCGTGCTATGTCTTATAAAAATTCAAAAGCTATGCACCAAGCATTAATCATTGGAACGGTTGTCGTCGGTACAATTATGATTGGTATGCATTTAACAGGTGTGTTTGCAAGAGTAGTCCTTCCAGGCATAACGGTACCAGATAAAGTAATGCCGCTACTCGCGATGGAAGTGTTGCCACCTTGGTTAGCTGGAGTTTTCTTAGCTGCACCAATGGCAGCGATCATGTCTACTGTGAACTCCTTATTATTACTTGTAAGTTCGTCAATTATTAAAGATATATATGTGAACTACATAAATAAAGATGCCGCGGATAGTACGATAAAGAAAGGTAGCCTATGGATTACTGGTATCGTAGGATTACTCGTATATGCTGCCGCTATTAAGCCACCAGACTTTTTAATTTGGTTAAATTTATTTTCTTTCGGTGGTTTAGAAGCAGCTTTCATTTGGCCGATTGTGTTAGGTTTATATTGGAAAAAAGGAAATGCAACTGGAGCTCTCGCGTCTATTTTAGTTGGAGTAGGTTCCTATATGTTTATTCACCTTTGCTACCCTAATCCATTCGGTATACATACAGTTGTTTTCCCGATTTGCTTTGCATTTATTGCTTATATAATTGGTAGTATGGTTACGATGAAAAAAGTCGTATCATAAGAGAAAAACGTAGTTTCTTCATATAAGAATAAACTACGTTTTTTTTGTATAAAATTTTCTTTTTCAGTCTGTATTCCGCCATACATTCATAAAGTAATAACAATTGATAGGATGGAGTTGAGGTCTATGAAAAAAATATTATTTTTAGGAGACCCAGGAATTGATGACTCTTTAGCAATTATGTATGGATTGTTGCATCCTGATATTGATATTGTTGGAGTAGTAACGGGATATGGGAATGTAACGCAGGAGAAGGCGACGAGTAATGCGGCATATTTATTACAGTTAGCAGGGCGGGAAGATATACCGGTTATTAATGGAGCGAAAATTCCTTTATCTGGGGAGTTTGTAACATATTATCCGGAAATTCACGGAGCAGATGGCTTGGGACCTATTAAGCCTCCGAAAGCCTTTTCTCCAAATATAAAATCATTTTGTGAGTTTTTCCGTATTCTTGAAAAATATAAAGGGGAATTAATTATTGTTGATGCTGGTCGATCAACAACATTAGCGACAGCATTTATTTTGGAGAAACCGATGATGAAGTATGTGAAGGAATATTATATAATGGGCGGTGCTTTTTTAATGCCCGGGAATGTTACGCCAGTCGCGGAGGCAAATTTTCATGGAGACCCAATTGCATCACAATTAGTGATGCAAAATGCAAAAAATGTGACATTAATACCGCTTAACGTTACTTCAGAAGCGATTATTACACCGGAAATGGTGAAATATATTACGAAACATTCTAAAACGAATTTCAAGAAATTAATAGAACCGATTTTCAGTTATTATTATAAAGCTTACAAAAACCTGAATCCTAAAATAACAGGAAGCCCAGTGCACGATGTAGTTACGATGATGGTAGCGGCAAATCCATCTCTTTTAGATTACGTGTATCGCCGTGTTGATGTCGATACGATTGGAGCTGCAAAAGGAGAGAGTATCGCTGATTTTCGCCCGCAGCCTGAAGCGAAAGCATTGAAAAATTGGGTGAGGATTGGTTGGTCATTACATTATAAAAAGTTTCTTGAGGATTTTGTGAAAATTATGACGTAGACATAATAGGAACATACAAGTTAAAATAATGGAGATGATTATTAAAATAATCATCTCCATTATTTTGTTTTTAAGAGATAAATAGAGAAGAGTTACACAATAGGAGAGGAATTTCACTTGAAAAAAACTATAGTATGCGCAGTGATTGTGGGTATTTTTGTTTTGCTGATATCAGGTAACTTTTTAGTGAAAAAAGTGTGGAGTTCAAATAATGATGATGCGCAGTACATAGCATCCTTTATTGAAGAACATAAAGATGAAAAGAATAGTGCACTTTTAATAAAAAGAAATGATAAAGTCGTGTATTCTGTAAATCCAGATGTTGTATTGCCAGTTGCTAGTACGATGAAGTTAATTGTGGCGCTTGAATATACGAAACAAGTTACAGAGGGGAAAATCGATCCGTCTAGTTTCGTTTCAATTAATGATGTGAATCGTTATTATGTACCGAATACAGATGGTGGTGCACAAGATAGATGGCAAAATTATTTGCAAAAAAAAGAAAAGATAACTGAAGGAGCGGTTTCTTTAGAAGAAGTTGCAAAAGGAATGGTTAAGTTTAGTTCTAATGCAAATACTGAATATTTAATGGAGGTATTAGGATTAGACAATATTAATCGGAATTTACAAAATTTAGCGCTTCCTGCACATCAACCGCTATTTCCGATCGTTTCATCTTTATACATTCCGGGATATTTGCATAAAGAATTACATGTTCCAAAATATAAAATAGAGAAAAAGTTAAAAGAAATGTCTCAAGAGCAATATCGTGAATATGCTATGATTATTCATGAACGCTTAAAAAAGAAGGGACCATTATTACAGAAGGAAATTCCTCTGTATTTAGAGGAACGTTACGACAAAATTTGGTCGGATAGACTGCCGGCTGCTTCCGCTAACGATTATATGGTACTGCTTCAAAAGGCAAATCATCAAGGCGGTCTTACAGAAGCGGAAGATAAAGTGTGGGCGAATATCGTCGAAACAGATATGAGTGCAAAGAAATATCGTAAAACATTCAGGCATGCTGGGCAAAAGAATGGTTATACACCATGGACGGTAACAAAAGCAGTTTATGCAATGGATAAACGCGGAAACTGTACAGAAATTGTTTTCTTGGCAAATAATTTAAATGAAGATGACAGTGCTGAAATACGTAAACATTTAGCAAATCTACACTTCCAAGTGTTGCAAAGTGATAAGTATGATGCGACTTTTATTAAATAAACTCGGTGCTATGAGCGCCGAGTTTATTTTTATCTCGTAAACGCCTGATTGGTTTAACTAATAATCAGTGGGGGATGAACAAAACCCCTACTGATTAAAGTTTCACTTTATGTACAAGCACTTTTTCACCATCCCTGGGTATGATGGGTAGTAACACTTAGGCGAAAGGGGAAAAGGTGATGAAACAGAGTAAAGAAGAGTTTATTAAGAATGAAGGCGCTGATTTCCCTGGGAAAACATATGTAGATTGTGTATTACAGCACGTATTTAATTTTCAGCGTAATTATTTATTAAAAGATATGTTTCAAGTGCATAGGGCACATATTACTATGTTAACTGAAGAAAAGTTAATGAAAAGAGAAGAAGCGAAAGTTATATTAACCGCACTTAAAAAAGTAGAGGGGATTCCAAAGGAGAAGTTGCTATATACAGAGCAACATGAAGATCTTTTTTTCTTAGTTGAACATTTGCTTTCTCAAGAAGCAAAGTGTGAATTTGTAAGTAATATGCATATCGGTAGAAGTAGAAATGATATGGGTGTAACGATGTATCGCATGAGTTTACGGCAATTTGTATTGCGGTTAATGGAACATCATTTATTGCTGCAAGAAAGTATGCTGGAGCTCGCCGGTGAACATATGGAAACAATTATGCCCGCGTATACACATACACAACCGGCGCAGCCGACAACATTTGGTCATTATGTTTTGGCAATTTATGATACGATGCAACGAGATTTAGAAAGAATGAAAAAAGCGTATCATCTTTTAAATCATTCTCCAATGGGGGCAGCTGCCCTTTCTACAACAAGCTTCCCAATTAAGCGAAAACGAGTGGCACAGTTACTTGGGTTTACAAATGTAATTGAGAACTCATATGATGCTGTTGCTGGAGCGGATTATTTATTAGAAGTTAGCTCATTACTTATGGTAATGATGACGAACACGAGTAGATGGATTCATGATTTTTTACTATTAGCGACGAAAGAATATGATGGGATTACTGTAGCGAAGCCATATGTGCAAATAAGTAGTATTATGCCGCAAAAACGAAATCCTGTTTCAATTGAACATGCCCGCGCTATTACGAGTAGTGCTTTAGGGGAAGCATTTACTGTGTTTCAAATGATTCATAATACACCATTTGGCGATATTGTCGATACGGAGGATGACTTGCAGCCATATTTATATAAAGGAATCGAAAAGGCGATTCGTGTTTTTTGTATTATGAACGCAGTTATTCGAACGATGAAAGTAGAAGAGGAAACGTTAAAAAGTCGTTCATATAAACACGCGATTACGATTACAGATTTCGCAGATGTTTTAACAAAAAACTATGAAATACCATTTCGGCATGCACACCATGCAGCAAGTGCGATTGCGAATATGTCATTGGAGCAGAAAAAGGAGTTACATGAATTACATTTCAAAGACATAAATGTATACTTACAAGAAAATTTGAAAGTAACTTTATTAGAAGAAGAGTGGAAAGAAATTATATCACCAGAAGCTTTTATTCAAAAAAGAAATGTATATGGTGGACCGAGTAAAAAAGAGATGGAGCGTATGATTAATAAACGTAAAGAATCGTTTCGAAAAGAAGAAGAGATATTTGAGAAGGAAAAGAAGAGAGTGTTGCATGCTGAAAATGATTTGAACACATTAGTTTCAAATATTATCGAATCGTAAAAGAAGGATTTAATGAATTAATCGCCAATACTTAATTAAAATATAAATCGAGGGAAGAGATTGTCGATGATTCAATTACACGTATATGAAGAGGTTCTCCGTTTTAAAGAAGATGTTACACCATTTTTAGAAAAGAATGAGCAGGAAAATAATCTATTATTAGGTGTATTACAAGTGGCTCAAGAACCGATATTTATGGGTGTAGCGAAACGAGGAGAAGAAATTACAGTTGTATTTCTTCAAACAGAAGAGAAGATACAAATGATTGTTGCAACTTCTGAAATTTCGGAAGTAGATATAGCGAAACTTGCAAAAGAGTTAACGAAAGTATATCCGGATATTCCTGGATTGATCGGTAATAAGAAAAATGTACAGAAATTAGCGGAAGAGGTTGCGGTGTTAGAAAATAAGAAAACTAATGTTGTAATGGAACAAGGTGTGTATGCATTACAACAAGTTAAGAAAAAGTGGAACGAGGAGGGGATTTTTCGAGAAATAAATAGTGATGAGCTACCATTAATAGAAAAATGGATATATCAATTTTGCGAAGACGTGAAGCTCCCAACTACGAAAGAAGAAGCGAAACAAACCGCACATACATTAATCACTAATAATCGTCTGTTTGGTCTAGAAGTGGATGGTAAACTTGTTTCTGTAGCTGCAAAAACGAGACCGACTACAAATAATATAACAGTCAATTTCGTTTATACGCCGAAAAAAGAACGGAAAAAAGGATATGCATCTATTTGTGTAGCCGCACTTAGTCAACGTATGTTAGATGACGGATACAAAACAACGACATTATATACCGATCTAGCAAATCCAACATCTAATAAAATTTATCAGGAAATTGGTTATGAGAAAATTGTGGAGTCTATACTTATATTTATTGAATAGTAAAAAGGCGCGCTATGAGCGTGCCTTTTTACTATTCATCAATTCGAATAACCTCGCCTTGCGGAAAGTCCGCAGTTTCTAGTAAGTTACGAATAGCTTTCGCAACATATTCAGGTGACAGTAGCTTTCCTTCTTCTTTTAATGCGGTGAATCGATCTAAGTTAATAAAGTCTTCCTTATTTGTTTCACGAATTTGTGCTTGCATATTTGTATCAACAACGCCAGGTGCAAAAGCGACAGTTTTTACAGGATATTCTTTTTCTGCTTCTTCAGTAGCTACGCATTGTGTAAACATATTTACACCGGCTTTCGTTGTACAGTAAGCTCCCCATCCAAAGTAAGGATTTTTTCCTGCACCAGATGAAATGTTTATAACACGTTTATCTACTTTCCAGTCTTTCGTATGTTTCAGGAAAGTGGAAGTAAGAATCATTGGTGCGATTAAATTAATATGAACGTTCGTAATGAATTGTTCACTTTCTGACTTTTCAATAGGTTTCATTGGTGCAACTGTACCCGCATTATTAATTAAATGAATCGATGAGACATTGTCTTTTTGAATAGATGAAAAGACTTCGTTAAAATGAGTTTCTAAATTATGTACATCTTGAAGATCTATGGAATGGAAAATACAATTGCTGTTGTTTTGCTCTGCGAGTTTTGTAAGCTCTTTATTCTCTCTTCTAGAAATAGAGATGACGGTTGTATTTTCTTCTAACAATTGTGTGGCGATTGCCTCACCTAAACCTTGTGAAGTTCCTGTTACGATAACGTAGCGCATAGTGTAGTAAACTCCTCTCCATATATGTGGAATTTTGTTGGACAACGTACATTGTATAGTTTGTCTACATTTTATAGTATAGAGCACTTTTTACTATAAATGAAATGAGATGATTATGTGCCTTTTATGAATCGCTTTACGACAACAGTAACTGGTGCCGTCACGTTCACTGGGAACACGTTAGGACTAAGTCCTACATCGCCTGCACCAAATAATAACTTCGGTACGATTGATGTGTTTACAACGATAAATACATCGCTTCAAGTACCTGGATTCCCGGCAGGAACAACGAATGACTGGCCATTAAATTCTTCAAATGCAATTTTGAACCTTCCAGCAGGGAGTAGTGTTTTATACGCAGAACTAGTGTGGGCTGGCACATACCGGACTGATACTGAAGATGTGACAGCATTTTTAAATGATAATATTTCATTTACAACACCAGCAGGAACATTTTCTGTTACACCAGATCCTGCAACTGCACAACAAGGCTCAGTAGGGAACCAGTTTTATTACGTACGCTCTGCTAACGTAACGAATCTTGTTAACGCAAGGGGAGCAGGAACGTATACAACGGGTGCTGTACCGGCTACAAGAACTTCTGCTGATCCAACAGTTAGTCGTTCAGCTGGTTGGACGCTTGAGGTAGTTTATCAAAATGCAAGTTTACCACTTCGGAATTTGTCAGTGTATGCAGGTCAAGAAATTATCGATGCTTCATCACCACCAGTTGATGCTACTATTTCAGGTTTCGCAACACCATCTACAGGTTCTGTTACAGGAAGAGTACTTGTAACTGCTCAAGAAGGTGATTCTAACATTGTAGGAGACCAACTTCGCTTTGGACCGAATGCGAATGCTACAGTTGCTTTATTCGGACCGAGAAATCCCGCAAATAATTTCTTTCAGTCACAAATCTGTAATGACAGTGGGAATTTAGATACAACTGGCACCTTTGGGGATTTGAATCAGCCGTTAGGGATAGCTTTGGCCGTCCGAAGACAAGGATGGGATATTACGAATGTAGATGCTTCGTCATCCTTAGTCAATAATCAAACGTCAGCGACTGTTCGCTTCGTTACAAATGGAGATGGATATGCTGCAGCTGGTTTTGGTGTTCAAATTGATGCGACAGGGCCAATTATAAATCCTGTTAAATCTGTTGATAAAACCGTTGCAGCAGTAGGGGATATCCTCACTTATACAATTACAGTTCCAAATACAGGAACGGGAAGTGCGGATAACGTTGTATTACAAGATAGTATTCCGAATGGAACGACCTTTATTGCTGGTAGTGTCACAGTAGGTGGGATAACCCAGCCGAGTGCAAATCCAGCCATTGGAATTAATTTAGGGACAATACCTAATAATGCTCAAAGAATCGTTACATTTCAAGTGAGAGTCACGTCATTCCCAAGTCCGAATCCAATTCCAAATCGTACGATGGTGTCTTACCAATTCCGTCCTTTCGTAGGAAGTCCACTCGTTACAAGTACAGCTTCTTCAAATACAGTACAGACGACAATTAATCGTGCGAATTTAAGCTTACAAAAATCTGTAGATTTGCAAACGGCAACAATTAATGACGTATTAACGTACACAGTTAATGTGACGAATAATGGAAATGTCACTGCAAATAATGTTATTTTTGTTGATAGTATACCTGCTGGAACAACATTTGTAGCCAATAGTGTTACGATAAATGGGGTAGCACGTCCTGGAGCAAATCCAGCAAGTAGCATTAATCTCGGAAGTATTAATGCCTCGCAAACGACTGTAGTGCGTTTTCAAGTTCGAGTGACATCTAATCCTCTTGTAAATCCAATTCCGAATCGTGCGAGTGTAACATTTAACTTTATTCCAGTGCCTGGTCAACAACCAATTTCAGGCCAAGCGACAAGTAATACTGTATTTACTACAATTAATATAGCTGATATAAGAACGAGAAAAACAGTAGATAGAGCTTTTGCGACAGTTAATGACGTTCTTACGTATACCGTTACAATTGAAAATACAGGAAATGTACTGGCGACGAACGTTATTTTTCAAGATCCAATCCCGCTTGGAACGGCTTTTATACTAAATAGTGTAACTGTAGATGGAGTTTCGCAACCTGGGGCAAATCCGGCGACGGGGTTTGCAGTAGCTAATATATCTCCTGGCGGAAGTAGGACGGTGACATTTCAAGTTCGAGTTGTATCAGCACCATCAGGTGGTACCGTTGCAAATCGTGGGAATGTATCTGCTAATTTCATCGTAAACCCGAATCAGCCACCAATAACGATTAATAGACAAACGAATACAGTTGTAACGCAAATTAATACAGGCGGTTTAAATGTAATAAAAGAAGTAAATACAACTCAAGCGGCAGTAGGGGATACTTTAACATACACGATTGCCGTCCAAAATACAGGTAACGTTTCGTTAACAAATGTGTTTTTCCAAGATACTACTTCTTCAGCCGTTTCTTTCGTTGCAAACTCTGTAACGATTAATGGAGCACTGCAAAGTGGACTGAATCCGAATTCAGGATTTTCTCTTCCGAATATCCCTGCGGCTCAGACAGTTGTAGTTACATTTGAAGTATTAATTGAGCAGGATCCGCCAAATGAAGATATTTTAAATAGTGCAACTGTATCCGCGAATTTTCAAGTGGATCCGAATGAACCACCGGTTACTATTACTGTTCCGAGTAACGTCGTGAATATGGCTGTACAAACAGGGAGCTTTGAAGTTATAAAATCTGTGAATACCGGTGTTGCAACTGTAGGGGATATTTTAGTATATACAGTTGAAATAATAAACGCAGGAAGTGTGCCAGCTACAAATGTATTTTTCCAAGATGCCATTCCACAAGGGACGTTATTTATTGAAAATAGTGTATTTGTTAATGGAGTTTTACAAGAAGGGGCAGATCCGGAATTCGGATTTACATTAAATGATTTGCCTACTGGTGAGAGTGTGACTGTTACATTCGAAGTATTAATTGATGAAATCCCGCTGGGGAATAATGTTGTAAATAACGCGAATATCACCGGAGATTTTCTTGTAAATCCAACAGAGCCACCAATTACTGTAACAGTGCCGAGTAATACCGTAATGACAGTCGTAAATTCAGCAGGATTAAATGTAATGAAAAGTGTAAATGCAAGTGAGGCTGGTGTAGGAGATACGCTAACATATACAGTTAATATACAAAATAGCGGCACGGTAGTAGCAACGAATGTATCATTTCTCGATCCGATACCAGCTGGTACAACATTCGTAGCGAATAGTGTAACGATTAACGGAACCCCGCAACTAGGATTAGATCCGACTATTGGTTTTCCGCTTGCTAATATTCCGGTTGGATCGATGGTAACAGTCATTTTTCAAGTGTTGGTAACAAGTGTACCGACGAATAGAGTACTTCCGAATAATGCAAATGTCACTGCGGATTTTCAAGTAAGTCCTCTGCAGCCACCGATTACAATTGTAACGATTAGTAATATCGTTGTGACACGAGTAAATGTAGGTTCAATTAATGTAATGAAGAGTGTAAATACGCCGCAAGCAGGTGTAGGAGATACGTTAACGTATACGATTCGTATTCAAAATACAGGAACTGTTCCTGCAAAAAATATTATTTTTCAAGATCCGATACCTGCCGGAGCTGCGTTTGTCGCGAATAGTGTAACGATAAATAGTGTTGTTCAGCAAGGAGCAGACCCTGCGGTAGGTTTTCCAGTTCCGAATATTCCAGTTGGGCAAACCGTTACAGTTACGTTTCAAGTTACAGTGACTAGTGTTCCAAGTGGTGGAAATATAAGAAATCAATCAAACGTTACGGCAAGTTTTCTTATAAATCCGGCAGGACCTCCTGTAACGACTGTGACGGATAGCAATTTCGTCGTGACTCAAGTAAACACAGCACAGTTAAATATACAAAAATCTTCATCTGTACAACAAGCTGCACTCGGAGAAACTTACACGTATTCTGTTGTCATTCGAAATAACGGTACAGTTACAGCAACGAATGTTTCCTTCATTGATACAGTTGCTCCAGAAACAACATTTGTCGCGAATAGTGTAACGATAAATGGAACTCCTCAACCTGGATTGGATCCGAATGTTGGTTTCCCGCTTCCTAATATTGCAGCTGGAACATCATTGACGGTAACATTCCAAGTTACAGTAGTTGCGCCGTCTACGCGCGGAGCGGTATTAAACACGGCGTCTGCTACAGCCACTTTCTTGTTAAACCCTTTACAACCACCTGTAACAACGACAAATTCAAGTAATACAACAGTAGTTACGATACCGTTACCTCCTCCTGGTGAAGTAACAGCAACAAAAACAGTTGACGTTGCAACTGGAGCCGTTGGAGATGTATTAACATATAGCGTGCTAATTACGAATGTAGGAATTATACCTGTTACAGATGTGCTCTTCCAAGATGTCATTCCAGAAGGAACGACATTTGTTGAAAATAGTGTAACGATAGGTGGAATACAGCAACTTGGTTTAAATCCAGAAATAGGCTTTACAGTTATTCCGTTATTAAACCCTAGTGAAAGTATTCCTGTAACGTTCCAAGTAACTATTACAGAAACCCCAGACAATGAAGTGATATTAAATGATGCAGATGTTACATTTACTTCACAACCAAATCCAATGGAACCGCCGATTACGCAAACAATATTAACAAATTTAGTCGTTACGACAATTAATATAGCTTTTATTTTTCCATTAAAAATAGTAGATAAAGAAGTAGCTACTGTTGGAGAAATTTTAACGTATGATGTACTGATTTTTAATTTTGGAACAGTAGCAGCGACAGATGTTCAATTTATTGATTCTAGTTCCACTGGTGTAGCATTTGTTCCAGGAAGTGTGAGCATTAACGGCGTACCAGAACCGGGATTAAATCCTTTCATCGGTTTTACAGTTCCTGATATACCTGTTAATGATTTTGTACTTGTCACATATCAGGAAATGGTAACGAGCATACCAGAAGGTGGTACGATTGTTAACTTTGTGGACGTTACAGCTACATTTGCTGTTAGTGAAACAGAGCCACCTATTACTGAAACGACGACAAGTAATACGACATTAACTAAAATAAATGCATCTGGTTTGAATGTTTTAAAAACAGTAAGTCAACCGATTGTTGCAGTAGGCGACACAATCACATATACAACAGTAGTTCAAGATACAGGGACAGTGGCAGCGACGAATGTTCAATATAGTGATGTATTACCTTCCTCTATAACATTCGTTCCGAACAGTGTAACGATAGATGGTGTGTTACAACCTGGATTCAATCCTAATAATGGATTCCCGCTTCCAGACATAGATCCAGGGGAAAGTGTAGAAGTCACATTTCAAGCAACAGTTGTTAGTGTCCCGTCCAATGGAACAATTGCCAATACGGCAAATGTTACTGGAAGCTTTATATTAGTACCAGGAGAACCACCAGTTGTAGTGAATCAGCCAAGTAACACAACGCTCACAACTGTAAATAGAGGACGCTTTAATATTATTAAACAAGTAAATAGAGCCGCTACCCTTGTTGGAGATGTATTAACGTATACGATACAAATAACGAATACAGGAACAGTGACAGCTAACAATGTTCAGTTTATTGATACGATTTCAGCAGGAGCGTCATTTGTAGATAATAGTGTAACGATAAATGGAGCCGTGCAACCTAACTTAAATCCGATTACTGGATTTCCAGTTGGAGATATACTCGTTGGCGATACAGTTATAGTGACGTTTCAAGCGACAGTTACAACCATCCCGTCATCAGGAACAATTACGAACGTTGCAAATATAACAGGAAGCTTTACTTTAGTGCCAGGAGAGCCACCAGTTATAGTAAATCAGCCAAGTAATACTACAATAACAAGGGTAAATAGAGGTCGATTCAATGTTATAAAAACTGTAAATAAACAAGCGACGAGATTAGGAGACACTTTAACTTACGCTGTGCAAGTAACAAATACGGGAACAGTGGCAGCGACGAATGTTCAGTTTATTGACGTTCCATCAGCTGGTTTAGAATTTGTTCCAGGAAGTGTGCAGATAAATGGGATTCCGCAAGTAGGTTTAGATCCTTTTGTAGGGTTTTCATTACCGGATCTTGCAGTAGGGGATAGCGTATTAATTACATTTGAAGTAAATGTAATCGCAATTCTGCCTTCGAGTAGCATTATGAATACAGCGAGAATAACTGGTGATTTCGAATTGATTCCAGGAGAACCTCCGTTTACAATTACGAATTCAAGTAATACGACAGTCACACCAGTAAATAGAGGCAGTTTAGATATGCTGAAAGAAGTAGACAATTCAATTGTTGGAGTAGGAGATACGGTAACATACAGTGTTCGCATATTAAATACTGGCACGGCTGATGCAAGGAATGTTCAATTTATCGATGTTTTATCTCCGGAAGCTGTTTTTGTACCAAATAGTGTAACGGTGAATGGAGTAGCGCGTCCAGGAGTGAATCCACAGGTTGGATTTACGATACTAGACATTCCAGTCGGTGAGACGGCGATTGTAACATATGAAGCTACGATTACAAGTTTTCCAGATGGTGGTACAGTAGTGAACGTTGCTGGGGCGTTAGCAGAATATATTTTAGTACCAGGAGAGCCGCCAGTTACAGTGATGGACACGAGTAATACAGTTATTGTAACGGTAAATACTGCAATCTTATTTGTTGCAAAAGGAGCAAACTTTGAAGTAGCGATGGTAGGAGATGTTGTCACGTATGGAATTGCTGTTATAAATGATAGTACAGTTCCTGTGACGAATATTGTTTTAACAGATATCGTTGATCCAAATACGTTATTTATAAATGGCACGGTAACGGTAAATGATGTACCTCTTCCATTTGCCAATCCGAATACTGGTATTCCGTTAGGTGATTTTCAGCCAAATGATGCGGCAATTATTAATTTCCAAGTTGTAATAACAGGAGGGCAAATAAATAATTTAGTCACAAATACTGCTACAGTGAATGGACTCGCAACTGTAAATCCGAACCAGCCGCCTGTATTAGTTGAAAGTGATAGCAACACAGTTGTTATCCCATTTATTACGCCGAACGTCTCGACGACAGTTGTAAAAAGGGCAGATCTTCAAACGGCAACGATAGGAGATGCCATTACGTTTACGACCGTTATTACAAATACGGGGGATACAACAATACAAAATATTCGTTTTCAAGATATGCTAGATAGTAGTGTTCGATTTGTCCCTGGAAGTGTTGTGGTCGATGGTGCGACAGTGCCAAATGTAAGCCCTGCAATAGGATTTATTATAGGTAATTTAAATCCTGGTGAAGCACGCACAGTTTCATTTCAAGTAGCAGTCGAGCAAGCACCAATTGGTTCAGGTAATTATATTAATACAGCAAATATTCGTTTTGAATATCAAATAGGTACAGTATTACCACCTGTTACACAAATAATAGAGAGTAACATGGTTGTTATTCCATTTGTTCCAACACTAGAACAAATTTGCGCAACTAACTTTAATTGTTTAGAAAAATTTCCTTTTAAATGTTCTCCATGTAATCACTTTCGGATAAATAAAAAATAAATACCAAAAGAGCATCCTGCAAGAAAGAATAGGATGCTCTTTTTATATTTATCTCACTATTTACGGGCAGTAAAATTTCCACCCAAAAATGCGGCTGTAAAGAAAAGAAGTTAGGTGGGAGTCGGGCTGTCCGTAAAAGCCAAATTGGTGTGAGCTAATAATCAGTGGGGGATGGACCCCCGCTGATTAAAGTTTCACTTTATTGTTCATGAAGATTCTTTTTCGGGAGGATCAAAAAATCATTGATCTTGTTGGACAGTAGATAATGAACAAAATTTACCTATTTTTAATTTCGTTTCATCATTCCACGAAAAAATAGTAGAGCCTACTTTGCTATAAGTATAATCATCAATATCATATTGGGCGTATTCAGGTTTTTGATTTAAACATAACATGATTATTTGGCGTTCTTTCTCAAGTAAGTAATGGATATGGAAGGGGGAAGGAAGATGAATATTCCTGTATGAAACAAAAATATACAAGTTCTTGTGAAGGAAGAAAATAGTATAATAACTTCTGCATGTTAAACTAACGACAGGGAGTGGAAAATATGAGACATCAAATGGGATTATATAATGAACCTTTTCAATCTATTTATTCTGGAAAAAAGGTATTTGAAGTTAGGTTGTACGATAAAAAGCGTCAACATATAAAACAAGGTGATGAAATTGTATTTACTAACCTTGTGACAGCAGAAACAATTGATGTAAAGGTAACAGAGATAAAGCGATACGAAAGCTTTAAACAAATGTACAAACAAATTGATAAAAAATTATTTGATTGCGAAGAAATTAGTATAGAAGAAATGTTAGAAAGTACATACGAAATCTATACGAAAGAACAAGAAAAAGAATGGGGAACAGTTGCGATTGGTGTTGAGGTAATAAAGTGAGAAGAAATCGCGGTGCAGCTATTATTGTACAGGACGGTAAAATCGCTCTTATAAAACGTGTTCGAGAAGATGAGATGTATTTTGTTTTTCCAGGCGGGGGAATTGAAGAAGGAGAAACACCTGAAGAAGCAACGAAGCGAGAGGTTTATGAAGAATTAGGGGTACATATACAAGTGGAGCATCTGATTGCAAAGGTGGAGTATAAAGGTACGGAGTATTATTATAATGCCCATATTACAGGTGGAGTTTTCGGAAGTGGTAAAGGCGAGGAGTTCGAGTTGAAAGATAGAGGGAGTTATATTCCTTTATGGATGCCGATAAATGAGTTGCCAAATGTAAATATAAAACCGTATGATGTGGCCAAAAGTGTATTCGATTATTATAGGGGATAAGGTCTGACAACATACAAAAAAAACCATTGACATAGCCTTCTGATTTAAGTATTGTATTCGAGTATGTTTATAATCAGGAGGTTTATATGAGCAATCAAACTACTACACATCATGTGAAAATGACAACAGCGGATCCATCTGGAATTGGTCTATTTGGATTAGCGATGGTAACACTTGTAGCATCATCTCAAAAGTTAGGCTTAACAGATGGCGTTTCACTTGTATTACCATGGGCAATCTTTTTAGGAGGATTTGCACAAATCTTTGCATGCATTCACGATGCAAAGCATAACAATACGTTCGGTACAACAGCATTTGGTGCGTACGGCCTATTTTGGTTAGGTGTTGGAATGACTTGGTTAATTCAACTTGGAGTATTTGGCGAAAAATTAGCCCAAACTGCAGATTCAAAACAGCTTGGTGTAGCCTTTATCGGATACTTGATTTTCACGATCTTTATGACAATTGGTGCAATGGAAACACATAAAGTATTATTTATGATTTTCGTCCTTATTGATTTCTTATTTATCGGTCTTTCATTAAGTACTTTAGGTGTTATGCCGCACGCAATGCATAATTTAGCAGCGTATTCTGAACTATGTATTTCATTATTATCTTTCTATGGTTCAGCAGCAGCAGTGTTAAATACACACTTCGGAAAAGTTGTATTACCAGTTGGAAAACCATTTGGTATTTTTAAAAAGTAATAAAAAAGAACGGATGATTGTATAGTCATCTGTTCTTTTTTTTATTTTTATTTATTTATTTATTGATAGCTACAGCAGTAGATCCTGTCATCTCGGAAATCTTTTGAGAGCTTGCGGGGGTGCCATCTATCGTTACATGAACTTGTTGCTTAGGGTTCGCGGTAACAACCCAGGCGTTTGGTAAATAGCGTGATTTATGAGATAAGGTTGAAGGGATGTTTAAAATGTCTCCCATTGCGTACAATGTTGCTGACGAGCCCCCGTCCATTGCCATTGCATTTATGGCCCCTTTTTCATAAAGAATATCTTGGCAGTCTCTTAAAGAAGCTCCGATACTATGAGGTTGTCTTCCATCAATGATGAAAAACATAATTGATCCATCTTTTTTCTGAGCCATAATACTTCGGGGACCATAGCCCCATCCGCCATCATTTGTAATCATTTTTTCGCCATTTACAATTAGTTGAGGCATAAAGCCAGCAGCGGAAACGACATTCTTATTTAACAGTTGATTAGCAGAAAACTCTCCTGAAACCATTTGTCCGTATTTTGTAAGTCCACTGACGAGAGTAGGGGTATTAATGTCTTGCGGTGTGTTTATAACCTTCCCGTTTTCCATAACAATACCGATGCCTGTTTTACCACCACCATGCCCCGTTTCATCCCAGAACCCACTAGCATTTACAGCAGCAAGTGCATGATTTCGCTTTGCCATGACATATATTTTTTCCCCAACGTCTTTTCCTTGTGAACCTTGTTGTGTAACGAGCTTTACATTTAATGGATTACTAATAGTCATTAATTTACCTTCGAAAAAATGGTCGTTATATTTTTTCTTAACTGTTTCAATTGAAACAGTTAGTGGTAAATTTTTCTTTCGCTCTAGTTCTTGTTTTGAAAGTTTTGTATTGGCAAACTCGCTATTTTTCCATTTTGGATTTGTAATGGATTGAGAAATATCATTTAACTCTTTATCAGACAGTAATGTAATTTTTGCGTATTGCGGATGTTGAGACGTTAAAATACTTTCTGCTGCGATGACACGTAAATTATGGCCGTATGAAGTGCCAAATAGGATAATGGCACCTACTGTTAATAATAGTGCTGTCAAAAGAGACGATATTTTCAAAAGTCTAATAAAAATTTTTTTCATTATAAAGACTCCTCTTTTTGTAAAATCGAGATTGTTTGTTACCTGAAAATAATGAAATGTGTAAATGGCCTTTCGCATTATATATGCAACATATTAAATGTGAAAGGATGTATATACAATAAGTTGAGAAACTAGATTTGGCAATAGATGAATATGAATGTTAATACTCAAAATGAAAAGGTAATAGTCAGATGTACGATTTCTTTTGACATAAATGAAAAGGATATAAATCGGATGAAAATAATAATTGAAATTGATTCTCATTATTAATATAATGAGAATGAGAATCATTTATTGTAAGAGGGGGATGCCAAAGTGGCGAAAATTTTAATAGCGTATGCAAGTATGTCAGGGAATACAGAGAGTATTGCTGATTTAATTAAAGTAAGTTTAGATGCCTTTGATCATGAAGTAGTATTGCAAGAGATGGAAGGTATGGATGCTGAAGAATTATTGGCTTATGATGGAATCATTTTAGGATCTTATACGTGGGGTGATGGTGAATTACCATTTGAAGCGGAAGATTTCCATGATGAGTTAGAAAATATAGATTTAACGGGTAAAAAAGTGGCTGTTTTTGGATCAGGTGATACGGCGTATGAACTGTTTTGTGAAGCGGTAACGATATTTGAAGAACGTCTTGTAAAATGCGGGGCAGAACTTGTACAAGAAGGATTGAAAATTGAATTAGCTCCAGAAGATAAAGAAGACGTTGAAAAATGCAGTGATTTTGCAATTGCTTTTGCCGAGAAGTTCTAGGAATGGGAGTGTCAACGTGGAAACAATGTTAAGTGCAACTGCTATTACAAAGTTAAGAGATGGGAAGCTTTTGTTAGCTACTACATATAATGGTTTATTCATTGAAAAAGATGGAGAATGGAAACAGGTTTTAACTGGTTTCCAAAAACGAATTCGAGATTTACATAGTGAAGGTAACGTAGTTTACGGAGTAGGAGACGAAGGAGTTTTTATTCGTAGTATGAATGGTGGAGAAACGTGGACGATCCAGCGCTTTCCAACGAAAGCAACGAGCTGGAATGTATGTAGTAATGAGGATGGAACAGTAATTACACATGGAGATAAAACACTGTATCATTCTAATAATTTTGGTTCCACATGGGAGACCATTCAGCCATTTCTTAATTACGGTAGTGATGCACCATCTATTCGTTCATTATTTTTATATAAACATTACTTATTTATCGGTACGAAAATACATGCTAAATATGGTGGTGTTTGGCTTTTTGATTTAGAGACACATAAATTAAAAAGGATTAAAATAGCGATGAATCAGATGATTTCTGCGTTGACTATGCATAATTCTTATTTAGTAGCGGCAAGTGGATCGTGCAAGGGAATTAGCGGGAATATTTCTTTTTGCAAAATAAATGAGAGTATTGAGAATGAAAAAATATGTTGGCATACATGTCAAAATGAGCAAAAAGCTAGTAGCTATTTAGACTTAAGCGTAGATCAACATGTGTTATATACAACGTCAACACAAAATAAGGCGGGAATTAGCACAGTTTGCCGTGTGCTTCTTGATGAAGGAATTGTTACAGTATGTGATTCGGTTAAAGGGCACGGTTGGCGCATCGTTAATGAAAAAGAAGGCTATGTTGTAGCCGGTTCAGGCGAATCAAAAGCGATGCAGTGGAAGGAAAAAGTAATATAGCTTAAAAAAAACTTTACTTTTATTATATTGATATGATATAGTTACTTTAAACCATTTTACTTTTAATAATATAGAGATTTAAATGAGCTGTAACTTCCGAGGAGGATAGCAATGTTAAATCTCCTCTGGGGTTGCAGTTTTTTAATATATGAAGTATTATAGTAAAGTGGTTGAAAATGAATATGTACATATAGGTACATTGTAGGAGGATTTTTAAATGCAAAACGGTAAAGTAAAATGGTTTAACGCAGAAAAAGGTTTCGGTTTCATCGAGGTTGAAGGCGGAGAAGACGTATTCGTTCATTTCTCAGCTATCCAAGGCGACGGCTTCAAATCTTTAGAAGAAGGTCAAGAAGTTACTTTCGAAGTAGAACAAGGTAACCGTGGACCTCAAGCTACAAACGTAAACAAGAAGTAATTATGAAAAAAAGAAGGGCTTGCCCTTCTTTTTTTTTGCGTTTTTTTGATGAGTGAATGTCCTTCTATGTATATTTGCGAATAAGACTGAATTTTTGATTTATATTTAAGTTTATTAAATGTATAAACTGCATGTATAAATAGATACTGAAAATAAAGTGAAGCTGTTAATTAGGCTTTTCATATTAATAGGAATTAGAAAGAGGTATACAAATTGAAAAAGGCTACACATTTCATTGTGTTTGATATTGAAAGGAATTTTAGGACGTATAAATCAGAAGATCCGTCAGAAATAGTTGATATTGGAGCTATAAAAATAGATGTGAGTACAATGAAGGTTATTGGAGAATTTTCAGAGTTAGTAAAACCAAGTGCCCCATTAACTCGTCATACAACAAAATTAACTGGAATTACAAAGAAAGATTTAATTGGTGTAGAGAAATTCCCTCAAATTATAGAGAAATTTATTCAGTTCATCGGAGAAGATTCTATATTTATTTCATGGGGAAAAGAAGATTATCGTTTTCTATCTCAAGATTGTACATTAAACGGTGTAGAATGCCCATGTATGAAAAAAGAGAGCAGGTTTGATTTGCAAAAGTTCGTTTTCCAAGCGTATGAAGAATTGTTTGAACATACGCCAAGTTTACAGTTCGCAGTAGAACAAATCGGTTTAACATGGCAAGGAAAGCAACACCGAGCTTTAGCAGATGCTGAGAATACAGCAAATATATTTCTTAAAGTATATGGCGAGAGAGATATTAACAAACGATATAAAAGACATGGTGATCTTGAACTTGTAAAGAACGGGAAACTAACAGAAAAAGCGAAAAAAAAGATGCGGAAATGGGTATTTAAAGAAATGAGAAAAAATACAGAGCGTCCTTTTGTATGGAGTGCATTCGAAAGTAGTGACACGTGGGAAAGTGTAACGGAAAGATATTATATAAGTGAATCTGCAGTAGAACTTCTGAAAAAACACTTTCCTACGGCGGTGAGAAAAGCGGAGCGGCAGTTGAAGTATTTGGCTGAGATGAAGAAGCTGGAGGAAGAGGGAAAGGTAAAGTAAGCGTATTAAGGTATCTAAGGCTAGTCCTCTTTTTATGAGGAGAATTTATTGGTGAGCAATGTAAAAACTCCTATTCCATTTATAGATATAGGAGTTTTTTAGTATTTACTTTTTAAGTGAGTTGTTCACTCTTTATATTCTCGAATAAACTCACTGACATTATCTGAAAGAAGAAAATGTAAAGACGCCGTGATAGTAGATATATCCCAGTCCCACCAGGAAATTTGTTGAAGTTCTTCAATCACTTCTGGTGAGAAACGATACCGAACCAACTTTGCTGGATTACCTGCTACTATTCCATATGGCGGGATATCTCGTGTTACAACGCTTCTTGCGCCAATAACAGCTCCGTTTCCGACTTTGACTCCAGACATAATCATAGCGCCACTGCCTATCCAAACGTCATGCCCAATAATTACATCTCCCTTAGTTTTGGGATGACCGCTAAACCCCGCACCCTCGGGAACTATCACATTAAATGGATAGGTACTAATCCAATCTGTTCTGTGTTCGCCACCTAAAAAGACTGTTACATGGTCGGCTATGGAACAGAACTTACCTAATTTAAGCGAAGCTCCTTCCCCCCAAGTACGAACATTAAGGTCCCCATATGACCAATCTCCTATTTCATACGAAGCAAGCTGTGGATTTTGATTTAAGAACAACCCCTGCACCTCCCAAATAGATATAGTATCTTATGTATATGGGTTTAGAGGGGAGGAAAGTAGTGAATGGTAAAATTAAATCTATAAAATGATATCTTGTTTCTTTAAATCACACAAATATATTAGTATCCCTGCTTCTTCTCAATTCGCTCAATCACGTCTTGCAACTCATCCGGCTTCAAAAACTCAATCGGAGAGAACCCTTTCTCAAACGTAAGTGTGTCTGCTTCAATCATTAATACATATCGGTCGTTTACCTTAGCAATATGTATTAGATCTCCGAAATCAGCAAGCAGAGCCTTCACAGAGATATGATCTGCTTTTAACGTTAATTCTACTTCTGGGGCGTGCTCGACGATCTGAGCGGTAGCTTCCATTACTTCTTCGGTTGAAAATTGTTCCATAATTTCACGTTTAGGACTAGCAGCCCATACTTCCATTGCTTGGTCGAATTGTTCGCGTTCTTCAGTACCTTCTTCAAAGACGTCTTCAATTTGGTCGTATACCATGTCCATTACTTGTGTTTTCATAATTTCAGGCATAGAGCGCTCGTATTCGACGAATTTTAAGAAGTCTTCAAAGTAACGGGCGTGTGATGCTTGGTGTATTTTTAGTTCGCCAGGCTCTACCATACCTTCTTCAGGCATGTATGGATATTGGATAGATTTCATATTCTTTGTTGTGATGGCCATTTCAACGTTACGAATAAGCGTTGATTCATCAGAAATGGAAGCAACCTTTGGTTCGAAGTCACATTTCATTACGAATACGAATGGATCATCAAAGTATTTGCTTAGTTTTGCTTGAGCGATTAAAAATACACCACCACGTACAGCGCTTGTGTCAAGGTATGTATAAACGAGAGGTTCGCTCATATCTTTGAAGTTTTCTTTTGTTTCTGCAAAACGAATACGATTAAATAAGTTGTAATGAGGGTTTGAATCGAGTTCATGCCCTTCTTCTACAATAAAGCGACCAATCTTTGTTGGGGCTTGTTCTGTTTTTGCGTGACGTTCTACTTTTCGCTTTGAAATTTTTAATAATTCACCATTCAAAAATTCTTTTAAAGAGCTATCTTCATACTCTTCAGCGTCTAATGTTTGAAAATGTTTATAGCGTTTATCAACTGCTTCACCTTTTCCTTCAACTTGTACCACATAAAAGGAAAGAAAATTTATTTCAAAATCCATATTTATCACCTTGTTTCATTTCATTAACTCTTATCAGTATAGAGATGGAGAAAACTTTCGTCAATTTATATAAGGAAGGGGGCGTCCCTTCCTTATATATTTTTTATTTTCGAAATTAAAATCCGTCTTCTAATGCTGAAAATGGAATGTTTAGTCTATTTTCTACTGTACGTAAACGCTGATTTAAGCGGTTTAATCTACGTATATGACGCTCAACTGTGTTTTCTAGTTGACGTACTCTTTGCTCAAGCTCATTTACTCGTCTTTCTAATTGACGGTTTCCAGTACCAGGAAAAGAGATTGGAAGTTGAAATTGGCGATTTGAATCATATGGATTAATTTGCTCTGTTTGATCTATATATTGTTGGTATTGTGCCTGTAAATCATATTGAGGTTGGTACCCATATTGGTTATATGGATCATAAGGATTGTAGGGATACATAAAAACATCCTCCGTTTCTTAAGGGTGGGTTGAATTCATCATAATGTATGTGCAAAAGCGGAGTAGTGGCACGGCAAATACCTATATACGCTGAAGTGAATGATTGTTTTTACCTATAAAAACTCGGTTAAGTTGTTTAATAATGATCACATATGAGAAGGTGGTATTACGGTTTCTGAAGTATGCAGGTGAATAGAGAGGTGAAATGAAAGAGTTTTACATTTGTATTTCATCTGTTTAATGGTATATACTGGATAGAAATAGGTTGCATAAAAGTTACAATCATATCAAACTCAAAAATTTATATAAATATGTATAGACATTTACAAAAGAAAAGAGTAGTTTATATAGAGTAAAAAATAACTTGTAACATTTTCTAAATATATTGTAAAATGATTGTAACAAAACATACATAAAAATGAAATAATACATAAGAAATGACGTTGGGGAAAAGGAGAGAGTATATTGTTCCGTAAAGTAAAGGGTATATTAGTAGGGGTGCTATGCGTAGCTGTAGTAAGTGGTTGTGGTACAAAAGTAAGTGATGTGGCATTAGTAAGTGATATCGGTGGAAACGTTGTAGAAGCTAAGGCTGAAGTGCAGGATAACATTAGCTTAGTGGATGGTCGTACGGGTACTGAAGTAAAGAAACTAGATTTATCGAGTTTAGGCTATTTTGAAGATGAAGCGAAATTCAAAAAATCGGTAACGAAGGTTGCTGGTGAGGTTGGGAAAAGCGTCGATAAAAAGATGGTTGCTTCACGTATAGCACCTGATGGAACATGGCAAGAAGGAAAGCCTTCTTATGAATTAATGGAAAAAGAATTAGTAGACAAATTATTAAATGTAGGTATGTGGGATTCTACGTATCAGTTACCAATTGTGGAAAAAAAACCTGTCGCAACACTAAGTGATGCGCAAGGAAGTGGTACTGTAATTGGTAGATATGAAACGAATTTAGGTGGATCAACAGGTGGCCGTATTGAAAATATTCGTTTGTCTGCGGCAAGCATAAATGGAGTTGTTTTAGCGAAGGGAGACAGTTTCTCTTTTAATGCACTAATCGGTGATACAACACCAGATAAAGGATATCAATTAGGAAAAGAAATTGTAGATGGTAAATTAGTAGATGGTTATGGTGGTGGCGTTTGTCAAACATCATCAACGCTATACAATGCAGCAGATCAAGCTGGTTTGAAAATGGTAGAGAGAACTACACACTCTAAAACAGTAGGTTATGTACCACAAGGAAGAGATGCTACAATTGCATATCCATATTTAGACTTAGTATTTGAGAATACGAATGATGCTCCTGTTAAGCTTTATATGGGCATTCAGGGTGGAAAGTTAGTTGCTGAAGTACATAAGATGAAATAAATATTATAAGCTATAAAAATAAAAATGCAGCCATTATTTCTAAGTTTGATAGAAGTAATGGCTTTTTGTGTACAGTTTATTAAGGATAGTAAATTAATGTATTACTAGTATATTCGAAAAAGGGGTGGGTTTAATTCTTAGTTTTCCTATTGACATTGTTTTAATTTGGCTGTATTCTTCATAATAACAACTAAATAAATGGAAAAATTTATTAGTTTTCTTATCAAGAGAGATGGAGGGACTGGCCCGGTGAAATCTCAGCAACAGGCTAAAAAGCACTGTGCTAATTCCAGCAAACGAAAAAAGCGTTTGGAAGATGAGGGGAAATGGATTAACATTCAACTCTTCTTATATGTGTAAGAAGAGTTTTTTGTCTAGAAAGGGGGGAGCAAAGTGAAATTTGATGTGGCGTATTTTTTAGAAAGCTTTCCGCAATTATTTAAGTATGTATACATAACTTTAGGGATTACTGTTGTTTCAATGATTATTTCTTTCGTTATAGGGATTGGCCTGGCGATCATTACAAAAAACAAAACGAAATTTTTATATCCAATTGCAAGGGTGTATATCTCTTTCTTTAGAGGAACACCGTTATTAGTTCAATTGTTTGTGTTGTATTTCGGATTGCCGCAAATATCTCCGGCTTTTACAGTACTTACAGCTATGCAAGCAACTTTAATTGGTCTCAGTTTAAATAATGCTGCTTATTTGTCAGAGATAATTCGAGGTTCATTAAATGCTGTGGAATCAGGGCAAATGGATGCTTGTTTATCAGTAGGGATGACAAAGGCGCAAGCGATGCGACAAATTATCTTTCCGCAGGCTATTCGTGTAGCGGTGCCGTCACTTGGAAATAATTTTGTTGGATTGTTAAAAGAATCTTCGTTATCTTTTGCACTTGGGGTCGCTGAAATTTTAGCGCAAGCGAAAATGCTAGCGGCACAATCGTATCGTTATATGGAAAGTTATTTAGCGGTAGCGATTGTGTATTGGATTATTACAATCGTAATTAGCTGGGGACAGAAAAAGCTAGAAAAGAAACTCGACGCACCGTATTTATAACAGAAATGAGGTGGTATATGTGATTGAGATAAGTGATTTATATAAATCCTACAAGCGTAATGAAGTATTAAAAGGAATTTCACTTACTGTAGAAAAGGGGGAAGTGGTAGTAATTATTGGACCTTCTGGTTCAGGAAAATCGACACTACTAAGATGTTTAAATTTATTAGAACAACCGGATGATGGCAGTATTAGAATTGAAGATTTAGAGATTCATACGAAGAAACTTTATCAAAAAGAAATAATAAAATTACGCCAAAAAACAGCAATGGTTTTTCAAAACTATAATTTATTTAAAAATAAAACAGCATTGCAAAATATTACAACACCATTAACGGTTGTACAGAAAAAAAGTGAAGAAGAGGCAAAGGGAATAGCGAGAGAAATATTAAAACAAGTAGGCTTAGCTGATAAAGAAGATTTTTATCCGGCAATGTTATCAGGCGGGCAACAGCAAAGGATTGGGATTGCTAGAGCAATGGCTTTAAATCCAGCTGTATTATTGTTTGATGAACCGACTTCAGCACTTGATCCAGAATTAGTTAATGAGGTATTGCAAGTTATTAAAGAATTGGCAAGACAGCATATAACGATGGTTATTGTTACACATGAAATGAATTTTGCAAAAGAGGTGGCGGATCGCATTATATTTATGGCTGATGGAATTATCGTAGAGAAGGGAACGCCAGAAGAGATTTTCCGAAACCCACAAAATGAACGTACGAAAAAGTTTTTACGGCAATTAAATGCTTCTGAAGAAGGCAATCATTTCGTTATTTAGGAGGAAGAGTTATGAAAAAATCGTCATTATTACTAACATTAGCATTAACGGTATCGGTAGGGATTTTGTCTGCTTGTGGTTCTAATACAGCAAGTGAAAAAACAAATGAAAAAGTAGTGAAAGTCGGGACTTCTGCAGGTCGTAGCCCATTTATTTTTAAAGAAGGTGAAAAAGTAAAAGGTTTTGATGCTGAAATTATTGAAGCAGCTGCTAAAAAAGCTGGATATAAAGTAGAATGGAATGTTTCTGATTTTGAAGGGTTATTTGGTTTATTAGATTCAGGTCGGATTGATACGATTGCAAATGAATTATCTGTTTCTCCGGAAAGAAAAAAGAAATATGATTTTTCGATCCCGTATGTGTATTCAGGTTCTGTTTTTGCGGTGAAGAAAGATAATCATACAATTAAATCGCTAGAGGATCTAAAAGGAAAGACTGTAGGTGTTGGACTTGGTACAGCAGGAGAGCAAGAGCTAAAAGCTTTAAATAAAAATAATGCTTTTACGATTAAAACGTACTCAGAGGATCCAACGGCGGAATTGAACGAAGTAGGATTTGGACGCGTCGATGCTTATTATAATGATAAAGTTCAAGTGGAAACAACAATAACAAAGGCGAAACTAGATAATGTCAAAGTAGGATTTGGTCCACTTGAATGGGGAGAGATTGCATTTCCATTTGCAAAAAAGAGTGAAAAGTTAGAAGATATAAATAAGGCGCTAAAAGAATTAGAACAAGCTGGAACATTAAGCGAAATATCGAAAAAATGGCTAAAAATTGATGCTACAAAAAAACAAAATTAAGGTGTATTTGTTGAATGGGCCCATTGCCTATCAACTTACATAAAAAACTAAAGGGAACTGGAGAGGAAGTTATTCATGGTACAAATTCATCCGAAAACACGTATTGGTCATGTTGAATTTAAAGTAAAAGATTTAGATCGTCAAATTGCTTTTTATGAGAATGTAGTAGGGTTAGAAGTAATTAAGCAAAAGGGGAATAAAGCATATTTAGCAGGAAAAGGTGGTAAGAATACGCTACTTGTTCTTGAAAAGTTAGAAGATGGAGCACTGCAAGAACCACGTACGACTGGTATATATCATGTTGCCTTTTTAGTTCCGACTCGTGAAGCCTTTGCTTCGGCACTATTTGGTGTGATTCGCAATAAGAACGTCATTGATAGTCCGGCTGAGCAAGAAGGACGTTATACATATTCAAATGAAATTTTGCCAATTTCAAGATTTAATAGCGCAAGTGATCATACGTATAGTGAGGCGTTTTATTTACAAGATTTAGAGGGAAATGGTATCGAGATTTATGCAGACCGTCCACGTGATCAATGGGGAGAAGGGCCAGGAGGAAGTACGCCGCTTGACTTAAAAGAACTGGCAACGCTCGTTGATTATGAGGTCGATGGATTACCAGCTGATACGGTTGTTGGACACGTACATTTACGAATAGCTGATGTAGAAAAATCTCATGAATTTTATGTAGAAACAGTAGGTTTTGAAGTGCAGCAGCGTGAAGATGATTGCTTATTCATTTCGGCAGGAGGGTATCATCACCATATCGGTGCAAATACGTGGAACGGGGTAAATAATCCGCACCCGCCAGCACATGCAACTGGATTAAAAGTGTATACCATTGTACTACCACACAAAGAAGCGCTAGATGAAGTAAAAGGAAGATTATTAGAAAGACAACATGAAATAAATGAAACTACAAATGGATTTACAGTAGTAGATCCGAGTGGTATTACAGTACAGTTTGAAATAGAAGCAGCATAAAACAAGCCAGAAAGTGTGCAATCACTTTCTGGCTTGTTTTTACTTATTCACAGCTCAACCCAATACCTTCTTACAACATTACCATCTTCTTCAGTGAAATCTTCATCACGGAGACCGCCGTTATGTAAAATTGTTTTCTCTGAAGCAGTATTCACTTCGTCGCAAACGACAAGTACTTTCTTGATGCTTAATTCCTTCGTTTTCTCTAATGACAACTCGAGTAACTTCGTAGCATAGCCTTTTCTTCTTTCAGAAGGGCGAATACCATAACCGATATGACCTCCAGCATTAAACAAATGATCTGTTAAACTATGACGAATATTAACAGCTCCTACAATTCTATTTTTATCTGTAACGAGCCAATACGTAGAGTCTGGTACCCAAGTTTCAGGAATATTTATTCCGTTATGTGCATCGTGTAATTCTTGAATCATTGCCGTGAAATTAGAAGGGTCTTTTGAAATAACCCATGGGATCATCGTTTCACCGCTATCTTTCCATTCGGTATAAAACTCTAAGTATTCTTCTTGTAAATCGGTAGTAGGTGTAAGTAAAGAGACGTTCATTGTTAGTAAGCTCCTTTTATTTATATTTTATTCCACAAAATTGCGTTATGAAATGAAAGCGTTTTCCGTATTTCTCAACCTCATTTTATGAAATCCACATTCTGTTTTTAAATAAAAAATAGTTTTGCTTTGAAATTTAAAGTTTTAGGTATTAAAAGTAGGGTATTTTTCATTTATGTTAATATTTTAAATATTAACATAAATGAGTCGGGATATTAAGTTTATTTTAATGAAATTCTTTTATATCGATAAATGGATGTGCGTGATAATTTTTGTTTTATCTATCTATAATGAATGAAAGGGGGAAGTGTTCGTGAGTTTAGATATTGATTTTATTATACGAATAGGGGTTGCTGGATTATTAGGAGCGATGATCGGTATTGAAAGAGAAATTCGTTCAAAAGAGGCAGGACTAAAAACGCACTTCTTAGTGGCGGTAGGAAGTGCTTTAATAATGGTTGTTTCGAAATATGCTTTTTCGGATGTTGTGTTTGAAGACCATATGTCTCTTGATCCGAGTCGTATTGCAGCACAAGTTGTTAGTGGAGTAGGGTTTTTAGGTGCGGGTACAATTATTATTCAAAAGCAGGCAGTGAAAGGATTAACGACAGCGGCGGGTTTATGGGCTACAGCAGGAATTGGATTAGCAATTGGAGCAGGTATGTATGTAGTGGGCGTTGGAGCGACGATTCTCGTTTTAATTGGTTTAGAGATTGTAAGTCGTATTTTTAAGTTGCGATTTTTATTTCCGCAAAATATAACAGTGCAAATTTGTATGAATAAACATGAAGCGGTACAACAAATATTAGAAACGCTACAAGTGAAAGGTATTTCAATAATTACATATGAAGTTGAAGCTTTACAGCACGATACAGGTGTGGTTTATAAGGTAGGAATGCAGCTGAAAAATATATCACCTGAAGAAAAGAATGCATTTATTCAGCATATGCAAACATTACCGGAAGTCACGTTTATAAAGTTAAAATCATAGCGTTGACAAAGAGGATAGATATAGCAGGAATTTCGCTATTATCTATCCTTTTTTGATACAAATCGCATGGGAAGTCAAGCGTTAATTTTGCTTTGAACGGATACATGTGTGAACGTTACCTTATTTTTTCTCAATACAGAATAAATAGTCAGAATAGTAAAATAATGAAGTGGGACACTAAAAAATGTAAGGTAGGGGAGAGCATGAAAGGCTATTCAAAAAAAGTGTTAGTAGGGGTAAGTTTTGCTAGTTTAATGTTAGGTAGCTTGCAAGGAAACATATCGGCGGAAGATAGTAAGGGAGCGCAAGCTTCTTATCGAAATGTGCTCAAAATGGAGCCAGTTGGTGTACAACTGCCAGTGCAAGAATTAGCTCATTCATCGAAAGTGCTAGAAAATAAATCTTTTGAGAAAAGGCTACAATTTGCTGATTTATCGCAAAGACCACCTGAAGTAAAAAAGGAAAGTAAGCAATTAGCTGTAGCGAAAACTTATACAATTGCTGAATTAAATCAATTAAGCAATCAGCAGTTAGTAGATTTACTTGTAACAATCGATTGGGAGCAAATTACGGGGCTATTTCAGTTTAATAAAGACAGCCTTGCATTCTATCAAAATGATAGTAGGATACAGGCGATTATTGATAAATTGAAGCAGCAAGGACAAACGTATACGAAGGATGATTCAAAGGGGATTGAAACATTAGTAGAGGTATTGCGATCTGGGTTTTATTTAGGGTTTTATCATACAGAATTAAGCAAATTAAATGAGCGAAGCTACCATGACAAGTGCTTGCCGGCATTAAAAACGATTGCGAACAATTCAAATTTCAAACTCGGTACGTTAGAACAAAATAAAGTTGTATCATCATATGGAAAAATAATAGGAAACGCTTCTAGTGATGCGGAAACGATTTCATCGGCTGCGAATATTTTCAAACAATATAATGATAATCTTTCTACATTTATAGATAATCGTTCAGCAGGTAATGCAGTGTACGATATTATGCAAGGTGTAGATTATGATATTCAATCGTATTTATATGACATGGGAAAAGCGCCGAAAGATACACTATGGTATCAGAAAATAGATAGTTATATTAATGAGTTAAGTAGATTTGCGTTAATGGGAACGATTACAGAGAAAAACGGATGGCTTATTAATAATGGCATTTATTATATAGGTAGACTCGGTACATTCCATAGTACAGGGACGAAAGGGCTGCAAGTTGTAACAGATGCGATGAAAATTTACCCATATTTAGGTGAGCAATATTTCGTAGCAGCTGAGCAAATTTCAACGAACTATGGCGGAAAAGATGCAAATGGTAAAGTGGTTGATTTGGACCAAATACGAGAAGAGGGTAAGAAAAAATATTTGCCAAAAACGTATACGTTTGATGATGGTGCAATTGTTTTAAAAGCTGGAGATCAAGTGACTGAGGAAAAAGTAAAACGGTTATATTGGGCGGCAAAAGAAGTGAAGGCTCAATTCCATCGTACGGTTGAAAGTGACCAACCTTTAGAAAAAGGGAATCCAGATGATGTATTAACGATGGTTATTTATAATAGCCCAGCTGAATATCAATTTAATCGTCAATTATACGGATATGAAACAGATAATGGTGGTATGTATATAGAAGGAACAGGAACGTTCTTTACTTATGAACGTACACCAGAAGAGAGTATATATAGTTTAGAAGAGTTATTCCGTCATGAGTTCACGCATTATTTACAAGGTAGATATGAAGTGCCGGGACTTTGGGGACAAGGTAAATTCTATGAAAATGAGAGGTTATCTTGGTTTGAAGAAGGGAATGCTGAGTTTTTTGCAGGTTCAACGAGAACTGATAATGTTGTACCAAGAAAGAGCATTATTGGAGGATTATCTTCAAATCCAGCCGAACGTTATACGGCAGAACGGACGTTAAACGCAAAGTATGGAACGTGGGATTTTTATAATTATTCCTTTGCCTTACAATCGTATATGTACAATAAGAGATACGATATGTTTGATAAAGTTCATGACCTTATTAGGAAAAATGATGTAACAGCATATGATGCATACCGCTCTGCTTTAAGTAAAGATGCGAATTTAAATAAAGAGTATCAAGACTATATGCAAATGTTAGTAGATAATCGTGAGAAATATAATGTGCCACTCGTGTCAGATGATTATTTAGCAACTCACGCACCGAAACCAGTTTCGGACATTGTGGCAGAAATTACAGCGGAAGCGAAATTAAATAATGTATCGGTAAAGAAAAATAAATCACAGTTCTTTAATACATTTACACTGCAAGGAACGTATACAGGTACTGCTGCAAAAGGAGAAAATGAAGACTGGAAAACAATTACGCAAAACGTTAATGATACGTTAAAACGTTTAAGTGCGAAAGAATGGACAGGCTATAAAACAGTAACAGCTTATTTTGTGAATTATCGTGTGAATGCATCAGGACAGTTTGAATATGATGTTGTGTTCCACGGCATTAATACAGAAGGAGAAGGTGCAGCGAATAAAGCGCCAGTTGCGGTTATTAATGGTCCGTATAGTGGAAATGCGAATGAAGCAATCTCGTTTAAAAGCGATGGATCAAAAGATGAAGATGGGAAAATTGCTTCTTATAAATGGGAGTTTGGCGATGGTACTGTAAGTAGTGAACAAAATCCAACTCACGTTTATACAAAAGAAGGAACGTATACAGCGAAATTAACAGTAACAGACGATAAAGGAGCAGCTAATACTAATACAACGAGTGTAACTGTTCAAAAGAAAGAAGATAACAGTGTAGAAAAAGAGCCGAATAATTCATTTAAAACAGCGAATAAACTGCAGTTAAATCAATTGTTACGCGCTAGTTTAGGAAACGGTGATACAAGTGATTACTTTGAAATAAATGTAGAAACTGCGAAAAACCTTCAAATTAATGTAACGAATGAAAATAATATCGGAATAAACTGGGTTCTTTATTCAGAAGCAGATTTAAATAATTATATTACGTATGCTCAGCCGCAAGGGAATAAATTAGTAGGCAGCTACTATACGTATCCAGGAAAGTATTATTTACATGTGTATCAGTATGGCGGGGGAACAGGGAATTATACGGTAGAAGTGAAGTAGTAAAAGGGGCGCCTGTGAATGGCGTCCCTTTTTTATTATGCGTTATACCCGAATAATTTTAGTTCTTCTTCTGAGTCTGAAATTATCTTCTCAAATCGTAAACCTACTTTTTCTAAAAGCTTTCCTGAATCAGTGTTATCTATAGAAGTAATTGCTACAATTCGTTTAAGACCTAGCTCATTTGTTCCATACGCTATTACCGCAGAAGCAGATTCGTAGCCGTATCCTTTTGAACGGAATTTTTCTGAAAACGCAAAGCCGATATCAACGTCTTCTAATGAATCTCTTTTAATAAGACCGCACATACCAAGTGGCATGAGATCTTCTTTTCGTTCTACTAGGTAAAGGCCGAATCCAATTGTGTTATACATAGCGACCGGTCCATTTACAATATAGTTTTTTGCGTCTTCTAAGTTTCTAACCCCTTTATCACCGATAAACTGAATCCATGCAGGATCGTTTACTAACTCGAGAATAAACGGAGCATCTTTTATATCCAACCAACGAAGATTGAGGCGTTCAGTTTCTAAAACTATCAATCTATTGCACCACCTTTAAAAGTTATAACAATTAGTATGGAGTGTGTAAAACAAAAGTGCAACATATTTTAATGGAGCTTTACTTGTTCACATAAAGTTCGATTGTTTTGCATAGAAGGATATTTTATAATTAGGATGGATTGTAAAGAGTGAGATACTTATACAATGACTCCTAGGCAACTAGGAGTTTTTACTATATAACTATCATTATTACTAAATATGACACACTACACATTCTACTTAAGGAGGTACATAATGAAAAAATTATATAATGCATCGTTTACTTATTTGATTATCGGTTTATTATCAGGGATTTTTGCTAGGGAGTATGGAAAGTATAAAGGGATTTTAGGATCTACACTATTAAATCTTTTGCATACGCATACACTGGTACTTGGCTTTTTCTTCTTTTTAATTGCTTTAGGATTAGCAAAAGTATTCGCTTTTCATGAAGTGAAAGGATTTAATAACTGGTTTATTTTACATAATATCGCATTAACTTTAATGTTAGGTTCGCTGGCAGCGAGAGGTCTTCTTCAACTAAATGGAGCGAAATTTAAAGGGTTAACTTATATTGTAGGATTCTCTCATTCTATGATGGCATTTACTTTAGTTTGGTTTATGATTTTATTGAAGAAATCGTCTAAAATATAGTTTTATAAAAAAGAACTTGTAGGGAATACTGCAAGTTCTTTTTTATATATAAAATTACAGGAGTCTCACTATTCTGATTATTTTGTATAAAAATGGTATAATTAATGTGGCGTAAATAATATAAAAGGAGAGTACGTAATGGAAATAACAATTGAACGTTTAGTAAATGAATTAAAGGATGTACTTCCTGAAGATCAAGTAGTGGTTAATAAGACAGTTAGAGAGTTACATAGTAAAGATGAATCTTACCATACTAGTAGTTTGCCGGATGTAGTTGTGTATCCGAAAACGGCTGAGGAAGTTAGCGAGATTATGAAAGTAGCGAGTCAGCATGGAAAGGCTGTCGTTCCATTTGGAGTAGGCTCCAGTTTAGAGGGCCATATAATTCCTTATGAAAAGGGGATTACGGTTGATTTTTCATTAATGAACAAAATACTTGAAATAAGAGAGAAAGATTTTCTTGTGAAAGTACAACCAGGAGTGACTCGCTCTCAGCTCAATAAAGAATTGAAAAAGTACGGTCTGTTTTTTAGTGTAGATCCAGGTGCAGATGCAACATTAGGAGGCATGGCTGCTACGAATGCGAGCGGAACGACAGCGGTTAAGTATGGCGTAATGCGTGATCAAGTTCGTGATTTAGAAGTGGTACTTGCTGATGGACAAGTGATACATACTGGCAATTTAGCGGCGAAGTCATCATCAGGTTATCATTTAAATGGTATTTTCGTAGGATCAGAGGGTACGCTTGGATGCTTTACAGAGCTAACAGTAAAAGTATACGGCATACCAGAACATGTTATGGCTGCGAGAGCATCGTTTCCAACTATAAATGATGCAGTAGAAGCTGTTATTAATATACTGCAAGCTGGCATCCCAATTGCGAGAATAGAACTTGTTGATGAACTATCTATGAAACAAGTAAATCATTATAATGAAACAAATTACAGAGAAGAACCAACACTGTTTTTAGAGTTTCACGGAAATGAAGCAGGTCTAACGCAAGATATCGAGTTTACGAAGGAAATTGTTTTTGATCATAAATGTAAAGAAGTTGCTTTTGAAACTGAAACTGCGGCAAGAAATAAATTATGGGATGCAAGACATAACTTAGCTTATTCTTACGTTCATAGTTATCCTGGTAAAAAACTAATGAGCACGGATGTTTGTGTACCAATTTCAGAATTATCTGGCGCAATACAACATGCGAAAGAGACATTAGATAAAGTTGGTCTTGTAGGTGGTATTCTTGGCCATGTAGGAGACGGGAATTTCCACGTACTCTTAATGATTGATCCAAATGATAAAGATGAAGTGAAAAAAGCGGATGAAATAAACGAAAGTATTGTACTGTATGCTCTTAAGCGTGGCGGAACGTGCACAGGAGAGCACGGCGTTGGAATAGGGAAGCAGAAGTATCAAGAAGAAGAACATGGGGCTGCGCTTTTAGTAATGGAAAAAATAAAGAAAGCTCTTGATCCGCAAAATATTTTAAACCCGAATAAAATTTTTAAGTTAAAAGATAAGGAATGATGAAGTTTGGAGAAACGAATTATACATTTTGAAGGATTGGTCGTCTTATTAGCTGCGATTTATATATATGCATTATGTGGATTTAGTTGGTTATTATTTATCGTATTACTTTTTACGCCTGATTTAGCAATGGTGGCGTACGCTATTAACAAACGTGTCGGTGCACAAATTTATAATCTATTTCACACATATATCATATCAATATTACTTGTTTTAATAGGGGTCTATTTAAAGATGGATACGATTTTAATGGTTGGTTTAATATGGACAGCACATATTGGGATGGATCGAATGCTTGGATATGGATTAAAGTATGAAACTGATTTTAAGGATACGCATATTCAGAGGTTATAAAAGTGATTTAAGAAGGATGGATCAATTGAAACGATTTATTACTATTGAGAAATATAATACACAATGGGAAAGTGAATTTTGTAAATTACAGACGTTGATTAATAACGTAATGGGAGAACTCATTTTTTCTATAGAGCACGTTGGTAGTACATCCGTTAAAGGGCTTGCTTCTAAACCAATATTGGATATAGATGTTGTAATAGAAGATTATGAGGTTTTTCCAAAAGTAATAAAGAGGCTTGAAAATATAGGGTATTTTCATCAAGAAGAGTGGAGTTTTAAGGGGAGAGAGGCTTTTGGGAGAAAGGATCAATATGTTCCGAGGGATGGAAAGAATACAATTTGGATGGAACATCATTTATATGTATGCGATAAGAATAGTGACGAGTTAAGAAGACATGTAGAGTTTCGTGATTATCTTCGTGGAAATCCAAACGTTGTTATTGAATATGGGAAGTTAAAGAAAGAATTAGCAGAAACGGCGGAAAATAGAGCAAGTTATAGTTTGGGGAAAACGGAATTCATTAAAGGTGTATTAGAAAAAGCCATGAAGGGTAGTTAAATAGAGGAGCTTGTATCAATAAAAAGTTGACTAAGGTGGCAGAAATCATTTGATGCCACCTATTATTTTTGAAACAAAGGTTTTACTATATGAACTGCCCTTATAAAACAATTATAATCTGTCCCTGCCAAATAATAAATCACATAAATATAATTAGGAAATAAGAAGATAAGAAAAGAGGGCGTTTATGTATATACCAAAACATTTCACTATACAAGATGAAGAGACGAAGTACGAAATTATTGAACAAAATAGTTTTGCAACTTTATTTTCTCAACATAACGGAGATCCATACGCAACGCATTTGCCGTTATTGTTAGATCGGGAAGCACTTACTTTATATGGCCATTTTGCACGTCCAAATGAGCAGTGGAAAGATAGTGGGAATAAGCAGGTGTTAGCTATTTTTCAAGGGCCACATAGTTACATCTCTCCGTCATGGTATGAAACAAATAAAGCAGTACCAACATGGAACTATGTTGCGGTGCATGTATATGGTGAATTAGAAATTGTTGAAGATGAACAGGAATTAATAGATTCACTTCAAGATTTAGTACATAAATATGAAAATCCAAAGAGCACCTACTCACTGAATGATGTAGATCCGAATTATATGGAAGGATTAAGTAGGGGAATAGTTGGGTTTAGAATAAAGATAAATAAAATAGAAGGAAAAGCGAAGTTAAGTCAAAATCATTCTGTGGAAAGAAGAAAGTTAGTTGTAGAAGAACTTGAGAAAGTTGGGAGTGAGGGGAGCAGGGGGATTGCTGATTTGATGAAAGAAATAGAGTGAGAGATTTCATGTGAAGCAAAGGGATATTTCTATTTTTGTAGAAATATCCCTTTGCTTGAAAGAAAAATGCCTCTGTAGCTCTAGAAGCGGGTCGCAAGGCAAAGGTTTCAGAAGCACCGAAAAGCAAATAAGCTGAGATAGGTGAAATTCCTATCGGTGAAATTTCGTAGGGAAGCGTGTTCCCCTTAGCTTATGCTTACGAAAGGAGTGCGGGTTCGAATCCCGCCGGAGGCATAGCGTATTAGAGGAATGGGATATCAATTCGGAATTGTATTACTTTATTAAGTGTTGTAATAATAGGTGGTTTAGTATCTCTTGCGCTACCATTTGTTTATTAAAAAGTACTCGATACATCAACAAAATAAGCGCATTTAAAACGACCTTCTTAATCGAAGGTCGTTCATTTTTTTGGTATTAAAATGTTTTTTCAGCAGTTGTTGGGTTGTAGTCTTTACTAACATCAACTGATTGAACAAAATCAGGTCTTTGTGGTGCAGGAAGATCGGCATGACTTGCTTGATATGTAAATGAACTATTTATTCCAATAGACACAATACCAATAACAGATAATCCTAAAACGAGAGAACTAATTTTTTTAATCATTTTAGAGCTCCTTTCTCAAACGTTTTTTCTTTTGCTTGTAACGCTTTATGAAAATATTCACTCGCCTTTATATGATTATTTTCATCATAAAATTTAACAGCTAGTTTCTCTGAATACTCTTGAGTGTAGTTATATAAAGATTCTTTGTCGAAATAAGTAATTCCTTCAAGAATAATTTTTTCTAGATCTTCAGTTGACTCATTATTGTTAAATGAATTTAAATTTTTAAAATGAAGTATATATTCTTCATTATTTAGTTCTGTACAAACTTTTAATCCTTTTTTAATAAGTTCTTCAGCAATATTTATTTCACCAAGTTTAGAATGTTCTCTAGCTTGTAAAAAGGTCGCTTTAAAATGTGTAGGTATTTTTGTTGTAACTTCTGATAAATGTCGAATTGCTAGAGGAGAAAGGTTTTGACTTGCATAGAGCCAACCTAGATTATTGCGAACACTTAAAACTAAAGCATTTTCGTTGAATTTTTGTAAAATAGAAAGAGCAGAATTGAATTTTTCCTCTGCTTGTTCATATTGTTTTAAAAATACACATGAAGAACCAATTATGTTGTCACAAAGGGCTAATTTTATTTCAAATCCTTTTTCAGTAATGAAAATTTCTCTGGCTTTTGTTGCTTGCTGAATTGCTTCAATAGGTTTATAAAAATGTTGATTAAAGATAGCGAATCGATAATTGAATTCGGCTTCCTCTAGTTTATCTGAAATATTGACTAATAGTTTCTCTGCCTTTTCATAATGTTTACTCGCTAAGTTATAATTTGTTGTTAAAGTAGCATAAATCGCTTTAAACAAATTATAGTAATAAGAAAGTGGATGATTAGATGAGATGGAATAAGAATCTATCTTATCAAAACTATCTTTTGTAATACTTAAACTAGCTGTTAAAATTTTATAGCGAAAATCTAGTAAGGAATAGTATAATGCTAAATTTTCGTCTTCTTTAAAATGTAGTTCCTTTTCCTCAATTTCATGCTTTAAATTCGTCGCCTGTGAAACATCTTGCTTTAGCATAGCTAAATACCAATCATTAAATAGTTTTGTAATTTGTTCATTACCTTGTAGTTGAACGTTCATGAAATCCCCTCACTTTTTGAATATTCTTATAAAATATATTATCAAAAATAATAATATTTAGAAATGGGGTTTTATATTTCTCAATATTTGTTTAGTGGATTTATTATTAAACAAATTGGAATAAAGTTAGTTTTGTTCTTTAGTTTAAGGGAGGGGAGTGTGGAATATAGTAAGGATAACTATAAGATGCTTCAGTCTGTCTTTTTAAAAGGGAAGTGTATAAAAAAGGTGTGTTCATACAATTTGTATGAACACACCTTTTTTATGTTAAATAATCACGTCCCACAAAAAGTACGATAAGGGCGATTCGTCGGCGCTGGAGGCGTGCAGTAATCCGCTTGTTCTTGAGAATATTCATAAGGATTTGCTAAAGCTTGAAGAAGTTTCTCCATAACGCTATAGTCTCCATCTTTAACAGCTGCTTCTAGTGCTTCTTCTATTTTGTGGTTTCGAGGGATGATTACTGGGTTGTTATTTTTCATTAATTTGTATGCATCATCTTTCGATTCTTTTTGTTTTTCTAACCGAGATTGCCATAGCTCGTACCATTCTTTAAATTCGGGACTTTCAAATAAAGGTGTATTTTCTAATGTAGTGTCAGTTAATGAACGGAATGTATTTGTGTAATCTGCTTTATATTTTTCCATTGCTTTTAAAAGTTTCTCAATAAGTGATTGATCTTGCTCTTCATTGCTAAATAGTCCTAATTTCTTCTTCATTCCGAGGAACCAATTGTTTTCGTACTGCACGCTAAACTTTGAAATTTCATCTTGTGCAATCTTTAGCGCTGCTTCTTCATCTTCGTGTAGAATCGGCATTAAAGATTCGGCTAATCGTGCAAGGTCCCATGCAGCCATATACGGCTGATTTCCATATGCGTAGCGACCTTGGACATCAATAGAGCTAAATACTGTTCCTTGGTCATAACTATCCATAAAGGCACAAGGGCCATAATCAATCGTTTCGCCGCTAATCGTTATATTGTCAGTGTTCATTACGCCGTGAATGAAGCCGACGAGTTGCCATTTTGCGATAAGGCTTGCTTGGCGTTTAATGACTTCTTGAAGCAATGCAACATATGGATTTTCAGTAGATTCAATTTCTGGATAATGTCTCTTTATCGTATAATCAGCTAAAGCTTTGAGATCCTCGATTGAGCCGCGAGCAGCCGCGTATTGGAATGTTCCAACGCGTATATGACTACTTGCAACTCTAGTTAAAATTGCCCCAGGTAACTTTGTTTCACGATAGATTGGTTCGCCAGTTGAGACTACTGCTAAACTGCGAGTAGTTGGAATATCAAGCGCGTACATCGCTTCGCTAATAATATATTCACGTAGCATCGGACCGAGTGCAGCGCGGCCATCACCACGGCGCGAATATGGAGTTGGACCGGAACCTTTCAATTGAATATCAAACCGTTCGCCTGAAGGAGTAATTTGTTCTCCAATTAAAAGGGCACGACCATCTCCTAACATGTTGAAGTGACCAAATTGGTGCCCAGCATACGCCTGAGCTAGTGGATGAGCTCCTTCTGGAATAGTATTACCAGCTAAAATGGCAATTTCAGCGTCCTTTTTTAGTTCCTCAGGATTAAAACCAAGAGATATTGCTAATGAATGATTTAATTTAATTAACTCCGGTGAACGTACAGGAGTTGGGGGGATTTCAGTGAAAAATGATTTTGGAAGGTCGGTATAGCTACTCTCTAAATTCCAACCAGCTTCGTTTTTATTAGTCATCGTATCTCCTCCTTTTTGTGTATTTTTGAAATTTGAATTGTAATTGGTTTTTAATTATTTTCTTGTACTTATATGTATTCTGTGTGAGGTTAATTAAAAATATTATACGTTTATTTTGAAAGATCCCCTTGAAATCTATTGTAAGGACTTCATTACATTGTGTCCATAGAAAGTCTATACTACGCTTCTGCTTACAAGAGAAATACAAAAATATTACAAAGTAAAGAAAAAAGTTGTCAATTTGTGGATAATATTGTTATTATATGTAACGAGTTTTAGTTTTTTGTGTTAGAATTATACACATAATTCCTAATATCTGAATATACTCTTATGAATTCTCATGCGTATTAGAAGGCGGGGTGAGAATGATGGATGCAAAAACCAAGTGTTTTATACAGAACCTAAACGAGAAATTGCAATTTTGTACATACGAGCTTGTTAAACTAAAAGACTGTGGAGAAAAGGAGCAGGTTGAGAAAGAGCTGCAAACGATCTTATCAGATATCGAGAACATGATTCATTTAACAGAACTTTTTATGTTAATAGAAGCAAAAGAAATTTTTGAATTTTAATTCCTATATTTACCAACTTTTGTTAGAAAAGATGATATACTTACAATAGTTGGGATACCATCAGCAACATTACCTCATTAACCCCACACTGATGGTATCATTATAAATATATTTATTAAAAAGGATGCGAATCATGGAAAATTACGAATGCAAAAACAGAGAAAACATTCTTGAACAATTCAATTTGACGACTCCCATTTTCCAAGCATTGGGCGATGTAAATCGGCAACAAATTATCATGATTTTACTTAAAACCGATGGTTTAAATGTAACTCAAATAACAGAACAAATGTCAATTTCTAGACCTGCAGTATCACATCATTTAAAAATATTAAAGCAAGCAGAATTGGTTAGACCAAAGAAACACGGAAAAGAAGTATATTATTCTTTGACAACTAGTAATTTCGTTATTTATATGAAAGAATTAGTATCTGCGATTGAAGCAGGATATTAATTTTTTTACATAACATGTTTATAAGTTTGAACCTGTAAACACGAAACTTACACATTTAACTAAATAGGAGGTACAAAGATGCAAAATCAAAACCAATCAAACAAGATTTATTTCTTACTTCTACTAGTTCCTTTGTTTTGGGGCGGTTCCTTCTCGACAGCTGAACATGTTGTAACTGAAATCCCGCCATTAGTCGCAGCTACTCTTCGTTTCGGTATCGCAGGTGTCATCCTTATGGTGTATTTAACAATTAAATCGGAATGGGATATGGATTCTATCAAGAAAGGATGGAAAGGACTATTACTCGTTGCGTTAACTGGTATTTTCGGCTATAACGCTCTATTCTTTTTAGGTGTACACTATACGTCCGCTATCAATGGTTCATTAATTATTGCAACCATGCCAATCTTCGTTACACTAGGTTCGATTCTTTTTTTAAATGAAAAATGGAACAGTAAAGTCGGAATCAGTTTAGTACTATCTTTAGTCGGTGTTATTATCGTGATTACAAAAGGATCTCTTGATATGTTACTTTCCTTAGCATTTAATGTTGGGGATTTATTGTTTTTAGCAGCTCTAGCATGCGGCGTTATATATGGTTTAGTAGGGAAAGCTGTCATGAAAGACGTTTCACCATTATTTGCTACGACAATAATGACTGTTATGGGTTCTGTTTTCCTAGCAATCTCTTCCTTATATGAAGGGGGTTGGGACAAAGTACCTAGTATGTCTGCACAAAGCTGGTTAGAAATGTTTTATATGGTTGTATGTGGTACGCTCGTTGGATATATTATTTTCAATAAAGGTGTAGAACAAATCGGGGCGAGCAAAGCGAGCATGTATCTGAACCTTACACCAATCGTTACGACTTTAATTTCTGTCGTATTCTATGGTTCTGTCATGAGTTGGAAAGAAGTAATCGGTATGTTATTTGTATTAATCGGTGTATATATCGCGACTGCAAAATCGGCAAATCAAAGCAAGAAAGTGGCTTTAAATGATTAAAGGAATAGGCATCGATATTACAGAGATTGAAAGATGGAAGAATAAAAAAGCACTTCAAAAGCTATTTACAAAGCAAGAAGTACTGTGGGCAAAAGAAAATTACATCAATTATTCTATTATGTGGTGTATCAAAGAAGCGACAGTAAAGGCAATCGGTACTGGCTTTCAAAAGAACACCATGTGGAAAGATATAGAGATAGTAAACATTGATGGAAAATACGAAATACATTTTAGCGCAGCAGCAAGACAAACCTGTCACATTACGGCAGAAGATCAATTTCATATTGATGTGACAAGAAACAGTACGAATGTGATATCACAAGTAATTTGGACTGATACTCATTTTGCGTAATTAATCTACTATTATAATAGAAGGAAATGAACAAAAAACCTATGCATGGGCATAGGTTTTTTCTTATCAATCTAATTAACTTAAAGTCAATGCATCATTCATTCTCCGTATCTCATTTCTATCGTTGGTTCCATTATAACGAGGTTTTTTGATAAAAATACACAAAAAACCCGAATCATGGGGCTTTTTTAAGTGTCCATCCATGATTCGGGATACAGTTCATATAACGAAGGCCCTTTTTGTTTTTTTTTTCCTTTTATTCATACACAGTCCTCATAGTTGTAGATGTATAAAAGGAAAAAGTAATTTGGGGCGTAATCTATCTATATGATAATTCAAAATGAAATATAAGTCTATATTTTTGTTTTTTTTTTGATTATATTTATGTCACTGAGCTCAGAAGAATATATGCGGAGGGAAAATATATGAAATCGAAACACGTACCAGTTTTAATTGTTGGAGGGGGATTATCAGGATTAGCGTCTGCGTTATTTCTTGGAAAACAGAACATTGAGTACTTACTTATTGAAAGGCATCCGTCTACTGCAATTCATCCGAAAGCAGGCGGGATTACTTTTCGTACGATGGAGTTATTTCGAGCATTAGGTCTAGAAAAAAGAATTCGATTAGCTGGTAAAGCATTAGAGAATTGTCGCGGGAGAATTGCGGTTCAAACAATAGCTGAGGTGAAGAATGAAGAGTTGGAACAAATGAAGGCCACTCAGAACGAGAATGATGAAAAGTCAATTCGTAAAGTGGAAGAGATTAGTCCATCAAAACAAACTGCTTGTTATCAAATTACTTTAGAAGAGATGATGCTGCAAGAAGCACAGAGATTAGGCGGGAAGCTATCTTTTTATCATGAACTAGTTTCTTATGAGCAAAATGGAAACGGAGTAATAGCAACGATTCGAAATCGTAAAACGAAAGAAGAGAGCATGATTCATTGTGATTATGTAATTGCAGCAGATGGGGCGAAAAGTAACATACGTGAAGAGTTAGGGATTTTAACCGAGGGCCGTGGTACGATCGGTGGTTATTATATGAACATATATTTTGAAGCGGATTTGAGTGGATTTATAAAAGGAGACGCATTTGGTTTTACTATGATACTACATCCAGAAGTAATTGGTGCGCTTATTCCAGTCGATAACGTGAGTAAATGGATTTATCATGTAGCTTATGATCCAGTAAAAGGGGAGCGACCAGAGGATTTCTCTATAGAACGCTGTAAACAAATTATTCAAACGGCAATTGGAAGCACAAATGTTGAACCAGAAATATTAAGTGTTTTACCGTGGGAAGCAAGTGAAAGTACAGCGATAAAATTTCAAGATAATCGTATTTTTTTAGTTGGTGATTCTGCACATATTATGCCGCCAACAGGAGGATTTGGTTCAAATACGGGAATACAAGATGCGCATAATTTAGCTTGGAAGTTAGCTGCTGTTATAAAAGGGAAAGCAAATCCAAAATTGTTAGCAACGTATCATGAAGAGAGATATCCTGTTGCAAAATTAACGACGGACCATGCGAGTAGTATATTATTTCGTGCTGCGGGCAGAGATGAAAGTAATTTGAGCAATATGGATAGTTTAGCTATCACTGCTGGTTATCAGTATTGCTCAGAGGCGATTATAGATGAATGTACCACTCCTCATAGAATGGATATAGTAGATTTGAACGGACGCCCGGGAACGCGTGCGCCACATTTTTGGGGAACTTATGAAGGGAAGGAAGTTTCTATACTTGATTTATTCGGTAGCAACTTTGTGTTACTTACTGGGACAGAGTCTAGTGATTGGACTGAAGCTGCACATGTTGTTTCATCTCGATTAGGAGTAAATATAAAAGTGTACCAGGTTGGTTTAACTGGAGATTTTATTGATCAAAGTAATAATTTTAGTGAATTATATGGGATAGAAAACGGAGGAGCGGTAGTAATAAGGCCAGATGGATTTATAGGATGGCGTACGGAAAACGAGGTCTTAAAGCCGAACGAATTACTTGAAGACGTAATGAACAATTTATTGTGTAATTAAACAAGAAGCACCGCCTATACTTCACAAGCGGTGCTTTATAAAAATCCACTTTTAGCTTACTAAGTTTTTCAGCGGTGAGTTTATGTAAAAGGAAAAGAGCGTTAAAAATGTAAACTTTTTATGAAGAAAATATAAAGAAATGTCGGATGAGTGACATTTTTTTTTAATATGCTGTATAATCAATAAAGAAATGAGATTCGTTTTCATTAACGTTCATTTCCTCTTTTGAAATTGCCGGTAATTTTAGCTATAATAAGTTGTTTTTCGTTATTTGCTCGATTTATTTTTCTCGAAAATTTTTCAGCGTCATTTCCTTTTAAAATTATAATCTTTTTTATGCAATATTCAATTATAACTATGTTTTTGTTGCTCGATAATGAAACCTCAAATCATCTAAACGATTGTGTTTATCAGTATTTTTCAAATTAACACCTCCATTCTTGCCAATGTGTAACGAATGTTACATAAGAAATTGAAATTCAAGTTAGATGTATCCGATTGTAAGGTGGAAATTTTGCAAAAAAGAAATACAATAGAGAGTAGTCAAAATTTGAATGCGAGAAAAAGGAATCTAGTTTAATATGATGAATATTGGATAGATGATATAATTATAAAATGTTTAGAAATTAATAGATATAGAGTGGGAATAGAATGGAAAAGTATAAAGTGAAACTGGATAAAAGAGGGTCCCTATATGTTTAAGAAATGGCTAATTGTTTTCTTTATTTTTGCTATTTTTTGTGGGAGTGTCGCTGCTCTCATACATGCAAATAAAGATAAGAAATATAATTTGAAGGCATTTTCAGATTATAAGAATAAATTTAAAAATGATAAACCGAAAGTCGATGCGAATCAGCAAAAACGTTATGAGATAGCAGCAGCAAAACTAGATCAGTATTTAAAAGATAAAGGATTTAATGGAACGGTCCTTGTAGCTGATAAAAATAATGTGGTTTTACGAAAAGGATACGGATATGCGAATGTAAAAGATAAAATTTTTACAACGCCAAGAACAAAATATCGTATCGGTTCCATTACAAAAACAGTAGTTGCAATATCTATATTACAGCTAAGAGAAAAAGGGAAATTAAATATAGAAGATAATGTGAATAAATATATCCCGTCGTTTCCGGCAGATAAAAATATTACGTTGAGAAATTTGCTAACGCATACTTCGGGGTTACCTGAGCAAGGACAAGGTAGAGTTGAGGCAGCATCACGCTTAAAGTTAGTAACATGGATTGGATCTCAAAAGCTTGAATTTCCTGCAGGGACAGGGTGGAGATATACAGACTATAATTATATGGTGCTTGCATATATTGTAGAAAAGATATCGAATAAACCGCTCGCTGAATATGTGAATGAAAATATTTTTACTCCTGTTGGGATGCATGAATCTGGGATGGGTGCAACGTTGCCTGGGGATATGTTTTTAGCAGAAGGTTATACGAAAAAAAATAATGAGTTAGTAACAACGCCACGTTTAAAAATGAGTTGGTTATATGGTTGTGGTGAAATGTATACAACTGTTGATGATATGAAAAGGTTAGATGAGGCAATTGTGGATGGTAAATTACTTTCTAAACAAAGCTTATCAGATATGTTTACCGTATCACCCGCTAGAAAGTATGGATTTAGTTTCTATATTTACCCAGATTATAATCATAATCATGGGGTGTTAGCTGGTTGGAACACTTTTAATAATTTTAATGGGGATAAACGAACTTTTGTAATTCTTTTCTCAAACGTACAAAATGGAATGAACGATGCATTTAATCAAGAGTTTAGAAAAATGGCGAAAGATTTAATAGAAGGAAAATAATTATTTTAAAATCGGTATTGATATGTAATTATCAATACCGATTTTTTTATTTAATAATGTTTTATTTAGTGAAGAAGCAGGTATGAGAGGGGATTAATATTAGAATAAATTCATGAAGGAAGTCAAATGATATTAATGTTAAATATAGGGAATGTACTTTGTGAATGTCATCTATTTGTATTGAAATTATGTGATTATCATGCGGAAGAATAATTGGTAATTTTTACATTGATGAAAAAGCTTGAGCTTCACACTATGTGAAGCTTTACATTATTGGAGACATGAACAGGAGGTTGAAAAATGAAAAAAATAGTAAAGTTTTGTTTAATAGCTACATTATCTACAACGATTATTAGTGGGTGTTCTTTTGAAGGGGGTAATGAAAATGCAAAAGGGAAAGAGAGTGAAAAGGTAGAGGTACAGAAAAACGCTGGAAAATATACGATGCCGGATGAAAAAGATAAACATGAAGGTACATGGCTACAATGGCCACATGAATACACATATGGTCAAGAGTATAAGCAGGAAGTTGAACCTATTTGGATTAAGATGGCAAGCGCTTTAACAGAGGGTGAAAAAGTCCACATTGTTGCATACGATGAGGAGGAGAAAGAGCGCATCAATAAGCTTTTAATAGATAAAGGGCTAAATATGGAGAAAATTGATTTCTTTATCGCTCCTACTGATGATGTATGGGCAAGAGATAGTGGACCAATTTTTGTTTATGACAATAATAAAAATCTAAAAATATTAGATCCAGCATTTAATGGTTGGGGGAAGAAAACTCCTTATAAAAATGATGCCCGTGTACGTGAGAATGTTAGTAAACAATTAGGGATTGAAAGAATTGATTGGGGGAAATTCGTCCTTGAAGGTGGCGCAATTGAATTAGACAGCAATGGGACTGCTTTATTAACTCGAAGTGCAGTAACGAATAAAAATAGAAATCCTGATTTATCAGAAAAGGAAATTGAAAAATATATAAGTGACCTTGGAGTGACAAACTTTATTTGGTTAGACGGAGTGCCTAATTTAGATATTACGGATTTTCATATTGATGGATTTGCTAAATTCCATGATAAATCTACTATTGTAACGATGAAAGAAGATGACTTGGCTGAATGGGGCTTGTCAAACAAAGATATGGATAAATTGTTAGATGCAAAAAATGCTTCAGGAAAGAAATATAAATATGAATACTTACCGCTTAGTAAAGATAAAGTTACTTTAGAAAGTGGAAAAACTCTCGATTATAAGGGATCGTATATCAATTATTATATTGGGAATAAAGTTGTATTGGTGCCTAACTATAATGACCCTAATGACAAAATTGCAAACGATACGATTCAGAAGTTATATCCAAATCGCAAAGTAGTGGGAATTGACGTGAGAGAACTTTATAAAAATGGAGGAATGATTCATTGTGTTACACAGCAACAACCCATTAATTTGAAATAATTGATTGGAAGTTATTATTTTTTGGACAAAATAGGTAAAATTTTACCTTTACCTATTTTGTTATGTTTTATTGCCTGCAATAAGAGTAAGTGAAATTTAATTTCAATATAATGATAAACAAATTATGAGTGTAATGCCGCTTTCGTTTTATCATAAAAGGAGAAAAATTTTTGTGTTAAAGAATTTTAAAAAAGTTTTTTTGTTGTTCCCTATCGTTCTACAGTACATTTTAAATGTTGCTTTGATTTGCTTAGGGATTGTTCTAAGTGTGTTTCTGATGAAAGAAGTTATTCAATTTATACAAGAACTTAAATTAAATAGTGAGGAATCTAGTTATCATTTGATTGATAGTATCGTCGTATTCTTTTTATATTTTGAATTCATCGTAATGATTATAAAGTACTTTCAAATGAATTTTCATTTTCCATTACGTTATTTTATATATATAGGTATAACTGCTATCGTTCGTTTAATTATTATAGATCACGATAGTCCAATAGATTCATTGTTATATGCCTGTGCGATTTTTGTATTAATAAGCGCTTTATTCATTGCAAATTCTAGAATAATGCGTCGTGATTTAGAAGAGTGAATAATTGTTGTTTAAATCAAAAACGTGTTATATCTTTTGACCAAAAAGGAGTAAAGGTATTGAAAGAAATAATTTTAACCAGTTTCCTAATGATAGGGTTTATGATTCTACTATTTAATTGTATACTTTCATAATTTTTAAGATGAAAGAAAGCATAAAATAGTAGTCAAGAAAGAGGTTTTGGTAAATATGGTACATTACAATAATCAAAATAGTTTACATCAAATATTTACATTAAAGGGAACAGTTATAAGAGATATTTTCCCGCAGATTTTATTATATATATGCGTTTCAACGATAGTAACTGTAATTAATTATTATGTAGAAATAAAAATTAATCAAACTCCTTGGGTAATTGTTGGAGGGGCTTTAGGTCTACTGTTAGTTTTTCGTACTAACACTGCTTATGATAGGTATTGGGAAGGTAGAAAGTTATTTGGCACGATTGGTGCTTGTACTAGAAATTTGGCAGTTAGTTTTTTATGTTATTGGGAGTCCGAAGGGAAAAAGACGGATCAGGAAAAATTGAAATTTTTACATTTATTAATTGCTTTTCCAAAGATAGCGAAAGGACATTTGAGAGACGAAAAAGATTTATCCGAAATAAAAGCTTTGTTTGATATTTGTTCTGAGAAGGAAAAAGAAATGTTGACTGAGTCTATTCATTTACCGATTAGTATAGTTTTTATGTTAAAAACTATACTATCAAAAGGTTTGAAAACGGGTCAAATTCATCCAAATGCAATAATTAATATGGAAGCTGATTTGAATAATCTGCTTACGGCTGTGGGTGGATGTGATCGAATCAAAACAACGCCTATTCCTTTTGCATATTTTGCTCATATTAAAATTTTACTACTCATATTTTGCGGGACTTTATCGATTGGTCTTGTTGATAGTCTTGGATGGTTTACAGTACTTGCAACTACGTTTATAAGTTTTGCATTTATAGGGATTGAAGCAATAGGGGTTGAAATTGAGGATCCATTTGGTCAGGATCCAAACGATCTTCCACTAGAAGGAATTTGTATAGGGGTAGAAACACATTTAGTGAATTTATATAATCAAAACGCCCTATTAGAAGTAATGGATTTGAATCTTGATAAAAAAATCATCTAATCCTTCATTGTGTACGACGATTAAAATTAAAAAATCTTGTCAAGAGTCAGTTTACGGCTTAACGACGGCTTTATATTTTTTATATAAATATATAATATTTCTCCGTGCTATAATCCATTCATGAAATGTGCACGTTTCAAAAATTGTAATGAAAAGAGAAATGAATTGGGGAATAGTTGGCTGATTGAAATCAGTTATTTAATCATTATTAAAAAGCGAGGTAAATAATATGGAACAAAAACATAGTGGCATTATTTTTACTGCAATACCAGATGAATCGAATGAATATTATCAACCATTTTATGAAGACATTATTTACTTTAATGAATACTTAAATGAAAATAAAGCATTTACCGATCAACTTATATCTTTATCTGTTGAAGAGCAAGACTTTCATACAAACTTTTTTGAGTATGATGATATTTGGCTAAGAGATGTTGCGCCAGTTGTAACGAATCATCTTGTTAAATTTAAATATCGCCCAAATTATTTAGCAGATGATCAAGGACGATATTTAGATCAGCAATTCAATAAATGGTTGAAGAAAAATGACTTTGAGTATGTGAAGTCACCATTAATATTGGATGGTGGTAATCTTATTTGGAATAAAAAAGATACCGTTATATTAACAGAACGCATATTTGATGATAACGATGATTGGACAGAAGAGGAAATTATTGAGCAATTAGAGTGGGATTTAGATGTGAGTCGGGTTATTGTTATTCCTGCTGAAGAAGGAGATGTACTTGCACACGCAGACGGAATGGTTAAATTTATTGATGAACATACAATGTTTATTAGTGACTTTTTAGGGGATCATGAATTTAGATATAATGTTCAAGAGATTATTCAAGAGCAAATGCCAGAAGCTGAATTTATAGTTGTTCCTTCATCATATACAGAGAAAGGACAATATGATCAAGAAATAGCCTCGGCAAAAGGTTTATATATAAATATGTTAGAAACATGTGACGCCCTTTATGTTCCTAAGTTTGGATTAGCTAAAGATGGGGAGGTTTTACGATATATTCAACAGCATACGGAGAAACAAGTCATTCAAATTCATGTAGGAGAAATATCGACAATGGGAGGCGCAATGAATTGTTTAACGTGGTATTGTCCGAGTCATTTGTTGCCTTCAAAAATGAAAAGATTGAACAATCAGAGTGAAGGTTCTTCAATTAGAAAACTTTTTGATTGGTTTTAATAAATAAGCTTATAAGAAAATGTATTCAAGGGGTATTTATATGTATACAATTACTGAATTTTCGCGGATTTGTAAAATGAGTACACGGATGCTAAGGCATTATGACAAAGAGGAGATATTAAAACCAGCATATGTAAACCCGGTAAATGGATATAGATATTATGAACAAGGACAGCTAGAAATAGCATTGAAAATTAAAAAGCTGAGGGAGTACAAGTTTCCTTTACCGAAAATTAAAGTAATTCTCCAGTCAGCAGATCAAAATTCATTTATTAAACATATGCAAGCGCAAATTATAGAGTTGTCTCATGAGGTGAAACAAAATTTACAGGTTATTTCTGAAATGAATGAAATGGTAAGTATGAATAATGGTCTGAATATTGCTCGTCATAGAAGTTACGATATATTAATTGGAACGAGAAATGAAATAACGGTAATTGCTCAAAGATTACAAATAGATATAGATGATATGGATGATTATTTTTATGACTTATATGAAAATGTACAAAAAAATAGCTTTCAAATAGTCGGTTCTCCATCCGTAGTTTTTTATGATAAAGAGTATATTCCAAATCACAGTGATATTGAATTAAGAATTCCGGTTATGTATGAGGACAATAAAGGCGTATTACAAGAGTGCGAAATAAAAAAGCTAAATCAGCATCAAATCGTTACTACTATGCATTATGGCAGCTATGACTATATAGGTTATGCTTATATGGCATTAGAAGAGTGGGTGGAAAAGAATGGATATATAATAGATAGTCACCCATATGAAGTTTATATAAAGGGACCTGAATGTGATTGTTTGGTAGAGGAGTATGTAACACAAATTTGTTTTTTAGTTACGAAAATAGAATGAGAATAAGGATTGACATTAACATTATGTCAATCCTTATTCTATATATGTAAGCAATTTATCATAATAAAAAGGAGAAAGAATATGAAAAGAAAAATTTTACTTATTTGTCTGATTCTTAGTATGGTATGGATCTCAGCGTGTACTCCTGAAGTAGGAGAAGGTGGGAATGGTAGCTCTGTTCTACCTAATCAGTTGCCGAAGAATGTAGTATTTAAAAATGGTACAATCTATACTGCAAATGGAAAGCAAGACATCGTAGAGGCTGTAGCCGTTAAAGAAGGGAAAATTACATTTGTTGGTTCAAACAAGGATGTAGAGGGATTTATAAATGAAGATACGAAAGTGGTGGATTTGCAAGGACGTTTTATCCTCCCTGGTTTTGTGGACAATCATAATCATATATTTGAAGCGAAATCACCAGCAGCAGGGAATTGTAGTGTCTCACCAGATGCTTCCCTGCAAGGACAACGCTCGTATTTAAAAGCGTGTAAAAAAGATGTAAAGGAAGGGGAATGGATAAGCGGAACTGGATTTAGTTTAGAAGAGCTGTTAAAAGATATGGACGAAAAATCAGAACAACAAACTCCATTACAAGTTCTAAATGAGTTATTTCCTAATAATCCAGTATTAATTATGGAAAGAACCTCTCATTCTGTATGGGTTAATTCGAAAGCATTGGAGTTAGCTGGGATAAATAAAGATACGAAAGATCCGCAAGGCGGAAGAATCATTCGAGATCCTGAATCAGGAGAACCATTTGGTATTCTTTATGATACAGCTGGAGACATTGTGATGGAAAAAGCATGGAATTCTCAGCCGAACCTCTTTGAAAAAAACTATGAAGGTTTGTTGGACGGATTAGATGAGGTTGCGAAGAATGGTATTACTACAGTCGGTGATGGACGCCTCTATTGGAAGCGAGGCTGGTTAGATGTTTGGAATAAAGTTTATGATGAAAAAAAGCTAACAACGCGGGTAGTACTTCGTCCATGGGTATATCCGAATTTAAATGAAGCAGAACAAATGGAGTATTTCAAAAAAATTAAACGTGATGACTTGTCATCCCGAATGCTTATAAATCAAGTGAAAATGTATAGTGATGGAATTAGTATTAATAGTACAGCTAAAATATTAGAAAAATATAAGTTTGAGTGGTTTAAAGGAACTCCATATGGTTTGAACTATATTCCAGAAGAAAAAATGAAATGGTGGTTAACTGAACTTAATAAAATTGGTTACGGTGCACTTATTCACGCGATTGGAGACGGCGGGGTAAGAGAGAGTTTAAATGCAATTGAAGCGGCGAAAAAAGAAGGGGCGAATCAGCCTTATACGCTCACGCACGTGGAAATGGTAGAAGATAGTGATATAAATCGTTTTGCTAAATTAGGTATTAGCGCTGATTTTCAAGTAGGTCATGATTTTGCGGAAGATCCAAAACAAAGCTGGGCAAGTACGTATTTTTCAGATCAACAGATGAAACGAATTATGCCGTTAGGACGAATTTGGAAAACAGGAGCAAATGTATCACTTAGTAGTGATTGGGATGTAAATGAACTGAATCCACTTGTTACGATTTCGAATGCATTAAGCATTGATGACAAGGGTTTGTCTGATGTATACGCAGCTATTGATGCCTATACAATTAAACCAGCTAAAGCGCTAGGCCTTGATAACACTACAGGTTCGATTGAAGTAGGGAAATCAGCTGATATGGTATTACTAAATGAAGATATTACTAAAATGAGTGCCGATAAGATTCCGAATGCGAAAGTTTTAGTGACGGTTTTACAAGGAGAAGTAGTGTATCACAAGGAGAAATAAAGAGTCACCTTATAAAGTTGCTACAAGTAAATGAATATATTTCTGTTGACCTTAACACGATGTCAAAGTATAGACTGGACATATATTCATAGAAGGGGTGAACACGTATGAGAAATATAGAAAATAGTTTGTTTTATATGCCTGCTGAATGGGAAAAACATGAGGGGACATGGCTCCAATGGCCTCATGACAAAACTCATAGAGGTGAAAGTTACAGAGCTAAGTTGGATGATATTTGGGTAGCGATGGCAAAGGAGCTTCATTACGGAGAAAATGTGCATATTGTTGTATATGATGATGAAGAAAGAGCGCATGTCGAATCGAAGTTAATTGAAGCGAAAGTAAATATGGATAAAATTGATTTTTTAATTGAAGAAACTGATGATATTTGGATAAGAGATAATGGGCCTATTTTTGTGAAAAATCAAGAAGGAAATCTTTCGCTAACACATTGGATTTTTAATGGTTGGGGGAGCAAATATCCGTATAAAAAGGACGCCGTTATTCCAGATAAAATAAGTGAAGTATATAACATTCCAAAGGTAGAAGTCAGTGTTTGTTTAGAAGGTGGAGGAATAGAGATAAACGGAAACGGAACCTTAATGGCAGCAAAAACTTCTATCATAAATGAGAATCGAAACCCTACGCTGAGTCAGGAAGAAATTGAAATGGAGTTAACGAAGTATTTAGGAGTAACGAATTTTATATGGATAACTGGTATTCGCGGTGAGGATAATTATGATGAAGATACGGATTACCATATTGATGGTGCAGCACGTTTTGTAAATGAAAATACGATTCTTTATGAATATGATCCTTTTGGGGAAGGCGAAGCGTACCTTTTGGAGGCGTACGAAAAGCATTATCAAGAATTGCGACAAGCGAGAAATATAGATGGAAATCCATTTCAGCTCATCCCAGTACCGGTAACAAGAAAAGTGGTAAAAGAGGCAGACTGTAAAGGTTCGTATTTGAATTTTTATATTGGCAATGAAGTTGTATTGGTTCCTATATACGGTGATGAACATGATAAGTTAGGACTTCAAATCATTGAAGGGCAGTTTCCAGGAAGAAGAATTGTCGGTATATATGTTAACAAATTGTATGCCTACGGTGGTATGATTCACTGTGTGACGCAGCAACAATTGAAATAAACGAAATCTTTAATTTTTATATAGAAAAGCATGCAGAATGTACACTCTGCATGCTTTTTTTTATAATGTTGAAAATTCTTCAACAAGTTGAGTAAATCGATTCAGTGCACTTTCGATTGGTTCTGGCGTTGTTAAATCGACGCCGGCTTTTTTCAGTAGGTTTAGTGGATAATCGGAACTTCCGCCTTTAAGGAATTCGATATAGTTTTTCTGAGCATCCGGATCGCCGCTTAATAATTTATCGGCGATTTGGATTGCAGAGGCGAAGCCCGTTGCGTATTTGTAAACGTAAAATGGACGGTAGAAATGAGGAATTCTAGACCAGCCATATTTTACTTCTTCGTCAAATACGAGGGAGTCGCCATTATATTCTCTAAATAACTTTTCATAAATTTCACTAAAGACTTGGGCATTTAATGGTTTACCTTGCTCAGCCATTGAATGTGTGATTTTTTCAAACTCAGCAAACATGATTTGTGTAAAGAAAGTACCTTTAAAGCTATCGATAAAGTAGTTAATTAAATGATTACGCACGTTCGTTTCTTTTGCCTCTTTTAATAAATAGTGAATTAATAACACTTCATTTACTGTAGAAGCGACTTCTGCAACAAAGATAGTATAGTGTGCAGAAATTCTTGGTTGGTATCCGTGCGAGTAATGCGTATGCATACCGTGACCGCATTCATGAGTAAGAGTGAAAAGGCTATTTAAATCATCGTGATGATTTAAAAGAATGAAAGGATGAACACCGTATACACCAAAGTTATAAGCGCCAGAACGTTTTCCTGGTGTTTCTCTCACATCTATATAGCGTTTATCTTTAAAGCTTTTTAATGTTTCAATATATTCTTCACCTAAAGGAGCTAGTGATGCGATCATTATATCAAACGCTTCGTTGTATGGAATGTCTTGTTTTACACCTTTTACTAAATCAACACTCAAGTCGTATTGTCTTAGTTCATCTACATTTAATTTTTCTTTTCTAAGTTCATTATACGTATGTAATGATTGGATGTTTTTCTTCGTCGTATCGATTAAATTTTCATATACTTCTTTCGGAACAATGTCGCCAAATAATGATTTTTCTAAAGCAGATGGATATTTTCTTAGCTTTGAAACAGTAACATTATTTTTAATAGCTGCAGATAAAGTAGAAGCAATGGAGTTTTTTAACTGAACATATGGCTTGTAATAAGCTTTATAAGCTTCTTTACGTTTCTCACGATTCTCATCTTCTATTAACTTTGAATACATTCCACGTGTTAAGTTTACTTTTTCTCCATCATCAGTAGTCACTTCACCAAAAATTATATCTGCATTATTTAACATGCCGAATGTATGCTGCGGGGAGGAGAGTGCTTCACCCATTTGTGATAAAATTTCTTCTTGGTCTTTATTCAAAACGTGTTTTTTATAACGGTATAATTCGAATAAGTCTTCTTTATAATATTGTAAGCCTTCTGTTTCTTCTATGTAAGAATGTAATGTGTTTTCATCTACACTAAGCAAGAATGGGGAAAAGAAAGATTTAGCCGCACTTACTTTTACATGTAATTGTGATACTTTATCGACAAGAGCTTGGTTTGAAGTATCACGTGTATCAAGGTCAGATTGTAGTCTTGCATAAGCGAACATTATTGATAGTATGCTAGATATTTCGTCACTTTTTGTTAAGTAAGCTAGCAGACTCTTCCCATCATGAATATTTTCGTTAAACTTATTCAATTCATTCGTTAATACTTCAATTTTTCTATAATCACTTTCCCAATCTTCAATTGTATGGTAAATGTCCGTTAAATCCCATTTTTCTTTATCGAGTACTTGTAGTCGATCTTTATGTTCTGTCATAATCATTTCCTTTCTAAACATGTAGTTATATTTCTATATAACTATGAAATACAACAAATTGCAAAAAATCCCTGCTGGAAAATAAAAAGCCTTGCGGGAAATGACAAGGCTTTAGAAGTTATAATGTAATGCCGAACGTCGAATGTAAAAGGTTTTTATATTGCTCCTCAGTAAGTGATTCTTTAAGTTTCTTACCTTGCTTTGTTAAAGTGAGGCTATCTTTCGTTAAAGAAGCATGCCCATTAGGAGTTAGTTTTACGATTAAAGGAACTTTATTGAAAGGTGATTTCTCGTGCTCTACAATAATTTTTTGCGCTGCATTTGCCTTTGTTTCATCCACTTCTTCCAAGTAAAATGCATAACCTACTGTCCAATCATCAGTAGGAGATTGATCTAGAAACTCATTGCTTTTACGCATTTCTAAAATATAATTACCTTTTTCAGTCGCTTCTTTACGAATACGATAGTCGCCTGTTACAGAATGAACGATCTCACCTGAGAAAGGAACAGGAGTAAGAGGTAAGTATGATCCGAATCCAACTTCAATTAAATAAAGTTCATTATGATGTTTTAATACGGTTGCGATATGTCCGGAATCAACAGCCCATATAGAATGTGCAACGCTATAAACTGTCCCCGAAACTAAATGAACATCGAACCCCAAGTCTTTAAGGAAGTAATACATAGTAGGATTTAATTCATAGCAAAGACCGCCTCGGTTGTTTAGTAAAATTTTTTCTTTCAGATTTTCTTTTGATATTTCTTTAAAGTTCTTTTCAAGAATATTTAAGTTTTCAAATGGAACAGTTTGTGCCATTGCATACATAATGTGAGCTAAATCTTCAAATGAAACTGTTTCTATTTCTTCTATATGTAATCGTGCGAAAAATTGTTTTTGAAAGTCTGTCATATAAATCCCTCCGTTAAACGATTTATATATATTGTATATAATATTGAAAGGGAAAACATCTGCATATGTGCGTACGACTAAAGTATGACACCTTTACTTCTTGCAACACATATAGTATGATGATTTCAATAAATTAGATTTCAATGACTATAATATAAATTAATGAGAGGTGCTTTTTGTGAGTGCGGTAGGTTCTAAATAGGAAAAATTTAATGAAATAAATCGGATAAGACCAGGGGATTTTTATGTATATCATACCCCTAACTTTGTCATGGATTTATTTCGAACCCTATGAAGATACCTACAATACTTTATAAAGCGTGTAATATAAGGAGTGCCATATACTTTTTAGATGGTTTATTTCCTCATACGTTATTACACTTGCCTTGTAAATGTAAAAGCTGCGGTATCCCCGCAGCTTTTTTGTATATGTTTTTAATGTATAAAAATGGTAATTAAATAATGTAGAGCTCATTGGAATCTAATGAGTAGGTATCTTCATTGATGATAAAAATCAATCATAGTGAGGAGAAACAAAATGAATACGATGACTTTTGAAAAGTTACAATATAACGAATTAATGGAAATAGTGAAATCTTATTGTGTAAGTGGTTTAGGTAAGGAGTTATTAAATAAATTAGAGCCGAGTACGAGTGTAAAAGTAGTGAGAAATCGCTTAAATGAAACGACAGAAGCACGAGCTATAGTAGATGCAGAAGGGCATGTTCCTTTCTTCGGAATTTCTAATATTGCTAGTACAATTCAAAAATTAGAAAAAGGGATGATTTTAGACCCAGCAGAGTTAGTGAGCGTTTCAGACTTTTTACGTGGGTGTAGAAAGATTAAAAAGTTTATGCTGGATAAAGAATTTTTTGCGCCAGTATTAGCTTCCTATGCAAATTCAATGACTGAATTTAAAAGTATTGAAGAAGAAATTAATTTTTCGATTAAGGGAAATAGCATTGATGCAGCGGCTAGTAAAGAGTTGAAACGAATTCGAAATAACATTGATTCTGTAGATGGAAAAATAAAAGAACGTTTAACGAAGTTTTTAAATAGTAGTGCAAATAAGAAATATATTCAGGAATTCTTTATTAGTAAAAAGGATGATCGCTATACGATTCCAATCAAATCTACCTATAAAAATCAAGTTGCGGGAAGTATTGTTGAAGCTTCTGCTAAAGGTTCTACTGTATTTATAGAACCAAATACCGTTACAAAGTTAAATGCGGAACTCACAAGTTTGAAAGCAGAAGAAGCGATGGAAGAGTATCAAATTTTAGCGACATTATCAGGAATGGTGTTAGAAAACATTTATCATATAAAAATTAATATGGAATTGATTAGTCAATATGACATGGTATTTGCAAAAGCAAAGTTTAGTAAATCAATCGATGGCATAGAACCGAAGTTAAATGATCATGGCTACATTCATTTAGTGAATTGTAAGCATCCACTTTTAACAGGGCAAGTCGTACCGTTAAACTTTGAAATTGGTCAAGAGTACCGTAATTTAATTATTACAGGACCGAATGCGGGCGGGAAAACAATTGTGTTAAAAACAATCGGATTGTTAACATTAGCGACAATGTCAGGCCTTCATATCGCTGGAGATAAAGATACAGAAATCGCTATTTTCGAAAATGTGTTTGTAGATATTGGTGATAATCAAAGTATCGAAAATGCACTAAGTACATTTTCATCTCATATGAAAAATCTTTCCGAAATCATGAGGTTATCAAATAATAATACGCTTCTATTATTTGATGAAATAGGAAGCGGTACAGAACCGAATGAAGGTGCGGCACTTGCGATATCTATTTTAGAAGAGTTGTATCTTGCGGGATGTATTACAATTGCGAGTACGCATTACGGTGAAATTAAACGATTTTCAGAAATGCATGGTGATTTTATGAACGCGGCAATGCAATTTAATAGTGAGACATTGGAGCCGCTTTATAAATTAATGATCGGTAAATCTGGTGAAAGTAATGCACTTTGGATTGCTAATAAGATGAATGTAAAAGAACATGTACTGAAAAGAGCGAAAGAGTATATGGAGAATAAAGAATACGCTTTAGAAAAAGTGAATGAAAGTAAAATTAGAAAACCGAAATTCGTGCAAGAAAAAAGAGAAAATGACTATGAATATAAAATTGGAGACCGTGTGAATTTATTGGATCATGATGATTTTGGTATCATCTATAAGGAAAAAGATAATTTCTATAATGTCGTTGTATATTATAACGGCGAATTCAATGAAGTGAATGTAAAACGTATTACTTTAGAGGTAGCGGCGAAGGAATTATACCCAGAAGGATATGATTTAAATACACTATTTGTCGATTATAAAGAAAGAAAAATGCAACACGATATTGAGCGAGGATCGAAAAAAGCGCTTCGTAAAATTGAAAAAGAAATTAGAAAGAATAGAGGATAATATAGAATGGTAACGATTAGACAAGAACAACAAAATGATTATAGTAAGACTGAAGAAGTTGTAAAAGAAGCGTTTTTAAATGAAGAATTCAGTGATAAAACAGAACATGAACTTGTGAGTCGCATTAGAAAATGTGATGCATTTATTCCGGAACTATCAATAGTTGCGGTAGATGAAGAAATAGTTGGCCACATTATGCTATCAAAAATCATAATAGAACAAGACGGGACTTCTGTAGATTCATTAGCACTTGCACCGGTTTCGGTTGCTCCAAGCCATCAGAAGAAAGGGATTGGCGGAAAGCTTATCTCATTGGCTTTAGAAAAAGCGAAAGAACTTGGATATGGATCAGTTGTAGTGTTAGGGCACCCAGAGTACTATCCGAAATTTGGTTTTAAGAAAGCAAGCGAGTGGAATATAAAAGCACCATTTGAAGTGCCAGATGAAGTGTTTATGGCGATGGAATTAAGAGAGAATTCTCTTCAAGGCGTAGAAGGAATTGTACAATATTCGAGTGCTTTTGCTGAATAAAAGTACCGATTAAGAAGTGTAATCATAAAAAATGCTATCTTTTTGTAGGGATGTACAGAAAGATAGCGTTTTTTTTATTAAGCAAATCTACTTACGTATATTTTGCTCAATGAATAATTGAGATGGTAATATTGATACAGAAATGTAAAGGGAGAGAATATGATGAAGAAGCGAGAAACAGATAGCGATGAGAATGTAGTTACGTTATATGTTACGAGACACGGTAAAACGATGTTGAATGCAAGTAAACGCGTACAAGGTTGGGCGGATTCTCCGTTAGTAGAAAAAGGTGTTGAAGTTGCCGGGAATTTAGGAACTGGATTAAAAGATATTCATTTTACTAGTGTATATAGTAGTGATAGCGGCCGAGCGATTGAAACTGCTAATTTAGTATTAAAATATAGTGAGCAATCAAAGTTAAAGGTTGAGAAAAGAAAAGACTTACGTGAATTGAATTTTGGCACTTTTGAAGGTGAAAAAGTTGAAAATATGTGGGATGCTATCGGAAAAGCGGCGGGTGTTACATCAGCAGAAGAACTAATGAAGTTTTCTATTGAAGAAATTATTAACCTCATTAGAGCGGCAGATCCTACAAAACAGGCAGAAGATTGGGAAGTGTTTTCTACTCGTATAAAAAAAGAGATTCATAAAATTAGTGAAGAAGCTGCTCAAAATGGAGGAGGCAACGTTTTAGTTGTAGTTCATGGACTTATGATTACTGCATTAATAGAAATGTTAGATCGTAGTAAAACAAAACTCGGAGTGCAAAATGCCAGTGTAACAAAAATTCTATATCAAGATGGGAAATATACAGTCGAATCGGTTGGAGATATGAGTTATGTTGAAAAAGGAAAAGAAAGTGTGGAGATATAATAATATCTCAAATAGAAATAAGAAAAGGAAGCTAGCGAAATCTAGCTTCCTTTTTAGTTAGTTGAATCATGGAATTAATAAAATCTTCCCAGTACTTTTACGGCTCTCTAATAATTCATGTGCAAGAGCACCATCTTGTAAAGAGAATGTAGTAGGACTCGCAATGTTTAATTTTCCAGTAGTGATCCAATCAAATAATTGAGTAGAGCGTTGTTTGCGTTCTTCATACGTAGTAAGAACGTTCCAAAGGTCTCCGCCAGTTAAAGTTTTTGAAGTATCCATAAGCATACGCGGATCAACGGGCGCAGGATTACCACCAGCCATTCCGTAGAATACGACAGTACCACCAGTTTTAGTAGCATTAAAACTTTCCGCGAGTGTAGAACCTACTGATTCATACACAACATTTACGCCAGTACCATTTGTTATTTCAAGTACTTTCGTATGCCATGATTCAGTATATAAAAATACGTGATCAGCACCAGCGAATGCGGCTACTTTTGCTTTTTCATTTGATGACGTTAGGCCGATTACTTTTCCGCCTTGTAGTTTAATCATTTGAATAAGAAGTTGACCAACACCACCAGCTGCGGCATGAACTAAAGCTATATCACCTTGTTTTATTTGATAGCTATCTTTCGTTAAATAATGTGCTGTTAGACCTTGCAATAATACAGAAGCGGCAGTTTCAAAAGAAATAGAATCTGGAAGCGGGATTGCTTTTTCTGATGGAACGGCAACTAATTCTGCATTTGCGAATGGAACATCAGCAAATGCAATGCGGTCTCCAGGGATAATAGTAGTAACGTTAGCTCCTACTTTTTCAACAATACCAGCCCCTTCATAACCTAATATATAAGGCGGGTTACCAGCGAGATGATAATCGCCGCGGCGTCTATAAATATCAGCAAAGTTTAAACCGATTGCTTTCGTGCGTACAAGAATCTCATTTGAATTTATGATTGGATCAGGTATTTCTTTATATTGTAGTACATCAGCGTTTCCGAATGTTTCGAAACAAAGTGCTTTCATATGGAATACCTCCATTTATATTGTTTGTAGATGTTCTTTATCATACAATATAACTATCAATAGAAAAAGAAGATTATTTCGATGGAATCAATCGGAAATACCGATTGAAAAGAGGGATGATAAATGGAGATAAAACAATTAATTACATTTAAAGTAGCGGCAGAGACTTTGAACTTTACACAAACTGCGAAGAAATTAAACTTTGCACAATCGAGCGTAACAGCGCAAATTAAAACGTTAGAGGCTGAGCTCGGTACGCCGTTATTTGAGAGATTAGGAAAACGCCTTTTCTTAACTGAAGCAGGAAAGAAGTTTCAACTATATGCCGATAAGATGATTGCGCTTAGTAATGAAGCGAAAATGGATGTGAAAGATGATGAGGAAATAGCAGGTACGTTAATAATCGGCGCACAAGAAAGTCAATGTACATACAGGCTTCCTTCTATATTAAAGAGGTTTAAAGCACAATTTCCCCAAATAAAGCTTATATTTAAACCTGCGCATTCCAATAAAGATGCGAAGGAACAATTGATGGAGGGGAAAGTAGATCTTGCATTTATTTTGGACGAATGTAAAACAGAAGATGTTTTGCATGTGGAACCACTTATGAAAGAAGAATTAAAAGTAGTAGCAGCTCCGGGGCATCGTTTACTTGAACAACCGTCCGTTTCTACAAAAGATTTAGAGAGTGAAACACTTTTACTAACAGAACTCGGTTGCTCGTATCGGACTTTATTTGAAGAGTTATTTCGTGCGGAAGATGTATATCCGGCAAATAAAATTGAGTTTGTTAGTGTCGAGGCAATTAAACAATGTGTCATAGCCGATTTGGGTATAGCCGTTTTACCGGCAATAGTAGTAGAAAAAGATATACGAGAGGGGACGATAAAAGAGTTGCATTTAGAAAATACAATCGATCCAATTTATACACAAATTGCTTGGCATAAAGACAAATGGATGACAGCGCCGTTACAACAGTTTATTGATGTAACGAGGGAGTCTTTTAATTAACAGGTGTTATAGGTGACAAGTAATATAATAAACGATTAACTTATTTACGGAAAGCAAGAGCATGTTTTGAAAAAGATTAATCAAAACGTGCTCTTTCACTATTTGCGGACAGTAAGACTCCTACCTCAAAATTCGGCTGGAGCAAAGAAGTTAGGTGGAAGCCTTATTGCCCATAAACGCCTGATTGATGAAGGCTAATAATCAGTGGGGGATGAACAAAACCCCCACTGACTAAAGTTTCACTTTATTAAGTTCAGTTGTAGTAATTAACTAAGGTCTGTGTCAGGAGGAGTATATCCGAGGTGACGAGCCATCGATACAATCTGTCCCTTATGATGAAATTCATGTGTCTCCGTATGAGTTAAAAGCCATAGCGGAGTTGTGCTCCAAGGTTCTTTTTGCCATTTCACTTCATTTGCTATATTTTCGAGCCACCGGTCATTGTATTCATCTAAAAAACGTTGGACAACTTCATCTACTAACTTAAATCTAGCACGAACTTTTTCGACATCTGCATGTTCAATTTCATAATCGCTAGCAAATGAAAAATCTGCTCGTTTTTGCCTAAATCCGAATGATCCAAGCCAGTATCGATAGCAATCGGCTACATGAATATGGGTCTTTATAATGCTGCCGCTTCCGAAGTTTGGAACTGTACTATGCAATTTTTTTAGTGGAATTTCTTCCAAAAACGTAAATAGAGTTTCTCTTGTAGAGCTAATAAGGCGGTATTGCTCTTTTAGAACATTTAACATGTAATTTCACTCCTCTTTTGTTCACCCAAATATTCGTTATGTGAAGTAAACAAAGAGTAATTCTACATCCATGAGGGTTAGACCTTTTTCTCTTTTAATATTGTATTGCTGAAATTCGTTAAGCATATTAGATGTATTTCTTAATTGTTTCTGGTAGATTAAAATAAACTGTATATAAGAAAGGAAATGATAAAATGAATAGACTAGTTGGTTTAAAACAATTTGAAATAACGCGTGGAGCGCTACTTAAATTTATGGAAACTTTAGATGACAAAACTGCGGATAAGCAGCCGGATGGCTTTAATAACACAATCCGCTGGCATATCGGTCACGTGTTAAGTGCAGCAGAAACTTTCATGTTTGGAAGAGAGTTTAAACACTTACCAACTGAATATCCAGGTATGTTTGGATATGGATCAAGACCATCTAAATGGGAAACAGAAGGACCATCATTAGAAGTATTAAAGTCTCAGTTACAAGAACAAGCAAAGCGCATTAATGAAATTCCAGCAGAAGCATTTGAAAATAAACTTCCAGAGCCATTTTTAGGATTGGAAACGGTAGGGGAGCTTTACGGTATGATGCTTTATCATGAAGCAGATCATATTGGGCAAATGAAGGCGATGGAACGTATTATTAAATCGCTATAGATTTAAAAAAGCTAAAAAACGAAATCCTAGATGGATTTCGTTTTTTTATTGAGCAAATAGAGAAGATGAATTGATTCTAATTTTTCAAACGTAATCAGTATTATCTTTTCGACCCCTTCAAATGTTTGAGCTGTGTAACAATCATAATGCTAATGACAACGAGTAAAAACCATGAGCTAATTTTGCTAAGGTGAACGAGGTTCCATGCTTCCTGTTGATTTGGATATTGCCATGCTCCGAAAAATGTTGCGATGTTTTCCGCAATCCAAATAAAGAATCCGATAAGGAAAAATGAGAGTACGAGTGGCATTTTATATGTAACTCCTTGTAATGAAAATTCCACAAATGTGCGAAAGAAAACAATAAATAAAAGTAAAGTTAATGCCCATCTAAAGTCATATAGAAAATGGTGTGTGAAAAAGTTGAAGTAAATCATTGCTCCTAACGGCACAGTAAAAATAGCTCTTGGCCAATGATACATTTGTAAATGCAATCTTCTCCACGCTTGGCATATGTAACTTGCAACACTTGCATACATAAAACCGCTGTAAAGCGGAACTCCGAAAACTTTTGAATACGCCTCTTCAGGATAACTCCATGATCCAAAGTGCACTTTATATATTTCTAGTAGAAGTCCGATAAGGTGAAAAACGGTAATTACTTTTAGTTCGTCTTTTGTTTCAAGTCCGGTTTTATACATTATATATTGCATAAGAAGACATACGATGAGTATGAAATCATAGCGATATAACCCCGGGATAGAAATGATTTTTGAAAGGGCAAGTGTTAAAAAAATAACGACTGGGAATAAGCAAGATAATGCTTGCTCGTAAGTGAAATGTAGTAGTTGTTTTATATAGAACATTGTGTCACCTTCGATACATTTATTAGAAAAATCAAAATAATGACTAAGTATACTACAATTTTAAAAATAAAACAGTAGTCTATTTTGCATGTATTTGTAAGTTTTAGAAGGGAATTGTAATAAGTGTTTTAATATTTTAACAAAGTGAAAAAATAGTTTGCTATTTAAAAAAGGTGGGGATATAATATCTAAATGAAAATGATAATTATTATCAATAATGATTATAAATAAAAAATAATTATAAAAAACAACTGAATATAAAGGATGAAATGAAACATGTTACATAAGTCCACTGTACATGCTGGCAATAATCGCCGGATACATATTAAGTTCATATGTTTCATGAGCTTAACAATTATATGTTTAATTGGAGCTATATTTTTAGCCGTTGCATTTGGTGCAAAGGATATCCATTTGCAAACTGTGTGGGCAGCGGTTTTTGATTATAATCCGAAATTAACACAGCATCAAATTATTTATGAATTAAGGCTCCCAAGGGTAATTGGAGCAGCAGTTGTAGGCGCTGCTTTTGCAGTCGCTGGGGCTGTGATGCAAGGGGTAACCCGAAATCCTTTAGCTGATGCAGGTGTGCTCGGAATAAATGCGGGTGCGATGTTTGTAGTAGCACTTAGTTTTGCTTTTTTCCCGCATATGCCGTATTCCTACTTAATGATTGTTTCCTTTATTGGAGCAGTTTTAAGTACCGTACTCATTTTTATTATCGGATCGGCAACATCAAGCGGGTTAACACCGATGAGGTTAACGATTGCAGGAGCAGTTATGGCAGCGCTTTTACATTCGTTAAGTTCAGGTGTTGCAATTTATTATGATTTAAGCCAAGATTTAGCGTTTTGGTATGCTGGTGGTGTTGCGGGGGTTAAGTGGGAACACTTGAAATTTTTAGTGCCTATTATTCTCATAACGATTGTTTTTGCGACAGTGCTAGGGCGATCTATTTCCCTCATATCAATGGGAGATGATGTTGCTACGAATTTAGGCGTAAAAACGAACCGTACAAGAATACTTGGGATGATTATAGTAGTCATTCTTGCAGGCGTGTCTGTTTCAGCTGTTGGTTCCATTGGATTTGTAGGACTTGTCATTCCGCACATCGCTAGAAAATTAGTAGGTGTTAATTATCGACTTATTATTCCTATGTCAGCATTATTAGGAGCTATGTTATTAGTGTTAGCTGATTTAGGGGCAAGAACAGTAAATCCTCCTAAAGAACTTGCGATAGGAATTATGGTAGCTCTTGTTGGAGTTCCATTCTTCCTTTATATAGCACGTAAAGTTGGGAGGGAGTTATAGGTGAAGGATCTTTTTAACACGGATAAAAAGAGAGCTATTACTGTAACTACAATATTCGGTTGTATGAGTATTGCTGTAATTTTAATTAGTTTAAATACAGGTACGCTGAGCATCGCACCGCTCAAAGTAATTCAAACGCTTTTTGGTTATGGTGATTTTGAGAGTGCAACCGTGCTATACGATTATCGTATGCCAAGAATTATCATCACAATGTTAGCAGGTATCGGCCTTGGAGTTTCCGGTGCGATTTTGCAAGGGCTATCTCGTAATGCACTCGCAGATCCCGGTATTCTCGGACTACATTCGGGTGCATCTTTCGGGCTTATTGTATTTGTTACTCTCTTTCATTCTATTAACGAGAGTGCATCGATTTTAATACCGTTATTTACATTTGGCGGAGGGGTGTTAGCTGCATTTCTTATTGTTTTGCTTGCGAGTGATCGGTCAAAAGGTTTACTTCCCATTAGACTTATTCTTGTTGGTATTGCAGTTTCAGCTGGTTTTAGTGCGCTTTCGTTATTTTTCTCGCTCAAGTTAAATGATGAGACGTATACATTCGCTTCTAGATGGTTAGTTGGTAACGTGTGGGGAAGAGATTGGATTCATGTCCTAGCATTATTACCTTGGATTTTGATACTAACTCCGTATGCATGGCTGAAATCTAAAACGTTAAATGCACTGTCACTAGGTGATAGTGTAGCAGCAGGACTTGGTGTATCTGTTCAAAAAGAAAGGTTACTGCTTTTAGCTACAGCGGTAGGATTGTCTTGTGCAAGTGTATCAATGGCAGGGGGAATTGGCTTTATCGGCTTAGTTGCTCCGCATATTGCAAGGAAGTTAGTAGGTAGTACATATCAGCACTTCCTTCCGTTAGCTGGCATTATTGGAATGATTATTTTAGTACTCGCAGATACGATAGGTCGTTCTGTATTCGAGCCAAACTCTATTCCAGCTGGTGTAGTAGTAGCGGCTTTAGGAGCGCCGTATTTTCTTTATTTACTTACAAAAACAAAATAAATACTTCAAAGAGGAGAACATATGAAAAAGAAACTTTCCATTTTATTTAGCATTATGTGTATTTTAGTATTAGTAGCATGTGGTCAATCGAAACCTAATGAAGAGGCAACTAAAAAAACGGAAAAAAGTAATGATCCAAAAATTGCTTCAATGTCTATTCACTTAACAAATGATTTACTTGCATTAGGAATTACACCAGTAGGTTCTGTTATTGGTGGAGATTTAAAAGATTTCTTACCACACGCAAAAGAGCAGCTGAAAGATACGAAGAAACTTGGCGTTGTAACAGATCCCAATATGGAAGCATTACTTCAATTAAAGCCAACTGAAATTTATGTGGATGAAAAATATGCTGGCAAAGATTTAGCGAAATACGAAAAAATTGCAAAAACACATTCTTTCAATTTAGATGAAGGTACGTGGAGAGATCATTTAAAGCAAGTTGGTAAGCTTGTAAACCGTGAGAAAGAAGCAGATAAATATATTCAAGACTATGAAGAGCAATCAAAACGAGTAAAAAGTTTAATAGATAAAGAACTAGGTAATAACGAAAAAGTAATGGCAATTCGCGTTACTGCAAAAGAATTACGTGTATTTAGTACGAAAAGACCGATGGGACCAATTTTATTCCAAGACTTAGGATTACAATCTGCAAATGGTGTAGAGAAAATTGATGGAAACCGTCCTTTCGAAGTCATTTCACAAGAAGTATTACCTGACTTTGATGCAGATGCGATTTTCGTTGTCGTAAATAGAGATGATAAAGCGAAAGAAGCATTTAAACAACTACAAGAAACACCAATTTGGAAAGACTTAAAAGCTGTTAAAGGCAAGCACGTATACATTATCAATGATCAACCATGGCTTGACTATTCTGCTTTAGGAAATAAAATGGCGATGGATGAAGCGGAGAAAATGTTTACGAAATAATACAGTGTTATTGTTAGGAAAGGCCCTCTAAATTTGGAGGGTCTTTTTATTGTCGTTATTGTTAGAATAAATAAAAAATTATACAATGAAGTGAATTCAATGTAGAGGAGATGTGCCAATGTCAGCGCTTATTGTAAGTATCCCGTTAATACAAGAGTATATGGAACAAGGGGATAAATAGGCAGGCTAGAATTATTGTCCCCGCTATTTAAAAAAGGGGGAGTTTCAGATGACAATTAATCTTTTTCAAAATAAAACTATTAAATTATCAGCTAGTAGAGAAGCAGATGCTGAAGTAATGGCTATGTGGCAAGAGGATAGTGAGTATTTAAGAAATGTAGATACAGACTTAGCATTCCCGCAATCGTTACATGAAATAGCGAGTGATGGGCTATTAAAGGGGCGGAGATCCAATAGTGTTTCTTTCATGTTAAGGACAGTTCAAGATGATCGCTTAATTGGTTTTGTTGCAATTCATGGCATAGAGTGGAATAACAGAACGGGTTTATTAGCAATTGGTATAGGGGATGCAAATGATAGAGGGAAGGGGTATGGAAGAGAAGCAATTCATCTTATTTTAAAGTACGCATTTTATGAATTGAATTTACACCGCGTTGGCCTTGATGTTATTTCTTATAATAAAGCTGCTATTGAGTTGTATAAAAAGATGGGTTTTCAGATGGAAGGATGTATGAGGGAAGCAGTTCAAAGAGATGGAAAGTGTTTTGATCGTATGATCATGGGGATATTGCGGGATGAATGGATTGTACTGCAAGATTAAAAGTACATTCCATATTATATATGTAGTATGCAGGAGATATAATGATAATTGGCGAAAATTTACAGTGTGCTGATTGAATTTATAAGGGGGATTTAACAGTAAGTGAAAAATCTGGTAATCATAGACATATGTATTAAAATATAATTATGAAACAATAAAAGTCGAAAGAATTTTTAGAAATGCTTAACGTTTCCGTTAAAACATTGCAAAGATGGAGTAATCAAGTTTTTTTAACTGCTTACGGAAACACAAAAAGAAAATGAAAAATGATCTCCAGAAGAAGAACTTGTTCAAAATTTGCTATCTATCATTCATGTATGTATTCGTAGGATATATGATTGAGAAAATACAAAAATGTCGAAGGATAAAGAGATATGAAAAGAGCATATTTTATAGAGATAAAACCGACAAATGAACAAATAATCAAGATCAATCAAACAATTGGAGTGTGTAGGTACGTTTACAATCTGTATCTCTCCAAAAACAAAGAGATGTATGAATCAGAAGGAAAGTTTTTGAGGGGATATGATTTTTCTAAATGGCTAAACAATGTCTATACAAAAGAATGTAGCCAATGGATTAAAAAGGTATCTAGTAAAGCGGTAAAACAGGCAATTATGAATGGAGATAAAGCTTTTAAAAGATTTTTTAAGGGTTTATCTGGATTTCCGCGTTATAAGAAAAAGAAGAATCAAGATGTGAAATGCTATTTTCCTAAAAACAACAAAACAGATTGGACAGTAGAAAGACATAGAGTAAAAGTCCCAACGATTGGTTGGATGAGGTTAAAAGAATATGGGTATATCCCCAAAAATGCGATTGTAAAAAGTGGAACGATAGGTAAAAGAGCAGGAAGATATTTTGTGTCTGTGCTTTGCGAATTGGAAGAAATAGAAACGAAGCCAACTCTCAATCAAACAGGTGTAGGGATTGATTTAGGGGTGAAGGATTTCGTTATACGTAGCGACGGTATCGTTCATGAAAACATTAACAAAACAATACAAGTAAAAAAGATAGAACAACGGTTAAAACGTGAGCAACGTTCTTTATCGCGTAAATTTGAAAATATAAAAAAGAGAGGTGAACAATCTGTTACTAACAAAAGAGCGAATATAGATAAAAATATTCTTAGGGTGCAAAAACTACATGGCAGGCTAGCAAATATTCGGTTAGCGTATGTAAAGTCTGTTGTAAATGATGTGGTGAAAACCAAGCCAACGTTTATTACAGTGGAAGATTTGAATGTGAAAGGTATGATGAAGAATAAACATCTATCTAAAGCAGTTGCTAAGCAGTGCTTTTATACATTTCAAACATGGTTATTGACGAAATGTGAGGAATATGGAATCGAACTACGTCAAGTAGATACATTCTATCCCTCGTCAAAGTTATGCTCATGTTGCGGTCAAAAGAAAGTAGACTTAAAGCTATCCGACCGAGTATATGAATGTGACTGTGGAAATGTAATAGATAGAGATTTGAACGCGTCAATCAACCTTTTACAAGCAAAAAAATATACAATACTAACGTAAATAGATTGTATATATGTACGGTGGGCTACATCGGAATTTACGCCTGTGGAGTGTTACAGCAAACTGTAGTAGCGAGTTAGTGGCGAGACAGGACACATAGAGGCAGGAATACTCTAAGAATATACATTTGTCTATATTTTTAGTAGCAGTTATGCGAGATGAACTTAGAAAAAAGTAAGCCAGTAAACGAAGAGGTCGCTGAATTAAAAGAACTTATTAAAGAACTACACGGAAGTGTTCACCAACTTCAAAGTGAAGTGCAGCAACTAAGGCACGAAAGGCCGGTTGTTGAAGTGAGAAAAGGTGTTCAACTATCACCAACAATTATCGGACAAATTGGTGGTATGATTTTAGGTGGATTAGCAATTATAGGTATATTTTGGTGATGAAAAAAGGTTTGCAGCACTATGCTGCAAACCTTTTTTGTTTGACGATATAATTTCATACCCCGCAACGTCTACATTAAATAACGTAAATAAATGTAAGCATGTGATAACAATAGCGCAATGATCGTTAAGGGGAAACCGATTTTTAAGAAGTCCATATAAGAGAATCCATGTCCTTCACGTTTTGCAATACCAGCAACGACTACATTTGCTGATGCTCCGATTAACGTTCCATTTCCTCCTAAGCAAGCTCCAAGTGATAATGCCCACCATAGTACTTCAATTTGCGGGGAATCGACAGATAGTCCGAGACCTGTAGCTAAATCTTGAATAAGTGGAATCATCGTTGCGACAAATGGGATGTTGTCGATCGTCGCAGATGCGATGCCAGATACCCATAAGATAAGTATAGCAGCGAATCCGATATCACCATTTGTTACGTCAAGTACTTGTTGTGCAAGAGAAGAAATGAGCCCGATATCAATTAATCCACCAACGAGAACGAATAGTCCTGCGAAGAAGAAAATGGTTACCCATTCAACGTGGGCAAATACATCTTCAATATCATGTTCTTTCACGCCGATTAACATGAGAAGTGTAGCACCTGTCATCGCAATAACGGCAGCGTCTACATGAATAATAGAATGAAGTACAAAGCCTAAAATAGTTAGTCCTAAAATCGTAATGGATTTTAAAAGGAGGCTTTGATCTTTAATATAATCTTTTTCATTTAATGCCATTAATTTTTCAATTTGTTCAGGAGTTGTTTTTAGTTTGTTACGATACATGAAGTAAATAATGCCAAGTGTAACGATAGAAATAATAATTACGATTGGAGCTAAGTTAAGTAAAAAGGCATTAAAGTCTAAATGTTTATTAGCTGATCCAATCATAATGTTCGGCGGGTCACCGATTAGTGTTGCTGTTCCGCCTATATTTGAAAATAGTACTTCTGAAATTAAATAAGGAACAGGATTTACTTTTAAAATACGTGTAATGGATAGTGTAACAGGAACGATTAACAATACGGTTGTTACGTTGTCCAAAAATGCAGAACCAACAGCGGTTAATAGGGATAGTAATAATAAAATGCGGATTGGTTTTCCGCTAGCTGCTTTTGCTGCTTTAATGGCTACAAATTCAAATACGCCCGATTGACTCGTAATATGTACGAGAATCATCATCCCAATTAAAAGGGTGATCGTTTCCCATTGAATATGTGATGTGAAAGCAGTATGTAAATCTACAATTCCAAAAATAATCATAATAGCAGCACCGAATAGTGCGATTACAGCACGATTCAATTTCTCAGAAATAATAAAACCGTATGTGACTAAAAAGACGGAAATTGCAAAATAATATTGCCAATTTGCTACTTCATGTGCTGAATGTTCCAAGCTTGTCACCTTCTTTAAAGTATGTATTCAATTGTAAAAATGCATCCCTCTGCATAATTTATATTGTAGCAAATTCAAAAAAGAAAGAAAACTATTTAACGAAGTGAAGGAAAAAATGTGATTTTTACATATCATATAAAAAATATAAAAAACACAGTGCAAATTATTAGGAAAAGTGAGCGTTGTCCTCTAATATAGAGATAGCAATTTACATTATTTTTGCGTAAAATGGTTTAAAGAGGTGAATTCCGATGGAAATAGTAAAAGATAGTTCTCTTATTCAAAATGAAATTGAACGTTTTGTAAATAAAGATGTATATATTCATTTAGAAACGACGAACGGAGCGTATGCATCCCACATAAATGAAAAGATGATGACAGTTGGTGCTTTCATTCGAAATGCAATTATCCGTTTTGAACGCGGGAAAATAACTGGAACAAATCCATACCGAGTTGGTCTGAAAATGGATCATGGCTGGGTATATGCAGAAGGTATTACGCACTGGGAAGTAGACGATCAAGAGCGTTTATTACTAGCTGGACATGATAATTTAGGCCGCCTAGCAGTTGCGCTTGAGTTAAGCTTAACACCATTTAAGTAAGAAGGAGGGAAACTTATGGAGAGACATGTACTTGTTGTATTTCCGCATCCAGATGATGAAGCATTTGCTGCGGGAGGAACAATTCGCTTATTAACAGATCAAGGAGTACCTGTAACATATGCATGTGGTACTCTTGGACAAATGGGACGTAACATGGGGAAAAATGTATTTGCTAACCGTGAAACGATTCCAAACGTCCGTGAAAAGGAATTAAAAGATGCTTGTGAAGCGATGGGCATTCAAGATTTAAGAATGCTTGGTTTCCATGATAAAACGTTAGAATTTGAAGATGTTGATTTTGTTGCAGATAAAATCGAAGCGATAATTCAAGAAGTAAATCCATCTCGAATTATTACATTTTATCCAGAACACGGCGTACATCCAGATCATGATGCATTTGGCCGCGCTGTAGTTCGCGCTGTATCACGTATGCCGAAAGAAGAACGTCCAGCCATTCATGCCGTTGCGATTACGAAAAATCGCGAAGCGGTACTCGGTGAGCCGGATGTTGTAAATAATATTAGTGAAGTATTTGAACATAAATTAGCTGCACTAGGCGCGCATCGTTCACAAACAGAAGCAATGCTTGAAGAAACACATGCAAAAATAAAAAACAAAGATGCAGCAACATTAAAATGGCTGCAACTTGAACAGTTTTGGACTTATAAATGGGAGTAGGCTAGAAGGATATCTTCTAGTAGCTCTTACATATAAAAAGCGCCGTCACTTTGTGATGGCGCTTTTTTTGGGTGAAGTGTGGTGTGCTATTTTTTCGTACTAGCCAAATACATTAGCATGTGGAATTTTTCGTCTCTTACATGATAATCGAAATAAGGTCCTGGATCTGTACAGTAACCGATATTTTCACTCTGCGTGATTTGAAATCCGTTGACTGATAAATTTTCTTCTAAGTATTTTGGATATAAAATATGCTCATGGGAATTTGGATATAAGGCTGAAATATTTTTCAAGGATTTGGCCGAGCTATCATAATACGAGTATCCGCCGACAATTGTTGAACTGTTATGTAAATAGTTTTTTAGAACGTGAATTGGGAACTGCGGATTGAGCAGTGAAAAATCAGTTACTGTAAAACTATCCACAAAAACATCGATACTAAGCGGTTTCAATGGCAGATTTAAATCAGAATTCAAAATATAAAGGACGCGTGGCTTCGGATTCATACGCTCAATTCTGTTTCTAACCTTCTTGAGCATCGCAAGCGAATAGCCACTGAATATATAGGATGCGCTCGTTTCAAGAACATCGATATATTTGGGTAGTGACACAAAAGCGTCAACGTTTGTTTCCACGATTAATTTGTTTTTCAAATCTATATTTTGTAGAACTTTTTGAAATTGAAAATTACTTTTTTCAAATAAGTTAATCATTTTGGGATTGATCTCTTTAATCGTTTCTTTATCGTAAAAATAAGATGGATAAGGAGACGTCTCGTACAAGTTCGCGGTAATAATAATACCATCCTCGATAGCTGCCTCGTATCCACAGGTACAAGTTAAACTCCCCGTGTGAATGTAGACTTTTTTAATTGTTACATCCTTCATTTCAAGTGGAATGCGGCACTTCGGACAATAAAGCAGATTTACAAAGGAAAGAGGGATCCCTGTAATATTCTCTTCTTTGGATGAAGGCGAGCTTGTTTGAACCGCTTTTTCAATCAATTGGATAGCTTTTGATATGTCTTCTTTTTTCTTGGTCAGCTCGTTCTTTTTATCAATGAGCAAGTTGTTGTAGTAGTCGATATCCTCATGATCCGAGAAGTTTGTGACACGCCGATACGATAAAATTCGTTGGATTTCTAGCAATGAAAAATGAAGTTTTTTCAGCTCAGTAATAAAAGCCATGTCGTCAAAACACAATTGGTTCATTTGATACTGGGTGTTTTTTTTGTCTGGTATTAATAATCCAAGTTCAATGTAATAACGAACGGTATCAGTCGTAACATGAAAAAGTTTCGCAAATGTACCAATCTTCATAGATGTCCCCCCGATGAAAAAAGTGGAGTTACTCCACTTTTTTCGTAAAATGAATGCAAAAAACTCTCAAATGGCTATTGACTTGGAGGAAACCCCAAGTCATATTATTAATTCAATAAATGTGAATATTTTGAATATTTTTGACTGTATTGTAACATACATGTCACGAAAGGAGAAGGATTAGCTATGGATAAGATGGATCATATGGATACTCTCTCACTTTGGAAAGCGACTGCGAACAGCTATGACAAAGGAAAACCTCTTGAAGGAAATGAAGAGGCGGATGTTGTCATTATTGGCGCAGGTTTCACAGGTCTTTCTTCTGCATATCATTTGCAAAAATTAGGGAAGAGTGTCATTGTCCTTGAGCAGGAAACAATCGGATATGGTGCAAGCGGTCGTAACGGCGGGATGGTATTGCCAGGCTATAAGCCGACGATGCAGGAGCTTGCCAAGAAGTATGGTGCTGAAGAGGCGAGACAGCTTAACGATCTTTCTCTGCTTAGTGTTGAACTAGTTAAAAACATCATCAATGAGCATCAAATCAACTGTAACTTTAGAAAGACAGGTCACATTGTGGCGGCTTACAAAGCCAAGCATTTTGAAGGGTTAAAACATGAAAGCGAATACTTAAACAAAAATTTCGGGTATGAATGTAGCGTGCTTGACCGAAGTCTGTTGCATCAAGAAATCGATTCCCCGCATTATTATGGCTGCTTAGTCGACAACTCGAGTTACTCGTTCCAACCACTGAATTATGCAATTGGTTTGGGAGAAGCAGCTAAATCAATTGGTGCAAAAATCTTTGAGCATTCGAAAGCACTATCTATTGAGTACGGGCGAAACAGTGTGAAAGTTGTAACAGAAAAAGGTGCAGTTACTGCGAAAGACATTATTGTGGCTACAGATGGTTACTCTGGAAAAATCATGACTGAACTGAATAAAGGCGTACTTCCAATTTCGGCACGTATTATTGCTACTGAACAGCTTCCAGAATCACTGGTGAATGCCGTCATTCCTAAAGATCGCATGGTTTTTGATACAAGCAGTTTCCTTTACTATTTCAGGCGTACACCAGATAATCGGATCGTATTTGGCGGTGGTGATATTCGTCCGAACTTAGGTGATGCCGTTTATCAAAGTGTTTACGATGCTATGGTTAAAATAATGCCAAAACTAGAAGGAAGCAAGATTGATTACAGGTGGGGTGGATTTATCGGTGTGACAATTGATACGTTCCCGGTTATCGGTAGATCTAAAGAAGGCGCATATTTTGCAACTGGTTATACAGGCCACGGCGCGTCTCTCTCAACATTGTTTGGTAAGTTATTGGCACAATGGATTGTTACGGGGAATGCAGGTGGATATCGATTTGAAAAGGAACGCCTCAAATCATTCCCGTTCTATAATCAGAAAACGATGCTGGTCAATATAGCACATATTGGTTTCAAACTAGTAGATATTATTGCGTAAAGGAGAGGTGTTTATGAAAATTAATATGTTCATTGACGGGAAATGGGTAGAAGCATTATCGGGTGCTAGACGAAACATTATTAATCCTGCAACTGGAGAGATTATCGCAACGTCTGCTCATGGATCGGCAGACGATTCGAAGATAGCAATCAAGGCGGCTCGTAAAGCATTTGATAGCGGGATCTGGTCGGATTTATCGGCTGATGAAAGAGCTGACTATCTATATAAGATTGCAGACCGTCTTGAAGAGAAGACAGCTGAAATTGCCCGTTTGGAAACGGCAAATAACGGTAAGGTTATTCGGGCAACAACCCATGTAGATATCCCGGTATCGATTGAATGCTTCCGCTATTATGCTGATTTGATCAGAGGTATGAAGAAGGAATCTTACACTCGTGCTGATGCTTCGGAAACGATTATTATTCATGAACCGATTGGTGTTTGTGGACTTATTGTACCTTGGAATTTCCCGCTTATGTTAGCTGTTTGGCAAATTGCTCCTGCACTTGCCGCAGGGAATACAATTGTAATTAAGCCTGCTGACGTCACTCCTGTAAGCGTATTCAAATTGTTTGAAATTATCGAAGAGGTTGGACTTCCGGACGGAGTGGCAAACTTGGTATTGGGACCTGGCTCAAAGGTTGGGAATGAGCTTGCAGAGAGCCATGATGTTGATAAAGTTGCCTTTACCGGTGGAACAAAAACAGGTCAAAGTATTATGCGCGCAGCTGCGGGCAATATGAAAAAAATCACACTTGAACTAGGTGGGAAATCTCCACTTATTGTGTTCGACGATGTGGATTTTGAAACCGCAGTCGATAATGCGATGTTTGGTATTTTCCACAATGCTGGGCAAGTTTGTTCAGCTGCATCCCGTTTGCTTGTACAAGAGACTATTTACGATAAGTTTGTTGAAAGATTGGCCGAGCGCGCGAGTAAAATTGTAGTTGGTAACGGGGAAAGTGAGAACATTGAAATGGGAGCCCTCACAACCGAGTCTCATATGAATGAAGTTTTACATTATATAAAGAGTGGAATCGAAGAAGGTGCAAAATTAGTATGTGGTGGTAAGCGCTTAACAGAAAACGGGCTTGATCGAGGATTTTTCATTGCGCCAACAATCTTTGCTGATGTAAATGCGAATATGTGCATTGTTAAGGAAGAGATTTTTGGTCCAGTCCTTGTTGTACAGAAATTTAAAGATGAGGAAGATGCCATCCAAAAAGCGAATGATTCCATTTATGGATTAGCCGGCGCTGTATTTACTGAAGATATGGACCGAGCAAAACGTATCATTAGTAAATTGCGTGCGGGCATTACTTGGATTAATAGTTATCATCTCGCTTATGTTGAAGGTCCTTGGGGAGGATATAAGCAAAGTGGAATCGGCAGAGCGTTAGGTGCTACCGGGCTGGAGCACTTTATGGAAACGAAGCAAATCAATGTCCACCAGCATGCCCAGCCTGTAGGTTGGTATGCGAATTAATTGAGCTTAACTTGCTATATAAATTATTTATAAGGGGATATGCTCATGAAAATAGAGCAACCAGAAGTAATAAATAAGCCGGTGGATGATTCAGTGCTAGGAACCAAAAGTATTCCGTTACTATATTTACGGTTTGCTTTGGCAGGAATTATGGCCAACGTAATTCTAGGAGTTGTATCGGTTATCGATGGCTATTTCGTCAGTGGCTTTCAGGAGCTGGAAATCGAAGGGATCGGAATTGGATTTACGGTCATGGTTATTACCCGTATGATTGGTGTTCTTTTAGGTGTGGGAGCTGGAGCGGTCATTTCACTTCGACTTGGAAAAGGGAAAATAGAAGAAGCTAGAGGTATTATGGGACAAACTTTATGGTTTACTCTTTTCCTGTCCACTTTGATAGCTGTACTTGGATTGGTCTTTGAAAATGAAATTATGATTTTATTCGGAGCAAGTGATGAAGCGCTCCCGTATGCGGTGCAATATAGCCGACTACTATGGATTTCATTGCCATTAACGATATTGGCCGTTGTATTAAGTATTTTAACTAATATTGATGAAAAACCTGGATTATCAATGAACAGTTGGTTAGTCGCAGCAGTTGTTGCTGGGATTACAGAATGGATTATGGTAACGAAGTATGACATGGGGATGATGGGTTCTTCATGGGCCAATACGATTTCGCAATCGATCCCTGTTCTCCTAATCTTTTATTTCTGGTTTGGTAAAACAAAACTTAAGCCGAAAATGAAAGATATGATGATTAATCTCAAGACGATTGGTGAAGTAGCTTGGACGGGCTTTGCATCTTTCTCGAGTCAGTTTATGATGTTTTTTGCCATTATTATCGTCAACAACTTACTACAAAGCTACGGTGGTGGGCTGCACGTTGCCGCTTTCACGATTCAAAACGGTTATATTACAAATTTGCTCGCCTTAGCAGCGCTCGGTGGGATGACAGGACTTCAACCGATTATTAGTTATAATTACGGTGCGGGAAACCTTGATCGTGTTAAGCAAGCAATTAAGATGGGGCTCATTTTTACAGTTTCCTTCTTTGTGATTGTGACAGCCATACTAATCATTTTTGCAGATCCAATTGTGTCATTTTTCTCCGGTGGTAATCCTGAATTGCAGAAGCTGGGCATTTGGACGACAGTTGTATTCAATTCTTTGTTTATGCTTAATGCAGTCAGTTTACTTATCTCCGGTTATTTCGAATCACAAGAGAGAAATTGGATCGCAACGTTTATTAATGTTAGTAAAATGTTGTTGTTCTTGTTCCCATTTCTATTTATTTTCCCGAAATTTTTGGGGGTGGAAGGTGTATGGTACGCAGGTCCTGCTGCAGAAATTCCGGGCGTTCTCATTGCCATATACTTTATGAGAAAAGAATTCAAACGTTTAAAAGTTACAAATGTTAAGACGGTAGATTTATAGAATTGATTCCTTCAAAATTACGAATAAGAAAGAGAGAGGATCATCATGTTTTTTGCGAAAAAACTTACGGCAGAAGAAGCAGGGCAACTAGGTGTTAACACATGGGAACCATGGGTAGGCGAACCGAATAAAGGAACGTGGCATGTAGAAGAGCAGGAAGTTTTCTATGTGACAGACGGTGAAGTGTTTATTACTGTTGATGGAAAAAGGTATCATGTTACAAAGGACTGGATTGTTTCCTTGGCTAAGGACCTTGTTTGTGAATGGGATTGTCCAGTATTTTTGAAAAAGAATTACAAAATGAACCATGAGATTAATCTAAAATAATGTGAAATGGGGAGTGGGCAAATGTTAATCAGATGACTGTTCCTGCGTATGCAATGGATAAGATTAAGATTAGTAATGTTGAAGAAATGTATTGTAAATAAGTTTACATACCGTCAAATGAATACGCTTTCTTTTTTGGGTGCAATAACATAGGATGGTTATCTTAAAATAGGAGGTTTCACCATGGTAGTAACGAAAAATGTACAAACGTTGAAAAATTATATTGGCGGACAATGGATAGAATCAACAAGTAAACAAATTGAAGATGTACCAAATCCAGCAACAGGAGAGATTATTGCTCGTGTGCCGCTTTCGACTAAAGAAGATGTAGATAGAGCTGTAGCAACTGCTAAAGAAGCATTCAAAACATGGAGAAGGGTCGCTGTGCCTCGGCGTGCTCGGATTCTATTTCGCTATCAACAGCTATTGATTGAAAACTGGGAAGAGTTAGCTAAACTCGTTACTTTGGAAAACGGAAAAAGTTATCAAGAAGCATACGGTGAAGTACAGCGGGGGATTGAATGTGTTGAATTTGCTGCAGGTGCACCGACTTTAATGATGGGAGAGCAACTTCCCGATATTGCTACCGGTGTTGAATCAGGGATGTATCGTTATCCGATCGGAGTAATCGCAGGAATAACGCCATTTAACTTTCCGATGATGGTGCCATGCTGGATGTTTCCGCTCGCGATTGCATGCGGAAATACGTTTGTATTAAAACCATCTGAAAGAACACCATTGCTGGCTAATCGCATAGCTGAACTGTTTAAAGAAGCAGGTCTTCCAGATGGAGTACTAAATGTTGTGCATGGTGCACATGATGTCGTTAACGGCATTCTTGACAATGAGGATGTGAAGGCTGTATCTTTCGTTGGTTCTCAACCTGTGGCTGAGTATATATATAAAACAGCAGCAGCTAACGGCAAACGTGTACAAGCTCTTGCAGGGGCAAAAAATCATTCGATCGTATTAAAAGATGCGGATCTTAGTTCTACAGTGAAAGAAATTACAAATGCTGCCTTCGGTTCAGCTGGTGAACGATGCATGGCTGCGGCTGTTGTTGTTGTGGAAGAAGATGTTGCAGATGAGCTCGTTAATAGACTGCTTCAAGAGGCAAATGCGATTACTATTGGTAATGGCCTGGAAGAAGGTGTTTTCCTTGGTCCCGTTATTCGTGACGGACATAAAGAGCGGACACTCGGATACATTCAATCCGGTGTAGAGCAGGGAGCGACACTTATTCGTGACGGACGTGAAGACGATGCAGCAAACAGCCAAGGTTATTTTGTTGGCCCAACGATTTTTGACAATGTGACACAGGAAATGAAAATCTGGCAAGATGAAATCTTCGCACCGGTTCTTTCTGTTGTACGCGTAAAAGACTTGATGGAAGCGATTCATGTTGCTAATGCATCACCATTCGCAAATGGTGCATGCCTGTACACCGATAGTGCTAAAGCTATTCGTGAATTCCGTGAAGAAATTGATGCAGGTATGCTTGGGGTTAATCTTGGAGTTCCTGCTCCAATGGCATTCTTCCCATTCTCAGGTTATAAGAAATCTTTCTATGGTGATCTCCATGCAAATGGAAAAGATGGCGTAGAATTCTATACTCGCAAGAAAATGCTTACGGCTCGTTATTGAAAGAGTGATATGAAATCATAAAAGAATAGAATGGAGTTGGTGATTGTGCAAGCGACAGAACAAACACAAAGTTTGAAAAAAGCAGATGAAAAGTACCTTTGGCATGCAATGAAAGGAGCAGCCCCTAATCCAACGAATTTAATTATCACAAAAGCAGAGGGGGCATGGGTGACGGATATTGATGGAAACCGTTATTTAGATGGTATGTCCGGTCTTTGGTGCGTGAATGTTGGATATGGTCGAAAAGAGCTTGCAAGAGCGGCTTTTGAACAGCTTGAAGAAATGCCATATTTCCCTCTGACACAAAGCCATGTTCCTGCTATTAAATTAGCAGAGAAATTGAATGAATGGCTTGATGACGAATACGTCATTTTCTTTTCTAACAGTGGATCGGAAGCGAATGAAACAGCGTTTAAAATTGCTCGTCAATATCATCAACAAAAAGGTGATCATGGACGCTATAAGTTTATTTCACGCTATCGTGCTTACCATGGTAACTCAATGGGGGCTCTTGCAGCAACAGGTCAAGCACAGCGAAAGTATAAATATGAACCATTGGGGCAAGGTTTTCTGCATGTAGCACCGCCTGATACGTATCGCAATCCAGATGATGTTCGTACACTGGCAAGTGCTGATGAAATCGATCGTGTCATGACATGGGAGTTAAGCCAAACAGTAGCCGGCGTGATTATGGAGCCAATTATTACCGGGGGCGGAATTTTAATGCCTCCTGATGGATATATGGCAAAAGTAAAAGAAATTTGCGAGAAGCACGGTGCGTTGCTCATTTGTGATGAAGTTATATGTGGATTTGGCCGGACAGGGAAGCCATTTGGATTTATGAATTATGACGTCAAACCAGATATCATTACAATGGCAAAAGGCATTACAAGTGCGTATCTTCCTTTGTCAGCAACAGCAGTTAGACGAGAAGTTTATGAGGCATTCGTGGGCAGTGATGATTATGATCGCTTCCGCCATGTAAATACGTTCGGAGGAAATCCTGCAGCTTGCGCCTTAGCTTTGAAGAATTTAGAAATTATGGAGAATGAGAAACTCATTGAACGTTCCAAAGAATTGGGTGAACGACTGTTATATGAACTTGAGGATGTAAAAGAACATCCAAACGTAGGAGATGTTCGCGGAAAGGGCCTTCTTTTAGGCATTGAACTAGTGGAAGATAAGCAAACAAAAGAACCGGCTACCATTGAAAAGATGAACAAAGTCATCAATGCTTGTAAAGAAAAAGGTCTAATTATTGGTAAAAATGGTGACACTGTTGCAGGTTACAATAATATTTTGCAGCTTGCTCCTCCATTAAGCATCACAGAGGAAGACTTTACTTTTATCGTTAAAACAATGAAAGAATGTTTATATCAACTTTAATTAATTATTAATAAATCTTGTTTAAAAGAGGAATAGCCTATCGAGAGATAGCGCTTTAAATACTAAACCAATCACTCTAAAACAGTAATTCCGAAAGGGCTGAGTTTATGAAAGCTGATGTTGTATTGATAAATGGAGAAGTTATTACAGTAGACCAAAAGAATACAGTAGTCGAAGCTGTTGCAATAAAAGATAATCGTATCGCAGTTGTTGGTTCAAATCAGGAGGTTAAGAGTTTAATAGGAGAAAAAACGGCTGTAATTGACCTGCAAGGAAAAACACTTCTTCCTGGATTCATTGATTCTCATATTCATCTCATCGCTCATGGGTTGAATCAGTTGGCGGTAAGTTGTAAAGCTGAACATATTGATTCTATCGAAGCTTTGTTAGAGGACTTGAAAAAGAAGGCCTTAGAAACTCCAAAAGGTGAATGGATACGTGCCTGGGGCTTTAATGAAACCGCTGTGAAGGAAAAGCGTTATCCAACAATTACTGAGCTGGATGAAATTTCAGTTGAGCACCCTATTATTGTATCACGTACTTGCAACCACATAAGCGTAGTGAACAGCAAAACATTAGAAATTGCGAAAATTAACGAGAACACACCGAACACGAGTGGAGGAGTTATTGAAAAGAATCAGGCTGGAAAGCTTACAGGAAAGTTAATTGAAGCAGCAAATATGGAAATGAGCGAGGTTGCTAGTTATACAGAAAGTGAAATGCTGAAGGCTATGAAAATTGCATCAGATCATTTCGTTGCAGCGGGCATAACAAGCATACATGACGCAGGTGGATTTGGACCGGAGAGTTACCGTTTACTACAACAAGCTGTGAAGAGTAAGGATATTCGTGTCCGAATATATGCAATGATATGTCAGTTAAATAACTCCCATGAATTTGTTAATAAAATGGTCGAAGCTGGTGTGGTAACTGGTACCGGAGATGAGAGATTCAAAGTTGGACCAGCTAAAATGTTTACAGATGGAAGTAGCACTGGGCCTACAATTGCAACCCGTGAGCCGTACTCGAGTGACTCTAACAATTCTGGCATTCTTTATTATAGTGAGGAAGAAATCTATCAGGTTTTAGGTGAAGCTCATAAAAAAGGCTATCAGATCACTGTACATGCACAAGGTGATAAAGCCATTGAAATGTATTTAAATTGTGTAGAAAAGGCGCTTCAGGAATCACCAAGAAAAGACCACCGTCATCGAATCGAACACGCGGGAATTTCTTCACCAGATTTACAAGAGAGAATGAAAACACTCGAAGTGATTCCTATTCCAAACCCTCCATTTCCATATGAATTCGGAGAGATTTATGACCGGCACTATGGTGATCGTGTTAATCACATGTACGCTGTTCGTGATTTTATTGATCGTGGCATCATTGCAGCAGGTGGATCGGACGCACCAGTTACTGACTATAATCCTTTATTAGGAATTCATGTTGCTGTAAATAGAAAAACCAAGTCTGGAATGGAGTTTGGTACTAATCAATCTATAAGCGTAATGGAAGCTATTAAACTATACACATGGAATGGTGCTTATGCGAGTTTTGAAGAAGAGATAAAAGGAAGCATAGAGGCCGGAAAGTTAGCGGATTTAGTTATACTAAATGACAGCATTTTAAGTATCAATCCAAATCAAATTAAAGATTTAAAAGTAGAAACAACTATTATTGATGGTGAAATTATCTATCAAGAAGAACAATCAGTGAAAATTTAATATGTTATAGTTTGCACACCACGTAACTCTTGTAATGTTACGTGGTGTTTTATCTAAATAGGTACCCAAAATTAGTTGAAAGGAAGGTTCTGGTGTAAAAACTTTAAAATTGATGCAAGTAATCTCTAAAACTTAGACATACTGATACTAGCATTCTAAAATATTGTTGATTTATTTAGAAGGATAACTATTAATTTTGGTGTTTAGTAATGGCTATAAATCACTATTTGAATGAAATAATAATTTGTATTAAAGTATATTTATATAAATAGAATTAATTTAAAGTATTCGCTATCAAGCTAACAAAACAAAATTCCCCTAAAATGAAAAAATACGCTATTCTTTCTGTAGAATTCTAGGAAAGGATGGCGTTTTTGATATGAACCTATCAATTTTTGATGAACTAGAATTGTTTTCTAAAGAGTTGCAACGATATATGTCACCTGATGCTTTAGAGTAATTAGCTAAAAGGGTCAGGAAAGCATCATGATAAAACTTATGGTAGCGTATTTTCAACCAACCGATGTATGTATACGAGAAATGGTATAAAGAAAAAACAAAAAAAGGAACATTCGTTCCTTTTTCGTTTTTTCTTTATAAAGGGACTTTCTTGCATACAGAATTATCTTGAAAAGCGATAGCTCCATCAACCATCGTTAAGACTACTCGAACGTCTCGTATTTCTTCAACTGAGATTTCGAAGAGGTTTCTGTTTAACACAACAAGATCTGCCAGTTTTCCCACTTCAAGTGTGCCTAATTCCTTTTCTCTGAATGATCCATAGGCAGGGGATAACGTATAATCTCTCAAGACTTCGGATAGTGACAGCCGTTCCTGCGGATTCCATCCTTCTGTCGGTGATCCATCATATCCAATTCTTGTTAGCGCACGGTAAATGCCTAGCATTGGATTTAATTGTACAATTGGATAATCAGTACCAAAAGCCAACATTGCACCTGAATCCTTTAAAGTTTTCATTGCAAAAACAAAGGGCTCACGTTCTTTTCCAATACGTGAAACATAAGTTACCCGTTGCTCCTTACTAAGACCCAAATGTTCTGGTTGCATTGATGCGATCACTCCAAGTTTTTGGAAACGCGCGATCTCATCCGGATGAATAACCTCTACATGTTCTACACAATGCCTTGCATCTCGCTTACCGTTCTTTTTCTGTGCTTCCTCAAAAGCATCCAAAGTTAGGCGAATCCCACCATCACCAATCGCATGAATACGGATTTGAAAGCCTTCTCGATCAGCCTCTACTATCCATTTTTTCATCGTATCTGGAGAAACAGCTGTTTCCCCGAAGGTTTCTGGTTTATCTGAATATGGTTCAACTAAATATGCAGTATAGCCAGTTAGTACTCCATCAACAAACTGTTTCAGTCCCGATACTCGAAGCTTGCCTGAAGCATAAGTATCACGCAATTGTTTCGCACGCTCCATATCATCATTTAAGGGAGGTGAAAGATGAATTCGCGCAGTTAATTCTCCGTTCTTATCCAGATCACCAAGCAATTCATAATCCTGTAATTTTTCCATAGCAGGCGATCCGTATAAATCGTTAACCGAAGTCACACCCAGCGCAGCCGCCTGTCCGAGAAATCTTTTCATCATTCTCATACGGTGTTCCCTTGAAAAATTAAATGCATGATTCGACACTAGTGCAATCGCTGTCTCATACAAAATACCAGTTGGTTCTCCATTTTCATCTTTTGCAATAATTCCGTGGGGCGGATTATCTGTATTTCGATTAATACTCGCAATCTCAAGCCCTTTGCTGTTTACCCAGACATAATGCCCTTCCATATGAAAGAGAATAACAGGACGATCAGGGAGCGCGAGATCGAGTGCAGAACGATTGGGAAGCCCCTTGTTGTCCCAATTGTTTGAATCCCAGCAAAACCCAATAATCCATGGATCTTCCGGTCTTGAATCAGCAAAATCAGTTACCATTTTTATCGCTTCATCTTCTGAGCGTGCATCGGCTAGAAAAACACTGTCTTCTGCAAGACTTCCAAATAACATATGCAAGTGAAAATCATGAAAGCCAGCCATAATCAGTTGATCGGAATAATGATGTACTTCAGTATTTGGTCCGATCAACTGATTCACGTCCTTTTCAGAACCAATGGCTGCAATCTTATTATTAATAATGGCGATATAAGCAGGGATGGGCTTATCCGTAAGACCTGTAAAAACAGCATTACTTGAAATAACAATGTCAGCTTTTTGATTTATGTTCATTAGTGACCTCCTGAATTTTTAATATTCTGAATTTAATTTCTGTAACATGAGCAACAATCGCATATGACGAAAGATTGGATACCGCTCACAATTTCACATTATTTCAAATTGATCTCATGGTTCATTTTATAATTTTTTTCGCAAAAAAACATTCTCATCATCTCTCTTTCTTGTAAATAATTTTAAAAGATGAATTGATATGAGTATGCTTATGTTACTTTTGCTTCCTTTAAACGTTTCAACTCTTTTCGAAGAAAATAAATCGCAATAAGAACACCTGGAATTTCAGCAGCTGGAGCGGAATACCAAATACCATCAACTCCCCAGTATTTTGGGAAAATAAACATGAACGGGAATGAAAAAAACAACATTTTGCCCACATTAATAAACGTTGCGGACCAGTTTTTCTCTTGTGATTCGAAATAACCAGCGATAAGCAAACTAACGGCATTTAATGTAAACATGCAATTAAATACGATTGTCGTCCAGATTCCTAGTTTCTGTAGATTCGGATTACCTCCAGAGAAAAATGACATAATTGGATCTGCAAAAATGATTAGTAAAGCTGTCACAATCAAAAATAAGGTAACAGTAAAAATGATCCCAATCTTAATTGCTTGTTGAACACGATCAAGATTGCCTGCACCGTAATTAAAACTAATAATTGGTTGAAGTCCTGTCATCCCACCGAGTGCTACTAAGGCGAGCAGATTTGTAATGTAACCGTTTTGAACTGTGAAAGCAGCAACGTGCAGCCCACCACCGTAGCTTTGCAATAAGTTATTGAAGAAAATAATGGAAAAAAACATCATGAGCTGGCTCGAAAAAGATGCAAAGCCTGTCCAAGCCACCTCACCAATTACCTTGAGATTAATCATCATATCTTTTATTTTTGGCTTAAGCTTTGTTTTACCGAACCAAAAATAAAAGATGAGTACAACAGGGATCGATTGCGCAATTGTATTCGCCCATGAGGAACCCATCATCCCCGTGTCATATTTCGTTACCAGAATCCATTCTGTAATTCCGGCAACAACCGCCGCAATTAACCAACTGTTCATTGATAATATAGGTTTTTCATCGATATTGGTTAAAATACTTAGTACAACTGCCAATATCGTTAATGGCAATGCAACCCACAATGGTCGGCTGTATTTCAACGCATATGGAAGTGAATCTTGACTCGCTCCGAATAAAGTCATGATTTGATTATCAAAGACTACCCCAAGTACAGCTAGCAAAATGGAGAAAAAAAGAGTAAACCATAAAGTTTGTCCCATAATACTCCTGGCTTCTTCGATTTTCCCTTTCCCAAGTCGAAGTGAAATGACCGCTCCGGCTCCTATCCCAAAAAGAACGCCAAGCATACGGGTAATAACCGTGACCGTAAATCCAATTCCGATCCCTTCGATTTCTAGCTCCTGAAAGCCGCTGACGAAATAACCATCGACAATCGCTACCACTCCAAGAATCGCATTCGCCATAATTCCTGCCAAAGCAAACCGTAAATATAGTAACGGAATACTTTTGGTTCCTAGTTCCGAATCATTTACTGGCTTATTCATTATTTCTGCTTTTTCTTTCTTTGATGAGGGGTGGTTTCCTGATATTTCCATACTTGTACCCTCCTGAAAATTATTTATACAGCTTGATTTACAGGAAATCTTCTATTAGAAATCAAGTGTCTAACTCATGTAACTGTTATTATAGTTACGCGCTATTTGTACTGAACACAATGAATCATCAAACATTTTTAATAAATATGTTTGGGACCTTAAACCTGATTCCTTATGTCGCTATTTTCACGATTACAGTTCCCAAAATATTACTGATTAAAAGTACTTTTATCTATATCCTCTTTTCCACTTACAATACTTAATTCATTTTGTCTGAGAGATAGGATAACCGCACAAGCCAAAATCGCTAATGCACCAATCACGAACATCCCGTTTGAAATGGCTAATTGTCCGAAGATCATTGGGCCAAAAAATCCACCTAAACTCGCAAATGCATTAACCGTTGCAATGCCGGCTGGTGCAGTTGATTCCGTGAAAAACAGGGTCATAAATGAGAAAAAGGCGCCTACAAATCCATACAGTCCAATCGCTGCGAAAGCAATCAACATGATCATCGTCAATGCACTATCAGCAAACCCACACATAATAAAACCTGAAGCTGCAATAAGGAAGCTTACAATCAAATGTTTCTTATGCTCATTTCTTTTATCAGAACTCCATCCAAAGAGTAACATGGAAGGGATCCCGATTAGTGCCGGTATAATCGTTAACCAGCCAATTTCCATATTATTCGAACTAGTGATAAATGATTTAATGATACTCGGAAGCCAAAAACCAAGACCGTACATTGCTGTATAATTAGCAAAGTAAATAAAAGCCAATTTCCATACCTTCGAGTCTTTAAACATTTCTAATTTCGATACTTTATTTACTGCAAGGCTTTGACGTCTTTCTCTATCCAGTTCATTTTCTAGCCAATTTTTTTCTTCCTCTTTTAACCATGTAGCATCTTTCGGACGATTATTTAAGTAAAACAGCGTGACAACTCCTAAAATAATGGCTGGGATGCCTTCGAGAATAAACATCCATCTCCAACCAACTATCCCATACCATGCAATGTTATCCATAATCCAGGTTGATAATGGGGCTCCTATAATCGTACCAATCGGTAAAGCCATAACGAGAGATGCGGAAGCACGTCCTCTTTCTTTATTTCGAAACCAATATGTAAAATATAAAATAATTCCTGGGAAAAATCCTGCCTCAGCAATTCCGAGTAAAAAACGAGCAATATACAAATGTGCGGCCGATTGTACAAATGCTGTTAAAACTACTATGATACCCCATGAAATCATAATTCGAGCGATCCAAACTTTCGCGCCAACTTTGTGCATGATCATATTGCTGGGTATTTCAAATAGGAAATACCCAAGAAAGAAAATACCTGATAATAACCCAAAAGCTTCTGCAGATAACCCCAGCTTTGCATTCATTTCCAAAGCTGCAAAGCCTAAATTCACACGATCCAAATAAGCAATGACATAACATATAAACGTAAATGGTAAAATGCGTATCATTGTTTTTTTGATTGTTGTACTCTCAATTGATTGATGCAATGAATTCATATTATACATTCCCTCCTAAAATAACGAATTATCAGTAGGCTCTACAATATTTAGCAAATTACTTTGGTGAATATACTCACAGATCTGACGGATTTTCCTAAATCGCAAATCAGAGAGCATTTCCAGTCAGTTTCGCCTTCATTTTAAATCTAGGTAAACTCCCATCAAGAACTAACAAAACTTCTGCTGTAAAAGATAATTTTGTTAGTAGTAGGACATATTTTAGCTTTAGCGGAATTACTTTTCGGTGTAAACGCTAACATTTTTGGGTTTGCTAAATATTTAATATCTAATCTACGGATTCCATGTTTAGCAGATTACTATTTATAAAAATTGGATTTCTCAAAAATATAATCCAGCTGCTTAATAAACTTCTCATTACGGTATTTTTGACTTTGCGCTTCTACTTTTCCTTTTTCTCTTTGTAATTTCAAAATAATCACCCCCTTTTTAATAATTGGATTGATAGTAACACGGGCTTTTGTCGTATATAAATAACAAAATTCTGCTATATGACAATCCTGTTTAATTTTTCTAAAAATTAAGAAAATAATGTTTTTTATAAACGATCTATCGATATCAGTTAAAATATTTCTTTTCGAGCAGGGGATTTTATCAATAATAAGAGGCTTATCCATCTAAACAATGTACGAGAGCCTGATTAGACGGATAGAGTAAAAAAGTACATTTGAGCTATCCTTTTTGTTATTCTATTGATAGAAGGCTTTTGAGAAAGGAAAAAAATTTCTTATTACATTTAACAATTGCTAAAATCTGATATAAAGAAAGTAATATGTATTACAAAGTAGTTGAGAATTTAAAGGGGTGAATGAAATTAATAGAGATTATACAATTCAGACTGTGCAAAACGCTATGCAAATCTTACGTTTGTTCACAGTAGAAAAACGGGAATGGACATTGTCAGACATTGCTAGAAAAAAATCCATGAGTATTAGTACTACAAAGCGCCTTTTGAATACGTTGGAAAACTATGGGTATTTGGAGAGGAGGTCAGGAACTAAAAAATATAGGCTTAGTCTGTCGATCTTAAAATTATCCGGTATTGTCAAAACAACAATGGAAATTCACCGAGAAGCTCGTCCAATTTTAAAAAAACTAGTCAACGATTTTGGTGAAGCTGTTCATATTGGAGTTTTAGAAGGAACAGAAACGATTTATTTGGACAAAATGGAAGGGTTACATCCAGTCCGATTATCTTCCCATATTGGAAAGAATAATCCAGTATACTGCACTGGATGCGGAAAAGTTATTCTTGCTTTTGAAGAGCAAACAGAACAGGAAAAAATTATTAAAACGATTGAACTGCAACGATTTTATCAGTTTAGTTCAAAAACGGTTAGAAATGTAAGAGAATTAAAGAGTCATCTTAGTCAAATCAAAAAGCAAGGATATGCAGTTTGTATAGATGAATTTAGCGAAGGCATAACCAGTATTGCAGCTCCTATCTACGATTATAATGAATCTGTCGTCGCTTCGATCAGTATCACTGGCCCTAGTAATCGGATAGACATTTCACAAATTGTAGAAGGTGTGGTGAAAGCAGGAAAAGACATTTCGAAAAGTCTCGGATATATTTATTAATATGATTATAGAATAAGAAGGAAGGAAGGAAAGGTAATGGAACGAAGAAGCTTTTCATCACTTGAAAATGCATTACGTATACTGGAGGTATTTAGCGTTGAAGAACCAGATTTTAGTGTGAAAGAGATTGCAGATCGGCTTTCGATTGCTGACAGTACAGCTCATCGATTGCTGTCCACGCTTAAAAAGGAAGGATTCATTGCAAAAGATAATATAAATAATAAATATCGTCTCGGTATTTCTATACGTGCATTAGAATCAGTTTTAATAAAAGATTTGGCCCTATATAATGCATCTACGTCAATTTTGTATGCACTGGCTAAAAAGGTGAACGAGGCATCCTCGCTCTGCATTTTATATAATAATCAAACTTTTTATGTTAATACAGTAGATTCCGATCGCCCTATTTATGACGGATTGACGTACGTAGGAAAATCTCAGCCTATCTTAAGTACAAGCGCAGGAAAGGTGTTAATTTCCACTAAATCGGAAGAAGAAATAGAGGGAATTATTTCTATGGAAGCAACATTTAATAAAATAGATAAGCTTCAGTATGATTTAACAGAGTTATTGCACGTTCAAGAAAAGGGGTACGCAATTAGTTATAACAACTTTTCCTCTGGATTAACATCAATTGCTGCACCAGTAAAAAATGAGAGCGGAGACATTATAGCTGCCATTGAATTAATTGGTCCTGAGCAACGTATTCAGCCTTCCTCTGTTAATACATATGTAAAAATGGTGATAGAAGCCACGATAGAATTGGAAAAATCTTTATACAGGAATAATTAATAAAGAATAAGTATCAAAAAAAGTTTTCTTACTGTTCTGACGATAAGAAAACTTTTTTTGTGTCCTGCACCTTTAACCATTCACCGTGTTGATTTGTAGCAATATAAAGCGACGAAGAAAGGTTAAGTTATGAAGACTGTTTTATACAAGAAAATATTTTTGATTGAATATTCTAAAAATAAAAATAAAATTACCGCATAGAAGAATGTTCAATTTATAAATGACAAAACATTGTGATAAAATTCAAAATAGTAATTATGAAAACAATTACATTAAAGGGAGAACGATAATGATGATCTCTGAAAAGAAAAAAGAAGTTTTTATGGAGCCTACCATTCACGTAGAGGATATTCAATCTCAAAAACTTCAAAAACAACTGGATTATATTTTTGGGAATTCGAAATTCTATCAGAACAAGTTTAAAGATCTAGGTATTGAAAGAAGCGATATTAAAGAGTTAACTGATTTAGCAAAACTGCCGTTTACCTATAAGCAGGAGATCAGGGAAAGCCAAAATGTATTGCCGCCACTAGGTTCGCATGCGATTGTCGATATGAAAGAAGTTGTTCGTGTGCATTCATCGTCTGGCACGACTGGCCGACCGACTTATGTTGGAATCACGAGACATGATTATGATGTTTGGACAGAGATGCTAGCAAGAGCTGCATATACTCATGGGATTAGAAAAGAAAGCAAAGTTGTTTTCGCGATGGGCCTTTCCTTCTTTGTTGGAAGTTCCTTCAAGGATGGAATAGAAAGGTTAGGCGCCACTTTTATTCCGATTGGTACAGGTGCTTCGGATCGGGTCATCAGAAGCATCATCGACTTCGAAGCTGATGCTTTGTTCTGTACGCCATCTTATGCATCCCATTTAGCTGAATTTGTCAGAAAAAATTACAATATGGAGCCTTCCGAGTTAAGTATTAAACTCATGTCTGTTGGTGGAGAGCCAGGTGGGGGATTACCTGAGGTTCGTAAAAAAATTGAACAGGATTGGGGTTGCAAAGTCGTGGAAGCGATGGGAAATGCCGATATGGCTCCCGTGATGTTCAGTGAATGTCAAGAGCAGAATGGTATGCACTTCATCGGATCGGATTACGTCATTTGCGAAATTATTGATCCTGAAACAGGAGAAGTTGTTCCACATAGCGACCATATGAAGGGCGAACTGGTTTATACAGCTATTGACCGCGAATGTGTCCCGCTTGTCCGATTCAGAACAAGAGATTTAGTTCAAGTTGATACAACGCCATGTAAGTGTGGGCGACGTAGTTTCCGTCTGCGCTGTGTTGGCCGAACTGACGATATGTTAATCGTTCGTGGAGTGAATGTTTTCCCATCAGCGATTAAGGATGTAGTAAATAGTTTTAGGCCGAAAACAACAGGTGAAATTCGGATTCTACTAAAAGAGAAGCCACCTTTAGCGGAGGCGCCGCTTCCAATTAAAGTGGAGTATTCAAAAGGCTTAAATGAAAACGAAAAAGGCACATTGAAGAAAGAAATCGAATCTGTGTTACGAGCTAAACTATTTTTTACGGCTGATGTTCAACTCGTTTCAGAAGAATCGCTACCACGTTTTGAAATGAAAGCAAAATTAACCGAGGATTTATATGAAAAGTAAAAAACATCTTGAAATGAAAACGCTTAAATGAAGAGGGGATGGATAAAGTGAGCAATATCGTACTGATAGAAGGGGCACGTACTGCATTTACGGAAATTTCAGGCACATTTAGAGAGATTTCCGCAATAGATTTAGGAGCAGAAGCAGCCCGAGAAGCGATTCGTAAAGCGAAAATCGATCCAGAGGAAATAGATCAAGTCGTATTTGGAAATGTCCAGCAGTCCAGTAAAGATGCACATTATCTCGCTCGTCATGTGGGTTTAAAAGCAGGACTTCCCATCCATGTACCTGCATTGACAATCAATCGCTTATGTGGAACTGGTGTAGAAGCCATTTTAACGGCCGCACGCTATATTATGAACGGTGAAGCAAAAGTGGTGTTGGCCGGAGGAACGGAAAGTATGAGTCAAGTCCCGCACGTGATTCCTGGAATGAGATGGGGGAGCCCGTTGGGTGGGCCTATTATAGAAGATTGGGTGTGGGATGGATTATATGATACGTATGGTGGATGTAGTATGGCTGTTACTGCGGAAAATTTAGCAGAAAAATATAGAATCACTCGTGAAGAAATCGACAGTCATGCATTATTAAGTCATGAGCGGGCGCTGGCAGCGATGGAAAAAGGATATTTGAAGGAAGAAATCGTTCCGATAACGGTTCCGGACAGAAAAGGAAGCAAAGTGGTTGAAGAAGATGAACATGTTCGGAAAACGAGCATGGAAAAGCTCGGTAAACTAAAGGCCCGCTTTATCGAAAATGGCGTTGTAACACCTGGGAACGCGAGTGGCATGGTTGATGGTGCTGCGGCTGTTATTGTCACATCAAGCGAATATGCAGAAGAGAACGGCCTGAAACCTATTGCGAGACTGGTTTCCTGGGATGTGGTTGGTGTTGACCCAAAATACATGGGTATTGGACCAGTACCTGCGATTCAAAATGCTTTACAAAAAGCGGGATTAAGAATGGAAGATTTAGACTTAATTGAAATCAATGAAGCTTTCTCTGCACAGTATTTAGCATGCCAGAAAGAGCTAGGCTTTGACCCAGAGAAAGGAAATGTGAATGGCGGTGCGATTGCGCTAGGTCATCCACTTGCAGCTAGTGGCACAAGAATTACCCTTTCCCTTGCTTATGAATTAAAAAGGCGTAACAAAAGGTATGGAGCTTCTGCTGTCTGTATTGGTGGGGGGCAAGGGATAGCATCGATTTGGGAACGATTGTAATAGAGCGATAAATTATTTTACAGAAATAGATCGTTGGGATTTTTCGTCAATAATTCATTGAATATTCAATGAATTATTGACGAAAAAGTATAAAGGAGTTGGTGGAAATGATCGTAGATTACAAGTTTAGAGTAAGATGGGGAGATACCGATGCCGCGGGAATTGTATTTTATCCGAACTTTTATAAATGGATGGATGATGCCACACATGAGTTTTTAGCTGCTATAGGGTCGCCATCATCTACCTTGTACGTTGAGCAGCAAATCAGTGTTCCACTTCTTGAAGCGAATTGTCATTTTAAGAGTCCGCTATTTTTTGAAGATCATGTGACTGTTCGCAGCTCAGTCGTGGAATTGCACCAAAAAGTATTCAAAATAAGCCACATGTTTCTCAAAGATGAAAAGATGGTAGCGGAAGGATATGAAATTCGGGCTTGGACATCATTTAAAGAAAAGCCGAAAGCTCATCCAATTCCGAACCATATCCGAGAAAAAATGATGCCTGAAAATGTAGAGATAGTGAAGAATTGAAGCAATTGTTGACAGATAAGAAAGAAGTCAATCACCTTTTTACCATTTAATTCAGATGATACTCCTAAAACAGTAATAGATTTTAGCAAGTTCATCATTCATAGCTATAACCTTTTATCTTTATATATGCCATAAAACTTAGAAATGGGGCGTAATTTCATGAATAGTGTAAATAAATGTGATGTGATTGTGGTTGGAGCTGGGCCAGTTGGGTTGACAGCCGTGTTGGCGCTACAAAAAAAAGGGATCTCATGCGTGATTATCGAAGCGGAACCGAAAGACCGTCCGCGTCCAGGCAGCCGTGCAATCTACCTACACAGCGTTACATTAAAACTGCTGGAAGAAACATCAAAAGGACTAGGATTTGAATTAGCCAAAAACGGAATTATCTGGCCAGTAAAGCGAACGCTTTATAAAGGAAAAGAAGTATATGTGAAAAATTATGGGGTCACCAACAACCAAGATCCAAATAAATTGCCGCATTTTACTGCGCTTCATCAAGACCATATTGAAAAACATATTTATAACGCCTGCATTGAAGCCGGAGTACAGTTTGTATGGGGAGCACCTGTCGCTAAACTAAACATTCAGGACAATAGGGTTACATTAATTACCGAATCAGGTGATGTTTGGGAATCGAAGTATATTATTGGAGCAGATGGCGCCCGTTCAGTGGTTCGTGAACAGGCGGGTCTTAAGCTAGAAGGACCACGCACAAACGATACATTCCTCGTTGTGGATGTCAAGGAGGACGAAGAAAGTCCCCTTCCTCTTGAACGAATTTTCCATTATCATCACCCAGCAATGGATCGCCGTAACGTAATGCTCGTTCCTTTTAAAGGTGGATGGCGCGTTGATCTTCAATTACTTGAAGACGACGACGTTGAAGAATTTACAAATATTGAAGGTGTGAAAAAGTGGCTGTCTAAAGTAATGGATCCGAAATATGCAGAGCGCATTACCTGGGTATCTTCTTATCGTTTCCATCAAGTAGTCGCTAATTCATTTACGGATGAAAAGCATCGAGTTCTTTTGGCTGGAGAAGCAGCTCATTTGTTTGCACCATTCGGTGCTCGCGGACTGAATTCCGGTGTGCCGGATGCGATTATTGCGGTACGCGGCATTGAAAAAGCCCTTAGGGCGGATACGGAGGAAATACGTCGTGAAGCGATCGGAGCTTCAGCAACAGAACGGAGAATTGCAGCCCAGTGGAACCGCGATGGATCTACAACCGCACTCCACCATTTGCAGGGAGAGGCAAAAGAAATTGATATGAAACGAGCAGTCGCTGCTTCGCTCACATCCATTGTCCCAAGACTTGGTCGCTGGCTTGATGAAGGTCCGTATGGTCCGAAATTTGGTCCACCTGAACTGACAACGAAATATTAATGCAAAGAGAGAAGCCAATTCTCGCGAAAAAGCGGACCTGAGCATAAGGACAAAGGAAAAAGGAGAGGAACTTAATGGTAGTTATGCTGAATGAGGAGAAACATGGGACGGGTGCTCGTACAGTGAATGATTGGATAGAACGTTTACTAGCTATTGATTGGTATAAACAGGCAGGTCAACAGCCAGAAGGTGCAGTGGAGAAGGTAAATCAATTTATGCGAACACTGGGTGTAAATGAATATGAAGTAAAATGGTTGTCCAAAGATCAGGTGTCCGATGCCATCCAACGTCTTACCTTTGAGGGAAGTAACCTTTGGAGAATTTTAGAAAAAGTACCAGGTCAATTGAAAGCTAAAATAAATAAAACTGGTAATGAATCATTGCTTGAGAAGGTAGTGGATATCGTACCAGAAGCGGTATTTCATAATGCTTTTGCAAGAGCTTTCCATACGTTTGGTGAAGAAAAAACGGTTCAGTTTCTTGTAGGGCATGCGATGTATGTCAGTATACTGATTTGTACAGCTGTACTAGCTGAAGAACCGAATATTTTTTTACCTATAGTAGAACTGCTTGAAGCAGGTTACCTGCCACTTGGGCCAGAAGGGGATACATTTTATCTCGTTTAAGACGCATGAAGAAGCTTTATAGAATAAGGGAATCGTTGTTTGGAAGAGCCTACTATATATGTTGCTGACTATATAGAAGCCTTAAAGTATCTTATTATCTTTCACGAGATTAGCGGATATCTCCCAGCAATTAAAGCAAATACTTAATAATGAAGAATGATATGAATGGAGGATATGGAAATGAAATTAGTTACATTTAGCCGCGAAGGAATGACACAACGTGTTGGAGCGATTGTCAACGAAGAAGTCATCGATCTGCATGTTGCCTATAAGTCTTTACTTGCATCAGAAGGGAAAATTCGCGCCCAACAAATTGCCGATGCATTTGTTCCGGCAGACATGACTGGATTTTTACAAGGTGGAAAAGAAAGCTTGGAGCTTGCTCAAAATGCAATTGACTATGCAGTAGAAAATAAAACCGACAATGGATACAGACTTGTATATGATTTAAATGAAGTAAAAGTTGAAGCACCAGTGCCGGTACCTGGAAAAATAATCTGTGTTGGTCACAATTATCGCGAGCATATTTTAGAAATGAAACGTGAGCTTCCATCATACCCGGTTGTATTCGCTAAATTTGCTAATACGGTCATTGGCCCACAAGATGACATTCCATTTTATCCAATTTCAGAACAGCTTGACTACGAAGCAGAATTTGCTTTCGTAATTGGAAAACGTGCAAGAAACGTATCACAAGAAGAGGCCCTTGAGTACGTAGTTGGATACACTATTGCTAATGATGTAACGTACCGCGATCTTCAAAGGCGCACTCTTCAATGGCTGCAGGGTAAAACTGTTGAAGGAAGCGCACCAATGGGACCGTGGTTAGTAACATCTGATGAACTTCAAAATCCTGCTAGTCTAGAAGTTATTTTAACTGTTAATGGTGAAGAACGTCAACGTTCTAATACTGCCAATCTAGTATTCTCTGTTCAGTACTTAGTTGAATTTTTATCAAACTTAATGACGCTTGAGCCTGGAGATATCATTTTAACAGGTACGCCAGGAGGAGTAGGAGTTGCACGCGTTCCACAAGTCTTCTTGAAAGAAGGAGACGTTGTCAAAATTGAGATTGATAAAATTGGTGCTCTTGAAAACCGTGTAACGAGTGTCAAAGAAGTAGTTGGGATAAAAAAATGATGACTATTTTAAAGATTAAAGATTCCGTTAAATCCGTTCAACAGTCGCTTGATCAAGTAATTCAAAAAGCAGAAGGGCTCTCCGACGATGTACTTCGTTGGAACCCTAATGAAGAAGAGTGGTCTGTTATGCAAATCCTTTGTCATCTCGTCGAAGCGGTTCCTTATTGGCTTGATGAAATTGAACAGCTTTTAGAGACTTCAGGTAAAGAGTGGGGGCGAGGTTTGCAGAATGAGGAACGTTTAGCTGCTGTAAACAAAAGTAAGGTTGACAACACTTCTTCATCCGATGTTTTAAAAGAGTTGGAAGCGCTAAAACCACAAGTAGAGCAAACGCTTAACAAATTAGATGAGGAGAAATTAGCGATGAAGGCACCTAGCCGAAATCCTCGTTTTGGTACAAAGTCTATTTTATTTATCGTGGATCATTTACTTGTTGAACATACGAGTAAGCATTTAGGACAAATTGAGCGCAATTTATCCAAGGTCAATAAGTAATGGAACAGGAGGAATAGAGAATGGCAGAAAAAATGGATTTTTTTAAAAGTAAAATAGTTCAGGACTTTACAAGAGATATTCGACAATACAATCTTGGGCCACTTTGGGAGGCAATTCCAGAATTGATGCATCATCAGCCTGAGCCACATGCACAGGCATATCTCTGGAAATGGGATTTACTCGAGAAAAAATTAGGAGAAGCGGCACAAATTTTCACTCCTGAGCGCGGTGGTGAACGAAGAGCAATCTATCTTCAAAACCCTGGTTTAGACTATCGTCAGCCGTGGGGGTGGGCATCTACTTCACAAACGCTTTATGCAGCAGTCCAACTGCTTCAGCCGGATGAAATAGCCCCTTCTCATCGTCATACACAAAATGCCCTTCGATTTATTACACAGGGTGAAGGTGCTTACTCTATTGTTGAAGGGGAACGTATTTTCATGGAAGAAGGAGATTTCGTTATTACCCCAAAAAACCTCTGGCATGGCCATGGCCATGAAGGTACTGAGCCGATGATTTGGATGGATGTTCTCGATATCCCGACAATCTATATGATGGGTGGTACGTTCTTCGAGTCTTACCCTGAAAGAATCGAACAACCGAAAGTACCAGATAACTATTCTGCACAGCGCTATGAAGGTGGTATGGTTCGCCCAATTTCCGATCGTCATCCTAAGGCAGCCCCACTTGGTGCTTATAGATGGAACCAAACATTGAAAGCTATTGAGGGATTATCGCGCTTTGAGCCAGATCCATATGATGGTTATGCCGTAGAATTTATTAACCCATCAAACGGTCAAACGGCGAATCCAAATATTGGAGCATGGATGCAGAAGCTTCCAAAAGGATTTCATTCAAAAGCTCACCGCCACACGCATTCGACGATTTACCAAGTGTTTAGAGGTTCAGGTTACAGCATAATTAACGGCGTTCGATTTGACTGGTCACAAGGTGATTACTTTATTATTCCGAACTGGGCAGTCCATGAACACGTAGCGTTAGAAGATACGTTCTTCTTCTCTGTGAACGATTTACCGATTATAGAAAAATTTGATCTTGAGAAAGAGAAGCCATATGAAAGCAATAATGGTTATCAGGAAGTAACGGGTGAGTTTAAACCTATCATTTTAGTATAAACTCTGATATGTTTCAAGGTTCTGGTGCAAACACCATTTGATAGGGATATAGAACCTACATGGACTGTCCAATGACCGATTATGGTGCAATTCGAAATAACTTATATATGAATCCAACTCGTAAGCCAATTAACTTAAGAAACAAATAATCCCAAACCGATAATATTTAGTGTTTTTCTATCCAAATGGAACCGAAATTTTTGTTATGGGGGTGTCTCAAAATATTAGCTTGATGGGTATGGGGCACCCCCTCTTTTTATTATGTAAATGAGAAGCTATAGATTTGGCATTTATTTTTCTACCTTCATTACCATCTAAATATCGCCTTACCGCCTGTATTTTTCTTTTTGAGAAAATTTAGCCATAAAAAAAACTGCACCTCCAATTGTTAAACATTGTTTAACAATTGGAGGTGCAGTTCAGTTACTTAGTTGAGCTTTTTAAACCCTGTCTACTTGACAGCGGTCACTGCATTATATTTTTGATTGGTCAATTCATAATTGTTAAAGTACGAATGCAAGAATTATTTTTCATCTGCATACTTTTCCTCTAAGGCAATTAATAGAGCAATTAACCCATTTACTACAATAATTGAAGTAGTTATAAAAGATTTAGAAAGAGTAAAGGAACCTTCTATTAAAGGTGATAAAAATTTAAATGAAAGTATACTAGCTATAATGGCCCCTCCTGTTCCGTAGCTAAGAAAGTCTTTTTATTTCTGAGATTTTCAAAGTTATAGGAGGATATTAAAAATGAAAAAAGTCTCAGTACCATCACTTTGGTTAATGATTATTCTTGTAGCATTTCCGCAAATTAGTGAAACTATGGTAGTTTTCACTCGAGTATGTATTTTGAATGATAGAGCTGAAAATTCTGTTTAAGTATATAAAAAAGAGAGTCTCATTGAAAAATGAGACTCTCTTTTTTATAAAAATTATCATTCGTGCTGATAATTTTTAGTACTACAGTTTTACAAATTTTATTTATTAAACAAGAGATTTTTTTAGCAACTGTTTTTTATCATCTACAATAAATTGTGAATATAGTTGCCATGTGGGGGGATATAAGATTTTATCTAAAACTTGGTATTGGCCTGTGTTTGTGCTACGTTTGGTTTATATTTGGTTTATATTTGGTTTATGTTTGGTTTATATTTGGTTTATGTTTCGTTTTCGTTTGGTTTATGTTTGGTTTCATTAATTACAAAATCAGTTACAAAAGTTACAAAAGCTATTTTTGTTATCAAAATAGACTTATATTACGGAGGAGAGCATGAAAAATGTCTTTAGGAGGGGACAAAAAATTTTGGTGAATAAAAATGTATTATCAAACTTGGACATACTCATGTTATGAATCTAAACATAAAGGGAAATAGTATGAATAAACCAATAGCATTTAAATGAAAACATTATTAATCAAAAATTTATGCTCATTTTAAGATGGAAGATATGATACAACATAAGATTTCGAGATTTGATAGGGATGATGAAACGTTGTAATTGCTTAGTTTGTAAATATTAAAATTAGTAAAGATAATAGGGAAATATAGATTATTTTTTGTTTGTACAATGATTATAAACTAGGTTTATCAGTATGATTTAGAATTAAATAGTTTATATAAAAGTAAGAAGATAATAGATTTACTTATAGCGTGCCGTTGATTAAGAAAGAAATACAATTGATTTTTATTTAGGTGAAACAAGAAAGTATAAGGCCGCAGAGCGTTTTTTAAGAAAGCTTTGCGGTCTTTTATGTTTTAAACCCTTGTTTTATTACTCTATACAAGTACGCGGTTAATCCTATGGTAATTCAGAACAAGATTATCATTGTAATAGGTAATTGTTAATTGTTTCTAGTTTGAAAATTTATATTGGGAGTCTTAAAGATATAGTAAATATAAAGGAGATGGGTTAAATAATGAAATACACACTTAAAGATCTTATAAATATAAACGAGTTTAAGAATATAACAGAGCAATTTTATAATTTAACTAAAGTTCCATTCTGTCTCCTTGATAATAATCAAAATATTATATTTTCCAAAGGTGACCCTTTTTTTCGTAATCAAAAAATCCAATTTTCCCAAGAAATTCATATTCCCATCATTATTGAGCAGGAACGTATAGCAACCTTTGTTATAGGAACAAGTATTAATAAAGAGGTTATTGCGGATTCTCATATAACATATTTTAAATGCATTGCAAATCTAATTGAAGAGATGGCAACACAACAATTACACCTTAAAAAAATTCATGAAAAAGATTCACAAATGAATGCGATAACAAATCATGAGGGAAATTGTTTAGGCAGTATATTACAAAATATGCCGATTATGATTAATGCTATTGATGAAAAAGGAAATATTATTATGTGGAATCGGGAATGTGAATTAGTAACTGGATATAATGCAGATGAAATAATTAACAATCCAAAAGCGATGAAATTGCTAGATCCTCATAGACCTAATCGTAACGATTTGTTGCGAAATGGTCACGATTTTAGAGATTGGGAGATGGATATCACATGTAAAAATGGTGAGATAAAAACTATTATGTGGTCCAATATTTTACATAGTATTCCAACTTTAGGATGGAGTGTCGGAGCAATTGGAATTGATATAACTAAGCGTAAGAGGATGGAAGAGAAACTTAAACAAACCTCGACTGAACTAGAATTAATTTTTAAAGCAATTCCTGATTTGTATTTTTTATCAGAACTTGATGGGACCATTAAGGATTGTAAAGTAAATTCTATATCCAAATTTTATGTTCCAATTGAAGAATTTATAGGGAAGAAATTCCAAGAGATATTACCAGTTCCTATCATAAAGCAATTTGAGAAGGCTATTAATCAAATAAAAACTTCATCCGCTCCTGTATTAATAGATTATTCTCTACAACTAGATGATGAAATTTATTATTTTGAAGCAAGACTTTTACCGCTTTTTGAGGATAAAATTATGATTATTGTACGTGATATTACAGAGCGTACAATAACGACGGAATTATTAAAGAAATCAGATACCCTTAATGCAGTAGGGCAATTGGCAGCTGGGGTCGCTCATAAAGTTCGTAACCCATTAACAGTAATTAAAGGGTTCATGCAATTATTGCAGCAGGAAGTAGGGGAGGATAAAGAATATTTAAGCCTAATACTTTCTGAAATCAGCAGTATTGAAACAGTTCTTCAAGAATTTTTATCTATTGCAAAACCGAATGCTGCAGTATTTGAGCCTAAAAACCTTTGTACTATATTAAATAATGTGGTCGACTTAATAAGTACACAAGCAATAATGAAGAACATTCGTATTACATTAAATGTGGATGTTGAAAACTTATTAGTTGAGTGTTGCGAAATTCAATTAAAACAAGTTTTCTATAGTATTTTACAAAATTCTATTGAGGCTATACAAAATGGTCAAGAAATCATTATTAATGTGAAAAAACATAATAGTACCGAGGTCAAGATTTGTATTTTAGATAAAGGGGTAGGTATTCCTTCAGAAAGAATTAAAAGACTAGGTGAACCTTTTTATAGTACAAAAGAAAAAGGGACGGGTGTTGGGCTCATGATGAGTTATCGAATTATTGAAAGTCATGGTGGGAAAATAAGTATAAAAAGCCAAGTTGGGAAAGGAACTACTGTTACTCTGTTTTTCCCAATTTATAACGGTGACTGAGTTGGTGATGTTAGTCCAAATAGCATGTAATCATAACTAGCAAATAAATCTCTGAAAATGAAAAATCAAACTATTATCTTGTAGAAATATAGGTGGTCTGAAGTGATTTGATCAGGCAAAGAAAAATGGATTTAATAGAGATAATGTAACTTGAATTTGAAGTACAACTTCTAGTTTCAGTAGACGTTATATTTTATGCATAGAAGTAAGAGGCTCCTTTCAAAATTCACTTAAAAAGTTAGATTTATAATGTAACGGGAGATAAAAAATTAATTTAGGGAAAAGAAGATTGCTCTAAATACCATTTAGGTTAAGTCACATGTATATCTTTAAAGTGAAAAGTTTCTTTTTCTCAGCTATAGAAAAAGAAACTTTTTTACTTGAGTGATAATTTTTTATGATATTTGTGAAAGGGTTTTGTTATATTTTTGAAAGAAAAATGTAATGTATATAAACTAATATGAACTTACGAATATTGATTTTATATCATTCGCCATTGATGAGGGAACAGAGGAGATTTAATGTATGAAAACAAGAATTGCAATTATAGAAGATGAAGATAATATACGGGAGATATGTAAACGGTACTTAGAAAGGGAAGGGTATGAGGTATACACTGCTGTGAACGGAGCAGAAGGATGGAATGTATTTCAACAATTTCAACCAGATCTAATTATTTTAGATTTGATGATGCCAGAAAAAGATGGTTGGGAACTATGTGAGGAAATTCGCCAACATTCCAATGTACCTATTATTATGTTAACCGCGAGAGGAGAAGAAAGGGAGCGGATTTTAGGATTAACAATGGGGGCAGATGATTATGTAACAAAACCCTTTTCGCCTCGTGAATTAGTATTAAGGGTACAAATTATACTAAGAAGAGGAAATCAAGTAACACCTCAAGGAATAGAGCCTGAATCAGGAATGATAGAGTTTCTAGATTTGAAAATTGATCCAACGAAAAGACGTGTATTTGTTTGTCAATATGAAATAGAGCTAACGGTGAAAGAGTTTGAGGTGCTTTATCTCATGGCAAAACATCCTAAACAGGTGTTTTCAAGGTCTCAACTTCTTGAACAAATTTGGGGATTTGAGTATGAAGGCTGCACAAATGCAGTAACTGTATTAATGAGTCGTTTACGTGAGAAATTGGAGAAGCCTACAACAAAGAATCGTTGGGTTCATACGGTTTGGGGCATCGGTTATTGTTTTGAACCAGATGGAGGAAACGATAAATGAAGTTACGAAATCAACTTTTATTGATGAATCTATTAAGCACGGGTATCATGGTAATTTCTATATGGTACAGTGAAAGACAAATGTTACTTAGACCAGAACAGACACGATTATTAATAGTAATAGTAATTGTAGCCATGATTATTTCTACGATCATTTATTGGTTAATGACACGTCCTATAATGAGATCTATTCAAAATTTAATTGCCTTAACCAAACAATTTAGTGATAGACAATTTGGAACGATGTACATAATAGGGAAAGAACCAGAAGAGTTTAAAGAATTAGCGGAAGCGTTTCAAGAAATGGCCAAAAAACTAAACGAAAGTTTTGCTAAGTTAGAAAAAGGAGAAAAAGCACGTACAGAGCTGATTGCGAATATTTCCCACGACTTACGAACACCCATGGCTAGCATACAATTGATGATAGAAGCGTTACAAGATGGATTAATTGAAGACCCTGATATGAAACAACAATATTTAAAGACAATCCTAAATGATATACAACGATTAAGTGGATTAATTAATGATTTATTTGATCTTTCTAAGTTAGAGCTTGGACAAGAAGTTTTTCATCCAAGTTTAATACATGTAGATAGCATTCTATTAAAAGTAATAGATTCACATGATATCTTATTGCAAGATAAAGAGATTGATTTGCAATTGCATGTTTCTGAGACATTACCACGAATTTGGATTATGCCATGTAAAGTAGCACGAGTTATCAATAATTTGTTGCATAACGCGATTCGGCATTCTCCTACATGTGGAACAATCGAATTAATTGTAGAGGAAAATAAACAGAAGCAGCAAGTTCAATTCACTTTGTGTGATGAAGGAAAAGGGATTTCTCCAGATGATCAATTGCGTATATTTGACCGTTTTTTTAGAACGGATCCATCAAGAAGTTCACAATCTGGAGGTTCTGGGCTTGGTTTAGCTATTGCAAAATCGCTAGTTGAACTGCATAAAGGACAAATTGGTGTTCGGGACCGCCAAGATGGGAAACAGGGATGTGAATTTTGGTTTACTCTTCCTGTTACTTCAGAACAGAAATAAGATCGTTGCAAGACTTTTGTAATAGTTATGTTATCGAAATGATAGACTTCCTTGTTAACATACATGTAAGCATTATGTTAGAGGG
>NZ_VOVA01000111.1 GCF_015071065.1 Bacillus cereus | reverse complement strand
GCCTGGCAACGTCCTACTCTCACAGGGACAAGGTCCCAACTACCATCGGCGCTAGAGAGCTTAACTTCCGTGTTCGGTATGGGAACGGGTGTGACCTCTCTGCCATCATTACCAGACTATATTCACTTGAGACAAACATTATTATACTTGATTCACTTAGAAAGTCAATAAGTTTTTTATATTCTCTCAAAACTAGATAACGT
>NZ_VOVA01000110.1 GCF_015071065.1 Bacillus cereus | reverse complement strand
TGGTCTTATCCCCGTCAAGTAGACAGCTTTTAAAAAAGACTAAGCAACCATTGAGATTCGATATTCAATCGGAGCTCGATGATTGAGTCGTTTTTGGAATCGTTTGTAGTTATAATGATAGATGTATGTTTCAATTGCTTGAATCAATTCTTCTTTTGTTTGATAATCATTGAGATAAAACATTTCAGATTTAAAATGAGAAAAGA
>NZ_VOVA01000011.1 GCF_015071065.1 Bacillus cereus | reverse complement strand
GGCAGTTTAAAATAATGGCAATGATTTTTTGTGCTCCTGATTTTCCGAATGCTCCTAAAATAATCCCTAAGATAGGAAAGATTATTTCTATCATAAGTGTATATTTTAAATAATGAGAGTAGAAAAAATGGGATGATATAAATAAGTATTCAATAATTACAGCAATTACTGCGATAGAGAAAAATAAATAGGATAATAGCACAGTTATTTTTTTCACGGTTATTCCTCCTTAGAAATTAAGTCGTTATAATATAAGTGCTATTGATGTATAGAACACAAGAGTGTATATATTTTAATTAAAACATACTGAAGTACTATATAAACAGTTATACGTAAAATAAATCTCTAGAAATATATATTCTAATTCCCTTTCCTTCTTGTATATAGTTGCAATTCTTCTTTTGAATATAACTAAAACACGAACGTTATCGATGACTAATAAAAAAACATTCGATTATTTATTGACATTGTTTATGGAATATTGTTAATATAGCCATAGAAACAATAATATATAAGACCTCATATAATCGCGGGGATATGGCCTGCAAGTCTCTACCTAACGACCGTTATTCGTTGGACTATGAGGGAAAGTCACTCGGTATTTTTCTATTCACAAGGGATACGTATGCCTGAGTAGAGCACTTTCTCTCATAGTAAAAGAGAAACTGTTCTATTTCAGGCTTTTTTTATTTGAATCGGGGGGATTCTAATATGAAATCACTAGTTGGAGTCATAATGGGAAGCACGTCAGACTGGGAAACAATGAAATATGCTTGTGACATTTTAGATGAATTAAATATACCGTATGAGAAAAAAGTTGTATCCGCTCATCGGACTCCGGATTATATGTTTGAATATGCAGAAACAGCTCGTGAGCGTGGATTAAAAGTTATTATTGCTGGAGCTGGTGGAGCAGCACATTTACCTGGAATGGTTGCAGCGAAGACAAATCTTCCTGTAATCGGTGTCCCAGTTCAATCAAAAGCGTTAAACGGCCTAGATTCATTATTATCCATTGTCCAAATGCCAGGAGGGGTTCCAGTTGCATCTGTTGCAATTGGTAAGGCTGGTTCAACAAATGCTGGATTGCTTGCTGCACAAATACTTGGATCATTTCATGATGACATACATGATGCATTAGAGTTGAGACGAGAGGCTATTGAGAAAACTGTGCGTGAAGGTAGTGAGCTAGTATGACGAGAATCATCTTACCTGGAAAAACAATCGGCATTATTGGAGGCGGCCAGCTTGGAAGAATGATGGCGCTGGCAGCTAAGGAGATGGGTTATAAAATTGCTGTTTTAGATCCTACAAAGCATTCACCATGTGCACAAGTTGCTGATATTGAGATTGTTGCATCTTATGACGATTTAAAAGCAATTCAGCATTTAGCAGAGATAAGCGACGTTGTCACATATGAATTTGAGAATATTGATTATAGATGTTTACAATGGCTTGAGAAACATGCGTATTTACCACAAGGTAGTCAGTTGTTAAATAAAACGCAAAATCGTTTTACAGAAAAGAATGCAATTGAGAAAGCCGGGTTACCTGTAGCATCGTATAGATTGGTTCAAAATCAAGATCAACTTACAGAAGCAATTAAAGAGTTATCTTTCCCTTCTGTCTTAAAAACAACGACAGGTGGATACGATGGTAAAGGGCAAGTTGTTTTAAAGAGTGAAGCTGATGTTGTGAGAGCAAAAGAGCTTACTAATAAAGCAGAATGCATTCTTGAAAAATGGGTGCCTTTTGAAAAAGAAGTATCAGTTATTGTAATTCGTAGTGTAAGTGGTGAAACGAAAGTGTTTCCAGTAGCGGAAAATATTCATGTGAATAACATTTTACATGAATCTATCGTTCCAGCTCGCATTACAGAAGAGCTTTCTCAAAAAGCAATTGCTTATGCAAAAGTGCTTGCGGATGAATTAAAACTTGTGGGAACACTAGCGGTAGAGATGTTTGCTACAGCTGACGGTGAGATTTACATTAATGAATTAGCACCAAGACCTCACAACTCAGGGCATTATACGCTTGACGCATGTGAAACGAGTCAATTTGGTCAACATATTCGAGCAATCTGTAATTTACCTCTTGGAGAAACAAATTTGTTAAAACCAGTTGTCATGGTTAACATTTTAGGCGAACATATAGAAGGGGTCCTAGGACAAGTGAATAGATTAACCGGGTGCTATTTACACTTGTATGGAAAAGAAGAAGCAAAAGAGCAGCGAAAAATGGGGCATGTTAATATTTTAAATGATAATATTGAAGTCGCTCTAGAAAAAGCGAAGAGTTTGCATATTTGGGACCATCAAGAACAACTGTTGGAGGGAAAAAGATGATTAATCGTTATACACGCCCTGAAATGGGTGCAATTTGGACGGAAGAGAATAAATTTAAAGCGTGGTTAGAAGTTGAGATTTTAGCTTGTGAAGCATGGGCTGAGCTTGGCGATATTCCAAAAGAAGATGTGAAAAAAATTCGTGAACATGCATCATTTGATATTGATCGTATTTATGAAATTGAAAAAGAAACACGTCATGACGTAGTTGCTTTCACTCGTGCTGTATCAGAAACACCAACATTAGGTGAAGAACGTAAATGGGTTCATTACGGTTTAACATCCACAGACGTAGTAGATACAGCTTTATCTTATATTTTAAAACAAGCAAATGAAATCTTGTTAAAAGACTTAGAAAACTTTGTTAGCATTTTAGCTAATAAAGCGAAAGAGCATAAATACACGATCATGATGGGAAGAACACACGGTGTACATGCAGAGCCAACAACATTTGGTTTAAAACTTGGTCTTTGGTATGAAGAAATGAAACGTAATGTAGAGCGTTTCAAACAAGCTGCTGATACAGTTCGCGTGGGGAAATTATCTGGTGCGGTTGGTACATATGCAAATATTGATCCATTCGTAGAAAAGTATGTTTGTGAAAACTTAGGATTAGAAGCAGCACCAATTTCAACACAAACATTACAACGTGATCGCCATGCACATTACATGTCAACACTTGCACTAATCGCAACATCTGTTGAAAAGATAGCAGTTGAGATTCGTGGTTTACAAAAGAGTGAAACACGTGAAGTTGAAGAGGCTTTCGCAAAAGGTCAAAAAGGTTCTTCTGCAATGCCGCATAAACGTAATCCAATTGGATCTGAAAATATGACTGGTTTAGCTCGTGTTATCCGCGGTTATATGATGACAGCTTACGAGAATGTTCCGTTATGGCATGAGCGTGATATCTCGCACTCTTCTGCAGAACGCGTAATTTTACCAGATGCTACAATCGCGTTAAATTACATGTTAAATCGTTTTGGTAATATCGTTAAAAACTTAACTGTATTCCCAGAGAATATGAAACGCAATATGACAAGAACATACGGCTTAATTTACTCTCAGCGCGTAATGCTTACACTAATTGACAAAGGCCTGGTGCGTGAAGAAGCTTATGATATCGTACAGCCTAAAGCAATGGAAGCTTGGGAAACACAAGTACAATTTAAAGAGCTTGTAGAAGCTGATGAGCGTATTACAAGTAAGTTAACGCAAGAAGAAATTAACGAATGCTTTAATTATGAACATCATATGCAACACGTTGATACAATCTTTGAACGCCTTGGATTAAACGAAGCGTAAAATTTCATATGGCACAGAATAGAGTCATTCTGTGCCATTCTTTATAAAAATATTATTCACATTTTTCAAACTACAGGGGGCTTGCGAAATGCAAAAGCTAGAATTGCTGTATGAAGGTAAGGCAAAAAGAATTTATCGTACAGAATCAGCAGATATGGTTTGGGTAGAGTACAAAGATAGTGCGACTGCTTTCAATGGGGAGAAAAAAGAGACGATTACAGGAAAAGGTCGTTTGAACAATGAGATTACAACTTTATTGTTCAGAAAGTTACAAGAAGTGGGAGTTAAAACACATTTCATTGAGAAGTTATCTGAAACAGAGCAACTTGTTAAAAAAGTGAGTATTATTCCTCTAGAAGTTGTCACAAGAAATGTAATTGCAGGAAGCCTTTCAAAACGTTTAGGAATGGAAGAGGGAACTGTACTTGCAGAACCAATCGTAGAATTTTACTTCAAAGATGATGATTTAGGAGATCCGCTTGTAACGGAAGATCATATTCGTGTATTAAACGTTGCATCGCCAGAGCAAGTAAGCGTATTACGAGATGCAGCTCTACAAATCAATCAAGTGTTGATTGATCATTTCGCAAGCTGTCGTGTAAGATTAGTAGATTTCAAATTAGAGTTTGGCGTAACAGAAGAAGGGGAAATCATATTAGCAGATGAAATTTCACCAGATACTTGCCGTTTGTGGGATGAAACGAGCAATGAAAAGTTTGATAAAGACGTATTCCGTCGTGATCTTGGAAATTTAACAGAAGCATATGAAGAGATTTTAAAACGTTTAGGGGGAATTTCACATGTATAAAGTTAAGGTATATGTAACGTTAAGAGAAAGCGTATTAGATCCACAAGGAACAGCAGTGAAAGGTGCGCTTCATAGTCTTTCGTTCACAGAAGTACAAGATGTTCGAATCGGAAAGTATATGGAATTAACAATTGATAAATCAGTATCTGATCTAGATAGCAAGGTAAAAGAAATGTGTGAAAAATTACTAGCAAACGTTGTAATGGAAGACTACCGTTATGAAGTTGAGGAGGTTGTCGCACAGTGAAATTTGCCGTAATAGTATTTCCAGGTTCGAACTGTGATGTTGATATGTTTCATGCAATTAAAGATGAGCTTGGCGAAGAGGTAGATTACGTTTGGCATGATCGAGAAAATTTAGATGAGTACGATGCGATCCTACTACCAGGTGGATTCTCTTACGGTGACTACTTACGCTGCGGTGCTATTTCTCGCTTTGCTAATGCAATGAAAGCAGTACAAAAAGCTGCTGAGCAAGGAAAGCCAATTTTAGGTGTATGTAATGGATTCCAGATTCTTGTTGAATCAGGATTACTACCAGGAGCATTAATGAGAAACGAAAACTTAAAGTTTATGTGCCGTACGGTTCAGTTACGTGTTGAAAATAACGAAACGATGTTTACATCACAATACGAAAAAGGTGCAGTAATCAATATTCCAATAGCACATGGCGAAGGAAATTACTATTGTGATGAAACAACTCTTAAACAACTAGAAGAGAATAATCAAATTGCATTCCGTTACGTGGAAAATCCGAATGGAAGCGTTTCAGATATTGCTGGTATTGTAAATGAAAAAGGGAATGTCCTTGGCATGATGCCACATCCAGAGCGCGCTGTAGATGAATTACTTGGCGGTGCTGAAGGGTTAAAAGTCTTTCAATCTATCTTAAAACAGTGGAGGGAAACATATGTCGTTAATGCTTGAACCAAATCCAACACAAATTAAAGAAGAGCGTATATATGCGGAAATGGGGCTAACAGACGAAGAGTTTGCCATGGTTGAAAAGATTTTAGGCCGTTTGCCGAATTATACAGAAACGGGACTATTCTCTGTTATGTGGTCTGAACATTGTAGTTATAAAAATTCAAAGCCAGTTCTTCGTAAGTTTCCAACGACAGGTGAGCGTGTCTTACAAGGACCTGGAGAAGGCGCTGGAATTGTAGATATCGGTGATAATCAAGCGGTTGTATTTAAAATGGAAAGTCATAACCATCCTTCTGCAATTGAGCCATATCAAGGGGCAGCAACAGGTGTCGGCGGTATTATTCGCGATGTATTCTCTATGGGAGCACGTCCGGTAGCTCTATTAAACTCACTTCGCTTCGGTGAACTAAAATCACCACGCGTGAAATATTTATTCGAAGAAGTGGTAGCAGGAATCGCAGGATACGGTAACTGCATCGGTATTCCTACTGTTGGTGGAGAAGTACAGTTTGATCCATGTTATGAAGGAAATCCACTTGTAAATGCAATGTGTGTAGGCCTAATTAATCATGAAGATATTAAAAAAGGGCAAGCACATGGTGCTGGTAATACAGTAATGTACGTAGGGGCATCAACTGGTCGTGATGGTATTCACGGTGCAACATTCGCATCTGAAGAGCTATCTGAAAGCTCAGAAGCGAAGCGTCCGGCAGTTCAAGTAGGGGATCCATTTATGGAGAAGCTTCTTATCGAAGCATGTTTAGAACTTATTCAGTCTGATGCACTTGTGGGAATTCAAGATATGGGTGCAGCTGGTTTAACATCATCTTCTGCAGAAATGGCAAGTAAAGCAGGTATGGGTATTGAAATGTACTTAGATGATGTACCGCAGCGCGAAACTGGAATGACTCCATATGAAATGATGTTATCTGAATCACAAGAGCGTATGTTAATTGTTGTGAAAAAAGGTAGAGAGCAAGAAATAGTAGATTTATTTGAGAAGTATGGTCTTGCAGCCGTTACGATGGGGAAAGTAACTGAAGATAAAATGCTTCGCTTATTCCATAAAGATGAAATGGTAGCTGAAGTACCGGCGGATGCTCTTGCAGAAGAAGCGCCAATTTATAATAAACCGTCAAAAGAAGCAGCATACTTTGCTGAGTTCCAGCAGATGAAAATGGAAACACCACAAGTAGAAAATTATAAAGAAACGTTATTATCTCTATTACAGCAACCAACGATTGCAAGTAAAGAGTGGGTATACGATCAATATGATTATCAAGTGCGCACAAGCACAGTTGTTACACCAGGTTCAGATGCAGCGGTTGTACGTGTACGCGGTACAGAAAAAGGATTAGCGATGACGACAGATTGTAACTCTCGCTACATTTATTTAGATCCAGAAATGGGCGGTAAAATTGCAGTAGCGGAGGCAGCACGTAATGTCGTATGTTCTGGCGGAGAGCCACTTGCAATTACAGATTGCTTAAACTTTGGTAATCCAGAAAAACCAGAAATCTTCTGGCAAATTGAGAAATCAGTAGACGGTATGAGTGAAGCTTGCCGCAAGTTACAAACGCCAGTTATCGGCGGAAACGTATCAATGTATAACGAGCGTAGCGGTGAAGCGGTATACCCAACGCCAACTGTTGGGATGGTCGGACTTGTACATGATTTAAAACATGTAACAACACAAGAATTTAAGCAAGCTGGCGACTTAGTTTATGTAATCGGAGAGACGAAAGCTGAGTTTGGTGGAAGTGAATTACAGAAAATGATCTACGGAAAAATTTTCGGTCAATCACCAAGTATCGATCTAGATGTAGAATTAAAACGCCAAAAACAAGTACTAGAAGCAATTCAAGCTGGCCTTGTTCAATCTGCGCATGATGTCGCAGAGGGTGGTTTAGCAGTTGCAATTTCAGAAAGTGCAATTGGTGCTAACGGTTTAGGTGCTAATGTGAAATTAGACGGAGAAGCAACAGCAGTATTATTTGCGGAATCACAATCTCGCTTCGTTATAACTGTAAAACGTGAAAATAAAGAAGCATTCGAGAAAGTGGTTGAAGCAATTCAAGTTGGAGAAGTTACAAACACAAATGAAGTAACAATTCATAATGAAGAAAATGAAGTATTACTTACGGCAAATGTAGATGAAATGAGAAAGGCTTGGAAAGGGGCAATCCCATGCTTGCTGAAATAAAGGGGTTAAATGAAGAATGTGGCGTTTTCGGAATTTGGGGGCATGAAAATGCAGCACAAGTTTCGTACTACGGATTGCACAGTTTGCAGCACCGTGGACAAGAGGGCGCAGGCATTGTTGTAAATAATGGGGAAAAGATCGTCGGTCACAAGGGGTTAGGTTTAATATCAGAAGTGTTTTCAAGAGGTGAGCTAGAAGGATTAAACGGAAAATCAGCAATTGGACATGTACGATATGCAACAGCTGGTGGAAGTGAAGTTGCTAACGTTCAACCATTATTATTCCGTTTTTCCGATCATAGCATGGCGTTAGCTCATAACGGAAATTTAATTAACGCAAAAATGCTTCGTCGTGAATTAGAGGCAGAGGGAAGTATTTTTCAAACAAGTTCAGATACAGAAGTACTTTTACACCTCATTAAACGTAGTACAAAAGATTCTTTAATTGATAGTGTAAAAGAGGCTCTAAATAAAGTGAAAGGTGCGTTTGCATATCTTTTACTAACTGGAAATGAAATGATCGTTGCGCTAGATCCAAATGGATTCCGTCCTCTTTCAATTGGAAAGATGGGGGATGCTTACGTTGTAGCATCGGAAACATGTGCTTTCGATGTAGTTGGTGCAACATACATTCGTGATGTAGAACCTGGTGAATTGATTATTATCAATGATGAAGGAATTCACGTAGATCGTTTTACAAATGAAGTAGACCATGCGATTTGCAGTATGGAATACATTTACTTTGCACGTCCAGATTCTAATATCGCTGGTATTAATGTTCATGCAGCACGTAAAAACATGGGGAAACGTTTAGCGGCGGAAGCTCCTATTGAAGCTGATGTTGTTACTGGTGTACCAGACTCTAGTATTTCAGCAGCAATTGGTTATGCGGAGGCGACAGGAATTCCGTATGAGTTAGGATTAATTAAAAATCGTTACGTTGGACGTACGTTTATTCAACCTTCTCAAGAACTGCGTGAGCAAGGGGTTAAGATGAAGCTTTCAGCAGTAAGAGGCGTAGTTGAAGGAAAACGAGTTGTTATGATTGACGATTCTATCGTAAGAGGAACGACAAGTAAACGAATTGTTCGTATGCTTCGCGAGGCTGGAGCGACAGAAGTCCATGTAAGAATTGCTTCACCACCTCTTAAGTATCCATGCTTCTATGGCATTGATATTCAAACGAGAAAAGAATTAATCGCAGCAAATAATTCAATAGAGGAAATCCGTCAAATCATCGGAGCAGATTCTTTAACATTTTTAAGTGAAGATGGATTAGTAGATGCAATTGGACGTCCATATGAAGGGAAATACGGCGGTTTATGTATGGCTTACTTCAATGGAGACTATCCAACAGCTCTTTATGATTATGAGCAAGAGCTTTTAGAAAGTATGAAATAAGAAGAAAAAAGCTTCTACTTCTTCTGATGTAGAAGCTAGCTTCTTTCTTAAAACGGCCGCCCTGGATGGGGAGAAATTAAAAGACGAGGTGTAAAAAACGATGGCGAATGCATATAAGCAAGCAGGAGTAGATATTGAAGCTGGATATGAAGCGGTATCTCGCATGAAAAAACACGTACAAACAACAATGAGAAAAGAAGTACTAGGCGGTTTAGGCGGTTTTGGAGGTATGTTTGATCTATCAAAATTTGCATTAGAAGAACCTGTATTAGTATCTGGAACAGATGGCGTGGGAACGAAATTGATGCTCGCTTTTATGGCAGATAAACATGACACAATTGGTATTGATGCAGTAGCAATGTGTGTAAATGATATTGTTGTCCAAGGAGCAGAGCCGCTTTTCTTCCTTGATTATATTGCTTGTGGTAAAGCTGAACCTAGTAAAATTGAAAACATCGTCAAAGGTATATCAGAGGGTTGTCGCCAAGCTGGTTGTGCATTAATTGGTGGAGAAACAGCTGAAATGCCAGGAATGTATTCTACGGAAGAATACGATTTAGCTGGTTTTACAGTTGGAATTGTTGATAAAAAGAAAATTGTAACAGGTGAAAAAATTGAAGCTGGTCACGTATTAATTGGCTTAGCATCTAGCGGTATTCATAGTAACGGTTATTCTTTAGTACGAAAAGTGTTACTAGAAGATGGAGGACTATCTTTAGATCGTATTTATGGACGCTTAGAACTACCTCTTGGTGAAGAATTATTAAAACCAACGAAAATTTATGTCAAACCTATTTTAGAACTATTGAAGAACTATGAAGTGTACGGTATGGCACACATTACAGGTGGAGGCTTCATTGAAAATATCCCACGTATGTTGCCAGAAGGAATCGGTGCAGAAATTGAACTAGGATCTTGGAAAATTCAGCCGATTTTCAGTTTACTTCAAGAAGTTGGGAAACTAGAAGAGAAAGAAATGTTCAATATTTTTAACATGGGTGTTGGTATGGTAGTAGCGGTGAAGGAAGAAGAGGCAAAAGATATTATTCATCTTCTTGAAGCGCAAGGAGAAACAGCTCGTATTATTGGACGTACTGTACAAGGATCTGGTGTTACCTTTAATGGGAGCACAGAACTATGAGTAGATTAGCAGTTTTCGCTTCTGGAAGCGGATCTAACTTTCAATCTCTCATTAATGCGGTAGAAGAAAAAAAATTGGAAGCAGATATTAGTTTATTAGTATGTGATAAACCAGAGGCTCGAGCTATTGGGCGTGCACATTATCATGACATTCCATGCTTCGCATTTTCAGCAAAAATGTACGAATCAAAAGAAGTATTTGAAAAAGAGATATTAAAGAAACTAAAAGAATATGAGATTGATTATGTTATTTTAGCTGGATATATGCGTTTAATCGGGCCGACTTTATTAGAAGCGTACGGCGGGAAGATTATTAATATTCATCCATCATTACTACCGAGTTTTCCAGGTAAAGACGCTGTTGGTCAAGCGTTAGAAGCGGGTGTGAAAGTAACTGGAGTAACGATTCATTATGTAGATGCAGGTATGGATACAGGTCCAATTATTGCGCAAGAAGCAGTAGTTGTTTCTGAAGGGGATACGAGAGAAAGCTTACAAAAGAAAATTCAACAAGTTGAACATAAATTATACGTGAATACAGTGAATCAAATTGTTCAGTCTGTGAAAAAACCAACTGTTAACTAACATACAACCAGGGGTGAAGGATAAATGAAAAAGCGTGCATTAGTAAGTGTTTCAGATAAAACAGGAGTAGTAGAATTTGTTAAGGGTTTACTTGAACAAGGGATTGAAGTTATTTCAACAGGTGGTACGAAAAAATTATTAGAAGAAAACGGCTTACAAGTAATTGGTATTTCTGAAGTAACTGGTTTCCCAGAAATTATGGATGGCCGTGTAAAAACATTACATCCAAATATTCATGGTGGTCTATTAGCGGTTCGTGATAATGAAACGCATGTAGCGCAAATGAATGAATTAGGTATTCAACCAATTGACTTTGTTGTTGTTAACTTATACCCATTTAAAGAAACAATCGCTAAGCCTGATGTAACATTTGCTGATGCAATTGAAAATATTGATATCGGTGGCCCAACAATGATTCGCTCTGCTGCGAAAAATCATAAATTTGTATCGGTAATTGTAGATCCAGTAGATTATGATGTTGTATTAGCAGAACTGAAAGAGAACGGTGAAGTAACAGAGGAAACGAAACGTAAATTAGCAGCGAAAGTATTCCGTCATACAGCGGCATATGATGCGTTAATTTCTAACTACTTAACAGAACAAATGGGCGAAGAAAGCCCAGAAACAGTAACGGTGACATTTGAGAAAAAACAAGATTTACGCTATGGCGAAAATCCACATCAAAAAGCAACGTTCTATAAAGCGCCATTCGCTGCAACTTCTTCTGTTGCATACGCAGAACAATTACACGGTAAAGAATTATCTTATAACAATATCAACGATGCGGATGCAGCACTGAGCATCGTGAAAGAATTTACAGAACCGGCAGTAGTAGCGGTAAAACATATGAACCCATGTGGTGTTGGAGTAGGAACTGATATTCATGAAGCATACACACGCGCTTATGAGGCAGATCCAGTATCAATTTTTGGCGGCATTATTGCAGCGAATCGTGAAATTGATAAAGCTACAGCTGAAAAGTTACATGAAATTTTCTTAGAAATTGTTATCGCTCCTTCGTTCTCGCAAGAAGCTTTAGAAGTGTTGCAAAGTAAGAAAAACTTACGCTTACTAACTGTAAATATTGAAAAGGCAACAAGTGCAAGTAAAAAACTAACTTCTGTACAAGGTGGACTTCTTGTTCAAGAGGAAGATACGTTATCATTAGATGAAAGTGCAATTTCAATTCCAACGAAACGTGAACCGTCAGAACAAGAGTGGAAAGATTTAAAACTAGCTTGGAAAGTTGTAAAACATGTGAAATCAAATGCAATTGTTTTAGCGAATGATAACATGACAGTTGGTGTAGGTGCAGGACAAATGAACCGTGTAGGTTCTGCGAAGATTGCAATTACACAAGCTGGCGAAAAAGCACAAGGTAGCGCACTTGCATCTGATGCTTTCTTCCCAATGCCAGATACAGTAGAAGAAGCAGCAAAAGCTGGTATTACAGCAATTATCCAACCAGGCGGATCAATTCGTGATGAGGATTCTATTAAAGTGGCAGATAAGTATGGGGTTACGATGGTGTTTACTGGCGTACGTCATTTCAAACATTAATAGAGGATGTTTAAAAGGTCCGGTCGAGATAACCTTCGCATGTCGTCGTTACATTGCCAGTGCGGTACTCATGTAGGAAAGCTACACTCCGTGTCCTCCTGGCGAATGCGCCTCGACCTGCTCGGTTCTCTCGATCCTCCCTTTTAAACTTATATTGATACGGATGTTTAAAAGGTCCGGCCGAGATAACCTTCGCATGTTGTCGTTGCATTGCCAGTGCGGTACTCATGTAGGAAAGCTACACTCCGTGTCCTCCTGGCGAATACGCCTCGACCTGCTCGGTTCTCTCGATCCTCCCTTTTAAACTTTTATTGATATGAAAACAAACTAGGAGCATAGCTTCTAGTTTGTACTTATTTAATTATTGGGGGATGAAATATGAATGTTTTAGTAATTGGTCGCGGTGGGCGTGAGCATGCTTTAGCTTGGAAGTTTGCACGATCTGAAAAGGTAGAAAAAGTATATGTAGCACCAGGGAATGAAGGTATGCGAGATGTTGCAACACCAGTTGATATTGATGAGAATGATTTTGATGCATTAGTCTTATTTGCAAAAGAAAACAATGTAGGCTTAACTTTCGTTGGACCAGAAATTCCACTTATGAACGGAATCGTTGATCGCTTTAAGGAAGAGGGACTTCGTGTATTTGGGCCTAATAAAGCGGCTGCTGTTATTGAAGGTAGTAAAGCTTTTACAAAAGAATTGATGGAAAATTATGATATTCCAACTGCGGCATATGAAACTTTTACAGACTATGAAGAGGCAGTAAAGTACATTCAAAAAGTTGGTGCACCGATCGTAATTAAGGCAGATGGGTTAGCTGCTGGTAAAGGTGTAACGGTAGCAATGACGCTTGAAGAGGCATTGCAAGCTGTGAAAGAAATGCTACAAGATGTGAAGTTTGGCGCAGCAAGCAAGAAGGTCGTTATTGAAGAGTTTTTAGATGGACAAGAATTTTCATTAATGGCATTTGTAAATGGAACAACTGTATATCCAATGGTAATTGCTCAAGATCATAAACGAGCTTTTGATGGTGATAAAGGTCCGAATACAGGGGGAATGGGTGCATATTCACCTGTACCACAAATTCCGGAGTCAGCGGTTCAAGAAGCGATTGAAACAGTATTACATCCAACTGCTAAAGCGATGATTCAAGAAGGTCGTTCATTTACAGGGATTTTATATGCGGGGCTTATTTTAACAAATGATGGTCCAAAGGTAATTGAATTTAATGCACGCTTTGGCGATCCTGAAACGGAAGTTGTATTACCACGCTTAGAAAATGATTTAGTTGATGTATGTAACGCTGTATTAGATGAAAGTGAGCTAACGTTAGAATGGTCAGAGGAAGCGGTAATTGGTGTTGTACTTGCTTCTAAAGGATATCCAGAAGCGTATAAAAAAGGTGAAATTATTAACGGATTAGACGCACTGCAGGATGTAATTGTTTTTCACGCAGGGACAGTGATGAAACATGGTGACTTTGTAACAAACGGTGGTCGTGTATTATTTGTTGCTTGTAAGGCAAATAGTTTACAAGAAGCGAAGGATAAAGTGTATAAAGAAATCGGTAAAATTGAGAGTGATGGTCTATTTTACCGAAGTGATATAGGATACCGTGCAATTGGGCATGAGATGACGAGAAGTTAATGTATAAAAAATCCCGCTGATTTCTCAGCGGGATTTTTATGCATCTTTATCTTTTTTTAATTTCCCTTTTTGCTTTGCTATTTCTCGAAGTAAATACTCGATGTGTGCGTTGACGCTACGGAATTCATCGTTCGCCCATTTTTCGATGACTGCGTGTAATTCAGGATCAATACGTAATGGAAAGCTTTTCTTTTTGGCCATAATCACTTACAACCTTTAGTATAAGCTTCCTGTATTAATAACTGGTTGCGCACCTTTATCTGAAACGATGGCAACTAATAAATTGTTCACCATATTTGCTTTACGCTCGTCATCGAGTTCCAGTACGCCTTCTTCATCTAACATATGGATTGAATCTTTCGCCATTTTTACAGCACCTTCAACAATCTCTTTTCTAGCAGCTAATACTGCTTTTGCTTGTTGACGTTGGAGCATTGCATGGGCGATTTCTGTTGCGTAAGCTAAGTGTGTTAAACGAGTTTCTAATACTTCTACGCCAGCGATTTCAAGTCGTGCTTCTAACTCACGCTTTAATTCTTCAGAGATTTCTTCAGTATTTCCTCGTAACGTGATGCAAGTTTCATCTTGGAAATTATCATAAGGATATTTTGTAGCAACGTGGCGGATTGCTGTTTCACTTTGAATTTCTACGAATCGATCGTAATGCTCAACACCAAACATTGCTTTTGCGGAATCAACCACTTTATATACGATAACGGCTGCAATTTCAATTGGATTGCCCTCAACATCGTTTACTTTTAATTTCTTACTGTTAAAGTTTTCAACACGTAAAGATACAGTTTGACGAAACGCGAATGGAATTGTTAAAAATAAACCATTTTGACGGATTGTTCCTAAATAACTACCGAAAAACGTAATTACTTTTGCTTGGTTTGGTTGAACAATACCAATACCTGTAGTGAGAACTGCGGCTAAAATAATAGTTAATGCTGCTACTATGAAAATTTCTTGTACAAGGCAAAATACACCGATAGCGGCTAAAATCAAAATTCCGATAATACCGAGAAATCCATTAACATAAAATACTTGTTTTTCTTTCATATGATCGCCTCCTGATATAAAAATGATATCACTTTTATATCATTACATGCAAGGGCTTTATACCTAATTTTCCGAATTTTATCAATTGATATCTTTTATGTACGTTTTAGGGATAAAACTCCAAAAGGATAAGAATGTACGTTCTGTTTTGTGGTAAAATAAAGAAGACTTAGCCGCCCACTGCAGCAGCTAAGTCTCTTTGAGAGCATCTTGCATCGTGACAAATGATTCAAAGCGGTTTTGCCAGGATTAATTCTTCAATCGCTGACTCAATCTCTTTGTCAGAAGTATCATAACTTCCATTTGACTTTGGCTTGTCATGACTGGAAGCTGGATTAACTTCTTCTTTATTATGTCCTTTTTCAGTGAAATTCATGCTAGGCATTTTAAATGCGCTCATATTCATATATTTTCCAAACTTACAGGCTTCAACAATAGGGCAGAAACGAACGATTCCCTCCGCAATTTTCATGGCACCAATCCAGAGCAAAACTTTAGACCAAGTGCACCAAGGTTTACGTACGAGTTTAGCTGTACTACAACCGAAGAGGATGAGTCCGAGTGTGATTCGAATTAGAGCACTAATTGTGCCGATGTTTTGCTTCATTAGAAAAACACTCCTTTTTAATTAACTTCGAAATAGAAATGCTATTTCATTTGTTAGTATTCCTTATAAGTTTTTTGATATGTAATCCAACATTTGACGTTGAAAAAGATGTTGGATTGGGCGTGTGTGTAGGTAGCTTTTTTTGTTATAATGAAAGAATGCGTAAAAGGAAGTTCAAAAAGTCCGGTAAAGATAGCTGTCGCATTTCATCGTTGCATACGCCAGTCCGGTAAAGATATAGCAAGGAAGTTAAAAACTCCTGATAAAAATCAACTGTTATTTTGAACAGAAATATATATAACTAGAGAAAAGAAAGGGTGTTTTCATGTACGATATTTCCGGATGGAAACATGTATTTAAGCTTGATCCAAATAAGGAGTTAAGTGACGAACATTTAGAAATGATTTGTGAATCTGGAACGGATGCTGTTATTGTAGGCGGAAGTGATGGAGTTACAATTGATAATGTATTACACATGCTAGTTAGCATTCGTAGATATGCAGTTCCTTGTGTGTTAGAGGTTTCTGATTTGGAAGCAATTACACCGGGATTTGATTTTTATTACATCCCAAGTGTTTTAAATAGCCGAAAAGTAGAATGGGTAACAGGTGTTCATCATGAGGCATTGAAAGAATTTGGGGATATTATGGACTGGGACGAAATTTTCATGGAAGGGTATTGTGTTTTAAATCCAGAAGCGAAAGTAGCCCAGCTTACAGATGCAAAATGTGATTTAACAGAAGATGATGTTATTGCATATGCACGTTTAGCAGACAAGCTATTACATTTACCGATATTCTATTTAGAATATAGCGGGACGTATGGAGATATTGAACTTGTTAAAAATGTAAAAGCAGAATTGAAGCAAGCTAAGCTATATTATGGCGGTGGTATTTCTAATGCAGAACAAGCGAAAGAAATGGCACAGTATGCTGATACAGTAGTTGTTGGAAATGTTATTTATGATGATATAAAAGCTGCGTTAAAAACAGTTAAAGCAGTAAAAGGAGAGTAGGTGCAGGCGCATATGAGTACGACAGATAGGTTATTAAATGGTTTAAATCCGCAGCAACAAAAAGCAGTACAAACAACAAATGGAGCACTTCTATTAATGGCAGGCGCAGGTAGTGGGAAAACACGTGTGTTAACACACCGTATTGCGTATTTACTTGGTGAAAAAGGTGTGGCGCCATGGAATGTACTAGCAATTACCTTTACAAATAAAGCTGCTCGTGAAATGCGTGAGCGTATTGATAAACTTGTTGGACCAGAAGCAGAAGATATTTGGATTTCTACGTTCCACTCTATGTGCGTACGTATTTTACGACGTGATATTGACCGCATTGGGATTAATCGTAACTTTACGATTTTAGATGCAGGTGATCAGTTAACTGTAGTAAAGAAAATTATGAAGGAGCGCAATATTGACCCGAAGAAGTTTGAACCACGTTCCATTTTAGCGGGTATTAGTAATGCGAAAAATGAACTGTTATCTGCAGATAAATATGCAAAAAAAATTACAACCGCTGATCCATATGAAAAATTAACGAGCGATGTATATACAGAATATCAAAAACGCCTTCTAAAAAATAACTCATTAGACTTTGATGATTTAATTATGACGACGATTCAGCTATTTGAACGCGTTCCAGAAGTGCTAGAGTTCTATCAGCGTAAGTTCCAATATATTCACGTTGATGAGTATCAAGATACGAACAAAGCCCAGTACCTTCTTGTTAAACATTTGGCATCACGTTTTAAAAACCTTTGTGTTGTTGGTGATTCGGATCAGTCTATTTACCGCTGGCGCGGGGCTGACATTTCTAACATTTTGTCATTCGAAAAAGACTATGAGAATGCGCAAGTTATTCTGTTAGAACAAAACTATCGTTCATCACAAAATATTTTAAATGCAGCTAATGCTGTAATTGAAAAAAACTCAAACCGTAAACCGAAGAAATTATGGACAGACAATCAAATTGGGAGCAAAATCTCGTATTATCGTGCTGCAACCGAAAAGGACGAAGCGTATTTTGTTGCGAAAAAAATTCGTGATGATATTCAAATGGGGAACCGAAAATATACTGATTTTGCAGTGTTATATCGTACGAATGCCCAGTCTCGTATGATCGAGGAGATTTTCCTGAAATCTAATATCCCTTACAAAATTGTCGGCGGTACTAAGTTCTACGACCGCAAAGAGATTAAAGACATTTTGGCGTACTTACGTTTAATTGGGAATCCAGATGATGAGATTAGTTTTGCGCGTATTATTAACATGCCAAAGCGCGGGGTTGGTGCGACTTCTATTGATAAAATTATTAATTACGGTGTACAAAATGGAATTTCATTAACTGCTGTATTAGATGAGATTGAGCATGTTGGAGTAAGTGCAAAAATTACAAAGGCAGTAAAAGAATTCGCAGGTTTATTACACAACTGGGTAAATATGCAAGAGTATTTATCTGTTACAGAATTAGTAGAAGAAGTTATTGAAAAAACAGGCTATCGCGATATGCTGAAAAATGAGCGTTCTTTAGAAGCAGAAGGTCGTTTAGAAAACTTAGACGAGTTTTTATCTGTTACGCAAACATTCGAATCTCAAAGTGAAGATAAGAGCCTTGTTGCATTCTTAACAGACTTAGCTCTTGTTGCTGATATTGATCGTGTAGATGAAGATCCAACTGCTGGTGAGGAAGTTATTTTAATGACGATGCACTCAGCAAAAGGATTAGAGTTCCCAGTTGTCTTTATTGTTGGCTTAGAGGAAGGGATATTCCCACATACTCGTTCTCTTATGGAAGAAGATGAAATGCAAGAAGAGCGTCGTCTTGCTTATGTAGGTATTACTCGTGCAGAAGAAGAGTTATATTTATCGAATGCGCAAATGCGTACTTTATTTGGTAGAACAAGTATGAATGCAGCATCTCGATTTATTACAGAAATCCCGGCAGAACTAGTAGAACCATTAAATGAAACAGCACCGAAGCGTGAAACTTCGTTTGGTGCAAAAGGAAGAACGACAAGCGCAACTACAACACGTTCTCGTTCAGCTTTCGCGCGTCCGGCTGTTAAGACGACAGGTGGCGAGCAAATTGGCTGGGCAATAGGCGATAAAGCTGCTCACCAGAAGTGGGGAGTCGGTACAGTTGTAAGTGTAAAGGGTGAAGGTGATTCAAAAGAATTAGATATTGCGTTCCCAAGCCCAATTGGTATTAAACGTTTATTAGCAAAATTTGCACCTGTGACGAAACAATAGGAAAGGACTGAGGATATGTCAAAAGAGATAGCCAAAAAGCGTATAGAAGAACTGCGTGATTTGTTAAATACATTTAACTATCAATATCACGTATTAGACAATCCTTCTGTTTCTGATGCGGAATATGACCGTGATATGCAGGAGCTTATGAAATTAGAAGCAGAGAACCCTGAATTTGTAACGGAAGACTCCCCCTCTATTCGAGTTGGGGGAGCTGTACTTGATATATTTGAAAAGGTAACGCATAAATCACCGATGTTAAGTTTAGGTAACGCATTTAATGAAGGAGATTTGCGTGATTTTGACCGAAGAGTACGTCAAGGAATTGATGATACGAATGTAAGATATATATGCGAATTAAAAATTGACGGACTTGCTGTTTCACTTCATTATGAAAAAGGACGCTTTATTCAAGGTGCAACACGTGGTGATGGTGTAACGGGTGAAGATATTACCCAAAACTTGAAAACGATTAAAGCAATTCCACTTCGATTAAATGAAGAAGTAACGTTAGAAGCGCGAGGCGAGGCTTACATGCCGAAGCGTTCATTCGTTAAATTAAATGAGGAAAAAGAGCAAAATGGTGAAGATGTATTTGCGAATCCACGTAATGCGGCAGCAGGATCGATACGCCAACTTGATCCGAAAATTGCAGCGAAGCGTAACTTATCTATGTTTGTGTATGGTCTTGCTAATGTAGAAGAAAAAACAATTCCATCCCACAGTGAATCACTGGATTTCTTAGGTGAGCTTGGATTTAAGACGAATCCAAATCGTCGTACATGTGAAACAATTGAAGACGTAATAGCCTATGTAGAAGAGTGGCAAGAAAAACGCCCGCATCTTGATTATGAGATTGACGGAATCGTTATAAAAGTAGACGATGTTACTATTCAAGAAAGCTTAGGAACTACAGCAAAGAGTCCAAGATGGGCAATAGCTTATAAATTCCCGGCTGAAGAAGTTGTGACGAGATTAACAGGGATTGAATTAAGTGTCGGCCGCACAGGGGTTGTAACACCAACTGCGGAGCTCGAGCCAGTTAGAGTGGCTGGAACTATCGTTCGTCGTGCTTCTTTACATAACGAAGATTTAATTCGTGAAAAGGATATTCGAATTGGTGACTACGTTGTTGTGAAAAAGGCTGGAGATATCATTCCTGAAGTTGTGAACGTTATTTTTGATAAGCGTACTGGTGAGGAAGAAGAATATCATATGCCAACGCATTGTCCAGCATGTGAGAGTGAACTTGTTCGTTTAGAAGAAGAAGTAGCACTTCGATGTATAAATCCGACTTGTCCAGCTCAAATTCGTGAAGGGTTAATCCATTTCGTTTCAAGAAATGCAATGAATATTGATGGACTTGGAGAACGTGTAATTACACAACTCTTTGATGCGGATTATATTCGTACGTTTGCTGATTTATATTCATTGACGAAAGAGCAATTATTACAGCTAGAACGTTTCGGTGAAAAATCAGCAACAAATTTAGTACAAGCAATTGAGAATTCTAAGGAAAACTCATTAGAGCGATTATTATTCGGTCTTGGTATTCGTCATGTCGGTGCGAAAGCGGCACGTACATTTGCTGAGCATTTCGAAACGATGGATGAGCTTGTGAAAGCAAAGGAAGAAGAACTAAAAACAATTAACGAGATTGGTGAAAAAATGGCTCAATCCGTTGTAACGTATTTCGATAATGAAGACGTATTAGAGCTATTACAACAATTTAAAGAGTATGGCGTGAACATGGCATACAAAGGTATAAAAATTGCTGATTTACAAAATGTTGAATCGTACTTCGCAGGAAAAACTGTCGTCTTAACAGGGAAATTAGAAGTTATGGGCCGCAGTGAAGCGAAGAAGAAGATTGAGGCATTAGGTGGAAAAGTAACAGGAAGTGTTAGTAAAAGTACGGATTTAGTTGTTGCTGGTGAAGCTGCTGGTTCGAAATTAGCGCAAGCAGAGAAGCACAATGTTGAAGTTTGGAATGAAGAGAGGTTCTTACAAGAGCTGAATAAGTAAGAGGTGCAAACTTACGATGAAAAAAATAGCGTTAGCGGTATTAAGTCTTGGCCTACTTGTAAGTGGGTGTAGTATGGGTTCTAACAAAGATGAAAAAACAGTTGAGAAATCGGGGAAAGCGAAAGAGCAAGCTGTTATCCCGAAGTACTCGATTTCGGATGAATATTATAAGACAACGGTTCCATTTAATCCAGGTGAGGCACGTGGATTAGTTGTACAAGGTTTAAATAGTCGTCTAGATATAGAGGAGTTTGAAACGGGGCTAATGCGGATTGCCAAAGAATCATTTAGCACGAAAGATTATGTCTTTAAAGGTGGAGACGTTTTAAACGCTCAATATATACAAATGCTTGTAAAAAGAAAGCGTACAGATGCTGAACAAAAAGAGCTAGAGGACAAGTTGAAAAAAGATGCAGTTAATTTTCCGAATATAGGGTTGAATCCAGCCTTAAGTGAAGGATCAGAATCGCTAGAAGTAAAGAATAAAAAAAATCCAATGTATATCTCAAATATTTTAGAGCATGATTACTACGTACAAAAAGGTGAGAACGATGTTGAACGTGGTGGCATTGTAGTTGGATTAGCGATGAATTCTGTTCAATATTATGAGGAAGAGCATGGTTATCCGCGTGAGGCTGCAATCCCAGATGAAAAAATGTTAGCTGAAGGGAAAAGGATGGCACAAGAAATTTTGAAAGTCATGCATCAAAAAGACGCTGCCACAAAAAATGTTCCGATAACATTTGCAATTTATCGTCAAGGTCCAAAGTCTTCACTTGTGCCAGGGAATTTTGTTTCTTATGCCAAGGTAGAAAAGGGTAGTGAAACGGTTGAGGATTGGAAAGCAATCAATGAGAAATATTATTTGTTCCCGTCTGAACAAGCAAAAGCGGATAATAAACGTGAAGATCTTGCAAGGGTGTCAAACTTTAAAGCGAAGTTAAGTGAGTATTTCCAAGGCGATTATACAGCTGTTATTGGTACTGGAATGTATAGAGATGATGAATTAAAAGAAATGAAGCTCGATATTCCTGTCCAATTCAATGGAAAAGCTGAAGTAATTGGATTTACACAATATGTAGCTGGACTTGTTATGGAATACTTCCCGAATTATATGAAAGTACAAGTAACAATTAAATCTGTAGAACGTCCAGAAGCAATTATTATACGTGAAGCGAAGCAAGATGAACCGTTTGTGAAAATTTTAGATTAAAAGATGAGAGCTGTTCCATAAAGGAACAGCTTTTTTTCTTGAAAAATTTTGTTATAATTTTAAATGTTATAAATAAAGGGGTAAGGGGCAAAGTCATGGAAGAACTAAGCTTGCAAGTCATTATTTTATTAATTGCATTCGGGTTTTTAGCTGCTTTTATTGATTCGGTTGTTGGAGGAGGAGGGTTAATTTCGCTTCCTGCACTTATGTTTGTTGGTTTATCACCAGCCTCGGCAATCGCAACGAATAAATTAGCTGCAACGATGGGGACGCTTACGAGTACAATTTATTTTATTCGATCAGGCAAGGTGGATTTTCGGATTGTAGGAAAGTTAATCCCGTTAACTATTATTGGAGCGGTAGCAGGCGCTTTAGTAGTAAAGTTTATTCCACCTGATATTTTGCGTCCACTAGTGCTCGTAATGTTGGTTTTTATTGCCATTTATATTATTGCGAAAAAAGATTGGGGAAGTGCATCCACCTATAAAAAGATGACAAAAGGGAAAACATTAATGTTTTTCTTTGTTATTTTAATGATAGGATTTTATGATGGTTTTTTTGGACCGGGGACAGGATCCTTTTTAATTTTTGCATTTTTATTAATTGGTTTGGATTTTATCCAAGCGGCAGCATCTGGAAAACTTTTGAACTTCGTTAGTAATATCGTATCTTTAATTACTTTTTTATTTTTAGACGTAATTCATTTTGAATACGGTATTATTATGGGATTATCAATGATTTTAGGTGCTTATTTTGGATCGAAGTTTGCGGTTCAAAAAGGTGTTGGATATGTAAGGACTTTATTTTTATTAGTTACTATATTATTAATCGGGAAAAATGTTTTGGAATATACTCATATTTTGTAGATTCATACGTATGTATGAATCTCTTTTTTTTTATTATATTTTAAAAATTTATTAATTTTTAAAATATAAGTCTAGGAATATTTGAATAAATCTAAATTATCGTGTAGAATAATGTTGTAAAATGTAAACGTTTTTCTAAGGGGAGGCTAAAAAAATGGTAGTAGCATACAAACATGAGCCATTTACAGATTTTTCAGTAGAGGCTAACAAATTAGCGTTTGAAGAGGGTTTAAAGAAAGTAGAATCTTATCTTGGACAAGACTATCCATTAATTATCGGGGGAGAAAAAATCACTACAGAAGACAAAATTGTTTCTGTAAACCCTGCAAATAAAGAGGAACTTGTTGGTCGCGTTTCAAAAGCAAGCCGTGAGTTAGCTGAAAAAGCAATGCAAGTAGCGGATGCAACATTCCAAACTTGGAGAAAGTCAAAACCAGAAATGCGTGCAGACATTCTATTCCGTGCTGCAGCAATCGTTCGTCGTAGAAAACATGAGTTCTCTGCTATTCTTGTAAAAGAAGCAGGAAAACCTTGGAATGAAGCAGACGCTGATACAGCAGAAGCAATCGACTTTATGGAATATTATGGTCGTCAAATGTTAAAATTAAAAGACGGTATGCCAGTAGAAAGCCGTCCAATTGAATATAATCGTTTCTCTTACATTCCATTAGGAGTAGGTGTTATCATTTCTCCTTGGAACTTCCCATTCGCAATTATGGCAGGTATGACAACAGCTGCTTTAGTTTCTGGTAACACAGTATTACTAAAACCAGCTAGTACAACTCCTGTAGTAGCAGCGAAATTTATGGAAGTATTAGAAGAAGCAGGTTTACCAGCTGGCGTAGTAAACTTCGTTCCAGGTAACGGTTCTGAAGTTGGTGACTACTTAGTAGATCACCCTCGTACACGTTTCGTTAGCTTCACTGGATCACGCGATGTAGGTATCCGTATTTATGAGCGTGCAGCAAAAGTAAATCCAGGACAAATTTGGTTAAAACGTGTTATCGCTGAAATGGGCGGTAAAGATACAATGGTTGTTGATAAAGAAGCAGATCTTGAATTAGCAGCTAAATCTATCGTTGCATCAGCATTCGGATTCTCAGGACAAAAATGTTCTGCATGTTCTCGTGCAGTAATCCATGAAGATGTATACGATCACGTATTAAATCGTGCTGTTGAATTAACAAAAGAATTAACAGTAGGTAACCCAGATGCAAAAGATATCAACATGGGACCTGTTAATGACCAAGCTGCATTCGATAAAGTAATGAGCTATGTTGCAATTGGTAAAGAAGAAGGTAAAATCGTATCAGGTGGCGAAGGAGACGATTCTAAAGGCTGGTTCATCCAACCAACAATCGTTGCTGACGTTGCAGAAGATGCTCGTTTAATGAAAGAAGAAATCTTCGGACCAGTAGTAGCATTCTGTAAAGCAAAAGACTTTGATCATGCACTTGCAATTGCAAATAATACAGAATACGGTTTAACAGGAGCAGTTGTTTCTAACAACCGTGACCATATTGAAAAAGCACGCGAAGACTTCCACGTTGGTAACTTATACTTCAACCGTGGATGTACTGGTGCAATCGTAGGTTACCAACCATTCGGTGGCTTTAACATGTCTGGTACAGACTCTAAAGCAGGTGGACCTGACTACTTAGCACTACACATGCAAGCAAAAACTACTTCTGAAACTTTATAAGAAATAGTAGAAGAGATCTTCACAGTATGTGAAGATCTCTTCTTTTTGAGAAACTCTCTATAATAGAAGCTAGTTAATTTGAATCGAGAAATAGTTACCAAATATTACTACGAATTCTTTAGAATTAGCTAAACCCTATTAATATCGGGATAAACATGAAAATAGAAACAAAACAACGAGAAAAATCGACTTGTTAGTCATATTTTTTAGTATTTATTTTGAGGATTTCCTGTATAATACAATTTGAAAGAAAATCTATGGTTCGACAAGAGAACACTCCTTTCGGTTTTGCTAACTGAAAGGAGTGTTTTTTTAGGTCGCTAAAAACTCTTCTGTACTCATTATATTTGCGTATACTCCATTTAAACTCGCCAAAATTGTATTATGAATATAAACAGCTGGTATAGTAGCGTTCTTAAATGAAAGATTTTTTGTAGCACAAGCATCGTGTATTACAGTACAGTGAAGGCCAAAATCAAAAGCAGCCCTTACTGTAGCATCAATACACATATGGGTCATCATCCCGCATATTAAGACGTGCTCAATTCCTGAACGTTGTAATCGCTCTAGAAGGTCAGTTTCTCGGAAGCTATTTGGATAATGTTTAAGTATAACGGTTTCCTCTCTAAGTGGACGGACATTTTCGTGAATATGGACACCTTCTGTATTGGGTAGGAAAAAAGTAGCGTCATTTTTGATAGCTACATGTTGGATATGAAAAATAGGTTCGTTTCTAATTCTAAAATGTTGTAGTAGCTGACTAGCATATTCACTTGCTTCTACTGGATTACGTAATTCCATCTTTCCATTTGGAAAATAATCATTTTGAATATCGACGAGCAAAAGGGCTGTTTTCATATATGTATCTTCCTCCGATTTCATATTCAAATACTGTTATTCAATTAGTAGAGAAGATTCTCCTTTTTAAAAGTATGAGTGAGGATGATTTTACATAACTATAAAAATCACTATTGTATTGTGATTTTTCATTTGAAAATTTTAATAGAGAGATAATTAATGTTTTTCTGAAAAATGTATTGACTCTTATTATTCTGAGTTCTATAATAAGAATTAATTAAATGACAATTAAATCGATACACTCTTATCCAGAGAGGTGGAGGGACTGGCCCTACGATACCTCAGCAACGGGTTTTTTAATACCGTGCTAATTCCAGCAAGCTTAAAGTAGGCTTGGAAGATGAGAAGATGTGAACGAGTACATATAAGTGCTCTCCTTCTTATCTTTTACAAGTGATAAGAAGGAGAGCACTTTTTATTTTACCTCGAAAGCTCTACTTCAAGTTTTACAGCATATAGGGAGGGAAGAAAATGATTTCTTTTAACAATGTAAGTAAAGTATATGAATCAGGTGGGCAATCTGTTCATGCGGTAGAGGATGTAACGCTGTCAGTTGAAAAGGGCGAAATTTTTGGCATTATCGGATTTAGTGGTGCTGGAAAGAGTACGTTATTACGTTTAGTAAATATGTTAGAAAGACCAACTGCGGGAACGATTTCAATAGATGATAAAGATATTACATCGTTATCGACGAAAGAGTTACGGAAACTAAGACAAAGAATTGGAATGATTTTTCAAAGCTTTAATCTATTTAATTCAAGAACAGTGTTTGGGAACATTGCTTATCCATTAAGGTTAGCAAAATTGCCGAAGAATGAGATAAAAGAAAGAGTGAATGAACTACTAAAATTTGTTGGTTTAGAAGATAAAGCGAACTATTATCCAGAACAGTTATCAGGTGGGCAAAAGCAGCGTGTTGGGATTGCAAGAGCACTTGCGACATCACCGGATATTCTCATATGTGATGAGGCAACATCAGCTTTAGATCCGGAAACAACAACAGAAATTTTAAATTTATTAAAGAAAGTAAATCGAGAATACAATTTAACAATTCTTCTTATTACACACGAAATGCACGTTGTGAAAGAAATATGTCACCGTGTAGCTGTAATGGAGAAGGGAAAAGTTATTGAAGAAGGAAAACTGTTTGATGTTTTCACACAACCAAAAACAAAGACAACTCAAAACTTTATACGTTCTGTTATTAATGACCACTTACCAGAAAGTGTTCTAGCGAAAATTCAAAATGGAGGTCAGATTTACCGCCTAACTTTTACTGGTGAGGAGACAGGACAGCCGGTACTATCGTATATCGCAAAAAACTATAACGTCGATGTAAATGTACTGTATGGAAATATTATTGAGCTTCAAAACGTGCTATTTGGAAATCTACTTGTAGAACTACAAGGTGAACAGAAAGAAATTCAAAAAGCATTACAACATCTAAAACTGCAAGTGCAGCTGAAGGAGGTAGAAGCTCATGCGAGTTGATTGGAGTATATTTTGGCCTCGCATATTAGATGCGACAGGGGATACCCTCTTAATGGTAATTGTAACCCTTATATTCGCTACAATTCTTGGTATACCTCTAGGTTTACTTTTATATGTGACACGCAAAGGAAACTTTTTAGAAAACAAATGGGTCTTTTCTATTCTTAATATCGTAATTAATACAATTCGTCCGGTTCCATTCATTATCTTTTTAGTAGCTTTAAGTCCGATAACAAGAAGTGTTATTGGAACGACGATTGGAACAGCAGCAGCAGTCTTTCCAATGACGTTAGTTGCATCAATTGGTATTGCTAGAATGGTTGAAACAAATCTTGTTTCTGTTCCGAAAGGGGTAATTGAAGCAGCACAAGCAATGGGCGCTTCACCACTTAGAATTGTTTTTGAAATCCTCGTGCCAGAAGCTTTAGCACCATTAATCTTAGGTGTCACGTTTATGACAGTTGGTTTAATTGAATTTTCTGCAGTTGCTGGGCTTGTCGGTGGTGGCGGTCTTGGTGACTTAGCAATGACATATGGTTATCAACGCTTTGATACGTCAGTTATGTTCGTAACGGTCGTTTTACTTATTATTCTTGTACAGATAGCTCAAAATTTAGGAAACTACTTTGCGAAAGTCTTTTTACGCAGATCATAAAAAGGAAGAGGGGAAAAGAAAATGAAGAAAATTTTAGCATTTGCATTATCAGCGATTGTAGGAATTACAGCCTTAAGCGGCTGCTCAGGTGGAGACACAGGTGCAGGAGCGAAAGAGAAAGTAGTTCGCGTCGGTGTAACTGGAACAGATGGAGACGCTTGGGAAATTTTAAAGAAAAAAGCTGAAAAAGAAGGGATTAAAATTAAACTGGTTGAGTTCTCTGATTACACAACCCCCAACAAAGCGTTAGCTGATGGAGATATTGAACTAAACTCATTCCAGCACATTGCTTTCTTAGAGCAATTTAAAAAGGAACATAAGTTAGATATTACAGCTGTTGGTACAACACAAATTGCACCGATGGGCTTATACTCTGAAAAATATAAGAAAGCAAATGAAATCCCAGATGGTTCAGAAATTGCTATTCCAAATGATCCAACGAACCAAGCGCGTGCATTAAAACTTCTTGATGCAGCTGGATTATTAAAGCTTAAGAAAGATTTCGGTCTATTTGGAGATCCAAGCGGCATTGCTGAAAATCCGAAGAAGTTAAAGATTACACCGGTTATCGCACAGCAAACACCTCGTGTATTAAAAGATGTAGCAGCTTCAGTTATTAATAACGGTGTTGCTGGTCAAGCTGGATTAGACCCAGCGAAGGATCCAATTTTCTTAGAAGATCCAAATAATGAAAATGCAAAGGCCTATATTAATATTTTCGCAGCTCGTACGAAAGATAAAGCTGATCCAACACTGAAAAAAGTAATTGAACTATATCATTCAAAAGAAGTAACAGATGCAATTAAGAAAGAAACAAATGATGGTTCAATTTCAGTAGATCTTTCACTTGATGAGCTTGAAAAAATCGTGAAATAATTATTGAGTTTAACGACTAACAGTAGGAACCCCTCCGCTGTTAGCTCGTTCAACATATAATCTACTTAACAAACAAAACCCTAATTCTGTACCTTCCAATTTTGTATAACATAGAATCCAATGTTTGTTAAGTAGAGTGATGGACCAGGAGTTTTCCTGGTCTTTTTTATTAATGAAAGCAGCTAGCGAATAGTAAGGTAATCCAAATTATAATGGGGTAAGAAAATAAGCTGAAAACGAGTGTAATTACGAATTGCTTTTTATGAATTAAGTGTTTTTGTGATGAAAAAAAGAAAATAGAAAAGAGGGTAATGAAAACCGCGGATATTACGCCGGGATTATAGGAGCGATAAATGAAAAACAAAATAATATGTTGAACAGAGTTGAAGAAGATAGCTCCTTGTATAAAGATAATCCAGTGTATAGAAGATAACACGTTTAGTTGATATAGGAGGACGATAAGTAAGACAAAAGTTGTTAATGCGGAAATTGCAATGAAAAATTGTTGGCTAGTTATAAGGTGAATTGAAAATTGATTAGCAAGATATTGTGGCATCTGGAAAGATTCTTCAAGGTTATGAATGAAAAATAGTAAAGGAACGATCCAAAGCATAATAGTGGAATGTTTTTTCAGCAACTTACATCACTCCAATAAAGGTATAGAAAGCCTAAAAAGGCCCTCTATACAAAGATAGTTATTCAATTATAATACTTTTTAAATTACCTTCGTGATGCTCTTGTTCTTTCGGATAAGTAGCTAGCTCCTCCTGTAAAATATTTAGTACTTGCTTAGCTGATTGCTGGATTGGATTCGGGAGCTCTTCTAATATACGTATACCGAATTTTATTTTTGTACGAATTACCCTTCGTAGCAGTTCATCATGCATGCACTACACCCCCAAACCGAATGTTTAGTACATCCCCTTCAAACTTTGCTCCTTGAATAGAAAGATGTGTTAACGTTTTTGGTAATGTGATGTTCCGTTTAGCAGAACCAGCTCGAATAATAAGCTCATCACCTTTTTGATTTAATGAAAGTTCACTTTTGTTTGAGAAGGGAATGGAAAGAACAAAAATATATTCATCGCCATCCTTTTTTACATATTGTGTGCGCCCATTAAATTTCACCTCAGTAGGACAAGGATCAGTTTTGAATAAAGCATTTCCTACACGCTCTAACATAGGCAAACCAACAACTTCTTGTTCAAACATCGGAGCTTCGTAAATAGGAATTGGCTGAAAACTATCTTTAATTAACGCTTTATATTTCTTTTGTGTATCTTTCCATGCTTGAAAGTAAGGATCGGTGACAGTGTTAGGGATGACGCGGTTAATCATAATGGCATCTACGTTATAATCGTATAAGTTTAAATAAGTAAAACTACGCTGAGCTTCTTTAATGACCATTTTTTCAGGATTCACAACAACGCGAATACTCGTTACTTCTCGGTTTGATAAAATATCTCTCATTTCTCCAAGTTGTTCAAGCGTATTCGTTAATTCGTCCATAATATCATCGGTTGGAAGGGGGACACCAAGAAGTGGTTGAGCTACAGGACGAACGATTTTTAAAACTTTTCTTTTAATAGGAAAGAGTTTTTCCATCCACCAGCCGAGCATGTCTGGAAAGCTGAGCATTGCTAAAGTTTCTCCAGTCGGTGCGCAATCAATAATGATGACGTCGTAAGTGCTGTGTTTATAATAATCGAGTACTCGAAGTAAGCTAATTAAATCTTCCATACCAGGGAACATCGTTAATTCTTCTGTCGTAATATCATCAGCTGCTTTGGAAGTGAAGAGTAGTGTAATATATTTCTGCAATTTCCCCCAGCCTTTTTCCATTTCATAAATAGTATTAATTTCTTGTGCCCACAAGTTTTCGCGAATTTCTAGTGGTTCAGAAGATAGTTTTATGCCAAATGAATCTCCTAAACTATGAGCGGGATCTGTGCTCATTACTAATGTTTTTAATCCTTGTTTTGCACTTTGGATTGCTGTTGCTGCTGAAATACTAGTTTTTCCTACGCCGCCTTTACCTGTATACAAAATAATTCTCATCATTAATATCCCCTTTGTTTCGAATGTCGAATATTACGAGTGTCGAAATATTTAATTGAATAAAAACCCAACTAGGGTCTTATTCAATCGGAATGTTTTTCATTTTAGGTGTAGAAACCTTTTCTTCTGTTTTTTGCTGTGACGTAGCAATGTGATTCATGATCTTTTGGAATATTTGTAGTAAGAATGCTTTTTCTTCTTCTGACAATGCGTCTGTCACTAGGCTAAAGTAATGGGCCGCATTTTGTTTTACTTCTTGAACGAGCATTACGCCGTTTTCTGTTAAACGAATTAATACAATGCGTCGATCGCTTTCATTCCGGTAGCGTTCAATATATCCCTTTTTTACAAGGCGATTTACAACGCCCGTTGTTGTACTCATCGGTATATCAAGAAGGTCAGCAATTTTTGTCATTGTAATATCTGTATTTCGCTCCATCCAAAGTAAACAAAATACTTCTGTCTTGGAAAGTGTTAAATCAAGGCTTACCCATTCTTCAGGATAGAAAAGTTTCTTGGCGTTATCTAGCAGTAAGTCTAAAAAATGTTCATATTGCAACAATTATTTCCACTCCCGTATATTTCGAGGTTCGTAATATTTGTTTTTATTTTATGTGGAATTGAAATAAATGTCAATATTTTTAATTGTTTTTTCAGATTAGAAAGAAAATTACCTTCAAAATAGAAATTTTTTGTGATAGATTAATAAATAGAAAAAGGGATTTTACATAAAAATCCATTGTGATAAATATATTTATCTATAATGGGTGTACAGCTAACGAGGGGGAGAACGATGAGAAGACGAAATACGCAAGCGTTCACGTTTTTAGCATGGACTTCATTTGTTTGTGCGCTTTCAGGGATGCTAATTGGGATTTACACGTTAGATGAAACGCTTAGTGTAAAAGGGTATTATTTAATTGGAACATTATTTTTAACGATGTCTTGTTTTGTATTACAAAAAACAATTCGTGATAATGAAGAGGATAACGAGAGATTTCCGAAAAATAAACCGTTAGATAAAGAGTAAATCGTAAAGAAGGGCTATTGCCTTTCTTTTTTTATGTAAAAATACCGTAAGTGCCGTGTGTTGACTTGCTTGAAGTACTGGAAATTTGGTATCATCAATAGTATTGTAGATTGAACGATATATTATGGAGGTGGCCTAGCCGTGTCAAGAATTTCCGTTGAGAATGTAAAGCACGTAGCACATTTAGCACGTCTTGCAATTACTGATCAAGAAGCAGAAAAATTCCAAAAACAACTAGATGCAATTGTTACATTTGCAGAACAGTTAAATGAATTAGATACAACAGATGTAAAACCAACAACTCATGTATTAACTATGAAAAATGTTATGCGTGAAGATGTGCCAGAAAAAGGTTTACCAGTAGAAGAAGTATTAAAAAATGCACCGGATCACAAAGATAATCAAATCCGTGTTCCAGCAGTATTAGAATAGAGGAGGGAATTTCGATGTCATTATTTGATCATTCGGTATCAGAGTTACATAAGAAATTAAACAACAAAGAAATTTCCGTTACGGATTTAGTAGAAGAATCTTACAAACGTATTTCGGATGTTGAAGATAACGTAAAAGCTTTTCTTACATTAGATGAAGAAAATGCTCGCGCGAAAGCGAAAGAATTAGATGCTAAGATCGGCGCTGAAGATAATGGTTTATTATTCGGTATGCCAATCGGTGTAAAAGATAACATTGTAACTAACGGTCTTCGTACTACTTGTGCGAGCAAAATGTTAGCAAACTTCGATCCAATTTACGATGCGACAGTTGTACAAAAGCTAAAAGCTGCTGACACAGTTACAATCGGTAAATTAAATATGGACGAGTTCGCAATGGGTTCTTCAAATGAAAACTCAGGTTTCTACGCTACAAAAAATCCATGGAACTTAGATTACGTTCCAGGCGGATCTAGTGGTGGTTCTGCAGCAGCTGTAGCAGCAGGAGAAGTATTGTTCTCTCTAGGTTCTGATACGGGTGGTTCTATCCGTCAGCCAGCTGCATATTGCGGTGTTGTAGGTTTAAAACCAACTTACGGACGCGTATCTCGTTACGGATTAGTAGCATTCGCATCTTCACTTGACCAAATCGGACCGATTACACGTACAGTAGAAGACAATGCATACTTATTACAAGCTATTTCAGGTATTGACCGTATGGATGCAACTTCTGCAAATGTTGAAGTAGGAAACTACTTAGCTGGTTTAACAGGCGACGTTAAAGGTTTACGCATTGCTGTACCAAAAGAATACTTAGGCGAAGGTGTTGGCGAAGAAGCTCGTGAGTCAGTACTAGCTGCATTAAAAGTGTTAGAAGGTATGGGCGCAACTTGGGAGGAAGTATCTCTTCCGCACTCTAAATACGCTCTAGCAACGTATTACTTATTATCTTCTTCTGAAGCATCTGCTAACCTGTCACGCTTTGATGGCGTACGTTATGGTGTTCGTTCTGATAATGTAAATAATTTATTAGATCTTTACAAAAACACACGTAGCGAAGGTTTCGGTGATGAAGTAAAACGTCGTATTATGCTTGGTACATTTGCTCTTAGCTCTGGTTACTATGATGCATATTACAAAAAAGCACAACAAGTACGTACATTAATTAAAAATGACTTTGAAAATGTATTTGCTAACTATGATGTTATTATTGGACCAACAACGCCAACTCCGGCATTTAAAGTGGGCGAAAAAGTGGACGATCCAATGACAATGTATGCAAATGACATTTTAACAATTCCAGTAAACTTAGCGGGTGTTCCAGCGATTTCTGTTCCATGTGGATTCGGTGCTAACAATATGCCACTTGGTTTACAAATCATTGGTAAACACTTCGATGAAACGACAATTTACCGCGTTGCACATGCGTTTGAGCAAGCAACAGACCATCATACAAAAAAAGCAAGTCTGTAAGGAGGCGAGCATAGATGAATTTAGAAACAATTATTGGTTTAGAGGTTCACGTTGAGTTAAAAACAAATTCGAAAATTTTCTCTGCGAGTCCAACAGAATTCGGAGCGGAGCCAAATACACAAACAAGTGTAATTGACTTAGGATACCCAGGGGTACTTCCTACTTTAAATAAGGAAGCAGTTAACTTTGCAATGAAAGCTGCAATGGCATTAAACTGTGAAATCGCAACGGAAACGAAGTTCGACCGTAAAAACTATTTCTACCCAGATAATCCGAAAGCTTACCAAATCTCTCAATTTGATAAGCCAATTGGTGAAAATGGTTGGATTGAAATCGAAGTAGATGGCAAAAAGAAACGTATCGGTATTACACGTCTTCATTTAGAAGAAGATGCTGGTAAATCAACGCATACAGCTGAAGGTTCATTAGTAGATTACAACCGTCAAGGTATGCCTTTAATCGAGATCGTATCTGAGCCAGATATGCGTACTCCAGAAGAAGCATATGCGTATTTAGAGAAGTTAAAATCAATCATTCAATATACAGGTGTATCTGATTGTAAGATGGAAGAAGGTTCTCTTCGTTGTGATGCGAATATTTCACTTCGTCCAGTTGGACAAGAGAAGTTCGGTACAAAAGCAGAACTGAAAAACTTAAACTCTTTCAATTACGTGCAAAAAGGTCTTGAGCATGAGCAAGTGCGCCAAGAAAAAGAACTATTATCTGGCGGTATCATTCAACAAGAAACACGCCGTTATGATGAAGCAACGAAGAAAACAATCTTAATGCGTATAAAAGAAGGATCTGACGATTACCGTTACTTCCCAGAGCCAGACTTAGTTGAACTTTACATCGACGATGAGTGGAAAGAAGAAATTCGTGCTTCTATTCCAGAACTTCCAGATGTACGTAAAGCTCGCTATGTTGAAGAAATTGGCTTACCGGCTTATGATGCACACGTATTAACATTAACGAAAGAGATGTCTGATTTCTTTGAAGCAACAGTTGCAGACGGTGCTGATGCGAAATTAACATCAAACTGGTTAATGGGTGAAGTACTTGCATACTTAAACAAACAACAAAAAGAATTAAAAGACGTTGCATTAACGCCAGCGGGCTTAGCTAAAATGGTTCAATTAATTGAAAAAGGTACAATTTCTTCTAAAATCGCGAAGAAAGTATTTAATGAATTAATTGAAAAAGGTGGAGACCCAGAAGAAATCGTTAAAGCAAAAGGTCTTGTTCAAATTTCTGACGAAGGAACACTTCGTAAGGTTGTAACAGAAATTCTTGATAATAATGAGCAATCTATTGAAGACTTTAAAAACGGTAAAGACCGTGCAATTGGCTTCTTAGTTGGTCAAATTATGAAAGCTACAAAAGGACAAGCAAATCCACCGCTTGTTAACAAAATCTTACTTGAAGAGATTAATAAGCGCTAAAAATAAGAGAGGAATTCTTATTTTTGAACGCTAAAATAGTATAGATTCTTAAAGATTAAACAGAAAAAACACCCGTATTTGGGTGTTTTTTCTGAGTTAATCAAACGTTTGTTTAAATGGTGAAAAATAATTTAAACAAACGTTTGATTAACTGTCAAAAGTGAAAAAATGTTTGTATAGCAACTATGGTATGATAGTTGCAAAAAGGTGGGAATAATGATAAATCTAGACATAGAGAGTTTTTTCATCTCATGAAATAATAGATAATTATTATTCATTATATGTAAATTGATGTGAGAGAATGGATAGACATAAAGTGAAACTTTAATCAGTGGGAGGGTCATCCCCCACTGATTATTAGTTGAACCAATCGGGCATTTACGGGCAGTTGATCTCCCACCTAACTTCTTTGCCCCAGCCGAATTTTGAGGTGGAAGTTTTACTGCCCGTTAATGCGGGATAAATTTCTTGGTTAAATAAAGCAAAACCATCATGAGTGAATAGTTACTTTTGATGGGCTACACGAATCGGGTTCTTACTGCCTGTTTGAGCGGAATTAAAGAAGGATAGGAAGATGAGAGGAGGTAGGCATAGGGATACTGAATAAGGGTTCGGTGTATTCGTTTTTCAATGAATAAGGAATTTCCTGTGCTAATAAATGATGAAGCGAGCAAGAATTATTTATAATCCTACTTCTGGGCGCGAGCTATTTAAGAAGAGCTTACCAGAAGTATTACAAAAATTAGAACAAGCTGGATATGAAGCGTCTTGTCATGCGACAACTGGTCCTGGAGATGCGACTGTGGCAGCGAGGCAAGCTGCGGATCGTAAGTTTGATGTTGTTATCGCAGCTGGTGGTGATGGTACATTAAATGAAGTAGTGAACGGTTTAGTAGGACATGAGCATCGTCCAAAGTTTGGAATTATTCCAGTTGGAACGACAAATGATTTTGCGCGTGCGATCGGTGTACCTCGTGCTATTGAAGAGGCTGCGGATATTATTTGTGAAGGAACAACGGTACCGTTAGATCTTGGTAGAGCGAATGATACATATTTCATTAATATCGCTGGTGGCGGCCGTATTACAGAATTAACATATGAAGTACCAAGCAAGCTAAAGACAGTATTAGGTCAACTTGCTTACTATTTAAAAGGCATCGAAATGTTACCATCATTACATCCAACATATGTTGAAATCGAGTATGATGGGAAGTTGCTACAAGAAGAAATTACGATGTTTTTAATTACGAATACTCGTTCAGTTGGTGGATTCGAAAAAGTAGCACCATATGCATCTATTAACGATGGATTATTTGATTTATTAGTACTGAAAAAAGGTTCTATCGCTGATTTAATTAAAGCAGCAACACAAGCGCAGCGTGGGGAACATATTAACAATCCGAAAGTGCTATATACACAAGCGAATCGTATTAAAGTGCATTCACCTGATAAATTAATGATCAACTTAGATGGTGAATATGGCGGAGATGCACCGATGGAATTCGAAAATATATATCATTGTCTGGAACTATTTGTTCCTGAACATCAAGAGGATGCCCTGTAAAGGCATCCTTTTTTGCTTTTTCCCAGCATTCCCACCTCAAAATTCGGCTGAAGCAAAGAAGTTAGGCGTGGGTCGGGCTGCTCGTAAAAGTCCGATTGGTGAAGGTTAATAATCAACGGGGATGGACAAAACCCTACTGATTAAAGTTTCACTTTATACAGCTGAATTGTAAATTGGAAGTTAGTTTGATTTTTATGGTATTTTTACAATCCGTTTATTTTTTATCCATATTTTATTGATACACTGGAAGAGATAAGAAATGAGAGGTAGGGTGCTATGGAGAAGGTAAAAGCAATACTATTTGATAAAGATGGGACATTAATGGATTTTCATTCGATTTGGATAAAAGTAGCTGAAGAGCTTGTTGTAGAATGTATAAATTTATATCAATTACCAGAATCAATGCAGCAGACGTTATTAAAAGAGATTGGCGTAGACGGAGCATTTGTTCATCCGCGTAGTGCGCTCGCTGCTGGAACGAGTCTTGATGTGGCCAAGGGGCTTTGTAAATATATTGCATCATCTAGAGAAGAAGAGATGCATCAATGGGTGAGTGAAAAGTTGTTTGCTCTTATGTACGAGCATCGTTCACATATGAGAATGACGGCAGATTTACCGAAAGTTTTACAAGAGTTAAAGGATAGAGGATTTATTCTAGGTGTCGTCACAGCTGATGATTTTGCACCGACAGAATTATTTTTAAAGCAGTATCAATTGGAAGGTTTTTTTGATTATGTTATAGCTTCAGATACGTTTCCGGCACAGAAACCAGATAAAAAAATTGTAGAATCGTTTTGCGAGAGATTTAATTTAGATCCATCTGAAGTGGCAGTTGTAGGCGATACACCAACAGATTTATATTTAGCAAGAAATAGCGGAGATTGCTATGCAATTGGGGTACTTTCTGGTACGGGCGATCGTCAAACGTTAGAGCCACTTGCAGATTTAGTGTTACATTCTGTTGGGGAGTTTATTTCTAATTCTGGTGAGTTAATTTGGGAGCAAGGAAAGTCTAATGTATAAATTGATAAGTCTATAAGGACTCTATATGAGTCTTTGTAGACTTATTTTTTATGCCGAGATAGTAAGGGAATGGGATGAATACTAGAAAGGGGAAGTTGGCATACATCTTGCAATATAAAGAGAAAACATTGTATAGAAAAGGATGGGGTACGCATGAACACAAAAAAATTTGCTAAAGTAAATGAACAAATTCCAGGACCGAAAGCAGCGTCTTTATTAGAACGCCGCCAAAATATAGTACCAAAAGGAGTAAGTAATGGTATTCCAACATTTGTACAGTCTGCAAATGGTGCACTCGTAACAGATGTGGATGGAAACCAGTATATTGATTTCGCAGGAGCGATCGGGACAATTAATGTAGGACATTGTCATCCTACTGTTAAAGAAGCACTTCATAAGCAAGTAGATCAATATATTCATACTGGCTTTAATGTGATGATGTATGAGCCTTATATTGAATTAGCAGAAAAACTTGCTGCATTAGCACCAGGGAATTTCGATAAGCAAGTATTGTTTTTAAATAGTGGTGCGGAAGCGGTTGAAAATGCAGTGAAGATTGCTCGTAAATATACGAAGAGACCTGGAATTATTGCATTTTCTAAAGGATTTCATGGGCGTACATTAATGACAATGACGATGACAAGTAAAGTAAAACCATATAAATTTGGATTTGGCCCATTTGCTCCAGAAGTATATAAAGCGCCATTCCCATATGAATACCGTCGCCCAGAAGGGTTAACAGAAGAGCAGTATGATGACTTTATCATTGAAGAGTTTAAGAACTTCTTCATATCAGAAGTAGCACCAGAAACAATTGCAGCTGTTGTAATGGAGCCTGTTCAAGGGGAAGGTGGATTTATCGTTCCAAGTAAGAAATTTGTTCAAGAAGTACGCAGTATTTGTTCAGAGCACGGTATCTTATTTGTAGCTGATGAAATTCAAACAGGCTTTAGTCGTACCGGAAAATACTTTGCAATTGATCATTATGATGTCGTTCCAGATTTAATTACGGTATCTAAATCATTAGGTGCTGGTGTACCGATAAGCGGCGTGATTGGTCGTAAAGAAATTATGAATGAGTCTGCACCGGGAGAACTGGGCGGAACGTATGCAGGAAGTCCATTAGGATGTGCGGCTGCATTAGCTGTGCTTGATGTAATAGAAAAAGAGAAATTAAATGATAGAGCGATAGAAGTAGGGAAAGTCGTAATGAACCGATTCCAAGAGATGAAAAACAAATATAATTGCATCGGTGATGTGCGCGGCTTAGGGGCAATGTGTGCATTTGAGCTCGTTCAAGATCGTAAGACGAAAGCGCCTAATAAAACATTAGCGGCTAATTTATGTGCAGAAGCAAATAAGCGTGGATTACTTCTACTATCAGCAGGAACATATGGAAATGTTATTCGTGTGTTAATGCCATTGGTGATTACAGAGGAGCAACTTGAGGAAGGTTTAACAATAATTGAAGAATCATTGCAAGCTTGTTATGAGCAAGCAAACATCGCTCGTGTATAAAGAATTAAAGGCATAAAGCTTTTCTTTTTAGGCAGAAGAGGGCAATCGGCCATGCATATCGGTCAGCCACTTTTTCTGCCCCATGCCAAGCTAAAACAAAGTGAAGGTATGGTTGCGATGGCATTCTGTATTTTTCAAGGCACTGAATTATGTGTTGAAAAATACAAATAGATTTGTATAAATAACAAATTGAAAACATTCTAGCTTACTCTATATAAAATGCAGAAAATTCATTTTATAATAAAGGTAGTAAAGTGAATCGATGGATTTGAAGTAGGGAGTGGCTAGGATGGTTGCAGAAAAGGAACGAGTGTTGATGGACTTAAAAGATGTATTTGAATATGCATTTGATGAGATTTTTGTTACGGATGAGAATGGAACGGTTGTCCGTGTAAATAGTACATGTGAAAGACATTACCAGCTCTCTGCTAAGGAACTAGTAGGAAAGCATGTGCAAGAACTACAAAAAGAAGGGATTTTTTATCCATCTGCAACGTTAGAAGTAATTGAAAAGAAAAAGCCGGTTGAACTTGTTCAAACAACGAAATCAGGAGAATATTTACATGTTCGTACAAGGCCAGTATTTGATGAACAAGGTAATTTAAGACGAGTTATTAGTTATTCACGAGATCTTACAGAACTCTACCAATTGCGTAAGAAGGTAGAGGAGATGGATAATCAGTTAAAAACATATAAAAAAGAATTAAGAGAAACATATGAGCATGAAGGGCTTATTTTTAAAAGCATCGCTATGCAGAAAATAGTCGAAACAATTAAAAAAGTTTCCGTGGTGGATAGTACTGTTCTTGTTTTAGGTGAGACAGGAGTAGGGAAGAGTCGATTAGTACGTCATTTACATGAAGTGAGTAACCGGAAGCATGAAAGTTTCTATGAAATTAATTGTGCGGCATTGCCGACGAATTTAATTGAATCTGAGCTTTTTGGATATTCAGGTGGGTCTTTTACAGGTGCAAATCGTGAAGGAAAAAAGGGATTACTAGAATCAGCACATAAAGGGACCCTTTTCTTAGATGAAATTGGTGAAATGCCGCTTGAAATTCAAGCGAAGCTTTTGCAAGTATTGCAAGAAAAAACGTTTCGTCCTATAGGCGGAAGAGAATTAAAAAAGGTGGACGTTAGAATTGTAGCAGCAACAAATAGAGATTTAAGTACGATGGTGAAACAAGGAACATTCCGGAAAGATTTATACTATCGTCTGAATGTCATTCCAATTTCAATTCCGCCACTTCGGGAGAGAACAGAAGACATCTTGCCGCTCATCTATCATTATTTACAGCATTTTAATAAAAAGTACGGACGTGATGTGAAGTTAGCACCTAGTACGTTACAAATGTTTGTCGGATATCCATGGGAAGGAAACAATAGGGAAATAGAGAATGTAATTGAAAGAATTGTTATCACTGCAGATGATTTTGTAATGGTAGAAGATTTGCCACTATCTATGCAAGAGGCTACAGTTGAACAATCCGGACAAAGTCTTTATAGAATGCTGGAAGAGGTAGAGAGAAATATTATTCTTAAAGCGTATAAAACGTATGGATCAAGTTATAAAGTGGCTGAATTTTTGCAAATAAGTCAATCTGCTGCTACTAGGAAAATTAAGAAGTTTATAGAGGAGGAAGAAAACATTGGATAAAAAAGCGATGTTCGTAAACTTAGAGAAAAAGGCGATGTATATAAATGGTGAGTGGATTACACTGCAAGAACAAATCGAAGTAAACAATCCAGCGACAAAGGAAGTATTTGCAACTGTACCAAAGGGCGGGATTACAGAGGCAAAGCAAGCAGTTGATGCTGCACATGAGGCTTTTAAATCATGGTCAAAATTAACGGCAGCGGATCGTGCAGTAAAGTTAAAAAAGTGGTTCACACTCATTGATGAAAATAAAGAAGAAATTGCAGCAATTATGACGAGAGAACAAGGGAAGCCGTTTGCAGAAGCACTTGGTGAAGTGAATTATGCAAATAGTTTTGTTGAATGGTACGCAGAAGAAGGAAAGAGAATATACGGTGAAATGATTCCTGCTTCTCATCCGAATAAGCGTATTTTAGTTATGAAGCAACCAGTTGGAGTTATGGCAGCTATTACACCGTGGAACTTTCCAGCTGCTATGATTACGAGAAAGGTAGCTCCAGCACTTGCAGCAGGCTGTACGGCAGTTGTGAAACCAGCGAGTCAAACGCCATTAACTGCATTGAAGTTAGTTGAATTAGCACATGAAGCAGATATTCCCAAAGGTGTAATAAATATTGTAACAGGTAGTGCAAAAGCAATTGCTGATACGTGGATGGAAGATGAGCGCGTTCGAAAAGTTTCCTTTACAGGATCAACTGAAATTGGGAAAGAATTAATGGCTAGCGCTGCACAAACGATGAAAAAGGTTTCGCTTGAATTAGGTGGTCACGCTCCATTTATTGTTATGAATGATGCTGATTTAGATAAGGCGGTAGAAGCGGTAATCGGTTCGAAATTCCGTAACGCAGGACAAACGTGTATATGTACAAACCGCGTCTTTGTTCAAGAAGAAGTGTACGAAGAATTTGCAGGGAAGTTCACAAAAGCTGTAGAGCAGCTTAAAGTTGGAGACGGATTCGGCGAAGGAACAACTGTAGGTCCACTTATTGATGCGAATGCAGTTTCGAAAGTGCAAGAACATATTGAAGATGCAATTCAAAAGGGCGGAGAAGTTTTATACGGTGGCCATAAATTTGCAGAGTTAGATGGATATTTCATTCAGCCAACAGTAATTGGATTGGCAAATGACACGATGCTTTGTATGAATGAAGAAACATTTGGACCAGTTGCACCAGTTGCTAAATTTAAAACAGTTGAAGAAGTAATCGAGCGAGCAAATAATACACCATATGGTTTAGCTGCTTATATTTTCACAAAAGATATTAGCCAAGCATTCCAAATTAGCGAAGCGTTAGAGTACGGTATTATCGGTTTGAATGATGGACTTCCATCAGTTGCACAAGCACCGTTTGGTGGCTTTAAAGAAAGTGGTATCGGCCGCGAAGGAGGCCATTTCGGCATTGAGGAATATTTAGAAATTAAATATATTTCATTAGGATTATAAGTAGTATACTAGAATCTCTATAAGGTAACCGAGAAGGAGATTCTAGTATGGTATATTGGCTATTGTTACTCGTAACAATTATTTTTGAAGTAGCTGGAACGATTGCGATGAAGTTATCGAACGGTTTAACAAAGCTTGTTCCAAGTGTCCTTATTTTCGTATTCTATGGAATTTGTTTCAGTGTGTTTGCTATTGTTGTTAAAAAGATTCATTTAAGCATTGCTTATGCAATTTGGTCTGGTGTGGGAACGCTACTTATTACAATCATCAGTGTGTACTTTTTCAAAGAGCATATTAACTTATTCCAAGCGTGTTGTATTCTCTTTATTGTTCTAGGAGTAATTGGACTTAAGGTGTCATCGGCATCATGAAAGCTATCTTTTGTAGAAGATAGCTTTTTTCTATTTGTGCAGTTAGCAATTAATGCGACAAAATATGACAAGAAAGCGTAAAGAGTTTTGCTATGATAAATATAAAAATCTTGTCTCATAAGGAGGGAAGAGTATGTTAAAAAAGGTGAGTCGAATTGTTTTAATTTGTGGCATGGCTTTTAGTTTAAGTGCTTGTATGGAAACTAAAAATAGCGATGAAAGTAAACAAGAGGACGTTCAAGATAAAGTTTATAAAATAGGAGAGACAGTGGACGTGGATGGTTTGCAAGTAACTCTCGATTCAGTTCAATTAGGGTATCCAGATTACACCACAGATAAAAAGAAAGATGATATTTTAGGGATTGTTTTCACGGTGAAAAATAATAGTAAAAAAGAAATACCTTTTGCATTTTACGAATTTGAGATTACAGATAAGAAAGGTACAAAATTTAAAGAATATAAATATGATAGCTTCATTAGTAAAAAGGTAGCACCAGATGAAAAAATCCAAGACGTCATGCTATTTGATGTAACAAAAGAAAATACATATATCGCCACATACAGGCCTGAGTTTACACATGAGAATAGAACGATAAAATTTGAATTGAAGCCTAACAAATAAAAACACATTGGGTAATCCAATGTGTTTTTATATTAATGAATTTAAAACGCCCAGTTACCTTTACGGAAGATAGGCTCATGTCTGCCATTAGCTGTAATACCATCAATATCAAGCTCAGCTGATCCAATCATGAAATCTTCGTGTGTAATACTAGCGTTCGCACCATTTTCAGCAAGTTCTTCTTTCGTCATTGTTTTTCCGCCATCTAAGTTAAATGCATAAGCATTTCCGATTGCAAGGTGGCAAGATGCATTTTCGTCAAATAGCGTATTGTAGAATAAAATATTTGTGTTTGAAATTGGTGAGTCATGAGGTACTAAAGCTACTTCTCCTAAGAAGTGAGAACCTTCATCTGTTTCTACTAAATGTTTTAAAGCTTCCCCACCAGCTTCAGCTTTATAGTCCACGATACGTCCATTTTCAAATGTTAACGTAAAGTTATCGATGATGTTACCTGCAAATGCTAACGGTTTTGTACTAGACACTTGTCCGTTTACACCTGTTTTAAGTGGCATTGTAAATACTTCTTCTGTTGGAATGTTAGCCATAAATGGTACGTTCTTTTCATTTAAGCTACCAGCACCAGCCCATACATGATTTTCTGGAAGTTCGATCGTTAAGTCTGTTCCAGGACCTGTATAGTGAAGAGCTTTATAATGTTTTTCATTTAAGTAATCAACTTTTTTATGTAGCGTTTCATCATGTTCTTTCCATGCTTCCACAGGATTTTCTAAATCAGCACGAGTAGCTTTGAAAATAGCATCCCATAGCGTTGCTTCTTGTTCCGCTGGTGCTACGTCAGGGAATACTTTTGCAGCCCATTCTTTCGTAGGAACAGAAATTACACACCAGCTCACTTTATCAGCTTGTACATAATCACGGTATACTTTCATCGCTTCTCCAGCTACTTTATGAGCAGTTGCGATACGCGTTGGTTCTACACCTTTTAATAAATCAGGGTTTTCTGCATAAATAGACATAAATGCAGCGCCTTCTTTTGCTAATTCTTCACGAGCATGTGCTTTCCAAGAAGGGAATTCAGCGAATGCTTCTTCAGGAGCTAGATCGAACTTTAAGCGTGTTAACGTCTCATCATTCCAATCCACATATACGTGCTTTGCACCAGATTTATATGCTTTTTCTGTAACGAGGCGTACAAATTGTACAGCTTCAAGAGGTGCACTAATTGATAAAGTTTGTCCGGGCTGAATATTAACACCAACATTGACTGCAAGGGCAGCATATTTCTCTAACGTTTGTTCAAATGACATATGTATAATCTCCTTTAGTTTGAAAGATTTCTTACTATATATAATACAAGAAAATTCTAAAAATATATACAAATATAACGTGAAAAGAGAGCTCAAAATATATTGAGCTCCCGAATTTATTTGATGGAAGAGGCAAACTGTTCTACTGTAGTTGTATGATGTATACGAACACGCTTCATCTTTAGCAACTCATCTGGTTCACCTTTCGTAATGAACTGCCCAGGTTTCGTTGTCGTTGCAAATTGATAATATTTCTTTGTCTCTGCGACAACTGTATCATCTACATGACCGAATGGATAAGCAATTGCGATAACAGGTTTACCTGTTATTTTCTCTAGCTTTTCTTTTGATCCTTTTAACTCTTCTTCATAGGTTGTAATTTTCGGCAAGTCTGCGTGTGTTGCTGTATGAGATTGTACCGAGAAAATGCCGGAATCAACCATTTCTTTTATTTCAGATGTAGAAAGAGCTCCTTCTACATCAACGTTATCAACAATCATATATTCTGTTGCCGATGGTTTAAAAGTAGCATCTTTTAGCTTTTGTAAAGTACGAAATGCATTCATATTATTTTTCATGCCATCATCAAATGTAACGAAAATCGGCTTATTTACTTTATTTATATCGCCCCAGCGTTCAAACGTTAATAATGTATAACCATTGTCCTTTAAATATTTCATTTGTGCTTCAAAGTTAGCAGGTGATACGAATAAGTCTTTAATGCCTTGTCCGTGATAATCATCAATTGCATGATACATAAGAACAGGAACCTTTTGCTCGAAAGTAATAGTAGATTTTGTAAGTGGAATTGTTTTCCCATCTTCTTTTATCCCTGTTGCTTCAATTTGATATTCACCGCGTTTTCCTTCAAATTCTTTTATATCAAAAGGAATTGTGAATTGTTTTTCCTTTTCTTTAGAAGAAAAAGATTTAGTACTTTCTTTTCCATCAGCAGAGCGCCAAATTTTATATTGTACTTCGGTTAAAGTATCTTTTATATCTGCTATATGAATAGCTGTGTTTGTAGATTCGTGCGTAACTGGATTATAAGAAATTTTACCTTGTGTTTGTACAGTCTCTTCTTGTTTTTTTACTTCTTGTACCTTTTTCTCTTTTGCAGGTTCTGGGCTAGCATTATTTGTGTTACATCCTGCTAGAATAGCAGATGTACATAAAGCAATTGCTGCGTATTTTCTCATAAAATCACCTTCTATTGTGTATTATGTTGCATACTTACATTTAAAATCCCCACCGTTATAAGAGAGGTGGGGATATACCCTTGTTCATCATATCATTTGAATAAAATGAGGGAAATATGATTTTTAGGAGGAGCTATTAGGGCGATAGGTTAATGACTTTGAATCGATGTATTCTTTCGTTTCTTATTGGAATTGATAATAATATAACCTACTACAAAAATGAGAGGAATAATAAAGACATAGATAGGCATTCCCCATATATAATAGCTTTTCATGCTTAAAACTAGTAAATGTAAGAAGTCGAAAAGGGCGTGGGCTTTCATAATATCCTCCAATGTTTTTTTACAAATTATAACATTGCAAGCTTCTAATTTGTATATTTTGGTAATTGATTTAAGCTAATTTTAAAGTGAGAGAAAGGCTTGTTAATATGTAATTTTGCATATATTGATAGTTTTTATTAAAACATCAGGATTTTAAACTATAATAAGAAACGCTATAAATGAAAGTAATACTGATGTACGGAGTGGAGAACAGAGATGAAGTATAAAAAATTAGTATATATCCTGCTCATATCGCTATTCATAGTCGGTTGTCAAAGTGAAATGAGTAAGGAAAATAGTGTAGAGGAGTATATTCCACCGCACCTTATGAATGCGGAAGTTACAGCGGATATTATGACATTAGAGATGGATCCAGATGCTCTTAAAAAGGTAGGGAATATTGGTCAAAGAATGAGAGAGCATCTAGTGAATAATATGGAATGGTATTTAAAATACGTAGAAGAGCATGCAGAGAAAAAAAGTCTTCCATATCATCCTAATTTCGGTGTTACAAAAGAAGAGTATGAGTTTGTACTAAATGCAATTGATCAAAGTAAATTGGTTAATTCAAAGGATGGAAAGTTGAAATTTAAGAAAAAAAGTGATCATGAAGTAGAGATTTTTTCAAGTGAAAGTATAAAGCTTTTAAAATATATAGTTATTGATACTGAGAAGAATATAGTAAAAACATCTCTAGGAGAATGTGAATATTTTGGAGAAATAATAGCATCGCCAGAACAGAAGTTAACTGGTCCTTGGTACGGGAAACAATGGATGTTAAAAAAAGACGGCTTAATATATATGTTTTCTTTAGGGAAACTGGAAACAGGAAATAAATCAATTATTGATATTTCGGTAAAAGGTGAATATAAGGGAGAAATTATTAATAAGGAAGAGACATTAGAGTTTTCTTCAGTTTCTTAAACGATGATAATAAAAAAATCACCTTGCTGTCTAAGCGAAGGTGATTTTTTATTAAATAAACAATCCAGCGATTGTTGCAGATAAAATAGAAGCAAGTGTTGATGCAAATAGCATTTTCCAACCGAATTTTGATACGACGCTTCCTTGCTTTTCAGAAAGGGCACGGATTGTACCAACGATTGCACCAATTTGGCTAATACTTGCAAAGCTAATTAAGAATACAGTAACGATTCCAACTGTACGTGGATCTAATGTTGCAGCAGTACCCTTTAAATCAAGGATTGCTACGAATTCATTTAAGACAATCTTCGTACCCATAATACCACCAGCTGGGATAATATCTTGAGTTGGAATACCCATTAAGAATGCGAATGGAGCAAGGATATAACCGAAGATTTGTTGTAAAGTAACAGCATGTCCCATTGCACCTGAAGCTGCGCTAATTACATAGTTCACAACTTCCATCACACCGATGAAGGCGATCATTAATGCAGCGACGATACCAGCTACTTTTAAACCATCCAGCGCACCGTTAATCATAGCGCCGATAAGGCTATCTCCGAATAGGTTTTTATCAAATTTTTGAACCACTTCGTCTTCTTTTTTCGTATCAACTGGTGTTAATAACGAACAAACGATTAAGCTTGAGAATAAGTTTAGCGGAAGAGCCGCTAATACATATTTCGCATCTAACATCATAACGTATGATGCTGTAACAGAAGCAGAAACGGAGCTCATCGCTGAACAACAGATGATAAACATACGATTTTTATTAAAATGCTGTAAATCGTTTTTAATAACGATTAACGCTTCACTTGAACCGAAGAATACAGAGTTTACTGCGTGGAATGATTCAACGCGTGGTAAACCAGTAACTTTTGAAAGTGCACCGCCGATAACGCGAACGATGAATGGTAAAACACCTAAATAACTAAAGATAGAAAGTAGTGCTGAGAAAAATACGATAATTAATAATACATTTAAGAAAAAGACAAAATCTCTTTGAATTCCATTAAAGAGAAAATCGACACCTGTCGTACCAAGTTTAATTAGTTTGTTGAAAACTTTACTAATGAAGATGATAATTTGCTGTCCGATCTTTGTGCCAAACATAAACCAACCGATTAAAATTTGGAAACCAATCATAATAGCAATTGCACGGAAGTTGATTTTACTTTTGTTGTTTGAGAAAGCAAAACATAAACCTAACACGGCAAGGATACCGATAACGCTCATTACATATTGCATGTAGTTGCCCCTTTCAGAAGTTCGTATAAAGTTTTTACATAAAACACTCGTTATATGACTAATAAATAAAGTGGTAAAGGTTTTATGTCATACGTAAGATGTCTGACCTTTTAGAAAAGTAAAAATAAAAAAAGACTCATATGGATTCACTTTCATCTATAAGAGAAAGCTAATCAATATGAGTCTTTTTATACAAAAAACAAGCTAATATTCATTAGTTTTTCCCATAGTCCAGCAATTTAAGGTTGCCGGGTAGAAACTCTCGATCCATATTATCGACTATATATGAGGTAACATCGTCCGTATTAAATTAGTAGTAGCGTAACATTACTAGAGAACTATCGTCAATAGCTTTTTTTCTTCCGATAGAAATAGACCATATAAGTATGATAAAATGTAACGCAGTGTTATGAAAAAGAGAGGTCGGAAAATGAGTACAAAAATGACGCCACCAGTTGAAAAAAACGAGTTTATAGATGTAGTGTTTGAAGATTTAACACATGATGGTGCCGGTGTTGCGAAAGTGAAGGGATATCCTATTTTCGTAAAAAACGGATTACCAGGTGAGGAAGCGCAAATTAAAATTATTAAAGTGAAGAAAAACTTCGCGTTTGGTCGTTTAATGAAGCTTCATCAAGAAAGTCCATATCGTAAAGATGCAGAATGCCCCGTGTACAACGAGTGCGGCGGTTGTCAACTTCAGCACTTAACATATGAAGGACAATTACAAGCGAAAGAAAAACAAGTACGTGACGTTATGCAGCGCATCGGTGGATTAAGTGATGTTCCTGTTCATCCTGTACTTGGCATGAAGAACCCATGGGTATACCGTAATAAAGCACAAGTACCAATTGGAGAACGTGAAGGCGGACTTGTAGCTGGTTTCTATCGTCAAGGAACGCATGACATCATTAATATGGAATCATGCTTAATTCAAGCAGAAGAAAACGATACATTAATTCAAGAAGTAAAACGTATTTGCGAAAAACACGGTATCTCGGCTTACAATGAAGAGCGTAACAAAGGAACACTTCGCCACGTAATGGCTCGCTACGGACAAGTAACAGGGGAAATTATGCTTGTCTTTATTACACGTACAGCTGAACTGCCAAATAAAGAAGCAATCATTGAAGAAATCGCAGCGAAATTCCCAGAAGTAAAATCAATCGTTCAAAACGTAAATACGAAACGTACAAACGTTATTTTCGGAGACAAAACGACAGTACTGCACGGATCAGAATATATTTATGACTTTATCGGTGACATTAAATTTGCGATTTCAGCACGTTCATTCTATCAAGTAAACCCAGAACAAACGAAAGTGCTATACGATAAAACGTTAGAATACGCAAAATTAAATGGTAATGAAACAGTAATTGATGCATATTGCGGAATCGGATCAATCTCCTTATTCTTAGCGCAAAAAGCGAAAAAAGTGTACGGTGTTGAAATTGTTCCAGAAGCAATCGAAGACGCAAACCGAAACGCAGCACTAAACAACATGACAAACGCTGAATTTGGCGTAGGAGAAGCAGAAGTAGTTATTCCTAAATGGTACAAAGAAGGCGTAATCGCCGACACAATGGTCGTAGACCCACCGCGTAAAGGCTGTGACGAAGCATTACTAAACACAATCATCGACATGAAGCCAAAACGCGTCGTATACGTATCATGCAATCCAGCAACATTAGCACGCGACTTAAAAGTACTAGAAGAAGGCGGATATAAAACACAGGAAATACAACCTGTGGATATGTTCCCGCATACGACTCATGTGGAGTGTGTGGCTTGGCTTAAGTTGGTATAATAGAAAAGCAGTTGATATAGAAAAAATCTATACCATCTGCTTTTTGGTTTATAAAAATACCATTTAGAAACGATTTTAGTTAAAATAAATATTGCTGATTTTCACAAATTATAAATGTCAAAATGTACTGATGTTATTTGGCTTTATATTTTTAAATTGAGAGTTTGAAGTTGTATTCATAGTGAGAGGATTTGAATTTGAAATGATAGATAATTTTTGGCGTGATTTACCACGACCATTTTTCGTACTTGCACCAATGGAAGATGTGACAGATGTTGTTTTTCGTCACGTAGTAAGTGAGGCTGGTCGCCCAGATGTATTTTTCACAGAGTTTACAAACTCGGATAGCTATTGCCATCCAGAAGGTATGAAAAGTGTACGTGGCCGTTTAATTTTTACAGAAGATGAACAGCCGGTGGTGGCACATATTTGGGGAGATAATCCTGAATATTTCCGTCAAATGAGTATTGGAATGGCAGAGCTAGGATTTAAAGGCATCGATATTAATATGGGCTGCCCAGTACCGAATGTGGCATCAAGAGGGAAAGGTAGTGGCCTTATTCTCCGTCCAGACGTTGCGGCAGAACTTATTCAAGCAGCAAAAGCCGGCGGACTGCCTGTCAGCGTAAAAACACGACTTGGCTTTAAAGAGCTAAGTGAGTGGGAGGATTGGTTAACGCATATTTTCAAACAAGATATTGCAAACCTTTCTATTCATTTACGTACAAGAGAAGAAATGAGCCAAGTAGACGCGCATTGGGAGCTAATTCCGGAGATCAAAAAATTACGTGACCGCATTGCACCAAATACGCTAATAACAATCAATGGAGACATTCCTGACCGTCAAACTGGAATGGAACTTGCTGAAAAATACGGTATTGATGGCGTTATGATCGGACGAGGAATCTTTAAAAATCCATTTGCTTTCGAAAAAGAGCCGAGAGAACATAGCAGTAAAGAACACCTTGATCTTCTAAGACTGCAGCTTGACCTTCAAGATCAATATGCAGAAGTACTACCACGCTCAATCACAGGGCTTCATCGCTTTTTCAAAATTTATGTAAAAGGATTCCCTGGAGCTGCTGAACTAAGAAATCAATTGATGAACACGAAATCAACTGATGAAGTTCGTGCTTTGCTTGATAAGTTTGAGGCTAGTGTTGATAAGGATGGAGATAGTGAAACAGTGTAACTTTTGAAAGTTAGAGCTGATGGGGTGTAGCGATTTTATGAGTGTTTGTTTCATTTTAATTAAGGTGAACCGTATCATAAGTAAGTGAGGTATTCTATGTAAAACAGGGGTAAGAAAAGAATACAGGAGAAAATCGAAAATGGCAGGTTGATCTTGATTTTCACTGATATTATCATGTTTATTTTATGCCTATAATTGGAGGCCATGTGAATGTTAAGTGATCAGGCGAGATATTCTAGGCTCGCGAATATAACAAAAATAATAAATACAAAATTAGAACTACGTGAAGTATTGCAGCGTGTAACAATGGCGATATCAGAGGAGATTGTTAGGTGCAACGCTGTTGGAATTTATTTACCCCAGGAAGATGGAACATTTAGAGGGTTTGCAGGAAAACCAGAGACCATAAATGGCGTAACGCTCGATACTCAAGTAATTGATCCTGAAATAGACTTACTGGCAAAAGAAGTTATTGAAACCAAAAAAACCATCTATATCCCTGATACCTCAAAGGATCATCGGCCGGATCCGAGACCAGTTGATGCGTTCAAAATTAAGTCCTTATTAGCCCTGCCTATCTCATTTGGGCAGGAGTTATTTGGTCTGGTTTTTTTATTTGATTATGGAACTCCAATGAACTTAACAGATTCAGAAATTCAAAGTGTTGAAGCTTATGTAAATATGGCTGCGGTCGCAATTCAAAACGCAAATAATTTAACACAAAAGGAAAACCTTATTGCCGAGAAGCAGCTGTTACTAAATGTTACCCGTGATTTATCAATGTGTTCCTCGATACAGGAGAGTTTTGATAAATGTTTTTTTTACTTAGGACAGATTTTAGAGAGTAAAAACATGGCTGCCCACCTTTTAGACCCGCTAGACAAAACAACGATTAAAACAACGAAGTTAAGCAAGGACTGTGATTGGACAGAAGCAGATTGGATGGAGAAAAGCTATGAAGCCAAGATCCAAGAGGTTATTCAAACAAAAAATATAGATAGTAAGGGTCTACTGATGATTCCATTGGTTTCAATGGGAGAAGTATTAGGGGTAATCGTCGTTGGCAAAGAGGGAAAAGCTCACAATTACGATAATTCCCAAATTCAACTGGCAAAATCTATCGTTGATGCCACAGCTCCTACGTTGTCAACCTTGTTATATATGGATCAACTTGAAAGCATGGTGGAAGAGCGAACGAGAGAACTAGCTGCTGCTAATAAAAAAGTTACAAGTGTGATTGAAAGTATTACGGATGGATTCTTTACTTTGAATAACAAATGGGAATTTACGTACGTAAATAAGCATCAATATTTTCCACAAAGAAAAACAGCAAAAGATGTATTAGGCAAGAATATACGGGAGGTTTTCCCGAGTAGCGTCGACACAGTTATGTATAAGGAATTTCATCGTGCAATGTCAGAGCGAACTACAGTTCATTTCGAATTTCTTTCTACCTCTGATGAATATTGGCACGAAGTTATTGCATACCCGTATGATGATGGTATTTGTTGTATTTTTAAAAACATAACGGAAAAAAAGCAATATGAGCAGGAATTGAAAAGGTTATCCAACATAGATTTAATAGGGCAAATGGCAGCAGGTATCAGCCATGAGATTAGAAATCCAATGACAACAGTACGAGGATTTTTGCAGTTATTAAAAGAAGAGCACACCTATGAGAAACATAATAAGTACTTTAATTTAATGATTGAAGAACTTGACCGTGCCAATTCTATTATTACTGAATTTCTCTCAATCGGTAATACAAGGAAATCGGATTTGCAGATGTTAGATTTAAATTCAATTATCCACGATATTATTCCTTTAATAAAGATTGATACGTATAATCAAAATAAATATATTCAAGTCGATACAAATGACATTCCGGAATTATTTTTAAATCGTAATGAGATACGACAATTATTAATAAACCTATACCGTAATGGCTTAGAAGCGATGAGCACAGGGAAAGTTCTAACCATTAGCACCTACAAGGAAGGTCAAAATTGTGTGGTACTTGCAGTGCGGGATCAAGGAAAAGGTATCAGGCCTGAAGTATTAGAGAAACTGGGTACTCCATTTTACACGACCAAAGATAATGGAACTGGATTGGGGTTAGGCATATGTTATGCCATTGCTGCCCGTCATAATGCAAAAATAGAAATTCAAACAGGATCGGAAGGCACTACCTTTTTTGTTAAATTTAATTATGAAAATAATGAACAATAACCTCATTTAGATTAGGTACGGTGAACCGTACCACAAATAAAAAGTAAAACCTAAGTAAACATAATCAATATATTTCACCTGAATTTTGCGTAACATTCATGTTTGAGTTGCCCACTAAATTAGAGTTGCATAAAAAGAAATGGACTAACCTATATCAGGTTAGTCCATTTTCAAGTGTGTTAATTCATTGTAAATCTCCATCCGTAATTTCGCACGATTATCCCATCTTTTTGTGCTTTATTAACATCATCTTCAAAGGAAGGAGCTATCCCATTACCAACTAAAATACCTTTTACAGTATTTAATTTCAATTCTTCTTTACATAGCTTAATGTAACCTTTAATTTGTTTTAATGCATTTCTATCAATAGGCCCTTTCTTAATTTCTACTACAATAAATTCGTTATTAGAAGTATCTCTTAGTAACAAATCTAAACGTGATTCATCTGAGAAGACATGCTGTGATTTTTCAAGTGTATAGTTTGCATCAAGTATTGCAGGGTTAGAAATGATGAATTTTTCGATATCTCTTTCTAAAATTTGAAATACTTCTTCAGCGGTTAAAATTCTATTAGTAAGTCTACCTTTAGACTCGTTTTCCATAATTAAATCTAACAATAAATTGATATCAGATTGATTCAATGCTTTCCAAGTGCGAAGAGCAGAAGAAATTGCATTTAACAAGTTTTGATTAGGATTAAGATTTGCAGGCCTTGATAATTTACTTAATAATTCAGGTGTAATTTCCAAAGGAACTTGAAGGACTTTAGATTGAATAGGATTTCCAAACGCAATACATTCGCTTGGTGTCAGTTGCTTTATCTCTTTCTTTAGGTGAGGATTATCATATTTATTCATTATTAGTCGATTCTGTTTGATATCTTTTATAAGCGTGACCTCTTCGACCACATAATATGCGGTTATATAGCGCTTGTTATGTATTGTTTTATGAAAGAATAGAAAATCTCCCTTTTGTACTTTTAGGAGCTTTTCGGTATTAGATCCCGACTCTCCATATGTATATTCTGTTAGCACTGGGTCCTCATGTCCGAAGTTTCGTTCAGCATCTTTATAACCAATTAGATAATTCAATATTGATTCCCTCTCATATTAACTCTAGTATCATTATAATTTAATTGGGTTAAAATGGATAATTCAAAGTACCTAAACAACATATGTTGCTGTTTTAAAATCATCCCCAAAGGCATTAATCCACCTAAGACTACAAAACCAACCTCTAAAATGTTAAAGTAGTAACTTAACGACATTAATTTACACATGCTAAAAGCATTACTATAATCAACATTTCAGGAGGACAAACAATGGCTATAAGTAATAATGATATATTAATTCGAGTAAGATATGCTCTGGATATAAAAGATACAGATATGGTGGAGATATTTAAACTTGGTGGCGTTGAAGTAACAAAAGAAGAAGTGCGAAAGATGCTGACAAAATTAAAAAACAGTTACTATGATGAAGTTGATGATATTGATGTAGTTGAATATGATTACGAAATAAAATGCAATAATGTTATGTTAGAGTCATTTTTGAATGGTTTTATTACTTTTAAAAGAGGAAAACAAGATCCAAAACCAGGGCAATCGGATAGACAAGCGATGTCTTTAAAGAGTAATGGAAGTGTTAATAATCTCGTTCTAAAAAAATTGAAGATAGCACTATCATTAACAAGTGAAGATATGCTTGATATATTAGAAGACGTAGGAGTCATTGTAACAAAAGGAGAATTAAGCGCTCTATTAAGAAAAGAAGGCCATAAGAATTACAAAGAGTGCGGTGATAGATACGCAAGGAATTTCTTAAAGGGATTAGCTGTAAGCTATAGAGGATAAGAAATAAGCATTGTAACATTTATGATAAAGCAGTAAATGATATAATAGGTAGAGTAGGACGTTTGTATCCTACTCTTTTTTATTTGTAAAAATAATTATGAATGAATACGTTAGGTGATGAAATGATACATACATATTTAGGTGAGACAATTAATTTTCATATAACTTATAAGAAGAAAAAGTCCGTGCGTCTTTTTGTAGATTCTTATGGAAATGTTGAGGTGCAAGCTCCAAAAGGAACGCCTGTTGAATACTTAGTCCAATTGTTAGAGGAGAAATGGGATTGGATTCAGAAAACACGTAAGGAAATGCAGGAGCGAGCGCTTGGACCACAGGAAAAGGATTATGATCAAGGAGAGGGTTTTCTGTATTTAGGAAACACATATCCGATACAGGTTTCCCAAGATGCAAGTATTGAACAAGACAATGCATTGTTTGAAGAGGATAAGCTACATATTTATGTGAAAGAGCTTAAGGATGAGAAAATACAACAAGCTTTAAAACGATTTTACTATAAGCAGTGTAAGGCGTTAGTAGAGAAGAGTATTAAAGCACATCAAAATAACTTTAAAACAAAACCACGTTCTATTCGTATTACAGATAGTACGCGGACGTGGGGAACTTGTGATTCAAATTTACAATTAACGTTTAATTGGAAGCTAGCAATGGCACCTCAGAGGGTAATTGATTATGTAGTTGTTCATGAAATGTGTCATATGGTCCATTTAAATCATGATCGATCTTTTTGGCGACTTGTCGGGAAGATAATGCCTGATTATAAGGAAATGGAGAACTGGTTAGCGTTATCTAGTTGGAAGATGACGGTTTAGTTATTACTTTGGATTGTGGAATGAAATAAAGTAGAACCCTAATGAATTAGGGTTCTTTTTGCATATAGATTATCGTCCGAACTTCACAATGAAAGCTTCATCCACTTTCTCCATCTCATACCCACGATACCCCTCCAAAAGCAACGCCAGCTGTCCACCAGCATCACTCATCGGAATACTCTTAACATCCGTCCAATTGCTTTCTTTATCCTTACGCAACTCCTTCACAAAAACATACCGCATACTACCGCTATACTTCTCCTTCAGCGCAGCAATCTCCATCCCTTGTGCAAACTTATCCTTTAAACTCGGAATGTTGAAAGGTGCAACGGTGCAGCAAACGTAATCGTATTTGCTGTCTTCTTTTTCTAATTTATCCATGATGACTGTTGCTAATATTTTTTGCATGCCATTTCCTCGGCAGTTTGGGTGAACGTTTGAGATTTCTTGATAGATGACGCGGTGTAGCTGACTTTCTGGTAGACCAATATCAAGCCCTAAATGTTCATCTTCGATAGGAGGGACTAGTAGGGCACGAAATGCGATGAGCTCGTTTTCTATAAAGGCACCAATCATCATGCCGTTTCCTTCTAGAATGTATTGAAATTCTTCTAGCGAGAGTGGTTGTAAACGACCTTTATCTTCTAGCGCTTCAACTACAACGTTTTGTAATGATAAAATTTGTTCGATATGTTCTAAAGATAGTAATGTAACGTGAAATGGATCGTTGTTTTGTTTTAATTTTCCTTCGTAAAGAATGTTCATGGTGTAGTCCTCCTTTAGCGTACAACGTCTTGAAAGACGGTTAATTCTTGTAATGTATTTTCGTTTATTTCAATGCCGAGTCCCGGCTTTTCGTTTAAGCGAATAAATGGTACGTCGTAATGTAAGTTTCCGATGTCTTTCGTGAATTTTAATGGACCTGTAAGTTCAACGCTTGTAATGATTTTTTTTGAGAAGGCAACATGGAATCCTGCGGAAGAGGCAACAGATGATTCGACCATGGATCCAACTTGGCATTCAATTCCTGCCATTTCAGCTTGATGAGCGAGTTTTACAGCTGGATATATGCCGCCGCATTTCATTAGTTTTATATTCACTTTATCAGCTGCGTCTAATTTAATAATTTGGCGCATTTCACGAGAGCCTTTTAATCCTTCATCAATCATAAGCGTGAGATCTGTTTTAGAACGAATATGAGCCATTGCGTCAATATCGTCTGCGACAACAGGCTGTTCAATCCAGTCGATGTTTAAATGTCCCAATGAACGAAGTGCTGTTAATGTGTTTGCGCTATTTTTCCAGCCTTGGTTTACATCAACGCGAATCGCGATATTATTTCCTACACGTTCACGTACAGCTTCAATTCGTTTTACATCTTCTTTTACATTCGTACCGACTTTCATTTTGAAAGATTGGTAACCTTTCTGAATCATAGAGGCAGCTTCCTCAGCCATATCTTCTGGACCGGCGATACTTAAGACGTGAGTGACAGGAAACTCTTCATGGTAGCGTCCGCCAATTAATTGATATACAGGTTGATTTAATTTTTTACCCATTATATCAAAACAAGCGATATCAATCGCAGCTTTCGCAGTAGGAATACCGTAAATTGTATTGTCCATCATATCGTGTATTTTCTCGATATTCATTGGGTTTTTCCCAATTAGAGCAGGAGCTAGTGTATATTTTAAAACATGGAAAGTACTTTCCCATGATTCACCTGTAACGTGATCATCGGCAACGCCTTCGCCGTAACCGATAATACCTTCATCTGTTTCCATTTTGACGATAATAGAAGGCATATCGGAATAAGAACCATAACTAATAACAAACGGATCGCGAAGTGGTAAACGAATTGCGTAAAGATGAATAGCTATAATTTTCATTGAATAAAGACCCCTTCCTGTTTACAATAGTTTTGTGCATTTGATATAGTTGACGTTAAATAGTCGTTAATTAATAATAAGGAGTTAGAGAAAATGATGATAAAAATTGCGATTGTCGGTTCAAAGGAGTTTATGGAGAATCTGTTACCTATTGCTCATAAACTAGAAGAAATAGAAATTGATCCATATATTTACCTTTATCCGGCAGAATCTTCTGAACTATTAAGGTGTTTAAAACCTTGTGATGTTATCTTTTTCTCGGGTGCCCTACCTTATTATATGGCAAAAGAAATAAGAGAACAATTACGAATTCCAAGTACGTACTTACAGCAAGATGAGACAACTATTGCATCTTCACTACTTTCCATCATATATCATCAAAGTATTCCACCACATAAAATTTCAATTGATTTAGTAGATTGTTCGTTTATTACAAATGTGTTCCATGATATCGGTCTGAAAGAAACGCCGCAAGTGATGGATTATGAAAATATGTTATGGAGTAATGATGAAATTAAGAGCATCATTGATTTTCATTTAGCTAAATATCAATCAGGAGAGGTTGATTTAGCTTTAACTAGTATTCACGCTGTCTACGATGAACTTCAAAAAATAGGTATTCCTTCAGAGCGTATGATAGATCCGACGCAATCAATTATACATGGGTTAAAAGATGCAAAAATAAAAGCTGAGTTAGCAAAAAGCCATTCAGCTACTGTTGGTGCTTGTCTTATATCCTTTATAGAGTTACAAGAAAGCTCGCTTGAAAAATTAAATGTAATTTCAAAAGAATTACGTGGTGCATTTAAACAAGTTGATGAAATGACTTTTATTTTGTATACAACTCGTGGTGATATCGAATCGAGTATAAAAACAAATACGATAGATCGTTTATTTACGAATATAGAAGGGGCGGTATCTATTGGATTTGGTTACGGAAAAACAGTAAATGAAGCGGAACAAAATGCAAAAATCGCTCAAGGTTTTGCGGAAAATAATCCGATAGAGCGCCGCTTTTATATACTAACAAGTGATAAAGAATTATTTGGTCCGTTCCCGAAAGAACAGAGAGTACAAAGTTTAAAAAACGATAACCCTGAATTAATGAAAATAGCGAAAGAAACGAAGCTTAGTCCTGCAAACTTGTCAAAAATTATTCAATTTAGTCAGTCGCATCCATCATTGAAATTTACAGCAGCCGATCTTTCTGAGTACTTACAAGTGACTCGGCGATCGACGGAAAGGCTGTTAAAGAAATTAGTTGATTACAGGTATGCCAATATTTGCGGCGAGGAAATGCCCTATCAACAAGGGCGCCCTCGTGCAATATATGAGCTGAATTTACCATTGTATTCGTTTCAAAAATTTTAAGCTTCTAGTTGCGCTTTTTGTTTTTTCAATAGGTCTGCTTTTTCAATATCCGATAGCTTCGTAATTGTGAAGCCAGTTATACCATAAATGATTGAAATAATAGGTACGATGAAATTCAATATAGCATAAGGAGCATATTCGAATGCACCGACTCCAAGTGTTGCGAGTATAAATACACCACATGTATTCCAAGGTACGAAAACAGAAGTTAATGTTCCACCATCTTCTAGTGCTCTGGATAAATTTTTGGAATGTAGTCCTTTTTCTGTGTACGCATTTGCATACATTCTTGAAGGAACAACAATCGAAATATATTGTTCAGAGCAAGTAATATTCGTTGCAAAGCAAGATGCGATAGTAGAAGCGATAAGTCCTTTTGATGATGTCGCTAATTTTAAAATTTGATTTACAATTGAGCGAAGAATGCCAGTATGTTCTAGTACTCCTCCGAAAGTCATAGCGACAATTGTCATAGAGACTGTATTCATCATAGAGCTTAAGCCACCACGGTTAAATAGTTCGTCTACTAGCTTGTTTCCAGTGTCTATAACAAATCCACTTTGGAGTGCACCGACAGCTGATGAGACAGAACCACCTTGAATAAAGACTTGTGATAAGAATCCTAAAATAACACCTACGAGAATAGCTGGTATAGCAGGGACTTTTTTAGCGACCAATACCATAACGACTACGGGTATAATTAATAGGAAAGGTGAAATAACAAAGTTTTGTTGCAATACTTGTAACGTTTGATCGATGCTTTTTGCATCAATATTGTTAGCACCAAAGCTTCTTCCTAAGAACGCATAAACGATAAGAGTAATAATTAAACCTGGAATTGTAGTAAATAACATATGACGAATATGTGTGAATAAATCTGTATTTGTTAATCCTGCAGCTAAGTTTGTCGTGTCTGAAAGCGGTGACATTTTATCGCCGAAATAAGAACCGGAAATTATAGCACCGGCAACCATTGGAGCTGGGATTCCCATACTTAGGCCAATTCCCATTCCTGCAACACCAATTGTTCCCATTGTGGACCAAGAGCTACCGATTGCGAGTGCAACAATAGAACAAATAATTGTAATTGAAACTAAAAATAGTGATGGAGTTAAAAGATTTAAACCGTAATAAATCATTGTTGCGACGATTCCGCCGCCAATCCAAGCACCGATCGTTAAACCTACAAGAATAATGATAACGATAGCGGGTAATGCGAGGCGAATTCCTTTATACATTGCTTCTTCAATGTCGTTCCATTTGTAACCGTAACGCCAGGCAACGATAGAAGCAACGGTTGTACCGATAATAAGTGGGACGTGAGGGCTTTGTTTTAATACAACAATTGTAACCATCATAACTGCAACTGTAATGATAATAGGGATAATTGCTACTCCAAAAGGTATTTCTTTTTTCATAAAATGCCTCCTCATTATGCATGTTTGTATTTTTAGAATTGTCGCAAAATAGACGTTTATTAAGTTATAATAACTAAAAATATATGCAAGCGTCAATAAAAAACAGAAAATAAGGAATGTTCTATCTGTATGGATATCTTTATAAAATGAGTAAATATGGGTATTAATAGCATTTTAAAATAAACAATTGACTTTTTTCTTAAAATTCAATATGTTCATAAAAACATCTGTTTTTTCAGAAATATAATTAACTTTAATGGTTTGTAATTTGGGAAGGAGAATGAAAAGTTGAAAACATTAGAACTACAAGAGCGTTTAACTGAAATTTTTCAGCATTTACATGAAAATCCTGAAGTAAGCTGGAAGGAATATGAAACGACAGCTTATATTACTAACTTTCTAAAAGAAGAAGGAATTTCATATAAAATATTTGATGATTGCCCTGGCGTGATTGCTGAAATCGGAAGCGGGAATCCGGTTATCGCGATTCGTGCTGATATGGATGCGCTATGGCAAGAAGTAGACGGAGAATTTAAAGCGAATCACTCATGCGGCCACGATGCTCATATGACAATTGTGATGGGCCTTATTTTACAATTGAAAAATATGAGATGGGATAGCGGTACTGTTAGATTTATTTTTCAGCCGGCAGAGGAAAAAGGAAATGGTTCCTTGAAGATGGTAGAGAAGGGCGCCGTGGATGATGCAGATTTCTTATTTGGTGTTCATTTAAGGCCGATTGAAGAACTGCCTTTGAAACAAGCTGCACCATCTATTCGTCACGGAGCAGCAGGATTTTTAGAAGGTATGATTCATGGGGATGATGCACATGGAGCGAGACCACACCAAGGTATAAATGCAATTGACGTTATTTCGATAATCAATATCGGATTGAAAAATATATGGTTACCGCCACAGACGTCTTATTCTGTTAAGATGACGAGATGCCAAGCTGGTGGCGATAATTTAAATATTATCCCAGGGAACGGTCAATTTGGTTTAGATGTGAGGTCGGAAAGTAATATATTACTAGATGAATTAAAGAGAAAGATAGAGCACGTTATAGAGTCAGCTGAATCAATGGGTTCGAAAATTTCTTACGAATGGGTCGATCTTGTACCGGGAGCAGAAGTTTCAGAAGAAGCTGAGCAATTTATGCGTGAAGGAATTCTTGAAGTGTACGGGGAAGAGGGATGCACAGGACCGCTGTATACGACTGGAAGCGATGATTTCCACTACTACACAGTGAAGAGACCACATTTAAAAGCTGTCATGCTGGGACTAGGGGCAAACCTACAACCTGGATTACACCATCCGTATATGAAGTTTGATCATAGCTGTATAATGGATGGAGTAGAAATATTGAAACAAACTGTATTGAAAGTATTAGAAAACAGGGGCTAGAAAGCTCCTGTTTTTTTGTAGAAATTTGTCGGAATGTCGATATATTTTCATTTGCGACAATATAATTTCACGTACTGATTAATTTGATAAAAAATAAGCATTCAGTACGTGGTGTATAATAATAGTAATATTTCTTAATAGGAGCAAACGAATGAACGAACAATATTACGATGCTGTATTACATATAAAAACTGTAGGTGAGCAAAAAGGCTTTAATAAGTCTATGCATTACCACCGCTATGAGCCAACGCCATATAGTGGGTTAGAGGAATTGTTGAGCCAATACGAAATTAAAAGTAGTGATCGAATTGTAGACTTTGGATGCGGAAAAGGGCGGCTAAACTTTTACATGCACCATAAGTGTGGTGCATCAGCGGTTGGGATTGAAATGAATGAAGAGTTTTATAAAGAAGCAATGGAAAACCGTGAGCGTTATGCAAGGAAGGTAAGAAACAGTAAAGATAAAATTCAGTTTGAATGTTGTTTAGCGCAAGAATACGAGATTGATCCGCGTGATAACCAATTTTATTTCTTCAATCCATTTTCTGTACAAGTTTTTATGAATGTAGTAAATAACATTTTGCTTTCGGTAGAAGCGGCGGAGAGAGAAATTGATATTATTTTATATTATCCTTCTGAAGATTATATTTTCTTCTTGGAGAATCAGACGGCATTTGAATTGAAGAAGGAAATTAGGTTGCCAGGAGCGTATGAGAAGAATGGAAATGAGAGGTTTTTAGTGTATAGATTGGGGTGTTAATGTATGGGTGTTTGGGGAGTAGCGATATTGTCAGATGATATTGCTAAAGATATTCAGTTAATTTATAAGGATTTGTTGGGAAATGAATATTCAAATGAAGAAGCAAGTAGGATTGTAATTGAGGAATATCAGACTGAACTAGATGATGAAGAGATACTTGTTTTTTGGTTAGCATTTGCTTACATACAATGGAAGTTAGGAAGGCTTCAAGAGAATGTTAAACATGAGGCATTGCAAATAATAGAGGGCGGTGAAGATTTAGCCCGGTGGAAGGATGAACCTAAATTACAGAGAAAACGTGAAGTAGTCTTAAATAAACTTAGGGAACAGTTACATTCTCCGCAGCCACAAGCTAAAAAAGTACCGAAGAGATTTATAGCAAATACTTCTTTAAAAGCAGGTGATGCTGTTAGTTACAAATTAGTATCGGGGAATTATATTATTCTGAAAGTCATTGAGATTATTGAGGAATGGTACGGGGATCAATATCCTCTATTTGAAATGTGTGATTGGGAAGGCAAAGAAGTTCTCTCAAAGGAACAAATTGACCAATTAGACTTAAAGAAAAGGATTTATGAAGATGGAAAGCAGGAAATAATTAAGCTCGCTATTTATCCTTCAGGAAAAAGAGATAACCCAGCTAAAAGAATACAAGTAGTAGCAGAAGATGTAAAGGTAGTATTGGATATAGAACCACCTTATGATTTAATATGTTGGAAGGAATTTGACGACCATTTACATACAATGTAATAAAGAAGACGTGCTACCTATTGGTAGCGCGTCTTTTACTCACGTCTGTTTGATTAGTTACGGATTAAGTAATCAAATGCACCTAAAGCTGCATTCGCTCCTGAACCCATAGAGATGATGATTTGTTTGTACGGATTATTTGTACAGTCACCTGCAGCAAACACTCCTGGTACGTTTGTAGCGCCGTGCTTATCTGTTACGATTTCACCGCGAGCGCGTTCAACAGTTTCGCCTAACCAGTCTGTGTTTGGCACAAGACCGATTTGAACGAATACACCTTGTAATTCAACGTGATGAACTTCTTCAGTTTCACGATCGATGTAAGAAATACCGTTTACTTTGTCAGTACCAGTGATTTCTTTCGTTTGAACGTTTTTCAGAACAGTTACGTTTGGTAAGCTGTTAAGACGCTCTTGTAATACAGCATCAGCTTTTAATTCTGGCATGAATTCAAGAACAGTTACGTGCTTAACAATACCTGCTAAGTCGATAGCTGCTTCAATACCAGAGTTACCGCCGCCAATAACCGCTACATCTTTTCCAATGAATAATGGACCGTCACAGTGTGGGCAGTATGCTACACCTTTGTTTTTGAACTCAGCTTCACCTGGTACGCCAACATTACGCCAGCGAGCACCTGTTGAAACGATTACGCTCTTACTTTTCAGAATAGCACCGTTTTCAAGTTCCACTTCAATAAGTTCTTTTTTCTCTAAACGTTTTGCACGTTGTAGATTCATTACATCGATGTTGTATTCTTTTACGTGCTCTTCAAGACTTGCTACTAGCTTAGGACCTTCAGTGCGTTTTACGCTGATGAAGTTCTCAATACCCATAGTATCCATTACTTGACCACCGAAGCGCTCAGCAACGATACCAGTGCGGATGCCTTTACGTGCTGCATAAATTGCTGCACTTGCACCAGCTGGGCCGCCACCAACAACAAGAACATCGTATGGATCTTTATCAGAAAGCTCTGATGCATCTGGACCGTTACCCATTTTAGCTAAAATTTCTTCAAGTGTCATACGACCGCTTCCGAAAGATTCGCCGTTTAGGTAAACAGTTGGTACTGCCATGATGTCTTTGCTTTCTACTTCCTCTTTGAATGCAGCGCCATCAATCATAGTATGTGTAATACCAGAGTTTAGAACGCTCATCACGTTAAGAGCTTGTACAACATCAGGACAGTTATGACAACTTAGGCTGATATAAGATTCAAAATGATATTCGCCTTGAATGTTTTTGATTTGATCGATTAATTTTTGTTCAACTTTTGGAGCACGTCCACTAACTTGTAGTAAAGCTAACACTAATGAAGTAAATTCGTGTCCTAATGGAATACCAGCGAATACGACACCAGTGTCTTCGCCAGGGCGATTTACGCTAAAGCTTGGTGTTCTCTCTAGTTCAACTTTTTCTACTGTAATCTTAGATGACATAGTAGCTAATTCATCTACTAGAGATAACATATCTTTAGATACGTTATCGTCTCCTGCGCTTACTTTAAGTAAAATATCGTTCTCCATTAACTGAAGGTATTGGGATAGTTGTGTTTTTATATCTGCATCTAGTATCATTTTGATCGAACTCCTTAGATTTTGCCTACAAGGTCAAGGCTTGGTTTAAGTGTTGCAGAACCCTCTTGCCATTTAGCTGGACAAACTTCACCTGGGTTGTTACGTACGTATTGAGCTGCTTTAATTTTGTTAACAAGAATGCTTGCGTCACGGCCGATACCGTCAGCATTGATTTCCATAGATTGGATAACGCCGTCTGGATCAATGATGAATGTACCACGAGCAGCAAGACCTTCTTCTTCAATTAAAACGTTGAAGTTACTAGTGATTGTGCGAGTTGGGTCACCAATCATAATGTATTCGATTTTGCCGATAGTTTCTGAGCTATCATGCCATGCTTTGTGAGTGAAGTGAGTGTCTGTAGATACAGAGTATACTTCAACGCCTAAGTCTTTTAGAGTTGCATATTGGTTTTGTAGGTCTTCAAGTTCAGTTGGACAAACGAATGTGAAGTCTGCTGGGTAGAAACAAACCACACTCCATTTTCCTTTTAAACTTTCGTCAGTAACTTGGATAAATTCTCCATTATGGTAAGCATTAGCTTTAAACGGTTTTACTTCTGTGCCGATTAATAACATATTAAAATTCCTCCTAAAGGTTGGTTTTGAGCATCGGAAATTAGTGTGCTCATAAAATATATTTTTTAATTAACTATAATAATTCTAATTCGATATTAATTATCATATAGAAGTGGTTATTTTGTCAAGAGAATAAACCAACTTTATACCAATTTAATTAATATTTATTCTCAATTAAGGCTATTAGGGAATTAAAAGGTAAATTTCATGTCATAAATTTTCAATGAGTGTTTGAAAGAGTAGTATGTATGTTAGAGACATGGTGTAAGTGTAAATTCTTAGGAAGGAAATCTTTCTTGGAAGTTGTGGAATTGAAAAGTAACTGCTTATTTTATTGTACAAAGAATTGTGCAATAAATAAAACAAAATGTATCGGAATCTTTTTGAACAATTTTTGTCATCTCAAATATATAATTAGGAAGTATATTGTAATGATAGTTAGAAACATTGACTCAAAGTGCTAACAAGATATAATAAAACCTAGATATACATTTCAAAAAGAAGAACATATATTATATGATAAAAAAATTTTAACCCTATTATTTTTTATAGCTTTTAGAAAACGCTTACAATCGGTATGGAGGGGAAACCATGTCTAAGTTCACGAAGTATTTTTTAATGGAAGCTAAAGATGTGATTGCATATGTGAAAGAGAAATTATCTAAGTTTGAACAGGCAAAGGGGCTAAAGTGCAAAGAAATAGGTGATGGTAATTTAAATTATGTGTTTCGCGTTTGGGATGAAAAAGAGAACATTTCTGTCATTGTAAAGCAAGCTGGGGATACAGCGCGTATTTCAGATGAGTTTAAGTTATCGACGAATTGTATTCGTATAGAATCAGATGTTTTGCAGTTAGAGGAAAAGTTAGCGTCTGGACTTGTTCCAAAGGTGTATTTATTTGATAGTGTGATGAATTGCTGCGTAATGGAAGATTTATCAGATCACACAATATTGCGTACAGCACTTATAAATCATCAAATATTTCCGAGGCTTGCTGACGATTTAACTACTTTTATGGTAAACACTCTTCTATTAACATCAGATGTTGTAATGAATCATAAAGAAAAGAAGGAACTCGTGAAGAATTATATAAATCCCGAGTTATGTGAGATTACAGAGGACCTCGTATATTCAGAGCCATTCACAAATCATAATAAACGCAACGAATTGTTTCAATTAAATGAAGGATGGATTAGAGAGCATATTTATAGTGATAAAGAGCTTCGTATGGAAGTAGCAAAACTTAAGTTTTCTTTTATGACGAATGCACAGGCGCTGCTTCACGGTGATTTACATACTGGTTCTGTTTTTGTAAAAAGTGATTCTACAAAGGTTATTGATCCTGAATTTGCTTTTTATGGACCTATGGGATATGACGTTGGGAATGTAATGGCGAATTTAATGTTTGCTTGGGTGAATGCAGATGCAGTGATGCAATCTGGTATTGAGAAAGATACATATATGAATTGGATAGAATCTACCATGATAGATGTAATTGATTTATTTAAGAAGAAGTTTTTAGATGCTTGGGATATTCATGTGACAGAGATTATGGCGAAGGAAGAAGGCTTTAACCGAGTTTATTTACAATCTGTATTAGAGGATACAGCTGCAGTGACGGGTCTTGAGTTAATTCGTCGTATTGTTGGTCTAGCGAAGGTAAAGGATATTACTTGTATTGAGAATGATGCAGCGCGTGCTAGAGCGGAGCGAATTTGTCTTCAGGCAGCGAAGAAGTTTATTTTACAAGCGAATCAATATAAAGCAGGTAGCAGCTTTGTAGAAACGTTAAAAAAACAGTCAATGCATAGTGCGAAGTAAGGGGAGAAGATAATGGCAGAGCAATTAATATCAATTCAGTGGAAAGGTGATGCTTTAGTGCTATTGGATCAAACGGTATTACCGAACGAAGTAGTCTATGAATCTTTTAAAACGGCTGAAAGTGTATGGGATGCGATTCAAGTAATGAAAGTACGAGGAGCGCCGGCAATAGGTGTTTCAGCAGCCTACGGTGTGTATTTAGGAGTAAAGGAAGTTGCTAAAAGTTCGGCGGAAGAATTCATAGCGGAAGTAAAAAAAGTATGTGCATACTTAGCGACATCAAGACCGACGGCAGTAAATTTATTTTGGGCGCTTGAAAGAATGGAAAGTGTAGCGAAAGAGAATGCTCACTTATCAATCTCGCAGTTGAAAGATAGATTATTAGAAGAAGCAAAAGAGATTCATAGAGAAGATGAAGAAATTAACCGTCAAATTGGAGAACATGCATTAACATTATTCCATGATGGAATGGGGGTATTAACGCATTGTAATGCAGGTGCGTTAGCAACGACTAAGTATGGTACTGCGACAGCTCCAATGTACTTAGCGAAAGAAAAAGGATGGGACTTAAAAATCTATTCGGATGAAACACGCCCTAGATTACAAGGTTCAACGTTAACAGCATTAGAACTGCAGCGAGCGGGAATTGATGTCACTGTCATTACAGATAATATGGCAGCAATGGTCATGTCACAAGGGAAAATTAATGCAGTAATCGTTGGATGTGATCGTGTAGCAGCAAATGGGGATGTAGCAAATAAAATTGGAACATTAGGTGTTTCGATTTTGGCTAAATATTATAACATTCCGTTTTATGTAGCAGCACCAACGCCGACAATTGATTTGAAAACACTTACAGGAAAAGAAATTCCAATTGAAGAAAGGGATGCTTCTGAAGTGATCAATCGTTTCGGACAATATTCGGCTCCGAAAGAAAGTAAAGTATACAATCCGGCATTTGATGTCACACCACATGAAAATATAACAGCGATTATTACGGAAAAAGGAATTGTGAAAGCACCGTTTATGGAGAATTTAAAAAAGCTATTTTAGTAAGTATATATAGTCAGTCATCATAAGCTTCATACTTAGGGGGATGTATATGTTATTACAAAAAGAAAGAGAAGAAATTGTAGCGTATGGAAAGAAAATGATCTCTAGTGGTTTAACAAAGGGGACCGGGGGAAATATTAGTATTTTCAACCGTGAACAAGGTCTTGTTGCAATTAGCCCAAGCGGCTTAGATTATTATGAAACGACGCCTGAAGATGTAGTTATATTGAATTTAGATGGTGAAGTGATAGAAGGAGAGAGAAAACCATCAAGCGAGCTAGACATGCACCTTATTTATTATAGAAATCGTGAAGATATAAATGCGCTTGTGCATACACATTCTCCTTATGCGAAGACAATCGCATCATTAGGATGGGAACTTCCTGCTGTGTCATATTTAATTGCTTTTGCAGGTCCGAATGTTCGCTGTGCACCGTATGAAACATTTGGTACGAAGCAATTAGCAGAGGCAGCTTTTGAAGGAATGATTGATCGTCGTGCAGTTTTACTTGCGAATCATGGTTTGATGGCTGGTGCAAATAATATAAAAATGGCGTTTACTATTGCAGAAGAAATAGAGTTTTGTGCTCAAATTTATTACCAAACGAAAAGTGTTGGAGAACCGACGTTACTGCCAGAAGATGAGATGGAGAATTTGGCGAAGAAGTTTGAAGGGTATGGGCAGCAGTAGAATGAAACGAAAACACCCTCAAGATTTCACTCTTGAGGGTGTTTTTATGCTTTCTTAAGCAACAAATACATAAAGTAAGGAGCACCAATTAAAGCAACGACAATACCAGCTGGAATACCGCTAGGTTCGACGATATTTCGTCCAATTGTATCCGCTAGTAGCAATAACCACCCGCCGATTAAAACGGCGATTGGCATGAAGATTTGATGCCTTGGACCTACTAAAGATTTCGCGATATGAGGAGCCATTAGTCCGATAAAGCTAATGCCTCCTGTTACGGAAACAGCTGCAGCAGCAAGTGCAACGGCTGCGATTAATAAGTATCTTCGTTCTTTTTCAATTTCAATTCCAACACCGATTGCTACTGGTTCGTTTAATGCTAGTATATTTAATCGATTTGCTTTATAGAAGACAAAAGGGATTAATATGATTAGCCATGGAAGCATTGCTAAAACAAATGTCCAGTCATCTCCCCAAATGTTTCCGGCAATCCATTTTGAAATGAAATCTACTTTCATACGATCTGCAGATGAAATAAGTACAATCATCATTCCAGATAGTGCAAAGGAAAATCCGATACCGGTTAATGTTAATCGTATTGGCTGAAGCCCAGTTGATTTGCTATATGAAAATACGTAAATTAGAACGGCTGTAAGAAAAGCCCCGACAAATCCAACGACTGGTAGTAAGTAAAGAAATGAACCTACGTCTATCGGGAAGTATAGAAAGAAAATAGAAACAGCAACACCGGCACCAGCGTTAATGCCGAGAATACCAGGTTCAGCTAAATCATTTCGGGTAATTCCTTGTAAAATAGCGCCTGATAAAGCGAGCGCCATACCAGCTAATAATGTAATAACAATTCTAGGTAGTCGTAAAGAATATAAAACGAATTCTTCTTTAAATGTACCTTGTCCCATAAGTGTTGGGATTAATCTGTCATAGGAGAGAGAGGCAGAACCGAGCCCCATTCCAATTACAATTGTTGTGATGGTAAGTATAAGTAATGCAAGTATGATAAGGCGTTGTTTCTTTATAATAGATTGCATCATGAGAAAGTTCTTCCCCCTTTACGTACAATGAATAGGAAGAATGGTAATCCTACAATTGCAACGATAGCGGCAACTGGCGTTTCGTACGGAGCGTTAATGGTACGTCCGATTGTGTCTGCAAGTAACATAAAGGAAGCACCAGCGATTGCTGACATCGGAATGACAAAACGGTAATCGGGACCGACAATTGGTCGCACCATATGAGGTACCATTAAGCCAATGAATGCCATATTTCCGACAAGCGCTACAGAAGCACCAGCAAGCAAGATAATAATGATAAATAAAATCGTTTTAATGACGATAATTTTTTGACCAAGTCCAACAGCAACTTCTTCACTGAAACTAAGGACTGTCAATTTTCTTGCAAATAAGATAGCGATAAATATACTGATTGAAATAACCGGAATAATAATTTTTAATTGGCTCCAAGTCGTTCCAATTACGCCTCCAGCTGTCCACATTGATACATCTTGTGAAATTTTAAAATAAATGCCAACACCTTCTGAAATTGCGAGTAGAAATGCTGAAACAGCAGCACCAGCTAATACAATTCGAAGAGGAGAAAGGCCGCCCTTTTTCACCATGCCAATTCCAAATACCATAATAGCGCCAATTGCAGCACCGATAAAGCAAGCTAGTGTTAAGTAAAGGTAGCTTATAGAAGGATTGAAAGCAAGTGTTAGTGCAAGTGCAGCATTTGCACCACCAGTTAGGCCGAGTAATCCTGGATCAGCAAGAGGATTTCGCGTTAATCCTTGCATAATAGCACCAGAAACAGCGAGTCCAGCTCCTACAAAAATAGCAGCAACTTCACGTGGTAAACGTATTTCACGAAGGATAGATAGCTTATCTCCTTTAGCAGAGGAAGTAAGTGCTAACCATACGTCTTTTATAGAAGTATCTGCAGCACCTAACACCATTGCAACCATAAAAATAAGAAAGAATGCAATGATACTCAAAATTAATTTGTATGTAAAAGCGTTGGAACGTAGGGTGTCTTGCTCTTTTTTCATCAGCTTCACATCTTTTCTTTTCATAGAATAAAGGAAGAGGAATTCTTAAATTAAGAATTCCTCATGTTTGAATTATTGACCAAGAAAGCTTTTCTTGAAGAAGTCTAGTTGGAAGTCTAATGTAAGTGGATCATTGAAATAGAATTCCATCATGTTTGCTTCAAATACACGATTATTTTTTACTGCTGGAATGTTTTTATATGATTCTGTCTCTTGGAATGAGTTATCAGTATCTTTGTTTTTACTTACGATTAAGTAATCACCAGCGAACTCAGGTAATACCTCAGTAGATAATGCGTAGTAGCCTTCTTTTAAAGCTTTTTCTTTTACTTTTTCAGGCATTTTTAATTTCATTTCTTGGTAAAGAATTTCTGTTCCACGGCCCCAGTTTTCGCCGTATACGTAAAGCTGTTTGTTGAAGTTTTCAACAACAGAAACTGTTGCATCTTCACCGATCTTCGCTTTAATGTCTTTTCCAGCTGTTTGTGCGCGTTTCTTGAAATCATCAACCCAAGTTTTTGCTTCTTTTTCTTTATTTAATAATTTACCGATTTCTAAATGTTGTGTTAAGTAATCAACTTTTCCGTAAGTGTATGTTACAGTAGGAGCGATTTTCTTTAACTTATCGACATTTTTAATATTTGATAAACCAATAATTAAGTCTGGATTTAATTCTGCAATTTTTTCAACATTCTCATCTGATACTTCAGCAACATTTTTAAGTTTGCTATCGAAACGTGGGTTTTGTTTAGACCATGAATCTACCCCAACAAGGTTTACACCTAATGACATTACGTTACCAGCGAATGATGATAGGACAACAACACGTTGTGGATTTGCTGGAACTTCTACTTTACCATTTTCTGATTGGTATGTAATTGTTTCTGACTTCTTACCTTTTGCGTCGTTCTTCTTGTCTGTTGAACCATTGCTACAAGCACTCATAACAAGGACGAACAGAACTGTTAGTGAAATAAATAATTTTTTCATCGTCTTTCTCCTTTTGATAGATGATATGTGATATACAATAAATTGTTTAGCTTTAATCTTTTGAAAAGTTAGTGGTAATACAAAAGTCTTATTAACAATCTTGAACTTGAGATTTTACCATATAGTATTCGCCATAGTAATAGAAGAAGATGTAATCTCACAGTTGCTAATAATTAAAAAATTGATAATGATTATCACTATTGATTCTTTAAATAATATAATTTTATATAGGTGTATTGTCAATAGTAATTTTGATTGTAAATTTTGCGGAAACAGGTTATATTTTATTGAGAATGATAATCAATGACTGATAGCTGAGGAGTGGGCACGAATGAATCGAGAAGAATTGTTTGATGTAACTGTGATAGGCGGAGGACCTGCAGGGCTTTATTCAGCTTTTTATAGTGGACTCAGAGAGATGAAAACGAAAATAATAGAATTTCAGCCACAGTTAGGTGGAAAAATACATGTTTATCCGGAAAAAATGATTTGGGATATTGGCGGATTGTTACCGGTTACTGGTGAGAAATTAATTGAGCAACTTGTACAACAAGGATTAACATTTCAGCCTGAAGTTGTATTGAATACAAAAATAGAATCAATTATTCGTAATGAAGAGGGTATTTTTACGTTGAAAACAAGCTCTGGGGAAGAACATTTTTCAAAAACAGTGATCGTCGCAACTGGGAGTGGTATATTGAATCCACAAAAGTTATCAATTGAAGGTGCGGAGAGATTCGAAGTCTCAAATTTAAATTATACAGTTAAATCGTTAAAACGTTTCAAAGATAAAACGGTAATTATTTCAGGCGGAGGGAACTCTGCAATTGATTGGGCGAACGAATTAGAACCAATCGCGAAAAAAGTTTATTTAACATATAGAAAAGAAGAATTATCTGGTCATGAAGCACAAGTAAAACAACTTATGAACAGTTCGGCGGAGTGCTTCTTTAATACATCGATTACAAAATTAATTGCTGGTGATAATCATGAGGCAATTGAATATGTAGAATTAACGAATCATGAGACAGGTGAAGTTTCTCATTTACCTATTGATGAAGTTATTATTAATCATGGATATGAACGTGACATTACATTATTGGAAAATAGTGAGCTAGATGTCGCTATTGTTGATAATTATTATATTGCAGGGAATGCAAATAGTGAGTCCTCGGTAGACGGATTATATGCCGCTGGAGATATTTTAAAGCATGACGGAAAATTACATTTAATCGCAGGAGCGTTCCAAGATGCTGGAAATGCTGTGAATAAAGCGAAACAATTTATTCAACCTGATGCAAGTGAGTACGGAATGGTTTCTTCTCATAATGAAGTATTTAAGAAGAGAAATCGAGAATTGATAAAGCAGATGATGAAATAATAAAGGAACAAGTATACCCCCATTTACTTCTCTATTCGCATGGACGAGAGAGGTAAATGGGGGTTTTCCTGTTTATTATATCTTCAATCATTATCATGACACCGGTTTCATTAGTTCATGTGACATGAACGTTTTATTTGTAATCTCTTTAGAAAACAATGAATCTAGGTTTGGTTTATGCGGTCCCTTTTGCCTGTTCATTAGGGAATGGAATATTTTGTATAGAAATAATATATTGTTTTCCATGTTGTCGAGCTAATGATTCTAATATTTGGCGAACACGTTTTGTAAGATGACCTTGTTTTTTTATAGCCTCACAATATGCGTCATAGAACACGTATTTAGCCCAAAGGAAATCATCTTGTTGGAACAAGAAATGATTTTTGTACCATTCACCAATTGTATGGTAGCAATTGCTTTCATGTACTGCTGCACTTTGTGAAAGAATACGATCGGATAAAGACTTAGATAGATGAGAAATTGTGTTTTCTGTTTCAACTCGTAATGTTTTTTCTAACATTGTAATGATGTGACGAGTAGCCATATGTTAACTCTCCTTTGTGTAAATGGGTAATACCATTCTATATTTTAAAAAGATACTTACTATACTATTATACAATATATGGAATGCATCTACCTGCTTTTTGATTCGCATTTACAAAATCTTTTTTATTTGTTTACAAAAATAAAGTAAGATACAGTATATATATGAAAAAACAATAAAGGAATGAACACATTGTATATAACGATAGAAGAGGCTGCGGAGTATTTGAAATTACCAAAATCGTATGTTGAAGACTTAATTCAGCAAAAGAAAGTTCGTGCATTGTTTGATGGAGAGCAATATTTAATAAACAAGGAACAGTTTAATACACATTTAGAACAAATGGAGAAATATAAGCAGTTAGTGGAAGAAATATTAAACGAACCAATTCCAGAAGATATGGATGTTAAAGACGAAGATTAAATTTATGAAAAGATCCCGTAATAAGGTATACAGGAATGTATCTTATTACGGGATCTTTTTATATTAAGGGATGAAAAAGTCATCCAAAATCCTAGATTTACTTTAAGTGAAAGAAAGTAAATGTGGCGATTGCTATATCTCATGTTTCTACTCTGATGATGATAATTTTGTCGATGTATTACGTGACTTGAAGTATAAGTGGGTAAAAATTAACCGTGGTGGACCAGAGTGTGTAGAAGGCTTATTAAGTGAAGTACATGATGAATGTATAACACTAGTAAATGGTGATGAAGTTATTTACGTGATTATTTATCATATTAAGAGTGTGAGTCAAGTAGTTAAATGTAAAAAGAATGAAGAAGAATAATGTTTGATAAATAAGAGGGGCATTATGATTGGAAGTGAAGAACGATTTCTTATATCGATACAATTATGTTGCGATATAAGAAAAGGAATTCCTTACTATTAAAAGATGAAACATTGCCCCTGATTATTTTTTAGAAATAGAAGACAGGAAAAGTAGTATTTCATAGGAAGGAGGATGTAGATGAATGAATTAAACAAGAGCATTGGGGAAAATATGTACGTTAAATTAATCGGTGAAAAAAGATTTAAAGGTGTATTAATTGATGTAGGAAATGATATTGTTGTTCTCTACAATGGACAAGACTATGTATATATATCTTTATATCATGTCCAATATTATAAGTTTTTAAGAGAGCATGATGAAGAAATATTAAAGCCAGATGTGGACTCTGTAATTAAGAGGGAATCACCTTCAATTTCTTTGAGAAAAGTATTAAGCACATCTAAAGGGATCTTTACAGAAATTTATGTGGCAGGCAATGCTCCAATACACGGTTATGTTACAAGTGTAATGAATGATTATATTGTTTTTTATAGCCCAGTTTATAAAACGGTATATATATCTTTAAAGCATTTGAAATGGTGAATTCCTTATAAAGAGAATCAAGTACCTTATGCCCTCAATAAAAATGAACTCCCCGTAAATCCATTAAATATTACTTTAGCTAGAACATTTGAAGAACAGCTTATTAAAATGGCTGGGAAAATTATGGTGTTTGATTTAGGTGAGGAATCTAACAAAATCGGAAAGATGGCGAAAATTGATGAAGGACATATTGAAATATTAAAAGCACGTGACGCAAAAATGTATGTGAATATTCAACATGTGAAATCTGTCCATTGTCCGTAGGCTAGTTTAAAGGGCTGGCTTTTTCTTTTATGTATGCGGAAGAAAAGGTCGAGCCTATTTGTTTACCGCTATTTGGATATGAGGGGAAAGTGAATTGAATATATAAGTATGGTACTGTTTTTTACCTATGAAGAGATAACCCTGTGTGAAATTATAAAAAATCTGTACGAGCTATCTTTTGGTGTATTCAATTCATTTTTGAGGAAGTACTGCTCAATTAATCTATTAAAGGGGTTTTGTTTGTGGAGCAGTTTCCAAATTCTTTTTCTATTACATTACTTGGAAGTGCTGGTGGAGCAGCAAAAGCAGTGTTAGCAATTTTAAATCAAGCGGTAGTAAATGAAAGAGATCCAATTTATGAAGTGATAAAAAATGTGGATTTGCATTTGGTGGATATAAAACAAAAAGATAAGAGTTATTATGATGAGTTGTTTCCAAATTTGAAAGATCAGTTTTTTTTATATGAAATAAATCTTCAAGATGTGATCAGATTTAAACAGCATTTAAAAGAAAAAAGAACGAAGGTTGTTATTGATGTTTCAGGTGCAGATACGATTAGGGTACTGAGTTGTTGTAATGAACTTGGCATTTGTTATATTAATTCGGCTTTGGAAAATGAGGTGGTAGATCAAGACGATAGTTTACTTGGTTTTCAGCTTACGGAAAGGTATACGAGGTTTGAGAAGGAGAAAGAAACATTTACAAATACAAGAGCAATTATAGGCTCAGGTATGAATCCAGGTGTTGTTCAATGGATGGTTGTTGAGCTTATGGAAGAACGTCCAAATGAAAAACCAAGAGCATGTTATATTGTAGAACATGATAATTCATTTTTGAATGATAAAGAGCTTATAAAACCTCGTACACTTTATGCATCATGGGCAGTTGAGCGTTTTCTTGATGAAGCGATATGGAGTTATCCTATGTATATGAGTCAACATCGTTCACTTTACTTTTATGAGGATGTATATGCTTCAGAGTATAAAGTGAAGTTAGGAGAAAAAGAATTTTATGGTTGCTTAATGCCGCATGAGGAAGTCTTAATTTTAGGGAAAACTTTTAATATGGAAGTTGGTTTTCTTTATCGAATTAATGAATATACAACAAATTTAATTAGACAAAACTTAGATAAAGTAGAAGATTTATGGAATTGGAATCGTAAAGTATTTAATCCCGCAGAAGAAGAGATTACGGGAGAGGACTTAGTTGGTGTGCTACTCGTATATGAAAATAGCGAGACATACATGTATAATGTAATGAATAGTAGTCAAGTTTTTCAAAAGTATAAAACAAATGCAACTTACTTCCAAGTAGGATGTGGGATTTATGCGGGCTTGTGTAGTTTACTTTTAGATACCTTTGGACAAGGTGCTTATTATGTAGAAGAATTATTATTAAATACTGAAAGTAAGTATGGGGAATATTTAAATTTATATATGAAGGATTTTGTAATAGGGCATAATAATTTTACAGATGGATTGCTACATGATAGGGTAAGGTGGCTATAAATTGTGACTGAAAAGGAAGGAGTTGTGTCTCCTTCCTTTTCGTATTAGAAGGTTACATATTGCCCTGAAAGCAATTTCATATTTATAATTTAAAGAGATAATAGTTGAAATGTTTATTGGGGATTGATCAAGAGGAGTTTTTATATGAACAAATTCAAGAGCTTGATTTATGAAGAAAGAGAAGCTTTAAAAGTATTTATATTATTATTCTATATTATATTCTTTTTATATGACGCTATATATTATTTTATGTATCCCGCCATGAATATTAATGGGACAGAGATAGGGTGGCCAAAAGGTAGCCTTGGGATAGGTGTATATATATTTGTAATAGCATTATTTCCTATTTCGATATATCTTCAAAAAAGAGGCTATGTATACTCTGTAAAATATTTATTTTTATTGGGGTACATGTTTATCAACCTTATTAATAATTTAATGATTTATTTGCGAACGGATAGGGCTTTTGAACATGGTAGTATGGTAGAAATGTTATTAATTTTATTTGCACCGGTTTTCGTGAATAGAAAATATTTTTATTTAGTTTCCTTTAGTGTAATTGGAAAGTACATATTTTTCACATTGATATTAAAAGATTTAAAAGTTGTGATTCCGCTTGTTTTATGTATATTCTATTTCATTATTTCACATTCTTTGTTAAAACGATTTCAATCTTATGTAAGAACCGTTGTTGAAATGATGAACAATATGAAAGAGACGGAAAATTTGGCTGTTATTGGTACAATGTCTACAACAATTGCTCACGAAATTCGAAATCCATTAACAGCTTTAAAAGGATTTACACAAATCCAAAAAGAAAGAAATCCTGCTGATGCGATGAGTTATGAAATTATGTTACAAGAAATTGAGAGGATTAATGGATTCGTTAGTGAATTGATGTTATTAGGAAAACCCAAACCAATTAATTATGAATGGTGTAATATACGAGAAATCCTTTTATATGTTGTGCAGTTAATGGAAAGTTATGCGGCTCAATATAAAGTGAAACTCCACTTGCAAGTAGATGGAAATTTACCCGATATAAATGGCGATGATAAGCAATTGAAACAAGTGTTGTTAAACATTATCAAAAATGGAATCGAATCGATGCCAGAAGGTGGAGACATTCATATTTGTGTATTCAAAAAAGCTGGAGATAATTTGTGTATTTCTGTCGAAGATCAAGGTTTTGGTATAGAGAATGAGAAAATAGAAAAAATCGGAAAGGCATTCTATACAACAAAAGAGAATGGTACAGGCCTTGGGTTAATGATTACATATAAAATTATTGAGGAACATCAAGGGAGTATCGCGATTCAAAGTAGTATGGGCGTAGGAACGAAATTCGAAATTTATTTACCAACAGTGTAGTACATTAGAAGAAATTATTTTTCAGAAAAGTTTTCTTGTTGTGTAAATATAAACATTTTATAAAATGTTTAAAGAAGGGTTTTTTTTATAAAACACTTCGTTTATAATGGAGGAAAATATCGACACGCAGCTTTTGGCTCGTGTAACGGTTCGGTAGTGTTAAGAAAAGAAAAGAAGGGGTGCACGCGCATCCTTTTTTCTATGCAGATATGATGAAAGGGGTGGTATGATGGAATTAACACTAAATTCAACTGTATGTTTACACACAATTCAATTTCGAAAAGAGCAAAAGAATTATATTGTAAAAGATACGATTACAGGAGAGACATATGAAATGCCGCCACTTTGGATTGATGCACTAGCAATGATGCGTGACGGTTTTTTATTGGGAGAAATTGAGGAGAAATTAAAAGAAGAATATCCAGCAGAAGAAGTAAATATGCTAACATTTACGAGGCAACTGTTAGAGCTAGAACTTGTCGGAATGGTAGATGGAGAAGAGATAGCTTGTACAAAGAAGAAAGATAAAGATTATTTAGCTTGGATACGTCCAAGGGTGGAACAATTCTTTCTTAACTTAAATAAAAAATATAAAAGCAAAGGTCAAAAGTGATCTTTGCTTTTTTAGTGCAATACAAAATAGGTATTCACCCAAATAAAGATTTTCGCATATTGTAGCTTATGTAAGTAGAATGCTGCGAAGGAGTGAGTGCAGTGACAGGGAATGTATTGAATTATTATGCCGGTGGAAATACAGCTAGAGGATTTCACAGCTTATACGAAGAGAATTTGAAGGGGCTAGACAGGTTGTTTATTTTAAAGGGAGGCCCAGGAACGGGAAAATCTTCTTTAATAAAGGCAATAGGACGTGAATGGGTTGATAAAGGGTATAATATTGAATTTTTACATTGTTCTTCTGACAATAAATCAGTTGATGGTGTGATTATTCCAAAATTAAAAGTAGGGATTGTTGACGGTACATCACCGCACGTTATTGAACCGAAAATGCCTGGGGTTGTTGAAGAGTATATAAATTTAGGCGTTGCTTGGGACTCAGGTAAATTAAGAAAGCAAAAAGTAGAGATTGAACGATTCGTTTCAGAAGCGAGTAAAGCCTTTCAAGCAGCTTACGGGTGTTTTAAAGAGGCGCTGGAAATACATGATGAGTGGGAGAAAATATATATTAGTAACATTGATTTTAATAAAGCAAACGAATTAACAGATCAGCTTATACAGAAACTATTTACAGATAAAAGTGGAAAAAAATCGATTGTGAAACATCGATTCCTAGGAGCTGCTACACCGAAAGGAGCAGTTGATTTCGTTCCTAATTTAACAGAAGGGCTCCCGCATCGCTATTTTATAAAAGGTCGCCCGGGTTCTGGAAAATCAACCATGCTTAAAAAATTAGCAAAGGCAGCAGAAGAAAAAGGATTTGAAGTAGAAGTATATCATTGTGGATTTGATCCAAATAGTCTCGATATGATTATCGTAAGAGAATTGGGATTTGCAATTTTTGATAGCACAGCACCGCATGAATACTTTCCAAATCGCGTGGGTGATGAGGTTATTGATATGTATGATCTCATTGTTACACCAGGGACAGATGAGAAGTATGCTACGGAAATTCGTGATGTATCAATTCGGTATAAAACAAAAATGAATGAGGCGATGTCCTGCTTAGCAAAAGCGAAATCAGTCCGTGATAAATTAGAACGAATTTATATTGCTGCTATGGACTATTCAAAAGTGGATGCATATAAAGAGGAGATTCAAAAAGAATTTGAACGTATTGCGGCTACTGTAATGGAAAAGAAACAATAGGTGCTTTATTGAGCTGTCAGAAATTGTCTGACAGCTGTTTTAGTATGTAGTAAAATTAGTCGTATATTTGTCGAATTTCCAAGGAAATAATCAAAAAATGGGGATGGTATGAAATGAGAGAAAAAATTGAATTAGAGTTAGAAAGAATTGAAAAAGAGAATGATGTGAAAATTTTATTTGCAGTGGAATCAGGGAGTCGGGCGTGGGGGTTTCCATCGAAAGATAGTGATTATGATGTTAGGTTTGTTTATGTACACCCGGTAGAATGGTATTTATCAATCAATGATAAGCGTGATGTAATCGAATATCCAATTAGCGATGATTTAGACATAAGTGGTTGGGATATGAAAAAGGCTTTGAAACTGTTTGCAAAGTCAAATCCAGCGTTACTCGAATGGATTCGATCGCCGATTTTTTATTCGAAAAACTCGAACCTTCCAGAACAGCTTCAGCAAATGAGTGAAAAGGATTTTGATCCGAAAGCAACGATATATCATTACTTACATATGGCTTCAAAAAACTATCGTGAATTTTTACAAGGTGAAAATGTAAAGTTGAAAAAGTACTTTTATGTACTACGTCCTCTTTTAGCCTGTAAATGGCTAGAAGAGAAAGAGACATTGCCTCCAGTAGAATTTGACCGGTTAATTACGGAACTATCAGTAGAGCGTAGTGTATTGAATGAAATTGAAAAGCTGCTAATAAAGAAAAAAGCAGGTACTGAATTAGATATTGGATTGAAAATTAATGTGTTGAATCAATTTTTAGGGGAACAAATTAATTATTATCAACAATATGTGAGAGGAATTGAAAAGGTATCAGGGATTGATATAGAGAACTTAAATACATTATTTCGAAATATGTTGTTTGAAGTATATGAAAAAGAGCACAAATAAGTTTGTGCTCTTCTTTATTTTCTACTCGTTATCAACCCGTTTTAATGGTTGATCTGCTGGACCTTCCATAACATCCCCATCAATTGAAAAACGAGAACCGTGGCAAGGACAATCCCAAGTACAATCACCGTTGTTCCATTCAACTTCACAGCCAAGGTGTGTACAAGTCGTATCGACGATATGTAATTTTCCTTCCTTATCTTTATAGGCACCTGCTCGTTTACCGTTGACATGTACAACAGATCCCTCGCCAACTTCAAGATCTTCTGGTTTACGTAATGCAGTTTCAATTTTCCCTTCAATTAAATGTTTAGCAACATCAATGTTCTGAGAGAGGAATGTTTTTATATCTGGGTTTGCATGAAAGCGTGATGGTGCAAACAGCTCTTTATATGGGCTGTGGACTTTTAGAATGGAGTCCTTCAGTAAATGAGCTGCAGCAGTTCCTGTTGTCATTCCCCATTTGCGATATCCAGTTGCAACAAATATATTTGGATTTCTTTCGTTAATATGTCCGATATAAGGGAGTTTATCTAGAGTAATTAAATCTTGTGCTGACCATCTATAGGGAACTTCATCTACTCCAAAAGTTGCTGCAGCAAAAGAATAGAGTGCTTCATAATGAAGCATCGTATTTATTCCTTGTCCTGTTTTATGACTTTCTCCACCAATCAAAATCAACTTTTCTCCATTGTTTGTTATATAGCGTAAGGAGCGTTTTGGATCATCAATACTTAAATACATGCCACCTGGATAATCCGTTTTTGTTTTTATTGCAAGAGCATAGGAGCGTTCTGCGTACATTCGCGTAAAGAAAAAGCTATTGGCATCATAAAAAGGAAAATGTGAACAAGAGACAACATATTCACAAGTGATGCGATGGCCCTCCTTTGTAATTACTTGTGGATAATCTCCCTTTTCCACATCCATAGCTGTTGTTTGTTCATAGACCTTTCCGCCCATCTCCACAAACTTTTCTAAAAGTATTTTCAAATAAAGGAGGGGATGGAATTGTGCTTGATTTTTCATTACAAGTGCAGATTGTACGGGAATAGGAATCGATAGAGATTGAACATAGTCACAAGGTATATTTAATTTTTGATAAGCTTCATATTCTTTCGATAAATTTCTTAATCCGTTATCAGTAGTTGTATATAAATATGAATCTTCATTTGAGAAATTACAGTCGATTTTATATGTTTGCACAGTGTCATTTATGAATTGTAGAGCATGATTATTTGAATCGTAGTAAAGCCCGGCCTTTTCAACACCGAAATGAGTTATTAATTCGTCGTAAATAAGATCATGTTGTGCTGTTACTTTCGCTGTTGTATGTCCAGTCGTCCCGTTTAAAATAAGGCCAGAATCAATTAACACAACGTCGATGCCTTCTTTCGCGAGTAAATAGGCGGTAGTAATACCTGTAATACCAGCACCGATAACAGCAACTTTCGTCTTTATATTTTCGGATAAACGAGGGAAAGTAGGAAACGGAGTAGAGTCAATCCAATAAGATAATGGCAATTGTGGAAATGTATCACTTGTCATTGCGGAAACCTCCTGATTTTAGAACAATTTTCCTTTTAATATTTCCAGATTATATGGAATTCATGTATGTTGTTTTAGTAGCATCCTATTTTTATTAAAAGAAAGATAAAATTATTTTAATATAATTATTTTGTTGGGGCAGTATGAGGAAGTAGGATTTATATAAAGCTAAATTTAAGTGATTCCATTTGTGGATTACATAGAGAGTTCTTGAATAAGGTAGAGTCTATGGAGTTTAATTGGATGTATATGTATAGCGGATAAAGCCTTGTGAAACCTATACTTTTTCTTTAGCGCAATAAAGTGTAATTATAAAAATATAACCAACTTTTATTACTAGGTCATAAAAGTTGTTGACAATATAGAAATTCTATTGTTATGATTCATCATGTGGAAAGGTTGATAGAGAGTAAAAAGAGAAATGTTTTTCATTGATAATAAAAGCGAAAAATAAGTGACGATAGAGTGAGTATATTTTCCTTATAATAAATGCTTTTTGGATCACCTAGTAAGATCAATCTGGAAGCAAGAATTAATATATGCAAGTTGCGCAGGGCGCGGCATAAGAAAGGGGCAAAAGGATGAAGGAGCTTCATACGTTTGGGTGGTATGCAGCACGTGTATCACCACATTTGCCGAAAAAAGCATTTAAACCAGTGCCTACTCGTTTATTTGGTGGACTGGCTTATTTACTTGTGGCATTAGCGGGGTTAATAGCGATTGGTGTATTTGAATTGAATATGTGGGCAAATCTAGGAATTGCGATTGTTCTTGGATTATGTTTTGCTTCACTTGGGTTTTTAGGGCATGAAATTTTACATGGAACAGTTGTAAGAAAGGCATGGCTTCGTGATTTCTTAGGCGCGATAGCATTTATGCCATTATCAACTGGCCCAAAACTTTGGAGAAAGTGGCATAATGCAACGCATCATGTTCACACACAGCATGAAGAGAATGATCCAGATGCATGGCCAACATTTGAGAAACTGAAAAAGAGTAAGTTTTTGAGTTGGGTATATCGCATGCCTCTTCATGTACGTTCATTCTTCAGTTTTCTGTCACTAACAATTCAATTTACGTTACATTCGACTCGAATGTTCTTTCATTTTATAAAAGAATTTAAGTCATCCAACCAAAAATCTGTATGGCTACAACTTCTTTTGCCCTGGACAGTTTGGATTAGTTTATTGTTTATTATGGGACCTGCAAAGTGGTTCTTTGCATACGTGATTCCGTTGTTAATTGCTAACTTTATTGTAATGGCATATATTGCAACAAATCACCGCTTAAATCCAATAGTTCCAGTAAATGATCCGTTAGCAAACTGTTTATCAGTAACAGTGCCGCGCTGGGTAGACGTTTTACATTTCAATTTCTCATACCATACGGAACATCATCTGTTTCCTGCTATGAGTTCTAAATACTATCCATTAGTAAAAGATAAAATTAAAGAAATGTGGCCGGAACGCTATCACGAAATGCCGATGACAAAAGCACTGGCAGCACTTTGGAATACACCACGTGTGTATTATCACGGAAGTGAATTAGTTGATCCGCATAGGGAGCATTTCTATGGTTCTTTAGGAAATGGATTGGATCCTCATAATATTTCATATCGTGAGGAACATATAGAGGAAAAAGAGACTATAAAAAAAGTACATCAATAATGGATATATTTTACGATGAAAAAGCAAGCTCTCTTAGAGCTTGCTTTTTGTTATAAAGAAACTTCTTTCTTGTTTTTTGTCTTGACGTGGACAGAGTTATTTTCTTTCCGTTGTAGTCGTTTTTCTAAAAGGTTAACAAAATAAGTAAACAGAAGAACAAGTACGAGATAATATAAACCAACGATTATGTATGTATCTAATTGTTGGAAGTTACCTGCAGCAATGGATAAACCGGATCCCCATAATTCGGACAGTCCTACGTAAGCGACAAGTGAAGAATCTTTTAATCCAATAATAAATTGGTTTCCTAGAGGAGGAAGAGATAGACGAAATGCTTGTGGTAATATAATCCGGCGCATCGCTAAAGGGTAAGGCATCCCTAAAGAGCGAGCAGCTTCTAATTGTCCCCGGTCAACGGATTGAATTGATCCGCGGAAAATTTCGGTAATATATGCACCGTTATGAATTGCTAAAGCAATTGCTCCTGCCCAAAAAGGGGTAAACACAATAACGGATGTAATCCCAAAATAGAGAATGGCAATTTGAACAATTAAAGGTGTACCACGAATAATGGCGATGTATACATGAGCAATACTATTTAAAACCTTATTGTTAGAGATTCGAAAGAAAGCGACTAGTAATCCAATTAGTGAACCGAGTAATAGGGATGTTAGTGTTAATTGTAATGTGACAATAGTAGCTTTTAAGAGTGTGGGATAGGTAGAAATAAATATTTCAAACATATGTGTCACCTCATATTGTATAGATTTTAGTAGGGAATGAAATGCCCCACATAAAGTGAAATTGTAATCAGTGGGGGTGTTCATCCCCCACTGATTATTAGCCTTCACCAATCGGGCATGTACAGGCAGTTGATCTCCCACCTAATTTCTTTGCTTTACAACCAAATTTTGAGGTGGGAGTTTTACTACCCGCAAATAGAGAGATAAAAAGTGGGGCATAATCTATGAAATCTCTGAATAGCCAACTTACTTTGTTTTTGCCTCTTCCCCAAGAATATTGCGCCCAAACCATTTTTTACTAATCTTTTCATACGTGCCGTCTTTAATGATTTCATCTAGCGCTTTATTTACCTTTTCGACCATGTCTTTATTGTCTTTATGAATAGCAATTCCCATCTCATCAAGGTTTAACGGTTTTCCAGCTTCTTTTATATTAGATTTACCTTCTTTAATCATACGAAGACCAACCATTTGATCAGTAATAACTGCGTCTACACGTCCTGGTTCTAAGTCCATAAGTGCAGTAATATCACTATCATATTCTGTAATTTGATCTGTATATTTTGCAATAAGAGTTTTGAAAGTACTTGCTTTTACAACACCTATTTTTTTACCTTTCAAGTCCTCTGGAGAAGAGATAGATGTATTCTTTTTAGCTACAAAAATTTGTGCACCAGAGCGATAATATGGATTTGAGAAATTCACGGCTTTTAATCGTTCTTCTGTAATTGCCATACTTCCTAATATCACATCATATTTTTTTGATTGTAGACCTTGAATCAATGTTTCCCAAGGATTTGTAACAGGAACAGGTTTCATTCCCATCTTTTTCGCGAGAGCTTCACCTATTTCTACATCAAAACCGACAAGTTTCCCGTCATTTTCTTTATAGTTAAAAGGTTTGTATAAACCACTCATCGCATAACGAAATTCTTTTTCACCATTAGATGAAGTGGTAGAGCTTTCCTTACTACATGCTCCTAGTATGAAGGATGTACATAATGTAATAATCGCAACAATGGTTAATAGTTTTCTTTTCATAAAACCCCTCCTATATATTGATCATACGGATTGTTTTCAATATGTTATGGAGATATTTTATTTGGACAATTAGTTGTGCCCCGTATGAATGCATTTCTTTATGTTTTGAACAGAAGTTACATTATAAAACGTTGCGTAAAAATTGCTTTGCCCGTTCATGCGATGGAGCGGAAAAAAATTGCGCTGGCGAAGCATCCTCTACAATTTTCCCGTCATCCATAAAGATGACGCGGTCAGCTACATCTCTTGCAAAATTCATTTCATGAGTAACAATGACCATTGTCATTCCTTCTTCAGCAAGTTCTTTCATAACTTGCAACACTTCTCCAACAAGTTCAGGGTCTAAAGCTGAAGTAGGTTCATCAAATAGCATAATTTTAGGATTCATGGCAAGAGCTCGTGCAATCGCAACTCGTTGTTTTTGACCACCGGAAAGGAGGTGGGGAGTTACATCTGCTTTATCTTGTAGGCCGACTTTTTGTAGGAGTTGATTTCCAATCTCCTTTGCATTTGCTGTCTCCAATTTTTTTACGTGAATAGGTGCTTCTATGATGTTTTCTAGTGAGGTCATATGAGGAAAGAGGTTAAAGTGCTGAAAAACCATACCGACATTTTCACGGACTTTGTTTAAATTTGAATGCTTTGGATCAATTCGCTCACCTTGTAAGTGAATTTCACCTTCATCGTACATTTCTAAAAAGTTAAGACAGCGAAGTAATGTACTTTTGCCGGAACCACTGGCACCGATTAAAACAACAACTTCTTTTTCTTTTACTTCTAAATCAATTCCTTTTAAAACATCAAGTGATCCGAATGATTTTACTAGATTTCGAACTTGAATCATACAAAACCCCCAGTCAAAAATGTATTTTACAAATGTTGCCCCTTATTTCTGTTATTAGTCATAAATTGTCAGAATCCTTTATTTTTTTCGTAGGATTTGATATTCAAAGAAATAATGATTTTTAAAATCCCTATATCTTTCTATAACGAAAATATGGATAATAATATATAGGTAGTACTTATATTGCTTATAAGAAGGGGGAAAGAAGAGATGGGAAAAGAAAGAAAAACATTTTCCTTTGGCTTGCGTATACAGCTTATGTTATTTACTACAGTTTTAGCTTTCATTACATATTCAACAAGTTTAATTTTCATTTACGTTATATATGATTATTTTCAAAGTTATGTAAGTCAAACTGTTTATAATATTATCGTTATGTTATTAGGTGTAGTATGGTCTGGAATTTTAGCGTATGGGGCAGCAATATTTTTAATTAAACCACTTCGGAAGTTGGAAGAAGCTGCAAGGAAAGCAGCTGAGGGTGATATTCGGGAGGATGTCCAATTGCCAAAGGCAGACGATGAAATTAAATCTTTAAGTGTTGCATTTAATATGATGCTAGGAAATTTAAGAGTAATGGTAAAAAATATCGATACTACATTTTCGTATACAAATAATCAAGTTCAGCGAATTAGAAAACAAACAGGTGAAGCGACAAAGCAAGCACAAGGTGTGTCTGAAACTCTTGCGGAGATTTCTTCCGGTGCCGAGCAATCAGCAGCATCGATACAAGCGATCGTTTCTACTGTTGATACAACGACTTCTATTGCAAATGAAGTAGAAGGAAAAGCAAAACAGTCTGACGAGTTGTCTTCAGAAATGGTTCAAGCTTTAGGTCAAAGTACACGTGTCTTCACTTCTTTAATTCAAGGTATTCAAACATTGGCGAGAGAAAATGAAGATTCGATGCAAAATGTACAGAAGTTAGAAGAACGAATGAAACAAGTTGAACATATTGTTTCTGTTGTGAGTGAGATTGCTAGCCAAACGAATTTATTAGCACTCAATGCTTCTATTGAGGCAGCTCGTGCTGGTGAACATGGAAGAGGTTTTGCAGTTGTAGCAGAAGAAGTACGTAAACTTGCTGATGAAAGTGATCATTCTGCCAGAAATATATCGCAATTATTACGGGATATGCAGGAAGAAGTGCAACAAGTCGCACTGAAAATGACAGAGCAAGTGAAAACAGCTAAAGAAGAGGCAAAACGAGGAGAAGCTACTGAATTAATTTTAAAAGAAATGTCATCAAGCATTATGGAAGTAGCCGATGTAACCAAGCAAATTAGTAGTTATATGAATGAACAAGTGAGTCACATTCATCAGACAGGAGCACAAACAAAAGCTGTAGCAGCAATTGCTGAGGAAACGTCAGCTGGTTCGCAAGAAGTGGCACGTGTGACTCTGCAACAATCTAAAAACATGGTGGTAATCGATCGATTATTAAAGGATTTAGAGAAGCAAGCAGCTGATTTGAAACAAACGATTGAACGATTTTCAATGTAAAAAGGAAGAACAGAATTCTGTTCTTCCTTTTTACATATGGAAAGGAGGGATGCTTTGTTGAAAACGAAAAACATTACAAGGGTCATATGCTGTCTTCACTTTACGCAACCTTTGAAAATTAGAGCCATAATAACTAGTTTGCCAATTTTTTATGTCGATATCGGGCCAATTGACATAGTCTCCTAGTGTGTAAGGTTCTAAGCTTTCCCGTAAATCTTTAACCCAGCGTATATTTCGGTTTTCTTCATCGTTGCGTTTCCAAGAAGTAATATATTCTTGAGCAATAATTGCCTTGCGGTGGAAATAAGCTGTTTCGTTAGGGGAAATGTTTTCTACAGCACCTACGAGTGATTGGTGCCAAATACTTGCATCTTTATTTGGTGCATGAGAAAGAAAATGTTGTAAGATTTGAATACCTTTAAGAGGGATAGGTTTATATACGTAGGAACCAGAGCGTTTAAATTTTTCAGGAATATTACCACCGTTAAAGAATTGAACAGCTTTTATATATGGAACTTCCTCAATAAAGCGAGAGGGATTACCGGTTTTAAGAAGAGGAGATAATAGATGATAGAGTTCAGAAGGAGAGCCGACAAATTCACCTTTCACCTCAATTTTATTTCGTTGTTTAGAGAATAATTCAATTGATGAAGTGAGACGTTCATCTATATAAGGTGCCCAGTTTTGCCAAGCTTGAAATGCAGCAACAAAGTCTTTCCATTCCCATGTAAGTGAGAAAATTGATACGTTTTTTATAGGGTGGACTCGAAAGGTTAAGGAAGTAACAATTCCGAAGTTTCCACCGCCACCACCACAGCATGCCCAAAACAGGTTAGGGTTTTCTCGTTCATTTGCGCGAATGATTTTTGCACCAAATTTTCCGCACGCTTGTACCATTTCGACTTCTACTAATTGATCACATGTTAGTCCAAATAAGCGTGAAAGCATGCCAATGCCACCGCCGAGTGTTAACCCCACAATTCCGACACTTGCACTTGTGCCAGCGGGTATTGTAACACCATATTTCCAAAGTTCTTTATAAACAGTTCCAAGATTTGCGCCAGCTTCAATGGTTGCTGTTAATTTTCCTGCACTAACCGTAATTTGCTTCATTTCACTCACATCAATAATAAGCCCGCCATTTAAAAGAGAGAAATTTTCGTAGCTATGACGTCTACTTCTTAAGCGAAATGATATATGACGCTCACGTGCCCATTTTAAGGCGTTACACACATCATTTTTATTTTGACAAAAAACAATAATACAAGGGAATTTTGGAATGCTTAAATTTAAATTTATCCGGGCTATGTCATACCCAGGATCCGAAGGAACGACGATACGACCAGTTAATTTTGTTTGTTTCAATTTATATCTCCTTCCTGAAATAATATGAGCTTGTATTAGTATATGAAGAGTGTATTTAACATGCATGGACGAGAAGAAGAGAAGGATTAGATTTATCCCGTTATTTGCGAGCAGTAAGACTCCCACCTCAAAATCCGGCTGAAGCAAAGAAGATAGGGCTGCTCGTAAAAGCGCGATTGGTAAGGGCTAATAATCAGTGGGGGATGGACACCCTCCACTGATTAAAGTTTCACTTTATCTTTGTGAGAAATAAATAAAGCATAAGAATAAGGAATCTACATAGAGTTCAATGAAAACAGTTGCAAACTATTCATATTTTGTTATGATAGTGTTACGAAAACGTTTGCATAAAAAATTCCGATGGGATGCAAAAGGAGAGAATTAGTATGAATAAGACATGGTGGAAAGAAGCTGTCGCTTATCAAATTTATCCACGTAGCTTTATGGATTCAAATGGTGATGGTATTGGAGATTTACAAGGTATTATTGCAAAACTGGATTATTTACAAGATTTAGGTATAGATGTAATTTGGATTTGTCCAATGTATAAATCACCTAATGACGATAATGGTTATGATATTAGTGACTATCAAGATATTATGGATGAATTTGGTACGATGGAAGATTTTGATGCGCTACTAGATGAAGTTCATAAGCGTGATATGAAGCTTATTATTGATTTGGTTATTAATCATACAAGTGATGAACATCCGTGGTTTATTGAATCACGTTCTTCTAAAGACAATCCGAAGCGTGATTGGTATATTTGGCAGGATGGTAAAGACGGCGTGGAACCAAACAATTGGGAAAGTATCTTTAATGGTTCTGCATGGGAATATGATGAAGTGACAGAGCAATATTATTTACATTTATTCTCGCGTAAACAACCAGATTTGAACTGGGAGAATAAAGAAGTTCGTGAAGTTTTATATGATACTGTTAATTGGTGGCTTGATAAAGGTATTGATGGTTTCCGCGTCGATGCGATTAGTCATATTAAAAAAGAAGATGGCCTCAAGGATATGCCGAATCCAAAAGGGTTAAAGTATGTTCCTTCTTTTGACAAGCATATGAATGTAAATGGTATTCAGCCTTTATTAGAAGAGCTAAAGGAAAATACATTTTCTAAGTACGATATTATGACTGTTGGAGAAGCAAATGGCGTCAAGATTGAAGATGCTGATCTTTGGGTTGGAGAAGAGAACGGTAAATTCAATATGGTATTCCAATTTGAGCATTTAAGCCTATGGGATGCAGAAAAGAAGAAAGATCTTGATGTTGTTGAGCTGAAGAAAGTATTAACGAAGTGGCAAAAAGGATTAGAAAATAAGGGCTGGAATGCTTTATACATTGAAAATCATGATAAGCCACGTATTGTGTCTACTTGGGGAAATGATAAAGAATATTGGCGTGAGAGTGCAACTGCTTTAGGGGCGATGTATTTCTTTATGCACGGTACACCGTTTATTTATCAAGGACAAGAAATTGGGATGACAAATGTTCAGTTCCCAAATATTGAAGATTATGATGATGTAGCGATTAAAAATTTATATCGTGAGAAAATTGCAGAAGGCGTATCTCATCAAGATATGATGGAAATCATATGGGCTTCTTGCCGTGATAATTCACGTACACCTATGCAGTGGAATACTAAAAATAATGCCGGTTTTACAACGGGTACACCTTGGTTCGGCATGAATCCAAATTATGAAGAGATTAATGTTGAAAAGCAGAAAAATGAAGAGGACTCTATTTTCAATTTCTACAAGAAGATGATTGCCTTGAAAAAAGAGCACGATGTATTGAATTATGGTACGTATGATTTACTTTTAGAAGATGATCCGCAAATTTATGCGTATACTCGTACATTAAACGATGAAAAAATCATTGTTATTAGTAATATCTCGAAAGAGGAAGCAGTGTATAATGAGGATAAATTCGCACTAGAACGCAAACGTTTGCTTTTAAATAACTATAAAGTTGCGGAACATGATCAAGTAACTACAGTCACGTTAAAACCTTATGAAACAAGGGTTTATCGCATTTCATAATAAAAAAGGATGCTCTTTGAGCATCTTTTTTTATGAAAAAAAATAAATTTCTATTGCAATGTGAAAACGCTTTTATTAAAATAGATTTATGAAAACGGTTGCGTAACGAAAGAATAAGGGATAAAAGGAATCGTTTTCATAAGAGGAACAGAAATTATAATTTAAATCATTATGTTGTTATAAATAAAGGGGAGGAAGAACAGATGAAAATTACGTCTTTTGATTTTTGGCAAAAGTTTGGGAAGGCATTATTAGTTGTTGTAGCTGTAATGCCAGCAGCGGGCTTAATGATTTCGATCGGTAAGTTAATTGGGATGTCTGCTGGGGATATTAACGCAGTTCATACAATTGCTCGAGTAATGGAAGATATCGGTTGGGCAATTATTACAAATCTACACATTTTATTCGCGGTAGCAATTGGGGGATCTTGGGCGAAGGATCGCGCAGGTGGTGCATTTGCAGCACTATTAGCATTCGTCTTAACAAACAGAATTACAGGAGCTATCTTTGGCGTAAACGCTCAAATGTTAGCGGATTCAAAAGCGACAGTTTCTTCATCATTAGCAGGTGATTTACTTGTAAAAGATTATTTCACTTCTGTACTTGGTGCACCAGCATTAAACATGGGAGTTTTCGTAGGGATTATCACAGGTTTCTTAGGAGCTACTTTATATAACAAATACTACAATTATAATAAACTGCCACAGGCACTAGCATTCTTTAATGGAAAACGATTCGTACCATTCGTTGTAATTGTATGGTCTACAGTCACTGCGATTGTATTATCACTTGTATGGCCATTTATCCAGAGTGGATTAAATGAATTTGGTCGCTGGATTGCAGCATCTAAAGACAGTGCGCCAGTTATTGCACCGTTTGTATATGGAACGTTAGAACGTTTATTATTACCATTTGGATTACATCATATGTTAACGATTCCGATGAACTACACAGAGCTAGGCGGAACATATACGATGTTAACTGGCTCAAAGGTTGGACAAATTGTAGCAGGACAAGATCCATTATGGCTTGCATGGATTACAGATTTAAATAACTTATTAGCAAATGGAGATACGAAAGCATATAACGATTTATTAAATAACGTTGTACCAGCTCGTTTCAAAGCTGGACAAGTTATCGGCTCAACGGCAGCATTAATGGGGATTGCGTTTGCGATGTTCCGTAATGTTGATAAAGAAAAACGTGCAAAATATAAACCAATGTTCTTATCAGCTGCATTAGCAGTATTCTTAACAGGTGTAACAGAACCAATTGAATTCATGTTCATGTTTATTGCGCCAGTATTATATGTTGTATATGCAATTACAACAGGTCTTGCATTCGCATTAGCAGATTTAATTCATTTACGTGTTCATGCATTCGGATTTATCGAGTTAATTACACGTACACCAATGATGATCAATGCAGGATTAACGAGAGATTTAATCAACTTTGTCATTGTTTCATTAGTGTTCTTCGGTCTTAACTTTACGTTATTCAATTTCTTAATTAAAAAATTCAATTTACCAACACCAGGACGTGCAGGTAACTATATTGATAATGAAGATGAGTCAACAGAAGGAACAGGAAATGTACAAGATGGTTCATTAGCAACAAAAGTTATTAATTTATTAGGCGGGAAAGATAATATTGCTGACGTAGATGCTTGTATGACACGTTTACGTGTAACAGTAAAAGATTTAGATGTTGTTGCACCAGAAGCACAATGGAAACAAAATGGTGCTTTAGGACTTATCGTTAAAGATAAAGGTGTACAAGCAGTATATGGCCCGAAAGCTGACGTATTAAAGTCAGACATTCAAGATCTGTTAGGTGCGTAATAATATGAAATTGCTAACTTTAAATTGTCACTCTTGGCAAGAAGAGAATCAAATTGAAAAAATAAAGTATCTTGCTAAAGTAATTCAAGAAGAAGATTATGATGTGGTCGCATTGCAAGAAGTAAGTCAGTCTATACAAACTGAAAATGTATGCGGTAACAAGAAAAAAGATAATTTTGGACTTTTACTGCTAGAAGAGCTAAGAGCATTAAATGTAAAAGAATACAATATTATTTGGGATTTCTCTCATATTGGATATGATGTGTACGAAGAAGGATTAGCAATTATAACAAAGCACAACATTGTAAAGGAAGATACGTTCTTTGTCTCCGAAAATAAGGATACAACGTATTGGAAAACACGCAAAATTGTAAGTGCAACAATTGCTTATAATGGTAAGAATATAACGTTTTACTCTTGCCATCTCGGTTGGTGGAATGATGAAGAAGAGTCATTCCAAGGCCAAGTTGATCGTTTGATGGAGCGTGTAGATAGCAATGAACTTTCCTTCTTAATGGGTGATTTTAATAATAATGCTCGTTTGCAAGGAGAAGGTTATGAATATATGATGCAAAAAGGTTTGTACGACACATACGAACTAGCAATAGAGAAGGATGAAGGAACAACTGTCCAAGGCGAGATTGCTGGTTGGGATGAGAATAAACAAAATTTGCGAATCGATTTAATATTGTTTAACCAAAGTAAAACAGTTCGTTCTTCAAAAGTTATTTTTAATGGTACAAGCCGAAATATAATTTCTGATCATTTCGGTGTAGAAGTACAATTAGATATATAGTAGAAGAAACCCTCACAGATAATGAAAAGTTGTGAGGGTTTTTTGATAAATACAAGTATTTCCAAGAGAAAATACTTGTATTTTTTATGACATTTCCTATATATTTGTTATTATTGAATGTAAAACTAATTTGGTCATTTTGTATTCATACTTCTTTTACTTCGTTATATAATAAAGTAAGTGAAATATTTAATGGGAAAAATAGTATGTTTTCGTTTAATTCACGATGCAGAAAGTGATATAATTGCAAAATGTATGTATCATTTTCTAAAGAAGGAAAAATATATAATTAGGTGATTGCTTATATGAAACAGATTTGGCGTATTTATAAGACAGATTTACGGAATGTAGCTAAACATTGGGCTGCAATTGTTATTGTATTAGGTTTGATGGTTCTACCATCGTTATATGCATGGTTTAACATTAAAGCCTCTTGGGATCCTTACGGAAATACGAAAGGAATCCAGATTGCAGTTTCTAACCAAGATGTTGGATCAAATTTAAGAGGGAAAGATATTAACATTGGGAAAGAAATTGTAGATTCACTTAAGAAGGACAAAAATTTTGGGTGGAAGTTTGTCGATGAAAAGCAAGCAATTTATGGAGTAGAGCGTGGAGATTATTCAGCAAGTATTACTATTCCAAAAGATTTTTCTGAAAAGATTGCAACAGTCTTGAATGAAAATCCACAGAAACCGGAAATTGATTATTACGTAAATGAAAAGGTGAATGCCATTGCACCGAAGATTACAGCTAAAGGTGCATCGGGTCTTACAGAAGAGGTTAGTAAAAACTTTGTTAAAACAGCAAACGGTGAGATTTTTAAAATCTTCAATGACCTTGGAATCGATTTAGAAACTAACTTACCGAGTATTGAGAAGGTCAAGGATCTCGTATTTAAGTTAGAAGCACAGTTCCCAGAAATGAATACACTTGTGGATAAAGCATTAGATGATGCGACTCGAGCAGAAGATGTTGTGAAAGTAGCACAGAAAGAGTTGCCAGTTGTAGAAAGTGTTATTAATGATGGGCAAGATACGCTCAAGAGTTTAGATGCATTTTTTGCAAGAAATGACGAAACGTTGAAACGTGCACCAGGAACGATTAAGAACAATTTAACCGTAATGAAACAGGGGATGGATGGTGCAGCTAAAATTACGGATTATTTAAAAAATCCGGCATTTGATTTTAATCTGACACTTCCAGATCCATCGCAATTACCAGAGTTACCTGTTATAAATATCCCGCAAATCCCGGAAATTCCGGCATTACCGCAAGTGAATGGTGAGGGATACAAAAATATTGCTCAAAATATTGATCAAACTGTAAACAATGTTTTCAATTCTACTCGTGTTGGAACGGCATATGTGAAAAGTGTTATGGATGGTCTTCAAAATAAGGGCGTGGATCCAGCTGTAGCACAGAAAAATGTGCAGGATGCTTCGAAACTTCTCCAAGAACGTATCGATAGTGTTTCGTATTTAATTGATTTCTTTACAGCGTTTAAGGAATCAGCTTCAACGGACTTTGGTAAACAGTTCTTTGGGAACAGAGTAGAAAGTTTAACGGTGCTTAAAAATTCTATGGTGGATGCTAACAATAGAGTTAAGCATGTAGGGGATTTAATTAGTTCCGGGCAAGAGGTTAAACAAGATGTGCGAGATGCTGTAAATCAAAAATTAGATACAGTAAATAATTTAGTAAATCAAGCTGAAAAGGATTATAATGCAACATTTGTAGCTGATTTTGAAAAAGCAGTAAGTACAGCTGAACAACTGAAAAGTAAGGCTGAAAATGTGCAAGAAGATGCGCAGCAACTTAGAGGGAATTTAAATCAAAATATTAACAAAGCGAATGAGATATTAAGCAATGGTAGAAATAGATATGATCAGGCTGTAACGGATTACGGAAAACTAAAAACTAATCTTGAGAAAATAAGAGAAGATCTAAGTAATAAAGGCGTTAATGGATTAGATTCTACAAAAGTAGCCTTAAATGATTTAAATGGACAGTTCCAAGCAGGGTGGAATTTAGTTAATGATATGATTCCTGTTATGGAAAATACAAATAAAGTTTTAGCCGATGTGAATAGTGATAAAAACCTTAATGGCACAATTGCTAAGTTAAATAAAGTAAAAGATGGTTTCCAAAAAGGAAGGGATCTAACAAATAAAGGAATTGACGCTATTAATCAAGGGCAAAAACCAGCAGCAGATGTTATTGAAAGTATTAATGAAGTATCTAAAAGTGTTTCAGGACAATTAGGTGACATCTTAGCTAAATATGATTCAGAAATCGTTCCAAACTTTAACGCAGCAATTGCTCGTACAAAAGAGATGTCTAAAAATACATCTCAAATTTTAGGTGAGGCAGATAAGAAGCTTCCAGATGTGAAAAAATTACTTGAAGACTCATCAAAAGGCTTAGTAGATGGTCAAAAGAAAATTGCAGATATTAAAGCTGAAATGCCAGCTACTGAGAAAAAGATTAAAGAATTAGCAAATAAAATTCGTGATTTTGAATCAGAAGAGGATATAAAAGACATCATACGCTTATTGAAAAATGATGTTGAAAAGCAAAGTGATTACTTCGCAAATCCAGTAAATTTAAAAGAGAATAAATTATTTGCGATGCCGAACTACGGTTCAGCAATGTCACCATTCTATACAGTGCTTGCATTATGGGTAGGCGCACTATTAATGGTTTCGTTATTAACGGTAGAAGTACATGAAGAGGGTGCTAATTATAAGAGCCATGAAATATACTTCGGACGTTTATTAACATTCTTAACGATAGGTCTTTCACAGGCGTTTATCGTATCGATGGGGGATATGTTCTTACTCGGTACGTACGTAGTCGATAAATTCTGGTTTGTGTTATTTAGTTTATTTATTGGGGGAGTATTTGTTTGTATCGTGTACTCACTCGTTTCTATTTTCGGAAACGTTGGGAAATCGATGGCAATTATTTTACTGGTACTGCAAGTAGCAGGATCGGGCGGCACGTTCCCAATTCAAATGACACCACCGTTCTTCCAAGCACTGTATCCGTTCTTACCATTCACATATGCTATTAGTGCAATTCGTGAAACAGTAGGTGGAATGCTTTGGGATATAGTAACTAGAGATTTACTTGTGTTAAGTGCTTTCGTAGTAATCATGGTTGTGGCTGCATTATTACTGAAAAAACCAATTAACAAATCAAGTGAAAAGTTTGTTGAGAACGCAAAAGGAAGTAAAATTATTCATTAAAAATAAAAGGTTCCTACCGATAGTGGTAGGAACCTTTTTGTTTAATCAAATTTTAATTTCTTTAATGCTTCTGCGAATGGATTGTTTAATGGTTCTTCTTCCTCTTTGTTCTGTTGTTTCATATATTTTTGGACGTCACGTTTATCAGCTTTGTTTCCAGATTCTTTTTTACGTCTATCTTGGAATGTAGAAAGTTTCTCACGATAGCCACATTTACATGCGAAAATTTGGCCAGCGCCTTCACCACGAAGTTCTAGTTTCTTTTTACACTGAGGGCAGCGTGCGTTTGTAGTGCGAGATACATTTTTACGATGACCACACTCACGGTCTTGGCAAACGAGCATTTTACCTTTTTTGCCGTTTACTTCTAACATTGGTTTACCACAGTCTGGACAAGACTTCGTTGAAATGTTGTCATGTTTATATTTTTTATCACTCGATTTAATTTCAGCAACAATTTCTTTCGTATAGTTCTTCATTTCTGAAATGAATACTTCTTTCTTTAATTTTCCTTTAGCGATAGCTTCTAACTTTTGCTCCCATTCACCAGTTAGTGTAGGAGATTTCAGTTCTTCTGGCACTAAATCAAGTAACTGACGACCTTTTGAAGTAATATGAATATCTTTACCACGTTTTTCAAGTAAGAACGAATTGAATAACTTGTCGATAATATCAGCTCGTGTAGCTACAGTACCTAATCCACCAGTTGACTTTAACGTGTCAGCAAGTTGTTTGTTTTGCGTATCCATGTATTTTGTTGGGTTTTCCATCGCTGAAAGTAATGTTGCTTCATTAAAGCGTGCAGGTGCTTTTGTTTGACCTGATGTTTGGACAATTAGTTTTATGTTTAATGTATCGCCTTTTTCGATGCGAGGTAAGATTTGTTCTTTTACATCATCGATTGCATCATCATCTTCAAATCGATTTTCATAAACCTCTTTCCAACCAGCATGTAAAATCGTTTTTCCGCGTGCGATGAATGTTTCGTCACCAATTTTCGTGCGCAATGTTAGTTGCTCATATTCAAAGGCCGGGAATAAAACAGCTAAGAAACGTTTTACAACTAAGTCATAAATTTTACGTTCTTTATCTGTGAAAGCTGAGAAGTTTACATAGCTCTCTGTTGGAATAATTGCGTGATGATCGCTTACTTTACTATCATCAACAAATGATTTATTAGATTTTACAGGTTTCTGCAATACTTTATGTGCTAAAGGACGGTATTCTCCAACTCCGCAAGCCTTCAGACGCTCAGGAAGTGTTCCGACAATATCAGATGAAATATAGCGTGAATCTGTACGAGGGTACGTTAAAACTTTATGCTGTTCATATAATTTTTGCATAATGTTTAATGTTTCTTTCGCAGAGTAACCAAATATTTTATTCGCATCACGTTGTAGTTCAGTTAAATCGTAAAGACCAGGAGCGAACGATTTCTTTTGTTTTTTATCAATGTCTACAACAGTAGCATTTTGCTTACTAATTTTGTTCACGATTGTATCAGTTTTTTCTTTATTAAAGCTACGGCTATTTCCTTTTGTATCTTGCCAAGTTAGCTTTAATCTCTCAGCTGTTTGAGCTTCGATACCATAGTAAGTTTGAGCTTTGAAATGTTTGATTTCATCTTCACGGCTTGCAATCATGGCTACAGTAGGTGTTTGCACACGCCCACAATTTAGTTGGGCATTAAAGCGAGTAGTTAATGCTCGAGTCGCATTAAGCCCGATATACCAGTCAGCCTCTGAACGTGCGACAGCCGAAGCATATAGATTGTCATACGCTTTTCCTGGTTTTAAATTTGCGAAGCCATCTTTAATTGCTTTATCGGTAACGGATGAAATCCATAGACGTTTAATCGGTTTCTGCATTTTAACTTTATCGATAATCCAGCGTGCGACCAACTCTCCCTCACGACCGGCGTCAGTAGCTATAATGATTTCATTTACATCTTTTCTAAGAAGCTGACTTTTTACAGCGTTAAACTGTTTCCCTGTTTGTTTAATAACTGTTAGTTTTAAACGCTCAGGTAGCATTGGTAAATCTTCTAAATCCCACTTTTTATATTTCACATCATAGCTTTCTGGATCTGCTAATGTAACGAGATGACCTAAAGCCCAAGTAACAATATATTTACTACCTTCAAGATAGCCGTTTCCTTTTTTATCACATTTCAGTACACGTGCGATATCACGTGCAACAGAAGGTTTTTCAGCAATTACAATACTTTTTGCCATATTTAAAAACATCCTTTCAAATTTCCATACGTTAAATATAGCATACATCTTTGTTCTATTCAGTTTTGCTGAAGGTTTGAACTATTTATGATGAAATATAAAAGAATTTGAAAAAATCGCTCCAACAATTTATGTAGAACAAGATACAAAAGATTACATGAAATCATTTAAAGAAAACACAGAAATGTTAGCAAAAATCTTCGGTAAAGAAGATGCAGCGAAAAAAGAAATTGCAGCAGTTGAAAAAGATGTGAAAGCATTAAATGAAAAAGCTACGAAAAGCGATAAAAAAGGTTTAGTTATTTTAGCGAACGATGGTCAAGTAAGTGCATACGGACCTCAATCTCACTTCGGCATTATTCATGATGTGTTTGGTGTAACACCTGTTGATCCAGAAATTAAAGCAGATACACATGGTAATAAAGTTTCATTTGAGTACATTCTTGAGAAGAACCCTGATTACTTATTTGTAATTGATAGAGGCGTAGTAGCTGGTGGTAAATCTTCTGCTAAACAAGTTGTTGAAAATGAACTTGTAAGTAAAACAAACGCTGTGAAAAACAATAACGTAGTTTATCTTGATGCAAACTACTGGTACTTATCTGGTGGCGGACTTGAGTCTGTATCAGCAATGGTAAAAGAAGTATCAAAAGCTATAAAATAATAGTATAAAAAGAGTGATAGATTCCCTATCACTCTTTTTATATAAGGAAGTAAAGAACTTGTTATTTTACTAGAATAAGAGTAGACTCTGAAGTAGATGAATAAGAAACACATGGGAGTTTGTGGATGCAAACTGAGAGTATGGCTAACCCGTCATTGACCATTTGAACCTGTTGGATAATGCCAGCGTAGGGAGAGTGTAAAAGCACATGTTCAGACACTTTGCGTACGCAAAGTGTCTTTTTGTGTATCTCCCATCATTAAAGTTAGGAGATGAAAAGAATGAATGTACAAGAAATTAGTAAAGTCGTGGAATTGGTGAGAGAGTCTAATCCACTCGTGCATAATATTACAAATGTTGTTGTAACAAATTTTACAGCAAACGGTTTGTTAGCATTAGGAGCATCGCCTGTAATGGCGTATGCAAAAGAAGAAGTAGCAGAAATGGCTAGCATTGCGGACGCGCTTGTTTTAAATATGGGGACACTTCGTCCTGAAGAGGTAGAAGCAATGCTCATTGCTGGGAAATCAGCAAATAAATATCATGTACCAGTATTATTTGACCCAGTTGGGGCAGGAGCAACTTCTTATCGAACAGAAGTGGCGAGACATATTCCAGCTGAAATAGATTTAGCGATAATCCGCGGAAATGCAGCTGAAATTGCTAATGTTATTAATGAGAAATGGGAAATTAAAGGTGTAGACGCTGGTACAGGAAATGGTAATGTTGTAAATATTGCAAAACAGGCAGCGGATGAATTAAATACAGTTGCGGTAATTACTGGAGAAGAAGATGTTGTTACAGATGGAGAGCGAACTATTCTTATTCGAAATGGCCATCCTATTTTAACGAAAGTTACCGGGACAGGCTGCTTATTAACTTCTGTAATAGGAGCATTTGTTGCGGTAGAAAAGGATTATGTAAAGGCAGCAGTAGCCGCATTAACATTCTATGGAGTAGCAGCAGAAATGGCTGCTTCGAAAACAGTAGAGAATGGACCAGGAAGCTTCCAAATTGAATTTTTAAATCAGTTAGCGAATACAACTTCAGATGATATTGAGAAGTATGGGAAGATTGAGGTTATACAGTAAGGAGGGAAACTAGATGTCGCGTATTACAATGGATGAAATGTCTAGGTTATTACCAGTATATTTTATTATGGGAAGTAACAATTGTACGAAGGAGCCACTACAAGTATTGAGAGATGCACTAGAAGGTGGTATAACAATTTTTCAATTTCGTGAAAAGGGAGAAGGGGCTTTAACGGGAGAGAAACGTATTGATTTTGCGAAAGAACTACAAGCGCTTTGCAAGGAGTATGGTGTACCATTCATCGTAAATGATGATGTAGAACTAGCCCTCGAGTTAGATGCAGATGGCGTGCATGTTGGACAAGATGATGAAGGAATTACATCTGTTCGTAAAAAAATGGGAGATAAAATTATTGGAGTATCTACACATACAATTGAAGAAGCACGCTGGGCGATTGAAAATGGAGCCGATTATTTAGGAGTTGGTCCAATTTTCCCGACGAGCACGAAAAAAGATACGAAAGCGGTTCAAGGAACGAAAGGTCTAAAGTATTTTAGGGAACAAGAGATTACAATACCGATCGTTGGGATTGGTGGGATTACAATTGAAAATACGGCTTCAGTTATAGACGCGGGTGCGGACGGTGTTTCAGTTATTTCAGCGATTAGCTTAGCGGAATCTGCGTATGAAAGTACGAAGAAATTAGCTGAGGAAGTAAATAAGAGTTTGTAGAGTCGCAAAATGAGTTGCTTCGTTTATCCCGCTATTTGCGGGCTAATAATCAGTGGGGGATGAACAAAACCCCCACTGATCAAAGTTTCATTTTATTTAAACAAACGTTTGATTAAAAAAGCACAAACCCTTTAAAATTGTAGGTTTGTGCTTTTATTTAAAACATAATTGAAATTAAGAGCATTCCAATTCCGATAGAAGTAAAGGTTGCGATCAGGCCAGGAATCATAAAGCTATGATTTAAAACATATTTGCCAATTCCTGTTGTACCAGTGCGATCAAAATTAATTGCAGCAACGATTGTCCCGTAATTTGGAATGAAGAAGTATCCATTTACTGCAGGGAACATTGCAATAAGTAATGCTGGTGGAATACCAAGTGATAGTCCAAGTGGCACTAAAGCACGAACTGTTGCTGCTTGGCTATACAGTAAAATAGATAGAATGAATAGTGCGATAGCAAATAGCCATGGTGCACTTGTCACTAAGTGTTGAATTGACCCTTGAATTATATTTAAGTTTCCGTTGAAGAAAGTATCTCCCATCCAAGCGATACCAAAAATAGCAACAACTGCTGTTGCGCCTGCTTTAAAGACGTTACCAGTTACAATGCTTTCCACATTTGGTTTACAGAAAATAATAATAAGAGCAGCAATGGTTAACATGATCATTTCAATTGTGTTTGGCATTGACAGACGAACTAATTTCCCATCAATCATCCATCCTGGGCGAAGTGTTTCAAATGAACCGAGAAGTACAACAAGGAAAGTTGCGACTAGGAAAAGAATAACTGATAATTTTGCGCCTTTTGAACCTACAAATTCTTTTTTCTCTTCAAGTTTAGGAATCATTCCCTCTTTTAATCGCTTCAAGTATTCAGGGTCTTCATTTAATTCTTTTCCCATTTTACTAGCAACGAATGCAGCTACCATACAAGCGATGAAAGTAGAAGGGATACTGACTTTTAAAATATCTAACAAGGTGATTTTATAGTCGGCTAACATTGCTAAAAGTGCAACTGTTGCAGCCGATATTGGACTAGCTGTAATTGCCTGCTGGGAAGCGATAACGGCAATTGACATTGGTCGTTCAGGTCTAATTCCTGATTCGCGAGATACTTCGGCAATAACGGGAAGTACAGAATAAGCGACATGACCAGTTCCCGCGCATAGCGTGAATAAATAAGTAACAATAGGAGCAAAAAATGTAATGCGCTTTGGATTTTTTCGTAATGCTTTCTCAGCAAGGTGGACGAGATAATCCATTCCTCCAGCAGCTTGCAAAGCACCGGCAGCTGTAATTACTGCTAAAATCATAAGCATTACATCAATAGGAGGAGCTGTAGGTTGTAAGTGGAAGACGAAAACAAGTATTGCCATACCAACGCCACCCATTACTCCTAGACCAACTCCGCCTAGGCGTGCACCAATAAAAATGCAGAGTAGTAACGTAAGAAATTGTAGCCAAAACATGATAAACTACCTCCGAAATTCGTAAGTTAAGATATATTCGAATAGTTTAATTTGAATGAAAATTAAATAAATATCCGGAATAATCCTTGTGTTATATACGTTTTTTATTATATAACACAAAAAATGTAACATTCACGTATTTTGTTAAATTATTTCGAAAAAATAATAGATTGGAATTTCATATTTATATCTCTAAATAAGTGGACATTTTAATGTTTATGTTGTAATCTTTGAAGGAGAATATTTTAATTCTCATAGAACTCCCATATCGTTCAACTCGTTCAGCGAGAAAGGCAAACTGATGGAAACATGAGGACGCAAAACTACAGGAGCTAAGGTCGAAAGGCTATGCTAGCCAGTTACCGGACGGATAGGGTTGGTCTTGACCAATGCTCTTTTCATTGGTCTTTTTTTTATATTTATATGCAATTGAGAATTATTATCAATTCGGTGTATTTATATTTTGATAGTTTCACTTTAGATGGAGTGAATTAAGAAAGGTGATGTTAATGAAAAAATATTGGCACAAGCTATCGTTTCTTCAAAAAAATGTATTGTTAACCGTACTAGTTATCTTGACGCTTGTTGGAAGTATGGGTGCGTTAAGTTTCAACATGTTTCAAAATAGTATGATGTCTTTATTTGAAAGACAGTCTATTGAAACTGGAGAGATAGTGTTAAATAACCTGGATGCAGAATTAGTTAAAGATATGGCGAAAGATCCTACAGCCGAAAGAGTGAAAAAAGAAAAATTAACAGAGCAATTAGATGAAGTGACAAAAGAATTGAAAAGTGTTGGACAAACGTATGTTACAGGAGCAAAGCCGAATGAAAAGCGAGAATTACAACTCGTTGGTTTGACTACCGAGTTAACAAATGCGGTCCCTGTAAAGCCGGGAGATTATTATGAACAACCGGTTCATTGGATGAATGCATACGATAAAGTAATGGATACGAAAAAGGCTCAGATGACAGAAGTATATGAAGATGAATTAGGTTCGTGGGTGACAATATTAGAGCCAATTAAAGATGAAGAAAACAATATTGTCGCAATTGTTGCGGCGGACTTAGATGCTTCTATCGTTCCTAGTACAAAGAAGAATTTTATGATACAGGGTTTACTCTTTATTATTATTTCATTAGCAATTGCAACTATTACTCAATTCTTTATCGTACGTAACTCGTTAGCTCCATTAAAAGATTTACGAGAGGGATTACGTAAGATTGGTGAAGGTGATTTAAGTATTAAATTAAAAGAAAGACCAGATGATATTGGAATTATTAATGTTTATTTCAATAACACGATCGAGAAATTTAAAGGGATTATTGATAAAGTAAGGCAGACCGCTGAGCAAGTTTCTTCTTCTTCACAAGAATTGTCGGCAAGCACAGAGGAAAACAGTATGGCAGTTCAAGAGATTGCAAGTTCTATTGAAGGTTTAAGAGTAGGGGCACAGTCTCAAGAAACTTCAGTACAACAATGCCTAGGAATTGTGCATGGAATGGAAAATAAGGTAGAAGAGATAACTGGGGCTGCCAAACAAGTTGCAGTTGCCTCAGAAGGTATGGAGCAACATTCAATTGAAGGTAATGAAGTGATTGGACAAATTATTAATCAAATGAGTTTAATCCAAAATGCAGTAAAAGATTTATCTTCCATCATTTATTCGTTGGAAATAAGGTCAAAAGAAATTAGTGATATTGTAACTGTAATTACAGGTATTTCAAATCAAACAAATTTACTAGCTTTAAATGCTTCTATTGAAGCTTCACGTGCTGGAGCAGCTGGAAGAGGGTTTGCAGTTGTTGCTGATGAAGTACGCAAATTAGCAGAACAAACTGAAACGTCAGCGAAAGATATAGCAAAATTAATTAGTGAGACGCAAGCTGAAACAGAAGAGGCTGTAATTTCAATGCAGAAAGGTTCAAAAGAAGTAGAATCTGGAATTACTCTTGTTCAAAGTAGTGGTGCGTTCTTCGAGAAAATTTCAAAGTCAGCACAGTCTGTTACAAATCAAGTTAGGGCTGTTTCTAGTAACTCAAGTGATATTTTACAAAATAGCCAGAATATCCTTCAAGTCGTAAATGAATTATCACATATTGCAAATACTTATGCGAATAGCAGTAGTAATGTTGAAGAGAGTATGAAGGAGCAAGAAATATCAGTACAAGATATTGCAGAATTAGCGACTTCTTTAAGTTGGCTTTCTCAGGAATTACAAGAGCTAATTGGTGAGTTTAAAAGCGAATAAGGAGAAAGTGAAATTCTAATCAAGGGTTGGTTTATCCAGCCCTCTGATTATGAGTTGAACCAATCTGCCCGTTAATACGGGATAAAAAAAGGTGTGGATTTTCACACCTTTATTATATTTAGGAGAGGAATTTACATAAATATGAAATTAGCGATTTCTTATAATGAGATGGTGAAAGAATTTTTAGGGGAAATAGAAGGGAATATTAAAATACCTAAAGATATTCAAGAGATAGAGTTTGGAATAAAAAGAAAAACTATACCATTTACAAAACTGACTCATATTGTAGATTTAATAGGAGCAACTGCAACGTGGTTATATCATATTTCTAAAGAAAAGCACATTATCGTGCTTTATCATATAAGAGGAAGTTTATTTCCTATTACTATTGAAGTTTCTAATTTTCTCTCCTATGAAAGTTTAAATTTGCAGATTGTAGAGCAAGTAGAACAAATCCAAGAAATGAATGAGGAAGAAATAGAAAAGTTTCAAAACAGTAATAATCCATCTGAAATGTCACCTATTATTATTGGTGAAATGTATTATGATTTACAAGACAAAAATACGTTGCAATTTGTATTGAATAAAAATATGCAAAGTGTAGAAATGATATTTAATAGTGTTAATTGGAAAGAGACAACAATTATTCGTTATGCACAACAAATAAATGGTGTTTTAATTGATGCATTACAAAATACAAGTAAGTATATAAATCATTTTAATATTATTACAGAGGCCGAGATGGCACTCTATAATCAAGTGAATGACACGACAGCAGTATATCCTGAAAAAAGTATCATTGATATGTTCTATAAAACGGTTACTCAATTTCCGAATCGTATAGCTTTATCTTCAAAAGAAGGTACTTTAACTTATGAGGAGTTAAATAAAAAAAGTAATCAAATAGCTCATATGTTAATTAAAAGCGGTGTGCAATTAGGAGACTATGTTGGAATATTTATGAAACGTAGCATAGACACAGTGGTAAGTATGATAGCTATATTGAAAGCTGGCGGGGCGTATGTTCCGATTGATCCAGATTATCTGGAAAATAGAATTCAATACATTATTCAAGATAGCCAAGCGAAAGTTATTTTGATGAAAGAAACGCCTATACCATTTGATGGGGTTCAAACTGTATCAATTTATGATAGTGAGAGTTATGAAGTGACAGATGTAAAGCGTCCTATTCATTGTGATGATATGGCATATATGATTTATACATCTGGTTCAACAGGAAATCCGAAGGGAACGATGTTAGCGCATAGAGGGGTTGTTAATCTATACACTTGGATGCAAAGGCAATATGAATTGACAGAAGAGGATATATTTGCACAATTTCCTTCCTTTAGCTTTGATGCTTCTGTATGGGAGTCATTTGCTTCTTTATTCTGCGGAGGAAACTTGTATGTATTATTAGAGGAGGAGCGATTGTCTGTAGAAGCATTTGCAAATGCAATCTATAAAGTGAAAGCAACTTCGATCTTGGCGTTGGCGACGATTTTTGTTCGACAAGTAGCAACTTATTTAGCAGAAGAAGATGTATACAAGCTAGCTTCCTTAAAAAGAATTGCTATTGGCGGTGAAATGTTGCCTGTAGAGGTTATTAAATTGTGGAGAGAAAGAATAGGGACGAATGTTGAAATTCATAATGTATACGGACCGACAGAATGTACTGTAGTAACAACAACCTATCAAATACCTAGTCAGTTGAATGAGGATGGTGCGAGTATTCCAATTGGTAAGCCATGTGCCAATTATCAAGTTATGATTTTGGATGAGAATATGAATCATTGTCCAATTGGTGTACCTGGTGAATTGTATATAGATTCAGTAGGACTAGCAAAAGGGTATTTTAATAAGCCTGAAAAAACACTTGAAGCTTTTGTTCCGAACCCTTTTAATCCTATAGTTAATATATATAAAACAGGTGATATTGTTAAGTTACTAGAGGATGGAAATATAGAGTTTTTACACCGGAAAGATGATCAAGTAAAGATTAGAGGTCATCGTATTGAATTAGGAGAAATTCAAAGTAAAATTTCTCAAAATCATAATATAAAAGAAAATGCTGTTTTTGCTAAGAAGAGTAAGGAAGGTAGCCAGTATTTAATCGCATTCTATACAACTTTAAACAAAAAGGAAATACCAGAATTAGTTTATCAGTTACAAGAGCAGTTACCCGATTATATGGTGCCATCTAAACTAATTTATATTAATGAACTACCACTTACACCAAATAAAAAGATTGATGTTAAGAAGCTAGCCCAGTTAGAAGAAAAGTATGAGCCGGTCCGTCTACAAGAATATGTTGCGCCTTCTACTAAAGCAGAAAAACAGATAGCGGACGCTTGGGCGGAGGTATTAGAAATTTCAAAAATTGGAGTGCATGATGATTTCTTTACAATTGGTGGACATTCATTGAAGGTATTGCGAGTCTTAACATTGTTAAAGGAAGGTTTTTCATATTTAACAATTCAAGATTTCTTTAAAGAAAGAACGATATATGGATTAGCTCGAATTGAGAGAGAAGTAAAAGTAGAGACAGGAGAAGTATTCCGTGAATATAAGGTGATTCACGAACCGGATACTATTACATATTTAAACGTTTTGGAAGACAACCACATTTCAAATATCTTTTTAACCGGAGCTACTGGTTATTTGGGATCGCACATATTATATGAATTACTGAGAGATACATCTGCTACCATTTATTGTTTAGTAAGACCGACAAAAGATGTGCAGCAAAGAATTATAGATACATTAACAAGCTACTTTAATGATATATGTGAAGAGTGGTTACAGCGTATACAGGCCGTACCTGGTGATCTGGGAGAAGAGTATCTTGGGATGAGCGAAGAAGAATTTATTTTCATCAGTTCTAAGATGGATACGATAATTCATTGCGGTGCAGATGTAAGACATTTTGGAGATGTAAAACAATTTGAAAATGTAAATGTCCAAGGAACTAGCCGTATGCTAGCATTAGCTGAGAATGGTGCTACATTCCACTTTATTTCTACAATTGGTATTCCCATAGAATTAGCGGTAGAGCAATGGGATATATACATGAAAACAGGTGATTTTAATTACAGTGTAGACTTAGAGAATGTATATTCAAATAGTAAACTACAAGCGGAAAACATTGTTCGTGACGCGATGAAAAATGGCTTACGTGGAAATATTTATCGTGCAGGTAATTTAGCATGTCACTCAGAAACGGGTTCGTTCCAACAAAACATTGAAGGGAACGCATTTTATCGTCTTATTAAAACGATGCTTCTAATTGGAAAAGCACCAAATGTGAAGTGGAAAGTTGATTTCACACCAATTGACTTTGCTAGTAAATCAATTGTATCGTATTTACAAGATTCGCAAATTATAGGAGAGACGTTACATATTTGTCATCCACATCAAGTTGAATTTGAACATTTTATACAGCTAATTGAGGAATGTGGATACAACCTTGAAATGGTTTCACTTTCGGAATATGTAAATACAGGGCTTGAATTAGCGAAGGGAAATGAAGTAATAGCAGAGCTAATTGCTTCTCAAGTTGCAGGAGATGGAGCAGAGCAATCTGAAATTGTAATGGGTACTCGTAGAACGAATGAATGGATTAAGAAAAAAGAAATGGTAGTGCCAGCGATTAATAAAGAATTTATTCAGCAATTATTAGCTCATGGTGAAAAAATTGGATACTTTCCAAAAATAATGAAATGATTATGCATGCTTTTGTTTGTTCAATAAAATAAATCGTGCTACAATGAAGACGAATTAAGAACCGGGGAGCCAATTGGCTGAGAGGATGTAAGTATACATCGACCCTCAACCTGATCTGGATAATGCCAGCGTAGGGAGTTACTTTAAAGTGATGTAGCATAAGTTATTATAGAATAACTTGTATACAAGGCTTTCCTACACGGTAGGAAAGCCTTTTCTTTTTTTAGAACCATATTTTGTAAGGGGGATTTTATTATGTCACAACAAGTTACAATTTCATTTTCAGTAGTACCACAAGCGAAGAACAAAGATGTGTATTCCGTTGTTGATAAAGCAATTGAAGTTGTACAACAGTCGGGAGTTCGTTATGAAGTAGGGGCAATGGAAACAACGTTGGAAGGAGAATTAGATGTACTTCTTGACGTCATTAAACGCGCGCAACAAGCTTGCGTCGATGCTGGAGCAGAAGAAGTGATCACTTCTATTAAAATTCACTATCGTCCAAGTACGGGCGTAACGATTGACGAAAAAGTTTGGAAGTACCGTGATGAATATGCAAAACCAGAAGCGATCTAAAATAATCACAACAATTTGGCTTATCCTTCTCATTGCTATATGGGAAGGATCTGTTTCATTATTTAAAATTGAGCCGTGGATTTTACCGAGGCCGTCTGCAATTGTGCAAGAGTTAATTGGAATGAAAGATTTACTATTACCGAATACAGTGCAAACGTTACAGGAAGTAATAATTGGGTTGTTTTTTGCAATTTTACTTGGGACGAGTATTGCTATCATTATGGATGTCATCCCTTTATTTCGGATTTTAATGAATCCGTTGCTCGTTATTTCGCAAACAATTCCAATCGTTGTGCTTGCACCATTATTTATTATTTGGTTTGGATACGGAATGTTGCCAAAAGTAATGGTTGTTATTCTTGTTTGTTTCTTCCCAATTGCGCTTAGCATTTTAGAAGGTTTCCAAACGGTAGATAAAAATATGCTGAAGTTGTTACAAACGATGAAGGCGACAAAGTGGCAAATTTATCAGAAAGTAAAATTTCCAGCAGTGCTCCCGTACTTTTTCTCAGGCTTAAAAATTGCTGTTACATATAGTGTGATGGGAGCGATTATTGGGGAATGGCTTGGTGCGAGTGAAGGATTAGGTGTTATGCTCACAAGGGCAACAAAATCCTTTTTAACAGCTCGTGTATTTGGTGTTGCAGCGATTATCGTCATGGTGACATTGCTCTTGTACTTTATTGTTGAATTTATGGCAAGAATAACAGCACCATGGATATACAGAAAGGGCGGCAGAAAATGAAAAAAGGTTTAAAAGTTATGTTAGCTGCATTATTAGCAGTTGGTGTGGCTGGGTGTAATCCGGCGAAGAAAGAAGAGAGTACAAGCAAAGAAAAGAAAGTAAAAGTCGTTTTAGATTGGTTCCCAAATACAAACCATACTGGTTTATATGTAGCGAAGACTAAAGATTATTATAAAAAACAAGGATTAGATGTAGAAATCATTCAACCAGGTGATAATGTTACGGCTGAACAAATGATAGCTTCAGGAAAAGCTGATTTTGCGATAAGCGCACAAGAAAATGTAACGTTAGCTCGTGTTGAAGGTATTCCTGTAGTTTCTGTAGGAGCGATTATCCAGCATAATACTTCAGCTTTTGCATCACTTAAAAAAGATAATATGATGTCACCAAAAGATTTTGAAGGTAAACGTTACGGCGGCTGGGGAGGACCAGCAGAAGAAGCGACGCTAAAGACGATTATGAATAAACATCAAGCTGATTTTAATAAAGTTGAAAAAATTATTCTTGGACAAACAGATTTCTTTAAATCAATCGGTCGTGATGCAGACTTTGAATGGATTTATTATGGATGGGATGGAATTGAAGCGAAGCGTCAAGGAAAAGAGTTAAATACAATTATGGTGAAAGACTTAGATCCAGCGCTCGATTTCTATAGTCCTGTTATTATTACAAGTGAAAAACATACGAAGCAAGATAAAGATTTTGTGAAAAAGTTCATGACTGCAACGACAGAAGGCTATGATTTTGCAATTAAAGAACCTAAAGAAGCTGCGGATATTTTAATTAAAGCTGTTCCAGATTTGAATAAAGAATTAGTACAAGAAAGCCAAAAGTGGTTAAGTACAAAGTATCAAGATGATGCAAAAGCGTGGGGAGTACAGAAGGAAGAGATTTGGACAAATTACATGAATTTCTTATATGACAACAAAGTTATTAAAAAGAAAATCGATGTAAAAGATGCCTTTACAAATGAATTCCTTCCAAGTGAAAAATGAGTGGATTACAAATAAAAGATATTGTAAAAGCTTTCGATGGAAAGAATGTATTAGCAAATATTAGTGCTTCTATACAAGAGGGAGAGTTTGTCTCTTTTGTAGGTCCGAGTGGTTGTGGAAAAAGTACATTATTAAATATGATTGCAAGTGTTGAACAACCAACGAGCGGAGAAGTGTTTTATAACGAGGAGTATGTAAAAAAACAAGATGTTGTTAGTTATATGCCGCAACAAGATTTATTACTACCGTGGCGATCGGCTTTGCAAAATATAGTTCTTCCATTGGAAATCGAAGGAAAGCCTAAAAAACAAAGGCTGACAGAAGGAATGGAAGCATTAAAGCAGTTTGAGCTAGATGAATATGCAGACCATTATCCAGATGAGTTATCAGGTGGAATGCGTCAAAGAATTAGTTTCCTTCGCACATATCTATGTGAAAAGCCAATTATGCTGCTTGATGAGCCTTTTGGAAAATTAGATGCATTTACAAAAATGGAAGTACATAGTTGGCTCTTAAATTCTTGGCATCAAGAAAAGCAGACAATTGTTATGGTTACACATGACTTAGATGAAGCAATTTTGCTTTCTGATCGCGTATTTATTTTATCTCAAAGACCGGCATCAATTGTTGGAGAGATACAAGTGAAATTACTTAGGCCGCGAACGATGGATATGTTAACATCGCTTGAGTTAAAGAAGGATAAGGAAGAAATTTTAAGAGTATTAGCTCCTTACATGAAAAAATAGAAAAAAGTCTTTTAACAGTTTTTGGTATAATTGCTGTTAAGAGGCTTTTTTATATAGGAGGAGAAAGATGAAATCTATAGGGGAAGTAGTGGATTTATTAACACCGGATAAAATGGAAGAAGGAACAAAAGGAAAAATAGCGAATAGAATATAACAGAGTAGTTTATACTCGTAATATAACAAATGTAAAAGGAGTGAAAGGATAAAATGACTTTATCAACTGTTCTTCAAATGGTTTTAGCTTGATACGGGAGAAGTCTGCCCATTTTTAAAGATTAAGCTAAATTGAAGACAGCAGGTAAAGAACCTTAATCCTTTCTTACGATAATATGTAATGGGTAAGGTGTATTCACCTTACCCATTTTTATATGCACAACTAAATAAGGTTTTTACTGGTGTTCTCTCTATTTAGCTTATGAACTATAAGTAGAGGAGAGAGAAAAAATGAGTATATTAACAGTAGAAAATGTAAGTCATTCATATGGTGAGAAAACCATTTTATATAATGCGTGCTTTCGATTATTAAAGGGCGAACATGTTGGGCTAGTAGGGAAAAATGGAATTGGAAAATCAACATTGTTACGACTGTTAACAGGAGAACTTATACATGATGATGGGAAAATTGAATGGTTTCCACATGTGAAGGTTGGCTTTTTACAGCAACATATGGATTTACAAGAAGGTATAACAATCGAAGAATACTTGCAAAGTGCATTTTCTAATTTGTATGCAATTGAACGTGAAATGTTAAAAATTACAGAAGAGATGGCTACAACGGAAAAGATAGGAAAGCTATTAGTAAAGTATGGTGAGTTACAAACGATACTTGAAGGTTCTAATTTCTATCAAATTCATACAGAAATTGAGGAAGTAGCAACCGGCTTAGGCTTGTTTGAAATAGGAATGGAAAAGGATGTTTCAAAGTTAAGTGGTGGTCAGCGGACAAAGTTGTTACTTGGGAAACTCCTTTTAGAAAAAGCGGATGTTTTATTATTAGATGAGCCAACTAACTATTTAGATACAGCACATATAGAATGGTTGCAATCTTATTTAAAGGTGTATGAAAAAGCTTATATTATCATTTCGCACGACGAGGCATTTTTGAACAATATTACGAATGTAATTTATCATCTAGAAGAACGAAAGGTTAAGCGCTATGTAGGAGATTATGAAGCCTTTTTGCAAAGTTATCAATTACAAAGGAAACAATTACAAGCGGCGTATGCGAAACAACAAAAGGAAATTGCCCATTTAGAAACCTTTATTCAAAAAAATAAAATTCGAAAAGCGAAACAAGCAAAAAGTCGCGAGAAAGTATTGGAGAAAATGCAAAAGGTTGAAAAGGTTAATGATGTACCTCGGTCCCGTTTTGATTTTAATGTTTATACTGAGCCAGTGAGTCGTATATTACAGGTAGAGAAACTAAGAATTGGTTATAGTGAGCCATTATTTCCAGAATTGAATTTTCAAGTGAAGAAAGGGGAAAAGATTGCAATTATTGGTCATAATGGGATTGGAAAAACAACAATGTTAAAAACATTACTAGGACAAATAAAACCGTTAAGCGGTTCAGTTTCTGTTGGGGAACGAGTAAAACCCGCTTATTTTGCACAAGAGGAATTTTCCTCAGAAATAACTGCACTAGAGAGAGTATGGGCAGGAAGACCAGACATGACAAGAAAAGAAATCCGACAAGTATTAGCAAAGTGCGGATTGAAAGAAGAACATATATTAAAACCTATTCAGTTATTAAGTGGAGGAGAACAAACAAAAGTACGATTATGCGAACTTATCGTAACTAAAAGCAATGTTTTAATTTTAGATGAACCAACGAATCATTTGGATACAGAAACTAAGATGGCTTTACAGGAAGCGTTAAAACAATATAAAGGTACGGTTTTAATTGTTTCACATGAGTCATCTTTCTATGAAGCATGGATAACGAAAATATGGAATATCGAAGAATGGAACGTTTAACAATATGAATAAAGAAAAGGCATTAGCTTTTATAAGCTAATGCCTTTTCTTTGTGATTAACATGATTTTCAAGAACTCTTATGTGAGAATTGTATGAAAAAAGCACTCTTATGGTACGCTTATAAGCGTACCATAAGAGTGCTTTTTCTTTGGTTATATTTATAATAATACTAGATGCCTTTCCCTAATAGGCTACTATCTTTCTTTGTATATATAGATAGTTTGAGATGGAATGAAAATGATTCCTATATGTAAAGGATAATGTGATTAGTATGGGAAGACAATAGAATTTAAAGGGAATTCATGTAAAATTCAGATGAACTTCACATAAACTTCATATTAGAAACTAAATATAATTATAATAGGTTATTATAATATCTGTTTTCGATTTTTCGCAAAATTAGAAGTTTGGCGGGGGTTCTTGTGCCTTCGTCATCGATTTAGGAGAAGGGATATCTCCGTTTTTTTATGCATTAGTAATTTCATAATGATTATTTGTTTTACTACAAATTTTAGCGTGCAAAATTTGTGTTCGATTATCGTTTAAATAAAGTGAAACTTTAATCAGTGGGGGTTTTGTTCATTCCCCACTGATTATTAGCCTTCACCAATCGGGCGTTTACGGGCAGCAGGGCTCCCACCTAACTTCTTTGCTCCAGCTGAATTTTGAGGTGGGAGTTTTACTGCCCGCAAATAGCAGGATAAACTTGGGGAAATTGTATGAAGTCAATCTTGAATGACGTGGCAGGATGATGAGATTTCATGTAAAATAATAGTAAAAAAATGTAAGGGAGGGGATAGTGTGGATGTGTTTTTGAACATTGCTGAGGAAAAAATTCGTCAAGCAATACGGAATGGTGATCTTGATAATATTCCGGGAAAAGGAAAACCACTACAATTAGAAGATCTTTCAATGGTACCTCCAGAATTAAGAATGAGTTATAAAATCTTGAAAAATGCAGGGATGATTCCACCAGAAATGGAAATACAAAAAGATATATTGAAAATAGAGGATTTAATCGCTTGCTGTTATGATGAGGCAGAGAGAAAAAAATTACAAGAAGAGTTAACGGTAAAAACGCTGCGCTTTCAGCAGGTAATGGAAAAGAGAAAGGTTAAAGATAGTTCAGCATTTCGTATGTATCAAGATAAAGTATTTCGTAAATTACGTTAAGAGGGATAAGATGAGTAAATTTGAAACGATAGAAGAATTAGCAACATATATTGAAGAACAACAATTAGTACTTCTATTTATTAAAACGGAGAATTGTGGCGTTTGTGATGTTATGTTACGGAAAGTAAATTATGTATTAGAGAATTATGATTACGTAGAGAAAGTAGAGATATTACTTCAAGACATGCAAGAGATTGCAGGGCGATATGCGGTATTTACAGGGCCGACAATTTTATTATTTCATAATGGAAAAGAGATCCTTCGTGAATCGCGCTTTATTTCGCTTGAAAATATTGAGAGAGTACTTCAGTTATTAGAAAAATAAGGGAGGTTTTTATATGGGGTTTGTTATAGCGGCATTACTATTTTGTGTTTTAATTTGGATGATTGCAGCATCAGTTAGATCAAATAAACGAAGAGTAAATCTTACTAAAAAGAGTAATGCACATAGTACGTCTAACAGTTCATCACCACTATTTTTCTTTGCGGGATCTGATAGTGGTAGTTCACATGATGGTGGCTCGCATGATTGCGGAGGATCTTTTGGCGGAGATAGTGGAGGTAGCTGCGGTGGTGGCGGGGATTGATGAGAATACGCCTTATATGGGCGTATTTCTTTTTAAACAAACGTTTGATTAGTTGGCTTACATATACATAATACCAGCTAAACAAACGTTTGTTTAAATTTTATAAATGTAATAAGGGGAAGAGAACCGAAAGTAAAAAACAAAGGGAAAATGGCATTATTCTTATTAGTTGCTGGGGGTGTATTTCTTGTTAAAATCGGGCTTAAATTTGGAGCGATACATTTCAGTCGAGTTTGGTTTGAAAATACATTTTCTTAAATAAGGGATATAGCCTCTTGCGATAGAGGTTTTTCATTTGTTATTATTAGACTGAACGGTCGGTTTAGTGAGGTGTGAATATGAGAAGAAGTGCAGAAGAGATAAAGAAAGAAATTGCATATAAAGCAGAAAGTTTGTTTTCACAAAAAGGTTATGCAGCTACATCTATGGAAGATATTTGTGAAATTACTGGGCGAAGTAAAGGAAGTATTTATTATCACTTTAAAAGTAAAGAAGAATTATTTTTATTTGTAGTGAAACAGCATACGTATGATTGGCTTGAGAAATGGAATGAAAAAGAGAAGTTGTATGTTACTAATATTGAGAAATTATATGGTCTCGCAGAATATTATGTAGAGGACATACAGCAACCTATTTCTAGTGCAATAGAAGAATTTTCTATGAGCCAAGTTGTAAGTAAAGAGATTTTAGATGAAATGTTAGCTCTAACTAGAGAATCGTATATTATTTTTGAGAAATTAATTGAAACAGGCATAAAGTCTGGAGAGTTCCGTGAAGATAATACTCGCGATCTTATGTATATTGTGAATGGGTTATTATCAGGGCTTGGAGTACTTTACTATGAGTTAGATTATCAAGAGCTAAAACGAATTTATAAAAAGGCAATAGATGTATTGTTAAAAGGGATGGCAGCTGAATAATAAGTCAGCGGCTTTTCTTACAAAATAAATTAGACTGAACGGTCGGTTTATAAAAGGAGGAATGAAGATGAAGGCTTTATTTAAAAACCGAGCATTTATGCTCGTTATGGCATCTGATATTTTACAACAATTTGCAATTTGGATCAGAAATATGGCTCTTTTGTATTTTATTATGGAGCGAACGAATAATGATCCGATTTCAGTTTCTTTATTATCGGTTATGGAATATGCACCAATTTTTATTTTTTCATTCATTGGTGGTGCGTTAGCAGATCGCTGGAATCCGAAGAGAACGATGGTTGCTGGAGATGTATTAAGCGTACTATCTATTATAGGAATTGTCTTGTTGCTAAAGCTTGATTATTGGCAGGCTATATTTTTTGCAACACTCGTTTCCGCAATTGTAGGTCAGTTTTCTCAGCCGTCATCTTCACGTATATTTAAGCGCTATGTAAAAGAAGAACAGGTAGCAAGTGCTATTGCATTTAACCAAACATTACAGTCGTTATTTATGATTTTTGGACCAGTTGTAGGTTCAATTGTATATACACAACTTGGCTTATTTACCTCACTATATAGCTTGATCATTTTATTTTTGTTATCGGCTATTGTCCTTTCGTTTTTACCAAAATGGGTTGAACAAGAGCTGGCAGTGAGAGGGTCATTAAAAAATGATATAAAAGAAGGATGGAAATACGTTCTTCACACGCGAAATTTACGTATGATTACAATTACTTTTACTATTATTGGTTTAGCAGTCGGATTAACGAACCCATTAGAAGTATTCCTTGTAATCGAACGTTTAGGCATGGAAAAAGAAGCTGTTCAATATTTAGCAGCAGCGGATGGAATAGGTATGCTAATCGGTGGTATTGTTGCTGCTGTTTTCGCTTCAAAAGTAAATCCGAAAAAGATGTTTGTATTTGGTATGAGTATATTAGCAATCTCATTTTTAGTTGAAGGGTTGTCTACATCATTTTGGATTACTAGTTTGATGCGATTTGGAACAGGTATTTGTTTAGCCTGTGTCAATATCGTTGTCGGTACGCTTATGATTCAACTTGTACCAGAAAATATGATTGGAAGGGTAAATGGGACAATTTTACCACTGTTTATGGGTGCAATGCTAATTGGAACTTCACTAGCTGGAGGATTGAAGGAAATGACGTCACTAGTTATTGTGTTTTGTATAGCGATGTCACTTATTTTATTAGCAATAGGTCCGGTTTTACGTATGCAAATAAAGAAAGAAGATGTTGTTAATCGAGAGAAAGTGACGAATTCATTGGTTTCGAAATAGCTATTGTAAGGGGGCAGAACTGCTCCCTTTTTCTATGGCAATCTTTTGACAATGAAATGTACCAACTATATACTGATGTTGTAAAAATAATTTTACAGGTTAGGAGAAAGATGTGAAAAACCAAATCTATGAATTACGCACTGAAAATAATATTTCACAAGGTGCATTAGCTGATAAGTGTAACGTATCAAGACAGACGATAAATGCAATTGAGAATAATAAGTATGATCCAAGCTTAGCACTAGCATTCCGGTTAGCAGAAGTATTAGGAACAACTGTCGATAAACTATTTTTGTACAAGCTGTAGAGTCTTTAATTGTACGACGTTATCGCTAAAAATAAAGAAAAAGATCCTCTTCTCGTTTGAAGAGGATCTTTTTTTCATATTGTTTTAGTTTTCGGATTAGGTGGTGTAACGGACGTATCATTTTCAGGTACTCTAGTTAATAAGAATCCACCGATAATAAATAGGACAATAATACTAAGGACACCAGCGTTCGTTTTTCCTGTTAATTGTGTTGTGACACCTACTAATACTGGACCCATAATTGCTGCGAATTTACCAAAGATATTATAGAATCCGAAGAATTCATTTGCAGATTCTTTCGGTACTAGTTTTGCGAAATAAGAACGGCTAAGTGCTTGAATCCCGCCCTGAGAAGTAGCAACTAGCATTGCTAAAATCCAGAAATCTAGTGTCGTTTTTAAGAAATAAGCATATGTGCAGATAATAATATAAATAATAATACCGACATATAGCATTTTTTTACCGGTAAATGTTTCCGATAGTTTTCCATATAATAAAGCGAATGGACAAGCGACAATTTGTGTTACAAATAAGATGATTAATAGATTGGTTGCACTAATACCGAGATCTGTTCCGTAAGCGGTAGACATAGTGATAATTGTATCTACCCCGTCAATGTAGAAAAAGTAAGCTATTAGGAACATAAATACAGTTTTATATTCTTTAATATTTTTAAAAGTATTAGCAAGGCGCTTGAAGCTCATTGCAATTGGTCTTGGATGACGTTCAATATAGTGTGTTTGTTCTACATTTTTTAGCATTGGTATCGTAAATAGTCCCCACCAAAGAGCTGTTATTGCAAAGGAAATTTGACTAGCAATGCCGACCGATAAGGGGATAGTTCCTTTTTGAGAAAGAATAATAAGAGCAATACAACCGATAAAAGGAATTGTGCTCCCAATATAACCTAATGCAAAGCCTCTTGTAGAAATTCGGTCCATTCTATCTCCAGAGGTAACATCTACTAAAAATGCATCATAAAAAATATTTGCTCCAGCAAAGCCAACTAATGCGAGCATATAGCATCCTAGTAATAAGTGCCACTGAGATGTTGGAACAACTGCTAGCATACTTGTAAATACGATACCGAGTCCAAAGAAGAATGTGAAAAATCGTTTTTTAAATCCCTTATAATCAGCAACTGTGCCAAGAATAGGAGCGAGTATAGAAATTAAAAGTGTAGCGAGCGAGTTTGCATATCCCCAATAGGCTGTTGAAGTTGCACCAGATAGTCCAGCTTCTTTTGCAGCTGCTTTAAAGTAAATTGGAAATAATGCAGTTGTAATGACGAGCGAATATACCGAGTTAGCCCAATCATATAATATCCAGCTTTTTTCTTGTCTGGACATTTTTTTCATATAATGTTCCCCCTTAAATTTGTTCTACTAACAGTGTACAAAAATAAAAATTATAAAAAGAGAAACAGTGATGATTTTTACATAACTTTTACATATATACACAGTTCTTTACAATTGAAGTAAATCCTCTACAATTGCTCCGTCTGTTTCACCTAAGTGCAAACCGAGTAATCTAGCAATAGTGGGACCTTCATCAATCAGTCTCATATACGGGATTGTAACGCCACTTTGAATGCCTTTCCCAGCAGCCATAAAAATTGTTTCATAGTTAGGCTTTGTTGGGGAATATCCGTGTGTTCCAAATGTATATTTCTTACTAGAAGTAACATCTTTTTTAGTAATTTTTTTTATGAAATCACCTGTATGATTCTCAATGAAGTAATATCCTTCCATGGCTTCTAGCATAAATAAGCAATTACCATCAGCACCGCGTTCTTTTGCATCTTCATCGTGCAGAATAAATTCAATTCCATTTTGTTTATTCTGAAGAAGCTCTTCAAGAAGAATTTGAATCTCTTTAATCGTTTCAGTATCATTTTTATCTTTTACATGTACGTAGGCAGATCCATCACAGCTTTGGCAATAAGCTTTCCAATCGTGTATTTTTCCACTTTTATTTACGGATATAAGCCCTTTTTGACAGAATAGGGCATTTAGTTGGATTGCTTTGTTTTCACTTAAAGCGCTATGATCGCCAAGTGCAATAATTGTACTCTCTTCGTATATACCACTTTCTTTTAATGCATGAATAATTTCTCCTAGACGTTCGTCGTGTCTATGGATTGCAGCTACTGTTTCCTCGGACTCGAAGCCATGGTAATGTCTTTGAGTATCTAAATCAGTAAAATGTACAAACATAACATTAGGCTTTTTCGTCTGAATTGTATGTACGGCAGAAGCAAGGACGAAATCATCAAGCTCAGGCTGTGACAATCCATTTCGTATATGGCCGAAACGACGATTTAAATCTAATTGATATAGCGGGCTACCACTAAATAATGAAACTAAAATTTGATTTTGCCACGGTCTATTTGGAAAAATTTCTGGTAAATTGTAATCGATATTTGCTCTTCCAGTAACAGGCCATAGAAGGGCTGCTGTCGTTAAATTTGCTTTGCGTGCTTCATCATATAAAGTTGTTCCTTTAATAGACTTTCGATACCAATGCCAATCTGGTGACTCACGTCCTGGTTGAAGTAATGTATTGCTGACAACGCCATGCTTATTAGGGTAATTACCGGTTACGATTGTTGAGTGGCTTGGATATGTTACAGAAGGATAAATTGGCTCCACTTTTTTCGCAATCGCGCCCCTTTTTATTAAAGTTTGGAAATTAGGTAGTTTTTGTAATATAGGAAAATCTAAAGCTGATAAGCAGTCAAAAGATAAAATAATGACGTGATTTGTTAATGCTTTATCCATAAAGTTTCCCTCCTGATTATATAAAACCTATTCTTATATATTACTATTAATACCTGGTAATAAAAATATATTTCCAAATAAAATTTTATTGTTTATTTTCAGAAAAATTAAACATATAATGAGTATAAGGGAATGAATGGAAGGAGGGAGGGAGGGAATACTATGGATTGGCTAGATGGATTTGGTATCTTTTACATCATTGGTGGAATCACAATTCTCCTTGTATTTGCTATTTCATATTTACTAAAGAAACGTTTTCCAGACAAACAGTTTGATATTATATTTGCACTTAGTTTAGTACTTCTTTGTTTGGCCTTCTTTCCTGTAACAATGATCGCTATTGGTGGATGGGAAGGAATGGGCTACGGATTTATTTGTTTCTTTATTTTAATCGGTACGCTGGTTGGTATGGTAGCTCATCAACTCGTAAAAATCGTTCGGAAAAGTTATGCATAAAACAGTAATAATTGAAAAGAATGTATAAAAATAAGAAAATTGACTCTTGTTTTGAAATAAAATTTATATTATGATATTCAACAAATTTATTTCGTTATAACGATGAAAAAGGACTAGTACATGTCCAACCTTTTTGGCAGAGAGAGAATCCGTTCGGCTGAAAGATTCTTAAAAGGGCGATATGGAACCTACCTTTGAGTTCTGCATATGCAGCGGGAAATTCCCGTTATCAAAAAGAGAGCATACTCAATTTTTTTGTGTATGAATCAGGGTGGTAACGCCGAAAAAGCTCGGTCCCTATTTAGGGACGCGGGCTTTTTCTATTTTCTAAAGGAGGAAGAATGACTATGGTAAAAGAACAAGTACAAGCCATTACGAAGATGGAAGAAGACTTTGCTCAGTGGTATACCGATATTGTAAAAAAAGCGGAGCTTGTTGATTATTCAAGTGTGAAAGGTTGTATGATTCTAAGGCCATACGGTTATGCATTATGGGAAAATATGCAGAAAGTAATGGATGGAAAACTAAAAGAATCTGGTCATGAAAATGTGTATATGCCAATGTTTATTCCAGAGAGTTTATTACAAAAAGAGAAAGATCATGTTGAAGGATTTGCTCCTGAAGTAGCATGGGTTACTCATGGTGGGGATGAAAAATTGGCGGAAAGACTTTGTGTACGCCCTACATCTGAAACTCTATTTTGTGAGCATTTTTCAAAAATTGTTCAATCATATAATGATTTACCAAAGTTATATAACCAGTGGTGTTCAGTAGTTCGTTGGGAAAAAACGACGAGACCATTTCTTCGTACAACTGAATTTTTATGGCAAGAAGGTCATACGATTCATGAAACGGCAGAAGAATCTCAAATTGAAACATTAAATATTTTAAATCTATATGCTACTTTTTGTGAAGAGTATTTAGCAATTCCAGTTATTAAAGGGCAAAAAACAGAAAAAGAAAAGTTTGCAGGAGCGAAGGCAACTTATACGATTGAAAGTTTAATGCATGATGGAAAAGCACTTCAAACAGGAACATCTCATAACTTTGGAACGAACTTCTCAGAAGCATTTGATATTAAGTTTTTAGATCGTAATGGTAAATGGCAATACGTACACCAAACATCTTGGGGTGTATCGACAAGAATGATAGGTGGACTTATTATGGTCCATAGCGATAATAACGGACTTGTAATGCCACCGAAAGTTGCACCATTACAAGTTGTTATCGTACCTATTGCTCAGCATAAAGAAGGGGTTTTAGAAAAAGCAACAGAGTTACAAGGGCGTATTCAAAAGGTTGCGCGAGTAAAAATAGATGCTAGTAATAAAACACCTGGATGGAAATTTAATGAGTATGAAATGAAGGGTGTTCCAATTAGATTAGAAGTTGGTCCAAAGGATATTGAAAAGAATCAAGTTGTACTTGTAAGACGAGATACGAAAGAAAAAGAGTTTATAGCAATGGATCAATTAGAAGAGCGCATCCCATCATTACTTGAGGAGATTCATCATTCTTTATTTAGTAGAGCAAAAGTATTTAGAGATGAGAGTACTTATAGTGTGACGACTTTCGAAGAGATGAAAAAAATAGCTGATGAAAAACAAGGCTTTATTAAAGCGATGTGGTGCGGAGAACTAGCTTGTGAAGAAAAACTAAAAGAAGAAGTTGGAGTATCTTCACGTTGTATTCCGTTCGAACAAGAAAGTTTAGCTGACGAATGTATTTGCTGTAGTAAAAAAGCGAAGCAGATGGTGTATTGGGGAAAAGCGTATTAATACTCTTTCTGCTAGATGACAAAAAGGACTTTGGATTGCATAATAAAATACAATCCAAAGTCCTTTTTAGTTTTATCCCGCTATTTGCGGGCAGTAAAACCCCCACTGATTAAAGTTTCACTTTATAATTTGTTTCATGTATTTTTTAGATGGAAGGATGATGTTTTTATTTTGCGTTTTTACGACGAATAAATAGTAACACACCAATTAGGAATGTCGAAAGACCAATTAAAATAGATGCAGGATAATGCGTTGCAGTATTAGGTAACTTATCGCCTTGTTTTACTGAATTGTCTTTTCCGTTACCGTTACCGCTTTGAGAGCCGCTATCGCCTTTAACACGGTTGCCGCCTTGAGAGCCGTTATCACCTTGAGAACTGCTATCGCCTTTAACACGGTTGCCTCCCTGAGAGCCATTGCCACCTTGAGAGCCACTGCCACCAGAACCACTGCCACCAGAACCACTGCCGCCAGAACCGTTGCCACCAGAACCACTGCCGCCAGAGCCGTTGCCACCAGAACCACTGCCGCCAGAACCGTTGCCACCAGAACCACTGCCGCCAGAACCGTTGCCACCAGAACCACTGCCGCCAGAACCGTTGCCACCAGAACCACTGCCACCAGAACCGTTGCCACCAGAACCACTGCCGCCAGAACCACTGCCACCAGAACCACTGCCGCCAGAACCACTGCCACCAGAACCACTGCCACCAGAACCACTGCCGCCAGAACCACTGCCGCCAGAACCACTGCCGCCAGAA
>NZ_VOVA01000109.1 GCF_015071065.1 Bacillus cereus | reverse complement strand
CTCGTAGTAAACGACTCAGTGGTATCAATGTATATATGACAAACACCCCTACAGATATTGTCCCGATGGGACAAGTACATGATTGGTATTCTTTACGTTGGCAAATCGAGATTTTATTTAAAACATGGAAATCATTCTTTCATATTCATCATTGTAAAAAGATAAAACGAGAACGATTGGAATGCCATTTGTATGGACGACTGATTGCCATCCTACTCTGTTCTTCTACCATGTTTCAAATGCGGCAATTACTTCTT
>NZ_VOVA01000108.1 GCF_015071065.1 Bacillus cereus | reverse complement strand
ATACAAGTATGAAGTGAAAGAACAGCCAGTAGCCGGATATGAATCCAAAGTAAGTGGTACTGACATCACAAATACAAAAGTAGGCAAAACAAAAGTAGAAGGAACGAAAACATGGAAAGACGATAACGCGAAAGATCGTCCGGAAATGATTAAAGTAGACCTTCTACAAAGTGGTACAGTGATTGCGACGCAAGAAGTAAGCAAAGCAACAGGCTGGAAATACGAATTCAAAGATTTAGCAGCATACGATGCAAACGGAGTAGC
>NZ_VOVA01000107.1 GCF_015071065.1 Bacillus cereus | reverse complement strand
AGTGGTGTTGAAGCCATGCATATGATAAAAAAAGAACAGGTTGATTTACGGGATCAGTCTGTTCAAAATCAGAAAGAATTCATCCATCAATTGTTTGAGCTGACAGCATAAAATACAATTCCGCTCGAAATATATGCGCTATATGGGGTACCGTCAGGAAAATGCGGATTTACAACGTTAAGGAAATTTCAATATTAAAAAGCCTTATTTCTCAGCATAAAAATGAAAAATTAGGCTTTTCATTGCTCCATTAAAGCGCCCTATTGT
>NZ_VOVA01000106.1 GCF_015071065.1 Bacillus cereus | reverse complement strand
ACTGTTCATCAATATAAGTTTCCGTGTTTCGTTTTCGTTTAGTTTTGAGAGTTCAATATAAGTATTGACTCTTAAATGGGAATATGATATAAATAAATTCCGCAATTTGTATGGGCCTATAGCTCAGCTGGTTAGAGCGCACGCCTGATAAGCGTGAGGTCGATGGTTCGAGTCCATTTAGGCCCACCATACATTTTACGGGGCCTTAGCTCAGCTGGGAGAGCGCCTGCCTTGCACGCAGGAGGTCAGCGGTTCGATCCCGCTAGGCTCCACCAAAAAGCTATTTTATATAGCAAATG
>NZ_VOVA01000105.1 GCF_015071065.1 Bacillus cereus | reverse complement strand
AGATAAAAAGGCTTACTATATCTCTCGTATCAAGTCGAATACACGTATTTATCAAAAAAATCCCAATCCCGATTATTTTCAAGATGGAAGAATCAAGAAAGGTACAGAGTATATACAGATAGATATGGAAATCTTAATGAACTCTCTTCAACCAGGACAAACATGTGAAATATCCACCGCTTATGTAGGAATGACTGATAAAGTACCAACTCGTGTGATTGTTCATCGACTTACAGAAGAACAACAAAAAAAACGTCTACAAGATCAAGCTGTTCGAGAGAAAAAGAAAGGAATGAAGTATTCTT
>NZ_VOVA01000104.1 GCF_015071065.1 Bacillus cereus | reverse complement strand
AGATAGGCAGGGCTCTTATCGACTGTTATCACGCGTGGCTTAGAAACATACGAAAAAGCCAAGGTTTTCTTGAAAAAGCGCTTTGCAGCCTTCTGGTCTCTTGTTTTGCTTAGGTGAAAATCGATTGTATTTCCTTGTGAATCAACAGCACGATACAAGTACAGCCATTGACCTTTTACTTTGATATATGTTTCATCGACTCTCCAGGAGTCATTTGTTTGTTTAAGGTGACGTCGGATTCGTTTGTCCAATTAAGGACCGTACTGATGAACCCAACGCATAATCGTTGTATGAGAAATGGATAAACCC
>NZ_VOVA01000103.1 GCF_015071065.1 Bacillus cereus | reverse complement strand
GGTTCTGGTGCAAAGATAAAATAAAAGAGAATATAGCGCGTATATTTCGAGCAGAATTGTATTTTATGCTGTTAGCCCAAACAATTGATGGATGAATTCTTTCTGATTTTGAACAGACTGATCCCGTAAATCAATCTGTTCTTTTTTAATCATATGCATAGCTTCTACTCCTGCAAGAATGGATGTAGCTGTGCCAAAAGACTTGAACCCTAACATAGAACGCACACGTTTCTTAATAAAACGATGATCTTGTTCCACTATATTATTGAGATATCTAACTTGTCTTAGCTTGATGCCTTCAGGCATATGTTTTTCTTCTTTCAACG
>NZ_VOVA01000102.1 GCF_015071065.1 Bacillus cereus | reverse complement strand
CTAGCCGACTTAGCTCAATTGGTAGAGCAACTGACTTGTAATCAGTAGGTTGGGGGTTCAAGTCCTCTAGTCGGCACCAGAAAATCATGGCGGTTGTGGCGAAGTGGTTAACGCACCGGATTGTGGCTCCGGCACTCGTGGGTTCAATTCCCATCAGTCGCCCCATTTTTTCTTTTAAAATTATAACATGCGGGTGTGGCGGAATTGGCAGACGCACCAGACTTAGGATCTGGCGCCTTTGGCGTGGGGGTTCGACTCCCTTCACCCGCACTTTTAATAAAATAACTCATACATGTCTTGCGGAAGTAGTTCAGTGGTAGAATACAACCTTGCCAAGGTTGGGGTCGCGGGTTCGAAC
>NZ_VOVA01000101.1 GCF_015071065.1 Bacillus cereus | reverse complement strand
ATGAAGAAGAAACGAGAACTGAGTGAATATAAGGCCATATATATGATTAAAGATTATTTTCTTCTTCTTTTCCAAGCTATACAGAAAGACACCCAAGAGCTATCAAAGATTTTAATTCGCCTGTTCAACCTCTTACAGCAAAACGGGAGAAAATCTCATCGATATGAGAAGAAAACAGTCTTTGATATATTAGGTGTCGTTTACAATTGTACCATGTCTGATAATCAAGCCGCTTAATTCAAAAAAGTGAAACCCGTTAGGGTTTATTTCGTATGCAAATCTTTCAATCATCTACACTTGCTCTTTAGAAAAAAGAAACAATCTCGCCTGAAATTGACTTTGCATAAGCTTAGCTTGATAGCGATGTGG
>NZ_VOVA01000100.1 GCF_015071065.1 Bacillus cereus | reverse complement strand
TAGCCGACTTAGCTCAATTGGTAGAGCAACTGACTTGTAATCAGTAGGTTGGGGGTTCAAGTCCTCTAGTCGGCACCAGTTTTTAATTGTACGAGCCATTAGCTCAGTTGGTAGAGCATCTGACTTTTAATCAGAGGGTCGAAGGTTCGAATCCTTCATGGCTCACCATTTTTAATGAAATATGCGGGTGTGGCGGAACTGGCAGACGCACTAGACTTAGGATCTAGCGCCTTTGGCGTGGGGGTTCGACTCCCTTCACCCGCACTTTTAATAAAATAACTCAAACATGTCTTGCGGAAGTAGTTCAGTGGTAGAATACAACCTTGCCAAGGTTGGGGTCGCGGGTTCGAATCCCGTCTTCCGCTCCAATTTTCAG
>NZ_VOVA01000010.1 GCF_015071065.1 Bacillus cereus | reverse complement strand
TTTTATGTGAACTAAATCTTGGAAAGAAGGAATTGAAAATGAATAAGAAATGTCCTAATTGTGGTTCTAGAGAAATCGGACAAAGTTCATTAGATGCCCAAGCATGTTTAAGACCTATTAGTACAAATAACCTTTTTAATCAATTTTCAAGAGTGATTGCTGATGTTTGCACAGAGTGTGGTAACATTTTATCTATGAAAGCCGAACACCCAGAGTATTTTAAAGTAGATAAATAAAAACTACTGATAATACAGATTATGTGAACGAAAAGTTCCTTTCGAAAGCAGTTCTGAAGGGACTTTTTTTATAGATTTTGAGATACATGGACTGCTGATAAGTGGTGTTATGGTAACTAAGTCTTTGTAAGTATTGTAACTATGGTATAATATGGTTAATTTTTTATCGATAGTTGATGAAATGGTTAGGATTAGTTGAATATGAATACATTAGCAGATGCTTAAGATTTATCTCAACTTTGTCAGTACATAAAGCAGTAGAACAAAGCATTGTTGAATTAAATATTTTATTGGACGAATACGGAAAGTATCTAACGCAAATTGTAAAATTAAATAAAAAAATTTATTTGTAGAGTAGTAATGTCAGTATGATCGTAAGCATACTGGACAATTTTTTCTTCATAAAGCGCTTTTAATAGTTATGGTGCAATATACAATGTTACTTACAAGCGTTTTTGGCCCGAAACACCAATTTTTAATAAGGTTAGGCAAATTCTTATGTCAGATAACATAAGAGCCTGTTTGCATATTCTATCTTTTTTTATGTACAATAAGAATACGAGATGATATAGACAGGGAGAGGAAATCCATGTCCACTAAATTAGTAAATTTACGCATTGATTTTGCTTTTAAACAGTTATTTGGGACGAAAGGAAACGAAGAAATTTTAACGGGTTTCTTAAATGCAATTCTAGAAGAATTTTTAGACGCACCTATTACATCGCTTCAACTAGATGATCCGCATCTTCATAAATCTTATGAAGATGATAAGTTATCAATTTTAGACCTATTGGCAACACTAGATAATGGGACGCAAGTAAATATCGAAATTCAGCTTCGAAATACTCATGATATGGTAAAGCGTTCTTTATATTACTGGAGTAAACTTTATACATCTCAAATGCAAGAAGGGATGCCATATCGTTCACTTCGAAAAACAATTACGATTAATCTATTAGACTTTATTTTATTTTCTCAGGATGATGCATTTCATACCATCGGACAATTATGGAATACTAAAATGCAGCAACTCTTAAGTGATGACATTGAAATCCATTTTGTAGAGATACCGAAATTGGTAAAACAATGGCGTGAAGAAAAAGTAAACCCGTGGGAAAATACATTTGTTCGTTGGATGTTATTATTACCAGCACATGAAGATGAACATTTAACTCAAACATTGGAGGAGATTGCGATGAATCAAGATCCAATTTTACAAAAGGCAATAAATAAATGGGAAAATATGAGCCATGATTCTTCTTTCCGAACAGCATATGAAGCTCGAGAGAAATTACTTCTAGATGAACAAGCTAAGTTAGCTCATGCAGAACAAGAGGGCATGGAAAAAGGCATTGAGCAAGGTAAGATGCAGATGATTCGAGGGATGTATGAAATTGGTGTACCGCTTGAAACTATTGCAAAAGCAAGTAAGTTGAGTGTGAAGGAAATAGAACGTATCTTAAATCTAAAATAAATATATATGAGTATACAGAACTCATGAGTAGAAAAAATTAGACGTTCATTATCATAGTACGTCTAATCGGAAAGCATTGCTGAAGATTTCAGCAGTGCTTTTTCTATATTATTTTTTGATATTTTTTATTCTGCACACAATTATATATAAAAGTTGAAAGAAGAACGTGAAGCAATAAATTTAATTGAAAAAGGTAATTTGAAGGGGGCAGTATGGATAAATAAAAAAATTATAAGCTTGAAATAAAGATGTTTGCTTTTAAAATTCTCAAATTATACAACATTATTATTTGCTAAAACCAAAAATATTAAAACCAATTTTAGATAACTTTAATGACCTCTTTCAAGATAAGAATTTTAAAATTATTCAATCTAGGAAGAAAGCGAATAACAAGACAATAGACAAGTAGTGAGAGGGAATTCCCATTCCGGATTGAGATTATATCGCGTAATCCAAATGCCGTATAAGAAATGTTAAAGCTATAAATGAAAAAAGAAACATACTAGTGTCCCAAAAACATAAGTTTTTGAGATTCTATCAGGATATGAATTGCAGGTGCATCCGCGTATCGGTATGACGCGGAATGCAATGTTCTTGGAACGGTGGACAGTAGCTGCCACGGAGAAGTCGGAGTGTTGGTTGATAACAATGAAGCGCTTAGATAGGAAAATACCCCATATCATGAAATTAAAGGAGGTATTCGTAGTGCTAAAGGCGTCACAGCGTCGGTGGAAACAGCTCATTTATAGAAAAAGAGAATGGGGAAAGTTGAGTGGATTATTAGCGAAACCCAACCATAATCATTTCTTCATTTTTTATTTCAATTATAAATTTATATTCTTTATCCAATAACCAGAAATAAAAACTGACTGCACCAATATCAACTAGTGATTGGAAGACTTTATCAAGATTTGTGCTTATTACAGGGATTTCATAGTTATCCCATAGTATAAAAATCTGTTCATCAAAATCTGGTTTCTTTTCTTTAATAAGGGAAATTAGTTGCTCTTTATTTAAAGCTATTAATTGATTGTCTATTTGTTCCCAATCTATTCTTCCAGAGACAGTTATAGGAAATGAATTTATTAAAGTACTTGCAATCTGTTGGCTTTTTTTTTGAGAGAAAATGAGAGTTTCGTCTCCGAGGGATTCAATACATTCATTAAACAAAGGGTTTGTATCATTGCTATTTTTTGTTTTCAGTGCCCGTAACTTTTGTTGCATTTTCCATCGTCTTGAGGATCTATCACTCATTTTTATCATTCCTTCTACAATTAATTAGGAGTCAGTATAGCGTATAGAAACAGTTCTTAGGAAAGAAACTATTAGGCAATTGAAATAAGCCTCTACTTTCACCATATTTAGTTTAAGAATTAGATTGTCCGATTCTTTTGAAACATAACTATAATAATTCAATTTCAATATCATAAGCAACCCAATTATTATATAGAAATACAAATTCAATGACTTGAATTCAATGTTTTGTTACGCTATAAATAGCTTGATTTGTTTTTAACTTAAACATATTAAGAGTACTTAATAATTTTTAGGAGGCTTTTTTGAATGAAGTTATGTAAGGCGAAAACCTGGTTACCATTATCTGCTGCAATGATTACAGTAGTATCAAATCCAGTAGGGACTGCGGCTTCAACGGTTTATACGGTTCAAAAGAATGATACCCTAGAAGCAATAAGTAAACAATATGAGGTGTCCGTTCAATCACTTAAACAAGCAAATTATAAAGAAAATGATCAAATTAATATTGGAGAACGTTTAACAATTCCGGTATCGTCAACTGCAAACAAATATGTTCAAAAAAATAATTCACCAGTTTCAACTAATACATATCAAGCAATTTACCAAGTGAAAAGTGGGGATACATTAGGTTCTATATCACAACAATATAAGGTTTCAATACAGTCTATTAAACAAAACAATAACGTAGACGGAAATCAAATTTTTGTCGGTCAACACTTAAAGATTGATACTGGTATTTCATTACAAGAAGTGGATTTAATGGCTCGATTAGTAAATGCAGAAGCAGGAGGAGAACCGCATGCAGGAAAGGTTGCAGTTGCAAAAGTAGTATTAAATCGTGCTAATGAAAATGGTTTTCCAAATACAATTACAGACGTAATTTATGAACCCATTAAAAATGGTTATGCATTTACTCCTGTTACAGACGGTAGAATTAATCAGCCTGCTACACAGGAAGCAAGAATGGCAGTAGACGAGGCTCTCACTTCAAAAGGAACAAATTCTGATTGGCTCTATTTCTACAATCCCAAAACCTCGACTGATAAATGGATTACAACACGTCAAACCGTTGCACAAATTGGAAACCATCTGTTTGCTAAATAAAATAATATTACATTAATAGGTTTCCAATGAGATAAGGAGAGGTTATTTTTGCGTGTAGTTCATTCACTATTAGCAATATTAGCAGTTATATTTTTAATTTGTGGTGTTATTATTCACGAGTATGTATTGGTGTTTTTGGTAGGGATTTGTTGCATGGTGATAGTAAGTTTTATAATTTCCAGTATACGTAATTGGAAAGTGAATAGAAAGCGTATTTCTATCGTGTATTTTACTTGTGTATTAATATTATTGCTATTAACAATATATCTTTTGTTTGTCACTTTTTATACACGTTCTTTGGAATTTTAGCACTTTTATATAAGCTAACGCGGCACAAAAATCAAAAAGAATGATGAATTCTTCAAAAAATAATCAGCTCGGTTTAACGAGCTGATTATTACATCCAGAAATCCTCAAAGTCTACACTGTAACCTTTTCTTTTTAAGGACCTAATTAGTTTTTGGCCATTCCCTAATGAAGGTTTGTATGTATTTGAACGAGAAATACGACTAATTGTATTTTGATTTACTCCACTCCATTCCTTTAATTCGGTTTGAGTAATATTATTTCTTCTTAAAAATTTACCAAACTTTGATAATGGTTTCCCCAAGCCAAACATTGTGAACACTCCTATTCTTAAATCCTCTATTAATCACATCTTTACCAAAGCATGATTTTTTTAAACAAAAGTGTTAATAATGTACAAGCCCCACGCAATATGATGTATCAAGGTAGCCACTATGGTATTTAACAAACTTATTACCAAATTAGATACCAAATCAACTAGCCTATGTAATAGCAAAGTATCTACCACGTTAACTAGCAAAGTAATGCTATCAAGGTAATAAGCGTATAAACCCAATATTTCATCTGGTTTTTTCATTCTGTTTATAAAGGGGGTATTTAAATGCATGCTAGGAAAGAAACAACTCCTTTTCGCGAGTTTATGGATCGGTCATACAAAGATAAAGAAAAGAAAATCCGTAAATATAATTCATTAAGTCCTTTCGCATTCCTTCATATGTCGGATCAGGTATTACATACTTACATTGCATTAGGAGTTATGGGAACGATTTTAATCGGAGCAGTCATATTAGAAAAATACTTGGTGCGACATGACTATATATCAGCAGCTAAATTTGTAAGCGAAGGTATTTATCACGGCACGCGAATTGGTGGAGTTTGCTTGATTGGATATGTATTTGTTCGTATCGTAATCATGTTTTAAGGAGGGAAGGGAGTAATGGGGATGATAAAGGAGTGGATTCGTACGCAAAGGTTAAGGAATCAGCTTATGGAGGTGTTCGGAAAAGCAGGTTTATATACGGAACATCAAACGCGTGGGGGCAAAGTTCCTATTTATCCAAAGATACATGATGTTTCCTCTTCGAAAGAAAGCGTGAGATATGTATTTACCATCCCAAACGGATTAGATCCACAGAAGATTGAAAAGAAGTGGTTCTGTTTTCAGCAAATATTAGGACGGAATCTTACGATTGAAGGGGATATGAAAAAGTTTGTACTACATGCATTCCGTTCAGCTGCTGGACTAAAACCATACAATTACTGTTATAAAGAATGGCAGCCATTATTAAAAGAATACCGTCTTCCTGTTGTGGTTGGCCGGGACCAATTCGGAAAAACGATTACGTACGATATGGTTGATTCCAATACACCACACTTATTAATAGCAGGAGAAACGGGAAGCGGGAAAAGTAGTATGGTACGTGTTGTATTATCCACACTTATTCAATATATGTCTCCTGAAAAGTTGCATTTGTACCTTGGTGACTTAAAAAACTCTGAATTTCATTTCTTGCGAAGAGTGAAGCATGTAAAAGAAGTTTGTATGGAAGAAATTGAAATGAAAATAATGCTTCAAATGTTATGGAAGGAAATCAGAGAACGAAGAAAACTTATGGAAGAATATGAAGTTGATCATATTGATGCGTACAACAAATTAAATCCTGATCATCCAAAAGCATATATTCTACTTGCTATCGATGAAGTGGCCATGCTAAAAGATGAAAAAGAGTGTATGACTACAATTGAAAAGATTTCAGCAGTCGGCCGATCACTTGGGGTGTTTCTTATGCTTAGTATGCAGCGGCCAGATGCGAAAGTGTTAGATGGTAAGTTAAAGCTCAATATGACCGTAAGAATCGGCTTTAAATGTGATAGTGCAATTAATAGTAATATCATGGGTACTCCTGGTTCAGAGCATTTAGAGCTATCAGGCCAAATGATTTTAAAACGAAATGGATTAAAGAAAGTGCAAGCTCCTTATTTGGAATTAAGTAAGGCGAAACAAATTGTTGAACCATATCGCATGTCTAAAGAGGAGAAAATACTCCAGAATTCATCGCAAGAAGAAATTCCGTTATTTGGGGTGTTAGATGATGAAGAGTAGAGATAAAGGAATTTTGAATGATTTGAAGCGATTTAGATGCATGTCCCGTGACGATATTATTGACTTGCATTTTCAAGGCTTAAAGAATGCGGTAACTTGCTGTAATACGGTTATGAAACGATTAAGAAGAGATGGTCATGTTGATGCTAACGTATTACAGCACCCATACATTTATTTTCCGCAGCCAAGTTCTATCAGAAAGACAAGTCAAAAAACCCCTCATTTCCTTGGTATTGTGGACGTATACAAACAACTCGTTCATTATGAAAATCCTAAACTATTCAAAGTGGAACCAAAGTATGGGAAAGAATATATGGAGCCAGATGCCTTTACTATATGGCGTAGATCTCCATTCTTTATTGAAGTTCAAAAGTCGGTGTACAGTAAAAAAATAATGCAAGATAAGATAAATAGATATGAGTTATACTTCCATAGCCAAGAATGGCATAATGAATATTGGCAGCCGAAAGCTTCTAAATTTTTTCCTTCAATCCTTATCATTACTGACAAACATTACGATGTTCAATCTCCTTATTTCCGTATATTCCAGGCAAATTCTATAGAAAGTTTTATAAATAATTTAGCGGTAAAATCATAAAGAAAGCCTGCATAGTGCAGAGCTTTTTTCTTTTCAGTAATGTATTAAGTTATGTGTGATGATGATTGTTAGAATTCGATAAATGAGGAGAATAAATTTGAAGCAAGTTATGAAATAGTAAAAAAAGAAGAAAGTAATCCTTTAAATAATTTTCAATGGTTAAGCGAATATCTCATTGTATAGCGCTAAAGGTGATAATATCTCAAGTATGAAATAATTAATTATTTGTGACGGCCGATTCTCTTACGTGGAGGGTTAGCCGTTTTTTTATTATATTTTATCTCTTATTTTTCTATATAAAGTATATTAAAAAGATAGGGTAAATCTTCTTCTGGAATGATACCTCCAAAATTAATAACTTGTACGATAACCTCTCAATTATCACTAAATCCATTCATATCAACAAGTTGTCCCACATATCCGTTTGTACCAATACCTTTTTAATGTACGCATAAAAAATGTCCTTTATCTTATCTTTATCTTATCTTTACCTTATCTTTAAATTTTTATATTAAACTTTAAACCTTAAAGTATTGATGTTTGAGTCTAAAAAGGAGCGGGAGATAGATGTTCATTACATATTTTGTAAATAACCAATTACCTTTGAAAAATAGAATTTCTAATACGAGGAGGAATATATGAAGAATACGAGTAAAATACGAATTATTATATTATTGTTTATTAGTATTTTAGGTTTAGGAACAATGCTTGGAATACTATATCTTAATCATAAAACCAATATTCAACAAAATAAAGCGCTCGCAACCGAAAAACGTGTTTTGCAATATGAGCCCACCTTGAAAAAAGAATTAGAAAAATATAATTTAGGAGAGAAAACAGCAGTTTTATTAGGAATTATGTACCAAGAGAGTAGAGGTGAGGGCAACGACCCTATGCAATCTTCTGAATCACTGGGATTAAAGCCAAATGAACTTCAAGAGATAAGCTTGAGCATTAAACAAGGGGTAAAACACTTTGCTAAAATGTACAAATATGGAACGGAAAAAGATGTTAGCATGGATGCAATTATTCAAAGCTATAATATGGGACCAGGGTATATTGATTTTATTGCCAGTCAAGAAGTTAAACAACACTCGGAAGATTCGGCTAAAAAGTTTTCTAAGATGAAAGTTGATCAAAATCCAGCGATGTACACTTGTGGTGGAAATAAAAATAATTTTAGGTATCCATATTGTTATGGTGATTTCACATATGCCACAAAGGTGAATGAAAAAACAAAACTTATTGAAGAACTTCTTCGAAATGTACATAACTCTTCTAAATAAGCTGCAGAATGAAATATAATGATACCGTCAGTTATCAACATTGAACTACCCCCACTTTCACTTCGTTTAGAAGAGGGGGATTCCTAAGTAAAGAGTTCTATCGAACTCTAATTTATTAGGCTATCTCCACAGTCCTTGCGGTTAGAAGCCTTATCGCTTCATTCTTTAGATTGATACTTGCGTTAATATCCCTATCATGGTGTGTAAGGCAAGAAGGGCAGTCCCATTTACGTAGGTTTAGATTTTTAACGTCTTTGTTTTGATATCCACAACAAGAACATAATTGGCTTGAAGCAAATGTTTTCGATACAACAATGACTTGTTTGCCGTACCATTTTGCTTTGTATTCCAACATAGTTCGAAACTGAGACCATGATACCTCACTAATTGCTTTTGCTAACTTATGATTCTTTAACATATTTGATACTTGCAAATCCTCTATACCGATAACATCGTGGTTTTTGATGATTTCAGTCGAGATTTTGTCCAAGTAATCTTTTCTAGCATTCGTCATGTATTCATGAATTCTAGCTACTTTTACTCGTTGTTTATTCCAGCGAGAAGATCCTTTCATTCTTCTAGAAAGAACACGCTGTGCTTTTGCCAACTTCTCTTCTAATGATCGAAAAAACTTCGGATTTTTATAGGTTGTTCCATCTGACAAAATGGCGAAATCTTTTAGTCCCACATCCATTCCAATGTAAGAGTTTGTTTTCGGAAGTTCTCGCACTTCTGTTTCAACTAACAATGACACAAAGTATCTGCCAGAAGGGTTCCGTCTAACTGTAGCATTTAAAATACGTCCTTTTACTTCACGACTTTTGGCAAATCGAACAAGACCTAGTTTTGGCAATTTTATTTTGTTTCCTACAACGGCAATGTTTTCATTTGTTTGTTTTGTGGTATAAGATTGTACGTTGTTCTTCTTAGATTTGAAACGCGGGGCATTGTTTTGTTTTTTGAAAAGGCGTGTATAAGCATCCGCAAGGTTGCGAACAGACGACTGAATCGCGATACTATCCACTTCTTTTAGCCAAACAAACTCTTTCTTCATGGCAGGGAGTTTGGCAGAGCATGTACCATATGTCAAACCTTTCCCTGTTTCTTTGTATGCATTATCCCATAGAGATAGGAAATGATTGAATACAAAACGAGAACAGCCAATCGTTTTATTGATTAGGGTTGCTTGTGCTTTATTTGGATAGATACGAAATTTATATGCTTTATTAATCATCATTCATTTCACCTCCATTTCGGTATGTTTCTATTATACAACAAACGTACATTCGATAGGTAGTGAAGTAACAGTTTATGTCTGTCGAACAATTAAGATGGCTTCCTGCCATCCCTTGTCCGAAGCCAATTCATCTCCCACCTACTCACTTCGCGTTCCTTGAGGAAGGAGTCTTCGTGGCTAAAATGATAAAATATTAGAATATAACTTATATTTTAAGTAACTCTTTTTATCAATGTGACGGTATCCTATATGAAAAATCTCGATCTTATTTCTATAGGATGAAATAAGATCGAGACTCTTTTGTTGTTTACTTGATGGATACTGGAATGGTAACCAAAAATTGTACGCCTTGTTTGGTATTATTCATAGAATACGTGATAGAAAGGGATTCGAAAATTTGTTTTACAATATATAATCCTAAGCCACTCCCTCCAGTATTTCGATTTCTTGACTTTTCGATTCGATAAAAGGGTTCGAATATATGTTGTATATTCTCTTCTTTAATTTCGACACCTGTATTAAGGACTTGCATTTCGATATAGTTTTGCTTAGATTTTTGGCTTAACTGTATATAGACCTTTTCGTTAAGTGGTGAATACATAATCGCATTATGAATGATGTTTTTACAAGCTTTTTCTAAAAGAACACAATCCGTATAAACAAAAATGTCAGAATCGACTTCTTTTATTATTTGAATGTCTTTTTGAGAAGCAAAAAATTCGAGGTCTTTTGTGATTGTACCTATTAACTTCGAAAGATTTACTTCTTCTACTTGTGGTTTAAAGGTATGTTGTTCTAGTTTTGACGTGCTTAAAATTTCGCGAACCAGTTGTTCCATACTTCCAATTATTTGATGATTTTTCTTTAAATATTGGTCACGATTTTGATAAGGGCCGATATTGTATATCATCCCTTCTAAGTAACCTTTCATAACAGTAAGAGGAGTTTTTAATTCATGTGCTACAATAGCAAAAAATTCCCGTCGCTTTGTTTCTATTTCTCTTTCTTTTTCAATATCACTTTTCAATTGCTGATTCGCTTTTTGTAAATCAAAAATTGCTTGTTGTAAATTTATGGACATATCGTTCAAGCTATTGGACAATTCCCCTAATTCATCCATAGAACGAACCTCAATTTTTTCGGAGAAATCCAAGTTTGCCATCTTTTGTGCACCCTCATTAATATAAATAAGTGGTTTTGTAATAAACCTTGAATAAAAATATGCACTTCCTAAGCCAATAACCAGTACAATGATACTGATATAGGGAAGAAAACGTACCAAGACCTGTGAAGCTTCATCGATCGGTTGAAATGTTGCGAACACCACAAGCGTTAAGTTAACATCTTGGAATTGTATTGGCTTGGTAACCTCATATGAATTACGAGGATTATCTAAACTCCTTGCTGGTACTGTTTTAACATAACCTGTTGCCTGAGTATCTCCTTGAATAGTACCTCTTTGAATCGCACTTCCTTGAATAGTGCTTTGAAGAATAGTAATAGTAGGAGAATAAATAAGCCTTCCCTCATTATTTTGAAGATAGATCACTGCATTATTTTTTTGTGCGTATTCATCAACAAGTGGTATTGCATTTTGAAACGTAAGATCTTTAGATTTATCAATTATTTCTTCGATTCCCGTTTGAAGCTGATCTGTTTTGTATTGCTCATAAAATTTAGGGAGAAAGAAGTATAAAGTTACATAAATTAAGGTTGCAAAGGCTAACAAAATGAGTGATGTAGTCATAAAGAGTTTATAGGTAATTCTCTTCATCTTCATGATTTTTACAATCCTATTCATCGATTTTATAACCAATGCCCTTTACTGTTTTAATATAGGGTATATCTAATTTTTTTCGTATGTTTTTCATATGCGTATCAATCATTCGTGTGTCTCCGGCATACTCATATCCCCAAATTTTTTCAACAATATTTTCTCTTGTGAGTACCTTTTTTTCATTTTGAAGTAGTAGTTGCAGAATTTCGAATTCTTTTGTCGTTAAGGGAATTTCAACCCTACTTACATATACTTTATATGCATCACCATCGACATGTATTTCTTTAAAGACGAAATGATTATCCGTACTTTGATTATAGCTTCTTCTCAGTACTGCTTCGACTCGTCTCATCAAGACATGAAAAGAAAAAGGTTTCGTAATATAATCATCGATTCCAAGATCAAATCCTTTCATTTGATCTTGTTCTTCTTCTAGCGCGGTTAGCATAATAATTGGTATATTTGACTGACTTCGAATCATTTTGGCAACTTCAAATCCATTCAGGTTTGGCATCATCACATCTAGAAGAATTAAATCGAAGGATTGCTTATTAAATTGTTTCATGCCCTCTAATCCATCTGATGCAACTATAACTTTATACTGTTGTGTCATTAAAAATTGTTTGATTAGTTCTTGAATTTCTTGATCATCTTCTACCACCAGAATATGATAGTTCATTGTTATATCACCTCTTGTAGTCATTATAATCTTCTAGTCTGGAGCTGATGTGGAGACGTATTAGAATACATAGAAGCACGATAAAAACTTCACAAGAAAACTACATGTATTTCAAATCAGCTCCAGATGCATGAGATAGGTTATATACATAACAAGACAGAGGGAGGTAATCAAGATGTCATTGGAAGCAAACATCATTCTTTTTTTATTAGATGTACAACTGTGGATGGCCACTCATTCGAATAATGGTCGCATAAAAGAGAAAAAACAAAAATTGAAATTAGCGCCGTGCTTAAATAAATACACAAGTGTAAATAAAAGAAAACTATATAAGTCTAGTGAACAAAAATAGAGAGGATCAAATTGATTCTTTTTTTTTTGCATTCAATAACTAGGTACTGAAAATCTTTACTATAACTCTAGATTAGCTCCATGTAGAATACAGATTAAGTTTGTATGATACATGTACCAAATAGAAAGGAATGATACATAATGTTGACGGCTTACACAATCTATCAAATTTTATCCCTTCCTTCTTATTTACACACAAACCTATTACCATCCATTCTTACGAGGATGCTAGGATCTACGTTTATAACAAAAGAGTAAATAAGCTAATGGATGGTTATTGTTCCTTGTAGCCACTTTTTGCAAAACACCTGTATAACATGCTATGTACATTGAATAATTGATTTGATGAGAGCCGAATAGGCTCTTTTTTTAGAGATTTGTTCAAAATTATTTTAAAAAACTTATATGCAGTTATATGAAAATTAAATTATACAATTCCCTCTATGAAAAAACAGTTAATTTATGTCTAAACCATGCCTAAAGGTACCGTTTTATTTTTGGGAAATGGTGAGTCCTAAATATCACATCCATACATCGTAATTCAAATATAAAAATGAAAATATTCAAGTGAAATAAAAGGTGAAAGGAATGTTCACAATGGGACACGCTGATACAAATCAAACAGAAAACAATAGGAATGAATCCTATAAAAAAACAGGTTATTTTTTTACAGGAATAATTGGTGCAATGATTGGTGCAATTACCATTGGCTTGACCTCCCCTTATATAAATGAAATCCAAGGAAGTGCAGGTCAATCTCCTAAGCATAACGAAGTGAATCAGGCTACTCCTATCTCTCACAAACCAGAAAATGTGAGCAATCTTCAAAATATGATTGAATCTGCAAAAGAAGTTGTAGTCGGTGTCATTAACTATAAACAAAATGCAGATTTATTTAATACGCAAGACCAATCAGAAGAAGCTGGTTCGGGATCAGGGATCATATATAAAAAAAACGGCAATAAGGCTTTCATTGTTACAAATAATCATGTGATAGACGGTGCGAATAAAATAGAAGTGAAATTGAATAACGGTAAAAAGGTTCCCGCTAAAGTAGTAGGGACAGATCCATTATTAGATTTAGCCGTATTAGAAATTGACGGGACAGATGTAAAAAGAGTCGCAACACTTGGAGACTCAGAAAAAATTCGTACAGGGGAAACGGTGATAGCCATTGGGAATCCATTAGGGCTAGAAGGTAGTGTAACAAAGGGGATTATTAGTAGCAAGGAGAGAGAAATACCTGTTAGTACACTTGGGAATGAACAAGCGGATTGGCAGGCACAGGTAATTCAAACAGATGCGGCTATTAATCCTGGGAATAGTGGAGGAGCTTTGTTTAATGAACAGGGTGAAGTCATTGGAATTAATTCGAGTAAAATTGCACAACAAGCAGTTGAAGGAATTGGATTTGCAATCCCGATTCATTTAGCTAAAACAACCCTAGAGTCTCTTGAGAAAGATGGAACAGTTAAACGTCCAATGATGGGTGTACAGTTATTGGATGTGGAGAAAATGACAGACTCTGCACGTAATCAATTAAAATTACCAAAAGAGATAACAAATGGTGCCGTGTTGGGGAATATCTCAAACCAATCACCAGCAGAAAAGGGCGGCTTACAACAGTATGATGTTGTGATTGCATTGGATGAACAAAAAATAGAAAATGTCGTTCAATTCCGTAAATATTTATATGAAAAGAAAAAATTGGGGGATACAATTAAAGTAACCATTTATCGAAATGGTGAAAAACTAACAAAAACCGTGAAATTAATGGAACAAACACGTACCGCTTAACAGCCACCTTTCGGTGGTTTTTTCTATTTTACTAGTTTTATATGTACGATCATTCCATTCGCCCTCACTCCACATTAATGGACTGGCTCTCTACCAATATTCAAAATCGATTGCGTATTCTAATTTGTGTTCCAGTTTTTTTTGCGAAGGTCAATGAATAAATACACATAAACTCCGTAAATCTCTAGATAAACTACTGAGTAACTCCATACAAACTCTAGATAGCGTATATAGAATAACAGCTATCAAGGAGGTTAGGAAAAATGAATTTTATAAAACGCGCAATTCTCAGTATGAAAAAAAGAATAGGAACATCATTAATTTTGATGGCAGTCTTCCTGATTGTTACCAATTTAGTGCTGGCAGGATTCACAATCCAAAATGCATCAAAAAAAGCTGCGGATGCAGCAAGAAAAAAACTAGGTGCAGATGTTACTTTAGGTCTTGATTTTGACAAATTAGGTCAACGAGCTAGGGAAACTGGCGAGATGCCTAAGCCGCCGAAGCTCAACACACAAGAAGCAGATCAATTAGCGAAGTCAAAGCATGTAAAAGACTATAATTATATAACCAATAATTTCGGAATTGCGGATGGGTTTAAATTAGTAGGAGCTTCAGAAGGCGAAGGAAAAGGAAAAGGTAACGTTGCAATGGTGGGGGGATCAGGTTCAGGTTCAGAAATAGATATGAATTCTTCCCTTATGATAGAAGGAGTTCGCAAGACTTTATTACAAGAAAGTTTTAAAAATGGAAAAAGTAAAATCATTGATGGGAAACCAATTACAGAACAGATGAAAGATCAGAATGTAGCTTTAATGGAAAAACGATTAGCGGAACAAAACAATTTGAAAGTAGGAGATAAAGTTAAAGTTCAATCAGGGGATAAGAAGGAAACTCTTGAAGTTGAAATTATCGGTATTTACGAAACGAATGAGCAACCAATGGGTCAAAATCCCCCTCCTATGATGAATCCAGCTAATAAACTATATATGCCTTACTCTACTTTAAAAAAATTAGAAACAGATGAAGGTATGAGTAGTAGTATTCAAGTTGTGTACTTATTGAACGATCCACAAGACATTGATGCATTTAAAAAAGAAGCAAAAAAATCTGATATTGATTTTAATTATTTTAAGTTAGATGCACAAGATTCATTGTACAAACAAATGATTGGTCCTATCGAAAATATCGCTTCTACGTCTCAAATGATTATCTATATGGTATCTATTGCAGGTGCGATTATCTTAGGATTAATCATTATGTTATCGATTAAAGCACGTCGTAAGGAAATGGGGATTTTATTGTCCATTGGAGAGAAAAAATGGAAACTGATGGCGCAGTTCGTAGTAGAAGTAGTATGTATTGCTATTTTAGCATTTGGATTATCCATAACAACAGGAGCTAAAGTTTCTCAATTCGTAGGGGATAACTTACTTTCGAGTGAAATTGCTACAGCAAGTGAAGAAACAGACACCTCACAAAATAGTACTGTAATGGTGGCTGGACCTGGTGGTAGTCTACAAGACCAAAAAAAGGAGCCAATTGATAAAATTGATGTAAGTGTAACGGGAGAGGATGTAGGAAAAATGGGGGGAATTGGACTAGCTATTGCTATATTAGCAACGCTTCTTCCAGCATTATCTATTCTACGCTTAAATCCAAAACAAATTCTTTTAAAAGATGAATAAGGAGGCTCGATATGGAGACGATTTTACAATTTAAAAACTTAGATTATTATTATGAAAGTAACGGGAAAAAAGTAACGATACTAGATAATGTTAATTTTTCTTTTCAAAAAGGGCATTTTTACACGATTTTAGGGCCCTCTGGATCTGGCAAAACCACAACTCTTAGCTTAGGTTGTGGGCTGGACATACCTAAAAACGGTTATGTACTATATAATGGCAAGGATATTCGAAAAATTGGTTTGGATCGATACCGTAATCAAAATGTATCCGTAATTTTCCAATCGTATAATTTGATTACCTATATGACCGCTCTTCAGAATGTACTAACGGCAATGGAAATTACAGGTGTGAAGGTACAAAATAAAAAAGCAAGAGCATTAGAATTATTAGAGAAGGTAGGACTCACAGAAGTAGAAGTGAAACGAAATGTCTTGCAACTAAGTGGTGGACAACAACAACGTGTAGCAATTGCTCGAGCACTATCTTGCAATGTCGATTTACTTATTGCTGATGAGCCAACAGGAAACCTTGATGGAGAAACAGCAAATGAAATTATTGAGTTGTTTCAGGAGCTCGCTCATCAAGAGGATAAATGTGTAATTGTAGTTACGCATTCACAAGAAGTTGCAAAAAAATCGGATCGAGCAGTTTATTTAAGGAAAAAGAAGTTAGTAGTAAACGAAATTAATAATAGTTAAGAAAAAAGCTAATTTCGTTATTAATTCACATAATTCCCAAAATTAAAATTTATGGCTGTTAATATTTGTTATATAATATATTTGTCAAAGCATTACCCCTGTAGTTTCTATGATGAATCTGTAAGATAGTTTGTCTCGTATATTCACCTGAAACTAAAAAGAACTTGTAGAGATTCCTACAAGTTCTTTTTGTTTTAACGAATTCCTCGAAAGAATTCTCCTTCCTCAAGCGCGTGAAGGGCGTAGCCCGAGATGAATTTCGGTTTGGCGTAGCCAAAAGGCTTTGCTTTTTATTTTGCCTCTGATAAAATCAGTCTTATAAATAATAAAGGTTGGTATACAAATGAAATTAGATAGCAATAATCATTCAGTGTTCTTGTTGTATTATCATCTTGTGTTGGTTGTAAAATACAGAAGAAATGTGTTCGATGATGATATATCAGACTATGCAAAAGACATGTTTGTCAGGTTATCCGAGAATTACAACATAACACTGATAGAGTGGAATCATGATGTAGACCATGTTCATATTTTGTTCAAGGCACATCCGAATACAGAAATGACAAAATTTATTAATGCGTATAAAAGTGCAAGTTCTCGACTAATCAAGAGAGACTTTCCACAAGTGAAAAAGAAACTTTGGAAAGAGATGTTTTGGTCAAGAAGTTTTTGCTTACTAACTACTGGTGGTTCGCCAATAGAGGTAGTAAAGAAATATATTGAAAATCAAGGTGAAAAGTGAGGTGAAATGATATGACAAAGCATATAAATTTCGTTTGTATCCAACAGAAGAACAAGCATATCTTATGCGTAAAACCTTCGGTTGTGTACGTTTCGTGTATAACAGAATGTTAGCTGAACGGAAAGAAGCGTATGAAAAATACAAAAATGATAAGGAACAACTAAAGAAACAAAAGCTTCCAACTCCTGCGAAATATAAAGCAGAATTTGAGTGGTTAAAAGAAGTTGATTCATTAGCTTTGGCAAATGCTCAACTAAACTTGCAAACTGCCTATAAGAATTTCTTTAGTGGTCAAAATGACTTCCCAACATTCAAAAGTAAAAAAGACAGAAAGTCTTATACAACGAATGTAGTAAACGGAAATATTATGTTGCTTAATGGTCATATCAAATTGCCAAAACTGAAAATGGTACGTATCAAACAACATAGAGAAATACCACAAGATTATATGATCAAGTCATGTACGATTTCTATGACACCTACCGGTAAATACTATGTGTCCATCTTGACTGAATACGAAAAAGAGATTGTACAAAAAGAAGTAGAAACAGTTGTTGGATTAGACTTTGCGATGGATGGATTATACGTTAGTTCTGAGGATGAGAAAGCCAATTATCCTAAGTTCTATCGTAAAATGTTAGACCGGTTAGCAAAGGCACAACGAGTATTATCAAGAAGAACAAAAGGTTCTATTCGTCAGAATAAACAACGTATCCGTGTAGCTTAGTTACATGAGAAAGTAGCTAACCAACGTAAGAATTTCCTTCATCATGAGTCTAAAGAGTTGGCTACTAATTTTGATGTTGTAGCTATTGAAGACCTAAACATGAAAGGAATGTCGCAAGCACTTCATTTTGGAAAAAGTGTCGCTGATAATGGGTGGGGTATGTTCACTTCTTTCTTAGCTTATAAACTAAATGAACAAGGAAAACAACTTGTGAAAATAGACAAATGGTTTCCTTCCACAAAAACATGTAGCAGTTGTGGAAATGTAAAAAATATGACATTGTCTGAACGAGTCTATTCTTGTATATGCGGTGTAAATCTCGATAGAGATTATAACGCAGCTATCAATATCAAAAATGAAGCAATACGCCTATTAGCGTTAGCATAAATAGCAATAAAATAACCTTTGGAACAAGGGAGTTAGCTCGGCTGTCTTAGGACGAATTCGTTAGCTATCAAAAGTAATGATTAACCGAGAAGCCCCCACTTCAAACAGTCCGTTAGGACGTTAAGTGGCGGGTATTTCACAAATGTATTCAAAATTGAATGAGGAACGCAAAATCGTATTTGAGGATATAAAGAAAAGAGGTTCTATATATGAAGAATGAAGTAATTTTGAATAAAATTTCTACAATAGAGCGTTGTATAAAAAGAATTCAAGAGGTATATGGAAATAACCCTGATAATTTAGAGGATTATACAAAGCAAGATTCTATAATATTAAATATTCAAAGAGCATGCAAAGCAAGTATTGATTTAGCAATGCATATTGTTGCAGGGAAAAAGTTGGGACTACCTCAATCTAGTAGAGAGGCATTTGATTTGTTGGTTGATGAAGATCTACTTAGTACAGAACTGGCAAGTAAGTTAAAAGCAATGGTTGGGTTTCGAAATATTGCTGTTCATGATTATCAAAGTGTAAACTTAGATATTGTTCGTCAAATTATTGAAAAACATCTAAAAGACTTTAAGCTATTTACGAAAGAAGTTATGGGAATTCTAGACTTATAAAAGCACAGATCTTTGAACTAGGATTACATTGGAGAACATTGTAGTAACTTTATGTCATGAGGAGAAAAGTACTTCAGTGGACCCTTTACTTGCTTTAACAATTAAAAACAAATTAAGCGTTACATGAACATATTGAAAAAGGGCATCTTAAGGTGTCTTTTTTTGTTTCGGAGATTATTTACATATTTTTCCGTAAATGAAACATAATATTACTAAAATCAGTGGAGGAGTGTAAGGAATGCAAATTCGCGAAAATAATAATTCAAACGAGATTTTGGTAGGAGCTGCAGCAAGTGCAATTGAACAAATGAAGTATGAAATTGCTCAGGAGTTTGGTGTTACACTTGGACCGGATTCAACAGCACGAGCGAATGGTTCAGTAGGTGGAGAAATTACCAAACGTTTAGTGCGTATGGCGCAAGAGCAATTATCTGGTCAATATAAAATTCACTAAAGTTAAAGGTATATCCCGTTGAAGGGATATACCTTTTTAATTTTTTGAAAGAGGATAATGAAATTTTGATTGTTAGTTAAGCTTAGAAACTGCAAATTTAGCTGTGAAATTCATCTTCTTCATGTATGAAGAATTTGCACCTGCTTGAAATTGTACAGAAATATTACCATCTTTTTGTGCTCTGAATACGCGACCATATGGTGAATTAGCATTGTAGGTGCCCATTATTTGATTATCTGAATCAAAGACCGTATAAGAAATTGGGAACCCAGAATTTTGTACAAAGACTGTAAGTTCCTCTCCTTTATTGAGATTAAATGTTTCCTTTTGAGACACTTCGTAAGAACCCATAGAGTAATATTTTGTAACTTCTTGAATTTCTAAATTTGTAGTTGCTGCACTCGCTTTTGGTGCCACTGCCCCTGGTAAGTTCATACCTGATAGTACTGCAATTCCTAATGCCCCTGCTAAAATAACTTTTTTCATAATGCTAGTTCCTCCTTTAATATATTGTGAGATTTGAAAAGGAAGTGAAAATATCACCTCCTGAAACCATTATAGTTACATTGATAATAGTTTTCAATGGAGGTTGATATGTAATTCTGCATACATAAGGTATTCTATTCAAGCTTTGAAGTATTCTTAGAAAGATGGGGAGGACAAATTTAAGAACAAGAAGAAAGTTTTTAATACTAGAATTCTAAAAGCATAAAGGTAGAAAATTAATGTTTTTGGTAAAAAAGAATTGACTTCCATTATCGTTGTAACTAGAATGATTACATAGAGTTGTAATTAAGTTAGTTACAGCCGGTATCTGCTTAAAATAAAAATATGATTTATATATTTAATTAAGGATGGTGGTCCACACGCTGCCGCCCGGTGTAGAAAAGTTACTAAGGTATTAAAAGCAATGCATATTTTGAACTGTAGTATTTTCTGCTTTGGGGCAATAATGTGCAGCGATATCTTTTGTTAAAAAGCTTAGTTAACCTTTCTTTGGAAGGATTAGTTTGTGAAAAAAGTAGTAAGGTACCTCAAAAAAGAACAAGATATAAAAAAAGATGTACTTTTACAAACCAAAAAGTTAGCTAAGAATTTTAAGTGATAGCTGGACTGGCTAATAAAAATAAAGGTAGGAGATTTAAATGGAGACAAAACAAGATAACCTTATATACGTATGGGACGCATATTGTGGATGGTGCTATGGCTTTTCAGAAAGTATTAAAGGATTTTACCAAAAACAAACTGAAGTGCCGTTAACGGTTTTATGTGGAGGGTTATTTTTAGATAATTTACCAATGAAAAATTTCTCATATATAGAAGAGGGAAATAAAAGAATTAATCAACTTACAGGTGCAGAATTTGGTCCTTCATATCAAAAATTGGTGGAAGAAGGGACTTTTAAAATGAATTCGAAAGATGCTGCAATTGGCTTTTCAGCTTTACGCTCATTAGCGCCAAACCGTTTGTTAGAATTCACTTCGGCTATGCAAAAAGCGTTTTATTATGAGGGACAAAGTCTGAGTGACCCTGAAACATATCGTAAGATTGCAATTGAGCACGGTTTGAACCCTGAACAAGTACTTGAACGTTTAAACGCTCAAGAAACAATTGTAGATGTCCAAAATGATTTCAATAAGGTTCGACAGCTTGGTGTTAATAGTTATCCTTCTTTGCTTTTACAAAAGGATAATCAAATTATCCCTATTGGTGGTGGAGTAATGACGCCAGATAAAATTGAAGCACGTTTTAAAAATTTATATTAAGGAATTTTAGGTTAAGGTATATAACATTTAATGTTTAAAGAAGGCTAGAAGTGGATGGAATTAAATCTTTCTTATAACAGTTATAGTTTCAATTTGTTTTTAAAGAGGGAGCTTGTGTCGGAACAAGATAAAAATATGTTAAATAGTTAATAACTTTAACAAAAGGAGAATAACATTCTATGTTTAAAACAATCGATACAAATCAAAAAGATGTAAAATTGACGGTGTTTAGTTCAGACGAAAAAAGTTTTATGGTCACTGCAACCTTAGTTGAGAAAGCAGGACATGCTTTTTTAATAAATTCAAAATTTGCTCAATCTGATTCGAAGGAAATTGTTGAGTATCTGAAAAATAACGACTTATCTTTAGATAAAATCTTTATTATTCATGGGGATCCGGATTACTACTTTGGATTGGAAAGTATAAAAGCTGCTTACCCAGAAGCCATAGCATATGCTACAGAGTCTACTGTTGAACACATTGTTCATTCTGTCTTAGGGAAATTAAAAGTTTGGAAAGACGTACTTGGAGAAAATGCACCAAGCAACGTGGTATTATCTCAAGTGTTTAAAGAAAAATCTATTGATTTTCAGGGGTTAACATTTGAACTAGTAGGCTTAGATCATTACAGAACTAGCTTATTTAATAAAGAGCTAAAATTATTAATTGGTGGTATTGATGTATTTAACGAAATACATGTATTCTTAGCGGATACTAGCTCAAAAGCAGCCATGGAGGCATGGATTGAAAACTTGAAAGTATTACAGGCATTAAATGCTGACATAATTGTACCTAGCCATGGATCAATCGAAAAATCCTTAAATAATCAAGCACTTACTGCGACAATGGATTATCTAAGAACTGCGGTTCAAGCTTCTGAGGAAAGTAAAACTTCAAAAGATTTTGTAGCGAAACTTGAAGCAGCATATCCAGGATATGCAAATAAAGGTGTATTAGAATTAAGTGCAAAAGTTGTAACAAAAGAAATGCCTTGGGGTTAATGCTATGAATAAATATCAAAAACTATTACATGAAACGTATGTGTTAACTGGCGAAGGAAAATTAGATGCTTTCAAAACGTATTTAAGTGAAAATGTATCTTGGACAGAAGCTGCTGGATTTCCATATGCGGGGACTTATATAGGTCCAGATGAAGTGGTGAAAAATGTACATGAACGCCTTGGCACGGAATGGGATAACTATAGTGCAAAGGATGAAGTTTACGCATTTAATAATAATACTGTTATCGTTTATGGAAAATATAGCGGAACATATAAAGCAACAGGGAAATCGTTTATAGCAGATTTTTGTCATCTTTATGAGTTTGATGAGAACGATAAGGTTAAGAAGTTTATTCAAATTGTGGACAGTGCAACTGTTAATGAGGTATTAAGTTAGAGTTAATAGTTTCTAACATATCCTATATAAGGAGTAGTGTTAGGATAGGCGAATTTTCTTTACCTTCCCCTTGCATCACACCTTGGGGAAGGTTGTTCCTTTTTCAAGCGTGTTATCGAAGGTGAATTTTATAATTAGAAGAGGTAGGTATATATGAAATTAGAGAAAAATTTAATAATAATTATTATTTCTGTATTTATTTTAGGAGTTGTGTCGACTTTGATATTTCAAGCTTCCACCGGTAATAACAAAGGTAACTCAATAAAGAGTGAGAATGTTGCCTCAGTATCAAAAGAAGCGACAGAAAAAGAAGAGAATAAAAAGATGGTAGTTGATTTCTATAATGAAGTTTTTAACAAACATAATATCGATATTATCCCTAAATATGTAAGCGAAGATTATAAGCAACATAATCCTTTCGTTGGTGATGGACGAAAAGCCTTCATGGATTTCTTTAAGGAGGACTTTGTTAAAAATCCTAATTCCTCTGCAGAGATAAAACATGTAGTAGCTGAAGGAGATACAGTTGCTCTTCATGTACATTCCCGTACTAATTCTCAAGATAAGGGAGTTGCTATAGTGGATATATTTCGTATAAATGATGGTAAAATTGTCGAACATTGGGATGTAATTCAAGAGATTCCAAATGAGGCAGCTAATGATAATACTATGTTTTAGGTAGAAGATATATCTAATAATTGTTTAATTGATAGTGCTGTATAGAATTTAGAAATGAAGATAAGTAAAGTAAAAGGGATGTCCTAGGCATGGTACTAGGACATCCCTTTTTGTTTTAACGAGATTTAATTTACTATTATTTGTAGAGTGCTTATTTAGTGTATTTTCTGATAACTTAACACTAAAACTACACCGTTATAAAATTAGATAACCGCATCAGTTTGTAAGAAAGGATAAACGTGGTCCAGCAAGACATGCATCTATACGATCTACTTGAACTTTTGTAAACATAACCATTAAAATCATAAAAGTAATTAGGGAAAATTGACTTAACATAGAGTTTAAAAGAAAGGTTATCAACATACGTTCTTTTTTTGTACTGCTAAAAATTATTTAGCCACAAACTCGTATTACTACAAGCTTACAGCGTATAGAAAAAATTTTGAAAAAGATGATGAAAAGAAATACCGAAAATTGAATTTTGCTAGTTTGGAAAGTTTAGCAGTTATAGATATGGAGTTAAGATATTTACTAATCAAATTATCATTAGATAAAGAGCATTCAATTAAAACTAAATTAATGAACTTAATTACAAATAGTGATGAAGAAGCATTATATTTATCAAGGTTATTCGTATTAATTTGATTAGATTTTATTTAAAAGAAAAAATATGTTCTCGTGATAAAAGGAGTGGATTTTCCACTCCTTTTTACATTCTTTATAATAGGAATTACTTGAAAACGGTTTATAGTTAAGATAGGTTATTTATTAATAGATGAAAAAATTGGTAAAGTAGGTTGAGAGTAATTGGAACAGAAAAAAATAGTAAACCAAAGAGAGTTAATGGACTACTTTAATATAGCAAAAGATTCATTACTTGCTATGGAAAAAGAGGGGCTTCCATTTAAGAGAATTGGAAATCGTGAAAAAGAGTATGATATAGAGCAAGTAAAAGAATGGTATCAAAGAATGAGAGAAGAAATTCATTCACTGGTCATTGATAAAGAATATGATAATAAAGAAATCTCTAGAATATTTAAATGTGGGAATATGGGAGGGATGAGACGATCGAAGAAAACAAACACTTTAGTTTTATTCTCTGATCATACAAAAGGTATTTACGATGATCGCTGGGATGAGGATATATTATATTACACAGGGATGGGCCAAGAAGGAGACCAAGTCTTAGAAGGGAATCAAAATAAGACTCTATATGAATCTACAGAAAATGGAGTAGATGTTTACTTATTTGAAGCATTTGAAACAGGAAAGCACATCTTTATGGGGAGAGTAGAGCTTGTAAAGCAGCCTTTTCAAGAGATCCAAGAGGATACACAAGGAATAGATAGAAATGTATGGATTTTTCCAATCCGTTTATTAAATAGGCATGTAGTTCTTTCTGAGAGTGTTATTCAAAATCGTCAAGAGAAAGAAAAGAAAAAAGCAAGAGAGTTAAGTTATAACAAATTAAAGGATCGAGCTACCAAGGTAGTATCTTATGGTAATAATAAACGTTTTACAAAAACTACAACATATCAACGAAATGAGTATGTAGCTGAGCTAGCTAAAAGGCGTGCACAAGGTATATGCGAGTTGTGTGAACAGCATGCTCCTTTCCAAGATAAAAAAGGGAATCCATACTTAGAAGCACATCATGTGAAATGGCTATCAGAGGATGGAGAAGATACGATTTATAATACTGTTGGAGTATGTGCGAATTGTCATCGGAAGCTGCATGTTTTAAATCTACATGAAGATGTTGCAAAATTAGAGAAAAAGCTGGCGCGATATAAGCAAAAAGACGAGATATAGAGAGTATATGTACTAAATAAGATGTGAAAGAAGTGACGATTCATGAAGAAAAAAGTATCGGTTGTTGGAGCGGTCATTTTTAATGAGAAGAATGAAATACTATGTGCATTACGTTCTCCTGCAATGTCATTACCGAACTATTGGGAATTTCCAGGTGGAAAAATTAATGAAGGGGAAATGCCGCAAGATGCGTTGATACGTGAGATCAAAGAAGAACTAGGATGTTTAATTACTGTTGGTGAAAAAATAGAAGAAGTGGATCATGAGTATGAGAATATTATAGTTCATCTTGCTACTTATAAAGCATACATAGAATCCGGTATACCTAAAGCGCTTGAGCATGCCGAGTTGATATGGGTTCATGTTAATAATTTATTGGAGTTAAAGTGGGCCCCAGCGGATCTTCCAACCGTAGGAGTTTTATGTTTAAAGTTTGAAAATTAAGGTCTGAAATAAGAAATAATGAGACAGATTTTTATAGTTATAAACTGTTTTAAAAGTAGTTGTATGACTCCGGTGGCTCGGGCTCATGATCTTTACCCTGTCAAGGTGGCGCATTTTATATTGAGTTACAAGGTTAAAATCTCCTGCGTATTGTTTACTTTCTTAACAATTAAATCCTCCCAGTTAGTCAAAGGTTTTATTAACTAACTTACATCATAACTCATATTAATAAAGTGTTTAGCCTTTTCAATATCTTCGTCACTTGTAATAATAATTTCTAAATCTCCCGTACCATAATGTCCTATATTACTAACATCGCGAGTAAAACCACTTTGTAGCTCTACATGTTTCGGATCCACCTTTAAATACAGCAAGATCTTATCGCTTTGGGGGTGTACTTCTAAGCATGCAAAGTTTTTAATCCTCTTAAAAGCTATATAATGCTTTAATATTTTTACTTGCACGTCGTCACCTAATGCCAACATGTACAATTTTAGTGCTTCAAATCTATCAATTAATTGTTTATTTGATTGCTCGAGGTAATTTGAGACGGTTTTAACTTTTGTATTTCTGTTAGTAGTCAGAGCAGTTGTATCATCATTAGTATGTACAGTTTGAGCAGTTGTAGCATTAACCAAGTCGAGTAATAGTAACCCGTCCTCATAGTGCTTATAAACGTATAGTTCGATATTCCTGTTAATTTGTTCTACTGCGTGTTCATCGTACTTAGTAAAACCACCTGCGATACACAATAAACGTGGACTACTCCAGTCAATAGCATTAGAGACCTCTTCGCCGAATTTACGCATCACCATCAATTCAAATTCTGCTTTATGGTCTAGTAGCCAATCTAAATAGAATAATGCTTGGTTTATAACATTCTTGTTCACGGAACGTTTCTACTCAATGATAACAAGTGAATTATTTTCATCTATGCCTAACGTATCTATTCTGCCTGCATGTTTTTTTTCAGTGCTATATTCAGAGGATCAAAAACGTATCCCTAAAATGTATCTAGGTGTCGTTCTATTATAGTTTGTAATGATTTTTTGGCCTAACTAATTCTTCTACATTATTTTTATTCAAACGGAATATTTTAATATCATCCAATATGTGCTCCCCCTTATAATTGAAATTATATCACTATAAACAGTATATTTAGTTATAAGGTTTTCTTTATTTTGGGAATGTTTCATGTGAAAAAGATTACTAGATTTGATGATATTTTATTTAAATATTGAAAAGATAAATTCCCAGTTTAATATAGGGAGGGTAGAAAAATGAATTATTTTCTTGTATTTCAAAACAAAAGTTATAAGGAAGAGAGGAATGGAGGATTTCTCTGGGCGCCACAAAAAAATAACAAGGGACAAACATTTCATCATTGGATAGATATGAAAATGATAAGAAAAGGTGACATCATTTTTAATAGTTTCAAAGGAAGGCTAGTTTCAATTTTGGTTGCAAAAGAAGATTATAAGGTTCATGATAAGCCAATTGGACTAGAACACACCGAGCTCTGGGAAAAAGAAGGATGGATTGTAAATGTGGAATACCATGATTTGGAGATCCCTATTATATATAAAGATTTCATGGAAAACATATTAAAGCTACAAGGTGATAAATACGCTCCATTTAATAAGATTGGGCGTGGTAATACAGGTTACCTGTTTAGAGTAACTCTAGAACTTGCGAATTATTTATTAACAATAGTTAAAGAGAAAAATGGGGATATTAGAAACGAACTATTAAACATAGGGAGTAGTGATGAAGAAACTATTCTAGAAGAAGTAGAGAAGGATTTGCAGTATGGATTAGATCAAACTGAAAAAGAACAAGTTATAAAATCTAGAATTGGACAATCTATTTTTAAAAAGAATTTGTTGAAGAACGAAGAGAAATGTAAATTATGTGGAGTCTCTGATAAACGTTTTCTAATAGCAAGTCATATTAAGCCTTGGAGTCAGTCTAATCCCAGAGAAAGGTTAGATATAAACAATGGACTACTACTTTGTCCTAACCATGATGCTTTATTTGATAAAGGTTTTATTAGTTTTGGAGATGACGGGAGAATTTTAATTTCGACCAGTTTAGACGAAACTTTAAAAATCTTTTTGAATATACATGATAAGTTACAGATCCAAATGAATGAAATGCAGCGTCAGTACATGGAATGGCATAGAGAGTGTGTATTTCAGGATCAAGTGGTTAAAAATTGAAAAGAGTAATAAGTTATAAAAAATTAAAGGATCGATCTACAAAGGTAGTATCTCATGGTAAAAATTAAACGCTTTACAAGAACTACAACATATCAACGTAATGAGTATATAGTTGAGCTAGCTAAAAGGCGTGCGCAAGGTGTATGCGAGTTGTGTAAAATATGAATTATGTTTCATGTTTAACCAACGATATTTTCAAAATATTGCTGGTTTTTATTTTTATAAAGAAATTTCTTTTATTCATGTACCTAAAAGGGTACAATATAAATATTAAAAAAGTGGCCCGAAGGAATGTGAAAAAATGGTAAAAGAGCAAGGGTATAAGTCAACTATTAAGTCCCGTCCACTCCTTTTTTTAGAGACAAAGAAGGTTTCAGCCTTATTATATCAAGGTTTGAAAGAATTTGAAGTGAAAGAAAAAGCAATTGTAGAAAATATCTTTCAAGTTAATACAGAAAACCGAAAAAAGGAAATTGCATCAATTGTTTTGACTCGGCTTAAGGTGTTAGATGAATATTTAGTCGAAAAGATTGCAAATGGGGATGTAGAATCAAGTAAAGTCATTGTTATGTATGCGATTATGAAGACGGATCGTTTGTTTTTTGAATTTATGAATGAAGTGTTTCGGGAAAAGTTTCTTTTTAAAGAAACGAGCATGACAGATGCTGATTTTAACATTTTCTTTGAATATAAGCAGCAACAAAGTGAAAAGGTATCTTCATGGAATGAGTATACGTTTTATAAATTAAAGCAAGTATATATCCGAATATTGTTTGAAGCTGGTTTTCTTAAGAACCAAAAAGGAGACAGAGAAGTACAACGCCCACTTCTTGATGCAGAAGTTATGGAGTATATAAGAGAACGTGGAGATCACATATATATGGATATTTTAGTAGGTGAATAATATGAGGGCAATTAACGACAGGCTGGATGAAATCCTCCCGAAGATTACAGATACATCATTTCGTGAGAATAAAGGATTGGGAAATGAAATAGGTTTTTATATTTTTGATTATGATCCAAAACATGAAATGCTTGTCAGAGAGCATGTATCGAATATGAAGGATAAGATAAACAACAAAGATTCGCTACATATTCGTGAATTTGATTTGTATGAGATAATGTTAGAGCTACTCGGGAATAAGGGCTATCTTCAAAAAAATATTGAGATGGAACAAAAAAAAGGAAGTGAGTTTATTTTAAATGCTACAAGGAAAGCATTGCGACTCACTTCTAATAATGATTTCGTCGTACAGTATATTACAGAACGAGTAGAGCCAAATGATATCGTATTTTTAACAGGTATCGGGAAAGTTTTCCCAATTATTCGTTCGCATACAATATTAAATAACTTACATAAAGCGATTGATAAAATACCATTAGTTATGTTTTTCCCAGGTACATATGACGGGTTAGAACTTCGGTTGTTTGGAGAAATAAAAGATGACAATTATTACAGAGCGTTTCAGCTCATCGATAAATAAAAGGTAAGGGTTGGGGGAGAAAAAGATGCAAATTCAAAAGATGTTCGAAAAAGAAATTAAACGTGATATTAAAGGTGTTATTAAGGTTGGACAAGACGATGATCGTAACGTTTATCAGGAGTTAGACGAGTATGTGGTGACGAATGAGTTACTACATCATATGGGGGAGTTCTTTAAATCATATAAAAAAGGGATTACGGGAAATACAGATAAAATGGGTGTTTGGATTTCTGGTTTCTTCGGATCAGGTAAATCACACTTTTTAAAAATCCTTTCTTATTTATTAGAAAATAAACGTGTTGAAGATCATGAAGCGGTTGCTTTCTTTGAAAATAAAGTATTAGATCCGATGGTTTTAGCAGATATGAAACTAGCAGGAAATACAACGACGGATGTAGTTCTGTTTAATATTGATTCGAAAAGTGAATCGGATTCGAAAGCTGATAAAAATGCAATTGTGAAAGTGTTCAACAAAGTATTTAATGAAATGCAAGGTTTTTGTGGTTCAATTCCGTGGGTAGCGGATTTAGAACGTCAGATGGTAAAAGACGGGTGTTACGAGACATTTAAAGCTGAGTTTGAAGAACTATCTGGAAACACATGGGAAGAAGCACGTGAAGATTTTTATTATGAAGAAGATTCGATTATAGAAGCGCTTTCAAAAACAACAAAAATGAGTGATGAGGCAGCTCGTAAATGGTATGAACGCGCGGAGGCGGATTATTTCATCAGTATTGACCGTTTTGCAAAACGTGTACGTGAGTATGTGGAGTCAAAAGGGAATAACCATCACGTTGTCTTTTTAATCGATGAATTAGGACAATATATCGGTAACGATTCACAATTAATGCTGAACTTGCAGACGGTCGTTGAAGATATCGGAACGCAGTGTGGCGGTAAAGTATGGGTGCTTGTAACAAGTCAGCAAGATATCGACTCGGTCGTGAATGTAAATGGAAATGACTTCTCGAAAATTCAAGGTCGTTTTGATACGCGTTTAAGTCTTTCTAGTGCACACGTAGATGAAGTCATTAAAAAGCGTATTTTATCAAAAAATGAAGCAGGAAAACAGACGTTAAAACTTCTTTATCATGATAATAGTTCGATTTTAAAGAATTTGATTACATTTTCTGGTGATACGGCGGAAATGAAGACGTTTAACAATGAAGAAGTTTTCGTAGATGTATATCCATTCATTCCGTATCAATTCAATTTATTACAGAAAGTATTTACAGGAATTCGTATTCACGGTGCGTCAGGGAAACATTTAGCAGAAGGGGAGCGCTCTTTATTAAGTGCATTCCAAGAATCAGCAATGAAATATGCTGAAAATGAAACAGGAGCGCTTATTCCGTTTTCAGCATTTTATGAAACAATTGAGGCATTTTTAGATTCAAGCATTCGCACGGTTGTTATTCATGCGCAAAATAACTCCCGTTTAACAGATTATGATGTAAGAGTATTGAAACTGTTATTCTTAATTAAATATGTAAAAGAATTACCTACTAACTTAGAAAACTTAGCAACATTAATGATTGAAAATATTGGTGACGACAAAATCGAACTGAAAAAGAAAATTGAAAGTTCTTTAACCCGATTAAGCAAAGAAACATTAATTCAAAAAAATGGACAAGAATATATTTTCTTAACAAATGATGAGCAAGATGTGAATCGTGAAATTAAAAATATGCACGTTGATTCTGCGGAAGTGATTCAAAAGATTGGTGATGAAATCTTTAATGGTATTTATCAAGATAAGAAATATCGTTACTCATCAAAATACCACTTTAGTTTTAATTCAATTATTGATGATCGTCCGATCGGGATCCAAACACATGATATTGGATTGAAAATCATTACACCGTACTTTGATGCAACAGCAGACTTAAATGAAGCGGAATTAAAGATGATGTCGGTGCGTGAGAATAATGTTATTTTAAAATTACGACATGATACATCTTACTTAGATGAGATGACGGAAACCTTAAAAATACAAGCATATTTAAAAATTAAAAGTGGTACGGCTGTTTCACAAGCAATTGAAGATATTAAAGTTCGTAAATCAAGAGAAGTTTCGGACCGAAAAGAACGCATTCGCACGTATGTAACAGAAGCGTTAAAACATGCAGAAATCTTCGTAAGCTCGCAGCAGTTAGATGTGAAAGAGAAAAATCCCGTTGATCGTATTAACGAAGCGTTTAAAGTGTTAGTTGGTACGTTATATAACAAACTAGATTATGTGAAAGAATTTATAGATGCACCGAAGCAACTGAATGAATTGTTAGCTGAAAATACAGCACAACTTACATTATCCGGCGAGGATGAAGATGAGAATAAACATGCGATAAAAGAAATCAATGATTATATTGCTCGTTTAACAACACGTAACCAGCAAATGACGGTGAAAAGCATCACGACTCACTTTATGAAACAACCATATGGCTGGAAAGACCTTGATATCGCTGCGTTCATCATTAAGCTATTTAAAGGGCAAGAAGTCAAATTGCAACTAAACAGCACGAACTTAACAACAACGGAACGTGATCTAGTAAATTACTTAACAAAGCGTGATTACGTAGAGCGTGTTATCGTGAAAAAACGTGAGCGTATTTCGCCACAGTTAATGAAAATTGTCAAAGATTTAAGCAAGGAAATGTTTGAAACGACAGCATTGCCAACTGATGAAGATGGTTTAATGAATGGTTTTAAAAAGTTATTAACATCAGAGCAAAACAAAATAGAAGTACTATTAGCAAACTATCGTCATGTTTTTTATCCAGGGCAAGATGTCTTAAAGGATGGAAAAGAAATAATTGAGCAAATGTTAAACATTTCAGACACAGCAAGTTTCTTTAACAAAGCGAAACAGCTGCAAGATGATTGCTTCGATTACGCCGAAGATGTTGAACTTGTGAAGGCTTTCTTTGAAACGCAGCGTGATATTTATGATGATGCGATGAAACGATTAAGCATATTCAAGCAAAATGAAACATATGTAACAGATCAAAACGTAACAGCAATCATTGATAACATCGCGAAAATTGTTAATCATAAAGAGCCGTATAACAACATTAAACAACTACCAAAATTCATAAAAGAGTTTGATGATTTATTTGTTGTACTGTTAGAAAAAGAATGTGAGCCAATTAAAGTGATAATAGAAGCAGATTATCAAACTGTTGTAGACGAGCTAAATAAACATGAAGAATTGAAAGATTTCTTCTTTAGTAAATATAAAAATAGCTTTGATGGACTAAAAGAAAGACTAGCTCATGTAAATAATTTCTATGAAGCAATAGCGATGCAAACAGAAAGTGATCGTTTGAAAGTACGCTGTATTGACGATATTGCAAATGAAATTGAAAGACGTAAACCGAAAGTTATCCCGCCTGTAGTGAAACATGATAGTGAAACTGGCGGTGGTACAAAAGCTGTTGAACCAGAGGTAGTATACGTACCGAAAAAGAAAACACTTAGCAAAAATACTCTTATTCGTGGTACGAAAACGATTGAAAATAAAGAAGATATCGAAGCATTCTTGGACGAAATTCGAAAACATTTACAGCATGAATTAGAAGATGGCGCAGTTATTAAGTTAGTGTAAAGAAATGAGGAGGGAGGAGATATTCTCCCTCTCTATAATATAAACGATATAAAATCTTTCTTTTTAGGTGGTTGAGAGCGTCCTGCCGGTCAGGGCCTTTTTCCGCCACATGCCATGTGTAAACACAGGGAGGAATCGAGTTCGCTACTTTTTGTGTCTGCATAGTAGTAAATTAGCTAACAAACAATCAAAGTGAATTTTACATATAAGCAAACTGGAGGAAGTCATAATGGATAAAACTGCAATTAAGAAGTTTGCAGTATCAGCTCGCAAGAAATTAATGGACGCTGTTGCGCAAAAAGCGTATGAGCTTGGTATTACAAAAAACGAAATAAAAGAACCAGAAACACATGAAGATGGATTTCGTATTCATAATCAATTCTTTAAAGGGTACGAGTTAGAGCAACGTAACAAACTTGTTCAAAAAATACATGAAAAAGGTTTCGAACAAATCATCGAAGAAGTTGCCTACACATGGTTTAACCGCTTTATCGCCATTCGCTTTATGGAAGTAAACGAATACTTACCAACAGGTGTCCGTGTCCTTTCCTCTACTGAAGCAGGAAAAAGCGAACCGGATGTTATTGGGGAAGTAACAAACATTGCGGATGATTTAGAGTTAAACGTAGATATCATCTACCGTTTACAAGATGAAAACAAGACAGACGATTTATTTAAATATATATTAGTAAAACAATGTAACAAACTAGGCGAAATCATGCCGATGATGTTCGAGAAAATTCAAGATTATACAGAGTTATTACTGCCTGATAACATACTTGGAGAAGGATCAGTAGTACGTGATTTAGTAGTCTCCATCGATGAAGACGATTGGAAAGAGCAAGTGGAGATTATTGGGTGGTTGTATCAATATTATATCTCTGAGAAAAAAGATGAGGTATTTGCTGATTTAAAGAAAAATAAAAAAATCACAAAAGAAAACATCCCGGCCGCAACACAGCTCTTTACGCCAAAATGGATTGTAAAATACATGGTCGAAAATTCATTAGGACGACTATGGTTAGAATCAAATCCAAATGAAGAACTACAAGAGCAGTGGAAGTATTATTTAGAAGAAGCAGAGCAAGAACCAGACGTACAGGAACAACTAGAAAAACTAAAAAACAAAGAACTAAGCCCAGAGGATATTACCGTATTAGATCCATGTATGGGATCGGGTCATATTCTTGTCTATGCGTTTGACGTACTATATAACATTTACCAACATGCAGGTTATGCAGAACGAGAAATTCCGCAGCTTATTTTAGAAAAGAACTTATACGGACTAGATATTGATAATCGTGCAGCACAGCTTACTTACTTTGCGTTGATGATGAAAGCACGTAGTTATAACAGACGTATTTTCCGCAAGGCGATTGAATTGAATGTTTGTTCGATTCAAGAAAGTAATGGGATTCCGCAAGAAGCGATTGATTATTTTGTGGGAGATAAGCTTGATAGGGATGAAGTGCAATATTTGGTTGATGTGTTTAGGGATGCGAAGGAGTATGGGTCTATTCTGGATGTGAAGGCCATTGATTTTGAGGCGTTAGAACTTAGAATGGAAGAGATTGAGCAGAATGAAGATATAGGGGATTTGTTTTATCATCAATATAGAGAGGGCTTGATTGAAAGAATCCCAAATTTAATAAAACAAGTGGGAATTATGAGTCGGAAATATAATGTAGTTGTGACAAATCCACCTTATATGGGAGCAAAAGGGCTTAACTCCAAGTTATCTCTCTACATAAAGAAAAACTATGCGGATTCAAAGTCGGATCTATTTGCAGTATTTATGGAGAGATGCTGTACTTTTACAAAGACGAAGGGCCTTCATGCCGCAATTAATCAACATTCGTGGATGTTTTTAAGTAGTTTTGAAAAATTAAGATGTAAAATTCTAGATAATCTAACTGTGAATTCAATGGTTCATCTAGGGGCAAGGGCTTTTGAAGAAATTGGAGGGGAAGTTGTACAAAGTACGGGGGTTATTTTAAGGAATTTTAATTTTAATAATCATATCGGAAGATACATTAGATTAGTTGATTATAATAATCCTTTCCAAAAAGAAAATGGCTTTTTCAACAAAGATAACTACTATTATATTCAACAGAAAAATTTCAAATTAATTCCAGGTTCGCCAATTGCATATTGGGCGTCTGATAGTGTAAGAGATATATTTGATCAAAATCCTCAGTTAAAAGATGTAGCTGAACCTAAACATGGAATGACCACTGGAAATAATGATATTTGTTTAAAACTATGGTTTGAGGTCTCTTATAGTAAGATCAATTTAAACGCTTTCACAAATGGAGATTTTAGCAGAAAAGGTTTAAAATGGGCTCCTTACAATAAAGGAGGTTCTTTCAGAAAATGGTTTGGTAACGCGGAATATTTGATAGCTTATGATGATGAATCCCTTAAATTTATGAAAAATTTGAATGGTTATAGAGAAAGTAACAGCAGTTTCTTCTTCATGGAAGGAATTACATGGTCGGATGTGAGTACTAAGAATTTTGGGGTACGTTATACGCCTAATGGATTTGTTTTTGATGGAAGAGGATCGAGTATGTTTGCTGGGGATAAAAATATGAAAATTCTTGGGGTGTTAAATAGCAAAATAGTTCAAGGTATATTAAATATCCTTAACCCAACATTAGGTTTTCAAACTGGAGATATTAAACGTATACCTATAATAAAAGATTTCCTAAATAACAATCGAATCGAAGAACTTACTATTCAAAATATATCATTATCAAAATCTGATTGGGATTCATTTGAAACATCATGGGATTATAAAAAAAATCCATTAATATCTTGCAAAAACAATTCAGTGAAAGTGAAACAATCCTTTGATTTTTGGGAGTCATTTACTACTCAACAATTCAACAAACTAAAAGAAAACGAAGAAGAACTAAACCGCATCTTCATCGATATCTATGGCTTACAAGACGAACTAACACCAGAAGTAGACGAGAAAGATATCACAATCCGTAAAGCCGACAAAGAACGAGACATCAAATCCTTTATCTCCTACGTAGTAGGTTGTATGCTCGGCCGTTATTCCTTAGATCAAGAAGGCCTAGTATTTGCTGGCGGAGAGTTTGATGAAAGAAAATATCAAACGTTTAAGGTAGATGTTGATAACGTCATTCCAATTACGGATGACGAGTATTTCGAGGATGATATTGTCAGTCGTTTTATTGAGTTTGTTCGTGTGACGTTTAGTGAAGAGACGTTGGAAGAGAATCTTGATTTTATTGCGGAGGCATTAAAGAAGAAGGCGAATGAGACGTCTCGTCAATGTATTCGTCGTTATTTCTTAAAAGATTTCTATAAAGATCATGTGAAAACGTATCAGAAACGTCCAATTTATTGGTTATTTGATAGCGGGAAACAAGATGGTTTTAAGGCGTTAATTTATATGCATCGTTATGATGCGGGTACAGCGGCGAAGGTTCGTACTGATTATCTTCATACGTTGCAGCGTAAGTATGAAGCTGAGATGAATCGTCTTGATGTGTTGTTAGAGTCTGATGTTGCAGTGCAAGAGAAGACACGTGCGAAGAAAGAGAAAGAAAAACTTCAAAAGCAATTGCTTGAGTGTAAGCAATATGATCAAGTGATTGCTCACGTCGCAAACCAAAAAATTACGATTGATTTAGATGACGGTGTGAAAGCAAACTATGCGAAGTTCCAAGAAGTAGAACTTCCGCAAGGTGAAGGAAAGAAACCGCTCAAGGCGAATTTATTAGCTAAGATTTAACGTATTACAATGAATAAAAAATGATAATAGATTCAGCAATATTGCTGAATCTATTTCCTTACGATTGAGAGTTGATGAAGTATGAATACGAAAGAAATAAAACGTGTGTTACAAGAATCATTTGCGAAAGAGTTAATAGATGGAAAAGAGCGTCATGTTGTATTTTGGTATGATGAAGCTGGTGAATTTATTGAAGAGATTAATCAGTTAGGGTTAGAAAATGTCCGTATTTGGAAGTTAACAACTCATAATTTATTTGCAACAAAGTATGAGTTAGAGAAGGTAGATATAACTTCGAACTTTTTAATTTATGCAAATATGGCGAAACCACCAGCAAGAGAAGATTGGTTATTAGATGTTTATTCCTATAGCCAAGAATTTGCGACGGATAAAATTACGGTTATGATGCGTGATTTAGGTGTGACAAATGATGCTTCGTTACGTGATGTGTTTAAGAAATATGCAAAGTTCTTTAATAATAAAGAGCGTTACGCTGCTTTTCAAGCATATAATGTACAGGAGTATACAGAAGAGAGCATCGACCTTACTGTATTAGCGACTTTATGTAAATGTAGCATTGTAAGTGTAGATGAAGTAGTAAAGGCATTATTTAAAGGACAACTGCAAGAAACGAATAAGTATTGGGATAATATTCAAAAGTTTGGAGACGAAGAGACATTTTGGAGTCTTGTCGAAAAGGTATATGGTTATTGCTTAAAAGATAAGTCGATTGATTCGCTCCTTATGTTCTTTATGCTAACAAACGTGAGTGAAACGCTTGGCGGAGAAATCCCGCAAACTTGGAAGCCGTATATTTCGAGTATGCCAACGAATTGCATCGTATTTATGAATCAATTTATGAATCATAGTACAGATGGATTACTGTATAACACACTGGCGGATCATGTAGAACAGCGAGTGAAAGTTCGTGAATATATGGAAGAGAAAGAAATGAAAGAATATATAACGTCAGATACGTTCCGTTATTTTGACGAAAAAGTTATTTCTTATATTACGGAGCAATTACTTGGTGATGTTCATGATTATGCATCGTACGGAGAGCTTATTGCAGCTAGAAGAACGTCACATTGGCTCAGTGTATATAAGCATGAATATGACCTTTTACAGCAAGCAATGCAAGTATTTAAAAATCTTACTGCTATTTTGGAAACTGGGGCACTTGATTTATTTGAGGCCTATAAAAATAAGTATTACCGTATAGATACAGCGTACCGAAAGTTTTATGTTGCTTTTGATGAATTGGAACAGAAAGAGTTGTTTATGGAGCTTCGTGATAAAGTAGAACATACATATAGTAATACGTATATCGATGAATTAGCGATTAAATGGTCCGATGCACTTGAAAATGATCAAAAGGAGTATTGGCCGATTGCAGGGATAGAACCGCAAAATAAGTTTTATCGTTCTTTTGTACAACCTTTTGTGAATAAGGAAGAGCGAGTGTTTGTCATTGTGTCCGACGCACTTCGTTATGAAGTAGCGAAAGAATTATGTGAGGTGTTAAATGTAGAACGAAAAGCATCGACGGATATTGCCGCGATGCAAGGTGTATTGCCTTCGTATACAGATGTATGTATGGCCGCTTTACTACCACATAAATCACTGATGTTTAACGAAAATGGTGAAGTGTACGTGAACGGTTATAAGGCGTCTAGTACGGATAACCGAAGTACAGTACTTGAAAATCATTATAAAGATTCAGTAGCTGTTCAATATAAAGATGTCGCAGCAATGAATCGTCAACAATTTCGTCAAGCTTTCTCTGGAAAGAAAGTCAGTTATATTTATCATAATGTAATTGATGCAAGAGGCGATCATAGTGCAACAGAGCATGAAGTATTCCAAGCGGTAGAACAGGCGCTAAAGGATATTCGTTCATTAGTGAATCAATTAATTAATACTGTTAGTGCGTCTAATATTATTATTACAACGGATCATGGCTTTATTTACAATAGAGATACGTTGCAAGCAAGTGACAAAATAAAGAAAGTAGCGATAGATGCACAGGTTGAAAAACGTAGATGTATCGTTTCAAAGGCAGCGGAGCGTATAGAAGGTACAATGAGTTTCTCGATGGATTATGTGTTAGGAGAAGGCTGTAATACATATGTGACAGTGCCAAGAGGAGCGAACCGTTTTGCTGTGCAAGGTGCCGGTGCAAATTATGTACATGGCGGTGCGATGCTGCAAGAGGTTGTCGTACCTGTTATTACGTTCAAAAATGATCGTAGTAAGTCGAGCAAAAATGATGTGAAAAAAGTAGCAGTGAAGCTAACAAGCTTAACGAGGAAAATAACGAATAGTATTACATATTTAGAGTTCTTCCAAACAGAAAAAATGGAAGATAAGAAGACACCGCTGCGCTTGAAAGTGTATTTCACAGATGAAGAAGGCAATCGCATTTCTAACGAAAATATTATCATCGCAGATAGTCCATCTTCGAAACCGGAAGACCGTACGTTTAAAGAGAAGTTTGTCCTAAAAAGCATGGCCTATGATAAGGCGAAGAAATATTATTTAGTGTTAGAAGATGAAGAGGAAACAGTAGAAAATATTTATGAGAAAATGGCATTTACGATTGATATCGCGATTACGAATGATTTTGGTTTTTAGGAGAAATGTGGGGTTGAGTGGAGATGGAAGATTTAAATAAAAAGTTAAACGCACATTTTGCAGGAAAAGTAGTACGGAAAGATTTAACAAAGAAAATCAAAGAAGGTGCGAATGTACCTGTTTATGTACTAGAGTACTTACTTGGCATGTATTGTGCGACAGATGATGAAAAGAGTATGAATGATGGTGTCGAGATGGTCAAAAAGATTTTAGCTGACAATTTCGTACGTCCAGATGAAGCAGAGAAAGTAAAATCCAAGGTTAAAGAGCTCGGAAAGTATACTGTCATTGATAAAATTGGTGTGAAACTGAATGATAAGAAAGATATATATGAAGCGGAGTTTTCTAATCTTGGATTAAATGGTGTTTCGATTTCGTCACATTATGTAAAAGAGTTTGATAAGCTTCTCGCAGGTGGTATTTGGTGTATTGTGAAAATGGAATACTACTTTGACGAAGAATCAAAAGGTACAAGCCCATTTAGCATCGAAAGTGTAACACCTATTCAAATGCCAAATATGGATTTAGAAGAGATGTTCGAACAACGAAAACATTTTTCTAAAGAAGAATGGATTGATGTGCTCATTCGTTCTACAGGTATGGAGCCAACGCAGCTAGAGGACACAGTAAAATGGCATTTATTAGAGCGGATGGTACCACTTGTAGAGAATAATTATAACTTGTGTGAACTTGGACCAAGAGGAACAGGGAAATCTCATATTTATAAAGAGATTTCTCCGAATTCCATCCTAGTATCTGGTGGACAAACGACGGTAGCTAATTTGTTTTACAATATGTCTACAAGAAAAATCGGACTCGTTGGTATGTGGGATACAGTTGCATTTGATGAAGTTGCTGGTATTACGTTTAAAGATAAAGATGGCATCCAAATTATGAAAGATTATATGGCTTCAGGTTCCTTTGCCCGAGGCCGTGAAGAAAAAAATGCTAGCGCTTCTATGGTTTTTGTAGGAAATATTAATCAAAGTATAGATGTATTATTGAAAACCTCACACTTGTTTGATCCGTTCCCAGAAGCAATGGCATATGATTCTGCATTCTTCGATCGAATGCATTACTATTTACCAGGATGGGAAATTCCTAAAATGAGGCCTGAATTCTTCACAAATGAATATGGTTTCATAACAGATTATTTGGCAGAGTTTTTACGAGAAATGAGAAAACGTTCTTTCTCAGATGCGATTGATAAATATTTTAGGCTAGGAAATAATTTAAATCAACGTGATGTAATCGCAGTACGGAAAACTGTTTCGGGTTTGATTAAGTTGTTATATCCAAACGGTGAATACGTAAAAGAAGATGTGGAAGAAGTATTACGTTACGCTCTAATAGGCCGTAGACGTGTGAAGGAACAATTAAAGAAAATTGGCGGTATGGAGTTTTATGACGTCAATTTCTCTTATATTGAAAGTGAGTCAATGAATGAAGAGTTTGTATCGGTTCCAGAACAAAGTGGCGGAACTTTAATTCCAGAGGGGATGAACAAACCTGGGCATATTTATACTGTTGCTCGTGGAAAGAGTGGAATGATTGGTACTTATAAATTAGAAACAGAAGTTGTGAGTGGTAATGGTAAGTTTGAAAAAACAGGATTAAATTCAGATCGAGATGCTAAAGAAAGTATAGATACCGCCTTTAGATTCTTTAAAGCAAATAATAAAAATATAAGTGGAACTATTAGTACAACAACAAAAGATTACTTAATGCATATTCAAGATATTCACGGAGTTGGATTAACTGGGGAGTTATCGCTTGCAGCATTTAGCGCATTATGTTCAGGTGCATTAAATAAACCAGTACAAAGTCAAATGGTTGTATTAGGATCTATTAGTATAAGTGGAACGATTAATAAAGTAGAAGAATTAGCCAATGTATTACAAGTTTGTTTTGATTCAGGAGCAAAAAAAATACTTTTACCTATGACATCGGCTGTGGATATACCAACTGTACCACCTGAATTGTTTGCCAAGTTTCAAATAGGTTTTTATCAAAGTGCGGAAGATGCGGTATTTAAAGCTTTAGGAGTCGAATAATCCAAAAGACAAATGGTAATAATAAAATGAATTCTTATTTCGTAAATAAATAGTTATATTAAATATTATGGAAGTGCTAAAATGCAGATTATCACAATCGTCCCAGTATATATTTTATTACTTATGAGTTTTTACATGTCTACTGGGCTTTCGGAACGGAAATTGGGGAATTGCTGTCATTCCCGTTTAATAATGAGTGAGGACGAATGAAAGAAATGATAGGACATATAAATATATTCGACCACTAATTAATTGATTTGAGGAAGAGAAATGATTTTTTCTCTATGTATTTAGGGTTCTGTTCCCCAAGTTAAATTCTCTTTGAATACTGGAAGTTGTACGCCCTTTTTTAGCCATCAATTTAACACATTGTTTTTTATTTCATCATACTGTTTCTTCATCTGAAATACTTCTAAAATAGAATAATTTATCTCTATACTGTGTACCAGTTTTACTGTATCACCTCACACCAAGTGCCGAAAAGAAGTGGGGTAATATTTAAGATATTATTTTAATATGGAAGATGAATTCATCAAGTGAATTTTTATGAAAGTAAACATTGAAAGAATGTTCAATGTATTCTATAATAAGTTCAAGAAAATTTTTCCTTTTTTAATCATTCCTAAATAACCACAAACCTTTCGGGTTTACGATTCATTACAAGTAAGTGTATAAAACATATACGCTAATTTGTAATACGAATGTATTCCTGGAAGGTTTTTTTGTGTTGTAGGAATAGGACAAGTATTGAACTAACAAGGATGTGATGGGAAGTCTTAACTTTTTAAGAAATGTAGTAAGGAAGTAAGAATTTTGAATTTCAAAATACAAAAGAAGTTGAAAAAAGATGAGAGGAGTAGTCTCGTCTTTTTTATTTCGAAAGGAGAAGGACATGGGTAAGAAAATTATGGTTCAATCTGTAAAATTGGTAAAGGACAGTAATCGTATTTATGATATTGAGAAAAAGAAAATTACTTGTCCAGCGGATGCTGTACGTTTTGCACAGATTATATTTGATATAGAATCAAGACCAAATGAAATTTTTGGTGTATTTAACTTAAATACAAAGAATGAAATTATTGGATGTAGCATTGTGTTCGAAGGAACTGTTGATTCATCGCTCGTCCACCCGCGCGAAACCTTCCGTACGGCAATATTAAACAATGCATCTTCAATTATATGTTTTCATAATCACCCTTCAGGCCATAGTGTGGAATCTAATGAAGATATTGAAGTTACTAAGAGGTTAAAAGAATGTGGAATTATTATCGGTATTCCTCTTCTAGATCATGTCATCATTGGAGATAACAGCTATGTAAGTTTAATGAAAAAGGGGATAATCTAATAAAAAGTAATAAACCAATTATAGTCATGAGTGTGCATTGAAGAATAAGAAGATTCTAAAGCGTTTACTCGCATGGATCTTCTTATTCTTTTTTATTTGTAAAGACAATTCATAAATGTATCCAGCATATGTGATTCGTAGAAATGGACAGATTCAGAGATAAGAAATATAGGATAAGAGAAAAAGGCTCCATGCCTAATAAACTAACAAGATAGCTTCAGCCTAAAGCAAGAAAGAATAAGCTAAAAGATTTTAAATTGATAATATATAAATAGAAAAGTGAATGGAATACGGTCCTTTTTTCTGTTTTATCAAGGCATGCTGCTCGAAAAAGTTTTTCATACATGGGCATGTTTATCAGTTGAACTATTCATTTGGAACAGGTTGTTATGTAAATGAGAAGAACTACGCCTGAGTATACAAGTACTTACAAATTTTAAAAGAATTCCTTTTGTGTACCAAGTAGCAAAATATATTTATGATAAAATATAGAAAAAGATGATTAAGAAGGGACAATTAAAGTGAAACCAACAATTTATGATGTTGCGGAAAAAGCAGGTGTATCAATAGCGACTGTATCTAAGGTAATTAATCAAACAGGGCGTATTAGTGAAAAAACAATAAACAAAGTGAATAAGGTAATGGATGAATTAGATTACCAACCAAGTAGTGTAGCAGCAGCGTTAACAGGTAAAAAAACATATACGATTGGTGTACTTGTTCCGGATATCTCAAACTCCTTTTTTGCAGAAGTAGCAAGAGCTTTTGAAAATAGTGCACGAGAATCAGGATATACACTCATATTATGTAGTACAGACCATCAAACAAAACGTGAGCACGAATACATTGATTTATTATTTAAAAAGCAAGTAGATGGCATTATTATTGCAACGGAGCTAAATGATTATAAGCTTGTAAAAAAAATCGTGAATCGAGATTTACCCCTTGTTTTATTCACTGTAGATCATCCTTCCATCACGACTCATGTTGTGACAACTGATGATATGAGGGGAGGCTATCTAGCAGGGAATTATCTAACGCAGAAAGGCCATACATCATTAACAATTATGATGGAGAAGGATAGAAAAAGTAGCTTAGGGAGACTGAATGGTTTCAAACAAGCTCTTACAGATTCAGGGATTTGGTTAGATGATGATGCTATAATTAGCTGCTATTCGACAGTGGAAGATGGCAAACGTGTAAGTAAAGAATTACTTAATTTGCCTAACAGACCTACAGCGGTTTTTGCTTGTACAGATTTAATTGCTATATGCCTTATGAATGAAGCAAGAAAACAAGGACTTTCGATTCCAGAAGATTTATCAATTATCGGATTTGATAATACAATCTATGCTGAGATTGCAGATCCAGGGTTAACGACGATTGAACAGCCAATTAAACAAATGGCAGCCTGTACGTTTGAACAACTCTTAAAAACGATGGAAATGAAGGAGCATGCTAAGCAAAAAATTACTATTATTCCTCAATTAGTAGAACGATCCTCAGTAAAGGATATTACATGATAGCTATTTTTAATAGCTCACTTATATGTAACAAAACGAAGGGCATCGTAACTATGTACAGTTATGACGCCCTTCGTTTTTATTAAAAATTTATACTGAGAATTGCTCGCCGCTTTTCGTATTTAAATCCTGCTTAATCTCATTCTCCTTTGGAATAGTAAGGAAATGAGTTAAAAATGCACCAAAGAAGTACAAACCAGCAAAGATCCACATCACGCCGCCAACACCTAATGGACCGATGAAAGCAGTTACTACTAATGGCCCAACAAATGCTGATAATCCTGAACCTAAATTTAAGACAGACATTGCAGCTCCTTTATTTTCAGGAGATAAAGATGGGACTAAAGCTGTAAGAGGTACATAACCGGCAAGTGTTGCTCCATAGCAACATGCAACAAATAATATTGCCCAATAATTATGTCCTACCATTTGTGGTACATAATAGAGTGCAAGAGTTACAATTCCGCAACCGACTCCTCCGAACCATTTAATCGTATTTACCCAACCAAACTTGTCTCCAACAATACCAAAAATAATATTAAACACCATATTTACAAAGAATAGAGTACCCCAAATTTGTAGCCATTCAGTCATCGTAAAATTATATTTCATCATATAAGTAGGCAGGAAAATAACAAATCCAAACTGAGCGGCCGAGTTTATAATTTTAACAATACCACCTATACCAACTTTAGGATTTTCAAATGCGATGGTAATGCCTTTTAGTAATTCACTTGATTTGTTAGCGCTTACGGGTTGTGTTTTAAATTTGTCTTTATTTACAACAATTGAGAATAATCCCCCGACGACAACAAAAATTAAAGCACTCCATAAAGTAGCTATTTCTCCGATTTTAGGAACCATATAGCTAGAATAGAAAGCCCCTATAACACTAAGCCCAAGCTGGAATACGAACCAGAACCAGCCAACTGCTCTTGAAAGCATTTGTTGAGGAGTACTGTAAGATACCCAAACTAAGAAAGAATAAGCAAATAAGGGATAACCAAATCCTCGTAGAGCGTAGCAAAGTAATATAACGGGATAATTCATATGTTGAATTCCTATACCGATGAACCCAATGGAGCCTAAAATGAATGATACTAAACCAAATGTCATTACTTTTCTTGGTCCCCACATTTGTACAAATACCCCCGAAAACCAGGAAGAAGCAGATACAGTAATTCCGTAAATAGTAAACAGAAAAGCAGTGTGTTCTAGCGTTAAGCCATTCTCAACGAGATAAGGGGATAACCATCCTTGTTCTAAACCATCCCCAATCATAAAAACAATAATCCCTATGTATCCCCAAGTTAAATTAGAAGGGATACCAATCTTGTCCATAAATGTTTTGTTTGAACTCATTGCGTTCATTCTCCCACCACCGATAAGTTATTTTTTTGGTTAAGCGCTTAATTCTTTTTGATAAAAAAAGTATACGCTTACATAATAGGGTCGTCAATGAAATTTTTTGACAATTTACAACTTTCTTTTATAGGGGCATTCTATTTACTTATCGGACAATAAAATAATTGTGAGTATGAAAAGAAAGAAATAACTTATAGATGGGGTTTACTATTTAAAAGGCTTAGCTTTCCTTGTTATATCAGTATTTTAAAAGAGTATTTTTGTAGCTGTTTAGATTATTTGTTTCTTATTATTACTTTGTAGATGCATGGATTACGTTTACTTACGAAATTTGAAATTCGGATGAAAAGAAAAGTATTCAAAAAAATAAAAATGTTTTCAATTTAGAATCAAGTGTGTATAATGAAGAAAAATAGGGAAAGCGCTTAACTGAATTTGATGTGCTAAACCTTATAGACTTCCATTTTGTTTCTTAAATTTAAATAAAGAGGGAGAAATCATATGAACGTTTTAACGATTGGGATTATTGGTGCTGGACGAATAGGGAAACTGCATGTTGATAATTTGCAGCTGATGCCACAAGTGAAAATTAAAGCGGTTTCAGATGTAGTGATTAGTCATCTAGAAAAGTGGGCTGAGGATAAAGGGATTTCCACTCTGACTACAAACTATCGGGATTTATTAGCAGATCCAGAAATTGATGCTGTATTCATTTGTTCACCAACAAATACACATGCGCAAATTATTAAAGAAGCGGCTCTTGCGAAAAAACATATTTTCTGTGAAAAGCCTGTTAGTTTCTCAGTAGAGGAAACATTAGATGCATTAGAAGTAGTAAAAGAACAAGGAGTATCTCTTCAAGTAGGTTTTAATCGCCGTTTCGATCCTAACTTCAGAAAAGTCTATGATCTTATTCAACAAGGAGAAGTGGGACACCCACATATTTTAAAAATTACGTCTAGAGATCCACAACCGCCAAGTATAGAATATGTTCGTTCTTCAGGTGGATTGTTTATGGATATGATGATTCATGATTTTGATATGGCTAGGTATGTGATGAATAGTGAAGTTGTTGAAGTATTTGCATATGGAACAACATTAATTGATCCGTCCATTCAAGAAGTAAACGATGTTGATACGGCAATTGTTACATTAAAATTTGCTAATGGAGCTTTAGGAGTAATTGATAATAGCCGCCAAGCTGTTTATGGATATGACCAGCGTCTTGAAGTGTTTGGTGAAAAAGGGTCGGTCGCTGCCGATAATTGCTGTCCGACAACTGTACAAGTGTCAAAAACAGAAGGTGTTGTAAAAGATAAGCCGCTTTATTTCTTCTTAGAGCGCTATACGCAGGCTTACATTGAAGAAGTAACACAATTTACAAAGTCAATTATAGAAGGACAAGCTGTTATTTGCAGTGGTAATGATGGGTTACAAGCGGAGCGAATTGCGAAAGCTGCGAAGGAATCTTTACTAACAGGAAAACCTGTTCAAATTGAACATAAACAGCCTGCATTAAATCAATAAAGAGAGCGCTTACTTCTAGATAGTTAAAGAGTGGTGAATAGTATGGTCAAAAAATTTCTTAACCATATCATTTACCTTTACATAACGCACGGGAGGTAGTAACAATGAATCCACTTATTTTTAAAGAAGATCGTCCATTAGACCTAATTGCAGTTGGACGTTTATGCGTTGATTTAAATGCCAATGAAACACAACGCCCTATGGAAGAAACAAGAACGTTTACTAAGTATGTGGGGGGATCTCCTGCCAATATTGCGATTGGTGCGGCACGTCTTGGCTTACAAACAGGATTTATCGGTAAAGTGTCCGATGATCAAATGGGCCGCTTTATTACAGGGTACCTAAAGGACAACAATATTAATACAGATCAGATATGTATTGATCGTACAGGTGCAATGACAGGTCTAGCTTTTACAGAAATTAAAAGCCCTGAAGATTGCAGTATTTTAATGTATCGTGACAATGTCGCAGATTTAAATCTTGATCCAACAGAAGTATCTGAGGACTATATTAAACAATCAAAAGCACTCTTAATTTCAGGAACAGCTTTAGCGAAAAGCCCTTCTCGCGAGGCGGTATTTTTAGCGCTAGAATATGCGCGTAAGCATGATGTAGTCGTATTTTTTGATGTTGATTACCGCCCTTATACATGGCAGTCAGAAGCTGAAACGGCTGTGTATTACAATCTAGCGGCTGAAAAGTCTGATGTCATTATTGGAACGCGTGAAGAATTCGATATGATGGAAAAACTATTAAACTACGAACAATCTAATGATCAAGTTACGGCTGAAAGATGGTTTTCTCATCATGCGAAAATCGTCGTAATTAAGCATGGCGGGGATGGTTCAATCGCTTATACAAGAGACGGTCAATCTCACCGCGGCGGTATCTTTAAAACAAAGGTATTAAAGACGTTCGGCGCTGGCGACTCGTATGCTTCTGCGTTTATTTACGGCTTAATGCAAGGGCTTGAGATTCCTCAAGCGATGCGATTAGGAGGCGCTTCTGCTTCCATTGTTATTTCCAAACATAGCTGTTCGGATGCAATGCCAACAAGTGTAGAGATTTCTGCATTCATGGAAACGGGTGAGGAAATTGTATAGAAACTTCATAAACCAATAATCAAGTAAGGGCGTATCCTATGAACGCTTCTACATTAAATAAAAGGGAGAGAAATAATATGACAGTACAAACAGCACAAATTGTAAAAAACTACATTGGCGGCGAATGGGTAGAATCCTCTTCAACTAAGATGGAGGCTGTATATAATCCTGCAACAGGAGAAGTAATCGCTCAGGTACCACTTTCAACAAAAGAAGATGTTGAACAAGCTGTACTAGCAGCAAATCAAGCGTTCCAACTTTGGTCCAAAACAGCTGTGCCAAAACGTGCTCGTATTCTATTTAAATATCAACAATTACTAGTAGAGAACTGGGAAGAGTTAGCGAAACTTATTACGATTGAAAATGGAAAAAGCTATAACGAAGCTTACGGTGAAGTTCTTCGTGGTATTGAGTGTGTGGAATTTGCAGCGGGTGCTCCTACATTAATGATGGGAAAACAGCTACCTGATATTGCGACAGGCATTGAGTCTGGTATGTATCGTTATCCAATTGGGGTTATAGGCGGAATTACACCTTTTAACTTCCCAATGATGGTTCCATGCTGGATGTTTCCACTTGCGATTGCTTGTGGTAATACATTTGTGCTAAAACCTTCAGAGCGTACACCACTTCTAGCGGCAAAATTAGCTGAATTAGCTGAAGAAGCAGGCTTACCAAAAGGTGTATTAAATATCGTAAATGGCGCACACGATGTAGTAAACGGTCTTCTGGAACATAAATTAGTGAAGGCAATTTCATTTGTAGGTTCTCAGCCTGTCGCAGAATATGTATACAAAAAAGGAACAGAAAACTTAAAACGAGTGCAAGCACTAGCGGGTGCGAAAAATCATTCCATTGTATTAAATGATGCGAATCTTGAACTAGCAACAAAGCAAATTATTAGTGCTGCATTCGGTTCAGCTGGTGAGCGATGTATGGCTGCTTCTGTTGTAACAGTAGAAGAAGAAATTGCAGATCAACTAGTTGGAAGACTAGTAGAAGAAGCAAACAAAATTGTGATCGGCAATGGTCTTGATGAAGATGTATTTTTAGGACCAGTTATTCGTGGTAACCATAAAGAGCGCACAATTGGTTATATCGATTCAGGTATAGAACAGGGCGCTACGTTAGTTCGTGATGGACGCGAGGATGCAGCTGTAAAAGGAGCCGGTTACTTCGTTGGGCCAACAATTTTTGACCATGTTACAAAAGAAATGAAAATCTGGCAAGATGAGATTTTTGCTCCTGTTCTATCAATTGTTCGTGTGAAATCATTGGATGAAGCAATTGAAATTGCGAATGAGTCTCGATTTGCAAATGGGGCTTGCATTTATACAGATAGCGGAGCAAGTGTACGTCAATTCCGTGAAACAATTGAATCAGGTATGTTAGGTGTGAATGTTGGGGTACCAGCGCCAATGGCATTCTTCCCGTTCTCTGGCTGGAAAGACTCTTTCTATGGAGATCTTCATGCGAACGGTACTGACGGCGTTGAGTTTTATACAAGAAAGAAAATGCTTACATCTCGTTGGGAAAAGTAATGATTAAGAGAGAAATAAAATCTCTCTAGTTGTTCGTAAGCGAAAGTAACGAAAGTATTAAAACATAAGAAGGAAGTATTAGGAGTCTATCAAATTCCTGATACTCCTTTTTCATATGCAGAATGACTGATAGAGATAGAAAGGAGCAAACAATATGCAAACTGTTAGAATGACTACGGCGCAAGCCTTGGTGAAATTTTTGAACGAGCAGTACGTAGAGTTTGATGGAGAGCAACAGAGGTTTATTAAGGGAATCTTTACGATTTTTGGTCATGGAAATGTAGTAGGCCTAGGTCAAGCATTAGAAGAAGATGCAGGGGAATTAGAAGTATATCAAGGGAGAAATGAACAAGGGATGGCAAATGCTGCGGTTGCTTTTGCAAAACAAAAACACAGAAAACAAATTATGGCATGTACTTCTTCTGTTGGTCCTGGATCAGCAAATATGATTACCTCTGCTGCAACAGCTTCTGCAAATAATATTCCCGTTTTGCTACTTCCAGGTGATGTATTTGCAACGAGACAACCTGATCCTGTTCTTCAACAAATTGAACAAACGCATGACTTATCTATTTCTACGAATGATGCTTTTCGTGCGGTAAGTAAGTATTGGGACCGGGTGAACCGTCCTGAACAATTGATGACAGCTATGATTCAAGCCATGCGTGTTTTAACGAATCCGGCAGATACAGGAGCTGTAACAATTTGTTTACCACAAGATGTCCAAGGGGAAGCGTGGGATTTTCCAAGTTACTTCTTCCAAAAGCGTGTTCATCGTATTGAACGTCGTCTACCTACAAAAGCCAGTTTAGCGGATGCGGTGGAAATGATTAAGAAAAAGAAAAAGTCAATTATGATTTGCGGTGGTGGTGTAAGGTACGCAGAAGCGGCAGAGGAACTCAAACAGTTTGCTGAAGCATTCCGCATTCCATTTGGAGAAACACAAGCTGGGAAAAGTGCGATTGAAAGCAGCCATCCATATAATCTTGGCGGTATTGGGGTAACTGGGAATTTAGCAGCCAATACAATTGCAAAGGAAGCGGATCTTGTTATTGGAATCGGGACAAGATTTACTGATTTTACAACGGCATCTAAGCAATTGTTCCAGAATAAAGAGGTTGAGTTTTTAAACATCAACATTTCAGAATTTCATGCGAACAAGCTCGATGCATTGAAGATGATAGCAGATGCAAAAGAAGCGCTTCTTGCTCTAATAGATGAACTACAAACAATTGAGTATCAATCTAGTTACACAGCAGAAATCGCTGATGCAAAAGAGGCTTGGGAAACAGAATTAGCACGCCTACATAATATTCGCTTTACAGGTCAAGGTTTCACGCCAGAAGTTGAAGGTCATTTCGATGAGAATTTAAATGAGTATGTAGACGCACTTGGTACACAATTAACACAGACTGCAGTGATTGGACAATTGAATACATTACTTGATGAAGATGCAATTATTGTTGGTGCGGCAGGAAGTCTTCCGGGTGATTTACAAAGAATGTGGGCACCCAGAAAACCAAATACATACCACATGGAGTATGGATACTCTTGCATGGGCTATGAGGTTGCAGGCGCACTTGGTGCAAAGCTAGCTGAACCATCGAAGGAAGTATATGCAATGGTAGGGGATGGCAGTTACCAAATGCTTCATTCTGAGCTTGTCACAAGTCTTCAAGAAAACAAAAAAATTAACGTCTTATTGTTTGATAACTCCGGATTTGGCTGCATTAATAACTTACAAATGGGCAACGGAATGGGGAGCTTTGGAACAGAGTTTCGCTACCGAAACCAGGAAACTCGTAAATTAAACGGGGCTATTATGAAAATTGATTTTGCAGCTAGCGCGGCTGGATATGGCGTGAAAACGTATCGTGTTACATCGATAGAACAATTACAGGAAGCGCTTAAAGATGCGAAAAAACAAACAGTTTCTACATTGATTGATATTAAAGTATTACCAAAAACAATGACAAATGGATACGATTCATGGTGGCATGTAGGTGTTGCAGAAGTATCTAATAGTCAAAGTGTACAAGCCTCGTATGAGAGTAAAGTAAGTAACTTACAAAAGGCAAGATCTTATTAGATTAGGGCACAAAGGGAGCATTTTATCTACATGCATATTTATAGAAAGCTCTCTTTTTAACGAACAGATAAGAAAAGTTGGCGAAATTCTATAATATTTTGCGAAGAGGAGAGACAAGGGGATGTTTAAAGAAAATACGATTAAGCTTGGAATTGCACCAATTGCATGGACAAATGATGATATGCCGGAGCTAGGAGCAGAAAATACGTTTGAACAATGCATTAGTGAGATGGCACTAGCTGGATTTAATGGAAGTGAAGTAGGTAATAAATATCCGAGAGATACAGTTGTATTGAAAAAATCTTTGGAATTACGAAACCTGGAGATTGCTAGCGCATGGTTTAGTGCGTTCTTGACAACGAAGCCGCTTGAAGAGACGGTACAAGCATTTATTAAGCATAGAGATTTCCTGCATGAGATGGGGGCAAAAGTCATTGTTGTATCAGAGCAAGGGCATAGTATTCAAGGTTTAATGGATGTACCGCTATTTCAAAACAAGCCTGTTTTTACAGAGGAAGAGTGGGATAAGCTTGTGGATGGGTTACATCACCTCGGTAAATTAGCTCAGGAAAAGGGGCTACATATTGTATACCATCATCATATGGGTACGGGTGTTCAAACAACGGCAGAAATTGAAAAGTTAATGGATATGACGGATCCAGAGCTTGTATCCTTACTTTTTGATACAGGTCATCTTGTTTTTTCAGGAGAAGAGCCGCTTTATATTTTGAAAAAATATTTACCTCGTATTAAACACGTGCATTTAAAAGATATTCGCCAGGAAGTAGTAGATGCTGTAAAGGATAACGAATTAAGCTTCTTACAGGCAGTGAAGAATGGTGCATTTACAGTTCCAGGAGATGGCGTAATTGTATTTGATGAAGTGTTTACTATCCTTGCAACCTCTGATTATAAAGGTTGGTTTGTAGTAGAAGCAGAGCAAGACCCGGCTTTAGCAAATCCTTTTGAATACGCATTAAAAGCCCGGAAATTTATACAAGAGAAAGCAGGTCTTTAATTTCCCTATTGTGAGATTACATAACGAGTAAAAAGACGAGACGTTTGGTTTTCCTTTTAATAAATAATATTGAAAAAGGTGAATGTGTAATGCCATTAGTTCAAATGAAAGATATTTTAATAAAAGCAAATCAAGAGAATTATGGGGTCGGAGCTTTCAGTGTCGCTAATATGGAAATGATAATGGGGGCTATTAAAGCAGCAGAAGAGTTACGTTCGCCGCTTATTCTTCAAATTGCGGAAGTTCGTTTGAATCATTCGCCAATTCATATGATTGGTCCTTTGATGGTTGCTGCGGCGAAAAAAGCGACTGTCCCAGTAGCAGTTCACTTTGATCACGGTATGACGTTTGAAAAGATTAAAGAGACGTTAGAAATTGGTTTTAGTTCGGTTATGTTTGATGGCTCTCACTATCCGTTAGAAGAGAATATCCAAAAGACAAAAGAAATTGTAGAGCTTGCGAAACAGTACGGAGCGACAGTAGAGGCTGAGATTGGCAGAGTTGGTGGTAGTGAGGACGGATCAGAAGATATTGAGATGTTGCTGACAAGTACTAAAGAAGCAAAACAATTTGCAGAAGAAACAGACGTAGATGCGTTAGCTGTTGCGATTGGAAATGCGCACGGTATGTACAATGGAGATCCTGATTTACGATTAGACCGCCTACAGGAAATTAATGAGATAGTCCATATTCCACTAGTATTACATGGTGGCTCTGGAATTAGCCCAGAGGATTTCAAGCAATGTATTCAACATGGTGTTCGAAAAATTAATGTAGCAACAGCCACGTTTCAGAATGTAATTGCTGCGATTAACACTGCCGCTCGGAATACTCCTTATTCAGATTACTTTACGTATCATCAAGATGTAATTGAGGTTGCATACGAAAACGTAAAAAATCATATGCGAATATTCGGAAGTGAAAACAGAGCATAATCAGAAAAGCTTTCTTCATTAATATTAGAAGAAACTTGGAATTTAGTTAAATGAAAAAGGTAGAAAATTATAGAGTGGTCATTAAATAAAAGGGGGAGAAAGCCATGTTAGGAAAATTAGGTGAATTAAATGAAGGGTATAATGTATTAACAGAAATGAACGGTCAATGCAGTGATATGTTAATGGATATAGGCATATATAAGATGTCTAATGGAAAAGAAGAGTTGCTACTTGATAATAAGAATGAAACGGCAGTACTTTTACTAGAAGGGGCAATACGTTTAGAGTGGGATGGAATGGAACAAGTTATTCAAAGACAGTCTGTGTTTGAAGAAAACCCTTGGTGTTTACATGTGGCTAAAAATGTGAAGGTTACAATTACTGCTCTTTCAGATAGTGAAGTGCTTGTTCAAAAAACAGATAATGATCAAGAATTTGCGTCCAAGTTGTATACTCCAAATGAGTGTCAAAGTGTTGTAGCTGGAGATGGAGTATGGGAGGGAACAGCGCAGCGAGTTATTCGCACGATTTTTGACTATAACAATGCAGCATATTCTAATATGGTAGTAGGAGAAGTTATTTCTTATCCAGGGCGATGGTCCAGTTATCCACCGCATCACCATGATCAGCCAGAGGTATATTATTATCGCTTTAACAAGCCACAGGGATTTGGATGTGCAATGGTTGGTGAGGATGCTTATCGCGTTGTACATAATAGCTTTATTACAATTCCTGGTGAGCTAGACCACCCACAAGCAACGGCGCCTGGATATGCAATGTATTTTTGTTGGATGATTCGACATCTCGAGAATAACCCATGGAATGATCGTATCATGGAGGAAGACCATAAGTGGTTATTAGAACCAAACGCGAAAATTTGGCCAGAAAAAGAATAGATGAAAATAAAGATTCTAGTGCAAGAATAAATAATAAATAAGTAGAAACTGATTCCTTTATAATAAAGATATTATATTTCTAAGAAATAGATTTAATTTTAATTACTAGGAGAGAATATATTGCTTCAATAATTATCCATGAAAGTAAAAACGAGCACTCCTATTTATAGCGATAGGGTGCTCGTTTTTCTATTTATGCGCAGAAAGGGAAATTCATCTCCTACCTACTAGATAGCAATAGGTAAGATGACCGTAACGGATTGATGCGAGGGTTAATCTTATCTATTTCCATTTACATTCGAATATAAAGTATTGGCAATGAAGGTTATAGCTAGCTGGTATATCCAATCTAGGGAAACCTATAATACGATTAGAATCTAATGTCATGTTTTCACCTACTTTTTATAAATATTTCATATTCTTTTACTTAAAGAAAATAAAGGAGCTTATTCCCCTGTATAATTAGGTAGACTAACTACTGATAACGGTGATTATGTGAACTCTTCTATGTTTCTAGATAGATTGACTTCTGCTAAGTGGTGCTATGTTAACTTCAGATGTATATGATATTCGTTAAAAAATGTAGGACTTATTCTAACTCTGCCATGATAGAATGTAATGAAACCATATTTTTACAGGTGATAGGAGGAATAATTTTTGCATAAAAAACTTAGAAAATATCTTATATTAGGTTCCTTAACCCTTATCATTAGTGGCTGTTCGATTTCAAAAGGATACGATACACCACAAGAAGCATTAAAGCATGGATTAAAACCAACAAGTGATGCAGAAACAAATAAATATTCTGTTTTAGAGCGTATTATAAAAATAGATGGAAAAACAGCTTTTTTTGTTACACCTAATAATTACATTTCAATAGCAGATTTAGAAATAAAAAATGGGAAATGGACTATTAGTGGGATGACAGGAGGAACAAATGTAAGTGAGTTAGAAGTACAAGATTCTGGTATATCACCTACTATGGGAATATCAAATGGAAAAGTTATTTCTGGTTATCTTAAGAACCCATCTATTAGCAAAGTATCATATGAATCCACCCCAGGACATATTGTAAATTTAGATAAATTCTTACCAAGCGAAACAAAGTATAAAGGATGGAGTTTATGGTACGTGATCCTTCCTAATAAATTAGAGGATGATCCAAAATCGTTTGATCTTATTACGACTGTTTTAGAATTTAAAGATATAAACGGCACTATTATAAAATATAAGAACTGATCATCTATAAACAACTTCCGATTTTGAAAATTATATAAAAAAGCTAGCATGGATCTAACTTTTTCTTTTTTGTTCATGGATGCTTTAATCTCTTTATTTGTCACGTTTTGAATATATACTTTTGTTGTTTGTTTTAAAGGAAATGGGTAAAGTGAAATAGAGTTAATAAAATCAATAAAATGAATGTAAACAAATATTCAAAAGTTTACATTCAGATTGATACTTCAAAAATAGTAACTTTGATTTTGCTAGTTACAGTGTTTTTATTATGCGGCTTGATTTAATTAAGTACACTTATAAGTGTACTTACAAGTGTACTGTTAATAACTTTATTATTAGTTATCATATGTTTTTGGGAGTTAAAAAATATAAAAAAGGAGTGAGGACTGAAAGGTGCGAAGGAAGGCCTAATTGTAGTTTTATAAAAAAGCTTGATCATTTAAAACAAAGTTCGATTATTTATAATAAAGTTTGATTAAAATCCTTTGTTTGCAGGATTTTTTTCTTTAACTATCGCGGCAGTTTAACTGCATAAGGGCGTAGTTTGGTCTAGCTGTGTAATAGATTACTATGTAATGTAAGTGAGATATTCTAGAATAGAAAATATTATAAGATTACTAAAACCAATACTTATAGAGGGAGACTTTCTAATGAATAAATTTCCAATCATAGAAACAGAAAGGTTAATTTTAAAAGAAGTGACACCAGAGGATGCTAACGATATGTATAAATACCTGTCAGATAAAGACGTTGTTAAACATATGGGGCTAGAACCATACGAATCACCAAATGACGTCTTGAGCGAAATAAGATGGTATAAATCTATATTGGAAGAAGGTACAGGTATAAGGTGGGGGATTACACAGAAAAACATTGGTGTTGTTATAGGTAGTTGTGGTTTTCTTAATATGCGCCCTAAACATTATCGAGCTGAAGTAGGGTTTGAATTAAATAAAGAATATTGGGGACAAGGAATAGCTGGTGAAGCTTTAGAAGCTGTTATTAAATATGGCTATAAACACTTTGAAATGGAACGGATTGAGGCTCTAATTGATCCTGCGAATTTATCATCACAAAAATTAGTAGAAAATCAGGGGTTTAAAAGAGAAGGTTTATTGAGGCATTATGAATATACTTGTGGAAAATTTGATGATTTATATATGTACGCAATCATTAAAGGAGACCTCAAACGAATTTAAAAAGGCGGGAGTATCCTTATGTCGCTAACGGGGGCTTTTGTGGAATAAGAAATGATCAGACTTTATTATAAAAAGTTTTTATTGTTTATATAAGGATTGCAGATGGGTTTTTAATCAATCTTTATTTTGTAATAAAAATGAAAGTAATCTTTTATTTAAAAGTTTACTTTCAAAAATAGATAAAAATAATTTGTTATTCATATCATTAGTAAACATAAATATCCAATAAAGATATTTAATTACAAATATATTTATTTGATTTATAATTATATTTAGAAAATAGAATGGAAAGGTCTTGGTAATATGTTGGGTATTGATGTTATAAAAACAACTGAGGAACTAATTATTAAATGGCAATTAGCAAAAGTTAGTATTCCATTAAATGAAATTATTGAAGTTACTGAAGATGATACTTATGCTGGTGTTGAAAAAGCTGATGCAATTCGAATTGGGACACCTTATGGTACAACTGATCGTATCTTAATTAAAACTAGAAAACAAGATTATGTACTATTTACTACTAATAAGATTTCAATTTTAAATAAAATAAATGCTTAATTATTTTATTGATTTTGTATAGATTTTTTAGATTAAAAGACGACTAATGTAAAGTCGTCTTTTGTTTTCCTCATAATAAAATGAAAGTAAACTAATATTTAAAAGTTTACTTTCAAATTAGAAAAGGTTAGCTCCTTACTTCACCCCAGCCAAAAACAAAGGGTAACTCAATTATCAAACTCATATAAAGTTTCAATCTTGTCTAAACACCTATTAGGATATACAACTGATCATCTATTTTTCTTTACATAATCTCCAGATACAGTCCATATCAACTATAGATTCTTATCTTATGCTAAATGTAGTTTCAAACAAAACAAGGAGGTAATGAAAAATGATTAAAACATTATTAGCAGGAGCACTTTTAAGTACAGGATTGGTAGCGGGAGGTGCAGTAGGTGCAGATGATGCGAAAATGGACAATTTAAAATCAAATGAAGATAGTTCAAATCAAGTAATTACACAGAGTGCAGATGGAACAACGTCTTTCTCACAAAACTTTGATGCACCTAAAGATGCAGTGCCAGCAACTCCTAAAGGAGATGCAAAAACTGTTGAAAGAACAGAAGGTACAGGTTCTCAAAAAGGAAAAATGGTACCAACAAAAGAAGGTACAGATTCTCAACCTGGATTTGAAATGGGAGCCCCTGAAAAACCAGAACATGCAAAAACTGTTGAAAGAACAGAAGGTACAGACTCTCAAGAAGGAAAAATGGTACCAACAAAAGAAGGAAATTAAATAATATATAGTTATAATGAAGAGCATCCAAAAAGTGGTGCTCTTTTTATATTATAGGGATCAACTAGTTTTACTCAATATAGAACTGTAGGAGGAATTGAGGCTAGAACATGGGGTACTGTCTCTTCAAATCATGGTGTTTGGAGCAATAGTTTTGGTGGTAACGTTACAATACAAACATTTTATTAGAGATTTTTTAAATTTACATACACTCTAGATAGACTACATATCAACTTCAGATACTTGTTTTATGATACAAGTAATCAAACAAAAGGAGGGCAATACAAAATGATTAAAACAGTATTAACAGGGCACTCTTTTAAGTATAGGAGATTATTAGCAGGTGGAGCAAATGTGGAAGATGTACAGACAGATAAACATATCCCATATGAACAAAATGGATTGCAGCAAACTCTAGAAAAGTATGATTTGAAGAAGTTTAAGCTATAAAAAGAAAATAGATAAGTATAGTGAAAATATATAAATTGACAAGAGAAAAACGCTTTGTGTATATCACAGGTGCTTTTCATTTTGAGATAGGACTTGAATTAAACTTTTATACTAAAATATTTACGGCAAAAGGGGGGAGTTCATTGCACAAAATTATTTATGGAATATTAATTTTAATTTATACTTTGTATTCATTTTTTGTCAGCGATGGAAGTGAAGTAAGGTTTATTATGGTGTTAACTATAGTACTTATCTTTTCTGTGGTTTTAGAAAAAGGAAATGTAAAAAAAACGATTGATTAAAGGTCGTTTTTTTAACATTTTTTAATTTTCTCGGATGTAAATTCTTATTGAAAAGTTTACATTTGTATTTGTAATAAATAAAAAGCACTTTTTAATGTTTTAAAAGTGCTTTTAAGTTTGTATTAATTATGTCGTTTTATAACCTTTGACCAAATTCTATTATCAAGAATGCTATTGTATTGTGTAATTCATGTATCCAAAGAACAATCCAGAAAGCAGACATACTTTGAGGATCATTATAATTTTTTTCTTGATATATAGAATATGAATAATTAAATACTTTCCTGTTTGATATTTGCTTTGTTTAAAATATTGTTCGTATAGGAAGCGAATAAGCTTCCTATACGAACAACATTACATATTAATAATTTAGAGAGTTTTAAAAATAAAGAGGTGGTTTTTAAATGTATAATGAGTCAATATATTTTCCTTATATAAATTATGATCAATACTTCGATCGTCAATTCCCTGGTCCTCAGATTCCAGGTATACCTGGAATACCAGGTTTTCCGGGTGTACCAAGTTTTCCAGGACAGCAAAGTTCACAAGCTCCAACATCTCCTCCCCCATCATTTATTCCTCAACAATCAACTGCTTCACCATTTGCTGTTGATCCAGGAGCAATTTCATTATGTTTATTTCGAAATACTTATATATGGCTTAGTAATGGTGAACAGTTTTGGTATTTCCCAATTTTTGTAGGACCAAGGTCTGTTGCTGGTTTTAGATGGAACGGTAGGTTTTGGGTTATTTTTGGAATTGATACGAGAAGGATTATTTCATTTACATGTTTTTAAAAATTATAGAGTAACGATAGTGGTTTAATTATATAAACAAAAGAGGTATTTGAATGAAAAAATTTCAATCATTTGATGGTACGATAACTATGATTAACGATTTTGTAACAGGATCAAACGAAGAAATAGGATGTAATAAATTAATGTCCGTAGATAATGGTTATGGGAATCTAATAAATTTTGTAGTGAAACCAAATACGTATTTTATCGACTATGCAACGGTAGTAGTAGGAGATAAAGTAACTGGGTTTTACGATGCTAACGCTCCTGTTCCTCTCATTTTCCCACCACAATTTCAAGCAATTGTTATGGCAAAATATACACCGCATCAAAATGTAAAAGTAGACTATTTTAATGAACAGTCGGAGAGTAGTGATGGGAAATTAAAATTAAATATTTCTCCTTCTACTCAAATTTTATTAACAAATGGTCAATTCTTTACAGGTAATCTTGTAAATCGAAATTTAATAGCTATTTATGGTCTTACAACAATGAGTATACCAGCTCAAACTACACCATATAAAATCATTGTTTTGTGTCAAAAGTGATTTCTATTCTAAAGGGTCTCTCGGTTTATCAAACTACAATCCATTGCACAATCAAACATTTAAACAATCTTATTGAACAGGATCATAGGCATGTATAGAGACGTTTTGCCAAATTCGCAGGATTTCAAAATCTTCGTCATGCTTCACGTACGATAAAAGGTATCGAGACCATTCATGCCCTATATAAACAAAGGTGAAGTCTTCAAAGAGACTCCGCCTTTTCAACGTACAATAGACTTCAACAATTACTAGCTAATGCTTAAACCTTGATCCTAATTTACCAACCAGTTTATGTTTATTTCAAACTTTTCAACAGAACATACCCTTTAATATTTCGATAGCCTTACTCAAATAAACGATGTTCCATAAAGTCTTGATGGCGATGGGCAAAACCCAAATTAAATTTTTTAAAACCTAATTGGACTTACCGTTAAGAGAGCTAGGATTAATGTAATCCATGCATTGCTATATAAAAATAATCACATACCAGCCAATGGTAATCCAGCAGCTGGAATAGGTAATCCCTTAAAATATCCAATGGTTGGTTTAACACTAAATTTAGCTAATCTTAAAGCACCCATCGTTGGGAAAAGGATAAATGCCAAAGAAGTTAAAATAGATGGTGTTGCTATCGAATGAAATAAAAGTGCAGGAGCAACTCCGAAACTAACAATATCAGCTAAGGAATCCAATTGTACACCAAACTCACTGTTCACTTTTAATTTTCTCGCAATCCTTCCATCAAGAAGATCAAAAACAGCTGAAAAGAAAATTAAAATGGAGGCTATTCCCAAATAGTCACTCATATTCATGGTAATTGAAAAAACACCGCACAATAAATTTCCAATCGTAAATAAATTCGGTACAGCTTTTACCATCTGATTGAACAAGGTTGTCCCCCCTAAGTTGATCAAACTTCACATTTAGGTAGCATTTTTTATATATTCTTCCGTTATGCTTAAAAATATATGACCACTGTATGCTAAGTAAATTTAGACAAGAGAAAAGCTGATTTCCTGTCCGTTATGTTGGCCTATAAAAATGTTTGATCATTTTCGATACACGTTGTTGAACATTAGCACCTGATAGTTGAAGTTTCGGGTAGTCAAGCATTTTCCTTCGGTTGGTAGATAAGATCCCCCACTCTCGTTTTAGATATATTGGTTTTTATGAATTTAGACAGATTCTTATGTGAGATAGCATAAGAGTCTGTTTGCATGTTCTACCTTTTTTTATGTACAATAATAAATAATACAGACAGGGAGAGAAAATCCATGTCCACTAATTTAGTAAATTTACGCATTGATTTTGCTTTTAAACTGTTATTTGGAACGAAAGGAAATGGGAAAATATGAGCCATGATTCTTCTTTCCGAACAGCATATGAAACTCGAGAGAAATTTCTTTTAGATGAACAAGCTAAGCTAGCACATGCAGAACAAGAAGGTATGGAAAAAGGATTTGAGCAAGGTAAGATGCAAATGATCCGAGGAATGCATGAAATTGGTGTATCGCTTGAAACTATTGCAAAAGCAAGTAAGTTAAGTGTGAAGGAAATAGAACGTATCTTGAAATTAAAATAAATATATATGAGTCTACAGAACTCATGAGTAGAAAAAATTAGACGTTCATTATCGTAGTACGTTTAATCGAAAAGCATTGCTGAAGATTTCGGCAGTGCTTTTTCTATATCATTTTTTTGATATTTTTCATTCTGCTCACAATTATATAGAAAAATTGAAAGAAGAATGTGAAATGGAAGGATTCACTTTGTGTTAAGAAAGCGAAATTATAATGTGAGTATGTATCAACTTGAAAAGTGGATTGAAGAAGGGGATACACTAAAAAGAGGGTATGAGCCTTCATATGTTCTATCCGATAAACCAAGAAGCTATCATGGAAGGTTTGTGAAATTTTGTTTTCTTAAATCGGATGAATTACGTAGTAATATTTTTAAATTATTTGATTCTGTACTACAGTATGTATCACCACGAAATGTATAACCCTCGTCTATGTCAATAAGAACAGAATAAAGAATGTGTAATGAAGTACCCATCCAATTATTATGTGTATCACAATTGGATGGGTACTTTTTTACTTATTCCAAAATAGGGACAAAGCTAAATGCAACGGATAATTATCAAAACGCGAGTGTACAGATATAACAAATGAAATTTCTATTTATAAGTGTGGTTCTTCTATTTAATCAAATATGATTTAATACTTTCTTAGTTTTGGTTAGGAAAGTTTATATACTTAAAGTAAAGGGGTTAATTTTTAATTAAGGGGGAGGATAATTTGAAGGTTTTTAACTCAGCTGCTCCTGCGCAAACAAAAAATGAAGATTTACCATTCGATATTTCCTGGATGACTGATTGGATTACAGACTGGTTTGGTTCTTTGTTTAATGGCGGCAGTGATGTAATAAAAGATGGGGGAGATAAAATAGATGGTGCAGTTCATGCGAGTGTGCCTGCATTTTTTGATGGTATTTTCCTTATTCTTTCTGTAGTAATTTTAATATCATTATTAGTTTTTGGAGCTTCTTTATGGTTTAAACATATAAAGTGGAAAAAAAGATCTATATATTTTGGAGTAGGTTCATTTATTCTCATACTATTAATAAGGATTCTACCAGTGTTAATGTTGACAACACGTTCTTTTGATTTTCAAACCTTTATGAGTAATATGGTGGGCTTAATTACTTCTATAATTTTAGGAACAGCTGTATTAATGTTTTTAATATCTCTAGCATTAGGTATGCTTTATAAGAAATTTGAACATCCCAAATATGGAAAGTGGAGTTCAAGTTTGAGATATAGTTCAATTTTTATATTTGTAATGACTTTGTTAGTACCGGCCTTACTGCGTCATTTATAATCTTGGTTTATATAAGGAGAAGGAGGAATAGTGCAGGTAGTATCTATAATGTTTCTGTGTAATTATGCTAGTGCTTATTCTCCTCTAGGTTTCTGATTTAATCTTAAACATTAAAAAGAATTTTGTTGTACGAAGTTTTGGCAAAGGAGGAAAGGTACTAGTGACTACTTTTGTTGTAATGGTGAGTATATTCTTAATTCTGTTCGTAATTGGTCCCAAAGCGACTAAGAGAAAAGAAGAAAGAGATAGAATAGAAAAAGAACATAAAGAGAAAATGGAGGCTTTAGAGGAAGAGAAGATTGATTTAGATATTAATGGGACTAAAGTACGGTTACACAAGAAGCCTAAGCTAAAGAAAAGTATATATAAAATAAAGAGTGACAGATAAATTTATCATTTTAGCCAAGAAGACTCCTTCCTCAAGGAACGCGAAGTGAGTAGGTGGGAGATGAATTGGCTTCGGGCAAGGGATGGCAGGAAGCCATCTTAATTGTACGACATGCATAAAGTGTTACTTCACTACCTATCGAATGTACGTTTGTTGTATAATAGACACATATCGAAATGGAGGTGAAATGAATGATGATCAATAAAGCATATAAATTTCGTATCTATCCAAATAAAGCACAAGCGACCCTAATCAATAAAACAATTGGTTGTTCTCGTTTTGTATTCAATCATTTCCTATCTCTATGGGATAATGCATACAAAGAAACAGGAAAAGGTTTGACATATGGTACATGCTCTGCCAAACTTCCTGCCATGAAGAAAGAGTTTGTTTGGCTAAAAGAAGTGGATAGTATCGCTATTCAGTCGTCTGTTCGCAACCTTGCGGATGCTTATACACGCTTTTTCAAAAAACAAAACAGTGCCCCGCGTTTCAAATCTAAGAAGAACAACGTACAATCTTATACCACAAAACAAACAAATGAAAACATTTCCGTTGTAGGAAATAAAATGAAATTGCCAAAACTAGGTCTTGTTCGATTTGCCAAAAGTCGTGAAGTAAAGGGACGTATTTTAAATGCTACAGTTAGACGGAACCCTTCTGGCAGATACTTTGTGTCATTGTTAGTTGAAACAGAAGTGCAAGAACTTCCGAAAACACAATCTCACATTGGAATGGATGTAGGGCTAAAAGATTTCGCCATTTTGTCAGATGGAACAACCTATAAAAATCCGAAGTTTTTTCGATCGTTAGAAGAGAAGTTGGCAAAAGCACAGCGTGTTCTTTCTAGAAGAACGAAAGGATCTACTCGCTGGAATAAACAGCGAGTAAAGGTAGCTAGAATTCATGAATACATGACAAATGCTAGAAAAGATTACTTGGACAAAATCTCAACTGAAATCATCAAAAACCACGATGTTATCGGTATAGAGGATTTGCAAGTATCGAATATGTTAAAGAATCATAAGTTAGCAAAAGCAATTAGTGAGGTATCATGGTCACAGTTTCGAACCATGTTGGAATATAAAGCAAAATGGTACGGCAAACAAGTCATTGTCGTATCGAAAACATTTGCTTCAAGTCAATTATGTTCTTATTGTGGATATCAAAATAAAGACGTTAAAAATCTCAACCTCCGTAAATGGGACTGCCCTTCTTGTCTTACACACCATGATAGGGATATTAACGCAAGTATCAATCTAAAGAATGAAGCGATAAGGCTTCTAACCGCAAGGACTATGGAGATAGCCTAATAAATTAGAGTTCGATAGAACTCTTTACTTAGGAATCCCCCTCTTCTAAACGAAGTGAAAGTGGGGGTAGTTCAAAATAGAATCATCAGTTTCAAATATAGTTACCAAGTTTTAGTACAATCAGAAAGGATGATTTCGGTGGGAGGAGAAGTTAAATACCAATGGACAACTAGCCTTTTTAACTACAAAGGTAAAGGGATAGAATGGACAACAGGTTATTTAGAAACTAAGGAAGCAGCAATTGGTGACCTTATACGAGAGGGTACATCTGGGTTTATATTATTGGATAACCCTAATAGTGAAGGGGATATTCAAGAAGTAGAATTCATCAAAATCATTAAAGATGAAAAAGGAAATGCTATTGTTTCAGAAGTGATAAGTAATGAGAAAGCCGAAAACCGAAAACCTATATTGGAATAGAGCTTTTGAGGTATGGAAAGAGAGTTTTGAGATATTATCATAGTTTTGATTAAACTTTGTCGGGATTGTCAAGAAATCTGTGTAAGTTTTTGAAACGAACACATAGAATAGCAAATATTAAGGCAAGATCGCTTCTGCCTTTTTTATCTTCTTTTGACTTTCGGTTTGTGTGATAATTAAATCGAAAGGTCGTGGAAGAATGAAGATAGCGGTGATACAAGCAAGTACCCAAACTAGCAAAAATGAACTGATTTTTGAAGAGACAAAAAGGGCTGTGGCGAAGCATGGATATGAAGTGTTCAATTTTGGTGTTACAGCTGAAGAATCCGAGTTAAGCTATATCCAAGTGTCCTTAGCTGTTGGTCTACTTCTAAATTCAGGTGCAGTTGATTTTGTCGTCACTGGATGTAGTAGCGGTGTTGGTATGTCGATTGCCTGTAATACACTTCCGAATGTCATTAGCGGTTATCTGCCAACTCCAACAGATGCGTTCCTATTCGGTAGGATAAATAACGGAAACTGTGCATCACTTCCACTTGGATTGAACTTCGGTTGGGCGGGCGAATTAAATCTTCGCTTCACGCTTGAGAAACTATTTGAAGAACCGTTCAATACTGGGTATCCTGAAGAATCCGCCGAACGAAAGAAACGTGATGCAGAACTTTTTAAAGCAATCAAGAGTTTTTCACATCATGGCATCGTTCAGATTCTAAGTCAGCTAGATGGAGCCGTTATTAATCCTGTTCTTCAAAAGCAAGATTTAGTTGAATTCCTCTTGCGGAATGGCACCAACACAGATATATCAAATTATCTTATCGAACAAACGAAGCATTTAAATTACGGTAGGTAAATACTGTATTTTTCAATACGTTTGGCAAATTTATCGTTAACCATAAGTTGATTCAACACCATTGACCAATTGCGGATATGACCGCCATTCCATTCCATTTGTTTTGGAGTTCTTTTACACGTAAATACAGAACCTTTAGTAAGGCGTTTTCGTTCGGGAAAGCGCCTTTTTTCGTTACCTTACGGAAACTTGAATTGACGCTTTCGACAGCGTTTGTCGTGTACATAACTTTGCGAATGTCGGAGCCGTAGTCAAAGAGCTGTTCGACATGCGAGAAGTTGCGTTTCCACACGTCAATCGCACCTGGATATTGCGACCAACGCTTCTCGAATGCGTCAAACGCCGCGTGGCTCACTTTGAGTGATGAAGCACCATAGAATTTCTTCAAATCTTTACAGAATTCCTTGTAGTCTTTACTTGGCACGTAGCGAAGTGAATTACGCACCAAATGAACGATACAACGCTGTACGACAACTTGCGGAAAGATAGCCTGAGCGCCATCTTCAAGACCCGAAACTCCGTCCATAGAGATGAAGAATACATCTTCGACACCGCGAGTTTTGAGTTCATCAAAAATCTGCATCCAGCGATTCTTCGATTCGGTTTGATTGAGCCATAAGCCGAGGATTTCTTTATTCCCTTTTAAGTCATAGCCCAGAATGGTGTAAACCGCGTATTCTTTGGCTTCATAGTTTTCGCGCAACGTCACGTACATACAGTCCACGAACATGAACGCATAACACTTCGCTAATGGTCTTGCCTGCCAGTCTTCGAGTTCAGGCAAGATTTGGTTGGTAATATCGGAAACCATATCGTGTGACACGCTGAAACCGTAAATGTCCTCAATCGTGCTTGAGATATCGCGTTGGCTCATTCCACGTGCGTACATAGCCAGGACCTTGTCTTCAATGTCTGATACATCACGTTTGCGTTTCGGAATAATTTCAGGTTCAAATGACGCATCACGGTCGCGAGGTACGTGAACATCAACTTCACCGAAGCTTGTCTTTACTTTCTTTTTACCGTATCCATTACGACGATTTTCGTGTTCTTTCGGTTCTTTTGAGTTTGAATCGTAACCAAGATGGTGATTCATTTCGCCTTGAAGCATTGCCTCAAACATTAGTCCGAAGATTTCTTTCAAAGCCTCTTGCATATCTTCAACAGTTTCCGGTTGGTAAGCTTCAAAAATTGATTGAGCTAACTTCACGGATTTTGGATCTCTTTTCTTTCTAACCATAAGTGTAACCACTCCTTCGTAATAATTTTAGAAAAAGAAAAACCGTGAAGCAACCCACTACCTAGGATGGTAGGTTACTTACACGGTTTATATTACACTCTCACTTTGTCCAAAAATCTGGTTCTGGTGCAAATGTAAAATAAAAGAGAATATAGCGCATATATTTTGAGCGGAATTGTATTTTATGCTGTTAGTCCAAACAATTGATGGATGAATTCTTTCTGATTTTGGACAGACTGATTCCGTAAATCAATCTGTTCTTTTTTAATCATATGCATGGCTTCAACACCACTCAATATAGAAGTTGCAGTTTTAAATGATTTAAACCCCAACATAGGACGCACACGTTTCTTAATAAAACGATGATCTTGTTCCACTATATTATTGAGATATCTAACTTGTCTTAGCTTTATGCCTTCAGGCATATGTTTTTCTTCTTTCAACACTTGAATTGCTACAGGATAGGCAGGGTTCTTATCTACTGTTATCACGCGAGGTTTAGAAACGTACGAAAAAGCCAGGGCTTTCTTGAAAAAGCACTTGGCGGCTTGTTTATCTCTTGATTTACTTAGATAAAAATCAATGGTAGTCCCTTCTGAATCAACGGCACGATATAAATACATCCATTGCCCTTTTACTTTAATATAGGTTTCATCGACTCTCCAGGAATCATTTGTTGTCTTAAGATGACGTCGTACTCTTTCATCTAATTCAGGTCCATATTGATGCATCCAACGCATAATGGTGGTATAAACAATGGATAATCCTCTTTCCTCCATCATTTCTACCAGGTTACGGAAGCTCAAATTGTACCGTAGGTAGCACCTTACTGTTAATAGGATTAGTTCCGGCTGATAATGCTTCCATTTGAACAAATTTTCCTTTTCCATACCGATCACACACCTTTTTTAGAGTACTAGTATCAGTATGCCCAAGTTTAGGAGATTACTTGCAAGAGCTTTAGAGTTTTTGCACCAGAACCCGAAAAAGGTAAGCTAATACGTCAAGGGAATTTGTTTTGGGATGTACTGAAAAGTGATTTGCAATTTAATAAGAAGTAAAATTGCTAGTAGAATTAAAAAGGATAGTACGGGATTATAGAAAAGGAAAATATCAAAAAGAATGCTTTCCCATTTTAGGGTGTGGCGTTCTTTTTTGTTTGCGAGCAAACACTAAAAAATGATAGATTTCTAAATTGTAGAATATTGGCAATATATCATGATAAAATGTGCTATGTAACTATTAAATTAAATAGATTGGAGAATGACGGAATAAAATTACACTTACTAAGAACAGGGGCATTGGCTTGCTTCATGATTTTCTGTTGGTCTCATGAAGAAGTTTCTGCAGCAACTTCGTGTGGACCATATGGTGAAATTAATCCGAATCAAAATCCCTCTCGTTAGCACATGAATTGCTTACTAACGAACACAGCATTAAAAGCAAATATTCCTCCTGAAGTTGTAAAATCTGTAGCTACACAAGATAGTGGATGGAAACAATTTGATGGAAACGGCCAGCTAATCATAGCGCAAGACGGCGGAATTGGGATTATGCAAGTTACAAATCAGCCTCAGTACGATCAATAAAAGTTAAAATACGATATTAATTATAATATTGAAGCAATCCCATTCGGTGGAAGAGATTCAGTAGAACCATTTGTTAGACCTAATCAAGGAATTGCTTCTGTTTATTTTAATGATCTTGATGGCAACAGCTTGGAATTAATGTGTTTTATTGATGTACCTGAAAGGTTAAAGGGCATATCAAAAAAACTAGCGCTTGAAGAATGGGAACATTTATTAGAGCAAGAAGAATATTTTTCTAATTAAATGATGCTAAAATAGATATAAGAGAGGACTATATGGGTATATACAAAACACAATCTGGAAGAGAAATGTCACTAAAGCTTTATGATGCTCAGTTGGAAAAATTGGATAATTCATGTAAGGATGTTTACGTTCATACTCGTTTTGGAAGAACACATATCATTGAAACTGGCAATCTATCGGGTGAACCATTGTTAGTATTTCATGGTGGGAATAGTACGACTGCCTATAATTTACTAATGTACAGATTCCTGCTTAAAGATTTTCACATCTATGCGGTTGATATTATTGGCCATCCTGGTAAAAGTGATGAAGTTAATCTCTCTCCTAGCAATTATGATTATGGTAAGTGGGCAAGTGACGTTATTACAGGGCTTGGATTTGATAAAATAGCTTGTTTTGGGGTTTCGTTTGGAGGGGGAGTTTTGGCAAAACTGATGTGTGCCGGACCGGAAAAAGTAAAAAAATCTGTATTAATTGTGCCATCAGGTATTAACAATGCCTTTCCAATCAGTACTGTGAAAATAATGATACCACTACTTAAATATAAACTAACAAAGAAAGAAAAATATATAAAAGAAACAGCTTTATTTATGGATATTAAAGAAGAAATTCTTGATAAAGATACTTTGGATATGGTGAAAGATAGTTTTGATCATGTAAAAACAAAAGTAGGGATGCCATCCAATGTGAGCGGGAAATTAATGCAACAGTGTAAAGCACCGACACTTATTATGGCAGGAGAAAAAGACTGTTTATTTCCAGCGAAAAAAGTATTACCAAGAGCAAAAAGAATCATACCAAATAACACGGCGCATATGCTAAAAGGGTGCGGACACATGCATATGATGTCAGAGCGTGAAAAGAAAATGATTGTTGATTTCTTAAGTGTTTAGTAACTTTAAAGTCCTTTGAAAAATAATAAAGTTGTTTAATTCGAAAGGCAGTAAAATATAATTGCCCCTTAAATTTCTTTATTGAAAACAATTCTATCAAGATTCTCACCAGCATAATTTTCCACTAAATTCACATCAACCCCCATTGCTCGATGAAATTTAATGGAACCTTCATTAATAGGGGTCGTAATACATTTAACCTTATCGCACCCAAAATTTTTTACATTCTCAAAGAAAGTTGAGCACATTTTTTAGCTAAACCAAGCTTACGATAATTAGGATTTACACCTACAAAATGTATATATGCTTCTTTATTATTCGTTTGAGGGATAACCCCACATCACCATCAAGCTAAGAAAAGCAAATACCCCAAAACGAGAAAATTGACATCTTCAGGTGAAAATGAGCTTTTTTGTTACTTAGGGGGGAGGAGTCCATATACATATTATTAAAATTAAAGCGGTTCAACTCAGAGGAAGGCACCTTGGAGTATCTTTTCTTTATTTCTAAACGGACCTGCTCATTTTGTTCATAAAAACATAAAGTAAAGTGAATCCATTAAAATGGCAACTTACCCATTGTTCTGTCTCCTAATTAAAGGAGGGGAAAATATGAGTTACGGCGGTTCTTGCGGTGGTTTTGGTGGCGGATTCGCTTTACTGATCGTTCTATTCATCCTGTTAATAATCATTGGATGTAGTTGTTGGGGCGGCGGTGGCGGATTCGGATACTAGAAAAAGAGGCACTCATGAGGGTGTCTTTTCTTTTGTATAAAAAAACCACCTATTTCCGTAGTTGGATTTTATGTGATTTATACTTGTGCACTATTAAATTATTATCGGTAGCAAGGTTTTACGAGAATCCTTGTATTTATTGAGTTTTTTGTCTTGATTGGGTCCCACTCACATTTTAACGAAACTATAGGCTAAGCAAATTTCGACATGAAAAAACTTTGATTTTACTACTCTAAGCGACATCACCAATCTTAAAAACGTAGGTGTTTGAGATAAATAAACTTCAATATAAAAGATGCCAAAAAAAGCTTAAATAATGTCTCGAAATCTGTCTTTAAATCAAAATCTCAATTCAAATTATGTTATTGAGTTTTGAGAATACCTTAGCGTATAAAAACGTTAAAATGTGCGTGCTATCCCTAGGTATGGTGTACTACCTCTTTATTGAAAGAATTTTGAGGGTATTGACTGAATTTTTTATTACGGATCCAAATTAGAATTCTGCATATATCATCTAGGTAATTTACCTATTTTTAAAAACAATGGAGGAATATCATGTTAACTTATTATCCTCGACAAATGATTGCTCACCCAATACTTCTTGAGGCTAGACAAATTTCTTCTAATCAAATTTTAATGACTTATGATAAACCAACTGATTTGACATCTGCAACAAATGTTTCGAATTATTGGATTAGAAGTAATATGGGTCCAGTTGGTATTGCTAGTGTAGGAATGAGAGAGGCACTTACAGCAGAAAATGCTATACGTCCAGATATGGGAATGATAGCACCCGTTGATAATTCAAAAATGAGATTTGCTATAACTTTTAGAATGAATGCAATGCAGGGGGTAATGTATACTGTGCTCCCATGCTTCGTTAACTTAGAGGGAATGTCAGGTTTTATGGGAGAAAATTGGGGTCCTAATAGTAAAAATATGTTTATTGGTATGTAGGTGAGAAAAAAAGGCGATATCTTTAGAGCAAAAGGTAAAATCATAAAAAATAGTTATAAATAGATATTCATGTGAGTTTAACATAACGTCCTATTATCGGTAGCAAAGATTTTGATAGAATCCTTATTTTTACTAGGTTTTTGTTTCCGCGTATGCAAAATCAATATACAGGATTTTATACATGGTTGATATAGCGGGGATTCTAGGAATCCTCGTTATTTTTTTGCATAAAATTTTGTATAAATAAAAAAGATTTTGATGTTGTTATCAAAAAGTAATGAGTAATTGATTTTAAAATCGATATGTGTCCCTAAGATTAGGACTGTAATAAGAACTAAATACATTACCGACTTGAAGAGTATGAAAGTTAAAAATGAAAACAATTGATACGTGAATTAATAGGAAAAAGGGTATATTATTGCTATAGCGAATATATTTTTGAGTTGAAACGCTATGAAGACGCTTTATAGTCCTAGTGACGTGGCGGAGCAATTAGGTATCCAATCATCTACATTACGTAAGTATGCAGACGTGTTGGAAAAAGAAGGTTACACTTTCATAAAAAACGAACGTGGGCATAGGAAGTAAAGAGAAATTGATGTAATCCGTAAGGTTATAAACTTAAAGAGCGATACAGATATGAAACTAGAAAATGCTACATAGCAAATTGTATCATGGCATCAAGGTATTGAGGTGTTGCCATTGGATCAACATGAAATTGAGCACTATGAAGAACCTGATTTTAACGCTACAAACGATGATTCAAGATCAAAAAGAAGTTATTGAAAAACAAAATGAGTTGCTTTAGGAATTAACAAAACGAATAATTGAATAAAATCAGCAATTTATACAAAGAGAATCAAAGTTATTGAGCACTATACAAACAATACAGGAATCCCAGACACTGATATCGACGAATACTAGCGAAGACATGGCGAAGAACCAAGTACGTGATGAAATGCTCATGCAAACAATAAGGGAAATATAGGAAATAAAAAAGGTGATTGCTGCAAGTTAAGATAAGAAATGGTATGAGTTTTGGAAATAATCTTTTGAAATGTGATTAATTATCCTAAACTTGTCTTTTCGTAATGTTTTTAGACAATTTTTTTGCTCTGAAGACACCTGTAATCAATATATTTTAAATTTTTATGTATTTTTCCCTATTAAATAATTGGAGGTTTTTTTGGATACTATACTAAATAAATTAAAAAGAATAACTCGGAAACAAATTTTTCTTTATACCATATTACTACTTTGCTTTTCTGTTTCAATTATTTTTGTTAATCACAATTATTCATATTATGAACGTCCTATAGTGAAGGTTATTAAAACTAAATTAGAATATTCATCTGAAAGTTCAGATGGGGGACAGAATCTTGAGAAGATATACACTCAGAGTATAATGGCTCAATTGAAAAACGGAAAAGAAAAAGGACAACTTATCCATTTAGTTAATAAATATTCATCATCTGGAGGTTATGATCAAGAATATTATGTTGGAGATGAATTGTTTGTTTCAATTCATAAGAACACAGAAAAAAGCGTAAACCTAACTGGAGACATAACAGATGTAAAACGTGATAAATACGTTTTACTTATTGGATGGATTTTTGTCTTCGTTTTACTTTTCATTGGAAAAAGGCAAGGTTTTTTTTCTATTATAAGTTTGGCAATTAATGCTGTTTTATTATCATACGCATTAGATGTTTACTTGCATACGTTAAATAGCAATTTGTTATTAATATGCAGTGTAAGTGTCATTTTATTTACATTTATATCTTTATTACTCGTTAATGGTTTTAATGAGAAAACATTTGCAGCTATTTTTTCCACTTTATTAGGAACTTTTATTTCATTTTTAATTACCTATCTTACACTATGGTTAACTGCTGAAAAAGGACTTCGATATGAAGAAATGCAATTTTTAACTAGGCCTTATAAAGAGGTGTTTATGGCAGGCCTATTAATTGGATCTTTAGGAGCTGTAATGGATGTAGCTATTACAATGTCTTCTTCTATCTTTGGTTTATATGAAGAAGATAATAACATCTCAATAAAGGTGCTAAAAATGTCGGGTATGGATATTGGAAAAGATATTATGGGATCGATGACGAACATTTTATTTTTTGCGTACATAAGCGGTTCTATTCCGATGATTATTTTGTATTTGAAGAATGAGTACCCATTACCCTTTACACTTTCTATGAACCTTTCTTTGGAATTAACTCGAGCTTTAGCAGGTGGCATCGGAATTGTGTTAACGATTCCGATAGGTCTATATATAACCATCTTTTTTATTAATCGAAAGAAGGCAAGATTATGAATGTGTTAGTATTACTGGCAGCCATTTTATTTATATTGATGACCCTCATTGGTGGAAAAAAAGGAGTACGATCTTTTATTGTTTTATTTCTAAACTTTGGTGTAATCTTTCTGACTATACTTTTTATGTTAGATCCGAGTGTCAACCCAATTGTTATATCCATGATTGCATGTACGATAATTAGTGGTATTACTCTATTTTATATTAATGAAATGAACCTAAAAACAATAGCGGCATTTATTTCTACTATTATCACTATTTCGATTTTATTCTTTTTTATTGTTATAGTGACAAAAAAGACTATGATTCAAGGATTTGGTAAAGAAGAAATAGATGAGCTTAGCATATTTTCCCTTCATATTGGAGTAGATTTTATTAAAATTGGAGCTGCTGTAATTATTATGAGTACAATAGGTGCGATTACTGATGTCGCTATTTCTATTGCATCTCCAATGAGAGAAAGATTAATTCATAATCCATTAATCAGTAGGAAAGATCTATTTGCATTTGGAATAAGTATTGGGAAGGATATATTAGGGACAAATACGAATACATTATTTTTCGCCTTAGTTGGAGGCTATCTAGCATTGTTTTTGTGGTTTAAAGAGTTATCCTATTCAATTGGGGAAGTTGTAAATTCAAAATTATTTAGTGCCGAAATGATAACTATATTTTGTGCCGGAATCGGTATAGCTTTGGTTATTCCTATTACTTCGTGGATCACTGCATATTTTTTGGTAAGAAAAAGAGATAAAAACTTTATTTAAAATCGAAAATCCAATTCCATAAGGGAATTGGATTTTCGATTTTAAATGAGTAGCGTGATTTTGATTTATTCAAGTAATTCAGAGTTGCTCTGAATTACTTGAATAATTATATGTAAAGGGAAATTTAGATTTGTTCAAATTAAAGGTTAGGTACCATTATAACTGTATATCTTGGTACCAAAAAGACCTGAATTTTACTACTGATAATGTGGTGTTATGTAAACTTAATAGAGGTGAGAAATTAGTGTTGGAATTTATTTGTGTATATTTTCGCTGAAATATGGGTGGTAGACCTGCATGAAATATATAATGTGCTTAGTGAAATAAAACAATGAGTATAGTTTCTAATCATAAATAGTTATCCTTAATACATTTTTGTTTCTTGATAAAAAAATAACCTCCAATTATTATCTCTTTTTCCCCAAATAGAACTACGTATAGTTTTTATTCCTTTTGTTTCATTAAAAATTTTGTAGATAGTTAATACACATTTCGATGATAATACATGTATATCAACACCTAAAATTAGTAAGTTTTCTGTTGTTAGTGAGTGATCATCTGCCAGTATTTTTGATAATTCTTCTGCAGAAACTCGTGCATTTGTTTTAAAATGGTTAATTGTTTGTTTTAGATTTTTATTTTTCATATAAAACATCTCCTTAAGGGAAACTGTGTTATTTAAAAATTCATTTTTTTGTTTGTAGTATTATTAAATAGCGCTATGTTAACTTGAAAAACGGGAGTAGCCCCCGAGATAGTATCGGGAGCTACAGAGGAATACCATGACATAAACCTTGAATTACTTTTAAATACTTTTATGAGGGATTTATAACTCTAAAGTTGCCATAGGTAAAAATAATTTACCTAACACAAAAATACACTTATTTCCTTTTAAAGTCAATACAATTAAATATTTATCAAGATTAATCATGATAGTTAAATTAAATACAAAAGATATCTAGAATATTGTCTTTTTCTTCTTTATTAATGCGGAGATAAATAAGACCGCTCCTTAAAATGAAGAAAGCAATACTTAGTTTAGTGGGAATTGTAACAATTTTGACACTAACACTTGGAGTACATACTTCAGTAGATAAGCAACAAACTACTACTCTAGTGAAAACTATGGCAGATGGAAAGACTGGAGGTTGATCTCTTTAATAAAGAACTAACAGGAGCAGGGAGAAATCCTTGCTCTATTTTTTTGTACAGAATTAACAAGTAGTGGCTTTGCCCTAGAAGAACGAACTCTCAGATTGACTTGTGTAACTTCTTATCGAGATGGATAATAAATTACAATTCTGTTAGGGATATATGCACTTTATTCTCTTTTATTTTATTTTTGCAACAGAAACACCTCCAAAATTATCTTTTGCAGTTGAAGTTTTCTGAATAATAAGTTACATTTTTAAAGTTCAAACAACTTTATGACAGTACAAAAAGGGGAGAAATATTGTTATTATGCAAAAAATGAAATGGAAGAACTATGTATGTTATTTTGTTATTCTTATGCTACTTGGAACAGCGATAACAGTCAAACCAGCTATCTCTAAAGCTGAGGAATCTGATGTTAATATTACATTGTTGGGTACTGCAGATATTCATGGTAGATTTATGCCTTGGGATTATGCTCTTGATGGTGCAAATATGAGTGGAAGTTTAACGCAGCTTTATACGGTTATAAAGAAGGTACGTCAAGAAAATCCAAATACCATATTAGTGGATGCCGGGGACACGATTCAAGGAAACTCAGTAGAATTATTCAATGATAAGCCACAATCGCCAATGATGGTAGCGATGAATGCAATGGGATATGATGCTTGGGCATTTGGAAATCATGAATTCAACTTTGGATTAGATACATTGAAAAAAGTTAGTGAGCAATATAAAGGAAAGACGTTAGCAGGAAATATTTACAAGGAAAATGGAGAGCGTTTTCTTCCTGCATATACGATTGTTGAAAAAGATGGAATTAAAGTCGGGATTATTGGCATGAATACACCAATGATTAGTGATTTTGAAAAAGGGACAGATCATTTGGATGGTTTAGTGGTGAAAAATCCAGTAGAAGAGACAAAAAAGGCAATTAAAGAATTAGAAGGTAAAGTAGATGTAATGGTAGGAGTTATGCATATGGGCCTCGAAAATGAGAATGGCATCCCTGGTACTGGGGTTCAAGATATTGCGAATGCTTGCCCGGAACTTAGCGCTATTTTTGCAGCTCATATGCATAAACTTGTAAAAAAAGAAGTTGTAAATGGCGTAATTATTACAGAACCAGATAAATATGGAACACATATCTCACGTATTGACCTTACTTTTACAAAGCAAGATGGAAAGCTGGTTTTAAAAGATAAAACTGCTACCGCTATACCTGTAAAAAATGCTGATGGAACAACAGTATTATCTGATCCTACACTTGAAGAAACATTAACACCTTTTCACGAGTATGCGAGAGGAGATGCAAATGTTGTAGTCGCTCAATTAAAGGGTAGGAACCTTGTTCCTGAAAATGAAATAAAGGGTATTCCAAGTGTGCAGATTCAAGAGACACCTTTATCAGATTTCTTTCATGAAGTCATGCTTTACTACAGCAAGGCAGATGTAGTAGCCCATCAAATTGATAATGATTATGCCCGTTTGGATATAGGTCCTATTAAGAAAAAAGATATTGCGTACAATTACCAATATGCCTTGGGAGAAATTACAGTATATAAGATAACTGGAAAAGATTTAAAAGACTATATGGAATGGGCAGCAGGATATTTTAACTCATCTCGTGCCGGAGATGTAACAGTTAGCTTTGATAAAAACCGCCGTGCGTCTAAATACAGTACGAACGATTTCTTTGGAGGCGTAAAATACGAAATTGACTTAACAAAACCATATGGAAGTAGAATTACAAATTTACGCTCTATTCGTACAAATAAACCAATCAAAATGAGCGATGTTATGACGCTGGGAATGAATGCATATAGAATGGAGGCTCTTCAGGCAAAAGGGGGAGCTTTAGAGGGGCGTAAGTTTGAACAAATTTGGTCATCTAAACAAGAGAATGCATTCGGAGAAACAGGTGGAACCATTCGTAACCTTGCTATTACATATTTAAAAGAGGTAAAGAATGGTGTATACATGCCAAAAGTTATGCATAATTGGAAAATTACTGGTGTAGATACACATTCTTCAGAGCATAAGGCTGTAGTGGATCTTGTAAATAAAGGAATTTTAGAAATTCCAAAAACAGAAGATGGAAAATATACAAATATAGCATCTATAAATACTAAAGATTCAATTACAAAAGAAGAGATTGTAGCACTCTCTCAAAAAGCTAATATTAATCCGAATCAGTTTAATCATGTAAAAACCAAAGGTGAATTTTACAAAAAACTTAATAGGATTATTAAAAAAGTATAAGGAAAATGGTTCTGGTGCAAAAAATCTATCAAACTTGGACATACTGATAATACTACTCTACAAAGGCTTGTAATCGGTATGGAAACAAAACAGTTGTTCAAGTGGAAGCATTATGATCCTGATATTATTTTATTAACAGTGAGATGGTACAGCATAAGTTATATGAAACGTATGGAAATATAGAGAATCAACGATAAAAAAATCCCCCGTATCTGTTTAATGATACGGGGGATTTTTTATTTGAATAATCAATGGTTAATTTCTTACTATGTATTTTTATAACCTATCGTATGAAAATACAGGTTTTTTAATCACATTCTATTTCGCTATTTACCCTTACATAGGCAATATTTTCAACTAAATGAAATCCCTCTTGTGTTAATTTGTAAATAAATTCGTTGGGGTTGTTCTACTTTTTAATTTCACTTAGCAAAACAATACCTCCTAATTCTTTTCGTTCTTTATACGGTAGGTCCCTGTTTATAAGTAAACTGTTTAGAATTCCTAATTCGATATTTGAAAAGGTTTGCTGTTTTGTTAATTTATCTGCTAGATGGAATGTTCTAATGTCATATAAGGTTGTATTATCATACGTATATTTAGTTGCTTGTTCGTTAAGTACATACAATAGGTGATCAATTTCCATAGAAGACAAGCAATTAATATCTACGACTAGTAAAGTAGGCCTTTTTTCTTTCCAAATGGTACTTTATTGTGATTCATTTTTACACGTCCTTATTAGTTTTTATTTCTTCCCATTCCCTTTTGTCCAAGTGAATCATTTAAATTGTACACCTGAATAATTGTGAATTGTTTTGGTAACTATGGAATCATTTAATGGATTATATAAGGTTCTGGTGCAAATACTTAGGAAAGATATAAAGAGGCGAAAAGTTCCCTAGTGGAATCTAGTCTTAAGCAGCAATTCCAAATAGTTGATGGATGAACCTCACTTGATTTTGGACAGACTTGTCCAGTAAAACAAGTTGCCCTTTTTTTACCATATGCATAGCTTCTATTCCAGAAATAATGGATGTAGCTGTGCGAAAGGATTTCAATCCTAACATCGAACGAACTCGCTTTTTAATAAACCGATGATCTTGTTCCACTATGTTATTGAGATATTTCACTTGCCTTAGTTGGATGCCTAATGGCATCTTTTTTTCTTTTCTCAATTCTTCAACTGCTATAGGATAAGCTGGATTCTTATCGACTGTCACGACACGAGGCTCTGAAATATGAAAAGACTGCAAAGCTTTCTTGAAGAATCGCTTTGCAGCCTTGTGGTTTCTTGCTTTGCTTAGGTAAAAATCGATGGTACTTCCTTTCGAATCGACAGCACGATACAGGTACATCCATTGACTTTTTACTTTGATATATGTTTCATCGACTCTCCAAGAGTCATTGGCTTGCTTGAGATGACGACGGATTCTTTTGTCTAATTCAGGACCATACTGATGAACCCAACGCATAATCGTTGTATGAGCAACGGATAAGCCCCGTTCCTCCATCATTTCTACCAAATCACGAAAGCTCAAGTTGTACCGTAGGTACCATCTTACTGTTTGCAAAATAATATCATGATGATAATGCTTCCACTTGAATAAATTTCGCTTTTCCATACTAATCACGCACCTTTTTTAGAGTGATAATATCAGTATATCCAAGATTTAGAGATTACTTGCAATTATCTTGAAGTTTTCGCACCAGAACCAATGGACTTATCGTTGTAAATCCGTATTTTCCTGACGGTACCCTATGACTATCAACCTAACAAAACAGGTTGCCCCCAAAACGATAAAAATGAACTTCTGTGCTATAAAAAATTCTTTTATTTTTATTACCTGATACTATTATCTTGTGATAAAATATTAGGTAGAGGGGGAGATATAGATTGAAGCATAATCTTACAAAGAAAATTCTAGATTATAAAGAAAATTATGTATAGAAAAGATCCGAAAGAGATTATCCAAATTATTAAGGAAATTATAGTTTAATCTATCTATAAATAATCGTGATTATGTAAGAATAACAAAGGAGAGAGAGTTATGCTTGATATTCAACAAATTAAAGAGATTATTCCGCAGCGTTATCCTTTTTTACTGATAGATCGTATTATTGAAGTAGAAGAAGGCAAACGCGCAGTTGCGATTAAAAATGTTACAGCTAATGAAGAATTCTTTAACGGTCACTTTCCTGACTATCCAGTCATGCCAGGCGTCTTAATTGTAGAAGCTTTAGCGCAAGTAAGTGCATTTATTATGCTCATGAAAGAAGAAAACCGTGGAAACATTGGTTTTTTGACTGGTATTGATAATTGCCGATTCAAAAAACAAGTTCGTCCCGGTGATCAGCTACGTTTAGAAGTAGAAATGACACGTGTTCGTCGTTTATTTGCCAAAGCCCATGCTATTGCTACAATAGATAATGAAATTGTTTGTGAAGCAGATATGACATTTGCTCTTTTCGATAACAAAAAAGGCTAAAGACTTGTTAAGTCTCTAGCCTCTTTTATCGCATAATATATACATTTCTAGTTATATAAGTAAGCGTCAAATAATCCCCACCTATGCAAAAGGATGGGGATTATTTGATGTTTACATCTCTGGTCTGAGGGTAAGCGTAAAGTAACTCCAAAATATACAATAAAAGTTGATTTTAAAGTTATTTTTTGTTTACTTTAAAATCAATCGAAAAATCCCCTCCATAATAAACAGTACAGTAACTTTCTTTCAACTGTATACTATGAGGGGATAATACTACAATACGGAAATCATCTTCTTCGAGCTACCTAGGCTTTTTTAATGTCCTTTACAAAAGGTACGTTTTAAGAACTGAAAGGGCTTTTCGTTCATATAATCTGTATTATTAGTAATTACTCATTATTATTCTTCCTATTTTTGTGTATTCGTGAATCCGTCTATCACAAAAATTCTGATTACATTATAGGGGTAGCACGCCATGCCCATTAAGCTAAGATTATATAAATGTATAAATTGGTTAAACATTTTAAACTGACGAAGGGCTTTAATTAAATAAGGACTACTAAAAAATAATCAAACGTTTACTTTAGGTGAAAGATAAATGTTTGGTAAGCGTAAGTCTAGGATTTCTAGTATACTATATGTATCCTAGAAAATGTGAATTACAGCCTATGAGAGTATATTATATATAATAAAGGCAGTGAATATAGTATGTATAAAATCGGATTAGTTGGTCTAAAAACTTCTATAGATCAAATTTCAGGCATGGTAGAAGAATACAAACACGAGTTGGAATTTATCTCTTATACCTATGAACAAATAGAAGAGATAGAGAAAATTGTAATTGAACACGCCACCCATGTTCATGCATGGCTTTTTTCAGGACCGCTTCCCTATGAAATTGCAAAAAAATATATAGGCACAGATAAAATAATGGTTTATGTTCCTGCTACAGAATCAGGTTTATATAAATCTCTTTTAGAAATGATCTATGAGCAAGGGAGAATTATTGAGAAACTAAGTATCGATACTATGTCTTTAAACAATATTAGTGAAGAAGCTTTATCACAGTTACATATAAAGAAACCACAAATTTATACGAAAGTATTTGATTTGGATATTGATATGGATGATTTATTGAATTTTCACATGGATTTATGGAAAAAAGGAAAAACAGCGGGAGTCTTAACTTGTTTCCCATCAGTATGTGATTCCCTAAGAGAGCATGGAATTCCATCTTACAGGATGTCGATGAGTAAGATGGAAATACGACAGACGCTCAGAATACTTTCTGAGAAAGTAAAAGCCTCCTATTTTAAAGATGCACAAATTGGTGTCGAAATCATTGAAGTCGAGTATTTTAATAAAGTAGCGGAGGAAATGAAGACTCCATATCATTTGCAATATTTGGAGATTAGATTGAAAGAAATATTGATTCAGCTCGGTGAAACAATTAACGGATCTTTTTCAGATAAGGGAAACGGTAGATATATGGTTTTTAGTTCTCGCGGTGCAATTGAAAGAGAAATACAGATGTTACAAGATACTGTTCAAAAATTAGCGTTTGAAGCAGATACAACCGTTGCCGTTGGAATTGGTTTTGGTGAGACTGCATATTCGGCAGAAATTAATGCTTTTCGTGCAATTCAACACTCTAGGGGAATGAAGAAGCGTGGAATTGTAATTGTTCAAGATGATGGTAAAATCGTTGAATCGCCGGGTGATAAAAAAGAATTATGTTTTACTAGTCGTACCCATAGTGAAGTCCTTTTAGAGAAGTTAAAAAAAGGGAATATCAGTGTGAAAACGTACAAAAAAATATCGGCCCTTATAGATAAAATGAAATGGAATTGCTTCACAACAAAGGAGTTGGCGGCGCATCTTGAGATGACAGAACGTAATGTGAGACGCATTGTCACGGATATGTGTGAAGTTGATTTGGTACAATGTATCGGTCAAGAGACCTATGCTACACGTGGAAGACCTAGTAAAGTTTATCGATTGTTATAAGCATCCATTGTGGGTGCTTATTTATTTTGTGTAATTAATATAATATTTATTTTTTCTGAAAATATTGAAATTTAATAAAAGAACTAATATACTTCATTTAAGGAATTTTTTCCTTAAATGAACCGAAAATAAAATTTCTAAGGTACTTTTAATTAAAAAGGAGTTGAAATATGTGTCTCAAATAGAAAGGATTCATAATTTAATCGAAAATATTCAAGGCGAAGTTGTTAGATGGAGGAGGCATTTACACAAATATCCTGAACTATCATTTCAAGAAGAAAATACTGCACAATTTGTTTTTGAAACGTTACAAACTTTTGGTAATTTAGAAATTTCACGTCCGACAAAAACAAGTGTTATGGCCCGTTTAATTGGTAATCAACCAGGAAAGGTAATTGCATTACGAGCAGATATGGATGCGCTTCCAATTGTAGAGGAGAATGATTTTGACTTTGTGTCCAAGAAGACAGGTGTAATGCATGCTTGTGGACACGATGGACATACAGCAATGCTACTGGGTACGGCATGGGTTCTTACACAGCTGAAAAGCCAAATTAAAGGGGAGGTGCGTTTTATATTTCAACACGCGGAAGAACTCCCACCTGGTGGTGCTCAAGAGCTAGTGCAAGCTGGTGTACTAAATGGAGTAGATATGATTATTGGAAGTCATCTTTCGTCGGCGCTTCCTTTGGGGAAAATTGGGTTGAGTTACGGTCCAATGATGGCTGGAGCAGATACTTTTAATATTACGGTTTTGGGTAAAGGAGGACACGCATCGCAACCTGAATTAACCATTGACCCCATTTTAATTGGGACTCAGATTGTTACCAATCTCCAACACATTGTTTCGAGATATCGAGACGCTCAGGAAACTCTTGTAATTTCAGTGACTCAGTTTAATGCGGGAGGTGCGATTAATGTTATCCCAGATAGGATAAGCATTGGGGGATCTGTTAGAAGTTTTAATCCAGAACTGAGGGAAAAGGTTCCAACATTTATCGAACGAATAGTAAAAGGAATTACAGAAGCACATGGAGCTACATATGAATTCAATTATCAGTTTGGCTATGCTCCGACTATAAATGATGAAGAAGTAACAAGATTGATGGATGAGACAGTATGTGAAATATTTAGTGAAGAAAATCGAGAGATTTTAAAACCAATTATGGGGAGTGAAGATTTCTCTGCCTATCAACATATGACTCCAGCATCTTATATTTTCATAGGGGCTCGTAATGAAGAAAAAGGAATTATCTATCCTCACCATCATCCGAAATTTACCATTGATGAACAGGCTTTACAACATGGAGTGCAGTTATTTGTCCACGGTACTTATAAGATGTTAAACCTAGCATATTAGGGGGATAAAAGTATGAAAATCATACATTGGCTTAGTTGTATTCCATTTTTGGGGTTTATTGTAGGGGCTTTGTTTACAAATAAGGTAACTCCTTATGTTTTTGGAATGCCATTTTTTCACTTTTGGATTGTACTATGGTCACTTATAACCACAGTTATCTTAGCAATTATATATATAATAGATCCCATTAATCAGAAAGGGGATTCAAGATGAATATTGCCGTAGTATTCATTTTATGTTTTTTCGTCATCCCTATTTTGATTAGTATTCGAGCTAAAAAAGGACAAGAAATGAATTTAGAGCAATGGTCGGTTGGAGGTCGCGGGATGGGGGCTCTGTTAATTTTCCTTCTGTCTGCAGGCGAAATGTATACTACCTTTACCTTTTTAGGGGCAAGTGGTTCAGCTTATGGAGAGGGAGGCTCCATCTTTAGTATCATAACATATGGTTGTCTAGCAACAGTAATCTCCTACTGGACATTTCCTGCTATTTGGAGGTATGCAAAGAAACATAATTTAGTTTCACAATCGGACTTTTTTGTGAAAAAATATCAAAGTCCTTATCTTGGAGTACTTGTTGCAGTTATTGGTGTTATAGCTTGTACATGCTATTTAGTTCTGCAATTGAAGGGACTAGGATATATAGTTTCTGCAACATCTTATGGTGTCATACCTTCTACAACAGCCATTTGGTTTGGTGCGATAGGGGTAACTATTTTTGTGATGGTTTCCGGTATTCATGGCTCTGCTCAAACATCGATTTTAAAGGATATTCTGATTCTTGGCATTGTCGTATTTTTAGGAATTTATTTTCCTATTCATTACTACGGAGGAATTCAACCTATGTTTGAGGCTATTGAAAAAATAAAACCGAACTTTACCATACTGCCTGAACAAGGAATGAGTATATCATGGTATATATCGACGGTAATATTAAGTTCTATTGGATTTTATATGTGGCCACATGGTTTTTCACCTATTTTTGCTGCATCAAGTGAAAAAGCTTTACGAAAAAATGCAGTTTTAATGCCAATGTACCAATTGATTTTACTATTTGCCTTTTTCGTCGGATTTGCTGCAATCTTGAGGATGCCAGGTTTAAAAGGTAGTGATATTGATTCTATTTTGCTGCAGCTTTCTAAACAAGCTTTTGATCCGTGGTTTGTTGGTTTAATTGGTGGAGCGGGAGTGTTAGCAGCACTAGTACCAAGTTCATTATTATTAATGGCAATATCAACATTGCTTGCCAAAAATATATATCAAGTATTTAATCCATCTGTAACGGAAAATCAGCTTGGCAAATTGGTAAAATACTTAGTTCCTTTTATTTCTCTTGTCGGAATTTACTTGACCTTTAAAGGGGGAAATACCCTGTTTAGTCTAGCTCTAATTGCTTATAATTTCATTACACAACTCGCTCCAGCATTTTTTGCGAGTTTGATGAGAAAGAACTTTGTGACTAAACAAGGGGCGTTTGCTGGGATTATCACAGGTGGATTGTTAGTCTCAATTATGGACTTAGGAAATCTCAATATTGGTAAAATATTTCCTGATTTTCCTCACGTAATTAAAGATTTGAATGAAGGAATTATTGCTTTATTTGTGAATATTGTAGTTTTAGTAATAGTCAGTTTGATGACCAAAAATATTTCAAATGTTCATCAGAACAAGACAACTGCAATAGAGAGTAAGATTTAATTTAATAGCAAAGATAATCCCTGTAAATATATCAAAAGAGTCCCCAAGTTTGAAGTGACCCCTGTCAAGTAGACAGTATTCAAAAAGCACAACTAAGCAACCTGAGTTCTATATTTATATGGACTCAGGTTATTTAATTTCTTTTGAAATCTTTGGTGATTATAAAAGTGCATATATTTCCGCACGGTAACTTTAACCTCATCAGCCTTGCGGAAAGAGTATAAATGAAAACACTCTGACTTAAAGTGACTGAAGAAATTTTCTATACAAGCGTTGTCCCAACAATTTCCCTTTCGAGACATACTAGCCTTCATTTGATATTTTTTTAGTAACTGATTATATTGACGGGATGTGTATTGGAACCCTTGATCACTATGTAAGAGAATTCCTTTTACCTTCCACTTTTTTCTTGCCTTTTTAAGGGTTCTGGTGCAAAAACTTCAGGATAATTACAATGAATCTATAAAACTTGGACATACTGATAGTATGACTCTAAAAAAGGTGTGTGATCAGTATGGAAAAGGAAAATTTGTTTAAATGGAAGCATTATCAGCCTGAACTAATCTTATTAACAGTAAGGTGGTACCTACGGTACAATTTGAGCTTCCGTAACCTGGTGGAAATGATGGAGGAAAGAGGATTATCAATTGCTCACATAACGATTATGCGCTGGGTTCATCAATATGGATCTCAATTAGAAGAGAAAGTACGACATCATCTTAAATCAACAAATGACTCATGGAGAGTCGATGAAACATATATCAAAGTAAAAGGTCAATGGATGTACTTATACGGTGCAGTCGATTCAGAAGGGTATACAATTGATTTTTATCTAAGTAAATCAAGAGATAAACAAGCAGCCAAGCGCTTTTTCAAAAAAGCCTTGGCTTTTTCGTATGTTTCTAAAACTCGCGTGATAACAGTAGATAAGAACCCTGCCTATCCTGTAGCGATTGAAGAGTTAAAAGAAGAGAAACATATGCCTGAAGGCATACAATTAAGGCAAGTTAAATATCTCAATAATATAGTGGAACAAGACCACCGGTTTATTAAAAGGCGAGTTCGTTCTATGTTAGGATTAAAGTCGTTTCTGTAGTGTTTAAAGAAATATAAGTACTATTTTAATGAACTACATGCTACTAAATTAAGTCCATAATTTATAATTGTAAGATGCATAATAATGAATAAGGAAAATAATTAATATATAATTTAAGAAGAACCAATGTACCTTTGAATTAAACGTGAGTTCTCTTATAGAAACTTTGAAAGTTGTTTGAGGACATTGGTTTATTAATTTTACTAGATGCGATATTATAAAATTGTGCAATGATCTTTAGGTGATTCCGACCATTAACTGGACTGGGGCTATTATTCATAGACCTCTAATATTGATGTGAGGCACTCCATTCAATTAGAAAGATGGCACTGCACATTAAGTTTAATATACAATAATGAATAGCCCTGTCAATTCGACAGGGCCTTTTTTAAAAAAGGAATATTATGGTTAATGTCGAATACTCCTATTTATTAGATTATATAGAGAAAGTTTAAAATAAATATAGTGAATAGTGTGCAGTTGAAACTCTAAAAATGTATGGAGCTAGTGAGTCTAGACTCTTTTGTTAAATCTGAGATTAAATATCTGGCGATATAATCCTAACATGCTACATTGGGCCTAAGCTCTAACAGAAACTTGGATGGTCAGATATAATCATACTGCTTACTGTTCGGAGAGGAAATCATGGAAAATACGATTACTCCTTCTAGTTATGGGAATCATTCGGATGATAAAGCTCAAGATACTCGTAAGTTTTATCAGTTTTATGTTGGGATAGATATTGGGATGTAGTGCTTTTCGTATGCAGGGTAGGAAAGGATGTCAAGATAAATGAAAATTACCATGCGATATGGGGTTGACGCTCCATTTTGGGTTGCCTTTTTAATTATTATCGGGATGGTATTTACGTTATTGGGTGTGTTTGGTTCAGTCAATGGGTTAGTATTGGGCTATGGTTTGATTTGTCTTGTGACGGGCCTATGGATGTTTACATACTCAACAACAATCAAAATCGCACACAGAGAGGTGATTTTGAGCCTTGCACAAGCTAAATCAGGTGATGAACTTCTTGATGTGGGAACAGGTCGTGGACTTTTAGCTATTTCCGCATCTCAAAGGGGTTGTAGGGTGACAGCCACTGATGTTTGGTCAAAATGGGATTTGGGAGGGAATGGAAAAGATAAACTACAAGCTAATATGGTTGCTGAAAGTGTGGCAGAAATCGACATCGTGGATGCTGACGCTCGGGAACTTCCATTTTCGGACGGAAGTTTCGATGTTGTTGTTTCAAACTTCGTAGTCCATAACATTAAAAGTGTAGAAGGAAGAAGGAAGGCGATTCTTGAAATGTGGCGAGTTTTAAGCCCAAATGGTCGATTAGTCATTTCTGATTTCAGTAAAACTGCTGAATACATTCAAATATTGAATTCAGTTTCCAATCGCATTGAAATAAAGCAATTTTTTTATACATTTCCGTTTTCAAAAGCTGTTGTTGTGCAAAAGATTTAAGAAATCAATAAACAGAAAAGATGTATTTACTAAAAGGTTCATATAACAGGGGGCAGAAAAAGGAAATGATGATTATAAGTTTTCTTTTAACTGGTTGGATATTAAGTTGGTTTAAGTTTGACGAGTTATTTATTCAAGCACTCAAGGAACTATTTAACAAAAAGGTGACAATTGCAAGTTATTATTTTATATTTTTTTGTATTGGGGCAATTGGAGACTTAATCTTATTTTTCAACGGAAATTATATAACCAATTTATTCAGCTAGCGACCAGATTGCGGAATAAAGAAAACAGCTTATAACAGTAAAAGCACAGAACTCTCTGTGCTTTTACTTTGCGGTCTATGACAGCAACCCTGTCACTTCCCCTATTAGATAGAAATATCAACATGATCTTCTTTAAGTAATGGGTGCTTTTCTCGAATAAACAACATTAGTTTATTCATTTCCCCTAAGTCCATTAAAATGCCCAAAATCCCTGTTTTTGATCGAAATCAGGGATTTTGTCTATGTTTGGTAATTATAGTTTATTTCCAAAGCACTACACTACATTTAAAACAGCAATCTCTATATTGAGTGGTGTTGAAGCCATGTATATGATGAAAAAAGGGCAACTTGTTTTACCGGATAAGTCTGTCCAAAACCAGAAACAATTTATTCATAAATTGTTTGGCTTAGCTTCATAAGATAGAAATGAAGAGGAAATTGCTACTCTATGTTTCTAACTAACATTTTCGAACCAGAACCGGTCATAGGTTCACTACTGTACGCCTATGACCTATGTGAGTATCGAGAATAACGTCCTAATACTTGGGAAACGTTGCTGTAGAAAGGCTTATATTATGTTTTAAGGGGGATTTCAAATTGAAAAAGACCAGCAACGTTTTATAATACGTTGGTATGGTATTTGGGATTTTTAGGGAATTTGTGAATTTTAAGTTTCGGGAATTCTACGTACTCAACTTAATAAGCTCACAAAAATTAGCCATTGTCCTTTTTGAAAAGCGTTTATTATAATCTCTTGGGCTAAAATAACTTTATATGTATCACAAAAAACACGTTTATTTTTCACAAATTTCACACAAATCATTGGTATTCTTTTATATAGTAATAACTAATAGGTTTGAGAGAAGGGAACTGTATATGAAAATAACCCGTTTTTCTCTTCTTTTATTTTTAGTATTATGTTTTCCGAAATTTAGTAGTCATGCTGAGTCTACAATACAATCAAAAATTGACGCGGCTTCTCCACATGAAACCATTAAATTAGAAAGTGGGACTTATAATGAAACTATAGAAATATCAAAACCGATTACATTAAAAGGGGAAAAGAATACAAAGATAATCTCCTGCGGTAAGGCTCCTATTATCACGGTAAAAGGGGAAAGTACTACCCTTAAAGATTTGAAAATAGAACAATGTAATGAAAATGAAAATCAGTCAGCGATATTTGTATCGGGAGAAAAACATCATTTTAGTGGATTGGAAGTTCGCACGTCAAACATGGGGATTAAGTTAGAAGATGCCAAAAATATAAAGATTGAGAACAGTGTAATCATCGGAAAAGGAAGTGCCAATGGAATTGATTTATGGAAATCCAATCGCAATCTCATTGAGAACATCAAAATACAAAATGCCCGTGATGGTGTTTATTTAGAACAAAGCGACAATAATACAATAAAGGATAATACAATCTGGCAGTCTCGTTATGGCATTCATCTTATGTATTCTGACAAAACGGTTGTTGAAAATAATATATCAAAAGAAAATACAACAGGTGCTATGATTATGGGGACAAAGGAAACATCTGTAGTAGGAAATCACTTTATTAACAATAAAAGTAATGTTCATGCACAAGGCTTATTACTATATGATGCGACAAAAACAAAAGTTTTACAAAATGAAATTGCTAATAATAGAGTAGGGATTTATGTAGAAAAGGCAAAGCACAATTTTATTATGAGTAATGCAATTTTTAATAATTTTATCGGTTTACAATTTAAAGATGCCAGTGCAAATGAATTTACTCAAAATGTAATGATAGGGAATGTTAATGAGTCGCAAGCTACACAAAGTAGGGAAAACAATATCTATAAAAATTATTGGGATGCTTCTTTAAAAGTAGATAAAGATGGTTTAGGTACTAGTAATATTCCATACAAAGCAGATGCCTATTTTCTTTTGTTAACACAAGATATTCCAGAATATCAGTTGTTCTTTCAGTCACCAGGGATGCGTATTTTGCAAAGTTTTATAAAAATTCCAGATCAATCTTTATTGCTAGACAAAGAGCCTAGTATGAGGACAAAAATTGTTCCGCAAAAAGGTGAGGGGATGGGATTTCAGTCTAACATTTTGGTTGTAAGTGTAAGCATGTTACTAATGGGAAGTATATTGTTCTTTTTAGGGAGGAAAAATTGATGAGAGTAAAGTATATGCTATTTGCTATTTGTTTATGTTTTGTGTTTGCAGTAGTAGGATGTGGCAAGAAAGAGATTGAGGCAGTTGCAATTAATGAAAAAAATGATAAGTGTGATGTTTGTAATATGGCAGTAATGGATAATCAATTTGCAACAGAGGTAATTTTAGAAAATGGAAAAGCTTTAAAGTTCGATGATATTGGTTGTATGTATAAATGGATGGATGAGCATAAAAATGAAAAAACACAAGAAAAGTTTGTAAGAGATTACAATACAAAAGATTGGGTTGCAGTAGATAAAGCGACATATGTGTATGATAAAACGATTAAAACTCCAATGGCTTATAATGTGATTTCTTTTAAAGATAAGAAAGACGCAGACAGTTTTGTAGAAAAACATACTGGGAAAATTCTCTCTCATAAAGAACTTGGGGAACACAAATGGGAAATGAATAAAGAGATGATGGGAAAAGAAAAGAAAGATCATGGTAGTGGACATTCTCATTAACAAGAGACTATTACTATGAACAAAATAGTTAGAAAAAGACAACCAACTATGGTTGTCTTTTTCGGTAGAGAGGTGAGTAGGTATGTGGAATATATTATATTCAGAATGGCGTAGCGCAGTAAGAAGTAAATCTGCATACACGTTTTTGTTACTTTGGATAACTATGTTTTCTTTAATATTTGTTATGGAAAGAAATACCCCGGCTTTAGCAGGGTATACAAATGTAACTGGGACAATGGTAAACCTTATTTTATATATTGTACCTTTACTTATGTTAATTATAGGAGCATTTTCTATTGCAGGCGAGGTGGAAAATGGGAAATGGAGACTTTTATGTACGTATCCTTTAAAGAGTACTTCATATGTAATAGGTAAAACAATCGGTCAATTTATAGCGCAAACAGCTATTTTTTCAATGAGTTTTGGAGTAAGTATAATAATTGGTTTATTAAGCGGTAGTAATTTTGATATGTTTTGGATATTAGCAACGTATATCTTCTCTGTTTTACTTATCTTTTTATTTTTATTGCTAGGAATAACGATCGGTTCTTTTTCTATAACAAGGTGGCAAGCTTTAGCGATGAGTATTGTAGTTTGGTTCCTTCTTATTATGATGTGGCCAACGGCTTTAATTAGTATCCTTAATTTTGTTCCATATACGATGATTGCACCACTAATAAAAATGTTATTGTTTTGCAACCCAGCTGAATTACTTCGAATTATATTTGTAATTCAATTAGGTGGTGGAGCAATATTTGGACAAGCATATGATCAACTGATTATGTTTCTTCAAAGTAATGCTGTTATTTTAGTTTTATTAATATATGGTATTATCTATACAACCATTTTCTTGTTTGTGGCGGGATGGCAAATGGAAAGGAGAAGAAAAAAATGACAGTATTAAATCTTAACGAAGTATGTAAACGATATAAAAAGAAATTAGCATTATCTCCGATTTCGTTTCAAAGTAAAGAAGGAGAGTGTATCGTATTATGTGGTGGGAATGGAGCAGGGAAAAGTACGCTCCTTGATATTATAGCTGGAATTACAACTCCTACAACTGGTACCGTTCAATTAGGTAATATAGAATTACAGAAAGATAGAAAACAGTATGTGAGTGAAATAGGTTATATGCCAGATGATTTTCATGCACAGCAAGATATGACAGTTCAAGAGTTTTTATTGTTTTATGCAGCTTTTCGAAATATAGGAAAAGAAAAAGTACAAGCAGTTATTAAAACAATAGGATTAAATGAGAAACAAAATGAACGCTTGCATAGATTATCCAAAGGGATGAGACAGAGGATTTTGTTTGGACAAGCGTGTCTTGGAAACCCTAAAATTTTGATACTAGACGAACCTACAAATGGGCTGGATCCGTATTGGGTAAATGAATTTTTAACAATAGTAAAGACATTAAAAAGAAATGGTACAATGATTATTTTTTCCACACATATGATGGATGTAGCTGCTGAAATTGGTGATCGGATACTCTTTATGAAAGAAGGAAAAGTCATACAGGAAATAAAAAATGATGGAGATTTAGAAAATTTAACTATAACATTACTACAAATGCATAGGAGATGAATAGATTAGGAAACAGCTACTTTAACGAAGTATACGAAAGAATTCTCCTTCCTCAAGCGTGTGCAGGGACTGCCCTTATAGCTTGGTAAATATAGATAGCTAATAAAAGTATCTACTTCCCAAGAAGCCCCCACTTCAAACTGTCCGCAAGGACGTTAAGTGGCGGGTAGTTCACGAATGGTAGCTGTTTTGTTTTTTATGCTGTTACTGCATCTATACAATTCATGGTTCTGGTGCAAGAACTTAAGGAGGAATCTAATTCACTATGAACAAATGCCCATTTGGTTAGCAAATCACATTGTGGAAATCCAGACTATGTCAATAAAAGTTCAGGAAAATCCAACAGACACTGTGAAAGAATTAATTGGGAAAGAGCCTAGAACACTAAGAGCTTTCCTTTATGAATATAAAGAGAATTTCGAGTGAAATTTTAACATTCAGTTGATTAAATTATACTTATTTTGTTGACTTCATAAAAAAATATCTAATTTTTTATTTTTTAAGTATTAATATCAGTATCTTTATGCTTTATAGATTCACAGCATACGTTTTATAGTTTTTGTACTAGAGCCATAAAAACTGTTTTGGGATAATCCGACAACATACGTGTGCCAGCGGGTGAAATCAATCAACTGCTGGTATTCAATCTGAAGATGGAGCGAAAAAATCAACCTGTAGATGGACTTTTATTTGGCCGCTGGTGGTTACACTGATTATGTACCCTAAAAAAGGAAGAGGAGTAGGAAAAACATGATTAATTATCTCATCATTTTGGCTATTGTCATTTTGTTATCTTTAAGGGAGAAAGAAATCCGGCCGTCCCGTTTATGGATTACACCGGCACTATTCGTTTATTTAATTTTTTCCAGCATGAAACTGATTGATTTGGGCGGAGGTAGTTTCTTTCTTTATTTGATCTGTCTGTTTGTCGGGCTAACAATCGGCGCATGGAGAGGAAAGCTGGAGAAAGTATGTATCAATCCAGTAACGGGGAAAGCAACCTCACAAGGTTCCATTGCCGGCGTCGTTATTTTCCTGGTAGTCATGTTGCTACGCTTGCTTGTGGGCAGTTGGGGAGCACAACATGCTTTGCTTTCCTTAAGTACAGCATTGCTGTTTATTCCGCTTGGCAGTGTTATCACCCGTCGTTATGTTATCTACTTGAAATATAAACAACTAACGGGGGGACAGAGCTGCTAGTTAGCTGGTGTGTAAGTTGTTATAATAGGAATAACAATTCTGCGGGAGGCTCATATATGCAAATCAAACGGCAGCTTGCAGCGTTAGGGAAATATGTGCTCAATCGTAGTCGAACTGTTATTTTAAGTTTGTTGTTGCTGTACAACTTCTTCATAGGGAAAGCAAAAGTAACATCTTTTCCTAAATTGGCAGCTGGATTGCTAGTCAGCTGTGCTTATTTGGCTCTACTTTGGCTACCCGAAAGGATGTGGGGTGAACGTACCCGCATTGCTTCCGTTATTGGAACGTGGATGTTGACGGCAATGTATTGGGTAATTTTTGATGCGGAAAGTACAGCCGTCGTCCTCGTCTTATATCTTGTAGGATATATAGTACTACGGATGCCCACCAAATCATCCGTTTTGTTAACAGGCGCTATAATCGCGGCGGATGCACTTGTTTTCTTTCTGCTGAGAGAGCAAACAGAAAAGATTCTTGTCTATTCAATCGTGCATGCAGGTACTTACGTGATGTTTTGGGGAGCGAGATTGAAACGGGAAGCGACCGAAACGAGCAAACGACACTACGAACAGTTGCGGGAAGTACATGCCGAATTGGAGAAGGCTCATAAAGAGCTTCAACAGACACACCAAGATTTGGAGGAGGCGACTGTTCGCTTGCTATGGTTTGCTGTACTGGAAGAGAGAAATCGGATTTCGTGTGATCTTCACGACAGCATCGGACATGGATTAACGTCAGTTATCGTTCAGCTTCAGGCACTGCCTTATATCATGAAAAAAGATGCGGCGGAAGCAGATATTTCGCTGAAAACTACTTTGGAAGTGGCACGTCGCTGCTTGCAGGACGTACGTACGGTCGTTCACCAGATGGCGGTTAATGAAGCGGGGCTTGGCTTGGTAGCCTTGCAAAGTTTGGTGAAGCAAGTCCGGGAGCAGGGGCACTTAGACATTGCACTTACTGTAGATGGTTCGATTAGTAGTATTAATCCGGAAATTTCAGAATCTTTATACCGGATTCTTCAGGAGGCGCTCACCAATGTTATCCGTCATGCTCATGCTTCCCACGTTGATGTTGAGGTCTCGGAAAGTGAGGGAGTACTGACAATGTCGGTAGCTGACAATGGGATATGGACTGATAGAACTCCAATTTTGTCCGGTTTAGGGCTGACGAGCATGAAGGCGAGAAGTGAGAGAGCAGGCGGGACTTTACGGATTCATGGGGTAGATCCCCATGGCCTAAAGCTCGTAGTTTTAATGCCGCTGCATGAGGATGGATAAAAGGAAGGTGAAGGGAATTGACGATGCATTCGATTCAGGTCCTAATTGTGGATGATCAGCAGTTGGTCCGACATGGTTTACGGTTCATTATAAACGCACAGGAGGACATGGAGGTTGTTGGGGAAGCAGCTGGCGGAAACCAAGCTGCTTTGTTGGCTAATCGTATTCATCCTGATGTGGTACTGATGGACGTCCAAATGCCGGAGGGCGGTGGGATTGAAGCTACTCGTAACATAATTGAGGTTAATCCGTTGTGCAAAGTCATAATTTTGACCACGTTCGATCAGGAAGATTATGTTTACGACGGCATTCGGGCGGGAGCGGTAGGTTATTTACTTAAGGATGCGGAGCCAGAAGAGCTCGTAGATGCCATTCGAGCTGCGTGGAAAGGTGAAGCAATTTTCCGTACAACGGTCGCCGCAAAAGTGATCAGTCAGGTCGTCCGCTCATCTCAACAGTTGCAGCAGGCAGCGGAGTTTACTTCTGACGCCCAGCCGTTTGAGCCGTTAACGGATCGGGAATTGGAAGTGCTACAACAGATGGCGTACGGATTGCGTAACGGAGAAATCGCCAAAAAGCTTTATATTGGTGAAAGTACGGTCAAGACACATGTTCACCGCATCTTTCAAAAGTTTGGTGCCGAAGACCGTACGCAGGCAGTTGTAATAGCAATCCGTAACCGGATTGTAAAATAAGCTAGTACCAATTATGATTTTAGTGCGATAATAGGGAGAAATGAAAATAATCTTTTTCTACAGTTAGTTATTTTGAGGATTTAGTTCAGGGGGTATTTACATTTCCTAGCTTAATGGTGATGTGGTGGTCCTCCCTTTTTAAACATAAACATATGATTAGACTTTTCATCTCCCACCAATTTGTTGGTGTTATACACCTACACAAAAATTGGGGAAAGAGTCTTCTTGGCTAAAAACGATAAAAAATAAAGTGAATTCAGCTTTTCTGGGATATATCGAAGGCGAAACAAATGGAAGTAGTATTGAATTATGGAGGGTAGAACTAAAAGGAGGACGCATTATTTACGTCCTCTGTTTATTTGTTTATTTAATACATTTCATATTAGTAAATACGGAGCAAACATTATCATTTAAATAAATCTTCTATTATATTAGCAGGGGATGGTGATAGAAAAGTGTGTTCCTTTTCCTAGTTTACTTTCTATCTCTATATCTCCGTTTAATTCTTTAATAATACTGTACGCAATCATAGTACCAAGCCCAGTACCTTTTTCTGTTGTTGAATAAAATGGCAAGGCAATACGTTTTATTTGTTGGGAAGACATTCCTATTCCTGTATCAATAATATCAATTACAATATTATCTTTTATTTTTTGTATATTTATTTGTAATACTCCACCATTTTTCATAGCCTCAATTCCATTTTGTATGATGTTGGTTAGACATAGTTTTAATTTTTCAGGATTAGCATTTATATAAAGGGAATCTGTTGTAATATGCTGCTTTATTTCAACATTATATGAAAGAGCGAGTGGTGAAATAGTATCTTTCACTTGATTTAATATGTAATTAATATCTAGTTTCTCTTTTATAATGTTTTGTGGTTTGGTTAAAGATAAATAGTTATTAATAGTAGATTGTATTTGCTGCATTTCAAGTAACATAATTTCTAAGTACTTATCTTGAGACATCTTAGCACTCTCATCTTCATTTAGTAATTGAGTGAATCCATGTACCGTGGTCAGTGGATTATGAATTTCATGCGCGATAGATGCAGCTAGTTCGCTAGCTATATAAAATTTTTCTGCTCTTTGTATTCTTTCTTTTATTTTATATTTCTCGATCATTCCTTCTATTAAATAAACTGATAATAATACTGTGAAAATATTTATGACTATATAATTAAGTAAAAATTCGATGAGAGTAGAGTCAATTTTACCACCTGTATTTATTTGCGTTACAATACCGCAGATAGAAAGGGAAGTTGTACATATTAAAATAAGTAGATTACTTAATAATATCTTCTTTTCCTTGAAATAAGCAGGTGACAAGTAATGAAACATGATTGTAATAACAGAAATAATAGTAAAGATAATAAATGATGGGAAGACTCCGCTTCCACCTAAGTAAAATCTATAAGAAAGATATAAAACTCCAATACAAATAATGCTCTTTGTATTTCCATATAGAAAAACTAATATGATGGGAATAAAACGTAAATCATAAATAAACCCAGCATGTAAATGAAAAGGGAAAGTCATACAAAAAATAATTGCAATGGAGGAAAGAACAGAAATTAATATATTACTACATGCCATTTTTTCTTTATGTTCCAGCCAAAATACTTGGTAACTAAGGATACAAATAATAATAATAAAGGTATTTAATAATAGTGTAGGAATTCCCATAGTTTATGCCTCTCTGAGAGTTTGTAAGTAGGATTATGAATGTGTTTAATCTAGGTGTTTGGTTTTATTAGATTTTCTATCTTTAAAAGAGAAAAGGAAGGGCACTTGAAAAAGTGCTTTTTTACCATTTATATTAGAACCGATGAGGAAGATAGAAATAAAAAGGTTACTTTTACTTATGAACAAAAAAATTGAAAGTAGCCCTTGTATAGGTAAAACATGAAACGAATTACTGAAATAGTTACGTTTCTCTGGAGTGAATATTCCGAAAAAACATTGTATATGGCGAAATCTATTTTATAACCTTCGCCATATTAACATGTAATTTATTAAATTACAAAGAAAAAATTAAAAATTATTATTTTTTTGTTAGTTCAATTTATTTAAAAACGAAAAAGTATTCAAGAGGTTATGATTGAGATGCTAGGATACTTAGACCAATAGTCGAACTTCGTAATAACGTTGCTACTTTTTTACTCATATTCTTCTTACTAATTTTAGTATAGCTCATTGACTGAAAGTTCTAATAATTAGTTGCATAACCCCCCTTTTTTCTTATCATTTTATATTAAATACAATGATATTTATTGTCACATAATAATGCAAATTCCCCGTAAACTAATAGAAAAATCCTATAATAACATAATTTACTATCTTCGATATAAACATTGCAGGTGTAAATGCAATAAAATTTCATTATTAATCCTTATATTCAAGCTAAAAATATCTGTTTACATATTAAAATATCTTTGTAGTGGTCCTTCATACCCAGAATAGTTTCCGTACTCCAACTAATGTTATTCTAGTATTTTACCCATCTTCTAATTTTGTTAAGGTACCCCGAATATTGTTACTTTTGTGAAATGATATGTTTTAATATTGTAATTTATAATGAATGTTGAGAAAATAAATAATTTGTAAAAATAATGTAATGTTTGTAACTTTATGTCTTATAATATGAAATATCTTTGTTGTGATTATTTTTAATATTTTAATAATTAACCAAATTCATTTTATCTAGGGAGGTTTTAAAATTGGGAAAAAGAGTTGTTAAAAGAGTTTTTGCATTATTATCAGTACTAGCATTATTCTTTAATGTGTTTCTACCGAAGGCAAATGCGGAGGTTATGACGCATGAAAAGTATTCAATGAACTGGAGTTATAGCAACAGTTTAGGTAAGTACATTCGAACCGAAATTATTAAAAATTCAAGCGGTCAAATTGCTTATTGCTTAACTCTTGGATTAAAATCACCAAATGGTGAAGATCTTCCTGAAATGGGGAAAACAGATAATGTAGTATATAGGGTCTTATTAAATGGTTTTCCACAAAAAAGTACTGAACAGCTGGGAGTAGCTAATAAGAATGAAGCACATTATGCAACTCAGCTTGCGGTTTGGAATGCATTAGGTCAACTTGATGTAAATGAATTAAAGCATGAGAATAAAAATGTTGAAAAAGCGGCTAAGGCAATTATTAATGCTGCAAATACAAGTGAAGATACTCAAGATATTTTTATGAATGTGATTCCTGCTGAAAAGCAAAAGGCTGAGTTAAAGGGTGAGTTTTTTGAAACAAGCCTATACACAGTACAAACAAATGCTAAGAGTGGTTCTTATAAGGTAGTAGCGAAAAATGCACCTAATGGAGTTAAAATTGTTAGTGAAAATGGAGAAGTGAAAGATCAGCTTTCAGTTGGGGAAAAATTCCGTATCCAGATTCCTAAAGATACAAAAACAGGCGAATTTAATCTAAGTGTTGCTGCTAACTTGACAAAAGTTCAAGCAATTGCTTACCGCGGTACTGATACTGTTCAGAATGCTACAGTACTACTAGAAAGAAATGAGGAGAAGCTTAGTAGTGACCTTGCAGTAAATTGGGAAGCTGCTGGTTCTTTAAAAATTCAAAAGGTTGGAGAAAATGGGGAAGTTTTAGCTGGTGCAGTATTTGAAGTCTTTAATGCAAATAATGAATCAGTTGGAAAAATCACGACTGGTGCTGATGGTACTGCAGAATTAAATAACCTACCAATTGGTATCTACACAGTAAAAGAAATAAAAGCACCAACAGGTTATGTTTCAGGTGATAAACCACAAACTATTGAAGTTAAGACAGGGGAAATAGGGGCTGTTCAAGTAGTAAACAACAAAGTAAAAGGTAACATCGAAATTAAAAAACTTAGTGATTCAGGAAAGGTTTTACCAAATGTTGAATTCACAGTCTTCACTGAAGATGGTAAAGAAGTGAAAAAAGTAGTAACAAAAGAAAATGGAGTTGCAAATGTTGATGGTCTTACGTATGGTAAATATTATTTCTTAGAGACAAAAACACCTAATGGATATATTGGAAATAAAACAAAGTATCCTTTTGAAATTAAAGAACACAATAAAACACTTACTTTTACAGTGGAAAATACAGAAGTGAAAGGTAGTGTAAAATTACTTAAAGTAGATAATGAAGATATCAGTAAAAAATTAGAAGGTGCAGTATTCGAGCTAAAAGATGCAAGCGGGAAAGTAATTGGCGAATATAAGACAGATAAAAATGGTGAAGTTAACGTCAAAGATTTAGCGTATGGTAAATATTCATTTGTAGAAAAGTATTCTCCGAATGGTTACGTTCTTATTACAGAACCAATTGTGTTCGAAATAAAGGAACATGGAAAAATTATTGAGTTATTAGCAGTTAATCATCTTATTAAAGGTGATCTAGAAATTACAAAAGTTGATGTAGCTGATGGAAACAACAAGCTTCCAAATGCAGAATTTACTATTTATAACGAAGCAGGAAAAGAAATAGTAAAAGGAAAAACAGACGATAAAGGTATCGCGAAGTTTGAAAAGTTACCATTTGGAAAATACACATATAAAGAAACTGTTGCACCAAAAGGTTATGTATTGAATGAAGAAACGTTCTCTTTTGAGATCAAAGAGAATGGTCAAATCATTAAACATATTGTCAAAGATGAAAAGATTCCATCAGTAAAAACAACAGCTACTGATAAAAACGATGGTACAAAAGAAATGCATACTTCTAAGTCTGTAACAATCCAAGATAAATTGGAATACAAAGACCTACAAGTAGGTAAAGAGTACACTTTAAAAGGTAAATTAATGGATAAAGAAACTAATAAACCATTAGTTGTAAATGGTAAAGAAGTAACAGCTGAAACTAAGTTTACACCAAAAGAAGCAAATGGTTCTATTACATTAGACTTCACATTTGATGCAACTGGTTTAGAAGAAAAAGAAGTAGTAGTATTCGAGGATGTACTGAAAGACGGAAAAATTGTTACAACACATGCTGATATCAACGACAAAGGTCAAACAGTTAAGTTTGTTAAGCCTTCAGTAAAAACAACAGCTACAAACAAAGCTGATGGTGGAAAAGAGATTCATGCAAACGATTCTATCACTATCCAAGACAAAGTAGAGTATACTAACTTAGTTGTTGGTAAAGAGTACACTGTAAAAGGTAAACTAATGAACAAAGCTATTAACAAACCATTATTAATTGATGGTAAAGAAGTAACAGCTGAGACTAAGTTTACTGCAAAAGAAAAGAATGGTTTTGTAACATTAGACTTTACTTTCGTTGGCGCTGAACAGCAAGGAAGAGAAGTCGTAGTGTTTGAAGACTTATTACATGAAGGTCAAGTAATTGCAACTCACGCTGACATCAATGATGAAGGACAAACAGTTCGATTCGTAGAACCTTCAATTAAAACAACAGCTACAAACAAAGCTGATGGTTCTAAAGAGTTAGATGCTTCTAAATCTGTAACTATCCAAGATAAAGTGGAATACAAAGACTTAATCGTGGGTAAAGAGTACGTTGTAAAAGGTAAACTAATGGATAAAGCAACAAACAAACCATTATTAGTTAATGGTCAAGAAGTAACAGCAGAATCTAAGTTTACTGCAAAAGAGAAAAATGGTTCTATCACACTAGCCTTCACATTTAATGCTTCTGAACTACAAGGTAAAGAAGTAGTAGTATTTGAAGAACTGTATCAAGATAATGTCTTAGTAGCAATTCACTCTGACATTGAAGATATGGGTCAAACAGTGAAATTTAAAGAGGTAAAATCGGAACAACCTAAACCAGAACAGCCGAATCCAGATAAAAACACTCCAACATCAGAGCAACTAAAAGAACAACCACAACCTAAGAAAGAAATTCAATCTAAAATTGGATGGTTACCGCAAACAGGTACTAACCTTACAAGTTGGATCTCTATGGCTGCAGGCGCATTGTTGTTAATAGTTGGTGGAGTAATTTTCTTAAAACGTAAAAATGCATAGAAATTAAAAAATAAGCACATCTGTTTTTATAACAAGATGTGCTTATTTTCTTACAGTAATTCCTATAAACATGTTAGGAATCAAATGTCCATTTTGTCAATTAATGTGTAATTTCTATATAACAAAGAAAAAACACCCGTTTTGGATGCTTTTAAATCTTTTCTATAATATAAACCAATGTCTTTTTTGATGGTGCATGATAAGAGTAACCTTGATTATTATGAACATATATTTCGTATTTACCCATCACTTTAAATCTTTCTGTTTCAGATTCACCGAACTTTGTTACAGAGTCGCATAAAATAGTTAATTCTTTTCTATTATTGCATAACAAATTAGAAATTTGTTTTTCGGTATATATTCCCGCTACCGCTAATTCTTTCAACATTTCTTCATATTGCATAATTTATCCCCCTTTCCCAATCTATTCATTCAACATAAACCATAATTATCCTTTTATTTTAATGAACAAAAAGCCATCACCGAAGTGACAGCTCTAAAGAGGATGGGAGAAGACAAAGAATCTTCCGAGTTTCTATTCTAATCGTTCTAACGGTTTAACACACAGTTATTAACTGCAGTATTTAATTCCTTAATGTTTTCGTTAGCTTCTTTTGTATCTACATCAACTTTCACTGAAACTACATTCCATATCATTTCGAGAAAATTGTACGCTAAGAAGTTTATAAAGGTTGTAATCACTTAACAAGTGTTTATAAATGTTTTCAATCATATTTATAAACGTGATAACCCTTGATTTTATAGGGATACAAGCTATGTCCGTAAAAGTACACATTTTTTGATATTTAAATTTTTGTAAAGGTGAAACTAGTTTTATAAAAGATACAAAGTCATGAACTTAGTTTTACTTTTTATAAATAAAATAATTATATATGTTTATACCAACTTCTACTTAATATAGGATTCGTTTTTTTCATTTTGGAATTTAGCTGTTAATTTAGTATATGAAACAGATACGATAGAATCGTGCACTTTTTCTGGAAAAGTATCTGGGTTGTCACATATAATATTAGTGTCCCCATTTTCGGACATGCGTAATTGAAATACATTTGGAATGTCCAATTTGATTTTTTTGTAACCCTCTTTATTAAATTGGTACACCCAAACTTTTTGATCGTCTGTAGTAAAAGCCCAATAATTCATAGTTGCACTCAGAGCCCCAATGGTTTCCCCTTGCTTGTTATTTACACCTTCAATAGAAAGAGGCGTTAACTGTTTAGAGTTTATATCCAAAATAAAATAATTTTCAATTTGAGTGTTAGTGTTTTTTTCATCGATAGACAGGCTCACATAGACGATTTTATCACCCACAATTCTAGGTGCTAAAACATTATTTTGTGGAACTAAATAAGTGCTTGTATGTTTACTATTAAGATTATATATGCTTAGGGTAGTTTGTTTTTCGTTAGAGTTCGTATAGATTAATTTATCTTCATTCATATGAAGAGTAGTACTAGCTGTGTCATAGGAATTTACGGTGGCAATTTGTGTTTGTGTATTGGTTTCTAAATCATATAGTATAATAGCCGCATTTTTCTTCTGATCATTAATTTCCATCCAGGATACATAATGTTTATAAAGGTACGGTTCTATAATTTCATTAGTTTTATGAATTTTAGTTTGTTTGTTATTACTTAAATTTTTTCCATAAAGAACAGTTTTTGAGCCAACAGCATTTTTATCATTCCATAATAGCCATTTTTCATTAACATGTACCCCTTGTATATTTGCATCACTACCCATTTTTGAATGAAATACAGTTTCCTCTGCTTTGTTTGAAAGGTTATATGAAAGGATTTTATTAGGTAGCCTTTCTTTACTATCATCAGCAACAGGCAAATACATTTTATTATTAGAAGTAGATGCCATATAAAATGTATCATAATTTATTTTTAATTCTGGATAAGTACTATTGATTTGTATGATATTTTGTTTGTTTTGACTGCAAGATCCTAATATTCCAAGGCAGATAATAGTGGAAATTACCTTTAGATTTTTCAATATACTAATGTTGGATTTCCACCTGTCGCATTTAGAACAGCTTTTCCTACTCCTTTTCCATCTTCATCTACTTTCTCCTCGTATTCACCACGTAAAGCTTCTCCGTCCCTATCTAATTTGTGATTAGGATCTACAATTTGCATTGTTCTATCTGATCCATGGTAACCATCTTCAGGATCTAATGATGGCGATTTTGATGTAACAACAGTTTTTTTTGCTTGACTGGGATCAATGTTTTCATCCGCAAAACTGACACTAGAAGGAAGTAAAAGACTCATTGCTAAAACACTCATGCTTAATCCTTTAATAATAGGTTTCATATCGCATCTCCTTAATTTACAATCTCATAATATTCTAGAATAAATGGTATATTATAGCGATTTAATAATCTAAAATATGCATAATTACATATTTTGGAGATTAAATAAAAAAAGTTGGCTCCTTAATTAGGAACCAACTTTAAAATTTTTGAATAAACTAAGCAGGTTCTGTTGCAAAGTTTGAAAAAACATAAACTTGTTTACAAAATATAGTCACCGTTTAGGTGGTTATGAATAATTGCTGTAATTAAATCCCAGAGTGGCCCCTCATCCCTATAATCGTTTCCGTACCCCCTTAAGGAGGATACAAGTGGGAAAGAACAATCTAGGAATGAATCAGATAACATTGCAACAATTATTACCAAATACAGATCAATTGCTGAAATTAGATGAATTAATTAGAAGCTATAAAACAACAATGCCCATGTTAGATACCATGTCTAATTCTACAATAATACAAAATGCACTTCGTATGGTACAGATACTATCATCTACTTTTCAATTACTTTCGACAATTGATATGGGCGAGATTCAGACTTTCCTAGAAGAGGGAGAAGTACAAGAGGAGATCCAACAAGAGATTATTTCTATACAGGAAGAAACTAGTGTAAAAAACGTCATGGACATTATAAATGACTGGGCTTTAAAGATTATGAATGCACCAACTACTTTAAAAGAAAAAGCACCAGCTGTATATTTGTTTTTATGTATCGTATTGCCCTTGATGGATGGAAATTATTACCACCTGCCATTCAAGATATCTGGAAAGAGAAGGTTTTACATGTTTCACAATTTACAGAAGAGAAGCCTAAAGAAAATGCTAAACAATTAAAACAATCTATAGAAAAAGATTTTGGAATGGCTCTTTCAGCTGTAAATCAAATACGTGTGACCAATCGAGAAACACCGGTTTTCCAATCACATCAACGTATTTCTGGAACAATTGATAGTATACCTTGTAATAAGCCAGTCATTATTATTGAAAAAAAACGAAATTGGTCATTTATAATGTATATAAATACTTTAGGTGAAGAAGTTAATGGATGGGTTTTTACTGGTAATTTAGCAAAATAACATCAATATCTTTACTAATTTATTGGAACTAAGTTGAAATTATTTACCTCACTAAAAAAGAACCCTTTCCAAAGGGCTCTTTTTTAATGCTTTCTACCAAGTAGGGGTAGGACGCACATTTTAACGTTTTTATACGCTAAGGGATTCTCAAAACTCCATAACACGAGTTAAATTGAGAATTTGATTTAAAGATGAGTTTTGAGACACTATTTAAGCTCTTTTCAGCACCTTTTACATTGAAGTGCATTTGTCTCAAATACCTACTGGTGATATCGCTTAGAGTAGTAAAATCAACGTTTTCTCATGTCGAATTTTGCTTAGCGTATATTTTCGTTAAAATGTTGGCGGTACGCCTTATATACCTGAGATCTTACCAACTAAAGTTAGAACGTTTTGGAATTCCTTAAATTAAGAACAGAGTGGGATTAATCATAGACCAATTACTAGCGCTGTTTTCTACATACCTTACTTTTTTACGAACAGATTCCAACTGATTTAATAATTCATCACTATTAAATCGTTATAAGCTTCTTTTATACAATATTTCATACACAATATCAGCTTCTCGATTTTTTGCACCAGGACCCATTTTAATGCCTTTAATAAGGATACGTATAGTAACGAAGAGACGATTCTATAAATACATAAGAATCGTCCTTTCGTTTTGGAAATGATGCATTAATATCAGTCTCATACTATTTTAATAGTATGGGTAAAAATAGTTTCTTTTTAACCTGCGCTAAATTGTTATAATTTTTTTTGCTCTAGAGGCCAATTCCATATCATGTGTAACAAATATTATCGTTTTTCCATCTTCATTAAGTTCTTTTAATATATTAAACACTAAATCTCGATTATTGTTATCTAAATTACCAGTTGGCTCATCAGCTAAAATGTAATCACATTTTTTAATGAGTATTCTTGCTAAAGCGATTCTTTGTTGTTCTCCACCACTAAGCTCAAAAATTTTTTTCTTCTCATAATTAAGCAAATTCACTTTTTGTAAAGCTTCTTTTATTATTTTTCTTTTATCAATATTTTTTTGATATTCTAGGGCTATTAATAAATTTTTCTCTACCGTTTCGTTTTCCATTAAAGCGTAATTTTGAAATAGATACGCTAATTTTTCACGTTGCAATAGTAAGGTTTGCTTTTTGTTTGGATTCACTTGTTCTTCTATAATTATATCTCCAGAGTCGCTTTGTTCTAATAAGCCAATAATATTTAATAACGTCGTTTTTCCTTTTCCACTTTCCCCAACGATTGCGATGAAATCTGTATCTTCAATCTTCAATGAGAAGTCTTTTAATACAACTTTATTACCAAATTTCTTATTTATATTCACTAATTCAATCATTACTAATGTTCTCCTTTTATGATAGCATTGAATGTTTGATTGCTTAATTTCTTATCAAAGAAATAGCTTATTAAAATTTCTAAGATTAGAATCAAAATACCTATAGAAATCACATAAGTATCAATAACATATATAGATACAGATATAATAGGTATAATATTTACTAATAACAATAAAGTAATCATAATTTTATTGCGCTTTATAGCGCTAAATCCAAATAACTGTTTAATATACAAATTGAACTTATTTTTTTCATAGTAACTAGAAATAGTGTTATAAGTTATTAGAAAATTCGAGACGATTAATATAATCATTGCGATCAATAACTTTTCTTTTTCTGTTTTTAGGTTTTGAATTTCAAACGCTAAACGATCATATACTGAGGTGATATTTTGGATAGTTGATTGAGCCTCATTTTTAGTAATAGTAGCCCTTATACTATCGTATGGTTGCTCACTATCAGTTTTAAAATAAAATTCAGATGCAACATATGACAAATAAAAGGATTGATTGAAGATACCTGTATCAATAATTGCAATAGGATCTCTAATGAGATTTTTATCTTCCGCTTTTATAGTTGAATCATAAGTAAAATAATCTTGATTATTTTTTACATATATAATATTTATATTTAACTCTTGTTCTTTAGTATTATTTTTCTCTCTTCCTAGTTCCTCATTATAAATGTTATCAACTTCAACTTTTTGGAAATAAAAATGTTTTCTATAATTCTTATATATTTCCTTCTCATATTCCTTTAATTTTTCAGGTACTAATATATTCATAGTATTCGAATCATGAACAATTTGCTCTTTGATTGTTTTTTCAACTGATTTAATAGGATTATAAGATAAATAGTTTGAATTTATAGTAACACTATTTCCGGAAGGTTCTAACTTCGGATCCCCATTTTCATTATTTAAATCATAGATATACTTTCCATCTATTTTGTCATAATTTGACGTGCTAATTAGAAAGCCACCATGTTGTTTTTCCATATCCAAGTAAAGGTCTTTCATTTTTTTGCTAATTTTTTCTTCCGCACCTAAATCGTCGCCCTTAGCGAAAGTAACTTGAGTTTTATAAATATGTTTAGTTTTTGACCAATTAGATAAATTATCTACCTTTTGATTGAGTTCATTCGATAGGATGTTCCAATGATACGTGGACAATAACATTACGACTATAAATAGAAATTTTAAAGTGAAATTTAATGTGCTAACTAATATATATGGCTTGTTACCTTTTATTTTTGAAACATTTATATTTTTAGTAAAGGCTACTATCGTAATTATTGTGATAGGTATAATTAAAATAAAACTCAATGTAATTGCTATAATCCAAAAAATACATGATAATTCAAAATAAAAATCCGTACTATCTGTAAATATACAATACATAATAAATAATACATAAATCATAAGACTTGATAGCATCATGATTTTCCCTAAATTAAAGATAAAAAAGCTAACTATTTTTTTTCTTGTATAGCCCAATGTTTGCATGATAGCTATATCTTTCAATCTACGAATGATATAGTGGATAATCGCAACAAAGATGCATAATACAATCAAAAATATACAAAACATCTGAAACACATTGCTCTCAAGTAAATCTATAAAGTCAGCTTTATTTTCGCCGAAAATTTCTGTTTTAGCTACATTTTCATTTAGTTCTTTTAACATGGCACTTATTTTTTCTTTATCTTGAGTCGAGATATAGTACATACCACTTCCATCAAAATTTTCATCTGTACTTAAAGGTTGGATAGTTATTTTAGTTTTCGAATCTATTCTTTTTATAATACCAATTTGATCTGTGCTCTCAATTTCAGAAGTACTTATAAATTTGTTTGAATTTACTTCTGGAAACCTCCCTGATTTTAACTTGATATGGTTATTTAAACTAGTATCAGTTGTAAAAATATGTAAATCATTTTCTCCCGGGTATATGTATTTTGAAATATTCACATTATATTTCTTTGATAAACTTTGTAAAAATTCAATGTAATTCTTAGTGTAACTTTTCTCTTCTTCAAAATTTAAAGTAATACTAGTTGTATTTTTATAGAATAACTGTTGTGTTTTATATTCTTTAAAAATATTTAAAGATAAAAATGCAGTTAATGCCAGCGTTGCTGCCATTAAAATAAAAATGATTTTTTTCATGCAAACACCTCTTAGAAAAATCTAATATCACTAATTATCTATATTTAAAAACAAGAGAAGTTTTTAAACTTCTCTTGTTTTTGAATATTATTTATTATCGTAATTCGCTTTATTTGTACCACTAGATGTCCATGTAGCTTTTGCTTTGCTAAATACATCTTTCTTCTGCCATTTGCCATCATTGTAGACGCCTTTTCCATTTGTAACTGTTGCTCTACCTTGTTTTGTATAATGTTTATATTCGGAAACGACGTTTCCATCTCTTTTTCCTCTAATCCAATACCCACCGTCTGCTTTACCAGACGTTACACCTGCGTATAACTGAGGTTTATTGCCAGAATTGTTTTCATCTGCTACAAATCCTTCAGTTATTGTGCTATCCGCTGTCACAATTTCGGACTTTCCAACTGTTTTTTCTGCGGCAAATACATTCATTGAAGCTGGAACTACTAAAACACCTGCAGCAATTGCACCGATAATAGCCTTTTTCATACTAATTCCCCATTTCTATCAATTTATATTTTGTTAAGATTTTACATTAAAGGAAAATCTTACAACATAAATTTACCATATCCTTATTTTTTTGTAAATAAAAAGTAAATTTTCAGTTTATAATAATTGTTTTTAATTCATTATTCATATATTCATCTTTATTATTTTTGCGGAATCAAAAAGGGGTGTTTTAAAATTTAAATGTTAGTTGAAATAATAACGCCTTTCAAATAAGTTAAGAGGTTTTATTATTATTTTATGAGAGATCAACAGCGAAAAAAGCAGTGAAATGGACGTTTCTAGTAACAAATATTACTGCGGAAAATTCAATAATTATTGGTAATTTTGGGATATACTTATATGTTAACATAATATAGGATTGTATTGTTATTAAAAATTAAAATATTCAAAAGTAAAAAAAAGATCAATTCTTTAATAGAGTTGATCTTTTTAGTGGAAGTAGTTTTTAATTGGACAGATTACCCTATGAAAAGAAAAAAGTTCTGGTGCAAAAATAAAATACAATAACTTAACATGGCACAATAATATTTGGGTCAGAATCCAATACATATTATTAAATTTAAAGTGGTTCAAGTCGGAGGAAGGCACCTTAGGGTGTCTTTTCTTTATTTTCAAAAGGACCTGCTCAATTAATTCGTATAAACATAAAGTAAAGTGTATTCATTAATGTACACTTACATGTTCGAACTCTATTTTTTCTCCTATTATCAAAAAGGGATTCATATGGACTATGGTGGTAGTTACGACGGTTGGTTGATAAAGAGAGGCACTCTTGAGAGTGTCTTTTTTTGTTTCTAAACGGGGTAGGACGCACATTTTAACGTTTTTATACGCTAAGGGATTCTCAAAACTCCATAACACGAGTTAAATTGAGAATTTGATTTAAAGATGAGTTTTGAGACACTATTTAAGCTCTTTTCAGCACCTTTTACATTGAAGTGCATTTGTCTCAAATACCTACTGGTGATATCGCTTAGAGTAGTAAAATCAACGTTTTCTCATGTCGAATTTTGCTTAGCGTATATTTTCGTTAAAATGTTGGCGGTACGCCTCTTTATGAAAGTAAACTTTTTATTATAAATTTACATTCACAAAAACAATCTATCTTATTCAATGTAAATTATAAAAGGCAAACAAAGAAAATCTTTTTGTAATAAAATGCCTAGCAAAACCCCATTATATACATTGAAATATCCTTATATTATCAATAATAGAATGAGGGGCTTTTAATGAACAAGAAAAAAATAGGTTTATTAATTTTAGTAATCATTATTCTTTGGTTTGTATTTCCTCTTTCACCTTATTTAACAGATTTAAATCATACAGAACAAAAGTTATATAATAAATTACAAAAATCCCAAGATATTTATACACTAAAAGAGAAAAAACCTAAAACAGTAGTAAGATTATATTTACATTCAATACAAGAAAAAAATTATGAAACAACTTATCTTTTCTATAAAAATGATGAAAAAATGACCGAGGAAAAGAAACAATTTTTAAAAGAGGCACCTGAATTTCATGAGACAATTCTATCATCTTTTAGATTTGCAAGATCATCTGTAGTAATAAACGAAAATTACAAGGATCCCGCAGTTATTAATATGCCCCCATGGATAGGTACAGAAATTCAATTCCATATGTATCAAAAAAATGGAACATGGTTTATATACGACGTTCCTTTTCAATAATTGAATAATATATCTTATTGGTTTATCAAAAAGAATGCTGGAATCCCCGGATTCTTTTTGTATTTGTGAAAGTAAACTTTTATCCATTAGTTTACTTTCACACACCTAAAAACACTGACTTTATTCTAATTCTCCTGGTATCCTCAAAACAGAAAGAAAAGTATACATTCAAAACAATATAAATAAAGAAATCGAAAGAATCAAAAATACAAAACTCATATTACTCTTTTTATAATACGAATATACCTCATAAAAGCATCTCCTATTAATAAGGTACTGATAATCATAGATTATTTATTGTGTTCATTAATAAACTTCAATAAAAAAATTTCAAATATTTAATCAATTCATTCAAGAAAGAAGAAACAAAAAACAAAAAACACGGGCTTAATAGCAGTGTTTTTTGTTTTACTTCCAATAATGACTTTTATGATAACTAGAAATGTATATATTACGTGATAAAAGAAGCTAGAGACTTAACAAGTTTTTAGCTTTTTTTGTTATCGAAAAGAGCAAACGTCATGTCTGCTTCACAAACGATTTCATTATCTATTGTAGCAATAGCATGGGCTTTGGCAAATAAACGACGAACACGTGTCATCTCTACTTCTAAACGTAGCTGGTCACCGGGACGAACTTGTTTTTTGAATCGGCAATTATCAATACCAGTCAAAAAACCAATATTTCCACGGTTTTCTTCTTTCATGAGCATAATAAGTGCACTTACCTGTGCTAAAGCTTCTATAATTAAGACGCCTGGCATAACTGGGTAATCAGGAAAGTGACCGTTAAAGAATTCTTCATTAATTGTAACATTTTTGATGGCAACTGCGCGTTTTCCTTCTTCTACTTCAATAATACGATCTATCAGTAAAAAAGGGTAGCGCTGCGGAATAATCTCTTTAATTTGTTGAATATCAAGCATAGCTCTCTCTCCTTTGTTATTTTTACAATTATGCTTCAATCTATATGTCCCCTCTACCTAATATTTTAACACAAGATAATAGCACTAGGTTATAAAAAAGGATTTTGTATGCTATAGACATTAAATAAGTTAAGTACTACTAAGTGCATTAAATGGAATGGCTCCTTAGCAATATTCAAAATCGATTGCGTATTCTAATTTGTGCTCCAGTTTTTCTTGATCAAGTCAATGAATAACTACACATAAACTCCTTATATCTCTAGATAAAATACTGAATAACTACGTACAAACTCCAGATAGCGTATATAGAATACAAGTTATCAAGGAGGTTAAAAAAATGAATTTTATAAAACGAGCAATTCTCAGTATGAAACAACGAAAAGGAACAACATTCATTTTGATGGCAATCTTTTTAATTGTTGTCAATTTAGTATTAGCAGGGTTCACAGTACAAAACGCAACTCAAAAAGCGGCGGATGATGCAAGAAAAAAATTAGGGGCAGAGGTTGATCTAGGTCCTGATACTATGAAGCTAATAGAGAGTGGGCAGGAGGATAAATTTACTCCTCTTACTGACCAATTAGCCGATCAATTAGCAAAATCAAAGTATGTTAAAAATTATAATTATTTGTACTCAAGTGATGGAATTCCCGATGGATTTAAACATATTGAACCGGATAAGCCTAGAGAGAATAATTCTATGATGCAAATAGGAGGGGGAGAACAACCGGCCCTAAATATAAATGGTGTTAGAGAAATGAGTTTACTGGAAACATTTAAAAGTGGAGAAAGTAAAATGGTAGATGGAAAGCCCATTACAAAGGATGTAGCCGATAAAGATGTTGCTGTTATTGAAAAAAGATTAGCCGCTGAAAATAACCTAAAAGTGGGAGATAAAATTAAAGTAAAAGGAAGGGATTCCAAAACTACACTGGAATACGAAATTATTGGAATCTATGAAACGAGTCAAAAAGTGGATGGGTTCATGGCTGGTTTCGCTATGCTAGAACCAGCTAACAACATATATACTACCTATAAATCCGCTCAAAAGAACGCGGGGGAAAAGAACGAGAAGGCAAAAGCGGGTACTCCTGACGCTACTTCACTTAGCGCTGTATATTCTTTAAAAGACCCATTATTTGTTGAGGCATTTAAAGAAGAGGCAAAGAAATCAGGTCTTGATTTTGAAGTATTCAAGTTAGACGCACATGACGAAGTATATAAACAAATGATTGGCCCGATTAAAAACATCGCTTCTACTTCACAAATGATTATCTATATTGTATCTATTGCAGGTGCTGTTATTTTAGGATTGATCATTATGTTATCGATTAAAGGACGTCGTAAGGAAATGGGGATTTTATTGTCTATTGGAGAGAAAAAATGGAAACTAATGGCACAGTTAGTAGTAGAAGTTGTCTGTGTTGCTGTTTTGGCATTTGGATTATCTGTAACAACAGGATCTAAAGTTTCGCAGTTAATAGGGGATAATTTACTCTCTAGTGAAATTGCTACAGCAAGCGAAGAAAAAGATGAGGCAAAAAATGGGGCAGTAATGATGGTTGGAGCTAATGGTAAGATGCAAAATGAAAAAGAAGATCCAATTGATAAAATTGATGTGAGTGTAACAGGAAAGGATCTAGGAAAAATGGGGGGAATTGGACTAGCTATTGCTATACTGGCAACGATTCTTCCAGCATTATCTATTCTACGATTAAATCCAAAACAAATCCTTTTAAAGGATGAATAAGGTGGCCCGATATGGAGACGATTTTACAATTTAAAAACTTAAATTATTATTATGAAAGTAACGAAAAAAAAGTAACGATATTAGATAATGTTAATTTTTCTTTTCAAACAGGGCATTTCTATACAATTTTAGGGCCCTCTGGATCTGGTAAAACTACAACTCTTAGCTTAGGTTGTGGGCTAGATATACCTAAAAATGGTCATGTACTGTATAAAGGCAAGGACATTCGAAAAATTGGTTTAGATCGATACCGTAATCAATATGTATCCGTGATTTTTCAATCCTATAATTTGATTACCTATATGACCGCTGTTCAAAATGTACTTACGGCAATGGAAATTACAGGTGTTAAGGTACAAAATAAAAAGAAACGGGCATTAGAATTATTAGAGAAAGTAGGACTCACAGAAGTAGAAGCAAAACGAAATGTCTTGCAACTAAGTGGTGGACAACAACAACGTGTAGCAATTGCTCGAGCATTATCTTGCAATGTTGATTTACTTATTGCGGATGAGCCGACAGGAAACTTGGATGGAGAAACAGCAAAAGAGATTATTGAGTTGTTTCAGGAGCTCGCTCATCAAGAGAATAAATGTGTAATTGTTGTGACGCATTCACAAGAAGTTGCAAAAAAATCGGATCGAGCAGTTTATTTAAGTAAGAAAAAATTAGCAGTAAAAGACGCCCCTAGCGTCTAAAAAACAAATTCTATGATTAGAAGAGTTTGAAGAATAAGGAGATCGTGAAAATGATAAAAAAATTAGTAGGTCTGCTTTTCATTATAGGATTATTAGGAGGCTGTACTGTAAGTCAAGAAGATGGAAAATCTGATTCGAAAGCTGATAAACCAAAGCAGATTGAATCACCTAATAAAAGGCCAGGTGATTCATCACCAAATGAACAAAAAGATGCTAAGTCTATTCGTATAAACGAAGACGGCTCATATACAGAGATTGATGATGGGAATGAAAGACCCATAGATGCTACAGAGATAGAAAAATAGAAAAGGGTATAGATAGAAATCTAGAAGTCTCAAACATTAATTAAGATAGGATTTAACTATTTTAATGAATATGAGAATATCCATATTACCAGCAAATGAAGATGAACATCTCACGCAAACATTGGAGGATATCACGATGAATCAAGATCTGCCTTTACCAAGAGCTATGAATAAGTCGGGACGCTGTTAATATTTGTTATATAATGGAGTCAAACTATTATATAGGTAGTGTCCCTTTGGTGTCTGTTGGAATATATTGTTTCATCCTTGCGGTCATTGCGCAAAAAGAACTTGTAGTGATTCCTACAAGTTCTTTTTGTTTTTCTAGTTAAACATGGACGGAAACTTTCAAATATTGTTCCACTTGGGATGTGTCTTTGATAATTTTCTAAAAATCGATTATAAAATTAAAAATCACCCTGTTTTAACATGAAAAAGCGGCATTTTTATTACTTCTAATGCCTGCTAATACTTATTGCGAGATTTGGTTCTATTTCTACACAGCCCCCTTTATTTAACGTTTTATGCCTTTTTCATTCTAGAAGAATTTAAATAGGCCATGTAGGTTCTATATTTCTATCAAATGGTTTTTGCACCAGAACCTGTTTGTTCACTATTTATTAGGTGTATAACCAGTTCTCGAATTCAGGAATTAACTTAACTTTATTAGGGAGGCAAATACTTTTCTAAAGAGTGAATTAAAGTATTCTTTAACTAATTTCGACATTATCTGCATTTTATCTTTATCCCTCTCTATTAATCTATTTATTGTAAGAACCGGTTGAAAATACTGAGTCAACCAAATAAAGGTTCGGATTTATAAATAATTGATATAAAAATCAATAGAGAAAGGATAGATAAATAATGAAAAAAACAAAAAATAAAAATAAAACAGGTGTAATAACTAAGGCAATAATATCGCTAGGAGCTGTTCTAGCAACGGCTTGTTTCATGTTCTTATTAATTGGAAAATTTAATTCCACTCCTGCGAAAGGGGTAGCTCAAGAAAGTATTAAACAAGTTAACACGCAGCAACAAGAAAAGAAAAGTGAAACACCACCGACAAAACAAAAAAGGCCGGATGGAAAACCTGTAGGAAAAGTAGTCTACTTAACATTTGATGACGGTCCGAGCGCATTAACTGGTCAATTTTTGGATGTATTAAAAGAGGACAATGTTAAATCAACATTTTTCATGCAAGGAAGTAATTTGCAAAATACCAGTCTTCAGGAAAATGTAAAACGAGCAATAAAAGAGGGGCATTATATTGGTGCACATAGTATGACACATAATAGCAATAAGTTATATAAAAATGGGCAATTTGTACCAGAGATGAAAGAAACTCTAGCTCTTATACATGAAATTACAGGTACAAACCCTAAATTAGTTCGCCCGCCATATGGTTCCGCACCAGGTCTAAAAAGCGAAGAAATTCGTAAGCAAATTGTAGAATCTGGAATAAAAGTCTGGGATTGGACGATTGATTCTCATGACTGGGAATTAAAAGATAATTCAACTCAGATTGCAGAAAATGTAAAAAAACAAACGACAGAAGATATAGAAGTTGTTTTGATGCATGAAAAACCACAGACATTACAAGCTCTTCCTGAAATTATTAAATTTTATAAAGAGAAAGGATATGAATTTGGTGTATACAATGATGCAGACCATTTCCACCTGAATTTCCAGAAAGATCAACGTTTATAGTATGTAAATAATTATCTTTGAAAATTGGTTTTTATCAGTAAAAACGTTACCTAATTTTACTAAAAAAAGCATTGTAAGAAAGGAAATTGTATATGATTTTTAAAACAATCATCATGCCCTATATAAACAAAGGCGAAGTCCTCAAAGAGACTCCGCCTTTTCAACGTACAATGAACTTCGGTGCTATAAAAAACACAAATTTTTGTTTAGGGGGTACTTTAAAATCTTAGCTTGATGGCGATATTGCCGTATCTCTATTACCATTTCTTTTCCGTTACTATACAAACCAAAGATTTTATTTTATCTTAGATTTAATTTATTTGTAAATGTGGAACAAATTTATTACTTAGATTGTCTATTAAGTGTAATCCTAAAAACTTAGTGCCCAAACTTGATACACTGAATCTGATTTGACATCTATTCTAAGTACTGCAAAATACGAAAGGACTGATTATCTTGAAAAGTACAAGGATGTTAAAAATAGGGATGTGTGTTGGAATACTAAGTTTAAGTCTTGCAAGTGTAAAACTTTTTACAGGTGAACCATTGTAGGTGGAAGCAAAAGAAAAAGTAGAGAAAACTAAACATGCAAATCATGCGGCTCATTGAGAATTCGCACAACTCGAGAAAAAGTTTGACACCCAGTCGAGCGTCAAACTGGGCAGTTACTTATCGATCACCTAATGAACGGTTTGTTTACGCATCTACCTTTAAGGCTCTGGTTGCAGGAGCATTGTTACTACAATATCCAATTGACAAATTAGACAAAGTTAACACTTATACAAAAGATGATTTAGTAGAGTATTCACCAATTACAGAGAAACACGTGGATACCGGCATGACTCTTGGGGAAATTGCAGAGGCTGCTATTCGTTACAGTGATAACACTGCGGGGAACATTTTATTCAAGAAATTAGACGGACCTAAAGGATTTGAAAAAGCACTTAGACAGAATGGTAATAAGGTTACCTTGGCTGATTGCTTTGAGCCAGATATGAAAGAAGCTATTCAGGGAGACATTTGTGATACAAGTACAGCAAAAACACTTGCTACCAATCTTAAGGCTTTCACGGTCAGAGATGCACTCCAAACTGATAAACGTAAAATCCCTACGGATTGGATGCGCGGAAACGCTACAGGAGACGAACTCATCCATGCTGGTGTACCAAAAGATTGGGAAGTCGATGATAAATCTGGAGCCGGAAGCTACGGAACACCTAATGATATTGCCATCGTTTAGCCACCGAATAGAGAACCAGAGAACCGATTATCATTGCAATTCTGTCCAGTCAAGATGCTATATATGATACTGAGCTAATCGCGCAGACTGCCAAGGTTACAATAGATGCTCTCAAGTGAGGGTATTGATTTTACCTTTTGCTTTCTGATCCCCTATATTCCATACCATCTATAGGATAAAATTAGAAGTCGATTCTTTTTTACATCAAAAGAATCGTTTTTTACATTCTTTTCATTTCATTACGATTATGCTAACAAGAACCATTATATTAGACGAGTGGTCCAAGAACTCACTATTACAAATATTAGATATAGTACAAAGAGATGAGGAACAGCTCACAATTTCCTTGCTTTAAGGGGCAGCATTATTATAAAGAATAGAGATGAAAATAGTTTGTTCAAGAGTTAATCTTAGTTTTATAGTCTATAGATTAGGAAAATATTGACTGATTCCGATTAACACACTTTTTAAATATAAGTATATTTCTGAAGGTGACCTCAATAATTTTAAGTAAATTAACGGGAGAATTGAAAGGCAGGAGAAAGCAGCATGTCAGAAAATTATCGTTCTCGAGAGGAGCGACGACAATTTAAAAAGAAAAAACAACAAGGTAAAACATCGTTTTTTCGCAAATTTTTAATCAGTTGCTTACTACTTGGTATTGTAGGATTAGTCGCAGGGGTTGCTACCTTTTTCGTTATGATCAAGGATGCGCCAAAACTTGAGAAAGCAAAACTTGTTAATCCGTTATCCTCAAAAATTTATGATAAAGATGGAAAATTGATATATGAATATGGGAAAGAAAAACGAACGAATATTATGTATAATCAAATTCCTAAATTAGTAGAAAATGCATTTTTAGCGACAGAAGATGCACGTTTTTATGAGCACAGTGGCGTAGACTTTAAAGGTACTGCACGTGCAGTTTTAGTCAGCCTAAAAGGGGATTACGGCTCTCAAGGTGGAAGTACGATTACGCAGCAAGTTATTAAAAATTACTTCTTATCGATGGAAAAAACGTCAAAGCGTAAGGTTCAGGAAATTTATTTGGCGTATAAACTAGAACAACAATATTCAAAACATGAAATATTAGAGATGTATTTAAATAAAATTAATTTAGGTAACCGTTCATATGGAATCGCAACAGCAGCACAAAACTACTACGGTAAAGAATTGAAAGATTTAACATTACCAGAAGTTGCAATGTTGGCTGGTTTACCGAAAGCACCAAATAACTATGATCCAACGAAAAAAGAAAATGTTCAAAGGGCAACAGAAAGAAGAAACGTTGTACTAGAATTAATGAATCGACATGGTTATATAACAAAAGAAGAAATGGAAAAAGCCTCACAGGTTAAAGTAACAGATGGGCTTAAATCTGCAACAGAACTTCAAGCAATGCCATATCCTGCATTTATGGATGCGGTTGTGAAAGAAGTAGAAAAAGAATTACCAGATGCTAATATTGGATCTGACGGTTTAGAAATTTATACAACATTAGACTCAAAGGCACAGGATTTTGCGGACAAGCTATTAAATGAAAATATTATTAATTATCCAAATGAGAAATTCCAAGGGGCTTTCACATTTATGGATACGAAAACAGGAGAAGTTCGTGCAATTGGTAGCGGACGCGGTGAAAATAAAGCTGTATTTAAAGGACATAATATAGCGATTGAATTAGATCGCTCAGCAGGTTCAACGATGAAACCAATTTTTGATTACGCTCCTGCAATTGAATATTTAAAATGGGCTACTTACCATCAAATTGATGACTCTCCATTTAAGTATTCAACAGGACAAGAAGTTAGAAATGCAGATAGAAAGCATTTAGGACCAATTACAATGCGTGATGCATTGAAAACATCCCGAAATATCCCGGCTATTAAAACTGCAAAAGAAGTAGGAATTAATAAATCAAAAGCTTTCTCTGAAAAGTTAGGTATTACCTTTAATGTAGCACCGACCGAGTCAACAGCGATTGGTACAAATGAAGCGTCACCAACTGAAATTGCAGGTGCTTATGCGGCATTTGGTAATGATGGTAAGTATACGAAGCCGCATTTTGTTAAGAAAGTAGTTTATCCAGATGGTAAATCAAAAAGCTTTGAGCAAAAGCCAAAACGAGTTATGAAGGATTCTACAGCATATATGATTACTGATATGCTTCGTACTTTTGTTTCATCTGGATTGGGTACAGCAGCTAATATAGATTCTTTAGATGTAGCGGGTAAAACAGGTACAACAAACTATTCTTTAGAACAAATAGCACAATATAATCTACCAGAAAGTGCAACTCGTGATAGTTGGTTTGCTGGTTATACACCACAATATACGATGGCAGTATGGACTGGATATATAAAAGATAGTAAAGACGATTATATTAGTAGTAAAAATACGAAAATTTCTCAGTTGATTTTTAAAGAAATGATGAGCAAGATGGCTACAGATAAGTCGCAATTTAAAATGCCGAACAGTGTAGTTCAAGAAGGTAGCGAATTACGTATTAAAGGTGAGAAACGTGATTCTTCTCCAAATACGACTGAAAAGCCAAGTAATAATAATCAAAATAAGCAACAAGAAAAGCAAAAGAAACAAGAGGAATTAAAGAAACCAGAAGAGCAAAAGCAAAGTAAGCCAAATAATGGTAGTGGCCAAGGGAATACAACGTCACCAAACAATGGTAGTGGCCGAGGAAATACAACGCCACCAAACAATGGTAGTGGCCGAGGAAATACAACGCCACCAAACAATGGTAGTGGCCAAGGAAATACAACGCCACCAAACAATGGTAGTGGCCAAGGGAATACAACGCCACCAAACAATGGTAGTGGCCAAGGAAATACAACGCCACCAAACAATGGTAGTGGCCAAGGAAATACAACGCCACCAAACAATGGTAGTGGCCAAGGGAATACAACGCCACCAAACAATGGTAGTGGCCAAGGAAATACAACGCCGCCAAACAATGGGGATGGCCATGGAACACCAACGCAACCAAGTAATGATGGGAATACAGGAGAGGCTCCAGCCGATAATGGATAATAAGTAATATGAAGAAATTGTTGGTTCTGTGCAAATTTTAAAAAAAGCATAAACAGGTTGGTAAATGAGGAACAATGTTTAGGAAGTAGCTAGTAATTGTTGAAGTTCATAGTACGTTGAAAAGGCGAAGTCTCTTTGGACTTATCCCCGTCAAGTAGACAACTGTAAAAAAGACTATGCAGCCATCGAAATTCGAAATTCGATCGGAGCTCGATGGTTGAGTCGTTTTTGGAATCGTTTGTAGTTATAATGATAGATGTATGTTTCAATTGCTTGAATTAGTTCTCCCTTTGTTTGATAGTCATTAAGATAAAACATTTCAGATTTAAAATGAGAGAAGAATGATTCAATGCAAGCATTGTCATGGCAGTTTCCTTTGCGAGAATGGCTGCCGATGGCGCCTAGCTGTTGAAGCATACGATAATAAGCAGGAGATGTATATTGGAATCCTTGATCTGAGTGGATGATGGTTCCATACACATCTCTTTTTTGTGTTGCTAAATCTAATGTTTTTAGAACAAGTTGTAAATCATTGCGATGTGAGAGTTTCCAAGCAACGATTTCATTATTGTAAAGGTCTTGAACGACCGATAAATAGAGAAATTTATCTTTGAATGGCAAATAAGTGATATCTGTGACAAGTACCTCATTTTTTTTGCGGTTTTGGAATTGCCGTTCTACTACATTAGGGAAAACCCTTGAGGATTTCCCTTTGAAAAAGCGTCGCTTTTTACGGATGATCGATTGAATTTGAAGCTCTCGCATAAGTCTATATACTTTTTTGTGGTTCACGAAAAGTCCGGCCTCTCGTAAGGCGATTGTCATGCGAGGATAACCGTATTCCTTGTGTTTTATGTGAATTGCTTGAATCTGTTCACGCAGTGTATTATCCTTTGAAAGACGTAATTGCCTTTGATTACATGTTGAACGCCACTTATAGTAGCTAGAGCGATTTAACTGAGCAATGACGACAAGCCAGGTTACTTTGTACCGAGAACGTAGTTCTTCAATAATCTCGTACCTAGCCGTTTGAGCAAGAACACCTCCTATAGATTTGGACACTGCTTTTTTAAGTAAGCCACTTGCGCCTTGTAGTATTCCAATTCTTCTTCTATACTATCGAACTTCGTGCGAGAACGACCTTTTAAGAGGTTTTTTAAGCCGTTATTACCACCATTTTGCCCCCGCAAGTCTGAAATATCACCTGTTTCTTGATATTTCCGGACCCAATTCATTAACTGTGTTCTACTTCTAAGCTTATATTTCTTCGCTATGGCTGATTGGCTACCCTCACCATTTAAATAACTTTTTACAACTTGTACTTTTAATTCATCTGAATAAGTTTGAAATTTATCCCCTTTTTTAACCATAATAAAAATCCCCTCCAAGTAAAAGTGTAACATCCATGTGTATTCATGGTCTTTTTACACTGTCTACCTTAAGGGGATAATATCAGGTCCCGCAAATCAACCTGTTCTTTTTTAATCATATGCATGACTTCTACTCCAGAAAGAATGGATGTAGCTGTGTCAAAACATTTGAACCCTAGCATAGAATGAATTCGCTTCTTTATAAAACGATGATCTTGTTCTACTATGTTATTCAAGTACTTTTGTTGTCTAAGTCGCATACCACCAGGTATGCTTTTTTCTTTTTTCAACTGTTCAATTGCTATAGGATAAGCTGGATTTTTATCGACTGTTATAACACGAGGTTTTGAAACATGAAAAGACCGCAAGGCCTTCTTGAAAAAGCGCTTTGCAGCCTTCTGGTCTCTTGTTTTGCTTAGGTAAAAATCGATTGTATTTCCTTTTGAATCAACAGCACGATACAGGTACATCCATTGACCTTTTACTTTGATATATGTTTCATCGACTCTCCAGGAGTCATTTGTTTGTTTAAGGTGACGTCGGATTCGTTTGTCCAATTCAGGACCGTACTGATGAACCCAACGCATAATCGTTGTATGAGAAATGGATAAGCCCCGTTCCTCCATCATTTCCACTAAATCACGAAAACTGAGGTTGTACCGTAGATACCATCTTACCGTTAACAAAATAATATCAGGCTGATAATGCTTCCATTTGAATAGATTTCGCTTTTCCATACTGATCACGCACCTTTTTTAGAGTGATAATATCAGTATATCCAAGATTTAGAGATTACTTGCAATTATCTTGAAGTTTTCGCACCAGAACCATAAAATTCAACCGATGTTCTATGTGCGTAAAATAATGTAAATCGGTGCACGGTATTTTGAAGTTTTGTTTTTTGCAAAAATTCCTATTGACATAACGAATGTATATTGATAAAATTTAATTCATAAAATATAGACAATTTCATAAATTTTAAATCAGACGAAAATTAGATCTGATTTCTCTTATCAAGAGAGGTGGAGGGACTGTGCCCTGTGAAACCCAGCAACCATCAACTTTTACGTTGGAATGGTGCTAATTCCTGCAAAGCAAATGCTTTGAGAGATGAGAGGAAGGGATAATGTTGATATATGCATAAAAACCTTTCTGCTCATTCTAAAAGCAGAAAGGTTTTTTGTTGTTCGAATGAGAGTGAAGGATATTTTGTGAGAAAACATAGCGATTTATACAGTGATTGGGAGTATTTATAAAAATCTTTTGTTCCATTCTATATTCAATATTTTGATTGTTTAGTTATTTTATTGATTCCGTTTACGAAGATTCTCCTCGGGGTAAGTGTAGAACTGCCAGCTTTAATTATTGGAGTAGCACCATTCTATGCAAGAATGGTTGAAATTGATAAAGAAGTTATTGAAGCTTTAAACGCAATAGGAGCAAAACGAGCACGATTATTAGGAAGGTATTGATTCTGGCATCCTTACTAGCACTAGTAGTTGGTATTACAATAACGCCAATCGCTCTTGTAGATTATACAGCAATGGCTGGTGTTATCAGTGCTGGTAGACAAGGGAGACTTGATTATTTAGAAGGATTTCAGCACAGGAATAACGATGTGACAATCAATGCAACAATTTGTGTATTACTCATTGTTTTGCTAATTCAATGGATTAGCAATTTTGTTACAACGTGAATTGATAAAAAAATAAATACATAAAAAAGAAGAAGGGTGTTTACAACATGAAAAAACTATTACTATCAGCATTTATTACAACGGCAATTTTTGGTTTAGCTGCTTGTGGAGGAAAAAGTGAAGATAAGCTTGTTGTTGGTGCTTCTAATGTACCGCATGCAGTTATTTTGGAAAAAGCAAAACCGTTACTTGAGAAAAAAGGTGTAAAGCTAGAAATTAAAAAATTCCAAGACTACGTATTACCAAATAAATCATTAGCGAATAAAGAATTAGATGCAAACTATTTCCAAGGTATTCCATACTTAGAGAAAGAGATGAAAGACAAAAAATATGATTTTGAAGTAGCTGGAAAAATACACATTGAACCAATCGGTTTATATTCTCAAAAATATAAAAACCTAAAAGAGCTTCCAGATGGTGCAACAATTATTATGAGTAATGCAATTACTGATCATGGACGTGGTTTAGCGATTTTACAAAAAGAAGGTATTTTGAAAATTAAAGATGGTATAGACCCTGTAAAAGCAACCGTAAAAGATATTGCAGAAAACCCGAAAAATTTGAAATTCAAAACAGACATTGAGCCTGGTTTATTAGCACAAATGTATAAAAATAAAGAAGGCGATGCTATTTTAATTAATGCTAACTATGCAATTGATGCAAAATTAAATCCAAGGAAAGATGCAATCGCGATTGAAGGTAATGATTCTCCATATGTAAACGTAGTTGCAGTTCGTAAAGGTGATAAAGATAAGAAAGAAATTAAAGCACTTGTAGAAATATTGCATTCGAAAGAAATTGAAGACTTTATTAATAAGGAATATAACGGTGCTGTTATTCCTGTGAAAGAATAACTTTGGAAAGAATGGAGAATTTCGAGAGCGAGCCCTTCAAAATCAAGCACAGGAGCTAGTTGCTTAATGTGTATAGCTTAGTCAACAGGTCGCAATTATATTACTCTTTCATAAGGAATCCGGTGCTGAATCATCAGTACCGGATTTTTGGTTCTGGTGCAAAAACTTCAAGACACTTGCAATAAATCTTGGACATACTGATACGATTACTCTAGAAATGATGCGTGATTGGGATGGAAAAGGAAAATGTATTCAAATGGAAGCATTATCATCCGGATATTAATTTGTTAACGGTACAACCTCAGTTTTCGTGATTTGGTGGGGATGATGGAGGAAGGAAGATTACACACAACGATTATGCGATGGGTTCATCAATATGGACCTCAATTAGGTATCACCCTTTATCTGAAATTCACATTAAACTATTTAAACTTATAAATGAATATAGTGAAATGAAACTTGGATGGGAACCCTATATGCTTTAACGAATTTACCGAAAGAATTCTCCTTCCTCAAGCGTGTGAAGGGCGATAGCCCAACGGTAGGTGGGAGATGAATTTCGGTTTGGCATAGCCAAAAACTTTTGATAAACTAGCTATATGAAGTTCTTTGATAACTTGATATATGAGGTTGCAGGAAGAAAATAGAGTGCGAAAACCAAGCCATTCGGTTCCTGCGTAAAATATCAACCGTACCAAAAGAGCATCCAAGCGTTGGACATCTAGGGGGGGAACACCCCGAAGTAACGCTCAGGGAGACGAAAGGTTACTTTCGTCATGGAACTGAGAAGCTCCCACTTCAAGCTTAGCTAAGTGGCGAGTAGTTCACGTTTATTTGGGCTTATTTTACGTCCCAAAAGGAACACTTTTTGAAGTAATCATAATTCTATGTAAAAACACGCACACCTAAAAGAAATATTAAGAGGGTGTGCGTATGTTTATTTGGGAAATGAAAAGTTGAGAAAATGGTTTGTTTGGAATTTTTAACTAAAAATGTAAATTTACAAGTTATAATAAAGAGGCATGAGTATAGTTTTCAGGTTTTCAAAGTGCATAGTTAACCTAGCGATGTTTGTATAACGTTAATGGTTAAAATTAACTAAATATTCATTTTAATAAGATGAAAATAAATGGATATTAACTTATATTAGTGTTAATAGGATTAAAATATGGATAATAACAAATTAGCCAAACAATTAAAATCAGATAGGAAGAGGATAATGAAGACCAGAGATAGTTATAAAATTATTGTAATTGGTGCTGGGACTGCGGGACTCTCCTTTACTGCACATTTATTACGTAATGTATCCCTATTCAAAGGAAGTATAGCGATTATTGATTCATCAAAAAAACATTATTTTATCAACCACTGTGGAGTTTAGTGGGGGGGGAATTGTTTCAAAGGAATGTACGATGCGTGATCAAGATTCACTTGTTCCCAACGGAGCGATTTGGACTCCTAAAAGTGTTGTTAAGTTGTTTCCGTCTGAAAATAAGATTCTTTTAGATGATGAAACTATCCTTGAGTATGAAATTCTTATTGTAGCTGCCGGTATACAAATAAATTGGGGTGGTATTAAAGGATTGAAAGAATCAATAGGGACAAATGGTGTTTGTAGTCTAAAATATCAAAGACTGTCTTTTTCTCATATCGATGGGATTTCCGTCCGTTTTTCTGTAAGAGGGCAAACAGACGAAGGAAAATTTTTGATACTTCTTGGGTGTTTTTTTGTATAGCTTCATATACTAAGTGCAGATGATCTTGAATCATATAAATTGCTTTATATTCACTTAATTCTTTTTGTTTTTTCTGTAGTAACAGCTGTCGCATTTTGAACATAGTGGAAGAACAAAGAAAAATAGCGATTAACTGTCCATAAAGATGACATTCTAGACGATCTCGCTTAATGTTGTGACAATGATTGATACCAAATAGAGATTTCCATGTTTTAAATACAATCTCTATTTGCCAACGTAGTGAGTAGATCTCATGAACCTGTTCCATCGGAACAATTTCCCATGGTATGTTGGTAATATAAACATTGATTTCTGTTAAACGTTTACTTTTTTCAGAGTATGTAACGCCTTTTTTCTTTTCAACATAAGATTGCTTTTTCCTGCGTTTATGAATTTGAGTTGATGTAAGTCTGTATATTACAACTCGTGAGGGTAATTTTTGTTGTCCAACATAGGCATGTCGAATTTCATAAGTATTCCCTGGTTTTATCTGATGCATGATATCTTCAAGGTCAAGTAAAACATATAAAGATTGCTTTTTAACTGTCCCATCCCGAAAGAATTCTGGCGATTCATTTTTTACATATACTCTATTATTTAATTTCAGCCGTGAAACGTAGAATACCCCTCGTTGATCCATCTGGTCTAAATCTTTTAGAGAAAAATATCCTAAATCTCGAATACACAAATCTCCTGGTCGTGAGGTACCCAAACACTCTGTACCAAAGGTTTTATCATTATTTTTACCTGGCTCCATTTGAAAATTGAGGAATTTCCCACTATGTAAATCATACTCTAGTTGAATCTTAATACCCGCTGTTTGTGCACATCCTCCTGAACCAGGATAAATAGGAGCTAAATGATTGGGTACTTGAAAAATAGTAGCATCTAAAATACGTATACGTTGAAAATAAGAAGTGTATTGGTTTGGGATTTGAGACAAATCGTTTAGTTGGCTTTTGACTAAAAGGGAAAATACACGCTGTAGAAATAAAACAGCGCATCGGTTAAAACGTTGATTAAGTCCTTCTGGACTCATAAGTGTAGCTGTATTTGCATAAAGCTGACTACATAATCGAGTAAGAGAATCGCTTGCTACCTGTTGACTAATCCAGATACATAAAGCAGCCAAATCACGTGCGCCATACTTACTTTTATGTTTTACAAAACCTGTCTCTTGTGCAAGTTGTTGAAGAATATGTGGAGATAGATATCGCTGTAGTTCTTCAGCGAATAAATGAAACTCATCTTGAATCGATAGATTCATACAAAAACACCGTCCTTCCTGTATATTTCTACAAAAAGAATAGCGTATTTTCATTGTTTTTTGGGGCTGATTTCTTAATTTTCATGAAAATGTATTTACAAACCCAAAATATGGTTGACAATTAATGATTACATTTGTAATATTTATTTATAGATTACAAATGTAATACGAGGGGTGGAATTTTATATAATGAAAGAATTACCTAAAATATCGGAAGCTGAATTGGAAATCATGAAAGTTCTTTGGTCAAAATCTCCTCAAACAGCGAACGAAGTTATTGAAGCGCTAGAGGCAACAATGGACTGGAAACCGAAAACAATTCGAACGCTTATTAATCGATTAGTCCAAAAAGAAGCTGTTTCTTACCAGCAAGATAAAGGGCGTATGTATGAATATTATCCTTTAGTGTCGCAAGATAGATATCTACAAGTAGAAACAAAATCCCTCCTCAAACGTTTCTACGGTGCGGCATTTAAACCTTTACTTGTGAATTTCTTAAAGGAAGAAAAACTATCTTCAGAAGACATTAACGAACTCAAACGTATTCTGGATGAGAAGTCTGAGGAAAATCAGAGGAAGGATAGATAATGATGATAGATATGTTTGTAAACGTCTATCTACCTCGATTTTTTGATTGGGTGATAGAAACATCCATTATGGCAAGTATATTAGTTGGTCTAATCTTATGTGTCAAAATCTTGCTTAGAAACAAGTTAACTCCACGATGGCAGTACATGTTATGGATGATTTTAATTGTAAGACTTCTATTACCATGGTCACCAGATAGTTCCTATAGTATCTATTCTATCCTTTCGTACAGTAATGGAACTCCAGTTATCTTTCACCAAGACCCTGTAACTGTTTCTCCTACAAAAGAACGTATGCAAGGATCGGTAGATATAGGTGATACAAAGGTAATCACAAATGAAGATACCTATACATCTAGTTCAACACAAAAAGATGAGGAAAGTAAGAAACAAACGCACAATAATGAAAAGCAAGATGATGTGACGTTTTCATTTTATACAATCCTTTTATATATTTGGCTTGCTGGGATTATCATTCTGAGCTTTACTACCATCATTATGAATAGGCGTTTATTACTCTACATAAAAAAACAACCTGTAATTACAGAACAAAGAATTGTTAAAATCTTTAAGAACTGCAAACAATCTATGTCCGTTCAACAGGATATCCCACTACTTTTGGCTGGGAAGATTTCAAGTCCAACTGTGTTCGGATTTATTCGGCCAAAGGTGTTATTGTCAATTGTACATATGAAAGTATTAGATGAGCAACAGTTACGATACATTTTTCATCATGAATTGGCTCATATCAAACGCAGAGATGTTGGTGTGAATTGGCTTATGCATGGCTTACTCATTCTAAATTGGTTTAACCCAATTCTTTGGTATGCCTACGCATGCATGCGGGAAGATCAGGAACTGGCATGCGATGCGTTTGCTCTTACATTTATAGATTCAGAGGAAAAACTTGCATATGGTCATACCATTATTACCCTTTTAGAACAGAACTCAGGTTATTATCAAGTACCAAGCTTAGCGAACTTAAGTAGAAATAAAAGAACATTAAAAAGGAGAATTCTTATGATTAAAAAGTTCAAAAAGAATTCTTATCGTTGGTCTGCATTGGGGATTGTAGCTATTATTGCTGTATCATCTGTATCTTTATTAAATGCACGTGCAGATATACCAACTAACCCGAAAAAAGAACAAACGGAAGTGAAAAATAATATTCAAGAAGCAAAAACACAAACTAAAGTTCCTATTCAGCAAATCGTAGAAAAGATGATTGGTACAAAAGAACAAGCATTTACAGAATTTCATGTTTCTGAGAGTCAATATGAATCTATACTTGAAAAATTTGAAGTGGCGCGAAATTTTTTGACAAGGGATGAATTTGATCGATTGATTAAAGGGCAAACAGAGTCGTATATCATAGAGAAAAAGATAGTAGCTTTAGGTATCCATGGGAACTTAGAGCCAGAAGATGAAAAAAAATCGGAGGAAATTGGAAAATCTCTTGGCCCATTGTGGGGAAAAGTTAGGAAACATTTCCCCTCTACAATAGAAGATGCGAAAAAACTAGTTGATTTTCCGATAAAACAACCAAATTATATGCCAGAAGGATACCATCTAGTGAAAGAACAGGTTGACTCAGACATTACAATAGAGAAACCAAAACCTTTAGTTAGAACTGAATATATAAATGTAGATGGGGATGATGGCCAAATCATCATCGAACAATCCGAAGTCCTAGGAGCGGAAAAAGATCCTTGGACTAGCAAAGGATTCCATATGTTTGAAGAATATGAACTAGAGTTTGTACAAGGTATGGAGATGTTTGGTGGAAACCAAGTGACCTTTGGTAAGTCCAGTGATAGTAATATAACAGGAATGAAGATGATTGTTCCTGCGAAAGATGGAAAAAGTGCGTATCAAATAGTAATCACCGTTAGTATTTTAAATAAAGCTGAATTAGAAAAGGTTATGCTTTCCATGCTGAAATAGAAAATAGTGTTCTAGTTTTTCTTGACCAGGTCAAAATATGAAAACGATAGAGAGAGAAAATAAAATGAATATAGTGAACTTACGTCCTAAACAGCGGTCTAAGTATCGTATTATGCTAGGAACATGGTATTACTCTACAAAGAGGTACATCCAGTGGTTAGCAGACGGAAAAACATACGCAAAAACTTTACAACAAGAAAAGTTACCCTGTACAGCGATTCAGCACCGAACGATACTACTTCGTAAGCTCAAGGATGTAGATATGTGGTATCAACAGAATAAAGTTGTTAATTTAAAGATTGCCATTAAACAGCTAGATGGTATCGTCATTAGACCGGGAGAAACATTCTCTTACTGGCGTTTAATAGGTAAGCCTACTAGGAGAAAAGGGTATGTAGAAGGTATGATATTACACTATGGATCTTTTCAAGCAGGCATTGGAGGGGGACTTTGTCAGCTTTCAAATTTAATATATTGGATGACCTTACATACACCATTGACAGTAACAGAGCGATATCGTCATAGCTTTGATGTCTTTCCTGATTCCAAGCGGACCCAGCCGTTTGGAAGCGGAGCGACTTGTTCCTATAACTATTTGGACTTGCAAATTAAAAATGAAACGGACCAATCGTATCAACTTCACCTTTATATCACAGATAAACATTTAGTTGGTGAATGGAGAACAGCCTATCCGCAGCTTTATCAATATGAAGTTTATGAAAAAGAACACTCAATCCAATCTGCATACTGGGGTGGTTATATACGACACAATGTTATTCAACGTAGAGTATATAGCCAACAGAAACAGTTTGTAGAAGATCAATATGTAACTGAGAATCACGCTATAATGATGTACGAACCATTATTAGCTTGTAATAACGAGGAAAGTGGAGATTAATATAGCACACCAGTAGTTTATCCGGTTCTGGTGCAAAAAATAATGTCATTGTGTACACTGAAATTATGCATAAAAAGTACGTCACTCTTTCTCGTTAATATAAAAGAATAGTAACGTGCTTTTAACTTCAAGAATAGTCTAAATCCTTAAGTTGATGGATGTGTGGTGCTACCACATGCCCATCAACCTAATAGAACCGGTTACCCCAAAAACGATAAAAATGAACTTCGTTGCTATAAAAGACACAAAATTTTCGTTTTGGGGGCATCATGAAACCTTAGCTTGATGGCAATGGGGTACCGCCAGCATTTTGGAAAAAACCCACGCTAAGAGCATGCAAGATTTTATACAGTTTTTTGGCTAATCCAATAACAAATGAGAACCCGAAAACCCACACTATGATAGGAATGTATAAAAAATTGCATAGATTGATAAAAAGAAAAAAAGGCGAATCCCTTATGGAAGTAAGGGACTCGCCTTTTTCTTTGCTACCGATAATGATACGTTATGTCAACCTAACATGTATAGGATATACACTGTTCCTTATTCAACTAAATGGCAGGTTAGTTGAAGTGTATTTTGGTTAATATAGGAATTTTTTGGATGCCCCTAGAATATAAAAAATATAGATTGTATTATAGGAGGTATATAATGAAACAAAACATTTATGATAATCCGTTTTTCTTTAAAAAGTATAAGTCATTACGTGAAACTGGATTTACCTTTAATGATTTTGTTGAACAGCCAGCAATTAAATCTATAATTGCTAATCTTACAGATAAGTCTGTATTAGATTTGGGATGTGGAACTGGTCATTTTTCTATGTACTGTGTAGAAAGTGGTGCCTCGAAAGTTATAGGAGTGGACATCTCAAGAAATATGATTGAACAAGCTGAAATGTATAACAAAAACGAAAAAATAGATTATATGTGTGTACCAATAGAAGAACTTAATTTTCCAAATCAAAAATTCGACTTAATAACAAGTTCTTTAGTTATACATTACATAGAAGATTACTCACATCTAATTAAGAAAATAAGAGGTCTGTTAAAAAATGATGGTGAATTTATCTTTTCAACAGAACATCCAATAGTAACAGCTCGAAAGGAAATGAATAATTGGTTTAAGGATAATAATGGAAACAGATTGCATTGGGCATTAGATAATTACCAAGAAGAAGGAAAAAGGGAGGAACATTGGTGGATAGATGATGTTGTTAAATATCACAGAACAATTTCAACATTAATTAATACTCTTATAGACAACGGTCTTGTAATTGAGAAAATTATTGAGCCAGAGTCAACTCCAACAGGATTAGAAAAAATGCCAGAATTAATAAATGAAAAACGGAGACCATCTTCTATTATCATTAAATCAAGAAAATATTGAGATTGAACCCTCGTTGATTAACTACTGGCTTTATTTTTAAAAAAGAGTAAAATCTTTTTCTAATTTTAAAAATAAGATTGTGAAGAAATACACTTAAAGTAACGGGTGCTTTAATTGAGCAAGAAACTAAAAACTTTTAACTTCCGCTTTCGATAATTATGTAAATAAGCTGTCCATATGGACAGCTTATTTTATTTTTTGCTTAGCGTGGTTTATTTTTTAAATTTGAAATGTATCTAAGATATTATCTTTCTCTTCTTTATTGATACCAATATATTTAAGTGTAATTTGTGGCGTACTGTGATTGAGTATGTCTTGCAACATAGCAACATCTTTTGTTTGTCTATAGAACCAATAGCCGAAGGTTTTGCGCATGGTGTGAGTACCAATGGATTCTACACCGGCAAAATCTCCGGCTTTTTGTAATTGTCGATAAGCCTGGATTTTACTAATGGGTTGCTCTCCTTTTCGAGAAGGGAATAACCAGGTACTTTCTAGTGTTTGGGCATACGAATGAACTTCATCAAAAATAGAAGTGAGATTAATCATGCGTTCTTTCTTCGTTTTTCCCTCTTTGATTTTAAATTCTTTTCTTTTTTTTCGTCTTAATTCTAATATAGTTCGTGTTTCGAGTTGGAGTAGATCGCTAACGCGTAGTCCTGTATGAATTCCAATAAGAAATAAAATATAGTCTCGTTCAGAACAGTGACGTTTGAGAGCCCATTTCATATCTTCGATCTGTTTTTTACTTCGTATGGGTTGGACGTCAATAAGATGTGATTTTTTATTCATGGATTTTGGACCTCTTTATTTATAGTGTTTTGAATGTATACTTTCCTTGCTAATTTAGAGGATATCAGGGGAATTGGGATGAAGTCAATGATTTAGGTGAAATGAATGTAAACTAATAATAAAAAGTTTACATTCGCAAGAAAGGGTAATATAAGTTGAAATCTCAGTTTTTATAACAATCTTGGGGAGTTAACTATTGTATTATTTTTTTATAAACCGGGGTTTACTAAAAAATATAGCAAGTATAAAAAATAAACTTGTAAATAAAATTGCTAATGATGTTTTATTTAGTAAAGGTAATATTATTGCTGAAAGAGCGGATAATATAAAGAAAAATTTCATCAAGTGCATCAACCTCCTAAAGTATTTTAATTATCTCATTAAAAATTAATAATATAAATATTTGAAAGTAAACTAATATTGAAAAGTTTACATTGGAACTTGCAATTGAAATCCAACATACAATGCTATGAGCATTTACAACATAGTTTTGGTCAAAACCACAGCGATTGCTGTGGTTTTTCTTATTGACGAAACTGAAAGTAAACTTCTATCTAAAAGTTTACTTTCGTATTTACAATAAAAACAAATCATTTTCATTAATTTTCTATTTTCATGCTTTTACAAAACTAATTTTCACTATATGAAAGTTAAACATGCTTTAAAATTTGTACCTTTTGAAGTGGGTAAATTTGACCTTTAGCATTGGACGTTAATACACATGAGTGTAAAAAACAACATCTTGTCTGAAAATAGACACTGTGTCTGAAAACTTTTTTGATGGGGAAGTGGATATACATAGATGAAATACATAGCAAGAAAGGGCTGAGATTTATGAAAAAAGAAATCGTAAAATTGATCGAAGAATACGACTTGGTGAAATAGCAGTAAGAATTTTAATTTGGATATTCATGGACCCATCGCATGATGGTTGTGGGATGGACCAATACACCACGTTCTTTCAGAATTTCAGTTACATCTCGATAACTTCAAGAAAAACGACAGTAATAGCCGACGGCTACCAAAATAATATCTTTCCTGAATTGTTTTCCTTTAAAATATCTCATTTATGATTCTCCTCACTTTGTTTTGCAAAAGTTTAGCTTACTTTCAAAAACTTTGCAACAGAACCCAGAATCTTACACGATTTGATTTAAGTAACATTGCACAGCATCAATTAGATTACTTGGAGAAAGCAGAGAAGATGGGAGCGGTTTGTTTCTTCCTTATAGAGTTTAGTAAAGATCAAGCGATATTTCTTGTACCGTCATCAGTGATCCAATCTTATGTAAAGATGTCTCATCAACCGAAGGGCAAGAAGTCTATACCGAGAGCAGACTTTAATATTTATGGATACCTGGTAGATCAGATGGAGCGAGCGCCAGTTGATTACTTACAATACATCGATGAATCAGGATTGATTCCAGGGGTGTTAGATGGAATGATTCAGTTAGATCAGGATCATGCAAGGATTGCTAATAATATAGAAGCAGCGAAAGAGAAGATGAGTACCAAGAAACGAAAGTTATTAAAGGCTTAATGGATAAAGGAACAACGTGCAATAGTGTGGTGGGGGCTATGTTAATGCGTGATGTTCCCTTATTCAACAAGGAGATATTAAAATTTCACGTACCTTATGTGATATTAAAATTACAAATTCGAAATAGGGGGATTCCTTCATGGAACAATTATCTTTATTACCAGCAATCGATGAT
>NZ_VOVA01000001.1 GCF_015071065.1 Bacillus cereus | reverse complement strand
TTATGAGCTTATGTGTAGTTGTTTTAACAGCTTGTAAAGATGAAGAGGGAAAGCTGAAAGCATCGGAAGAACAGAAAATAGATGAGAAGAAAATTGAAGAAGATAAGAAGGTAGAAGAGGAACGTAAACAAGAAGAACAACAAAAGGCAGAGGAAGAGAAACGTAAGCAAGAGGAACAGCAAAAAGTAGAGGAAGAAAAACGTAAGCAAGAAGAGCAAAGACGTGTACAAGAACAACAGAAAGCACAGCAACAACAGTCTGCACAACAAGAGAAAACACAAAAACAAGGAAAAACAACGCAAGCAACAGGTGGGAAACCGACAAGGTCACAAATTTCAGTTGGTTCACATGTAGTGATCCAATTAGATAAAGATTATAGTAAAACTGTGAGCGGTGTTGTGAAAGATATTTTAACAAACACGGAAACACATACATACGGAATTAAAGTTCGATTACAGGATGGACAAATTGGCCGTGTTCAAAGTGTTGGATAAATAAAAAAGAGGTCGTCCATTTTTGGACGACCTCTTTTTTATTATGCCTGGTTCGTGCGGAAAAATGGAAGCTTCTGCACAGCGTAAACTAACCCATATGCAAGAATTAAGCACATAAGAGGGTTAATGAAAAATCCGTAGCGATTAATTGCTAAGAATAAGTTTGAGAAGATGATGTAAATAACAGAACTTGCTACTAGCATCATAACGCGTTTATGTTTAAATGAATTTAGCATGCAGCAGAAACTGCTCAAGAATGTGCCTATGATGAAGACCTTATGACACATTTGCATAAATTTATGAATATGGTATTGGTCTACAGCAGGAGCTGTTTTGAATAATTCAATTGTTTTACCAACAGTGAACCACGAGAACCAATATGTGAAGTCCGTTTTAAATCCATTTTTGATTAAATCTTTTGCGTATGCATTTTTATCCTCTAAGCCCTGGGCTTTCATTTGGTTAACTACATTTTCATAGCCAATTTTGTTAAATGGATCTGCACCGGCAATTAATGGGTCCGCACCTTGGGTTGAGAATAAGATAAATTGATTGAACGCTAAATAGTTACGAACAACCCAGGCACCGATAATCAAGAACGGGCCAATGAGCCATAATAATCCAATTCGAATTGAGTCTTTAAATCCATATGTGAACAAGACGACAAGAACAGGAATGAGCATCATTGGAGCTGGATTTGGACGGAACATAAGTAAAATGGAAACGACAATTCCGAACCATATATGGAATTTCACTTTATTATATTTCCATGCGAGAACAAATACATATACACTTAACGTTAATAAGAATATTGAAGGAACTTCGGTTAATAACGTACGGAAGTATGTATAGTTACTTGGATAAATAGCATATAAAATACTTGCGACAATTCCATAAATATTCTTTTCAAATAATTCTCTTCCAATTAAGAATACTAATAAAACTGTGCCGAGGTTCAGTATCATATTAATGACAGTTGCCACGTAATAGTAAGGAAGTGATGTAACATCAGAAATAATCATAGCGCCAGCTAATAATAGTGGCTGACCTGGTGTGATGTATGCATTTTTTCCAGGAACTTCACTAGGCTCCAAATAAACATATCCAAAGACACCGTGTTTTAATAGCTGTTCAGCTGTTAACGAATAGTTGAACGCATCATATGCACCATATGTTACTTTGACTACCTCTCCATTTAATCCTGGCTGTTTTACTAGACAAAAAACATGCAACAGGAAAGAAAGCGCCAAAATTACATATACCGCTTTAGGCAAATTTTTAAACTTATTTAACAAAAGTGAGCAGCTCCTTTTTTATTAATTCTTTCTTATTTTCATGATAAAACCCTAATAGTATTAAGGTTTTCCAAAACATAGTTATTATATCATAAAGTGGAATGCGAAATTGAATTTTTCAAGAATGATTAATTCTAATATTGATATTTTACGATAGGTTAAGGGATAATTAAGAAACTATATGTATAGTAGAAGCAAGTTTGAAGACGAAATCCATGATATATGTTATTTTAATAGAAACTGTTTTTACGGTGCGGGGTGGAATTAATAGATAGAAAAGAGGGAATGAATTGAAGTATGATTTTACACTTTATCATCTTCCGAAAAGAAGTATATTAATTTCTACCATTATAAGTAGTATGGTGACCTTATTAGTAACAACTATGCTATTTATGATTTTAAAGGTTTTTAATTTAGACATGATTAAAGACCGTTTAAATCAAAATCTTATTTTAAGCGTCATGATGATTTTAATATGTGGTACAACATTATATTTTACGCATTCCAATAAAAAAGAGACGTCTATACTTAGAGCGTCCTTTCGAGTGCATTTTATATTATTTTTAGTAGCTCATACAGTAGCTTTATTTTATATTGTGATACAAGTTAAAATGGACTTCTTAGGAGCGATGAATTGGATTTACTATTATAATATGCGGTTTATATTAAGCTGTGTAGTAATATATGCAATATATATTCTTGTGTATAACTTACTAGGAAAGGTTTTTCTAAGTATTATTTTAACGAGCTGCACGTTAATCATTTTAGGTATCGTAAACTATTTGAAGCTTATTTTTAGAGGAGATCCGCTATATCCTTCTGATTTTACACAAATTACACATATGCAATCTGTTATACCGATGGTGATGGACTATTTTAGTTGGAGTTATATTTTAGGCGTTATCGTAAGTATTGTAGCTTGTATTATAGCAGGGATGTATATTAGAAAATATATTCAAAATGTAAAGATTCATCCAGGAATAAGAGTTTTATTAGTAGTGGGATCTGTTTTCGTTTTATATGCGTACGGTAATTTTACGAACACGTTTATGAATAAAGTGTTTCAAAAATCGGGTGTAGATTTCATTTTGTGGAATCAAAATGAAAATTATTCCTCAAATGGTTTTGTGTTAGGCTTTATAAGTAATTTAGATACGACAGTCATTGAAAAGCCGAAAGAGTATTCAAAAGAAAATATGCTTCAAATAGCAAACGACATAAAGAAACAATATGGTAGCAATATAGGAGCACAGAAGCAAAAAGAGAAACCAAATATTATTTTTGTAATGAGTGAATCGTTTTGGGATCCAACGAAATTAACGAATCTTTCCTTTAGTGAAGATCCTTTACCGAATTTGCATCATTATATAGAAAGTTTTCCAGGTGGACAAACTATTTCGCCAACATTTGGAGGAAATACTGCGAACGTTGAATTTGAGGCGTTAACGAGTTATTCAATGAGTTTGTTAAAACCAGGATCTATACCATATCAGCAAGTCGTGACAAATAAAATAGAAATTCCATCTATTCCTCGAGCGTTGAAAAAAGAAGGGTATTACACAAGCGCTATTCATTCTTTCGGTCGCTCATTCTTTAAACGTGATGATGTATATAAAGTGTTAGGATTTGATAAGTTTAATGCACAAGATACGATGGAAAATGTAGAGGTCGATGGAGATTATATTAGTGATTTATCTATGAGTAAAGAGATAATAGCTGAATTAGAGAAGCAAAAGAAACCTACGTTTGTTTATGCCGTTACGATGCAAAATCATTTTCCATTTACAGAGGGAAGATTTGGCGAAAATAGAGTAGAAATTAGTGGATTAGAAAATGAAGAGTCGAAGGCTGAATTAGAGACATATACAGAAGGTTTAAGACGTTCAGATGAAGCGCTTCAATATTTAATAGAGCAACTAGACAATTTAGATAGACCTACATTATTAGTATTCTTTGGTGATCATCTTCCATCACTAGGAACAAATAAATCTCTTTATAAAGAGAATGGGTATATAACGAATGAAAAATCGCCAAGTGAACGGTTAGCAATGGCGCAAACTCCGTTATTAATGTATGCAAATTTTGATATGCCAAATGACAATTTAGGTTTAGTAAGTCCAATTTATTTTTCAAATCTTGTCTTTGATTATGCTGGATTAAATAAGGCACCGTTCTATCAATTTTTATCGAAGTTATATGAAGAAATCCCTGTACTTCGTGACGAATTGAAGATAGGAAAAGACGGAGAAGTAATAAAAAGTTTAACAGCGAAACAAAAAGAAATGTTAAAGCAATATGAGTTTATTCAATATGACTTGCTTGTCGGAAAACAATATAGTAAGGATATATTATTTAAATAAGCGACATAAAAAAGAACTTGTACGATACAAGTTCTTTTTTTTATAGTATTTAACGGGGAAACTAGACAAGCTGGGTTTAGGGAGTATTACTTGTACATTTAGTATAAATTAAAATAGAATCGTTTTAATAATTGATTTGTGAGAAGTGTGTGAATTTTTCATCTAGTATATAATTGGATAATTTGTTTAATGCGTAAAAAAAACTCTTTAAGATTTCTAAGAGAATTTTTTATTTAGATATATATTAAATTTTCGGAAAAATTAGTTATAATAAAGTTGTGTAGTAATTTTAAAAAAAGAGGTGGGACATTGAAGCGTTTTTGGGGTGGGAAAATAATAGAATTTCTTATTAGTATCGCAGTTATTCTTACTGTAAGTTATTTACCATTCTCTTTGTTTTTAGGGAATAGTCTTGATTTTATTACATATTTAGAGAGATTAGCTTCGCCAAAGGATATTGCACATATTGATACAAACACTATGCAGTCAATTCCTTTTTTTGAACGGATTATTGAACCTTATACGTATTCTATGACCATTCTTTTAATCGCTACTTGTTTAACAATTATTCTTTCAATTGGTCTTTCATTCGTATACTTATTAGTTTCTTCTAAAATTAAGAAGGGGATTGAGAGTTGTTTAATTTTAATAGAATCAGTTCCGGATTTATTATTAATTTTTAGTTTACAGTTATTTGTTGTATGGATTTATAAACAGACAGGATATCGATTCTTTACTATTTATGCGTTTAATGATGAACGTGCCTATTTCTTACCTATTATTTGTATGACAATCGTTCCAACCCTTCATTTTTTCCGTATTATCGTTTTATTTTTAATGGAAGAAAAGAATAAGCCGTATGTGGAATTCGCCCGTGCGAAAGGATTGAGCAATAAATATATACTGTATGCTCATTTATTACGTAATATTATGTACCATCTGTTAAATCACTTGCAGCCGCTTTTTTTATTCATGATTTCAAGCCTTTTAATGGTAGAGGGAGCTTTTAATATTACGGGGTATATGTCTTTCTTAATAAGGGCAGGCTCTTTAAATCCTTTAACGATGGCATGGTGGATTCTTTTATTATTTGTTCCATTCTACATTTTATTTACTATTATACATTACCGAGTGAATCGTATTACAGGAGGGGCTTCTCATGATATATAGAAACTTTCGCTCCAAACGTTTTTTGTGTGGGGTCCTGTACTTTGTAGGGATTGTTGTAATTAGTTATCTTATTACGTGGTTTGGTAAGGATTTATATATGAGTAAGACAATCTGGCTGAAAGATGCGAATGGGGATGTTATTGCTGCAGCTCCGTTTAGTCCGCTTACAATACCACCACTCGGTACAGATCGTAACGGTTTTAATTTGTTTTTTCAATTATTACTAGGTGCAAAGTTTACAATATTATTTGTATTTGGCGTATGTAGCGTACAAGTGTTTCTCGGTACTATATTAGGTGTAGCATTAGCTCATACACCATCTATCGTACAAAATTTATTTCAAAAAATATGTAAAGTGTATTTCTTTATTCCGACAGTGCTATGGGCGATTTTGTGGATGTTTCCAATCATGTTACACAGTGAATTAACTGGATTTAATATGGAAATTATTATAAAGCAGTTTACTGTTCTTTGTTTTGCGCTGTTACCAGCTGTTATTCTTTATGTGAATCAAGAAATCAATTTATTTATGAAAAATGAGTTTGTTACAACTTCGAAAATATTAGGAGCTTCAAAGTTTCGGATTATTAGAAAGCATATATGGTTGTATTTAAAAGAAATTCTTGTCGTCCTTTTTTTACAGCAGTTTGTTCAATTATTTACGTTATTAATTCATTTGTCATTTTTTGGAATTTTAATCGGAGGACGAGGTGTAGATTATGAGACACAGAAACCATACTCACTTACGAATGAATGGGCGGGTTTAATTGGTCTATACAAAAGTGAATTTTTAACAGCACCATGGATTGTCATTGCGCCACTACTATTCTTTACTGTTTCTATATTTGTTTTACATATGATGATTAAAGGGATAAAGAAAGAGCGCGGTAGCAGTCTATATTCTATGTATAAAAAGACAAAGAAAGAGCCATATGAACAAAGACAGGAAAAGAAGGAAATAGATAAATCATTGTTTATTCCGGTGTCTTCTAAATCGATAGAAAAAGGTAGTTAAGAAAAAAGAATTTGCCGTAAGGGCAAATTCTTTTTTACTGCAGCGGAACTATGAGTTTAAAAATTTAATAAGTTCCTTATTTAATTCATCCGCTTGATCGATTGGAGAGCCGTGGCCGCTATTTGTAAGAGCATGTAGTTGAGAAGTTTTAATCCGTTGCTGTGTAAGTTCAGCACTTTTGTAAGGGATGAGTTGGTCGTGAACGCCGTGGAATATTTTTGTTGGAACGTTAATTTTACTTAAGTCTTTTGTTACATCTTCGTTCGCGGCTGCTTGTAGAATTTTGATGAGAGCGTATGAAGCAGACTGCATACCGAGATAAGAAAACCATTCTAGTGTAGCGGCTCCTAAGTTTCTATTAAAAAATGATAAAGATACATCACTTAGAAACTTAGGTAAATTTACATACATTTGATTAATAAGAGCATCTGCTTGCTCTTTCGGTACGCCGTAAGGGGATTGTTGGTTTTTTACGAAAGAGGGGGAGACGGCATCAATTAATGCAAGTTTAGAAATACGACGACCGTTATATCGTGACATGTATCGAATAGAAAGAGCACCGCCGACTGAGAAACCGACTAACGTAGCATTTTCTATTTGAAGTGCTTCTAATACGATTGCGATATCATCAGCTAAACGATCATACGTGTAACCAGTCCATGGTTTATCAGACTGTCCGTTTCCGCGTATATCCATGGCGATGCAGCGGAAACCATGTTGTGGCAAGATATTAAATTGATATTGGTACATTTGATGATTTAAAGGCCAGCCATGAACGAAGAAGACAGGTTTACTTCCAGGACCTGGGTTAATATCCTCAACAAAAATGTGTACATCTTTTTCAACTGTAACGAACATGATGTATCCTCCTCATGCATTTTAATAGGCTCTCTCCCAAAATCGCTGTTTTGTCATCGCTTGAATAAATTCACTTGCAAGTAGTGTTGGATTTTGTGCTGTTATAACGCCAGGTTTTCCTTCGATGTTTAAAGATTGAATAATAGTAGTTCCATTTTGGAAAGCGCCGATTGGCTTAAAGTGATTATACGATTCTACGACAAATGAACTTGCCTTGTTAAGGAAATGATCATCCATCGTTCCGCCAATAAGAAATAATCCATCATAAAGAAGCGGGGATCCTGTTAAGAAAGTATCATTCACTTCCCACTGTACATTTTGAGAGCCTTGCACAAAACCTAATCGTTCGTAAATAATAACGGGCTGAAGACCGGCTTGTTTTAATTGATTTATAATATATTGTGAGTTTTGACCGTCATACCCGTTTGCGACAATGACTCCTACTCGTAATGTATTTGTGCTGAATGTTGTATTTGCCATACTTAGTGCTGGTGAGGATTTTGTAACAGTTGATTCTTGAACATTTGGTACTGTTGCTCCAACTGCTTCAGCTACTAAAGTAGCTAATTCTGTACTAATATGACCAATCATATCTACGACTTGTTGGCGTACAGATTTGCTTTTTACTTTTCCTAATTCAAAGGAGAAGGCCTGCATAATATGGATTTTTTCGACGTGGCTCATACTATTCCAAAATAAACGGGCTTGTGAGAAATGGTCCTTGAAACTAGCGGCTGTTTCTCTCGTTTTATGTCCAGAAACAGTAGAAGGATATGTAACGAAACCGCCTTTCGTACCAGGTACAGTAAAGGGAGAGTTATTTGCTAAAGAGTTATTATGGTAAGCGACTTTTCCTTTATCAATTATGTATTTAGACGCACCATCTCTTTGGTTGTTATGAAAAGGACATATCGGACGGTTAATCGGTAACTCTTGATAGTTTGTGCCGACGCGGGCTAATTGCGTATCTGTATAAGAAAAGAGTCTACCTTGTAAGAGAGGATCATTTGTAAAATCAATACCGCGGACGATACTTCCAGGGTGCAGTGCGACTTGTTCTGTTTCCGCAAATACGTTGTCAACGTTCCGATTTAACGTCATTTTTCCGATGATTTTAACAGGGAAGTCTTCTTCCGGCCAAATTTTCGTTGCATCTAATATATCGAAATCGTATGTAAATTCGTCCTCTTCTTCTAAAATTTGAACGCCAAGTTCGTACTCAGGGTAGTTTCCAGCATTAATATTTTCCCATAAATCACGGCGATGGTAATCCGGATCAGCACCGCCTAGTTTTTGAGCTTCATCCCAAATTAACGAGTGAACGCCAAGCTTAGGCTTCCAGTGGAATTTTATAAATCGTGACTTTCCGTGTTTATTAACTAAGCGGAATGTATGAACGCCGAACCCTTGCATCATTCGAAAACTTCTCGGAATTGTACGATCCGACATAATCCACATCATCATCGCAGCTGCTTCTTGATTATTGGCGATAAAGTCCCAAAAAGTATCATGGGCTGTTTGTCCTTGGGGAATCTCATTATGTGGCTCTGGTTTAAGAGCATGAATAAGATCCGGAAATTTAATACCATCTTGAATGAAGAAAATCGGAATGTTATTACCCACTAAATCGAAATTTCCTTCCTCTGTATAAAACTTAACAGCGAATCCTCGTACGTCTCGGTTTGTTTCATTTGCACCTTTTGATCCAGCGACTTCGGAAAAACGAATAAAAATAGGTGTCTTTTTAGATGGATCTTGTAAAAAGTGAGCCATTGTTAAGTCCTCTAGAGATTCATATAGCTCAAAAACACCATGTGCTCCGTAACCGCGGGCGTGAACGACTCTTTCAGGGATTCGTTCACGGTCAAAATGAGCGAGTTTTTCTCGCATAAGGAAATCTTCTAAAAGTGTAGGACCACGATCGCCGGCGGTTAAAGAGTTTTCATCATTTGAAATTTTGACACCCGTATTCGTCGTCATCTCTTTTCCTGCATTGTTTTTCGTAAAGGATTGTAACTGTTCTATCTTCTTATTTTCACGACCGTCCATATAAAGCACCTCCCATATTATACGTATTATTGTTCATGGTTTTTATGCTTACATATGGTGTGGAGAAGTATATTATCTATGGATTGATTTTCCTCATTTGTTCAATTTATCTTTGTTTGTCTATGAAAATCATTTATTATAATAAATGGTATTCTTTTGAAGGGGTGTTGAAGTGGGAGAGAGTTTTCTATCAGCTAAAGAAGAAAAGAAAAACGCTAAGATTTTCTTATGGGTAATGCATGTTATTTTAATTGTATACGAGGTTGCATACGCGATTATATTAGAAGATACAATGCCTTTAGGAAATTGGCATAAAGTGATATGGAAGCTTGCATATATTATGGCTATATTAGGTATTAGTGTTTACTTATTTGAGAGAGGAAAAGCAGATTTAGTTAAATATACATATTTATTTGCATACATAATCGCAGAGATTTTTAATATTGGATGGTATGCTTTTCATAATACAATAGCATTTGATGAAGGGAATGTAATTGAATATATTTTCATTTTCTTCGTACCGATCTTTTTGAGTAAAAGATATTTATTTGTCTTAGCGCCATTTCTTATAGGGAAATATATGATATACCTATTTGTATTTGGGCAACTTAACTTGTTTCTACCTCTTGTTATGAATATGGTGTTACTTCTCGTGTCATTTATTATTTTAAATCGATTTTTACAATATCTTTCAGCAGTAAAGGGACGTATTGCAGAGGCAAGTCAGTCACAAAAATTGGCGGTTATCGGAAAAATGGCAGCGACAGTCGGACATGAAATTAAAAACCCACTTGCTTCATTAAAAGGGTTTACGCAATTACAAAAAGAGAAACACGAAAAAGATGCAACATATGGACAAATGATCCTCGAAATAGAAAATATGAATAATATGATTAGTGAATTAATGGAGGTTGCTACATGTAAACCTTCTGTTTATGAAAAACACATTGTAAGTGATATTTTAGTACAAGCGGTAGAAAACATGCGCAAAAAAATGGACGAGTTAAATATAAAGTGCATCTTTAATGAAGAGCAAAATAGAAGTGAAATTGAATGTGATAAACGCAAATTAAAAGGAGTATTTTTGTATGTTATTAAAAATGCTTTAGAGGCAATGGAACATGGCGGAACATTAAAAATACAAGTTGAAAATAAAAAAAGAGATTACGTAATAGTAAGTATAGTAGATAGTGGTTTTGGGATAAAAAAAGATAATTTAGGAAGAGTTAAGGATGCTTTTTATACAACAAAGCAAGATAGAATTGGATTAGGTCTTACGGTAGCAGAGCAAATTATTACAGAGCATCTTGGAGAATTACACATTTCTAGTGAAGTAAAGAAAGGAACGAGAGTAGAAATACTACTCCCGAAAAAACGTGAGCGCGATGTGACACAAGATTAAGAGGAGTTGTTAAAGGAGTTATCATATGGAAAAAGGTAATATATTTGAAAAAGAAGAAATAAAGGCGTTAAAAATATTTTTAAGCTTATTCTTCGTTATATTTTTTGCGTATGATTTTGCTGAAAAGGCTATTGTCTTTTTATCAGATGGAAATCAAAAACTAGCAGATGTTTTTGGAGAAGGATTAGGTCTATGGCTATATAGTTTGATGATTGGATTATTCCTTGTCGGACTCTATTTTATGAAACGGAAAAAGCCGTATATTGTGAAGTACATTATTTTAATTGGCTATAATATATTGGATTTTATTCATAACTTCATTATTTATTACGGAAGTGATGCGGAATTTGATGGCGGGAATATAGTAGAAGGATTCTTTATTTTATTTGCACCGATATTGGTGAATAAGAGGTACTTTTGGTTAGTTGCCGGAACTATTGTTGGAAAATATGCACTTATGGGATTCGTTGTTCAATCCTTTATCGTTCTTATCCCAATGGCATTATATAGCATGTTTGTTATTATATGTTGGATTATATTTTTAAGATTCCAATCTTACGTTCGTACACTTGAAATGATGGACAAAGAAATACAAAAGGTAGAAAAATTAGCGATGGTTGGAAAAATGGCAACAGTAATTGGCGATAAGATTAGAAGACCGTTAGAAAAATTGAAAAAACTTGTGAATAAGCAAGCAGAAAAATATCCAGAAGATAAGATTTATAGTGAAATTATGAGACAGGAAGTAGAGCGAATTCATACAATTGCTACAGAACTAAATGGGTTTGAGAAATCTAAATCGGTAGAATCCGAAACTCATAATATTAAAGAAATCATCTCTTATGTTATCAGGGTTATGGAAAAGCCAGCTTTAGAACAAGGGATAAAAATGCATGCTATTTATAGTAAAGATATACCTTCAATTACATGTGATGAAAAACGATTGAAACAAGTATTTTTTAATTTAATAAAAAATGGGATTGAAGCAATGTCAGTTGGTGGAACTATTACTGTAAAAGTTATAGTGGAAGATGTGATCATTGTTCAAATTATAGATGAGGGATGCGGCATTCCGAAAGATAAAATTCCGAGGCTAAATGAAGCTTTTTACACAACGAAAGAAACTGGAACAGGCTTAGGATTAGTAGTTACGGAAAAAATTATTAAAGATCACCACGGTAAATTGAACTTTGAAAGTGAAGTTGGAGTTGGAACGACTGTTGAGATTATGTTGCCGATTTAATGATAGTGTAAGAGATAAATAGAAAACATCACTTAATCAAAAGTGATGTTTTTTAAAATTGATTTATCCCGCGTTAGCAGGTAGTAAGACTCCCACCTCCAAATTAAGCTGGGACAAAGAAGTTAGGTGGGAGTCGGGCTGCCCGAAAAAGCCCGATTGGTGCGGGCTAATAATAAGTGGGGAAGGAAAAAAACCACTTATTAAAGTTTTGCTTTATCAAAAGTTTTTTCTGTAGATTACAGATTAAAGAGAGGTAATCAAAAAAACGGAGTATACAGCGCTATCAGTAATTCCAGGGTTAATATAAAGGCATAATGCGTCTCCTCTTGAAACTGGATTTCCAGTTGTTGTACTAGTCCAAATAACAGTGGCAGGTCCTGGTAAAGGGGTAGGGTCATACACTTGAACTAGCTGTGATCCAACGTCTGAAGGAGTAATAGTAAATGTGATTGTTCCAGTGATTTTAGCCGTAGTGGTAAAAGTAATAGTAGATATAACGTGATTAGAGGTAGGGGCAGAAAGGTTTGTTGGGACATTAGTACAGATTTGAATTGTATAAACTTCTATAGGCAAATTATTTACATTTATAGATGCAGAAAAACCAGCTATATTTCCAGATCCAGCAACTACATAAGGAATAATATTGGAATCAACTGCTGGAGCACCTGCTATACGTTGAAACTCAGCGTTAGTTCCTTGGAAAAGGATGCTTTTTGCTGAACTGCTACCGGTGGATCCAGTAATACCAGTGGACCCAATGCTGCCAGTAGGCCCGGTGTTTCCGGTAGAACCAGTAGCTCCAGTAGGTCCGGTAGCTCCGGTAGAACCAGTAGGCCCGGTAGCTCCGGTAGAACCAGTAGGCCCGGTAGCTCCGGTAGAACCAGTGATCCCAGTAGCTCCAGTAGGACCACCTTCTACCAATACGATATAATCTGGAGATACATTCGGAAATCCTTGAGGTGCATCTTTTTTTACAACATAGCCGCTACTCGTGTAAGTGACAACTTGTCCCGTTTTATAGTTAGGAGCGGCTGCTAGACTAAAAGCGGTAGTACTTTGTAAACCGGCCCCGGTAGGTCCGGCATTGCCAGTAGGTCCTGTAGCGCCAGTGGGTCCAGTGCTGCCGATAGAACCACTGTTGCGTCTGCCGTCACAACTAAAGCAATTGCGTTGGTACATATATTATCTCCTTTCTATATTTTTGAAAGTCTAGTTTTAAAAGTAGAACTACTATATATATATTGTAGATTCTATATTTTTGTGTGGTCGATTGTATTATGTATATAGATTTCAAAAATAGGGGAGGTTTTATTAGTTTGATAACTAAGGTTTTATAACCACCATGTCTCCTGTGGAATCAAAGTAACATCTACATCAAAATTCTCTTTAAACCAATCATACATCAATGTCTCTTTCACTAAATATTCAGAGGCAGAGTGTGACACACCGATGAGTGACATATTTGTTTCTTTCACATAGTCCATAATGAGTGAGTATTTATACTTACCGTAATCATTGTCGATATGGCAATGGATTTCTCCTGTAATATATGCTTCAGCACCTTTTTCTTCGGCTTCTTTCATTAAAGATACGACATCGCCGCAGCCAGCGATAATTGCAATTTTCTTGATGGAATCGTGTTGTTTACCTTCGAAGTCTGTATAAGGAATGTTAAAGAGTTGTTTTAGACGTTTTTGAAGTTTTTCTGTTGTTGTTTCATCTATTTCACAAATGAGTCCGACTGGTTCGTTTTCTGGACCACCGTAAGCAAATCCGTCAATTGCATTGGCTTGTAGTGCTTTTGCGATTGAAATGCTAGTTCCATACGTTTGATGAAAATCCATTGGACCGTGACATGTATATATAGAAAGTTTCTTTTCTTTTATCGCCTGCAAATATTTTGATGGAATTGGAATAAATCCTCGCCCTGATTTTCCGAGTGGAGCACCGCACTCCATCACAAGTGGATGGTGCATGAAGAGTAAATCACCTGGCATGGATTGTGAAATGAATTTTTCGAGAACATCATCAGTTGGGAACACAGCTAAAAAGATTGTGTTTACATTTTCAGTGCCTCTTATCATAAGACCGTTAAATAGCTCAACAAAATTTGCTTCGAAAAATTGTTGCCATGGAAATTGGATTTGATCATATGTAGCTGGAATGAAGCGACTAAAGGCACTGTCTTTTCCGTATTTTTCAATTTGAAATAAATGATTAAGTGATTGTTCTATTGCTTTTAAGGCTGGCATGTTTAGTAATCCTCCTTAAGATAATTCTTACTTTGTTAGTTGTTTTTATTTTTTGTAGCAAAATAAGAAGCGGGTGTAAAACAAATAAAACCTAGAATCCAGCCAATAGAAGGAGAATAGGGAAGTATATGTTGTAATACCATTCCGCTAGAGATAAAAAAGCTACCTAATAGACCTAAGAAAATGGGATATCGCTGTAGTTTGAACACCAGTGATACAACCTCCTTTATCACATTTATTGTATATTAGTCTTAATTTTCTGTATACAATAAACGGATGGAATTAAGAAAAAGAATGGTACAATATATAAATGATACGAGAAGAGAGGGTGTAGATTCACGCATGTACGTTACTGTAACAGAAGCAGCATATAAAAAGATTATGGATAAGATTCCAAGTGAAGCGAAATATATAAAGTTATTTTATGATAATGAAGGTTGCGGTTGTGTCATGAGCGGGATTATTGATTTAGTAGCCGTTTCAGAGAAAGATGAACGCGATGTAGATATTGAATCGAGTATACTAAACTTTATTGCAGATCGCACAAAGCTTGTATTTATGGATGATAAGTTAACAGTTGATTGGCATGAAGTTGGAGGGACTTTTCAGCTGAAGAGCCCAAGCCAGTTTTATAACCCGAATATGAAGTTACATGTTCGAGTATAGTAAAGAGAGAGGGAGTATATAATATGCTCCTTTTTCTTATGGATTTTTTCACATAATGAAATGTACACATGATTGAATTTTCTGTATAATTCTCTTTGCGGAGGGGATTGCGCATGAAAAGATGGGGAATTGAGTTATTAATTTTAAGTGTCGTTATTATTTGGGGGATTAACTATACGATTGCGAAATATGGACTTTTAGAATTTACGGCGATTGAGTTTACTGCAGTTCGAATGATGGTAGCAGCACCACTATTATTATTACTTACGTTCTTTATTGAAAAGTCACTTTATATGGAGCGAAAAGATATACCAAGATTAATCATTGTTAGCACGGTAGGTATTGTACTGTATCAAACGCTATTCATGGAAACGGTACAATATACATCGGCTACAAATGCCTCTTTACTCATTTCTATTTCACCTATTTTTACAACTCTATTTTCGATTTTCTTGAAACAAGAAAAATTTTCTTCTCGAAAGTTAGTTGGTTCCATCATTGCCTTTGCTGGTGCTACATTAGTTTTAGTAGCGGGGCATTCACTCGCTAGTTCTTTCTACGGAAATGGGATTGGACTGATTACATCAATATGTTGGGGACTTTATCCCGTGTTAGCAGGGCCGCTTATTAAAAAATACTCAGCATTACGTGTTACTGCATGGTCGACATTAGTTGGAGCGGTTCCGCTCTTATTGTTAAGTGGTCCACATGTATTTGTAATGCCATTTCACATTACACACGGGATGACATGGTTTGCCTTGCTGTATTCTATTTTCTTCGTGACTGTATTCGGTTTAGTGATGTGGTATATTGGTGTTCAAAAAATTGGAGCATCACATACGATGGTATATATGTATATTACACCGCTCGTTGCTGTTTTATTTGCTGCAGTATGGGCAAATGAATATGTATCGTTACAACAAATTATCGGTGGAATTATCATTTTCTTCGGTCTATGGTTTGTGAAATCGGAGAAAATAGAAGCGCATTCTACCGTACAAGAACCTATATCAAAATAGGAAAACAGATCACCTATGATCTGCTTTCCTATTTTTTTATTTTTGGTAAGAAGATGAGAAACAAGATAGCAGTAATAAGTGGAATTAAATTAAGAAAAGGAATGCGGAAGAGTGTAATTAGAATAATTCCTGGAAGAAGAACACCGAGGACAGCATAGAAAATACTATGTTTTTTCGTGTACCAATACAAGGAAAGTCCAATAAGTGCAGGAACAATGAGATGAATGAGAGCCATTAAAAAATAAATCATTAGACGCCCCCTTTATTTATGTGCTTATTACATCATATCCGTATGTTCATAGATTGATATCACTTTTTTCATAATTGGACGAAAATGTTTTGAAAAACGTCACATTTATGAGGGATTTTATATTAGAAATCTTGTATAATATTATTTTCTAAAAGCATTTTAACAACATAAACATATAGTTTATGTTGTTTTTAATTTGAATGAAATAGATTCATAAATGAATTTGTAAGTAGTATGGACTCGTTGTTCATTAATGAACAACGAGTTATATAGCTTTTGTTGGATAAATAAAAACCATTGAAGAGGAGTACAGCATGATTAGTATGTCACTGAGGTCGTTTAAAATTCAAATGTATTATTTGCTAGGCGCAATGTTAATAGGCTGGGCAATGACACCTTTTTCAGCACATTTTTTAGGTGCAGGCATTGGACTTATTGTAAGTATGTATTGCGTTTGGATTTTAGGAAGGCGTATCGAAAAGCTTGGAGATAGTATTGTAAAGAAAACGAAGGCACCGACACTTGGTATGTTTAATCGCTACGCAGCGGCGATCCTTGGTGCAATTATTATGTACGAAATTGAGCACCATATGGTAATGTGGGCATTTGCAGTTGGGATTATGGGCGGTTATTTCTTAATTGTTATTAATTTAGGGTATTATAGTATGAAGGATGAAGAAGAATTAACAAAGAGCTAAAAAAGATAAAAAGATAAAAAGCCTTTTTTTAGATGGAATAGAGGATCTGGCGGTGGATAGAAGCGGTCAGATCCTTTTTTGCTCCCATGCGATGTGAAACCAGAAGGATGTAGTGAGTGGGAAAATAGTTTATATGTTCGAAGCCGTGGTTTGTATGTGTGAAAATCCGAGTATATAAATTGAAAATTAGGTTTGGAATTTTTAAATGGAATAGAGGATCTGGCGGTGGATAGAAGCGGTCAGATCCTTTTTTTGCCCCCATGCGGTGTGAAACCAGAAGGATGTAGTGAGTAGGGAAATAGTTTATATGTTCGAAGCCGTGGTTTGTATGTGTGAAAATCTGAGTATATCAATTGAAAATTAGGTTTGGAATTTTTAAATGGAATAGAGGATCTGGCGGTGGATAGAAGCGGTCAAAGCCTTTTTTGCTCCCATGCGATGTGAAACCAGAAGGATGTAGTGAGTGGGGAAATAGTTTATATGTTCGAAGCCGTGGTTTGTATGTGTGTAAATTAAAGAATATATAGAAAGAAGCTTACGTTTTTCACGTAAGCTTCTTTTTTATGTAAGTATGTGTAACCGTTAAGCCGCATTGGGTTTTGTCGGTGAGTACGCGAAACTTTTGGCTACACGATACTTATTCATATGAGTAAAGGGTTATTGCAACAGAAAGTTTATCCCGCATTAACGGGCAGTAAAATTTCCACCTCAAAATTCAGGTGGGAGATCAACTAATCAGTGGGGGATGAACAAAACCCCCACTGATTAAATTTTCACTTTATATATTAAGCGATTGGACCGCCTAAGTTAATAATATTTTCAGAAACGCTATCGAATTTTTTGAAGTTTTCTTTAAATTCGTTTGCAAGCTCAATTGCTTTCGCTTTGTAAGCATCTTTATCAGCCCAAGTTTGTTCAGGCATTAATACTTCGTCAGGTACACCTGGAACGTGACGAGGTACTTCAAGGCCAAAGATGTCGTGTTTTGCAGTTTCAGCTTTAGCAAGTTCACCGCTTAGTGCTGCTTGAATCATTGCACGAGTGTAACCTAAGTTCATACGTTTACCAACGCCATATTCGCCACCAGTCCAGCCAGTGTTTACTAAGAATACTTTTGCATCATGTTTCTCGATTTTTTCACCAAGCATTTCAGCATAACGAGATGCATCAAGCGGTAAGAATGGTGAACCGAAGCAAGTAGAGAATGTAGCTTGCGGAGATGTAACACCACGCTCAGTTCCTGCTAGTTTACTAGTGTAACCGCTTAAGAAATGGTACATAGCTTGCTCTTTTGATAACTTACTGATTGGAGGCAATACGCCAGATGCATCAGCAGTTAAGAAAATAATTGTATTTGGATGTCCTGCAACACTTGGCAGTACGATATTGTCAATCGCATGCATAGGGTATGCGGCACGTGTATTTTCTGTTAAAGTAGTATCGTTATAGTCAGCGATGCGTGTTTGGCCATCAATGACAACGTTTTCTAAAACTGAACCAAATTTGATTGCATCGAAGATTTGTGGTTCTTTCTCGTGAGAAAGGTTTACACATTTCGCATAGCAACCGCCTTCAATATTGAATACACCGTTATCAGACCAACCGTGCTCATCGTCACCGATTAATTTACGGTTTGAATCAGCAGATAATGTTGTTTTACCTGTTCCAGATAAACCGAAGAATAGTGCTACGTCGCCTTCTTTGCCTACGTTTGCAGAGCAATGCATAGAAAAAATGTCTTGTTCAGGTAGTAAGAAGTTCATAATAGAGAAGATTGATTTTTTCATTTCTCCAGCGTATTCTGTACCACCGATTAGTACGATACGTTTTTCGAATGAAATCATAATGAATGCTTCAGAGTTTGTACCGTCAATTACTGGATCTGCTTTAAAGTTTGGTGCAGAAACAATTGTAAACCCTGATTCATGAGTTGTTAATTCTTCTTCAGTTGGACGAATAAATAATTGATGCACGAATAAATTGTGCCATGCATATTCGTTAATAACTTGAATTGGTAGGCGATAGTTGCGATCAGCGCCTGCAAATCCTTTGAAGATGAATAACTCTTCTTTTTCTTTTAAGTATTCTAAAACTTTTGTATATAATTTATTAAAATGTTCTTCAGAGATCGGTTGGTTCACGGCTCCCCAAGCAATTTTGTCAGCAACCGATGCTTCCTTCACAATAAATTTATCTTTAGGAGAACGTCCTGTGTATTTTCCTGTTGAAGCAGAAACGGCACCAGTAGAAGTTAATTTCCCTTCGTTTCGCATTAATACTTTTTCCACTAATTGCGGAACACTTAATTGAATCTGTGCATTGCTTCCGTTCAATAATTCATGTAAACCAATTTGGACATTCACAGTACTCATATTTATATACCATCCTTTTCATTTAATGAAATATTTCTCGTAATCCCCATCAAGAGTATAACACAATTATATAAATAATGTATACTATTTATTTATTTTTGTTTGTGTGAATGTATTATTTCCTTATTAATATTTCATTCTATGCGTATTGAGAAAAACTTTCAGGAAAATGTGAATATTAATTGACAAATGAATATCATTTCTTTAGTATAGGTTGGGACGGATACTCTCTTATCCCGAGCTGGCGGAGGGACAGGCCCGATGAAGCCCAGCAACCTCACTTGTAGTGGTAAATACAGGTGAATAGGTGCTAAAACCTGTGCGAGGCTAACGGTCTCGAACGATAAGAGCAAAGGGCAAAAAGCAGTATGCAAGTAGCAAATTAAACCTTTCCTCTATGTTAAGTAGGAAAGGTTTTTCTGTATGCTTGTGTGGGAGAATAAATGTATGTCGCAGTTTGTGGCAAATTAAGGATGAGTTCCGTACAATATATACAATTACTGTAGGGAGGTTTACCACATGACAAAAAAACGTCATCTGTTCACATCTGAGTCTGTAACTGAAGGACATCCAGATAAAATTTGTGACCAAATTTCTGATTCAATTTTAGATGCGATCTTAGCAAAGGACGCAAATGCACGTGTAGCTTGTGAAACAACTGTAACAACTGGTTTAGTATTGGTAGCGGGGGAAATTACGACTTCTACTTACGTAGATATTCCAAAAATCGTTCGTGAAACAATTCAAGGCATTGGTTACACACGCGCAAAATACGGATTCGATGCAGAGACTTGTGCAGTTTTAACATCTATCGATGAGCAATCTGCTGACATCGCTATGGGTGTTGACCAAGCGCTAGAAGCACGCGAAGGTCTAATGACTGACGCTGAGATTGAGGCAATTGGTGCGGGAGACCAAGGTTTAATGTTTGGGTTCGCATGTAATGAAACACAAGAATTAATGCCACTTCCAATCTCGCTTGCTCACAAATTAGCTCGCCGTTTAACTGAAGTACGTAAAGATGACACATTATCATACTTACGTCCGGATGGAAAAACGCAAGTTACAGTTGAGTATGATGAAAATGGTAAACCTGTACGTGTAGATACAATTGTAATTTCTACACAGCATCATCCAGATGTTACGTGGGAAGAAATCGATCGCGATTTAAAAGAGCATGTAATTAAAGCTGTAGTTCCAGCAGAATTAATGGATGGAGAAACGAAATTCTTCATTAACCCAACTGGCCGCTTCGTAATTGGTGGACCACAAGGTGATGCTGGTTTAACAGGACGTAAAATCATCGTTGATACTTACGGTGGATACGCTCGCCATGGCGGTGGTGCATTCTCTGGTAAAGATGCAACGAAAGTTGACCGTTCAGCAGCATATGCAGCTCGTTATGTTGCGAAAAATATCGTAGCAGCTGGCCTTGCTGACAAAGCAGAAGTACAACTTGCATACGCAATCGGCGTGGCACAACCAGTATCAATTTCAGTTGATACATTAGGCACTGGTAAAGTATCTGAAGACGTATTAGTAGAACTAGTTCGTAACAACTTCGATCTTCGCCCAGCTGGTATTATTAAAATGCTAGACTTACGTCGCCCGATTTACAAACAAACAGCAGCTTACGGACACTTTGGACGTACTGATGTAGATCTTTCATGGGAACGTACAGACAAAGCAGCTACTTTAAAAGAGCAAGCTGGTCTATAATATATGAAAAAAAAGCTTTGCGCGTGTCGCAAAGCTTTTTTTATTTTGTTTTACTTACGATTTGAATGCACAAGCTACAATACACTTCTCCTTCTAACTCAATATACTTTTTCATATTTGTCATACCGCTTGCCGGGAAGGGCATATGAACCCACGCTTTTTCATACGTTTGTATTTCTTTTTTGCATGATTTACAAACAGTTGGCTTTTTATGAAACATGTGAGATCAACCTTTCAATTGACGCGCTTTTCCTGCGCAAAATGCACTACATAGTAAAAAGAGCGTTGCGCATATAATGCTCACTAATGTAGCGTATGGGATTGCGCCTTTTAAAGAAAAGCCGACAGTGATGGAAGCGACAAATAAGAGGATGAATGTTGTTGTTAATTTTTTATAAAGTTCCATAGTGAGTGAACCTCCTTTTTAAGAATTAATACGTTTAAAAACAAAGTTTTCTATGATGAGAAAAAATGATACAATTAATTATATCATTCTAAATATTTTCAGTTTTATAACTTTTATCCATTTTAGGTTTATTGTATACCAGAAATAAGGATGTATTTTTGGTGGAAATTAGAAATATTGACTCTGAGAAATGGTATGTGAATTTAAAGTGTGTAAAGTGAAGTTTTTGAAGGAGGTATTTTGAAATGAATATATTTAATGTTGTATCAAGAGTAATAGCACTTGTATTATTAGGGATTATAACTATAGTTTTTATTAATCTAAATAAATTGCTGACTAACATGCTGGAAATTTTAGGAGCTTTACTTAATGTGTTAGGTGGTTCGTAAATCGAAGATGGCTTCCTTCTTAGGAGATATTTTTAGATAAAAAGATTAGAAATTATTATAGAAGGTTAATAATAAAAATTTGAGAAAGACACTTAGGGATGGTTTGGGTATTGACTCGGCCATCTTTTTACTGTTGATTAAAAGGAAGAGATACAATTTTTTTACTTGTAACAGTATAAATATACTTATAATAAAGTGAAGAAAAATTTTTAGGAGGGACAGATAAGACATGAGCGTAATCGAACATAAAAAACAAGCACCAAAAGAAGTGCGCTGCAAAATCGTTACGATTTCCGATACACGCACAGAAGAGACGGATAAGAGCGGACAACTATTACATGAATTGTTAAAAGAAGCAGGGCATACAGTGACTGCTTATGAAATTGTGAAAGATGATAAAGAGAGTATTCAGCAAGCTGTATTAGCTGGTTATCATCGGGAAGATGTTGATGTTGTATTAACGAATGGCGGTACTGGTATCACGAAGCGTGATGTAACAATTGAAGCAGTGTCAGTGTTATTAGATAAAGAAATTGTTGGATTTGGTGAGTTGTTCCGTATGATTAGTTATTTAGAAGATATCGGAAGTAGTGCGATGTTAAGTAGAGCAATCGGCGGTACAATCGGGCGTAAAGTTGTCTTTTCGATGCCAGGGTCTAGCGGAGCGGTTCGTCTTGCGATGAATAAGTTAATTTTACCGGAATTAGGTCATATTACATTTGAGCTGCATCGCCAATGAAAATCGTCGGTATTGTATTAGCAGGCGGACAGTCTAGTCGTTTTGGAGAACCGAAGGCATTGGCGATTTGGAAGGGAACTACTTTTGTTGAGCATATTGTGAAAGTAATGGAAAGTATTTTGCAAGATGTTGTTGTTATTAGTCATACTGATATAAAAGAGCGAGTAGAGCAATTAGTACAAGTTCCTGTTATAGAAGATATTCCGCATTATAAAGGAAACGGCCCACTTGCTGGAATTGTATCAGGAATGGAATATATCGAAGCAGATTGGTACGTTATTATGCCTTGCGATGCGCCAAATGTTTCGCAAGAGTGGTTTACTATTTTATTAAAGCAAACGAGTAATGAGTATGATGCGGTTGTGCCTATTATTAATGGAAGAAAACAACCGTTGCTTGCGGCGTATCATAACCGTGTGAAAGAGAAGATTTACACTTTACTTCAAGAAGAGAAAAGAAGCATGGGGCAGCTTTTATCACAATGTAATGTGAAATATGTTGCTGGAGAAGATGTACAAGCGAATTCGGATTGGTTTATGAATGTGAACACGAAAGAAGAATATGTACAGGCTCAAAAAGACCTTTCAAATGAATGAAAGGTTTTTTGATATACAGAAATTGGGGAACAATTACTGTATAAAGGTATGTGAGTAAGTAGATTTTAAGGGGGATCCCTTAAAATTTATATACAGTAAAAAATACTGTATAACCATATATTAATTTTTATGGGGTTTTATTACAATTTTGTTTAGTTATGTATGATTCTGTTATAATTAATATAGAAATAAGGTTATGCTTCACCTTGTGTACCATTTATTAAACTAAAATTTATAATTGTCTAATAAACTCCCTGTCTTTCATTGCAGGGAGTTTATTTAAGTTTTAAGCCAGCAGTTCTGATTCGTTTTGGTGAAGAACTTCTTCATATTGGTTAAGTAAACTATGAAAGATTTCATCCCAACTTTGTGATTTCGCATAAGACGAGGCGGCGACTCCCGTTTGTTTCAATCTTTCTTCATTATTTAACAATTCATAAATAGATGACAAAAATGAGTCTGCGTTTTTGGGTTCGCAAAGAAAACCTGTTTTTCCATCTGTAATAATATTTTTAACCCCGCCACTATTCGCACCAATAACAGGTGTACCACATGCGAGTGACTCCAGCACGACGTTCCCAAATGTTTCAGTAGTAGATGGAAATACCATTAGATCGGAGGAAGCATAGACTTCGGCTAAATCTTTACCCTGTAAATATCCAGTAAAGGTTACATTTGTTTTTGGAACATTTTCATGCAGGCCCTTTGCGAGAGGACCGTCTCCAGTGATGAGCCAATGAATGTCGCTTCGAGTATGCGCTGTTTTGACGATAAGGTCTTGCAGCGTATCGATATCTTTTTCAGGAGCAAGGCGTCCGACGTAGGAAAGAATATATTTCGCTGTAATATTATATTTTTTTCGGAATAGGTCTTTATTGTAAGTTGGATGAAAGAGAGTACAATCTACACCACGTCCCCAAATATAGAGCTGTTGAAATTCTTTTTTCTTTAATTGATGTAATGTTTCAGGGGAAGGAACAAAGTTTTTTTGCATATGACTATGAAACCACCTTAAATAGTTCCATAGCATATTGGATAGAAATTCGATTTTGTAATAGTGTAAATAGGCGTCAAAATCAGTATGATAAGAACCGACAACTGGGATATTTAACTTTTTGGCATAATATAACCCACAAAGTCCCATATTGAAAGGCGTAGCGATGTGAATGATATCAGGTTTAAAGGCAAGAAGTTCCCGCTTAATGCGCGGAGTAGGAAAGGCAAAGCGACATTCTGGATATAATATTGTTAGCGGGATACTCCGCATTTTATTCACATTAATTACGAAATTATCTTCTGCCGTATGCTGAGGGGCGAAAACAGAATAGGTGATATTTTCTTTTTGAAAATATCGTGTTAACCGTTCCAATGTTTTCGCAACCCCGTTCACTTGTGGTGTAAAGGTATCGGTAAATATGGCGACTCTCATCATATCACTCCTTTATGTGAAAAGTGGGATGAATTGATAAAAAGAGATGATGCCAGAGCAAGTGCCGAGGCACATGCCTACAAATACATCTGACGGATAATGAAGTCCTAAATAAATACGGGAAATACCGACGCATAGCGCTAATGGTAATAGAAAAGCAAGCAAGTTTGGATTATAGCAAATAAATGGAATGAGGACAGAGAAAACAGCCGTTGTATGTCCGGATGGAAAAGAATGATCTTTTAATGGATGTACTGGGTATTTTGCATCCTGAATTGTCAAATAAGGACGTTTTCGTGGATACCATCTTTTTAATATTTGCACTGGAATATGGCTAATTGTTAAAGAAATAGCAGTTGCAATTGCAGCTTGATGCAAATTTCCTGTTGCAAAAATTAAAAAGAAAAGTGTGAGTGCAATGGAGAAGGTAGCACCACCGATATGGGTAATATTGCTGAAAAAGATGTTTAATGTTTTTTGATCAAAGTAGCGATTAATTCCTTTGAAAATGTAACATTCTATTTTATATAGTCCACTGACCTTCATGAGATTTTTCCTCCCTCATTTACATATATATGGAGTTATTAACTTCTATTTTAATAAGATTTTATTGAGGAAATAATAATGTTTTGTAAAGAAAAAGTTAGATTTTTTCATGAAAAAAGCTGCCAGTCTTATGGCAGCGATAAAATCATTTTTGTAATGATTTATAATATTGTCCTTTTTCAACGTATTGTGTGCGGATACGTTCCATATCTTTACGGTCTTCTTCTGTTAATTCGCGAATGACCTTCGCAGGACGACCGAAAGCTAACGTATTAGGAGGGATTTTCTTTCCTTGTGAAACGAGACTTCCAGCACCGATGAAAGCTCCTTCACCAATTTCAGCGCCATCTAATATGATAGATCCCATTCCAATTAAAGCATCTTTTTCAATTTTGCAGCTATGTAAAATAACTTGATGCCCAACTGTAACATCATCTTCTAAAATAAGAGGATACTGGGGGCTTTGGTGAAGTGTACATTGATCTTGTACATTTACTCTATCTCCAATTATCGTTGGTGATACATCGCCCCGGATGACTGTATTAAACCAAATACTTGATTCCTCGCCAATTGTCACATCGCCTGTAATGGTAACGTAGTCAGCGATAAAAGCACTACTCGCAATTTTTGGATTTTTTTCTTTATAAGGATATATCATGTAAAGCCTTCCTTTCCTAGAGACTAGTTTTAGTGTATCAAATTATGAAAAAGAGTGAAATGGAGGAGTTTCGTATGTGGAACTATGAAGCGGAAGAAGCGAAAGCCGTCATTATTATCGTGCATGGTGCTATGGAATATCACGGGCGTTATGAAGCAGTTGCAGAAATGTGGAATCATATCGGTTATCACGTCGTTATGGGGGATCTTCCAGCACACGGAACAACTTCAAGAAATAGAGGACATATCGATTCATTTGATGAATACATAGAGGAAATAAAGTTGTGGGTGAAAGAAGCAAGAAAGTATAGATTGCCTATTTTTTTATTTGGTCATAGTATGGGAGGACTTGTCGTTATTCGTATGATGCAAGAAACGAAAAGAGAGGATATAGATGGGATTGTACTAAGCTCGCCTTGTTTAGGCGTATTAGCCGCACCTTCTGCTCCGCTTCGTGTTGCTTCAAAAATATTAAATATTGTGACCCCGAAGCTACAATTTGCAACAAAGCTCACTGTAGAAATGTCAACTCGCAATCATGAAGTGAGAGATGCGATGGAGAATGATTCATTGTTCTTGCGTAAAGTATCAGTGCGTTGGTATAGTGAATTAATTAAGTCTATCGAGATTGCTCATAAAAAAATAGATAATTTTCCAGACGTTCCGCTCTTGCTAATGCAGGCGTGTGAGGATAAACTTGTAGATAAAACACGTGTCCGTACATGGTTTGATAATGTTAAAATTAGTGATAAGGCCTATAAAGAATGGCCTAATTGTTATCATGAGTTATTAAATGAGTATGAGCGTGATGAAATTTTGAATTATATTCAGTCATTTACTGAAATACGTGTCAATAATATAGTAGAAACAAACAAATAAATCATTATTTGTACATTTAATAGAGGAGATGAAGGAAGAAGTGAACGTACCGAGTAATCCCATAACGCTCATGGCGAAAGTATACCGTGAGGTGTTTCCGGTTGTACACCATGAGCTAGCGATGTGGAAAGAGCGTGCCTACCATATTCCAAATGACGAGCTTCATAGTCAAGCGATCGCAAGTATTGAAAATAAAACGTTTCATTGTGAGGGCGGTGGCATTTTAGCACTGCTAGCAAATGAACACCGAGAGGAATGCATTCGTTTTATCGTAGCGTATCAAACGATTAGCGACTACTTAGATAATTTATGTGATCGTAGTACATCACTTGACCCGAAAGACTTTGCGGCTCTTCATGAGTCGATGGTAATGGCATTAAGTCCTGAAGTTGAAGGTGGCGGTAATTATTATCGTTACCGTGATGATCAAGATGATGGTGGTTATTTAGATGAACTTGTTGAAACATGCCAAGATGTTTTAAAGAAAACGAAGCACTATGAAAAAATTGCTCCAATTCTTCATGAGCTTGCTTGTTATTATTGTGATTTGCAAATTCATAAACATGTGAAATTAGAAGAAAGAGAACCACGTCTAAAAACATGGTTTGAAGCGCATAAAGAAAACTTACCACCGATGAGCTGGTTTGAGTTTTCAGCATGTGCAGGTTCTACACTTGGAATTTTCTGTCTTGTAGCATATGCATTTCATGATGAGTTACATGAAGAAGATATTGTGAAAATTAGACAAGGGTATTTTCCATACGTACAAGGACTTCATATTTTACTTGATTATTTTATCGATCAAGAAGAAGACCGTATCGGCGGAGATTTGAATTTCTGTAGTTATTATGAAAACGAGCAAGCTATATTAGATCGTATGAAACATTTTGTAGAAGAAGCAGAGAAGAGCATTGGTGATTTGCCTCATGCGAAGTTTCATCGTCTCATAAGCCGAGGATTACTTGGTATTTATTTATCAGACCAAAAAGTATCAGCACAAAAGAATATGCACAAAATGGCACGGCGCATTGTAAAATACGGAGGCCTCACTTCACGATTCTTCTACTGGAACGGGAAGATGTACCGAAAGAAAATGGCGCAGTGATGAAGAAAACCACTCTACATGAGTGGTTTTCTTTTTATCCCGCATTAACGGGCAGTAAGACTCCCACCTCAAAATTCGGCGAATGCGAAGGAGTTAGGTGGGAGATCAACTGCCCGTAAAAGCCCGATTGGTTCAACTAATAATCAGTGGGAGAGGGACAAAACCCCCACTGATTAAAGTTTCACTTTATTATGATCGTATTTTTGAAAATACGTATATGAGAAGTTCAATTGTGAAGATAACTAAAACAGATAGTCCGAATAAAGGCATTAAGGAACCTAATATAACCATAATGATAATGAAGACGAATAGGCTCTTCTTATCTTTCTGTTTCGGAGGTGCTGCTAGCTTTCCTTTCGGTTTTCGTGCTAACCACATTTTTACTCCGTAATAAATAAGAAGTAATAAAGATAACGTCGTTAGTAAGCATAATATTTTATTTGGCCATCCGAATAAATGTCCTTCGTGAAGCGGGATACCGTAAGTGAACCATTGTGCAAATAATCCGTAGTCACGATAGTCTGTTTTAGAAATAAGCTCTCCACTATATTGGTCAAAGTAAGCAGTAATTTCTTCATTCGGTGCCACATGCATGCCCGTAATGCCAGAACCACTCGATTTTGAAACAGTGAATACGCCTTTCGGATCAGCAGGTAGTGAGATAACATACGGCTTCTTTATTGCAATTCCTTTTTGTAATTCATCAATTGAAATTGTTTTTGGCTCATTTGAATTAGATTCCGGAGGGGCTTCCTTTCTTGTTGCCCACGGCAATTCTTTTACCTTTGATTCCGGAGGTGCCATATACAATTTGGGATATCCGATTGATTCATTCGACGATGCGATTTTATAAATTTGATTACCCATAAATCCTGACCACGGTAATCCAGTTGCGACTAACAGAACGAGAGGAATTGTAAAGATAATACCGATAATAGAATGACGTCGTTTTGCTTTTTCTCGCTTATTGGATGAAGGTGTGTTTTTGAATTGGCGTATACTCATATACAACCCAGTTACAATTAAAAAGATTGTCCAGCACGCCGCAAGTTCTACACTATAGTTGACGATAGTACCGCCGACTAAAAGAGAACTATGTAATTCCCGCATTATATTGGCAAACGTTTCATCTGCATTTTGATCGCCAACAATTTGGTTATTGCTATCTAAATACACGTATTTTTGCGTTCCTGTATATTCATTTGCAATTGTGAGCCTCGTATTATAATCCTCATTAAACTCACTAATTTTCGTCACGCTATAATGCGGGTATTTTGTCTCTGTTAATGAAATAGAATCAGACATCGAAATTGATTCTGTCTGAGCACTTTTTCCAAAATATAAATCTTTATAGACGAAATCTTCAACTTCTTCTCGAAATAAATACCCAATTCCACTAAGTGATAAAGTAATAAGAAGTGGTGTAATAAAAAGACCGGCGTAAAAATGCCAACGCCAAAAAATGTAATGAAGCGAACGATTTTGTTTCATACTTGATTTCCCCTAACCTTCCCTATATGAATAGATTACTCATTTAATATAGCGAGATTAAGTGTGATTAATTTGAAAGAATTGTGAAGAAAGTTAAAAGTTTTGGGGATTTTCATCAAACATAAAGCACATTTCAAAAGGGAGGCTTTCTATGTTTATGAAGATCTCCTTGTATTTGATAAATACATCCTAACAACCGCCTCAGCAAGACAGTGAGAGGAATCAACAAAGCCCTCACTCGCCACCACATTCAAATCGGTACATGCGATAATAGCAGTATCTACTTCACCTTTTAACTGTAAAACGAGCACACTCCATAATTTGTGAGCTTCTTCAACTTCTCCGCCTTTAATATAAGTAATAATTTGATTAATCATTTCTTGCCATTTTTCATTATGAATGTACTCTATATTACGTTTTGCAATCCCATTTTGATATATACCCGCTTGAACAGTCTCTTCTGTTGCGAGAAGAGCGACTCTTTTTGCACTTTCGGGAATTGCTTTTAACGTTTCATCGACTATATTCAAAATAGGAATGGGAATAGAATGTTGTAATTCTTCAAAATAAAGATGCGCCGTATTGCAAGGCATAGCGATAAAGTCTACGCCAGTACTCTCAAGTTTTTGCGCCCCTTCTATAATTGCTTTTTTCAACGCCGCATGATCAATAGGGCGATCCATGTAAAAAGGTGTTGGGCACGAGTAAATCATCATATGAGGAAAGTCCATATCATGCTTTGCTCCGTATATTGTTTGGCATTGTGTTACAACTGTATCGACGAATGGACCAGTTGATTTTGGTCCCATTCCTGCTAGTATTCCGATCATTGTTTCGTCTCCTTTAATATGTAATTAAAAACGTTTTTTGCGAACGATAAAAAGAAATAAGGTAAGTAATAAAAATGAATATACGATAGCCCAAACTGTGAGCCATAGAGTGTGAGTAAGTATATTATATTTGTATTGTCCAAGCATTAGAAAGCTTTCGACAGGTGGTAAAAACCATAGTAACTCTTTTTTAAATCGGATAGATGCGATCGTTATGAGTAATATGAATGTAAGGCTAAGCCAAGCAGTGCCTGCTTTTTGAATAACATTTCTAGTAAATAATGTTGCGATTGAAATCCCTAGTATAGATAAAGACATGTGAGCGAGAAATCCGACCAGAAATAAAGAAGCCGTCATTTTTTCATTAAACATTTGCAAAATAATTGGATAAATTACGGATATAAAAGATAAAACAGTACAAATAAGAAGAGCCGTAATATATTTACCAACGTATAATGCCGAAATATTATTTGTATGTGAAATAGTGATTTGTTCTTGTACAGGGTCTTCAGTATGAAAAATTGTGACCGTAATCCAGGCAGATAATAAATAAAGTGCGAGTGCTGTTTCTAAGTATGTCGGTACAATAGGAGTCGGTTTATATGTATATACAAAAAGTAAACTTATACAGTACATCGCAATAGGAGGAATGTACTTATACGATTTTGTGTAGTCGAGAAGATGGTAACGAATAAGCGCAAACATAATAAACCTTCTTTCGATTTAAAAATTAGGTTGTAGCAGTGTGATAGATGCTTTTTTATGTAATAAAAACTGAAGCATTTCGTTTGTATATTCTTTTTCGATTTGTAATTGAATAAGGTTTTGATTTGAATTGTGTGCAACGTGTATAAATCCTAATTGTTTCTGTAGTTCTATTGCTGAAAATGTTTCGTGAACGATTGCCTCAATATAGACCAGTTCTGTTGATTTTTGCACAGAGATATTTTCCGCAATTGTATGATTTGCTAACGTCACAATTCTATCGGCGAAGTTTTCTAATAGTTGTTTTTCGTGGCATGTGAAGAGTATAGATAAGCCTTGTTGTTTTAATGAGAGTAAAATATGCTCTAATTCTTGCTGGGAGTTAGGATCGAGCCCAGAAAGAGGTTCATCTAAAATTAATAAATGGACGTCCGTAAGTAATGCTTGCATAATACCTGTTTTTTGTTTCATACCTTTTGAAAAGTTTCGTACAATAGAATGCCTTGCATGATGTAAATGAAAAGATTCAAGGAGCATCGGAATTTTCTTTCTTAAGTATTTTGTTGATAAACCGTGAATGTGGCCGAGATGATATAAATAATCCTCCAATGTAAAACGAATCCCTTCAGGAAAATGCTCAGGCACATAGCCGATTTGTATATGTTCTTTTCTTTGAAGTGTCCCTGCCGTAGGTGAAATAAAACCTGCAATTATTTTGAGCAAAGTGCTTTTTCCAGTCCCGTTCCCGCCAATAATAGCGAGTGCTTCTCCTTCTGGAATGGATAAATTGATGTTGTCTAGTATGAGTGATTTACCGTACTTCTTTTGAATTCCCCTTAGTTCTACTAGCAAAGTTCTATCCTTCTTTCTTTAAATATTGTATACATCCATTATATAGGAGAATAAGAAAAAGACGTGCAGTGAGTGCACGTCTTTTTTTGTTATGTTTTGTCGAAGAATCGATATATCGGTAAAATCATTGATATATTTATCGTTTCTCAATCGCCACAATAAATGGTGGGTTATTTTGTTGGTTAATGAAGCCGTATCTTAGTACGTGAGCTTGTTTTTGATCTAGTTCTTCTGCAAATGCGAGAACAGCGTCACGCTCTACTTGTCCTTCTGGATGTCCGTGGTAAATAACAAGGACGATGATACCTTCAGGTGCCATTACTTCTAATAATTGTTCGATTGCCGAGATTGTTGAGTTTGGCTTTGTGACGATATGTTTGTCACCGCCAGGAAGGTAACCTAAGTTGAATATTGCTCCTGTTACTTTTCCATTTGCATCTTCTGGTAATACGGATAAGAGTGTATCGTGACTATCATGAACCAAAACAGTACGTTCGAAAAGTTCTTTTTCTTTCAGGCGGATAGTGGAACTTTCGATTGCTTCTTTTTGAATATCGAATCCAAATACTTTTCCGTTATCTCCAACGATTTCAGCTAAGAAACAAGTGTCATGACCATTGCCAAGTGTTGCATCTACAGCGTAATCGCCTTCTTTAACAGCCGTTTGCAGGAGTGCGCGTGCAAACGGTAATACACGTTCTAATTTCATTTTTGTTTCTCCTCATTTGCATATTTTCCTTGCCAGCTTCCGCGGCGTACAAATTCTGCATCGATGGAATTTAGTACTTCCCATTTATTTAAGCTCCACATCGGGCCAATCATTAAGTCAGGCGGGCCGTCACCTGTGATACGGTGCACAATTACGTCTTCTGGAATAATTTCAAGTTGGTCGACAACGAGACTTACGTAATCTTCAAGAGATAAGAATTCTAGTTGTCCTTTTTCATATTGCTTCACCATTGGCGTTCCTTTTAATAAATGAAGTAAATGAATTTTAATTCCTTGTACGTCAAGTTTTGCAACTTCACGAGTTGTTTCCAACATCATGTCGTAATTTTCAAGTGGAAGACCGTTAATAATATGAGAGCAAACTCTAATGCCGTGTTTGCGTAATTTATTTACGCCTTCCACATAAGATGGATAATCGTGAGCGCGATTAATAAGATTTGCAGTGCGCTCATGAACAGTTTGTAGTCCGAGTTCAACCCAAAGGTACGTGCGTTTATTTAAGTCCGCTAAATATTCAACGACATCGTCTGGTAAACAATCTGGACGAGTCGCAATAGAAAGACCGACAACGTCTTTTTCTGCTAGAAGCGGTTCGAATTTTTCTTTTAACACTTCAAGTGGAGCATGTGTATTTGTGTACGCCTGGAAATAAGCGATACATTTTCCGTCTTTCCACTTTGAGTGCATTTTTTCTTTCATTTCATGATATTGCGTTATTACATCATCGCGGCGATCACCTGCAAAGTCACCAGATCCAGCAGCACTACAAAACGTGCAACCGCCATAAGCGACTGTGCCGTCACGGTTCGGGCAATCAAAGCCAGCGTCTAATGAAACTTTAAAGATTTTTTCGCCAAATTCATTTCGTAAGTGGTAATTCCATGTATGATAACGTTTATTGTCATTTGTATATGGAAAAGGGTTTTGAACCTTCATTACGTTCCCTCCTAAGACGAGTCAAAATAAAGTGAAACTTTAATCAGTGGGAGTCTTACTGCCCTCAAATAGCGGGATGAAACAAAATCCATTATAACATACTCATAAGGTTGATATGGAAGGGACACACTAAAGGGGAATTGAAGGCAAGGAGGGACAAGTATGGCAGAGCGTCAATCACTTGAATCGTATATTACACAAGCTGAACAAGCGGTGGAATATGCGAAAGAACAATTAGATCTTGGCATGAGACAAGAGCATTACAATACGATGGAGTATTCGGATGCGCAGTTACAATTAGAACAAGCATATAATGATTTACAAACGATGCAACAACATGCGAATGATGAGCAACGCGAACAGTTAAATAGAGCACGTATGGCAATTCGCCAACAGCAACATCAAATGATTATTACACCGCACTAATAAGGAGTGAATGTAATGGCGAAACGTTCAGATCAAAATAATCCAGAGCAAAAAACACAAAATGGACATAACGCTGAATTTTCAAATGAACTTGATCCGGTTGTTCAGGTGAAACAGCGTAACAGTAAAAAAGGACAACCACAAAAATCGAAGCAATCAGAGTAAACCAGGTCGTATTATGACCTGGTTTTTTTTTCATTACAAAAGTGTAAGGTAAATGTAATGTTAATAAATAGCAGTTAATCCCAGAAAGGAGCAAAATAGGTAATGGAAAAACAAACGTAGGAGGATATATATGACGAAACCAGTTGTAGACGTGAAAAACGTTCAAAAAGTGTACGGTAAAAAAGGTGAGAACCAATCACACGCGTTAAAAGGTGTATCATTCTCAATTCAAGAGGGTGAGTTTGTCGGGATTATGGGACCATCTGGTTCTGGTAAAACGACATTATTAAATGTAATTTCAACGCTTGATAAAGCAACAGGCGGCGTTGTTGAAATTGCGGGTACAGACATTACGAAAATGAAACAAGGTGAGCTTTCTGATTTCCGTTCACAAAAATTAGGGTTCATCTTCCAAGACTTTAACTTATTAGAGAACTTATCTATTTATGAAAACATTGCACTTCCACTTTCCCTTCAAGGTGTTCCCTCACGTAATATTGGACCGAAAGTAGAGAAGGTAGCGGATATGTTAGGGATTTCAGAAATACTTCAAAAGTATCCAACTGAAGTATCTGGTGGACAAAAACAGCGTTCAGCAGCAGCACGTGCGTTAGTACATGAGCCAGCAATTATTTTAGGGGACGAGCCAACAGGAGCTCTTGATTCTAAAAATGCAGCAAGTTTACTTGATGCGATGACAAACTTAAATGAAGAACAAGGTGTATCTATTATGATGGTTACTCACGATCCATATAGTGCAAGTTACTGTCAGCGCATTTTATTTATTCAAGATGGTGAGCTATATAAAGAAATTCATCGCGGTGGTACGCGTGAAGAATTTTATAAAGAAATTTTAGATGTGCTTGCAGACTTAGGCACACAAAAAGCGTAAGAAGGGAGGTCTAGGGCATGTTATTTAAACTTTCCATGTCAGGGCTAAAAAGTAAGCTGAAAGATTATATCGTCTTACTTGTTGGTCTTGTCATGTCAATTTCAATTTTTTATATGTTCCAAACGTTAGCACTGAATAAAGCGTTTATTGAATCTAACTCAGTTATTCAATCAATTGGATTCGTATTCCAAGCAGGTTCATTTTTACTAGCTATTATAACGTTCTTCTACATTTTATATGCAAACTCTTTCTTACTATCTCTTCGCCAAAAAGAGTTTGGTATGTACATGATGTTAGGTGCGAAAAAGCATAAAGTTACATTACTTATGTTTATTGAAACAATCGTATTAGGTGCTGCGTCTCTTGTGATTGGAATTGCAGTTGGTGTAGGACTTGCCGGGGGTATTGGGCAATTATTAATGAAGCAGCTTGAATTTGCTGGTGATGGCTATAAAGCATTTTATATCCCATCAATGACTATTACATGTATTTTCTTCTTCGCACTATTTGTATTATCGGCAATTATGAACAGTATTAAGTTATCACGTATTTCTGTACTGCAGCTTGTACATGCAGATGCACAAACAGAGCGTGTGGCAGTAAAAGGAAAAATGACAGGTGTAGTTGCGTTTCTTGCCATTATTTTATTAGGAATTGGCTATGCATCTATGATTTATATGGATAAACTGAAAGAAATGGGAATTATAATTGCATTAATTACAACAACAGTTGGTACTTACATGCTATTTGGATCACTTCTCCCGGTCATTATTAAAAAATTAAAGAGCAATAAAAAACGTAGTGAAAAAGGACTTAACGCTTTTACTTTCGCGCAGTTAAACTTCCGTATTAATAGTTTAACAAAGGTACTTGCAACAGTAGCGATGTTAGTTGCGCTTGGAGCTGGTGCAATTTCGGGTGGTATGGCGTTTAAAAATAACGTTATAAAAATGGTTGATGGTTTAGTAATATACGATTCAGTTGTTCATAATCCTACGGCTGAAGAAAAGAAAATTTTAGATGGTATTACATTTAAAGAGAAAAGTGAATACCGTTACAAAATGGATAATAAATACGTTTATTATGTAAAAGAAGATTTAGAGAAAAATCGTCCTTTCGTAAAAGATATGGCAAATATGAAGTCGATGAAGGATTTAGTGAATACGAAGAAAGTTTCAGAGGAACTACCAGTAGGTGCAGTTTCTAGAGAAATGAATGAAAAAGATGCGAATGCTAAAGAACTTTCAGAAGAATGGAACGAGGCTTTCAGAACAATCCAGCCATTTTACGTATATGAGAATCATGCAATTAAAATTGTAGATCAAAAAATGTACGATACTGTAAATGGTAAAGAAGGAATCGTATTTACAGGAAAAACAGATGATTTTATAGCATATACAAAAGAATGGAAAAAACTTGACGAGTTGCAGCTAGATAAATATAAAAATGTACAAGCTGAAAGATTAAATAGTAAATATCAAGCTTACGACATGTTCTACGGCGTTGCGAGCGGAACAGTGTTTATGGGATTCTTCCTTGGAATTGCTTTCTTAGCAATGATGGCAAGTTGTTTAATGTTTAAAATTCTTTCTGGTGCATCAAAAGATATTACGCGCTATCAAATGCTTCGTAAAATCGGTGTGCGCCGTGAATTACTAACGAAATCAATTTATAAAGAGTTATTCTTAGTATTCTTATTCCCGGCAATTGTGGGTATTGCTCACGTATTAGTTGGTATGAATATTTTTGGATTTATTTTAATCGATCCGTACTTCCGTATTTGGTTACCAATCGTAATTTTCGTAGTCATTTACGCGATTTATTACTTCATTACAGTTCAATTGTATAAAGGAATTGTTCTTCCGAAAGAAGATTAATAAAAAAACCGAGCGAAACTGCTCGGTTTTTTATTATTTTCAGAAAAAACATCTCAATGTTACTTATATACATTCTAAAATGATGTTAAGTAACATAGTATAGTAGTGTGAATTGCCGGTAAATGAAAGGAGGAATATTGTCTATAGAAAGAATTCCCCCCCTCATCCCTTTTCTAACCACAACCTATTTGTAGAGTAGTAAATATCCACATTGAAAATCATCGAAACTTTTAGGCGCATCGTGTGAAAATAATGGATAATACATGGAAATCTCATAGCATGATAAGGTAAAATGGACAACATGATGAGAAAATTACCGTTCATAAGATGAGGAGAATACATGTATGGAAGTTGTAGAAGCGTTAAAAGATATAAGCCAAATTGAGGATATGAAACAATATTTGAAAGAGCATTCCGAGCGAGATTATCTTTTATTTGTTATTGGAATTAACACTGGATTAAAAATTACAGAACTACTGAGCATTAAATTTGAAGATGTATTAAATGAAGATGGAACTGTTAAAGAATTTTATTCTCTTCCTGTGAAAGATGAAAAGTTTAAACAAGATATTTATTTAAATACAAAAGTAAAAGAGGCACTTTTAGCGTACGTACAATCTTTTGATATTCAAAGAGAAAATTACTTATTTCAATCTAATAAAACAACAAATTCAATTTCGCGCCAACAAGCTTATCGTGTTATTCATAGTGCAGCTGAAGCGGTTGGGATACTTGGTAAGATTGGAACGAATTCAATGCGAAAAACATTTGGATTTCATGCATATAAAAGAGGAATAGCAATCGCACTGTTGCAAAAACATTTTCATCACGCGACTCCGTCAGAAACGTTAAAGTATTTAGGGATATCAAAAGATGAAAAGTTTAAAACAGAGATTGATGTAGATTTGTAAAAGGAAAGAGCCGTAACTAAAGAAATTAGGAGGCGGGAATATGAATATTAGAGAGAGTGAACTACCGGGCATTGGATGTAAATTTGAAGTGATAACAAAGGGTAATGAAAAAATGGTTATTGTTATTCATGATGATGGAAGAAGGGAAATGTATCATTTTGATGCGGATCATGATGAGAGTATTTCAAGCATTTCTCTTCGCGATTCTGAAGCAAGACAAATTGCGGCTATATTAGGCGGGATGGTATATAGGCCACAAGCTTTAGACACGATTGAGATGGCTTTTGAAGGATTATCAATTGAATGGTTTAAAGTAGAAAATAACGCACCAGTGGTACAAAAAACAATTGGTAGCTTACACGTTAGAAAAACATATAACGTAACAATCATTGCTATTTTGAAAAAGAATATGAAGAAGTTCTTCAACCCAGGCCCGGATTCTATCATTGATGCTGGTGATATGCTCGTATTATCGGGCGAAAGGCATGAAGTGAAAAGAATCATTAAGGAGTTACTTTCAGCAGGAGGTGATTCATAATCGATGGATACTTTAATCTTTGAAGTTGGAACTGCGTTAGTATTAGTAGCTTTTGCAGCTATCCTCGCTGCAAAGTTAAAGTTTTCGATTATTCCGTTTCTCATTATACTCGGTATGCTAGTGGGGCCTCATGCCCCAGATTTAGGACTTATCGATTTAAGGTTTATTGAAAGCGGAGAAGTTATTTCCTTCCTCGGCCGTGTTGGCGTCATATTCCTCCTATTCTACTTAGGCTTAGAATTCTCAATAAAAAAATTAATTAAATCAGGAAAGTCGATTGCTTTTGGGGGGAGTGTTCATATATCGCTTAATTTCATATTAGGTTTACTTTATGGATATATAATGGGCTTCCCCTTACTAGAAACATTAATTATTGCTGGAATTATTACAATCTCATCGAGTGCAATTGTAGCGAAAGTAATCGTTGATTTAAGAAGAACGGGTAATAAAGAGACAGAACTAATTTTAGGAATCATTATGTTTGATGATATCTTTTTAGCTGTATATTTATCAGTTGTTTCAGGATTAGTACTCGGGGGTGCAACGTCATTTGTAGGTGCTCTTACATCGGTGTTAATCGCAGTAGGATATATGTTACTATTCTTTATAATTGCTAGAAAAGCTACGCCGTTCCTAAATAAAGTATTAGATATTTCGTCAAACGAAATTTTTATTATCGTAATATTCGCTATTTTATTCTTTGTAGCAGGATTTTCAGAAACAATTCATGTTGCGGAAGCGATTGGGGCTTTATTGTTAGGACTCGTCTTTTCAGAAACAGAGCATAGTGATCGAATCGAGCATCTCGTCGTCCCGTTTCGTGATTTCTTTGGAGCTATATTTTTCTTCAGCTTCGGTTTAAGTATAGATCCGTTTTCGCTTGGAGGAGCAGTGTGGTTGGCATTAGGAGCAGTTTTCATTACTCTCATCGGTAATTTTACAGCTGGAATGATTGCAGGGCGTAAAGCCGGGTTATCGCATAAGGCATCTACGAATATCGGTTTAACACTTATATCACGTGGAGAATTCTCCATTATTGTCGCGAATCTCGGAATAGCGGGTGGCTTAATGGCAACGATTAAACCATTCTCAGCTTTATATGTTTTAATATTGGCGTCGTTAGGGCCATTATTAACGAAGGAGTCTGGGAGAATATATTCTCTACTAGACAAAATATTTAAATGGAGTGCTAAAGAAAGTGCAAAACGTAAAAAGGAAGTTGGATAACCTTTCGCGAGGGAACGATTCCATTATTTATAGATTAATATTTTACAAAGACGATTAGAATATATTCTAATCGTCTTTGTGCTATTATCTGAATTTCATCAACTATTAATCAGTTGCCTTCCTATTTAAAAACGACTACAATTTTACTGTTATATATATGAGCGAAAAAAAAGAGAATAGGAGGGGAGACTATGCCAAGGAAAGTATGGCTATTAGTAGCTGGGATGATTATTAATGTCACGGGTGCTTCTTTTTTATGGCCTTTTAATACAATTTACTTACATGATAGTTTAGGGAAATCTTTATCAGTGGCCGGAATGGTATTAATGATCAACTCGCTTACTGGTGTAATCGGAAACTTGCTCGGTGGTGTTTTATTTGATAAATGGGGCGGTTATAAATCAATTTTAGTAGGGATTGTCATTACACTCGTATCGATTTTAGGTCTTGTGTTCTTCCACGGTTGGCCATTATATGTTGTGTGGCTAGCATTAATCGGATTCGGTTCTGGAATGGTGTTTCCATCGATGTATGCGATGGTTGGTACGGTTTGGCCAGAAGGCGGGAGACGAGCGTTCAATGCGATGTATGTTGGACAAAACGTTGGGATTGCGATTGGAACAGCGTGCGGTGGATTAGTTGCGTCTTATCGTTTTGATTATATTTTCTTAGCGAACTTTATTTTATACTTTATTTTCTTCTTAATCGCCTTTATCGGATTTCGTGGTATGGAAGCAAAAAAAGAGCAAGGGGTACAAAAAGAAGCCGAAACGAAAAAAGGTTGGTCACTTACACCTGGCTTCAAAGCGCTTCTAATCGTATGTGTAGCATATGCTTTATGCTGGGTTACATACGTACAGTGGCAAGGGGCAATTGCAACACATATGCAAGAGTTAAATATTAGCCTTCGTCACTACAGTTTATTATGGACGATAAACGGAGCGATGATTGTTTGTGCGCAGCCGCTTGTTAGTATGCTAATTCGCTGGATGAAGCGTTCTTTAAAACAACAAATTATGATTGGAATCGTCATTTTTGCGGCGTCATTTATTGTATTAAGTCAAGCGCAGCAATTTACGATGTTTCTTGTTGCGATGGTGACATTAACGATTGGTGAGTTATTCGTATGGCCGGCAGTTCCGACCATCGCAAATATACTTGCGCCGAAAGATAAGCTAGGATTTTATCAAGGTGTTGTAAATAGCGCAGCGACTGTAGGGAAAATGTTCGGACCGGTCGTTGGCGGAGCGATTGTTGACTTATACAATATGGAAGTATTGTTTATTGCGATCATGGTAATGCTTGTAGTAGCGCTTATAGCAACGAGTATTTATGATAGACGAGTAAAAGTAGAAGAAACAGTTGAAGAAAAAATTGCAGTTTAGTTTGACGGAACATGCAACATGTTTTAGAATATATTTAAATAAATAGTAATAAAATAACCTTTGGAACAAGGGAGATAGCTCGGCTGTCCTAAGACGAATTCGTTAGTTATCAAGAATAACGATTAACCGAGAAGCCCTCGCTTCAAGTAAGCTCTTAAGAGATACTAAGTGGTGGGTAGTTCACATTAACTCATATGTGTAATAACAGTGAGAAGGAGTAGTAGTAATAGAAGCTGGTTTAGAGAGTTGACGGTCGGTGCAAGTCAATCCACGTTTCGTTATGAACTCGCCTTTGAGTTGCAGTTGTGAACATTTAGTAGCAATTGCCGTTAATCCACGTTACGGATCTAAGCGAATGTATATATTACATTAATTTAGGGTGGTACCGCGGGAATCTATAACCTCTCGTCCCTTTCTAGGGATGAGAGGTTTTTTGTATTTTGGGCGGTGAAAATAAATGGAATTTCAAGGAGGGTATCTCATGAGCTTTAATCATCAAGAAATTGAGAAGAAGTGGCAAGGTCATTGGGAAGAGAATAAAACATTCCGTACGCCAGATGAGACGGAAAAACCAAAATTTTATGCATTAGATATGTTCCCATATCCATCAGGTGCAGGCTTACACGTAGGGCATCCAGAAGGATATACAGCGACAGATATTTTATCTCGTATGAAGCGTATGCAAGGGTATAACGTTCTTCATCCAATGGGATGGGATGCATTCGGTCTTCCAGCAGAGCAATATGCACTTGATACTGGAAACAGCCCAGCAGAATTTACAGAGCTTAATATTAATACGTTCCGTAATCAAATTAAAGCATTAGGTTTCTCTTACGATTGGGATCGTGAAGTAAATACAACAGATCCAACCTACTACAAGTGGACACAATGGATCTTCCTAAAACTATTTGAAAAAGGTTTAGCTTACGTTGATGAAGTACCTGTAAACTGGTGCCCAGCACTTGGTACAGTACTTGCGAATGAAGAAATAATTGACGGTAAGAGTGAGCGTGGTGGACATCCAGTTGAGCGTCGTCCGATGAGACAGTGGATGTTAAAAATTACAGCTTACGGAGATCGTCTATTAGAAGATCTAGATGAGCTTGATTGGCCAGAAAGCTTAAAAGATATGCAGCGTAACTGGATTGGTCGTTCTGAAGGTGCAGAAGTACACTTCAACATCGATGGTACAGACGAGAAATTCACAGTTTTCACAACGCGTCCTGATACACTATTTGGTGCAAGCTACTGTGTACTTGCTCCGGAACATGCACTTGTTGCTAACATTACAACAACAGAACAAAAAGAAGCTGTAGAAGCTTACATTAATTCTGTAAAAATGAAGAGTGACCTAGAGCGTACAGAACTTGCGAAAGAGAAAACTGGTGTATTCACTGGTGCTTACGCAGTTAACCCAGTAAATGGTGAGAAATTACCAATCTGGATCGCTGACTATGTTCTTGCAACTTACGGAACAGGTGCTGTAATGGCAGTTCCAGCTCACGATGAGCGTGACTATGAATTCGCATCAGTATTCAATCTTCCAATGAAGGAAGTTGTAAAAGGCGGAGACATTTCGAAAGAAGCGTATACAGGTGATGGTGCGCACGTAAACTCAGCATTCCTTGATGGTTTAAATAAAGAAGAAGCAATTGTAAAAATGATTGAGTGGCTTGAAGTAACAAGCGCAGGAAATCAAAAAGTAACGTACCGTCTACGTGACTGGTTATTTAGCCGCCAACGTTACTGGGGTGAGCCAATTCCAGTAATCCATTGGGAAGATGGCACAATGACAGCTGTGAAAGAAGAAGAATTGCCATTAGTTCTTCCGAAAACAGAAAACATTCGTCCTTCAGGTACAGGTGAATCACCACTTGCAAACATTGAAGAATGGGTAAATGTTGTTGATCCTGAAACTGGTAAAAAAGGTCGTCGTGAAACAAATACAATGCCACAATGGGCTGGTAGCTGCTGGTACTACTTACGCTACATAGATCCAAACAATAGCGAAGCACTTGTAGATCCTGAAAAGGTAAAACAATGGCTTCCAGTTGATATTTATATCGGCGGTGCAGAGCATGCTGTACTTCACTTACTATATGCTCGTTTCTGGCATAAAGTATTATACGATATCGGTGTAGTTCCAACGAAAGAGCCATTCCAACAATTATTCAACCAAGGTATGATCTTAGGTGAAAATAACGAGAAAATGAGTAAATCAAAAGGTAACGTTGTAAATCCTGATGATATTGTAGCAAGCCACGGTGCAGATACACTTCGTCTATACGAAATGTTCATGGGACCATTAGATGCTTCAATCGCTTGGTCTGAAAATGGTCTTGACGGAGCTCGTCGTTTCCTAGACCGTGTATGGCGCCTATTCATTCAAGATAATGGTGAATTAAGTGAGAAAATCACTGATGCACCAAACAAAGAGCTTGAAAAAGCTTACCACCAAACAGTGAAGAAAGTAACAGAAGACTATGCAGAGCTTCGCTTCAACACAGCGATTTCTCAAATGATGGTATTCATCAATGATGCATACAAAGCTGAAACACTTCCGAAAGAATATGTAGAAGGTTTCGTAAAAATGATTGCACCAGTTGCACCTCACATCGGGGAAGAACTATGGAGCAAGCTTGGATACAATGAAACAATCACATATGCAAGCTGGCCAACATTTGATGAGTCTAAACTTGTAGAAGATGAAGTTGAAATTGTTGTTCAAATTATGGGCAAAGTTCGCGCAAAATTAACAATGAGTAAAGACGCATCAAAAGAAGAAATGGAACAACTTGCACTTGAGGAAATCAAAGAACAAATTGAAGGAAAAACAGTTCGTAAAGTAATTGTCGTTCCTGGCAAACTTGTTAACGTTGTTGCAAACTAATCTTAAATAAATAACAGCTCAGAGCGTTTACGCTCTGAGCTTTTTTTGAGACAACGGAAAAAAGAGCGGAATTCATGCAGAGACAAACACCTATTCTTCTATATGAAATATGATAAAAAAGGTAGGCAAAATGAGAAGAAGAGGTGAAAGGAATGAAAGGGATGGACAATAATGCACCGCATGGCTTTATGGTAGGTGAGGAAGATGGTTATGCACAGATGATGCTAATGGGGGGCGCTGGACAGCAAGGATATGGAGAAATCCCAACGTGGATGGGAGGAGCAGGAGGAGGCTTTCCAGGGGGAATGGGAGGATTTCCAACATCAGTAGCTGGAGCACAAACAGGCTTTCCGGGGGGAATGGGAGGGTTTCAAACACCGGTAGCCGGAGCACAAACAGGATTTCCAGGAGGAATGGGAGGATTTCAAACACCGGTAGCCGGAGCACAAACAGGATTTCCAGGAGGAATGGGAGGATTTCCAACATCGGTAGCAGGAGCACAAACAGGCTTCCCAACATTTGTAGGGGGAGCACAGGGCGGAGTTCCTGTAGGTGTGCCAACAACTTTTCCATCTTTCGTTGGAGGCGTACAAACGGGATTTCCTGTACCAGGCGTTGGCGTTGTAGCTGGTGGAGTAGGAGGCTATCAGCAAGGCCATCACGTACATCACGTACATCATGGCCATCATGGTCAGCAAGGTCATCACGTACATCATGGCCATCATGGTCAGCAAGGTCAGCAAGGCCATCACGTACATCATGGCCATCATGGTCAGCAAGGTCATCACGTACATCACGTACATCATGGTCAGCAAGGCCATCACGTACATCACGGCCAACATGCTCAACATGGCCATCAGCAACAAGTACATCACCATGGTCATCATCAAATTCACCCACAAGCCGTTCTATATCAAACACATCAGCAAGGTCATCAAGGCCAACATCACCACCATCAAGGCCAACATCACCACCAAGGACAACATCACCACCAAGGACAACATCACCACCAAGGCCAACATCACCACCAAGGACAACATCACCACCAAGGACAGCATCACCACCAAGGACAGCATCACCACCAAGGACAGCAACATCATCAAGGACAGCATCACCACCAAGGACAGCAACATCATCAAGGACAACACCAGCATCAGCAGTATCAACAACAATAGACTTGGTACGGTGGAGGAGCTGGAACTGCAGCGGGACATTAATGAATTACATGAAAAATTCTCTTGTGCGCAAGGGGATTTTTTATTTTGAGGGAAAGTATATTTCCATTTTGAAATGTGATATGGAGTAGTAAAATACGAAGTTCACGATTTGTGAATGATAGTACAAAAAAACTGCTAAGAATATTCCTAGCAGTTTCTCTTACATTATTTACCTTCTTTTGCTAATGCCTCTTGACGTTGACGTTCAATTTCCGCACGAAGTTGTGGTTCTGGTGCTTCCCAGCCTTCTGGTTTTAAAATTTTGCCATCGCCTTCACGGAAGCGTGGTTTTCCATCAGGGAATAATTTTGCCATGTTGGCGTTGTTTACGATTTCAAATCCTTTATCTGGACGTACGCCCATTTCTGCAAACGTTCCGAATGCAAAGTAAATAAGGTCAATAAGTGCATCGTATTGATCTTCAACAGTTGTTGCTTCTAGAAATTCTTCTAACTCTTCTTGCATAAAGCTAGCACGAATTTTTGCACGCTCTTCTGTTAGTTTTGTTGGAGTACTTGTCACAGGATGTCCGAACTCTTCATGCATTTTTGCAACAAGCTCGTATCCTTTATCTAAACCTTTTTCGTTTGTCATGTTGTTTCATCCTTTCTTACGTTATGCCGAAGTTTATTGTAACATAAGGTAGTTATTTAATAAAAAAACATCTTATGAGAAATAAGATGTTCGCTCGTTATTCTTCTTTCTTAATTAAAATGGATAAAATAAGATCGATGCCAAATATTCCGATGAGTAGCATTGGTATAACGACAAGTAAATAACGTGTGAAAGAAACATTTTTTAAGTATGTATGAGCAAATAAAAAGACGCCGAGAAATAAAATACCATTTAAAATAGGCTTTACTAATTTTTTAGACATAAGCTCCCCCGTAAATATCCCTTTTCTCTATTTAAAAATAAAAACTCCCCTCTCCGTTGTACCATGTCAGAGAGGGGAGTTCAATCATTAACTTATTCAATTACACCAGAATTTGTAATGTTAACTGTGTATTTTATTGTAATGGGAACATCTTTGTACATTTTTCTCCACTCTTCTAATTTGAATGGGCGATAATGTTCTTTATACCTTGCACCAAGGCCAAGTGGATCCACATTTAACGATTTAAACTGTTTAATTAATTTGTTAGCTGTTGCATCTAATTGCTTTTCAACTGATTTTTCTATTTTTTTTGTGTTCTTTTTATTATCCAAGTTGAACTGTTTAGATATTTCTTGAATACGCGCTTCTAGTTTGACGTGTATAAAAAATGATGGTTTTCCGTCTTTAATATTTACTTGGTAAGTAGGGACAGAGCGAATATTATTAATGATTGTGTATCCGGAGTTTGCTTTAAATTCATGTGAATCTAATCGGTGTTTTTCCAATAAGCCTTTAAAGACAAACATATCATGATAACTAATTTTACCAATATATTTATCTCCTTTTAAAAGGCCGATGCCAGTAATTTTTATTTTATCTTTATCTTTTTTGAGAATTGGTAAATAGGAATCTTGGCCTTTACGATAATATCGATAGGCTCCTAAATGTAGATTGTCAGTAGGTAAAGGACCCGTTTTCATATTATGGTCTAACATTTTCTTTATATAAATGGCAACGTTAGATGATGTTGTATATTTACCTTTTAGTAAGTCTAGCCCTGTTCCCTCTAATAAACCGACATACATAGAGTTCCCGATATTCACATCACGAATTAACGTGTCAAAGGAAGTTGATAACCCTTTTTTTGCGATTTTTGTAGTAAATAAAGCAAAACGCATTTGTCCACTTGCAAACGGTTGAGCGGATTCTAAAGAAGTATCCGCCTTTACTTGTTTTACTGCGTTTCCTACTCCTTCAAAAACTTGAACTTTATTACCTTTTTTCTGTATAGGACAAACGAATGTGACTTTTACTTTATTATCTTTTGCTGTATCAAAAACAGTCCCTTGAATTAGGTTGACATCATCGATAATATTTTTTTGTAAGCAACCAGTTAGACTGAAGATGCTAATACAAGAAAGAAGAATTAATTTTCTTTTGATTTTTTCCATTTTCTTTTCACCCACACAATAATAAATAAGATTGGGATGTATATGTATATAAGCCAAAAACTAACCCTTGATGCATTACTAATAAAGTCATTAATATCATGTCTGTTCGTTAAAAGCTGTGAAACAACAAGGGTAATAAGCATAAAAGCGATTAAAACACCTCTTTGTTTTACACGAAATATTTCGTGTGTTCCTCTTGTCGCAGCCCATAAAGGAAGGATAGAGCTTGTAACAATAACGAGAGCGTAAGCTGAGATTGCAATGTACTCTAGCCTTTCTATGAAAGGAAGTTGGATTACTTGGGTCATGGAAAGTTGTGACCATATTGTTTTTGATAATTGTTTTTCACTAAAAAACGAAAAGGCTAAAAGTGTACTAAATAAATATAGAAGGTTTGAAAATAGTGCTCCGTATTGAGCGAATTTATGAGACTGCTTAGGATTTTTCACAAATGGATAAATCATAAGATAAATCTCAAACCCTGTCATACTGTAGATTGACAGCTGGGCGGCTTTTAAAATATCTGAAAAAGAATGTGTGAAAATAGGTAGTAAATTAGGCCAATGTGAGTATTTCAAAACGAATAGGCTAAGAAATAAATATCCCAATGTACCACCAATAGAGATGACGCAAATACCAGTAATTACACGAAATCCAGAAGAAATAATGTAATAGCTAACTAAGCATAAAAAGAGTGTTAACATCCAAGTTGAAGCGGTAGGAAACATCCACACTTGAATAATTTCAACGTATGTTCGAATGACAGAAATGCTGACGGTTAAAAAATAGGCTATAAAGATGAGATTAATGCCGTTTCCTAGCCATTTTCCAAACGTTTGTCGCTGTAAATCAATTAAATTTCCGTTTGTTTCTTTTAACAAGAAATACATCATCCATAGGAGAATATGAATGATGATTCCTGTGATGAGAACTCCTATCCAACCGTCATATCCAGCAGCCTTAGCAATAATACGGGCAAACCCAAGGACGCCGGCACCGAATTGTGCACCGTGAATTAAAAAGAAAACGAAGACGGGTGATATTTGGTGTTCTGCTTTAATTTTACTCATCGATGCACCTCATTTCTTAATCATCAAAATCTGACGTATGTTTCGTAGAAATTCCATTAGTTGCTTTCTTTACGTGTTGCGGTCTTGCTTGAACATCTCGTGTATCAATCATTGTTAATGGAAAACGAATCCAAGAGTCTTTAAAGGATTGTTGTCTCGTTGGATAAAAGAGAGCGTACGGCTTACGTAAAGAAGTAAGTCTAAACAAATGGGTAAATAAAAAGAGAAATCCAAGAGATATACCGAAGAGTCCACCTATTTCTGCAAATGCGAGAAATGGAAAACGTAGTAGTCGAACGGCATTCCCCATTTTATAAATTGGTGTAATGAAGGAAGCGAGTGCTGATAAGGCAACGATAATTAATAAAATGTTACTCGTTAAACCAGCTTGCACGGACGCTTGCCCAATTACGATACCGCCTACAATACCGAGTGTTTGTCCGACCTTCATAGGTAATCGCGCGCCAGCTTCTCTTAATAAATCAATTGCAAGTTCCAAGAAAAGTGCTTCTATTAAAGGGGGAAATGGTACTTGAGCCCTTGATAAAATCAATGTTTCAAGTAAGTCACTCGGAACTAATTCATAATGATAATTCAAAACTGCAACGTATAATGGAGTTGCACAAATTGAGAATAGAACAGCGATTAACCGTAAAATCCTTGAGAATGTAGCGTATAACCAGGAAACGTTATAGTCTTCTGGTGAAATGAAAAAGTCGAAATAGGATACAGGTGTTAATAGGACACTTGGAGAACCATCAACAAAAATAGCAATTTTCCCATCAATAAGTGCTTTTGTAACCCTATCAGTGCGTTCTGTATTGATATAGAGAGGGAAAATTGATTTTTCACCCATTAATTCTTGTATATAAGCACTATCGTTAATTTGATCGTATTCGAGAGCACGTAATGATTCTTCTAGAAACTCTACATTATCTTTTTCTGCAAGGTTGTCTAAATACATCATCACAACCTTTGTTTTTGAAAACTCTCCAACAATCATCTCTTTTGTTTGTAACTCTAAAACAGGAAGGCGTTTTCGTACTAAATTAATATTCGTATCAATAGCTTCTACGAAACCTTCCTGAGGACCAATAACTGTTGATTCATTTAATGGAGGACTGGGCGCCCGGTAAGTATCAATTGCAATGTTTGCAAGCATACATTTTTGATCTTGCTGGTTCAATTGAATAATTGCATGTCCCTTTAAAACCATATCCTCAATTTTTTGTAAGTCGCTCGTAATTGTAATGCCGCTTATCGGAATATGTTCTTTTAATTCTTCGAGTGAAGCGCAAGGTCGTTCTAAAAGAGTAGGCATTAAATACTTTTGTAATTTCTCCCCGTCAAGTGAAGGGCGATAGTAAGAGATCCAATAAGGCATCGTTTCATTGTCAGATGTATGATAATTAACAAAATCACTAGACTCTTTTAGTTTCGTTATTAAGTCTTGTAGAGAATGAATGTGGTCCCTTTTTGGTTTACTAAAGTCATAAATGCTGTTACTTCCAGAACTTTGCTGTTTGTTTTGAGAATTATCCTCTTGTTTAGAGCTTTGCTGTTTGTTTTGAGAAGAATCACCTTGTTTAGAACTTTGCTGTTTGTTTTGAGAATTATCCTCTTGTTTAGAACTTTGCTGTTTGTTTTGAGAATTATCCTCTTGTTTAGAACTTTGCTGTTTGTCTTGAGAAGAATCACCTTGTTTAGAACTTTGCTGTTTGTTTTGAGAATTATCCTCTTGTTTAGAGCTTTGCTGTTTGTTTTGAGAAGAATCACCTTGTTTAGAACTTTGCTGTTTGTTTTGAGAATTATCCTCTTGTTTAGAACTTTGCTGCTTGTCTTGAGAAGAATCATCTTGCTTAGAATCTTGTTGCTTGTTTTGAGAAGAATCATCTTGCTTAGAATTTTGTTGTTTGTTTTGAGAAGAATCACCTTGTTTAGAATTTTGTTGCTTGTTTTGAGAAGAATCATCTTGCTTAGAATTTTGCTGCTTGTCTTGAGAAGAATCATCTTGCTTAGAAGGTTCCTCAGTTTGTTCCATATTTTTTTGCTGGTTATTCTTATCTTTGCTCTGTTTCATGCTTCTAGTTTGCTTTGTGTTATTGGTCTCTTGATCGTTAGGCTGTTGTTCCGATTCATTTGTCTCTTTTGCTTCTGCTGTATTTGAGTTTTTTTTCTTACGTAACCAATTCCAAATCATATGTATGCCCTCTTTGATTGTGTAATATAGTGCTATTTTGTGGCTAATTTTGTATATTATTCATTTATTTATGAAAAGAAGAAGGAGAATGGTTTGCATAGAAAAAATCCTTTAGTAAGCAGTTCATAATATGACGGGAAGAAGGCGAGTCTGTGCAAATTGTAAAAAAGGAGAATTTTGTTTTAAAAGAGTTTGTGTTTGAAAATGGTAGGGAGATTCCTGTTCAAATGGGGTATGAGACGTATGGTGTTTTAAATAGAGAAAAATCAAATGCGATTTTGGTTTGTCACTATTTTAGTGCAACAAGTCATGCGGCAGGAAAATATACAGAGCATGATGAGGAAGCTGGTTGGTGGGATGGATTAATTGGACCTGGGAAAGCAATTGATACAAATAAATATTTCGTTATATGCACTGATAACCTTTGTAATGTACAGGTGAAGAACCCCGACGTGATTACAACGGGACCGAAATCGATAAATCCGATGACTGGTTTTGAGTATGTGATGGATTTTCCAGTTTTCACATTTTTAGATGTAGCACGTATGCAATATGAGTTAATAAAAGATATGGGGATTGCTAGATTGCATGCTGTAATGGGGCCATCAGCAGGAGGGATGATTGCGCAGCAATGGGCTGTCCACTATCCGCATATGGTAGAACGAATGATTGGAGTCATTACGAATCCGCAAAACCCAATTATAACGTCGGGCAATGTAGCGCAAAATGCGATTGAAGCAATTCAGCTTGATCCAAACTGGAAAGGTGGAAAATACGGAGAGGAGCAGCCAACGAAGGGACTTCATTTAGCAAATAAAATGATGTTTATGAACGCGTTCGATGAACATTTTTATGAAATGGCATTCCCGCGGAACAGTATAGAAATGGCACCTTATCAGGAATTTTCTGCATTAACATCATTTGAGAAAGAGATAAATAAAGTGACATGCAAAAGTATAGATTTAGTAGATGCAAATTCATGGATGTACACTGCGAAAGCAGTCTTATTGCATGATATTGCGCATGGATTTTCTTCTTTAGAAGAGGCTCTTTCTAAGATAGAAGCGAATGTACTTATGATTCCGTGCAAACAAGATTTACTTCAGCCGCCTCGTTACAATTATAAAATGGTAGACATTTTGCAAAAACAAGGAAAGTATGCGGAAGTGTATGAGATAGAAAGTATAAATGGACATATGGCTGGAGCGTTAGATATTCATTTGTTTGAAAAGAAAGTTTACGAGTTTTTAAATCGGAAGGTATCTAGTTTTGTGTAGGAAATAGATGATGTGGAAAAGGTGCATTGTTTGGAATAGGCACCTTTTTTACATGATTTGCAGACGGAAAATATATGTAGCGATTGATAAACCGAAGAAAGCTATACTAAGTAATAGAAATAAGAATGACATTTCTTGTGGCGATTTTATCTTTTTATTATTTTTCATACTAAGAGCAATAATTGCAGCGATTAAGAAAATGATGCCCGTAATGAAAAGAAAAAGTGTCATTTTAACTGGCTCCTTTCATAAAACAAGTATATTGAGGATACAATGCGCTAGTTATGTTTGTAAAGAATAAGTTTTGCGGGGAAATTGAGAAATAAATGTTCCATTCTTTGCGTTCTTTCTTTCGCATGCTAAAATTGATTAGAAATAGTTGTTTGAAGAAGAAATTAAAGGTTTTATTGTATATAAGGAGGAACGACATATGACAGAAGTTAACACAATTACTACAGAAGAAGTGCAAGAGCGTTTAGAAAATGGAGAAACGTTATTTTTAGTAGACGTAAGGGAAGATGAAGAAGTAGCGGCAGGGAAAATTCCGGAAGCTGTACATATTAAAATGGGCGATATTCCAAATAAAGTAGATTTCTTTGAGAAAGAGAATGAATATATCTTTATTTGCCGTTCGGGAATGCGTAGTGAAAATGTATGCCATTATTTAAATGAGCAAGGATTTAAAACGGTGAACATGGTTGGCGGTATGCTTCAATATGAAGGCGAAACTAAATAAGTAGCTGTAAAAACTTGAAACGTGTTTGTTTCAAGTTTTTTTCTTTTGCATACAGTGTATAAAAGGGGGATAGGTAAATGGGGATTAACATGCGTAAAGTAAAAATTATAAATAATACAGGAGCTGTTAATGTTGGTGACTGTTATGATATCTCACCTTTAGCTGTAGCGAAAATATATGCGGGTGCTGGAGGGTCAAGTGCGGCTATTTTTTTAAATGGGAAGCGGCAGCCAGAAGCGGTGATTAGAACATCAGTATTTTTACCGCCATTAGCGACGAGTACACGTACATTAGGTGGATAAAGGAAAGGTAGAGTGTAAGTATGCCTGCGCATATAAAAGAGTTTATTATTGTTAATAATACGGGGAATATATTTACCGGTGATAATTTGCGTGATACATCGTTTACTGCTTCGAAATCGTATAGTGGTTCAACAGGTTGCACTTGGATTGATGTTGTTACAGTAATAGGAACGGAGACGAAGCTTTGTTTACAGCCGGGAGATTCTGTGACGACAACATATACACGAGGTACTCCTGCTAGTAATCTAACAGGAACAAATACGGGTCAAGGTGCAAATGTATCAAGTATAGTACAAAGTGTTCCTAATACAGATAATATGGATTCAACAACTGGACTCCCCTAAGAAATTAGGGGAGTTTTTATTTAAAAGAAGTATTGGAAACGGTTTTGGAAAATACAATTCAAATGGGAGGGGAATTTTTCATTCTGAACATATTTTTATCCTGAACATATTTCATAGGTGCAATTTGTTTTTGAGGGGTGGAAATAGTGGAAGAAAATGATAGAAAACCACAAATACAAAGGGCGATAAATTCTAATTTGAAAATACCACCAGAACTTATTGGCCCGACTTTACCTCCAGTACCAACTGGAATGACAGGGATAACAGGAGTCACGGGATCAACAGGAGTAACAGGAAATACGGGAGCGACAGGTGCAACAGGGTCAACGGGAAGTACGGGAGCGACGGGAGTAACAGGAAGTACAGGAGTAACGGGGGCAACGGGAAGTACAGGGGAAACAGGAGTAAACGGAGAAACGGGAAGCACGGGAGCAACAGGAAGTACGGGAGCAACAGGGGGAACAGGAAGTAGGGGATCAACAGGAGTAACAGGGGAAACAGGATCAACGGGAAGTACAGGATCAACAGGGAGTACGGGAGTAACAGGAAGTACAGGAGCAACGGGGGCAACGGGAAGTACGGGAGTAACAGGAAGTACAGGAGTAACCGGAAGTACGGGAGTAACAGGAAGTACAGGAGTAACAGGAAGTACGGGAGCAACAGGAAGTACGGGAGAAACGGGAAGTACAGGAGCAACAGGAAGTACGGGAGAAACGGGATCAACAGGAAGTACAGGAGCGACAGGAAGTACAGGAGCGACAGGAAGTACGGGAGCAACAGGAAGTACGGGAGCAACCGGAGTAACAGGGGAAACGGGAGCAACCGGAAGTACGGGAGCGACAGGAAGTACGGGGGAAACGGGAAGTACAGGATCAACAGGAAGTACAGGAGCAACAGGAAGTACGGGAGCAACAGGAAGTACGGGAGTAACCGGAAGTACGGGAGTAACCGGAAGTACGGGAGCGACAGGAAGTACAGGAGCAACGGGAAGTACGGGAGCAACAGGAAGTACGGGAGCGACAGGAAGTACAGGAGCAACGGGAAGTACGGGAGCAACAGGAAGTACGGGAGCAACCGGAAGTACGGGAGTAACCGGAAGTACGGGAGCAACAGGAAGTACAGGGGAAACGGGAAGTACAGGATCAACAGGAAGTACAGGAGCAACCGGATCAACAGGAAGTACGGGAGCGACAGGAAGTACAGGAGCAACCGGAAGTACGGGAGAAACGGGATCAACAGGAAGTACAGGAGCAACCGGAAGTACAGGATCAACAGGAAGTACGGGATCAACAGGAAGTACGGGATCAACAGGAAGTACGGGAGCAACAGGAAGTACGGGAGTAACCGGAAGTACGGGAGCAACAGGAAGTACGGGAGTAACCGGAAGTACGGGAGCAACCGGAGAAACGGGAAGCACGGGAGCGACAGGAAGTACGGGAGCAACCGGAAGTACGGGAGCAACAGGAGTAACAGGGGAAACAGGAGCGACAGGAAGTACGGGAGCAACCGGAAGTACGGGAGCAACAGGAGTAACAGGGGAAACAGGAGCGACAGGAAGTACGGGAGCAACCGGAAGTACAGGAGCAACAGGAGTAACAGGGGAAACAGGAGCGACAGGAAGTACGGGAGCAACCGGAAGTACAGGAGCAACAGGAAGTACAGGAGCAACGGGAAGTACGGGAGCAACAGGAAGTACGGGAGCAACCGGAAGTACAGGAGTAACAGGGGAAACAGGAGCGACAGGAAGTACGGGAGCAACAGGAGCAACGGGAAGTACGGGAGCGACAGGAAGTACGGGAGCAACCGGAAGTACAGGAGCAACCGGAAGTACAGGAGCAACGGGAAGTACGGGAGCAACCGGAAGTACAGGAGCAGCGGGAAGTACGGGAGCAACCGGAAGTACAGGAGAAACGGGAAGTACGGGAGCAACCGGAAGTACAGGAGCAACGGGAAGTACGGGGACAACAGGAGTTAGTACGACGGCTACGTATGCTTTTGCCAATAATACATCTGGAACATCTATATCGGTTATTTTAGGGGGAACGAATATCCCTTTACCAAACAACCAAAATATTGGACCGGGAATTACGGTAAATGGTGCTAATACGGTATTTACAGTGGCAAATGCAGGTAATTACTATATTTCATATACGCTTAATATAACGGCTGCGCTATTAGTAAGTTCGCAAGTTATTGTTAATGGAACGGCTTTGTCCGGAACTATTAATTCTCCGGTGATAGCTACAACTAGTTTTAGTGCTACGGTTATTGCTAATATTCCAGCGGGAGCGACTGTGAGTTTACAGTTGTTTGGTGTGATTTCTATTACGACATTGTCAACGACTACGCCGGGAGCGGTATTAACAATTATTCGCTTAAGTTAATAAGAAAGGGAGCCTTGAAGCTTTTATGCTTCAAGGCTTTTTATTTGTTTGAGCAAAAACATCACGTTTCAAAAATATATTATAATAGAATGAGGAGAGGGATAAATTTGGCAGAAAGGGAGAGTGGCGATGCAGGAGAAGGTTAAAGATTTTTTCGGACGTCCACTTCAAGATTTGCGCATCTCTGTCATTGATCGTTGTAATTTACGGTGTACGTATTGTATGCCAGCGGAAGTGTTTGGTCCTGATTATGCTTTTTTGAAAGAGGAGTTTTTACTGACATTTGATGAAATCGAGCGATTAGCAAAAGTATTTGTTAGCATCGGTGTACGGAAAATTAGACTTACTGGCGGTGAGCCATTGCTCCGTAAGGATTTAACAAAACTTATCGAACGTCTCGTGAAAATTGACGGTTTAGTAGATATAGGATTAACGACAAATGCGATTCATTTAACGAAGCAAGCGAAGGCGTTAAAAGAAGCTGGGTTACACCGAGTAAATGTTAGTTTGGATGCGATAGATGATAATGTGTTCCGCGCAATTAATGGCCGGAATATGGATACGAAGCCAGTGTTAAAAGGAATTATGGCAGCGAAAGAAGCAGGCCTTGAAGTGAAGGTAAATATGGTTGTGAAAAAAGGGATGAACGATCATCAAGTACTTCCGGTTGCTGCGTATTTTAAAGAACAAGGAATTTCACTTAGATTTATTGAGTTTATGGATGTTGGCAGTACGAATGGATGGAATTTTGATCAAGTTATTACGAAACGAGAATTAATTGATATGATTCATGGGGTGTATCCAATTGAGCCAGCTGAAGCTCATTATTTTGGGGAGGTTGCGAAGCGGTATCGATACGTTGGAACAAATGTAGAGGTTGGTTTTATTACCTCTGTTTCTGAGTCATTTTGTTCTTCTTGTACGAGAGCAAGAATTTCAGCAGATGGAAAGTTTTATACTTGCCTGTTTGCGACAGAAGGAATGGATTTAAGGAAACTTCTTAGAGAAAATCTTTCAGATGATGATTTGTTAAATGTTATACAAGGTATATGGGGGAATAGAAAAGATAGATATTCAGATGAACGGACAGAAGAAAGCGCGAAAAATCGTCCGAAAATTGAAATGTCTTATATAGGAGGATAAGAAAGGGGGATGTCGTATGCAAGAGCGATATTCAAGACAAATGTTATTTTCTGGTGTTGGGGAAGAAGGGCAGCGGAAAATAAGAGAGAAGCACGTGCTCGTCATCGGTGCTGGTGCGCTCGGAGCAGCGAATGCAGAAGCGATTGTTAGAGCAGGTGTTGGAAAAATAACAATTGCTGATCGTGATTATGTAGAATGGAGTAATTTACAAAGGCAACAATTATATACAGAAGAAGATGCAACGCATTATAAGCCGAAAGCGATAGCAGCAGCAGAACATTTGAAGGCAATTAATTCCGAAGTAGAAATTGTACCGGTTGTGACTGATGTAACAGTGCAAGAAATGGAAGAGTTAATTAAAGGTGTAGATTTAATATTAGATGCGACGGATAATTTTGAAACGCGCCTTCTTATTAATGATATATCCCAGATGTATAACGTTCCGTGGATATACGGAGGGTGTGTTGGAAGCTACGGAGTAACTTATACAATCTTGCCAGGAAAAACGCCGTGTTTTCGATGTTTAATGGAACATCCGGCGAGCGGAGCGACATGTGATACGGCCGGTATTATACAGCCAGCAGTGCAATTAGTAGTTGCACATCAAATAACGGAGGCCCTGAAAATATTAGTAGAAGATTTTGAGGCACTTCGTGAAACGATGCTATCATTTGATCTTTGGAATAATCAACAGATGGCATTTAAAGTGAATAGGCAGAAAAAGGATACATGTTTATCTTGTGGAAAATTACGTACATATCCGAGTTTAACATTTGAAGCACAAACGAAAACAGAAGTATTATGTGGGCGAAATACAGTTCAAATCCGTCCAGGTGTGCGTCAGGGTTTTAATTTAGAAGAAATTAAAAAGCGCTTACAAAAAAGTGTGGATGTAAAAGCAACGCCGTATTTATTATCATTTCCTGTGGAAGAATATCGTTTTGTTTTATTTACAGATGGCAGGGCGTTTATTCATGGTACGAATGATATGAATGTTGCGAAACGACTATATGCAAGATATATAGGTTGAACCTAAAGGGAAATCCTTTAGGTTCAAATGGAAAAGGTAGGATTAAGAATTTCTAATATAATCTCCATTTTTTCCACCCGTTTTTTCAAGTAAGTACGTTTCGCCAATAATCATACCCTTATCAACGGCTTTACACATGTCATATACAGTAAGAGCGGTAGCGGAAGCAGCTGTTAAAGCTTCCATCTCAACGCCGGTACTACCTTCTGTTTTAACTTTTACTTCAATAAGTAGTCGATATTGTTCTTCTGACTGTTTCCAATCGAAAGAGACGTCAACACCTTTTAATAATAAAGGATGGCACATTGGGATAATATCAGAAGTACGTTTTGCAGCCATAATACCTGCGATTTGTGCGACGGCTAATACGTCACCTTTACCAATTTCATTGTGAGAGATTTTATCAAAAATTTCTTTCGTAACGAGAATGCTAGAGCATGCTATTGCTGTTCGAACGGTTATTTTTTTGTCACTTATATCAACCATTTTAGCGCGTCCTTGGTCGTTGAAATGTGTGAATGAAGACATGGAATTCCTCCTTGAAGTAATTGCGATTTAATATATAAAGTGTAATCGAGATTAGATATTTTGCAAATATGAGGTGAGAAACAATGGTAGAAAAACGAATCCCGATTCAAGTTGCTGAGGCAGTAGAGCGGGTTATGAAGTACGCTAAGCATGGTGAAGTAGAAGAAGTTTCTATTACAGAAAGTTACGGGAGGGTTCTTGGGGAGGATGTTGTCTCAGATCACGACGTTCCTCACTTTGATCGTTCTCCTTACGATGGTTTCGCAATTCGAGCAGAAGATACGAAGGAAGCGAGTCAAGAGCAGCCGGTTGAATTTGAAGTAATAGGAGGGATCGGAGCAGGATCTGTTTTTACAGAAGAAGTAGGAGCTTTTCAGGCGGTTCGTATTATGACAGGAGCAGCTATTCCAAAAGGTTGCAATGCAGTCGTAATGCTAGAGTTGACGGAAGGATTCGAGAAGAACAAAAGTACATATATGAAGTTAAAACGTTCTTTCCAAAACGGTGACAATGTGTCATTTAAAGGGGAAGATATAAAACAAAATCAAGTCCTTGTTAAGAAAGGTGTTGTAATCAATCCAGGTGTTGCCGCGCTATTAGCGACGTTTGGATATAGCACTGTGAAAGTTGTAAAACAGCCTGTTGTCGGTATTGTAACGACAGGAAGCGAATTACTAGAAGTGCATGAGGCGTTAGAGCCAGGGAAAATTAGAAATAGTAACTCTTATATGATTGCCGCTCAAATTATGAAAGCTGGCGGGAAAGTGCGTTACTATGGACAACTTGCCGATGAGTTAGATGCATGTTTTACAGCCGTTAAATCAGCGATGGATGAGGTTGATATTTTAATTACAACGGGCGGTGTTTCAGTAGGAGATTACGACTATTTACCAGCTATTTATGAAAGGTTACAGGCGAATGTACTCTTTAATAAAATAGCGATGAGGCCAGGGAGTGTAACGACAGTAGCTGAAGTTGATGGAAAGCTACTCTTCGGTTTATCAGGTAATCCATCAGCTTGTTATGTAGGTTTCGAATTATTTGTGCATCCAATTATGAAAACGTATTTGCATGCGAAAGAGCCTCACATATATAGGGCAGACGCTATTTTGCAAAAAGATTTTCCGAAACCAAATCCGTTTACTCGTTTTGTAAGAGCGAAAGCGAGCATTGTTAATGGGGCACTACAAGTGGCGCCAGTCGGTTTAGATAAATCGAGTGCAGTCTCTTCACTTGCGGATGCAAATGCTTTTATCGTGCTGCCTGGAGGAACGAGAGGATTTGAAGCAGGAATGAAAGTGTCTATATTATTGTTAGAATGCTCTGAGGGAAGTGATTGGCCGTGGGCAAAGCCTCTTCAATCTTACAAATAGTAGGATATCAAAATAGCGGGAAAACAACGCTTGTAGAGAAAATGGTACATGCATTAGCTGAAAGAGAAATGAAGGTTGCTACAATTAAACATCATGGTCACGGGGGCTTTCCTGAAGTAGCGCAAAAAGATAGTGAAAGACACCGAAAAGCTGGTGCTGTAGTAAGTAGTGTAGAAGGCGCTGGATTACTATCTCTGTCCTCACTGCGAGATGAATGGTCCTTGCAAGAAATTATCCGCTTGTACGAATTTTTTGAAGTGGATACGATTTTAATAGAGGGCTATAAAGCTGAGGGATATCCCAAAATAGTGTTACTTCGTTCTGCGGAAGACGCTGAACTTTTACATAAAGTAGAAAATATAGCGGCGGTTATTACGTGGTATGATGCTCCGTCAAATGTACGAGAAGAATATAAAGTATTTCATATAACAGAAGAAAAATTGTATATAGACTGGTTTTTACAAACGGCTAGGGGTGCAAAATGATAAATACGTATTATGAAGTAATTGATACAGAAATCTCGATTGAAGAGGTGACAAAGAAAGTAGTTCGCCGTGAATGTGGTGCTGTCACAACATTTATCGGAACAGTTAGGGAGTTTACGAAAGGGCGTCGTACACTATACTTAGAGTATGTAGCTTATAAGACGATGGCAGAAAAGATGCTACAGAAAATTGGGTCAGAAGTGAAGGAGAAGTGGCCCGGTACACATGTTGCGATTACGCATCGCATCGGCACGCTGCAAATTTCTGATATAGCGGTTGTTGTTGCTGTATCAACGCCTCATCGCAAAGAGGCTTATGAAGCGAATGAATATATTATGGAGCGTATTAAGCAAATTGTTCCGATTTGGAAAAAGGAGTTTTGGGAAGATGGTGACTCATGGATTGGTGACCAATTAGAAAAAACACCATATCCAGCAGGAGAGCCTGGGAAGGAGTTATAAATATGATTCGAGTATTGTTATTTGCGAACTTGCAAGAAGAAGCAGGGACGAGTGAATTACAAATAGAGAAAGAAAATATTACGGTAGCAGAGTTAAAAGAAATTGTTGCGAAAGAATATAATGTACCAGTGTCAGCGCCAATTATGGTTGCGATTAATGAAGAGTACGCAAATGAAGATGATACGATACAATCCGGTGATGTAGTTGCACTAATACCACCAGTGAGTGGTGGTTAATATTGGATTTTTGCTATAAAAAACGACTTTCCTACATAGGGAAAGTCGTTTTTTTATGGCGTTTTGGAGAATACTATCTTATAGGAAAAGGAGGAAGTTATGAAAAAGATATGTGTAATGATTTCAATGATATGTTCTGTTTTTTTCTTTTCTCCAAGCAATTCTTTGGCAAAAGAATCGACGGAACAGCTTTTAGAAAGTGCGTTACTGAATCGATATTACTCGGTTATAAGGCAAGTGACAGAAGATCAACATGAATGTGAATCCGTTACAAACATAAAGCGTCTAGGCAAGAAAGATGAGTTCATTCCTAGATTTGAAGTGACGCTACAATTTCTTACGTTTCAGGGTGCACATAATCCGCCGAATGATAAAGTTACACTTACTTTGGAAGATAATTTAGATCACGTAAAGATAAAGAAAGTGGAGCGAGAAAAGAATGTTTCTGGTGCTATTGTAGAAAAGATTTGTGCACGGAAAAACGAAAAAATAAAAGCTCATTCTAATGATTTAGAGCGGTAACCTATGACATTTTGTAGAGAAAGGTAATGAGCGATGGATATACTTTTAGCGATTTTACCAGCTATATTTTGGGGGAGTATTGTGCTATTTAACGTGAAACTGGGCGGGGGACCGTATAGTCAAACGCTCGGTACAACGTTCGGTGCACTTATCTTCTCAATTGTTGTTTATATTTTTACGAAGCCGGTATTAACTCCGACCGTTATTGGAGTTGGAATTGTATCCGGCTTATTTTGGGCACTTGGTCAAGCGAATCAATTAAAAAGTATTGATTTAATGGGTGTTTCCAGAACGATGCCGATTTCAACAGGGCTTCAATTAGTCGCGACAACATTATTTGGGGTTATCGTGTTTCATGAATGGTCAACGACGATATCGGTCGTCCTTGGAGTTTTGGCGCTCGTTTGTATTATTATCGGGGTTATTTTAACATCGCTTCAAAGTAAAGAAGAGAAGAGTGCAGAGCAAGCAGGGAATTTCAAAAAAGGAATTATTATTTTATTAATTTCAACAGTCGGTTATTTAGTTTACGTAGTAGTTATTAGGCTATTTAACGTAGATGGCTGGTCGGCTTTATTACCACAAGCAGTTGGTATGGTGTTAGGAGGCATTTTACTTACGTTTAAACATCATCCATTTAATAAATATGCGATACGAAATATTATTCCAGGATTAATTTGGGCAGCTGGGAATATGTTTTTATTCATTTCGCAGCCAAGAGTCGGGGTCGCAACAAGCTTTTCCCTTTCACAAATGGGAATTATTATTTCGACGCTTGGCGGGATTCTTATATTAGGTGAAAGAAAAACGAAACGCCAATTAACAGGGATTGTTGTTGGAATCGTTTTTATTATCGCAGCCGGAATTATGTTAGGGATTGCAAAAAGTTAAAGGGGGTATTGAAATGTATAGCGATTTAGAAGGAAAAGTTGTAGTTATTACGGGATCAGCGACTGGTCTCGGAAGAGCGATGGGAGTACGATTTGCTAAAGAGAAGGCGAAAGTTGTTATTAACTATCGCTCACGAGAGTCAGAAGCAAATGATGTGTTAGAAGAAATTAAAAAGGTGGGCGGAGAAGCGATTGCTGTAAAAGGTGATGTAACGATTGAATCAGATGTTGCGAATCTCATTCAATCTGCTGTGAAAGAGTTTGGTACGCTCGACGTTATGATTAATAATGCAGGAATAGAAAACGCCGTACCGTCGCATGAAATGCCGTTAGAAGATTGGAATAAAGTAATCAATACAAATTTAACAGGCGCATTTTTAGGAAGTCGTGAAGCGATTAAATATTTTGTGGAACACGACATTAAAGGATCTGTCATTAATATGTCTAGTGTTCATGAGAAAATTCCGTGGCCACTATTCGTGCACTATGCAGCAAGTAAGGGCGGTATTAAACTTATGACAGAAACGTTAGCGTTAGAATATGCGCCAAAAGGTATTCGAGTAAATAATATTGGACCAGGTGCAATTAATACGCCAATCAATGCTGAAAAGTTTGCTGATCCTAAAAAGCGTGCTGACGTAGAAAGTATGATACCGATGGGCTACATTGGAAATCCTGAAGAAATCGCAGCAGTAGCAACTTGGCTCGCTTCATCAGAGGCGAGTTACGTAACTGGAATTACGTTATTTGCAGATGGTGGAATGACTTTATACCCATCGTTTCAAGCGGGGCGTGGGTAATGTGAAAGGCCAAAGAGATTTAACTCTTTAGCCTTTTTTACGCAAAAAAAAATAGCGGTTGGCTATTTTTAAAATTAATGATTGATTGTATCTTGAAGAAATTCTGTTGCTTGATGTTCTGAAACATTCTGTACAAGTGCAACTTCACTAATAACCATTTTACGCGCATTATCTAGCATTTGTTTTTCGCTCGCATTTAATGCTCTTTCTTTATTGCGACGAAGTAAATCACGAACAACTTCTGCACTATCTTGAAGATTGCCGTTCTTCATTTTTTCCATATTCATTGTATATCTTTGTTTCCAAGAGAGTGATGGGTCTGATTCCCCATGATGAAATTCAAGAAGTATACCATCTAACGTACCTTTATCGACGATATAACGTATACCTGATTTTTGTAATTGATTCATCGGAAGCATTACTTGCATATCTTTACTAATGATGCGTATAACACAATATTGACGCGTAGTGCCTAATATTTCTTTCTCTTCAATTGCTTCGATGATTCCTGCACCGTGCATTGGATAAACGATTTTATCACCAATTTGAAACAAATCATCCACCTCCATATGTGGTAACCACTTTTAATGATAACATACAAGGATAAAAATGTCAAATTTTATATAATATCACATCTGATATGCTGTAGTCAATATATAAAAGTCATTTTTTTTTATTTGTTTTTTTGCTCTTATAAGTTGAATAAATAGGGGGGATTTTTTAGAAAAACAGTATAGGCGCAGAAAGAAGGCATATCCACTTATTTTTAAGCATAAAATATAAAATCGCTAATACAATATACCTAAATCCGTTCTTTGCAAGGGAGGGAGAGAAGGTGGGGCGTACAATTAGAATTGATATTACAAATAAAGTTGTAGCTAAATTTAGGCAAGATTATTTAGAATTATATACGAGTAAGTTTATGATAGGTAAGTTTTATGTCTATACTGAAGATAAACAATATGTGCTAGAAGACGGATATATATATGAAGATGGAAAGTTTTATCGCATCATAGATACGCACCGTGGCAATAAACAAGCGGCGGAGGGCTGCGATCTAGGATGGTGTTAACATGATTCGTGTGAAAGTGTTTGATGAAAGTCATGAAAAAGACTTAGAAGACGCTGTAAATGTATTTTTGAAAAAAATTGATGATGGAAATTTTGTAGATATAAAGTATCAAGTTGGTGTTTCAATTAACGATGATGAAAATCAAATTTATTGTTTTTCAGCGATGATTGTTTATAAAACATAAAAAAGAGCTGGGGAGCCAGCTCTTTTTTATGTTTTATGTTGGGACAACGTGTGTCGGTAAAATATTCATAATAGATTGTGTTGCGCCTGTTTTCTTTGCCGTTAAAAGAATTTCTCCTGTTTCATGCTCCTGAGCATCAGTGCACATACCGAGGTGATAACGATCACCTAAAAATGGATCAATATAAAAACCATTTTTGAATACTTTATCATTCGGATGTTTTTCATGGTGAATTTCAGAACAGTTAATGCAATAGAACATAGCTTTCATCTCCTTTTTATTTTGTTAAAAAAAGTGAGTGGGTAGTCATTTCACTTCTAAGGAAATATTGAGGAGAAGAGAAATAACTACCTACCCAAATGGCGGGCACACTCCTTCTAGTTTTTCATATCTCGCGTATTGCCTCAGAGGGAAGGAGGAGAGACGAAGTACAGATGAGATACGTTAGGCGCTTCTCTCAATATGAGTGATGGAGTTTCATGTTGAGGGAATTTTCTATTTTTCATTGCCTTTGTGAGTATATTATGAAGGAATGGTGAGAGGGTGTTTGTCCTGTTGAAAAAATGTTGAGAATTTCTCAACAGTGAAAAGAATCGTCGTTGACATGAAACTAAAAGGTGTTATATTATTTAAATACAACCAAAAGGTGTTATGTTTTAATGCCGAATAAAGGAGATATAAAATGAACCAACAAAATACATTAAACGATATTAAACAAACAATCGTTTTTAACGCGTCTATTCAAAAAGTATGGAATGTAGTATCAACTGCAGAAGGAATTGCGTCATGGTTTATGCCAAATGATTTCGAATTAGAGGTAGGACATGAGTTTCATGTGCAATCACCTTTTGGACCATCACCATGTAAAGTGTTAGAGATTGATGAACCAAATCATTTATCTTTCTCATGGGATACAGATGGTTGGATTGTTTCATTCATTTTGAAAGACTTAGGAGATAAAACAGAATTCACGTTAATTCACGGCGGCTGGAAACATCCTGATGAAATTCTTCCGAAAGCGAATGCGAAGAGCTCTATTATTCGCGATAGAATGAGTGGTGGCTGGGTAGCGATTGTAAATGAAAAACTGAAAAAGGTTGTCGAAGATTAAATGTCCTCATCAGCAGCGAAATATGATGTGTTTCAAGCAATTGCTGATCCAACCCGCCGAGAAGTATTACGGTTATTAAGTGATAAAGAGTTACCAATTTCAAAAATAACAGATCATTTTCCGATGAGCCGTACTGCAGTTGTAAAGCATCTTCATATTCTTTCAGAAGCGAATTTAGTGAGTGGAAGAAAAAGTGGAAGAGAAAAGATATACCGTTTGCATCCAGAACCATTAGAGGAATTACAGCAGTGGCTCTCGTATTATGAACGATTTTGGGATAATAAATTGTCCATGCTTAAACATATTGTGGAGAATGAAGAGTAGATTTTATGCAAAGAGGATGACCAAAATGGTCATCCTCTTTTTATTGTTCACTTGTTTGCTTAGCTGGCTTTAATAGGATCCAAGCGATAATTAATGTGAATACTGCTAATACGAAAGTGCTCATATAAATGACGTGTACACTTGCTGCTAATGCGTCTTGAGACTCGGTTGCTACGTTTGCTGTAGCTCCTCCATGTCCGCCAGAAGAAACAAGATCAAGGTTTTTAATGCCACGTGCATGAATCATCGTATTGAAGATTGTTCCGAAGATTGCAGCGCCTAGTGTTTGACTAAATGTATTAATAAATGTGTTTAAACCAACTGCCGTTCCGCGCGTATGGGTCGGTACAGCTGCTTGAATTGTTACCATGTAAATTGGTGTAACAAGCCCCATTCCTAAGCCGAATAATCCGACTGCAACATAAATAAGGAATGATGGTGAATCTGTTGATAATGTAAATAATAAGAAAGTAGCAACTGATAAAATGCTAGCTCCAAGTAAAATAATTTGTTTCGTTTGTAACTTGCCAACTAAGTTACCAGAGAACATAGCACCGAATGTCCACATAACAGGAATCGGCATTAAAATGAGTCCAGCTTCTGTCGCATTTTTTCCTAAAACACCTTGGCTCCAAATTGGAAGATACACTGTAATACTAATAATCATTGCGCCAGCAATAAGTGTTAGTATGTTTATTGTAGACAATGTACGGTTAGAGAAAAGTGCTAGCGGAATTAATGGTTCCGGAGATTTTTTCTCGATGTATAAGAAAATAATGAATGAAACAGCGGCAAAGATTAATAGGCCGATAATTGAAATGTCTCCCCAGTTTTGCTTACTGCTACCTGTTAATAATGCGTATAGTAAAGCAATTGTACTTAATGAGAAGACTGTCGCACCAAGATAGTCGATATGTTGCTTAGCGGCGGACTTAACAGATTCCTTATAAGAAGTGGCAAACATTAAGCAAGCGATAATTCCAAAAGGAACGTTTAAGAAGAAAATATAGCGCCAAGAAAGAGAATCAACTAAAAATCCACCTACTAACGGCCCAATAACACCAGATACACCCCAAACGGCACTCATCCAGCCCTGTGCTTTCGCGCGGTCTTTCGCTTCGCTATATAGGTCTCCAATAATCGTCATTGTGATCGGCATAACAGCACCAGCCCCTATACCTTGAAGAGCACGGAAGAAGATTAATTGTTCCATTGATGTAACGACTCCGCAAAGTGCAGAACCGATTAAGAAGATTGTTGCTCCGATGAGCAGAACTTTTTTACGGCCGAATAAATCAGCAAGTTTTCCGTATATTGGAGTCGAAACAGCTGTTGCAAGCATATAGATTGCATATACCCAACTAACAAGTTCGACGCCTGACAAATCACTCGTTATACGAGGGATTGCTGTACTAACAATCGTTCCTTCTACCGCAGAAAGAAACGTCATTAGCATTAAAGACATCATGACTTTTTTTCTCATTTGTTTTCCCCTTACCCTTTTTCGAATATTCAACAATATAAAATATAAAGGTACTAAGGTATATAAAGCAACAAAAAAGCAATGGGAAGTTAGGAGGAAGGGATATTTTTGAAGAAACGGTCGATATATTTAAAGTATCGCCGATATAATTTCGTGTACTGCTTTGCTATTCCAACATACTAAAAAAAGAAACAGGAGTCCCTGTTTCTTTTTTTAATATTGCATTTTCGCATTTTGTCCAGCTGTTGTTCCGGCAATTCGGCCAGTAACAAGGGCAGATGTAATGTTATAGCCGCCAGTATAACCGTGAATATCAAGAACTTCTCCGCAGAAGTATAAACCATTCGTGAATTTCGAAGCCATTTCTTTCGGATTAATTTCTTTAACGGATACCCCTCCGCCAGTAACGAATGCTTTTTCAATTGACTGCGTACCATTTACGTTCACAGTAAATTCTTTAAGGTCTTTCACAAGTGCACGAATCTTCTCGTGAGAAACTTGTCCAGCTTGTTCGCTACCGTCAATTTCATTTTTTTCTAATAAGAATAGGAAGTAACGTTCAGGAACATAGCCTTTTAAAACGTTTTTAATTCCTTTTTTCGGATCTTCTTTCATTTGTTTCAGCATGCGCTGGAACAGTTGCTCACTATTTTCTTCTGGCAATGCATCGATACTCATGTGCACTGTGTTCGTTTTAAACTTTTTCAGCGCTTTCACAACGAATTGGCTACAGCGAAGAGCAGCAGGACCAGATAGGCCGAAGTGAGTGAAAAGCATGTCCATTTTATGAGAAATGATAACTTTTCCTTTCGGGTTCAATACACTTAAGTTTACATCTCGTAAAGCAAGACCTTGTAATGTGCGGTCACGAATAAACGGTTCGTTTGAAAGAATTGGTACTTCTGTTGGGAAAAGTTCTGTAATTGTATGCCCAGCTTTTTCAGCCCAAGCGTATCCGTCTCCAGTAGAACCAGTTTGAGGAACAGATTTTCCGCCAACAGCGATAACGACGTGATTCGTTTCTAACACTTCACCTGTTTGCAGAATAACAGCCTTCGTTTGACCGCTTTCATATTCAATCGTTTCAACAGGCGTATTCGTACGTATTTTCACACCTAAGTCTTTTAATCGTGTTAACAGTGCATCTACAACAGATTGCGCTTTATTTGATACTGGGAACATGCGGCCATGATCCTCTTCTTTCAGTTGTACACCGAGATTTTCGAAGAATGTAATAATATCTTCATTACTGAAAATAGAAAAAGCACTGTATAAGAAGCGACCATTTCCAGGTATATGTTTAACGATTTCATCAAGTGGTAGACGGTTCGTTACGTTACAACGACCACCACCAGAAATCGCAAGTTTACGTCCTAGTTTATTTCCTTTATCAAGAAGTAAGACGCTTGCGCCTTCTTCAGCAGCACCGATTGCAGCCATTAGTCCTGAAGGACCGCCGCCGATGACAATAACATCATAATGCATAATATATCGACCTCATTTTCTACATTTCCTGCCTAAAAGAATAGCATGTTTTCTCTTAAAAGAAAAATAGAGTGAAGTACTGCTTAAGAGGAGAATTGTGGTACAATACAAAAGTTAGAGTTCAGTACTATCCCTGATTTGTGGGCAATAAGACTACGATCTCCAGCTTTAGCAGAAGGGGAGAGGGGTCACTTGCTCGTAAATGCTCGAATGGTTCAACTAATAATCAGTAGGAGTGGAATCTCCCGCTAGTTATAGTTTCACTTTATGTAAATGTAGGAGGATTTTTGTATGTCCGATTCAAAATTTCTGCGCGGAACGCTTATTGTGACGTTAGGGACATTTTTAGTAAAGTTCTTAGGCATGATTTACGTCTTTCCATTTCATGCATTAGTAGGCACAGAAGGCGGAACGCTCTATACATATGGATACATTCCATATACGATATTTTTAAGTATTGCAACGGCAGGGGTGCCGCTTGCTGTTTCGAAGTTTGTTTCCAAATATAATGCACTTGGAGATTATAAAACGAGCCGGAGAATGTTCCGCTCGGGAATGGTTATGATGATAGTAACAGGAGTTCTTTCCTTCTTAGTGCTGTACATGACCGCACCATTATTTGCAGAAGCAATGCTTGGTAAACAAAGTTTACAAAATAAGATAGAAGAAGTTACGATGATTATTCGCCTCGTAAGTTTTGCGCTTATTGTTGTACCGGCAGCAAGTTTGATTCGTGGTTATTTCCAAGGCCACCAATCGATGGGACCGACTACGGTTTCACAAATTATTGAGCAAATTATTCGTATCGTCTTTTTATTAGCGGGTAGTTTCATCGTTATTAAAGTACTTGGCGGTACAGTAGCAACGGCAGTTGGGGTTGCGACATTCGCTGCGTTTGTTTCAGCAGTTGGAGCACTTGGCGTATTAATTTGGTACTGGCTAAAACGTAAAAAATATTTGGACCAATATTTAATTGAGCAAACTGTACCAGAATCGACGGTAAGTACCGCTCAATTGTTTAAAGAGTTGTTTGCATATGCAATTCCTTACGTTGTAATTGGATTAACAATTCCTTTATATCAACAAATTGATACATTGACATTTAACTCTATTATGCAGGCGATTGGTCAAGGAGATATCGCAGAGCGAGCACTCGGTATTTTCACGATGTGGACGCATAAATTAATTATGATTCCAGTATCACTTGCAACAGCGTTTAGTTTAACGCTCGTGCCAGCGATTACAAAGTCGTTTACTGAAAAGCAATACCGTTATTTGAAATTACAAATTACGCAAACATTCCAGGCGAATATGTTTTTAACATTGCCAGCAGTTATCGGTATTTCTACACTTGCATATCCGATTTACACTGCTTTCTACGATTCAGACCCACTAGGTGGACAAGTATTAATGTGGTATGCGCCAGTTGCATTGTTATTCGCTTTATTCACAGTGACAGCAGCTATTCTGCAAGGGATTAACCAGCAGAAACATGCGGTTATTGCGCTTGTGATGGGTGTTATTTTGAAATTTGTATGTAACGTAATCTTTATTCGTTATTTCGGTACAGTTGGGGCGATTCTGGCTACTGCAGTCGGCTTCTTAGCTTCCGTATGGTATACGAATAGACAAATCAAAAAACACACAAACTATTCATTTGGTGTTGTATATAAGAGAACATTCCAAATTGCAGTCTTAACACTTGTAATGGTTATTTCTGTAAAACTATCACAATGGCTTCTATCCTTCATGATTTCGCCTGATGGCCGTATTGGTGCTCTTATTACAGTTGCGATTTGTGCAGGTATTGGTGGCCTTGTTTACGGATTATTAGCGATTCGCACAGGAGTACTAGAAAGAGTATTTGGCGGAGAAGCTTTAGAGAAAATCCAGCGTAAACTTGGTAGTAGATTCAAAATAAAGTTGAAATCAAAAGGGGCGTAAATACGTCCCCTTTTCTATGATAAATAAAGAAGGTGAAGAACATGAGATTAGATAAATTATTAGCGAATATGGGACACGGAAGTAGAAAAGAAGTAAAGAAATTACTGAAAGACGGCGTTGTGAAAATTGATGGAACGCCAGTGAAAGATGCGAAGTTTCATGTGAATGTAGAAGAGCAAGAGGTTATGATTCACGGTGAAGTTGTGGAATATAAAGAGTTTGTTTATTTAATGATGCATAAACCACAAGGTGTTATTTCAGCGACAGAAGATGATAACCACGAAACAGTAATAGATTTATTAGAATTAGAAGATGCGATTTTCGATCCATTCCCTGTTGGAAGGCTCGATATTGATACAGAAGGTTTCTTATTAATCACAAATGATGGAAAGTTAACGCATCAACTATTATCTCCGAAAAAGCATGTGCCGAAAAAATATTATGCACACATTTCAGGCGTTGTAACGGAAGAGGATGTAATAGAATTCGCTAAAGGTGTTATTTTAGAAGATGGCTATGAAACGAAGCCAGGCGAACTTACAATTTTAAAAAGTGATGATATTTCCGAAATTGAGCTTGTTATTACAGAAGGTAAATTCCATCAAGTGAAGCGTATGTTTGAAGCGGTAGGGAAAAAAGTTGTTTACTTAAAGAGAACAGAAATGGGACCTTTAGTATTAGATGAAGAATTAGAGCTTGGACAGTATCGTGAACTAACAGATGAAGAAGTAGAAATGTTAAAGTCGTATCAAGTAGATAACGAAAAGTAACGCCAATTTCAAAGCATAGAAAAGACCCCTTTCTAATGAGATAGAAAGGGGTATGTATTTATTTTACATACAATTGTTTTTTTGTTATGAGGTCATTCTCACTTTCTTTCCTGTCGTTGTCCACTTGCCGCGGCAAGGGCTATACACGAGTTCATTAAACTGCAACACATTTAGATCACGTTGTATCGTTCGTGGTGTGATCCCGAACTCATCTACAAGGTCTTTCGTCGTTACCGTACCGTTTTCATTGATGTACATATAAATTGACTTAATGCGTGTTAGCATACGAGTAGTTGTAGGTTTCAAGAGAAAACCACTCCTCTACTAGTTTTTTTGACCCCATTCAGGAAAGAAGGTCGTTACTACCATTGTACTCTACATGATAAAATTCATGCTTTAATCTACTTAAATTTTACAAAAGTTTAACAAATATTCATATAGAAAAATATTGGTAGTTGACATTGTATATTTGGTCAGTCAACTAACTCATAAATTTCTACGTAAAACGCCAAATTCCTGCAAATTTTTTTGAGAAAATAAAAGAAAAACTAATAAGAAATATCTGAAATATTACAATTGTTTGTTATTAGGTTTTCGTGTATGGCATAAGAGATTTTCGTTTGCTATGATGAAAGAGAGAATATAAAAGAAGGATGGATGCGTGATGTCAACGATTAATTGGACAGAAGAAGTTACAAAACGAAAAGATGATTTAATTCGTGATACACAACAATTTTTACAAATTAAAAGTGTATGGGAAGAAGAATCTGCGAAAGAGGGCGCACCATTCGGTGAAGGTGTAGAAAAAGCCTTATCTTTCATGTTACATAAAGGATACGCAGAAGGTTTCGCTTCTAAAAATTTAGAAGGATATGCAGGTCATCTTGAAATGGGACAAGGAGAAGAGTTAGTAGGTATTCTTTGTCACGTTGATGTTGTACCAGAAGGAGATGGCTGGACAACTCCTGCGTATAGTGCGGATATTCGCGACGGGAAGATTTTTGCACGCGGTGCAATTGATGATAAAGGGCCGACGATGGCAGCTTATTATGCGATGAAAATCGTTAAAGAATTAGGCTTACCTCTTTCAAAACGTGTTCGTATGATTTTAGGAACAGATGAGGAAAGTAATTGGAAGTGTGTAGATCATTATTTTAAAAATGAAGAAATGCCAACAATCGGTTTTGCGCCGGATGCAGATTTTCCAATTATTAATGCGGAAAAAGGAATTTCTGACATACAAGTTGTGCAAAGTGGTGGCGAAGAGAAAGAAGGCACATTTAAGCTTATTTCATTTGAGTCAGGTCGTCGTTTAAATATGGTTCCTGATTTTGCAGAAGCAGTTATTACAGGAGAAGATGTAAATGCACTTACAGGAGCATATGAAGAGTATTTACAAACTGCTAAAAAAATAGGTAAAGTAATTGTAGAAGGAAATACGGTGAAGTTGCAAATCAAAGGGATTTCAGCTCACGGATCTACTCCGGAAAAGGGAGAAAATGCGGGTTTATTATTGGCAAACTTCTTAACGAAAGTTTCTCTTGATGGAAAAGGGGCTTCATTTGCATCGTTTGTAACAGAAACATTTACAGGTGATATTATTGGAGAAAAAGCTGGTATTTCTTATAAAGACGATATTAGCGGGCCGTTAACAGTGAATGTTGGTCGCCTGTCTTACTCGCAAGAAAACGGTGGTAATTTAGGATTAAATGTACGCTATCCAGTTACAACTAACTTTGAAGAAACGATTGCAAAGTTAAAAGAATATGTTGGTACTCATGGATTTGAAGTAGCGGATTATTCTAACTCTCGCCCGCATCACGTTGACAAAGATCATACGTTAATTCGTACTTTGCAACGCGTATATGAAGAACAAACTGGTGAAAAAGCTGAATTGTTAGCAATTGGCGGTGGTACGTATGCTCGTTCATTGAAAGCTGGCGTTGCATTTGGTCCGTTATTCCCAGGAAAAGAAGAACTTGCGCATCAAAAAGATGAGTACATTGAAATTGAAGATTTATTAAAAGCAACAGCAATTTATGCTCAGGCGATTCATGAATTAGCAAAATAATGAGAGGCCGTCCCAAAAGGTTTTTTGGGACGGTTTTCTATTAAGAATAGGTTGCTTGTATTGTCGTATTTTGTTGTTAAGTCGATATTTCTTGTCGAAACGTCGATATATTTCAATTTGCGTCGACATAATTTCATTTACTATTGCGATCTTAACTTAATAAGAAAATAAATCTATTCAAAGGTTAGACTTTTGGGACGGTTCGCTTCTTTTTAGCTGAATGAGATAAGAAAGAAAAGCAACAATAACAAGAAGGAGACGATGCACATGGAGCCGCATTATTTTGTCGCAATCACTTTACCAAGTCATATAAAAGAATTGTTGTCTAATTATAAAGAGGAAATGAAGGATGAATTACCATTTCGCTCGTGGGTACATGAGGAAGACTATCATATTACACTTTCCTTTTTAGGAAGTGCGGCGCAGGAACAATTAGAAGGAATAAAGAATGGATTACAAACACTTACAGAAACAAAAGAACTATCGTTCACGTTACAAGGATTTTCTACGTTTGGCCTAGAAGAAGAGCCGCGTATTTTTTGGGCGAAGGTAAGTGAGAATCACGACTTGTTTCAGTTGCAAAAACAAGTGCATACAATTTGTGAAGAAAATGGCTTCTCTCTAGAGACACGTCCTTATCATCCACATATTACTGTTGCTCGTAAATGGGTAGGAGAAGAAAAGTTTGATTTGGAAAATATAAAAGAAGTGCCTGAAATATCATTTCAAGCGGATACGATTACTTTATACGAATCTCACGTGAAGGAAACGCCGAAATATAAATCGATTGCTGAAATAAAACTACAAAAATAGAATGTATGAAAACGTTTTTTATACAGGTGAATATACTATAGGGATTAATGTGTTACTGTATAGAGCTTCGCTGATAAGAAAAGCCTTATCATTTGCAGCTCGTTTCATTTTAATTTTGAGAATGATGGTGATTTTTTATGTTGAAAGTAAAACGTCCATTTGATGCCTATTTAGATGAAATGAATAAAATTACAATTTTGCTCCCGCATGCGTATGGAACAAGCCGGACATTTCGTTTACAAGAAGGAAGCAATGTGAAAGAGTTACCGATTGTTCATACTATTGCTCTTCCAGATGCAACGAAGTATGAATGTTTTATAGAAGAGCCGCTAGATGTGGGGAAGTATTATACAGTACGGGATGAACGGAATGAAGAAACAGATTTACAAATAGGCGCTGTGATTCGAACAGTAGTTTTCGATGAAAAATATTATTATGAAGGTACCGACTTAGGTGCTGTGTATAAAAAAGAAGAAACAATATTTAAAGTATGGGCTCCGACTGCAAGGCTTGCGAAAGTACGGATTTATAAAAGTGATAAAGAATATATTGATTATGAAATGTACAGAGAAGAAAACGGAGTGTGGATTCATACATTACAAGGTGATCATGATGGAGCACGATATACATTCCTTGTTTGTATTAATTTAATATGGAACGAAGCGGTTGACCCTTATGCAAAGTCTGCGACGATAAATGGAAAATACGGCGTTGTTATCGATTTGGAAAAAACGAATGTGACAAAACGAGTAGAATTATCACCATTACAGTCAATGACAGATGCCATATTGTATGAACTGCATATTCGTGACGCTACTATTCATCCAAACAGTGGAGTGAATAAAAAGGGAACATATAAAGGATTGATGGAAGAGGAGACAACGGGACGAAATGGGACGTTAACGGGATTGTCTCATATAAAAGATTTAGGTGTTACACATGTTGAACTATTGCCTTTATTTTGTTTCGGTGGCATAGATGAGGCGAATCCTTCCTCCGCATATAATTGGGGTTACAATCCATTATATTACAATGCGCCAACAGGATTTTATGCTACAAACCTTTCTGACCCGTATAACAGCATATCAGAGTGTAAACAGCTTATTGAAACATTTCATGCGCAGGGCATCCGAGTTGTTGTAGATGTTGTGTATAACCACGTATTTGAAAGAGAAACATCGTCATTTGAAAAATTGGTTCCTGGATATTATTTCCGACACGGTAAGGATGGCATGCCGTCTAATGGGACGGGAGTTGGAAATGATATAGCATCTGAACGGAAAATGATGAGGAAATTTATTATAGAATCTGTTTTATATTGGCTTACTGAATACAATGTTGATGGATTCCGATTTGATTTAATGGGAATTTTAGATGTTGAAACGATGAATGCGTTAGAAAAAAAAGTGCGAAAAATAAAGCAGGATGCGCTGTTACTAGGTGAAGGATGGGATTTACAAACACCGCTTCCTCTTGAAGAGAAAGCGACGTTAAATAATGCGAATAAAATGCCATGTATCGCACAGTTTAATGATCAATTTCGTGATGGAATAAAAGGAAGTACTTTTAATATAAATAAACGTGGCTTTGCATTTGGTGGGCATGTAGACTGTAATCATTTGCAGTATATAGTAGCTGGTAGCCTTTTAAGTATGAAAGAAACAGGATTGTTCCTAGAGCCAGTACAAAGCATCAACTATGTAGAATGTCATGACAATATGACGATGTGGGATAAACTAGTGCAAAGTAATCCAGAATCAGAAGAAATTCTGAAAAGGCGTCATCGTTTAGCAACTGCAATGGTTATTCTTTCACAAGGGATTCCTTTCTTACATGCGGGGCAAGAGTTTTATCGTACGAAGCAAGGAAATGAAAACAGTTATAATGCAAATGATGAAATCAATCGATTAGATTGGGATCAAAAAGAAAAAGAGATGGAGACAGTTAACTATATAAAAGGTTTAATTGCGATTCGGAAGGAGCATGGGGCATTCCGGTTAAAAAGCGCTGACCTTATAAAAAAGCATATAACTTTTTTGCAAACATCAAAAGAAGCACTTGCATACCATTTGCGAAATGTAGAATCTTTCGGACCATGGAAAGAGATTGTTGTGCTATTCAATAGCGGTTTGCAAAATGAAATAGTTCAGCTCCCAAAAGAAGAAACGTGGCATGTACTAGTAAACGAAAAGCAAGCAAAAACACAGCCAATTTCTTCATTTAGAGGAAAGGAACTTCAATTGGCTCCAACTAGCACGTATATATTGACGATAATGTGACAAATCGCTACTTGACGATGAGAATGTAATAAATGTAGAATTGACAAAGGTGACGATTTTGATAAGTTGTCATTCTATGAGTGATTTTGTAAAATAAACTAGAAGAACAGGTGATTTGTCCTGTTTTCGGCGTATGCCAAGTTTTTTCATTCAAATACAGTAAAATATATGAATCCACAACATGTGTAGAAATGTTGCGGTTTTTCTTTTCATAACTATAAAAGATAAGGATTTGTTAACGGGTAATGAATATGGAATGGTTGGAACAATTATTAGGAAAAGAGTGGAGTCTTATACCGGCTGGTGGAGTAACGGGCGATGCATATATTGCGCAAAACGGACAACAAAAGTTATTTTTAAAGCGGAATACATCGCCCTTTTTAGCGGTATTGTCAGCAGAAGGAATTGTTCCAAAATTACTTTGGACAAGAAGGGTAACGAACGGTGATGTAATTTCTGCTCAAAAATGGCTTCCGGGACAGAAGTTAGAGCAAGAGGATATGAAACTAGAACGTGTTGCAAAACTTTTGAAGAAAATACACTCCTCTAAAGCGCTTGTGCAGATGATTCAAAGGTTAGGAAAGCAGCCGCTTCATGCGCAAGAGTTATTACAACAATTACAGCTCGTTTTAAGAGGAGATATAAGAGTTGATGAAACAATTCAGCAAGGTCTTCAATATTTAACTGAGTCATTAAAAGATATTGAGTACGATGAATTCGTTGTATGCCATTGTGATGTAAACCATAACAATTGGATATTGTCGGATGAAGACGAATTGTTTTTAATTGATTGGGATGGAGCTGTTATTGCTGACCCAGCTTTAGATCTTGGTATGTTATTATATTGGTATGTTCCGCGCCATGAATGGAGTGAGTGGCTCGGATATTATGAGGTTGAACTAGATGAATCATTGCTTAGGCGTATGAGATGGTATGTGATAGCACAAACGATTTTATCTATTCAATGGCACACAACAAAAAAGCAGCAAGCAGAAGCTGAATATTGGCATCAATATTTACAGCAACTACTTGCTTCAGAGTAATACTTAAGAAAAATTGTCCATTCCAGCAATCCACTGAGTAAGTTGTTCTTGATTATTGGAAATATGGTTGTCCAAATTAGAGGAAGATTTACCCGATTGACTATAATAATATACATCGTTTAGCATTGCTTTAGCGTCACTACTTATACTATCGTTTGCGAGTAACGATTGAATGAGGCGCTCTAATTGCTCGCATTCAGAAACTGTCCCGCAGCAATCACTTTGATGATTGATTAAAATATCTTTTAACACTTCTAATTGATGCTGTTGATTAATTGGCATGAACGGATCATCCTTTCGAGTGTTTTTCTCGCTCTGGAAATGTAAGAGAAAAAGCTGTTTCGTCATGGAATGTTTAATGCTTTATGTAGTTTTTATCAAAATGGTACATCTTATACTTGAAAGAAACGGACCGAGTGCTCGTACGTACTTGGTTTTTTGTTTGATAGATTGATTAAAACAGAAAGAAGGAATTTTTCCTTTAAAATAGTTTTGTAAAGAGAGGGAGACATCTATGCGTTTAAGACATAAGCCTTATGCAATGGATCGAATTAATGAGTATTCACATATCGTAATTGGGAACCCAGAGGAGCGCGCTGGTAACTGGAAAGAAGTATTTGGGAATGAACAGCCAATTCATATTGAAGTAGGTACAGGACGTGGCCGCTTTATGTATGATATGGCAAAAGCAAATCCGCATATAAACTATATTGGAATTGAAAAATTCACAAGTGTTGTTGTGGATGCACTTGATAAATTAATTGAAGAAGAAGTACCGAACTTAAAGTTAATTAATAAAGATGCTGAAGATTTAACAGTTTTCTTTGCGAAAGGTGAAATTGACCGCGTTTATTTAAACTTCTCAGATCCATGGCCAAAGAATCGTCATATAAAGCGTCGTTTAACGTATAAAACATTTTTACGTAATTATGAAGAAGTGTTAGTAGAGGGCGGAGAAATTCACTTCAAAACTGATAACCAAGGCTTATTTGAATACTCTATTATGAGTATGGCTGAGTATGGTATGTTATTAACTTACCTTAGCTTAGATCTTCATAACAGTGATTTTGAAGGGAATATTATGACAGAATATGAAGAGAAATTCTCTAGTAAAGGTCATCGTATTTACCGTGTTGAAGCAAAATATCGTACGGAGCCTATGCAGTAATGTATAGGTTTTTTATATGTAAAATAATCAGAATTTTGTGTTAAAATTAAATGGAAAAGGGGGCTGGGATATGGAACAGTTACAAATTGGTGATATAAAAGTGACGTGGCTAAAAGGCGGGAACACGCATTTAGATGGAGGGGCAATGTTTGGAGTTGTGCCGAAAGTACTTTGGTCACGCAAATATAAACATAATGATACAAATCATATTTATTTACGAACAGATCCGTTACTCTTGCAAACGAAAGAAGGAAACATGCTTATTGATTCAGGGATAGGGAATGGTAAATTGAATGAGAAAATGAAGCGGAATCAAGGTGTAACAGAAGAATCATCAGTTGAGGAATCTTTAGAAAAACTGGGACTGCGTACTGAAGATATTCATTATGTCTTAATGACACATCTTCACTTTGACCATGCATCTGGTTTAACAAAGTGGGAGGGAGATCACCTTGTTCCGGCGTTTCCGAATGCGAAAGTTTACGTAAGTGAAACCGAGTGGAATGAAATGAGAAATCCGAATATTAGGTCGCGTAATACATATTGGAAGGGAAATTGGGAGCCAATTATAGATAAAGTTGTTACCTTTCAGCAAGAAATAGAAATTACGGATGAAATAAAGATGGTGCATACGGGTGGTCATAGCGATGGACATGCCGTTGTCAGTCTTGAAAGTCAGGGTGAAACGATGCTTCATTTAGCGGACATTTTACCAACGCATGCACATCAAAATGTATTATGGGTAATGGCATACGATGATTATCCGATGACATCGATTGAACATAAACAAAGGTGGATGAAGTATGGTGCTGAAAAAGAGGCGTGGTTTACTTTTTATCATGATGCATATTACCGTGCAGTAAAGTGGAATGAGGAAGGGCATATAGTGGAAAAGATAGAGAGAAAAACGATTGTAGAAGCGTAAAAAAGCTAGTAATTACTAGCTTTTTTTTATGCTGCTATAACTTCTAAAACAGTACCTGTTTTAGCATCAACCAAAAATTCAAATCGTTCTTGTATATCATCTAACATTGTTGTAAGACCACCGCGATAAACTTCATATGCGACATCGTATTTTTCAAACGTCTCTGGAACCATATGTACCCAAGAGCCAGTAATTTCACCTTTATGACTTAATGCTTGTTTCACCATTTTCAATGCTTTTTCTGAAGAAATATGGGATTGTTCTTGTACTTTGTTTGCAACGAAATAACCAGCTGCGAACCCAACGCCAAGACCTGTGACTAAACCTTTCCAGCTCATATATTCACCTCAATTCTGTAAAATAAAAATAGTGTACCAATAATAATTATAATGCAAATGCAACTAAAAAAGAAGAAACTAGAAACATTTCGAAAATTTCGTTACAATAAAAGAGGTATTCTACTAAGGTTTGAAAGAAGGGGACTTCGTGAATAAAGAGACATTACAATTATTTCGTACGTTAACAGAATTACAAGGTGCATCAGGTTTTGAACATGATGTGCGCCGTTTTATGAAGCAAGAATTAAGTAAATATGCTGATGAGATTGTGCAAGATGGTTTAGGTAGTGTATTTGGTCTGAAAAAAGGGGACGAAACTGGACCACGCGTTCTTGTAGCAGGTCATATGGATGAAGTAGGTTTCATGGTTACGCAAATTACGAAAAACGGAATGATTCGTTTTCAAACGTTAGGTGGCTGGTGGAGCCAAGTGCTATTAGCTCAGCGTGTACAAGTTATGACGAAGAATGGTCCTGTTGTTGGGGTTGTTGGCTCTATTCCTCCTCATTTATTAAGTGATGCGCAACGTGCAAAACCGATGGATATAAAAAATATGTTAATTGATATAGGTGCAGATAGTTATGAACAAGCACTTGAAATTGGTGTAAAACCAGGACAACAGATTGTTCCAATTTGCCCGTTTACACCGATGGCAAACGAAAAGAAAATTATGGCGAAGGCTTGGGACAACCGCTATGGATGTGGCCTTGCTATTGAATTACTAAAAGAATTAAAAGATGAAACATTGCCAAATACATTATACTCTGGTGCGACTGTACAAGAAGAAGTAGGTCTTCGCGGAGCACAAACTGCTGCAAATATGATTCAACCAGATATTTTCTATGCGCTTGATGCAAGTCCGGCAAATGACGCATCTGGTGATACGACGCAGTTCGGTCAATTAGGAAAAGGCGCTCTTCTTCGTATTTATGACCGCACAATGGTAACTCATAGAGGAATGCGCGAATTTATTTTAGATACAGCAGAAACACATAACATTCCGTACCAATACTTTATTTCACAAGGTGGTACAGATGCGGGCCGTGTACATACAAGTAACTCTGGTATTCCATCAGCAGTAATTGGTGTTTGTGCACGCTACATTCATACACATGCTTCAATTTTACATGTTGATGATTATGCGGCAGCGAAGGAATTAATTACGAAGCTTGTGAGAGCGACGGACAAAACGACGTTAGAGACGATTAAGAATAACGCGTAGAGAGGAAGAAGGGCTGAAGAGCCTTTCTTTTTTTAGGTGGGAGAGATGGCCCAGCGATGAGTCGTAGCGGTCAGTGCTTAATTGGTGCTCGAGCGATGTATTTAAACCCCGGATAGGAAGAGAGAAGCCTGTTTTTGGAAAACCTTTTCTTTTTTTAGGTAGGAGAGATGGCCCAGCGATGAGTCGTAGCGGTTAGTGCTTAATTGTTGCTCACTCCGAATAGATAGTGAGTATGATCTATTTTAACGTTCGAGGCCCGAAGTTGTGAAAGTGAAAAGTTTGAATGTAGAAGGAATATGAGTGTGAATTTACATAGAGGTGAATGAAATGAAGGTAGTAGTTGGATCGAAGAATAAAACGAAAGTTGGGGCTGTGGAGAAGGTTTGGAAAGATGCTGAAATTACATCTCTTTCTGTTCCGTCAGGAGTGGCAAACCAGCCTTTCTCAGATGAAGAGACGATGCAAGGAGCAGTAAATAGAGCGAAGAGAGCATTGCAGGAAGGTGCAGCTCATATCGGTATTGGGCTAGAAGGCGGCGTTATGAAAACGGAACATGGGTTATTTATGTGTAACTGGGGTGCTTTAGCGACGATTGACGGTAAAACATTTGTTGCAGGCGGGGCACGTATTAAGTTACCAGACGATTTTTTAGCACCACTTGAAGAAGGAAAAGAGCTAAGTGAAGTGATGGAAGAGTTTGTAGAGCGAAAAGATATTCGTAGTCACGAAGGTGCTATCGGTATTTTTACAGATGATTATGTCGACCGAACGGAATTATTTGTACACGTTGTTAAGTTACTTGTTGGGCAATATAAGTATGATGAAAAGCAAGCATAAACCTTGCACCATGCGCGATGTATGGTAGTATAAAGAAAAGATTATAGTGTGAAAAAGTGCACTCGTTAGAGGAGGAAATATAGATGAAATCATTAGAAAGCATGGAACAATTCCAAGAATTAAAAAATGAAGAGAATGTAGTCTTCATGTTCTCAGCAGAATGGTGCCCAGACTGCCGTTTTATTGATCCGTTTATGCCAGAAGTAGAAGAGAAATATAGTGATTTTTCATTTTACTATGTAGATCGTGATGAATTTATTGATCTATGCGTGAAAGTAGACGTATTTGGCATTCCAAGCTTTGTAGCGTACAATAAAGGTGAAGAAACAGGTCGCTATGTAAATAAAGATCGTAAAACACAAGAGCAAATCGAAGAGTTTATTGAAGGTTTAAAATAAGGCAATTTGCCAATTGAATTGTAAAACAACCTCTACCTTCGCGGGGGAGGTTATTTTTTTGGAAGGGAGGAAAAAGAGATGAAGATGACAAGTAAAAAAATGAAAGACGAGTTAATGAAGAAATTATCTCGACCAGAATGGGACTTTCATTATGATAGCGAGAAAGAAGTTCTACGTATTGAACAAACAGACTCGAAAAAAGGTATTAACGTATCACTTCCAGGGGTAGTGGCAAAATGGGAAGTAAACAAAGAAAAAGCGATTGAAGAGGTCGCTTATTACGTACAAGAAGCGTTAATTGCAATGCATAAAGAAGAAAATAGCACGGCGAAAATTTTACCTGTTATTCGCTCTACTTCTTTCCCGAAACAATCAGAAGAAGGAAATCCGTTTATTATGACGGACCATACGGCGGAAACACGTATTTACTATGCGCTAGATTCTAATAAAACGTATCGATTGATTGATGAGCGCTTATTGCAAAAATTAGAGCTTACAGAGCAGCAAGTGCGTGAAATGGCATTATTCAACGCTCGCTCATTAGGTTATGAATTTAAACAAGAAACAGTAGCAGGTAATACATTCTACTTTTTAAACACAAATGATGGGTATGATGCGACTCGTATTTTAAACGAATCGTTACTACAATCGATGCGTGAAAAGATTTCTGGTGACATGGTTGTTGCTGTTCCTCACCAAGATGTATTAATTATTGCTGATATCGTCAACGAAATCGGTTATGATATTATTGCACAAATGACAATGAAATTTTTTGCCGAAGGGCATGTTCCGATTACATCACTTTCATTCGTATATGAAGATGGGGACTTTGAACCAATCTTTATTTTAGCGAAGAATCGGAAGAAGACAGATGGAAAAGAGAAAGGATGAACGAAGTGAACGTTTTTTACAACCTTGAAGGAATTGGTGACACTTTAATTGTTACCTTACAAGATATTACTTTAGAAAACCGTACATTTGACCGCAAAGGAGATGTTGCTCGCGTTTATGATCGTGAAAGCAACGTAACAGGAGGATTCAACATCTTTAATGCGTCTTCTTATGTAGAAGTAACAGACAACGGAAACGTTACATTAACGAAAGAATTTGTTGAAAAAATTAACGGGATTTTAGCGAAGAACGGCTTTGAAGAAAAAGTAGAAGCTGATTTCACGCCGAAATTTGTTGTAGGCTATGTTGCTGAGAAAGAAAAGCATCCAAATGCTGATAAATTAAACATTTGTACAGTAGAAATCGGTACAGAAACATTACAAATCGTATGTGGTGCACCAAACGTTGATGCAGGACAAAAAGTTGTTGTTGCAAAAATCGGTGCTGTAATGCCAAGCGGTATGTTAATTAAACCAGCTGAACTTCGCGGTGTTCCTTCTTCTGGAATGATTTGCTCTGCACGTGAGTTAGAGCTTCCAGATGCTCCACAAGAAAAAGGCATTCTTGTATTAGAAGACAGCTTTGAAGTTGGACAAGAATTTAAATTTTAATTGATATTAGAAAAGTAGTCTCGCATACGTGAGGCTATTTTTTTGTGCGAAATTCCTAGGATTGTAACGTTTCCTCTCAAAACCTATATTGTATTTTAAAAATAGATTAGGTAAAATTTAGAAAAAAGAAGGGGATAGACGTATGAAACAACAACCAAAAATTGCAGAACTTCTGAAACGAATTGAAACTTCAAAACAGCAAGATATCGAGTTAGGTTCCTATGAAATATATGTGTTTAGTGAAAGTGAATTAGAAAAAGGGCAAATCGGTTACCGATATGATAAACATAAAAATTCATTAATAAGCAATGAAAGCGGAAAATGGCAAGAAGGATGGATTGTTATTGGATATGAAACGGATATGGGAGATCCTGTTTTCGTTAATGTAGATGAAGATACTTACCCTGTTTATACAGCTGAGCGCGGTACGGAAACGTGGCAACCGATTTATATCGGGAATATGGATGATATTATAAAAATACTATAAGAAAATGCTTTGAGTCCGGTGCAAAGTGATAGGAGAGAAAAATGAAGTATATAAAAATAATGAGCGCTATTGCAGCCATTGGGATATATATGGGAGGTTGTTCACAAGAACAACCGAAAAAAGAAACAACATCTTCTGTACAAGAAAAAAACAACGATAAAAAAGAAAACGCACCGGTAGAAAAGCAGCAAGAAGAACAAGAAAAGAAAGAAGAACCGCAAGCAATTCAAACGAGTGAGCAAGCTGAACTTAAGCAGGAGGAAGTGTCGGCCAAAGAAAAGACAGAGGAAATCCCGCCGGCGCAGACAACTGAACAGCCTGTACAAAATAATGAACAAAAAGTAGAGAGTAAGGAGAAACAAGAAAAGTTTCTCGTCGTTATTGATCCAGGGCATCAACAAAAAGCGAATTTAAATTTAGAGCCAATTGGTCCAGGAGCAACTACGCAAAAATATAAAGTAACAGACGGAACAGCGGGAGTTGTAACGAAAAAGAGGGAATCAGTTCTTGTATTAGAGATGGCTTTTATATTGAAAGAAAAACTGGAAGCAAAAGGTATACAAGTATTGATGACGAGAACGTCACATGAGGTTGATATAAGTAATAAGGAACGAGCGACATTCGCGAATGATCATAAGGCGAATTTATTTTTACGTCTTCACGCGGACGGTTCTGAAAATCCAAACCAAAGTGGGTTCGCTGTATTGACGCCAGCAGAAGGAAATCAATATACGAAAGAAATCTATGCTGAAAGTCTTCAAGTCTCCCAAACAATTGTAAACAAAATGAGGGGAAATCATCAGGTGAAAGTAAATGGAATTAAATTTCGAGATGACCTTTCTGGATTTAATTGGTCGAAAGTACCTGGAGTACTATTAGAACTCGGATTTATGTCAAACCCAGAAGAAGACATAAAATTATCTGATCCACAGTATGTAAATTCTTTATTACAAAGCGTGACGGATAGTGTAGATGAATATCGGAAAAATAAAGCTTAAAAAGCAGTCTTATATGGAAGGCTGCTTTTTTCTATATACAAAACACTCGTAAATTAGAATATTATGGATAAAGTTAATATGCTTAATTTTACCTGCACTTTTTGCCGAATGCTGATACAATAAAGGTTGTTACTATTTAGTAGAAAGAGTGGTAAGCATGTTAGATTGGATGAAAAAGCTGTTTAACAAAGAGGAAGAAAAAACAGCGATGAATAAAGAAGTACCAAAGCAAATTGCAAGTCAGCCGAAAATTCCTCGTGTAAACCACTATACTGAAGCAAGAGAAGCACAAATGGTAAGTCGGAATGCAGGGAAATGTCGTTTTCCATTAATACCAGATAATGGCTTCGATGAGGAGGATGTAAGAGAACTGCCTAACTTTGAAGAACAACCTATTCAAAGAAGAGCATATGAAGAACAGCCTACTCAAAGAGGAATAAAAGTGGAAAGAAGCAGACGACCGTATGTGGAAACAGAAGCACCTACATATGAGGAACCGGAATTGCAATATGAACCGGAACCAGAGCCTGTCGTAAAAAAAGCATTCGTACCGTCGCAAGAAAGTAACCGTAGACCATTTCGTCCAACAGAAATGATTTCTCCGATTTATGGATATAACCGTCCTTCAGTAGAAACGAAGGTTGTGCAGGAGGAAGAAAAGGAAAGAGACGATCTTGAAATATCTGTTGAAGGAAAAGCTGTTGTTGACGCATGGTTAGAGAAAAAGGGATATACATTATCTGACTTTTCGGGAGTTCTACAAGGAAGTTCATCTGTTAAGAACGGAGTGAACGAACGAAGTAATAAAGTAGAAGAAAAATCGGTTGTGGATGCATGGTTAGAGAAAAACGGTTACGAAGTTGAACGTCAAGCCCCTTCATTAGAAGAAAGCCTAAGTGATGATTTGCTTCATAAAACAGTAGGACAGCATGTGGAAGAAGAGGCTACAATTGTACAAGCCTTGAAGCAGGAGCAAGATGTAGTGGCGTTATCATCTACAGAAGATAACGAAGAAACTTTACAAGAAGAGTCAATAGATTCTAAAGTAGAGCACGTGTATTCGATATTAACAGAAGAAAATGAATGTAATACAGAAATAGAAGAAACTGTTGCTGAAGTTGCAGCAAATCAAGTCGAAGAAGAATCCTTAGAAGATGTAGTGATTGTAGAAGCAGATGAAAAGCTTGAAGAAACAATTACTATAGAAATACCAGATGCTTTTGAAGAAGAATCTAAGGAAGAAGCAGGAGTTGCGGAGTTAGAAGAATCTGAGGAAGCAGAAGAGGTTGTGGAATTAGAAGAATCTGAGGAAGTAGCAGAAGTTGCGGAGTTAGAAGAATCTGAGGAAGCAGAAGAAGTTGTGGAGTTAGAAGAATCTGAGGAAGCAGAAGAGGTTGCGGAGTTAGAAGAATCTGAGGAAGTAGCAGAGGTTGTGGAATTAGAAGAATCTAAGGAAGCGGAAGAGGTTGTGGAATTAGAGGAATCTAAGGAAGCAGAAGAAGTTGTGGAGTTAGAAGAATCTGAGGAAGCGGAAGAAGTTGCGGAATTAGAAGAATCTGAGGAAGCAGAAGAAGTTGCGGAGTTAGAGGAATCTGAGGAAGTAGCAGAGGTTGTGGAATTAGAAGAATCTAAGGAAGCGGAAGAAGTTGTGGAATTAGAGGAATCTAAGGAAGCAGAAGAAGTTGTGGAATTAGAAGAATCTGAGGAAGCAGAAGAAGTTGTGGAGTTAGAAGAATCTGAGGAAGTAGCAGAGGTTGTGGAATTAGAAGAATCTAAGGAAGCGGAAGAAGTTGTGGAATTAGAGGAATCTAAGGAAGCAGAAGAGGTTGTGGAATTAGAAGAATCTGAGGAAGCAGAAGAAGTTGCGGAGTTAGAAGAATCTGAGGAAGTAGCAGAGGTTGTGGAATTAGAAGAATCTAAGGAAGCGGAAGAAGTTGTGGAATTAGAGGAATCTAAGGAAGCAGAAGAGGTTGTGGAATTAGAGGAATCTAAGGGAATAGAATCAGTTACGGAATTCGCATTAGAGGAAACTCCGCAAGAAGAAGTAATTGAAGAAACGATGAATACAGAGTCGTTAGAAAATATAGCAGTTGAAGAGCAACCAGTGATTTCTCAGCAAGAAACAATTGAGTTCATGGAAGAAAGTGAAGTATTCGTACCAGTTTCAGAAGCAGATGAGCAAACGAAGAAAGATGTTCAAAGCTTTGCGAATGTTTTAATTGAAGAAGTTGAAGAAAAGAAACAAGTTGTTGAAGAACAGCCTGCTGCACAAAAAGAAGAGCCGAAACGTGAGAAAAAGCGTCATGTCCCATTTAACGTTGTCATGTTAAAACAAGACAGAAAGAAGTTAATGGAAAGACATGCGGTAAGAACGAACGTAACGCAATCTACTGTCGGTGAACGAGTAACGGAAAAACCAATGCAGCAAGTAGTGGTAGAACCGCGAGTGGAAGAAAAACCAATGCAGCAAGTGGTGGTAGAACCGCGAGTGGAAGAAAAATCAATGCAGCAAGTAGTGGTAGAACCGCGAGTGGAAGAAAAACCAATGCAGCAAGTAGTGGTAGAACCGCGAGTGGAAGAAAAACCAATGCAGCAAGTAGTGGTAGAACCGCGAGTGGAAGAAAAACCAATGCAGCAAGTAGTGGTAGAACCGCGAGTGGAAGAAAAGCCGATGCAGCAAGTAGTGGTGGCTGAACAAGTACAAGAGCCAATTTCAAGTAAGGAAGTACAAGAGAAAGCATATGTTGTAAATCAAAGAGAGAACGATGTGCGCAACGTACTACAAACGCCACCGAAGTATGAACTTCCGTCATTAACGTTGTTGTCGATTCCACAACAGGCAGCATTAGATAATAGAGAGTGGCTAGAAGAACAGGAAGAATTATTAAATACGACATTTAATAATTTCCATGTTGGAGCACATGTTATTAATGTGTCACAAGGGCCGGCGGTAACTCGTTTTGAAGTGCAACCAGACCCAGGTGTGAAAGTAAATAAAATTACAAATTTAAGTGATGATATTAAGCTAAGTTTAGCTGCGAAAGATATTCGAATTGAAGCGCCAATTCCAGGGAAGAGCGCAATCGGAATTGAAGTGCCAAATAAAGAGAGTAAAGCAGTATTCCTGCGTGAAATTTTAAGAAGTCCTGTATTTACAAAGAGTGAATCACCGCTTACAGTTGCGCTGGGGCTTGATATTTCAGGTGATCCAATTGTAACGGATATTCGAAAAATGCCACATGGACTTATTGCGGGTGCCACTGGTTCAGGGAAAAGTGTGTGCATTAACGCGATTTTAACGAGTATTTTATATAAAGCGAAGCCGCATGAAGTGAAGTTGATACTAATTGATCCGAAGATGGTTGAGCTGGCACCATATAATTCTGTTCCACATCTTGTAGCACCTGTTATTACTGACGTAAAAGCAGCTACAGCTGCGTTAAAGTGGGCGGTTGAAGAGATGGAACGTCGTTATGAATTGTTTGCTCATGCTGGCGCTCGTGATTTAACTCGTTACAATACGATTGTAAGTGGGAGAGAAATCCCAGGTGAGACATTACCTTATATTGTAATCGTCATTGACGAGTTAGCGGACTTAATGATGGTTGCTCCTGGTGATGTTGAGGAAGCGATTTGTCGTATTGCACAAAAAGCTCGTGCTTGTGGTATTCACTTATTAGTTGCGACGCAGCGTCCATCTGTAGACGTTATTACAGGTTTAATTAAATCAAACATTCCAACGCGTATTGCGTTTACTGTATCATCTCAAGTTGATTCGCGTACGATTATCGATATTGGGGGCGCGGAGAAATTACTTGGCCGTGGTGATATGCTATTTCTAGGAAACGGCACGTCTAAACCAGTTCGTGTACAAGGTGTATACGTATCAGATGATGAGATTGAAAGAACAGTGGATCATGTGAAAAAGCAAATGAAGCCAAACTACTTATTTAAGCAAGAGGATTTATTAGCAAAATCAGAGCAGGCTGAGTCGGAAGATGAACTGTTTTTTGATGCATGTCAATTTGTTGTAGAGCAAGGGGGAGCGTCCACATCTTCTGTACAGAGAAAATTCCGCATTGGCTATAATCGCGCGGCACGTCTAATTGAAGAGATGGAATCGCAAGGGATTATTTCTGAAGGAAGAGGAACGAAACCGAGAGATGTCCTTATTTCTGAGGATGAATTCGCTGCTATGCAGGAAACAAATGTATAGTAAACGGTTTTGCTGTATACTAAGAGAAAATGTTGGATAGTAAAGTAGGGAGTAAAGCGACATGAAAGAAATTGAATTAAAATTAAAAGGTGAAATAAATCGACTAACAAATAAAACATTTAAATTTGATGAACGTGTTGGAGAAGGCTGGTTCTCTGCCGTTTACTTTTTGAAAACTAGAGAAATCATTGAAGAATTTCGCCCGAAAAGTGTTGTAACAATGCAGTTTTTTCAAAAAGAACATGCAGTTCTTTGCGGAGCAGATGAGGTAATCGCATTGCTACAAACATTCGCCAAAAATCCTGAGGAATTAGAAATTCATTCTTTAAAGGATGGCGATAATATTAGTCCGTTTGAAACAGTTTTAACAATTCATGGTCCTTATGAATACTTCGGCTTTTTAGAAGGTGTAATTGATGGGATTTTAGCTCGTCGTACATCAGTTGCGACAAACGTATATAACGTTGTCCAAGCTGCACGTAGTGTAGATAAAGAAAAACCGGTTATTTTCATGGGAGATCGTGACGATCATTATACTCAACAAGCTGGTGACGGTTATGCGGCATACATCGGAGGTATGAGCGCGCAAGCGACGCATGCAATGAATGAATGGTGGGGCAGAAGTGGTATGGGGACGATGCCTCACGCTTTAATTCAAATGTTTAATGGTGATGTTGTTGAAGCAGCAAAAGCATATCATAAAAAATTCCCAAAAGATGAATTAGTCGTACTAATTGATTATAACAATGATGTCATTACAGATGCACTTCGCGTAGCGCGTGAATTTGGATCAACATTAAAAGGTGTACGTGTCGATACGTCTCGTACAATGATTGATCAATACTTCATTCGTCACCCAGAAGTACTTGGAACATTCGATCCACGTGGTGTAAATCCATCACTTGTATTTGCACTTCGTAAGGCTCTTGATCAGGAAGGGTTCCAACATGTAGATATCGTTGTGACTGGTGGGTTTGATGAGAAGCGTATTCGTGAATTTGAAGCTCAAAATGTTCCTGTCGATATATACGGAGTAGGAAGTAGCTTATTAAAAATGAATATTGGTTTTACTGGTGATAACGTAGAATTAAATGGAAAACCAGAAGCAAAAGCTGGTCGTAAATACCGTCCAAATCCACATCTAGAGCGTGTTCAATTAGAAACAAAAGAAGATATGTAAAAGTGAGAAAAACTGATAGGTGATTGACCCTATCAGTTTTTCTGTTATCATAGTATAGCGGCTTGTTTTTTGCTATAATAAATGTGTTATGGACATAAAAGAAGTACGTACGAGTTTATCACTGATAAGTGAATATAAAAAGAAATTCACTGCATCAGGAATGTATGATGATTACCAAAATAAGAAAAGATTCATATACTGTCTTTATAGATAGGCCGTTGTATTAGTTCGAAATGTTGGAGGTTCTTTAAGATGACAGTTTACCATTTTGTAGGAATTAAAGGAACAGGAATGAGTTCATTAGCACAAATTCTTCATGACATGAAGCATACTGTTCAAGGGTCTGATTATGAAAAGCGTTTCTTTACACAAACAGCATTGGAAAAGCGTGGTATTTCCATCCTTCCTTTTGATAAAAATAATATTAAAGAAGGACAAGTGATTATCGCGGGAAACGCATTTCCTGATACGCATGAAGAAATCGTAGCAGCAAAAGAATTAAATATCCCAGTACATCGTTATCATCACTTCTTAGGTGACCTTATGAATCAGTACACAAGTGTTGCTGTAACTGGTGCACATGGAAAAACATCAACTACAGGTTTGTTAGCCCATGTAATGCAAGGTGCACACCCAACATCTTACCTTATTGGAGATGGAACTGGGCATGGGGTAGAAAATAGTAAGTATTTTGTATTTGAAGCTTGTGAGTATCGTCGTCATTTCTTGTCTTACTATCCAGACTATGCAATTATGACAAATATCGATTTCGATCATCCAGATTATTTTACAGACATCAATGATGTATTTAATGCATTCCAAGAGATGGCATTGCAAGTGAAAAAAGGTATTATTGCATGTGGTGATGATGAAGAACTCCAAAAAATTCAAGCGAAAGTACCTGTTATTTTCTATGGATTTGGAGAAGATAATGATTTCCAAGCACGTAACATTCAAAAGAGAACTGATGGTACTATATTCGATGTATTCGTTCGTAATACGTATTATGACACGTTCAAAATTACAGGATACGGCGATCACAGCGTATTAAATGCATTAGCAGTTATCGCGCTTTGCCACTACGAAAACGTTGATGTAGAAGCAGTTAAACATCAACTAACAACATTTGAAGGTGTTAAACGTCGCTTTAATGAAAAACCGATGGGAGAGCAAGTTATCATTGATGACTATGCACACCATCCGACAGAAATTAATGCAACGATTGAAGCAGCTCGTCAAAAACATCCAGAGCGTGAAGTTGTCGCTGTATTCCAGCCGCATACATTTTCACGCACAGAGAAATTTTTAAATGAGTTCGCAGAAAGCCTAAGTAAAGCTGACCAAGTATACTTATGTGATATTTTCGGATCAGCACGTGAAAACAAAGGTGAATTAACAATTGAAGATCTGCAAAAGCGTATTGACGGTGCAGAACTAATTACAGATACAACAACAGAGGTATTAAAGAAACATAAAAACGGCGTTCTTATTTTCATGGGCGCAGGTGACATCCAAAAATTCGAAGCAGCTTACGTAAAAGAAGTTCAAGTTGCAGAGAAGTAAGAAGAAAGACGCATAGCTATGGCTGTGCGTCTTTTTGTTGTGCTCGATTTTTATTTATGTATTGACCTAGAGTTAACTCTAGGTTGTAAGATGAAAATGTAAAAACAAGGGGGAGAGAATATGTATAAAATCGGTGAAGTAGCAGAATTAACGGGGATGGGTATTCACACTTTGCGCTATTATGAGAAATTAGGCTTATTACCACCACCAACGCGAAATAGTGGTATTCGTCAGTATACAGAAGGTGATGTGCGCCTATTAAAATTTTTATATTCATTAAAGCAAACAGGAATGTCTTTAGAAGAGATGGCTGAGTTTGCAAGTGACGGATGTATTATAGAGGAGATTAGACAGCGGAAAGAGGAAGTACCTGCAAAAGTAAAAAAGAGGATTTCAATTTTAACAACACACTTAGATCGTTTAAGGGAACAGCAGGAGCAATTGCAAAAAGTCGTCGAATTAACAGAGGAGAAATTAGAAATTTATTACGGTTTTCTGGAAGGAAAAGATGTGGAGGGTGCCAATGAAAAATAAAGTGTATGCTCAGTTATTAGGGTTTGCGATTTTCACTGGTGGAACATTTAACGCTTCGAAATATGCTGTACAATATTTCGAAGTGATTCATATAGCGGCATGGCGTTTTGGAATTGCTGCACTTGTGATGTTATGTCTTTTGAAAATACGAAAAGATTTCGAGAAAGAAGTATGGAAACAAAATTTTGTTTATTATCTCTTGCTTGGCATAGTTGGTGTGTTCGGCTTTAATGTATTTTTCTTTTTAGGAATGAAAAATACGGAGGCTATTAATGGATCACTTATTATGGCGACAAATCCACTTGTTACGACGCTATTAGCAAGCGTAATTTTGCGAGAGAAAATAGTGAAACGCCAAGCAATCGGAATGCTACTTGCACTACTTGGTGTTGTTTTCGTTCTTACACAAGGTTCGTTTGCGATACTGCAAAATTTATCATTTTCAAAAGGAGATTTTTATATTTTGTTAGGGAATATTTGCTGGGCGCTATACGGCGTATTAAGTAGAAGATTTATTAAAACTGGTAGTCCAATACAAACGACGACATATACGATGACTATTGGGGCACTTGCTTTTATTATGATATCTTTCACGCAAAGGAGTGTAGTACCAGTGTTAGAAATTCCTCTATTAGCTTGGATATCTATCATCTTTATGGCAATTGGAATGAGTGTGCTTGGTTACTTATGGTGGAATAATGGAATCGCTCAAATTGGTGCAGCGAGAACATCATTGTTTTTTAATTTAGTGCCTGTTGTTACTATAATTATTTCTTTTATAGAAGGAGTAAATATAACTGTCGCACAATGTGTAGGTATGATATTAGTGATTACGGGAGTACTATATTCTTCTGGCCTTATTAAGATAAATTCGAAAGAAAGTGTGAATATTTAACATTTTCTATCTAAAAATGTTAGAATAATAAGAAAAATAAAAGGAGCTAAAAACATGTTCACACTCCGAGTAGATGATGAAATCGAACTACAACTATTAGAAAAACATCATAAAGAGGAACTATATGAATTATTAGATCAAAACCGTAATCATTTAAGAAGATGGCTTCCTTGGGTAGACGGGACGAAATCTGCTAATGCTTATGATGAGATTTTTCCGATGTGGTTAAAGAAATTTGCAGAGGGAGACGGTTTTGAAAGTGGTATACGTTATAAAGGAAAACTGGTTGGAATGGTGGGCATTCATCCGGTGAGCTGGGGGAAGAAAGCGACGAGTCTTGGATATTATCTTGCAGAAGATGCTGGAGGAAAAGGTGTTATGACGCGTAGTGTGAAGGCTGTGCTTCAATATGCATTTGATAATTTGAAACTGAATAAAATTGAAATTCGTTGCGGTGTTGAAAATGCGAAAAGCCGTGCAATTCCAGAACGCTTAGGGTTTAAGTTAGATGGTATTTTAAGAGATGATGAATGGTTATATGATCATTTTCAAGATATCGCTGTCTATAGTTTACTAGCTTCAGAATGGAAGGAGATTCGATGAACGAGAAGATTTGTATCATTCCATATGAAAGTAAGTTTCAAGATGAAGTAGTAGAGCTCATTGTTCATATTCAGCAAAAAGAGTACAATGTCCCCATTACGAAAGAAGAGCAGCCGGACTTACTAGAAATAGAAACGTTCTATCAAAGGGATCACGGAAGCTTTTGGGTAGCAACTTATGATGGTAAAGTAGTTGGAACGATAGCTTTATTAGATATAGGGAAGCATCAAGTAGCGCTAAGAAAAATGTTCGTGAAGAAAGAGTTCCGCGGAAAAGAATGGGGTGCATCAAGTATGCTACTTCAAACAGCGATTTCTTGGGCGAAGGAACAGAACTTAGAAGACATTTATTTAGGAACAACAGTTAAATTTCTAGCAGCACACCGTTTCTATGAAAAGAACGGTTTTCAAAGCGTGAGTATAGAAGGGTTGCCAAAAAGTTTTCCAGTGTTAGAGGTAGATAAGAAGTTTTATAGGTACATTGTTTAAAAGGCCATTCATAAATGGTCTTTTTTATGAGTTAAAATGGAAATTGTGGTATAATTTGGTTAGGTGGTGTAGGTATGAACTTTCCAATTCAAAGAAGTAAGTCAGGAATAATTTTCGTTAGTATAACGTTAGCTTTTATGGTTGTATATCCAATTGTAATGTTTTTTACAAGAAAAGGGGATTGGGTTTCAGCTCTAATTGGAATGGGATTATGTCTCATTGTAAATGTTCCTCTCGTTTGGGAAATATTTATAAAAAAACATAAAGTAGAAAATGGTGTATTAAAGTACGGTGTTTTAAATGATGATATCGTATTGAAAGAGATAAGAATAATTCGTCAAGTTGGGAAGTCTCTTGAAATTACGACGAATGCATATAAAGTACATATGGTTGCGATGCCGCAAGATATGGATCAGTTTTTATCGCTTGTTGAGAGAGAAAATCCACATGTGAAAATAGAAATGGTAGGTAAGAGATGAAATATGTAAAACCTTTATTTTGTTTGTGCTTGTTGGTTGCACTAGAGTATATATTAAATGGGATCTGCCCGTATATGTTCCAATATTAATAGGTACTATCGCAGTGACGCTTTTATTTTATTTTCATTTTCGGCAAACAAAAAGCGAGAAAAATAGCTCTATATAGTGCAGGGGGATTAGAAATGAAAAAAATTTGTATGTTGTTTTTATTTCTGCTAACCACATCTATTCTTTTAATAGGATGTAGTACGAAGAAGGAAAAGGCAGATATGAACTTAGAAAAAGCACAAAAAATTGAGATTGAATCGCTTACTGATTCGAGTGATAAAAAAACAATTACTGATAAGAAAGAAATTAAAAAGTTGTTTGAAGCAATGAAAATGGATACGTGGGAAATGGAATCGGCTTCTGTGGATACTCCGCAAGGGAAAACGTTTAAAATGTATCAAGAGGATACACCAAAATTATTGGAATCGGGTAAAGATAAAAAAGAGTTATATGAAATTGGTACTATGACAGTATATAAAGATGTCCCTTATGTTGAGGTTGAATTGAAAATTAATAAAATAAAAAATAAAAATAGCTTTAAAGTACCAGAAGATGTAGCTAAAAAATTATTAGAGTATGAATGAAAAAGCGCTCGGATAGAATTCCGAGCGCTTTTCATATTATTTTAAGTTCTCTGGGTTTAAAGCTTCTAGTTCAGTTACAACGAATCGTCCGTCTTTACGGATTAATACGTCGTCGAAGTAAATTTCACCGCCGCCGTATTCAGGGCGCTGAATGCATACTAAATCCCAGTGGATGTTAGAATTGTTGCCGTTCCATGCATCATCATAAGCTTGTCCAGGTGTGAAGTGGAAGCTGCCATCGATTTTTTCATCGAATAGAATGTCTCCCATTGGATGTAAGATGTATGGGTTTACGCCGATTGCGAACTCACCAACGTAGCGTGCGCCTTCGTCTGTATCGAAGATTTTGTTAATGCGCTCTGAATCGTTTGCAGTTGCGTCAACGATTTGGCCATTCTCAAATTTAAGTTGTACATTTTCAAATGTATAGCCGTTGTAAGGTGATGGTGTGTTATAAGAAACTGTACCGTTAACAGAATCGCGAACTGGTGCAGAATATACTTCACCATCTGGAATGTTTAAATGACCTGAGCATTTAATAGCTGGAATGTCTTTAATAGAGAATGTTAAGTCAGTTCCAGGGCCAGTTAAGCGAACTTTATCTGTTTTATTCATTAATGTAACAAGGCTATCCATTGCCTTATCCATTTTACCGTAATCTAAGTTACATACTTCGAAGTAGAAGTCTTCGAAAGCTTCTGTGCTCATTTTAGCAAGCTGTGCCATAGAAGCATTTGGGTAGCGAAGAACAACCCAGCGTGTTTTCGGAACACGGATGTCTCTATGAACCTTTTTACCAACTGTTTGGCCGTGAACTTTCATACGTTCACTTGGAACGTCGGCTTGTTCGTTAATGTTATCACCAGAGCGAAGGCCAATGTAAGCATCCATATCTTTCATTACACTAGCTTCATATGCAGCGATTTGTTCGAAATGTTCTTCAGTAGCACCCATTAATAAAGAGCGATCTACTTGATGATCTTTTAAAGAAACGAATGGAAAACCACCAGCTGCATATGCTTCTTTTACAAGTGCTGTTACAAGTTCTTTTTGTAAGCCAAAGTTTTCAATTAATACTTTCTCACCTTTTTGTAAGCGGATAGAGTAGTTAATTAAATTGTATGCTAACTTTTCAATACGTGGATCTTTCATATGTAAAGCCTCCCTACTAATTATGTATCCTCTCCTATTGTAACCTACTTAGTAGAATTTGTTGAATGATTTATGTTACAGTTAACGAATAAGTATGAAAATTCTAATGAAAAGATAGAGATTAGAATGAAACGGAAAATGATTGTATAATAGGAGAAAGTATGAAAAAGATAAGGAAGTGATGAGATGCAAGTTCTTTTATATGTAAGTGCGGCTATTATTGCGGTAGCTTTCGCTGTATTAGTAGTGTATGTATGCAGAACGTTGTTATCGGTTCAGAAGACGTTAGAAAATGTTGCAAGTACATTAGAAGGTTTAGAAAAGCAAATGCAAGGAATAAGCGTAGAGACGGAGCAATTATTACATAAGACAAATGCGTTAGCTGATGATATTCAACAGAAGTCACAGTCACTAAATAAAGTAGTAGAAGGTGTAGATGGAATCGGGACGACGATCCACTCTTTAAATACGAAGCTTCGCAATGTTTCAGAGTCTGTTACAGACGAAATTGAAAATAATGCAGATAAAGTAGCACAAGTTGTACAGTGGAGCAGCGCAGCAATTGAAGTATACAATCATTATCGTGCTACGAGACAAGAGAAAAAGATTGAAAAAGAAGAGCGTAAACTTGAGAAAGCTGAGCAGAAGGTTGAAAAGAGAGAGAAGCGCTCTAGACTTCGCATGAGAGGTGAGTAATGATGAGTATGTTAAAGATTGAAACAATTGAAGAACTTGAAGCGTTAGTAGAAAAGAACGAGCCTTACGTTCTTTTTAAACATAGTACGACATGCCCAATTAGTCACGGTGCATATACAGAGTTTCAAGCGTATTGCGGTGAAGAAAGAGAAGTGCCAGCATATTACTTATACGTACAAGATGCGAGAGATGTTTCGAACCATGTTGCAGAGCAGTACAGCATTAAGCATGAATCTCCGCAAGTGCTATACATAAAAGATGGAATGGTAGTATGGCATACATCGCATTGGAATATTAAAAAAGAAGCTTTAGAAGAGAATGTAAAGTAGGGGGAGGCAAGCGAAGGGCTTGCTTCTTTTTTATTTTGTTGCAATATATTTATGGTACACTATAGATACATTAAAACTAAGTAAATTGACTTTTGAAAGTGGGTTTTAAGCAATGAAGAAAATGGCGTTATGCATCGCAAGCTTAAGTTTATTACTGGGGGCTTGCAGCAATAATACTATTGAGAAGAAAGATGAAGTTGTACAGAAAGATACGAAAGAAAAAAGTATGATTCCAAGAACTGCTGTTTCTAAGGATTACTATAGAACTGTTATTCCTTTAAAAGAACAAAAGGTAATTAATACAGTTAATGTTAAAACTAATTCTAAACTAGATTTGGCAGAATATGAAAATGGTTTAATGAATATCGCTTCAAAACAATTCGATACAGAAAATTACGTATTACAATTAAATCAATATATTCCAGAGAAAACAATTGATGAATTAGTTACGAAACAAGAAGTGCCAGTTTTGACTAATATTATAGAACAGGACTACTTCGGCAAACAGAATTCAAATGAACTAAGCTTATCTGGTGTTGTTATTGGTTTATCTATGTCTTCAAATGTATCTAATGAGGAAGCTATTTCTAAAGGTACTGAAGTTGCTAAGCAACTTATAGAAGCTATTAATAAAAATGATAAATATAACAAATCTCCAATTACGTTTGCTATATTCAAGCAAGAAAGTACAAGTTCTTTAAAGAATGGTACTTATATTTCAAGCGCTACTGTTCAAAAGAACGAGACTAACCTTGGAAATTGGGATACTATTGATGAAAAGTCATATTCGTATCCTTCTCAAGAATTTGAGGGGGCACATGGAGAAGATAATGATAAGCTAAAGAAATTTTCTGACGCAATGAAGGCATTTTCTCCAGGAGATTATATCCCTGTTAATGCTAAGATTTCTTATAAGCAAAATAAGATGGATAAATTAAAGATGGATATTGTCGTTAAATATAACGGTAAGTCAGAATTAATGGCACTCTCTCAAATAGCTGCTCAAAGTATGTTAGAACAATTCCCTAAAGATGCTAAAGTTCAATTACAGATAAAGTCCGAGAATAAAATCGAGGCTGTTATTATAAAAGAGAAGAACAGCGATAAACCGTTTGTTTCTTTCCTATAATGAAAAAAGACAGTTTTTAAGCTGTCTTTTTTTATTATATAAATTTTCCGGAATATAGGGATTTAAATTTACACTACGGATTTTCTGCTTTCTTCTTATGCTATTTTCACGTCTTTTTTCTATCTGTTCACTACATGAATCTATGTTGTATATCGTGTGACAACCTCGTATGTATCAGCTACAATAAATTATCTTAAAAAAGTTAATGAAGAAATGTACAAGAGGTTGGGAACTTAAAAGAAGTACAAGGTGTGAAACGTTTTGACCCTGTACGTGAAAGAGAACTGCTGAATTTAATTGCGGAGAATAATAATGGTCCATTTGAAACATCGACCTTACAATATATTATTAAAGCGTGGTTTATCAGCAACAATTGAAGAATTTATTAATGCAGCAGAATATATTATGGCAGAGGGGAATGGTAATATCATTTTATGTGAGCGCGGTATTCGCACATATGAAACAGCAACGCGTAACACGCTTCATATTTCCGCTGTGCCAATTTTAAAGAAAGAAACACATTTACCTGTCGTTGTCGATGTAACACCCTCTACAGGGCGACGTGACCCTCTATTACCGGCTGCAAAAGCGGCTATGGCAATTTGTGCTGATGTTATTATGGCTGAAGTACATCCAGACCCAGCAGTTGCATTATCCCGCATTAACGGGCAGTAAAACTCCCACCTCAAAATTCGGCTGAAGCAAAGAAGTTAGGTGGGAGATCAACTGCCCGTAAAAGCCCGATTGGTTCAACTATTAATCAGCGGGGGATGAACAAAACCCCCACTGATTAAAGTTTCACTTTATCAGATGCAGCGCAGCAAATGGACATTCCAGAATTCAATGAGTTTATGAAAGAATTAAAAGCATTCGGAAGTAAATTATAAAAAGATTTCTTAGTCTATGTAGCCCTTGTTACATAGCTTTTTTACAAAAATTGACCTTTTTTGCATAAAAAATACGAAAATACGAGAAAAGAAGCGAATTTTTTCGAAACTTTTGCGGGAAAATATTGTATGACCCTGCGTTTTTATCGTATCATTAGTAAAAGGAAGAACTCGGGACGATTGTTGGCATCTGCAAATAGAGTTGATGTCTTTTTTTCATTCAAGTGAACCGATACATAAAATAGATAACATAAATAGAAGGAGTGTGCGAAGAGATGAACGTAACAATCTATGATGTAGCGCGTGAAGCAAACGTTTCAATGGCTACCGTATCACGTGTTGTGAACGGTAACCCAAACGTAAAGCCTACAACAAGAAAGAAAGTATTAGAAGCAATTGATCTTTTAGGATACCGCCCAAATGCGGTAGCACGTGGACTAGCAAGTAAGAAGACAACTACAGTGGGTGTTATTATCCCCGATATCTCAAATACGTTTTATGCAGAACTTGCTCGTGGAATTGAAGATATCGCAACAATGTACAAATATAACATCATTTTAAGTAACTCTGATCAAAACAAAGAGAAAGAGTTCCACTTATTAAATACGATGCTTGGGAAACAAGTGGACGGGATTGTTTTCATGGGTGAAGATATTACAGATATTCACGTTGAAGAGTTCAAAAAATCTCCAGTACCAATTGTATTAGCAGCGTCATTTGATGAGCAAAATGAAACATCATCAGTAAATATTGATTATACACAAGCGGCTTACGATGCAATGAAGCATTTTATTGAGCAAGGACATAAACGTATCGGTTTCGTCTCTGGTCCTTTCATTGATAAAGCAGGAAGCGCGAAGAAGTTACAAGGTTATAAAAGAGCTTTAGAAGAAGCAGGTATTTCATATGATGAAAATCTTATAATTGATGGAGATTACACATATGATTCAGGTATAGAAGCGTTTGAAAGACTTTGGAGTATGGATGAAAAACCAACAGCAATCTTCGTATCTTCTGATGAAATGGCACTAGGTGTAATCCACGCAGCACAAGACGCGGGATTAAACGTACCAACTGATATCGAAGTGCTTGGTTTTGACAACACACGTCTTGCATTAATGGTTCGTCCGCAGCTTTCGACAGTTGTACAACCAATGTATGATATCGGTGCAGTAGCAATGCGTCTACTAACGAAATATATGAACAAAGAAAAAGTAGAAGATCACTCAGTTATCTTACCTCACCGTATCCAATTTAGAGATTCAACGAAGTAAGTATAAAAGAGCTCACAGCGATAGCTGTGAGCTCTTATTCATATTCAGGATAATAGTGTTTAACTACTAGGGGTATTCCTTGTTATATGTCACACAAGTGCAAATTTAACTATTATAGGGCAATGTCATGTATAATAGAAAGAAAAGGCTTGTGAGGGGGGAGAAGAGATGATCGTTCTTTGGATAATTACGCTTTGCATGACTGCTATTTTTGCATATATGACGTTAAAACAAAATGGCTTAAAGCGATTTGTTCCAGGAAGTATTCTTGCAGGAATCGCCCTTATCACGTATGTAATTTCAATTTTTACTGAAAGTATTTCGATAGATTTAAGTACGAGCTTAATGTTTATTGGTATTACACTATTTGCAGGTAGCATTATGGTACTTATGGTTGCAGGTATTATTGCATTTATTCATATGAATTCGGAAACGTTATAGCATATAAAAAAGGCATGTTCCAAGAGGGACATGCCTTTTATCCGTTCAATTATGCTCTCTCTTTAGAAGAGTTTTGTTGTTTTAGTAAGTCGCGAATTTCGCCAAGAATTTCTTCTTCTTTTGTTGGTTCTGGAAGTTCTTCTTTCTTTTCTTCTTCTTCTCTTTTAGATGTTAGTTTGTTGAAAACTTTAACAAACATAAAGATAGCAGCTGCAATAATTAAGAAATCAAAAATAGTTTGGATGAAGTTACCGTACATAATAGATGATTTACCGAATGTAAGTTTTAAATCTGTAAAGTTAACGCCACCTAATACCATACCAAGTAATGGTGTAATAATATCTTTTACTAAAGAACTAACGATTTTACCGAATGCAGCACCGATTACAACCCCGACAGCTAAATCAATTACATTCCCTTTGAATGCGAATTTTTTAAACTCGTTCCACATGTGTCAATCCCATCCTTTCCACGATTCAATATGAAATTTATAATTCCTATCAACATATTCTATAGAAATTTATGAGAGAAATAAAGAGGAAATGGGAATGAAAGTAAATTCTGAAAAATGTATCCGTTTTAATTTTTGCTTACAGCTTGCAGTAGAGATTGGAGCAATTGCTGTGTTTTTAATCCTTCTAATCCATCTACAATAGGCTTTGTATCTCCGTGTATACATTCGATAAAATGACGAACAGCATCTTCAAAACCGCGCTGTTTTAACGTCGTATCCCAGGATGGTGAACCAATTTGGGAAACTGAATTTTCCTGTTCAACTTCAAATGTGTTCATATTTTTTACGCGAATGATTTTACCTGTCGTTACAAGTTCGATTTGTTCTAAATTTGTACCTGCATGGCGATGCATCGCCGTAGAAAGTAATAGTCCATTTGAAGTTGTATATGTATGATGTCCATAAAGAAGTTCGTTCTTTTCATTGATTTGCATCATATTGTGAACGACGTTAAGGTCATCGTTAGCTAACCAGCGAGCAGTATCTACAATATGTAAGTAATCATCTAGCATAGTAAAGTCATACGTATATGGTCCCACTTTATTTGTACGGTGCTTTTCAATTCGAATCCATGAAGTATCATTAGCTTGCTCTTTGGCAGCAACATACATAGGAACGAAGCGGCGGTTAAATCCTACCATTAACTTTCGATTATACTTTTCACTCATTTCAACTAGCTTTTCTGCTTGTTCAGTAGTAGCAGCTAGCGGCTTATCAACATAAACATCGATTCCTTTTTGGAGAAGTTCAGAAACGATTTCATAATGTGTAGCAGTTGAACTATGAACGAAGATTGCATCACATTCCAAAGCTAATGTTTCAATAGAATGAAAATCTTGAATACGATATTGCTGGCAAATTTGTTTTCTCTTCTCCGAATTAGGTGTAAACGCTCCTACAAAAGTCCAATCGGTTTCCTTTGTCAGTGTTGGAAGGTAAGCCTTTTGTGCAATACTACCTAATCCAATCATCCCAATACGAGGTTTGTTCATTTGTATTCCCACCCTATTAATGTATTTATATAACGGGTTAAATGTAGCATAGGGTGGGGAGGAAGGCAAAAATTAGCTTTTTATTTACGTTCTTCTAACAAAATCTTCGCGATCTCTGCAAAATTATGTGCACGAGCGTGTTGCAGCGGGGTAACACCGTCATTGTCGGGAATGCTTACATCTGTTAGAAAAAGGTGTTTTAGGTAATTTATATTAAAATATAAAGAGAGATAAAGCTTCTTTGTTTTGCTAACAGGCAGGATAGTTTGAGAGGGAGTGCTCGATTTTGGGGGATAAATTAAAGAATAATAAATCAAACAGGGTTTTAAGGATTGGAACTACTATCATACTTATTTTATTAATTATTGGTGCAATACAAATGTTTTATGATGAAGATTATACAAATGACCATTTTGGTTGGTTATTTTTGGTCGCATTTTGGATGGTTAAAAGTATTTCTGATTTTACGATAAGTTTAAAAGAGGGAGATAAAAAGTCGATATTAATTGATTTAGGTTTAGTGCTCTGTTCCTTTTATCTTTTCTTTGTTTATAGTATGAAATATTTCTTCTGAAAATTAACTCGCTAACGAGGCTTTAATAGAATAAGCCTCGTCTCTTTTTATCTATGTTATTCAATATTTTCGCCAATCGTAAAAGTTGATTCCATATTAGAATGATCAACATATTTTATTGTGATAGTAGGTGTTTTTCTTTGAAAATAGGGCTCAATTCACTCCAAACATCAAATTTATTCCCATCTAAATCGTAAAAAATAAAATTCTTTCCATTATGTCCTCTGTCTTCAATCTCTCCAACCATCATTTCTTTTTTCATAAAGTCTTTATGAATGGATTCAAGTGCATTCAAGCCATTAACTTCAAATGTTAAAGAAAAGCGTTCTTCACCGTGAAAATCGAAAAAATTTAAGCTTTGATTATTTTGAGATTTGATCAGAAAAAAGCTTTGGTTTGCAAAGTCAACAATAGCCTTGTCTTCGTCTTTAAAGCTCAACTGTGCTCCCAATTTGTTTACATACCAGTTTGAAGAAAGTTCTACATCGGTAACTGGAATATAAGTCGTTCCAACCCTTAATAATTTTTCTTTCACTCTATTCTCCCCTTTTAGTAAAATAGCACTCATAAACTAACTTGTTCTCTCTTTATGTACGTATTGCCTTTGTGAATTCGTAATTTCTTTTACGTCCATAAAAATTGTTGAGTGGTAGTAGTGAACTGAGTGGCTTCTTCTAAAAATGGATAATGATTACTATACTCAAATGGCACAAAAATAGAATTACGTATGCCCTCATGTATCTCAATGGAATATTGAATCGGGCACTGCACATCGTGTCTTCCGCACATAATGAGCGTCTTTGTTTTAATAGAAGGTAAATACTTTCTTAAATCAAATGTAGGATATTCTTGAGAGAAGGCGTTCATCCGACTGGCGGACATTGTTTTTTGAATTGGTTTATAAAAATAAGAGTTATAGTTTTCATGGTTATATAAAGATAATTTTGTTCGTCTAGTAGATAATTCTTTTCGCTCTTCATTTGTAAGGTGGGGGCTTTTTAAGTCCTCAATGAGTTCTTGCATATAATGAAACTGCGGATGTTCTGGGTGATAAATACAAAATGGTGTTTCGGTATAGTTACTTGCTGCAGCCCCAACGACAACCAATGATTGTAGTGAATTTGGATATGTAATCGCATATAACAGTCCAAGCATACCGCCTGTTGAATGACCAGCGAAATGCCATGTAGGAAATTGTAAAGCTTCTCTTATTGCTTCCAAGTCATGAATCGTTTCAATCATACTTAATTCATTTTCTGAATGAGCTTTTACAGAATTACCAGCATCACGTAAATTAATGAGGAATACACGGTGTGTCTGAGTAAAAGCTTCTGCAAAATAATCACCTGTCTCATTAAACTGTGAATAGTGATGTGTAATGCAAAGTGGTTCACCATCGCCTTTTATAAAAAGTTCGAATGTGCCGCGGTTCGTCTTGAGCATTTGTTGTTTCCACATAATAATCGCCTCTCATAAAAAAGAATAGGAGCAAATCTCCTATTCTTTCTGTTAATACAAAGATTTTGTCATATTATTCCGAATAATTTCGAGAGATTTCGCTACAGTTAATGCGTTTTTTTCTTCAATTTCTGGTTTTCGAGGGATAGGTTTATACATGTTGTCTGGATCTTCCCATGTGAGAGGAAGTTCTGTTTCTGCTTGTCCTTTCCAAGCGTCAATCCATTCTGGAGGGAGATAACCTGAGATGTTTTGGATGTTGTTCATTTCGAGCCAAATGAGTGCCCAAGCTCTTGGTACGACGCGCCATAGGTCGTAGCCACCGCCGCCGACAGCAATCCAGCGACCGCCGCAATATTCATTAGCGATTTCGCGAGCGAGCTTAGGTATTTCACGGTAAATGTTCATCGTTGCGCAAAGGTGTGTAAGTGGATCGTGATAATGTGCATCAGCACCATTTTGCGTTAAAATAATATCTGGTTTAAAGTATGCTGCAACTTCTTTTACAACAGTTCGATACGATTCTAAAAATGATTCGTCTTCTGTAAAGGCATCGAGCGGAACGTTAAAAGAATAGTTATATCCATTTCCTTGTCCACGTTCATTTACAGCACCAGTTCCGGGGAATAAATAACGCCCAGTTTCATGTAATGAAATGGTGCACACGTTAGGATCGTCATAAAAAGACCATTGTACACCATCACCGTGATGAGCATCTGTATCAATATATAAAACGCGTAAACCGTATTTCTTTTGAATATATTTCATTGCGATGGAGCTATCGTTATAAATGCAAAATCCAGATGCTTTGCCGCGAAAGCCATGGTGTAAGCCGCCGCCTAAATTAAGTGCATGTTTCACTTTCCCTGAAAGAACAGCATCGACAGCTGTTAATGTTCCGCCAACGAGTAATGCACTTGCTTCGTGCATATTTGGAAACATCGGTGTATCTTCTGTTCCGAGCCCATATGTCATCGCAATTGATTTTTCTAACTTTCCTTCTCCAGCACGTTTTACCGCATTTATGTACTCCTCTGTATGAACGTAAGCAATCTCTTCATCTGTAGCCATCCGTGGTGAGATGACTTGAGAAGGAGAGATAAAACCGCTTTTTTGTAATAGGTCATACGTAAGTGTGACGCGTAGTTGGTTAAAAGGATGATCAGGGCTAAAAGAATAGCCCCGAAAGTCATCCGAATAAATGAAGGCGCTGCTCATGCTTGCATCCCCATTATGTTTGGCCATAATACGCGGTAGCCCTCTGCTTCGAGTGCATCAATCACTTTTAGAGGATTCATCGTTTGAATGCGGAAAACGAGTACTTTATCATTCTCATCTTTTGCTGGATAGACGAGAACGCTCACAATATTTATTTGTAAATCACTAAAAATAGCAACGACTTTTCCAAGAATACCAGGTTCATTTTTTACTTGAATCTCAATTTGTGAACTTGGTTGATGCGCTCCTGTTAATTTTACTAACGTGTGCAGCACTGTAGATTCAGAAATGATACCTACGAGTTTTCCAGCTTTCGTAACAGGAAGACAGCCTATTTTATTTTCGAAAAATAAAGTCGCAATTTCCTCAACGAAATCGAGAGGGTGACAAGTCATAACAGGGTGTTTCATTATGAGTTCAAGCGGTTGCTTCAGCATATCGAGTGAAACTTGTTCATCTAAAATAGACGGACTTGCATCTCTTACATCCCGATCAGAAATAATGCCTACGACATGATTATTTTGATCGACAATTGGAATGTGCCGAATGCCTTTCGTACGTATCGTTCGGATTGCTGTTTCGATTGTATCGTTTGGCTGTAGTGTTACTACATTTTGATTCATAATTTCTTCTACAATCATTCCAGTTGCCCCCTTTTTTAATACATAAAACGATTGTGAAAACGTAGACGATCAAATGCTTGAATGGAATCCGTATCGACGCGCTTACCGATGCGAACCATTAAACAGTTAGCGGGGTGTGAACAAATTTCAGGATCATCAGTAGCCATCCATTGTAAACCGCCGGCATTCATCATTTTTTCCATTACTTTTCGGTATTCCCAAACATTTAAGCCTGTTTGTTTTAAATCCCAGTGCCAATAATATTCAGTCGTTAATATAATGTAATCTTCCATATGATCGTCCATCATTGAAACTTCTAATAAGTTTTTTCCGACAGAGCAACCGCGAAAGGCTGGGACAACTTCAATCGCCCCGAGTTCAATTAAGTTTTCAATCTTTCCTTCTGACCATCGCTCGAGCGGATCAGGATACAAGTATGTAACATATCCAACGATCGTTTGGTCATGTCTAGCAATAATGAGACGAGCTTCTGGTAATTTAGAAATTTCGACAATTGCTTTATATTGCTGCTCGGCAGGACGAAACGCAATTAAGTCTGGATGAAATTCATACATTTCTAAGTTATGTGTAGAGACAGGACCTTCAATAATTAAAGTGCCTTTCGCTGTTTTTAAGTTTCTGGCATTATATATTTTTTTATGAATCAATGTATTGCTCACCACCTTGAGGGTTTGTGAATCTATTAATATCGTACTTTATAATATATGCGATGTGAATCGAATTTTGTCATTAAAAATTTGTCTAAAAATCAACAAATATACTGAAAATTTTAAATAATATCTTTATAATAGATAATAGAATACATAGGAGGGGGATGTAAAGTATGAAAGTGGAAACGCTTCCTGTCATTAAAGGAGAAAATAATTTGCCGAATTATGAAGAGGCATACGCGAATTTTAACTGGGAAGAGGTTAATAAAAATTTTACTTGGAATGAAACAGGCCGAGTGAATATGGCGTATGAGGCAATTGATAAGCATGCGAAATCCGATCGAAAGAATAAGGTAGCACTTTATTATCAAGATGGATCGCGAAAAGAGAAATATACATTTAAGGAAATGAAGGATTTTTCTAATAAAGCAGGAAATGTCCTGAAAAACTATGGCGATGTTGAGAAAGGCGATCGCGTTTTTATTTTTATGCCGCGTTCCCCAGAGTTATATTTCGCACTTCTTGGTGCAGTGAAATTAGGGGCAATTGTTGGACCATTATTTGAAGCATTTATGGAAGGCGCAGTTCGCGATCGTTTAGAAGATAGCGAGGCAAAGGTGTTAATTACAACTCCTGAATTGTTAGAGCGCATACCATTAAATGATTTACCAGCTTTAAAAACAGTCTTTCTTGTTGGAGACAATGCAGAAGAAGGCGGTAAAACTGTAGCGTTCAATCCTTTATTTGAACAAGCTTCAAAAGAATTACATATCGAATGGTTAGGCCGTGAAGACGGTTTAATTCTTCATTACACATCTGGTTCTACTGGTAAGCCAAAAGGCGTTCTTCATGCTCAAAACGCAATGGTTCAGCACTATCAAACAGCGAAATGGGTGTTAGATTTAAAAGAAGATGACGTATATTGGTGTACAGCTGACCCGGGCTGGGTAACTGGAACAGCTTACGGTATTTTTGCACCGTGGTTAGTAGGAGCATCAAATGTTATTTTAGGTGGACGATTTAGTCCAGATGCATGGTATGAGGCATTGCAAGATTACGGTGTAACAGTTTGGTATAGCGCACCAACAGCATTCCGTATGTTAATGGGAGCTGGACAAGACGCAATTAAAAAGTATGATTTATCACAAGTTCGTCACGTATTAAGTGTTGGTGAGCCATTAAATCCAGAAGTAATTCGCTGGGGTATGAGCGCATTTGGCCTTCGTATTCATGATACGTGGTGGATGACAGAAACTGGCGGACAAGTTATTTGTAACTATCCTTGTATGGAAATCCGTCCAGGTTCAATGGGGAAACCAATTCCAGGTGTGAAAGCAGCGATTGTTGATAATGAAGGAAATGAAGTGCCTCCATACACAATGGGGAACTTAGCAATCGCAAAAGGCTGGCCATCTATGATGCGTGCCGTTTGGAATAACCCGCAAAAATATGAGTCTTACTTCATGCCAGGAGATTGGTACGTATCAGGTGACTCTGCCTATATGGACGAAGATGGATACTTCTGGTTCCAAGGACGTATTGATGATGTAATTATGACGTCAGGAGAGCGCGTTGGTCCGTTTGAAGTAGAAAGTAAACTAATCGAGCACGCTGCTGTAGCAGAAGCCGGTGTAATTGGTATTCCTGATCCAGTACGCGGGGAAATCATTAAAGCATTTATTGCGCTCCGCGTGGGATATGAACCATCTGATGAATTAAAAGAAGAGATTCGTCAATTTGTGAAAAAAGGCTTAGCAGCTCATGCAGCGCCAAGACAAATTGAATTCCGAGATAAATTACCGAAAACGAGAAGTGGTAAAATTATGCGCCGCGTATTAAAAGCGTGGGAATTAAACTTACCAACAGGCGATTTATCAACGATGGAAGATTAAGAGAGGGAGGTCTGAACATATTACTTGTTCAGACCTTTCTTTTTTTATGTTATGATGTATTTGTTCAACTTATATATATGAGTTAAAGGGGATAGTATGATGAAAACAGAAAAAGAAAAGATGATACAAGGGGAAATGTACATACCAGCTGATCCAGTGTTAGTACAAGACAGGGAGCAAGCACGTATAGTAACGAGAAAATTAAATGATACGCCAGAAGTTCAATTAAAAGAGCGTAGCGAAATTGTAAAAGAATTATTCGGAACGACAGGAGATAATATTCATCTTGAATCTTCTTTTAGATGTGATTACGGCTATAACATTCATGTTGGCGAAAATTTTTATGCAAACTTTGACTGCACGATTTTAGACGTGTGCCGAGTAGACATCGGAGTGAATTGTATGTTAGCTCCAGGTGTTCACATTTATACAGCGACGCACCCGCTTGATCCAGTAGAGCGCATAAGCGGATCAGAATACGGAAAACCAGTTACAATTGGCGATAACGTATGGATTGGCGGAAGAGCGATTATTAATCCGGGCGTAACAATTGGAGACAATGCGGTTATCGCATCTGGCGCCGTCGTAACGAAAGATGTGCCGGATCATGTAGTAGTTGGCGGAAATCCTGCAAAAATTATTAAAAAACTAAAATAATATTTGAACGTATTGCCTTCCTCGTCTGTATACATTTATGAAAGAATAGATGAGGGAGGCTTTTTATATGTCTAATAAATTGATGCTTACTTTTGCTTTAATAGGAATTATAGTTGTATTTTCTTGTGGTATGTTATTACCTATGCCAATTGGATTTAAAATTTCAATGATTACAGTTGGGGGTATAATAATTGTTATTTTTTCAGTCCTTATTCCGTTTGATAGGAAGTATATTGTACGGAATAATGGAAATAAAATTGATTTCACAAAAACAAAAGTGTATTTTCGCTGGAATGTATTTGATACTATTTCGGTTTGTCTTGCCGTGTATGCATGTATATGTGTGCAAGTATTAAATATTTTAGTTTCAATTGGGTTCACGATTCAAAACCCATATGTTCAATTTTTTACGAATCAATCACAAGTATGGATTATTGTCGCAAGTGGATATTTAATTTCCCGTATTTCATTAACGTTAAAAGGAATAAAGGAGATCAAAAAACATGGCGCAGATTGGGATTGAGGAAGAGCTCATGCTTGCGTATCAAAATGGAGATAAGCAAGCGGGAGAAAAACTATATGTTTTAATCAAGCCAGCGCTATATATATTTTTATATCGATTTAACCGTGATGAGCAACTGAGTAAAGATCTCGTTCAAGATACGTTTTTAACGTTAGAACGTAAGAAACATATGTATGAAATTGAAAAGGGGAAAGTTAAAACATATTTATTTCAAATTGGTTATCGTCTTATGATTAATAAATTAAATAGAAGAAAAAAGTGGCGTACGCTCTTACCGTTTTTAGTACCAGTGCAAGAGGTAGAGTTTTCACAAGAGGATCGTCTTACAGTAAGAGAAGCAATTTTGAAAGTTCCTGAAGAACAGCGAGCTGTTCTCATTCTTTTTTATTATCATGATATGCAGCAAAAAGAGATTGCAGAGGTATTAAATATTCCTATCGGAACAGTGAAGTCGAGACTCCATAATGGGATAAAGAAATTGAAACAATTGCTGGAGGTGGATGAAATTGAGCGAAAATCCCTTTAAGAATGAATATAAATTAAAGCAGCATTTAGATAGTGACCATGTAGAAATACCGGATTTCCCAAAAGTGATAAATCGCTTTGATCGGTTACTCGGATTTCTTGCTTCTCCAGCGAAAGATCCTGTGGAAGCGACGATTGGGAATGATTTATCGGTTTTGTTTCATGTATCGTTATTAGTTGGTGTTCCAGTTCTTTCTCTTATTACGATACTTCTTGCGACGTTGTAAAGGATTGGCAAGAAGAGAAATCCTACCTCTATTTGACACGCCTATATAAATGATGGTATAAAGAAAAGTATATGAATAATTGAGCGTGGAAAGGGAGAAGTAGTGATCATTTCCCTGTTTTAGAGAGCTGATGGTCGGTGGAAATCAGCACATAGATGATCGCGAATTACGCCCCTAGAGCATCTTTTTTCGATTGAGTTATATTCAAAAGGGAAAAGACGGTGCTAAGCCGTTATGTAAATAAGGTGGTAGGCTTTTTTTTGCCTGCAACTAGGGTGGTAACGCGATAATCAAAATCGTCCCTTATTTAAAGGGGCGATTTTTTTTATGTTTTCAACATTCACGCTAGACTTAACTTAAAGGAGAGTATGTAGGATATGGGTATTTTACAAGATCTTGAATTTCGCGGTCTAATTAATCAGCAAACAGACGCTGAGGGCCTTGAGCAATTATTAGAAAAAGAAAGCGTTAAATTATACTGTGGTTTCGACCCGACAGCGGATAGCTTACACATCGGTCATATGTTACCAGTATTAATGTTACGTCGTTTCCAATTAGCTGGTCACCAACCAATCGCACTTGTTGGCGGTGGTACTGGTATGATCGGTGACCCAAGTGGTAAAAAAGCAGAGCGTACATTAAATACGAAAGATACAGTTGCTTACTACACAGAAAGCATTAAAAACCAACTTTCAAACTTCTTAGAGTTTGAAAATGTGGACAATCCAGCAACGATGGCTAACAACTATGACTGGCTTGGTAACTTAGATGTAATTACATTCTTACGCGATATCGGTAAAAACTTCGGTTTAAACTATATGTTAGCAAAAGATACAGTAGCATCTCGTTTAGAGACTGGTATTTCATTCACTGAGTTCAGTTACATGATTTTACAATCATACGACTTCTTAAACTTATACCAACAGCATAATTGCCGTCTGCAAATCGGTGGTAGTGACCAATGGGGTAACATTACAGCTGGTCTTGAATTAATCCGTAAATCAGAAGAAGATGCGAAAGCATTCGGTTTAACAATTCCGCTTGTTACAAAATCTGACGGTACGAAGTTTGGTAAAACAGAGGGCGGCGCAATTTGGTTAGACCCAGAGAAAACAACTCCTTACGAGTTCTACCAATTCTGGATCAATACAGATGACCGCGATGTAGTTAAATACTTAAAATACTTCACATTCTTATCTCATGAAGAAATTCTTGAGCTTGAGAAGCAAGTAACGGAAGCGCCAGAAAAACGTGCAGCACAAAAAGCATTAGGATCTGAAATGACAAAACTTGTTCATGGCGAAGAAGCATTAGAGCAAGCAATTAAAATTTCAGCTGCATTATTCAGTGGTTCTGTAGCAGAACTTACTGCAAGCGAAATCGAGCAAGGATTCAAAGATGTACCATCTATAGAACGTACTGCAGAAGATACAGTATTAATCGACTTACTTGTAGAAAGCAAAATTTCTCCATCTAAACGTCAAGCACGTGAAGATGTAACGAACGGTGCAATCTACGTAAACGGTGAGCGTACACAAGCGTTAGACTACGTTGTAACAGAAAACGACCGCATCGAAGGTAAATTTACAATCATTCGCCGCGGTAAGAAGAAATATTTCTTAATTCGTTACTAATAAGAAACGAATGTAAAACAAATAGTACCCCGAATTGTAGGCTGAAAAGTCTATGATTCGGGGTTTTTATGTATGCATTTAGATTGCCTCATGATTTCTTTTAAATAGAATATGAAGAATTAATACGAGCATATAAAGTAAGCTAATTAACATAACGACAAATGCTGCGGGATAAAATTTTGCCGCATATATAAAGAAATCGATTTGATAAATATCGTCATAATGTGAAACGGACCCTTTAAAATAATTCGTAAACTTAGCGCTATATTTCCATTCATCAGGATAATCTATTAAATTACTTCCTTGATACCAACTCATAAGTGCGGAAGCAATAAACAGCATAAATGAACTACCTAATTGAACCATTTGGTTTATTGTCAAAATGAATCAACCTCCCATTTTATGGTTATTATAACGTGGTAATTTACTTTAATAAACTGTTTTTGGGATAGGGTGCATTAGCAGTCCTGTAATTTTTTTGTTGTAATCTCCTTTTCGAGTTCATGCGGAAATCACATGTAAGCGGTATGATAAACGTATAACAAATAGAAAGGAGTGGTAAAACAAAATGTCACTAGAAGCGCTCATTATTTTTTCTTTGCTAAATGCGGGTCAGCTTGCAGAGAGCACGAAGGTTGATATACATAAAGAGCAGAAAGATGCGTATGTATATGTTCAAAAAGCAGAAAATAAATAACTTTAATATATAAATAAAGGCTACCAGAGGGAACGTTTTAGTTTCTTTGGTAGCTTTTTCTATTGAGATATGATTTGGAAGTAATGAAAAAAGGAGTAGTCTGAAAACGAAATGATTATATGTTTAAGGGAATAAGTATAACAGCATGTAATGAAGGTGGATTATAAAATTCTGCACAATAAAAGGAGCAAGTATTAAAGAGAATCCAATCGTTGAAATGAATAAAAGAGAAGCAAGGACGATTATCCATAACTCATGAAAAAACTTCCTTGAAGTATCTTACTATACATACGACAGTTATATAAATAAAAAAAGCCCAGGCCCCTTGATAAACAAGGTTCCTAAGGCTTTTAATAATACTCTTTTCAGAGTACCGAGATTAACGAGAGTAGAACTCTACGATTAATGCTTCGTTGATTTCAGCTGCTAACTCAGAACGCTCAGCGTGACGAGTGTAAGTAGCTTCTAACTTATCAGCATCGAAAGTTAAGTATTCTGGTACGAAGTTGTTAACTTCGATCGCTTCTTTAACAACAACAAGGCTGTTAGATTTTTCGCGAACGCTGATAGTTTGGTTAGGTTTAACGCGGTAAGATGGGATATCTACGCGAGCTCCATCAACCGTGATGTGACCGTGGTTTACTAATTGGCGAGCTGCACGACGAGTGCGAGCTAAGCCCATGCGGTAAACTAGGTTGTCAAGACGAGCTTCAAGAAGGATCATGAAGTTTTCGCCGTGCTTACCAGGCATTTTACCTGCTTGGTCAAATGTGCGACGGAATTGACGCTCAGTCATGCCGTACATGTGACGAAGTTTTTGTTTCTCTTGTAATTGTAAACCGTATTCTGAAAGTTTCTTACGTTGGTTAGGACCGTGAGGACCTGGTGCGTAAGGGCGTTTTTCTAATTCTTTTCCTGTGCCGCTTAGAGAGATTCCAAGACGACGAGACAGTTTCCATGCTGGACCTGTATAACGAGCCATAGTTGACTCCTCCTTTAAAAATGTTTTTATTTTCGTAAAATAAAAACAGACGTAATCGATATTTACGGGTATTTTGTTTTCATGTACCTTCGCTCCAGCAGCAGGGAGTTACGAGATACACCTCCGCAGAGGAACAAAATACAAACGATAAACTCACATTACAAGGCTGCCTTTTTATTTTACACAAACGCTATTATATCTTTTACTTACAGTTTCGTCAAGAGACTCCCTTTTTGTTTTATGCAGATAAATTTTGGAAATTAACAAGAAGGAATTTAAAACAATATAAAAGAAAAGATAGAAACACAAATAAAACGCTTACATAAAATGTAGTAAAAACGTTCATCAGTTTTTTACTGGTGGATATGTGGCAATAAAGACATAAGGGGGATGTTTTTATGAAAAAGAAGCATATGGAGACAGCGTTAATTCATCACGGTTATACATCAGAGGAACATAAAGGAAGTTTAACACCACCTTTATTTCAAACGTCTACATTTACATTTGAGACTGCGCAGCAAGGAGAGGCGAGTTTTGCAGGAGAAGATCCATCTTATATTTACTCAAGACTTGGAAATCCGACTGTGAAATTATTTGAAGAGCGTATGGCGGTGTTAGAAGGAGGAGAAGAAGCGCTTGCCTTCGGATCTGGTATGGCAGCTATCTCTGCAACTTTAATTGGCTTTCTAAAGGCTGGAGATCATATTATTTGTTCAAATGGATTATATGGATGTACTTACGGTTTTTTAGAAGTATTAGAAGAAAAATTTATGATTACGCATTCGTTTTGTGATATGGAGACAGAGACTGATATTGAAAATAAAATTCGTCCAAATACAAAGCTCATTTTCGTTGAAACACCGATTAATCCAACGATGAAATTAATTGATTTAGAAAAGGTGATCGGGGTAGCGAAGCGAAGTGATTTGCTTGTTATTGTCGATAATACGTTTTGTTCACCTTATTTACAAAGACCTCTTGAGCTCGGTTGTGACGCCGTCGTTCACAGTGCGACAAAATATATTGGTGGTCACGGGGATGTTGTAGCGGGTATAACAATTTGTAAAATGAAAACGTTAGCTGACAAAATCCGTCCGATGCGAAAAGATATCGGGGGTATTATGGCGCCGTTTGATGCGTGGTTATTGTTACGCGGATTAAAAACGTTAGCGGTAAGAATGGATCGTCATTGTGATAATGCGGAAAAAATTGTATCGTTTTTGAAAAATCATGAAGCAGTAGAAGGTGTTTGGTATCCGGAAGGAGAATTAGCATCTCGGCAAATGAAACGAGGCGGGGGCGTTATTTCTTTTTCGATAAAAGGCGGGAAAGAGGAAACACAGTCGTTTATAAATGACCTCCATTTTATTACAATTGCCGTAAGTTTAGGTGATACAGAAACGTTAATTCAGCATCCAGCGACGATGACGCATGCAGCTATTCCAGCTGAACTAAGAAAAGAAATGGGTATTTTCGATAATTTAATACGCCTATCTGTCGGTTTAGAATCGTGGGAGGATATCGTTTCTGATTTAGAGCAGGCACTAAAGAAGATATCTACGGTTAGTAATCAATAAAAAGAGTGAGATATCGGTTTCGTACGTTACGTACTTAATCGATATCTCACTCTTTTCTTTTTACATATGTTTTAGGAGTGTTTCCACAAACTTTTCTAAATAGTGCTGATCTACTTCATCGAAACGATTTTTTTCAGGGCTATCAATATCGAGTACGCCAATGATATTTCCCTCTTTCATAATCGGTACAACGATTTCAGAATTAGAGGCACTATCGCAAGCGATATGTCCTGGGAATTGGTGAACATCTGCTACAAGCTGCGTTGTTTTTGTTTCAGCTGCAACGCCGCAAACGCCTCGCCCGAACGGAATGCGCACGCAAGCTGGCATTCCTTGGAATGGCCCAAGAACAAGCTGATTTCCTTCTGTTACATAAAAGCCAACCCAATTAACGCGATCTAAAAATTGATTTAATAGTGCGGACGCATTTGATAAGTTTGCGACTACATTCGGTTCGCCAGTTAATAATGCATCCAGTTGTTTAATTACTGTCTCATATTGCTCTTCACGAGATCCTGCATAACTTTCTTTTGTAAACATGGAAACAACTCCCTTTTTATCGAGATGTGTAAAATATTAGCAAAATACGATGTATTTCACATGACTTTGTCGATAGAAAATTAAAGGAATTTGTCTTAAAAGTCAAGAAATTTAAACTATAGCTGTTCAGTGAGGGGAAGTGAGCGCATGAAACAGACAAAACAAAAGGTAATTGATGCGGCAATATCGTTGTTTAATACGAAAGGTTATGACGGTACATCGGTGCGAGACATTGCAAAGCGAGCGGATGTGAATGTAGCGAATATTTCATATTATTTTGCTGGAAAGCAAGGTTTATTAGAACAGCTTATTACGGATTTTTTAGAAGGATATATTCACGTAATTGAAACGTCATTTGAACAGAGAGAATATTTATCGGCTAAAGATGTGATGGTGCAAATGGTGCGCGGGATTTTACGATATCAATTTGATAATAGAGAACTGACACGTTTTTTTTATAGAGAGCTTTCGCTTGATACGACATTAATTCGTGAAGTGATGACCGTTTATTTTTCTAGAGAAAGATATTATATAGAGCAAATCATTAAACAGGGGCAAATGAAACAAGAGTTTCAAAAGGTATCTTTTACAATGTTTATGACGCAATTAAAAGGCATGCTGAATATGCCATTTTTATATCCACAATATATATCAGAAGTACTACATTCTTTCCCATCCGAGACATTTTTCTTAGAAATGTACACGAAAGAAATTGAGCAATGGATGGAACGAACATTATATAAAGCGAGTATGTATTATGAACTGCCAAGAGCTGTTCATATGTGAAAAATCCCCACCTAACGAACTGAGGTGGGGATTTTTATATCTTGTTTTCTTTGCCATAAATTGTTGCATACTAGCGCAATAATTGGAGTTAACAAAAGCTGGAGAGTTATTTATAAAAAGAATGTTACCGATTTTGGAGCAAATAAATGCAGTGAAAACGGAAATGAAGGAATATCAAGAGAAGCGGAAAGTTTCAATAGGTATATTACCGAGTTTAGCGGCTCATTACATATCAAAGTGTAGGATACCCCCTCTGATTAAAGTTTCACTTTATTGCATTCATTTGAGGGTGGAGAGTATAATAAGCGGAATATTAAGAAAGATTACATTTGCATTTAAAGAAACATGAAATTTTAAAAAAAACTAGGTCAAAAACACGTCATTACATGGTATGATTAGAACATTGTTAGTTGTTAAATATAGGGGAATTCCCTTTTTATACATAATGCCTTCCATTTCATAAACGGAACGGACAAAAAAAGAGATAACTAGGAGGCTTTTTTGCATGGATTCTATCCTGACGATCGTTATCATTGTAGTAAGCTCTATTCTAGTGCTGCTCATGATAGAGCTTGTGATAAGAAATCGTTCATATAAAGATATTGAAGCACTGGAGCAGTGGAAACAAGAGATAAAAGATAAACCTGTGGCAGATGAACTAAAGCGGGTAAAAGATTTAAATATGACAGGTCAAACAGAAGAACTGTTTGGTAAATGGCGTGAAGAGTGGGACGAAATTGTATCAACAACTCTTCCGAAAGCTGAAAAAGATTTAGGGCAAGCGCGAAAATTCGCCTCGCAATTCTCCTTCCGCAAAGCAAAGCATGCGATGAAAGAATCCATAAGTGGTTTAGATGACGCTGATAATCGTATTACAGACATTTTAAATGAATTACAGCAACTGTTAGAAAGCCATGAGAAAAATAGCTCGGAAATTGAAGAGTTACGTGATACATATCGTAGTATGAAGAAGAGTGTTCTTGCTCATCGACATATGTATGGAGCAGCTGAGCAAAGAATTGAAGAGATGTTAGATGTTGAATCCGAGAAGTTCAAAACTTTTGAAGAGGCAACAGATAATGGTGATTATTTAAAAGCGAGAGAAATTGTTATTAGTTTAGAAGAAGGTTTAGCAAGTTTAGAAATCGTTATTCATCAAATTCCGGATTTATTGGTAGAGTGTCAAGTGACATTACCAATTCAGCTGGAAGATTTATTGCAAGGCCATGATGATATGATAAGACAAGGCTATATATTAGAGTATTTGGAAATTCCTAAAGAAGTCCGCGATATGACGACACAACTACAAACATGTTTAATGGATATACAGGAGCTTTATATAACGGAAGCAGCAGAAAAAGTAGAGAACTTAAAAACTCGTTTAGACAGTTTTTATGATCAACTTGAACAAGAAGTGCATGCGAAACATTATGTGGAGCAAAAAACACTGTCTGTTTATGAAGATTTAGAAGAAATTCGTACAGAAACAATTGAAACGAAAATAGAAACACAACTTGTGAAACAAAGTTATCAATTACAAGACAAAGACATTGAGTCACAAAAAGTAATTGAAAAGCAAATGCATATTTTAACGAAACGTTTTGAAGTGTTGCAAATCCGCGTTGCTGAACAAGATATTGCATTCTCTATTATTCGTGAGGAACTAGAAGAGGTTTATGAGCAATGTGAAACTTTAAAAGTACTTCATGCAGAATATAAAGAAATGCTGCAAACGATGCGCAAAGAAGAATTTGAAGTACGTGAGAAGTTACAAGAAATGCGAAATACAATTTTTGAGACGAAACGTTTTATGCAAAAGTCGAATTTACCAGGTCTTCCAGAGCGTATTATGGAAGATTTACAAAAAGGGCAAATGGCGATGCAAGCTGTATATGAGCAATTAGAAGTAAAGCCGTTAAATATGAATACCGTAAATAGCAGTTTAGAAGAAGCATACACAGTTGTGAATGGTGTATCTGAAATGACGGAAGAATTAATTGGACAAGCGTATTTAGTTGAAAAACTAATTCAATACGGTAACCGATATCGTAGTCATGATGAGAATCTTGCAGAAAGCTTAAATTATGCGGAGAAATTATTCCGTGAATATCAATACGATGCAGCTTTAGAACAAGCGGCTTCTATATTAGAGCAACTTGAACCTGGCGTTGTTCAAAAAATAGCTGAATATGTAGACAATGAGCAAACCCTTTAATAAAGGGTTTGTTTTTTTGTGTAATTTTGAAGACGATGTTGCTATAATGAATAGCGGAATACAGTAAGGTTGTTCGTTTCAAAATAAAGTGAAACCAGAAGTGATGGGGTTTCATCCACCACTGAGTATTAATCTTCACCACACAGGCTGCCTGCAAATGGCGGGGGAAAATGTACACTTTTATATAAAAACGGAACCTTTGAGTAGTCTTAGCGTAATTACACGTATTTGTGATATGATTATATGATGTGATAGCGCTGAAAGGGGAAGAACGATGATCTATTTTGATAATAGTGCAACGACAAAGCCATATCCAGAAGCTCTTCAATCGTACGTAACGGTTGCGGGGAAATATTTTGGTAATCCTTCTTCTATTCACTCGCTTGGAGGAGAGGCAGAGCGTCTATTAACACAATCGAGAACGATTGCGGCACAGCTCCTGCACGTTAAACCTTCTGAAATTATTTTCACATCAGGTGGAACGGAAGGGAATAACCTTGCGATTAAAGGAATAGCGATGAGGAATCGTTCGCGCGGCAAACATATCATTACAACAAATATTGAACACGCGTCTGTGTTTGAAGCATATAAACAATTAGAAGGTCTCGGTTTTGATGTAACATATTTACCGGTTAACGAGCACGGTGTTGTATCGGTAGAAGATGTAAAACGAGCGCTTCGTGAAGATACGATTCTTGTGTCGATTATTCACGTGAACAACGAGACTGGAGCGATTCAGCCCGTTGCTGAAATTGGAACATTATTATCGAATCATCCGAAAGTAAGATTCCACGTGGACCATGTACAAGGGATAGGAAAAGTACCACTTGATTTATACGCTTCTCATATTGATCTTTGTTCAATATCTGGGCATAAATTTCATAGTGTAAAGGGAACTGGGCTTCTTTATGTACGTGATGGCGTAAGGTTAGATCCAATTTTATCAGGTGGTCAACAAGAGCTAAAGTATCGCTCAGGTACAGAAAACTTACCTGGTATTGTAGCGATGGTGAAAGCACTTCGTATGACGATGGAACAAGTGAAAGAAAAGGTAGTTCATTTGCAAAGTTTACAAGCTGAGCTGGTTCGTTTCTTTAAAGAGATGGAAGATGTAACGATTAATACATCACTTGAATATGCAGCACCGCACATTTTAAACGTATCGTTTGTCGGTTTAAAACCAGAAGTGATCGTTCATGCTTTAGAAGAACACGGTGTATATGTATCAACGAAGTCTGCTTGTTCTTCAAAAGCAAATGAAGTGAGCCGAGTACTAGTGTCAATGGGAGTACCGCACGCCGCAGCTACAAGTGCGATTCGTATTAGTCTAGCACCGGACAACACGATGGAAGAAGTAAAACAATTTGAAGGTATTGTTAAAGAGACAATGCCAAAATTATATGAAGTGATGAGGTAAAGGAATATGATGACATATGAATATATTTTAGTCCGTTACGGAGAGATGACGACAAAAGGTAAGAATCGTTCTAAATTTGTAAGCACGTTAAAAGATAACGTGAAGTTCAAACTGAAAAAATTCCCAAACATTAAAATTGATGCAACACATGATCGTATGTACATCCAATTAAATGGCGAAGACCATGAAGCAATTTCTGAAAGATTGAAAGATGTATTTGGTATTCATAAGTTTAACTTAGCGATGAAAGTACCATCGGAATTAGAAGATATTAAAAAAGGTGCATTAGCAGCTTTCTTACAAGTAAAAGGTGCTGTGAAAACATTTAAAATTACAGTGCACCGTTCTGATAAGCGCTTCCCAATGAAGACGATGGAGTTACTTCCAGAAATCGGTGGGCACATTTTAGAAAATACAGAGGATATCACAGTAGATGTTCATAATCCAGATGTGAATGTACGTATAGAAATTCGCAGTGGTTATAGCTATATTATGTGTGGTGAGTACATGGGAGCTGGCGGTTTACCAGTTGGCGTTGGCGGAAAAGTAATGGTACTTCTTTCTGGTGGTATTGATAGCCCGGTAGCAACTTACTTAACGATGAAACGCGGCGTATCTGTGGAAGCAGTTCACTTCCATAGTCCACCTTTCACAAGTGAGCGCGCGAAACAAAAAGTAATCGATTTAGCACAAGAGTTAACGAAATACTGTAAACGTGTAACACTTCACCTTGTTCCATTTACTGAAGTGCAAAAAACGATTAATAAAGAAATTCCATCTAGCTATTCTATGACAGTTATGCGTCGTATGATGATGCGTATTACAGAGCGTATTGCAGAGGAGCGTAATGCACTTGCAATTACGACTGGTGAAAGTCTTGGACAAGTAGCGAGCCAAACGTTAGATAGTATGCATACGATTAACGAAGTGACAAACTATCCTGTTATTCGTCCGCTTATTACGATGGATAAATTAGAAATTATTAAAATTGCAAAAGAAATTGAAACGTATGATATTTCAATTCGTCCATATGAAGACTGCTGTACAGTATTTACACCAGCAAGTCCATCGACGAAACCGAAGCGTGAGAAAGCAAATCGTTTTGAAGCGAAGTACGATTTCGCGCCGTTAATTGAAGAGGCTGTAGCGAACAAAGAAACAATGGTATTGCAAACAGTAGAAGTAGTGGCCGAAGAAGAAAAATTAGAAGAACTTTTCTAAACCCATAAATTACCACATTCAAATGTGCATGAAGTCATGTTTTTTATCACACTCTATACTCACAAGGAGGTGATACAACATGGCAAGCACAAATAAATTAGCTGTATCTGGTGCTCAAGCAGCATTAGATCAAATGAAATACGAAATCGCTCAAGAGTTTGGTGTTCAACTTGGAGCTGATGCAACATCTCGCGCTAACGGATCTGTTGGTGGCGAAATTACGAAACGTCTAGTTTCACTAGCTGAGCAACAATTAGGCGGTTACCAAAAATAATCCCATATACGATGGCTTAGAAAGAGCGGGTTCTCCCGCTCTTTCTTTTTGTCGTTTTCGTCGTTATTTGCCGGTAAATCGATATGTTAAAAACATCGTCGCTATAAATCCATGCATCATTTCGACAAAAATATAAAAAAATTGTCAAAAGAAGAGGGTTCAAAATTTACTGAAAATTCTTTATTATATAAGGGAGGCATAGAAATAAAGGAGGATGTTTATGAAGAGAGAGGAATTGTTGGCGCCGCCGTCTTATAACTTAGTTTCGGAAATAGAGAAATATACGAATGATAAAGAGAAGCTTGCTTTAATTTGGCAAGATGATAAAGGGAATAGACGAGAAGTTACATATTTTGAATTAATGCAAGGTGCGAATAGAATTGGAAACGCTTTTATAAAAAGCGGTTTACAAAAAGGGGACAAGCTCCTTATTATGATGCCGCGCTTAATTGAAGCTTACATGACGTATATTGCTGCAATTAAAGCAGGATTTGTCGTAATTCCGAGTTCGGAAATGTTGCGAAAAAAAGATATCGAATATCGCATTGGACACGGGGAAGTAAAAGCGATTGTAAGTTATGAACCGTACATTGGACAATTTGATGACATAGAAGCGATGGACTCTCTTCAAAAATTCGTCCTGAGCGAGCAGTCAGTAGATGGATGGATCAATTTAAAAACAGCATTAGAAACAGAAAGTGACATGTTAGAAATAGTGAAAACAGATAAAGAAGATATGGTCTTTTTATCTTATACGTCAGGGACGACAGGAAATCCGAAAGGTGTCGTTCATACGCATGCATGGGCATACGCTCATTTACGTACGAGCGCCCCAAATTGGCTCGGAATTGAAGAGAATGATGTTGTATGGGCAACAGCTAGTCCTGGCTGGCAAAAGTGGATCTGGAGCCCATTTTTAGCAACTCTCGGTTCAGGTGCAACAGGATTTGTATATAACGGCAAATTTGAACCAAAAACATATTTAAATTTATTAGATGATAATAAGGTGAATGTGCTTTGTTGTACGCCGACTGAGTATAGATTAATGGCAAAGGTAGAAGACTTAACTGAGTACAATTTAGAAGCGTTACATAGCGCTGTATCCGCAGGTGAGCCGTTAAATAGAGAAGTCATTGAAACGTTCCAAAGGCATTTCGATATTACAGTAAGAGATGGATATGGACAAACGGAAAACACACTACTTGTTGGGATAATGAAAGGAATGGATATTAGACCAGGGTCAATGGGAAAACCAACGCCAGGAAACCACGTTGATATTGTAAATGAGGAAGGTATTCCCGTACAGGTAGGAGAAGTTGGTGATATTGCAGTTCACATTGAAACACCAGCCCTCTTTAAACAATATTATAAAGATGATGAGCGCACAGCAATGCAATTCCGCGGTGATTATTATATTACAGGTGATAAAGCGAAGAAAGATGAAGACGGCTATTTCTGGTTTGAAGGGCGCGGTGATGATATTATTATTAGCTCCGGTTATACAATCGGACCGTTTGAGGTAGAAGACGCTCTTGTAAAACATCCTTACGTAAGAGAATGTGCGGTTGTCGCAAGCCCTGATGAAATTCGCGGAAGTGTCGTGAAGGCATTTATCGTGTTAAGAGAGAATATAGAAAAGAACGAAGAAACATTGATTCCAGTACTTCAACAACACGTCAAAGAACTGACTGCACCATATAAATACCCTCGCAAAATTGAATTTGTAGATGAACTACCAAAAACGATTTCCGGAAAAATTCGCCGTATTGAACTTAGAAAACAAGAAATGGAGCTTCCTTCAAAATAATTTTGAAAATAGTGAAGTAAATAGTTGAATGAAATGTAAAACGTATGATATTATAAAAACGAACACAAGTTCGATTTTATAAACTAAAAAAAGAGGTGTCCGTATGATTTTAGGTATTAATCCGTACTTAGTTTTAGATGGTAGTGGGCAAGAAGCTGTACAACTTTATAAAGAGGCGTTAGATGCGAAAGTAGAAGTAATGCAAACTTTTGGTGATATGCCTGAAAATCCAGAATACCCTATTCCAGCTGAAGCGAAAGAGCGTGTTGCACATGCTCATTTAAAAATTGGTAATACGGAACTTATGATTTCTGATACATTCCCAGGTAAAGGGCATGCGATTGGATCTCAAGTAACGATTGCAATTCGAATTAGTAATGCAGAAAAAGCAAAAGAGGTATTTGATAAGTTACAAGAAGGTGGAGAAGTTATCATGCCACTTCAAGAAACGTTCTGGAGCCCAGCATACGGACAATTGAAAGATAAATTTAATATTGAATGGCAAATTACCACGAATCCTACTGAACAAAATTAATTTTTAGAAAAGCACCATTTTTTAATCGAAATGGTGCTTTTTTTATACGTTCTAATTTCGTAGACTAAAGGAAAAAGGGGATGAGTATATGGGAGAAATTTGGCATGGTGGAACCATTTATACAATGCGAGAAGAAGATGAAAAAGTGGAAGCTGTTTACGTTGAAAATGGCATTATCGTTGACGTCGGGAATAAAGAAGAGTTAGAAAACCGATATTCGGAAGTGAAGCTGTGCGATTTAAGAGGGGAAACGATGATTCCAGGGCTTGTTGATAGCCATATGCACCTTATTGGGCATGGGGAGAGGTTACTTCGTCTAGATCTATCAAATTGCAAATCTTATAGCGAAGTGCTTACCCTTGTTCAGAAGCGAGTAGAAGAAGCACCACAAGGAACATGGATTATCGGAGAAGGATGGAATGAAAATAATTTTACAGATACAAAACAAGTTCATGTACGGGATTTAGATGAAATCTCTAAAGAACATCCGATTTTATTAAAGCGCGTTTGTCGTCACGTGACATGGGTGAATTCATACATATTGGAACAAGCGAAAATAACAGAAGCGACGCAAAATCCAAAGGGCGGAAAAATTGGTCGTGATGCGTCAAATAAATTAACAGGCCTTTTATATGAACAAGGACAAGAGTTAATTAAACATGTTCAGCCCGAAATAGATGAAGCGTATTTGCAAAGTGCTCTGCAAACAGCAATTTCGGACTGCTGGCAATACGGATTAGTTGGCGGGCATACGGAAGATTTAAATTATTATGGCGGCTTTCAAAAAACGTACAATGCGTTTTCACATGTAATAAACGAAATGCCATTTAAAGCACATTTGCTCGTTCACCATGAAGTAGCGAATGAGCGAAAAGAATATGAAAATGAGCACTATATTGAATTTGGGGCGATGAAGATTTTTTCTGATGGCTCTTTTGGCGGAAGAACAGCTTTATTAAGTGAGCCGTATGAAGATGCGCAGGAAACGAATGGAGTTGCGATTTTTTCACGTGAAGAGCTTGCAGGATTAGTGAAGAAAGCTCGTGATTTACATATGCCAGTTGCGATTCATACAATCGGTGACTTATCGCTAGAATATGTCATTGATGCGCTTGAATTATATCCACCAGCAGAAGGATTACGTGACCGGATTATTCATTGCCAGCTTGCTCGTGAAGAATTAATTGAAAGAATGAAGAGTTTGCAAGCAATTATTGATATTCAGCCTGTCTTTGTTTCGTCAGATTTCCCGTCAGTTATTGAAAAACTAGGAGAACGTCGTCTTCGTTATGCGTATGCTTGGAAGACATTACTCGATGCAGGATTACACTGTAACGGAGGATCTGATGCTCCAATCGAACAAGTGAATCCGTTTTTAGGTATATATAGTGCTGTTACACGTAGAAGCTTTATTGACGGCGTATGCTATATGCCAGAAGAAAGATTAACGGTATATGAGGCTGTTTCTTTATTTACAACAGGAAGTGCGTATGCAATTGGAAAAGAAGCAAAGCGAGGACAAATTACAAAAGGATATGAAGCAGACTTTACGATATTAGACCGTAATGTTTTTGAAATTGAGGCGGAAGAAATAAAAGAAGTACAGGCAAAAATGACCGTCATTGATGGGGAAATTGTTTATAGAAAAGACGCGTGAAATTACATCGGCGATTGTTTGAATATATCGATTTTCCGACAAAAACTAACAATGGTAGCGACCGAGTAATAAGAGGAGGCTGTCCCAAAATACCCTTTGGGATAGTCTTAAAGCTACAAGTAAAGCGCGGAATAAATAACCCTCGAATTATGGGAATCCCATAATTCGAGGGTTATTTTATTACTATAAAAACGTTCTTTGTACTTTTTCCCAGAAGGAATTGTTTTTTAATTTAACAGTTTTAATTTGTTTATCGCTTAAACGAACAACGGCTTTTTCCACTTGTTTAATGCTAAGTGCTTCGTTATCCATTCCGATAACAGGATAATCATTGCCATCTGGTTTAAGTGTTAAAGTTAACGTACGCTCGTGATTTAAAAGGAACGGTGACCCGAGTGTACGGTATGTGTTGTTATTTAAAGATGCTAGTTCGCTTACTTGGAAACATGGGATAAGTGGATCGACAACTGCACCATGTAATGATTTATTGTAAGCGGTACTGCCTGTTGGTGTGGAGATAACTAATCCATCACCTCTAAATGTTTCAAAATGTAAATTGTCGACGTGTACATCTACGACAAATGTTTTAATGATGCTAGAGCGTAATGAAAATTCATTTAAACAATGGAAAGATGTACCGTGATCTACATCTACTTTAATTGTTGGATATTTTCGCACTTCAATTTCGTTTTTTGTAATTTCTTGAAGGGCTGTATCAATGTGATCGATGTGGAAATCGCAGTAGAAAGAAATTTCATCTTTCGTAGAAATACCTGCGTATAAGCAATCTTCTCTAAAACCAGTTTTACGAACGGCTTGTAAGAAAGTTCCATCATCTCCAACGCTGACGATAGCGTTTGCATTTTTTGGATGATCTAATATGGTAAATCCATTCTCCTCTAAAATACGATATACTGGTTTCATTTTTTCAACGAGCGTTACTTTTTCATCACCATAAAAGAAAAATAAATTGCGACGATTTGCCATTATGTATCCCTCCACTGCAGTTAAATTTTCTAGTTTTAGTGCTGCATATAATCAAAGTGTATTCTGAATGATATGCTCAAATAGTATATTTCGATATAAAATGTCAAAACCCCTTTTTATTTTTAGAAAAATTTTTATATTCAATTTTATCAAAGGTTGTTTAATGATGAATAAACTTGTCGATAATGGGTATGGAGTGAAAGGATGGTACGAATGAAATGGCTCGTAATTGGAATGATAATTCTTCTACTTTTTATTTTGCTAATACTATTATCGAAAATATCGCTTAAGGTGACGTTTTTATATTCAGAAATGGAAAAGCAATGTTTATTTCAAGTGAAAATATGGATGATTCGATATACGTTTGATGTATTGGAAAGAATCGAAAAACAACAGAAAAAGACGGGACAGAAAATCGAAAAAGCTGAAAATGACGGCGGAATAGATAATAAAATTATGGCACAACTTGATAGCATTGGAGAACTGATAAAAAAGCTTCAAGAAGTTCATACTATTGTTAAAGATTTTCTCAAACGAGTGAAAATCAATGGTTGGAAATGGCATTCACAAATTGGAGCAGGCGACGCAGCTAGTACTGGAATTGTCACTGGATATGCATGGGGGACAAAAGGAATGGCTGCTGGAGTTGTAGGACAATATATGCATATTGTCGACGTACCGGAATTTGAAATTACACCTGTTTTTCAAGGGAAGGGATTTGCATCAAGATGTGAATTAACAGCTTCCTTTCATATATTTCGTACTGTGAAAACAGCGGTAAAACTACTCATGTTTATGAGAAAGCAAAAGTCTGGTATGACAGATAAATCTATTCAAGCATAGGGGGGGTATAGAATGGACCATCCAATTCAAGGTTTAATGACAACAGCAATGCAGCACTTAAAACAAATGACTGATGTAAATACAATAGTTGGTGATCCAATTAAAGCGGCAGATGGAAGTGTGATTCTTACCGTTTCGAAAGTAAGTTTTGGATTTGCTGCTGGTGGAAGTGAATTTGGAAAAGTAGAACATTCTGGGCGTCATCCATTTGGAGGAGGTAGCGGTGGTGGGGTTTCCATTAATCCTGTTGCCTTTCTCGTTATAAATGGAGATGGTGTGAAAGTTTTACATTTAGATAAACAAACACATGTCATTGACAAAATAATTGAATTAGCGCCACAAGCTGTTGATAAAGTGAAAGAAATGATGGATAAACGAAAAGAAGATGATCCGGAATTTCAAATTTAACGAGTAAAGAAGCTAATCAATGGATTAGCTTCTTTATTTTTTTGTAAATAAAGCGATTTTATTTGCATTATCGATAGGGACAAACTATGATTTACATTGTACATATTTTGTTTAAATAAGGGAGGATTTTTAAGTGGCAAATGTAACTTTTAAAGGTAACCCAATGACTTTAGTTGGAACAGAAGTTAAAGTTGGCGATCAAGCGCCTAACTTCCAAGTATTAGCAAATGACTTATCTCCAGTAAGTTTAGAAACATACAAAGGTGAAGTGAAATTAATTAGTGTTGTACCTTCAATCGACACAGGTGTGTGTGATGCACAAACACGTCGTTTTAACCAAGATGCAGCAGGTATTGAAAACGCGAAAGTATTAACAATTAGCGCTGACTTACCATTCGCTCAAAAACGCTGGTGTGCAGCTAACGGTTTAGAAAATGTTGCGACACTTTCTGATCACCGTGACCTTTCATTCGGCGAAGCTTACGGCTTAGTAATGAAAGAACTTCGTTTACTTGCTCGTGCAGTATTCGTAGTAGATAGCAATGACAAAGTAGTTTACGTAGAATACGTAAGCGAAGGTACAAGCCATCCAAACTATGAAGCAGCACTAGAAGCAGCTAAATTGGCGAAGTAATGTAAAAGAAGACGACCTCTCATTAAAGTTTCACTTTAGAAGAGGTCGTTTTTTCTCATGTATTGTTAACTGAACCAATATATGAGAAAAGACGTTACATCATAAACAACTTGAAGGGGAGCTCTTTGCAAGAGGTCGCTTTTTCTTTTGGGAAAAATTTAGATTATGGTATGATATAAGTTATGTGTAAAAGAGAGAAGGAGGAATGTACGTGAGTCAGGCAGTAGAAACATTATTTTCTATTTTTGATTCTTCTACGGTAGTTTTACGTAAAGAATTAGATGTAACATATTTAGAGGCGCTTGTAGAAACAGGTGATAACTTGTTTGAAGGAGCGATTTTACAAGAGGAATTATCCGAATCAACAATTGAAAGGTTGAATCGTGAATATAGTACGTTTAATGAAGGAACATATAAAGGGGAAGAAATTCGTAAAGCATTTCAGCTAGCCATTTTAAAAGGAATGAAAGAGGGCGTACAAGCGAATCACGAAATGACGCCAGATGCAGTTGGAATGTTCATGAGCTACTTATTCCATAAATTTATGCAAGGGCAAAAAGAAATTACTGTGTTAGACCCTGCAATTGGAACAGGTAACTTAATGACTACAGTGTTTAATAGCGCCAAAGAAGGACTAGCAATGAGTGGATTTGGTGTAGAAGTGGATGAAGTGTTAATTAAACTTGCTTTAGTAAATGCAAATTTACAAAAGCATGCAATCGAATTCTTCCATCAAGATGGACTAGCACCACTTTATATCGATCCAGTTGATGCGGTCATTTCAGATTTACCAATTGGTTACTATCCAAATGAAATCGGTGCAAGTGAATATACATTAAAAGCGGATGAAGGAATGTCATATGCGCATCACTTGTTTATTGAACAAAGTGTGAAACATACGAAAGAAGGCGGGTATTTATTCTTCTTAGTACCAAACTTCATTTTTGAAAGTGATCAAGCGCCAAAGCTACATGCATTCATTAAAGAAACATGTTTTATTCAAGGATTGTTACAGCTACCTGTTTCCATGTTTAAAAACGAGAAAAATGCAAAAAGTATATTTGTTCTCCAAAAGAAAGGCCAGGATGTAATAATGCCGAAACAGGCACTATTAGTGGAATTACCTAAATTCTCCAACATGAAGGCGATGGAGAACATTATGGATCAACTAAATACGTGGTTTGCAACACATAAGTAATGCAAGGGATATGTAACAGGGTTAGTAATTAATGTAGTACAGTTGTATATGATATGTAATATTTTTTAATATATACAAGATTTAACTGAATTTTTTTGAAACCTGTAATATATTTTTTTTCTTGGTGTTACAATTTTTTCACTTGAAATATATGACGGACGATGTTTAAATTAAAATCGTGAGTATAAAATTTACTAATGATGAAACGTTTTCATAATGAGTGAATTTAATTAGATAAAATCGAGCGGTTTGTGGAATGATCCACACAACTACCAAGAGAAAAAGGGGCGAAAGACTACATGTCAAAAATCATCGCGATTAACGCAGGAAGCTCTTCCTTAAAGTTCCAATTATTTGAAATGCCAAGTGAAACAGTATTAACAAAAGGTTTAGTAGAACGTATCGGTTTAGAAGATAGTATCTTCACAATTACTGTAAATGGCGAAAAACAAAAAGAAATTACAAACATCCCAGATCATGCAGTAGCAGTTAACATGCTTCTTAAGAAATTAACTGAAAACGGAATCGTAAAATCTCTTGATGAGATTGGCGGTATCGGTCACCGTGTTGTACACGGCGGCGAAAAATTTGCTGATTCTGTTTTAATTGATGATGAAGTATTAGCTGATATCGAAGACTTAAGCGATTTAGCACCACTTCACAACCCAGCAAACCTTGTTGGTATTAAAGCGTTCCAAGAAGTACTACCAAACGTACCAGCAGTAGCGGTATTCGATACAGCATTCCACCAAACAATGCCGGAATCTGCATTCCTATACAGCTTACCATATGAGTACTATGAGAAATTTGGTATCCGTAAATACGGTTTCCACGGAACGTCTCATAAATACGTAACAGAGCGTGCGGCTGAATTATTAGGTCGTCCAATTGAAAGCTTAAGCCTACTTTCTTGTCACTTAGGTAACGGTGCAAGTATCGCAGCAGTAGAAGGCGGTAAGTCTATTGATACTTCTATGGGCTTCACTCCACTTGCTGGTGTAACGATGGGTACACGTTCTGGTAACATTGACCCTGCGTTAATTCCATACATCATGGAAAAAACAGGCCAAACAGTAGAAGAAGTAGTTAGCGTATTAAACAAGAAGAGTGGTATGTTAGGTCTTACTGGTTACTCTAGTGACCTACGTGACATCATTGCGAAAGAAGAAGAAGGCGACCACCGTGCGAAAGTAGCACTTGACGTGTTTGTAAGCCGTATCCATAAATACATCGGTTCTTACACAGCTCGTATGAAAGGCGTTGACGCTATCATCTTTACAGCTGGTGTAGGTGAAAACAGTGCGATTATTCGTGAGCGCGTATTAGAAGGCCTTGAGTACATGGGCGTATACTTCGACGTAAAACGCAATAACGTATTCGGTGAAGAAGCATTCATCAGCTTCCCACACTCTCCAGTAAAAATTATCGTAATTCCAACTGACGAAGAAGTTATGATTGCTCGTGACGTATTACGTCTTGGAGATATTGGTTAATATATGAATGAAAAAGACGAGATCCTAAAGGATTTCGTCTTTTTTCTTTTGTATATATTTTAAAATTCCATCTGGATATAGTATTTTTTCCTTTTGAATCAATGCAGTGAGGGGAATCCATTTTGCATATGACGCTATTTGTTCATCTTTTATATTAAGTATTTCCATTTCATATAGTGATGTGTCTAATAAGCGTAAAGAATATAGTTGAATGATTTCATGACCCAAGCCCTCACCTAGATGAAAAATGTTTTCTAAGCAACCTAAATAATTGGTAACCTCTATCTCTGCATGAAGCTCTTCTTTAAATTCTCGAATAACGGTATCTGCTGATTTCTCACCAAGTTCAATTGAACCGCCAAGAGGACGATAATATGTTTCGTCGCCTGTACGATATTCTTGTACGAGAAGTCGCTCTTGATGTATAACAATGCCAAAAGCTTTTGCACGTGGATACATATGTATAATCGCTCCTTATTTGTTTTGTATAAGGATGATTATAATGTAGCTAAGTAGAAATTGATAACATGTATTCGGATAGATTCTTGGACTTAGGCTGTAAATAAAGAACACGCGATGTACAAGCATATTTGCAAATATGTTACAATAGAAAAAAATCGAACGAGGTGGTTGTTGCGATGCGATCAAAGCGAGAACAAGCCATTTTACAAAATATAAAAGAGTGGGAAGTGCAATTAGTAGAGCAAGAAGCGACTGATTTTCAAAAGATGTTTGATAAGTGGTTGCATACTACAGTTGCAAAACTACCTGAGAAAAAACGAAAAGACATCTTTACGAAAGCAGATGGATGGCTCTTTCATTTGCATGCACTTATTCAAAGTTCGCAATCACAGTTAGATGCACGTAATCGTATTTTAGGAACGTCGAGATTATTTGATGAATCAATTGAGCAACTTGAAGATTTGAAGGCGTTATCTATTGATCAATTAACATACATAGCAGAGCAGCAAACAGCACGTCATCGTCTATATTCATTCGTACAAGGCGGAGCAACGGGTGCTGGTGGTTTATTATTATTAACGGCTGATTTTCCGGTTATGCTTGCGTTAAATGTGAAGGCTGTACAACTTATTGCAACATCATTTGGGCATGATGTGAACAAGCCGTATGAAATGATGCTTGCGTTAAAAGTATTCCATGCAGCATTACTACCGGCAAGACTTCAGCAATATGCATGGTACAATTTGCTGAGAGAACTTGAGCAAGAAGATTCATTCTTTTATGAAGGCGATGAAGAGGTGCTAAAGCCAGCTTCTACTGAGGTTGTGTTAAAACAAATTTTGAAGACATTTTCGATTTATGCTCTTCGTCGTAAATTATTCCAAGGCATTCCTGTACTTGGAATGGCAATTGGATCTACAGTGAACTATCGCTTAACGAGGAATGTTACTGAATTTGCAAATAAGTTTTATCAAGTACGCTACATATTAGAAAAAGAAAAAAAATTATAAAAAAAGCGAGAGGCCGAAGCCTTTCGCTTTTTAGTTTGTCGCATGTTTTTTGGACATTGGAATAGATACGGGTTGCTTTGCTGCTTTCTTTTCTGTTTTTGGATAGTAAATTAAATCCAATGTTTTTGCCTGTACGGCAATCGAAAGAATAGTAAAAGCAATTTCTGTCCAATTTAAATAATATAATGAAAGCGCAAGAACAATCGCGTCGAAGACGAAGAAAATTTGCCCAATCGTAAAACGAGTTCGTTTACTTAGTATAATTGTTAAAATATCGTCTCCACCGGTTGCACCGCCAAATCGCAATATAAAACCGAGTCCAATACCAGCTAACGCACCACCAACTACTGCAGCTACAAATAAATTATTTGATAAATCTACCGTAAAAGGAGAATAATTTTCCATAAGAGAATAAAATACTCCGAATGAAATTGAACCAAGGAATGAATAACCAACCATTTTTCTACCTAAAAATGAAGCACATAGTAAAATAATAGGTATATCCATTAATACGGTTGAAATAGACGGTGAAATATCATAAAAATTTTGGATAAATAGTGCAATACCTACAAAGCCACCTTCTGTTAAGTGGTTTTGGAAGTGAATGTGATATAGCGCTGTTGCTAAAATAAATGAACCGATTAAAACCATAAAAACTTCTTTAATAATTTGTCGACTTTGGATGTTCCTCATCGTTATTCCTTCTTTCCGTAGTTAGTAGTTCTTTTGTGTTGTAAACTAACTACGAGCTCACATGTAGCCTTCAGTTAGTTTACATAAAACTAACTACGCTATATGTCGCTGAAGAAATAACGAATAATCCTCTCGTCCATCAATTCTCCCTACCTTCGTTTTAGTTTAAGTCTTAAAACGACTAAACAAAACGTGGAGTAGGATTCGTCATTTAGCAATCCTGCTCTTCTTTGTTTTGTTTAGCTAGTAACAATTAAGTCCTAAACAAAACGCTATGTGTAAGAAGAGTCTTTTTTTTGCCAAATTATCCTTCGGGCAATCATAATTTCCCCACTCTCGTATTTTTTTTCGCTAGACTAAAGTATCTGAGCTGAAAAATACGCTACGTGTATGATTCGTCAATACGATGCCACATGCTCCTTCGAGCGATCATGATATCAAAATCCCTTCCTTCAAGATTTATATTATTATATCATACTTTCAAAAAATGCATGCGGATGGAAACCGACAATAACCGGAGGAAATCTACATGATTTGTTATGTTTAAATATTTTTGTAGAAAAGCCTACGCTATTTCGTAGAACTGGACAGTTTTTTTAGTTTGTCCAGTAAGTAGGAAAAGATAGTTTTTTATTCAGTTGTATTGTTCTCATCACTTTTATCTTTAATAAATGCATCCCAGCTCATCACACTTAAAAAAGTTAAAGCGATAATAATGAAAGCGCGCATAATTTTGAGTCCCCCTTTTGTACATAGTATATGAATACCTTACTTTGTAATGTGTGATTTTTTTACAGATTATAATTGTTATGAGATTATATTAATATAGATAGATGAAGGGGATGATAGAGATATGCTAAAAGATATATTTAAAAGAAAAGAATTAAAATGCGTTTCATGCCAGAAAAAGATTGAATATGAAGAAGAGCTAGTTGCTTTTGTAAAGTTGCCGAAAGAAAGAAGTATATTAGTTGGCCCGTTTGATGTATGTTTAGCAAAAACAGCGCAAGAAATATATTGCAAAGCTTGTTACGACAAAGAAGCATGACCCAAATTAATTAAGGGGCATGCTTTTTTCATTGGTGTGCTTTTCCCTCAGATACGTTTTGGGTTAGACGATACCAAAGCCAAAGATCGTTAATAATTGAAGCAAGATCAGCTATTTCAGAATTAAGCTTGCAAGAAATTTCGAAGTCTTCTTCGTTATTTAAGTGGTGTTGTTTAGCGTTAATATGGTGCTCAAGTTCCTTTATACGATCAGGTATTTTTCCGCGAATTTGCTCCCATTTTAATAAAATAGCATACTGCGCTTGTTCAGAGATGTCTCCCCATTCTTCTTGTATGTTCGGTACTTCAATTCCTAGATGCTCATTGTATATAAAATACTTTTCCATAGACAACCCTCCATTTTCCTGCCTCTATTTTACATAAAAAAAGAAAGAAGTTCGACGAAATTGTTTGGAAAATTTTTATAAATTCCCCTTGATTCATTTTATGAAAGGTGATAAAGTTTGAATTATTATAAGAAAAAATGAATATTTATTCTTTAGGGGGATGCAAAATGGAGAAGAAAAAAGTTGTGTTAGCATATTCCGGAGGTCTTGATACTTCCGTTGCAATTAAATGGTTACAAGAGAAGAATTATGATATTATCGCGCTTTGCTTAGATCTAGGGGAAGGTAAAGACTTAGCGTTTGTAAAAGAAAAAGCACTTTCAGTAGGGGCAATTAAATCATATATGATTGATGTTCAAGAAGAATTTGCGAATGAATATGCATTGATAGCGATGCAAGCACACACGTTATACGAAGGGAAATATCCTCTTGTCTCTGCATTATCTCGTCCGCTTATTGCGAAAAAATTAGTTGAAATTGCAGAGCAGGAAGGCGCAAGTGCAGTTGCACATGGATGTACAGGGAAAGGGAATGACCAAGTTCGTTTTGAAGTTTCTATTCAAGCGTTGAATCCATATTTAGAAGTTATTGCGCCTGTACGTGAATGGAAATGGTCACGTGAAGAAGAAATTGCATATGCAAAAGAAAATGATATACCGATTCCAATTAATTTAGATAGCCCATTTTCAATCGATCAAAACTTATGGGGACGCAGCAACGAATGTGGAATTTTAGAAGATCCATGGGCAGCGCCGCCAGAAGAAGCATACGAGATGACATTGGCACTAGAAGATACACCGAATAAACCAGAGTTTGTAGAAATCGGATTTGAAGCAGGAGTACCGACGACTTTAAACGGCGCTGCATATTCACTTTCAGAATTAATTAAAACGCTAAATGCACTTGCTGGAAAACATGGCGTTGGACGTATCGATCATGTAGAAAATCGCCTTGTCGGTATTAAATCACGCGAAGTATATGAATGCCCAGCAGCAATGACGTTAATAACAGCGCATAAAGAACTTGAAGATTTAACACTTGTGAAAGAGGTTGCTCATTTCAAACCGATGATTGAGCAAAAACTAACAGAATTAATTTATAACGGTTTATGGTTCTCACCCTTAAAACAAGCACTTAATGCTTTCTTACAAGAAACGCAAAAAAATGTAACAGGTACAGTGCGTGTGAAATTATTTAAAGGTCATGCGATTGTAGAAGGACGTAAATCTGAGTACTCTTTATACGATGAAAAATTAGCAACGTATACTGCCCAGGATGAATTTAATCATGATGCAGCAGTTGGATTCATTTCATTATTCGGTTTACCTACAAAAGTATACAGCCAAGTGAATCAAAAGAAGGTGGAAGCGTGAGCAAACTTTGGGGCGGACGTTTTACAGAAGAAGCGGAAGCGTGGGTAGAAGAATTCGGAGCTTCTATTTCCTTTGATAAGCAATTGGTTAGCCAAGATATAAAAGGGAGTATCGCACACGTAACGATGTTAGCAAAGCAAGGCATCGTTACGAAAGAAGAAGCAGAGAAAATAAAGATAGGGCTTCAATATTTATTAGAGGAAGCGAAACAAAATAAACTCTATTTCTCGGTCGAAGCGGAGGACATTCATTTAAATATTGAAAAGATGTTAATTGAAAGAATCGGTGAAGTAGGAGGGAAACTTCATACAGGCCGAAGCCGTAACGATCAAGTAGCGACAGATATGCACTTGTATTTAAAAGAAAAAGTAGAAGATATTATAAAAGCTACAAAACAATTGCAAACTGTTCTTGTTCATCAAGCGGAGAATAACATTGAAACAATTATGCCCGGCTATACGCACTTGCAGCGTGCGCAGCCGATTTCATTTGCGCATCATATTCTTGCTTACTTTTGGATGTTAGAGCGCGATGTGAATCGTTATGAAGATTCATTAAAGCGTATTAACATCTCCCCATTAGGAGCAGGAGCGCTAGCTGGCACAACATTCCCGATTGACCGAGAATATAGTGCGGAGCTTCTCGGATTTAATGGAATCTATGAAAATAGTTTAGATGCGGTAAGCGATCGTGATTTCATACTGGAGTTTCTAAGTAACTCATCTATGCTCATGATGCATTTATCACGCTTTTGTGAAGAACTTATTTTATGGAGTAGCCAAGAGTTTCAATTTATCGAAATGAGCGATCAATACGCAACTGGAAGCAGTATTATGCCGCAAAAGAAAAATCCGGACATGGCTGAGCTCATTCGCGGAAAAACAGGCAGAGTATATGGCAATTTATTTAGCTTACTTACAGTAATGAAAGGATTACCACTCGCTTACAATAAAGACTTGCAAGAAGATAAAGAAGGAATGTTTGATACAGTGAAAACAGTAGAAGGATGCCTTCATATTATGGCAGGCATGATTGAAACGATGATTGTAAACAAAGAAAAAATGGGGCAAGCTGTGACGCAAGATTTCTCTAACGCAACAGAAATTGCTGACTATTTAGCAAGCAAGGGACTACCATTCCGTCAAGCTCATGAAATTGTTGGGAAGTTAGTTCTACATTGCACACAAAAAGGAATCTATTTATTAGATGTACCACTTGAAACATACAAAAAAATGAGTTCGCTATTTGAAGAGGATTTATATGAAGTTCTTTCACCTTATGCTGCTGTAAAGCGCCGTAATAGTGCTGGTGGAACAGGGTTTGAGCAAATTGAAAAAGCTTTGGAAAAAGCGAAGGGGTTAACTAAAGAAGTTATTAGGAATTGAGTTGAAAAGTACGCCATTCTGTTAAAGGGTGGCGTACTTTCTTTTTTATTAGTATTTAAGTTATGATATAGTAAAAAATCACAATTGAGGGGAATCTATGAAAAAAATAGTGTTTATCGTATTACTATTAATTAGCTTAATTGCAAATGTTAAAGTATTTCTTTTGGACAAATATATGTTTGTTGGTGAACAAGAAAAGCGAGAAGAAGCGATTATCGCAACGATGTGGCACTTGCAAGAAAAAGGATATAAAGAAAGTGATATTTCATACATAAAACCGGCCTTTTATAGTAAAATCGGTTCTTACGGTATGAATGTCCAGTTTAAAGATGAACCAAATGAATCGTATACATATAGAGTTTCGAAAGATGCTAAAACGAATAAACTAACTGTACACCAAAATAGCAATGTGTCAGGTGGTATGGGTGGGAAGCATCAAGAGCTTAAATAGATATGAGAGACTGCTGATAGGTAATATTAGCAGTCTTTTATATTTTTAGAGGGTCGCCGAGCATTTCATAATTATTTTTCATAATCATAAAATGATGCTTCTCGTGTATCGCTAAAAGCTGGATAGATTGTATAAGGTTAGGATAGTGAGCAATGGGGTCTAAAAATACGATATGCCCTGCGATATTTTCTTCTATATTTTGAACTAGTTTTTTTATTTCATCTGTTTCATGTGAAAGTAATTTTTCTAATTCTTTCACGCTCATAGAGTGATAGATTTTTTTCGAAGGTATTAAAATCCAAGGAGCTTTCATTCCTTTGCCGTGTTTTTCTTTATATTCGGCATAAATGTCATGTATTTCAGCTGCGAATGGGGTGTTTTTTCTGAGCTTGGCATAAGGGATAAGAGTGAAAGAGAATTTAATCGCTACTTTTAGCATCTTTGCAATTAAATATAAGTGATAAAAGTGTTCACCAATAGACCATTTTTCGCTCCCTTTCCTATACCATAGTTGTTCTTGTGATAGTGAATGGAGATTAGGGAGAAATTGCTCTCTTTGCATATGTAATGTGTGAAAATGTTTTGTTATATTTTCAGATTGCATATTTGGAACCCTCCATATTTGAAATGTTTTTCCTAATTATAACATTTTTCGTGTGAATTTAAGTAAGCCTAGAGCAATATGCTCTAGGCTTACTCTTTCATTGCTTAATCATACTTATGTCGATCTTCTGTGATACGAATATACTCAATATCCATTAAATCTCGAAACAGCGCACCATGACTTAGTTCAACGCCATGTTTTTCTTTAAAGTGTGAGCATATTGTATTTAACATTTCAATTTCTTGCTCGTTGACATCTAAAATAATACGTTCATGATCTCCCATAAAGCATCCTCCTTTTCTAAACACATATATTTTGTCCGTCTGTTTCTAAAAAATGTATGTTAACGTAATGTTAGGAAATAAGAAAGGAAAGGAATGGAAATTGAGACGTATTTATTCGCAGTTGTAAGTGTTGTTGTAGCTTATCTCGTGTTTATAGGAAGATAGCATTATATATTTGTAGTATGTATGCTACAGATATATAATTAAAATTGTTATAATTTAATATTGCGTAATAATAATTAAAGGGGGATGCTATATGAGTTTAATTAAATTAGCAACTAGGGCAGTAGCTAAAGTTACAGCTGAAGTAGTTGGCGGTGCGATAGAAGCAGTAGGAGAAGTTACGAACAGTAATTTCATAAAGGATGTTGGAAAAGGGGTCAATAAAGCTACTGTTAAAACTGGAGAAATTGTTGGGAATATTGCTGATGGGACATATGATGCTATAGGTGGACTCATTACAGATGATAAACAGCAAGCGAAACGAGGATATGAAGAAATAATTGGAACGGTTCAGGATACGGCAAGGACGATTGGAAACGGAGTTGTACATGTTTCAGAAAAGGGAGTTGAAACTGTGCAAGCGATACGAGAAGGAGATACTGATAAAGCAATAGAAGCAGGAAAAGAATTAGCTAAAGCTGCAGCTGTAGGCGTCTTCTCAGTTGGAGTTATTGATATAATGGATGGTGCGGATGGAATTGCAGAGGGAGTAGAAAGTGATAGTATAGCACAAGCATCAGCTCCAGAAGCAACTGATGTAGAGTATACAACGGAGGAAAACCCGAATACTCATCATGTAACACCCCATGAAAGAGTTTTACCTGATGGGAGCACAATTTGGGTAGATGGTGATGGAGATACTAGTGTAAATACACAAGGTGGTTGGGAACAGCATAACCCGGATTATCGAATTCCTAAAGTATAAATAAAAATAGGGTAGGTAAGAGATTTCCTCTTGCCTACCCTATTTATTTTTATAAATTAAAGATCACCTTGCTCCTCATCACCACGAACAACAAGGACATCGCATTTCGCATAGCGAATAATATGTTCAGAGACGCTACCAATTAGGAAACGTTCAACTGCATTTAAACCAGTTGCACCACACATAATTAAGTCCACTTTATTGTTTGGAGCAATTTCTTTTGAAATTTTAGATTTAGGATTACCGAATTCTAATACAGTTTCCACTTTTTCAAGGCCAGCTTCAAGCGCAGTTTTTTTGTAGTCTTCTAATAAGTCTTCTGCAAATAGATTTGCACGTTCAGCAATTGCTCGGCTATACGCCTCTACTGCGGAGTATGCTTTTACATCAACAATATGAGCGATTGTTAATGTTGCATTGTTTCGTTTTGCAACTTGAATTGCTTTTTTAAAGGCTTTTTCTGCTTCTTTAGAACCATCCACTGCAATTAAAATATTTGTATATGTATTATTCATAGTAAATTCCTCCCAATCATTTTTATAACTGTTTACAACTTAATTATAAAACAAATTATGGTAATGTGCCTGTTAAAACGTTACAGAATTTTGAAAACTTTGTTTCAATTCATTTTAGTTGTAATTGGAGCGAGAACTTGTTACATATGAAGTATAGGAATTTAAAAGGAGGCATGTTTATGAGACACGCGCTCATTACAGCCGGTACGAAAGGTTTAGGAAAGCAAGTAACAGAAAGGTTATTGGCTAAAGGATATTCGGTAACAGTAACGTATCATAGCGATATATGTGCTATGGAAACAATGAAAGAAACATATAAAAATATGGAAGAACGTCTACAGTTCGTGCAAGCTGATGTCACGAAAAAGGAAGATTTACATAAAATAGTAGAAGAAGCGATGAGCCGTTTTGGCAAAATTGACTTTTTAATTAATAATGCTGGTCCTTACGTATTTGAAAGGAAAAAATTAGTCGATTACGAAGAAGACGAATGGAATGAAATGATCCAGGGTAATTTAACAGCGGTGTTTCATCTATTAAAACTTGTCGTACCGATTATGAGAAACCAGCAATTTGGCCGTATTATTAACTATGGATTTCAAGGGGCAGATAGCGCACCTGGATGGATTTATCGTTCAGCCTTTGCAGCTGCGAAAGTAGGACTTGTTTCATTAACGAAAACAGTAGCTTACGAAGAGGCAGAATATGGTATTACTGCGAATATGGTTTGCCCTGGTGATATAATTGGTGAAATGAAAGAAGCGACGATTGAAGAAGCTCGAAATCTGAAAGATAGTAACACACCAATTGGTAGATCTGGAACAGGCGAAGATATCGCAAGAACCATTTCGTTTTTATGTGAGGACGATTCTGATATGATTACTGGTACGATTATTGAAGTAACAGGCGCTGTTGATGTTATTCATAGACATCGATAGAATTAAATAAAGTGAGGTTTCGAATAATTGGGCAGGTGATTTTCATATATAAGAATCACACTGCCCTTTTATGTAAAAGAAATTCTATCGGAAAACTTGTGTTATTTTTTTGTCAAATATTGAGATATTATGTTAGAATATAAGAGTGTAGAAAGCGCTTTAAAAATGATTCAGGGGTCATTTCATAACTCAAGGGGGAACTAATAATGCGTATCGGTATTCCAACAGAAATTAAAAATAATGAAAACCGCGTGGCAATGACGCCAGCGGGCGCTGTACATTTAGTACACAATGGTCATGAAGTTTTTGTTCAAAAGGGTGCAGGTGTAGGATCTGGCTTTACAGATGAAAAATACGTACAAGCTGGAGCAAAACTTGTTGAAACTGCTGAAGAAGCATGGAATCAAGATATGGTTATGAAGGTAAAAGAGCCAGTTGAAAGTGAATACGGTTATTTCCGCGAAGGTTTAATTTTATTCACATACTTACATTTAGCTCCAGAGCCAGAATTAACGAAAGCATTAATTGATAACAAAGTAGTATCAATTGCATACGAAACAGTACAATTAGAGAATCGTTCTTTACCATTACTTGCACCAATGAGTGAAGTTGCAGGTCGTATGGCTGCACAAATCGGTGCACAATTCCTTGAGAAAAACAAAGGCGGTAAAGGTATTTTACTTGCAGGTGTTCCAGGGGTTAAACGCGGTAAAGTAACAATTATCGGTGGTGGTCAAGCTGGTACAAACGCAGCGAAAATTGCAGTTGGTTTAGGTGCAGATGTGACAATCATTGACTTGAGTGCAGAACGTCTTCGTCAATTAGATGACATTTTCGGTAACCAAGTAAAAACGTTAATGTCTAATCCATACAATATTGCAGAAGCTGTAAGAGAATCTGATCTTGTAATCGGTGCGGTATTAATTCCAGGTGCAAAAGCACCAAAACTTGTAACAGAAGAAATGATTCAATCAATGGAACCAGGTTCTGTCGTTGTAGATATTGCGATTGACCAAGGTGGTATTTTCGAAACAACTGACCGTATTACAACTCATGACAACCCAACTTACGAAAAACATGGTGTTGTTCATTATGCGGTTGCAAATATGCCAGGTGCGGTTCCACGTACATCAACTCTTGCATTAACAAACGTAACAGTACCATATGCAGTACAAATTGCTAACAAAGGCTACAAAGAAGCTTGCCTAGGCAACGCTGCATTATTAAAAGGTATTAACACATTAGATGGATATGTAACATTCGAAGCAGTTGCAGAAGCGCACGGCTTACAATACGCTGATGCAAAAGGGCTTCTTGAAAAAGCTCCTGCTTTATCATAATAGAGATATATGTAAGCCCCTCCTTTTGTAAGGAGGGGCTTTTATTTGGATTACTTGTCAAGCTTCTTTACAATTTTCAAGCCGAACATCATTGTAAAGAAAAGAATGCCGAACAAGTAATAAAGGGCATACTCAACTCGTATCGTCGAATTTTCATTAGTGATATATAAAACAAATAGTATCGCAGAGCCAATTAAATGAGAGAGACCGAAAATTTGTGCCATAAGCTTTAAACTCATTTTCTCAATTCTTTCATCTATCTCAGGTAATGGGTATTGCTCGGACTCTTTCTTTTTTTTCTTAAAGAATATTCGTTTCACTACTAATAGTACTAAGGCTAAGAGTATGTATACGCCAGCGAATAGAAGGACAGAACGAATCTTTTCTTCATCACTACTATTGAAATAAAGAAAAGTCGATCCTAACACTAAAATGGTAAGATGAGAAATGAATTCTTGATTAAAAGTATTTTTCATTCTTTTTCCTCCCCAGTTTTATCTAATTGAAATAAATCCTCCACTTTACAGCTGAAAAACTCACATAATTTCAATGCTAATTCTAAACTTGGGTTGTATTTATTCTTCTCGATAGCGATGAGGGATTGTCTAGTGATTTGAACAGAGGAAGCTAATTGCTCTTGAGTGATGTCTCTAACGACGCGGAATTGTTTCACTTTATTTTTAATCAAATATACAAAGTCTCCTTTTTGTAAATTTGTTACATTTATCATATCCATTTTTAGGTAAAAAGTAAATAAAACTTTACAAAAAGTAAATAAAACTTTACGAGGGATATCGCTTGTTACAATGTATATTTTTGTGATAATTTGGAATTAAACGGAAAGTGAAAGTCGATAGAGGGGATTGGGTGTGGAGAACTATGGAAACAGTAAATCTATTAGAATTAACAAAAGATATTAAAGACCAGCATAAAAACTTTGTCGTTTCAAATGTAAATAGTCATTGCTTACGAATCGCCGTATTTACTGGTGAATATGATTGGCACTACCATTCTAATTCGGATGAATTATTCATTGTGTTAGAGGGAGAATTACTTATCGATTTTCAAGATAGAGAGACAGCAGTTTTAAAGTCGAATGATTCTATTTTAATTCCAGCAGGTACAATTCATAGAACGAGAGCATTAAAGAGGACGGTAAATCTTTGTTTTGAAAATGTAGAGGCGGATACAGTAATTGTGGAGGTCGTATGAGAAGGTTACAGATTGAAGAATACGATAAAGTAAGTTCACTTTTAGAAGAGAATCAACGAACAACAACTTTTGCGTATGCAGTTTGTGATCAAAACATAAATGGTGAGATTTTTATAAATGAGAAGTTAACAGCAGGACTAATCGTCACCACTAATGGTATTTATTATTTGTTAGGTGACACTCAAGACCAAAGTTATAACGAAGATTTATTTTCGTATATAAAAACAGCCATTGAAAAAACAGAGAAACGATTTACACTGTTCACTTCGAGTGAAGAGTGGGAAATGATGATTGAAGAGCGCTTTAGTAATGCATTTCGGAAAATCCCAAGAATGACATTTCAATTTCAAAGAGAGGTTTTTGAAGATAGAAAAATAGAATTAAGCAAAAATACATATGGAATTAAACGTATTGATAAAAATGATATAGAACGAAGCAATGAATTTACAGAGGACTATTACAAAGAGTATTGGGGATCAAAAGAAGCGTTTTTAAATGGTGGCTTTGGTTTTTGTATAGAACAAGATGGGATGATTGTAGCTGAATGTGTCTCAATATTTAACGGGAATAGATTTGCTGAAATTGATATTGCTACGCATGAGGCACATCAAGGAAAAGGATTAGCTCAAGTTGTCGCAACAAGCTTCATTGAACATTGTATACAAAATCATATAATGCCGTGCTGGGATTGTAATATAGACAATATTCCTTCGCAAAAATTAGCTAGTAAATTAAGTTTTCATAATCCAATAGAATATAGCTTATTTGTACGTAAGAGGACGGGGGAATAAAAATGAATGTAGAACTAACGAGGTTTAAAGTGAAGCATGGTAAAAGTCATCGTGTAGATGAATGGATGCAGTTTCTTAACGACAATATGAAAGAAGTACTTTTGACATTAAACGACGAAAAGATGTATGTAGAGACAATTTTCCGGGAAATAAGAGCTGGAAAAGAGTACTTATATTGGTATTCCGTGCAAGGAGAAGGTGGTACTCTTGTCGAAAATTCTCATCATGAAATTGATAAAAAACATTTAGAGTTTTGGCATGAATGTATTGATGAGGATGATCCGGCTGTCGATATGAAGACGGAAGTTGTTATGATTCAAGATGTTGTGAAAGAAGCGATGAAATACTAGAGTAGTATTTTAAACAGTTGGCGTAAAACCTTCTTCTTTTTTGGCTAGAAGAGAGCATCTAGCCGTGCATAGAAGCGGTTAACCCCTTTTTCTGCCCCATGCCAAGTTAAAACAGAGATAGAAATTGGGTACGAAGTTTATTAGTGGTGATTTATATGAAAAAAATTAAAATAGATTTATATGAGAAGCGCATCAAAAAGGGTGTGCTTTTTTATATGCAGAAATTTTTTTAGAAAAGCTGTATACATTTTGCGCTCTCAAACGTTGAGTATATAGAAAGGAGAGCAGAATGAGTCATGATACGTTTGAATCATTATTATTAGAGAAATCAAAAGCTGTGTTTGGATACTTAATTAAGATTGGAGTAGATAGAAAAGAAGCAGAAGATATTGTACAAGATACATTGTATAAAGCTTTGTTGCTTATGGAGGAAATACCGTTAGAGCATTTAACTCCGTGGTTATTTAGAGTTGCGATCAATCAACACCGAGATTTACACCGGAAAGAAAAAAGACTAAATCCAATTGCGATTGAATCTGTCGTTCTTATTGGTCAAAAGTCATTAGATGAAGTGCTTTTGACAAGTGAACTACAAGGCGAGGTACAAGAAATATTGGAGACGATGACGGAGGATTATCGTCATATTTTACTGTTGAAATACGAATATGAACTATCTTATAAGGAAATTGCCATTTTATTAAGTATGAAAGAAGAAACAGTGAAAACAAGTTTGTACCGCGCCAGAAATCAATTTAAAAAATTGTATAGGAGGAGAAGCGATGAGTCGGAAGGACTTTGATTTGAATATGGATGATAAGCAGATGAAGACTTTGATGAAGAGGGCGAAGAGGAAGCAATTTTGGAGAAATCTCGTGATTTCAGTAGTTGTGACATTAGTATTTATTATAGGTAGTATCAGTTTGTTAATTTATTTTAACGAGAAGAGTATGCGAGAAATGGATCAGAGAGTATATTTGCAACAGAGTGTTCAAGGGCCTAATATTATTTTTAATTCACATACAAAATTAAGCATGGGAATAGCAAGTGGTACAATGATGTATAGTTCTTATAAAAATATTCAAGGACAACCAGTTAAATGGATTGATGAAATTTATGAGTATTCGATCTTTGGTTATAGTCAAAAAAATTATAATGGAAATACAGGTTTAGAGGAAGAAAACGTAAATAAACAATCGGAATTTGCTACAAGGCAAGATTATAATAGACAGACAATGCAAAGAGAAATGCGATTTTACTTACCTTTTGTAAAGTATTTAAACTATGTTAATGATTTGGAGAAAATGAGTGAGTTGCAGAATAAAGTCGCAGAGGTAGCATTATCCTTTGATAAGGCGTATACAGCGAAGGAAGTGGTAAAGATGCTTCCTGAGGGAATACGGCCTGTATGGTTTTGGGTAGATACATATGATGAAAAAAAAGCAGATACATATACAGGATTAGCAGATCCTGAAACCGGAGAGGTATTAAATGCAGAGGTATCAATGAATATTTTTGGTTTTGAGGGTAGTTATGCTGATAAGAAGGAAGACGAGTACGAGGATATCAAAGGAAACTCGGCAGGGTTTATTGGTTCTATGAAATCTTTAAGTGAAAATAAAGGGGGATATCAAGAATATTTTAGGACAAACTATAGTGAAATAAAAAACACCAAACCAAAAGACTTACCAATATACGGAGTGGTCGTAACTGGAAAAACAGAGGATTTACAAAGTTTACAAGGTGCGCCATATATTAAGGCGGCTGTTAGAGGTGTAACAGTTGAGAAATATTGATCACAATACATTAATGTGAATAATCTGAAAATTTATGTTATAATATGGGAAAAGGAGGTTTATATGAGGCAAATACATGGAGCAATTTATATTTACATAACAATGTTTTTCGTGGCGATATCCTATGCTTTAGGGCACGTGTATTCGCATCCTATACTAACTTTTTTAAGCGGAGCATGTATGGCGTTTGCGCTTCTTGTCCACCTTTTCTCGGTTTGGATCGTGAAATTTCAAATTAATATTAGTGAGATAGAAGAAGGCACTTTTTAAGGAGCCTTCTTTTTTAATAATATTGGCGAAGCCCCTGTAGTAATTTTTCAATTTCGCATTCAGTTTCTTTACATATAGACATTGTACGCAATCTGAAAAATAAGCTACGTAAGAAAGATTTTATATTTCCGAATAGAAATTCGTACGAGTCAATATGTAGTATCGGTTTTTGAACTTGCAATTGAGCTACTAGATTACGAAGGGCTAATATGAGTACTTCTTCCTCTAGACCATTTTGCAGCATTACGACAATTGGACAAACGATACGTTCATCTTCTTCATACTTGTAATAGATGGAATGGACACAAACTTTATTTAATAAAGTTGTTAGTATTTCTTCGTACTGTGAAGCTCCTAGTTTAGGATTATCAACAAGCGCTTCAAATGTATCTGAAACATGAGCGATACTATGTGCCCAGCCATGGTCTTGCACATATCCACGGAAATCATGTTCATTGTTCATATATAGAATTAATTGATCTTTTACATTTGAAATATCAGTCTGTGATAAGAAATTATGTTTTGTATCAGCATCAATAATGAGCGCAATTAATAATGTTGTAAATGCACGGGTAAATACAGCATCGTTGTCATCTGAATGAATCTTATAAAATAAATAGTTTTCACCGATGCTTTCTGATAATAGTTTCTGTAAGTGGGTGTGTGAAATATAGTCCTTCTTGATTAGATGATAAAAGGTAGAGTAAATGAGTTTGTCTCTTAAATAGCTATCAGTAACACCGATATGTTGAAGCATACTTGAACTTAAAGAATCGATATTGAGTGTGTTATCGAGTATGTAATTATTATTACGAATTTCTTCTAACTGTTGTTGTAACATGTAAACCCTCCTAATTCAGAAAATTCTGTATATTAATAGTATAATGAGAGAAAGAAATAGACAAGAAATAAGTGCTTTTGAATGGAGGGGCAGTATGAAGAGAGCATTATTCTTTTTTATTAGTATTTTCTTTTTAGGAAGTTGTTCGAGTTCATATGTTACATTTTCTGGCGAGAGCAAAAATTGGACGGGGCAATATAAAGGACATATTAAGGATGACAGTGAAGATGGAATGTTTACGTTTCACTATAAGGGCGGAGATGGGAATACAGAATTTAAAAATTTAGAGGTTGCTATCTATGAAACATCTAGTACGACGACAAAAGCGTCAGAGAACTATAAAGGGGCGAGGATTGAAATGAAATCTGCTTGTATAAGTTGTGCGCTACAATCTAAAGACGAACCGATAGAGGTTGTGATTAAATGGGATGGCAAGTATGAGGAGAGGATGGTTTTAAAGCGGAAATAGAAAAAGGTAGCGATCACGCTACCTTTTTTCTTATTTCACAAATTGTAATTCTTTCGGGAACTTCGTTAAGATCTCTGATCCATCTTTTGTGATGTAAATATCATCTTCAATACGAACGCCGCCTACGTTTGGTACGTAAATACCTGGCTCGATTGTGAAGACCATGCCTTCTTTTAATAGAGACTCATTTCCTTCTTTTACATCTGGATATTCATGTACGCTAATTCCAAGTCCGTGACCAAGGCGGTGTGGGAAGAAGTCTCCGTAACCTGCATCTGCGATAACGGAGCGAGCAGCGTTGTCAATTGCACCAAATGTAACGCCTGGTTTACATGCTTCAACTGCTTGTAGTTGTCCAGCAAGTACAGTGTTGTAAATGCGAGTTTGTTCTTCAGAAATATCACCAAATGCTACTGTACGCGTAATGTCAGAGCAATAACCTTCAATGATTACACCTAAATCAAATAGTACGAAATCGCCGCGTTTCATTTTGTTTGCGCCTGGAATACCGTGCGGAAGAGCAGAATTTGCACCTGCTAATACCATCGTATCGAATGACATTTTATGGATGCCTTTTGTTTTTAATTCATGCTCAATAATTGCTAATACTTCTAGTTCACTACGATTTTCTTTAATTGCATTTACACCAACTTCAACAGCATAATCTGCCATTTTAGCTGCTTCACGTAAAATAGAAAGTTCTTTTTCGTCTTTAATTAAGCGAAGCTCGCGAACTTTCTCTTCAGCTGATTTGAAGGCTGCATTTGGGAATAATTTTGTTAATTCTTCGTAACGCTCTACGTTTAAATGTTCTTTTTCAATGGCAACTGCATTTACATCAATACCGCGATCTTTAATTGCTTTTGCAATCATATCCCATGGTCTGTCAGTATCAGTAAATCCGATAATTTCATGTGCCCAGCCAGCGTTACGCGCTTGGCCTTCTTCCATTTTAGGACAAATTAAAATAGGTTCTTTTTCTTGGAATACAAACATACCAAGTAGTCTTTCATGTGGTTCACAATGGAAGTTCGTCATGTAGAAAACGTTTGGTGTAGAAGTTAAGAACGCAGCTTCTACGTTTTTTTCTTTTAGCCATTGCATTAAATTTTCTAATCTAGCATTCATCGATTGGCACCCCCGAGATATTTAATTACAAATATAACTTTACATCGGATGAAAGCGTTATGACAAGTAAATAGATGTTAGAAAAGACAGGTAATTGAGAAATCATGTAGAATAAAAAATGAGAATGTGAATAGGGAGGAATGTAATGATGAAAGTATCTTATCACGGGCATTCAGTTGTAAAGATTGAAACGAATGGAAAAGTTATTTTAATTGACCCATTTTTAACGGGAAATCCGAAAACAGATTTAAATGCTGAAGATGTAAAAGTTGATGCAATTATTTTATCGCACGGACACGGTGATCATGTCGGGGATACAGTAGCGTTAGCAAAGAAAAATAATGCGGTTGTTGTGGCACCGTTTGAATTAGCAACATTTTTAGGATGGCAAGGTGTAAATACACATCCAATGCATATTGGAGGTTCACACGAATTTGACTTTGGAAAAGTGAAATTTACTCAAGCATTCCACGGCTCTAGTTATATTGATGAAGAAAATAAGACGATTACATATACAGGTATGCCAGCTGGTATTTTGTTTACAGCAGAAGAGAAAACTATATATCATGCGGGAGATACTGCACTGTTCTCTGATATGAAGTTAATTGGAGAGCTTAATAATATTGATGTAGCATTTTTACCAATTGGTGATAATTTCACAATGGGACCAGAAGATGCTGTGTTAGCAGCAAAATGGATAGAGGCGAAAACAGTTGTACCGATGCATTACAATACGTTCCCAGTTATTGAACAAGATCCATATCAATTTGTAGAAAAGCTACAAAATTGTACAGGGAAAGTATTAGAAGCTGGAGAAAGTATTTTATTATAAAAAAGAAACCCTTCATTTGAAAAGACAAGTGAAGGGTTTTTTACGTGTGTAATACAGCTTTTAAAGTTTGTATTTGTTTTGGCGATTCTTTTCTTTGTGAAATTGGCTGTTCAGGTGCTTCATTTAATTCCAACGCAACTTTTTTTCCATCTACGAAAGCTAAAAACACAGCACCTACAACCTCTAATAATTTTTTCATCATGTATTCGCTCCTTTGTTTCATTTCTTGTCTCAATTGTATATTGGAACGAGCGGACAAACTATCGAACGAGATGACAACAGCATTACATTGTTGTAATAGAGTGACTGGTGGAATGTAAGGGTTATTTTGTTATAAAAAAAATAGTACAGGTATACAAAGAGTGAGTGTAACAGTTTTGGAAATATAGTATACTGAAAATACACACATGAAGAATTTAGGGAAAAGAAAGTATGGTGAAACCATTTGGCTACCAAACATAATCAAATTTTAGAACATATTAATAGCCTGCCGGTAGGGCATAAAATTTCTGTGCGGCAAATTGCGAAAGATTTGAGTGTAAGTGAAGGGACAGCTTACCGTGCAATTAAAGACGCAGAAAATAAAGGGTATGTTAGTACAATTGAACGTGTCGGAACAATTCGAATTGAGCAAAAGAAGAAAGAGAATATCGAAAAACTGACATATGCAGAAGTCGTTAACATTGTCGAGGGTCAAGTACTTGGGGGCAGAGAAGGACTACATAAAACGTTAAATAAATTCGTTATTGGGGCTATGAAATTAGAAGCGATGATGCGCTATACAGAAGCTGGGAACTTGCTTATTATTGGGAACCGTACGAATGCACATCAATTAGCATTAGAAACAGGGGCTGCCGTATTAATCACAGGTGGATTTGATACAGAAGAGCATGTGAAAAAATTAGCAGACGAATTGAAGTTGCCAATTATTTCGAGTAGTTATGATACATTTACGGTCGCAACGTTAATTAACCGTGCAATTTATGATCAACTTATTAAGAAAGAAATTGTACTCGTTGAAGATATTTTGACGCCAATTGAAGAAACGTTATATTTAAAGCCAAATGATACAGTCCAGCAATGGCATGCGTATAATGAAGAGACGATGCATGGACGTTATCCAATTGTTGATGAAAATAAAAAGGTGTTAGGTATCGTAACTTCAAAAGATATGATTGGTGTTGCGAAAGATACACCGATTGATAAAGTGATGACGAAACATCCTATTACGGTAAATGGAAAGATTTCTGTCGCAGCTGCAGCACGTATGATGGTGTGGGAAGGTATTGAATTGCTTCCTGTTGTGGAGGATGGAAATAAATTGCAAGGAATCATTAGTCGTCAAGATGTACTTCAGGCGCTGCAAATGATTCAGCGCCAACCGCAAGTTGGGGAAACAATTGATGACATTGTAACGAATCAATTTATGACGCCGAAAGAAGCAAAAAATGAGCATTTGTATCAATTTTCAGTGACGCCACAAATGACGAATTCAATTGGGACGTTATCTTACGGTGTATTCACAACAATTGTGACAGAAGCAACAAACCGCGTCATTCGTGCGCAGAAGAAGAGCGATTTAATTGTTGAAAACTTAACCATTTATTTCGTAAAGCCAGTTCAAATTGATAATGTTGTATCAGTTCATCCGAAAGTATTAGAAATTGGGCGTAAATTTGGTAAGGTTGATGTAGAAGTGCATCATGAAGGTAATGTTGTTGGGAAAGCATTACTTATGGTGCAATTGATCGATAAATAAAAAGATGGAACAAATCGCTTTGGTTTGTTCCATCTTTTTTGTTTTATTGGGTTTTGAAGCTATTGCTAAAGATGTGGAAGGGTTTTAGCGGAAAAGCAAAGGAGTAGCAGGATATATATGTGATGAAGTAATTATACAGTTAAAAAACAGAATATTGATTTAATTAGAGTTTATACTATGTTATAACTGTATTATAAGAAAATAGATGTCGGAAGGTGGTATGCTATATGTCATCAGGAGTACTCTTTTTTGGTGGTATCGCACTCTTTTATTTCCTTGTGATGATACCAATTCAATACTTATACTTACAAGGATTAAATGAAAAAAAGAAACGAACAGGATTATCTCAGCAAGAACTATACAAACAGATGTCTTTTGAAGAAGAGCAATTACATTTTCACGTGCAAGGCAATCTATTTAATATACCGTCTGCGTTTGTTGCGTATATGATTTTGAAGATTAAGGGACGTAAAAAAGCATCACAATGTTGATGCTTTTTTACGTTGTTTTATAAGATTCGGCTTCTTTGACTGCTAATGGTAGAAAATGTTTATATTGGCGGAATCCATTAAAGGTACTCGCGCTGCCAAGTAAAATAAATAAAACACCAACGATAATGCGGGCAGTTGAAAGTTCTAAAAAAAATTGGTTTATCCCAAAGAATAGGACGAATAAGCCGAGTGCTATTGCGGATTTTCCTGAGAGCCAACCTTTCTCCATTGGACGGTTTGTACGAAAGAATTTTGTTTTGTAGAAGAGGTACAACACAAATGAGATGATAATACAAAAGACGAATACTGGCATAATACACGCTCCCATCGATTGGTATACAAATAACAATTTAGAAAAAAGAAAAATCTAAACTTTCTATTTTTTATTATAAAGCAATTGTTCGCATGTATGAAATGTTTTCCGTTATAATGGGGGATAAAGTGAAACTTTAATTAGTGTGGGGAGATCCCACGCACTAATTATTAGCCCTCACCAATCGGGCTTTTTCGTGCATCCGGGCTCCAAATTAATTTTGCCCCATTGTTTTTAATACTTTTGAGGTGGGAGTCTTACTACACGTTAATGCGGGATAAAGTGAAGAAGTTGAATAAAAAGGAGATTATACATATGCATGAGCAAATTTTAGGAGCAATTAAAGAGTTTGATACAATTATTATTCATCGTCATGTACGTCCGGATCCAGATGCGTTAGGTTCTCAGTGCGGACTTGGTACAATTCTGCAAGAATCGTTTCCAGAGAAGAATATTTATATGGTTGGGTACAACGAGCCTTCTTTATCGTTTTTACGAGTAATGGATGATATTGAAGATAGTGTATATGAAGATGCACTTGTTATCGTTTGTGATACAGCAAATCAAGAGCGTGTTTGTGATCAGCGTTATGCAAAAGGAAAGATGTTAATTAAAATTGATCATCATCCGAATGAAGACCCGTACGGAGATATTACGTGGGTGGATACGACAGCTAGTTCTACAAGTGAAATGATTTATGAATTTTACAGTTATGGAAAAGATAAAGGATTAACGATTTCAAAGGAAGCAGCTCGCCTTATTTTAGCGGGTATTGTTGGAGATACAGGTCGTTTCTTATTCCCAAATACAACAGCGAAAACACTTCGTTACGTAAGTGAGCTTGTTGAAATGGACGTTAAATTTACGGATTTATACAATGAAATGTATAAAACGAAAGAAAAGATCGCTCGTTTAAACGGTTATATTTTACAAAACTTCACGATGGTAGAAGAAGGCGTAGCGTACATTAAATTAACGAAAGAGGTACTAGAAGAGTTTGATGTACTTTCTACCGAAGCGTCTGGTGTTGTCGGAGCGCTTGGTAATATTGATGGATTAAAGGCATGGGTTCTATTTTTAGAGGAAGATGATGTTATTCGTGTTCGTCTTCGTTCAAAAGGACCAGTTATTAATAAATTAGCAATGCAATATAATGGCGGAGGACATCCGATGGCTTCTGGTGCAAAAGCATCTTCTTGGGAAGAAGCGGATCGCCTGTTTGCTGATTTACGTGAGCTGTGTAAATAAGAAGTTGTATGTTGAACGAAAGAGAAGGAGAGGCGCTGAAGCCCTCCTTTTTTTATTTTTCTTTCTCTATATCAATACTAATTTCAAGTACGGTATCAAAAGAGACTGTGTCTACTTTAAATCGGTATATACGATCGTAATGTTTGTACGTTTTATTTTCGATTACTTTTTTGAGTAAGTCTTTATTTTTTGCGATGCTTTGAATGTTTTTCGTTAAAAGATGCTGGAGATCATTATGGATAGAAGTGGTCATGTTTTCAAGTGTAAGGTTGTCTAAATCGTATTTTTTTCGATTTATAATTTTTATTTTGATTTCTTGAATTGTTAAGAGCCGTTTATTTTCCGTGTTCAATTTCTCTTGATCTTCGAGAAGGACGTGGAGTTTTGCTTCTTGCTTTTCGATGATTTCTTTTTGTTCTGCTATTTTACTAGCTTGTTCTTCTTGAAAAACACCGTATATGTACAAAAAAACAAACCAGCTCAATACTCCTCCAACAGCAGCGCCAGCTAAAACTAAATACCACCTTTTGTCTGTATTGGCACTGGGTACTCTCATACATGATCCTGTGTAAGCCATTTAATAATAATAAGACCAGTTTGCATACCACCAGTTGCGAAAAAAATAAGGAGAATTTGTTTTACGATATCTTTCATATCTCCGCCAAAGAAGCTTCTTTCAAAGCTATAAAAGGTATCGAACGTTCCGCCAATTGCTGCAACGAGTGCCCAAATTCTTAAATTTTGGGCAAATTGACTAATATAAGTTAGAGCTGGTTTTCCGATGAGAAATGCACCAAATCCGCCAATTAATGAACCACCAAGTATAACTCCAAAGGCAATAAAGTAACTAATAATAAGCAGAGAGAAAAAAGTATGTTCTCTTACATCCATCGTCATTCCCCTTTCTTCTTCATATATATGGACAAAGTATGAGAAGTATGTTTTGATTTCCGCTTTCCTCATCACCTATAATAAAAGTAGTCACATAGGTAAAGAGAGGGTACAACAGTGAAGTTTGTGCATTTACAATGTCAAACCGTTTTTAGTTTATTAAAAAGTGCTTGTAAAATTGATGAGCTTGTCATTCGGGCGAAAGAGCTTGGATTTTCATCGCTGGCCATTACAGATGAAAATGTTATGTATGGAGTTATTCCGTTTTATAAAGCATGCAAGAAAAATGGTATACAGCCTATTATCGGCTTAACAGCTTCTATTTTTAGTGAAGAAGAAGAAAGGTCTTATCCGCTCGTCTTACTTGCTGAGAATGAGATAGGCTATCAAAATTTATTAAAGATTTCTAGCAGCATTATGACGAAGTCAAAAGAAGGTATCCCGAAGAAGTGGCTTGCTCATTATGCGAAAGGATTAATTGCAATTTCACCAGGGAAAGACGGAGAGATTGAACAGCTATTATTAGAAGACAAAGAGAGTCAGGCTGAAGAAGTAGTTCATACGTATCAAAATATGTTCAGCAATTTTTATATAAGTTTGCAGCATCATGCGATTCAAGATGAACTGCTTTTGCAAGAAAAACTGCCTGAATTTATTAATAAGGTAAACGTTCCAGTCGTTGCAACAAATGATGTTCGCTATATTAATCAAAGCGATGCACTTGTTCATGAATGTTTATTATCTGTTGAAGGCGGAACGAAAATGACTGATCCAGATAGACCGAGAATGAAAACGGATCAGTATTATTTAAAGTCATCGGATGAAATGGGAGCACTATTTTCTCATGCTGAGGAAGCGGTTCAAAATACAATAACAATCGCGGAACGTTGCCAAGTAGAAATTCCTTTCCATGTAAATCAACTACCGAAGTTTCCTGTTCCATCTAACGAGACGAGTGATATGTACTTGCGCCGTGTTTGTGAAGAGGGCTTGCAAAAACGATATGGCATGCCGAAAGAAGCGCATATAAGACGTTTGGATCATGAATTAAATGTTATTTCTCGTATGGGATTTAGCGACTATTTCCTCATCGTATGGGATTTTATGAAATATGCACATGAAAATCATATTTTAACTGGGCCAGGCCGTGGATCGGCAGCTGGTTCACTCGTTTCTTACGTATTGAAAATTACAGATATTGATCCGATTGAATATGAATTATTATTTGAAAGGTTTTTAAACCCTGAACGTGTGACACTTCCAGATATTGATATTGATTTTCCAGATATAAGACGTGATGAGATGATTCGGTATGTGAAAGATAAATATGGTCAGCTTCGTGTTGCTCAAATTGTAACGTTCGGAACTCTTGCAGCGAAAGCCGCAATTAGAGACATTGCTCGTGTAATGGGGCTCCCGCCAAGAGATATTGACATATTTTCAAAACTTATCCCATCAAAGCTTGGTATAACGTTAAAAGATGCATATGAGGAATCGCAATCGCTCCGTGAGTTTATACAAGGGAATCTGTTACATGAGCGTGTGTTTGAAATTGCAAAACGTGTAGAGGGATTACCGCGTCATACGTCTATTCATGCAGCTGGCGTTATTATGAGCCAAGAACCGTTAACGGGAAGTGTAGCGATTCAAGAAGGGCATAACGATGTTTATGTTACGCAATATCCAGCTGATGCATTAGAAGAACTTGGGTTGCTCAAGATGGACTTTTTAGGCTTACGTAATTTAACGTTACTTGAAAATATTATAAAGTTTATTGTTGAAAAAACTGGGAAACAAATTGATATAAGAAATTTACCTCTGCAAGATGAAAAGACGTTTCAATTGTTAGGAAGAGGGGATACAACAGGTGTATTCCAGCTTGAATCAGGTGGTATGCGAAATGTACTTCGTGGGTTAAAACCGAATGAATTTGAAGACATAGTCGCTGTTAACTCGTTATACAGACCAGGACCGATGGAACAAATTCCAACCTTTATTGAATCGAAGCATGGGAAAAGACGAATTGAATATTTACATCCGGATTTAAAGCCGATTTTAGAAAGAACATATGGCGTAATTGTATACCAAGAACAAATTATGCAAATCGCATCGAAGTTAGCTGGATTTTCGCTTGGAGAAGCGGATTTGCTGCGCCGTGCAGTGAGTAAAAAAAATCGTGATATTTTAGATCAAGAACGTAAGCATTTTGTTCAAGGTTGTTTGGAAAACGGATACGACGAGACATCTTCAGAACAAATTTACGATTTAATTGTAAGATTTGCGAATTACGGTTTTAACCGAAGTCACGCTGTAGCTTACAGTATGATCGGATATCAGCTTGCATATTTAAAAGCAAATTATACGCTGGAATTTATGACTGCGTTATTATCAAGTGCAATTGGAAATGAAGATAAGATTGTGCAGTATGTACGAGAAACAAAGCGGAAAGGTTTTCACGTTTTACCGCCGTCTCTTCAGAGAAGTGGTTACAACTTCCAAATAGAAGGGAATGCGATTCGATATAGTTTACTTTCGATTCGGAATATAGGAATGGCTACCGTGACGGCGTTACTCGAAGAACGAGAGAAAAAAATGTTCGAAGATTTATTTGAGTTTTGTCTTCGTATGCCATCAAAATTTGTAACAGAGCGAAATTTAGAAGCGTTCGTCTGGTCTGGGTGTTTTGACGATTTTGGTGTCTCGAGGACAACGTTATGGAAAAGTCTTAAAGGAGCGTTGGAGTATGCAAATCTTGCACGTGATTTTGATTTAGGGGATGCTGTTCCGAAATCAAAATACGTACAAGGAGAAGAGCTATCCTTTATTGAACAGTTAAATAAAGAGAAGGAAGCACTCGGTTTTTATTTATCTAGCTATCCGACAGCGCAGTATGCGGAGTTAGGAAAAGAATTAGAAATCCCATCTCTTGCTCAGGCGATGCGACATAAGAAAAAAGTACAAAGAGCGATCGTATATATAACAAGTGTGAAAGTTATTCGTACGAAAAAGTTGCAAAAGATGGCGTTTATTACATTCTGTGATCAAAATGATGAAATGGAAGCCGTTATTTTTCCAGAAACGTATATACATTTTTCGGACAGGTTACAAGAAGGTGCAATTGTTTTAGTTGATGGTACGATCGAGCAAAGAAATCATAAGTTGCAATGGATTGTGAATGGACTATATCCGCTAGAAGAAATGGATGTTTATGAAGAAATGAAAGAAGCATCTGTTTACGTGAAATTGCCGTCTCAATATGAAAAAAAGCTTGTAAATCAAGTTACGAAAATATTGTTTGATTATTCAGGTTTTACGAAAGTACTAATTTATTATGAAAAGGAACATAAAATGGTACAATTATCTCGAAGTTTATCGATTCATCCAAGTGAAGAATGTCTAGGAGCACTTCGTGAAATTGTCGGTGACGAAAATGTCGTTGTGAAAATATAATGGACAATTTCCCTACACTTCGATTATTATAGTAGTAGTGTTCGTGGTCAGACCACTTGGAGAAATTGATACCAGCTAGAATAATTTGAGGAGAGTGGATAGTTTGTCAACACTTCGTGAAGAAGCACTTCACATGCATAAAGTGCATCAAGGAAAATTAGAAACTGTATCAAAAGTAAAAGTAGAAAATGCAAAAGATTTAAGTCTTGCATATTCTCCAGGGGTTGCAGAGCCTTGTAAAGAAATTTATGACGATAAAAGTAAGGTATATGAATATACAATGAAGGGAAATATGGTAGCAGTTGTGACAGATGGAACGGCTGTACTTGGTCTTGGTAACATTGGACCTGAAGCATCTCTTCCAGTAATGGAAGGTAAAGCTGTATTATTCAAGAGCTTTGCTGGTGTAGATGCATTCCCGATTGCCTTAAATACAAACGATGTAGATAAAATTGTTGAAACTGTAAAATTAATGGAGCCAACTTTTGGCGGCGTAAACTTAGAAGATATCGCAGCACCAAACTGCTTCGTTATTGAAGAACGTTTGAAAAAAGAGACAAACATTCCAATATTCCATGATGATCAACACGGAACAGCTATCGTAACAGTAGCAGGCCTTGTGAACGCGCTGAAATTAGTTGGAAAGAAAATGTCAGACATTAAAGTTGTCGCAAATGGTGCAGGTGCAGCAGGTATTGCAATCATTAAACTTTTATACCGCTATGGTGTACGTGACGTTATTATGTGTGACCGTAAAGGTGCAATCTATGAAGGTCGTCCTGTCGGTATGAATCCGGTGAAAGATGAAGTTGCAAAATATACAAATAAGAATCGTATAGAAGGTTCTTTAGCTGACGTTTTACAAGGTGCGGACGTATTCATTGGTGTATCTGCAGCAGGTGCATTAACTGAAGAGATGGTTCGTACAATGAATGACGATGCAATTATTTTTGCAATGGCGAATCCTGTTCCAGAAATTATGCCAGAATTGGCAAAAGCAGCGGGCGCAGCTGTTGTTGGAACAGGTCGTTCTGACTTCCCGAACCAAGTAAATAATGTACTAGCGTTCCCAGGTATTTTCCGCGGTGCACTTGATGTACATGCGACACAAATTAATGAAGAAATGAAGATGGCAGCTGTACAAGCCATTGCAGAGCTTGTATCAGAGGATGAGTTGAGTGCAGATCATATCATTCCAGCACCATTTGACGCGCGTGTAGCGCCTCAAGTAGCGGCTTACGTTGCGAAAGCAGCAATGGAGACAGGAGTAGCTCGCCGTCAAGTAGATCCAAACGAAGTCGCTGAGAAAACAAAACAATTAGCGCTGATTGGTAAAGAATAAGCGAGGAATTTCCATTGACATCATCAAATACAAAAGTATATCTCGAAATTGTAAAAAAAATCCGTTCCATTATGGAAGAGGATTGTTTAGTAGCAGGGGATCGTTTGCCATCTGAGCGTGAGTTAAGTTCACGCTTAAATGTTGGACGTTCCTCTGTAAGAGAAGCATTACGTGCTTTAGAACTGGTAGGATTAATTGAAACGAGACGTGGTGAGGGGACGTTTATTCGAAACTTTTACGATAACGGTCTTGTACAATTAATTGCTCCGTTTCTACTACAAGATGAGAAAACAATTCGTGATTTATTACAAACAAAACAATTGCTTGAGAAAGATATGATTCGAATTGTATGTAATTTACCGAAAGAAACATTTTCTAAAGTACTAAGTAAATTACACCAAGTGCTTGAAGGAAATGAAAGTTCAATTCTAATGCTTCATCAAACGTTCTTTAAAACACTTATTGAACAATTCGATAATTATTTACTATATCGCATTTGGATGATCGTAAATGATTACGTTGCAACTCTTTCTTGTGAAGTTTCAGGAGATTCTATCGAAATGTATAGAAAGCTTTATGCTACTTTGGAAGTGAAGCAAGAAAATGATGCGTTAAAAATTTACGATGAATTAGTAGAGAATATACAGTTTCACTCGTAATGTATAAACTTTGTCGAAATGACCATGACACGTTATGACAAACATTCTACTGCATAGCAGTTAAAGTTAAACGTAAAGAGAGAGGTTATTAGACAGATTGAGAAGATAAGGCTAACATCAAACTTTGGTGTTAGCCCCATTTTCTTCTTACGCTAACCTTAGCTCTCAATGAAGGGGGTCAAATTGTGCTAAGAGATTTATTCGTGAAAAAGAAAAAGTACGCTGCAATACCTTCAGAACAAGTACGAAAAGATGTACCAGATGGCGTTATGACAAAATGTCCGAAATGTAAAAAAATCATGTATACGAAAGAACTTCTTAAAAATTTAAAAGTATGCGTGAATTGTGGATATCATCATCCGATGAATGCATGGGAACGCCTTGATAGTATATTGGACGAAGGTTCATTTCGTGAGTATGACAAAGAGATGGTTTCATTAAATCCACTTGAGTTTCCAGGGTATGAAGAGAAACTAGAAAACGATCGCAAGAAGACTGAATTGAATGAAGCGGTTGTAACTGGTGAAGGAACAATTGATGACATGCTTGTTGTTGTTGCAGTAATGGATTCTCGTTTTCGAATGGGCAGCATGGGCTCTGTTGTGGGAGAAAAAATTGCTCGTGCGGTTGAAAAGGCATACGACTTACAAGTTCCATTTATTATCTTTACTGCGTCGGGTGGTGCTCGTATGCAAGAAGGTATATTAAGTTTAATGCAAATGGCGAAAACAAGCGTAGCTTTGAAAAAGCATAGTAATGCAGGAGGGTTATTTATTTCTGTTATGACTCACCCAACGACGGGCGGGGTTTCAGCGAGTTTCGCTTCACTTGGTGATTACAATCTTGCAGAGCCAGGTGCACTTATCGGATTTGCTGGTAGGCGTGTAATTGAACAAACAGTGCGTGAGAAACTACCGGAAGATTTCCAAACGGCAGAATTTTTACTAGAGCACGGTCAATTAGATGCGGTGGTGCATCGTGATGATATGAGAGAAACACTCCGTAAGATTTTAGAAGTTCATCAAGGAGGGGAAATGGCTGTATGGCAGAGCTAGAATTTGAGAAACCAGTTGTTGAGCTAAGAAATAAGATTCGTGAACTGAAAGACTATACGAAAAACAGCCATATGGACTTCAGTGAGGAGATTCGTATTTTGGAAGACAAGCTAGAAAAACTAGAGGAAGATATATACGGCAATATGAAAGTATGGGACCGTGTTCAAATTGCTCGTCATGCAGAACGACCGACAACGCTCGATTATATTGAGCACTTATTTACTAATTTTTTTGAATGTCATGGAGATCGCCTATTTGGCGACGATGCAGCGATTGTCGGCGGCATTGCGAAATATAAGGGGATGCCTGTAACTGTAATTGGGCACCAACGCGGAAAAGATACGAAAGAAAATATTCGTCGTAATTTTGGGATGCCTCATCCAGAAGGATATCGAAAAGCACTGCGTCTAATGAAACAAGCGGAAAAGTTTAATCGTCCCATTATTTGTTTCATCGATACGAAGGGAGCTTATCCTGGTAAAGCAGCTGAAGAACGTGGACAAAGTGAGGCAATTGCCCGTAATTTATTTGAAATGGCGGGTTTAACTGTACCTGTTATTTGTATCGTTATTGGTGAAGGTGGTAGCGGTGGTGCGTTAGGTCTTGGAGTAGGAGATTACATTCATATGCTGGAAAATTCCACTTATTCTGTTATTACACCAGAGGGTGCGGCGGCGATTCTTTGGAAAGATGCTGGTAAAGCAAAAGAAGCTGCAGAAGCGATGAAAATTACAGCATTAGATTTGAAAGAATTAGGTGTAATTGACGAAATTATTCCAGAGGCAAAAGGCGGAGCGCATCGTAATGTTTTGAAACAATCAGAAAATATAGATTTAATGCTTAAGAAAACTTTTGAACAATTAAGCGGAATTTCGAAAGATGAATTAATCGAAAAACGTTATGAAAAATATATGAAAATTGGGCAAGTTTCGTTTTCAAACGCTTCCATTGGGATAAAATAAGAAAAGCGTGCGTTCCTCTTCGCGAATGCACGTTTTTATTATGAAAAGACACATCTTCTCCATTGTGTTTTTATATTTTTTCGTGTTATTTTATTATAAGGCAAATAATCTTTATGAGGTGAGTACAAATGAAACGTATTGGTGTATTAACAAGTGGTGGAGATTCACCTGGTATGAATGCTGCCATTCGTGCAGTTGTTCGTAAAGCGATTTTCCATGATATTGAAGTATATGGTATTTACCATGGATACGCTGGTTTAATTTCTGGTCATATTGAAAAATTAGAACTTGGTTCTGTTGGCGATATTATCCACCGTGGTGGTACAAAATTATATACAGCAAGATGTCCTGAGTTTAAAGACCCAGAAGTACGACTAAAAGGAATCGAGCAATTAAAGAAACATGGTATTGAAGGACTTGTTGTTATTGGTGGAGATGGTTCTTACCAAGGCGCAAAAAAATTAACTGAGCAAGGATTCCCATGTGTAGGTGTACCAGGTACAATCGACAATGATATCCCTGGAACAGACTTCACAATTGGTTTCGATACAGCTTTAAATACTGTTATTGATGCAATTGATAAAATCCGTGATACAGCCACATCTCATGAACGTACATATGTTATCGAAGTAATGGGACGTCACGCTGGAGATATCGCATTATGGGCTGGTTTAGCTGATGGTGCAGAAACGATCTTAATTCCAGAAGAAAAGTATGACATGGAAGATGTTATCGCTCGTCTGAAACGCGGTAGTGAACGTGGGAAAAAACACAGTATTATCGTTGTAGCTGAAGGTGTTGGAAGTGCAATTGACATCGGTAGGCACATTGAAGAAGCAACAAGCTTTGATACTCGTGTAACTGTATTAGGTCACGTACAACGTGGTGGATCACCAAGTGCACAAGACCGTGTATTAGCTAGTCGTCTTGGCGCAAGAGCAGTTGAATTGTTAATTGCTGGTAATGGCGGACGTTGTGTTGGTATTCAAAATAATAAACTTGTTGATCATGACATTATCGAAGCGTTAGCTCAAAAGCATACAATCGATAAAGATATGTATCAATTATCTAAAGAATTATCTATCTAATCGGCTTAATGCCTTGTATTTGGGAACGGTTTCATAATTTTCGGAGGTGCAATATGCGTAAAACTAAAATTGTATGTACTATAGGTCCTGCTAGTGAAAGTATTGAGAAATTAGAGCAATTAATGGAAGCGGGTATGAACGTTGCTCGTTTAAACTTCTCTCATGGTAGCCATGAAGAGCATGGAGCTCGTATTAAAAACATTCGTGAAGCTTCAAAGAAAACTGGTAAAACAGTTGGTATCTTACTTGATACAAAAGGTCCAGAAATCCGTACACATGACTTCGTAGACGGACAAGCTGAGCTTGTAACAGGTGCAGAAGTAATTCTTTCTACTGAACAAGTATTAGGAACTGCAGAGAAGTTCTCAGTATCTTATGCTGGTCTTTATGATGATGTTGATCCAGGTTCTCGTATTCTAATCGATGACGGTCTTATCGAACTAGAAGTAATCGAGAAAGCTGACGGAAACATCCGTACAAAAGTATTAAACAGCGGAACTGTAAAAAATAAAAAAGGTGTTAACGTACCAAACGTAAGCATTAAGCTTCCTGGTATCACTGAAAAAGACGTACAAGATATCGTTTTCGGTATCGAGCAAAAAGTTGATTTCATCGCAGCATCTTTCGTACGTAAAGCATCTGATGTATTAGAAATTCGTGAATTATTAGAAGGGCATAACGCTCAATACATCCAAATCGTACCAAAAATCGAAAACCAAGAAGGTATCGACAACATCGATTCAATCTTAGAAGTTTCTGACGGTTTAATGGTTGCTCGTGGTGATATGGGTGTAGAAATTCCACCAGAAGAAGTACCATTAGTGCAAAAGCGTCTAATCAAAAAATGTAACGTATTAGGCAAACCAGTTATTACTGCAACTCAAATGTTAGATTCTATGCAACGTAACCCGCGTCCAACTCGTGCGGAAGCAAGTGACGTAGCAAACGCAATCTTCGATGGTACAGATGCAATCATGCTTTCAGGTGAAACTGCTGCGGGTCAATACCCAGTTGAATCGGTAACGATGATGGCAAACATTGCAGTGCGTGTTGAGAAATCATTGCAATATGAAGATATGTTCAAAAAACGTATTAAAGAGTTCACTCCAACAATTACAGATGCAATTAGCCAATCTGTTGCGCACACAGCACTTGCTCTTGATGTAGCTGCAATCGTAGCTCCAACAGAAAGTGGACATACTGCGAAAATGATCTCTAAATACCGTCCGAAATCTCCAATCGTAGCTGTAACATCTGACGAGCAAGTAGGACGTCGTCTTGCACTTGTTTGGGGTGTACAAGCGTTTATGGCTGGGAAGCGTGCAGCTTCTACTGACGAAATGTTAGATACAGCAATTCAAACAGGTATGGATGCGGGGCTAATCGGACTTGGAGATACTGTAGTAATCACTGCTGGTGTTCCAGTTGCTGAAACTGGTACAACAAACTTAATGAAAATCCACGTTGTTGGTGAAGAAGTTGCTAAAGGACAAGGAATCGGTCGTAAAGCTGCAAAAGGTAAAGTAGTTGTAGCGAAAACAGCTGCTGAAGCTGTAGCGAACGTAAACAAAGGTGATATCCTTGTTACAACAAGCACTGATAAAGATATGATTCCTGCAATTGAAAAAGCTGCTGCTCTAGTTGTAGAAGAAGGTGGCTTAACAAGCCATGCAGCTGTTGTAGGTGTATCAATCGGTATTCCTGTTATCGTTGGTGTAAACGGCGTAACAACAACTTTAAAAAGTGGCCAAGAAGTAACAGTTGATGCAGCACGCGGAATTGTTTATAATGGACATGCGGAAGTGCTATAAGAAGTAATACGGAGAGAAGGATCGGAGTCCTTCTCTTTTTTTTACACAAAAAAGGATAGAGATAGCTTTAAATGCCTGAAATTACTTTGAAAAACGTTTGTTATAATGTTTAGTGAAAAGAGGGTTATTCGTCCTTTGTAAAGCTTGTATGAGCGTTCTAAGGGGCTTATAAGGGGTTTGTAAAATGATGCATTCAAACCTTTTGAATGAAATGTGAAGGAGTGTGGAGTTGTGAAGTGGTTGCTATTCTTACTGATTGTAATACCGGCGATTGAGATTACGGTATTGATAGGATCGAGTCATGTAATAGGTTTATGGTCTACGTTCGCTATGATTGTATTTACGGGTATTGTGGGTGTATATTTGGCGAAACGACAAGGGTTTAAAGTGCTTAGAGAGATTCAATTTAGGTTAAATAGAGGAGAAATGCCGGGTGATACGGTTCTAGATGGTATTTTTATATTCATAGGAGGTATTCTTTTAGTACTGCCTGGATATGTGACGGATATAATAGGTTTTATCTTTGTTGTTCCTGTAACGAGGGCTTTATTGAAGCCGGTTGTTATGAAGTGGATTGATTGGAAATTTAGAAAGAGAACTACTATTATTGTTCAGAAATAACGCGTAGATTATAGTGATCTACGCGTTATTTTTTTGTTTGCTATTTATAGTCAGTTGTTGGCTTCTTGTTGGGAGTGGATTTTTGCTAGTTATTAAACGGTAGGATGCAGAGGGTTCTTGTGAATTAAAAGTGTTACATTAGGGTGGTGTTCTTGCTTGTAGTAAGATTCGACTAGTGAGCAGAAGTTAGATAGGAGAAGAAAAATTACTGATTAAAGGGTTAACCTGCCTTGATTTGTATATTTATTCATTTACATAAAAAGTAATAAATGTAATTAATAATTATAGAATAAGTAGTATAAAAATGTATTTATGTCCTAAAATATGCGTTTTTATGCAAAAAAATAAGAGGATTATCCTTTTTTAGGAAATTCTCTTTTGGATGTAGGTAGTACAAAAAAGTACAGTGAATAATCAGTGGGGAATTCCCACTGATTATAGTTGATTTTTTGTTGTGTATGAATTAGAAAATATTATTTTGATGGTGAACCCTTAATGAATTTCCATAAGTCGTGGAATACATGAGCTTTGTGTAATGTATTAAGTAGTACTAATATGACTGGACCGATGATTAATCCTAAAAAACCAAAGAGCTTAAAGCCGACAAATAGAGCGATGAGTGTCGCTAATGGATCGAGTCCAATATTAGATGAAAGTACTTTTGGCTCCATGATTTGTCTTTGGACAATCACGACGATGTATAGGATGAGAAGACCGATGGCGAATGCAGTATCGCCTGTGAAAAATACGTATATAACCCAAGGAACGAAGACGGCTCCAGTTCCTAAATACGGGAGTAGATCTACAACCCCTGTAATAATCGCGATAGTAATTGCGTATGGCACGCGTAATATTAAAAGGCCGATTAGTACAATGATAGTTGTCATAGATACGAGTGTAAGTTGCGCTTTAACAAAACCGAATAAAGCTTTTCTTAAATCGACAAAAATAGTTTTTCCGTATCCATGCACACGATTGGGTAGAAGTTTTCTTACTTTATGAGCAAGACGGTGCCAATCGTAACTAATGAAGAAGGTGGCTAATAAGACGAATACAAGGACAGTTAAAGTTGTTGGTAATGCACTAATGAAATTTGTTAATCCACTTATAATGGCGGTTAAAAGTTCTTTCATTTGTGTCGTTGCTTCGGTGCCTAAGTTTTGAATGTTTTGTGTAATAGTGTATCGTTGTGGTTCACCGAGATGATTAAATTTAGAGATTAAATCATCATAGAGAGGCATAATATGATTAAGTGCAAATTCTTGGGCGAATGCAACGATATCTGGAAACTTCACTGTAACAATTTGTAGTAAGTATGTTGTGGCAGATATTGCTTCAGTTACAAGGTATGTAACAAGTCCAACGATAGCCCCGAATACGAGAATTAAGCTAACGAGTACCGATAACGCACGAGGAAATTGTAGTTTTTGATTAAGGAAATTGACGACAGGATTAATTAAATAAGCGAATGCAAAAGCAATAATAAAAGGGTAAATAAGGCCTGACATGTAAAGTAAGGCATAGAACCCAGCTACCGTTGCTACAATGACGAATATGAGTCGTAATATCATATATAGTAAGTTTCGGTTCAAAGATGTATACCTCCCATTCCGATTTGGATTATCCTAATTCGTTCAACTTATAACTAGTGATGAGATTCACTGATCAAAGTTTCACTTTATCCCGCTATTGGCGGGCAGTAAAACTCCCACCCAAAAATTCGGCTGGAGCAAAGAAGTTAGGTGGGAGATAAACTGCCCGTAAACGCCCGATTGCTGAGGGCTAATAATCAGTGGGAGATGAACAAAGCCCCCCACTGATCAAAGTTTCACTTTATGTTATAGTGGAATGATGGATTTAGCCTGCTTTTGCAGCGGATTAATGACTACAGAAGCTTGTTGGTGATGCTTCTACTATATGGTAAAAACTTCATTTTCTCTCCTTTTTATTTTACCTGTTTCTTATTATAAAAGAAAGGAGAGACATCCGCTTTTAAATGTATACGCGTGCTTTATTTTTTCTGGTCAAAGTCTTGTTTGTAATTTTGAAATGTATATGAAAATCAATTTGTTTCTTTATTATAATTGACGAATATACATCGATATAGCATGTATAACGATAGGTTTAAAGGTATTTTAGTTTGGAAACAAGTTCATTATTTTCAGAAAGGAAGTGGAATCATGATTAGTCAGTCAACGTTATTTTTATTCATACTACTTATTATAGGACTAATTGCTAAAAACCAATCGCTTACTGTAGCTGTTGGAGTGTTATTTTTATTGAAGTTTACGTTTTTAGGCGATAAAGTCTTTCCTTATTTACAAACGAAAGGAATTAACCTCGGTGTGACGGTTATTACAATTGCGGTGCTCGTCCCAATTGCGACGGGAGAAATTGGGTTTAAACAACTTGGAGAAGCGGCGAAATCATACTATGCATGGATTGCTTTAGCTTCAGGAGTAGCGGTTGCTTTATTGGCGAAAGGTGGGGTGCAATTATTAACGACTGATCCTCATATTACAACCGCACTTGTTTTTGGGACAATTATAGCTGTAGCTTTATTTAATGGAGTCGCTGTAGGTCCATTAATTGGGGCTGGAATTGCCTATGCAGTTATGAGTATTATACAAATGTTTAAATAAGAAATTTTATAGTAATATAAAATTTTTGAATTCTTTCTGTTCACAAAAGTCAGATAATTGTTTATAATAGGATTAGAAACTTTGAAAAGTTACATAACAGCAGAGACTTTACACCAGATAAAATAAAACCAACATAAAACAATTTTATAATGATATTGTTTTATGTTGGTTTTATCATAAACTCTTCGGAATTCATTTTCCTCACTAGCTTGTTGTTCTGAGCGTGAGGATTCGGGGAGACATTCACGCTCATGCTTTCCATGTAAGTAATGGACAATAAGAGGGGAACATCGCAATAAATTTGCATGAACGTGCATTTTGCTTGCCTAAAGAGTGAACGAGCGTTCATAATTTATAAGGGGAGCAAATAGATATAAGGAGCAAGGTTGGGAGAATTTTCAGGAAAAGGAGAGAATGTCATGACTGTTATTCGAGGTTTAGAAGGGGTAGTAGCAACAACATCATCTGTGAGCTCTATTATTGATGATACATTAACTTATGTTGGGTATAATATTGATGATTTAGCTGAGAATGCTACGTTCGAAGAAGTAGTGTACTTATTATGGCACCGCAAGCTTCCTAACGAAAAAGAACTAGCGGAATTTAGTGGCACTGTATCTGAATACTATAAAGTACCAGGTGAGATTTTAACATATTTAAAACAAGTAGATTTAAAAATCGCGCACCCGATGTCGGTTTTACGAACTGCGATTTCCATGCTATCATTATATGATGAGAGCGCTGAAATAATGGATGGAAAGTCTAATTATTTGAAAGCGGTTAAATTACAGGCTCAAGTCGGAACTTTAATTGCGGCTTATGCAAGAATTCGCAAAGGTTTAGATGTTGTTGAGCCAAGAAAAGATTTATCATTAGCTGCAAACTTCTTGTACATGTTAAATGATCGTGAGCCAAATGAAGTTGAGATTGAGGCTTTTGATAAGGCACTTGTACTTCATGCAGATCATGAGTTAAACGCTTCTACATTTACTGCACGTGTTTGCGTAGCTACACTTTCAGATGTGTATTCTGGTATTACAGCAGCAATCGGTGCATTAAAAGGTCCTCTTCACGGCGGGGCGAATGAAAATGTAATGAAGATGTTAACTGAAATTGGCGAAGAAGAAAATGTAGAATCATATATTCATAATGCTCTTCAAAATAAAGTAAAAATCATGGGCTTTGGCCACCGCGTATATGAGCATGGTGATCCACGCGCGAAACACTTACGCGAAATGTCTAAGAGATTATGCGTGCTTTTAGGAGAAGACAAATGGTATAATATGTCTATCAAAATTGAAGACATTGTAACAAAAGAAAAAGGTCTTCCACCAAATGTTGATTTCTATTCAGCTTCTGTATACCATTGTTTAGGAGTCGACCATGACTTATTTACACCTATCTTTGCGATTAGCCGTATGTCAGGCTGGTTAGCTCATATTCTAGAACAATATGAAAACAACCGTTTAATCCGTCCGCGTGCTGATTATGATGGACCTACGCATCAAGTGTATGTTCCGATTGCGCAACGATAAGTGAAAAACACTATTTTGATAGTGAAAATACGCTTTCAAAAGTCTGATTTTTTTGGAAAGATATAATGATTAGAATATTTTAATTTGACTAACGGTTTGAACTGGGGGGTTACTCCCTCAGTTTCATACATATGAAATTTCAAACATGGGGGTTATCACATTGACGACAGGTGAAAAAATTACTGTAACTAATGGTGTTATGAATGTACCAAACAATCCGATTATTCCATTTATCGAAGGAGATGGAATTGGTCCTGATATTTGGGCTGCAGCATCTCGCGTAATAGAAGCAGCAGTTGAGAAAGCATATGATGGTGAGAAGAAAATCGTTTGGAAAGAAGTGCTTGCAGGGGAAAAAGCATTCAACCAAACAGGCGAGTGGTTACCAGAAGAGACTTTAAATTTAATTCGTGAATATTTAATCGCAATTAAAGGTCCACTTACAACTCCAGTTGGCGGTGGTATTCGTTCACTAAACGTTGCGCTTCGTCAAGAATTAGATTTATATGTATGTCTACGTCCAGTTCGTTACTTTGAAGGTGTTCCTTCACCTGTAAAACGTCCGGAAGATACTGATATGGTTATTTTCCGTGAAAATACAGAAGACATTTACGCTGGTATTGAATATGCACAAGGTTCTCCAGAAGCGGAAAAAGTTCTTGCATTCTTAAAAGAAGCAATGGGCGTTAATAAAATTCGTTTCCCGGAAACATCAGGGATTGGTATTAAACCAATTTCAGAGGAAGGGACAAAGCGTCTTGTTCGCGCTGCAATTCAATATGCAATTAACGAAAAACGCTCTTCTGTTACACTAGTTCATAAAGGAAACATTATGAAGTTTACAGAAGGTGCTTTCAAAAACTGGGGTTACGAAGTAGCGGAACAAGAATTTGGCGACAAAGTATTTACTTGGGCTGAATATGATCGTATCGTTGAAAAAGATGGTAAAGATGCAGCGAATAAGGCGATGGCAGAAGCAGAATCTGCTGGAAAAATCATCGTAAAAGATTCTATTGCAGACATCTTCTTACAACAAATTTTAACTCGTCCACGTGAGTTCGATGTTGTTGCAACAATGAACTTAAATGGAGACTACATCTCGGATGCACTTGCTGCACAAGTAGGTGGAATTGGTATTGCACCTGGTGCAAATATTAACTATGTGACTGGACATGCTATCTTTGAAGCTACACACGGTACAGCTCCAAAATATGCAGGTTTAGATAAAGTAAATCCATCTTCTGTTCTTCTTTCTGGTGTATTATTATTAGAGCACTTAGGATGGAACGAAGCTGCGAATTTAGTAACTGCTTCAGTTGAGAAAACAATTGAATCAAAAGTAGTAACTTATGATTTCGCACGCTTAATGGAAGGTGCAACAGAAGTGAAATGTTCTGAGTTTGCTAATGAACTTATTAAAAACATGGATGTAGCGATAATCAAAAACGCATAATTAAAGCGGGGGGTAAATTATGACAATCAAACGCAAGAAAGTTTCAGTCATCGGTGCAGGATTTACAGGAGCAACAACAGCATTCTTATTAGCACAAAAAGAACTTGCAGATGTTGTATTAGTGGACATTCCACAGCTGGAAAATCCAACAAAAGGGAAAGCGTTAGATATGTTAGAAGCGAGCCCAGTACAAGGTTTTGATGCTAACATTATTGGTACATCTGATTACGCAGATACTGCTGATTCTGACGTTGTCGTTATTACAGCAGGTATTGCGCGTAAGCCTGGTATGAGCCGTGATGACTTAGTAGCAACAAACTCTAAAATTATGAAAAGTATTACGCGCGACATTGCAAAACATTCACCAAATGCGATTATTGTTGTATTAACAAATCCAGTTGACGCAATGACATATTCTGTATTTAAAGAAGCAGGATTCCCGAAAGAGCGTGTTATCGGTCAATCGGGCGTATTGGATACAGCTCGTTTCCGTACATTCATTTCACAAGAATTAAACCTTTCTGTGAAAGACATTACAGGATTTGTTCTTGGTGGACATGGTGACGATATGGTACCTCTTGTACGCTATTCCTATGCAGGTGGCATTCCGTTAGAAACATTAATTCCAAAAGAGCGTTTAGAAGCAATCGTAGAACGTACACGTAAAGGTGGCGGTGAGATTGTAGGCTTATTAGGAAACGGTAGTGCATATTATGCGCCAGCAGCTTCTTTGGTTGAAATGACAGAAGCAATCTTGAAAGATCAACGCCGTGTATTACCTGCTATTGCATACCTTGAAGGTGAGTATGGTTATAGTGACCTTTACTTAGGGGTACCAGTAATTCTAGGTGGTAACGGAATTGAAAAAATTATTGAATTAGAACTTCTTGAAGATGAAAAAGAAGCGTTAGATCGCTCTGTAGAATCTGTACGTAACGTTATGAAAGTTCTTGTTTAATAATTAAATATAAGTGGAAAAAGATTCGGGGCCCCGAATCTTTTTCTACTATTTACTAAATTGTTTTTTTGAAATAATATGAAAACGCTATCATTCGGTGTATCCTATAATGAAACTATAGACCTATACTATACATTGCCCTCATCATAGTAATTTTCAGATAAGGTATCGCTTTTAGTAGGATAATAAGGTGAAAAAATCGGAGGGGGTTGTAACATGTTAAAGAAAAAAGTTCAAATTGGTCGTAGAATGGATGAAATTACAGTAGGAGAGAAATTATCTATCACTGAAAAAATTGAGGATAAAGATTTGTTATTGTATTTAGGGTTAACGAATGATGCCAATCCATTATATATTCAGCATGATTACGCATCCCAAACTCCGTATGAAAAGCCGATTGTACCAAGTATTATGCTAACGGGGCTGATTACAACGGCGGTTACGAAATATTTACCAGGTCCAGGTAGTCATATTACTAGGAAGGACCTTACGTTCGTGAAACATGTTCACCATTATGAAACGTTACAAATCCACTTTGAAGTTGTGGCTGTTTCAGAGGAGGAACATACAATTGATATGCTTGTATTTGCTCATGATGAAAAAGGAGAAACTGTTGTAAAAGGTTCATTAACAGTAACACCACCTTTTAAATCTGTTTCCATTATGGAAAAAGCGTTAGATAATTTTTAAAAAATGAAAGTTAGAATGATATAAAAATAGCGCTAGTCATATTCTTATTAAGGGTATGCTAGCGCTATTTTTTGTTTGGAAAGGGTGATATAACTGTGAAATGGGAAAGGGAAGACATTATTTTTGAAACGATAAGAGAAGCTGAAGTGTGGGCCGATTCAATCGCGAATGAAATGTACGGGAGAGTATTTGATGGATATGAAACACCAGATTATAAAATAGCGTATGCTCTTTCGTTTTTCCTAGCGCAAAATCGAGATTTTATAGTTCATACGGAAGTGAGCTTTAAAAAAGAGAGAGCAATCTATAAAGTTTGGCAAAATCCTGTGTAGCTGAAGGGGAGTCATAATTGCTTCTATTTTCTCAATTTTACACAAACGAGCTCCATGAATAGACAATTATATTGAGGGAGACCTTGTTTTCTAGTATGATGAGAATAACGGGGAAAATACTAGGATGAAGAAGGTTTCAAGTCTATAACTTGGAGGAAAAGAATGAACAATCGTATTTTAGTAGTTGATGATGAGGAATTTATCTTAACTTTAATTGAATTTAATTTACAACAAGCTGGGTTTGAAGTTATTACAGCAATGGATGGAGAAATGGCGCTTCAAAAAGCGACTACAGAACGCCCAGATTTAATTATATTAGATTTAATGCTTCCAAAAATGGATGGTATGGAAGTTTGTAAAGAATTACGATTGCAGCGTGTTATGACGCCGATTTTAATGCTAACAGCAAAAGATGATGAATTTGATAAGGTGCTAGGTCTTGAGCTTGGGGCTGACGATTATATGACGAAGCCGTTTAGCCCAAGGGAAGTTGTTGCTCGTGTGAAGGCGATTTTGCGTCGTACGAAATTACAGCAGGAAGAACAAGTTTCAGAATCGCCAGATGAAGAGAGCATCAAAATTGCAGAGCTTAAAATTTTACCGGAGTTTTATGAAGCGTACTTCCAAGGAAGGAAACTGGAATTAACACCGAAAGAATTTGAGTTACTTGTTTATCTTGCGAAAAATAAAAGTCGTGTATTAACTCGTGACCAATTATTGAGTGCTGTATGGAATTATGATTTTGCCGGTGATACAAGAATTGTTGATGTCCATATTAGCCATTTGCGCGATAAAATTGAACAAAATACGAAAAAACCGACGTACATTAAAACGATACGTGGTTTAGGTTATAAATTAGAGGAGCCAAAAGGGGATGAATAAATTTCGTTCCAGGCTTCTTTTTACATTTGTCTCTCTTATCGTTTTTATTTTAGTTGGACTAGGTGTATTATTAGAAACTGTATTTGAAAACTACTATATAGATCATGCTAAAGAGAGAATGGTAAAAGAGACACAGTATGTTGCGGTATTAGCAGAAGAACAAGGGTTTGATGCTGTTTTAAAAAAGCCTTACATATTTGAAAAGTTAGAAGAAAAAATACCAGCTTCTATTATATTTGTTGATGAAAAAAAGAAAGTACAATACAGCGGAGGGCAACCATCTGCATTTAGTCAAGAGATGATTAAAGAACTTTCTTCCGAAACAGCGAAACAAAGAAATAAAGTCATTACGAAAGAAACGGATCAGAATAATGAATTTTATCATGCGGTGTTCGTTCAAGATGTAGCAGGGAAACAAGGGTACATTTTGGTGAAAAGTACAATTGAACCTTTGAAAGACGTTCATCAAAAAACGTGGGGATTATTAATTATCGGATTTGTCATCGCGTGTCTTGTAGTTGTATTCTTAGGTATGAAAATTACAGGGCAATATATTAGGCCGATTGAATCAGTTACGAAAGTTGCGATTGAATTAGCAAAGGGTAATTATAAAGCACGCGCTTATGAAAGTCATTCGGATGAAACAGGAATGCTGAGTAAAGCGATTAATATTTTAGCTCGTAATTTACAAGAGATGACACTTGAACAAGAAATGCAACAAGATCGTCTGCATACGTTAATTGAAAATATGGGAAGCGGAATGATTTTAATTGATAGCCGCGGTTATATAAACCTTGTAAACCGTTCATATAAGGAGACTTTCCACGTAACAGATGAAGAATATTTAGATCGTTTATATTATGAATCGTTTCATCATACAGAAATTATAGAGCTTGTGGAAGAAATTTTTATGACAGAAGTAAAAGTTCGTAAACAAATGTTATTGCCGCTTGGAATTGAGCGAAAGCATTTCGAAGTATATGGAGCACCGATTATTGGGACGAACCATGAATGGAAAGGGATTGTCCTTGTATTCCATGACATTACTGAGCTAAAGAAATTAGAACAAATGAGAAAAGACTTTTTAGCGAATGTTTCTCATGAACTAAAGACACCGATTACTTCTATTAAAGGTTTTTCAGAAACGCTCTTGGATGGAGCGATGGATAATAAAAAATTCTGCGAACATTTCTTACACATTATTTTAAAAGAAAGTGAACGCATGCAAGGCTTAATTGAAGATTTATTAGATTTATCAAAGATTGAGCAACAAGGGTTTAAATTGAGTATGGGGACCGTTGATATGAAGGGACTTCTTGAAGACATTCATATGGTGCTTGATAATAAAGCGGGTGAAAAAGAAATCTCTTTACAAGTGAATGTATTGAAACGAGTTTCCGTTATTGGAGATCCGAGCCGCTTAAAACAAATCTTTATTAATTTAATTAATAATGCAATCGTATATACGCCGGCTGGAGGCGTTGTTTCAGTTGAATTAGTAGAGGATAAATATAATGCGTATATAAAGGTGTCGGATACTGGAATTGGTATTAGTAAAGAAGAAATCCCGCGTATATTTGAACGTTTTTATCGAGTTGATAAAGCGAGAAGTAGAAATACGGGTGGAACGGGTCTTGGTTTATCAATTGTAAAGCATTTAGTTGAAGCACATCAAGGTACGATTACGGTGGATAGTGAGGTTGGAGAAGGAACAACATTTACAGTTGTTTTACCAAAATCAGCTACTGAAAAATAGGATGAAGGATATTTACAATATATTAACATTGGCTTAATTAAATATTAATAAAGCTCTGTTAATATAATAGATGAAAACCCCTTCATCCAAGGAGTAATTTTGGACGAGAGTAGTTATGCTATTCTCGTCACTTCCCTTTATGTCAATGTAAGTCTGTTTATATATGATAGAAAAAAACCGTTATTTTTCTTCTCTCTATTAGTCATGTTAATATAGAGAGAGGATAGGAACGGTTTTTTTTCTGTGGAAAAATTGTTTCAAATTTGTATGGGAGGTTTGTAGCTTGGAAAAAAAAGTCGTATTAGTAGATGGTAATAATATCGCGTATCGTGCTTTCTTTGCACTACCGCTTTTAAATAACGACAAAGGTATACATACGAACGCAATTTATGGTTTTACGATGATGTTAATGAGAATATTAGAGGAAGAAAAACCGACGCATATGCTTGTGGCGTTTGATGCGGGGAAAACAACATTCCGTCATAAAACGTATAGTGATTATAAGGGAGGGCGTCAAAAGACTCCACCTGAGTTATCAGAGCAATTCCCGTTTATTCGTGAGATGCTTGATGCATTCAATGTACCGCGTTATGAGCTGGAAAATTATGAAGCGGATGACATTATGGGGACGTTAGCGAAAGAAGCGAGTGAGCAAGGGTTTCATGTTAAAGTTATTTCAGGAGATAAAGATTTACTGCAACTTGTTTCAGATAATACACTTGTATGTATTCCTCGCAAAGGGATTACGGAAGTAGATGAATATACGAAAGAAGCTTTATTTGAGAAATATAGCTTATCACCAAAGCAAATTATCGATATGAAAGGTTTAATGGGAGACCAATCGGATAACATTCCAGGTGTACCAGGTGTTGGTGAGAAGACAGCCATTAAATTATTAACGCAATTTGAAACGGTAGAAGCAGTATATGAAAACTTAGATCAAGTGAGTGGAAAGAAATTAAAAGAAAAGTTAGAAGCGAATAAAGAACAAGCTCTTATGAGTAAAGAACTTGCGACTATTATTACAGATGCACCGATTACTGTGCATGTAGATGATATGGCATATAAAGGGTATGAACCAAGCGATTTGATTCCGATGTTCGAGAATTTAGGATTTACATCCCTTTTAAATAAATTAGGTGTTACGCCGGAGGAAACGGCTCCAGCTGAATTAGATGATATTACATTTGATATTGTAGAAGAAGTTACAGAAGAAATGCTTCAGCAAGATAGTGCGCTTATTGTTGAAGTGCAAGAAGATAACTATCATAAAGCCGATATTCAAGGTTTTGGTATTCAAAATGAAAATGGCTGTTACTTCATTCCGGCCGATGTTGCCCTTAAATCAGATGCTTTTAAAGAGTGGCTTGCAAATGGAGAAATGAGAAAACATACATTTGATGCGAAGCGTGCTATCGTTGCTCTCAAGTGGAATGGTGTAGATATTCAAGGGATTGACTTTGATTTATTAATTGCCGCCTATTTACTTGATCCAGCTGATACCGATAAAGATTTCCGTGCTGTTGCGAAAATGAAAGAAACACATGCGGTAAAATCTGACGAAGAAGTTTACGGGAAAGGTGCGAAGCGTGCTGTTCCGGAGCAAGAGGTAGTAGCTGAGCATGTAGCTCGTAAAGTGCATGTATTATATGATGTGAAGCAAACATTCGAGGAAGAATTAGAAAAGAATGAGCAATATGAACTATTTACAGAGTTAGAATTACCTCTTGCTCGTGTATTAGCTGACATGGAAGTGAAAGGTGTTACAGTTGATACGGAGCGTCTTCGTAATATGGGAGAAGAGCTTGCGGGTAGATTAAAGGAGATGGAACAAGAGATTTATGAGCTTGCAGAAACGGAATTTAATATTAATTCACCGAAGCAGCTTGGGGTTATTCTGTTTGAAAACTTAAATTTACCTGTTATTAAAAAGACGAAAACAGGTTATTCTACGTCTGCTGATGTACTAGATAAGCTTATGGATCATCATGCAATCATTCCGAAGATTTTACACTACCGTCAATTAGGGAAACTAAACTCTACATATATTGAAGGGTTATTAAAAGTTGTACATGACGATTCATCTAAAATTCACACTCGCTTTAACCAAGTGTTAACGCAAACGGGACGACTAAGTTCAACGGAACCAAACTTGCAAAATATCCCGATTCGCTTAGAAGAGGGAAGGAAGATTCGTCAGGCGTTTATTCCTTCAGAAGAAGGATGGATTATGTACGCAGCCGATTATTCACAAATTGAACTTCGTGTGCTTGCTCACATTGCAAAAGATAAAGGTTTAGTTGAAGCGTTCCAACATGACATGGATATTCATACGAAAACAGCTATGGATGTATTCGGTGTTGGAAAAGATGAAGTGACATCTAATATGAGACGACAAGCAAAAGCTGTAAACTTCGGCATTGTATACGGTATTAGTGATTACGGTCTTTCACAAAACTTAGGAATCACGAGAAAAGCGGCAGGGGAATTTATTGAAAGGTATTTAGAAAGCTTCCCTGGAGTACAAGAATATATGGCTGACATTGTAAAAGATGCGAAGCAAAAAGGGTATGTTTCAACGTTATTAAATCGCCGTCGTTACATTCCAGAAATTACGAGCCGTAATTTTAATTTGCGTAGCTTTGCTGAGCGTACCGCAATGAATACACCAATTCAAGGTAGTGCGGCTGATATTATTAAAAAGGCTATGATTATTATGGCGGATCGTTTAGAAGAAGAGGGATTAGAAGCGCGTCTTCTTCTGCAAGTACACGATGAATTGATATTTGAAGCGCCAAAAGAAGAATTGGAAAAACTAGAGAAGCTTGTACCTGAAGTAATGGAGCATGCAATTGAACTAGCAGTTCCGTTAAAAGTTGATTATTCTTACGGTCCAACTTGGTACGACGCGAAATAAGGAAGTGATAAAATGCCGGAATTACCAGAGGTTGAAAATGTTAGACGTACACTTGAAAATCTAGTAACGGGAAAAGTGATTGAAGATGTAATTGTCACCTATCCAAAAATAGTGAAACGACCGGACGATGCAGAAATCTTTAAAGATATGCTAAGAGGCGAGATGATCGAGAATATAAAGCGGAGAGGTAAGTTTTTGCTTTTATATGTAACGAATTATGTAATTGTTTCACATTTGCGTATGGAAGGTAAGTTTTTACTTCATCAAGAGGATGAGCTGATTGATAAACATACACACGTGCGTTTCTTATTTACAGATGGAACTGAATTGCATTATAAAGATGTGAGAAAGTTTGGTACGATGCATCTCTTTAAGAAAGGTGAAGAGTTTGCTCAAATGCCTCTTGCTGATTTAGGACCAGAGCCATTTGATGCTGAATTGACACCGCAGTACTTACAAGAAAGATTGCAAAAGACAAATCGCAAAATAAAAGTCGTATTATTAGATCAGCGTCTTTTAGTAGGGCTTGGAAATATATATGTAGATGAAGTATTATTCCGTTCGCAAATTCATCCAGAACGAGAAGCTGCATCTTTAACAGAAGAAGAAGTAGAAAGAATTTACGAGGCGATTGTTACAACGCTGGGCGAAGCGGTTAAGCGTGGCGGAAGTACAATTAGAACGTATATTAATTCGCAAGGACAAATTGGTTCGTTCCAGGAACTTCTAAATGTATATGGAAAAAAAGGAGAACCGTGTGTGACTTGTGGTACGATATTAGAAAAAACAGTTGTTGGCGGCCGGGGAACACATTACTGCCCAATTTGCCAACCTAGAATATAGAAAAGGGATAACATCGGATAGGCATTTGTCATATACATAGAGCAGAGCTATGTATAAGGGAGGAGCTTACCGATGTACCTTTATTTATCTCTTATTTTATTAGCTTTTACATTAAGCTTAGATAGCTGTAGTGTAGGGCTAACATACGGATTAAGGAGTGTAAGAATTCCACTAAAATCAATTATAATTATCGGGACCTGTTCAGCAGCTGTCATGCTCGTTTCCATGGGAATTGGACATATGATCGCGAAAATATTTTCACCTGTTATCGCAACGCGTATCGGTGGGGTTGTTCTTATTGGAATAGGTATTTGGGTATTATATCAATTTTTTCGAAGTGATAAAAAAGAAGAACCGAAGCAAGAAGAGAAGGTTTGGAAACTAGAAATTGCCTCGCTAGGGTTAGTGATTCAAATTTTGCGGAAGCCGACTGTTGCGGATTTTGATAAATCAGGAACGATCTCTGCAGGAGAAGCACTACTTCTCGGTATCGCTCTTTCTGTGGATTCGTTTGGTGCTGGAATTGGTGCATCTTTATTAGGTTATGCACCTGCGATGATGGCGATATTAGTCGCGGTTATGAGTTCTTTATTTTTATTTATTGGAATGAAGCTTGGTACGGTTTTATCGAATATGAAATGGTTACAAAAATTTACATTCCTGCCTGGGGTATTACTCATTATTATTGGAATTTGGAAAATGTAAGTATGGGCGTGGAACATTAGTTTCGCGCCTTTTATTATGAGGAGGATTATTATGACAGTAGTAATTGGATTAACAGGAGGCATTGCAAGCGGAAAAAGTACGGTATCAGAAATGTTTCGTGAAATGAGTATACCGGTTATTGATGCAGATATTATTGCGCGAGAAGTTGTAGAACGAGGAAAACCAGCATATAACAAAATTGTAGAGGTGTTCGGAACGGAAGTGTTACAAAAAGATGGAGAGCTTGATCGACCGAAGCTTGGGAGTGTCGTTTTTTATAATGAAGAAAAACGATTGCAGTTAAACAAAATCGTTCACCCTGCAGTGCGTGAGGAAATGAATGCGCAAAAGACGATGTACATAAAAGAAGGTATGCAAGCGGTTGTGTTAGATATCCCTCTTTTGTTTGAAAGTAAATTAACAAATCTTGTTGATCGTGTTTTAGTTGTAGCGGTTACACCGCATACGCAATTAGAACGTTTAATGAAACGGAATAATTTTTCAGAAGAAGAAGCAACGGCGCGTATACAATCTCAAATGTCACTAGAAGAAAAAGTAACGAGGGCGGATAAAGTAATTTATAATGATGGTACAATTGTTGAAACGAAAACACAATTAACGGCTATTTTGAAAGAATGGAACATTATTGATTAAAAAATTGTGAAATTAATGAAAATGCTTAGTGACATATCTCCTTTTTGTGTTATACTATTATTGGGATTGGAGATAAATAGTATAACGCATTCAAGGGGGATAACATATTATGACTCGTGTGGCAATTAATGGATTTGGACGTATTGGGAGAATGGTGTTTCGTCAAGCAATAAAAGAAAGCGCATTCGAAATTGTAGCAATCAACGCAAGCTATCCGTCCGAAACGTTAGCACATTTAATTAAATATGATACAGTACATGGTAAGTTTGACGGAACAGTGGAAGCATTTGAAGATCACTTATTAGTAGATGGGAAAATGATTCGCCTTTTAAACAACCGTGATCCAAAGGAATTGCCTTGGAAAGATCTAGGTGTTGAAGTTGTAATTGAAGCAACTGGTAAATTTAACGCGAAAGAAAAAGCAATTCTTCATGTTGAAGCTGGAGCGAAAAAAGTTATTTTAACAGCGCCTGGTAAAAATGAAGATGTAACAATTGTAGTTGGTGTGAACGAAGACCAATTAGATATTACAAAACATACCGTTATTTCAAATGCATCTTGTACAACAAACTGTTTAGCGCCTGTTGTAAAGGTGTTAGATGAGCAGTTCGGAATTGAAAACGGTTTAATGACAACTGTTCACGCTTATACAAATGACCAAAAAAATATTGATAACCCACATAAAGATTTAAGAAGAGCGCGTGCTTGCGGACAGTCTATCATTCCGACAACGACGGGTGCTGCGAAAGCGCTTGCAAAAGTTCTTCCACACTTAAACGGAAAACTTCATGGTATGGCACTTCGTGTACCAACACCAAACGTGTCTCTTGTTGATTTAGTAGTAGACGTAAAACGTGATGTAACAGTTGAAGATATTAATGAAGCATTCAAAACTGTTGCAAACGGTGCGTTAAAAGGAATTGTAGAATTCAGCGAAGAGCCTTTAGTGTCTATCGACTTTAATACAAATACACACTCAGCTATTATTGATGGTTTATCTACAATGGTAATGGGTGAGCGTAAAGTGAAAGTACTTGCTTGGTATGATAACGAGTGGGGCTACTCTCGTCGTGTTGTAGATCTTGTAACGTTAGTTGTAGATGAATTAGCAAAACAAGAAAATGTACAACATATTTAAGTGAAATAGAGGGAGGGCAATTGAATATTTGCCCTCTTTTTTTATTTTTTTCTGAAAAGGGAAAAAATTATAGGAGTATATTTTCAAATAGTGGACAGACCAAAAAACGTTGTGATTACTGTATTTGTGAATCATTTATTTTTTTAAGGGAAAAGTAAAGAGGAAATTATGACAGAAAATCGAAAAAACTGGTGTTGCAAAATGAAAATAAACAAAGTATACTAACACTCGTAAACTTAAGAGCTGAGGTACGTAGTCACTACTTAAAGGGTTAGGACCTCTCTGGACTAACTTTCCCCCGTGGTAGTGGAGCAAGCCAAATTGCAAATTAGTTTTCAATTCGAACAGTTAGAATAAATTTACAAGGGGGAACTGTAGAATGGATACTATGGATACGATGGGTCGTCACGTGATCGCTGAACTTTGGGATTGCGATTTCGACAAGCTTAATGACATGCCGTATATTGAACAATTATTTGTGGATGCAGCACTAAGAGCTGGTGCTGAAGTACGTGAGGTTGCTTTTCATAAATTTGCACCACAAGGTGTAAGTGGAGTAGTAATTATCTCGGAATCACATTTAACAATTCATAGCTTCCCGGAGCACGGTTACGCAAGTATTGATGTTTATACTTGTGGGGATCGTATTGATCCAAATGTTGCTGCAGAATATATTGCAGAAGGTTTAAACGCGAAAACGCGTGAGAGCATCGAGCTTCCTCGAGGCACTGGTAGCTTCGAAATTAAGCAGAGAGAAACAAAAGCTCTTTAAAAAAGAACATAATTGATTTAAAATGTAAAGAGGTGTATAATGCACCTCTTTTTTAGTTTATATAAAATGAGATCATGATATGTATGAACTTAGAGTGGTCAGTGTAGAAGAATGAGTTATATAATAATGTATATATATTTTCACATGTAGGCGAGTAGCGAAAAAATAAAGATTATATTGTAAAGGAGTGAATGAATTGCGTTGTCCATCCTGTTTTCATAATGGAACAAGAGTGTTAGATTCGCGTCCGGTAGACGAGGGGCGCTCTATTCGGAGAAGAAGAGAGTGTGAAAGTTGTTTAAGTCGCTTTACGACATTTGAAAGAGTGGAAGAATCACCTCTTATCGTTGTTAAAAAAGAAGGAACACGAGAAGAGTTTAATAAAGAGAAAATTTTACGCGGTTTAATTAAAGCGTGTGAAAAAAGACCTGTATCTTTAAGGCAGTTAGAGGAAGTAACACAAAGTGTGGAGCGTGAACTTCGTAACTTAGGTATATCAGAAGTGAAAAGTGATATGATTGGTGAAATTGTTATGGAGGAACTTCGTGATATTGATGATGTTGCTTACGTACGTTTTGCTTCTGTGTATCGTCAATTTAAAGATTTAAATGTATTTATTGAAGAATTAAAAGATATACTGCAAAAAGAGAGAGAGTAGAAGGAATCTCTTTATATACTGTAAGTAAACGAGATAAGAGAGCTAGAAGCGGAAGCTAATAGCTCTTTTTCGCTAATAAATTATATAATAAAGATAGAACGAGTGAAATATAGGTTAGATTGGATGAGAGAAAGGAAAAGCAAGAATGGAAAAACAGTCATGGATGGAGCTATTGCCGATTGATCGTTATAAAGTAAGTGCGAAAGGGTTGTTACATAATTACGACCGGAAAGTATTAACGATGTTGTATCAGCCGTTAATAGGTAGTAGAGCTTTTAGCTTATACATGACACTATGGGGAGAGTTAGAGCAAGATCGTGTGTTTGGAAAAGAGAATACACATCACTCCCTTATGGTGACTATGCAAATGCAACTTCCTGAAATATATGGGGAACGAGTAAAGTTAGAAGCGATTGGTCTTTTAAATGTATATATTAAGAAAGAAAAAGATATTCGAATGTTTATATATGAATTGCAACCACCTTTATCTCCGAAGCAGTTTTTTGATGATATTGTTTTAAGTATCTTTTTATATAATCGCTTGAGTCGGACAAAATACAATCAAGTAAAGCAATATTTCTTAGAAGAAGAATTCGATTTTGCTTCTTATGAAAATGTTACGCGCTCCTTCAACGATGTATTTGATTCGTTTAACCCAGGTCAGTTTGAACATGCGCAAGAAGAACTGCGTATCCCGAAAACGACAACTATGCCAAATAACGAGAATGGGGATGCCCCGAAAGTTTGGAATGATTTCTTTGATTTCTCTTTATTTGTAGACGGACTATCAGCGCTTGTTCCTAAAAAGGCGATTACAGATCAAGTGCGAGAATGTGTCATTACAATCGCTTATGTGTACGGTGTGGATGCGTTATCGATGCAAAATATCGTTCTTGGCGCAGTGACAGAGATACAAACTATTGATATCGAAAGGCTTCGGAAGGGAGCACGCGATTGGTATCAATTTGAAAATGGTCAAGCACTACCTGTATTAAGTGAAAGGGTGCAACCTCATGCTGCTCGTACAATGAAAGAGAAAGAGCCATCTACGCAAGAAGAGATGCTAATGAAGCAGTTAGAGGAAATCTCGCCAAAACAACTATTGAAAGAGATTTCAGGCGGTGCAGAGGCGACGAAAGCGGACTTGCAAATCGTTGAGGATGTAATGATAAACCAAAAATTAACGCCAGGGGTTGTGAATGTACTTATTTATTACGTTATGCTACGCTCAGATATGAAGCTTGCTAAAACGTATGTCGAGAAGATTGCTGGACATTGGGCGCGAAAAAAGGTCGGTACAGTAGGCGAAGCGATGGCGCTAGCGAAAGAAGAGAATCGTCAATATCAAGAGTGGGCTGAGACGAAGAAGAAAGGCCGAACAGCTAAGAGAACGGTGCGTAAAGAAATGGTGCCTGATTGGCTTAAAGAAGAACCGAAAGAACAAGCGGAAGAAACTGTGAAAAATGACATAAGTGTGGAAAAAAAGGCAAGTACGTTAGATGATGAACGAAAACGATTAGAAGAAGTATTGAAAAAATATAAGCGTGATTAATAGAAGAGAATGAACGCTCTTTGAGGTGAGGAAATGGAGCATATTCAAAATTCGTTTGCGAAGTTAATGGAAAATAAAAATTTTAAAAATAGATATGAAGTGTTAAAAGCAGAAGTAATGGCGCACCCACGTGTGAAAGAATTTATAGACGAACATAAAGGTGAAGTAACGACTTCGATGATTGAACGAAGTCTTGTGAAGTTATATGAATACATTGGACAAAGTGTAGGGTGCGCTGATTGTCCAAATTTAGGGTCATGTAAAAATATGCTGCAAGGATATGAGCCGAAGCTTGTCATTCAAGGTAAGATGATTGATATTCAATATGATCGCTGCGTAAGAAAAGTAGCGTATGATGAGAGAAAAAAACATGAAAAACTCGTTCAAAGTGTGTATATGCCAAATGATATTTTACAGGCATCTATGGAAAACTTAGACCCTTCAGGTTTAGATGCACGTATTGAGGCGATTGGTGCAGCGAATGAATTTTTACGTGCATATGAACCGGGGAAAAAAGTGCAGGGCTTATATCTTTACGGTAAATTTGGTGTAGGGAAAACATATCTTTTAGGGGCGATTGCAAATGAGCTTGCTCTAAAGAAAATAAGTTCGATGATTGTATACTTCCCGGAATTTTTACGTGAAATTAAAAGTTCGATTCAAAATAATACGATTGGGGAAAAGATTGATGCGGTAAAACGCGTACAAGTATTAATGTTAGATGATATCGGAGCGGAAGCAATGTCAAGTTTTGTACGTGACGATGTTCTCGGTGCAATCTTGCAATTCCGTATGTTAGAAAATTTACCGACGTTCTTTACGTCTAACTTTGATTTCAAACAGTTAGAACATCATTTAACATATACACAGCGCGGTGAAGCAGAAGAGATGAAAGCAGCCCGTATTATGGAACGAATTCAATATTTAGCGAAGCCGATTTCTATTGGTGGAAAGAACCGTCGTCATAAGTAAAGAGCAAGCTGAGAAGCTTGCTCTTTTTATTTTAAACATTTTTTCAGAGTAGCTTGTATCATTTTTTTCTCCCTCCCTTAATATATATAAAATTAGCAAGCCATATCGAGTGGATGTTCTAACGATGGGAGATAGGTTTCTACTAAGAGTGAACTTCCATAGATCGGACTCTTATAGGATTTGTAACGTATAGATGCAATCCTTTAGAGCAGGGATAAAAGGGGGGACAAAAGTGATTGAAATTTGCTTCGAAGAAAAAAATGATGCTGTACACGTATACAGACAACTAACGAAAAGAACGGAATCCTTATATAAGGAAACAAGTGTATATTTAAACGAACAAAAGGTTGTTATTCATATACCATTATGTGAATCGAATTATATTGAAAAGATTTTATTGCCAGTATTACTATATTTCATTATGAATGTGAAACAAAATGAATGGATTCATACCATTTTAAAGGAAAAGTTTTTTTATGAAGAACAAGAAGAGTGCCATCAAATATTGCATATGGCACATGAGATTTTAAAGGAAAGAAGAAAAGGAGTAGCTCGTGATTTAACACGTCAAAAATTTGAATCTTATATTGCGTCGTCTTTGAATGATTGGCTTTGTGATCCGCTCTCATTCTCGTTTTCATCATACGTTCGTTTTCGTCTTCGTACATATAGGGAAATGGTAGCTAAGCTTGCTGAAGTTGCAATTGATGAGTATAAGATGGAGCAGGAATATCAAATGTTCATTGAGACACTTCGCCAACAAGTAAGTAGCCGGAAATCACGTTTGTCCTGTGTACATCTTATTTTTGATGAAAGTTTTATTTTCTATGATGATAAAGGTAGACGTTTAAAACAGGAGAAATTGGTTCAATATATAGATGAAGAATTATTAAAGAACCAGGATGTATATATCGATACGAAAGTAATTGCACCACTTCTTTCTATTTCGCCGAAAAAGATTTATTTATATACGAAAGAACAAGATCATAATATGATTATTACATTGCGAAATGTATTTCAGGAACGAGTGCAACTACATGGATTACATGAATTTGAGCGCAACGTGAAAAATTTAAAAAATAAAGGTAACGCCCTTGATTTTCTAAGTTTTTGAGCATATAATTACCTACATAAATGAAATATATCGAAATGTTATGATGAGGACATGGGTAGTTTTCTACGATTTTCAGAGAGGGAAGCCTTAGGGTGTGAGCTTCCTAGTACGGGATAATTACTTACCACCTCTAAACTTTAGCAGTGAACGTTTTTCTAGTAATTGCTAACGGACAACACCGTTATGTTGAACTTGAGCAATTAACAATAATGTTAATTGGAACAAGGGTGGAACCACGAATTCAACACTCGTCCCTTTTTATGGGATGAGTGTTTTTTATTTTGAAAAAAAGAGGAGTGACCAGTGATGGCAGATGTAGTTAAAATTACTTTCCCTGATGGAGCTGTGAAGGAGTTTCCAAAAGGCGTAACAACTGAAGAAATCGCAGCTTCTATTAGCCCAGGCTTAAAGAAAAAAGCTGTGGCTGGAAAATTAAACGATGAGATGATCGATCTTGTTACACCAATCGAAGAAGATGGTGCAGTTTCTATTATTACATTAGATTCTGAAGATGGCTTATACATTTTACGCCACTCAACAGCCCACCTTTTAGCGCAAGCGTTAAAACGTTTATATAAAGATGTTAAGCTTGAGCTTGGCATTGGTCCAGTAATCGAAAATGGCTTCTACTACGATATTGATATGGAAGAAGCAATTACAGTTGAAGACTTCAAGAAAATCGAAAAAGAAATGCAAAAAATCGTGAACGAGAACTTAGAAATCGTTCGTCATGAAGTACCACGTGCAGAAGCACTTCGTCGCTTTGAAGAAATCGGCGATGAGTTAAAATTAGATTTAATTAACGATCTTCCAGAAGATGCAGTTATTTCAATCTATGAGCAAGGCGAATTCTTCGACCTTTGCCGCGGTGTTCACCTTCCATCTACAGGGAAGATTAAAGTGTTTAAATTATTAAGCGTTGCAGGTGCTTACTGGCGCGGTGATAGCAATAATAAAATGTTACAACGTATTTACGGTACTGGATTCGTTAAGAAAGCAGAATTAGATGAGCACTTACGTATGCTTGAAGAAGCAAAAGAGCGCGATCACCGTAAATTAGGTAAAGAGTTAAAACTATTTACTAATAGCCAAAAAGTAGGACAAGGTTTACCACTTTGGTTACCAAAAGGTGCAACAATTCGCCGTATTATCGAGCGTTACATCGTTGATAAAGAAGCAAGCTTAGGCTATGATCACGTATACACTCCAGTATTAGGAAGTAGAGAGCTTTATGAAACTTCTGGTCACTGGAACCATTACCGTGATGGCATGTTCCCATCAATGGAAATGGATAATGAAGAGTTAGTTCTTCGTCCAATGAACTGCCCTCACCATATGATGGTTTATAAAAATGATATTCACAGCTACCGTGAATTACCAATCCGTATTGCGGAACTTGGAACAATGCACCGCTATGAAATGTCTGGAGCATTATCTGGATTACAACGTGTACGCGGAATGACTTTAAACGATGCGCACATTTTCGTTCGTCCAGATCAAATTAAAGAAGAGTTAAAACGTGTTGTTAACTTAACTTTAGAAGTGTACAAAGATTTCGGTTTAGAAAATTATTCATTCCGTCTATCTTATCGTGACCCAGCAGATACTAAAAAGTATTATGCTGATGATGAGATGTGGGAAAAAGCACAAGGTATGTTAAAAGAAGCTATGGATGAAATGGGTCTTGATTACTATGAAGCTGAAGGTGAAGCGGCATTCTATGGCCCAAAACTTGACGTTCAAGTTCGTACTGCTCTTGGAAAAGATGAAACACTTTCAACTGTACAATTAGACTTCTTACTTCCAGAACGCTTTGAATTAACTTACGTTGGTGAAGACGGTAAACAACATCGTCCAGTTGTAATTCACCGTGGTGTTGTATCAACTATGGAACGTTTCGTAGCTTTCTTAATTGAAGAATACAAAGGCGCATTCCCAACTTGGTTAGCTCCAGTTCAGGCGCAAGTAATTCCAGTTTCTCCGCAAGTACATTTAGACTATGCGAAGAAAGTACAAGATGAATTACGACGTGCTGGTATCCGTGTTGAATTAGACACTCGTGAAGAGAAAATTGGTTACAAAATCCGTGAAGCACAAATGCAAAAGATTCCGTACATGCTTGTAGTAGGTGACAATGAAGTTACTGAAAATGGCGTTAACGTACGTAAGTATGGTGAACAAAAATCAGAAACAATCGCATTAGATGCGTTTGTTGACATGATTAAAGTAGAAGGAAAACGATAAGAAAAAGCCGCGGTATACCGCGGCTTTTTTATGTATTATAAAAAAGAAAATCTAGAAAAAATAACCAAACAATACTTATCATAAAAAAGTATTGCAAGTATGCTGGTTGTTTGTTACAATATTTCTTGTTGTTAGTAAAACACATCGCGTCTTCTTGACAGACGTCATGTCCTATGATAAACTCATCAAGGATAATAGAATATGGTTTTGACAAGTAGAAGCACCCGCTTCTCACCTGATGGACGCATTCGCAGTTAGCAGGTAAATGTATTTCTTACTAAAGATATTACAAGTGTGGGTGCCGTGTGCCCGCACTTTTTTTGTTCGGGTTCTACAATTGCAAAACGTATTCTAAGAAAACCTTGGAGGTGGCTTACTATTAGCAAGGATATGATGATTAACGAGCAAATTCGTGCACGTGAAGTACGCTTAGTTGGCGCAAACGGCGATCAACTTGGAATCAAGTCTCGTAATGACGCTTTAGACTTAGCTGCAGGTCTTAATCTTGATTTAGTATTGGTTGCTCCAAATGCGAAACCGCCAGTATGCCGCATTATGGACTACGGTAAATTCCGCTTTGAGCAACAGAAGAAAGAAAAAGAACAGCGCAAAAATCAAAAAGTAATTAGCATGAAAGAAGTTCGTTTAAGTCCAACAATTGATGAACATGACTTTAACACAAAACTTCGTAATGCTGTCAAGTTTTTAGAGAAAGGCGACAAGGTTAAAGCGTCAATTCGCTTTAAAGGACGTGCCATTACTCATAAAGAAATCGGTCAACGTGTTTTAGATCGCTTCTCAGAAGCTTGTGCTGAAGTTAGTACAATTGAATCTAAGCCTAAAATGGAAGGACGCAGTATGTTCTTAGTTTTAGCACCGAAAAACGATAAGTAATAGATAGAGGAGGAAATACCTATGCCTAAACAAAAAACTCATCGCGGCGCTGCAAAGCGTTTCAAAAAGACTGGATCTGGTAAACTGAAGCGTTCTCACGCTTACACAAGCCATTTATTCGCTAACAAATCTACAAAAGCTAAACGTAAACTACGTAAAGCTGGTGTAGTTAGCGCTGGTGACTTCAAACGCATTCGTCAAATGCTTGACAACTTAAAATAAGTTCGGCTGATATATAGAACAAACTAGGAGGTAATATTATGCCAAGAGTAAAAGGTGGTACAGTTACTCGTCAACGTCGTAAAAAAGTTATAAAATTAGCAAAAGGTTACTACGGTTCTAAGAGTACATTATTTAAGGTTGCTAACCAACAGGTTATGAAATCTCTAATGTATGCATTCCGTGACCGTCGTCAAAAGAAACGTGACTTCCGTAAATTATGGATTACACGTATCAACGCAGCAGCTCGTATGAATGGTCTTTCTTACAGCCGCTTAATGCACGGTTTAAAAAATGCTGGCATCGAAGTTAACCGCAAGATGCTTGCTGACTTAGCTGTTCATGACGAAAAAGCTTTCGCTGAATTAGCAACAGTTGCAAAAAACAACATTAACTAATTGTTTAAAACCTTAGAAGATCTGTCTTCTAAGGTTTTTTTATTTGTATTCATTATAACGATTCAATAACTTGTGAAATTTCCCGCTTAGTGTCGTCACAATTAAATGAGTTATTTCTCTCTAGTATATTAAGATGTGCTTGTAAGAGCTTTTGTAACGATAACGAGGATGCTTTTTTACATGAAAGTAGGAAAGAGTAACGGACGTGTCGTTATCGATATGACAAAATCAATATAAAAGCTATAGCGATATAAAAGAATATATATATAAAGTCAGGAGAATCCTCCTGACTTTTTTTATTTGAACTCATTCGTGAAGAAGTGTATCTTTCCTAGCAGAAACGACACTGCTATAATGGAAAGATGATATGGAGCTTTCATCAAGTGAACAATCTATGAGTGATGATTGAAACGTATTTGCAAATTAAGGACAAGCTATCTTTATAAAGATGTAGGTAGCTGACTTGTTAATAAGAAATGAAAAATAATAATGAACTTTGAGATGAAACAACATTGTTGCGGAAAATGCGATGTTGGAGGAGGACAATAGAATGGACTTACTACAACTATTTAAATTACAAAAAGAATTAGATGACCGTATTGTGAAAGAACATGACTTACAACCGAAGAAATTGTTAAAAGAAAAAATGTTAGCTCTTCTTGTAGAAATTGGAGAACTTGCAAATGAAACACGTTGTTTTAAATATTGGAGCAATAAACCAGCGTCAGAACGTGAAGTAATATTAGAAGAATACGTAGATGGTTTACATTTTATTTTATCAATCGGAATCGATTTAGGAATTGATAAAAACTTCTTATTCTATAAATGTGCGCAAACGAATAAAACACAAGTGGAAATTTTCTTAGACACATATGCGAAAGTAATTCGTTTTACAGATCAACCTTCTATTACGAACTATATTGAACTATTTACAAGCTATCTTCGCCTTGGACAAGCGCTTGAATTTGAACAAGAAGAGATTGAAAAGGCATATTTAGATAAAAATGAAGTAAATCATCAGCGTCAAACACAAGGATACTAATTTAATTTTTGAATATTTCAATTTCCTTTTGTATAATAAAGTGACTGAAGAAAAAGGAGGGTGTTGGCAATGATAAAATTAGACGAGACATTGACAATGCTAAAAGAATTAACAGACGCACGCGGTATTGCGGGTAACGAGCGCGAACCACGTGAAGTAATGAAGAAATATATTGAGCCGTTTGCAGATGAACTTTCTACTGATAATTTAGGAAGTTTAGTTGCGAAAAAAGTTGGGGAAGAAAACGGCCCGAAAATTATGGTTGCAGGTCATTTAGATGAAGTTGGCTTTATGATTACGCAAATTGATGACAAAGGCTTCCTGCGTTTCCAAACGATTGGTGGCTGGTGGTCGCAAGTTATGCTTGCGCAGCGTGTAACGATTGTAACGCGTAAAGGAGATGTAACAGGTGTAATTGGTTCAAAACCACCGCACATTTTACCTCCAGAAGCTCGTAAAAAACCAGTTGAAATTAAAGACATGTTCATCGATATTGGTGCTTCTAGCCAAGAAGAAGCGATGGAGTGGGGCATACGACCAGGAGATCAGGTCGTACCGTACTTTGAATTCCAAGTGATGAAGAATGAAAAGATGTTACTTGCAAAAGCATGGGATAACCGAATTGGTTGTGCAATTGCAATTGACGTATTAAAACAATTAAAAGATGAAAAGCATCCAAATGTTGTATACGGCGTTGGTACTGTACAAGAAGAAGTTGGTCTTCGTGGTGCGAAAACATCTGCAAACTATATTAAGCCAGATATCGCATTCGCTGTAGATGTAGGTATTGCTGGGGATACACCAGGTGTAACGGCAAAAGAAGCGCAAAGTAAAATGGGCGATGGACCGCAGATTATTCTATATGATGCTTCTGTTATTGGTCATACAGGTTTACGTGATTTCGTAGTTGATGTTGCTGATGAATTACAAATTCCATATCAGTATGATTCTGTAGCGGGCGGGGGAACGGATGCAGGAGCAATTCACATTTCTGTAAACGGTATTCCGTCTATGGCAATTACGATTGCGACACGCTACATTCATTCTCATGCAGCGATGTTACATCGTGATGATTATGAAAACGCAGTGAAGTTAATTGTAGAAGTTATTAAACGTCTTGATAAAGAGGCTGTACATAACATTACATTTAATTAATAGAAAAAAGCGAAGGGTAATTTCCTTCGCTTTTTCCATTTTTAAAACGGTCTTTCTAATCCTGCTGCAGTATGGGCTCCTAAAATAATTAAGCGAGTTAATTGCATTGCCATGAAATGCGGGGTATAAATCATGCCTCTTTTTAACCATGACATAATCATTCCGATGTGAGCCCCTGTAACATAACTAATAAGAATGTCACGAGGAACCATGAGTTCTTCATCATCCGGCTGTGAAATAGATAAGCTTAATGTTAAATGTGTTTGGACTGTTTTCATCATTTTATAAGAGTAATTTCCAGCGGCTTTATCACCAAGCATAACGTTATAGAAGTTCACATTTTCTGCTATATGTTCAAACAAAGCTAAAAAGGTTGGATGTGGTGAGTCAAATGTGAGCTGAAAATCTTCTTTATTTCGTTTTTGTGGTTTAATTACTTCAGCTAGTTTTTCTAACATTTCTTCTATGCTTTTTTCTAATAAATCATATTTGTCATGGTAATGGCTATAAAATGTAGCACGATTTACAGGAGCACGTTCCGCGATATGTTGCACAGTTACATTTTCAAAGCCCTTTTCGCCTACTAAAGCGACAAAAGCATCCTGTATGAGTTGTCTCGTTCGTTTTACACGTGGATCATTTGTATTTTTAATAGACATTGTTACTTCACCTCGTTTAATTTTTTCAACTTAAACAACACATGTATAGTCTAATGTTGTTTAAACAACATATAGATTTAAATTGTTGGTTGTAGATTCGGGATAATTATTTATAATTATAAACGATAGTCCTTTAGAAATCAGCACCGCTAGGATGCAGACAAAGCATAGTTTGCATCGTAAAAGGTGTGCTTTTTTTGTTTAAAGGTTAATATAATTAACAATTAAACAATGTAAACAATAAGGATGTAAATAGTTTAGAAAAAAATTATATGCGATATAAGGAGAGGAATGCAATGAATCAGTTTCGAAGAATGGTCATTATTAACATTATCACATTAATTGTATTAGTTGGCGGCGGCATTGGCGGTTATTACTACTATAATCAAACAGAAAATTATTTAAAGACAGAAAATGCAAAGATTGACGGGAAAGTAATCCCGATTGCATCGCCAGTAGCAGGTAAATTAACGGACTGGAAAGCTGAAGTCGGAAAAAACTACAATGAGAACGATAAAGTAGGTGCGGTTACTGTAGCAGGAGCAAATGGTGAGCAAACAGTAGATGTAACAATTCCGCAAAATGCAACAGTTGTACAATCAAATGCAACAACTAATGCATTCGTTGGAGCAGGTAGCCCGATTGCTTATGCATTTGATATGAACAATTTATGGGTAACGGCAAATATTGAAGAAACAAATATTGATGATGTTCAAAAAGGTCAAACAGTAGATGTGTATGTAGACGCATACCCAGATACAACGTTAACAGGGAAAGTAGAACAAGTTGGATTAACAACAGCGAATACATTCTCGATGTTACCATCAAGTAACGCAACAGCGAACTATACGAAAGTAAAGCAAGTTGTGCCAGTTAAAATTTCTTTAGATCATAGTAAATCAGTAAATATTGTTCCTGGAATGAATGTGTCAGTTCGTATTCATAAGTAAGGGGGAGATGAGATGTCCTCAATTGCAATTGTAGGATATGCACTATTTTGTATAATCGTCTTCTTCCTTATAAATCGTCTTTTACGAAAGAAAAAAACGAATGTGGGAGAAGAACAAGTCCCAGCCGTAAGTAAGATAGAAGTAAGTCAAGCAGAAACAGTAGAGAAAGAACTTGAACAAGAAACAGAAGCTTCTAACGTAGTGGAATTAGAAACAGGGAAGCAAGAGCAAGTAAAACAGGAAAAAGAAATGCTGAAGAGACAATTGCCGGTAGAGAATGTGAATGTAAAGGCAGTTGTAGCTGTATTAATTCTCGGTATGTTCGTTTCTATTTTAAACCAAACGATCATTAATGTTGCATTGCCTCCATTAATGAACGAATTTAACGTATCAACTTCAACAGCACAATGGTTAATTACAGGCTTCATGCTTGTAAACGGAATTTTAGTACCAATTAGTGCATTTTTAGTTTCACGGTTTACGTATCGTAAATTATTCATAGCAGCAATGTTATTCTTCACTGTAGGATCTATCATTTGTGCTACATCAGGAAACTTCACAATGATGATGACGGGCCGCGTTATTCAAGCGGTTGGTGCAGGTATTTTAATGCCAGTCGGTATGAATATATTCATGACATTATTCCCGCCTAATAAACGCGGAGCAGCTATGGGGTTACTTGGGGTGGCGATGATTTTAGCACCAGCTATCGGACCAACTGTAACAGGTTGGGTAATTGAAAACTATAGCTGGAACTTAATGTTCTATGGGATGTTTGTTATCGGTTTAATTATTACGTTCTTATCTTTAAAATTCTTTACACTAGCTCAGCCAGTGTCTAAAACAAAGTTAGATGTATTCGGTGTTATTAGTTCAAGTATTGGACTAGGTAGCTTACTGTACGGATTTAGTGAAGCTGGAAATAATGGCTGGACTAGTGCAGAAGTTGTTATAACACTTATTATCGGTGTCATTGGTTTAGCTGTATTTATTTGGAGAGAGTTAACAACGGAAAATAAAATGCTTGATTTGCAAGTGTTTAAATATCCAACGTTCACTTTCACATTAGTAATAAACGCAATCGTAACGATGGCATTATTCGGAGGTATGTTATTACTTCCAGTATACTTGCAAAACATTCGCGGTTTTACACCGATGGAATCAGGTTTATTATTACTTCCAGGATCATTAATTATGGGGATTATGGGACCAGTTGCAGGTAAACTATTTGATAAGTATGGAATTCGTCCGTTAGCAATTGTCGGATTAGCCATTACAACATTTGCGACATATAAATTTACAACGTTATCGATGGATACACCGTATAGCGTTATTATGACGGATTATATTATACGTTCAATTGGTATGTCATTTATTATGATGCCAATTATGACAGCTGGTATGAACGCGTTACCGATGAAATTAATTTCTCACGGTACAGCAACGCAAAATACGTCAAGACAAGTAGCTGGTTCAATTGGAACAGCGATATTAATCACGCTTATGACGCAACAAACTACTGCTCACGTAGCGGATTACGGCAATATGTTAACAACGTCAAACCCGATTTTAGTTGATAAAGTACACGGTATGGGCCAAAGCTTAGCGGCATTAGCTGGATCAGCTCAAGCAGGAGATGCGATGAGCACGCAACTATTATTCGGACAAATTTCAAAGCTATCTGCAATTAACGGTATTAACGATGCCTTCTTAATTGCAACGATACTCGCAGGTATTGCTTGGGTGTTATCGTTCTTCTTACCATCAGGCAATAAACCAAATAGAAAAGCAGGGAATTAATTTCCCTGCTTTTTTTTGCATGTTATAAAACGATTCAGTTAGATATAGAATGAATCCCCTACAGACATGAGTTCCCAGAAGATAACCCCTAATATTCCTGCAATAAAAATAATAAACCCCATATTACGTATACTTTTAATTTTTACTTGTAATCCACTTACCCCTGCTAATAATCCAGTTAAAGAAAACAATGTCCAGTATAGAACAGTTGGAATAGGAAGGATTGTATCGGCATTAACCCCCATGCCCCAAAAAACAAAAGGTAGCGTGACAAAGGAGAAGCTGAGTAGCCCCATTAAACCAACAAATAATTTACGATGTTTAATGCTAGTGATAATTAAAAAAATACCACCGAAAAATCCGCATAAAACAAGAAGTGGCATATAAACAATCCAAAGTAAGCTCAATATATAATCTCCTTCTATGTAATGAGTTATATTTTACTACATAAGGTTTATTTTGGATATTATTAATAAATATATATAATTTGATAGAAATGAATAGTAACGATACGAATTAATAAGTGTAGAGCACGTTAGAGAGGAGGGAGCATATGAAAATTACAGAAGAGAACGTCGCCAAGCAGTTAAGGAAAAGGAACGAAAAAGCATTATACTTTATTATCGACCAGTACGGCGGACTTATAAAAAGTATTACACAGAAGCATTTAGCTTCTTTTGAAGATGTGCAAGAAGAGTGTATGGATGATGTGTTATTGGCGATTTGGAATCATATTGAAAAGTATGATGAAGAGAAAAATACATTAAAAAATTGGATTGCAGCTATTACAAAATATAAATCTATCGATTATGCGAGGAAATATGCAAGGGCAGTAAACGAAAAAGGATTAGATCAAATAGGTGAAATGGCAGTGCCGACTGATACTTCTAAAAATGAAATTAGTAACGATATGGAACATATATTAGGTCATTTAAAGAAGAAAGATAAAGAAATCTTTATGAAGCATTACGTTGAAGAAGATAGTGTAGAAGACATTGCAGAAAAAATGGGGGTGAAAACTTCTTTTATATACAATCGTCTATCGAGAGGTCGAAAGAAGTTACGGGCATTATTTTTACATAACCGTATGAAATAATTAAGAAAAGAGGTGAGGAAAGTGAAAGATCCGTATGAAATGTTAAATGAAGTAGTGATTGATGAAAATGAGTATAGGGAAGTTACATTAAGTGATATAGAGAAAAAGATAATGAAGAAGAGAATTAGTAAACGATTAAAAAAGAAAAAAGGACATAAGAAGCGTAATATAGCTATTGTAACATCGGCTGCGGCGTTATTTATCATCACGATGACGGTAGATATGAGAGGGATGATTGCAGATATACCGTTAATCGGTAGTAAAATGGAGGACTATGTGAATAGTAGGGGAGAACCGTTAAAAGAGTATAAAACGACAATTGGACAAACAGTTTATGATAATGGTGTAGAAGTAAGATTAGATGAAGTGATGATAGATGAAGAACAGATTATTGTTAATAGTACGTTTAAGTCTAGCGGTGTTAATCTAGGAGACATTTTTTTACCGAACCCCAATATTTATATAAATGGAAAAGAGTTAAATGGTAGTGGGGGTGGAGATAATCAAAAAGTAAACGATTATACATACACCTTTTTTACTACTACAGATTTGAAAGATACACAAATGAATCCAATGGATCTGGACGGAGATCTAGATATACAAGTTGTATATAGAAGACTTACGCCGTTAAATAATAAAACTCCAATAAAAGGAGAATGGGGCTTTTCGTTCAAAGCATCTGGAGACAAATTAAAAGCTGAAACGAAAACAATCCCAATCCATAAACATTTTAAGCTGGAAAATGGTCAAAAGATAGAAGTGGAAGATTTAAAAGTTTCTCCTGTATCTACGAAGTTAAATTATAAAATGATGAATGGAACAAAGTTAGATGTGACATTTACCGCAAAAGATCAAGATGGAAAAGAGTTAAAACCAGTTTCAGGTCATACATTAGCGGAAAATAGTTATTGGCGTTTTGAAAAGCTAGAGGACAGCGTAACGAAAATTATATTGACTCCAGTCATAACTTCTGGTGAAGAAGGAGACAAGAAAACGGTTTATCGAAAAGTGTTAACAGAAGAAGATTTTGAAGTTGTTATAAAATAATAAAAGAGGTATCACTCTGTAGTGATGCCTCTTTCTCATTGGTAACTATGTTTTGCCTTGTTATTCGATTTCGATTGCTCTATTTGTAATTCACGCTCTACCAATCGGTCTAATTGCTGCATTGCTTTTAGTGCTTTTTCATAAGAAATCGTTCTATAATGGTGCGCTCCGCCTGGCTCTTCGTCGGCTTCATCCGCCCACTTAATAACGTTTTGTAGAGGTGTTCTTTCAAGCGTTTGTTCTAGTAGGAAAGAATCAGTGTGCAGAAGAATTGCAACAGAAATTTCTTTTGCTAGTTTCGGATGTTCTCCTAATCTAATAAGCAATTTATGAGCTCTTTCTGCTCCTTTAATCGCATGTATATCATTCTTTTTATACAAGTCATAGTCCCATTCTCCCTCACTGTACCATGTGTGATGTCCGATATCATGAAGGAAACCAGCCTTTGTCGCAGCATCGACTGAGGCGTGATGCTTTTTAGCTAAATGAAACGCATGATAAGCGACAGCAATCGCGTGGACCATTCCAGAACGGTTTACATATTTTTGTGTAATGTGATGTTTAAAAATTTGTTCAAGCGTAATAGGACGCATAAAACATTCACTCCTTTTATCTATTGATGTATTTAAAGAAAAACGATCGGTTTAAATGTATTTTGAACATTGTACTCCATCATACAACGTTAGTAAAGTAGAAATATTTAGGGGAATAAAATTTTTATCCCGCATTAACGGGCAGTAAAACTCCCACCTCAAAATTCGGCTGGAGCAAAGAAGTTAGGTGGGAGATTAACTGCCCGTAAACGCCCGATTGGTGAAGGCTAATAATCAGTGGGGGATGAACAAAAACCCCACTGATTATAGTTTCACTTTATGTGCATAAAAAAATCACCTTAGTTTTTTTCTAAGGTGATTTTTTATTGATTATTTTTTTAATCCTTGCTCCAGTGTTCCTAACATTTCGTGTTTTTCATTTTCATCAGCATTTTTCCAAATGACTTCGAATAAAACGCCAAGGCCTGGAAGCATTTTTTCTTCACCGCTTTGAATTGCATCGACAATTGTCTCTTGTAATTGATCTTGTGAATTTCCAGTTACATTCGCTAATACAGCGCCGCGTAGATTAAAACTCATCACTTTCACCTCTTCTTCAGAATTGAAACTGACGTTAGTTTTTGTTCTTTTTTATGTAAATATGTATGAAAAATAGGCTATAATGATAAGACAAGAAGAGAGGGAAATACATATTATGAAAAACATTGATTCAGTACAAAATCCGCGTGTGAAGCAGTGGAAAAAGCTGCAAACGAAAAAAGAACGCGATAAGCAAGGGTTATTTTTTGTTGAAGGGTTCCACTTAGTAGAGGAAGCTTTAAAGGCAGGAGTTGTAACAGAACTTATCGTTTCAAATCAGACAGATCTTCCGAAAGATTGGACAGTTAATGATGTTGAAATGTATATCGTGCCTGAAGCAATTGTAAAAGTACTTCGCGAAACAGAAACAACACAAGGTGTATTTGCTGTTTGTGAGAAACATGAGAAAGAAGTAGCTCTTACTGATGGGAAATTTCTTTTATTAGACGGCCTTCAAGACCCAGGTAATTTGGGAACGATTATTCGTACAGCTGATGCAGCTGGTATTCATGCCGTTGTGCTTGGAGAAGGGTGCGTTGATGTTTATAATAGTAAAGTACTACGATCTACACAAGGTTCTATTTTCCACTTACCGGTTGTAAAAGGGAACTTAGAAGAATGGGTAGACAAGTTAAAAGAAAATAACGTCCCTGTATATGGAACAGCTCTTGAAAATGGAGTTCCATTTGGTGAAGTAACACCGATAGGAAGTTTTGCATTAATTGTAGGAAATGAAGGAAGCGGCGTACGCCAAGAAATTCTTGCGAAAAGTGATCAAAACTTGTATATTCCGATTTACGGCGGGGCAGAATCATTAAATGTTGCGGTTGCAGCAGGGATTTTAACGTATTATTTACAAAGCCCAGTTGCGAACAAATAAAAAACTTCTTATAATAAGTTGAAGTATATGTTTGTAATGAACATACAATAAAAGTTAAATAACGAAAAACGTTGATAGAGAAGAGTAGCTTACAAAATCGCCATATAGGGAGAGAGTGCCGTAGACTGAAAGCATTCTTATGGTAGATGGAAGTGAATTCACCTCTGGAGTTGGCGCCAGGACCATTTATATGTAAAGGCGTTCCGGTCAGAATTGATCGTTATAACTAATGAGTGGGCAGACTTGTTCTGTCAATTTAGGGTGGTACCGCGAATTTACCTCGTCCCTTTTTGGGAGCGAGGTTTTTTTATTTTAAAAATTAGGAGGATTCCAAATGGAAGCACGTTTAAAAGAGCTAAAGCAAAAAGCGTTAGAGCTTATTGAAGAAGCGAAAGAGCTAAAGGGCTTAAACGACGTACGCGTAGCGTATTTAGGAAAAAAAGGTCCAATTACAGAAGTATTACGCGGCATGGGAAAATTATCAGCAGAAGAGCGTCCACGTATGGGAGCATTAGTAAATGAAGTACGTGAAGCGATTCAAACTCGTCTAGAAGACAAAATTGGCAACTTAGAAAAAGCAGTAATTGAAGCGAAATTAGCTACTGAAACAATTGATGTTACACTGCCGGGTCGTCCTGTTGAAACAGGTTGCCATCATCCATTAACAGCAGTTGTTGAACAAATTGAAGATGTATTCATCGGTATGGGTTATGAAGTAGCTGAAGGAACAGAAGTAGAAAAAGACTACTACAACTTCGAAGCATTAAACTTACCGAAAGATCACCCAGCGCGTGATATGCAAGATACATTCTACATTACAGAAGAAACGTTACTACGTACACATACATCTTCTGTGCAAGCACGTACGATGGAAAAGAATAAAGAAAAAGGACCGATTAAAATTATTTGTCCTGGTAAAGTGTATCGCCGCGATGACGATGATGCGACGCATTCACACCAATTCATGCAAATTGAAGGTCTTGTAATTGATAAAAACATTCGCATGAGTGATTTAAAAGGTACACTGCAAGTATTCGTGAAGAAGATGTTCGGTGAAGATCGTGAAATCCGTCTTCGTCCAAGTTTCTTCCCATTCACAGAGCCATCTGTAGAGATGGATATTTCTTGTATGATGTGTCACGGTAAAGGTTGCGGTACTTGTAAAGGGACTGGCTGGATTGAAATTTTAGGCGCAGGTATGGTTCATCCGAACGTACTTGAAATGGCTGGTTATGATTCAAAAGAATATCAAGGTTTCGCATTCGGTATGGGCGCAGAGCGTATCGCAATGTTGAAATACGGCGTAGATGACATTCGTCATTTCTATACAAATGATGTACGTTTCTTACAACAATTCAAACGAGCGTAAGGGAAGGAGAGGATAAATATGTTCGTATCATATCGTTGGTTACAAGAGTATGTAGATATTAAAGATGTAACAGCACAAGAACTAGCAGACAAAATCACGAAAAGTGGTATTGAAGTAGAAGGTGTTGAATTATTAAATAAAGGTGTAAAAGGTGTTGTAGTTGGTCACGTATTAGAATGTGAAAAACACCCAGAAGCTGATAAATTAAACAAATGCTTAATCGACATTGGTGAAGAAGAGCCAGTTCAAATTATTTGTGGTGCTGCTAACATTGCAAAAGGTTTAAAAGTACCAGTTGCAAAAGTTGGCGCTGTACTTCCTGGTAACTTCAAAATTAAAAAAGCAAAACTACGCGGGGAAGCTTCTCACGGTATGGTTTGTGCTCTTCAAGAGCTTGGTATTGATGGGAAATTCGTTGCGAAAGAATATGCAGACGGTATCTTCATCTTCCCAAGTGATGCTGAAGTCGGTGCAGATGCACTTGAAATTTTAAATTTACATGATGAAGTACTTGAGCTTGGTTTAACACCAAACCGTGCAGATTGCTTAAACATGTTAGGTGTTGCATATGAAGTCGCTGCTATTTATGGTCGTGAAGTAAAACTTCCAGCTATCAACTTACAAGAAACAGAAGAAAAAACATCTGATTACATTTCTGTAAGTGTAGAAGCGAAAGAAGAAAATCCATTATATATTGCGAAAATGGTGAAGAACGTAAAGATTGGTCCATCACCAATGTGGATGCAAACTCGCCTTATGGCAGCTGGCGTTCGTCCAATTAGCAACGTAGTTGATATTACAAACTACATCTTAATGGAATACGGTCAGCCGTTACATGCATTCGATTACGATAAATTAGGTTCAAAAGAAATCGTTGTTCGTCTAGCTAAAGAAGACGAAAAGATTCAAACATTAGATGATCAAGAACGTACGCTACAAAGCCATCACCTTGTTATTACAAACGGTGAAAAAGCGTTAGCTGTTGCTGGTGTAATGGGTGGAGCGGATTCTGAAGTTGATAGCGATACAGTAAACGTTCTAATTGAGTCTGCATACTTTGCAGGTCAAACAGTGCGCCGTACATCAAAAGACTTAGGTCTTCGTAGTGAATCAAGTGCACGTTTTGAAAAAGGAATCGACCCAACACGTACATTCGAAGCAATTCAACATGCAGCTGCTTTAATGGCGAAATACGCTGGCGGAGAAGCACTTGAAGGTGTAGTAGAAGCTGATAACTTACAAGTACAAGAGCGTACAGTATCTGTTACTGCTGAAAAAGTAAACCGTGTATTAGGTACAAATATTTCTGCGAGTGAAATGGGTACAATGTTCACAAACTTGAAATTCCCATTCACAGAAGTAGAAGGAACATTCCATGTGAATGTACCAGCACGTCGTCCTGATATTACAATTTCAGAAGACTTAGTAGAAGAAGTAGGTCGTCTGTATGGTTATGATCACATTCCAGTTACATTACCTTCTGGAACGATGACACGTGGTAAATTAACATCAGCACAAACGAAACGTCGTAAAGTACGTCGCTTCCTAGAAGGTGCTGGCTTATATGAAGCAATCACATATTCATTAACAAGCGCTGACAAAGCGAAACAATATATGATTGAGCCAAACGAAAAAGCTCCTGTAAATCTTGCGCTTCCAATGAGTGAAGAGCGTAGCCAACTTCGTTTAAGCTTAGTGCCACAATTGTTAGAGGCAGTTTCATACAATGTTGCACGTAAAAACGACAGCGTTGCTTTATATGAAGTAGGTTCTATCTTCTTACCAACAGAAGCAGGAGAACTTCCGAAAGAAGAACAACATCTTGCGGGTGTTATGACAGGTCTTGCTCTTCACCATGCATGGCAAGGTGAGAAGAAAGTTGTAGACTTCTTCGTTGTTAAAGGTGTATTAGAAGGATTATTCGACGTACTTGGCGTTTCAAACCAAATCACATATGCACCAGCAAAACGTGAAGGTATGCATCCAGGCCGTACAGCTGACATCGTATTAGATGGTGAAGCGATCGGATTCATCGGTCAATTGCATCCGGAAACAGAAAAACAATTAGATGTGAAAAATACATTCGTATTCGAATTATCTCTTGCAAAAGTATTCGGTGCAGACGCTGAGGAAACTTACTACTTAGCAATTCCACGTTTCCCATCTATGACACGTGATATGGCTGTTGTAGTAACAACAGAAACAAAAGCTGGTGAAATGAAGCAAGTAATTGCTGAAGCTGGCGGAGAACTTCTAAAAGAAGTAACACTATTCGACTTATACGAAGGTGAGAAAATGGAAGAAGGTAAGAAATCACTTGCATTCTCTATGAACTACTTCGATGCAGAACGTACATTAACAGACGAAGAAGTAACAGAAGCACATAGCCGTGTATTAACAGCGGTAGAAGAGAAATTTGGTGCGGAGTTACGTAAGTAATAAAAACAGCTGCCGGAATTTTCCCGGCAGTTTTTTTATTACAATGGTTGTTGAAAGATGCCGGTAAGTCGATATTTTATGTCGAATCGCTGATAAATTTGAAGTTGTGGTCGATAAATTATAAAAATCGCCGATATATATCAAGGCATCTTGCATCTTTCCCTCGAATGTAGTACATTAATTTTAGTTTAACAAAACGAAAGACGATGATAAGGAAAAGTAGTATATACTATAATCCAAAGCGAGTCAGGGGCGGTGAGAGCCTGATGAGGCGGTATATGTGAAGAACACCTTGGAGTTGCTAACCGAAATTGAAACTTGTATTCAAGAGTAGACTTAGACGGGAATCCGGCCTGTTACAAACCGGGAAGTATGTATTACATACGAGTTAAAGTTGGTCTTTATGACAAATTGGGTGGTACCGCGAAGTTTAACCTTTCGTCCCTTTATGGATGAAAGGTTTTTTTGTATTTAAATATATGAGTAAAGGAGAATTTTACTATGGAAAACACATTAGTAAAAAGTCTGTATAGAGATACAGATAAATACGCAGATCAAACAGTACAAGTATCAGGTTGGATTCGTAACTTACGTGATTCAAAAGCATTTGGTTTCATCGAATTAAACGACGGTAGCTTCTTCAAAGGTGTTCAAATCGTTTTCGATACAGAATTAGAGAACTTCAAAGAAATTGCAAAGCTTCCACTTAGCTCTTCAGTTAAAGTAGAAGGTAAAGTAATTGCAACGCCTGGAGCGAAGCAACCATTTGAAATTAAAGCAGAAAAAATTGATATCGAGGGCTTATCAGATTCTGATTACCCACTTCAAAAGAAGCGTCACACGTTTGAATACTTACGTACAATCGCTCACTTACGTCCAAGAACAAATGCATTCTCTGCAACGTTCCGTGTACGTTCTATCGCAGCATTTGCGATTCACCAGTTCTTCCAAGAGCGTGGATTCGTACATGTTCACACACCAATCATCACTGGTAGTGATACAGAAGGTGCAGGCGAAATGTTCCGCGTAACAACGCAAGATTTAAACAACGTATCAAAAGGTGAAGATGGACAAGTTGACGAATCAAAAGACTTCTTCGGTAAAGAAACAAACTTAACAGTAAGTGGACAGCTGAATGCTGAAGCTTATGCATTAGCGTTCCGTGATGTTTACACATTCGGACCTACATTCCGTGCGGAAAACTCAAACACAACTCGCCACGCAGCTGAGTTCTGGATGGTTGAGCCTGAGATTGCATTTGCTGAATTAGGCGATGTAATGGATCTTACAGAAGATATGCTGAAATATGCAATGAAATATGTATTAGAGCATGCACCAGAAGAAATGGACTTCTTCAACAGTTTCGTTGATAAAACAGTTCTAGAGCGCATGAACAACGTAATCAACTCTGACTTCGGTCGCATCACTTATACAGAAGCAATTAAAGTACTTCAAGAATCAGGTGCTGAATTCAAATACCCAGTAGAATGGGGTATTGACTTACAAACAGAGCACGAAAGATACTTATCAGAAGAAATCTTCAAACGCCCTGTATTCGTAACTGACTATCCGAAAGACATTAAAGCATTCTACATGCGTATGAACGAAGATGGTAAAACAGTAGCTGCTACTGATCTTCTAGTTCCTGGTATCGGTGAATTAATCGGTGGTAGCCAACGTGAAGAAAGAATGGACGTTTTAGTAGACAGAATTAAAGAATTAGGTATGAACGAAGAAGACTACTGGTGGTACTTAGAACTTAGAAAATACGGCGGTACAAAACACGCTGGATTCGGCCTAGGTTTCGAGCGCTTCCTAATGTACATCACTGGTATGGCTAACATCCGTGACGTAATTCCATTCCCAAGAACTCCAGGTTCTTCGGAGTTTTAAGATAAAAAAAGCGAGAGCAACTGCTCTCGCTTTTTTTATTGGAAGAGGGTGTAACTACAACCCGAATTTTATAAAGTATTTCACGATTGGAAAAGATGTTGTTCATAGTTCCCTTCCTACTTCATATATAAGTAAAACGAATGCGACATTTATAGGGAAGGGGTTTTGGTACAATGGGGGAAATTCCAAGTCATACAAAGTGGACATTGCATGACAAGTATGTAGTAATCACTGGTGCAACAAGTGGTATTGGATTAGCGGCAGCTAAGGCATTTGCAGAACGCGGCGCCAAACTAGGAATTATTGCACGCAACGAAGCAAAAGCGAATGATGCTATGACTCAAATTAAGGATGTAACGAATGGGGATGCGGTGATAGATCTATTTTTAGCTGATATGGCTTCCCAACAATCTATACGCCGGGTAGCTGCTGATATTTTAGAAAGGTGTCCTAAAATAGATATATTAGTGAATAATGCGGGTGCTTTATTTCAAACAAGGCAGCTTACGGAGGACGGTTTGGAGATGACTTGGGCGGTCAACCATTTAGGTCCATTCCTACTTACTAATTTACTATTGGAGCGTTTAAAGGAAAGTGCTCCTGCTCGTGTCATTACTACCGCATCTCACGGTCACAAAATGGCTAAAAAGGGAATTGATTTCGGTGATCTAGATGCAGAACAACTGTATCGCGGTGTTAAGAAGTTCATGGGTGGTCCTACAATGCGTTATGCGCAAACAAAACTAGCTAACATTTTATTCACCGCTGAATTGGCACAGCGGTTGGAGGGGACGGGTGTTAGTGCTTATAGCTTTGATCCGGGGCTAGTGGCTACGAATTTCAACCAGGACAATGGTCTCGTTTCTCGCTTAACTATGGCAGCAATGAAACCTTTTTCTCGTACGCCCGAGGAAGGTGCTGAAACTTTAATATGGCTAGCAGAATCAAACGGATTCATTGACCATAGTGGCTGTTACTATGCCGATAAGCAAATAGGAAAAGTGTCTGAAGCCGCCTTGGATAAGGGTGCCGCAAAACGTCTATGGGACATTAGTGAAAAACAGACACGAGAGTAAAAGAGTAGCGAGTGTCTGTTCAGAGTATTATGTTGAATAGTTTTTTACCCTTAAGTAAAAAGTAATCTTGGGGGTGAGTGCAATGAGTAAAAAAGTGAAAACAAATCATTCTAGATCAAGCCTAGGTTCTCCAGAGGTGGAAGGACAAGGAACAACTGCGCATGAAACGGGTTCTCATAAAGTACCTTCATCAAATAAGAAGCAGAAGCGAAGTTAAACATAAAAAAGGGATCCCTTTTTTATGTGAATAGTAAATGAACGGATATCGGCCGAAATTGAAATATATCGATATACCGAAGGAATGCGACGAAAATAGGAACGTGTGAGATCCTATTTACTCATTTTTCATCCATGAAAGGCGAAAAGAATTGAATTCTTTTCGCCTTGTTTAGTTCATACAAATCCTGTCGATACTAAAAAGTAGTTATTTTTTTAATAAACGAAAAGCCTTCTCCGTATTAGCAAAATGCAGTTTCACAAACTCAGGTAATCGTTCTTTACCAAGCTTTTGAATTAATTTAGCAGCGGCGATATCAACTTGTTTACCAGCACCTTTTGGAAGTGGCATACCAGCTTTTTTGCTTAGTTCGTCAAATTGTTTTACGAATGAGTAACGAGCCAAAATGGAAGCGGCGGCTACTGCTAAATGGACACTTTCACCTTTTGTAGCGAAATAAACATTTTCACGTTGTACCTGTTTTTGTTTTGCTAAATATTTATAGTATGTATCAGGTTGTGTGAATTGGTCGATTAAGATGCCCTCAGGTGTGGTAGGTGCTATTTTTGCTAATAAGTTTGTGATGGCTTTATTATGCAGTAAAGCTTTTAGTTTACCTTGGTTGTTTCCTTTATCAAATAGCTCGTTATATTTTTCATTGTGAAGAACGAGAGAGCTATAAGGAACAACGTGAAGGAGTTGTTTTGCAATTTCAGTAATTTGAGCATCATTTAAGTTTTTGGAATCTTTTACACCAAGTTCTTTTAAAAGTGGAATTTGCTTCGCATCCACATATACAGCAACAACTGTCATCGGTCCAAAGAAATCTCCAGTACCTACTTCATCGGACCCTAAAATCGACATTGTGCCAATAGAAGAAGGTGGTGCATATTGGTGCGAATTGGCCGATTTTTTTACAGCTGATTTTGGTGTTTGAGAGACAGTTTGCCAACGAGCAGCCTCTGCTTCGGCACGGCCCCCTTGGAACATTACTTTGCCTGATTTATATGCTGTAATCGTGCAAGATGGTACCTTTGCCATGAAGACACCGCCTTGCGGAATTTTCGGGCTAAGTGCCTGTTTATACTGTTGTTTCATGTCTTCAATTGCACTAGAACTTGTCTGTATTACGATAGAATTTGACAAAATGGTCGCTCCTTTTTTAATATTGTTATTTTTATCATATCGGATTGTTCTTTCTGTTTCCATATTATGATGGTTCATGGTATGATAAACTTTAGGATTCTGTACGTGATTGGAGGCCGGTGAGTTGTCACAACAAAAGGGAAATAAAAGTCGAATTAATGTAGAAATATATGGTCAACAATATTCAGTTGTTGGCGATGAAAGTACAAGTCATATCCGCATGGTAGCAGCGATTGTGGATGATAAAATGCGCGAACTCAATGCCAAGAATCCTTCGCTTGATACGAGTAGACTAGCGGTATTGACGGCGGTAAACGTCATACACGATTACATAAAATTAAAAGAAGAACATGAGAAATTGAAAGAAAGTATGACACAAAAAGGAATTGAATAACATGATTGATATTATTATCATTTTATTGCTTGTTATGGGATTTTTCCTCGGTTTACGTAGAGGATTTATTTTGCAACTTGTAAAGTTAACAAGCTTTATTATCGCATACCTCGTTGCATACTGGTACTGTAAAGATTTAGCGCCAGCACTTGCGAAAATTATTCCGTATCCATTTGATAAGAATGTGTCTGTTCCAGAATGGATAGATGCGAATAATATTGAGGGTGTCTTCTATCAAGCAATTGCGTTTATTGTATTATTTATTATTACAAAAATCGCACTTTCACTACTTGGTAATTTACTGAATATGTTTGCAGAAATCCCAGTTTTAAAGCAAGTCAATGCGGTTGCTGGGGCACTTCTTGGCTTTTTAGAAGTGTATATCATTCTGTTTGTCTTAATTATTGTTGGATCAATTCTTCCAATTGAACAAATACAAACACCATTACAAAAATCATCAATTAGCAAAATAATTGTAGACGATACACCGATTCTTTCTGAAAAGGTGAAGGAGCTATGGCAGACAGGTAGCAGAGTATAACTTCTCTTTTTTCAGAAAGAGGAGTTTTTTTCTATGAACGAAAGGCGGGAGAATGATGAAAGTAAATAAAAAACAAGTTATTAAATTATTGGAGACAATCGGCCTATTTATGGAATTAAAGGGTACGAATCCATTTAAAATATCAGCATTTCGTAAAGCGGCAGCAGCGCTAGAAAGCGATGATCGCAGTCTTTCTGAAATTGAAGATTTTACAAAGATTCCAGGCATCGGAAAAGGAACGGCAGCAGTTATTCAAGAATATATAGAATCGGGAACATCTGAAGTATTACAAGAACTTGAAAAAGAAGTACCAAATAGTTTATTACCGTTATTAAAACTACCAGGCCTTGGTGGTAAGAAGGTAGCTAAGTTATATAAAGAGCTAGGCGTTATTGATATGGAGACGTTAAAAGCTGCTTGTGAGGAAAATAAAGTACAAGCTTTAGCTGGTTTCGGTAAAAAAACAGAAGAGAAAATATTAGAAGCAATCGATCAAGTAGGCTCTCGTCCAGAGCGTTTACCAATTGCGATGGTATTGCCTATTGCCGGGGAAATAGAGGAGAAATTGTCGAATGTTGCTGAAGTAATTCGCTTCTCACGCGCTGGTAGTTTACGCCGTGTTCGTGAGACAGTGAAGGACTTAGATTTTATCATTGCAACGACAGAGCCAGCAGTAGTACGTGAACATTTACTACAATTTGATAATATGATTGAAGTGATTGCAAGTGGAGATACGAAAGTATCTGTTCGTCTTCAATATGAATATGATATTTCAATTGACTTCCGCTTAGTAAAACCAGAAGAATTTATTACAACTCTTCACCATTTCACAGGATCAAAAGACCATAACGTAAAAATGCGCCAAATCGCAAAAGATAGAGGCGAGAAAATTAGTGAATATGGTGTGGAAATCTTAGAGACAGGTGAAGTGAAAACATTCGAAACAGAAGAAGCATTCTTCGCCCACTTTGGTCTTCCATTCATCCCACCAGAAGTGCGTGAAGATGGAAAAGAAATTGAATTAATTAAAGAGTATCCGAACTTAATTCAGTTCTCTGATATACAAGGTGATTTACATATGCATACAACATGGAGTGACGGTGCTTTTTCAATTGAGGAAATGGTACAAGCATGTCGTGCTCGTGGGTATAAATTTATGGCAATTACTGATCACTCGCAATACTTGAAAGTAGCGAACGGTTTGACGAAAGAACGTCTGCGTGAACAAGCGAAAGAAATTGAACGTATGAATGAAAAGTATCCAGACATTACAATTTTGCGCGGGATTGAAATGGACATTTTACCAGATGCGACACTTGATTTTGACGATGAAGTATTAGCAGAACTAGATTATGTTATTGGAGCGATTCATTCTAGCTTCTCACAAGACCGTGAAACGATTATGAAACGTCTTCGCACTGCACTTGAGAATAAGCATGTCACGATGATTGCTCATCCGACAGGACGTCTTCTTGGGCGCCGCGAGGGTTACGATGTAGATACAGATTTATTAATCCAGCTCGCAAAAGAAACAAATACAGTTTTAGAATTAAATGCAAATCCAAACCGTCTAGATTTAAGTGCGAAATTATTAAAACAAGCACAAGATGCTGGTGTAAAAGTAGCGATTAATACGGATGCTCATACACTTGAAATGTTAGAAGATATGGAAACAGGTGTAGCGGCAGCACGTAAAGGTTGGATTCAAAAAGATAATGTGATTAACACATGGGATATTGAACGTTTATTAGACTATATTAAACGTAATAAGTAACACAAGGGGGACCTGCAACATGTTAGAAAGAACGTTGCGTGTATTAGAATACAATAAAGTAAAAGAACAATTACTTGAACATACAGCATCTTCACTTGGTCGTGATAAAGTGAAGAATTTAGTGCCAAGCACAGATTTTGAAGAAATTGTGGAACTGCAAGAAACAACGGATGAGGCAGCAAAAGTTATCCGTTTAAAAGGACATGTACCACTTGGAGGGATTTCTGATATTCGTTCAAATATTAAGCGTGCGAAAATTGGAAGTATGTTAAGTCCGCATGAATTAATTGAAATCGCAAGTACGATGTATGGTAGTCGCCAAATGAAACGCTTCATTGACGATATGATTGATAATGGTGTTGAACTTCCGATTTTAGAAACACATGTCGCGCAAATTGTATCTTTATATGATTTAGAAAAGAAAATTACAAACTGTATCGGTGACGGCGGTGAAGTAGTCGATAGCGCAAGTGACAAATTGCGTGGTATTCGTAACCAAATTCGTACTGCGGAAAGCCGTATTCGGGAGAAATTAGAAAACATGACGCGTTCTTCAAACGCGCAAAAAATGTTATCAGACGCAATTGTAACGATTCGTAACGAACGCTACGTAATCCCGGTAAAACAAGAATACCGCGGCGTATATGGTGGTATTGTTCACGATCAATCTGCTTCTGGACAAACGTTATTTATAGAACCGCAAGTAATCGTGGAATTAAATAATGCGCTTCAAGAAGCACGTGTGAAAGAAAAACAAGAAGTAGAACGCATTTTAATGATGCTAACGGAAGAAGTAGCAGTGGAAGCTGATATCGTTCTATCAAACGTAGAAGTAGTTGCAAATCTTGATTTCATTTTTGCAAAAGCTCTTTATGCGAAGCGAATTAAAGCGACGAAGCCAATCGTAAATAATGAGCGTTATATGGATTTAAGACAAGCTCGTCATCCGCTTATCGATCCGGAAATTATCGTGCCAAATAACATTATGCTTGGTAAAGACTTTACCACAATTGTTATTACAGGACCGAATACAGGTGGTAAAACAGTTACACTGAAAACAGTCGGTATTTGTGTCTTAATGGCACAATCTGGTCTGCACATTCCAGTAATGGACGAATCAGAGATTTGTGTATTTAAAAATATCTTTGCTGATATCGGTGATGAACAATCGATTGAACAAAGTTTAAGTACGTTCTCCTCACATATGGTGAACATTGTAGATATTTTAGAAAAAGCTGATTTTGAAAGCTTAGTTTTATTCGATGAATTAGGTGCTGGAACAGACCCACAAGAAGGGGCTGCACTAGCAATTTCAATTTTAGATGAAGTATGTAACCGCGGTGCACGCGTTGTTGCAACGACTCATTACCCAGAGCTGAAAGCATACGGATACAACCGTGAGCAAGTTATTAATGCGAGCGTTGAGTTCGATGTGAATACATTAAGCCCAACGTACAAATTATTAATCGGTGTACCAGGACGTAGTAATGCCTTTGAAATTTCGAAGCGTCTTGGTTTGTCTGATCGCGTAATTAATCGCGCTCGTAACCAAATTAGTACAGATACGAACAAAATCGAAAATATGATTGCAAAGCTAGAAGAAAGCCAAAAAAGTGCAGAGCGCGAACGAAAAGAAGCGGAAGAACATCGTAAGCAATCTGAAAAACTTCATCGTGAATTACAGCGTCAAATCATTGAATTTAACGATGAGCGCGATGAAAAATTATTAAAAGTGCAAAAAGAAGGGGAAGAAAAAGTCGAAGCTGCGAAGAAAGAAGCAGAAGGCATTATTCATGAACTTCGTCAATTGCGTAAAGCACAGCTTGTAAATGTGAAAGACCATGAGCTTATTGAAGCGAAGAGCCGTCTAGAAGGGGCAGCGCCAGAGCTTGTGAAGAAACAAAAAGTACATGTGAAAAATACAGCGCCAAAGCAACAATTACGACCAGGTGATGAAGTAAAAGTGTTAACGTTCGGTCAAAAAGGTCAATTGCTTGAAAAAGTAAGTGATACAGAGTGGAGCGTACAAATTGGTATTCTGAAGATGAAAGTGAAAGAATCCAATATGGAATACATTAATACACCGAAGCAAACTGAGAAAAAAGCAGTCGCAAGTGTGAAGGGTAGAGATTATCACGTGTCGTTAGAGCTTGATCTTCGCGGCGAACGTTATGAAGATGCAATGATGCGCGTTGAAAAATATTTAGACGATGCACAGCTTGCAAGCTATCCTCGTGTATCAATTATTCACGGTAAAGGAACAGGAGCGCTTCGCCAAGGTGTACAAGATTACTTGAAGAAGCACCGCGGTGTGAAAACCTATCGCTACGGTGACATGGGCGAGGGAGGCCTAGGTGTAACAGTTGTCGAATTAAAATAGCAAAAAACCAAACAAAAGGGGAACCATTATATGTTTATGGACAAACTTGCAAAAGTATTGTTAGCTTGTTGCGGAATATTTTTGGTGATTGGGGTTATTTATTTAGTTGTTTTTGCGAAGTGAAGGAGCGTCAATCTTGGCATAATGATATTGCCATGGATTGACGCTTTTAATCTATAAGAAAAGGAATAAAACATGAAAATCAACCAATACATAAGCGAAGCAAAATCCTGCTCAAGACGTGAAACAGACCGCCTTATTAAAGCTGGCCGTGCCTGCATTAACGGTGAAATATGTACGCACGGTGCACTCGTGAGCGATGGTGATGTTGTAACGATTGATGGACAGGTTATTGCAAAAGAAGAGAAAGAAAAGGTGTATATTGCCTTCCATAAACCAGTTGGAATTACTTGTACAGCAGCCGATCATATTGAAGATAATATTATTGATTATATCAATTACCCAGAGCGAATCTTTCCTGTTGGACGATTAGATAAAGCATCGGAAGGACTCATTTTATTAACGAATGATGGCGCCATTGCAAATAAAATTTTACACGGTGATCATGAGCACGAGAAAGAATATGTTGTGACGGTCGATAAGCCTTTTACAGATTGGTTTATTGATGAGATGTCCAGCGGTGTAAAGATTAAAGATGGAATGACGAAGCCATGTAAAGTGATGAGAGTCGATCAGTCTACATTTCGCATCGTTTTAACGCAAGGGATGAACAGGCAAATTCGTAGAATGAGCCGTGCTTTCGGGTTTACTGTAACAAAGCTAAAGCGAGTGCGCATTATGAATATAGAGCTAAACGAGCTTGAAGCGGGAAAATGGCGAGGCATTACAGATGAGGAATTAGAAATATTAATAGGGCAGTTATAGGGAGAAAAGTTTTCTCCCTATATTTTTTGTCAGAAAAAATAAAACTATTGATTTTTTTGAAAATAGCCCATATAATAAAAAACAACAAGTTTCGACAAGATATTTAATAAAAGTAATGATGAGGACATGAGCTATTTTTTACGATTCTCAGAGAGGGAAGCCTTAGGCTGTGAGCTTCCTAATACGAAAAAATACACTTACCACCTCTAAACTTCAAGAGTGAACTGCATGATGCATTGTAATTCTTGGCGGATAAAACCGTTATCAATTTACACGAGCTATAAAATGAGCTTATTTTGTTATAAATTCATTTTATTAGAATAAGGGTGGAACCACGATTTCAGCACTCGTCCCTTTGTTAGGGACGGGTGTTTTTTGCGTTCTTTTATAGGGAAGTATGCTGGAAAGAGGATATGTGACGGATTTTAATTCAGAATATTTTGTTAATAAAACGATTAATTAGGAGGTTAGTAGAAATGAAATCATCTTTAAAGTTTTCTGAGATGTTTGCAATAAGTTTAATGTTATTTGCACTATTTTTCGGTGCAGGTAATATGATTTTCCCACCAGCGTTAGGACAAGGTGCTGGAACGGACGTGTGGATTGCGTTGTTTGGCTTTATCGTAACAGGCGTTGGACTGCCTTTATTAGGAGTAATTGTTATAGCTTTAAAGGGAGATATTAATGAGCTAGCGGGACGTGTACATCCTATATTCGCACTTGTTTTTATCACTGCAATTTATTTATGTTTAGGCGTATTCGTAAGTGTTCCACGTACAGGAACAGTTGCTTATGAAATGAGTGTTGCACCGTTTTTACCAAGTGAGGTAGCTAGTCAATCATATCCACTTGTTATCTTTACATTTATTTTCTTTGCAGTAACGTTCTATTTAGCTTTAAACCCTTCAAAATTAGTAGGCCGTATTGGTAAAGTGTTAACACCAATTTTATTAGCTGTTATTGCAATAATTGTAGCGAAAGCAATTATGACGCCAATGGGAGAGTTTGGTGCACCGACAGAAGCGTATAGTGCCCCGCTCTTTAAAGGTTTTATTGATGGATATTTAACTTTAGATGGACTTGCAGCACTTGTTTTCGGAAATGTTGTGATCAATGCTTTAAAAGCAAAAGGGGTTACAAATAAGAACAGCATTGCGAAAGTAACAATCTTTGCAGGATTCATTGCAGCACTTGGTTTACTACTTGTGTATTTAGCGCTTGCGTATCTTGGGGCTTCTAGTGTGTCACTTGGAATGGGAGCAAACGGCGGAATTATTTTAACAAACGTCGTGAATCATTTATTTGGTAGTTATGGAACATTATTACTAGGTATCGCAATTACAGCAGCATGTTTAACAACTTCTGTAGGTATTGTTGCAGCTTGTGGGGAATATTTCTCTTCGTTATTACCAAAGCTTTCTTATCAAAAAGTCATTTTCATTTTCTGTGTATTAGCATTTATGGTAGCAAATCTTGGTTTAACTCAGTTAAACGCATTAGCATTACCAATTCTAATTGCAATTTATCCAATTGGTATCGTACTTATCGTATTATCACTCGTTGAAAATTACGTTCGTCTTCCATTAGCAATGTATGTAGGCGGTATTGTAGGGGCATTTGCAATTAGCTTCTTTGATGGATTGCACAATGCGAATCTGCAAATTGCAGCATTAGCACCTATTCTAGATAAGATTCCATTATATAGTGTAGGGATTGGCTGGTTAGTTCCAGGTATGATCGGTATAGGAATTGGTTATATAGTTTCTAGGTTTCAAAAGCAAGAAATTGCTGTAGAAAAATAGAGAAAAGAGGGCTTTCTATGAAAGGAAGCCCCTTTTTTTGTAGAAAAAGCCGTATATAAAAAAATTTAGATATTAAAAAATTTATACGTAATATAGTTGACAATAAAATTAGCAGTAGGCTAAGATTGACTTAGTTGTGGAAATATTGGAAGGGAAGTGACGGGAGCAAGGGAAGAGGTTTTCTATGACTATATCATTTTGGAAGAAGAGGTGATAGAACAATAGAATTAGGTAGTTTATTTTTTTGTAGTCTGTTGAGAATGATAATCAGTAAAATGATTGAATTATTTTAGAGTGCTTTTTATAAGGAATATGGAGGAAAAATATATTTTTTGACCTTTAGTGAGAATGATAATCACCAATACTTATATTACATAAAGTAATGACAATGAAATAAAGGTAGAAGAGATTATTTTTTTCTTATAAATTGAGAATAATTATCATTTTCAAATTATAAAACGAAAGATAAACAAGGAGGAAGTAAGCAAAATGAGAAAGTTTTCAGTATTACCCGCATTTATTATAACGTTAGTATGTATGCTAGCTTTTCTTGTAATACCATCTGGACAAGCTTCAGCAAAATTAGCTGACGGTACTTACGATATTAACTACGTTATCAAAAAGGCGGAAGATGATTCAGCTTCAATGGCAAATGATTATTTTGAAAAACCCGCTAAGTTAATTGTAAAAAATGGTGAGATGAGAGTACAAGTTCCAATGAATCATAGTGCTTGGATTACAGAATTTAAAGCACCAGAGAATGGTAATTTTGTTGATTCAAAAGTAATTAGCAAAGACGAAGCAGCAGATAAAAGAACGGTTGAATTTAAAGTTGATGATTTATCTAAACCGCTGGGAGTAAAAATTCATGTTGTTGTACCAAGTGCAAACTACGACCATCATTACACAATTCGTTTTGCGTTTGATGCGAATGTAAAAGCTGTAGGTGGCGATAACAATGTAGCTGCTGCAACAAAAAATAATGATGAAACTAAAAAAGATCGACAAGTAAAAGAAGAGCAAAAGAAAGAAGAGAGTAAAGAAACAAATAAAGATGCGAATAAAGGGACAAATGAAAGTGGTAAGGCTGAAAAAACAGATAACCCCAAAACAGGTGATGATGCCCGCATTGGATTATTTGCAGCGTTAGTTCTAATCTCGGGTGTTTTCTTAGTTCGTAAAGTAAAGGTAAGTAAATAAATCTTTGAAAGGGTGATGAATATATGTTTAAACAATTTAAAATGATTATTGCCGTATTTGCTGTCTTATTTACGTTTATAGCAACACTAGGGTTACAAGATGCAAAAGCTGCTACACAACTAGCTGATGGAAAATATAATATTGCTTTTATTGTATGGAAAGGCGATAAAGATGAATCATCTAGGATGAATAGTTATTTTGAAAGCCCGGGAACATTAACAGTTAAGAATGGAAAACAATATGTTTCATTTAAAGTGAAAGATAGTGCTTCTATTAAAAGTTTCCAAGTAGAAAAAGAGGGTCAATTCGTAGAAACAACAGTCTTAAGTGAAAATAAAAAAGAGAATACTAGAGTAGTAGAATTTGAAGTTGCTGACTTGTCAGAAAAACTAAAAGGCAAGGTGAAAATTAACATCCCAATTATTAATTATAACGCTTCATATGATATTCGTTTTGTATTTGATGGGAACAGCATTAAATAATTGGGAATTTTTTAAAAAGGAGAGTCATTCTATTGAACAGGTATTTTAAAATTGTTGTTGCAATGTTTCTAACGATTTTCACATTCGTATCAACGTTACAACCACTTGCAGTTCAAGCGGCTACAACTTTAGCTGACGGTGAATATTCAATCGGTTTCAAAGTTTTGAAAGATAAATCAGATGAAGAATCAATGATGAAGCAGTATTCTGTAAGCCCGGGGACTTTGAAAGTGAAGGATGGGAAAAAGAAAGTATCCTTTACGTTAACGCATAGTGCATGGATTACGAAGTTTGAAACAGAAAAAGGTAGTCAATTCGTTGATGTAAATGTAGTTAGTGAAGATAAAGAGAACGATACAAGAGTAGTAGAATTTGATGTAGAAGATGTAGAGAAAATATTAAATGCGAAAGTAAAAGTTGATATTGATGCTTTTAATTATCATCATTACTATGACATTCGTATTTCATTCGACCAAAATAGCATTACACCAATTCATGTAGAAAAACCAGATGAAAAAGAGGACCCAGCTAATAAGCCAGATCCAAATGAAAATCCAGATCCAAGTCAGAAGCCCGACCAAAAGCCTGACCCAGATCAACAACCAAATTCTAACACAATTAAAGATGGTGCGTACAGCATTCCATTTAAAGTGTTAAAAGATAAAACAGATGAAGAATCTAAAATGAATACTTACATGGAAAATCCAGGAGTATTGAAAGTAGAAAATGGTAAGAAAAAAGCGGTTGTAACGCTAAAAAGTAGCTCATTAATTAAAAATTTCCAAACGGAAAAAGATGGTGCATTTGTTGATGCAAAAGTAGTGAGTGAAGATAAAGAAAAAGATACAAGAGTCGTAGAATTTGAAGTGGATGATTTATCTAAAAAAATCAATACAAAAGTATTTATTGAGATGGCATCAAGAAATTACAAGCAAACTCATGACGTACAACTTGTATTTGAACAAGACAAACTTGAACAAATTAAAAATGAAGAGAAACAACCGGATGAAGATAAAAAGCCGGAAGTAGAAAAGCCAGATGCTGAAATAATTAAAGATGGTGCGTACAGTATTCCATTTAAAGTATTAAAAGATCAAACGGATGAAGAATCTAAGATGAATACTTACATGGAAAATCCAGGAGTATTGAAAGTAGAAAATGGTAAGAAAAAAGCGATTGTAACGCTAAAAAGTAGCTCATTAATTAAAAATTTCCAAACGGAAAAAGATGGTGCATTTGTTGATGCAAAAGTAGTGAGTGAAGATAAAGAAAAAGATACAAGAGTCGTAGAATTTGAAGTGGATGATTTATCAAAAAAAATAAATACAAAAGTATTTATTGAAGTGGCATCGCAAGGTTACAAGCAAACACATAATGTACAACTTTTATTTGAACAAGATAAACTTGAACAAGTTAAAAATGAAGAGAAACAACCGGATGAAGATAAAAAGCCGGAAGTAGAAAAACCGGATGGAGATAAACAACCAGATGCTGAAACAATTAAAGATGGTGAATACAGTATCGGTTTTAAAGTGTTAAAAGATAAAACAGAAGAAATTTCAATGATGAACACATATACAAAGAGCCCAGGCGTATTGAAAGTGAAAGATGGTAAGAAATACGTATCCTTCACATTAACGAATAGCTCATGGATTACAAAATTTGAGTTTGAGAAAAATGGCTCGTTTGTGGATGCCAATGTATTAAATGAGGATACGAAGGCTGATACAAGGGTAGTGGAAGTAGAAGTAGCCGATTTATCTAAAAAGTTAAATGCAAAGGTGAAAGTAGATATCGATTCAATGAATTATCATCATTTCTACGACATTCAATTTGCATTTGATAAAGATAGCATTCAGCCTTTAGATAACCAGGGCGGAAATAATAACCAAGGTGGAAACGACAACCAGGGCGGAAACAATAACCAAGGCGGAAACGACAACCAAGGTGGAAACGACAACCAAGGCGGAAACAATAACCAAGGTGGAAACGATAACCAAGGCGGAAACGACAACCAAGACAATAACACAACAATTGATCCAAATGCTATTAAAGACGGTGAATACAGTATCGGTTTTAAAGTGCTAAAAGATAAAACAGAAGAAATTTCAATGATGAACACATATACGAAGAGTCCAGGCGTATTGAAAGTGAAAGATGGTAAGAAATATGTATCCTTCACAGTAACGAATAGCTCATGGATTACAAAGTTTGAGTTTGAAAAGAATAGTTCGTTTGTCGATGCGAAAGTATTAGGTACAAATAAAGAGCAAGATACAAGAGTAGTGGAAGTAGAAGTAGACGACTTATCGAAAAAGTTAAATGCAAAAGTGAAAGTTGATATTGATGCGATGAATTACCATCATTTCTACGACATTCAATTCGCATTTGATAAAGGTAGTATTAAAGCTTTAGGCAACCAAGGTGGAAACGATAACCAAGGTGGAAACGACAACCAAGGCGGAAACGACAACCAAGGTGGAAACGACAACCAAGGTGGAAACGACAACCAAGGTGGAAATAACAACCAAGGCGGAAATAATAACCAAAATGGACATATAACAGTTGATCCAAAAAATTTAAAAGACGGTCAATATGATGTTGCTTTTAAAGTGTTGAAAGATAAAACGGATGAGATTTCAATGATGAATCAATACGTTGTAAATCCAGCAAGATTAACAGTGAAAGATGGCAAAAAATATGTTGCGGTGACACTGAAAGATAGTGCGTGGATTACGAAGTTCCAAACAGAAAATAATGGTGGATTTGCTGATGCAAAAGTAGTAAGTGAAGATAAAAATGCAAATACAAGAGTTGTAGAATTTGAAGTAGATGATTTATTTGCAAAATTAAATGCGAAAGTAAAAGTAGATATTGATTCAATGAACTACCATCATTTCTACGACGTGCAAATTCAATTTGATACAAATAGTATTGGTGCAGTAGGAACTATTAAAGAGGATCCGAAAAACGATCCGAAGAATGATCCGAAAAATCCAGCGATTACACCGAAAGTAGACAATGTAAAAACAATCGGTAATCCTGATTTTAACCGAAATGTAGACGGTAAGAAGCAAAATGAAAATGTGAAGAATGATGTAAAAAAAGAGAAAAACTCAAAAACAGCAGATACAGCACAAATTGGAATGTATATGTTGCTATTACTAGGATCACTTGCTTTCTTAGTTCGTAAATATAGAGCAGGTAGACTGTAAAATTTGGAGTCTTGATGCATGGTTTCATGCATCAAGACTCGTTTCATATTGTACTGAAAGGAGTGGTGATTGAGAGTGAAGAAAATCACGAGTGTATTCATGGCTATCATTCTTTTATTTAGTATAGCTGGGTGCTCATCACCAAAAAAAGAAACAGCAAAAAAGGTAAAGAGCAGTAGTGAGGAACGTGTTATTGCAACGACAGTCGCCGTGACTGAAATTATGGATGCGTTAGAAGTAGATTTAATTGGTGTTCCAACTAGTTATAAAACATTACCGAAGCGTTATAAAGGTTTACCGGATGTTGGGAATCCGATGAGCCCTGATATGGAAAAGGTAAAATCAATGAAACCATCAGAAGTATTATCGGTTACAACACTTGAATATGAATTGAAGCCAGTTTTTAAGGAAGCTGGTATAAAAGCAAACTTTTTAAACTTAACGAGTTTGAAAAACATGCAAAACTCAATTACAGAGTTGGGTAAAAAATATGGGCGTGAGAAACAGGCTGAAGCAGTCGTAACAAAGTTTGATAAAAAGGTTGCAGACATTCAAAAAGAGGTAAAAGGGAAGAAAGAACCGACAGTCCTTATTTTACTTGGAGTGCCTGGAAGCTATTTAGTAGCGACAGAACACTCATATATTGGAGATTTAGTAAAACAGCTAGGTGGTAAAAATATCGTACAAGATGAGAAAGTAGAGTATTTAGCTTCTAATACAGAGTATTTAAAAAAAGCTGACCCAGATATTATTTTACGTGCAGCACACGGTATGCCAGATGAAGTTGTGAAAATGTTTGATAAGGAATTCAAAACGAACGACATTTGGAAGCACTTTGCCGCAGTTAAAAATAATAGAGTGTACGATTTAGAAGAGCGTTTGTTTGGAACAACGGGGAATTTAGCAGCTATTGAAGCTCTAGATGAATTAAAGAAAATGATGTATCCATGATGCATGTATAGATAAAGGAAGATTGAGATGAATAAAAAATTTTGGAGTTTCTTCATCGTCACAGTATTACTAGTTGTTATGACTACTGTATCTGCTGTGAAAGGTAGTTTGGAAATAGGTGTCATTGATCTTTTACAAGGTATATTTACAGGGACAAATGAAGATGTTGAAGTTATTAAAGATTTACGTTTTCCGCGCATTATTATTGCACTTTTCACTGGAGCAGCGCTTGCTGTTTCTGGTGTGCTTTTCCAAGCAGTTATGAAAAATCCACTTGCGGATGCTGGGGTTATCGGGATATCTTCAGGGGCCAGTTTTATGACGCTTGTTATCATTACGCTATTTCCTCAGTTCTTTTTCTGGACACCACTATTCGCATTTTTAGGCGGAGCGTTTGCTTGTTATCTCGTTTATTCGTTTTCTTGGAAATCAGGTTTAAGTCCGCTGCGTATCATTTTAATCGGTATAGCAATTAATGCGATGTTTACTGGTTTAAATGAATCTTTCGTTACGATTTGTGGATATTTCATTAAAAGTATTAAACAGACGACAACATCTAATATAACGATGAAGACATGGAGCGATGTGGAAGTACTTGTTACATATGGATCGATCGGTCTTATACTTGCACTGTTTGTAGGGGCATGGTGTAATTTATTATCTTTACAAGATAAAACGGCTAAAAATCTTGGACTTCATGTGACAAGGGTACGCCTTATTATTTCAGCCATTGCTGTCCTGTTAGCAGCTGTATCAACTGCGATTGCGGGCGTTATCGCTTTCGTTGGATTACTTATCCCGCATATTTCAAGGCAATTGGTTGGATCAGATCATAAAGTACTTATTCCGTTTTCAGCCCTTGCAGGTGCGTTATTAATTTTAACGGCAGATACAATCGGTAGGCTAATCGTACCGCCTAATGAAATTCCAGCGGCAACGATTATGGCAGTTATCGGTGGTCCGTTCTTAATATTCTTGCTTAGAAAGAGTGATCGAGTTCATGGAAATTAAAAATGTAACCTTTTCTTATGATAATGTAACGGATCGTTTAAAGTCTGTTAGTAGTGAGATAGAGCTTGGAAAAATTACAACAATTATTGGTCCAAATGGTTGTGGGAAATCAACATTACTAGGTGTTATGTCGCGAAATCATAATCCCCGTAGCGGAGAAGTAATGCTAGATGGGAAAGCTATTAGCCAGTATAAGCCGAAAGAATTTGCTAGAAAGCTAGCGGTCGTTCATCAGCAAAATGAGGCGCCATCAGATATTACGGTTGAGAAATTGACGAGTTTTGGGCGTATGCCATATAAAAATATTTTTTCTACACAAACTGACGAGGATAGCGAAGCAATCGAAAGAGCATTGACGTGTACGAGACTACAAGATAAGCGTGATAAGCCAATACATGCATTATCTGGTGGAGAAAGGCAACGTGTTTGGATTGCGATGACTTTAGCGCAAAATACGCCCATGCTGTTCTTAGACGAACCAACGACGTATTTAGATATTTACTATCAGCTTGAAATATTAGAGTTAGTGAAAGAGTTAAATGAAGTAGAGGGTTTAACGATTGTTATGGTATTACATGACATTAATCAAGCAATCCGTTATAGCGATCATATTATCGTGATGAAGGATGGAGAAATAGTTATGAAAGGTACGCCACATGATGTTGTAACAGAAGATATGATTAAGAGCATATATGGCGTAGAGGTCGTTGTGAAACACGATGAAGATACAGGATTGTATATGGTACCAATGGGGATTTGACAGGCGGCTAAATCCCTTTGGCAATTCGTTTTGAGGTGATATTTTGAGCAGCAAGAAAGAAAAGAAAAAGAATTCCTTTTTTCAAAGAATACTTACAGTTGTTTTTTTAGGCATCTTTTTCTACTCTGTGTATGAATTAGGCGGGGTGTTCATAGATTACTATGAAAATCGCAAAGTAATGGCTGAAGCACAAGATATTTATCAAAGGAGTCCGATGGAAGAAAAATCATCAGATGGAGCAGTACGTGCACAGTTCCAAGCCTTACAAAAAATTAATCCAGAAATAGTTGGTTGGATTACGATGGATGATACGCAAATTAATTATCCGATTGTTCAAGCGAAAGATAATGATTACTATTTGTATCGTAATTATAAAGGCGAGGATATGAGGGCAGGCAGTATTTTTATGGATCATCGCAACGATGTGAAATCTCAAAATCGAAATACGATTCTATACGGACATCGTATGAAAGACGGTTCTATGTTTGGGAGTCTTAAAAAAATGTTAGAAGAAGATTTCTTTATGTCTCATCGCAAATTGTATTACGATACTTTGTTTGAAGGATACGATGTAGAAGTATTTTCAGTATATACAACGACAACTGATTTCTATTATATTGAAACGGATTTTGGAAGCGATGAGGACTATGCATCTTTTCTAGAAAAAATTAAGGAAAGATCACTCTATCAAACAGATACAAAAGTGACAGCGGATGATCAAATTTTAACACTTTCTACATGTGATTATGCACTGGATCCAGAGGCTGGTAGACTAGTCGTGCACGCGAAGTTGGTGAAAAGAAATTGAAAAAAGAAAAGGTATAGAAGTAGAGAAGATATATTACTTCTCATACTTCTATACCAATTATTAAAACCGAAGTTATTGAGCCGCAGCAATTGGCATACGGACAATTTTAACATCATAGAATGAGATTTTATTATCGATAATAAAGTCTGGTAATCCACCACGGTGTGAATGTGCATCTTTAAAGGCAGTGCTCTTCGTCCAACCTTGGAAATCTTCTTTTGCATTCCAACGAGTGCTAATCGTCACTTCGTCATAATCAACTGTATTTTGTGTTAAAAGAACTTCTAGTCCTAAGAAACCTGGCATTGTTTCGACTTTACCTACTTTATTAAAGCGCTCGATTAATTTATGACCGTCACCCTTCGTAATTTTAGATGTGTTTGTAACAATAATCATTTCTTTATTCCTCCTATAAATCTACCATTATTTTCATCGTTTCACATACTTTAAATGATAATGAATTTCATTATCGTTGTCAATTATAATTATAGTTTTTATATAAATAAATAGCAGTTATGCTAGGAGATGAGCTAGTTGTACTAGCAAAGCAATAATATGGTATAGTGAAACGAGGCTTTTTTCAGCCTCGTTTTTTACATTGCTTCCTACTAATTAGAAAGCATTCAAATGGAAAGGAAGACATTACATGCGATCTGAAGTAACTATAAAAATAAAACCGAAGTTTATAAAAGAAATTAAAAGTGGATATCCGCTTATTTTAAAAGATGCAATTCAAAATTTAAATGATGTACGTGAAGAAGGGACAATCATCAAAGTAGTAGATGAGAAGAACCAATTTATCGGAAAAGGCTATTATGGAAAACAAAATAAAGGGTATGGCTGGATTTTAACGAGAAAAGAGAAAGAACAAATTAATCAGGATTTCTTTGAAAGTAAAATAAAAGCTGCTTTACATAAAAGAAAACATTTTTATAAATCAAATGATACAACGGCATTCCGTGCCCTAAATGGCGAAGGTGATGGCCTTGGCGGTTTAATCATCGATTATTATGATGGTTATTATGTAGTGAGCTGGTATAGTGAAGGAATCTATACTTTCAGAGATGAAATCATAGCGGCGCTTCAAAAAGTAGCAAACTTTAAAGGTATTTATGAGAAAAAGCGTTTTGATACGAAAGGGAAATACATTGAAGGTGATGATTTCGTAGCAGGAGAGCGCGGTGAGTTCCCACTTATCGTAAAAGAGAACGGTGTGAACTTCGCCGTCTATTTAAATGATGGGGCGATGGTTGGTGTGTTTTTAGATCAGCGTAACGTTCGAAAACAAATTCGTGATAAATATGCAAAAGGAAGAACGGTTCTAAATATGTTCTCTTATACTGGGGCTTTCTCTGTATTTGCAGCGCTTGGCGGAGCGAGTAAAACAACGAGTGTGGACCTTGCAAATCGTAGTTTAAGTAAAACGATTGAGCAGTTTAGTGTAAATGAAATTGATTATGAAGCACAAGATATTATTGTAGAAGATGTATTTCTATATTTCAAATATGCAGCTAAGAAAAAGATGAAATTTGATATGGTTGTACTTGATCCCCCAAGCTTTGCACGCTCGAAAAAATATACGTTCAGTGCGGCGAAAGATTATAAAAACTTATTAAAAGAAACAATTGCGATTACAGAAAATAACGGTATTATCGTTGCTTCTACAAATTGTAGCGCATTCGATATGAAAAAGTTTAATGGCTTTATCGATACAGCATTTAAAGAAATGAACGGTAAATATAAAATATTAGAAGAACATTCTTTACCGGAAGATTTCCGTACAATTGATCAATTTAAAGAGGGAGACTATTTAAAAGTAGTTTTCATCGAAAAAATTAAAGGTTAATGAAAATAAGAAAAGGAGCTCAAGTTTAAATGAGCTCCTTTTCTTATTGAATAATATTTTGTACTCTGCCAACCTGTCCGTCTTGCAATCTTACTTTAATGCCGTGCGGATGTGAAGGTGAGTTCGTTAAAATATCTTTTACAATTCCTCTTGTTAGCTTACCTGTACGTTGATCTTGTTTTAATACAATATCAACTTCAAGACCTGATGAAATGTTAGATCGTTTTTGCCCGTTCATTTATACACCTGTACGTCTACGTTGGTTGTTTGTTTTCTTCGTTTGTTGGTTTTGTAATTTTTTCGTTTCTTGACTTTGACTTCCATTATTTGAGCCGTTTCCATTTCCTTGCTTTTTCTTCGCAAGTTGTTCGCGCATTAAATCAGCTAAGCTTACTTTTTTGTTTTCTGACATGATAAGTCTCCTTTATATAAAGTTAATTATGAACAATCGTAGTGAATTTCATCATATCATTGTTAAGGAAGGAAGGGAAGTTGGTTTGAAAATTCATATAATTCTTTCCAGCATTCATTCGTTACGATACAATTAAATTGTTAATGTTTGTTAAAAAAGGGGATAGAAATATGTCACATCATATTTTATTAGTTGAAGATGACATCTCAATTCAAGAGATGGTTGAAACATATTTAGTAAAAGAAGGTTTTCAAGTTACAATCGCATCTGATGGAGAAGAAGGAGTTAACGCATTTTTAAAAGGTTCATTTGATTTGATTATCCTCGATATTATGATGCCAAAGTTAGATGGCTTAGAGGTTGTGCGAATCATTCGAGAAAAAAGTGCCGTTCCGATTTTAATGATGTCAGCGAAAGATACAGATGTTGATAAAGCTGTTGGATTAGGACTTGGAGCAGATGATTACATTTGTAAGCCGTTTTCTATGATTGAACTAGCTGCACGTGTAAAAGCGGGTATTCGGAGGTCTACAAAGTATTCAGCTGTGGAATCAAAAGATGAGGCGATTCAGATTGGTGATTTAATAATTGACCCAATTAATTTTACTGTGGAGAAAAAGGGAAGACAGCTTAAACTTACTTTAAAAGAATTTGAGATTTTAAAGCTATTCGTGAAGAATCAAAATCGTGTTTTTACGAAAGCACAAATATATACGCTTGTTTGGAATGAAGAATATTATGGTGATGATAATGTTATTAATGTTCATATGAGAAGATTACGTGAGAAAATTGAAAGTGATCCATCTAATCCAGAATATATTAAAACATTATGGGGCATCGGCTATAAGTTGGAAGTGATGTAGTATGGTTGTATTTTTAACAGTGGTGATTATTATATTGCTTATCGTTATTTACGTGCAATATAAAATTAGGAAAAATAGTAGTAGGAATTTACGCTACACGTATGAGAAGTTAAATCGAATTGTAAAAGAACAAACTGGTGAGAAGCTATTAATTATGACAGATGATCTAGAATTGCAAAAGTTATTAGTGGCGATTAATCATTTATTAGATGCAAAACAGAAAACGAATGCAGATCATGCGAAAGTGGAAATTTCGATGAGAAAAATGCTTTCAAATATTTCACATGATTTGAAAACACCACTAACAGTTATTCTTGGATATACCGAAATGTTAAATGAGGATAAAACGATAAATGAGGAAGAGCAGCAAATATTACTCGAAAAGGTGCATGTAAAAACACTAGAAGTGATGGAACTGATTCATAAGTTTTTTGATTTAGCAAAATTAGAATCCGGTGACAAAGCAATCGAGATGACAAAAGTAAATATGAATGAAGTTTGCCGAGAGAAGATTTTATCTTTTTATGATTTAGTGACGACGAAAGGTTTTCATGTCCATATTGATATAGCAGAAAGAAATATATATGCACTTGGAAATGTAGAAGTATTAGGCAGGGTATTGAATAATTTAATATCAAATGCGATTACATATGGGGACGATGGAAAGACAATTGGTATGACTTTAAGAGATGATGAAACGAGTGTGTATATAGACGTATGGGATAAAGGAAAAGGAATTGATGAATCTCATATTGATAAAGTGTTTGAGCGTATGTACACACTTGAAGATTCAAGAAATAGATTGTACCAAGGAAGTGGTCTAGGGTTAACGATTACGAAAAGGCTTGTGGAAGCGATGGATGGAGAAATTTATCTTTCTAGTAAGCCGTATGAAAAAACGGTTTTTACAGTTGTATTAACAAAGATGCAGTTTTAGCTTGTAGAGAAGTAGATTCTACAAGCTTTTTTTTTCAGCGTAAGGAATTTGTAAGGAACGGGTAAGAAAAAAGAGATTTCCGTTGTCTATTATAGAAATATAGAGCAGTGCGAAAGGGGAAAGTGACATGACATATATATTGAAAACGAACCAGTTAACGAAAGTGTTTAAAGGGAAAGAAGTTATTTCTAGTGTTAACATGCATGTGAAAAAAGGAGAGATATACGGTTTCTTAGGACCGAATGGTGCAGGTAAAACAACGATTATGAAGATGATCACAAATTTAATAAAACCGACGAGCGGTGATATTGAAATTTTCGGTGAGAAGTTAACAGACACATCTTATGAAGTATTAAAAAGAATGGGGACAATTATCGAATATCCAATCTTTTATGATAAATTAACGGCGAAGGAAAACCTAGAATTACATTGTGAATATATGGGGTATTACGATAAAAACGCAATTGATCATGCTTTAAATTTAGTAAAACTGCACGGTATAGATGATAAAAAAGTAAAAGATTTTTCATTAGGGATGAAGCAACGACTTGGTATTGCAAGGGCGATCATGACAAAGCCAGAACTACTCATTTTAGATGAACCGATTAATGGTTTAGATCCAATTGGTATTAAAGAGTTACGAGATTTATTTAAAATGCTTTGCAAAGAATATGGCATTACGTTATTAGTCTCTAGTCATATTTTAGGTGAGATGGAACAAATGGCAGATACAATTGGTGTGATTCAAAATGGAAAACTAATAAAAGAAGTTTCGATGAAGAGTATTAACGGAAAACAAACAGAGTACATTGAAATCACTGTTCCTGATGTGAAGCGTGCAGCTTATATTTTAGAAGATAAACTCGCTATAAAAAATTACAAAATAATGAGTGGAAACATGATTCGTGTGTATGAATTGAAGGCGACGCAGCAAGCCATTTCAAAAGCACTCATTATGAACGATGTAGAAATTGAAAGTATTAATAAGAAACATAGTTCTTTAGAGGAGTATTTCTTAAATGTAATGGATCGAGAGGGCATTCATGCTTAATGGATTGTTAGTGAATATAGTAAGTGGATTGATCGTAATGTTCATAAGTGGGATTTTATATTATAGAAAACCTGAGCGGAAATGGATTTTAATTTTATTAGTGATAGGAATGTTAAGCGTAGTTACTGCTGGAATTAGAATGTTAGTAGCGTAGAGGCAGTTATATAAGGAATGGAGGCGTGGTTTATATGTTTAAATTAATGAAGCTTGAATGGAAGAAACATCAATTATCTAGTTATTTTAAAAGTGTAGCAATTTGTATTATAGCAATTTTCGCCGTAGTAAACCTCATGGCGTTGGGAGTGAAAGACGAGGTAGATGGGCTATTCTCTGACTTCACGCAACAAATGGTTTTAATAAACACTGTTATTAGGATAACATTCATTATTTTTAGTTCGGTCATTTTATCACGTTTAATAATTGATGAGTATAAGAACAAAACAATGCAACTATCGTTTATGTACCCACTGCAAAGAAAAATGCTAATGAGGGCGAAATTAACAATTGTTTTTTGTTTTTGTTTTGTGAGCACGATTATCGCTACTTTCAGTATTAGTTTACTCGCATATTTTGTGAGTCCAATGATGGGACTGATTGAAACGCCAGCTACGATAGGTGAAATAATAGCTATCGTTCCAGCTACTTTTATAAATGCATTTATGATATCTGGTATAAGTTTAATTCCTTTATTTTTTGGGATGAGAAAGAAATCGACACCGACAACAATTACTTCTGCAGTAATAATTGGGATGCTAATTAGTAGTAACTTTGGTTCTGGAAACGGTCAAGTAAGTATGTTTAATTTTATCGCTATCCCAATAGTGCTCTGTTTATTAGGGATTTTTATTAGTTATCTTTCATATCGTAAAATCGACAAGATTGATGTGGCGTGAAGCAAGCTTAAAACAACAACGAACTGGGGTATGAATAGTGAAAAAAATAATAGTAATTGCAATTTTACTTATTACAATTGCTAGTGTGGTTTTTGGTTTTAAGACATTTCAGGGGAAAGATTTTAAGAAAGAAAAGTCTTTTGAGATAAATGATATAAAAGAAATAGAAGTAGACAATGAAAACTGGGATATTGAATTTAAAAGCACAGACGCTAACAAAATAGTGATTTCTGCTCAAGGCCAACGAGCAGATAAAGATTTAGATCCCATCGAAATAGAACATGAAGGAAATAAAGTTGTGATTAAGCAAAAACAAAAGGCGACCAGATTTTTTAATGGTTTTACGTTTCGGAAGAAAAATAGTATATCTATAGCTATTCCGAAGAAAGAAATAGATAAAATTGTATTAAATAATAAATCGGGCGATGTGAAAATAAGCGATATAGTAGTAAAAAGTATCGTGACAAAAGGCAAGTCTGGAGATGAAATGATTGTAGGACTATCGGCAGATAAGGGTGAGTTCATATCCGAAAGTGGAGATTTAATGTTAAAAGATAGTTCATTACAAGAAGTAAATATAACTTCTACTACTGGCGATAATTATGTGAAAAATATAAAAAATGAAAATATGAACATCACTTCAACATCTGGTGAAGTATTACTGAAAGATATGACAGAAGGAAAATCATTATTTGTAGAAACAAAATCAGGGGATATTGGCGTACGGTATAAGGGTGTTCCGACTTCTTTGAAACTTATGGCTAAAAGTAATTCGTCTGACATAATGGTGAATGTAAACGGACTTAAGAAAGATAAAAATACAGAAAAGGTAAAAGAAGGAACCATCGGTGATGCAAAAAACGAAGTGAAGATTTTAAGTGAAACAGGGGCGATTTATATCAATTAAATTTAAAATGAAAGGAGGACTATCATGCTACGTCTTATGAAGCTAGAATTGAAGAAGTTTAAGCTCGGATGGTATGTGAAGAGAGCGGTTATTGCGAATATCGTTATACTGGCACTACTAATCTTCGTTAGTATCGTTGCTCAAATAGAAGGGGATCCAAAAATAAGGGATCCGCAGATAATTTTGTCGATGGCTAGTGCGTTAGTAAGAGCAACATTTATTATTTTTGGTGGCGTACTAATAGCCAAGTTAATAATTGATGAATATAAAAGTAAAACAATACTACTCATGTTTTCTTATCCAATTAACCGAAAGAAAATGATGGCTAGTAAGTTGGCTATTACAGCGACATTAACATTTATAACAGTTATTGTATCTAACATTTTAGTAGTAGGAATTTTCTTTGGGATAGATAGTTATTTTTCAATTCTTCCTAATTCATTCACAGTAGATCAATTGATTCAAGAAGGGATAAAGCTTATTCCTTTAGCCATTGCCACGGCAGGAATAAGCTTAATTCCTCTATATTTCGGGATGCGTAAACGTTCTGTGCCAGCTACAATCGTTTCTTCTATTATCGTTGTATTAATCGCAATTAATAACCCGCCCATATTTCCTATAGCGACGTTTCTTCCTCTTCAATTCACATTTGCAGCGATTGGATTTGCGATTGCATATTACGGAATTAAAAATATAGAGAAGGAAGATATAACAGTATGACAAGAATACGTAAAAAAGAGTTGGCGTTATACTAACTCTTTTTTTGTATATGTATGCTTCGTTACTACTCTGTAAATTTATAGTGTTTGCTTAAATACTCTTGCACTCCTGGAGAAATGTTAAAGTTATTAGGACTTTTATATTCGATAGTAAGCTCTCCATCTGTACTTGTTTCAAAGGAGATTGCATAGCTATCCATTTTAGCATCGTAAGAAGTATTTTTGACTTCCGCATCTAGATTAAAGTATTTTGTAATATAATTTTTTGATTCTGCAATTGCTGTTTGTTTTTCCCAAGGGGTACCATAATTTGTGAAGTAAAGAGATACACTGATAACTCCAATGATAGAAGTTAGTAAGAGAGTTCTTATTGTTATTTTTTTGTTTTTTGTATTCAATTTAGTTCCCTCCAATTAATATGAATTTATCTTAACGTATTTTCTCATAAAATACCATTTAGTAGAAAATAGTTTCACATGAAACAAGTTACAGAAAAAGACAAGGTGCATAAACACCTTGTCTTTTTCTGTCGTTACATTTGGGAAGCTTCCATTCCAGCCGCAACCCATTCTTCTTTTGCAGGACCATATACACCAGGGACTGTTAAGCCAGCTTGATGCATTAAAACAGTCATCTGCCTCAGATTTACCTGGTTCAAAAGTATTTGTTAAACCTAATTTTTTTGTAACCTGTAAAGCTGTAGAATTGTCAGTTAAAATACGGAATGTTGGCACATTTTTAGCTGTAATTGCTTGTGCCATTGCAATGTTCTTATCTTTTAAGCCAGCTTTGTCAATTTTCGCTTGTGCATCAGCAAATGTTTTATCCATATCAGCTAATACTTTTTACCTTGCTCTTCTTTTCTAACTGCTTTTGCAATTTGTTTAAATGTTTCTATCATTTCTGCAAAGTGATCGTTATTGCTTGTTGATGGATTGAATATAACTGTTGGTGCAATTTGTTCTAATTCATTTTTAATAGCTTTACGACGGAATAATGCAGTGATAATTAAATCTGGTTTTAGACGGCTAATTTCTTCTAAATTTGGTTGTTGACGTGTTCCTACATCTACAACATCTTTACTTGGTTTTGTTTCTGTATTTACCCATTTATTATAATTCTTAATGTCTGCCATCCTACTGGCTGAACACCAAGTGCTAATAAGTTTTCTGTATATACCCACTCAAGTACAACAACTTTTTTCGCTGGTTTATCTAACTTTGTTTCCCCTTCAGCATGTTTAATTGTTACAGCTTGACTTTTATTGTCTGCTTTTGTTTCTTTTTTCTCTTCTTTCTGTTGTCCGCATCCGACAACGAATAGAAGAACTACCATGAAAATGCTAAGAAATTTCTTCATCTTCTGCCCCAAAATAAATTATTTTATTTACAATGAACGATATTGAAAATCGTTATCAATTATAACGACCGAATCATACTATGAGGATATTTCAAGTGTTAATATTTTTTGGGAATTTTGACGAAAGAATAACGATTTATACAGATTTTAATATATTGTATTTAAATGCATACGTGTATCAAGGTTGAAGGAGCTGAAATTCCTTTAATGAGGAAGGCGAAAGTACAAGCGAAAGGAGAGCGTATTGCATGTAATATTTATTAGAATGTAAGGAAAAAAACTTTGTTTATAAAAGGTTTGTTCCAGAGCGGGTAGTTGATAAGGAAAATAAAAACTGATTTTTATTAGAAAGATATTTTTAATTAGTGGGCTGTACTTAAAAGATTGAACACGAAGGAGGATCAACATGTCTTTATGGAGTAATAATGCAAATGGATATTGTGGATGTAATAATCAAAATGGTTTACATGTTGATTCGTGCTGTTTTAGTTGCGATGGGACAGTTCCTAAGCTCGGTCCAACAGGCCCAACGGGAGCGACAGGAGCAACGGGAGTAACGGGAGTAACGGGAGCAACAGGAGCAACAGGAGCAACAGGTCCAACGGGAGCAACAGGAGCGACAGGAGCAACGGGAGTAACGGGAGCAACAGGAGCAACAGGAGCAACAGGTCCAACGGGAGCGACAGGTTCAACGGGAGTAACGGGAGCAACAGGAGCGACAGGTTCAACGGGAGTAACGGGAGTAACGGGAGTAACGGGAGTAACGGGAGCAACAGGAGTAACGGGAGCAACAGGAGCAACAGGAGCAACAGGAGCAACAGGTCCAACAGGAGCAACAGGAGCGACAGGAGCAACGGGAGTAACGGGAGCAACAGGAGCAACAGGAGCAACAGGAGCAACGGGAGTAACAGGAGCAACAGGAGCAACGGGAGTAACAGGAGCAACGGGAGTAACAGGAGCAACAGGAGCAACAGGAGATACAGGCACAAGTATAACTGCTACGTATGCATTTGCGAATAATACGTCGGGTACGGCAATATCAGTATTACTTGGTGGGACAAATGTCACACTTCCAAATAATCAGAATATCGGTCCAGGAATTACAGTTTCGGGGGGGAACACAGTATTTACGGCCGCAAATGCGGGGAATTATTATATTTCATATACAATTAATATAACGGCTTCATTATTAGTTAGTTCACGAATTACAATCAATGGGGCACCACTTGCTGGAACTATCAACGCTCCTGCATTAGCAACGACTTCATTTAGTGCAACAATTATTACGACTCTTGCAGCGGGGAGTGCAATTAGTTTGCAGTTATTTGGATTGTTAGCTGTTGCCACGTTATCAACGACTACACCTGGTGCAGTTTTAACGATTATAAGATTAAGCTAAGTAACGTGAACTCTCTTATTCTTTTAAAATTAGGAGAGTTTCTACATATAATAAGAAGTTAAGGAAGTAAAGCATAGTTATATTATAGTCAGAATATTATGATTGTAACGCTGTTCTGACTATAATATAATGAAAACAACCATCATGAATGAACATTCATTTATTTTCACAAGTATTGGAAGGGGGAATGAGAGTGGAAAAACCTTGGCTGCAGAGTTATCCAGATGAAATTCCAGGGACAATTTCTTATGATATTCAGCCACTTCATAGATATTTAGAGAAAATGGCTGCTCGTTATCCAAAAAAGAAAGCGCTTCACTTTTTAGGTAAAGATGTTACATTTTCAGATTTCCATGACAAGGTAAAGAAATTTGCGAATTACCTTCAAAGGCTTGGTATTGAAAAAGGCGATAGAGTTGCGATTATGTTACCGAATTGTCCGCAATCTGTAATTGGTTATTATGGTACTTTGCTTGCGGGGGGGATTGTTGTACAAACGAATCCTCTTTATACAGAAAGAGAGCTTGAGTACCAACTTCATGACTCAGGGGCAAAAGTTATTCTTTGCCTTGATTTAGTGTTTCCGAGAGTTACTAATGTTCAAACTGCAACAAAGCTTGAGCATATTATCGTAACCCGTATTGCAGATTTTTTACCATTCCCTAAAAATTTACTTTATCCATTTGTACAAAAAAAGCAGGCAAATCTTGTTGTGAATGTGTCGGAAAGCGAAACGATTCATCTTTGGAAATCGGTAGAAAGAGAAAGTAATGCTGATGTTGAAGTTCCATGTGATCCTGAAAATGATCTAGCCCTTTTGCAGTATACAGGGGGAACGACAGGGTTTCCAAAAGGGGTTATGTTAACGCATAAAAACCTCGTTTCGAACACTTTAATGGGAGCGCATTGGTTATATAATTGTAAAGAAGGAGAAGAGGTAATTCTTGGTGTTCTTCCGTTTTTTCATGTGTACGGGATGACAGCTGTAATGAATTTAAGTATTATGCAAGGATATAAAATGGTGCTTATTCCGAAGTTTGATATGAAAATGGTTTTTGAAGCAATTAAGAAACATAAAGTTACACTATTTCCAGGAGCACCAACCATTTATATTGCTCTATTAAATAGTCCTCTTTTAAAAGAATATGATATTTCTTCAATTCAGGCTTGTATTAGTGGTTCTGCACCGCTTCCTGTAGAAGTGCAGGAGGAGTTTGAGAGAGTTACAGGTGGTAAATTAGTAGAGGGTTATGGATTAACGGAGTCATCACCAGTTACACATGGGAATTTTTTGTGGGAAAAGCGTGTGCCGGGAAGTATTGGGGTACCGTGGCCGGATACAGAGGCAATCATCATGTCACTTGAAACAGGAGAGTCATTACCTCCAGGTGAAATTGGTGAAATTGTTGTAAAGGGCCCACAAATTATGAAAGGGTATTGGAATAAGCCAGAAGAAACGGCAGCTGTACTGCAAGATGGCTGGCTCCATACAGGTGATGTAGGATACATGGATGAGGATGGCTTTTTCTATGTGAAAGATCGTAAGAAAGATATGATCGTTGCTAGTGGCTTTAACGTATATCCTCGTGAAGTAGAAGAAGTGTTATATGAACACGAAAAGGTGCAAGAAGTGGTAACAATCGGTGTTCCTGATCCGTATCGAGGGGAAACTGTAAAAGCGTTTGTTGTTTTGAAAGAAGGCGCTGAGTGTTCTGAAGAAGAATTAGATCAGTTTGCACGTAAATATTTAGCAGCTTACAAAGTTCCGAAGGTATATGAGTTTAGAAGTGAGTTGCCGAAGACGACAGTCGGAAAAATTTTACGTCGTGTCCTAATAGATGAAGAGAAGAGAAAGAATGAGGATGAGGATGAGCAAACGGGCTAAGGCCCTTTCTTTTTGAAAAAATAGGATTGACACTTTTCTAAATAGTCAGTATTATAAGAAGATGAATGACTATTCATTCAGTCATCTTCTTGAAGGGGACAGTAAAGTGAAGAAAAATAGACCGAAATACAATCAGATTATTGATGCTGCAGTCATTGTGATTGCGGAGAATGGATACCATCAAGCGCAAGTTTCTAAAATTGCAAAGCAAGCTGGGGTAGCTGATGGCACGATTTATTTATATTTTAAAAATAAAGAAGATATATTAATATCCTTATTCCAAGAGAAGATGGGAGAATTTGTTGAAACAATTCGTCAAAAAACAGCAGGAATTGAAAGCGCTATAGCGAAGTTATTCATGTTGGTAGAAACGCACTTCTTGCTGTTGTCACAAAATGATCCTCTTGCTATCGTTACACAATTAGAGCTAAGGCAGTCCAATCAAGACTTGCGCCTTAAAATAAATGAAGTATTAAAAGGCTACTTACAAGTTATGGATGAGATTTTAGAGACAGGTATAAAGCAAGGTGAATTTCAGGCGGATTTAAATGTTCGCGTGGCAAGACAAATGATCTTTGGAACAGTAGATGAAGTTGTGACCAATTGGGTAATGAGCGATCATAAGTATGATCTGGTCGCACTTTCAAAAACGGTACACGGGCTACTTATTGCAGCTTGTGGTTATCGTAAATAATGGGAGGGATCATGTTGAAATTCCTATCTGTAAAAGTTGAAGATCACATCGCGGTGGCGACGTTAAATCATGCTCCAGCTAATGCGATGTCTTCACAAGTTATGCATGACGTTACTGAATTAATCGATCAAGTGGAAAAGGATGATAACATTCGTGTTGTTGTTCTACATGGTGAAGGACGCTTCTTCTCAGCAGGGGCAGATATTAAAGAATTTACATCTGTTACTGAAGCGAAGCAAGCAACAGAGTTAGCACAGCTTGGACAAGTTACGTTTGAGCGTGTTGAAAAATGCTCAAAACCAGTTATTGCGGCAATTCATGGAGCGGCACTTGGCGGCGGCCTGGAGTTTGCTATGTCTTGCCACATGCGCTTTGTAACTGAAAGTGCAAAGCTTGGTTTACCTGAATTAACACTTGGATTAATTCCTGGTTTTGCAGGTACACAGCGCTTATCACGTTATGTTGGTAAAGCGAAAGCTTGTGAAATGATGTTAACAAGTACACCAATTACTGGTGCAGAAGCATTGCAATGGGGGCTTGTTAACGGAGTGTTTTCTGAAGAATCCATTTTAGAAGATACGCTTAAAATTGCAAAACAGATTGCTGGAAAAAGCCCAGCAACAACTCGTGCAGTGCTAGAGTTATTACAAACGACAAAATCGTCTCATTATTATGAAGGTGTACAGCGTGAAGCACAGATTTTTGGTGAAGTATTTACGAGTGAAGATGGAAGAGAAGGCGTAGCGGCGTTTCTAGAAAAACGTAAGCCGTCATTTAGTGGTAGGTAGTCCAGTTATTTTTTTAATAAAAATTAACAGAATTTTAAAATTGATAGAATCTTTCTGAAAAATAAGGGGGTAAATGGAATGAACATCTACGTACTCATGAAACGAACATTTGATACAGAAGAAAAAATCGTAATTAAAAACGGTGCAATTTACGATGGCGAAGCGGAATTCATCATCAACCCTTACGATGAATATGCAATTGAAGAAGCAATTCAAGTAAGAGATGCACAAGGTGGAGAAGTTACTGTTATAACAGTTGGTGGCGAGGATAGTGAAAAAGAACTTCGCACAGCATTAGCGATGGGCTGCGATAAAGCGGTACTAATTAACATTGAAGATGATGTTGAGAATGGTGACCAATTTACAACAGCAAAAGTGCTTGCTGAATATTTAAAAGATAAAGAAATAGATTTAATTTTAGGCGGGAACGTTGCGATTGACGGTGCATCTGGACAAGTTGGTCCAAGAGTAGCTGAAGCGTTAAATATCCCATACGTAACGACGATTACGAAGCTTGAAATTGATGGCACAAATGTGAAGATTGAGCGTGATGTTGAAGGAGATACAGAAGTAATTGAAACATCATTACCTCTTCTAGTAACAGCGCAACAAGGTTTAAATGAACCGCGTTATCCATCACTACCAGGTATTATGAAAGCGAAGAAGAAGCCACTAGAAGAAGTAGAATTAGATGATTTAGATTTAGAAGAAGATGATGTGGAAGCAAAAACAAAAACAATTGAAATCTATTTGCCTCCTAAGAAAGATGCAGGAAAAGTGTTACAAGGCGAGCTGCAAGATCAAGTAAAAGAACTTGTATCGTTGCTCCACACAGAAGCGAAAGTAATCTAATAAAATACGAAATTATATATGCAGGAGGGAAAATCTATGGCTCGTAAAGTATTAGTAATGGGTGAAGTTCGTGATGGATCGCTACGTAACGTTTCGTTTGAAGCGGTAGCAGCAGCAAAAACAATTGCAGAAGGCGGTGAAGTGGTAGGTCTTCTAGTTGGAGACAGCGTTGCCTCTTTTGCAAATGAATTGATTCATTACGGTGCAGATCGCGTTGTGACAGTTGAAAATGATAAATTAAAATCATATACATCTGATGGCTATGCACAAGCATTTTTAGCTGTATATGCTGAAGAAAATCCAGAAAGCATTGTATTTGGACATACAGCACTTGGTAAAGATTTATCACCAAAACTAGCAGCGAAGCTTGAAGCTGGTTTAATTTCTGACGTAACTGCTTTAGAAATTGAAGGTGGCAATGTTATCTTTACTCGTCCAATCTATTCTGGTAAAGCATTTGAGAAGAAGATTGTAACAGATGGTATATTATTTGCGACAGTACGTCCAAATAATATCGCAACTCTTGAAAAAGATGAATCTCGCACAGGTGACGTTTCTTCTATTACAGTTGATGTGAAAGACTTACGTACAATTATTCAAGACGTTGTCCGTAAAACTGCAGAAGGTGTGGATCTTTCTGAAGCGAAAGTTATTATCGCTGGTGGACGCGGTGTGAAGAGTGAAGAAGGATTTAAACCGTTAAAAGAATTAGCTGACGTGCTAGGCGGCGCTGTTGGAGCATCTCGTGGTGCTTGTGATGCTGAGTATTGTGATTATTCATTACAAATTGGTCAAACAGGTAAAGTTGTTACACCAGACCTATACATTGCATGCGGGATTTCTGGTGCGATTCAACATTTAGCTGGTATGTCTAATTCAAAAATAATTGTTGCGATTAATAAAGATCCAGAAGCAAGTATCTTCAAAGTAGCTGACTACGGTATTGTCGGTGATCTATTTGAAGTATTACCTCTTTTAACAGAAGAGTTTAAAAAGTTAAAAGTACATTCATGATTTGAATACCCTTGAGTTCCAAGTGAAGTACCCCTATATATAGAAAAAGGTGAGAGATCCCCTGTCTCTCATCTTTTTAGTATTTCATCCATATTTTTATATAGTATAAAGGAACATTTTTTTGTTACAATACATAACGATACATAATATTCGCCACGTATAAAAGTTAATGATATACTCTTGGTAGAATATACTTGAAGGAGGAAATAAAATGGCAATTATAAATGCAAATGACCAAAGCTTCGCAGCTGAGACTAGCGAAGGTGTTGTATTATTAGATTTCTGGGCACCTTGGTGTGGACCTTGTAAAATGATCGCTCCTGTATTAGAGGAAATTGATGCAGAGTTAGGCGAGAAAGTAAAAGTAATAAAAGTAGACGTTGATGAAAACCAAGAAACTGCTCGTCAATTCGAAGTAATGAGCATTCCAGCTCTTTTCGTATTAAAAGACGGTAAAGTGGTTGATCAAGCGTTAGGTTACAAACCGAAAGAAGCGTTAGTAGAATTAGTTTCTAAACACTTCTAAAATAAAGAAGCTACCATTTGGTAGCTTTTTTTATTTTCTTTTTTACAACCTTTCCGTTACAATAAAAGAACGTATGTTGGGTGTTTTGGCATAGTATGTTTTTATGTGAAAATAAAAATGATAAGCATGTAGAAATGGAGGGAGACGAGTGCACGAGCATTTAAAAGAGAAGTTAGCAATTTTGCCCGATCAACCTGGTTGTTATTTAATGAAGGATAAGCAGGGAACGGTTATATACGTCGGAAAAGCAAAGGTACTCAAAAATCGTGTGCGCTCGTACTTTACTGGTTCACATGATGGGAAAACACTTCGGCTTGTTGGAGAAATTGTTGATTTTGAATATATTGTGACTTCCTCAAATTTGGAGGCTCTTATTTTAGAGTTAAATTTAATAAAAAAATATGATCCAAAATATAATATTCAATTAAAAGATGATAAAACATATCCTTTCATTAAAGTTACAGCTGAAAAACAGCCTCGCTTACTCATTACGCGAAACGTAAAAAAGGATAAAGGAAAGTATTTTGGCCCTTATCCGAATGCGCAATCAGCTCATGAAACGAAAAAATTGCTAGATCGAATGTATCCACTTCGTAAATGCTCAAATATGCCAGATAAAGTTTGCTTATATTATCATATGGGCCAATGTTTAGCGCCTTGTGTGAAAGAAGTAACGGATGAGCAAAACAAAGAAATTGTTGATGAAATTATTAAATTCTTAAACGGTGGGCATAAAGAAATTCGTTCAGAATTAGAAACGAAGATGTATGAAGCTTCAGAGAAACTAGAATTTGAACGAGCAAAAGAGTTGCGCGATCAAATTGCTCATATTGATGCAATTATGGAAAAGCAAAAGATGATTATGAGTGACTTAGTGGATCGTGATGTGTTTGGATATGCAGTTGATAAAGGGTGGATGTGTGTTCAAGTTTTCTTTGTTCGAAAAGGAAAGTTAATTGAGCGCGATGTTTCCATGTTCCCGATATATGATGAACCTGAAGAAGGTTTTTTAACTTTTATCGGTCAATTTTATGAAAACAGTAGTCATTTTAAGCCAAAGGAAATTGTCGTTCCAGGAAGTATAGATTCAGAATTAGTAGAGCGCTTTTTAGAAGTTGAAGCGACACAGCCGAAGCGTGGGAAGAAAAAAGATCTTGTGGAATTAGCAAATAAAAATGCAAAAATTGCACTAGAAGAGAAATTTCACTTAATTGAACGTGATGAAGAACGGACGATTAAAGCTGTTGATAATCTAGGAAAGCAACTAGGGATTGAAACGCCATATCGTATTGAAGCGTTTGATAACTCGAATATTCAAGGAGTCAATCCTGTTTCAGCAATGATTGCTTTTATCGATGGGAAACCAGCGAAGAAAGAATATCGGAAATATAAAATTAAAACGGTCCAAGGACCAGATGATTACGAGTCTATGAGGGAAGTTGTGAGACGCCGTTATACGAGAGCATTAAAGGAAAAGTTACCTTTGCCAGATTTAATAATTATCGATGGGGGAAAAGGACACCTCGCGGCTACAAGTGATGTTCTTGAAAACGAGCTAGGATTATATATTCCAATGGCAGGGCTTGTAAAAGATGAAAAACATAAAACATCACATTTAATTATTGGGGATCCGCCTGAGCCTGTGATGCTTGCGAGGAATAGCCAAGAATTTTATTTATTGCAGCGCATTCAAGATGAAGTGCATCGATTTGCAATTACATTCCATCGTCAATTACATGGGAAATCTGTTATTCAATCCGCGTTGGATGATATTCCAGGAATCGGTGATAAACGAAAAAAGGTATTGCTAAAACATTTTGGTTCATTAAAGAAGATGAAAGAAGCCTCCATATCGGAATTTGTCGAAGCGGGTATGCCGAAAAATGTCGCAGAGACAATTTATACGTATTTAACAGATAAGAAGACGTTGTAGTTTACAATGTCTTCTGTTTTTTGGTATAATTTCTGAAGATTTAAAATAAACACACCTGAATGAATATACAAAAAAGTCAACTAAACTTATATGTCTAGTTGACTGTAGGTAGATGCTACACTTCAATGAGATCTTTTATATCCCATTTAACAAGAAATGTAATAGAGTCTGAACGTTTTTTCTGTTCTTCGTAAGACTCTGCAACGACGTTTCGTTGCTTCTGAATTTGCTCGGCGATAAATCCAGCTTCTAATTGATAAGAAGAATGTCTTTTTTGTTTTTGACGCTCAGTAATAAGTACACCTTTAAGTTGAAACTGCATTTCACGACGTTTATGTTCAATGATGCTTAAAGTGCCCCAACCAGCTTTTTCAAAAAACTGAATGACTTCTTCAATTGTTTCTAGCGGATATTTTCTCGCAAGGTTTCTACCGGCCCAGTATAAAATACCATCTAAATCGTTACCAATTAAATCAGGTAGTAATTCTTCACGTAGCAATTCATAAGCGAAGGCGTTCAATGAAACATCTTCTAAAGATGTTATATCGATTGTATTTTTGCTCACAATATTCCCCTCTTTCTATAGGGATTATTATATAACATTTTTCATTTATAAAAACAGATTTTTCTTTTGGGAAATCTGAATATATAAGAAAAAAAAAGAATTGGCAAATTATATGCAAATTATGTATACGTTTTCTTGACGCTTCGACAAAAATAGGGGTAAAATGAACTTGGAATCAAATTATGCTGAAATATTTCGAATAATTTTTTCAGTTTTTCTTATGCCAATAGTGAAAAAACATTATTGTTGTAAATTAATCTGAAAACAGCAGTCAAACATTCAAGGGGGTAATGGGGACATGAAAGGCCGCGAGTATACGTTTCGTAAGTGGCACTCATTAATGGGGGTCATCCCGGTTGGTGTCTTTTTGACGCAACATTTAATTGTAAACAACTTTGCAACAAGAGGAGCAGAGGCTTTTAACAAAGCTGCAGGCTTTATGGAGCTCCTTCCATTCCGGTATGCGCTAGAAATTTTCATCATCTTTTTACCTATACTGTACCATGCTATATATGGCTTATATATTGCATTTACAGCTAAGAACAATGCGGTATCTTACGGCTATTTCCGTAACTGGATGTTCGCCTTCCAACGAATTTCAGGTATCGTTACGCTGATCTTCATTTCTTGGCACGTCTGGGAAACTCGTATTCAAGCATTGTTAGGTAAAGAGGTAAACTATGATATGATGGCAGATATTTTAAACAACCCATTTATGTTTGGTTTCTATTTAGTTGGTGTTGTTTCAACAATTTTCCACTTTGCAAATGGACTATGGACATTCTGTATAAGCTGGGGAATTACAGTATCTCCACGTTCACAAAGAATCTCTACTTATGTAACATTAGCTATTTTCTTAGGTCTATCTTATGTAGGTGTGAGTGCATTATTAGCGTTCATCGATCCACAGCTAGCAAACCAGTAAGGAGTGGGAGAGCATGAAAGGGAAACTTATAGTAGTCGGCGGTGGCTTGGCCGGCTTAATGGCAACGATTAAAGCGGCAGAAGCAGGAGTAAATGTTGAACTATTTTCTTTAGTACCAGTAAAACGTTCACATTCTGTATGTGCCCAAGGTGGAATTAACGGTGCCGTAAATACAAAAGGTGAAGGGGATTCTCCATGGATCCACTTTGACGATACAATTTATGGTGGGGACTTCTTAGCGAACCAACCACCAGTTAAAGCGATGTGTGATGCAGCACCTGGTATTATTCATTTAATGGACCGCATGGGTGTTATGTTCAACCGTACGGAAGAAGGACTTCTGGATTTCCGTCGCTTTGGTGGAACACAACATCATCGTACAGCATTTGCTGGCGCAACAACTGGTCAACAATTACTATATGCATTAGATGAGCAAGTACGTCGTCATGAAGTAGCAGGACTTGTAACGAAATATGAAGGTTGGGATTTCTTACGAGCTGTTGTAGATGATGAAGGTGTGTGCCGAGGAATCGTCGCGCAAGACTTACAAACTATGGAGATAAAAAGTTTCCAAGCTGATGCCGTGATTATGGCAACAGGGGGCCCTGGTATCATCTTTGGGAAATCAACAAACTCTATTATTAATACAGGTACAGCAGCGTCTGCTGTATATCAACAAGGTGCATATTATGCGAACGGTGAGTTCATTCAAATCCATCCAACGGCAATTCCTGGAGACGATAAGTTACGTCTTATGAGTGAATCTGCACGTGGTGAAGGTGGACGTGTTTGGACGTATAAAGATGGTAAGCCATGGTACTTCTTAGAAGAAAAATATCCAGCTTACGGAAACCTTGTACCTCGTGATATTGCAACGCGTGAAATCTTTGATGTTTGCGTAGAGCAAAAACTAGGTATTAACGGTGAAAACATGGTGTACTTAGATCTTTCTCATAAAGATCCGAAAGAACTAGATATTAAACTTGGTGGAATTATTGAAATCTATGAGAAATTTACAGGTGATGATCCTCGTAAACTACCAATGAAAATCTTCCCAGCGGTTCACTATTCAATGGGCGGATTATGGGTCGATTATAAGCAAATGACAAGTATTCCAGGTTTATTTGCAGCAGGTGAGTGTGATTATTCTATGCACGGTGGAAACCGCTTAGGAGCGAATTCACTATTATCAGCAATTTATGGTGGTATGGTAGCAGGACCGAACGCAATTGAGTATATGAAAGGTCTTTCTAAATCATCTGATGCTGTTTCATCTACTGTATATGAGCAAAATGAATTAATCGAAACAGAGAAATTTAACAATATTTTAACGCTTGATGGTAACGAAAATGCATATGTTCTTCATAAAGAGCTTGGAGAATGGATGACAGATAACGTTACAGTAGTTCGTGAAAATAAAAAGCTAATAGAAACTGATGCGAAAATTGAAGAGTTAATGGCACGTTACAAACGCATTAACATTAACGATACAGCGAGATGGAGTAACCAAGGTGCTTCATTTACACGCCAACTTGCAAATATGTTCGAGTTAGCACGTGTTATTACAATTGGCGCATATAACCGTAATGAAAGCCGCGGAGCGCATTACAAACCAGAATTCCCAAATCGTGATGATGCGAACTTCTTAAAAACTACGATGGCGAAATTTGAGGGAGAAGGAAATGCACCAGCATTCCATTACGAAGAAGTGGATGTTTCATTAATTAAACCACGTAAACGTGACTATTCCTCAAAACACGATGTAGCTGCTAAGGATGAAGAGAAGGGGGATAAACAACATGTCTGAGAAAACAATCCGCCTCATCATTACGAGACAAGATGGACCAGATGCACAAGAGTTTGATCAAGAGTTTGAAATTCCATATCGTCCTAATATGAATATTATTTCGGCGCTTATGGAAATTCGCCGAAATCCTGTTGACTCAAAAGGGAACCAAACAACTCCGATTGCATGGGATATGAACTGTTTAGAAGAAGTATGTGGTGCTTGTTCGATGGTGATTAACGGAAAACCACGTCAATCATGTACAGCTCTTATTGACCAGTTAGAACAACCAATTCGCTTAAAGCCAATGAAGACATTCCCGATTGTACGTGATTTACAAGTTGACCGTAGCCGTATGTTTAACGCGTTAAAACGTGTTAAAGCTTGGATTCCAATCGACGGTACGTACGACCTAGGACCAGGTCCAAGAATGCCAGAGAAAAAGCGTCAATGGGCATATGAACTTTCAAAATGTATGACATGTGGTGTTTGCTTAGAGTCATGTCCGAACGTAAACAGTAAGTCTGACTTTATTGGACCAGCACCGCTTTCACAAGCGCGTTTATTTAACTCGCATCCAACTGGTGAAATGCATAAAGCAGATCGCTTACGTGCAATTATGGGTGATGGAGGACTTGCAAACTGTGGTAACTCTCAAAACTGTGTACAATCATGTCCGAAAGGTATTCCATTAACAACTTCAATTGCAGCATTAAACCGTGATACAACAATTCAATCGTTCAAAGATTTCTTTGGTAGCGACAATAACTATTAATAAATATTGCCTCTTCATGTTGAAGAGGCAATATTTATAACTTTATTATTCTGTTTATTCTGTTTATTTTAAGAACGAAAAGGAGAGGGAACAATGAAGAGAATTTCTTATATTGAAGACTTTGAGCAATGGGAAAATGGTTTTTCATTTTATAATCCTGTCAAAGTTCGTTTTGGTGAAGTAGATATGTTTGGACATGTAAATAATGTCGTTGCTTTTACATATTTTGAAGAAGCGCGTATCGCATTGTTTAAAGAACTCGGATTTATGCAAGAATGGACACATGAATCATCAGAAACGATGATAGTCGTCGCAGATCTACAATGCAATTTCATAAAACAAATTTATTTTGATGAGCAGTTGAAAGTATATGTAAAGGCAGGAGCTGTTGGGAATTCCTCTTTAGATTTACACTATATGGTCAAAAATGCAGAAGGGGAAGTTTGCTTAGCTGGGCGCGGTATGATGGTGCAAGCATCGAAAAAAACTGGAAGAGGCGAACCGTGGTCTGAGGAATGGAAGAAATCGCTATTATAATAGAATAAAAGAAAAATAAGAGAGCGATTGGCTCTCTTATTTTTTGTCCTCCATCGCCTCTTCTAATGTTAGATGGTGCTTATATATGTATGTGGCGTATGGATTACCGACGTAGCGTAAGTGCCACGGTTCATATGCATACTCTGTTGTTTTTGTTTTATCCTCTAAATAACGAATGACAAATCCGAACTCATGGGCATGTTCTGCAACCCATTTTCCTTCTGCTGTCTCTCCGAAGATTGGTTCTAATTGGAATTTAGCAGATTTTGAGCTAATATCCATTGCTAGACCGGTTTGATGCTCACTTGTTCCAGGAATTGCACTTACCGAATCAGCTTCAGCTTTTCCTTGGCGTTTAATATATGTGTTATGTAATGATTGTTGGCGCTTGTAAGAACGGTAACCTGAAACTGCTGTAAGTTCTAATCCTTCGTCTTTCGCTGCTTGGAACATTTTCTCAAGCGCATCTGCAGCATCTTTACGAAGTAATGTTTTCTCTTTATCTTTTGGACTAGTAAATGGTACGTTCGGTTTCGTCAAATCTTCTGGAATGTACCCATCTGGTAATTTACGATGTTTATTGACTAATACAAGAGCAGAATCTGGATTTGTTACAACGGAAAAATTATCATCTAGTTTCTTTGCGTTATGATCAGCTTTTTGAAAAGCAGGAATCTCTTCTTTTTGGTGGTTATTATGTTTTTGACTTTCGACAGCTTTCGCTTCGTTTTGTAGTGGTGATTTAGAACCAAAGTAAACGAAAGATGTAATACCGATTACAATAGTAGCGGCAGAAATAATTATTATTTTTTTCATGATGCCCTGTAATAACAGTCCTTTCTTAATAAAATATGTATCGTTTTTATTATAAGTCTAGTTTGTTGAAAAAGAAATATAAGAGTCGTAACGTAATAGAAATGCAAAGAAAATGTCAGAAAATGTGTGAAAATGTAGTATTTTTTCATATAATTCATTTCTTATCTTTCATGAAGTTCATTTTTTATGTAATATATGTATATAAGAAGATGTAGCGATTATCGAGAATAAAAGACTTCTTGTATAGACTAGGAGTGAATGGGAATGGATTTTGCAACAATTATTGGAATCATTTTAGGAGTATTAGCGGTAGTCGTAGGGATGGTCGTCAAGGGCGCTGACATAACAGCCTTACTAAATCCTGCCGCAGCACTAATTATTTTCGTCGGTACATTTGCTGCAGTGTGTATTGCATTTCCGATGAATCAACTAAAAAGAGTTCCAAAATTATTTAAAGTTCTTTTTGGTTCAAATAAAAAAGATTTAAGTTATGAACAATTGCTAGAATTATTTGTTCATTGGACATCTGAGAGTAGAAAATACGGAATTTTGTCTTTAGAGCAACAATTAGATGAAATTGAAGATGAATTTCTTTTGCGTGGTATGAAATTTGTTATTGATGGTGTATCTGCAGAGGATTTAGAACAAATTTTAGAAGCCGAATTAGAAGCGATTGAAGAAAGACATGCAAAAGGGGCTGCTATTTTTTCGCAAGCTGGTACATATGCACCTACATTAGGGGTTTTAGGCGCTGTTATTGGTCTTGTAGCTGCGCTTGGAAACTTAACTGATATTGAAAAGTTAGGACATGCTATTTCCGGTGCATTTATTGCAACGATTTTCGGTATTTTTTCAGGTTACGTATTATGGCATCCATTTGCAAATAAATTAAAGCAAAAGTCTGCTGCTGAATTAGAGAAGAAACGTTTAATTATTGATTGTTTATTAATGCTACAAGAAGGTACATATCCGTTTATTATGAAAAACCGCATTTTAGGTGCGCTTTCTGCGACTGAGCGTAAGAAGCTAGAAAAAGGAGCGGAAAAAAATGCGGAGTAGGAAGAATAGAAGAAGTAAAAGGAAAAAGCATGACGAGCATATTGATGAAACTTGGTTAATTCCGTATTCTGATATGCTAACGTTATTGTTTGCTTTGTTTATTGTTTTATTTGCAATGAGTAGTATAGATGCTGCGAAGTTCAAACAAATGGCTGTTGCTTTTCGAAGTGAGTTAGCCGGTGGAACAGGAAACAAAGAGTTTTTAAGTGATCAAAAACCAAATGAGGAAAAAGAATTATCAGCAAGTAGTCTTGAGGCAGAACAAGCAAAAAAACAAGCGGAAGATAGAGCTAAAGAAAAAAAAGAAATGGATGAGTTGAAAGCATTACAAAAAAAGATTGATCAATATATTAATGAGAAACAACTATCCTCTTCTTTTCAAACTAAGTTAACTGAAAAAGGATTAATGTTAACGATATTAGAAAATGTACTATTTGATTCAGGGAAAGCGGATGTGAAGTTAGAATCGTTAGGGATTGCAAAAGAGATGTCTAACCTACTTGTTTCGGCATCACCTCGTGAAATTACAGTGTCTGGTCATACAGATACTGTTCCTATCGCAAATGCTCAGTTTGCATCAAACTGGGAGTTAAGTACACAGCGTGCCGTTAATTTTATGCAGGTATTACTTCAAAATAAAGAATTGCAACCAGAAAAATTTAGTGCAATTGGTTACGGAGAATACCGTTCAATTGCACCAAATGATACGCCAGAAGGAAAAGCGAAAAATAGACGTGTAGAAGTGTTTATTTTACCTTTAACAAGAAATATGCAATAAAGAGGATGGCAAATGCCATCCTCTTTATTATTTTGCATCAAATGATTTTAAGTTGTCACGACGAATTTTGTCTTTTTCTGTATCTGATTTTTTGAAATCATAATCATATAAAGCGCCTTCCCAATCGCCGTACATTGGATTAGGGAAAACGATGAATTTCTCGCCAAATTGTGCTTTGGATTCTGCTACTGTTTCGTTGCGATCTTTTACCGATTTTCCATCAAAACCAGTGAAATCAGATAAGTTATCACCGAAGAATAGGACAATATCATGTGTTTGAGAAACGATTTCACGGCGTTTTTCTTTTCCTTTTTCTTTCGGGTCTTGTAGTAATATATGTTCTTTCGTTGCTTGTGGAGCACCAACGCGCTCAAGGTTTTTAATTGTTGCATCTAATTGATTCGTTTTACGATTTGAGATGTAGTAAATATCTACACCTTTAGACTCTGTATATTTTAAGAAATCAATTGCGCCTGGAAGGGCTTCAGCTTCAGCTTTATTAATCCAATCGTCCCATTTATAAGGATAACCTTTTCCTGTCTTAACGCTCATTGCTTGATGAGGACTGTTATCTAAAACAGTTTCGTCTAGATCAAGTACAATAGCAGGTTTTTTGCCGGTCCCTTTTGCAAGAGCTGCATCAAGCTTCAATTGACCAATATTATATCCTTGGTAGTATAGTGCTTTCGTTTCGCCAGCTGTTTGATACCATAAATCAGCCATCAATTGCTGGTCTGTTAATTGTACTTTCTCTTCTTTTGCCACTGTTTTCTCAGCTGTTCCTGAACATGCTACAAGCGATGTGGAAAGAACGGCTACAGATAATAAAGTGGTAATACCCCTCTTCATCTTCATATGTATCCTCCTCGATGTTAGAAAATCATTTAATATTATATATTAAAATATGATATTTTTTTTATGAACATTTGCATATTGTCTTTTGTATATGTAGTAGTTTGTCCTATAGTAGATAGGGTAAATAAAAAAGATAAGATAAAAACTAAGTAGCTGAAGAAAAGGAATGTATGTAAGAAGATGGAATAAGGTTACTATATGTTGTTTTAAACAAACATATAGTAACCGAGAGCGAGAATGCTATTGAAGGGGAGGATATATACATTGAGTTTACAAATTCAAAACTTAACAAAAATATTCGGAGAATCTAAAGCAGTTAATGGTTTGCAAATCTCGTTACCGAAAGGTGAAGTGTTAGGGTTACTTGGCCGAAATGGTGCAGGGAAAACAACGACAATTAAAATGTTACTAGGTTTATTAACGCCAAATGAAGGTTCTATTACGTGGGATGGAAAATCATTTGGTGATAGCGGGGTAACAATTGGATATTTACCAGAAGAAAGAGGACTATATACAAAAAGTAGAGTAATAGATCAGTTGCGATATTTTGGTAGATTAGAAGGCATGACGAAAAAAGAAGTGGATCTTGCAATTGATTACTGGTTAGAGCGCTTAGCAATTCCAGAATATAAATTTAAAACGGCGGGAGAACTTTCAAAAGGGAATCAGCAAAAAATTCAATTGATTGCTGCTCTTCTTCATGATCCAGAACTCCTTATTTTGGATGAACCATTTAGCGGACTTGATCCAGTTAATGCTGGAATGCTAGCTAGTATTATTGGAGAACAAGTACAGAGCGGAAAGACAATTATTTTATCAAGTCACCGTATGGAGCAAGTAGAGGCTTTTTGCCAACATGTATGTATTTTGAAAAAGGGTGAAGCAGTTGTAGAAGGACAGTTAAGTGATATTAAGAAAGAATACGGTTTTCGTAATTTAACGATTGAAGATATAGCAGAGAATGAAAAGGGATTAGAAGCTATACATGTTCCGTATGAAAAACAACAAGGCCTTCTTTATGTGAAAGTACAAGACGATGCAGAAGCTCTAAAGATTTTGCAACAATTGCAAGAACAAGGTGTTAGCTTACGACAATTTAAAATGCTAGAGCCGACGCTAAACGAAATCTTTGTAGAGAGGGCGAAATAAAGATGCGTAAATTTTCTCATGTATTTTCATTTTATTTTAGGGAAGCGTTTTTATCTAAAAAATCATTAATTATGAGTGCGATTTTATTTTTAGTTGTGTTTGGGATTTTTGCATTTAATCATTTTACTTCAGGCGATGATAAAAATAAGGATAAAGATAAAATTGCAGTTGTAGTAGAGAGTTCCACATACAAAGTACAAAAGGAAGAGTTAAATAAGCTATTGCCATCAGCAAACATAACGGTCGGTTCAAAGGATGATTTTGATAAACTGCATAAGCAAGTAGAAGAGGGAGATTTAGATGGTCTATTCCATGTGACGGAAAAGGATGGGGCTCCAGCAGTTACATATATGTATAATGGATTTCCAAGCCAAGCAACTTCTGCAATTATGGCAGGCTATTTAAAACAACAATATACGATGGTGACGATTGCAAAAAATAATGTTTCACCAGAAATTGCGCAGCAATTACAGGCAGAAATTCAAGTGAAGCAAGAGGCGATAAAAGATCGCACATCTTCTTTCGGAATTGCATATTTCTTTACATTTGCTTTGTATATGTTTATTGTAGCTTTCGGAAATACAATCGCAATGAATATTGCATCTGAAAAGGCGTCACGTGTAATGGAAGTAATGCTTCCGAAAGTAAAGCCTCTTACGATGATGTATGCGAAAATTTTGGCGGTTGTTTCAACGGCGTTATTACAACTTGTAATATTGGCGTGTGGTTATCTTATTCCTTATTTGTTAGGTTGGGTCGATTTAGAAAGTGCCTCATTATTTGGTATTCCAATTGACTTTACAAAATTAGATGCAAAGGTTATAAGTATGTTTCTTGTTTATTTCATTACGGGGTATTTACTTTATGCGATGATGTACGCTGCGGCTGGAGCTGTTGTGTCTAAGACAGAGGATTTACAAGCTGTATCTTTCCCGGTAATGATTTTGATCATGGCTGCATTCTTCATTAGTATTAAATCATTAAGTGATCCGAATAGTACTATTGTTGTTGTAAGTTCGTATGTTCCGTTTTTCACACCGATGGTCACCTTCTCGCGGATTGTAGCTGGTGAAGCAGGTATGTTAGAGATTACGATAACATTAGTAGTTTTATTGGCGACGATTGGTATATTAAATGCTATTACAAGCCGTATCTATGTAAATGGTGTAATGAATTACTCAGATAAAGTGAAATTTAAAGATTTAGCGAAATTTATTAAACGTCAATAATAGAGGGAAAGCATGATTTTCTAATGGAATCATGCTTTTTCTTTATGTATAAATTAAAAATAGTATATAATAATAAGGGTCGTCTTTTAATAGAATGAATAAAAAGGAGGGTGTGCAGATGGGAATTAGTAGTCGTTTTACAGTAGGTGTTCATATGTTAACGTTACTTGCGATAGATCGAAACTCTCGCTGTACCTCTGAATGGATTGCTGGTAGTGTGAATACAAATCCAGTTGTGATTCGTCGCATTACAGGAATGTTGAAGAGAGCCGGACTTGTTGATGTACAAGCTGGTAAAGGTGGTACGACACTTGCTCGTGATTTAGATGAAATTACATTACTTGATGTATATAAAGCTGTGGAAGTTGTAGAAGAAGGACATCTATTTTCTTTCCATGAAAATCCCAACATTGAATGTCCAGTAGGAGCTAATATTCAATCGGTATTAGAGATTGTTTTAATACAATCGCAAGAAGCGATGGAAAATGTACTTGCAAATGTAACGGTGCAGCAGTTAGTTACAAATTTAAAGTCGAAAATTAAAGAATAAAAAAGCGAGCTTCCTCATAAAGAGGGCTCGCTTTTTTTCATATTCGGAAATGTTGAAAATTCTATTTTTCAGTATTTAAAATAAACTTTCCTACAACAGCTGCTACGATACCACCAAGAATTGGGGCAACGATGAACACCCATAGTTGAGAAATTGCTTCTCCGCCAGCGAATAGAGCTGGTGCGATACTACGAGCTGGGTTAACAGATGTTCCAGTTAACGGAATACCTAATAAGTGAATTAATACTAATGTGAAACCAATTACTAGTCCAGCTAAAGAAGAACTTCCCTTTTTACCTGTTACAGCAACGATAACTAAAACAAATACGAAAGTTAAAATGAATTCAACTAAAAATGCTCCAGATAAACCAAGAGTTCCAAAACTATTTTGTCCTAAATTATCTAAAGGTAATTTAGCAGATCGTAAAATTGTTACTAACGTTGCAGTTCCTAATAAACCACCTAAAATTTGAGCTAATAAATAATAGCTAAGTTCCATACCGTTCATTCTTTTGTTGATGAACATAGCGATTGATACTGCTGGGTTAATATGACATCCAGAAATTGTTCCAATGCTATATGCCATAGCTACGATAGATAATCCGAAAGCCATAGCGATACCTAGTGTTCCAATTCCTTCAATTCCGCCACCAATGACAGCTACTCCAGTTCCGAATAATACAAGTACAAATGTACCAATAAATTCAGCGATTGCTTTTTTTAACATAATTTACCTCCTATTAATGCGCATGAAACGTATTATAGCATAGGTTTTAGTATAAATAGCTAATGAAATACTATTCTGATAAGGCGAAATAGGGGGACAATAAAAATAGATATGGTTCTATGAAGAAGAACCATATCTATTTTTATGCTGATTTTTTTTGTTTAATGACTGGAACAGAACGGTTTAAAACACTATTTACGACCATTCCTAGCATGATAATAATCATCCCAATCAGTGACAGACCACTAGGAAATGAGCCATTTAAGAAAATAATCTCACCAAGCACGGTAAAGACCATCGTTCCAGCTTGTGTTGCTTCAACAGCTCCAAGTAAAGCAAGATTATCTTTTGCTAAGTCAGTAGCAAAGAAAAATGTCATCGTCGCAATAACTCCGGAACATAATGCTAACAAAAATCCTTGAAGCATTTGAGTTGATGATGGAATACCAGTAGTAGAAAATCCGTATATACCAAGTAAAATTGTAATAGGGAGACTTCCGATTGCCATTCCTAATACACGTTGGAATGTATCAAGACGTCCGCCAACAAGTTCCATCATTTTTCGGTTGCCAAACGGATATAAGAAAGCAGCTAACACGACAGGTAAAAAACCTGAAATGAACTGAGATATTGTAATGTGGCCTGCTGCAGTCGCTTGCATACAAATTACACCAAGTAAAATAAATAATGCTACATATAAACTACGAAGTGGAATTTTTCCGCGTACAAATTTTGTACCTGATTTCGTTTCTATTTTAACAAAAAATAGTGGTGATAGTAGTAAACCTGCTAATATCGTAACTTGCCAAGTTCCAGCAACGAGCCAAGCGGGAGAAAAGACAGCCGCGAAACTTAATAAAGAATAGAAACCAATACCTGCAACGGAACCCCATCCGATCCACACCAATGGATGTTTTTTTAACTCTTCCCATAACCCCCTTAAGTTTTTGCGAAATAAAACGATAAGGAATAAAATAGGAAGAGCAAATAGAAAACGGAAGGAAGCGGTCCAAGCCCAGCTTGTTCCAGATACATTCATCGCTCGATTAATAATAAAAGTTGCAGAAAAAAAGGCTGATGATAAAAGCCCTAATAATATTGCGCGCATGAAGTATAACACTCCTTTTGGAATTAAATAATTATGTATAGTATAATATACTTTAAAATAATAAAAGTAAACTATTTTATACTTTAAGGTGGTTTTATAGATGAAAGAAAATGAAGATATGCAAACGAAAGAAGTAATTCAGCAAGTAGGTCAGTTATTAAGACAAATTCGAAATGAACAAAAATTAAGTTTAGAAGATTTAGCCCAAAAGACAAGTGTTAGTAAATTAACGTTAGGAAAAATTGAAAGAGGTGAAACGAATCCAACATTAGCTGTCATCTGGAAAATTACGAAAGGGTTATCAATCCCTTTATCGAGATTGATGGTTGTTGGAGAGCCTGTAGCTGTTGCGCGCTGCGGAGAAGGCTTTGCAGTAGATGTAGGACAAGCGTGGCACTTAGAAACAATGTTTCGTTACACGAAAGAAACGGGGATGGAAATGCACCGAGCTTGTTTAAGAGCGGATAGTATATATGAACCTGAAGCGCATCATGAAGGAGCAATTGAGCTTGTAACAGTAATGAAAGGGAAAGTTTCTATTCAAGTGGAGAACGATGTGTACGTGCTAAATGAGTTTGATTCGATTCAATTTGAAGCGAATAAGAAACATAGTTATAAAAATGAAGAGGATGAAGTGGCGGTATTACATTTAACGATGAAATATTCTTCATGAAAAAGCGCCTATAGAAAAAGATTCTATAGGCGTTATTTTAAAGGATATGAGTAAGTAGGAAACATAAAAAAAGGCACCGCATAATTGCTGGTGCTGTTAGTAAGAACGTGGCATCAGTAATAAACAAATGAGATAAGCTAAAAAGCCCGTTCCGAAACATAAAACGGCAATAACCCAGATGATACGAATTAGACTAGTGCTTATATCGAAATACTCTCCTAAACCACCGCACACACCGAATAGCATTTTATCAGTTTCGGATTTATATAATTTTTTTGACATATTATGATCCTCTCCTTTTTATATCACCACTGTTATGTATGAGTGATACAGTGTACTTTTATTCTATATGGAAATTTATGAGAAGACCATTAGGTTATATTACATTTTTTTGTGAAGGGGCAATGTGGTGTATTAATTGTCTTAATTTTCAGTTGATATTAAAATAATAATGAGGGTGTGACGTATTTTCTAATATAAGGTGGGGAAATGGCAATGACAACGACATTGTATTGGTTGACTAACGTAAAGCTTGAAACAGGGTATACATATGAAGAAGCGAAAATTTCACGAACGGAAACAGAAATATGTAGTCTTCTTATTGAAGATGGGAGAATTAAAAGAATTATATCGGGAATCGTTCAAGAGGAAGGAATATTAACTTTTGATGCTAATCGTTTATTAGTTTTACCAGCTTTTGAAGAGATGCATATTCATATTGATAAAACATATTATAGTGGGCCTTGGAAAGCTTGTATGCCAGCAGAAAATATTTTTACACGTTTTAATGAAGAAAAAACGATTTTACCAAAGCAATTAGCAACTGCTCAAGACAGGGCGGAAAATATGCTAGAGTTATTGCTTCGAAATGGCGCAACGAATATTAGAACGCATTGTAATGTGGATCCGGTTATTGGACTTCGTAATTTAGAGGCAACGTTAGCGGCATTAGAAACGTATAAAAATCGGTTGTCTGGTAGAATAGTTGCTTTTCCGCAACATGGATTATTGCGCAGTAATTCCGTACAACTTGTGAAGGATGCGATGCGTATGGGCGCACAATTAGTTGGCGGAGTGGACCCAGCTACAGTAGATAATGATATTGAAAAATCATTACATACGATTATGGACATTGCGGTAGAGTTTAATGCGGATGTTGATATTCATTTGCATGATGCGAATAACCTTGGAACGTTTACAATGAAGAGATTGGCAAGCCTAACGGAAGAAGCAGGATGGCAAGGTCGTGTAACAATTAGTCATGCGCTGGGACTTGGGGGCGTTACTGATAAAGAAGCTGAAGAAGTGGCAGAAAGACTAGCAGCCTTGAAGATTGATATTACTTCAACGGTTCCAATCGGTAAACAAGTAATCCCAATTCCATTATTAGCTCGAAAAGGAGTTAAAGTTTCATTAGGAAATGATAGTATTACAGATCATTGGTCTCCGTTCGGAACGGGAGATATGCTTCAAAAGGCAAATCGATTGGCAGAACGATTTGGTTGGAGTGATGAAAGGTCTTTAGGAAAAGCTCTTCGTTTTATTACAGGAGGGAAGGAAACGTTAAATAATGAAGGGAAGCGAGTATGGCCAAATGTAGGAGATGAGGCAAGTTTTGTTTTGACGGACGCGACATGCGCCGCTGAGGCAGTAGCTCGTCAAACAGAGAAGTGTGTAGTTATGTATAAAGGGAATATGGTTGTAGGGAATTTAGATCAAGTGAAATTAGATAATCTCGTATAGAAGAATCGTTTAGAGGTTTTGAGAAGGGTTCTAATTGTAAAAATAGAACTCTTCTTTTTTAGTTGAATAGCATTAATACTATATTTTTTATAGGAAAGCTAGAAGGGATGGGAAATTTGGACAATCAACATAATCACAATCATATTATGGGAACCTTGCAGTGGTTTATTTTTTTATTAGCAAATTCAATCGCGCTACCAATTGTCGTTGGCGGATTATTTCATCTTACGACGGAAGAAGTATTTTATTTAATGCAGCGTACGTTTTTCGTAGTTGGTATATCTTCTTTTTTACAAGGATGGCTTGGACATAAACTTCCGATTGCAGATGGACCAGCTGGATCTTGGGTTGGTGTATTTACCGTGCTTGCTTATGCAACTGTAGGGCAGGATCAATTACATAGTACATTGCAAATTTTAGAATTAGGGATGATGGTTGCGGGAGTTGTTTTAATAGGACTAGGAGTAACGGGATTTATCGGGCGTATTTTATTTTTATTTACGCCGCTCGTGACAGGGACGTTCTTACTTTTATTATGCTTGCAATTAAGTGGTGTATTTTTAAAAGGAATGCTAGGAATTACAGCTACTATTTCTCAAATCGATGGATTTACAGCAATAATAGCGTTTAGTATATTTCTGTTCGTTGTTATACTGTCTAATTTTGGAAAAGGTTTTGTCAAAAGTTATGCAGTTTTAATAGGATTAATTAGTGGGTGGATTATTTTTCTAATTGCAGGAAAAGTGACGATTCCATCTCAAGTAACTCATTTTGTGCAACTTCCACATATATTTGCTTGGGGGCTTCCAAAATGGAATACAGGTATGGCTGTATCAAGTTTCGTTATGGTATGTATTTTAGTTTCAAATACAGTGGCAGCTATTATAGCAATTAATCAGGCTACGATTCATAAGGCGACTATTGAACAAAAACAGCTGAAGGATGGTACGTGGGTTGGAGGGATTTCACATATCATTTCCTCTGTATTTTCAACAGTAGGTGTCGTGCCGTTGCCAGCAACGGCAGGATTTATACGCTTAACGAAACAAAAATATATACGATCGTTCTTAATGGCATGTGCGTTACTAGTCGTAATGTCTCTTTTTCCAAGTATTATTCGTTACTTAGCATCGTTACCATCCGCTGTCGCATCTGCAGTTTTAATGGCTTCATTCGTACAACTAATTGGAATTGGGTTTAATAATATAAAACAAGTGGAGCTTAGCGAAAGGAATGTAACGATTTTAGGGATTGCAGTATTATTTGGCTGCGGCGTTATGTTTTTACCGCCTGTAGCACTCCAATCATTGCCTTCTGTTATGCAATATATATTTGGAAATGGTTTGTTTGTAGGTACAGTTGTAAGTATATTACTAGAACAAATATGGCGCATTGGAAAGTAAGTGGATAAAATGAGTGCACGCAATGTATAAAAGTCTAAAATAACATAAGAAATAAAGCCCATTTTCATTCACCACCTGCACATTTCGTTCATACAATATCTTGACTAAATAAACACCCAACTTACACATATACAGCTCTGGCTTAAGCAAGGAGGGTTATACCAGTTGAAGGAAAAAGCGTATCAATCTAAACCGTTACTCACAAAGAGAGAAAGAGAAGTGTTTGAATTACTGGTTCAAGATAAAACGACGAAGGAAATTGCAGGTGAACTTTTTATAAGTGAAAAAACAGTTCGCAACCACATATCAAACGCAATGCAAAAGCTAGGGGTTAAAGGACGTTCACAAGCAGTTGTTGAGCTTCTTCGCATGGGAGAGCTCGAACTATAAGAAAGCAGCCGACTTTTATACAAGAGGTCGGCTATTTTTTTGTTTGTTTCATGTTCTATATGAATGATAATAATGTCTCATACATAAATAGGTATTAAGGAGGGGGATATGTTGAAAAGGATATTGTTAGTTTCAACAAGTGCCCATGATATGAAGGGACACCCGACTGGTTTATGGCTTGAAGAGCTCGCAGCTCCTTTTAATTTGTTTAAAAAGGCTAAGTTCGATGTTGATATTGTGTCGATAAAAGGCGAGAGCCTATTGATAGAGTGTCTATTCCGAATGGTATACCTCGTGAATTTAAGTATGTCGCTTCTTTATTGCAAAATACGAAGCCAGTCTCAACTGTTCACTTTTCGGATTATGATGCGGTTTTATTTGGTGGTGGGCACGGGGCGATTGTAGATTTTCCGGGGAATCCATATGTAGCAAATTTGATTGAGAATATGTATAACAATAACCGGGTTGTAGCGGCTGTTTGTCACGGTGTCAGTGCATTAGTTGGTGTGAAAAATGAGGATGGTTCGTTTTTTAGTGCGGGTAAGCGTATAACGGGTTATACAAATGATGAAGAGAAAGCTGTACATTTAGAAAAAAGAGTTCCGTTTTTGCTAGAAAGTAAATTGAAAGAAGAAGGAGCTTTGTTTTATATAGAAGAAACCGACTTTCATATAGAAGGTCGGTTATTTTTCTGTCTTGCAAATTACGAAAAAAAGGAGCAAAATAAAAAAGGTCCTAGTCTATACAGGTACACATAAAAATTTTTCATACAGGAGCACTTTAAGTGAGCGAACTTAAAGTGCGTAAAATATAATGATAAAATAAGATGATGAATGAGAAAACGGGTGATTAAGTTGAATAGAGCGATCGGTGTTATTGATTCAGGAGTGGGCGGTTTAACAGTAGCGAAGGAATTAATTCGTCAGTTGCCGAAAGAGCGCATTATATATTTAGGGGATACAGCACGTTGCCCTTATGGTCCGCGTTCTCGTGAAGAAGTGCGTCAATTTACGTGGGAAATGACGGAGCATTTATTAGATTTGAATATCAAAATGTTAGTGATTGCGTGTAATACAGCAACTGCGGTTGTATTAGAAGAAATGCAGAAACAATTACCAATTCCAGTGGTTGGAGTTATTCATCCAGGATCACGTACAGCTTTAAAAGTGACAAATACGTATCATGTTGGGGTTATTGGAACGATTGGAACGGTAAAAAGTGGTGCCTATGAAGAGGCGCTAAAGTCTATTAATAACCGTGTTATGGTAGAAAGTTTAGCGTGCCCACCTTTCGTTGAGCTTGTAGAGAGTGGGAATTTCGAAAGTGAAATGGCGTATGAAGTTGTAAGAGAAACATTGCAACCGTTGAAAAGTACTGACATTGATACGCTTATTCTAGGGTGTACACATTATCCGATTTTAGGTCCTGTTATTAAAAAGGTAATGGGGGATCAAGTGCGATTAATTAGTTCGGGTGATGAAACAGCGCGTGAGGTAAGTACGATTTTATACCATAGTAAGATGTTAAATGAGGGAGAAGAACAAAGTGATCACCTCTTCTTAACGACTGGTAAAATAGGTCTGTTTAAAGAAATTGCATCAAAGTGGTTCGGTCAGCCGATTGAAAATGTGAAGCATATTAATTTAGATACAGAATAATAGTAGATTCATATAAGAGAACTCCTGAGAAATCAGGGGTTTTTTCTGTGTAAGTGGCTATAGCTTGTTCTAAAATATGAAACAGCTCGTATACATAATAGTACAAACTTAGATTTTAGGGGGGAATGGCATGCCTAAATCCACTTTTAAATGGGTTGTTGGTGCTACTGTGAGTGCGATTTTATTATCAGGGTGTGGCTTGTTAAATCAAGAGAAAGCGACAGAACAAATTGATCCGCCAAAAAAAGTTACGTATACAGAAGGTGAAAAGAAAGAAACTGCTAAAAAAGATAAACAAGAGCAAACAGTAAATAGAGAGTTATACCTCGTTGATAAAAATGGATATGTCGTACCGCAAACTATTACAATGCCTACTCCGAAAGCGAATGAAGTTGTACAGCAAACGTTAGAGTATCTTGTGAAAGATGGACCGGTCACAAATTTATTGCCAAATGGATTTCGAGCAGTCCTTCCAGCGAATACGACGATGACCTTGAATTTGAAAAAAGGCGGGACAGCAGTAATTGATTTCTCTAAAGAAATGAAAAATTATTCAAAAGAAGAAGAACGTCAAATTGTTGAATCAGTAGCGTGGACTTTGACTCAATTTACAGAAATAAAACAAGTGCAGTTCCAAATAAATGGTGAAAAGTTAGCGAAGATGCCTGTTGCGGGTACACCACTTGGTGAAGGGGTAAGTCGTGCGGATGGAATTAACTTTGATGATGAACAAGTAGCAGATGTGACGCATACAAAACCGGTTACACTTTACTTTATGGCGCAAAATAATAATAAGCAGCAATATTACGTACCGGTAACAAGACGCGTGGCAGAAGGAAAAGAAAATGATTATGCGGCCATTGTGGATGAGCTTGTAAAAGGTCCGATTCAAGGATCGCTACTAAATGATTTTAATCCAGGAGCTAAGCTTATTACGAATCCGAAAGTGCAGGACGGAAATATTACATTAAACTTTAATGAAAATATATTTGTGAACCCAGACAAAAATATGATTTCAAATTATGTGTTGAAATCGTTAGTCTTATCTTTAACGGAAAAACAAGGTGTGAAAAATGTTTCTATTGAAGTGAATGGGAAAGCAAATCTTATGGATGAGAAAGGTGAAAAGTTAATAAAACCTGTTGATCGTCCACAAAACGTGAATACAGGTAGTTTTTAATCGCGAATAATTTGATATACTTATGTAAGAAAGGGGAATTGCTTTTTGAGTTCCCCTTCTTTTATTGTTATACATATCGTACATTTAAATTTGGCTATACTAATGAGAGTATTTATGAGGGGGTTATTTTTATGCGAGTAGATGGTAGAGGAAAAGCAGAGCTACGCCATATACATATTCATACAAATTATTTAAAACATCCAGAGGGATCAGTACTAATTGAAGTTGGGGATACAAAGGTAATTTGTTCAGCGACAATTGAAGAGCGTGTACCGCCGTTTATGCGTGGAGAAGGAAAAGGCTGGGTAACAGCAGAATACGCAATGATTCCACGTGCGACAGAGCAACGTACAATCAGGGAATCAAGTAAAGGGAAAGTAACAGGGCGCACAATGGAAATCCAGCGTTTAATTGGACGAGCATTACGTGCGGTTGTTGATTTAGAAGCGCTTGGCGAAAGAACGGTTTGGATTGACTGTGATGTAATTCAAGCGGATGGCGGAACGAGAACAGCTTCTATTACAGGTGCTTATGTAGCGATGGTATTAGCTTTTGAAAAATTATTGCAAGCAGAAAAAGTATCTAAAATTCCGGTGAAAGATTATTTAGCGGCAACGTCAGTAGGCATTGTTGAAGAACAAGGTGTTGTTTTAGATTTAAACTACGTAGAAGATTCTAAAGCAGACGTTGATATGAACGTTATTATGACTGGAAAAGGTCAGTTTGTTGAAGTACAAGGAACTGGAGAAGAAGCGACGTTTAGCAGAGCTCAGTTAAATGAATTACTTGATGCTGCTGAACAAGGGATTCTTCAACTTGTTGAAAAGCAAAAAGAAGCGTTAGGTGACATCGTATCTCATATAGAGTAGAGGTGGAAAATATGAAGCAAGTTGTTGTAGCGACGAAAAATCTTGGGAAAGTACGTGAGTTTGCTGAGTTATTTGAGAGATTTGACTTAGAAGTGAAGTCTTTACACGATTTTCCTCATATTGAAGAAGTCGAAGAAACTGGTGAAACATTTGAAGAAAACGCAATTTTAAAAGCAGACAGTCTTAGTAGACAGTTGAATTCCATCGTAATTGCGGATGACTCTGGTCTTATTGTAGATGCCTTAAACGGGAAGCCAGGTGTATATTCAGCTCGTTTTGCTGGAGAACCGAAAGATGATCAGGCGAATATAGATAAGGTGTTACAAGGGTTAACTGACGTCGATTTCGAAAAACGTACAGCTCGTTTTTACTGTGCGCTAGCAGTTGCTTTCCCTGAAGCTGATAAAGAGCCGGTTATTGTAAACGGAACGTGCGAAGGGAAAATCTTAGAACAGCGCCGCGGGGAAAATGGTTTCGGATACGATCCGATTTTTTATGTAGAAGAATATAAAAAAGCGATGGCGGAGCTAAGCTCAGATGAGAAAAATGCGATTAGTCACCGCGGACATGCTCTTCGTAAATTAGAAGAAAAAATCCCAGAATGGTTTTTAGAAGAATAAGGGAGAGAGATTGATGAAAGCTTTAATCGTAAGCGATAGTCATAGCTCTGTGAAGGAATTACAGCAGTTAAAAGAGAATTACGAAGGGAAAGTAGATGTCATGATTCATTGTGGTGATTCAGAGCTAACGCCTGCTCACGAAGAGCTGCAAGGTTTCCATGTTGTAAAAGGGAATTGTGATTATGCTAACTTTCAAGATGAAATTGTAACTGATGTAGATGGAATTCGTTTCTTAGTTGTACACGGTCATCGTCATAATGTGAAAATGACGTTACAAACGTTAGCGTATCATGCAGAAGAAGTAGGAGTGCAAGTAGCGTGCTTTGGACACTCTCATGTATTAGGGGCAGAATTAATTGATGGGATTTTATTTATTAATCCAGGAAGTATTTTGCTCCCGCGCTCTCGTGTGGAAAAAACATTCGCTTTATTAGAAGTGGATGAAAATCATATAGAAGTTCGTTTTGAAACATTAGACGGACAGCTGGTGGAACAAGCAACTTTTAAAAGAGGATAAGAAAAATTATCCTCTTTTTTTAAAAAGTGTTGACTTTATGTTGAGTGGAGAATATACTAAGTATTGTCGATAGGGCAACGGCGCTAACGAAGAAAAATAAAATAATATATGCGGGTGTAGTTTAGTGGTAAAACAAGAGCCTTCCAAGCTCTGGTCGAGAGTTCGATTCTCTTCACCCGCTCCATGTCCCAGTAGCTCAGCCGGATAGAGCATACGCCTTCTAAGCGTACGGTCGGGAGTTCGAATCTCTCCTGGGACGCTAAGAAAACCTTGTTATCTTTTGATAACAAGGTTTTTTGTTTGTTTTAAATTAGTTATTAATAAACTTTTCAAAGACAAAACCGTAATCTTTCACATTATATTGCTTTTTCGTATCAACGAGCCAGTTAAAGGCAATCTCATTCATCTCTTTAAATTGCTCTGCCAGATTCACTTGTGCATTTGAAATACGGCTAAATGTGTTAGAAGCCATATCTAAACTTTTATGAGCGTACTGCAATGTAATGTCGTTGTCGTATGAAATTTCTTCGATTTTAAGTAAAGCCTTATATAAATCTTTTAATTCTTCAATATGTTTTTTATGAACATCAATTGAGTAGTGCTCATCTCCCATTTGAAATTTAATTTCCACATCTAAATCAATCGTTCCTGCAGTTTCAAGTGCTGCGTTTTTAATTTGATATTTACTATAGCTAAAGCGGCGTAATGTACGTTTTTTGCTTGTGGCACTTGTACCATCTAGGTGAATTAATCCTTTGTTTGTGAAACAATATTCATCTGATTTTGATTTAATAAGAAAGTAAATTTTCTCCCCATCTTCATGCATTACGTAATCATCAGCATCGACCTTATCGTAATCTTTTGGTGTGATAACGGAACCTACATCGCTTAATCCTAAAACGTCAGCTGCCATTTTTTTGAACATATATAATCCCCCTTGTAAATTAAATTCTTAATTGTACAAAAATATATTAACATGATTTTAAATCTATTTTTGAAATCTTACAACTCTGTAAGGTAAGTGTAAGGAAGTTCGATGGTAACAAATTACTAATCCTCTATAATGAAGATAACAACGATAAATGAGGAGGAAGAGATGATGAAAGGATTAATCGTAACGGGTTTAACAGTAGCTTTTGGGTTTGTGGCGTATGAAAAATTAACATATGTAATTGATGTTGTAAAACTGTTAGTAGCGTAGAACAAACTGCCATAAGAGGGAAAGGGAATGAGTGAATGAATGGAATGGTTATTTGGAATTATAGGTACTTGTAGTGTAGTTTTATTGTTCTTTGTCCCGAGTGGTATACTTAGTTCGACGACAAGTTTGTTCTTTTTAAGTTTGTTTGCTTGTACGATGCTTATTATTATGTTTTTAATGAAGCGAAGTAAACCAATCTTCTATTTTAGCATGATTGTTATGGCAATTATTGTTCTCCAAATTATTACCCTTGTTATATACCCCACAATTATAAAAGCTTTCCATTAATGATGAATCCTCTGCGTCTGTTGCTGAGGGTTTTTGTTTGTGAAAAATGAATTTTATTTAAAAGTTTGTTGCTTTTTTGTTATAAAAATCGAATATTCCTATATTTCAAATAAATAATTTTGGAATGTTGTGTTCTCATGACGCATTTGATATATTTACTTTGAAGATCATTAAAATCTAGAAAAAGAGGCGGACGTATGGATAAAAAAGAAAATACGGTCGTATTGTTTCCGCAACTATCAGAACGCTATATTGATAAAGGTTTTTTAGCGTTGAAAGAGCGGGAATTCGAAGATGCATTGCGCTGCTTTGAAATATTACGTCAGTATAATGCAGAGACGGAACAAACAGAATTAGCTTCAGTTATTTGTTTGCTAGAATTAAAACGTATGGAAGAAGCGAAAGAAAAATGTGAGCAGTTGCTTGAAACAGGAGCTGTATTATTCGGTGATATTCTTGAAACGTATGTAACGATTTTAGTTCAAACAAATGATTATGAAGGTGTCATCGAAACTGTTGAGGAAGTTTTGCAAACGAAAGATATAATTCCTGAGCAAAAGGAAAAATTGGCGCAGCTTGCTTTGTTTGCGCAAGGGATGCTGAGTGAAGAAGATATACCGCTAGTGGATTCGAATTTTGAATTAGAAGAATTTACCGATGGGCTTTTTGGAGAAAACTTTGGTCAAAAGCTAAGAGTGATCCAGAAACTTTCGTTAAAGGACCTGGATCTCGCACTTCCTACTTTAAAGAAATTTTTAATAGACGAAGATCAGCACCCTTATTTAAAAACTTCTATTTTGTATAAAATGGTAGAAAATCAAATAGAAGAAGAGATAGAAGTAGAGAAGTTTGGAAATACGATAAAGGTGATTCCAGCATTTGCAGGTCATAATGAGGAGCAATCCGATAAAATTATACATAAATTCTCAAACCGATTAGAGCAAAATTATCCAGATATATTTAATGCAATGGTTACATACTGGAAAGAATTACAAATTAGCATTTTCCCATTCCCTCTATTAATGGATAAAGTAGAAATTTGGGCTGCCGTCTTAGAGAGAATTGGAAGAAAGCGTTTCGGATTGGCTATTGATGAAGAAGAACTTATGACAGCATACAATATTGAGTTTGAGGAATTTCATATTGCCTATCAATGGTTACTGCGCATTGAAAGAGAAGGCTATTTGCCCGTATAATTATGAAAAAGAATCGTTCAGTTATTGAAACGAGCACATTCTATGTTATAATGTAAGGGTTGCAAAAGGCAGAAATCTGCCTGTTTGTAAGAGAAGAGGAGTATAATTCTCTTACTTAATATGTTTCATATTAGTCTCGAACAAAATATACCGTAGTTGTCTTTTAGACAATTAGTAGATTGGAACATTGTATCTGAAAGCTTTTTGCTAGAGGGTTATTTGTACATTTGTTATTTCAAGAAAGAGATAATAAAAATCTTAATCTATAGAGGTATGTGCATACATTATTATAGTTGGAGGGAAAGAATAAATGTCTACAAAATGGGAAAAATCAGAAGGTAACGTTGGCGTTTTAACAATCGAAGTTGATGCTAAAGAAGTAAATAACTCTATCGACGCTGCATTCAAAAAAGTAGTAAAAACAATTAATGTACCAGGTTTCCGTAAAGGAAAAATGCCTCGTCCATTATTCGAACAACGCTTTGGTATTGAATCTTTATACCAAGATGCTTTAGATATCATCTTACCAAAAGCATACGGTGAAGCAATCGATGAAGCTGGTATCTTCCCAGTTGCTCATCCTGAGATTGACATCGAGAAATTCGAAAAAGGCCAAAACTTAATTTTCACTGCAAAAGTTACTGTAAAACCTGAAGTTAAATTAGGTGATTACAAAGGTTTAGTAGTAGAAAAAGTTGAAACAACTGTAACTGACGAGGATGTAGAGAACGAAGTAAAAGCTTTACAAGAGCGTCAAGCTGAACTAGTTGTTAAAGAAGAAGGAACTGTTGCAGATGGTGATACAGCTGTAATCGACTTCGAAGGTTTCGTTGAAGGCGAAGCATTTGAAGGTGGAAAAGGCGAAAACTATTCTCTTGCAATCGGTTCTGGTACTTTCATCCCAGGTTTCGAAGAGCAAGTAATTGGTCTTAAATCTGGTGATTCTAAAGAAGTTGAAGTATCATTCCCAGAAGAGTACCATGCTGCTGAATTAGCTGGTAAACCAGCAACATTCAAAGTAACAATTCACGAAATCAAAACAAAAGAACTTCCTGAGTTAAACGACGAGTTCGCTAAAGATGCTGACGAAGAAGTTGCAACTCTTGATGAATTAAAAACAAAACTTCGTACAAACTTAGAAGAAGGCAAAAAGCACGAAGCTGAGAACAAAGTACGTGACGAAGTAGTAGAATTAGCTGCTGCTAACGCTGAAATCGACATTCCAGAAGCTATGATCGACACTGAGTTAGATCGTATGGTTCGTGAATTCGAGCAACGTTTAAGCCAACAAGGTATGAACCTTGAGCTTTACTACCAATTCACAGGTACTGACGCTGACAAATTAAAAGAGCAAATGAAAGAGGATGCACAAAAACGTGTAAGAATCAATCTTGTTCTTGAAGCTATCATTGAAGCTGAAAACATCGAAGTTACTGAAGAAGAAGTAACTGCAGAAGTTGAAAAAATGGCTGAAATGTACGGTATGCCAGTAGACGCTATCAAGCAAGCTCTTGGAAGCGTAGACGCTTTATCTGAAGATCTTAAAGTGCGTAAAGCTGTAGACTTCTTAGTAGACAACGCTGCATAATAAAATAACAAGGTGCGATTTTAATCGTGCCTTGTTTTATAAATATAGAAATATATTTATAAAACTTTTCGATGAAGAAGGAAAAGTTCCTTTGTAAGTCGAATATACATATTTCAAAAGTTTTAAAATTTTTTATTTGTACATAACTAGTCATATTATTTGTATTTCTCGCCACGTAGTGACATAATATGTATTTACATACGATACATTTATCGTGTACATACGAAGGCAAGAGATTAGCACTTTGTAAGGGGTGTGAAAATATGTTTAAATTTAATGATGAAAAAGGTCAATTGAAATGTTCTTTCTGTGGTAAAACACAAACGCAAGTTCGAAAGCTAGTTGCAGGTCCAGGTGTTTACATTTGTGACGAGTGTATCGAGCTTTGTACTGAAATTGTACAAGAGGAGCTTGCGAAGGACGAAGAAGTAGAATTCAAAGATGTACCGAAACCGGTAGAAATTCGTGAAATCTTAGATGAGTATGTCATCGGACAAGATAACGCGAAAAAAGCACTAGCGGTAGCGGTATATAACCATTACAAACGCATTAATTCTAACAGCAAAATTGATGATGTAGAATTGGCGAAGAGTAATATTTCACTTATTGGGCCAACTGGTAGTGGTAAAACATTACTGGCACAAACATTAGCGCGTATTTTAAATGTTCCATTTGCGATCGCGGACGCAACATCTTTAACAGAAGCTGGATATGTAGGGGAAGATGTAGAAAACATCTTACTAAAATTAATCCAAGCAGCTGATTATGATGTAGAGAAAGCGGAAAAAGGAATCATTTATATTGATGAGATTGATAAAGTGGCACGTAAGTCCGAAAATCCATCAATTACACGTGATGTATCTGGTGAAGGCGTACAGCAGGCACTTCTGAAAATTTTAGAAGGTACTGTAGCAAGCGTTCCACCTCAAGGTGGTCGTAAGCACCCGCATCAAGAGTTTATTCAAATTGATACAACGAACATCCTATTCATTTGTGGTGGAGCGTTTGATGGCATTGAGCCTATTATTAAACGTCGCCTTGGTGAAAAAGTAATTGGATTTGGTGCTGAGAAGAAAAATGCTGATGTAAGTGAGAAGCATGTTTTATCTCACGTTTTACCAGAGGATCTTTTAAGATTCGGTTTAATTCCGGAGTTTATCGGTCGTCTTCCAGTTATTGCGAACCTAGAGCCGCTTGATGAAGGTGCTCTTGTAGATATTTTAACTAAACCGAAAAATGCACTTGTTAAGCAATTCCAAAAACTATTGGAGCTTGACGATGTTGAGTTAGAGTTTGAAGAAGGTGCACTAGTTGAGATTGCGAAAAAAGCAATTGAACGTAAAACAGGTGCTCGTGGACTTCGTTCTATTATTGAAGGCTTGATGCTTGATGTAATGTTCGAACTTCCATCTCGCAAAGATATCGAGAAGTGTATTCTTACGAAAGAAACAGTAACTGATAATGAACCGCCGAAATTGGTGTTACAAGACGGTACTGTACTTGATACAAAAACATCTGCATAATGCGAAGAAGAAACAGCAATTTTTATAATTGCTGTTTTTCTTTATGTTTAGCACTATTCCTCCCAGGAAATACTAAAAGGTAAAACATAGCGGGAGGAAATGAATTATGAGCTGGACAAATATATTTTTACTTGTTCAACTTGTTTTTGGTGTAATTGTCGGATTGTATTTTTGGCATTTACTTCGAAATCAGCGAACACAAAAAGTTTCAATTGATCGAGAATCGAAAAAAGAATTAGAGCAGCTTCGTAAAATGCGTGAGGTTTCTTTAACAGAGCCACTTGCGGAAAAGGTACGTCCTACATCCTTTATAGACATTGTAGGGCAAGAAGACGGGATTAAGTCGTTAAAAGCGGCTCTCTGTGGTCCTAATCCGCAACATGTGATCATATACGGTCCGCCAGGTGTCGGAAAGACAGCGGCAGCACGCCTTGTGTTAGAAGAAGCGAAACGAAATCCAAAATCTCCATTTCGTACAAATGCAACATTTATCGAACTTGATGCAACGACAGCTAGGTTTGATGAGCGTGGTATTGCGGATCCATTAATTGGTTCAGTGCATGATCCGATTTATCAAGGAGCAGGTGCAATGGGGCAAGCGGGTATCCCGCAGCCGAAAAAAGGGGCTGTAACAGATGCGCATGGTGGTATTTTGTTCATTGATGAGATTGGTGAATTACATCCAATTCAAATGAATAAAATGCTAAAGGTGTTAGAAGATCGGAAAGTGTTTTTGGAAAGTGCGTATTATAGTGAAGAAAATTCGATGATTCCAACGTATATACATGATATTTTTCAAAAAGGTTTACCTGCAGATTTTCGCCTAGTTGGTGCAACGACGCGTTCACCAGAGGAAATTCCTCCTGCAATTAGGTCGCGTTGTTTAGAAGTGTTCTTCCGTGAGTTAGATACAGAAGAAATTCAAAAAGTAGCGAAAAATGCAGCTGACAAAGTGGAGATGCAAGTAGGTGAGAACGGTATCGAAATGATTGGAATGTATGCAAGAAATGGACGGGAAGCAATTAATCTCGTGCAAATTTCTGCTGGTATGGCGATAAATGAAGAACGACCTTTCATTAAAGATGAAGATATTGAGTGGGTTGTTCATTCTAGTCAGCTTACACCAAAGTACGAAAAACGTATTTATCCAATTCCAAGAATCGGTCTTGTGAACGGGCTTGCTGTATATGGGCCGAATACAGGTGCGTTATTAGAAATTGAGGTAACAGCTATTCCTGCGAAAGATAAAGGGTCAGTAAATGTCACTGGAATTGTAGAAGAGGAAACTATTGGTAGCCAAACGAAATCAATCCGCCGTAAAAGTATGGCGAAAGGTTCTGTTGATAATGTGTTAACAGTACTTCGTTCTCTAGATGTGTTGCCAGAAGGGTATGATATACATATTAATTTCCCTGGTGGTATCCCGATTGATGGTCCTTCAGCAGGTATTGCTATGGCAACAGGTGTCTATTCAGCGGTGCATCGTACGTATGTGAATAATGAAGTAGCGATGACAGGTGAGATAAGTATCCACGGAGAAGTGAAGCCTATTGGTGGTGTGTACGCAAAAATAAAAGCTGCGAAAAAAGCGGGAGCTAAGAAAGTCATCATTCCGGCTGAAAACATGCAACCATTTTTGTATACAATAAAGGGAATTGAGATCATTCCTGTTCGCAAATTAAAAGAAGTATTTGAATTAACATTTATGCAGGAAAATATGCATCGAGAGCTTGATGCACATACTGCTTTGGACGAAACAGATGCACAATCAATGTGAGAATATACAATAATAAAATTTGCCAGACTTCGTTTAAGTTTGTATGCTTAAGCGGAGTCTTTTTTCTTTTGGTAAGGCACAAAAAAACAGGGGATTTACAATTGCGAAGAATCTCTGCAATTGCATCTAGATGTATTGTAATATAAAATAGTTGAACAGGAGTTTAATTTATTATGGAGGTGCTATGTCTAGTATGAATACGAATGAAAGAATTGTGCCCCTCCTACCATTAAGAGGCATTCTCGTATATCCAACGATGGTTCTGCATCTTGATGTAGGACGTGATAAATCGATACAAGCACTAGAGCAGACGGCAATGGATGAAAATATCATCTTTTTAGCAATGCAAAAAGAAATGAATATCGACGATCCGAAAGAAGATGACATATATAGTGTAGGTACAGTGGCGAAAGTGAAGCAAATGTTAAAATTGCCGAACGGTACGCTTCGTGTCCTTGTAGAAGGTTTACATAGAGCAGAAGTAGTAGAGTTTATCGAAGAAGAAAATGTGGTACAAGTTTCTATTCGAACAGTAATTGAAGAAGTAGAAGATGATTTGGAAGAGAAGGCTCTTATGCGTACGTTACTGGAGCATTTCGAACAATATATTAAAGTTTCGAAAAAAGTTTCAAATGAAACATTTGCAACGGTAGCTGATGTAGAAGAACCCGGAAGACTAGCTGATTTAATTGCTTCTCACTTACCGATTAAAACGAAGCAGAAACAAGAGATTTTAGAGATTGTATCTGTGAAAGAACGACTACATACACTTATTTCAATTATTCAAGATGAACAAGAGTTACTTAGCCTAGAAAAGAAAATTGGACAACAAGTGAAACGTTCAATGGAGCGCACGCAAAAAGAATATTTCTTACGTGAGCAAATGAAGGCGATTCAAACTGAACTTGGTGATAAAGAAGGCAAGGGCGGGGAAGTTGAAGAACTTCGTGAGAAAATTGAACAGTCGGGAATGCCTGAAGAAACAATGAAGGCTGCACTGAAAGAATTAGATCGTTATGAAAAGTTACCTGTAAGTTCTGCTGAGAGTGGTGTAATTCGTAATTATATTGATTGGCTATTAGCTCTCCCATGGACAACAGCAACAGAGGATATGATTGACCTGGCTCATTCGGAAGAAATTTTAAATAAAGATCATTACGGTCTTGAAAAGGTGAAAGAGCGAGTACTTGAATATTTAGCTGTACAGAAGTTAACGAATTCATTAAAAGGACCAATTCTTTGTCTAGTAGGACCTCCTGGGGTTGGGAAAACTTCGTTAGCACGTTCTATTGCAACATCGTTAAATCGTAATTTTGTACGTGTTTCTCTTGGTGGTGTGCGTGATGAATCTGAAATTCGTGGTCACCGTCGTACATATGTAGGAGCGATGCCAGGACGTATTATTCAAGGTATGAAAAAGGCGAAAACAGTTAATCCAGTCTTCTTATTAGATGAGATTGATAAAATGTCTAACGATTTCAGGGGAGACCCATCAGCGGCGTTACTTGAAGTGTTAGATCCAGAACAAAACCATAACTTCAGTGATCATTACATTGAAGAGCCATATGATTTATCGAAAGTTATGTTCGTTGCAACTGCTAATACACTTGCAAGTGTTCCAGGCCCATTGCTTGACCGGATGGAAATCATTTCGATTGCTGGTTATACAGAACTTGAAAAGGTCCACATTGCTCGTGAGCATTTATTACCGAAACAATTAAAAGAGCATGGCTTACGAAAAGGTAATTTACAAGTACGTGATGAAGCGCTTCTTGAAATTATTCGTTATTATACACGTGAGGCTGGTGTTCGTACGCTAGAGCGCCAAATCGCAAAAGTTTGCCGTAAAGCAGCGAAAATTATCGTAACAGCAGAACGTAAACGTATTGTTGTGACAGAGAAAAATATTGTAGATTTACTTGGTAAACATATATTCCGTTATGGACAAGCAGAGAAAACAGACCAAGTCGGAATGGCAACCGGGTTAGCGTATACAGCAGCGGGCGGCGATACACTTGCGATTGAAGTGTCTGTAGCACCAGGTAAAGGGAAATTAATTTTAACAGGAAAACTTGGGGATGTTATGAAAGAATCCGCACAAGCAGCATTTAGCTATATTCGTTCTCGTGCAGAAGAACTTCATATTGATCCGGATTTCCATGAGAAAAATGATATTCATATTCATGTTCCAGAAGGAGCAGTTCCAAAAGATGGACCGTCAGCAGGTATTACGATGGCAACGGCACTTATTTCTGCATTAACAGGTATTCCTGTAAGTAAAGAAGTTGGTATGACGGGTGAAATTACACTTCGTGGTCGTGTATTACCAATTGGTGGGTTGAAAGAAAAAACATTAAGTGCTCATCGCGCAGGCTTAACAAAAATTATTTTGCCAGCAGAGAACGAGAAAGATTTAGATGATATTCCAGAAAGCGTAAAAGAAAACCTTACGTTTGTGCTTGCATCTCATTTAGACGAAGTATTGGAGCACGCATTAGTAGGAGTGAAACAATGAAAGTAACAAAAGCAGATATTGTAATTAGTGCTGTTAAACCAGAACAATATCCAGACAGTGATTTACCAGAAATTGCATTAGCAGGTCGTTCAAATGTCGGGAAGTCTTCCTTTATTAATAAAATTTTAAATCGTAAAAAGTTAGTACGTATTTCTTCTAAACCAGGAAAAACGCAAACGCTGAACTTTTTCTTAATCAATGAAATGATGCATTTTGTTGACGTTCCAGGTTATGGATATGCGAAAGTATCTAAAACGGAGCGCGCGGCATGGGGCAGAATGATTGAGACTTACTTTACAACACGTACGCAATTAGACGCAGCTGTATTAGTAGTTGATTTACGTCACCAACCAACAAAAGATGACATTATGATGTATGATTTCTTAAAGCATTATGAAATCCCAACAATTATTATTGCAACGAAAGCCGATAAAATTCCGAAAGGGAAATGGCAAAAGCATTTAAAAGTTGTAAAAGAAACGCTTGCTGTTGAAATTGGCGATGAAATCGTTCTATTCTCTTCTGAAACAGGACTTGGAAAAGAAGAAGCGTGGAAGGCAATTCATAAAATGACAAAAACAAAAAACGCGTGACGAATGTCGCGCGTTTTTTTTATCTACTAAATTTTTTTAGCGTACGTTTAATGTAACTTCAATATTTCCTCTTGTTGCTTTAGAGTAAGGACATACACCGTGAGCGGCTTCTACAAGTTCTTGTGCTTCGGCATGAGAAACACCAGCAACATGTACGTCAAGTACAGCAGATAGTCCGAAGCCACCATCTGTATCTTTACCGATAGAAACGTGTGCAGTCACTTCTGTACTTTCCACCTTCATACGTTTTGTACGAATTACAAGTTGCAATGCGCTATCAAAGCAAGCTGCATAACCAGCTGCAAATAATTGTTCTGGATTTGTTGCCTCTCCGCCTGCGCCACCTAGTGCTTTTGGCATTTTTACATCAAGATTTAATATGCCATCATCTGAAACTACCTTACCGTTTCTTCCACCTGTTGCTGTTACTGAAGCAGTATATAATTTATCCATGTTTATTCCCCTTTTCTATCATTAATTGTTTTCATTGTTTCAATTAGTTTATTTAATTGAATTAATAAAGAACGATATTCTTGCTCTGTAATTCCTAAATTTGTGGCCATCGTTGTCGGTAATGAACAAGCTTTTTCTTTTAAATCTTTACCTTGTTCTGTTAATTCAATACAAACTTTTCGCTCATCTTCTTTTGAACGAACGCGTTTTACGAGTTGTAATGATTCCATTCGTTTTAACATAGGTGTTAAAGTGCCGGAATCTAGAAATAGACGTTCTCCAATTTCTTTTACTGTTAGTCCGTCTTGCTCCCATAGTACGAGTAAAGTAATGTACTGGGGATACGTAATGCCCATTTCTTCTAAATACGGTCGGTAAAAACGAGTAACCTCTCTAGAACAAGCGTAAATAGAAAAACAAAGTTGGTTATCTAGATGCAAAGGATTTTCTTTCATAAGCAACTCCTTGTATTTTTAAATTGTGCACAATTTAATTTTGTAAAATCAATATAACGAAAAAGAAACACAATGTCAAATACATTGTATTGAGAAAGTGAGTACTATATTTTGGAACAATCATACATATTTTCCTTCATGATGAAAGAAGATAGAAAAGATGATGTTATAATTAATATGGAATAGTTTCCATCACTTGATTATGAGTACTTTTTTTGGTAACGTACAAATAGAGTTGTTATTTTATAATCATTATAAAGTAGAGAGTTCTTTATTAATCTTACTGAAGCTCCTTTATTACATATGGAGAATAAAGTGAAACTTTAATCAGTCGGGCTTTTACGGGCAGTTATCTCCCACCTAACTTCCTCGCATTCGTCGAATTTCGAGGTGGGAGTTTTACTGCCCGTTAACGCGGGATAAATAAAAAATAATCAGTTGTTCACACGATTGTCAGATTCATAAGAGGAAAGTTGTATTATGATAGTAGATAAAGTGATAAAACGGGTGAAGGGGGACATGCTGCGTGCATATTCTTGTTGTTAGTGTAAATTATCGAACAGCCCCTGTAGAATTTCGTGAGAGACTCACATTTCAGGCAGCAGAGCTAGAGCAAGCAATGACTACATTACAAAACCAAAAGAGCGTGCTAGAAAATGTCATTGTATCAACTTGTAATCGCACTGAGATTTACGCTGTTGTCGATCAATTACACACGGGACGGTATTACATTAAGAAGTTTTTAGCTGATTGGTTTCAGCTTGAAATAGAAGAAGTCGCACCATACTTGTCTATTTTTGAACAAGATGGCGCAATAGATCATTTATTCCGCGTAACGTGCGGTTTAGATTCTATGGTTGTTGGAGAGACACAAATTTTAGGTCAAATAAAAGATAGCTTTTTAGAAGCACAACAAGTAAAAGCGACAGGTACAATTTTTAATGAGTTGTTTAAGCAAGTGGTTACGTTAGCAAAACGTGCGCACTCAGAAACAACGATTGGTGAAAGTGCGATGTCTGTTAGTTATGCTGCTGTTGAGCTCGGAAAGAAAATATTTGGTGATTTAACAGATTGTCATGTACTTATTCTTGGTGCGGGTAAGATGGGTGAACTTGCACTGCAAAACTTATACGGAAGCGGTGCGCGTAAAGTAACAGTTATGAATAGGACGCTTACGAAAGCGGAAGTGATGGCTGAGAAATATATGGGACATGCAAAGCCTTTAAGTGAATTGCAATGTGCATTATTAGAAGCGGATATTTTAATTAGTTCAACGGGTGCATCAGAATATGTCATTACGAAAGAAATGATGACAAAAGTAGAGAGAATGCGCTCTGGTCGTCCATTATTTATGGTTGATATTGCAGTACCACGTGATATTGATCCTGCGATTGATGAATTAGAAGGCTCTTTCTTATATGATATCGACGATCTGCAAGGTGTAGTTGAAGCAAACCGTGCTGAACGTTTAAAAGAAGCAGAGAAAATTCAATTTATGATTGAAGAAGAAATGGTTTTATTTAAAACGTGGTTAAGTACGCTTGGTGTTGTACCGTTAATATCAGCTCTTCGTGATAAAGCGCTAGCAATTCAAAGTGATACGATGGAAAGCCTTGAGCGAAAAATACCAAACCTTAGTGATCGTGAGAAAAAAGTAATTAGTAAACATACGAAAAGTATTATTAATCAATTGTTAAAAGACCCAATTTTAGTAGCTAAAGAACTAGCTGCTGAAGAGGGAGCCGGCGAAAAATTAGCTTTATTTGCGAAGATTTTTGATTTAGAAGTGGAAGACGTAGAGAGTAGTGCGGAAGAAGTAGAACATAAAAGAGCGTGGACACCATCCGTTCCATCTTTATAACTTGGAAGGATGATCGGATGAGTTTTTTAAATAACAGTATTATTTATCATATTGCAATTATTTTATATGCTTGTAGCATTAGTTTATATTTTATAGATTATTTTCAAAGTAACCGAAAGGCGAACCGATTTGCTTTTTGGTTACTTGCGATTGTATGGGTATTGCAGTCTATCTTTATGTTGCTTAGGGCTACAGATTCAGAAACGAATCCTATTTTAACTTTATTATCAGGGATTTATTTTTATGTTTGGTTATTGATTACGATGTCATTAGTCATTAATCGATTTATGCGCATTGACTTTTTAGTCTTTTTTACAAATGTTGTAGCATTTGGCGTAAGCGCTTTTTCTATTTTTACACCGCTTGGAAAGATGTCGCCAGTACTTGCAGAGCAATTAGTTTCAGAACTTGTATACGTGCATGTCGGTATGGCGATTATTTCTTATGCAACGTTTACTGTATCGTTTATTTTTTCTATTATGTATTTATTGCAATATCGGCTATTAAAAAAGAAAAAATGGAATGCGAGATTAAGAAGATTAGGAAATTTGCCGAAGCTTGAATCTATGTCTTACGGATTAAATTTATTTTCTGTTCCGTTTTTCTTATTAGCAATTATATTAGGATGCATATGGGGATATACAAAATTGGATAATTTCCATTGGTATGATACGAAAGTAATCGGGTCTTTTGTCGTTCTATTTGTATATTGTGTGGGCTTATATTTACGAGCGGCAGATGTGTTGCAAGGTAAGAAAATTGTGCAGTGGAATATCGGGGCATTTCTCGTAATGCTAGTTAACATTTTTCTATTAAGCAGTTTATCTAATTTCCACTTTTGGTATTTATAATGAGGAGAGAGAATTATGCGCAAAATTATTGTAGGTTCACGAAAGAGTAAACTAGCATTAACACAAACAAATTGGTTTATCGATCAATTAAAAGCGCTTGGTTTACCATATGAATTTGAAGTGAAAGAAATCGTCACAAAAGGTGATGTTATTTTAGATGTTACTCTTTCAAAAGTAGGCGGAAAAGGTTTATTTGTAAAGGAAATTGAACACGCGTTACTTACGAAAGAAATTGATATGGCTGTACATAGTATGAAAGATATGCCAGCTGTACTTCCAGATGGATTAACGATTGGTTGTACACCAAAGCGCGTTGACCCTCGTGATGCTTTTATTTCTAAAAACGGAGAATCGTTTAAAGACTTAGCAGAAGGCGCAATCTTAGGAACGAGTAGTTTGAGACGTAGTGCACAACTACTAGCTGCGAGACCAGATTTACAAGTGAAATGGATTCGCGGGAATATCGATACACGCTTACGTAAGTTAAAAGATGAAGATTACGATGCAATTATTTTAGCGACAGCTGGATTACAGAGAATGGGCTGGGACGGAGAAGTTATTACAGAACATTTAGATGAAACGTTATGTGTACCAGCCGTAGGACAAGGTGCATTAGCGATTGAATGTCGTGAGGATGATAAGGATTTACTTCAGTTGTTAGCACATATTAATGATGCAGTAACAGAAAGAACAGTGGCTGCTGAACGAGTATTTCTTCATAAACTTGAAGGTGGATGCCAAGTTCCAATCGCTGGATATGCAACTCTTAAAGAAAATGATGCAATCGAATTAACAGCGCTTGTCGGTTCTATGGACGGTTCTGTTTTATTGAAAGAGATAGTAGTAGGCAATGATCCGAAGCAAGTTGGATTAGAGGCTGCGGACCGTTTAATTAAACAAGGAGCAAAAGAGCTCATCCTTACTGCAAATAAGGAGCAACAATAAATATGGATGCTCTCGCTGGCAAAACAGTATTGATTACACGTGCCCAGCATCAAGCGAAACAAATGAGTGTAGCAGTGAAAGAACGGAGCGGAATTCCATTGGAAATTCCGCTTTTGCGTATGGAGGGCACATCTCAGGAACAAATTCAATATAAAGCAAGACAACTGCATTCGTATGACTGGGTTATTTTTACGAGTAAAAATGGTGTGGCCTTTTTTCTGGATGGTTTGAGAAAGAAAATACCTTTGACTATTAAAATCGCTGCGGTAGGCGTGAAAACAAAATTAGAGTTAGAAAAAAGAGGCTATCAAGTTCATTTCGTTCCGACTTCATTTGTTGCAGAAGTGTTTGCTGAAGAGTTTCTAAAAGAGTTAAGTGGAAACGAGCGTATTTTATTTCCGAAAGGGAATTTAGCAAGAGATGTAATCCCAGTAAAGCTAAGGGAGTTTGGTGTTTTTTTAGATGAGCTAATCGTATATGGTACGAAAGTGAATGTAGAGAAAAAGCAAGAACTTATAACAGCATTGAAATTAGGGAAAGTAAATATTATTACATTTACGAGCCCTTCAACTGTTGATAGTTTTGTTTATTTACTCGAGGGTACAAACTGGAGAGAATGGGCAAAAAAATGTACAATTGCTTGTATAGGACCGGTAACAGCAAAAGAGGCAAGGAGCTATTTCTCAGATGTTATCGTACCAGAAAAATACACAATAGAATCGTTAATACAATGCATTTGTGAATCTACTTTACATGCATAATCAAAATAAAAGAATGGGGATAGAAATCTATGAATTCTTTACAATTTAATCGTCATCGTCGTCTAAGACAAAGCGGGGGCATGCGTGCACTTGTGCGTGAAACATTTTTACATACAGAAGATTTTATTTACCCTATTTTTGTATTAGAAGGAGAAAATACTCGTAATGAAGTTCCTTCTATGCCAGGCGTATATCAAATGTCTTTAGATTTATTGCAAGCTGAAATGCAAGAGGTCGTTGATTTAGGTATTCGTTCTGTTATTGTATTTGGTTTACCTGCTGAAAAGGACGAAGTTGGATCATCGGCATATTGTGAGCATGGAATTGTACAGCGTACAATTAAGCAAATTAAAGATGAGTTCCCAGAGCTAGTAGTAGTTGCAGATACATGTTTATGTCAATTCACAAGCCATGGTCATTGCGGTGTTATTGAAGATGGCGTTATTTTAAATGATGAGTCTCTTGCAGTTCTTGCAAAAACAGCTGTAAGTCAAGCGAAAGCAGGGGCAGACATTATTGCACCATCTAACATGATGGACGGATTCGTAACAGCAATTCGCCATGCATTAGATGAAAATGGTTTCGCGCACGTACCAGTTATGTCGTACGCTGTGAAATATTCATCAGCATTTTACGGACCGTTCCGTGATGCAGCACATGGTGCACCACAGTTTGGTGACCGTAAAACATATCAAATGGACCCAGCGAACCGTATGGAAGCATTCCGTGAAGCAGAATCAGATGTAATGGAAGGGGCCGACTTCTTAATTGTAAAGCCAGCTCTTTCTTATTTAGATATCGTTCGTGATGTGAAAAATAACTTTAACTTACCAGTCGTTGCTTATAACGTAAGTGGTGAATATTCGATGATTAAAGCAGCGGCGCAAAATGGTTGGATTAATGAAAAAGAAGTTGTACTTGAGAAATTAATTAGCATGAAACGCGCAGGAGCAGACTTGATTATTACGTATCATGCAAAAGATGCAGCAAGATGGTTACAAGAAGGAGGCGCTAAATAATGAAAAAGTTTGATAAGTCGATTGCGGCGTTTGAAGAGGCTCAAGATTTAATGCCTGGAGGCGTAAATAGCCCTGTTCGTGCTTTTAAGTCGGTTGGTATGAATCCGCTGTTTATGGAGCGCGGAAAAGGCTCTAAAGTATATGATATCGATGGGAATGAATACATCGATTACGTATTATCGTGGGGACCTTTAATTCATGGTCATGCGAACGATCGTGTTGTTGAGGCTTTAAAAGCTGTTGCTGAAAAAGGAACAAGCTTTGGTGCACCAACAGAAATTGAAAATAAATTAGCGCAGCTTGTTATCGAGCGTGTACCATCAATTGAGATTGTGCGTATGGTTAACTCTGGAACAGAGGCGACAATGAGTGCATTGCGTTTAGCTCGTGGTTACACTGGACGTAACAAAATTTTGAAATTCATTGGTTGTTATCACGGCCATGGTGATTCTTTATTGATTAAAGCAGGTTCGGGTGTAGCGACGCTAGGTTTACCAGATAGCCCTGGTGTACCAGAGGGTGTAGCGAAAAATACGATTACAGTAGCGTACAACGATTTAGAAAGTGTAAAATATGCTTTCGAACAATTCGGTGATGACATCGCTTGTATAATTGTAGAACCAGTGGCAGGGAATATGGGTGTTGTTCCCCCGCAACCAGGATTTTTAGAAGGACTTCGTGAAGTGACAGAGCAAAACGGTGCACTACTTATTTTTGATGAAGTAATGACAGGATTCCGTGTTGCTTATAATTGTGGACAAGGTTACTACGGTGTAACTCCTGACTTAACTTGTTTAGGTAAAGTAATCGGTGGTGGTTTACCGGTAGGAGCATACGGTGGTAAGGCAGAGATTATGCGCCAGATTGCACCAAGCGGACCGATTTACCAAGCTGGAACATTATCGGGTAATCCACTTGCAATGACAGCAGGTTATGAAACGTTAGTGCAGTTAACGCCAGAATCATATGTGGAATTTGAGCGTAAAGCAGAAATGTTAGAGGCTGGACTACGTAAGGCAGCTGAAAAGCATAATATCCCGCATCACATTAATCGTGCAGGTTCTATGATTGGTATTTTCTTTACAGATGAGCAAGTTATTAATTATGATGCAGCAAAATCTTCAAACTTAGAATTCTTTGCAGCTTACTATCGTGAAATGGTAGAACAAGGTGTATTTTTACCACCTTCTCAATTTGAAGGTTTATTCTTATCAACAGCACATAGTGATGCAGATATTGCGGCGACAATTGCGGCGGCTGAAATTGCAATGTCAAAATTAAAAGCATAATTTCTTAGAGAAAATCGCTTTCCATTAGGGGAGCGATTTTTTTTATTCATAAAGTAGCCTTAAGGAACATAAATCTGTAATGACATATAGTTTGGGAGGGGGAAAAGAAGTGGCAACAGATCATTCATTACGATTTTCGTTAAAAGAATCTGTTTGGTTCCAAAAGGGACAGGAAGTCGAAGAACTTTTGTCAATTTCGTTAGATCCAGACGTTGAGATAGAGGAGCTCGATCATGAAGTTATCGTGAGAGGGCAATTAGATTTAACGGGAGAGTACGTTGCAAGGCAAGATGATTCAGCTTATTCATTAAGAGAGCTATCACCAGCAAAGGCAATTGATTATGTAGAAACAAGGGAAGACGGGGTTAATGAGCTTGTCCATTCCTTTCCGCTCGAAATATCAATTCCAAGAAATCGAGTGAAAGTAATTGAAGAATTATATGTATCAATTGAGGAATTTGATTATGAATTAAAGGAAAATGGTTGCTTACAACTATTAGCGGATATATCTATTACAGGCTTATGTGACGAGGAAAGAACCGAGGATGAAGAGGAAGAGACGGTGTATGCCGAGTTGGAAGCTGATTCAGCTGAAGAGGATGAAAGTAGACCTGAGCCGCACGAAGAGGTACCAGCCTATAAAGAATCAGATGGATGGGAAGATTATGCATTTGAACCGTTTCAGCTAGAAGAAAGAAAAGAGCAAGAAATAGAAGAAGAGGAATTAGAAGAACATGAATTTGTGGAGCGTGAAGAGGAGAAAGAAACGACGCCACAATTTGAATTGTTCGGGCGAAAAAATTTCAAGAAAGAAAAAGCGAAAAAGCAGGAAGAGCCAGAGGAAGAAGCATATTCACAGCGAGATGAAAATGCACTTTATTTAACGAAATTATTTACGAAAGAACCAGAAGAAGAATTTACGAAGTTAAGAATGTACTTCGTACAAGAAGGAGATACAATTGAATCTGTTGCAGAACGTTATGAAACGACTGTACAAAACTTATATCGTGTAAATCAATCAGAAGATATATATTTAACTACAGGGCAAATTATATATATTCCTGTTTCAAAAGCAAAGGCGAAATAAGTGAGTGAGTTTTTTCACTCACCTCTTTTCTTTTCCTAGAAGCTATGTTTTGAATAAGAAAGGGTTATTCGTATGGATATTGAATTACGAAATCGCTATGAACCCATTGTGAGGCAATATAGATTGGACACTCAGCATATGGAAGAGCACGGAAGTGTAATGAAAATTTATACGAATCAAGGTCCGTATGCGTTAAAGAAAATACAAGATAGAAAATTAGAGCGGAATAATTTTTTGCACCATATTCAATATTTGAAGGAGAAAGGTTTTTCGAATTATGTACCTATCTATCATACGACGGACGGGAATTATATTTTAAGTGATGGGACGTATAGCTATTATTTAATGCCTTGGTTAGAACGTGCGGAAGGAAATGGCGAAGATAATGATCAATACCATAAGATGTTTCAAACGCTCGGGACGTTGCATCAAAAAACGGTGAAAGAGGAGACGTATACAGAAGAAGATTTAGAAAAACATTATACGAATATATCCGACCGTTGGGAAAATGATGGTGAGATGTTAGAAGAGTTTCTTGTAGAATCTGAAGCGAAGTGGTATATGTCTCCGTTTGAATTACAATATTGTACGTATTATCACCATGTTATGAGAGCGCGTGAGTTCGCAACGAAGCAATTAAATGAATGGCATGATGCGATGAAAGAAAAGGAAACAACACGTACTACTTTCGTTCATGGGAATGTATCGCTTAATCATTTCTTATTTGATTATGAGCGAAACGGCTATTTTATTAGTTTAGAAAAATCGCAGTTTGCAACGCCTGTGCAAGATATAGTAGGTTTTTATTCTCGGTCTTTAAACACATATCCAATTGCACGGAGTGACCGCTTTGAATGGTATCAAATGTATCAAAAAAATTTCCCGTTTACGAAAGAGGAGCAGCTTCTTATGTTTGCATATATGACGTATCCGTCGTATTTTATTCGGCAAATTCAGTCGTATACGAAAAGAAGAAAGAGTCGTAATGAAGAAAATGAGCTCCGCGGGGTGAAAAATCTGCAGCAATCGCATTGGCTCGTTAGCAATACAGAATATTTCCTTTCGCAATTACAAGCTGCCCAGCAAGGGAACGGATAAAGTGAAACTTTAACCAGTGGGGGTCTTACTGCCTATTAACGCGGGATAAAGAAGATAAGTAGGGAGAACCCTGCTTATCTTCTTTTATTAGTTCCATAAAGAGATAAAAGCCGTAGTTTCAAATTTATCTTGACGAATAAGGTTTCGTTTTTTACACTATTGTATATAATAATTAACAATCACATAAATGCATTGAAGGGGAAGAGTATAACATGAAACGTCTTCAGAGAGGAGAATCATTAGCTGGGAGATTCTCTAGATAGTTATGTTAGAAGGTAGCCCTGGAGCATCTTTTCTGAACGGAATAGTTCTCATTAGGAAAAGACGGATTTGTCCGTTATCAAATTAAGAGTATAAGCAAATTCCTGAATTTGTTTGTAAATAAAGGTGGTACCGCGATGTCCCTCGTCCTTTTTTGGATGAGGGGCATTTTTTATTTTAAGGAGGGAAAATAATGTCAAACACGGAAAAGAATTTACCAACTAAATATGATCATATGTCCGTTGAAGAAGGCCTTTACAAGTGGTGGCTTGAAGGCAAATATTTCGAAGCAACAGGAGACGAGAAGAAACAACCGTATACAATCGTAATCCCACCGCCAAACGTAACTGGTAAGTTGCACTTAGGTCATGCTTGGGATACGACACTTCAAGATATTTTAACGCGTACGAAGCGTATGCAAGGATACGATGTATTATGGCTTCCAGGAATGGACCATGCTGGTATAGCAACGCAAGCGAAAGTAGAAGGGAAACTTCGTGAAGAAGGTATCTCACGTTACGATCTTGGCCGTGAGAAATTCCTTGAAAAAGCTTGGGAATGGAAAGAAGAATACGCTTCTCACATTCGTCAACAATGGGGCAAAGTTGGTTTAGGACTAGACTATTCTCGCGAACGTTTCACATTAGACGAAGGTTTATCTAACGCTGTTAATAAAGTATTCGTTCAATTATACGAAAAAGGCTTAATTTACCGCGGTGAGTATATTATCAACTGGGATCCAGCAACACGCACAGCTCTTTCTGATATTGAAGTAATTCATAAAGAAGTTCAAGGTGCATTCTACCATATGAACTATCCGTTAACAGATGGATCTGGTCACATTCGCCTTGCAACTACTCGTCCAGAAACGATGCTTGGTGATACAGCAGTAGCAGTTCATCCAGAAGATGATCGCTACAAACATTTAATCGGAAAAACAGTTACACTTCCAATCGTAGGCCGTGAGATTCCGATTATTGCTGATGAATACGTAGAAAAAGACTTCGGAACAGGCGTTGTAAAAATTACACCAGCTCATGACCCGAATGACTTTGAAGTAGGTAACCGTCATGACTTACCACGTATTTTAGTAATGAACGAAGATGGAACGATGAACGAAAAAGCTGGCAAGTATAACGGTATGGATCGTTTCGAATGTCGTAAAGAGTTAGTGAAAGACTTACAAGAAGCTGGCGTATTGGTAGAAATCGAGCCTCATATGCATTCAGTAGGTCATAGTGAGCGTAGCGGTGCAGTTGTTGAGCCCTACTTATCAACACAATGGTTCGTAAAAATGGCTCCACTTGCAGAAAAAGCGGTAGAACTTCAACAAAAAGAAGAAGAAAAAGTAACGTTCGTACCAGAGCGTTTTGAAAACACATACTTACGCTGGATGGAAAACATTCATGACTGGTGTATTTCTCGTCAATTATGGTGGGGTCACCGCATTCCAGCTTGGTATCATAAAGAAACTGGTGAAGTATACGTAGGCACGGAAGGACCAGCTGATATTGAAAACTGGAATCAAGATAACGACGTACTTGATACATGGTTTAGTTCAGCACTATGGCCATTCTCAACACTTGGTTGGCCAAATGAAGATGCAGTAGACTTTAAAAAGTTCTATTCAACAGATGCACTAGTAACTGGTTATGACATTATCTTCTTCTGGGTATCTCGTATGATTTTCCAAGGTTTAGAGTTTACAGGAGAGCGTCCATTTAAAGACGTATTAATTCATGGTTTAGTTCGTGATGAGCAAGGACGTAAAATGAGTAAATCTCTTGGTAACGGTATTGATCCGATGGATGTTATCGAGAAGTACGGTGCAGATGCGATGCGTTACTTCTTATCAACAGGAAGTGCACCAGGTCAAGATTTACGTTTCAGCATGGAAAAAGTAGAATCTACTTGGAACTTCATTAATAAAATTTGGAACGCATCCCGTTTCGTATTAATGAACATGGATGACATGAAGTATGAAGAAATCGATTTAACTGGTGAAAAATCAGTTGCAGATAAGTGGATTTTGACTCGCTTAAACGAAACAATCGAAAGTGTAACACGTAACATGGATAAATATGAGTTCGGTGAAGCTGGTCGTTCATTATACAACTTCATTTGGGATGATTTCTGTGACTGGTACATTGAGATGGCGAAACTGCCACTATACGGTGAAGATGAAGCAGCTAAGAAAACAACTCGTTCTATTTTAGCTTACGTATTAGACCAAACGATGCGTCTATTACACCCATTCATGCCATTTGTAACAGAGAAAATTTGGCAGCATTTACCGCATGAAGGCGAGTCTATTACAGTAGCGGCATGGCCAACAGTTCGCGAAGATTTACAAGATAAAGAAGCGGCAGCAGAAATGCACCTTCTAGTTGATATCATTCGCTCTGTTCGTAACATCCGTGCGGAAGTAAATACACCAATGAGCAAAAAAGTTCAAATGCAAATTAAAGCAAAAGACGAGGTAGTACTAGCTCAGCTTACGAAAAATAGTTCTTACATTGAGCGTTTCTGTAACCCAAGTGAACTAACAATTAAGATTGATTTACAAGCACCAGAAAAAGCGATGACTGCAATCGTATCAGGTGCAGAGTTATTCTTACCATTAGCTGATCTTATCAATCTTGATGAAGAGAAAGCGCGTCTTGAAAAAGAACTTGAGAAGTTCGATAAAGAAGTAGAACGTGTACAGAAGAAACTTTCAAACCAAGGATTCGTAGCGAAAGCTCCTGCAGAAGTTATTGACGGAGAGCGTGCGAAAGAGCAAGATTATCTAGAAAAACGCGAAGCGGTTCGTCAACGTCTAGCTGATCTTGAGAAATAAAGTGAAACTTTAATCAGTGGGGGGGTGTTCATCCCCACGCTGATTATTAGCCTTCACCAATCGGGCGTTTACGGGAGCCCGACTCCCGCCCAATTTCTTTGCTCTAGCTGAATTTTGAGGTGGGAGTCTTACTGCCCGGCAAATAGCGGGGTAAAAATGTTTTCAGAGACTCACTATATTGGTGAGTCTCTTTTCTTTGCGTATAATAGAATTATGAAGGTTGTCTTTTGAAAGGGGAATAGCAAACGTGATATATACATACGAAGAAGCGATAAGCTGGATTCATAGCCGATTGAAATTTGGGATAAAACCAGGACTAGAAAGAATGCAATGGATGTTAGAAGAACTCGGAAATCCAGAGCGTCATATTAAATGTGTTCATCTTGCCGGCACAAATGGAAAAGGTTCAACTTTAACATATATGCGCTACATGTTAGAAGGCGCGAAATATAAAGTAGGATCTTTTACATCGCCTTACATAGAAACATTCAATGAACGTATTAGTGTAAACGGAATACCGATTGCAGATGAAGAGATTGCGGAACTTGTAAATATGGTAAAGCCAGTCGTTGAAAAATTAGATGAGACGGATTTAGGAGAAGCGACTGAGTTTGAAATTATTACAGTAATGGCAATTTGTTATTTCGGTAAAGTTAATTTCTGTGATGTTGTTTTATTTGAAACGGGGCTTGGGGGAAGATTTGATTCTACAAATGTTATTCATCCGGTTCTCACGATTATTACGAATATCGGTCACGATCATATGCATATTTTAGGCAATACACTAGGAGAAATTGCCTATGAAAAGGCAGGGATTATTAAGTCTGGTGTTCCAGTTATTACTGGTGTGAAAAATGAAGAAGCATTGCAAGTAATTCAAAAGGTTGCTAAGGAAAATCATGCAAGCTTATATGAACTTGGAAAACAGTTTACAACACTACATAAATATTCTAATGAAGATGTGGAACACTTTGATTTTGCTTGTCCATTCGCCTCGTTTGAAAATGTTCGGATTTCAATGAAAGGTATTCATCAAGTAGGCAATGCAGCACTAGCGCTTATGGCAGTAATGTATTTAAAAACATATTTATCATTTTTAATTGATGAAGAGGAAATAAAAGCTGGCTTACAAGAAGCATACTGGATTGGTCGATTTGAAAAGTTACAAAGTAATCCAGATATTATAATAGATGGTGCTCATAATCCAGAAGGTATTGAAAGTCTTGTAAAAACAGTAGAGGCACATTATAAAAAGAAGAATGTAATAGTTTTATTTACTGCTCTTGGTGACAAACAGTTACATAACATGGTAGGGCAATTAGAAAAAGTTGCTGATGAAATAATATTTACGACGTTTGCCTTTGATCGTGCCATTTCTGCTGACAAGCTTGCATCGTATTCGCAACAAGAGTCAAAATTAGTTTTTGAAGATTGGAAAGAGGCAATTGATACAAAGGTTGAAATGATAGGAGAACATGATGTTTTTATCATAACAGGTTCTCTGTATTTCATTTCCGAAGTTAGAAAATATATTCGTGAGAAAAACTAGATAGTCTTTGCTATCTAGTTTTTTGTTCTACAAATGAAGTCAAATGCATACATATAAGATAATAATATAGGGTTATTTGACGAATTCCTCTGACAAATATCTCGTTTTTTTGTGGAATGAATATGATATGATGCGGACAACGACAAGAGGTGAGGTGTGAGTGTATGGACAAGCAATCACGAACGATCTCGGTGAAAGTAAATGGAACAGAAGCGAAGTATGAGGAAAAAAAGAAGGATGAGTTTGATTGGATAGTAGCAGAAAGTGAAAGGTCACAAAACGTTGTGCCTTTTAAAAAAACAAAGACTCTGCCTCTGGAACAGTACAGAAAGAAATGGAGCAATACATTAATTGCAATTGTTGCAACTGCAATTATTATCGGTACGGCGTTGGGAATGGGAATGCTTCATGTCACTGGACAAGGGACGACAGGGGGAAGCGAAGTAACAGCTTCGAAACAAACTGGGAATGAAGAAGCTAAGGTGGGTGGAACGGCAGAACAAACACCAGCACCAAAAGAGGAAAAACAAAAAGCACAAGTAGGGGCTGCATTAGAACCAATGAAACTATTTTTCGTTCAAGGAGGGCTTTATTCCTCTGAAGAAAAAGGACAGGCTGCTATTGAAGAGTGGAAAAGTAATGGGGGCGTGGCTACTTTGAAACCGAGTGGTGATAAGTATGCGTTAGTTGTTGCTATTACGAGCGATGAACAGGCTGTTAATCAATTAATAGATCAGTATAAGCAAGATGGTGTTTCAGTTTTGAAAAAAAATTGGGATATTACAGATAAAGCATTGCTCAAAAATGATAAAGAAGTAGGAATGTTTTTAACGAAAGTGCAGCCATTATATACTCATTTAGCAAAATATGTGTCCAGCGTACAAACTAGTGGAAAAAGTAATCCAAAAGATGTAGAGGCGATTGCAAAAGAGTGGAAGGCTATTGAAAAGGAAAGCAAGAGTATGAAGCGTGAAGATGCGAAGAAGCTTTATACGTATACGTCAGTAGCGGTGCAAACGATTAAGGAAGGGAAGAGCGATAAGGAATCTGTAGCTAAATTAAATCAAGTTATTATTGATGGGTTACTTTCGTACGAAAAAATGGTTTCACAAAAAGTAAAATAATAAGATAATGAGATGAAGGAGAAAGAAGTACGTACACTTCTTTCTTTTTTTTGAATTTAGAGCAAAGCGCTTTCTTTATGGCAGGATATAATCGTATTTAAAAAGAATCATTATTTTGTTTAGAGAAAATAATATTTCTATAATTTGTGGGGAAACTATTCTTTTGATACGATTGATTTGAATTATGCTGCTTCATGTGAGAAGGGAAGGAGAAAATATGAGAAAAATTATTTTAGCTTCAGGATCACCTAGGAGGAAGGAACTGCTTGAATTAGCTGATGTGCCCTTTGAAATCGTCGTTAGTGAAGTAGAAGAGAAGATTGGTGCATATTCATCACCTTCTGATATTGTTATGTCGCTTGCTTTGCAAAAAGCATCTGCTGTGGCAGAAAATCATAGTGATCACGTTGTACTAGGTGCAGATACAATTGTTACATATGATTCGCGTATTCTTGGAAAGCCGTCTAATGAGGCTGAGGCGAAAGAAATGTTACGATTATTATCGGGGAAAACACACGAAGTATACACAGGTGTTGCAATTATATCGAAAGAAAAAACGGTAACTTTTTATGAGCGTACAGAAGTAACATTTTGGGAATTAGCAGAAGAGGAAATAGACGTATACGTTGCATCGAAGGAACCACTTGATAAAGCAGGAAGCTACGGGATTCAAGGTAAAGGGTCTATTTTTGTTCAACATATTCAAGGGGACTACTACAGTGTAGTTGGTTTGCCAATTGCGCGTCTTGTCCGTGAATTAAAACAGTTTGATAGCGATGTAACCCATGCGTAAAATTGCATGGGGTTTTCTTTAGGAGAAATCGTAAAAAAAGGGGTGGAGAGATGAACGGTATTCGTGATGTTGTGAGAGAAGAACAGCCACGGGAGCGTTTATTGTTAGAAGGAGCAGGAAGTTTATCGAATCGAGAACTTCTTGCAGTTTTACTCAGAACGGGTTCTAAAGAAGAAACGGTGTTAACGTTATCAGATAATATTCTACATCATTTTGACGGCTTACGAATGTTAAAGGATGCAACGTTAGAAGAGATGATGAGCATTCATGGTGTTGGGATTGCAAAGGCGTCGCAGCTTATGGCTGCTTTTGAATTAGGTAGAAGAATGGTACGTTTAGAATATCAAAATAGATATAGTATTCGAAGTCCAGAAGATTGTGCGAGTTATATGATGGAAGAGATGCGTTTTTTGCAACAGGAGCATTTTGTTTGTTTATATTTGAATACGAAAAATCAAGTTATACATAGGCAAACGATTTTTATTGGAAGTTTAAATACGTCGATTGTGCACCCAAGGGAAGTTGTGCGCCCATAAGGGCATTTAGAAAATCTGCTTTGGCAAAGCAGTAGGGAAATATCATAATCTTCACCCTATCATCAGCCAACTTATCCGTAAGGGAAACCAAGCGGGGAGTGTAGCATGTTGGCAAAGCCATAAGTGGTCTAGTTACCAAGGCACGACTGAATGGCGAGATGAAACTCATAGACAAGGATGAAAGCTGGATTGCTTAAATGATAGCTCAAGGGGGGCTACTAGGACCTTCAGCGGGAGGTAACGATAAACGCTGAACAGAATATGCATGCTCTTTAAAAACTTCGAGGAACATGAAATGATACTATTCTGACCAACTTCTTTATGGAAGAAACGAGCGAAAGTCACATCCGAAACTATGAATGCTAAGTTTCTAAATGACTAAATGGGGATTGCCTAAGTTGGAAAGCCACACAGGCTATGACAATCGTGTCTAAATATCCAATAAGGCAACGGAACTCTCGTAGTAGTCCGAGATAGGGAAAGCCTATTACATGGCGAAGGAGAGTAGTTTATCTAGTTTAATGCAAAATTGGGAAGGAGCGTGAGGCTCTATGAGAAATCCAAAAGTAGTATTAAGCAGTCTAACTTCCAAGACGATTGAAGAAAATTACACTTTTAAGCGACTGTATCGGAATCTATATAACATTGAATTTTTCTTAGATGCATATGCCAAAATCTATCCTAATAAAGGAAGTAACACCAAAGGTATAAATGAAGATACTATAGACGGCATGAGTGTAAAAAGAATAGACGCTCTTATTGAAAAGCTTAGAAATCAAACATATCAACCTAATCCCGCAAGAAGAACTTATATTCCAAAAAAGAATGGAAAACTAAGACCTTTAGGATTACCAACTTTTGAGGATAAATTAGTTCAAGAAGTAGCTAGAAAAATTCTTGAAAGTATCTACGAACCTGCATTCTCTGAAAACTCACATGCTTTCAGACCAAACAGAAGCTGTCATACGGCTCTTAAACAAATTAAACACACCTTTACTGGTACTCGCTGGTTTATCGAAGGTGGCATAAAAGGATTCTTTGATAATATTGACCATCATACTCTTATCAACATCTTGAGAAGAAGAATCAAGGATGAAAAATTTATCAACTTGATTTGGAAATTTCTACGTGCTGGTTATGTGGAAGAGTGGGTATTTCATAAAACATTCAGTGGAACTCCACAAGGTGGTATCATTAGCCCAACTCTCTCTAATATCTACCTCAATGAATTGGATAAGTACGTTGAAGAATATACATCAATATTCAATAAAGGTGATAAACGTAGACATAATCTAACCTACCATAATCTAGCGTCGAAAATAAACTATCATAAATATAAGAATAAACGTGAGTGGTCAAATTTAAATAAAGAAACTAGAACTGTAAGAGCTAATGAATTGAAGGAACTTTACAAAGAGCTAATCAAACCTGACAGTAAGGATCTGTTTGACCCAAACTATCGTAGAATGAAATATGTGAGATATGCAGATGATTTTCTTATTGGTGTAATAGCAAGCAAAGAAGAAGTAGAGAAAATCAAGAGGGATTTAACTGTTTTTCTAGCTGATAAACTAAAACTTGAATTAAGTGCGGAAAAAACGTTGATTACGCATAGCAAAAAGAATGCGAGATTTCTTGGGTATGATATTAGAGTAGCAAGAGATTGGCAAACAATGAGAATGCCTAACGGCACGAAAAAAAGGAAGTTTAATTTCCAAGCCAAACTCTTTGTACCTCACGAAAAATACATCAAAAAACTCATTGACCTTGGTGCATTAAGCCTCGGGAAAAATAATCAATGGAAACCAATTCATAGACCGTATTTACTCCGTAATGATGACATAGAAATCATAAGACAATACAATGCCGAAATAAGAGGACTGTACAATTACTATCGACTAGCTAGTAATGTGCATGTTCTGCAATCTTTCCGCCAAACCATGAAATATAGCATGATAAAAACCTATGCTAATAAATATAAAAGTACCGTTAGCAAAATAATCAACAGATTTTCTATAAACGGAAACTTTGGTATTCGCTACAAGACGAAAGATGGGCAACGTATTGCATACTTCATAGAGCAAAAAATGGAAAAGAATACAAAGATTAATAATGAAGAGGTTGATATAGAAACTATTACAGTTCAATTTGGTGGCAGAACAAGTCTCATTGAACGCCTTTTAGCTGAAAAATGTGAATGGTGTGGTATAGATAATGTTCCATTAGAAATGCACCATGTCAACAAGCTTAAGAACCTAAAAGGAAAAAAACGATGGGAACAAATCATGATTGCAAGAAATCGAAAAACGATTGCAATGTGTGTAAAATGCCACCATGACCTACACAATGGGAAGTTAGATTGATAAATGGAAAGCCGTATACTCTGAGAGGAGTACGTACGGTTTGGAGGGGAGTTCTTGGAAACCTGCTTAGGAAACTAAGTAAGACACCGGGTTCTTACCCTACTTTAAAGAAGCGTTCCGTCGGGCAGCAGCCTCTATTATATGTCTTCATAACCATCCCTCAGGAGATCCGGCGCCGAGCCGTGAAGATATTGAAGTTACAAAACGATTAGTAGAATGTGGTCGAATTATCGGAATTGAAGTACTTGATCATATCATAATAGGTGACCATAAATTCGTGAGTTTAAAGGAGAAAGGTCATATTTAAGACTATTCTTTTTACTTATTTTGTTTTATAATGTGATTTATGAGTTTTTTGTAGAAAATTATCTACAAAAAGGATGCAGATATAAAAAAACGTACTGTTTTTATAAATATAAAGTAAGAAAAATGAGTCCGTGAAAATAAGAAGGGAAGATAAATGATATGTTTGGATTTGGTGGATTTACTCGCGATCTTGGAATTGACTTAGGAACAGCGAACACGCTTGTATATGTGAAAGGGAAAGGTGTAGTTTTACGTGAACCTTCAGTAGTAGCATTACAAACTGATACGAAACAAATCGTTGCGGTAGGTAGCGATGCAAAACAAATGATTGGTCGTACACCAGGAAACGTAGTGGCACTTCGCCCTATGAAAGATGGTGTAATTGCTGATTATGAAACAACAGCAATAATGATGAAATACTACATTCAACAAGCTCAAAAATCAAATGGATTCTTCTCACGTAAACCATACGTAATGGTATGTGTACCATCCGGTATTACAGCTGTAGAAAGACGTGCGGTAATCGATGCGACTCGTCAAGCTGGTGCTCGTGATGCTTATCCAATCGAAGAGCCATTTGCAGCAGCAATTGGTGCAAACTTACCTGTTTGGGAGCCGACTGGTAGTATGGTTGTTGATATCGGTGGTGGTACAACAGAAGTTGCAATTATTTCTTTAGGTGGTATTGTAACAAGTCAATCAGTTCGTGTTGCTGGTGATGATATGGACGATTCAATCATTCAGTACATTAAGAAGAGCTATAACTTAATGATCGGTGAAAGAACAGCAGAAGCACTAAAATTAGAAATCGGTTCTGCAGGCGAGCCAGAAGGTATCGAGCCTATGGAAATTCGCGGTCGTGATTTAGTAAGTGGTTTACCAAAAACAGTACTAATTCAACCAGAAGAAATTGCAGATGCATTAAAAGATACAGTAGATGCAATTGTAGAATCAGTTAAAAATACGTTAGAAAAAACTCCACCTGAATTAGCAGCGGATATTATGGACCGTGGTATCGTATTAACAGGTGGTGGGGCATTATTACGTAACTTAGATAAAGTTATTAGTGAAGAAACAAATATGCCAGTTCTTGTTGCAGAGGATCCATTAGATTGCGTAGCAATTGGAACGGGTAAAGCATTAGACAATATCGACCTTTTCAAAACTGCTGCTCGATAATATTGCAAAATAAAAATCAATGAAATTAAGAGGGTGTGAACGTGCCACAGTTTTTCTTAAACAAAAGATTAATTGTTTTGTTAGTTAGTATTATTCTTCTCGTGGCATTGATTGGAATCTCATTGAAAGAACGGAACAGTTTATCATGGCCAGAGCAGTTTATAAAAGATACTGTCGGTGTTGTAGAACGTGTATTCCAAAAGCCAGCGAATTATGTTGCCGGATTCTTCGAGAACGTAGAAGATGTAAAGCGCACGTATGAAGAGAATAAAAAGCTGAAAGCAAAATTAGATACTACCGCAGAGTTATCTGTAGTAGTGAAAAATTTAGAGGATGAGAATAAAAAACTACGAGAATTAACTGGTAAAGAAAAGTCCCGTGGTGATTATACGGAAGTACAAGCTAGTGTGGTTTCTCGTAATCCCGACAAATGGTACGATCTAGTTGGAATTGATAAAGGCGCACAGCAAGGGATCAAAAAAGATATGGCTGTTGTAACTCCGAAAGGTTTAGTTGGACGCGTGAAAAGTGTATCTCAGTTTACATCGTCAGTAGAGTTGTTAAGTTCTATGAGCCGAACAAACCGTGTTTCTGCTATTGTACAAGGACAAGAAAATATCTTTGGATTGATTGAAGGTTACGATAAAGAAAAACAATTACTTCTTTTCACAAAGATTAGCTCTGATGCAGAGGTAAAAAAAGATCAAATAGTTGTAACATCTGGACTTGGTGATATCTTCCCGAAAGGTCTTGCGATTGGGAAAATTGTTGATGTTCAGCCAGATCCGTACGGTTTAACAAAAACAGCTTATGTAAAACCATCCGCTGATTTAAATGATGTAGAGCATATTATAGTTGCAAAACGTGATATGCCTACAGCGCCGTTAGAATAGGAGGGGGAGAAGAGATGATGAAGGTTTTAAAAAGAGCAGCTCTTCCTCTTTTGCTCCTTTTTGTTTTTTTATTTGAAAATATGTTTTCTACTGTTGTTCCGACAGACGTCTTTTGGAAAGACAGTATAGCAGCACCTCATTTCTTTATAATTGTGTTATGTTTTATTACAGTGTACTATAGTCCGGTTCAAGGGATTTACTACGGACTATTATTTGGTTTCTTATTTGATACCGTATACACAGAACTTGTCGGTATATATATATTTGCTTATCCGATTTTAGCTTATTTAGTTTATAGTGTGATGAAGGTATTACAATTGAATTTATTTATTGTCGCTTCTATCGTACTGGCTGGCATTGCAGCATTAGAGTATTATGTGTATGGATTTTTAACTTTGTTAGGACGTACTCACATGTCAGCATCTGTCTTTTTCACAGATCGTCTCCTTGCTACTTTATTGCTAAATGGAATTTTCTTATTAATAGTTTGTTTCCCACTGAGACGATATTTAGTGCGTCTTTCAAAAGCGATAGAAGAAAAAGAAAAAAGGATTTTCTAATTTTATGTCGAATTGAATCGGTGGGGTGAACTTTAGTGGAAGAAAAAAAGCAACAAAATGTAACGATAAAAGGGACAAAAGATGGAATAACACTTCATTTAGATGATTGCTGTTCATTCTCTGAACTACTAAAAGAATTGGATGAAAAGCTTTCTACACATTACTATGAGGGTGACGGACGTTCTTTAATTGAAGTGCGTGTTAAAGTAGGAAATCGCTATTTAACAGAAGTACAACAAGAAGAGATTCGTACGTTAATTCGCAATAAGAAGAACCTTGTTGTGGAATCAATTGAAAGTGATGTTATAACAAAAGCAGAAGCAATAGCTTGGAAAGAAGAAACAGAAATTGTCCCTATTTCCAAAATTGTTCGCTCTGGACAAGTGTTACATGTAAAAGGGAATTTATTATTAATTGGAGATGTTAATCCAGGCGGAACGGTTATCGCTGGGGGGAATATTTTTGTCGTGGGATCATTAAGAGGAATTGCACATGCCGGGTATGATGGAGATTCAGAAGCTGTTATTGCTGCATCTATTATGAACCCTATGCAACTCCGAATTAGTGATGTGACAATGCGGGCTCCGGAAGAGAAAGAAGTCGGAGCGGAGGCGGCAGAATGTGCGTACATTAATGAGAACAATCACATTGTTGTCGATCGCCTGCAACTTCTCACTCATCTTAGACCTAATTTAACAAAGTTAGAAAGGGGAATTGTATAGCTGTGGGAGAGGCAATAGTAATTACATCTGGAAAAGGCGGAGTAGGTAAAACTACAACGTCCGCGAACATTGGTACAGCCCTTGCGTTATCTGGAAAAAAAGTGTGTTTAATTGATACAGATATCGGTTTACGCAATTTAGACGTAGTAATGGGGCTGGAAAATCGTATTGTATTTGATCTTGTTGATGTCGTTGAAGGGCGTTGTCGTTTACCTCAGGCTCTTATTAAAGATAAGCGTTTTGATGATCTTTATTTATTACCTGCAGCACAAACGAGCGATAAATCGGCGGTAACACCTGAACAAATGGATGAATTAATACAAGTATTACGTCAAGATTATGATTACATATTAATTGATTGTCCTGCGGGGATTGAGCAGGGATTTAAAAATGCTGTAGCAGGTGCGGATAAAGCAATCGTTGTAACAACACCAGAAGTATCCTCAATGCGTGATGCAGATCGTATTATCGGGCTTTTAGAGAAAGAGGATATTGAACCACCGAAACTTGTCATTAACCGTGTGCGTAGTCATATGCTTCATGAACAGGATATGCTAGATGTTGATGAAATCGTACGTACACTGTCAATCGAGCTTCTTGGGGTTGTCGAGGATGATGATGAAGTTATTCGTGCTACGAATACAGGTGAACCTGTAGCACTGCAACCTAGTGGGAAAGCAGCAATAGCTTATCGTAATATTGCGAGACGCTTATTAGGTGAGAATGTACCATTACAAGCATTTGAACAAGAAAAAGTATCGGTATTTACAAAGATGAAAAATTTCTTTGGAATCCGTTAAAAGCACTTCGCATAAATGCGGAGTGCTTTCTTTTTTCTTCGCATGAATATCTTCCTTCTATAACTCATACATATGTACAAACTGTATATAACTGTTTCTATTTGAATAAGGCTAACGAAAGAAAGGAGACCGTATGAAGAATAGAAGAGTGGAAGAAATTAAAAAGCGGATTGCGAAAAGGAAAGCAGAGCAAGAATTGCTAGAAGAAGAGCGGTATTTTGCGGGAGGAGATTTTGATAGCGAAACGGTCTTTATTGAAGAGGGGGAGAAGGAAATTCATCCTCTATTTCGAAAAGAAGTTTTTCTCTTCAAAGTTTTGGTATCAGCAATATTAGTTCTTTCAATTGCTATTTTATTTAAGAACGCACCCTCTTCTTTTGATGGTACTAGAGCTGTTACAGAAAAAGTTATGCAAGAAGAATTTCAATTTGCTACTATATCGAAATGGTATGAAAATCAGTTTGGAAAACCTCTCGTGTTCTTTTCTCCAAATGAGAAAAAAGAAGAGGCTATTCAGCAAAAGGATTATGCGATTCCTGCCTCTGGAAAGGTGATGCAAGGATTTCAAAAAAACGGCCAGGGTGTATTTGTTCAAACGGCTACAAATGCAACGGTGGAGTCAGTAAATGAAGGTATAGTTGTTTTTGCGGGCAAGAAAGAGGAACTTGGAAATACAGTTCAAATTCAGCACGCTGATGGCACGGAGTCTTGGTACGGAAATTTAAACGATATGTCAGTGAAGTTATATGATTACGTTTCGAAAAAACAAAAAATCGGAACGGTGAATAGTGACGAAAATAATAAAAACGGTAAATTTTATTTCGCGATGAAAAAGAATGAAAAATTTATTGATCCTATTCAGGTGATTTCATTTGATTAAATATAGAGATGTTTTAACGAAAATTACAGTACATCCATTGTTTTGGGTTATTATCGTTATTGGGATTTTTACGGCACGTTTTAAAGAGTTGCTATTATTATTTTGTATTGTTTTAGTTCATGAACTTGGGCATGCTTTTGCAGCAGCATATTATAATTGGCGTATTAAACAAATTCAGCTTTTGCCGTTTGGTGGCGTAGCTGAGTTTGAAGAACATGGGAATAAATCATTAAAAGAAGAATTAATTGTCGTTATAGCGGGGCCAATTCAGCATGTATGGATGATTGCGGTTGCTTATGTTTTGTATCAAACGGGCTGGGTAAATGATGATTTGTACCATTTCTTTGTGTGGAATAATGTCGTCATATTAGGCTTTAATTTATTGCCTATTTGGCCACTTGATGGCGGAAAAGTATTATTTAATGTATTATCATATCGTTTTCCTTATTTACAAGCACATGAAAAGATGATGAAATTGTCATGTGTTTTTTTTAGTGTAATATTAGGATGGCAGTTACTTTGGAATAGTAATAACATTATGATGTGGGTAGTACTCATTTTTCTAGCTATTTCTTTATATCAAGAATGGAAACAAAGACGGTACGCATTTATGCGCTTTTTACTAGAGCGTTATTATGGGAATAAAAGAGATATTGAAAAGATTGCACCTATTGAGGTGAAAACGGAAGATCATTTATATACGATTTTCACAAAATTTCGCAGAGGATATAAACATTCTATTATCGTTCATGGAAAATATAAAGAGCATTACACATTGGATGAAAATGAATTGCTCTATGCGTATTTTGCTGAAAAACGAACAACTTCATCTGTTGAAGAATTGATCGGTTAGTGTTGACGATAACACTAACCTTTTATTATTGTGGAAGCAAAGAAAATTACAAAGTGAGGAAAGAATTTTGAAGACTTTATATATTAACTACACTGGTTCGGAAAAGCGTGTTGCGATAGAAGAGAAGCAAAAAGTTGTCGAGCTATTATGGAAACGTAATGAAGAACAGGAAATTGTCGGACATATTTATGTTGGACGTATCGTAAGAACAATTGCTGGAATGAACGCAGCCTTTGTAAATATCGGATTAGAGAAACATGCATATCTTTCATACGATGATGTACCATCTTCATATCGCATACATGAAGGACAGGCGATACTTGTACAAGTTGTGAAAGAGGCAATTGATACGAAAGGGCCAAAATTAACAGCGAAGGTAGAATTTACAGGAAAATATGTCGTTTACATGCCATATGATGACATGCGCGCTGTTTCTCGGAAAATAAAAAATAATAAAAGAAGACAACAGTTACTCGAAATTGAAGTAGAAGGAACGGGTGGATACATTTTCCGTTCTGCTTCTGAAAAAGGAGAAATTGAAGAAATACAAGCCGAAATGCAAGAGTTGCAGCAGTTATATGAAGAGTTAAAAAGAAAAGAAGATCAAGGGAAGGCGCCCTTACTACTTCATCAACCAGCGACGTTTTTAGATCGTGTATTTCAGGAGAACCCAATTGAAACGATTGAAAAAGTAGTTGTAGATACGAGAAGTATAGTAAAAGAATTAGAAGAAACAGTAGGGACAGAAAGAGTATCCTTTTATAATGAAAAATCTTCGATGTTTAACCATTTTGGAATAGATCGTGAAATCGAGAAAGCACTTCAAAAAATTGTGTGGCTACCAAATGGTGCCTATCTAATTGTAGAACAAATGGAAACGATGACTGTAATTGATGTGAATACAGGTAAATTTACTGGAAAACAAAATTTACAAGATACCGTATTTCGCACAAATGAAATGGCTGTTGAAGAGATTGCTCGTCAATTAAGACTTCGTGATATTGGCGGGATGATATTAATTGATTTTATTAATATGAAAAGACGGGAAGATAAAGAGAAGGTAAGAGAACGCCTCATAGCTGCTATGCAAGATGATCGCACATATACAAGAGTGCTTGGGTTTACAGAGTTAGGTATTTTAGAGATGACGCGAAAACGTAAGAAACATTCGTTACGTGACGTATTATTAGAAGAATGTGTACCTTGTAAAGCGACGGGGTATGTTATGTCTTATGAAACAATTGCATATGAGCTAGAGAGAGAGTTAATTACATATGGCAATATAGAAGATGAAGCAGTATTAATCGCTGCACCAAAAATTTTGCAAAAACATTTCTCACAAAAAGAATTACAAAAAAATATTCCATTTGAAATTTATTTCAAAGATGATATTATCGAAAAGTACACTATTATCCGTTTTGGAAGTAAGAAAGAAATTGTAGAACGGAAAAAATAGTTAGCAGAACATTCATTGACAACAGTCAATGATTCATGGTAACATCTTTATGTTATAGTTTATAGCACCTAAACTGCTATATGCTACAACCGCACAAGACAGGTTCCTTAAAGACATTGTATGTCTACCTCGTTTTTGGCGAGTCTTAGTAATTAAGAGGAGGTGCAAGTATGTACGCAATTATCGAAACAGGTGGAAAACAAATTAAAGTTGAAGCTGGTCAAGCAATCTACATTGAAAAATTAGATGTTGAAGCTGGTGAAACTGTTACTTTTGACAAAGTTCTTTTCGTTGGTGGCGAAAACGTGAAAGTTGGTAGCCCAGTTGTAGAGGGTGCAACAGTTACTGCGAAAGTTGAAAAACAAGGTCGCGCTAAGAAAATCATCGTTTTCAAATACAAAGCGAAAAAGAACAATCGTAAGAAACAAGGTCATCGTCAACCTTACACTAAGCTAGTAGTTGAAGCTATCAACGCTTAATTCTGGTTAAGATGATTAAGATTACGATAAGTCGCACGAAATTAGGAAGTATCCAATCATTTAAAATGACTGGACATGCCAATTATGCGCCACATGGACAAGACCTTGTCTGTGCTGGAACTACAGCGGTCGTGTTTGGTTCTATAAATGCAGTGGAAGAACTTTGTAAAGTGCAGGCAACTATTGAACTCGGAAGTGATGGCGGATTCTTAACGTATGAATTGCCTAATGATTTAGACGTTCATGCAGCAGAAAAAGCACAGATACTTTTAGAAGGATTGGTTGTTTCGCTTAAGACGATTGAACTTGATTACGGAAAGTATATCCGTTTAATAGAAAAAGTGCAGGAGGTGTAACGTATGTTAAGATTAGATCTTCAGTTTTTCGCATCTAAGAAAGGTGTAGGTAGTACAAAGAACGGTCGTGACTCTCAGTCAAAACGTCTTGGTGCTAAACGCGCAGATGGTCAAACGGTTTCAGGTGGTTCAATTCTTTACCGTCAACGCGGTACAAAAATTTATCCAGGTGTTAACGTTGGTCGTGGTGGCGATGACACTTTATACGCGAAAGTTGACGGCGTAGTACGCTTTGAGCGTCTTGGTCGTGACCGCAAACAAGTGAGCGTATATCCTGTTGCTCAAGAAGCATAAGAACTCACGGAAAACTCTAACCTGAGTGCAGGTTAGAGTTTTTCTATATTAAGGGGTATCTAAATGAATGAAAAATGGACAATTATAGATGCGTTGCGCCATTCAAGACATGATTGGCTCAATCGTTTGCAGATGGTTAAAGGAAATCTTTCTCTTGGAAAAGTGGAAGAGATTCATAGGCTCATCGATCGTTTTGTCCAAGAAGCCAGACAAGAATCCAATCTGATAGGGCTATCAATGCCTTTATTTTCAGAGTGGATTTTAACATATAATTGGAAACAGCAACCGTGCTTATTGGAGTACGAAGTATTAGGGAAATTACATAACTTATCTCATCTAGATGAGACTGTATGTACATGGACGAATCAGTTTTTCTTAATGCTTCAGCATAGTTTAGACGTATATGTTGAAAATTATGTTTGTATCACAATTGAATGTGACGCGGAGAATGCTCGTTTCTTTTTTGATTTTCGTGGAAAGCTAACGAATGTAGAAGAACTACAAACGTGGCTTGCGAACCAAAGCAATAAATGGTATTCCATTTCTTATACAGTACGAGACGAAGAAGTCTCAGTTATATTACAACTAATCGAAAAAAGTGTGGTGAAATAATGTTTGTAGATCAGGTCAAGATATATGTAAAAGGCGGCGACGGTGGTAACGGAATGGTTGCGTATCGTCGTGAGAAGTATGTACCTAAAGGTGGCCCAGCAGGTGGCGACGGTGGTAAAGGTGCAGATGTTGTTTTTGTTGTTGAGGAAGGCTTACGTACATTAATGGACTTCCGCTACCAACGCCATTTCAAAGCTGATCGCGGTCAGCACGGAATGAGTAAAGGTCAGCACGGTCGTAAATCTGAAGATTTAATCGTAAAGGTTCCACCAGGAACAATAGTGAAAGATGAAAAAACAGGTGAAATTCTTGCCGATTTAGTAACGCATGAACAAACAGCTGTAATCGCAAGAGGTGGCCGTGGTGGCCGTGGTAACTCACGTTTCGCAACAGCGACGAACCCAGCGCCAGAAATCGCTGAGAACGGGGAACCAGGTCAAGAACGTGATGTCACGCTAGAACTTAAAGTGCTAGCAGATGTTGGACTTGTTGGATTCCCAAGTGTAGGTAAATCTACATTATTATCTGTTGTATCATCAGCGCGTCCGAAAATTGCAGAATATCACTTTACAACAATCGTTCCGAATCTTGGTGTTGTTGAAACTGGTGATAACCGCAGCTTCGTTATGGCTGACCTTCCTGGACTAATTGAAGGCGCACACTCCGGCGTTGGACTTGGACACCAATTCTTACGTCATATCGAACGTACACGTGTAATTGTGCACGTTATCGATATGTCTGGTTTAGAAGGCCGTGAGCCATATGAAGATTATGTCACAATCAATAATGAGCTAAAAGAATACAATATGCGTTTAACTGAGCGTCCACAAGTTGTTGTTGCAAACAAAATGGATATGCCAGATGCAGAAGAAAACTTACAAGCATTTAAAGAGAAATTGGGAGACGAAGTAAAAATTTTCCCAATCTCAGCTGTAACGAAACAAGGTGTTCGTGACTTATTATTTGAAGTAGCGAACTTATTAGAAACAACACCAGAATTCCCAATGTACGATGATGTAGAAGAATCTGAAGCAAGTGTAATGTACAAATTTGAATCTGAATCTAATTTTGAAATTACACGCGAAAGTGATGGTACATTTGTTATTTCTGGTTATGACATTGAGAAAACATTCAAGATGACAGACTTCTCACGTGATGAATCTGTACGCCGATTTGCTCGTCAAATGCGTGGAATGGGTATTGATGAAGCCCTTCGTGCACGTGGTGCAACAGACGGAGATATTGTAAAAATCCTTGAATATCAATTTGAATTTATCGATTAAGACTGCCGAAATATGGCGGTCTTTTTTTTTGCTATTTGAGTCCAGTAAAGATCTGATTCGTATAGATAAACCATAAGTTGATATAGGAAAAAATCCCCACTAATCAAATTTTCAATTTATAATAGAAAAAGGAGTGATTTTAGAAGAATATTTTATGGGGAGTAAAAGAGCATGTATAAAATATTAATTGTAGAAGATGATGAAAAAATCGCAGAGATATTAGAGGAACATTTAGAAAGATATGGATATCAATCTTTCAGAGCGAGCGATTTACGTCATATTAAAGATGAGTTCGTAAAATTAAATCCGCATCTCGTTTTACTTGATATTAATTTACCGTACTTTGATGGTTTCTATTGGTGTCGTCAAATCCGCACTGTATCGAATGCGCCGATTATTTTTGTTTCTGCAAGAACGGGGGAAATGGATCAAGTAATGGCGATTGAAAATGGCGGAGATGATTACATTACGAAGCCATTCCATTTAGATATCGTAATGGCAAAGGTGAAAAGTGCACTTCGCCGTGGGTATGGTGAGTATGCTTCTACTGCTGAGAGTGATTGTTTAGGTGTAAATGGACTGTTGTTATTCCCGTCCCAGCATATTGTTGAGTGGCAGGGGCAACAAACTGAACTGACAAAAAATGAATTTTATTTATTAGAATGTTTAATGAAACAAGCGAATCAATACGTGACACGTGAAGAGCTGTTAGAGGCCTTATGGGATGAAGTAGCTTTTGTTGATGATAATACATTAACTGTGAATGTAAAGCGTGTAAGGAAGAAACTTGAGGAGTTAGGTATTAAAAATGCAGTTGTCACAAAGCGTGGGTACGGTTATGCTCTTCTTACTGAGTGGGGCGAAGGGCATGAAGGTTAAAAGTTACCTCATAGACCGTTTTTCCTTAATCCTTTCTTACATTATAAGCCTTTGTTTATTTGGGCTCGTATTGCAGTTACAAAGCCTTTTAGAAAAGCGTTCGCTGGACTGGAGTACATGGCTATACGGACTGTTATTAGGGACAGTTGTGTTTAGTGTATACCTTATTTACGATTACCGAAAACGAAGTGTGTTTTTAAAGAGAATAGAACAGTATATTACGGGTGGACATACATTACATGACTCTTTACTTATTGATACTTCTTATACGTCAGAGCAAGAACTGGTTGTTGAAGCGTTTACGTTGCTAAGGCAGCAATATATGAATGAAGTTCATAAGCAGCATGCAAAAGAGCAACAGCAAATGATTTTTATGAACCAATGGATCCATCAAATGAAAACACCAGTATCCGTTATTGAATTATTGTTACAGAAATATGGTAAGGAACACCGTGAAGCAAGGAGAACGATTGAAAGTATTCGTGAAGAAAATAACCGTATTTTAAATGGGTTAGATTTAGCGTTACATATGGCAAGGTTAGAACAGTTTTCGAAAGATTATAAAGTAGAAGTAGTAAATGTTATAGATGTCATTCGAGATATTATTAATGAAAATCGAAAGTCGTTCATTCAATCTTCTGTATTTCCGAAAATGATGTTTGAAGAAGAGATTTGTATGATTGCGTCTGATAGAAAGTGGCTTAGTATCGCCATGAGCCAAATTGTTGTGAATGCAATTAAGTATACAAAAATTTCAGAAGCAGAGAAAAAAGAAATTCAATTTCAAATTGAAGAGAAGGATCAAAAGGTATTACTACATATTAGGGATAATGGAATTGGTATTCCAGAGCAAGATGTAAAGCGTATATTTGATCCGTTCTTTACGGGAGTAAATGGCCGTAAAACAAGGGAAGCGACAGGGATGGGTTTATATATTACGAAGGAAATTTGCGGTAATTTACATCATGGAATGTATGTACAATCAACTGAAGGGGAAGGAACAACAGTTACGTTCCAATTTGCAAAAGATGAAGAATATCATACATTAATGAGAAAAATGACAAAACTGTAAGATAACAAAACGTTTTGTAAGGGAAATCACTCGTTTCTTTTTCTTATTTTTCTTATAGTAAATGTAAGAAGAAAACACGTAGGGGGATTAGAAATGAGTGTTCTTGAAGTAAAAGGGTTAACAAAGGTGTATCAATCAAAAGGTTCAGTAGCGACGACTGCTTTAAATGATATAAATTTTAAAATTGAAGAAGGCGAATTTGTAGGAATTATGGGGCCTTCAGGGAGTGGGAAAACAACACTTTTAAACTTATTAGCGACAATTGATAAGCAAACTTCAGGTCATGTACTTGTAAATGGTGAAGAAATTAATCAAATGCGTGCTGCAAAATTGGCGGAATTTCGCCGTACACATTTAGGATTCATTTTCCAAGATTTCAACTTACTTGATACGTTATCCATTAAAGAAAATATTATTTTGCCGCTTGTAATGGCGAAGAAGTCTGTAAAAGAAATTGATGCGAAAGTACTGGAAATTGCGAAGTTTTTAAACATCGAAGAAATTTTAAATAAAAAAGTATACGAAGTATCAGGAGGACAACAACAACGTGCAGCTGCTGCAAGGGCGATTATTCATGAACCAACATTAATTTTAGCGGATGAGCCAACAGGAAACTTAGATTCTAAGTCAGCTAAATCATTAATGGGAGCACTTCAAGATTTACATGAGCAAAAGAAAGTAACGATTGCAATGGTAACGCACGATCCGGTAGCAGCTAGTTATTGCGAACGTATCCTCTTCATACGTGATGGAGAGATTTTCTCAGAAATACATAAAGGAAGAACGAAGCAAGCCTTTTTCCAAGAGATTTTAGACGTACTTGCGATGCTAGGGGGGGAATATCATGAACTTTCGCCAGCTCGCGCTTAATAACGTAAAAGGAAATTGGCGTAATTATAAAGCATTTCTTATTAGTAGTTGTTTATCGATTGTCGTATTTTTCATGTATGCTTCCTTCATTTATCATCCAGATGTCGTAAGTGGTAATATTAGTATGAAGACGATGATTACAAAAGGGTTAGAATCGATGAATTATATTGTAGTCATCTTCTCAGCACTTTTTATTTTATATGCAAATTCAACGTTTTTACGAGCAAGAAAAAAAGAATTCGGTTTATTAACATTAATAGGTGGGACGAGACCTCAGCTCGGCCGAATGATTATATTAGAGCAACTGATGTTAGGTAGTATTGCAATTGTAGTAGGTATTGGGATTGGAATGCTTTGTTCAAAACTTTTCTTCCAAGCACTCAGTGTCTTACTAAAGATTGATAAAACACTTCCGCTTGTGTGGAATAGTAAAGCAATTCTTATTACAGCTGGTGTATACTTTATTCTCTTTTTAATCCTATCATTGTTTAGTGTTTGGACAGTAGGACGCTTGCAAATCATTGATTTATTAAGAGAAGCAAGAAAACAAAAAGTAGAGCCTTTTGCATTTACATGGTTAGGTGTAGTCGGTATAGGCTGTATTATTGCGGCGTATATACTTTGTTTCCAAGTAACAATTATGAATTTTATTATGTATTTCTTACCAATTGTAGGATTGACGATTGGCGGAACGTATTTACTATTTACACAAGGTAGTACAGTCGTATTAAAAGCATTGCAAAAAAGAAAACAATCTTTTTATACGTATCCAAATATGTTCGTCCTTAGCAATCTTATTTATAAAATGAAAGATAATGCTCGTTTTCTATTTGTCATTTCTATCATTACAGCAGTTGTTTCTTCAGCAGTTGGTACGCTTTATGTATATTTTGAAAATATGAGTGCGAAAACGGTAGACCTTACGCCACATGCTATTTCATATGAAGAAAAGGGTATAAATACGCATACCATTATTGACGAGGAAAAAGTACAAGGATTATTAAAAAAGAATGGGTTTGAAGATGCACGAAAAATAAACTACGTAAAACTACCTGCAGTGCAGAAAATAACGTTTTTTAACAGTGAACATGAAGTGCCAACAGCGATTGTTTCAGAGAAAGAATATAATGCGGAAGTACGCAAACAAAAAAGGGAAGAAGTTAGAGAAGTTCATAATGCACCAGGTAGTGCGACGATGATCATGAGTGATATGACAAATGATCTAGTGAAGATAGATCGTACGAAGCCATATGAAATTGCAATTAATGGGCAAAAACAGTCTGTGCAGTTAAATGAACCAACTTCATATTCTGTTTTTAATGATGACGAATATCTTATTGTGAATGATCAAGATTTTGAGAAATATGCAAAGCTCGTACCGGATGGAGAAAAGACGAAATATTATGGTTATTATATTGAAGATTGGAAAAGTACCGAAAATCTTGTGCTAGATTTAAAAAAGGAAATTGCGCCAGAAAAGCAAGGAGAACTGAAAAATTCAGTGTTTGCTTATAAAGATATAAGAGAATCCGGAGCGATTACAATGTTTATCGGTTTCTTCGTAGCAGTACTGTTCTTCTTCTTCGCTTGTAGCATGACATACTTTAAATGGTTTAATGATAAAGAACAAGATCGTATTCAATTTAAGTCATTAAAAAGAATTGGTATGACAGATAAAGAAATTCGTAAAATTGCAATTCGACAAATGGGTGTTATCTTCTTTATCCCAATTTTAATCGGTACAATTCATAGTGGATTTGCCCTTCATACGTTAGGAAAAATGCTTTATATCGATTTATGGAAATCAGGTGCGATTGTAATTGGAGCATATATTTTAGCTTCTGCCATTTACTTTATGATCGCTCAAAGAGGATATTTAAAACACGTAAAAAGCTAGGGAAACCTCTAGCTTTTTACGTGTGTAGTAAGTTACAGGAGGACGGTAGATGAACACTCGGCAACTAGCGATGCAAAATATAAAGGGGAATTGGCGTAATTATAAAGTGTTTTTCTTAAGTAGTTGTTTTGCAATATTTGCTTCTTATGCATATATGTCTGTAATTGTACATCCGTATATGCAAGAGACGATGTGGTATCAAAACGTACGCTGGGGACTTATCATATGTAACGTTATAATTATTTCCTTTTTCGTCATATTTATTTTGTATTCTACTTCTATTTTCATAGAAGCACGTAAGAAAGAATTAGGATTATATATGTTAATGGGAGCGACGAAATCCAACGTAATAGGAGTGATTATGACCGAGCAAATATTGATTGGAATGTTTGCTAATATTTTCGGTATTGGGCTTGGCATGATCTTTTTGAAACTCTTTTTTATGGTATTTAGCATGTTGCTTCGCCTTCCGAAAGAACTCCCTGTCATATTTGATATGAGAGCGATTGGTGTAACGTTTGTTACATACATGATCGTCTTTATTGTCTTATCTTTTATAAGTGCTTTACGTATATGGAATATAAAAATCATTCGGTTATTAAAAGAATTTCGAACAGATAAACGAGAGAGGAAAACATCAAAGTGGCTTTGTTTATTCGGCTTTGCTTGTTTAGGAACGGGATATGCGCTAGCGCTACAAGTGACGATGCCAACGATAGCATTATACTTTTTCCCTGTGTCTATACTTATTTTTTTTGGAACGTATTTTTCTTTTACACATGGTGTTAGCCAATTGTTAGAAGTGATAAAACGAAATAAAAAGATTATGTATACATATCCGTATTTATTTATAGTGAATCAATTGTCACATCGAATGAAGGAAAATAGTCGCTTTTTCTTTCTGTTGTCTATGGCAACAACGTTTGTCGTTACGGCGACAGGTACGGTGTTCTTATATTTTTCTAGCATGCAAGATATGTGGCGTGGCGGAGGAGTACACTCATTTTCATACATAGAAAAAGGCACTTCTGCTCATGAAGTTTTCGAGAAAGACAAGGTTGAAAACTTATTACATCAATATGGATATGATGATTTTCAATATATGAGTTTTGTTGGAGTGTATGCATCCTTTCAGTCCAATAAGGGAGAAACAACAATAGTGCCGCTTATAAAGGAAAGTGAATACAATCAAGAGGCAAGAAAACAAAAGCAGAAAGCGTATCACCCAAAAAAAGGAACAGTTACACTTGTTTATTATAATAAACGCAATCATCCAAATGTATATAATCAAAAAGAGATTCAATTACAAGTAATGAATCAAACGTATCAATTCGCATTTAACGGTCAGAAAGAAGGGGTACAATTTAACTATCACCCTTCATACATTAATGGTCTGTTTTTCGTCATGAATGATGAAGATTTTGACAGTATAGCAAATAAGGTTCCAGATTCTGAAAAAATGATATATAGAGGTTATACATTACCAAATATCGAAAATACGAAGGAATTAAACGAAGATTTACGGAAACATATGAAACAAGATGCAAATGATGCATTTCGAAGTAATATGGAGTTATATGTGAATATGAAATCGTTCGGTGAGATTACTCTATTTGTCGGTTCGTTCATTAGCATATTATTCTTTCTTACGTCATGTAGTATCGTATATTTTAAATGGTTTCATAATATTGCATCGGATCGAAAGCAGTACGGGGCACTCTCCAAACTTGGAATGACGAAGGAAGAAGTTTGGAAGATTTCTCGTTGGCAATTGTGTATGCTATTTTTTGCGCCAATTATAGTAGGGAGTATGCATAGTGCAGTTGCGTTATATACGTTTCATAATACGGTCTTTATGGAAGGTTCATTAAGAAAAGTAGGCTTGTTCATTTTGTTTTACATTGCTGCATGTATCATCTATTTCTTCTTCGCTCAAAGAGAATATAGAAAACATATAGACTAGCGAATGCTAGTCTTTTTTAAATATTCGAAATTTACATAGAAGAATATAAAAAATTATGGTATAACAGTAAGAAAACGAAAAAGAAAAAGAGAGGGAAAAGACGATGATTCGAGTAGGGTATTTAGGACCAGAGGCAACATTTACAAATATGGCGGTGAGTCGTTTTTTTCCGGAAGCAGAGCATGTACCGTATCGAACGATTCCAGATTGTATTGATGCAGCTGCAAATGAAAATGTAGATTTCGCGGTCGTACCGTTAGAGAACGCCATAGAAGGTTCAGTTAATATAACGGTTGATTATCTCGTACATGAGCAGCCGCTTTCCATTGTAGGAGAAATTACAGTACCAATTCAGCAGCATTTACTCGTACACCCGCAGTACGAAGAAGTGTGGAAAGAAGTATACGCTGTACATTCTCATCCGCATGCCATTGCACAGTGTCATAAATTTTTAAATGAGGAATTAAAAGGCGTAACAGTTCGAGATATGACATCAACAAGCGCTGCTGCGCAATATGTGAAAGAACATTCTGAAGAAAAAGTTGCCGCCATTGCAAATGAAGCAGCGGCAGAAAAGTACGGATTAACAATTGTAAGGCGTGACATTCATACGCATAAAAACAACCATACGCGTTTCCTTGTTCTGCATAAGAAAAAGAAAGCAGTACTCCCAAACAACGGAGAAAATCGCGGAGAGAAAACGACGCTTATGATAACGTTACCTGCTGATTATGCAGGAGCGTTATATCAAGTGTTATCAGCCTTCGCATGGAGAAAATTAAACTTATCAAAAATCGAATCGCGTCCGATGAAAACAGGACTTGGAAATTACTTTTTCTTAATCGATGTCGACAAAGCGTACGATGATGTATTATTGCCAGGCGTAATGATGGAACTTGAAGCACTTGGCTTTTCTGTTACTGTTCTGGGGAGTTATTCTTCTTATTGGTTGTAAGAAGTGAGGGAGCTGTTAAACTTGCTTGAAACGAAACGTTGTTTATTAGACACAGTTCATGAATTAGATTACGAAAATATAAGAGAACTATATTTAAATGAAGAAGTGAGAAAATATCTTGGTGGACCGCGTGAAGAAGAGTCGATTAGAGATGTTTTGAATGATATGTTATCCCCGGAAGAAAACTGTTGGTATTGGATTGTTAAGGAGAAGAAAACAAAAACATTCATTGGAGTAGTATCGCTCGATCCAAATGATGTGAAGCAAGAGATTGAAGTATCCTATCAATTTTTGCCGATGTTTTGGAGAGTAGGCTATGCAGCGGAGGTAGTTCAAGAGGTAATCCGTTATGCTTTTCATGAATTACAACTATCAAAAGTAATTGCAGTAACACAAACGGCTAATATACCTTCGCGTAAACTTTTAGAAAGGTTACGTATGAAGTTAATTCAAACATATTATCGGTTTGGGGCAGAGCAAGCTGTCTATTCTATTGAAGCAAGAGATGAAATTTTGATAGATTAATAAAATCCCACCTGCAGAAGGTGGGATTCTTTATTTTAACTTCGCAAGACGATCCTCTAACTGACCACGCCAAATATCAGCCAGTTCAGGGACAGCAAGAATCTTCTCAATACCATTTCTATCTTTTCTATTATGAAAATAAATTTCGTTAGAGAACAAAACAGATACATTGTTTGATGGACGCTCTAGTAATGTGATTTTAGAATCTTTACGTACAGTACCTTCTTGAAGAACGCGGCATAGGTAACCAGTGTATCCAGTTGCTACAATGCGTGGTAATATGCCAGGAATATCAAGGCGTTTTGAAATTGTGCTACAAGGTACTCTCGCTTGTGTAACTTGAATAATTGCTTCACCTAATTGATATGTATCTCCGATGCAAACATCACGTTCTAACATATTTGTTACTGTAATGTTTTCGCCAAATGTGGAAACTGGAAGTGTTGTTTGGAATTCTTCTTCCCATAGTGCGTAATGTTCATATGGATAAACACAAACAGCGCGGTCAGGTCCACCGTGATGTTTTAAATCCGCTACATCATCACCAAGGAATCCATCCTTTGAGAGGAAAGCTTCCTCTGTAGGCTCTTTACATATACCAGTGATCATTTCTTTATCTTCGTTATATTTCATTTGTTTCGGTTTACCGGTGCTAAAGTGAACGAGTTCAATTCCCATGTTTAATCTCCTTTACAATTGATTACAATATTATATCATTAAAAAAGCACAGAGAATGATGAAAACCTCTGTGCTTTACATTAATAAACGAGAAATCCAGCGCGGTCTAGTGCATCACAAGCCGCATCTAATTTCTCCTTAGAATCTGCTTCGATTGTATGTAAGTGAATACCATCTGTTAGTTGCGAAAGATAGGAAGCATTTGTGTTTTCGATTTTTTGTAAATATTGCTCTACATCAAAGCGATTACTTACCATAATCGATGCTGTTAAGTCGCCGTATACAGGATGTTCAACTTTTACGTCTTTAATCGTAACGCCGTGGTCAACTAACATAGTAAGTTCTTGACGTACTTCTGCCGGTTTATGTTGGCATACGATTACGCGTTCAAAAGCTTGTTGCCTTGTTTGTGGTTTTAAATATAAATACCCTTGTGCAGTCGCAATAATTGGTTCATTTCGTGCTTTTAGTAAGGAAATGTCTTGAACGATAACTTGCCTACTTACGTTTGTCTTTTTAGATAGCTCATTCCCCGATAACGGATCATTTGCAGCAAGAAGCCACTCGAGGATGAGTTGTCGCCTTTCTTCGCCTAAAATCTTTTTTTGATCATTTTGTTTCATTATGATTTAACACCTCTATAAAATTGATTTCCAATTGTGTGTAGTGCATGAATAGTTGTATCAATTTGTTCTTTCGTTGTGTGATGTCCGAAAGAAAAGCGGACATATTGTTTTGCCTCTTCATACGTTTTTCCAATTGCAAGCATTGTTTTTGAAGGGTCTTGTTTACCGACTTGGCAAGCACTTCCAGTTGAAATGGCTATACCATGACGGTTACATTCTAACATTGTAAACTGACCTTCTATTCCTTTTATTGTAACCCCAATAATATGTGGTAAACAAGAAGTAGAATGTCCTTTCACTTCAATTTCTAGAGAAAGTGTTTGTAATTGCTCTAAAAAATAAGATCGTAATTGTTTAAAACGAAAGCTCTCTTCCTTTTGATTCTTTAATATATGCTCTGCGGCTGTTAAAAAAGCAGCGATTCCAGGAACGTTCACTGTACCAGGGCGAAAGCCTTTTTCATGAGAAGTTCCAGGGAATATTTGTTCCCAGCGAACTTGCGGGTTTATATAGCAAGCTCCAACTCCTTTTGGTCCGTATATTTTATGGGCTGAAACAGAGAGACTATCAATTTCCATCGCTGTAACGTCTATTGGAAGTTTACCAAACGTTTGAACACAATCCGAATGAAATAAAACATTATATTTTTTTAAAAGTGCTCCGATCTCTGCAATATTTTGAACGGTCCCGATTTCAGAGTTTCCATGCTGTATACTTGCTAGAACAGTATTTTCCGTAATAGCTGCTTCTAAATCTACTAAATGAATTATCCCGCTTTTATCAACGGGAATCTCAGTAATAGTATAGCCTTGCGATTGTAAGGAGTGAAAATAACTTCGAATCGATGCGTGTTCCATAGGTGTCGTAATAATGTGCTTCCCATTTCTAGCGTTTAGAAGGGATTGAATCGCAAGGTAGTTAGATTCTGAACCACCGCTTGTAAAGAATACACCTTGTTCCTTACCCCCAATCATTTCTGCAAATGTTTCTCTACAAACTTGTAATAAAGATGATGCGTTTCCGCCGATATCGTGTAAACTTTGTTCATTTCCGAAATATTTCTTTGCTGCTTCTACATATGTTTCTAAAGCTTCTTCGCTCATAGGTGTTGTCGCTGCATAATCTAGATATATCATCATGTAATTTCCTCTCTTCAGTAAGAGTGACATTTGTCCCGCGTTAACGGGCAGTAAGACTCCCGTCTCAAAATTTGGCGAATGCGAGGAAGTTAGGTGGCTGCCCGTAAAAGCCCGATTGGTGAGGGCTAATAATCAGTGGGGGATGGATAAAACCCCCACTGATTAAAGTTTCACTTTGTTTTCGTTTTTAGAATGGTAGTGAAAATAAGAATTGTAAAAAAACTCTTGTCATTATTTTAAAACTATGTAAATATAGATGTCAAGACAGTTGAAAAGTGTAAAGTAGGAGGCAACAATTATGCCAAGTGCAGATGTCTTGATTATTGGAAGCGGCGTTGCGGCGCTTCGTGTTGCGAAAGAGCTTTGTCACGACAAGAATGTGATAATTATCACAAAAAAAACAGGACGTAATAACAATACATATTTAGCTCAAGGAGGAATTGCAGCAGCTGTTGCTACATATGACGATCCGAGTGGGCATTTTGAAGATACATTAGTGGCAGGTTGCCATTATAACAACGGAGAAGCAGTTCGTTATTTAGTTGAAGAGGGGCCGAAAGAAATAAGTAAGCTTATTACAAATGGAATGAAATTTGATGGAGATGAAAAAGGGCTCCACCTTGGTAAAGAAGGGGCGCATCGAAAACGGCGTATTTTACATGCGGGAGGAGATGCAACTGGTAAAAATCTATTAGAGCATTTAATACAAGAAGTAGTTCCGAACGTTACTGTTGTTGAGCATGAAATGGTGCTCGATTTTATTATAGAAAATAATACATGCATAGGAGCTTTAACGCGAAATAGTGAAGGGAAGCTGAAGCGTTACTATGCTGATAATACGGTGTTAGCATCAGGAGGAATTGGTGGTTTGTACGCCTTTACATCGAATGATGAGACAATTACAGGCGATGGACTTGCGATGATATATCGAGCTGGGGGAGAACTTGTTGATTTAGAATTTGTACAATTTCATCCGACAATGTTATACGTGGACGGGCGATGTTGTGGTCTCGTTTCTGAAGCAGTCCGTGGTGAAGGAGCTGTCCTTATAAATGCAAAAGGACAGCGTTTTATGATGGATATACATCCCGGGAAAGATCTCGCACCGCGTGATGTAGTGGCAAGGGCTATTCATGAACAACTTCTTGCGGGTGAAAAAGTGTACTTAAACATCGAAACCATTCAAAACTTTGAACAACGTTTTCCGACCGTCTCATCATTATGTAAAAAGAATGGCGTTGATTTAAAAGGGAACCTTATTCCGGTCGTACCGGGTGCTCATTTTCATATGGGCGGCGTGAAGACGAATTGTGACGGAGAGACGTCCATTTCAAACTTATATGCGGTCGGTGAAGTGGCGTGTAATGGAGTTCATGGTGCGAATAGATTGGCGAGTAATTCATTATTAGAAGGTCTTGTGTTTGGAAGACGAATAGGAAAACACATTTTAGCTAAACCAGCAGAGGAAAGAAAAAATGTGCCGGAAGAGAGAGGGAAAAGTTTTATAGCTCTTAATGATTTACCGTTGAAAGAAGAAATACAAGAATACATGATGAAGCATGTTGGGATTGTGCGAACTGAGAAAAATTTATCATATGCTCAGAGATGGTTTAGTAGGTACGGTGTGCGAAATATGATATTACAATATGATGCACTTACAAATGAAGAGATAACGCTTATTAATATGTTAACAGTTTGTGAGCTTATAACAGTATCAGCTTTGCAAAGAGAAGACAGTATTGGTGGTCATTATCGCATTGATTATCCAGAAAGAAATAGCGTGAAAAAAGAGATTATCCGAGTGAGAAGAAAACTACAACTTGTTTAATAAGGGGAAGAGGGGTTTTATGAATACGTTAAAAGTTAAGGAAGCATTAAATCGATTTTTTCTAGAAGATATAGGAGAAAGAGATGTAACATCTCAGCTCATCTTTCCTGATAATGCACTTGCGAAAGGAACGTTTCTTGTAAAGGATACAGGGGTCTTTGCAGGATGCTTAGTAATTGAAGAAGGATTTAAATTAATTGATCAGAGAATTGAAGTTGAGCTTCATAAAAAAGATGGGGATCTTGTAGAAAAAGGCGAAATAATTGCAACCGTGCAAGGCCCAATCGCATCATTATTAACGGCAGAGCGCGTTATATTAAACGTTATCCAGCGTATGAGCGGGATAGCGACGATGACACGTAAGGCGGTTTTTGCTTTAGATAGCAGTCATACACGCATTTGTGATACGAGAAAAACGATGCCGGGACTACGTATGTTTGATAAATATGCGGTAGTATGCGGGGGCGGATTTAACCACAGATTCGGTTTATATGATGGTGTCATGATTAAAGACAATCATATTACTTTTGCTGGCTCGATTACAAAAGCTGTTACATCGGTGAAAGAAAGATTGGGACATATGGTGAAAGTAGAAGTCGAAACAGAGACAGAGGCGCAAGTGAGAGAAGCGATAGAGGCCGGCGCAGATGTTATTATGTTCGATAATCGTACGCCAGAAGAGATTCGTGAGTTTTCAAAAATTGTACCAAGTGTCATCGTTACGGAGGCTTCAGGTGGTATTACAATTGAAGATTTATCAAAATACGGAAAAACAGGAGTAGATTATATTTCACTTGGAGCGTTAACACATTCAGTGAAAGCACTTGATATTAGTTTTAATATTGAGGCCTAATGAGAGTGGTTTAGAGGGGGAGAATCATAAATGGGTATTTTAGAGAAAGTTCAGCCAATCGAAGTAATGTTACCAGAGCGCTATCAAACGATGTCTACATTAGAGATGGAAGAGCGTGTCCGTGAAATTAAAGAAAAAATGGGGGCATTACTATTTATTCCAGGACATCATTATCAAAAAGATGAAGTGGTGCAATTTTCAGATGCAGCAGGGGACTCACTTCAACTCGCGCAAGTTGCAGCGAGTAATAAAGAGGCAAAATATATTGTGTTTTGTGGTGTGCACTTTATGGCAGAAACGGCAGATATGTTAACGACAGATATGTTAACGACAGATGATCAAATTGTCATCTTACCAGATATGCGCGCAGGTTGTTCGATGGCGGATATGGCAGATATTGAACAAACAGAAAGAGCGTGGAAAGAGCTCACGAAATTATTTGGGGATACGATGATTCCGTTAACGTATGTAAATTCAACAGCTGCGATCAAAGCGTTTTGTGGTCGTAATGGAGGTGCAACAGTAACCTCTTCTAATGCAAAACAAATGGTGTCTTGGGCGTTTACACAAAAAGAGCGTCTCGTCTTTTTACCAGACCAACATTTAGGAAGAAATACAGCGCACGATTTAGGGATCTCGTTAGAAAAAATGGCAGTGTGGAACCCGCATACAGATTCGTTAGAGTACGATGGAGATATAGAAGAAATTCAAGTGATTTTATGGAAAGGCCATTGTTCTGTTCATCAAAATTTCACTGTGAAAAATATCGAAAATGTGCGAAAAAATCATCCGGATATGAATATTATTGTTCACCCTGAATGTTGTTATGAAGTTGTTGCCGCTTCCGATTATGCAGGATCAACGAAATATATTATTGATATGATTGAAGCTGCTCCAGCGGGAAGTAAGTGGGCGATTGGTACAGAGATGAATTTAGTGAACCGAATTATTCAGCACCATCCTGATAAAGAAATTATTTCGTTAAATCCGTTTATGTGTCCTTGTTTAACAATGAACCGAATTGATTTACCTCACCTGTTATGGGCACTGGAGAACATAGAAAGAGGAGAACAAATTAACGTTATTCGTGTAGAGAAACAAGTAACAGAAGAGGCAGTTCTTGCATTAAATCGTATGTTAGAGCGCGTTTAAAGCAGCGGGATTTCCGTTGCTTTTTTTCGTACATATAATCATAACAAGAATGAAATAGGCATACATTGTGTTGAGGAAATCATTGCGATTTTTTTATGCTTATTCCACTTCAAACCATATTGTATGAAGTGATAAAAGTAAAATGAAATTAAATTCTTTTAGAAAGTGTTACTTCGAAGTGTTTTTACTTATAGATAAGTTATACAGGAGGGGGAAAATTTGAAAATTCATATCGTGCAAAAAGGGGAGACCCTTTGGAAAATTGCAAAAAAGTACGGAGTGGATTTTGAGACGCTAAAAAAAACAAATACGCAGCTTAGCAATCCAGACCTAATTATGCCAGGGATGAAAATTAAAGTACCATCAAGCAGCGTTCACGTGAAACAACAGGTTGGAGCGGGCTCAGCGCCTCCGAAACAATATGTAAAAGAGGTGCAGCAAAAAGAGTTTGCATCAACACCAACTCCACTCGGAATAGAAGATGAAGAAGAAGTTACGTATCAATCGGCGCCTATTACACAGCAACCGGCTATGCAACAAACGCAAAAAGAAATGCAGGTAAAACCGCAAAAGGAAATGCAAGTGAAACCACAAAAAGAAGTACAGGTGAAGCCGCAAAAAGAAGTACAAAAAGAAAAACCGATTCAAAAAGAAAAGCCAGTTGAAAAGCCGCCTGTCATTCAAAAACCACCTGTTGTAGAGAAAGTAGAAAAGCCAAAACCGACTACGAAAGAAAATACTAAATTTTCCATTAATGTATTACCACAGCCACCGCAACCGCCAATTAAAGCGAAAAAAGAATATAAAATTTCAGATGTAATAAAAAAGGGAAGCGAGTTAATTGCTCCTCAAATTAATAAAATGAAACCTAACAACATCATTTCTCCGCAAACGAAAAAAGAAAATATAGGAAATATAGTGTCACCGCAAGTGAAAAAAGAAAATATAGGAAATATAGTGTCACCGCAAGTGAAGAAAGAAAATGTAGGGAATATAGTGTCACCGCAAGTGAAGAAAGAAAATGTAGGGAATATAGTGTCGCCGCAAGTGAAAAAAGAAAATGTAGGAAGCATAGTCTCACCGCAAGTGAAAAAAGAAAATGTAGGAAGCATAGTGTCGCCGCAAGTGAAGAAAGAGAATGTAGGGAATATAGTGTCGCCGCAAGTGAAGAAAGAGAATGTAGGAAACATAGTGTCGCCGCAAGTGAAGAAAGAAAATATAGGAAGCATAGTGTCGCCGCAAGTGAAGAAAGAGAATGTAGGTAACATAGTCTCACCAAACGTATCAAAAGAAAGTGCTATGATCCCACAAGTAATACCGCCAAATATTCAAGTGCCAAACATAATGCCAATGTTGGATAACAACCAACCACCAAACATAATGCCGATAACGGATAATAACCAAATGCCAAACATGATGCCGATAATGGATAATAACCAAATGCCAAATATGATGCCGATAGTGGATAACAGCCAAATGCCAAACATGATGCCGATAACGGATAATAACCAAATGCCAAACATGATGCCGATAATGGATAACAACCAAATACCAAATATGATGCCGATAATGGATAATAACCAAATGCCAAACATGATGCCGATAATGGATAATAACCAAATGCCAAATATGATGCCAATAATGGATAACAATCAACCGCCAAATATAATGCCAATAATGGATAACAACCAAATGCCAAATATAATGCCAATAATGGATAACAACCAAATGCCAAACATGATGCCGATAATGGATAACAATCAAATGCCAAACATGATGCCGATAATGGATAACAATCAAATGCCAAACATGATGCCGATAATGGATAATAACCAAATACCAAATATAATGCCGATAATGGATAATAACCAAATGCCGAACATGATGCCGATAATGGATAACAACCAAATGCCAAATATGATGCCGATAATGGATAACAATCAAATGCCAAATATGATGCCGATAATGGATAACAACCAAATGCCAAATATGATGCCGATAATGGATAACAACCAAATGCCAAATATGATGCCGATAATGGATAACAACCAAATGCCAAACATGATGCCGATAACGGATAATAACCAAATGCCAAATATGATGCCGGTAATGGATAATAATCAAATGCCGAACATGATGCCGAATCAACCGCCGAATATGATGCCTTATCAACAGCCAATGATGCCGCAACATCCGTATTATCAACAACAAAATCCATACAATCAAATGCCGTATCAACAAATGCCGCCACAATATACTTCTATGCCAAATCCAAATATGATGCCAATGGATAATAATATGCCACCACTCGTGCAAGGGGAAGAAGATTGTGGATGCGGGGGAGAGAGTAGGTTATATAGTCCGCAACCGGGTGGATCACAATACGCCAATCCTTTATATTATCAACCGACTCAGCCAGCATATGCACCGCAGCCAGGAACGATGTATTATCAGCCAGACCCACCAAATGTATTTGGAGAACCAGTTTCAGAAGAAGAGGAAGAAGAGGAAGTTTAAAAAAGGTGGGGTTATTCCCACCTTTTTTGTATTCGTGATAGTCAGGAATATGATGAATTTACATTAAGTGCTAGAAAATTCCTAGTGAAATATTAACAGTGTAAAAACTCTCTCGGTTACTCATCATAAGGGGGAGCTTTTCGAAAGAGAAGTTCATTCTAACAGAGGGGGTTTTTGTATTGAATACGAAAGTAAAAGTTATTGCTGCTTCTTTGTTAGTTACCAGTGCATTAGCTGCATGTGGTACACCAAAAGATAAAAGTGCGATGGATGGACGTAACTATAATTACGAGCGTACATCTTATAATGATACACACCGATATAATGATAATGTAACGCGTAACGATCGTTCTACAGATTATGTAACATATAGAAACGGTCGTAATGACGCAGGATCCAACTATTATCGTGATGTAAATTATAATGGGCAAATTGCTAATCCACACCCAACTCGTAATATTACAATGAACAATTCATACATTAACAATGATGGTAAAACTGCGGAGAAAATTACGAATCGTGTAAAACGTATGAATAACGTAGATCGCGTTTCTACAGTTGTATATGGAAATGATGTAGCGATTGCGGTAAAGCCACGTAATTCGGCGACAGATGAAACAGCAATGGCAAACGAAATTCGTCAAGCTGTTGCGAATGAAGTTGGAAATAGAAATGTTTATGTTTCTGTAAGAAATGACATGTTTACTCGTGTTGATGCAATGAATACGCGTCTACGTAACGGCACAGTTACAAACGATTTTAATCGTGACATAACAAATATGTTCCGAGACATTCGTTACGGTCTGACTGGTACAGTACGATAGCAAAAAAAGAGGAAGGGATAGCCCTTCCTCTTTATTCATCTTTATCTGCTAAACGACGTTTTTTAATGTAATAACTAACGGAATAAGATGCTAGAAAGCATACGAAGAGGATACTACCTGTAAGGATAGCTTCAAACAGCGGTCTCTCTGGACTGAAAATGATATAAATGATAGCCATAATAATTCCTACAATAAGAGAGCGTAAGACAAGTTTGTAATAAGGAGTTAACTTTATTTCCTTTTCACTTTCTTCTACATCAATAGAAACGCTTAACTGTAAATAAGCAAGTAAAATACTCGTAAGCATAAATAATAGCCATAATGGAGATTTCGTAATTTGATCCATTCCTTTAGTAAATCCGATATAGCCTAAAATTCCAATTACGCCAATGTATTGAAAAAGAAAGGCAATACGTATGTTTTTTAACGTTTGAAGAATGAGGCGTTCATCCTTTATTTTTTTCACAATATCCATCCCCTGTTTATTACGATTTCGCTGTTATATTAATTGTAACATATATATTACAATTATCAATTTATAATTTACAAATATTTCATTTGGATGAAAGAGTAAATAAAATATTTTTATGAACATGTTGCGCTTATCCTTTATTAATGTTATATTAGCAAAGCGATGAGCTAATTTACGTAAGTCGAGAGATATGCTTAAGTGCTAAACACGCGAATGTGGTCGCCTGGTCTTTCGCCGTAAACGCATCAAGACGCCTGCTTTGCAGGCGTCTTTCATTTTATATAAAAGTAAATGATACATGCAGATGAGGATTAATTCTTATCTGCATTTTTTATTTTCCTTAGAAATTTAATGCTATTGTTTATATGGATAAAACCCCCATTTCCGGAAAAGCTACAAATGAAAGTATGATTTTGCCTAGAAGAGGTGAACGGAAATGAAATGGATACTAATTGCAGTGCAAGCTTTCGTTATGATGTTTTGCTTAGCTTATGGATCCGATGTGAGGGCAGAAACAACAGAAAAAGAACCTCAAGTTACAATTTTATTAGAACGTATGTATGTTGATGGAGAAGTAAGTGAGGAAATATTTACAGAAAAAGTAGCGGATTTAGAAAAGTTTTTACAGCAATATAAAGAATGGCAACTCGTTGATCGTGATGATGTGCAAATTGTATTACAAAAGAAAGTTGATGATATTTCTCCTTTACTGAAAACGAGCGGTTATTTTGGTGTTTCAGAAGAAGGGATATTACAAATTTTCAAAGGTGTGCCAAAAAGTGATAATGCGATTCATTCCTTCTTTCAAATTGATATGAAAAAGCTTGAGAGTTATGAGCGTGCGAAATTGAAGCGTGGTATTCGTATCAAATCAAAAGAAGGTTTTGTGAAGACGATTGAAAAAATGAAGCAATACGCAGTGCAAAATAAGAAAAAAAGCAGCTCAGGGTGAGCTGCTTTTTTTCTTATTTGTTCTTAGCTAAAATCTCTTTTGCGATTTCATCAATTAGCATATCTTTTCCGATTGGATTGAATGCTTTCGTATTGAAGACCTCATTCGATACTTCATATACGTGATTGTTTTTTACTGCTTTATTATCTTTCCAAACGGCACTGTTTTTATAGTCTTCGTAAACTTTATCAGCTTCTCCGCCAAAGTTTACAATAAACATTTGATCGGGCTGGAATGCAACAAGACCTTCTAGTGATACTTGTGCCATCGTTTGTTTTAAATCTGTACCTTTTGTTGCTGGAAGCTTTAAATCGTTAAAGAGTATGTCACCATATCCGAAGCTACCGTATACACGGAAGTTTTGTGGTGTTACTGCAACGAACATAAAGTTCTCATCTTTTGTTTTTTCTTTAATTTTTTTAGATAAAGACTCAGCTTTTTTATCGTAGTCTGCAATCCATTTGTCAGCTTTCTTCTCTTCGTCAAATAGTTTACCTACTTCTTTAAACTTACCGTGCCAGTCTTCTAGATTTGTTTCTAGAACAACTGTCGGTGCAACTTTTTCTAGTTGATCATAAATTTTCAATTGACGATTGTTTAAAATAATTAAGTCTGGTTTTAAAGCAGTAACAGCCTCTAGGTCAACTTTAGGCGCCCAGTACCAGCCGACTGCTTTTACTCCGTCTAGCTTGTCTGTTAAGTGATTTTGGATTTTATCTTTATATGTGTTTGCTGTGCCAACAGGTTTATGTCCAAGGATTAATAATTCCTCTGTTGATCCTGATAAGTCAACAATTCTCTTTGGATTAACTGGAATTATTGCTTCCCCTTTAGCATGTTGTACAACTTTTGTTTTCGGTTGTTCTTTTGCTTTTGACTCTTCTTTTTGAGAAGAGCAGCCAACGATAGAAAGAACAACTAGCATGATAGTAAATAGAATAAATAGCCTTTGTTTCATCCTGATGTAACCCCTTTAATTAATATTGATAATCATTATCGACTTCTGTATAGTAATGTTCTTTTTGTATTTATGTCAATAGAAAAAAACGGAAATTGTAAACAGGGAACATTTGTTGGGGTAGTCTCGCTTTTCTATTGTTAAATATGTTAAAATGGAATACATGATTTGAGAGGGAGAGATCGTATTTTGTTTGAATATGTTACAGGTTACGTGGAGTATGTAGGACCGGAATATGTCGTAATTGATCATAATGGAATTGGTTATCAAATTTTCACACCAAATCCGTATGTATTTCAAAGAAGTAAGCAAGAAATTCGTGTCTATACATATCATTATGTGAGAGAAGATATTATGGCACTTTACGGATTTAAAACACGTGAAGAGCGTTCATTATTTACAAAATTGTTAGGTGTATCGGGCATTGGACCGAAAGGCGCTCTTGCAATTTTAGCTTCTGGTCAAACAGGACAGGTTGTTCAAGCGATTGAACATGAAGATGAGAAGTTTTTAGTGAAATTCCCAGGTGTCGGAAAGAAAACGGCACGCCAAATGATTTTAGACTTAAAAGGAAAACTAGCAGATGTTGTACCAGATGCGTTTGTTGATTTGTTCTCAGATACTGAAAGTTTTGATGCGAAGAAAGGTTCATCAGTTGAACTTGATGAAGCACTGGAAGCACTGCGTGCACTTGGTTATGCAGAACGAGAAGTCTCTCGCGTTGTACCAGAGCTATTAAAAGAATCACTAACGACGGATCAATATATTAAAAAGGCACTTAGTCTTTTACTAAATGGTAAGAGGTGAGTATAATGGACGAACGTCTCCTTTCAGGGGAATCTGGATACGAAGATGCGGATTTAGAGTATTCATTACGGCCACAGACGCTCCGTCAGTATATTGGCCAAGATAAAGCGAAACATAATTTAGAAGTGTTTATTGAAGCGGCGAAAATGCGTGAAGAAACGTTAGATCACGTACTTTTATATGGACCACCTGGACTTGGTAAAACGACGCTTGCGAATATTATTGCCAATGAAATGGGGGTTAACATTCGAACGACGTCAGGTCCCGCAATTGAAAGACCAGGAGATTTAGCGGCTGTATTAACAGCACTTCAGCCTGGGGATGTATTATTTATTGATGAAATTCATCGTTTGCATAGATCTATTGAAGAAGTGTTATACCCAGCGATGGAAGACTTTTGCCTTGATATCGTTATTGGGAAAGGGCCGTCAGCTCGATCTGTACGTCTAGACTTACCTCCATTTACACTAGTTGGAGCAACGACGCGTGCAGGTGCATTATCAGCACCACTTCGTGACCGCTTCGGTGTGCTTTCACGATTAGAGTATTATACAGTAGATCAGCTTTCTGCAATTGTCGAACGTACAGCAGAAGTGTTCGAAGTTGAAATTGATTCGTTAGCCGCACTAGAAATCGCAAGACGTGCCCGTGGTACACCTCGTATTGCGAATCGCCTATTACGACGTGTACGTGACTTCGCGCAAGTTCGTAGTGATGGAACGATTGCGATGGAAATTACACAAATGGCGTTAGAATTATTACAAGTAGATAAATTAGGACTTGATCATATCGATCATAAATTACTGCTCGGTATTATTGAAAAGTTTCGCGGTGGTCCAGTTGGATTAGAGACGGTTTCGGCAACAATTGGAGAAGAATCTCATACGATTGAAGACGTGTATGAGCCGTATTTATTACAAATTGGCTTTTTACAAAGAACGCCAAGAGGCCGGATCGTAACACCGCTCGCATATGAGCATTTCGGAATGGAGATGCCAAAAGTATGACGGATATGCCAAAGCTGCTTATTACAGCTGGTATTTTGCTCATTGTTGTTGGATTAGCTTGGAAGTTCATAGGAAGGCTTCCAGGCGATATTTTTGTGAAAAAAGGTAACGTTACCTTTTATTTTCCTATCATTACATGTATTGTGTTAAGTATTGCATTATCTTTTATTATGTATATAATAAATCGATTCAAATAAGAAATAGGTGGATACAGTTATGGATATTAATCTGTTTGATTTTCATTTACCAGAAGAGCTCATTGCACAAATTCCGCTTGAAGAGCGTGAAACATCAAGATTGATGATGTTAGACCGTGAAACAGGAGATATTGAGCATAAACATTTTACGGACATTCTTTCTTACTTACATGAGGGGGATTGCTTAGTTTTAAATGAAACGAAAGTTATGCCTGCTCGTTTGCACGGTGTGAAAGAAGATACAGGTGCACACATTGAAGTACTTCTTTTGAAACAAGAAGAAGGCGACAAGTGGGAAACGCTTGTAAAGCCAGCGAAGCGTGTAAAAGAAGGAACTGTCATCTCTTTTGGTGAAGGAAAGTTAAAAGCAACTTGCATTGGAACAGCAGATCAAGGTGGGCGTCAACTTGAGTTTTCATATGACGGCATCTTTTATGAAATTTTAGATGAACTTGGAGAAATGCCACTTCCTCCGTATATTAAAGAGACTCTAGAAGATCGCGATCGTTATCAAACGGTATATGCGAAGGAAATTGGTTCAGCAGCAGCGCCGACAGCAGGACTGCACTTTACAGAGGAGTTACTCGAGAAATTGAAGCAAAAAGGCGTCGGGTTAGCATTCATTACACTCCATGTAGGACTTGGAACATTTAGACCAGTTTCTGCAGATACGATTGAAGAGCATCATATGCACGCAGAGTATTACCATATGTCTGAAGAGACTGCTGCGTTATTAAACCGTGTGAAAGAGAATGGCGGACGTATTATTACTGTAGGTACGACATCAACTCGTACGTTAGAAACGATTGCGACAGATCATAGTGGTGAGCTTTGCGCAGCTTCTGGCTGGACAGATATTTTTATGTACCCAGGATATGAATTTAAAGCAATTGATGGTTTAATTACAAACTTCCATTTGCCGAAATCAACATTAATTATGCTTGTAAGTGCATTTTCAAATAGAGATAATGTACTTCATGCTTATAATGAAGCAGTAAAAGAAAAATATCGTTTCTTTAGCTTTGGTGATGCGATGTTCGTTGCATCTCACGCCAAAATGAGAAACAAATAAAAGGAGTAAATTATGACAGCAATTCGTTATGAATTTATTAAAACATGCAAACAAACGGGTGCCCGTTTAGGTCGTGTGCATACGCCGCACGGTTCATTTGATACACCAACATTTATGCCAGTCGGTACACTTGCGACAGTTAAAACAATGTCACCAGAAGAACTAAAAGCAATGGATTCTGGCATTATTTTAAGTAATACGTATCACTTATGGTTACGTCCAGGTCATGAAATTGTACGCGAAGCAGGCGGTTTGCATAAATTTATGAACTGGGATCGTGCAATTTTAACGGATTCTGGTGGTTTCCAAGTATTTAGCTTAAGTGACTTCCGCCGTATTGAAGAAGAAGGTGTTCATTTCCGTAACCACTTAAATGGAGATAAATTATTCTTATCACCAGAAAAAGCGATGGAAATTCAAAATGCATTAGGTTCAGATATCATGATGGCATTTGATGAGTGTCCACCGTTCCCAGCTACTTTTGAATACATGAAAAAATCTGTAGAGCGTACAAGCCGCTGGGCAGAGCGTTGTCTAAAGGCGCATGAACGCCCACAAGATCAAGGTTTATTCGGTATAGTACAGGGCGGAGAGTTTGAAGAACTTCGTCGTCAAAGTGCGAAAGATCTTGTTTCAATGGACTTCCCTGGCTATGCTATAGGTGGTCTATCTGTTGGTGAACCGAAGGATATTATGAATCGTGTTCTTGAGTTTACAACACCACTTCTTCCAGATGATAAACCACGTTACTTAATGGGAGTAGGTTCTCCTGACTCATTAATTGATGGTGCAATTCGCGGCGTTGATATGTTTGACTGTGTACTTCCAACTCGTATTGCTCGAAATGGTACATGTATGACAAGTGAAGGTCGTTTAGTTGTGAAAAATGCGAAATTCGCAAGAGACTTCGGTCCGCTTGATCCGAACTGTGATTGTTACACATGTAAAAATTATTCTCGTGCGTACATTCGTCACTTAATGAAATGTGATGAAACGTTCGGAATTCGTTTAACGTCTTATCACAACCTTCATTTTCTGTTAAACTTAATGGAGCAGGTGAGACAAGCTATTCGTGAAGACCGTCTTGGCGATTTCCGCGAAGAGTTCTTTGAACAGTATGGCTTTAATAAACCGAATGCTAAAAACTTCTAATACATAATTTAAAAGGAGGAAAAAAAGATGAATCCAGGTATGATGAATATCATTATGATCGTTGCGATGTTTGCGATTTTCTATTTCTTATTAATTCGCCCGCAACAAAAGCGTCAAAAAGCAGTTGCTCAAATGCAAAATGAAATCAAAAAAGGTGATGCTATCGTAACAATCGGTGGTTTACACGGTACAATCGAATCAGTGGATGAAACTTCAATCGTTGTTAAATCTGGTGGTTCACACTTAACTTTCGATCGCAATGCGATTCGTGAAGTTGTGAAAAACTAATGATGAAGGCCCTGCATGAAATGTGCAGGGCCTTTTTTTAATTATTTTGTTTTGACATATTTACACCGAAAATGCCTCCGAGTGTACTCGCACCCATTAATGCTAATTGGTAGAGTAACTGTGAGTTCGATAAAGTTTGAGAGAAGCCTAAATAGTTAACGAGAAAGACGAGAAGAGTGAATGTAAGTCCTGTAGTGAAACCTACTAGCCAACCTTTTCCTTGTGCCTTTTTACCAGCAATAAATCCAGACATAAGCATAGATAGGAGGGCTAGTATAAAAATAGTAATTACTAATGTACCTTCATTAATATTCGTAAATTTTAATAAAAGAGCCATGATCATACTTGTAATAGATGCGAGAATTAATAGGGTAATAATACCAAGGCCAATTGCGCCCGATAATTTTTTCGTTCCATCCATTATGCATTCCCCCTTTTTAATACAAGCATATTTTCATTTTGTTTAAGTTAGACTAGTTTCTTTTTTGTAGGGGAGCCTATAAGTAAAAAAAGGAGATGTAGAAATGGAATGGGTATCAATAATCGGACGAACAATGCTTTTGTACATAATCATTTTAATTATTTTTCGTCTTATGGGTAAACGTGAAATTGGGGAATTGAGTGTATTAGATTTGGTTGTATTCATTATGCTCGGTGAAATGGCTGTAGTGGCAATTGAAAATACAGATAAATCACTTTGGCATCAATTAGTTCCAATGACTTTTCTAATGTGTATACAAATCATTTTGTCGGTCATTTCTTTAAAGTTTCAGCGTTTTCGGCATTTAATAGAAGGGGAGCCTGCTATTCTTGTGAATGCAGGTAAAATTGATGAAAAAAAGATGCGGAAGCAGCGATATAGCATAGATGATTTAATGATGCAACTACGTGAGCAAGGAATCGGAGATGTGCGTGATGTAGAATACGCTATTTTAGAACCATCTGGAAAGTTATCTGTCTTTCAAAAACAAAAAAGTAAAAAGAGCAAAAATGATACACCAATTTTTACACTTCCGCTAATTATTGATGGAGAAATTCAATACAATCATTTGCAAATGATTGAGCATACAGATGAGTGGCTCGTTGAGAAACTGAATAACTTAGGTTATAAAGATGCGAACCAGATTTTATATTGTAGTTTTCAAAACGGACAATTTTTTGTTGACTTGAAAGGAAATTAGAGGCTTACCATTTTGAATGGCAAGCCTGCTTACTTGAAAAATGAAAGTTTACGAATGATTGGGAGACGACTTAATTCTTCTTTACGAATGAGTTTGAAAACGAAGAGGAGAACGATATAAACGATTGTTGTTAAGGTGATCTCCCATAATGTTTGTACGCCAAGTGAATGAGAAAAAACGATATGCTTATGAAGATAAAAACCGAAGGTACCAGCAATCCCGATAGCAATTCCGCCGAAAATATAGTCTTTTGCATAAATGGTAAATGTAATTTTCTTTAAAACAGTGGTGTAGTGAAGGAATGTTACCGTTACGATATTTGCTGCGATGGCGAGAGCAACCCCCATCATTTGGAACTCTGGGCGTGAAGCGAGTACAAAGATAACGATTAATTTTACAATAGCACCAATAAATGTGTTCATCATAGCAGCGCGTGCTAAGTTTAAAGCTTGCAACACAGATGTAAGGGGACTTTGGAAATAATGAAATAAAAAGCAAGGTGCAAGAAGCTGGATGAACGCGGCCGCGTTGTCTGAGCCGTACATGAGAGTTAAAACAGGAGAAGCAAATACATATAATATAACGACTGACCATCCGCCGGTTATTAAGGAAATTCGAAGTGCTTGTTGTAATCGGTGTTCCACTAATTTGTGTTGTCTCTTTGCCATTGCCTCGCTAATTGATGGGACGAGTGCTGTAGAAAGAGCGTATGTAATAAAGGCTGGCAGTGATAGAAGCGGGAACGCATAACCGTTTAACATACCGTATTGCTGAGTTGCGACAGAAGCAGCAACGCCGGCGACCGCTAAGCTTTGCATAACGACGATAGGTTCAAAGAAATAAGAAATGGAACCGATCAAACGGCTTCCTGTAGTTGGGAGTGCAATGTCCATAAGGGAATAAAATGTATTTTTGCTCTCCTTTACAGTAGTGAAAAATCCAGAGCGTATAGATAAATGTTTTTCGCGTTGGAATAAAGTAAGTAAAAATAATAAAGATGCAACTTCGCCAAGAACAGCTGATAGCATGGCACCGGCTGCAGCATATTCTACGCCGTAAGGTAAAAATAAACGAATACATAAAGCGATAATTGTAATACGGACCACTTGCTCTAGAACTTGGGCGTAAGCGCTCGGTTTCATATTTTGTTTCCCTTGGAAATAACCACGTAAAACAGAAGAAACCGCAATAACTGGAACGACAGGTAAAATAGCTATTAATGGATAATACGTTCTTTCATCTGTTAATAATGTTTTTGCTAAAATAGGTGTGAGTAGCATAATCCCAATTGTTAAAATGATACTAATAACGGATGTAACAGCTAGGGAGACAGTTAATATTTTTTTAACTCTTTGTTTATCGTTCACTGCTTCCGCTTCTGCTACAAATTTTGCGATTGCAACAGGAAGGCCAATTTGTGTTAATGTAATTGCTAAAATGAAGGTGGGGACAGCCATCATATAAAGGCCAACGCCTTCTTCTCCTAAAATACGTGCCATTACAATGCGGTTAATAAATCCAAGGATTTTTGTAATAAAACCGGCTATCATTAAAATAAATGCGCCTTTTAAAAAGCTTTGTCTCGTCATGGTCTTCTCCTACCTTCTCAAAATCAATGGAATGATTTACAATAATTTATATGCACGTATGAGACAAGAATGACAAGCATTTAAGAGAGTGAAGTATGAATGATACTCTTGAAAGTAGTTATTGCTGTCCATTAGAGCGGGATGAAAAGCGACTTTTCGTGCTGAAATAAGAAGGAGATGTTATATATGTTAGATAAAGAGGCTTTGGTAGAATCATACCGCGGACAGTTGCAAATCGTTTTAGAAAGTAAAGTAGAAGAGTTTCAACTGTTTGGTTATGACCGAGTGACAGATGATGATATTTGGAAGTTTCTCAAAGTGAAGAAATGGAAAAAGATAGACAGTGATGTTAGATTATATGAATTAGTAAATGATGTATTAAGAGTAAGTACTAATGAATATATGAATTATTTAACTGTCAAAGCGTATCAAGCGCCACTTTGGTCATTTGATGAATATGAAAATAAATAACCGACTGTAATTGGTTTGTTCTTCCTTTTGCAGTATAATGATAGGTATTGATAAAGAGGAGTTAATTATGTCAGAGATTCTATGTAAAGGAGGTAGCGAATAAGAAAAATAAATAAGAAAAGTGTAGGCTTTTGATTATATGACTTGAGTGTAATCTAAAGATTCACCTGCACGGCTAGTGATGAGCTAGTAAAAATACATGTATTTTACAGAAAGGAAGTCTACTAACTAGACATATACACACGTGTAGAGAATTGTCTATCATAAGTGAATCAACAGAGATTTATTTAAAGTGTTAGTAGCAGAAAGAGGGTACATATGGCAAAGCGTGGTACAAGAATTGCCGCCTTTTTCCTCATCGTTTTATTAATTGGTGGAGTAATTGGTGCGGCAGGAAAAGACATAGCAAAAGGAATTAGTCTAGGACTAGACCTTCGCGGTGGTTTTGAAATTCTGTATGAAGTAAAACCAGCCAAAAAAGGTGATAAAATCGATCGTGATGCACTTGTAAGTACAGTAGGTGCTCTTGAAAATCGCGTCAATGTTCTCGGTGTAAGTGAGCCGAACATTCAAATCGAAGGGGAAGATCGAATTCGTGTACAGCTTGCTGGTGTACAAGATCAGCAAAAGGCACGTGAAATGTTATCAACACAAGCGAAATTAACATTCCGTGATGTGGATGACAATCTTCTTATGGATGGAACGGATTTAAAAGGCGGCGGAGCGAAGCAAACATTTGACGAGCAAGGCCGTGCGAGCGTAGGTCTTACACTAAAAAGCGCTGAAAAATTCCGTGAAGTAACTGAAAAGATTTCAAAAATGCCACCACCAACGAATTTAATGGTAATTTGGCTTGATTTTGAAGAAGGAAAAGATTCGTATAAAGCAGAAGCTGCAAAACCGAATCCGAAGTTTTTATCAGCAGCAACAGTAAGCCAAGTATTTAACCAAGCTGAAGTATCTATCGTAGGTGGAAACTTCACAGTTGAAAGTGCGAAAGAACTTTCATCTTTATTAAATGCAGGTGCACTTCCTGTTGATTTAAAAGAAATGTATTCAACATCTGTTGGAGCGAAATTTGGTCAACAAGCATTAGAGCAAACGATTTTCGCTAGTGCGATCGGTATTGCTATTATCTTCTTATTCATGCTTGTATTCTACCGTCTACCAGGACTTGTAGCGGTTATTATGTTAGGGTTATACATTTTCGTTACATTACTTGTCTTTAAGGGGATGCATGCAGTTCTTACGTTACCAGGTATTGCGGCATTAGTGCTCGGGGTTGGTATCGCAGTTGATGCGAATATTATTACGTACGAGAGATTGAAGGAAGAGCTCAGAATTGGTAAGTCCATGATGTCAGCATTTCGTGCTGGTAACCATCGTTCATTATCAACAATTTTAGATGCGAACATTACAACAATTGCAGCAGCGGGTGTTTTATTCGCTTACGGTAATAGCTCTGTAAAAGGTTTCGCAACAAGTTTAATCGTAAGTATTTTAGTTGGTTTCGTTACGAACGTATTCGGTACTCGTTTCCTACTTGGATTACTTGTAAAGAGCCGCTACTTCGATAAGAAACTATCTTATTTTGGTGTGAAACAGAAGGAAATTATTCCGTTATCAAAAGGTTTAGAACATGCGCCAACGAGATTTGATCGTATTAACTTTGTAAATATCGGTCATAAATTCTTCTTATTCTCAATTGTAGTCGTAATTGCTGGGGCAATTATATTACCGATTTTCAAAATGAACCTTGGAATTGACTTTGCAAGTGGTACACGTATTGACTTGCAATCAAAACAAGCACTTACTGTGTCAGATGTTCATAAAGATTTGAAAGAATTGAAAATTGATGTGAAAGAAGAAGATATTGTACCGACTGGTGATGACAATAAAGGATTTGCAGTTCGCACGTTAGGTGTTTTATCGAAAGATGAAATTGCAAAAGCAAAAACATTCTTCCATGATAAATACGGTACAGAGCCGAATGTAAGTACAGTTTCACCGACAATCGGTAAAGAGATTGCACGAAATGCATTTATTGCGGTTCTGATAGCTTCATTGGTTATCATCTTATACGTAAGTATTCGTTTCCGCTTTACATATGCATTATCTGCGGTAATCGCATTGTTACATGATGCGTTCGTTATGATTGTTGTGTTTAGTATTTTCCAATTGGAAGTAGACTTAACGTTTATTGCGGCGATATTAACAATCATCGGTTATTCCATCAATGACTCGATTGTTACATTCGATAGAAACCGTGAGTTATACAAACAGAAAAAACGGGTTCGTGATATAAAAGATTTAGAAGAAATCGTAAACTCAAGTATTCGCCAAACAATTGGTCGTTCAATTAATACTGTTTTAACAGTGTTGTTCCCAGTAATTGCACTACTTATTTTCGGTAGTGAGTCACTGCGTAACTTCTCACTTGCATTATTAATTGGATTAGTTGTAGGTACGTACTCTTCTATTTTCGTTGCTTCTCAAATTTGGTTAATGCTTGAAAACCGTCGTTTGAAAAAGGGCAAAGGAAATAAAAAAGTAGAAAAAGAAGTATCTGAACCGCAAGTATAACAAGTAAAACGAAACATATAAAAAGATGATGTCTCTTTATGAGGCATCTCTTTTTTCGTTTGTGGATACAATAAAGTGGTGACTTTTTGGAAAGGTGAATGGAAGAAAGTGGTGATGTTATCGTTGTTTTTGTTAAAATAAAAAGATAGGTTAAGAAAAGAAGGGATTTTAATTATGGAAAAAGATGAACGTTTTAAACAGGCCGAGTTTGGTGCTATTGTCGGAATCGTTGGTAATATTATATTAGCGATTGTAAAAGCGGTAATTGGTTATATTGGAAACAGTAAGGCACTTTTAGCAGATGCGGTGCATTCTGGATCAGATGTAATTGGCTCGTTAGCTGTACTTTTTGGATTACGAGCAGCAAAGCAACCGCCTGATGAAGATCATCCGTATGGTCATGGTAAAGCGGAATCGATTTCAGCGATTATTGTTGCGGTATTATTATTTATTGTTGGACTAGAGATAGCGATTTCGTCTATAAAAGCTTTTTCACAAGATTTAGAACCACCAAAAGGAATTACGATTTTTGCAGTTATTCTTTCGATTGTAGTGAAAGAAGGGATGTTTCAGTATAAATATCGATTAGGGAAAAGGATAAATAGTGATGCAATTATTGCAAATGCATATGAACATCGTTCAGATGTGTTTTCTTCAATTGCAGCTTTAATCGGCATTTGTGCAGCTATCATCGGCGGTAAGTTAGGTATAGATTGGCTTGTATATGCCGATCCAATTGCAGGATTATTTGTTTCAATTCTCGTTGCTAAGATGGCGTGGAGTATTGGAGCAGAAGCTATTCATGCAACGCTCGATCATGTTCTGCATGAAGAAGATGTTGTTCCGCTTAGGGAGGCAGTTTTTCAAGTGGAAGGTGTGAAAAAAATCGGCTCTTTATATGCAAGGGAACATGGCTACTATGTTATTGTTGATATTAAAATATCTGTAGATCCATATATCACTGTAGAAGAAGGTCACCGCATTGGAAAACATGTAAAAGAAAAGCTTATGAAACAAGATAACGTACAAAATGTTTTTGTACATATTAATCCGTATTCTCCAAATTAAATATAACAGATATTTAATTATATAGATATCAAAGCGTAGTTTGCATTATATTGTCACCCCTTAATCTGTCTTGTATAATGGATAGGTTAAGGGGTGATTTCGTGTTACAACCGAAGACGCGTTGGAAAGAAAAAGAATATAATGAGGAACTAGTGAGTGAATTAGCAAATAAATTGCAACTATCACCTCTTGTGACTTCGTTATTTCTCGGCAGAGGCTTAAATACAGAAGATAAGATTGTAGACTTTTTAAATACAGCAGATCAAGAATTTCATGATCCATTTTTACTTGAAGGAATGGATCGAACTGTAGAACGTGTGAAAAAAGCCATTGAAAATGGAGAAAAAATATTAATATTTGGCGATTATGATGCGGACGGAGTAAGTAGTACGACTGTGTTATATCTTGCTCTCCAAGAATTAGGTGCAGAAGTAGAGTTTTATATTCCAAATCGTTTTACTGAAGGCTATGGGCCGAATGAAGAAGCGTTTCGTTGGGCGCACAGTGCAGGGTTCTCACTAATTATTACTGTCGATACTGGTATCGCAGCGGTACATGAAGCGAAGGTAGCGAAGGAACTTGGAATAGATCTTATTATTACAGATCATCATGAGCCACCACCAGAGTTACCAGAGGCACTTGCGATTATTCATCCGAAATTAGAAGGCGGTGTTTATCCGTTTCATTATTTAGCGGGTGTTGGTGTTGCATTTAAAGTTGCACATGCACTTTTAGGTCGTGTACCAGAGCATTTATTGGAAATTGCAGTAATCGGTACGGTAGCCGATTTAGTATCGCTTCACGGTGAAAATAGATTGTTAGTACAGCGTGGACTGAAGCATATGCGAATGACTCGAAATATCGGTTTAAAGGCGTTATTTAAAGTTGCTAACGTTTCGCAAAGCGAAATTACAGAAGAAAGCATCGGATTCTCACTCGCACCTCGTATTAATGCAGTTGGTCGTTTGGAAGATGCAACACCTGCTGTACACCTTCTATTATCAGAAGATCCAGAGGAAGCGAAAGAACTAGCTGAAGAAATTGATGAGCTGAATAAACTTCGAAAAGATATTGTAAAGCAAATTACAGAAGAAGCTATCGCTGAAGTCGAAAATAAATTCCCGCCGGAAGAAAATAAAGTATTAGTCCTTGCAAAAGAAGGTTGGAATCCAGGGGTAATTGGAATTGTCGCTTCTAAATTGGTAGAGCGTTATTACCGTCCAACAATTGTGTTAAGTATCGACCCTGATAAGCAAACAGCAAAAGGGTCTGCGCGTAGTATTGCAGGCTTTGATTTATTTGCAAATTTATCAGATTGCCGTGAATTACTGCCTCATTTTGGTGGACATCCAATGGCGGCAGGGATGACACTTCATATGAATGATGTGGACGAGCTACGCCGCCGTTTAAATGAACAGGCAAATGTAATTTTAACTCCGGAAGATTTTATTCCGATTACAGCTGTAGATGCGGTTTGTAAAGTAGAAGATGTAACGCTTGCTTCAATCGAAGAAATGCAAAAGTTAGCACCATTTGGTGTTGGAAATCCAAAACCGCGCATCGCAGTTAGGGATGCGGAATTAGAAAGTATTCGTGCAATCGGGTCAGATGGATCGCATTTGAAAATGGCTCTTCGTGATGGACAAGCAACACTGGACACGATTGGATTTGGATTTGGTACTTATGCGAAAGAAATCTCTCCAGTTGCGAAGGTTTCTGTAGTAGGAGAAGTGTCCATTAATGAATGGAATAACTTTAAAAAGCCGCAATTAATGGTGCAAGATATTGCTGTAGAGGCATGGCAATTATTTGACTGGCGTAGTATGCGTAATGTAGAAGCAAATTTAGCAGAACTTCCGAAAGAAAAAATAACAATGGTGTATTTTTCCGAAGAGGTATTGAATAAATTTTCTTTAGAAGACTATAAAGAACAGCTCGTGCATGCATCAGAGGTAACGCATTTAGATGATCAATACATTGTGCTACTTGATTTGCCGAAAGGAACAGATGAATTAGGTGATGTATTTAAGGCTGGCTTCCCAGCTCGAATTTACACACTATTTTATCAAGAGAATAATCATTTATTTAGTACAGTCCCAACGAGGGAACACTTTAAATGGTACTATTCTTTCTTAAGCCAAAAAACACCATTTTCTTTAAGGCAATATGGGGAACAACTGTGTCGTCATAAAGGTTGGTCAAAAGATACAGTAAATTTCATGACACAGGTGTTTTTTGAGTTAGAATTTGTTACAATAAAAGACGGTGTCATTTTTATGGCCGAACAAAAACACAAGCGTGATTTAATTGAATCGAACACATATCGTGAGAAAATGAGCCACTTACAATTAGAAAAAGAATTGGTTTATAGCACATATCAGCAACTATATACATGGTTTGAAACGATTCGTAATCATAAATAAGTAGAACAGTTAGGGTAAAGGATTTGTATTTACAAACCTTTTAGATCTGAGGAGGATTCAGAAATATGGATTTCAAGCAACATATCGCAATTGTACCGGATTATCCAAAAGAAGGTATTGTGTTTAAAGACATTACACCTTTAATGAACGATGGTAAAGCATACAAAGCAGCAACAGATGCAATCGTTGCGTATGCCCAAAAAAGAGATATCGACGTTGTAGTAGGGCCAGAAGCACGTGGCTTTATTATCGGTTGTCCTGTTTCTTATGCATTAGAAGTAGGGTTTGCACCAGTTCGTAAATTAGGGAAATTACCACGTGAAGTAATTACAGTTGACTACGGTAAAGAGTATGGAACGGATGTTTTAACAATCCATAAAGATGCAATTAAGCCAGGTCAACGTGTATTAATTACTGATGACCTTTTAGCTACAGGTGGAACAATTGAAGCGACAATTAAACTAGTTGAAGAACTTGGTGGAGTTGTAGCAGGAATTGCATTCTTAGTAGAGCTTACTTACTTAGATGGTCGTAAAATGTTAGATGGTTACGATGTATTAGTGTTAGAAAAATACTAATCATTATATAGGTGAAACTACGGTGATAAAAAAGTACCCGTGAATCTCTTGGAGAGGAGCGGGTACTTTTGTATAATTGCACAAAAAAACATGGTGAAATGTCAGTAAAATCTTTTCCTTTTCACAATTCACAATCATTGGGTTATAATGATAGAATATAATTTATTCTATTCAATAAAGATAAAGTCAATTTTCAATAAAAGGTGATTCGATGGCAAATGAGCAAGTACTAACAGCTGAACAGGTACTCGAGAAAGCAAGTCAATATTTAGCGGATGAAGATATTGAGCTAGTGGCACGTGCCTATGAATATGCGCGTGATGCACATAGCGAACAATATAGAAAATCGGGTGAACCATATATTATTCACCCAATTCAAGTTGCAGGTATTTTAGTTGATTTACACATGGATCCAGCTACGGTATCGGCAGGTTTCTTACATGATGTAGTGGAAGATACAGAAATTACATTAGAAGATATTGAACGGGAATTTAATAAAGAAATCGCTATGCTTGTCGATGGTGTTACAAAGCTTGGAAAGATTAAATATAAATCCCATGAGCAGCAACAAGCAGAAAACCATCGCAAAATGTTTATTGCAATGGCTCAAGATATTCGAGTTATTTTAATTAAACTAGCTGATCGTCTTCATAACATGCGTACATTGAAACATTTGCCTCAAGAGAAGCAGCGTCGCATTGCAAATGAAACGTTAGAAATCTTTGCACCTTTAGCACATAGACTCGGAATTAATACTATTAAATGGGAGCTAGAGGATACGTCACTTCGCTATTTAAACCCACAGCAATATTATCGTATTGTGAATTTAATGAAACGTAAACGTGCAGAGCGTGAAGAATATTTAGATGAAGTAATGACTGGCATTCGTGAGAAATTAAAAGAAGTTGCAATTCAACCCGAGATTTCTGGAAGACCAAAGCATATTTATAGTATTTATCGTAAAATGGCACTGCAAAATAAACAATTTAATGAAATTTATGATTTATTAGCTGTACGTGTCGTTGTAAATAGTATTAAAGATTGTTATGCGGTACTTGGAATTATTCATACGTGCTGGAAGCCAATGCCGGGGCGTTTTAAAGATTATATTGCAATGCCAAAAGCAAATCTATATCAATCTCTTCATACGACTGTAATTGGGCCGAAAGGTGATCCACTTGAAGTGCAAATTCGTACGAAAGAAATGCACGAAATTGCAGAATTCGGGATTGCAGCACACTGGGCGTATAAAGAAGGTAAAGCAGCAGAAACAACGGGTACATTAGAGAAAAAATTAACATGGTTCCGTCAAATATTAGAATGGCAAAATGAAGCTTCTAATGCAGAAGAGTTTATGGAATCATTAAAAATTGATTTGTTCTCTGATATGGTATTTGTCTTTACACCGAAAGGCGATGTAATGGAATTACCTCTTGGCTCTGTCCCAATTGATTTTGCGTATCGTGTCCATTCGGAAATTGGAAACAAAACAATTGGTGCAAAAGTAAATGGAAAAATGGTGACGCTTGATTATAAGCTGAAAACCGGTGACATCATTGAAATTTTAACATCGAAACATTCGTATGGCCCAAGTCAAGATTGGGTAAAGCTTGCTCAAACATCTCATGCAAAAAATAAAATACGTCAATTCTTTAAGAAACAACGTAGAGACGAAAATATTGAAAAAGGCCGTGAGCTTGTTGAAAAAGAAGTGCGTGGCTTAGAGTATGAGATGAAAGAAGTATTAGCGCTTGATAATTTAAAACGTGTTGCTGAGAAGTTTAACTTTGCAAATGAAGAAGATATGTTTGCAGCAGTTGGATATAGCGGAATTACAGCGTCGCAAATTGTTACGCGATTAACGGACAAGTTCCGTAAGCAACGTGAAGAAGAAGAAATCGTTGAAGTTAAAGAAGTTCGTAAACCGATGAAAATTCGAAAATGGGATTCTGGTGTAAAGGTAAGTGGTGCTGATAATTTGTTAATTCGTTTATCAAAATGCTGTAACCCAGTTCCAGGCGATGATATCGTTGGGTATATTACGAAAGGTCGAGGCGTATCAATTCACCGTTGCGATTGCGTCAATGTGCATACAGAAGAAGCGGTAGAGCGTTTACTAGAAGTAGATTGGGAAGGTAGTCCTGAAAAAGAAATTGAATACAATGTTGATATTGAAATTTCAGGCTATGATCGTCGTGGTTTATTGAATGAAGTATTACAGGCTGTTACAGAAACGAAGACGTATATCTCAGCTGTTTCTGGTAGAAGTGATCGTAATAAGATGGCAACGATTAACATGTCGATTTCTATTCGAAACTTACAACACTTGAAAAAAGTAGTAGAGCGCATTAAACGTGTTCCAGAAATTTATGCCGTACGACGCATGATGCATTAATAGGGAGTGTAGAAAAGATGAGAGTTGTTTTACAACGATCAAAGGAAGCGTCTGTCACAGTAGATGGTGAGATTGTAGGACAAATTCCATTCGGTTTAACATTACTAGTTGGCATTACGCATGAAGATACAGAAAAAGATGCAACTTATATTGCAGAAAAAATCGCAAACCTACGCATTTTTGAAGATGAGAGCGGAAAGATGAACCACTCTGTACTTGATGTAGAAGGACAAGTTCTATCTATTTCGCAATTTACATTATACGGAGATTGCCGCAAGGGAAGACGTCCAAACTTTATGGATGCTGCGAAACCTGATTATGCAGAGCATTTATATGATTTCTTTAATGAAGAAGTTCGTAAACAAGGACTACATGTGGAGACAGGACAGTTCGGAGCAATGATGGACGTTTCTTTAATCAATGATGGTCCGGTGACCTTAATTGTAGAAAGTAAATAGTGTTGCCCAAGAAGAGAGGATTATAGGATCCTCTCTTTTTTCATACATTGTGGTATGTTTTGTTTAGTTACAATAGGATTTAATTTGAAGAGGAATAAAAGGAAAAGAAGGTGTAGCATGCTTCAAGAATTCAATATAGCTTTACGTTTTATGCTGGAGTTATGCATTCTTGGGATTGTTGGATACTGGGGGTTCCGAATAGGAGAAATACCTGTTGTAAAAATTACACTGGCTATTATTCTTCCGATTGTTGTTGCTGTCATATGGGGGTTATTTGGAGCTCCACACGCAGAGTGGGAAGTGCGTGGTATATTGCATGTATTGTTAGAAATTATCGTGTTTGGAGTAGGGGTTGCAGCGTTGTATCATTTGAAGCACCCTTTACTTGCGAGTGGATTGGCTACCGTTATTATTGTTAATCGCATTCTTATGTTTATTTGGAATCAATAACTGTTTCGGCTATGTATAACTACCCCATCAATATGGAACAATAAAAGTAAAACATCCATATTGAATGTGAGGGATATACGTATGCGTATGAATGAAAAAGGGCATTCTGTTACAAATGGTGCAAATCAACTGTTTAACGTAAATTTACATGATTTTATTTCAAAAGAACAAAACAATACTTCAATGGAGCTTGCTTCTGAGTTTGGAATTTCACTACAAGATGTAAAGCGCCTAAAGAAGCAAATTGAGCGCTCTTAGAGCACTTGACAATCCTACTCAACAAACGTATAGTAATTTTATATTTACATATGAATATAGCCGTTGATAGAGGAGAGTAAATGAGATACACATGGAAAGAGAAGAAATGTCCTAGGCTGAAAACATTTCTACATGATGACTGATTGAATGACACTCTGTAGGTTTCAACTTGAAAGGCTTATACGCTTAGTAGAGATGAACGCAAATTTAAGCGTTATTAAAAAAGTGGAAGCATACGTGCTTCAATTAGGGTGGCACCACGGGTATAATACTCTCGTCCCTACTGTTCAAACAGTAGAGGCGGGAGTTTTTTTATTTTTATTAAGATTAAAACAATTTGAGGAGGAACTGAATATGTCTATTCAAATCCCACGCGGAACGCAAGATATTCTTCCAGGTAGTGTTGAGTTATGGCAGTATATCGAAGGGCAAGCGCGCGACATTTGCCGTCGTTACAATTATAAAGAAATTCGTACACCAATTTTTGAGCACACAGAGCTATTTTTACGTGGTGTTGGTGATACGACAGATATCGTACAAAAAGAAATGTATTCATTCCAAGACCGTGGAGAGCGTAGTTTAACATTACGTCCAGAAGGTACTGCACCTGTTGTACGTTCTTACGTTGAAAACAAAATGTTCGGTGATGCAACACAACCAACAAAATTATACTATATCGGCCAAATGTTCCGTTATGAAAGACCACAAGCAGGTCGCTATCGTCAATTCGTACAATTCGGTATTGAAGCAATTGGTAGTAACGATCCAGCAATTGATGCAGAAGTAATTGCACTTGCTGTAGAGTTTTACCGCGGTATGGGCTTGAAAAATATTAAAGTTGTATTAAATAGCTTAGGTGATGCAGCGAGTCGTCAAGCACACCGTGATGCGTTAATTGCTCACTTTGAGCCGCGCATTGGAGAATTCTGTTCTGATTGCCAATCTCGCTTAGAAAAAAACCCTCTTCGTATTTTAGACTGTAAGAAGGACCGTAATCATGAATTAATGAGCACGGCACCATCTATTACAGAATACTTAAACGAAGATTCAGCAGTATACTACGACAAAGTACAAGAACTACTAACGATGATGGATGTTCCATTTGAGAAAGATCCGAATTTAGTACGTGGTTTAGACTACTACCAACACACTGTTTTTGAAATTATGAGTGAGGCAGAAGGTTTCGGTGCTATCACAACATTAAGTGGCGGTGGCCGTTATAACGGACTTGTACAAGAAATCGGTGGACCGGAAATGCCAGGTATCGGTTTTGCGATGAGTATTGAGCGTTTAATTATGGCGCTGAAGGCTGAAAATATTGAGTTACCAATTGAACATAGTATTGATTGTTACGTTGTAGCACTTGGTGAAAAAGCGAAAGACCGTGCTGCAAAAGTTGCGTTCGATCTTCGTAAAGCTGGATTATCAGTTGAAAAAGATTATTTAGATCGCAAAATGAAAGCACAATTTAAATCTGCAGATCGTTTAAATGCGAAATACGTAGCTGTATTAGGGGAAGATGAGCTAGATAAAGGCATCATTAACTTAAAAGATATGGCAACAGGCGGACAAGAAGAAGTAGCGTTAGATGTATTTGCTTCATATGTAGCAGAGAAATTAATATAGGGGGAACTTAAAGTGGCTGAAAGAACACATGCATGCGGAAAAGTAACAGTAGAAGCGGTTGGACAAACAGTTCAATTAAAAGGCTGGGTACAAAAACGCCGTGATTTAGGTGGATTAATCTTTATCGACTTACGTGACCGTACAGGTATCGTACAAGTTGTATTTAATCCAGAAACATCAAAAGAAGCGTTAGAAGTAGCAGAAACGATTCGTAGCGAATACGTATTACACGTAGAAGGTACAGTTGTTGAACGTGGTGAAGGCGCAATTAATGATAATATGGCAACTGGTCGTATTGAAGTACAAGCATCGAAAGTAAATGTATTAAACGCAGCGAAAACAACGCCAATCATTATTGCTGATGATACAGATGCATCAGAAGATGTGCGTTTAAAATATCGTTACTTAGACTTACGTCGTCCTGCAATGTTCAACACATTCAAAATGCGTCATGACGTAACGAAAACAATTCGTAACTTCTTAGATACAGAAGAGTTCTTAGAAGTTGAAACACCAATTTTAACGAAGAGCACGCCAGAAGGAGCTCGCGACTATTTAGTACCAAGCCGTGTGCATGATGGTGAATTTTATGCATTACCTCAATCTCCGCAGCTATTTAAACAGCTTCTTATGGTCGGTGGATTTGAGCGTTACTATCAAGTAGCACGTTGTTTCCGTGACGAAGATTTACGTGCGGACCGTCAACCGGAATTCACGCAAATTGATATCGAGGCATCATTCTTAACACAAGATGAAATTTTAGAAATGATGGAGCGTATGATGACGAAAGTCATGAAGGATGCAAAAGGTGTAGAAGTTAGTGCACCATTCCCTCGTATGAAATATGCTGATGCAATGGCTCGCTTTGGTTCTGATAAGCCGGATACACGCTTTGAAATGGAACTAAAAGACCTATCTGAATTTGCAGCAGGTTGTGGATTTAAAGTATTTACAAGTGCTGTAGAAAACGGCGGACAAGTAAAAGCGATTAACGCAAAAGGTGCAGCGAGCAAATACTCTCGTAAAGACATCGATGCATTAACTGAATTCGCAAAAGTATACGGTGCAAAAGGTCTAGCTTGGCTTAAAGTTGAAGAAGACGGCTTAAAAGGACCGATTGCGAAATTCTTCGGGGAAGAAGATGCAAACGTGTTAATGAGTACATTATCTGCTACTGCTGGTGACTTATTACTATTCGTAGCAGATAAGAAGAGCGTTGTTGCAGATAGCTTAGGTGCACTTCGTTTACGTCTAGGTAAAGAACTTGAGCTAATTGACGAAAGTAAATTTAATTTCCTATGGGTAACTGATTGGCCACTTCTTGAGTACGATGAAGATGCAGATCGTTACTTCGCAGCTCACCATCCATTCACAATGCCATTCCGTGAAGATGTTGAACTATTAGAAACAGCACCAGAAAAAGCACGTGCACAAGCATATGACCTTGTATTAAACGGTTATGAGCTTGGTGGTGGATCACTTCGTATTTACGAGCGTGACGTACAAGAAAAAATGTTCAAAGCACTTGGATTCTCACAAGAAGAAGCACAAGAACAATTCGGATTCTTATTAGAAGCATTCGAATACGGTACACCACCACATGGCGGAATCGCATTAGGTTTAGACCGTCTTGTTATGTTACTTGCAGGTCGTACGAACCTTCGTGATACAATTGCATTCCCGAAAACAGCAAGCGCAAGCTGCTTATTAACAGAAGCGCCAAGCCCAGTTGCAGAAGCTCAGCTTGAAGAGCTAAGCTTAAAATTGAGCTTGAAAGAAGAGAAGTAAGAATAGAGTCTAGATGGTTATACTAACCCCATCTAGGCTTTTTTTATAGAGGTTGTTTAAAAAGTCCGGTTTAGATAACCGTCGCATCTCATCGTTACGTATGCTAGTCCGGTGCTTGAGTAGTAAAGCTACACTGCGCTCCTCCTGGCGTCAGCGCCTCGATCTGCTCGTCCCTCTGAATCCTCCTTTTTAAACATATATTTAAGGGGAAAGTCCGGTTCAGATGGCAGTCGCATCTCGTCGTTGCTTAGCCAGTCCGATGCTCGAGTAATAAGGCTACACTGCGCTCCCCTCCTGGCGTCAGCGCCTCGATCTGCTCGTCCCTCTGAATTCTCCTTTTTAAACGGATATTTAAGGGGAAAGTCCGGTTCAGATGGCAGTCGCATCTCGTCGTTGCTTAGCCAGTCCGGTCTATATTATGTTTTCCTTGTTTGAAATATGTATTTTTAGGAATTCTATAACTTTTTCTATACAAATAGTCGGAAAAACGCTAGAATACATGGTAGACCATTTTTGTAATAGGAGTGTAGAGCTGAATGTTACATCAATTTTCACGTAATGAATTAGCCTTTGGAAAAGAAGGCCTTGAAATATTAAAAAATAGTACAGTCGGTATTTTAGGAATTGGCGGCGTAGGGTCATTTTCGGCAGAAGCGTTAGCACGTTCTGGCGTAGGACGTCTCGTATTAGTTGACAAAGATGTTGTAGATATTACAAACGTAAACCGTCAAATTCACGCGTTAGTATCTACTGTAGGACGTTCAAAAGTAGAATTAATGAAAGAGCGTATTGCAGACATTAATCCGGAATGTGAAGTAATTGGACTAGAGATGTTTTATACAGATGAAACATATGAAGAGTTCTTTAAACACGGTTTAGATTTCGTAGTGGATGCATCTGATACGATTACGTTCAAAATTCATTTAATTAAACAATGTTTACGTCGTAAAATCAAAATTATCTCATGTATGGGTGCGGCAAATAAAATGGACCCAACTCGTTTCCGTATTGCGGACATTTCTAAAACACATACAGATCCAATTGCGAAAGTAATTCGTACGAAGCTTCGTAAAGATGGTATTAAAAAAGGTGTAAAAGTTGTCTTCTCTGACGAAAACCCAATCGTAATTCGTGAAGAAGTACGTAAAGAAATCGTACCAGACGAAAATGCAAAAATTCGTAAAGCGAAATTACCGCCTTCTTCAAATGCATTCGTACCATCTGTGGCTGGTTTAATTATGGCAAGTCACGTTGTTCGCGAGCGTATTAAAAACGTAGAAGTGAAGCGTGTAGGGCAAGAATAAAAAGGAAGCATATATCGTTTAGGATATATGCTTTTTGTATGTTTTAAAGAAATATCGATGTCGAATTGTTAATATAATTTCATTTACTGTGGTGATGTTTCACTATGGAAAAATAAACAGGGATGTCCCTAAGTTTAAAAAGTGACATCCCTGTTTTTAGTTTTCTGCCGAATATATAATATCTAAATTTCCATTTTGATCGGTTTTGAAAATCGGAGCAATTTGCTCTTCTTGTTCTTCGACCGAAACAAGTTTTCGAGCACGATCCATAATTCTAACAAGCATTGCATAATCTTCTTCGATTGCTTGTTGTTTTTTTGTGAGAACAGCTAATTTTGCTTCAAGTTCATTGTTCGTTTTTTGCAGGGAAGTGAGCTGATTTTGTAATACGTCATTTTCAGTTTGTAACTTTGCGAGTGAAGGGTTATTGTGCTCCAAGTTTTGCAAAAATGAGATGACATTTTGCATTGTAAGATCTTGTTTATTTGGGACAATATCTTCTGAAAACTCGGCATCGATTACGAGCTGCCGAGTTTGTGTGAACGGTTCTTTTTCTATTTTAGCTTCCGAACGCTTTAATTCTTTACGTTGTTTTTTTGCAAGTTGCACCGCATCTTCATAATATGCTCTTACTTCAGCATTCCATCTAAAGCCACAAGCTGCTGAAGTTCGGTTTAATGTATCACCAACTTCATCGAATGCTTTTATTTGTGTACTTCCGCTGCGAATATGTCGTAAAACAGTTTCTGCTAAAAGGAGATCGTCTTCTCTTGTCCATGCATCTTGACGTGTTTTCATAAGCGAAGCCTCCGTAATGGTGACGTTTTCGCTTATATTACCCTTTATTCTTCGTTTTATGCGAACTTTGTAATCTTTCATAAACAGTAGAAAGTGCTTGTTCAAATTTCCCTGTCGTTTTCGGTTTATAATATTGCTTGTTTTTTATTTTATCAGGTAGGTATTGTTGGTGTACCCAGCCATTTGGATGGTCGTGTGGATATAAGTATCCAATCCCTCTACCTAATGATTCTGCGCCTTTGTAATGACTATCTTTTAAATGACTTGGAATGTCACCTGTTTGACCGTTACGTAAATCGTGTAATGCAGCATCAAGTGCTTTATAAGCTGAATTTGATTTTGGTGATAGGCAAAGCTCGATAACGGCATTTGCAAGTGGTATGCGCGCTTCTGGGAATCCAACTCGTTCAGCTGATTCTATGGCTGCTAGTGTACGCTGTCCAGCTTGTGGGCTAGCAAGTCCAACATCTTCATATGCCATAATAAGAAGCCGTCTACCAATACTTTGTAAGTCACCTGCTTCAATAAGGCGTGCTAAATAATGAAGTGCGGCGTTCACATCACTTCCGCGTACTGATTTTTGAAAAGCAGATAAAACGTCATAGTGAGCATCACCACCTTTGTCGTGAACGAAACTCTTTTTCTGTAAACATTCTTCAGCAATTTCAAGTGTAATTTCCGCGGCTTTGTCGTCAGTTGTAAAGCTAGATAAAACAGCTAGTTCAAGTGCATTATAAGCTGAGCGCATATCACCGCCTGATGCATTTGCAAAGTGATGTAATGCTTCAGCCGTAACAGTTACATCATATTCCCCAAGCCCTTTTTCTTTATCTTCTAGAGCGCGCTTTAATCCAATTAAAATATCATCCTCAGTTAAGGAATGTAATTCGAAGATTTGACAACGACTTCGAATAGCAGAATTAATAGCATGGAACGGATTACTCGTCGTTGCGCCGATTAAAGTAAGGAGTCCGCTTTCTAAATGAGGTAAAAGAAAGTCTTGCTTCGCTTTATCTAGTCTATGAACTTCATCCAAAATTAAAACGAGGTGTCGATGCATTTTCGCTTCTTGTACGACAACTTCCATATCTTTTTTATTATGAGTAACAGCGTTTAAGAGGCGAAACGGGGTTCCAGTACTTCCTGCAATTGCGCTAGCGATTGATGTTTTTCCTGTGCCTGGAGGACCATATAAAATCATTGATTGAAAATGATTTGCTTGGACCATTCGCCATAAAATCTTGCCTTCACCAACTAAATGCTGTTGTCCGATAATTTCTTGAATAGTTGTTGGACGCATTCGATGTGCGAGTGGTTGTTTCATTTTGACCGTCTCCCTTCATGTGTAATCTCATTCTATCGTATCATTTTTTTTAATGGAATTTGAAATAGGATGCTGTTTTGTGGGAAAAATGAATATCAATATTTTCATTTTTCTTTCAATTGTAATAATTTCCGAGTTTTTCAATGTGTTTTTATGTTATCATTTTGATACACAAGTTGAAATTTCTTATAATACTATATTATGCTATAATTTCATAGGATTTTAAATTGTGTTCTTTTATAAAGTGAAACTTTAATCAGTGGGGGTTTTGTTCATCCCCCGCTGATTATTAGCCTTCACCAATCGGGCGTTTATAGGCAGCCCGACTCCCGCCTAACTTCATTGCTCCAGCCGAATTTTGAGGTGGGAGTTTTACTGCCCGCAAATAGCGGGATAAATAAGATATAACCAATAGAAGTGAAAATTTGAAATGAGGTGCAAATAGATGAAGATTTCAACGAAAGGCCGCTACGGCTTAACAATTATGATCGACCTTGCAAAAAAGTTTGGTGAAGGCCCAATTTCATTAAAATCAATTGCGCAGGCACATGACTTATCTGAGCATTACTTAGAGCAATTAATTTCACCACTTCGTAACGCTCGTCTTGTAAAGAGTACGCGCGGTGCATATGGCGGATATGTATTATCTGATCAGCCAGTCAACATTACAGCTGGAGATGTAATCCGTGTACTAGAGGGTCCGATTAGTGTTGTAGAAATGATAGAAGAAGAAGAACCAGCACAACGCCAATTATGGATGCGTGTTCGTGATGCGGTGCAAGAAGTATTAGATAGTACAACTTTAGAAGATTTAGTACGTTATGAGGAAGAAAATCATGGGGGCTATATGTTTTACATTTAATTCCTTGTGAAACGATTTGGAAAGAAGGAGATTTAATGGAACGCATTTACTTAGATCATGCTGCGACATCTCCGACTCACCCAGAAGTGGTCGAAAAGATGATTCCATATATGACAGAAACATTTGGAAACCCGTCTAGTATTCACTTTTATGGGCGTCAAACGCGCCATGCGGTAGATGAGGCGAGACGTGTGTGTGCACGTAGCATTCACGCGAGTCCAAATGAAATTATATTCACGAGCGGTGGTACAGAAGCTGATAATTTAGCACTTATAGGTGTAGCGCGCGCGAATCGTCATAAAGGTAACCACATTATTACAACGCAAATTGAACATCATGCGATTTTGCATACGTGTGAATTGTTAGAGCGTGAAGGATTTGAAGTGACGTATTTACCTGTTGATGAAACAGGGCGTGTTCAAGTTTCTGACATACAAAGGGCATTAACAGAAGAGACGATTCTTGTATCTGTTATGTTTGGGAATAATGAAGTAGGGACAATGCAACCAATTGCGGAAATAGGAAAGCTGCTAAAAGAGCATCCAGCTTATTTCCACACAGATGCTGTACAAGCCTACGGTTTATTATCGATTGATGTGAAAGAATTTGGAATTGATTTATTATCAATTTCAGCTCACAAAATTAACGGACCAAAAGGTGTAGGGTTCCTATATGCTGGCGCAAATGTGAAATTTGAACCGTTATTAATAGGCGGAGAACAAGAAAGAAAACGCCGTGCGGGTACTGAAAATGTACCTAGTATTGTCGGACTTCAACATGCAATCTCGCTAGCTGAAAAAACTCGTGAGCAAAAAAATGCCCAATATGAAGAGTTTAAAGATATAATGGTATCTGTCTTCAAAAAAGAGGACATTCATTTCGAGGTAAACGGAAGCTTGGAATATCGCTTACCGCATGTGTTTAATATAAACTTTACAGGAATGAACATTGAACCGTTTCTTGTAAACTTAGACTTAGCTGGCATTGCAGTATCAAGTGGTTCTGCTTGTACAGCTGGCTCGATTGATCCATCACATGTATTAGTGGCGATGTTCGGAAAAGACTCCGATCAAATACGTTCATCCGTACGCTTTAGTTTCGGACTTGGAAATACGAAAGAGCAAATTGAAAAAGCGGCGTACGAAACAGTGAAAATCGTGAAGCGATTAACACAAAATTAGCATGGGAGGTGACATGATGAACAAACTACCTCACGAAACACGCGTTGTCATCGGGATGTCCGGTGGCGTCGATTCATCTGTAGCAGCACTTTTATTAAAAGAGCAAGGGTATGATGTAATCGGAATTTTTATGAAAAACTGGGATGATACAGATGAGAATGGTGTCTGCACAGCAACAGAAGATTATAATGATGTAATTGAAGTGTGCAACCAAATCGGCATTCCGTATTATGCAGTAAACTTTGAAAAACAATACTGGGATAAAGTATTTACGTACTTTTTAGATGAGTACCGAGCTGGTCGTACACCAAACCCAGATGTAATGTGTAACAAAGAAATTAAATTTAAAGCATTTTTAGAGCATGCAATTGCGCTTGGTGCTGATTATGTAGCAACAGGTCATTATGCACGCGTTGCTTATATGGACGGCGAATATAAAATGCTACGCGGCGTTGATGATAATAAGGATCAAACATACTTCTTAAATCAATTAAGCCAAGAACAATTATCGAAAACAATGTTCCCATTAGGTGAATTAAAGAAACCACAAATTCGCGAGATGGCGACAGAAGCTGGTTTAGCGACAGCGGCGAAGAAAGATAGTACTGGTATTTGCTTCATCGGTGAGCGTAACTTTAAAGATTTCTTAAGTAACTATTTACCAGCGCAACCAGGTGTGATGCAAACATTATCTGGTGAAGTGAAAGGGAAACATGATGGTTTAATGTACTATACAATTGGACAACGTCATGGCCTTGGTATTGGTGGTAATGGTGATCCATGGTTTGCTGTTGGGAAAAACTTAAAAGAAAACATTTTATATGTTGACCAAGGATTCCATAACGAACTTCTATATGGTGATGAAGTTATTGCTACGAATGTTGGCTGGGTAAGTAATAAAGCGAAGGAAAAAGAATTTACGTGTACAGCGAAATTCCGTTATCGTCAAGCAGACAATAAAGTAACGGTTCAAATCGTTGATGAAAATACAGTTCGTATTCTTTGTGATGAGCCAATTCGTGCGATTACGCCAGGTCAAGCAGTTGTTTTCTATGATGGAGATGAGTGCTTAGGCGGCGCTACAATTGATGAAGTATATCATAGTGGCAAGAAATTAGATTATTTAGGATAACAAGAGAAGCCTCTGCCGATTAGCGGTTAGAGGTTTCTTTTACATAAAGCGAATTTTCGTTCGCTTGGAAAATACATTCTTTGTTATAATTTGTTGTAGAGGTGAAGGACATGTCAAACAAACTTGAAACAGGTATTAAATATATGCAAGAAGGAAACTGGGAAGAAGCAGCTAAAAATTTCACAGAAGCAATCGAAGAAAATCCGAAAGATGCGCTTGGATACATTAACTTTGCGAATTTATTAGATGTATTAGGTGATAGTGAGCGAGCAATTTTATTTTACAAACGTGCATTAGAATTAGATGATAAATCTGCAGCTGCCTATTATGGTTTAGGAAACGTATATTATGGTCAAGAGCAATTTGCAGAGGCAAAGGCTGTATTTGAAAAAGCGATGCAAGCGGGCTTACAATCAGCTGATGTAACATTTATGTTAGGTATCACACATGTGCAACTTGGAAATGATCGTCTTGCGCTGCCATTTTTACAAAGAGCGACGGAATTAGATGAAGACGATGTAGAAGCTGTTTTCCAATGCGGTCTTTGCTTCGCGCGACTAGAACATATTCAAGAGGCGAAACCTTATTTTGAAAAGGTATTAGAAATGGATGAAGAGCATGCAGATGCGTATTATAATTTAGGTGTTGCGTACGTATTCGAAGAAAATAACGAGAAGGCTCTCGCTTTATTTAAGAAAGCAACTGAAATTCAGCCAGATCACTTTTTAGCTGGTAATGGCGTTCGTTTATTAGAGCAAGAAGCTGAATAAAGTGAAATTATAGTTTAATGCGTAGTTACCCCTCATCTAAAGAGTATGAAAGAGGTGGGGGATGTACTGCTCATTAAAGTGAAAAGAACTCGGAAAGGAGAGGAAATATGGGAAATCAACATGCAATGGATTTGTTTGAGGAAGAAAAAAAATTTATAAAAGCGCAAGTTCTTCATACCATTTTCCACAACGAAGAAAACCTCTATTCCGTTGTCAGTATGAAAGTCATTGAAACGAATGAAACATACGACGAAAAAAAAGTAATGATAAACGGTCATTTTCCCCGTATGCATGAAGATGAAGTGTTTACATTAACAGGTCATTTTAAAGACCACCCAAAGTATGGGAAACAATATTTAGTGGAAACGTTTAAAAAAGAATTACCACAAACAAAAGCAGGTATGGTGCAATATTTAGCGAGCGATTTATTTAAAGGGATTGGAAAGCGTACAGCCGAAAAAATCGTTGATCATCTCGGTGAGCATGCGATTTCTAAAATTATGGATGATCCCGATGCGTTAAATGGCGTTGTAAACAAGCAAAAAGCGCAGGAAATATATGAGACGATTATTGAGCATCAAGGGCTAGAGAAAGTGATGAGTTTTTTAAATGGCTACGGTTTTGGAACAAAACTTTCTATTAAAATTTATCAGCAATATAAAGAGATGACATTAGAAGTGATTCGTAATAATCCATATAAGCTTATTGAAGAAGTGGACGGAATTGGATTTGGAAGAGCAGATGATATAGGGCGTGCAATAGGAATAACCGGCAATCACGACGACCGTGTACGTGCAGGGTGTTTTTATACGTTAGAGAATATTTCATTACAATTGGGTCACGTGTATATGGAAAAAGGTCAGCTTGTCAGAGAAACGATGTCACTTTTAAATAATCAAGAAGGAAGAGTGACTGAGGAAGATATTGTAGGCTGCGTTGAAATGATGCAAGGTGAAGGGAAAGTCATCATAGAAGAAGAGCGAGTGTATTTAGCTTCGTTATTTTACTCTGAAAAAGGCGTTGTAAAGTCAATTCGTCGTCTTATGAATCAAGAAGAAACCCCTGCATTCCCTGAAGCAGAAGTGTTAAAAACATTAGGGGAAATTGAAGAACAGCTAAAGGTACAGTATGCGCCGCTTCAGCAAGAAGCAGTTCAAACTGCGCTTCATAAGCCGATGATGTTATTAACAGGTGGACCAGGAACGGGGAAAACAACAGTTATTAAAGGGATTGTTGAAATGTATGCATCACTTCACGGAGTATCATTAAATCCAAATGAATATAGTGATGATAATCCATTTCCGATTTTATTAACGGCTCCAACTGGAAGAGCAGCGAAGCGAATGAGTGAATCGACGGGGCTTCCGGCGTGCACAATTCATCGTCTGCTCGGTTGGACACCAGAAGGGTCTTTCCAGCGCAATGAAACAGACCCTGTCCAAGGGAAGCTCCTTATTATTGATGAGTTTTCGATGGTAGATATTTGGCTGGCAAATCAATTGTTTAAATCCTTGCCGACGAACATCCAAGTAATTGTTGTAGGTGATGAAGACCAATTACCATCGGTAGGACCTGGACAAGTGTTGAAAGATTTATTAAATGCAGGTGCCATCCCAACGGTAAAACTCACAGAAATTTATCGTCAGGCAGAAGGTTCGTCTGTTATTCAGCTTGCCCATGCGATAAAAGACGGGACGCTCCCGCCAGATTTAGCACAAAATAAAAAAGATCGTTCATTTATCAGCTGTGCAGGGGCTCAAATTGTTGAGGTTGTTAAAAAGGTTTGTGAAAATGCTAAGACAAAAGGCTTTAGTGCAAGAGATGTACAAGTATTGGCACCTATGTACCGCGGACCAGCAGGTATTAATGTGTTAAATGAAGCTCTTCAAGAAGTGTTTAATCCGAAAAAAGAAAAGAGTAAAGAAATTGCTTACGGTGATGTTGTATACCGCAGAGGTGATAAAGTACTGCAACTCGTTAATCAGCCAGAGAGCCAAGTCTTTAATGGTGATATTGGAGAAATTGTTTCGGTGTTTTATGCGAAAGAAAATGTCGAGCAACAAGATATGATTATCGTTTCATTTGATGGAATTGAAGTAACATATACAAAGCCGGATTTAAATCAAATTACGCATGCATATTGTTGCTCGATTCATAAATCACAAGGTAGTGAATTCCCGATAGTTATTATGCCGATTGTAAAGAGCTACTACCGTATGTTACGCCGTAATTTAATTTATACAGGTATTACAAGGAGTAAGAAATTCCTTATTATTTGCGGGGAGGAAGCAGCTTTTCAATCCGGTGTAAATCGCCTTGATGATGCAATGCGTCAAACGACTTTAGCTGGTCGATTGCAAGAATCACAAGGAGAAGTGCAGATGGTAACGGTTAATGGTGAAGAAATGGACGTGGAAAACATTTCACCGTATGATTTCATGTAACAAGGTGAAATTATATAGTGAAACTTTCAAACGTATAACGTTGAAAGGCTCTAGCATGTATAAATGAATGCAGTTTGGACATAATGGCGAATAGAATCGGGGAGACTGTAAGGAGATGAAAGCCATATGTTCAGTTGTCCAAATTGCAAAGGGAAAGACATCGGAAAAATAGGTGTCAACCAATTTTATTGCTGGAATTGTTATATCGAATTATCGGTTTCAAAGGGGAAAATCCATACACATCAAGTAGAGGAAGATGGTTCATTAAGCTCTCTTGATGATTTATTTGATGATAATGAAAGAACGATCGGATAACGAAAAGGGGGATTTACTTTGAATCTACGCAATTCATTAATCGCATTAGGTGTTGGAGCTGCAGCATATCAATATGCTCGCAAGCAAGATGTATTCTCAAAACGCAATGTGAAAAAAGCACGTAAGATGATTAAGTCTTATTTATAAGGCGTAAAAAACTCCCTTCATGATAAGGGAGTTTTTTTATGCGCTTGTATGCAAATATAAAAGTCCGATTTCAGAGAAGAGATAAGATAAACCATAACATCCAACGCCAAGCATTCCGTAATGCCATAAGTGCTTCGCTCTTTCTTTTCGCGAGGAACGAATAAAGAAGCCTTTCCAAATACCAAACCCGATACAAATCCATTCAAGAAGCATAAAAAGTGCGGATAATACGAGCATAGATAAAACCATCATTAGCCCTCCTGATTATATTTTGACGTTCTGTATTCCAAAGGGATGGTTGTCCTTGTTATGCTAAATATATGTACGTCTTTAAAAAACAGTATGGTCTGTATAAAAAGATTTTAAAACTTTTGCACATAACCTAACCTATTTATTTTCAAAATAAAGGTGGAGGAGGTTTTTCGTGTGAAGAATCTTAAAATCATTTGGATATATCGTTTAGGATTATTGTTACTCGTTTTTCTTTGTTTGCTCGTCTTTTTAAAAATTAAGCCACTATGGGCACCGATTATTTTTGTATTTAAAGTGGCGATCACACCGTTTCTTATTGCTTGTTTTATTGCTTATTTATTGCACCCTTTAATTGAAAAAATCCATAAGGAAGGAATGCCACGCACACTTGCTATTTTGCTCATTTACGTTCTTTTCTTTGGCGGAATTGGCTATGGAATTTATAAAGGAACGCCAGTTGTTATTAAGCAGTTACAAGAGATTAATGAACAATTTCCGCAGTTTACAAAAATGTACGATTCTTGGATGGATGGGGTAACAGAACAAACAGCAAATTTCCCATCATTTATTCATGAAAAGGTAAAGCAAATTTTCGTTGGTGTAGAAATGAAGATACAAATGCTTTTAAATAAAGTTATGAGCACAGCCCGTGGTGTACTGGATTCATTGCTCATTATTTTCTTAATTCCGTTCATTGTATTTTACATATTAAAAGATTACGGTGAGTTTTATCATGTTTTTTGGAAATTAGTTCCGAGTAAGTGGCGTAGTACGGGTCAAATACTTGCGAAAGAAATTGATAAGTCACTCGGAAGTTATATTCGAGGACAGTTATTTGTTTGCTTAGTATTAGGGGGAGTATCTGTTCTTTCTTTTTGGTTTATCGGTATGAAATATCCGTTATTACTCGGCATTATTATTGGGGTAACGGATATAATCCCGTACTTTGGTCCTATTTTAGGGGCGATTCCGACGTTGATGATTGCGGCAACGGTATCAACGAGTTTACTCATTAAGGCGGGGATTACGATTGCCATTTTGCAATTTTTGGAAAGTAACATTTTATCACCTTACATCGTTGGTAAGTCGCTTCGTATGCATCCCGTTATTATTATGCTCGCATTACTAGTTGGAGGAGAGATAGGCGGGATTGTAGGATTGCTAATATCGGTTCCAATTTTAGCAGTTATTCGTACAGTAATTGTTCATGTGAGGCCTCTTTGGAAAAGAAAAGATATTTAATGTGAAAGCCCTCTATCTATAGAGATAGAGGGCTAATAATATGGTTATTTAGAGAGTTGTTCTTTTATTTGCTGAACAATCCCGCTCACATCATTTGTTTGAAGGTGTTTTATTCTTTTCCATTCATCATCATACATAAATACAATTTGATTGCTGAAAAGTCGTTTCTGTTCTTTTAGATTAGAAATTTTCGTGAAAGAGTACTCTTCAAATATTGGGTTTTTGCTTAAATCTGGTCCGTAAAAGAAGAGCCTTTTGTTCGTTAAGATTAACAGTCCTGGCCTTGCAACGGAACGATATATAAATATATCTAATGAGCATGCTGCATAAAAAAGGATTTTTTCGTCAGTAGTTAATATTTCTTTAGCCTGATTCAATAAAGTTGTCATTGTAATCGCTCCTTTATTATTAATAATTTAATTATAACAAAAAGATGTAATGTTCAGAAAAATTTATAGGTTTAATTTTAGGTATGAAAATATTACTACTTGTTAATAAATACGTAATATATATAAAGGCTGTTTATAATGAAAAGTAGATGCTTATGTAGCTAACGAAAATGTGTGTAGTACAATATAATTATTATTATCTACATTGACAAACTTAAGAGAATTCTATTATATTTAGTCATATAATACATTAAATCAATGACGGAACAAGTACGTTACAGTCCATTTATAGAGAGAAGCTTCCAATGGCTGAAAGAAGCTTTAAATGAAGGGTAACAGAAAGCTAATCCAGAGAGCAGCTAATCACTGCCGTTTTGCCACGTTACGGCACCATGAGGTGATGAATTGATTGTTATAATAATCAATTCGTAATTAGGGTGGTATCGCGAGTTAACTCTCGTCCCTTTTATTAGGGGCGGGAGTTTTTTATATTTAAGGAGGAAAATACAATGAAACAACTAACAGGCGCACAAATTCGTCAAATGTTTTTAGACTTTTTCCAAGAAAAAGGACATGCAGTAGAACCAAGTGCATCACTAGTTCCTCATGAGGATCCATCTCTTCTATGGATTAATAGTGGGGTAGCGACGTTAAAGAAATATTTTGATGGGCGTGTAATCCCACAAAATCCACGTATTACAAATGCACAAAAATCAATTCGTACAAACGATATTGAAAACGTTGGGAAAACGGCTCGTCACCATACATTCTTTGAAATGTTAGGGAACTTCTCAATCGGTGATTACTTCAAAGAAGAAGCAATTACTTGGGCTTGGGAATTTCTAACGAGCGACAAATGGATCGGATTCGATAAAGAATTACTGTCTGTTACAATTCATCCGGAAGATGAAGAAGCATTCACAATTTGGAATGAGAAAATGGGTGTTCCAAAAGAACGCATCATCCGTTTAGAAGAAAACTTCTGGGATATCGGTGAAGGACCAAGTGGACCGAATACAGAAATTTTCTATGACCGTGGTGAAGCTTACGGTAATGACTTTAGTGACCCAGAATTATATCCGGGCGGAGAAAACGAGCGTTACTTAGAAGTATGGAACCTTGTATTCTCTCAATTTAACCATAATCCAGACGGTTCATATACGCCGCTTCCTAAGAAAAACATCGATACAGGGATGGGTCTAGAGCGTATGACATCTATCGTTCAAGATGTACCTACGAACTTTGACACAGACCTATTCATGCCGATGATTGGCGCGACAGAATCAATTTCTGGTGAAAAGTATCGTAACGGTGACTTAGAAAAAGATATGGCATTTAAAGTAATTGCTGACCACATTCGTACAGTAACATTTGCGGTTGGTGATGGAGCACTGCCTTCTAATGAAGGCCGTGGTTATGTGTTACGTCGTTTATTACGCCGTGCTGTTCGTTATTCTAAGAAATTAAACATCAACCGTCCATTCATGTTTGAATTAGTACCGGTTGTTGGAGAAGTAATGAAAGACTTCTATCCAGAAGTACTTGAAAAGAAAGATTTCATCGCAAAAGTTGTGAAGAATGAAGAAGAGCGTTTCCATGAAACACTTCATGATGGTGAATCAATTTTAGCTGAAGTAATTGCAAAAGCGAAAGAAGAAAAAACAACTGTTATTTCTGGCGTAGATGCGTTCCGTCTATACGACACGTACGGTTTCCCAATTGAATTAACAGAAGAATATGCGGAAGAAGCTGGTATGACAGTTGATCAAGCAGGCTTTGAAAATGAGATGGAGAAACAACGTGAGCGTGCACGTGCTGCTCGTCAAGACGTTGATTCTATGCAAGTTCAAGGCGGTGTACTTGGTGAAGTTAAAGTAGCGAGCGAATTCGTTGGTTACGGTACAGTTGCAACAGAAAGTAACGTTGTTGCACTTGTGAAAAATGGTGAGTACACAGATAGCTTACAAGCAGGTGAAGAAGGACAATTAATGCTTGATGTAACACCATTCTACGCTGAGAGCGGTGGGCAAATTGCAGACCGTGGTTATCTTCTTGCTGACGGCGTGAAAGTTGTTGTAAAAGACGTACAAAAAGCACCAAATGGTCAAAACTTACACAAAGTTGTTGTTGAAGAAGGTACATTAACGAAAGAAGCGGCTGTAAAAGCTCTTATCGATACGAAAAACCGTAGTAGCGTTGTGAAAAACCATACAGCAACTCACTTACTGCACCAAGCATTAAAAGATGTACTTGGAACGCATGTTAACCAAGCGGGTTCTCTTGTAACATCTGAACGTTTACGTTTTGACTTCTCTCACTTCGGTCAAGTACAAGCTGACGAATTAGAAAAAATTGAGCGTATTGTAAACGAAAAAATTTGGGAAAGTATTGATGTTGCGATTTCTCAAAAAGCAATCGAAGAAGCGAAAGAAATGGGCGCAATGGCATTATTCGGTGAAAAATACGGTGATGTTGTACGCGTTGTACAAGTAGGCGATTATAGCTTAGAGCTTTGCGGTGGTTGTCACGTTGATAACACAGCTTCTATCGGTATTTTCAAAATCGTTGCTGAGTCTGGTATCGGTGCAGGAACTCGTCGTATTGAGGCGGTAACTGGTAAGTCTGCATACGAATTAATGAACGATCAAGTAGGTTTATTAAAAGAAGCAGCAGGAAAAATGAAAACAAATCCGAAAGATATTTTAACAAGAGTTGATGGTTTATTTGCTGAAGTAAAACAACTTCAAAAAGAAAACGAATCTCTTGCTGCGAAATTAAGCAATATCGAAGCTGGAAACTTAACTGATTCAGTAATGACAGTTGATGGTGTGAACGTATTAGCGGCGAAAGTAAATGTTGCAGATATGAACAACTTACGTACAATGATGGATGACCTTAAAAATAAATTAGAGTCTGCAGTTGTTGTATTAGCGTCTGTAAGTGACGATAAAGTAAATATTTTAGCTGGCGTAACGAAAGATTTAATTAGTCAAGGTTACCATGCAGGTAAACTTGTGAAAGAAGTAGCTTCTCGTTGTGGCGGCGGCGGCGGCGGCCGTCCTGACATGGCTCAAGCAGGTGGTAAAAACCCAGCGCAAGTAGAGGAAGCTTTAGCATTTGTACAAGAGTACGTTAAATCTGTTTCAAAATAAAGAGATAGTAGTGTACAATGGTAGGGAGAGGAGAAGTTCTTCTCCCTATACTTACTACTTACAAGTGAGGTGCTTGAAATGGACGGTTTTGATAAAACAATGAAGTTTAGCATTCAAGATGAAAAACAGAGTGTCCATGTAAATGATGTACTTTTAACTGTGTATGATGCACTTCAAGAAAAAGGCTATAATCCGATTAACCAAATTGTCGGTTATTTATTAAGTGGAGATCCAGCATACATACCTCGCCATAAAGATGCACGAAGCGTCATTCGTAAGCTTGAACGTGATGAGTTAATCGAAGAGCTTGTGAAGTCTTACTTGAAACATCATCGTGAGGAGTAGTTTATGCGGATATTAGGTTTAGATGTTGGTACTAAAACAGTCGGTGCTGCAATGAGCGATGAAATGGGCTGGACAGCACAAGGGCTGGAAACAATCAGGATTAACGAAGAACGAGGCCACTTTGGTTTTGACCGTATTTCTGAGTTAGTAAAACAGTACGATGTGGACAAAATAGTAGTAGGTTTACCTAAAAATATGAATGGTACAATTGGCCCGCGTGGTGAGGCATGCCAGCAATTTGCAGAAAACCTACGAAATCTGTTACAATTAGAAGTTGTAATGTGGGACGAGCGTTTGTCGACAATGGCGGCGGAACGTCTGCTCATTTCAGCTGATGTAAGCCGTAAGAAGCGAAAGCAGGTAATCGATAAGATGGCTGCAGTCGTGATCTTACAAGGATTTTTAGATAGTAAATAAGAGGTGACCAAAATGGAAGAAAATCAAATTACAATTGTAGACGAAAAAGGAAACGAACATTTATGTGAAATTATTTTCACTTTTGATGCTGAAAAATTCGGCAAAAAATCTTACGTAGTCTTCTCTCCAATCGGTGAAGTAGACGAAGATGGAGACCAAATCTTCGATGCAATGGCATACGAGCAAAGTGAAGAAGAGGGCGGAACATTACTTTCAATTGAATCTGAAGAAGAGTGGGAAATGGTACAAGAAATGTTTAACACTCTTGCTGATGAGCAAGACGAAGAATAGTAATGGATAAAAAGGCGGACTGTGTACACAGTCCGCCTTTTTTGTATTCATATGCAAAATGACAGATTTTTTGTCGAAACTACTTAATTGTTTATAGTATAATAAGACGGGTTGTATGAAAAAAGGCTTTAAATGAGTAGCTGTCACCAATTATTTAGAAATGATTGGTTTTGCTTTATGTTTGTAGGGCATTGTATAGAGGAAGTGTATATGGTCTGCAATTGAATAAGGAGGAAGAATTTTGGTAGAGAATCAAGTGAAGAAGAAGCGTAGACGCATTTTTTTAATTTCGATTATCGCACTGCTTTTAGTTTGTGGATCAGTCTATGCGTATATTTCATCTGCATTAGGACCAGTTGATAGTGGAAATAAAAAAGAGATTGAGGTAGAGATTCCAAAGGGGTCATCTACAAGTAAAATCGGTGAGATTTTAGAAGAAAAAGGTACTGTGAAAAGCGGTACAGTTTTTAGTTTTTATACGAAATTTAAGTCAAAAAGCTTACAAGCAGGTACATATTTATTAAATCCTTCGATGAGTGCTAAAGATGTCATTGAACAAATGTCATCTGGCAACGTACATCGTCCGGCTCTTTATAAAGTGACGATTAAAGAAGGAGCGCAAGTAACTGAAATTGCTGAAGTGATTGCGGCAGAATTAAAGTGGAATAAAGATGATGTTGTGCGTCAATTAAACGATAAAGCATTTATTCAAAAAATGCAGCAAAAGTATCCGAAGCTATTAACGGATAAAATTTTTGATAGCAACATTAAATATCCACTAGAAGGATACTTATATCCAGCGACGTATTCTTTCTATAAACAGGATACGAAATTAGAAGAAATTGTAATCCCGATGCTTGAGAAAACAAATGCAATTATTGTTCAAAATGAGGCGAAAATGAAAGCGAAGAACTGGGATGTTCATCAACTTCTCACGTTGTCTTCACTTATTGAAGAAGAGGCCACTGGCTTTACAGATCGCCAGAAAATCTCTAGTGTTTTCTATAATCGTTTAGCGAAAGGTATGCCGCTTCAAACGGATCCGACGGTATTATACGCGCTTGGAAAGCATAAACAACGTGTATTATACGAAGACTTGAAAGTAAACTCACCGTACAATACGTATGTTGTGAAAGGGTTGCCGGTTGGACCGATTGCAAACTCTGGTAAACATTCAGTGGAAGCAGCGTTAGATCCTGCGCAAACAGATTATTATTATTTCTTAGCTGCACCAAGTGGTGAAGTGTATTATGCGAAAACATTAGAAGAACATAATGCATTAAAGCAAAAATACATTACGAAAAAACAGTGAAATGGAGAGGGATAGCGAAAAAGGTCGCACATCCCTCTTTTTTGTGGTAAAATATATCGGGTTAAAAACTGGCAGAAGAATCGTTTTTAATATCAAAACGGGACGTACAAGCTAAGGGTGAAACTGGCTTGTATTTTTATTGCATTCTATGTGTGAAAAGACAAAGGTTGACGCGTCATAGAGGCGCTTCTCCATATAAATAAGGAGGACCAATTATGGAGGATACAGTTAACGAGTACCTATTATCATTTATTGATCCAAAAGATAAATTAATTCTTGAAATGGAAGAGTATGCAACTGAAAACCATGTGCCGATTATGGATCGACTTGGAATGGAATTTATGCTGCAATTTTTACGTTTAATTGGACCGGAAAGTATTTTAGAACTTGGAACAGCAATCGGTTATTCTAGTATTCGTATGATGCAAGCTATTCCGAACTCTCGCATTGTGACAGTAGAGCGCAATCGTGAACGATATGAAAAGGCACTTGAATATATAGAATGTTCCTCGGTAACAGACCGTATTGCTGTTATTTACGGTGATGCTTTAGAAACGGGCGAACAAGTGAAAGAACATGGAACATTTGATGTTATTTTTATTGATGCAGCGAAAGGGCAGTATCGCCGCTTTTTTGACTTATACGAACCGTTATTAAATCCTGGTGGCGTTATTATTTCAGATAACGTTATGTACCATGGTCTTGTGACGACAAAAGAGAAAATTGAAAATAGACGTACGCGTGGTTTGATTCGTCGTATTAAGACGTACAATGAATGGCTTATGAACCATGAAGGATATGATACAACGATTTTCCCAATTGGCGATGGAGTGGCTGTAAGTAAAAAGAGAGGGTGACAAAAGTATGAAGAAACCTGAATTGTTAGTAACGCCTAGAGCGGTGGCGGATATTGAACCTCTTGTGAAAGCAGGGGCAGATGCAGTAATGGTTGGTGAACAAAAGTTTGGTTTACGTTTGGCAGGAGAGTTTTCACGTGAAGATGTGAAACAAGCTGTAAACATTGCACATGAAAATGGTGTGAAAGTATACGTTGCAATGAATGCGATGTTCCACAATGATAAAGTGGAAGAATTAACGGACTACGTTGCCTTTTTAAATGAGATAAATGTAGATGCGATTGTTTTCGGAGATCCAGCGGTATTAATGGCTGTTCGTGAAGTTGCACCAAATATGCAACTGCACTGGAATACAGAAACGACAGCAACAAACTGGTTTACTTGTAACTATTGGGGGCAAAGAGGAGCGAAACGCGCTGTATTAGCTCGTGAGCTTAGTTTAGATGAAATTGCTGAATTAAAAGAAAATGCTGAAGTGGAACTTGAAGTACAAGTTCACGGTATGACTTGCATGTTCCAATCGAAGCGTTCACTAGTAGGAAACTACTTTGAGTATCAAGGGCGTAATCTCGACATCGAAAAGAAAAAGTATGAAGAGAATATGTTCTTATACGACCCAGAACGTAATAACAAATATCCAATTTATGAAGATGAAAATGGTACTCACATTATGAGCCCGAATGATATTTGTTTCATCGATGAGTTAGAGGAACTAATCGATGCTGAAGTCGATAGCTTAAAAATTGATGGTGTCCTAAAAAGTTCTGAATACATTATTGAGGTAACGAAGAAATATCGTAAGGCGATTGATTTATGTGTAGAAGATCGTGATGCGTATTATGACGTGAAAGATGATTTATTTAAAGAGATAGAAGAAATACAACCGGTAAATCGTCCGTTAGATACAGGATTCTTCTTTAAAGAAACGGTTTACTAAACGAGGAGGGTGTAGGAAATGACTGTACAAGAAATTTCACGAGTGATCGATGGCAAACGCGTTATTGTGAAAAAACCTGAACTGTTAATCCCTGCGGGTAACTTAGAAAAATTAAAAGTAGCTATCCATTATGGGGCAGATGCTGTATATTTAGGTGGACAAGAATTTGGTCTTCGTTCTAATGCAGGTAACTTTACGCTGGAAGACATGGCAGAAGGCGTTGAATTTGCAAAGAAATATGGAGCAAAAATATACGTAACAACAAATATTTTTGCACATAATGAAAATATGGATGGGCTAGAGGAATATTTAAAAGGGATTGAAAAAGCTGGCGTAACGGGAATTATCGTTGCCGATCCGCTTATTATTGAGACATGTAAACGTGTAGCGCCTTCTGTTGAGGTGCATTTAAGTACACAACAATCACTATCCAACTGGAAAGCAGCACAGTATTGGAAAGAAGAAGGTTTACATCGTCTTGTATTAGCTCGTGAAGCAAGCTATGAAGAAATGAAAGAAATTAAAGAAAAAGTTGATATTGAAATTGAAGCATTCGTCCATGGTGCAATGTGTATCGCGTATTCAGGGAGATGTACATTAAGTAACCATATGACAGCGCGTGACTCTAACCGTGGTGGTTGTTGTCAATCTTGCCGCTGGGATTATGATTTAGTTCAAACGGTATCACAACATAAAGATGCAAAAGAGCTTCCTCTATTCCAAGAAGAAGATGCTCACTTTGCGATGAGCCCAAAAGATTTAAATTTAATCTTATCAATTCCGAAAATGATTGAAATTGGAATTGATAGCTTAAAAGTTGAAGGACGTATGAAATCTATCCATTACGTAGCGACTGTAGCAACTGTATATCGTAAAGTAATTGATGCGTATTGTGCGGATCCGGATAACTTTGCGTTTAAACAAGAATGGTTAGATGAGCTTGATAAATGTGCAAATCGTGATACAGCTCCCGCATTCTTTGAAGGGGTTCCAGGACATCAAGAGCAAATGTTTGGAAATCATAGTAAGAAAACAACGTATGATTTTGCTGGTTTAGTGTTAGATTATAATGAAGAAACGGGTATCGTAACGCTTGAGCAACGTAATCACTTCAAGCCAGGACATGAAGTGGAGTTCTTTGGGCCAGAAATAGAAAACTTTACGCAGACGGTGGAGAAAATTTGGGATGAGGATGGAAACGAATTAGATGCAGCGAGACATCCGTTGCAAATCGTGAAATTCAAAGTGGATCAACCAGTGTATGTGAATAATATGATGCGCAAAAACATACTTCAATAAGAAAGAGTGGTAGTCGAATGGGGACGAATAAGCCTGTTGTAATTGGAATCGCTGGTGGTTCAGGGTCAGGAAAAACAAGTGTAACGAAAGCGATTTTTGACCATTTTAAAGGTCATTCCATTTTAATCTTGGAGCAAGATTATTATTACAAAGATCAAAGCCATTTACCAATGGAAGAACGTTTAAAAACAAATTACGATCATCCGTTAGCGTTTGATAATGATTTATTAATCGAACATTTGAAGCAGTTGCTTGCATATGAGCAAGTGGAAAAGCCTGTATATGACTATACATTGCATACGCGTTCGGAAAAAATTATTCCAGTTGAGCCGAAAGATGTAATTATTTTAGAAGGAATTCTTATTTTAGAAGACCCGCGTCTTTGTGAGTTAATGGATATTAAGGTGTTCGTTGATACAGATGCAGACCTTCGTATTTTACGCCGCATGCAGCGCGATATTGAAGAGCGTGGTCGTACAATGGATTCAGTTATTGACCAATACGTAAACGTTGTACGCCCAATGCATAATCAATTTATTGAGCCTTCTAAGAAATTCGCGGATATTATTATCCCTGAAGGTGGACAAAATCATGTTGCAATTGATATTATGGTGACAAAAATTGCAACAATTCTTGAACAAAAAGTAAATTTGTAATAGCATAGTAAAAGATATACGATAGGAAGGGATTTTTTCCCTTCTTATCGAATACAATGAAACATGAAACCTCACCTACCAATAGGTGAGGGCATATTTATATCAACTTTCCATACATACCTTCTTTATATAAGGAAGAATTGGAGAATAAGGGGTTGTATGTGACAACTCCACTAGTGCACGTGTGCTAGAAACCTCCGCTATATATAAGCGGAGGAGTTTTCATATGGAACTCCTCTTTTTTTCGGGGGATTGGTATATAAAAGGAGTGGAAAACATGGCAACAGAAAAAACATACCCTATGACGCAAGAGGGTAAGCAAAAACTAGAGAACGAAGTTGAACAATTAAAAACAGTAAGACGTAAAGAAGTTGTAGAGCGTATTAAGATCGCACGTAGCTTCGGAGATCTTTCTGAGAACTCTGAGTATGATGCAGCGAAAGACGAGCAAGCATTCGTAGAAGGACGTATTACACAACTTGAAAACATGATCCGTAATGCGGTTATCATTCAAGACAATGGTGAAGAGTCTACAGTTGTAACATTAGGTAAAACAGTAACATTTAAAGAGTTACCAGGTGGAGACGAAGAAGCGTACACAATCGTAGGTAGCGCAGAAGCCGATCCATTTGAAGGAAGAATTTCTAACGATTCTCCAATCGCAAAAAGCTTATTAGGTAAGCAAATTGGTGAGAAGGTAGCAATCCAAACACCAGGTGGAGAAATGCAAGTAGAGATTATCTCTGTAAAATAACGTAAAAATCACTCGTGTGAAAACGAGTGATTTTTTATTTGTATAAAAGGTGAAACACCTCGTCTAAACTACAATAGACGAGGTGTTTTTTATGAAAATGAAACGGAGAATTATAATTGTTTTAATTTGTTTTATGGGTGTGATTTTTTTATTACTTTGTCGTTTAATCCAAATACAGATTATAGATACGGAATCATTTACTGATCGCAATATCAATTTGATTGAAAAAAGTGTTACGCAACGAACACAATCACTTACAGTAGATAATGGAAGAGGGCATTTTACAGATCGAAATGGTAAGGAAATTGGTGAAGAGAAATATCCAGTCTTAATTGTTTTTCCATTTTTACAAATAAAAAATGACATGTTAGAGAAAATTGCGCATATCATTGGTGTGTCGAGACAAGAGATAAGACTGCAAATGAAAAATAAGAATCAAGCATTTATATTACGAAGGGAGAATATCCCATTTCAATTAACGCTCGAGCAGATGGAGAAGGTAAATCAATTAGATATTTTAGGTATTGTAGCAGCAGAAGTTCGACTGAAGCAAACGGGAGAGGCAAATCATTTAATTGGTGATGTGGGAGAGAATGAACAGGAATTTCAAAAGCGCTATGGAGAAATGAAAAAAACTTCGAAACAAACGCCAATTGGTATTTCTGGATTGCAACAATCATTTGATGAATTTTTACTGACTGATGGAGAAGCGAAAGTACTATATCAAGTGGATCGACAAGGAGAACCGATTTTTGGGAAACAGGCGAAATATACTTCACCAGGAAATCCATTTTATCCAGTTACTATTCAAACAACAATACATAAAACGTTGCAACGACGAGCAGAAAAGATTATAGATGAAAACGGAATAAAAAAAGGTGGGTTAGTATTACTAGACATAAAGAATAGTGAAGTTTTAGCAATGGTAAGTAGGCCTTCTTTACAGATGAATGATAGGAGGATATATAAAGCTACACTTGAAAATCAAATGTTAACTCCTCATTTTCCGGGGTCTGTTTTTAAAACAGTAGTTGCAGCAGCAGAAATTGATGAGAATTTGGTGTGGTTTAATCGTACATTTAACTGTAATACGGATTTATACGGTGAAAATCTTCCGCAAGTTATGATGGGGTCATTAAACTTTAAGGAAAGCTTTGCTAGAAGCTGTAATCGAACGTTTGCCGTATTAGGTGATGAACTAATGCAAAAGGATAGGGATGTGTTAGAAACGTATTTAGAGGCCTTAGGAGCAAGTAAGAAGGTAGGGTGGAAAGGTTCGGTATTTCATACACCGGAATTTGAGCAATTGCCAGAAGAAAAGAGTGCTATTATCTGGGGGAGCGAAGAAAATAAAGAGAGTAGAAAAGCGATTGCTCAAACGATGGTCGGACAAAAAGATGTACGTGTGTCACCTCTAGCTATAGCGAATATGATGGCGACAATTGCTAGAGGTGGAGAGAAGATGGAAGTGAAAGCTGTGAAAAAAATAGTGTATAAAAATGGAACCGACTTTTTTACATTTGAAAATCATAAATTAAATGGGAAACAGCTTTCTTATGAAACGATGAAAAAATTACAACAGTTGTTAAGAGGCGTTGTAACGATGGAGAAAGGAACGGGAACCGCATTCCGTTCGTTGCCACTAACTGTCGCTGGAAAATCTGGGACGGCACAAACAGGAAAAGGAGAGAAGGTAAATCGCTGGTTTGCAGGTTATTTTCCATATGAAAACCCAAGGTATGCTTTAGTTGTAGTTGATATAGAAACAGATAACGTAAATGTAGTTACACCAGCTTTTGCAGAAATGGTAGAAGCAATTCATCAATTAGAAATTGAAAAGTAATCTTGCAATTATTTATGAAATGTTTTCATTTCGTGAAAATATTATTGTAAATGTTCAACCTTTCTAGATTTAATGTTACAATAGCAAGTATGAAAAACTGCATGGAGGTTTGAAGAATGGCAGGAGGATCTAGATTCCAACAGAAACAACAAAAACGTCGTCAAAACGGTGTTTTAAATATTGCAATTGCAATTGTATTAATATTAGTAGCTATTGTATCATATCAATTGTTTGTTCCTGACAGAAAAGAGCAAGCGTCTTCTAGTGATAAAAAAGTAGCTCAGCAAACAACAAAAGAGAATAAAGCTGAGAAAGCTAAAGGTAAAGAAGAGACGAAGAAGAACAAGAACGAGCAAGAGAAAGCAGAGGCTAAGAAGAAGGAAGAAGAGAAGCTAAAGGCTGAAGAAGAAAAGAAAAAGGCTGAAGAAGAAGCAAAGGCTAACGAGAAAGAACCAGCTGAAAAAACACAGCCAAAGGCAACAGATGCGTATACGAAATCCTCTTGGAAGCCAGTAGGTACAGAACAAGGTGCAACACCTGCGATGACGTTTAAAAAAGGTTCAGCAGATTGGAATGAAATGAATCAAGCGATTTCCACTGCAATTGACGTTCCAGTAGAGCAATTAGTTATTCATAGAATCGGAAATAACGGTAAGAATAAAGCGTACGGTAATGTCCAAGATAAGCAATCAGGTAAAAAATATTATGTAAATATTGATTGGGTAGACAATGAGGGCTGGAAACCAGTACTTGTTCAAACTCTAAACTAAAAAAGAGAGGCTCTTAAGAGCCTCTCTTTTTTAGTTAGCGTAATTTCTTTAATTTAAAATGAACAACCGCACTATAATAAGGTCTTTTGCTTTCAGGATCCATAACCATTTGATGCGATATGTGATGTACTTCGAGCATAAGTGCTTTATTATTATCAATTTGTTCGTTAATTTTGTTTTCTAGAGAAACTAAGTTTGCAGCTTCGAAAAATTCCACTTTATCTTCTAACATTTCAAAGGTAAATGACACGAAGATGCCCCCTCTCCTATGATAATCACCTATAGTGTAACAAAGAAAAGAAGGAAATACTACGCACATTTCAATTGACATTTTTAGAAAGAGGGAATATCATACTGATAAAACCGATAAGAAAAAGGGGGATTGTTATGGGTACAGAATTTAATGGTTTATTTGATGAATGGGCTCATACGTACGACTCATTTGTACAAGGCGAAGATATACAATATAAAGAAGTTTTCGCCCATTATGAGGACATTTTAGAGGATGTAGTTAACAAGTCATTTGGCAACGTATTAGAATTCGGTGTTGGTACTGGCAATTTAACAAATAAATTATTACTTGCTGGTCGCACAGTTTACGGTATAGAACCGTCACGCGAAATGCGTACTATTGCAAAAGAGAAATTACCAAAAGAGTTTTCAATTACAGAGGGTGATTTTCTTTCATTTGAAGTCCCAAATTCAATCGATACTATTGTGAGCACTTACGCATTTCATCATTTAACAGATGAAGAAAAAGACGTAGCAATTGCGAAATATAGTCAATTGCTAAACAAAGGTGGTAAAATAGTGTTTGCTGATACGATATTTGCAGATCAAGATGCATATGATAAAACTGTCGAAGTAGCAAAACAAAGAGGTTTTCATCAGTTAGCAAATGATTTGCAAACAGAATACTATACACGTATTCCTATCATGCAATCTATTTTTGAAAACAATGGCTTCCATGTAACGTTTACGAGATTAAATCATTTCGTTTGGGTAATGGAGGCAACTAAGCAATAGAAAGAGGGATTAGATTGAGAATTGCTGTAATTGGAGCAATGGAAGAAGAAGTACGTATTTTACGTGACAAACTAGAACAAGCAGAAACAGAAACTGTTGCAGGTTGTGAATTTACGAAAGGGCTATTGGCAGGACATGAAGTAATCTTGCTAAAGTCTGGTATTGGTAAAGTAAATGCAGCGATGTCAACGACAATTTTATTAGAAAAATATAAGCCTGAAAAAGTAATTAATACTGGTTCAGCTGGTGGCTTCCATCATTCTTTAAATGTTGGAGATGTAGTTATTTCAACAGAAGTTCGTCACCATGACGTAGATGTAACAGCATTTAACTACGAATATGGTCAAGTGCCAGGAATGCCACCAGGGTTTAAAGCTGATGAGGCATTAGTAGCATTAGCTGAGAAATGTATGCAGGCAGAAGAAAATATTCAAGTTGTAAAGGGTATGATTGCAACAGGTGATTCATTTATGAGTGATCCGAACCGCGTTGCAGCCATTCGTGATAAATTTGAAGATCTTTATGCAGTAGAAATGGAAGCAGCGGCTGTTGCGCAAGTATGCCACCAATATGAAGTTCCGTTTGTTATTATTCGTGCACTTTCTGATATTGCTGGTAAAGAATCGAATGTTTCATTTGATCAATTTTTAGATCAAGCAGCTCTTCATTCTACAAACTTTATCGTAAAAGTACTAGAAGAGTTAAAGTAATGTAACAAAAAGGCAACTGTCTCATATAAAGAAAATACATACAGTTGCCTTTTCTTTATTGGCAAATAAGGGGGAGAACACGATGAATGTATATCGTGGAGTTCATGAGTTGATTGGCCATACACCAATCGTAGAAATTACTCGTTTTTCACTTCCGAAAGGAGTCCGTTTATTTGCAAAGCTTGAATTTTACAATCCAGGCGGAAGCGTTAAGGATCGTTTAGGAAGAGAATTAATCGAAGATGCGTTAGAAAAAGGGCTTGTTGCAGAGGGCGGAACAATTATTGAACCGACGGCTGGAAATACCGGCATTGGACTGGCACTTGCAGCGTTAGAACATGATTTACGCGTCATTGTTTGTGTACCAGAGAAATTTAGTATTGAAAAACAAGAATTAATGAAAGCGCTAGGTGCAAAGGTCGTACATACACCGACTGAGCAAGGAATGACCGGCGCAATTGCAAAGGCAAAAGAATTAGTAAAGGAAATACCAAATTCATACTCTCCAAGTCAGTTTGCTAATGAAGCAAACCCTCGTGCTTATTTCAAAACACTAGGTCCTGAACTTTGGTTGGCACTAAATGGAGAGATTAACATATTTGTTGCGGGTGCAGGAACTGGCGGTACGTTTATGGGAACTGCGTCTTATTTAAAAGAGAAAAACATTGATATTAAAACGGTTATTGTAGAACCAGAAGGATCTATTTTAAATGGGGGTAAAGCTGGTTCACATGAAACAGAAGGAATTGGTCTTGAGTTCATCCCGCCATTTTTGAAAACATCTTATTTTGATGAAATTCATACAATTTCTGATCGAAATGCATTTTTACGAGTGAAAGAATTAGCGAAAAAAGAAGGTCTTCTCGTTGGAAGCTCTTCAGGAGCAGCATTTCATGCAAGCTTACTTGAGGCGGAGAAAGCAGCACCAGGTACAAATATTGTAACGATTTTTCCTGATAGTAGTGAGCGCTATTTAAGTAAAGACATATACAAAGGATGGGAATAAAAAATGAGAGCAAAGACAAAGTTAATTCATGGTATTCGCATAGGAGAACCTTCAACTGGATCTGTAAACGTGCCGATTTATCAAACGAGTACGTACAAACAAGAAGCAGTTGGTAAGCATCAAGGATATGAATATTCACGTACAGGTAACCCAACTCGTTCAGCTTTAGAAGAAATGATTGCAGTGTTAGAAAATGGTCATGCTGGATTTGCATTTGGTTCAGGAATGGCTGCTATTACAGCGACTATTATGCTATTCTCAAAAGGTGATCACGTCATTTTAACAGATGATGTTTATGGCGGGACGTACCGCGTTATTACGAAAGTATTAAACCGATTCGGTATTGAGCATACATTTGTAGATACAACAAACCTAGAGGAAGTTGTAGAAGCGATTCGTCCAAATACGAAAGCGATCTATGTGGAAACACCAACGAATCCATTACTGAAAATTACTGATATTAAGAAGATATCCACTCTTGCTAAAGAGAAAGATTTATTAACAATTATTGATAACACATTCATGACGCCATATTGGCAGTCGCCGATTTCTTTAGGAGCAGATATTGTGCTTCATAGTGCAACGAAATATTTAGGAGGACATAGTGACGTAGTTGCAGGCCTAGTAGTTGTAAATAGCCCGCAACTAGCAGAAGACCTTCACTTTGTACAAAACTCAACAGGAGGTATTCTTGGCCCACAAGATAGCTTCTTACTACTTCGCGGTTTAAAAACATTAGGAATTCGTATGGAAGAGCATGAAATAAATTCACGCGCAATTGCTGAGTTTTTAAATAACCATCCGAAAGTAAATAAAGTATATTATCCAGGTCTTGAATCACATCAAAATCACGAATTAGCAACAGAACAGGCGAATGGATTTGGTGCAATCATCTCATTCGATGTAGATAGTGAGGAAACATTAAATAGAGTACTTGAGAAGTTACAATACTTCACACTTGCTGAAAGCTTAGGAGCAGTAGAAAGTTTAATTTCTATTCCATCACAAATGACACATGCATCAATCCCAGCAGATCGCCGCAAAGAGTTAGGAATTACAGATACATTAATTCGTATCTCTGTCGGTATTGAAGACGGTGAAGATTTAATTGAAGATTTAGCACAAGCGCTAGCATAATAAAAATGCACTGCTAATATAGAGCAGTGCATTTTTATTATCTTTATTTGTGAAATATTTCACAAATTGGACATACACAAACGAAATGATTTCATGTATATTGAATTCATGAAATGTTACTCATGAATAAACTTGTGAAATATTTCACAAACAATGAGATTCATGTAGAAAAGCAACTCTATTTTTTTTACGATAATTGGGACTTATTTTGACCTATAGGGATATATAAGGGCCCGGATAGTAGAATAGGAGGAAATTTACATGGTAGTCAAAGAGAAAGTTGTAAATGAAATGCAAGAGGTAAAAGAGATGATTGATACGTTAGTAGATAATGGTCAAAAAGCTTTACAAGCATTAGAAGGTTTTACACAAGAGCAAATTGACAACATTGTTCATGAAATGGCACTTGCAGGTGTTGATCAACATATGCAGCTTGCGAAATTGGCTGTTGAAGAAACGGGCCGTGGTGTATATGAAGACAAATGCATTAAAAATATTTTTGCCACTGAATATATTTGGCATAGTATAAAGAAAGATAAAACGGTAGGAATTATTCACGAAGATCCTCATGAAGAAATAATAGAAATTGCGGAACCGGTTGGTGTAGTAGCTGGAGTAACGCCAGTAACTAACCCAACGTCGACAACGATGTTTAAAGCATTAATCGCGATAAAAACGAGAAATCCAATTATTTTCGCTTTCCATCCTTCTGCACAAAAATGTTCTATTGCAGCAGCGAAAACAGTATACGATGCTGCAGTGAAGGCTGGTGCACCAAAGCACTGCATTCAATGGATTGAAAGACCGTCTGTCGAAGCAACGAAACAATTAATGAATCATGAAGGTGTTGCGCTCGTTCTAGCAACTGGAGGCGCTGGTATGGTGAAATCAGCGTATTCTACTGGCAAACCAGCGTTAGGTGTAGGGCCAGGCAATGTACCATGTTATATAGAGAAATCGGCACATGTAAAACGAGCTGTTAATGATTTGATTTTATCGAAAACATTTGATAACGGTATGATTTGTGCGTCAGAACAAGCTATCATTGTAGATAAGGAAATCTATAATGATGTTAAAACAGAAATGATTGCAAATAATTGTTATTTTGTAACAGAAGAAGAGAGAGAAAAATTAGAAAAGCTTGTTATTAATGAAAATACATGTGCAGTAAATAGTGATATTGTTGGGAAATCAGCACAGTATATTGCCGAATTAGTAGGGATTACTGTGCCTGAAGATACAAAAATGCTTGTAGCTGAAATTAAAGGGATCGGAGCAGCGTATCCACTATCTCGTGAAAAACTGAGTCCAGTATTAGCTTGTGTAAAAGCAAATTCATTAGAAGAAGGATTTATATATTGCGAAGAAATGCTAGACCTTGGCGGTTTAGGGCATTCAGCAGTCATCCATTCTACAAATAAAGAAGTACAAAAACAATTTGGATTGCGTATGAAAGCTTGCCGTCTCATTGTAAATGCGCCTTCATCACAAGGGGGAATTGGTGATATATATAACGGATTTATTCCATCACTTACGCTTGGATGTGGTTCCTACGGAAAAAACTCAGTTTCCCAAAACGTAACAGCTACTCATTTACTAAATATAAAAAGGCTGGCAAATAGAAAAAAGAATATGCAGTGGTTCAAATTACCACCAAAAATTTATTTTGAAAAACATGCTACAGCATATTTAGCAAACATGCCCAATATTTCACGTGCATTTATTGTAACGGATCCAGGAATGGTTGAGCATGGATATGTAGATACGGTCACGCACTATTTACGTAAACATGCAAATGATGTGAAAGTTGAAGTTTTCTTCGAGGTTGAGCCAGATCCATCAGATGAAACTGTTTTTAAAGGTGCGGACATGATGAAAAGCTTTAAGCCAGATGTAATTATCGCACTTGGTGGTGGTTCAGCTATGGATGCAGCAAAAGGGATGTGGCTTTTCTATGAGTACCCAGAAACGACATTCTATGGAATAAAGCAGAAGTTTTTAGATATAAGAAAACGTACATGTAAGTATCCGAATCTGGGAAATAAAGCGCAATTTGTTGCCATTCCAACAACATCAGGGACGGGTTCAGAAGTAACGCCATTTGCGGTGATTACAGATAAGAAAAATAATATAAAATATCCGCTTGCTGATTATGAATTAACACCAGATGTAGCAATTGTTGATCCACAATTTGTAATGACAGTACCACCTCATGTAACAGCAGATACTGGCATGGACGTATTGACGCATGCAATTGAGGCATATGTGTCTGTTATGGCAAATGACTATACTGATGGTTTAGCGTTAAAAGCAATTGATCTCGTGTTTAAATATTTACCGAGAGCATATAAAGATGGAAATGATGAAGAGGCCCGAGAAAAAATGCATAACGCTTCTGCGATTGCAGGGATGGCATTTGCTAATGCTTTCCTTGGTATTAATCACAGTTTAGCACATAAAATTGGACCAGAATTCCATATTCCACACGGACGTGCAAATGCAATTCTTATGCCGCATGTAGTTCGCTATAACGCGATTAAGCCAAGGAAACACGCATTGTTCCCAAAATATGAGTATTTTGTGGCAGATGAACGCTATGCACATATTGCGAGAATGCTCGGGCTTCCAGCGAGTTCAACAGAAGAAGGTGTGGAATCACTTATCCAATCAATTATTGTGCTTGGGGAAAAATTGAATATTAATATGAGTATTGCAGGACAAGGAGTCGCTAAAGAACAATTTGAAGCGGTTGTTGGAATATTAGCAGAAAGAGCTTTTGAAGATCAGTGTACAACAGCTAATCCAAAATTGCCGCTCATTTCAGAGCTGAAAGAAATTTATATGGAAGCGTATAAAGGTATGTAATAGTTATGGAAGAGCCCATTGAAGCGGCTCTTTTTTACCTTGGAAAACATCTCCCAGATTGGCTCTATTTACTTGTCTTTAAGCTTGATAGAATATGATACAGTGAGGAGGGGAGTGATAAATAGATGAAAGAATTACAAGAAAAAATAGCAGATTATACTCGTTTCGGACAAGTACTTTTGTCTATAAGTACATTTTTAATGATTGGTTTATTAATTCCAAGTGGAGTCAAAGATATGGTGCAGTCTTTTGTTATGATGGGGAGTATTATTGTATTTTTAGTTCTTTCTTTTTTCTTCTTTAAGCGTGTTAGAACGATGCGTGACCAATTAGAGGAGAGCGAATATGAAGAAAATTGTTAAATAGGGCGCTACGAAAAGAAGAAATCTTTTTGTAGCGTTTTTTTATTTTTGTAGAAAATGTATGCGTTTCATATTGACAATGATAATCTTTATCAATTAAAGTAGAATAGTAGTCAGTGATTATCATTGTCATTTAGGAGTGAAAGAATGAAAAAATCCATTACGCTGTTCACAGCGATCTTATCTATTTTTTTCTTATTAATAGGTTGCAGTGCAAAGGAAAACGAAAAAGCATCTGCAACAAAAACGGAAAAAGGAAAAGAGAAAATCGAAATTACCGACCTGTCAGGAAGAAAGGTAACATTCGATAAAACGCCTGAAAGCTTTGCAACATTAAGTATGGGAGACATGGATATTATTCATGTTTTAGGTGGAAAAATAGTAGGTCGTCCGGATACGAAATTAACTCTTCCAGAGGAGTTAAAGAAAGCACGAGTAATTGGGAATGCACATCAACCGAATTTTGAACAAATTGCTAGTTTAAAGCCAGACGTACTTGTTGCTAATAATGGGTTCCAAAAGAATATTCCAACGGTTGAAGGGCAAGGAACAAAAGTAATCATTTCTTCAGCAAACTCTGTAGAAGATATTCAAAAGAGTATTGAAATGTATGGAACAGTAATGAAGAAAGAAGATAAAGCAAAAGAGCTTAATCAAAAAATTAATGATCAAATGAAGAAATATGAGAAAAAGAGTGACGTTAAAGCGTTGCTAGTGTATGGCGCACCAGGCACTTATTTAGCGGCATTACCAACATCTCTATCAGGGGATATTTTAGAAAAAACGGGAGGGAAAAATATCGCAGCTGGTTTTCCAGAAATGAAAGAGTATCCGCAATATGCACAGATAAGTGTAGAACGTATTATTGAAGCAAATCCAGATGTGATTTATTTAATTACACATGGAGATCCTAATAGTGTGAAAAAAGCATTTGAAGGCGAAATGATGAAAAATGAAGCATGGAAAAATTTAGATGCAGTAAAACAAAATCGTGTAGTTATTTTACCACCAGATTTATTTGGATCAAATCCTGGGACAAAAGTTACAGAAGCGATGGACTTTATGTATAAAAGTATACAAGATGTAAGGAAATGATAAGTATGGAAAGTAGTGAAATAGTAAGAGAAAAGGAACATCCTTTTGCAAAGAAAAGATGGATGATAACAGTTACTTTAGTTGTATTAACTGTTCTAGCTCTTTTTTACGGCCTTTTCGCAGGGAGTTTATCCTTTTCTTTACGAGAGATTCTAGTAGGGATGCAAGATGAAAGTTCGACAGTTCATCGAATTGTATGGGACCTTCGTATACCGAGAGTGCTCGTTGGGTTTATAGTAGGAACGTGTTTAGCAGCATCTGGTGCATTACTGCAAGGGGTTATGAGAAACCCTCTTGCAGACCCTGGTATTATCGGGGTTTCATCTGGAGCGGGTCTTGTAGCAATTATAATCATGATTCTATTTCCTCAGCATATGGCTTTTTTACCGCTAGGGGCGTTTTTAGGAGCCTTTATTACAGCAATGGTCATTTACGCACTATCATGGCAAAAGGGTGCGCCACCTTCACGAATTGTATTAGTAGGTGTTTCAATAAACGCCTTAATTGGTGCAGCGACTTCAGCGTTAATGTTATTACATAGCGACAAAGTACAATCAGTTCTACCGTGGTTAGCGGGTGGTATTGGTGGTGTGAGTTGGGCACATTTAAATATGATTATTTACTATGCGATATTCGCTATTATATTAGCTTTCTTCGGTATTAAACACATTCGAGTATTAATGCTCGGAGATGAAATGGCGAAATTATTAGGGTATAACGTGGAAAGAAGTCGGTTTTATTTAATAGTAGTAAGTACAATGTTAGCTGGAATAGCAGTTAGCGTTTCTGGTCTTATTGGATTTGTCGGTCTCGTTGTACCACATATGCTACGTTTATTAGTCGGAAATGATTATAGATATTTGCTGCCATTATCATGCCTTGCCGGCGGGATATTACTTGTTTTCGCGGATGCGATAGCTCGAAGTTGGTTCGATCCAATCGAATTGCCAGTTGGTATTTTATTGTCCTTCTTAGGTGGTCCGTTCTTCTTATATTTAATTCATAGAGGAGGAAAACGACGTGATTTCCGTTAACAAAGTGTTTTACGCACATTCTGAAAGATTTCAAATGCAAAATATGAATGTACATATTAAAGCTGGAGAAATCATTAGTTTAATCGGTCCGAATGGATCGGGGAAATCTACTTTGCTTCGTTTAATAGCACGGCTACTTAAACAAAGCGAAGGAGATATCATTTTAGATGGGGAAAATATTCATATGATGAAGAGTGCAGATGTAGCGAAGCAATTAGCGATGTTACCACAAATGCACGATCATCAATTAGATTTAACAGTGAAAGAACTAATAGAGTTCGGAAGAGGTCCCCATAAATCATGGAATAGTCGCTTAAATAAAGAAGATGAAGAAATTGTTGATTGGGCATTGTCTGTTACAAATCTTGAAGGGTATGAATATCGTCTTTTACAATCCTTATCAGGAGGAGAAAGGCAACGTGCTTGGATTGCAATGACGCTTGCACAACGCACAAATGTCTTACTATTAGATGAACCAACAACCTTTTTAGATATCGTCCATCAGTTAGAAGTAATGGAACTTGTTAAACGATTAAACGAAGAGTTTGGTATGACGATTGTAATGGTTTTACATGACATTAACCAAGCGGCTCAATATAGCGATCGTTTACTCGTATTAAAACAAGGGAAGATTCAGTATGACGGCGTACCAGAAGAAGTACTATGTCATCAAATGTTTCAGCGTGTATTTGGAATTGAAGTTGATATATTCCAAGGGAGTGACAAGCCATTTTTTACACCGAAACGAATTTGTGAAAAGGGAGAAGAGCGATGCAAACAGAGGAACGTATTACCGCTGAATTAGTAAGAGAATTTGTTATGGCAGCTCATGGAGATCTAGAAATAGTACAGGAGCTTTTGGCCGAATCACCTAGCTTACTTCATGCTTCTTATAATTGGGGTGGCTCAGATTGGGAAAGTGCCTTAGGAGCAGCGGCCCATGTAGGACGTAAAGATATTGCTCTTTATTTACTGGAAAAGGGAGCTCGGATGGATATTTTTGCAGCGGCTATGCTTGGGAAACTTGAAGTCGTACAAGCTATTTTAGTAGTACAACCAGAAGCATTATTTGCACCTGGCCCGCATGGCATCTCGCTACTTCAACATGCCCGCATGGGTGGAGAAAAAGCTCAGCGTGTATTTGAATACTTAACAGTGCTTTCTTAATGACCGTAAAAGTTCTTATGTGCGGTAAACTTTCCACTCAAAAGATTGGAAGGTTTACCGCCCGTTAGAACGGGATAAGTATCTAGTATATATGAAAATCCTACACCCCCTCAATTGTAGTTTTCTTAATACTAGTTATGATATGGAAGCAGTAGACACTCTTTTGTCTACTGCTTTTTTTTGATATAATACACCTTTATAAGATTGAATTTTCTTTCTTTTCGAAACCTTTCTTGATATGAATTATTCAACACTTATGTAGTTTGAAATATATAGTTATGTAATGAGGTTCAAAATGATGGGAGTGAATAAAAGAATGTTCCATACAGATCGCTTACAATTTCGCAAATATACAATGGATGATTTACCATTTTATGCTTCTTTATGGGGGGATGAGAAGGTAATACGCTATATTGGAAATGGAACGTTAAAAACATATATGCAATGTAAAAAAAGTTTGGAGGAGAGGGTACTTCCAAATTATAAAAATGGTCTCGGTTTATTTGTAATGATTGAAAGGGGAACAGGGATACGAATTGGTCATGCAGGGCTTGTCAAGCAGAAGGTAGATGGAAAGGAGGAAATTGAGATTGGCTATTGGCTACTTCCTAAGTATTGGGGGAAAGGGTATGCGAAAGAGGCTGCGGCAGCATTTCGAGACTATGGTTTTCAAGCATTACAAATGAATAAATTAATTTCACTTATTAATCCGAACCACCCAGCTTCAATATTTGTTGCTAGAAAAACAGGGCTTAGTTATGAGAAAACAACTTCATTTCATGAGATGGATGTTCTCGTTTATTCTATTAAGCGGGTTGGATGAAAAAAAGGTGAATTGCGTCTTTTGGAGAATGGTATATAAAAAATAAAGGGGGGATTACATGTATATTTACCATAATGGACTTATTATCCGTGAGGGAACGAACGGTGTACCAGCATATGCAATTAAAACTTTATTTGAAGATGCCGGTTGGAGTAATGACAATATCCCTTCTTGGCAAATTGAAAAATTTACGATAGCATTTGAAAATTCAACATGGGCTTTCACAATTTGGGATGAGGAAGAAATGGTCGCGATGGTTAGAGTGATTTCTGATCAAATCATGGTTGCTAACATAGTAAATTTAGTTGTGAAGTGTGAGTATAGGGGAAAAGGGTTAGGTAAGAAACTTGTAGCTCTTTGTTTACAAAAGCTTCCGCATGGCGATTGGTTTGCGCATACATCCGCTAGCAATTTTGATTTTTATAGAAGTTGTGGTTTTGAAGTAAGAGAGTTATCAAGAAATGGAACATGTGCGTATTATGGGTATCAAGTGGCAAAAAAGGATGGGCATCGATGAAATTATAAGGTAGTGAAGAAAGAGGATCGCTATTTTAATAATATAAACTGAACTGAGACTTATTTTGTGATAAAATAAAAGAAAATTCAGTTTATTAAACGGGGGATAAAAATGAATGTAAAAGTTGGGGATGTATTTAAATACGAAAGAAGGTTTACCGAGGAAGAAGTTTTTAAATTTGCAAATATTACAGGCGATAAAGGTAGACATCATATGGAATATGATGAGAATGGACGATTAATGGTTCATGGTCTATTGACTGCTAGCATTGGTACGAAAGTAGGAGAAGAGTTACATTACATAGCGAGGGAATTAGTAAGTGAGTTTATTAGACCAGTTTTTACAGGTGATACGATTACTTGTGAATTAACATTAACAAATATTGAGCAAATGGAAGGATATAAAAAAGTTTCAATTGAGTCAGTTTATCGCAATCAACATGAAAAGACCGTACTAGTTGGGACAAGTTATGGAATTATAAGAGAATAAAAAAGAAGCCTGTTACGAAACAGGCTTCTTTTTTATCATTTAATAAACACGTTTTCGATTTTCCGCATGACTAGAGATAAGTAATAGCGCAGATTCCTCACCTATATTGCGTACAATATGAGGAACGCATGCATTCCAGGAGAAAGAATCACCTTCTTCTACAATCGCAATATCTTCACCATGTTGAACTTCTAGTTTTCCGCGTAATACAAGATGACACTCTTCACCTTCATGAGCATTTGGTGAATTTTCTTTCGGAAATCCGGCAGGAATTTCTACTAAAGATAGGCGAAGACCACCTTGCTCCGCAACATGTTCAATTCTTTGTTCGTCTTTTCCATACACACTGTATCTGCGTTCTTCTTTTTTAACAATTTTCAAACGATCTTTTTGTTCTAACAATAAATATGGAAGGGGAACATTTAAAAAATTAGCGATCATTTCTAAAGTTGAGATAGATGGTGATGTTTTATTGTTTTCAACCTGACTCATAAAACCTTTAGAAAGACCTGTTCCCTCACAAATTTGGGCAATCGTAATTCCTCTACGTTGACGAATTTCACGAATCGCAGAACCGATATTCATAAAATCAAGCTCCTTTTTTGTAAACAACTATTTGTATCATAGCAAAAAAAATATATTTTTTCTCATGAAAAATGAATTGACGAATAAAAAAAATTAGTGTATGTTTTGTAATGTAAATAAAAGTTTTGTATAAGAAAACTATAAAGGAGAGAAAGAAATGAATCAACATATCGGTAACTTAATTATTCGTATCGTGTTAGGAGTAACGTTCTTTATGCACGGTTTAACAAAATTCCAATCGGGAATTGACAATATTGCAGGGTGGTTTACAAGCATTGGTTTACCAGGAGGACTTGCATACGGTGTAGCAACAGTGGAATTAGTTGGTGGTCTATTGTTAATTCTAGGTTTAGGTGTAAGATATATTGGATTATTATTTGCACTTGTTATGGTTGGAGCAATTGTAAAAGTGAAATGGTCAGCTGGTTTATTAGGAGATGGAAAAAATCCTGGCTTCGAATTAGAACTTGCATTGTTAGCAATGGGTGCGTACTTATTTGTTGCGAAAGCTGATGGTTTTGTAGATAATTTCTTAAAAGAGAAAATGTCAAAGAAGAACTAATTTAAATGGGGGTATAACAAGATGAGCTTTCAACTTCATCCCGAAACAACACTTGGTGTTGTTCATTTATACGTATCAAATATAAAGAAATCACTAGAGTTTTATACAGAAGTATTAAGTATGAAAGTGCTAAAAGAAGAGGAGACAGTCGTTACATTTGGGAATGAAAATGAAGAACCACTCCTTATCATTGAAGAAAAGAAAGAAGCTTTACCAAAGCAAAGAGGGAGAACAGGGTTATATCATTACGCAATTTTATTACCAAACAGACAGGACTTAGCAAACATTCTTCGTCATCTTGTAGAGATGGTATATCCACTGCACGGCGGAGCCGACCATTACTTTAGTGAAGCCCTTTATTTAGCTGATCCAGATGGAAACGGGATTGAAATTTATCATGATCGCCAAAAAGAAGTTTGGCGTGATGAGAATGGAGAGCTACCATTTGTTAGTAACCCGTTAGCCGGTGAAGAATTATTGCAGCAAGGAAGTGCATGGAATGGCTTTCCAGCTGGTACTGTGATGGGACATATTCATTTCCATGTAGCTGATTTGGAAGAAGCGAAACGTTTCTATGTTGATGGTCTTGGTTTTGAAGTAACCATCCCCGCTCGTAATGGAGCGTTGTTCGTATCCGCAGGTGGTTATCATCACCATATCGGTTTAAATACATGGCAAGGTGAAGGGATACCACCGCAAATGCCGAATTCCGTTGGCTTGAAGTATTTCACAATTGTACTAGCAGATGAAAAACAAAAAGAGCAAGTATGTGAAAGCTTAAAAAATATTGGCAAGATTGCTACGTATAAAGATGGAATATTACAGGCCAAGGATCCGTTTGGACATTGTATCCATTTCAAAATAAAAGGAGAAGCCTAAAAAAGGCTTCTCTTTTTTACTTTCTTATAATTGCTTTTTCGTTTTGTAAAAATAGTTCATCAAATTGCTTCGCAAGTTCAAAATCTAGTCTCGTTAAACCTTTTGCATTCCAAGATGACAAAGTAATAATGACTGCTTTATACTGGATAAGGATAAATGGGTGGTGATTATGATCTTCTGATAGTTTGGCGGCTTCAGAGACAAATTCGACTCCTTTTAAGTAGTCGGAAAACATATATTTTCTTTCAATCCATTTTTCATCTTTTACCATCCATTTATCTACATTCAATAATTCCTCTTGAACTTCTTCGTCAGTTAATCGTAGCATCATTTTTCACATCCTTTATTGGAAGTAATGCAAGCCCGTTAGTAATAAGGCGTGTTACAGCTTCGTCAGTTGTGAAAGTAGAAAGTTGCTTTAATAATGCTGCTGATGTTTCATGTCCTTTGTTATGTTGTAAAAGTAATTCTAAAATTTCCAGTCGAAGTAACCATTCTTTCGGATAGAATTTATTTAATACGTCTTGAATGGCTATTAGTTGATCGACATGAGCGTCTTGTAATGTACCTTCATTACGAATGTCGCGAACTGTTTGATACATTCGTTCAAGATCAGTCAGTGTAAGTGGAGCAGGAGTTTCTTGTACTTCTTCATCCATTGGGAAAAATGCTGCTGCATCTGCCGCTCCTGGGAATACAGAAGTAATTGTTGAACCAACAGCCATATCGAAAGCTCCCCATGAAGGGTCGAATAATAAACAATCTTTATGAGTAACTGTGCAATCTGCAAATGAGATAAGGGCGATTTTTTTATCGTTCTTTACAATGTCTGTTACTGTTCCTTTTACATGGACTCCACTTGTGAAGGAAAGCTCGGCGAGATTGCCAATTATAATGCCTAATGATTGTAATTGTTCTTCTGTACAATTTTCTAATGCAATATCTCCATCTAGTAATCCGATTGGTGTCCCGAATCCATCGCTGTGCACAGATGTAGAATGATTTGCTAGTTGTTTATGATTAATTGCTAATGCAGTTGGTGTATTTGTTCTCATGTAAATGACTTCACCAGTATCATTTTTAATTGTCTCTGTAAATGTACCGGTAATTTGTAATCCGCTACTTAGCTCAGTTGTAGCATGATTTTCGGAGCGAATTGCTTTTTCTAATCCTTCTGTGCCACCTGTTTTGAATGCCATCGTTTCAGAGAACTTCTCAAGTGCCTCAGTCAACTCTTCAAATGATTCACAAACAAATAGCTGTGGCTGCATTTTTGTCACGTCATAAGTTGTCCCTGTACAAGCTTCAATTGAGAATGGAACTTTTTCTACAGCATCTGTTAAGCAATGCTTGCTTTCACCAACAGAAGAAAGGAGACCAGCACCGTAGATTTTTGGATCTTCTATATTTCCAATCAATCCGTATTCCACTGTCCACCAGAAAAGACGTGAAATTTGTTCTGCTTCTGATAAACCAGAAACTAAGTTTTGTTTTTCGATTACAGCATTTTCAGCAGCTGCAACTTCTTCAGGTGTAGAAGTCGGGCTTTCTTTTACAATTGTTAATGTACGAACAGCTTCAAAAGCCTCATGTTCTTCTTTTGTTGAGAAAGCTTTCGCTCCAATTTGTCCAAAGCGCTTCACATATTTTGCATATGTAGAATCAAGTAAAATCGGTGCGTGTCCTGCTGCTTCATGAACGATATCAGGAGCCGGTGTATACTCGATATTTTCTACTTTACGAATATCTGTTGCGATTGGTAGTAATCCGTGCCCCTGAAAATCGAAGAATGCTACGCCGGGAATAAGTCCGTCAATCGTTACAGCTCCCCAGCCGCTTGGTGCTAAGCAGTCATTCATTTCTTCTACTTTGGGAATTGCATCTATATTAATACCAGATGATTGTAGTCCGTTAACATAGGATGGATGAGCAACATCTTTTAAAAAGCTATGGTTTTGTCTCATAATGTAACGCCAAACAGCGTGATTCACCGGCGTGTATTGATCATAATGCTGTGTAGATACGAATGGTTTTAAATGTGATGGAATTTCTGTTTTCTTTGTCATTTAGACATCCTCCTTTTTCTCTATAAAAATGAATACCGGTTTCGTATAGCTTGTACCACCTCCTTTCATAATTGTAAGCGCTTATAAAATCTTATCACAATATTCGGAACTATTTAACATTTGTTTGTGTGAGAAATAGAAAAAGCCCCTATCGGAAGATCCGATAGGGGCGAAAAAATCGCGGTACCACCCTATTTGTAAGTGGAAATATACTTACATCTCAACTAATGATAACGGAAAACTCCGTCTTTTCCTTCATGCATAAAAGCACTACGAAAAAGAAGCTCCAGAATTGTAATTCGTACTTATATATGTGCTAATTTCCACCGACCATCAGCTCTCTGAAACAGGGATATAAGATACTACTGCGATTCTTTCAACGCATAATATATGAATTTATTTTAAAGGGAAAGGCGCAAAAAAGCCCCTATCGGAAAATCCGATAGGGACGATAAAAATCGCGGTACCACCCTATTTGTAAACAGAAAAATTGTTTACCACTCACTTTAAGATAACGGAAAGATCCGTCTTTCTCTTCATGCATAAAAAGCATTACGGGAAAGAAGCTCCAGAATTGTAATTCACGCTTGTATATGTACTGATTCGCACCAACCATCAGTTCTCTGAGACAGGGATATAAGTCGCTACTAGTATTCCTTCAAAGCCGATATATAATTCGTTCAACTAAACTATGTTTTGTATTATAAAACTATTATTGAAAAGTTGTCAACAATAATTTTATCCTATCCAAAAATCGGCTTTAAAGTAAAGCGGTTAGGTGGGAGTCTTATTGCCTGTTAATGCGGGATGAAAATTGCATATAGTAAGCAGAATATGAGGAATGCTATAAGGGAAATGGAGGGGGCGTATGAAAGGATTTATCGTGAGCAGTAGTGTGGTTTTGTTCATTTTTTTATCTTCAATTTCTAGTACTAGTGCGGAACATCATGGAGTAAAAGTTGCTTTTATTCGTCATCATGACCTTTGGATTAAAGTTGATGGGAAAGAAAAACGAATAACACAAGGTGAGTACATAACGGGGCCAAAATGGTCCCATGATGGAGAATGGATTGCATATGCAAAAGGAACGAAGCAAAACAACCTTGAGTTGTACCAGCTGAAAGATGGAAAGAAAGTTAGGCCGTTGCAATCTGAAGTATCGAACTATCAATGGTCACCGGCTGAGAATGTAATTGCATTTGTATATGCGCGTACATTAAATACGTTTGACGTCCAAAAAAAGAATGCAGATTTTGAAAATGTATCGGCTGGTGTAGGGGATTATGCATGGTACCCTGATGGAAAGAAGTTTCTTGTATCTTCTGAGGCATATTTACTTCCGACCGGATGGACAGGAGCCCAGCTATATGAGGTGCAAAAGAATGCCCACATGAACCCGCATCAAATGAAACATTTGTATGCATTACCAAATGAACATGATGATTTTCTAGCGTTAGTTGCAAGTGGATTTAAGTGGTCACCAGATCAAAAGTGGATCTCATTTTTAGCGGTACCGACAGCTTCCTGGTCGGCTGATAGTAATACGCTTTGCTTAGTTCGAGCAGATGGCAGTCGTTTTGAAACAGTAGATCAAATGTTATTAAACACACAATGGTTCAAATGGGCGCCATCAAAGAATATATTAGCCTATATTGAAGGAAGCGGGAGAGTTGCATTAGAGAATAAACATTTAAAAATAAAAGAATTGCCGGCCCTCCAGCAAAATACATTTACTCCAAAAGGCTATGTTGATTGGGATTTCACATGGAAGAACGATAATGTAATTATCGTTTCAAGGGTAAAGGAAGCAGATTTATCCGTCCCTGTAGAAAAAAGACCACTACCATCTTTATATGAAGTAAATAGTATAAGCGATGAACAACATCAAATTACAAAGCCATCTAATAAGGAAGGCGATTATAATCCTATTTTTATGAAGAAGAGCACCCAATTAATATGGATCCGTTCGAATCGTAAGAACGCTGATGTATGGCTTGCTCATAGCGATGGGAAATATGAAAAGAAGTGGATTGAAAATATAGATGTGCCAGAGTGGTATTATGAGAAATGGAATTGGGAAGATGTCGTTTCGGTTAAAGACGAGTAAAAAACCTGCCTAAAATATAATTTTTAGGCAGGTTTTTCAATGTTATTTATGTGTTTTATTAGGCTTTTTTTTCGCAGGGTTCCCGTTCCCTTGGCGCTTTCTATTTTGTTCATCTTTTGCTTGTTTTTCATGTAATGTGTCTAAAAAGTCATTTGAGTTACTCATTTTTATATCTCTCCTTTTTTCATTGCGTCCTAGTTACTATAACCATTTAGGAGGATAATCATGAGATAAAAATTAAGCGCTTAGTTTTCTTCGATAGTATAAGTGAAATAGTCCATACGTAATGAATAACATAAGTAAAACTTGTAACTCTACATTTTCTTTTAAAATAGCAGGAATAAAGAAAACAATAGGGAAGAAATTATGAGACTATTTCATAGTGAGAGGAAGAGGAGAATGAAACTTGTCTTTGTTCGGCATGGTGAAGGTGAGCATACGAAAGATTTACCATTAAGTTTGCAAGCTGTGAATCCGCCATTGACCAGTGTGGGAAAGGAGCAGGCTCAATTGCTTCAACATAATATGCCCTTACAAGGAAATGATATATTAATCGCTAGTCCTACACTTCGAACTTTACAAACTGCGGCAATATGGAGTGTAGAAGTTGCTTGTCAAAAAATTGTTCATCCATATATATCCCCGCGTATTTTCCCTTATCGGGAATCCGCCAAAACATTGCCGTGCGATCGATTGTTAGGTCGAAAGATAATTGAAAATCTATTTCCGCATTTTTCATTAGAAGAAAGTACAAATGAATTGTTATGGAATGAGGGAGTCAATATCATCTCGGAGAAGGCATTTCAGCAAATAGTAGATGAATTTCTGCACTGGTGCTATCAGTTAAAAGCAGAAAAAATTTGTATCGTTTCACATGATGGAACAATTACAGCGTATAGGCAATATTTACAGAAAGTCGCTTTAACTAGAGTTGATTTTTTGAAAGAAACGGGTATGTATGAAATGGACTTATAGGAGGGGGAATTTGTAATGGAAGATTTAGGAGAAGATGTGTACGACTTAAATGAGCTGAGAGGGTACTTTGGCGTGGCGGAAATTAAGTAATATGCAAAATTGCATATTACACATATTTTAAATGGTTGGTGTAAGTTTGGGGAGTTGAAACTAGTAGAATTTATTTTACATAATGATGCAAAATCGTATGCTAAATCGATAGATTATGTAGATGGGAATGCAGCACTTATGTTTATAATACGCTTATTTTATGGGCTTATTAACCACGAAAAAAAGTTAGAAGAAGCTTTTCAAGAAGTGAAATTAACCGATGAGGAGACACATACATTTCAATTCTATAAATAGTATGAAACGCATTTATTCCATATTCGAATAAATGCGTTTCACATTTAACTCACATTTTTTTTACATTTTCTTCAATGAAAATGATTATCACCTGTGGTATGATATGTTCAAGTTTTTACAGGTAATAAAAGTTACTATATAAACGTTAGTTTTTAATGTTTGATAGGTATGTCATAAATTATTCATAATTAACGTTTGAAAAATAAGTAACTAATGTTATTATATTACCTGTAACTGAATTAATTACAACTATAGGAGGAAGATATGATTATTCAATTTTTAAGAGAAAACAAAGCAGTTTCTTTTGTATTAGCGATAATTCGAGTGTATCTTGGTTACACATGGGTAATGGCTGGAATCGGTAAACTACAAGGAAAAGGATTCGATGCAACTGGTTATTTACAAGGTGCAATTGAAAAATCTAAAGGAGCACAACCAGCTGTTCAATCTTGGTGGGCATCATTCTTACAAGATTTTGCAATTCCCAACGTTGATTTATTTAATACACTTGTGACGTGGGGAGAAATTTTAGTCGGAATTGGTTTAATTGTGGGCTGTTTAACAAAAACAGCGGTCTTTTTCGGTCTTGTAATGAACTTTTCCTATATGTTTAGTGGGTCAATTGGTGTAAACCCTGAAATGGTTATCTTATCCATGTTCGTTCTTGTTTCGGGTGTGAATGCTGGAAAATTTGGAATTGATGGCTTCGTTATTCCAAAAGTACTAGGATCCAAAACTCAAAAACGCCAAAAGCAAGCTGCTTAATATATGAAAACGGGTATCTCAAAAATGAGATACCCGTTTATTTTTCAGCACTTATAGGATTTTTTTCAAAGAAATCTTTTACATACCCTACGAATTCTTGTGGTTCTTGACGAAATGGTGCGTGGTAGCCTTTTTCGATAATATGGAAAGTACTATTTTTTAAGAATTGATGATAAGTTTCTCCTTCTTTCCAAGAAACGCTACTATCATTTCTTCCCCATATAATTAAAGTTGGTTGTTTGATTTCATTTGCATTGATTTGAAGACGTCTAGGCCATAATTTCATTTTATTATAATGCTCTTCATCATTACGCTTGAATTTAACTTTGCTCTCATCATAATCTGCAATAGAAGAAATGGCACTTAAATCGGTCGACAACTTTGGTTTTGGTGAACCTTGTTTATTAACGAACGTATGAGGGCCGCCTGTAGCATCAGTTAAAATAAGGTGGGTAACCGCTTCAGGGTATAAATATGTTAAATTAAGAGAAATTTCTCCGCCCATCGAATGTCCCAGTATTGCGAATGAGTTATACCCTAGTTTTTTCATTAACTTATAATACAAATTTGCATGAGTTGGGAAAGAATAATAAAAATCCATCGGCTTAGAGGAACGTCCGAATCCTAAAGCATCAACAGAAATAATCGTATGATCTTTTGCTAAATCTGAGTAAATCTTTTGAAAACCATCGGATGATCCCCCAAATCCATGGATCATAAGTAAAGGTGGTTTTTCATCCCCAATCTTTTTAAAGTAAATCGTTTGACCATCTATCGCTACCATTTTTTCCTCGGTAGCTAGTTTCGCTGTAATTGTATTTTTAACTTGTTTTACTTGTTCTACTGGCTTCTCTGCTGCACTACATCCTACTAATAGTGTAAGAGTAAGACAACCTACCATAAAATAGCTAAATCGCTTCAATTAGGTGTCCCCTTTCTAACATAACGCTGCATCTATCATAGCAAATAGCATATTACGATTTCCAGGAAGTTGATTACCATTCTTTATCATAAGAGGTGAAAGGAGCGTTTCCTGGAAATTTGCTGTTTGAAGAAATTGGCGAAAAATGAATTGTGAATGCGGAACATCAATGCGTATCGTCCCATTCCACGAATTACAAATTATTTCTAATAATTGAATAGCGTCTTTTTCTTTTTTTGAAATAAGCGGAGTGATACATAGTACATCTCCTTTTTGTATGCATAAAGCAAAAGCATCTATTTGATTATCCCGTTCTATTTTAAATGAGTAAATTGCTCTCGATAGTAGCGATGAATAAATCTTAGAACGATGTGCACCAGTCGCAGTTTGATCAAGAGAAATTAGATATTGAAGATCTGTTTGCTGAATTTGTTTTATGGGAACAGAATTTGTATTTCTGTAAGTCGCTTGTTTTTCGAAACGATGAATTGTTGTTATTGATTGAAATCCATAAGATTCATATAAAGGTTCACCAGCTTTTGTTGCAATGAGCAGAATAGGAAGCGATGAATGAGCTAGAGTTAAACTGTTGTTTAGCAAAATACGGCCAATTCCTTGTCTTTGAAAATCAGGATGTACGATTAACATACCGATAGAAGAAAATCCACGATCAAATGGAAATACCCCTCCAGCTGCAATAAGTTTATTTTCATGTATATAGCCAAAAATTGTACCAGTTGAAAGATACATATGGAATTGTTCTTTCATAAAGGCTTCATGTTGTAACCATCCGATAGATTCGCAAAGAGAGAGTAAATCTGGAATGGTAGATTTGTCTAGTTTTACTGTTTCCATAAAGATTCACCACATTTCTATTCAAATTAGAAAAAAAGTAGAGAACGGAATGTTACAAAATGTAAAGTAATAGATTTACGTTAAAAGAAATCCAATTTGTTTATATTTAGTTTGTAAAGGGCATTATGCTTGATATGAAAGGACAAAGTTATACAAATTATAACTGATATTTACATAAGTTAACAAAAAATTTACATATAACTACTTTTATCTTAATAGTCTTCTATTAAATTGAATAGAGGGAAATGAATAACCTAATTAGGGGGACAAGACAGTGAAAAAGTTTGTAAAAAAAGCATGGCCATTTGCAGTTGTGGCGTCGTTAGCAGTTACTTCGGTAGCGACATGGAATTTTACGCGTTCTAGTGAGGTTAATGCGGATGAAAACGGAAGTAATGCAAAGATTAAAAATGTCATTGTATTAATTGGGGATGGTATGGGACCTTCATATATGACAGCTCATCGCTATATGAAAGATAATCCAAAAACATTTGAGATGGAATCTACAGAATTTGATAAGCATCTTGTAGGAACACAAAAAACATATCCGGAAGATGAACATGAAAATATTACAGACTCTGCATCGGCAGCTACTGCGATGTCAGCAGGTATAAAAACATATAACGCAGCAATTGCAGTTGATAATGATAAAGCTGAAGTAAAAACAGTATTGGAGCAAGCGAAAGAAAGAGGGAAGTCAACGGGACTCGTTGCGACTTCTGAAATTACGCATGCAACGCCAGCCGCTTTCGGTGCACATGATATTAGTCGTAAAAATATGGATGCAATTGCAAATGATTACTTTGATGAGAAAATTAAAGGTAAGCATAAAATAGATGTTATGCTTGGCGGTGGCGTCAATAACTTTGTTAGAAAAGACCGCAATCTTACAGAAGAGTTTAAGAAGTCCGGTTATAGTTATGTAACAGATCGTAATCAATTATTAAATGATAAAAGTGATCAAGTTCTTGGTTTATTTGCACCAGGTGGTTTAGATAAAATGATTGACCGTAATGATAAAACACCGTCATTAGAAGAGATGACAAATGCAGCGATTGAGCGCTTGAACAAAAATAAAGATGGTTTCTTCTTAATGGTCGAAGGTAGTCAAATTGATTGGGCTGGACATGATAATGATATTGTCGGTGCAATGAGTGAAATGGAAGACTTCGAAAAAGCATTTAAAGCAGCAATTGAGTTTGCGAAAAAAGATAAAAATACATTAGTCGTTGCAACTGCGGACCACTCTACTGGCGGCTTATCTTTAGGTGCGAATGGTGAGTATAACTTTAAAGTAGAGCCAATTAAAGCTGCGAAACGTACACCAGACTTTATGGCAAATGAGATTGCAAAAGGTGCAAATGTAGAAGAAACATTGAAAAAGTATATTGATCTACAATTAACACCAGAAGAAATTAAAGCTGTAAATGATATAGCTCCATCAAAAGATGTAACAAAGATTGATAATGCAATTGAAGATATCTTCAATAAGCGCTCGGTTACAGGCTGGACAACGGGTGGACATACAGGTGAAGATGTGAACGTATATGCATTCGGACCAGGTAAATACTTATTCTCTGGCGTTCAAGAGAATACAAATATAGCTAAACGTGTCTTTGACATCGTTGGCGGCGGCGACCCGAATAAAGGAAGACGCTAATTATAAATGAAAGTGAGGCGAAATGCCTCACTTTTCTTTTTAGGAGATGGAAAGATGAGGGTTTTTTTAGGGAAATTAAGATTCCTTCTAGTATTTGTATTATTGCTAGTTGGATGTCAATCTCAAGAGAATAATATAGAACAAAAATCTGCTGAAAAAACTGAGGAAAAGGTACATATAACGAAAGAAGAAGAGAAATCCATTCAAGATGTTATTGAGGCATTTGTACGGACGACGAATGAAAAAAATCTTGCTGAACATATGGAGTTATTTTCAAAGAAGATGCCTAGTGCTGAAGACTTAAAAACACAAAAGGAAGCGGCATTTCAAAAGGGAAATAAGAAAATAGAATTAGAACATATGAATATGAAAGCTCTTAAAGGTGGGCTTGTTATTGTTGAAACGTCGGAAAAAGAAGTAGATGGAGGGGTTACTCTTCAGAAGAAAATGCAGTACGCACTTGGAAAAGAAGAAGAAGGGTGGAAGATTGAAGAGGTTCGTACGATAGAGCAGAAATAAAAAAAGGTTCTCATAGGAGAGAACCTTTTTAAAGTGGTAATAAAATTTGATTTGAACATGCTTCAATGTCATCGATATCTTGACGGATTGTTGCCATCTTATTATCGAGGTCTTCAGCTTTCATAGCAGCATCGTGTAATTCATCCTTCAAATAATCAGGTATGTTTCCTTCATATTTGTAGTAAAGCTTATGTTCTAAACTTGCCCAAAAGTCCATCGCAAGTGTACGTAATTGAATTTCTGCAAATACATCTTTCGTACCAGAATTTAGTGACAATGGATATTTAATAATCATATGCAAACTTTTATAGCCATTTCCTTTTGGATTAGCAATATAATCTTTTACTTCTACAATTTCCATGTCTCCACGATTTTCAATAACCCCTTTTAAATGATAAATATCTTCTACAAAGCAGCATGTAATACGGATGCCAATAATATCTTGTAATTGTGTTTGAGCATTTTCAACTGTTGGTGATAAGTTTTTACGCTCAAGCTTCCTAATGATACTTTCGGGTTGTTTAAGTCTTGTTTTTATATGTTCAAACGGGTTGTAGTCTTCTAAAAATTGAGCTTCCCGGTTCATAATTTCAAATTTAGTTTTTAACTCTTCTAAAGCAAATGTATAAGGTAATACAAAAGCTTTCCAGTAGTTAACTGTTGATTGGTTATATTCCATTTCTATACACACCTTTTCTTATTTACAAGTGAAGTTGTTATTATACTAAACACCAAATCATGTAGGCACAAGCAGCAAATGATGAGATTATAAAACGATATTTAGTTTTCATCTTTTCAACCCCTTTCAAATGAAATTATATATGAATAAACGTCATTGTTAGTAATTTCACTATGTACAATTCTTATAGTAATAGATTCATGTGAAATTCGTATGAACTAATTGTTTCAGCTTTTTGTCTTTTTGCTAATGACTTTTGGTTTTGTTTGTTATAATTACCTTAAATTGTGATAAGTGGGAGGGTATGATGAATCCAAAAGATAAAGAAAGAAAAGAGCAAGTGGCTCATATTATTGAAATTCCAGATGAATATAGGCTTGTTGTAGATGATCAAGAAGGGGTGGATGATCCTCATCATTTATTATGGTGGGGACATAAAGAGGATGAGGAGAAACAGATACAAATTTCATTAAATAGACATACTGGTAAGCTGTTTGAATTAAGAATAGATGATGAAACTTATTTTTCGAGTGATGAAGAAGTGATAGAGGAGAATAAGGCAAGAGAGATTGCAAATGTATTTATAAAAAAATATGTGGAAGAAGGATTAGAATTTTATACATATGTGTCAATTAAGGATGACTGGCGTGGTTGGAAAGAAATAAATTATATGCAGGAAGTGAATGGATATCCATTGCCGGATACAGGATGTGTTGTGCGAGTTCATCCTTCGGGTAATGTTGGGAATTTCCGTTATAACGGACGAGAAAGTATACAAGAAAAGCCGTTATGGCCAATTGAAATTGTTGAGGGGAACATCGTTTTAGAAAATCTGAAAGCTAGACAAGATATGAGGTTAGTGTTTGCTAATTTAACATTCTCATCATGTGTATATGAAAATGGAGGAGAAGTAAAAGGATATCATCTTTTGTATGAGCCTGAACCTGTCCATGCGTCTATTCATGCGAGTACAGGTAAGGATTTGTTTGGACCAGATCACTATAAATTACCTCCAACAGTAGGGGTTACCAAACCGACAAAAGGTAGTCAACAAGATGATATATTTGCTTTGTTTGATTGGGATAAAGAAAGTTTTACAAAAGTAGATGAGACGGAAAATGAATTTGAAATAAGGATGAAATTTGTACCGAAAGAGGAATTTCAAAAAGAAAAAGAAGAGAAAAATCCATACTTAATGAATGAATTTTTTAAAAAACATTTGCCGATGTTAAAGTATAATAATTTAGTTGGCATTACTATTAATAAAGCAACCAATGAGTTAATTGGTTTTATAAAACTGACCGAAGCTAAAGAAGCAAAACAAATACTATCAAGAGAGGAATGCTTACAGAAAGCACTTCAATTTTTAGAAAGAGTTATTCCGGATATTACACAATATCTTCGTCTTTGGGATGAACGTGATGAGGAAAAAGATGGAGTTGAAAGATTTTTCTTTTCCGTATATGTGAATGGTATTCCAGTAGAGTATATGCAATTTATGATCAACATCAATACAGAAAATGGTGCTGTGATGCACTATTCAGGAGAATCTAGCAACATTATAAAAGAATTACTTGCATATGAAACAACACCAAAAGTGACAAAAGAAAAAGCGTTAGAAATATACAAAGAGGCCATCCGAGTTAAATTAGAATGGTATATAGATAATGATGCAGAGGAAACGGCATATCAATTACTGTATAAACAAACGACGGATGCAAATCATAAAGAACCCTTCGAGTGTAGTCGAGAAATTCGTTATATTGATGCCCACACTGGGGGAAAGATTTGGAGTAAATAAGTCTTTAAATAGGGAAAAAGGTCTTCGAGAGAAGACCTTTTTTAGAAAGAACAATTATTCTTCGCATGTATCAATTTTGTATAACCACTTCTGTACACTAGCAGGTGGTCCTTCTGTTCTCCACTTTGTTGTACACATTCCGCAAGAACAGTGAACTTTCCCTTTTGCAAAAATACCGACAATTTCAGGAGTATATCCCCATGCGTGTTTTGCAATGTTCATCTTTCGGCGCATTGTACGCTGACGCTGGTGTCTTGTATAAGCACGTGTTCTTTCAAATTCCATATTTGTAATCCCTCCTTGTAGTACAAGCAGCTTGCAAGAGCGTACAAGGAGTTCATCTCTTACAAGCTACTCTGGTACAAGAAGGTAATAAAATGTTTCACATTTTACCCTCCTATCTTTTGTTTAAGTATACGTAACGAAGCTTTGTGCGACAAATATCATGCTTAAAAACATGTTGGAATGATATCGTACAGACACAAACAACCTCATGCCCACATACACATAGTAAAGACCACTATTTTGGCGGAGGTGAAAGGTTTGAGTCTATTCGCCGCAATTGGATATATGGTTCGAGAAGTGTTTGTATTTGTTTCTTATGTGAAGAACAATGCGTTCCCGCAGCCGTTATCATCAGATGATGAGAGAAAGTACTTAGAGTTAATGGAGCAAGGTGATGCTCAAGCGAGAAATCTTTTAATTGAACATAATTTACGGCTTGTAGCTCATATTGTTAAAAAATTCGAAAACACCGGTGAAGATGCAGAAGATTTAATTTCAATTGGTACCATTGGGCTTATTAAAGCGATTGAAAGCTATTCAGCGGGGAAAGGAACTAAGCTTGCAACATATGCAGCGCGCTGTATCGAAAATGAAATTTTGATGCATTTACGTGTGCTGAAGAAAACGAAAAAAGACGTTTCACTTCATGATCCAATCGGGCAAGATAAAGAGGGGAATGAAATATCGCTTATTGATATATTAAAATCAGAATCTGAAGATGTAATTGATATGATTCAGCTTAGTATGGAGTTAGAAAAAATTAAAGAGTATATCGATATTTTAGACGAACGAGAGAAAGAAGTAATTGTGAAGCGTTTTGGACTGGGGCTTGATAAAGAGAAAACACAGAGAGAGATTGCGAAGGCACTCGGTATTTCAAGAAGCTACGTATCGCGAATTGAAAAGCGTGCTTTAATGAAAATGTTCCACGAATTTGTGCGGGCTGAGAAAGAGAAAAAGGCAAAAGAATAATGTATATTGTAGGCAGCTACACTCTAAAAGTGGCTGCTTTTCTTTCGGAAAAACGGAAAGAAAACGAGCTGTTCTAAGAAGAAATACATGTTCACTGTTGAAAATGGCGGGTTCTATCTGTAATATTAGAAGGTGCTAAACAATTTAAGAATAAAAATTATACTTAGTTTTTCTTCGTGTATAACGAGGCGGCTCCATTCTATATGTGGGAATAAGAACCAATTTTACATATGATATAGAGAGAAAAGAAGGGGAAACTAAAGTTATAGGCTGATTAGGAGGTTTCGTAATTTGCGACGGACATTATATCGACTTATGATCGAACTTACAAATGGTCGTTTTACTTCTTATATATTACGTAAATTTGCACAATCTCGTTTGAGCTCTATCATTATTCCATCGTATGCGAAAGTTTTTCAAATTAATCAAGATGAGATGGAAAAGGGTTTGAAAGAATATCGAACATTGCATGATTTATTTACACGTAGGCTAAAAGAAGGAAAGCGTAGTATTGATACTGATGCATCGAGTATCGTTAGTCCTGTTGATGGTGTTTTTGCTGATCAAGGTCCTATTGAGGATACAAAAACATTCAATATAAAAGGAAAGCGTTATTCAATTGTGGATATGCTAGGTAATGAAGAGCGTGCAAAGCGATATGCAGGCGGTACATATATGGTAATTTATTTGAGTCCAAGTCATTATCATCGTATTCATAGCCCACTCTCTGGCTCTGTGACTGAAAGATTTGTACTCGGCAGAAAATCATATCCGGTAAATGCAGCGGGTATGGAGTATGGGAAAGAACCATTGTCAAAAAATTATCGCTCTGTTACAGAAGTAAATAGTGAAGGCGAACATATGGCGCTTGTAAAAGTAGGTGCTATGTTTGTTAATAGTATCGAGCTCCTTCATGAAAGAAGTACTGTTCAAAAAGGTGAAGAGATGGCATACTTTACATTTGGCTCAACAGTTGTTTTATTATTTGAAAAAGATATGATTAAAGCAGTGCAGGAATTGACAAGTGGGCAAGAGCTGCGTCTTGGTGAAAAAATTGCAACCCGAGTATCTCATAAGTAAAGAAAAGATTTTATAATATACTTATGAAGCTCTAATTAAGAAATGTGGACAAAGATGCTTAATGAAGAAGTCCCTAGATGGGAGTACTTGTTTATTCGAGAGCCATCGCAGGATGGCTCTTTTTACAGGTCGATCAGCAATCTATATGTACTCAAGAAGATTTGACGAGCTTGTCCTCTAACGAGCGTCTAATAATTTCTTGTTTTATAAGTAAAATGAAGTCGGGATTTAATTTTAGTTCTTTTGCTTTATAATAAGACTCAGTGAGTAAATCAGTAGATAACTGTTCCATATGTTTTGTTTTCAAGGTGAGTCACCTCCTAATAATATAAGGATTGATTCGTTGTTGCATTTAATGTACCAAAAAAATAGGACAGTCACAAACAAGAGGTTATCCACATACCTCGGTGGATAAAATGTGTATAGAATGTTAGTAAATTCCGAATTGGCTGAAAAATTAATGTGGAAAGTGTGTACAAGTTTATCCACAGGTTATCTATCGAAAAATGTTGTCGAAAAATTTTATAGAAAATCCTCAAAGAGGTGAAAGAAATTGAAGTTATTTTTACCAAATGAATATGTGAAAAATGTATATCATGTTCAACCAGAAGATTTGAAAAAACGTGGAATTAAAGGAGTTATTACTGATCTAGATAACACTTTAATTGAATGGGATCGTCCAAACGCAACACCACAGCTTGAAGAGTGGTTTTTGAAAATGAAAGAAAATGATATTCAAGTAACGGTCGTTTCAAATAATAACGAGCAACGCGTTAAAGACTTCGCTGACCCATTAGGTATTCCGTTTATTCATAGTGCGCGCAAACCGTTTGTTCGCGCATTTAAGCGTGCGATACAAGAGATGCACCTGCAGCCAGATGAAGTTGTAGTAATTGGAGATCAGTTACTAACGGATGTGCTCGGCGGGAATCGTGTGGGACTTCATACAATTTTAGTTGTACCGGTAGCGCAAACGGACGGATTGGTGACACGATTTAATCGAAAAATTGAACGAAGAATTATGAGAAACATGAAGAAAAAAGGCTTAATTAATTGGGAGGAATAAAGTTTGACTGAAACAATTAAATGTATTGGTTGCGGTGTAGAAATTCAAACAGAAAATAAAAATGAAGTAGGATACGCTCCTGCATCATCATTAGAGAAAGAACAAGTAATTTGTCAACGTTGTTTTCGTTTGAAACATTATAACGAAATTCAAGATGTATCTTTAACAGACGATGACTTCCTTCGTATTTTAAATGGAATTGGACAAACGGACGCATTAGTAGTTAAAATCGTAGATATTTTTGATTTCAATGGCAGCTGGTTACCAGGATTACATCGCTTTGTAGGTAATAATAAAGTGTTGTTAGTTGGGAATAAGGCGGATTTAATTCCAAAGTCAGTAAAGCCTGATAAAGTAAAACATTGGATGCGTTATAGTGCAAAACAGTTGGGACTAAAACCCGAAGATGTCTTTTTAATTAGTGCTGCTAAAGGACAAGGTATTGTGGAACTTGCTGAGGCGATTGAAGAGTATCGCGATGGTAAGGATGTATACGTTGTTGGATGTACGAATGTTGGTAAATCAACATTTATTAATCGTATGATTAAAGAATTTAGTGATGAGACTGAGAATGTAATTACAACATCACATTTCCCAGGAACAACGCTTGATTTAATTGATATCCCATTAGACGAAACATCATCTTTATACGATACACCAGGTATTATTAATCATCATCAAATGGCTCATTATGTTGGGAAACAAAGCTTAAAGCTTATTACACCGACTACAGAAGTTAAGCCAATGGTATTCCAATTAAACGAAGAACAAACATTATTCTTTGGTGGATTAGCACGATTTGATTATGTAAGTGGGGGCCGTCGTGCATTCACTTGTCATTTCTCAAACCGTTTAACAATCCATCGTACAAAGCTTGAAAAGGCTGATGAATTGTACGAAAAACACGCTGGAGAATTATTGAATCCACCGACACCAGAAGAATTAGAAAATATGCCTGAGTTTGTGAAATATGAATTTAATATTCGTGAGCCGAAAACGGATGTTGTATTCTCTGGATTGGGCTGGGTTACTGTAAATGAATCAGGAGCGAAAATTGTTGCTCATGTACCAAAAGGAGTAAGTGTTTCATTACGTAAATCTTTAATTTAATATGGAGAGGGATTTATGAAACAATTATATGGTGTAATCGGAAATCCAATTGGACATTCATTATCACCCGTTATGCATAACGATGCATTTGAACACTTGAATATGGATGCCCATTATCATGCGTTTCTTGTAGAAGAAGAAGCGCTAGGGGAAGCAGTAAAAGGTTTGAAAGCATTAGGTATTTCAGGATTTAATGTAACGACTCCGCATAAAGTTGCAATTATGGAGTACTTGGATGAGGTTGCCCCGCTAGCAAGGCAAATCGGTGCGGTAAATACAGTAGTTCATCGAGATGGAAAATTGATTGGGTATAATACAGATGGAATTGGTTTTGTTCGTGCCCTGCAGTCAATTAGTGAAGATCCACTTCAAGAGAAACGTATTTTATTAATCGGTGCAGGTGGTGCTAGTCGAGCTATTTACTTCTCGCTTGCAGATGTAGGTGTGAAAGAAATTGATATTGCTAATCGTACGAGAGATAAGGCGGAAAATCTTATCGCTGGGTGCATGGCAAATGTTAATTCGCATGCTCTATCGTTAGAATGTGCAGCAGAAAATCAAGGGGAATATGATATCATCATCCAAACAACAACGATAGGTATGCATCCACATGTTGAGTATACGCCGCTGGAAATTCGTTCATTGCAACAAGGAACGATTGTTTCTGATATTATTTATAATCCATTTGAGACGAAAATTTTAGGCGATGCGAAAGAACAAGGTGCAATAATTCAAAATGGAATCGATATGTTCGTTTATCAAGGTGCACTTGCATTTGAAATGTGGACAGGATGTGTGCCGAATATTGATAGAATGAAACAATTAGTAATGAGAGAGCTTGGAGGCTAAGTATATGTTAACAGGAAAACAAAAAAGATTTTTACGTGCAAAGGCACATCATTTAACACCGATTTTTCAAGTTGGAAAAGGTGGCGTGAATGAAAATATGGTGAAACAAATTGGAGAAGCATTAGAAGTTCGTGAACTATTTAAAGTGAGCGTATTACAAAACTGTGAATTTGATCGTCGTGAAGTTGCAGAAGAGCTTGCACAAGGTGCACGAGCTGAAATCGTTCAAGTAATCGGAAGCACAATTGTTTTATACAAAGAATCAAGAGAAAATAAGCAAATTAAGCTTCCACGATAAATTGAAACTTTAATTTGTGTTTTTTAGCCGTCACCAATTGGGCTTTTGTGTGCAGTTAATTTCCCATCTAACCTAGTTATTGTCAGTGACTTTTGAGGTGTTGGCAAATAGCAGGATAAAAAATCACGTAAATTATTTCCATAATTGACGCTTGATAGATAGAGAGTGAAATCAATTGAACTTTTATTAACAGTAGGCTCTCTTCCAATATTTATGGGGAGAGTTGCTGTATGTAAAAGGAAGGGGCGTTTCTTTTGAGAAAAATTGGCATTATTGGTGGCACGTTTGATCCACCTCATAATGGGCATTTGTTAATTGCAAATGAAGTGTATCATGCTTTAGGGTTGGAAGAGGTATGGTTTTTGCCGAATCAAATTCCACCGCACAAGCAAGGACGTAACATTACGAGTGTGAAAAGTCGATTAAACATGCTGCAAATAGCGACTGAGGAAGAAGCATACTTTTCAATTTGTTTAGAAGAGCTAGACAGAGAAGGCCCATCTTATACGTACGACACTATGGTACAATTAACGGAGAAGTATCCGGATATGCAGTTTCACTTTATTATTGGCGGAGACATGGTTGAGTACTTGCCGAAGTGGTATAACATTGAAAAGTTACTTAAGCTTGTGACTTTTGTTGGAGTTGCAAGACCAGGTTATACATTACATACGCCTTATGATATCGTAAAAGTGGAAATTCCGGAGTTTGCAGTTTCTTCTTCTCTGTTACGGGAGAGATATATGACGAAGAAAACGTGCAAATATTTACTCCCTGAAACAGTACAGGTATATATCGAGAGGAATGGGTTGTATGAATCGTGAGGAAGCACTTAGTATTGTCAAACAACAAATGCATGAAAAACGTTATATACACACGATTGGTGTAATGGAAACAGCGATTGAACTTGCTCGGTTATATGGTGTAGATGAGAAAAAGGCAGAGACGGCTGCTATATTTCACGATTATGCAAAATGTAGAGCGATTCCAGAAATGGAAGAGATTATTAAGAGAGAAGCTTTGCCGAAGGATCTACTGCACTATAACAAAGAGTTATGGCATGCACCTGTTGGGGCATACTTAGTAGAAAAAGAAGTAGGCATTACTGATCCTGAAATTCTACAAGCTATTACATATCATACAAGTGGTCATGAAAAAATGACAATGTTAGATAAAGTTATTTATGTAGCAGATTACATTGAACCGGGACGTAAGTTTCCTGGTGTGGAAGAAGCGAGGAAACTCGCATACAAAGATATAAATCAAGCTTTACTGTTTGCTTTAAAGCGAACAATTCAATTTTTAATGGAAAAAGATCAAACGATTTATCCATTAACATTCCAAACATACAATGCAGTTATCAAGGAGGAAATTAATAAATGAAAGATAAAGAGTTATTAGTATTAGCGGCAAAAGCAGCTGATGATAAGAGAGCAGAAGATATGGTTGTACTAAATATGCAAGGTATTTCACCGATTGCAGACTATTTTATTATTTGTCACGGAAATTCAGACAAGCAAGTACAAGCAATTGCACGTGAAATTAAAGCGAAGGCACATGAGTTCGAAATTAACGTACAACGTATGGAAGGCTTTGATGAAGCGCGTTGGGTTTTAGTAGACCTTGGTGATGTGGTTGCTCATGTATTCCATAAAGATGAGCGTAATCACTATAATTTAGAGCGTCTATGGGGCGATGTGCCGCGTGAAGATATTGCAGATGAGCTAGATCAATGAAATACGAACAATTTGCTTTGCTGTATGACGAACTGATGAATGATGTCCCTTATGATAAATGGGTGGAATTCACAGAGGAAAGTTTACAACAGGCATCTATGAAAGAGGCAAAAATTCTTGACGTAGCATGTGGAACTGGTAACGTAACACTTCCGCTTGTGCGAAAAGGTTATGATTTAATTGGTGTAGATCTTTCGGAAGAAATGTTAACTGTCGCACAGCAAAAATTGGGGGGAGAAGGTTATTTTATTCCTTTTTACCAACAAGACATGAGAGAGCTCGATGTTCCTGGTGAATTTGATTGTGTGACAATCTTTTGTGACTCATTAAATTATGTATTGCAAGAAGATGGAGTGCAAGAAACATTTAGAAGAGTTTTCCACCATTTACGTCAGGACGGCTTGTTTTTATTCGATGTACACTCTTTATATAAAATACATCACGTATTTCAAAATGAAACATATACAGTGAACGGCGAAGAAATATCACTTATTTGGAACTGCTTCCCTGGAGAAGAATCAGATAGTGTGGAACATGATTTGACATTCTTTGTACAAGATTCAGAAGAAGATGTGTATCATCGTTTTGACGAATGTCACGTGCAGCGTGCATATTCGGTTGAAGTGTTAACAAAATGGCTTGAAGAAGCCGGGTTTACAGTACTTCGCGTCACAGGTGACTTTGAACGAATTGAAGTGACAGAGCAAACAGAGCGCATCTTTTTTATGGCGAAGAAGAATGGATAAAACAAAAGCAACCGATATGGTTGCTTTTGTTTTATAGAAAAGATGTAGTTTTAGTTCTAGAAAAATAAAAAGATGATATGTGTAAAGTGTAAAAATGCTAGTTTTAGTGAAAATGTAGCATGAAAAAGATAAGTATTAATAAAAAGGGTTTGGGATTATGATGGCGTATTTATTATGTGTGTTTATTGAATTGCTGCTCAACGCATTTTAAATCTTCATCAAATTTCTCATGTGTCCGTTCGATTAATTTATGAAACATATCCCCAACGTGTTCTTCTAAAATACGAATACCTTCTCCTGTAACACCGCCTTTAACGCATACCTTTTCTTGTAAAGTAGGTAATGTAAAAATTTCTTTTTCAAGTAATTTCCCCATTCCAATGACCATTTCACTTACTAAAGTAGTGGCTTCTTCGTGTGTAATATTTGTTTTATCTACGGCAGCGTTAATGAAACGTTGTAATAAATAACTAAAAAAAGCAGGGCCGCAGCTTGCTATATCAGATGAAACGCGCGTTATATCTTCTTCTATAACAAGGGGAGTAGAAATGTTTTTGAATAGACGAAGTAGTTTTTGTTGCCATTCTTCAGAGCAGTTATTTCCAAATGTAAATAGTGATGCGCCGGATAAGGCGCGGTTTGTGATGCTTGGAATGATACGAGCGACGTGGCAAGGTACAAGTGTTTCTAATTGTGATGGAGATATGGGGCTTGTGATAGAAACCAAGCAATTTTCGTCTGAAAAATGGTCAGCGTATTTTTGTAGAATAGGGTATATATCTATCGGTTTTACGCAAATGAAAATAAGCTGGGATTGTTCGATTACCTCTTGGATTGTTTTGGCTAAGTGAACAGAAGGGTATTTTTCTTTTATATGATATGCTTTGGCAGGCGTCCGATTAATAATAGTAAGGCACGAAGGTTTGACAGCACGGGTTTCTAAAAATGCATCGATTAGTATATTCCCCATGTTCCCTGTCCCTATAATTCCTATGTTCAATGTTTCATCCCTCCTTCGTAACAGCTTTCTCCTAAACAATATGAATGATGTTATAAATTTATGATTAGAGGTGTAAAATGATGTGGGATTTTCCGAAAAAATGGTTGGGATTAGTGGTTATTATTGGCACTTTGATTTTTCTTTTTTTCTGGAAAACGAATCAGCAAACAGAGCAATCGCTCATTACAACGGAAGTTCAAGCGAAAGATGTGGAGAAAAAAAGTAAACCGAAAGTATTGGATACAAAGGAGCAGAAAAAAATAATTATAATTGATGTGAAAGGGGCGGTTTTTAAAGAGGGTGTGTATGAAATGAAGGAAGGGGACCGGGTGAAGGAGGCGGTTGAAAAAGCTGGTGGTTTGTTGCCGGATGCAGATGGGAAGAAAGTAAATTTGGCGCAAATGGTTCAAGACCAAATGCTTCTTTATGTTCCTAACAAGAATGAGCCAGTACAAGAAGGAGCTACTTTTTCAAAAAGCGAGGGTAAAGTGCAAATAAATACAGCTTCTAAAGAGCAACTTGAAAAAATAACAGGCATTGGTTCTAGGAAAGCGGAAAGTATTTTGAAATATCGAGAAGAACATGGTCCGTTTCAGAAAATAGAAGATTTATTAGAAATTGATGGGATTGGTGCGAAGTCTTTAGAGAAAATAAAAGATCAAATTATTATTCCGTAAAAGATTGACGAAGTTTTTCTTTTTTCGCTACACTACAAGTAGACAAAAAAGAAGGTGAAAAATATGGAACGAATTTCATGGGATCAATATTTTATGACGCAAAGCCATCTACTATCTTTACGTAGTACATGTACAAGGCTTGCGGTAGGAGCGACAATCGTTCGTGATAAACGAATTATTGCTGGTGGATATAACGGCTCAATTAAAGGTGGTGTACATTGCATAGACGATGGTTGCTATGTCATTGATAATCATTGCGTTCGTACAATTCATGCGGAAATGAATGCTTTATTACAATGTGCGAAGTTTGGCGTGAAAACAGAGGAAGCGGAAATTTATGTCACACATTTTCCTTGTTTGCAGTGTTGTAAGGCGATTATTCAAAGTGGTGTTACAGCAGTTTATTATGCACAGGATTATAAAAATCATCCGTATGCCATAGAGTTATTTGAACAAGCGAGTGTAACAGTAAAGCACGTTCCGCTAGAATATGATATTACATTGCTAGAGGAACAAGAGCGTCATTTGCAGCTAAAGGAACTATTCACATCTTTAGAAAAAGATAATTTATCAATGGAAGAATTACAACGTGTATTCACTAAAGCGAAAATGATGCTATAAGGAGTGAGTATGAGTTGAATGGACAATGGGGCTATGTTGCAATCTCGTTTATAATTGGGATTGCAATTACCTTTTCCGCATTGCATTTGTTGACTGCTTGTTGTTTCGTTTGTTATGTTTTATTTTGTTTATATCGTACTTCGCGTAAAACCTTCATTTTTTGTATAATAGCGTGTTTTAGTGGCGCTATGTACACCACGTATGTTCAGAGTCTAAATAGGCCGCTAGGGGGGTCCTACGAAGTTACAAGAGGGGTCGTGCAAAATACACCTCTAATTAATGGGGATCGTCTCTCTTTTCAAATTGAGGATCAGAATAAAAATTTAGTGCAATTAAATTATAAAATACAATCTGCTTCGGAAAAGAAGCAGTTGCAACAATTACATGCAGGTATATCGTGTACATTTAAAGGGGAGATGAAAGAACCACAAACTGCCCGGAATTTTCATGTTTTTGATTATCGTAATTATTTATATCAGCAAAAAATACATTTTATATTTGATGTGACATACATTTCTGAATGTCAAAAAACATCGTTGTCACTCGTGCAATGGATTTTCCTTCTCAGGCAACAAACAATCTCGAAAGTTACAGAAATGTTCCCAGAACAATCAGGTGCATTTATGAACGCATTACTATTTGGAGATCGACAACAAATGACGTTTGAAGTAGAAGAACAATATCAACAATTTGGTCTTATACATTTGTTAGCAATTTCAGGATCGCATATCGTATTATTAATGGTTATAATGTATTTTGTTTTACTAAGAAGTGGTGTGACGAAAGAGACAGCAACAGTATGCCTTATCGTTTGCATTCCTCTGTATATGATCATAGCGGGGGCGTCGCCATCTGTTGTGAGGGCTTCTATAACAGGAGTTTTATTGTTGGTAGCTTTCATGTGCTCTGTTCGCTTATCTAGTCTAGACGCCTTAAGTATAACAGCTATATGTATGCTTATATACGATCCGTATCTTATTTTCAACATTGGATTTCAATTCTCATTTGTAGGTAGTTTTTCTTTACTACTATCTGCGCCGATATTATTAGGGCGTAGTAATGGGGTAGTTCGAAATTCTATTTACATTTCTATAATTTCACAGCTCGCTAGTACCCCCATCTTGTTATATCATTTTGGTTATTTTTCTCCTTATAGCATTTTCCTCAATCTTATATATGTTCCTTTTCTATCCATTATTGTATTGCCGTGTAGCATTATTATTCTTATATGTATGCCGGTTATTCCATTTTTCGCAAAAGGAATTGCATATATACTTTCATTATGTTTAACCATTTCTAATGATTTTTTAAGTTACTGTGAAAGTTTCCCTCTCATCCGATTTACTTTTGGTCAAACTCATTTATTTCTTGTGGCTATATATTGTTTTAGTATCGTTAGTATATTTGTGATTTGGGAAAGAGTAATAACGAAAAAAATTTTGTGCATAGTTGTGGGTGTGTTTCTTTTTATTAGTACTTGTCACTATGTATATCCATATTTTCGCGAAAGTGGGAGTGTTACATTTCTTGATGTTGGACAGGGAGATGCAATATTAATTCGACTCCCGTACGATAAAGAGGTTTATCTTATTGATACAGGTGGAGCCCTTCCTGTCAAGAAGGAGGCGTGGCAACAGAAAAAGCATGAATTTTCTGTTGGGCATGATATTCTTGTTCCTTTTTTACAAAAAGAAGGTATAAAAACGATTGATAAATTAATTGTAACGCATGGAGATGCGGATCATATAGGTGCTGCGCTGGATTTGCTGTCATCTATTATTGTAAAAGAAGTTGTATTTGGGAGAAAGGAACAAGATGCTGTATTGGAAAAAGTAGTGAAGAAAAAGGCGTTAGAAAAGAGCATGAAGATAAGTGTAGTAGGAGAAGGGGAAGGTTGGAGGGTAAATGAAGCGGAATTTTTCATATTAGCTCCAAAGGGGAAAGAAAAGGGAGAAAATGACTCTTCGATTGTACTATGGGCCAGACTAGGAGGACTAACATGGCTATTTACGGGTGATTTAGAAGAAGAAGGAGAAAAGTTTATAGTATCGACATATCCTGATTTGCGGGCTGATATTTTAAAAGTTGCCCACCATGGGAGTAAAACATCGTCTACAGATCCTTTTTTAAGCCTTGTACAGCCCGGTGTAGCGATTATTTCTGTGGGAGAGCGTAATAGGTATGGGCACCCGCATAAGGAGGTTATAGAGCGTTTTAAGAAGATGGGTATTGATATATGGCGTACGGATAAGCAAGGTGCTATTTCCTATGTTTTTAATGGAGAAAAAGGAACCTTTCAAAGTAAAATCACATATGATGAAACACATAGAAGATGAAAAAAAAGACTGCCGTTAAGCGGCAGCCTTTAAGAACCGATGAATTTAATAACAGTTGCAATAATGAAAAGTGTTGCGAAAAAACCAAATGAGACGATAAATCCTACCCCTGAATCAATAGCGTCATTGCGTTTACTTTGAACGTTTTGTTCAAAATCATTCATTTAGAATCCCTCCCCAACATTCCATTTTAGTATAAAATATTGTCAGAAAAAAATCTACAATTTCCATATGAAGTGAAATAGAGTATTTGTATACTTTTTCTAGTTAGTTAAGTAGCGTGAATTTTTCATTTCCAATCATGTTAACAGTTGGCACTTATACTAAGATTATTATTGTAAATAATAAAGGGAAGGTGATTACCGCACACCAATAAGAAATCCGGGGCTTATTGCGTGGCGTTTTATATAAATAAAGGGGCGGGTTATAAAGCCCGTCCCTTTGTACTTGTAAAACAAAAGCTAGGGCATTAGTATAAATATATATTGCCAAGTTAGGGAGTAGGAAAAAATATGAGTGATATACATAAGAAGATTAAAAAGAAACAGTTCGCTCCGTTGTATGTACTGTATGGAACGGAAGCCTATTTTATAAATGAAACGATAAAACTTATTACAACGGAAGCGCTTGAAGAGGAAGATCGAGAGTTTAATGTTGTGACATACGATTTGGAAGAAGCGTATTTAGAAGAGGTAGTTGAGGATGCGCGTACGCTTCCCTTTTTTGGAGAGCTTAAAGTTATATTAATAAAATCACCATTATTTTTAACGGCACAAAAAGAAAAATTAGAACAAAATATAAAAATTTTAGAAGAATATATTGGGGAGCCATCTCCTTTTTCTATTCTTGTTTTTGTTGCGCCTTATGAAAAATTAGACGAACGAAAAAAAATTACAAAACTATTAAAGAAAACAGCGGATGTAATAGAAGCACATGCGATGCAAGTGCAGGATGTTCAGAAGTGGATTGTTTCTCGTGCGGATGAGGTGCATGTGCATATTGATAATGCTGCTGTTAGTTTGTTGTTAGAGCTTGTGGGAAGTAATGTAACAATGTTGGCGAAGGAAATGGACAAGTTAACGTTATACGTCGGTATGGGCGGAGAAATTACGCCAAAACTTGTCACGGAACTTGTGCCGAAATCTGTTGAGCAAAATGTGTTTGCTTTAACAGAAAAAGTGGTGAAAAAAGATATCGCTGGTGCGATGCAAATTTTAGACGGATTATTTACACAGCAGGAAGAACCAATTAAACTGCTCGCGTTATTAGTAAGTCAGTTCCGCTTGCTACATCAAGTGAAAGAGTTGCAACAGCGTGGTTACGGACAAAATCAAATCGCGTCCCATATTGGTGTACATCCGTACCGGGTAAAGTTGGCGATGAATCAAACGAAGGTTTTCTCTTTTGAAGAATTAAAAAAAGTTATTATAGAACTAGCGGAAGCTGATTATAGTATGAAGACTGGAAAGATGGATAAGAAACTTGTGCTTGAGTTTTTCTTAATGCGGTTAAATCATATGTAGTGACACAAAAAAGTTCACGTACTTAGTACGTGAACTTTTTTGTGTATATAAAAAACGATCCGAATGGATCGTTTTTTAAACGCCTTACGCGTTTACTTGTTTCGCTAAGCGAGATTTTTGACGAGCTGCAGCGTTTTGGTGGATAAGACCTTTACGAGCTGCTTTGTCAAGTTTTTTAGAAGCAGTTTTGAAAGCTTCTTTAGCATTTTCAAGATCGTTATTAGTAACTAAAGTTTCTACAGTTTTAACAGCAGTACGCATGTCAGACTTGATAGAAGCGTTATGTGAACGACGCTCTTCGCTAAGTTTAGCGCGTTTGATAGCAGATTTGATGTTTGCCATACTTTTCACCTCCCTGGTGCAATCGAATGACTCGATTCTTACATAGAACAAGTGATATTTTATCAAACGGTGAAGAGAATTGCAATAGTATATCAATGAAATTTCACGTAAAGGAAAGAATGACCTAATATAACTTGGGGAAATCTAACGATATTTACTATGAATTACGGAGGAGATACGATGAAAGAAACATTAGATTTAAGTAAATATAGTGTTAGAACTGACCTGGCTGTAGAGGCGCACCAAATGCTGCAAGAGCGCCAAGAAGAACAAAAAGGGATACAGGGAGTTATTGTAAAAGAGAGGGAAGAAGAGGGAGTTACAATTACAAAAGTAACGATTGATGAAATAGCATCTGAGTCGATGGGGAAAAAACCTGGGAGTTATTTAACTCTTGAGGTGCAAGGTATACGACAACAAGATACGGAACTTCAGCAAAAAGTAGAGCGTATTTTTGCAAAAGAATTTTCTTATTTCTTAGAAGAGGTTGGTGTTTCAAAAGAAGCGAGTTGTTTAATCGTAGGTCTTGGGAATTGGAATGTAACGCCGGATGCACTCGGACCGATAGTTGTAGAGAACGTACTGGTGACGAGACATTTGTTTAAATTGCAGCCTGAAAGTGTGGAAGAAGGGTTTAGACCTGTTAGTGCTATTCGTCCAGGGGTAATGGGAATTACAGGGATTGAAACGAGCGATGTCATTTACGGAATTATTGAGAAGACAAAACCAGACTTTGTAATTGCAATTGATGCATTAGCAGCGCGTTCTATTGAACGAGTAAATAGTACGATACAAATTTCTGATACAGGAATTCATCCAGGATCTGGTGTTGGGAATAAGCGTAAGGAACTAAGTAAAGAAACATTAGGTATTCCCGTTATCGCAATTGGTGTGCCAACTGTGGTAGATGCCGTTTCGATTACGAGTGATACAATTGATTTTATTTTGAAACATTTTGGCCGGGAATTGAAAGAAGGAAACAAACCGTCACGCTCTTTATTACCAGCAGGTTTTACATTTGGAGAAAAGAAAAAATTAACAGAAGAAGATATGCCGGATGAAAAGAGTCGAAATATGTTTTTAGGAGCTATTGGTACGTTAGAAGAAGAAGAAAAGAGAAAGTTGATTTATGAAGTGTTATCTCCTCTTGGTCATAATTTAATGGTAACTCCAAAAGAAGTAGATGCGTTTATTGAGGATATGGCAAATGTAATAGCAAGCGGTTTAAATGCAGCACTGCATCATCAGATTGATCAAGATAATACAGGGGCATATACACATTGATGGAAAGAGGCAGAAATAGTTTGAGTCGATTTACGCTTTTATGTATATGCGGTACAGTCTTATGTTTGCTGATGATGATAGCTGGAGTGGGACTCGCTAATCATGGTCTGAAAAGTATGAAGGGGTATCGTCAACTGTCATATGAACAAATTGCTCATATGACAGGAACAGAAGGCGCTGGGGCTGAATCGGAAATTTTGGGAGAGACGTTTTCGGCTATTGAAAAACAAAAACAGTTAGAAAGCTTAAGAAGTTTTAATGTTGTAGAAGGTATTGGGACGGCGATAGCAAATGTTACTTATGAAATGACAAAATTCGGAACGGATATAGTTGTTGGGAAAATAAAAGGGATTTTTAGCTAAGAGTAACACGGGAGACGGTTGTTTTACCGGTTTGTAAGACAGCCATTTTTTAATTTGAAAAGGGTTTGTCTCTTATGGTTTGTTCGCATAAGATATAGATAGAGTGATTTGTATTGTAAGCAGCACGAGTTTTCATTGAATCTTTGCTGCTCTATTGATATAATCAGTGCTAGTGTATATTGGCGAGACTATTAGGAGTTGAGAACATAGATGAATAAAGAAGAAAGAGCAAAAAGACAGTCCAAAATTCGTAACTTCTCCATCATTGCTCACATTGACCACGGGAAATCAACGTTGGCAGACCGTATTTTGGAGAAAACAAACGCGTTGGCACAGCGCGAAATGAAGGCGCAATTGCTTGACTCTATGGAGTTGGAGCGTGAGCGCGGTATTACAATTAAATTAAATGCAGTACAATTAACGTATAAAGCGAAAGACGGTGAAGAATATATTCTTCACTTAATCGATACTCCAGGACACGTCGACTTTACGTATGAAGTATCTCGTAGTTTAGCGGCTTGTGAAGGTGCAATTCTTGTTGTCGATGCAGCGCAAGGGATCGAGGCGCAAACATTAGCGAACGTATATTTAGCGCTTGATAATAATTTAGAAATCTTACCAGTTATTAATAAAATTGACTTGCCAAGTGCGGACCCAGAACGCGTACGTCAAGAGGTAGAAGATGTAATTGGTTTAGATGCATCGGAAGCTGTACTTGCTTCAGCGAAAGCTGGCATTGGTATTGAAGATATTTTAGAACAAATCGTTGAAAAGGTACCAGCTCCAACAGGTGATTCAGAAGAACCGTTACAATGTATGATTTTTGACTCTTTATATGATCCGTACCGCGGTGTAATTGCATATATCCGTGTTGTAAATGGAACGGTAAAAGTTGGCGATAAAGTACGTATGATGGCAACTGGAAAAGAATTTGAAGTAACAGAAGTAGGTGTGTTTACACCAAAAACAACGCAACGTGACGAGTTAACAGTAGGTGATGTAGGTTTCTTGGCAGCATCTATTAAAAATGTAGGCGATACACGTGTTGGTGATACGATTACACATGCGAAGCGTCCGGCTGCAGCGCCGTTAAAAGGATATCGTAAATTAAACCCAATGGTATTCTGTGGTTTATATCCAATCGATTCTGCACGTTATAACGACTTACGTGATGCGTTAGAAAAACTAGAATTGAATGATTCTGCTCTTGAATTTGAGCCTGAAACATCTCAAGCTTTAGGTTTTGGTTTCCGTTGTGGTTTCTTAGGGCTGCTTCACATGGAGATTATTCAAGAACGTATTGAACGTGAATTCAAGATTGACTTAATTACAACAGCGCCAAGCGTTATTTATAAAGTGTATTTAACAAACGGTGAAGATTTTATTGTTGATAATCCATCTAATATGCCAGATCCACAGTCTATCGATCGTGTAGAAGAGCCGTTTGTGAAGGCTGCAATTATGGTTCCGAATGACTATGTTGGAGCTGTAATGGAAATTTGCCAAGGGAAACGTGGAACGTTTATCGATATGCAATATTTAGATGAAACACGTGTTACATTGACATATGAAATCCCGTTATCAGAAATCGTATATGATTTCTTCGATCAATTGAAATCAAATACGAAAGGATATGCATCATTTGACTATGAGTTAATTGGTTATAAACCATCTAAACTTGTGAAAATGGATATTCTTTTAAATAATGAACAAGTGGATGCTTTATCATTTATTGTACATCGTGATTCAGCGTATGACCGTGGTAAAGTAATTGTAGAGAAATTAAAGAAATTAATTCCAAGACAGCAGTTTGAAGTGCCAATTCAGGCGACTATCGGAAATAAAGTTGTATCTCGTTCTACAATTAAGGCGATGCGTAAAAACGTACTTGCAAAATGTTACGGTGGTGACATTTCTCGTAAGCGTAAACTTCTTGATAAGCAAAAAGAAGGTAAAAAACGTATGAAGTCTGTTGGTTCTGTAGAAGTGCCGCAAGAAGCATTCATGGCTGTACTGAAAATGGATGATAACTAATAGAGTGAAACTATAATTAGTGGGGATTTTTCTATTCTTCGCTAATTATTAGCCCGCACCAATCGGGATAAAAGTAGAAGCCGTTCGTTCGGCTTCTTTTTTTGTATGCTACTTTTTAGACATCTTAGCATCTCTCATTTACAATAGTGAGAGAGCTTTTTAGTGAGTGATATAGAGTTAGGAGATTATTAATGTCCGAAAATATTCGAAAAGATATTCGAGAGAAAATACAAAATGGTAATTTTAATTGTGAAAAGGAATTGACGCTTTCTATTATTAGTGGGAAGTGGAAAGTTGTGATATTGTGGCACCTCGGTGTGGAAGGGCCTCATCGTTTTAGTGAATTACAGCGACTATTCCCGAGCATTTCTCATAAAGTGTTGTCGAATCAATTAAAAGAGTTGATGGAGGATGGGATTATTAATCGAACAGTATACCCGGAAATCCCTCCGCGAGTTGAGTACTATATGACGGAATTAGGTATGTCGCTTTTGCCAATCGTTGAAATGATGTATGATTGGGGGAAAATGCGAATGGAACAAATTCGTAACACGTTATAAAAGTAAAGGACCCTCCGGAGCTCGGAGGTTTTCTTTTTAGAAAGGTAGGAGTTATATTTGGTACAAGCTGCATATATTCATATTCCATTTTGTCAGCATATTTGTCACTATTGTGATTTTAATAAAGTATTTATTGAACGCCAGCCGGTTGATCAATATTTAGAGTATTTAGAGAAGGAAATAATAAACACGGTTCAAAAAGTGCCGTTTGATAGTATGAAAACGATTTTTGTTGGCGGGGGAACTCCGACAGCGTTAAATATGGAACAGACAAAAAAGCTACTCGATATTATTAATCGTCGTTTACGTCCGTTTGCTCCGAATTGCGAACTAACATTTGAAGCGAATCCAGGAGATTTACCGAAAGAGAAGTTAAACTTATTGTTAGAAGGTGGAGTGAACAGAATTAGTTTTGGTGTACAAACGTTTCGTGATGAACTGCTTGAGAAAATTGGACGCAAGCATACGAGGGAAGATGCGTTTGTAGCAATTCGAGAAGCACAGGAAGTAGGTTTTAAAAATATTAATGTAGATATTATTTATTCTTTGCCAGGACAGACGATAGAAGATGTGAAGGAAACATTAGACATTGCTTTTACGCTTGGTGTACAACATTTCTCGGCATATTCATTAATTGTGGAACCGAAAACAGTGTTTTATAACTTAATGAATAAAGGGAAATTGCGTCTTCCAGGTGAAGACAATGAAGCGAGAATGTACGAAATGGTAATGGATGAAATGGAGAAACATGGTTATAACCAGTATGAAATTAGTAATTTCTCAAAAGGTGACAATAAAAGTAGACATAATCTCACATACTGGAATAATGAAGAGTATTATGGGTTTGGAGCTGGAGCGCATAGTTATGTAAATGGAGAGCGTATCCAAAATGTAGGACCACTCAAGCGATATTTCACGAAAATTGATGAAACAGGATTTCCTTATTTAGATGTTCATGAAGTGACTGAGAAGGAAAAAATGGAAGAAGAGTTGTTTTTAGGACTTCGAAAAACAAAAGGTGTGTCTAAAATAGCGTTCCAAAAGAAATTCAACATGGAGATGGATCAAGTTTTCGCGAAGCAGTTACAAAGCAATCAAGAACAAGGATTGCTTGAAGAGAGAGCTAGATATGTGCGTTTAACACGAAAAGGAAAATTATTAGGGAATGAAGTGTTCCAGTCATTTTTGATTGACTAATTAAATGTTCCATAAACGTGAAAATTTTTCATTATTTCGTGACGTTTCCGTTGACAATTGAATGTCAATTTTGGTAAGTTATTAATAGATTTAGCACTCGAAGACAAAGAGTGCTAACAGAGGTGATGATGAGATGCTTACGGAACGTCAGCTCTTAATTTTACAAACAATTATTGATGACTTTATTGGATCAGCGCAACCAGTTGGGTCGAGGACGTTGGCTAAGAAAGATGAAATTACGTTTAGTTCAGCTACTATTCGAAATGAAATGGCTGATTTAGAGGAACTAGGATTTATTGAAAAAACGCATAGTTCTTCTGGGCGTGTTCCTTCTGAAAAAGGGTATCGTTTTTATGTAGACCATCTTTTAGCGCCACAAAACTTACCGACTGATGAAATTGTACAAATTAAAGATTTATTTGCTGAAAGAATTTTTGAAGCAGAAAAAATTGCACAACAATCAGCTCAAATTTTATCAGAGCTTACGAATTATACGGCCATTGTTCTTGGTCCGAAATTGAGCACAAATAAACTTAAAAATGTACAAATTGTACCGCTTGATTGTCAAACAGCAGTCGCTATTATTGTAACAGATACAGGGCATGTGCAAAGTAAAACGATTACCGTTCCGGAATCTGTTGATTTATCAGATTTAGAAAAAATGGTTAATATTTTAAATGAAAAGCTATCTGGTATACCTATGGCAGAACTTCATAATAAAATCTTTAAAGAGATTGTTACAGTCTTGCGTGGGTATGTTCATAATTACGATAGTGCAATAAAAATGTTAGATGGTACATTTCAAGTTCCTTTATCGGAAAAGATATACTTTGGAGGAAAAGCAAATATGCTTTCGCAGCCAGAGTTCCATGACATTCAAAAAGTAAGATCCTTGCTGACGATGATTGATAACGAAGCTGAGTTTTATGATATTTTGCGTCATAAACAAGTAGGTATTCAAGTGAAAATTGGCAGGGAAAATTCTTCGATAGCTATGGAAGATTGTAGTTTAATTTCTGCAACGTATTCGATTGGAGAAGAGCAACTTGGAACAATTGCGATTTTAGGTCCAACGAGAATGCAATACTCTCGTGTAATTAGTTTGTTGCAGTTATTTACAAGGCAATTTACTGATGGACTTAAAAAATAAATGAGAGTAATACATTCGCTCAAGTGATGGAAATTTCATTGCTGTGTGTAATATATAATGCTTAGGTAATCGTGCTAAGCGTGATACCTAATACCTTTTAAGGAGGTGAAAATTGTGGAAGAGCGTAACGAACAAGTGGTAGAAGAAGTGAAAGAAGCACAAGTTGAAGAAGCTGTCACGCCAAACAACAGTGAAGAAGCTGTAGAAGAAAAAAGTGAAGCTGCTCTTTTACAAGAAAAAGTAGATGAGTTACAAGCGAAACTAACGGAAACGGAAGGTCGCACACTACGTCTACAAGCTGATTTTGAAAATCATAAGCGCCGCGTTCAAATGGAGAAACAGGCAGCTGAAAAATATAGAGCACAAAGTCTTGTGTCAGATATTCTGCCAGCTCTTGATAATTTTGAAAGAGCAATGCAAGTGGAAGCAACTGATGATCAAATGAAGTCCTTATTACAAGGTATGGAAATGGTGCATCGTCAATTGTTAGAAGCGCTGACTAAAGAAGGTGTTGAAGCGATTGAAGCTGTTGGTAAACAGTTCGATCCTCATGAGCACCAAGCTGTTATGCAAGTAGAAGACAGTGAGTTTGAATCAAACGCGGTTGTGGAGGAATTCCAAAAAGGTTATAAACTAAAAGACCGTGTGATTCGCCCATCAATGGTAAAAGTAAATCAATAATTTACATAAATGTAGGAGGATTCGCTATGAGTAAAATTATCGGTATTGACTTAGGTACAACAAACTCTTGTGTAGCTGTTATGGAAGGTGGAGAACCAAAGGTTATCCCAAATCCAGAAGGAAACCGTACAACACCTTCTGTTGTAGCTTTCAAAAATGAAGAACGTCAAGTTGGGGAAGTTGCGAAACGTCAAGCAATTACAAACCCAAATACAATCATGTCTGTTAAACGTCATATGGGTACAGACTATAAAGTAGAAGTTGAAGGTAAAGATTATACACCTCAAGAAATTTCTGCAATCATTTTACAAAACTTAAAAGCTTCTGCTGAAGCGTACTTAGGTGAAACAGTGACGAAAGCTGTTATTACAGTACCTGCATACTTCAACGATGCAGAGCGTCAAGCAACGAAAGATGCTGGTCGTATCGCTGGTTTAGAAGTAGAGCGTATCATTAACGAACCAACAGCAGCGGCACTTGCTTACGGTTTAGAAAAACAAGATGAAGAACAAAAAATTCTAGTATATGACTTAGGTGGCGGTACATTTGACGTATCTATCCTTGAGTTAGCAGATGGAACATTTGAAGTTATTTCAACTGCTGGTGACAACCGTCTTGGTGGAGATGACTTTGACCAAGTTATCATCGATCATTTAGTAGCTGAATTCAAAAAAGAAAATAGCATTGATTTAAGCCAAGATAAAATGGCACTTCAACGTCTGAAAGATGCAGCTGAAAAAGCGAAGAAAGATCTTTCTGGTGTAACACAAACACAAATTTCATTACCATTCATTAGTGCTGGAGCTGCTGGTCCATTACACTTAGAATTAACGTTAACAAGAGCTAAATTCGAAGAAATTTCAGCTGGTCTTGTTGAAAGAACGTTAGAGCCAACTCGTCGTGCATTAAAAGACGCTGGTTTTTCTCCAAGCGAATTAGATAAAGTTATCCTTGTTGGTGGTTCTACTCGTATCCCAGCTGTACAAGAAGCAATTAAACGTGAAACTGGTAAAGAACCATACAAAGGTGTAAACCCAGATGAAGTTGTAGCATTAGGTGCTGCAGTTCAAGGTGGCGTACTTACTGGTGATGTAGAGGGCGTTCTATTATTAGACGTAACTCCACTTTCTTTAGGTATCGAAACTATGGGTGGTGTGTTCACGAAATTAATCGAGCGTAACACTACAATTCCAACAAGTAAGTCACAAGTATTCTCAACAGCTGCTGATAACCAACCAGCGGTAGACATTCACGTACTACAAGGTGAGCGTCCAATGTCAGCTGACAACAAAACATTAGGCCGTTTCCAATTAACAGACCTTCCGCCAGCACCACGTGGAATTCCACAAATCGAAGTAACATTCGATATTGATGCAAACGGTATCGTTAACGTACGTGCAAAAGACTTAGGAACAAGCAAAGAGCAAACTATTACAATCCAATCTTCTTCAGGTCTTTCTGATGAAGAAGTAGATCGTATGGTACAAGAAGCTGAAGCAAATGCTGACGCTGACCAAAAACGTAAGGAAGAAGTTGAACTTCGTAACGAAGCTGACCAACTTGTATTCCAAACAGACAAAGTTGTAAAAGATTTAGAAGGTAAAGTAGATGCAGCTGAAGTAGCGAAAGCAACGGAAGCGAAAGAAGCATTACAAGCGGCAATCGAGAAAAACGAACTTGAAGAAATCCGTGTGAAAAAAGATGCTCTTCAAGAAATCGTACAACAATTAACTGTTAAATTATACGAGCAAGCTCAAGCGGCTGCAGGGCAAGCAGAAGGTGCGCAAGGAGCACAAGACGCTGGCGCGAAAAAAGATAATGTAGTAGACGCTGAGTTTGAAGAAGTAAAAGAAGACAAGTAATACAGTGAAATAAAATAAGTAAGATGACAAAAAGTCAAAGTCAAGCGTGCCTTGACTTTGGCTTTTTTCACGAATAAGAAGAAATGTGTGAGGATCTTAATTTTTTCATTTTGCATACTGTAAGTGAGGAAACTTTGTTGCAAAGCACTTTCTTTCGGTGTTAAAATTACGTTTATGTGAAAGATTCGGGGGTTGCAAATTTATGAATAAACGAGACTATTATGAGGTCCTTGGACTTAGCAAGGGCGCTTCTAAAGATGAAATAAAAAAAGCGTATCGTCGTTTGGCTAAAAAGTACCATCCAGACGTAAGTAAAGAAGAAAATGCAATTGAAAAGTTTAAAGAAGTACAAGAAGCATACGAAGTATTGAGCGATGATCAAAATCGTGCGCAGTACGATCAATTTGGTCATGCTGGTGCAAATCAAGGCTTCGGTGGCGGAGGAGACTTCGGCGGTGGCTTCGGTTTCGAAGATATCTTTAGTTCGTTCTTTGGTGGTGGCGGCCGACGTCGTGATCCAAATGCTCCGCGCCAAGGTGCTGATTTACAATATCAAGTTACTTTAGAGTTTGAAGAAGCTATTTTTGGTAAAGAATTAAACGTTGAGATTCCAGTGGAGGATCCATGTGATACTTGTAAGGGTAGTGGAGCAAAACCAGGGACTTCAAAAGAAACATGTAAACATTGTTCAGGATCAGGGCAAGTAAGTGTAGAACAAAATACACCATTTGGGCGTATTGTAAACCGTCAAGCTTGTGGACATTGTTCAGGAACAGGTCAAATGATTAAAGAGAAATGTACGACATGCCATGGTTCTGGTAAAGTTCGTAAACGTAAAAAAATCAATGTCAAAATTCCAGCGGGTATCGATAATGGTCAACAAATTCGTGTATCTGGAAAAGGTGAAGCAGGCGTAAATGGCGGACCGGCAGGTGACTTATATGTTGTTGTTCATGTGAGAAGTCATGAATTCTTTGAGCGTGAAGGGGATCACATTATTTGCGAAATGCCATTAACATTTGCGCAAATGGCACTTGGTGCGGAAGTAGAAGTTCCTACCGTTCATGGCAAAGTAAAGCTGAAAATTCCAGCAGGAACACAAACAGGAACCGAATTCCGCTTAAAAGGAAAAGGTGCTCCGAACGTACGTGGATATGGTCAAGGAGATCAATATGTAGTCGTTCGTGTTGTTGTGCCGACGAAATTAACTTCACATCAAAAAGATTTGTTGCGTGAATTTGCAGGGCAAGAAGAGCAGGATGATAGCTTATTCGGAAAGCTTAAACGTGCTTTCAAAGGGGAATAATGGAAATAAAAAATGGAGTTGGTAAATTGTGAAATGGTCAGAAATTAGTATTCATACAACAGAAGAAGCAGTAGAAGCTGTCTCTCATATTTTGCATGAAGCAGGCGCTAGCGGGGTTGCGATTGAGGACCCAGCGGAATTGACGAAAGAGCGCGAGCAACAATACGGTGAGATTTATGCACTTAACCCAGATGAATATCCAAGTGAGGGCGTTTTGGTAAAAGCATATTTCCCACAAACGGATTCTTTACAGGAAACGGTTGCAGGTGTAAAATCATCTATTGATGCACTACCATCTTTCGACATCGAAATTGGTACAGGAAATATTACAATTAATGAAGTCGATGAGGAAGATTGGGCTACTGCTTGGAAGAAGTATTATCATCCAGTTCAAATTTCTGATACATTCACAATTGTGCCGACGTGGGAAGAGTATACACCGTCTTCTCCAGATGAAAAAATTATTGAATTAGATCCAGGTATGGCGTTTGGTACAGGGACACATCCAACAACGACGATGTGTATTCGTGCGTTAGAAAAAACGGTTCAGCCAGGTGATACTGTGATCGATGTAGGGACAGGTTCGGGGGTACTTAGTATTGCAGCAGCAAAATTAGGTGCGGCTTCTGTTCAAGCGTATGATCTAGACCCAGTTGCAGTTGAAAGTGCAGAAATGAATGTGCGCTTAAATAAAACAGATGACATTGTCAATGTTGGACAGAATAGTCTATTAGAAGGTATTGAAGGTCCAGTTGATTTAATCGTAGCGAATTTACTAGCGGAAATTATTCTTCTATTCCCTGAAGACGCGGCGAGAGTTGTGAAGCCAGGTGGATTATTTATTACATCTGGTATTATTGGGGCGAAAGAAAAAGTAATTTCTGAAGCGTTAGAAAAAGCTGGATTTACAATTGAAGAAGTGCTTCGAATGGAAGATTGGGTAGCAATTATTGCACGAAATGCGTAATATAGATTTTAGTCTATAAAGAACAGGGGGAGTCTCTCACCGTATAAGGTGAGGGACTTGCCGTTTGTTATATGAAAATGATAACGTTTCGTTCTTTTCGTAAGTCAACACTTACGAAAAGAACGAAACTCTACTAAGGTGATTATATGCAACGTTATTTTGTAGAAGAGAAATATGTAAATGAGACAAGTATGCGCATAATGGGTGATGATGTCCATCACATCGCAAGAGTGATGCGTATGTCAGCTGGTGACCACATTTATTGCTGTGTAAATGGTAAAACAGCAGAGTGTTCAATTGCTGAAATTACCAGTGAATTTGTGGATACCACTATTGTAGAATGGGTAGAGGCGTCAAGCGAACTTCCTGTGTTCGTGACGATTGCAAGTGGACTGCCGAAAGGAGACAAGCTAGAGTTAATTTTTCAAAAAGGAACTGAGCTTGGGGCGGCTGCATTTTTACCATTTCAAGCATCTCGATCTATTGTAAAGTGGGATGCGAAAAAAGCAGATAAAAAAGTTGAGCGTTTGAAAAAAATTGTAAAAGAAGCTGCGGAACAATCGCATAGAAGTGAAATTCCAGAAGTACACGTGCCCTCATCGTTTAAACAATTGCTGTCGATGAGTAGCGAGTATGATGTTTGTCTTGTTGCGTATGAAGAAGAAGCGAAACAAGGTGAGAAATCTAATTTTGCGAAAGCTTTAGCGACGATTAAACCAGGTCAAAAGCTGTTAATTGTATTTGGACCAGAAGGTGGTTTAGCGGAGGAAGAGATTACTGCACTTCGTGAACATAAATTTGTACCATGTAGTTTAGGACCAAGAATTTTAAGAACAGAAACGGCGCCGCTTTATGCGTTAAGTGCCGCTTCGTATCATTTTGAGTTGATGGGGTGATAATCAATGGCAACTGTTGCGTTCCACACGTTGGGTTGTAAAGTAAACCACTATGAAACAGAAGCGATTTGGCAATTGTTTAAACAAGGTGGTTATGAAAGAACTGAATATGAAAAGAAATCTGATGTATATGTTATTAACACATGTACAGTAACAAATACTGGAGATAAAAAAAGCCGTCAAGTAATTAGACGTGCTGTACGTCAAAATCCAGATGCGGTAATTTGTGTAACTGGATGTTATGCACAAACATCTCCAGCAGAAATTATGGCAATTCCAGGTGTAGATATTGTTGTTGGTACGCAAGATCGTGAGAAGATGTTAGGATACATCGAAGAATTCCGTACAGAGCGTCAACCAATTAATGCTGTCCGCAATATTATGAAAACACGCGTATATGAAGAGCTGGATGTACCATATTTCACGGACCGTACACGTGCATCTTTAAAAATACAAGAAGGTTGCAATAACTTCTGTACATTTTGCATCATTCCTTGGGCGCGTGGTTTAATGCGTTCTCGTGATGGAAAAGAAGTTATTAAACAAGCGCAGCAATTAGTAGATGCGGGATATAAAGAAATCGTATTAACAGGTATTCATACAGGTGGGTACGGTGAAGATATAAAAGAGTATAACTTAGCTGGATTACTGCGCGATATGGAAGCGGAAGTAGGCGGATTGAAACGTCTTCGTATTTCTTCTATTGAGGCGAGTCAAATTTCTGATGAAGTAATTGAAGTGTTAGATAAATCAGAAGTAGTTGTACGTCACTTGCATATTCCATTGCAGTCAGGATCTAATACTGTATTGAAACGTATGCGCCGTAAGTATACGATGGAATTTTTCCAAGAGCGTTTAGATCGTCTGAAAGAAGCGTTACCAGGTCTTGCGATTACATCAGACGTAATTGTTGGATTCCCAGGTGAAACAGAAGAAGAATTCATGGAAACGTACAATTTCATTAAAGAGAATCGTTTCTCTGAATTACACGTTTTCCCTTATTCAAAACGTACAGGTACCCCAGCAGCACGTATGGAAGATCAAGTTCCTGAAGACGTGAAGAACGATCGTGTTCATCGTCTAATTGAGCTATCTAATCAATTAGCGAAAGAGTATGCTTCTGGATTTGAAGGTGAAGTACTTGAAATCATTCCGGAAGAGACATTTAAAGATGGTGACCGTGAAGGTTTATATGTAGGTTATACAGATAACTACTTGAAAATTGTGTTTGAAGGATCTGAAGAATTGATTGGTAAGCTAGTAAAAGTGAAAATTACAAAAGCTGGTTATCCATATAACGAAGCGCAGTTTGTTCGTGTTCTTGAAGATGATGTGAAAAAAGAATCAGCAAGCGCATAATAAAAAGCATGCAAACGACAAGGGTTTGCATGCTTTTTTCGTTCATGGAGAAGTTAGGTATTGAAAGAAGATGCAGTGGGTTGTTCGTTAAATGAGTGATTTTTGAGCGTATCCTTGTATAAAAAAGATCCAGTGATAAAAATATATTTATTTTTAGGGGAAGAGATAACGGCTATCAACATAGTTTTGAAAAAGGAAGAGCATCAATTCTTCTTTTATTCTGCCAAATAGTTGACCTGAAGTGATAAAATGTATTATAATCGTAAAAGACATGCTGAAGAAGTGTTTCTTTTTGCATGCTGAAGTTAGTATGTAAGTGTGATGTTTCGGAGGGAGGGAAAGAGAATGTCAAAAACAGTCGTTCGTAAAAACGAGTCTTTGGAGGATGCACTTCGCCGTTTTAAAAGATCGGTTTCTAAAACTGGTACACTTGCTGAAGCAAGAAAGCGCGAGTTTTATGAAAAGCCAAGTGTAAAACGTAAGAAGAAATCTGAAGCGGCAAGAAAGCGTAAGTTCTAAGAGAGGGTGTAAGTTATGAGTCTTCTCGGTCGTTTAAACGATGATATGAAACAAGCGATGAAGAATAAACAAAAAGAAAAATTAACCGTTATTCGTATGGTTAAGGCTGCTTTACAAAATGAAGGTATTAAACTGCAACATACTCTTACTGAAGAAGAGGAATTAACAGTTTTAGCTCGTGAAGTAAAACAGTATAAGGACTCCCTCCTTGAATTTAAAAAAGCTGGTCGTGAAGACCTTGTTGATAAACTGCAAAGTGAAATTCAGATTTTAAGCGCATATTTGCCGGAGCAATTAACAGAAGAAGAACTAGCGGATATAATTAAGCAAGTTATTTCTGAAGTTGGTGCTACATCTAAAGCAGATATGGGTAAAGTGATGACTGCTGTTATGCCGAAAGTAAAAGGTAAAACAGACGGATCACTTGTGAATAAGCTGGTTATCCAGCTATTAGCATAAAAAAGCGTCTCATTTCGTATGAGACGTTTTTTTATGCTTTTTTCAGTTTGGACGTGATATTACAAGCTCTTTTTTCATACATATGGGATGAGAGGGGGTCTTTTGAGATGAAAAAATTAGAACAAATGAAGAATTGGTTAACGAAGCAAATAGACCTGCCAGTGGATGTGTTAATGGATCTACCTCGGATCACGCTTGTTGGGCAAGTACATATCTATATAGAAAATCATCGAGGATTATTAGTGTTTTCAGATAAAGAGGTAAGATTGCTATTGAAACATGGTCAATTATTAATTAAAGGTCAATCCTTTGTTATTAAAACAATCCTTCCAGAAGAACTGTTGCTTGAAGGGATTATTGAACAAGTGACGTTTTTAGAAAATGAAAAGAAAGAGGAGTGAGGAGAAACTTCCGTTTGTGAAGTTTTTCTTCGTTATCTGTATTAACGGGTGGTAACGTTCTGGCCTCAATATTCGGTTCGTACAAAGAGGATAGGTGGGAAGTGAGTTCCACGTAAAAAAACTGGCTGGTGAAGGTTAATAATTAGTGAGGATCAAGGAATCTGCTAATTAAAATTTTAGTACGAGCTAGTTTGATAATCGAATTGAAAAGTAGTGTAGCTACTTTTAGAAAGGTAGTGGAGATAGTCGATGAAAAATAAATGGTTTATAAAATGGCTTGGGTATGTAAAGGTGCGAATTGAAGGTAGAGGAGCGGAACGCTTTGTTAACGAGTGTGTGCGGAGGGAATTACTCGTTTGGGATGTAAAGAAGATAGCTGATGAAACGTTAGTTTTTTGTATGTTATTACGAGATGTGAAAAAGATAAAACCAATTTATAGAAAAAATGAATGTAAATTATATTTTATTGGGCGTTACGGTTTTCCGTTTTGGAATAAGCGTGTAATTAAAAATAGTGGATTTTTAATTGGGTTTTTAATATTTTTTTTCGGAATGATCGCATTGTCAAATATGGTGTGGAAAATTGAAATTACAGGAGCAAAACCTGAAACAGAATATATATTGATGAAAGAATTGGACAAAATGGGTATAAAAAAAGGGAAATTACAGTTCCAAATGCCGAGTGTAGAAGATGTTCAACGTCATTTGACAGACAATATTAATGCGATTACTTGGGCGGGATTAGAAATAAGAGGGACAACATATCATTTTAAGATTGTTGAAAAAAATGAACCGAAAAAAGAAAGTGAACAACAGCCACAAAACTTAGTAGCAAAAAAAGAAGGGATTATTACAAAAACATTTGTGGAAGTTGGGAAGCCCGTTGTCATGAAAAATGACCATGTAGAAAAGGGGCAACTTCTCGTATCGGGGATGTATGGTAATGAGGAGAATCCGACAGTTGTTTCGGCTAAAGGGATTGTATATGGGGAAACGTGGTACAAATCTGAGGTGGATGTTCCGTTAAAGACACAATTTCAAGTGTATACTGGTAATTCATACAATGAATATTTCCTTAAATTTGGGAGTGCTAAAATAAAAGTATGGGGATTTCAACAGGATAAGTATAAGCGCTCTCGTACTGAAAGTGCAAAACATGATGTGAAATTATTTGGATTTACATTACCAATTGCATACGAGAAAGATATTGTACGAGAAGAGGAAGAAGCGAACCGAGAATATACCGAAAAACAAGCAATGAAAGTAGCGAAAGAGATGGCAGAAAAAGAACTGAAGAAAAAATTGGATGAACATGCTATGATTGTAAGTGATAACATTTTGAGTAAAGAGGTTGAGGCGGATCACCTAAAGGTCACATTACATTATACAGTGATTGAAAATATTGCAGAGCCACAACCAATATCTGAATCCGATATTCAAGGAGACTGAGTGATGGCAGAACAATTAGTAGAAATGAACCAACAATTGGAAAATCCCAACGAAGCAATCGCTCTTTTTGGGGTAAATGATGCTCATTTAAAAGTAATTGAACGAGAACTTAGTGTATCGATTGTGACTAGAGGAGAATCTGTTCGTGTATCTGGGGCAGATGAAACTGTGGTGCTCGTAGAAAAAATCTTACAACAGTTACTTGTTGTTATCCGTAAAGGTGTATCAATTTCGGAAAGAGATGTTGCGTATGCGATTCAGCTTGGGCAACAAGGGAAAATTGCTCAATTCGAAGAGTTATATGAAGAGGAAATTTTTAAAACGGCAAAAGGTAAATCCATTCGTGTGAAAACGATGGGGCAAAGACGATATATTCATGCAATGAAAAAGAATGATATTGTATTTGGGATAGGACCTGCTGGGACAGGAAAAACATACTTAGCCGTAGTAATGGCTGTGAGAGCTTTAAAGCAAGGGTATGTAAAGAAAATTATTTTAACAAGACCTGCTGTAGAAGCTGGAGAGAGCTTAGGGTTTTTACCAGGTGATTTGAAAGAAAAAGTAGATCCGTATTTACGTCCACTATATGATGCGTTACATGATATTCTTGGACAAGAATATACACAACGTATGATGGAACGTGGTGTAATTGAAATTGCACCTCTTGCTTATATGAGAGGGCGTACTCTTGATGATTCATTTGTTATATTAGATGAGGCGCAAAATACAACTGGTGTTCAAATAAAAATGTTTTTAACACGATTAGGTTTTAGTTCTAAAATGGTTATTACGGGGGATCCCTCACAGGTAGACTTGCCAAAAGGGGTAAAGTCAGGTCTTTCTATTGCTGCTAATATTTTATCTGGTGTATCAGGTCTTTCGTTCATTACATTGGAACAAACGGACGTTGTGAGACACCCGTTAGTGCAACGTATTATTGAGGCATATGATAAAATGGAATGATCCTATTTGTCAGGATCATTTCTTTTTGTATGATAAGGTTGGCGAATGACATATTTTTTACTATCATTAAAGATGAGGGAAATAAACTATAGGTGATGGTCTATAAAAATATGGTCCTAAAAAGCATCGTTGGCTGGAAGAAATGAAAGCTATAAATAGTTTCACTTTATTTCTGGAGAGGAGAAGGTATTGAAATCATGTCAAGATCTCAAGAAATTTCTAAGTGGTTTCGTAATTTACAACATTCGAAAAAACTAAGTTGGATTTCTTACGTTTTATTAGGAGCAGTACTGTTTTTTGCACTTATGAATAATGTGAAACCAGAGCAATTAGATGTTAAAGAGCTCGATATTGCTAAAAAAACAATTCACTCTCCTATTAAAATTGAAGATAAAGCCGCAACGGCGAAAAAGAAAAACGAAGCCGCTCAAAAGGTTGAGGATAAATATACATATAAAAGCGAATATAAGCAAAATAAAGTGGATATTGTAACTTCCGTCTTTGATGCGGTAAGTGAAGTAGAGGCAGAGGCTAAATCGACTGGCCCAGACGAGTATAAAAAAATTTCTGATGTGGACAAATTGGACAAGTTAAAGAAGAAATTACCAACAGATTTAGCAAAAAGCTTAACAGATTCGATTTTGTTGAAATTTATTAATGCTGATTCAAGTCAATTGTCATTGGCAAAGGATGCGGCTGTAACAGCAGTTAATAAAATTATGAGGGAACACATCAAGATGGATCAAGAAGAAGCTGCAAGAGAACAATTCGTTACTGAAATGAGTAGCGTAAGTATAAGTAGTGATTTAAAAGATGCGGTGAATACACTAGGGAAGTATGCGGTTACAGCGAACTATTTTTATGATTCAGCTGCGACGAAAGATAGTAAAAAAATAGCGGAAGATTCAGTTGCATCAGTTTTTATCCTTCAAGGGCAAGTTCTTGTGAAAGAAGGCGATACGATTTCACGAGAAGCATATGAGCAGTTGAAGTTAGCAGGATTGTTAGAGAAGGGCAATACCTTCCAACCTTATGTTGGTCTAGCGGTACTCATTTGTGTGTTATTGTACTTTATGCATAAGCAGTTTGAAGTGTTTTTACAGCGGAAAAGAGAAGATAGGCCGTATGTCTTAGCGTATATTACAATTTTGTCTATCACGATTGTTTTAATGAAAATCATTAGTTTGTTTCAAAAGCTTGAATATGCAGGAATTGCGTATGTTGTTCCAGTTGCCATGGGAACAATACTTGTAAAATTAATGATTGGTGATCGATTTGTATTTTTAACGAGTATGATCTTTTCTGTATGCGGAAGTATTATGTTTAATGAAGGTGTAACGAGTACACTGAATTATAGTGTGGGGATTTATGTTTTATTAAGTTCATTATCAGTTAGTATTTTCTTGAGAGAAAAAAATCGTCGTACGATGATTTTACAAGCTGGTATACTTGTTTCTGTATTAAATGTAGTCGTATTAGCGGCTTTGCTATTATTACGTAACGGGAATTTTTCGCCTCTTGAAATTGGGGTGCAATTATTAATGGCTGCTGTTTCGGGTATTATCTCTTCTGTTCTAGCTATGGGGATTTTACCGTATTTAGAAAGTGGCCTTGGGATTGTATCGAGTATGAAGTTGATGGAACTTTCAAGTCCGAATCACCCGCTCTTGCGCAAAATTTTATTAGAAGCACCAGGTACATATCACCATAGTGTAATGGTAGCTAATCTTTCAGAAGCTGCATGTGAAGCAGTTGGAGCAAACGGAGTATTAGCGCGTGTAGGGGCGTATTATCATGATGTAGGGAAAACAGTACAACCGCAGTTTTTTATTGAAAACCAGATGGGGATTGAAAACCCGCATGATAGATTAGACCCTGTAACGAGTAAAGGTATTATAATTGCTCATGTAACCGATGGGGTGAGAATGCTAGAAGAACACCATATACCTCAAGAAATTATCGATATCGCTGGACAACATCATGGTACAACGTTACTTAAATATTTTTACTATAAGGCGATTAAAGAAGATAAAGAGAAATATACTGAGGAAATGTTCCGCTATCCAGGATCAAAAGCAACTTCTAAAGAGTCGGCAATCGTTGGTATTGCTGATAGTGTAGAAGCGGCGGTACGTTCAATGAATCATCCAACGCCAGATCAAATCAATAATTTAGTGCAAAGTATCATTAGAGATCGTTTGCAAGATGGTCAATTTAGTGAATGTGATTTGACATTTAAGGAACTACAAATCGTTGGAAAAACGTTATGTGAAACGTTAAATGGTATTTTCCATTCCCGTATTACATATCCGGAACCGCCGGAAGAAAAGGAGAAAGAATGAGTTTATTAATTGATTTTATTGATGAAACAGAAGAAGTGAAAGACGAGTATATAAGCTTGATTCGAGGGCTGGTAGAGAAAGCAGCTCAAATGGAAAACATAGAAGAAGGAGCAGAATTATCGGTTACGTTTGTAGATAATGAACGTATTCGTGAAATAAACCGTGATTACCGAGATAAGGATCAGCCTACGGACGTTATTTCTTTCGCTATGGAAGAAATGGGAGAAGGCGAAATGGAAATTGTCGGTGCGGAGATGCCGCGTATGTTAGGAGATCTTATTATTTCTATTCCAAGAGCAAAAGAACAAGCTGAAGAATATGGACATTCTTTTGATCGAGAACTTGGGTTTTTAGCACTACATGGCTTTTTGCATTTGCTTGGTTATGATCATATGACAGAAGAAGATGAAAAAGAAATGTTTGGAAGACAAAAAGAAATTTTAGAGGCCTTTGGATTAGGACGATGAAAAAAGGAAAACTTTTAGATAGTTTTGGATATGCTATAGCTGGTATATACTTTTGTCTTCGTCATGAACGAAATATGAAAATTCATTATTTAGCCGCAGTCATTGTTATATGCTGCGGCTTTTATTTCCATATTACAACAACGGAATGGATTGTATTACTTATTGTGATAGGGATTATAATGAGTTTAGAGATGGTGAATACGGCTATTGAAAAAACAGTAGACTTAGCCACCGCCGATATTCATCCGTTTGCAAAAATTGCAAAGGATGTTGCAGCGGGGGCAGTTTTATTGTTTGCAATTATAGCTGCTGTAATTGGTGCTATTATCTTTTTACCGTATATGGTATAGTTGCATTCCGAAGCTTTTATTAAGCTTTGGGAGCGCCGTGAAGGCCTTTAATGAAAGAGTGTATCTATTCACATCTGTGAACGGAAAGGATGCGGGAATATGAATAGTAAACAATTAATTCAAGAAGCAACCGAAGCGCGTAAACGAGCGTACGTACCATATTCTAAATTTCAAGTAGGTGCAGCTTTACTAACTCAGGATGGAAAAATATATCGTGGATGTAATGTTGAAAATGCATCATATGGTTTATGTAACTGTGCAGAAAGAACAGCGTTATTTAAGGCGATTTCTGAAGGAGATAACGAGTTTGCAGCTATTGCAGTCGTAGCGGATACAAAGCGTCCAGTACCTCCTTGTGGAGCATGTCGACAAGTTATGGTAGAATTATGTAAACAGGATACGAAAGTATACCTATCAAACTTACATGGTGATGTTCAAGAGACAACAGTCGGAGAATTGTTACCAGGAGCATTTTTAGCGGAGGATTTACATGAATAGAAAAGGTTATAAATCAGGTTTTGTCTCGATTATTGGCAGACCGAATGTTGGGAAATCTACATTTTTAAATCGTATTATTGGCCAAAAAATTGCCATTATGAGCGATAAGCCACAAACAACTCGTAATAAAATTCAAGGTGTATATACAGAAAATGACTCACAAGTAGTTTTCATTGATACACCGGGAATACATAAACCTAAACATAAACTAGGCGATTTCATGGTGAAGATGGCTCAAACGACATTAAAAGAAGTTGATATTGTTTTGTTTATGGTCAATGCAACTGAAGGATATGGTCGTGGTGAGGAATTTATTATTGAGAAATTACAAGAAACGAAACAACCGGTATTTTTGGTAATTAATAAAATTGACCAAGTTCATCCAGAGCAATTGCTGGAGTTGATTGATCGATATCGTAAATTATATGAGTTCGCGGAGATTGTGCCAATTTCTGCATTGGACGGTAATAACGTTGAAGCGTTAATCGGAGCGATAAAAAAATATTTACCAGAAGGACCGCAATATTACCCGGATAATCAAGTAACGGATCATCCAGAGCGATTTATTATTTCAGAGCTTATTCGTGAAAAAGTATTACATTTAACACGAGAAGAAGTACCGCATTCTGTAGCGGTTGTTATTGATGCAATTCAAAAGCGTGAGGGCGGAGCGGTTTATATAAACGCAACGATCGTTGTTGAACGTGCATCACAAAAAGGAATTATTATAGGTAAGCAAGGGAAGATGTTAAAAGAAGTCGGTAAGCGAGCTCGCTTTGACATTGAAGCACTTCTTGGTTCTAAAGTATTTTTAGAAGTATGGGTGAAAGTGCAAAAAGATTGGCGTAATAAGATGTCACAGCTTCGTGACCTTGGTTTCCGTGAAGATGAGTATTAATATGAAGTAAAGTTGTGATCAGTGGATGTTGTGTTTATCCACTGATCATTGGTTTTTATGAACCTTGATAAATTAGGAAAAATTTTTCTCACATGAAAATGAACAAAATGGGTCAATTTAATAACAACAAAAGAAATTGGTTTATAGGCTACGCTTATTGAGAAAGGTGGATTCTTATGCTAGATTTTACCTGGAAGTTTTTCTCCAAAACAGGAAGCATTGAAACGTATTTGCTTTTGAAAGAAATGGAAAAAGACGTAAACGATGAGATGGATCAACATGAAGAGGAGTTAGCGCATCTAGATTCTCCAATTTCTTGACCCGTTTTGTTCAAACCTTGGATGGTGACGAACATGTTTCAAAAAGTTGAGGGCATTGTTCTTCGTACGACAGATTACGGAGAAACAAATAAGATTGTTACAATATACTCACGGGAATTTGGTAAGGTAAGTGCAATGGCAAGAGGGGCGAAAAAGCCGAAGAGTCGGTTAGCAGCTATTTCGCAACTTATGACACATGGTCATTTTCTTATTCAAATTGGATCTGGACTTGGAACTTTGCAACAAGGCGAGATTATTTCATCTATGAAAGAAATTCGTGAGGATATATTTTTAACTGCTTATGCATCATTTATTATCGAATTAACTGATAAAGCAACAGAAGATAAGAAGCATAATCCGTATTTATTTGAAATGTTATATCAAACGTTGCATTATATGTGTGAGGGTGTTGACCCAGAAGCATTATCATTAATTTATCAAACGAAAATGCTTCCGGTATTAGGGATGCACCCATACTTTGATACATGTGCTATTTGTCATCAAGAAACAGATTTTGTCGCCTTCTCTGTCCGGGAAGGCGGTTTTCTGTGCTCGCGTCATGCGGAGCAAGATCCGTATCGTATTCCGGTGGGAGAGGCTGTGCATAAATTATTACGTCTCTTTTTTCACTTTGATTTACACCGGCTCGGTAATGTATCGGTGAAGGATAGTACAAAAAAACAAATGCGCACAGTATTGAATACATATTATGATGAATATTGTGGGATTTATTTGAAAACAAGGCGTTTCTTGGAACAACTTGATAAGTTTCAAATATAAAAAGGGCCGTATACGGTCCTTTTTACATACTTTCTTTTTCGAATAGCATATTTAGTATATAATATTTAAGAGATAGTATAACTTTTTTCGTTGTGCATTAAAGGTGGTGATTATCATAGAGCTGAATAAACGGCAAGAGCATATCATTCAGATTGTAAAAGATCACGGTCCTATTACAGGGGAGTCAATTGCTGGGCAATTGGGTTTAACACGTGCAACGCTAAGACCAGACTTAGCAATTTTAACGATGGCTGGTTATTTAGAAGCGCGTCCACGTGTAGGTTATTTTTATACGGGTAAAACCGGGGGACAGCTATTATCTGAAGCTGTTAAGAAAATTAAAGTGCAAGATTATCAATCTAGACCGGCTGTAATTGATAAAAATGTATCAGTATACGATGCAATCTGTACTATGTTTCTAGAGGACGTTGGTACATTATTTGTTGTAGATCAAGCTACTTTATTAGTTGGCGTTGTATCTCGTAAAGATTTATTACGAGCTAGCTTAGGAAAGCAGGATTTAACCTCTCTTCCGGTTAATATTATCATGACAAGGATGCCAAACATTGCGATGTGTCGCAGGGAGGATTCTTTATATGATATTGCGATGGAATTAATAGAAAGACAGATTGATGCGATGCCGGTTGTGAAGGATACGAAACAAGGTTTAGAAGTGATTGGACGAATTACAAAAACAAATATTACACGTGCGTTTGTAAATTTAGTAAATAACGAATAAGTGTAATTTGTTTAAAGTGAGGTAATGTAATGGATAATAAAATCGTATATGTCGTATCTGACTCTGTAGGAGAAACGGCTGATTTGGTTGTTAGAGCGGCAATGGGACAGTTCCCATTCGCTCCTGATATTAGGCGTGTACCGTATGTAGAAGATACAGGGACATTAAAAGAAGTAATATCGATTGCCAAGAGCAATCAAGCGCTCATTTGTTTTACGTTAGTAAAGCCTGATATGCGTCAATATTTATTGACAGAAGCGGCAAAAGAAGGGGTAGAGGCATACGATATTATCGGACCTCTTATCGATCAAATTGAAGGAATTACAGGGCAAGTACCAAGGTATGAGCCAGGTGTCGTTCGAAGATTAGATGAGGAGTACTTTAAAAAAATTGAAGCGATTGAATTTGCAGTTAAGTATGATGATGGTAGAGATGCACGTGGTATTTTAAAAGCTGATATCGTGTTGATTGGAATTTCACGTACATCAAAAACACCACTTTCACAATATTTAGCGCATAACAAACGTTTGAAAGTTGCCAATGTACCACTTGTACCGGAAGTGGATCCGCCTGAGGAATTATATCAAGTGGCAAAAGAGAAATGTTTCGGTCTGAAAATTATACCGGATAAGTTAAATCATATTCGAAAAGAACGATTGAAATCACTTGGATTAAGTGATGGAGCAACATATGCAAATATTAATCGTATTCAAGAAGAAATTGATCATTTTGAGGAAGTAATTAGTAAAATAAATTGTCAAGTGATTGATGTATCAAATAAGGCGATTGAAGAAACAGCAAATATTATTGTGAATGCAGTGCAAAACCAAAAAATGTTTTAGCACATTTACCAAAGGTGAATGTGCTTTTTTCGCTCGTGAGAAGGCGGTAGAGGAAGATGCGAAGTAGAGCATGAACTTTCGGCTTAGTAATAGAATATAGCGGAATGGTTATACTTATATTCTTCTGTTTTTTAATTATGCTAAAGGAACGATTTCGTTATATTTAAATGTAAGATGAAAATTAAAGGGATATGTAGCGTAGTTGAAGAAAATATATTATAATAAAAAATTGTGATAAAAACCTATATTTTACGTTTAGACTTTAATTTTTCAGAATAAACTAGGGATAGGATTTTCGAAAAAGACATGTATTTACGTTAAATCGACAAAATCTAGACAAGAAAACGCACATTATGGAAGGATTCACAGAAGGGATGTAGAATACAGAAATATGCAAAACATCAGATAAGATATTAGTTGATGCAGATGCGTATCCCGTGAAGAATGCAATTGTGCAAGTTGGAACAAAATTTTATGTCGAAATTTTGTTTGTCGCATCCTATGCCCATCGTTCAAGAAAACAGCAAGGTAACTGGGTCTATGTAGATTCTGAGCAAGATGAAGTTGACTGTTATATTTATTAACATGCAAAAGCTACAGATCTCATGACCATACCGGATATGGTGCTTGCTAGCCTTCTTGTGAAAAAGGAGCATATGTATTGTCTCCAAGAGATACATTTGTAACAGATGAGCAAATGGATACAATTTTATATAGTAGTATGTATCTGCGGATTTACGCAGACTGGGGACTTATACGAAAGGTCCAAAATCGTTTACACAATGTGATCGACAGTACTTTCTAACAAATTTAGAAAAAAATTGTCGAATTATAAAGGAATCTTTTAATTTATATCGAATACAAAATACGACACGGAGATGGAGTTATGGGGAACAGAATTCCAGAAGAAGTTGTTGAACAGATTCGGACATCATCTGATATTGTAGAAGTGATTGGTGAGTATGTTCAACTTCGAAAGCAGGGACGTAATTATTTCGGCCTTTGTCCATTTCATGGTGAGAATTCTCCTTCATTCTCTGTTTCATCTGATAAGCAAATTTTTCATTGCTTCGGATGTGGAGAAGGTGGAAATGTCTTTTCTTTTCTTATGAAAATGGAAGGACTTGCTTTCACCGAGGCTGTTCAAAAGCTTGGCGAAAGAAATGGAATTGCAGTTGCAGAATATACATCAGGGCAAGGACAACAACAACAAGAAGACATATCTGATGACACTGTCATCATGCAACAGGCTCATGAACTTTTGAAAAAGTATTATCATCATTTATTAGTAAATACAGAAGAAGGAAATGAAGCACTTTCATATTTATTAAAACGTGGTATTACAAAAGAGATGATTGAGAAATTTGAAATTGGTTATGCATCACAAGCTTGGGATGCAGCAACGAAAATTTTACAAAAAAGAGGTTTGTCGCTATCTAGTATGGAACAGGCTGGCCTTCTTGTAAGAAGTGAGAAGGATGGCAGTCATTATGACCGCTTCCGCGGAAGAGTTATGTTTCCGATTTATACTTTACAAGGTAAGGTGATAGCGTTTAGTGGAAGGGCGTTAGGAGATGACACTCCGAAATATTTAAATAGTCCTGAAACACCGATTTTTTACAAAAGTAAGCTGTTGTATAATTTCCACCAAGCAAGGCCGTTTATTAGAAAACGTGGGCAGGTTGTCCTTTTTGAAGGTTATGCCGATGTACTAGCCGCGGTGAAAAGTGGTGTGGAAGAAGCTGTTGCGACAATGGGAACAGCCTTAACTGAAGAACAAGCGAAACTTCTGCGACGTAACGTTGAAACTGTTGTTCTTTGCTATGATGGTGATAAAGCAGGGCGAGAAGCGACGATGAAAGCAGGGCAATTACTATTGCAAGTTGGTTGCCAAGTGAAAGTTACATCCTTGCCAGATAAGCTTGACCCTGATGAATATGTGCAACAATATGGGACAACCGCTTTTGAAAATCTTGTGAAATCAAGTATAAGTTTTGTTGGTTTCAAAATAAATTATTTGCGTTTAGGGAAAAATTTGCAAGATGAGTCTGGCAAAGAAGAATATGTAAAAAGTGTTTTAAAAGAGTTATCATTGCTACAGGATGCGATGCAGGCGGAATCATATTTAAAATCATTATCGCAAGAATTTTCGTATTCAATGGAAACACTTTTGAATCAATTACACCAATATCGCAAAGAACAAAAGGTACAGCAAAAACAAATAAAGCAGGTTTCTAAGCCATCTCAAATTGTTCAAACGAAGCCGAAGTTAACAGGTTTTGAAAGGGCAGAAAGAGAAATTATTTACCATATGTTGCAAAGTGCAGAAGTGACAGTACGTATGGAACCTCATATAGAAGATTTTTATACAGAAGAACATAAAGGGATTTTATATGAACTATACGCATATTATGAAAAGGGAAATGAACCTTCAGTCGGAACGTTTTTAAGCTGGCTCTCTGATGAAAAGTTGAAAAATATTATCACTGATATTTCGACGGATGAATTTATTAATCCAGAGTACACAGAAGAAGCGTTACAAGGTCATTTGGAGGCGTTAAGACGCCATAAAGAGAAACTTGAAAAGATAGAAATTATCTTTAAAGTAAAACAAATGGAAAAAACAGATCCTGTAGAGGCTGCTAAATATTATGTGGCATATTTACAAAGTCAAAAAGCAAGAAAATAGCTTTTTCGATAAAATTTTAGTATAATGAATGTTTGTATCTCGCGTAAGGAGGGGAACAGATGGCTGATAAACCAGCTCGTTCTAAACAAATTGAAACTGAAATGACCCTTGATCAAGTGAAAGAACAACTCACTGAGCTTGGAAAAAAACGTGGCGTTCTTACATATGAAGAGATTGCAGAACGCATGAATGGATTTGAAATTGAATCCGACCAGATGGATGAATATTATGAATATTTAGGTGAGCAAGGAATTGACTTAGTTGGTGACAACGACAACGACGAAGGTCCTAATAATCGCCAAATTACAAAAACGGAAGAAGAATTCGACCTCAATGATTTAAGTGTGCCACCAGGTGTGAAAATCAATGATCCTGTTCGTATGTACTTAAAAGAAATTGGTCGCGTTGACTTACTATCCGCTGAAGAAGAAATTCGACTTGCGACACGTATTGAAGAAGGCGATGAAGAAGCAAAACGCCGTCTTGCAGAAGCGAACTTACGTCTTGTAGTAAGTATTGCAAAGCGCTACGTGGGCCGCGGTATGCTTTTCTTAGACTTAATCCAAGAAGGGAATATGGGTCTAATTAAAGCGGTTGAAAAGTTCGATTATCGTAAAGGTTTTAAATTTAGTACGTATGCAACTTGGTGGATTCGCCAAGCTATTACACGTGCGATTGCAGACCAAGCGCGAACAATTCGTATTCCAGTTCATATGGTTGAAACAATTAATAAGTTAATCCGTGTACAACGTCAATTATTACAAGATTTAGGACGCGAACCATCTCCTGAAGAGATTGGTGAAGAAATGGATCTTGCGCCAGAAAAAGTACGCGAAATCTTAAAGATTGCACAGGAGCCAGTTTCTCTTGAAACACCAATTGGTGAAGAAGACGACTCCCATTTAGGTGACTTTATTGAAGACCAAGAAGCAACATCGCCTGCGGACCATGCAGCGTATGAATTGCTAAAAGAACAATTAGAAGATGTGTTAGATACACTAACAGATCGTGAAGAAAATGTTCTGCGTCTTCGTTTTGGTTTAGATGATGGACGAACTCGTACGCTTGAAGAAGTTGGGAAAGTATTCGGCGTAACGAGAGAACGTATTCGTCAAATTGAAGCGAAAGCACTTCGCAAATTAAGACATCCGAGCCGTAGTAAACGTCTTAAGGATTTCTTAGAATAGGTTATTTTAAGTTTACTTCACGATTGTGAAGTAAACTTTTTTCTTTTGTTAATTTTTGTTAAAATTTATCTGTCGGCAACGATTACAATTTCTTGTAATTTATTTTACAGAATTGTCTTTTGATTTGCAAATGCTCATTTTTCGATTTTTCGATTAATTTTGTTTATTCTATACAAAATAATATGTAGAAAAGTAAAAAATATGATGAGAAACGTTAGTAATTATCGAAATAATATGCGATATAATAGTGAAAATCAATAAAATGAATTTACGGAATATTTTTAACGATCAGTAGTTTGCTCTTTTCTGATAGAACGTTTTCAAGTACAATATAAATGACTGAATCATCTAACTATTTAGCGGTATAGAGGGGGGAGAAGAGATATGAAACGTAATCCGTTGATTCCGTTCGCTCTTATTGCAGCATTAGGTATTATCGTTATGTTTGTATTTTCATTTCAGGGGCTAAATAAATCTAAAGAGTTAGCTGATGCAAAAAATGGCGGGAAACCAGCACAAACAGCATCAAAGCCAGAGGATATTGTAAAGCAAAGCTGTACGAGCTGTCATGGTGATCAGTTACAAGGGGCGGTAGGACCTAATTTACAAAAAATTGGTGGGAAACTTTCGAAAGATGAAATTAAAGAAGTTCTTTCAAAAGGAAAAGGAAATATGCCACCAAATATAGTTCCAGCTGACCAAGCGGCTAAAGTAGCTGATTGGTTATCGAAGAAAAAATAAAGTGAAACTTTAATCAGTGGGGGGCATCCCCCACTGATTATTAGTTGAACCAATCGGGCGTTTACGGGCAGTTGGTCTCCCACCTAGCTTCTTTGTTCTAGCCGAATTTTGAGGTGGGAGTCTTACTGCCCGTTAATGCGGGGTAAAGTATAGAAAAACAAGCCTTTTGCTTTTTGCAAAAGGCTTGTTTTTCTATACTTTCTAAAATACGATTAGTAATAGAGAATTGAAGTGTTGTTATGGACTTGCAACAACTACTATAAATTCATTATCATGGAGATAGACTGACAAGAGAAGGAGTAATGGAAATACATGAATGAAGTAAAGCTTTCAAAACGATTATTAGAAGTAGTACGGGAGATTCCAGTAGGGTCTACAGTAGCTGATATTGGATCGGATCATGCGTATTTACCGTGTTATGCAATTATAAATAATATTGCTACAAAAGCAGTTGCAGGAGAAGTTGTAGATGGGCCGTTTCGCTCTGCACAAGCAACTGTAGCTGAAAGTGGCTTGCAAGATAAAGTAGACGTTCGTAAAGGTAGTGGATTAGCTGTTATTACACCAGGAGAAGTAGATGTTATTACGATTGCTGGTATGGGTGGAGCGTTAATTCGTGACATTTTAGAAAGTGGTAAAGAAAAATTAGAAGGTGTAACACGTTTAATCTTACAGCCGAATATTGCTGCACACCATATTCGTGAATGGTTTATTGAAAATGGATGGGAGCTTATCCATGAGAAAATTGTAATAGAAGACGGAAAGATTTACGAGATTTTAGTCGGAGAGCGAGGAGATATAGCAGTACCTTACTCTGAAAATAAACAAGCTGAATTGTTTATGGGTCCATTTTTAATAAAAGAAAAAAGTGAAGCTTTTGTTGAAAAGTGGGAAGGGGAATTGAAAAACTTCCAAAATATTTTAAAACAGTTAGAGCGTGCAACAGAGTCTGAAGAGACAAAAGCGAAGCATGCAGAAGTAGAAGCGAAAATGAAAATGATAGGAGAGGTTTTATCATGAGTAAAATTCCGAATGGTCATGAAATTATTTCTTTATTTGAAGGTATGTATCCGAAGTATTTAGCGATGGAAGGGGATAAGATTGGCTTACAGATTGGAGCGCTTAATAAACCTGTGCAGCACGTATTAATCGCATTAGATGTAACTGAGGAAGTTGTGGACGAGGCGATCCAATTAGGAGCAAATATCATTATAGCGCACCACCCTTTAATCTTTAATCCATTAAAAGCGATTCATACAGATAAGGCGTACGGAAGAATTATTGAAACGTGTATTAAAAATGATATTGCAATTTATGCCGCACATACAAATGTAGATATTGCTAAGGGTGGGGTAAATGATTTACTTGCTGATGCGTTAGGGTTACAAAATACAGAAGTATTAGCTCCTACATATGCAGAAGAAATGAAAAAAATTGTTGTATTTGTTCCAGTAACCAATGCAGAAGAAGTGCGCAAAGCTCTTGGAGATGCGGATGCAGGTCATATCGGTAATTATAGCCACTGTACGTTCGGTAGCGAAGGGGTAGGTACGTTTATCCCTCAAGAAGGTACAAAACCTTATATCGGAGAAACTGGACAGTTAGAACGTGTGGAAGAGGTGCGTGTCGAAACGATTATTCCAGCTTCATTACAAAGAAAAGTTATTAAAGCGATGTTGGAAGCCCATCCATATGAAGAAGTCGCATATGATGTATATCCGCTGGATAATAAAGGTGAAACATTAGGTCTTGGTAAAATAGGGTATTTACAAGAAGAAATGACGCTTGAGCAGTTTGCTTCACATGTGAAACAATCATTACATGTAAAGGGTGCAAGAGTTGTTGGAAAGTTAGATGATAAAGTGCGTAAAGTAGCTGTACTTGGTGGTGACGGTAATAAATATATAAACCAAGCGAAATTTAAAGGAGCAGATGTATATGTAACAGGTGATATGTATTATCATGTTGCTCACGATGCGATGATGATTGGTTTAAATATAGTCGATCCAGGACATAACGTTGAAAAAGTAATGAAGCAAGGTGTACAAAAACAATTGCAAGCCAAAGTAGATGAAAAGAATTTCAATGTACAAATTCATGCTTCACAGTTACATACGGATCCGTTCACATTTGTATAAGAAAAACAAAAACCGTTGCTCATGTAGGCAACGGTTTTTGTTATTGTTGTTTTTTTACTTTTACACGTGGCAATATCTTTTGAAGTGGTACATTTCGAGTTCTGTCCCATGTAGCTGGATTCATCGGATCATATTGCTCTAAGAAAGCAATAACTTCTTTTGTGATTGGTGTTGGAGTAGAAGCACCCGCTGTAACTGCAACATTTTCGATACCTTGTAGCCACTCTAATTGGATTTCACTTACGTCTGCAACGCGGTATGCTTTCGTACCAGCGATTTCTTGTGATACTTGTGCTAAACGGTTTGAGTTGTTACTTTTCGGATCGCCGACAACAATTGTTAAATCTGCAACATCAGCTTGTTTAGCGACAGCTTCTTGGCGAACTTGAGTTGCTAAACAAATTTCCTTGTGGAATTCTGCTGTTGGGAATTTTTTCTGAATGTCCTCCATTAAATGTTGAACATCCCATTGACTCATTGTCGTTTGATTCGTAACTAAAATTTTATCCGTTGGGATTTCTAATGTTTTTAAATCGTCAGCTCTTTCGATAAGATGAACGATATCAGGTGCAATACCAACTGCGCCTTCTGGTTCTGGATGATTTTTTTTGCCGATATAAATGACATGGTATCCTTCAGCTTTCTTTGCTTCAATAAGGTCATGTGTTTTTGTAACATCTGGGCAAGTTGCATCAATTGTCGTTAAACCTTTTGCTTTTGCACGTTGTTTAACTTCTGGAGAAACACCGTGTGCAGTGAAAATAACAGTACCAGAATCGATTTTATCTAAAATTTCTAATCGACTTGGACCGTCTAATGTAATGATGCCATCCTCTTCGAAAGCATCTGTTACATGCTTATTGTGAACAATCATACCTAAAATATAAATGGGTCTCGGTAATGATTTATCTAATGCGGCGTTACGTGCAATAACCATCGCGTCAACAACGCCGTAGCAATAACCACGAGGGGAAATTTTAACAATCTTCATGTGAGTAATCCTCTCCTTCTAAACAAGGGATACTTTTGTGCATAGTCCATTACATTATAAAGGAGGAGGAGATAGAAAACAAAGGATTGTTACACATATAGTTTTGGTTTTGTTGCTATTTGTTGAACAGGCTCTTCTAGTAATTCTTTTTCTATTATTGGTTCAATCACAATTTTTTTTCTTTTTCTCTTTTTTTGTGGAGGAGTTGGAGTGGCGACTTTAACCTCATTAACTTCGTCTGGTGCGTTTTCATTTTGCTTTTCTTCCGCGTTTTTTCCAGAGGTGAGGATTTTAACAATGCTGGGTAGATTACGCATAATTGGACTGTATTGCTCAACGACAGGTCCTACAGATTGAACAACTTGTGATACTTTTTCGATATTATTTATCATATTAGTTGGATTCGCAATTAGGTTAGAAAAAAAACTTCCGATGCCACTGCTAGATGTCGCCGCAGCTGTAGTTGTTGCAGCGCCGCGCGTTTCGTTTGCTTCATACATTTGAGGGGGTATCATTTGTTGAGGATATGGTTGGTACGGTTGCTGGTATGGTTGCTGTGATTGGTACGGTTGCTGGTACGGTTGCTGGTATGGTTGCTGGTATGATTGCCTTTGTTGGTATGCTTGCTGCTGGTGCATCATCGGTGGCCCTTCTGTTTGTCGATAGGGAGGGACCATTTGCATGAAAGGCTCCGTAGGATCGTGTTTTTTAAAGAGTTTAGAAAGAAAACCTTTCTTTTTTTGTGCCATTGGTGGTAGTTGTGGAATTGGGTATGGTGTGTAAGGATGTTGTCTTTGATTCGGATACATTTGTCCTATAGGGGATTGTGGATACATATGAGAAATCCTCCTTTCTTCAGTTAGGTATATACACATACAATATGCAATGGAAGGAAAGAAGGTTAGTTATTATGATGAAAACCTAAACTAAAGAAAAGATGGCTTTTACTTGTAGATTTCGATATAATGTAGACTTGACTGATTTGTACGCAGTAGAAATTTTAGAAAGAAGGTGTAACTTATGGCACTACAAACTTTTACACAGTATGATTTTAAACCATTTTTAATAGATGCAATTCGTGAACTACGCTTTTCAGAGCCGACAGGAATTCAAAAGAAAATTTTCCCAGTCGTGAAAAAAGGTGTGAGTGTAATTGGACAATCCCAAACGGGTTCTGGGAAAACACATGCATACTTACTTCCTACATTAAACAGAATTGATGCAAGTCGTGAAGAAGTACAACTTGTTATTACAGCGCCTACTCGTGAGTTAGCACAACAAATTTATCAAGAAATTGTGAAATTAACAAAGTTCTGTGCAGAAGATCAAATGATTACAGCACGTTGCTTAATTGGTGGAACTGATAAACAACGATCAATTGAAAAGTTGAAAAAACAACCTCATATTGTAGTTGGAACGCCAGGACGTATTAAAGACTTAGTAGAAGAAAAAGCGCTATTTGTTTATAAAGCGGATACTATTATTGTCGATGAAGCGGATTTAATGCTTGATATGGGATTCATTCAAGATGTAGATAAAATTGCAGCACGTATGCCGAAAAACTTGCAAATGTTAGTTTTCTCTGCAACAATTCCTCAAAAATTAAAACCATTTTTGAAGAAATATATGGAAAATCCAGAACATATTCATATTAATCCGAAGCAAGTTGCAGCAGGAAATATTGAACATTACCTTGTGCCTTCAAGACACCGTAATAAAATTGAATTAGTGAAAAATATGCTACTTCAATTTAAACCGTACTTAGCAATTGTCTTTACAAACACAAAGAAGAAGGCTGATGAAGTAGCCGATGGATTAGCAGAACGTGGGTTAAAAGTAGGGCGTATACACGGTGATTTATCACCACGTGATCGTAGAAAAATGATGAAACAAGTTCGTGATTTAGAGTTCCAATACATTGTCGCAACAGATTTAGCGGCACGCGGTATTGATATTGAAGGAATTAGTCATGTTATTAACTATGAACTTCCACCAGATTTAGATTTCTTCGTTCACCGCGTTGGAAGAACTGCACGTGCGGGTCATTCAGGTATTGCTGTGACGATTTATGATCCAGCGAATGAAGAAGCGTTAGATAGTTTGGAAAAACAACGTCATATCGAGTTTAAGCATGTAGATTTACGCGGAGATGAGTGGGCGGATTTAGGTGACCGTCGTCGTCGTAAGAGCCGTAAAAAACCAAATGATGGACTAGATGTTATGGCAACAAAAGTTGTTAAAAAGCCGAAAAAAGTAAAACCAAACTATAAACGAAAACTTGCAACAGAACGTGACAAAGTGAAGAAAAAATATAGCGATAAAAAAAGATAAGGGATTTCCCTTATTTTTTTTTTATCTCACTACTTGAGAGGAAATCGATTAATTCGGACTAATAATTAGTGAGGGATAGAAAAAACGTTGACTAAAGTTTCACTTTATCCAGTTAATTTAAGTGTAGAGTGCAGACTTTTTAAATAGTCAGTTTAATTTGTGTAGTGCCTTTTGTGGGAACAAACAATTCGCTACATATTTCTACAAATTATGCTATCATTATATCTATTGTATATTGAAGAGGTGATTGTATGTTAAAGATTGGATCTCATGTTTCAATGAGTGGTAAGAAGATGTTATTAGCAGCAAGTGAAGAGGCTGTTTCATACGGTGCAACAACGTTCATGATTTATACAGGTGCGCCACAAAATACACGAAGAAAACCAATTGAAGAATTGAATATAGAAGCAGGAAGAAAACATATGGAACTAAACGGTATCGAGGAAATTATCGTCCATGCTCCGTATATTATTAATGTTGGGAATACGACGAAACCTGAGACGTTCCAATTAGGTGTTGATTTCCTGCGTATGGAAATTGAAAGAACGGCAGCATTAGGGGTAGCAAGACAAATTGTTCTTCACCCAGGAGCTCACGTTGGTGCAGGAGCCGATGCTGGTATTCAACAAATTATTAAAGGGCTTAATGAAGTAATAACGCCAGAACAAACGGTTAATATTGCGCTAGAAACGATGGCAGGAAAGGGAACAGAATGTGGTCGTAGCTTTGAAGAAATTGCGAAAATTATTGATGGTGTGAAATATAATGAAAAACTATCTGTATGTTTTGATACGTGTCATACGCATGATGCAGGTTATGACCTTGTAAATGATTTTGACGGTGTGTTAAACGAATTTGATAAAATTGTTGGGATAAATCGTTTACAAGTACTTCATATTAACGATAGCAAAAATGTACGCGGAGCTGGAAAAGACCGTCATGAAAATATTGGTTTTGGTCATATTGGCTATAAGGCATTGCATCACATTGTGCATCACCCACAACTTATGCACGTACCAAAAATTCTTGAAACACCGTATGTAGGTGAAGATAAAAAAGATAAGAAGCCACCATATAAATTAGAAATCGAAATGCTGAAAAATGGTACTTTTGATGAAAGAATTCTTGAAAAAATTAAAGCGCAATAAGGAGGGGATTTTCCCCTCCTTATTTTAATAGCTGCTGAAATAAAATATTTACTTGTTGGGCAGTGGCAGGAGTAGTTACTTTAGCGATTTGTTTTAACAAATCTAGTCGCTCGGTATTATCGTAAATGTTAATGTTTTTCCCTTTCATAAGTAAAACGATTTTATCAGCTTGTGCAGTTGTGATTGGAACTTCGTATTCTTTACTATATTTCAATAACTCTTTTGTAGAAATATGATTTAATTTTTTGTTCACAATTTGTTTAATGAGGTTCATCGTGTTGTCCTCCTTCACACGTTCTTCTATCGAAATATATGTACGTATAGCTTGTACATATTCGTATCAAGGTGCATTTTTTCAATGGGGAAAAGAAGCTTATGTTATAATATAAGAACAAAACTATAGATAAAGAGTATAAGGAGGACTTATGGAAAAAAAGCAACATCGAAAAGAAAGTGTTATTCATCTTGTATATCGTTTAGTTATGATTGTCTTTGGGGCAGCGTGTGCGGCGGTAGCGATTGAACTATTTTTAATGCCAAATAAAATTATTGATGGTGGAATTATTGGTATTTCTCTTATTTTAGATTATCTTACTCCTAATATTTGGTGGCTAAGTTTTTCTACTTTAGTTGTTGTCCTCAACATTCCGTTTATGTACTCTGGATATAAGCAAATTGGAAAAACATTCATGTTATCTTCAGCATTTGGAATTGTAGCTTTAGCATTTATTGAATCAACGTTGCATGCTATCCCGCCATTTACAACAGAGCCAATTTTAGCAACAGTTTTTGGCGGTCTTATTTTAGGGATTGGTGTAGGACTTGTTATTCGTCATGGTGGATCGTTAGACGGAACGGAGATTATGGGAATTCTATTAACGAAGAAATTACCGTTTTCTGTTGGTGAATTCGTAATGTTTGTGAACTTATTCATTTTTGCATGGGCGGCATTTGTTTTTGGTGTTGAACAAGCGATGTATTCTGTTATGACGTACTATATCGCATTCAAAACAATTGATACGGTAATTCAAGGATTGGACGAAACGAAAGCAGTTTTAATAGTATCCGATCAATATGAGGAAGTATCAAATGCAATTTTACACCGCCTTGGTCGTGGAACAACAAAACTTGTTGCTAAAGGTGGCTATACAGATAAAGAAAAAGAAGTTATTTATGCAGTTGTAACACGTCTGGAAGTGACGAAGTTAAAATCAATTGTGCATGAAATTGATGAAAACGCATTTGTTACGATTATGAATACACAAGAGACAAATGGTGGTAAGTTTAAATCAGCAATTCATTAAAAAGTTAATTGTAATATCTTTTGAAAGCAGAGAATTCTTCTCTGCTTTTTGTTATAATAATATGGTTTCTTGAAATAAAGAATATATTTTAGGCAGATTGGTTTACAACTATAATAAGCTGTACTATAATTCAAATAGAGATAAATCGGAATCATTCTGAATTAAAATAGGTGAGATGATATGAATAATATATTGGAAATAGAAGGATTAACGTTTCGATATGAAGATCGCAACGTGTTAGAAGATATTAATTTGCAAGTTCCGAAGGGAGCTTTTTTAGGTTTAGTTGGACCAAATGGTTCAGGGAAATCGACTTTACTTAAATGTTTATTGGGTGTTTTAAAACCAAAGCAAGGAAGTATTAGATTGTTTGGCATTGATAGTAAGAAATTTAAAGAGTGGAATAAAGTCGGTTATGTATCCCAAAAGGCAAGTAGTTTTAACTCAGGTTTCCCGGCAACTGTTTTTGAAGTTGTTTCAATGGGGCTCGTCTCGAAAAAGGGGCTTTTTCGCTTTTTTACGAAAGACGATAATGCGAAAGTAGAAAAAGCGATTGCTGATGTAGGTATGAGTGAGTTTCAAGGTCGCAACATTGGAGAACTTTCTGGTGGACAACAACAGCGTGTATTTATTGCTCGTGCACTTGTAAGTAATCCGGAATTGCTTATTTTGGACGAACCTACTGTTGGAATCGATGTGAAAAATGTGGAAAGCTTCTATGAGATACTAGCGGATTTAAACAAAAGGCTCGGGATCACTTTAATTCTTGTTACGCACGATATGGGCGCTGTAACAGAGAAGGTGACGCATGTTGCATGTTTAAATCAGCATCTACATTTCCATGGGAATGTAGAGAAATTCCGAGAGTTAGAAGATGCAGAAATGTCGATTTTATATGGACATCATGTTCATCGCTTAGAACATGAACATGGGCATCACGGGAGGATATAATGATACAGGATTTTTTACAATATGATTTTTTACGTAATTCTTTATACGCTGGTGTTTTAATAGGGCTTGTCGGACCACTTATCGGCGTGTTCGTTGTAATTCGCCGCATGTCGCTTATAGCAGATGCATTAAGTCATGTGACGTTATCAGGAATTGCAGCTAGTTTATTACTTGAAAAGACAATCTTTACTGGTGGGTTTTTAAACCCTTTATATATGGGAATGTTTTTTTCAATCGGTGGAGCATTGCTAATTGAAAAATTACGTACTGTATATAAACATTATCAAGAGTTAGCAATTCCGATTATACTTTCAGCAGGGATGGGGATTGGAGTTATCTTCATTTCACTTGCTAATGGATTCAATACGGATTTATTTAGTTATTTATTTGGTAGTGTAAGTGCTGTGACAAGTGCGGATTTAATTATTATTGGTGTAGTAGCAATTGTAGTTATTATAACGATTGTTTTATTATACAAAGAGCTGTTTTTACTATCATTTGATGAGGAATACGCTGTATCAACCGGTTTGAGTGCAAAGTGGATTCACTTTATTTTCATTATATTAGTTGCTCTTGTAATTGCAGTCTCAATGCGGGTTGTAGGTGTTCTTCTCGTATCATCTTTAATGACGTTACCAGTTGCAGCAAGTATTCGTATTGCAAAAGGATTTAAACAAACAATTTTCTTTTCCATTTTATTTGGTGAAATTGCAGTAATTGGTGGAATGTTTGCTTCGTATCAACTTGATTTAGCACCAGGTGGTACAATTGTTATGATAGCGGTTCTTATTTTAATCGGTGCGATTTTATGGAAGAAGAAAAAAACTGCATAAAGTAGGGGTAGGTATGAATCTAACAGAAGCTTTACGCCTAATGAAGGAAAAAGGATATAAACATACGGGGAAAAGGGAAGAGATGCTAAGATTATTCGCGGCGAATAATCGTTATTTAACCGCAAAAGATGTTTTAGAACATATGAAGGATGATTATCCAGGACTTAGTTTCGATACGATTTATCGTAACTTAACGGTTTTTGCTGAAATTGGTGTTTTAGAGCAAACAGAATTAAATGGTGAAAAACATTTTCGTTTTATGTGCTCTATTATGGAACATCATCATCATTTCATTTGTTTAGATTGTGGTGGTACGAAAGAAATCACTTCTTGTCCAATGGATTTTATGAATAAAGATTTTAAAGGTTATGAGGTAACGGGACATAAGTTCGAAATATATGGTCGTTGTCCAAAATGTGCAAAATAAGAGAACTCGTCGGTTATATAACTGACGAGTTTTTAATTTAAATGTAAAAAAAGGTTGCTCACAAAAATTGTGGGCAACCTTCTTTTTTATTGTTCTTGTTTTTCTTTTTCTTTTTCTTTTTCTTTTTCTTTTTCTTTTTCTCGTTCGGCAGCCATTTCAGCAGCGATTACATCAATTTCTTTTTTCAGTTCTTCTACCATTGTTTCTTCTGGTACTTTACGAACGACTTGCCCTTTACGGAATAATAAACCTTCTCCGCGTGCACCGGCAATACCGATGTCAGCTTCACGAGCTTCACCAGGACCGTTTACGGCGCAGCCGAGTACTGCAACCTTAATTGGAACTTTAAGTGTAGAGATGTATTCTTCGACTTCATTAGCAATGCTAATTAGGTCAATTTCAATACGACCACAAGTTGGACAAGAAATAAGTGTTGCGGCATTAGATGCAAGACCGAATGACTTTAATAGTTCACGTGCAACTTTTACTTCTTCAACTGGATCAGCACTTAAAGAAATACGAAGTGTATTTCCGATGCCTTTACTTAAAATTGCTCCAAGACCGGCGGCGCTTTTTACAGTCCCAGCAAACAATGTTCCTGATTCTGTAATACCTAAATGTAGTGGATAATCAAAAGCGCGAGCAGCTTTTTCGTATGCTTCAATTGCTAAGTTAACATCAGAGGCTTTCATTGATACGATAATATCGTGGAAATCTAAGTCCTCTAAAATTTTAATATGGTGCAGTGCGCTCTCGACCATACCATCAGCAGTTGGATATCCATACTTTTCTAAAATATGACGTTCTAATGAACCGGCATTTACACCGATACGGATTGGAATGCCACGCTCTTTCGCTGCATTTACAACAGCTTCTACTTTATGGCGACGTCCAATGTTACCTGGATTGATACGTACTTTATCAATGCCGCCTTCGATTGCTTTTAAAGCAAGGCGATAATCAAAATGAATATCAGCAACAAGTGGAATGTTGATTTGTTTTTTAATATCAGCAATAGCATTTGCTGCGCGTTCGTCTGGAACAGCAACACGAACAACTTGACAGCCAGCTTCTTCTAAACGTTTAATTTCAGCAACTGTAGCCTCAACATCATGTGTTTTTGTTGTCGTCATACTTTGTATAATTAATTCATTGTTACCGCCAATTGTTAAATTACCGACTTTAACTGGACGTGTTTTTGTGCGTTGAGTCATTTCATTCACGAATTGATCGCTCTCCTTATAAAAGAAGTTTCTTATTTTAGTCCCTTACATCAATGATAGTATGTGTGAGAAAGGGCTATAGAAACCAAAGTACTTGGTTTCACTTTTACTATTGTATCAGCGCCTTTATGTAATTGACAAGGATTAAGTGATTGCTTATTGATATAACGGGAATTTATAAGACTTTCCAACTTGGATTTTTGTAGCAGATGTATTTTTATTTAATTGCTTAAAATCATCAATTACTTTTTCAATAGAAGGAATTTTTTTCTTATTAATCGCTTCTGTAATAGAAAGAACTGTATCGCCAGTTTTTACTTCGATTGCTTTATAAGCTGTATCCGTTTCTTTTTCTGTTTCTTTCTCTTTATTTTGTTTTGTATCTGTATTTTCTTGTTTTATCGCTTGGGCAGCAGAGGTTTTTTTGTATGAACTTAACATCGGTAAAGTACCGATTTTTATGTCGTAATAAAATATATAACCGAGGACAAGCACGAATAAGAGTACACCTAATCTCTTCATATCCTTCACTCCTTTGCTAGGAATATATGCTTGTCCAAAAAAAAAATGCCTATTTAGGCATTTTTTTTATAGTTCTTGTTTATCTTTTGGTTTTGGAACTTCTTTAATTGTTAAGTATAGAACGATTAAAACAACTGCAATGTAAATGAATGTTGCACCAGGTACGTTTATTTTGAATAAATCCATAATCATAAAGAAGATTGTTGGAATTGTGTAGCTGTAAGCAGTTAATGTCCAAATTTGTTTATAAGATAATTTGCGTTGACCGCTCATCGCAGAACCGATGAAGGCAAGCAATGTAACTCCTACAAAGGTAATAAATACTTGGAACAAGTACAGTAAGAACCCAATAACGAATAATAAGATTGGATAAATACTGTCAAATAACGAAATGAAATCTTGTAAATCTTTTTTCTCAAGAGATGCGCCTAATAAGTCATTATAGGAGTATGTTTGTGTTTGACCGTTCCCCATGGAGACTACTTTATCTTTTAAAACAAATAAACCTGTTTTATTTTGATATTTTTCTAAGTCTGTCGAATTTGGATCAAATACGAAAAGGGCATTTCCATCTTCTTTTTCGATAGGTTGATCAATATCAGCTTGTAGCTCGCCGTTTTCGATTTTAAAATCAGGTAAATCTTTTTCGATTACTTTATTTACCATGTTAACACCATCTTGGATGACGCTACCGTACAAGAAAGTTCTTGGAATAGTAGTGATTAGGCAAAGAAGCATAATATACAAAATGGTTTTACCAATTTTTTGAAAACGGAAAAGCGCCATATCTTTAGGCGAATAAACGCTTTTTGCTAGCTGTGTAAAAATGGACATAGATTCACTTCCTTTATGTATGTATAAAATCATTGTAACGTACGAATCGAGAGAAGCTCAAGATATATTATATTTACATATAGTAGAGAGGACTAAATTTCTTCTTATTAATTTACTTCTTTTAGTAGAGAAAAATACAATTGACACTTTTCTTTTGTATATGGTAAATTTATCTTACATTTTTCAAACGATATATTCGATGGGAATTTAGTTGTTTTTAATGTTACATACATAATCGTGGACCCTTAGCTCAGTTGGTTAGAGCAGACGGCTCATAACCGTCCGGTCGTAGGTTCGAGTCCTACAGGGTCCATATCCATTTCACATGTTTATTGTGTCAGTTGGAAGCTTCCTTGTAGAAGGAAGCTTTTTTTACGGGATATATGAGCATTTTAATTGAAAAGAAGTGGGAATTTTGCTACTTTAATGATAGCAAGACAAAGCGATTTATTTGTTTGCACCCTATGGCAATTAGGGTAGAATGAAGTTGTAGGTCACATATGTAGTGACAATACATAAACCGGGAGGAATATAACAATGGCAAAACACGAATTACCAAATTTACCTTATGCGTATGATGCTTTAGAACCTCACTTTGATAAAGAAACAATGAACATCCATCATACAAAACATCACAACACGTATATTACAAACTTAAACGCTGCTTTAGAAGGTCATGCAGAATTAGCTGACAAAAGCGTTGAAGAATTAGTTGCAAACTTAAACGAAGTACCTGAAGTAATCCGTACAGCAGTACGTAACAATGGTGGCGGACATGCTAACCATACATTCTTCTGGACAATCCTATCTCCAAACGGCGGGGGACAACCAGTAGGCGAACTTGCAACTGCGATTGAAGCGAAATTCGGTAGCTTTGATGCATTCAAAGAAGAATTCGCAAAAGCTGGCGCAACTCGCTTCGGTTCTGGTTGGGCTTGGTTAGTAGTAAACAATGGTGAGTTAGAAGTAACAAGCACTCCAAACCAAGATTCTCCTCTAACTGAAGGTAAAACTCCAGTTATCGGTTTAGATGTTTGGGAGCATGCTTACTACTTAAATTACCAAAACCGTCGTCCTGACTACATCGGTGCATTCTGGAACGTTGTAGATTGGAACGTTGCTGAAAAACTTTATCAAGAAGCAAAATAATTAAAGTTAATACAGCTAGAAAAAAGCTAGGAGTTTTCTCCTAGCTTTTTTCTATGCTCTCCTTTTACATAATTGAGCTTGTCTTTGGAAGACTAGAACATGAAGTAAAGGAGAGTTGTGTATGAAGTGGAAACATGTAATTGGTGATGTTGAAGTGAATCGGGATTTAGTATTATTGCTCGTTATAGGAGGTTTATACACGCTCGCAATTTCTTTATCGAATACGTTTGTAAACATTTATTTATGGAAGCAAACACAAAATTATGTAAATCTGGGCTTGTATAATTTGGCCAGCGTTGTATTGCAGCCTCTAACATTTCTTGTGGGCGGGAAATTAGCGAAACGTATTGATCGCTCGGTTTTACTACGAATAGGTGTAGGCACGTTAGCTGTTTTTTTTATCGTCGTTTTAGTAGCGGGAAAAAGTGCATCTCACTATATTTTACTAATGGGAGCCCTTTTAGGAGTTGGTTATGGTTTCTATTGGCTCGCTTTTAACTTGTTGACATTTGAGATTACAGAACCAGAAACAAGAGATTTTTTTAACGGTTTTCTCGGACTTCTTACATCTTTCTCTGGAATGATTGGACCGATAGCTGCAGGATATACAATTTCACGTATGGAAAAATGGAGCGGTTATACTGTCGTTTTCTTCCTCTCGTTAATGCTATTTGCGGTTGCAGTCGTTCTAAGCTTTTTTTTATCGAAGAGGGAATGTGAAGGACGCTATGAAATTGTGCAAGTATTGAAAGAGCGGCAAGTTGATGAAAACTGGGGAAGAATTACGCGTGCTCATTTCTTCCAAGGTTTGAGAGAGGGAACGTTTATTTTCGTTATTTCGGTATACGTCTATTTAGCATCTGGTAGCGAGTTAGCACTAGGGAAGTATAGTTTAGTGAATTCTGCAGTATCATTTGTATGCTATTATTTAGTTGCTCGTCTGTTAAAGAAAGAATGGCGAAAAAAAGCAATTTTACTTGGTGGCATTATTTTATATGCGGTCGTATTCTTAGTTATTTTCAATGTTACATATACGAAATTACTTATTTATGCAGCATGTATCGCGGTTGCATATCCCATTTTACTCGTTCCGTACGGATCCATGACATACGATGTAATTGGTAGAGCAAAACAGGCGAGAGAATGGCGTGTAGAATATGTAGTTGTCAGGGAATTATGGTTAAATGCCGGAAGAATTTGTTCCATTTTAAGTTTTTTATGTGCTGTCATATTTTTTCCTCCTGAAAAAAGTTTACCGTTCTTACTATGTATTTTAGGAGCTGGACATTTTCTTATTTATTTTGCAGTTAAAAATGTCAAATATGATGAGGGAAATGTGAACAAAACCAGCGTTGTAGCGCAAGGAACCACGCAGAATCAAACTGAACCAGAAGGTTAACTTATCGTTTGTTTTATGCTAGAATAGAAAAAGATGTAAGACAGCAGTGAGGGCACCTGTATGAAGGTGTCCCTTTCACATTACATAGCTGTTGGTAGAGGGGGTTTGTATGAGTAAGAAGCAGAAAAAGAACCAGACAAAGATAAAGACCCACGTTCCCTTTCGGTTAAACGTGTTGTTTTTTTGCGTGTTTTTAATGTTCTCCGCGGTTATTGTAAGGCTTGGATACGTACAAATTGTTCGTGGTGAGGAATATAAAAATGAAGTTGAGAAAAAAGAAAATTCAACGATAAGTAATCCTGTACCACGCGGGAAAATATTTGATCGTAATGGAGAAGCGGTCGTAGATAATGAGCCTATTCGTACAATTACATTTACAAAAATGAAGGGATCAACTGCAGCAGATCGCTTAGAAACGGCGAAAAAGTTAGCAGATTTAATTGAAGTCCCAACAGATAAGTTAACAGATCGCGATAAAAAAGATTATTGGCTTGCTTTACATAAAGAAGAAGCAGAAGCAAAAATCACAAAAAAAGATCGTGAAGAGTTTAAAGTGAATAAAATTGACGATAAAGAACTAGATGAACGTCAACGAAATCGTGTAACAGAAGAAGAGATTAATCAACTGTCAGCAAAAGATCTAGAAATATTGGCGATTAAAAGTAAGATGGAAAGCGGATATGCAATGACGCCGCAAATCGTTAAAAAAAATGCAACCCCGGAAGAATATGCGATTATTAGTGAAAATTTAGCGAAATTACCAGGCGTAGATACGAATGTTGACTGGGAGCGAAAATATAAGTATGACGATACGTTCCGAAGTGTACTTGGTGGTGTAACTTCTTCTGATGAAGGGTTGCCGAGAGAAAGATTAGATTACTATCTTGTTCGTGATTATAATCGTAATGATCGCGTAGGGAAAAGTTACCTTGAGCAACAGTACGAAGATAGTTTACACGGTACAAAAGCTGAAGTTAGAAATGTTACAGATAAAGATGGTAATATTTTAGAAACTATTAATGTGTCACAAGGACAACGAGGTAACGACCTGAATTTAACAATCGATATGGAATTACAAAAGCGCGTAGAAGAAATTCTTACGAAAAACTTAATGAGATTTAAAGGGAGCGAACCTCTTTTAGACCGTGCATTCGTTGTAATGATGAACCCGAAAAATGGTGAAGTTTTATCTATGGCGGGGAAACAATTAGTGGATAAAGACGGCGAAACGAAAGTAGAAGATTTTGCATTAGGAACGATGACGAGTTCTTATCCGATGGGTTCAACTGTAAAAGGTGCGACAGTACTTACGGGATATCAAACTGGCGCGATTCAACCTGGATCTGTACAGTTAGATGAACCAATTAAATTAAAAGGTACACAAACAAAATCATCATGGAAAACGATGGGATACATTAATGACCTGACAGCGTTAAAAATGTCTTCAAACGTTTATATGTTTAAAACAGCGATGAATATCGCTGGGGTTCCATATGTGCGAGGCGGTACGTTAGATATACCACAAAAATCATATGATACTATGCGTTACTATTTCGGTCAATTTGGACTTGGTGTAAAAACTGGCATTGATTTACCGAATGAAACGGCTGGACAAAGAGGTAGAACAGATCAGATACCAGGTTTCTTATTAGATTTATCAATTGGACAGTATGATACGTATACACCACTTCAATTAGCACAATATATTTCGACGATTGCGAATGGTGGATATCGTATGCAACCGCAAGTTGTAAAGGAAATCCGCGAGCCAGCTACGAAGCCAGAGGAAGTTGGAAAAGTTGTTCAATCAATGGAACCGAAAGTATTAAATCGCATTGATATGCCTGAATCGCAAATTAAACGTGTTCAAGAAGGATTTAGACAAGTGTATAATGATTCAGGTGGTACAGCTACAAAATACTTTGCAGGCGCACCATATAAAGCCGCTGGGAAAACAGGTACAGCTCAAACTGTATATGGCGGAGATAAAGAGATTGGTAGAAATGCAAAAGGTGAGCGTCGTGAAACATATAATTTAACATTAGTAGGTTATGCGCCACTTGAAGATCCAGAAGTAGCATTTTCTGTTGTTGTACCATGGGTACATGATGATAAAACAGGAATTAACGGATATATTGGTCGTGAAATTATGGATGCTTATTTTGAGTTAAAACAACAAGCAATAACTGGTGAAGCTCCAAAAGATGAAAAAGAGAAAAAAAATAAAAATCAAGATGATGAATAAAAAAGTTGTAAAAAAAGTACACTATCTGAAAAGATAGTGTACTTTTTTTTATGCTTTATGCATATGGTCTAGTAAATGTGGACAAGCGTAAAATATTGAAAAAACATGTAGTTTCAAAAACGATGAACACAATAAGATTAGTGCATACGCTCTAAGTTTGTCTTGTGTGATAGGAGATAGCAGCTTTATCCCGCTATTTGAGGGCGGTAAAACTCCAACCTCAAAATTCAGCTGGAGCAAAGAAGTTAGGTGTGAGCCCTGCTGCCCGTAAACGCCCGATTGGTGAAGGCTAATAATCAGTGGGGGATGAACAAAACCCCCACTGATTAAAGTTTCACTTTATGGATGATTAGAAAATTTCCTGCATCTAAAGTACAAAAGTGAAAATAAAGTTTGTGTATACAGTTGTTTTTGTGGAACTTTACAAAACTTTTACAAACAATTAAAACCGAATTAATAGTTTAGCAGTATTCTTATATCTGTAATCCTGTTATTTCCGGTTACTTCTAGGAGGAAGAACACGTGAAATGGATGAGCGCATCGATTAAAGTTTTGACATTATCGACATGTTTCCTTTGTTTTAATATGTCTACTGCATTCGCTACAAATGAAATGGGAGAAGTGAGAGTTGATGGATCCTCAACGGTTTTTCCTATTATAGAGGCAGTAGCAGAGGAATATACAAAGGCCCATCCAAACGTGAAAATTTCTATTAGTATTTCTGGGACAGGAGGAGGATTTAATCGTTTCAGTAAAGGAGAAGTAGATATAAACAATGCTTCGAGATTGATGAAACCGGTAGAAGAAAATGTAATGCAGAAAAACTCCATTCAATTTACACCATTTGAGGTTGCTTATGACGGTCTAACGATTGTTGTGAATCGTCAAAACACGTGGGTAAACAATATGACGATAGACGAGTTACGTCTATTATGGAGTGAAAATGGAAGATTGAAACGATGGTCACAAATTCATTCATCATGGCCACGTGAACAAGTTAAATTTTATGCGCCAGGCGTAGACTCTGGTACTTATGATTATTTTCAAAATGTTGTCTTACAAAATAATCGCCTTGTAAAAACGGTTTCTTTGTCTGAAGACGATCAAGTTATTATGCAAGGGGTAATGAATGATAAAAATGCCATTGCTTTTGTAGGATATGCTTATTATATGGCCAATCGAGATAAGGTAAAAGCAATACAGGTGGATGGTGTATTTCCAACGAAAGAGACCATTCAATCGGGTACGTATAAGCCATTATCTAGGCCGCTATTTACGTATGTGAATCATGCATCTATCAGAAATAAAATTAATGTAGCAAATTATGTTGAGTTTATGATTAAGCATGTTGGAAGCCTTGCTGAAGAGGTCGGATATGTAAAATTACCAAAAGAAAAATATAATGAACAACTGCGAATGTTAACAGAAATAAAAAGGTAATGTCAGGGTGGAAAGGGGTTTTCATCTTTGGCTCATAATGACAAAAGTCAAATTACATTTTCTGTACAACATTTGATTGAGAGAAATACAAATAGAAGAAAAAAAACGCAGCGAATCAATCGAATTGTTCCGTTAATACTAAAAGTCATTGCTAGCGTGTCCATTGTAACGACACTTGGAATTATTATTACGTTGGCAAATGAAACAATCATGTTTTTTCAAAAGATATCATTGTATTCTTTTTTGACAGAGAAAGAATGGTTACCTTTTTTTGAAGATCCGAAATTCGGTATATTACCACTTATATGTGGAACAATCCTTGTAACAGCAATTGCCATGTTCGTAGCAATTCCTATTGGTTTAGGTTGTGCCGTGTTTTTAAGCGAATACGCTTCGAATGGCGCTCGGAAAATATTAAAACCGTTGTTAGAGCTACTAGCCGGCATCCCGACAATTGTATATGGTTTTTTCGCGTTAACAGTTGTCACACCACTTTTACAACGCGTTATACCAGATTTGCAGTTTTTTAATGCTATTAGTCCGGGGATTGTTATAGGGTTCATGATGATCCCGACGATTGCGTCTCTCTCTGAAGATGCGATGAGAGCTGTAGAAAAAGGAATTAAAGAAGCCTCATTAGCGCTAGGAGCGACTCGTTTTGAGATGGTAAAACAAGTGGTGTTTCCATCGGCTTTTACGGGCATAATGGCAGCGATTATATTAGCAGCTTCTCGAGCGATTGGTGAAACGATGATTGTTGTTATTGCAGCTGGATCCACACCTAATGTATCGATAGATCCGACTCATTCTATTCAAACATTAACAGCCTATATTGTACAAGTGAGTTTAGGTGATGCTCCGCATGGAACGATTACTTATTACAGCATGTATGCTGTAGGTGCAACGTTATTTATGTTTACTTTTATTATGAATATCATTTCGCAATATATTATGCGCCGTTTTAGGAGGGTGACATAATATGAGAATGTTAAACCATAAAAAAATACAAGAAAATATGGCATCGCGTTTTTTAAAGGATCGGATTTACAAGTGTTTGTTTTATATAGCAATTTTGTTTTCGGTAGTAATACTTTTTATATTGCTTTTTCAAATTTTTGAAAAAGGTATAAGTTATCTTTCAATAGATTTCTTTACAAACTTCGCCTCACGTAATCCGAGAGAAGCTGGGATTGTCGCTGCTTTGTCAGGAACAATACTATTTATGAGCATTGTTATACCGGTCTCTTTTATATTTGGAGTCGGAACAGCTCTTTATTTAGAGCATTATGCGAAGGAGTCCGTTTTTAAAAAGTTAATTGAATTAAATAATCAAACATTAGCAGGGGTACCTTCCGTTGTGTTTGGTTTACTCGGGTTAACTATTTTCGTATACGCTCTCCATTTAGGAGAGAGCATAATTGCAGCGGCACTGACGATGAGTTTACTCGTCTTACCAACTGTTGTTGTAGCTAGTCAAGAAGCGATTCGAACTGTGCCGAGCTCATTACTAGAGGCTTCTTACGGATTAGGTGCTACGAAGTGGCAAACGATGTATCAAATTGTATTGCCAGTAGCTTTACCAGGGATTGTAACGGGATGTACGTTAGCGGTATCGAGAGCAATTGGTGAGGCAGCACCATTATTAGTCATTGGGGCTCTTGCCTTTGCAAATTATGTTCCGTTCAGCATGTTTGATAGATTTACGGTTTTACCAATTCAAATTTTTAATTGGATGAGTAGACCACAAGAAGAATTTCAGTATGTAGCAGCAGCTGGGATGATTGTTTTGTTAGGGTTGCTGCTCTTTATAAATATATTTGTCTTATGGTTACGAAATCGAAAATAAGTTGGAAGTGGATGAAAGGGGAATTCAAATGGTAGCAACAGTAGTAAATGTACAGGTGAAAAACGAGAAAAAGATTGAGACAGAACCAAAAAAAGTGGTATTTGATACGAAAAATTTAAATTTATGGTACGGAGAAGACCACGCTTTAAAAGATATCAACTTAAGTATTCATGAGAATGAAGTAACAGCGATTATCGGTCCAAGTGGTTGTGGTAAATCAACGTACTTAAAAACACTAAATCGTATGGTAGAGTTAGTGCCTATCGTTCGAACTACGGGCGTTATCGAATATAGAGAACGAAACATATTCGAAAAGTCATATCCGGTTGAAGAATTACGTACGCATGTGGGTATGGTATTCCAAAAGCCAAATCCATTCCCAAAATCTATTTATGAAAATGTAGCATATGGCCCGAAAATCCATGGTGTTCGTGACAAAAAAACACTTGATGAAATCGTTGAAAAGAGCTTGCGCGGAGCAGCGATTTGGGATGAGTTAAAAGATCGTTTGCACGATAACGCATATGGTTTATCAGGTGGACAGCAACAGCGCCTATGTATTGCACGCTGCTTAGCGATTGAGCCAGACGTAATTTTAATGGATGAACCAACATCGGCGCTAGATCCAATTTCAACATCAAAAGTAGAAGAGCTAATTCAGGAGTTAAAGAAAGACTTTAGTATTGTTATCGTGACGCACAACATGCAACAAGCAGCACGTATTTCAGATAAAACTGCTTTCTTCTTAAGTGGAGAAGTTGTGGAATATACAGATACGAACAAATTATTTACAACACCTACAGATAAGCGTACAGAAGACTACATTACAGGACGATTTGGTTGATATTGTTGTAAGGCTAAGAGGAAATGCCCCCTTAACAGAGGGCATTTCTCACTTTCACCTCATTCTAATAGGGGAGTAATATTTCTCTTTTCTCAAGGCTTAATAAACGTACAAGAGGCTGGGTAGGGGATTTATCCCGCATTAACGGGCAGTAAAACTCCCAACTCAAAACTCGGCTGGAACAAAGAAGTTAGTTGGGAGATCAACTGCCCATAAACGCCCGATTGGTTCAACTAATAATCAGTGGGGGATGAAAAAACCCCACACTGATTAAAGTTTCACTTTATATATAATGGCACATAATATTGAGGGGGAAGAAACGATGGTAAGAGAACAGTTTCAATGTGATTTAAAAACGTTACAGCAAAAGGTGATCGAGCTTGGTGAGTTAGCAAGGGAAGCTTTATTGATTGCTATGGAAGGTCTTCACCACAGGGATGTAGAGAAAGCGTTAGAAGTCATTGATGGGGATTATCGCATGGATAATTTAGAAGAGGAAATAAATGACCTTGCGCTTATGCTTATTACAAAGCAGCAGCCTGTAGCAAGTGATTTAAGAAGGATTTTCATTTCAATTAAAACAGCGACAGATTTAGAACGTATTGCAGACCATGCTGTTAATATTGCGAAATCAACAATTCGTCTTGGTGAAAAAGAAGTGGTCGTTAGCTTGCGTAATCTTGAGGAAATGTTTGAGATTGCTCATAAGATGTTAAATTTAGCATTAGAAGCATATGAGCAAGAAAATTTAACTTTTGCTAAACAAATTGCTGAAATGGATGATTCAGTTGATGAAATTTATGGGAAAGCGATTCGTGAATTTATTTCCTCTGTCCCTGGACAACCAGAAGCGATTACACAAATTACACAACTATCCTTTGTTGCAAGATATATTGAGCGTGTAGCAGACCATGTTACAAATATTGCTGAGAATGTATTTTATTTAGTAAAAGGAAAGCATTATTTATTGAATGAGTAGGGGAAAAAGTAGGTGATGAGAAATCACCTACTTTTTTTGTCAAAACATGACAAAAAAAGCTCGTTGTTTCCTTTAGTCTATGATGATAAGATGTATCATAATTAATGGAAAAAGAAGTACATATGTGTTAGTTACGTCTAATTAATTATTTTACTAAGTTAATGGTAAGCGCTTTCTTTTTTTATCGGGAGTTAAAAGGTACATTTATTCATAAAGTGAGGCTTTAATTAGTGGGGCTGCCTCTCACTGATTGTTAGATTTACCAAACCGGAATTTTCCTGCAGTTAATGTGGGATAAATGATATACGGAGTTCTTGAACATTATATAAGTGGAGGCTGAAGTATATGAAGGGGGTTATTTTAGCTGGAGGAAAAGGGAGACGTCTTAGACCATTAACATGTAATACTCCAAAACCGATGTTACCATTGTTAGAAAAACCAGTTCTTGAATATAATATTGAATTATTACGTCAGCATGGTATTCGTGAAATTGCAATTACAGTTCAATATATGAGTACTGCCATTAAGCAATACTTTGGTGATGGTAGTAAGTGGGGAGTTAACTTGTATTATTTTGAAGATTCTCCTCCGCTTGGAACAGCAGGGAGCATTAAGCAAGCGGAAAGTTTTTTAGATGAAACATTTGTTGTTATTAGTGGGGATGCATTAACTGACTTTCAATTATCAGAAGGAATTGCATTTCATGAACAGAAGAAGAGAATGGTAACGATGTTTGCGAAAGAAGTAGAAAACCCACTCTCATTTGGGTTAGTTGTAATGAATAAAGAACAAGAAATTATACGATATATAGAAAAACCGAGCTGGAATGAGGTAGTTTCTAATATTGTGAATACAGGTATTTATATAATGGAGCCAGAAATCTTTTCTTACATACCATCCATGGAATTTTCGGATTTCAGTCATGATGTGTTTCCGTTATTGGCGAATAAAAATGCTTTATTTGCATATTTATCAGAAGACTATTGGCTAGATATTGGTACATTTGATCAATATCGGCAAGCTCAATTCGATTTGTTGACGAAAAAATTGAAGGTGCCTATTCCATATACAGAAGTATTACCAATGGTGTGGATGGGAGAAGGTGTAACGATAGGAAAAGGGACGAAAATTCATGGTCCTTCTTTTATTGGAGAAGGAGCAATGATTGGTGCAGGGGCTGTAATTGAACCGTACTCTATTATCGGGAAAAATAGTATCGTTTCAAGTTATTCTCATCTTCAAAAAAGCATCATTTTTGCAAACTCTCATATAGGAAAAAATTGTGAGTTGTTAGAAACAACAATAGGAGATCATACAATGGTCGAAGATGATGTTACACTTTTTCAAAAAAGTATTGTAGCGGATCATTGTCATATAGGGAAAAGTACAGTAATTAAGCAAAAAGGAAAAATATGGCCATATAAGGAGATAGATAGTCATTCGATAGTAGGTTCTGCCGGTGTTAAAGAGAGTGAAAAGAGTGCAGGATGGTTACAAAAAAGCCGGATTGTAGGAAGGGGTAATGTTGAAATTACTCCTCAATTTATTGTGAAAGTTGCAATGGCTTATGGATCTCTTTTTGCCAAAGGAGAGAGTATATTGATTGGAAGTCAGGAAAATATAGAAACAACGTCCTTTAAAAATTTATTCCTCCATGCCATTCATGGCAGCGGGATTCATACGATGGAATGTAAAGAAATGAATGAGTCGCTTTTTCAGTATGCCATTCATAATTTGCAATGTGCAGGTGGAGTTTTCGTTCAAGTGGAAAACGAAAGAGGGATTGTTATACAACTGTATGGTAAGGAGGGCTCGTTTTTAACGTATAAGCAGCAAAAAGCGATAGAACAAGTATATATGTCTGAGTCGTTTTATTACGCTTGTGAGAAAGAAATGGGGCGAAATAAGCTAGTTCACGTTTCTGTAAATAATTATGTAGAAGCTGTGTTAGAGCGTATTGATATTGAAACGATACAAAAACAGAAGTTTCATCTTCTTATTAATAAGAGAAATGATATGTTACAACATTTACTTATGCTCTTTCTACAAAGGATTGGATGCACAGTTACATGGATTTATGCGAGTGAACAAAAAGATCATGTGAAAGCTTTGATGAAATCGAGTAAAGCAAATATGGCGCTTATGTTTTCTGAACACGGAAATCGCTTCGAATTATATGACACTCACAGCAATATTTACCAAGGAACTGATTTTGAAGAAGTAGATATTCCAGATTTATTACTCGAATCAGCAGATAATGTTTACCCGATGTCTTTGAAATTAGGGGAATGTTATCTCCTCTTTTATATGCATAATGAAAAAAACTCTTTTCAATTAAGATGGAAGCGAGATATTTTATATCGAATTGGAAAATTATTTGAATTAATAGCATTGCAAGGAAAAACATTACTTAGCATAGCAGAGCAATCACCGCCACTGTATCTACTTTATGATGAAGTTGTATGTTCATGGAAGGAAAAAGGGAAAGTAATGAGGAAATTATTGGCCGATATGGAAAGAAAAGAAGAAGGTATATTTGAAGGAATACAGTTCAAATATACAGAAAAAGAGTGGTCTTATATCGTTTCTGATACAAAACAACCAAAATTTTTGGTGTATTCACATGCTAGAAACCCAGTAATAGCAAGGGAAAACATGAAAAATCTTATAGAAAAAATTAGACAATATCAAAAGGTGTAGAATTTTTATTTTAAAAGTGGTATTATAGTATAGTCTGATTTAAGTTATTAGTGACTGGAGGGAAATAAGAATGCGTGTGAATATTACTCTAGCATGTACAGAATGCGGAGATCGTAACTATATCTCAAAGAAAAATAAACGTAACAACGCTGAGCGTATCGAGCTTAAAAAGTATTGCAAGCGTGACAAGAAGTCTACGTTACACCGTGAAACAAAGTAAGCAGTAGGAATATTTTCCTACTGTTTCTTTTTTTTTATGCGATTCCTACGTAAAAGTGATACACTATCTTCGTAGAGTAAAGTGTCACTGCAAGGGGGAAAAGTGTGTGAAAGAAGAGAAAATACGTTTACGCAAACAAGTAATAGAACACATGAATTCTTTATCTGAAGAACAGTATACAACTTTATCGGAACAAATTGCAGTTTCGGTGTATGGACAAAAAGAGTGGGTTGAAGCTAAAACAATTGGAATCACTCTCTCGATGGAGCATGAAGTGAATACATATCCTATTATCGAAAAAGCTTGGGAAGCAGGAAAGAAAATTGTTGTTCCGAAGTGTAATAAAGGGACAAGAACGATGTCTTTTCGACAAATTAGTAATTTAAATCAATTAGAAACAGTATATATGAATTTACGTGAACCGATTCCAGCACTTACGGAAGAAGTGAATGCGTGTGAAATTGATCTTCTTATCGTGCCAGGAGTAGCTTATACACAGCGAGGGGAACGGATTGGATATGGCGGTGGCTACTATGATCGTTATCTCGTGCACTATAAAGGGAAAACGCTATCATTAGCTTATGATTTTCAAATTGTAAAACATATTCCGGTAGAGCCATTTGATAAAAATGTAGAAAAAATTATTACAGAAAAAGGAACAATGGTTATAAATGGGCTTGTATAGACAAATAAAAATTGACGAGACTTTTTCTTCTTGATTATAATAAAATATGTGAACGTTTTCTTATTATAATTTTTTTATAGTAAGTGAGCATAGAGGGTGATGAAATGATATCCATTTATGATATTCAGCAATTGCTAAAGAAATTTGGTACGATTATTTATACGGGTGATCGAATCGCCGATTTACAATTAATGCAAGATGAATTGCGTGAATTAAATCAATCACAACTAATCGATCCACAAGACTATCAAACAGCTTTATTTTTGTTGAAGCAAGAAATTCAAAAAGAGATAAATAAGAATTAGATAAAGGTAGGTACGTAACATGGAAGAGAAATGGTTAGTTGGTGTTGACCTTGGTGGTACAACGATTAAATTAGCATTTATTAATGTGTACGGTGAAATTTTACATAAGTGGGAAATCCCTACGAATACAAATGAACAAGGAAAACATATTACACTTGATGTAGCGAAAGCTATTGATAAAAAGTTAGAAGAATTAGGTGAATTAAAAAGCAAGTTAATTGGTATTGGTATGGGAGCTCCTGGTCCTGTACATGTGGCATCTGGAATGATTTATGAAGCGGTTAATTTAGGATGGAAAAACTATCCGTTAAAAGATTTACTAGAAGTAGAAACGGGATTACCTGTTGTTATTGATAATGATGCAAACTTAGCGGCGCTTGGTGAAATGTGGAAAGGTGCTGGTGAAGGAGCAAAAGATTTAATTTGTATGACACTTGGCACTGGTGTTGGTGGTGGTGTTATCGCCAATGGTGAGATTGTACATGGTATAAGCGGTGCTGCTGGTGAGATTGGACATATTACAGTTGTTACAGAGAACGCTTTTCCATGTAATTGCGGGAAGTCGGGTTGCTTAGAAACGGTAGCCTCTGCAACAGGTATTGTGCGTGTTGCTATGCAAAAAATACAAGAGACAGATAAAGAAAGTGTTTTACGTTCTATGTTAGCAGAAGAAGGGCTTATTACATCAAAAGATGTGTTTGAAGCGCTTGGACAAGGTGACGAACTAGCAGGTGAAGTAGTGGAAAAAGTAGCTTCTTATTTAGGATTAGCTGTAGCGAACCTTGCTAGTACGTTGAACCCAGAGAAAATCGTAATTGGTGGTGGCGTATCTAAAGCTGGAGATGCACTATTAGAGCCAATTCAACGTTATTTCGAGCAATATGCTTTCTCTCGTGCTGTAAAGAGCACAAAGTTAGCAATTGCAATACTTGGTAATGATGCAGGTGTAATTGGAGGAGCGTGGCTTGTAAAGAAGCACAAATACGAGGCGAAGATGATATAAGTTGTGAATAATGAGAAGAGGAAGGGGCCCCCTTCCTCTTTTTATGCAAGATCTTGTTGGAGAATAAAAATGTAAATGGATTAAGCTGTTGGTGGGTACCCATTATATAGAACAGTCATGATTGTAAACCATCCGAAAACAAGTACAGTTGCAATAGCGAAGCCGCCCGCGAATAAGTTTTTTTCGCGAAGTGTTCTAAGCGTAGCAAATACAGCTAACAGAGTGACTAGCGTAAAAATAATAACAAGGCCCATACAATATCCTCCTCTGTCTACTCATTCCGTAGGATGAGTTTTTAGAATATTTACTCTTTTATATTGTACATGTTTTAAAAATGATTGTCGAGATAACACCCCTTCTTTTCCTAAGAGAAAGAAATGTTGTATCATTAAAAGTAAATTAAATAACTGGAGGAGATTTTCATATGAAATGGATACAAATGCCGTTAGGCCCATTACAAACAAATGCTTATATTTTAACGAATGATCAAAATGAGTGTATTATCTTTGATCCTGGCCATGAAGGAGAGAAACTTGTTACATATTTACAAGAAGCACAGTTAAAACCACTTGCGGTTTTATTAACACATGCTCATTTCGATCATATCGGTGCTGTTGATGCGGTGAGGGACGCTTTTCATATTCCTGTATACGTACATAAAGAAGAAGCGGATTGGTTAGGCGATGCAACTGTGAATGGCTCGCAAATTTTTATGATGAACCGCAGTATTACAGCAAAACCAGCAGATCATATTGTTGACGAAGAGGGTACATTAACGATCGGTTCTTTTAGTTTTGAAATTTTTGAGACACCAGGACATTCTCCAGGAAGTATTTCTTATTACAGTAAAGAGGCGAATGCTGTATTTTCTGGAGATGTATTGTTCCAAATGAGTATTGGAAGAACGGATTTACCTGGTGGAAGTTTTGCTGAATTAATTGGAAGTATTGAAGAGAAATTATTTGTATTACCAGATGAAACAGCGGTGCTATGTGGACACGGTCCAGAAACAAGCATTGGTTTTGAAAAAGAAAATAATCCATTTTTACAATAAGGAGTCATTATGGGGATGGAGCTCAATTTAAGAGAATGGATGGGAAAAGAAAAGGATCATTCGATTTCATATAGTACGTATATGAACCTCGTATTATATGCAGAGGAACATGGGTATTATATGAGAGAACGTGAAAAAATTGGAAGACAGGGAGATTTTTTTACGAGTAGCAATGTATCTTCTGTATTTGCGAAGACTTTTGCTAAGTTTTTTATTCGGCTTGTTGAAAAGGGAGAAGTTTCTCCAAATATTTGTGAGATTGGTGGGGGAACAGGAAAGTTTGCCTATGATGTTTTACAAGAATGGAAACAATTATCTCCGGAAACCTTTATCAATTTAAACTATTCAATTATTGAAGTGAGCCCTTTTCATAGAAGATTACAACAGGAGAGGCTTTGCTTATTTGATAATGTGTCGTATTATACATCTTATATTGAAATGGGAGAGTCTTTCGAAGGAATTATTTTTTCGAATGAATTATTTGATGCGTTTCCTGTTGAGATAGTTGAGAAAAGAAATGGAATTTTGTATGAAGTACGTATCACATATACAGATGAGGGAAACCTTACAGAAGTATTTAGACCGATAGAGAAAAGAGTCGGCCGTTACTTATTGAAATATAACATTCATATTGCTGAGGGACAGCGCTTTGAAGTGCCTATTGCAATGGAAGAGTATATAGAAGAGATTGCGAAATGGTTTCAGAAAGGTATATGTATTACAGTTGATTATGGATATACAAAAGAAGAATGGATGCATCCTGCACATCATGAAGGAAGTTTAAGAGGATATTATAAGCATAAGTTAATTCATAATCCGCTTGCATATCCAGGAGAAATGGACCTTACTACGCATGTTCATTGGGATGAGTTGAAGATGAATTTTGAGCTACAAGGAATTAATACGATATGGCATAGGAAGCAATCAGAGTTTTTGTTAGCAGCAGGAATATTAGATCAGCTTGCTAGTCATCAAGATACCAACCCTTTTTCTGAAACTCAAAAACTAAATAGAGCTATTCGCTCTATGATTTTGAACGGAGGATTAGGTAATGCTTTCGATGTTGTTATACACACGAAAGATATGAAGAATTTACTTTTGAATCAATATTTAACCATATGAAAAAAACAAGACACAGTATTTTCTGTGTCTTGTTTTTTAATACGACTTTTAATTATGTAGCATTATATATTTTCTCTCATGATATATATTTATATTAAAGATATGAGATGGAAAATATAGAATACGCTCTTTTTCTCTGTCTATAGGTCCCTAACCTAATAATACGCGAACGAGTTGAATAATTGTTTCGTTTTCTACTTTGTAGTAAATTTCCAATCCTTTTCTTTCACTAGAAACGATTTTAGCACTTTTTAACTTTGCTAAATGCTGTGAAATTGTAGATTGTGGCATGTTTAAGCCTGTGTACATTGTAGAAACGTTGCTTGGGCCACGTTCAATTAATCCCTTTACAATACATAAGCGAACAGGATGAGCAAGCACTTTCAATAATTCTGCATTGCTTTCATATAGTTCTATTTCTTTTTGAAAGGTTTCTAACATGTTCTTTTCCACCTCCGTGTGAGCTGTTATACCATACTATACATACCAAAAAATCAAAGAAAAGAAAACAGTTGTTGCAGAAAAAAAGTCCTAAAGTAAAGAAATTGTAAGAAAAGAGACCCTGATGTAAATAAAATAGATAAATTTGCACAGTTTTGTAAAATGACATTTTTGGGTGAAAATTTTGATGCGTTTCAAAAATTGAAAGATATAGATATATTCGTAACACAATTTTATCATGATTTTCTTATTCTTTCAAATGAATATACAAAATTTTTAAAATAATATGAAAAAGGAATCATAATGTTATATATAGAATATATAACAGGTTAAAAGAAAAGAAGCTGATTATGATCAGCTTCTTTATAATGGCAATAAAGTTGTTTGATTTTAACTGATGAATCTTCGTTTCTTCCATTTATGCATTTATAGGTTCTTCTACATAAGAAAGAGCATTTTCGAAATCGGATATTAAATCGTTAACATTTTCAAGACCAACCGATAAACGGAGTAATGAATTGGAAATCCCTCTTTCATCACGTGCTTCCTGTGATAAGGCTGCATGTGACATTTTTGCTGGATATGAAAGAATAGATTCAACAGCTCCTAGACTAACCGCAAAAACGGGCAGTTTAACTTTTGATAAGAATTGGCGCAGTGCATCTTCTGATTGTAAGGTGAAAGATAAAACAGCCCCAGCCGATGTTGCTTGATTTTGTTGAATACTATAGCCAAGATGTGATTGTAATCCAGGGTAATAGACATTTTGAACTTTAGAGTGCTCTTGTAAAAAATGTGCGATTTTGTTGGCATTTGCAGCTGAATGTTCGAGACGTACATGCAATGTCTTCAGACCGCGAAGCACGAGAGAACAATCTTGCGGTCCTAAAATAGCACCAAAAGCATTTTGTAGAAAGCCGAGCTTTTGAGCGAGTTCTTCATCTTTTACGACAGCTAATCCGGCGGTGACATCACTATGACCAGCAATAAATTTTGTTGCACTATGAAGAACGACATCGGCGCCAAGATTAAGTGGCTTCTGGAATAGTGGTGTCAAAAATGTATTATCAACAAAAGTAAGAGCACCAATAGATTTTGCAAGATTAGAAACAGCACGAATATCTGTCACTTTTAAAAGTGGGTTAGAAGGTGTTTCTACATAAAAGAGCTTCGTATTTGGTTTAATGTTTTCTTTTACTTCTTCCACATTTGTCATATCAACAAATGTATGTGAAACACCGTAACGAGAGAGAACTTCAGTTATAATTCGGTAAGTGCCTCCATATACGTCTTCTGAAATGAGTACGTGATCGCCTTGTGAAAGAAGGAGAAATGCAGTAGAAATTGCTGCAATTCCTGATGCAAAGGCGAATCCTTTTGTCCCGTCTTCTAATAAAGCAATGATATCTTCAAGAGCTTCACGCGTTGGATTTCCTGAGCGACTATAGTCATACTTTCCGAAAGCATCTACATCAAACTGATGAAATGTTGATGTGTTATAGATGGGAACGTTAACAGCTCCTGTGTGTGTGTCATGCTTGTATTGATTATGCAGTAAAAGCGTATCTATGGAATAACTCATATTCTTACACCTTCTTTTACAATTTTAATTGCTTGCTTTAAGTCTTGAATTAAATCATTGCTATTTTCGATGCCGACTGAAAAACGGAGAAGACGATTACACACACCACGTGCTGTTCGAACTTCTTCAGGAATATCGGCATGGGTTTGCGTTGCTGGATAAGTCATTAAACTTTCGACGCCGCCAAGACTTTCAGCAAATGTAATTAAGGATAAAGATTGTAAGAAAGGATTAATCCAAGTTTCATCTTGAAGGCGAAATGAAATCATACCACCTCTTCCTGGATAAAATACATCTGTCACACCATCTTCATCATTTAAATAAGCAACAATTGCATGAGCATTTTCTTCATGCTGCTTCATGCGAAGTGCTAAAGTTTTCATGCCTCGAATTAATAGCCATGAATCAAACGGGCTTAAGACAGCACCAGAGGCATTATGATAATGAGCAAGCTCCTCGCAAAGAGATTTCCCTTTCGCAACGACAAGTCCGCTTAGTACATCGTTATGTCCGCCTAAATATTTAGTTGCGCTATGAAGGACGATGTTTGCACCTTCTGTTAATGGTTGCTGTATATAAGGTGTATAGAACGTGTTATCTACAATAAGAAGTAGTCCGTGCCTTTTGGCTACACTTGCTACACTTACGATATCAGTTACTTGCATTAATGGATTAGTCGGTGTTTCTATGAAAATAGCCTTCGTTTGAGATGTGATTGCTTGCTCAATTTGTTTAATAGATTGTGTATCTACGTATTTACATCGAATATTCCACTTGCCTTCATGTTCGGAAAATAGACGATATGTTCCTCCGTATAAGTCTTCGGATACGATAAGTTCATCTCCGGAACGGAATAGTGAAAGGACAAGGAGAACAGCCGCCATTCCTGAACTACAGGCATACCCTTGCTCACCGCTTTCTAAGTCTGCAATTGCCTGTTCTAAAAGACCGCGAGTCGGATTTCCAGTTCTTGAATAGTCAAAGCCAGTAGATTTACCAATTCCTTCGTGACGATAAGCAGTTGAGAAATAAACAGGTGGATTAACAGTTCCTGTTGTAGCTTCGCTACGGTTCCCGATTTGTGCTAGTTTTGTTTCGATTGTTGACATGTGAAAATTCCCCCTTTTTAAAGTGAACGACTAAGTGAATGTAAAATAAAAAAAGCCTTCTAAGAAGAAGGCTTTTGGTTTGAATAGAGTCTTCTTCTCATCTGTCAAATCTTTCACAATTTGCTGGAATTAGCACCTTATTAACGAATGAATGTTAATGGTTGCTGAGGCGTCATAGGGCCAGTCCCTCTACCTCTCTAGATAAGAATGTTCGTATGAAATTTTTATTATGTTTTTAACTTTACAACAAAAGATAATTGAATTGCAACTTTATTTTAAATAATTTTTATTTTTCCGCAAGTGTCATTGACTTTTATTTTAGTGCGTGCTAAATTTATAAAAAATTAACAAACATTGTTAAAAGGGGAACGCATTTCCTTTTAGCTACATAAATAAAATAATAAAGACAAACTCTTATTGAGAGCGGTGGAGGGAAAGGCCCTGTGAAACCCGGCAACCTTCAAACTAAATGTTTGAAACGGTGCTAAAACCTGCAAAACGTGTGTTTTGCATAATAAGAGGAGGAACAATTATGTCCCCCTCTTCAAAGTGAAGAGGGGGTTTTTATATTGATAGAAATGAGGGGGATTCGTGAAATTACTAGATTTATTATCAAAAGGAATTGTAATAGGTGATGGTGCGGTTGGAACTTTATTACATTCTCATGGTTTACAAAGTAGTTTTGAAGAATTGAATTTGTCTGATCCAGACTTAATTATATCGATCCATAAACAATATGTAGCTGCTGGAGCGGATGTTATTCAAACGAATACGTATGGGGCAAATGAAGCAAAATTACGTATGTATGGATTAGAAAATCAAGTTGTCCAAATTAATAAAGCGGCAGTGAATATTGCGAAAGCATCAGTAACAGAGCGGAATGCAATTTTAGGGACAATTGGAGGTATGAAACATATTGGTGCTGTTACAACGACTGATATAGAGCGAGAGTTTATGTTACTTGAGCAGGCAGGTGCTTTACTAGAAGAACAGGTTGATGGATTACTACTAGAAACTTTTTATGATGAATTTGAATTATTGCATGCCGTTAAAGTATTGCGTAAACAAACGAATATTCCGATTGTTGCTCAGTTAGCGTTACATGAGGCAGGTACGACTCAAAATGGGAATGATGTCAATGAAATATTAAAACAGCTTTTAGATTACGGTGCCAATGTTGTTGGATTGAACTGTCAACTAGGGCCACTTCATATGACGGAAGCTTTCAAAATGATATCGATTCCTCAAAATGGCTATTTATCAGCATATCCGAATGCAGGTCTCCCGAATTATGTGGAGGGGCGTTACGTATACGAGGGAAGTCCAGCGTATTTTGAAGAGATGACACCAAACTTTATTGAACAAGGTATTCGTTTATTAGGTGGTTGTTGTGGTACTACCCCGGAACATATTGAAGGAATGAAACGTGCTATTGCAAATGTTGTACCTGTAATAGCAAAGGAGACGATTCAAAGGCCTAAAGTGGTCCATACACATGAGAAGCGTTCGAGAGCCCATGTTACTCTCGCAGAGAAGGCAAAGAAACAAACGACAGTTGTAGTGGAATTAGATCCACCGAAAACGTTAGACACGCAGCGGTTTTTTGAAGGGGCAAGAGCACTGAAAAGGGCTGGAGCGGATGCTACTACTCTAGCAGATAATTCATTAGCATCTCCTCGCGTTTCGAATATGGCTATGGGTGCATTATTAACGAAGCATGATATTCCAGTATTGACGCATTTAACGTGTAGAGATCATAACGTCATTGGACTGCAGTCTCATTTGCTTGGATTATCAGCATTAGGTATGGAGGAAGTGTTAGCTTTAACTGGTGACCCAGCGCGCGTTGGTGATTTTCCAGGTGCAACTTCTGTATATGATTTGTCATCGATAGAACTAATTAAAATGATTAAAGAGATGAACGACGGTCGCTCTATTTTAGGGAAATCAATTGGTCCGGCAACAAGGTTTTCTGTCGGAGGGGCATTCAATCCTCATGTAAGGCATTTAAAAGCAGCGGTAAAACGAATGGAACGAAAAATTGATGCTGGAGCAGAATATTTCTTAACACAGCCGATATATGATGTTGCTTTAATAGAAGAAGTATATGAAGCGACAAAGCATTTGGAAGAACCTATCTTTATTGGAATTATGCCGTTAGTAAGTAAGCGGAATGCAGATTTTCTTCATTTTGAAGTACCGGGTATTACGCTCCCTGAAGAGATAAGACAAAGAATGGATGGACATGAAACGAAAGAGGCAGCCATAGAGGAAGGAATTCGTATTTCACAAGAGTTGATAGATGCGGCGATGAAATACTTTAACGGTATTTATCTTATTACACCGTTTTTAAAATATGAAATTACAGAACATCTCGTGAAATATGTGAGAGAAAAGCAAGAAGTGAAAGAAGGTATTAATTGATGAAACGAATAGAAGAGAGATTACAACATGAAATTTTAATATTAGATGGTGCAATGGGAACGATGATTCAGCAAGAAGACTTAACAGCGGAAGATTTCGGAGGAGAAGAATACGAAGGTTGTAATGAATATTTAGTGAAAACAAGACCAGACGTTATTTTAAATATTCATAAAGCCTATATTGAGGCTGGCGCAGATATTATTGAAACGAATACATTTGGCGCAACGAATATTGTATTAAGTGATTATGCATTGTCTCATTTAGATGAAGAGTTAAACGAAAGGGCAGCGCTTTTGGCGAAGCAAGCGGTTAAAGAAAGCGGGAAAGAAGTGTATGTTGCGGGAGCAATGGGACCAACGACGAAAGCAATTAGTGTTACAGGCGGTGTGACTTTTGAAGAGTTAATCGAAGCCTATACAAGGCAAGCGAGAGGATTATTAAGAGGAGAAGTTGATGTATTGCTCGTTGAGACGAGTCAAGATATGCGTAATGTGAAAGCTGCGTACCTTGGAATTCAATCGGCGTTTGAAGAACTAAACAAAATAGTACCTATTATGATTTCCGGAACAATTGAACCGATGGGAACGACGTTAGCGGGTCAAACGATCGAAGCCTTTTATTTATCGGTAGAGCATATGAAGCCATTATCGGTTGGATTAAACTGTGCTACTGGTCCAGAATTTATGAGGGAACATATTCGTTCTCTATCTGATTTATCGGAGTGTTATATTTCTTGTTATCCAAACGCTGGTCTTCCTGATGAAGATGGGCATTATCACGAATCTCCGGCGTCACTTACTGAAAAAGTAAAACGTTTTGCTGAAGAAGGATGGATTAATATTATTGGTGGTTGTTGTGGCACAACACCAGAACATATAAGTGCAATGAAATCGGCGCTTGCCTCGATTAATCCTCGTGAGCATCATAAGCGAGTTGGACATGGAATTAGTGGACTAGAAGCGTTGCAATACGATGATTCTATGAGGCCCCTATTTGTTGGAGAAAGGACGAATGTAATTGGATCGCGTAAGTTTAAAAGATTAGTAGCAGAAGGGAAATTCGAAGAGGCTGCTGAAGTGGCAAGAGCACAAGTGAAGAAAAATGCTCATATTATTGATATTTGTATGGCAGACCCTGACCGTGATGAAATAGAAGATATGGAAAAATTCTTGGCAGAAGTTACGAAAGTGTTAAAAGTACCGATTATGATTGATTCAACAGATGAAAATGTTATGGCGAGAGCTCTTACTTATATTCAAGGAAAAGCTGTTATCAACTCTATTAATTTAGAAGATGGAGAAGAACGTTTTGAAAAAGTGACACCTCTTCTTCGGAAATACGGTGCCGCTATAGTTGTAGGAACAATTGATGAAGATGGTATGGCGGTTAGTGCAGAACGAAAGATAGAAATTGCTAAAAGAAGCTATGAATTGCTAACGAAGAAGTATGGTATACGCCCATCTGATATTATTTTTGATGCGCTTGTGTTTCCTGTAGGAACAGGTGATGAAGAATATATCGGTTCAGCGGCAGCGACGATAGAAGGAATTCGTCTTATTAAAGAAGCGTTACCAGAATGTTTAACGATTCTAGGTGTGAGTAACATATCTTTTGGTTTACCACCAGCTGGACGGGAAGTATTAAACTCAGTCTTTCTATACCATGCAACGAAGGCAGGATTAGATTATGCAATTGTTAATACGGAAAAATTAGAGCGCTATGCGTCAATTCCAGAGGAAGAAAAACGTCTTGCCGATGCATTATTATTTGAAACGACGAAAGAGACGTTAGAAAAATTTACAAACTTTTATCGTGTTGCTAAAAAGAAAGAAGTCGCTACACAAGAAACGCTGACGCTTGATGAACGACTGGCAAACTATATTGTAGAAGGTACGAAGCAAGGACTACACGAAGATTTAAGCCTTGCACTTGAAGAAGGAAGAAAACCTCTTGATATTATTAACGGGCCGCTTATGACAGGAATGGATGAGGTAGGGCGATTATTTAATGGTAATGAGCTCATCGTTGCTGAAGTATTGCAAAGTGCTGAAAGTATGAAAGCTGCTGTAAGCTATTTAGAGCCACATATGGAATCTAGTGATAGTGCGAAAAAAGGGAAAGTATTATTAGCGACCGTTAAAGGGGACGTACATGATATTGGGAAAAATCTCGTTGAAATTATTTTATCAAATAACGGATATGAAATTATTAATTTAGGAATTAATGTTCGTTCGGATCGAATTGTTCAAGAAGTACAAGAAAAGAAACCTGATATTATTGGTCTTTCTGGTTTGTTAGTAAAATCCGCACAACAAATGGTAACGACTGCCGAAGATTTAAAAGCAGCGAATATTGATATTCCAATTGTTGTAGGTGGTGCAGCACTAACGAGAAAGTTCACAGATAATCGTATTTCTCCATCATATAAAGGGCTCGTATGCTATGCAAGTGATGCAATGACAGGTCTTGATATTATTAACAAATTACAAAAAGAAGAAGAACGTGAGAAGATGAAGCGAGATAAAAAGGAACGCCATCTTCATATTGTGAAACAAGAGGAGAAAAAAATAGAAATTCCAGCAGTTATTGAGCCGTTGCCAAAAGCAACTGTTATGATACCAGATTCGACGAAACGAGTTGTATTACGAGATATTCCTGTTTCTCATCTTGCACCGTTTTTAAATAGACAAATGTTAATTGGACACCATCTTGGGTTAAAAGGAAACGTAAAAAAACTCCTGCAAGAAGGGGATAAAAGAGCGCATGAGCTAAATGATTTAATTGATGAATTATTACAAGAAGGACAATCTTGGTTACGCCCAAAAGCGGTGTATCAATTTTTCCCAGCGCAAAGCGACGGACAAAACATTGTAATATATGACCCAGAAGATCATACGCGTATTATAGAGCGTTTCACATTCCCGAGACAAGGGAAAGTACCATACCGTACTTTAGGAGATTATATACGCCCTATTGGAGATGAGATGGATTATGTTGCTTTCTTATCTGTTACCGTTGGAGAAGGGGTTCGAGATATTGCAGAGGAATGGAAGGCGAAGGGAGATTATTTACGCAGTCATGCAATTCAATCGTTAGCACTTGAATTAGCAGAAGGGCTTGCTGAAAAAACACATATGCTCATTCGTGATCGTTGGGGAATTCCAGATTCACCTGAACTGACGATGGAAGAACGCTTCCGCACGAAATATAGAGGAATACGCGTGTCATTTGGTTATCCAGCATGCCCAGAACTGGCTGATCAAGAAAAATTATTTCGCTTAATTCATCCAGAAGAAATAGGTATTTCATTAACAGAAGGATTTATGATGGAGCCAGAAGCATCTGTAACGGCTATGGTATTTTCTCACCCTGAGGCAAGATATTTTAGTGTATTATAGTGTTGAAGGGGGAGACGTATGAAAAAAATAGTCTTTACAGGTGGCGGTTCGGCAGGGCATGTAACGCCTAATTTAGCCATTATTCCACATTTACAGGAAGAAAATTGGGACATCTCTTATATTGGTTCTCATCAAGGGGTCGAGAAAACGATTATAGAAAAGGAAGGCATTCCGTATTATAGTATTGCAAGCGGAAAGCTACGTCGTTATTTTGATTTAAAAAATATAAAAGATCCCTTTCTTGTAATGAAAGGTGTTATGGATGCGTATGTAAGGATTCGAAAACTAAAACCGGATGTGATTTTTTCAAAAGGTGGTTTCGTATCTGTACCAGTTGTAATTGGAGGATGGTTAAATAGGGTGCCAGTTTTGCTACATGAATCTGATATGACACCTGGACTAGCAAATAAAATTGCGCTCCGTTTTGCCTCGAAAATATTTGTTACATTTGAAGAAGCTGCGAAGCACTTACCGAAAGAGAAAGTAGTATATACAGGATCACCAGTACGTGAAGAAGTACTAAGAGGAAATCTTGAAAAAGGTTTAAAGTTTCTAGGGTTTTCCCGTAAGAAATCAGTTATTACTGTTATGGGAGGAAGTTTAGGAGCAAAGAAAATTAATGAAACTGTTCGATCGGCACTTCCAGATCTTCTGAAAAATTATCAAATTGTGCATCTTTGCGGAAAAGGGAATCTTGATGAATCCTTACAAAATAAAGAAGGATATAGACAATTTGAATATGTACATGGAGAGTTGCCGGATATATTAGCAGCAACAGATTTTGTTATTTCACGTGCGGGATCCAATGCGATTTTTGAATTTTTAACAATGCAAAAGCCAATGGTTTTAATTCCGTTATCGAAATTTGCCAGTCGTGGAGATCAAATTTTAAATGCAGAGTCCTTTGAAAAACAAGGGTATGCCTCCGTGTTGTATGAAGAAGATGTAACTGTGAAATCTCTTATAAAGCATATCGAAGAGTTGCATCAAAATAATGAGGCGTATAAAACGGCATTAAAAAAATACAATGGAAAAGAAGCGATTAAAACTATCATTCACCATATTTCAGAGGCATGATGAAACAATCATGTCTTTTTTAATAGGATGAAAGATTCCAAGAATTGATATTTTTATGTTACAATAACAAATGGTTAATAGGGAAATTCCAATTGATTAAGCGTGAAAATACGAATGGATTAGGAGTGACTGTGTTGGAGCTAAGTCTCTATGAAAATACTGCACTTATTATATGCTTTGTGTTGTACGTTGGTAGTGTTATTGTTTATATTTCACGGAAATTTTCACAAGAACGAGAGCTTGAAAAATCAGAAATAACAGCTGAATTAGAAATGTTAGCTGATGAAAGTTATAAAAAACAAAAAATAAAAGAAGATCATGAGGCACCCCATCATTTAAACGCAAATAAGTTTTAAAGATGGGTTTTTTTTTGAAAAAATCCCATTAACGCTAAAAAAGGAGTTTCCCCATACATATTTAAGGAGTGGATATAAATGAAGTTTTATATTGCTTCGGGATTTCAAAATAAACATCTTGTACGTTTCGTATCAAGCCAGTTGAAAGAAGTGGGATGGCAGCATACATATGATTGGACGAAAAATGAAAGAGCAACCAATAGAGAACAATTGCAAAAGATTGGTGAAGAAGAACAAAAGGCGATACGAGAAGCTGATGTCTTCTTACTCATACTAGAGGGTGGGAATGGAAGTCATACAGAGTTAGGGATGGCAATTGCTTTAGAAAAGAAAATTTATATATATCACAAGAGCAATGAATTGCAAACTACGTTTTACCATTTACAAGAAGTTGATGTTTTTGAAGGAGAAATTGAGGGGCTTGTCTCATATATATTGAATAAAGTGGAATGTTAGAAGTGGGAATATAGCCAGAAATATTTCTTGCAAAAAAGAGTGAAGGTTACCATTAGTCTATTTTGGGCACAGTTATTATAAGTAAAGTATATAAAGGAGTTATTAAATATGAAATTAGAAAATGGTTGGGAAACGAGTTTTTTAGAGGTTGTACAAAACAGTGAATTTAAGAAAGATGCAATTCTTAGTCAATTGCTTTTTGCGGATAGTGAAGAAGTAGAAGAGCTTGTTGATGATTACGGTTATGAAGAGATTATTGAACGCGGACATGATGATGAGTTAGCAGGAATTTTAGGAGAAGAACTTTTTAGTGAGATGGAGCGAAACGTATTCTTATCTTCACAGCCAGAAGAAAAACTTATTTCATTTGTAAATGGATTAGGTTTTCATGTGTTAGATTGGATCGTGCTTCTTGAAACAGAATTTGGCGTTGATAGCGCAAATTTCACATCGGATGCGGTGAAAATGTTAGAAAAGCGTTTTAGACAGTTTCCATATATAGAAGAGAAGACAATTTTTGATATGAAGCTTGAAGAAACAATGGATGTATTAGAGTCTGTAACAGGTTTACATTTAAAAGAAAAGATGGGTGTTTAAAAAAAAGAACGTGATAGCTTCACGTTCTTTTTTTTTACATAATAATAATTTTATCATCTAGCTTTGTTTGTCCAGTAAGAAGTGCATTTAAATACTCTACTTTCCGTATGCAAGCTTGTATATGTCTTTCAACCTCTTGTAACTCTGCTTGGTGATGCGTTTCAATTGGGTGAATTTGTACGTTGAATTTTTCGAATTGACTACTATATGTTATTTCTGCATAGCCGCTCATAATATCTGTTTCGTTATGAAATAAAAATTGCTTCGTTTCTTCACAGAATGATACATCCTGAAAGCCATATACTTTTAATGCTTCAATTACTTTTTCAATCATTTTTGTATTCATTTTTTAACCCTCTTTACGAAGTTCTACTTATATATTATAACATAAAAAATTACGTAGAAAGCGCTTCCAAGTGTATTTTATTATAAACTTTACGTTTCAATCATAAAAATGAAACAAAGAAAAAATAATTGTAAAGAAGGAAGGACTCTTTTATTGTTTCGTCATATATATAGAGAAATAGTGCAATGAAAGGAAATTTTCCGAAGTTGAATTCGTATTTCCAATTTGAGCGCAGTAAAAGAGGTGATGATCTTGAACTTTGATATTGTAGGACAAAAAGCATATATAAAAGATGGACCGCATCGGAACCGAATTGGAACTGTAAAGAAAAATGAAAAACAATTAGAATCCCACTTTGCTATTGTAATTGGGGAACAAAGTATTGCTGTAGAGCTAAAGGATATCGTGTTAGTTGGAGTAGATGTAGGACAATTTCATAAATGGTGCGAGCAAAATGGTTATTTGTAAAAGGACGGGCTGTGAGATAATGAAATATATTTGAGAAAAGAGAATATGTTATTGTATTCTCTTTTTCTATGTTTAAGGAGATGGAGATGAAGTATAAAGAACAAGATTTTACATTGGAATTGAAAGAGAAAATTCAATGTATGGAAAAGGAAATAGAACGAGTAACATTTAAACTTTATAAAGATTATTCGCATTTATACATAGAAAAAAACATGAAATTAGATATGCGATTTGAAAGAGAAAAAGAGAATCCCTTTGAAATGGGCTATTATTCATCAGTTTCCATAGCGGTATTAGATGCAGAAGGTGAGATGATTGAATTTTACACAATTCCAATTTGGAAATGCGAAAATATTTTTTTAGGAATGCCAATTCAATTGAGAATTTTTGGGAGTAAGAAAATAGGGGAACTTGTTGATGAATCCTGCTGTGAGATTGAGGAGGAGTTAAAAGAGCAACTAGAAGAATACTTGGAGTGATAACTTTCAAGATAAGTTGTATAGTGGTGGCGCATAATAAAAAAGGACGCTAACAGTATAAATTGTTAGCGTCCTTTTTATTATGAAGCAATTTCGCCAGTTTTTGTCTCATCTTGATTGTACGTATCTTGATCTAATTCACCAAGCCATTTACTTGAAATAAGACCTGCTGTCATAGAACCACTTACGTTAAGAGCTGTACGGCCCATATCGATTAATGGTTCAACTGAGATAACAAGAGCGACAATGCCGATTGGTAAGTTCATTGTAGATAGTACGATTAACGCTGCGAATGTTGCACCGCCACCAACGCCGGCAACGCCGAATGAGCTAATAGCTACAACAGCGATTAAAGTTAAAATAAATTGAGGTTGTAATGGATCAATTCCTACAGTTGGAGCGACCATCATTGCAAGCATCGCTGGATAAATACCTGCGCAACCGTTTTGTCCGATAGATACCCCAAATGAAGCTGCGAAGTTTGCAATTCCTTCAGAAATACCAAGCTTTTCTTTTTGTGCTTCAATATTTAATGGCATTGCACCAGCACTAGAGCGAGATGTAAATGCAAATGTTAATACAGGGAACACTTTTTTCAAATATTGAATTGGATTTAAACCAGATAGCGCGATTAATAATAAGTGAATGATAAACATTACGATAAGTGCTACGTAAGATGCTAACACGAAGTTACCAAGTTTTAAAATAGCGTTAATATCGCTACCAGCAACTGTTTTTGCCATAAGAGCTAATACGCCGTATGGAGTAAGGCGTAAAATTAATGTTACCATGCGCATTACGATTGCATATACAGCATCAAGCATCTTTTTAAATAGCTCTGCTTGTTCTGGATATTTTCGTTTTACACCGATAAAGGCGATACCGATAAAGGCTGCAAATATTACAACAGAAATTGTTGATGTTGGACGAGCGCCTGTTAAATCAAGAAATGGATTTGTAGGCAACAATTCTAATAATTTGTCTGGAATTGTTGTCTTTTCAATAGAAGTAAATCTTTCTTCTACTAATTTCAGACGAGCAGATTCTGCATCACCTTGTTGTAAACCTGTTGCTGATACATCAAATCCTGCACTTGCAGCGATACCGACAGCTGCGGCAATTCCTGTAGTAAGAATTAAAATTCCGATAATAAGACCACTGATTTTACCAAGATTTTTCGTTAACTGTAATTTTGTAAATGCTGAAATAATAGATACTAAAATAAGTGGCATAACGATCATTTGAAGTAATTTTACATAACCGTTACCGATTAAGCCAAACCAAGTATTTGATTCAATAATTACTTTAGAAGTAGGCTCATAAATAAATTGTAATATAAGACCAAAAATAATTCCGACTCCTAAAGCAGTAAATACACGTTTATTAAAAGATACATGCTTACGTTGCATATAATATAATACGCCAACTAAAATGAGCATGACTGCAACGTTAATTCCGACAAGCAGTGTATTCATGATAATTCCCCCTAATTCCAATCTGTTATATAGAATATAAGGTAATAAAACCTATAAGTCAACTAGGGAATTGCGGAATTAAAAAAAGATGGCAAATTGCCATCTCTTAATGCCCAGCCCCAGGGACAAGTAAAAATGTTGTGTACCATGTAAATCCGATGAAGAAAACGGTTAAATATGCCCCGAATACGTATATATACATACGCTCTGTTAATTTTAAATAACTTAAAAGTACGAAGAATCCTGTTTGTCCTAAAAATAATAGTGCGGTCGAATGCATATCCCCTACGTAAAACATAACCGAGAAAATTCCAGTCCAAAAGCCGAGAACGCGAAACATGCGCTCCATGCCATCTCCCTCCTTTTCTTGAAAAAGTAAAACCTCTCTTCATTATAGTTTATTTTTCTAACTATTGTAAATATTCATTCATATAAAAGAAAGAAGCCAATTATAATATTGACTTCTTCTTAGTTGAAAAACTAAATTTGAACTTTATAGTTACAAGATTTGCATCCATCTAGTAGACTATCGTTTCGTGTTAATTCCACGTTAGGGAATAGGATTTCAAAAATCCCTTTCATCATATCTCCGTGCATATTACAAATTTCAGTCGGATGATGCGCAGCAACTTCTTTAAACGGACAATTGTGTACATCATAGAAAATTTTTGTGCCATCTGTACTTAATTCAAAAGCAGGAGATAAACCAGCTGTTGAGAATGCTTCTTTTGCGATTTGCATTTTTTGTTCTATCGTCAATGCTTCTGCACTTACATTTAAGCGATGCATATGTTGTTGCATTAATTCTTTGCCGAATTGTTTCCCAGTTTCATATAGCGCTTTTTCACCAGCGCTACCTAAGCTTAGCAGTGAATTAAATGCTATCCGTGCTAATAATTGATAATCGCGAAATGGGAATTGTAACTGGATGACATCTTGAGACAAGACGTATAGTCTGCTTGGTCTGCCGCCTTTCCCAGTTTTTTTTGTTTCTGATTTGAGCATATTAACATCTTCTAATTTAGATAAATGTAAACGCGCTACGTTTGGATGAATGTTAAACTCATCTGCAATTTCTTGTACAGTTACGTAATTATGCTTTTGAGAAATATATTTATAAATGTAATAACGAGTAGGGTCAGATAACACACCTGTAATTTTTAAAGCTTGTTCCATGAGGATCTCCACCTTTATCACTTTATCCAAGATATTAACATTATAATACAGATAAACTTCTATATAGGTAATTTCAGACAATAGTTCAGAAATTGTTCATAATTTCACAAACATATTTTTCCTATTTCTCTTAGTGAAAATACAAAATCCCTAATTTTTCTTGTGCATTTTTTCATGATATATACATAGTGAGGAGGGAAACTTGATGAATAGTGTCGAGCTTTTTGCAAATATGATTATGAAAGAAGCTTGTAGGGTGCAAGCATCAGACTTACATATTGTGCCCAGGCAGAAGGATGTGGCGATTCAATTACGTATAGGAAAAGATTTAATTACGAAACGGTGTATTGAAAAGGAATTTGGAGAAAAGCTTGTTTCGCACTTTAAATTTTTAGCATCAATGGATATAGGAGAGAGGAGAAAGCCTCAAAATGGTTCATTATATTTGCAAATTGATGGATCAGAAGTGTATTTACGCCTTTCAACCCTTCCAACAGTATATCAAGAAAGTCTAGTTATTCGTCTCCATTTGCAAGCATCTGTTCAGCCATTGTCGCATCTTTCGTTATTTCCAAGTACAGCGGAAAAATTACTTTCTTTTTTAAAGCATTCGCATGGGTTACTCGTGTTTACTGGGCCGACTGGTTCTGGAAAAACGACGACAATGTATGCGTTATTAGAAGTAGCTAGAAAAGGAGAAACACGTCGCATCGTTACTCTGGAAGATCCAGTTGAGAGAAGAAAAGACGGTTTATTACAAATTCAAATAAATGAAAAAGCTGGTATCACATATGAAACGGGATTAAAGGCTATTTTGCGTCATGATCCAGATATTATTTTAGTCGGCGAAATTCGTGATGAAGAAACAGCAAAAGTAGCTGTAAGGGCCAGTTTGACGGGACATTTAGTGATGACAACCTTGCATACAAATGATGCGAAAGGAGCGATACTACGATTTATGGATTATGGTATTACAAGGCAAGAAATTGAACAATCATTATTGGCTGTAGCTGCTCAGCGACTCGTTGAATTAAAATGTCCGTTTTGCAGAGGGAAGTGTTCAACTTTATGTAAATCAATGAGGCAAGTGAGACAGGCAAGCATTTATGAACTGTTATATGGATATGAATTAAAACAAGCGATTAAAGAAGCAAGTGGAGAACATGTTACGTATCACTATGAAACGTTGGAATCGTCGGTGCGAAAAGGGTATGCTTTAGGCTTTTTAGAAGAAGATGTATATGTTTAAGAGAAAATGGAGTTTAAGTGATCAAGTATCATTATGGAAAAGATTAAGTGATTTATTAGAGAAAGGTTACTCACTTTTACAGGCGTTAGAATTTTTGCAGTTTCAACTACCATTAGGGAAGAAATTACAGTTACAGCGTATGATCGAGGGATTGAAAAATGGACAAAGCTTGCACACTTCTTTTCACCAATTAATGTTTCATCCAGAGGTGCTAAGTTATTTGTTTTATGCAGAGCGACACGGTGACATTTCTTTTGCTTTGCAACAAGGGAGCGTACTTCTTTACAAGAAAGATAAATATAGGAAAGATATGATGAAAGTAATGCAATATCCTATGTTTTTATCATTTTTTTTAATGATTATGCTTTCTGTTTTTAACCTCATTTTATTGCCTCAGTTTGAAATGATGTATAGTTCTTTACGTTCTACAGCACCACCACTTACGGAGCAAATTTTAGTTGCAATTAAATTATTACCCTACTTCATTTATATCATTTTTCTTATCGTTATAACGGGATTTAGTTTATATATATTTTATTTCCGAAAACTTCCACCTACTCAAAAGGTAAAGATTATGATCCGTATTCCCCTTATGAAAACATTTCTTATTTTAAAGCATTCGCATTATTTTTCCGCTCAATTAAGTGGCTTATTACACGGTGGATTGTCGGTACACGAAGCATTAACAATAATGATGAAGCAAAAGTATCATCCGTTTTTTCAGTATGAAGCAGCTCGAATTGAGCGGCAATTAATTGCAGGAGAACCGTTACAATCTATTATTGATAAAAGCGGTTATTACGAGAAAGAACTTTCTTATATCATTACGCATGGACAAGCAAACGGTAATTTAGCAAATGAGCTTGGTGATTACAGTGAGCTCATTATTGAAAAGGTAGAACAAAAAATTAAACGTATGTTATTTGTGATTCAACCCATTTTATTTACATGCCTTGGTGTTATAGTCATTTTGATGTACTTAGCGATGATTATGCCGATGTTTCAAATGATGAATTCTATTTAGGGGGCATTTACATGCAGAATGAGGAGGGTTTTACTCTTTTAGAAATGTTATTAGTTATGGTTGTCATAACTGTATTATTACTATTAATTATTCCAAATGTAGTTACGCAGCGCTCGTCCGTCCAAGGAAAAGGATGTGCAGCCTATGTGAAATCTATAGAAGCACAAATACAAGCATATCACTTGCAACATAATAAGATTCCATCAATAGAGGAACTTGAAACAGGAAAGTATATTACGTCTAAAACTTGCCCGAAAGGTGAACCAATCCATATTTCCGATGATGGCACGGTATCAGCTGGGAAATCGTGAAGCAAAAAGGTTTTACGCTTTTAGAAATGCTACTTGTCTTATTTGCTATTTCTGTACTGAGTGTTGTTACGCATTTTAACGTTACTTCATTACATGAAAGGCAAAAAGTTGAGCAGTTTTTGAAACAGTTTTCAAATGATATTTTGTATATGCAACAGTTAGCGATTAAGCGTCAAAAACATTATACGTTACGCTGGTTTAAAGAGAAACATATGTATTATATTTCGGAATCAGAGACGGACTTTTTAATTGCTAAGAGAGAATATGATAAAGATGTCCAAATTGATTTGCATACCTTTCCAAATCCAATGACATATAATCCGAGTGGAAATATTAATAGAGGTGGTACGATTCTACTTTCCTATCGGGGGTATAAGTATGAGATTGTATTTCAGCTTGGAAGAGGGAGATTTACGTATCGTGAAGTGTCAAAAAGGATCAGTAATGGTTGAAATGGTTGTAGCGTTAAGTTTAATAATGATGGCGGTATCGTTATTGCTCCCGCAAACATTATTAATTATGCAAGAAAGAAAAAATATAAAAATGAGCTATAAAGCATTAATAGTATTAAAAAAAGAAGCGGCCTTATTTAAGTATGAGAATGAGGAAAAGCGAGTAAAAGAGAAAGTCATAAAAGGAATTGTATATTACACATATTGGAGAGGAGATGAAGTTTGTACGATGTGGAAAGATATGAGAGGAAAAGCGATGGAGCAATGCCTTTATGCAAAGGAAAAATAAAAAAGAAGCGGGATTTACATTAATAGAAATGATTGCATGTTTGTTGCTTTTATCAATGTTCTTTTTACTTTTACCACGTCTTCATATTATGGGGATAGAAAATACACATTCAAAAGGATTAAATGACTGGGAGTGGGATGTGTTTTTAGGACAAATGCAACTCGAGTTTCGTGAAGTATCAAGTGGGAGGAAGATAGCGCTAGAAAATGGTGGGAATATTTTGCGCTTCCAACTTCGTAATGGTGATCAGGTGACGTATGAAAAAGTGAATAGTAATTTAATAAGAAAAGTAAATATGCGCGGAAGGGAATTTATATTACAAAGGATTGAAGCGATTTCGTATAAATTAACACCTCATTTGCTATATATATATGTGAAAGATATAAGTGGTGAAATATATGAAGGCGTGGCTGTGCGCTATAGTGAAATTGAGATAGAAACATGAGAAAACAAGATGGATTTGCAATGCCAGGAACAATTATTTTTCTTATTTTATTCATTTCTTTTTTGATGTACGAAACGAATATGTTACTTTCGGATAAAAAATTCTATTCTGAAATAGAACAAAGTTTTTTCATGGAGGAACTTATTGATCGAGCGATTTCAGATATAAAAAGAGACTTACAGCAAAAAGAAAAAGGGGATGTTTTTTTATTTCAGTATGAAAGAGGAGAAGTGAGTGGAAAGTACGTTTTTGAAAATGATGGTATTATCATTTCGTTGCAATGTGTTACAAAACAGAGAGGTTTCTATACAGTGAGCTTTCGCTATAGGAAAAGGGATAATAAAATATTGGATTGGGTAGAAGGATAGTATGTAAAATATATGGGGAAGAACCATGAACTTCTATTGTGGAGTGAGTCGATTTCTTTGTGGAGAGGGATAAAAACGATGATCAAAAGTTTAAATTTTCTCAAAAAAGAGAAAGGTAGGAAGAATATGATATATTCAGGCTATCCAATCATTTTTTCTAGGGAGATAAGGAAATGACAAATAACAATCAAATAGATGAAAATAAGGAACAAACTATTTTTGATCATAAAGGAAATACGATTATGACAGAGGATAGGGAAATACAAATTATTTCAAAATTCGAAGAACCTCTTATTGTCGTATTAGCAAATGTATTAAGTGATGAAGAATGCGATGAATTAATCGAATTGTCTAAAAATAAAATAAAACGTTCTACAATTGGTTCATCACGTAATGTAAATGATATTCGAACAAGTAGTGGTGCATTTTTGGAAGAGAATGAACTTACTTCGAAGATTGAAAAACGAATTTCATCTATCATGAATGTTCCTGTGGCGCATGGAGAAGGATTGCACATTTTAAATTATGAAGTGGATCAAGAATATAAGGCGCACTATGATTATTTTGCGGAACATAGTAGATCAGCTGCTAATAATCGTATAAGTACTCTTGTGATGTACTTAAATGATGTAGAAGAAGGCGGGGAAACATTCTTTCCGAAATTAAATCTTTCTGTACACCCTAGAAAGGGAATGGCAGTATACTTTGAGTATTTTTATCAAGATCAATCACTAAATGAGCTTACGTTACATGGAGGAGCACCTGTAACGAAAGGTGAGAAATGGATTGCAACGCAGTGGGTGAGAAGAGGTACTTATAAGTAAAAGCGAGTATGTTACGTTTTGTTCTTCATAGCACAAGAAGAACAAAACGTTTTTTTATTAAACAAAGTAATAACTTTCGTTATAATAACAATTAATAAATGACGATTGAGAGGAACGAAAATGAAATCTATATACATAACCGGCTATATGGGAGCTGGGAAAACAACGATAGGGAGAGCGTTAAGTAAAGAACTCCATATGCAAGTTGTAGATACAGATCAAAAAATTGAAAAGCAGAAAGAGAAAGCGATTCGGCATATTTTTGCAGAAGAAGGCGAAATGATTTTTCGGGAATATGAAAGTGAAATGTTACGTTCACTACCGGTTCAGAATGTAATTATTACAACTGGTGGAGGGATTATTGAACGAGAGGAAAATCGAAAGTGGATGAAGGAAAATGGAACTGTTGTGTATTTATATTGTGATCCACATGTAATTGCAGAAAGGCTTCGTGAAGATACGACACGTCCACTATTTCAGAAGAAAGATATAGAGGCATTTGTAACGAAATTTGAATCGCGCCGAGCTTATTATGAAGAGGCGGATATTCATATCGATACGACAAATAAGTCGGTAAAGCAAATTATGAATGAATTAAAGCAAAAGATTAATGAATAGAAAAGTGGACATACTAATCAAGTAGAGGTGATGATAATATGTCTACTAATGATTATGTACGCTTTGTGACACAGCAATTTGTGTCATATATGGATGCTCCAAAAGAGGATCGAAAACAACAGAAACAACAACGTCGTGCGGAGAAAGAGCCATTCTTAAACAAATGGTTTGGTGTTATGCCACTGAGCGCTGCTTTGTTTTATCGAAATGTAAAAAATAAAAGAAAAAAATCAAGCTAACTTTTTCGTAATATGTCTCGCAAAACAAAAATCCCCTAGTGCAACAAGCTGCTAGGGGATTTTTATTTATTGTTGCACAGGTTCTTTTTCTTCAGTAACCGCATGTATCTTATTATTTACCCATACAAACCCTATTCCGATACAAATAGAAATCCCCCAGCCAACAGCGGTCATAATCGCTCTCATTTCACCATATCCATCTACACCGAAAACAGAGATGAAATAGATTTTCAAGAAACTTTTTAATATAAATTGAAGACCGAAAAATAGTGTTAAATATTGCAGTGCTGGATATATGCGACTATCCCGGTAAAGCTCACGACTTTTATCGCGGTCATGGCCTTGCAGCGCTGCGATATCAGCTGCGAAATATAACATGAGTGGTTTTTTTATAAAAATTGTACATATGACGATAATGCCGAGCAAGATATGATAATAAGCATCGTTCCATAACATTCGTTCCGCTGATCCAGATATTAAGTCTACCGTTGTATTAGAAATGAGTGTAATTAAAATAAAGAACCCTGTAACGTTAAACTGTTTTTCTTTTTTAAAGGTATACAGTGTATAAATAATCCCCGGAACAGAGGAAATTAACATTGCGTAATAAGGATCGATATAAGGTTTTGCAAATTTCCAAATAAGGAATGGGAATACGAGATAAAAGACAAGATCTAATATAGCTTTTTTATTTTGATTCATACAAATCCTCCTTAAGTCATACATATATTTTATAATATAATTTCTGAAAATTGTATAAGGTTTAATAAAAAAAAGAAAAGTAGATGATTAGTAGATTTAAAAAATTGTCCCTAGCGTAGTAAGTTTTTTTAGTATATAATAAAGGAAACGCTTTCATTTTTTTGAGTTTGTTCACAAAATGGACGGAAAATCACATATTTACTATCGATATGTTGCTTTATAATGAAACTAATTATATATACATGCATACAATATTGTGAAATAAATAACATAAATAAAATATATAAATGTAAACGTTATCAAAAAAGAGAGGTGGAGACAATGAGTAAATTTTTCTTCAATCATAATCCAGCAACATTAGAGGATGGAAGGCTTGTTAAGTATGCTGAAATTATTTATGGAGAAGGTGGCCGTTCTGTATTAGAAAATTTAATGGTGAAGGCATCTATCAGATTACGTGATCGTTATCCGAATAAATCTGACGAACAGATCTCGAACCTCGTAAATCAAGGCATCCATGATATGTTTCAAAAATACGTGAGTGAGTAAGAGCAGCCAATTGCTGCTCTTATTTTTTTGTATAAGGATTGTGCCTCTAGCTGAAAATAAAGATGCATTTTGAAACATGCAAAAAGGAGGCGAAAAAGATGAGTAATGGAATTGGTCGTTCAAAAGAGAATCTTCCAACTGATGCAAACCATGTAAGCGCAAAGGATCGTGCATATCAAAAACGTATGACAGAGAAAAAACAACAAGAGCGTAATGACGATAGAGAATAGGCTGGGAACATATCTTAAAAGAAAGCTCCTTCAATCTGAAGGAGCTTTCTTTAAGATAGAAAATGATTTGCCGTAATATAGAAGAGACCACCATTTATAATTTGCATTGTAATGCGTGGTTCGTATTGTTCTTGTAATGCTTGCTTTTCAATTTCATAGCTTTCTGGAAGTTCATCGCTATCTTCGTAAAATCGATTTAAAAGGTCTAAATCGTGATTCCAACGCACTCTCGCTTCTTTTGCCCACGTGTGGTCATCTTCAGCGATTATACTTTTTAAAGCATCCTCTATACGTTGTAAGCCACTTTGTGGCTTAATGATAGGTGAGAGCGTAAAACAAAAATCAGGTATTTTCGGTGTGAGTTTGATTTCTGCTAAAGTGTCATGAAAGTTTGCAATCATTGTCCCGGAAATAAGATGAATACCGATGGAATGAAGTATGTCTTTTTTTCGGTCGCATTGATAAGATACTTTTATATTTACACCAAGCCAAGGATGAAGGGGGGTATGAGTTGCCCCGCTATGTTTCACTTCCTCATATAAACGTATATATGAACCTAGTTCTTTTGTTGTTTCAAATATTTGATGCAAACGTGGTGAACCGTAATGAATAAGTTCACCGTCGTTTTCTTCGTTTTCTGGATTTGTAATAAGAGTAAGGCGCATCGGGTTCGGAACGCCTCCTGTTTTTTCAAGATAGTGCCAATAGAAAGGGCGGTTCATTAATAATTTATCCATTTCAATTGTTAACTGCACGTCTAATAGGTGAGAGGAACGCTCTAAAATTTCGCAGTTATTCGCCTCAAAAAAGTTGTATAAGTAATTATGAATTTCATTTTGCTGCATAGCCCTGCACCTCAGCTTCACTTCGCTTCGCAAAGTCGATAATAGATGTTAAATTTTCCATCTTGATTCGAATTTCACCTTCGCTTTTTGACTGCGCGAAAATCTCTTGAATATGCGCATCAATATTTTTCATGTTGATTCTCGTTAAAATTTCATCGAGTTCACCGATTACACGTTCAAATAAATTAATTTTTTCATACAGTAGTTTTAAAATGTGCTCTTCAACAGTATGCTTTGTTGCTAAGTTATAAATATGAACATCATTTTTTTGTCCAAGGCGGTGAATACGTCCAATCCTTTGCTCAAGTCGCATTGGATTCCATGGTAAGTCGTAATTAATCATATGGCTACAAAATTGTAAGTTAATTCCTTCACCACCAGCTTCGGTCGCGATTAATACTTGGGCATGAGTTTGGAAAAGCTCCTTCATCCAATCTTTTTTCCCGCGCTTAAATCCACCGCGAAATGGGACAGAGGAAATGCCATGTTGTTGTAAGAACCATTGTAAATACATTTGTGAAGCTCTATATTCAGTAAAAATAATGACTTTATCGTCAATTTCTTTTATAAGCTCTAGTGCTTTATTTGCTTTTGAGTTGAACGGAATATGATTAATTTTATCCATCAGCACATCAATATGTGGGTCCTTTATGTAATGCTCATTTTCTTTCTGCCTTTTTTCTACATGTTTTTTTAACGAATAGTAAACAGCTTCACGACTACTACATGCTTCCCGTTTTAAAGTTAAGGATGAGAAAGCAGATGTGACGGCATCTTGTCCACGCCAATTTTCAATTTCATTATACAAAGCTTGTTCTTCTTTATTAAATTCAACGAAGATTGTTCGTACATGCCTCTTAGGCCAATCAATGCCAGTGTTATGGCGTCTATTTCGGACCATTACTTTATTGATAAGAGCTTTTAAATCTTCATCGGATTCAGCTGAACGATTTTTTGAAGCGTAATATTCGTCAAAATTAGATTGATTGCCTAAATGACCTGGTTTTAATAAAGAAACGAGGTTGAAGATTTCATCAATTTTATTTTGAACAGGAGTTGCGGTAAGCAATAAACAAAACTTCTTTTTTAATCGCTGTGCAAATTCATAGTTTTTTGTTTTATTATTTTTTAGTTTATGTGCTTCATCGATAATAATAAGATCATACTCTAAGTTTAAAACGATATCGCGATGCGGCGAGCGTTTCGCAGTATCGATTGATGAAACGATGACATCAGCTTGTTCCCAAGAATAACTTTTCTTTTGAGCGACCGCAGGAATAAAAAATTTTGTGTTTAATTCATACGCCCACTGAGAAACGAGAGAAGCTGGAACGAGAATGAGTACTTTTTTTACAAGTCCGCGCACCATATATTCTTTTAAAATAAGGCCAGCTTCGATTGTTTTTCCAAGTCCGACTTCGTCTGCTAGAATCGCTTTACCATTCATTTGTTCAATGACATTTTGAGCGACCTCTAATTGATGTGGAAGCGGGGTGAAATGTGATAAGTGTTTCGGTGCTTGCAATCCATCAAAAGTAGGGACGAGTAACGATTTCTCTGTTTTATAAGCTAAATGATATAAATCCCAATTTGTCCAAGGACCATCTTCATCAATTCTTTTTAAAAAATTGTTTTGCCACGTTCGATCTACGGAAATATCGACATTCATTAAGACTCTCCCACCTTTTATAAATTAAAGTGATTATTAAAAAAACCTTTATTATAAGCCTTGTAATAAGGCGCTATCACAATTACTAAAAGATAAAGAAAAAGCAACGATAAAGATCTAAATCTCAAAAGTTGTGTTTAATAAGATTAAGAATAAAAAATTCTAAATTATTTTTTATGCTAGAATATTGATGAAATATAGCGAATGATGTTAGGATAATGGTGTGAAATGTGTGGAATCTTTCGTATTTTATCCAAGAAAGCACTTTTTTATTTACGCTTTCATAAAAAAATATAGTGAGATTCCGTATATCCTATCTTTTCAGAATGAGAATGTTTAGATATGGGAAGCAACTTTTATTGATTTGTCAGAGCATAAGGGGGAAAGAGCATGATTACATTACAACGTACACCGTTATTTGATGTATACGCGAAGTATGGTGGGAAAACAGTCGACTTCGGTGGTTGGGAATTACCAGTTCAATTTTCAAGCATTAAAGAAGAACATGAAGCTGTACGTACAGGAGCAGGTTTGTTCGATGTATCTCATATGGGAGAAGTAGAGGTAAAAGGTGTAGATAGTTTAGCATTTTTACAACGTGTTGTTACAAATGACGTATCTACCTTAAAGGTAGGAGGCGCACAATATACAGCTATGTGCTATGAAAATGGTGGCACAGTAGATGATTTATTAATCTACAAACGTGGTGAAGAAGACTATTTATTAGTAATCAATGCATCAAATATCGAGAAAGATTACGAATGGTTAGCAAGTCATGTAATAGGCGATGCAAAGGTAGTCAATGTTTCTAATGAAGTTGCGCAACTTGCAATTCAAGGACCAAAAGCAGAAGGCATTTTACAAAAAGTTGTGTCAGAAGATTTGAAAGAAATTAAGTTCTTTAAATTTAAAAATAATATTCTTGTAGATGGAATTCCTGCACTTGTATCTCGTACAGGTTACACAGGTGAAGATGGATTCGAAATTTACTGTAAGAGTGAAGATGCAGCAAAACTTTGGGAGAAACTTCTTGAAGTGGGAGCAGAAGAGGGCTTAAAACCATGTGGTTTAGGTGCTCGTGATACACTTCGCTTCGAAGCAACACTTCCGTTATACGGACAAGAGTTATCAAAAGATATTACACCGATTGAAGCGGGAATTGGCTTTGCGGTAAAACCAAATAAAGAAGCAGACTTCTTTGGAAAAGAAACGTTAAAAGAGCAAAAAGAAAACGGTGCATCTCGTAAATTAGTCGGCATCGAAGTAATCGAACGCGGTATTCCTCGTACGCATTACCCTGTATTTATAGGAGAAGAAAAAATCGGGGAAGTAACGAGTGGTACACAATCTCCAACGTTAAAGAAAAGCATTGGTTTAGCACTAATTGATGTAAAATACGCAGCAGTTGATACAGAAGTAGAAATTGAAATTCGTAATAAACGCGTCAAAGCAGTAGTTGTTCCAACACCATTTTATAAACGTTCAAAGTAACGGGGAGAGGGGTAGATTTCATGTTGCATCGTTATCTTCCAATGACAGAAGAAGACAAAAAAGAAATGTTACAAACAATCGGCGTTCAAACGATTGATGAGTTATTCTCTGATATTCCAGAGAGTGTTCGTTTTAAAGGGGATTTAAAAATTAAAGAAGCAAAATCAGAGACAGAGCTTTTAAAAGAGCTATCTCATATGGCTAGTAAAAATGCGAACTTAAAAGAATACGCTTCTTTCTTAGGAGCAGGTGTATACGATCATTACGCTCCAGTAATTGTTGATCATGTTATTTCTCGTTCAGAATTTTATACAGCTTATACGCCATACCAACCAGAAATTTCACAAGGGGAATTACAAGCAATTTTTGAATTCCAAACAATGATTTGTGAATTAACTGGAATGGACGTAGCAAACTCTTCTATGTATGACGGAGGTACAGCTTTAGCTGAAGCGGCAATGTTAGCGGCTGGTCATACTCGCAAAAAGAAAATTCTTGTATCAGTAGCAGTTCATCCAGAATCAAGAGCAGTACTTGAAACATATGCAAAAGGTCAAAATCTTGAAGTTGTTGAAATTGATCATAAAAACGGTGTAACAGATTTAGACGTATTACAAAGTGAAGTAGATGATACAGTTGCTTGTGTAATCGTTCAATATCCAAACTTCTTCGGACAAGTTGAAAAGTTAGCTGATATCGAAAAAATCGTTCATCAACAAAAATCATTATTTATCGTTTCTTCAAATCCATTATCATTAGGCGCATTGACACCACCAGGGAAATTTGGTGCTGATATTGTAATCGGTGATGCACAACCATTTGGTATCCCAACGCAGTTTGGTGGACCTCATTGTGGTTATTTTGCAACAACGAAAGCATTTATGCGTAAAATTCCAGGACGTCTTGTTGGACAAACTGTAGATTCAGATGGTAAACGTGGGTTTGTATTAACGTTACAAGCACGTGAACAGCATATTCGCCGTGATAAAGCGACGTCTAACATTTGTTCAAACCAAGCGTTAAATGCATTAGCAGCATCAGTTGCAATGACTGCACTTGGAAAACAAGGTGTGAAAGAAATGGCACGTCAAAATATTTCTAAAGCACAATATACAAAACGTCAATTCGAAGCGAAAGGTTTCACAGTAACATTCACTGGACCATTCTTCAATGAATTTGTTGTAGACTGTAAACGTCCAGTTAAAGAAGTAAATGATGTATTATTACAAAAGAATATTATCGGTGGTTACGACCTAGGCCGTGATTATAAAGAGCATGAAAACCATATGCTTGTAGCAGTAACAGAGCTTCGTACAAAAGAGGAAATTGACACACTTGTAAACGAAATGGGGGCTATCCAATGAAGAACCAAGACCAAGCACTTATTTTTGAAGTGACTAAAGAAGGACGCGTAGGATATAGCTTACCCAAATTAGATGTAGAAGAAGTGAAATTAGAAGATGTATTTGAGAGTGATTATATTCGCGTTGAAGATGCAGAGCTTCCAGAAGTATCTGAACTTGATATTATGCGCCATTACACAGCGCTTTCAAACCGTAACCACGGCGTGGATTCTGGATTCTATCCACTTGGATCTTGTACGATGAAATATAATCCGAAAATTAATGAAAATGTAGCTCGTTTCGCAGGCTTTGCAAATATTCATCCACTTCAAGATGAAAAAACAGTGCAAGGTGCAATGGAATTAATGTACGATTTACAAGAACATTTAATTGAAATTACAGGTATGGATACTGTTACATTACAACCAGCAGCTGGTGCACACGGCGAATGGACAGGTTTAATGTTGATTCGTGCATACCATGAAGCAAATGGTGACTTTAACCGTACGAAAGTAATTGTTCCTGACTCTGCTCACGGAACAAACCCGGCGTCTGCAACAGTAGCTGGTTTTGAAACAATTACAGTAAAATCAAACGAACATGGTCTTGTTGACTTAGATGATTTAAAACGTGTTGTAAACGAAGAAACAGCAGCACTTATGTTAACAAATCCAAATACATTAGGCCTATTCGAAGAAAATATTTTAGAAATGGCAGAAATCGTCCATAACGCAGGCGGTAAATTATACTATGATGGTGCAAACTTAAATGCTGTATTAAGCCAAGCACGCCCAGGAGATATGGGATTTGACGTTGTGCATTTAAACCTTCATAAAACATTTACAGGTCCGCACGGCGGCGGTGGCCCAGGTTCTGGTCCAGTAGGTGTGAAAGCTGATTTAATTCCGTACTTACCAAAACCGATTTTAGAGAAAACGGAAAATGGCTATCACTTCAACTATGATCGTCCAGAAGCAATTGGGCGTGTGAAACCATTCTATGGTAACTTCGGAATTAACGTTCGTGCATACACATATATTCGTTCTATGGGTCCAGATGGACTACGTGCAGTAACTGAATACGCTGTATTAAATGCGAACTATATGATGAGAAGATTAGCACCATTCTATGATCTTCCGTTCGATAGACATTGCAAGCATGAATTTGTATTATCAGGTCGTCGTCAAAAGAAACTTGGTGTACGTACATTAGATATTGCAAAACGTCTGCTTGATTTCGGTTACCATCCACCAACAATTTACTTCCCATTAAATGTGGAAGAATGTATTATGATTGAGCCAACAGAAACAGAATCAAAAGAAACATTAGATGGTTTCATTGATAAGATGATTCAAATTGCTAAAGAGGTAGAAGAAAATCCAGAAGTTGTACAAGAAGCGCCACATACAACGGTAATTAAACGTTTGGATGAAACATTGGCTGCTCGTAAACCAGTTTTACGTTATGAAAAGCTAGCACCTGTACAAGTCTGATTGGAATAAAGCAAAAAGAACTCGCTACATGCGAGTTCTTTTTTTTGTAAAATTGGTGCAGATAGAATGAAAAAAATGTTAAAAATTAATATTTTTTGTTTCATATTGCTGTAATGATGCAGTTTCATGGGTGATTTTGTTGAAAAAGTCGGTTTGATAAAAGTATTTATTTTTGTTAGAATTTTATTGAAATTAAGAAGATGTGATGAGGCAAAAATTACTCATTTTATGTATATGTGAAAAAGCGAACAAGGTGGGGGTGGAAGTGTGGGATATCGATGTTATAGAATGGTATACCATTTAGAAAATGGAGAGACAATTAAAGATATAAAAGAATTTTGTTATCGAGACCAAGGAAAAGTGCTAGAAAGAGTAGCACATCGTGTAATGGATAATAGAGAAGTGACAGCGATTGATAAACAAGGAACAATCATTTCAATAGCGTGTGAGGACATTGTAAAGGTAGAACTTGATTACATAACAGAAAGTTAACCTTGAGTCATATCGAATTATTCGATACAATATACTGTTGAATGGTGAAGAGAGAAGAGAGGAGTTTATCATGGGTAATACAAGACACTTTTATATGTTTATTTTAGCGTTTGTTCTTGTTGTGGCATTAACAATTTATTTAATTGTTGATAGCAGCTGGTACAATACAGTTCATCCAGCATTCCTTCTTTTTATGTATGTAGGAATTGCGGTTGTTAGTTTCGGAATGAGAGACGAAATGTTAGATCGCTTTGAAAAGTGATACATATACGAAAGACCAACAGGAAAATGTTGGTCTTTTTTTCTTGCCAAAAATAGGATATCGTGTATATACTGTGTATATAAAGTATACACAGTATATACACACTGGAGGAAAACATGAATATTATTATTTCAAATTCTTCCCAAGACCCTATTTATGCGCAAATAAGGAAGCAATTACGCCAACTCATTTTAAATGGTGGTTTAAAGGGTGGAGATCAATTACCGTCTATTCGTAGCTTAGCGAAGGAATTACAAATTAGTGTAATTACGACGAAGCGTGCGTATGAAGAACTTGAAAAAGAAGGGTATATTGAAACCGTTGCTGGGAAGGGGACGTATGTTTCAAAGCAAAACAATGAACTTATAAGAGAACAGAGATTACGTTTATTAGAAAGTAAAGCAGAAGATATTGTGAATGAAAGTAAGCTATTACAGCTTTCGCTTGAAGAATTACAACAAATGATAGCGTTTTTATATAAGGGGGAGTAAGGAAGATGTTAGAGATAAAAAACGTTTGTAAAAATTATTTGGATTTTTCTGTGAAAAGTGTAAGCTTTACATTGCCACGTGGATATATTATGGGGTTTGTCGGACCGAATGGTTCCGGGAAAAGTACAACAATCAAAATGATTATGAATTTAATAAGAAAAGATAGCGGCGATATAAAAATTTTTGGCAAGGACAATAAGAAATCCGAAAAAGAAATAAAACAAAATATCGGTTTTGTATATGATGAAAATCATTATTATGAAGATTTAACGTGTGAACAAATGAAGCGTATTATTGCACCGTTATATAAAAAGTGGGACGAAGAGCAATACAAATCGTATATGCACAGATTACAAGTTCCGAAGTATAAAAAAATTAAAGAACTATCTAAAGGGATGAAAATGAAGTTTGCGATTGCAATTGCATTGTCGCACCACGCAGAGTTTATCATTATGGATGAACCAACGGCGGGATTAGATCCAGTTGTACGGAGTGAATTACTTGATATGTTGCAAGAAATTGTAATGGAGGATGAAGTATCTGTATTATTCTCAACGCACATTACTACAGACTTAGAACGCATCGCAGATTATATTACGTTTATCAATGATGGAGAAATTATATTTACTGGTGAGAAAGACGAATTAATGGAGAACTATGTAATCGTAAAGGGAAGTAATGATTTATTAGATCCGGAAGGAAAAGAGTTATTCGTTGGCTTACGCAAAAATAAATTCGGATTTGAAGGGCTGACGAAGGACAAACAAGCAATTGTAGATTGGTTTGGGCAAGAAGTGGTATTAGAAAAACCGACTTTGGATGATATCATCGTTTACACTGCGAAAGGGAGAGGTGCCTATGCGTCAGCTCATATATAAAGATTTATTCTTTTTTCGAGTAACTTGGTTAGTGTATTTTATTATGCCCCTTGTTTTCTTTGGGTTAGAGCCAGATGGTGAATTGTTATTTCCGTTGAGTTGCTTACTCATAACGATATCATCTTCTATGATATTAATAGCGATGGATGAAAAAAATAAAAGTGATGTTATGATAAATAGTTTACCTGTAAGACGAAAGGATATCATTATTGCTAGATATATTTCCAGTGCAATATTCATTGTAGGTGGCATGATCTCTACTATGCTAGTTGTTTTTCTTATAAGAGGCATCACTGTCATTGGTGATATTGGAGTTAATCATCCTAATTTGTATATCGAAATTCCTTGGTATGGAGTAGTCAGAGGGGCTATATATTCTTTAGTTTATATTACAGCATTGTTCCCTAGTTATTATGGGACAAAATCAAAAATAGCACGTGGAATATTTTCAGGTGGGGCCGCTGGAATAGGTGTTATTACTGGAATGTTTATTGGTGACGGAGAAAGTACTACTGTATCATTCATTGATTGGATTATGAATCTATCACATCTTGGTGTGTTTATAGTTGGAGGCATGATATTAGCTAGTGTATATATTGCTTCTATGTTTCTTACAATTAAAATTTATGAAACGCGTGATTTATAGAAGAGGTTCTTTTAATACTAGGAGGTGTAATAAATGATCAAGCAACTAGTCTTAAAAGATATGATGTTGCAAAGAAAGTTAAGTTTTGTTTATCTTATATGTTTGTTTTTTCTTGTCATTGTTGATTTTAGTAGCGATAGTTTCCTTATGACGTTTTGCATGTTTATGCCTATTCTTGGCATGATGCTGTCAATGAGTTATGAGGAGAAAAATAAAAGTGAAATGGTATTAAATAGTTTACCGTTTCAGCGTAAAGAAATTGTCATAGCCAAATACATATTTTCAAGCATGTTAGTTACTGTAGGTGGGATTTTCTCATTTGCCGTTAGTTTACTTCAGTTACAAAATGAACATACAACTGTATTTATGTTGTGGGGAGCGATTCTCGGAGGAATAACAGGTGGTTTTGTTTATAGCATGATCGTACTTCCTATTGAATTTTCAGTAGGTTATAGTAGTGCAAAACAAATTGCTCCTTTTATCGGAATTGCATTTGGGTATTTAAGCGGACTGATTGTTAGTAACGTATGGTTAGATGTAGAGAATGCTTGGAACACGAGTCTAGTCATAAATATTTGTTTTATAGCAGGGCTGCTTCTTTTATATATTATGTCGATGGTATTCTCAATTCATTTGTATAATGAGCGTGATTTATGAGAGGGGGGAAATAGCGTTGAAACAGCTAATGTTAAAAGATTTCATCGTCCAATGGAAATTTTTAATTTGGTATATACTGTACCCTGTTTTCTTTTATATGGCCTTAACAGATACGAAAAATTTATTCATAATTATGTCAGTCATTTTTACAGTTATGGCAACCGTTAAAACGTTTAATGAGGATAATAAAAATGAGAGTGAAGTTATATTAAATAGTTTACCAATATTGAAAAGAGAAATTGTATTTGCAAAATATGTCGTAGCGATTAGTATTCTTTTTATAAGCGTAACAATCGGTTGTTTCACGATGGGAATGAAGAATGGAGCTAATGTATTTGAATTTATTGAAACGACAGTGGTTGCTAGTATTAGCTTTATTTTAGTATATTTAAGCGTTGTCTTACCGATATCGTTTTGGCTAGGGTATAAAAAAACTGTTTTTATTACGATATTAATATTTATGGCACCGATTGTTATTTTGGAGACGTTCTTTCAAATCAACCTGGAACAAATTCAACTATATAATAGCTTATTGTTCGTTAGTTCAATATGCATGTTCATAGCATCTTTCTTCGTTTCAGTAAAATTATACGAGAAGAGAGAATTTTAAAAGGTGCCTCGTAAAAGGCACCTTCTTCAATAACGGCAATACGAGAGCAAAAGTTTATAAAAAGAAACACTATTAGGTACATCTTTCGGAGTATGTAATATAAAGCTGAAAACGATAACGAAAATGAGAAAGAGGAAAAATAAAAATAGGATCTGCTTATGTATAGAATTTTGCATATGATCCACTCCTTTTTTAGATAGTATGTCCAAAAGAAAGGAGGGTATGAAAAATTTTAGGAGGGAGAATGATGAACAAAAGAAAATGGTTATATAGAATAGGGGTACTTTTATTTTCTATCGGTCTCATATTAGCAAATTTTTATTCGGATATACCACCACTATTTCCTAATTTGCATAAAGGGATCGGTATGAGTGTTGCCATAATTGGCCTGCTTTGTCTTATTGCATCAAATTTCTATAGAAAATCTAAATAGACATAAAAAGGACAGTTACTCTTTTTCAGAGTAACTGTCCTTTTTAAATAACTTATTCCAAAGCTTGGCGATACTCCATATAATTATGATCGTAATGGAAGCGATAATTGACCAAGCGATAGAGGCAATTTCAAGCGCCATGTTCGGAAGGAATGTAAGAATGGATAATACTTTATGAAACAACCACTCTATTATATGAAAACTTATTTGCAATAGAATGATAATCCCGAGTGTGATCCATGTTAAGATTTGTTTTCCTTTTTCTTTCCACATGACATTCACCTCACGTTAGCCTAATAATTTTAAGCCAACAGCACCGCATAGAATGCAGCTTAAGAAGGCAAGGCGGCGCCAATCCGCTGATTCGCGGAAAATAAGAATGCCTAGAAGTGCACTTCCGGCAGTTCCGATTCCAGTCCAAATTGCGTAAGCAGTTCCCATCGGTAATGTGTCCATTGCAAGTGATAAGAAGAAGAAGCTTACGCCGAAGTTAGCGATTAAAATAACTTTTGGTGCCCAGCCTTTCTTTTCAGTGGCTACTTTCATAAAGAGTACACCAATAATTTCACAAATACCAGCTAGAATTAAAAATACCCAAGCCATTTTATGCAGCCTCCTTCGCTTCTTTTTCTTCTGTTACTCGTTTTAAGCCGATTACTCCGAAGAAGATTAAACCAATTAATAAAACTTTTACGATAGAGAAAGGTTCTCCGAAAACAAAAATTTCGGTAAGAACGATTCCGCCTGCTCCGATACCTGTAAATACAGCGTACACGGTGCCAACAGGTAAATCTTTATAAGCTCTAAATAATAAGACGAAACTTACTGTAATTAATAGAGCGACACCTATCCACTCAAGTGGTGTCTCCGCGTGTTTTAGTCCAATCACCCAAAAAATTTCAATAATACCAGCTAAGATTACATAAATCCATGCCATATGTCATTTCTCCTTCCTACCAGTCGTTAGGTAAAGGGCTTAAAACTGACGCATTGCAAAGGTGCAATCCGTCAGTTTGAAAGGCCGCGCCAAAATACTTTCCAAGAAGCGTCTAAACGAGTCTCAAAGCGATTTAAACCTGCGTACAATAGTTCAACCATAAGACCGTCAAGTAAGCATAGAAAAGCCTCTAAAGCGTCTTTTATTTCAATGTTATGCAGTTCATCTTGTTCGCTTGCTCTTTTAAACACAGGGAATAAAAGCTTTCCGACGTTTTCGATGTGTGTATTCGCTTTATCAATAATTTGTTCGCGAAATGCATCCGGCGGAAAATAAGAAGTTCGTAACCAAAACATTGATTCTTCACTTTCACCAAATCGTTTTGCATAGCCTTTTAACAAATGTAAGAGCAATTCTTCAGTGGACGAATTTGAAAAAAAATCGATATCGTCTGTGAAGCTCTGCAAATCTTTTTGAAGAGCTGATTCTAAGCATGTAAAATATAGCTCTTCTTTTCCTTTAAAGTGTGCGTAAATCGATGGTTTTTTAATCCCAACTTCTTGAGCAATATTTGCTAATGAAGTTCCTTCATAGCCGTAGCGCGCGAAATGAGAAAGTGCTACAGCTTTAATGCGGTTTGCTGTCATTTTCATCCCCTACCTACCGTTCGTTAGGTTAATTATATGAGATGCAAAATATAAAGTCAATAGGTGAAGAGTTGAAAAAAGAGCACTATAATTAACGCTCCTTTTTCAGACTGTTTTTCGCTCAATTAAATGGAATGAAAGTTCTTCTGAGTTTCCAATAATGTGTTCGTTTTGCATCTGTTTATGAAATAAAGAAAAAGCACGTGATCCCATCGTGAGACCAGGGTGTTCAATAGTTGTAATTTCTAATGCTTTTGAAATTTCATGGTTATCAAATCCCAGGATAGCGAGGTCTTCAGGTATGCGAATGCTATGTTTTTTTGCCTCTGTTAATAAACCAGCAGCTACTTGATCGTTCGCTGTGAAAATAGCGGTTGGACGATTTTTCATGTTTAAAATACGATGAAGTATTTTTGCCCCGTCCTGCATCGTATAACATTGATGAAAAATCCAATCAGGGTGCACTGTTTTTCCTTCGCGACGAAGAGTATCGGCGAAAGCTTTTTCACGCTCGATTGAATTAACACTTGTTTTTCTTGCTAAACAAATGCCGATTTTTTCATGACCTTTACTTAGTAAAAATGCAGTACCGAGACGGAATCCTTCATAATGATCTACATAGACAGATGAAATGAGGGGATGGTTCATTTTTTCACATGAAATAATAGGGGCGAATTTTGCGAATGGTTCAATTTGTTCCCATGAACTCGTTCGAGAGCAAATAATCATCCCGTCAAATTGCTTCATTTTCATCATTTCAAGAACGCGAATTTCTTCAATACTATCGTAATTCGTTTGGCATAAATTAATATGATATCCAGCTGCTAACGCTTCGTTTCCGATTCCTTCAATGATTGTACTAAAGTACGGAAGATTAATAAAAGGTAGCATAACGCCAATTGTATATGTTTTACCTCTTATTAAATGGACAGCATTTATATTTTTTGCATAGTTCAATTCTTCAACTGCATCTAGAACACGCTTACGTTTTTCTTCTTTTACGTAAGGATGATTATTAAGGACACGGGAAACCGTTGATATGGATACACCAGCAGTTTTTGCAATTTGTTTTATATTGGCCATATGTATCACCTCTTTACTTAATTATAAGGGGAAAATAATAAGAATGAAAAAATCTTGACCTGAAAAGCTTTTCACAATCTATGTTATAAGCATGACTTTTGTTATTCGCGTAACCTTTTTATTTGGGCGTAAGAATAGCGAGGTCTTTTTTGTATGTCTGCAAAGAGTTTTTGTCAAAATGTGTGAGAATAACGTGGAAAGTTTTCGGAGGAGGTGTTTGATAACGAAGCGAATAGAAGAGAGTATAAACGCTTCGCTCGTTAAGAGAGCGGTATGAAAGGGCGGAAACAAATTGAAAAAAAGAATCATTTGTTTCGTGTTTTCTAGTGTAATACTTAGCTCATGTTCATTTCAGCAAACGATGCAAGAAGAAAAAACATTTGTAGGAACAACAGGAGGGGCTAAGGACCGTGTTACTGATCCGATTCCGCTAAAGGAACTTCCAAAATATTTTCCGGCGAAGTTTAAAGTTCCAACGTTTTTACCTTATGACATTACGAGTGATGTGAAGGGAGAGGTAAGAACGATGGGAAAGAAAAATGCTGTCTTAACGATTAAATATAAGCAACAAGAGAAAGGAAGGCACGATTATATAGAATTAACAGTGGCCAACTTTTCTTACAGCTTTCCATACCTCGTAGAAGAGAATCGATTTCAAGAACAAATGAAATTGAATAATGGAGCACCTGCTTATTTTAAAAATAAGGATGATTACGAGCGAGGGGACGAATTTGCTACGCTTATATGGAAAGAGAAGGGGATTGAATATCAGCTATTATATCGTAATGTAGATGAGAAAGATGAAGATGTGATTAAACAAAATCTACTGTACATTGCGAACAATATGGAATGAAAAAACTAGCTGTATCGTGCAGCTAGTTTTTTGTATATTATTTCTTTTTAATTTTGCCTGACCAAGATTTAAATCCACCTTTTAATTGGTAGAAATCTTGGTGGCCTTGTTTTTTTAAGTATTGAGCTGCACGACCTGTACGGAATCCGCTTTGGCAATATAAATAAACCGGTTGATCTTGGCGAAGTTCTTTGTAGCGAAGGCGAATTTGTGATAATGGAATGTTACGCGCACCTAAAATATGTCCCGCGTTAAATTCATCTGCTTCGCGAATATCGATAAGCTGTGCTTTACGGTAGCCAGCGCGAAATTCTTCTTCTGAAAGTGTTTTAATTAATTTTTTCTGATAGAAATACATCCATACAGTGTAGCCGATGAATGCTGCAATTGCGGCTAGTATAATAATCAAGTTTGTTGACACGATTCTATCGCTCCCTTTTTTCTTATCCTACTTTCAATATTATAATGCCCATATGTATTTATGCAACAGATTCATTTGTATATAAGAAGAAATTTCGTATTCTTTCACAAATTTTGTCGAATTTGGTAGACTAGAGAATGTGAAAAATAATTGGTTATATGAGGTGCAGGATGGGAAAAGAAAAATGGTGTTATATTAACTCTGGTCAATGTTCACCAGCATTTAATATGGCGTTAGATGAATGTTTATTAAATTGGCAAAGTGAAAAGAAAATGCCACCAACAATTCGTTTTTATGAATGGGAAGTACCAACATTAACAGTCGGGTATTTCCAGCGTGTTGAAAAAGATATAAATATGGATGTAGTTAACGAAAAGAAATATGGATTCGTTCGTCGTCAAACAGGCGGCAGGGGTGTACTACATGACAAAGAATTAACGTACAGTGTTATTGTGTCTGAAGATCATCCGAATATGCCAAAAACAGTTACAGAAGCATACCGCGTTATTTCGCAAGGCTTATTAGACGGTTTTAAGGCATTAGGATTAGAAGCGTATTATGCAGTTCCGAAAACAGAAGCGGATCGTGAGAATTTAAAAAATCCGCGTTCAGGAGTATGTTTTGATGCACCATCTTGGTATGAAATTGTAGTTGAAGGAAGAAAAATCGCAGGTAGTGCTCAAACACGTCAAAAAGGTGTTATTTTACAGCATGGATCGATTCCGTTAGAAATAGATTTAGATGAATTATACGACCTATTTTTATTCCCAAATGAACGTGTAAAAGAGCGTATGAAAAACATGTTTTCTTCTAAAGCGGTAGCAATTAATGAATTGACAGACCGTACATTTACGATTGAACAGTTAATTAAAGCATTTGAAACTGGATTTGAAAAAGGTTTAGATATAGAGCTTGTGCCGTATGAACTAACAGAAGAACAGCTTCATGAAGTTCAAACTTTAGCAAAAGAGAAGTATGAAAGTAATGAATGGAATTATAAAAAATAAGGAGATGGCGACCGCCATCTCCTTATTTTTATAGTAAATTAAGTACTTTTTCTACTTTGATTCCTTTATCTTGTAAAGAACGAAGGCGATTTACAACGTCCATAATTTCTTTGTCGAATGTAACGCTAATACCTTGGCTTTGTAGCTCTTTTTTTAATCCTTCAATAGAATCATCTATGTCGATGCCAAGCTCGTAATCTTGACAAACTTCAATTGTCTTTTTCACAAGTTTAACATAATTTTCTTGTAGTTTTGTATTTGTTTCAGTCAAAGCAGGTTGCTTCGGTTTTGCAGGAGTAACCGGTGCTGTCTCTTGCTTTGTAACTGGAGTAGGTACTGCTTTTTTCACAGGTGCTGGAGTAGATAGTTCTACAGCTGCTTCAACACTTACTGACTTCGGCGTTGGTACCGGAGTAGGTTTAGGTGTTACAGCAGGTGTTTCTACACGCGTAACAGGTTTTGGAGCAGGTGTAACTGCTTTAGGAGCCTCTACAACTACTTCTTTGTTCGGAGTAGCTTCTACAACTGTTTCTTCTTGCTCAGCAGCTTCTTTATTTTCTTTGCTCCACATAACGCGTTCAATTTCTAGAGAAACATTGTTCTTATTCATCGCTGTTAATGTAACTTTACCAACTTCCGCGTTCCCAGTGAAATCAACAATTTTATAAATAACACTCTTGTTCCAATCCACGTTTCCGCTCAAAAATAATTCTTCGTTACATTTCGGCGTTAAGCCCTCGATTTTAATTTCTGCGTTTACACCGTTTTCACTATATACCATAATTAGCGAAGCATTTACATCTTCGTCTGCTAACATTAGTTCACGTACCATTTTGCCGGTGCGTACTTGCGTTTTCTTCTTAACTGACATCAAATTTCTCCTCTCAAAAATTCAGTAATAATAAAAAAATCGTATAACGAAAAATAATTGCTCACGAAGATTTATGATACCGATAATAAAAGCATCACGTCAACAATTAACTTTAATTATTTTGCATTTTTCTTATTTTCTTTATGAAATTTTTCAATTTGTAAAATTAGACAAAAGAAAAACAGCCTTTTGAAAGGCTGTTAAAACGTGGAAAACTTTAATCGGTGTTAATTCTTCTTTGCTTCCCATACTAACGAAAGGAGGGAAGCGTATGAAACCGTTTATGCCAAAACTCGTTTACTTTGAACCGAAGGCACTCGAATATCGGCTTGGGTTTATAGTTGCGCCAATTTATATGCATGAAGGGTGGGAAGAAGGATACCGCGAATTATTTGAACGATTGTACAATGCGTTGAAAGACATGATGATACCCAATTTAACGTTCGAATTAATTCAGCATCGCTTTACGAAACCGGCAAAAAAGGTCATTCAAGTGCGGTATCCGAATACGAAGCTTGAAATGGATGAAGAGAAGCGGAAATATAAATGGGGACGATACGGCATTGGGAAATACGTCTATAAAAAGATGACGCAGAAATTCAATATTTTACATGAAATGAACTTGTATTTGAATGCAGGTTCTTTTCTCTTTTGCAGATTTAGGCTTGTTTCTACCTTGTCACGTTATTCTTTCTGGTGTATCATTTTATTGATTGCTTCGTACGGAATAAGCAAAATGAAATTGGATGGAGGAAACCGATGCCAACCCCTAGTATGGAAGATTATATTGAACAAATTTATTTGTTGATTGATGAAAAGGGTTATGCCCGTGTATCTGATATTGCTGAAGCGCTTAGTGTACATCCATCCTCTGTAACAAAAATGGTACAAAAATTAGACAAAGACGAATATCTAATTTATGAAAAATATAGAGGGCTTGTATTAACATCAAAAGGTAAAAAAATCGGAGAACGTCTCGTATATCGTCATGAATTGTTAGAACAGTTTATGCGCATTATCGGTGTGGATGAAAGTAAAATTTATAATGATGTAGAAGGAATTGAACATCATTTAAGTTGGGAATCAATTGACCGTATCGGTGATTTAGTACAATACTTTGAACAAGATGAAGTCCGAGTAGAAACACTTCGTGGTGTTCAAAAAGCAAATGAAGAGAAAAGTAATTAAGGGGAACGTATGGCGTTTCCTTTTTTATTTCAATCGAAAAGGATGGGAGAATAATGAAAGCAATTATTTTTGATTTTGATGGACTAATTGTGGACACAGAAACAATATGGTTTCACTCTTTCAGAGATGCTGTTCGTGAATACGGCGGAGAGTTACCTTTAGAGGAATTTGCAAAATGTATTGGAACGACAGATGAAGTGCTTTATGCATATTTAAAAGAGCAATTAAAAGAAAAATTTAACGAGCATGAATTAAAGGGAAAAGTAACAAATTTACATAAAGAGAAAATGAAAATACCAAAAGCGCGTGACGGGGTAAAAGAATATTTAGAAGAAGCGAAAGAACTTGGATTGAAAATCGCATTAGCCTCTAGTTCATCTAGAGAGTGGGTTGTTCGTTTTTTAGAAGAGCTACAAATTAGAGATTATTTTGAAGTGATTAAAACGAGAGAAGATGTCGAGAAGGTAAAACCAGATCCAGCACTTTATAGAGTTGCGATAGAGGAATTAGGAATTGAACTGTCAGAAGCTGTTGTATTTGAAGATTCATTAAATGGATTGAGAGCAGCGATTGCAGCAGGATTAAAGTGTGTCGTCGTGCCTAATGATGTGACAAGAAATTTACAATTTGAAAATCATCACCTTCGTATCGAAAGTATGAAAGAAAAAAGTTTGAAAGAAGTGCTTCAACATATAAAGTGAAACTTTAATCAGTAAGGGTTTTTCTCATCTTTCACTGATTATTAGCCCCGTACCAACCGGGATAAAAAAAGACCGTATTTCCTAAAAGGAAGCACGGTCTTTCTTTTTGTTTTTTTTACCTTCAATGACAGTTAAATGAGATTGTTTTCTTTTTCTTTTCAACGATGGAGAATTACCCTTTTTCCCCTTGTCATCAGAAGCATTTCGTTTCAAGAAAGAATTGCTTAGGGGTGCTACATTTTGTTTCCCGTGTTTGCGGTTCGATTGTTTCGCTGCACGCTTATATGAGCTTTGCGAATTTGCAGAACCACTAGAGTTTGTAAACATTTTGTAGAGTAAGTAAAAGATACCAGCGACAGCCAACATGATACCAATGTTTTTCAATACTTCCATTGGATTTGTAATAACAGATGAAACAAGGCCGAATATTGCTAATCCGATAATAAGCACAAATATAGCGAATGTAAACGAACGACCGTTCATAAGGGACACCTCCTAAAAACATATATTAAAATTAGTATATTAACGATGAGGAAAGGAGTTGAACACCATTTTTAAATAATTATTGTTTGTTTTCTAAACGTAATAATTCTTCAAACGATGCGATTGCAACTTCCGCTTGATCATCTGTTGGTTCTTTCGTTGTTAATAGCTGCAGCCATAATCCTGGATATCCAAGTACTCGTAAAACAGGGACATCTCGTAATCGATTGGTAAATTGTAATACCTCAAAAGAAATACCGAGAACAACTGGAATTAATAAAATTCGGTTTACTACCCTTGCCCAAAGCGGATCTGTAGGGACGAGGAAATAGACAAACATTCCAATAATGACCGTAAATATAATAAAGCTACTGCCACAGCGATAATGGAGGCGAGTTTGCTTTTGAACATTTTCTACAGTCAGTGGGAGATTATTCTCATAAGCATTGATTACTTTATGTTCCGCACCGTGGTACTGAAATACCCGCTTAATAAGTGGGGTTAAAGAAATGAAGTATATATAGCTCAATAATAGCATGAGCTTAATGACACTTTCGACAATGATTTGCCCTGTATGAGATGGGAAAATCGGTCTGGTTAATTCAGCTAAAAGTGCAGGAACTGCTGTGAAAATTACTTTACCGAATATGAACGATAAAACGCCAACTGCTGCAACTCCTAATACCATCGTTAATTTTGATTGTTCTTCTTTTTTATTTGCAAATTGTTCATCTTCTTCTGGGTGGACATCAAATCGTTCTGAAGCAAAGTTTAAATGTTTCGCTCCATTCGCACTTGCATCCACAATAGCGGCAATACCTCGTAAAAATGGAATCTTCTTTAGTAGAGACAATGCTTTATTACGAACGCGTGGTAAACGATAAAATTCAATCGATTTATCTTTACGACGAACCGCTGTAACAGTATATTCTCTACCGCCAAACATAACTCCTTCTATGACTGCCTGCCCGCCATATATTTGTTTTGACTCTTCTGCCATGTTAACACCAACCTGTATTTGTTTCTCTCTTATGTAGAAAAAGAGGCAATTGTCATACTTGGTTCTGTCATCTTGAAATAAGACAATCACCGAGTTTCCTTTATTTTATCGACAAATACAGGTAGATGACAAGGGAAAATGTTACGAGAGTCGGACATTTCTTATTCTTTTTATAGACAAATTTTGCAGGATTTAAACATGCTTCAAAATAGTTTCGGGCATACTATTGAGCGGAGGTGTCAATGTGAATCAAGAGCAATCAACAATAAGAAACTTTGTACAAATCGGTTTATTTGGTGGCTTATTTTGGGGAGGTATATGGTATTTCCTTCATATATTCTCATTTACAGAAGCTGGCCCTAACTATTTACTTTTACCGTTTGCATTTGGAGATTGGAAAGAAGGGGTTTGGGGAAATGTACTAGGTATCGTTTGTATGGGACTTCTTTCAATTTTAGTGGCATTTCTCTATAAAGCTCTTTTTAAAAAGTTTGAAGGAGTATTACCTGGCGTACTATACGGTTTGTTTTGGTGGGCATTATTATTTCTGGGGATGGGGCTAATGGCACCTGTTATTAAAAGTGCACTCCATTTACCAAAAGAAACAATTGTAACGACAGTATGTATCTTTATATTATATGGTGTTTTTATTTCGTATTCTGTAGCATTCGAATCGAATAATACAAATAGAGGAGAAGGGCTCGAGAAGACAAACTATTCAAATAAGTGATTCCTATGTTAAAATGTCGTATAGACATTCTTTAATATTAAGGGGTTTTAAGAAAATGAAAAAGTTACTCCTCGTAAACGGTCCGAACCTAAATCGCCTTGGCGTTAGGGAAGTAAATGTATACGGAAAAGGAACGTTAGCGACGCTTGAAACAGATATGAAACAAGAAGCAGAGAAAATGGGAGTGGAGTTAGAATGTTTTCAATCGAATCATGAAGGAGCTATTATTGATATTATTCATGAGGCTGATGACATATATGAAGGAATCATTCTAAATCCGGGTGCATTTACGCATTATAGCTACGCGATTCGAGATGCTATAGCAAGTGTTTCGATTCCAGTTATTGAAGTACATATTTCTAACATTCACGAGCGTGAGTCGTTTCGTCATGAATCTGTGACAGCGGCTGTTTGTGCGGGACAAATTGTTGGATTTGGTTTTTACGGTTATAAGCTAGCGTTATTTGCATTAATGGAGAAATTGAGGGAGGCATAAAGTAATGGAAAAGATCGAGAGATTAAGAAGTGCGTTTGATGAGGCTGGTATTGACGGTATCGTATTAACGAATGAACATAGCCGTAGATATATGGCGAATTTCACAGGAACAGCTGGTGTTGTACTAATTTCAAAAGAGCGTGCTCTATTTATTACAGATTTTCGTTATGTAGAGCAAGCTAGTAAGCAAGCGGTTGGATACGAAATCGTGCAGCACACAGGATTAATTCTTGATGAAGTTGCGAAACAAGTTAAAGAACTTGGAATTCAAAAGCTAGGCTTTGAGCAAGATACTCTTACATATAGCTCTTACGTAACGCATAATGAAGCGATCGAAGCTGAATTCATCCCAACTTCTGGGCTTGTAGAAAAGTTACGCTTGATAAAGACTGATTCAGAGATTAAGATATTAAAGGAAGCTGCACAGATTGCAGATGCTGCCTTTGAGCATATTCTATCATTCATTCGCCCGGGAGTATCTGAAATTGAAGTGTCAAATGAACTTGAATTTTTCATGAGAAAACAAGGAGCAACATCTTCTTCGTTTGATATTATCGTTGCTTCAGGTCTTCGTTCGGCATTACCGCACGGCGTGGCATCTGAAAAAGTGATAGAAACAGGAGATTTCGTTACATTAGACTTCGGCGCTTATTACAAAGGATATTGCTCTGATATTACTCGTACGATTGCAGTCGGTGAACCATCTGATAAATTAAAAGAAATTTATAATATCGTTTTAGAAGCACAACTACGTGGTGTGAACGGTATTAAAGCTGGTTTAACGGGTCGTGAGGCTGATGCATTAACGCGTGATTACATAACGGAAAAAGGATATGGTGAATACTTCGGACACTCTACTGGTCATGGAATCGGTCTTGAAATCCATGAAGCACCAGGTTTAGCGTTCCGTTCTGATACAGTACTTGAACCAGGTATGGCTGTAACAGTAGAACCAGGTATTTATATTCCAGGTGTTGGCGGGGTACGTATTGAAGATGATATCATTGTAACAAGTGAAGGTAATGAAGTAATAACGAAATCACCAAAAGAACTTATTATTTTGTAATACACAGGAGGATTTTTTTACATGATTTCAGTAAACGATTTTCGTACAGGTTTAACAATTTCAGTGGACAATGCCCTTTGGCAAGTAATGGATTTCCAACACGTAAAGCCAGGTAAAGGTGCTGCATTCGTTCGCTCTAAACTACGTAACCTTCGCACAGGATCTGTTCAAGAGAAAACATTCCGTGCAGGTGAAAAAGTAGAAAAAGCACACATCGAAAACCGTCGTATGCAATACTTATACGCGAGCGGTGAGTCTCACGTATTTATGGATAACGAAACTTATGAGCAAATCGAACTTGGCGAAAACCAAATCGAGCGCGAACTTAAATTCCTAAAAGAAAATATGGGAGTATCTATTATGACATACCAAGATGAAGTACTTGGTGTTGAACTTCCGAACACAGTTGAATTAAAAGTGTCAGAAACAGAACCTGGTATTAAAGGTGACACAGCTTCTAACGTAACAAAACCAGCTACATTAGAAACTGGTCTTGTTGTACAAGTACCAATCTTCATCAACGAAGGCGAAATGCTTATCATCAACACTGGTGAAGGTAAATACGTTTCTCGTGCATAGTAGAAAAGCACTCGTGATTATCACGAGTGCTTTTTTTTATAGGAAATAGGGAAGATAGTAAATTGCGGTTATAACAAAACTAACTGTGACGAGTGAAAGGGTACCCATAATATATGGAGTCAAAACAATTTGAAATGGTCGTATTTCACCAGTTTCAACACCGGTAAAAGTTTTATTCGTTGCATGATCCATATTGTTATTTCTAAAGGTACTCATAATAATTAACCACGTAATTGCAAATATTGCTAGACTGCCAAGGAAAAAGCTCTCCATAAATGACCAGTCGACCATTTTTGAAAAAAGATAAATAATGGCTAATTCTACTACAATTGTTAAGCTAATTTTCAATCCCTTCATATTTTCCCCCCTCATTTTGTAATTCCAACCAATTTGAAAATTTTTCGCATGATACAACATGCAGTACGCAAGGTGATTTTACTTCTTTCTCCAAAGCGACATGTTCGTCTGGAAATTGATTTTCCACATGTAATGAAATGTAAGGTAGTTTCTCTTGTGCTTTTAAAGAGCGAATGTTATTCGTTTTAGCACCGGCAAATACGTATGTAAGTTGCAAGTCTAAAAAAGCGATTTTAAAGATCTCTTTTTTAGCAGCTTCGTTATATCCTCTTCCCCAATATTGATAGCCGAGCCAACTTCCAATATGTGAGTGCTTTTGTTCGTAATTAATATGTTTAAGTGTCGTGAGGCCAATTATTTCATTTTCCTCACTTACAATCACTCTTGATAAGGAGTGTTTTTTTCGTTCCTCTCCAATTGCAAAAAGAATGAATGCCTTTGTATCTCCCACTGATTCTACTTTTATCCCTAATGCATTTTTTACATGTGGATTGCTGGATAGCTCAAAAATCACATTTGCATATCGTAAATCGAGTGGTAATAAAGTAACTTGCTTCATCGTCTATGCTCCTTTTCTATTAAATATACCGTAAATTAATGAGAATATTCAGATTTTAATAAAGTCGATAGAGAAAAATTATGTTTTTACTTCTGAAATAGACAACCTCTGCATATGGTTGTACAAATATATTCTTTTTCAGAATAAGGAAGTAGTAACTGTTATGGGAGAAGGTGGGAGAATGAAACAGTGGCTAGCGGCCATGGAAACATCCGTGCTTGTTATGGGGTTACTTCGGTTGTTTTCAGGTAGCGCGGAAATATTCGCCGCTTTGCTTATGCTTTACGTGAATGATGCGAAGAAAGCATTGTTTATAAATGGTATGTTGGCGTTTGTTGGACCGACCGTATTAATTTTAACAATGACAATTGGCATAGCGAGTGTAGCAAGTGAGATTTCTTTCTTGAAACTCTTTTTTCTAGCACTTGGAATTGGCTGCATTTTTATCGCGTTGTTGAAATAGTAAGTCGAGTATAGTGGGGAGAAGCTTATGAAAGAAGTATTAGAAGTTTTACCGAAAACGATGAAACAGTTAGTTGAAGGTTGTAAGCAATATGATACTTTAGAGGAAATTCGTGTTCGAATTGGAAGGCCACTAGAGTGTATTGCACATGGAGAAGTGTTTTTCTATGACTATATCGCTACAGCGGAAGATGCAATCCATTTATTGAATAAATTAAGTCAATTTTCAATTTATACGATGGAAGAGGAATTGAAACGTGGATATGTGACACTACGAGGAGGACATAGAATTGGCCTAGCTGGAAAAGTCATTACAGAAAAAAGTGCAGTGAAAATGATTCGAGATGTCTCTTCTTTTAATATTCGTATTGCCCGTCAAAAAATAGGGATTGCTGAGCCGCTTCTGCCATATCTTTATGAGTCACGATGGTTAAACACGATGGTAATTGGCCCACCGCAAACTGGGAAAACAACACTTTTAAGAGATGTAGCACGCTGTATGAGTCAAGGTGTAAGTGCTTCGAAAATTCCTTCATGTAAAGTGGGGATTGTTGATGAACGATCAGAAATTGCGGGCTGTGTGAAAGGAATCCCGCAATATGACTTTGGCGTGCGAGTAGATGTATTAGACGCTTGTCCAAAAGCTGAAGGAATGATGATGATGATTCGTTCTATGAGCCCAGACGTATTAATCGTAGATGAAATTGGACGTAAAGAAGATAGTGAAGCGATTATGGAGGCGGTACATGCAGGTGTTCAGCTTTTTATAAGTGCACACGGATTTTCTTATGATGATGTTGTGAAACGTCCATCGCTGCAGGCGGTGTTGGAACTTGGTGTATTTGATAGGTTTGTGGAATTATCAAAAGCGAGAGGGCCAGGAACAGTTATGCAAGTGAAAGATAGAGATGGAAAACCAGTATTATCCCATAGAAAGGTTCAAGGCGTATGGTGAAAATATTTGGTGCGGTATTAATAGTTGCTGTTAGCACTTTTTTCGGATTTTCATACGCTAAAAGGTACAGTGAGAGACCGCGGCAGCTTAGGTTATTGAAGGCAGCATTGCAATCATTAGAAGCTGAAATTATGTATGGACACACGCCGTTATCTGAGGCTGCAGAGCGTTTAGTCAAACAAATGCCGAAGCCGTTAAATTGGATATTTCAAAGCTTTTCGAAACGGCTAGAGGACGGGGAACAAACAGTTAGAGAAGCTTGGATTGATAGTTTGAAGGAGAACTGGACGTTAACGGCGTTTAAACAAACCGAGTATGAAATACTGCAACAATTTGGTGAAACACTTGGACAACATGATCGTGAATCACAGCAAAAGCATATTCGCTTATGTATTACACACTTGGAGAGAGAAGAAGGAGAAGCGAAAGCATTACAACTACAATATGAAAAAATGATAAAGAGTTTAGGGGTACTAGCAGGGCTACTTATCGTAATTTTACTGCTATAGGGGGGGAGAAAGGCGATGTCCATTGATGTAGGGTTAATATTTCAAATCGCCGGAATCGGCATTGTTTTAGCTTTCATTCATACTGTACTAAAAGAATTAAAGCGAGAGGATATTGCAAATTGGGTTATCCTTGTCGGTTTTGTCGTTATTTTGTTTCATGTTGCATTTTTAATTAATACTCTATTCGACAAGATTAAAAGTGTCTTTCTCTTCCAGTAAAGGAGGCGGTTCGAATCGAAATTATACAAATTGTCGGATTAGGCCTCGTTGCTACATTTTTAGCTGCTGTTTTAAATCAGCATAAGTCTAGTATTACATCGTTATTTATTGTGTTCATTGGTAGCATGATGTTTCTTCTCTTAATCGATCAAATTCATTCTATTTTACAAATGATTGAGAGAGTGGCGAGTGAAGCCAAGGTTAGCAACGTATATGTAGAAACGTTATTGAAAATTATAGGGATTGCTTATATCGCTGAGTTTGGTGCGCAAATTACAAAGGATGCTGGCCAAGGTGCAATCGCTTCGAAAATTGAATTAGCTGGGAAAATCTTAATTCTCGTCATGGCAATTCCTATTTTGACGGTTGTAATTGAAACAATTCTCGGTTTTTTACCTACGGGATAAGGGGGAGTGAATGTTGAGGAAGTTTGGAGCTAAGCTATTATTTGCTTGCTTCCTTTTCTTTTCTTTACCGATTGTTGTACAAGCTTCTCCTATAGAAACAAACGTCGTTGATCAACAATTGGATAAGCTAGGAATTGAAGATGTGAAGCAGTTTTGGGACGGACTTGTTACAAAATATGGGGGTTATTTACCAGAGAGTCAAAAAGGAAGCTTTATGGAGTTTGTAAAGGGAGAAAAAGAATTCTCCATAAAAGAGTGGATGATAGGTTTATTAAAATATTTATTTCACGAACTCGTTGCAAATGGAAAGTTACTTGGAACGCTCATTATGCTCACAATTTTTAGTGCATTGCTGCAATCACTGCAATCTGCTTTTTCAAAGAGTAGTGTAGGTAAAATTGCGGACGCAGTCGTATATATGGTACTTATTATTTTCGCTTTAAATAGTTTTTATGTCGTCATGACATATGCAAGAGAGACGATACAAACAATGGTAGATTTCATACTAGCGTTATTACCAATTTTACTTGCACTCATAGCAACAGGCGGCGGTGTTGTTTCTGTATCATTTTTTCATCCAATCATCATTTTCTTAATGAATACGAGTGGGCTTCTTATGAACTATATCGTTCTACCACTTTTATTACTTGCAACTATATTAAGTATTGTAAGCACGATGAGTGATCAATATAAAGTTACGAAATTGTCCAAGCTTTTGCAAAACGTTAGTGTTGGGATTATTGGTATCTTTTTGACGATTTTTTTAGGCGTATTATCTGTACAGGGAACAGCGTCAGCCGTTGCTGATGGTATAGCTGTGAAAACGGCTAAATTTGTAACAGGAAACTTCATTCCTGTAGTAGGAAGGATGTTTACTGAGGCGGCGGATACTGTTATTAGTGCATCTGGATTATTAAAAAATACAGTCGGAATTATCGGGCTCGTTATTTTATGCTTAATTGTCGCTTTCCCAGCGATTCAAATTTTTTGTATCGCGTTTATTTATAAATTTGCAGCAGCAGTATTGCAACCAGTAGGCGGCGGAGCAATTATTCAATGTTTAGATATCATTGGACGAAGTATCATTTACGTATTTGCTTGCTTAGCGATCGTATCATTTATGTTCTTTTTAAGTATCACAATTATTATTGCTGCCGGGAACATTACGCTCATGATGCGGTAGGAGGTGAAGAGTGTGCAATTTGTTACAGAGTGGATTAGAAATATTATCGTTTTTTTACTCTTAGCGACAATGCTTCATCTTATTCTTCCAAATTCAAATTTGCAAAAATACGTTAAATTCGTTGTAAGTCTATTGTTAGTCGTATTAATTTTAACGCCTCTATTTAAGTTGTTACAAACAGATGTAAATGAAGTTATCGCAAATTTCAATGAAGAAAAGTACGTAGCAGATGGATCTGTAAAAAATTCGATAGATTCGAAGAAAAAAGAAATACAAGCTCTAACACGTGCATATAGTTTAGAAGAGATGGCTACCAAAATGAAAAAAGAAGTTGGAAAAGAGTTTGAGAAAAAGTATGGTATGACAGTCTCTGAAATACAAATAGTCGCAGTGGAACATGCAGGAGAAGTAAAGTCAGCGAAAGATATTCAATCTGTTGTTGTGACGTTGAAAGAAAAAGAACGTAGTAAAAATGATGCAATCGAAACAGTAAAGCCAATTGAAATTAATATGAAAGAACCTCCAAAAAAAATAGAAGAAACGAATGTAGAAATGAAAGATTTCTTTTCAAGCAGGTGGCAACTAGAGGATAAACAAATCCAAGTTCAGATGGAAGGGAGGACAGGTAGCGTAAATGGACAATAAAGATAAAAATTCGAGGTTCTCATTTTTTCGAAACCTATTAAATGGGGATGGAAAAGAAAGTAATGAGAAGGGGAAAAAGGTAACACCTAAGTTTTTGCTTGTCCTACTTATACTTGGGATTGCGCTTATGTTTTCTAGTAATTTCTTATCACCTAAAAAAGAAGAAGTGCCTGTGTTTAAAGAAAAGACAAGTCAAAGCCAAGATAAAGATGTACCAACTTTCGGACAAAAAAACAATGATAATATGTCAAATGTAGAAAAATATGAAAAAGCGTATGAACAAGAATTGAAAGCTTCTTTAGAAGAGATAGCCGGAGTAAAAGACGTAACGATTAAAGTGAATTTAGATTCATCTGAAGAAAAAATACTCGAGAAAAATACAGTAAAACGTTCACAAACGACAGGTGAAACTGATAAAGCAGGCGGTAAAAGGGAAGTAGAAGACGAGTCTCTTGATGAAAAGACCGTCATTATACGCGAAGGTGATAAAGAAACTCCAATTGTTTTGCGAACAGAGAAACCGAAAGTACGAGGTGTTCTGGTCGTAGCAAAGGGAGTGGATAATATACAAATAAAAGCAATGGTAAAAGAAGCTGTGACGCGATTATTAGATGTGCCAGCTCATCGCGTTTCAGTATCACCGAAAAATTGATAGGGAGGAAATAAAGTGTTAAAAAAACAAACGGTTTGGCTATTAACGATGTTAAGTTTAGTGGTTGTACTATCTGTTTATTACGTAACAACTCCTGAAAAAATGAATACAGCAGCACCGGCAACGGGTGAAAAGATGGGACAAGAAAAGCAAGGTGCTGATAAAGCAGTTACAAAAGAAACAACGAAAGAAACAACAAAAGAAAGTACAAGCAAGGAAACTACAAATAAAGAAACAGACAAAAAAGAGAATGATAAAAAAGAAACAAGTAAAAAAGAGGCTAGCGTATCAGTTCAATCAAGTGATGAGAATTTCACAGCGTTACGTATGCAAATGGAAGATCAACGTAGTGTAGAGAAAGAAAAGTTGCAAAATGTAATGAAGTCATCAAATTCTTCAGCACAAGAAAAGAGTAAAGCGAAAGATAATCTTGATGCAATTACTACAATGGAAACGAAGCAACAATTACTTGAGACAGTGATTAAATCTCAAGGTGGATATAAGGATGCTCTTGTAAGAGCTGATGGAACGGACATTAAAGTAACAGTTAAATCGGCAAAGCATTCACAAAAAGAAGCGAATAAAATTATTCAGCTCGTAAGAAGTGAAGGTGGTTCAAAAGATGTAGGTGTGAAATTTGATCCATCAGTAAAATAAAATGAAACTTTAATCAGTGGGGGCCATCCCCCCACTGATTATTAGTTGAACCATACGGGTATTTGGCCCTCCCGCTTACGCTGTATTTTGAGGTAGGAGTTTTACTGTTCGTTAACGCGGGATAATTGTAAGAGGTTTTTGCCCTTCAAATTAGATAAAAAGAATAGTAGAAAAAGGCTATCGTTTTCGATAGCCTTTTTCTATTTCGTCTTTGTAGTTGGTTTTAGTATTTTCAATTGGGAACGGGGAAATACGCTGCGAGTAAAAGATTAATGGTTCATGATAATGATGATTACTTTTTCCAGATTTGACGTGGATGAAGAGGACCAATGTCCAAATCATTACGGCAGGCAAGAACAGGATGAGCCATATCATATGTCCACACCTCATTACAATATATTTTCTACACTTTGAACATACTATTCTTATATGAAGGAAGAATGAACGGCGTGTAAACAAAAAAATAATATTTGGTAAAAATATGTTTTTTACAGAAGATAAAATGAAGAGCAGAGAGGGAATGATGTGTTTACGGTGTACAGTTTTGAAAAAGTAAAGAATGTTTTTTAGGAAGTGGTCTTGCCAATTTTGTGTGAAACTTGGTATTATTACTAGGTAATAAATTTTTAGTGGAATAATATTTTTACAGGAGTTTTGATTTCTTATAAAGAAATATAAATTGGAATGTTTAAAAAATTTAGCGTAAGATAGGAATAGTAAATATTTCTATTAGTAAATGTCATAGGAATAAATTTTCTAATAGAATGCATCGTATTTTTACAGTCAATCTAGTTTTATTGATAACAATCTGTAAAAACGGGACAAACAAGAGTATGGGAGTGGATTTTACATGTTTAAAATTCAAGAAGTTCGTGAATTAATTAAATTAATTGATAGCTCTAATATTGATGAATTTGAATACAAAAAAGATGGTACAACAATCAAAATGAAAAAACGCGGTAATGAGGTCGTTACTGTGCAAGCACCGGTAACGAAACAAGTAGTACAACCAGCAGCTGTAGAAGTGGAAACAGCGGTAGCGGCAGCGGCAGCGCAAGTAGAAGCGCCAAAACAAGAAGAGAAGAAAGCTGTTCAAAATGAAAATCTACATAAAATTACATCGCCCATGGTAGGGACATTTTATTCTTCTGCTTCGCCTGATACACCTCCGTATGCAAGTGTTGGGGACAGAGTATCGAAAGATTCTATCGTATGTATTGTTGAGGCTATGAAGTTATTTAACGAAATTGACGCAGATGTAGATGGAGAAATTGTTGAGATTCTTGTTAATAACGGACAGCTTGTTGAGTATGGACAACCGCTATTTCTTGTAAAAGCGTAATAAGGGAGTCTTTGTGATGATAAAAAAAGTATTAATAGCCAATCGTGGGGAAATTGCTGTACGAATTATTCGTGCTTGTAAAGAAATGGATATTGAAACAGTTGCAATTTATTCAGAAGCAGACAAAGAGTCACTTCATGTGCAAATTGCAGATGAAGCGTATTGTGTTGGACCAACGATTTCAAAAGAAAGCTATTTAAATTTGACGAACATTATTAGTGTTGCGAAATTAACAGGTTGTGATGCAATTCATCCGGGATATGGATTTTTAGCAGAGAATGCAGATTTTGCAGAATTATGCCGTGAGTGTAACTTGATTTTTATCGGTCCAAGCCCAGAAGCGATTTCAAAGATGGGCACAAAAGACGTTGCACGTGATACAATGAAAGAAGCAGGGGTTCCAATTGTACCAGGTTCACAAGGGATTATTAAAAATACCGAAGAAGCGATCGAGCTGGCTAATCAAATTGGATATCCAGTTATCATTAAAGCGACTGCGGGTGGCGGCGGAAAAGGTATTCGTGTTGCGCGCCATGAAGAAGAGCTTGTAAAAGGAATTCAAATTACACAGCAAGAAGCTAGTACCGCTTTTGGGAACCCTGGTGTATACTTGGAGAAGTACGTTGAAGATTTCCGCCATGTTGAGATTCAAATAATGGCAGATACACATGGAAATGCCATTCATTTAGGAGAGCGTGATTGTACAATTCAGCGCCGTCTGCAAAAACTATTAGAAGAAAGTCCATCACCTGCACTTGATGAGAATATTCGCAAGCAAATGGGTGACGCAGCAGTTAAAGCGGCGGTAGCGGTTGATTATACAGGTGCTGGTACGGTTGAGTTTATTTATGAATATAAAACGAAAAGCTTTTATTTCATGGAGATGAATACGAGAATCCAAGTTGAACATCCAGTTACTGAAATGGTAACAGGGATGGATTTAATTAAAGAACAAATTCTTGTTGCTTCTGGAGAAAAGTTATCGTTACAGCAAGAAGAAGTACAATTTAATGGTTGGGCAATGGAATGTCGAATTAATGCGGAAAACCCTGCCAAAAAATTTATGCCATCTCCAGGTAAAGTAGAAATGTACTTACCACCAGGCGGATTTGGTATTCGCGTCGATTCAGCTGTATATCCGGGATATTCAATACCACCTTTCTATGATTCGATGGTTGCTAAATTAATTGTTCACGGAAAAACACGTGAAGAGGCAATTGCAAAAATGAAGCGAGCGCTCAGTGAGTTTGTCATTGAAGGCGTACATACAACAATCCCGTTCCATTTGCAATTGCTAGATCATCCTGATTTTGTAAAAGGTGAGTTTAACACGAAATTTTTGGAAGAGCATGAACTTGTGACGCAGTGATACATTAAAGGAGGTTTTTTTCATGGCTGAACATATGTTAGATATGGGTCAAGATACAACTCTTGGAAAAGTAGAAATTGCACCAGAAGTAATCGAAGTAATTGCAGGTATTGCAGCTGCTGAAGTAGAAGGTGTAGCGGCAATGCGTGGTAATTTTGCTACAGATGTTGTTGAGAAGTTAGGTAAGAAAAATCATGGTAAAGGTGTAAAGGTTGAATTAGCAAACGAAGATATTATTGTTGACCTTTATGTTGTGATGTATTTTGGTGTAGCAATTCCGGTTGTTGCACAAAAAATTCAAGACAATATTCGCCAAGCACTCTTTACAATGACAGGACTTGAGCCAAAAGAAGTGAACGTTCACATCGTTGGCGTAACATTCGAAACACAAAAAACAGAAATCGAACCAGTGTAAGAGTGAAAAAAGGTGCCTAGTAAAATAGGCATCTTTTTTATCGTTTCATTTCTTCACAAATTAAAACCCTCTAATTATTATACTATTTCAAAAAATAAGAAATGTAAAAGGGAATGTTTCATTTTTCCAAAAAACGTACATTGTGATAAGATATGGAACTTGAAGTTAATCTTTTTATTATTTTTCAGCCTTGTACCCCGTGTGTGAAACGATAAATTGTGTTATTATCATTGTATTATAAGGTTGGAAAATCAATGAAAACTGCAAGAGTAAGTGAATTGACGGCTTATAAATTATAATAATATAACAAAGCATAAGGAAAGACTTGAAGTATAAAGGAGAGTTACAATGAAACGTAGGACGGCTAGAGAAAGAGCAATGCAAGCATTATATCAAATGGATATTACAGGAGAATTAGAACCGAAAGTAGCGGTGGAAAATACGCTAGATGAAGGTGAAGAAACAAATGAGTTTCTAGAATCACTTGTTGTAGGATTTGTAGACAACAAAGAAGAGATTGACGCAGCAATTCGTCAAAATTTAAAAAAGTGGAAGTTGGAACGTATTAGTATTGTTGATCGCAGTATTTTACGTGTAGCTGTGTGTGAGATGAAATACATGGAAGAAATTCCGCACAATGTAACAATTAACGAAGCAATTGAAATCGCAAAAACATTTGGGGATGAGGAATCTCGTCGTTTTATTAACGGCGTTTTATCTAATATAAAAGATACACTGTAATTTCTTTAAGGGGGAAACTTAAAATGGTAGCAGTAATCATCAAAGGAAATGAAGTTGCGGAGAAAAAACGAGCACAATTAAAAGAAGAAGTTGTGAAGTTAAAAGAGCAAGGGATTGTACCAGGATTAGCAGTTATTTTAGTTGGAGAAGATCCAGCATCTCGTTCTTATGTAAAAGGAAAAGAAAAAGGCTGTGAGCAAGTAGGAATCTATTCAGAGCTAATTGAACTTCCTGAAACGATTACTGAGGAGCGTTTGGTTGCTGAAATCGATCGCTTAAATGGAGACGACCGCATTAATGGCATATTGGTACAATTACCTTTACCAAAACATATTGAAGAAAAAGCTATCATTGAAAGAATTTCACCGGAAAAGGATGTAGATGGATTTCACCCAATCAGCGTAGGACGTATGATGACGGGACAAGACACATTCCTTCCATGTACACCGCATGGCATTTTAGAATTAGTAAAAGAAACGAATCTTGATATTTCTGGAAAGCATGTTGTTGTAATTGGAAGAAGTAATATTGTTGGTAAACCAGTGGGGCAACTGTTTTTAAATGAAAATGCAACTGTCACATATTGTCATTCTAAGACGCAAAATATAAAAGAATTATCGAAGTTAGCTGATATTTTAATCGTAGCCGTTGGACGACCGAAAATGGTAACAGCTGACTATATTAAAGAAGGTGCGGTTGTAATTGATGTTGGTGTTAACCGTTTAGAAACAGGCAAACTTTGTGGTGATGTTGATTTTGACAATGTATTAGACGTTGCAGGTTACATTACGCCTGTGCCAAAAGGGGTCGGCCCAATGACTATTACAATGCTTCTTCACAACACTGTGGAGTCTGCAAAGCGTGCAGGTGTTGTTTGTCAATAATTTGAATCGGCTATGAGGAGAGAGCAATGGAGAAACAATATTTAACCGTTACAGCATTAACACGCTATATTAAAACAAAAATAGAGTATGATCCGCATTTACAGTCTGTTTGGTTAAAAGGAGAAATTTCCAACTTTAAATATCATAGTCGTGGTCATATGTATTTTACATTGAAAGATGAAAATGCGAGAATTGCAGCGGTTATGTTTGCGGGTCATAATCGTAACATTAAATTCAGACCGGAAAATGGAATGAAAGTACTTGTGAAAGGGAAAATTTCCGTTTATGAGGCGAGTGGTTCTTATCAAATTTATATTCAAGACATGCAGCCTGATGGAGTTGGAAATCTTCATTTAGCTTATGAACAATTAAAGGTTCGTTTAGAAGAAGAAGGACTGTTTTCTCAAGTTTATAAGCGTCCAATCCCTGCATATGCAAAAACGATTGGTGTTATTACGTCGCCAACAGGAGCAGCGATTCGCGATATTATAACAACAATTAAACGTCGTTATCCAATTGGAAATGTTATTGTGTTTCCTGTACTTGTACAAGGGGAGTCAGCAGCTCCCTCGATTGTACAAGCAATTCGTACAGCGAATGCAATGGGAGATATTGATGTTTTAATTGTTGGACGTGGTGGAGGCTCTATTGAAGAATTATGGGCCTTTAATGAGGAAGTAGTTGCAAGAGAAATTTTTACAAGTGAGATTCCGATTATTTCGGCTGTAGGCCATGAAACAGATTTTACAATTGCAGATTTTGTCGCGGATTTACGTGCGCCAACACCGACTGCAGCAGCTGAGCTGGCGGTACCTAATACTATAGAGTTACAAGAAAAGGTATTGCAAAGAACTCTGAGATTGCAAAGAGCAATGAGAGAGAGAGTACATAAAAAAGAAGAAAAACTGCAAGTGTTACAAAAATCTTATGCGTTCCGTTATCCAAGGCAAGTGTACGAGCAAAAAGAAGAGCAGTTAGACAGGGCTCTTGAACAACTTGTTTTAGCGAAAGAGCGTTATATAGATAAAAAAGTAAATCAATTAAAGCAACTTTCATTTTATTTAGAAAAGCACCACCCATCTCAAAAAATTATACAAACGAAAACGGCAATTGAAACGTTGCAAAAGCAGTTGCAACGTGAAATGCAAACATTACTTCAAACGAAGGAGTTCGTATTTGTGAGAGCGGCTCAAAAGCTTGAGGTATTAAGCCCGCTTAAAGTAATGATGAGAGGGTATGGGCTTGTATACGATGAAGAGAAACAAGTATTAAAAAGCGTGAAAGATGTTAGCCTTGGAGATGCTGTTTCGGTTCAATTACAAGATGGAATACTAGATTGTAGCGTATCAAGCATAGAGGAGCGTGAATTGAATAATGGAAAATAAGTTAAGCTTTGAAGAAGCAATTTCGCAGCTTGAGCATCTCGTTTCTAAGCTTGAACAAGGTGATGTACCTTTAGAGGAAGCGATTTCTTATTTTAAGGAAGGCATGGAATTATCTAAGCTTTGTGATGAGAAATTGAAAGATGTACAAGAACAAATGGCAGTTATCCTTGGGGAAGATGGAGAGCTTAAACCGTTTACTGCTTTAGGAGATGAAGCATAGTGACACATATAGCTTTTGATGCTTTTTTGAAAGAGAGTAAAACTTTCGTAGAAGAAAAGCTTGTAAGCTATGCAAATGAATTACAATGTCCAAATGTGCTTCGTGAAGCGATGGCATATTCTTTGGAAGCGGGTGGGAAACGTCTCCGCCCGTTACTTTTATTTGCAACGTTACAAGCGTTTGGGAAAGAAAGAAATCTTGGAGTGGGTGCAGCTTGTGCCCTTGAAATGATTCATACATATTCGTTAATTCATGATGATTTACCTTGTATGGATGATGATGATCTAAGACGAGGAAAGCCTACAAATCATAAAGTATTTGGTGAAGCAATGGCAGTTTTAGCGGGAGATGGTTTGTTGACATATGCTTTTCAAGTTATTATGGCATATGAGCAAAAAGAAATCTCTGCTGAAAAAAAAGTAAGACTTGTACTTGAGCTTGCGAAAGCAGCAGGACCTGAAGGAATGGTTGCTGGACAAGTCGCAGATATGGAAGCTGAAGGAAAACGACTTACAATTAATGAATTAGAGTACATCCATAATCATAAGACAGGTAAACTACTTGAGTTTGCTGTACTTGCAGGAGCGATACTTTCTGATGCTACAGAAGAGCAAGAAGAGAAGTTACTTGCATTTGCGAAATATATCGGTCTAGCTTTCCAAATTAGAGATGATATTTTGGATGTAGAAGGAACAGAAGAAGAGATTGGAAAACCGATTGGTAGTGATGCTTCCAACGAAAAGAGCACATATACGACGTTATTTACTGTAGATAGAGCAAAATCTATTTTAGAGGAGAAAATTGCAAAAGCAAAAGATTCTATTAGCTCCTTACAATTACAAGATGAATATTTACTATCTATTTGTGATTTAATCGCAAAACGTAATAACTAATATAACAGCGTTTTCATTTGTTGAGTCATTCATCATTTTATGATATAAATGTAGGAAAAGGTTTTTCTTTTCTTGTTATTGGCAAAAATATATGTAGATTACATTGCCGTTATCACTTCGTGTTAGCGGCTATTTTTTTCATCACGTAAAGAAATATGATGTATAATATGATAAGTGAAAAAATGGAAGTGTTTTCTGAAAGCAGGACAAGATAAAAAGAATAGAAAAGATAATTTCTTGTGTTGTGTAAATGTTTCTTATAATATTTGACATGTTGACAGATTATGAAATGAAAGTGAGTGATCCATGTGGATCTAACGCAAATTCAAAACCCTAGTTTTTTGAAAGATATGTCTATCAGTGAACTAGAGGGGTTGAGTGAGGATATTCGTAAGTTTTTAATTGAAGAGCTCTCTCAAACAGGTGGACATATTGCACCTAATTTAGGTGTAGTAGAACTCACAATTGCTCTGCATAAATTATTTGATAGTCCGAAAGATAAGTTTTTATGGGACGTAGGACATCAATCCTATGTACATAAAATTTTAACAGGGCGTGCGAAAGAATTCGGCACATTAAGGCAATACCAAGGTCTATGTGGTTTTCCAAAACGCTGTGAGAGTGAGCATGATGTTTGGGAAACTGGTCATAGTTCGACGTCGTTATCTGCTGCAATGGGAATGGCTCTAGCACGTGATTTAAAGAAAACGGAAGAATACGTTATACCAATCATTGGCGATGGTGCATTAACAGGCGGAATGGCTTTAGAGGCATTGAACCATATTGGGCATGAAAAAACGGACATGATTGTTATTTTGAATGACAATGAAATGTCAATTGCACCAAACGTCGGTGCACTTCATAATGTACTTGGTCGTTTACGTACCGCAGGGAAGTACCATTGGGTAAAAGATGAACTAGAGTATATATTGAAGAAAATCCCAGCAGTCGGCGGGAAAGTTGCTGCGACAGCAGAGAAAATAAAAGATAGTCTAAAATATTTACTAGTATCAGGCGTCTTTTTTGAAGAATTAGGCTTTACATATTTAGGTCCGGTCGATGGGCATGATTATGAAAAGTTATTCGAAACGTTGCAATATGCAAAGAAAACAAAAGGCCCAGTACTTGTCCATGTTATTACGAAAAAAGGAAAAGGTTATAAACCAGCTGAGAGTGACGTTATTGGAACTTGGCATGGAACAGGACCGTATAAAATTGAGTCAGGTGACTTCGTTAAACCGAAGGAAGTTGCACCAGCATGGAGTACTGTTGTTAGTGAAACAGTGCTTAAGCTAGCGAGAACGGATGAACGTATCGTTGCAATTACGCCTGCAATGCCTGTTGGATCGAAACTTGAGAAATTCCAAAAAGAATTTCCGAATCGTATGATTGATGTAGGTATTGCAGAACAGCATGCTACAACAATGGCGGCTGGTATGGCAACGCAAGGAATGAAGCCATTCTTAGCAATTTATTCAACGTTTTTACAAAGAGCATATGACCAAGTTGTTCATGATATTTGTCGCCAAAATTTAAATGTTTTCATTGGAATAGATCGTTCTGGATTAGTTGGAGCAGACGGTGAAACGCATCAAGGTGTATTTGACATCTCGTTTTTACGTCATTTGCCGAATATGGTACTTATGATGCCGAAAGATGAAAATGAAGGACAACATTTAGTATATACAGCGATGCAATACGAAGATGGACCGATTGCTTTACGTTATGCACGCGGCAATGGACTTGGCGTTCAAATGGATGAAGAATTAAAGGCGATTCCAATCGGTACATGGGAAACGTTAAAAGAAGGCACACAAGCAGCAATTTTAACGTTTGGTACGACAATCCCGATGGCAATGGAAGCAGCTGAGCGTCTTGAACAAGCTGGAGTATCAGTGAAAGTAGTGAATGCTCGCTTTATTAAGCCGATGGACGAAGCATATTTACATGAGCTTTTAGAGAAAAATATACCGATTTTAACGATTGAAGAGGCTTGTTTAATCGGTGGCTTTGGAACGGGAGTAGTTGAATTTGCTTCTGAGAACGGATACCATAGTGCTTTAATTGAACGAATGGGTATTCCTGATCGCTTCATAGAGCATGGTAGTGTAACAAAACTGTTAGAAGAAATTGGTTTAACGACAGATGCTGTTGTAGACCGTATTCATACAATGATTCCATCAAAACAAAAAAGGGCGTAACAAATGAGCGTAAAAAAAGAAAGAGTAGATGTACTATTAGTAGAGCAAGGACTTATAGAAACGCGTGAGAAAGCGAAACGTGCTATTATGGCAGGGCTCGTATATGCGAATGAAATGAGACTCGATAAGCCAGGGGAGAAAATCCCGCAAGATACAGAGATTACGGTGAAAGGGCAAGTTATGCCGTATGTAAGCCGTGGTGGTTATAAGCTTGAAAAGGCATTAGAAACATTTCAACTTGATTTACAAGATAAAGTTATGATAGATATTGGTTCATCAACTGGTGGTTTTACAGACTGTGCGCTTCAAAATGGGGCGAAGTTATCCTATGCATTAGATGTAGGATATAATCAACTTGCGTGGAAATTGCGTCAAGATGAGCGTGTTGTTGTGATGGAACGAACGAACTTCCGTTACGTGACACCGGCAGATTTAGAGCGTGGTTTACCGCAGTTTGCAAGTATTGATGTTTCATTTATATCATTAAGGCTTATATTGCCGGTTTTAAAAACAATGCTTATGCCAAATGGTGATGTAGCTGCATTGATTAAACCTCAGTTTGAAGCTGGACGAGAACAAGTCGGGAAAAAAGGCATTGTTCGTGATAGAAAAGTACATGAAGCTGTCGTGGAAATGATTGTCGATTTTGCTCTTAAGGAAGGCTATAATGTCGAAGGTTTAACATTCTCACCAATTACGGGCGGGGATGGAAATATTGAATTTTTAATTCATCTAAAGTGGCACGGTGAGCGTGAGAATGGCGAAAATCATTCTCCGGTTTCTATTGAGCAAGTTGTTACAGAAGCGCATGATGTTCTAAAACAAAAAGGGAAAGGGGAATAACATATGTTGTTCCTCTTTTTGTTGTAATCGTATAATGATTGTTTTTATAATTGTAAAAACAATTGTAAAAACAATTGTGTACAAGTAACGGATTATACGTTAACATAAATAAATGAAGTATACCAATGTTTAAACTATGGTAAGAGATAGTGTGAGGTGCAAATGTATGAATAAAGGTCAGCGCCATATTAAAATCAGGGAAATTATTGCGAACAAAGAAATTGAAACACAAGATGAACTAGTTGATATTTTACGTAATGTGGGGTTTAATGTAACGCAAGCAACAGTATCGCGCGATATTAAAGAACTGCACTTAGTGAAGGTGCCGTTACATGATGGTCGCTATAAATATAGCTTGCCAGCAGATCAACGATTTAATCCGTTGCAAAAATTAAAACGAAATCTAGTGGATTCATTTGTAAAATTAGACACGGCAGGACATATGCTTGTGCTAAAAACATTGCCTGGTAACGCTCATTCACTTGGGGCACTTATTGATCATTTAGAGTGGGATGAGATCGTCGGAACCATTTGTGGTGATGATACTTGCTTAATTATTTGCCGTACACCTGAAGATACAGGTGTTGTCTCTGATCGTTTCTTAAATATGCTGTAACAGAAAAATCTTGTTTACTTTCCTCTGTAAAGTGGAAAGTAAACAAGATATTTTTATTGGCGAAAAATACGGATTTTCAAATACAATACATTATTTTTTTTGAATGAAGTTAGAAAATAGGTGGATTGACCCGTAAAACGAATGTTTGGTACAATGGAGCGGGTTAGAAGAGTAATTTATACATACAAACATATAGTATAACTATTTGAATGAAGAATACTGAGAAAAGCCCTTAATAGGGGATTAGTTTATAACGAGGTGAATGGGGCATTGTTATCGGAATTATCGATCAGAAACTTTGCTATTATTGAGGCATTAAATATTTCTTTTCAAAAAGGTTTAACCGTTTTAAGTGGTGAAACAGGAGCTGGAAAATCCATTATTATTGATGCAATTAGTTTGCTTGTTGGTGGCCGTGGTTCAGCAGAATTTGTTCGATATGGAACAGAAAAGGCTGAGATAGAAGGATTATTCTATGTAGAAGATGACAAGCATCCATGTATCGCAAAGGCAGAAGAGTTAGATATAGAAATAGAAGATGGCATGATTATTTTGAAGCGTGACATCGCTGCGAACGGAAAAAGTGTCTGTCGTGTAAATGGGAAACTTGTTACACTCAGCATATTAAAAGAGATTGGAAAAACGCTAGTTGATATTCATGGACAGCATGAAACACAAGATTTAATGAATGAAGAGCGTCATATGTTTATGCTTGATCATTTTGATGGAAATCGAATTGTTAAACAATTGAACATATATCAAAATGTATATACAGACTATGAGAAGTTAAAAAAACAGCTGAAATCTTTAAGTGAAAATGAACAACAAATGGCCCATCGTCTAGATTTAATTCAATTCCAGCATGAAGAAATTCGTAAGGCGGATTTAAAAATGGATGAAGAATATGAATTGACTGAGGAACGATTAAAAATCTCCAATTTTGAAAAGATTTATAAAGCATTAGGAGATGCGTATCGTTCGTTAAGTGGAGACGGACAGGGATTAGATCACGTAAGAAATGCAATGGGACAAATGGAGAGTATTACGCACTTAGATGAAGCGTATCAAGAAAATCATGATTCTATTGCAAATAGTTATTACTTATTAGAAGAAGTTGCATACCAGCTTAGAGAAAAATTAGATATGATGGAATATGATCCGAAACGTCTAGATGAAATTGAAACACGTTTGAATGAAATCCGTATGTTAAAGAGAAAGTATGGAAATACTGTAGAAGAGATTTTAGCGTATGCTGATAAAATTGAACAAGAAATTTTTACGATTGAAAATAAAGACGTACATATTGAAACGACGAGAAAGCAGTTAACGAAATTAGAAGGTGTTATTGTAAAAGAAGCAACGTTGTTAAGTACTATGCGTCATGAGCTTGCAAATCATCTTACAAGCGCTATTCATCAAGAATTAAAAGAACTATATATGGAAAAAACGAAATTTGAAGTGAGAATTATGAAGAGGGTAGGAAATGTAGAAGAACCTCTCGTGGAAGGAACACCGGTAAAACTTACGGCGGATGGCTACGATCATGTGGAATTTTATATTTCAACGAATCCGGGTGAACCGTTAAAGCCACTTTCAAAGGTCGCTTCTGGCGGAGAGTTATCTCGTATTATTTTAGCTTTAAAAAGTATTTTTTCTAAGCATCAAGGTGTTGCATCTGTTATTTTTGATGAAGTGGATACGGGTGTGAGTGGTCGGGTTGCACAGGCTATTGCGGAAAAAATTTATCGTGTATCAGTAAACTCACAAGTACTTTGTATTACGCACTTACCTCAAGTAGCTTCAATGGCGGACTCTCATTTATTTATTAGAAAACAAGTGGCGAATGATCGGACGATTACATCGGTTACTGTGTTAAGTACGGATGAAAAAGTAACAGAAATTGCTCGGATGATTTCTGGTGTTGAAATTACAGATTTAACGACAGAGCATGCGAAAGAGTTACTTACGCAAGCGCATCATTTCAAACAGACAGCAGAGGCTATCCAGTAATGGATAGCTTTTTTTTCTCAAATGACGATTTCTTAATTCTTCCGGTTATAAATAAAGCACTGCAAGGAGAGATTAAAAAGTGAAGCCAAGAGGCTGAATGTGGGGTAGGAGCGAGGAGAGTGAACAAATTGAAATTAGAAAGATTTCGAAAAATAATAGGTCTTTGTCTCCTTGTTTCTCTAGTTTTTATTGGATGTTTTAAACCGCTTCGAACGTTTATTTCATCGCCGAAGCAACTTGTTGTTTTTGAAGGACAACAATCAGAAATAGCATCATTACCAGTTTTTAAGGCTGCATCTACAAATCGTAATGTATTTACTGTAAGTTCAAATAAACAAGAGCTTATGGTAAATTCTCACCAAAATGGTGAAGCTGATATGGTGTTTCAACTTGCTGGTTTTCCAGTGAAAAAAGTAAATGTGAAAGTATTAAAAGATTTTAAAGTTATTCCAGGTGGACAATCGATTGGTGTAAAATTGAACACAAAAGGTGTACTTGTTGTAGGCCATCATTTAATTCAAACTGAAAAGGGTAAAGTATCTCCTGGTGAAACAGCTGGTGTACAGATTGGAGATATGATTACTGAAATCAATGGTAAAACAATTGAAAGAATGAATGATGTAGCACCATTTATTCATAATAGTGGAGAAACAGGTGAACCGCTTAATCTTGTTTTATTAAGAGATGGAAAATATATTCGTGCTAAGCTAACACCACAAAAAGACAATGGTGAATCCTCTTACCGAATTGGACTGTATATTCGTGATTCAGCAGCTGGTATTGGAACGATGACATTTGTACATCCAGATTCTATGAAATATGGAGCGCTTGGTCATGTAATTTCCGATAATGATACAAAAAAGCCAATTCAAGTAGAAGATGGACAAATTATGCGTTCGACAGTAACGTCTATTGAAAGAGGAAGTCACGGGAGCCCGGGAGAAAAATTAGCAAGATTTTCACCGGATCGTGAAGTGATTGGTAATATTACAATAAATAGCCCGTATGGTATTTTTGGGAAATTAAACACAAATATGACAAACGGCATAATGGATAAAGCAATGCCTATCGCATTATCCCATCAAGTAAAAGAAGGGCCAGCGAAAATATTAACAGTTATTGATCAAGATAAGGTGGAAGCGTTTGATATTGAAGTTGTTAGTACGGTACCACAAAAGTTCCCGGCTACAAAAGGTATGGTTATAAAAGTGACAGATAAACGTTTACTAGCAAAAACGGGTGGTATTGTACAAGGAATGAGTGGAAGTCCGATTGTACAAAATGGGAAAGTAATTGGTGCGGTTACACATGTATTTGTAAATGATCCAACGTCAGGATATGGTGTTCATATTGAATGGATGTTACATGAGGCTGGAATTAATATTTATGATCAAGAGAAAAAAGCGAGCTAATACATATTAGCTCGCTTTTCTTTTGAAAAATTCGTTGAAATTTTGTAAAAGCTCCGCAAGAGCTGTTTTTTGTTGTAAGATATAAGAAAAGGGTTGAACGTTTCGCTGTAATTCTATGATGGAATGTGTTGCGAAAGGAAAAAAATGAACGATAAACATATTTTTTTGTGATTTTATCGGAAAGTAAGAAACTTTAAAGGGAATTTTCACACAATTGTCGAACAATTCATGTAGCCTAGAAGCTTACACATGTCGGAAGGATCGATTCGGTAAGGGAGGAAAAACTGTGGAAAAAATTAAAGTATGTCTTGTGGATGATAATAAAGAATTGGTATCGATGCTAGAGAGCTATGTTGCTGCCCAAGATGATATGGAAGTTATCGGAACTGCTTACAATGGTCAAGAATGTTTAAACTTATTGAAAGAAAAGCAGCCTGATATACTCGTTTTAGACATTATTATGCCACATTTAGATGGTCTAGCTGTGCTAGAGAAAATGCGACATATTGAAAGGTTAAGACAACCTAGCGTTATTATGTTGACAGCATTCGGACAAGAAGATGTGACGAAAAAAGCGGTTGATTTAGGGGCATCATATTTCATATTAAAACCATTTGATATGGAGAATTTAACAAGTCATATTCGTCAAGTTAGTGGTAAGGAAAGTACTACTATTAAACGTCCATTACCATCTTTCCGATCAGCAACAACGATCGATGGAAAACCGAAAAACTTAGATGCGAGTATTACAAGTATCATTCATGAAATTGGTGTACCCGCTCATATTAAAGGGTACATGTACTTACGAGAAGCAATCTCTATGGTGTACAATGATATCGAATTACTAGGATCTATTACGAAAGTATTATATCCAGATATCGCAAAGAAATATAATACAACAGCAAGTCGTGTCGAGCGCGCAATCCGTCACGCAATTGAAGTAGCCTGGAGCCGTGGGAATATTGATTCTATTTCGTCCTTATTTGGTTATACTGTATCGATGTCAAAAGCAAAACCTACGAATTCCGAGTTCATTGCAATGGTTGCGGATAAGCTGAGACTTGAACATAAGGCTTCGTAAACGCTGTAGTATTAAGGTATTAAGCGTATTTCACAACAAAATTTAATAACCAACGAATTACGTATGTAGGCAATAAAGTACATAGGTAATTGGCGGTTAATTTAAAAACCTTCTATTTATTGGATTGAAATTTTGATTCCAATAGTTAGGGGGTTTTTTGTTGTCTGACTTCGTCATCAATCAGACGACCATTCCCCGTATAACACAGATGTCAATAAGCAATCACATCCAGTTTCTCTAGATATGTTCGAATCGATAAAGATCGGAATGACAGCCGATCAGGTAACTCAGATTGTCGAAACATCCCCGCGTACTATAGCGGATTATAAGAAAGAGATTGTGTTCAATTATATAGGTAACGGAAATGGAACTGAGTCTTATATGTTACTTACGTTCGATTTGAACTATAAGCTTATTAAGAAAGATGCAAAAGGGCTCGTATAATCGCATGAGTGAAATCATACGCCAATTACATATTAACGTCTGTACCCATGAAAAAACGGAAAGAAAAGCGCCAAGATGAGCGCATTCTTCCGTTTCATGAAACATCCGTTTTATTGAGAGAGTACATTGATCTGAAGAAGATGCATTGACTGTTGGCTCGCCTTTTTCTGAAGAAGACGCATTAGCTACGATCTCACCTTCAACTAGATTGCCGTCGTATTCAGCATCTGCCGTGCGAAATTTTTCCGCAGCTCTTTCTAGTTCGTCAGCTTCTCTATAGGGGCTTTTTATTTTGTTGTTCCATGTATTCATAATTTTAGTGGGTAAGTTATCCGTGATATAATAGGTGATAATAAAAAGCCCTGCAAAACAGGACTATATTATTCTTCGTCTTTATTTTGTTTTTCTAATTCAACTAACTTTTGGATTAAAATATGCTGTGGCATATGCATGAGTTGTTCAAGTGGAACACCTAACGCTTTTGATAGGCGGACTGCAGTGTCTGGAGAAATTTGTAATGGTCTCATAGAAGTACCTCCTTTTTCGTATAGTATAGCATAAGATTGGGGGAGTGAGGATGACTCTTATATTTGCACATCGTGGTGCGGCGGGAACGTATCCGGAAAATACAATGATTTCATTTGAAGCAGCGGAGGCTTTTAGGGCAGACGGAATTGAACTCGATGTTCAATTAACGAAAGATGGAAAAGTTGTCGTCATTCATGATGAAACGGTGGATCGGACAACAAATGGAAAAGGTGCGGTTCGAAATTATTTATATGAGGATTTATGTAAGTTGGATGCGAGTTATAAATTCGGTGACAAAGTAGGTTTTTGCAAAATACCTCTTCTAGAAGAGGTATTAGAATGGCTCGCAAAAACGCAATTGCTACTCAATATTGAGCTTAAAAATAATAAAATTCCATACAGAGGTTTAGAAGAAGAGGTTATAACACTTGTACGTAAGTTTAGTTTAGAGAATCGGACTATTTTTTCTTCTTTTAATCACTACAGTATGAAGAAGTGCCATATGATGGCTCCTGATATTCAAACAGCTATTTTGTATCGCGAAGGTTTGCATAGCCCGTGGGCATATGCAAAAAAGATGGGTGCTACTGCAGTGCATCCGAATTATCATTATCTTCAAGATGCCGTCGCTGAATTAACAATGGAAAGTGGTGTAGAGGTTCGTCCTTACACGATAAATGAAGAAACGCTTATGCGTAAATATTTTGATATGAACATATCGGCGATTATTACTGATTATCCTGAAACAGCAAGAACTTTATTACCAATAAAAAAATGAGACCGAATATAACGGTCTCATTTTTTTATTTATAGATTTGCGAAAACTTTGTGCTATCTTCTAAAGCGGGCTTGTACTTTATTTTTCTTACGATCTCTGTGTAAGACGAAGCCACCGAAGATATAAAACCCTAGTGCAAAGCAAAGAGCGCCGATTAAAAATTGTAACCATAATATAGGGATTGGGGAGAATAAAATCCCAAATAGAGTATCTCTCATTAGTTTAATACCAAGCACGGCTAATGAAATCGGGATGAGTGCTAATAATAGAGCGAGGTAACGCTGCATACATAACGCTCCTTTTCAGATTTTTTTGTTTATTTCAATGATGTTATATGAAAAGGGGGTTTGTCAAGAGGTTGCTGAACGAGTAAGATAAGGGTGTGAAAAATTTTGCAGAGATACTTCGAGAGGAAGTGTAATGTATGAAACAAAAAGTTTTAATTGTTGGAGCGGGTGAAGGTGGAAGTACACTGCTGAGTCTGTTACAAAATTCGAATATATTTCAAATGATAGGGATTATTGATATTAATCCAATGGCGAAAGGACTGCAAATTGCTAAGGAATATGGGATTCCGATTGGTGAGAGTGTAGCTCCATTTCTTTCTATGCATATTGATGTAATGTTTGATATGACAGGTGATTACAATTTACATAAAGTTTTATTGGAGAACAAGCATAAAGATACCCTTCTTATTCCGGGGGATATTGCGAAGATTGTTACGGGATTAGCGCATGAGAAGGAAGGCTTAATTGGAAAGCTGGAAGAACAGACGCAACAAGGGAATTTAATTTTAAATTCAACGCATGACGGTATGATTGTTATAGATCAAGAGGGACAAGTTCGTCTGTTTAATAAAAGTGCAGAGCGTATTACCGGATATAAGAAAGAAGAGGCGATAGGAAAATATATTTTAGAAGTTATTCCAACGAGTAAGTTGCTTCGTATTATACGCACGAAAAAAATAGAAGTGAATCATGAACTGACGTTAGAGAATGAAAAAAAGATTATTACAACGCGTATCCCGATATTAAAAGAAGATGGAGAAGTTCAAGGCGCATTTGCGATTTTTAAAGATATTACAGAAGTTGTAGATTTGGCGGAAGAAGTTACAGATTTAAAAGAAATTCAAACGCTACTTGAGGCGATTATCAACTCATCTGAGGAAGCTATTTCAGTTGTAGATGAGAAAGGACGAGGGTTAGTCATAAACCCTGCTTATACGAAGTTAACGGGTTTAACCGAAGAGGATATTATAGGGAAGCCGGCTACAACTGATATTGTAGAAGGTGAAAGTATGCATATGAAAGTACTTCGGACGCGCCGAGCGGTACGAGGAATACATATGAAGATTGGGCAAAAGAAGCGGGATGTAATTGTAAATGTAGCACCGGTTATTGTTGATGGAATATTGAAAGGAAGCGTCGGGGTAATTCGCGACGTATCAGAAATTCAAAAATTAACAAATGAATTGAATAGGGCAAGACAGATTATTCGCACGTTAGAAGCGAAATATTCATTTGATGATATTGTTGGCGATTCAGATGAAACGACGGCGGCTATTGAACAGGCAAAGCTTGGAGCGAATACACCAGCAACAGTATTACTTAGAGGGGAATCTGGTACGGGGAAAGAGTTATTTGCACACGCTATTCATAACGGTAGTAATCGAAAATACAATAAGTTCGTGCGAGTAAACTGTGCAGCTATTTCTGAGACCTTATTAGAAAGTGAATTATTCGGTTATGAGGAAGGTGCGTTTTCTGGAGCGAAAAGAGGCGGGAAACGAGGATTTTTTGAAGAAGCGAATAATGGAAGTATATTTTTAGATGAAATTGGAGAGTTATCTGCAAATACGCAAGCGAAGCTCCTTCGTGTGTTACAAGAAAAAGAGATTGTGAAAGTAGGGGGAACGAAAGCGATACCTATTAACGTCCGAGTAATCGCGGCGACGCATGTGAATTTAGAAAAAGCTATTTTAGAAGGGAAGTTCAGAGAGGACTTATATTATCGTTTAAATAAAATCCCAATTCAAATTCCTTCCCTTCGTCAGCGCAAAGGAGACATACCAGCGATTGCAGAAAGGTTAATTCAAAAAATCAACCAAGATTATGGTCGTAATATAGAAGGACTTACCGATTCAGCCGTTGCGTTTTTACAATCATATGAGTGGCCAGGAAATGTTAGGGAACTTGAAAATATTTTAGGACGAGCTATTATCTTTATGAATTATAACGAGATATATATTGATGTACATCATTTACCGCCGTTACACAAAGAAGAACAAGTAGAGACGAAACAAAATAAGTTATTACCTGAATTAGAAGAGAAGGCCCTTGAACACCTAGTGACAGAATTTGAGGGGAATATTATCCGTGAATATCTAGAGAAATTTGATGGGAACAAAACGAAGACTGCAAAAGCGTTAGGAATTTCAGTTCGAAACTTATATTACAAGCTAGAAAAGTACGACTGTGCAAAAAATAGCATGCAATAAATTGCGTACCATGCAATTTATTGCATGGTATACAAAAAGCGACAAAACAAGACAGAATATTGCGTTGTTTCCTAAAGTATTGATTTTACTGCGTTTTGAATGCGTTTTCATTATTGGTAAGACCACTTTTAAAAGTTGGCACGGTATTTGCTTTATAAATAGATGAGGGACGACGGAAAGGGTTGATTACAGAATATGAAGTTAGAACACTTAATTGATCAAGCAGCAGGACAGTCTAAAAAAACTGTGGCTGTAGCAGTAGCTGAAGATCATGAAGTAATTGAAGCTGTAGGGAAAGCAATCAAATTACAGCTAGCTCAATTTCGTCTATATGGAAATCAAGAGAAAATAATAGGGATGCTACAAGAACATGGGTTACAAACTTCAGAACATATTGAAGTGATTGCAGCAGCGTCAAGTGCTGAGGCTGCAGAACTTTCTGTTAAAGCTGTAAGAAATGGCGAAGCAGATGTGCTTATGAAGGGGAATATCCCGACAGCGAATATTTTGAAAGCTGTATTAAATAAAGAGTGGGGACTTCGTAAAGGTAGCGTACTTTCACACGTTGCAGCGTTTGAAGTTCCAAATTACGATCGTCTTATTTTTGTTACAGATGCAGCGATGAACATTGCACCTGATGTAACACAAAAAGCTGCTATTATACAAAATACTGTAGAAGTTGCTCAGGCAATAGGAATTGAGTTGCCAAAGGTGGCACCAATTGCAGCGGTAGAGGTTGTTAATCCTGCGATGCAAGCGACAATTGATGCAGCGATGTTAACACAAATGAATCGCCGCGGACAAATTAAAAACTGTATCGTTGATGGGCCACTTGCTTTAGATAATGCAGTATCACAAATTGCAGCAGAACATAAAGGCATAGTAAGTGATGTGGCAGGTAAGGCAGACATTTTACTCGTCCCAACGATTGAAGCTGGAAATGTGCTATATAAATCACTCGTCTATTTTGCAAATGCAAAGGTAGGAGCGATGATTGCTGGCGCTAAAGCACCGATTGTTTTAACATCACGTGCTGATTCAGCAGAAACAAAAGTATATTCATTAGCATTGGCAGTTGCGACTGCTTCAAAATAAACCAAAAGGGTAAAACAATTAGGGGGAAACGATAATGACATTAGAAATCTTCGAATACTTAGAGAAATATGATTATGAGCAAGTGGTATTTTGTCAAGATAAAGAATCTGGTTTAAAAGCAATCATTGCAATTCATGATACAACACTTGGACCAGCTCTTGGTGGAACAAGAATGTGGACATATGATTCTGAAGAAGCGGCGATTGAAGATGCATTGCGTCTTGCAAAAGGGATGACATACAAAAATGCAGCAGCTGGTTTAAACTTAGGTGGTGCAAAAACAGTAATTATCGGTGATCCACGTAAAGATAAAAGCGAAGCGATGTTCCGTGCATTAGGACGCTATATTCAAGGGCTAAACGGACGTTACATTACAGCTGAAGATGTTGGTACAACAGTAGATGATATGGATATTATCCATGAAGAAACTGATTTTGTAACAGGAATTTCACCATCATTCGGTTCTTCTGGTAACCCATCTCCAGTAACTGCATACGGTGTTTACCGTGGTATGAAAGCAGCTGCAAAAGAAGCGTTCGGTACAGATAATCTAGAAGGAAAAGTAATTTCTGTTCAAGGTGTTGGTAACGTAGCATATCACCTATGCAAACATTTACACGCTGAAGGGGCAAAATTAATCGTTACAGATATTAATAAAGAAGCTGTACAACGTGCAGTAGAAGAATTTGGTGCAACAGCAGTTGAGCCAAATGAAATTTACGGTGTTGAATGTGATATTTACGCACCATGTGCATTAGGCGCAACAGTTAATGATGAAACTATTCCGCAACTTAAAGCAAAAGTAATCGCAGGTTCTGCAAATAACCAATTAAAAGAAAACCATCACGGTGACACAATTCATGAAATGGGTATTGTATACGCACCAGACTATGTTATTAATGCAGGTGGCGTAATTAACGTAGCAGACGAATTATATGGATACAATAGAGAACGTGCATTAAAACGTGTTGAGTCTATTTATGACACAATTGCAAAAGTAATCGAAATTTCAAAACGCGATGGCATAGCAACTTATGTAGCAGCGGATCGTCTAGCTGAAGAGCGCATTGCAAGCTTGAAAAACACTCGTAGCACATACTTACGCAACGGTCACGATATTATTAGCCGTCGCTAATCATTCATATGCAACTTTTAAGAAAGGTGTGGTTACCTCTTATGAGGTTTCCACTTCCTTTTAAATTTATTAGTGGAGGTAGCAACATTGTCCTTAAATCGAATTCTTGTTATTAATCCGGGTAGTACATCCACAAAAATTGGTGTTTTTGATAATGAAAGACCCGTTTTAGAAGAAACAATTCGTCATGATGAAGAACAAATCGGAAAATATAAGCGAATTATCGATCAATATGAGTTTCGAAAAGAAACAATTTTAGAAGTTCTACATTCTCACGGTATCAATATTTCAAAATTGAACGCTGTCTGCGGTCGTGGCGGATTGCTTCGTCCGATTGAAGGCGGTACGTACACAGTAAACAATGCAATGTTAGAAGATTTAAAAAACGGATTTAGCGGTCATCACGCTTCAAATCTCGGAGGCATTCTAGCTTATGAAATCGCTTCTGGATTAAATATTCCTGCATTCATTGTGGATCCTGTCGTTGTAGATGAAATGGAGCCGATTGCTCGTATTAGCGGTATTGCTGGTATGGAACGTAAAAGTATTTTCCATGCATTAAACCAAAAAGCGGTTGCTCGTAAAGTAGCTGACGAATTAAATCACAAATATGAGGATTTAAATTTATTAGTTACACATATGGGCGGCGGTATTACAGTTGGTGCTCATAAAAAAGGAAAAGTTATCGATGTTAATAATGGCTTAAACGGAGAAGGACCATTTAGTCCAGAGCGTGCTGGTACAGTACCAGTAGGACAATTAGTTGAAATGTGTTTCTCTGGTGAGTATTACCGAGACGAAATGGTTAAAAAACTTGTCGGACAAGGTGGACTTGTAAGTCTTATCGGTACAAACGATGCAATTAAAGTAGAACAAATGGTTGAAAAAGGTGATCCTGAAGCAACTCTTATTTATAAAGCGATGGCATATCAAGTTGCAAAAGAGATTGGCGGAGCTAGTGCTGTACTTCACGGAAAAATCGATGCAATCGTATTAACTGGTGGACTTGCGTACAGTAAAATTCTTGTCGATGAAATAAAAGAACGTGTTCACTGGATTGCAGATGTTATCGTACATCCAGGAGAAGATGAATTACAAGCGTTAGCAGAGGGAGCACTTCGTGTATTACGTGAAGAAGAAGCGCCGAAAGAGTATGTTGTACGAGAAAAACAAACAGTAGCTAGGGGTTGAGATAATGGCAAGAGAATATGATTTAGTCATCGTTGGCGGGGGTACTGGTGGATACGTTGCTGCTATTCGTGCATCACAACTAGGGTTAAAAACTGCACTTGTTGAAAAAGAAAATCTTGGTGGTACTTGTTTACACAAAGGGTGTATTCCTAGTAAAGCTCTTTTACGTAGTGCGGAAGTATACGCAACTGCTAAAAAAGGAGAAGAGTTCGGAGTTATTGCAAGTAATGTAGAACTAAACTTTGCTAAAGTACAAGAGCGTAAAGAGAAGATTGTAACGCAGCTTCATAAAGGCGTTCAGCATTTAATGAAACAAGGTAAAATTGATGTGTTTGAAGGTATTGGCCGTATTCTTGGCCCATCTATTTTCTCTCCAATGCCAGGTACAATTTCAGTTGAACTTGCAAGTGGAGAAGAGAATGAAATGTTAATTCCAAAAAATGTACTTGTTGCAACAGGCTCTCGTCCAAATTCATTACCAGGATTAGAGTTAGACGGAGAGTATGTAATGTCTTCGGATCATGCCCTAAAAATGGAAACGCTTCCTAGTTCGATCATTATCGTTGGTGGCGGTGTAATCGGTATTGAGTGGGCATCTATGCTTGCTGACTTCGGTGTAGAAGTTACAGTATTAGAGTATGCGAAAAACATATTACCACTAGAGGATAATGACGTTTCAAAAGAAATGCAGCGTCTATTCAAGAAAAAAGGTATTAAAGTGGTAACTGGTGCAAAAGTATTACCAGAAACATTGGTAAAAGATAATGGAGTAACAATTCAAGCTGAACATAACGGTGAGAATAAAGCATTTAAAGCAGAAAAAATGCTTGTATCTGTAGGAAGACAAGCGAATACGCAAAATATGGGCTTAGAGAACACAGATATTGTTGTGGAAAAAGGATACATTCAAACAAATGAGTTTTATCAAACGAAGGAATCTCATATTTACGCAATTGGAGATGTAATCGGTGGATTGCAGCTTGCTCACGTTGCTTCGCATGAAGGAATTGTTGCTGTAGAACATATTGCTGGTAAAGAAGTTACACCAATTGATTATTCTATGGTATCGAAATGCGTATATAGCAGTCCAGAAGTTGCTTCTGTCGGTTTAACAGAACAAGAAGCGAAAGAAAAAGGCTATAAGTTAAAAGTAGGTAAATTCTCATTCCGTGCAATCGGAAAGGCACTTGTATACGGAGAATCAGACGGTTTTGTAAAACTTGTAGTTGATGAAGAAACAAATGACATTCTTGGTGTTCACATGATCGGACCACATGTAACAGATATGATTTCTGAAGCTGGTCTTGCAAGAGTACTTGATGCAACACCTTGGGAAGTAGCACATACAATTCATCCGCATCCATCATTATCTGAGGCGATTGGTGAAGCTGCATTAGCTGTAGATGGAAGAGCGTTACACGCATAAAAATGTGGATTTAGGAGGTTATGAAAAATGGCAGAAGTAAAAGAAAAGCGCCATGAAGAGCTTGGCTTAAGTGATGAGCAAGTATTAGAAATGTATCGTACGATGTTACTTGCGCGAAAAATCGACGAACGTATGTGGTTATTAAACCGTGCAGGTAAAATTCCATTCGTAATTTCTTGTCAAGGACAAGAGGCTGCACAAGTTGGAGCAGCGTTCGCTCTTGATAGAGAGAAAGATTATGCATTACCATACTACCGTGATATGGGTGTTGTACTAGCGTTTGGTATGACCGCTAAAGAGCTTATGTTGTCTGCTTTCGCGAAAGCTGGAGATCCAAACTCTGGTGGTCGTCAAATGCCTGGTCACTTCGGTCAAAAGAAAAATCGCATTGTTACAGGGTCATCTCCAGTAACAACACAAGTACCACATGCAGTTGGTATTGCACTAGCTGGAAAAATGGAGAAGAAAGATTTAGTAACGTTTGTTACATTTGGAGAAGGTTCTTCAAACCAAGGTGACTTCCATGAAGGGGCAAACTTTGCTGGTGTACACAAACTACCTGTTATTTTCATGTGTGAAAATAACAAATATGCAATCTCTATTCCAGTTGAAAAACAATTAGCATGTAAAAATGTATCAGATCGTGCAATTGGTTACGGTATGCCTGGATATACAATAGACGGAAACGATCCGCTTGCAGTATATAAAGCTGTAAAAGAAGCCGCAGACCGTGGCCGTCGTGGTGAAGGTCCGACTTTAATTGAAGCAGTATCATATCGTTTAACAGCACATTCTAGTGACGACGATGATCGTGTTTATCGTGATAAAGAAGAAGTAGAAGAAGCGAAGAAAAAAGATTCCATTATAACATTTGCAGCTTATTTAAAAGAAATTGGCGTGTTAACTGAGGAATTTGAAAAACAAATGTTAGACGAAATTATGCATATCGTAAATGAAGCAACAGAATATGCAGAAAATGCTCCGTATGCAGCACCTGAAGATGCATTGAAGCACGTATACGCAGAATAGGGGGAACTTTTCATGGCTGTAATGTCTTATATTGATGCTATTACATTAGCAATGCGCGAAGAAATGGAACGCGATGAGAAAGTATTCGTATTAGGAGAAGATGTTGGTAAAAAAGGCGGCGTGTTTAAAGCAACACACGGTTTGTATGATCAATTTGGTGAAGATCGTGCGCTTGATGCACCGCTTGCAGAATCTGCAATTGCTGGGGTAGCAATTGGTGCGGCAATGTATGGTATGCGTCCAATCGCTGAAATGCAGTTTGCTGATTTCATCATGCCAGCAGTAAACCAAATTGTTTCTGAGGCAGCAAAAATTCGTTATCGTTCTAACAACGATTGGACTTGTCCAGTTACAATTCGTGCGCCATTTGGCGGCGGTGTTCACGGTGCGTTGTATCATTCACAATCTGTAGAAGCGATGTTTGCAAACCAACCAGGTTTAAAAATTGTTATCCCTTCTACACCATATGATGCAAAAGGCTTATTAAAAGCTGCAATTCGTGATGAAGATCCAGTATTATTCTTTGAGCACAAGCGTGCATATCGCTTAATTAAAGGTGAAGTGCCAGAAGATGACTATGTATTACCAATCGGAAAAGCAGATGTGAAACGCGAAGGTGATGATATTACTGTTATCACTTACGGATTATGTGTTCACTTTGCTCTTCAAGCAGCTGAGAAGTTAGCACAAGATGGCATCTCTGCACACATTCTTGATTTAAGAACGGTATATCCATTAGATAAAGAAGCAATTATTGAAGCAGCTTCAAAAACTGGTAAAGTTCTTCTTGTAACAGAAGACAATAAAGAAGGAAGTATTATAAGTGAAGTGGCAGCTATTATCGCTGAAAATTGCCTGTTTGATTTAGATGCGCCAATCGCACGTCTTGCAGGTCCAGACGTTCCAGCAATGCCATATGCACCAACAATGGAAAAATTCTTTATGGTAAATCCAGATAAAGTTGAAAAAGCAATGCGTGAACTTGCGGAATTTTAATCGGGGGGACTATACATGGCTGTAGAAAATATCACAATGCCTCAGCTCGGGGAGAGCGTTACAGAGGGTACAATTAGCAAATGGCTCGTTAATGTTGGCGATCACGTAAATAAATATGATCCGCTTGCAGAAGTAATGACTGACAAAGTAAATGCAGAAGTACCATCTTCTTTCACTGGTATTGTGAAAGAGTTAATCGCTGGTGAAGGTGATACGTTAGCTGTAGGTGAAGTTGTTTGTGTCATTCAAGTAGAAGGTGCAGATGAAGTAGCTGCAACAGCTGTAGAGGAAAAAACGAAAGAAGAATCAAAGACAGAAGTAACTGCGCCTGAAAAAGCACCGAAAGCGAAACAACCAACTGATGGAAAACCACGTTTTTCACCAGCTGTGTTAAAACTTGCGAGTGAGCATAATGTTGATTTAGATCTAGTAGAAGGTACAGGATCAAATGGCCGTATTACTCGTAAAGATATTTTAAAGCTAGTGGAATCTGGAAATATTCCGCAAGCAGGTGCGAAGAAAGAGGAAGTTGTTGCAGTAGCAGAGCGTCCAGAAGCACCAAAATCAGTGGCAGTAGCACCGGTAGCGCAAAAAGTAGAAGCTGCAAAACCAATTTCTGTGCCGACAATGCCTGGAGATATCGAGATTCCGGTAACAGGTGTGCGTAAAGCAATTGCAGCAAATATGTTACGCAGTAAACACGAGGCACCTCATGCTTGGATGATGATTGAAGTAGATGTGACAAACCTTGTGTCATACCGTAACTCAATTAAAGGCGATTTCAAAAAGCGTGAAGGCTTTAACTTAACGTTCTTTGCTTTCTTCGTAAAAGCAGTAGCACAAGCGTTAAAAGAATATCCTCAAATTAACTCAATGTGGGCTGGCGATAAAATCGTTCAGAAGAAAGACATTAACCTTTCTATCGCTGTTGCAACAGAGGAAGAACTATTTGTACCAGTAATTAAGCAAGCGGACGAAAAAACAATTAAAGGTATCGCTCGCGAAATTACAGAACTTGCAGGAAAAGTACGCACGAAATCATTAAAAGCTGATGAAATGCAAGGCGGAACATTTACAATTAATAACACAGGATCATTCGGTTCTGTTCAATCTATGGGTATTATTAATTACCCACAAGCGGCTATTTTACAAGTAGAATCAATTGTAAAACGCCCAGTAATTATGGATAACGGTATGTTCGGTGCACGTGATATGGTTAACTTATGTTTATCACTTGATCACCGTGTGCTTGACGGTTTAATTTGTGGTAAGTTCTTAGGACGTGTAAAAGAAATTTTAGAAAACATGTCAGAAAATAATACATCTGTATATTAATAAAGAGCTCGCTTATGCGAGCTTTTTATCATCTTATTTCTTCATTTGCATCCTACAATATGTACAAACCTTTCCCATTAATCTTACAATGAATAATCATGTATAAGGAATTTGCGAAAATACATTGCTGATATATGGTATATAGATATAAAATAAGAAAAGAATAATTTTTTTGGCAAATCTTACTGACGAAACTGTAGTATAATATATTGTATTGTATGAAAAAGAGAGTTATTCTATATTAGTGTTTTATAGATAATGTGTAATCAGTCGTCAAAACATGAAGAGTGTTGACTCCTGGTTTTTTATTTTGCCGTACCAATGTTTCAGGAGGATGTCATGAAAAGAAGTACCGAGTTTCTAAAAAGCTTAGATGTAAAATTAATTTTAATTTTGTTTGCACTATGTGTTACGAGTATAGCCGCTATATATAGCAGTCAGCAAACTGGACAATATGGAGCTGAAAATTTTGCTTTGAAACAAGGGGTTAACTATATAATTGGGATTGTAATGTTGCTTCTTGTTGCAAGTGTTGATTCAGATCAGCTACAAAAATTATCATGGCCATTGTATATTGCAACGTTTTTGTCAATTATTCTACTGAAAATATTACCGGTTTCAACCTTGACACCGGAGATACTAGGAGCAAAAAGATGGTTTAGATTTCCACTAATTGGATCTATTCAACCGTCGGAGTTTTTCAAAATTGCACTGGTTATGTTAGTAGCAAATTTAGCAGTAAAGCATAATGCACAGTATATGGTTCGAACATTTAAAACAGACTTAACATTAGTAGGAAAGGTTATGCTAGTATCTATTCCTCCTACGGCAGTTGTATATAGCCAACCAGATACAGGTATGGTGTTCTTATATGCCGCTGCTATTGCGTGTATTTTATTTATGTCTGGGATTCAAAAGAAGTTGATTGCGTTATGTACAGTCATTCCGGTGACCATATTATCTACGTTAATATTTATTTACGTAAAATATCCAGATTTCTTCTTTAATAAATTAGTTACTTTGTTAAAACCTCACCAACAATCACGAATTTTAGGTTGGTTAGATCCATTTGAACATACAGATCAAGGCTATCAAACACAGCAATCGATTTTAGCTGTAGGTAGTGGAGGTATGGAAGGGAAAGGATTCGGTGAAGGGAACGTCTATATTCCAGAGAAACACACTGACTTTATTTTCGCTACGATCGCTGAAGAAGGTGGATTTATAGTAGCAGCACTAGTTGTGTTCTTGTTCCTGTTACTACTTTATCGAACAATTATTATTGGTTATTCTGCTGATAATTTATTTGGTACATTATTATGTGCTGGATCAATAGGAATACTAACGGTTCAAATATTCCAAAACATCGGTATGATTGTTGGATTAATGCCTGTAAAAGGTATTGCATTACCATTCCTATCGTATGGAGGAAGTTCCTTATTCTCGAATATGATTATGATGGGGCTCATATTGTCCGTACGGAAAACGTATAAAAAATATATGTTTTCAGTTAAATAAAAAAGCTAGTTCGTGTAAAAACGAACTAGCTTTTTTACATATATGCTCGTAAACGTTGCAAACTAAAACAAAATTGTAGTTTGCAACGTTTAAGGAGTGCAAAGTTATGCATATGCACATTTTTGAAGGAGCACGGCATCTTTCTATTGGTGAATGGGTTATCCGAGCGATTATAGCTTATATATTTTTAATTCTTGTTGCGAAAGCGATGGGACAAAGGTCTATTGCGCAACTAAGATTTTTAGACGTTGTACTAGTGTTATTATTAGGGGGAAATATTTCTAACGCATTATCAGATGAAAAGGTCGGATTACTCGGTTCAATGATTACAACGTTCATACTCGTTGTACTTCATATTATAAGCTCTGTTTTAATGTTGAAGTGGGATAGATGGAGACGTTTTTTAGAGCCAGCACCTATCATTCTTATACATAATGGTTCCATTGATTTTAGTAATTTAAAAAAAGCGAGAATTACGGTGGAATATTTATTTTCGGAACTTCGCATGCGAAATGTGAGCGATATTCAAACGATTAAATTAGCATTATGGGAAGCAAGTGGTGTTGTTTCTATATTTCAGTATCCAGAATATGAAGCAGTTTCTCGGCTTGATCTTAAAGTGGCGGGAAAAAAAGCTCCCGTTGCTTTTATTTTAGTGAAGGATGGAAGAATACAGCAGGACGTTCTCGCTTTATTAGGAAAAACAGAAGAGTGGGCGAAAGAGTTTTTAGAGAAGAGTGCGGAAATCGAATCCATAATGTTAGCTACAGTAGATGAAACACATAAAATAAATATTTTGTTAAAAAAATGAAAAATATACGCATTTTGTCGTTCCATACATATGATAAAATAGTGTGGACAACGAAAAAAGAGTATTAAACAGTAATCAAAAAAGTAACCCATCATAGACATATGTATAAAAATGTAATTATGAACGAGTATATGTTGAAAGAATTTTTGGAAATGATTCACATGTCTATTGAAACATTGAAAAGATAGGATAATCTAGGTGTTTTAACTGCTTATCGAAATCAAAAAGATAAATGAAAAACAATCTACACAAGAAGAACTTGTTCAAGATTTGCTATCTATCATTCATGTATGTATGTAGTCGGAGGATAAAGAGATATGAGAAGAGCATATTGTATAGAGATAAAACCGACAAATGAACAAATTATCAAGATCAATCAAACAATTGGAGTGTGTAGGTACGTTTACAATCTGTATCTCTCCAAAAACAAAGAGATGTATGAATCAGAGGGAAAGTTTTTGAGTGGATATGACTTTTCTAAATGGCTAAACAATGTCTATACAAAAGAATGTAGCCAATGGATTAAAAAGGTATCTAGTAAAGCGGTAAAACAGGCAATTATGAATGGAGATAAAGCTTTTAAAAGATTTTTTCAGGGTTTATCTGGATTTCCACGTTATAAGAAAAAGAAGAATCAAGATGTGAAATGCTATTTTCCTAAAAATAACAAAACAGATTGGACAGTAGAAAGACATAGAGTAAAAGTCCCAACGATTGGTTGGATGAGGTTAAAAGAATATGGGTATATCCCCAAAAACGCGATTGTAAAAAGTGGAACGATAGGTAAAAGAGCAGGAAGATATTTTGTATCTGTGCTTTGCGAATTGGAAGAAACAGAAACGAAGCCAACTCTCAAGCAAACAGGTGTAGGGATTGATTTAGGGGTGAAGGATTTCGCTATACGTAGCGACGGTATCGTTCATGAAAACATTAACAAAACAATAAAAGTAAAAAAGATAGAAAAACGGTTAAAACGTGAGCAACGTTCTTTATCGCGTAAATTTAAAAATATAAAAAAGAGAGGTGAACAATCTGTTACTAAAAAAAGAGCGAATATAGATAAAAATATTATTAGGGTGCAAAAACTACATGCGCGACTAGTAAATATTCGATTAGCGTATGTAAAGTCTATTGTAAATGATGTGGTGAAAACCAAGCCAACGTTTATTACAGTGGAAGATTTGAATGTGAAAGGTATGGTGAGGAATAAACATCTATCTAAAGCAGTTGCTGAGCAGTGCTTTTATACATTTAAAACATGGTTATTGACGAAGTGTGAGGAATATGGAATTGAACTACGTCAAGTAGACAGGTTCTATCCATCGTCAAAGCTATGCTCATGCTGTGGTCAAAAGAAAGTAGACTTAAAGCTATCCGACCGAGTATATACATGTGACTGTGGAAATGTAATGGATAGAGATTTGAACGCGTCAATCAACCTTTTACAAGCAAAAAAATATACAATACTAATGTAAATAGATTGTATATATGTACGGTGGGCTACATCGGAATTTACGCCTGTGGAGTGTTAGATCAAACTGTAGTAGCGAGTTAGCGGCGAGACAGGACACATAGAAGCAGGAATACTCTAAGAATATACATTTGTCTATATTTTTTGTAGCAGGCGATACGATGGGATATGTAGAAGAATTACGAAAAATAGTTGGTCATCGCCCTTTAATTTTAGTTGGTGCTGTTGTACTCGTTATAAATGAACATGGAGATGTATTATTGCAACAACGAACAGAACCGTACGGAAAATGGGGGCTGCCTGGCGGGCTAATGGAGCTTGGTGAATCACCAGAAGAAACAGCTTACCGTGAAGTATACGAAGAGACAGGAATAGAAGTAAAGAATTTGCGATTAATCAATGTATTTTCTGGAGCGAACTATTTTACAAAATTAACAAACGGTGATGAGTTTCAATCCGTAACGACAGCCTATTATACCGATGAATACGAAGGGGATTTTGTTATGAATAAAGAAGAAGCGGTTCAGCTTAAATTCTTCCCGGTAACAGAGCTACCTGATTATATTGTAGGATCGCATAAAAAAATGATTGTGGAATATATGAAAATTATGGAAAAAAAGATATAATAGTAGTGGAAGAAATACAAAAACACAGCTCTGGTTGGTAGTCCAGACGCATGATTTTATGTCAGTAACCTTCCCCTCCGGGATGTCCAGTATTTCTAATTTTTTTAAGGAGGGGCTGTCAATGGAGTTGACAGTATATCATGATGGTCAATTTTTTGTGGGAATTATTACTCGCAAAGAAAAAGGGAAATTGTTTGGAGCAAGGTATATTTTTGGGACGGAACCATCAGATGAAGAAGTATTTATATTTGTAAATGGTTCAATGTTAGCGTATTTCCAGCACTTTGCAAGATTTGGTGTGGAGATTAAAGAAAAACAGCGCCCGAAAAATATTAAGCGTATCATACGGCAAGCCGGCAAAGAAGTAAATGAAAAACGTTATACAAAAGCGCAAGAGGCAATTAGTTTATCTTACGAGTTGTATAAACAAGAAAAGCGAGTGCAATCTAAAGAGAAACGAGAAGCTGAAAAGGAAAGAAGACGTTTAATAAAAGTACAAAAGGCAAAGCAAAAACATCGAGGGCATTAAGAAAAGGTGTTAGAGCAAGAGCTCTAACACCTTTTCTATGCTGAAATACAAGTAAACTTACTTGTATTCTCTAAACATTAACTGGTAAGATACAAATAGGTAGAATTAGAGGAGGGAAAAGATTGATTAACTTTAACTTTTTTATGAATGATGTTGTCCGCCAAGCGCGTGAAGAGATTGTCTCTGCGGGATATACAGAATTGACGACACCAGAAGCAGTCGAAGAAGCATTTAAAAGAAATGGTACAACACTTGTAATGGTAAACTCTGTATGTGGTTGTGCAGGTGGCATTGCTCGTCCTGCTGCTGCACATTCCGTACATTATGATAAACGTCCTAACCATCTAGTAACAGTATTTGCAGGTCAAGATAAAGAAGCAACAGCAAGAGCTCGTGAATATTTTGAAGGATATCCACCTTCATCTCCATCATTTGCATTATTAAAAGATGGGAAAATTGTAACAATGGTAGAACGTCATGAAATTGAAGGTCATGAACCAATGCAAGTCATTGCAAAACTACAATCTTACTTCCAAGATAATTGCGAAGAACTATAAGGAAGAGAAAAGGCGGTACGTCCACGATCAAGTGGGTGTACCGCCTTTTTTTATTTAGTGTTTAAAATAATTAAACATGCATGAGGTTTTTATTTTATGCATGTTTTTATGCATATACAATGGCTTTAACATTGTTTTTATATTTATTTTTATTTTAAATATTGCATAAAAATGAAAGTGCTGATACAATACAAACATCGAATAAATATTCTATTTAACTTTTAAATATACATTATTAGGGGGAAGAAAGATGAAGAAGTTATTATCAATATCATTTGCACTTATTTTAATAGTAAGTATGTTCAGTGCTTGTAGTAATGGGGAAGACAAGGCGAGTAGCAAAAATAAAAAGGTACTTGTAATGGGAACTTCAGCGGATTATAAACCTTATGAATATGTAGAAGCATCAAAGAGTGATGAAGTTATCGGCTTTGATGTCGATATTGCAAAATATATCGGAAAAGAACTTGGATATGAAGTGAAAGTGAAAGATATGGATTTTGGAGGATTATTAGCATCTCTTAACTCAGGAAAAGTTGATTTCGTTATGGCAGGTATGACGCCAACTGCAGAGCGTAAAAATAATGCTGATTTTACAGATATTTATTTTGTTGCTAAAAATATGATTGTTTCAAAAAAGGGCTCTAATATTAAAACATTAGAAGATTTAAAAGGTAAAAAAGTAGGGGTACAAACAGGATCAATCCAAGAAAAAAAAGCAGAAGAATTAAAAAAACAAGTCGATTTCAAAGCTGAGGGACGTGACCGTATACCAGAAATCGTACAAGAAATTAAAGCTGGTCGTTTTGACGCTGCAATTATAGAAGACACAGTTGCAAAAAATTATTTAGAAAAAATGAAAGAACTACAAGGAATTGAAATTCAAGAAGCACCAGAAGAAGTAGGTGCAGCAATTGCTCTTCCGAAAAACAGTGATAAAACAGAAGAATTTAATAAAGTAATTAAGAAAATGCAAGAAAATGGAGAAATGGATAAATTAGTGAAGAAATGGTTTGGCAGCGGAAAATAAGCTGCCTTTCACTTTTCTGTGAGGGGAATGAAAAGGATGAATCTAGATTTTTCGGCAATTACGCCTTCAATACCATATATATTAAAGGGCTTAGAAGTTACATTGAAAATTGTAGCTGCATCAGCTTTGGCAGGATTTATTTTAGGGACGTTATTAGCGCTTTGCAAAATTGCTAGAATACGAGTACTAAACATCGCAGCAGATATTTATACGTCAATATTTCGTGGCACACCGCTTGTATTGCAATTAATGATTATTTATTTCGGTGTTCCGCAAATGATTGGATATGAGATACCAGCCTTTTTAGCAGCTGTACTTGCATTTAGCTTAAATTCAGGTGCATATATGTCAGAAGTAATTCGCGCCGGCATTCAAGCGGTCGATAAAGGACAAACAGAAGCAGCAATGGCTTTAGGTATTCCGTACAGTAAAATGATGAGAAATATTATTTTTCCTCAAGCTTTAAAAAATATATTACCAGCGCTCGTGAATGAGTTTGCGACACTTACGAAAGAGTCGGCTGTAGTAACTGTAATAGGTGCGACTGATTTAATGCGCCGTGCTTATATTGTAGGCGGTGAAACATTTAAATATCTTGAGCCATTACTGTTTGTTGGACTTATTTATTATATATTAGTAATTATTCTTACATTAGTCGGAAAGGCAATTGAAGGGAGAATGAAGAAAAGTGATTAAAATTGACAACCTTCATAAATCATTTGGAAAAAATGAAGTATTAAAAGGAATTACAACAACGATTGAAAAAGGAGAAGTTGTTGCAATTATCGGACCATCTGGATCTGGAAAGTCAACGTTTTTACGCTGTATGAATGTACTAGAAGCACCGACAGTTGGTCACATTTGGATTGGAACGGAAGAAGTAACGAATCCGAAAACAAATATTATGCACGTTCGTGAAAATGTCGGAATGGTATTTCAACATTTTCACTTATTCCCTCATATGACTGTATTAGAAAATATTACGTATGCTCCTATCAATGTAAAAGGAGTAACGAAGCAAGAGGCTGAAAAAAAAGCTGAGAAACTTCTAGAAAAAGTGGGGTTATTAGATAAGAAAGATGCATATCCAAATCGCCTTTCAGGTGGACAAAAGCAACGTGTAGCAATTGCAAGAGCGTTAGCGATGGAACCGGAAGTTATGTTATTTGATGAACCGACCTCTGCGCTAGATCCAGAAATGGTGAAAGAAGTGTTAGAAGTTATGAAATCATTAGTTACGACAGGAATGACGATGGCAATCGTTACACATGAAATGGGATTTGCAAAAGAAGTAGCAGACCGCGTTCTCTTTTTAGATGGTGGAAAGCTCGTAGAAGATAGTAATCCGGAAGAGTTTTTTACAGCACCAAAAAGTGAACGTGCAAAAGAATTTTTGCAAAAAATATTGTAATATGAAAAGGTTATGTGAATAATAAGTAGAAAAGGATGACATTGTGTCATCCTTTTCTTATACTAACTGTAAATACGTTTATACATATAGGAGCAAATGATATGTTTAAAATTGGATACCGTACAGTGAAAACAGCAATAGGGACAGGCGCGGCAGTTTTTATTGCTCAGTTATTAGGATTAGAATTTTATAGTTCGGCAGGTATTTTAGTTATATTATGTGTGCAAAATACGAAGCGTAAATCGCTCCAAGTATCGATACATCGTTTTTTAGCTTGTGTATTATCGATGGTATTCGCGTTTTGTATTTTTGAAACAATTGGCTATACACCACTTGCAATTAGCATATTATTACTTACATTTATTCCAACTGCAGTTATGTTGAAAATTCAAGAAGGTATTGTCACGAGTTCAGTTATTGTTATGCATCTATATTCATTGAAACACATTACATGGCTTATAGTTGGAAATGAAATTGCTATATTAACGATAGGGATCAGTGTGGCGTTATTAGTGAACATGTATATGCCAAGTAGTGAAAATAAGCTAAGAGAGTATCGGGATAAAATAGAAAGTAATTTTAAAACAATTTTGTTTGAAATGGTTGTGTATTTACGAAACCGAGAAAGTAGTTGGAGTGGGGCAGAACTCATTGAAACCGAGCATATGCTAAATGAAGCAAGAGATTTATCTTTTAAGAAACTTGAGAATGCATTTATGCGCGAAGATGATTATTACTATCGTTATTTTAATATGCGCATGCAACAATTCGAAATTTTAGAGCGGATGATACCATTAGCAGCTTCTTTATCGTGGACATATGAACAAGCTGACATGATTGCGGATGTTGTTGAGAACATTGGGAATGCGATTAGCCCTGAAAGCACGGGAGCTATTTCCTTAAGGCAGCTTCAAGAAATGAGAGAGTTATTTAGAGAAATGCCGTTACCAGTCACGCGTGAAGAATTTGAAATACGTGCGAAACTTGTTCAACTTGTGTATGAAATGGAGCAATATTTACTCATTAAAAGTCGCTTTAAGGGAAAGGATAATATAAAAGAACTTATATAGAAGGTAGGAATTATTTATGCCGTATCTTCTCTCTTTCATATTATGTTTTTCTTTATCTCCGATTTGGCCTCTTGGTGATAATCCACGTGCCGGAGATCCTTTCATTATTGTAAATAAAGCGACGAATAAACTAGCTTACATTGACGATGGGAAGATTCAAAAGGTTTTTCCTGTAGCGACAGGAAAAACGAATGAATTAACCCCAGAAGGAACTTTTGATATTGTAATGAAAGCGAAGGATCCGTACTATATTGCAAAGGATATTCCAGGCGGATCGCCCAAAAATCCACTTGGATCAAGGTGGATAGGATTTAATGCAAGAGGAACTGATGGGAGTAAATATGGAATACACGGAACAAACCAACCGAGTTCAATTGGAAAATATATTTCACAAGGGTGTATAAGAATGAAGAAAAACGATGTGGAGTATTTATTTGATCGTATCCCAATTGGAACGAAAGTGTGGATTGTGAAGTCAAAAAAAACATTTCAGCAATTGGCAAAAGAAAAAGGCGCCATTGCATATGAAAAAGCCAACGCAAAGGTTGGCTTTTTTCTTTTCTATAAGTTGTCTTGACATGTGTACATAACCATGCGTTAATGAGAATATATAAAGATAATTGAGTAAAGGGGTTGCTCATATGTATTTAAATCCAAAAATTTCTTACATGCAGTTTTGTGTTGGTTTTCTATTTGTTATTACATTCATATTGGCAACTTTTAATATATTTTCTTACGTTGTAGCGATTGTATTTATGGCATTACTCAATCTTACTTTTGTTATTGGGGCATTTCAGCAGAAACAATATACAAGTTTTGTAATAGCACTTGTAATGGCCTTTTCCTTTAGCATTGTAGCAATTGTAATATATATAAAATAAAATGTTCATTATAAAATAGACTATCTCGATTTCGAGATGGTCTATTTTATATGTGTAAGCAGTAAAAAAAGGACGAGTGAATCGTCCTTTTTACCAAAACATACTTGCGCCAGTAAGTAATGTTGTTACAAGCATAGAAATTAGCATTATATAAACCATAATTTTTTGACCTTTTTTATGCATCGTTAAACCTCCTTGCAAATCAGTACACCTTCATTGTAACGAGAAATGAAACTGTGGACAAGGGGAGAGAAATGACAAATTTCGAGAAGTGTGTGTAAAGTATAACAGGAAATTTGTGTGTGCGTAGAGAATATATTAGAAGACAGAGTGCAAGTTTTTTTGTTATGCAAGCTGAAGAATGGAGATACGATGATGAAAATATACGAAACGGATCGCTTACATTTAAGGGAAATTGATGAGTCGTATGCGGAAAAAATTCTTCAATATTACGACAGAAATCGTGAGTTTTTAAAAGCGTGGGAAGAGTATAGACCAGATGGTTTTTTCACGTTAGACTATCAACAGAAAAGGTTACAAAAGGATAGAAGAGAGTTTGCGGAAGGTAAAATCATCAGGCTATGGATTTTTAAAAAGGGTGATGATACGAAAATTATTGGGTGTATTTCATTTAATCTAATTGTTCGCGGAATTTATCAATCTTGTGTACTTGGTTATAAATTAGATAAGGAAGAATTGAATAAAGGTTACACAACAGAAGCGCTTAGAAAAGCAATTCAAGTTACCTTTGAAGAATTTCATTTACATCGTATAGAAGCACCAATTATGCCGCGTAATTTAGCCTCTATACAAGTAGTGACGAAGATAGGATTTCAATATGAAGGTGTATCTCGAAAAATGCTAATGGTAAATGGTGTTTGGGAAGATCATATGCGCTGGGTATTGTTAAATGAGTAATAGAAAGCAGATGGGTATCTAGATGTGAAAACCATCTGTTTTTTGTCTTGAATTTCGAAACTTTTGCGAAATTCTGTTATAATTAATGTTGTTACATACATAATGGTAGTGCAGGAGGCGCAGTCTTATGATTAATCAAGAACGTTTAGTAAATGAATTTATGGAGTTAGTACAAGTAGATTCTGAAACAAAATTTGAAGCAGAAATTTGCAAAGTGTTAACAGAGAAATTTACTGCTTTAGGTGTAGAAGTATTTGAGGATGACACGATGGGTGTGACTGGTCATGGTGCAGGTAACTTAATTTGTACTTTACCAGCAACAAAAGATGGTGTTGATACAATTTACTTTACTTCTCATATGGATACAGTAGTTCCTGGTAATGGAATTAAGCCTTCTATTAAAGATGGATATATCGTATCAGATGGTACTACAATTTTAGGTGCGGATGATAAAGCAGGATTAGCATCAATGTTCGAAGCAATTCGTGTGTTAAAAGAGAAAAACATCCCTCATGGTAAAATTGAATTTATTATTACAGTTGGAGAAGAATCTGGCCTTGTTGGTGCAAAAGCATTAGACCGTGAGCGTATTACAGCGAAATATGGTTACGCATTAGATAGCGATGGAAAAGTTGGTGAAATCGTTGTTGCAGCTCCAACACAAGCGAAAGTGAACGCAATTATTCGCGGGAAAACAGCTCACGCTGGTGTAGCACCAGAAAAAGGTGTATCTGCAATCACTATTGCAGCGAAAGCAATTGCGAAGATGCCACTTGGTCGTATTGATTCTGAAACGACTGCAAATATTGGACGTTTTGAAGGTGGTACACAAACAAATATCGTTTGCGATCATGTACAAATCTTTGCAGAGGCTCGTTCTTTAATCAATGAGAAAATGGAAGTACAAGTTGCAAAAATGAAAGAAGCATTTGAAACAACTGCAAAAGAAATGGGTGGTCATGCAGACGTTGAAGTAAACGTTATGTATCCAGGATTTAAGTTTGCTGCTGGCGATCACGTTGTAGAAGTTGCAAAACGTGCAGCTGAAAACATCGGTCGTACGCCTTCTCTTCACCAAAGTGGTGGCGGAAGTGATGCGAATGTAATCGCAGGACATGGTATCCCAACAGTTAACTTAGCAGTTGGGTATGAAGATATTCATACAACAAACGAGAAGATTCCTGTTGAAGAATTAGCAAAAACAGCAGAATTAGTTGTAGCTATTATCGAAGAAGTAGCGAAGTAAGTAATAAAGTCAAAAAGACGTGTGAACCAATTATGGTTTACACGTCTTTTTTTATTTTGATTCAAGTGCTTTCACAAGGCGGATAAGCCAGTATAAGAAAATCCATGGCAGTATATAAGTGGTTGCGATGCTCAGTAAACGAGGGAGGAGTCCAGTGGCGTTAATACTAAAAATTGGAAGTAACAAATAATTAATTAAGATGATTAATATAATAATGAGAAATGTATAGTTGAGTTTACTATTTGATTTCATAATAAGTCACCCCTTTTACAATAATATCCATACTTCGTATCAAGTATAGCAAAAATAAGGATAAAAAGAATAAGTAAATTATTATATTGTACATGAATTTGATATAATAAAGGAACGGATGTTCTTTGGAGGAGATGAGTATTATGCGAGAAATGTATCCGAAAAATGGTCGTGTTATTTTACATGTAGATATGAATTGTTTTTTCGCATCTGTTGAAATTGCTCATGATCCATCATTACAAGGAAAGCCATTAGCGGTTGCTGGAAATGAAAAAGAGAGAAAAGGAATTATTATAACGTGTAGTTATGAGGCGAGAGCATATGGAATACGTACGACAATGCCTCTTTGGGAAGCGAAAAGGTTATGCCCACAATTAGTTGTAAGGCGTCCTAATTTTACATTATATCGCGAAGCTTCATTTCAAATGTTTCAAATACTTTCCCGTTTTACAGAAAAAATACAACCAGTTTCTATAGATGAAGGGTATTTAGATATTACAGATTGCTATGCGCTCGGCTCGCCTCCTGAAATAGCGAAGATGATTCAACAAGCGTTATTAACAGAGTTACAGCTTCCATGTAGCATTGGAATCGCTCCAAATCTTTTCCTAGCAAAGACTGCTTCAGATATGAAAAAACCTCTTGGTATTACAGTACTTCGAAAACGTGATATCCCAGAAATTATTTGGCCACGATCAGTTGCAGAGATGCATGGAATCGGAGAGAAAACAGCTGAAAAACTAAAAGACATTCATATACATACAATTGAACAGTTAGCAAAAGGGGACGAGCATATCATTCGCGCTAAAATTGGAAAGCACGGTGTTGATTTACAAAAACGTGCAAAAGGTATGGATGACAGGGAAGTTGATCCGAATCAAATGGGACAACATAAAAGCGTTGGAAATTCGATGACTTTCGCAAAGGATATGGACGAAGAAAAAGAATTACTTGATATGTTAGAAAGATTATCGAAATCTGTAAGCAAAAGGCTACAAAAACGAACTCTCGTTAGTTATAACATTCAAATTATGATTAAATACCATGATCGTCGCGCAGTAACACGGAGTAAACAATTGAAAAATGCAATTTGGGAAGAACGGGTTATTTTCCAAGCGGCATCCCGTTTATGGAAGCAACACTGGGATGGTGATGCTGTTCGTCTGTTAGGTGTTACAGCTACTGAATTAGAGTGGAAGACAGAATCGGTGAAACAGTTAGATTTGTTTTCATTTGAAGAAGATGCGAAAAAAGAACCGCTACTTGCTGTCATTGATCAAATTAATGATAAGTATGGAACGCCTCTTTTACAGAGAGGTAGTCAACTACTACGTAAGCAAGAGAAATCGTTTCAACAAAAGTTAGAAAATAAGTTTATGTAGAAGGTGTCATGAATGTAAACCCTTCTTTTTTTAAATGGAAGAGGGAATCCGCCATGCGTAGAAGCGGTCAGATCCTTTTTCGGCTCCATGCCAAGTTAAAACAAAAAGATCAAACGAGTATGGATTACTTCAAGTTATTCCTAGCGGTAGCTAATAACTTGAAAATAAAAAATGGATGTATGTAGAAGGTGTCATGAATATAAACCCTTTCTTGTTAGGTGGAAGAGAGCATCCAGTAGTTGCTTATAAGGTGAAACCTAAAAAATGGATTTATACCATGACACTTTTTGTATTTAACCTGCCTCTAAATCTAATGAAGTTTTCCAGCCTGCAGCAGTAACGCCAGATTCTAATAACATTCTACTTACTATCTTTTCAATCAAGACAGCTGCATTTGTCTTGCAATGTAATGTAGCTTGTATACATACTTTTTGATTAGGATTAACATCTTCACTATACAATTCTTTTAAACCGAGACCTTCTGAACTTACCATGTGCATGAGTAAGAAACGAATATGTGCTTCATTTTCTTCTGAACAAGTAAGAGAAAGGAAGTAGTTTGTTTGTTCAGGTGATTCCTCTTTTGATTTTTTATTCATAAAGAGAGCGATTGGGCGAAGTAGTATATTTGTTAGTAAAACGCCGGCTGCACCTAATATAGCTGCAACGAGAAAACCAGCGCCTGTAAGAGTACCGACAGCAGCTGCGCACCATAAAGTTGCTGCTGTATTTAACCCCCTAATACTAAAACCGTCACGAATAATAACACCGCCTCCTAAAAAGCCAATACCACTAACAACTTGAGCGGCGATGCGTGATGGACTAGCATCATGATCAAGCATGACGGATAATAAAACAAATATACAGGCGCCAAGTGATACGAGAGCATTTGTCCGCAAACCAGCCATTCGATGTCTCCATTGTCTTTCCATTCCGATGCAAGCACCTACAATAATTGCTATCAATAATCTTAATACAATGTCATACCATACCATCATGGTCACCTCCATACATATAAGTACGTGTTATGGTTTTTAAGAATGAGTGGGGAGTACCCACTCATTCTCATCTTTATAACCAGCTATGAAACTTTTTAATATAAACTTTTTTCAGGAATTGTGTTAAGAAAGCATAACCTAATAATATTCCTACTAACCAAGGGAAGTAGCTTAGTGGTAATGCTTGTAAACCAATTGCTGCACCAAGTGGTGAGAATGGAATATAAATTCCGATTGCCATAATACAAGCGGTTAATAAAAGAACTGGTATTGATGCTGTACTTTGAATGAACGGAATTTTCTGTGTTCTAATCATATGGACAATTAATGTTTGAGTTAGTAACCCAACGACAAACCAACCAGATTGGAATAGTGATTGTTCTCCAGGTGTATTTGCACCGAATACATTCCACATGACAACGAATGTGATAATATCGAATATAGAGCTAATTGGACCGATGCAAATAATGAAGTTACGCAAGTTTGCAGTATCCCATTTTCTAGGCTTCTCTAAAAATTCCTTATCCATTTTATCCCATGGAATTGAAAGCTGTGAAATATCATAAAGTAAGTTTTGAATTAATAGATGAATGGCAAGCATCGGTAAGAATGGAATGAAAGCACTTGCCACTAATACACTAAATACATTTCCAAAGTTAGAGCTAGCTGTCATTTTTATATATTTTAAAATATTGCCGAACGTAGTGCGTCCTTCTAAAATACCTGCTTCTAATATAGTTAAACTTTTTTCTAGTAGAATAATATCGGAAGATTCTTTTGCAATGTCAGTAGCAGTATCAACAGATATTCCAACATCAGCATCACGTAGTGCAACGGCATCGTTAATACCATCCCCCATATAACCTACAGTATGACCATTACCTTGCAATACGCGAATGATGCGGGACTTTTGCATTGGATTTAGTTTTGCGAAAACTGTTGTTTCTTCTGCAAGTTTTGCTAATGCTTTATCTGGTAAAGAATCAATTTCGTAACCGAGGACAGGCTCACCTATATTTAATCCCACTTCTTTACAAACTTTTCTTGTAACAATTTCATTATCGCCCGTTAAGATTTTCACTTGTACGCCGTGTTTATGCAATGCTTGAATTGCAGAAGTAGCAGATGGTTTAGGCGGATCTAAAAAGCCGATATATCCAGTAAGAATCATAGCGGATTCATCTTGTACTGCATAAGTTCTATGATAAGATTTGTTATCTTTCTTGTATGCTACAGCAATGACACGCATTCCTTCACTGTTTAAAGTTTCGCTAAGATGTTTTACATTTGCTCTCATTTCTTCAGTAAGAGGGACAAGTTGCCCATCCACTTCAGTGTAATTACAAATTGATAAAATTTCTTCTACGGCGCCTTTACAAACCATTGTATGGTCACCTGAAATATCTTTCACGATAACAGACATGCGACGGCGAGCGAAATCGAATGGAATTTCATCTAGCTTTTGAAAAGCTGATGGATCAAATTTATGGTTTTCCTCTGTATGTTCAATGACAGCTTTATCTATTAAATTTTTCAATCCAGTTTGATAGAAGCTATTTAAATATGCAAATTGTAAGACACGATTGCATTCATTTCCATTAGGATCTAAATGACGAACAAGGACGACTTTATCTTCTGTTAAAGTTCCAGTTTTATCCGTGCAAAGGATGTTCATAGCACCTAAGTTTTGAATTGAGTTTAGCTGTTTTACAATTACTTTTTGTTTAGACATGTTCACGGCGCCTTTAGCTAAATTAGCAGTTACAATCATTGGTAACATTTCAGGTGTAAGACCAACTGCAACGGCAATAGCAAAGAAGAAAGCCTCTTGCCAATCTCCTTTTGTGAATCCATTAATGAGAAGGACAATGGGCGTCATAATAAGCATGAATGTAATTAAGAGCCAACTTACTTTGTTTACGCCTTTATCAAAGCTTGTTTCTGCACGTTTTCCGATAACCTTTTTTGCTAAAGAGCCGAAATACGTATCGGTACTTGTTGAAACAACAACAGCTTTTGCGCTACCGCTAACAATATTTGTACCCATAAAGCAAAGGTTTTCCATATCGAGCGGATTGTAATTTTTTTTCATGTTTTTCGGTAATATATGTTTATTTTCCGTATGGTAGCAGTTCTCGTATTTTTCTACAGGAAGTGCTTCCCCTGTTAAAGAAGATTGATTAACAAATAAATCTTTAGCGGATAAAATACGCACATCAGCTGGCACGATATCACCAGCTGAAAGCGAAATAATATCGCCAGGTACAAGTTCTTCAATTGGAATTTCTGCTGTGTAATTTCGATTTAAATTTGTTACGTTTTTTGTTTCGTGTACAAATCCATCTATTCTAAAGACACTAGCAGTTGTTCGAACCATAGCCTTTAACTTATCTGCCGCTTTCTGAGAGCGAAATTCTTGTAGAAAGCGAATCGTTGCACTTAGCAGCACCATTACAGATACGACAATTGTTCCTTGTATGTCATCTGTGAAAAAAGAGAGTGCTCCAAGAGCTAACAAAACAAAGATAAATGGGTTTTTAAATGCTAACAAAAATTGAATGTACCATGGCGATGTTTTATTATGAGCAATTTCGTTCGGGCCATATAAAGAAAGTCTATGAGACGCTTCTTGTTTAGAGAGTCCATTTTGTGTTGTTTCTAGAAGTTTTAACACAGAGTTTACATCCTGTGTTGCAACTTCCACTAATAATTCGTTATTTGCTTTCATGCTATCTTGATCGTAAGCATGCTTCGTTTCTTGTCTTTGTAAATTTAACATCGGTAGTTCCTCCTCTTTCATGAAGGAGGAAACAATCTGTTACTCGATTATTTAAAATTGGGAGGAACAGCTTCTTTCCTACCTACATGATGAAATATAAATGTAAAACATATGGGTATCTGGGCCGAATCATCACTTGCCACTGTTCCTCACCTCCGTACAATTTAATAGTTTCTGAATATGCTATGTTTGTTTCATAGTAAGGTGCATACAGACGTAAAAAGACCTTTACTCACAACGAGCAAAGGTCTGAATTCGCAGTCAAAAAGAGTCAACAACAAAGACTGTTATTAAACATAGATAAAAACAGTTTTTGTGTATGACAAAACATACGCACCTCTCCCTCGTTGAGTTTTAGCACTGTATAGCATAGGTACTGAAACCAGCTACGTTAAGAAAGGCCTTCATTCCGACCTTTCCTGTTGACCCATTGGCGTCTCTCGACATTTTTGGGCAGCAGCGTTTCTCTATACAGGAGCCTCACCTAACAGAGACCATATTCAATTACACGTTGAATATTAGCATTGTAAATTTGTAGTGTCAATATCTTTTTTATCTGTTTTTTGAAAAGTTAAATAGATTCGTGATGACTATATAGTATGAAATAAGATGTGTTTTTTTCTAAATAAGGTGGGAAAATAATTTAATGAATATAAATAAAAAGCACTGATTATACAGTGCTTTTATTATAGATTATGAGATTGTAGCATTTTCAAAAATAACAATCTCTGAGCTATTTGTTGTTGAAACGCGTTGTGCGTAATATGTTAAAGCTGAAGAAATATATGTTGGTAACGTCTCATTTGTATGTGATGTTGTATATTCATGAATTAATTCTTTTAAAGTCGTCCACTCTAGTTGTGCTGGGTGATCAGAAACGAAAGAACTTACCCAGCGATCAAATGAAGATGAAAAATCAGTTTGTAAACGAAATACTTCTTTCATAATAAAACGCTCCCTTTATGTGTGATATAGTTATATTACTACAAAACACGAACGATTGTTAAGTTTTTTATTTTTAATGTTCGTGTTATATAGTTGTCTAGATGATTGGTTATGTAAATTCAATTTGCCAATTGAAATAACATTCCGTAAGATGAAAGATAGATTATATAAAGAGCTGGAGGAAAGAAAGTGGAATTTGTATTTTTAGGAACTGGTGCAGGTGTTCCTTCAAAAGGAAGGAACGTTTCAGCAATTGCCTTACAATTGTTAGAAGAACGAGGACAGACTTGGTTATTTGACTGTGGCGAGGCGACGCAACATCAAATACTACATACGTCTGTACGTCCACGCCGCATTGAAAAAATATTTATTACGCATTTACATGGCGATCATATTTTTGGATTGCCAGGTTTATTGGGTAGCCGTTCGTTTCAAGGTGGAACAACAAAGTTAACAGTGTACGGACCAAAAGGAATTAAACAATTTATTGAAGTGGCATTATCAGTAAGTACGACACATGTGAAATATCCACTTGAAATCGTTGAGATAACAGAAGAAGGTACTGTATTTGAAGATAATGAGTTTTATGTCGAAACGAAAAAATTGTCACATGGCATTGAGTGTTTTGGATATCGTATTGTAGAGAAAGATATACAAGGTGTTCTTTTAGTCGATAAATTGCTGGAAATGGGTGTGAAACCAGGTCCAATCTTTAAGCGTTTAAAAGATGGAGAAGTAGTTGAATTAGAGAATGGTACGATATTAAATGGAAAAGATTTTATCGGCCCACCTCAAAAGGGAAGAATTATTACCATCTTAGGTGATACACGATATTGCGAAGCGAGTAGAGAGCTTGCGCAAGACGCTGATGTACTTGTTCATGAAGCCACTTTTGCGGCAGAAGATGAACAACAAGCGTATGATTATTTTCATTCCACATCTAAGCAAGCTGCGAGCATTGCACTTCAGGCAAATGCCAAACGATTAATATTGACTCATATTAGTTCTCGTTATCAAGGAGATACATATAAGGAATTATTGAAAGAAGCAAAAGAATTATTTCCTAATACAGAAATTGCAATGGATTTAAAAGTATTTCCAGTAGAAAAATAATATTTTCCAGGAAGAATGGTAACTTATGTTTACCATTTTTTTATTTCTAAAAAAATTTAGTGATAAACTGTTATCATTTTATATTTACAATTGGATAACACAGAAATTTTTAATGGCTCGAATATATAGGATGAAAATAAGAAATATCGATTATTTAGAAAAACTGTTATATAAGAACGTATATATACATGTAATACAAATAGAGGGAATGGAATTTTATTCAGAAATTTTAAAATTCAACAAAAGTAAGCGTTTTATAAAAAACAAGATATAATGAGGGCACATTATAATTTATCATAATTTACATCATGCGTGTTAGCCATTTTTTGTAACAAACGAAATTGACTAAACAGTGAGAGAGCAACATGGAAGATTATTAAAAGAAAGATATTACGATTATTTGTACTATATCTTGTTTCACTCTTTAGTTTTAAAGCGCCAAACGGTATGAAAGCAATAGGAGCTTTAGCAAGTGTAGCCGTTGCAAGTTTCTTAGTTGAAGCTTTTCAATTATACGTTGGTGGAGATTTAATTGGTATACCATTCTTTAAAAGAAGTCGGAAAATCAGTAGGTAGTCTAAGCTGAGTAGCGGGTGCAACTTTAGTTGCATTAGCAATGGGTGTATCACCTGTTTATGCTATGCTTGTAGGGGCTTCTGTGTTAAACTTTGGATTGCTACCAGGATTTATTGCTGGTTATCTTATATCATTTTAAATGAAAGTAATGCTATATTTCTTATGTACTATGGTATCTGGTATTATTTCAAGATATATTGATTCACTTTTATTCAAAAACTATCCAATTCGTACAGCGGAACAGATTCGTGGTACAACTGGAAAAGCAACAGATGCGGCAGCTTAATAAAATAGTAGAATAAATTTTTTCATAGAGGTTTAGGGGGAGTTATAATGAAGTATCGCTCAGTGTTTGATATTATTGGTCCAGTTATGATTGGTCCATCAAGCTCACATACAGCAGGCGCGGCAAGAATGGGGCAAGTTGCTCGCCAGCTGTTTCGTCATGAACCAGAGAGAGTTAGCATTTCATTATATGGTTCATTTGCAAAAACATACCGTGGTCACGGTACGGATGTAGCGCTAATCGGTGGAATACTAGGATTTGAAACAGATGATTTACGTATTCCAAGTGCGTTAGATATTGCAAAAGAACGCGGGATTGAAGTGGAATTCATTGAAGAAGATGCAAATGCTCCGCATCCAAATACAGCGAAAATTCGTCTGTATAAAGGTGAAGAGGAAATTGAAGTTGTTGCTTGCTCAATTGGTGGCGGTAAAATTGAAGTTGTAGAATTAAACGGATTTGATCTTCAATTAACAGGCACGAGTCCAGCACTACTTATTGTAAATAACGATCGCTTTGGTGCTATCGCAGCTGTAGCTTCAATCCTTGCTAAGCATGAGATTAACATTAGTACAATGAGTGTTTCTCGTAAAGAAAAAGGAAGAAGAGCGCTTATGGTCATTGAAACAGATGAATTATTAGCAGATGAAGTAATCGCGGAAATAAATGGGCAACAAAATATTTGTCAAGTAACTATTATGGATTAATTGCAGGGGGGACACACCATGTTTCGGAACGCAGCGGAACTAGTGGCGCAAGCTAAAGAGCAAAATGTAAAAATCGCAGAAATTATGATTCAATGTGAAATGAAGACAAGAAGTATATCACGGGAAGAAGTAATTGCTGGAATGGAAAAGAACTTAGTCGTGATGGAACAAGCAGTAGAACGCGGTATTCGTGGTGTAAAATCACCGACTGGTTTAACTGGCGGCGATGCCGTGAAAGTTCGAGCGTATATGCAGAGTGGAAAAGGCTTATCTGGAGATACAATTTTGGACGCAGTGAGTAAAGCTGTCGCAACAAATGAAGTAAACGCGGCGATGGGAATCATTTGTGCAACACCAACAGCAGGATCTGCTGGAACAGTGCCAGGTGTACTCTTTGCACTGCAAGAAAAATTACAGCCGACACGCGAAGAAATGATTGAATTTTTATTTACAGCAGGAGCTTTCGGTATGGTTGTTGCGAATAATGCTTGTATTTCCGGCGCGGCAGGAGGTTGCCAAGCTGAAGTAGGTTCAGCAAGTGGAATGGCAGCAGCAGCAGCAGTTGAGATGGCTGGTGGAACACAAGATCAAGCTGCTACAGCGATGGCGATTTCATTAAAGAATATGCTTGGTTTAGTATGTGATCCTGTTGCAGGTCTTGTAGAAGTACCTTGTGTAAAACGTAATGCAGCAGGAGCTGCGAATGCCATGATTTCAGCTGATTTATCATTAGCTGGTGTAACTAGTACAATTCCATGTGATGAAGTCATTGAGGCGATGTTTAGAATTGGACAAACGATGCCAGTAGCACTTCGTGAAACAGCAGAAGGTGGACTTGCAGCAACACCAACAGGTCGTCGTCTGCAAGAAGAGATTTTTGGTAAGAGTAATAACTAAAAGCATATCATATGATTAAAATAAAAAACGGAGCTCAAATAAAGTTGAGCTCCGTTTTTTATTTTTCTTTTGCTATTTTTTCTAATGTTTTTCCAAGATCGTGTGATCGTTTCGTTGCTTGTGTAATACAGGAAATTAATGCTTGTTGAAAATTATGCTCCTGTAATACTTCAATACCTGCTTCAGTAGTTCCGCCAGGAGAAGTAATTTCTTTTCGCAAAATAGAAGGATGTTTTTCGCTTGCTTTTAGCATTTCAGCAGCACCAATCATCGTCTGAAGAATAAGAGATTTTGCAACATCTTCTTTTAAACCAATTTTTTTTGCAACCTCTTCCATTGCCTCTACCACGTAATAAATATAAGCTGGTCCACTTCCGGATAATGCAGTGACAGCATGCATATCTTCTTCGTCTACAACAGAGACGAGACCAATCGTTTCAAATAACGATGTTACAATGCGAATATGTTCCTCCGTTGTGTATTCTGAAGGTGAGATAGCGGTAGCGGATTTTAAAATGGCAGCAGATGTATTTGGCATTGCACGAATAATCGGAACGTCTTTTTGAAGCAGGTTTCTAATTGAATGAGTAGAAACACCTGCTAATAACGAAATAATAAGCAAGTCATTATTTATGTATTCTTTAAGAGGAATAATCGCTTCTGCAACATCTTTTGGCTTCATAGCTAGAAAAAGAATATTTGCATCAGCAAGTAATTCCTTTTTATTATGTGTACCTTTGACACCGTATTTTTTATGTAAATCCTGTAATCTTGTCTCGTTAGAACGATTACTTACAGTAATATGTTCCCCTTTAACAACATTTGCGTTTAATAAACCATCAATAATCGCTTCGGCAATAGAGCCTGCACCGAGAAAGGAAATGTTTTGCATAGACATGATGTGCCTCCTTTAAATTTGGTTAGAAATGCTTATAAATGTACATACATTCGTTTTTTTATGGAAAACACCTCTTTTTATCTGAAAATAATGACAAATTTATAGGGAAGTTGTAAACTGAAGAGGTATTCATTTTTGAACCGGAAAAAGACAGGGGGGGCTAAGCATGACGGCGATTCATCGAATGGAGATTCCTGTTCCATTTGCAGTTGAGACAGTAAATGTGTTTTTAGTTGAGGGAGAAACATTAACGTTAATTGATACAGGGACAAATACAGAAGAAGCAAAGAAGGCACTAGAAAGTCAATTAGGTGCATTAGGGTATAAGATAGAAGATATTGAAACGGTAGTGATTACGCATCACCATGCGGATCATTGCGGACTTTTAAATACATTTTCTGAAAAAGTAAAGATTATCGGACATCCTTGGAATGAACCGTGGATCACGCAGAATGCTGAATTTTTAAAGAGGTATCATGAATTTTTTAAAGAGACAGCCTTGCAGTTCGGCGTTCCAGCAGCATTTCTGAATGATGAGGCGTTATTGACGACGAAGACACTTAAATATTCTTGTAATAGATCGTTAACACATACCGTGAGAGAGGGAGATCGTATAGATTCGTTACCTGGATTTACAGTGATTGAAACCCCGGGTCATGCTTCCACTCATATTTCATTATATAGAGAATCTGATGGAATATTAATTGGTGGGGATGCTCTCATTAGTCATATTTCTTCAAATCCAATATTAGAACCACCATATGAAGGGCAAACAGAAAGAGCACGTCCTTTATTGCAGTACAATCAAACGTTAAAACGTTTAAGTGAAATGAATATTTCACGTATTTTATCAGGGCATGGGGAAGATGTTCTGAATGTGAAACAACTTATTGAAACAAGATTACAAAAGCAAGAGACACGTGCTTTTAAAGTGCTTGAACTATTAAAGGAAAAGCCAATGACAGCATTTGAAGTATGTGTAAAACTATTTCCGGTATTATATAAAGAGCAATTGCCACTTACTATCTCAGAAACTGTTGGACAATTAGACTTTTTAGCATATAATCAACAAGTGATGATTGATGAATCTTCACAACAATTGATTTATTATGCAAAGTAGGTGACAGCAATGATGGGACGTTTACAAGAAAAAGTAATCGTCATTACAGGTGCTTCTAGTGGAATTGGAGAGCAAGTTGCAATGCAGGTTGCAGAGCAAGGGGCGACGCCGGTATTAATGGCTCGAACAGAAGAGAAGCTACAAGCATTAGCAGACAAAATTAAAGTAACTTATAATACGCCTTGCTATTACTATGTACTAGATGTAAGTGAAGAAACGAAAGTACAATCTGTTTTTTCAAAGGTATTAGAAGAAGTAGGGCGTATTGATATATTGGTAAATAATGCTGGGTTTGGTATTTTTAAAACGTTTGAAGATGCGTCAATGGATGAAGTAAAGGATATGTTTCAAGTAAATGTATTTGGATTAGTAGCTTGTACGAAAGCGGTATTACCTTATATGGTAAAAAGGAACGAAGGACAAGTTATTAATATTGCTTCATTGGCTGGAAAAATTGCAACGCCGAAGTCGAGTGCTTATGCAGCAACAAAACACGCTGTATTAGGATTTACGAATAGTTTGCGTATGGAGTTATCTAACACAAATGTGTATGTAACAGCAATTAACCCAGGACCGATAGATACGAACTTTTTTGAAATAGCCGATCAATCAGGTACATATGTGAAAAATATGGGACGTTACATGTTAAAACCAACATATGTAGCAGAACAAATCGTAAAGGCGATGCAAACGAAAAAACGTGAAGTAAACTTGCCGAAGTGGATGGGAATGGGGCCAAAGCTCTACGCATTATTCCCAGGTTTATTTGAACGTGTTGCAGGCAAATCATTAAGTAAAAAATAGGAGATTTCCATATGGAAATCTCCTATTTTTTTATTTTCCAGTCACATAATCGTAAACGATATCCTCAACTGCCTCGTATACATCAATTTCAGTATTTGAATGAATTATCATTTGAATATGTTTAATTAGCATTTCCTGATCCTCTTTTGAAACAGGATTACATTGATATTGCCGAAAACTTTTTATAATCATTTTCTCAATTAATTTTTCATTCATGTTTTTCCCCGCCTGTATGTATACATGTATTGTTTTATCCCGCATTAACTGCCCGTAAAAGCCCGATTGGTGTGGGCTAATAATCAGAGGGGATGGACAAAATCCCCTCTGAATAAAGTTTCACTTTATTGTACTTGAAGTGAAATAAAAATACTACCATGCACTGTTTTTGTATAAAAATCCACTTGTGTATATTATTTTTCTAGTAAAATTAAGTTTTTAAAGTTTTTAAAATTAATAAATATTTAATTGACTCTATAAATATACAATATTATAATCATATTTAATTTAAAGAATCGATTTAAGGAGGAGCGTATGAAAGTCGCAATTATTGGAGCAACTGGATATGGAGGTATTGAATTAATTAGGTTATTAGAGCAACACCCATACTTCTCAATAGCATCTCTTCACTCCTTTTCGCAAGTTGGCGAGTGCATAGCGAATGCATATCCGCATTTGCGAAATGTTCTCGTTCATAAGTTGCAAGAAATTGATGTGGGTGAAATAAGGAAGGTAGCAGAGGTTGTGTTTTTAGCAACACCCGCAGGAGTATCGGCGGAGCTGACACCAAAATTATTAGAAGTCGATTTAAAAGTGATTGACCTATCTGGTGACTTTCGTATGATAGATCCTTCGTCATATGAAATGTGGTATAAACGGCCAGCTGCAGAAGTAGAAATCCTTAGGAAAGCAGTATATGGATTAAGTGAATGGAAAAGGCCTGAGATTCAAAATGCAAATTTAATTGCAAACCCAGGATGTTTTGCGACAGCCGCCTTATTAGCGATAGCGCCGTTAGTACGTAGCGGAATGATTGAAGAAGATTCGATTATCATTGATGCAAAGTCAGGTGTATCTGGAGCGGGCAAAACTCCAACAACAATGACACATTTTCCAGAGCTATATGATAACCTTCACATTTATAAAGTAAATCAGCACCAGCACGTTCCTGAGATTGAGCAAATGCTTGTAGAGTGGAATGGTAAAGCGAAGCCAATCACATTTAGTACACATTTAATACCGATATCAAGAGGGATTATGGTTACACTCTATGCGAAAGTAAAACAAGAAATCAAAATGCAGCAACTTCAAACGTTGTATGAAGAAACGTATCACAACTCAGCTTTCGTTCGAATTCGTTCTCAAGGAGAATTCCCGAGTCCGAAAGAAGTAAGAGGCTCAAATTATTGTGATATTGGGATGGCTTACGATGAAAGAACAGAAAGAATTACAGTAGTTTCTGTGATAGACAATATGATGAAAGGCGCAGCAGGGCAAGCAGTTCAAAATGCAAATCTATTAGCGGGAATAGAAGAGACAACGGGTTTACAGCATATGCCGCTTTATCCATAAGGGGGAAATTATGATTAAAGCATCGTCTATTACAAAATTAGCAAATGGTTCAATTGTTACGCCGAAAGGCTTTTCGGCAATCGGTACTGCAAATGGTCTGAAAAAGATGAAAAAGGATGTGGGTGCAATCGTTTGTGAGGTGCCAGCATCATGTGCCGCTGTGTATACAACAAATCAAATACAAGCAGCGCCGTTGCAAGTAACGAAGGATAGCATAGCAGCAGAAGGGAAATTACAAGCAATTATTGTAAATAGCGGCAATGCAAATGCTTGTACGGGGATGAAAGGATTGCAAGATGCTTATGAGATGCGAACAGTAGGAGCGGAACACTTTGGAGTAAAAGAAAAGTACGTCGCAGTCGCTTCGACAGGTGTAATTGGAGTACCTTTACCGATGGATATCATTCGAAAGGGAATTGAATCTCTTGTGCCAACAAAGAAAGTAAGTGAAGCTCATTCTTTTTGTGAAGCAATTTTAACGACAGACCTTATAACGAAAGAAACTTGCTATGAGATGATCATTGATGGGGAAGCAGTGACCATTGCTGGTGTTGCTAAAGGTTCTGGGATGATCCATCCGAATATGGCAACAATGCTTAGTTTTATTACAACAGACGCCAATATAGAGCATGAAATACTGCAAATAGCATTAGCACAAATTACGAATCATACATTTAACCAAATTACGGTAGACGGAGATACTTCTACAAATGATATGGTCATCGTCATGGCAAGTGGATTATCAGAAACGAAAACGATGAATATGGAACATAAGGACTGGGAAACTTTCGTATTTGCTTTACAAAAGGTATGTGAAGATTTAGCGAAAAACATTGCACAAGATGGTGAAGGTGCTACGAAGTTAATAGAAGTAAACGTGTTAGGGGCTAGAACAAATGAAGAAGCAAAGAAAATTGCAAAACAAATAGTCGGTTCAAGTCTTGTGAAAACAGCAATATACGGTGAGGATCCAAATTGGGGACGAATTATTAGTAGTATTGGACAGAGTGAAGTAACTATTAACCAAAATACAATTGATATCACTCTTCAATCTATCGCCGTATTAAAAAATAGTGAGCCTCAAATGTTTTTTGAAGAGGAAATGAAAAAGAAATTACAAGAACATGAAATAAAAATTGATGTGTGTTTACATTTAGGAGATGAAACGGGATCAGCTTGGGGCTGCGACTTAAGTTATGAATATGTGAAAATAAATGCTTGTTATCGTACATAAGGAGAGAGAAGATGAGTGATTATATTGTAGTTAAATGTGGCGGTAGCATGTTGAATCGATTAAATAGTGTGTTTTTTGATTGCATAAAGAAATTGCAAAATAAGTATAAGGTTGTTATTGTCCATGGCGGTGGCCCAGAAATTGATGCCAAGTTAGAAGACTATAATATCAAGATAGAAAAGAAAGATGGATTACGAGTAACGCCGAAAGAGGTTATGGATGTTGTTCAAATGGTGCTATGCGGAAGTACGAATAAAAAATTCGTAATGAATTTACAAAAACATGATTTACTTGCGGTGGGGCTTTCAGGATGTGACGGTAATTTACTTCAAGTTCAACCTGTTGGTGAAGAGATAGGATATGTAGGAGAAGTAAGTTATGTAGAAACAGCCTTATTAAAAGGGTTGATAGATATGAATTATATCCCTGTTATTGCTCCAATCGGGATAAATGGTAATGAAGTTTATAACATAAATGCAGATACTGCTGCAGCTGGAATTGCAGCCGCACTATCCGCAAAAGAACTCATTTTTATAACGGACGTAGATGGAGTATTACACGAAGGAAGATTGGTAAAGAAAACGGATGAATATGAAATCCTTACTTTTATAGAACAAGGTGTCATTACAGGCGGGATGATTCCGAAAGTACAGGCGGCACTTACATCGTTAAAAATGGGAGTGAAAAAGGCTAGTATCGTAAATGGTACAAAGGATTTTACTGAGGTTACAGGAGAGTGTGTTGGAACTACGGTAACAAAAGGAGTGAGTATTATATGACAAGCCATCTTTTTCAAACGTATGGAAGAAGAAACATTGAATTACTAAGGGGCAATGGGGCGAAAGTTATTGATAAAAATGGTGAGCAATATTTAGATTTCACTTCTGGTATTGGAGTATGTAACTTAGGACATTGTCATCCTACTGTTGTAAAGGCAGTAGAAAAGCAACTTGGAAACATATGGCATGTATCTAACTTATTTACGAGCTCCTTACAAGAAGAGGTCGCATTGTTATTAACAGAAGATACAGCATTAGATTATGTGTTTTTTTGTAATAGCGGGGCGGAGGCAAATGAAGCGGCTTTAAAGCTAGCACGTAAGCATACTGGAAAATCTCTCGTCGTAACATGTGAGCAATCTTTCCACGGGAGAACATTTGGAACGATGAGTGCAACAGGGCAAAATAAAGTGAAAGAAGGATTCGGTCCATTACTTCCGTCTTTTTTACATACACCATTTAACGATATACACGCATTAGAGGAAGTAATGAATGAAGAAGTTGCAGCGGTAATGGTAGAAGTTATTCAAGGAGAAGGAGGGGTGATATTAGCTGATCCATCCTTTTTGAAGGAAATTGAAAAACTATGTAATGAGTACAATGCTCTTTTTATTATAGATGAAGTACAAACTGGAATAGGCAGAACAGGAACACTATTCGCTTATGAGCAAATGGGAATAGGTCCTGATATCGTTACCATCGCAAAGGCGCTTGGGAATGGTATTCCAGTTGGAGCGATGATTGGTCGGAAAGAACTAGGTTCTTCTTTTACTGCAGGGTCACACGGTTCAACTTTCGGTGGGAATTATATTGCTATGACTGCAGCGAAAGAAGTATTGCAATTCATTAAGGAACAATCGTTTTTAAAAGAAGTACAGGAAAAGAGCGAGTACGTATTAAAAAAATTGCAAGAAGAATTACGACATGCCGAATGTATTCAAAATATTCGTGGTAAGGGACTTATGATTGGAATCGAATGTAAGCATGAGGTTGCAAATTTCATAGAACAACTAGAAAAAGCAGGACTTCTCGTATTACAAGCAGGGCCTAATGTTATAAGACTATTACCACCACTTATTGTAACGAATGAAGAGCTAGAACAGGCAGTATATATGATAAAAAAAGTGGTTTGTACAAAAAATGCATCAATAATATAAGGGGGAAATTTCATGTCAACTGTACAAGTACCGAAATTAAATACGAAAGATCTTTTAACGTTAGAAGAATTGACGCAAGAAGAAATCATTTCTTTAATTGAGTTCGCTATATATTTAAAAAAGAACAAGCAGGAACCTTTATTACAAGGGAAAATATTAGGGCTTATTTTTGATAAACATTCAACTCGTACTCGCGTTTCTTTTGAAGCAGGAATGGTACAGCTCGGAGGACATGGAATGTTTTTAAGTGGAAAAGAGATGCAAATTGGCAGAGGAGAGACGGTGTCAGATACTGCGAAAGTACTATCTCATTATATTGATGGAATTATGATACGTACATTCTCGCATGCAGATGTAGAAGAGCTTGCAAAAGAGTCCAGTATCCCAGTTATTAACGGTTTAACTGATGATCATCACCCTTGCCAAGCATTGGCAGATTTAATGACGATATATGAAGAAGTTCATACGTTTAAAGGAATTAAATTAGCTTACGTAGGTGATGGGAATAATGTATGTCATTCACTATTGCTAGCAAGTGCAAAAGTCGGAATGAATATGACTGTTGCAACTCCCGTAGGGTATGAACCGAATGAAGAAATTGTTGAAAAAGCGCTAGCGATTGCTGATGAAACAGGGGCTGAAATTGAAATCTTGCATAATCCTGAATTAGCGGTAAGCGGAGCGGATTTTATTTATACTGACGTTTGGATGAGTATGGGCCAAGAAGGAGAAGCAGAGAAATATATTTTATTCCAGCCTTTCCAAGTAAATAAAGAGCTTGTTATACATGCAAAACAAACATATCGTTTCCTGCACTGTTTGCCTGCTCATCGTGAAGAAGAAGTAACTGGAGAGATTATAGATGGGCCACAGTCTATCGTTTTTGAGCAAGCTGGTAATCGACTGCACGCGCAAAAAGCGTTATTAGTGAGTTTGTTTAAAAATTTAGAAGAGCCTTCCTAAAAGGGAGGTTTTTTTATATTGAAATGTCGGATGTATATTTAGTTAATTATCTCTATATCATTTATAATAAAAAGAGAAAACTAATTTTATTTTTCATATCATGTAAGGACATACTAGATAAAAAAATATAGTTAAAGAGATGATGAATTTGAAAACAACTAAGAAAACATATTCGTTTTTTCAGCGAATGTGGAGAATATTAAAGTTTCAATATTTTAAGTTGCTTCGATCGCCAGAAGGAGCAAAGAAAGTGTCGTTAGGTTTTGCTATTGGATTTGGTTTAGAAATGTTGGTGATTTATACGGCATCGCTCGTATATTTAATATTTTATCCAATTGTCAGGTTAGCAAAGGGATCTTTTCCAGCCGCAGTCATTGGTAATATTATTGGGAAAATATCGTTTCTCCCAGTATTTTTATTTCCGTTTGCTTATGCGTTAGGGAAAATGATTTATCCATTTGATGTACAGAAAATACATCATGAACCATTTACGATATCAGATTTGTTTTCGAGCCATATTTTTACGATGTTAAAGAGCTTATTACAGAGTGAAGTATATGTATTAATTGGTATGACGATAATAGGAATTGTGTTTGGGGTAATTTCATATTTCGTTGTGCATTATTTATATGAAAAGAATCGTAAGTTACGTTTGAAGAAAAGAAAGAAACAAGTGAGAGAACCACTTGTACAAATATAAAGAATGTCACATTCATTTTCTCCTTTGAATATGTTTAAGAAAAAGGGGGAGAGAATGAATGTATTATTACTATGTACCTCAAGTATATCCATATACAAATTATTATCCTGTAAATGATATATGGCAGCGATTCGGAGTATATCCGCAGCAACAAATACAGCAAATGCAACAGCCTGAGCAGCAACCTGTTCAAGAACGAAAGCCGTATTTAATGACATGGCCGTATTCAAATGTATACTATGGTAATTATTACGAATCATAAAGCTGCTTCTATTTAGAAGCAGCTTTATGCGTTTGTTTTCAAAATTAAATTTTGAATGGTTTGAAGAGAATGAATGAGCTTTTCACGCTCTTCCTCAGATAATGTTTGAAAATTTTCTTTTAGTTTGTTTAAAATGAATTGCTGATACTGATTTACTAGCAATTTCCCTTCAGTTGTTAGGGAAATTAAAATGACCCGTCGATCTTTTTCGCTATAATGACGCTCTATTAGTTCTTCTTGAATAAGTTTGTTTAATAGAGGGGTCATGTTAGGCCGTGAAATCGCTAGCCGCTTGCCAATTTCTGAAACTGCTAATGTACCATTTTCATGCAAAAGCAGTAACACTTGCGTATGTGATGGCGGCATATGTCTTTGAGAAGAAAACTCTCCAGGAAGCATAAATTTGCGATAAAAAAGAGGCACTAGCGAAAGAAGATGATCAACAATACGTTCCCACTCGCGTGATTCCATATAACGGCCCCCTTCCACTATCATTGTAACAAAAAAGACAAGGTATAAAAATAGAATTGTTTCATGGCAGCCCTAATATTTGTAGGATAACACTTGTTTTGTAAATGTATTGGCAATAATCGTATAACCGCTATCATTTGGGTGTACTTGGTCAAATAGTAAATCTTTTTTATCATTCGATATTAATTTGCGAATTGGTAAAACGATCGACGGTTGATGTGCTTTTGAAATAGAATAAATAGAATCATTCCAGCCATCTAAAAACATATCTGCATAATTTGCGATGGAGTCATCGAGTTGGAAAGGGTTATAGAGTTCAGAGAGAATGAGTAAAGCATTCGGATTTTGATCCCGAACTGTCTTTACAATATTTTTTACATCCGTTTCAAAACGGGATTTTTCTTTATTTAACATTTTAATACCATCTATAACACCTACATCACGATTTAAGCGAAATAAATTGTTTCCTCCGATATTAATAGTAATTATATTTGCTTCCCTAATTTTTTGTTGCACTTCTTCTGACTGAACTTTTTTAACGAGACGATCTGTAGTGAGACCATTTACACCAAGGTTTTCTACCGTAATTGGTTTATGAATTTGTCCTTCTAATTGTCTAGATGCTAATTCGGCAAATCCCCCTTGTGTAGATCCATATCCTTTGGCAAGTGAATCACCTAATACGAGGTGATAAAAAGAGTCATTCGTTTGCTTATCAATCCAACTGGGAGCAGATGTTTTTTCTGCTTTTCCTTCAGTTTCTTTTTGTTTTGTCTCATCGTTCTTTTCAAAATTAGAATAAGAAATGATTAGAAGGAGGAGACAAACAATTATTAAGATGACGTTTTTCATACATTTACCCTCCTTGTAATTGGTAATTGTATCATATTCAGCAGTATAAGCAATGTAAGGGCATAGTATATATTTATGAAAAATTTACAATAACTTTACAGAAAATTTGTAGAAGTGTGTCAAAAAATATTGACGATATGAAAGTACATTATATATGATAATGTCAGATAAGGTGAAATCCTACTTAGTGGGAGCTTTATTTCCAGTTAATTGTTAGTCTTCATCAATCGGGCGTTTATGGGTACTGCCCATTAACGCGGGATGAAATGAAAATTGTCGCTCTGATAGAAGAAAAAAGATATGTGGTTAGAGACTGATAGAAATTCATTTCATTATTCTTTGGTAATTGTATAAGGGGGATTTTTTGTGAAAAAGTCAAAAAAAATGCTAGCTGGAGCAACGCTTGCTATAGGTGTTATAGCACCACAAGTATTGCCAACAACAGCTCATGCGGATGAGAAAACTGGGGAGAGTACAGTTAACTTACGAATTTTAGAAACATCAGATATTCACGTTAACTTAATGAATTACGATTATTATCAAACGAAAACAGATAATAAAGTGGGTCTCGTTCAAACTGCAACACTTGTTAATAAAGCACGTGAAGAAGCGAAGAACTCTGTCCTATTTGATGATGGGGATGCATTACAAGGGACGCCGCTGGGGGATTATGTGGCGAATAAAATCAATGATCCGAAGAATCCTGTTGATCCTAGTTATGTACATCCATTATATCGTTTAATGAATTTAATGAAGTATGACGTCATCTCTCTTGGAAATCATGAATTTAACTATGGTTTAGACTATTTAAACAAAGTGATTAGTAAAACGGCATTCCCGGTTATTAACTCGAATGTTTATAAAGATGATCATGATAATAACGAAGAGAACGACCAAAATTACTTTAAACCATATCATATTATTGAAAAAGATGTAGAAGATGAATCAGGTGAAAAACAAACAATAAAAATTGGTGTAATGGGATTTGTTCCACCTCAAGTTATGAACTGGGATAAAGCAAATTTAGAAGGAAAAGTAAAAGCGAAAGATATTGTTGAAACAGCGAAGAAATTAGCACCGAAACTGAAAAAAGAGGAAGAGGCAGACATCGTTGTTGCATTAGCTCATTCAGGTGTTGATAAGAGTGGATATAATGTAGGGATGGAAAATGCATCGTTTTATTTAACAGAAGTTCCTGGTGTAGATGCAGTATTAATGGGTCATTCACATACTGAAGTGAAGGATGTATTTAATGGTGTTCCAGTTGTAATGCCTGGCGTTTTTGGCAGTAACTTAGGTATTATCGACATGCAATTGAAAAAGGTAAATGGAAAATGGGAAGTACAAAAAGATCAGTCTAAGCCACAACTTCGTCCGATTGCTGATAGTAAAGGTAACCCATTAGTACAATCTGATGAAAAACTAGTTAATGAAATTAAAGATGATCACCAAGCGACAATCGATTATGTAAATACAGCTGTAGGTAAAACGACAGCGCCAATTAATAGTTATTTCTCGTTAGTACAAGATGATCCGTCTGTACAACTTGTGACAAATGCCCAGAAATGGTATGTCGAAAAGCTATTCGCTGAAAATGGACAATATAGTAAATATAAAGGAATTCCAGTTTTATCTGCAGGAGCACCATTTAAAGCAGGTGGCCGAAACGGTGCTTCATATTATACTGATATTCCGGCTGGAACTTTAGCAATTAAAAACGTAGCGGATTTATATGTATATCCAAATACATTATATGCTGTAAAAGTAAGTGGGGCACAAGTGAAAGAATGGCTTGAAATGTCTGCTGGTCAATTTAATCAAATTGATTCAAAGAAAACAGAAGAACAGCCACTAGTAAATATAGGTTATCCTACATATAATTTTGATGTTTTAGATGGCTTAAAATACGAAATTGACGTAACGCAACCAGCGAAATACGATAAAGATGGAAAAGTTGTAAATGCAAATACGAATCGTATTGTAAATATGACGTATGAAGGTAAGCCTGTAGCCGACACTCAAGCGTTCATCGTTGCTACAAATAACTATCGTGGAAGTAGCCAAACATTCCCTGGTGTAAGTAAAGGGGAGGTTGTATACCAATCGCAAGATGAAACACGTCAAATCATTGTGAAGTATATGCAAGAAACACCAGTTATTGATCCAGCAGCTGATCAAAATTGGACATTTAAACCAATTGTTGCAGATAAATTAAATACAACATTTGACTCTTCACCAAATGCACAAAAGCATATAAAGAAAGATGGGAAAATATCATATGTTGGACCATCTGAAAATGAATTTGCTAAATATGCAATTGATATAACGAAAAAGAACGACGATGATAAGGAGACTGGTGGAGAGAATCCAACGACACCACCAACAGGTGATGGAGGCAATGGAGAAAATCCAACAACACCACCAACAGGTGATGGAGGCAATGGAGAAAATCCAACAACACCGCCAACAGGTGATGGAGGCAATGGAGAAAATCCAACGACACCACCAACAGGTGACGGTAATAATGGAAATGAACCGAAACAAGATGGAAACAACGCAGGAACTGGACAAACTACAAAGGATAATCAAAATACAAAAGAAACTGTAAGTGAAAATAAAGAAGCAGATAAAGAGGAACGTGATTTACCGAAAACAGGTGCAAGTGTTGCTTCTACAATTGGAGCGGGTCTTGCGTTTGTTGGAGCGGGATTACTTATGTTATTTAGAAGAAAGAAAGCAAATAGATAGTAAAGCATTGTATGAAAAAAGGATTACCGTAATCGGTAATCCTTTTTTCACGTATATATTATGAAACTGGTACTGCTTTTTCTTTCTTCCATGAAAGACCAAATCCAGTGAAACCAACAATAATTGTTAAGACTGGACAAGCTAAACAGAAGATTGCGTATGGAACATAATCGATTGTTGGAACGCTAAGGACGTTTGTTAAGAATACGCCACTTACACCCCATGGTACGAGCGGATTAATGACTGTACCAGCATCTTCTAGTACTCGTGATAAATTACGACGTTCTAAACCGACTTCATCGTATTTGTCAGCGAATGCTTGTCCTGTTAAAACGATTGATAAGTATTGTTCGCCAAGTAAGAAATTTACACCAATTGCAGTTGAAGCAGTAGAAATAATTAAGCGTGTACTATTTTTTACGAAGCTAGAGATGATATTCATCAGTTGCGTGATAATGCCCATTCCTTGTAGTAATCCCCCCATACAAAGAGCAAGGAAAATAAGAGCAATTGACATCATCATACTTTGTAAACCACCGCGAGATAATAAGCTATCAATATCTTTTATACCAGTTTTAGAAACGTAACCATCTTGCATAATTTTCATTAAATCAGCTAAAGAAGTACTAGGTTTAAAAATAAATAGAATGATGATCCCTACTACGATTCCTGCAAGTAATGTTGGAACTGCGGGTACTTTTTTAAATGCGAATAGGAAGAGTAATAAAATCGGAATAAGTGTAACGATAGAAATCGTTGCATTTTTTTCTAACGTATTAATAAAAGTTGAGAAATCAACATTGCCTTCAGATCCACTTCCTAAAATGAAAAATGCAATAAAAGCAATAATGAAAGCAGGAACTGTCGTCCAAAGCATATTGCGAATATGTTCAAATAAATCTACACCAGTTACAGCTGGAGCTAAGTTTGTTGTATCAGATAAAGGAGACATTTTATCCCCAAAGAATGAGCCAGAAATAATTGCACCAGCGATAAGAGCTGGATCGTATCCAAGAGCACTACCCATGCCCATAAAGGCAAGCCCTACGGTTGCAGCAGTTGTAAAAGCACTACCGATACTCGTTCCGACAATCGCACAAACAACAAAAACAGTTGGAACGAAAATTTTTGGAGATACAAGTTGGAAGCCGTATACCATTAAAGTTGGAATTGTTCCAGCGGCGATCCAAACACTGATTAATACGCCTACAAGTAAGAAAATGAATATAGATGGAATACCAGCTGAAATACTACTGATCATCCCTTTTTCCATAGTAGACCAAGAAACTTTTTTCATAAATCCAAACGCTAATAAAATAACGATACCGAATAAAATTGGGATATGCGGTGAAACTTCTAATTGAATAACACTAAAACCAATACAGAAAAAGATAAAAATTGTTAAAAGAACAGATTCAATTTTTGAAACCATTGTTTTCCCCTCCTAATTAATCAAAAATAGCCTTTTTTATATAAAATTCGCCAATATTATATATTTCCTTCTAAAATTTAGAATTTTGTGACAAATCACCGGTAAATGTTGACACTTCTATATGATACGGAAATGATTGGATAAAAAAACGCCCCTGCATATAATTATGCAGGGACGAAGAAATCGCGGTACCACCCTAGCTTGTGAAAGGAATGTATCACAAAATAAAGGGTCGTATGATATGCGCTAATAAAATAAAAACGTCCCTGCAATATATGCAGGGACGAAAAATTCGCGGTACCACCCTAAATTGTGAAACAGTTTCGTTTCACCACTCTTTAGACATAACGGTCTAAACCGTCTTTCACTACTCCTCACGTTTCGTAAAAGAAGCTCCAGGGGGTAATTCATAAATCGCTCTGTACTGGTTCGCACCGACCACCAGCTCTCTGAAATCAGAAATCGAGATACTACTAAATCCTATCAACGCCGATTCATATGATGTTAGTTAAATTTTTATCATATATTCGTCTTACATGTCAATAAAAATGTTCAATAATTTTTTAGGAAAATAAAGGAGAAAGGTTTTAATACTGTGAAAATGTGCGTTATAATGAATTTGAAAGGGGAGGAAAGAGTGAAGAAAAAAATAATTCTTTTTACCACCTTACTAGTCGTTGGCGGAAGTGCTGGAATTTACACAGCTTTTGCAGCTGAATCAGAGCAGTCGAAACAAAAGCAAATACAGCAGTCAGAAGTGAAGAAAGCGAAAGAAACTGAAGAGAAGAAATCGATGGAACAATCAGCTGTAAAATTAGGGGTTTCTACTGATGGGAAAACAAAAGAAGAGATTACGGAAGAAGTAGATACCGCTAGGTTTGAGCAGCGCCATGATTTATTAATTGAGCATGCTAAGCAACTTGGAATTGATACAGAAGGAAAAAAAGATGAAGAGATTATTTTAGAAATTGGAAAGATACAACATGGAAAGTAGAACAACTTATCGTATGATAAGTTGTTCTTTTTTAAGAACTATTTGATTTAAAAATAATTGACAGTCATTTAATTTTAATGTTAACTATATTTATAAATAAGTTAACATTAGGGGTGGCAATTGTGACTGTTAATAGTAACACGAGTGAAAAATCGTCTTATACATATGAAGAATTATCGAAGAAGAATAAAGATTACGTATGGCACCCATTTACACAAATGAAAGATTATTTAGAAGAAGATCCTGTCATTATTGAACGTGGAGAGGGAAGAAAGCTATACGATGTAAATGGAAATGACTATTGGGATGGTGTTTCGTCTATTTGGTTAAATGTTCATGGGCATCAAGTACCGGAACTAGATGAGGCAATTCGTGAGCAATTAAATAAAATTGCCCATTCTACTATGCTAGGACTTGCTAACGTTCCATCTATTTTATTAGCAGAAAAAATAATTGATGTTGTACCAGAAGGCTTGAAAAAAGTATTTTATTCAGACTCTGGTTCTACCGCTGTTGAAATTGCAATTAAGATGGCTTTTCAATATTGGCAGCATAAAGGAAAACCGAGAAAACAAAGATTTGTTACATTAAAAGAAGCATATCACGGTGATACAATAGGTGCTGTTTCAGTAGGAGCAATAGACTTGTTTCACCAAGTGTATAGTTCACTATTATTTGAGGCAATTAAAATGCCGTATCCATATACATACCGTTCTCCTTATGGGGATAATAAGGAACAAATTGTAAAGAAACATTTAGAAGAGATGGAAGAATTGCTGAAAGAAAAACATGAAGAAGTAGCAGCTATCATTGTGGAGCCATTAATGCAAGGTGCTGGTGGGATGATTACAATGCCAAAAGGATACTTAAAAGGGCTCCGCGATTTATGTACACAATACAATGTATTATTTATTACAGATGAGGTAGCGACGGGATTTGGACGTACCGGAAAAATGTTTGCATGTGAACACGAGGATGTGACGCCAGACATTTTAACTGCGGGAAAAGGTTTAACAGGTGGTTATTTACCTGTAGCGATTACGGTAACGACAGATGAAATTTATAATGCCTTTTTAGGAGACTATGAAGAACAAAAAACATTTTTCCATGGTCATAGTTATACAGGGAATCCGTTAGGGTGTGCGGTAGCAATTGCAAATTTAGAACTATATGAAAGAACTAATTTAATAGAAGATGTTGCGCATAAAGCAGAATATGTAGCAAAACAATTAGAAGCGCTTAATGAATATAAGCACGTAGGAGATATTCGTCAGTGCGGGCTAATGGTTGGCATTGAACTTGTGAAAAGTAAGGAAACGAAAGAATCGTTTGAATGGACGGAAAGAGTCGGTGTTCAAGTGTGTAAACGTTCAAGAGAGTTAGGCATGATTTTACGTCCACTCGGTAACACCATTGTATTTATGCCTCCTCTTGCATCTACAGTGGCTGAAATTGATGAGATGTTACGCATTTTATATAAAGCAATCTCGGATGTTACGGAGGGAGAGTAATGAGTGGTTTCTTTATAACAGCAACGGATACAGAAGTTGGAAAAACGGTAGTGACAGGAGCATTGGCAGGTATATTTCGAGAGCGTGGACATAATGTTGGTGTATATAAACCGTTGCAAAGTGGTCATGTTGCTTCAAATCCAGAAGGAGATGCAGCAAGATTAAAAGAATTATCGGGTGTACCGACAAAAGAAGATGAAATTTGCCCTTATTCAATTGAAGAACCACTTGCTCCGAGACTTGCTATGAAAAGAGCTGGAAGGACAGTAACGTTAAAAGAAATTACTGCTCACTATAATGAACTACTAAAAGAGTTTAATAGCCTATTGGTAGAAGGAGCTGGTGGGCTTGCCGTCCCATATACAGAAGACGCTTTAGTGATTGATTTTGCAAAAGAATTAGAGCTCCCTCTTATTATAGTAGCGCGTCCGACACTAGGGACAGTTAATCATACTGTCTTAACAATTTCTTATGCAAAGGCACACGGTTTAACAGTAGCAGGTGTAATTTTGTCTGGTTGTAAAGAATGTGAAAAAGAAAGAGTGCAAGAAAACAAAGAAATGATTGAGGAGTTAAGTGGAGTACCTGTTTTAGGTTTATTACCATTCCTTGAAGGTGAGTTTACAAGGGAAGAATTATTGGAATCGGCAAAAGAACATATTATGATCTCAAAATTAGAGGAGTCCACCCAAAATGAATCAAACGTGGCACACACACCTTCACTCTAAAATAGAACAATTAAAAGAGCAAGGGCAGTATCGTAATTTGCATGTAACAGAGAAAGCGGAAGAGACATGGCTTATTCGAAATGAGAAAAGGATGCTAAATTTAGCATCAAATAATTATTTAGGGTTAGCTGGAGATGAAAGGTTGAAAGAAGCTGCTATTGTCTGCACAAAAAAATATGGAACTGGAGCGACTGCCTCTCGTCTCGTTGTAGGAAATTATCCACTGTATGAAGAGGTTGAGAGAAGTATATGTGATTGGAAAGGTACTGAAAAAGCTTTAATTGTAAATAGCGGATATACCGCGAATGTTGGGGGGATTTCCTCGTTAGTTGGTCGTCACGATATTGTTTTTAGTGACAAATTAAATCACGCAAGTATCGTTGATGGGATAACGTTGAGCGGAGCAGAACATAAAAGGTATCGTCATAATGATTTAGAACATTTAGAGAAAATGTTACGTATGACATCATCAGCAAAAAGAAAGTTAATTGTTACAGATACTGTTTTTAGCATGGATGGTGATACCGCGAATTTACAAGCTTTAGTACAGCTGAAAGAAAGATATGGGGCACTTCTAATGGTTGATGAAGCGCACGCGAGTGGAATATTTGGAAAAGATGGTGCCGGATTATCCCATATTGAAAAAGACATTGCAAATAAAATTGATATACATATGGGGACGTTTAGTAAAGCACTAGGATGTTATGGTGCCTACTTGACAGGTAATTCAACTTGTATAGAGTATTTGCAAAATATGATGAGGGGCTTTATTTTTACTACTGCGTTACCGCCAGGGACATTAGGAGCGATAAAGAAGGCAATTGAAATAGTAAGAGAAGATAACGAAAGAAGAGAGAGACTCATAGAAAATGGTGCATACTTCAGAACTCATTTACGAGAAGCAGGTTTTGATATTGGAGATAGTTCAACGCATATAGTTCCAATTATAGTCGGTTCAAATGAAAATGCTATGCGCTTTAGTAGAGAATTGCAAGAGATAGGTATTGCAGCAATTGCAATTCGCCCACCAACTGTTCCAGTCAATAGTTCTCGAATTCGCTTTGCAGTTACGTCACAACATACAAGAGCCGATTTAAAGTGGGCAACGCAGCATATTATTCGCATTGGTAAAGAAGAGGGGTTTTTAGTATGAAAGAGCTGAAGATTATTTTTATTCCTGGATGGGGAATGGAAGAAGGGGTTTGGACTTTAGTTCTGCCGTATTTTAAAGGATATTCTGTTCAATGTGTAGAGTGGCGTAATGTGAAAGAAAGTAGTGAATTTGCGGGACGTATCATAGATGCAGCAAATGATGAAAATGTGATTTTAGTTGGGTGGTCATTAGGAGCACTAGCAGCTATCCAATCTTATAAAAAGGTTAAGGCAAAAGGTATAGTTTTAATAGGTGGTACTGCTAAATTTGCAATTACTAACGACTATACAAGTGGGTGGAATGCTTCATTTGTAGAACGTATGAAAAAGAATTTAGTAAGGCAGAAAGAAAGTACGCTACAGCGCTTCTATGAAAATATGTTTACGAAAAATGAGTTAAAAGAGAATAAGAATTTTGAAGAGATTACAATGCGATTTAAAGGAGACACGATTCATTCTTTACAATTAGGCTTAGATTATTTAATAGAAACAGATATGAGAAATGAAGTAATAAATATGAAAGCCCCGCTGTTACTCCTTCATGGAGAGCAGGATGTAATATGTCCATTGTCTGCAGCCCACAGTATGGCGAATAATACGAATGCCAATCTAAAAGTAGTAAGCGGTGCTGGGCATGCATTATGTGTAACGAATTTTGAATATTGCGCAAATGAAATTATTCAATTTGTAGAGGGGATACGACATGATCAACAAAACGTTACTGCAAAAACGGTTTAACGGGGCGGCCGTATCTTACGATCAATATGCAAATGTACAAAAGAAGATGGCACATTCGTTACTTTCTATATTGAAAGAACGGTATAGTGAAGCATCATCGATACGTATTTTAGAACTTGGATGTGGAACTGGATATGTAACAGAGCAATTATCAAATTCATTTCCGAAAGCACATATTACAGCTGTTGATTTTGCTGATGAGATGATTGCAGTGGCAAAGGCTAGGAAACAAGTGGAGAATGTCGTATTTAGATGTGAAGATATTGAGAAATTAAAATTAGAAGATTCATATGATGTCATTATTTCAAACGCTACATTTCAATGGCTAAATGATTTAAAAGCGACAGTGAAAGATTTATTTAACTATTTGTCTGAAGAGGGAATATTATTATTTTCGACGTTTGGTAATACGACTTTCCAAGAATTACATACGTCTTTCCAACGTGCTAAGAAAGAAAAGGGGATACACAATTGTGCTTCAATTGGACAACGCTTCATTTCGAAAGAACAGTTAGTAAATATATGTGAAATGCCATTAGGAAATGTACATGTTTCTGAAACATGTTACATAGAAAGATTTGCAGAAGTTAGGGAGTTTCTACATTCTATTCGAAAAGTAGGAGCGACCAATAGTAATGAAGAGTCGTATTGTCAAAGTCCTTCACTCTTTCGTGCGATGCTTCGAATATACGAAAGAGACTTCACGGAAAAAGAAGGGATAGTAGCAACATATCATGCTTTATTTACGTATATAACAAAAGAGGGGAAGAGATGAAATGAAACAAGTACAAACAAAAAGGGATTGGAAAAAACTTGCATACGACGTAGTAGAAGAGAAAATGATTACGAAAGAAGATGCAATTGCAATATTAGAAGCTGATGATACAGAGGTTTTAGAAATTATGAGTGCAGCTTACATCATTCGCCATCATCATTTTGGTAAGAAAGTAAAGTTGAACATGATTATAAATACGAAATCTGGATTATGTCCTGAAGATTGCGGGTATTGTTCACAGTCTATTATTTCAGAAGCACCGATTGATAAGTATGCATGGTTAACACAAGAGAAAATTGTTGAAGGAGCGCACGAAGCAATTCGTCGTAAAGCAGGTACATATTGTATTGTTGCATCTGGTCGTCGTCCGACGGATAAAGAAGTAAATCACGTTATTGGAGCAGTTAAAGAAATTCGTGAAACGACAGAGTTAAAAATTTGCTGTTGTTTAGGATTTTTAAATGAAGATCAAGCAGGACGTTTAGCAGAAGCTGGTGTGCATCGTTATAATCACAACTTAAATACACATGCGAATAATTACGATAGTATTTGTTCAACGCATACGTATGACGATCGTGTTGATACAGTTCAAAAAGCAAAACAAGCTGGTATTTCTCCATGCTCTGGAGCAATTTTCGGAATGGGAGAAACGATTGAACAGCGCGCTGAAATTGCATTTGAATTACAACGTTTAGATGCGGATTCTATTCCGTGTAATTTCCTTGTTGCTGTAAAGGGTACTCCGCTTGAAGGACAAAAAGAATTAACACCTGTAGAATGTTTAAAAGTGCTGGCGATGATGCGTTTTGTAAACCCAACAAAAGAAATTCGTATTTCAGGTGGTCGTGAAATTAATTTGCGTTCTGTACAGCCACTTGGTTTATTTGCAGCAAACTCTATTTTTGTCGGGGACTATTTAACAACAGCAGGACAAGAGCCGACTGCGGACTGGGGTATGATTGAAGATTTAGGATTTGAGATTGAAGAATGTGCGCTATAAGATAGATGAAAAGCAAACTCTTTAAAGGGTTTGCTTTTTTGTAAAAAAATGTAATAAATAGCCATTAACGCTTGATACTATTGGTTTTTGATCGAGAAAAAGAATTTTTGTGGACGAATTTTCCAAGCCCCAATTGTACATAGTAAAAATGTAATTCATATTGGGTTGGAGGATTTTACATGCACAAATATATATTAGCTAGTATGACTTGTCTTATTTTAATAAAAGCGATAAGTGCTGATCCGGTTAAGGCGGCTGAAAATCCTGAACAAAAAGAAATGCAACAAAGAATTGAACAACATTTTCGAACGAAAGCTGAACATTTTGGACTTGAAACAGAAGGAAAAGATTTAAAAGAAGTACGAAAAGAAATTACTATTATAGAAGAAGCGAAAAAAAGAGAGAATGTGTGGAGAACAGCACAAACTCTTCGTATAAAAACAGAAGGAAAAACGATGGATGAATTAATAGAGGATGTACGAAAAAAGGTGGAAAAATAAAAAAAGAGGCCGCAGCCTCTTTTTTTATGCCCATTGCTTTGATAAATGAGCCATTTCAATTGCAGCAACTGCTGATTCATATCCTTTATTACCAGCTTTTGTGCCTGCACGTTCAATCGCTTGTTCGATTGTTTCTGTCGTTAATACACCGAAAATAACTGGAATGTCCGTTTGTAGTGATAAAGACGCAACGCCTTTTGCCACTTCATTACAAACGTAATCGTAATGTGTTGTAGCACCGCGGATTACAGTACCTAATGTAATAACAGCATCATACTTTCCGCTATTCGCCATCTTTTTAGCGATTAAAGGAATTTCAAATGCACCAGGAACCCATGCAACATCAATATCATTCTCTTCTACACCGTGACGCTTTAATCCATCTAAAGCTCCGCCAAGTAACTTACTTGTAATAAACTCATTAAAACGTCCAACAACAACCCCAACTTTTAATCCTGTACCAACTAAATGACCTTCGAATACCATAATGTATCTCTCCCTTAATTATAAGTTTAGTAAATGTCCTAATTTGCTTACTTTCGTTTGTAAATACTTTTTATTTTCTTCTTTTGTTGGCATTTGCAACGGTACACGCTCGGTTACTTCTAAATCGTAACCTTGTAAGCCAGCAATTTTCCGTGGGTTATTCGTTAATAATCGTAAACTTTGTAAGCCTAAATCTTTTAAAATTTGAGCGCCAATACCGTAATCACGAAGATCGGCTGGGAACCCAAGTTTTTCATTTGCTTCTACAGTATCTAACCCTTCTTCTTGTAACTTATAAGCGCGAAGCTTATTAAGAAGGCCAATGCCTCGTCCTTCTTGTCTCATATAGAGAAGAACACCTTTTCCTTCACGCTCAATTTGAGCAAGTGCAGCATGTAACTGTGGTCCGCAATCACAGCGGCACGAACCAAATACATCTCCTGTTAAGCATTCTGAATGAACGCGTACAAGTACAGGTTCGCCTGTTGAAATATCACCTTTTACGAGCGCGATATGTTCTTTCATATCTAATGAGTTAGAATAGCCAATTGCATGAAAAGTACCGAAATCTGTAGGTAATGTAATTTCCACTTCTCTCGTCACAAGTGTTTCGTGATGGCGGCGATAAGCAATTAAATCTTCAATTGTAATCATTTTTATATCAAATTGTTTTGCACACTGCATTAAATCAGGTACACGTGCCATCGTCCCATCTTCATTTATAATCTCGCAAATGACGCCAGCTGGCTCAGTTCCGCAAAGTTTTGCTAAATCAACAGCAGCTTCTGTATGACCTGCGCGGCGAAGGACGCCACCTTCTTTCGCAATTAATGGAAAGATATGTCCAGGGCGGTTAAAATCAGTTCCTTTAGATGCGGGATTTAATAATTCCTGTATTGTTGTAGCACGCTCATGAGCACTAATGCCTGTTGTTGTAGAAACGTGATCGATACTTACTGTAAAAGCAGTATGATGCGAATCCGTATTATGAGAAACCATTGGTTCTAACTGTAGACGTTCTGCGTATTGCTCCGTAATCGGTACGCAAACGAGACCACGACCGTGTGTAATCATAAAATTAATCGTTTCTGGTGTAATGTACTCTGCTAAAGCAATAAAATCGCCTTCATTTTCTCGGTTTTCATCATCACATACGATAACGACTTTTCCTTGTTTTAAATCTTCTAGAGCTTCTTCAATACGATGAAACATTGTGCTTCCTCCTTATAGAAATCCGTTTTCTTGTAAAAAGCTTTCGGTCATTGAATCTGTTCTTTTTACGGGCTTTGAAATAAAGCGTTCAATATATTTTCCAATCATGTCACACTCAATGTTTACGATGTCCCCGGCTTTTTTTTCTCCGATTATAGACTCGCTTACTGTGTGGGGGATGAGTGAGATTGTAATTGAAGATTCGTCTATATCAAATATTGTTAAACTAGTGCCATCAACAGCAACGGATCCTTTATGCAAACAATAGCGTAGTAATTCATCAGAAATTGCTATTTTGTAATAGATGGCATTGTAATGTTGTTTTTTAGTTAAAATCGTACCGATACCATCGATATGTCCGGTAACGAAATGTCCACCGAATCTTCCGTTCGCAGCCATCGCCCGTTCTAAATTCACTTTGGCACTTGGCTTTAGCATACGAAGTGATGTTGCTTTCATTGTTTCAGGCATTGCATCAACAGTGAATGAAGTAGTCGTAAAAGTAGTTACTGTTAAGCAAATGCCGTTAACCGCGATACTATCACCTAACTTGACATCTGATAAAATTTGATTTGCGTTAATAGTTAGCTTCATTGCTTCACCACTTTGAGTCATGCTTGATATCGTTCCTAACTCTTCTACAATTCCTGTAAACATTCCGTCACCTCGCTTTTTAAGGTTGCAACAATTTTTATATCATTACCAATTTGTTTCATCTCTTGAATTGTTAAGGAAAGTGCATCTTGTAACTTTGAAAAACCAGATCCGCCAAATAAAGTAGGTGCATCTTTTCCACCAATTAATTTTGGGCTTATATAGGTCACAATTGCATTAAAACTATTTGTTTTTAAGAAGCTTGCATGTACCGCTTGACCACCTTCAACAAATAGAGAAAGAATTTGTTTCTCACCGAGTAGGTGTAGGACATCTTGTATTTCAATTTGCTTCGTTTTCATTTGGAATATAGTTATATTTTCAGATTCATAAGAAGCTATTTTCTCTTTATTTACATCCTTACCGACAATAATCCATGTCGGAGCTAAGCCATCTGTTATGACATGAGAAGATGGCGGCGTTCGTAAGTGGGTATCTAAAATAACGCGTATAGGATGTTTACCTCCGTTTGGAATTCGTGTTGTTAAGTGTGGATTATCAGTTATAACTGTATTCACACCGACAAGGATAGCGTCATGCATATGACGATATTGGTGAACATCAGCTCGCGCTTCTTCACTTGTAATCCACTTACTTTCCCCCGTTACAGTCGCTGTTTTTCCATCTAAGCTCATTGCTGTTTTTATTGTTACAAATGGCCGTTTCGTTTTCATATAGTGAAAAAAGTATCGATTTAATAAAGTTGCTTCCGCTTCAAGGACACCAGTAGTTACCTCGATTCCAGCTTCTTCTAATCTCCTTTGTCCATTACCAGAAACGAGTGGATTGCAATCAAGGGTGGCAATTACAACACGCTGGACTCCCTTTTCAATGAGTAATTCACAGCAAGGCGGTGTTTTTCCAAAATGGCTACACGGTTCAAGTGTTACATAAACGGTAGCGCCTTTTGCTCTTTCGCCAGCCATGTGAAGAGCATGAACTTCAGCATGTTCTTCACCAGCACGCATGTGGGCACCCATTCCGACAATGTTGCCATCTTTTACAACAACAGCACCAACCATAGGATTTGGGCTTGTTTGTCCCGATGTTCCTTGTGCTAACTGCAAGGCAATCCTCATATATTCTTGATCTGTCATTCTCGTCACCTCTCCTGAAAAAATCAAAAAACCCCAAGGATATAGAATCCTTGGGGTTTGGGAGACGTGATTTCTAGAAATATAGTTCGAATACGAAAGTATAGGAAAGAAACCTAACGATGATTGATATTTTGGTATAAGAAAAAAACCTAGCAAAATATCGAGTTTTTCAAACGCTAGTCGTATCTTTTTATTTCAGTATAGAAACATAAGTATACAAAATAAAACATATATAAAGGGTCAAAATGAACCTTTAAAAATATGCATACTGAAATAAAAGTGTATTCGCTATATATAATTACTAGAAAACATATCCTTCTCCCATCCAGACTATACTGTCGGCCCTAGAGTTTCACTAGATCCACCGTTTTCGCGTTGAAAACGGGTCACGGACTTAGAAGCTTTCGCTTCATCACCGCCGGTTGGGAATTTCACCCGACCCCGAAGGATGTTGTTTGCTCACATTATAGCACAAAAAAGAAAAAAGCATAGTAAAAAATGTTAGAATGTGAAGAATTGTGTGAAAATATATGCCGATTTGAATGGGGACGAAAGTAATAGAAATGTTGAAAGGGGAAGGGCTGTATAGGCTTTGGTCAAAAGAAAAAACATACACAAATAAATGTGCATGCTCTTTAAATATTTATTCTGCCTCTGGTGCTCTAACAACAGACTCGAATTTTCCTTTATGCGAAGCATCGCAATAAGGCATGTTTTTTGATAAACCACAACGACATAAAGAAAATGCCGGTTTTGCTGGGAATACATTCCCTTGTGAGTCAACTAATTCCACGTCCCCTGTAACGCGAAAAGAGCCATTATCATTTACTTTAATTTGTACTTTTGCCAACGTTATCCCTCCTTTCCAAACGCTTACTCTCATCATATAATTAGGGAGAGTACTTGACAATATAAAAAGAGCACTTTGTTTGAGAGAGAAGAGAGTGTTATAATAGTTTTTATAACTGACTAGAGTAAGGTGACGAAAGATGGATAAAAAATTACAAACACTACAAAATATTGCAAATGAGCGCACATGGGCATCATTTTTGAATGATAATCATCCATATAGTTTACTTCATTGGTCAATCGCAGGTGTAGGACAAGAACCGAAAGATGTTTGGTTACTTCAAGATGAGGTGACTTTTCAAACGACGGAATTCCCAACGCTAGACGAGGCAGTAAAGTGGATTTCTGAAAATATGGAACAAGTTACAGACGTTTTAGCGCAGTAAAAAAACAGGCTTATGCAAGCCTGTTTTTTGTTTCTTTTACATATGTGTTTAAAAATTGATCGATGGCATCTTCGTACTCTTCTTTATTTTCATTATAAGAGCAAGCGTGTGCACCATGTTCTGCAATATAAAGCTGTTTATTATTTTCTTTCGCTTCATAAAGTGATTTCGTCATATCAGATAAAATATAGTCATCATCTTTACTATGAATAAAGAGAACAGGATTGTTAATGTTTTTTATACAATCAATTGGTGAAACTTCACGAATTGTATAGCCATCACGAACTTTTAAAAAGGCATTTGCTAAAGGTAATAAAGGCCATTTTGGCAGATGAAACTCAACTTTCAAACGATGCTGTAACTGTCCATAAAAATCAGAGAAAGGACAATCAGCAATATAAAAATCAGCACCATCTTCTACAAGTCCTGCATATTGAAGAAGAGTTGCAGCACCCATAGATTCACCATGAATTCCGAGTGTAATATTCGTTCCGAAACGATCTTTTAGCCAGTCAACTACTGACTTTAAATCATGTTTTTCATAATAGCCATAACTTGTTGTTTTACCACCGGTTTTACCATGACGGCGATGATCATAAATAAATACGTTATATCCTCTATTTAAAAATAAGTTTGCATATTTAACGGAATTCATTTTATTTACGGTCACACCGTGGCAAAAAATCATAAATTTATTGGAATGACCAGCTGGCATGTAATATCCGTGAAGTTCGTATCCGAATTGAGAAGGGATGTGAACTTCTTCTTTTTGAATAGCCTTAAAATCGTCCAAATGAAAATGCTTTTTCGTTTCGCGTTCTAAAACTTCTTCCTCTGTTTTTTTCTTCAAGTACATAACTTTATTTGTAAAGAAAATCCCAATCGCAGTTAGTGCACCTAGTATAGTAAACAATGCTGTAAAAAAACGTTTCATACTTTACCTCATCCTCCAAATACCTCTACATGTGATACACTAACATTGTATCACAATGATGTGAAAAGGGGAGAAATCGTATATGGTTCATATACAAAAAATCACACCAGAAATGAAAGAAGCAATTCAGGATTTTATGTGTGAAAACTGGGGAAGCTCAGTGATGGTCTCGCGTGGCAGAGTACATCAATTAGAAGAATTACCCGGTTTTGTTGCACTTATAAATAACAGAATAGTGGGAATTGTAACATATAAATTAATGGGAAATATGTGTGAAATTGTATCGTTAAATAGTTTTGAGGAAGGAAAGGGGATTGGTACAAAACTGGTGGATTGTGTGTTGCAAGTGGCAAAAGAGAACGAATGTAAAAAAGTGTGGCTCATTACGACGAATGATAATATGAACGCACTTCGTTTTTATCAAAAACGTAACTTCATGATGACGAACTTGTATATTGATGCGGTAAAGGAAGCACGAAAAATAAAGAAAGAAATTCCGTTTATTGGTTATGATAATATCGCGATTTCACATGAAATTCAGCTGGAGTATATTTTATGAGTAGAGTAGAAGTTATGTAACAATTTTCAGAAATATGGAACAATAACCTTGACGAATGTTATATTTTGGTTTAATTTAAAATTGTAATCTATTACCATATTAAGGGGTGACGATGTGGCAACTATACGTGATGTTGCAAAATTGGCCGGTGTTTCAGTCGCAACCGTTTCAAGAGTCATTAACGAAAAAGGATATGTCCATGAAGATACGGTGAAACAAGTAAAAAAAGCAATTGAAGAGTTACAATATAGACCGAATGCTACAGCAAAGCCTTTATTTAAACAGCCTTCAACGATGATTGCATTACTTGTAGATAATTTGCATAATCCATCATACATCACTTTGCTCCGTTTCGTTGAGGAAATAGCATATAAAGAAGGGTATCAAGTAATAGTTTGTAATATAGAAAATAAGAATAGATACATAGATATGTTGGAGCAAAATAACATTGCAGGTGTTATAATGACAAAATCTGTTTTCCGAAGTATAGGAGAAGTTTCATTTCCTTTCGTTGTGCTTGAGGGACGGCAATCTCTTATGAGCTATTATGAAAGTGGCCAAAAAGCTGTTTCTTTATTAAAAGAGAAAGGCTGCCAGTTTCTTGCTTATATCGGTGAGGGAGTAGAGAGTGAAGAAATGGAAGAGCATGTGGCAGGGTTTTTAGATACTGCTTGGAAAGAAGGACTTTCTTATCGAGAGGAAATTGTACAAGGGTATACGAATCAACAGTTTCTTGAATTGTTACAAAAGCATCCATACATAGATGGGATTGTAGCTTCAAGTGATAAGGTCGCTATTGAGCTAATCAGGGCGGCGAAAACGCTTAATATTCATGTACCAGATAAGTTGCAAATCGTCGGATTTAACGGGAGTATAGAGGGAGAATGGATAAGCCCATCATTAACGACGATTGGAAGTTATATCGAAGAAAATGGGGAAATAGCTTTTCAGCAGTTAATAGGAAAAATAAAGAAGAAACAAGTGGGACAAGAAGAAGTAGAAACAGAATTTAGATGCATTGAGAGAGAAACAACAAAGTAAAAGGTGCGTTTTTAAAACGCACCTTTTATAGTGTAATTGCGGCAATAAAGCCGAATATAAGTAACGGTATATTATAGTGTAGAAATGTTGGGACACATGTATCCCATATATGGTGGTGTTGACCATCAGCATTTAAACCAGACGTTGGTCCAAGTGTACTATCAGATGCGGGAGAACCTGCATCACCTAGTGCACCAGCTGTGCCGATAATTGCGATTGTTGCCATCGGACTAAATCCGAGCTGGATGCATAACGGTACGAAAATTGTTGTTAAGATAGGGATGGTTGAAAAGGACGAACCGATTCCCATCGTAACGAGAAGTCCAATAACGAGCATAAGAAATGCAGCGAGCGGTTTATTATTTCCGATTATATGTGCACTCGTTTGCACAAGAGATTCAACATGTCCTGTTTTTCGAAGAACAGCGCTAAATCCAGCAGCAGAAATCATAACAAATCCGATAAAGGACATCATACGCATTCCACTCGTTAAAATAGCATCTGCTTCTTTAAGTGGAAGACTACCGCTAACTGATAAGACGATAATTCCTGCTAAAGCACCGAAAATCATTGATTCTGTTGCTAATTGAACCATTAATGTAGCTAGGATAGATAATAATCCAAAAGTAATGCTTCGTTTTGTATAGGGAACGATTTCATTCTGTGCAGCATGAATTTGTTCTGTTTCATATGTACGTGGTTTTCGGTATGTAATGAAAACCGCTACACATAATCCGATAATCATACCGATTGCTGGAATAGTCATTGCTTTTGGAATAAGCGCGACATCAAATATAAGGCCGCTTTGTGCAGCATTTGTTTGCAATACGTCATGATAAATTTTCCCGAACCCTGCCGGGACCCACATGTAAGGGGTAATTAACCCAAATGTAATAAGACATGTTACAAGTCTACGATCCACTTTCAGCTCATTTAATACTTTTAAAAGTGCCGGAATTAAGATCGGGATGAAGGCGATATGGACAGGGATAACATTTTGTGAGAAACAAGCCATTGTTAAAATGATGAATAAAATAAGTATTTTAGAATAGACTTGTTTTTTCGTGTCTTGTTCGTTACCAATCCATTTTAAAGCTGATTGGATCATTGCATCAGGAAGTCCTGTTTTTGAAAGGGAAATAGCAAATCCACCGAGCATTGCGTAGCTTAATGCGATAGGAGCACTGTTCCCAAGACCGGTTGTAAAAGTGCTAATTGTTTCTGAAATACCGAGTCCGCCGATAAGCCCGCCTGTTAAAGCTCCAACAATAATGGCGACAATGACTTGGACACGTAATAAACTAAGCAATAGCATGACTGCTACTGCGATAAGTACAGCATTCATGATAAATGTAATCTCCCTAATTTTTATTCTGTTAAGGCAAGCAAATGTGAAGTGTATTATTTTGTAGGTGCTTGCGACATATTATTATAAAATGTTTTCTATGAAATGTAAAAGAGCCTTTCGTTATTTATGTTGAAAAGATAGTTCTTGTTTAATTGATTGTAAAGATTTGGCGAATAGTTCAGGCTCTTCTAAATCTGGAGAATGTGCCGAGTTTGGAAACCAAATCATCTTTTTAATAGGAGCTTGAATGATATCGCAATATTGTTGAACGAGTGCATAAGGAGTTTGATAATCATAGCGACCAGAACAAAAATAAACAGGAACAGATAAACTTGAAATAGACGAAAAGAAATCGATTGTCAGCATCTCTTCCCATAAAGCTCCGGATTTTAAATTTCCTGCGAGAAATTTGAACCAATCTAATAGCGTATATTCAGGAGAAAAGAAACCTTTTCGTATGAAAGAAAAGGAAGATCCGTTTTGTATTGCTCCTCCAAACGTACCAAGCCACTTTCTTTGAATAATGAGACGTCTTGTATCTAAAAAGGGTGGTTTCCCTAATTTTAAAAGAGAAGCTAATGCCTTTTTATGGTCATGTTTTTTTGCAGAGCTAATTAAATGTCGATATAGTAATTCTTCATTTTGCTTCATGTGTACGATTTGACCGATGCCGATGTATGCTTCTATATATTCGGGATATTGACTAGCGATTTGCAGTCCGATAATACTTCCCCAAGAATGTCCAGCGAGAAACAATTTCTGTTTTTTAAAGCGTCTAAGAAGATAGTGAATGACTTCTTGTGCATCTGAAACAAATTGATCAATCGTAAAATTTGTTTGGATATCTCGCCATAAAAAGGATTTACCTGCCCCTCGTTGATCCCAATTAATAACGATAAAGTGCTTTTCTAGCTCTTTTTGAAAATGACGAATAAAGCCAATTTGTGCCATACCAGGCCCACCGTGACAGCATAATAAAATAGGCTGGTCCACGTTTTGTCCGCGTATAAGGAGAGATTGTTTCCGGTCATTAATCATAACGCTTTCTATCGTAGCGATACTGTTAGGGATTAATTGCTTCTTTTCGTTATAAAACCGAGGGGTATGGCTACGAAAAAGCATATATAAACCTCCTTTTTCTTAAATGGTATGAATCGCACAGGCTCTTTCTTTTGCATATACTACTAGAAAATCATTGTATCATAACATACTGGTTTGATTTCAAGTTTAGGCGATTAAGAGAGGGGGGAGAATGTGACGATTGGAGAAATTATTGATTCTTTAAATAGACGCGAATCAATCGCTATTATAGCGAAACGGCTTGAAATGAGCCCATATACATTATCAAAGAAATTAAGGGTGATTGGATATGAATATGATGGAGAGCAGAAAAAACGTATCTTTATAGGTGATGGTGAAGAGCCACGTCATTTGCAAATCCAAGAAGCTACTGCCCTTCAATATGCAAAAACAGACTATCAATTACTAATTTATGAACAATTACAAAGCATTTATGAATTGCTAAGAAAAAGAGAAGAAGTAAGTGTTCAAATTATAAGTAAGAGCACAGAGAAAAAGAAACGAACCTTTTCGATTAATATAGAAGTATTAGCAAGACTAGATGTTATATCGGAATCGAAAGGGATTCAAAAGTCTAAAATTGTAGAAGAGGCACTACAGGAATTTTTGCAGCGATATGATTTAAATGGTGAAACGTATTTAGAAAGATAAAAGAAAGGATACTATGTTCCATATAAGAGCGTGTATCCTTTTTGTCTTATTTCATTTTATTTTTTGTTTTGTTTCGAAAAGTAATACAAGAACCAAACAGCGTGATTTTGTTCATCAGCTGCTGTGCGCCGAAATATTTCTTTTACTTGTTGATTTGTCGCTTCGTCTGCAATTTCTAAGTAAAAATCAACTGTTCGTTGCTCATCTTGTATAGCGAATTCTAATCCGCTCAAATAAAGAGTTGGACATTCTTCAATGATTTGGGGTTGAGGTTTTTTACCAGTTAAAAGGGTGTAGATTTGGACAAATTGGTGAAAATGTTTTATTTCATCTTGCCGAATTTCAAGGATTTGATTTCGTTCATTTATGTCTGGAGCTAAATTAGCTAATTTAGCATAACAATGAATGGCGCTATATTCTCCATTAATTGCTTTCTCAATATTACGAATGAGTTTGTCGTTTTGTCGATATAATGTATCGTAATTGTTTGGATAGAAATACATACGAATCCTCCCATTATAGTTTTCTATATCCTACGAGGAAACAAGGGGCTATGTGCTTATCCTTTACTGCCATGGACTAGAGGAATACCTCTCAGTCTGACAATGCATATGACTCTAAAAGAAGAAGCTCCTTGCATATAAAAGGAGCTTCTTCTTTCGAGTGTCATGCACTAGTTTGAATAGTATTTAGTTGATTTTTTGAATACGTCCATCAATAATTGGCTGAATTGGTTCTTTCACTTGTTTTACATAATCGACTAATGCTTCAAAATCGTTTGGACCAGTTTCAGCATTTTTTCCATTTTTAAAGGATACAAATCCATCACCGCCAGAAGCTAGGAAAGCATTTGCAACTACGCTATACGTTTTAGAGGAAACTAACTCTTCACCATTTGTTAAACGGATATTTGTAACCTTTTCGCCCATCGGTTTATTTGCATCCCAAGTGTATTGAATACCTGAGATTTGAAGCATTCTCGTTGCTCCTTTTTGCCATTGTTGATTTAAAATATCACGAATATCTTGACCTGTTAAATCTACTTTAATTAATTGGTTTCCAAAAGGCTGAATGCCGTATAATTCGCCCCATGTAATATCTCCAGCATCTAGATCATTACGAATTCCACCAGGATTCATAAGAGCGATTTGCGTTTGCATTGTTTGGCGCTGTGCATCGGCAATTAAATTTCCAAGAGTAGACTCACCAGCATCGTTTTGTTTACGGTCGATAGCTGCTGTAGATTTTCCAACAACTTCATTTACAAGCGGTGCGATTTTTTCTTTATATTGATCTAGCTTTTGTTTTACTTGTTGATCAGGCTCTACACCTTCATGGTACGTTGTAATAACTTCAGCTTTTTTCTTCACAATATCTTTTGTTTTTCTATCAATCGTTACATCTACGTCGGAGAAAGCTGTGCCGTAAGAGTTCGCTTGTACGATAAGTTTATTATTTACAGTACCGTTTACATACGTATGACTATGTCCACCGAAAATAACATCGACTTCTGGATCGGTTTCATTTGCAATACGGGTAAGGTCACCGTTTGTTACGCCAGTGTCATCAGTTGTACCTCCAACATGCGCAAGGACTACGATAGATTTAACACCGAGACGCTTTAATTGTTGAGTAGATTTATTAATAGCTTCAACTTCATCAGTAATTTGTACATTCTTTAGCATAGTTGGCATAACGACATTCGGTGTATCCGTTGTAACAACTCCAATGAACCCTACAGGAACTCCATCTACCATTTTTACAGTAAATGGTGGTAAAAATAAGCGGCCAGTTGATTTATTATAGAAGTTTGCAGCGACATAAGGGAAGTTTGCACCTTTGAAATTCCCTGTTTTTTCGTGATATCCACCGTAAATGAGGCGTTTCATTTCATCGATACCTTCATCGAATTCATGATTTCCAATTGTACCAACATCAAACTTTAAGTCATTTAAAAATTCAATAGTCGGTTCGTCTTGTAATAAAGCTGAAACTGGTGGGCTAGCTCCGACAATATCTCCAGCATGTACAAGAAGCGTATTAGGGTTTTGTTTTTTGCGTTCTTTTAAATAAGTAGCTAAGTAATCAGCGCCGCCAGCTTCTTTGTTATTAATTTTTTTTACAGTATCTAGTTGTCCATGGAAATCATTAATACCAAGCATTTGTACGTCTATGTATCGGTTTTGTTCGGCTGGAGTCTGAGATGGAGGAGCGGCGAATACGCTTGAAAAAGTAAGGGTGCTCAAAACAGCAACAGCAGGAATGATTTTTTTCCACATAATTAATTTCTCCTTTTTTTATAATCTGACATCATACGACATAATTTTAATAGATTAATAGGATTATAGCTACAATAAAATTTAGTTTTTTCGAAAGATTTACATATTTACAAAAGTTAAATGATAGAAATGATGAAAGTAATGTGCCTTTTTTATTGTCGATTTCATTGTGTATCCTCTATAATGGAGAAAAAAGCAAAAGGTGAGCAGCATGAAGAAAAAGAAGCAAAGACAAACACAAACACAAAGACAATCTCAAATGAATCAACCAGAGAAAGAATCGCTTACACTAGGTGATCAATTGAATGATTCGCTCATGCAACAATTAAAGAATAAGAAAAAAGAGTTGCAAGTGAGAGAAGAGAAAAAAGAGGCAGCAGAGCAAGAAAGAAAGCGTAAGGAACAAAAAGAACGTGAAAAGAATAAATCATTTGAAGAACTCTTAAGTGAAAGTAGCCTTACTTGGAAAGACTTTAAATAATAAAAAGATGATCAGTGAAATGCCGCTGATCATTTTTTTGACGAGTTTGTAAGAAAAGGGGAGTTAGAATGAGGAAAATTGTAGTCGTTCCGTACGAAAATCATTGGAGGGAGAAATTCCAAATGGAAGCCGAAAGATTAAGGGCGGCGATGCCAGAAACGGTGAAAATTCATCATATTGGCAGTACATCAGTGCCAGGACTGGCGGCTAAGCCTATCATTGATATGATAATGGAAGTAGATAGTATTGAAAGAGTTGATCATTGGAACAAACACTTTGACGAGCTTGGTTATATTGTGAAAGGGGAAAATGGTATTTCAGGACGCCGTTATTTTATTCATGGAACGGAAGAAAGACGATCGTATCACTTACACGTATTTGAAAAAGGGAATCCTGAGATTACAAGGCATTTATCATTTCGTGATTATATGATGGCTCATTGTGAAGAAGCAGAGGCATATGCAACTTTAAAGAAAGAACTAGCGGAAAAATATACATATGATGGCACGATGTATACGGAAGGGAAAAATGAGTTTGTACGTAATGTTGATGAAAAAGCGAAAGAATGGAAAGGAAATAACGTGAATGACTGAGTTCACGTTATTTTTTTAAATGTGTATAAAAGTATTATGTAAACTGTACGTATGTTTTGACTTTTTGGGTGAATCTTGTTGAAATAAAGTGGTGGTTTATAAAAAAATGTAAGAATGAAAGGGAGAACGACTGTGCATATTCCAACAACTACACTTCATAATGGTGTGAAAATGCCGATGATTGGTCTAGGCGTTTATAAAGCGAAAGAAGGAAACGAAGTAAAACAAGCAGTAAAAACAGCATTAGAAGTTGGATACCGTTCGATTGATACAGCAAGTGTATATGAAAATGAAAGCGGTGTCGGAGAAGCGGTTCGTGAATCTGGAATCCCGCGAGAAGACTTGTTTATTACAACGAAAGTTTGGAACGACGATCAAGGGTACGAGGAGACTCTTCGGGCGTTTGAAAAAAGTTTAAAGAAATTACAAATGGACTATGTAGATTTATATTTAATCCATTGGCCGATAAGAGGGAAGTATGTTGATACATACCGTGCTCTAGAAAAGCTATATGAAGAAGGTAAAGTGCGTGCCATTGGTGTTTCTAATTTTCATAAACATCACTTAGAACTGTTATTACCAAATTGTAAAGTGAAGCCGATGGTAAACCAAGTTGAACTTCATCCGATGTTAGCGCAATTTGAATTGCGTGATTTCTGTCAAGGTGAGCAAATTCAAATGGAAGCGTGGAGTCCTTTAATGAGAGGCGGCGAAGTATTCCAGCATCCAATTATTCAGGATATTGCTAAAAAATATGAAAAGTCACCTGCACAAGTTATATTGCGATGGGATATTCAAAGTGGGATTGTGACTATTCCTAAATCTGTTACGCCATCTCGTATTAAAGAGAACTTTACTATTTTTGATTTCTCATTAACTGAAGAAGAGATGGATCAAATTAATACGTTAAATCGTAATTTACATGTAGGAACGAATCCTGATAAATATGATACGTTATAAAAAGACAGGCCACCCCAAATTCCTTTTGGGGTAGCCATTTCTTATTATTAGGTTAATACTATTATAAAATAGTATTGATAATCGATATTCCTTGTCGAATCGCCAATATAATTTCATTTACTGAAGCAATGTTCCACAAGAAAAAATAAAACTCATATTTTTAACGATGTAATGTATACGTATCAAATTTAACAATTTGCTGAAGTTGTGTATATTCTTCTTTTGTTAACGACGTTTGTTCCCCAGCATGTACATTTGCTTGCAACTGTTGAATAGAGCTTGCACCAGGTATAACAGATGCAACAGCTTCATTATGTAAGCAGTATTGAATGGCCGATCCAGTTAAAGATCTTTCTCCTATAATTTCTTTTACACTCGCGAGTGTTGTATGTAATTCATCATAAGAATAGGATAGGTAATCTTTTTTCTTTACTCTTTCTATCTTGCTTGCATTGTTGTTAGTTAAAATGCCTTTCGCAAGTGGTCCGCGTGCGATGACACTAATTTGATGTTCATTAAGCACCTGGAACCATTCTTCAGGACGACGATTTAAAAGGCTGTATTCCATTAATACACTAACGATATTTGAACGTTGTGCATACTCACGAATGACATTTGGACGTATAGAAGAGATACCATAATGACGAATAATACCTTCTTTTTTCAATTCTTCAAAGGCTTCAATTGTTTCATCTATAGGATCTTCAGTCGTCCCGCCATGCAGTTGATAAAGATCAATATAATCTGTTTGAAGTCTACGTAAACTCTCTTTTACTTCGGCTTTTATGTAAGCTTTAGAAGGATCCCAAGACCAACCGTTTTTTTCTTCTGTCCATCGATTTCCAACCTTTGTTGTAAGAACAATTTGGTCACGTTTTCCTTTCAGAGCTTTTCCAACAAATTCTTCATTTAATCCATAATCGTATAAGTCCGCTGTATCAAAAAAGTTAATTCCTAAATCGATTGCCTCATCGATAATACGCATAGCTTCAGCCTCAGATGTACCGAGAGACATACAGCCAAATCCGATTTCCGTAACATATAAATCTGAGTTTCCTAATTGACGTTTTTTCATAGGTCAACCTCCTTATCTTTATTGTACGAAAGGGGAAGGCGGTTGACAAACATTTACTTTTTCCCCCGCTATTTGCGGGCAGTAAGACTCTCACCTCAAAATTCGGCACATGCGAGGAAGTTAAGTAGGAGATTAACGGCCGATTGGTGAGGGCGAATAATCAGAGGGGGATGGGCAACCCCCCCTCTGATTAAAGTTTCACTTTATTTGCTGTAATCCACTCTTGTACAGTTGTATACTCTTTTCCATATTGTTTTAGCTTATGACGAATTTGCCATGCTTTGCCGACTAAAGTGACGCGATTTGGTAAAATGTAAACTTTCATTTCTATCACGCTCCTTTCAATGTGGTAAAATGTATGAAGAACGATTAGGAAATAGAACAGGGAGATGAAGTAGTATGAGTAATCTTGCAGAAAGAACAGTAAAAACTGAACCGATTTTTGATGGTAGAGTTATAAAAGTTCGTGTTGATGATGTAGTATTACCAAATGGAGAAATGAGTAAACGTGAAATCGTAAATCACCCTGGGGCAGTTGCTATTATTGCTATTACTGATGAGGGGAAAATTGTACTCGTTGAGCAGTATCGTAAAGCTCTCGAAAAAGCAATTGTGGAAATTCCTGCTGGGAAGTTAGAACCTGGGGAAAAGCCAGAGGTAACAGCAGTTCGTGAATTAGAAGAAGAAACAGGATATGTATGTGAAAATATGGAGCTTATTACATCTTTCTATACATCACCTGGTTTTGCAGATGAGATTTTATATGTATATAAAGCGACAGGATTAAAACAAAAAGAAAATAAAGCAGCTTTAGATGAAGATGAATTTGTGGAATTAATGGAAGTGTCATTAGAAGAAGCGATTGATCTTATGAAAGACCTTCGCATACATGATGCTAAGACGATGTTTGCAGTACAATATTTACAATTACAAAAATAAACACTCGCCTAAGGCGAGTGTTTTTAGTTGATTTTTGCATATACACGTGCATCGCGTAAGCTACCATCGGGTGCTAGGAAATCATTTTCCATTGTACCTTCTAAAATAAATTCTAAACGTTCTGCTAAGTTACATGCGTTTATATTTGTTGCATCAGTACGAATTTCAATTCTTCTAGCACCTAGTTTATCAAATGCAAATTGAATCGCACCTTTAATGGCTTCTGTCATATAGCCTTGCTTTGTATAAGCGCTATGTAGCCAGAAGTGAAGTGAAAACTTTGGAATATTCCAGTTTTCAGGCTTGAGAGTAATAGCTCCGATGAATGTACCAGATACTTTATCGTATAAGTGGAAATCAAGTGTTTCACGAAGTAAAAACTGTCCGTGAGCTTCGCGAACAATTTCTTCAGCACGTTCTTCTGTTTCAGCTGTAATTGGTACCCACGGTAATAAGTCTTCTAGAGAAGCTTGGATTGCTTCATATACTTCTGTACCATCACCTGGAAACGGCTTACGTACTTGCAAGCGCTCAGTTTGAAATAATGTTGGAAAATCTAATAATAATGGTTTCAAGAGAAATCCCTCCTATTCTCTACTTTTTAGTTTAGCAAAGTAGAGCGGAATTTCAATGTTAATTCGTCATACTTTTTTTCTTTCTTTCATACATTTTTAGTAAGAGTGTGAACGGAGGGAAGGAAAATGTGGCGAAAAACGTGGCAAGACCGTGTAATGTCTCACATACAGGAAAATTCTTCACTATATATATTTAATGCGGTTTTATTACTGATGGGAGTAATATTTGGAGCGATTCTTGTGAATAGTTTACAAATAAACCAAAAGCAAGATTTATCATTTTATTTACAGCGTTTTTTTGGACAAGTTTCTAAAGGAGAATTTGCTGTCGCGGGCGAAATGTTTCGAGAAAGTTACTTTTCGCAATTAAAATATATCGGCTTTATTTGGATTTTGGGGATTTCAATTATTGGGTTGCCGCTCATTTTTATCTTACTATTTTTAAAAGGGGTAGTTGTTGGATTTACAGTAGGTTTTTTAGTAAGTCAGCACGGATGGAATGGATTATTATTAGCATTTGTATCTGTATTGCCACAAAATTTAATTATAATTCCTGTATTTCTCGTAATGACAACAATTGCTGCAAGCTTTTCCTTGAGAATGATTAGGCATCAATTTATCAGGAAAATAACTGAGCCACTATTACCGTTATTAATTCGCTATACATGTTTTTTTCTCGTGATTGGAGCGATATTAGCTATTGCTTCCAGTGTCGAAGTGTATGCATCACCAGTTTTAATGAAAGAAGTTGTGGAGGCTATTAACAAACAATAAATACTTTTTGAGAATAATTATCAGTTTGTTTTTATTGTTTTTCTTTTGACAGGAGCCCTTCTTCTGATATAATGGTGTAAGAGTGGCGAGGAGGGAGTAGTACCGAATGGAAGAAAGAATTGAACGAATTAAGAAGCAATTACATGCAGCGAGCTATAAATTGACACCACAACGTGAAGCAACAGTTCGTGTGCTGCTAGAAAATGAAGAAGACCATTTAAGCGCAGAAGATGTATACCTCCTTGTAAAAGAAAAGTCGCCAGAGATCGGATTAGCAACCGTCTATCGAACTTTAGAGTTATTGTCTGAGTTGAAAGTTGTCGATAAGATTAACTTTGGAGACGGTGTTTCGCGTTATGACTTACGCCAAGAAGGTGCACAGCGTTTCCATCATCATTTAATCTGTACACAATGCGGTGCTGTACAAGAAATACAAGAAGATTTACTTGGTGAAGTGGAGAATAAAGTGGAACGAGACTGGAGCTTTAAGGTGAAAGATCATCGTTTAACATTCCATGGGATTTGTAAAAATTGTCAAGAAAATGAAACGGATGAAAAATAACCTTTTCCTATTTAACTAGGAAGAGGTTTTTTATTTGAATAAGGTATAAATTGGTGAAAGCTTGGCATATGTTGTAATAACTTATATTTTGGAGGAATTTACAATGCGCCGAGCTTTAAAATTAACTTTTGATGGGATGAAAGTATTTTTATTATTTACAAGTTGTACGATTTTGTTTTATTTCGCTATACTATGGATAAATGAAGAATATGAAAGTTACCATCGTTATGAAAAGCCAAAAGAAGAGACTGTAGAAAAAGTATCAGGGAATGAGGAGCCGGAAAAGGATGCTTTCGTAAATAGAATGATGTTTTTCTATGAAAATGGGGAGTAGTGTAGATTGGAAGATCAATTAAAAGATTTTATTCATTATATGATTGTTGAAAAAGGTTTAGCGAAAAATACAGTTGTATCTTATGAACGCGATTTGAAAAGTTATGTGAAGTATTTGCAAAATGTAGAACAAACGAAGACGTTTCATGAAGTGACACGCTTGCATATTGTTAACTTTTTGCAGCATTTAAAAGAAAACGGGAAATCTTCAAAAACATTGGCGCGTCATATTGCATCGATTCGTTCGTTTCATCAATTTTTACTTCGTGAACGAGCAGTGGAGCATGACCCATCGGTACATATTGAAACGCCACAAGGGGAACGAAAATTACCAAAAGTATTATCAATCGACGAAGTGGAAGCATTGCTTCAAACACCGAAAACGGCAAGTGCTTTTGGGATTCGTGATAAGGCAATGTTAGAGTTGTTGTATGCAACAGGACTTCGTGTTTCAGAATTAATTGCATTAAATTTAGAAGATGTACACTTAACGATGGGGTTTGTTCGCTGCATTGGGAAAGGGAATAAAGAAAGAATTATTCCATTAGGAAGCTTAGCAACAGAAGCGATTCAAAAGTATATTGAAAAAGGAAGAAGAGAATTGATGGGTAAAAAAGCAGTAGATGCACTCTTTTTAAACCATCATGGTAATCGATTATCGAGACAGGGATTTTGGAAAATTTTAAAACGACTAGCGAAAGAAGCGAATATTGAAAAAGAGCTTACACCGCATACGTTGCGCCATTCTTTTGCTACGCATTTATTAGAAAACGGGGCAGACTTGCGTGCTGTACAAGAAATGCTTGGACATGCAGATATTTCAACAACGCAAATCTATACGCATGTTTCAAAAACTAGATTAAAAGATGTATATAAACAGTTTCACCCGAGAGCATAGTCACTATGCTCTTTTTTCATAGATTAAGAAGAGTGAACCATTTCACAGAAACTTCACAAACATTTCGTACATTGTTTTCAGCAGAAGACTAGAATATTACAATGTATTTCCTCTATACTAAGGAAAGTATGAAGGAGGAAATGAAGATGAAAAAACTTATTATTACATTATTTATCGCGATGCTAGCATTGGCTGGCTGTAATACAAACAAAGAAGAACCGAAAAAAGGACAGAAACTTGAAGGTATAAAAGTAGCGGTTCAAACGAATCCGGAAGAAATTAAACCTGGTGAAAAAACAGAAGTACAAGCACTTGTTACACAAGGAAAAGAAAGAGTAACGGATGCTGATGACGTAAAGTTTGAGATTTGGAAAGATGGCGACGAGAAACACGAGATGTTAGATGGTAAGCATAAAGGAAAAGGTGTTTATGCAGTAGAGAAAACATTTGAAACTGATGGAGTATATCATATTATTCCTCATACAAATGCACGTGATATGCACGTTATGCCAGAACACAAAGTTGCTGTAGGGAATGCGAAAGTAGAAGATGCGAAAAAAGAAAATAGCGATCACAGTGCAGGACATGGCGATCATAAAAGTGACACAATGATTCATCTTATGGCTGGTGACATAAAAGCAAATGCTGAGTCAACAATGAAAGTTCATTTAAAACAAAAAGAAGAAGCATTAACTGGTGCTGAAGTACAACTTGAAATTTGGAAAGACGGCGTTGAAAAACACGAATTTATTCCAGCAAAAGAGGGGAATAAAGGGGAATATGAAAGTAAACATACTTTCAAAGAGAATGGTGCTTATAAAGTGAAAGTTCATGTAAGAAAAGGTGAACTACATGAACATAAAGAAGAAACAGTAGAAGTAAAATAAAAAGTAGCTCTTAGAGCTGCTTTTTATTTTAGGAAATAAGTCATGAAATGATTAGCACTTCTTTGCAGAATGGATTACAATAGAAGGGTAAAGAAAATGAGAAATTCTACGAAAATGTATTAAAAAGAAAGCGTAAACATGTTATGATATCAATATCAGATGTCTGACATCTGACTTGGAAAAAACTAGAAATGTTTTTGATTCGTTTGAAAGTAAAACGAAAAAGTTAGAGAATGATTTAAAGAAGTACTGTTTGGTAATGAGGACGAAGATAATTCCCATTGATAACAGTTTCACTTTATAGCGTTTTGAACATACTACAAGAAGTAGAACTGAACATATAGGAGGTTGCAGTTATGAATAAATATAAACGTATTTTCCTAGTCGTAATGGACTCTGTGGGAATCGGTGAAGCACCGGATGCTGAACAGTTTGGTGATTTAGGTTCTGATACAATTGGTCATATTGCTGAACATATGAATGGATTACACATGCCAAACATGGTGAAATTAGGCCTTGGTAATATTCGTGAAATGAAAGGGATCTCTAAAGTAGAGAAACCACTTGGATATTATACAAAAATGCAAGAGAAATCTACAGGTAAAGATACAATGACAGGTCACTGGGAAATCATGGGCCTTTACATTGATACACCATTCCAAGTGTTTCCTGAAGGATTCCCGAAAGAATTACTTGATGAATTAGAAGAAAAGACAGGTCGTAAAATTATCGGTAATAAACCAGCCTCTGGAACTGAGATTCTTGATGAGCTTGGTCAAGAACAAATGGAAACAGGTTCTTTAATTGTTTACACTTCTGCTGATAGTGTATTGCAGATCGCAGCTCATGAAGAAGTAGTACCACTTGAAGAGCTATATAAAATTTGTAAAATCGCACGTGAATTAACATTAGATGAGAAGTACATGGTAGGACGTGTTATCGCTCGTCCGTTCGTTGGAGAGCCAGGAAACTTCACGCGTACACCAAATCGTCATGACTATGCATTAAAACCATTCGGTCGTACGGTAATGAATGAACTAAAAGATAGCGATTATGATGTAATTGCTATTGGTAAAATTGCTGACATTTATGATGGAGAAGGTGTAACTGAATCACTTCGTACGAAATCAAATATGGATGGAATGGACAAGCTTGTAGATACATTAAATATGGACTTTACAGGTATTAGCTTCTTAAACTTAGTTGACTTTGATGCCTTATTTGGTCATCGTCGTGACCCACAAGGGTACGGAGAAGCTCTACAAGAATATGACGCACGTCTTCCTGAAGTATTCGAAAAACTACAAGAAGATGATCTATTATTAATTACAGCAGACCACGGTAATGATCCAGTACATCCTGGTACTGATCATACACGTGAATATGTACCGTTATTAGCATATAGCCCAAGCATGAAAGAAGGCGGACAAGAGCTACCACTTCGTCAAACATTTGCTGATATTGGTGCAACTGTAGCAGAAAACTTCGGTGTGAAAATGCCAGAACACGGAACAAGCTTCTTAAACGAGCTAAAGAAATAGGGGGATAAACAGATGAATCGTGAACTAATTACAAAATCAGCTTCATACTTAAAAGAGAAATTTCAAGAGACACCACAAGTAGGACTAATCCTTGGATCTGGACTAGGTGTATTAGCAGATGAAATCGAGAATGCAGTAACAGTCCCATACAGTGAAATCCCTGAATTCCCAGTTTCAACGGTAGAAGGACATGCAGGCCAACTTGTATTCGGTACACTTCAAGGTGTAACAGTAGTAGCAATGCAAGGACGTTTCCATTTCTACGAAGGATACGATATGCAAAAAGTAACATTCCCAGTTCGTGTTATGAAAGAACTAGGTGTAGAAACAGTTGTCGTAACGAACGCAGCTGGTGGTGTAAATACATCATTTGAACCAGGCGATCTTATGTTAATTTCAGACCACATTAACTTCATGGGTACGAATCCATTAATCGGACCAAATGATTCTGAAATGGGTGTACGTTTCCCTGATATGTCTACATCATATACGCCAGAACTTCGCGAAATGGCGAAACAAGTTGCAGCAGATTTAAATATTAAAGTACAAGAAGGTGTATATGTTGGAATGACAGGTCCTGTATATGAAACACCTGCTGAAATTCGTATGCTTCGTACACTTGGCGGAGATGCAGTTGGTATGTCAACTGTACCTGAAGTAATTGTAGCGCGTCATGCGGGTATGAAAGTACTTGGTATTTCTTGTATTTCAAATATGGCAGCTGGTATTTTAGATCAACCACTTCACCACGATGAAGTAATTGAAACGACAGAACGTGTTAAAGCTAACTTCTTAGCGTTAGTAAAAGCAATTGTAAAACAAATGAAGGGGTGACTTCACAATGAGAATGGTGGACCTAATTGCAAAAAAACGTGATGGGCATGCATTAACGACAGAAGAAATTAACTTTATCGTTGAAGGATATACAAATGGTAATATTCCAGATTATCAAATGAGTTCACTTGCAATGGCAATTTTCTTCCAAGATATGAATGAACAAGAACGTGCTGATTTAACGATGGCAATGGTAAACAGCGGCGATACAATTGATTTATCAGCAATTGAAGGGGTAAAAGTAGATAAGCATTCAACAGGTGGTGTTGGTGATACAACGACACTTGTATTAGGTCCATTAGTAGCTGCTTTAGATGTACCAGTTGCGAAAATGTCTGGACGTGGTCTAGGACATACGGGTGGTACAATCGATAAATTAGAAGCAGTACCAGGATTCCATGTTGAAATTGAAAATAATGAATTCATGCGTCTTGTAAATGAAAATAAAATTGCTGTTATCGGACAAAGTGGAAACTTAACACCTGCTGATAAAAAGTTATATGCGCTTCGTGATGTAACGGCAACAGTAAATTCTATTCCGCTTATTGCAAGTTCGATTATGAGTAAGAAAATTGCTGCTGGCGCAGATGCAATCGTTCTTGATGTAAAAACTGGAGCGGGCGCATTTATGAAAACAGACGAAGATGCAAAACGTTTAGCGGAAGCAATGGTGCGAATCGGAAATAACGTTGGCCGTAATACGATGGCAGTTATTTCTGATATGAGTCAGCCACTTGGTGAGGCAATCGGTAACGCATTAGAAGTACAAGAAGCGATTGATACATTACAAGGTAAGGGACCAAAAGATTTAGAAGAGCTATGTTTAACGCTTGGAAGTCAAATGGTATACCTTGCTGGACAAGCTTCATCTTTAGAAGATGCACGTGAAAAATTAATTGAAGTAATGAACAATGGAAAAGCGTTAGAAGCATTTAAAACGTTCTTATCGGCGCAGGGCGGCGATGCTTCTGTTGTTGATGATCCTTCTAAATTGCCACAAGCACAATATAAAATTGAAGTGGAAGCGAAAGAAGACGGTTACGTATCAGAAATCGTTGCAGATGAAATCGGAACAGCAGCAATGCTTTTAGGAGCAGGGCGTGCAACGAAAGAGTCTGAAATTGATTTAGCGGTTGGTCTAATGCTTCGCAAAAAAGTAGGAGATAGCGTAAAAAAAGGCGACTCTCTTGTTACAATTTACGCAAACCGCGAAAATGTTGAAGACGTAAAAGCGAAAATTTATGAGAACATGAAAATCGCTAAAGACCAGGTAGATGCACCGACTTTAGTACACGGAATTGTAACGAAGTAATAAAAAAAGCTGAGGAGATTTCTCCTTGGCTTTTTTTACTATTTTTTGTTTATAATAGTAATGGGTGAAATTATGATTAGAATTTGTGCAATAACGAAAAAAAATGAAGTTTTATATGATGTTTCGCTAGAAGAAACGAAAAAAGAAAACATCGTATGGTATTGGCTTGATTTATATAAGCCGACGAAAGAAGAGTATATATATATTTTACAAGATCATTTCAAATTCCATCCCCTTGCAATTGAAGATTGTGTAGAGTATGTACAGAGGCCAAAGGTAGATTTTTATGATGGATATAACTTTTTAGTTCTCCATGGATTCGGAGAAGACGGATTAGAACCGCATGAAATCGATTTATTTGTTAGTGATCGATATATAGTTTCTTTCCACTTCTCTCATAACAATGCGATTGAAAGAGTATGGAAAACGCTCGGTGAGAAGAAACGTATTAAGAAGAGTCCTTTAAATGTAGCACATACAATTATTGATCAAATTGTAGATGATTATTTCGCACCTGTTTATTACATTGAAGACCATTTAAATGCAATTGATGACAATTTAACGGGTGAGACAGCAGGAAGTGTGCTAGAAGAGGTATTTGATATTCGGACAGATTTATCTAAGCTAAGGCGTACGATTATTCCGATGCGTGATTTATTGTATCGTATACTAAATTCAACACGTTTTTACGGTATAAGCGATCATGAAATTTATTTTAAAGATATACATGATCATTTGCTTAAACTGACAGAGATGATTGAAGCGAGCCGTGAATTAACAGCAGATATTCGAGATAGTTACTTTTCATTGAATTCCCACCATATGAACAATATTATGAAAACATTAACTGTTTTCTCAACTATTTTCATGCCGTTGACATTTATTGCAGGGGTATACGGTATGAACTTTTCGCATATGCCAGAGCTTGGCGGGAAGTATAGTTACTTTATTTGTCTATTAATTATGGCGTTAATTGGCGGCGGAATGATGGCTTGGTTTTATAAAAAAGGATGGTTTAAGTAAAAAAACACCGAGGATTTCCTCGGTGTTTTTTTCTTAGCCAATAGCGTGTAATACGAACATGGCTAAGAATAAGCATGTAACGATATACATGGACGGTGCGACTTCTTTACGCTTTCCAAGAGCAACTTTCAAGATAGGATAAGCAATAAATCCGAACGCAATGCCATCAGCGATACTATATGTGAGCGGGATCATAACGATAATTAAAAACGCTGGAAATCCTTCTGAAAAGTCGTTCAGAGGAATTTGTTGAATGCTTGTAATCATCAGGCCGCCAATAATAATTAAGATTGGTGCAATGGCACTATCAGGAATTAGTTTGACAAACGGAAGCGCAAAAAGTGATGCGAAGAATAACAACCCTGTAACGATAGACGTCAGACCTGTTTTTCCGCCTGCAGTAATACCTGCGGCACTCTCTACTGTTGAAACGGTAGGGCTTGTGCCAAATAGACCACATGTCATTGCTGAAATTGCATTTGCTTGGTAAGCACGTGGGAATTTACGATCATCTTCTAATAAGCCGTGCAGTAGTCCCATGTTCTCAAAAATAAGCACCATGCTTAAGGAGAATGTTGCAATCCAAAATGGTAAGGAAGAAAGTTTCCCAAATGACATAGCTCCAAACACATCGCCGTAATTAGCGAATGAAAACGAACTACTTCCCACTTGACTCGTATCAACAAGACCAAACAGCCATGCAATACCAGTTCCAATTGCAATCGTCCATAAAAAGCTTCCACGTACGTTACGCACAAATAGCACAAGTGCCACAATAAGAGTAAGTAGTGTGGCAAGAACGACAGGACTACTTAATTTCCCCATTGCAACAGCAGTATTAGGATGCGAAACGACTAAACCACCTTTTTGCAAGCCGATGAAAGCTAAAAACAACCCGATACCGACAGTGATCGCTTCCTTTAATGACTTTGGAATCGATACCGAAAGCACGCGAGCAATCGGTGTAAAAGCAGCAATTGCAAAAATAATACCGGCGATAAAAACAGCTGCCAATGCTTCTTGCCAAGTTAAACCGAGCGTATGCACAGCAGTGTACGTGAAGAATGCATTTACACCCATACCAGGGACAAGAATAGCAGGTGCATTTGCCCAAAATGCCATGAGTAGACATCCGACAAATGAACTAAAAACAGTTGCTAAAATTCCTGCCTCAAGAGGAATGCCGGCATCTGATAAGATTGACGCATTTACAATCATAATATAAACAATTGTGAAAAATGACGTGACTCCAGCTAAAACTTCTTGTTTTGGTGATGTTTGGTGTAAGTCTAATTTAAATGTTCTTTCAAGTATTCCTTTCATGTTAAACCTTCTTTTTCATATCCCTCTCCCACCCGTGATATCTCTTATGTAAGAGCTCACCGTCCTTTATTATATCAGAACATCATGTTTTTACAACAACGAAAATGATAACGGTTACTTATAAATGGATTTATTTATAAATACGTAAAAATTGCCCGGATAGATGAAATGATTTCTAGTTCTCCTGATTGAATGGGCGGAGCTGCCTGTGCATGCAAAGTAGCATATGATGCGATCTCCCGTGGTAATTGGACAGATTCTTCAACGAGTGAGAGGGGAACAGGATTAATATTTAAATTGTAGGTACTCGCAATTGTACGAGCTTTGTCTACTGCTTGTTGCAGAGCTTGAATGAGAGCTTGCTCATAATATTTATTTGGATGAGATATTCGAAAACGTAATCCTTTTGCTACGTTTGCACCATTCGTAACGGCTATATCATATACTTCCCCTGCTTTTTGCACATTTAAAACGGTAATTTCATACAAATGCTCCACACGGTAGCCTTGTAGTAATGCTTTATCATTTACATATTCGTATTGAGGAGTAATCGTATAAGAAATGGTTTCTATATCTTTATCGGCAATACCTAGCTGTTTGAGTGCATCAAGCAATTGTTTCGATTGTATCGCATTTTCTTCTTGCGCTTGTTTTACATTTTTACTATCTGTTCGAATGCCCAGTGTTAATATGACAACATTTGGTTTTGCCTTTATAATGCCTTCTCCTTGTACAGTAATAGTAGCTTCTTTACCAGTATTTGTCGTACGTATATTATGTAAATACGGATTCATTCCACCTTGCATTTATGCTCACCATCCTTTTTTACATGTATATGTGTGAACAAAAAAGAAAATCGTATGAAAAAAGTTACATAAATGAGAATGTTGTGAGAAGAAAGCATATACAACATAGGTATTTATAGATTATAATATGTGTAAATATGATAAAAAAGGGACGAGGCTAGTGAACGAAAATAGAGAAACACTGATTTTAGATTTATCTGCATCATTTCGAAAGATGATACGTTTATTGCAAAATGATATTAATACACGTTTTTCAGAGCATATGCCATATAATGAATTCTCTGTATTACGTGCGTTATTTTTAAAAAGTCCACAGATGGCTTCGCAAATTGCGAGTGAAGTAAACGTAACCTCCAGTCATATTACAGCTGTAACAGATCGTCTCGTGCGAAAAGGGTTTGTTGAAAGAAAACGTTCAAATTCGGACCGTCGTATCGTATACTTAGAAATTACTGAAAACGGACGAGAAGTAACTGAAAAGCTTGAAGCTGTGCGTAAAGAATATTATAAAGAGAAATTTAAAGGTTGGAGCGACCAAGAGATAGAAATGGTTTTAGAACTATTTGGCCGCGTATTATAATAAATGAGGATAGGAAGCGAGAGCTTTCCTATCCTTTTTCTTTTGAATAAAAATATTTTGAAACTCCGATACTTTAATTAAAAAGAATCGGAGGAAAGATTATGAAATATATTGCTGCACTTACCATTTTACTTGGAAGTTTTTTCTGCTTTCATACATTCATGTACGCCGATACCCCTATCAAAGTGGTGCAAAAAGAAGTGAAGTACATTGAAAACGATAATACTGTCTTATATTCGAAATTATGGGTTCGTTCTATGCAAAACGCAGTATTATTTCATCATAGCGATAATGTTCGTAAGCAGGACACATTACGTAATGTAACTAGTTCATCGCTCGTTAGAGCGAAGCAACTGCCTTTTCAGAAAGCATCCATGTATATTCCGAGATTATCGCAATACGTATCGAAAGCAGGAAAAGAAAATATTCAAGTGTACTACATTGCGGTGCACTATAACGTGAAAAAAGAAAATGCATATCAGCTAAATGGCATGAACTATTTTCTACAAGTATTTATAAAAGAGCGCGGGGAATGGAAAATTGCTGAAAGTGTAGTCGCACCAACAGAGCAAATTGTGCAAAATGGTGATGGATTTGGGATGAAAGAAGAGATGGTGTATGGAGATAGGAGAGAGAATGTGAAATAACCTCCTCTTAGTGAGGAGATTATTTTATTTGAAATTCCAAGAGACCTTCAATCTCAATATTTTAGATAGAAGAAAATAGCTAATTATGCTTGTTCCGAATAAACCAACGTAAAAATTAAGCAACGAATGGGTCCCACCAATTATTAAACCGCCGCTAATTCCAATACAGAAAATAGCGCAGACCATAAATGTTTTTTGAAGCTTTGGATATAGTAAGAAACTACCATTCCGCTCATTGGCTGAACGAACATATAAATATATACCGAGTGGTAATAGAATAATTATATTTACAATAGGTCCAATCAATGTTTTTACTGAAGGGATTTCTGTAAAGTTTGGTTCATTATGACGCACTCCATCTTTATCGGTATAAGCATTTTGTGGATCATAATCAAATCTAATATGAAAATTTTCTGCTGGACCCGAAATGCGTATGTTTTCCATAACACGATGAATATTGCCATTGTCCTCATGAAAGTCAGTATTCGAGTGAACAGCGATGACCGCTGAGATAAGGGATGGAAATAACAATGGAAACATGAATATAGCTGCAGTAAGAAGTCCCTGCGAGAGAATATTCCCAGTAATTGTTCCTATACATAATGCAAGCGTATAAATAGCGATTAACACAATTAACATGTATAGAAAATAAGTATGAAATGGTGAAAATATTTGATATTTATTATGAAAAGTTGTTTTTTTCATAATGGCGAATAGTCCCCAGTTTAATACGATGATTGCTGCAATGTTGCAGATCCCAAACAACCACTTTGTTATATAGATGTGTGAACGTTTAAATGGCATAGACCATAGCAAGTCACTAGAGTTATTTTGTCTTTCCCAACCAATTAATGTACAAGCTAGAACGATAAGTACACCACCTAACAGTAGGGCAGGCTCTATAAGTGTTAAATCAAAGTGGTAGTGATATACATAGTTCCACTTTTTATTGTCATTTAGAAAGTATAGCTGTTGAATAGAAGCCATATAGTATTTATATGATAAAGTATAGAAGCTAACGAACCAAAACAACCACACAACATATTTACTTTGTTGATATGTTCTTAGCCATAGTGCTTTTTGAAACATAGGCCCCCTCCTTTAAAAAACTTTATAATTTGTTAGACGTGATAGTACAAAATAAGTAATGATTCCAGCGAGAAGCAAACTGATATAGTAGTTAAGTAAGAAATTAAATTGATTTATTTTATAGCCACCTAGTAATGCAAAGTAAATGGTTGTCCCCCATATCCATATGCGTAAATGTTTTTGGAAAATAAATATTTTTTGAGCGTTTTCATTTGGCGATCGTGTATATAAATATGCGCCAAGTAGTAAGTAAAATATTGTATACAAAATAGGAACTAGCACTGACTTAGCTGAATAATACGTATGATTTGCCGGATCTCTTAAAGTGGTTGAATCGTTTTCTTTCTTACGTGATTTTGGATCATAGTGGTAACGAATCGTAAAATTATATATTGGTGCAACTATATTTGTTTTTTGATTGATTTCATGAAGTTGTTCATACAAGTTGTTATTTCTATTATCTGTAGCATGTAAATGGTTTATTGTAAAAGTGTACACTAATGGAATAAATGTAAGCTCCATTAGAAGCCACGGAATACAAAAAACGACTTGCGAAACAACGCTTCCAGTAAAAGTACCGATACATAATGCAGCTGTATATACTGCAACATAAGAGACAATTGCATAAAGAAAGTATCGATGAAATGGTCCAAATGATTGATAATCAAAATGAATGGTTGTTCTATAAATAACATACATAAGGATCCAATTTATAAGTAATGAGCCTACAATACAAAATGAACCAAAAGCCCATTTAGATAAAAAAACATCTTTTCTTTTAAATGGCATCGTCATAAGTAAAGTATTAGACTGGTTACTACGTTCCCAGCCCATCAATAAACAAGCTAAAGCAATGATAAGAACAGTTAACCAAACGCTATTACTTTCCCCAAATCCAAAAGAATAGAAATAATAGTACGTTCCCTTTTCTTGCAAATCGTGATATTCAGCAAGTTGTCGCTCGGCTGCTTTATAGTATCCGAAAGATAAAAGATAAAGTGAACTAAAGAAAAAGAGTAAAACAGCATATTTCCCGCGTTTCCAGTTCCACATCCACAACGCCTTATGAAACATACCCATCCTCCTCAAGTGTCGTAACGAAGACATCTTCAAGTGACATTGTTAATTCTTCAATGAGTATTGGTTGCTCTTTATAAAATTTTTCAAGCGTTGCAGCAACATTTCCTTCTATTAAAATCGTATATACTTTTCCGGTTTGGTTTAATATTTTTATATTGCTTAAGTTTTCTAGTTTTTGAGGTAATGAACGCTCATAAGCAACTTGTATTTTAGCAAATTGTGATTTTGCATCATCTAGTGATGTAATAGAAGATACGGTATGGCCTTTTAATATAATGATTGTATCTGCAATTTGTTCGACTTCATCTAAATGATGAGTTGAGATGAAAATGGTAATCTCTTTTTCTGCAACTTCTCCAACGAGAAATTGTAAAATCTGTCTTTTAACGATAGGATCCAGCCCGTTTGTCGGCTCATCTAAAATGATATATTCTGCTTTTGCAGCGAAAGCTAAAATAATCGCAAGCAGTGCTTTCATTCCTTTTGAGTAACTACGAATTCTTTTATTTGGTAAATTAAAACGTTCTAACAGTTCATAGAAATATGGTTCATCAAAAGCTGTATAAACTGCTTTATAAAACTTCACGATTTCCTTCACTGTATATCCGTTTAATATGTTAGTAGAATCTGGAACGTATACAACTTTTTGTTTCATTTCAGGATGCTTATGAACATCTGTATCCTCATATGTAACAGTTCCTTCATCGGGGTCTAAAATACCGACCATCGTTCGTAATAAAGTTGTTTTCCCCGCGCCATTTCTTCCGAGCAATCCGACGATACTACCTTTTTGTAATGTGAAAGAAACATCGTCTAAAATCGTTTGGTTATCAATTGTTTTCTTCAAGTTTGTCACTTTCAGCATCTGCATTCCCTCCAATCTCTTTATAGTATGAATCTATCCAGTTATGAATTTTATCTTTCGTAATCCCAAGATAAGAGGCTTCTAGTAGTAATTGATGAAATTGCTTTTCAACCATAGCGATTTTCCTTTCGTCTAATGTTGGGGTAATCGATTGAGATACAAATGTTCCTTTTCCTCGTAATGTTTCAATAATCCCTTGTCGCTCTAATTCTTGATAAGCTTTGCTTACTGTATTTGGATTTATAACGAGCAAAGAAGCGAGCTCGCGTACAGAAGGGAGCTTATCACTTGGAGCTAACATGTTTTTTAATACGAGCTCTTTTATATTTTGAACAATTTGTTCCCATATCGGAGTGTTGCTTCTTGGATCAATTTGAATATGCAAGAGCAATGTCTCCTTCCTGATGAGCATTAAGTGTACTATTACGTATAATACACTTAATACAATATAAGCAATGAATGTATTTGTCAACTGAAAATGATAGAAAAATATGGTATTAAAAATGAATAAATTGGAAAAAATAAGTTTGATATAGAATGGAGGGTTAGTCATGAAGCGAGTTTTTGGAATACTTGTTTGTTTCATATTATTGCTTTCTGGTACTTCAGTTAGTTTCGCACAATCTGAGAAAACGAAGCAGGAAAAAACAGAAGAAACCACGCCGAAGTTAGCGGAACAAGCATCGTCAGCAATCGTAATTGAGCAAGATACAGGTAAAGTTTTATTTGATAAAAATCCGAATGAAAAGTTGCCACCTGCTAGTATGACAAAGATTATGACAATGCTATTAATTATGGAACAAGTTGAAAAAGGAAAACTAAAACTAAACGATAAAGTTAGAGCGAGTGAACACGCAGCTTCAATGGGCGGATCACAAATTTTTCTAGAACCTGGGGAAGAGATGACTGTAAATGAAATGTTAAAGGGCATTGCAATCGCATCTGGAAATGATGCATCTGTTGCAGTAGCCGAGCATATCGCTGGTTCAGAAGAAGGATTCGTAAATATGATGAACAAAAAAGCGAAAGATTTAGGACTGAAAAATACACATTTTCAAAATCCGACAGGTCTGCCAGCGAAAAATCATTATTCCACAGCGAATGATATGGCTATTATGGCGAAAGAATTGATGAAGTATCCACTTATTCGAAAATATACAGGTAAATATGAAGACTATTTACGTGAAAATACGGATAAGAAATTTTGGCTCGTTAATACGAATAAGTTAGTACGTTTTTATCCTGGAGTAGATGGAGTGAAAACGGGCTTTACGACGGAAGCGAAGTATTGTTTAACAGCATCAGCTGAAAAAAATGGAATGCGTGTTATTTCAGTTGTTATGGGCGCACCTACATCAAAAGAGCGGAACAATCAAGTGACGAAACTGCTTGACTATGCATTTGGACAATATATGACAAAGAAATTGTATACACGTGGCGAAAAAATTAAGACTGTACAAGTAGGAAAAGGTAAGAAAGAAAAAGTAGATTTAGTTGCGTCGGACAATGTGTCTCTTCTTATGAAGAAGGGTGAAAATATGGACAAAGTTAAACAAGAAGTAGTCGCTGAAAAGAAAGTGAAAGCGCCGATTAAAAAAGGTGATGCACTTGGTACACTCGTTATTAAAAAAGATAAAGATGTTTTATTAAAACAAACAATTGTAGCAAAAGAAGATGTTGCTGCAGCGAGCTGGTGGGAGTTATTTAAAAGAAGTTTTGGGATGTTTTCAACATCAAAATAGCGGTGGGAATTTTGCCGCTTTTCTGTTCGTATTCACGGGGATAATTGCTGAAAGGTTTCACTTTATGACGAAATAGTTCTTCTTTTGTCAGTAGGAAGGATTCTTGTTTTATATCACGAAACTCTTATGTTAATGAGTAAAGTTTGAGCATAAGGAGGAAATCGTGTGAGTCTTTCCATGCATTTAGAAGTAAAACGTGACGTCTTATGTGTGAGGTTAGAGGGTGAATTAGATCATCATACTGCTGAAGAGTTGCGAACGAAAGTAACAGATATGATTGAGACACATGGTGTTCATCATATTGTTTTGAGCCTAGAGAACTTAACATTTATGGATAGTTCCGGTTTAGGTGTTATATTAGGCCGATATAAACATGTAAAGGGATTAGGTGGAGAGATGGTTGTTTGTGCAATTTCACCGCCTGTTAAACGTTTATTTGAAATGTCAGGTCTATTCAAAATTGTTCGTTTAGAAGAAAGTGAAGCGCATGCGCTCGCGACGTTGGGGGTGGCATAAATGAGAAATGAAATGAACCTTCAATTTTCAGCTTTAAGTCAGAATGAATCATTCGCTCGTGTTACAGTAGCTGCTTTTATTGCACAACTAGACCCGACGATGGAAGAACTAACAGAGATTAAAACAGTTGTGTCAGAAGCGGTTACAAATGCAATTATTCATGGGTATGAAGGAAATGCAGAAGGTGTTGTTTATATTTCAGTGATTTTGGAAGAGGCAATGGTGAAACTCACGATTCGAGATGAAGGGATTGGTATTTTTAACTTAGATGAAGCAAGACAACCCCTTTTTACAACTAAACCTGAATTAGAGCGTTCCGGAATGGGATTTACTATCATGGAAAATTTTATGGATGAAGTAGAGGTTATTTCAAACGAATCTTTCGGGACAACAATCCATTTGACAAAATACTTATCAAATAGTAACGCTCTATGCAATTAAGGAGAATAGCCAATGGACATAGAGGTCAGAAATGAGAAGAAGAAACCTCAGTTAAAGGACCACGAGCTAAAAGCGTTAATTCAAAAAAGTCAAGATGGAGATCAACAAGCGAGAGATACAATCGTTCAAAGTAATATGCGTCTCGTATGGTCGGTTGTGCAGCGGTTTCTTAATCGAGGGTACGAACCAGACGATTTATTTCAAATTGGATGTATTGGGCTCTTAAAATCGGTAGATAAATTTGATTTATCTTTCGACGTGAAATTTTCAACATATGCAGTTCCAATGATTATTGGTGAAATACAACGATTTTTACGTGACGATGGATCAATTAAAGTAAGTCGATCTTTAAAAGAAACAGGCAACAAAGTTCGGAAGATGAGAGACGAGCTTTCGAAAGAATTTGGAAGGGCTCCAACGATTAATGAGGTAGCAGAGGCTCTTGAACTAACGCCGGAAGAAGTTGTTCTGGCGCAAGAAGCGAGTCGTGCTCCTTCGTCGATACATGAAACTGTGTATGAAAACGATGGAGATCCAATTACTATTTTAGATCAAATTGCAGATCAATCGGAAACGAAATGGTTTGATAAAATTGCTTTAAAAGAAGCAATTAAAGAACTGGATGAACGAGAACGTCTAATTGTATATTTACGCTATTATAAAGACCAAACTCAATCAGAAGTAGCGGAGCGCATAGGCATTTCGCAAGTACAGGTTTCAAGACTTGAAAAGAAAATATTAAAACAGATGAAAGATCGAATAGATGAATAGCTATCTATTCGATTTTTTTATTTTCACGAAAAGGAGAAGATTCCAACTATCGCTAAAAAATTTACAGAATTTATTGATAATTTAGTTAATTTAAACTATAATCCAAGTATGAACTTGTCACAAAGGGGGAAGGAAACATGGAAACGAGGCAACAATGGGGGACGAGGGCTGGATTTATTTTTGCAGCAATCGGTTCCGCTGTTGGACTAGGGAATATATGGCGTTTTCCTTATACAGCGTATGAAAACGGGGGAGGCGCATTCTTTTTACCGTACTTATTTGCATTATTAACGACTGGTATTTCATTGTTAGCGTTCGAGTTTGCTCTTGGGCATCGTCATCGTGGTTCGGCGCCACTTACATTCTTCCGTATTCATCCACGTGCTGAATTTATTGGGTGGTGGCAAATGTGTGTGACATTTATTGTTTCAACATATTACGCTGTAATCATTGCTTGGTCTATTTCGTATACGTACTTTGCAATTACTGGAGCATGGGGGAAAGACACGCAATCATTTTTATTTAAAGAATATTTACATGTTGCAGATAAGCCAGGACAATTCGGGGGGCTCGTACCAGAAGTATTAATTCCATTGGCTCTCGTTTGGATTATTGTGCTTGGTGTTGCGTTTAAAGGAGTTAAAAAAGGGATCGAAGTTGTTAACCGCATTTTTATTCCTTTACTAGTTGTTATGTTCCTTATTATCGTTGTTCGTGCAGTGACGATGGAAGGTGCGATGCAGGGGCTAGATGCATTCTTTAAACCAGATTGGAGTCGTATTTTTGATGGGAAAGTATGGCTTGCTGCTTACGGTCAAATTTTCTTTAGTTTATCTTTAGCATTCGGAATTATGATTACGTATTCTAGTTATTTACCGAAAAACTCAGATACAACAAATAATGCTTTTATTACAGGATTTGCAAATTCAGGATTTGAATTATTGGCAGGTATTGGTGTCTTTGCAGCTCTTGGATTTATGGCAAATAACATGGGGGTACCGGTTGATAAAGTAGCTAGTGCTGGCGTAGGACTTGCATTTGTAGTATTCCCGCAAATTATTAATGAGTTACCGATGTCGCCGTTATTTGGTGTATTATTCTTCTTATCTCTAACTGTTGCTGGAATTACATCACTCATTTCACTTGCAGAAGTATGCTTTGCCGCTGTATCTGAAAAATTCGGTTTGAGTCGTCAAAAGACGATTGGAATTATGGGAACGCTATTAGTATTAGTTTCTCTTGTTTTTGCAACGCGTGGTGGACTTATGTTCCTAGATGTTGTTGATTACTTCGCTAACAATTTTGGATTGATTACAATTGCACTAGTTGAAGTAGTTACAATAGGACTAATCTTGCGCCGTTTACCAGTTTATCAAAATCATGCAAACTTTGTATCTGATATAAAGTTAGGAACGTTTTGGAGAGTGAGTTTACTCGTTATTACTCCACTTATGTTAGGGTATATGCTAATTGATGGTACAATCGAAAACATTAAAAAGAACTACGGAGGTTATCCAACAGAGTTTGTTGTAACGTATGGTTGGTCGATAGCGGCAGCGTTTCTTATAGTTGCACTAGTCATTAGTCTGAAGAAATGGAATGCACAAATACATTCAGACTCTGCCCAGCTTGAAAAAGAATGGAAGGACCGAGGTGTTTCATGATGAGCGGATCAGCGATTATGATGATGGTTATAGGTATGGTAGTCATTTGGGGAGGACTTGCATTAAGTATTGCAAATTTATTTAAGAAAAAGGCATAAGCTAAAAACATCTGTACCGAAATGGTACAGATGTTTTTTTTATGAAAAAATTGTATTAGAAAAAATTCCAATAACCATACTACAACTACGAGGAAGAGTGAAGGGGTGAATGAAAATTGGAACAAACGATTTATATTAAAATGCGCAACCGTTTAAAAGTGTCTCCTACGTATGAAGTAAAGCTGAGCGATGTTGCTCAACTTGTCGGAGATTCTTTGGTAGTTGAGTCGTTACAAAATGAGATAGTCTACAAAATAACAGCGCATGATAAAACACATGTTGTAATTGATGTTATGAAAGTGATTGAGATTATTCAACAAAAAGCGGCTCACATACAAATTAATTTACTTGGTTCTGGACAAACTCTTGTTGAAATTATATACGAAAAAAAGAAAGTGCATCCAGTTTTCTTCGGACTTGTATGGTTGTTACTTTTTATTGGAGCGGCCCTTGCGATCATTTATTTCCATGAAGATGTAAGTATGCAACAAGTACACCAACGGTTATATTACATGATTACTGGAGAATTTAAGGCGCAACCACTTTTATTTCAAATTCCTTATTCATTAGGTCTTGGATTAGGTATGGTCTTATTTTTTAATCATGTATTTCAAAAGAGAATTAATGAAGAGCCGAGCCCGTTAGAAGTTGAGATGTTTCAATATCAGCAGTCGCTTGATCAATATGTAATTGTTCATGAAAACAAGGATAATATGAAACAGATTGCTGATGATTGAGTGTGCATTTGTTGTATTAATTGGTTTAGCTGGAGGGATTGCAGTAGGTAGCGGATATGTCGCGTTTTTAGCTGTACTTGGTATAATCCCTCGTTTAGCTCAATTAACGAGAAGTGGAAAGCATATTCAATATTTTGAGTGGGCGGTCATTGCAGGTACTTTAGCAGGGGCTTGGTGTAGTTTGAAAAATATTACATTTCAAACGTCACAATATTGGCTTGTTATATTAGGGATATTTTGTGGCACATTCATTGGAATGCTCGCTGCGGCGTTAACGGAAGTGTTAAACGTTTTACCTATTTTAGCGAAACGAGTAAGGGTAGAGGGGAAAATTGTTGTTTTACTCGTTGCTCTTGTACTTGGGAAAGTAATAGGCTCGTTGTTTCACTGGATTTATTTCGTAAAGTAGGAGGCAATGTATATGGCAGGGCGAAAATTGAAGGACGATTACATAAATAAAGTGAAGGAGTACCATCCAAAACCGAACTATTTCATAAATTGTGTGAAGGCATTTCTTGTTGGTGGACTCATTTGTACGGCGGGAGAAGTGTTGATGAAATTTTATATACATTACTTTCACTTTAGTGAGAAAGAGGCAGGAAACCCTACAGTTGCAACTCTTGTTTTACTATCAGCGATTTTAACAGGGTGTGGTGTATATGATAAAATCGGGCAGTTTTCTGGGGCGGGATCAGCAGTACCGGTTACTGGATTTGCGAATTCTATGGCGAGTGCTGCGCTAGAACATAGGAGTGAAGGGATTGTTCTAGGAATCGCTACTAACATGTTTAAGCTTGCAGGAAGTGTCATTGTATTTGGAGTCGTAGGTGCATATATTATCGGGTTAATAAGATATACATTTCAAATTTTAATGTCTTAAAGGAGGGGTGGGTATGAGATTGACAGGAAAACAAACGTGGGTATTTCAAAATGATATCTTCGTGAATGCAACTGGTACTGCTGTCGGTCCGAAAGAAGCTGAAGGCCCTCTTGGAAAGGATTTTGATATTTCATATTCTGACTTACATTGCGGAGAGGAAAACTGGGAACTTGCTGAACGAAGGTTAATGTCAGACTCAATTCAACAAGCGATGCAAAAAGGGAATATAAAAAAATCGCAAATTGATTTTTTTTTAGCGGGAGATTTATTAAACCAAACAGTGACAGCAAATTATGTTGCTCGTGAGTATGGTATTCCTTTTTTAGGGATGTTCAGCGCTTGTGCGACGTCAATGGAAACTTTGGCGGTTGGATCAGCTTTTATAGATGGTGGATTTGCGAATCGTATTTTAGCTACAGTAAGTAGTCATAATGCGACGGCTGAAAGACAATTTCGTTACCCAACAGAATACGGAGGACAAAAGCCAGGGACAGCAAACTCAACTGTTACCGGAGCAGGGTCAATATTAATTAGCAATGAGGAGAGTGCAATTAAAATAACAGCAGCAACAATTGGTAAAGTACAAGATTTAGGAATTGCTAATCCTTTAGATATGGGATCAGCGATGGCACCAGCTGCTGCTCATACAATTCAACAGCATTTTGAAGATTTGAGAAGAAGTGCAGCTGATTATGATCTTATTGTTACTGGTGATTTATCAGCTGTTGGGACACCAATTGCGAAACAACTTTTACTTGAGGAAGGTTATGATTTGGGGAATGTATACAATGATTGTGGATTAATGATTTACAATTCAAATCAAGAAGAAGTGTTTGCAGGGGGCAGTGGTTGTGCTTGTTCTGCTGTTGTAACATACGGACATTTATTGCGTGAAATGCAAAAAGGGAATTTACAAAGAATTTTGGTCGTTTCAACTGGAGCTCTATTAAGCCCCATGATGATGCAACAGAAGGAAACGATTCCAACGATTGCGCATGGTGTTGTGTTTGAAAGCGTTAAAGGAGAGTGAATTGTGGATTTTATATATGCATTTCTTGTAGGAGGAGCTATTTGTGTAATTGGACAAGTGTTGCTAGATTTCGCAAAGTTAACACCGGCACATTTAATGGCAACTTTTGTAGTCGCCGGAGCTATTTTAGACGGATTCGGATTGTACGATAAGCTTATAAAATTTGCAGGTGCTGGGGCAACAGTCCCTATTACAAGTTTTGGACACTCACTATTGCACGGGGCAATGCATGCGGCAGAAAAACATGGATATTTAGGAATTGGAATCGGTATGTTTAGCTTAACGTCTGCGGGGATTTCAGCAGCGATATTATTTTCATTTTTTGTTGCACTTATATGTAAACCGAAAGGATAAATCAAATGAGACGAAGGGTTGTTTTGGTCACAGATGGAGATGAATATGCAAAGCGGACAATTGAGCTGTTAACAAAGGAGTTTGGGGGAAGGTGTATTTCAGCATCGCAAAGTAATCCGACCAAATTGACAGGGAAGAAAGTTGTTGAGCTTATTATGCAAACGCCATATGACCCTGTATTTGTCATGTTTGATGACAGCGGATTTATAGGAGAAGGATCTGGTGAAAAGGCGTTAAAGTATGTCGCAACACATAAACAAGTTGATGTACTGGGTATTTTAGCAGTAGCATCTAATACACATCATTGGGAATGGGCACGTGTAGATGTAAGTGTAGATCGGAATGGGAATTTGACAGAATACGGCGTTGATAAATTTGGACTCCCAGATGGTGACATTGGTAGGATTAGTGGGGATACGATTTATTGTTTAGATGATCTGAATGTTCCTGTCATTGTGGGGGTCGGTGATATTGGCAAGATGTGCGGAAATGATGAATGGGAGAGAGGATCACCTATTACTAGAAAAGCGATTCAATTAATTTTGGAAAGGAGTGGGTTTTATGACGAAGCCTAAAAAAGTGAATATCCCGATTTCATCTTTTTTAAGTGATAATGAAAATTACTTAAAGCAAACAGTTGGACTAGGTGTTACATACGATGTTGGTATTCGTAAATTTCAAATTTTAAATAAAGAAATTGGTGTGTTATTTGTAAATGGACTTTGTGATACGAATTATATTATCCCTATTTTAGAAGAAGCGGTGGATACAAATGAAATAAGGGATGTAGAAGAAGATACAGTAAAGCTTTTGGAGAATCGTTTAATTCATCAACAAGTAAGTAAAGTAAAAACGATGGATGATGTAATGCTCCAAGTATTATCAGGACTCATTGTTATATTTGTGGAAGGTGAAACGGAAGCGTTCGCAATAGATGTTCGTAGTTATCCAGGGCGGACACCGACAGAACCAGATACAGAAAAGGTAGTGCGCGGTGCAAGGGATGGATTTGTTGAAAATATCGTTGTAAATACAGCGTTAATTCGTAGAAGAATACGCGATCCACGTCTTCGAAATGAAATGATTCGAGTAGGGGATAGATCGCAAACGGATATTTGTATTACATATGTACAAGATGTTGCAAACCCAGATTTAGTAAAGATTATAAAACAAGAATTAAATAACATTGATGTAGACGGGATTACGATGGCGGATAAAACAGTAGAAGAATTTGTAGTCAAGCAAAGCTATAATCCCTTCCCGCTTATTCGATATACAGAAAGGCCGGATGTAGCAGCAAATCATCTATTAGAAGGACACGTGCTAGTGCTCGTTGATACATCACCAAGTGTTATGATTACGCCAACAACATATTTCCATCATTTACAGCATGCAGAGGAGTTTAGACAAAATCCCGCTGTAGGTACATTTTTACGTTGGGTACGTTTTTTAGGTGTTATATTTTCGTTATTCTTATTGCCGTTTTGGTTAGTTTTTGTATTTGATCCAACTCTTTTGCCTGAAAGCCTTGCTTTCATTGGACCAAATAAGATGACGCATTTACCAATTTTATTACAAGTTTTGATGGCGGAAATCGGACTCGAATTTTTAAGGATGGCTGCCATTCATACACCGACATCATTGTCGTCTGCAGCAGGATTAATTTCTGCCATATTAATTGGTCAAATTGCAATTGATGTAGGTTTGTTTGTACCAGAAGTTATTTTGTATGTAGCGGTTTCTATGATTGGATCATTTGCTACGCCAAGTTATGAGTTAGGGCTTGGGAATAAGATTGGAAAATTATTTGTTATTATTTTGACGGGTATATTTCATGAAATGGGATTTGTCATTGGAATGACGATATTGACTCTATTTTTAACATCTATAAAAAGCTTGCAAACACCGTATTTATGGCCGTTTTTACCGTTTGATTGGGGCGCGTTAACGAAAATTTTACTCCGTCCAACTATGTCTAGTCTAAAAGTGCGTCCAAGTATTGTAAGACCTCAAAATGTAAGAAGACAAAAATAAGCGGGATTATGCTCTCGCTTATTTTTTATTGAAAATTTATTATTTTTTTAACAAAAACCAAACATTTTTTTTGTACAATTAGAGTAGATATTGTGTATGAAAGGGGAAGAGGACATGATTAAATTATTTGTAAGTGATTTAGATGATACGCTCGTTTACAATGTGAATGATATGCAAAAAGAAGATGAGCGAGCGCTTTGTTGGCTAGCTGAAAAAGGGACAAATATTTGTTTTGCCTCTGGCCGTTTTACTCACCGAATTGATGAGGCGGTAAAACGGTTTTCGTTCCCGTATTACACAACTAGTTTAAATGGAGCGACGATGATACTACCAGATGGAAAATTATTTCATGAATCGAGTTTTGAAGATGGGGTTGCCCAGGAAATATATCGATATATACATAAAAAGGGACTAGCAGATATTGTTTGTGCAAATGAGCAGCGATATACAAAAAGGAAGAATAAACATCATCATACTTTTGAAGAGTATATGGGAGTGCATATTGCTGAAATCGAAGAACTAGAAGAGGAATTTGGGAAGACTGTACGTCCTGCGAAATTGTTTGTTTTTGGAGAAGAAGAAAAAATTGTAGCATTAGATCAAGAGTTGCGAGATACATTTCATAGCGAAGCGGAAGTTTTTATATCGGGTAAGCGCTATGTTGACATTATGCCAAGAGGTGTAAGTAAAGGAAGCGCTCTGAAACGATTAATGGAACATTTACAAATTGAAGCAAAGGAAGTTGCATGTATTGGAGATTCTTTCAATGATATTTCTATGTTTGAAGTAACCCCGCACTCCTTCACCCTCCATCATGCTCATCCGTATGTGAAGGGGAGAGCAAATCATGTTGTTCGTTCGGTTGAAGAAGCTGTTATGAAATTACCGTTACTTGTATAAAAAGGAAGCTCGCCAGCGGCGAGCTTCTTTTTTACTTGAATAAAGATTTAACGAAATCAATGATACTAGAGAAGAAATCTTTTACTTTATCTAGGAAACTTTGTCCTTCTTCAGATCCTAAGAAGGCAGACACATGGTCTTTTGCTTTATCTAATTGGCTACCAACTTGGTTCCAATCGATATTAAGGTTTTTCATTTTATCAAATAACGATACTAAGTTATCCAACTGTTCATCTGTTAATGTAATACCGAGTTGATCAGCAATTTTTTTAATTAATGAACGTAAATCTTCAGTTGTTTTTGGCTGTTCTTTTGCAATTTCTTCTTTAATCTTTGCAACAAGTTGAACTGCTTTTTCTTCACCGATTTTATCACCAAGTTTTGCTGTTTGTACCATTTCTTCATTGGCTACTTTTTTAACATCTTCTGGAATCTCTTTGTTCGATGTTGTTTCATAGGCCTTCATTAAACCTGTTAAAGCAGCAGTTCCGGAAACTTTAAATGGTGCAGTAATTTGAATCTCTGCATCTTTCACACCTGCTGTAATAAGTGCATTTGTGTACATTGCATCTGTTATCGAATTAATGTTTTTTGAGCGTACAATGAGACCTGACCCTGGTTTTGTGTATGTAATCATAGAAGAGGAAATTGCTCTTGTACCAATTTGTGCTTTTGGAACAATTCCTTCTAGAAATTTATGTTCTTCCGCATTAGACACAGTGATGATTGTAGCATCTTTTGGTGCTTTCATTTCTTTTAACAGATCTTGTTTTTGTTGTTCAGATAAGTTTTCTCCTAGTGTAACAATTGATTCTCCCTCAATGATGTCTGCAAATGAAGCTGTTGGCATAATACATACGGCTACAGCTAATAGCAGAGCTAGTAATTTCGCTTTCACGAAAAATCGCTCCCTTTCTCTTTCTGAAATTTTCGGGCAACACAGTTATTATAGTATATTTTTAAAATTTGTCACCTAGCTTTTCCCACATTTCGAAAAAGAAGTATGCAGATTGTCGGATTCTTTTTGTTTCTCGTCATGAATATGGTAATATAGTGCTGAGATAGTTGAAAGGAGACATATACATATGAAAACTTTAGGATACATATTAATGGAAAATGGCGAAAAAATCGATTTAGAATTTTTCCCAGAAGAGGCACCAAAAACAGTAGAAAACTTTAAAAAATTAGCAGAGCAAGGATTTTATGATGGTGTGACATTCCACCGCGTTATTCCTGGCTTCGTAAGTCAAGGTGGAGACCCAACAGGCACAGGTGCAGGTGGCCCAGGTTACTCTATTCCATGTGAAACTGATGGAAATCCTCATAGACACCTTGTTGGATCACTTTCTATGGCACATGCTGGCCGTAATACAGGTGGTAGCCAATTCTTTGTTGTTCATGAGCCACAACCGCATTTAGATGGCGTACATACTGTATTCGGTAAAGCAACAAGCGGTATTGAAACGATATTAAACATGCGTCAAGGCGATGTAATGAAAGAAGTTAAAGTTTGGGAAGAATAAGTTATGAGAAAAAGAGAGCGATTTTGCTCTCTTTTTTTACTTCCTATAAACAGGAATTGGTATATATTTTAAAGTATATGACACAAATAGGACGGCTACTAACGTTAAATTATATTGTTCATGAGAACACACTTTTAATAAAATACATAGGATGGAGTACGAATTATATGCTTCAATAAATGTATTTCTCTTAACATATTGCTTTTGGTAGAACTATTTTGTTCAAAAGTGGTTAATAAGTGAAATGTGATGAGAAAGGGATTTTCCTTTTAGTTCCTATACAGTATTGTCTCTTTTTTGAGCGGTATAATAGAAAGAAATAGCGTGGAAACATATATTTGACTTTCTTCTTAACGCTTTGTATGATTATCAAGTTGTTTCAGCCTCTTCTCACTCTGGTAAAAATATTGTAGAATGAATGTGATATGAAAAGAGTGATTGATGGGATAAATAGTTTATAACTTTTGTAAGAAGGGATAAGGGTTATGTTAATTCGTTTTAAAAAAAGTTATGAAAAAATTGCAATGGGGCTTCTTTCATTTATGCCAACTGAAAAAGATGTAAAAACATTACAATTGACAATGAAAGAGTATGAAGCGAAAGAGGATTGGCAATTGTATTTGTGGAAACAAAATGAAGATTTTGTTGGGATAATGGGGATTATAAAAAAAGAAGATCAGGTATTGGAAATTCAGCATTTGAGCGTGAATCCGTCTCACCGCCATATGGGGATTGGGACGAAGATGGTTCAAGAGCTTAAGAGTAAATTTCTTGAGTTTACAATTTGCGGAAATGAGCAAACAGCAAGTTTTTGCAAAAAGTGTAAAGAGCTTGAACAAAATATACATTCATGAAAGCAGGGATAAGTAGTTTATTATCTCTGCTTTCTTTTTTGTAGTTGTTCGTGTCGTTCAGAAATGACTTCTGTTCGATCACGCAATGTGTGCTTATTTATGATGGATTCACCAGGAATGACGTTCCCATCTTTCCAAGAGAGGTTTTGTTTCTTACATAACTGTATGCATTGTTTTTCTAACGATGCGTCTAATAATGGTAAAAATAACGGCGCGAAAATTTCCTTTTTGTGGATAGATTGTAACCTTTCATTTAATAAGAATATAAGTTGTTTATGATCTATTCCTAATTGATGTAACGGCGCACTGTTCTTTTCTAAAAGTGCTATTGCGCTTTTTATCATCTTCTCTGCACCATTCCAGTTGGATCGTCTGTGATGGTATAAGGAAACAGCAATTTGAATGAGACCGACTAAGTAATTGTCGCGTTCTCCTCTAGGTTTTAATTTCCAATACTCTTCTAATATTTCATGACATTCAAAGTAATCATAGTCTCCGTGAAAATGAATTAAAAATTGTATGTACTCGGTAGGATACATTTTTTTCGCTCCTGTCTAACGATTATATGTACAGTGTATCATAGAAATATTAACAATAAGCGACTAGGGAAATATCCCTAGTCGCTTTATTGCTTCATATTAGCAGAAGCAAGCTGCTCCTACAATGATTAGTAAAATGAACAGTACAACAAGTAATGCGAACCCACCGCTAAAACCGCAATCAACGTGACCCATAGTTTTTTGACCTCCTACATTGTTCTTACTACATTGTTATCATATGAAGCGGTGGGCATTATGACATGGGCATAGGTCTATTTTTAATTAAATTTCTTAAAAAGGTTGGATAGAACATGAGTATGCTCTATACTTATGTTGTTATAGAAAAAATGTGGTGGGATGCTTTGTGCAGTATAATTTTAAAGTAGAGGCTTTTGAAGGGCCTTTAGATCTATTGTTACACTTAATACATCGTTACGAAATTGATATATATAATATTCCTGTAGCGGAAATTACAGAGCAATATCTATCTTATGTCCATACGATGAAAGAATTACAATTAGATGTTGCCAGTGAGTATTTAGTAATGGCTGCAACGTTATTACAAATTAAAAGTAAAATGTTGTTACCGAAACAAGAAGAAGATGTACCTGATAACGGTGAAGACTTTATAGATGACCCTCGTCAAGAATTGATGGAGAGGTTAATTGAATATAAGAAATATAAGCAAGTTGCTACTGAGTTAAAAGAAAGAGAACAAGAAAGAGCACAGCTATATACACGTCCGCCAATTGATTTTACATCATTTCAACAAGAAGAGGAGACAAGCTTACCTCTTGATGTTACGTTATATGATATGTTAGCGGCATTTCAAAAGCTAATGCGTCGTAAAAAAGCAAAGACCCCCGTGACAACGCGAATTACTCGCCAAGAAATACCAATTGCACAGCGAATGACTGATATTCTACAACAGTTAGAAGTAAAAGGCGGTCGTCAAAGCTTTTATGATTTGTTTGCTGATGAAGAACGTGAAATAATGGTTGTAACATTTTTAGCGGTTCTTGAGCTAATGAAAAATCAACAAATCATAATTGAGCAAGAACATAATTTTGATGAAATTTTCGTGTTAAGCTCTAATAAATCCGTATAGAGCCAGCATGTGAAGATGGGATAGAAATATTTTATCTTATGTTAGGTTTTAATGCATCGTTTGGAACGAGAGAAGAAATATTGAACCGAACGCATTTACTGTGATTCGGTTTTTTTATGTGTATTTTTATGGAAAATAGGAGGAAGGAGTTCGTAAAATGGATAGAAAAGAACAAAAAGCGATTATTGAAGGGCTTTTATTTGTTGCAGGTGACGAAGGGATTTATCCGGAACAGATAGCTAAAGTTCTGGAAGTTGAAGTGGAAGAAGTAATAAACAGTATAGAGGAAATGCAAAAAGAATGTGAAGGCTCGAATCGAGGGCTGCAAATTGTACAATATGCAAAAGTGTATCGTTTTGCAACAAAGAAAGAACATGCTGCATACTATCAAAAATTAATAAATACCCCAACAACGGCTTCACTGTCTCAAGCAGCTCTTGAAACGTTGGCAATCGTTGCGTACCGTCAACCGATTACAAGGACAGAAATGGAAGAGATTCGAGGAGTGAAAACAGACAAGGCATTACAAACGTTAGTTTCACACTTACTTATAAAAGAAACGGGAAGAGCGGAAGGGCCAGGGCGCCCTATTTTATACGGAACGACGAAAGAATTTTTAGATACGTTTGGATTGAAAACATTAGATGATTTACCACCTCTTTCGGAAGAAAATGAACAAATGAATGAAGCAGATTTATTCTTTGGTTCTTTACAGGAATTATCAAAATAAAAGCTTAGCATTTTGCTAAGCTTTTTTTGTATATCAATTACAGAGCGTGCCATACTAAATGAAAAAAGGAGACGAGTTATGAAAGGTGTACGGAGTATTCTATTGTTGGTTTCTGTTTTATTATGTTTTTCGTTAAACAGCGCATCGGCTAAAAGATATATGATGTCTATTCATACTGCGTCTTCTATACATATGCATCGGCAACATTTTGGTAAAATGAAAGTGAGTTTTTTAAAAGTTGGACAAGGTGATGCGACACTTATTACATTGCCAAATGGTCAAACGATGTTAATAGATGGGGGCCCTTATGAAGCGGGAGAGGTTATTATTCAAAAACTAATTGAAAAAGGAATTAATCATTTAGATGTGATTGTAAGTACTCATCCTGATATGGACCATATAGGGGGACTTATTCCAATTGTAGAACAAATGCCGGTTTCACTCGTATTAGATAGCGGAAAAACATATAGTTCATTTACTTATCATACGTATCGGAATAATATTAAAAAAAGGGGCATACCTTTCATTTCAGTGAAGGAAGGACAATACATACCGCTAGATCCACATGTTTCTATACAAGTATTGAACAATGGTAAATCGAAAGACGAGAATAACGAGTCCTCAATTGTGTTAAAGATTCGATATGGTAAAGCGGACTTTTTATTAATGGGTGATGCTGATATACGGACGGAAAATGAAATATTAAGGCAATTTGATGTACATGCAGATGTATTAAAAGTTGGGCATCATGGCTCGTATACTTCAACGAGTGAAACATTCTTAAAAAAAGTAGATCCACAATTCGCTATTCTTTCGTACGGGAGTAGAAATCCATATGGGCATCCTCATCAAAGTGTAGTAAGACGATTAAAACAGCATGGTATAATGATATACGGAACAAACAAGCGAACTGTAGAAATAGAAACAGATGGTGAACATATTACTATGGGGACAAGCGGTCTTATGCCATTACTTAAGTAACTGATTATATAAGAGGTTATTATCCATTTTGGAAAAAATGAATAATATATATTATAATGAAAAAGAAATCAATTTCCTTTTTTCGCTGAACGAAGAGGAAATTTCATTAGAATGTATAGACAACTACTTGTGTGTATATTAAGATGGAATTAGGCGAATAAGGTAATAATAATAAGTAGGTATTTCATGGGAAAGGATCGATGAAAATGAAAACGCAAGTTGTCATCAATGCCAAAATTTATACAGGTAAAGAAGTAGTGGAAAACGGATTTATTCGTTACGCAGAAACAGTTAAAGAAATTGGTTTGATGGCTCAATATGTATCACAAGAAAATGAAACTGTGTTAGATGTGGCAGGAAAGATTGTGATTCCAGGTATGATTGATGTTCATATTCATGGTGGATACGATATTGATGCGATGGATGCAAATAGCGATGGATTAGTAACTCTTGGTAAAGAAATGTTAAAAGAAGGAGTTACAACTTACTTCCCAACAACAATGACACAAGCTCCAGAAGCGATTGAAGCGGCGCTAAGTGCTGCGAAGGAAGCGAAAGATAAAGGAGCACATTTCGAATATATTCACTTAGAAGGACCATATGTTTCAAAAAAACGTGCGGGTGCACAACCACTTGAACATATTGTTCCTGCGAGTATCGAGCAATTTAAACAATGGCAGGAAGCAAGCGGTAATCTAATTAAATTAGTAACATATGCACCGGAAGAAGAAGGTGCGTTAGAGTTTGAACAGTATCTTGCTGAAACAGGTGTTGTTGGCACAATGGGGCATACAGATGCGATTGATGCACAACTGAAAAATAGAAAAATTACACATGCAACACATTTATACAATCAAATGCGTGGATTACATCATCGTGAACCAGGAGTTGTTGGTCATGTGTTATTAAATCCAGATGTAATGGTTGAAGTAATTACAGATGGTATTCACATTCACCCTGATATGGTGAAATTAGCATATAAATTAAAAGGACCGAAAAAAGTAAGTGTCATTACAGATGCAATGCGTGCAAAAGGTCTTGAAGAAGGATTATATGAGCTTGGCGGACAGCCAGTACATGTAAAAGATGGCAGTGCCCGATTAGAAGATGGAACGTTAGCTGGTAGTATTTTAAAAATGGATCAAGCTTTCCGAAATGTAATTGAATTTACAGGATGTTCAATCGAGGATGCAGTGTTGATGACATCAGTTAACCAAGCAGAAGAGTTTGGATTAAATAATAAAGGCGCGTTAGCGGCAGGTAAAGATGCAGACTTTGTTGTTATGACTGAAGAATTACATGTATATGATACGGTTCGTTTAGGAATTCATATGAAGGAAGGGAAGTAATTAGATGAATATTCTTGTTGTAAAAACTCCAGAAGAATTAGCAGAAGCAGGTTATAAGTTAATTAAAGAGGTTGTAAAATCAAAAGAAAATCCAACTTTAGGAATGGCTACAGGAAGCTCTCCATTAGGTATTTATGCAGAAATGCGAAAAAATAAACTTGATACAAGTCATGCAACCACTGTAAACTTAGATGAGTACGTAAATTTACCACACGAAGATAAAAACAGCTATCACTATTTCATGCAAGAACAGTTGTTTGATCATCTTCCATTTAAACAAACTTATGTACCGAATGGGATGGCAAGTGATTTAGAGGAAGAGTGCAAGCGTTATGAAGGCATTCTAGTAGCTAACCCAGTTGACTTACAGATTCTTGGAATCGGTGAAAACGGTCACATCGGATTTAATGAGCCAGGAACACCATTTAATTCTCCAACTAACATTGTAGAATTAACAGAATCTACGCGCCAAGCAAACCTTCGCTTCTTTGAAAATGAAGAAGATGTGCCGACTCATGCGATTACAATGGGAATTGGAAGTATTATGAAAGCGAAACAAATTCTACTTGTTGCTATGGGATCTAAAAAGGCAGAAGCTATTAAAGAATTATTGCAAGGTGAGTATAGTGAGGCGTGTCCTGCTACAGTTTTACAACGTCATCCGAATGTAACCGTAATCGCAGATCCAGAAGCTCTATCTTTATGCAGTGAGGCGATTGCTGATGAACATCGACAAGTATTCACCATTTCCGATCTATTATCAGATTCAAGAGTGGGTGAAACAGCTAATTGAGGAAGGCGAATGGAAGCCGGGAGATAAAATTCCATCTGAGAATGAACTTTGTGATAAGTTCGAAGTGAGTCGTATGACAATCAGACAGGCGATTAATAACTTAGTGGAACAAGGTTATTTATACCGGAAACGTGGGATTGGAACGTTCGTCCAACTTCCGAAAGTGGAGCAAAAGTTGCAAGGAATGACGGGATTCACAGAAGATATGATTTCTCGTGGTATGAAACCGAGCAGCCAGTTACTTAGTTTCCGCCTAGTTCCAGCTACTGCTAAAATAGCAGACCGGCTGAGAATACAAGAGGGAGAATCGGTTTATGAAGTGAGGCGTACGCGCTTAGCTGATGACGAACCGATTGCATTTGAGACGACATATTTGTCGCCAACTCTTGTGAAAGATATTAACGAAGAAATATTGCAACAATCTTTATATGAACATTTAGAGAAAAAACTGGGCTTTAAGCTTGTTCGCGCTACTCAATCAATTGAAGCTTCAATTGCAACGGATAATGAAGCTGAACATCTGCATATTCCTAAAAAGGCGCCTGTACTTGTAATGCGTCAATGGTCATATTCAGAAGGTGAGTTACCGTTAGAGTATGTGAAATGTATTTATCGTGGGGATCGTTACAAGTTTATTACGAACATCGCACGTAACAAGTAATATATTTCAGTTTGTGAAGTACAGTGAACTTTGATGTTTTCAACATGTAAAGAAATAAAAACACGACTCATCCTTATAAGGATCGAGTCGTATTTTTATTTGCTTCTTCATTATAAATAAGTACTTGGTTAACGGCATCTTTGACAGCAGCTACTACATAGTGAGCGTGCTCTTTTACCGCGTCATCAGCTTGAGACATAGCAAAACTATGAGGAGTTAAAGAAAACATTGGAATATCATTGTAAGAATCCCCTATGCATGCAACCTCCTCTGGTTGTATTTGAAACTCTTGTAATAAAACAGAAATAGCAGAACCTTTACTAATATTTGGTGGCATTACATCTAAACATTGTTCAGCTGAAATGAAAGTACTAACTTTTCCACGGAATTTTTCATCAATCTTTTTTTGAAGGAGTTGTAAGTTTTCCTTTGTTCCCCCGATAGAAATTTTATTTGGAAAAATTGTATCATCGATTTTCTGTAATAAATTTGGTTCTTCAACAGAAGTCATTGTTATTTGTTTTTCGAGTTCATGAATAAAAGGTGTCTTTTCTTCAATATAGTAATTATGCTCATCACTTACATAACGGAAATAAGGGTCTTGATTTGTCATTGCTAACAAATCAGGTAGAATACTGGAATCGAATGTTGCAGATAATAGTTGTTTATTTTCTTGTGTATATACGAAAACACCGTTCACACTAATGCGATGGAAATTTGTATTTACAGCCTTCATTAAGTCTGCGATTTCATTATCAAGTCGCCCGGAAGCGAAACAAAGAATAACATTTTGCTCGGCAAGACTGCGAAGTGCTACAATATCTTGTTCATCAATTAGACCTCCATGTTGCATCATTGTACCGTCAATATCACTTACAAACATTTTAATCATGTTGTTATCTCCTTTCTATGTACAGTTGCTCTTACATTATACGCATCATATACAAACATGTCTAAAAAATGAATTTTTATCAAATGGTAGATGTTTTACATTGACGACAAAGAAGAATGTTCTGTAACATAAAAGTAGGCTATTTAAGTACGAGGGTGGTGTTATATGAGTAATTATCTAGAAATTAAAAAAGTTTTAAATAATAATGTCATCATTGCTAGCCATCCTGAACACGAGGAAGTAGTAGTGATCGGTAAAGGAATTGGATTTGGAAAAAAGGCTGAAGATGTGTTGGAGCAAGAACAAATTGAGAAAATGTTTGTTTTAAAAAATGAACGTGATCGAGAACAATACAAACTTTTAGTGCCACATGTGAGTGAAAAGCTAATTGAATTGATGAATGATATTATGTTATACATTCAAGAAAAAGCGGAGTCTCCATTAAATGAACATATTCATATCGCTTTAACAGATCATATTTCTTTTGCAATTAAAAGACTGAAACAAGGACTTACAATAGATAATCCTTTTTTAGTTGAAACGAAAATGCTATATCCAGAGGAATATGAAATTGCTGAAGGCGTTGTGCAACTTTTAAATTCTCGTTTGCAAATTACATTGCCAGAAGGGGAAGTTGGCTTTATCGCACTTCACATTTACAGCTCGCTTACAAACTCTGATTTATCTTCTGTTAATCAAAATTCCCGTCTTATTGCACAACTTGTGTCTTTAATTGAGACAAGCCTACAAATTACATTAGACCAAGAAAGCATTCATTATTTACGCCTTATTCGCCATTTACAATATGCTATTGAGCGGGTGAAAAAAGGAGAAAAAGTAGAAGAAGCACAGAGTTTTGCTGATTTATTAAAGTTGGAATATCCAGTTTGTTATAATTTGGCGTGGAAACTAGTCAAAGTAATGCAGAAAGAATTGCAACTTCCTGTATATGAAGCGGAGAGTATTTATTTAACGATGCATTTACAACGATTAGTGAAAGCAGAACATGGGTAAAAAGACATATATTTTTGTCTAAAATGAAAACGTTAAAAAAAATGATTGAATCGCTTACAATAGTTATGTATAATAACTATTGCAAAGTTATACAAAATTCGACAAACACATTAAGGTAAATAACGAAAACGTTTGCTTTAATTATAGTGAACTTATACGTAATCCTATTTTTGACACGTGTTACTGATTCGATCAGGCATGAGTGGAGAAAAGTTGGGAATGTAAGCTAAAGAAAGGGACATACTACCCTTTGTATAGCTATCGTTCTATCTTTTTTTTCCTCATGCCTTTTTGGCGTTTGTCGAAAAGTATCAATATAGATAAGAGAGGAAGGGTTTCCATGTTTAAGAAGATCTTTGGTGTTCTTCAAAAAGTCGGAAAAGCGCTTATGCTTCCAGTAGCGATTTTACCGGCAGCAGGTATTTTACTTGGATTTGGTAATGCATTTCAAAATCCACAACTAACAAATGTTATCCCTGCTTTAAAAGCAGATTGGTTCGTAATGGTTGCAAAAATTATGGAACAATCGGGTGATATTATTTTCGCTAACCTTGCGCTATTATTCGCAGTTGGGGTAGCAATCGGTTTAGCTGGTGGAGACGGAGTAGCTGGTTTAGCAGCGTTCGTCGGCTACTTAATTATGAACAAAACGATGAGTGTGTTCTTAGAAGTAGATAAACTAGTGAAAGTAACAAGCACTGGAACAGATCCAGTGAAAATTGGATTTTCAGATCCAGCATATGCAAACGTATTAGGAATTCCAACGCTGCAAACAGGAGTGTTTGGTGGTATTATCGTCGGGATAGTAGCGGCATATTGCTATAATAAATACTTCAACATTGAATTACCATCATACTTAGGTTTCTTTGCAGGTAAGCGTTTCGTACCGATCGCAACTGCAACATTCTCTTTAGTAGTAGGTATTATCATGTGCTTCGTTTGGCCATACATTCAGGGTGGCTTAAATACGTTCTCACATCAAATGATTGATGCAAATAGAACGATAGCAGCATTTATATTCGGTTTAATTGAACGTTCATTAATTCCATTTGGATTACATCATATTTTCTATTCACCGTTCTGGTTTGAATTCGGTCAGTATACAAATGCAGCTGGCGAATTAATCCGTGGTGACCAAAAAATCTTTATGGCACAGTTAAAAGACGGCGTAGAATTAACAGCTGGTACATTTACAACTGGTAAGTATCCGTTCATGATGTTCGGTCTTCCAGCAGCAGCTTTAGCAATGTACCATGAAGCACGTCCAGAAAATAAAAAATTAGCAGCTGGTATTTTAGGATCTGCTGCATTAACATCTTTCTTAACAGGTATTACAGAACCGCTTGAATTTTCATTCTTATTCGTAGCACCAGTATTATTTGGAATCCATGCAGTATTCGCTGGTCTATCATTTATGACAATGCAAATTTTAGGTGTTAAAATTGGTATGACATTCTCTGGTGGTTTAATTGACTTCATATTATTCGGTGTACTACCAGGTCGTACGGCATGGTGGTGGGTAATTATTGTTGGTCTTGTACTAGCAGTTATTTACTACTTCGGATTCCGTTTCGCAATCCGTAAATGGAACTTAAAAACACCTGGTCGTGAAGAAGCGAATGCTAATGAAGGCGCAGGGAAAACAGAAGCAGGAGAACTTCCACGTGAAGTATTAGTAGCACTTGGTGGTAAAGAAAACATTGCTTCGTTAGATGCTTGTATTACTCGTTTACGCGTTCAAGTTAACGAACAAAAAAATGTAAATAAAGACCGCTTAAAAGAGCTTGGAGCAGCTGGTGTACTTGAAGTTGGAAATAACATTCAAGCTATTTTCGGACCGAAATCTGACACATTAAAATCACAAATTCATGATATTATGTCAGGTCGTACACCTCATGTTGAAAAAGAAGAGCCTGTAAAAGCGGAAGAAGCTACTCAACAAGTTGATGGAAATGAAACAATCATTTCACCAATTGAAGGGAAAATCTTACCGATTACAGAAGTACCTGACCAAGTATTCTCAGGGAAAATGATGGGAGATGGATTCGCGATTGAGCCAACAGAAGGAACGGTAGTTTCTCCGGTTAATGGTGAGATTGTAAATGTATTCCCTACAAAACATGCGATTGGTATTCAGTCTGAAGGTGGAAAAGAAATTTTAATCCACTTCGGTATTGATACTGTAAAATTAAATGGTGAAGGCTTTGAAACGCTTGTAGCACAAGGTGATAAAGTGAAGCAAGGACAACCATTATTAAAAGTAGATCTTGCATTTGTAAAAGAAAATGCACCATCTATTATTACACCAATCGTCTTTACGAATTTACAACAAGGGCAACAAGTCGAATTGAAAAAAGATGGAAATGTTAAAAAGGGCGAAAACGCTATTATTGACATTCAGTAGGAATTTGACGCAAAATGTTTATAATTATAATAGGCGATGTGGTTGACCGAACATCGCCTATTATATACAATAGATGATGTAGTACTAACGTCTATACAACTAAAAAAATACTGTATTTAAAGGAGATAAATTATCATGGAAAAAATCTTTAAAGTAACTAGCGACTCAGGAATTCATGCTCGTCCAGCAACTCTACTTGTAAACACTGCAAGCAAATTCGGTTCTGACATTAACTTAGAGTATAACGGGAAAAACGTTAACTTAAAATCAATCATGGGTGTTATGTCTTTAGGAATTCAACAAGGCGCGGAAATTAAGGTCACTGCAAATGGTGATGATGCAGCTCAAGCACTAGCAGCTATCGAAGAAACTATGAAAAACGAAGGATTAGGAGAATAATGACTCTTAACATCCAAGGGATCGCTGCATCAAGTGGGATTGCTATTGCAAAGGCTTTCAGACTTGAGAATCCTGAATTTAACATTGAAAAGAAATCAATTACAAACGAAGCTGCTGAAATTGCACGCTTAGACGCTGCGCTTGAGAAAGCAAAATCTGAACTAGAAGCTATTAAGGACCACGCTTTTGCTGAGCTAGGTGCTGATAAAGCTGCTATCTTTGAAGCACATTTATTAGTATTAAATGATCCAGAATTAGTAAATCCAGTAAAAGATAAAGTAAATAGCGAAAAAGTAAATGCTGAATTTGCAATGGATGAAGTTGCATCAATGTTTATTTCTATGTTTGAAAACATGGATAACGAATATATGAAAGAACGTGCTGCAGATATTCGCGACGTAACAAAACGTGTTCTTGCACATTTACTAGGAATTAACTTCTCAAATCCTGGTACAATTTCTGAAGAAGTAATCATTATTGCTGAAGATTTAACACCATCTGATACAGCTCAGTTAAACCGTAAGTATGCAAAAGGTTTCACAACTGATATCGGTGGACGTACATCTCACTCTGCAATTATGGCTCGTTCTATGGAAATTCCAGCTGTTGTTGGCACGAAAGTTGTTATGGAGAAAATCCAAAATGGCGATATCGTAATCATTGACGGTTTAGATGGAGAAGTAATTGTAAACCCATCTGAAGAAACTCTTCGTTCTTTTGAAGAAAAGAAAGCGAAATTTGAAGAGCAAAAAGCTGTATGGGCAAAATTAAAAGACCAAGCAACTGTAACAAGTGATGGGCATCATGTTGAGCTTGTTGCTAATATCGGAACACCAAATGATGTACAAGGTATTATCGATAATGGCGGAGAAGGCGTTGGTTTATACCGTACAGAATTCTTATACATGGGCCGTGACAATCTTCCAACAGAAGAAGAGCAGTTCCAAGCGTATAAAGCAGTTCTTGAAGGTGTAAAAGAAGATCAACCAGTCGTTGTTCGTACACTTGACATTGGTGGAGATAAAGAGCTTCCATACTTACATTTACCAAAAGAAATGAACCCATTCTTAGGATACCGTGCAATTCGCTTATGTCTTGATGAGCAAGATGTGTTCCGTACACAACTTCGTGCATTACTTCGTGCTAGCGTATACGGTAACTTAAAAATTATGTTCCCAATGATTGCAACTCTTGATGAGTTCCGTCAAGCGAAAGCAATCTTATTAGAAGAGAAAGAAAGACTTGTTCAAGCGGGTACAACTGTTTCTGATTCTATTGAAATTGGTATGATGGTTGAAATTCCAGCTTCAGCAGTATTAGCAGATCAGTTCGCAAAAGAGGTTGATTTCTTCTCTATCGGAACAAATGACTTAATCCAATACACAATGGCTGCAGACCGTATGAACGAACGTGTAGCTTACTTATACCAACCATATAACCCATCTATTTTACGTCTTGTAAAAATGGTTATCGATGCTGCTCATAAAGAAGGCAAGTGGGCTGGTATGTGTGGTGAGATGGCAGGAGATTCACTTGCTATCCCATTATTATTAGGACTAGGTTTAGATGAGTTCAGTATGAGTGCAACATCTATTCTTCCTGCAAGAACACAACTAAGCAAGTTGTCAAAAGCAGAAATGGAAACATTAGCAGAAAAAGCATTAACAATGTCAACTGCTGAAGAAGTTGTTGAATTAGTTAAAAGCATATAATAGTAAAAAACCTGAGTCGATTCGAAATCGATCTCAGGTTTTTTCTATGAGAAAAGTAAATCTTATTTTGCGGCTATTGAGGATAAAGAACAGAATTAGATAGCAACCGCGATAATATCAGTTGGGCATACACGTAAAATGCCAGTAAAAGTATTTTGATTGTTCTTATCGTCTTTATTATTATTATTGTTGTTATCTTTGTCATTACGAGCTAAAGCAGAGAAAAGAGCAACACCGTTACAGAATCCTTCAAAAATTACATTGCGGAATGATTGATGGCCTCTAATGCTTAAAAGAGAAATTTCTGTTCCAACTGAAATGGTAGCAAGTACGTTACATACAGCAGGTCGGTGTGGTCTAACTTCTTCTCTTTCTCTCTCTTTCTCGCGATGGTCACACTCTCTTTCACGATGATGGCATTCTCTAAAGTTATCACAGCATCCAAATGATCCAAACATAATCCTCATCACCCCCTTCACACTTATAATCTATGTAAGTTCGGCAGTCGGTGACTGGACAGATAATGGAAATTTTTCTAGGGGATTTTCTCATTTTAAATGACTAGATGGGTGTTTATTACGGAATGATGTTTGAAATAGGGGAAATATCACAAAAAAATGTAAAGACCACCAAAATTAATGAAATAGGTAGTCTTTACACTTTTTTGCTTTTATATAAAACGATGATATATACGGGAAGAGCTAAGAGTAGTGGTGCAATGGATCGTGCAGTATGTTTTTCTGCTTCTAATTGTAACGCTTCTTCTTTTGGGAATTGTAACACTGATATGTTTGCAGCATCGCCAATAAAATATAGCAGTAGTACAGTTACTATGTAACTTAAAAGTGCGATAAAGCTTCCGTATGAACTCAATGAAAATCCCTCTCTTGTTATCTATTTGTTATCATTGTATCACAATTGTAACAAAAATACACGGTTATATTTCGATACTTTAACAAATTTCGACACGAAACGTCATATTTGTTTATGGGGATAGCGTGGATATTACGATTTTTCTATGTGTAGATGTCGAATAATACATTGTAATATTACGGATGTGTGACAGAATATAAAAAAACGAAGGTAATGAAATTACCTTCGTTTTTTTATTATTTCGCCCATTCACTCACTTGTTCTACGCTCATGCGCGGTGCAGGGTGACCTTTTAAAGTTGATTCACCAATTGTAATAAGCATAATTGGTACGTAACGAGATGAAACATTAAATTCTTCCATTAGTGCTTGTGGGTTGAAACCACCAATTGCACAAGTATCCCAGCCAGTTGCTTTAGCAGCAAGCATAAGTTGCATTGCTGCTAAAGCAGCATTTGAAAAGGCAGCATCTCGTGGGTATTGCTCACGAGTATATGCAGATTCAATGTTTTTAGCTAAGCGCTCTTTTGCTTCTTCTTTCATAAATCCTTGTTCTACAATTGGACCGTAAACAGGTTCAACATTTTTATATGCTTCTAAATCACCTAAAATAGCGACTACGGCAGAAGCATCAAGAATTTGTTGTTGGTTATAAGCAATTGGATGTAATCGTTTTTGTACGTCTTCGCCTTGGAAAACAAGGAATTTCCAGTGTTGCAAGTTCCAAGCAGAAGGTGCTTGAGCAGCTGCTTTTAAAATTTCGTGTAATTCTGTAGATGAAATTTCTTTTTCAGGGTTGAATGCACGTGTAGATGTGCGCTCATATAAAACGTTAAAAAAGTCATTGTTTGTCATTATATATCCTCCAAATTACATATCAACTTAATATAAAATAAATGTAATATATTATACTTACATTTTGTAAGTTATCGAGCTTAAGGATATAATAATTTTATTTTAATTGTCAAGTTTTAAATAATAAGGCAGGGCATTCATACAAACGATACAATTCATATAATCATACACTAAAAAAGGAATTTCCATAGTAGATAAGCGAAGATAACATTCTCAATTAGCTTGTTAATATGTATCCCTCACTAATCGGATTTTTTTGAGAATAATCCTTTATAAAATGATTGTGAGGAATTCAGTAAAACAAGATATATGAAGTGAGTGAAGACTAGTGATGAACATACTACATTTTTTATTAGAGAATACTGTTTTCCAAAATGTATTACAAGATCTTCAGTTGAATGTCCTTTATATAGAAGATGGATGTACACATCAACAAACGATAGAAAATGTCCATCCAAAATGTATGTTTATAGCAAATAGTTTTGAAGAAGGAGAAATATTGTTTCATAGAACTAGACCGCATATTGTAATTATGTATGTAACAGATTTTGCTCAAATAAAATATATAAAGAATATATATGATTCACGGAGTACATTCATTATCATTTGGGATCAACAGATAAACAATGAGTTTGCAGATTTACTAATGTTAGGAATACGTAATATTGTTATAGCACCAGTAACCCCACAAGTGGTACTAGAGGAAGTAAATAAAAGTTTATATCAACTTTCTTTAGTGCGGCAAGTAGGTTTACAACAAGAATTGCTTCAAACGATGTTTGATTTTCAAAATGATTTATTATTTATAGTAGAAGATGATGAGATTGTTGATTGTAATACGAATTTTTTACAATTCTTCGGATATGATAATTTATTTACGTATCGGGAACAACATTTAGTGTTTGCAGAACATCTTATTAGAGAGAACGGATATTATTCGACGACTCACGATATAACATGGTTGGATGATACTTTATCAAATGGAAGAAGAATTAAAATGTACAATTATGAAGGAGAAGCATTTACTTTTCTATTACGTGCGACACCATTACCAGAAGACTTGTCGCGATTTATAGTAAAATGCACAGAGATTACAGAATTAGATGAAATCTATCAAGAGCAAGAAAGACTTGCAATGATAGATTCATTGACAGAAATATATAATCGTTTGAAATTCCAACAAATATTGGAGAAAGAGTGGGAGAATGTAATACGTAATGATGAAAAAATAGCACTTATTTTGTTTGATATAGATAATTTTAAATCAGTAAATGACACATATGGTCATGATTTTGGCGATTTAGCATTAGTACAACTTGCAGATCTTATGAAATCTAAACTTGAACATCAACATATATTTGCAAGGTGGGGAGGAGAGGAGTTTATAATATTAGTGACAAATACGGTAGAAAAAGAAGCGTTTCAAGTTGCGGAGTCATTACGATTTTTTATTGAAACAAAGCAATTCTCTGGAATTTCGAAATTAACAGCGAGTTTTGGAGTTGCGTTACATGAGAATGGGATTACTAAAGAAGAATTAATGCAAAGAGCGGATATTGCATTATATGAAGCAAAAAAAAATGGGAAAAATCAAGTATGTATATATAGAAAAGAAAAAATGTGATTTTTCGCAACAAATTGTTGCGATTTTTTTTTATTACCTGATAATAGAATATGGGGGGACCATTTTAAATGAAGTAATTACGGAGGAACAATATGATAAAAAAAATAATGGTTATGGCTTCACTGTCTGCTGTAGTTTGCGGGGGAGTATACTATTTTCTCTATAGTCCAGATCCAAAGGAACAAGCAGTATTAACAACAAAGGTAACTCCTGCTATTGAGTCAGAGGTACAGGATAATATAGAAGAAGTACAAAAAATTAATTATGCTAGTATATCTCAAAAGTTAGATCAGTATTTAGTAGGAAAGCAATTTAATGGGACAGTTTTGGTGACAGATAAAGAGCATGTTATATTGAATAAAGGATATGGATATGCTGATGTTCAAAATAAAATAGAAAATACGCCTCAAACAAAATATCGTATCGGTTCTATTACGAAAACAGTTGTTGCTACATCCATTTTACAGTTACAAGAACAGGGGAAGTTAAATATCCAAGATAATGTAAATAAATACATTTCTTCATTTCCAGCAGATAAGAACATCACGTTATATCACTTATTAACGCATACATCTGGTTTACCGGAAAATGGGAAAGGGAAGGTTAATGTAGCTTCACGTATAAATTTAATAAATTGGATTGGAAGTCAAAAGTTAGATTTTCCACCAGGAACAGGTTGGAAGTATACGGATTATAATTATATGGTGCTCGCATATATTATAGAAAATATAACGAAAAAGCCTTTAGGAGATTATATAAAAGAAAATATATTTACAAAGGCAGAGATGCATGAATCAGGTATGGGAAATATGGTGCCTGGAGATAAAAACTTCACGAAGGGTTATGTGAAGAAAGATCAAGAACTTGTACCAGCGCAAAAATTAGGGATGGACTGGTTATATGGCTCTGGTGAGATGTATACGACAGTAGGCGATATGAAGAAATTAGATGAAGCGATTATAAATGGAAAGCTTCTTTCTGAACAAAGTATACAAGCGATGTTTACACCTTCTGCAGAGAAAAAATATGCATTTAGCTTTTACATATATCCTGATTTTTTCCATAACCATGGTGTACTATCGGGTTGGAATACGTTTAATAATTTCAATAAAGAAAAAGGAACGTTTGTTATTTTATTCTCAAATGTGAAGAATGGTTTGGATGATGATTTTAATAAGGAATTTAGGAAGATGGTAAATGATTTATTAGAACAAAGGGGATGAGAAGATGGAGAATAAAAATTTATCAATAGGTTTCATTGGTATTGGTGTGATGGGAAAAAGTATGGTTAACCATTTAATGCAAAGTGGTTATAAAGTATATGTATATAATAGAACGAAGGAAAAAGCGGATTCTTTAGTGCAAGAGGGTGCGACTTGGTGTGATACACCGAAAGCGTTAGTAAAGAAAGTTGATGTTGTTATGACGATGGTTGGTTACCCTCATGATGTAGAAGAAGTGTATTTTGGGATAGATGGAATTTTAGAACATGCAAATGAAGGTACGATAGCAATTGACTTTACGACATCTACACCAACATTGGCAAAACGTATTAATGAAGTTGCGAAAAGCAAGAATATATATACATTAGATGCACCAGTATCTGGAGGGGACGTTGGGGCTAAAGAAGCTAGACTAGCAATTATGGTCGGTGGAGAGAACAGAATATATGATATTTGCTTACCTTTATTTGAAAAACTAGGAACAAATATTCAATTGCAAGGCCCTGCTGGGAGTGGACAACATACAAAAATGTGCAATCAAATTGCAATTGCTTCTAACATGATAGGAGTATGTGAAGCGGTAGCATATGCGAAAAAGGCTGGACTTAATGCAGATAAAGTATTAGAGAGTATTTCGACAGGAGCAGCAGGTAGCTGGTCATTAAGTAATTTAGCTCCTCGAATGTTAAAAGGAGATTTTGAACCTGGCTTTTATGTAAAGCATTTTATGAAAGATATGAAGATTGCTTTAGATGAAGCTGAAAAATTACAATTACCAGTACCGGGTTTAACCCTAGCGAAGGAATTGTATGAAGAGCTAATCGCAGATGGAAAAGAGAATAGCGGAACACAAGTATTATACAAAAAGTATATAAGGGGGTAAATGAAATGGATCTCCAAAAGTTTGACGAGATGATTGATGCTGTGCAGCGAGCAACTTGTGTACAGATTAATGATAAGCAAAAAGAAGCTTTTAAACAAAAATACGATTTTGGACCAGATTTTGAATATGGAAGAGATGAGAAAGGACATTATGTCATCCGAACCTCGAAAAAGATGTTAGAGGAAATGGAGTTTTATTTGGCATTGAAATATGATCGGGATGGAATTGCCCTTTATATGCATGCTGAGATTGAAGGGACATGTCATGTATCCGTTAGCTATAGTGAAGATGCACTTCATTTGCAAGAATTGTTTCAATTTCTAGAAGAGAATAAATAAAAAGTCCTCATTTGAGGACTTTTTATTTATATGGGCAGGAATTATAAGTTTGAAGCGCGACGGCATCTTTCAATTGGGAATGGAATAATTTGTGCAATGTGATTAGGACCAAACTGTTTCGCTCGAGCATGGCGTATTATATAAAATGCGCACAGAATAGAAACAGGAATAGCGCCATATAAACCAAAAAATAAAGCGCTTACACAAGATGCAGCAAAACCTAAAACACCAACTTCTAACTCTTCCATAATAGCGCCTAAAATAACAGGAATAGCTCCGCATGTAACTCCAAGTATAAGTGCAATAAGTAAACTCATGATTATCCCCCTCTGTTTGCGATATTATTTTCCTTATTAGTAATTGTAGTATATCATATATAAAACAGAATTTTCAGAAAAAATTCAAAAAAAGTTCAATAAATGTTCAAAAAGTGTTAAAAATCGAAGAGGGTAATTCTCCCTTGAAAAGGAAGAGAAGAAGTTCTTGAGTAAATAAAAAATCAGACTTATTTCAGAAAATGAAATAAGCCTGTTCCATAGGAGGATGTATATATGTAGAGTGAATAAAAGGTTGGAAAAGGGGCTCCAATTTCTTTTATTCAACTAGCTACCTTAATAAATTGGAACCCAACCTTCTGTTGTAACAAAAATACGAATAGCTACAACTTGGCGGTCATCTTGTAAGGTAAAATAATGTCTTGCATTTTCAGGTACAGATATAAGATCACCAGGCTCAAGTTCAACGTCAAAGAATCGACCATCTTTTCCTTCAATAGCGAAGATGCCATGACCGCTGACAATAAAGCGAACTTCATCGTCAGTATGATGGTGTTCTTTTTGAAAATTAATTAATAACTCGTCAAGGTTAGGTGTGCTATTTGAAAGTGAGATCACATCATATGCTTTATACCCTCTGCGCTCTGAAACATCAGCAATTTCTTTTGAAAACAACGTTAATATGTCAGCTTTGTTTTCATCTGTTAAGGAGTAATTTTCTTTTAAATGAGTAGGAAGTTTAGAAATATTCCATTTCTCATATAAAACATCTTCTCCTTGTAGAAAGTTTGATACTTCTACTTCATTTTCAATACGAGTATTTTCCTCATGAATACGAATTTGCGCCATTAGAAACGCCTCCTTGAATTGATAATAATTTTATATGAAATTGGAATAAAAACTCATAAGCTTCTAATCTTTTTTTTGCATCAAAGCTATCACGGCCCCATACGGTAATGCCATGGTTTCGAATTAATACTGCTCCTGAATCTCCTTGTATATGCTTTCGAAATTTCTCTCCAAGCGTTGGGATATGAGCATCATTTTCGATAATAGGAATGTTAATCGTTGCACCTTCTTCCCAAATATCAAGAGCTTTAATAATTTCTTGATTTTGAAGGGTGACTTTATCGCTATACAAATTTGTGATGACATTATTATCAGTTGTATGAACATGAAGTACGCACCCAGCATTCGTACTGTTATAAATATGTGTATGTAATATTGTTTCTGCTGAAGGGCGTAACTCAGTTTCTAAAACGGGAACTCCTTGATGATTTACTAATAGAAAATCATCTGGAGTGGTTTTTGTTTTATCTTTTCCACTTGCTGTAATAAGAAAAGTAAGGGGATCATGACTGACTTTTATAGAAATATTTCCACTTGTTGCTGGAAACCAATTCCGAGTTGTTAATTCTTTTTTTATTTCACTTAAGTCATACCACTGACGAAAAAGTTGTTTCATGATTTCACCTCCAACAAATGTTGTAATTCGACTTGAATATCGTGAAATGTGTTAAAGGATGTATAAGCAATATGATTTTCTTCACATTTTGTAATAAGGAAGTCACGGGCGAATACTTTATCTGCTTGTTTTGCTGCTTGTAAATCAGTAATGGAATCTCCTATCACAATATGAAAATCATCTTTAGAGCTTAGTTTACGAATTAATGATGATTTACAGAGACCGCAACTATGCTGACATTGCTCGTCACAAGGGTGCGGCCATTTAACTTCGACAAATTCTCCTGAAAAGTCAGCTGCATTACAATAAATTTGTTTTTTAGGGATTATTTTTTGTAAGAGTGGATAGACGAAGAAATCCATTCCACCTGATATAACGTAAAAGGAAATGTTATTTTCAGTAATAAATCGTATGAATTCATGAAAACCTGCACGAATTTCAGCAGTTTCTTTTAAAAACTGAATAATATCATCCTGTAGATTAATGGGTATTAATCGAAATAATTGAGAAACGCCTTCTTGAATAGAAAGTTCTTGCGATAAAATTTTTTGCTTTATTTGCTCTGCTTCTGGTGGTGCGAATTTTTCCATAATGGACATGATATTATCGTTATTTGTAATCGTACCATCGAAATCACAAAATACTTGAATACTCATAATTTCACCTCATGAGAAGGATTTCCCCATATTTGTAGTGCGCTATGCAAATTTATTTCATCCACTTCATGGAGTGGTTTACCTTGTAAAGTAGCTTCAATGGCAGCACGGAAAGCTTTGCCACCACCTTGAGCTCCATTTGGATGCCCATGAATCCCGCCGCCGGCATTAATAACAACATCTTTACCGAAATCTCGTAGAATAAAGGGAACGAAACCAGGGTGAATACCAGCAGATGGGACAGAAAAACTTTTCTTGAAATGGTGGTCTTCCTCAGTTAATGCTTCTGTAATGAGAAGAGCTTCCTCTTTTTCTAATGCAACATTGCCGTATGGTGATGGGAATAAAGAGAAATCAGCACCAGCGTAACGTAGTAATTTTCCAAGTAGTAATGGAGAAGAGAACCCGTATAGTTTCGATGACGAATATGCGCCACTTACAGCAGGGTGTGCCATAATAGGAATTGGAATTTCATCGTCTTCTACAAGTGATTGCAGTACATCTAATCCATAAGAAAATACATTAAATAAAAGAATGTCTGCTCCAGCTACCACCGCACGTTTCGCGTTCTCTTTTAAATCATAAGTTCGCCCTGTTAAATTTACTGCGTATAAAGTTTTATGTCCGTAAGTTTCGTATACAGATTGTAAAACTTCTTTCCCAGATTCAATTCTTTTTGTAAGTGGTGTTAATGAGTTTTCGAATAAAATTTCATCATCTTTTACAATATCTACGCCTCCAATTGCCTGATCTCGTAGCTGAGTTTTTAAATATCCAATATTCCGTCCTATCATCCCTTTGAAAATACTCATTAGAAGAGGGCGATCTTGAACTTGTAAAAGGTTTCGGATGCCTTCAATTCCAAATTGTGGTCCAGGGAACTGTTTCTTTAATTCGTCGGAGAATGTTAAATCAATTAGTTTAATTTCCCCATCTAACGAAAGTTTTCCAAATGTTGTTGTCAAAATGGCTGGTAAGTCTGGGCTGAAGTTCAGCGATGGATAATGAATTTTAATGATTCCACGTGATACTTTTTTGCCAAGATAAGAGTTAATATGTTCTTGTTCGTCTAACTCTTCAATATGAATGACATTGCCTTTATGTTGTTTTAATTGTTCTTGTAATAAGTGTGGTAAATGGGTCCATGAACCAATTGTTAAACCAATTGCAATTTGTTCCGCTTTCTTTTCTAAGTTGTGAGAATCATCGTGGATTAAATATGTCGCTATAATTCCGCTCATTGTTATAACCTCCTAGTTAAATAAAAAAACCTCTCAGCTAAGGAGAGGTTTTTTTACAACCAGCTCCTTATCTGTCAGCGTAACGCTGCGAGAATTAGCACCGTGTCTACAATTGTAGATCGGTTGCCGGGTTTCGTCGGGCTCGTCCCTCCACCTGCTCTTGATAAGAAGTATTTAGAAATGTTTAAATTTTTAAGATAACTGAATTTTGTCAGATATTTTTTATGTTGTCAATGACTTTTTGAAAAACTTTAATTTATCAATGCGATTAATCGCTTCTCGTAATCGATCTTCTGTATGTAAGAGACCAACACGAACATACCCTTCGCCGTGCTCACCAAATCCAACACCAGGGGCAACAGCAACATGTGCTTTTTCTAGCAAAATATCAGAAAATTGCTCAGATGTATAGCCTTCTGGTACAGGAAGCCATGCAAAGAATGATCCTTTTGGAATATCTACATTCCAACCAATCGAGTGACAAGCTTTAATAAGAGCATTTCTTCGAGATTCGTAACTATTTACAAGATCTATTACACAAGACTGCGAACTTAATAGCGCTTCGCGGGCAGCATCTTGAACTGCACCAAAAATACTAACATACATATGATCTTGCAATAGGTTAATTGTTTCGATGATACTTGCATTACCCACTGCAAAAGCAATACGCCAGCCAGCCATATTGAAAGTTTTTGATAAAGTATAAATTTCAATTCCTGTATCTTTGGCGCCGTCTACTTGCAAGAAACTAACCGGCTTTTGACCATCAAACCCAATAGCACCATAAGCAAAATCGTGAACAACTAATATGTTATGTTTATTAGCAAAATGAATGGTTTCATCAAAGAATTCTTTTGATGCAACAGCACCAGTTGGATTATTTGGGTAGTTTAAAAACATTAACTTTGCTCGCTGGGCAACAGAGGCATCAATTTTTGTATAATCCGGTAAAAAATTATTTTCTGCAATAAGCGGCATTGTTTCAAAGTGCGCTTTTGCTAGAGCAACTCCGGATAAATAATCTGGATAGCCTGGATCTGGAACGAGAATGGTATCACCAGGGTTTGTAAAACAAATTGGTAATTCTACTAATCCAGCTTTTCCACCAAACAAAATAGCAACTTCAGTTTTTGGATTTACTACTACATCATATTCACGCTGATAGAATGCTGCCACGGCTTCTTTTAGGCTTTCGTGTCCGCGAAATGGCGGATATTTATGATGAATGCTCTTTTCGGCAGCATCTTGTAAAGCTTTTACGATATGCTGCGGTGTTGGTTGATCTGGATTACCTTGACCTAGATTAATAACATCGTGACCAGCTGCAACGACTTTGTTAACTTTTGCAACAAGTGAAGCGAAAAATTGTGTTGGCAATGATGTTACTACTTTGGAAGGTTGAAATAATTTCATACTTTCCACCTCTTTTGAAAGTTGTTACAATTCTAGTGACAAATGATATAATCTTTCCAGTATTTTGTAAAGAAAAAATTAAGAATGGGGCGGACAAAATGAAAGTCGCATGTATTCAAATGGATATTATCTTTGGAGATGTAGAAAAAAATATTGAGAATGCTAAAAGTAAAATAAACGAGGCGATGAAGGAAAGACCAGGTATTATCGTCTTACCAGAATTATGGACAACAGGATATGATTTAACAAGGCTTTCTGAGATTGCAGATAGGGATGGATTGAAAACGCAAGAAATGTTGAAAGAATGGTCGAAACAATATGGTGTACATATTGTTGGTGGTTCCATAGCAAAGCAAACAGAGCAAGGTGTTACAAATACGATGTATGTTGTAAGCCGCGAAGGGCAGCTAGTAAATGAATATAGTAAAGTGCATTTATTTCAGCTTATGGATGAACATAAATATTTAGTAGCGGGTAATGGTACGGGTGAATTTATGCTAGATGATGTAGAGTGCGCTGGCACAATTTGTTATGATATTCGTTTTCCGGAGTGGATGCGTGTCCATACTGCTAAAGGAGCAAAAGTTTTATTTGTTGTAGCAGAATGGCCATTAGTACGTTTAGCGCATTGGCGTTTGCTTTTACAGGCGAGAGCAGTTGAAAATCAGTGTTATGTTGTTGCGTGCAATAGAGCAGGAAAGGATCCGAACAATGAGTTTGCAGGTCATTCTTTAATTGTGGATCCTTGGGGTGAAGTTGTAGTAGAGGCAAATGAAGAAGAATCTATTTTATTTGGAGAGCTCAAACTCGAGAAAATTAAAGAAGTTCGTAAAGGAATTCCAGTTTTTGCAGATCGCCGTCCCGAATTATACAAATAAAATGTTGACAAGTGATTTTTATTCTTGATATAGTCTTCAACATAAAGTTAAAAATTCTAAAAAAATATACAACTCTTATCAAGAGCAGGTGGAGGGATTTGGCCCGATGAAGCCCAGCAACCGACCATAATACCATTGTGAAATGGGGCGTTTATTACGCCAAAAGGCACGGTGCTAATTCCAGCAGAAAGTAGACTTTCTGGCAGATAAGAGGGGAGAAGATAAACTTCAAACCTCTTTCTTTGTGGAAAGAGGTTTTTCTGCGTTAGAAAAACCTCTGAAATTAAAAAAGGAGGAAAAGAAGATGGGATATTATTCATTAACAGAAGTAACAGCTGTACATTATGCGAAAGAACATGGCTATTTTGAAAAGAAAGCGAATGTAGTTTGTCATGAAATTGGAGATGGAAACTTAAATTACGTGTTCAAATTAGATGATGGAGAGAAATCAATTATAATAAAACAAGCACTTCCATATGCGAAAGTAGTTGGTGAGAGCTGGCCGTTGTCTATAAAAAGAGCAACGATTGAAAGTAAAGCACTGCAAATTTTTGCGAAGTATGTACCGGATTATGTTCCGGTAGTGTACAGTCATGATGAAGAGTTAGCAGTTACAGTAATAGAAGACTTATCAAGACTAACAATTACAAGAAAAGGATTAATAGAAGGAGAAGAATATCCGCTTTTATCTCAGCATATCGGTCGTTTTCTAGCATATGTTTTATTTTATACTTCAGATTTTGGTTTACAGTCAGAAGAGAAAAGGGTGCTAGAAGGTACATTTGTAAATCCAGACCTTAGCAAAATAACAGAAGATTTAGTGTTTACAGATCCGTTTGGGCATTACGATACGAATGATTATGAGCCAGAGTTACAACTAGCGGTTGATGAACTGTGGAGTGACAAAAATTTAAAATTAAAAGTAGCACAGTATAAGTATAAGTTTTTAACGAGAAAAGAAGCGCTCATTCATGGGGATTTACATACTGGAAGTATATTTTCATCGCCTTCTGAAACGAAAATAATTGATCCAGAATTTGCAACGTACGGTCCATTTGGATTTGATCTTGGTCAATTTATTGCAAATTTATTATTAAATGCGTTATCGCGTGAAGAGGAAAAAAGAAGTGTGCTATTTTTTCATATCGAGAAAACATGGAGTTATTTTGTAGAAGCTTTTACAAAGCTATGGATTGGAGAAGGTGTAGAAGTATATACGAAAGAGAAACAATGGTTACCAATTATTTTGCAAAATATTTTTAGTGATATTGTTGGATTTGCTGGATGTGAACTTATTCGTAGAACAATTGGTCTAGCACACGTAGCAGATTTAGATGAAATATCAGATAAAGAAAGAAGAATTCAAGCTAAAAAACAAGCACTTTATTTAGGAAAAGAACTATTGAAATATGAATCAAAGAGCGCAGATATACAACTGTTCCGAACATTATTTCAACATACAATTTCAGGAGGCGTAAAGGCATGAGTACAATCATTACTGTTCCGAGATCTGTAAGTTGGAAAGGAGATGCCATTGCGGTATTAAACCAAACAAAGTTGCCGCATGTCACTGAATACAAAACATTAACGAATGTTGAAGATGTATGGAAAAGTATCATTATGTTAGAAGTACGCGGAGCACCTGCAATTGGAATTGTGGCTGCGTTTGGTTTGGCGCTTGCGGCAAAGAAATACGATGCTACAAATATCGATGAATTTCAAAAGAAGTTTAATAGAGATTGTAACTATTTAGGGACATCACGCCCGACGGCAGTCAATTTATTTTGGGCAATTGATCGTATGAGAGAAGCTATACGAGGGATTGCTACAATAAAAGAAGCACAAAAAATATTAGAAGAAGAAGCACTTCGTATTCAGCAAGAGGATGAAAAGGTATGCCGAAGTATTGGAGAACATGCTTTAACATGTTTTAAAGACGGTGATAAAATTTTAACAATTTGTAACGCTGGAAGTATTGCAACTACTAGATATGGAACAGCATTAGCCCCATTTTATATTGGGAAAGAGAAGGGTGTGCGTTTACATGCGTATGCGTGTGAAACGAGACCGGTTTTACAAGGTGGTCGTTTAACGACATGGGAATTGAAGCAAGCAGACATTGATGTAACGCTTATTACGGATAATACTGTAGCACATGCAATTCGAACGAAAGAAATTAATGCGATTATCGTAGGGGCAGATCGAATCGTTGAGAACGGTGATACTGCTAATAAAATAGGAACACTAAATTTAGCTATATTAGCAAAGTATTTTGGTATCCCATTTTACGTTGCAGCACCGTTATCTACATTTGATACTACGAAACAAACAGGTGCTGAAATTGTCATTGAAGAAAGAGATGAAACAGAAGTTACGAAAATTTTTGGGAGACAAGTGGCGCCAATTGGAACTGACGTTTATAATCCTGCATTTGACGTAACACCGAATGAATTAATTACCGGTATTATTACTGAGAAAGGTATTATACGCAGAGATTATAAACGACAAATTGCATCATTATTTGAAAAACAAGCTAATAAATAATAGCTTGTTTTTTTATGCCTAAATGTATTCTTTTCTCTTATTTATATAATGAAAGGAGGCGAGGGGGATGGAAGAGTGGATCAGGATGATAGGTAATGTGGGCTTTCCAATTGTTGTAACATTATATTTACTCCATCGGATTGAAAGTAAATTAGATGGGATAACTGTTGCAATAGAAAAACTGCCACAGCAATTACTAACGTGCGACGATCCTCGTGATAAAAAATAAAGTTTGCTCTTCTTGAGCAAACTTTATTTTTTATTGAGCAGTATAACCACCATCGATAACGACAGCTTGACCAGTTATACCTTTAGCTTTTTCACTCGCTAAAAACATAGCATAATCAGCAATTTCTTGTACTTGTAATAAGCGCCTTTGTGGTACAAGTGGATAAATAACATCTTCTAAAACATTTTCAAGTGGTACATTTCGTGTAGTAGCTAAATTCTGCAGTTGATTACGTACAAGAGGGGTATCGACATAACCAGGACAAAGAGCATTTACAGTAATTCCATGGGTTGCTCCTTCTAAAGCAGCCACTTTAGTTAATCCGATTACGCCATGTTTCGCGCTATTATAAGCAGCCTTTCCAGCAAATCCAACAAGACCGTTAATAGAAGCGATATTAATAATCCGGCCATATTTTTGTTTTTTCATAATAGGAAAAGCATGTTTGATCGCAATAAATGGAGCAATTTGCATAATTTTAATAAGAAGTTCAAACTTATCTGTTGGAAATTCTTCAATTGGTGAAACATGTTGCATTCCTGCATTGTTAATCAATACATCTAATGAACCAAAATAACTAACTGTTTGAGAAATTGCTGCGGTAAGTTCTTCTTCGGATGTAACGTCACATTTTAATCCGATAGCTTGAAACCCTTCTTTTTGCAATTGTTCAGCAGCTTCTTTCGCACGATCTTCAAGACGATCACTAATAACAACTTTTGCGCCTTCTTTTGCAAAAGCGTTCCCCATTTCATAACCAATACCACTCGCAGCGCCGGTTAAAAAGACAACTCGATTTGTAACCATGATGAAAAACACTCCTTTATATAAAAATTCTCTTATTGCTCTATTTAGAGAGGAGATAATGAAATCCCTGCAAACATTTGGAAAAAATATTGTTAGCTATCTTGTTTTACAAAATAGTCTTTGCTATACTATTTTGTAAAGCAAGATACTTACACTTACCTATCTTGTAAAACAAGATAGTGGGAGGATTTGAAATATGTCGACAAGTCAAATGTTGAAAGGGATTTTAGAAGGTTGCTTACTTGCTATTATTTCTGAAGGTGAAATATATGGTTATGAAATGAGTGAAAAACTAGCGAAATATGGTTTCACAATGGCGAGTGAGGGAAGTATTTATCCGTTATTAATACGAATGCAAAAGGAAGGATTAATAACAAGTGTAATGAAGGAATCTCCATCTGGCCCAAAACGAAAATATTATACATTAACAGAAAAAGGCGAGGAAGCACTGGATGAATTTATGGATCGCTGGGAAGCGCTGCAAAGTAGTGTAGAGCGTCTACTTGAAGGGAAGGGGAGAAGAAAATAATGATATCCAATGAAGCAAGACAGTTCTTATTAGATATGCGCCTATTTTTGACTGCAAAAGGTGTGAAAGAAAGTGACATTGAAAGCTTTTTAGAAGATGCAGAACTCCATTTAATTGAAGGTGAGAGTGAAGGGAAAAGTGTAGAAGATATTTTTGGAAGCTCACCGAAAGAATATGCAAATGAACTTGTAAAAGTGATGGAAAAGGATAGACAGGAAACGTGGAAGCAAATTGGTTTTACGGTAATGAATATCGTTGCGTTTTGGATTATTGCTTCTATTGTAATAGTGAATAATGGAGTTTTACAGATTTCACTTATTCAGTGCATTGGATATAGTTTTACATTGATTTTAGCTGTAATGGGTCCTAATTTTCTACTTCGTAAAATGACCTTTGTAGCAAGTTTTACAAAAACATGGTTTTCAATGTGGTTTTTAGTCATGATAGCGCCAATGTTTTTATTAGGAGCGGTTACGATATTGGATGTAATATATCCTACAAAGATGATTACATTTACCCAAGTGCAAAGTTATATATTAGGTGGTGGGATTTTTATTATCACAGTAGCGATAAATATGTATTTTGAAGGATGGTTTAAAAACTTATATTTAATCATTCCGCTTTCTATTATGTTAGTGTTTAAAACATTTACATCAGAAGACCTCGTACCAATGTTATTTCAAATTATATGTTTATACGGAAGTTTGTTTATTTTAATTTTCCTTGAAATTATGATGAGGACGAATAGAAGAGAGACGGTTAAATAAGGGAGGGGTTATAATGCTCACAAAGGAATCTCAAAGATTTATAGAAGAAACACGAGCGTATTTACGAGTAAAGGGAATTAGCGAATCTGATATTATTGCCTTTTTAGAAGATGCAGAGCTTCATTTAATAGAAGGAGAAAAGAAAGGGAAAACAGTAGATGACATATTTGGTAATTCTCCAAAGACATATGCAGATCAGCTTGCAAAAGAGATGGATGTAGATAAGAAAGGGAATTATAAATTATTGATTTATTTTATTGTAAATGTATTAGCGTTTACGATGATGAAAAGCGTATTTTTTAGCGAATTAGATCATCGTTTATCTTATTCTCTAATTGAATTAATCGGATATCCAATTATGACTTTTGTAGGGATTGGCATATTAATAGTGGGCATGAGAACAGCGGCGTTTAAGCGGAAAAGAACTGAACTTATTATTATGTATATAACTAGTGTGCTATGGTTTTTATCAATTTTCAGTATTGCATTACTAAATAGCTTTTATGGCACAACGTTTATTCAATTTACTGCTATAGAAAGCTTTGGTCTTGTAGGTATTGTATTTCTGAGCGCAGCCGTTATAAATATTAAATTTGGTGGTTGGTTTACTTTGTTCTATTTGCTTGTTCCAATTGCATTAGAATGTATATTTGTAATGTTAGATTTATCAGGTATTATAGGAATGTATATACACCAAATAGTTTTTTTAGTCGTTATTTATATGCTTTTAAAAATTCACGAAAAATTAGAAAAAAGGGCATTCATATGCAAATAATGATTATATGTATATTAACCATTATGTTTCTAGGATTAGCAATTTTAGGGATCTATACTGCTTTCACCAAAAGAATACATGATGAATATTTTAATACTTTATTAGATGATACATCAGGATATATTTTGTTCTTCGGTTTAATAGGAAAAGGGCTGCTCTGGATATGCAAAAAAGTATTTCCAAAGAAATATTATATAGGGATTTTTAGAGGGATTACATTTACTTTTAGTTGTATATTTTTATTTCTCGCAGCCGGTATTTGGCTTGTTGATTGGAATATGTTGTTTTAAACAGTAACAATATCGTTACTGTTTTTTTCTTTGTAATAAAGGACTTTGTAAAGAGAGCCCTTTTTGTTCATTTGTTAATAATGAATTGATGTGAACTTGATCAGGACGGGGGACTATAGGGTACATAAGGTTTGATGGAGAAGGATGATGTTCAGAACCGGTTGGAGAATGAGGGTCTGCGTGCGTGAGTTTTCCATGAATTCGTCTTGTAAATAAAATATGACCAATTTCGTGAGCGAGGGTGTATATATTTTTCATTGGAGCAGCTGAGTTTGTTAAAACGATGTAACCAGTAAGTTGCTGTTGTTTCGCTAGAGAGTAAGCGCAAGCGATTACTGCGGTTTCTTTGAAATAATCACTACCAATATAACAAATATAAAGGTCGCATTCAGGAGCTTCGTTAACACAAGTTTGAAAAAAAGATGATAATTTTTCCTGACTTTGAATGGAGTTTTTATAACTAATTTCCCGATTAGAAAAACGGAAAAGCTCGTTTAGTACAATTACTTCTTTAATTTTAAATGTAATGGGATGCCAAATTGATTCTGCAACCGCTAAATCTTTTGCAATACGATCGTCAGAAATATCGGCGCCTGGAGTAATGCAAACACATATATTAACGTATGAATCCATAAGGAACACCTCAAATAAAAAAATTCTTCCTATAATATATGTGGGGAAAGATTCTATGTATGGATAAACGCCTTGTTTATCGCACGAATATATATAATACAAGTCGAAAAAATTTCATAGTTCTATAACGTAGTATGGTCTGCTTTTTGATATAGTAAAGAAAAGGGGGAGAATATATGTATACATTAAAAATCGTTTCAGACAGAGAAGCTCTTTATCAATTTGCGAGCTATGTAAGAGTTGTACAAGGGGTTGAAGATGTATATGTAGAGGTGGGAGAACCTTTATATGAACATCCATTAATGAAATTTTATGTACATATTACAATTGAAGAAATATATGATCAGCATAAAGCATTGCAAGAAATAGCTAGATTAGTAGAATTAGGGCGTTTTACATATGTCCATTATCGCAATGAGGAAATTGAAGAGGCTTTTGAAGCTGTAAAATACGAAAGCTTTAAGAAATAAAGTGAAACTTTAATCAGTGGGGGGTTTGTCCATGTCCCACTGATTATTAGCCTTCACCAATCGGGATAACGGTAAAAAAAGGAAGCAGAAGCTTCCTTTTTTTATTGAGAATTACATCAACAAAAGGAAGAGAATTTTGTTATGATAAGGAAGGGTGAGGAAAGGAGAGTTTACATATTGGGGTATATTGAAGAGTTACGCAAAGTAGTTGGTACGAGACCACTTATTTTAGTAGGGTCAGCAATTATTATACTAAATGATAATCAAGAGGTATTGCTTCAATATCGTTCAGATACATATGATTGGGGTGTGCCTGGCGGGGCAATGGAACTGGGAGAAACGACAGAAGAAACTGCTCGTAGAGAATTATTCGAGGAGACCGGGCTAAGTGCAAAAATAATGCAATTTCTTGGCGTTCTTTCAGGAAAGGAAGTTTATTTCCGTTATCCAAATGGAGATGAAATTTTTAATGTGATTCATCTGTATCAGGCACATCATGTAAGCGGAGAATTAAAGCTCGATCATGAAGGGTTACAACTTCAATATTTTCCAGTAGATAAGTTACCGAAATTGAATGAAACGACAGAGAAGATATTACAAAAATTTTTATATGCATTGACAGAATAGAAGGTTAATTCCTTCTATTTTTATTATATTAAATATTTTGATTTTTTGGTATGTTTATAGTATGATAACTGTAGACATACATCTTATGGAATTCCATCTAAAAACTTACTAGGGTACATAAGAGAGGGGCAAGTACAAAATGCATAATGTTGTCATTACAGCTGCAGTTCGTTCACCAATTGGAACTTTCGGAGGAGCACTAAAAAATATAACACCAGTAGAATTAGCTGTTCCTGTACTTCAGGAAGCTGTAAAAAGAGGCGGAGTAGAGCCACATGAAGTTGACGAAGTAATTTTAGGTCATTGTATTCAAAGAACTGATGAAGCAAATACGGCAAGAACAGCTGCATTAGCGGCAGGATTTCCTGACACAGTTACTGGTTATACAATTCAACGTCAATGTTCTTCAGGTATGCAAGCAATTATGTCTGCTGCAATGCAAATCCAATTAGGTGTAAGTGATATTGTTGTTGCAGGTGGAGTAGAAGCAATGAGCTCGAGCCCTTATGCATTAAAACAACACCGATGGGGACAACGTCTACAGCACGGAGAAATTCGTGATACGGTGTGGGAAGTTTTAGAAGATCCGACTCACCATATTATGATGGGTGAAACAGCGGAAAATTTAGTTGAACAATATGAAATTACAAGAGAGGAACAAGATGAAGTTGCACTTCGTAGTCATACATTAGCGCTGCAAGCGATGGAGTCTGGATACTTTGACGATCAAATTGTTCCTATTACGATAAAAGAACGTAGAAAAGAAGTTGTATTTGCGAAGGATGAACATCCACGTGCAGATATTACAGCTGAAAAATTAGCAGGATTAAAACCAGCTTTCCGTAAAGACGGATCAGTAACTGCAGGGAATTCATCTGGTCTTAATGACGGAAGTGCAGTTCTAGTATTAATGAGCGAAGAAAAAGCAAAAGAAAAAGGCTTACAACCGTTAGCCCGAATTGTTGGATATTCAGTAGCGGGTGTAGATCCGAAAATTATGGGTATTGGACCAGCACCAGCAATTCGCAAAGGATTAGAAAAAGTAGATTGGTCATTAGAAGATGCAGATTTACTTGAAATTAATGAAGCTTTCGCTGCACAATATTTAGCTGTAGAGAAAGAATTAGGGTTAGACCGTGAGAAAGTGAATGTAAACGGTAGTGGTGTAGGACTTGGACATCCAATTGGTTGTACAGGAGCTCGTATTACGGTAAGTTTAATTCACGAATTAAAAAGACGTGGATTAGAGAAAGGTATTGCTTCTCTATGCGTTGGAGGCGGTATTGGAGTAGCCTTATTTATAGAAGCATTATAAAAAAGAGGCAGCGATTGCTGCCTCTTTTTTTATGACTCAAATAAGTGATGAAATAATCGATTGCGATTTTCAAAGAAAAGTTTCGTTGTTTGGTAATGCTCCGTTTCTTCTAATGTTGATTCGTGAATCCCTTCTTGAGTTAAAGAGTATATAGTAGATTCAGGATAAGCCATTAAAATGGGAGAATGCGTTGCGATAACAAACTGTGAACCTTGTTCAGCTAGCTCGTGCATGCGAATGAGCATTGAAAGTTGCCTCATCGGTGATAAAGCAGCCTCAGGCTCATCTAAAATGTATAAACCTTGTCCTGAAAAGCGGTTCATAAATAATGAGAAGAATGATTCACCATGGGATTGTTTGTGTAGTGAGATACCACCATAGGAATTAATAATTTTTTCCCCAAGTCCTTCTCGATCGTTATCCATTTCATCAATGTAAGAAGCAACATTATAAAAAGATTCAGCGCGAAGAAAGAAGCCGTCTTTTGGTATATTAAAACTTTTTGAAATTCGAATGTATTCATGTAAAGATGAGTGTGAATCGTATGTGTTAAAACGGAAATTCTTCGTTCCTCCCTCTGCATTAAAACCTAAAGCAACTGCAATTCCTTCGAGTAATGTTGATTTACCCGTCCCATTTTCTCCAATTATGAATGTTACATTTGGGTGGAAATCGAGTGATTGTAATGTTCGAATAGCGGGTAAACAGTAAGGATATGCGGAAAAACTAGGGATGCTTTCTTTTTTTAATGTGACACTTTTTAAAAAGGGTACGTCAATCAATATATAAACCTCAATTCATAAAGGATTTTGTTTCTAAAAAAGCAGCGAATACAAGTGTAAGACAACTTGCTAATAATCAGTGGGGGTTTTGTTCATCCCCCACTGATTATTAGCCTTCACCAATCGGGCGTTTACGGGCAGCAGGGCTCCCACCTAACTTCTTCGCTCCAGCCGAATTTTGAGGTGGGAGTCTTACTGCCAGCAAATAGCGGGATAATAATGTATATTGAAGTGCGCCAAAACCGAGACCTTCCCATCTGAAAGTCATTCTCTTCCATATAAAAATGAAAAGAACGCTTATAAAGCCAACTAGAGTAGGCGTATATTTTATATTTTTTAAGTGCTTCCATTGAAAAAATCCTATGTACGTACTTATTAAAAGAATAGAAAGAATAAGAAAAAAGAAAAGTGTTAACGATACATGAACTCCTCCTTATTTTCTGTGGATTATAACATGTAAACTATCATATTCCAATGTGAAAATAAATATTGCATGGAGATTATTCATGTCGTTATGATAGTATGTATTCTATTGAAATTATGAAAAGGAGTTAAAATATGCCGTTTACATTTGCACATCCAGCAGCTGTTCTCCCTTTTGCTAAGAAACAGTCTAGTTATATTTCAGTGACGGCTCTTATATTAGGTAGTATGGCACCTGATTTTGAATATTTTTTATATTTTAGGCCATACGGTATGATTGGCCATACATGGGCTGGCTTCTTCTATTTGAATTTACCACTCGTTTTTTTATTAGCATATGCATATCATCGTATTTTAAAAGGACCGTTTATAACACATTTACCTAAGCCTTTTTCCAGTTACTATAAATATGTAGTAGATGAGAAGTGGGGGCTGTATACTTGGAAGGATTTTTTTGTATTTTGCTATTCTGCTTTATTCGGTATGGTGACGCATGTCGTTTGGGATGCTTTTACTCATAAGACAGGCTATTTTGTTATGGAAATGCCGCTGTTACAGCAAGAAGTATATAGTATTCCGATTTATAAATTTTTACAGCATGGGAGTACATGTTTTGGTCTACTATTACTAATGTATGTACTATGGAAATATAGGGGGGAAACTGATAAAGATACTAGTTTAGCTTCGAAAAAAAGGAAATATTGGGCTTCATCCATCGTTGTGGCAGCCACTATATTTATCGTTCACGCGTTATTAGACCCCTATTTTCATATTTTCCAAATAGGAGGTATAATAGTATCTGGACTGACAAGTTCGTTTTGTGGACTTCTTATTGTTTCTATAGTTTACAAAACAAGGGACTAATATATTTTAATGAATGATAGTGTTAGGAGAAATTAAATGATGAAAGCATGGAAAAGTATTTTTGTTTTATGTAGTTTTCTTCTTATGTTAAGTGGTTGCTTCCATCAAGAAGAAAAGAAGGCAGAACCCAAAAAGAAAGAATCTATTCCAGAAACAAAAGAGTATGGTGGGCGTGAGCTTAAAAAAGTAGGACAAAAAGTGAAAGAAAAAGGATGGGGGACATTTGAATTAGAACAAGTTCATTCTGTGAACCAGACATTTGAAGTAGCCCCAATGAAAATTCACGTACAAGACGTTAAAGTTATCTCATTATCACAAATGAGCAAAGATGCAAAAAATACATTGAAAGTGTATACTGCATTAACTCCTGAAGAAGTAAAGCGTAGATTGGGAGATAAAGTGAGTCAAGAAGATGCTGAATTATATGCATCGTTAAGTGGAACAGAGATTAGCGATACGATTCGGTATGTTGAAATTACATATAAGGTAGAAAATAGTGGAGCTAAAAATATGCAATTTTTCTCTATGAATGATGTTACTATAAATGACAAACAGCATTTTAATGTAGCAACTCAAAACTTTTTATATGAAGAAGACACACTCGTAGGTACAAAGAGTGTATCAAGGGAAGATTATAAGCCTGGTGAGACACGAGAAGGAATTATCGGTTTAATACTCGATGATGGAAAAGAGAAGATAAAGGATATCAAGTTTACAACAGATGATTTAGCAGCAGGAGATACTCATGAAGCTGTTAAAGAGCCGCAAACTTTCAATATCTCACTTTCCAAGTAAGGTGTATATTTAAACGAAAACAGTCAGCATAAAAAGTTATGCTGACTGTTTTTTTAGCTCCTTCACATATGAATCTACACTTTGAAAAGGTACTGTAATTTTAAAAGCATCTTTTTGCTCGTTAAATTGTTTTTCATTATAAGGACCGAATCGTTTATTATGCTTTACATCGATAATCCAATAATGTTCACTTTTTTTATTTGTAATTGCTGCGTCAGGATTATTTGGATCTGATTTTTCCTCAATTTGTTTTGTGATAATGTATTTATCGTCCCAAGCGATTTCTGTAATTTTTGCAGGGATGTATTGTGTAGCATATACAGCATCCTGCGATGGGAAAAGTTCAAATGCATCTCCAGAAGTATGAATGAGTTCATATTCATCGTTAATTGTATAGGTTAAATGGTTTGTATTGCCTGTACAACCTGTTAATAAGAGTGCGGCAAATAGGATTATCCATCTTTTCAATATGGGAACCTCCTTCACAATGCTGTTGTAACACATTGTACAAGAAAAGTAAGCGAAACGCCAGTTTACAATGTTTTTTAGAAGTGGTACGATGAAACGGGTAAAGAAGGATATGAAGGAGTCGACACAAAATGAAGTTAAAGATGCATCGTCCAGCGCTTGTAATGAATCGCATAGGTGCTTCCCTTATTGACATGTTTTTAATCTCGGTTACGTACGGTGCAGTAGTAGCTATTATTACCGGAAACTATAGTGCTATTTTCAATCGTTTTAATATAAGTTTAGGTGACTATAGATATGACCTTACACTTGTTGTCGTATTAATGGCTATAAATTTTATTGTGTTACCTTTTCTTTGGAACGGTTCTACACTTGGTAAAAAGGTAACAAGAACAAAAATAATCTCGTTAACAAGTGAAAAGCTAACGTTACAAACATTAATAATACGATTTTTGGTATTATTATTACCAAGCATATTATTACTGGGAGTTCCATTAATATGCAATGTATATATGATGTTATTCCGCAAAGATAATTGTGGCTTTCATGATTTAATTGCAAAGACGAAAGTGATGAGTCTTGTATAAGTAATATTTAGATTATACGTGCTACTAATGAAATAAGACTTTTTATTGTTTGTATATAAAAAGTCTTATTTTTTTTACAAAATTCGATAAACGGAATTGATATAATGGAATGTATATAGGGCGGACATCTCCCATATAGTACCCTCCATATTACTGAAGGATGTTTAAAGAAGCGGTAGCTAATTCAAACATCCTATTTTCATTTAAATAGATTGAAGATTAAGATAATGGTATAATGGATATAAATAATATTGTTATATAACAAAGGGGGATTTGGAATGACTGGAGGTAGCTTAATATTTTGGGGAATTCTTATTTTTATTGGTTTAACCTTCGATCAATATAAAAGTAAGAAAAAAAAAGAATCAAAAAAGTAATCGCTTACAAGTTGTCGAGTTAGCTTTTCCTGCTTGCGGACTAATCTAATAAAAGAGTATACTGAATGACGGTAAGACTTATAGAAGGGGTAATGAAAATGAAGCTTGCAGGAAAGGTTGCCATTGTAACTGGTGGTGGCATCGGTATTGGACGTAGTACAGCTCTTTTGTTGGCTAAGCAAGGCGCAAAAGTAATTGTGACGGACATTGATCAAGAAAGTGGACAAGCAACAGCCGAGGAAATTACGAATCTAGGCGGAGAGGCACTTTTTATATCCTACGATATGGGGAAAAAAGGAGATTGGCAACGTGTTATCAGTTTTGCTATGGAGGCATATAGTCGTGTTGATATGCTTTTTCAAAATGCTGGTCTATATAAAATAGATTCTATTTTTTCTCGCCAACAAGAGAACGATTCCAATGTACTTTGTATTAATGACGTTTGGATAGAGATAAAACAATTAACGTCATCTTTTATGAAACAGCAAGAAGAAGTGGTGCTTAGCGATTTACCAGTTTTCGGTATTATTAGCACGAGAGGACAATCATTTCATACAATAGAAGCCCTAGTATAATAATGGAAAACCGCCCTCAGTATATATGTGGACGGTTTTTTTGTATGTTCTATAATAGAACTTTATGTTTTAACGAATACGTTGTTCGGTTTGGCTATCAAAGAAATGTGCTTTATTCATATCAAAAGCAAGTTTAATTTGGTCACCAGGTGAAAAAGTATGTCTTGCATCAACACGTGCTGCAAAATCTTGATTTCCAAGTTTCATATATATAATGGATTCAGCCCCTAACAACTCTGCAACTTCAATTTTTGTTGTGAAAGTAGTAGAGTGTGAAGCTTCTAAAAATAATAGTTCATCATGAATATCTTCTGGACGAATACCTAAAACAATTTCTTTATTTACATAGCCTTGTTCGCGTAATAACTTCATTTTTCCTTCAGATACTTTAATCTTTAGTGAACTGTCTATAACGAAATCGGTTTCAGTTAATTTTCCACGGAAGAAATTCATTGCGGGTGAACCGATAAAACCACCGACAAAAATATTTTCAGGTGTTTCATATACTTCTTTTGGAGTTCCAATTTGTTGGATTTTGCCGTCTTTCATAACAACAAGACGTGAAGCCATTGTCATTGCTTCAGTTTGATCATGTGTTACATAAATTGTCGTTGTGCCAAGGCGGTGGTGTAATTTAGAAATTTCTGATCGCATTGCAACACGTAGTTTAGCGTCTAAGTTTGATAATGGTTCATCCATTAAGAAGACTTTTGCATCTCGAACAATTGCTCTACCTAATGCAACACGTTGACGTTGTCCACCTGATAAAGCTTTCGGTTTTCTATCTAAATATTGTTCAAGCCCTAAAATTTGAGCTGCATGTTTCACTCGACGGTCGATTTCATCTTTCGGTATTTTTCGAAGTTTTAATCCAAATGCCATATTATCATACACACTCATATGTGGATAAAGAGCGTAGTTTTGGAAGACCATTGCGATATCTCGATCTTTTGGAGGAACATCGTTCATTAGCTTACCATCAATTGAAAATTCTCCTTTTGAAATATCTTCAAGTCCAGCTACCATTCGTAGTGTTGTAGATTTTCCACAGCCAGAAGGACCAACGAATACGATAAATTCTTTATCTTGAATGTGTAAATTAAAATCTGTTACGGCTGTTACGTTATTATCATATATTTTATAAATATTTTCTAATTTAAGTTCTGCCATGATATTTCCCCCTAGAAAGTTTATGCAAACGTTTTCTTTGAATTTATTATAAACGAATAGATTCAAAAAAGAAATAAAAACAATATAAAAAAATAAAACGTTTTCATTATTCCTATGAATATATAATAAGTTCTACATGTTTTATTAGAAAAAGAAAATAAATATTGTAAGCGCTATTTTAAATTTGGATAGAATCTGTTATCATTCATTAATGAAAACGTTTGCGCCTTAAAAAAAGAAAAAAGAATCAATAGTATAGATGAAATGGGGTAGCATAATGGAAAAACAGTGGTGGAAAGAAAGTGTAGTATATCAAATTTATCCTCGTAGCTTTATGGATAGTAATGGTGATGGTATAGGTGATCTTCGTGGTATTATTTCAAAGCTAGATTACTTAAAAGAATTAGGTATTGATGTAATTTGGTTATCACCAGTCTATGAATCTCCAAACGATGATAATGGTTACGATATAAGTGATTATTGTAAAATTATGAACGAGTTCGGAACAATGGAAGATTGGGATGAACTATTACATGAAATGCATAAACGTAATATGAAACTTATGATGGACTTAGTTGTTAATCATACTTCAGATGAACATAATTGGTTTATTGAATCATGTAAATCGAAAGATAATAAATATAGAGACTATTATATATGGCGCCCTGGAAAAGAAGGGAAAGAGCCGAATAACTGGGGAGCAGCATTTAGTGGATCTGCATGGCAATATGATGAAATGACAGATGAATATTATTTACATCTATTTTCTAAAAAACAGCCAGATTTAAACTGGGATAATGAAAAGGTAAGACAAGATGTTTATGATATGATGAAGTTTTGGTTAGAAAAAGGAATTGATGGGTTCCGTATGGATGTTATTAATTTTATTTCTAAAGAAGAAGGTTTACCAGTTGTTGAAACAGATGAAGAAGGATATGTTTCAGGTCATAAACATTTTATGAACGGTCCGAACATTCATAAGTATTTGCATGAAATGAATGAAGAGGTATTGTCTCAGTATGACGTTATGACGGTTGGGGAAATGCCAGGTGTAACGACAGAAGAGGCTAAATTGTATACAGGAGAAGCTAGAAACGAACTACAAATGGTATTCCAATTTGAACATATGGATTTAGATTCAGGAGAAGGTGGGAAATGGGATGTAAAACCATGCTCACTTCTTACTTTGAAACAAAATTTAACAAAGTGGCAAAAAGCATTAGAACAAACAGGATGGAATAGCCTTTATTGGAATAACCATGACCAGCCTCGCGTTGTATCTCGTTTTGGTAATGATGGGGCTTATCATACTGAATCAGCGAAAATGTTAGCGACAGTACTTCATATGATGAAGGGAACGCCATATATTTATCAAGGAGAAGAAATCGGAATGACCAATGTTCGATTTGAATCAATTGATGAATACCGAGATATTGAAACCCTAAATATGTATAAAGAAAAAGTTATAGAGCGCGGCGAAGATAAAGATAAAGTGATGCAATCTATTTATATAAAGGGCCGAGATAATGCTAGAACTCCGATGCAGTGGGACGATAGAGAACATGCTGGATTCACAACGGGTGAGCCTTGGATTGCGGTAAACCCTAACTACAAAGAGATTAATGTGAAACAGGCGATCCAAGACGAAGAATCGATTTTTTATTACTATAAAAAATTGATTGAGTTACGTAAAAACAATGAAATAGTTGTGTATGGAACATATGATTTAATACTAGAAAATAACCCTTCTATTTTTGCTTATGTAAGAACATATGGAGAAGAAAAGCTTCTGGTGATTGCAAACTTCACTGCAGATGAATGTGTATTTGAATTGCCAGAGGATATTGTTTATAGCGAATCAGAACTATTAATACACAACTATGACTTGGAAAATGGATTGATGGAAAACATTACATTACGTCCATATGAAGCAATGGTGTATAAATTGAAATAAGAAAAAGCCTTATGTCCGAGTGGCATAAGGCTTTTTCTATTACCATTTTAATATGGAGAATCCGTGCGGTGGAAGTGTAACTTGTAATACACTTGCTTCCGCTGAAAATTCTTCGTTTGTATAAATGTTAATTATTTTCTTCCCAGTAATATGGAGAGGGAGTGAAGTTGTAACCTCACTGTTAGTAGGATTTAAAACGAAAAAGATAGTTTCATCTTCATATGTTTTTGTATAAGAAATATAATTATGTTCATCATTTGCCTCAATGAATTGAAAAATACCGTTTCCTCCAAATGCTTTATGTTGTTTCCGTAATGAAATTAATGTTTGTATATGTGTAAATAAAAGAGTATCTTGTTCTTTTTCATCCCATATCATGCATTTGCGACAGCCAGGGTCCATTCCACCATCCATACCGATTTCATCGCCGTAATAAATACAAGGAGAACCGATGAAAGAAAGGTGAAATACATAGAGTAACTTTAACTTATTTTTATCCCCATTACATGTTGCTAAAATTCTAGGTGTGTCATGACTGTCTAATAAATGAAATGCTGCTTCATTTACATTCATAGAGTAGGAATGTAGAGAGTCTGTAATTTGTTTCATAAACTCACTTGCATGAATGGACTCGTTAGCAAAGTAAGAAAGTAGTGCATTTGTAACAGGATAGCTCATTACAGCATCAAATTGATCTCCGTGTAGCCATGGGAGGGCATCGTGCCAAATTTCGCCTAAAATATATACTTCAGGATTTAACGCCTTTATCTCACTTCGGAATTCTCTCCAAAAGCTGTGGTCAACTTCATTTGCTACATCAAGGCGCCAACCGTCTATGTTGAATTCTCTTACCCAATAACGCCCTACTTCAAGTAAATATTCTTTTACATCTGGATGTGCTGTATTTAATTTAGGCATATATGGTGTAAATGCGAAAGTATCATAGTTAGGAAGTGGCGCAGTTATAATTGGAAATTCATGAATATGGAACCAATCTTTATAGGCGGAATTCTCACCATGGTCTAGCACATCTTGAAATTTATCAAAGAAGTATCCGCTATGATTAAAAACAGCGTCGAGCATTACTTTTATACCATGTTTATGACACGCCTGAATGAGTTCTTTGAAAGTTTCTTTCGTCCCAAATTGTGGATCGATTTCCATGTAATCAATTGTGTCATATTTATGATTCGAATGAGCTTTGAAAATAGGAGTGAAATATATTCCGGAAATTCCAAGCTTAACAAGGTAATCAAGGTTTTGAATAATACCAGCAAAATCTCCACCGAAAAAATTAGTTGGAGTTGGCTCAGCGCTTCCCCAAGGAAGGGTGTTTTCTGGATTCAGCGCACTATCTCCATTAGCGAACCGTTCTGGGAAAATTTGATACCAAACGGTGTCTTTAATCCAGGAAGGTGCTTTGAATACATCGTTTGCATGAATAAATGGGAAACAGAAAAAGTTACCAACATCATCATTTGGAATGGTAGAAAAAAATCCTCGCTCTGCATAAATAAGAGTTTCTGTCTCAGTTTTTAATTCGAATCCATAACGTAAGCGCTTAAATTTTGGTTTGATTGAAACCGACCAATAATCAAATAACTCAGTAGATCCGGTTTTTTTCATCGGTGTACTCGCTGTAATCCATTTCCCATCTTGCCATTCGTACGGATCACCGTAGATAAGAGTGGCGATTTGAACATCATCTCTCTTAGTGCGTATTCGGATGTGAATTGTTTTTTCATCGTAAGCGTATGCATAATTATCTTTCGGCCTATGGTAAACGGCTTCTTTAAGCATATAGAAAATCCCCCTTTAACATCTCTATACATATTATTCCCTTAAGTGTAATAATAAAGCCCATATTGCAAACGATTGCCTTTCTAATAGCTTTAATATTGCTTATAAGAGTAGTATTCATTTCATATAAAGTCAATGTATAAAGAGCATAATGACATTATTTTTAAAATTAATATTTGCAAAATGAATAAAAGAATGTATAATGATAGACAAATAGCGCAAACGTTTTCATAGATTTGAGATAGTGTTTGCGCTTCTATTAAACTTTCGAATGCAAACGTTTTCAATCATTAAGGTACATAGACAATTTAGGGAGGTTTTTGGGATGAAGAAAGCATTATCACTATTAACGATTTCAGCATTGTCAATCGGCATGTTATCTGCATGTGGACCGAAAGATTCAGGGAAAAAAGAGGAAAGTAAAGCGAAGAAAGACTATGATCTTCTCGTTTGGGAAGATGATAAAAAAGGTGTTGGTTTAGAACCAGCTGTGAAAAGCTTTGAGAAAAAATATAACGTGAAAGTTAAAGTTGTTGAAATGCAAATGACAGATCAAGTGAAGAAGTTACGTCTTGATGGGCCAGCGGGGACTGGACCGGATGTTGTAACATTGCCACATGATCAAATTGGAAATGCAGTAACAGAAGGCTTACTTTCTGAAGTAAAAGCAGATGATGCTGTTAAGAGTAAATTTACTGACTTATCAATAGAAGCACAGACATACAACGGGAAATTATATGGTTTACCAAAAGCGATTGAAACACCAGTTTTTATTTACAATAAAAAATTAATGCAAAAAGCACCAGAAACGATGGACGAGCTGTTTAACTTCTCAAAAGACTTTACGAAGGATGGCAAGTACGGATTTTTAACATTAGGAGATAACTTCTACTTTGCTAACGCGTTTATGGCAGGTATGGGCGGATATGTATTTGGTGAGAAAGACGGAAAACCAAATGCAAGTGATGTTGGATTAAATAATAGCGGAGCAGTACAAGGCGCTGAATATCTTCAAAAATGGTACAAAGAAAAGTTATTCCCGAAAGGTATTATCGGTGAGTCTGGTGGCCCTGCTGCTGATGGATTATTCAATGAAGGAAAAGCAGCATCTATTATGAACGGACCGTGGGCGTTCCAAGCGATGGAAAAGAACGGAATTGATTATGGTGTTGCTCCAATGCCGAAATTACCAAATGGTCAACCGATGAAAACATTTGTTGGGGTAAAAGGCTGGCATGTAACAAGCTTCTCTAAACAAAATGATTTAGCTACAAAATTTACTGAGTGGGTAACAAATGAAGAAAATGCAAAAATTCGATTTGAGAAGACAAAAGAAATTCCTCCAGTAAAATCAGTAATGGAAGATCCAATTATTAAAGATAATGAAGCTGCAAAAGCAGTTGCAACTCAATCAGAAAATGGAATTCCAATGCCGAATATTCCAGAAATGCAAGAAGTATGGAAACCAGCTGGAGACGCTCTTCAGTTAGTTGTTACAGATAAAGAGGCACCAAAAGCAGCGCTTGATAGTGCAGTGAAACAAATTAAAGGAAATATTGAGGCAAATCATAGTAAGCAAAAATAAGGTGAAATTCGTGCCTCTAATATGAGAGGCACGAATTCTCTCCCTTCCAATTAGGAAGAAAAAGGGGGAAGGAACATGCAAACATCTATGGAACCAATGAAAGATATGAACGGTTCGAAACATAGGAAAATGGCGACCATGTTATCTATTATTCCAGGCATTGGTCAACTATATAATAAACAATATGTAAAAGGTCTTATTTTTCTAGTATTAACAGGTTCATTTATTGTAGCATTTGCTGATTTGCTAAATATGGGATTATGGGGAATTGTAACGCTCGGTACAGAAGTTCCACGTGACCATTCTGTCTTTCTATTAGTAGAAGGGATTTTGGCACTTATCGTCATAGTGTTTGGACTTGGAATATATGGATTTAACTTATATGATGCATACCAAAATGGGAAGAAACGTGATATAGGAACACCATTAAACTCAGTAAAAGAGCAATACCGTAACTTATTAGATCAAGGTTTTCCATATTTAATGGTTTCACCAGGGTTTCTATTACTAATCTTTGTAGTTGTATTTCCAATCATTTTTGTAATCTTAATTGGATTTACGAACTATGACTTATATCACTCTCCTCCAGCTAAATTAGTAGATTGGGTGGGCTTTAAAAACTTTATTGATATTTTCACATTACCAATGTGGAGAGAGACATTTTTAAGTGTATTTTCTTGGACTGTCATTTGGACATTTGTTGCAACAACATTACAAGTTGCACTTGGTATTTTCTTAGCGATTATCGTAAATCAGCCTGGTATTAAAGGTAAGGCAATTATTCGAACAATCTTCATTTTACCGTGGGCTGTTCCAGCATTCGTATCTATTCTTGTCTTCTCGGGTATGTTTAATGAAACATTTGGAGCAATTAATAATCAAGTCTTAGCTTTATTCGGGATTGAAAAGATTGCTTGGATGACAGATCCGTTTTGGGCGAAGATTGCTTTAATTATGATCCAAACGTGGCTTGGTTTCCCATTCGTCTTTGCAATGACAACAGGTATATTGCAATCGATTCCAGGAGAATTATATGAAGCTGCTACAGTAGATGGAGCAACTGCTTGGCAACAGTTCCGTAAAATTACATTGCCACTTGTTTTATACGCAACAGCACCAATTTTAATTACACAATATACGTTTAACTTTAATAACTTTAGTATCATTTATCTATTTAATGGCGGAGGTCCTGCTGTAGCGGGGCAAGATGCAGGTGGAACGGATATTTTAATTTCATGGATTTATAAGTTAACGATGACTTCAGCGCAGTACGGAAAAGCAGCAGCTCTTACAATGATTTTATCGTTAATCGTTATTACAGTTGCATTATGGCAATTTAAGAGAACAAAATCATTCCAAGAAGAGGATATGATGTAAATGAATATTAAACGACAAAAGATGTTACGTCTTTCATTAAGTTATTTGGTTATCTTCATAATGTGTGCGATTATTTTCTATCCATTACTATGGATTATTGGTTCATCGTTTAATCCAGGAGATAGTTTGTCTGGTTCTAGCATTATTCCGAAAAATGCTACGTTAGATCATTATCGTAAGCTACTTGATCTTGATTCAAGTAAGTACTTACTTTGGTATAAAAATACGTTAAAAGTTAGTGTTATGACGATGATTTTTTCGGTGTTAGCAATTAGCTTTACTGCTTATGCATTTTCGAGATATCGTTTTGTCGGAAGAAAAAATGGTTTATTAACATTTTTAATTCTACAAATGATTCCGAACTTTGCAGCGTTAATCGCACTATACGTATTAGCGCAGTTAACAGGATTAATTGATACACATCTTGCATTAATTTTAATTTATGTAGGCGGGGCAATTCCAATGAATACTTGGCTTATGAAAGGGTATTTTGATACAATTCCGAAAGAGTTGGATGAGTCAGCCCGCATGGATGGAGCAGGACACTTCCGTATTTTTTGGCAAATCATTATGCCGCTTGCAAAGCCAATCGTAGCGGTTGTAGCATTATTCACTTTCATCGGTCCATTTACAGATTTCATTTTAGCAAGTATTATTTTACGCACGCCGGAAAATTACACTTTAGCAGTTGGATTATATGAAATGGTAGCGAAAAAATTTGGTAATGAATTTACGACGTTTGCAGCGGGTTCAGTATTAATTGCAATACCAATTTCGATTTTATTCCTATCATTACAAAAATACTTCATTTCTGGTTTAACAGCTGGCGGTACGAAAGGGTGAAAATGGGGCATTACGTCCCATTTCTCTTTTCATCTCTCTATAAAAGGATTTGTAGGAAGATGAAAAGAGATTTGACATTAAATGTGAAAAAATGTGAAATAAATAGTATATTATAGTATAGGAAAAAAGAGCGATATCCCTTACAATACATGGAGAGGGAGAATAAGATGATTTTTGCAAGATAGAATAAAGTGATGAAAGTTTACGACTTCTCCTATTACTTGCAACAAGTGCAAGATAAAAATATATGAAAAATGGCAGAGAAGTGAGAGGAGGGGGATTTTTATGACAGTTACAATTAAAGATGTGGCGAAGAAGGCAAATGTTGCACCATCGACAGTTTCTCGTGTAATTGCTGATAATCCAAGTATAAGTGAAAAAACAAAGCGTCGTGTTCGGAAAGTAATGAGTGAACTAGGATATCATCCAAATTTAAATGCAAGAAACCTTGCAAATCAAACAACGAAAACGCTTGGGCTCGTTATGCCGAGCTCAGCAAGTAAAGCTTTTCAAAACCCATTCTTTCCAGAAGTTATAAGAGGAATTAGTTCATTTGCACATATGGAAGGGTATGCGCTCTATATGTCGACAGGTGAAACGGAAGAAGAAATTTTTAATGGTGTTGTCAAGATGGTACAAGGGCGTCAAATTGGTGGTATTATTCTTTTATATTCAAGAGAGAATGACCGGATTATTCAGTATTTGCATAATCAAAATTTCCCGTTTGTATTAATTGGAAAACCATATGATCGAAAAGATGAAATTACATATGTAGATAATGACAATTATACAGCGGCAAGAGAAGTAGCAGAATATTTGATTTCATTAGGCCATAAGCAAATCGCGTTCATTGGTGGTGGCTCAGATTTACTTGTAACGAGAGATCGTTTGGCGGGGATGAGTGATGCTTTGAAACTAGCAGATATTATATTACCGAAAGAGTATATTTTACACTTTGATTTTTCAAGAGAGAGTGGTCAACAGGCTGTTGAGGAATTAATGGGACTAAAGCAACCACCGACAGCAATTATGGCAACGGATGATTTAATTGGACTTGGCGTGTTAAGTGCGCTTTCTAAAAAAGGATTTGTTGTACCGAAAGATGTTTCGATTGTAAGCTTTAACAATGCTTTATTATCAGAAATTGCTAGTCCGCCACTTTCGACAGTTGATGTGAATATTTATCAATTAGGGTATGAAGCGGCAAAAGCTTTAGTTGATAAGGTGGAGCATTCGGAGTCTACTGCAAAATGCATTATTATTCCACATAAATTATTGAAGCGTCAAACTTGTGATCAGCATGCATAAAAAAGCTAAGAGTTTAACTCTTAGCTTTTTGCTTTAGAAAGGCTTCTAAACGGTCACAGCCTTCTTTTAAAGTTTCGGTACTATAAGCATAGGAAAGACGAAGATAACCTTCACCATATTCAGAAAATGCGGTCCCAGGAACGACGGCTAGCCCAGCTTCTTTTACAAGATCAAGTGCAAAATCAAATGATGAAGATGTTAAGTTTCCGACATATGGGAATAAATAAAACGCACCCTTTGGCTTCTCGACTGTTAAGCCCATTTGAATGAGTCTATTATATACATAATCACGGCGGTTTTTATATTGGTGGCGCATCATCTTCGGCGCATCTTTGGCAGCTGTTAACGCTTCAATTGCAGCATGTTGGGCGATTGAATTAGCGCATGTCACATTGTATTGATGAACTTTTAAAATATGCTTTGCTAAATAATTAGGAGCAAATAAAAATCCAATACGCCATCCTGTCATAGAATGTGATTTGGCTAAGCCATTAATGACAATAGTCTTCTCACGCATTTCTGGGAATTGAGCAATAGATGTGTGTTGCCCTTCATATACTAGTTCGCTATAAATTTCATCAGAAAGAACGAAAATATTTTTATCTTTTAAGACAGATACAATATCTTGTAATTCTTCTTTTGATAGGGTAACACCAGTTGGATTAGAAGGATACGGCAAAACGACGCATCTTGTTCGTTCTGTAATTGCATTTTGCAATGCTTCAGCTGTTAAACGAAATCCAGTTTCACGAACATCTATAAAAATAGGCATTGCACCGCATAGTCGAATAATAGGCTCGTAGCCTGGATAAATAGGAGCAGGTAAAATTACTTCTGTTCCTGGTTCTAAAATTGTTCGGAATGCAACATCAATCGCTTCGCTAGCACCGATTGTAACGATGGTTTCGTTTTCAGGTGAATAGTGTAAATCGTAGTTAGCTTTTACAAAGTTACAAGCTGCCACGCGTAATTCTAATAAACCAGCATTATGTGTATAGCTTGTATAATTTTCTGTAATGGCCCGTTTAGCAGCTTCTTTTACTAAAGAAGGTGTAGGGAAATCGGGTTGCCCAATTGTTAAAGAGATGAGATTATCATAGTTTTGAATCATGTTAGAGAACTGACGGATTCCAGAAATTTGGATGTCCTTCACTCTAGGATTAATGAATTGTTCCATTGTATGTCCCTTTCTTCCGTTTGAAAATTAAGTTCATTTTATCATATTTTTAACTATTACGCTTTGTTTATAAAATTTCCCCCGCTATTTGTGAAAGATAAGAATCGTATCTTAACATTCAGTGGAAGTAAGAAATTATGTGAGGATTCAAATGTCCATAAGAGTATAAGCTGTGTGAGTTAATTAAAGTTTCACTCCATTTGTTTAAGCATAAACACAAAAAAAGCCGCTGCAAGCGACTTTTTAATAACCGTATTCCCAATCTATTTCATCTTCGTTCCAAAGTACGGAAGATACTTTGCCAAGATGGACAACGGATTCATTTACAGCACATGTACAGTCATCGTTCCCTGCTTTATGTTGCAATTCTTCGTATACTGATTTTTCAACGTTTTCTAGCACAACCAAATTTTCTTCTTTTAAAACAAGCGTAGTACCCGCCATATTTATCTTCCTCCTACTAAAGTAATGATCACTTATTTGTAAACATAGATAGTATGGATTATATGCTGTATTTTGCGATAGTTGTCCGTCTAGTGAGGTGTTTTTTATTTTCTTTGTAATCCGTATTCATTGTATACTGCACGAAGGAAATTTGGTACAGGGTTTACAATCATTTCGGAAATTTGTAACATTTATTATTAGTTGTTAACAAATAATTAACAAAAGTGTTAAGAAAAATCAAAATTTTAAAACAAATAGACTTATAAAATGATATAATCATATCAAAATACATATAGGGGATGAGAGGCTATGGAGCTGATTCGTGATTTAATGATCCAAATTGCCATCATTATTTTACCACTATTTTTATATGAAGCGATTCGTTTAAATCGTTATCAAGGAATGCTTCCGAAGCCTAATCGCTACTTTATTATGTTTTTATCTAGCGTTACACTCGTTCTCTCCATGACATACTCTATTTGTTTTGGTACCGTTTGCGGATACAATTTTCATCCAATCCCAATTGTTAGTGGTTTTTTATATGGTGGGATTGTTGGGCTCATCCCTGCCATTATTTTTGTTGCATATGAATGGATTTTTAAGGAGCTCAGTTGGTTGCCTATCGTAGAAGTTATATTTCTTTCGATAATTCCATTGTTTTTGTCAAAGAAATGGTCTCTTTTTTCAAGAGATAAGAAGCTAATATTAGCTTTTATGATTGCATCATTTTATGTTCTTGTTTCATTAGTAGTCGGGATGTTGAATGTCCTTTTAGAAACAGGTTTTACACCGTACATATCTAATCTATATAGTGGGTATATATTTGCATCACTTATTATGGTTATGACAATGGTATTTCAAGTGTATTTGACTGAGTATTTAAATGAAAATGCATTATTGCGTACAGAAATGCAAAAATCAGAAAAACTTAATATTGTAAGTGAGTTAGCTGCAAGTGTTGCACATGAAGTTCGAAACCCTCTCACTGTTGTACGAGGGTTTATTCAATTGCTAGAGAGTACGGAAGACGTAAAAAACAAAGATTATATGCGTCTCGTATTAGCTGAACTGGATCGTGCTGAACAGATTATTTCAGATTATTTAAATTTAGCAAGGCCTCAAATTGAAAAAAAAGAACATATTTGTTTATCAGCACAATTAATTGAAATGACAACTCTTATGTCATCATTTGCAGCGATGCAGGGCGTTTATTTGCAAGTTGAGATTTCTGAGAGCCTTTATACTATCGGCGATAAGACGAAATTGAAGCAAGCTATTATGAATGTTGTTAAAAACGGTATTGAAGCAATTCAAGGAAACAAAGGGTATTTAAAAGTAACAGCTATTCAAAAAGATGAAATGATAATAATAAGAGTTAAAGATAGTGGTGTTGGCATGACAAAAGAACAGTTAGTAAGGCTTGGACAACCGTATTATTCTTTAAAAGAAAAAGGAACAGGATTAGGTCTTATGGTAACATTTAGTATTTTACAAGCGCATAATGGTACATTGGAATATAAAAGTGAAAGCGGAAAAGGAACTGAAGCTATTATTATATTGCCAGCTGTACGATATAAGGAATAAAAGTTACCGGTAGAAGGTAACTTTTTATTTTATCGTGAATTAGAAAAATATACAAAATTTCATTCATTTATTTTTTCTTGTTTTGTTCGAACGAATAGACTTTTAAATGATTGAAAGAAGCTTTGCTCTTTTGAGGCGGCGACTAATCTTTTTGTTTCTTGAATTTCGCGAATAACTTGCATAAGTTGTGCATCACGGGTGCTGTCTTTATTGTAAATTTGATTGACAAGTTTATTCATTTTTTCTTCTTGTTTGGATTCTCGCTTATACATATGATTCATTAATAAGTCCATCTTTTCTTTTTGGAGTGCATCTGTTTCGGCGGCGTGAACAACTAGCTCTTGTAACATTTTTTCTTGAGAGCCTTCTTTTACATAAACTTGTTGCATTAGTTCATCTAATTTCTCGTCTTTTAAACGATTTTGTGTAATGAGAGTAGAGTTTTGATGAATAATTGCTTCATTTAATTGAGCAAGCATTTCAAGTTTTAACATGAATTCCTCAAAGTTACGCCCATCTTCTTTTGGTTGTATCTCTTGTTTATCTTGAATAACAGGTACAGGTGGGGCCTCTTTTTCTTTTAAAATAATAGGTATTGTTTCTGAAATGTCTTCTTGTAATGTAGCAGCCCTTTCATGTATAGATTTCAATAGTTTTAAATCATCCAATTTATAAATACGAGCATCAGCTGTTTTTGAAATGATATAACCGTGTTCCTCTAAGAGTTGGCTATATTTTCGGACTATATGTTTTGGGATACCTGTTTTATTTGTAACATCTTTCGTTTTATAGATTGCTTCCATGAAATTTCCTCCCCAAAAAGTATCGTATATACCAATTCAATCTTTTATGATAACTTCCTTTGAAAAAGAATGTCGGAAGGATATTAGTTTTCTACAGCATTAGTGAAAAGGTGAGGAAAAATGAATGTTTTTGGCGGAATGGAGAGGAAGAGCTAACATAATGTCTGAAAACATACATAGAAGAAGTTTGTTATAATAACTGAGGAAAAGAAATTGGTAGGAACACGGAGGTACACATGAAGCAATTTAAAGGTATTATCATTTCAATTATTGCAATTCTTTCTCTTTTGGTAGCGGTATATGAAGTATTTGTGCCAGAGGAGACAAGTACTAAAAAAACAACTACGTATGATCAAATTCTAGAGTTCCCGAAAGAACGATATCCAGAGACCGGGAAACATATAACGGATGCTATAAAAGAAGGGCATTCAGAAATGTGTACAATTGATCGTAATGGTGCAGCGGATAGAAGGAAATTATCGTTAGCGCCATATCCGACGAAGAAAGGTTATGATCGTGATGAATGGCCGATGGCGATGTGTAAGGAAGGCGGAAAAGGAGCTCATATTGAATATATAAGTCCAGCAGATAACCGCGGTGCAGGTTCTTGGGTAGGGAATAAGCTAGACAAATATCCAGATGGTACGCGTGTGAAATTTGAAGTGAAATAGTAATTGGCATACATTTCATAGTGGAGGAGAGGGATAGTTATGGAATTAACAATTTCATATTCGCAATTAATGATAATGAACTATGATGGTCAGCAGCCTTATGTAGATTGGACTCCTGAAGATTTTGAAAGAGGCTACGCTGAGGTGGATGGAGCTATTATTTTTGAAGCAATCTCTGACTATACTTGTGAAGTAGAAGTTACTTGTGGAAATCATATTGAGAAAGAAGAAGTGGTTAGAACGATATCAGTTCCTTTCACAGTGAAGAATGAAGAAGTATATATAACAAGTATTCTTTCTAATAAATTGCATATTCCTATTCCGAACGGGGAATATATGATAGTTTTGCAGACAACTCCTCTTGAAGAGCCATCAGACGATGAATTGTATAAAGTACAATATGACTTCTATTTTGAGAGTGTAGAATAAAAAAACGTGTTATCCTTTTTGAAGGATAACACGTTTTTTATTATGCGTTTGTCTTTAGGAGAGAACGAGCATCTTTTGCTGCCTGAACCATGTGCTCTAAAGCAGGTATAACTTCCTCAGTTCTTCGTGTTTTTAAACCACAGTCTGGATTAATCCAGAAATATTTAGGGTCACATACTTGTAAAGATTGTTCTACGATTGTGAACATTTCATCTTTACTTGGGACACGTGGGCTATGAATATCATATACACCTAGACCAATTCCTTTTTCATATGTTGTATGTTTTAATGTATTAATAAATTCTCCATGACTTCTTGATGTTTCGATAGAAATAACATCTGCGTCTAACGCTCGAATTGCATCTACAATATCTTCGAAGTTACTGTAACACATATGAGTATGAATTTGTGTTTCATTTTCTACAGAAGATGTTGCTAAAAGGAATGATTGAACTGCCCATGTAATGTATGCATCCCAATCTTTTTCTTTTAACGGCATACCTTCACGAAGTGCAGGCTCATCGACTTGGATTACTCTAATTCCGGAAGATTCAAGTAATTCAATTTCATGACGAAGTGCTAATGCAATTTGATATGAAACTTCTTTTCTTGAAATATCATTTCGAACGAATGACCAATTTAAAATAGTGACAGGTCCAGTGAGCATACCTTTTACTACTTTCTCTGTTAAGCTTTGTGCATATACAGTTTCTTTAATAGTCATTCCATTTATAAAGGCAACATCACCATAAATAACAGGTGGTTTTACGCAGCGAGAACCGTATGATTGTACCCATCCGTTTTTAGTAAAGGAGAAACCAGCAAGTCTTTCTCCAAAATATTCCACCATGTCAGTTCTTTCGAATTCACCGTGTACTAGTACATCAAGACCAATATCTTCTTGGTAACGAATCCACTTTTCAGTTTCCTTTTCGATGAATTGATTGTATTGTTCATTTGAAATATCGCCGTTACGCCACTGTTTACGTGTTTGACGAACTTCAGTCGTTTGCGGGAAGCTACCGATAGTTGTTGTTGGTAACAACGGTAATTGTAAAGCTACTTGCTGTAGTTCATATCGTTTTTCAAATGGAAGAGGACGTGAGAAATCATCTTCTTTAAGTGATGTACGTGCCCCTTTTACATCTTCACGATTACGTGCAGCTGATGAGCGGATTGCATGATGTGCATTACGATATGTTGTCAAATCGCTACTGATGCTTGCTACACCTTTAGTAAGAGCAGAATGGATAAGGACTAGTTCTTCTAATTTTTGATTAGCAAATGCAAGTGCATCAAATAATTCAGTTGTTAAGTGCGTTTCTTCCGTTTTATCAATTGGAGTATGCAATAAGCTACAAGAAGGTTGAACAATTAAACCTTTTGCTGTGATTTGATCTTGTAATGTTGTAAATAAAGAAAGTACATCATCAAGATCAGCTCTCCAAATGTTACGGCCATCTATACAACCGATAGCTAAAATTTTATCAGCTGGGAATCCATATTTTGAAATAGCATTTACATTACCTTCTTTGCCATGAACAAAGTCTAATCCAATACCAGAAACAGGGAATGTAATGATTTCTTCATAGTTCTCTTCTACACTATCAAAATATGTTTGTAGAAGAAGTTTAGCATTCGGAACCTCTTTATGAATAGCTTCGTAAAGTTCTTTCGCTTGATTAATTTCATCTTTTGTTAAAGATGCGAAGATCGGTTCATCAACTTGAATAATTTGTGCTCCAGCTGCGTGTAATTCAGAGAATAATTGTACATAAGGTGCAACTAGCTCTTTTAAAATAGTGGCAAATTGCTCTTCGTTATAACCTTTTGCTAGTTTTAGGAATGTATAAGGTCCTAAAATAACTGGTTTTCCATCCACGCCTAACTCTTTTTTCGCTTCTTCATATAAACGAAGAGGACGATTGTCTTTTAAAGAAATTTGTAATCCTTCTTCATATTCAGGAACAATGTAATGATAGTTTGTGTTAAACCATTTTGTCATTTCAGAAGCAACGTGATCTTTAGAGCCGCGTGCCATTGCAAAATATACATCAAGGTAAGAGGTAAACTCTGAAAAACGTGACGGGATGAATCCTAACATGTAGGCCGTATCCAGAACGTGGTCATAATATGTAAAATCGCCAACTGGAATTAATTCAATTCCTTTTTCTTGCTGTACTTTGACGTGTTGAAGGCGAATTTCTTTCATTGTTGTTAAAAATTGTTCTTCATCAATTTTATTGGACCAAAAAGCTTCCAATGTTTTTTTCCACTCTCGTTGTAGTCCGATACGTGGATAACCTAAGTTACTTGTTTGAATTGCCATTTTAAATTCCTCCCTAATTGAAAGTAAGCATTTCCGTTTACTCGGAAATACCTATAACAAAAAGCATAAAGGCATAGAAAAATAAGCCTTCCTTTTTGTTCTTAACACCTCATCATCATCCGTGAGTCTATCAGTGTTGTTAAAATAGGCAGGTCTCCTGACTTATGCTTCCTATAATTTCTTTCACCTTCCCGTTTTCACAGTGGTACAAAAAAGAAATCTCAGCATTTACAGTGGCGGGACCGTGTTGGAGTTTCACCAAACTTCCCTTTTAAACACGAAGTGAAATATTCGTGTACCTATTTTCCTTTTGAAAGGAATGTAACAAGCGATATGATATTGAAACAAATTCTAACACAATTTTCGGAATTTTGTCCACTGTTTTAAAATAAGAAAATTCTAAAGTTTTTCATTTCTTTTTATTCGGAAAATTAAGAGTTTTTAACGGTTATTTATTATTAAAATGAGGGTGTTTTGAGTTGCGAGGAATAATTATAGTGTTAAGTTTTTCTAAAAGAGGAGGCACCTCTTTTAGAAAAACTTAATCATTATCTACACCTATTTCTGAAAGACGACCTGCAGTTGCATCTTGTAAGAGTGTGTTTAGCCAACGTAATTCAACATTAATATGCTCAATGACGCTTTGTAGAATATATAGTTGAGCACGAGGAACTAGTTGTTTATTATGATCGTATATCGTTTGCATTGTATGTAAATATAACATTGTATCATCTCTCTTTTTTTCCAAAATAGGAACTAGTGCTTGTTCGTCGCTAAAGTGAGCGAAAGAGAGCGCTGAATAAATAGGTTTATATATTTGGTTTTTCGCTTCAAATTGTTTTAATAATAGGGTGTGGAAAAGGGCTTTTCCTTCCTCTGTTATATGGAAGATTGTTTTTTCTGGTCTATTTGTATCTCGAACAATATTGGTAACGCTAATCGCACCTTGTTTTTCTAATTGCTCGAAGGCGTAGTATAGCGATCCCTTGGCATATTTAATATAACAATCCATTTGTCTTTCTTTCATTATGTGCTGCACTTCATATGGATGTTTATCTCCTTCGAGTAACAAGCCGAGAATGACTAACTTCATGCTCATGCTGTCTCAACTCCTGTATATAGAAACTTTATATATATTATAAACGGTATATCCTCTTTCATAAAGGGATATACCGTTTCGTTTTTCTATATTAGCTTACTTGTTTTTGTTTTTGCTTTGTTTTTGGTCCTGTTAAAAGACGTTCATTTCCCATAAGTAAAATACAAATTATACTTAGCGTAGCTGGGATAAGTGCCCAGAAAAATGTATTAGCAATAGATGTTGCAAGAGCCTCTTTAATTCCGCTCATTACTTCAGGAGGTAGCTTTTCAGTAGCATTTGGTGATAATAAAAAGCTTGTGTCTCCACCTTTAGGAGCCATTTTTGCTAGTTCAGGAGGGAAGACTGCTTTTAATTTATCAGTGAAAACATGATTTTGAATCGTACCGAAAATCGTGACGCCAAGGGTCATTCCAAGTGAACGGAAGAATGAGTTCGTTGATGTAGCAGAACCGCGATCTCTCATTTCTAGTTTGTGGATAGATGCCATACTTAAAACTGAGAAGGAGAATCCAACTCCAAGTCCAGCAAGCACCATAAACATTGTTACGAGGCTGCGAGATGTTTCCATTGTTAAAGTACTTAGTAAATAAATACCAAGAACGAAGAAAACTCCAGATACTATCATGATGTTACGATAACTTGTTCGTGAAGCGAACTGTCCACCAGTTTGACTTCCAATTACAGATCCTACCATCATGGGTGTCAAAATTAATCCAGCATTTGAGGCTGAACCACCGAGAACACCTTGAACGAAGATTGGAATATAAACTGTACAGATGATAAAAGCTGCGCCATAGAAAAAGGCAACACCTTGGCTAGCTGCAAATAAAGGTTTTTTAAATAAATGGAAAGAAATAATAGGCTCAATTGCGTTTCTTTCTACGAAGAAGAAAATAATAAGCATAATAATAACAGTTGAAAATAAACCAATAATCACATTAGAGTCCCATGCATATTCCTTACCGCCAAGTTCTAGGGCAAACATTAAGCAAATGATACTAATGACAAGTGTAATGGCACCAGCCCAGTCAATTTTTTGTTTTCGATATTCTAGAGACTCGTTATAGTATTTAGTAATGAAGAAGAAGGAGATAAGTCCTAACGGAATATTAATATAGAAGACCCAGTGCCAACTTATATAATCTGTAATGTAAGCACCTAATAAAGGGCCGAAAACACTAGATGTTCCGAAAACAGCACCAAATAGTCCGGTCATTTTTCCGCGTTTTTCAGGCGGGAATATATCATACATAATTGTAAATGCGATAGGCATAAGAGCGCCGCCACCAATCCCTTGAATGGCTCTATAAACACTTAACTGTTCAATACTTGATGCTGTCCCGCAAAGTGCAGAACCAAATAAGAAGAGAATTAATCCGCCAATATAAAAGCGTTTCCGTCCGTACATATCAGACAGCTTACCGAAAATAGGCATTCCGGCCATTGTTGCTACCATGTAGGCAGATGTGACCCAAACGAACTTGTCGAACCCTCCTAAGTCTCCGACAATCGTTGCCATCGCAGTTGCGACGATTGTGTTATCCATTGCTGCCATTAGAATACCAAGTAGTAAACCGGCAACAACAAATTTTGTTTTACTTGAGTCGTTTTTTGATAGTTGTGCTTCCAAGAGTAGCCCTCCTTTAATAAAAATTAAACTAACTTAAGTTTTTAGATGTAGTGCATAAAAACCTTTGTGTACAGTTTGTTTCATTCCCTCTTTATTTACAAAAATTAATCCTACATGATATAAAGATTGGAAATCACAGATTATATTATAGTCAAATTTGACTAAAAGGTAAATGTTTTATTACGCCAAAGTATTTTATCCCGCTTTAACGGGCAGTAAGACTCCCACCTCAAAATTTGGCGAATGCGAGGAAGTTAGGTGGGAGATTAACTGCCCGTAAAAGCCCGATTGGTGAAGGCTAATAATCAGTGGGGGATGGACAAAACCCCCACTGATTAAAGTTTCACTTTATTATATTAACCAAAAGAGAGAGTAAGAATTTATTTTTTATGTAGTCAAGGAAGGAAATTGTAAAAAAATATTTAATAAAGAATAACCTGTGTCAACCTATTAAAAATGGTTTTTTCTTTATATTGTCGAATAGGATAAAAGGAAAAGAAAAATTTAAGATGGTTTGTAGCAAGCTCAATATTTTTTCTAAGTGTAGTTTATTGCATCGAGAGGCAGAATACAGTTGTATAGATGATACATCTGGAATGAGGTGAATATATTATGAAAATATGGAAACGAATTTCGGATCAAGGAAGGTGTTCTATACCGTTACAGCCGGTTTTGTGGATTGATGGTTCTAAAAAGGACACGGAAGCATCCAATGTAGCAGTCACATTGCAAATCCGTAGTATGTATAAAGAAAAATTTTCATATGAGATGATCTATGATGTTAATGACATACTAATTATTCGACTTGAAGTTGAAAATAAAGGCGGTGAAATGATTTCGCGAGTAGTTGTAAGTCATATGATTCGTGATTATTTTGCGTATATCCCAAACTCTTTAAAAGCAGATAAGGGAATAAGTGAGTTTTTATTTCAGCTTGTAAGGTGGCGAATCGATAATTTATCGCCGAGTGAAAAGGTAGAATTAATTTGTCAAATAAAAGCAAATAAAGATAAAGCTCCTCCCAATTCATTATTTCAGGCTACATATACATTTCAATATAAAGGAGTATCATATGGACCGCTACAAACAAATGAAGTGGTTGTCAGAAAATGATAAGAAGGAACCTGTGCGAAAGGTTCCTTCTTTAATGAAGATTGTGCTTCTTGAGTAATTTCTTTTGTTCCACTCCCTTTTTTCCAACATAGTTATTTTTGTATCCAAAATATAGAATGAATAGAAATGAAATAACATTTACTATAGCGTCAATTTGATCATTTGTAATGAAGTTTATTCCGAAAGAGTTAAATAGTAATTTTAATGATAACAAAAAGCCAGCTAGTAAGCGCACAATATCTGATAGATTTTCTTTTTGAGGCATATAGGTCACTCCTTCCTAAAAACGATATATAGTATATATATGAAATAAAATAGAAAAGGTATACAAGCTTAAGTAGAAATGTACTTTAAATATGTACATTTTTTATTTTGTAGAAAAACATTATTGTTATAGAAACATATATTGGTATAAAAAGGGGGAGAGTATGAAACATAAAGGGAAAATTAGTGGATTATTACTTGGGAACACAGTTGCGGTTACAGAATGGATTGCACTTCAGGATGTAATTGCTAAGCTAGATTCACGATCATTTTTTACCGTCTTTATTATTTATATATTGCAAATGATACTAAGCTATTAGTTTGGACATTGGTACGATAAAAGAGCGAATACACGTGTAAATATTGAAGTAGGAGGAATGAAGAATAACGATTTTGTCGTTGATTTTTTTGGGAAAGTAGCTGCTTTATCAGAAAGAGATTCTCGTAATATTACAGTGTATATTCTTTCCGTAAAAGAATGGGATGTATTAAAAGACACAGTGCAAGAAAAAAAGTTAGATAAGCTAGTCCAAAGAGTAGAACTTACAATTGTAAAGACAGTTCGAAAAGGCGATGTAGTTACGAGGTGGGATGAAAATAAATATGTTATCGTAGCTGTTGATAATGGCTATGAAAAGTCAACAATAACAAATAGATTAATCAAAAATATTCAAAATGAAATAGCGAATGATTTATTAAGTGTCACACTATTATTTGGGGCTGCAAGTTATCCGATAGAAGGGAAAACTTTTGAAGATTTGTTTAGAAAGGCACAAAATCAATTGTATAATTATAGAAACTTGCAAAGTCATGAATGAAACTTTGATTTGAAGAAGTATGATATAAAGGATTTTTTGTAACATTTTTTTGTCTTTTGTTACAAGAAAACTTTTTTTTGTAACAAAAGTCTTTAAAAATATATGAAATCAGCATATAATTGTGTATGGATGTGTCAATGCATTTTGCACAATGCTTTCAGTTTAAAAGTGTAGAGGAAAACATGCTCTACACTTTTCCTTTTTAAGAAATTAAAAGAATCTTTGTAAGAGTTGCGAGGTCACCTTTGCACTATGTAAAATGGACAAAGAGGTTATTTGATAGAAAGTGAGAAAGGGAATGATAGACGTGAGAGGTCAACGATCATCTTTTATCAGGTGAAACATTATAGTGTTTCTTGCAGTAGGTAAGATTAAGGTAAATACCTTTATGTTTTAAGACATTACATAATTTCAAGTACGAAAATTGTACAAGCAGTATAAATAATTATTGATGATCTTCGTAAAAAAGATGCGAGCGTGAAATAGATAAAGAAGTTACATGTTTTTCATGGGATTTTTGGCACGATGGTCGTTTATTAATAGGAGGAAAAGATGTTGAAATATAATAAATTAGCAATTGTAACTGCATTATCAATGACTTTACTAGCTGGTTGTTTCGGCCCAAAACCAGAAGAGGAGCTATATGTTGCATTTGAAAATGCTGCCAAGCAAGAAAAAACAATGTTTGAAGATGCGAAAAAATTAGAGTCATTAGAGACAGAGGGGCAAGTATTATATAATCAAATTGTCCAAGAAGGAAAAGATAATAATCAGGCTGTTAAGGATAAGCTTGATCAAGCGGTGAAAAATACAGCTGAACGAGAAAAAGTTCTTATTAAAGAAAAAGAGGCGTTAAATAAAGCGCAAGAAGAAGTGAAGTCAGCTGATAAGCATGTGAAGAAAATTGAAGATAATAAATTAAAAGACCAGGCGGATAAAGTAAAGAGTACTTATGAGAAACGATATGATTCATTCCAAAAGATGTACGATAGCTATAATAAATCTTTAAAGCAAGAAAAAGAATTATATACAATGCTACAAGATAAAGGTACAAAATTAAAAGATATTAGCGAGAAAGTAAAGTTAGTAAACCAAGCATATAAAGATATTGAGACAGAAAAAGATAAGTTTAATGAATATACGAAATCATATAATACAGAAAAAGTTGCATTCTATAAACAAGCGAATATTAAAATTAAGGAAGATAAAAAATAAAACAGTTTGGCCTAATATGGGCCAAACTGTTTTATTTTTTTGTATAGGTACGGCTATACCATGGAACTGGTTCGCTTAATTTTTTTTCTTGTTTTAATGCTTCAGGACCAATATAATCTTGAAGTGTTTTTTTTGCTATTGTTAAAGATAAGGTTGTTTTCGGATTTCGATAGGAGGATTCAAGGTGACCAAGATGCGGTAGGGTGCCAAAATCATCTTTCGTAGGAGGGATATGGAAAAAATAATCACCTAAACGTATAAGAACATCGGATTGTTGTTGACTAAAACGTGGATTTCTAGAAAAATGTAATCCTTCTTTGATAGCCTTTTTTTCAGTAATTAAGCGTTCTAAAGCAGTCTTTTTTAACCAATATAAGTACTTAGGGTTAGTTGCAGCTTTAGCATGACGATTCACAACGAAAATAGATTGAGCTAGTCTATTAATAGAATGTTGATTATGTAATTGAGATTGTGGTTGTGAAGGTTTCATATTGAATCTCCTTTCAAGTTTTCCTTATTATAGCATAAATAAAATGGCTTTTTATTATATGCAAAAAGTAATTGTATATATTTTCAATATTAAAGCAATATTGTTACAAAAAACAACTATTTTGTATAATAGTGATAGAATATGTTTCAGAAATTTGATAATGAAAGAGTGAGAAGTTTGAAAGAAATATTAAAACTACAATATGCCATTATAGACATTGGTTCTAATACAATGCGTTTAGTTATTTATGAAAAACAAAGTGGGGGTTTTTATAAAGAGATTGAAAATACGAAAGTGGTCGCTAGGTTAAGAAATTATTTAGTAAATGGTGTATTAAGTGAAGAAGGAATAGAAGTATTATTACAAACATTATTTCAATTTCAAGAAAGTACACGATTCCATAAGTTACATCATGTACTTTGTGTTGCAACGGCAACAATTAGACAGGCTGAGAATCAAGATGAAATTAAAAAACTTGTTGAAGGGCAAACTGATTTTACTCTTAGAGTTTTATCAGAATATGAAGAAGCGCGTTACGGTTATTTAGCAGTTATGAATTCCACTTCATTTTCAGAAGGAATTACAGTTGATATTGGTGGGGGGAGTACAGAAGTTACATACTTTCGAAATAGAGAAATTTTAGAATACCATAGCTTTCCTTTTGGAGCACTTTCTTTAAAGCAACAATTTATTCAAGGGGATATTCCTACTACTGAAGAGTTAGATGAGATTAAAAGGTATTTATGTTATCAATTTCGAACGCTGCCGTGGTTAATCGATAAAAAATTGCCTCTTATCGCAATTGGGGGTAGTGCGAGGAACATGGTGAAAATCCATCAAAATTTAATTTGTTATCCTATAGCTGGATTACATTTATACAAAATGAAAGAAGAAGATATTAAAAATGTAAAAGATGAATTGAAAAAATTGTCTTTCATAGAACTGCAAAAATTGGAAGGGTTAGCAAAAGATCGAGCAGATACAATTATTCCAGCGGTCGAAGTATTTCATATGCTTGTTAACGTTATAGAGGCGCCGGCATTTGTATTGAGCAAAAAAGGTTTAAGAGAAGGTGTTTTCTACGAAGAATTAACGAAAGACTTTGGGATTTCATACTATCCGAACGTAGTAGAGGAAAGTTTACATTTATTATCATATGAATACGAAATGGATATGGAATTTGTAATTCAACTTATTAAACAAGGAACATTGATTTGTAAACAACTTGAAGGAGCAGGACTTATTTCTATGTCGGAAAAAGACTGGGAAATATTCGATCAAGCGGCGAAAGTATTCAATATAGGGAAGTACATTGATGAAGAAGCGAGCCGCTTACATACGTTTTATTTACTAGCGAATAAAACAATTGATGGCATGATGCATAAAGATCGAGTTAGGTTAGCACTTATTGCTTCATACAAATCAAAAATGTTATTTAAACAACATTTAGCCCCATTTGAAGGGTGGTTTGATAAAAGTGAACAAAAAAAAATCCGGTTATTAGGAGCTGTTTTGCAATTTTCAGCTGCTTTAAATGTGAGACAAAGAGCGCTTGTTGAAACGATATCTATAACAGAAAGTAAAGAAGGATTAACATTTAGAATTGTATGTGAACAATCGGCATTAGCGGAAAAAGTGCAAGCTGAAAAACAAAAAAAGCAACTAGAAAGAGTATTGAAAACGAATATTAACTTATCATTCGAATCAAGATGTTAAGTTGTACGGATGTCTTTACGAAAAATTAACACTTTGGAATATTATAATTTGATAAAATAAAAGTAACTAAATTATAGTGAAAAAGTTTCAAAGGGAAGTGTGAAGAGAATGGAATTGCTAAAGGGGAATTTAGTAAATTTAAATGATACAGCGTATTATAATAACCGCGAGTTGAGCTGGCTAGCTTTTAATGAACGTGTACTACAAGAAGCGCAAGATCAAAATAATCCACTATTAGAAAGACTAAAGTTTATTAGTATTTTCAGTTCGAATTTAGATGAATTTTTTATGGTGCGCGTAGCAGGTTTGAAAGATCAGGTAAGTGCCGGATTTAATCAGCCAGAAAATAAAGCAGGTTTAACACCAAAGAAGCAGTTAAATAAGATTGCGATAAAAGCTCATGAGTTAATGACTGTGCAGTATGAAACGTTTAAAAATTATGTATTGCCAGCGCTTGAACTAGAGGGGATTGAGCGTCTAACATTCCATGATTTGACGAAAGAGCAGAGGGGATTTATCGAAGAGTATTTTGATGAACAAATCTTTCCAGTGTTAACTCCTGTAGCTATTGATGCGTATCGTCCATTTCCTATGTTATTAAATAAAAGCTTGAATTTAGCTACTATTTTATACGATGAGAAGCAGGCAGAGGAAGAAAATCGCACGAAGTTAGGAATTGTCCAAGTGCCTTCTTTACTGGAGCGTTTCATATTTTTACCGAGTGAAGGGCAAAAACATAAATTTATTTTATTAGAAGATGTAATTAGTGGTTTTACCCATAAATTATTCACAGGATATAACGTATCACCTGTTACTCGTTTCCGTATTACACGTAATGCGGATTTAACAATCCATGAAGAAGGTGCACGCGATTTATTAAAAGTAATTGAAAAAGAATTGAAAAAGCGTAAGTGGGGAGCTGCCGTTCGTTTAGAAGTTGGTAAAGAACACATTGATGAAAGAGTGTTAGCGTTATTGTATGAGGTGTTGGAAGTAAAAGATGAAGATGTGTACATGATGGATGGACCGTTAGATTTAACATGTTTATTCTCCTTATATAAAAAATTAGCGCCTTTATATGAACATCTTGTATATCCGGCTCTTATTCCGCAACCTCCTCAAGATTTAGGTGATGAGGAAGATGTATTTGAAAAAGCGATAGAACATGATATTTTATTACATCATCCTTTTGAGTCGTTTCAACCAGTCGTTGATTTTGTCCGTGATGCGGCAGATGACTCGAATGTACTTGCGATCAAACAAACATTATATCGTGTAAGTGGAGATTCTCCAATAATTCAGGCGTTGAAGGTAGCAGCTGAAAAAGGAAAACAAGTGACAGTATTGGTTGAGTTAAAGGCGAGGTTTGATGAAGAGAATAATGTTCATTGGGCTAAAGAATTGGAACAGGCCGGATGTCACGTTATTTACGGAGTAAGTCACTTGAAAACGCATAGTAAAATTACGTTAGTTGTAAGAAGAAGAAACGGAAAAATTGAAAGGTTTGTACATCTTGGAACCGGAAATTATAATGATGCAACAGCGAAGTTATATACTGATTTTGGATATATTACATCGCGAAAAGACTTTGGTGTAGATGCAACAAATTTCTTTAATTATTTGAGCGGTTATACAAAAAAACCGCATTTTCATCATTTATCTGTTGCCCCGTTTGATATAAGAGAGCAATTTATGGAGTTAATAGATGAGGAAATCCGTTACCATAGACAATATGGAAATGGATATATTATCGCTAAGATGAATTCGTTAACAGATAAACCGTTAATAAAAAAAATGTATGAAGCATCGCAAGCTGGGGTAAGGGTAGAGCTCATTGTTAGAGGGACATGTTGTTTAAGGCCAGGGATTCCGAATGTAAGTGAAAATATTCGTGTAGTTAGTGTTGTTGGAAGATATTTAGAACATAGCCGTATTTATTATTTCCATCATAATGGAGATGAGAAAATATATTTATCTTCAGCTGATTTGATGACGCGAAATATGGAAAAACGAGTAGAAATATCCTTCCCAATTTTAGATATTGAAATGAAAGCGAGAATAAAGGCAATTTTACAGCTGATTTTAGCTGATAATGTGAAAACACGTGAACAAAATAAAGATGGTGACTATTATTATATAATTAATAGTAGTATAGAAGAAATTGATAGCCAAGTGAATTTATTTAAGATGGCGTATCAAAATACAGACGCTGAATAATAGAGAAAAAATAGAAACCTCTTAATCGAAATTAAGAGGTTTTTATTTTTTCTCTATTCATATGTTCCGTAAATGGAAGAATGAGTAGAGAGAATAGTTTTTATTATAAGCGTATGATGCGTCGGTTCATTGAGAGAATAATATTTGGAAGAATCGTTGTTTTAAATTAGTAATAGTATGGTTGTTGACAAGGCCCTCCGTAACAAGGAAAAGGTGCTGGTGGTGGGAAAGGTGGTGGGAAAGGCGGATAAAACGGTCTAGGGCCGAAAGCTAATGCTCCACCGAGTAACCCTCCAGCAATTCCAGCTAGAAATGGAACACCGAAAAATGGAAAGAAGCGTGAGTCGCCTGCTGGGCCAATAGGTGCTGAACGAACTGGGATCTGTTGATAATATGGATACATGAACAAACCTCCTTTACTGGACTCATTTTTATCATATGGTGGACCAAGCGTGGATGAGCGCGTACAAGAAAGGATATGTAAGAAAATAGGCGAATTGTTACGAATGTTGTAGGATGAAGAGTGTAATTTCAGGTTTTGACATAAAGCGGAATGGGACACGTGTTCTTCCAATACCTCGATTGACATAGAGAGTCAAACCTTGAATGTTATAGAAACCTTCAGTATATTCTTTTGCAAGCGACGGGGTAATAATAGCACCTAAAAAAGGAATTTGTACTTGTCCGCCATGGCTATGACCAGAAAGTTGAAGATTGATTGGATATGTAGCGATTTGTGGCGCGATATCTGGTTCGTGAACGAGAACAATGGTATAAATATTTTGTTTTGCATGTTGTAAAGTTTCCGCTATTTTTGGTTTACCTAGTAGCATATCATCGAGTCCGAAAATAGAAATTTCACTATTATCCAGTAAACGAATTCGCTTTTCGCTATTGTGCAAAAGTTCAAATCCAGATTCGCGCATGATGTGGTCATAGTATTCAGTTCCATATCCGCCATGGTCGTGGTTACCATAAATAGAAAATTTACCGAAGGGTGCCTGTATATTCTTTAAAATGGATGCAACAAAAGGAGCCTCGGTATATGTTTGGTAGTCATCAATGAGATCACCAGTAAAAAGGACAATATCTGGCTTTTCAGCATTAATCTTGGAAACGATTTGAGATAAATGATGGAGAGAGAAATAGTATCCGAGATGTAAATCGCTAAATTGAAGGATCTTCATACCATGAAACCCTTTTGGTATGAGCTGTGATTTAAGTGTGTGCTTTGTAAAAGAAAGCAAATAGGGCTCTATATATTTAGCATAATAATAGCCGATGCTAGCGGTTATAAATGAATATAGACAAGTGCGTATTCCGGATTTTAAAAAATTTCTTCTTGTAATTTTCTTCATATATAGGTTACTTGAATCTCCCTTCAGTTTTTTAAAATATATTTTAAACACTAAAAAAGTAGTATAGATTATGAAAAAAATGAACGAAAAGAAACCTCTTTACGTTAAAATATCAGAAAAATTGAAAAATATAAAGATTTCTATCAAATAAAGTGATAAAATGAATGTGTATTCATTTTTTGGAGGGGATGTATGTGAAAGAGAAGGTAGTTATTATAACAGGTGGATCAAGTGGAATGGGAAAAGGGATGGCGACTCGTTTTGCGAAAGAAGGGGCACGAGTTGTTATTACAGGGCGTACAAAAGAAAAGCTAGAAGAAGCAAAGTTAGAAATTGAACAGTTTCCAGGGCAAGTATTATCTGTACAAATGGATGTACGAAATACTGATGATATTCAAAAAATGATTGAACATATTGATGAGAAGTTTGGAAGAATTGATATTTTAATAAATAATGCAGCCGGAAACTTTATTTGTCCAGCAGAGGACTTATCTGTGAATGGCTGGAATTCAGTAATTAATATTGTATTAAATGGGACGTTTTATTGTAGCCACGCTGTAGGGAAATATTGGATTGAAAAAGGTATAAAAGGAAATATTATTAACATGGTGGCAACATATGCATGGGATGCAGGCCCAGGGGTTATCCATTCGGCAGCAGCTAAAGCTGGTGTATTAGCGATGACAAAAACTCTTGCTGTTGAGTGGGGGCGTAAATATGGGATACGAGTTAACGCTATCGCACCAGGACCAATTGAACGTACAGGTGGTGCCGATAAATTATGGATTTCAGAAGAAATGGCTAAGCGTACAATACAAAGTGTCCCACTTGGTAGGCTGGGGACACCAGAAGAAATTGCGGGTCTAGCTTATTATTTATGTTCAGATGAAGCTGCATACATAAATGGAACTTGTATGACAATGGATGGTGGCCAGCATTTGCACCAATATCCATTTTAAAAGAGATGAAAAATGAATGAGTTATTAATTTTTCTTCGGTGAAATGTGACGAAGTTGTGACATATGAGAGAAATATGTTTACAAAGGGGAATATATACGTTATATTTAAGACCTCTTTTTTCTTCATAGTAGAATTGCTAATTCCCCTTAGCATTTTACCCCTCTAATCCCTTCAGGAAAACTGAAGGGATTTTTTATTATTTTTTCGTAAATATCGTGTTATAATTTTTGAAAAGTAAAGGGAGGGAAGCATGTTGATAGATGCATTAGATGTAATGAGTAACCTGGATAAAGTCCTTCCTTATTATCAAGCTATTTTTAGTGCGGATGAGCATACAATAATTGGATATGAAGTTGTAGGACGTATTCAAACAGAAGAGGGCATACAAAGTTTAGCATCTTTCTTCCATGATGATTCTATTCCGAGTGAGTTCCAACTTGAAGCGGATAATATCATTGTAGAAAAAGCGTTAAATAGGTATTTAGAAACGGATCAAAAATTATTATTATTTATACATCGGAATGCTAATGTATTAATGAATGATGAAGATGAAAGTTTACTTCAACTTTTGCTGATGTATGAAGAACAAGGTTTGAACTTACAACGTATTGTTCTGGAAATAACAGAACATGAATGTAAAGAAGATATAGAACAATTTAATCATTTACTTATGTATTATCGTACATATGGTATTCAAATTTCGATTAATAAAGTCGGAACGGGTACTAGTAATTTAGAGCGTATTAGCGTGTTAGCACCGGATATTTTAAAAGTAGATTTAACAAATTTAAGGCAAACTGCACTTTTACAATCTTATCAAGATATTTTATATTCCTTATCTTTACTTGCTAGAAGAATTGGTGCGACATTGTTATATGAAGAAATTGATGCTTTTTATCAACTACAATATGCTTGGAAAAACGGTGGTAGATATTATCAAGGTAATTATTTGAAAGAATGTTTACCTGATTTTATTGAAACGAATGTTTTAAAAGAGCGACTTGGTAATGAATGTCATCAATTTATTCTGCATGAGAAGAAGAAGTTGCAAAAAATTTATAATTTAACAGAGATGTTACGTGATCGAATTGGTGATGTTCTGTCAAAACAAAAAAAGAATGAAGATATAAATGATTGGTTATTACAATTTAGCCAAAGCATATCACAATATAGTTTTCGGATATTTATTTGTAATGAAGATGGTTTCCAACAATCTGGTAATATTATGAAAAAAGATGGTGAATGGATCATTATGCCAGAGTATTATATGAAGAACTGGAGCTGGCGCCCGTATTTTCTAGAAAATATAATGAAAATGCGTTTTGAGAATAAGGCAAGACTTTCAGATTTATATGCTGATATCGAAACTGGTGAAATGGTACGAACATTTTCATTCCCGATTGATGATGAAAACTTTTTATTTATAGATTTATCGTACGAATATTTATATGAAGAAGATGTTTTATTTTAATGTACGAAGAGATTCGTGCATTTTTTTTGTTTGTTTTTATCATAAATTGGTAATAGTGAAAATGATGATGAAAATGCTGTCTATCGTTGTAAAGATTTTACGAACGAAATCCTCCCTTTCTTTGCATAATCATTGTTACAATGAATACTACAAAGACAAGCTCTTTTAAAAGGAAGGTGAAAAAATGAAGAAATATGGAATATGGTTTGTTCTATTTATATGTGTTGCCTTTCTAGTTGGCTATAGTGTCACAACTGTTTTAGGAAAAGAAGAAGTGAAAGTGGATCGGAAAGAAGTGTTTATAACGATACAAAAAGGTTATGAGACGCAATTTTCAATTCGAGGGAAGCAAATATCTATGAATAAGATGATAGAGACGTTATCACCATATTTTACAAATAATTTCCTTCAAGTTTTTACAGATGAAAACAGTAGAAATGAAAAACAAAGTGGTGAATATTTACTTCCAGCAAAAGAAGCTCCGTTTTCTTTTAATTCAGAAACAAAAATGTCTTATGATGAAGAACATAAAAATTTATATGTCTACGAGCGGGCAAAGAGTGGACAATATAAAATTGTGACATTGCAAAAGGATAATGGAAAATGGAAATTAGCAGGGTATCATGAAAGTCAGGAACTGTTGACTGAAATAAAAAGGTTACAACAATTATGAGAATAGGAATAGGTGTCCCCTATTCCTATTCTATACCGAGTAGCTGTTGTAATTTTTCAATTTGAAAACCTGCGACAACTTCTTCGTCAATTACAACTGTTGGAGTTGAATAGGATTCATAGTCATATAAAAGACGATTGCGTGCAGCAGCGTCTTTTTTTATGTCAAATTCTTCATATACAACGTTATTATGTTTTAAAAACTCTTTTACAATGGTACAAGGTGGACAATCAGGTTGTGTATAAACCTCAATTTTTTTCATTGTAATTCCTCCCTTTTTCTGTTTTTTATTATATTCTGCCAGTATAAAAAGCGCAATAAAGAAGTAAAAAGATGCTCTTTCATCTTTTTACTTCGTATTTCGACAAATTTTAGTTGAGTTTCTGGCCAAGAACCTTTATCCTAGATTGTGGAACGTTTTTTCTGTTATGACGGATAGAATGAGTATAGCTGTAAAACCTATTGGTAGGAAGATCAGAGAAAGGAGAGATTTCATGTCTCTACTCCAAGGAATTTTAACTCGACTTGTTAGTCTACAAGAACAAGCTGAAAGCGGTGAAGTAGCACAACGCTATTTTGAAGTGAACGGTGAGCGCAAATGTAGCGTGAAATTTTTCGATAAAAGTGAAATGTATGAGTTAGAAGTGTATCAACAAGGTGAAAAACCTCAGGTGTATCAATTCGATAACATCGATATGGTTGCAATTGAGATTTACGATATCATTTCTTGATACATATAAAAAAGGTACTGCCAAATGGCGGTACCTTTTTTAGTTATATTAATTCATGGGCTATATAGGTAGTAGAAGTTGTAATTTAAGTCGCGATTAAATAAAAGAGTTTTTACAAATGTATATGTATAGGAATTTTTCATTTTTCCTACAATGATAGTAAATATTAATAGGAGGTGCGAAGAATGGAACGCTTACCGATTGTTATTTGTCCTAATTGTCACAGTCATGCTGAAATTCATCACGTATTAACCGCCCAGTCTAATCAAAATGTAATTTATACATGTAAGTTTTGTAATTATGTAATTCGAAATATTGAAACGAATAAAGGGTAGTAAGTTATAATTTTTGTTTTTGTCCCATACAATGAGAATACGAAAAGTCTGTCTAATTGAAAGGACGTGACTATGTGGACGGTGAGCATACATTTTATAATGTTTCAGAGAGACATTTGAATTTTGATATGGTATTTAACCGTATTTGTAGTTTCATTGAAAAGGATCCACGAAATTTATATCGATTATCTATTGGGACAGACTCACAAGCGCATCAAAAGGATACGAGGTTTATCACAGCGATACATATTCATCGGGTTGGAAAAGGAGCATGGGGATGTTTGCATCATAAATCAGTGAAAAATAAGCCAGCAACGTTGCGAGAGAAAATATATTTAGAAACACAGTTTAGTCAAGAAATCGCCTATCTATTTACTCCCAATCATATACAAGCAATATGGGATTTATTGCACCCATACGCTCAAGATGGAGCAGGATTCATAATGGAAATTCATTTAGATATCGGGAATGATGGTTTAACAAAAGAATTTATTTTAGATATGACGATGAAAATTCAAGCAATGGGATTAACAGCAAAAATTAAACCAGATGCTTATGCGGCATTTAGTTATGCGAACAGATATACGAAATAATGTGAAATGATGTCTATATATTTGCAGTCGTTAAGTATTTTTAACAAAAACTGAATATTGCATCTGCTAAAAAAGCTGAAAATTTTATATAATGAGAGTGCAAGGAGAGGAGCATATGGAAAAGGAATTTGTTTTAACAAGAGAAGAAGAAAATTTATTGTTGGATATTCTGTTTCAGCAAAATTACGCGAGCGAAATTTTAGCGGTGGAGCTTACAGACATTGAGAATGGTTTAAAACAGACAGATGTGACGCAATATAAAAAAATCACAAGATTGTTTTATCGATTAAAAAATAAAGGGTATTAAGCGCTACCGGAATGGTAGTCTTTTTTTTATGTTATATGCTAAAATAGCTGTGTATCTTTATTTTTATTAGAAGAATGTTAGGACAAAATAATAATATGAAAACGCTATCATAAAATGTGAATAGGATTGGAGAATATAAGTAGGGGAAATGGGGGATGTAACATGATTAGTATTCCGAAAGATGAGTTTCAACAAATTCTTGTGAAGGATTTAATGATTTCATCAGAAAAAGTAGCACATGTCCAAATAGGGAATGGTTTAGAACATGCTTTACTCGTTCTTGTGAAATCTGGATATTCGGCGATTCCTGTTTTAGACCCTATGTATAAATTACATGGGTTAATTAGTACTGCTATGATTTTAGATGGCATTTTAGGATTAGAGCGTATTGAGTTTGAAAGACTTGAGAATATGAAAGTGGAACAAGTGATGAAGGAAGAGATTCCAGTTCTTATGTTAGAAGATTCTTTTGCAAAAGCTTTAGAAATGACAATTGATCATCCTTTTATTTGCGCTGTCAGTGAAGAAGGTTACTTCGAGGGTATTTTAACACGTCGGGCTATTTTAAAATTGTTGAATAAAAAAGTGAGACAGCATAATCGATAACGTAGGGAAAGTGACTTCACAGAAAAGGCGAAGTCACTTTTTTTCGTGCATATCAGTTGTGTATGTATTATATTTAAAAAGACATAAAACATAAGAAAAGTTTGAACTAACAAACCGTTCTAATGTATAAAAGTATTCAATTAAATTAAGGATGAAATGCTTATTAAAATTAGGTGTATGGAAGCTAAGGAAAGAGGGAGAAAGTTGCAAATTGATGATTTTCAAATGATGGTTGTGTTAGCTCAGGAATCAAATATGAGAAAAGCGGCGGAACGTTTATTTGTTTCCCAACCTGCGCTTAGTCAACGATTACAATCTATGGAGAAACAATGGGGAATGAAATTTTTTATTCGTTCACAAAAAGGATTAACAATTACATCTGAAGGGGAAAAAGTTGCAAATTATGCAAAAGAAATGTTACAACGGGAAGAGGATATTAAAAGTGAACTGGCTCTTTTTAGAACGGAAACATACGGTACGTTAAAAATAGCTGTTGCATCAGTCATTGGGCAATATTGGCTTCCTCCTGTTTTGAAAAAATTTGTGCATAAGTATCCTTCTGTGAAGATATCTCTGTTTACTGGCTGGAGTAGTGAAGTGCAAAAGCAATTTTATGAAGGAGACGTTCATGTTGCTATACTGAGAGGATCACAAGAATACAAAGGTCAGAAGCAACAATTATTTGAAGATGAATTATACTTAGTTGATAAAGAAATAAAAGATATTTCGATGTTAAAAGAGACAAATAGACCATTTATTCAATTTAAAAGTGATTCGACCTACTATGGACAAATACAAAATTGGTGGTATGGATTATTTTCAAATCCACCTAAGCGAACGATTGTAGTTGACCAAATTGAAACGTGCAAACAGCTTGTTTTAAATGGAATAGGTTATGCTCTTTTACCTTCGACTGTTTTAAAAGAAGTGCAGGAGAATATGTATAAAACACCTGTTCAATTAACGAGAGAAACATGGTTATTGACGAGTGACTCGGCAAGGCAGTTGAAGCAAGTGCAAGCATTTTTAAAAATTATAGAAGAAATTCAAATGGAAAAATAAGATTATTGTCTTGCTACTCGCTCTATCGTTTGGTAGAGTAACATTATAAATGGATTTAGGAGGCAACAAGAATGAAAATGATGGACGCTAACGAAATTATTTCGTTTATTCAAAACAGTGAAAAGAAAACTCCTGTAAAGGTATACATAAAAGGGGATTTAAAAGAAGTAACATTCCCTGAAACAGTACAAGCATTTGTAAATAAAAAATCGGGTGTATTATTCGGAGAATGGTCTGAAATTAAGACAATTCTTGATGAAAATAACACGCACATTGTTGACTATGTAGTTGAGAACGACCGTCGTAATTCTGCAATTCCAATGCTTGATTTAAAAGGTATTAAAGCTCGTATTGAGCCAGGCGCGATTATTCGTGACCATGTAGAAATTGGTGACAACGCTGTTATCATGATGAATGCAACAATTAACATCGGTGCTGTAATTGGTGAAGGTACTATGATCGACATGAACGCAGTGCTTGGTGGACGTGCAACAGTTGGTAAGAACTGTCACGTAGGTGCAGGTGCTGTACTTGCAGGTGTTATTGAGCCACCTTCTGCAAAACCAGTTATCGTTGAAGATGATGTTGTAATTGGTGCAAATGTAGTTGTTCTAGAAGGCGTTACAGTAGGTAAAGGTGCAGTTGTAGCAGCAGGAGCAGTTGTAACAGAAGATGTGCCTCCGTATACAGTTGTTGCGGGAACTCCGGCACGTGTAATTAAAGAAATTGATGAGAAGACAAAAGCAAAAACTGAAATTAAACAAGAGCTTCGTCAATTAAACCCAGAGAAATAAAAAACAAAAAGCGTAAGAGCATGAATGTGCTCTTACGCTTTTTATAGATAGAGGTGCAAAAATGACAGTAAGCAAATTTGTCCAAGTTCGAAGAGATTTACATAAAATTCCGGAAATCGGATTTAAAGAGTGGAAAACACAACAATATATTTTAGATTATATAGGAACGCTTCCTAATGAATATTTGGAAGTGAAAACATGGAAAACAGGTGTAATTGTTAAAGTAAATGGAAAAAATCCAGAAAAAATAATAGGTTATCGTGCAGATATAGACGGTCTACCAATTACAGAGGAAACGGGATATGAATTCTCTTCTGTCCATGAAGGAATGATGCATGCATGTGGACATGATTTGCATACAACAATCGGTTTAGGACTTCTAACAGCGGCTGTAAGCGAAAGAATAGATGATGATCTTGTGTTTATATTCCAACCAGCTGAAGAAGGTCCAGGTGGTGCACTTCCTATGTTAGAAAGCGATGAGTTAAAAGAATGGAAGCCTAATATGATTCTTGGACTTCATATTGCGCCTGAATACTCTGTGGGAACAATTGCTACAAAAGAAGGTTTATTATTTGCGAATACATCAGAGTTATACGTTGATTTAAAAGGAAAAGGTGGACATGCTGCATATCCGCATACAGCAAATGATATGATTGTTGCAGCGAGTCATCTCGTTACACAACTTCAATCAGTTATTAGTCGTAATGTGAACCCTCTTGACAGTGCGGTAATTACAATTGGGAAAATTACAGGTGGTACAGTTCAAAACATTATCGCAGAAAAGTCTCGTTTAGAAGGAACAATTCGAACGCTATCAGTGGAATCAATGAAACGTGTTAAAAGCCGAATTGAGGCAATTGTTGCTGGAATAGAAGCTTCTTTTCAATGTGAAGCTGTTATTGACTACGGAGCGATGTATCATCAAGTGTATAACCATGAAGAGTTAACGAGAGAGTTTATGCAATTTACACGTGAACAAACGAATATGGACGTAATTACATGTACGGAGGCAATGACAGGTGAAGACTTTGGTTATATGCTTCGAGAGATACCTGGATTTATGTTTTGGCTTGGAGTAAATTCAGAATATGGTTTACATCATGCGAAATTAAAACCAGACGAAGAGGTTATTGAGAAAGCGATTGTATTTTTAAATCAATATGTGAAGTGGAAGGGAAATAGAAAGTGAACTTACTCGCTAATTGTGCAATAGTTTAGAGTGGGGACTTCTTAGTTCAGAGATGAAAACATCTTTCGTATTTGTTAGTGTTAGACATCTTCATACAAATGAGTAAAGTTAAATTTGACGTCTTAATAATGAGCAGGGGGTTTTTAGCCACTGCTCATTATTAATTATTGCTAATAGGGAAGATAATTATTTAACTATCCTATATATGTTTACTTTTAGTATGAAAAGTGTGTAAAATCAATGTGATACATAGAAAAAAGGGTGGGGAATTACGTGCAAATTAGCAGTGCGATTTTATGTTTCGTCTTATATGCATATGTTATTATTGCGGCGGTTTATTTTGGGATAAGTTTTTACGCCTATCGTTTAGCAAATAATAGTGAATATGAAGAAACATACAAATGGGTGAAAAGATACTTGTCACCTGTACTAGAAATTATGAATGGATTTGTTCTTTTTTTATTTATTGGATTAATTGCTTTCTCAACGAGTTTAGTAGGGAATAAGACTACATTATTTGTACTAGGTATCATTATTTTTATGCTATTAGGAATTCGGATTGGTAATACGGTGTTTTGGAACGAAAGAAAAATAGATGGTTGGACAGGGATGTTTATTCCATGTATGTTAGCTGCAATCGTGACGAATATAGAACATGAATATTATCAATTACATTTTTGGCTTATCATTGTTTTAACAATCCTCTCTGTTTTGTATATAAGTACTGTTGTGCTAACATACATTGCAAATGAAAAAGGAGATGCAAAAGGTGCGCGCTTCTTTAGAGGGCGTGCATTATTATGGAGTGTACCGACGATGGCAGTTATAGGAATTATTGCGATATTAGTAAATGGATATCAATTTACTAATTGGCAACTGTTTTTAGAAACTTGGTGGATCTTCATTGTTTCGCTTGTAGCTTTTTTAGGCGCAACACATTATTTATTCTATCAACATCATTACATATGGGCACTGTTATTCGCATTTACACAACTTTTATTTGCTTTTTTCGGACAAGAAACGCTATTGTTCGTTTTTGAAACATTTAGTTCATTTGGAAATATATTTGTATTTGGTATGTTAATTTTCGGTATCGCATTTTATTTACAACAGTATTTTTATATGCAAAAACAAAAATAAGAATTATATACGGGTTTTTGTAGCAAATCTAAAGTATGTTACAATAAAAGTACATAGTACTTGATGTTATTGGAGGAATTCCTGTGGGCGAAAAAGAGAAAGAATTTGCTGTTATTGGGCTTGGCCGTTTTGGTGGAAGTATTTGCCGTGAATTAGCTCAATTAGGTATGGAAGTAATGGCAATTGATTCAGATGAGGATAAAATTAATGAGTTTGCAAATATAGCTTCGCATGCTGTAATTGCAGATTCAACAGATGAGATGGTATTAAAAAGTCTTGGTATTCGTAATTTTGATCATGTAGTCGTTGCTATTGGAGATAATTTGAATTCAAGTATTTTAACAACGTTAATTTTGAAAGAATTAGGTGTGAAAAATATTACTGTGAAAGCTCAAAATGACTATCATGAAAAAGTGTTAAGTAAAATAGGGGCAGATCATATTGTGCATCCAGAACGAGATATGGGAAAAAGGATTGCTAATAATATCGCATCAAGTAATGTGTTAGATTACCTAGAGCTTTCAGATGAGCATAGTATTGTAGAGATTATCGCAAATAAAAAAATTGATGGGCACTCATTAATTGAATTAGATATTCGTGCGAAGTTTGGTTTGAACATTGTAGCAATTAAACGTGGGAAAGAAGTTATCGTATCTCCTCGAGCTACAGAAAACATTCAGGCGGGAGATATATTAATTGTAATTGGTCATGACGATGAAGTAGATCGTTTTAAGCGTTTTTTAATATAAGAAAAAGGACAATGCCGAGGAGGCATTGTCCTTTTTCTTATATTTCCATAATGATTGGTAAAATCATTGGACGACGTTTCGTTTTTTCGTATAGGAATGGTGCTAATGTGTCTGTAATCTCATTTTTAATTTCAGACCATTGTGTTGTTTTTCGCTCCATTACTTTTTCTAAATGTATTGTAATTAATGCTTGAGCATCGTTGATTAAATCGCTGCTTTCACGCATATAAACGAAACCACGCGAGATGATATCAGGTCCTGCTGCAACTTTAAATTCTTTCATATCAATGCTTACAACTACAATAACAAGTCCTTCTTCAGAAAGAATGCGACGATCACGTAATACGATATTACCGATATCTCCAATACCATTTCCATCGATATAGACAGAGCCAGATGGGATTTTCCCAGCTATGCTTGCTTCATCTGAACGTAAAGCAAGAACATCTCCATTATCCATGGTGAAACAGTTTTCTTCTGGAATACCACAATCATTCGCTAATTTCATATGCATACGTTGCATACGATACTCACCATGAATTGGCATGAAATACTTCGGTTTAATTAGACGTAGCATTAGTTTTTGCTCTTCTTGTCCACCGTGTCCACTCGTATGAATATTTGAGAGTTTACCATGGATTACATCAGCACCAGCACGATACAACATGTTAATTGTACGGCTTACACTAATTGTATTGCCTGGGATTGGTGAAGAAGAGAAAACAACTGTATCGCCAGGGATAATTTGAATTTGACGATGTGTACCATTGGCAATACGTGAAAGTGCTGCCATTGGCTCCCCTTGACTACCTGTACATAAAATAACAACTTTATTAGCTGGTAGGCGGTTTAGCTGAGATGTATCTATGAATGTATCCTTTGGACACCGGATATAACCAAGGTTTTGTCCGATTTCAATAGTTGCCTCCATACTGCGACCGAATACAGCTACTTTACGATTGTTTTCAACAGCAGCCTCAACGACTTGTTGTAAACGATGGATATTCGATGCAAAGGTTGCGAATATAATACGACCGTCTACTTTGCGGAATATATCTTGAATACTATCACCAACGCGGCGCTCAGACATCGTAAAGTTTGGCACTTCACTGTTTGTACTATCAGATAAGAGACAAAGTACACCGTCTTTTCCGATTTCGGCCATTTTTGTTAAATCTGCTGGCTCACCTACTGGTGTGAAATCAAATTTGAAATCACCTGTATGAACGACTTGTCCTTGAGGTGTTTTCACAACAACTCCGTATGAATCCGGAATACTGTGAGTTGTACGGAAGAAGGAAACAGATGTCTTTTTAAATTTAATAACATCATCTTCTTGAATTTCATAAAGTTTTGCTTTACGAAGTAATCCGTGCTCTTCTAATTTGTTTTTTATTAGGGCAATTGCTAATTTTCCACCGTAAATTGGAATGTTTACTTGACGTAATAGATAAGGAATTCCACCGATATGATCTTCGTGACCATGTGTAATGAATAATCCTTTAATTTTATCTTCGTTTCGCACAAAATAAGTGTAATCTGGTATTACATAATCGATCCCGAGGAGTTCGTCTTCTGGAAATTTAATTCCAGCGTCAATTATAATAATTTCATCTTGAAATTGAACAGCATATGTATTTTTACCGATTTCACCAAGACCACCGAGAGCAAAAACGGCAACTTGATCATTTTTTAGGAATTTCATATGACTATACGATCTCCGCTAATATTAAATCAGCGTTTTGTTTTTCATATTCAAGATGAGCACCAGTAACAGACTGAACGAACTCGATATTATATGCGAACTTCTGTAATTTTTTACGAACATCCTTTTGAGACGTAGCCTCTAAATATAAAACTTTTGTATTTTCACGTACTGGGACCTCAGTTAATTTTTCTTGATAAAATACTTTAAAAATCATTGGGAAAACCTCTCCTTGTCTATGTTTTGCATTATCTGTTACTTATTATAAAGCAAACAGTCACGATTTTCATGTTTTTTCGAATGAGAATGAAGAAAAAGCCCGAAATGGGCACAATTTAAGCGATTGTCTTCTTATGGACTAAATCGTTTAAATAACGCTTGAGCTTTTTCTTCAGCTTCTTCAGCATGATTACTCCTTCCTTTCCTTATTTTAAACATGCATATTACTAATGATAACTCCGTCTCCCGTACAAGAAAGAAGATTAGAAGTACATAGTGAATCTTGTTCTTTTTAGTATAGTGTAAGTTATCCTGTAGTAACGATTAGTAGCCGTTAGTTATAGATATAGTATGAGGAAGAATAGAAAAGAAAATTCATCCGAACAAGTATCCACATTTTTTTACTAATAGTATATGCACATTTCATAAATAAGGTCAGAAAGTGAACGCTTTCTTCACAGATGTTTAATATGTTATACTTTTTTTTGAAATTTGAAAAGTGATAATCAAGATAGGAATATAGAGTGCCAGAAAGGATTTTGACAAATGAATGATAAAATTGTCTTTTTTGATATTGATGGAACATTATTAGATCATGATAAAAAAATTCCGCAATCTACAAGAGATGCAGTAAGAGATTTACAAGAAAAAGGTGTGCATGTAGCGATTGCGACAGGGCGTGCGCCATTTATGTTTGAAGATATTCGTGAGGAACTCAATATACATAATTATGTTAGTTTTAACGGACAGTACGTTGTATTTGAAGATGAGGTAATATTTAATAATCCGTTACACCCAGCTGCTCTACATAAGTTTACTCAGTTTGCAAAACAAGAAAGATATCCACTTGTATATCTTGACCATCAAGAAATGAGAGCGTCAGTGGAATATCATGATTATGTAAAAGAAGGTTTTGGAAGCTTACAATTCGAGCATCCGGCATATGAACCTGATTTTTACGAGAAACGCGATATTTATCAAACGCTTCTTTTTTGTGAAGTAAACGAAGAAGAAAAGTTTATTCATCATTATCCAGATTTTCATTTTATACGCTGGCATGCATATTCAATGGATATTATTCCTAATGGTGGTTCTAAGGCAAAAGGGATTGAGAAGTTTATTGAGAAAATAGGATTTAATCGTGAACAAGTATATGCATTTGGGGACGGATTAAATGATTTAGAAATGATTGAAGCAGTAGGAACAGGCATTGTGATGGGGAATGGTCATGAGGATTTGAAAAAACTTGCTAATTATGTGACAAAAGATGTTAATGAAGACGGTATTTATCACGGATTAAAGTGGGCTGGCTTGTTATAAGTAAGTGTGGAACCCATTTCATATAATAAAAAGGCGGAAGGTTAACTTTCGCCTTTTTCCGCTATTTGCGGGCAGTAAGACTCCCATCTCAAAATTCGGCACATGCGAGGAAGTTAGGCGGGAGAGTGACTGCCCGTAAAAGCCCGATTGGTGAGGGCTAATAATCAGAGGGGATGGACAAAACCCCCTCTGATTAAAGTTTCACTTTATTATTATCGCTCTAGAGGTTTTGAATCATCGGGAGCCACAAATGGATTGTCTTTATTAATATGGTCATAGAACATAACACCGTTTAAATGGTCGATTTCATGTTGGAATACAATTGCTGGTAAACCTTTTAATCGCAGTTTTACGTCTTCACCGTTAATCGCTGTTGCCTTTACTGTAATTCTTGTGTAACGAGGGACATAACCAGATACTTCACGGTCTACAGATAGACAGCCTTCACCATTTTGTAAATATGTACGTTCAACAGAATGACTAATGATTTTTGGGTTAAATAATGCGTAGCTATATAACGTACCGTTCGTATCAGTTACATGAACCGCAATCATTTTCTTTGAAATACCGATTTGCGGAGCCGCTAATCCGATTCCGGGGCGTAAATTATATTTTTCAGCCATTTCAGGGTCCTGGCTATTTATTACAAATTCAATCATTTCTTTAAGGGTATTTGTATCTTCCTCGCTAGCAGGTAAGGAGACCTCTTCTGCGACGTCGCGCAAAATAGAATTTCCTTCACGAATTACCTCGTTCATTGTAAGCATATGTAATCTCTCCTTTCTTCTTTAGTCTACCAAAGGAGATAAAAAAAGTCATCGGCAAGTAAGGAAGAGCTACTTGGAAACAAATCTTCTAATAAAAAGAAAAGACGGCAAAGCCGTCTGTTTCTTTCCATAGTTGTTTCATTTTACATTAATTAGCGAATGCAAGCAGCACCAACGATAATTAAAAGGATAAACAACACAACGATTAAGGCGAAGCCGCGTCCAGATCCGCCACAAGAACCGCCATAACCGTAGGAAGGATATGAACAAGTTGTTGGATAGCAATATGAGTATCCGTACATGAGATGACCTCCTTTATCATTTCCCGCTAATACTGCGGTTACTATAATGTATGGAGGAATGATCAGAAATGTATAGGTATTTACCTATAAAAGGAAGAAGTGTTTGTATAATTTTCTTGAGAAGAGAGAAAAACTAAAGAGAATTAAATCGTTTACATATTATTCTAAGAGAAAAAACAAGTTAAAAAGGGAATAATATAACAGTAGGTTATTGCTTACTAATACAGATGTGAAAAATAAAAACACGTTTGTGTAGAGGAAACCTGCATATTATTTATAAAAAAACGTATTCAAAGTAATTGACATCGTAATTAGAATAGTTGTAAACTAAAAAACGTGATCAAGATTGTATTAATATGTTTTTGAAAAAACATTAGTACAGATTGTTAGGTACACAAAATTATTCTCAACCGACAGACAAATTTGTTGGTTTACATTGTTGCGCTTTCAGTCTAGTTAATAGATAGTGAAAGCGTTTCAGAATATGGTTCAAGAGAGGAAGAGGTGAACGGAATGGGTACTAAAACAAAAAAGACCCTATTTAATGTTGATGAGCAAATGAAAGCTATCGCAGCTCAATTTGAAACATTACAAATTTTAAATGAAAAAGGCGAAGTTGTGAATGAAGCAGCTATGCCTGAATTATCTGATGATCAATTAAAAGAATTAATGCGCCGTATGGTGTATACTCGCGTACTAGATCAACGTTCTATTTCTTTAAACCGTCAAGGACGTTTAGGTTTCTACGCACCAACTGCTGGACAAGAGGCTTCTCAATTAGCAAGTCATTTCGCACTTGAAGCAGAAGATTTCATCTTACCAGGATATCGTGATGTTCCACAATTAGTGTGGCACGGTCTACCATTATATCAAGCATTCTTATTCTCTCGTGGACATTTCATGGGTAACCAAATGCCTGAGAATGTAAATGCACTTGCTCCACAAATCATTATCGGTGCGCAAATCATCCAAACTGCTGGTGTTGCGTTAGGTATGAAACTACGTGGTAAAAAATCTGTTGCAATTACTTACACTGGTGACGGTGGTGCTTCACAAGGTGACTTCTACGAAGGTATGAACTTTGCGGGTGCATTCAAAGCTCCAGCAATCTTCGTTGTACAAAACAACCGTTATGCAATCTCTACTCCAGTAGAAAAGCAATCTGCAGCTAAAACTGTAGCACAAAAAGCAGTAGCAGCAGGTATTTACGGAATTCAAGTAGACGGTATGGATCCATTAGCTGTATACGCAGCAACTGCTTTCGCTCGTGAGCGCGCAGTAAACGGCGAAGGTCCTACTTTAATCGAGACTTTAACATTCCGTTACGGTCCACATACAATGGCTGGTGATGACCCAACTCGTTACCGTACAAAAGATATCGAAAACGAATGGGAACAAAAAGATCCAATCGTACGCTTCCGTGCATTCTTAGAAAACAAAGGCCTATGGTCTCAAGAAGTTGAAGAGAAAGTAATCGAAGAAGCAAAAGAAGATATCAAACAAGCAATTGCTAAGGCTGACCAAGCTCCAAAACAAAAAGTTACTGATTTAATGGAAATCATGTACGAAAAAATGCCTTACAACTTAGCTGAACAATATGAAATTTACAAAGAAAAGGAGTCGAAGTAAGCCATGGCTCAAATGACAATGATTCAAGCAATCACTGATGCATTACGCGTTGAAATGAAAAATGACCCTAACGTACTTGTGTTTGGTGAAGACGTTGGTGTAAACGGCGGAGTATTCCGTGCTACTGAAGGTTTACAAGCTGAATTCGGTGAAGATCGTGTAATGGATACTCCACTTGCAGAGTCTGGTATTGGTGGACTTGCAGTTGGACTTGCACTTGAAGGCTTCCGTCCAGTTCCAGAAATCCAATTCTTCGGTTTCATTTATGAAGTAATGGATTCAGTTTCTGGTCAATTAGCTCGTATGCGTTACCGTTCTGGTGGACGTTGGACTGCTCCAGTAACAATTCGTTCTCCATTCGGTGGTGGCGTTCATACTCCAGAACTACATGCTGATAGCTTAGAAGGATTAGTGGCTCAACAACCTGGTCTAAAAGTTGTTATTCCATCTACTCCATACGATGCAAAAGGTCTTTTAATCTCTGCGATTCGTGACAACGATCCAGTTATCTACTTAGAGCATATGAAATTGTACCGTTCATTCCGTCAAGATGTACCAGAAGGCGATTACACAATTGATTTAGGTAAAGCTGATATCAAACGTGAAGGTACAGATGTATCTGTTATCGCTTATGGTGCTATGGTTCATGCTGCATTAAAAGCTGCTGAAGAACTTGAAAAAGAAGGTATCTCTTTAGAGGTTGTTGACTTACGTACAGTTCAACCATTAGATATCGAAACAATCATTGCTTCTGTTGAAAAAACAGGTCGCGTAGTTGTAGTTCAAGAAGCTCAAAAACAAGCTGGTATTGCAGCTAACGTTGTAGCGGAAATTAACGACCGTGCAATCTTAAACTTAGAAGCTCCAGTTGTTCGTGTTGCAGCTGCTGATACAGTATTCCCATTCTCTCAAGCTGAGAGCGTATGGTTACCAAACCATAAAGATATTGTTGAAGCTGTTAACAAAGTAATGAACTTCTAATTTTTAGTTTTTCATGTGCAGAAGAAATCAGCACATGCTGGTTTCTTTTGTACATATTCCATAATAATGAAATGAATCAGGGGGCTGAATTCCGTGGCATTTGAATTTAAACTACCAGATATCGGTGAAGGTATCCACGAAGGTGAAATCGTAAAATGGTTTATTAAACCAGGCGATGAAGTTAATGAAGACGATGTACTTCTTGAAGTGCAAAATGATAAAGCAGTAGTAGAAATCCCTTCTCCTGTTAAAGGTAAAGTACTTGAAGTACTTGTAGAAGAAGGAACAGTTGCAATAGTAGGAGATACATTAATTAAATTTGATGCTCCTGGATACGAAAACCTTAAATTTAAAGGTGACGATCATGATGAAGCTCCAAAAGCTGAAGAAGCAGCAGTAGAAGCTCCAGCAGCGGAAACTACTCCAGCAGCAACTGCAGAAGTAGTAAATGAGCGTGTAATCGCTATGCCATCTGTTCGTAAATATGCTCGTGAAAAAGGTGTAGATATTCATAAAGTAGCTGGTTCTGGTAAGAACGGCCGTGTTGTGAAAACTGACATCGATGCATTTGCAAATGGTGGACAAACTGTAGCAGCAACTGAGGCTCCAGCAGCAGTAGAAGCTACTCCAGCAGCAGCGAAAGAAGAAGCACCAAAAGCACAACCAATCCCAGCTGGTGAATATCCAGAAACTCGTGAGAAAATGAGTGGTATCCGTAAAGCGATTGCGAAAGCAATGGTTAACTCTAAGCATACAGCTCCTCACGTAACATTAATGGACGAAGTAGATGTAACAGAACTTGTTGCTCACCGTAAGAAGTTCAAAGCTGTTGCAGCTGACAAAGGTATTAAATTAACTTACCTTCCATACGTTGTAAAAGCTTTAACATCTGCATTACGTGAATTCCCAATGTTGAATACTGCTTTAGACGATGCTTCTCAAGAAATCGTTCATAAACATTACTTCAACATCGGTATCGCAGCTGATACAGACAAAGGTCTATTAGTACCAGTTGTTAAAGATACAGATCGTAAGTCTATCTTTACTATCTCTAACGAGATCAATGAACTTGCTGGTAAAGCACGTGACGGTCGTTTAGCTCCAACTGAAATGAAAGGTGCTTCTTGCACAATTACAAACATTGGTTCTGCAGGTGGACAATGGTTCACACCAGTTATCAATCACCCAGAAGTAGCAATCCTTGGTATCGGCCGTATCGCTGAGAAACCAGTTGTGAAAAACGGTGAAATCGTTGCAGCTCCAGTATTAGCATTATCTCTAAGCTTTGACCATCGTTTAATTGACGGAGCAACTGCTCAAAAAGCATTAAACCAAATTAAACGTCTATTGAATGACCCACAATTATTAGTAATGGAGGCGTAATAACAATGGTAGTAGGAGATTTCCCAATTGAATTAGATACAGTCGTTGTTGGTGCAGGTCCTGGTGGATACGTTGCGGCAATTCGTGCAGCACAATTAGGTCAAAAGGTAGCGATTATTGAAAAAGCTAACCTTGGTGGCGTATGCTTAAACGTTGGATGTATTCCTTCAAAAGCGTTAATCAATGCAGGTCATCGTTATGAGAATGCAATGCATTCTGATGACATGGGTATCACTGCAGAGAACGTAAAAGTTGACTTTACAAAAGTTCAAGAATGGAAAAACGGCGTAGTTAAGAAATTAACTGGCGGTGTTGAAGGCCTTCTTAAAGGTAACAAAGTTGAAATCATTCGCGGTGAAGCTTACTTCGTAGATGCTAACACATTACGCGTAATGACTGAAGATGCAGCACAAACTTATACGTTTAAAAATGCTGTTCTTGCAACTGGTTCTACACCAATCGAAATTCCTGGATTCAAATACTCTAAACGTGTTATCAACTCTACAGGTGCATTAAGCTTACCTGAAATTCCTAAAAAACTTGTTGTAATCGGCGGCGGTTACATCGGTATGGAATTAGGAACTGCATATGCTAACTTCGGTACAGAAGTTACTGTAGTAGAAGCTGGCGATGAAATCTTAGCTGGTTTTGAAAAAGCAATGAGCTCTGTTGTTAAGCGTGCGCTTCAGAAAAAAGGTAACGTAAATATCCATACAAAAGCTATGGCTAAAGGCGTTGAAGAAACAGAAAACGGCGTAACAGTTAGCTTCGAAGTTAACGGTGAAGTGAAAACTGTTGAAGCAGATTACGTTTTAGTAACTGTAGGTCGTCGTCCAAATACTCAAGAAATCGGTCTTGAGCAAGTTGGAATTAAAATGACTGACCGTGGCATCATCGAAATTGATGAGCAATGCCGTACAAATATTTCAAACATCTATGCAATCGGTGATATCGTTCCTGGACCACCATTAGCTCACAAAGCTTCTTACGAAGGTAAAGTAGCTGTTGAAGTAATTAGTGGCCATGCATCAGCAATCGATTACATCGGAATTCCTGCAGTATGCTTCACTGATCCAGAATTAGCATCTGTTGGTTACACTAAGAAACAAGCTGAAGAAGCAGGAATGACAGTAGCTGTATCTAAGTTCCCATTCGCTGCAAACGGTCGTGCGTTATCATTAAACAGCACTGACGGTTTCTTACAACTTGTAACACGTAAAGAAGATGGTCTTCTTGTAGGTGCACAAGTTGCAGGTACAGGTGCTTCTGATATTATCTCTGAGATTGGTTTAGCTATTGAAGCTGGAATGACAGCTGAAGATATCGCTCAAACAATCCATGCTCACCCAACATTAGGTGAAATCACAATGGAAGCAGCTGAAGTTGCTCTTGGAATGCCAATTCACATTGTAAAATAATTTGAGTAATGAAAATAACCCATCTCTTATTTAAAGAGATGGGTTATTTTCATTTTCATAAAATGACTTGCAAGGTCTTTATATGTACTTGTCGAATGAATATATAATACTTTAAATGAACGGTTAGAATATATGCCGTTATATAATATGTAATTGATTCAAACTTAATCCCATATATTAATAAAATAGAGCATGTCAAAGGAGAAGGTTCCATGAGAATATTACATGTTATATTTTATCATTTTCTATTATGGAGTGGTTTTTCCATTGTATTAACATTATCGAATGGTGATAAGTTTCATTATAAAGTAATTCTCTTTTTCGTATTTCTTTATTTGGCATATGTGATTGCATGTTTTGTATTACACGTAAGAAAGCAGGCATTATTCCTTACGTGTTCAAATTGCATACTTTTTTTAATCATATTCTCTATTTTTTAAATTAACGTTTATAGAAATACATTGTTCTTCCATTAAATAGTTGCAACTCTCCTTCTAATTTCTTCGCTAGAAAACGGCTAAATTCATTTGCTTTTCCTTTATCACCAAATGTTGCTGTAGTAGGTAAAGAAACCTGAATGAAAGATTGTTCCTTTTCTATTCCAATCCCAACATAAATAGAATCATATCGATCGTGACTCGATTGGAGTTTTAATGTTGTTGCTGATGTATCTAATATTTCATAAGGAAAAGCTGTATTTGTATAAGCATAATTAATTTGATCACCAGTCTTGGAAGTAACGGTTTTATAGTTATGAAAAAGGTGTTTAACATCCTCTATTGAAACAGATTGTTGATTGGATTTAGGTACAAGTGTGATAAAGGCGTGTTGCATACAAATTCCCCCTTAGCTTAGTAGAATAATATCATTCTACATCCTACTGAATTTTTTGACAATTAAAAGGAGTATTGCTTTTTTTGTTTAATATATTAATGAGTAGGAAGTGTTATTTAGAAAGGTGGAAACTGATGTTTGAAAAATTGTATGATGAGCATGAAAGTGTGAAGGTACGATTTTTAGGATTTATGACGCAGGATACACGTTATGATTTTGGAGTTATTTATACAAATATGTTTTTTGGAAAGCCACTTATTGTTTGTATGCAAACAGGGAGATCTACTTTGCTTGGGCGAGATGATGTAGAAAATGTTCCATATATACAAGAAACTTTTAAGTTAGGATCGGAAGAGGAGGCGGAGGAGTTAGCTCAGTTTTTTAAATTTCTTGTTCCGTCTACTTCTTTGCATGCGGAGTATGAAGAATAATTAACAAGAAACAGTCGTATGTATGAGATATGGCTGTTTTTTTGTGTTAATATCGCATACTAATTTAATTTTAAAATATTTAATGTGTTATACTAAAAACCTATTGACGTAAAAAGTATAACATATTAAAATAAAGACAGAAAGTTAAGCGGTTACAAAAGTTTTTGGGATTCTAAACTTAGGGGGAAATGAAAAATGGGAACAATCGTATGTCAAGATTGTGAAGGTACAATTGCACACTTTGAGGATGAGAAAGTAACGGTACTTTACGGGAAATGTGGATCTTGCGGATGTGATCACACAGAACATACAAAAGCCCAATAATTGATAGGAAATTGACAGCTAAAAGTTTTTAGGACCATAAACTTAGGGGGAAATGAAAAATGGGAACAATCGTATGTCAAGTTTGTGAAGGAACAATCGGACATTTTGAGGATGAGAAAACGACAGTACTTTATGGGAAATGTGGTTCCAATTGTGACTGTGCTAGTAGAGACAATGCGAAAGCTTAATCATATATAAGTAGATTATTCTTAAAACTCAGGGGGAAATGAAAATGGGAACAATCGTATGCCAAGTTTGCGACGGAACAATCGGACATTTTGAAGATGAAAAATCAACAGTACTTTATGGGAAATGTGGATCTCATTGCGAATGTGACCATAAAGAACATACAAAAGCTTAATAAGTAAGAAAAAACGCCTACACATGTAGGCGTTTTTTTAATAGATTGTAGTTGTATGTCCGACTGTTGCAACGATTGCATCATCTCTAATAGGAATAAATCCTATTGATGTTTGTGGCGTGTTAGGAGAGGCATATTGACTCATCATACGGCTATCAATACGAGTAATAAAATCGGTTAAATAAGCTGAAATAAAAGCATAAGGAATCCTTCGTTCATTTAATGAATAAATAATTTCCTCTTTCGTTTTTACGCCTACGCCATGCCCGTAAAAAAAGAAGTTTCCTAGATAGATTGTATTTTCTCCTTGCCACTCAATCGTAGCTGGATTAACTTGTGGGTTTTTAAAGTAAACGAGGTCACCTGGAACGATATCGCCACTCGTTTTTGTTATGAGCTTTAAGTCGCGATCGTAGTCCCATGTATAAAGTAAGAGGTTTGCGAATAGACGGTTGAAAGTTTTTTCCTCATATAATGATAGTAATGCTTTGTAAAAAATGATAATCATTGCGGTGGCACATTCAGTTCCATATAGTTTTCCGTTTTTAAAAATATCTTGGATGGCAATAGAGGGTGGTACGTTTGGGAGTAGTTGAAATCCGCCAAGTGATGTTCTTTCCCAAAACTGAGGGTTGCAAAAAGATTGTTGAAACGTACGAAACTGAAATCCACTTTGAAAAAGTTCTAGCGCGGAAGTAATAATATTAACTCGTAAATTAAGATCAAAGCTGAGTTCATCGGCTGTTCGGAAGGAATAAACTTCTTGATTTCCCGCCATTATGGATAAAATCTGTTGTTTTTCAGCTGCAAATGGCTCATATTCATTTGTGATATAAGGGTGTACAATAGAACGGCCTATCACAATCATAATGGTATCCCCACCTATACGTTACAGATTTCGCGATACGGGAAAGCCCATATTGGACTTTAGTCCGCCTTTAGACATAGGATGAAAGTATCGCTTTTTCATAGAAAAACATTTATCCCGCTATTTGCGGGCAGTAAGACTCCCACCTCAAAATTCGGCTGGAGCGAAGAAGTTAGGTGGGAGCCCTGCTGCCTGTAAACACCCGATTGGTGAAGGCTAATAATCAGTTGGGGATGAACAAAACCCCCACTGATTAAAGTTTCACTTTATATTTTGGTGGACTTTAACTACAGACAAGTACAGGTCTTTAAAACGCCAATGTGTTCCTTGAAAAAAGATATCATAGGGAGTTCGATAGCCGAATTCAAGCTATCGATAAAATGATATGTGTCGTCAAGAACAAGACGCTAAAACACCTGAACACGAATCTGTACGGTATGGGTATAGTACATAGCTCACGAACCTATAAGATCTGTTGTGAGAGTCGTGATGGCACACCGCAATCTTACACGTCAGCGATACCAGAAATGGACTTCGCCTTTGGTAGCAAGAATCCCACTGATGTTAGTCAGCTTGCCCCATTAGGGGTGGGAATGTCAAATTCTTTAGTATCGTATGAAAAAAGAGAAAAAAGGTGAAAGAAAAGCCTATCAACTGATAGGCTTGTACTCTTTAATAACACGTAATGTTTGTAATGTCATATCTTCGGGACCTTGTACAGGTAACCCAGCTTCTAAATTTTTACGAATATACTCTAAGTTATCTTGTGTAATAATTTCCCCCGGAGTAAAGATTGGAATCCCTGGCGGATAAACCATAACAAAATCAGCTATAATACGACCTGCTGCGTTTTCAAATGGAATGACTTCTGTTTCTGAATAAAAAGCATCTCTAGGAGAAAGTGCTAGCACAGGTATTTCTGGAATTTCTACTTGTACTTGAACACCTTTATCTGCTCTATTGCTGCATGTTGCTGCTAAATCTTGTAATGCTGTAATAAGTGTATCTGTTTCACTTTCTGTATCTCCAAATGTGATAAGACAAAGTATGTTATATAAATCAGAGAGCTCTACTTCAATGTTGTAATGTTCTCTAAGCCATACTTCAGCCTGATGGCCTGTAATACCTAAATCTTTTACAGATACAATTATCTTTGTAGGATCATAGTTAAAAGTAGCATCTGTACCTAGCATCTCTTTTCCTGGACAATAAAGATGCTCAATAGCATTTATAGCATCACGAACATGTTCAGCTAATTGTATTGTTTGTTCTATGAGAGCTTTTCCTTCTGTAGCAAGACGTTTTCTGGCAACATCAAGAGATGCTAACAAAATGTAAGAAGTTGATGTAGTCGTAAGCATGCTAATAATGGATTGAACATGTTTTACGTTAACAAGACCCTCTTTTACATTAAGAATAGAGCTTTGGGTTAAAGACCCTCCTAATTTGTGAACACTTGTTGCAGCCATATCTGCACCCGCTTGCATAGCTGACATCGGCAGTTCATCATGAAAATGGATATGAACACCGTGAGCTTCATCAACAAGTACAGGAATATCGTAAGCATGAGCTAATTTTACAATCTGCTCTAAGTCTGCAGCAAACCCAAAATATGTTGGGTTTATAACAAGTAAGCCTTTCGCATCTGAGTGCTCTTCAAGAGCCTTTTTGACAGATTGAATTGTGATCCCATGTGAAATACCGAGCTTCGGATCAATCTCAGGATGCATGAAAATTGGTTTTGCACCTGAGAAAATAATAGCTGACATTACTGATTTATGCACATTTCGTGGCACGAGGATTTTATCCCCAGGACCGCAAACGCTCATCACCATTGTCATAATTGCACCACTTGTACCTTGAATAGAAAAGAACGTATGATCTGCACCAAAAGCAGCGGCTGCTAAATCCTGTGCTTCTTTAATCATACCCTTTGGATGATGTAAATCATCGAGCGGCGCAATATTAATTAAATCAATTGCTAATGCATTATGCCCAATAAACTCGCGAAATGTAGGATCCATGCCCTGTCCTTTTTTATGACCCGGAATATGGAATTGAACTGGATTTCGCTTACTGTGCTCAACTAAAGCGGTAAACAATGGTGTTTCGTATTGGGACAATCTATACACCCCTTCTTCTTCGTAATATTTATTAGAGTTTGTTTTATATGATTTCATCTCATTCTAAAAGGAAATTAAGATGGCAAGCTTTTAGAACTTGACCTGTTTTTCTGCCATTCGCAAAAGCCTTTTTGGGGATGGTAGTCTCACTTTATTCTCTATAAAACAAAAGCATTATATCACCAATAATTATAGATGTATAGAAAAATCTCATTTTCAAGGTGAGTATGTTTAATAGTCATATTTTAAATACTGCAAAGAGGAAGACAATTCCATTGAAATGGATAAATGGTGTATAATGCAGAGTGGCTATAGTGAAGAATAAAAGGTTCTCTTAAAGGTAGCATAATGGAAAAAGAAAGAATACTGAATGAGGTGCAAAAATGGAATATCAATATCCACTTGATTACGATTGGTCCAATGAAGAAATGGTAGCAGTTGTAAAGTTTTATGAAGCGATTGAAAAGGTATATGAAAAAGGAGTTTTGAGAGAAGATTTGATGGAATTATATCGTCGTTTTAAAGAGATTGTGCCATCGAAGGCAGCGGAGAAAAAAATTGATAAAGAATTTCAAGAAGTAAGTGGATATTCTATATATCGTACGATTCAAAAAGCAAAGGAAGTAGCGGAAAAAAAGATTATTAAAATGTAAAAATATTTTGAAAAATAAAATACGAAGTGCTATAATGTGATAACAACTAAAAACGGACAATATAAATTGTCCGTTTTCTACTATCGATTACAAAGTGCATATAAAGGAAGGAGTGGTTGCATCGTAGATTCAATCTTAGCAAGGAATTGTTCGTTGGTCATTGCTGAAAACTCCTCTGGTGATATATGAATACCGACTAATAACTCTGCTTTTTTCACAGTAGCTAAACGTTCAATCATCTTTTGTAAGTCTTCTGTTTCAAGCGTTTTATGTAATTTTACACCTGGTTTAGTATGGTCAATGGACCAAACGAAGTTATTTGGAATATTTGTTTTTAAATCATTTAAATGTTCTAAGAAGGCGTGAGCCGTCTCCACTTTTTGTGGACACTCATAGATTAAACCAAAGTATATGAAGGCATGAGTACCCCATAAACCAATTTGAAAGTGTGGTAACATTTTATATCCACGTTTATTTGTTGAAAAAGCAACCCAAGTATCGTTTGGTGGATTGACTTTGCGGCGTGCATGTTTTGCTACATGGTAGAAAAAGTTTTCATCAGTTTGTTGTGATAAATATTCTGCAAACTGTTCCCCTAAAGCGTCTAGCTTAGGATGAATATTCGTTTTAATTGCGCTCATTCGTTCTTCAAGACCATCAACAGTAAAGACTTCAAAATCAGTTGATGTGAATGTTTGTAGTGTCATGATTGTTCCTCCAACTCCTATTTTGTTTTAATTTTAGCATAGCTTGTACTATTCATAAAAAAAACAGCACAAAAAAATTTAAATAAAAAAATATAATTTTGTTGCATAGATGATTTATCCAACATAGTATAGTATAAAACAAAAAATCAGAAAATTGAATCAATTCTAGTCCGAGGGCAGACGAATATTGGGAGGAGGCAAAAAAATGAGACAGGTGATTAATGCGTTAAAGAGAACAGATGCTGAAAAGAGAATTCCGGTGCTACGTTTGGAGCTAGATTATGAATTAGCAACTTTATATGATGCGATGATGGATAACGACAAACAGAAAAAAGAAGAGTGCGTACAAAAATTAGAAGTGTTAAGACTTGAAATGATCCGTTTAGAAGCGTAATAATAATATATGTATAAATAATTAGTTGGTGCGAACCTTATAAAGGGTTCGTTTTTTCTGTGAACAGTATAGATCGGAGTGTTTAAACATGCAAGAAGTATGGAAAGACATCGATACACACGCGAAACAGTGGATTCGAGAAGCCGGAGAACATTTAATGGCGTCACTGAAAAAAACACTTATTATAGAAACAAAGTCAAATGCAGCTGATCTAGTAACAAACATGGACCGAGAAACGGAGCAGTTTTTAATTGGGAAAATTAAAGAAACATTCCCGGCTCATAATATTTTAGGGGAAGAAGGCTACGGAGATGAGATTACCTCTTCTAATGGGGTTGTTTGGTTAATTGATCCAATTGACGGCACGATGAACTTTGTTCATCAAAAAAGGAATTTCGTAATCTCAATCGGGATTTATGAGAACGGTATCGGAAAGATTGGTCTTATTTATGATCCAGTTCATGACGAACTATATCATGCGGTAAAGGGAGAAGGGGCTTTTTGCAATGATTTAGCTATTCCCATGTTGGAAAAAGGAACGGTAGAGCATGGAATTATAGCTTTGAATGCGATATGGCTTACTGATAATCCATTGCTTAATATGGAAAAAATGATGATGCTCGTTAAGAAGGCGAGAGGTACGAGGTCATATGGTTGTGCAGCGTTAGAAATGGTATATGTTGCAACGGGAAGATTAGATGCATATGTAACACCGCGCTTATCGCCATGGGACTTTGGCGGGGGACAGATTATTGTAGAAGAAGTTGGCGGTAAAGTGACAACGTTCTTGGGAACGCCTCTTTCTATTGTAGAGAAAAGCAGTGTGTTAGTTGCAAAACCAGGAGTATACGAAGAATTATTACCATTTGTATCGCAATAATGAAAAAAAGTAAGAGGCATAAAGAAGCTTCTTACTTTTTAATGTTATTGCGATTTACGCATTTTTCTTTTTGTTACAAAACCGTATCCAACTGTAACAAATGTGCCGATAATGCAAATAATAGTGCCGATGGGACTATTTTCAGCAATCATAATTCCGATACCAATTAAGAAGATGACACCGATAATTGCTGTTAATAAAAAGCGATATTGAATGTGTTCCATTTCTTCACCCTCCAATTTCATTTTACTTTCACAAAAGTAAGAATACAACTATATTTTCATTCTTGATTTTATTTTGATTGCCATTGTATCCCCTTCGCTCTTATAATAGAGAAGGATTAAAAAGACATTAGGAGTTGGACATGTTGAAAAAACGACAAGATTTACGAAATATAGCAATTATTGCCCACGTTGACCATGGTAAAACAACACTTGTTGACCAGTTATTACGTCAAGCGGGGACGTTCCGTGCGAATGAACATATTGAAGAACGCGCAATGGACTCAAATGATCTAGAAAGAGAACGTGGTATTACAATTTTAGCGAAGAATACTGCGATTCACTATGAAGATAAAAGAATTAACATTTTAGATACACCTGGTCACGCTGACTTCGGTGGAGAAGTAGAACGTATCATGAAAATGGTTGATGGTGTTCTACTTGTTGTTGATGCATATGAAGGTTGTATGCCACAAACACGATTTGTTTTAAAGAAAGCTCTTGAGCAAAACTTAACTCCAATCGTTGTTGTAAACAAAATTGACCGTGACTTCGCTCGCCCTGATGAAGTAGTTGATGAAGTAGTCGACTTATTCATCGAACTTGGTGCAAACGAAGATCAATTAGAGTTCCCAGTTGTATTTGCATCAGCAATGAATGGAACAGCAAGCTTAGATTCAAATCCAGCAAATCAAGAAGAGAATATGAAATCATTGTTTGACACAATTATTGAACATATTCCAGCACCAGTTGATAACAGCGAAGAGCCACTTCAATTCCAAGTAGCACTTCTTGATTACAATGACTATGTTGGTCGTATTGGGGTTGGACGCGTATTCCGCGGTACAATGAAAGTAGGACAACAAGTTGCATTAATGAAAGTTGACGGAAGTGTAAAACAATTCCGTGTAACTAAATTATTTGGTTACATTGGATTAAAACGTCAAGAAATTGAAGAAGCAAAAGCTGGAGATTTAGTAGCTGTTTCAGGTATGGAAGACATTAACGTAGGTGAAACGGTATGTCCGGTTGAGCATGAAGAGGCTTTACCATTATTACGTATTGATGAGCCAACACTACAAATGACATTCCTTGTAAATAACAGCCCATTTGCAGGTCGTGAAGGTAAATTTATTACTTCTCGTAAAATTGAAGAGCGTCTTCGTTCACAATTAGAGACAGATGTAAGTTTACGTGTAGATAATACAGATTCTCCTGATGCATGGATCGTATCTGGACGCGGAGAGTTACATTTATCTATCTTAATTGAAAACATGCGTCGTGAAGGTTATGAACTACAAGTATCTAAGCCAGAAGTAATTATTAAAGATGTTGATGGCGTAAGATCTGAGCCTGTAGAGCGCGTACAAATCGATGTGCCTGAAGAATACACTGGTTCTATTATGGAATCAATGGGTGCACGTAAAGGTGAAATGTTAGATATGGTGAATAACGGAAACGGTCAAGTTCGCCTTACTTTCATGGTTCCAGCACGTGGTTTAATTGGTTACACAACAGAATTCCTAACATTAACTCGTGGTTATGGTATTTTAAACCACACATTTGATTGCTACCAACCAGTACATGCTGGACAAGTTGGTGGACGTCGCCAAGGTGTTCTAGTTTCACTTGACGCAGGAAAAGCATCACAATATGGTATTATGCAAGTTGAAGATCGCGGTGTAATCTTCGTTGAACCAGGTACAGAAGTATATGCTGGTATGATCGTTGGAGAACATACACGTGAGAATGATTTAACAGTTAACGTTGTAAAAATGAAACAACAAACTAACATTCGTTCTGCAACGAAAGATCAAACTTCAACAATGAAAAAACCACGCTTAATGACTTTAGAAGAGTCATTAGAGTACCTAAACGATGATGAGTTCTGTGAAGTAACTCCAGAATCAATTCGTCTACGTAAAAAGATTCTTGATAAGAGTGAGCGCGAAAGAGCTGCTAAGAAAAAGAAATCTGTTGAAGCATAAAATATTAAAACAGCTACCTTTTATAAAGGTAGCTGTTTTTTTGTTTTTTTGTTTTTTTGTTTTTTTGTTTTTTTGTTTTTTTGTTTTTTTGTTTTTTTTTTTTAGAATATTTACTCTTTTTTGTGGACAGTATTTTTTTTGCGAGTTACTCTTGTATTAAGTACATAAAGAGAATTTGTTTCATGAGAAGAGGTGAAAGATATTGTTAGAAAGAATGTCATTTTTCGCGAAACTTTGTAAAGTTGATGAAAATCCAGAGTTAGGGATGTGGTTGCTTTATGGAACAATAATTTTATTAAGTGCACTTGTATATAATTTAGGATTTGCAAGGAAGCTATCGGTACTGAAAAATATAGTGATATATACATCTTTAGCAATCGGATGCACGGTATTAACTTTTTTTGCAGTTTTTTTACCTGTTGGAGAGGGGCTCGTTGTAGCGGCAATTGTATTTGGAATTTATAGACTGCGTTTACGTCAAGCTAAACAACAAAAAACAGGGTGAAAAAAGGAGGGGCTTTCATGCGCTCAGTACAAGATGCACTATATAATTGGTTAACAATTAAAACGGTTGCGGAAGCACGTCCAGATGATAGTGCTGCACAAGAAACGTATTTATTATTTCAAAATATGATATATGAAGAGCATAAATTACGAAATGTAGAAGTTGAAAAGAACGAGGAAATGTATTTGATTACATATGAAATTGATGGAGAAATAAGGTGTGCAAGATTTCCGGTAGAAGCCATTGATTGTTTTTTGGATCAGATGAATCGTGAACCAGAAAAATACAAATAAGTCCTTATCTATATGATTAAGGACTTATTTCCGGTTTACCAATCGTCTTCTACTTTTTTATCACGATATAATCGGAAATTACCACTCGCATGGCGTTCCATAGTACGCTCTGCAATTCGTTCCGTACATTCCATGCACATATATGTATGAATAGGGCGATTACGCAGTTTTTTTGCCATAGGATTTTCGTCATCTAACATATCTTTTTTATCACAAATCATACATTTGACTCTCATTTCGTCACCTCAATACGAATTCTATCAGTATAAGTATATCATGGAAGTATAATGTTTTTGAATAATAGCGGGAAAAAATAATATTTTCGCAATTCGAAAAATAGGTTATGATAAGGATATATAAAGAATATTTGGAGGTGGAAATATGGCGAATGTAGTTGAGCCTACATTGACAGATGACTTAGTACAATCTTTGCGTAAAGAGTGTATCGTTATGATAGCAACAACAGACTTCGAAAAACAAATCCCTAACGTAAGTGCTATTTCTTGGGTATATGCAGTGAGTGAAACTAGTATTCGATTTGCGGTAGATCAACGCTCACGTATTGTGGGAAATATACGGCATAGTGCAGGGGTTGTATTGACTATAATGGCGAATGAATCCGTATTTTCCATAAGTGGTGAAAGTGAAATTTTAACAGATAGAATGGAAGGGATTCCTCTAAAATTAACGGTAGTAGAAGTGACTGTGCAAGAAGTTCGTGATGTTATGTTTTATGGTGCGAAACTTGCTACTGAACCAACATATGAAAAAACATATGATCTTCGAGCTGCTAAAAAGCTTGATAATCAAGTATTAGTAGGAATGAAAGAATTATAAAGAAGATGAATAGGAACATCGTTCATAAACTTTTACAAGTGAGTATTGTGATTTAATGTGAAAAATTATAATTAAAAGTAATATATTGAATAGAAATGAATAAAAAATAAAGAAAAGGTTTAATTTCTATGAATTTCGATTCTACCTCGTTTTTACGGTACATATAATTATAACAATGGTTCGTCCATATTTATATGGATGAAACCCTTGTTCTACAAATTTAAAAGTGGAGTCAGGGGGTAACAGGTTGGATAAAATTTATGTGTTAGATACGAATGTACTTTTGCAGGATCCTTTATCTATTTTTTCATTTGCAACAAATGAAGTAGTGATTCCGGCAGTTGTATTAGAAGAGGTTGATTCGAAAAAACGTTATATGGATGAAGTAGGACGAAATGCTCGCTATGTATCTAAGTTAATAGACAAATTTCGTGAAATAGGAAAGCTGCATGAAAGTATTCCGTTAGAAAACGGCGGTACATTCCGTATTGAATTAAATCATCGCTCATTTGTTCAATTACAAGATATTTTTGTAGAAAAAACAAATGATAATCGAATTTTAGCGGTGGCAAAAAACCTATCTTTAGAAGAACAAGAAAAAGAGGACGGGAAATCAGTTATTTTAGTAAGTAAAGATGTACTCGTAAGGGTAAAAGCCGATGCAATCGGATTGCAGGCCGAAGATTATTTAAGTGACCGTGTAATTGAAGTGGAAAATATATATTCAGGATTTTTAGAAGGATATATATCAAAAGAACAGTTAGATTATTTTTATGAAAAAGGTGAACTGCCTTTATCTGAAATCGCAAATCATCCTTTTTATCCAAATCAGTTTGTTGTAATGAAAGATGCACTAGGGGGTTCTAGTTCTGCACTTGGGATTGTGGATCATTTAGGTAAGAAGGTAAAGAAACTTATTTTTCACAATGAGCAAGTGTGGGGGATACGTCCGCGAAACGTGCAGCAAATTATGGGATTAGAATTGCTACTTCGGGAAGATATTCCACTTGTAACATTAACAGGGAAAGCCGGTACAGGAAAAACGTTACTTGCATTAGCTTCGGGACTAATGCAAACGGAAGATTTAGGGTTATATAAAAAACTACTTGTCGCGAGACCAATTGTACCGGTAGGAAAAGATATAGGTTATTTACCAGGAGAGAAAGAGGAAAAATTAAGACCGTGGATGCAGCCTATTTTTGATAATCTAGAGTATTTATTCAATACGAAAAAGCCTGGGGAGCTAGATGCTATTTTAGCTGGGATGGGTTCGATTGAAGTAGAAGCGCTTACCTATATACGCGGGAGAAGTATTCCAGACCAGTTCATTATAATTGACGAGGCACAAAATTTAACGAAGCATGAAGTAAAGACGATATTAACAAGGGTAGGCGAAAAAAGTAAGATTGTATTAATGGGAGATCCTCAGCAAATTGATCACCCGTATTTAGATGAATATAATAACGGTTTAACATATGTTGTAGAGAAGTTTAAAGAACAACGTATTAGTGGTCATGTAAAGTTTGTTAAAGGAGAGCGTTCTAATTTAGCACAACTAGCAGCGGATTTATTATAAAAAGGAGTGAGCCTAAGCTCACTCCTTTTTTGCCTTTTAATTATACAATTTAAATGATTGTAAATTTACGGATGTTACGAATCGGATTTTGTCTATTAGATCCATCATGGAAATATAGATGAACAGGCCCGTCTTCTCGTAATGGTTTACCTTCTTTTGAAAAACCGAGAATAGCTTTATGGGCTGTTTCTAACGGAAGTGTAATTGTATTGTCTGTGGTTTCAATTTCGACTTGCGTAGCATCTTCTAAAATTTCAGCATTTTTAAGAAATGGATGAAGTGGTATGCCAAATGTCCCGTTAATAAGCTGTTCTTTTTTGTATTTCTTTACACTTTGTTGTATTGGCGGGAAGGCAGCGCCATCACGGATTTCGCGATCCCAATGCTCCGAAGTATGTTTTAAGTATGTTTCTAATTCGGATGATTCTTCTCTAGTTTCATCAAAGTAGGTTGTCAAATCTATTTTTCGATCATCGAAAATCCATACAGTTGGATCGATAGTGATTGGAAAACGAACTTTTCCATTAATAAATAAAATTTCGCTCATTATTGTTCCCCCATTTGTGTTATACTCCCACTTTTCAGTATAATAGTATTAGACACTGTTGTCACAAAAAATGTTTCTATTGCAATTTATTAAAACTATCGCTAATATTAATAGATATGAGAGAGTAGGACGGAAACGGAGGGAATCAATTTGGCGTCTGAGACAGTATCAAATCATCAGGAAAAGGCACTAGCCCTTCTACAAGCGGATGCAGAGAAGATTTTAAGACTTATTAAGGTACAAATGGACAATCTTACAATGCCGCAATGTCCATTATATGAAGAAGTTTTAGACACACAAATGTTTGGACTATCCCGCGAGGTCGATTTTGCGGTTCGCCTTGGTCTTATTGCAGAAGAACAAGGGAAAGCAATGTTAGGAGAGCTTGAACGTGAGTTGTCTGCACTTCATGAAGCATTTACAAACAAACAACAATAACGGGTTCAAATAAGGGGGCTCAAACTGAAATAGTTTGGGCTTTTTATTTGTATAATAAAGAAGGAAGAACCTATATACATATGGAATACAACAATAATTAAATTGAAACAGAAAGAGGAAATGAAATGAAAAAAGTATGGAAATCGATGGATTATTCATTATTACTTCCTCTTGTTATCTTATGTGTGCTGGGAGTCATAATGGTATATAGTTCTAGTTCCATTGTTGCGATTTCGAAGCATAACTGGCCAGCAAATTACTTTTTTAAAAGACAATTATTTATTCTAGCTGTTGGGACTATAGCATTAGTAATTATCGCTATTATCCCATATAAAGTTTGGAGAAAACGAATTTTTTTGTTGGGGAGTTATGGTGCTAGTGTTGCCTTATTAGCGGCAGCAGCCTTTTTCACTAAGAAAGTAAATGGTGCAAATGGATGGATATTTGGAATACAGCCTGCGGAATTTGTAAAGATAACAGTTATTCTCGTATTGGCTCATTTTTTTGCGAAAAGGCAAGAAACGAATACGTCCGTTTTTAAAGGGTCGGGACCGGTACTTTTAGGTGTTGGTTTAATTATGTTTTTAATTTTAAAGCAAAATGACTTAGGTACCGATATGTTAATTGCGGGAACGGTAGGAATTATGTTTCTTTGTTCGGGAGTCCGGATTAACTTATGGATTAAACGAATTGTTTTAACTTCTATAGTGTGGATTCCGGCACTATATTTTCTCGGAAATTATGCATTAAACCCGTATCAAAAGGCACGTTTTTCAGTTTTTCTTGATCCATTTAACGATCCTCAAAATGATGGGTTCCAATTAATAAATTCTTTTATTGGAATTGCTTCAGGAGGGCTAAATGGTCGAGGGTTAGGGAACAGTGTGCAAAAATATGGATACTTACCAGAACCGCAAACAGATTTTATTATGGCAATTATATCTGAAGAGCTTGGTTTTATAGGTGTAGCTGTCATTTTAATCTGTTTGTTACTTATTATTGTTCGGGCATTTAGGGTTGCACAAAAGTGCAAAGATCCGTTTGGAAGTTTAATAGCAATTGGAATTGCAAGTTTGTTTGGAGTTCAAACTTTTATAAATGTTGGTGGTATGTCTGGGTTAATACCCCTTACAGGAGTACCATTACCGTTTGTAAGTTATGGTGGGAGTTCTTTATTGGCTAATTTACTTGCAATGGGTATACTGTTAAATATTGCTAGTTATGTAAAACGACAAGAGAAACAACAAAACGAATTGACTAACGAAATAGAACAAGGTGGACCGCATCTTGTTGTTGTAAAATAAAAAACACATTGAGCTCTAGAGTTCAATGTGTTTTTTATGTTGTTAAGTTTCAAATGTGATATAACATTTATTCTTTTAAAATAAAAAGTATATTACATTTAAATAAATGTGATATACAATAGTGTTGTTAGAAAAGGAAGAGGTATGCTATACTATTTTTGTGAAACAAATTGATCAGAAAACTTATCATTTGTTGAAAAATAAGGTATGATGGATAAAAATAAAGTGAAGCTTTCTAAGTATAATATAATGTTGAAAGTGAAGAACTTCACGCTCTTTAGAGTGTGTATGTATTTTATCTCTAGAGTGGTAGGAAAATAGAGGGGGAAAATCATGATAAAGCTGCAACGTATTCAAAAAGTATTGGTAGCTAACCGTGGAGAGATAGCAATTCGTGTGTTCCGAGCATGTTCAGAACTTGGATTAAACACAGTTGCGATCTATTCTAAAGAGGATAGCGGTTCTTATCATCGCTATAAAGCCGATGAGTCCTATTTAGTTGGGGAAGGGAAAAAGCCAATTGATGCTTATCTAGATATTGAAGGCATTATTGAGATTGCGAAAAGTAATCATGTAGATGCAATCCACCCTGGATATGGTTTCTTGTCAGAAAATATTCAATTTGCAAAACGTTGCGAAGAAGAAGAGATTATCTTTATCGGTCCAAAAAGTAAGCATTTAGACATGTTTGGAGATAAAGTTAAAGCAAGAACACAAGCGCAACTAGCACAAATTCCAATTATTCCTGGTAGTGATGGCCCAGTAGATTCAATAGAAGAAGTTGAAGAATTTGCTGAAAAGTATGATTACCCGATTATTATTAAAGCATCCCTTGGTGGCGGCGGTCGCGGTATGCGTATTGTACGTGCTAGTGAAGAATTAAGAGAATCGTATAATCGCGCGAAATCAGAAGCAAAAGCAGCCTTTGGTAATGATGAAGTGTACGTTGAAAAATTCGTTGAAAAACCTAAACATATAGAAGTACAAATTTTAGCAGATGAAGAAGGTAATGTTGTACATTTATATGAGCGTGATTGCTCTGTACAACGACGCCATCAAAAAGTAGTTGAAATTGCACCAAGCGTGTCACTTTCAGATGATTTGCGTCAGCGTATTTGTGATGCTGCAGTAAAGTTAACGAAAAATGTAAATTATTTAAATGCTGGAACAGTTGAATTCCTAGTGAAAGATGATGAATTTTACTTTATTGAAGTAAACCCACGTGTTCAAGTAGAACATACAATTACAGAAATGATTACAGGAATCGATATTGTTCAATCACAAATTTTAATTGCAGATGGACATGCTTTACATAGCAAGATGGTAAGTGTGCCGAAACAAGAAGAGATTATTGTGCATGGTTATGCAATTCAATCTCGTGTAACGACAGAAGACCCACTTAATAACTTTATGCCTGATACAGGGAAGATTATGGCGTATCGATCGGGTGGTGGTTTTGGTGTGCGTCTTGACACAGGTAATAGTTTCCAAGGTGCAGTTATTACACCGTACTACGACTCTTTACTTGTAAAAGTTACAACTTGGGCACTTACTTTTGAACAAGCTGCTGCAAAAATGGAACGTAATTTAAAAGAATTCCGTATTCGTGGCATTAAAACAAATATTCCATTCTTAGAGAATGTAGTAAAACATAAAAACTTCTTATCAGGAGAGTATGATACTTCATTTATTGACGCGTCACCTGAACTATTCCTGTTCCCAAAACGTAAAGACCGTGGAACAAAAATGTTAAATTACATTGGTTCAGTTACAGTCAATGGCTTCCCGGGAGTAGGGAAAAAAGAGAAGCCAATTTTTCCAGATGCTCGTATACCAGATGTGACACACTCAGAACCAATTCAAAGTGGAACGAAACAAATTTTGGATGAGCGCGGGGCGGATGGATTAGTAAAGTGGGTTCAAGATCAAAAACGTATACTTTTAACGGATACAACATTCCGTGATGCACATCAGTCATTACTTGCAACTCGTATTCGTACAAAAGATTTACATCAAATTGCAGAGCCGACAGCGAGAATGTTACCGAACTTATTCTCAGCGGAAATGTGGGGCGGTGCAACGTTTGATGTTGCATATCGTTTCTTAAAAGAAGATCCATGGGAACGATTACTAGATCTTCGTGAAAAAATGCCGAATGTTTTATTCCAAATGTTACTTCGTTCTTCAAACGCAGTTGGATACAAAAACTATCCAGATAATTTAATTCAAAAATTTGTAGAATGTTCCGCGCAAGCTGGAATTGATGTGTTCCGTATTTTTGATAGCTTAAACTGGGTAGAAGGTATGAGAGTTGCAATTGATGCTGTACGAGATACTGGTAAAATTGCAGAAGCAACAATGTGTTACACAGGAGATATTCATGACCCGTTACGTAGTAAATATGATTTAAATTATTATAAAGATTTAGCAAAAGAGTTGGAAGCATCAGGAGCTCATATTTTAGGAATTAAAGATATGGCAGGCTTATTAAAACCTAATGCAGCATATGATTTAGTTTCAGCATTAAAAGAGACCGTATCGATTCCAATTCATCTGCACACTCATGATACGAGCGGAAATGGTATATTAACGTATACGAAGGCGATTGAAGCAGGTGTTGATATTGTCGATGTAGCAGTGAGCTCTATGGCTGGTCAAACGTCACAACCGAGTGCGAACACACTATACTATGCATTAGGCGGAAACGAGAGACAACCAGATGTTAATATAGACTCATTAGAAAAACTATCTCATTACTGGGAAGATGCCCGCAAATACTATGCTCCATTTGAAAGTGGTATGAACGCTCCTCACACAGAGGTATATATGCACGAAATGCCAGGCGGACAGTATAGTAATCTTCAACAACAAGCGAAGGCGGTTGGTTTAGGAGATCGCTTTGACGAAGTTAAAGTGATGTACCGTCGTGTTAATGACATGTTTGGAGATATTGTAAAAGTAACACCATCATCTAAAGTTGTCGGTGATATGGCATTATTTATGGTTCAAAATCATCTGACAGAACAAGATATTTTAGAGCGTGGAGATTCTATGGACTTCCCAGGATCTGTTGTTGAAATGTTCTCTGGAGATTTAGGCCAACCATACGGTGGTTTCCCGAAAGAATTACAAAATATTATTTTAAAAGGGAAAGAGCCGTTGACAGTAAGACCAGGTGAATTATTAGAGCCGGTAGATTTTGACGCTTTAAAAGAAGAGTTATTCCACAAACTTGGACGCGAAGTAACAATTTTTGATGTAGTCGCATATGCATTGTATCCAAAAGTGTTTATGGACTATGAAAAAGTTGCTGGGCTTTATGGAAATGTATCTGTGCTTGATACACCTACTTTCTTCTATGGAATGAGACTTGGTGAAGAAATTGATGTAGAAATCGAACAAGGTAAAACATTGATGGTTAAACTAGTTTCCATTGGGGAGCCGCAGCCAGATGGAAATCGTGTGCTTTACTTGGAATTTAATGGACAACCGCGTGAAATTATTGTGAAAGATGAAAGCGTGAAAGCAACTGTTGCACAGCGTGTGAAGGGGAATCGTGAAAATCCAAACCACATTAGTGCAACGATGCCAGGAACTGTTATTAAAGTAGTTGTAAAAGAAGGCGATGAAGTGAAAAAAGGTGATTCCATGGCAATTACAGAAGCGATGAAAATGGAAACGACGGTTCAGGCGCCATTTAGTGGTAAAGTGAAAAAAGTATATGTAAATGATGGGGATGCAATTCAAACGGGAGATTTACTCATTGAATTAGATCATTAAAATAAAGAAAAAGAGCTGTGCGAAAGCAGCTCTTTTTTGTGTGTAAATAATACCTTGCCGAATTGGCAAGGTATTATAGTTTTACTTTATTTTGTTTGCTTAGAAGTTGATTCAGCTTCTTTTGCATTGAATGTACTTCTTGTACCTAACATAACTAAATAGCATAGTACAGCAAACAGGCAAGAAATGAAGAGTGAATGTAATAATGCCATTGCTAAACTAGCATTTGTCAATACGACTAAAATCCCTACTATAGCTTGAAGTGTAACAAGGATAAATGAAATAATCCATCCCCAGTATACTACACGCTGCTGCTTGTAATGACGAATAGCTATAAACATCGCGTATAGTATCCAAACGAATATTAACATCGCTGCAACTCTATGTCCCATTTGGACCCACTCATGTAGTTGAGTTGGCATAGGTCTGTTTTTACTACATAAGGGGAAGTCTGGACAGGCTAAGGTAGCTCGTTCGTGACGTACTAAAGCTCCTGTGTAGACAACGATATAACTGTAAATTGTTACACCATAAATATGAAATTTCATTTTTTTGTCCATAATAAGTGAACGTGCATCAAATTTCTGATCAATTTCAAAAATAAGACACGTTAACAAGATGACAGAAGCAAATGAAATTAAGGAAATACCGAAATGAATAGCTAATACAGCAGGCATTTGTCCCCAAACAACTGCTGCCGCCCCCATTAATGCTTGTGCAACTAAAAATACGAAGGATAAAATTGCTAACATCTTTGTTTCGCGCACATGTTTATAATATTTCCAGGACAAGATACAAAGAAGAGTAACAAGGATTCCTGCTGATCCCGATGTTAAGCGGTGACTTAGCTCAATAATAGTTTCCATTGATAAATTAGATGGAAACCATTCACCGTTACAAAGTGGCCATGATTTACCGCACCCTTGGCCTGAACCTGTTTTTGTAACTAAAGCGCCTCCTAGTAAAACTACTAATAAATCGAGACTTGTAATGACTGCTAACCATTTAATAAAGCGTTGCAATCTCTTTCACCATCTTTCTGCTATGAAGTTATTGCGAAATATTTTCATTCCATTATGTATAGAATAAAACGTGCTACAGTCCTATGATATATAAAAAATAATAAAATAGCAAAGAAATGGAGGGCGAGGACAACGTACGTAGTATAAAGAAAAAAACGGGATTTTAAATACATATTTTAGGGGAAAATCAGGCTGTTTTGAAAAGAAATGGGGAGAATACATGCTAAATATGACAAAATAGTTTATTATAGAAGATAACATCATGTTATGATAAGGATAAATTAGAATAAAGTTTTTTAATGTTCGACACAAAAAGTTCATGTTTTCTTCACAAAATGTTCGGGAAATGTGATTTAATATATTGGAGTATGGGCGTAGATTAGTAGTAGAGTGGGTTAACAATATTTCTACTGTAATAATATTGCTATATAGAAGCGAAATATTTCACATGAAATATATGCTTAGAAAGATGATAGGTTTAAGAGGGGGTTAAAGTGATGAACCATGCAACAAGTGAGCTGCATGATGAGTCAGCTGTTTCGAGTGTACCGGAAACAACTCGGTTACAAGATTTATCAGCGCTCGTTAAAATGGGAATTGTAAACTCAAATACACTTACTGTATTTACAGGATTTTGGTTGGCTTTATATTTTAATGGATTGAGTGTTATGGACAATCTAGATAAGCTATTTTTCACAATCGTTGGTTCTGCATTAATTATGGCTGGGGTATGTTGTTTAAATAACTACATTGACCGAGATATCGATCCATTAATGGAAAGAACAAAAAACCGTCCAACGGTAACAGGTAAATATAAACCTGGCTTTGCACTTGCATTTGGACTTGTAATTTTACTTCTTGGCTTTGTATTTTTATTACTTACGACACCGATGGCAGTATTAATCGCATTTATTGGTGCCTTCACATATGTAGTTTTATATACATTATGGACGAAGAGAAAATATACGTTAAACACTGTTGTAGGTAGTATATCAGGAGCAGTTCCACCTTTAATTGGATGGGCGGCAATTGATCCGTCTTTAAGTCATCCAATTGCTTGGATGTTATTTTTAATTATGTTTGTTTGGCAAATCCCACATTTCCTCGCATTAGCGATGAAGCGTGTTGATGAATATCGAAATGCAGGAATCCCAATGCTTCCTGTTGTACAGGGATTTGATATTACGAAACGTCAGATTATGATTTGGACAGTATGTTTATTACCACTACCATTTTATATGAGTGGGCTTGGAATAACATTCATGGTAATTGCAACATTGCTTAACATCGGATGGATCGCATTAGGGTTTTATGGCTTCCGGAAGCAAGATGACATCAAATGGTCCGTAAAAATGTTTGTTTATTCCCTGAATTACTTAACAATCTTATTTGTGTCAATGATTGTAGTTACATTCTTCTAAGACAACGACATGATTGGATTTCTTTACGTTGAGATTTACTTTACTTAACTATAAAGTGCAATCTAATTCACAAAGAAAGTGGGGGTTGTTTGTATGAAGAAACAGTGGCGACTGCTTTCGTTCGTTTCACTGCTGGCTTTACTGTTAGGGGGATGCGGTAAAGCTTTTCAGTCTACGTTAATTCCGCAAGGAGAAGTAGCAAAAATGCAATATGATTTGCTCTTGCTAGCGAGTGCAATCATGGTAGGAGTAGTACTTGTAGTTACTATTATTTTCTTATATGTAATTGTGCGTTTCCGACAAAAAAAGGGTGAGGAAGATTATATTCCAGAGCAAGTTGAAGGAAATCACAAACTAGAAATTATATGGACAGTTATTCCGATTATTCTTTTGTTAATCTTGGCTGTTCCGACTGTTACATATACATTCAAGCTTGCTGATGTAAGTGCGATGGAGAAAAAGAATATTGATAAAGATACTATCGTTGTTGATGTAACAGCGAATCTTTATTGGTGGGAATTTTCTTATAAATCAGAAAAAATAGTAACTTCTCAAGATTTAGTTATCCCCACAGGTAAGAAAGTGTATTTGAATTTGAAGGGTGCCGATATTAAACATTCGTTTTGGGTTCCATCTTTAGCTGGGAAAATGGATACAAATACAGATAATGTAAACAAAATGTGGTTAAAGGCAGATAAATCGGGCACTTATAATGGTTTTTGTACAGAATTTTGTGGCCCATCACATTCTTTAATGCAGTTCAAAGTGAAAGCTCTGGATGAAAGCGAGTACAAAAAGTGGCTTGCTGACATGAAGAAGATTGATGGGAAAAAAGAAGTAGCTTCTACAAAGGCGCAAGAGGGTCAAGAAATATTTAATAAAAGCTGTATTGGTTGTCATGCAGTTGGATCAAATGATAGTAGACCACCTTCTGCTCGTATCGCACCGAACTTAGCAAACTTTGCAGATCGCGATATGGTTGCTGGTATTGCCGAAAATAATGAAGAGAACTTAAAAAAATGGCTCAAAGATCCTGAAAATATGAAACCAGGTAATAAAATGACTGGTAAATATGGCAACTTAACGGATGATCAAATTAATGAATTAAATGCATATTTACAAACGTTAAAGATTGAAAAGTAAAGAGGGATCATTTGCGAAGGGGAGGTTGAAAGCGTGAGTTCTGTAGCAAAAAAACAGGGGATGGGTGCTGTCATATGGGATTATTTAACGACAGTAGACCATAAAAAGATTGCCATTCTCTATTTAATTGCAGGTGGATTGTTTTTTGTAATAGGTGGAATAGAAGCACTATTTATTCGCCTGCAGTTAGCGATTCCTAACAATGCTTTTCTTGTTGGGGATGCTTATAATCAAGTATTAACGATGCACGGTACAACAATGATTTTCCTCGCAGCTATGCCACTCGTGTTTGCATTTATGAACGCCGCTGTACCACTTCAAATTGGAGCACGTGATGTGGCGTTCCCGTTTTTGAATTCGCTCGGATTTTGGTTATTTTTCTTTGGTGGATTATTTTTGAATTTAAGTTGGTTTTTAGGAGGAGCGCCTGATGCAGGGTGGACATCGTATGCATCTTTAGCTTTAGCCTCTAAAGGACATGGTGTTGATTTTTATGTACTTGGCTTGCAAATATCAGGTATTGGTACATTAATTGGAGGTATTAACTTCCTTGTTACAATTATTAATATGCGCGCGCCAGGGATGACGTACATGCGCATGCCGATGTTTACATGGACAACATTTGTAACATCTTCACTTATTTTATTTGCATTTCCACCATTAACTGTAGGATTAGGACTTTTAATGTTAGATCGTTTATTTGGCACAAGTTTCTTTAATCCGGCACTAGGTGGGAACACGATTATATGGGAGCATTTATTCTGGATCTTCGGTCATCCGGAAGTATACATTCTTATACTCCCAGCTTTCGGAATATTCTCAGAAATCTTCGCCACATTTTCGAAAAAACGATTATTCGGTTATTCCTCGATGGTGTTCGCGACAGTATTAATAGGGTTTTTAGGATTTATGGTATGGGCGCATCATATGTTTACTGTTGGTCTTGGGCCTGTTGCAAATGCTATCTTCTCAGTTGCAACAATGGCGATCGCAGTTCCGACGGGTATTAAAATATTTAACTGGCTCTTTACAATGTGGGGTGGAAGTATTAGGTTTACAACACCAATGATGTGGGCGGTAGCTTTTATTCCATCCTTCGTTATGGGTGGAGTTACAGGCGTTATGCTTGCTTCTGCACCAGCTGATTATCAGTTTCATGATAATTATTTCGTAGTAGCACACTTTCATTATGTAATTGTTGGTGGTGTTGTATTTGGTTTACTTGCAGGTGCGCATTATTATTGGCCACTTATGTTTAATAAAGTATTAAATGAAACGTTAGGAAAGATAACATTTTGGTTATTCTTTATCGGTTTCCATTTAACGTTCTTTATTCAACATTTCCTGGGTCTAATCGGTATGCCGCGTCGTTACTACACATATCTAGAGGGGCAAGGATTGGAAATGGGGAATATGATTAGTTCTATTGGAGCAGTGTTTATGGCTCTTGGAACGATTGTTCTTTTATTCAATGTAATAAAAACAACGGTATCAAAAGAGAAGGCTGGTCGTGATCCATGGGATGCTCGTACGTTAGAATGGACAATGCCAGCACCTACACCGGAATATAATTTCAAACAGTTACCATTTGTTCGCGGATTAGATCCGTTTTGGATTGAAAAACGTGAGGGTAATAAAGAGATGACAGCAGCGGAACCAGTCGGTGATATTCATATGCCAAATTCTTCATTTTCACCGTTTATTATTTCTCTAGGCCTATTTATAGCTGCTTTTGGTGCAATGTATATGCAGGGCGGCAAAGATAAATTTTGGTTATTAGTAGCAATTATCGGTTTAATCATTACATTTGGTACAATGTTCCGTCGTTCAGTAATTGATGATCATGGATATCATATTCATAAGGAAGATTTAGATGATAAGGGGGGCAAGGCGTAATGCATGTAGATGAGAAATTAACGAATGAAACATTTCCAGCAGAGCCTGAAAAAGCAACCCTTGAAGGGAAAAATAAGTTTGTTGGTTTTTGGTTATTTCTTGGAGGCGAAACAGTGTTGTTCGCTTCCTTATTTGGCACATATTTAGCGTTAAAGAACTCTACAAATGGTGGACCAACATCTCAAGAGATGTTTCAAATGCCGCTCGTTTTCATTATGACGATGCTTTTGTTAACAAGTAGTTTAACGAGTGTATACGCAATGTATCACATGAAAAATTTCAACTTTAAGAAAATGCAACTTTGGTTACTTGTAACAGTGTTGCTTGGCTTAGGATTTTTGGGGTTTGAAATATATGAGTTTTATCATTATACGCATGAATTTAAGCATACTATGAGAAGTAGTGCATTTGGTTCTGCATTTTATGCTCTTGTTGGTACACACGGGCTCCACGTGTTGTTTGGATTATGTTGGATTTTAACATTAATCTTTAGAAACGCGAAGAGAGGTTTAAATTTATACAACGCACCAAAGTTTTATGTTGCATCAATTTATTGGCACTTTATTGACGTAGTTTGGGTGTTTATTTTCACTGTAGTATATTTGATGGGAATGGTGGGATAAACAATGGCGGTTAAGCAAACGAATAATCCTAAGGTGGATCTTGTTTATCGGAAGAGAAAAAGTGCAGAGGAAATGAAGCACCAAGTTATTACATTTTCACTAATGATTTTTTTAACATTAGTTGCATTTGCAGCGGTGGCATATCCGAAAACATTTAGCCCGATTTTTTCGGTTCCATTTATATTATTGTTAGCAGTCGTTCAAGTTATATTTCAGTTATATTATTTCATGCATATGAGTCATAAAGGGCATGAAGCGGCGAGTTTCTTCTTGTACTCTGGATTGTTAATTGGTTTATTAACAATATTAGCCTTTATGACAATTGTGTGGATTTAAACAGTGATAGTAGGGGGCTCTGATTTATCATAGCCCTCTTTTTATATGAAATATAAGGATTTTGAAAAGGTAGGTGTGGAAATGGAAAACTTATGGGTATTTGGTTTTCAAGCTTTATGGAGTCCGATTTTTTTATTATTCATGATCTCGATTCTTATTAGTTATTTTTTAATTATTGGACCATATAGAACGCGATTTGAAAATGCGACGAAGGTAAGTAAGAAGCAAATTTTTTATTTTACGACCGGGATTGTTCTTTTGTATTTTGTAAAGGGAGGACCTATTGATTTAATTGGTCATATTATATTTAGTGCACATATGTTTGAGATGGCAGTAATGTATATTGCGGTGCCTCCGTTATTACTGCTTGGTATACCTGTTTGGTTATATCGTTATATTACTTCTTTTAAGTTCGTTCAAATTGTGATAAAGTTTTTTGCTAAGCCACTTATTGCGTTGTTTGTATTTAATGGCCTGTTTTCCTTTTATCATTTGCCAATTGTTTTTGATGCAGTAAAACAAAGTCAAATAGCGCATCCTATTTGCCTTGCTATATTGTTTTTTGCAGCAATGATGATGTGGTGGCCGATGTTAAATCCGCTGCCAGAATATCAAACTTTAAGTGATATTAAGAAGCTTGGTTACATGTTTGCTAATGGTATTTTATTAACGCCAGCTTGTGCGTTAATAATTTTTGCGACTGCACCATTATTTGCAACATATACAGATCCGGCCGCTTGGATGAAGGCAATGGAACTCTGTGTACCGGTGGGTACTTTATCAGATTTAAATATAACTGGACCAGAATTTTTACATTGGATGCCGGTAGTACAAGACCAGCAAACAGGTGGTATCATTATGAAAATTGTCCAGGAAATAGTGTACGGCACGATTATCGGTTATGTGTTCTTTAAATGGGCACGTAGAGAGCGTGAAAAGGATAAAGAGCAGCTGCAAGAGTTACCTCCTTATTTGCAGACGAAATAAAAACTAGCGCATCGTATTGATGCGCTAGTTTTTTGTTATTCAATAATTTGAAATTCTTTCAACTCTTTTTCAATATTTTGTAGGAGTTGTTCGCTTTTTTGAAGTACATTCGTTGGGAAAATCTCATCATCTCCATATTCAACGCCATGAGGATAATAATGTTTTCCTAATAAGGGTGGCAATAGTTTTACTTGAGCGTGTCTGCCGCCGATGTCACCTTCAACAGCAAATCCTTGTACACGTAAATAATAAATATCCTTTAATATTTCAAATTTATAATCATATGTAACGCGTTCGTAATCCCATTGTCCAGCAAGTACAAAATGATTGTTTTCCATAATCTCAGTTAAAAGAGTTAAATCAACGACTGCATCATTAAATTTTGTATTTGTAAATTGCATGAAATACCTCCTTCTTTTAATGTTAGTGCATTATTTTTATAATAGTATGAATAATAAGAAAGTGCAATTCATATTGCGAGAAAAGGGATAATCCAGACTTTTTTCGTGAAAATATGATATAGTGAAAAGAGTACGGTACACACAAAAAAGGAAAGAAAAGGATTTGTGTATATCTCGATTTTATGCTTTGTTCAGGAGGTATATCGTTTGAAGAAATTAATGCGTATCGTAATGATTACATTTTTAATTTTAGCTGTTGATTTATACGGGAAGTTACTCGTGTCACAATATATATTAACCCCATCTCACTCTAAGCAAGAAAATAAAATTGTGAAAAAGAAGAAGCAAGTAAATGAAGAATCCACAGACACTGTTTTAAATATGATTGGTGGGGACTCTGAGAATTTATTAGCGAAGTGGGGCGAACCGTCTCGAATAGAGCCGTCTGCTTATGGATATGAATGGTGGGTGTATAATCAAGATTTAGCTCAGTATGTTCAATTTGGAGTTGCTGAACGTAAAGTTGTAACGGCGTATGTTGCTGGTGAGAAAGTTAAGGTGGCTCCCTATTATATAAATGAAAAGTATGAAGAGGTATATAAAAAGAATCCACTTTCACATGAGCCTTCATTAAAAAGAGGAAAGAATAGTTATCAATTTGAGTTATCTGATACGGAAGTAATGGAACAACCGCTAGTACCTGTAGAAGATGGATGGGCACAATTATACTTTGATCACTTTACACATGAGCTTGTTGGTCTTCGTTATATGGATGATGAAACGTTATTACGACAAAGACCATATCAACTTGTTTATTCAGGTGAATTAATAGCGGAACAGCCGCTGACGCCGGAAAAAATGAAGCAAGTAGAAAATGGAAATATGCAACAAATTCTCGATTTAACAAATATTATTCGAAGTCGTCATCAATTACCGTTGTTAACATGGGACCAACAAACTGCAGATGTTGCATTTGGCCATAGTAAAGATATGAAGGATAATAATTATTTTTCACACGATTCACCTACTTTTGGTACGTTAGGAGATCGTTTGCAACGTGGGCAAGTGGCTTTTCAACTTGCTGGTGAGAATATAGCGGCGCAACATAGTGATGGAATTGCGGCGGTACAAGGTTGGTTAAATAGTGAGGGTCACAGAAAGAATTTATTAAATGAACAATTTACTGGATTAGGTGTTGGGGTATATGATAAATTTTATACTCAAAACTTTATCCGAAAATAAAATGAAGGCTTTAACGGGCAGTAAGACTCCCGCCTAACTTCTGCGCATTCGTAGAAGTTTAAGGTGGGAGTCTTACTGTCCACAAATAGGGAGATAAAAAGGTGCATGAATCGTCTAAAAATAGGCGAACCATGTGCCTTTTTTTTCTTACAATATAGTAGATATACATGAAGAGGTGAGGATTATGCCAACAACAAAAGGGCCGTTACATCCATCGGTTCAACAGTTTAAAGACTTTGTAAACCATCACCCTAAAATGGTTCATGAGGTTAGAGGTGGTCAAAAAACTTGGCAGCAATTTTATGAAGAATGGTACTTACTTGGTGAAGAAGATCAAATATGGACAGCGTATAGACCTGATGGAGCACCTGCTTTTTCTTCGGTAAAAGAAAATAAAGAAGAAAAAGAAAATCGAACAGAAGAGGAAAAAACTGCTGATGTGATGGGGCAAATGCTTTCTTTCTTTAAAAAGCTAGACGTAGAACAAATGCAACATCATTTAGCGAATGTAACGAGTGCGATTGGTAGCGTGCAACAAGTTATCCAACAATTTCAAGGGAACCGTGCGCAGCAAGAACAAAGTACTTCTGAAAATAATCCTTTTTTCTTTCAAAAGGATTAGGGGGAAAGAGGATGAGAGCAGAAATTATGGAGTTTATAAAAGCTGATGAGGATTTAGCTCGCTATATTCGGGAACAGCCATACTGGTACCGGAAATTGACGCGTAACCCAGAAGAAAAAGAAGCTTTTGAGTTAGCTGCCATGCAGCATTTCAAAAAAACGATACCAGATAAAGTGGAAAAATTTCAAAATCAATTGGCGGTTGCTTCAATTATGATTGATATGTTCCAGTATATGAAGCAGCAAAATACGACGTAATTGGAAGGGGAAACTATGTCCGTTATGCAAAACTTTTGTTACAATAGAATCGGATTATTTAAAAAAGGAGTTGCAGCATGACGGAAATTTGTTTAGTACGACATGGACAAACTGATTGGAACTTTCAAGAGATTATTCAAGGGCGCGAAGATATTCCACTCAACGAAGTTGGGAAGAAGCAAGCGAGTCAAAGTGCAGTTGCCTTGCAAGCGGAATCGTGGGATATAATTATAAGTAGTCCGTTAATTAGAGCGCAAGAAACAGCTAAGGAAATTGCTGGGGCTATTGGATTACCATCTATTTTATTAGATGAGCGATTTATGGAACGTAATTTTGGGAAAGCTTCTGGGAGACCAGTTGCGGCTGTTAGAGAGTTAATTGCAGAAGGTAATATAGAAGGAATGGAGCAGGATGAAGAAATTGTAGAGCGCTGTTTTACGGCTTTACAAGAGGTTGCAGCAGCACATGGAGATAAACGTATTATCATTGTTGCGCATTCACATGCAATAAAAGCTATTTTACACGCAATTGCACCAGATGAAATTACATTTAAAACGCCGTTAAAAAACGCATGTATTAGCTACGTGAAAGAGAATAGCGGGAAATGGGATGTTCTTAAATATAATATTGCGGAGCATATTAGTGTATAAGAGTGCAAGGGGATTGTATGAAAAGTAGTTAGAATCATATCTTTCTTTTAGGTGAGATACTTCAATTAGTAGTTCTGTTCCAAATGTGTTATGATGAATACTCGGAGGTGTCTCTCATGATTGTAGCGACGCTGGAAAGCGTATTGATTTTAGATAAGGCAGAGCAGCTTGCAAAAGCGATTATCTGTTCAGATATAGCAGAAGATTATCGTAAGTATTATAAGGATTTACAAGAAGATATAGAAGTCCAGACGCTAATTCAGCAATTTACAGCGATGAAAGAGCGATACGAAGAAGTGCAACGTTTTGGTAAATATCATCCTGATTATACTTTCGTTTCGACGAAAATGAGGGAATTAAAGCGTTCTGTAGATATGCATGATAAGGTTGCAGCCTTTAAAAGAGCAGAAACTGCTTTACAAAAGTTATTAGATGAAGTTAGTGTAGCAATTGGTTCTGAGGTGTCTCCTTCCGTTAAAGTTCCAACAGGAAATCCGTTTTTTGATGCGGGTGGCTGTGGCGGTGGTTGTGGTACTGGAGGCGGTTGTGGTTGTAAAAAAACGGGGTAATTTACCCTGTTTTTTAGAATATAGAAGAAAACGTATACAGAGTTTGTCCTTTAGTGTCATAAATTTTTGATTGGTTTTCATAAAATATAAGAATATAAGTTTTTAAAAGGAGAAGATGGAGAAGATTATGTTCGGGCAACGACAAAGTATGATTGTTTATTTACATTCATTGAAACATGCCAAGATTTTAAGGAAATATGGTAACATTCATTACATATCAAAACGTTTGAAATATGCCGTTGTATATTGTGATATGGAACAAATTGAGCATATGATGCAAAAATTGAATAAACTTCCTTTTGTAAAAAAAGTAGAACAGTCGTATCGCCCATTTTTAAAAACGGAATTCGAAAATTCGCGTCCTGATCGGGCAAAAGAATACGATTATAGCTAAGTAAAAAAATCCCCTGCTAAATTTAGCAGGGGATTTTTTTACTTGAAATAACGTGTTATTTCATTGGAGGAATGAAATTGTTCATTCGTAAAATACCAATTAGATGATTAAAAAATAGTTCTTTTTCAGGGAAAGTTGTTGATGGTTTTACAGTAAAGGGAGTAACTTTTTTCCCTATTTGTTCCGCCATTTCTTCAAATAAAACGACACGTTTACTTTTTTTATTTTCAAGTACAGGAATGCCTTCACGACATATGTATAATGGTTGGAAATCACCAGTAGTTGTCGGTTTTAGTATTACAACAAGTGAACACACTTTTTTTTCGTTTTTTACAGTTTCGAATTGTAACATATGTGTTACACGTTCTTGGTTTGTTTTGGCAATTTCAAGTAATTCATATAAGTCAGAGTAGCCTTCTCCGAGTTCTATAAAGCGTTGAATCATATTTTTTCCTCCTCTTTCTTTTACTGTACCACCTCACTTTTTAAATGAAAAGTAGACAAATAAAAAAACCCTGCAAAGCAGGGCCCTTCTAATACTAGTATGTACTAGTAAGAAGGAAAAGGGAGAGGAGAAACCGGAGGAAGAACTTATGGGGAAACGTAAGTCTTCTCCGCGGTTGGCAACAACATCGAAGATGATGTTGTTATATTTATTTATGTCCAATCTAAATGAAGATATACATAATGAAATTAAAATTTATGTTAGGCTTTTTATTTTTCTTTTTTTTATTTTATGATAGGATAAAAAAGGTAAAGTGGAACTGATGTACATAAAGGGTTTTTGTTCGCAAATAGTGAGATGAATATGCAAGAAATAGCGAACGGTTATTTTAACTAAAGTTCTCTATAGGTTAAGTAACGAATTAGTGAAGAATTGTATGGTTTGGTAGCGGTTACCGACTTGAGAAGGATTTACTGTAATCGCTCGATAGATTGAAATAAAGGTAGTGACAACAGATGAGAGTAGTTTCAGGAAAATGTAAAGGGCACCCACTTAAAGCGGTACCTGGTAATACAACACGTCCAACGACAGATAAAGTGAAAGAATCTATTTTTAATATGATAGGTCCTTATTATGATGGTGGTACCGCTCTTGATTTATTTGGTGGTAGTGGTGGTCTTGGAATTGAGGCCATAAGTAGAGGGATTGATAAAGCGATTTTTGTTGACCGAGATAGTAAAGCGATAAAAGTCATTCATCAAAATTTAGAAAGCTGTAGAATACAAGAACAAGCTGAAGTGTATCGAAATGATGCGGAACGTGCGGTAAAGGCGCTTATAAAGCGTGAAATATCATTCGATCTTATACTAATAGATCCTCCATATAAAGGTCAAAAAATTGTGTCTTTAATTAGTGTAATGGATCAACATGGATTGTTAAATAAAGATGGCATCATTATGGCAGAGCATGGGGATGACGTGGTTTTACCTGATTCTATAGGAGAGCTTGTAAAAGTACGGGCAGAAAACTACGGGATTACAGCAATTTCGATTTATAAGTATGAAGGTGAGGGGACAGAATGACAAGTATAGCTATTTCTTCAGGGAGTTTTGATCCAATTACCCTTGGACATTTGGATATTATTAAAAGGGGAGCAAAAGTATTTGATGAAGTATATGTAGTTGTTTTAAACAATTCATCAAAAAAACCATTCTTTTCGGTAGAAGAACGCCTAGAGTTAATTCGAGAGGCGACAAAGGATATTCCGAATGTAAAAGTTGATTCACATAGTGGATTATTGGTGGAATATGCAAAAATGCGTAATGCAAATGCAATATTACGTGGTTTGCGAGCGGTTTCTGATTTTGAATATGAGATGCAAATTACTTCAATGAATCGAAAATTAGACGAAAATATCGAAACCTTCTTCATTATGACAAACAATCAATATTCATTTTTAAGTTCAAGTATTGTGAAAGAAGTTGCGAGATATGGGGGAAGTGTAGTAGACCTTGTTCCTCCGATTGTAGAGCGTGCTTTAAAAGAAAAGTTTCAAACCCCGTTAAAGTGAACGGGGTTTTTCTTTATAAATGCGTAAAAACAATAAGATAACATATAAATATAAACAAAATAAGGTGAAGATTGGTCCGTAGTGTATAAATGATGTCCAAATATCAGTTAGTGTGTAAGAATGATTCAATAAAAATACGGGAAGATCTTCTTGTGTAGGCGAGAAAGAATGAACTTTTTCATAAAATGGTCCCCAAAATATAAAAGTGAAAATAGGAGCGAGAATACTTTGGATAATTCGAGCTAAAAAATATGGTTTAAAGCGGATATCTGTCTCCGCTAATATGCTTGCTACTTGTGCCTGAATAGAAAGACCGCTAAATGCTAAAATGAAGCTTGTTACCATCGCTTGTTGAAGAAGTGTTGATTCATTAATTTGACTAATCATTTGGCTTCCAAGCGTCATTTCAAAAATACCGGATAATATCGGAATACTAAATTGGGATGTAAGTTGGAAGAATGATAAAATATGTTGCATAATAAAAGAAAGCGCTTCTGTAATTTCGAAAACAGTAATCATTTTATTTAAAACAGAGAATAAAATAATAAACCCACCAATCATGAGCAATGTTTGAATAGAAGAAACAATAGCGTCACCGAGTAGTTTTCCGAGTGGTCTTTTTTCTTGCATACGTGTTTGGTGGAGGACGGAAAAAGGGTTTTGAAAGGCACGCTTTTGATTCGTATGTTTGTCTTTTATGTAAGTATCGTTATTACCATAAAAGCGCATAAGTAATCCGACAATAAAGTTACTTATATAATGTGCTGCTGCTAATACGAGCCCTAATTTCGGATTATTGAAAAAACCAATAGAAACCGCTCCAAAAATAAAAAGTGGATTAGAAGAATTTGTGAAAGATACGAGTCGTTCCGCTTCGATTTGTGTTAGTTGATTGCTCTTGCGTAGTCTAGCGCTTAATTTGGCGCCAGCGGGGAATCCTGAAGCCATTCCCATTGCCCAAACAAACCCACCTACCCCTGGAACACGAAATAGTGGACGCATTAGTGGTTCTAATATAACACCGATAAATTTTACAACACCAATACTGATTAGAAGTTCCGCAATGATGAAAAACGGTAGTAGTGAAGGGAATACAACTTCCCACCATATATTTAACCCGCGAATCGAAGCTTGCAAAGCATCTTGGGGGTGAAGTACAAGAGAAAAGGTTAAAAACAACATTGATATGGTAAGAAAAGCAGTTTTCCATTTTTCGTACATGTAAGAAAATCCCCCCTTGTCCCAAAAACGTTCATTTCAGTATACGTGGATATGTGGTGAATTTAGACCATAAGTATGAAAAAGGAATGAAAAAAATTAAAGGGTGAGAAAAATGAAGGAACCAAAAATCGGTTTAGCGCTTGGATCCGGAGGTGCAAAAGGTTTTGCACACATAGGGGTAATAAAAGTGTTAAGAGAAGCTGGTATCCCTATTCATATGATAGCAGGGAGTAGTATAGGAGCGCTAATTGGTACATTTTATGCAGCGAGTTGTAACGTTGAAAGACTGTATAAATTGGCAGCTGTTTTTAAAAGGAAATATTATTTGGATTTTACAGTTCCTAAAATGGGATTTATTGCTGGAAAACGTATTAAAGATATGATTAAAATGTTTACATATAATAAAAATTTAGAAGAGTTAGATATCCCGACGGCTGTTGTGGCTACTGACATTTTGAAGGGGGAAAAAGTTGTTTTTACAAGCGGTCCGATTGCGGAGGCGGTTCGAGCTAGTATATCTGTACCAGGGGTGTTTGTTCCAGAGAAAATAGATGGCCGTTTATTAGTGGATGGAGGGGTAATTGACCGTATTCCCGTATCGGTTGTAAAAGATTTAGGGGCTGATATTGTTATTGCTGTTGATGTATCTCCAATTAAGGTGAATGGAGAGGTTACATCGATTTATGATGTGATTATGCAAAGTATTGAAATCATGCAACATGAACTTGTGATGAATCGGCAAATAGCATCAGATTTAATGATGCGTCCAGCAGTAGAACAATTTAGTTCGCGTGCTTTTACACATATTGAAGACATTATCAAGGTCGGAGAAGTGGAAGCAGAAAAACACATTTCAAACATTTATTTACTAATTGAGCAGTGGAAGGAGAAACATAATGTTTAAGCGTTTTCGGTTTATATATGCAATTTTAATAGGGGTTATATTGGCGATGCTACTTGTTTATGTGCGTTTGCCATACTTTGTGACAAAACCAGGTATGGCCGCAAAATTAGCGCCGTACGTGCAAGTTGACGGTGGTACTAAAGAGTCTGGTGATTTTATGCTTGTCACTGTCTCAATGGGGCCTGCAAATGTTGTGAACTTAATAGCCGCGCAATTTAATAAATATACACACGTTTCGAAGGCGGAAGAAATATTGCAAAAAGGTGAGAGTGATGAAGAATATCAATTTCGTCAAGAGTATGCGATGAAAGATTCACAAAACGCTGCAATTTATAATGCATATAAACGTGCAAATCGCTCTGTTTCTTTTGAAAATAAAGGTGTACTAGTGGCTGGTGTAGCAAAGGGTATGCCGTCAGAAGGAAAGCTTAAACTTGGAGATGTTATAGTAGCTGTCGATGGAAAAACATTCGACAAGACGGAACAATTTATTGAGTATATGACAGGGAAAAAAGAAGGGGATACAGTAAGTATTGAATACAAGCGGGGCGGAAAACAGTTTAAAGAAAATTTAAATGTAAAGACAATCCCTAATGGGAATGGACGCGTCGGTATAGGGGTCTCTATCGTTACGGAAAGAGAGTTAGTAGTAGATCCGAAAGTGAAAATTGATTCCCATGAAATAGGGGGTCCATCAGCAGGGTTAATGTTTACACTAGAAATTTATAATCAGCTCGTTGAAGAAGATTTAACAAACGGACATGAAATAGCTGGAACAGGTACAATCAATGATAAAGGAGAAATTGGTCCAATTGGTGGTATTCAGCAAAAAGTAGTAGCTGCTAGTGATGCAGGAGCTGAAGTGTTTTTTGCGCCAAATGAAAAAGGTGTAGAGAAATCGAATTATAAAGATGCTCTTGAAGCTGCGAAAGATATTAAAACAAAGATGAAGATTGTACCGGTGGACACACTGGATGATGCATTAACGTATTTGGAAAAAATGGGTAAAACAAAGTAAACCTCTCTGAAGAAGAGAGGTTTTTTCTTATAGGAATTTTTTCATTATTTCATCATAACGAATTGGATGATGCGTTGCGTCTTGTTTTAGCAGTTGTGTCCGCAAAGGTTCTTGCATTATGGAGAAATATACAGCATTTGATTTTCGTTCTATGTCTAAAGTCGGATGTTCAAATGTTTTTGTATGAGTAAGGATTGGAAGTTCTATTTTTTTCTTATTTTTAGAAAGATAAGTTTGTCCCTTTTGTGACATTCCGAGAAGACGGATATACGGCGCATGTTGCTCAATATTTGCTTTATGTATTTCTTCCTTCGTTGTATTTGTTAAAATATGTGTACAAGCTCTTTGTAATCTAGTCCATGTATAACGTTTTGTTTTTAATGCTTCCATGAATGAATAGAAAGATGAACTGTTTTGTATTTTTGATAAAATACGATGCTCTAAACCTTCTTCCATTTCATATATATGTTGTAAGTCCCCTGGAGACATCGTCATAAGTTTGTATTTAAAAAATGAAAAGTATTTTTCCCAGTTATGTAACGTACCGTAGTTTTGCTTGTAGTTTTCTAAAAGAGAAGCAGTCATTTTCGGGATAAAAGGCTCAATAGTTGTAGAGGAACTGTTTTCATTAAATAGCTGTTTGCGAATACTTGTTGCACTTGCAATATGTTGATCGTGAAATGTTTCATCATGATAATGAGAGGCGAATCTTTTTATAGTTTGTGCTTGCATGGAACTATTTTGTAAGAGAATTGCTTTAATGTACTGTAAGCCTAAAATGTTATTTGGTTGTGACATATCTACGTTTTTTTCGGGTGGTAAGATGTGTAAAAAGGCTTCAGATGTAGCTTTTGCATAACTATTACCTGCATTCATAAATTGCTTCACAAGACGATTAAAAGTCTCTTCTTCATTTTTTTGTATAGCGATGGTAGTGTAGAAATTTTCAGTTTGTCCATCTTCACTACCAAAACAAATTTCGGAAACACCAAGGGCGTTTAAAATCGAAATTGCGCCATTTGCGAAAGTTTCGGCCTTTTGTGTTGCGAATGCATAAGGGAGCTCTACAACAAGGTCTACGCCGTTTGTTAAGGCCATTTTAGTACGATACCATTTGGAGATGAGTGCGGGCTCACCACGCTGCAAAAAAGGACCACTCATAACGGCGATAATAATATCAGACTGTGTTAACTTTTTTGTTTGTTGCACATGATAAGCATGACCGTTATGAAAAGGGTTATATTCAACAACAATACCACTGGATTTTATGGTAATCTCTCCTTTCGATGTAGCATCTTTTTGGAAAACGTGATAATCTATATATTATTTCCTATGATGACTTCATTATAGTGTAAAGAAAAAACATTGACAAATATAAAATGGCTAGCTATAATTTTGTTTGTTGCCTTGAGGTGATATGATATGAAATGGTCCATCCATCAATTGAATAAATTGAGAAATAAAGGATTGACATTAAATGAAATGGTAGATGTAAGTGAACTAAAAGAGGTCGAGAAAGATATTCGTGAAATTAATCCTGTTCATGTAACAGGAAGAGTTGATTTTGGCTCCGGTAAGTTTACGTTTCATCTACATATAACTGGAAGCATGGTTTTACCATGTTCTCGCTCTTTAGTAGATGTGACATTACCATTTGACATTAAAACAACTGAGGTGTTCCAAACTTCAGAAGAAGAATTTGAAACAGAAGCTGAAATTCATTGTTTAGAAGGAGAAGTACTTGACTTACTGCCCGTAATCAAGGAAAATATACTTTTGGAGATTCCAATGCAAATTTTCAGTGATGATGTTTCTGGTGGAGCACCGATGCAAGGTCAAGACTGGCAAGTGATTTCGGAAGAAAACAAAGAAAAGACTGTTGATCCAAGATTAGCAGGACTTGCAAAGTTTTTTGACAAATAATCGGAAGACTGGTTTAGGCCTTCATATGAAAATAATTATTTCTTTTAAGGAGGTGGGAAGAATGGCTGTACCTTTTAGAAGAACTTCTAAAACAGTAAAAAGAAAGCGTCGTACGCATTTCAAATTATCAGTACCTGGTATGGTAGAGTGCCCAAGCTGTGGTGAAGCGAAATTAGCTCACCGTGTATGTAAAGCATGCGGTACTTACAAAGGTAAAGAAGTAATCAGCAAGTAATTGCGAAAAATAAACGTAGAAGATATCTTCTACGTTTATTTTTTTTTGTCTTATTCTTTATTTGTTGTATTCTATCTTTTCTAGTAACTGCATATGCTTAATAAAAAATGCATAGGGAGGACTAGAGAGATGGCGACAACAAGACAAGATGCTTGGACTGATGATGAAGATTTGCTTCTGGCAGAAGTAGTACTCCGGCATATTCGTGAAGGTGGAACGCAACTTTCCGCTTTTAAAGAAGTGGGGAGGCATTTGTCTCGTACACCTGCAGCTTGTGGATTTAGGTGGAATTCTTACGTTAGAAAGCAGTATAAAGAACGTATTGAAGAAGCGAAGCAACTTCGTAAGGTAGAAAATTATGAAGTGAAAGAGACAAAGGTATTAGAGCCAAAATCTCTTACGTTGAATGATGTTATTGAATTCTTGCGAAATTATAAAGATGAAAGCTCTTTAATGGTGTTGCAACAACAAATTGAATCGTTACAAACAGAGAAAGAACGTCTTTTGGAGCGATTATCAGTATATGAGGAAGAATATAGAACATTACTTGATTATATCGATCAAAAAAGAAGTGTAATGGTAGCAGAAAGAAATGGTGCTCGCTCGAATGTAGAATTAGAAAAATTAAAGAAATAAAAAACAGCTGCGTAACAGCTGTTTTTTTTTATTTCTTATGCAGATTCTTCGTTTGTAATCGCATTTAAATTTGTTTCTGGGTGCCAAATATAAAAATCACCATCAGTTACTGATACTGGCTGGAAACTTAATTTATCCCAAAAATCAGCGGACTGGATACGTGCTATCGTTTTAATTGGGAATTGTAGTTGTTTCGCATAATTAACAAGCATTTGTCCGAATCCTTGTTTTTGAAAAGTCGGCAACACTTCAAGTTTATAAAGTTCTAGGTAAGTACCTGTAATTTCAAATGGTTCTCCACCGTTCCTTTTCATATATAGACTCATACGTGCGATTAGCGATCCTCCATAATAAATACCGTAAAATGGAGACTCACTATCATTTTCAATAATGTTTGCTTGTAATTCTTCCAACATGGATAGTTCTTGAGCTCCGCACCCTTTAAATTTTTTAAATTCATCTAATGTTTTATAATTGATGAGCAAGCGTTCAACTTTTGGGAATCCCATTACATCACATCCTTTTCTTATCTTGTTGAATGCAGAAAAGTTAAAATATTTATAATAATATTATAACTCATTTTTTAATTTTTATGAAGAAGATAGAATATTTCTTTCATTATTTTTTTGAGGATTTGCTAAACTAAGAATAGAACTATGTATATAGGTAGTATATACATAGTGAAAGAAGAGGTTGCATTTGTTAAAAGATAATTGAATCCTCAACTATGTAATTGTAATTTAATAAGATGTAACGGGGGGAGGGCAAGGGAACTTATATCACTTGTTAATATGAGTTCTTTGTGTGAAGATGAAAATTGGAATTGTTGGACCGGGAGCTATTGGTCTCCTATATACATTTTATTTACAAAAAAGCAATCAAGATGTTACGTTGTTTACAAGAAACGCTAAGCAAGCAGAGGAATTAAATTTAACGGGTGTAACTTGTATTAGGAATGGAGAACGTGAAACAGTATTTCCATCTATTTTACCGATAGAAAGTATGCTGGATAAACAGTTAGATTATACATTTATTGCTGTAAAGCAATATCATATAACTGACATATTACCTTTTGTGCAGGAAGAATCGTCATTAATCTTTTTGCAAAATGGAATGTCACATCTTCACGTTATGCAAAAAATAGGAAATGAACGTATAGCAGTCGGGATTGTGGAGCATGGTGCAAAAAAAGGGGATGGACATACAGTTCATCATATTGGAATAGGTGTTACAAAGTTTGGTGTAGTGCGTGGTCAATCTAGTTGTTTTAAAAAGGTATTTAATTGTTTTCCTTTTGATTATTTTCCGATTCAGATAGAAGATGATTGGAATGTGATTATGCGTAATAAATTAGTAGTCAATGTATGTATTAATCCGTTGACCGCATTATTGCAGGTTGAGAACGGAGAGTTAATTTCAAATCCGTTTTTTTATCAAATGATGGAGCAAGTATTTCAGGAAGTTGCATTTCTTGTTAAAGAAGAAGACAAAGAAATGGTATGGAAAATGGTATGCGGAGTATGTGAAAAAACATCTCATAATACTTCATCTATGTTAGCGGACGTAAGAGCGAATAGACAAACGGAAGTTAATGCAATTGTTGGATATGTACTAGAAGAGGCTAAGGGACAACAAAGATCTGTTCCGACACTTCGATTTTTGTTCAATGCAATAAGAGGAATGGAATTATAAGCGTTTTTCTTTGCTTTTACGTGAAACATTGACTACAATGTGGGTTGGTGAGAGAACAGGATACGAAAGGAAGAATTATATGGAGATAAAAAAAATCTCTGTTCCACTACAAGGTGTTGTAGCGGACTATATGAACGGTAAAAAAGAGATACAGTCATGTTTTGATTATCTGTTAACAGAGGATGCTTTTAAACAGCGTTTACATGATTTACGTGAGAGAGAGTTTTTCCGTCAAGATTTAGTAACGCATTTATTAGAATATAATACACAATTGCAAGCGGGAGAATTTACAATTCAAAATATAAAAGCGCTTGAAGATGAAAATACATATGTTGTTATAGCTGGACAACAAGCAGGGTTATTAACTGGTCCGCTTTATACAGTGCATAAAATCATTTCAATTTTACAGCTTGCAAAAGAAAAAGAAGAGAGCTTAGGGATTCGGGTTGTTCCTGTCTTTTGGATTGCTGGTGAAGACCATGATATGGATGAAATTAATCATACATTTGTAACGAAAAATAAAAAAATAAAAAAGACCATTTTTCATGATCGTTATCCGAAAAAGGCAAGTGCTTCTGAGTCTGAGCTTTCTATTGAAGACTGTAGAAAATGGGTTGAAGAGATTTTTAAAACATATCCGGAAACGAATTTTACAAAGGATGTATTACAATTTGTTGATGATGCTTTAGGTAAATCGCATACATATGTAGATTTCTTTGCGCGCCTTATTACGAAAATGTTCGCAAATTCTGGTTTAATTCTTGTAGATTCACATCATCCTGCATTAAGAAAATTAGAAGTACCGTTTTTACAACAAATTATAAGTAAATATAAAGAAATTCAAGTAGGGCTTCGTAATCAACAGGAAGTAATTAAGGAATTAGGATTTAAACCGAGTATTGAAACGAAGACAAATGCAGTGCATATATTTATGGAAATTGATAATGAGCGAGTATTGCTTGAAGAGAATCAAGGGAAGTTTATTGGAAAAGATGGAGTACATTCATTTTCGTATGAAGAATTGATGGAAGAGATGGAAAGAAGTCCAGAACGTTTTAGTAATAATGTTGTAACGCGCCCTCTTATGCAAGAATATGTGTTTCCTACGTTAGCGTTTATTGGTGGTCCGGGGGAGTTAGCTTATTGGAGTGAATTGCAACAAGTGTTTCATACTGCCGGTTTCCAAATGCCACCTGTTGTTCCGCGTCTTACGATTACTTATATGGAGCGAGATATAGCGACAGATTTATATGATTTAGATTTGCAAGAAATTGATCCATTTCTAAAAAATATAGATAATCTGCGTGACAACTGGCTTTCTAATCAAATAGAGGAACCGATTGACGAGCGATTTATAGAAGCGAAAAAAGAAATAATGGATATTCATACATCATTACAACAATTCGTGAAAAAAATAGATCCAGGATTAAATGAGTTTGCTGGGAAAAATGAACTGAAAATTAATGAGCAAATTGAACTGTTAGAAAGAATGTTGAAAAGAAATGTTGAGAAGAAACATGAGGTTCAACTGAATAAATTCCGCCGTTTACAATTTGCGCTTCGTCCATTAGGAGCACCGCAAGAACGTGTGTGGAATGTGTGTTATTATTTAAATCAGTTCGGTCTTGATTTTGTTGACCGGGTAATGGAACAATCTTTTTCGTGGGACGGAAAACATCATGTAATAAAACTATAGAATCTTGCTCTTTTGAGCAGGATTTTATTTTTATTCCGTTGAATTAACTGTGAAGTGAAACATTTCTGAATTATCTATCTTATGTTAATGTAATGAATCGCTATGTAGCAGGTATATATATATGACAAAATAGCACAAAATGTAAACGGATTATTATCTTTTTCGACAGGTTTTTGTTTAAATTCCCGCAAAAAATGATAAAATTTAGTATATAATAAAATAAAATAGCGATTTGTATAGCATGCTACCTTGTTGGAAGTTAAATGAGTCGTTCTTTAGTAGCATTTCATCCTCTAGTAGTAAATTATGTTTGTAGAGTGAGAAATGTATTTAACATAATTAATTGGAAAAAGAGTAGGTGCACAGCAATGTTCAAACACGTAACAGTACTTTTGAAAGAAACAGTAGATGGCTTAGATATAAAGCCGAGTGGTACATATGTAGATTGTACACTGGGTGGAGGAGGACATAGTTCTTATTTATTATCCCAGCTAACAGATGGTGGAAAATTAATAGCGTTTGATCAAGATGAAATAGCGATTCAAAATGCGAAGGAAAACTTTTCTTCTTATGGTGAACAATTTGTAACAGTGAAGAGCAACTTCCGTTATTTATCTGAAAAACTACATGAATTAGGTATCACAGAAGTAGACGGGATTTTATTCGATTTAGGTGTTTCATCCCCACAATTAGATACACCAGAGCGTGGCTTTAGTTATCATTATGATGCACCGTTAGATATGCGGATGGATCAAGATGCCCCATTAACAGCATATGATGTTGTGAACAGCTGGTCATATGAACAACTCGTAAGAATTTTCTTCCAATACGGCGAAGAAAAATTTTCAAAGCAAATAGCAAGGAAAATTGAAGCGTATCGCGAGAATAAGGCTATTGAAACGACAGGAGAATTAGTGGAATTAATTAAAGAAGGTATTCCAGCTCCGGCACGTAGAACAGGTGGACATCCTGCGAAGCGAGTATTCCAAGCGATTCGTATTGCTGTAAATGATGAATTAAAAGTATTTGAAGAAGCGTTGGAATCTGCAATTGGTATGGTCAAGCCTGGTGGAAGAGTTAGTGTTATAACATTCCATTCTTTAGAAGATCGTATTTGTAAAACGACGTTTAAGCGAAATAGCACAACGCCGCAATTACCAAAGGGACTACCGATTATTCCAGATGAATTTAAGCCGAAATTAAAGCTTATTACAAGGAAACCGATTTTGCCTTCTGACATTGAATTAGAAGAAAATAATCGAGCGCGTTCTGCGAAGTTGAGAATCGCTGAAAAACGATAAAAAGGAGAGAGAGGTATGACTAATTTAGCTGTAAAGTATAAACAACAGGCGCAAGAAGAGGTACAAATTCAAACGCCACCACAGCAGATGGTTAAACCAAAAGTTAAAACGAAAATTACAAGAATTGAAAAGCTATTGTACGTAACGTTTATTGGATTTTTATTATATGCCTGTGTAGCTTTTATTGGGAATAAAGCGGGTCTATATCAAGTTAATGTAGAAGCAGCGACGATAGAAGAACAAATTGTGAAAAAACAAAAGGAAAATCAAGAATTGCAGGCTGAAGTAGAGAAGTTAAGTCGTTATGAGCGTATCGCTGAAGTTGCAAAAAAACACGGGCTAGAAATTAATGCGAATAACGTGAAAGGCCTAAAGTAAGGCAAATAGGTGTGAAGAAAAGATGAATAAAAATATGACCAAATTTCATACCAATAAGGGAGCAGGTTATTTTATGATATTTTTCCTCCTGCTCTTTTTTCTATTGTTAGCCCGATTTTTTTACATACAAGTAACAGGAACAGTGGATAATCATGATTTGAAAAAACTTGCTGAACAGAAACATAGTAAAAAAGGAGTTCTCGAAGCGAATCGAGGAACAATTTATGATCAAAATGGTCATGTACTAGCGCAAGATGCAAATTCTTATAAAATGGTAGCCGAATTAAAAGGAGCTAAACATGTTGAGGATAAAGAGGATACTGCAAAAAAAATCGCAGGAGTACTCGGAAACGGTGAAGAAGAGATTTTAGCTACTTTAAATAAAGAAGGTAGAAGTCAAGTGGAATTTGGGAAGTTAGGTAGGGGCTTGACGAAAGAAAAGAAGGAACAAATAGAAGCATTGAAATTGCCAGGGATTTCATTTATTACCGAAAATGCGAGAGTGTATCCAAATGGGGATTTCGCATCTTACGTTATTGGGTACGCAAAACCGAATGAAGATGGAATCTCAGTAGGTCAATTTGGCTTAGAAAAGAGTTTAGATAAATACTTAGGTGCTTCAAATGGAGAGGTAGCTTATACAGGCGATCGTAAAGGAGTATCTCTTGACGGTGGAAAAGTGAATGTAAAGGCACCTAAAAATGGAGATAACGTGTATTTAACGCTTGACCAACGTATTCAAAGTTATTTAGAAGACGCAATGAAAGAAGCAAGTAAACATTATGAACCAGAAAATTTAATTGGAATTGTTGCGGATCCAAAGACGGGGAAAATATTAGCGATGTCTAGTAAACCTAGTTATGATCCGAACCAGGGAAATATTAATTATTATTATAACGACGCAATTGCAAATGCATTTGAACCTGGATCAACAATGAAGATTTTTACATTAGCAGCGGCCATTAATGAAGGTGTATACAAGGGACAAGACTTTTATCAGTCTGGTACATATCAAGTTGGTAATCGCAAAATAAAAGATCATAACGGCGGCGCTGGATGGGGTTCTATTACTTTTGATGAAGGGGTAGAGCGCTCTTCAAACGTAGCGTTTGCAATTTTAGGCGATCAAAAGCTTGGTCCAGATCGTTTCCGAAAGTATATTCATAATTTTGGATTAGATGAAAAAACAAACATTGATTTACTTGGTGAAGGGTCAAATACAATTTTATTTGATCAACAAATACAACAAGTAACAACAGCGTTTGGACAAGGTTCTACAGTTACACCAATTCAACTTGTACAAGCTGCCACAGCGATTGCAAATGATGGGAAAATGATGAAACCTTATACAATTGATAAAATTGTTGATCCAATAACAGGTAAAGTACAGCTAGAGCATAAACCAGAAGAAGTAGGAAAACCTGTTTCCAAAGAGACAGCAGCGCAAGTAAGGCAATTACTAGAACGTGTTGTTACATCACCGAAAGGAACAGGGACTGCATATCAAGTTGATGGGTACTCAGTCGGGGGGAAAACAGGTACAGCACAAATTCCTGATGGGAAAGGTGGCTATATGACAGGAAGAGAGAATTATATATTCTCATTCTTAGGTATGGCACCGATGGACGATCCGCAACTTGTTGTGTATGTGGCCGTTAAACAACCAAAATTAAAAGATGATGAAAACGGGGCTAAACCTTTAGCTGATATCTTTAAATATGTAACGAAAAATAGTTTAGAGTATTTAAAGATTAAGCCAAATGAAATAAAGGATCCGAAGAAATATGTGAAAGAGCAACAAACTGTCGTTCCAGATGTAACCGGAAAAACGATGGAAGAAGCGAAGAAAGCAATTGATAAAGCAAAACTTCGTCCAATCGTATTAGGTGAAGGGAAAGTGCAACAGCAAGTGCCGAAGGCAACTGAACAAACATTAAAGGGTGATCGAGTCTTCTTAGTAGGAGATAAGCCTACAATGCCAAATATACAGGGATGGGCACTGCGTGATGTTATGAATTTAGCAAAAACATTAAAGCTTAACTTAAAACCTTCTGGTACAGGATATGTAACGGAACAAAGTGTGGCGGAAGGAACATTGTTGCAACCTGGTACAGAATTAGGTGTAACACTCGTACCACCACTTGAGCCGCAGCAAGAAGCAGAAAAGCCATAATGGTAATAGGGAAGAAGTTCTAATTAAATAAGTACAAGCATATATTGGAACAAGCTAGGCGTAAGGGAGGCTTGTTCCAATATGCGTGTATCAAATGTAACAGTTAGAAAACGACTTATTTTTATACTTATATCGGGTATACTCATTTTCACCATTATCGATATTCGTCTTGGATATGTGCAATTTTTTCTTGGAAATATGTTAACGGATCGTGCGAAGGATTCATGGAGTCGTAATATTACTTTTGAACCAGAGCGAGGGAAAATTTTAGATCGAAATGGTGTGGAGCTTGCTACGAATAAAAGTGCACCGACCGTCTTTGTTGTGCCGAGGCAAATTGAAAAACCAGCAGAGACTGCAGAGAAGTTAGCTGCAGTATTAGGTGTGGAAAAAGATGATGTTTATAAGCGGATTACAAAAAAAGAATCGATTGTAAGGCTTGATAAAGGCGGAAGGAAAATATCGCATGACAAAGCGAAAGAAGTACGCGGATTAAGTTTAAAGGGTGTGTACATCGCAGAGGATTCTATCCGGTACTATCCATTCGGTAATTTTTTATCACACGTATTAGGATTTGCGGGCAGTGATAATCAAGGGCTTATGGGACTAGAGAAATATTATGATAAAGAGCTAAATGGTGATAAAGGTCATGTGCGATTTTTTGCAGACGCGAAAGGACAGAGAATGCCTAACGTTGGAGATGATTTCAAAAAACCAGAAGCCGGCTTGAATTTAGGATTAACAATTGATTCACGCATTACGAGGATTATGGAAAGAGAAATGAATATTGCGGAATCAACGTATAATCCTGACGGTATGATAGCAATTGCAATGAATCCGAAAAATGGTGAAATTTTAGGTATGTCAAGTCGACCAAGTTTTGATCCAGCAGATTTCCAAAGTGTTTCTCCGGAAGTATATAACAGAAACTTACCTGTATGGAGTACGTATGAGCCGGGGTCAACATTTAAGATTATTACATTAGCTGCAGCCTTGAATGAAAATTTGGTAGACTTAGAGAAAGATACATTTTATGATGATGGGGCAGCTGAAGTTGGTGGAGCTAGATTGCGGTGTTGGAAAGCTGGAGGCCATGGTAGCCAAACGTTTTTAGAGGTAGTTCAAAACTCTTGTAACCCAGGATTTATTGAACTCGGTGATCGTCTTGGTAAAGATCGATTGTTTAAATACATTCGCAATTTCGGGTTTGGACAGAAGACCGGAATTGACTTACAAGGTGAAGGTAGCGGGATTTTATTTAATTTAGATAAAGTTGGTCCAGTCGAGCAAGCGACGACTTCATTTGGGCAAGGTGTTTCTGTTACACCGATTCAACAAGTAGCAGCTGTAGCGGCCGCTGTAAATGGTGGAACTTTGTATCAGCCATATATAGCGAAGGAATTTATTGATCCGAAGAATAATCAAGTTGTCAGCAAAAAGACACCTGTTGCGAAAAGGGAAGTTATTTCCAAGGAAACTTCAGAGAAAGTTCGTTACGCATTAGAGAATGTTGTAGCGAAAGGTTCTGGTAAAGGGGCTTATATTGATGGATATCGTGTAGGTGGAAAAACTGGAACTGCTCAAAAGGTGAAAGATGGAAAATATTTAGATAATAACTATATTGTATCATTTATCGGTTTTGCTCCAGCTGACGATCCGCAAATTGTTGTTTATGTAGCAGTGGATAATCCAAAAGGAGTCACTCAATTTGGTGGAGTTGTAGCAGCACCTATTGTTGGGAATATTCTTCGTGACGCACTTCCTGTAATGGGAGTGGAACCGAGAAAAGAGCAAGTTGAGAAAGAATATAAATGGGGCGATACACCAACTGTGGAAGTTCCGAATTTAATTGGTATGAAAAAGAAAGATTTACAAACGCAACTTGTAGACTTGAAGCTTGATATAAGTGGTGATGGTGGGAAAGTAATTAAACAATCACCAGAAGCAGGAGCTAAAGTAAAAGAGGGTTCAAAAGTTAGAATTTACTTCGGGAATTAAAGGTAACTGATTGTGTTTTATGGTACAATTGGTGGAAGTGAGTTCTTTATAGAAAAATTGCTTTATTTGAGACGATAAGTGTCTCATTAATAAATAAATCTATTGATTAGACTATAGTAGCACTTACCTCCTATTTTTATATAACTAGGAGGTAACGTGTTACTTGCTAAAATAAGAGATAAATAAACAATGTAGAGAGGGTTTAGTGAAATGAAGTTGCATACACTTGTATCATGTTTGCATGATTTTCCAGTTGTTCCAACAGAAAATCCAGAAATAACATCTATTGAAGCGGATTCACGTAAAGTGAAAGAGGGAAGCTTATTTATATGTATGAAAGGATATACGGTTGATAGCCATGACTTTGCTAAGCAAGCAGCCGCACAAGGAGCGGCTGCTATTGTTGCGGAAAGACCAATTGATGTTGACGTTCCAGTTGTACTTGTGAAAAATACTTTTCGTTCGCTAGCGGTTTTAGCTGATTATTTTTATGGCCAACCAACACACAAGTTACATTTAATCGGTATTACAGGTACAAATGGAAAGACAACAACATCGCATATTATGGATGAAATTATGCGCGCACATGGTCATAAAACAGGGCTAATTGGAACGATCAATATGAAAATCGGTGATGAAACATTTGAGGTGAAAAATACAACACCAGATGCACTAACACTTCAACAGACATTTTCAAAAATGGTTGAACAAGGTGTGGATAGTACAGTAATGGAAGTTTCGTCTCATGCTTTAGATCTTGGCCGTGTACACGGGTGCGATTACGATGTTGCAGTATTTACGAATTTAACACAAGATCATTTAGACTATCATAAAACGATGGAAGAATATAAACATGCGAAAGGGTTGCTTTTTGCACAGCTTGGCAATAGTTATCATCATAATCGTGAAAAATACGCTATATTAAACAGTGATGATCCAGTAGCAGAAGAGTATATGAGAAGTACAGCAGCTACTGTTGTAACATACGGTATAGATGTTGCAAGCGACATTATGGCACGAGATATCGTAATGACGAGTGGCGGTACAACATTTACACTTGTAACACCGTATGAAACTGTAAATGTTACGATGAAATTAATTGGTAAGTTTAATGTATACAACGTGTTAGCTGCTACAGCAGCAGGTCTTGTTTCAGGAGTGAGCTTACAAACAATTATTGATGTAATTAAAGAGCTTGCCGGCGTTCCTGGACGTTTTGAAGTTGTTGATGGTGGACAAAATTACACAGTTATTGTTGACTATGCACATACACCTGATAGCTTAGAGAACGTACTAAAAACAGCAAAACAGTTTGCAAAAGGTGATGTATATTGTATCGTTGGTTGCGGTGGAGATAGAGACAGAACGAAAAGACCAATAATGGCAAGTGTTGCAACCGAGTATGCAACTCATGCAATTTACACATCAGATAATCCAAGAAGTGAAGATCCGAAGGCTATTTTAGATGATATGGTAAATGATGCAAATGGGAATAATTATGAAGTAATTGTTGATCGAAAAGAAGCGATACGTTCCGCTATCTCGAAAGTGAAAGCAGAAGATATTATTATTATTGCTGGTAAAGGGCATGAAACGTATCAAATTATTGGTAAAGAAGTTCATCATTTTGACGATCGTGAAGTCGCTAAAGAAGCAATCACGGAGCGTTTAAACAACGAAGTGTAACAGAGGAGGACTACATGTGCTTGAACAAGGTTTATTAGTAACGGCTGGGGTAGCATTCTTAATTTCTGTTGCCCTTTCGCCATTATTTATTCCATTTTTAAGAAAGTTAAAGTTCGGACAGAGTATTCGTGACGAAGGACCGAAGTCACACCAAAAGAAATCAGGGACACCAACGATGGGTGGTATTGTCATATATGTATCTATGATGGTGACTACGCTTATTATGGCGATTAAATTTAACAATTTAGGTGCAGAAGTATCATTGTTATTATTAGTTACATTTGGGTACGGATTAATCGGATTTTTAGATGACTACATAAAAGTAGTAAAGAAAAGAAATCTTGGTTTAACATCAAAACAAAAATTGATTGGTCAGCTTGTAATTGCTATTGCGTTCTTTTTAATTGGAAAAGGGCAAGCATTTCACACTTATATCATGATTCCGGGAACTGATGTTAAGTTTGAATTAGGCTGGGCATATTTTGTTCTTGTATTATTTATGCTTATTGGTGGATCAAATGCGGTTAATTTAACAGATGGTTTAGATGGTTTATTATCAGGAACAGCTGCTATTGCATTCGGAGCATTTAGTATTATTGCTGTAGCTCAAGAACAATTTGGGGTAGCGATTTTCTGTATGGCAGTTGTAGGAGCTGTACTTGGCTTTTTAGTATTCAATGCGAATCCAGCGAAAGTATTTATGGGGGATACAGGTTCTCTAGCTTTAGGTGGTGCTATCGCAGCTATAGCGATTTTGTTAAAACAAGAATTGTTACTCGTTATTATTGGCGGTGTATTCGTAGCGGAAACTTTATCTGTTATTATCCAAGTTATTTCGTTCAAAACAACAGGAAAGCGTGTCTTTAAAATGAGTCCATTACACCATCATTATGAATTATGTGGTTGGTCAGAGTGGCGCGTTGTTGTAACGTTTTGGTCTGTAGGATTTTTATTAGCTGTGCTAGGAATTTATATCGGGGTGTGGATGTAATTGAAAACTGTAATTGAATATCAAAATAAAAATGTTCTTGTATTAGGTATTGCTAAAAGTGGTTATGCAGCAGCTACTTTATTAAAAAAATTAGGGGCAAACGTCATTGTAAATGATGGGAAACCATTAGTGGGTAATGCGCTTGCTTCTGAGTTACAAGCGGAAGGAATGGATGTTATATGTGGTGGGCATCCGTTAGAATTGCTGGAGAGAAACATTTCACTTGTCGTAAAAAACCCAGGAATTCCATATTCTAATCCACTCTTAGTGGCGGCGAAGGAAAAGCAAATTCCAATTGTAACTGAGGTTGAATTAGCATATCGCATTTCAGCAGCACCGTTTGTTGGGATTACGGGATCTAACGGCAAAACAACAACGACAATGTTAACGTTTGAAATGTTAAAAGAAGGACAAAAGCACCCAGTTATTGCGGGGAATATAGGTACTGTAGCTTGTGAAGTTACACAATTGGCGAAAGAAAATGAAGTTGTCGTTACGGAACTTTCATCGTTTCAATTGATGGGAGTGGAATCGTTCCAACCAAAAATTGCAGCCTTTTTAAATTTATTTGAAGCGCATTTAGATTATCACGGGACGAAGAAAGAGTATGGTTTGGCGAAAGCGAATGTTTTCAAAAACCAAACTGAAACAGATTATAGTGTAATTAACGCAGATGATGCAGAGGTAATGGTATTATCGGCATATAGTAAAGGACAGAAAGTATTATTTTCGACGACGAAAGAAATTGAAGATGGTGCGTGTATAAAAGATAACGCTCTTTATTTTAAAGGCGAAAAAGTAGTTAAAGTAAGCGATATTGTTTTACCTGGTAAGCACAATTTAGAAAATATTTTAGCAGCAATGAGTATTGCTAAATTACTAGGTGTTTCTAATGAAGCAATTACTGCTGTGTTAAAAAGTTTTACAGGTGTAAAACATCGCTTAGAATATGTAACAACGATTAATAATCGTAAATTTTATAATGATTCAAAAGCGACGAATATGCTAGCGACAGAAAAAGCATTATCTGCATTTACACAACCGATTGTATTATTGGCTGGTGGACTTGATCGTGGTAATGAATTTGATGATTTAATTCCATACTTTAAACATGTCAAAGCGATTGTAACATTTGGACAAACTGCACCAAAATTAGTAAGAGCGGCAGAAAAAGCAGGATTAGATGTAATTGAAAGTGTCGATACTTTAGATGATGCAGTAGTGAAAGCTTATGCTCATTCTACCGATGGTGATGTTATTCTTCTTTCACCAGCATGTGCAAGCTGGGATCAATTTAAAACATTTGAAGAAAGAGGAGACATTTTTATACAAGCTGTGCATAAACTTATATAAAGTAAATCAAAACATCAGTAGGCTAATACCTACTGATGTTTTGTTACATAGGGCAAAAGGTTCTGCCCAAAGAGGTGGTGTTCATGGGTAATGAAGAAAACGCCTGATTTTATTCTCATCATCGTTACACTTGCGTTGTTAACAATCGGAATGATTATGGTTTATAGTGCGAGTGCGGTTTGGGCCTCTTATAAAATGGGGGATTCATTCTTTTTTGCAAAAAGACAATTGTTATTTGCAAGTCTTGGGGTAGTAGCTATGTTTTTTCTAATGAAAATTGATTATTGGGTGTGGCGTACGTATTCAAAAGTAATTTTACTAGTTTGTTTCGTTCTTCTTATTCTTGTTCTTATTCCTGGAGTAGGTCTCGTTCGTGGGGGGGCACGAAGTTGGATTGGAATCGGGGCATTTTCTATCCAACCGTCAGAGTTTATGAAATTCGCGATGATTATTTTCTTAGCAAGATTTTTAGCGGAACGACAAAAATTAATTACATCTTTTAAACGAGGTTTACTACCGGCTCTTAGTTTTGTATTTCTTGCTTTTGGGATAATTATGTTACAGCCAGATCTTGGTACGGGAACGGTAATGGTTGGGACATGTATTATTATGATATTTATTTCGGGAGCAAGGGTCTTTCACTTTGCAATGTTTGGTTTGCTTGGTGCAGCGGGATTTGTAGGGTTAATTGCATCAGCGCCATATCGAATGAAACGCATCACATCATATTTAGATCCGTGGTCGGATCCGCTCGGAAGTGGATTTCAAATTATACAATCGTTACTCGCAATTGGACCTGGTGGTTTATTTGGGCTTGGACTTGGACAAAGTAGACAAAAATTTCTTTATTTACCTGAACCACAAACAGACTTTATATTTGCAATCTTATCCGAGGAATTAGGTTTTATTGGTGGTTCATTTGTGTTATTATTATTTAGTCTATTATTATGGCGTGGGATTCGTATAGCATTAGGAGCGCCAGATTTATATGGTACGTTTTTAGCAGTAGGTATTGTGGCGATGATTGCGATTCAAGTAATGATTAATGTTGGTGTTGTAACAGGACTGATGCCTGTTACGGGTATTACTTTGCCGTTTTTAAGTTATGGTGGATCAAGTTTGACCTTAATGTTAATGGCAGTAGGTGTATTATTGAATATAAGTCGCCATTCTCGCTATTAAACCCTGTTTAAAAGACAGGGTTTTTCGTGTGTGTGTGTGAAAATACAATATGTATATAGAAATAAATACGATTGAATAAGAACAGGGAAGTGGAGGAATCAGTAGTGCGAGTATTAGTAAGTGGTGGGGGTACTGGAGGACATATTTATCCAGCTCTTGCTTTAATTAGAGAAATAAAAAAACTAAATCCAGAAGCAAGGTTTTTATACATTGGTACAGAGAATGGATTAGAGAGTACCATCGTACCGAAAGCGGGTATTCCGTTCCAATCTATTGTTATAAGTGGATTTAAACGAAAAATATCTCTTGATAATGTAAAAACAGTGATGCGTTTCCTAAAAGGTGTTCAAGATAGTAAACGATATATTCGTCGTTTTAACCCTGATATTGTGATTGGCACGGGTGGATACGTATGTGGGCCAGTTGTATATGCTGCGGCTAAATTAGGTATTCCGACTATTGTACATGAACAAAATAGTGTACCTGGTGTAACGAATAAATTTTTAAGTCGTTATGTCGATAAAGTTGCAGTTTGTTTTGAAGCAGCTGCAGAACATTTCCCGCAGTCAAAAGTGGTTATGACAGGTAATCCACGTGCATCAGAAGTAATGGACCAAAATGGAATGAAAGGAAAACGTTCGGTAGGACTATCCCTTTCTAAAAAATCCGTGCTTATTTTTGGTGGGAGTCGCGGGGCTAGACCGATTAACGATGCTTTTGTAGAAGCGATTGAACAATTTGGGAATAAAAGTTACGAAGTATTATATGTAACAGGCGAAGTACATTATGATAAAGTTATGGAAGCCGTGAAACAAAAAGGGAATCCGAATAATGTTATTATTAAACCTTTTATTCATAATATGCCAGAGGTACTGACGGGTGTAGATCTTGTTGTTTCAAGAGCAGGGGCTACAACGCTTGCAGAATTAACAGCGTTAGGAAAGCCAAGTGTATTAATTCCAAGTCCGTATGTAACAAATAACCATCAAGAAAAAAATGCACGATCAGTTGTTGATAAAGGAGCAGCTAAAATGCTACTTGAAAAAGATTTAACATCTGAAACGCTTATTCGTGACATTGATGAGATTTTATTGGATACACAAACATTACAAAATATGAAACTGGCTACTAAGCAACTTGGTATTCCAGATGCAGCAAATAAGCTATATGAAGTAATGAACAAGCTTATTAAAAAATAACATTAGGTGAACGCCCTGCATATTACTGTAATAAGGAGACTTAATATGGGGGAGATTGTCTATGGAACAATTAGTAAAAGAGCTTTTAGAAGCAAATGTTGGTCGCGTGTTAGTTAATGAACCGTTAGCGCGTTACACGACTATGAAAATAGGCGGACCAGCTGATATTTTAATTGTGCCAAAGCATGTTGCTGGTATTGAGAAGACGCTAGAGTTAGTAAAGAAGTACAAGACAGGGTGGACTGCAATTGGTCGTGGTTCAAATCTCCTCGTATCTGATCAAGGTATAGAAGGTGTGGTTATTCGTTTAGGAGAAGGATTAGACCATTTAGAAGTCGAAAAACATAGAGTAAGAGTTGGTGCTGGATATCCCCTTATTAAATTGTCAACTTTACTTAGTCGTCAGGGATTAGCGGGCTTGGAATTTGCAAGTGGTATTCCAGGAAGTGTTGGCGGTGCAGTGTATATGAATGCAGGTGCTCATAAGTCGGACATATCGAGTGTATTAACGAAAGCTCGTATTTTGTTTGACAATGGAACAATTAATTGGTTGACGAATACCGAAATGGGGTTTTCTTATCGCACATCTGTATTGCAAATGAAACGCCCTGGTATTGTTTTGGAAGCTGAATTCCAATTGGAGGTAGGCGAACGCGAGGGAATTGTAAGAAGCATGCAAAAGAATAAAGAGTATCGTCGTGAAACGCAGCCTTGGAATCACCCCTGTGCAGGAAGTATATTTCGAAATCCAGTCCCATATTTTGCAGGAGATTTAATAGAAAAATCAGGGCTTCGTGGCTATAAAATAGGTGGAGCTCAAATTTCTGAAATACATGGAAATTTTATTGTTAATACTGGTGTGGCTTCAGCGCAAGATGTATTAGACTTAATCGCATTGGTAAAGCGTACAATTAAGGATAAATTTGGTGTTGATATGCATACAGAAGTAGAAATAATTGGAAGATAACGGTTGTTCGTTCCGCTCATTATCATTTATGTTATAATCAGAAGATAAGAACGGCATGAGGAACATGCCGTTCTTTATGTTACATAGGGGGATCGTACATGAAAAATAGTAAAGTGATTAAACTACAAGATCGTGTACCAAAATTAAAGAATCAAAAGAAAAAGAATACGAAACCTGTTAATCATCGGTTAATTTTATACATATCGATTTTATTTTTATTAGTACTCTTTTTAATTTATTTTCGGTCTCCGCTTAGTAATATAAAAAAGATAAGTGTGTTTGGAAATCATTACATGACAGATGAACAAGTTATGAAGGAATCAGGTGTGACATATGATACGAGTTATTTCCGAGTAACAGCACATAAAGCAGAAGAAAACTTAACGAAACGAAAAGAAATTAAAGAGGTAAATGTAAAAAAACGTTTCCCAAACAAAATTGATGTTCATATCGAAGAATATTTAACAATTGGCTATATAAACAAAGATGGGAAATTACAACCGTTATTAGAAAATGGGAAAACACTCGATGTACTTCCGAACGGAAAACTTCCAGTTGCAGCACCAATTTTTGAACCGTTTAAAGAGGAAAAAATGAAGGAATTAATTGCAGAACTAGAAAAATTAACGCCGACTATTTTAAGGTCTATTTCTGAAATTCGTTATACACCAACGAACGCAAATGAAGATCATCTTACTTTATATATGAATGAAGGATATGAAGTGAGCACCACTATTCAAAATTTCGCAAAGCGAATGGAAGCTTATCCACTTATTTTAAAAACAATTGAACCTGGTAAGAAGGTTTTAATTGACTTAGAAGTGGGTGCATATACGAAGGAACTAGGTGCTGAAGAAAAGAAAGAATAGAATGATAGTTTTTACTGCGTTATTACGTATGAAATGAAACAAACGTTCTTTTATATGGATGCTAATTTGCAAGAATGCTTAATTTGATGAAAAAAATGTAAATTTTCTTAGATTCATACTAGGATTGGTACAAGTTTCACTTTTCTACAAGTACATCTTAGTGTAGACTTATACTTGGCGGTAATCTTTACACTTGAAATATAATTATTTCAAGATAAAGCAGTTATTCACAGGTTACTGCGATATTCTTAAATGAATGTTAAATAAAAATAAGAAAAATATAAGGTTAAAAAAGGGAAACGTATAAAGACGTTGAATATTTTTCTTATAAATAGTAAAGTTGCGATTGTTGTTCCATATATTGAGTTGTATGGTATAAATAAAGAAGGAGGTGCCAAAGAATGAACAGCAATGAAATATATGTTAGTCTTGACATCGGTACATCCAATGTTAAAGTCATCATTGGTGAAATGGTTAATGATAGCTTAAACATTATTGGTGTTGGAAACGTAAAATCAAATGGTTTGAAGAAGGGATCGATAGTTGATATAGATGAAACTGTTCGATCAATTAAAAAAGCAATTGAACAAGCTGAGCGCATGGTGGGTATCCACATTGAGCAAGTTGTAGTAGGTGTCAATGCAAACCAGGTACAGTTGCTCCCGTGTCACGGAGTAGTCGCTGTTTCAAATGAAGATCGTGAAATCGGGAATGAAGATGTCTTACGCGTTCTAGATGCAGCGCAAGTTGTGTCAATTGCTCCTGAACGTGAATTTATTGATGTGGTACCTCGACAGTTCATTGTAGACGGTCTTGACGAGATTAACGATCCACGCGGGATGATCGGTGTAAGATTAGAAATGGAAGGTACACTTATTACAGGCTCGAGAACTTTACTACATAACCTACTTCGTTGTGTAGAAAAAGCAGGTCTTGAAATTGTTGATATTTGTCTGCAACCTTTAGCGGCAGCGACAGTTGCGTTATCTTCGGATGAAAGAAATAGAGGGGTAGCCCTTGTTGATATGGGTGGAGGATCTACAACCTTATCTATTTTTAAAGATGGAGAGTTGCAAGCAACGAGCGTATTGCCATTAGGTGGAGATCATATAACGAAGGATATAGCGATTGGGCTGAAAACTTCAACAGAAAATGCAGATCAAATTAAGCTGAAATATGGACATGCTTTTTATGATACAGCATCTGAAGAAGAGATGTTTACGGTTCCTATTATGGGAAGCGATCAAACAGAACAATATTCTCAGTTGGAATTATCGGATATAATAGAGGCTCGTGTAGAGGAAATTTTAATGTTTGTTCAAGATGAAGTGCATAAGTTAGGAGTAAAGCAAGCTGCTTCTGGATATGTACTAACTGGTGGGATAGCTTCTATGCCAGGTGTTCTTGATCTTGCATACGATATTTTACATGAAAATGTTCGTATAGCAACTCCTGATTATATTGGTGTTCGTGAGCCTCAATATACAAGTGGAGTTGGATTAATTAAACATTCTTATCAAAAAGCTAAATTACGTGGGAAAAATGTGCAGGAAAAGCAAGAACATTTTGAACCAGTACCAGCACCAATGCCGGTACAACAGCAACCTGCGAAGCAAAAAACTCGTAATCAAAACAATACTAATCAAAATGATGACCGTATGATGTCAAAAGTAAAACGTGTATTCCGTTATTTATGGGATTAAAATTGGACACGAAAAATGAGGTTCTAGGGGGATTTCGACATGTTAGAGTTTGATACTACTCAAGATCAATTAGCGAATATAAAAGTTATCGGTGTCGGCGGTGGCGGAAACAATGCTGTAAACCGTATGATTGAACACGGTGTACAAGGTGTAGACTTTATCGCTGTGAATACTGATGCACAAGCATTAAATCTATCAAAAGCTGAAACAAAAATGCAAATTGGTGGAAAATTAACGCGTGGACTTGGTGCAGGCGCAAACCCTGAAGTAGGGAAAAAAGCTGCAGAAGAAAGCAAAGAACAGATTCAAGAAGCGCTTCGTGGCGCGGATATGGTCTTCGTAACTGCTGGTATGGGCGGCGGAACTGGAACTGGTGCAGCTCCAGTTGTTGCTCAAGTTGCAAAAGAACTAGGCGCGTTAACGGTTGGTGTTGTAACACGTCCATTTACATTTGAAGGGCGTAAACGTGCAACTCAAGCTGCATCTGGTATTGCGTCATTTAAAGAAAATGTAGATACACTTATTGTAATTCCAAATGATCGCTTATTAGAGATTGTTGATAAAAATACGCCAATGTTAGAAGCGTTCCGTGAAGCAGATAACGTATTACGTCAAGGTGTTCAAGGTATTTCTGATTTAATTGCTACACCAGGTCTAATTAACTTAGACTTTGCAGACGTAAAAACAATTATGTCTAATAGAGGTTCTGCTTTAATGGGTATCGGTTCTGGTAATGGTGAAAATCGTGCTGCTGAAGCTGCAAAAAAAGCGATTTCTAGTCCATTACTAGAAACATCTATTGATGGAGCTCAAGGTGTTATTATGAACATTACGGGCGGCGCAAACTTAAGTTTATATGAAGTGCAAGAAGCAGCAGACATTGTAGCTTCAGCTTCGGATCCAGAAGTAAATATGATCTTCGGTTCTGTTATTAATGAAGGATTAAAAGATGATATCGTTGTCACTGTAATTGCAACTGGTTTTGATGATAGTGCTTCGACGCAGCCACCAAAACCAATTATCCGTCCGACTGCGAATCACACGCAACAGCAACAACAACCAGTAGCTCAACCTTCAAAACAACGTGAAGTTAAGCGTGAAATGAAACGTGAAGAGCCGGTTATGCATGATCGTCATACAGATTCAGATGACATCGATATTCCAGCATTCTTACGTAACCGTCGTAGACGATAAAAGAAAAGGAGCTTTCATGCTCCTTTTTTTGTTGTCTAAATGGAAAAGATCTGCTAAGCAGATCTTTTTTTATTATTTTGCATATGGAGAGTCCAGTCCTATTTTTAAGCTATAAGCTGTGATAAATAAAGTGAAACTTTAATTAATCGGGGTTGTTCATCCAAAAATGACTGTTAGCCCGACTCCCACTTAACTTCTGTACTTTTTTATAGCTGAATTTTGAGGCAAGGTCTTACTGCCCGCAAATAGCAAGATAAACTTTGTATATATATAATTCAATTATTATGTATACAAGTAAGACATTTATATTATTCTATGAAAAATACACTTTTATTTTTTACCGACAGATTATGTCTAGAAATCACAAAATAACAAAAAAACCCCTCCACCAATTGACACACTTTCCTATTGGATATGCATTATACTAGTCTCAACTTAAAAAAAGAGGTGAATTGTTTGGTTGTTTACGCCGACATTGTTTGGTTGTTAAACGCCTGCATTGATTTTCTTTTACTTTTATTAACAGCCACCGTGTTAAAAAAGAGAATCAAAAGATGGAGGCTTGTGTTAGGGGCATTTATAGGTTCAACTATTGTTATTTTCGCCTTTACGCCTTTTGCTTCTATGATGACACATCCAATTATGAAACTATTGTACTCGTTACTTATTGTGTATACAGCATTTGGATTTTCGACATTTAGAAATTATGCACAAACTGTTTTTACTTTCTATTTTGTAACCTTTATGGTTGGTGGAGGATTAATTGGAACGCATTACTTTTTGCAAACGAACGAAATGGTAAATGGATTAGTTCAATCTAAATCAGTTTCTTACGGTGATCCAATTAGTTGGTTGTTTGTTGTTTTTGGTTTTCCAGTAATTTATTATTTTTCTAAAAAGCGTATAGAAAGCGTAGAGGTCACAAAGATACACTATGATCAAATCGTGAAAGTGAAAATTCAATTAGCTGGAGAGGAACTAGAACTAGCAGGTCTAATTGATAGTGGTAACCAACTTTATGATCCGTTAACAAAAACACCCGTTATGATTATGCATATTTCATCATTAGAACATTGTTTGCCAGCTTGGTTAACAGAACAAATTTATTCCAAAACAGAAATTCCTCAAATACCAGAAAATGATTCTGGATGGGCGACGAAATTACGTTTAATTCCTTTCCGAGCAGTAGGAGTAGAGAATCAATTTTTATGGGCAATTAAGCCAGATTGTGTGCAAGTTTATCATGAAGGTAGTTCGGTTGTTGTAAACAAAGTACTGATTGGATTAACTACACAACAATTATCTACCAATGGAGAGTATCAATGCATTGTACATCCGAAAATGTTGATTTCGCAAAAGATGGTAATTGCTTAATTATGAGAGGCGGGATAATATGGTGAAATTTAAATTTTATTTGGTATACCTTTGGTATAAAGTATTGCTGAAATTAGGAATTAAGACCGATGAAATTTATTATATTGGCGGAAGTGAAGCGTTGCCACCGCCGTTAACGAAAGAAGAAGAGGCAGTTCTTTTGAATAAATTACCAAATGGAGATCAAGCTGCAAGGTCGATGCTTATTGAACGTAACCTACGGCTTGTTGTATATATAGCAAGAAAATTTGAAAATACAGGGATCAATATTGAGGATTTGATTAGTATAGGAACAATTGGTCTTATTAAGGCAGTGAATACATTTAATCCAGAAAAGAAAATTAAATTAGCAACATATGCATCTCGTTGTATAGAAAATGAAATTTTAATGCATTTGCGTCGAAATAATAAAAATCGTTCGGAAGTTTCTTTTGATGAACCGCTTAACATTGATTGGGACGGAAATGAACTGTTATTATCAGATGTTTTAGGTACAGATGATGATATTATTACAAAAGATTTAGAAGCTACTGTAGATCGTCATCTTTTAATGAAAGCATTGCATCAATTAAACGATCGTGAAAAACAAATTATGGAGCTTCGGTTTGGGCTCGCTGGTGGCGAAGAGAAGACACAAAAAGATGTGGCTGATATGCTGGGAATTTCACAGTCTTATATTTCTCGTTTGGAAAAAAGAATTATAAAAAGATTACGAAAAGAATTTAATAAAATGGTGTGAAGAATAAGACCAGTCGGTATCTAGACTGGTCTTATTCTCTTTTTGTGCATTAGGAAATATGATGTTTGTGAAAAACGATGGAAAACCCGTGTGCATAAAATCCCCTTCAAAGGAAATACTTTACACTGTACAGCAACTCCCGATAGGAGGGAACACTTTGACGAGAAACAAAGTAGAAATTTGCGGTGTTGATACAGCTAAACTTCCAGTACTAAAAAATGAAGAGATGCGTAAATTATTTCGTGAAATGCAAAGTGGAGAGATAAGCGCCAGAGAGAAATTAGTGAATGGAAACTTACGTCTTGTACTGAGCGTCATCCAAAGATTTAATAACAGAGGAGAATATGTTGATGATTTATTTCAAGTTGGTTGCATTGGACTTATGAAATCCATTGATAACTTTGATTTAGGCCAAAATGTAAAATTTTCAACGTATGCTGTGCCGATGATTATTGGGGAAATACGCAGATATTTGCGTGATAACAATCCAATTCGCGTATCTCGCTCATTACGAGATATTGCGTATAAAGCGTTGCAAGTAAGAGAAAAATTGATTGCTGAAAATTCAAAAGAACCAACAGCAATGGATATTGCCAAAGTTCTTGAAGTGACACATGAAGAAATTGTTTTTGCGTTAGATGCTATTCAAGACCCAGTTTCATTATTTGAACCGATTTATAATGATGGAGGAGATCCTATCTTTGTTATGGATCAATTAAAGGATGAAAAACAAAAGGACGAGCAGTGGGTTGAAGAACTAGCGCTCAAAGAAGGGATGAAGCGTTTAAATGATCGTGAGAAAATGATTATTCGAAAACGGTTCTTCCAAGGAAAGACACAGATGGAAGTTGCCGAAGAAATTGGGATTTCTCAAGCACAAGTATCACGTTTGGAGAAGTCTGCTATTAAGCAAATGAATAAGACGATTCAAGGATAAGGTCCTCACCAGTTATGGTGAGGCCTTTTTTATATATAATATTTTGCGCTCATAGTAGAGTGGGTAGGTTCATATAATGAAAATAAAATGGATGTTCTATTAGTAGCGGTTATATACTGTTTATCCGCTTCGAAATTCGGCTGAAGTAAGAAGTTAGATGGAAGCGGAGCTACCCGTGAAAGTCCGATTAGCATGGACTAATAATCAGTAGGGATGGGAAAAATCCCGCTGATTAAGGTTTCACTTTATTTGAGAGCGTACTTACGATTCATGATATAAGGGAGAGGATGAATATGATACGAATTTCGGAGTTTCAAATGAAGGATGTTGTAAATATTTCAGATGGAAAAAGGCTTGGAAATATTGGAGATATTGATTTTGATATAGACACAGGGAAGATTAGGGCAGTTATTATTTCCAAGCAGACACGTATGCTAGGACTCTTTGGAAAGGAAGTAGAATTTGTGATTCCTTGGGAGCAAATTATGAAAATTGGGGAAGATGTCATACTTGTCAGAGTAGATAATATTAATTCTGTAACAGAATCAATACAAACACCGACAATTTCATAAAGAATATTACAAATTCCTCTTTTTTTTCAGTTGTCATTATGAAAAAATAAAAGTATGGTAAAATAGACAGGAAGTACCATGCTTTTTTCTGTTATTTTAATTAAAAGGAGCCGCTTTATGAGAGAACCATTTAAATATGTGGACGGTATACTGTATTTACAAGCGTGGAAAGAACTTGGAAACATTACTGTTGGATTTACGACAAAAGATGGTGGAGTAAGTACAGGCTCCTTTCATGCGATGAATTTAGGATTACATGTGAATGATATCGTGGAGAATGTTCATGAAAACAGACGCATTTTAGCGAATAAGTTACAAAAACCATTAGAAAAATGGATTTGCTCTGAACAAGTTCATGACCATCATGTTGAGAAAGTAGGACTGCAAGAAAAAGGGAAAGGCGTTTATTCATATGAAGACGGTATTCCAAAAACGGATGGCATTTATACGACTAACAAAGATGTTCTCTTAACATCTTGTTACGCTGATTGTGTTCCGCTCTATTTTTATGCACCATCACATGATATGATAGGACTTGCGCATGCTGGGTGGAAAGGGACTGTAACAGAGATTGCGAAAGAAATGATTCAAAAGTGGAATGCAGAAGGTGTTTCAAGTGATGAAATTCATGTCGCAATTGGTCCTGCAATCGGATCATGTTGCTATGTTGTTGATGATCGTGTATTAACAGCAGCACAGCAAGTAGTAAAAGGATCTGTTCCCTATAAAGTAATTTCTGATGGTCAGTATGCAATTAATTTAAAAGAAGTTAATCGTATATTATGTGTACAAGCAGGCATAAAAGAAGAACATATTGTAATATCATCTCTTTGTACAAGCTGTGAAGAACAATTATTTTTCTCTCATCGTCGTGATCAAGGTAAGACGGGGAGAATGTTGAGTTTCATAGGTTTTAAGGAGGAGTGAAGTAAGTGACAGTGCAAGGGAATTTAGCAGATGTAAACGAAGCAATTAAAGAATCTTGTGTACGAGCTGGACGTTCGATGAAAGATATTAAGCTCGTTGCGGTTACAAAAACTGTAGGAATTGAAAAAACAAGCGAAGTAATTGAAGCAGGAATTATTGATTTAGGTGAAAATAGAAATGAAGGTTTCTTACAAAAATACGAGCATTTCGGTTCAAAAGTGAATTGGCATTTTATTGGATCATTGCAAACGAGAAAAGTAAAAGAAGTCATTAATGAGATTGATTATTTACATTCATTAGATCGTCTTTCGCTTGCAAAAGAAATTCAAAAACGTGCTGATAAGAAAGTTAAATGCTTTATTCAAGTGAAAACATCATCTGAAGAATCAAAGCAAGGATTGGCGATAGAAGAAACAATTTCTTTTATTCAAAGTTTGCAAGAATTGGATAAGATTGAAGTGATAGGATTAATGACAATGGCTCCGTTTACAGGAGAAGAGGAAGAGATTCGTCGCTGCTTTAAGGAATTGCGCATGCTACAAACAGAGGTGCAGGAGCTAGAATTATTACATGCACCATGTAAAGAATTATCAATGGGAATGTCAAATGATTACACGATTGCAATTGAAGAAGGCGCTACATATATTCGTTTGGGAACGGTTTTAGTAGGAAAAGCGTAAGAGGAAGGAGAAAGTTATTATGAGTTGGTCAAAAGTAAAATACTTCTTTTTTGACACGCCGGAAGAAAAAGAAGCAGCTCAATATAGTTATGAAAAGGAGCAAACAGACATGAAAAAGCAACAAAATCCCCCAGAACAACAAGATGTTCCGTTTGCGAAAGTGCAACCGAAGCAAAATGTAGTGAGTATTGAAACAGCGAAGCAATCTTCAAAAGTTGTTTTACTAGAACCACGCACATATTCGGAAGCGCAAGGCATTTCAGATCACTTAAAAGGTAGACGAGCTGTTGTAATTAATTTGCAGAGAATGTCTACAGATCAAGCTGTACGTATCGTTGACTTTTTAAGTGGTACTGTATACGCTATAGGCGGGGATATTCAAAAAATAGGCCCGAAAACATTTATGTGTACACCTGAAAATGTTGATATCGTTGGTGCGATTTCAGAGTTATTCGGTGAAGAAGAAGAGACAAATATAAAGAGGTGGTAATACGCCATGACAACAGTTTTAACAGTGTTACTTACTGCTATCGAGATTTACTCGTGGGCACTAATTATTTACATTCTCCTATCATGGTTTCCTGGTGCAAAGGAATCAGCTTTTGGAGATTTTCTTGCGCGTATTTGTGAACCGTATTTAGAGCCATTTAGGAGGTTTATTCCACCATTTGGTATGATTGATATTTCTCCACTTGTTGCTATTATTGCCTTGAAACTTGCTAGAGGCGGTTTAGTGAGTTTATTCAACTATTTTTTATAGTGTGAGGTTAAATACATGAGCATCTACGAGCATTTTAGACCTGATGAAGTGGTCTTTGTGGATAAAGTATTAGAGTGGAAACAGGCTGCTGAGTACCATCAAGTCAAGTTAACAGATTTTCTTGATCCAAGACAGCAACAAATTGTTTCTATGGTAATAGGGCAAGGAGATGTAGCTGTACGGTTTGATGGTGCGATGCCTGAAGCCGAACGGAAAAGAGCACTAATTTATCCAGATTATCTAGAATTAAATGAAGAGGAATTTCAAGTAGAAGTATTAGAAATTGACTATCCTTCCAAGTTTTTCACGCTAGAACATAGGCAAATATTAGGTGCATTCATGTCACTTGGTTTAACAAGGGAAAAATGTGGTGATATTTTGCTTCAAGAAGATCGTGCCCAAATTGCAGTTGCGAAAGAAGTTGTATCCTATATTGAAATGAACTTACAATCAATAGGGAAAATGAAAGTCACACTCTCTCCTATACAAGTAGAGAAAATTTTGCGTGTAGGTGAAAAGTGGGGAGAAAAATCTGGAACAGTTTCGTCACTTCGTCTAGATGTTTTATTAGCTGAAATGCTGCATATATCTAGGCAGAAGGTACAGCCTCTTATAAAAGGTGGCTTAGTAAAAGTCAATTGGAAAACAGTAGAGCAAACTTCGTATGAATGTTTTCCGGGGGATGTTTTCTCGGTTAGAGGGTATGGACGAAGTAAATTATTTTCTGTAGAAGGTAAAACGAAGCGCGACAAATGGAGAGTTTTGTATGGTATACTAAAATGATTGGTTTTTTAGAAGGAAATTCTCTTATTTTGTCGAAGAAAAGATATAGTTGAAAGAGGAAATTTAGATAACTACTTGGAGGTGGCGTTGTGCCGTTAACACCATTAGATATTCATAACAAAGAATTTGGTCGCGGATTTCGTGGCTACGATGAAGATCAAGTAAATGAGTTTCTTGATCAAATCATCAAAGATTATGAATTAGTCATTCGTGAGAAAAAAGTTTTAGAAGAAAAGGTTGCACAGTTAGAAGGAAAGTTAGACCATTTTTCTAATATTGAAGATACGCTGAACAAATCTATCATTGTCGCACAAGAAGCTGCTGAAGAAGTGAAGCGTAATGCACAAAAAGAAGCAAAATTAATTGTACGTGAAGCAGAAAAAAATGCAGATCGTATCATTAATGAAGCGTTAGTGAAATCAAGAAAAGTTGCTTTTGATATTGAAGAGTTGAAGAAACAAGCGAAAGTATTCCGAACTCGTTTCCGTATGTTATTAGAAACACAACTTGAAATGTTAAACAACGATGATTGGGATAAACTAATTGAATTAGAAGACGAAGTGGACGAGCTGTTGAAAAAAGAAGAAACAGTGTAAGCTTGACGTTTTTCTCATTATTACATATAATTTTAAACAACATATTTATTAAGAAAAACGAAGATAGGGATAAGTACCTTTTTCATACCTTATATAGCGAACTGAGGATGGTGTAAGCTCAGGATAAGGAGATAATGGGAAATATCACCCTGGAGTTCCGCGCTGAACAAATGGAGTAAGCGTAGGCGTATATTCGCGTTAAGAATATAAAGAGGATCTTATGCATACGTATAGGATCTACTAGGGTGGTACCGCGGGAGACTTTCTCGTCCCTTTTTGGGATGAGAAAGTCTCTTTTTTATTCCGTTTTTTAGGTATTTCTTTTATACATGTAAGGAGGAATTGAGCATGGAGTACAAAAATACATTACTAATGCCAAAAACAGAGTTCCCAATGCGTGGGAATTTACCAAAACGCGAGCCTGCAATGCAAGAAAAATGGGCTGAAATGAATATTTATGAAAAAGTGCAAGAACATACGAAAGGTCGTCCTTTATTTGTACTACATGATGGACCTCCATATGCGAATGGTGACATTCATATGGGACATGCATTAAATAAAGTATTAAAGGACTTTATTGTTCGTTATAAATCAATGACTGGGTACTGTGCACCATATGTACCAGGTTGGGATACACACGGTTTACCGATTGAACAAGCTTTAACGAATAAAGGTGTAAAACGTAAAGAAATGACAGTTGCTGAGTTCCGTAAGTTATGCGCAGAGTATGCATATGAGCAAGTAGAACGTCAACGTGAACAATTTAAGCGTTTAGGTGTACGTGCAGATTGGGATAATCCATATATTACTTTAGAGCCAGCTTATGAAGCACAACAAATTAAAGTGTTTGGTGACATGGCGAAAAAAGGTTATATCTATAAAGGGCAGAAACCAGTTTACTGGTCTCCAACGAGTGAATCAGCTTTAGCAGAAGCTGAAATTGAATACCAAGATAAAAAATCAGCATCTATTTACGTAGCATTCCCTGTAAAAGACGGAAAGAACGTATTAGAAGGTGATGAGAAATTCATTATTTGGACAACAACACCTTGGACGTTACCTGCAAACTTAGGTATTTCTATTCATCCAGAACTTGAATATGCTATTGTGAAAGTAAATGATGAGAAATATATTATTGCTTCTGAACTATTTGAGACAGTTGCAAAAACGTTAGAATGGGAAAATGCTGAAGTTGTGAAAACAGTAAAAGGTAGCGAACTTGAGTATACAGTTGCAAAACACCCATTCTACGATCGTGACTCATTAGTTATGCTAGGGGAGCACGTTACAACAGATGCTGGTACAGGTTGTGTTCATACAGCACCTGGACACGGAGAAGACGATTTCCTTGTTGGTAAGAAATATGGTTTAGAAGTTCTTTGTCCAGTTGATGATAAAGGTGTATTAACAAATGAAGCACCTGGATTTGAAGGCCTATTCTATGATAAAGCTAATAAACCAATTACGGAAAAATTAGAAGAAGTAGGCGCGTTACTAAAATTAACATTTATTACGCATTCATACCCACATGATTGGAGAACGAAAAAACCAATTATTTTCCGTGCAACAGCACAGTGGTTTGCATCTATTGAAGCATTCCGTAAAGAATTATTACAAGCTGTTGAAGAAACGAAATGGGTGCCAGCATGGGGTGAGACTCGTCTTCATAATATGGTTCGTGACCGTGGTGATTGGTGTATTTCTCGTCAACGTGCATGGGGTGTACCAATTCCGGTATTTTATGCGGAAAACGGAGACCCGATTATTACAGATGAAACAATTAGCAATGTAGCAGATTTATTCCGTGAACACGGTTCTAACGTATGGTTTGAGCGTGAGGCGAAAGATCTATTACCAGAAGGATTTACACATCCAGGTAGCCCAAATGGTGAATTCCGTAAAGAAACAGACATTATGGATGTATGGTTTGATTCAGGTTCTTCTCACCAAGCGGTATTAGAAGAGCGTGATGATTTACAACGTCCAGCAGATTTATATTTAGAAGGATCTGACCAATATCGTGGTTGGTTTAACTCTTCATTATCAACAGCAGTTGCTGTAACAGGTAAAGCACCGTATAAAGGTGTTCTAAGCCACGGTTTCGTACTAGATGGTGACGGACGTAAAATGAGTAAGTCGATTGGAAACATCGTCGTACCGAAGAAAATTATGGATCAATTAGGCGGAGATATTTTACGCTTATGGGTTTCTTCTGTTGACTATCAATCTGATGTACGTATTTCAGATGATATTTTAAAACAAGTAGCAGAAGTATATCGTAAAATCCGTAACACATTCCGTTTCTTATTAGGAAACTTAGATGACTTTAATCCAAGTGAAAATACAGTGGCGACAGCTGAGCTTCGTGAAGTGGACCGTTACATGTTAGTTAAATTAAATGACTTAATTACAAAAGTAAAAGAAGCATATGAAGCATATGACTTTGCGGCAGTATATCACGCAATCCATAACTTCTGTACAATTGATTTAAGCTCATTCTATTTAGACTTTGCGAAAGACATTTTATACATTGAAGGTGCAAATCACCAAGATCGCCGCGCGATTCAAACAGTATTATATGATGTTCTTGTTGCATTAACAAAACTTGTAACACCAATCTTACCTCATACAGCTGATGAAGTATGGCCTTATGTTCCTGGTGCAGAAGAAGAAAGCGTACAGTTAACGAATATGCCAGAAGTTGTAGAAGTAGATGGTGCTGAAGCGTTAAAAACGAAATGGGATGCATTTATGACACTGCGTGATGACGTATTAAAAGCTTTAGAAGTCGCTCGTAATGAAAAAGTAATTGGTAAGTCATTAAATGCAAGTATTACACTATATCCGACTGCAGAAATGAAAGCTATGCTAGAGTCTATTAGTGAAGACTTAAAGCAACTATTTATCGTTTCTGAGTATAAACTTGGTGGTATGATAGAAGAAGCGCCAGCAGATGCGCCTAAGTATGAGCATACAGCGGTTGTTGTAGCTCAGGCAACGGGTGACACATGTGAACGTTGTTGGGTTGTTTCAGAAACAATTGGTAAAGATGCGGAACATGAAACATTATGTGAGCGTTGTGCAACGGTTGTTAAAGAAAACTATGTAAAATAATGAAAAAACTGACTGCTCATAATAGCAGTCAGTTTTTTGTTGATGATATATTGAAATAACTTTCACTCTCTTTCCTATGAAGGAAAAATGTGTGTGAGGTAAGCGTGGAAATTTCGGACACACTAATTGTACATTGCAGCTGGGAGGAATGTACACGTGAATGAAATTTATATGGAAATAAAAGAAGAATTGCAATTGATGAGAAAAGAGTTGCAAGATAGACTGGCGAAAGAAGTAATGCACACATACTATATGGAATTTGGGCAAGAATTTGGATACGAAATAAAGGAAGAGACAAAGAAAAAATTGCTATTACATGATATAAAAGAGGATTTAAAAGATGTAGAACGTGCATTGTTTAAAATGGAAATAGATATGTACGGTATTTGTGAAGAAACTGGAAGAGCGATTCCTACAAAACAAATGAAAACAATGCCGACTGCTCGTACGATTCATGAATTTTTCTATGAAAAGGTAAATGTATGAATGCGCACAACGATATTATGTTACCTTTTTTTAATTTATTTTATTCTTCCGTAAAGGTTCATTGTGAAAAGTTAGCAGCTATGCTAAAATTTTGAGGTACACTGTCTTTGTGGGGGAAATGAAAATGATATATTATGTAATAGCGTTATTTGTCATTGCCATCGATCAAATATCGAAGTGGCTAATTGTAAAGAACATGGAATTGGGTACGAGCATTCCGATTATCGATAATGTATTATACATAACATCACATCGAAATAGAGGAGCTGCCTGGGGTATTTTAGAAAATAAAATGTGGTTTTTCTACATTATTACAGTCATTTTCGTAGCATTTATCGTATTTTATATGAAAAAATATGCGAAAACGGACAAGCTTCTAGGTATTTCATTAGGCCTAATTTTAGGCGGAGCAATTGGCAATTTTATTGATCGTGTATTTAGACAAGAAGTAGTGGATTTCATTCACGTGTATATTTTCTCGTACAACTATCCAGTATTCAACATAGCTGACTCAGCATTATGTATTGGAGTTGTATTAATTATTATTCAAACAGTATTAGAAGGAAAGAAAACGAAGGAGTAATTGAATGAGTGAAGTAGTACAAGTAACAGTTGCAGAAGAACAAAAAAGCGAGCGAATTGATAAATTTGTTGCAGAAATAAATAGTGAATGGTCACGTTCACAAGTACAGCAATGGATTAAAGATGCTGTTGTGACGGTAAATGGAAAATCAGTTAAAGGGAATTATAAAGTAAAAGGAAATGATGAAATTACAGTAACAATTCCCGAGCCAGAAGAGTTAGATATTCAACCGGAAGATATGAATTTAGAAGTTTATTATGAAGATGCCGACGTACTAGTTGTAAATAAGCCGCGTGGCATGGTAGTACATCCAGCACCAGGGCATACGAAAGGTACGCTTGTAAATGGACTTATGCACCATTGTACAGACCTATCAGGTATTAACGGTGTAATGCGCCCTGGTATAGTGCACCGTATTGATAAGGATACATCTGGACTATTAATGGTTGCTAAAAATGATATGGCGCACGAATCACTTGTAAATCAACTTGTAGCAAAAACGGTAACAAGACGCTATAAAGCGATTGTACATGGTGTAATTCCGCATGATAAAGGAACAATTGATGCTCCAATTGGTCGTGATAAAAAAGAACGTCAAAGTATGACCGTTGATGAAAACGGTAAGAATGCTGTTACACATTTCCAAGTGTTAGAGCGATTTAAGGATTTCACACTTGTAGAATGTCGCTTAGAAACGGGACGTACACACCAAATTCGTGTTCATATGAAATATATTGGTTATCCACTTGCAGGGGATCCAAAGTATGGTCCGAAGAAAACATTAGATATGAATGGACAAGCACTTCATGCAGGGATTTTAGGTTTCGATCACCCTCGTACTGGTGAATATATTGAGTTTGAGGCACCGATTCCAGAAGTGTTTGAAGAAGCACTAAATATTTTACGGAAATAGTATTGACAAATCATAAGAAAACTGAGATACTGACAACAGTTAAATAATGATCCTTTAACACAGCCCCGTGAGGTTGAGAAGGTAACGGTTTGAAATACTTAGGGTATGCTGTACCCTTTTTTCAAAAGTCCTCTCGCACACGCTGAGAGGACTTTTTTTATACCATTACTCTCACGCAAGAAAAAAAAAGCTTGGAGGTGTAGAGCATGCAAGAGAAAGCTGTCGTTTTAGATGACCAAATGATTCGCCGCGCTTTAACACGAATTAGTCATGAAATCGTGGAACGAAATAAAGGTGTCGATAATTGTGTTCTTGTCGGAATAAAAACACGTGGAATTTTTATTGCACAACGTTTGGCAGAACGAATTGGTCAAATTGAAGGAAAAGAGATGGAAGTAGGAGAGTTAGATATTACGTTATATCGTGATGATTTAACACTACAATCGAAACATAAAGAACCACTTGTAAAAGGTTCTGACATTCCTGTAGATATTACGAAGAAAAAAGTTATCCTTGTGGATGATGTGTTATATACAGGAAGAACAGTTCGAGCAGCAATGGATGCTCTTATGGATTTAGGTAGACCATCACAAATCCAATTGGCTGTTCTTGTTGATAGAGGTCATCGTGAATTACCAATTCGCGCTGATTATGTAGGAAAGAACATTCCAACATCTAGTGAAGAGCGTATCGAAGTTGATTTGCAAGAGACAGATCAACAAGATCGAGTAAGCATATACGATAAGTAAAGCCCTTTTAAATGTAGTCCTGTGAGGCTGCCAAAGGGTCTTGACTTTCATATGTCAAATTTGGCATACGAAAGTGTAGGACTCTTTGTGCACAGGCACAAAGAGTTTTTTTATTGCAAAAATTAAAACTGAAGGAGGATGTAACAATGGAGCAAAAGCCAGTGTTAGACATTCATGAAGTACCGAAACCGGGAAAATGGTTATTATTAAGTATACAACATTTGTTCGCGATGTTTGGATCAACAGTGCTTGTTCCGTTTTTAACAGGACTGAATCCATCAGTAGCTTTAATATCAAGTGGATTAGGAACGCTAGCGTTTCTTCTAATAACGAAAGGTCAAGTACCAGCATATTTAGGATCATCATTCGCCTTTATTGCACCAATTATTACAGCAAAAACAGCAGGGGGACCTGGAGCAGCGATGCTTGGAGGAATGCTTGCGGGACTTGTGTACATCTTAATCTCACTCGGAATTAAGAAATCTGGGTCAGAGTGGATTATGAGATTACTTCCACCAATCGTAGTTGGACCAGTCGTAATGGTAATCGGTTTAGCTTTAGCACATACAGCAGTGAACATGGCGATGAACGGTGCGGATGGTAAGTATAGCATTACACACTTTTCAGTAGCATTAGTAACATTAGCAATTACAATCATTTGCTCCATATTCGGGAGAGGGTTTTTCAGTATCATACCAGTTCTACTTGGAATCATCGGTGGGTATATATTCGCTTACTTCCAAGGGCTAGTAGATTTAAAGCCAGTAGCTGAGGCAAAATGGTTTGTCATACCAGACTTCACAGTACCGTTTGTAACATATACTCCAGAGTTTTCATGGAAAATTGTACTCTTAATGGTACCAGTTGCACTTGTAACAATTTCAGAGCATATCGGACATCAAATTGTACTTGGAAATGTTATTAAACGAGATTTAATTGAAAAATCAGGTTTACATCGTTCAATCTTCGGTGATGGGGTAGCAACATTGATCGCATCACTAATAGGAGGACCACCGAATACAACATATGGTGAAAACATCGGTGTGCTAGCAATCACGAGAGCATACAGTGTATACTTATTCATCGGTTCAGCAGTGTTCGCAATCATGTTTGGATTTATCGGGAAGATTTCAGCACTGATTCATTCGATTCCAACACCGGTTATGGGTGGTGTATCAATCTTACTCTTCGGTGTAATCGCATCAAGTGGTTTACGCATGATGGTAGACGATAAAACAGACTTAGGCGACAAACGAAACTTAATGATTGCATCAGTTATACTAGTAATCGGTATTGGCGGGGCGGTACTACACGTAGGTGAATCGTTCCAAGTAGAAGGTATGGCGCTTGCAGCTATTGTAGGTGTACTATTAAATCTACTATTACCAGAAATGAAACAAACAAAACAATCTAAGCAGATTGCTTCATAAAAACAACCTTTTAATTCAGTCCTGTGAGACGGAAAAGGGGGCATCTTTCTTGCACCCTAGTCTCATACGGCTAGGGTATTTTTATGCAAATATTGTTATATAAATACAAAAATGATATCATAAAAATCAGAAAGATGAGGGATGACGATGAGCCATTTGTTAACGATGAGTGAATTATCGGAACAAGAAATTTCAGAAATCCTAAAAGACGCAGAAGATTTTGCGAATGGAAAAGAGAGAAAAACGACAGAGCAAACATTTGTTGCGAACTTGTTCTTTGAGAATAGTACGAGGACGAGATTTAGCTTCGAAGTTGCTGAGAAGAGATTAGGACTTGAAGTATTAGACTTTTCAGCAGATTCATCTAGCGTACAAAAAGGAGAAACTTTATACGATACGATAAGAACACTAGAATCAATCGGAACAAAAGCGGTAGTCATCCGCCATGAGCAAGATCGTTACTTCGATGAATTAAAAGATCAGGTGAATATCCCAATCTTGAACGCTGGAGATGGATGTGGAAATCATCCAACGCAATGTCTACTCGATCTTCTAACAATTAAACAAGAGTTTGGAAGATTTGAAGGTTTGAAGATTGCAATAGTTGGGGATGTTCGTCATAGCCGAGTAGCACGTTCTAATGCAGAAGCATTAACGAAACTGGGCGCGACAATTTACTTTGCAAGCCCAGAAGATTGGAAAGATGAAGAGAACTCATTTGGAACGTACAAGAGTTTAGATGAACTTGTTCCAGAAGTGGATGTGATGATGTTACTTCGTGTACAACATGAGCGTCATGACCATTATGAAACAGACATTATGAAAGAGTATCACGAGCAACATGGGTTAACAGTTGAAAGAGAAAAACGTATGAAAGAAGGAAGCATTATTATGCATCCAGCCCCTGTAAACCGTGATGTTGAAATTGCGAGTGAACTTGTCGAGTGTGAACGCTCACGCATATTTAAGCAAATGGAAAACGGGGTCTACGTAAGAATGGCTGTACTAAAACGCGCATTACCAAATGTATTAGGAGGAATGAAACATGAATTATTTGTTTAAAAACGGTCGTTATATGAATGAAGAAGGAAAAATTGTAGCAACAGATCTTCTCGTACAAGATGGTAAAATTGCGAAGGTAGCAGAAAATATTACGGCAGATAATGCTGAAGTAATCGATGTAAATGGAAAGTTAATCGCACCTGGATTAGTAGATGTACACGTTCATCTTCGTGAACCAGGTGGTGAACATAAAGAAACAATTGAAACAGGAACACTTGCAGCAGCAAAAGGTGGATTTACTACAATTTGCGCAATGCCAAACACACGCCCAGTACCAGATTGTAAAGAACATATGGAAGACCTGCAAAAGCGTATTAAAGAAAAAGCACATGTAAATGTATTACCATATGGAGCAATTACAGTACGTCAAGCAGGTTCTGAAATGACTGATTTTGAAACGTTAAAAGAACTTGGAGCGTTTGCTTTCACTGATGATGGAGTAGGCGTGCAAGATGCAAGCATGATGTTAGCTGCTATGAAGCGTGCATCGAAATTAAATATGGCAGTTGTTGCACACTGTGAAGAGAACACACTTATTAATAAAGGATGTGTACATGAAGGGAAGTTTTCTGAGAAACACGGATTAAACGGTATCCCATCAGTATGTGAATCCGTACATATTGCCCGGGACATCTTACTTGCGGAAGCTGCAAATTGTCACTATCACGTATGTCACGTAAGTACAAAAGGATCTGTACGTGTAATCCGTGATGCGAAACGTGCTGGAATTAAGGTGACAGCAGAAGTAACACCGCATCACTTAGTATTATGTGAAGATGATATCCCATCGGCTGATCCTAACTTTAAAATGAATCCACCGCTTCGAGGAAAAGAAGATCATGCAGCGTTAATTGAAGGACTATTAGATGGAACAATTGATATGATCGCAACTGACCATGCACCGCATACTGCAGAAGAGAAAGCGCAAGGGATTGAAAGAGCACCGTTCGGAATTACTGGGTTTGAAACAGCATTCCCACTTTTATATACGAACCTTGTGAAAAAAGGAATCATTACATTAGAGCAACTAATTCAATTCTTAACAGAAAAACCAGCTGACACATTCGGTTTAGAAGCAGGGCGCCTAACAGAAGGCAGAACAGCTGATATTACAATTATCGATTTAGAACAAGAAGAAGAAATTGATCCAACAACATTCTTATCAAAAGGAAAAAATACACCATTCACAGGTTGGAAATGCCAAGGTTGGCCGGTTATGACAATCGTTGGTGGTAAGATCGCATGGCAAAAGGAGAGTGCATTAGTATGAAAAGACAACTTATCTTAGAAGATGGAACAGTATTAATTGGAAAAGGTTTCGGAGGAGAAATCGAAAAGTCAGGTGAGGTTGTATTTACAACTGGGATGACTGGATATCAAGAAACTTTATCTGATCCATCATACTGCGGTCAAATCGTAACATTTACGTATCCATTAATCGGGAACTACGGCATTAACCGTGATGATTTTGAATCAATTCACCCATCTGTAAATGGTTTAATCGTAAACGAAATTTGTGATTACCCATCAAACTTCCGTAATGAAATTTCGTTAAATGATTACTTGAAAGAAAGAAATATCCCGGGATTAGCAGGAATTGATACGAGAAAATTAACAAGAAAAATTCGTCAATATGGAACTTTACGCGGACGTCTTTGCAATATGGATGTGGATGTAGAGGACATCGTTAGCCAATTGAAAGCAACTGTCTTTACAGATCATGTGAAACGCGTATCAACAAAAGATCCATATCCAAGTCCAGGCCGTGGTCATCGCGTTGTACTTGTAGACTTCGGAATGAAACATGGTATTTTACGAGAATTAAATAAGCGTGACTGTGATGTAATTGTTGTACCTTACAATACAACAGCAGAAGAAATTTTACGCCTTAGCCCAGATGGAATTATGTTAAGTAATGGACCTGGGGACCCAAAAGATGTACCAGAAGCAATTGAAATGTTAAAAGACATTATTGGTAAAGTTCCTTTATTCGGGATTTGCCTAGGACATCAATTGTTCGCGCTAGCATCTGGTGCGAATACAAGTAAGTTAAAATTCGGTCACCGTGGTTTAAATCATCCAGTAAAAAATCTTGCAACTGGAAAAGTAGCAATTACATCTCAAAACCATGGTTACGCAGTAGAAGACGAATCAGTTGGAAATACAGAACTTGAAATTACGCATGTTGCTTTAAATGATGGAACAGTAGAAGGTCTTCGTCATACGAAGTTCCCAGCATTTACAGTGCAATACCATCCAGAAGCTTCAGCAGGACCAGAAGATGCAAATGATTTATTCGAAGATTTCTTAGCAATGATTGAAAACTTCAAGAAAGAAGGGGAAGAGTTATGCCAAAACGCCTAGACATTAACACAATTTTAGTAATCGGATCAGGACCAATTGTAATTGGGCAAGCAGCGGAGTTTGATTACTCTGGTACACAAGCTTGTCAATCTCTTAGAGAAGAAGGTTACAAAGTAATCCTTGTTAACTCTAACCCAGCAACAATTATGACAGATACTGCAACAGCAGATAAAGTATATATAGAACCATTAACACTAGAATTCGTAAGCCGTATTATTCGTAAAGAACGTCCAGATGCAATCCTACCAACATTAGGTGGTCAAACAGGCCTAAATATGGCTGTTGAACTTGCGAAATCAGGCATACTTGAAGAGTGCGGAGTTGAAATTTTAGGAACAAAATTATCAGCAATCGAGCAAGCGGAGGATCGTGATTTATTCCGTACATTAATGCAGGAATTAAATGAACCAATTCCATCTAGCACGATTATTCATACGCTGGAAGAAGCACATGAATTTGTAAAAGAAATTGGTTATCCAGTTATTGTTCGCCCAGCATTTACAATGGGGGGAACAGGTGGCGGAATCTGTAATAATGAAGAGGAACTAATTGAAATCGTATCAGGTGGATTAAAACATAGTCCAGTAACACAATGTTTATTAGAAAAGAGTATTGCTGGTTGTAAGGAAATTGAATATGAAGTAATGCGTGATTCGAATGATAACGCGATTGTAGTATGTAACATGGAAAATATCGATCCAGTTGGGGTTCACACAGGTGATTCTATCGTTGTAGCACCGAGCCAAACATTAAGTGACCGTGAGTATCAAATGTTACGAAACACTTCATTACGAATTATTCGCGCATTAGGAATTGAAGGTGGATGTAACGTTCAGCTTGCACTTGATCCGCATAGCTTCCAATACTATGTAATCGAAGTAAACCCGCGTGTGAGTCGTTCGTCTGCACTAGCATCTAAAGCAACTGGATATCCAATTGCGAAGCTAGCGGCGAAAATTGCAGTCGGTTTAACATTAGATGAAATTGTAAACCCAGTAACACAAAAAACATACGCTTGCTTCGAGCCAGCATTAGACTATGTTGTTTCAAAAATTCCACGTTGGCCATTTGATAAGTTTGAATCAGCAAACAGAACACTTGGTACACAAATGAAGGCAACTGGTGAAGTTATGTCAATCGGACGTAACTTAGAACAATCATTACTAAAAGCGATTCGTTCTTTAGAGCTTGGCGTTTATCACCTAGAGTTAGACCACTTAAAAGAGCTTGATAAAGAAACGATGAAAAAGCGTATTATAAAAGCTGATGATGAGCGACTGTTTGTTGTAGCAGAAGCGATTCGTCAAGGTGTAACGAAAGAAGAAATTAACTCATGGTGTGAAATGGACTTCTTCTTCTTACAAAAAGTTGAAAATATCGTAAATATGGAACGCGAAGTAAAAGAAAATGTAGGAAATATGGAAGTGTTACAATCTGCGAAAGAAATGGGCTTCAGTGACCATTACATCGCAAATGCTTGGAACAAAACAGAGCGTGAAATTTACGATATGCGTAAAGAAAGCAATATGACTCCTGTTTATAAGATGGTAGATACTTGTGCGGCAGAGTTTGAATCTGCAACACCATACTACTACAGCACATATGGTGACGAGAATGAATCGATTGTAACAGATCGTAAGAGTGTAGTTGTACTAGGATCTGGTCCAATCCGTATTGGTCAAGGTGTTGAGTTTGATTATGCAACAGTTCACTCTGTATGGGCAATAAAAGAAGCTGGATATGAGGCAATCATTGTTAATAACAACCCAGAAACAGTTTCAACAGACTTCAGTATTTCTGACAAATTATACTTTGAACCATTAACAATCGAAGATGTAATGCACATTATCGATTTAGAAAAGCCAGAAGGTGTTATCGTCCAATTTGGTGGACAAACGGCAATTAACTTAGCAGCTAAATTAGAAGCACACGGTGTGAAAATCTTAGGAACATCACTTGAAGATTTAGACCGTGCAGAAGATCGTGATAAGTTTGAAGCAGCTTTAACAAAGCTTGGTATCCCGCAACCAGTTGGTAAAACAGCAACGACTGTAGAGCAAGCTGTAGCAATCGCTGACAAAATTGGTTACCCAGTATTAGTAAGACCATCTTACGTATTAGGTGGACGTGCGATGGAAATCGTATATCGTCAAGAAGAATTACTGCACTACATGAAAAATGCGGTTAAAGTTCACGCAGATCACCCAGTATTAATCGACCGTTATATGGTTGGTAAAGAAATTGAAGTAGATGCAATTTCAGACGGTGAGAATGTATTCATTCCAGGTATTATGGAACATATCGAACGTGCTGGAGTTCACTCTGGGGATTCAATTGGAGTATATCCACCACAGAGCTTATCTGAAAAACTAAAAGCACAAATTATTGAACATACAATTGCACTTGGAAAAGGTTTAAACATTGTTGGATTACTAAACATTCAGTTTGTAGTATTCAAAGATGAAGTATATGTAATTGAAGTAAATCCACGTGCGAGCCGTACAGTACCATTCTTAAGTAAAATTACAGGCGTACCGATGGCAAATATCGCAACGAAAGTTATTTTAGGTCAAAACCTTGTAGAACAAGGATATGGAACTGGCTATCACCCAGAAGAGAAGGAAGTGTATGTAAAAGCACCAGTATTCTCATTTGCGAAACTACGCTCAGTTGATACAACATTAGGGCCTGAAATGAAATCAACAGGGGAAGTAATGGGTAAAGATTTAACGCTTGAAAAAGCATTATATAAAGGCCTTGTTGCTTCAGGGATTAACATCCCAACGCACGGATCAGTAATCATCACTGTAGCGGATAAAGATAAAGAAGAAGCACTGGAAATCGCAAAACGTTTCCATGAAATCGGCTATAACTTATTAGCAACAGCTGGAACAGCACAATCGTTAACAGAACAAAACATTCCGGTGCAAGTTGTAAACAAAATTGATTCTGAAGACTACAACTTACTTGACATTATTCGTCAAGGAAAAGCACAGTTTGTAATCAATACATTAACAAAAGGAAAACAACCAGCGCGTGATGGTTTCCGCATTCGCCGTGAATCAGTAGAAAATGGCGTGGCTTGCTTAACATCACTTGATACAACGAGAGCAATCTTGAGAGTATTAGAATCTATGACATTCTCAGCTCATTCAATGAAAGAAATTACGCAAACGAAGCGTCACGAGGTGGTACATGCATGATGCAAAAGCAAAATATGATCGTCGTTAACCAAAAAGAAATCGCAAAAAACATTTACGAATTAGTGCTTCAAGGAACTATAGTGCAGCAAATGAACGATCCAGGGCAGTTTGTACACATTAAGGTAGCAGAGGGCATTACGCCTCTTCTGCGCCGCCCGATTAGTATTTGTAATGTCGATCAAGACAAGAATGAATTTACAATGCTATATCGTGCGGAAGGACAAGGAACAAAAACATTAGCGAAAAGAAAACAAGGTGAACTTGTAGATGTGTTAGGACCACTTGGTCATGGATTTCCTGTAGAAGAAGCGGAATCTGGACAAACGGCTTTATTAGTTGGTGGAGGAATTGGTGTACCACCACTATATGAATTGTCACAGCGTCTTGTAGCAAAAGGAGTACGCGTTATTCACATCTTAGGTTTCCAAACGAAAGATGTTGTCTTCTATGAAGAGAAATTCGCAGAACTTGGTGATACGTATGTTGCAACAGTTGATGGTACACATGGTACAAAAGGGTTTGTAACAGATGTAATTGATAGCTATGGAATTGACTTTGACATTCTATACTCATGTGGACCTTTAGCGATGCTTCGTGCATTAGAAGGACGCTATAAGGAGAGAAAAGCCTACATTTCATTAGAAGAACGTATGGGCTGTGGCATCGGAGCATGTTTCGCATGTGTATGTCATTTGCAAGCAGATCCGAGTGGACATTCTTACAAGAAGGTGTGTAGCGACGGACCAGTATTTCCAATCGGGGAGGTTGTACTATGAACAGATTGCAAGTTGAATTACCAGGGTTATCATTAAAAAATCCAATCATCCCAGCATCTGGTTGCTTCGGATTTGGTCGTGAGTATGCACAGTTCTATGATTTAAGTGTACTTGGATCAATTATGATTAAAGCGACAACAGAACAGCCTCGTTATGGAAACCCAACGCCTCGTGTTGCTGAAACACCAGGCGGAATGCTAAATGCAATCGGACTTCAAAATCCTGGATTAGAAAAGGTAATGAATTCTGAATTACCTTTTCTCGAGCAATTTGATCTTCCGATAATTGCAAACGTCGCTGGTTCACAAGCTGAGGACTACGTAGCGGTTGCGAAGGAAATTTCAAAAGCACCAAATGTTCATGCGCTAGAATTAAATATTTCTTGTCCAAACGTAAAAACGGGTGGTATCGCTTTTGGTACGAACCCTGAAATTGCTGCTGATTTAACGAAGCGAGTAAAAGAGGTTTCTGAAGTACCGGTATATGTGAAATTGTCACCGAACGTGGCAAACATTGTGGAGATTGCAAAAGCAATTGAAAATGCAGGTGCGGACGGTTTAACGATGATTAATACATTGCTTGGTATGCGTCTAGATTTAAAAACTGCAAAACCAATTTTAGCAAACCGTACGGGCGGACTATCAGGGCCTGCGATTAAGCCAGTAGCAATTCGCATGGTACATGAAGTAAGTCAAGCGGTTAACATTCCGATTATCGGAATGGGTGGTATTGAAACAGCGGAAGATGTAATTGAATTCTTCTATGCTGGCGCAAGCGCGGTTGCAGTTGGAACAGCGAACTTTATCGATCCGTTCGTATGTCCGACAATTATTGAAGAATTACCAGCATTACTAGACGAATTAGGATTTGATCACATTTCGGAATGTCAAGGAAGGAGCTGGAAGTAAGTATGTCACAGTCGCTAATTGTTGCACTAGATTTTCCAGGGAAACAAGAGGTAGAACAATTCTTACATCACTTTGAAGGGGAAGAGTTATTTGTCAAAGTTGGTATGGAGTTATTTTACAAAGAGGGTCCTGCAATTATTACGTACTTAAAAGAAAAAGGACATAAGATTTTTCTAGATTTAAAACTTCATGATATTCCGAATACGGTAAAAAGCGCTATGCGTAGCCTAGCTAGTCTAGATGTAGATATGGTAAATGTTCATGCTGCTGGGGGAAGTAGTATGATGAAAGCTGCGATTGAGGGATTAGAGGAAGGTAAGCAAGAAGGAAAAGAGAGACCGATTTGTATTGCAGTTACACAACTAACAAGCACTTCGGAAGCTATGATGAAAAAAGAGATTGGCATTGAGAAAACGTTAGAAGAAGCGGTTGCTCATTATGCAAAATTAACGAAAGAAAGTGGACTTGATGGCGTTGTTTGCTCAACACTTGAAGTACCAAAATTACGTGAAGTATGCGGAAATGAATTTGTAACAGTAACACCGGGGATTCGTCTTGCAAGCGATGATGTAAATGACCAGGTGCGCGTAGCAACACCGAAACGTGCGAGGGAACTTGGTTCAAGCTACATCGTAGTTGGACGTAGTATTACAAAAGCAGAAAATCCGCTTGAAGCGTATAAAACAGTAAAACAACAGTGGGAAGGTGTAACAGTATGAAAAAAGAAATCGCATCGCATTTATTAGAAATTGGAGCAGTATTTTTACAACCGAATGATCCATTTACTTGGTCTTCTGGTATGAAATCACCAATTTATTGTGATAATCGTTTAACTTTATCTTATCCAAAAGTACGCCAAGCGATTGCAGCTGGATTAGAAGAGTTAATTAAAGAGCACTTCCCAACCGTAGAAGTTATTGCAGGAACAGCAACTGCTGGTATTGCACACGCTGCATGGGTAAGCGATCGTATGGACTTACCAATGTGCTACGTACGTAGTAAGGCAAAAGGCCACGGTAAAGGGAACCAAATCGAAGGAAAAGCTGAAAAAGGTCAAAAAGTAGTAGTAGTAGAAGATTTAATTTCAACTGGTGGTAGTGCAATTACATGTGTAGAAGCACTTCGTGAAGCTGGTTGTGAAGTATTAGGAATCGTATCAATCTTTACATACGAGCTTGAGTCAGGAAAAGAGAGACTAGAAGCAGCAAACGTAGCATCATATTCTTTAAGTGATTACAGTGCATTAACTGAAGTTGCAGCAGAAAAAGGTATGATCGGACAAGCTGAAACGAAAAAATTACAAGAGTGGCGTAAAAATCCAACTGACGAGGCTTGGGTTACAGCGTAACACACGAAAAGAGACGACTGCGGGGGAACGCGGTCGTCTTTTGTTTCGTAGCCTCTAATTCGCTTCCTGAAAAAATATCATTATACTTCTGGAAGAAATGTAAAATGCCATTTCTCTCAGCGGCGTTATAATCAAGTAAAGTTCCATCGATATCAAAGAAAATCATATTAAAATCTCCTTATTAATAACTACTTATTGCTTTCTGCAACTTCATACCCTCTCACAAACAATAGAGTCATATAAGAAACGATAAATGAGAAAATGCTGTACATACCGACCCAAAAGAAAAACTTTGGAGGGAAGGCGATAACACTTACTATTAAAAAACTAGCAAACGTTACAATTGGCATTACATAATACGTTCTCGTTCTACGTGTTCCAATAACAGAAACGATAAAAATAAGTAATGGACAAAGAAATAAGACGAAAATCAACTCATTCATAATGATGTCCCCTTTTCTAGGTAGAAGTAATATGTTTCTTGTAAACGTTTTGAAATGATTACTCTCTTAATATAATTTCGCTACGTAATACATAATCCCTTTTGAAGGTCAGTATGTTTCAATACTTAACCTAAAAAAACGTAAGCAAGTATTGCCTTGCTCACGTTATAGAATAAACATCGCAACGATAGTGGTGACAATTAAGCCGATCACAACTGGTAAAAAATTTCGGCGTGCAAGTTCAAATGGATCCACTTTACAAATGGCAGCGGCAGGGATAAGCGCCCAAGGAATTAACGTTCCGCCCCCAGTCCATATAGCAGCTATTTGTCCGAGTGCTGTTAATGTAGCTGTTCCATGCCCAAGTGCTGTTCCGAAAAGATTTGCAATTGAACCAGCAAGTGAAATGCCTGAAAAACCTGATCCATCTAAGCCTGTAATGACACCAACGATAGTTAATGTTCCAGCCGATACGTATTGATTTAAAGGGACGTTTTGAGATAAAGCGATTCCTAAGTCGTTAATAATACCATGTGAACCTTTCGGTAAATAGTCCCCAATAATTTTCACGAAACCACTATCTCCTAAATAAAAAAGTGCAGCGATTGGAATAACTGGACCGAAAATTTTAAATCCGAATTGGAGCCCTTCGATAAAGTAATCGGTCGTTTTATTCAGTCCTTTTCCTTTGTAGGCGATGAGAGAGATGACGATAATCATAATAACAGTCGTCCCGCCAATAAGTGCTGTTGCATCGCTTCCTTGCAATTTAAACTGAATCATACAAAGAATATCAATGATATATACAATAGGAATACAAATCGCAAGCCATTTTTTTATACGGGGAGATAATGAAGTGAGAGTTTTAGATGATTCAGTTGATGGAACAGAGTCTTGAATAGATAAACCTGTATAAAATTCTTTTCGCAAGAAGAAAAAGGCAACGGAGGTTGTAACAACACCCATAACGATAACAAGGGGAACACTAGCAGAAACGACGCTTGAAACAGGAAGACCGGCAGCGTCAGCAGTTAATTTTGGAGCCCCTTGAATAACGAAGTCACCAGATAAAGCAATCCCATGTCCGAATAAGTTCATAGCAATTGCGACTCCAATTGGCGGAAGACCGACGCGTACGGCGACTGGTAATAAAATGGCCCCCATTAACGCGACAGCAGGAGAGGGCCAAAAGAAAAAGGAAATTGTCATCATCAATAGACCGATAATCCAGTAGGCAAGCGTAGGGGTGCGAATCATCTTTGTAAATGGTGAAATCATCGTATCATTTATGCCGGTATGAACGAGTAGGTTACTCATCGATACGATAATGGAGATGATTAATATAGTTGGTAATAATTCAGTAATGGCGTAAATGAAACTTTGAAAAATACCACTAATGGCAAGAGGGATAGAACTTGTTGCGGTTAATGTCAATAAAAAGATAAAAACGATACAAATGATTGTCGTATCTTTTCTAAGAATAAAGAAGGTAATAATGGTAAGTAAGCAAAGAACATAGAGAGCGTGTAAAAGCGTTAATTCAACTCCCATAACATTCACATCCTTTAGGCGTTCGTGTAGTTATAGTATGAATAGAATGAAAGTATGTGAGTATAGGAAAAAGAAAAAATATAATTTCATGTACTGTAATGGTAAAAACAAAAAATGGATGCTAAAATACAATTAATCCTAAAAATGGAATCAAAGGAGGGCTTATGTACAAAAAAATTGGTTTTTGGGGATTCATCATATCTTGTAGTCTATTAATCATTTTAAATCTATTTACAAAGAATGAATGGATAAGTATTATACCTGTTCTCGGGTTTGGGTTTTTACTTTTATATCGCTGGGATGACATGAAACAACATAGTAAGAAAAGTATTGGAATTATGATAGGTATTATTGTTGTTTGTTCATTTGTCGTAGGGTTTATTTTAATAGAGGGGCAAAAGCAAATGGAGAAAATGTCTATTTTTCAAGAATGGATGTCTTCTGCGAAAGGCCTTTATATTGTAATTGTAGTCGTTCTTTTTCTAAAAGTCATGATAAGAATAGGGAATTACATATTAAAGAGAGGATAGAAAGGGGGGAGTACGAATGAAAGAAAAAATAGGATATTATGGTGTACTCGTTTGTTTAATATTATCTATTATTTCAGGGCAATTTCTTAACAGCGAATGGACACCAGTTATATTATGTATAGGCGTATTAATTTTCGCTCCCTTGTACCGCTGGAAAGAGTGGAAAACGTATAGTCGAAAAAAGAAAATTGTTTTCAGTATCGAGTTTGTTATTGTAATTAGTACGATTCCATTTTTATTGGGAAAAGGCAACGAGCAAATAGATGAAATAGTGATTTTCCAAGGGTGGTTATCTTTTGTAAAATGGCTATATTTAATATTGATTCTAATAGTGGTAGCATTGGTCACTAAAAAAGTAAACGAAAAACTATTCGCTAATGAATAAAAGAAAGTGCCACCTTATTAGGTGGCACTTTCTTATTTTACTGAATGAGCTTTTTGCATCTTTTTAATTAAACGAATTTGTCCACGATGATTGATTTCATCTTCAAATACGTGAAACCATTTAAAGTAGTTATTTGCTGGTTTGTCATACCAAAAGTCTGTCGTTTTAAATAGCCATTCGTCAGGTAAAGCCTGAAATGTTTCGATCGTTTTAGAGCGCACTTCTTGTAAGGTATTTATGTAAAATTCTATAGAGTTTCCTTTTATTTTTTCACGTCCAAGATTCCCTAACTCTACGCCAGGTAACCAACGTTCCAGTTCGGCATCTGTCGGTTCACGGTCTTCAAAAGTATGAATCTGGTAGTAAAATTCAACAGCAGCCATGTGATACAAAAGCATACCAATTGAGTTTGCCTCATCATCATATAGATAATCAAGTTCTTCAATTGTTAAGCCTTGGGCAGCCTGCATTGTTGTATAGCGAGCGTAATTCATCATGGAAACAAGTTTTGAAAATTCTACATGTAAACCATCTATCTTATTGATTACAAAGTTCAATAAAAATTCCCCCTCTTTAAACGATTACTCCAGAGAAGGAATTCTATGTGTAGAGAAAAACTCCTTTTTAAAAGTTCATGATTTTTAACAAGGAACAACAATTAATTCTCTATTCGCTTTTGTAATAACTTCATATCCGTCTTTTGTAATGACGATATCATCTTCAATTCTACAACCACCCCAGTTTGGTATATAAATACCTGGTTCAATTGTAACAACCATACCTTCTTCTAAAGTAGCCTTACTTTCTTGGGATAGACGGAGAGGTTCATGAATTTCTAACCCAAGCCCATGACCAGTAGAATGACCAAAATATTGACCGTATCCATGTTCTGTAATGTAATTTCGTGTTATATCATCGATACTTTTCGCAGTTTCTCCAGGTTTAATTGCTTCAGTTCCACGCTTCAATGCTTCTAATACAACATTATATATTTTTTGGAATTCTTCTGATGGTTCGCCGATTGCTACAGTACGTGTTAAATCAGAACAATACCCGTTATAAAGTGCACCGAAATCTAATGTAACGATATCACCGTGCTCGATTATTTTATTCGATGCAACGCCATGAGGAAGGGAAGAACGAACGCCAGAAGCTACAATAATTTGAAACGATGAGGATGTAGCTCCTTTTTTTCGCATGAAAAATTCTAATTCATCTCGGACATCAGTCTCACTTATTCCTGGTTTTAAAAACTTGAGAATGTGGTGAAACGCTTCGTCCGCAATAGTAGCTGCAATTTTCATTGTTTCTATTTCGGGTGTGTCTTTAATAATACGAATATCTTCGATGATTTCGCACACCTGCACCATTTCCGCATGTATGTATTTTTGTAAGTTCTTATATTGTTGCAATGTCATGTTATTTTCTTCAATTCCAAGTTTTTGAATGTTTAATTTCGATACTTGATTTGCGATTTCTTCTTCCAAATTCCCTTTATGCATAATAATTTCAGCTTCTATTATTTGTGATTTCGCTTGATCTACATAGCGAAAATCAGTTATAAAAACAGCCTTATCCGCAGAGATTAAGACGACGCCAGCGCTACCTGTAAAGCCTGTTGCATATTGGCGATTTTCTTTTTTTGTAATAAGTAATCCGTCAATTTCATAGTTTTTTAGTTGATTTTGGATTTTATTAATTCTTAAAGTCATGTTAATTCCCCCTCTTCACAGTATTGAATAAAGCAAATAGCGTGCCAAAAAATATCTTTAGAGAAAAGATAGTGGGAATTACATATGTTTTAGAGAAGAGAAGAAATTTAGCCCATTATTTGTGGGCGGTGGGCTGCTCGTGAAATACAAATTACTTCAATTAGCAATGGGAGAATGAAAAAAACATCAACTCAAGATTCACTTTCTTTACACACTGTAAAAAAATTTATACAAATACGAAATAGCACTGTCAAATTTTTTGACAATATTTAAGTTAGGAAAGGAAAGTTAAAGCAATTGCTACAGATGAAAATAATGGAACGATGAGACGTATAGAAGCCTCAGAAGAGAAATATAAGATGACAAAAGAAAGATGTTATGAATTAGTGAATGGGTATATGAACTAAGCTGAAAACATAGAAAAATGCGTTGCTTGTTAGCAACGCATTTTTAAGTATTTACGCTTTTAATTTCATTACTGTATCAGCATCTGGTGTTACATATAATGTTTGTTGATTGTCATATGTAACAAATCCAAGTTTTGCACCGCTCGGTTTTTTGACATGGCGTACCTTTGTGAAATCTACAGGAACAGAGCTAGAATCTTTTGCTTTACTGTAATAAGCAGCGATTTTAGCAGCCTCGTGTAAAGTCTCTTCCGTAGGTTCAAGAGAACGAATGACAACGTGGGACCCAGGTATGTCTTTCGTATGTAACCAAATTTCATCACGACGGGAGAATTTCGTTGTTAAATAATCATTTTGCTTATTGTTTTTACCGACGAAAATTTCTGTACCATCACTAGCTAAATATTTATCCAACACTGGTTTTGTTGGTTTTTTCTTTGCGTTTTTCTTCTTACGATTGCGCACATAACCTTCTTCGGCTAATTCCTCACGAATTTCTTCAATATCTTTTGAAGAAGCAACCTCCATTTGTTGAAGTAGGCTATCGAAATAAAGAATTTCTTCATTTGTTTTTACGATTTGTTCTTCTACAATAGCAACTGAATTTTTCGCTTTTTGGTACTTTTGGAAATAGCGTTGTGCATTTTCAGATGGTGTTTTTAAAGGATTTAATGTGATTTTTACAGTCCCACCATTTTCGTCGTAATAGTTAACGACTTCAATCTCTTTATCACCTTTTTTCAAAGCGTACATATTGGCTGTAAGTAGCTCTCCAAATAGTTGATATTTATCTGCTTTTCCGGCATCTTGTAATGTTTTTTCTAGTTTAATTAGCTTCTTTTCATTTTTTGTTTTTTCATTTTGCATAAAGCGTTCTAAATCGTGAGCTTGTTGTTTTACACGATCGCGCTCTGCTTTACCAAAGAAGAAGCGATCTAATAATTCACTAACAGATGAAAATGTTTTTTCTTTTCCTTGTAAGTGAGAAAGAGGGAATAGGTAAAAGAACTCTTTTCCATTTGCTGTTATCATTGCTGGCACGTACTGATGTGTTAGCAAAGGTTTTTGCAAGCTGAAGAAAGCTTCAGATAATGCTTTTTCATTTGCCATACCTGCTTTTTTTACAACTTCTTTTGCAAATAATGGGGAAATTCCCATGAATGCTCCGACAAGTTGTTTGTCCATGTTGCCAGATAAAAAGTCAAGCGGTTTAATAAAATCATCTTCTGTTTCGATAAGAAGCGGATTAACTTTATGTTGTGCTGGTGGGGCAACATATTCAGCTCCAGCATATACAGTACGATGTCGATTTACCGCTAAAGAAACGTGTTTTAAGCTATCTAAAATAACATTTGTTTTCGTATCTACTAAGATAATATTACTGTGTCGTCCCATTATTTCGATTACTAATGTTTTTACGGATTCGTCACCGATTTCATTACGACTGCGGACTGTAATTTGAATAATACGTTCTAAGTCAATTTGTTCAATTTTTTCAATAAATCCACCTTCTAAATGTTTGCGAAGAAGCATACAAAACATCGGCGGTAGCGCTGGTGAATCGTAGTTTTGATTTGTTAAGTGCATACGCGCATATGTAGGGTGAGATGAAAGAATCAGCTTTTGGTTTTTTCCGTTTGCTCGAATATGTAATAAAACTTCATATTTTGAGGGTTGATATATTTTTGAAATTCTTCCTGTTTGAAGAGAATTTGCAATTTCATGTGTAATTGCTCTTGTAAATAATCCATCGAATGCCATGAATGAACACTCCTTTCTAACTAAAAGTTAATTATAGCATTTTTTTGGACGAGGCTGAATAAGCTTTCATTAGAGTATGTCTGGAATCAGGAGGTCGATGGCAGGATGAATTGGTATGAAATGCGAGCACATGAAGTGGAGGAAAGAACGAATACGAATGTGGAGGTAGGTCTTACAGAGCAAGAAGCAGAGGGCCGATTAAAGAAATTTGGTACAAATGAATTGCAAGAAGCAAAGCGGCCTTCTGCGCTTATGGTGTTTTTAGCGCAATTTAAAGACTTTATGGTACTTGTTTTATTTGGTGCTACAATTATTTCAGCTTTTTTAGGAGAGTATATTGATTCGATTGCAATTGTTGCAATTGTTATTATCAATGGTGTCCTCGGTTTCTTTCAAGAGAGGAAAGCTGAAAAATCGTTGGAAGCTTTAAAAGAATTGGCAGCCCCTCAAGTTACTGTACTAAGAAATGGGAAGTGGATAAAAGCGCCGTCAAAAGCGCTTGTACTAGGTGATATTATTAAGTTTTCTAGTGGTGACCGTATTGGCGCGGATGTTCGCCTTGTGGAATCTTCAAGTTTATATATTGAAGAATCGGCTCTTACAGGAGAGTCATTGCCTGTACAAAAGAAGGTAGAGGCGTTACAAGGGCAAGATGTTTCAATTGGTGATCAAAAAAATATGGCTTTTATGGGTACGATGATTACGCGAGGATCTGGAACAGGAGTCGTTGTAGCAACTGGTATGAATACAGCGATGGGGCAAATCGCAAATATGTTACAAAATGCAGAGCAAATGGAAACACCGTTACAAAGAAGGTTAGAGCAACTCGGAAAAATATTAATTATTGTGGCTCTTATTTTGACAGCGCTCGTTGTATTAGCTGGTGTGTATCAAGGAAATGAAGTATATCATATGTTTTTAGCTGGCGTGTCGCTAGCTGTTGCTGCTATTCCAGAAGGATTGCCAGCAATCGTTACGGTAGCTTTATCACTTGGTGTACAGCGTATGATAAAAAAGAGAGCAATTGTAAGGAAGTTACCAGCTGTAGAAACGTTAGGGTGTGCTTCCGTTATATGTTCTGATAAAACGGGAACAATGACGCAAAATAAAATGATGGTAACACATATGTGGTCAGGCGGAGAATTGTGGAAAGTGACAGGTCAAGGCTATGAGCCAACGGGCTCATTTATGAAAGGTGAAGAAGTAATTGACCCTACTAAGACGAAATCACTGTATCAACTACTTACATTTGGCTGTTTATGTAATAATGCGAATGTTATTCAAAAGAAAAAGACATATGTGTTAGATGGAGATCCAACAGAGGGAGCTCTCGTTGCTGCTGCAATGAAGGCGGGAATATCACGTGAAGCTCTTAAAGGAAAGTTTGAAGTCATTCGTGAATTTCCTTTTGATTCAACTAGAAAAATGATGAGTGTTATTGTTCGTGATCGTGAAGGCAAAAAATTTGTTATTACAAAAGGAGCACCAGATGTTCTTTTGCAAATGAGTCAAACAATTTTGTGGGGAAATAAGCAGCAACCTTTAAGTGAAATGTATCGAAAAGAAGTGCAGGCAGCGATTCATAGTTTAGGCAGTCAAGCTTTACGAACGATTGCGGTGGCATTTAAACCGTTAAAAGCTACAGATTCAATTGAACATGAAAGAGAAGTCGAGCAGGATTTTATGCTTGTTGGAATACAAGGAATGATAGATCCGCCAAGACTAGAAGTGGCGCAAGCGGTGAAAGAGTGTAAGGAAGCTGGTATTAGAACGGTAATGATTACGGGAGATCATAAAGTGACAGCAATGGCAATTGCGGAACAGCTAGGGGTTTTACCGGCGGGTGGACGCGTTGTTGAAGGTGTAGAACTTGCGAATATGGATGTAGAGGCATTAGAAGATATTGTAGAAGATACGTATGTATTCGCTCGTGTGTCTCCTGAGCATAAATTGAAAATCGTTAAGGCGCTGCAAAATAAGGGGCATATAGTAGCTATGACAGGTGATGGAGTGAACGATGCTCCAGCTATTAAAACAGCTGATATAGGGATTGCGATGGGAATTACAGGGACAGATGTTGCAAAAGAAGCTTCTTCACTTGTGTTGTTAGATGATAACTTTGCTACGATTAAATCGGCGATTAAAGAAGGTAGAAACATATATGAAAATATTCGGAAGTTTATTCGGTATTTGTTAGCATCTAACGTTGGTGAAATTTTAGTTATGTTATTTGCGATGTTACTTGCACTGCCATTGCCGATGGTTCCAATTCAAATTTTATGGGTGAACTTAGTTACTGACGGTTTACCAGCGATGGCATTAGGTTTGGATAAGGCTGAAGGAGATGTGATGAAGAGAACACCACGCCATCCGAAAGAAGGGGTGTTCGCTAGAGGGCTTGCGTGGAAAATTATAAGTCGTGGTTTTCTAATCGGAGCAGTGACATTAGTAGCGTTTATTATTGCATTTAACCAGCATCCGAATGAATTGAAGTATGCACAAACGGTAGCCTTCGCAACATTAGTACTGGCTCAGCTTATTCATGTATTTGATTGTCGTAGTGAACATTCTATATTTCACCGCAACCCGTTTGGAAATATATATTTAGTAGGGGCGGTTATCATTTCTTTACTGTTAATGCTTGTAGTTATATATTATCCACCATTACAGCCGATTTTTAGCACAATGCCGATACAAGCACGAGATTGGTTGTTAATTGGGGGATTATCATCTATTCCGACCTTCTTATTAGTAGGGTCCTTATTAACAAGAAAAAAGGAGAAAAAGAAAAAGCCACTGTTATATAAGAAGGGATTAAACTTGAAATAGTCAATGATATGAAAATGTGATATAATTTACAGAAGGTAATAGAGCCTTGTCTCTATTACCTTTTTCATTGAGTTATTTCATGGCTTGGATGTGATAAAAATGATTTCTAGTATGACAGGTTTTGGAAGATCGAAAGTAGAAAATGATACTTTTCAAATTACAGTAGAAATGAAATCGGTGAACCACCGTTTTCTAGAGATGAGTATTCGACTTCCGAAGCAAATGATGGTATTTGAAGACAAAATTCGTAAAATAATTGCAAAGCAAGTTCGACGTGGACGTATTGAAGTGTCTATTAGTATAACGGGTGAAGAGCTTGTTGAAAGAAAGTTAAGTGTGAATTGGTCGCTTCTTGAACAGTACCAATCGATTATGAAAGATATAAAAGGAAAATTTCAATTACAAGATTCTATTACACTTCAACAATTAATGGCAATGCCAGAAGTAACGGCAATTGAAGAAGTTGAAAATGTAAATGAACAATTTGAGACCAGTTTATATGAGGCTGTTCGCCAAGCTACTCGTATGTTAAAAACGATGAGAGATGGCGAAGGAGAACGATTACATAAAGATATAGCGTACCGTTTACAAGAGATTCACAATTGTGTAGATGCAATTATTCCACATGCACCAATTGTTACACAAAAATATCGTGAACGATTAGAAAATCGCTTAAAAGAATTACATAATCAAGATCTAGATGAACAAAGATTGCTAACAGAAGTCGCAATGTTTGCAGAGCGCTGTGATATTCATGAAGAGTTAGTTCGTTTGCAAAGTCATTTAGATCAATTTCGTGAAACACTGCAGATTGAAGAGCCTGTTGGAAGGAAAATGGACTTCATCGTGCAAGAGATGCATAGAGAAATTAATACGATTGGTTCTAAGGCAAATGACTTAACAATTTCAAAATATGTCGTAGAAATGAAAAATAACCTTGAAAAAATTCGTGAACAAGTACAAAATATTGAGTAGCTTTCAAAAAATATATAAAGTTATACGTGGTGGAGAAATCGGATAGACTTACTAGGAGGCGCAAACTATGGCCATGCGGTTTTTAAATATTGGATACGGAAATATTGTATCTGCTCATCGAATTATTGCTATTGTAAGTCCGGAGTCAGCTCCTATTAAACGAACAGTACAGGAAGCGCGTGAACATAATGCTTTGCTTGATGCTACGTATGGGAGAAAAACAAGGGCGGTTATTGTTATGGATGATGGGCATGTTGTATTAAGTCCAATTCAGCCAGAGACGATTGCACATCGTTTGAATAATAAAGAGGATTTAAGTGAGGAAGGGTAGGTTTTACATATTTATGAGAAGTAGAAGAGGATTGCTCATCGTTCTTTCAGGACCTTCTGGGGTTGGTAAAGGAACGGTTCGAAAAGAGCTGTTTAGCCATGAGGATACACGTTTTCAGTACTCTATTTCAGTAACGACACGTAAGCCGCGTGAAGGTGAAGTAGATGGTGTGGATTATTTCTTTAAAGAGAGAGAAGAATTTGAGGAAATGATTCGTAATGAAAAATTACTTGAGTGGGCTGAGTTCGTAGGTAATTATTATGGAACACCGATTGACTATGTTGAAAAAACATTACAAGAAGGAAAAGATGTATTCTTAGAAATTGAAGTGCAAGGTGCAATTCAAGTTAAGAAAGCTTTCCCAGAAGGTGTATTTATTTTCTTAGCACCTCCAAGTTTATCTGAGCTAAAAAACCGAATTGTCGGCCGTGGTACAGAAACTGAAGATGTTATTGAAAATCGTTTAACTGTAGCAAAAGAAGAAATCGAAATGATGGACGCTTACGATTATGTTGTAGAAAACGATCAAGTTGAATTAGCTTGTGATAGAATTAAAGCAATTGTGGTTGGCGAACATTGCCGCCGCGAAAGAGTAGCAAAATACTATAAAGAAATGACGGAGGGTCTATAATTATGTTAAATCCATCAATTGACTCATTATTAACAAAAATCGATTCTAAATATACACTTGTAACAGTAGCTGCAAAGCGTGCACGTGAAATGCAAATTGCTGACAATTGTGTTATTGAAAAGCCTGTTTCTTATAAATGTGTAGGTAAAGCATTAGAAGAAATCGATTTAGAAGTATTAAAATATATACCAAGCGATGACTCAATAATTGATTAAGACATTCTTTTCGACAAATTAAAACATGGACTTTATAATTTTCTATGTAACGGTAACAACCTATTTACAAGTAGGTTGTTATTTTTTTACGATAGGGATGAAAAGGAATCGAAAAAGACGGAACGAAATATTGGTACTGACGAGCTGAAAATTCTATTTCAGTAGAATAAGTTTGAAAAAGAAAGAGGACGAGTCATATGCTAAAAGGGAAAAAGATACTTCTATGTGTAACAGGAGGCATTGCAGTTTTTAAAGCGGCTGCGTTAACAAGTAAATTGACACAAGCTGGCGCTCTTGTAAAAGTAATGATGAGTGAGTCGGCAATGAAGTTTGTTACGCCTCTTACATTTCAAGCACTTTCTCGCCATGATGTATATACGGATACGTTTGATGAGAGAGACTCGGCTGTTATCGCTCATATTGATTTAGCGGATTGGGCAGATGTTGTACTTGTTGCACCTGCTACAGCTAATTGTATTGGAAAGTTAGCTGGCGGTATTGCTGATGATATGATTACAACTACTTTGTTAGCTACTACAGCTCCAGTGTGGATTGCACCGGCTATGAATGTGCATATGTATGAAAATAAAATTGTTCAAAAAAACATGATGACGCTAAAAACATTAGGATATACATTTATTGAGCCTGGGGAAGGTTTTTTAGCATGTGGTTATGTAGCAAAAGGAAGACTGGAAGAACCTGAAGCGATTATTGGACGATTAGAAGAGGCTTTCTCAGAACAAAAACCATTGCAAGGAAAACGAATATTAATAACAGCTGGACCGACACGTGAAAAGATTGATCCGGTTCGTTTTATGACGAATTTTTCTTCTGGAAAGATGGGGTATGCGATCGCAGAAGTTGCAGCAAGCTTAGGTGCTGATGTCATACTTGTGTCAGGACCGACAGCATTAGAGTCACCATTACATGTCACAACAATACACGTAGAATCTGCACAAGATATGTTAGAGGCAGTCCTTCAACATTATCATAATGTGGATGTTGTCATCAAAACAGCAGCTGTTGCAGATTACCGTCCGAAATATGTTCATGATAATAAAATGAAAAAGAAAAATGGCGATGCTGTAATTGAATTAGAAAGAACAGTGGATATTTTAAAAACGTTAGGTGAGAAGAAGGACCGACAGTTACTTATCGGTTTTGCAGCCGAAACGACAAACATAGAGGAGTACGCAACGAGAAAATTACGTGAGAAAAATGCAAATATGATTGTTGCGAATGACGTGAAAGCTCAAGGAGCTGGGTTTGGTACAGATACAAATATTGTGACAATGTATAGAAAAGATGGAGAGATTATTGAGTTACCACTTTTAACGAAGAAAGAAGTTGCTCGTGAAATATTAAAGCAAATAGAAATGATGTTAGAAGATGATCGTGTATGAAGTTTGCAAGTGTAATTGTTGATGTACCTGCACGTCAAACAGATCGGCCGTTTGATTATATTATCCCTAAAAAATGGGAAGATATCGTGCAAGCAGGAATGCGTGTAGTAGTCCCATTCGGTCCGAGGAAATTGCAAGGTTTTATTATTGAAATAAAGGATTCGGCTGAGGTAGAAAGTAAAAAATTAAAGGCCCTTTATGAAATATTAGATGTCACTCCAGTTTTAAATGAGGAATTATTAAAGCTTGGATATTGGCTTACAAGTGAAACGTTATGTTATATGATTTCAGCTTTTCAAGTGATGCTTCCGACAGCAATAAAAGCAACATATAAAAAGCGTCTGCAACTTCGTAACCAAGAAGAAGTAGCACCAGAAATTCTTTCTTTATTTCAAGGGAAGGAAACGATAGATTGGGAAGCTATCGAGGCGCAGCCACACCTATATCGCACTATTCAACAAGAAATTAAAAATGGTACGACTGAAGTGGTTTATCAAGTAAAGGATAAAGTGCAGAAGAAGAAACAAAGAGTAGTTCAACCGGAGTTGCCGGCAGATAAACTGGAATTAGCAGCATTTGAACTGAAAAGTAAAAAACAACAAGACGTACTCTATTATTTTGTAGAAAACTACAAAAGTGCACCGTTAAAAAATTTAACAGAAGAATTACAAATAACAGATGCTCCAATAAAAGCACTTGTTAAAAAGGGTCTAATCTCAGAAAAGTATGTAGAAGTATATCGGAATCCGTATGACGATGATGATTTTGAACAAACGAAACCATTTCCGCTTACTGAGGAACAAAAACAAGTAATTACACCGATTTTGTCATCAATTACAAATGAAACTTACAATCCATTTTTACTATATGGTGTTACAGGAAGTGGTAAGACTGAAGTGTATTTACAATCTATAGCAGCGGTGCTCGAGAAAGGAAAAGAAGCAATTGTGCTTGTTCCTGAAATTGCGCTAACGCCTCAGATGGTAGATCGCTTTAAAGGTAGGTTCGGTTCGCAAGTTGCAGTTCTTCACAGTGCGCTTTCTGTTGGCGAGAAATATGATGAATGGCGAAAGATATTAAGAAAAGAAGTGAAAGTTGTAGTTGGTGCGCGTTCAGCTATTTTTGCTCCATTTGAAAATTTAGGAATCATTATTATTGATGAAGAGCATGAATCAAGTTATAAGCAAGAGGATAACCCAAAGTATCATGCAAGAGATGTAGCAGTGTGGAGAGGACAATACCATAAGTGTCCAATCGTTCTCGGCAGTGCAACGCCGACACTTGAATCGTTTGCTAGAGCGAAAAAAGGTGTCTATGGGTTGCTTACAATGGAAAAACGTATGAACAAACAAGCTTTGCCGACGGTAGAAATTGTTGATATGCGTGAAGAGCTTCGTGATGGAAATCGCTCAATGTTTTCAAAGGCACTGCATGAAAAAATAGCAGATCGATTAGAAAAGAAAGAGCAAATGGTTCTCTTTTTAAATAGAAGGGGTCATTCTACGTTTGTGATGTGCCGTGATTGTGGGTATGTCGTACAATGTCCGCATTGTGATATTTCGTTGACATATCACAAAATGAACCATCGTTTAAAATGTCATTATTGTAGTCATGAGGAAAATATGCCAACGGAGTGTCCTGCTTGTAATAGTACGTATATTCGTTTCTTTGGTACAGGGACGCAAAAGGTTGAAGAAGAAATCACAAAACTATTTCCTGAAGCGCGGGTCATTCGAATGGATGTGGATACAACAAGCCGTAAAGGAATGCATGAAAAATTATTAAAGGCATTTGGTGAAGAGAAAGCAGATATATTACTTGGAACACAAATGATTGCAAAAGGGCTTGATTTTCCGAAGGTGACGCTTGTTGGGGTTTTAACGGCGGATACGATGCTTCATCTACCTGATTTTCGGGCGAGTGAAAAGACATATCAGCTATTGACACAAGTGAGTGGACGTGCAGGAAGACATGAATTGCCAGGGGAAGTTGTAATTCAAACGTATACCCCGGAACATTACAGTGTAGAATTAGCAAAGAATCAACAATATGATGTATTTTATGAGCAAGAAATGCAAATGAGGAAAATGAGACAATATCCGCCATATTACTACGTTGTACTTGTAACTGTATCTCATCCGGAATTATTAAAGGCAGTCCAAGTGACGGAAAAAATTGTCGGTCATTTACGAACGCATTGTTCAAGGCAAACAATGGTGTTAGGGCCGGTTGCTTCAGCAATTCCAAGGATAAAAGATAGATATCGTTACCAATGCATGATAAAATACAAACGGGAACCAAACTTAAAGAACGTGCTCAAAATGGTAAATGAACATTATCAAGCAGAAATGCAAAAAGAGCTACAAATCTCAATTGATTTTAATCCAACAATGTTAATGTAGCGGAGGGAAATATGGCAGTTTTAGAAATTGTAAAGCATCCAAATGAAGTGTTAGAAACACCATGCGAAAGAGTAATTAACTTTGATAAAAAGTTAGTGAAATTGTTAAAAGATATGCATGAAACAATGTTAATTGCAGACGGCGTTGGTCTAGCTGCGCCACAAGTAGGTGTAAGCTTACAAGTTGCTGTTGTTGATATAGGTGATGATACGGGTAAAATTGAATTAATTAATCCTGTTATTTTAGAAAAACGTGGTGAACAAGTAGGTCCCGAAGGCTGCTTAAGCTTTCCGGGGCTTTATGGTGAAGTGGAGCGTGCAGATTACATTAAAGTACGTGCGCAAAATCGTCGCGGTAAAATATTTTTATTAGAAGCGGATGACTTCTTAGCGCGTGCAATTCAGCATGAAATCGATCATTTACACGGTGTTTTATTTACATCTAAAGTGAAAAGATATTATGAAGCAGGCGAATTAGAATAGGTTTAAAAGGAGCGGTTTTTGAATGATGAAAGTAGTATTTATGGGGACACCGGACTTTTCTGTGCCGGTGCTTCGTCGTCTTATCGAGGACGGATATGACGTAGTTGGTGTTGTAACGCAACCTGATCGTCCAGTTGGTAGAAAAAAGGTTTTAACACCTACTCCTGTTAAAGTAGAAGCGGAAAAACATGGTATTCCAGTATTACAGCCGTTAAAAATTCGTGAACAAGACGAATATGAAAAAGTATTAGCACTAGAGCCAGACTTAATTGTAACAGCGGCATTTGGACAAATCGTACCGAATGAAATTTTAGAAGCACCAAAGTATGGATGTATTAATGTCCACGCGTCATTACTTCCAGAACTTCGCGGTGGTGCACCAATTCATTATGCGATCATGGAAGGTAAAGAGAAAACAGGTATTACAATTATGTATATGGTAGAAAAATTAGATGCTGGCGATATATTAACGCAAGTAGAAGTAGAAATTGAAGAGCGTGAAACAACAGGTTCATTATTTGATAAGTTAAGCGAAGCAGGAGCACACCTTTTATCTAAAACGGTTCCTTTACTAATTCAGGGTAAACTAGAACCAATTAAACAAAGTGAAGCTGAAGTGACGTTTGCATATAATATTAAACGTGAGCAAGAGATAATTGATTGGACAAAAACAGGTGAAGAAGTATACAATCACATTCGCGGATTGAATCCATGGCCAGTTGCTTATACGACTTTGGCAGGACAAGTTATTAAAGTATGGTGGGGAGAGAAAATCTCTATTACAGAGAAAGCTGAACCAGGTACAATAGTAGCTCTTGAAGAAGATGGGTTTGTTGTTGCAACAGGGAATGAGACAGGCGTTAAAATTACTGAATTGCAACCATCTGGTAAAAAGCGTATGAGTTGTTCACAATTTTTGCGTGGAACAAAACCTGAAATTGGTACGAAGTTAGGAGAAAATGCATGAGACAAAATGTTCGTGAGTTAGCTCTGGATGGCCTAATTCAAGTAGAAAAAAGTGGTGCATATAGCAACTTACTTTTAAATAATCTGATTGAAAAAAATACAATTGACAGAAAAGATATTGGTTTATTAACTGAAATGGTATATGGAACAATTCAACGTCGTGACACACTAGATTATTATTTACAACCATTTTTAAGAAAAAAGGTTGAAGCGTGGGTAAGAGTGTTGCTTCGCCTATCTCTATATCAAATGCTATATTTAGATCGAGTTCCAGAAAGAGCGGCTATTCATGAAGCAGTTGAGATTGCAAAGCGTCGTGGGCATAAAGGGATTTCAGGCATGGTGAACGGAGTATTGCGTTCAATTCAGCGAGAAGGTGTACCTTCGTTAGAAGAAATCGAAAATCCAGTAGAACGTCTTGCAATTGCAACGAGTCATCCAATGTGGCTTGTACAAGAATGGGCATCTGAATATGGTTTAGAGACAGCAGAGAAAATGTGTGAAGTAAATATGTTGCCACCTGTACCAACAGCACGTGTAAATGTTGATAAAGTAACGGTAGAAGAAGCGATTGCGTTATTAGCTGATGAGGGTATAGAAGCAAAACGTGGCGAATTGTCAGAGGATGCAATTCAAATTGAAAGAGGAAATGTCGCACATACAGAAGCGTTCAAAAAAGGTTTCCTTTCTATTCAAGATGAAAGCTCAATGCTTGTAGCACGTGCTTTAGAACCGAATCAAGGAGAGGCAGTTCTAGATAGTTGTGCTGCTCCTGGCGGAAAAACAACTCATATTGCAGAGCGTTTGGACGGAACTGGTAAGGTAATGTCGCTTGATTTACACGCACATAAAGTACGTTTAATTGAACAACAGGCGAAGAGACTTGGTTTAGAAAATGTAGAAACGATGGCTTTAGATGCTAGAAAAGTTCAAGAGCATTTTGCAAATGAATCTTTTGACAAAATATTAGTAGATGCACCATGTTCTGGATTTGGTGTTATTAGACGTAAACCTGATATTAAGTTAGGTAAAGATAAGGGCGATAGTGAAAGGTTATCAACGATTCAACTTGCTATACTAGAAAAAATAGCTCCATTGTTAAAACAAGGTGGTCGCCTTGTTTATAGTACGTGCACAATTGAAAAAATAGAAAATGAACAAGTAATAAAGCAATTTTTACAAGAGCATCCTGAATTTGAATGGGATACTACGATAAAAAATCGCATGCCAGAAAAGTTAAATCCGTATATTGATGAAGGTCAAGTACGAATTTTACCGCATTATTTTGCAACAGATGGCTTTTATATTGCTTGTTTAAGAAAGAAGGTGTAGCATCATGGAAACGACTGTAAAAAAACAAAAGAAAAATCTAGAAACAAAGAAACCATCAATTTATTCTTTACAACTTCATGAAATGCAAGATTGGTTAAAGGAACAAGGAGAACCTAAATTCCGTGCAGGACAAATTTTTGATTGGCTATATAAAAAACGTGTAAAAAATTATGAGGATATGTCAAACCTTGCTAAAGGATTGCGCGATAAATTGTCGAATTCCTTTGATATTACTACTTTAAACACTTTAGTAAAACAAACGTCTTCGGATGGAACGATTAAATTCCTATTCCAGTTATACGATGGGTACTCTATTGAAACTGTACTAATGCGACATGAATATGGAAATTCCATTTGTGTAACAACACAGGTGGGTTGCCGCATTGGCTGTACGTTCTGTGCTTCTACACTTGGTGGGTTAAAACGAAACTTAGAGGCTGGAGAAATTGTAGCGCAAGTAGTAGAAGTTCAGCGTGCGCTTGATGAAACAGAAGAACGTGTAAGTTCTCTTGTTGTTATGGGAATTGGAGAACCATTTGATAATTATGATAACTTAATGTCATTCTTACGCATTGTAAATCATGAAAAAGGAATTCATATTGGTGCAAGACATATGACGGTTTCAACAAGTGGAATTGTTCCGAAAATTTATAAGTTCGCTGAAGAAGATATGCAAATTAATTTTGCGATTTCATTGCATTCTGCAAATACAGAGTTACGTTCAAAATTAATGCCGATTAACCGTGCTTATAAGCTACCAGATTTAATGGAAGCTGTTAAATACTATGTAAATAGAACAGGGCGTCGTATTACGTTTGAATATGGCTTATTTGGAGGGGAAAATGACCAAGTTGAGCAAGCTGAAGAACTTGCTGCGCTCTTAAAAGGTGTAAAATGTCATGTAAACTTAATTCCGGTAAACTACGTGCCAGAACGTAATTATGTACGTACGCCACGAGAGCAAATTTTCTTATTTGAAAAGACGCTAAAAGATCGTGGAGTGAATGTAACAATTCGCCGTGAACAAGGTCATGATATTGATGCAGCCTGCGGTCAGTTGCGTGCAAAGGAGCGCAAAGAAGAGACGAGGTGACGAGATGAAAGCCGTGTTTCTATCGGATAAAGGGAAAGTTCGTCAACATAATGAAGATAGTGCAGGAGTTTTTCACAATTTAGATGGAAATATTTTAGCGGTAGTAGCAGATGGAATGGGAGGTCATCGAGCTGGCGATGTAGCTAGCTCGATGGCTATTCAATTATTCCATGATTATTGGAAGCAAACGCACAATATGAATGAGCCTAAAAAGGTAGAAAAGTGGTTACATACTAACGTTGGAATTATTAATGAGCGCATATATGCTTACTCTAAGCAGCATGCAGAATGTAATGGCATGGGAACAACACTTATAATAGCCATTTGTACATCGAATTTTGTGACGATAGGTCATATAGGAGATAGTCGGTGTTATATGGTATCAGAGGGAAAAATGACGCTTGTAACGGAAGATCATTCGCTTGTAAATGAACTTGTGAGACATGGCGAAATTTCAAAGGAAGATGCAGAATATCACCCGAAAAAGAATGTTTTGTTAAGAGCATTAGGAAATGAAGAAACAGTTGGATTAGATGTTAAAACATTGGTGCTTGAAGAAGATGATCAATTACTTCTTTGCTCGGATGGATTGTCTAACAAAGTTTCTATTGCTGATATGCAACAAATTTTACAATTGAATGAACAGCTCGAGGTGAAGGGAGAGCATCTCATTCAATTAGCAAATGATCGTGGTGGAGAAGATAATATTACCCTCGTTATTATTGATTATACGGATTCGACAAACGAAAGTAGGTGAAGTGCAACGTGCTGATTGGAAAACGCTTAAATGACCGTTATAAGCTGCTGAAAATGATTGGCGGTGGAGGAATGGCCAATGTATATTTAGCTCATGATGATATACTTGGCCGAGATGTAGCGGTAAAAATATTAAGACTCGACTATTCAAATAATGAAGAGTTTATTAAACGTTTCCATCGAGAAGCGCAATCTGTTACAACGTTGTCGCATCCAAATATTGTGAATATGTATGATGTTGGGGAAGAGGATGGTATATATTATCTTGTAATGGAATATGTACCTGGACGAACATTGAAGCAATACATAATTGATCGAGGGATGTTACCGATAGGAGAGGCTCTTGATATAATGGAGCAGTTAACGTCCGCTATGGCACACGCCCATCATTTTGAGATTGTACATCGCGATATTAAACCGCACAATATTTTGATTCGAGATGACGGAGTGGTCAAAGTAACAGACTTTGGAATTGCGACAGCTACAAGTGCAGCAACGATTACACATACAAATTCGGTGCTCGGTTCGGTGCATTATTTATCACCAGAACAAGCGCGCGGCGGTATAGCGAATAAACAATCAGATATTTATTCACTTGGAATTGTTATGTTTGAATTGTTAACAGGAAGACAACCGTTTTCTGGTGAATCTGCTGTTGCAATTGCGTTAAAACATTTACAAAATGAAATGCCATCTCCAAAAAGATGGAATGAAAATATTCCACAAAGTGTTGAAAATATTATATTAAAGGCAACTGCGAAAGATCCGTTCCATCGATATCAATCTGCTAACGCGATGAAACGAGATATTGAAACAGCACTATACCCAGAACGAATAAATGAACAACCATTTTACATACCAGAAGATATGGAAGCAACGAAAGCGATTCCAATTATTCAACAAGAACAACTATTTCAAAATGTAAGTGATGAAACGATTGTATTAAAAGGAAGTAAAGTGGATGAACAAGTAAGAAAAGAAGAGATCGAATCAGGTAAGAAGAAAAAGCGAACTAATAAATGGCTGAAAGTTTTAATTACAACATTTTTACTTTTAGCGATAGGGATAACCTTAGCACTTACTGTTATTCCAGGCTTCTTTATTCCGAAAGATGTGAAGGTTCCTGATGTGGCTGGTATGAAATATACGACAGCTGTAAATACATTAGTTGAAAAAGGTTTTGAAGTTACTGAACCTAATCTTGTATATACAGATGATGTTGAAGCCGGAAAAGTGATAAAAACAGATCCAATAGCAGGAAGAGTAGTGAAAGAAAACTCTAAAATTACTATCTATCAATCAGGTGGGAAAAAGAAAAGTAAGATGAGTGACTTCACAGGAAAAGATTTCGAGAGTATAAGAGCTGAGCTAGAAGAAAAATATAGACAAGTTACAATAAATTTCATTGAAAATGATAAGCCAAAAGGTGAAATTGTAGAGCAAATCCCAACGCCTGATCAAATGGTTATAGAGGCAGAACAAGAACTGAAAATTTGGGTAAGTAAAGGACCTTATCAAATAAGACCAGGTGATTTTTCAGGATGGACTGAAAATAGTGTAAAAGGTTATTTAAATGAAAGAAAGCTTGTTTCTGATATAAAAAGAGAGTATTCAGATACGGTTGATAAAGGCCTTGTTATTTCACAATTTCCAAAGCCTGGGACACCTTTAAAAGAAGGAGATAAAGTATCGATTGTTATCTCCGATGGTCCGAAGCCTAAAGTAACGAAAACGGTAAAAGTGGATAACATCGCTATCCCATATGAAGCTTCTGCAACAGGTGAGAAAAAGCCGCAAACAATAGAAATTTATAAAGAAGATATGCAGCAAAAAATGGATAAACCAGTTGAAACGAGAACAATTACTGAGTCAGCGATTATTTCTTTAGAATTTGTAATTCAAGAAGGTGCAAAGGGACATTATAAAATTGTACGAGATGGAGTAACGATTATGGACAAGGAAGTACCATATCCAGCTCAATAATAGTGAATTCCATCGTCCTTATATAGAAGATGGAATTTATTACTCTTGCCTGTTATGCTGTCTACATCGTGGACTGTATAACAGGCAAAAATATATGATTCAAAAAGCTGTAAAAGTGATACTGTTGTAAATAATATTTCAAATTTGATGGTAGATTAAATATATGAACCTGGATATATATTTGGTGGGCTTTGAAATAATCGTTTAAAGAACTCTAGTCTATTCATATTTAATTGCAGTTTCATTTTATACAAAATAAAGGAGAATTATATGCCAGAAGGAAAAATTGTAAAAGCTCTAAGTGGGTTTTATTATGTGCAGAATGAGGAAGGGATTACACAATGTCGTGGGCGTGGTGTATTTAGAAAGAATAAAATTACGCCACTTGTAGGAGACCAAGTTGTTTTTCAAGCGGATAATCCGAATGAAGGTTATGTGTTAGAAGTATTTGATCGGAAAAATGAACTTGTTAGACCTCCTATTGCTAATGTTGATCAAGCTATTCTTGTTTTCTCTGCGGTAGAACCAGATTTTAATCCAGGACTGTTAGATCGATTTTTAGTATTGATTGAATATCATAACATTAAACCGATTATTTGTATTAGTAAGATGGATTTAGTAGATGAAAAAAAGAGAGAAACTGTTGAATCTTATGCAAATGATTATCGTGAAATGGGTTATGATGTGTTGTTTACTTCTATAAATACATCGGAAAGTATTGATATTCTGAAACCATTCTTAGAAGGTTGTATTTCCGTCGTTGCAGGCCAATCTGGTGTTGGGAAATCTTCAATGCTAAACGTATTACGTCCAGATTTAGAATTGAAAACTAATGATATTTCTTCACATTTAGGACGTGGAAAGCATACGACAAGACACGTGGAATTAATTACAGTTGGAAGCGGACTTGTTGCGGATACACCTGGTTTTAGTTCGCTTGATTTCATAGATATAGAAGTAGAAGACCTTACATATTGTTTTCCAGAGTTGAAAGAAGCGAGCCAATACTGTAAATTTAGAGGGTGTACACACCTTGCTGAGCCGAAATGTGCGGTGAAAGCTGCGGTTGAAGAAGGAAAGATTACTGAATATCGTTATAAGAATTACAAACAATTCGTAGAAGAAATTAGAGAGAGAAAGCCGAGGTATTAGTCATGATTAAAATTGCACCATCGATTTTATCAGCAGATTTTTCAAGATTAGGGGAAGAGATTAAAGATGTAGAAAAAGGCGGAGCGGACTACATTCACGTCGATGTAATGGATGGACATTTCGTACCAAATATTACGATTGGACCATTAATTGTAGAAGCAATCCGTCCGATTACATCGTTACCGTTAGATGTACATTTAATGATTGAAAATCCTGATAACTATATCCCAACTTTCGCAAAAGCGGGAGCGGATATTATTACTGTTCATGTAGAAGCGTGTCCTCATCTACATCGTACAATTCAGTTAATTAAATCTCATGACATTAAAGCAGGGGTTGTATTAAATCCGCATACTCCAGTTTCAACGATTGAGCATGTATTAGAAGATATAGACATGGTATTACTTATGACAGTAAATCCTGGATTTGGCGGACAGAAGTTTATTCATTCTGTATTACCGAAAATCAAACAAGTTGCAGAAATGGTTAAAGAGCGAAATCTAGAAGTGGAAATTGAAGTTGATGGTGGTGTCAACGCTGAAACGGCAAGACTTTGTATTGAAGCAGGAGCGAATGTTCTTGTAGCGGGATCAGCAGTATACAATCAAAAAGACCGCGGTGAAGCAATTCGTGTAATTCGCGGATAAAGAATGAACGAACCTTTATCCTAGTGAAGCTTCTAGTTCATTAAGACTTCACTATTTATACATGTTAGAGTGGCAAATAAGGAGAAAGGCAATCTACCGAATGGCAGATTGCCTTTTTACAATAGAAGGGGAAGGAAAAATGATTATTCATATTTTAGCGGGAGGACCTGCAGAATACTGCGCAGATTTTTCTCGGTATGAAGATGAAGAAGTAGTTTGGGCGGCCGTTGATAGAGGAGTGTACCGTTTGTTGAAAAGAGGGATCACTCCGGCTGTTGCGTTTGGGGATTATGATTCAGTTACTGATGAGGAATTAGCATGGATGGGACAGCAGACAAATGAATTACATATTGTCCCGCGAGAAAAAGATCAAACAGATTTAGAAATTGCAATTAGCTGGGCTTTAGAACAGAAACCAAAATTAATTCGTATTTTTGGTGCTACTGGTGGAAGACTTGATCATGGTTTAGCAAATATTCAGATGCTTTTAAAGGGATTAGAAGTAAATATAGAAATGTGTATTGTGGACAATAAAAATGAAATAATGGTGAAAAAGTTTGGTATGTATATAATTGAAGGAAACGAACATTTTCCGTACGCATCATTTGTACCAGTTACTGAAAGGGTAGAAGGCATTACACTTCACGGTTTTAAGTATCCTCTTACTAATAAAACAATAGAGTGGGGATCGACACTTTGTATTAGTAATGAACTCGTTGAGGAAAAAGGTACTTTTTCATTTACTTCTGGCATATTAATGATGATAAGAAGCACTGATTGAAGAAACAATTTTGCTCCTTGCATCATATAGTGAACAAGTGGAGTAATGGGGATTAGGAGGGAAACCATGAGATTTTATACAATTAAGTTACCTAAATTTCTTGGTGGAATTGTTCGTGCGATGTTAAATACCTTCAAAAAAGACTAAAAAAAGCACCTATTACCGGTGCTTTTTCCATTGGTATAATAAAAAAAGAGCCTAGCGGCTCTTTTTTTTATTATTAAACACGTTCGATTTTGCCAGATTTTAATGCTCTAGCAGAAACGTAAACACGTTGAACTTTTCCGTCGATGCGTACGCGAACTTTTTGAAGGTTAGCGCCCCATTTACGTTTTGTAGCGTTCATTGCGTGAGAACGAGAGTTACCAGAACGAGCTTTTCTTCCAGTGATAGCACAAACACGAGCCATTTATATTTCCCTCCCTTAACTACCGTAACATACGTAATTTTTCAATATTAGTCTTTTATGCGATGCTAAAAACACTACTATAATTTAACACAACTAAAAAGAGAATGCAACACCGTAGGAAAAAGAAATCAAGAAAAAATACTTGACACTATATGTCAATGAAGAAAAGGTGAAATCAAGAAAAATTGCTTGACATATTATAGTGGTACATGTTGTATAATAACAATGGACTATTTTGCTCATCATAAAAAAATGTAATTAAAAACATAAAATATGAGAGTGAAAAAGAAAGAACGATGGAATTTTCTTTAAAAAGATTATATGATAGTAACTAAAGTAGTCTAGCTCACTTTCACCATTTATGAAGGGGGAAACGAGATGTCAATTGAAATTAAAACAAAGTACGGTCAAATTGATATTAGTACAGATGTAATTGCAACAATTGCTGGAGGTGCCGCAGTAGATTGCTACGGTATCGTAGGTATGGCATCAAAAAATCAGTTAAAAGATGGATTAACAGACATTTTACGAAAAGAAAACTTCACTAGAGGCGTTATTGTTCGTAAAAATGAAGATGAAGTACATATTGATATGTATATTATTGTGAGCTATGGTACGAAAATTTCAGAAGTAGCACATAACGTGCAGACTAAAGTGAAATATACATTAGATCAAACTGTAGGACTAGCAGTAGATTCTGTAAACATCTACGTACAAGGAGTTAAAGTAATAAACTTGTAATGTGCATTAAGGAGGAAAATCTGTGTCAATTCAAAAAATTGATGGAAAACGTTTATCACAAATGATCATTCAAGGAGCCAATAATTTAACAAATAATGTTCAGCTTGTTGATGCATTAAACGTATTCCCAGTTCCAGATGGCGATACCGGTACAAACATGAACTTATCAATGACTTCAGGCGCACGTGAAGTGAAAGCAAATCCTTCACAGCATGCTGGTAAAGTCGGTGTAAGTTTAGCTAAAGGATTATTAATGGGAGCTCGTGGTAACTCTGGGGTTATTTTATCTCAGTTATTCCGTGGTTTCTCTAAATCCATTGAACAAAAAGAAGAATTAACGACAGTTGATTTTGCTGCAGCTTTAGAAGCTGGAGTAGAGGCAGCTTACAAAGCGGTTATGAAACCAATTGAAGGAACGATTTTAACGGTTGCAAGAGAAACGGGTAAATATGCAGTGACAGTTGCGAAAAAACAGCGCGACTTTGTTTTGTTTATGGAAGACGTTGTAAAAGAAGCAAACGCATCGTTAAATCGTACGCCAGATTTATTACCTGTATTAAAACAAGTTGGCGTTGTAGATAGCGGTGGTAAAGGTCTTGTTGTTGTATATGAAGGATTTTTAGCGGACTTAAAAGGAGAAACGATTTCTTCTAATATGCCTGCCCAACCATCTATGAATGACATGGTACGCGCAGAACATCACCGTAGTGTACAAAGCCAATTGAGTACAGAAGATATTAAGTATGGATATTGTACGGAATTCATGGTGAAATTAGAGCCTGAAAAAATGAAGGAACATAATTTCTCTGAACAAAAATTCCGTGAAGATATTAGTGTGTACGGAGATTCACTACTTGTTGTATCGGATGATGAGGTTGTAAAGGTTCATATTCATGCGGAACATCCTGGAGATCCTATGAACTATGGACAACGTTACGGTAGTCTAATTAAGATTAAAGTAGAAAATATGCGTGAACAGCATACTGCTTTATTAGATGAACCTATCATGGTGCCTGAACAAACGAATCAGCCGATAGAGAAACAACCGTATGGTATTGTAACTGTAGCTATGGGATCGGGTATTAAAACTCTATTTGAGAGCATTGGCGCAACGAAAGTTATCGAAGGTGGCCAAACGATGAATCCGAGTACGGAGGATATTGTGAAGGCGATTGAAGAGGCGAATGCTGAAAAAATCATCATCTTACCAAATAACGGGAATATCGTGATGGCAGCAGAACAAGCAGCGTCAGTTGTAGAACAAGAAGTTATTGTTATTCGTTCAAAAACAGTTCCTCAAGGTATGGCTGCCATGTTAGCATTTAATCCAGTTGGAACGCTAGAAGAGAATGAAGAAAACATGAAAGAAGCTTTAGCTCATGTGAAAACAGGTCAGATTACGTATGCTGTTCGTGATACGGAAATTGACGGTGTAGCGATTCAAAAAGATGATTTCATGTGTATTGCAGATGGGAAAATTGTATCTACAAATGCTGAGAAAGTAGGAGCTGCAAAGCAATTACTAGAAGCGCTAATTGATGAGGATTCTGAAATCGTAACGATTCTACAAGGTGAAGATGCAACAGATGAAGAAGTGGCTGAATTAGTTGCGTTTGTAGAAGAGAACTTTGAAGATACAGAAGTAGAAGTACATGCAGGGAACCAACCGGTGTATTCTTTCATCTTCTCTGTAGAATAAGAAAAGATTCGGTTTGAAAATAAATGGGTTACTTACTTGCTAATGGATAAGAAATAGTGATATGAAGTTTATTACTAGTTTTTATTCAAAAGGCTAGCATATTGATGATAGAAAAGAGCCTTGCTGCTAATAGTGAGGCTCTTTCTTTACGTATTGTACAACTTTGTTTTATCCCGCTATTTGTGGGCAGTAAAACTCCTACCCCTAAATTCGGCTGGAGCAAAGAAGTTAGATGGGAGGTTAACTGCCCGTAAACGCCCGATTGGTGAAGGCTAATAATCAGTGGGGGATGAACAAAACCCCCACCGATTATAGTTTCACTTTATATAGAGGGATTAGAGTAGTTTCTCTTAGAATGCCTATGATAGAATATATAAGGTGAAAGAGAGCGATTACAGATGTCAATGATATTAATGGATAATCAATAGAATGAATCAAAGAAAATAATGTGACGGAGCGTGAGAATCTTGAATGAAGTTGTACAAGTTCCTGTTACGGATGTAAAGGGAATCGGAGGAGAAACATCTGAGTTGTTACACGAGATGGGAATTTATACAGTTTCTCATCTATTAGAACATTTTCCGTACCGCTATGAAGACTATGCGATGAAAGATCTTGCTGAAGTAAAGCATGACGAGCGTGTAACGGTTGAGGGGAAAGTTCATAGTGCTCCTTTACTGCAATATTATGGGAAGAAGAAGTCACGTCTTACAGTTCGTGTTCTCGTCGGTCGTTATTTAATTACAGCTGTATGTTTTAATAGACCATACTATAAACAAAAGTTAAATTTAGAGGAAACGGTAACGATTACTGGTAAATGGGATCAGCATCGCCAAACAATTGCTGTATCAGAACTGAATTTTGGACCGGTTGTACGTCAACAAGAAGTAGAACCTGTATATTCAGTGAAAGGAAAACTGACAGTAAAACAGATGCGCCGTTTTGTTGCACAAGCATTTAAGGAGTATGGAGATTCTATAGTCGAAGTGTTACCAGATGGTTTGTTAAGTCGATATAAATTATTATCACGCTATGAAGCGCTCAGAGGGTTACATTTTCCAGTGGGACAGGAAGACTTAAAGCAAGCACGTCGCCGTTTTGTATATGAGGAGTTTTTCTTGTTTCAGTTGAAAATGCAAACATTACGGAAAATGGAAAGGGAAAACTCGAAAGGGACGAAAAAAGAAATTTCATTAGTAGAATTGCAAGAGTTTACTGATGCACTTCCATTTCCATTAACTGGCGCACAGCGCCGGGTTGTAGATGAAATAATGAAAGATATGACATCTCCTTATCGCATGAATCGATTATTGCAAGGGGATGTAGGTTCTGGGAAAACAGTTGTTGCTGCGATTGCTCTTTATGCGGCGAAATTGGCTCATTATCAAGGTGCTTTGATGGTTCCTACAGAAATTTTAGCCGAACAACATTATCAGTCGCTCGCGGAGACGTTTTCACATTTCGGTATGAAGGTTGAATTGCTAACAAGTTCTGTTAAAGGTGTGAGACGTCGAGAAATTTTGTCGAGATTAGAACAAGGAGAAGTAGACATCCTTGTTGGGACGCACGCTTTAATTCAAGATGAAGTGATATTTCATAGGTTAGGTCTCGTTATTACTGATGAACAGCATCGATTTGGTGTGGCGCAGCGCCGGGTTTTACGTGAGAAAGGTGAAAGTCCAGATGTGTTGTTTATGACGGCGACCCCAATCCCGCGTACGTTAGCTATCACTGCATTTGGAGAGATGGACGTTTCTATTATCGACGAAATGCCAGCTGGTAGAAAGGTAATCGAAACATATTGGGCAAAACATGATATGTTAGATCGTGTTCTCAGCTTTGTGGAGAAAGAGATAAAAAAAGGAAGACAGGCATATGTTATTTGCCCTCTTATTGAAGAGTCTGAGAAGCTTGATGTACAAAATGCTATCGACTTACATAGTATGCTGACTCATCATTATCAAGGGAAATGCCAAGTTGGATTAATGCATGGGAGACTATCATCTCAAGAAAAAGAAGAGATAATGGGACATTTTAGTGAAAATAAAGTACAAATTCTTGTGTCGACAACAGTTGTTGAAGTAGGTGTGAATGTACCAAATGCGACTGTTATGGTTATTTATGACGCGGAACGTTTCGGTTTATCACAGCTCCATCAGCTGAGGGGGCGTGTTGGGCGTGGTAGTGAACAATCATATTGTTTATTAATTGCGGACCCGAAATCAGAAACGGGAAAAGAAAGAATGCGCATAATGACTGAAACAAATGATGGATTTGTATTGTCAGAAAAAGATTTAGAGTTACGAGGTCCTGGGGATTTCTTTGGAAGTAAGCAAAGTGGTCTACCAGAATTTAAGGTTGCTGATATGGTGCATGATTATCGGGCGTTAGAAACAGCAAGACAAGATGCGGCGATACTAGTTGATTCAGAAGCGTTTTGGCATAATGATCAGTATGCTTCGCTGCGTACTTATCTTGATGGGACAGGTGTGTTCCAGGGAGAGAAGCTCGATTAAAAGTAGTCTGCGAAAGTTTTTGTTGCATTCTACTTTTAATGATTATATACTACTTTTAGTACCTAGTCATAAAAAATGGATGGTGCGGTATGAAAAAAAGAAGAAGTAAAAAAGAAAGACAAGAATTATTACAACAAACAATAGAAACGAATCCTTTTATAACGGATGAAGATTTAGCAGAAAAATTTCAAGTGAGCATACAAACTGTTCGTCTTGATCGTATGGAATTATCTATTCCTGAATTAAGAGAACGAATTAAGTATGTGGCTACAAAACAACATGAAGAAGATGTGAAATCTTTACCGTTAGAAGAGGTTGTCGGAGAAATTATTGATATAGAATTAGATAGACATGCAATTTCTATCTTTGAAGTAAAGATAGAAGATGTATTTAAAAGAAATCAAATTGCTCGTGGGCATCATTTGTTTGCACAAGCAAACTCACTAGCTGTTGCGGTTATTGATGAAGAATTAGCTTTAACTGCAAAGTCCACCATTCGATATATTCGTCCTGTAAAATTAGGAGAGCGTGTTGTCGCAAAAGCACGTGTTGAAGATGTAGAGAATGATAAAGGACGGACGGTTGTCAAAGTGCGTAGCTTTGTTGGAGAAGAACTTGTTTTTACAGGCACTTTTGAAATGTATCGATCTAGTAATTATAGTGAGGAAGGTAACAACTTATGAAAATCGCAATAGATGCAATGGGCGGCGATCATGCACCAAAGGCTGTAGTATTAGGAGCAATGAAAGCTATTAAGGAATACCCAGATTTACATATTACGTTAGTAGGGAAAGAAGAGGGGATTCGTCAATATTTAACGAGTGAAGAGCGAATTACTATACTTCATACGGACGAAAAAATCGAATCTACAGATGAACCAGTAAGAGCGGTTCGTCGAAAAAAGCAAGCTTCAATGGTACTAGCGGCGCAGCAAGTAAAAGATGGTGTAGCGGATGCTTGTATATCAGCAGGTAGTACAGGAGCTTTAATGGCGGCTGGATTGTTTGTTGTCGGTCGTATGGAAGGGATTGAACGACCAGCTTTATCACCTACAATGCCAACTGTTGACGGAGAAGGTTTTGTTATGTTAGATGTTGGAGCAAATGTTGATGCAAAACCAATTCATTTATATCAATATGCAGTAATGGGCTCTGTTTACGCAGAGAAGGTAAGAGGGATTAAAAACCCTCGCGTTGGACTTTTAAACGTTGGAACAGAAGATGGTAAAGGAAACGAGCTTTCAAAACAAGTCTTCGCTATGCTCAAGGATGCACCAATTAATTTCGTTGGAAATGTTGAATCAAGAGATTTATTGCAAGGTGTAGCAGACGTTGTTGTATGTGATGGCTTTACGGGTAATGTAGCGCTGAAATCATTAGAAGGAACAGCACTTGCGTTATTTTCTATGTTAAAAGAGCAATTAATGAGTTCGTTTACGAGCAAATTAGCAGCGGCGGTATTAAAACCAAAACTTATGGTATTGAAAGATAAAATGGATTATTCGGAGTATGGAGGAGCGGCGTTGTTTGGATTGAAAGCTCCTGTCATTAAGGCTCACGGTTCTTCTAATGACCAATCGATATTTAGTGCGATTCGTCAAACGAGAGAAATGGTAGCGAAAGAAGTAATTCCTACAATTTCAAGTGTAATGGAGAAGGAGCCGCTTCAATAAGAGGAGGATTTGAAATGGGAAAAATAGCATTTCTTTTTCCGGGCCAAGGTTCACAGGCAGTTGGAATGGGTAGACAGTTAGCGGAGAATAATAAAGAGGTTGCGAAAGTGTTTGCAAAAGCGGATGAGGTTTTGCATGATTCTCTTTCAGAAGTGATTTTTGAAGGACCGCAGGAAAAGTTAACATTAACGACAAATGCGCAGCCGGCACTATTAACAACGAGCTTTGCGATTTTAGCAGCTTTGAAGGATTATGATATTACACCTGATTTTGTCGCAGGACATAGTTTAGGTGAATATAGCGCTCTTGTAGCAGCGGGTGCATTAACATTCGAAGACGCTGTATATGCTGTAAGGAAACGTGGAGAATATATGGAAGAAGCTGTTCCAGGCGGGGAAGGTGCAATGGCAGCTATTTTAGGTGCAGATCCGGATATGCTGAAACGAGTTACAGAAGAAGTAACAAGTGAAGGATACGCAGTGCAAATTGCCAATATGAATAGTACGAAGCAAATTGTTATTTCTGGAACAAAGCAAGGAGTAGAACTTGCTTCTCAAAGAGCGAAAGAAAATGGTGCTAAAAGAGCAATTCCGCTCAAAGTAAGCGGACCGTTTCATTCCTCGCTTATGAAACCAGCTGCTGAGAAATTCCAAAGTGTTTTAAATGAAATTAAAATTCAAGACACGAATATTCCTGTTATTGCAAATGTTACGGCAGATGTTATTACACGTGGTACAGATATTCAAGAAAAGCTAATTGAACAGCTCTATTCGCCTGTATTATGGTACCCATCTATTGAGTATATGGTGAATCAAGGGGTAGATACATTTATTGAAATTGGACCTGGAAAAGTACTTGCTGGTCTTATGAAGTCGATTGATTCTTCAGTGAAAGCATATGCGATATATGATGAAGAGACATTAAAAGATACCATTTCAAATTTGAGAGGAGAAAGCTGATGTTAAAAGGGAAAGTAGCATTAGTAACTGGTGCTTCACGTGGGATTGGTCGTGCGATTGCCATTGATTTAGCGAAACAAGGGGCAAATGTTGTAGTAAATTATGCTGGTAATGAGCAAAAGGCGAATGAAGTAGTTGATGAAATAAAGAAATTAGGTTCAGATGCCATTGCAGTAAGAGCAGATGTTGCAAATGCTGATGATGTTACTGCAATGGTGAAACAAACTGTAGATACGTTTGGACAAGTTGATATTCTTGTAAATAACGCTGGTGTAACAAAAGATAATTTATTAATGCGTATGAAAGAAGAAGAATGGGATACAGTTATTAATACAAACTTAAAAGGTGTTTTCTTATGTACGAAAGCAGTATCGCGCTATATGATGCGTCAACGTCATGGACGTATTATTAATATCGCTTCTGTTGTTGGTGTAACAGGAAACCCAGGACAAGCAAATTATGTTGCTGCTAAAGCTGGTGTAATTGGATTAACAAAAACATCAGCAAAAGAATTAGCGAGCCGAAATATTACTGTAAATGCAATTGCTCCAGGGTTTATTGCGACTGATATGACGGATGTATTAGATGAAAATATAAAAGCCGAAATGTTAAAATTAATTCCTGCAGCTCAGTTTGGGGAAGCACAAGATATCGCAAATACTGTAACGTTTTTCGCTTCTGATCAAAGTAAATATGTTACAGGTCAAACGTTAAATGTTGATGGCGGTATGGTAATGTAATAAAAGAATCGATTTCACCTAGTTTTTTTGGACAATATTTTATATAATATTTGAGGGGAGGTGAATAGAATGGCAGATGTTTTAGAGCGTGTAACAAAAATTGTCGTTGATCGTTTAGGAGTAGAAGAAACTGAAGTAGTACCAGCTGCAAGCTTCAAAGAAGATTTAGGCGCAGACTCCCTAGATGTAGTAGAACTTGTAATGCAATTAGAAGATGAATTCGAAATGGAAATTTCTGATGAAGATGCTGAAAAGATTGCTACTGTTGGCGATGCTGTGACTTACATAGAGAGTCATCTATAATGCTTAAGTGAAGTCCCGTTTTTTAACGGGGCTTCTCGGCTTATATCTGGAGGGACCTATGCCGTACCGAAAACATAGAGAAAAAAAATACGAAGCAAAATATCGTGAAGCTTTTAAAGTATTTCAAGAAAAGATAGGTATTACGTTTACAGATGAAAAATTATTGATTCAAGCATTTACGCATTCATCGTATGTGAATGAGCATCGAAAAAAACCGCATGAGGACAATGAGCGTCTTGAATTTCTTGGCGATGCTGTATTGGAACTCACTGTATCACAGTATCTGTTTCAAAAATATCCGACAATGAGCGAAGGAGAGTTAACAAAACTACGTGCAGCTATTGTATGTGAGCCATCTCTTGTTCGTTTTGCAAACGAAATGTCATTTGGTAGCCTTGTTTTATTAGGAAAAGGTGAGGAAATGACGGGTGGACGTGAACGACCAGCTTTATTAGCGGATGTCTTTGAAGCGTTTATTGGTGCCCTTTATCTTGATCAAGGGCTAGAAACAGTTTGGGGATACTTAAAAGAAGTTGTATATCCAAAAATTAATGAAGGTGCTTTTTCTCATGTGATGGATTATAAGAGTCAATTGCAAGAATTGATTCAGCGTGATGGTAGTGGCAATATTGAGTATCAAATTTTGCAAGAAAAAGGACCGGCCCACAACCGAGAATTTGTGTCTCGTGTAACTTTAAATAATGAGACATTAGGTCTTGGAAGTGGTAAGTCAAAAAAAGAGGCAGAGCAACAAGCTGCTGCAGAAGCATTGAAAAAATTAAAAGAACAATCATGAGGAATCCCCCTTTGAATGAGGGGGATTCCTTATGCATAGAATGAAACTTTCCTTTTATTTATAAATAAAAGGAGTGGGAAATCCGTATAGTAGCTTGTTTTCGTACAGACAACGTTTACAACAACGGAGAATAGGAGGAAGGCCTTTCGTGTTTTTAAAAAGATTAGAAATAGCAGGATTTAAATCTTTTGCTGAGCGTGTATCTGTCGATTTTGTTCCAGGTGTAACTTCTGTAGTGGGACCTAACGGGAGCGGGAAAAGTAATATTACTGATGCAATTCGCTGGGTACTTGGTGAACAATCTGCAAAGTCATTACGCGGTGCAAAGATGGAGGATATTATTTTTGCCGGCAGTGATACGAGAAGAGCGGTTAATGTTGCTGAAGTTACATTAACTTTAAATAATGAAGACCAACGCTTACCGATTGAGTATAACGAGGTGTGTGTAACGCGTCGTGTATCTCGTTCGGGTGATAGTGATTTTTATATTAATAAACAATCTTGTAGATTGAAAGATATTATTGATTTATTTATGGACTCTGGTATGGGAAGAGAAGCTTTTTCAATTATTAGCCAGGGGAAAGTCGAAGAGATTTTGAGTAGTAAATCAGAAGAACGTCGTGGTGTATTTGAAGAAGCTGCGGGTGTGCTGAAATACAAACTTCGTAAAAAGAAAGCCGAAGGGAAATTGGCGGAAACACAAGAAAACTTAAATCGTGTACAAGATATTATTCACGAATTAAGTAGTCAAGTAGAACCACTAGAAAGACAAGCTTCTATTGCTAAAGATTATCTTGAGAAAAAAGAAGAATTAGAGAAAGTAGAAGCTGCGCTTATTGTACATGAAATTGAAGAATTACATGAAAAGTGGGAAGCGCTTAGAAATCAATTTGGGCATAATAAAGATGAAGAAGCTAAAATGTCGGCGAACTTACAAAAAAGTGAAGAAGAGCTTGAGGAATTACGCGGGCAATTACAAGCCGTTGATGAATCTGTAAATTCCTTACAAGAAGTTCTACTTCTGTCTAGTAAAGAACTAGAAAAACTAGAAGGGCAACGCGAGCTGTTAAAGGAAAGAAAGCAAAATGCAACGACACATTGTGCGCAGCTTGAAAAGCTAATTGTTGAGTTAACAGAGAAAGCTACAAGTTATGATGGCGAAATTGAAACAAGTACAGAAGCGTTAATGCAATTTGTGAATCAAGTAAAAGAATTGGAGAAGAAATTGCATGATAACGAGCAATTACTTGCGACTTTTGCTGAGAATTTAGAGGAGCAAATTGAGAATTTAAAAGGTGACTACATTGAACTTTTAAATCAACAAGCAAGTCTTCGTAATGAATTATCTATGATTGAAGAACAATCAAAACAACAAAACTCTAAAAACGAACGACTTGATGAAGAAAATGAAAAGTATGTACAGATGCGTGTGGGAATTACAGCGAAAAAGGCGAAACTTGTAGAAAGTTATGAGCAAGCGAGAGAGAAAATAGCTGGCATTATTTCTAACATACAGAAGACAGAAACGGCACTTGGGAAATGTAAGTCACAGTATAGTGAAAATGAAACGAAACTGTATCAAGCGTATCAATTTGTGCAACAGGCGCGCTCTCGGAAAGAAATGTTAGAAGAGATGCAAGAGGACTACTCTGGATTCTATCAAGGGGTACGTGAAGTATTAAAGGCTAGAGAAAATAGGCTACAAGGTATTGAGGGAGCTGTTGCAGAACTTCTGACTGTGCCGAAAGAATATGAAATCGCAATGGAAATCGCCCTTGGGGCAGCGATGCAACATATCGTAGTACAAACAGAAGAACATGCTCGTAATGCAATTGCATTTTTAAAGCAAAATAAACATGGCCGTGCAACGTTTTTACCTCAAGCTGTTATTAAAAGCCGATCGCTATCATTTGATCAATTACGCATTGTGAATCAGCATCCATCGTTTGTCGGTGTAGCGGCAGAGCTTGTGCAGTACAATAATAAATATGAGAATGTAGTTTCAAGTTTATTAGGTACAGTTGTTGTTGCGAAAGATTTACGCGGAGCAAATGAGTTAGCGAAACAACTGCAATACCGCTATCGTATTGTAACACTCGAAGGTGACGTAGTGAATCCGGGTGGTTCTATGACGGGTGGAGCTGTAAAACAGGCGAAATCCTCTTTATTGGGACGTCAACGTGAACTTGAAGAGTGGACTAAAAAGCTAACCGACATGGAAGAAAAAACAACGAAGCTAGAAAACTTTGTTAAAGCAGTAAAGCAAGAGATTCAAGAAAAAGAAGTACAAATACGAGAGCTACGCCAAGGTGTAGAGACCGAACGTGTAGATGAACAGAAGCTAAGAGAAGAAATTAATCGTTTAGAATTAGATGAACATCGTATTAATGATCGTTTATCGATTTACGATTTAGAGATTGAAGGATTTTTACAAGATCAAGTAAAAATGCAAGGGCGTAAAGAAGAGTTAGAAAAGATTTTAGCGACTCTTCAAGCTGAGATTGGGGAATTAGATAGCAAAATCGTCGTTTTAACGAAACAAAAAAGTGAACAACATTCTTCAAAAGAAAAAGTTCAGAAGGAAATGACGGAGCTAAAAGTGCAAGCTGCTGAACAACAACAACGTTTGTCTAATCAAAAAGAAAAAGTCGAACGATTGACGAAGGAAAAAGAAGAGACTGATGCGACGCTTGTAAAAACGAAAGAAGATTTAGCGTTCTTAAAGCAAGAGATGACATCTAATTCAAGTGGCGAAGAACAAATTACGAATATGATTGAGAAGAAAGCGTATGATCGTAATCAAACTTCGGAGTTAATTCGTTCTCGTCGTGAACAACGCGTATCATTGCAAGAAAGAGTCGAGAATTTAGAGCGCGGTACGAAAGAAACGATAGGTAAACATAAATATATTCTTGAGATGCTGAAAGATCAAGAAGTGAAAATTAACCGACTTGATGTAGAGCTAGAAAATAGGTTGCAGCATTTACGTGAAACATATACTATTTCATTTGAAGCAGCAAAACTTAAGTATACAATGATGATGCCTGCAGAAGAGGCACGTAAAAAGGTGAAACTAATTAAACTATCCATCGAAGAGTTAGGTGCAGTAAATTTAGGGGCAATTGATGAGTATGAACGTGTAGCAGAGCGCCATACATTCTTATTAGAGCAAAGAGATGACCTAGAAGAAGCGAAATCGACATTGCATCAACTTATTACGGAAATGGATGAAGAGATGAAAAAACGCTTTTCTACTACGTTCGAAGGGATTCGAACAGAGTTTCAATCTGTATTCTCTGAATTATTCGGGGGCGGTAGAGCGGATTTAGTAATGACAAATCCAGAAGATTTACTAAATACTGGTATTGATATTGTAGCGCAACCACCAGGGAAGAAACTACAAAATTTAGGTTTACTTTCAGGGGGAGAGCGTGCTTTAACGGCAATTGCGCTCTTATTTGGTATTTTAAAAGTACGCCCAGTTCCATTCTGTGTGCTAGATGAAGTAGAAGCAGCTCTTGATGAGGCAAACGTTGCTCGTTTTGCGCAGTATTTAAAGAAATTTAGTGATGAAACACAGTTTATTGTAATTACACACCGAAAAGGTACAATGGAAGAGTCGGATGTATTGTACGGTGTAACAATGCAAGAATCAGGGGTGTCGAAGCTTGTTTCTGTTCGTTTAGATGATGGCGAAGAACTTGTTGCAAGTAGATAGGAAGGATGGGAAGTATGAGTTTTTTAAAAAAATTAAAAGAAAAAATTTCAAAACAAACGGATACGGTAACAGAGAAGTTTAAACAAGGATTAGAAAAAACGAGAAATTCATTTGCTGATAAAGTAAATGACTTAGTGTACCGTTACCGTAAAATAGACGAAGATTTCTTTGAGGAATTAGAAGAAATTTTAATTAGTGCGGATGTCGGAGTTTCGACAGTGATGGAATTAATTGATCAGTTGAAAGAAGAAGTGCAACGTCGTAACATTCAGGATCCGAAAGAAGTACAGGCTGTTATTTCTGAAAAGCTAGTGGGAATTTACAAAGGTGACAGCGACTTTAGTAATGAAGTTAATATACAAGAGGATCAATTAACAGTAGTGTTATTTGTTGGTGTTAATGGTGTGGGGAAAACGACGACGATTGGTAAGCTTGCACATAAATTTAAATCAGAAGGTAAGTCTGTCCTATTGGCGGCAGGAGATACATTCCGTGCTGGGGCGATTGAACAATTAGAAGTATGGGGCGATCGTGTTGGTGTAGAAGTAATTAAACAAGGATCAGGATCTGACCCAGCGGCGGTTATGTATGATGCTGTACAAGCGGCAAAGGCCCGTAAAGTGGATGTATTGCTATGTGATACAGCAGGACGCTTACAAAATAAAGTAAACTTAATGAAAGAGTTAGAGAAAGTGAAGCGCGTAATTGAGCGTGAAGTACCAGGGGCTCCGCATGAAGTATTACTAGTTATTGATGCAACAACAGGACAAAATGGTTTAAGCCAAGCGAAAACATTCCGTGAAGCAACGAATGTTACTGGTATTGTTTTAACGAAGTTAGATGGAACTGCTAAAGGTGGTATCGTCTTAGCGATTCGTAACGAAATGGATGTTCCGGTGAAATTTGTTGGGCTAGGAGAGCAAATGGATGATCTGCAGCAGTTTGATCCAGAACAATATGTTTATGGTTTGTTTGCGAACTTAGTAGAAACAGAAGAAGTGTAAGTGAAAGAAGCGGTATTTCCGCTTCTTTTTTTATAAAAAAATGTGATGTTAAGAAAAAAACTTGACACTCTTTTGTACTCCATGTAAACTAAATCATGTAAAGGGAAATCACTTAACAAAGGATGATCCAACATGCTCGAGAAAACAACGAGAATGAACTATTTATTTGATTTTTATCAATCGTTGTTAACGCAAAAACAAAGAAGTTATATGTCGCTTTATTATCTAGATGATTTATCTCTTGGTGAAATTGCGGAAGAATTTGATGTAAGTCGCCAAGCCGTGTATGATAACATTAAACGGACTGAAGCGATGCTTGAAGAATATGAAGATAAATTAGTATTACTTCAAAAGTTTCAAGAGCGACAGCGACTTGTTGCAAAGCTAAAACAGCTAATCAGCGAAGAAGAGCATGTGAATGAAGAAATGAAACAAGTTGTTGAAGCTATCGAAAAATTAGATTAGGAGGGCGGCAATATGGCATTTGAAGGATTAGCCGACCGACTTCAACAGACAATGCAAAAAATCCGCGGCAAAGGAAAAGTTTCTGAAGCCGATGTGAAAGAAATGATGAGAGAAGTTCGTCTAGCTCTTTTAGAAGCGGATGTTAACTTTAAAGTAGTAAAAGATTTTATAAAGCGTGTGTCTGAGCGTGCTGTCGGACAAGATGTAATGAAAAGTTTGACACCTGGACAACAAGTAATTAAAATCGTACAGGAAGAACTTACAGAACTTATGGGCGGAGAGCAAAGCAAAATTGCTGTTGCTAATAAGCCACCTACTGTTATAATGATGGTTGGTCTGCAAGGTGCGGGTAAAACAACGACGACAGGTAAGCTTGCGAATTTGCTTCGTAAAAAGCATAATCGTAAACCGATGCTTGTTGCAGCGGATATTTACCGTCCAGCAGCGATTAAACAGCTTGAAACATTAGGGAAGCAATTGGACATGCCTGTTTTCTCCTTAGGAGATCAAGTAAGTCCGGTTGAAATTGCGAAACAAGCGATTGCGAAAGCAAAAGAAGATCATCACGATTATGTTTTAATCGATACAGCGGGTCGCCTGCATATTGATGAAGAACTAATGGATGAATTAGCGAAAGTCAAAGAAGTTGCGAAACCGGATGAAATTTTCCTTGTTGTCGATGCGATGACAGGACAAGACGCGGTAAATGTAGCACAAAGTTTCCATGAACAGTTAGGATTAACAGGTGTTGTATTAACGAAATTAGATGGTGATACGCGCGGTGGTGCGGCATTATCTATTAAGGCTGTAACAAATACACCAATTAAATTTGCTGGTATGGGTGAAAAACTAGATGCAATTGAAGCGTTCCATCCAGAACGTATGGCATCCCGTATTTTAGGGATGGGCGACGTCTTAACATTAATTGAAAAAGCGCAAGCTACAGTTGATGAAGAGAAAGCAAAAGAACTTGAGCAAAAAATGCGTACGCTTTCGTTTACGCTTGACGATTTCCTAGAACAACTTGGACAAGTGCGTCAACTTGGACCGCTTGACGAATTGTTAGGAATGCTTCCTGGTGCAAATAAAATTAAAGGGCTGAAAAATGCACAAGTTGATGAAAAACAAATTGGGCATATTGAGGCAATTATTCGTTCTATGACTAAAGTAGAACGAGAACAACCGGAAATAATCAATGCTAGTCGTAAAAAGCGCATTGCCAAAGGTAGCGGTACAACAGTACAAGAAATCAATCGTCTAATCAAGCAATTTGATGATATGAAAAAAATGATGAAGACGATGACGGGAATGCAAAAAGGTAAGAAAAAAGGACTAGGTGGATTGAAGTTTCCATTCATGTAAGGAAAAAAGATGGCTCTGTTAAGAAAAAACACTTTACAAAGCAATAGTCTTTTTGCTAATATAATTATCTGTGTGAAATAAATTCGGAGGTGCTTTATAAATGGCAGTTAAAATTCGTTTAAAACGTATGGGAGCTAAAAAAACTCCTTTCTATCGTGTAGTTGTTGCAGATTCTCGTTCTCCTCGTGACGGACGTTTCATTGAGGAAATCGGTACTTACAATCCGGTTTCTCAACCAGCGGAAGTTAAGATCAACGAAGAAGCAGCATTAAAATGGTTAGGAAATGGTGCTAAACCATCTGATACAGTTCGTAACCTTTTCTCTAACCAAGGTATCATGGAGAAATTCCACTTATCTAAACAAGGTAAGTAATTGAGGCAATGACAATGAAAATGTTAGTCGAGACAATTGTTAAACCTCTTGTGGATCATCCTGGAGATGTAAAAGTTACACAGGAACTTTGCAACGGAGAAATAAAGTATCGATTAACTGTACATCCTGAGGATGTTGGAAAAGTCATTGGAAAGCAAGGGAAAGTTGCGAAAGCGATTCGAATGCTCTTGTATTCAGTGGGACATCATAATGATGAGAACGTCACACTGGAAATTCAATAAACGTAAAAAGGGCGAGGAGTTATTTCCTCTCCCTTTTTTAACATTTAAAGAGAAATTGCATGTTCCATATATGAAATGGAAATGCTTAATTTATATAGAAATCAGGGGTGACATACTATTTATGACAAAATGGTTTAACGTAGGGAAAATTGTAAATACTCATGGCGTAAAAGGAGAAATTCGTGTTGTTTCTCGTACTGATTTTCCAGAAGAGCGATATAAAGTAGGGAACACGTTATACATATGGGATGAGAAAGGTACAGACTATCTTACAGTGAAGGTAACTTCTCATCGTCAACATAAGACATTTGATTTATTAACACTTGAAGGATACAACAATGTAGATGAAGTAGAGAAGTTTAAAGGTTCTTTAATAAAAGTACCAGAAGAGCAGTTAGGCGAACTAGCTGAAGGTGAATACTACTACCATGAAATTATTGGTTGCAACGTTGTAACGGAAGAAGGAGAAGCGTTAGGGACAATCAAAGAGGTTCTATCTCCTGGTGCGAATGACGTTTGGGTGATTAAACGTCCAAAGGGTCAAGAGCTTTTAATTCCTTATATTGATGACGTTGTACTTCAAGTTAACATTGAAAATAAATTAGTAACCATTCATGTAATGGAAGGGCTACTATAATGAAAATTGACATTTTAACATTGTTTCCAGATATGTTTACGGGTGTATTTGGGTCTTCAATTTTAAAGAAAGCACAAGAAAAAGAAGCGGTAGAGCTTCGTGTTGTCAATTTCCGTGAGTATACAACTAGTAAGCATAATAGTGTAGATGATTATCCGTATGGTGGGGGCGCTGGTATGGTATTAACCCCGCAGCCTATCTTTGATGCAGTAGAAGAGTTAACGAAGGAAACAGATCGTAAGCCGAGAATCGTCTTAATGTGTCCACAAGGAGAGCGTTTCACGCAGAAGAAGGCAGAAGAGCTTGCTGGAGAAGAGCATGTTATTTTTGTATGTGGCCATTATGAGGGATACGATGAACGAATTCGTGAGCATCTTGTAACAGATGAGATTTCTATTGGGGATTACGTATTAACGGGTGGAGAATTGGCTTCTATGGTAGTCACTGACAGTGTTGTACGTCTTTTGCCAGGAGTGCTTGGGAATCAAACGTCACAAGTGGAAGACTCTTTTAGCACAGGTTTGTTAGAGCACCCGCATTATACACGTCCTGCTGATTTTCGTGGTATGAAGGTACCGGATGTACTAATGTCAGGAAATCATAAAAACATTGATGAATGGCGCCATAAAGAGTCACTACGTCGTACGTACACACGTAGACCGGATTTACTGGAAGAACGAGAATTATCTAAGCAAGAAGAGAAATGGCTGGAACAGGTTAAAGAAGGCCGATAAGGGCTTGATATATTTTCTATTGCAACAGTCCTAGCAATATGCTATTATAACATTTGTGCTACTGAAATCAGTAGCCATATTAACGATGTTCCGCTGTAATTTAATAAGACTTTATAAGAGCATCTGTTTAAAGGAGAGAATTTAATATGCAACAATTAATCACAGAAATCACAAAAGGCCAATTAAAAACTGACCTTCCTTCATTCCGTCCTGGAGACACTTTACGTGTACACGTAAAAGTAGTTGAGGGAACTCGTGAAAGAATTCAGCTTTTCGAAGGTGTTGTAATTAAACGTCGTGGTGGCGGAATCAGTGAAACATTCACAGTTCGTAAGATTTCTTACGGTGTAGGTGTTGAGCGTACATTCCCAGTTCACACGCCAAGAATCGCGAACATCGAAGTACTTCGCCGTGGTAAAGTACGTCGTGCTAAGTTATACTACTTACGTAACCTTCGCGGTAAAAAAGCACGTATTAAAGAAATTCGATAAGACATGTATGGGAGCTTGTAAATACACAAGCTCCCTTTTTCCAATCTATATGAAATTTTGGTATAATACGAGCAGCTTACATAACTGTGGAGGGGAAAGCATGAAGAAAGAGAAGAGCTCACTTTGGGAATGGATCAAAGCAATTTTGATTGCTGTTGTATTAGCGGGTGTAATTAGACAGTTTTTCTTTGCCCCAATTCTCGTAGATGGTGTATCGATGTCGCCGACTTTACATGACCGTGACCGAATGATTGTTAATAAAATTGGCTATCACATAGGTGATCCGAAACGCTTTGATATTATTGTATTCCGAGCGACGGAAGAAAAAGATTATATTAAGCGTATTATTGGCCTGCCAGGCGACGAAATCGAATACCGTAATGATAAACTATATGTTAACGGGAAACCTTATGAGGAGCCGTATTTAGATAAGCAGAAAAAGCAACTTGCTGACGGACCGCTTACATATGATTTTACTCTTGAAGAAATGACAGGAAAGAAAACTGTTCCAGAAGGTCAATTATTTGTTTTAGGCGATAATCGTCGTTTTAGTAAAGATAGCCGTTCGATTGGTACAATTTCAATGGACCAAGTGATTGGTAAAGCAAATATGCTATATTGGCCGTTAAAAGATGCACGTATTGTGAAATAAAAGAAAAAGAAGGTGGCAACATGGTAATCCAATGGTTCCCGGGACATATGGCAAAGGCTAGACGCCAAGTAACAGAAAAATTAAAGTTAATTGATGTTGTAATTGAGCTTGTAGATGCTCGATTACCTTTATCTTCTCGTAATCCAATGATTGATGAAATTATTACGCATAAACCAAGGCTTGTTGTTTTAAATAAAGCGGATATGGCGGATGATCGTCTTACAAAGCAGTGGATTGCATATTTTGATGAAAGAGGTCAAAAGGCAATTTCAATTAATGCGCAAGCTGGACAAGGTATGAAAGAAATTGCAGCAGCTTGTAAAGTGCTTGTCAAAGAAAAATTCGATAAAATGGTTGCTAAAGGCATTAGACCAAGAGCAATTCGTGCTTTAATTGTAGGTATTCCAAACGTTGGTAAATCTACACTGATTAATAAATTAGCGAAGAAGAATATAGCAAAAACAGGAGATCGTCCTGGTGTGACAACGGCCCAGCAGTGGATTAAAGTTGGGAAAGAAATGGAATTATTAGATACACCAGGTATTTTGTGGCCTAAATTTGAAGATGAATTAGTTGGTCTTCGTTTAGCGACGACTGGTGCAATTAAAGATTCTATATTAAATCTACAGGATGTAGCTATTTATGCGTTACGTTTTATGGAAAAACATTATCCGGAACGTTTAAAAGAGCGATATAAGTTAAATGACATTCCAGAAGAAATTGTGGAGTTATTTGATGCAATTGGAAAAAACAGAGGTTGCTTAATGGGCGGCGGAATGATTGATTATGATAAAACATCTGAGCTTATACTTCGTGAGCTTCGTGGTGGAAGATTTGGAAAAATGACATTTGAAACACCAGAAGAGTTTGCGGAGCAGGTGGAAGATGTAGAAAAAGTAGAAGAAGTATAAGACGTGCGTTTGTACGTCTTTTCTTTTTGGTTACGTTTAAAAGGAGTGTAAATGGATGCAAAAAATGACTATTCAAGAAGCGGAATGTTTGCTGCAAGAAATTATGAGTGAAGAAGACGAGCGTTTTCAAATGTTAGTGAAAGATGAGCGAAAAGGTGTTCAAAAACTAATTTTGAAGTGGTATAAACAAAAAGAGTTAGCACAAAAAGAAAGAGAAAAATTTCTAGAAATGTCAAAGTATGAAAATGAGTTACGTGAAAAGGGCTTCACATACATTGCTGGCATTGATGAAGTGGGCCGTGGGCCGCTAGCAGGACCAGTTGTGACGGCGGCTGTCGTCCTTCCAGAAGATTTTTATATTCCAGGGTTAAATGACTCGAAAAAATTAAGTGAAGCGAAACGTGAGCGTTTTTATGATGAAATTAAAGAGCATGCAATTGCGATTGGAGTGGGAATTGTATCACCGCAAGTTATTGATGAAATAAATATTTATCAAGCGACGAAGCAAGCGATGTTAGATGCGGTTGCTAATTTATCATGTACACCAGAATATTTATTAATCGATGCGATGAAGCTTCCTACATCAATTCCGCAAACATCAATCATTAAAGGTGATGCGAAAAGTGTCTCTATTTCAGCTGCATCTATTATTGCGAAAGTGACGAGAGATCGCATGATGAAAGAGTTAGGAGGAAAATATCCTGCATATGGATTTGAACAACATATGGGATATGGGACGAAACAGCATTTAGAAGCGATTGAAGTACATGGAGTATTAGAGGAACATCGAAAATCATTCGCGCCAATTAAAGATATGATTAAAAAATAAGCTGTATATTCACAGCTTATTTTTTATTTTGGTATATAAACATTATTATTTTCGAAAAAGAATAAAGCGATTTCAGTTTTCTGACACTTTATTGTAGACAGCGTGCCAATCATCTTATACAATGGCAATGTAATGTTTTTTAAACATTAAAAAACTTTTTGAGTAAAACAGGAAAACAGGGGAGGATGGGACCATGAATATCCATGAGTACCAAGGTAAGGCAGTCCTTAGAAGCTATGGGGTTAGCGTTCCGAACGGGAAGGTTGCATTTACAGTAGAAGAAGCTGTAGAAGCAGCGAAAGAATTAGGAACGGACGTATGTGTAGTTAAAGCGCAAATTCACGCTGGTGGACGCGGCAAAGCTGGCGGTGTAAAAGTTGCGAAAAATTTAGAAGAAGTTCGTACATATGCAGAAAGCATTTTAGGAACTACACTTGTGACGCATCAAACAGGTCCTGAAGGTAAGGAAGTAAAACGCTTACTTATCGAAGAAGGTTGCGATATTAAAAAAGAATATTATGTAGGTCTTGTATTAGATCGTGCAACTTCTCAAGTTGTTTTAATGGCATCTGAAGAAGGTGGAACAGAAATTGAAGAAGTAGCAGAAAAAACGCCTGAAAAAATCTTTAAAGAATATATTGATCCAGCAGTAGGTTTACAAGGTTTCCAAGCGCGTCGAATCGCGTTTAACATCAATATTCCAAAAGAACTTGTAGGACAAGCTGTGAAGTTTATGATGGGCTTATACAGTGCGTTTATCGAAAAAGATTGCTCTATCGCTGAGATTAATCCACTTGTTACAACAGGTGACGGTAAAGTTATGGCGTTAGATGCAAAATTAAACTTTGATTCTAATGCGTTATATCGCAATAAAGATATTTTAGAACTTCGTGATCTTGAAGAAGAAGATTCAAAAGAAATCGAAGCTTCTAAATATGACTTAAACTACATTCCTTTAGATGGAAATATCGGTTGTATGGTTAATGGTGCAGGTTTAGCAATGGCTACAATGGATATCATTAAACATTACCATGGCGACCCAGCTAACTTCTTAGATGTTGGTGGCGGCGCAACAGCTGAAAAAGTTACAGAAGCATTCAAAATTATCCTTTCTGACAAAAATGTAAAAGGTATCTTCGTTAACATTTTTGGTGGCATTATGAAGTGTGATGTTATCGCAGAAGGTGTTATTGAAGCAACGAAGCAGGTAGGTCTTGAGTTGCCTTTAGTTGTACGTCTTGAAGGTACAAATGTAGAGTTAGGAAAGAAAATTTTAAATGAGTCTGGTTTAAATATTGTTGCAGCAGAATCTATGGCAGACGGTGCACAAAAAATTGTTTCACTAGTGGGCTAATAGAAAGCGGGGGAGAAAAATGAGCGTATTAGTTAATAAAGATACAAAAGTTATTGTTCAAGGTATTACAGGTTCTCAAGGGTTATTCCATACAAAGCAAATGATTGAATACGGTACGAAAATTGTAGGTGGTGTAACACCAGGTAAAGGTGGCACTGATATTGAAGGCGTACCAGTATTTGATACAGTAGAAGATGCTGTGAAAGCAACAGGCGCAAACGCTTCAGTTGTATACGTTCCACCCGCTTTTGCGGCTGATGCAATTATGGAAGCAGTTGATGCAAAGGTTGATTTAGTAGTATGTATTACTGAAGGAATCCCTGTATTAGATATGGTAAAAGTAAAGAGATATATGGCGGGTAAACATACACGTTTACTTGGACCAAACTGCCCTGGTGTCATTACACCTGACGAATGTAAAATTGGTATTATGCCAGGATATATTCACAAAAAAGGTCATGTTGGTATCGTATCTCGCTCTGGTACATTAACGTATGAAGCTGTACATCAGTTAACACAAGAAGGTATTGGCCAATCGACTGCTGTAGGTATCGGCGGGGACCCTGTTAACGGTACGGACTTTATTGATGCATTAAAAGCATTTAATGAAGATGAAGAAACACATGCTGTAATTATGATTGGTGAAATCGGCGGTACGGCAGAAGAAGAAGCAGCTGAATGGGTAAAAGCTAATATGACAAAACCAGTTGTAGGCTTCATTGGTGGTCAAACTGCGCCTGAAGGCAAACGTATGGGTCATGCTGGGGCGATCATTTCTGGCGGCAAAGGAACTGCTGCTGAAAAGATTAAAACAATGGAAGCTTGTGGTATTAAAGTAGCGGAAACACCAGCTGTTATGGGTGAAACATTAATCTCTGTTTTAAAAGAAAAGGGATTATTTGAGACTTGTAAAAACTACTAATCTTTTTGAAAGACACCTTCTTATTAGAGGGTGTCTTTTTACACATTTTTTGTTTACATAATAAAAATTATGGGTAAGGAGAATTGAGATGAAAAGAGAACGTTTATTGCACCTTCATTACATGTTGGCGGATCATTGGAAGGCGATGGAGAGACTACTATATGTTGATCCAGAACTGAAGGGAATATACACTTTTAGTCCAAAACAATTTGAATATTACGCTGGAATATCCCCGAAAAAATCTTCAGAACTAGCAAATTTCCTTCAAACTTCAAATCTAAAGCAATATGTCTCCTATTTAGAAAAAAATCGAATATTTTATATAACCATATGGGATGAGGATTATCCACAACTGTTGCAGGAAATACAAGATCCCCCTTTTGTTTTATACGGAAAAGGAGAGAGCGATTTTCTTAGCAAGATAAATAAATTAGCGATTGTTGGAACGAGAGAACCGTCTTTATACGGAAAGGAGAGTATGAAGTTTATTTTACAACCTTTACTTGAAAAAGAATGGCTTATTGTTAGTGGGTTTGCAAGAGGGATAGATACAATTGCTCATGAAGTTACAGTAAGGCAGCATTGCCCGACTATTGCAATATTAGGGCACGGATTATCTTATATGTATCCAAAGGAGAATAGAGGTTTATATGACACGTGGAAAGATTATATATTGTTATTGACAGAGTATCCGCCGCATTATGTGCCAAAAAAATGGTATTTCCCAAAAAGAAATCGAATTATTAGCGGGATAAGTAAAGGTGTTTTAGTTGTAGAAGCAAAAACGCGAAGTGGATCGCTTATTACTGCAGACCTTGCGTTAGAACAAAATAGAGAGGTGTTTGCGCTTCCTGGACCTATATTTATAGAGAGTGCAGCGGGAACAAATTATCTAATTCAACAAGGCGCAAAGCTAGTAAGAAATGCGGAGGATATCCTTGAAGAAATTTTAAATTAATCATATATTTTTATGTTTTTATTAAACAATTATTGACAAATGGTAGATTGTCGCTGTATGGTATATTCATTCTTGATTGACAAAAACAAGAGAAATCAATAAGATTGATGAAGACTTGAATCCACCTCTTAAGGAGGCACTAGCATGTCAGATTACCTCGTAATCGTGGAGTCGCCTTCTAAGGCGAAGACCATTGAAAAATATTTAGGGAAAAAATACAAAGTCGTCGCGTCCATGGGACATGTCCGCGATTTACCTAAAAGCCAAATGGGGATAGAAGTAAAGAATAACTTCACCCCGAAGTATATTACCATTCGTGGTAAGGGTCCCGTTTTAAAAGATTTAAAATCAGCGGCAAAAAAAGCAAAGAAAGTCTATCTCGCGGCCGATCCGGATCGTGAAGGAGAAGCAATTGCTTGGCATTTAGCAAATACGTTAAATGTGGACGTTGAATCAGATTGCCGAGTTGTATTTAATGAGATTACAAAAGATGCAATAAAAGAATCATTTAAATATCCTCGTGCAATTAATATGGATTTAGTAGATGCACAACAGGCAAGGCGTATACTCGATCGTCTTGTTGGCTACAATATTAGTCCTTTATTATGGAAGAAAGTAAAAAAAGGATTAAGTGCAGGACGCGTACAATCTGTAGCAGTTCGTTTAATCATTGAACGTGAAAGAGAAATTCAAAGTTTTGAACCTGAAGAATTCTGGACAATTAAAACAGAATTTGTGAAAGGGAAAGACACATTTGAAGCAAGCTTTTACGGTGTAAATGGTGAAAAAGTTCAATTAACGAACGAAGCACAAGTGAACGAAATAATCGAAAAGATGAAAGACAATGCGTTTTCGGTTGAAAATGTAACGCGAAAAGAGCGAAAGCGTAACCCTGCATTACCGTTTACAACATCTTCCTTGCAACAAGAGGCAGCGCGTAAGTTAAATATGCGAGCAAAGAAAACAATGATGCTTGCACAGCAGCTGTATGAAGGGATAGATCTTGGAAAACAAGGGACTGTAGGTCTTATTACGTATATGAGAACTGATTCAACACGTATCTCAGAAACAGCTCAAACAGAGGCTCGTGATTACATTACTGAGGCGTTTGGTGCGGAATACATAGGAACAGAGAAGAAGAAAGAAACGAAAAAGTCGAAAGCACAAGATGCGCATGAGGCGATTCGTCCTACTTCGGTAATGAGAAAGCCAGAGGAACTAAAAAGTTTCTTAAGTCGTGATCAACTCCGTTTGTATAAACTGATTTGGGAGCGATTTGTTGCAAGTCAAATGGCATCTGCTATAATGGATACTGTTACAGCGAGACTCATTAATAATAATGTTCAGTTCCGTGCAAGTGGATCGGTTGTAAAGTTCCCAGGATTTATGAAAGTGTACGTAGAGTCGAAAGATGATGGTGCGGAAGAAAAGGATAAGATGTTGCCACCGTTAGAAGTAGGTGAAACTGTATTTTCAAAAGATATAGAACCGAAGCAACATTACACACAGCCTCCGCCGCGTTATACAGAGGCTCGTCTAGTAAGAACGCTTGAAGAGCTTGGAATTGGGAGACCGTCTACTTATGTACCGACACTTGAAACAATCCAAAAACGAGGATACGTTGCTTTAGATAATAAACGCTTCGTTCCGACTGAGCTTGGTGGAATAGTAATCGAACTTATTTTAGAGTTTTTCCCAGAAATTATTAACATTGAATTTACTGCCAATATGGAGCAGAGCCTTGATGAAGTAGAAGAAGGAAATGCAAATTGGGTGAAAATTGTTGATGATTTCTACGTAGAATTTGAACCGCGCTTAGAAAAAGCGGAAAAAGAAATGCGTGAAGTGGAAATTAAAGATGAACCAGCTGGGGAAGACTGTGAATTATGTAGTCACCCGATGGTCTTTAAAATAGGTAAATATGGGAAGTTTATGGCTTGTTCAAATTTCCCGGAATGTCGTAATACAAAACCGATTGTAAAAGAAATCGGTGTTACTTGTCCGAAGTGTGATAAAGGGCAAATTATTGAACGCCGTAGTAATAAAAAGAAACGTCTTTTCTACGGATGCGGTACGTATCCAGAATGTGACTTTGTATCTTGGGATAAGCCGATTGGTCGTAAATGTCCGAAGTGTGAAGGTATGCTCGTAGAGAAAAAGTTGAAAAAAGGCGTGCAAGTACAATGTATTTCGTGTGATTATGAAGAAGAACAACAAATGTGAGCGTAACTGCTCACATTTTTTTCGGGAAGAAAAGGAAAGGTGATATATATGACAACACAAGTAGTAAACGTCATTGGCGCAGGTCTTGCAGGAAGCGAAGCAGCTTACCAAATTGCAAAGCGTGGTGTACAAGTAAAATTATATGAAATGAGACCAGTAAGGCAAACGCCAGCTCATCATACAGATAAATTTGCTGAATTAGTATGTAGTAACTCACTTCGCGCAAACACATTAACAAATGCTGTTGGTGTTATTAAAGAAGAAATGCGCCTAATGGATTCTGTCATTATTCGTGCAGCTGATGAGTGCTCTGTACCAGCAGGAGGTGCTTTAGCTGTAGACCGTCATGAATTCGCGGCGAAAGTGACTGAATATGTGAAAAATCATCCGAACGTAACTGTAATGAATGAGGAAATCACTGAAATTCCAGAGGGACCAACTGTTATTGCGACAGGTCCACTTACGTCGCCAGATCTTTCTGCACAATTAAAAAAACTAACAGGTGAAGATTATTTTTATTTCTATGATGCTGCAGCGCCAATCGTTGAGAAAGACAGCATTGACATGAATAAAGTATATTTAAAATCTCGTTATGATAAAGGTGAAGCGGCATATTTAAACTGTCCAATGACAGAAGAAGAGTTTGATCGCTTTTATGAGGCTTTAATTGCTGCTGAGACAGTGCCTTTAAAAGAATTTGAAAAAGAAATTTTCTTTGAAGGTTGTATGCCAGTAGAAGTTATGGCAAGTAGAGGGAGACAGACGTTAGTATTTGGACCGATGAAGCCTGTTGGGTTAGAAGATCCGAAAACAGGGAAAACACCGTATGCGGTTGTTCAGTTACGTCAAGATGATGCAGCAGGAACATTATACAATATTGTAGGCTTCCAAACACATTTAAAGTGGGGGCCACAAAAAGAAGTGTTACAGCTAATTCCAGGACTAGAAAACGCAGAGATTGTACGTTATGGTGTAATGCATCGTAATACGTTTATTAATTCGCCTAATTTGCTTCGTCCAACATATCAATATAAACAACGTGATGATTTATTCTTCGCTGGTCAAATGACTGGGGTAGAGGGTTATGTTGAATCCGCAGCATCAGGATTATTAGCGGGTATTAACGCTGCTCGACTTGTACAAGGTGAAGAGCCAGTTGTATTACCACCTGTAACTGCAATGGGAAGTATGGCAAATTATATTACTGCGACAAATGCAAAAAACTTCCAGCCGATGAATGCAAACTTCGGATTATTTACACCATTAGAGAAGAAAATTAAAAAGAAACAAGAGCGAAATGAAGCATATGCTACACGCGCTTTGGAAACAATTCAAAATTTTGTAAATATTTAATTAAATTTCTTGCAAAGGCTACTAAGTTGTGATACGATTTAGTAGCCTTTATTGAGGTGGGTTATATGGATGTGAATGTGAAGAAATTGTTACAATTATTCGTTGGATATTTACAAATTGAAAGAAATTATTCAAAATATACAATTGCAAGTTATCAAAATGATTTAGAACATTTTGTGCAATTTATGGAGCGAGAAGGCATATCCTCTTTTTTAGATGTTACATACGCGGATGTTCGTTTATACTTGACGACGTTGCACGATGAAAAGTTAGCCCGTAAATCTGTCGCAAGGAAAGTATCAAGCTTACGAAGTTTATATCGTTTTTTGATGCGTGAAGGTTATCAAAAAGATAATCCGTTTGCACTTGCGTCACTCCCCAAGAAAGAATTGTCAATCCCAAAGTTTTTATATGCTGAAGAGTTAGAGGAATTGTTTGAAGTTTCTGATACGGAGACGCCATTAGGTCAAAGGAATCAAGCTTTATTAGAGTTGATGTATGCAACTGGGATTCGTGTAAGCGAATGCGTTAATTTGCAACTTACCGATATTGACTTTGCAGTGGGAACAATTTTAGTGATGGGAAAAGGGAAAAAACAAAGATATATTCCGTTCGGAAGCTATGCACAAGATGCTTTAATTACTTATATAGAGAACGGGAGAAAACAGTTAGCTCAAAAGACTGAAGAACAATCTCATATGGTATTTTTAAATGCGAAAGGTAAGCCGTTAACAGATCAGGGTGTACGTTATGTTTTGAACGAACTCATTAAGAAAGCTTCACTTACAATGCGGATAAGTCCCCATATGTTAAGGCATACATTTGCTACACATATGTTGGATGAAGGAGCGGATTTACGTACTGTGCAGGAGCTATTAGGTCATGAGAATTTGTCGACGACACAAATTTATACGCATGTCTCTAAAGAAAGATTGCGTTCAGTGTACATGAAGCATCACCCGCGAGCATAAATTGCTTTTAAAGCTATAAAAACATATAAAGGAGTTTTTTCTATGGGAAATTTCCACGCTACAACGATATTTGCAGTTCATCATAATGGAGAATGTGCAATGGCTGGAGATGGTCAGGTAACGATGGGGAATGCTGTTGTAATGAAACATACAGCTCGCAAAGTTCGCAAACTTTTCCAAGGGAAAGTTTTAGCTGGTTTTGCAGGCTCAGTTGCTGATGCATTTACTCTTTTTGAAATGTTTGAAGGAAAATTAGAAGAGTATAATGGCAACTTGCAGCGCGCTGCAGTTGAGATGGCGAAACAATGGCGTGGTGATAAAATGCTACGTCAGCTAGAAGCAATGCTCATTGTCATGGATAAAACAACGATGCTCCTTGTTTCAGGTACAGGAGAAGTAATTGAACCAGATGATGGTATTTTAGCAATTGGTTCAGGTGGACATTATGCACTTGCTGCTGGTCGTGCTTTAAAGCAATATGCAAGTGAACATTTAACAGCGAAACAAATTGCAAAGGCCAGTTTAGAAATTGCAGGCGATATTTGTGTTTATACGAACCACAACATAATTGTTGAAGAATTGTAGAATCGTAAGGGAGGCATTTTATATGCATTTACATTTTACTCCGCGTCAAATTGTGGAAAAATTAGATCAATACATCATCGGTCAAAAAGATGCAAAGAAAGCGGTTGCTGTAGCTCTACGAAATCGATACCGTCGCAGTAAATTAGTTGAAAATTTACGTGATGAAATTGCACCTAAAAACATTTTAATGATTGGACCGACAGGTGTTGGTAAAACAGAGGTAGCGCGGCGGATGGCGAAACTCGTTGGAGCACCTTTTATTAAGGTTGAAGCGACGAAATTTACAGAAGTTGGATATGTGGGTCGAGATGTAGAGTCGATGGTCCGTGACCTTGTTGAAACGTCCGTTCGTATTGTGAAAGAGGAAATGGTAGTTAAAGTTCAAGATAAAGCAGAAGAGCAAGCGAATCAACGTCTTGTTGAAATTTTAGTGCCGAGTCCGGAGAAACAATCTGGATTTAAAAATCCATTAGAAATGCTTTTTGGTGGTACTCAAAATTCAAACCAAACATCTGATGAACAGGAAGATGTTGAAATCGAAAAGAAACGTCAAGATGTGGAAAGAAAGCTTGCGGCAGGCCTTCTTGAAGATGAAGTGGTATCGATCGAAGTGACGGAACAACAGTCTTCTATGTTTGATATGTTGCAAGGAACTGGTATGGAGCAAATGGGAATGAATTTCCAAGATGCGTTAGGAAGTATCATGCCGAAAAAAACGAAAAAACGTAAACTTTCTGTAAAAGAAGCAAGAAAACTCTTGACAAATGAAGAGGCACAGCGCTTAATTGATATGGATGAAGTTACACAAGAGGCTGTTTATCGTGCTGAACAGCTCGGGATTATTTTTATCGATGAAATTGACAAAATTGCTGGTAAGCAGTCGAATAGCGTAGATGTATCGCGTGAAGGTGTGCAACGTGACATTTTACCGATTGTAGAAGGGTCGAATGTAGCAACGAAATACGGATCAGTAAAAACGGATTATATTTTATTTGTTGCAGCTGGAGCGTTCCATATGTCTAAACCGTCGGATTTAATTCCGGAATTGCAAGGGAGATTTCCGATTCGAGTAGAATTAACAAAATTATCGGCGGATGATTTTGTTAAAATATTAATCGAGCCTGACAATGCGCTAATTAAACAGTACACGGCGTTATTAGCGACTGAAGGTATAGAAATTGAATTTTCAGACGAAGCTATTCGTAAGATTGCTGAGATTGCTTATCAAGTTAATCAGGATACAGATAATATTGGAGCGAGAAGACTTCATACTGTTATGGAGAAGCTCCTTGAAGATTTATCGTTTGAGGCATCTGAAATTACGTTAGAGAAAATAACGATAACACCTCAATATGTTGAGGAAAAATTAGCGACAATAGCTAAAAATAAAGATGTGAGCCAGTTTATTTTGTAATAGTGTCATCAGGTGACTCGCCCTAGTTTCCAAGTGATGAAAAAATATGTAAGTAACATGTAGGAGGAAATTTTGAAATGGAATTATTAGCAAAAACGAGAAAATTAAATGCGTTATTACAGAGCGCAGCAGGAAAGCCTGTAAACTTTAGAGAGATGTCTGACACAATGTGTGAAGTAATTGAAGCGAACGTGTTCGTTGTAAGTCGTCGCGGTAAATTATTAGGATATGCGATTCACCAACAAATCGAAAACGAACGTATGAAGCACATGCTTGCAGAGCGTCAATTCCCAGAAGAGTATACGCAAAGTTTATTCAATGTTACAGAAACATCTTCGAATTTAGGTGTGGATAGTGACTACACAGCATTCCCAGTAGAAAATAGAGAATTATTCGGTCAAGGTTTAACTACAATCGTACCAATCGTTGGTGGCGGTGAGCGTCTAGGTACACTAGTATTAGCTCGTCTTGGTCAAGAGTTCTTAGACGATGATTTAATTCTTGCTGAATACAGCTCAACTGTTGTAGGTATGGAAATCTTACGTGAAAAAGCAGAAGAAATCGAAGAGGAAGCACGTAGTAAAGCTGTTGTTCAAATGGCGATTAGCTCATTATCTTACAGTGAGTTAGAAGCAATCGAGCATATCTTCGAAGAATTAAATGGAACAGAAGGTTTACTTGTTGCAAGTAAAATTGCTGATCGCGTAGGAATTACTCGTTCGGTAATCGTAAATGCACTACGTAAATTAGAAAGTGCTGGTGTTATTGAGTCTCGCTCTTTAGGTATGAAAGGAACATACATTAAAGTGCTAAACGACAAGTTTCTACAGGAGCTTGCTAAATTAAAAACAAACTAATTTATAAAAAAACTCTCCTCGCTTGAGGAGAGTTTTTTGTTTTTTTTAAGTGAATGATTTTGCTTACGTAAGGCGTCATGACAACATTCATTAGAAAACTATTAATTAACCTTCAATTCCTTGCTTAAAGGAATTGAAGGTTGGTAATACTAGAATTTGAGCGTGAAAAAAAGAAAGTTTTACATTGTTCGCATTTTCGACTTGATTGTAATATTTCAGTATGATATAGTAAGCAGTGGTGTCAGTACAAAGTACACACGTTTACTGATTTAAGTGTTGGTGCTACGTTCGTAGTTTCGCTTAGAGATGAAGTAAACGGAGGATATCAAAAAACCATTTAGGAGGAACTAAATTATGTCAGTAATTTCTATGAAACAATTGCTTGAAGCTGGTGTTCATTTCGGACATCAAACTCGTCGTTGGAACCCAAAAATGAAGCGTTACATCTTCACAGAGCGTAACGGTATCTACATCATCGACTTACAAAAAACTGTGAAAAAAGTTGAGGAAGCTTACAGAACGATGCGTGACATCGCTGCTGAAGGTGGAGACATTTTATTCGTAGGTACTAAAAAACAAGCACAAGAAGCTATTAAAGAAGAAGCAACTCGTGCTGGTATGTACTTCGTTAACCAACGTTGGTTAGGTGGAACTTTAACAAACTTCCAAACAATCCAAAAGCGTATCAAGCGTCTTAAAGATATCGAAAGAATGCAAGAAGATGGTACTTTCGAAGTACTTCCTAAGAAAGAAGTTGTTCAACTTAAAAAAGAGTTAGAGCGTCTTGAGAAATTCTTAGGCGGTATTAAAGATATGAAAGGTCTTCCAAGTGCATTATTCGTAGTAGACCCTCGTAAAGAGCGTATTGCAGTTGCTGAAGCACGCAAATTACACATTCCAATCATCGGTATCGTTGATACAAACTGTGATCCAGACGAAATCGATCACGTTATCCCAGCAAACGATGATGCAATTCGTGCTGTAAAACTTCTTACATCTAAAATGGCAGACGCGATCCTTGAAGCAAAACAAGGTGAAGAAACTGTTACTGCGTAACAAATTTGGAAAGGTGATAAGGGGTTCGGCCTTTTATCACCTTTTTTAAGGTATAAATACATATTTTAGGAGGATGAAAAACATGGCAATCACTGCACAAATGGTAAAAGAACTTCGTGAAAAAACTGGCGCAGGTATGATGGACTGCAAAAAAGCTTTAACTGAAACTAACGGCGACATGGAGAAAGCAATTGACTTCTTACGTGAAAAAGGTATTGCGAAAGCTGCTAAAAAAGCAGACCGCATCGCTGCTGAAGGTTTAACTTTCATCGAAACAAACGGTAACGAAGGTTTAATCTTAGAATTAAACTCTGAGACTGATTTCGTTGCGAAAAACGAAGGTTTCCAAGCATTAATTAAAGAACTAGCTGCTCACTTATTAGCTAACAAACCTGCTAACGTTGAAGAGGCTATGGCTCAAACAATCGAAGGCGGCAAAACAGTAGAAGAGCACATCAATGAAGCAATCGCTAAAATTGGTGAAAAACTTACACTTCGTCGTTTCGAAATCGTATCAAAAACTGATGCAGATGCATTCGGCGCTTACCTACACATGGGTGGACGTATTGGTGTATTAACAGTTCTTGAAGGTTCTACTGATGAAGCAGCTGCTAAAGATGTAGCAATGCACATTGCAGCAGTTAACCCTAAATACATCGACCGCGATGCTGTAACAGCTGAAGAAGTTGAGCATGAGCGTCAAGTATTAACACAACAAGCTTTAAACGAAGGCAAGCCTGAAAAAATCGTTGCGAAAATGGTAGAAGGTCGTCTTGGCAAATTCTTTGAAGAGATTTGCTTACTTGACCAAACATTCGTTAAGAATCCTGACATGAAAGTTCGTCAATTCGTTGAGTCTAAAGGCGGAACATTAAAAGGATTCGTTCGCTACGCTGTTGGTGAAGGTATCGAAAAACGCGAAGACAACTTTGCTGAAGAAGTAATGAACCAAGTAAAAGGTAACAACTAATACAGATTAGGGAACACATTGTGTTCCCTTTTTTAAAATAAAGATGTAAGCAATTGGAGGTTCATTATGAGTAAACCGAAATATAATCGTGTCGTTTTAAAGCTGAGCGGAGAAGCTTTAGCTGGCGAGCAAGGATTTGGAATTAACCCAGCTGTTATTAAGTCAGTTGCGGAACAAGTGAAAGAAATTGCAGAACTTGATGTAGAGGTTGCTGTTGTTGTTGGTGGCGGTAACATTTGGCGTGGGAAAATTGGAAGCGAAATGGGCATGGATCGTGCAGGAGCAGATTACATGGGCATGTTGGCAACAGTTATGAATTCATTAGCTCTTCAAGATAGCTTAGAGAATATTGGAATTCAAACTCGCGTACAAACTTCAATTGAGATGCGTCAAGTTGCAGAGCCTTATATTCGTCGTAAAGCAATTCGTCACTTAGAGAAAAAACGTGTTGTTATCTTTGCCGCAGGTACTGGTAACCCATACTTCTCTACAGATACAACAGCAGCATTACGTGCAGCGGAAATCGAAGCGGACGTTATTTTAATGGCGAAAAACAATGTGGATGGCGTATATAGTGCAGATCCATCTATTGACCCAACAGCTACGAAATACGAAACACTTACTTACTTAGATGTATTAAAAGCAGGTTTAGGTGTAATGGATTCTACAGCTTCTTCTTTATGTATGGATAATGATATTTCATTAATTGTATTCTCGGTTATGGAAAAAGGTAATATTAAACGTGCCGTTTTAGGCGAAAATATTGGAACAGTTGTAAGGGGGAAATAAATTATGGGACAACAAGTATTGAAGTCTTCAAATGAAAAAATGGAAAAAGCAGTTGCTGCTTATTCTCGTGAATTAGCGACAGTTCGCGCTGGTCGTGCAAGCTCGTCTGTATTAGATAAGGTACAAGTTGATTACTATGGTGCACCAACACCAGTTGTGCAATTAGCGAACATTACAGTTCCAGAAGCACGTTTGCTTGTAATTCAACCTTATGATAAAACTTCTATCGGTGATATTGAAAAAGCAATTTTAAAAGCAGATTTAGGCTTAAACCCTTCTAATGATGGAACTGTAATTCGTATTGCATTCCCTGCATTAACAGAAGAGCGTCGTCGTGATCTTGTAAAAGTTGTGAAAAAATATGCTGAGGAAGCAAAAGTTGCTGTTCGTAACGTACGTCGTGACAGTAATGATGATCTTAAGAAGCTTGAAAAAGCGGGCGACATTACAGAAGATGATTTAAGAGGATATACTGAAGATATCCAAAAAGAAACAGATAAATATATTGCAAAAGTTGACGAAATCGCAAAAAACAAAGAAAAAGAAATTATGGAAGTGTAATAGCGATAATTTCGCAAATATGACCCTCTTCTTAAGGGGGTCTTTTTACACTTTTAGGCATACGTCTGCTTGTTGGAGGGTATGAATGATGTTTAAAAAGTTTCCTTTTTTTAAAAGTAAAAAGGTCACATCGTTTGATCATCTCATTGAAAAAGTGAAAAAGGGATACATCCCAGAACACATTGCTATTATTATGGATGGTAATGGAAGATGGGCAAAGAGAAGAGCGATGCCTCGCATTGCTGGTCATCATGAAGGTATGCAAGTTGTGAAGAAAATCACAAAATTTGCAAGTAAGCTTGATGTGAAAGTATTAACTCTTTATGCTTTTTCGACTGAGAACTGGAAAAGACCGAAAAAAGAAGTTGATTATTTGATGAAGCTTCCAGAAGAATTTTTAGGTGCATTTTTACCAGAGTTGATTGAAGAAAACGTACAAGTCCGAGTAATAGGGCAAAAAGATCGTCTTCCTACGCATACGCGCAGAGCGATGGAAAAAGCCATGGAAGATACGAAAGAGAATACGGGATTAATTCTTAATTTCGCGTTAAACTATGGAAGTCGAGATGAAATCGTTTCTGCTGTGCAACATATGATGAAAGATAGTGAGGAAGGAAAAATTCGTTCGGAAGAAATAAGTGAAGAAATGATTTCTTCTTACTTAATGACGAGTTCTTTACCTGATCCAGAGTTGTTAATCCGTACAAGCGGAGAGCTACGTATTAGTAATTTCATGTTATGGCAAATTGCTTATTCGGAATTTTGGTTTACAGATGTGTATTGGCCAGATTTTACCGAGGAACATTTGCTAAATGCGATTACGGACTTTCAGCATAGAGGGCGCAGATTCGGAGGCGTGTAGAAAGAGAGGGTTTGGTAGTGAAACAGAGAATTATTACTGGAGTGATTGCTGCCGCGCTATTCATTCCCATCGTAATTTACGGTGGCGTGCCTTTTACAGTTTTAGTGTATGCACTTGCTTCTATAGGTTTATATGAATTAATTCGTATGAACAAGCTTACGCTTATTTCGGTACCAACAGTTTTAGCTGCAGTATTATTGTGGATTATTTTAATTCCGAGTAGTGCATCAGAACTGTTTACAGGGATTGGGTTAGGTAAATTAGAAATCACATTTGTGATTGTTTTATTACTTTTATCATATACAGTCCTTTCTAAGAATACATTTACTTTTGACAATGCTTCATTTTTACTTATGGCAACGACATATGTTGGAATGGGATTCTTATATTTAAATGAAACGAGAATATTAGGAATCAAATATGTGTTCTGTGCACTATTTGTCATATGGGCAACTGATTCAGGTGCATATTTCATAGGAAAAGCATTTGGAAAAAGGAAATTGTGGCCAGAAATTAGTCCGAATAAAACGATTGAAGGTTCATTAGGCGGTATTGTTTGTGGAATTGTTGTTGCACTTGTTTACAATATGTTCTTCCCAGTTGAAGCGAATGTAGGAGTTTTAATCGTTCTGACGATTATCATTTCTATTTTTGGACAAATTGGTGATTTAGTGCAATCTGCATTTAAACGCCATTATGGTGTAAAGGATTCAGGTACAATTTTACCTGGACATGGTGGTATTTTAGATCGAACAGATAGTTGGTTATTTGTGTTACCAATTCTATACTTCTTATTACAATACAATTAATAAATGAACGAGGGGTTGGAGTCATGAAAAACATTAGTTTATTAGGTGCAAGCGGATCAATCGGTACACAAACATTAGATGTGTTACGCTCGCACCCAGACCAATTCCGTCTCGTTGCTTTTTCTGTAGGGAAAAATGTTGATTACGCAGTAAAGGTAATTCAAGAATTTTCTCCGCAAATTGTCTCTGTGCAAAGAGAGGAAGATGTTTTAAAATTACAAGCTGTTTCTGGTAATACAAAAGTCGTATATGGTAGCGAAGGCTTATTAGAAGTAGCGTTGCACCCAGATACAGAAATTGTAGTGAATGCTGTTGTAGGTAGCGTAGGGTTATTACCGACACTCCGCGCAATTGAGGCGAAAAAAACAATTGGAATTGCAAACAAAGAAACGTTAGTAACTGCAGGGCATCTTGTAATGGAAGCAGCACGAAAACATAATGTATCGTTACTTCCGGTAGACAGTGAACATTCAGCTATTTTTCAATGCTTGAATGGTGAAAATGAAAAAAGAATCTCTCGCTTAATTATAACTGCTTCAGGCGGAAGTTTTCGTGATAAAACGAGAGATGAATTGCATCAAGTGACCGTAGAAGATGCACTTCGTCATCCAAACTGGTCAATGGGTTCGAAAATTACAATTGATTCTGCTACAATGATGAATAAGGGGCTAGAAGTAATTGAAGCACACTGGCTTTTTGGTATCCCTTATGAGCAAATCGATGTTGTTCTACATAAAGAAAGTATTATTCATTCTATGGTTGAATTTGAAGATCGTAGTGTAATGGCACAGCTTGGCTCACCTGATATGCGAGTACCGATTCAATACGCGCTTACATATCCTGATAGATTACCTCTTTCAGACACAAAACAGTTAAATTTATGGGAAATGGGAACATTGCATTTTGAGAAAATGAATCAAGAGCGTTTCCGTTGTCTACGTTTTGCGTATGAAGCTGGAAAGACAGGTGGAAGTATGCCGGCTGTAATGAACGCGGCAAATGAAGTAGCTGTTGAAGCTTTTTTACAAAAGAGAATTGGTTTCTTAACAGTGGAAGACCTCATTGAAAAAGCAATGCACCATCACACTGTCATTGCACGTCCGAGCTTAGAGGAAATTCAGGAAATTGACGCAGCCACAAGACGGTTTGTGATGGAACAAATTTAGCAAAGGTGGTTATGGAATTGAATACAGCGATTGCCTTTATATTAATTTTCGGTGCACTCGTATTTTTCCATGAGCTAGGGCATCTATATTTCGCAAAAAGAGCAGGTATTTTGTGCCGCGAGTTTGCGATTGGTTTTGGTCCAAAAATATTCTCATTTGAAAAGAATGAAACGGTGTATACGATTCGATTACTGCCCCTTGGTGGCTATGTAAGAATGGCTGGCGAGGATGCGGACACAGTTGAGTTAAAACCTGGAAAAAAGGTTGGGCTTGTATTAAATGAAAAAGACGAAGTTGTGAAATTAGTTTTTGACGGGCATGAAAAATATCCAAATGTTCGTGTCATTGAAGTCGAACAAGCTGATTTAGAGCATAATCTTACAATTTCGGGTTATGAAGAGTACGAGGAAGAGCTGCAAACATTCCGAGTGAATGAAAAAGCTCGTATCATTTCTGCGGGAGAAGAAATTCAAATCGCTCCGTACAATAGACAATTTGGCTCTAAAAAATTGGGCCAACGTGCTCTAACAATCTTTGCAGGTCCTGCAATGAACTTTATTCTAGCATTTGTTATTTTTGTGATTCTTGGATTTGTACAAGGGGTTCCCGTTGACAAGCCAATGGTCGGAAAAGTGATGGAGAATAGTGCAGCACAGCAAGCTGGATTAAAAGAAAATGATACAATTCAAGCTATTGATGGGAAAAACACAAGTACATGGAAAGATGTTGTTACTATTGTACGTGAAAACCCGAATAAAGAAATTACGTTACAAGTAAAGCGTGATAATGAACAGCTTAATGTGAAAGTAACACCAACGCTTGATAAAGAAGGAAAAGACGAAGTTGGTAGAATTGGTGTTTATTCTCCTGTAGAGAAAACAGTGATGGGTTCTATTAAATCAGGATTTGAACAAACATACGAATGGACGAAACTAATTTTTGATTCTCTTGTGAAATTAGTAACGGGTCAATTTTCTATTAATGAGTTGTCAGGTCCAGTAGGAATTTATAATCTAACAGATCAAGTTGTAGATTATGGATTTACGCGTGTACTAAGTTTAGCGGCAGTTTTAAGTATTAACCTTGGTTTATTTAATTTATTACCAGTCCCAGCTTTAGACGGTGGACGTTTGTTCTTCTTCTTAATTGAAGCGTTACGAGGAAAACCAATTGATCGTCAAAAAGAAGGAATGGTTCACTTTATTGGGTTTGCATTATTAATGTTGCTTATGTTAGTTGTAACATGGAATGACATCCGTAAGTTTTTCTTGTAAAATAAGAAGAAGTTTATAATGAAATAGAGCTCGTAGAATAAAATCCCTCACCTAACTCGAGGTGAGGGATTTTATTGCGTGTAAGAGTAAAATGAAGAGGTGCGAATAAATGAAACAAAGTATGGTATTCAGTCCTACATTACGTGAAGTTCCAGCAGATGCTGAAATTAAGAGTCATCAATTATTACTTCGCGCAGGGTTTATGCGTCAAAATGCTTCTGGTATTTATAGTTTTCTACCACTTGGTTTAAAAGTGTTACACAAAGTAGAACGTATTGTTCGTGAAGAAATGGAGCGCGCAGGGGCAGTAGAGCTATTAATGCCAGCTATGCAAGCTTCTGAATTATGGAAAGAATCAGGCCGTTGGTATTCTTACGGATCAGAATTAATGCGTATGAAAGATCGTAATGCTCGCGAGTTTGCGCTAGGGGCAACTCATGAGGAAGTAATTACAGACCTTGTACGTGATGAAATTAAATCATACAAAAAACTACCATTAACATTATATCAAATTCAAACAAAATTCCGTGATGAGCAAAGACCACGTTTCGGTTTATTACGCGGAAGAGAATTTTTAATGAAAGATGCGTATTCTTTCCATGCAACACAAGAAAGTTTGGATGAAGTATATAGCGGTTTATACGAAGCGTATTCTAATATCTTCGCTCGTTGTGGTTTGAATTTCCGTGCAGTTATCGCTGATTCTGGAGCAATGGGCGGAAAAGATACACACGAATTTATGGTGTTATCTGATGTAGGTGAAGATACAATTGCGTATTCTGATACATCTAATTATGCGGCAAATATTGAAATGGCTCCTGTCGTTGCTACGTATACGAAGAGTGATGAAGCTGAAAAAGCACTTGAAAAAGTAGCAACTCCAGATCAAAAAGCTATTGAAGAAGTATCTGCATTCTTAAATGTTGCAGCGGAAAAATGCATTAAATCTATGGTGTTTAAAGTAGATGAGAAATTAGTAGTAGTACTTGTTCGTGGCGATCATGAAGTCAATGATGTAAAAGTGAAGAATGTATACGGAGCTTCAGTCGTTGAGCTTGCTTCCCATGAAGAAATAAAAGAGTTATTAAACTGTGAAGTTGGTTCTTTAGGACCGATTGGTGTTACAGGGGATATCGAAATTATCGCTGACCATGCTGTAGCATCAATTGTCAACGGATGTTCAGGAGCGAACGAAGAAGGCTTCCATTATGTAAATGTAAATCCAGAACGTGACTTTAAAGTAAGTCAATATACAGATTTACGCTTCATCCAAGAAGGAGACCAATCTCCAGATGGAAATGGAACAATTCTTTTCGCACGTGGAATTGAAGTTGGTCATGTATTCAAATTAGGAACTCGTTATAGTGAAGCAATGAACGCAACGTTCCTAGATGAAAATGGAAAAACAAAACCATTTATTATGGGTTGTTACGGTATCGGTGTATCTCGTACAGTGGCAGCAATTGCAGAGCAGTTTAATGATGAGAATGGTTTAGTTTGGCCAAAAGCTGTTGCACCGTTCCATGTGCATGTAATTCCAGTAAATATGAAATCTGATGCACAACGTGAAATGGGTGAAAATATCTACAACTCATTACAAGAGCAAGGATACGAAGTATTACTAGATGATCGTGCAGAACGTGCAGGTGTTAAATTTGCAGATGCAGATTTATTCGGCCTTCCAGTTCGTGTTACAGTTGGTAAAAAAGCAGATGAAGGTATTGTAGAAGTGAAAGTACGTGCTACAGGCGAGTCTGAAGAAGTGAAAGTAGAAGAACTTCAAACATATATTGCTAATATTTTAAAATAAGAAGAGGTACCTCGTAATGAGGTACCTTCTCTTTCTTTGTAAACGTATTTTGTAAAAGAAGAAGGAAGAAATCTTTCTTTGTAGTACGTTTCAATTTATAATAGCAAATGGAAGGAGAGTGCTTATGTCATTAACAAATGAACAACAAGAGCGATTTCAAATTTTGCTCCAGCAGTTGCAAATACCAGAAGACCTTATAAATCAATATTTACATGGCGGTGGTATTGAAAAGCTAGTTATTGATAAAGCGAATAAAAGTTGGCATTTTGACTTACAAGTGCCACGTATTTTGCCGACAGAATTATATGAGTTGCTAGAAACAAAACTTAAGCAATCATTTTCTCATATTGCAAGAACAACATTTGCATTGGAAACAGAGAATAAACAATTTACAGAAGAAGAAGTAAAGGCATATTGGCCGCTTTGTACAGAACGAATTACATTTTCACCTATGTTCGCGTACTTAAAGAAGCAACTTCCGCAGGTCAATGGCGTGAAGTTGCTATTAAATGTGAATAATGAGCTGGAATCTACTGCTTTAAAGAAAAACGTTGCGAAACCAGTAGGGGATCAATACGAAGCTTTTGGATTCCCACGTTTTCAGTTAGACACACATATAAAGCAAAATGCAGAAGAAATGCAAAAGTTTCGTGAGCAAACACAGGAAGAAGATCGTCAACGAGTTATACAGGCTATGGAAGAGATGGCTAAAAAGCAAGCTGAAGAAAGTGATGTTGTTCATGAAGGACCAGTTGTGCTTGGTTATCTTATTAAGCCAGATGAAGAGATTACGCCGCTGCGTGAAATTCAAGATGAAGAAAGAAGAAAAACTGTTCAAGGGTATGTTTTCCATGTAGAGACGAAAGAACTTCGTAGTGGACGTACGTTATTAACTTTAAAGATAACTGACTATACGGACTCTATTATGATTAAGATGTTCTCACGTGATAAAGAAGATATCCCGATGTTACAATCCTTGAAAAAAGGAACGTGGGTAAAAGCGCGTGGTTCAGTTCAAAATGATACATTCGTGCGTGATTTAGTTATGATTGCAAATGATATAAATGAAATAACGGGACCTTCTCGTAAAGATAAAGCAAAAGAAGGGGAAAAAAGAGTAGAACTTCATCTTCATACTCCAATGAGTCAAATGGATGCTGTTACTTCTGTTTCTAAGCTTGTTGCCCAAGCAGGAAAATGGGGGCATGAGGCTATTGCAGTTACAGACCATGCTGTTGCACAGTCATTCCCAGAAGCATATTCTGCTGGTAAAAAGGCTGGAGTTAAAGTTCTGTATGGTGTAGAGGCAAATTTAGTTAATGATGGCGTGCCGATAGCGTATAACGAAGCACATCGTCTACTTGCAGAAGAAACATATGTTGTCTTTGACGTTGAGACAACAGGGTTATCTGCTGTATATGATACAGTCATTGAGTTAGCTGCTGTAAAGATAAAAGGTGGCGAAATTATTGATCGCTTTGAATCTTTCGCAAATCCTCATCAACCATTATCGGCGACGATTATTGAATTAACAGGTATTACAGATGATATGTTAACTGATGCACCAGAAGTGGACGAAGTGTTTAAAAAGTTTGAGGAATGGATGGGTGACCATACACTTGTTGCTCATAACGCAAGCTTCGATATGGGCTTTATTAACGTAGGTTTTAAAAAGGCTGGGATAGAAAAAACGAAAAATCCAGTTATTGATACGTTAGAACTTGCACGGTTCTTATTCCCAGAAATGAAAAATCATCGATTAAATACGATGTGTAAAAAGCTTGATATTGAATTAACGCAACATCACCGTGCGATTTATGATACAGAAGCAACGGGATATTTACTTGTGAAAATGTTAAAAGATGTGATTGAAAAGGGATTTGAATATCACGATCAACTAAACGATAGTATGGGACAAGGGGATGCATATAAACGTGGGCGTCCAAGTCATATGACATTACTTGCCACATCAGATGTTGGGTTGAAAAATTTATATAAACTGGTTTCATATTCTCACTTGAATTACTTTTATCGTGTACCACGTGTACCAAGGTCACTATTAAAAAAATATCGCGAAGGCATTTTAGTAGGAACAGCTTGTGACAAGGGTGAGGTGTTTGAAGCTATGATGCAAAAAGCACCTGAAGAAGTAGAAGAAATTGCACAGTTTTACGATTACATTGAGGTTATGCCTCCAGAAGTATTACGTCATTTAGTAGAACGTGAACTCGTTCGAGATGAAGGGCAGTTAAAAACAATAATTTCTAACTTAGTAAAACTAGGTGAGACATTAGATAAGCCAGTTGTTGCTACTGGGAATGTGCATTATTTAGATCCAGAGGACGCGATATATCGGAAAATTTTAGTCAGTTCGCAGGGCGGAGCTAATCCGTTAAATCGTCATTCATTACCGCCTGTACATTTCCGTACAACAAATGAAATGCTAGATTGTTTTTCATTCTTAGGTGAAGACAAAGCAAAAGAAATTGTTGTGACAAATACACACAAGATTGCATCATTAATTGGTGATGTTCATCCAGTAAAAGATGATTTATATACACCGAAAATTGAAGGTGCCGATGATGAAACACGTGATATGAGCTATGTAATGGCAAGAAGTATCTATGGCGATGAACTACCGGAAATTGTAGAAGCTCGTTTGGAAAAAGAATTGAAAAGTATTATTGGACATGGATTCGCCGTTATTTATTTAATTTCACATAAGCTTGTGAAAAAATCGTTAGTAGACGGTTATCTAGTAGGTTCGCGTGGATCGGTAGGTTCATCATTTGTTGCAACGATGATGGAAATTACAGAAGTAAATCCATTACCACCGCACTATGTATGTCCAAAGTGTAAACAATCAGAGTTCTTTAATGACGGTTCTGTAGGTTCTGGTTTTGATTTGCCAGATAAAGAATGCCCAACATGTAATGTTCCATATGTGAAAGATGGACATGACATTCCTTTCGAAACGTTCCTTGGATTTAAAGGGGATAAGGTACCGGATATCGATTTGAATTTCTCCGGAGAATACCAACCACGCGCCCATAACTATACGAAAATACTGTTCGGTGAAGATTATGTATACCGCGCAGGAACAATTGGTACGGTTGCGGAAAAAACCGCTTATGGGTATGTGAAAGGTTATGCTAATGATCATAACTTAACAATTCGAAATGCAGAGATTGATCGCTTAGTTGCGGGATGTACAGGTGTAAAGCGTACGACCGGACAGCATCCAGGTGGTATTATCGTTGTACCAGATTACATGGATATTTTTGACTTTTCACCAATTCAGTTTCCGGCTGATTCAATAGGTGCTGAGTGGAGAACAACGCACTTTGACTTCCACTCAATTCATGATAATTTATTGAAACTTGATATATTAGGACACGATGATCCGACTGTTATTCGTATGCTTCAAGATTTAAGTGGTATTGACCCGAAAACAATTCCAACGGATGATCCAGAGGTAATGAAAATTTTCTCTGGTCCAGAATCTTTAGGGGTAACGGAAGAACAAATTAACTGTAAAACAGGTACACTTGGTATACCAGAGTTTGGTACGAAATTCGTAAGACAAATGTTAGAAGAAACGAAACCAACGACGTTTTCAGAGCTTGTCCAAATTTCTGGACTGTCCCATGGTACAGATGTATGGTTAGGTAATGCGAATGAATTAATTTATAACGGTACGTGTACACTGAGTGAAGTTATTGGTTGTCGTGATGACATCATGGTATATTTAATTTATCAAGGCTTGGATCCATCATTAGCCTTCAAAATCATGGAGTCGGTGCGTAAAGGTAAAGGTGTACCAGAAGAATGGGAAGAGGAAATGAGAAATAACAATGTACCAGGTTGGTATATTGATTCATGTAAGAAGATTAAGTACATGTTCCCTAAAGCCCATGCGGCTGCGTACGTACTTATGGCTGTACGTATCGCATACTTTAAAGTACATTTCGCACTTTTATTCTATGCGGCATATTTTACAGTTCGTGCAGATGACTTTGATGTAGAGGCGATGGCGAAAGGTTCAGCATCCATACGTGTAAAAATTGATGAAATTGCACAAAAAGGATTGGATGCAGCACCGAAAGAGAAGAGTTTATTAACGGTACTAGAAATGACACTTGAAATGTGTGAGCGTGGTTATTCATTCCAAAAGGTTGATTTATACCGCTCGCATGCAACCGAATTTATAATTGATGGGGATACTTTAATTCCTCCATTTAATGCAGTGCCTGGTCTTGGTACAAACGCAGCTTTCAGTATTGTTGAAGCTCGTAAAAATGGTGATTTCTTATCAAAAGAAGACTTACAGCAGCGCAGTAAGGTTTCTAAAACGATTATTGAGTATTTAGATGGTCAAGGTTGTCTAGGAGATTTACCGGATCAAAACCAATTGTCACTGTTCTAATAGGTAGGAAAAGTCTTTGCAAATCAACATTTGCTATGGTATACTATAAACCGAGATAACCATGTCATGTATATTTTGTGAAAAAGAGAGTGGGGAAACCCACTCTTTCGTGTTACTATCTACATTTTGTTTATGTAGATAGTAAAGATATTTCTGTCGTATATACATATTTTGTTACAAGTTTTACTTCTTTAATTTGGTAATACTAAGACAGATATTCCCTGCTTAACGGCAGGGGCTTTTGTTAGCTAACGAGAAAGAATAAGATAGACCGACTTTATGAACGGGATCTTTTCTTTTAAATGGTACATGGCGGCAGGAAGGAGGCTGTTTATGGATAAGAAAGTCACAGAAGTTGTAGAAGCATTTGCGCAGCCAATCGTTGAAGAGTTAAATCTTGAACTTGTAGATGTAGAGTATGTGCAAGAAGGACAAGACTGGTTCTTACGCGTATTCATCGATTCTGAAAAGGGAGTCGACATTGAAGAATGCGGTGCGGTAAGTGAACGTTTAAGCGAAGCTTTAGATAAAGAGGATCCAATTCCTCATCTTTACTTTTTGGATGTATCATCTCCTGGAGCGGAACGCCCATTAAAGAAAGAGAAAGACTTCCAGCAAGCGGTAGGAAAACAAGTGGCAATTAAAACATATGAGCCGATTGATGGTGAGAAGATGTTTGAAGGAAAGCTACTTTCCTACGACGGTATTACAATTACACTACTATTAACAATTAAAACACGTAAAAAAGAAATCCAAATTCCAATGGATAAAGTTGCAAATGCGCGACTTGCTGTTACGTTTTAGTAAGAAGGGGGATCTTCATGAGCACTGAGTTGTTAGATGCTTTGCTCGTATTAGAGTCAGAAAAAGGTATTAGCAAAGATATTATTATTGATGCGATTGAAGCAGCATTAATCTCTGCTTATAAACGCAATTTTAACCAAGCACAAAACGTTCGTGTGAGCTTTAACCCAGAAGTGGGAACAATTCAAGTTTTAGCACGTAAGGACGTTGTGGATAATGTGTTTGATCCACGTCTTGAAATCTCTGTAGAAGAGGCAAGACAAATTAATCCAAACTACCAAGATGGCGATGTACTAGAAATTGAAGTAACGCCAAAAGATTTTGGTCGTATTGCAGCGCAAACTGCAAAACAAGTTGTAACACAACGAGTTCGTGAGGCGGAACGTGGTGTTATTTATTCAGAATTTAGTGATCGTGAAGAAGACATTATGGTTGGTATTGTACAGCGCCAAGATGCTCGTTTCATTTATGTAAGCTTAGGTAAAGTAGAAGCTTTATTACCTGTAAGTGAGCAAATGCCAAATGAGCAATATAAACCACATGATCGTATTCGCGTATTTATTACAAAAGTAGAAAAGACAACAAAAGGACCACAAATTTACGTATCACGTACACATCCTGGTCTTTTAAAACGTTTATTCGAAATGGAAGTTCCAGAAATTTATGATGGAACTGTAGAAATTCGCTCTGTAGCACGTGAAGCGGGCGACCGTTCTAAAATTTCTGTATATGCAGAGAATATCGATGTTGATCCAGTAGGTTCTTGTGTAGGACCGAAAGGACAACGTGTACAACGCGTTGTAGATGAACTAAAAGGTGAAAAGATTGACATCGTTCGCTGGTCGAATGACCCAGTTGAATATGTTGCAAATGCTTTAAGTCCATCACAGGTTGTTAAAGTACTTGTAGATGAAGAAGAGAAAGCAACAACTGTTGTTGTTCCAGACCACCAGCTTTCATTAGCGATTGGTAAGCGTGGACAAAATGCGCGTCTTGCAGCTAAATTAACAGGTTGGAAAATTGATATTAAAAGTGAGTCTGATGCGAAACAACTTGGTATTGTGACAGAAGAAGATAGCGTAATCGCATTCGGATTCGATTCAGTTGAAGACGAAATCGAATAGAGGTGATGAGTATGAGCAATCGAAAAGTTCCGTTACGAAAATGTATTGCGACGCAAGAAATGAAATCAAAACGAGAGCTCGTTCGCATTGTTCGTTCCAAAGAGGGCGAAGTGTCTATTGATTTATCAGGGAAAAAATCAGGACGAGGTGCATATTTATCAAAAGATAAAGAAAGCATTATTGAAGCCCAAAAGAAAAATATTTTGGAACATCATCTAAAAGCGAAAATCGACAGTTCTCTGTACGAAGAGCTTCTTGAGCTTGTTGAGAAGGAGTCGAAATAAGTGTCTGATTGGAAATCGTTTTTAGGACTAGCAAACCGCGCTCGAAAAATCATTTCGGGTGAAGAACTTGTTTTAAAAGAAGTACGAAGTGGCAAAGCAAAGCTAGTATTGCTTTCTGAAGATGCGTCAGCGAACACTACAAAACGTATCATCGATAAAACCACGTACTACAACATACCAATGAGAAAAGTCGAAAATCGACAACAATTAGGGCATGCGATTGGGAGAGACGAGCGAGTCGTTGTAGCTGTGTTAGATGAAGGCTTTGCGAAAAAGCTACGTAGCATGCTCGATACAAATTACCGGGGGTGAAGGTATGAGTAAAATTCGAGTACATGAATATGCAAAAAAAAATAATATCTCTAGTAAAGATCTTATGACAAAACTAAAAGAGATGAATATCGAGGTTTCGAATCATATGACAATGTTAGAAGATGAAGTAGTAAACAAATTAGATAATCAATATAACACTGAAGCAGAAAAACCTTCTGTTGCAGATGAGTTTGAAGTAGAAGAGAAAGTTGTTCGCAGTAAAAAGAACAGCAATAAGAAGAAGAAAAAAGGCAAAGGAAATGAAGACAAACGTCAAGATAACTTTGCTGGAAGACAACAAACGCAAATAGTAGAAACACCAGATAAAATCACTTTCTCTGGAAGCCTTACAGTAGGAGATCTTGCTAAAAAGTTAAGCAAAGAGCCATCTGAAATTATTAAAAAGCTCTTCATGCTAGGAATTATGGCAACAATTAACCAAGATTTAGATAAAGAAACAATTGAGTTAATTGCTACTGATTACGGTATTGAAGTAGAAGAAGAAGTAGTTGTAAGTGAAACTGAATTTGAAACATTCATCGATGAGCAAGATGATGAAGAAAACTTAAAAGAACGTCCAGCTGTTGTTACAATTATGGGACACGTTGACCATGGTAAAACAACATTGCTTGACTCTATCCGTAATTCAAAAGTAACTGCTGGCGAAGCTGGTGGAATTACTCAGCATATCGGTGCATACCAAGTTGATGTAAATGATAAGAAAATTACGTTCTTAGATACACCAGGTCACGCGGCATTTACAACGATGCGTGCTCGTGGTGCACAAGTAACAGATATTACAATTCTTGTTGTTGCAGCTGATGACGGTGTTATGCCACAAACAGTTGAAGCGATTAGCCATGCGAAAGCAGCTGGAGTACCAATTATTGTTGCTGTGAATAAAATGGATAAACCAGCGGCAAATCCTGATCGTGTAATGCAAGAATTAACAGAATATGAATTAGTTCCAGAAGCTTGGGGCGGAGACACGATTTTCGTACCAATTTCTGCAATTCAAGGCGAGGGAATTGACAACTTGCTAGAAATGATTCTTCTTGTGAGTGAAGTAGAAGAATATAAAGCAAATCCAAATCGCTATGCAGCTGGTACTGTAATTGAAGCACAGCTTGATAAAGGTAAAGGAACTATCGCGACATTACTTGTTCAAAACGGTACACTTCGAGTTGGAGATCCAATTGTTGTTGGAACATCATTCGGTCGTGTTCGTGCAATGGTAAGTGATATTGGTCGTCGTGTAAAAGTTGCTGGTCCATCAACTCCTGTTGAAATTACAGGTTTAAATGAAGTGCCACAAGCGGGAGATCGTTTCATGGCATTCGCTGATGAGAAGAAAGCTCGTCAAATCGGTGAATCACGTGCACAAGAAGCGTTAGTTGCACAACGTGGTGAGAAATCTAAATTCAGCCTGGAAGATTTATTCCAACAAATCCAAGAGGGCGATGTAAAAGAACTTAACTTAATTGTGAAAGCTGACGTACAAGGTTCTGTAGAAGCAATGGCAGCATCACTTCGTAAAATTGATGTTGAAGGCGTAAAAGTGAAAATTATCCATACAGGCGTAGGTGCGATTACAGAATCTGATGTTATTTTAGCTTCTGCATCTAATGCAATTATAATTGGATTTAACGTACGCCCTGATGTGAATGCGAAGCGTACAGCTGAATTAGAGAAAGTTGATGTTCGTTTACACCGTATTATCTATAAAGTAATCGAAGAAATTGAATCAGCAATGCAAGGTATGCTGGATCCAGAATTCGAAGAAAAAGTAATCGGTCAAGCGGAAGTTCGTCAAACGTTCAAAGTAACAAAAGTTGGAACAATCGCAGGTTGTTACGTAATAGACGGTAAGATTACACGTGATAGTGGTGTTCGTATTATCCGTGATGGCGTAGTAATTTTCGAAGGACAACTTGATACGTTAAAACGTTTCAAAGACGACGTAAAAGAAGTTGCACAAAACTATGAGTGTGGTATTACAATTGAGAGATATAATGATCTTAAAGAAGGGGACATCATTGAAGCATACGTTATGGAAGAAGTGAAGCGATGATTATCGCTTCACTCTCATTCGAGTGTATGATTTACGATGTGCATTCTTTAAAAGAGAAGCGAGCAATTTTGCAACGTGTGTTAACTCGTGTGAAACAGCGCTATAATGTAGCTGTTTCTGAAGTTGGGCATCAAGATGTATGGCAACGTACAGAAATTGCAATTGTTTCCGTATCCTCAAATCGTGTTGTCTGTGAAAAAGAAATGAATCGTGTACTTGAGTATGTCGATTCATTTCCTGAAATTGAACGTACGATAACACATTTGGAATGGTATTGAATGAGGTGAAGAGTTATGAAATTACGTGCGAACCGTGTGGGCGAGCAAATGAAAAAAGAATTAGGCGACATTATCAGTCGTAAAATTAAAGACCCACGTATTGGATTTGTTACAGTAACAGATGTACAAGTAAGTGGAGATTTACAAATTGCTAAAGTATATATTTCTGTTTTAGGTGACGAAGAACAGAAGGAAAATACATTAAAAGGTTTAGCGAAGGCAAAAGGCTTTATTCGTTCAGAAATTGGCCAACGTATTCGTCTTCGTAAAACACCGGAAATTTCCTTTGAGTTTGATGAGTCTATCGGATATGGTCATCGAATTGATACACTTTTACATGAAATTAATAAAGACGGTAAACGTGAAGAATAATGGATAGACATTTGTCTATCCATTTTTTCAATGTAAAATAAGTTTTGCATAATTGCAATTACTACAAAAGAATAACGATGAGGTGAATATATGGAAGGTGTAGTATTATTACATAAGCCAAAGGGAATGACATCACATGATTGTGTGTTCAAATTAAGAAAGATATTGCGTGAGAAACGAATTGGTCATACAGGGACACTGGATCCAGATGTAACAGGAGTATTACCTATTTGCGTTGGGCGTGCAACGAAAATTGCGCAATTTTTAACAAGTGAAACAAAAACATATGAAGGTGAAGTGACATTAGGGTTTTCAACAACAACAGAAGATGCTTCTGGTGAAGTTGTGGAGAAACAAGATGTAAATCGTGTCATTACACGTAAAGAAGTAGAAGAGGTACTAGCGGAACTAACAGGGACAATTGAACAAATGCCACCGATGTTCTCAGCTGTAAAAGTTAACGGAAAAAAACTATACGAATATGCAAGGGCAGGACAAGAAGTTGAACGTCCAGTTCGTACAATTACAATTCATGAATTTGTATTACTTGATGAACGTGAAGTTTTTGAAGGGGAAAACATTTCATTTCGTTTCCGTGTAACGTGTAGTAAAGGAACATATGTAAGAACACTAGCAGTAATGATTGGTGAAAAACTTGGATTTCCATCACATATGTCGCACCTTGTAAGAACAGCATCTGGTGAATTTTTACTAGAAGATTGCATATCATTTGAAGAAATTGAAGAAAACGTGCAAAATGGAACAGTAGAGTCTATTTTCATCTCAATTGATGAGGCGCTAAGTAAGTTTCCAAAAATGGTTGTAGATGAAAAGCAAGCTGAAAAAATAAAGAACGGTATGTTCTTAAAGAATGAATTAGAAACAACAGCACCATTTATTACAGTATTTGATAAAAATGATCGTTGCTTAGCAATTTATGAGCATCACCCAAAACACCCTGGCATGCTAAAGCCAATGAAAGTACTTGTGAATAATCAAGAACTAAAGCTATAATGAATTATTGGAAGGATTATTACAGAAAAAGGTGAATGCAAGCGTGAAACTTATTCATTTAACTCATCCAAATGAACAAAATAAAATAGAATTACCACCTACTGTAATGGCATTAGGATATTTTGATGGCATTCATTTAGGACATCAACGTGTGATTCGAACAGCGAAAAAAATAGCGGATGAAAGAGGATGTAAAAGTGCTGTCATGACGTTCCATCCACACCCATCTGTTGTATTAGGAAAAAAAGAAGCGCATGTGGAGTATATTACACCGATGCGCCTTAAAGAAGAAATCATCGCAAGTTTAGGAATTGATATCTTATATGTGGTGAAATTCGACGAGCCATTTGCTGGATTGTTACCACAACAGTTTGTCGATGAGTATATTATTGGTTTAAATGTAAAGCATGTAGTAGCAGGCTTTGATTATTCATATGGACGTTTAGGAAAAGGGAAGATGGAGACTTTACCATTTCATGCAAGAGGGGAGTTTACACAGACCGTGATCGAAAAAGTTGAATATCAAGAAGAAAAAGTAAGTTCTACTTCATTACGAAAGTTAATTCGAAACGGTGAAATGGAACAAATTCCATCTATTTTAGGGAGAGCTTACACGGTAGAAGGAACAGTTGTACACGGTGATAAGCGTGGACGTCAAATTGGTTTTCCAACTGCAAATGTAGGTTTAAGTGATGAATATCTGTTGCCACCTGTAGGTGTATATGCGGTAAGGTTGAAGGTTCATGATGAATGGCATGATGGTGTATGTAATATCGGATATAAGCCAACTTTCAAAGAGAATGAGCGTCAATTATCTATTGAAGTGCATCTATTTGAATTTAATAAAGACATATACGATCAAAGTGTTACAGTGGAGTGGCACATGCGTATAAGAGAAGAAAAAAAGTTTAATGGAATTGATGAGTTAGTTGCGCAAATCGCTCAAGATAAAAAGATTGCCCAAGAATATTTTGCGAGCGTAAAGAATATACTTGCTTTTTCAAATGAAAAGTAGTATTCTATGTTATGTACTTTATGACAACCATTACTTGGCATTGCGACTCACCGATGCTTGCTAGGTAACTGGGGGTTTAATTATTAGGAGGTGAAATAGGATGGCTTTAACACAAGAGCGTAAAAATGAAATCATTGCACAATTTAGAACTCATGAGACTGATACTGGTTCTCCAGAGGTTCAAATTGCTGTCCTAACGGAGCAAATTAACACTCTAAACGAGCACTTACGTACTCACAAGAAGGATCATCATTCACGTCGTGGTCTATTAAAGATGGTTGGTAAACGTCGTAACTTACTTACTTACCTTCGTAATAGCGATATCACACGTTACCGTGAATTAATCACAAAGCTTGGCTTACGTCGATAGTCAAAGAAGCGGGAATATTCCCGCTTTTTTGTTAGGTAAAAATATATCTTCTACTCTTTATAGCTTACTTAATTTTCGGCAATACTAGAGGAAAGAATATTGTGATATACTATCCATTTACATAGAAGAATTGAATATTTTAAATTGAGAGGGGTACTTAAATGAGTCAGGAAAAGCAAGTCTTCTCGATAGATTTAGCTGGTCGTCAGCTAACAATTGAAACAAGTCAGCTTGCAAAACAAGCAAACGGAGCAGTATTAGTAAGATATGGCGACACAGCAGTTCTATCTACAGCAACTGCATCAAAAGAGCCAAAAAATGTAGATTTCTTCCCGCTTACAGTAAACTATGAAGAGCGTTTATATGCAGTTGGAAAAATCCCAGGCGGTTTTATTAAGCGCGAAGGCCGTCCAAGTGAAAAAGCAATTTTAGCAAGTCGTTTAATTGACCGTCCAATCCGTCCACTTTTCGCAGATGGTTTCCGTAATGAAGTACAAGTTGTCAGCATCGTAATGAGTGTTGATCAAGACTGTTCTTCTGAGATGGCAGCTATGCTTGGTTCTTCATTAGCATTATCTATTTCAGATATTCCATTTGAAGGTCCAATCGCAGGTGCGACAGTTGGTCGTATTAATGGCGAGTTCGTTATTAATCCAACAGTAGAACAGCAAGAACAAAGTGATATGCACCTTGTTGTAGCTGGTACGAAAGATGCAATTAACATGGTTGAAGCAGGAGCGGATCAAGTACCTGAAGAAACAATGTTAGAAGCAATTATGTTTGGACACGATGAAATTAAACGTCTAATTGCATTCCAAGAAGAGATTGTACAAGCTGTCGGTAAAGAGAAAACAGCAGTGAAACTTTATGAAGTGGATGCTGTTTTGAACCAAGCTGTACGTGAAATGGCTGAAACAGATATGCATTCTGCAATTCAAGTGCACGAAAAACATGCACGTGAAAATGCAATTAGCGTAGTGAAAAAGCGTGTAATTGAGCATTACGAAGCTGAGGAAGCTGATGCTGATACATTAGGACAAGTAAGTGAGATTTTATATAAAATTGTAAAAGAAGAAGTACGCCGTCTTATTACAGTTGAAAAAATCCGCCCAGATGGTCGTAAAGGTGACGAAATTCGTCCTTTAGCATCAGAGGTTGGCATTTTATCTCGTACACATGGTTCTGGTCTATTCACACGTGGACAAACGCAAGCATTAAGTATTTGTACATTAGGTGCATTAGGCGATGTGCAAATTTTAGATGGTCTAGGTGTAGAAGAGTCAAAACGCTTTATGCACCATTATAATTTCCCTTCATTTAGTGTTGGTGAAACAAGACCAATGCGTGGACCAGGTCGTCGTGAAATTGGTCACGGTGCACTAGGAGAACGTGCTCTTGAACCTGTAATTCCATCTGAAAAGGATTTCCCATATACAGTTCGTCTTGTATCTGAAGTATTAGAATCAAATGGTTCTACTTCACAAGCGAGTATTTGCGGTAGTACATTAGCGATGATGGATGCGGGTGTACCACTTAAAGCACCAGTTGCTGGTATTGCAATGGGTCTAGTAAAATCTGGTGAGCATTACACAATTTTAACAGATATTCAAGGAATGGAAGATCATTTAGGTGATATGGACTTTAAAGTAGCAGGTACTGCAAAAGGTGTAACTGCACTACAAATGGACATTAAAATCGATGGTTTATCTCGTGAGATTTTAGAAGAAGCATTACAACAAGCGAAAGTTGGTCGTATGCACATTCTAGATCACATGTTATCTGTTATCGCTGAACCTCGCATTGAGTTATCTGCGTATGCTCCGAAGATTATTACAATGGCAATTAACCCAGATAAAATTCGTGATGTTATTGGACCAAGTGGTAAACAGATTAATAAAATCATTGAAGAAACTGGCGTTAAAATTGATATCGAGCAAGATGGTACAGTATTCATTTCATCAATTAATCAAGAGATGAATGAAAAAGCGAAGAAAATTATCGAAGATATCGTTCGCGAAGTACAAGTAGGCGAAATCTACTTAGGAAAAGTTAAACGTGTTGAAAAATTCGGTGCGTTCGTTGAATTATTTAGCGGTAAAGATGGACTTGTTCACATCTCTGAACTTGCACTTGAGCGTGTAGGTAAGGTAGAAGACGTTGTGAAAATCGGTGATGAGATTTCAGTTAAAGTTATCGAGATTGACAAACAAGGTCGTGTAAACTTATCTAGAAAAGTATTGCTAAAAGAAGAGCAAGAAAAAGAAGCTGCTAAAGAAGAAGCAGCTAAAGAAGAAAACGCACAAGAGCAACAATAAGCGAAAGCCAGTTTAGCTGGCTTTTTTTGTTATGTAAAAAATGTGATTCATTTAGATTTTTATGTGAGTATAGGTATAGTTTTCATCATAACGCTCAAATTAACAAAGATAAGAAGAAAATGGTTTCTTTTTTATAGTTAATGGGAGGGTTTATATGAAAGCTCGTATATTAGCGTACATATTTATATTTTCTTTATATGTGGGTTTTGGCTCTTATTCCGTTTTTGCGCAGGATAACTTGCATGAAGAGATTCAAAAGCATGTAAAACAGTACGAGATTATGCCGCAAAATGCGATGATTGATAAGATTTGGAAGGCGACGCCTGGGTATAATGGAAAACAAGTGGATATAGAAGCGTCCTATAATAATATGAAGAAAATCAAGAAGTTTGATCAAAAACAACTTGAATTTAAGGAAGTATCACCGAGTGTTCACTTAGAAGATTTACCACCAGCTCCCATTTATCGAGGACATCCAAATAAAAAAATGGTGGGATTAACAATTAATGTGGCCTGGGGTAATGAGTATTTGCCACGTATATTAGAGATCTTGAAAAAACATGATGTGAAGGCGACTTTCTTTTTAGAAGGACGCTGGGTGAAAGAAAACTTACGATTTGCCAAAATGATTGTCGATGCAAATCAAGAAGTAGGAAATCATTCTTACACACACCCTAATATGAAAACGCTGTCTACAGATGAAATACGAGATCAATTACAAAAAACGAATCGAATGATAGAAGCAGCTACAAATCAGAAAGTGAGATGGTTTGCTCCGCCAAGCGGAAGCTTTCGGGATGAGGTAGTAAAAATAGCGGATGATTTCCAAATGGGGACGATTATGTGGACTGTAGATACAATTGATTGGAAGCGGCCAGAACCGGGTGTGCTATTGCAGAGAGTAATGCGAAAAATACATCCAGGTGCTATTGTGCTAATGCATCCTACTTCATCTACAACAGAAGCGCTAGATACTATGATTAAAAATTTAAAGGAACAAGGATATAAAGTGGGGAATATTACAGAATTACTAGATGAAAAACGTGTGGATTAAATACATTTGCATGACATTCATCTCTAAACTTGTTATCATTAAATAATAGCAATTATTTAGAGAAACTGGCATTAGGAGGAAAGTTTTTGATTAAAAAATATACGTGTAAAAATGGTGTAAGAATTGTTATGGAGAATATACCAACTGTACGCTCGGTTGCGATTGGTATATGGATCCACGCAGGTTCAAGAAATGAAAATGAAAAAAATAATGGGGTTTCGCACTTTTTGGAACATATGTTCTTTAAAGGGACAGAAACGCGAAGTGCAAGAGAGATTGCAGAATCATTTGATAGCATTGGCGGACAAGTAAATGCTTTTACTTCAAAAGAATATACATGTTACTATGCGAAAGTGCTAGATGAGCATGCTAAATACGCGTTAGATGTTTTAGCAGATATGTTCTTTAATTCAACATTTGATGAGGAAGAACTGAAAAAAGAGAAGAATGTTGTATGTGAAGAAATAAAAATGTACGAAGATGCGCCAGATGATATTGTGCATGATATGTTAACGAAAGCAACATATGAAACGCATCCGCTTGGATATCCTATTTTAGGAACAGAAGAAACGCTTGAAACATTTACAGGTGATACGTTACGTCAATATATGAAAGATCATTACACACCTGAAAATGTTGTTGTATCAATTGCAGGGAATATTGATGAAGCATTTTTACAAACTGTAGAGCAATATTTCGGTAGTTACGAAGGAACAACAAATCGTGAACAAGTACATAGCCCAATTTTCCATTTCAATAAAGTAGCACGTAAGAAGGAAACAGAACAAGCTCATTTATGTTTAGGATATAAAGGCTTGCAAATGGGACACGAAGATATTTATAACTTAATTGTATTAAATAATGTTTTAGGCGGTAGTATGAGTAGCCGTTTATTCCAAGAAGTACGTGAGCAACGTGGATTGGCGTACTCAGTATTCTCTTATCACTCTTCCTATGAAGATACAGGAATGTTAACACTTTACGGTGGAACAGGTAGTAAACAATTAGATACACTGTATGAAACAATGCAAGAAACGTTAAATACGTTGAAAAATACAGGCATTACAGAAAAAGAGCTTGTTAACAGTAAAGAACAATTAAAAGGAAACTTAATGTTAAGTTTAGAAAGTACGAATAGTCGTATGAGCCGTAATGGTAAAAACGAATTGCTTCTTCGTAAACATCGTTCTCTTGATGAGATTATTGAAAGTGTAAACACTGTAACAAAACAAAATGTAGACGAGTTAATTCGCAACATGTTTACTGATGAATTCTCTGCAGCACTTATTAGTCCAGATGGAAAACTGCCAAAAGGAATGAAACTTTAATTGGTGTTGTGATTCATTCGTTTTCAGAAATAACCGTATCTCTTTTATATGAGATACGGTTATTTTTTTTAGATATGCAGAATAGGTACTTATTATGGAATGACCTTTATGAAAAAAGATAGGAGGAGTTTTTATGCGTTTAAGTGAATTAAGTGGCAAAGAGATTGTGGATTTAGAAAGAGCAGAAAAAATGGGAGTTTTAGGCCATGCAGATTTAGAAATTAATGAGAGAGATGGACAAATACAAGCGCTTATTATACCTGCTGGGAAATGGGGAGGTTTTAAAAGAGAACAGCAAGAAGTTAGAGTAGAATGGAGCAAAATTAAGAAAGTGGGACATGATATGATACTTTGTGATTTTACGCACCATTCAAAATCGGAGTGAAAGATGACCATTTTGGTCGTCTTTTTTTATCTTTATATAAAGTGGAACTTTAATCAGTGGGGGGTTTGTCCATCCCCCACTGATTATTAGCCCACACCAATCGGGCTTTTACGAGCAGCCCGACTTCCACCTAACTTCTTTGCTTCAGCCGAATTTTGAGGTGGGAGTCTTACTGCTCGCAAATAGCGAGATAAAGAAGATAAATCACGTGTGCTTTTTGTTTTTCAATCACCTCAAACTCGTACATTACATATGATGTGGAGGAAAAAGAAAAAGTAGGCATTTTTCTTATAAATGAAAGAAAAAGAAGGTGAATTAGGGAATGTTGACTGAGATGCATATTGCTGTCATAGGAGGAGATGCACGGCAGCTAGAAGTAATTCGCAAGCTAGTCGAACTGGACGCGAAACTTTCATTAATAGGGTTTGAACAGTTAGATCATGGCTTCACAGGGGCAGCAAAGGAAAGTATACAAGATTTAAATTTCACTTCTTTAGATGCGATTATTTTGCCGGTTGCAGGGACGAATGCCAAAGGAGAAGTAGATACTATTTTTTCAAATGAAAAAGTTTCCATAACGAAAGAACAAATTGAAAAGACGCCAGAAAACTTTACTATATATTCAGGTATTGGTACACCTTACTTGGAAAATCTCGTATCTACTACAAATCGCAAACTTGTAAAATTATTTGATCGTGATGATGTTGCAATCTACAACTCTATTCCGACCGTAGAAGGTACACTAATGATGGTTATTCAACATACTGATTATACAATTCATGGATCGAATGTAATGGTTTTAGGATTTGGTAGAACTGGTATGAGTGTTGCAAGAGCCTTTCAATCATTAGGAGCACATGTCAAAGTTGGAGCGAGACGTTCGGAACATATTGCTCGTATTACAGAAATGATGTTTTCTCCTTTTCATATGCAAGACATAGAGAAAGAAGTAGGCAATATCGATATTGTTATTAACACAATTCCACATCTCGTTGTGACAGCGAATGTTCTTTCAAAAATGCCAGCTCATACGTTAGTTATTGATTTAGCTTCTAAGCCAGGTGGCACGGACTTTCGCTATGCGGAGAAGCGTGGAGTGAAGGCACTATTAGCACCTGGTCTTCCTGGGATTGTTGCACCGAAAACAGCAGGACAAATATTAGCGAATGTTCTTTCTCAGTTATTAATAGCAGATGCAATCGCAAAGGAGGAGGATGAGAAATGAGTTTGAAGGGGAAACGAATTGGTTTCGGATTTACAGGTTCACATTGTACGTATGAAGAAGTTATGCCACATTTAGAGAAGTTAATTGCAGAAGGTGCAGAAGTACGTCCCGTTGTTTCTTATACTGTCCAATCAACAAATACTAGATTTGGCGAAGGGGAAGAATGGATTAAAAAGATCGAAGAAATAACAGGATTTAAAGCAATTAATTCAATTGTCGGAGCAGAACCACTCGGACCAAAAATCCCGCTAGATTGTATGGTAATTGCTCCTTTAACTGGAAATTCGATGAGTAAATTTGCGAATGCGATGACAGATTCACCTGTATTAATGGCAGCAAAAGCAACGCTTAGAAATGGAAAGCCTGTTGTGTTAGCTGTTTCGACGAATGATGCTTTAGGATTAAATGGGGTAAATCTAATGCGCCTAATGGCTACAAAAGACATCTACTTCGTACCATTCGGCCAAGATGCACCAGAGAAAAAACCGAACTCAATGGTAGCTCGTATGGAGTTACTTGAAGATACAGTATTAGAAGCGCTGCAAGGAAAACAATTACAACCTGTTGTTGTAGAAAAATTCAGATATATGAATTAAAAAACGAAAAAAAACGGACAATTTTTGATGAAACCATCATTCTTACTGTAGAATATGATAAAATTAACGTTATTAAGATTAGAAGGGGCATTGTAAGCTCCTTCTAATTCTAAGTTATAGAAGGATTGGTATCTAGAAAGGGGCATAGTGATGGAAAAGCAAAAAACTTTTCATGTCGCTGTAGTTGGAGCAACCGGCGCAGTTGGTGAACAAATGTTAAATACTTTAGAGAAACGAGAATTTCCAATTGGGAAATTAACGTTACTTTCATCTAAACGATCTGCAGGTAAGAAACTTGTATTTAAAGGCGAAGAATTTACAGTTCAAGAGGCAACTCCTGAAAGTTTTGAAGGAGTAGATATTGCACTATTTAGTGCTGGTGGATCTGTATCGAAACAATTAGCGCCTGAAGCAGCAAAGCGCGGTGCGATTGTTGTTGATAATACAAGTGCATTCCGTATGACAGAAAATGTGCCACTTGTTGTACCTGAAGTAAATGAAAATGATTTAAAAGAACATAATGGTATTATTGCAAATCCAAACTGTTCTACAATTCAAATGGTAGTAGCTCTTGAGCCAGTTCGTCAGCAATATGGGTTAAAACGAGTAATCGTTTCCACATATCAAGCTGTATCAGGCGCTGGTGCGGCAGCTATTGAAGAACTTCATGAACAATCACAAGCAATTTTAAATGGTGAAGAAGTAAAAGCGAATGTTTTACCTGTATCAGGTGACGAAAAGCATTTCCAAATTGCTTTTAACGCTATTCCACAGATTGATAAATTCCAAGATAATGGATTTACATTTGAAGAAATGAAAATGATTAATGAAACGAAAAAAATTATGCATATGCCTGAACTGGAAGTAGCTGCGACATGTGTTCGTTTACCAGTCGTATCAGGTCATTCTGAGTCTGTATACATTGAAGTAGATAAAGAAGGCGTAACAGTAGAAGAAATGAAAAACTTACTTGCAAATGCAGAAGGTATTGTATTGCAAGATAATCCGGCAGAACAATTATACCCAATGCCAGCTACTGCAGTAGGTAAAAACGAGGTATTCGTTGGAAGAATTCGTAAAGACTTAAATAATGATAAAGGATTCCATCTTTGGGTCGTATCTGATAACTTATTAAAAGGCGCTGCATGGAATTCTGTTCAAATTGCAGAGCGCTTAGTAAAATTACAATTAGTGTAAACGGCTAAGAGAAGGTGCAAAATATGAAAATTATTGTTCAAAAATTTGGTGGTACATCAGTACGTGATGACAATGGGCGTAAGCATGCGCTTCACCATATAAAAAAATCGTTAGCTGCTGGTTATAAAGTAGTTACCGTCGTATCAGCAATGGGCCGTAAAGGTGAACCGTATGCAACTGATACGTTATTAAGTCTTGTAAATCAAGAGGAATCTAATATTTCTAAACGTGAGCAAGATTTATTATTATCATGCGGAGAATTAATCTCAGCAATTGTTTTCTCTAACATGTTGAATGAGAATGGTATAAAAGCAGCAGCATTAAATGGTGCACAAGCTGGTTTTGTAACGAATGGTGACTTTACGAATGCTAAGATTATTGAAATGAATTGCGATCGTATACATGAAGAGTTACAAAATGTAGATGTTATCGTCGTTACTGGATTCCAAGGTCAAACGAAAAATGGAGATACAACAACACTTGGACGCGGAGGTAGTGATACTTCAGCTTCAGCATTAGGTGTTGCGCTTCATGCTGAATATATCGATATATTCACAGATGTTGAAGGTGTTATGACTGCGGATCCTCGTATCGTAAAAGATGCGCGTCATCTTCAAACTGTAACATATAACGAGATTTGTAACATGGCTTATCAAGGTGCGAAAGTTGTTCATCCGCGTGCGGTTGAAATTGCGATGCATGCAAAAGTACCACTTCGTGTACGTTCTACGTATTCTGATAGTGAAGGTACGCTTATTGCGGCATATGATGGTGCTACAAAAGGGCAGGATGTAGAAGAACGTCCTGTTACAGGTATTGCCCACGTATCAAATGTAACGCAAATTAAAGTGCTTGCAAAAGAAACTGCATATGATTTACAACAACATGTGTTTAAAGAGATGGCAAACGAAGGCATTAGTGTTGACTTAATAAACATTTCTCCTACTGGTGTAGCTTATACAGTAAATGATAGTGTATCAGCTCGCGCTGTCGAATTGTTGAATCAACTTGGATATGAGCCAATTGTGACAGAGCATTGTGCGAAAGTATCTATTGTTGGAGCGGGAATGGCAGGTATTCCAGGGGTTACTGCGAAAATCGTCACAGCTTTAGCGGAAAAAGGTATTCAAATTCTGCAATCAGCAGATAGTCATACGACAATTTGGGTTCTTGTAAAAGAAGCCGATTTAGTGGAGGCTGTGAATGCATTACATAGTGCATTTGAGCTTTCAAAAGAAAAGCAACTGGAACAATAAGGAGTGAGATCATGATAGATTTTGGGACAATTGCAACCGCGATGGTAACACCGTTTGATAAAAACGGTAATATCGATTTTGCAAAGACAACGAAATTGGTAAATTATTTAATTGATAACGGTACAACAGCAATCGTGGTAGGAGGAACGACTGGAGAATCTCCTACATTAACATCAGAAGAAAAAGTAGCGTTATATCGCCATGTCGTATCTGTTGTCGATAAAAGGGTGCCTGTAATCGCTGGAACAGGTAGCAATAATACGCATGCTTCTGTTGATTTAACAAAAAAGGCAACTGAAGTTGGTGTTGATGCAGTTATGCTAGTGGCACCGTATTATAACAAACCGAGTCAAGAAGGGATGTACCAGCACTTTAAAACAATCGCTGAAAGCACTCCGCTTCCGGTGATGCTATATAATGTTCCAGGACGATCTATTGTACAAATCTCCGTTGATACAGTTGTTCGTTTATCAGAAATAGAAAACATTGTTGCGATTAAAGATGCAGGCGGCGATGTATTAACAATGACAGAAATCATTGAAAAAACAGCGGACGACTTTGCAGTATACAGCGGTGATGATGGTTTAACATTACCAGCTATGGCAATTGGAGCAAAAGGTATTGTTTCTGTAGCATCTCATGTTATCGGGAATGAAATGCAAGAAATGATTGCTGCATTCCAAGTTGGAGAGTTCAAAAAAGCGCAGAAATTACATCAATTACTAGTAAAAGTAACGGATGCGCTATTTATGGCGCCGAGCCCAACACCAGTAAAAACAGCATTACAAATGGTTGGATTAGATGTAGGTTCTGTACGTTTGCCACTTCTTCCATTAACGGAAGAAGAAAGAGTAACGTTACAATCAGTAATGCAATCTATTCCTCGTTAATAAAAATGACCTAGTGTGAAACTAGGTTATTTTTATTTTGACTAACTATATGTAAGTGGTGAAAATTAGCTATAGTTAATAGGCTGTAATAAGAAGGAGATGGCAGGGGGAGGGTTAGTAAGAAACTGATTACAGAGATAAGATTTTTTTAGTGAATATCGTTTCATGTTTATGTAAAGAACTTACATGAATATTTTTCCATTAAACTCCTGTTACGTAGGAAAAATAGTGAGTATGATATGAAAATCCCTCCCCGAAAATTACAGCCTCACTTTAGCGTCTTCTCTTGTCTTTCGCATAATTTAACTTGTGTTCTATTTCTTGTATCAGGTATAATATGGCTAAGTAGCTTAGTACGGGTATGCTTAGCAAAATTAGTAAACATTACGATTCAATGAAATTTTCATATCATATCGAATAAGATATTTGATTTATATAATGAAAGAGAGGTGAAACCTGGTTTAAAAAATTAACAAGGACATGATATCGCATAACGGTAAGGACATTCGTCTTGGACGGTGAATATATGGTGGTTGTAGAGTTTCCCCTGGTGTCTCTGCAATTTTAGTGAAATCAGTGTTTGCAAGATTTTTAAACCAGGCAACAACATGAAGAGAAAAGAGAATGAGTCTGTTAAAGTATTTGCTCTTGGCGGAGTAGGTGAAATCGGAAAAAACATGTACTGTGTTGAAATTGATTCTGAAATCTTTATTGTAGATGCAGGATTGATGTTCCCGGGAGATGAAATGTTTGGGATTGATATTGTTATTCCTGACATTACATATTTAGTAGAAAATCAAGAGCGAGTAAAAGGACTATTTATTACCCATGGTCATGAAGATCATATTGGTGGAATTGTTTATGTGCTTCGTAAATTATCTATTCCAGTATATGCGACGAAATTAACGGTAGGACTTATACAAGAAAAGCTTGGCGAAGCAGGAATGTTAGGCCGTGTAGACTTAAAAACAATTGACTCGAATTCAACAGTAGAGTTTAATTCAACAACTGTGTCATTCTTCGGAACGACACATAGTATTCCGGATTCTGTGGGTGTTTGTTTCCATACATCAAAAGGTGCTGTAGTATATACAGGAGACTTTAAATTTGATCAAACTCCAATCGGAAATAGTGGAGCAGATCTTGGGAAAATGGCGCAAATTGGGAATGAAGGCGTACTTTGCTTGTTATCTGATAGTACAAACGCTGAACGTCCTGGTTATACAGGTTCGGAAAAAGAAGTTGGTATAGAGATTTCTAAAGTATTCTATAGTTCAGAAGGACGTATTATTGTTGCTTCATTTGCCTCCAATGTACATCGTATTCAACAAGTGTTTGATGCAGCTGCTGAAACTGGAAGGAAGGTAGCGGTAGTAGGACGTAGCATGGTGAAAGTGGTAGATATTGCAAGACGTCTTGGTTATTTAGATGTTCCAGAAGGTATGGTTATTTCATTACAAGAAATAGACAATTTCCCGGAAAAAAAGGTAGCTATTTTAACGACTGGTAGTCAAGGGGAACCGATGGCAGCCCTTTCTAGAATGGCGAAGCAAGCTCATAAACAAATTTCAATTCGTAAAGGTGATACTGTTGTTATTGCAGCTTCTCCAATTCCAGGAAATGAAATACCTGTATCAAAAATTATTGACTTGTTATTTAGAGCTGGAGCTGAGGTTATTTATTACGGTGAAAGAAAAGTTCACGTTTCAGGCCACGGTAGCCAAGAAGAATTAAAGCTGATGATAAATTTAATGAAGCCGAAGTATTTTGTACCCGTACATGGTGAGTTCCGTATGCAAAAAGCACATGCATATTTAGCGGAAGATGTAGGTATTACAAGAGAGAACATCTTTATCGTAGAAAAAGGTGATGTAATTGCTTTTGGTGACGATGAAGCAAAATTAGCTGGTAAAGTGCAAGCTGGCAATGTTTTAATTGATGGATTAGGTGTAGGTGACGTCGGTAACATCGTTCTTCGAGATAGAAAAATGTTATCTCAAGATGGAATTTTAGTTGTTGTTGTAACACTAGGTAAGGATGAAAAGAAAATAATCTCTGGTCCAGAAATTATTTCACGCGGCTTTGTATATGTTCGTGAATCAGAAGCATTAATCGAACGATCCACAGATATTGTACGTATGATTGTTGAACAATCAATTAAAGAGTATACAATTGAATGGTCTATGTTGAAACAAAATATTCGTGAATTATTAGGGCAGTTCTTGTACGAAGAAACGAAGAGAAAGCCAATGATTTTACCGATTATTATGGAAGTATAAAGAAGATCACCTTTACAGGTGATCTTTTTCTTTTTTAACCCTATCGAATGAAATTCATAACTTAAGAAATAATAGTTATATACGAGTGAAAGGGGATGCGATATGACAGAACGTGATCGTTATATAAATGAAGAAAAAGAAGCTGAGCCGAAAGAAGTTCCAAAAGAGGCTTCTATAGTGGAGAAAATTCAGCAACTTGGACAGACGAATGTACCACAAATGAATGAATCGCGTATTCATTGTTTAACAATTGTTGGGCAGGTGGAAGGTCATATTCAGTTGCCACCACAAAATAAAACAACAAAATATGAACACATCATTCCGCAAATTGTTGCGATTGAACAAAATCCAAAAATTGAAGGTTTACTGTTAATATTAAATACAGTTGGAGGTGACGTTGAAGCTGGGTTAGCGATTTCTGAAATGGTGGCTTCGCTTTCAAAACCAACTGTATCTCTTGTTTTAGGAGGAGGGCATTCAATCGGTGTACCGATTGCGGTCTCAACTGATTATTCATTTATTGCCGAAACAGCGACGATGACAATTCATCCGATTCGTTTAACAGGTCTTGTTATAGGTGTGCCACAAACATTTGAGTATTTGGATAAAATGCAAGAAAGAGTCATTCGATTTGTGACAAAGCATTCGAAAGTAACGGAAGATCGTTTTAAAGAGCTTATGTTTGCAAAAGGGAATTTGACGCGAGATATTGGGACGAATGTAATAGGTGGAGATGCAGTGAAGTATGGTCTTATAGATGATGTCGGTGGTATTGGTAGCTCACTTCGAAAATTAAACGAATTAATTGATGAACGCATGGGCAATCATGCAGAAGGGACAATGCTACAATGATTTTATATACAATTATGCCAGAGCAACTTGTGTATCCGGCCGATTATTCACAATGCGAAAGCCAAAAAGTTGTGAATATAAATGGCGTGGAATTAGTGGTTTCTGAGGAGGATAATCAATGTTACTCTATTGTACGTGTATTAAGTACGAATCCGTCTCACTACCTAGAGTTTGAGCCTGGACAGAAAATTACCTTTTAGCAAAAAGAAGGATTTTGTTTAGGAGCTATGGTATAATATACAAAACAAGACGGTTGAGCAGCCATGAGTAGGCTGCTTTCTTCTGTTTATTTATCATTTTACAAGAAGTGTAAAAATAGAAGATATAAAGACCTGGAAAATAGAGAGAAAGACATATAAGTAGAGCTTTTTTTATAAGAAAGTTGTACTTAATTTTTAGAACACGAGGTGAAGAAATGGCAAAACAAAAGCAAAGAGGGACGAAGGCTAAGGCAAGACGTACGATAAAGCCAACTTTGTATTATGAAATCGTCGGGTTGACTCTTTTTGCACTTTCGATTATTACGATTTTACAGCTAGGTGTTGTAGGGAAATCGTTTGTGTTATTTTTTCGCTTCTTCTTTGGTGAGTGGTACATAATTGGTGTGTTAGGTGTAATAGCTTTATCTGTTGCGTTTGTAATAAAGCGTGGATGGCCAAACCTTTTAAATAAACGGCTAATAGGTGTTTATTTAATTGTACTAGCAATATTAATGTTTAGTCATATTACATTATTTAACCTTCTTACGAAAGATGGAGCTGTGCAAAATACTTCTGTAATTGTTAGTACAAAAGATTACTTCTTCCTTGAAATGAAAAAGGGCCCGGATAGTGTTCATTTAGGTGGTGGTATGTTCGGTGCACTGATGTTCGCAACGTGCTACTTCTTATTTGACGAAGTAGGGGCATATATCATTGGAATTATTGTAGTTATTCTTGGAATACTTTGTATAACAAATAAGCATATTGGAGAAGTGCTTGCTCCGGTAGGGAGAATTCTTAGAAGTCAATTTCAAGTAATGCAAGGGGATTATAAAGATTGGAAATCTCAAAGGGTCGCCGAGCAAACTGAAAAGAAAAAAACAACAAGAAGCAAGAGGCGTGAACGTGTTGCTGAACAAGAAGAAGCTATTGAACCAGTAGAAGAAATAGAAATTGGTCCACCAATTATTTCAAATTTTACTGAGAATTATCCAGTAAGTGAAGAGACGGAAAAGCAGATAGAAGAAAATGATTTAATCACTCCGCCGTTTATTGAAGAGGCAGTTCCGCCTGCGCCAGAAGAACAACCTCAAAAGAAACGAGGAGAAAAAATCGTTGAATCGCTAGAAGGTGAAACGAAACCACCTCCTATGCAATTTTCTAATGTGGAAAATAAAGATTATAAGCTTCCTTCGCTTGATATATTAAAGTTTCCCCAAAATAAGCAAGTTACAAATGAAAATGCGGAAATTTATGAAAATGCTCGTAAATTGGAACGTACATTCCAAAGTTTTGGTGTGAAAGCGAAAGTAACAAAAGTACATAGAGGTCCTGCAGTTACGAAGTATGAAGTGTATCCTGATATGGGAGTAAAGGTAAGTAAAATTGTTAGTTTAAGTGATGATTTAGCGCTTGCTTTAGCAGCGAAAGACATTCGTATTGAAGCACCTATTCCCGGGAAATCAGCTGTAGGGATTGAGGTTCCAAATTCAGAAGTTTCTATAGTAACGCTGAGAGAAGTTCTTGATTCAAAGGCGAATAATCACCCAGAAGAGAAGTTATTAATCGGTCTTGGACGTGATATTACAGGAGAGGCTGTATTGGCACGTTTAAATAAAATGCCCCATTTATTAGTAGCTGGTGCGACTGGTAGTGGGAAGAGTGTATGTATTAATGGAATTATTGTAAGTATTTTAATGCGTGCAAAACCGCATGAAGTAAAATTAATGATGATTGATCCAAAAATGGTAGAGTTAAATGTATATAACGGTGTTCCGCACTTATTAACACCAGTTGTAACTGATCCGAAAAAAGCGTCACAGGCTTTGAAGAAAGTTGTGAGTGAAATGGAGCGTCGTTATGAATTATTTGCGCATAGCGGTACGCGTAATATTGAAGGGTATAACGATTATATTAAAGAACATAATAGCCAATCGGAAGCGAAACAACCTGAATTACCATATATTGTAGTAATTGTGGACGAGTTAGCTGATTTAATGATGGTTGCTTCTTCGGATGTAGAAGATGCGATTATGCGTTTAGCGCAAATGGCACGTGCTGCTGGTATTCATTTAATTATTGCGACTCAGCGTCCGTCAGTTGATGTTATTACTGGTGTTATTAAAGCGAATATTCCATCGCGTATTGCATTTGCTGTGTCTTCCCAAATAGATTCTCGAACGATTCTTGACGGTGGTGGTGCAGAGAAGTTGCTAGGTCGTGGAGATATGTTGTTCATACCAATTGGTGCATCGAAACCTGTTCGTGTACAAGGGGCGTTTTTATCAGATGATGAAGTTGAGAGAGTCGTAGAATCTGTTATTGCGCAGCAAAAAGCGCAATATCAAGAGGATATGATTCCACAAGATGTTCCTGAAACAAAGCAGGAAGTAGAAGATGAATTATACGATGAAGCGGTTCAGCTTGTAGTAGAAATGCAAACAGCATCTGTTTCTATGTTACAACGTAGATTTAGAGTAGGATATACGCGAGCAGCTCGTTTAATTGATGCCATGGAAAAGAATGGTGTAGTAGGTCCTTATGAAGGTAGTAAACCAAGGGGAGTACTCATTAAAGATGTGCAAGAAAAAAGTTCTTAAAAAAAGCCTAATTGTTTTTACAATTAGGCTTTTTTATATGCTGTTTTTGTTATATACTATAGTCAACATAAAAGAAAGTGCTTACATAACGTGGGGATCTTTAGAATACGAATGCTTATCGTTTTGGTTTTCGGAACGTTCGATATTTAATGTAGAAAAATGTTGAATTCTGTTGACACATATGGGAGCAAGTGGTAAGATTACTTCGAAAAGAACCACTGCCTCATATAATCTTGGAGATAAGGTCCATAAGTTTCTACCTGGCAACCATGAATTGCTAGACTATGAGGGGAAAAGTGTGTAACAAAGGATGTAAGGAATCTTTGTGCCGAACTTTTTCTCGATATGAGGAATGTTTATGGTGCAAAGTTTTTTTTATGGAATAAAGAGTGAAAATTTCATCTTGAAAAATTATTAATATTTATTCGATAATTACGCTTATTTTTAGTATTTAGTAATTTATACTATGTTGTAAGTTGAAAAAAGAGAAAAGAAGTCTTACATCAGAGGTCGAATAATTGAAATGCGGGGGAGTCTTATGTCAGTAAAATCCGATAGTCGTCATCTATATTTACGGGTGATTGATCACATCAAAGGGAAAATTAAAGATGGGGCTTACAAAGAAAAACAAAAGTTACCTTCAGAGTTTGATCTAGCGAAAGAACTTGGTGTAAGTAGGGCAACTTTAAGGGAAGCACTACGTATTTTAGAAGAAGAAAGTGTTGTTATTCGTAGACATGGTGTAGGGACATTTGTAAATGCGAAGCCGTTATTTTCTTCTGGAATAGAGCAACTTTCTAGTATTACAGATATGATTTCTAGTGTGGGGAAAACACCAGGAACAATCTTTTTATCATCATCTACAACAACCTTAACAGAAGAAGAAAAAGAGAAATTTAATTGTGAAGATGGTTTTAGCGCAGTAATGATTGAACGTGTTCGTACAGCGGATGGGGAACCAGTTGTATATTGCATTGATAAACTGGCAAAAGAGATATTACCAGATTTATCGGGATACAATGAGGAATCGCTGCTTACAGTAATACATAATAATACGCACAAGCGTATCACATACGCAGTTGCTCACATTGAACCGGTTGGTTATCACCCGAAAATTTCACCGATTTTAGAATGTGAACCTGAAACGGCACTGCTAGTTTTAAAACAAATGCACTATGATCAAAATGATGAGCCAATCTTATATTCTATTAATTACTTTAGAGCTGATAAGTTTAGCTTCCACGTATTAAGAAAACGTATGTAGGGAAGTTCCTTTTTAGGGAGGTGACAGCAAGAAGTAAGGGACAGCAGCGTATGAATCATTAGACAAAACATTTCAGGAGGGGTTTCTAGTATGAAGAAAAAAACAGGTCTTTTATTATCGTTAACGTTAGCGGCAAGTACAGTGTTAGGTGCATGTGGTAACTCGGATAAAGCGGATAGTGACAAAAAAGGGGATAAAGAGTTTAAGGTTGGTATGGTTACAGATGTTGGGGGCGTTGATGACAAATCATTTAACCAATCAGCTTGGGAAGGTTTAACAAAATTCGGTAAAGACAACGATTTAAAGAAAAATGAAGGATATCGTTACCTTCAATCAAGTAAAGATGCTGATTACATTCCAAATTTAACGAAATTTGCGAAAGATAATTATAACACAACATTTGGTATTGGATACTTAATGGAAAAATCAATTGAAAAGGTGGCTGAACAGTATCCAAAAGAGCAATTTGCGATTGTAGATACTGTTGTAAAGAAGCCGAACGTAACAAGTATTACATTTAAAGACCATGAAGGTTCATTCCTAGTTGGAGCTGTAGCAGCGATGACAACAAAATCAAATAAAGTTGGTTTTGTTGGTGGTGTGAAGAGTCCATTAATTACAAAATTCGAATCAGGTTTTAAAGCTGGTGCAAAAGCAGTAAATCCAAATATCGAAATTGTATCACAATATGCTGATGCGTTTGATAAGCCAGAAAAAGGATCTGTATTAGCTTCAGCAATGTACGGTCAAGGTGTTGACGTAATTTATCACGCTTCAGGTGCAACTGGTAACGGTGTATTCACAGAAGCGAAAAACCGCAAGAAAAAAGGTGAAAACGTTTGGGTAATCGGTGTTGACCGTGATCAAAACCAAGAAGGTATGCCTGAAAACGTAACTTTAACTTCAATGGTAAAACGTGTTGATATTGCAGTTGCAAAAGTGGCACAAGAAGCGAAAGATGGTAAGTTAAAAGGCGGTAAAGTAGAAGAGTTTGGCTTAAAGGATGAAGGTGTCGGTATTGCGAAAACAACTGACAATGTGAAAAAAGTAAACCCAGAAATTTTAACAAAAGTAGAAGAGTTTGAGAAGAAAATCACTGCTGGTGAAATTAAAGTACCTGCGACTGATGATGAATATAAAGCATACGAAGCTGCTCTAAAGAAATAATGATAGAGCAATAGCAAAGGTTAGTTCTTAGAACTAACCTTTGTATATATAAAAATACTTTTAATAGAGTGTAATTGGGGAGTGTTCCCTGCTAGAAGGAGGAACAAAATGGAATACGTAATTGAGATGAACAATATTACAAAAGTATTCCCAGGCATTGTGGCGAATGATGATATTACGCTGCAAGTAAAACAGGGAGAAATACATGCTTTACTTGGAGAAAATGGTGCAGGGAAATCAACGCTAATGAATGTACTGTTCGGTTTGTATCAACCAGAACAGGGAGAGATTAAAATTAAAGGGAAACCTGTAAAAATTACAAATCCGAATATAGCAAATGACCTTGGAATTGGGATGGTCCATCAGCATTTTATGCTTGTTCATAATTTTACAGTTACAGAGAATATTATTCTAGGAAATGAGCCAAAGAGAAAAGGGAAAATCGCTGTTGAAGAGGCTGCAAAAGAAATTAAACAATTATCTGAACAGTACGGTTTAGCTGTTGATCCATATGCAAAGATTGAAGATATTTCGGTTGGGATGCAGCAAAGGGTTGAAATATTAAAGACACTTTATCGTGGTGCGGAGATTTTAATATTTGATGAACCGACTGCAGTGTTAACCCCTCAAGAAATTCATGAGTTGATTCAAATTATGAAAAAGCTTGTGCAAGAAGGGAAATCTATCGTTCTTATTACACATAAGTTGAAAGAAATTATGGAAGTTTGCGATCGTTGTACAATTATTCGTAAAGGTAAAGGGATTGGTACAGTTGACGTTGCGAAAATGGATGAACATAAACTTGCAGAATTAATGGTCGGACGTCAAGTGAATTTTAAAACAGAAAAAATAGAGGCCAAACCGAAAGAAGAGGTTCTGTCTGTTGCGAATCTTGTCGTTCATGATGCACGCCAATTACCTGCTGTAAAAGGCCTTGACTTAACTGTTCGTGCAGGAGAAATTGTTGGGATTGCAGGGATTGATGGAAATGGACAAAGTGAATTAATAGAGGCGATTACTGGTTTACGAAAAGTTGAGTCAGGTTCTATTGCAATTAAAGGAAAAGAAATAACGAATTGGCCTGTTCGAAGAATTACAGAGGAAGGAATTGGTCATATTCCAGAAGACCGTCATAAACACGGGCTAGTTCTCGATTTTTCTGTTAAAGACAATATAGTTTTGCAAACGTACTATAAAAATCCATTTTCTAAGAAGGGGATTTTAAATTTTAGCAAAATCACAGAGAAAGCAAAGGCGCTTATTGGACAGTTTGATGTACGTACACCTAGTGAACAAACATTAGCGCGTGCTCTATCAGGTGGAAATCAGCAGAAAGCTATCATTGCACGTGAAGTAGATCGTAATCCAGATTTATTAATTGCAGCACAGCCAACACGTGGTTTAGATGTAGGTGCGATTGAATTTATTCATAAAAAATTAATCGAGCAGAGAGATAATGGGAAAGCGGTATTACTTCTATCGCTAGAACTGGATGAAATTTTAAATGTAAGTGATCGAGTTGCTGTTATATATGAAGGGAAAATTGTAGCAATTGTCGATGCGAAAGAAACAAATGAACAACAGCTTGGTTTGTTGATGGCTGGCGGAACGGAGAAAGAGAAGGTGAATACAAATGGCTAAAAAATTTTTAACGGAGCGAACAATTAACATTTTAGTTCCTGTATTATCCGTTATTTTTGGTTTACTTGTTGGTGCCATTGTAATGTTAGTTAGTGGATATGATCCAATTGTTGGGTATGCAGCGCTTTGGGAAGGAATGGTTGGAAATCCGCAGGCTATCGGTGAGACGCTACGTACGATGATTCCACTTGTGTTAGCTGGTCTGTCTGTTGCATTTGCGTTTCGTACAGGTCTTTTTAACATTGGGGTAGAAGGACAATTATTAGTTGGATGGCTTGCCGCTGTCTGGTTTGGATATGCAGTGTCGTTACCAGCATTTTTGCATATTCCGTTATCTATTTTAGTAGCCGCGATTGCCGGTGGTTTATGGGGGTTTATACCTGGATATTTAAAAGGAAAGCTTAAAGTAAATGAAGTAATTGTCACAATTATGATGAACTACATTGCACTTTATGTTACGTATGATCTTATTAAACGTTTTATACATGAAGGTAATGAGAAATCTTATGATGTACAAGCGAGTGCTTCATTAGCTTCTGATTGGCTATCTTCATTGACAGATGGATCTCGTTTGCACTGGGGAATTGTTGTAGCTATTTTAATTGCTATTGTAATGTGGTTCTTATTAGATAGGACTACGTTAGGGTATGAGTTGAAATCGGTTGGTTTTAATCAAAATGCATCGCAATATGCAGGGATGAAAGTCTCTCGTAATGTTGTATTATCAATGACAATTGCTGGCGCTTTTGCTGGAGTTGGTGGGGCAATGGAAGGTCTAGGAACATTCCAAAGTATGACGGCAATGACATCGTTTACTGGTATTGGATTCGATGGGATTGCGGTAGCTCTTCTTGGAGGAAATAATCCGTTTGGTATACTATTATCGGCTTTACTGTTCGGTGGTTTGAAAAGCGCAGCCCCGCAAATGAATTTTGAAGCAGATGTACCTTCTGAGTTAATTAATGTTATTATCGCATGTATTATTTTCTTTGTTGCTTGCAGTTATGTTTTACGTTGGGCACTTACACGCATGAGCAAGGAGGGGAAATAAATGAGCTTTATAGATATTTTAGCCATTCTTGTGACTGGTACGTTATATACGGCAGCGCCACTTATTTTTACGGCGTTAGGTGGAGTGTTCAGTGAACGTTCTGGGGTTGTAAATATAGCATTAGAAGGTTTAATGTTATTTGGTGCATTTACTGGTATCGTTACAACGTTATTAATGGGTGATACGTGGGGAGCAATGACTCCTTGGATTGCACTATTATTTGCAGCTATTGGTAGTGGGTTATTTGCACTTCTTCACGCAGTAGCATCCATTACATTCCGCGCGGATCAAGTAGTAAGCGGGGTAGCGATTAACTTTTTGGCTCTCGGTTTAACAGTATTTGCGATTAAGAAAATCTTTGGTAAAGGACAGACTGATTTTATTCAATACCGAATTGAAAAAATCGATGTTCCAGGACTTTCGGATATTCCGGTAATCGGGAAAATCTTTTTCTCAAATGTACCGTTAACATCGTATATTGCCATTATTTTAGCATTTGTTGTTTGGTACATTATTTATAAAACACCGTTCGGTCTTCGTCTACGTGCTGTTGGTGAACATCCAATGGCAGCAGATACGATGGGGATTAATGTATATAAAATGCGTTATATTGCAGTTTGTATATCTGGAATGTTTGCAGGAGTGGGTGGTGCGGTCTTCGCAATGTCGATTTCTGGTAACTTCTCAGGTGCTACAATTACTGGACAAGGTTTCTTAGCACTAGCAGCTATGATCTTTGGTAAATGGAATCCACTTGGTGCTCTTGGAGCAGCACTGTTCTTCGGATTTGCTCAATCACTTGGGATAACAGGTGGTACAATTCCTATATTAAAAGAAATTCCAAGTGTATTCTTAACGATATTACCGTATGTATTTACAATATTAGCACTCGTTGGTTTTGTAGGCCGATCTGAAGCTCCGAAAGCATTAGGAACGCCTTATGAAAAAGGAAAACGATGAGTATTTAGAAAGTATAAGAAAAGCTCGCACATTAGTGCGGGCTTTTTTACATAGAATATATTTAATACGGAATTTTACTATGTTCCTTACATATTAAAGTTTTTAGAAAGACTCAAATGTAAGCATAATAAGGAAGAAAAGTTGATTTTTTATTTCTAAAAACTGTATATTGAAGAGGAATATTCCTACATACGTAAAGGAGGGCTATTAATGAAACTAATGGAACAGCAACTGCATGAATTAGGTGGCTTGCGAGTACATATTATTCCGACTGATAAATTTAAAACAAATACCTTTGTATTTCGTTTTAAAGCACCTTTAAATGAGGAGACGGTGACAGAGCGTGCCCTATTGCCGTACGTATTGCAAAGTGCGACAGAAAAACTGCCTTCTGTAATTCGTCTTCGTCAATATTTAGAAGAATTATATGGATCTTCTTTAGCGGTAGATGTAAGTAAAAAAGGGGAAGACCATATCATCTCTATTTATGTAGACATTGCAAATGAAACATATTTACGCGATGCACCACCGTTATTTGAAAAAGCGCTTTCTATGTTATCTGATATTGTTTTACATCCAGCAACAGAAGGGGACGGTTTTCTATCTTCTATTGTAGAAAGTGAGAAACGAGCACTCTTGCAACGAATTGAAGCTACTTATGATGATAAAATGCGTTATGCAAACGAGCGTTTAATTGCAGAAATGTGCAAAGTAGAACCATATCGCTTAAGTGCAAATGGAAAAAAAGAAAGTGTTGCTTCTATTACAAATGAAAGTTTGTATCAATATTATCAAAAAGTGTTAGCTGAAGATGAAATGGATTTATATATCATTGGTGATATTTCAGAAGATGCTGTGGAGCTTGTAAATAAGTATTTTTCGATTTCACCTCGCGCTATGAAAGAGAGAAATGTACTTCTTCATAAACGAAATAATGAAGAAAAAGAAATTGTTGAAAAACAAGAACTAAAGCAAAGTAAATTAAATATCGGCTATCGCACATTCATTACGTATAAAGATGAAGATTATTTTGCATTACAAGTGTTTAACGGATTATTTGGAGGGTTTTCTCATTCGAAGTTATTCGTAAATGTCCGTGAAAAAAATAGTTTAGCGTACTATGCAGCATCGAGATTTGAAAGTCATAAAGGTTTGCTCTTCGTTATGTCTGGGATTGAAGCGAAGAACTTTGAAAAAGCTGTTGAAATTATTAAAGAACAGATGAAAGCAATGCAAAGCGGTGATTTTTCAGAGGAAGAGATTCAGCAAACGAAAAGTGTAATTCAAAATCAAATCTTAGAGGCAATTGATACACCACGTGGTTTTGTTGAAATGCTTTATCACGGGGTAATCTCAGAGCGTACGCGTCCAGTTGAAGAATGGCTAACGGGCATAGAAAACGTGACGAAAGAAGAGATTGTGAAAGTTGCTAATAATATTGAACTAGATACAATTTACTTTTTACATGGAACGGAGGGAGAATAAATGGAGAAAATTGTGTATGAGCAATTAAAAGAGACGCTATATTATGAAAAACTTCCGAATGGATTAGACGTATATATCTTACCGAAACAAGGCTTTAACAAAACATTTGCAACATTTACGACGAAGTACGGTTCTGTTGATAATACATTTGTTCCGCTTGGAAAAGAAGACATGACTCGTGTACCAGATGGAATTGCTCATTTCCTTGAGCATAAATTGTTTGAAAAAGAGGACCATGACGCGTTTCAATTGTTTAGTAAACAAGGTGCTTCAGCGAACGCTTTTACATCTTTTACAAGAACCGCTTATCTCTTTTCCTGTACATCAAATGTAGAGAGAAATTTAAATACGTTGTTAGACTTTGTACAAGAACCGTATTTCTCTGAAAAAACGGTTGAAAAAGAAAAAGGTATTATCGGTCAAGAAATTCAAATGTACCAAGATAACCCAGACTGGCGTTTATACTTTGGGTTAATCGATAGTTTGTTTGTGAAACATCCAATTAAAATTGATATTGCAGGGACGATTGAGTCTATTAGTAAAATTACAAAAGACCTACTGTATGAATGTTACGAGACTTTTTACCATCCGAGCAACATGTTATTATTTGTTGTTGGAGCGATTGATCCTGAAAAAACAATGGATTTAGTTCGTGAAAATCAAGCGAAAAAAGATTACGAAAATCAATCGGAAATCGTTCGCTCTTTTGAAGAGGAACCAGAAGAAGTAAATGAAAAGAAAAAAATTATTTCAATGCCTGTTCAAACTCCAAAATGTTTAGTTGGTATTAAAGCAACGAATTTAAAAGAAAAAGGGCAAGCTCTGTTAAAACAAGAAATTGCGCTTACATTACTTTTAGATTATTTATTTGGAAAAGGGTCAGTTCATTACGAATCTTTATATAATGAAGGTCTTATTGATGATTCGTTCTCGTATGACTATACAGAAGAAAATAACTTCGGTTTTGCAATGGTTGGTGGAGATACGAAGCAACCTGATGAATTGGCAGAGCGATTAAAAGGTATTTTACTGCAAACGAATTATGATCAGTTAGATGAGACTGCGCTGGAACGGGTGAAGAAAAAGAAAATTGGTGGATTTTTACGATCGTTGAATTCACCTGAATATATTGCAAATCAGTTTACACGATATGCGTTTAATGAATCTAGTTTATTTGATGCTCTTACAGTGTTAGAAGGATTAACTGTTCAAGACCTACAACAAGCAGCAAAAACATTATTAATTGAAGAGAAAATGAGCATCTGCCAAGTGTTACCAAAAAAGTGAAGTAATATTTGAATAAAAAACGCAATATCTATATCCCTCATCTAACGTTTGGTTATTGCCAAATGGTAAGATGAGGGTATTATTTATTTATACATAAAAGATAAGAGAGGGAATTTATGAAAAAGTATGCATTAGTAACAGGAGGAAGCGGAGGGATTGGCTCTGCTATTTCGAAGCAGTTAATCGAGGATGGTTATACAGTCTATATTCATTACAATAAAAGCGAAGAGAAGGTAAGGGAGTTACAAAAGGAATTTGATGTAGTGATTCCTGTGCAAGCAAATTTAGCTTCTATCGATGGAGCGGAGGAATTGTGGGGACAAATCGAACATCCTATTGATGTTATTGTATATGCAGCTGGAAAGAGTATCTTTGGATTAGTAACAGATGTTACGAATGAAGAATTAGATTATATGGTGGAGCTTCAAGTGAAGAGTGTATACAGACTTCTATCGATGGCGCTTCCACGGATGATCGGGCGGAGAAGTGGTAATGTTGTCATTATTTCATCCATATGGGGGCAAATAGGAGCATCTTGTGAGGTGCTGTATTCAATGGTAAAAGGTGCACAAAATTCATATGTGAAGGCTTTAGCGAAAGAAGTTTCTTTAAGTGGATTGCGCGTTAATGCGGTAGCGCCAGGTGCAATTGAAACGGAAATGTTAAATGTATTTTCAGAAGATGATAAAAATGAAATTGCTGAAGATATTCCATTAGGTAGAATAGGACTACCCGAAGAGGTAGCAAAAACAGTCTCATTCCTTGTTTCGCCAGGAGCTTCTTATATTACGGGGCAAATTATTGGAGTCAATGGCGGTTGGCATTGCTAAAAAAATTCTTACATAAAAAACAAGAAATTGTACAAATTAAGCATGATTCTATTACTTAATAGTGAGGTGCTTAAACATGTCAGTGTTAGAAAACTTTGATCAGTGGAAGAGCTTTTTAGGAGAACGATTAGAACAAGCAGAGGGAAAAGGGCTTGATGGCGGTGCAGTATCAGATATGGCATTTCGTGTTGGAGATTATCTAGCTAATGAAGTGGAAGCTCGCAATGATCAAGAAAAATTATTAGCTGAGCTTTGGAAAGTTGCTGATGAACAAGAGCAACATATAATCGCAAATTTAATGGTGAAGTTTGTACAACATAAGTAAAAGTAGAGAGGAGAAGCTCCTCTCTCTTTTTTTTGTATAATAATTAGGAGGCATAGATTATACATTTAGCTTCCCTATTAAGGTGAAATCATATAATATAGTACGTAGGTGTAAAGTAAGCGTGGGGGAGTGATCTTGGATGATTGAATGGTATTTTGAATATGAAATACATAAAAACCGACCTGGCTTACTTGGTGACGTTTCTTCGTTAATCGGTATGCTTGGCATCAATATTGTCACAATTAATGGTGTAGATAATGCACGACGTGGACTTTTGCTTATGTGTGATAATCAAGAACAAATCTCTAGACTTGAATCAATTTTAAATACGATGGATAATATAACGGTAACGAAATATCGTCCGCCAAAGCTTAGAGATAAGCTAGCAGTTAGACATGGTAGGTACATACAACGAGATGCAGACGACAAGAAAACATTTCGATTTGTGCGTGATGAATTAGGATTACTTGTAGACTTTATGGCGGAGATAATGAAAAAAGAAGGTCATAAACTAATTGGGATACGAGGAATGCCTCGTGTCGGAAAAACAGAATCTATTGTTGCCGCAAGTGTTTGTGCAAATAAGAGATGGTTATTCGTATCATCTACTCTCATTAAGCAAACTGTTCGTAGCCAATTGATTGAAGATGAGTATAGCGACGATAATATTTTCATACTAGATGGAATTGTGTCGACAAAGCGTGCCAATGAAAGACACTGGCAGCTCGTTCGTGAAATCATGAGATTGCCTGCAACGAAAGTTGTGGAACATCCGGATGTGTTTGTGAGTCAGTCAGAATACACATTGGATGATTTTGATTATATTATCGAATTGCGTAACGATTATGATGAAGAAATTCAATATAATTTAGTAGATGAAATTGAGCAAGGTACGCGAAATAATTTCTCTATGTTCGACTTTTAAAGAAATATTGAGGTGTTAGTAGTGACGGAATTAGGACAAAAGCTGACAGAAGCAAGAGAAGCGAAAGGCTTGTCTATTGATCAGCTACATGAGATTACAAAAATTCAAAAACGCCATTTAGTAGCGATTGAAGAAGGCAATTATGATGTGTTGCCAGGAGCTTTTTATGCGCGTGCATTCATTAAACAATATGCAGATGCTGTTGGATTAAATGGAGAGGAACTGCTTGCAGAATATCAGAGTACGATACCACAATCTGAAAATCGTGAAGTTCCACAAGTATCAACTGGACAAAAAACACAAGAAACAATGCAAAAATCTTCATCATGGCCAATTGCAGATCATATGCCAAAAATTTTGATTGCGCTGTTAGTAATCGCATTTGGAGTGGTAGTCTGGTTTGTTATTCAAGCGTTAACTGGAAAAGATGATAGGCAAGTTCCGAATGCTCAAAGTGAGAAAATTGAAGTTCAAAAAGCAAAAGATTCTCCGCTAGACACGAAGAAAGATGAAGTGAAAGCGGAAGAACCTAAAAAAGAAGAACCAAAGAAAGAAGAGCCAAAGAAAGAGGAACAACCGGTGCAACCAACTGGACAACAAGAAGTGAAGGTAGTTGGAACGAGTGGTAAGGTATCTACTTTGGAAATTCATAATAATAAAACATTAGAACTGGAAATTTCAGCGAAGGGTGCAAGCTATGTAGATGTTAAAGATGATGCGGGTAACGAAATTCTAAACACTACAGTACAAAGTGGTCAAACAGAAAAACGTGATTTATCAACAGTAAAAGAAGTGCGGCTTAATATTGGAAGTGCACCGAATGTTGAAATTAAACTGAATGGCCAAGTGGTTACTTTCCCATTAGATCCAGAAAAAGAATATCACCAAAGATTGGTGATAAAAAACCAAGGGATAGGGCAAGCTGCGCAATAACAGTCATCGCTTCGATGACTTTTTTCAATGAACAAATGTTTTTGACATGATGGAGGAATAGCTGTGAATTTACCAAATAAAATTACAATATCTAGAATCTGCTTAATTCCAATTTTTATGGTAATTATGCTAGCGCCCTTTAACTGGGGCTCATATACAATTGGTGATGTCAATTTACCAATTCAACATTTAGTAGGAGCACTGATCTTTATAATTGCTTCAGCTACAGATTGGATTGATGGACATTATGCAAGAAAATATAATCTTGTAACGAATTTAGGGAAATTCCTTGACCCGTTAGCAGATAAATTACTTGTTTCTGCAGCACTTATCACGTTGGTAGAGATGCAATATGTACCTGCTTGGATCGTTATTGTAATTATAAGCCGTGAGTTTGCAGTAACAGGTTTACGCCTTGTACTTGCTGGGACAGGGGAAGTAGTTGCAGCAAATCAGTTAGGGAAAATTAAGACATGGACACAAATTATTGCGATTGCAGCATACTTATTACATGATGTACCGTTAAATTTACTTCATATTCCAGTTGCAGATATTTTCATATGGATTGCATTATTCTTTACCGTTATTTCAGGATGGGATTATTTCTGGAAAAATAAAGATGGTTTTGTAAACTCAAAATAGAGGTTTATGGGGGAAGTGGGATGAATGCTGAAATTATTGCGGTTGGAACGGAATTATTACTTGGACAAATTGCAAATACAAATGCCCAGTTTTTATCTGAAAAGTTAGCTTCAATCGGAATTAACGTGTACTACCATACTGTTGTTGGGGATAATAACAAGCGATTACAGAAGGCAATTGAATTGGCTGAAGAACGAGCTGATATGCTCATTTTTACAGGTGGATTAGGACCGACAAAAGATGATTTAACGAAAGAAACAATAGCGTCTAGTTTAGATGAAGAGCTTGTGTATGATGAAAAGGCATTAACATCGATAAGCGATTATTTTAAGCGTACAGGCCGTGAATTTACGGAGAATAATAAAAAGCAGGCGCTCGTTTTAAATGGATCGACTGTATTTGCGAATGATCACGGTATGGCGCCTGGTATGGGGTTAAATAAGAACGGAAAAGTTTATATTTTATTACCAGGACCACCAAAAGAAATGAAGCCGATGTATGTAAGTTACGTAGAGCCTTTTTTATGTAAGTTTACAACGGGGGAAAATATTTATTCTCGTGTTCTTCGTTTTTTTGGTATTGGGGAATCTCAATTAGAGGTGAAAGTTCAAGATTTAATTGATGGACAAACGAACCCAACCATTGCACCACTTGCAAATGATGGAGAAGTGACATTACGTTTAACTGCCAAACATCATGATGCTGATGAGGCGGAGAAACTGATTCAGCATGTGGAAGATTTGATTTTAGAAAGAGTAGGAGAATTTTTCTACGGATATGATCAAGATTTCCTTCATTACAAGGCAATAAGGCTATTGAAGGAAAAAGGGTTAACTTTAGCATGTGCAGAAAGTTTAACAGGTGGTCTTTTTGGAAATCAAGTAACAGAAAATGCTGGTGTTTCGTCTGTATTTAAAGGCGGTGTCATTTGTTATCAAAATGATGTGAAGCAACAAATTTTACATGTACCTGAAGAAGTGTTACGTACTGACGGCGCGGTTAGTAAACGGTGTGCTCGTTATCTTGCTGAAAATGTAAAGAAACTGTTAAAAGCAGATATCGGGATTAGTTTCACTGGGGTGGCAGGACCGGATGCTTCAGAGCATAAAGAACCAGGAACAGTATTTGTTGGATTGGCGATTAAAGATGAACCAGCTGTAGTCTTCTCGCTTAATTTAAGTGGAAGTCGTCAACAAATTAGAGAACGCTCTACAAAATATGGATTTTATCATTTATTTAAAAAGCTAGAAGAGATATAAATTTCTTCTAGTTTTTTTTGTTGGAAAACCTAGTTTTATTCGATATAAAATAAAAAAACGAATAAATGTTCGATTTTTGTTGGCAAATTGAATTGAAAATAGGTATAATAAGATTAGCAATTTAGTTAAGGAGGAATTTTGAATGAGCGATCGTCAAGCGGCATTAGATATGGCGTTAAAACAAATAGAGAAGCAATTCGGTAAAGGTTCAATTATGAAATTAGGAGAACAAGCGGAGCGTAGAATTTCTACAATTTCAAGTGGTTCTTTAGCACTTGATGTGGCACTAGGGGTAGGCGGATACCCACGTGGCCGTGTTATTGAAATTTATGGCCCTGAAAGTTCAGGTAAAACAACAGTTTCATTACACGCAATCGCGGAAGTACAGCGTCAAGGTGGACAAGCGGCGTTCATTGATGCGGAGCATGCAATGGATCCTGTATATGCACAAAAATTAGGTGTTAACATCGATGAATTACTATTATCACAGCCTGATACAGGGGAGCAAGGACTAGAAATCGCAGAAGCACTTGTACGAAGTGGCGCGGTTGATATTATCGTAATTGACTCTGTAGCAGCTCTTGTACCGAAAGCTGAGATCGAAGGGGACATGGGTGACTCTCACGTTGGTTTACAAGCACGTTTAATGTCACAAGCACTTCGTAAACTTTCAGGTGCAATCAACAAATCAAAAACAATCGCAATCTTTATCAACCAAATTCGTGAAAAAGTTGGGGTTATGTTCGGGAACCCAGAAACAACTCCAGGTGGTCGTGCGTTGAAATTCTATTCAACTGTCCGTCTTGAAGTACGTCGTGCTGAGCAGTTAAAGCAAGGTAACGACATCGTTGGTAATAAAACGAAAATAAAAGTAGTTAAAAATAAAGTAGCACCGCCATTCCGTGTTGCTGAAGTTGATATTATGTACGGAGAAGGTATTTCAAGAGAAGGTGAAATCTTAGATATGGCTTCTGAACTTGATATCGTTCAAAAGAGCGGTGCTTGGTACTCTTATAATGAAGAACGCTTAGGACAAGGTCGTGAAAATTCGAAGCAATTCTTAAAAGAGAATACGGATTTAAGAGAGGAAATTGCCTTCTTTGTTCGTGAACATCACGGAATTGGTGAAAACTCTGGTGTTGAAGACACGGAAGATTCAACTCATCAAGATTAAAAAATAAAAGACACGGTCCCGTGTCTTTTATTTTTTAATCCATTATGAAAGCGTTATATATAGCTGGAGATAAAATATTTATTCTATCCAAAAGGCTATGTGTAAAGGGGAATATTCATATATTTTAAGTGAATGAATTGGGATTTTCTAAGGTTTTCCAGGATAATATGCCGTCTGTTTTTTGAATCCATATAAGATTCAGGGCTGAAGGTAAAGAAAGTAAAAGTAGACAACGCTTGACAATGAAAATTGCGATAGATACAATGAGAATGTATATTTTTTCTTATATACGATACACTCTTCTCAAGAAGAGAAGTAATATTCGGAGTAAGACTTAAATCTTGCCGAAATAATAATATGACATTTTAATCGTGAAATGAAGAAAGTCCCTTAAAAAAGCGGGACGACGGTCTTTGCTGTACGTTGTAATACAATGTACATGCCGACAGTCTTTTTTCATTCATAGCAAGGGGAGGTGAAATCATGAGTAGTACAGTTTGGATACTCATCTCCATTTTGCTTGCAACAGTCGGTGCAGTTGTTGGCTTTTTTGTTCGAAAGTCTATTGCCGAAGCGAAGATTAATGGTGCAGCTAATGAAGCAAAACGTATTCTAGACGAAGCGAATCGTGATGCTGAAGCACTTAAGAAAGAAGCGCTTTTAGAAGCAAAGGATGAAATTCATACACTTCGTACAGAAGCTGAATTAGAAATTCGTGACCGTAGAAGCGAATTACAAAAACAAGAAAATCGTTTAATGCAAAAAGAAGAGAACCTTGATCGTAAAGACGAAACGCTCGATAAGCGCGAGCAACAGTTAGAAAAGAAAGAGGAATCTCTTGTAGCGAAACAACAACAGATTGAAGAGTTGGAAAGCAAAGTGGGAGAGTTAGTTCAAAAGCAACAAACGGAATTAGAGCGCATTTCCAATCTGACCCGCGAACAAGCGAAAGCAATTATTCTTGGTAAAGTGGAAAGTGAAGTTTCTCATGAAATTGCCGTTATGGTAAAAGAAAGTGAAGTTCGCGCGAAAGAAGAAGCGGATAAGAAGGCAAAAGAGATTTTATCTCTTGCAATGCAAAGATGTGCAGCTGATCATGTTGCTGAAACAACCGTTTCGGTTGTAAATCTTCCAAATGACGAAATGAAGGGACGTATTATCGGACGTGAAGGCCGTAATATCCGTACGTTAGAAACGTTAACAGGTATTGACCTTATTATCGATGATACACCAGAAGCGGTAATTCTATCTGGATTTGACCCGATTCGTCGTGAAACAGCTCGTATCGCTCTTGATAAACTAGTACAGGACGGACGTATTCACCCAGCGCGTATTGAAGAGATGGTCGAAAAATCAAGACGTGAAGTGGACGAGTATATTCGTGAAGTCGGAGAGCAAACAACGTTTGAAGTGGGTGTTCATGGCTTACATCCAGATTTAATTAAAATTTTAGGTCGTTTAAAATACCGTACAAGTTATGGACAAAACGTCTTAAAACACTCTATGGAAGTTGCATACTTAACTGGACTTATGGCAGCGGAGCTTGGTGAGGATGAAAAACTAGCAAGACGTGCTGGTCTATTACATGATATCGGAAAAGCAATCGATCATGAAGTAGAAGGTAGTCACGTTGAAATTGGTGTTGAACTCGCAACGAAATATAAAGAGCATCCTGTTGTAATAAACAGTATCGCATCTCACCATGGTGACACAGAACCAACTTCTATCATTGCAGTTCTAGTTGCTGCAGCAGATGCATTATCAGCTGCAAGACCGGGAGCTCGTAGTGAAACGCTTGAGAACTACATTCGTCGTCTTGAAAAGTTAGAAGAAATTTCAGAGTCTTATGAAGGCGTAGAAAAATCTTTCGCAATTCAAGCAGGACGTGAAGTTCGTATTCTGGTAAAACCAGATACAATTGATGATTTAGAAGCTCATCGTTTAGCTCGTGATATTCGAAAACGTATTGAAAATGAACTGGATTATCCAGGACATATTAAAGTAACTGTTATTCGTGAAACACGTGCAGTGGAATACGCGAAATAAAGTGGTGAAACACCACTTTATTTTTTTGTGTTGGAATTGGGTAAAATAAAGAAAATTATTTACGAGCAGTATGCAAGTGAAAGAAACTTATAATAGATAAATTGTAACTGTTGTAAGGAAATAGCTTCAAGTTATAGTATGGTAATAAAAAATGTAGTACATAGAAAGGGTAAGACATATGAGAATATTATTTGTTGGGGATGTAGTAGGATCTCCTGGTAGAGACATGATTCAACAGTACGTACCGGCATTAAAGAAAAAATATACACCCACAGTAACAATTATTAATGGAGAAAATGCTGCGGGTGGCCGTGGTATTACAGAAAAAATATATCGAAACTTTTTAGAGTGCGGGGCACAAGCGGTTACGCTTGGAAACCACGCTTGGGATAATCGTGAAGTGTTTGAATTTATTGATGATGCAAAATATCTTGCAAGACCAGCTAACTTCCCAGAAGGAGCGCCAGGGAAAGGCCTTATCTTTGTGAACTGTAATGGAACAGAAGTTGCGGTTATTAACTTACAAGGACGTACGTTCCTTCCTCCAATTGATTGTCCATTCCGTAAAGCGGATGAATTAATCAACATTGCAAAAAAACGCACGAATATTATCTTTATTGATTTTCATGCTGAAACAACAAGTGAAAAGCAGGCGTTAGGTTGGTACGTAGACGGTCGTGCTACAGCAGTAGTAGGTACTCATACACATGTTCCTACAGCCGATAATCGTATTTTACCAAGCGGGACAGCTTATATTACAGATGTTGGTATGACAGGCCCATATGATGGGATTTTAGGTATGGATCGCGAAGCGGTATTGAAGAAGTTTTTAACGAACTTACCAGTACGTTTTGAAGTGACGAATGGTAGAACGCAATTAAGTGCAGTGTTAATTGATGTGGATCCTAATACAGGGAAAGCGAAGAAAATTGAGCGTATTTTAATTAATGATGACCAGCCGTTTTTTGACTGATTTTTAACAAAGAGTTAGATAATTTATTATATTTTAATTTTTTAGAAAAATTACAGAAATTTAGCAGGAATACGTGCCATTCCTCGTGAATATAAGTTAAAGTGAAATAATTGCTATTACTTTTTATAGAAACGAGGAGGAAACGCGGAATGGAAATATTAAAAGTTAAAGCAACGTCGGTCCCTAATTCTGTAGCTGGTGCACTTGCAGGTGTTATTCGCGAACGCGGAACAGCAGAAATTCAAGCTATTGGTGCAGGTGCATTGAACCAAGCGGTAAAGGCAGTAGCAATTGCAAGAGGATTTGTAGCGCCTAGCGGTTTGGACTTGATTTGTATCCCAGCGTTTACAGATATTATGATTGATGGTGAAGAGCGTACAGCGATAAAATTAATTGTAGAACCTCGTTAAGTTGAAACAACCTGTTTGCATGTATGCAAACAGGTTGTTTTTATAATGGAGGAATGAAGATGAAAATTTTTGATGCTCATTGCGATGTACTCTTTCAGTTATGGAGTGCAAAGGGAAAAAAAGACTTTCAAAACGATTTACAATTACATATTACATTTGAACAATTAAAGAAAAGAAAAGGAAGTATACAATGCTTTGCTATATATGTACCAGAAACAGTAGCGTATGAAAAGCGTTTTGAAGTTGCACTGCAAATGATAGATATTTTTCATAATGAAATTCTATCGCTACCAGGAATGAAGTTTATTCAGACAAAAAACGATATTAACATGCTAAAACAGGACGAGATTGGAGCATTATTAACATTAGAAGGATGCGAAGCAATTGGAAAAGAAGCGATGAAATTACGTTTGTTTTATCGCTTAGGTGTACGTTCCTTTGGATTAACATGGAACTATGCCAATCTGTTAGCTGATGGAGCGCTAGAGGCACGTGGAGCAGGTTTAACTACATTTGGTAGACAAGTTGTACAAGAACTTAATACGTTACGTGTATGGACCGATGTGTCGCATTTAAATGAAAGAAGCTTTTGGGATGTTATTGAAATTGCACAAAATCCGATTGCATCTCACTCGAACTGCCATCACCTATGCCAGCATCCACGCAATTTGAATGACGAACAAATAAGGGCTCTCATAAATCGAAATAGCATGATTGGGGTTACTTTTGTACCGCAATTTTTAACGAATGAAAGACGAGCGAATGTAACAGATATATTAAGGCATGTGGAATATATTTGTTCATTAGGTGGAGAAAAAAATATAGGATTTGGTTCTGATTTTGATGGGATTTTAGAAACGGTTGTAGGTGTAGAAACGTATAAGGATTATGAAAATATAATTAACCAACTTTGTAAAAAGTATAGTGAATCAATGGTAGAGCATTTTTTGTATAAAAATTTTATTGATCGTATTACTTTCTAATTATTTGTTTTTAAAAATCCGGAAAAATTTAAATTTATCCGTAGTAATTTATTGGGTTTTTTAAGACCTAATACTAGAATGGTAAACGAAATAGCATTATACTAAAGATTCAGGGAAAACAGAAGAGGCATAATTTGCGTCCATTGTAGTTTATTTGCATAAAAAATGCTAAACTATTATTGTGAAAAAATACACTACAATGAACGCAGCCAAAAGGGGTGTAGGAGATGATTAGTCAACTTTCATGGAAAGTTGGAGGCCAACAAGGTGAAGGAATTGAAAGTACAGGAGAGATCTTCTGTATTGCATTAAACCGATTAGGATATTACCTATACGGTTACCGCCACTTCTCATCACGTATTAAAGGCGGCCATACAAATAATAAAATTCGTGTAAGTACAACAGAAGTACGTGCGATCTCAGATGATTTAGATATTTTAATTGCTTTTGATCAAGAAACAATTGATTTTAACTTCCACGAACTACGTCCGGGTGGAATTGTAGTTGCGGATGCGAAATTTAATCCGACAATACCTGATAATACAGATGTAAATCTACATGTGATACCGTTTACAGATATCGCTTCAGAATTAGGCACATCTTTAATGAAAAACATGGTTGCTGTTGGGGCATCTAGTGCGGTATTAGGATTAGACGAAACAGCTTATTTAGAGGTTGTTGAAGAAATCTTTGGTCGTAAAGGAGAGCAAGTCGTTCAAAAGAATATGGAAGCAATTAAACGCGGCTCTCAATACATGAAAGAATTGCTTGGTGAGAAAGTAAACATGATGCAGCTTGAAAAAGCTGACGGTAAGAAACGCATGTTTATGATTGGAAACGACGCAATCGCATTTGGTGCGGTAGCTGGTGGTGCTCGCTTTATGTCTGCATATCCAATCACACCTGCATCTGAAATTATGGAATATTTAATTAAAAAGTTACCGAAAGTCGGCGGAACAGTAATCCAAACTGAGGATGAAATCGCAGCTTGTACAATGGCGATCGGTGCAAACTACGCTGGTGTTCGTACATTAACAGCATCTGCTGGTCCTGGTCTTTCTTTAATGATGGAAGCAATTGGTTTAGCAGGTATTACTGAAACACCGCTAGTTATCATTGATACACAACGTGGTGGTCCAAGTACGGGCTTACCAACAAAACAAGAGCAGTCTGACTTAATGGCTATGATTTACGGAACGCATGGTGAAATTCCAAAAATCGTAATGGCGCCAAGTACAGTTGAAGAAGCTTTCTATGATATTGTAGAAGCGTTTAACCTAGCAGAAGAATATCAAGTGCCTGTTATCTTCTTAACAGATCTACAGCTTTCTTTAGGAAAGCAAACAGTAGAACCACTTAAGTTAGATAAAGTTGAAATTCGTCGCGGTAAGCTTGATTTAGAAGTAGAATTACCAGAACGTGAAAATAAAGCATACTTCAAGCGTTATGAAGTAACAGAAGATGGAATTTCACCACGTGTTTTACCTGGTATGAAAAATGGTATTCACCATGTTACAGGTGTAGAACATGATGAAACGGGTAAACCATCTGAATCAGCGTTAAATCGTAAAGATCAAATGGACAAACGTTTCCGTAAAATGGCGAACTTGCAGTTTAATACCCCTATTTACAAAAATGCTAAGCATGATGACGCAGACGTATTGTTAGTTGGCTTTAACTCAACTCGTGGTGCGATCGAAGAGGCAATGCAGCGTTTGGAACAAGAAGGAATGAAAGTAAACCATGCCCATGTACGTTTAATTCATCCGTTCCCAACAGCTGAAATCGATCCACTTGTGAAAAAAGCGAAGCGTGTTGTAGTAGTAGAAAACAATGCAACTGGTCAGCTTGCTAACATTATGAAAATGAATCTTGGCAATGGTGAGAAAATTTCTAGTCTTTTAAAATACGATGGAAATCCATTCTTGCCGAAAGAGATTTACAACGAATGTAAAAAAGGGGTTGTATTAAATGGCAACATTTAAGGACTTTCGTAACAGTGTAAAACCAAACTGGTGCCCAGGTTGCGGAGACTTCTCGGTGCAGGCTGCGATTCAGCGTGCGGCAGCTAACGTTGGTTTAAATCCAGATGAGCTAGCTGTTATTTCTGGTATCGGCTGTTCCGGTCGTATTTCAGGGTATATTAATTCATATGGTTTGCATAGTATTCACGGACGTGCTCTTCCGATTGCACAAGGTGTGAAAATGGCAAATCGTGATTTAACAGTTATTGCATCCGGTGGTGACGGTGATGGTTTTGCGATTGGTATGGGACATACAATCCATTCTATTCGTCGTAACATTGATATTACGTACATCGTAATGGATAACCAAATTTACGGATTAACAAAAGGTCAAACTTCACCACGTAGTGAAGCTGGATTTAAAACGAAAAGTACACCACAAGGTTCAATTGAACCATCACTAAATGTTATGGAAATGGCTTTAACAGCTGGTGCGACATTTGTGGCGCAAAGCTTTTCAAGTGATTTAAAAGAATTAACGCAAATTATTGAAGCTGGTATTAACCATAAAGGCTTTTCATTAATTAATGTATTTAGTCCATGTGTTACTTACAATAAAGTAAATACTTATGATTGGTTTAAAGAGAATTTAACGAAACTAAGTACGGTAGAAGGATATGATCCATCTAACCGCATGATGGCTATGCAAACATTAATGGAAAAGAACGGGTTAGTAACAGGTTTAATTTATCAAAATACAAAGCAGCCTTCTTACCAAGAGCTTGTAAAAGACTATAGTGAAAAGCCTTTAGTGCAGGCTGATTTGAATATGGATCAGAAAATGTTTGATGAGCTTGTTGCTGAATTTATGTAATGATCGGAAAGAAGGTTGCCACTTGGCAACCTTCTTTTTGAGTGAATAAAAATAATTAATAGATTTGTTTACTTAGAAAATTCAGAATGATAAAATAATATATAAATCGTTGTATAAAAATAGCATGTTCATTAACTGTGAAATGTAATATAGGATAAGGCTTCTTCTTCGTTAAAGTTGGCTAAACGTTCTATACTATGATAATGTGTATAGGGATAAAGCAATATGCTTTTCAATAGGACAAGATGAAATAATAAAAGGGAATGTCTATTTGTGTGGGGAAGACTTCATTCTTACGGATGATTAGATCGATTACTCAAGTTTCAAAGGGCAAGTTATCTCTCAAGCTATCTAACATCATTGAGGTGGGTCTAAGCGCATTAAAATGGACTGCAGAGTGTGTATAGTTAAGGGTGAAAGGAGATTACCGATGAACGAGCAACAACGATTAGCAAGTCGACAAGCAAATTCCTCTACGAAAAAAGAAGAGAAGGATTATAGCAAGTACTTTGAAAGTGTATACCAACCACCTTCCTTGAAATTGGCGAAAAAGCGTGGAAAAGAAGAAGTTAAAATTGAACGAGATTTTGGCTTACCTGAAGAGTTCCGTAATTTTGGCGCAGGAAGAAAGTTTTACATTCGTACATATGGCTGTCAAATGAATGAGCATGATACAGAAGTAATGGCAGGGATTTTTACAACACTTGGATATGAGCCAACCTTTTCAACTGAAGAGGCAGATGTGATTTTATTAAATACTTGTGCAATTCGTGAAAATGCTGAAAATAAAGTGTTCGGTGAACTTGGTCATTTAAAATCATTAAAGCGAAGAAATCCGGATCTTTTAATTGGTGTATGTGGTTGTATGTCTCAAGAGGAATCTGTTGTAAATAAAATTATGCAAAAAAATCAGCATGTAGATATGGTGTTTGGTACACATAATATTCATAGATTACCGTATATCTTAAAGGACGCAATGTTCTCAAAAGAGACGGTGGTTGAAGTTTGGTCAAAAGAAGGGGATGTAATTGAAAACCTTCCGAAAGTACGTCGTGGTGATATTAAAGCTTGGGTAAATATTATGTATGGCTGTGATAAGTTCTGTACATATTGTATTGTACCGTATACACGCGGAAAAGAGCGCAGCAGACGTCCAGAAGATATTATTAAAGAAATTCGCCATTTAGCTGCGAACGGTTATAAAGAAATTACGTTACTTGGACAAAACGTAAACGCATACGGTAAAGACTTTGAAGATATACAATATGGTCTTGGCGATTTAATGGATGAACTTCGTAAAATCGATATCGCACGTATTCGTTTTACAACAAGCCATCCACGTGATTTTGACGATCATTTAATTGATGTTCTTGGAAAAGGTGGTAACCTAGTAGAACATATCCACTTACCGGTTCAATCTGGTAGTACAGATATGCTTAAAATTATGGCACGTAAATATTCGCGAGAACACTATTTAGAGCTTGTACGAAAAATTAAAGAAACCATTCCGAATGCAGTACTAACGACTGATATTATCGTTGGTTTCCCAAATGAAACGGATGAGCAGTTTGAAGAGACGATGTCGTTATATCGTGAAGTAGGATTTGATACGGCATTTACATTTATTTATTCTCCGCGTGAAGGTACACCAGCTGCAAAAATGCAGGATAATGTTCCGATGGAAGTGAAGAAAGAGCGATTACAGCGCTTAAACAAACTGGTAAATGAATATTCAGTTAATAAGAATAGACGTTATATAGGACAAATTGTAGAAGTATTAGTTGATGGAGAAAGTAAGAATAACCCTGAAGTACTTGCGGGATACACACGTACGAATAAACTTGTAAACTTTGTTGCTTCAAAATCTTTAATTGGTCAGCTTGTGAAAGTAAAAGTAACGGAAGCAAAAACTTGGTCTCTTAACGGGGAATTGGTTAAGGAACCGATTGAGGTGAAATAGATGAAAGTATATACGAAAGATGAAATTGTTGAGCAAGCGAAAGAATTAGCGAGAATGATCTCTGAAACAGAAGAAGTCGATTTCTTTAAGCGAGCAGAAGCACAAATTCATAAAAATGAAAATGTAAAGCGAGCAATTGATGAAATAAAAGCTTTGCAAAAACAAGCAGTAAACTTGCAACATTATGGGAAATGGGAAGCCTTGAAAAAAGTAGAAGCTGAAATTGATGCACTTCAAGATAAGTTAGATAATATCCCAGTTGTACAGGAGTTTAAATCTTCACAAACATATGTAAATGACTTACTACAGCTAGTTGCTAGTACCATTTCTAACAATGTAACAGATGAAATATTAGTTTCAACTGGCGGCGATGTATTGAAGGGTGAAACTGGTGCAGCGGTAGAAAGTAAAAAAGGAAATTGTGGTTGTTAAAGAGATGTCTTATTGACATCTCTTTTTTTTATTGGGTTATATCGCAAATTCTTCTCAAAAAAAAGAATGACACATTCCGCTATTGTCACGCATATGATTAAGTGAATAGTGATTGAGGAGGGTTACGAATGTCCGAATTTAGAGAGATTATTACAAAAGCAGTGGTTGGAAAAGGACGTAAGTATACAAAGTCAACGCATACATGTGAATCGAATAATGAGCCAACAAGTATTTTAGGGTGCTGGGTAATTAACCATTCGTACGAAGCGAGAAAGAATGGGAAACATGTGGAAATTGAAGGTTTCTATGATGTAAACACTTGGTATTCATTTGATGGAAACACAAAGACTGAAGTTGTAACAGAACGTGTTAACTACACTGATGAAGTAAGTATTGGGTATCGTGATAAAAACTTCTCTGGTGACGATTTAGAAATTATCGCTCGTGTAATTCAGCCACCAAATTGTTTAGAAGCTCTTGTGTCGCCAAATGGTAATAAAATTGTTGTGACAGTAGAACGTGAATTTGTAACAGAAGTAGTTGGGGAAACGAAAATTTGTGTAAGTGTAAATCCTGAAGGTTGCGTAGAATCAGATGAGGATTTCCAAGTCGATGATGATGAGTTTGAAGAATTAGATCCGAACTTTATCGTTGATGCAGAAGAAGAGTAAGAGAAAGCTAGGGAGAAGTTCTTCCTAGCTTTTTACAGTACATAAGTGGTGCTGCATGAACATGATTCCTTATGAAATGTGCTATAATGAGGAAAGACTCCTGGAATAGGAGATATGAGTGTCCGTGAAGTGTGACATATATGAATATAGATTATTATGTAAGAATTATGGAGGAAAGACATGACGCAATATACGCCTATGATACAGCAATACTTAAAGGTTAAGGCAGACTATCAAGATGCCTTTTTATTTTTCCGATTAGGTGATTTTTATGAAATGTTCTTTGAAGATGCGGTTAAAGCAGCTCATGAACTTGAAATTACATTAACGAGCCGAGATGGTGGTAGTAGTGAACGCATACCGATGTGCGGTGTACCGCATCATGCAGCTAAAAATTATATTGAACAACTTGTTGAAAAAGGATATAAAGTAGCTGTTTGTGAGCAAGTGGAAGATCCAAAAACAGCTAAAGGTGTAGTACGTCGTGAAGTAGTACAACTAATTACGCCAGGAACGATGATGGAAGGGCGTACAATAGATGAGAAAGAGAATAACTTCTTAGCAGCATTAACACATTTCGAAGATGGATCTTATGCGCTAGCTTGTAATGACTTAACGACTGGACAAAATACAGTGACGTTATTAACTGGTTCAGTAGAAGATATTTTATTAGAAGTGTATGCGACTGGTTCAAAAGAAATTGTTGTAGATTCTACTTTTTCAAAAGATGAATTAAATAAATTAACTGAAACATTAAAAATGACGATTTCGTATGAAGATGCAACAACTATTCCAGAAGGATTAGAACATCTTGTGAAAAATGTTTCCCAAGCAAAATTAATTAAAGCAATTGGACGCTTATTTAACTATGTGATAAGAACACAAAAACGTTCGTTAGATCACTTGCAACCAGTAGAAATTTATTACACGAATCAATTTATGAAAATTGATGTGCATTCAAAACGCAATTTAGAGTTAACAGAGACTCTTCGCACGAAGGAAAAGACAGGCTCATTATTATGGCTATTAGACAAAACAAAAACGGCTATGGGTGGGCGTATGTTAAAACAGTGGATGGAACGTCCACTTATCCAGAAAGAAAAAGTTGAAGAGCGTTTAGAAATGGTTGAAACGTTTGTAAATGATTACTTCTTACGTGAAGATTTAAAAGAAAAGTTAAAAGAAGTATATGATTTAGAGCGTTTAGCAGGGAAAGTTGCATTTGGTAATGTAAATGCACGGGACTTATTACAATTAAGACGTTCTTTACTGCAAGTACCAGCTATTTTAGAAGCGATTAGTCTTTTAGATAATGCTTATGCAGCAAGGTTAATTCAAGGTGCAGATCCATGTGAGAGCTTAACTGAATTACTAGGAAGAAGTATTCAAGAAAACCCACCGCTTTCTATTAAAGATGGAGATATTATTAAAGATGGCTATAATGATAAGCTTGATCAATATCGTTACGTTAGTAAAAACGGAAAAACGTGGATTGCTGAGCTTGAAAAACGAGAGCGTGATATTACAGGGGTTAAATCATTAAAAATTGGGTACAACCGTATTTTCGGCTACTATATTGAAGTGACGAAGGCTAATCTTGCAGCACTTCCAGAAGGGCGCTATGAGCGTAAACAAACACTTGCAAATGCAGAGCGTTTCATAACAGATGAGCTAAAAGAAAAAGAAACATTAATCTTAGAAGCAGAAGAGAAAATTGTACAATTAGAATACGATTTATTTACAGCACTTCGCGAAGAAGTAAAAGTATTCATTCCGAAATTACAGCATTTAGCGAAAGTAATTAGTGAACTAGACGTACTGCAAAGCTTTGCGACAGTTAGTGAAGAAGAGCAGTTTGTAAAACCTGTTTTAACAAATAAGCGCGAAATCTTTATTAAAGATGGTCGTCATCCTGTCGTTGAAAAAGTATTGAACGGAAAATTGTATGTACCGAATGATTGTATTATGCCGGAGAAGATGGATGTCTTTTTAATTACAGGACCGAACATGTCTGGTAAAAGTACGTATATGAGACAATTAGCACTTGTTACTGTTATGTCACAAATTGGTTGTTTTGTACCAGCGACAGAAGCAGTATTACCTGTCTTCGATCAAATCTTTACGAGAATTGGTGCAGCGGATGATTTAATCTCAGGTCAAAGTACATTTATGGTTGAAATGTTAGAAGCGAAAAATGCAATTGCAAATGCATCAGAGAGAAGTTTAATTTTATTCGATGAAATTGGACGCGGTACATCTACGTATGATGGTATGGCACTTGCGCAAGCAATCATTGAACATATTCATGACCAAATTGGTGCGAAAACATTATTCTCTACACATTATCATGAATTAACAGTGTTAGAAGAAAGTTTAGACCAACTAAAGAATGTACATGTTTCAGCAATTGAAGAGAATGGAAAAGTAGTTTTCCTTCATAAAATTCAAGATGGAGCGGCTGATAAAAGTTACGGAATTCACGTTGCTCAACTTGCCGAGCTTCCAGAGAGCTTAATCGCTCGCGCGAAAGAAGTGTTAGCACAACTAGAAGGACAGGAAGAAATTATTATTCCGAAACGAGTAGAAGTGAAAGTACCAGAAGTCGCTCCAGAACCAGTTGTTGTAAAAGAAGAACCGGCAGAAATACAAGAAAAGAAAGAAGAGACTGAAGAAGAATCACAATTATCTTTCTTTAGTGCAGAGCAGTCTTCGAAAAAACAAGAAAAGCTAGTTCTAGATGCAAAAGAAACGGCAGTACTTGCACAAATTAAAAAGATTGATTTACTCGATATGACGCCTTTAGAAGCGATGAACGAACTGTATCGCTTGCAGAAAAAGTTAAAGAAAGGATGAGTAAGTAGATGGGGAAAATTCGCAAACTCGATGATCAACTCTCTAACTTAATTGCGGCAGGGGAAGTAGTAGAGCGCCCTGCCTCGGTCGTAAAAGAACTTGTAGAAAATTCTATCGATGCGAATAGTACATCTATTGAAATCCACTTAGAAGAAGCTGGATTATCGAAAATTCGCATCATTGATAATGGAGATGGCATTGCAGAAGAAGATTGTATCGTTGCATTTGAACGCCACGCAACGAGCAAAATTAAAGATGAAAATGATTTGTTTCGTATAAGAACGCTCGGTTTCCGCGGAGAGGCCCTGCCGAGTATTGCTTCTGTAAGTGAATTAGAATTAATCACAAGCACAGGTGATGCGCCTGGTACACACCTTATTATTAAAGGTGGAAACATTATAAAACAAGAGAAAACGGCGAGCCGAAAAGGAACAGATATTACAGTACAAAACTTATTCTTTAATACACCAGCACGCCTTAAATATATGAAAACTATTCATACAGAGCTTGGTAACATTACAGATATCGTGTATCGTATTGCAATGTCGCATCCAGAAGTATCGTTAAAACTGTTTCATAATGAAAAGAAATTGCTTCATACATCAGGAAACGGTGATGTAAGACAAGTACTTGCATCGATTTACAGCATTCAAGTTGCGAAGAAGCTTATTCCGATTGAAGCTGAATCTCTAGACTTTACAATTAAAGGATATGTAACATTACCAGAAGTAACGAGAGCGTCGCGTAACTATATGTCAACGATTGTAAATGGCCGTTACGTTCGAAATTTCGTATTAATGAAAGCCATTCAGCAAGGATATCATACGTTATTGCCAATCGGACGATACCCAATCGGCTTCTTATCAATTGAAATGGATCCAATGCTTGTTGACGTTAACGTACATCCAGCAAAATTAGAAGTACGCTTTAGTAAAGAACAAGAATTGCTAAAGCTTATCGAAGAAACATTGCAAGCTGCATTCAAAAAAATACAACTCATTCCAGATGCTGGTGTAACAACGAAGAAAAAAGAAAAAGATGAAAGTGTGCAAGAACAGTTCAAGTTTGAGCATACAAAACCGAGAGAATCATCTATGCCTAACATCGTTTTACCAACAGGAATGGATGAGAAACAAGAAGAAACAACGACTGTGAAACAGCCAGCACAACTGTGGCAACCGCCGAAGCAAGAATGGCAACCACCACAGTCGCTAGTAAGAGAAGAACAAAATTGGCAGCCATCCTCTAAGCTGGTAATAGAAGAAACGGTTCGAGAGGAAAGGGAATGGACTAGCAATGATGACGATTTTGAATTAGAGGAATTGGAAGAAGAAGTCGGGGAGATAGAAGAGATCAAAATGAACGGTAATGACTTACCACCGCTTTATCCAATTGGACAAATGCATGGAACATATATTTTTGCTCAAAATGATAACGGGCTATATATGATTGATCAGCATGCAGCGCAGGAACGTATCAATTATGAATACTTCCGTGATAAAGTGGGACGAGTTACGCAAGAAGTACAAGAACTGCTTGTACCATACCGTATTGACTTATCTCTTACCGAATTTTTACGTGTCGAAGAGCAGCTAGAAGAACTAAAAAAAGTCGGTCTATTTTTAGAGCAATTCGGCCATCAATCCTTTATCGTCCGCTCGCATCCAACGTGGTTCCCGAAAGGACAAGAAACAGAAATTATCGACGAAATGATGGAGCAAGTCGTCAAACTAAAAAAAGTTGATATTAAAAAGTTACGTGAAGAAGCAGCCATCATGATGAGCTGTAAAGCATCGATTAAAGCAAATCAATATTTAACGAACGATCAAATATTCGCTTTACTCGAAGAACTTCGTACGACGACAAACCCATATACATGCCCGCACGGTAGACCGATTCTTGTGCATCATTCTACTTATGAGTTAGAGAAGATGTTTAAGAGGGTTATGTAAGGTTAATAAAATTAGATTTCAAAAGGGAGCAACAGTACATAGTTGCTCCCTTTTAATATGTAGAGTTAATTGTTAAACGAAAATATGACGGAGTAATTTTACAGTTTATTCAAATTTGAGCATACCATACTTAAGGTTGTAAGTAGTTTATTTCTAGGCTCAGGCAGCTTTAATTTATCTATGTATAAAAAAGTGCTGTAGGTCAGCACTTTTTAAAAGGTACGTGAATTGTATAATAAAGATTTATACATTGCTAAAAACGTAACTATGCATGGCCAAATATAGATTCTTATTTTGCTAATTGTTATAAGGATCTATACAATTATTTATTCTTGTTAGTATTTATTTTTTCAGTATATAGAACTTTTTCTTTGTAATGTTTTGTTATTGGGAAATTATGTGTACCTGTGCCGTTTTTGTATTGTTTATAAACTGGGTTTTTGATAGGGATTGTTGTAGTTTCGGTAAATTCATATGGGTAATTTATTTTAGATTTGTCTTCAAACATGAAAGTGCCTCCTTTTTAGGATTTCCTAAATTCTTTACTATAACATGATATGCATATATATTTTTTTGGACTAGTTATTTATATAGGTTAATGGAATTTAATTACATAACTACTGGAATATTTTACAGGAAAACAATTCGAGAAAGATATTGTATGAAGAGCCGTTGACCAATATTGTTGTTTTTTAAGTTATTGTGATGTATCTGAAATGGCATACAGGTTCATTTAACAACTACTATGTGAGGTTTTTTTGTTTGTCAGCGAAGTAAACAATGCATATATATTCGTTATAGATTGTTTTTATAATGTGATCTATATGGGATTTTCCTGATAATATAATGTGGAATATTATATTATTATTAGGTTATTAGGAACATTTAATGTTGTTTCACAACTGAAAGGGAATTGAAAAAGAACTGAAACTTTTCTCATAAAAATTCAATCTTACTTGAAAAATGAAAGGAAAATGAAATTTTCCGAAAGAAATTCTTTGTTAAGATAAAAAGCATACATACAAAAAAGTATTGACATATGGAGAAAAATGTATTTTCAAGATATAGTGGGGGAAAAGATGAGATTAGAAAAACAATTAATAAAAAAGATGTATTATGAAACATTCCTAATGGAGAATGAAACACAACCACCTCTTCAAGTGCTTGGAGAAGCTTACTTAAACGAAGAAAGAGATGAGATTTCCGATGGATCTTATATTCGTTTTGCACAGGGTGAATTTTATTATCACCATCAAGATTTTGAAGCAGCTATTTTTAAATGGGAGAAAGTTAGTAATGAACTAGCACCATGGGCACAAAAAAATATTGCGGATGCTTACTTCGAACTTAATCGATTATCAGTTGCTGAAAACGTGTATACTTCCATTACAACTGATAACAAAATACTGATGACCGAAATTGTACTGCAATTACTGTCTCTTTACATCGAGCAAAATAATTTTGATTCAGCTTTCGCTGTTATAAAAGAAGCGGTTTCTTTAAATCCCGATTATCCAAACGTCACAACAATTGCACGTTCCTTTTATGAAGAACAGCAAGATTTTGATAGTGCAGTAGAGCTTGCTGTGAACGAGTTAATTCGAACAGAATCTTATCGGTGGTTTGAGGTTCTAAAAGAATATATCGATAAAGGATTTACTAAAAATATTTCACCAGACTATTTTTATAAAGTATTAGTTACATTAAATAATGTAGATCAAGTACAATTTACGCAAATTGTTTCATCACTTTGGCACAGCTATAAAGATGAACAAAATTACTTATTATGGCTCAACACAATAAATGAATTTTTCATACATATCGAAATACATTCGTCCGATATATGGGACGAAATTTCTTCTCTTTACGAAGAAACATACTTTGAATTAATTCAAGGTCAATATATGCTTAGACAATTACACGATATTATTCCAAATCTGTTAACAAATTGGTTAAAGGTAGTCAATCCCTCTCATGCTGTATTTCCATCTGCAGCAGTATTGGCATGGGATGAGATTTTTCCTTCCAAAATAGATTCAGCGGATATAAAACATGCGGAAAACCTACTGTCATATTCTATTAATCATGTGAATGGCTTAGAGTATAGTTTACATCTTTTTGAATCTATTACAGGGTGGGCACAAGAACATGATTTAGAAATGGGTCACCGATTTAGCTGGTTAGTTGGCGAGCTTGCAGATTTAAGAACAAATCGCCTATTAGTAACTGGAACTTCAGGAAACGGAAAAGCTTCATTTATTAACTCTATTTTAGGAGAAAATATATTAGAAAACTCAATCTCAAATGTAGTTGTTTTTAAAAATGACGCTTATACAGAAATTAACGCTATAACAGATTCGGAAATTACAAGAACTGAGAATTTCTCTGATTTCCATAACATGATGTCTCTACACCGTCAAACATATAGAGATAGAGCATGTGTTGAATTTAAATTACCATGCAGATTTTTAAGTAAAAACAAACTTACATTCGTTGTTACACCTAGCTTTAATAGGAACAATGACGCGAAAGATGAAGTGTTTGAATATTTGAATTCTACAGATGAATTATTATTCGTATTGAATGCGGATTCACCTTTTACTGACAAAGAACGTGACATTCTATTAAGTATTCAAGAACATACACCAAATCTACAAGTTCATTTCTTATTAAATAAAATCGATAACATTTACAATGAAGCAGAAGCAAAAAGAGTTATACAAGATACGCAAGTGAGAATAAGCACATATTTCCCTAATGCAAGAATTTTCCCTTATTCTTCGTTATATACAAATAGTAAACAACTAAACGATTTAACTGAGTTTATTCATTTTAACTTTAACCATAAAAATATCGATGCAGCACGTAATGAAAAGCTATTGTTTTTCATTCGAAAAACAATTACATATCTTTTGGATAAACGCGTCGAGAGGGAAAACAATCTAGTGGATTCTATTAATTGGAATGAAGATATGTTAGTTAAACTAAATGGTTGTATTAATAACCTTACTGCTTTTGAGAAGGACAAAATTCATTTAATTACAGAATCATATCGTACAATGAAAAATGAAATTACTAATGATCTTACAGAACATATTCCGAAACTATTGCAGAGTTGTTCCGATTTAATTAGTGAAGAAAGCGATTTTGGTCACATTGATATTGAACTAAACACAGCGATGAATGAAAGAGTGCAACAATATCTAGAACAAACTGTATTACCTAATCTTGCTCGCTCTATGCAAAATTGGATTGCGACTTCTAATAACGAGCTCCTTCAAAGTCAATTGTACTTAGAAGAAACCAGTGAAGGACTTAATTCTTTATTTGGAGAAAATCGAATACAGTTAGAATGTGACTTTAAAGTAATTGATGACTGGCGCAGAGATACTGATAGAATGACAACTAGAATACAAATGGAAGAAGTAAATATTTTACGCCGATTTACACCAGCACAATTTTTACTGAAAAGTGCCGGTAAATTATTTGGAGTTCTTCCTAAAAATAAAGCTATGCTATATAACAAATACAAACAGTATTTAGAAAATGAAGATTATACCGATGTAACGGCTTCTATTATGAAAAAGTTTTTCTTACAATTTGAGCTGTTTGAAAACACACAAGAACGGGATATTAATATGTTCTTTAGAAATCCATTTGGCGCGTTGGAACAAGCTGTAGAAAGCACTCATTTAGAAATAAAAGAGAAACAAGATAAGCTGCATAAAATGAAATCAAACCCTGAAGTTTATCATGATCCTATAACGCTCTTTGAATTGAGATTACGTCAATGTGAAGTAATCTTGAATATAGGTGAGGATAATTCCTATACAGATTTACCTTTAGAAACAATCATAGAATAAACGTAGAGTAACTCCAAAATATACAATGAAAGTTGATTTTGGAGTTGTTTTTTGCTTACGTCCGTATAATATGTCAGGTCTTTTTTTATATTAAATTGCATCATGTGTTATAAGAGAGTAAAAAGGGAGCAACTGTAGTTAGTTGCTCCCTTCGCATATATAGATTATTTTTCAGTTTCTTTAATTTTAGTTTTTACTTCTCCAGTTTTAATTTTATTACTTTCTGAGAAACGTAATAAATCACCTTCAATAATTTTGTCAGACATTCGTAATTCATTTTGTGCACGGTTAATCATTTCTTGAGCTTCTTTTTTGGGTAAATCTACAATCTCACCTGTTTCTCGATTATAAAAAGTATGATTTGTATAGGCATACTTGTCTGTAACGAAGCTACCATCACGTAAAACAACAAATCCGTTATATTCATCTGAAAACATATCATGACCAAAACGGATATCGTTAGTAGTATCAACCCCTAATAAATTTAGAATAGTAGGTTTCATATCGATTTGTCCTGTAGGCTTTGAAATGGTTTGACCTTCTTTTTGTCCAGGGACATGAATATATAAAGGTGTACGTTGTAAATTTAAAGTATCAAATTCTGTTATTTGATCTTTTTCTAAAAACTGCGCCATTGCGCGATTATGTTTTTCGGAAATGCCATAATGATCACCGTATAACACAATAATAGAATCATCATAAAGTCCCTCAGCCTTTAAACGCTCAATAAAGTTTTTAATTGATTCGTCTAAGTAACGAGCTGTTACGATGTAACGATCAAATACGCTATTACCAGAGTTATATGGTTCAATGAATTTTGTATCTTCATCATACGTAAATGGATAATGGTTTGTTAAAGTAAGGAAACGAGCATAAAATGGTTGATCAATCGTTTTTAATATGTCTACTGATTGATCAAAGTATTCAATATCTTTTAATCCCCAATTTAAATTTGTTTCTGGCGTAATTTTGTAATCAAGTTCATTATAGTAACGATCATAACCAAGAGCAGAGTACATGATATTACGATTCCAAAATGTTGCGTTATTCGCATGAAATACGGTAGTGAAATAACCTTGTTGACGTAAAATTTCTGGAGTCGCAGTATAGTCATTGTTACCGTGTGTAAAGAATACAGCTCCCCGATTTAATGGATACAACGATGTATCTATTAGAAATTCAGAATCTGATGTTTTCCCTTGACCAGTTTGGTGGAAAAAGTTATCAAAGTAATAGCTTTCATTTATGAATTCATTCAAGAACGGTGTAACTTCTTGACCATTGACGGATGCACCTATTAAAAAGGTTTGCAAGGATTCAAGAGTGACGACAATTACGTTTTTTCCTTTTGCTGAGCCAAACATATTAGGATTCGGCTCACTTTGGTTTGCTTTTACATAGTTTTCTGTTTCTTGTAATTTACTACTATCAGCAAGTGCTTTTTGTGATCCTGCTTTTACTTGCAGTGTTAAATCATATACTTGGTGAGTATATAGTCCTAAATTTTTGACAAGCATTACTCGGTCGAAGGATCTAGTTAATAATTCAGGGCGCTCTTTTTCCGCAAGGTTTAAATTCGCAAAAAATACAGCAATTGTTAAGAGAAAATATAACAAGCGTGCAGAATGAGTTACACGTCCTGTTTTAAAGACTATTGATCTCTTCTTTAACAAAATAAAGAAGAAAATAATATCTACGAATGCGAGTATAATTTTGTAGTTTAATATTTCTTTAATACTGCCGCCTAACTGTGTAAAGTTAGATGTTTGCCCAAGTACTGGCAAAGTAACAAAATCGCTATAAAAATCATAGAACATTACATTTCCAACGAGAACTATAGTTAATAAGAAATTAATACATAGCGCTATATAATTTCGCTTTTCACCAGTTGCAAATAATGCTAATCCAACAAATGCTAATGATGCAGCTAGAGGGCTAATAAACAAAATAAGCTCTTGTGTAGAAGACTCAATTTTCAAATCAAAACTGAATCGCGTAATAAGATATGTTTTTAACCATACTGCTAAAGCAATTATTAAAACAAAGCTTATATTTTGCATTTGTAAATTTATTTTATTCTTCATTTTTACACCTTCTTTATCTAATTTATTTAACTAAAGTTATATATTATATTTTTATAACTATTAGAGTGTAATGAACCATCTAGATTATGTTTTCTAAAGGTAATAATTTGACGTGTTCATATATACAATGGGGAATTTTAAAGCGAAGTAACATAAATCTAATTTTTTTAGAAACGGAGCAGAAAAAGTCATAGTTGTAGTGAAAGTGACTTATAGACATCCTAACATATTAAACACTATGATGATGTTACAAAATATCGAACAAATGAAAGTGGAAATGAATAGATGATTTTTAAAATATTTACATTTAATCGGTTAGAATTTTCGAAAAGTTAATTCAAAGTAAACGGTTATATTAATTAGTAGAAAACTACATTCTATATAGAATGTAGTTTTTCATGTGCTTTTAATATATCCCGTAAAATTATGATTCTTTGTGGGTTAATCATCAGCGGGGGAGGGATAATAATTTCATTAAATCTATTATTAGATAAGTAAAGTGTTGGTGAAACTTAAAACATTTGACTGGCATCTTAATTAAAAAGTTTAAATACCTGATAAATATTTTCCAACATACAGACCATTTGCAGCTGCTTGAGATAATGAATGAGTGACGCCTGAACAATCTCCAATTAAAAATAGCCCATTCATACTTGTTTCAAAGTGGTTATTGATTTTTATTGTAGGAGCATAGAACTTTCCATCAATTCCATATAATAAAGTATCATTATCGATAGGCTCTTGAATAAATTGTTCTAAACGTAATAAAAATTCTTTGAGCCCATCAATATACAATTGAGGAATTTCCTTATTCAAATCTCCATAATCTCCGTGCAATGTAGGTTGTATACGATTATGTTTCATGCTGCTTACTATTGTAGGTTGTTTTTTTATTAAATCCTCTAGGCGTTGTATAACAATCCGATCTCGTCTTTGGTTAATGCTTTTAATAATTGAACTTGCGTATACATTTGCTTCTTTGAGAGTTGGAAAATAGCGCGGGATAAATAAAGTAAAATTTAAGTTGGAAGTGCCAGTTCCTTGCTCTCGAAAATTTTGACCGTCAGGCATAACTAAACCTTCTTCGTACTTTCGAATAATGCGTCCTTTTGGATTCATACAGTAAGTAGTAGCCGTGAAATTTTCGCCTTGATAAGAAAGTTTTGTTTCAAAAGTATCTTTTAATATAGAACGTAATTGATGTTCTTTCATTTCTACTCTAATACCCAAATCTACACGTGTTTGTTCCTGAGAAATATTTAGAGAAGTGCACATTTCTTTTAACCAATCCGCCCCAGAACGTCCTGTTGCAAATACTAGTTGCTTAGATTGAACTATTCCTTGATTTGTATTTATTTTAAAATGATCTTTCTGTTTTATAATATGCTCTACATCTATATGAAATCGGATATTTATTTTCGTAAGTAAAAATTCGTAGAGCTGCTGAAAAATGTGACTTGAAAGTGTAGTGCCAAGATGCCTTACTTCTGTTGTGAGCATTTGTAAACCACATGTCTCAGCTCTCTTAGTGAGATTTAGATTTTCTGTAGAATATTTTGAAACTGAACTCCCGCCAAACTGACATAGAATTTCATCTACTTCAGCCATGAGTTGCATAAAACCTTTTTTACCTACTTTTTGCTCGAGTTCGCCTCCAAATCCATTTGTATAATTAAATTTCCCTTCAGATTTTCCTAAACCACCGAAACCGAAATACTTATCACATGAATTACAGTTACATGTTTTCCCTTGGTCTAAAGGGCAATTTCGATGTTCTAGCGGTTTACCTTTATCAAGAATTAAAACCTTTTTGTTGCTTTTGGCTAATGTATAAGCCATAAAAATGCTACTCACTCCAGCACCGATAATTGTAATATCATACATATTTTTTCACCTGCTACCGAATAGTTTGTTTGCTATTTTCCTAGTGTATAACAATTTTACGAAGTTAAGAAATAGCTTGTATTAATAAAGTCATAGTTGTGGATTTGATGCTCTCTCAATTACTCTAAATGGTGAATGAGATACAACAGTTTTTTATTTGAAAAGAAAGATACTTTTAAACAATCATTTTATCATATGGTTAACAAAAAGCTTACATATAAAAAGAACAGACCTTTTAAGTAAAGAGGTCTGCTAATAATTTGAAATAGTTGTTAAGTGCATAAATTTGAAGGGAATTATAGTTTTATTTAGCGAAGACGTGGTTACCGATTACTGCTACTGTTTGACGTGTCGTAATCCATTTGTTTGTTGAAGTTTTTGGATTGTAAAAATAAAGCCAATCAGAATGTATTCCATTTGTAGAGATAGCCTCTTCTACTGCCATTTTTGCTTCTGCGCTTGCAGGCTGATTAATTCTACCATCGGTAACAGGAGTAAATGCATATCCGCGTTTAATAGGTTCATAAATAACACCTGTTATTGTATTTGGAAAACCATTTGCATTTACACGATTCAGGATAACTTTCGCCACCGCTACTTTTCCTTTATATGATTCGCCACCTGCCTCAGCAGTAACTAAGCGTGCCATTAAGTCTTTTTCTTTTTCTGAAATACTTGAATTGATTTTTAAATGTTGTCCTGTATAAAGCTTGTTTCCGACTGTATTGTTAATTTGTTTTATAGATTGAACGGTAACATTGTAACGCTTTGCTATAATTTCTAATGAATCTCCCGGCTGTACTTGATAAATAATTTGTCCAGAGATGTTCTTAGGTTTGTCGTTTTGATGAACAGTGACCTCATTTGATTTCATGGATCCTGGAATATGTAACTGTTCACCAATAAAAGTTTGATCTTTTCCTTTATTATTTGCTTGTTTAATAGATTGTATTGAAACTCCATATTGTTTACTGATACCCCAAAGTGTATCATTCTTTTTTACTGTATGAATGGTGGAAGCCTCAGCTACACCTTGATTACATACGAATGTAATTGCTGCCGCAGATAAAGGAATTATATGTTTTATTTTTAATAATTTCATTGTAAATCCTCCCAATAAAAAATTAAGTTTTAACTGTTGAGTAATGTAGTTCAGAGTATATAAGATATGTATTTATATTTTAATATAAGTATATTAGCACGTATGGAATGAATAATCATTATAAGTTTTTTATTTATATCATGTAGGACCCAAATATGAAATATTGCATATGAAAGCCCATTGAAGTTCGAGTTGTTGATTACTATAATTTATCTAGTGAAAAGGGATATTAAATTTTTTTAATGCATTGAGATGAGAATATGTGGATGTTTTTAAATTTTACTTATATGCAATATTCTATATTTATGAAATGTTATTTATTAAGTAGCTTATGTTATATTCAATAAGTGTGATATAAAACAGAAAGAGAGAGGAATAAAAATGAGCAATAAGAAGTTTATTTTGAAATTATTCATATGTAGTACTATACTTAGCACATTTGTATTTGCTTTCAATGATAAGCAAGCAGTTGCTGCTAGCGCTGGTAATGGGCTTGAAAACTGGTCAAAATGGATGCAACCTATACCCGATAACGTACCGTTAGCACGAATTTCAATTCCAGGAACACATGATAGTGGAACGTTCAAGTTGCAAAATCCGATAAAGCAAGTATGGGGAATGACGCAAGAATATAATTTTCGTTACCAAATGGATCACGGAGCTAGAATTTTTGATATTAGAGGGCGTTTAACAGATGATAATACGATAGTTCTTCATCATGGGCCATTATATCTTTATGTAACATTGCATGAATTTATAAATGAAGCGAAACAATTTTTAAAAGATAATCCAAGTGAAACGATTATTATGTCTTTAAAAAAAGAGTATGAGGATATGAAAGGGGCAGAAGATTCATTTAGTAGTACGTTTGAAAAAAATTATTTTCTTGATCCTATCTTTTTAAAAACAGAAGGGAATATAAGACTTGGAGATGCTCGAGGGAAAATTGTGCTACTAAAAAGATACAGCGGTAGTAATGAATCTAGAGGATATAATAATTTTTATTGGCCAGATAATGACACGTTTACGACAACTGTAAATCAAAATGTAAATGTAACAGTACAAGATAAATATAAAGTGAGTTATGATGAGAAAGTAACATCTATTAAAGATACGATAAATGAAACGATTAACAACAGTGAAGATTGTAATCATCTATATATTAATTTTACAAGCTTGTCTTCTGGTGGTACAGCATGGAATAGTCCATATTATTATGCGTCCTACATAAATCCTGAAATTGCAAACTATATGAAGCAAAAGAATCCTACGAGAGTGGGCTGGGTAATTCAAGATTATATAAATGAAAAATGGTCCCCAATACTTTATCAAGAAGTTATAAGAGCGAATAAGTCACTTGTAAAAGAGTAAAGATTGTCATAGTAAGAAGCGATGAAATACGTCGCTTCTTTTTTGTTTTCTAAAAATTAACATCAAATATAGTTTTACATATCGTACTTTCATGATAGAAAAAAATCGAAACTTGCGATATAATTACACATATAAAATTTGTACCTATAAATTTTATATGTAGTGATAAATTTGATTTATTCTAATGAAACGGAGGTATATACTATGAAGTTTCCACATGATTTTTTATTCGGGGCTGCTTCAGCTTCTTATCAGGTAGAAGGTGCATGGAATGAAGGTGGAAAAGGTGTTACGAATTGGGATGAGTTTTCAAAACTCCCTGGCAAAACATACAATGGAACAAATGGTGATGTAGCTGTTGATCATTATCATCGATATAAGGAAGATGTTCGCTTAATGGCTGAGATGGGATTAGAATCGTATCGCTTTTCTATTTCTTGGGCGAGAATATTGCCGACTGGAGATGGAGAGGTAAATGAAAAAGGAATAGAATTTTATAACAACTTAATTGATGAATGTTTAAAATATGGGATTGTACCGTTTGTAACTTTATATCATTGGGATTTACCTTTACCATTAGAAAAAGATGGTGGATGGACGAATAAACGAACAGCAGAGGCTTTCGTAAAATACGCAGAGATTTGTTTTAAAGCATTTGGTGATAGAGTGAAACATTGGATTACTTTTAACGAAACAGTAATGTTTTGTGGACTAGGGTATTTAAAAGGTGCACATCCACCAGGAATACAAAATGATGTTTCAAAGTACTTTCAAGCGACTCATTATGTATTTTATGCGCATGCAAAAACAGTTGCAGTGTACAAGCAGCTGAAACAATATGGAGAGATTGGGATTACGCATGTTTTCTTACCTGCTTATAGTGTGGATGATCAAAAAGAAAATATACTAGCAGCAAATCATGCGAATGAATATGAAATGTATTGGTACTATGATCCAGTTTTAAAAGGTGAGTATCCGTCTTATGTTGTGCAGGAATTAAAGGGAAAAGGATGGACTCCTAATTGGACGGTTGAAGAATTAGAAATCATTAAACAAAATGCCGAAAAAAATGATTTTATTGGCTTGAATTATTATCAACCGATACGAGTAGAAAGATACGATATGGATATAAAGAGCGAGGAGCATTCTCGAGAAAACTCAACACTTGCTCCAGGTAATCCTTCTTTTGATGGTTTTTATCGAACTGTTAAAATGGATGATAAAACATATACAAAATGGGGATGGGAAATATCTCCCGAAGGTTTCTTAGATGGATTGCATATGTTGAAAGCGCGTTACGGTGACATAAAGATGTATGTAACGGAGAATGGACTTGGTGATGAAGATCCAATCATTGACGGAGAAATTGTAGATGTTCCGAGAATTAAATTTATTGAAGAGCATTTAAAAATAATGAAGCGTGCAATTCAAGAGGGAATCAATTTAAAAGGTTATTATGCATGGTCTGTTATTGATTTGTTGAGTTGGCTAAATGGATATAAAAAGCAATATGGCTTTATTTTTGTCGATCATAATGATAACTTAAAACGTAAGAAGAAACTTTCGTTTCATTGGTATAAGCATGTGATCGAAACGAGAGGAGAAGAGTTATAACAGATAAAAGAGTATTTTAGGAGAAAGTGTATGAGTGCAAAGTATAAACAAATTGCAGATGTGTTAGAGCAAAACATTCGAGATGGACTTTTTAATGAAACGAAAAAACTACCTACAGAAGAAGCGTTGATGAATCGATTTGAAGTAAGCCGTAATACGATACGTAAAGTAATTAGCCAGCTTGTTAATAGAGGTTATATTTTTCAAGTGCAAGGTAGTGGCATGTTTTTACGCGAAACTTCTGTAACAGATTACATTAATTTAGGCAGTTTACGTGGATTAACGAAAAACCTCGTTTCACAAAATATTGAAACGAAAGTGTTAGAGCTTGAAGTAATAGATGCGGACGAAGAGATAGCAAAGCGGATGCAATGCGAAGCTGGAACTAGGCTATATTTATTGAAGCGTTTAAGAATTGTAGATGGGAAACCATTCTCTATTGAAGTAAGTTATTTCAAAAAGGATATCATTCCTTATTTGAATGAAGAAATAGCATTAAGCTCTGTATACAGTTATTTCATTGAAGATTTACGATTAAATATTGGTTTTGCCGATAAAGTTATTAGTTGTGAAAAAGTAAATGAAAAAAATGCACAGCTTTTAGAACTAAATGAAGGTGATCCGGCGCTTCTTATTGAAAATACAGTTTATCTTGTAAATGGAACAATTTTCGAGTTATCTCAATCGATGTTTCATTATGAAAAGACTAAACTTCTGGATCGGATTAATTTTAAGTGAAAATGAATATAAATAATCTTGCAAAAAAGCAACTGGTCATAAGCGATCAGTTGCTTTTTATTTTGAAGTGGATGAGCAAAAAAACCTAAAAGTGGTTGGTCCGTTTTTCGCAAACTTCTATTATGATAAGAGAAGAAAGATAGTATTTTATTGATACCTTAAGAAGGACATTTTATATGTATCTCCTTTGTTTAAATAGACTGGTTTTAGAGAGGGGAAAAGACAATGAGTTTTGCAATTTCACTAGTTGTTATTATTGTAATTGTATCGCTGTTTGGGACCGTACTAGTCGCACGAAATGTGGAAGAGAATTATGGCAAGTCTACAAAAAGGAATGTGAAAAATTTATCTGCTATCTATATTATCCTTCTTTTTGTTTTACTTGTTGGGGTAACGTGGTATGCGGTAGTGATTTGATAGCTTTTTTAAGGAAAAGGTTAATATTGTGTATGATGGAGGAGTATTGTTTTGATAAAAAATGAACGCCACGTTTTAATTGTTTTTCCACATCCAGATGATGAGTCATATTGCGTGGCAGGTACAATTTTGGCTTATGCTCAGCGGAATGTTCCTCTAACTTACGTTTGTTTAACGCTAGGTGAAATGGGGAGAGCAATGGGAAATCCTCCTTTTGCAACACGGGAATCATTATATGTTATAAGAGAGAAGGAATTAAAGAGAGCTACTAATATTCTAGGGATTAAAGATTTACGTATGATGGGGTATCGTGATAAGACTCTTGAATTTGAAACTCCTGGAGAATTAAGAAGTGTAATACAAAAATGTGTGGAAGAATTGAATCCTTCGTTAGTCATTTCTTTTTATCCGGGATATGCAGTTCATCCAGATCATGATGCAACAGGAGAAGCAGTAGTTGAGGCGTTAGCTAATATCCCAGAAAATAAAAGGCCAACATTTTATGCTGTAGCTTTTTCAAATAATCATGAAGCGGAAATAGGGCCTCCAAATCTTAAAAATGAAGTGAAAGAATATGTTCCAAAAAAATTGGAGGCATTACGAGCACATGCATCACAATTTGCTACCAAGGTGGAGGAACTGGAAAGAGAATATGGAGAAGGTGTTCCAGAAACAGTTGAGTGGTTAGAAAGAGAACCGTTTTGGATATATCCATTTAATGATAAGAAAATGTAATGCTATAGCTGAAGGGGATTTATATGTATTTTATATATAAGAATCGAAAGGTTTATTACAATATAGAAGGATCGGGACCAGTTATATTGTTTTTACACGGTCTTGGAGGGAATTCAAATAATTGGTTATATCAAAGGGAATATTTCAAGAAAAAATGGACAGTAATCTCACTCGATTTACCTGGACACGGGAAATCCGAAGGGGTGGAAATTAGTTTTAAAGAATATTCAAATGTTTTATATGAGTTATGTAATTACTTAAAGCTAAAATCAGTAGCAATTTGCGGTCTTTCAAAAGGGGCTAGAGTGGGTATCGATTTTGCTATTCAATATCCAGATGTTGTTTCTAGCTTAATTGTTGTAAATGCATTTCCGTATTTGGAATCGGCAGATCGTAAAGAACGACTTGAAGTATATGATTTACTTAGCTTACATGATAACGGGAAAACCTGGGCGGATACGTTATTGAAGGCAATGGGGGTAGAAGATAATAAAGCAATCGTCCGAGGATTTCATCAATCTCTACAATCTATTAATCCGATGCATATTCAAAGGTTATTCGCTGAATTAGTTGATTACGATCAAAGGCCTTACCTCTCGAACATTTTATGTCCTACTTTAATAATACGAGGAGAGAATGATTATTTTGTTCCGGAAAAGTATGTGAGAGAATTTGAAAAAAACTTGAGAAAAGTGACTTTCGTTGAGTTGAAAAATAGTGGGCACTTGCCTTATTTAGAACAGCCTACTATTTTTAATATGACGGTGGAGACATTTGTAAATCATGTGATTGATTAATACTATTTGTACAGTGAATACTGTTATTAACGAATTAGAGACGTCAGTTTTAAGAGGAGGGAACTAAATGGAATGGCAACCGAATCGTGAAGATAAGATACCAGTGTATAAACAAATTGCTGATTACATTGAAAGAGGCATTTCTACCGGTGAATTCCCTTCTGATAGAAAATTACCTTCTGAGCGTATGTTAGCACAGAAGTTACAAGTGAACCGGAGTACGGTAGTAGCTGCTTATGAGGAATTAAAATCACTTGGGGTAGTAGAACGGCAAAAAGGAAGCGGCACTCGGGTGAATACAGACATATGGGGTGTGTCACATAAACGAATACCGAACTGGGGTAGGTACGTTGAGGATGGATCGTTCTTACCTAATGTACCACTTGTTCAACAAATTCGAACGGAAACACAAAAAGATGATTTAATCAATTTAGCGAGTGGTGAATTGTCACCAGAATTAATTCCGAGTGATAGATTTCGAACAATTTTGTCGGAGAAAACATTTATGGAAAATCTCGGTTATGACCATCCACTTGGAAATGAAATGTTGCGAAAAACAATTGCAGCACATGTCGAGCAATATAAACAAATAGAAGCAGATTCAAGCTCTATTCTTATTACATCTGGAGCTCAGCAGGCACTTAATCTTATCGTCCAATGTTTGTTAAAGCCTGGCGATGCGATTGCAATTGAGGATCCTTCCTATTGTTATTCACTTCCGATGTTTAAATCAGCAGGTTTAAAAATATTCCGTTTACCAGTTGATCAGCATGGTATGAATCCAGATGACTTAATCGATTTGCACAAAAAGCATCGCATTCGTATGGTGTTTTTAAATCCGGATTATCAAAATCCAACCGGAACGGTACTTTCATTGGCAAGACGTAAAAAGATTTTAGAACTATCTTCTGAATTTGGTATACCGATTGTAGAAGATGATCCGTATAGTTTGACTTCTTTTAATGGAGAAGTGAATCCAACATTGAAATCGATGGATCAAAATGGAAATGTTCTTTATATAAGTTCATTATCAAAAATTGTTGCATCAGGATTACGTATTGGTTGGGTAATTGGCCCCACGCGCGTAATTGAGCGATTAGCAGATGCGAAGCAGCAAGTTGATTTCGGTCATAGTGTATTTACACAGTGGGTAGCGAACCAATTTTTAGAATCTGAGGATTTTCATACGCATATCACGATGCTTCGTGGACAACTGAAACAAAGAAGAGATGAGTTAATTAGAAAGCTTGAAGAAATATTAGGGGACCAGGTTGAATTTTTTGTTCCTGAGGGCGGAATACATTTATGGTGTAAAGTGCAAGGAACGTTTGATGAATATCATTTACTAGGTGAATCTATACGAAATGGTGTAGCATTTGTCCCAGGAAGCGTTCTAGGTTCGAAAAGTGAATATATACGATTTACTTTTGGCAGAGCGAATGTAGAACAAATTCAGCTTGGAATTACAAGATTTGCAGAGACATTAAACGAGATTCAATAATAAATTGTGGGAATTTGGTATTGAAATGGGGAGTAGCAATTGAAGTTTTTGACGCTTTTACTTCAAGTAGGAGTGCTATATATGTTTAGTTTGGCGGGTGTATGGATTCAGGAAGTATTTCATCTATCGATGCCAGGAAGTTTAATAGGAATGTTAATTCTTTTTCTGCTTCTTTCCACTCGCATTTTGCCATTAAAATGGTTTGAGATAGGTGCAGAAAAGTTAATAATATTTTTACCTTTATTTTTAATTCCTTCAACGACTGGATTAATGGAATATGGTTCTTTTCTTTTAAGCAAGGGTAGTATTGTGTTCTTTCTAGTTGTTGTAAGTACTTTAGTAACGTTGATTATTTCAGGTTATGTAAGTCAATTATTAATAACATCTAAAAAATAAAATCGACAAGGTGCGCTATTCAAATGGTCTTAATTTTTATTACTGTAGTGATTTATTTATTGGCGACAAAGCTATATAAAAAATTTACGTTTCCATTTACTTTACCGGTGTTAACAGTTACGGCAATTATGATTTGCATATTCCTCACTTTCGGGATCTCTCATCAAGATTATAAGGAAAATGGGGGAGATATTCTTTCCAGTTTCTTGAGCCCTGCGATTGTAGCTTTAGCAATACCGCTATTTAAGGAACGAAAGATACTTATGAAAAACTTCTTATCGATACTTGTTGGGGTAGTAATCGGTATAGTGGCTTTAATCAGTTTGAATGTAGTGATGGGGGAAATGTTGAATATAGATAAGGAACTTATATTAACAACTATACCGCAATTAGCGACGATGCCTATTGCAATTTCATTAGCCGAACAAATTGGGGGTATTCCATCTATGACTGCTAGTTTTGTAGTTGTTGCGGGAATAACAGGTGCTATCATAGGACCGACAGTACTTAAGTTTTTCCGAATAACAAGTACAATTGGAAAAGGAGTTGGGATGGGCTGCGCATCACATATCATTGGTGTGAGTCGTCTAGTGAGAGAAGGAGAGAAAGAAGCAACTATCGGTTCGGTAACGATGATTGTAACAGGGATACTTATTAGTATATTAGTACCTTATGGAATGAAATTATTATTTTGAAGATTAATGAATCGTAATAAGGAGTATAACACTACTCATTTTAGAGCGTAATGGAGATGATTAAAATGACAACATGGTTTATAGTTACATTATTTATTTTTGGTGCTCTTAAAGTACTAGTTTCTAGTATGCCAACTTCTGTTGTAGAATCAATTATTAGTAGATTCGAGTTACATCAAAAACTTGATGAGGAAAATACTACTGTAACAGTAGATGGGAAAAGTATAGAAGGGGAAATGAAACTTCAAGTTATTCATGAATTTAACGAGGCTTTATTTTTGGATAAGCATTATTTTCCGCCGCAAGGGAATGGTACACCGATAGTCATTGAGACGAAGAAAGGAAAAAGAGAGATTAGATTTTCTATATATAGCTACGAGGAACATGTTGATGTAGTAAAGCAATATAAGAAGAAAGTAGTTGCATATCGTTTGCGATCAAAAAGCCTTCAAAGTCGTTCAGTAGCAGTAACTGAAGAGTATGCTTAAGGAGAGGCCGTTATAATAACGGTCTCTTTATTTTTGCACCCAATCGTATAATTTCCAAATAAGAGAAAAGAAAATGATATATCCAAATAAAGAATAACTATGCTGCCAATTTATACTATGTACAAATAAACCTAATCTTTCAGCAACTTGTTCAAAGATGCTAGCACAAATACCTATTGAAATAATAAATAGAGTTCTAGAAACTGTAGATAATTTTTTTGAAATTTGTATAAAAGAGGCTGTTAAAATCGGCAGTACGAACAACGTAAAAGCTATATTAACTGAAAATAAGGATGAGAAGGGCCTAACTGGAAAGGAATATATTTGTTTATTAATAAAGAAAGCATCTAAGCAAGTTCCGATAATAGAAGAGAAAAAGAGTGTAACTACTAATGCTAGAAAATCATTCTTCTTCTCGGAGGAGGACGTTTTTCTTTGCGAGAATTGCGAGTTCAATTTTTTCGAGTGTTTTGCAGTAGTCTTCTGTAATTTGTCCATTTATCTTTTCCTCCTTATCGGTTAAATAGTGCATTACTTGCCAGTCGTTAAACCAATCTTCATGTTCGGTTTCTTCGTGTTTCATATTTTTCCATGCATAAATAAGTGCAGGACTATATATACGATATGACTCATTCTTTAATTGGCACTTCTTTATTCTTCGTTTATAAAACTCTCGTGAAAATGATTCATTTACACTTGAAAATAAATGTGGCCAATAATCTTTCCGTGAGCCTGTATGAGGGTGAGTGCTTGCCCAATGTGTAACTTGAGATAAAGTACGGTCATCATGAAATAATAATGCGTATAATCTTTTTCCAAGTAATATTCGTTCATGTAGTGAAGTGAAATGTTTCATTGTATCACCAATAAGTAATGTTTTAGGATTCATTTTACTTTCGTAAAAGGGGAAAAGGATATGATTAAACTGAAAGAAATCAAAGAGTTTGAATCCAATACTATTTAGTACATTTTTTTTGAAGTGTTCATTTTGAATGACTCTTTTTTCTAAGTAGTTTTGCTCGTTAATAATAGTTGCGATTGCTAATGTTTTTTTGTTCCCAGTTTTCCAAAAAAAGTTCCACATCGTTTCCATAAATGTTGAAACATTTAGGTGAGAGAGAAGGTGGAAAAGGTTTTTTGAATGTTTTACACTATGCTCATAAAGTAAAAATTGTGGGTAAACATCTTGAAAGATGAGCCAATTTCCTCGCTCTAAAAAAGAAAAGAAAGTAAATTGATCTTTCTCGGATAATAACTTCGTATATAGGTCACCTTTTAAATCTGTCATGTTCCAACCGCCGTTACGTGATACCATATGTCCAAGCAACGCCCAATGTATTTCAGGATATTTTATATAAAATTGATAATAGGCCCTTGTTCTTGTGACGTTATTTTGATTCAGTAATTTTGTTTGTTCCTTAATCGTATGGATTAATATTTCTTCTTCTTTCGTAAGTCTGTATATGATATTAGTAGCGTGGGTGCTTTTTTGTTTTAGTTCATTTTTTACATTGAAGAGGGATAATGGAGTAGTTTTGGAAAGATTATCATTTGAATTATTATAGCGCACGTAATTCCCTCCTAATTGTATCATTTCGTATAAGTCTGTTATCATCAATGTATTAGTAACTACTTAAATAAATGATATGTGTGGGAAATGAAAAGTTGTAAAGTATAGAAAAAGGAAAGAAGAGACGGACTCTTCTTTCCTTTTTATCGTATTCATTTGAACTTTTTTCTAGGTGTGTCCTTCACTGATGTATGAGGAGAGACTATAGCAGCGAAGGAATTCAATACGTGATTTTCGCGAGTTACAAAACATGTATCCCTTTTTCTAGTAGGTTACAAAATTCCGCTGCGTGAATAGGTTTACTGTAATAATAACCTTGAATAAACTGACATTTATTTTTTTGAAGGAAATTCACGTGTTCTTTCGTTTCTACACCTTCAGCAATGACGGACATTCCTAATGTATGTGCTAATGTGATGATCGTTTTAATGATTTCCATTCCATCTTCACACGTTTCAGACATTGTAATAAATTCTCTCGGGATTTTTAACGTATCGATGGGATATAAAGGTAAGTAGGCTAGCGAAGAATAGCCTGTACCAAAGTCGTCGATTGAAATGTGAATCCCTAAATTTTTTAGTGTACGCAGTTTTATCAATGTTTCTCGCTCATCCATCATTGCAATTCGTTCTGTTAATTCAAGATCGAGAGAACTTGCTGGTAAACCTGTTGTTGCTAAAGTAGAAGAAATAGACTTTACAAAACCTTCTTGTTCAAATTCTTTAGCAGATAAATTTACTCCTATTTTTAAATGGGAATATCCGAGCGCGTGCCAACGTTTCATTTGCTGACAGGCTTGCTGTAATGTCCATTTTCCTATTGGAATAATTTGTAGTGTTTCTTCGGCAATCGGGATAAATTCATATGGAGAAATAACACCTAATTCGGGATGATTCCATCTGATTAAAGCTTCAGCACCGATAATTTTATTAGATTCACTATCAACTTGAGGTTGATATAAAAGGAACAATTCTTCATTTTGAATTGCGTTTGGTAAATCTTTTTCTAATTGTAATCGTCTTTCGATTTTTTTAGCGATTACATCGTCATAAATAGAGACGGAGTTAAGCTCTTTTTCTTTAGCGTCATACATTGCGACATTAGCGTTTTTTAGAAGAGTAGCGGTATCGATTCCAGAAGATGGATAAATAGCGATGCCGATACTAAGTGATAAAGCTAATTTATGCTCATGTATGACAAACGGTTTTTTCATGCTTTCAAATAGTTTGTTACATAACTGGAATAAGGAATCATGGTCTATATAGTTTTCGATTAAAATTGTAAATTCATCGCCACCGATTCTTGACACATGAGTATGTGATGGAAGACATGATTGGAAACGTTTTGCTACTTCTTCTAATATGTAATCACCTGACGAATGTCCAAGTGTATCGTTAATTACTTTAAAGCGATCTAAATCTAAATATAATAATGCAAACTCACTTTGTGTTGTTTGAGCATTCTTTATAACTTTTCTTAATTTCTTATGGAAAAAGGCTCGATTCCCGATTTTCGTTACAGTATCGTGGAATGCTAAATATTTTATTTCTTCTTGTTGTTTTTTAAATGCGGTAATATCCTTTACCATAATATAGCTTCCTGAAATTTGTCCATCTATCATAATAGGAACGATGGTAACGTATAAAAAATAAGTAAAGCCATCTTTATATTGAGAACTAAGTTGTAAAGATGCTGATTCTTGTTGTTTAACCTTTTCTAATGCAGATGCTAGTTTATGTTTATCTTCTTCTAAAATAATCGAAAAACATGTTTCACCAAGTAACTCATTCGTTGGTGCTCCAAGTAGTATACTCCCAGCTTTATTTACATTTAAGAATATTCCATTTAAATCAATCGTAAAAATAGGATCAGGGTGATACTCATATAAAGATTTGAATTTTTGTTGTTTTTGAGATAAAGCATCTGATTTTTGGACTAAATCAGAGGTTCTTAAAGTAACTTTTTCTTCTAGTTGAGCATTAAATGCCTGTAAACGTTTTGTTAGGGAATTATTTTGCATACGTACAATAGAATGACGGATGAGTACGAAAACAAAAGTAATACAATTTCCTGTAATGAGAGTTGAAGATGATGTTTGTTCTTTTAATGTAAACCAGATTAGTATTGCAACAGCAAGATAGGGAAATACGACTAATACTTTTTTTCCTAGTATAGGGTTTACAATGAAATGATTTTTATGACTATTATAATTTTCTGAAATAGCCCCAGCTATTGCGATAAGTAATATAGGTATTCTATATAAAAGACGTAATGATGTTATCGTTTCAGTTGATAAATGGTTATGTAAGTAAAAATAAATATAGTTAAAAGTTGCAGAACTTATTAATACAAAAATAAAAATATAAATTTTCCGTTTTGAATTAAAAACAGTTGGACGGAAAAAGAGACTAACACCTAGTAGAAGAAATAATAGGTCTGCAACTGGATATAGAAAGGAAAGAAAAATATCTCCCAGTGAAAGGGAAAATATATTTAAATCTGGCTGATTAAATAAATACCATTCTAATGTGAATATAGAAATGAGTACGATACATAGATCACAAATAAAGAACGCCTTTTCCCATTTATTGCATTCTTTTAAGATTTTATAGCAGAAAGCGATAAGGCAGAAGAATAGAAAAAACATGTAAAATACATCAGAAATAGTAAAATGATGTATTGGAATTTCGAAAAAGGTATCTTGATACGTATATACTATTTTTCCTAATAAAAAACTACCAATTGCTATTGTGATACATATCCAAAAAGGATTTGAACTAACTTTTTTAGAATATATAGAGCAAATTAGTGATATAAATGTAATGGCTTCAACGATGAGTGAAGCGAAGCGTACATTGAAATTTGAAAAATGAGTAGGGAACAGAAAGAAAAACATAGAATAGATTGAATAGCATATTAACGTTGTGATTAATATACATATTTGTAAATTTTTATTTAATTTCAATAAAATCACCTTCTTAAAATATGAACTATATTCGTAATATCTATACATATTAATATTACTTAAGGATTGTATCAGATTTCCTTATAAAAAGCATGCTTATAAGAAAAAAATGAAGAGTGTAATACTTCTTAAAATTGAAAAAATGTTGTAGTTAATAAATTTTAGTTTATAAGGAATGTAGATGGAATTTGTATATTTAGTCATCTTGTAAATCTTAAAGGTTTTTTAGTAATTTGCAAGTGAAGATGCAAAAGTGCATATAAAATGATGGGAACTTCTCTCTAGATGAGGGGAGTTTTTCGTTATTATAGAGTATTAAGTAAGACCTTTGTATGTAGCTATTCTCGTACTAATGAGGGATTTCAGAAAGATGTTAAGTATATACAATAATAAGTAACAATTCATAAAACTTTTAGTATGGGAGGAAGAGCATGAAAAATTGGGTGAAGTTTAGAATAGCACGTCCAACAGATAAGTTTGAAGAGATTATAGCATTCTATGAAAAAGGGTTAGGTTTAAAACGTATAGGTGAATTCTACGATCATGAAGGCTATGATGGAATCATGTTCGGTCTACCAGATGAAGAGTATCATTTAGAATTTACAAGACATATAGATGGGAGCCCTTGTCCGGCTCCAACAAAAGACAATTTACTTGTATTTTACATGCGTGAAGATAGTGAAATGAAAAAAGTGAGTAAAAGGCTGCATGCAATGGGATACGATGAAGTAGAACCGGAAAATCCATATTGGAAAGAAAAAGGGATTACTATAGAAGATCCAGATGGTTGGAGAATTGTGTTGATGCAAATAGAAGGATGAGGTGTAACGGAACTGTTAGAAGGAGGAGATTTCAACTTTCAATTTGGATAAAAGAAAATATAAAAAGGCTCCTTAGTAAGGGTAGAAACTTAAAGGGAAGCCTTTTTGTGTTTATAATCTGAAAATTTACATTTGAAAAAAAGTTATCGAATGTTATAAAATAAGAACGCATATTCTTATGGCTTTGTCTCTAAAGAAGGATATAAAAAAAGGAGGACATTTTATGATATGCCGGATTAAGGATGCAGAAATATACTATGAAATTGTAGGAGAAGGTAAACCAGTCCTTATCATACATGGTTGTGCTCCTGACCATAGGTTAATGAAGAGGTGTATGGAATCAGTATTTCAGAAATATGAAGGTTATCAGAGAATTTATATTGATTTACCTGGCATGGGGAAATCGAATGCTCCAGGGTGGATAAATAGTTCAGATCGTATAGTAGAAGTGCTTATCACATTTATTGAGGAAATCATTTCTGCTGAAGAATTTTTATTGGTAGGAGAATCATATGGGGGATATTTAGCTAGAGGGATACTTTCAAAGATGTTTGAGAGGGTTAATGGATTATTATTAGTATGTCCTGTTGTTGTAGCACAACCAGGAAAAAGACTTCTACCAGATAAACAGGTAATTGTAAGAGATGAGGAATTTTTAAAAACGCTCACTTCAACAGAAAGGGAAGAATTTTGCGAATTAGCAGTGGTAGCGAATGAATATACATATAAGCGATTCAAAGAAGAGATTAAGCCGGGGCTAGATATTGCTAATTATGAGTTTATTGACAGATTGCAAAAGAATTATCCTCTTACTATGGATTTTCATCGTAAGAAATATGAGAAACCCGTTCTTTTATTAGCCGGAAGACAAGATATAACGGTAGGTTATCAAGATATTGCACGAATGATTGAAGATTACCCAAGAGCAACATTAGCGGTGTTAGATATGGCGGGACATAATTTGCAAATTGAACAGCCGGATTTATTTGAGAGTTTAGTTTGGGAATGGATTAGACGAACAGTTTAGCAAAGTTCATAAAATAGTTTAAAAGAAGAATTAATTAATATTTTGCTTGTACTCAAGTTTTGGGACGGCAGAGATTAATATAAGTAATTAACTTATAAATATTTTCAAGGAGGAATTATGAATACATACATCTATATGGTTAGACATGGTGAATCACCAAAATTAGAAGGAAATGAAAGAACACGTGGATTAACTGAGAAGGGAACTTTAGATGCCCATAAAGTAAGCGAGATATTAAAAACAGAGGGGATTGATACTTTCATTTCAAGTCCGTATAAGAGGGCTATGTTAACGATAGAAAAGTCAGCTAATTTCCATAAAAAAGAAATAATAGTATATGAAAATCTCAAAGAGTGTAGGTTTTTAAGTGAGGATAAGATTATATCAGATAAGGAAGTGTATCCACTCGTAAAGAAGATGTTTTCTAATCCAGATTTCACACTAACTGAAGGAGAATCGTATGTTGATTGTCAGAGAAGAGTAGTGAAAGTATTAAAAGAAATATTAATAGATTTTCAAGGACATAAAATTGTAGTTGGTACACATGGGCTTGTAATGACATTGATGATGAACCATTTTGATAACCAATATGGGCTTGAATTTTTAATGAATACATCAAAACCAGACGTATATAAGTTAGAATTTAAAGACGAGCAATTAATAAATGTAGAGAGATTATGGAGAGAGAAATGAAATGGATTATATGGAGTGTGTTTTAAAAACGACTTTTAAAACACACTCTTTTTTTGAAGAGAAATAGTTTTTATCAACTATTTTTAGAATGTTAAATTAATAAGTAATTATTCAGCTTTTGAATAATTCATTGGAAAATTGGTTTAGGGAAACAATTTTAAATGTGACAAAACTCCAAACGCTGGATTTATATTCAATAGGAGAAAAAAATGTAGAATTTTGTCTTACTGTACACGTTTACTTTTCATTTCTTAACATATAGGCTTTGTGGTGTAAGGGGGGACATCGCCTTTACACTAAAATTATAAGGAGGTCATTGTGATGAAAAAAATGAAAAAATTTGCAGGAGTAGCTCTGGCGGGTTCAATTGGATTAAGTGGATTACTTTTTTTAGAACCAAGTGTAAGCGCTGCAGAAACAATGCAAGTGAAAGAGGAGAAGTTCAATGCTATTAATGTAGCGATGAATCAAAGTGAATCTTATTTATTGAGTGGTAGAAGTATTGATATTCTTTCAGGAGATAAAGAAGCGGTACAATTAAGTAATTATACAGTTCAGTTCAATAAACCAGGTAAGTATGTTATTAGAGTAAATGGTTGTATTTATAATGATGTATATACTTTTATTGTGAATGAGTAGTATATGCTCTTGATGTTTAATTAAATATATATTATCGGATGAAAAAAGAAACACCCTATTTGCGGTGGGAATTGTAAATAGGGTGAATTATTTGTAAGAAAGTTAATGAAAAGAGTAATTGGTATTAAGTTATGTTTTATATATTTTCATTAATTTGCTCTTTGTTTTTGCTATGTAAAGTATGTAAGAGTGTTTGAAATATTTTAAATGATTGCTGAAAAATTGGACTTTGAATAAAAGTGTATAGAAAAGTTACGATGAAAACAGGACCTCCTAGCATATATCCAATAACTAGTACAACGCATTCTACAATGATTCGAGCCCGGCTAATAGACAGTCCAGTTTTGTCAGAAATAGTAAGCATGAATCCATCGCGTGGTCCAGCACCAATTCCAGCCGCAACGTACATACCGCCCCCAATACCTGTAATTACAATACCAGAAAACAAAATGAATAAATTTATCCATAAATAATCAGTAGCGTTTGGAAGGATGTTTGATTGTAAGAAAAAGTCCATAATAGGGCCGATAAGCATTGCATTTAAAAATGTGCCTACGTTTATATATTTTGGATCTACTAGTAAAGAAATAAGTACGAGGCATAACCCGCATATAACACTCCAAGTACCAAGTGTCCATCCGAATCGTTCATAGAGAGCCATATTTAAAACTTCCCAAGGATGTAACCCGAGGAATTTAACTTTGACTGCAAGAGCATTTCCAAGGCCAAAGAAAATTAATCCTAAGAAAAAAAGAAAATAGCGAAAGAGAGTTAGCCTCATCTTTAAAACCTCCCATATTTTATAATTATGTATGTTACCTGTTAAGGTGTGAATGTACAAATATTATGTCTTTTTATAATTCGTTTAAAATTGTTAACAATGTAAATAAAATATACACTTTTGCAGTCGAAAAAGTTAAAATATTTCGTTATAAGGATTATAATAGAGAGAGAAATAGAAAAGGGAGTGAACGAATTTGAAACAAGAACTTATTGAAAGATTTACGAGATATGTGAAGATTGATACACAATCAAATGAAGAAAGTCATACAGTGCCAACAACACCAGGACAGATTGAATTTGGTAAGTTATTAGTAGAAGAGTTAAAAGAGATTGGATTATCAGAAGTGACGATGGATGATAATGGTTATGTAATGGCGACACTTCCTGCAAATACGGATAAAGATGTTCCTGTAATCGGCTTTTTAGCCCATTTAGATACGGCAACAGATTTTACAGGGGAAAACGTAAAACCACAAATTCATGAAAATTTTGATGGGAAAGCAATTACGTTAAATAAAGAGTTAAACGTTGTGCTAACGCCAGAACAGTTCCCAGAACTACCATCATATAAAGGACATACAATTATTACAACTGATGGTACAACACTTCTTGGGGCAGATGATAAAGCTGGTCTTACAGAAATCATGGTGGCAATGAATTATTTAATACATAATCCGCAAATTAAGCACGGGAAAATAAGAGTAGCATTCACACCAGATGAAGAGATTGGCCGTGGACCATCGCATTTTGATGTAGAAACGTTTGGTGCATCCTTTGCCTATACGATGGACGGAGGTCCATTAGGTGGTTTAGAATATGAAAGTTTTAACGCTGCAAGTGCTAAGTTAACTTTTAAAGGGACAAATACACATCCTGGAACAGCGAAAAACAAAATGCGCAACGCAAGTAAACTCGCTATGGAATTTGATAGGTACTTGCCAGTAGAAGAAGCGCCAGAATATACAGAGGGATATGAAGGGTTTTATCATTTACTTTCTTTAAATGGTGATGTTGAGCAAAGTAAAGCTTACTATATTATTCGAGATTTTGATCGTAATCATTTTGAAACGCGTAAAAATAACATCCAAGATATTGTGAAAAATATGCAAGAAAAGTACGGCGAAGATGCAATCGTTTTAGAGATGAATGATCAATATTATAATATGCTTGAAAAAATTGAACCGGTGAGAGAAATTGTTGATATTGCGTATGAGGCAATGAAAAGTTTAAATATTGAACCGAATATTCATCCAATTCGCGGCGGGACAGATGGATCTCAATTATCATATATGGGACTACCAACGCCAAATATTTTCACTGGTGGTGAAAACTATCACGGCAAATTTGAATATGTTTCGGTAGATACTATGGAAAAAGCTGTTCAAGTTATTGTAGAAATCGCAAGACGATTTGAAGAGCAAGCTTAAAAAGAGAACCAAGTAGTAATGAAGTACTACTTGGTTCTTTTTTATAGTAAAAAATACAAGGTGAAACTTGTTTACAAGACATGTGTAAAAGGAGGAAATGTTATGAGTGAAAATCAATATCATGGTTATATAGGGACATATACAAAGGCGGATAGTAAAGGGATTTATAAATTTATACTTGATACGAACATCGGAGAAATTAAAGGGATTGAATTAGCAGCTCATATAGGAAGTCCGACATATGTAACGATTAGTCATAACAACGAGTACCTTTATTCTGTTGCGAAAGATAATGGATTAGGTGGAATTGCTAGTTTTTCCATTCGTAATAAATTGAATAATCTAGATTTGATTAATATGACTCTTTTAGAGGGAGCATCACCGTGCTATGTAAGTGTGAATCGGGAGAATAGTATAGTAGTAGCAGCGAATTATCATAAAGGAACAGTAGAGTCCTATTTAGTGAAAAAGGATAACGGAAGTGTGAAGGCTGCTACGTTAATTGTAGAACATAAAGGGTCAGGACCAAATAAGGAAAGACAAGAAAAGGCACATGCTCATTATATGGATTTTACTCCTGATGAAAAATATGTAGTAGCAGTTGATTTAGGAATAGATAGGTTAATTACATATAAAGAAAGTGATGGAGAACTAATAGAAGTTACCCGTTTATCTGTAAAACATGGTAGTGGCCCAAGGCATCTTGTATTTCATCCAAATACGCAGTATGCATATGTTATGACAGAATTAAGTTCAGAAATTATTGTACTGCAATATGATGCACAGAGTGGCGGTTTTAAAGAAAAACAATACATTTCGACATTACCTGAAGAGTATAGTGAAGATAGTTATGGAAGTGCAATTTATATTTCTTCTGATGGAAAATTCGTTTACGCAGCAAACAGAGGACATAATAGTATCGTAGTTTTTCGAGTAAACGAGCATAATGGGGAGCTAACTTTTGTTGAAACAATATCGACAGAAGGAGATTGGCCACGTGACTTTTCTTTAGATCCGACCGAAAGATTTTTAATTGTAGCGAATGAAAGATCTAATACTTTGACTTTATTTGCTAGGGATGAAATGACAGGTAAGTTAACGCTTGTACAGACGGGCATAAATGTTCCAGAACCAGTATGTGTGAAGTTTTTACATGTGAAAAAATAGATAGGTTTGCCTATCTATTTTTTATTAGGAAATTTTAATATAGCACCCGCCACAAATAAAAAGTCGCGTAAGACTCCCAATTTGTCCAATGTGCTGCAAATTCTTTTATTTCATTTTTAGTCGGTTTATTTTCGGAACCTGTTAAAAATTTGATAGCATTATGCAGGCCGACATCATCAATTGGAAAGGCTGAAGGGAATCGTAAGCAACGCATTAAAACATAGTGAGCCGTCCATGGCCCTATACCGCGAATGCTAGTTAGTTGTTTTTCAACTTGCTTCATATCTTGTATTTGTAATAGAGATTCTTTTGAAAATTTACCTTCTGTAATGAGCTGTGCGATGTTAATTAAGTATTCACATTTTCTTGTAGTCATTTTTAATATTGCGAGATCTTCTACACTTAGATTTGCTATTACTTCAGGTGAGGGGAATATCCAATGTTTTCTATCGTTCCATTCTACATAATCGCCAAAATTTTCGACTAATCTTCTTTTTAGAGTATAGGCATATCTGAGGTTGATTTGTTGACCGAGAATCCCCCAGCACAGTGCTTCAAATAAATCTGGAATACCTAAAGTGCGAAGCCCATAATACTTTTCAAGGGGTTTTTGAAGGAGCGGATCATGTTTTGCTAATTTATAAAAGGGAGCTAAATCAGTAGTTAAATCAAACCACTCTTTTACATAGTCAGCTACAGCATCGCGGACTCGTTTTTCAGAGATATATGATTCTCCTAAAAAACGTATTTGAATATTACCATCGGCATTTAAACCAATTTCAACGAAAGGATTTACTTCTTGAATAGGAATAACTTTATAGATTTTATTGTTTTCAACATGAAACATACATTCATTTTTAGAACGTGAAAGATAGCGTAAGTTTTCTTGAAAACTAAATTCTTTAGGAACGACTAAAGATAATATTTCATTACAACCTTCTGTCATATCTATTCCTCCCGTATTGCTTCTAATTTGAGCAAAGCTTTCTTCATTTCCAAGCCACCTCTAAAACCAGTAAGTTTTCCGTCTTTTCCTATAACACGGTGACAAGGAATTGTAATAAGAAGAGGATTTGCTCCAACAGCGGCACCGACAGCACGTACTGCATTAGGGCTGTGTATTCTTTCCGCAATTTCTGAATAAGAATATGTCTTTCCATAAGGAATTTCACGTACCGTATTCCATACAGATAATTGAAATTCAGTTCCGTAAGCATCGATAGGAAATGTAAAGGTTTCTCGCTTGTTTTCCAAATACTCGCTGAGCTCTTTCGTAAATGTTTGCAAGTAATCTGGATTTTGGATGAGTGTATGTTGTGGTAGTTTTTTTCTACCCCACGTATTTAGTTCTTCAAAAGTTTCATTTTGCGATCCGATGAAGCATAATCCATTTGAAGTGGCTGCAATATGCATACGCCAATGTTTATGAACAAGCAATGTCCAGTATATAGTTTTATTTTCATGTGGTTTCATTATTTCATTCCTCATTTATCTCGTTCTTTTTTCGGTATTCAGTAGGGGTAAATCCTGTCTTCTTTTTAAATAAAGTCGCGAAATATTCCGGGTTTTCTATCCCGACAGCAGTACTAATTTCTATAACGGTTTGGTTCGTATTTAAAAGGAATTCTTTCGCTTTAACGACTCTGAATTGCTGTATATATTCTATTGGACTTATTCCTGTCAATCTTTTGAATGTGCGTTGTAAATGATAGGGACTGCCGTGGCACATTTCTGCGAGTAGGCTGAGAGTTAATGCTTCGTTATAATGATTTTTGATATAGTCTTTAATTTGCTCTATCCATTCTTCATTAGGCAAAGTAATCCCATTTGGTTTACAACGTTTACAAGGGCGAAAATTTTCATGCATTGCTTGCTCGGCATGAAGAAAAATTCGTACATTGTTTTTATTCGGTATTCTCGATTTGCACGATGGCCGGCAAAAGATGCCGGTGGATTTTACAGCATAAAAGAATTTGTCATCATATGTGGTATCATTCTGAATAATCGCTTGCCAATACTCATTTGTTACTGTGAACTTTTCATTATGCACAGAACATCACCTCTGGCATTAGTATAACCTGAATAAAGCACATATGTACGCAATTACGAATGTAAGAGCAAGATTACAAAGGTGAAAATATGATAGTTTTACTATTTTGTGTTAGCATGAAAATTGAAAATGCACACCAAGAGGAGGAACATAAATGAAGTTGATTTCATGGAATGTAAATGGTTTGCGGGCAGTTATTGCAAAGGGTGGATTTTTACAATATCTCGAAGAATCCAATGCAGATATATTCTGTCTACAGGAAATTAAATTGCAAAGTGGGCAAATTGATTTAAATCTAGAGGGATATTATACATATTGGAATTACGCTGTGAAAAAAGGGTATTCGGGAACAGCTATTTTTACGAAAAAAGAACCGCTTTCTGTTACATACGGATTAGGAATTGAAGAGCATGATCAAGAAGGAAGAGTCATTACGTTAGAATTCGAAGATTTTTACATGATAACGTTATATACGCCAAACTCAAAACGAGGATTAGAGCGTTTAGATTACAGAATGAAATGGGAAGATGATTTCAGGGCTTATATAAAGCGATTAGATGAAAAGAAACCAGTTATTTTTTGTGGAGATCTAAATGTTGCCCATAAAGAAATCGATTTGAAAAACCCGAAAAGTAATGGGAAAAATCCTGGTTTTTCTGATGAGGAAAGGGAGAAGTTTACACACATTTTAGAAGAAGGATTTGTTGATACGTATCGTTACCTTTATCCTGATCAGGAGGGAGCATACTCGTGGTGGTCTTATCGTATGGGAGCAAGAGCGAAAAATATTGGATGGCGTTTAGATTACTTTGTTCTCTCGGAAAGAATGAAGGATCAAATAACAGATGCGAAAATTAACAGTGAAGTGATGGGATCAGACCATTGCCCAGTTGAATTAAGTATGGATTTCTAAAAAAAGAAGTATCTTCTTGAAGAAAAGGAGATACTTCTTTTTTGATTCAGTTTGTTAAAATTTTTCAAATCATTCTTGAAATAATCTGATATTAAATATATACTTAATAACGATAATCATTATCACCGATAATGATTATCGTCGGATGAGGGTTGTAAAGAATTTAATACTAGGGGAAGTGAACGAGAATGGCTCTCCATTTTAAGTAGATTTATTAATGATGTGAAATATAGATGAGAAATATGTTTCATGTAATTAAGTTTCATAGTTGAAATAATATATTTAAAAGTTTCGAGAGGAGATATACAAAAATGAACAAGAAGTTATTTACATTAGGGATGGTTACAGTTTTAAGTGTAGGTTTAGCAGCATGTAATAGTGCGGACAAAACTTCTGGAGAACAAAAGCAACAGACAAAAGCTACGGAAACGAATAAAGATGAAAAACGAAAAATTACATATTTAGGTAAAGAATATACAGTGCCAGCAAAAGTAGATAAAATTGCGACAGCTAGTTTAGAGTCAATGGAAGATGCTGCAGTACTTGGTATTAAACCAGTGGGGGCAATTACGATTGGTGGGAAATTACCAGGGAACGTTGCGAAAGATTTAGAAGGTGCGAAATCTATAGGTGAGAAAATGGAACCAAACTTTGAAACATTACTTCAATTAAAACCTGATGTTATTACATCAAGTACGAAATTCCCAGCAGAAGCGGCTGAGAAATTTACGAAGGTGGCTCCAACAATCCCGATATCACATGTTTCTACAGATTGGGAAGAAAACTTAAAATTAATGGGAGAACTATCTGGTAAAAAAGACAAAGCAGAAAAAATTATTAAGGATTATAAAGCAGACGCTGAAAAAGCGAAAGCAAAAATTGGAGATAAGTTAAAAGATAAAAAGGTACTTGTAATAAGATTAAGAGCAAATACATTATTCGTTTATCCAGAAGAAGTATACTTCAACCCTGTAATTTATAAAGACCTTGGGTTAACGGCTCCAGAACAACTTAAAAATGTAAAAGCGCAAGAGAAAATCTCTTTAGAACAACTGGCTCAAATAAATCCGGATTACGTATTTTTACAATATGAAGCAAGTGAAAATAATAAACCAAAAGTACTAGAAGAAATAGAAAGTAATCCAATTTGGCAAAGTGTAAATGCTGTAAAAGAGAAGAAAGTATTTGTAAATACTGTAGATCCTATTGCACAAGGTGGTACTGCTTGGAGTAAAACAGTATTTTTAAAAGAAGCAGTGAAAAATTTGACTAAATAATAAAATTAGTAAGGTGCGTTGAATGATATGCGGAAAATAAATTCACTTCCAATGATAATTTTATGCTTAGCACCCATATGTATTTTACTTACTGTTATTCTATCTATCTTATATGGGACAAAAAATATCGATTTTGAAACGACGTGGAATGCATTGTTTCATTTTGATTCGAGTAATGTAAATCATAATATTATTGTTACGTCTCGTTTACCAAGGGTAATTGGAGCTCTTTTAGTTGGAGCTTTTCTAGCCATATCAGGAGCACTTATGCAGGGGATGACAAGGAATTATCTTGCATCCCCTTCTATTATGGGTGTGACGGATGGTTCTGCTTTTGTTATTACAATGTGTATGGTATTCCTTCCGGGAATGTCTTCAGTCAACATGATTTTATGTTCTATGCTGGGTTCAGCATTAGGCGCGGGAATTGTTTTTGGATTTGGTTCACTGCTTAGAAACGGATTGTCACCTGTAAGATTAGCAATTATAGGAACCGTGATAGGGACATTTTTAAGTAGTCTTTCTGCCGCAATTGCTTCTTATTTTCAAGTCTCTCAAAATATTAGTTTTTGGTACAACGCGAAATTAGATCAAGTAGATCCCAATATACTTAAATTAGCAATTCCGTTTGGTATAGTTGGTATTATTTTAGCACTTCTCATTTCGAAATCTATTACAATCCTTTCATTGGGAGAAGAAGTGTCTATTAACTTAGGACAGCGTACGAAAATTATAAAAGTGACTGCAATTTTATCTGTTGTGTTTCTGACTGGTACAGCAGTTGCTTTAGTAGGGAAAATAGGTTTTGTAGGACTAATTATTCCTCATATTACTCGCTTTCTAATCGGTGTAGATTATAAATGGATTGTGCCTTGTGCTGGAGTAATTGGTGGTGTTTTTCTAGCTTTATGTGATGTATTAAGTAGATTTGTAAATTATCCATTTGAAACACCAATAGGCGTTGTTACGTCTCTAATTGGAATTCCTTTCTTCCTTTATTTAATTCGTACAAGAGGGGGAGAGAGACATGCTTAAAGGTTCAAGTCAGCGTTTTGTAATGACTATGGGGACTATTATACTTTTAATTTTATGTACCATTTATATTAGCTTAACGAATGGTACATTTGATATTACAATTACGGACGTCTTTCGAACAATTTTTCGGATTGACCCAGTCCCAGAACATGATTTAGTTATATTTGATTTTAGACTGCCGCGAATCATAATCGCTGGCCTAGTAGGATTAGGCCTAGGGATAGCTGGTGCTGTTATTCAAGGGATTACGAGAAATGGTTTAGCTGATCCGGGTATTTTAGGAGTAAATGCCGGTGCAGGAACTGCAATCGTAATTTTTATGTTCTTTTTCCAAGGACAAATAAAGAGTACGGATTGGATTTCGATAATGATGATGCCGATGTTTGGCTTAGTTGGAGGGTTAGGCGCGGCTGTATTAATTTATATATTTTCTTGGCGAAATGGAAAGTTAGATTCACAGCGCCTTTTACTAACAGGGATCGCAATAGGATCAGGATTCGGAGCATTTTCTATGTATTTATCATTGAAAATGAAAGCAACTGACTTTGAAATGGCAGCTGTGTGGGTTTCAGGCAGCATATATAATGCAAACTGGAAATACATTATTGCAATGTTGCCATGGCTTATTATATTAATTCCAATTATAAAAAAGAAAGCTTATTTGCTAGATTTATTTCAATTGGAAGAAACGAGTATTACAAGTTTAGGCGTTTCAGTAGAAAGAGAGAAGTCTATTTTGTTATTAAGCAGCATTGGACTTGTAAGTGCATGTGTTGCTGTTTCAGGGAGTATTGGATTTATTGGTCTAATGGCGCCGCATATAGCCAAAAGACTTGTTGGCATTCAACATAAATATGTAATTCCCACATGCGGAGTAATTGGGATGCTACTTGTAATTGCTTCAGATTTTATCGCAAAAACAATTTTTATGCCTGCAGAATTGCCTGTCGGGATTGTTATTGCTATTGTCGGTGTACCGTATTTCTTATATTTACTTTATAAGGCGAAAGCGTAAGAGGAGGAAACAAAAGTGAATATTTTAAGTGCAAAAAACTTAGAAGCAAATTATGAAAAACTTACAGTGTTTCGCGATTTAAATGTGGAAATACAAAAAGGAAAAGTAACGACAATTATCGGTCCAAATGGGTGCGGGAAATCAACACTATTAAAAACGATGGGACGAATTTTAAAACAAAAAAGCGGTAAAGTATATTTACAAGGCCAAGATTTAAATACGATTTCAACGAAAGAAATCGCGAAACAGTTAGCTTTACTTCCGCAAAACCCAATTGCCCCGGGAGAGATTAAGGTAGAAGAGTTGGTTTCTTATGGGCGCTACCCACATCGAAATAACGTAAATAAGCTAACAGCAAAAGATAAAGAAATGATTGATTGGGCATTAGATATAACGAAAACATCTGCATTTCGAGCGAGACAAATTGCAAACTTATCAGGTGGACAAAGACAAAAGGTGTGGCTAGCGATGGCCTTAGCACAAGAGACTGAAGTGTTACTACTAGATGAACCAACTATATATCTTGATATGTCTCATCAATTAGATGTACTGCAAATCGTGGAGAAATTAAATAAAGAACATAATTGTACGGTCGTAATGGTACTGCATGATATTAACCATGCAGCGAGATTTTCAGATGAAATTATTGCAATGAAAGAAGGGGAAATTGTTACAACTGGTAGCCCAAAAGAAATTATTACGAATGAAGTATTAAAAGAAGTATTTCATATTGATGCACGTGTCATGATTGACCCTTATAACGGGGCCCCTGTTTGTTTCGGTTATGATAGTGTTGTATCTCAAGATGAAAAAGTAGAAATATATGTAACAAGTTAAAAAAGGGGGATATAGGGTGAATGCCACTATCGAAAAACAGCAGATTATTACATCTAATACAGAACAGTGGAAAATGTATTCAAAATTAGAAGGCAAGGAATATCAAATCCATATTTCAAAGCCGAAGCAACCAGCGCCAGATTCAGGATATCCGGTCATATATGTATTAGATGGCAATGCCTTTTTTCAAACGTTCCATGAAGCGGTTAAAATACAATCGGTTAGAGCGGAAAAAACAGGTGTTTCATCAGCCATTATAGTTGGTATTGGTTATCCAATTGAAGGGGCATTTTCAGGAAAAGAAAGATGTTATGATTTTACACCTTCTATAATTTCAAAAGATGCTCCTTTAAAACCGGATGGTAAACCGTGGCCTAAAACAGGGGGAGCACATAACTTCTTTACGTTTATTGAAGAAGAATTGAAACCACAAATTGAAAAAAGTTTTAAGATTGATAAAGGAAAGCAAACGTTATTTGGGCATTCTTTAGGTGGTCTATTTGCTTTACATATACTGTTTACAAATGTAAATGCTTTTCAAAATTATTTTATTAGTAGCCCATCTATTTGGTGGAATAACCAATCCGTGCTTGAAAAAGAAGAGAACCTTATAAATGAATTAAACAATACTAAGTTTGAAACGAAAGTATTCCTTACAGTTGGGTCATTGGAGCGAGAGCATATGGTTGTAGATGCAAATGCATTATCAGAGCGTCTTCTTCAATTCAAACATGAGAAGTTTAGGTTTAAGTTTTATGAAGCTGAAGGGGAGAATCATGCATCGGTTGTACCGACTTCTTTAAGTAAAGGATTAAGATTTATTAGCAAATTTAATTAGTGCATGGGCAGTAACAAAACATTCCATGCATATACTTATGGAGGGTACACCTGTTTTAATTGAAATAGAACCAGTTAAGCAAGCTATTAAAGGAATAGAGGGTGTACGTGATATACACGATCTCCATATTTGGACAATTACCTCAGGATTAGATGCTTTAAGCTGCCATGTAATGATTGATAAAAATCAGGATGATCAAGAATTGCTTTAAAATATTATTAATATGTTAAAATATGATTTTTATATTGAACATAATACAATTCAAATTGAAACTCTTAAGAGTAAGCATAGTGAAATGGTTGTTTAATAAATCGAAACGAAGAGGCTATGGAGAATTTTCTCCATAGCCTCTTCGTTTTACGTAAATAGAATTGTCCTTTTTGAAAGTTTTGTTTCAACTTTTCGTCTAAAGAGACAAAAAGTTGTCACAATTCCGTCACAATTAGCATAAACATACTATAAACGAAATGAACTTATCCCGCATAATAGCCCGATTGATTCAACAAATAGTCAGTAGGGCTGAAAACACCACTGATTAAAAGTTCACTTTATTCTCAAGGAGGTAGGTCGTATGAAAACTATTCTTGCTATCGCTGGGCTTATTTGGGTTTTATCACACGGTATTCCAATTTATGAAGGAGAACAAATTCGTAGTGCTCTAAATAAAGAATTTAATGAATATCATATTATTGATCGACAAGATAACGTTGTTACTGTTCGAGTAAATGACTGTTTTCATACGGTAACTGTTGAAGGAACTTCAGTAGTGAATGACACAAAAGTATGTGATCAACAATAACTTTATATATAATAGGAAGAAAAAAGCCTCAATTCAAATATGTGAAGATTGAGGCTTTTATTTATCCAGCTATTTGCGGGTGAATAATGAGTGGGAGATGAACAAAAACTTCGTTGATTAAAGTTTCACTTAAATGTTTTTTGGAAAAGGGACAGGGTATAATGATAATTGGGATTGAGAAGCTAAGTATTTGTTAAGAATAATCATATAAAGATAAGATACTCATATGGGGTATCAATACATAGATATTTAATGCTATAATTGATATACTCAAAAAGATATTTATTTTTATTGGTTGAAGAGAAACTTTAAGAAGGTGATAATATGGATCATAAAGAGCATGAAGCAACTACACATAGATCAGAAAAGGAAAAAGAGCAAATTATAAATAGATTAAAGCGAATTGAAGGACAAGTCCGTGGTATTCAAAATATGATCGAAAATGATCGTTATTGTGTTGATATTTTAGTGCAAATTTCAGCGATCAATGCAGCAATGAAAAAAGTAGGAATGGGTGTTCTAAAAAATCATACAAGTCATTGTGTTTCAGGTGCTATTAAAGACGGGAATGGTGACGAAGCGATTGAAGAATTAATGACCGTATTTGAACGTTTTTCAAAAGCGTAAAAGCCAAGCTAGCATTTGACTAGCTTGGCTTTTGTTTATTTAAGAACTTTATCTTAAAGCTTAGCGACAGCAAGAAGGCTAGGGAATTTAAGAGTGTACGTAATAGTTCGATTGATTAAACTTCTATCATATACCTATAAGGGGTATGTGTATGTTTTGTCGTAGAATGAATGGATTTATTTCAAAGAATGCTGTGTGGGATAAGAGAAAACAAGGAATTTATAAAAAAATATAAAAATCATTATATAAAACCATTGATTACCTTAGGGGGGTATGGTAAAATAGGGTTGTGATTAACGAACAATGAATGAACAAGAGGAGGATTTTAAATGGAACAGTTAACATTAAAGGTTGAGGGTATGTCTTGTGGACATTGTGTAAATTCTATTGAAGGAAGTGTAAAAGAATTAAACGGTGTTGAACAAGTGAAAGTTCAATTAGCAGAAGGAATTGTTGAAGTTACTATTAATCCATCAATCGTCACTTTAAAAGACATTGTTGTTGCAATCGAAGATCAAGGATACGATGTCCAATAATAATTTTAAAATATAGAAGTAAATCGTACTTTATATGGAGTGCGATTTATTTTGCTAATAATTATACCTCATGAGGGTATATAGAGGTGAGAGGAATGAATGAACAAAAAGAGGCCAGTCTTCAAATATCAGGAATGACTTGTGCGGCATGTGCAAATAGAATTGAAAAAGGTCTAAAAAAAGTAGAAGGTGTTCATGAGGCAAATGTAAATTTTGCGCTTGAAAAAACAAAAATCATGTACGATCCAGCGAAAACGAATCCACAAAAATTTAAAGAAAAAGTTGAATCGTTAGGATATGGCATTGTAAGTGATAAAGCTGAGTTTACTGTGTCAGGAATGACATGTGCAGCATGTGCGAATAGAGTGGAAAAGCGTTTAAATAAGCTAGATGGTGTGAACAAAGCGACGGTTAACTTCGCTTTAGAGTCGGCAACGGTAGACTTTAATCCGGATGAAATTAATGTAAGTGAAATGAAGAGTACAATTACAAAGTTAGGGTATAAATTAGAAGTAAAATCAGATGAACAAGATGGATCAACAGATCATCGCTTACAAGAAATTGAACGACAAAAGAAGAAGTTTATTATTTCGTTTATTTTATCATTCCCATTATTGTGGGCAATGGTGAGCCATTTCTCATTTACATCTTTTATTTATTTACCAGATATGCTTATGAACCCATGGGTACAACTAGCACTTGCAACTCCAGTACAGTTTATCATTGGAGGCCAGTTTTATATTGGAGCTTATAAAGCATTACGCAATAAAAGTGCGAATATGGATGTTCTCGTGGCACTTGGAACGTCCGCAGCTTATTTCTATAGTGTATATTTAAGTATTCAGTCTATTGGTTCATCAGAACATATGACAGATTTATATTTTGAAACGAGTGCGGTCCTAATTACATTAATTATTTTAGGGAAATTATTTGAAGCAAAAGCAAAAGGACGATCATCAGAAGCTATTAAAAAGTTGATGGGATTACAAGCGAAAACTGCTACGGTTATGCGAGATGGAACAGAAATAAAGATATTAATCGAAGAAGTGGTAGCTGGTGATATCGTCTATGTAAAACCTGGTGAAAAGATACCAGTTGATGGAGAAATTGTAGAGGGAAAATCAGCGATTGATGAATCGATGTTAACTGGTGAAAGTATTCCAGTTGATAAAACAATTGGAGATGTAGTCATCGGTTCTACAATGAATAAAAATGGATTTTTAAAAGTTAAAGCAACTAAGGTTGGTAGAGACACTGCATTAGCTCAAATTATTAAAGTAGTAGAAGAAGCTCAAGGATCCAAAGCGCCTATTCAAAGGGTAGCGGATCAAATTTCCGGTATTTTCGTACCAGTTGTAGTTGGAATTGCGATTATTACATTTGTTGTGTGGATGTTATTTGTTACACCTGGTGATTTTGGAGGAGCACTTGAGAAAATGATAGCAGTACTTGTTATTGCATGTCCATGTGCGTTAGGTCTTGCAACACCTACATCTATTATGGCCGGATCAGGAAGATCGGCTGAATATGGTATTTTATTTAAAGGTGGAGAGCACTTAGAGGCGACGCATCGATTAGATACGGTTATTCTGGATAAAACGGGCACAGTAACAAATGGAAAACCGGTATTAACAGATGTAATTGTAGCAGATGGATTTGATGAGAAGGAAATATTACAATTAGTTGGTGCAGCAGAAAGAAATTCTGAACATCCGCTTGCAGAAGCGATTGTAGAAGGAATTAAAGAAAAGGGAATTGATATCCCAAGTTCAGAAACGTTTGAAGCAATTCCTGGATTTGGTATTGAGTCGGTTGTAGAAGGAAAACAATTATTAATTGGTACACGCCGATTAATGAAAAAATTCAATATTGATATTGCAGAAGTTTCTAAATCGATGGAAGAACTAGAACGAGAAGGAAAAACAGCAATGCTTATTGCGATCGATAAAGAATATGCGGGTATAGTGGCCGTTGCAGATACAGTAAAAGATACTTCAAAAGCAGCTATCGCAAGGCTTAAGAAAATGGGCCTCGATGTCGTTATGATTACAGGTGATAATACACAAACTGCTCAGGCAATTGCTAAGCAAGTTGGTATTGATCACGTAATTGCAGAAGTATTACCAGAAGGAAAGGCAGAAGAAGTGAAAAAACTTCAAGCTAGCGGTAAGAGAGTGGCTATGGTTGGAGATGGAATTAATGATGCTCCTGCTCTTGCTACAGCAGACATTGGAATGGCAATTGGAACAGGAACAGATGTAGCAATGGAAGCAGCGGATATTACGTTAATCCGTGGTGACTTAAATAGTATTGCCGATGCGATCTTTATGAGTAAAATGACGATTAGAAATATTAAGCAAAATCTATTCTGGGCGTTAGCTTATAACGGCCTAGGAATTCCAATTGCGGCGCTTGGTTTCCTAGCTCCTTGGGTTGCAGGTGCAGCGATGGCGTTTAGCTCTGTATCAGTCGTATTAAATGCATTACGATTGCAAAGAGTTAAATTAAAATAATAAAATTTTTAATTTATAGAATAATTGAATATGCTTTTAGACAAAAAACAATACTTTGAATAAGTATTGTTTTTTGTTCGTATAGAAAGAAAAAAGACATAATATAGCAGAAATAGAAGCGGTAGTTTGATAAGGAGTTCTACATATGTTTAAAGATATTAAAATTAGAACATTTCAGAAAGAGGACTTAGAGCAAGTATTACAATTGTTCTATGAAACGGTTCATACGGTTAATGCAAAAGATTATAACGAGTTACAGCTACAGGCGTGGGCTCCAGAGCGACTAGATAGAGAGAGATGGCTACAGTCTATAGAAAAGAATATTTGTTACGTTGCTGATTGCAAAGGTGTGATAGTGGGATTTGGGGATTATAATGATGATCATTACATAGATCGCTTATTTACGCATAAAGATTATCAAGGAAAAAGGATAGCTTCGTACATACTACAGAAGTTAGAACAAGAAGCAGTGAACTTGCAGCATAGGGATATATATACAGAGGCAAGTATTACAGCAAAACCTTTCTTTGAAAGTAAAGGTTATATTTGCATAAAGGAACAAAATAAGCAGCATAATGGTCAGATTTTTATTAATTATATAATGAAAAAAATAGCCTTCTCATAAATGAGAAGGCTATTTTTCATTATTTTACAGCTTCTTTTAGTTCTTTACCAGCTTTAAAAGCAGGTACTTTAGAAGCTGCGATTTGCATTTCTTCACCCGTTTGTGGGTTACGGCCTGTACGAGCAGCTCTTTCGCGAACTTCAAATGTACCGAATCCGATAAGTTGTACTTTTTCGCCAGCAGCTAAAGAGTTAGTGATTGATTCTACTACAGTTTGTAAAACTACAGTAGCTTCTTTTTGAGAAATTTCAGCTGATTGCGCTACGTTTTTGATTAATTCTGTTTTATTCATGTTTTCACCTCATATGTAAATAATGCTATTTAAGTTGTTATTATAACGTATAAAAGTTCAGAGAACAAGTGTACGCAGATATATTTACAAAAAAATTGAAATTCGTATCATTTTTTCATATTGTCACATCAGTGTAACAAAAGAGTTTTAAAGTACTTCTAGAGGTGAAAATATGAATACGCATCATGTAAAAAGAGAGCAAAAAAAAAAATCAATCTTAAAGAAATTTATTATTAGTTTAATAATTATATTAATAATTCCGATAATTTTGTATTTCTATGCAACAGAAATAGAACGAAGATTAGTATCGGTCACGTGGAATGAAATAGAAGCTTCTACGATTCCTAAAGAGTTTAACAATAAAAAAATATTGCAATTCTCAGATGTACATTTAGGGCCAGAGTTTACACTGAAACAACTAGATAATTTGGTGGAGAAAATGAATGAGTTACGTCCAGATATAGTAGTTTTTACAGGGGATTTAATAGATAAGTTCGGATCTTATAATGAGGAAAGAGAAGAGGCAAAAGAAATTTTGAGAAAAATTCATGCTCCTCTCGGAAAGTATGCTGTGTTTGGGAATCATGATAGAGGCGGGGGCGGTAGTTTATTCTATAAAAGGTACATGGAGGACGCGGGTTTTTCTGTTTTAGTAAATGACGTGCAGAAAATTAAAGTGGAAAATGGCAAGTATATTACAATATCAGGTTTGGATGATTTTTTATTAGGGAAACCACAAATAGATTCGACTTTAAAAAACTTAAGACAACAAGATTTCAATATGCTATTAGTACATGAGCCGGATGTTGTAGACAAAGTAGCTTGTTATCCAGTTGATTTTCAAATCTCGGGACATAGTCACGGAGGACAAGTTCAGATTCCTTTTGTAGGCCCTTTAATTACCACAAAATTAGCAGAGAAGTATGTTGAAGGAATGTATGAATTAGATGGAAAGAGTAAGCCATTACATTTATATGTAAATCGGGGTATTGGAACGACTCGAATGCCTGTCAGGTTTTGGAGTGTACCTGAACTTTCAGTTTTTTTATTGAAGAAAAATAGTAATTAGAATAGAAAGAAAAATAATACAGTTAGGATTTTTGAAATAGGAAGGGAGAATCATTTTGATTCGAATCTCTTGTTTACAAAGAAAATCACATCCAATCATTGCTAGGAAAGATTCATATATAAGTAAAGAAACAAGTAATTACTATTAGCATAGTGAAAATAAACTTTTTTCTTGACTTTTTATATGAAGGAGAGCAAAATGATAAAAAAGGAAGGGGGGATGACGATGGAAGAGTACGTATTAGAACTGTATAATCTGTTATATACGACAGAATGGCAAGATATTGTTTCGTTTCTTGGGATAGTATTTTGTATGAAAATTGTAATCGTATATATGGAAGAGCAAGGTGTGTTCTATTCCTTCTCATCCCCGTTCGATGTGCAGCGCGAGCCGTTGCTGAACTATGCCAAGGTGAATTACGAACAATTTCCTTTTGTTATATTCTTTATGATTCGATTTATAACAGCAATTGTAAAGAAGAAAGCAAGTGATGAAGAAGAGTGCCACTCAACTTGTAATATAGCTAACGTTTTTTAAGCTAAATACAAGGAGGAGATTTATATGTGGTTTCGATTTCTTATGATTGGTTTCTTTTCATTAACAGCAATTTCATTAATGGGATATCAAGTGTCTGAAATATATCAAGCGTATAGCAATACGTTTTTTAATAAAAACTAATCGCATTGCTATTTAAATAATAAAGCGATAAAATCCTTCTTAAGAAGTTTTATTAAGAAGGATTTTTTTCTTTGCTCCGTCTTACTGTGTCAAACTATTGTCACATTTACACTGTGAATAATATGTTAAAATAGTGAGGTTATGTATACATATTTGAAGGAAGAGGGAGTGACCATATTGGTGGATCAATCAACAAATCAGAAAAGCTATGCTCCTATTGTGATAACGCTTTCTGTAATTGTAAATGCGATTATTTTGTTTTTGTTCTTTGGACCTGTTGGCTATGAAGGAGAAGTACATTTTGATGTAACTATCTTACCAATGTTAAACGCAATTTTTAATAGTTTTACGTTTGTATTTTTATTAGCAGCTTTATTCTCTATTATTAAAAAGAATGTAAAGATGCACCGTGGTTTTATTCTTGCAGCATTTACAACGACTTTATTATTTTGTGTGTCATATTTATCGTACCATTACTTGGCACCGGCAACACATTTCGGCGGGGAAGGATTCATTAAATATGTGTATTTCATCATTTTAATTACACATATTATCCTTGCGGCGATTATTGTACCACTTGCATTGTTCGCACTAGTATTTGGTTTTACGAATCAATTAACACGTCACCGTAAAATTGTACGTTGGACGATGCCGATTTGGTTATATGTAAGTTTATCTGGTGTTATTGTTTACTTAATGATCTCGCCTTATTATCAATAAAAAATCTCAGCCTTTAAGGCTGAGATTTTTTGTTAAGCAAATTTGTTTGTGAAATTTAAAAAGTGTGGTATACAAAGGTATAGTTGCTTTTCATATGGAAGGGATGGTAAAGGTATATGCAAAATTTTGTATTTCGTAATCCAACAAAACTTATTTTTGGTAAAGGACAATTAGAGCAGTTAAAAACTGAAATTCCACAGTTCGGTAAAAAAGTTCTTCTCGTATATGGTGGAGGAAGTATTAAAAGAAACGGTATTTATGATAATGTAATTTCTATTTTAAAGGATATAAATGCGGAAGTGTTTGAGTTGACAGGTGTTGAACCGAATCCTCGTTTATCAACAGTAAAGAAAGGGATTCAAATTTGTAAAGACAATGGAGTCGAATTTATTTTAGCGGTTGGCGGAGGAAGTGTAATCGACTGTACGAAAGCAATTGCTGCAGGTAGTAAATATGATGGTGATGTATGGGATATTGTAACGAAAAAAGCATTTGCTAGCGAGGCGTTACCATTTGGTACTGTACTTACTCTTGCAGCAACAGGTTCTGAAATGAATGCAGGGTCTGTAATTACAAATTGGGAAACGAATGAAAAGTACGGATGGGGTAGTCCAGTTACTTTCCCACAGTTTTCAATTTTAGACCCAGTTCATACTGCGTCTGTACCGAAAGATCAAACAATTTATGGTATGGTAGATATTATGTCGCACGTATTAGAGCAATATTTCCATCACGGCATGAATACAGAATTACAAGATCGTTATTGTGAATCTGTTTTAAAAACAGTAATTGAAACAGCTCCTAAGCTTTTAAGTGATTTAGAAAATTATGAGCACAGGGAAACAATTTTATATTGCGGAACGATGGCTTTAAACGGTATTTTAGCAATGGGAGTAAGAGGAGATTGGGCAACTCATAATATTGAGCATGCAGTTTCTGCTGTTCATGATATACCACATGGGGGTGGCCTTGCGATTTTATTCCCGAACTGGATGAAGTGTGTTGTAGATGAAAATGTAAGTCGTTTTAAACAGTTCGCTATTCGTGTATTCGATGTAGAAACAGATGGGAAGACCGATAAAGAGGTTGCATTAGAGGGAATTGAGGCGTTACGTCAATTTTGGACTTCGATTGAAGCGCCAGTAACATTAGCTGATTACGCTATTAGAGAAAGTGAAATTGACTTAATGGCGGATAAAGCGATGGCTTATGGTGAATTCGGTAACTTTAAAAAATTAAATAAAGATGATGTTCTTGCAATTTATAAAGCTTCTTTATAAGTGAAGCGAGAGAAGAAACCTATTTGATTGTTGTATCAAATAGGTTTCTTTTTTGTTTTTTTATAACCGATTATGATCGTTAATGATTATTTTTGACTGATTATGATTGATTTTTGTGATCGTTTTCATTATACTGTAATCAAAGGAGAGGTGAATAAAATGTTAACTCCTGAACGTCATCAAATGATATTGCAACTTGTAAAAGAACAGAAAGTTGTTAAATTACAGCAATTAGTTGAAAGAACAGAAAGCTCTGAATCAACAATACGTCGTGATTTAGCACAATTGGAAAAACAAAGGTTATTAAAAAGAGTTCATGGCGGAGCCTCTGTTTTAACAGGAAAAGGACAGGAGCCAACGATGGTTGAAAAATCATCCAAAAACATTCAAATAAAACAACAAATTGCTAAGTATGCGGCTAGTATTGTTGAACAAGGGGATTGCGTTTATTTAGATGCAGGAAGTACAACATTTGAAATGATTCCATTTTTAATAAATAAAGATGTTACTGTCGTTACGAACGGTCTTATGCATATTGAAGCTTTAGTTGAAAATAATATTCGTGCGTATTTACTAGGCGGGATGATGAAGAGTAGGACGAAAGCTTTAATTGGTGCAATGGCGCAAGAAAGTATGCAGAAATATCGCTTTGATAAATGTTTTTTAGGAGCGAATGGTGTACATGAACAGCTTGGTTTTACAACGCCAGACCCAGAAGAGGCACTCTTAAAACAAATGGCACTAACATTAGCGAACGAAGGATATTTCTTAACTGATGAAAGTAAGTTTTCAGAAGTTGCGTTTGCGAAAATTGCAAATGTTGAAGATGCAAATATTATTACAAACCATTTAGAAATTGATTTAGAAAAATATAAAAGACAAACCAATGTAATTGAGGCTGATAAACAATGATCTATACAGTTACTTTAAACCCATCTATTGATTATGTAGTACAAGTTAATTCTTTCGATTTAGGAACAGTAAACCGAGCAGAGAAAGATATGAAGTTTCCTGGAGGGAAAGGAATTAATGTTTCTCGTGTTCTTCATCGTTTAGGTGTTGAAAATGTAGCACTTGGATTTACTGGTGGATTTACTGGTCAATTTATTAAAGATGTATTACATGACGAAGGTGTAACAACAAACTTTGTCCAAGTAGATGGAGATTCTCGAATTAATGTGAAAATAAAAGGGCAAGAAGAAACAGAGCTAAATGGACAAGGTCCTATTGTGACAAATGAGCAATTTGAACAATTGATGAAAAAAATCGAAAGTATGCAATCTGGAGATTGTGTTGTACTAGCTGGAAGTGTACCTTCTTCTATTCCAACTACCTTTTATGAATCAATCGCAGCGTTTGGAGCCGAAAAAGGTATTCGTGTAGTAGTAGATGCAAGTGGAAGTGCACTGCAGCATGTAACTAAAAATAAGCCATTTTTAATTAAGCCAAATCATCATGAACTTGGTGAGTTGTTTGGAGTGAAGCTTTCAACAGTAGAAGACATTTTACCGTACGGAAGACAATTAATCGAACAAGGTGTAGGGCACGTTATCGTATCAATGGCAGGAGATGGAGCTTTATTATTTACGGCAGAAGGTATATATGAAGCAACTGTTCCAAAAGGTGTTGTAATTAATTCGGTTGGGGCTGGAGATTCTCTTGTTGCAGGGTTTGTAGGTATATATGAACGGACGAAAGATATTGAAAAGGCATTTCAATATGGCGTTGCAACAGGGAGTGCAACAGCATTTTCAGCAGATTTATGTAAGAAGGAAGAAATAGAAGAATTATTGTCGCAAGTAATTGTAGTTAAGCGATAGGGGGAAGCAACATATGAAAATTACAGAACTATTAAAAAGGGATACAGTCATTATGAACTTGACAGCTTTAAATAAAGAAGCTGTCATAGATGAATTAGTTGAGAAGTTAAGCGGGGCAAATCGTTTAAATAGTAAAGCTGAATTTAAAGAAGCTATTTTAAAGCGGGAGTCGCAAAGTACAACTGGAATTGGTGAAGGGATTGCTATACCTCATGCGAAGACGAAGGCTGTTAAACGACCATCGATTTGTTTTGGTAGAAGTGTAAGCGGTATCAACTATGAATCACTTGATGGACAGCCTGCACATTTATTCTTTATGATTGCTGCGAGTGAAGGGGCGAATAATACTCATTTAGAAACGTTGTCTCGTCTATCTACATTATTAATGGATGAAGGGTTTCGCAAGCAATTATTAGAAGCAAAGGATGAAGATGAACTTCTTCGTTTATTTGATGAAAAAGAGAATGAAAAAGAAGAAGAAGTTGAAGTAGCGAAGCCAGAAGGGGATGAACCATACGTATTGGCTGTTACAGCTTGTCCAACTGGAATCGCTCACACATATATGGCTGCTGATAGTTTGAAAGCGAAAGCGGCAGAGTTAGGGATTGCGATTAAAGTTGAAACGAATGGATCAACAGGTGTAAAGAACGGTTTAACGCAAGAAGATATTGAACGCGCAACAGCAATTATTGTAGCTGCAGATAAACAAGTAGAAATGAACCGTTTTGCTGGAAAACATGTCATTCAAGTGCCAGTCGCTGATGGGATTAGAAAAACTGAAATCCTTCTTAATCGAGCTGTAAAACAAGATGCACCAATCTTTAAAGGTGTAAAAGAGGATGGGAAGGCAGAAAGTGTAGAGAAAGAAAAAGGATTGGGAATTTATAAGCATTTAATGAGCGGTGTAAGTAATATGCTTCCATTCGTTGTTGGTGGTGGAATTTTAATCGCGTTAGCATTTATGTTCGGTGGAATTAAGGCGGAAGGTCCTATTGCTGAAATATTAATGGCTATTGGCGGTGGAGAAAAAGGAGCCTTCTTATTCCTTGTACCAATTCTAGCTGGATTTATTGCAAGTTCTATTGCTGATCGACCTGGTTTTATGCCTGGTGTTGTCGGAGGATTTTTAGCGGCACAAGCGAATGCTGGATTTTTAGGTGGATTAATTGCTGGATTCTTAGCAGGATATGTTGTTGTTGGTTTGAAAAAGTTATTTTCTAGTTTACCGGCGCAGTTAGAAGGGATTAAACCGGTCTTGCTTTATCCGGTATTGGGGTTATTAATTACAGGTGTTATCATGTTAAAAGTAGTTAATCCACCTGTAGTTGCGTTAAATGAAATGTTAACGAGTTGGTTAAATAGTTTAGGTGGCACAAATGCTATACTATTAGGTTTAATTTTAGGTGGTATGATGGCAATTGATATGGGTGGTCCAATTAATAAAGCAGCATTTACATTTGGTATCGCTGCAATTTCAGCAGGGAACTTTGGTGTGCACTCAGCTGTTATGGCTGGTGGTATGGTACCGCCACTTGCGATTGCATTAGCAACTACATTCTTTAAAACAAAATTTACAGAAGCGGAACGTAAATCTGGTTTAACAAATTATATTATGGGAGCGTCGTTTATTACAGAAGGTGCTATTCCATTTGCCGTTGCCGATCCGGTACGTGTAATTGTAAGTTGTGTTGTTGGCTCAAGCATCGCGGGTGCCTTATCTATGTTATTCCAAATTACATTGCCGGCACCGCATGGTGGATTGTTTGTTATCGCATTAGTGAATAAACCGTTGCTATATATTGTCTCTATATTAATTGGGACGATTGTTTCAGCTATTATGATAGGGGTTTGGAAGAAGAAAGTTAAATAAAAGATAAAAAGGGACAGCTAATAGGAGTTGTTCCTTTTTCATTACAAAAAGTAATTTAATAATGGAATTATGATGGATTTTGGTAAAAGATGTAATGAAAAGTGATTTTTTTGTAACAAAAAAGTAATACTGTAATTTTTTTTGGAAAAAAATTCTTATACCAATGTGTGAGAAATATATGAAAACTATTGCTAATTTTGGTGGAAATACAATTCTTCAATATGGAAATTTATGTTACAAATCATTAATCGTTTATTACGAATGCTTTGTAATTGTGTGATTTTCGAAATTCTGCAAAAAACTGTTGCTATAATGAGAACACGAAAACAAAGCAAATGGAGGCTATTCATGAAAAAATTATTAGGTATAGCAACAGCAGCAGTTTTTGGTCTTGGGATTTTTGCAGGTTCTGCTAAAGCGGAAACGATTGTAACAACAGATGTATTAAACGTTAGAGAAAACCCAACTGTAGAATCAAAGCTTGTAGGTAAAATGTTAAGTGGAAATAAATTAGATGTTATAAATACAGAAAACGGATGGTCCAAAATTAAATTAGATGGCAAAGAAGCGTTTGTAAGTGCTGAGTTTACGAAAAATTCTTATTATGTAACAGCAAACGTATTAAACATTCGTGCTGGAGCGAATACTGATTCAGAAATTCTTGGCACGCTTAAAAAAGATGACTTGATTGAAACGACAAATCAAGTACAAAACGAATGGTTACAATTCGAATATGGTGGGAAAGCGGCGTATGTTCACGTACCATTTTTAACAGGTACAGCACCTGTTATTGAAAGAAAAGAAGTTCAAGCTCAAGATGAAGCGCCAACTAAGGTGAAAACGGCGGTTAAAAATGATACATCAGTTAAGAAGAAAACTCCGGCTAAAAATGATACGGCAGTTAACGGAAAAGAATCAGTTAAAAGTGGAGCATCAAGTAAACCAGTAGCGCAAGCGAAGCCAGTGGCGAAATCTACTGAAACAAGTGAACCTTCTGGTGGTCGTGAAATAACAGTAGAAGCGACAGCTTACACAGCTAATCCGGGTGAAAATGGCACATATGGTGGTCGAGTGTTAACTGCAATGGGTCATGATTTAACAGCGAATCCAAACATGAAAGTTATTGCTGTTGATCCGAAAGTAATTCCTCTCGGATCAAAAGTGTGGGTGGAAGGATATGGAGAAGCAATTGCTGGAGATACTGGTGGTGCGATTAAAGGAAACCGTATTGATGTTTTAGTTGGTTCAGATGGCACTGCTGATAGTTGGGGTCGTAAATCCGTTAAAGTGAAAGTTATAAAATAATTTATTAAAATAAAAACGGCTGCTTGAAAATGTCTAAGCGGCCGCTTTTTTTATATAAGAATTATTGAAAAGGGTAAATTGTTTTACCTGTAATAATTTTATATGCGGTGCAAAATTGAGTTTGCATATACTCTGTATTTTTATTTTCTGGATGTAACGCTGTTTCTTGAAGAGTAGAATGAAAGGAACGTAGTAAACAATTTAGTGCGAAGTATAATTCTTCTTGTGAACAATTTTGTTCTTTTGTAGCAGTAGCTAAAATAAGGTCTTTTATTAATAAGGGAAAATCGATAGTCGCTTGTTTCATAGTCATTGCACCCTCTCTGAGCTATTTTTTATCATGTATATGCAGAATTGGACAAGCTATGCTCTTTTTTATGTGTAATTTCATGTACTGGATTCAAAGAACTTGCAATCATGCCGTTAAAATTGGTAAGATTGGGTATAATCAATAGATGGAGTATATTACATAAAGAGAGTTGAATGATATGGGAGAAGTGCAACGTGAAAAAGTTGCTGTCATCATTGGGCCAACTGCTGTCGGAAAGACGAAATTAAGTATCGATCTTGCAAAAGCGTTGAATGGTGAGATTATTAGTGGTGATTCCATGCAAATTTATCGTACGATGGATATCGGGACTGCAAAGGTGACGACAGATGAGATGGACGGAATTCCGCATTATATGATTAATATAAAAGATCCGGAAGATTCATTTTCTGTGGCGGAATTTCAAGAACGTGTCCGTAAGTGCATTCGAGAAATTACAGAGCGCGGGAAGTTACCAATTATTGTTGGTGGAACCGGTCTCTATATACAATCTGTTCTATTCGATTACCAGTTTACAGATGAGGCTGGGGACGCTACATACCGAGAACAGATGGAAAAGTTAGCGTTAGAACGCGGTGTGGAATATGTACATAAAAAGTTGCAAGAAGTAGATCCAGAAAGTGCGGAGCGTATTCATGCCAATAATGTAAGGCGTGTTATTCGGGCGTTAGAAATTTTTCACACGACGGGTGAAAAAATGAGTAACCAGCTCGAAAAACAAGAAAATGAGTTACTGTACGATGTTTCATTAATTGGGTTGACAATGGATCGAGAAATGCTATACGATCGCATTAACTTACGTGTTAACCTAATGATTGAACAAGGTTTATTAGAAGAAGTAAAAGGTCTACATGAAAGAGGAGTGCGAGATTGTCAATCTATTCAAGCGATTGGTTATAAAGAGATATATGATTATTTTGAGAATCGTGTATCTTTAGAAGAAGCGGTATCACAATTAAAGACGAATTCACGCCGTTATGCAAAACGTCAATTAACGTGGTTCCGTAATAAGATGGATGTCGCGTGGTTCGATGTTACTGATGGTGAAAAAACGTCAGAAATTTTACGATACATAGAAGGAAAGCTACAACTAAAGTCGAATAGTAGTAAGTAGAGAAAAAGAGGAGGATTCGACATGAAGCAATCAATCAATATTCAAGATCAGTTTTTAAATCAACTCCGTAAAGAGAATACGTTCGTTACGCTGTACTTATTAAATGGTTTCCAGCTTCGTGGATTAATTAAAGGATTTGATAATTTTACAGTCCTGCTGGAAACAGAAGGTAAGCAACAGCTTATTTATAAACATGCAATTTCTACATTTGTACCACAAAAAAATGTTTCAATTGAATTAGAGTAGTAATGAATTATTGTACATAACAAAAAAAGAGCGAGTTTCTCGCTCTTTTTTTATTTGTCATAAACAATAAATAGTGAAATTTAAGCGATTCTAAATACAGTAAGTCGGATGTTAGTGTTGCCTGTTTCGGGAATTGTAATTTCACTAAGGGTAGATTTGACAGAAATATTTGTGCTAGCTGCTAACGTTTCAATTGTAGTAAATGAAAGTGAGTCGCCTATTAGATTTGAAGAGAAGTTGTCAGTTGCTACTGCTCCATTTAGTGAAATTCCTACTCCGAGCGGAGCGCATCCTGGTGCAGTTGTAGAGATGGATACGCCAATTACATAAATACCAGCGTTGATAACAGTAACTGTATCTGTGCCGTTGAAGATAATATTGTTTGCGTTAAATACTGTATTAAAAATGAAGTTGTTAAATTGGAGTACAGTTTGTTGAATGTTGTTTGTTACAACAATTGTTGCTACTGGGAAGCCAATTCCAGTAGGTCCAGTTGGTCCTGTAACGCCAATGCCTGTAGCCCCGGTTGGTCCTTGAGCGCCAGTAGCGCCCGCTGGTCCTTGAGCCCCGGTATTCCCTTGAGCCCCGGTATTCCCTTGAGGTCCCTGAGATCCAGTAGCGCCTGCTGGTCCTTGAGCACCAGTATTCCCTTGAGATCCAGTAGCACCCTGAGGTCCTTGGGCACCAGTATTCCCTTGAGGTCCAGTAGCACCTGTGGCACCACCCGCCGGCCCTGTAGGTCCAGTAGCACCTGTGGCACCACCCGCCGGTCCTGTAGGTCCAGTAACCCCGATGCCTGTAGGTCCTTGAGCCCCGGTATTCCCTTGAGGTCCTTGAGATCCAGTAGCGCCTGCTGGTCCTTGAGCGCCAGTATTCCCTTGAGGTCCTTGAGCGCCAGTATTCCCTTGAGGTCCCTGAGATCCAGTAGCGCCTGCTGGTCCTTGAGCACCAGTATTTCCTTGAGATCCCTGAGATCCAGTAGCACCTGCTGGTCCTTGAGATCCAGTATTCCCTTGAGGTCCTTGAGATCCAGTAGCGCCTGCTGGTCCTTGAGCACCAGTATTTCCTTGAGGTCCTTGAGATCCAGTAGCACCTGCTGGTCCTTGAGCACCAGTATTCCCTTGAGGTCCCTGAGATCCAGTAGCACCTGATGGTCCTTGAGCACCAGTATTCCCTTGAGGTCCTTGAGATCCAGTAGCACCTGATGGTCCTTGAGCGCCAGTATTCCCTTGAGGTCCTTGAGATCCAGTGGCACCTGATGGTCCTTGAGCGCCAGTAGCACCTGATGGTCCTTGAGCACCAGTATTCCCTTGAGGTCCTTGAGATCCAGTAGCGCCTGCTGGTCCTTGAGCGCCAGTATTCCCTTGAGGTCCCTGAGCGCCAGTATTCCCTTGAGGTCCTTGAGATCCAGTAGCGCCTGCTGGTCCTTGAGCGCCAGTATTCCCTTGAGGTCCTTGAGATCCAGTAGCACCTGCTGGTCCTTGAGCACCAGTAGCACCTGCTGGTCCTTGAGCACCAGTAGCACCTGATGGCCCTTGAGATCCAGTATTCCCTTGAGGTCCTTGAGATCCAGTAGCACCCGCTGGTCCTTGAGCGCCAGTATTCCCTTGAGGTCCTTGAGATCCAGTGGCACCTGATGGTCCTTGAGATCCAGTAGTACCCGCTGGTCCTTGAGCCCCAGTAGCACCTGATGGTCCTTGAGATCCAGTAGTACCCGCTGGTCCTTGAGCGCCAGTATTCCCTTGAGGTCCTTGAGCCCCAGTAGCGCCTGCTGGTCCTTGAGCGCCAGTAGCACCCGCTGGTCCTTGAGCCCCAGTAGCACCTGATGGTCCTTGAGATCCAGTAGCACCCGCTGGTCCTTGAGCGCCAGTATTCCCTTGAGGTCCTTGAGATCCAGTGGCACCTGATGGTCCTTGAGCGCCAGTAGCACCTGATGGTCCTTGAGCCCCAGTAGCACCTGATGGTCCTTGAGATCCAGTAGTACCCGCTGGTCCTTGAGCACCAGTATTCCCTTGAGATCCAGTAGCGCCTGATGGTCCTTGAGCCCCAGTAGCACCTGATGGTCCTTGAGATCCAGTAGCACCCTGAGGTCCTTGAGCCCCTGATGGTCCTTGAGATCCAGTAGCACCCTGAGGTCCTTGAGCGCCAGTATTCCCTTGAGGTCCCTGAGCACCAGTATTCCCTTGAGATCCTTGAGATCCAGTAGCACCTGATGGTCCTTGAGCCCCAGTAGCACCTGATGGCCCTTGAGATCCAGTAGCGCCTGCTGGTCCTTGAGCGCCAGTATTCCCTTGAGGTCCCTGAGCACCAGTATTCCCTTGAGATCCAGTAGCACCTGATGGTCCTTGAGCCCCAGTAGCACCTGATGGTCCTTGAGCCCCAGTAGCACCTGATGGTCCTTGAGCACCAGTATTCCCTTGAGGTCCTTGAGATCCAGTAGCACCCGCTGGTCCCTGAGCCCCAGTATTCCCTTGAGGTCCTTGAGATCCAGTAGCACCCTGAGGTCCTTGAGCCCCAGTATTCCCTTGAGGTCCTTGAGATCCAGTAGCACCTGATGGTCCTTGAGCCCCAGTATTCCCTTGAGGTCCTTGAGATCCAGTAGCACCCGCTGGTCCTTGAGCCCCAGTAGCACCTGATGGTCCTTGAGATCCAGTAGCACCCGCTGGTCCTTGAGCCCCAGTAGCACCCGCTGGTCCCTGAGCACCAGTATTCCCTTGAGGTCCTTGAGATCCAGTAGCACCTGATGGTCCTTGAGCACCAGTATTCCCCTGAGGTCCCTGAGATCCAGTAGCGCCTGCTGGTCCTTGAGCACCAGTATTCCCTTGAGGTCCCTGAGATCCAGTAGCGCCTGCTGGTCCTTGAGCGCCAGTATTCCCTTGAGGTCCCTGAGGTCCAGTAGGTCCAGTAGGTCCAGTAGGTCCTCTGCCGAATGAAGCCGAATTAACTAAGGTGCATTGCAATTCTGCTATTAGTTTAAGAAGCTCTTGGAGTGTACAGTGATCAATTCGGAATAGTTTTGTAATGTACAGTAAATAATTAATTAAGCTTTGAAGTTCAACAAATACAGCGCTTGCTACGAAGGTCGGATTTTTTAATATAGTTATTAAGTTTTTAATGATGGCTAATCCTTGTGCTTTCAGAGCGGAAGTAGTGTCTAGTGAACAGATGAATTTGCTTAGTAGGTGCAATGTATCTATTAGATCCTCTATGTTTTTGGGAGATGGATTGGCGAAAAGTTTAGGGATTATTTTTATTAAATCGTTAATGATTGCGCGGAATGTTCTAATTTGCGCTTTAGTAATTGGAATCGTTGGGGTAGTTGGAATTCGTCCAGCGCTAGTTGGAAAGCATGGATTGGAGTATTTATTTTGATTGTCGTTAAAGCGAGACATTAAATCTCTCCTTTCTAATAAGAATGTGAACGAAACTCATCATAGTAGATGCAGAGAATAGTTAAATGGTCATAGTAAAATTGATTGTTTCGAGAAAAAAATAGAAAAAACGCCTTATTATAAGGCGTTTTTTCTATTTTCTACATATTTGTAATATCGTTTTAGTGAAATTTTTGATTTGAAGCCAATTAATTTTATGATTTCTGGCTCTGGGATTTGTTTTTTTATTAGGCGTAAAATAAAGGTGTTTCGGAAATGTTGTCCAGAAATGCCTTTACGTAAATTTGCTCTTGCTACTTCAAGTCGGATCATTTTTTGGACGGCGATTTCTGTTAATGCTTTTGGTGCATCATTTTCATAAACCCATCTGTATGTTCCTCGGTTAAAATCAAATGCAACAAACAATGGATCATTGCTATGATATTTTGGACGAACTGGTTCTGGGATGCTTTTATAATACGTGTACAGTTGTTTCTTATCTTCATTTGTTAATGTTATTGTTCTTTGTATTCCTGCGGTTGCCGGAATAGATAATGTATTATTTTCGAAGTGAACGTGATTCATTGTTAATGATGTAAGTTCTTGTAAAGATAATCCGTAGTCAATCAGTAGGTGCAAAATAGCGATATTACGATCCATTAATAATGGCCGAACAGGAAGCTGTTTTTCTGAGAGTCCTTCTAATGAAGTAACTATATGCTTTAATCTTTTTTCCTCATCGGAGGAAATGAAATCTTCATTGCGTAATGTACGGTCTGGTTGGATGACAATCTCCATAGCCTTTAATGGATTAGGAATATTAAGAAAATGATACATTCTATTTAGTACAATAAATATACGATGCATCGTTTTCTCTGAGTAGTGTCGATTCTTTTTTAAGTCGGAAAAGTAATCTTCGTAGTCTTTTGTACAAAGTGTAGCCCATATATTACTGGAAGGGAGCTTTTTGTTTTTTTCTAACCAATGTCCGAAATCTTCAATGTCATAAACATAACGTTTAATAGTTGAAGACTTTCGGCCTTTATTTAATAAAAAAATAGAAAAGGCTTGTATTGTATCATGGAATTCCTTTGTTTCCATAGTCCCACCACCTTAATTATTTCTTATATTATAGCAAATTTTTCTGGAAATAGGCATTTGCAAGGGGGACGGGAATAATAATATTTGGTGAGTGGATAAAATGAGGTGATTGTATGGAACAATCAATGCGTAAGAAAAATAACAATCAAATTAATATTGTGTTAAATCATCGAAAGAAAATTTCGTTACCGGCATCAGAAAATAAAACGGTAATTTCAAGTGAAACCACTACTAAACATGAGATGTTGCTGAGAATTGAAGAGGAAATGGGAAAGCTTGTTGGAATGGATGAAATAAAAAAGATAATAAAAGAAATTTATGCCTGGATTTATGTGAATAAAAAAAGACAGGAAATGGGGTTGAAGTCTGAGAAGCAAGTGCTTCATATGTTATTTAAAGGAAATCCTGGTACAGGGAAGACAACCGTTGCTAGAATGATAGGGAAATTGTTGTTTGAGATGAATATTTTATCAAAAGGGCATTTAGTCGAAGCTGAACGTGCTGATCTTGTAGGAGAGTATATTGGTCATACAGCGCAAAAGACAAGAGATTTAATAAAGAAGGCTATGGGAGGTATTTTGTTTATTGATGAGGCGTATTCATTAGCGCGAGGTGGAGAGAAGGATTTTGGGAAGGAAGCAATTGATACACTTGTGAAGCATATGGAAGATAAGCAACACGGTTTTGTATTAATTTTGGCTGGATACTCAAGAGAGATGAATCATTTTCTTTCATTAAATCCAGGGTTGCAATCTCGTTTTCCGTTTATTATTGAATTTGCGGATTACTCGGTAAATCAGTTATTGGAAATTGGAAAGAGAATGTATGAAGAGCGCGAATATCAGTTATCGAAAGAAGCAGAATGGAAATTTAGAGATCATTTACATGCGGCAAAGTATTCGTCGCAAATTACATCGTTTAGTAATGGACGATACGTACGGAATATTGTTGAAAAATCGATTCGTACACAAGCTATGCGATTGTTACAAGAGGATACGTATGATAAATATGATTTAATTGGGATATCAAGTATGGATTTGATGCTTGAAGAGGAGACGCACAGTACGTAAACTGTGCGTCTGTTTTTTTGATGTATAAGTACGTTACTCTTTTTTCGCTTTTTCTTGGTAAGATTTATGGAAGCGTTCCATTTTAGCGCTTTTTTCGTGTGCTGAATTAGGATCGTGTGTAATTTGGTCTACTGAACTTTTTTGAGCACCTTTATTAACATGGTTTGTCATTTGTATTCACCTCGCTTTAAAAATTAGTATAAACATTATGTAAAGAAAAACTCGTTAGAAAAGAAAAACCTCTTTACGATATGTAAAGAGGTTAGATTGCTATTTATGCATTGAACGCTCTTTTGTATCGATACGTCTATGCGGTAAATGCCATTTGTAATGAATAGAAACCATGCGGAAGCAAACAATTAAAATGAATAAGGTGTATAGAGCCCAATCGCTAACGATGATTTTAGCACCAATCAAAAAACCGGCTAAAATCGTCCAAAACGCATATACATCAGCTCGAAGGACGAGAGGTTTTCTACGTGCTAAAAGATCACGAATAATACCGCCGCCGATGCCTGTTAAAACAGCAGCTACGATTGTAGCGCTAATTGGTAAATCTAGTTTTTGAGCATATAGTGCTCCTTGTACAGCGAATGCTGATAAACCGATGGCATCTGTGATGTTTTCCCACTTTTTCCAATGTCTAATTAATTTATTTGGAAAAAGAAAAATAATCGTCATTGATAATAGTGCGATTTGGAATAACATGTCTTGTTGCCAAAATGCGACGATTGGATAACCGATTAATAAATTACGAAGGGCACCTCCCCCAAATGCGGTTGCCATTCCTAAAATATATACCCCGAAAATATCATAATCTTCTTCCATTGCAACGATGGCTCCGCTAAGTGCGAAAGCGATTGTGCCGATGATGCTAAAAATCTCCCATGCCATGAATTTTCTCCCCCGCTAACTAGATGAAATGTGCTTCCTCTGCTATTATATTAGAAGGTTTAAATTTCGAAAAGGATGAGTGAACATATTTGATGGAAGAAAAAGAAAAAGTCATATTAGTTGGCTGTCAATTATCGCAAGATGATGATGAAAAATTTATGCATTCCATGAAAGAGCTTGCATCGCTAGCGAAGACTGCGCGAGCGGAAGTGTTAGTATCGACGACGCAAAAGCGCCCGAAGTTTCATCCGGCGACCTATATAGGAAAAGGTAAACTAGAAGAGCTTGCAGCGTTGACGGAAGAATTAGAACCGGCTGTTATTGTTTTTAATAATGAGTTAACACCAAGCCAAATTCGGAATTTATCTTCAGTATTAGATGCGAGAGTTATTGACCGAACGCAGTTAATACTAGATATTTTTGCGCAACGTGCGAAATCGAGAGAGGGTAAGCTTCAAGTAGAATTAGCTCAGTTGCAATATACAATGCCACGCCTTATGGGACAAGGTCTTGCTTTATCACGTCTTGGTGGTGGAATTGGTACAAGGGGACCAGGAGAGACGAAGCTTGAGACAGATCGTCGTCATATTCGATCTCGTATTGATGAAATAAAGAGACAGCTTGCGGTTGTTGTGGAACATCGAAAAAGATATCGTGAGAGAAGGAAAGATAATAAAGTATTTCAAGTTTCGTTAATTGGGTATACAAATGCAGGGAAATCTACATTGTTTAATAGATTAACGGAAGCGGATACGTTTGAAGAAAACCTATTGTTTGCAACGTTAGATCCGACAACAAGGAAGATGCCATTACCTTCTAGTTATACAGTGCTTTTGACTGATACGGTTGGTTTTATACAAGATTTACCTACGTCACTAATCGCTGCTTTTCGTTCAACGTTAGAAGAAGCTGGTGAAGCGGATGTTATTTTACATGTTGTTGATTCGGCAGATTCTAATTATGTAGGGCATGAGCAGACAGTAAAACAATTATTGTCGGACCTTGAAATTAATCATATTCCTATTATTACGTTATATAATAAAAAAGATAAATTGCATCAAAATTTTATTCCGTTTCCGAAAAGTGATTTCTTAATGACTAGTGCGTTTGAAGAAAGTGATCTATTACGTATAAAAGAAGCGATAGAAACGAAGATGAAGGAAGAAATGGAAGTTTATAAAGTGATGATTCCTCCTAGTGAAGGTAGATTGTTAACACTTTTGAAGACAGAAACGCTATTAATGAAAATGGAGTTTTTAGAAGATGAATTTGTATATGATTGTACAGGGTATATATTTGCTCATTCATCGCTTAATGGACAATTAAAGAGATTTTTAGTGGAAGAAGGAGAAAATAATAATGTTTGATCGTTTGAAAAATGGAGAAAAAATGGCTCCGATCGTAAAAGAAGTGGAAAGTCAAATTACAGAAGTACATAAACGTGTGGATGAAGTGATTGAGAGTAATCAATTTCGTGTGCTAGAAAGCTTTCGTAAACATAAAATTAGCGATTCGCATTTTATTCCGACGACAGGTTATGGCTATGATGATATTGGTCGTGACACGTTAGAGAAAGTGTATGCTGATGTATTTGGGGCAGAAGCGGGTCTTGTTCGTCCGCAAATTATTTCAGGTACTCACGCAATTTCAACAGCTTTATTCGGTATTTTACGTCCGGGAGATGAGTTACTATACATAACGGGGAAACCGTATGATACGTTAGAAGAAATCGTTGGTGTGCGCGGAAAAGGTGTAGGTTCATTTAAAGAATATAATATTGGTTATAATGCAGTTCCGTTAACTGAAGAGGGATTTGTGGACTTTGAAGCTGTTGCAGCTGCGATCCGTAGTAACACGAAGATGATTGGTATTCAACGTTCAAAAGGATATGCTACTCGTCCGTCGTTTACTGTTTCACAAATTAAAGAGATGATTGCGTTTGTGAAAGAGATTAAACCGGATGTTGTTGTATTCGTAGATAATTGCTATGGCGAATTTATTGAAGAAAAAGAGCCATGTCATGTTGGTGCGGACTTAATGGCAGGTTCTCTTATTAAGAATCCTGGCGGGGGAATTGTTAAAACGGGTGGTTACATTGTCGGTAAAGAACAGTATGTTGAAGCGTGTGCATATCGTTTAACATCTCCAGGGATTGGGGCAGAAGCGGGAGCATCCTTATATAGTTTACAAGAAATGTATCAAGGTTTCTTCTTGGCACCGCATGTTGCGGGGCAAGCGCTAAAAGGTGCGATTTTTACAGCGGCATTTTTAGAAAAGTTAGGAATGAACACGTCACCGGCGTGGAATGCGCCAAGAACAGACTTAATTCAATCTGTTCAATTTGATGATAAAGATCGTATGATTGCGTTCTGTCAAGCGATTCAATATGCATCTCCAATTAATTCTCATTTCACTCCGTATGCAAACTATATGCCGGGTTATGAAGATGATGTAATTATGGCTGCGGGGACGTTTATTCAAGGTGCAAGTATTGAATTGTCAGCTGATGGCCCAATTCGTCCACCTTATGTCGCTTATGTACAAGGTGGATTAACTTATTCGCATGTAAAGATTGCGATTTGTTCTGCGATTGATGCGTTAATTGAAAAAAATCTATTAACAATTTCTTAAAGGGAAGCTGTCGATTTCGACAGCTTTTTTCATGTGAAAGTAATGATTTGTGCTATTAGAAAAAAGAATAAAAAAATCATGTAAGAAAAGCTAACATCTATTGACACTAAACATAACATAATATAAAATGAGAGACAGTTAAGGCGAAGGAGGAACTGAAGTGATGAAAGAAGATAGACGTTCTGCTCCGCTGTTTCCAATTGGTATTGTAATGGATTTAACACAATTATCTGCACGTCAAATTCGCTACTATGAAGAGCATAATCTTATTTTTCCAACCCGTACAAAAGGGAATCGTAGATTATTTTCATTTAACGATGTAGATAAGTTGTTAGAGATTAAAGATTTGTTAGATCAAGGCTTAAATATGGCCGGAATTAAACAAGTATTGCAAATGAAAGAAAATCAAACAGAAGCAGTGAAAGTAAAAGAAGAAACGAAAGAAATTTCAAAATCCGAGCTTCGCAAAATACTTCGAGATGAACTACAACATACAGGTAGATTTAATCGAACTTCATTGCGACAAGGTGATATTTCAAGATTTTTTCACTAAAGATAACTGATTCTGAAGGTGTTTAGAGGGACTAAGGAGGAATTTATAATGGCAAGGTACACAAAAGAAGATATTTTCCGTTTGGCGAAAGAAGAGAATGTAAAGTATATCCGTCTGCAATTTACGGACCTTTTAGGGGTAATTAAAAACGTAGAAATTCCAGTGAGCCAATTAACAAAAGCTCTTGATAACAAAATGATGTTTGATGGATCTTCTATTGAAGGTTTCGTACGTATTGAAGAATCTGATATGTATTTATATCCGGATTTAGATACTTGGGTAATTTTCCCTTGGACAGCTGAAAAAGGTAAAGTAGCTCGTTTAATCTGTGATATTTACAATGCTGATGGTACTCCATTTGATGGCGACCCACGTAACAACTTAAAGCGTGTGTTAAAAGAAATGGAAGCATTAGGATTCTCAGATTTCAATCTTGGACCTGAGCCAGAATTCTTCCTATTTAAAGTTGATGAAAAAGGAAATCCAACATTAGAATTAAACGATAACGGTGGATACTTCGACCTTGCGCCGATGGATCTAGGGGAAAATTGTCGTCGTGATATCGTTCTTGAACTTGAAGAAATGGGCTTTGAAATTGAAGCATCTCACCATGAGGTTGCACCAGGTCAACATGAAATTGACTTTAAATATGCAAATGCAATTCGCTCATGTGATGACATTCAAACATTCAAGCTTGTTGTAAGAACGATTGCTCGTAAACATGGTTTACATGCAACATTTATGCCGAAACCATTATACGGTGTGAACGGTTCAGGTATGCACTGTAACTTATCATTATTTAAAAATGGTGAGAACGTATTCTTTGATCAAAACGGTGATTTACAATTAAGTGATGATGCTCGTCACTTCATCGCAGGTATTTTAAAACACGCACCAGCATTTACAGCGGTAGCAAACCCAACTGTAAACTCGTACAAACGTTTAGTACCTGGATATGAAGCTCCATGTTACGTAGCATGGTCTGCACAAAACCGTAGTCCGTTAGTACGTATCCCTGCATCTCGTGGTATTAGTACACGCGTAGAAGTACGTAGTGTGGACCCAGCTGCAAATCCATATTTAGTAATGGCAACATTATTAGCAGCAGGTCTTGATGGAATTAAAAACAAATTAACTCCACCAGCTGCAGTAGACCGTAACATCTATGTAATGACAAAAGAAGAGCGCGAAGAAGCAGGTATCGTTGATTTACCAGCAACATTAGCGCAAGCATTAGTTACATTACAATCTAATGAAATCGTATGTGGTGCACTAGGAGATCATTTACTTGAGCACTTTATCGAAGCGAAAGAGATTGAGTGGGATATCTTCAGAACACAAGTTCACCAATGGGAACGCGATCAATATATGTCTCTATACTAAGAGAGAAAAAAGCCTTGATACTACGGTATCAGGGCTTTTTCGTCATTTATCTACAGCAAAATATCGCGAATGCTGTCGTAAATTTTGGAATGTTAGCAAGAAGTAATTTAGTAAAAATAATTTGTGTTGACTCGTTCTGTATAAAGAACTAAAATGGCATTAACTAGAAATGTTTATATATTTAAAAGAATGAAAATATTGTTTTTACTTGAGTTTTTAATGTCAATTTCAAGCTCATTGATTTTAAATGAGGAGGAAAGTTATGGATAAGGAAATAAATTTGAAAAATCTATTTACTATTATAAGGAAAAGAATTTGGATACTTCTATTATTTACAACTCTCACAACAGTAGCAGGAGCGATGTATAGTATATATTTAAAAACTCCATTGTATGCATCCTCAGCAAGAGTTATTATCCAAGCTAATGCTGAAACCATGAATACATTGAAAGCGATGGTTAATGAACCTGTTGTATTAGAAAAAGTGGTCGCTGAATTGAATATTAATAGATCCGCAAGTGCATTAAGTGGACAAATAAGTACAGAAAGTGTACAAGGATCCCAAATAATGAGGATTAATGTGGTAGATACTGATCCCGTACTTGCGCATAAAATCGCAAATACTACTGCATCTGTCTATAAGAAAGAAGTAGCTAATATATTGAATTTTAACAATGTGAGTATATTACCAGATGACCCAGTTAAAAAATATTCTATGCCTATTAATGTAAATCACTTTAAGACGATACTAATTGCATTCTTTATAGGTATGGTACTAAGTATCGGTTTTATTTTTTTATTGGATTCTCTTGATGAGACAATCAAAACGGAACGACGCATTGAGCAATTATTAGATATCCCTGTTTTAGGTGGAATTTCTAAAATGAATAAGAAAAATAAGAAAGACAAATATGGTGAAAAGAATACTGTGTTATTGAGGGAGGAAACGGAGTGGAGTACAAAAATAGACGAAAAACAAATAAAGTTAAAGGAGAAAGTATAATTGCCTATACCGCTCCAAGATCAAAAATTTCGGAGCAGTATCGTTCGATTCGAACGAACCTTCAATTATCTTCGTCTATTCATAAAAGCAGAACTATAGTTATTACTTCTCCGAGGTATGGTGAAGGGAAATCAACCATTACAGTTAATTTAGCAGCTTCGATAGCACAAAAAGGTGAAAAAGTATTGGTAATAGATGCAAATTTACGAACACCAATCATTCATGAAATGTTTGGAGTGGAAAATACAATCGGGTTAACTGATATACTGAACGGAAAAACAACTTTAGAAGGCGCAGTGAAAAAAACAGAGATGAGAAGCCTTGATGTATTAACTAGTGGACCAGTACCATTCAATCCATCTGAAGTACTTAGTTCAGATGCAATGGATATGTTAGTTCAAAAGGCGATGGAGCAGTATGACATCATATTATTTGATTCTTCTCCTGTACTGGAAGTAACAGATACAAGTGTATTAGCTGATAAGTGTGAAGGTGTATTATTGGTGATACGTTATAATCGTACTGTGAACGAAGATGCGCTTGAAACGAAAAGGACGTTAAGCTTTACAAAAAGTAGGATATTGGGTGCAGTTTTGAATGGAAAGGTATGAACAATATAAATAAGCTTTAGAAAAATAAATTTAAGATTTGTATATAGAAATGTTCGTTATAAAGAAAGTTCAATAGAGCTGTGATGTGGTGATGTCTCCTTACCGCTATCAATGGAGGCACTCGATTATGCTGTGGGTTGTGAAAACAACCTTAGATGCGAGTCATCAAGAGTGTAATGTGAGGGAGGGTTAGATGCCCATTTTTATTAAAGTTTGTAGCTATGTGTTTTTAGTAAAGAGAATATAGCTACAAACTTTAGTTTTGAAATAAATTGGGAAGAGTTATGTAAGGAATTGATTAAAGGGGGAAGTAATATGACGTATCGACGGAGGATATCGCTATTGCTTTTAATGGATTCACTGATTGTATTAGGTGCAATTTTTTTTAGTTATTTCTTTGTAAATGCTAGCTTCAGTGTTATCACTTTATCATCAGTTATTAGTTCTATCACCTTATTAGTAAGTCATCATTTGTTTGCTTTTCTTTATAAGTTGTATAAAAAAGATTGGGAATATGCAAGTATAGGAGAATTGCTCATTATATGCAAAGTTGTTACATTTTCTATCATTACTACAGCAGTTGTGCAACAAATAATAATGCCAAAAATGTATTTTCGGTTGTTAGTTGTAACTTGGATGATTCATATTTTATTAATTGGCGGTTCACGTTTTATTTGGAGAATGTATAGAGATGCTTATTATGTAAAAAAGGGTGATAAAAAAAGAACCTTAATTGTTGGTGCTGGTTCAGCGGGGACAATGGTTGCAAGGCAGTTGTTAAAGAATAGTAATGCCGAATTAATGCCAGTCGCATTTATTGATGATAATGTAAAAAAACATAATCTTGATATTTGGGGGATTCCAGTAATTGGCGGTATTAATCAAATTGAGTACGTTGTCAAAAAACTGAATATTGAAACTATTATTCTGGCAATTCCTTCACTAAGCAAAGGGAATCGAAATATTATTTTAAAAGAATGTTTGAAAACACAGATAAAAACTCAAATTCTTCCGATGTTAGAAGACTTAGTAACAGGTAAAGTTTCGGTGAATGAATTCAGGGATGTTCAAGTAGAAGATTTATTAGGGCGTGATCCTGTAGAACTTAATATGGATATTATTTCAGATTATATAACTGCCAAAGTCATTTTAGTTACTGGTGCAGGAGGTTCAATTGGTTCGGAAATTTGTAGGCAAGTTGCAAAATTCAAGCCGAAAAAGTTGATTTTACTAGGGCATGGGGAGAACAGTATTTATTCTATAGAAATGGAATTGAACGAAAAGTATGGAGATATGAAAGGCACGTTTATTCCTGAAATCGCAGATATACAAGATGCTAAGAAGATGCATTTAATTATGAGTAAACATCTTCCGAATGTTGTATATCATGCAGCTGCACATAAACATGTACCACTAATGGAGAATAATCCTGAAGAGGCTGTTAAAAATAATTTGATTGGAACTATGAATGTAGCAGAGGCAGCGAGAGAAACTGGAGTAGGAACGTTTGTTATGATTTCATCTGATAAAGCGGTGAACCCGACGAGTGTTATGGGAGCAACAAAGAAATTAGCTGAGATGGTAATTCAACATAAAGATAAAATAAGTCATACAAAGTTTGTTACTGTACGATTTGGGAATGTCTTAGGAAGTAGAGGCAGTGTTATTCCTTTATTTAAGAAGCAAATTCAAAACGGTGGACCAGTTACAGTTACTCATCCGGATATGATTAGGTATTTTATGACAATTCCAGAGTCATCTAGACTTGTAGTGCAAGCTGGTGCGTTAGCTGAAGGTGGGGAAATTTTTGTGCTGGACATGGGAGAACCAGTAAAAATAGTCGATCTCGCTAAAAATCTCATTCGATTATCCGGAAATTCTGTGGATGAAATAGGAATAGAATTTACTGGTATACGCCCAGGAGAGAAACTTTTTGAAGAATTACTAAAAGAAGATGAAATGAATGAGAAGCAAGTTCACCCAAGAATTTATGTAGGACAAGAAATGAATGTTCGAATAGAAGAAATAGAAGAGTTTATTTCAAATTATACAGATTTAAACGAAGTAGAATTAAGAAAGCGATTGTTAAACTTAGTGAATAAGCGTAAAACTTTAAAGCTATTAATACCGGTATCAGGTTAATAGAAAAAATTTAATATAAGACGGGTGCGTGGGATGGTGTCTAAAAAAGTTCTGTTTTGTGCAACTGTGGATTATCATTTTAAGGCTTTTCATTTACCGTATTTGCAATGGTTTTCAGAACAAGGATGGGAAGTACATGTTGCAGCGAATGGGGATATACATCTTCCATATGTAACTCAAAAATATAATATTCCTATTCAAAGATCACCTCTTAGCATACAAAACCTTCATGCATATAAAAAACTAAAATCAATTATTCATCAAAATAAATATAAAATCATTCATTGTCATACGCCTATGGGAGGAGTAATTGCTCGTTTAGCTGCTCGAAAAGTAAGGCAGCAAGGAACGAAAGTCGTATATACAGCACATGGATTTCATTTTTGTAAAGGAGCACCATTCATAAATTGGCTTCTATATTATCCAATTGAAAGAAGTTTAGCAATTAATACGGACTGCCTAATAACAATTAACCAAGAAGATTACAATTTAGCGGTAAGACATCGGTTTCAGGCGAAAGATATTAAACTCGTTCATGGTGTAGGGGTAGATATAGAACGATATGTTCCTGTTACTGAAAGTGGAAAAGAGCAATTAAGGCTTAAAAATGGTTATAAGACAAAAGATTTTTTAATGTTTTATGCTGCCGAATTTAATAAGAACAAAAACCAAAGCTTCTTAATTCAATCATTGGCGCAGTTGAAAAATGAAATTCCGCATGCAAAGCTGTTGCTTGCTGGCGAAGGACCGTTAATGGAAGAGTGCAAAAAAATAGCGACTCAACTAGGCGTGAGTAATATGGTTCACTTTCTTGGTTATAGAAATGATATAGCCTCTTTGTTGCAGATGTGTGACTTAGCTGTTGCATCGAGTTACCGGGAAGGGTTACCAGTCAATATTATGGAAGCTATGGCTTGTGGACTTCCGGTTGTAGCTACTGACAATCGGGGACATAGGGAGTTAATTATTAGTAATAAAAATGGTTGGATTATAGATCGTGATGATATAAAGACGATGTCTGAAAGAATAAATTCTATTTCTAAAAATACTAAATTAAAAGCTCAGTTTGGACAGTGTGGACGTACTATTATTACAAGTGAATATTCAGTTAATGAAGTGTTGAAAGAGAAACAAGAAATTTATACAACATATATGGATGAAATGGAGGATTTAAATTGGGCACTCCATTGAGAGTATTACATGTAGTCGTAAATATGAATAGAGGCGGAGCCGAAACTTTAATTATGAATCTGTATCGTAATATAGACCGCTCAAAAGTACAATTTGATTTTTTAACTTGTAAAGAAGGAGTGTTTGATGAAGAAATAGTAAAGTTAGGCGGGGAAATTCATAGAATTCCATATGTTACAGACGTTGGTCATAGAGGCTATATAAAGGCGCTAGATACCTTCTTTAGCTCTCATCCGCAATATAAAATCGTTCATTCACATATGGACAAAATGAGTGGATTTGTCCTTCGTTCAGCTGAAAAAGCAAGGGTGCCAGTTAGGATTGCGCATAGTCATAATACTAGTAGTGAAGGTGGTACTGCGGCTAAAATCTATAAATGGTATGCAGGAAAATCTATAGCCGCATGTGCAACACATTTGCTAGCATGTTCAAATGCAGCTGCCAGGTGGCTATTTGCGGGTAAAGCTGATGTAGCCAAAATCTTAAAAAATGGAATTGATTGTGATAGATTTTTGTTCTGTCCAGAAATGAGAAAACAAGTAAGAGAAGAATTAAAACTTGGGCAAGACGCTCTTGTTATTGGCCATGTTGGAAGATTTGCTCATCAAAAAAATCATACTTACCTTATAGAATTATTCGTGCAGTTAACTCGATTTAGGCCGAATGCAATTCTATTATTAGCTGGCGAAGGGCCGCTTCGTATGGAAATTGAAAATCAAGTAAGGGAATTAAATTTGGAGAAGCATATAAGGTTTCTTGGGATACGAGCCGATATAGAAAGGATACTTCAAGCATTTGATGTATTTGTTTTTCCATCCATACATGAGGGATTGCCACTTACTCTCATAGAGGCGCAAGGAGTTGGTTTGCCTTGTATTATATCGGATGCTATTACGAAAGAAGTGGATTTGGGAATGAATCTAGTTGAACATGTTCCTCTAACAGATAAAATGGCTTGGATAGAAAAAATGAAAAATATAGAAATTAGTAATTTTTCGAGGGAAATACCAGTTCAAGTATTTTTAGAGAAAGGATACGATATAAAACATACGGCAGAATTAACTCAAGACTATTATTCCGTACTTTCGAGGTGAGTAATTTGGAGAATTTAACGATTTTCACCCCTACCTATAATAGAGCGTATTGTCTTGCGAATTGTTATGAGAGTTTAAAACGTCAAACATGTAAGAATTTTGTATGGTTAATAATAGATGATGGATCTAGTGATAACACAAAAGAATTGGTGGATAGCTGGATTGATGAAGAATGTATAACAATTAGGTATCATTGGCAAAACAATCAAGGTATGCATGGTGCTCATAATACAGCATATGAAATGATTGATACGGAGTTAAATGTTTGTATTGATTCTGATGATTATATGCCAGATGATGCTGTAGAAAAAATCCTTTCTTTTTGGATGAAATATGGAAATGATGAAGTCAGTGGCATAATTGGACTTGATTCGGACACAGCTGGACAGATCATTGGCTCGAAGTTACCGGAGAATATAAAACGGTCTACACTGTTTGCTCTCTATAATACGCATGGTGTAACTGGTGATAAGAAGCTTGTATATCGTACAGAATTGACGAAGAAGTATCCATACCCAGTTTTTAAAAATGAAAAGTATGTAGGTTTGGCATATAAGTATTATATGCTTGATTGGCAATATGAGATGTTATTGATAAATGAAGTCCTTTGCTGTGTTGAATATCTACCTGATGGCTCATCAATGAACATGCTAAATCAATATCGTAGAAACCCGAAAGGTTTTGCTTTTTATCGGAAGGAGCTTATGAAATTGCCATTTGTAAGCCAATCGTTTAAATATAGACAGGCTATCCACTATGTATCTAGCAGTCTTATATCAAAAAATAGAAGGTTCATGAGTGAGACACCATGTAAAACTCTTACACTTTTTGCTATCCCACTTGGGATTATGCTGTATTGTTACATCACAACAAAAACAAGAGTATCAGAAGTAACATAGGATTTTAGTATTAAGTTGAAAGGAAATAACAAATGACTATACTTTGGATGAATCTTGCTATAGTATTTATGCTCTCTTTTTTGGCAAGATATTTTGCTATGCCTTTGACCACGGGGCCAGCATGGATAAAGCCGAATCAGTTTTTGACTTTGGTGGCCGTTCTATCTCTTGTATTGGTATCGGGCCTTCGAAACAATATTGGAGATACATACTTTTATATGCATGGATATACTGTTACTGATTTCACTTGGGAATATATTAAAAACAATAAAGACATAGGATTTAATATTTTGCAAATGATTTTACAAAAGTATACCGAGGATCCTCAGGTCATGGTTTTTATTACAGCATTGATAACAAATGTACTAATCGTATTCATTCTATATAAGTATTCAAGGTTAATTGACTTAAGTTTATATGTCTATATCACGTCTGGGATGTACTTAACATCAATGAATGGGATTAGGCAATATTTAGCTGCTGCTATTGTTTTTGCTGCGACCAAATATATTCTTGATGGTAACTGGAAAAAATACATTTTCATTGTTCTGCTTGCATCAACATTTCATCAGAGTGCGCTTGTTCTCATACCAATATATTTTCTAATTCGCAGAAAAGCTTGGTCAACAACAACGTTTATCCTTCTGTTTTTAGCAGTGCTTATCGTTATAGGGTTTAATCAATTTTCTGAGGTTTTCTTTGCAGCGATAGGGGATACTCAATATGGTCATTACAAAGATTTTCATGAAGGAGGTGCCAATATACTTAGGGTTGCTGTTGAGGGTGCACCACTCATACTTGCGTTCTTTGGTAGAGAAAGACTTAGAGAATTGTTTCCAAAGAGTGATTATATTGTAAATATGGCATTACTGGGTGCAGTTTTTATGCTTATTTCAACACAAAACTGGATTTTTGCAAGGTTTGCTATTTATTTTGGATTATACCAATTAATATTAATTTCTTGGGTTGTAAAGCTGTTTACTGAAAAGGATCAGAAGTTTGTCTATTATGCAATTTTAGTATGTTACTTTGTTTACTTTGTATATGAGCATGTCATTACTTTGCGGATTATTTATAAGAGTCACTTTTTGGGATAATAAAGGTTCAATATATGGAATTGATTATAAGATTGGGGTAGGTTTCAATGGTTAAGGCTAAAAAGACCACAAGAGTTTTGCACATTGTCAGTGCTATGAATCGAGGTGGTGCTGAAACGCTACTAATGAATATATATAGAAATATAGACAAATCACAAGTTCAATTTGATTTTGTTTCACACAGAACTGAAAAGTGTGATTATGATGAAGAAATTGCAGTATTAGGTGGTAAAGTCTATAGAATTCCAAGTCTAGGGCAAGTAGGGCCTTTAGCGTATATTAAAGAACTTACAAAGATAATGTCTGATAATCGATATGTAGCCGTACATGCACATACCGATTATCAAGGTGGCTTTGCTGCGGTGGCTGCGAAAATGGCAGGTATAAAAAAAAGGGTTTGTCATTCTCACAGTAATAATTGGCCTCAAGGAGTTGGAATTAAAGCGAAAATTACTCTAAAGGTTTTGCGATCTATTATTAAATATGCTGGAACAGATTATTGTGCGTGCAGTATTGAAGCTGCACGTTTTTTATTTGGTAAAAGAATAATTAACGATAATAGGCTAGAATTGATCAAAAATGGAATAGATATTAACCAATTTACTGATGTGGACATGAGGGATGTTGCCAGTGTGAGAAAAGAGCTTAATATACCAGATGAGGCGAAAATAATAGGTCATATTGGTCGTTTTTCAGAATCAAAGAATCATATTTTTATCCTACAAGTTCTAAAAGAAATTTTAAAGAGAGATGTAAATTTTATCGCTGTTTTAGTGGGTGATGGTCCGTTAAAAAGCTCTATTGAATTGAAGGCAAAAGAACTGGGTATTAACAACAATATAAGATTTTTAGGCGTGAGGAAGGATATACCAAGACTGTTGAAAGCGTTCGATGTTTTCTTATTTCCTTCTTTATTCGAGGGTTTCGGTATTGTAACGTTAGAAGCACAATGTTCAGGTACACCTTGTATTGTTGCAGATACGATACCTAGAAATACTGATATGGGCTTAGGAATAATGTCATTTATTAGTTTAGACGAAAAGCTTGAGGTATGGTCCGGAGAAATTAATAAAGCTTTATTAAAAGAAAAACCTGAAAGATCAAAGATAATTAACAATATATCAAAATTAGGTTTTGATATTAATAGTAATATTCCTGATTGGTTATCGTTATATGGAATAGAGTGTAAGGAATATATAAGATAATTTTGTTTCATCACCATTTTGCATAAACCAATCCTGATTATATTTGCAAGGGAAAATAGGGGGCTATCATAAGGGATGATAGAAGTTGACAATTGATTTTGTGAGGTATTTGATGATGAAAAAGAAAAAAATATTAATCACTTCTTTTGACATGGCAATCGGTGGTGTAGAACGAAGTCTAATTGGATTACTAAATAAAATTGATTACAACAGATATGACGTAGATTTAATGTTATTTAAACACGAGGGAGAATTTTTCTCTTTATTACCAAAAGAACCAAATTTATTACCGGAAATACCTCAATACACTACTTTTAGAAAATCTATTGGACAAATACTGCAAGAGGGTAATACATCTATTGGGATCATCAGATTGATAGCGAGAGTGATGGGTACTTTACATGGTAAGTGTATAAAGAGTGAAGAACCTGGATACTTAGTTATTCAATACGGATGGAAAATGTCCCTGTCATATCTTCCGAGATTAGAGGAAGAATATGACGCTGCAATTAGTTTTTTGTGGCCTCATTATTTCATAGGAAATAAGGTCCGAGCGAAAAGGAAGATTGGTTGGATTCATACAGACTACTTAAACATACCGCTGAATAAACGTATGGAGTATCAAATGTGGAGAGAAATGGATAATATCGTAGCGGTTTCTGAAAGTTGTAGGGATTCATTTCTTAGTATCTTTCCTTATGTTAATAAAAAAGTAGAGATTATCGAAAATATTATATCTCCTGAGTTTGTACGTGAACAATCTAATCAAGATGTTACGCATGTAATGCCATTAACTCCTAATCGGATAAAGCTTGTAACTGTAGGTAGACTTTCACACGCTAAAGGGATTGATGATGCTATATATGCCTTTCGAAAATTATTGGATCAGGGATACGATATTGAGTGGTATATTGTAGGATATGGTCCTCAAGAGACTGAGCTTAATATATTGATAAATAAACTAAAACTTCAGGATAGATTCTTTCTACTGGGCAAAAAGACTAATCCTTATCCCTATATAAAAGCGTGTGATATATATGTACAACCATCTAGGTATGAAGGAAAGGCTGTGACAGTTCGGGAGGCGCAAATTCTTGGGAAACCTGTACTTATAACTAATTTTCCAACTGCTAAAAGTCAGCTAGAGGATGGAGTAGATGGGTATATTTGTCCAACAGGTATTGATGGGATTATCGGAGGTATAAAAAAACTGGTTGATGATGTCGATTTCAGAAATAAAATTGTTAATAATGCTAGTCAACGGAATTATGGTAATGAAGCAGAAGTGGAAAAGATATATAGGCTAATTGAGTGATAATAGTTTAAGTTATAAAACTAAAAATCTTTTATTGGTTCATAAAATATACTTGGAGGTATTGTTTTCATGGATAATGTTCTAGTGTTAGATACGTCGGTCGGTTCCCTTAACAAGGGGGATGACATAATAATGAAGTGTGTAAGGTATCAGTTGTCTGATATAACTAAAAATGCATATATTTTAACACTACCGACTCAGGTTTCACCATTTCATTGGTATCAAGTAGCAAGAGGATCACATAGGGTAAAACTTTATAGTGATGCTAAATATAAATTTGTAGGTGGTTCAAATTTACTAACAATGGACATGCTTACTCATTTCCCACAGTGGAATATTAATATGTTCAATTACGGTCCTTTGAAAGGTAGTATTCTAGTTGGTGTAGGTGCAGGGAAAGGTAATAAGATAAACGCATATACAAAAATGTTATATAAAAAAGTTTTATCACATGAATATATACATAGTGTTAGAGACGAAAGAACAAAAAAATTTTTAGAAGAAATGGGGTTTAAGGCTTTAAATACAGGTTGTGCAACATTGTGGTCTCTTACACCTGAATTCTGTAAAGAGATTCCAACTAAAAAATCAGATTCAGTTATTTTTACACTTACTCATCATTCGAAAGATCTAGTAAAAGATCAATTATTAATAGATGTACTGAGAAAAAATTATAAAAATATTTATTTTTGGATACAGGATGCGAGTGATTTTTTGTATTTTGAAAATTTAAGTAATACAGAAAATATAAAAGTTGTTCCACCTAATATAGAAGCTTATGAAAAAGTGCTCAATACAGATGTTGATTATATTGGAACAAGATTACACGGTGGGATATTTGCAATGCGACATAAAAAGCGTACAATCATTATCTCTATAGACGAAAGAGCTAGAGGAATGAGTGAGACATATAATCTAAATTTAATCGAAAGAGCCGATTTTGATAATCTTGAAAAAATGATTAACTCAAAAATTATAACAAATGTTAAGGTGAATTTTGAAGTGGTAGATCAATGGTTAAAACAATTCTCAAGTTAATGAATACTCAAGAATTTGAAAGGTAACTTATTAGGAGGCTAAAATGAATACTATAATTCTTGATAAAATCGTTGTAAAAAATAACAGGGTTGATTACTTTTTTAGCATTAAAGGGAATTTACAAAAATATTTTAAAATAAATAATCATATGTTCCTCGAATACAACTATGATATATCTGATATTCCAAATAGTATTTTAGCTATTCCATTTGTTTCAAATGTGATTCCTCTTGTGTGGATTACTGATTCAACAATATTGATAAATGAATTAGATGAATCTTTTTATGAATGTCTCAATAATATAAAAACTGCATATCAAAATATGTTTCCTAGTGTCAGGTTTAAGGGTTCTATTGTTGTAGATAAAATTATTGATAATACCTATACTCCTGAACTCGAAGCAGCATCTTTATTTAGTGGAGGTCTTGATGCACTTACTACATTTATAAGAATAAAGGATAAAAAACCATTATTAATTACTGAATATGGATGGCATGAAGACAATATAGAGGATAGTGATGTGTGGGAGGCAGACAAAGAAAACGCTATAAATTTTGCAAAATGTCACGGATTAGAAAACATCCTTATACAATCTAATTATGGTACTTTTATAAGTGCAGGAAACATTGATCATGACTTTAGGAATAAATTGGAGGATACATGGTGGCATGGATTACACCATGGCTTAGCAATAATATCTGCAGCTATCCCTATAGCTTTCAAACTTAAGATAAAATGTATATACATTGCAAGCTCTAATTCTCCTTTATATGAAGTTACTTGTGCATCTGATCCCACAGTGGACAATGAAATAAGGTATGCATCAGGTGAGGTTTTTCACGATGGATATGAACTCAACAGGCAAGATAAGGTTAAGGTAGTTGTTGATCATTATTCGGCCATTAAGGAATTGGTTAATATCAGAGTATGTTTTAAAAATGAAGAAAATTGTTGTAAATGTGAAAAATGCTTAAGAACTATTATGGGAATTATCGCTGAAGGTCAAGATCCTTGTGGTTATGGCTTTAATATTCCAAATAATCTTTTCCAGTACCTTAAAACTTCTTTGGATAATGAGGTGAAGTTTTTTACAGATACATTCATTGTTATTTATTGGGATATAATCCAAATTCGAATGAAGGAAAATTACAATAATATATTATATAAAGATTTACTAGATTGGTTTTTAGATTATGATTTCAAAGCACAGCGAAGAAAAGCATTACTTAAATATAGAGTAATAAAGTTCTTTCCTATTTTGAAGAGGAAGATTAGTACTAAATTAAGTAGAATGTTTGCACAAAACAATTAGAAATAGAAGGTATTATTATGAGAATACAAAATTCCCTGAAAAATATATTATTCGGTTTGTCGGGCCAAATAATTAGTATTGGTATGGGTTTCATTGTTAGAACCGTTTTTATTTATACACTAGGTATAGAATACCTAGGTGTGGATGGACTTTTTACAAGTATATTAACTATGTTGTCATTAGCTAATTTAGGTTTTGATACGGCTATAATTTACAGTTTATATAAGCCCTTAGCTGAGAATGATAGTTGTAAAATACAGGCATTAATGAACTTATATCAAAAGGCATATAGATTAATAGGGTTAATCGTTTTATTGATAGGATTATCGTTATTACCATTTCTTCCTCACTTAATGAATGGCGAGACGACAATTAGTAATATTAATATTATCTATCTGCTATTTTTACTGAGTTCGGTTTCATCATATTATTTTGTGTATAAACAATCTATTATTATTGCTGATCAGCGTAATCACATTATTTCTAAAATACACAGTATATTCACAATTATGTCTCACTCTTTACAAATTATTTTATTAATAATTATCGGAAATTATATTGTAGTATTAATGGTTCAACTGGCATTAAGAGTAATTGAAAATGTATATATTGCAAATAAAGCAAATAAACTATATCCGTATCTACAAGGGGAAAATAATGCAAAATTATCTAAAGAAGACAGAAAGCTTTTCTTTGAAAATTTGTATGCTCTATTGTTGTACAAAATTAGCGGTGTAGTAATTAATGGAACTGACAATATTGTTATCTCTAAATTTATTGGGATTACTTGGGTTGGTATTTATTCGAATTATCTATTGATTTTAAATACGCTGAATACTTTGTTGGGTTATTTATTTTATTCTATTACTGCCAGTGTTGGAAATTTAAATGTAAAAGAAAATGAAGATAAAAACTATTTTATTTTTCGTGTGCTTAATTTTGTGAATTTTTGGATATATGGGTTCTGTACTGTTTGTCTTTGGAATTTAATAAACCCATTTATAATTTTATGGTTAGGTGAGCATTATGTGTTTAATAAGTATATAATATTTGCCATAATATTAAATTTTTTTACTGCTGGAATGCAAAATGCTTCTACAACTTTTAGAGAAACCACTGGTTTATTTAAAAAAGGAAAATACAGGCCTATTATAGCGGCCGTTATAAATATTGTAGCTTCTATAATTCTCGCAAAACAAATAGGAATTGCAGGTGTATTTTTTGGTACTGTTATCAGCAGATTGTGTACCTATTTTTGGTACGATCCGTATGTTATATTTAAATTTGTTTTCAAAAAATCGGTAAAATTATATTTTGTTAGATATAGTTTATTTGGATCTCTAGTTTTTGTTTCTGTAATCATAACAGATACTCTTGGCAATATCTTTTATACCGATATATTTATAAATATGGTAATACGCAGTATTTTGTGTCTTATTATTCCTAATGTAATTTTTTTAATTACGTTTAGAAAACATGAAGAATTTAAATATTTACGGGATATAGTAAGACAAATTGTTAACAAAATGCTATCTAAGTTATTAACAAAAAAAAAATTCAGAAATATTAAAAATAGTTGAAGAGCAATATGAGGAATAATAGCTTTCTGGTATAGAAAATGTAAATGAATAAGCAAAAAATATCTAACTTAAATTAGTTCTCATGGTTTTATATAATGAACGTGTGAATTTAGTCAATTTATTTTAGTGGAGGAAATTATGAACGACTGTAAAGGTATGGCACTTTATTTAACTGAATTTTCTGAATTGATTTCAAAGAACCGTATTGAGAATACTACAGTTCCGCGTACAGCATATATCTTACAAATCCACAAAAATCCAGATCAAGTAAATGGGTTTATTAACCAAATCATCTCAGAAGAACAAGCCGATGTATTTCTTCATATTGATAAAAAAACACACAATGAATTATGTAGGAAAATATTAAGAAATCCTAATGTGGAAGTTTTGCATGAGAATATAGACGTAAAATGGGGTGATATAAGCCAGATAGATGCTACAATTTTGTTGCTAAAAAAAGTAATAGATACACAAAAAAGTTACGATTTTGTGTGCCTTAGAAGTGGTCAAGATTTATTGGTGAAAAACGGATTTAAAGATTTTCTATTAAATAATAAAAACAAAATATTTATGACAGCAACTCATATTGAAAGGAGTAATTCAGATGTTTCTTTTCAGAATATCAGTTGGCCAAAGGTAGCAAGGAAACAATACAATGTATTTCATCCTTTTAGAGTTTTTAGAAGAATAATTATGCGTTTGTATGGTTGGGGATTTAACATATTTCCCAACCCATATAAGTTGCCTGAAGAGTTCTCACTTTATCACGGTTCATCGTGGTTTTGTATCCCTTTGGATATTGCAAGATATATTATAGATTTTTTAGAAAGAAATGAATGGTACTATGATGCTTTTAAAAATGCTTTATGTCCAGATGAATGGTTTTTTCAGACAATAATAATGAATTCGGAGTACAAATCTCAAGTTGTAAATAATAATTTAATATACTTGAGGTGGGGCCAGACTTTTAAAACCCGAAATCATCCGATTACCTTCACCTTGGAAGATATCAATTCAATAGAAAGCTCAGATCAATATTTTGCAAGAAAATTTGATCAAAACTTTGATAAATCAGTAATAGAGTATTTTACAAGTAGAATAAAAATGTAGCATTTAAATCGGCTATCATACTATACGTCTCTGTTCATGTTCTTTCAACGTTTCTACTGTCTAACGGTAAAAATTTGAGATATAAAGTCACTTCATGTTCAGCCGCTTTTATTCTTTTCTCTATTATTAATATCCAATCAATTTACCTCGCTAAACATAATATATAGAAAAACAAGAAAGAGGTGTAAATTGATTTGGCTAATCTGGGAGATCTTAGTGACGTAGATTTAACAAGCAAGATGCCTTCGAATAATGATATTTTGACTTATGATAGTACAAAATCAAAATGGGTTCCAAAATCCCCAGAAGATACATTTAATTCAAACACATATGTGCTTGAATTAAATAGATGGAATGCTAAAAATGATGGAACTGATGCCGTTAACACTTCTCAAGGTATTAATAATGCTTTAAAGTGGGCATCTCAACAAGGATATACAGAAGTTGTATTACCAAAAGGAACGTACTTGATTGATAAAAATAAACCAATTGAACCACAAAGTTACCTAACACTAAATTTGAATGGTGCAACTTTAAAAATGGAAACAAATAACTTGACGGGATATGCGATTGTGAGTTTCTGTAAAAATCAAGTCTACTCTAGGGTTACAAATGGTATTATCCAGGGAGATAAAGATACGCATGATTACTCTAGCGGAGGAACACATGAGGGAGGATACGGAGTTGCAGTGGGGAGTTTTACTCCGGCTGCCGATGGAGGGAATAATACAAGATTTGTATCCTTAGATAATCTAGATATTTTGAATTGTACAGGAGATGCCATTACACTTAACAGTACTTTTGGTCAGATTTCGCCTTTTCCAACATCATTAGCTAGTTCATTTGAACAAGGCTCAATCAGTACAACAGATGGTTCGTTAGTAAGTAGTACGACAAAGATACGCTCCAAATTACAAATTGATATGAAGCAAGCTGCAATTGTAAAGTATGGTTATTTCGGTCTTTATGGGAATGGATTTGGCGGGTTGGGTACCGATATAACATGCGATTATTATGATGTTATTTTTTATAATTTAAGTAACGCATTTATATCCGCTAAAATTAATGTGCAATTTTTTGATGAAGTGGAAGTTCCTAATGGAGCAAGTTATGCTAAAATCGTTCTTCATCAAAGTACTGTTCCTGCTCCCACAAATTGTTTAATAAATGTTCGGGTCCCTTCTTTTTCTCGATATACTTATATTGAGAAATGCAACTTACATCATTGTCGTAGACAAGGGATTACTGTAGGTGGTGCAAAGAATGTGTATATTCGTGATAATGACATTCATCATATCGCAGGTACTGATCCACAAAGTGGAATTGATATTGAAGATGGATATGATTTGAACCAATATATCTATATTGAAAGAAATAATTTTCATGACAATCAAAAATATAACATTATTGTTGTAAATGGGAAATTTATTTATATAGTAAACAATTCTATCATGAATACCATTTCAAATGCTTATGTTGGGGTATCAATTAATGGTGGCGCAGATAGAGTAATTGTAACAGGGAATAATATCCGACTAGCAAAGGTCTTTTTAGCAGGAGATGTTATTTTCTCTAATAATTATGTGTATGGAGCACAAATAAATGCTCAAGGTGTATATGCAAACAGATCTATTAATATATTTGATAATGTTTTTTGTAACAGTAAAATGATTATTGATACACCATTCCCATATGTAGTTAGGGTTGATTCTTGTCGTTTTTTTAATGACGTGGATAAACTTAACTCTTTGTCATCGTTGTATCAGTGGACTCTAGAAGTGAAGAATGAACCGCAAACGATATCGAATTGCGTATTTGAAGGACAAGATGTATTATATTTAAATTATTCAACAGCAGGAACATTTAAACCAGGCTGGATTTTTGAAAATACAATATTTAAAAATGTGAAAAATCCAACTTTATTTGCGGGAACGTATACAAATTGTTTCTTTAAAGACATTGTGTTTTTAGGCACACAATCAAGTACAGCAAATTCGTTAGAATTAAGAGATTGTAAGATCATTAGTACGGATATAAATAATACGTTACTTACAGTAAATAATTTCAAATCATTCAAAATAATTAATTGTTACATTGAAAAAACAAATGGAACAGTCTTAAATATTCAAAATGTGTCTGATGATATCATGTTAAGTGGGAATGTTATAAAAATTACAAATGATACTCTTCCAAGAGCTATTATTATTTTAGATGTAGCTTTGGCAGGGAAACAAGCAGTAATTCAAAATAATAATGTAACTGCTACGAACTTAGCACAAGTAGGAATTGATAATAGAACAGCAAGTAATACTCTTCAACTTGTAATGAAAAACAATGTGTTAAATAATGCAACAATGATGATTACAGGGAAAGAATTTCTGCAAGGAAATATTATTTACGGTGTGATTGATCCATACTACCGAATGTCAAGTATCCCAACATCAGGTTATTATGGATTAGGACAAGAAGTAAAAAATTCAAACCCGACTGCCGCGGGATATGTTGGATGGATTTGTACTACAGGCGGATATGCAAATAATCAAACATGGGTAGCATCTAAATATTATTCGAAAGGTAGTAGAATTAATTTGGGTAATCATGTATATGAAGCATTAAATGATGGTACGTCATATACAACTATGCCTACCTTTTCATCAGTTTCCGGTAGTGCAGTTACTGATAATAATATTATATGGAAGGAAATTGGGTCATTAGCAGTATTCAAAACATTCGGATTTATAAACGCATAATGTGTTTATTCACTTTTAGTTATTAATATAGAAAAAAGAAAAGCTACTATGTTCCTTTAATAAGCATAGTAGCTTTTCTTTTTTTGCTTAGAATTTTAGGAACAATTATTAGTAGTAATGACTAAAATGAATTATATCTGGCTTATGTAAAACTAATCGAGTTAAGTTTCTTTTCAATTTTTTGTCCTATAATCCTAATTGTATTTGTTAGTACGGATTTTTTATATTATTGTCTATGAGTCTAATAAAAAATGATTTGTTTTTAATAGACTCAAGAGTGAAAGGAAGGGAATCAGTAGCCCTTCTTTCTTTTTATTTGTTTAGGAAGACGCTCTAAAAAATTTGAGTGAGGAGTATAATTATATATGAAGAGACTTTTTGATTTGTTAGTTTCTTTTTCATTGTTATTAATTCTCTCATTGCCTATTCTTATAGTAGCTATTTTAGTTAGAGTTAAGCTAGGCTCTCCAATCATATTTAAGCAGCAACGTCCAGGGTTATATGAAAAAACATTCCACCTTTACAAATTTCGTACAATGACCGATGCAAGGGATAATAATGGTGAGCTCTTACCTGATCAAATTAGGTTAACCTCATTTGGGAAAATTCTTAGAAAATATAGTTTAGATGAATTGCCGCAGCTTATAAATGTTGTAAAAGGTAATATAAGTTTAGTAGGACCGCGGCCATTATTAATGGGATACTTGCCTTTATATTCTAATGAACAAGCTAAAAGACATCATGTAAAACCTGGAATCACTGGCTGGGCACAAGTAAATGGGAGAAATAGTATTTCATGGGATGAAAAATTTAAACTAGATGTATGGTATGTTGAGAATCAAAGTTTTCTTTTAGACTTGAAAATTTTATATCTAACTTTTAGTAAGGTTTTAAAGTCTGAAGGGATAACAAATGATAAGCATGTGACTATGCCAGTTTTTAAGGGGGGAATCGAGCGTGGAGGGGAATAAAATGAATATTTTGTTTACTAGCTCAGGTAGGAGAGTCGCTTTAATTAAAAAATTTAAGGAAGCACTTAAACAAGAAGGAATCAAAGGCAAAATCTTTACTGCGGATTTAAAAGAAACTGCTCCTACCATTCACTTTAGCGATAAGCATTTTGTTGTTCCACGTGTAAATGAAGAAGGGTATATAGATGAATTATTAAAGATATGCAGATCTGAAGAGATAAATCTAATAATTCCGTTAATTGATACGGAATTGATTCTTTTGGCCAATAATGCGAAGATTTTTGAAAGTGTCGGTGTAAAAGTATTAGTTTCTAGTATGGAGTTAAATAAAATAGCTAATAACAAAAAACAAACGTATAACTTTTTTATTTCTAATAATATACCAACGCCCAGAGTATATAGTGATGAAGAAATTGAAAGAAAAGAATATCAATTTCCATTATTGATTAAGCCTTATGATGGAAGTTCTAGTAAAGGTGTAACAAAAATTATGAATGAAAAGGAATTGGAATTCTTTAAGGCGTATATACCTAACGCTATGATACAAGAGTACGTGTCAGGAGAAGAATATACTATAGATATAATGGTAGATTTCTATGGAAATATAAAAACGATTGTTCCTAGGTTGCGCATAGAAACACGAGCAGGTGAGGTAAGTAAAGGTATGACCAAGAAGGATAGTGAAATCATCAAAGCTGCAGAAAATGTAATTAAAACTCTCCCTAATTCTGTTGGATGTATTACTTTACAATGTTTTAAAAAGGAAGATGGGCAAATTACGTTTATTGAAATAAATCCTCGTTTTGGTGGAGGGATTCCGTTATCGATCGAAGCGGGAGCAAATTTTCCACTATGGACAATTGAAATGTGTCAAGGGGAAATATTTACGGAGCAAGATTTCAGTTGGAGAGAAAACTTAACAATGCTTAGATATGATGAAGCGGTTTTTACGGAGAGTACTTAACATGGTGATTAAAGCAATTGTTTTTGATATGGATGATACTTTATATAAAGAAAAGGATTATGTCGTAAGTGGTTTTAAAGCAGTGGATGACTGGATTAAAGAGAACTATAAGAAAATTGGATTTTATAATATTGCAATTCAATTATTCGATTCGGGGGAAAGAAAGTTTGTGTTTAATAAAACGCTTGAAAAGTTAAACATTACTTACGATGAAAAATTGATTAGTAATTTGATAGAACAGTATAGGTTTCATAAACCAGATATTCAATTGTTGGAGGAAGCGGATTGGGTACTAAATAATTTAGTTAATACCGTTAAAATAGGACTTATTTCAGACGGATATTTAGTAGTCCAAGAAAGAAAAATTAATGCATTAAAGTTAAAAGAGAGATTTCATTCGATAATTCTCACTGATAAGCTGGGAAAAGAATATTGGAAGCCGAGCCAAATTCCTTATGAAAAAATAAGTAAGGAACTACAGATTCCACATCAGCAGTGTGTTTATATAGGAGATAATTTAAGTAAGGATTTTATAACTGCGAAGAAACTAAATTGGATAACAATCCATATTAATAGAGAAGATGGGATTTACCGTAATCTTATAGTTGAGCAAGCTTATAAAGCACATTATACAATTGATAATTTAAGAAGACTTCCTGATATACCTGTATTAAAGCATATGTTTTTAGATACATAATATTTTAAATATGTATAGAGGATGTGTTTACATGCAAACAGTTCAGAATAAAAAACGAATCTATCTCTCTTCACCACACATGAGTGGAAATGAGCAAAAATATATTCAAAAAGCATTTGATACAAACTGGATTGCCCCTCTTGGCCCAAATGTAGATGGATTTGAAAGAGAACTTGCATCTTTTGTAGGAGTTAAAGATGGTGCTGCGGTTAGTTCAGGTACTGCTGCCATTCATTTAGCTTTACGATTATTAGACGTTCAAAAAGGGGATAAAGTGTTTTGTTCAAGTTTCACTTTTGTAGCGAGTGCAAATCCAATTGTTTACTTGGGAGCTGAACCGGTATTTATTGACTCAGAACTGGAAACATGGAATATGTCACCGCAAGCGCTAGCGATTGCGTTACATAATGCGGATAAAGAGGGGAAACTGCCAAAAGCCGTTATTGTTGTTCATTTATATGGGCAGAGTGCTAAAATCGATGAAATCCTTTCAATTTGTAATCAGTATGATGTTCCTATAATCGAGGATGCAGCAGAGTCTTTAGGATCTACATTTAAAGGAAAGGCAAGTGGTACGTTTGGAAAGTTCGGGGTATATTCATTTAATGGAAATAAAATTATTACTACTTCAGGTGGAGGAATGCTAGTTTCTGATGATGTGGAAGCGTTAGAAAAAGCGAGGTTTTTAGCGACTCAAGCAAGAGATCCAGCACCTCATTACCAGCATAGTCAAATAGGTTACAATTATAGAATGAGTAATATATTAGCTGGCGTTGGGAGAGGACAATTAGAAGTGTTAGAAGATAGAGTAAGGGCTAGAAGGCGTATATTTAATCGGTATTATGAAGAGTTGTCTCGCATACCGGGATTTTGTTTTATGCCGGAATTAGAAAATACTCGCTCGAATCGTTGGCTTACAACGATGATGATTGATGAAAAGGCATCTGGTATCTCTATTGAAAAATTATTGACAACCTTAGCTGAAGAGAATATTGAAGCACGTCCTACATGGAAGCCACTGCATATGCAGCCGCTTTTTAAAGGAATTAAGTTTTATTCTCATCAGAAAGATAACGATGTAGCTAAAAGATTATTTGAAAAGGGGATTTGCCTTCCTTCGGGATCCAACATGATGGATGAGGATCAGTGGAGAGTTATTCAGGCTATTATAAATATTATATAACATGGAATAATTTGAAGAGAAATAAGTAGGATGAAAATAGTTTTTTAGTTTAGATAGTTTTTGCCAACCAGAAATCGAGGATAAAGAAATATAGGAATTATATATTTGTTGTATTAAAGTTCATTATAATGAACTTTAATGCCGTTCTATTTGGTTTATATTACCATTAATCTATTGACATAGAGGAGATACAATGATAACTTTAATATATCTATACCTCGATTCATAAATGAATTAGAGTGTGTAATTGATTAGGTATTGAAATGAGCACCTCTGTTCTTTAAAAAGAACTAAGTCGAGAAGGAAAAGTTGCATGAAATAAATAAAAAAGAGCATTTGCAGTAACTTGTTGTATAAGGGGAGGGGAAAATGAGCGCTATAACTGGTATTGTTCACTTTAATAATGAGCCTGTATCAATTGAACACGGAAGAGAAGTAATGAGTCGTTTATATAAGTACCCTGCTGATGATATTCAAATATGGCACAAAGAAAATGCTTTCCTGGGATGTCACGCACAATGGATTACACCAGAGTCAGTTGGTGAACAATTACCCTTCTATAATTATGAAAGGCAATTGGCAATTACAGCAGATGCTATTATTGATAATCGTAATGAGTTATTTGAAAAATTACAAGTGGATTATGCGGATAGAAAAAACATGGCGGATAGTGAGTTGATTTTACTCTCTTATCAGAAATGGGGGGAAGCGGCTCCAAAATATTTGGTAGGCGATTTTGCCTTTATGATTTGGGATGAGAAAAAACAAATTCTTTTTGGGGCCAGAGATTTTTCGGGAAGCCGGACACTTTATTTTTATCGTGGTGAGGAAAAGTTTGCTTTTTGCACTATTATAAATCCGTTATTTACTCTACCATATGTTGAGAAAAAATTGAATGAGCAGTGGCTTGCTGAATTTTTAGCTATACCTGTAAATTTCGAATCAGTAGATCCACAGTTAACAGTCTATAAATATATAGAACAGGTGCCTCCATCACACACTATTTTGGTAAAGGAAGGAAAAGTGAAGTTTTCGCGATACTATACACCAACTGCTGGGAAAATGCTTAATTTAAAATCAAATGAAGAGTATGAAGAGGCGTTTCGAGAGGTGTATCAAAGTGCAGTGAAGGCACGTTTAAGAACACATCACCAAGTAGGAGCTCATTTGAGCGGAGGGCTAGACTCAGGTTCTGTCGTTAGCTTTGCTGCTAAGGATTTACGTGCTGAAAATAAAAAATTACATACGTTTAGTTATGTCCCAGTAGAAGGGTTTGTAGATTGGACACACAAAGGTAGGATAGCTGACGAAAGACCATTTATTCAATCAACTGTAGAGCATGTAGGGAATATACAGGATTATTATTTAGAATTGCCAGAGAGAAGCCCACTATCGGAAATTGATGATTGGTTGGAAACAATGGAGATGCCATATAAATTTTTTGAGAATACTTTTTGGTTGAGTGGAGTTTATGAAAGAGCATCTCAGCATGGAATAGGAGTACTTCTTAGTGGCCAAAGAGGTAATTGGACAGTATCATGGGGGCCTATTTTTGATTACCAGGCAATGTTGTTGAAAAAGCTACATTGGATTCGTTTTTATCGTGAACTATATTTATATAGTAGAAATATTGGAGTGAAAAAATCACGTGTTTTTGAAGTGGTAAGAAGAAAGGCATTTCCATTTTTGTATCAGTTACTTTCTTCAGAGGAACAAGATGTTTTTCCCACAATAATCAATCCGGAATTTGCTAAAAAAATGAATGTTTTTGATAGACTCAAAGAAAAGGACGTTGATATAACGGGTACCTCTATCTCAAATGCATATGACATGAAAAGAGAACAGTTTGAAAAACCCTATTATTGGAGCATAAATGGAACGTATGAAACGAAATTGTCGTTACGCTATGCTTTATGGGATCGTGATCCTACAAATGACTTACGGATTATTCAATTTTGTTCGTCAGTCCCGGAAGAACAGTATGTTCAAAATGGTTTAGATCGATCTCTTATCCGAAGAGCGACAAAAAATTTCCTTCCTGATAAAGTACGATTAAATCAACGCGTTCGAGGTGTTCAAGGTGCAGATGGTGTTTACCGTATGGCTCCTCTTTGGAATGAATTCATTGAGGAAGTTGAAGAACTTAGTATAGATCCAATAATCTCTGAATTTCTAAATGTAGATGTAATTAAGAAAGCTATCTCAAAAATTTGTAAAGAACCTCGACCAGAGTATGCATTTGATTTAGATTTTAGAGTTTTAATGCGTAGCTTAATCTTCTATCGATTTATAAAAAAATCAATATGAAAGGAGGTGATACGTATGAAAAAGGAATGGAAACAACCTGTATTGGAAGTACTTAATATTAATATGACTATGGCGGGGCCTGGACATAAACTTCCTGATGCTGTTCAACCTGATCCAGATGATGCGGTGAAGTATAGTTAAATCATTGGAAAAATAAAGCTCTTATATAGTTTATATTATATATAAGAGCTTTCAAAAAAATTGACAATGTGGGGTGAATAGGATGATCGATTCGATGGAAAATACGTTATACAAGGCCTTTGGGTTAAAAATAGTAAGTGAAATTCCATTACCCGAATTGTCTCAGTTGAATGAAAAAAAAGAGATGGCAGATATTCAAATTGAAATAACTGATTTATCTGAACGATGGAGTAAATATAACGAAGAACAGCAAAAAACAATTGTAGTGGAAGATGATGTAGTCATGTTTCATGTTCCTCAAACTGCAATATTTTCTGTCCAAGCGGGCGAGAAAATCACTTTTTCACCTATGCCAGAGGCGGAAGAAAATAAAATACGACTGTATATTCTTGGAACTTGCATGGGGGCACTTTTAATGCAACGCAAAGTACTTCCATTGCATGGAAGTGTGATTGCCATAGATGGGAAAGCATATGCTTTAATTGGTGATTCAGGAGCCGGAAAATCAACTTTATCCTCGGCTTTTTTGAGTAAAGGATATCAGCTTTTAAGTGATGATATAGTCGCCGTGTCTCTTTTATGTAAGAATACCCCAATGGTTCATCCGTCTTACCCACAACAAAAATTATGGCAAGAAAGTTTAGATGAGTTTGGAATGGAAATAACGCAATATAGCCCTTTGTTTGAAAGGGAAACGAAGTATGCTGTTCCTGTGAATTCTCAATTTTTTCCTGATCCTTTACCTCTTGCTGGTGTTATTGAATTAGTAAAAGCGCAGGGAGAAGATATAGAGATGACCCGGATAGAAGGGCTTACACGTCTGTATAAATTATACCACCATACCTTTAGGAGTTCTTTAATTTCTAAATTAGGATTGATGGAATGGCATTTTGAAACGTCATCTGATATTGCAAGCGGAATGGAAATGTTTCAATTAAGACGACCGGACTCGAGATTTACAGCTCATGAGCTTGTGCAAGTTATTTTAAATACTATACAGAAAGGGAGTATGGTTGATGGTTGTACATTCGAGAAAAATATCATTAGAACATAACGTTGTCCAAAGTAAAGGTAATATAGTAAGCGATATGGATGGAGAAAAAGTTATGTTAAATGTCCAAAAAGGAAATTACTATAACTTAGGTGAAATAGGCGGAGAAATATGGGAGCTTATTGAAAAGCCAATAATAATTAATCAGCTTGTTACCATGTTAGTATCTAACTATGATATTGAACGAAAAGATTGTGAAGAGCAAGTTCTTTCCTTTTTAGAGTGTTTGTATCAAGAAGGTTTAATTCAAATAAAAGATCACCCTAATAGATAGATTCATAATTTCAAGAGAACTGTTAGGAAGGGATTAATGAATATTGTGAAAAGGTTAAGGATATTTTTATCACTGAACATGAAAACAAAGTTTTTACTTTTAGAGGCTTTTATTTTTTTAGGATGGGCACGTGTACTAAAAAGTATTACATTTTCCAAAGTTGCACCTTCTTTAGGAGATTACATGAGTGAAACATCAAGTACTCATATTCAGCCGCACGGGGAGACGCTAAAGAAGGTGTCCGAAGCTATTTCTATTATGAGTCGTTATACTTTTTGGGAAAGTCAGTGCCTTGTTAAAGCTATAGCTGGGATGAAAATGCTCGAAAAACGTCATATTGAGAGTACTCTTTATTTAGGAACTGCTAAGGATAATAGTGGGGAACTAATTGCACATGCATGGTTACGTAGCGGTTCTTTTTATATTACTGGATCGGAAGGAATGGAGAAATTTACTGTCATTGGAACATTTGCAAAGAGGCTAAGTGAGGACACTTTTAAAGGAGAGTACAATGAGGAATGATTTAGGTCTTGATGTAGAGTTCATGTCTAAGGAATTGAAGTTTCTTTGTGCAATTTTGAAGTTACAAGATGACGAAACAATGCAAACGTATAGTAATGAATGGTTTTCGGATATTGATTGGGAGGTTTTTCTGGAGCAAGCCGTGCATCATCGTGTTTATCCGGTGATTTATCAAAAACTTAAACAGGTAGATGAGGAACTGATTCCTTCGCATGTTGTACAAACCTTAAATAGAAAATATAAAAAAAATACATTTCAAATGCTCTATTTAAGTGCTGAAATGGAACGAATAAATAAAATATGTAATGAAAATGAGATTCGTATGATTTTTCTAAAAGGGCCAGTATTATCTCAGGATTTATATGGAGATATTTCTTTGCGAACATCTTGTGATTTGGACGTTCTCATTCCTATTCAAAATTTAGAAAAAGTAGAAAAACTGCTTTTAGAGCAAGGATATGTGAAAGATGATTATATTCAAACGATATTAAGTGATTGGAAGTGGAGGCATCACCATATAACATTTTTTCATCCAACAAGGCGGATCAAACTTGAAATTCATTGGAGGTTAAACCCCGGGCCTAGTAAGGAACCTGGCTTTGAAGAACTTTGGAAGCGAAAGAGAAAAAGTACACTTACGAGTAATTCGGTATATATGTTAGGAAAGGAAGACTTATTTTTATTTCTTGTATCTCATGGTGCTAGACATGGCTGGTCCAGATTGCGTTGGTTAGTAGATATAAAAAAAATTGTTGATCAAGATCTTAATTGGAACGAGATGCATAAATTAATGAGAAAATATCAAATACTTCATTTAGGAGGACAAGCATTAATTTTGGCATCACAATTGCTAGGTGCACGACTAAATGAAAGAATGACGGAATTAGTAGCTAAAAAACATTCGAAGCAGTTAGCACAAGAAGCACTGTTTTATTTCAAGAAAATGATAAACTTGCATTCTGAACCTGTTCCTGAAGAAGTACTGGCTTATCATAGTAGGCATTTATTTTCACTGATGTCTAATCAACAAAAAATTTTATTTATTTTGAGCCAACTTTATCCTTATCCAATTGATGCAAAAACATTACCGTTACCTAAATTTCTTCATTTTTTATATTTTCCTTTACGTCCGTTTTTATGTCTTTGGAGGAAAACAAAGAAGCTTGCTTTGTTATAGGGGGAACATCGATGAATCATATTATATATTTTATGAAGAAATTATACTCTTCTGCAGGGAAAATTCTGTATGTGAATTTGTTTGGTATGGTTTTAATAAGTTTACTTGAAGGGATAGGTATTATTTTATTAATTCCTATGATAAGTATGACTGGAATAATCAATATGGGTGAGGAGACTCCTTTTATTGCACCTGTCTATAAAATTTTGCAGGATTTTCCTAAAATAACAAGTCTAACTTCTATTTTATGTATATATATATTATTAGTGTTATGTCAAAATTTGTTACAAAGAAATATTACGCTACGGGATGCAAAAACTCAACAAGCTTATATACGGAAATTAAGAATAGAAACATATAGTTTGATTCTAAAAGCAAAGTGGAGTTTTTTTTTAGAGAAAAGGAAAACAAATCTAGTAAATATATTAACGACAGAATTAGCTCGTGTTAGTTATGGTGTTAATTTAATTTTACAATTGTTAGCTGCTGTTCTTTTTACATTCATACAGGTGGGGATTGCGTTTTTATTATCTCCTCAAATAACTATATTTGTTTTGGGATTTGGATTATTGTTCTTGGTAGCTTCTCGTATTTTTATAAAAAAAGCACGAATACTAGGCGGTAAGACCTCGAAATTGGCACAAAGCTATCTTTCTGGTATAACAGATCATTTCAATGGAATTAAAGATATAAAGAGTAATACTTTGGAGGCATCACGTTTGGATTGGTTCCAATCTATAACAGAAAAGATGAGTAACGAACAAATGGAGTATATGAGAATAAGGTCGAATTCTCAATTGTTTTATAAAGTTTCAATGGCTATTTTAATTGCATTTTTTATATTTTTATCAGTAAGTATGTTTCAAGCTCAACCTGCCCAATTACTATTAATCATACTAATCTTTTCTAGACTATGGCCACGATTCATGACAATTCAGTCTAATTTAGAACAGCTGGCTGCAAGCATTCCTGCTTTTAAATCTTTATGGGAATTACAAGAGGAATGTAATGAAGCGATTGAAATGCAGGATATACATCAGCAAAAACATATAAAGCCGATTTGTATAGAACAAGGTATCGAATGTAAGGATGTTTACTTTCGTTATAATAAGCAAGAATCTATATATGCACTTCAAAATATTAATGTACAAATACCGATCAATAGTATGACGGCTATTGTGGGACATTCGGGAGCTGGGAAGAGTACATTAATTGATGTTTTAATGGGATTGATCCAATCAGAGAAAGGTCAAATATTAATAGATGGAATTCCTCTTACAAGTAATAATTTATTGTCATTAAGACGGGCTATTAGCTATGTTCCACAAGATCCTTTCCTATTTAATGCGAGTATAAGAGAAAATTTATTGATGATTGATCCGAATGCAAGTGAAGAACAAATTTGGGCTGCATTAGATTTTGCGGCGGCAGCTGAATTTGTGCGAATGCTTCCAAATGGGCTTGATACTCTTATTGGAGATCGTGGGGTGAGGCTTTCAGGTGGTGAACGACAGCGACTTGTACTAGCTCGAGCTATTTTAAGACAGCCGTCCATTTTAGTATTAGATGAAGCTACGAGTGCGTTAGATACTGAAAATGAAGTGAAAATCCAATCAGCAATAGACAGATTAAAAGGAACGATGACTATTGTAGTTATTGCGCATCGTTTATCTACTATACGCAACGCAGATCAAGTTATTGTCTTAGGGAAAGGTGAAATTGTTCAAAAAGGTGAATTTAATCAATTGGCTAAAGAGAGAAAGGGTGTATTTCGAAATTTATTAGGGTCACAAATGGAAGTGGGTTCATAGAGGAGAAAGATTGAATGAAATCTTGTATTATTGTAATTCGAGTTGAATGATAGCCCGGATAATGGTCAGTTACAAAAGATCTTATTTGGGCTTTTATATTTGTATTTAGTAAATTCTAGAAAAAATATAATTCAGTACCTTGCAATAGACAGTACTTGATGGTATATTATGGATATGTCGAGTACCGTGTATTAAACAGTACTAAAATAAGAAAGGGGGATTGTCTTTGAACGTTCAGTTTAAAAAAGGTGTGCTTGAACTTTGCGTACTGGCACTTGTAAAACGTAAGGATTGTTATGGTTATGAACTTGTTCAGCAAATCTCTAATAAATTTTTAATATCGGAAGGTTCTGTATATCCGTTATTACGTCGTTTAACGAAAGAGGGATATTTTCAAACATATTTAAAAGAGTCGACGGAAGGACCGCCCCGTAAATATTATCAACTAACAGAGCAAGGAGAGATGCAACTTACGTTATTAGTAACAGAGTGGCGCGATTTTGCTAAAGGTGTTCAAGAAATTATTGAAGGGGTGGAATGGGATGAGTAAAGAGCAGTTTCTTAAAGAATTATCAAGTCATCTTAGAAAGTTACCAGAAGAAGAGCGACAAGATATTTTATTTGATTATGAAGAGCACTTTCAGTTTGGGATAGAAGAGGGGAAAACTGAATCAGAAATAATAAAGGGACTTGGCTCTCCGAAGGTAATTGCGAAAGATTTGCTTGCTTTGTATCGCTTTGATGAGATGAAAAAGGATCCATCGACTTCAAATATAACAAGAGCTGTCATGGCAGCGGTTGGACTTAGTTTGTTTAATTTTATTATTGTGTTAGGCCCATTAATTGCAATTATAGCTTTTATATTTTCCTTTTGGGTCGGTGGCATTGCTAGTGTAGTGACACCATTTTTCGTTATTGTAAAAGTATTTATGGGTACTTTTATATGGTTGGATCTTTTCGTTAGTATAACGTTTGTCGGAGTAGGTTTGTTGTTATGTATTGTAGCTTATTATAGTACGAAGTGGTTTAAAAGATTATGTGTACGCTATGTAATATGGAACTTCAAAATGATAAAAGGGGAGTAGATGATGAAAAAAATATTGTTAGTAGCTATCGCTTGTATCATTATTGGAGTAATAGGGATCTCACAAACATATAAAAAAGCAGTACAAACTGCAGAAAAAGGAGATAAAGAAGACGTAATTAAAAACGAAACGCTAAAAAATATAGAAGTTAAGTTAGATGCAGGAGATATTGTTGTCCAAAAATCTCCTGATTCCTCTTTTTATGTAAAGCAAACAGGAGACGTAAGTAAACAGGAGATTCGTATTGCTGAAGATGGTGATACATTAAAAGTCATAGGAGAAATAGAAAAAGGTGTTTCATTTGATTTTTCATTTTACAATTTCGGATTTCAAACGCCTACATTGACTATTTTTGTACCTGAACGTTCTTATCAAGAGATAAAAGTAAATTCATCCGCTGGACAAATAGAAATAAGTAATGTGAAAAGTGATCGCGTAAGTGTTGAAACACTCGCCGGAGAAGTGGACTTGAAACATGTAACAGCAAAGAGTGTGGAGGGTTCTACAAAAGCTGGTGAGGTGAATTTTAAAAAAGTAATAGGGAAAGTAACAGCAAAAACGGCTAGTGGGGGTATAGATATTATTGATCATGATTCTAAATATGATTTAGAGGCAAGTTCAACTGCTGGAGATGTAGATATTACTTTATTGGAAAAACCACAAGATGCAGTTATAACTGGGCAAACCGCTGCTGGAGACGTGACAATTTTTAATGAAGAAAATAAAAATATAACGATTGGTAATGGTAGTAAAAAGATTAGCGGTAAAACTGCTGCTGGAGATGTTACTATTGTAACGCGTTAATAATTAATGAAATGAATTCTTTTAAATGAACGGAAATCTATCAAAATATAAAAAGAAGATAATGCCCTATATAAATAAGGGAATTATCTTCTTTTTATTATTTTTAATGTAAATCACGATATACGCCAATTACTTTTCCAATAACTGACACTTGTTTTAAAATAATAGGTTCTAGTGAAGAGTTTTCCGGTTGTAGACGGAAATGATCTTTTTCTTTATAGAAACGTTTAACAGTTGCTTCGTTATCTTCTGTTAAAGCAACTACAATTTCACCGTTGTATGCAGACTGTTGTTGGCGAACAACAACTAAATCACCATCAAAGATACCAGCTTCAATCATGCTATCTCCAGAAATACGTAACATAAACACTTGATCTGCTCCAGCAACGATACTAGCTGGAAGTGGGAAGTGATCTTCTACACTTTCGACTGCTGTAATCGGTAAACCGGCAGTAACTTTTCCGACGATTGGAACTTGAATAACAGATTGTGTTTCCATTCGGTTTTCACCTAAAATTTCAATTGCGCGTGGTTTTGTTGGATCGCGTCGAATATATCCTTTTTCTTCTAGTCGTGATAAATGTCCGTGCACTGTAGAACTAGAAGCGAGGCCGACTGCTTGACCGATTTCACGTACGGAAGGTGGATATCCTTTTTCTTGTACTTTTAGCTTAATAAAGTCGAGAATGTCTTGCTGGCGTTTCGTTAACTTTTCCATGTTTTCTAACACCTCGTTTTCTTTCATTTTTCTTATTATTAAGTATAACATGCGAAAAAACATTCTACAAACATAAGTTCGAACGAAAGGCGAATTTATGATACACTATAAGGAAAATATAGTGAGAAAGAAGGGTTCAAAATGAATGCAATTATTTATGCACGTGTGAGCACAACGAAAGAAGCGCAGGAAACATCATTATTGCGTCAAAAAGATGAATTATTGCATTTAGCTGAGCGCTATCAAATGGATGTTACAAAGGTAATTGAAGAGCAGGCTAGCGGTTATACAATTGAACGTGATGGCATATTAGAAGTGCTAGATACAATTCGAGATGAACAAGTTGATGTACTACTTATACAAGATGAAACGCGTCTTGGTAGAGGAAATGCAAAGATTGCGTTAATGCATTGTTTACATAAAGAGGGAATAAAAGTTTATACGCACACGCATAGTGGTGAATTACAGCTTTCAGATGCTGATTCGATGGTGCTAGATATAATTGGGATTGTTGAAGAGTATCAAAGAAAGATCCACAATTTAAAAATTAAACGTGGCATGCAAAGGGCGGTAGAGAAAGGATTTCGTCCGGAGAATAATTTGAAAAATCGTCATTTAAGTATAGGACGTGAGAAAAAAGAAGTGCCAATTGAGGAAATTGTACGTTTGCGCCGGAATGAATTAACTTTTGAAGAAATTGCAGCAACACTTCGTGGTTTTGGCCATGATGTTTCAAAAGCAACTGTGCATCGAAGATATGTAGAATATACAAAGCAATTGCTTGATAAAGAGAACTAACTATTGTATGATAATAATCAGTTTTGAGTAGAAGGGGGATTCGAGATGCCAAGTCACGAACTCATTGAACGCATTAACTTCTTAGCGAAAAAAGCAAAAGCTGAAGGCTTAACTGAAGAAGAACAACGTGAGCGCCAATCGCTACGTGAACAATATTTAAAAGGATTTCGTCAAAATATGTTAAACGAATTAAAAGGAATTAAAGTCGTTAACGAAGAAGGCACGGATGTTACACCGGCGAAATTAAAAGCTTTAAAAAAGCAGGATAATGCAAAATTAAATTAAAAGATGGGCGTAGCCCATCTTTTTTATTTGTTAAAATCGTTATTTAATAACTTTCCAGTTGCTATTTACTGTTGCTTTTATCGTTTTATGTTCCAATATATAATTAGCGATAAGTTCGGACATATCTGTTGGTATGTCTTTTATTACTGGTTTATTTTGAAACATAAAGAAGTTCCCTCCGCCGCTTGCGCGATAATTATTCATAACAACGTCATATTCTTCATTTATATCAAGAGGAGCGCCTTTATACTGTAAAGACTCTACTCTCTCACCAATTGGTTTTGAAATGTTTAATACATACGAAATCCCTTCCCACATATCGTAATTATAGTGCGCAGGTTTTGGTTCTATGAATGCAGGATTAACAATTATATCTCCATCTTCATTTAATGTGAAATAAGTAGCAGAGAGTTCGAGAGCATCTTTTATATCTGCTCCATTCACTCGAATAACCTGCAATGTGTTTGGGTAAATATAATTGGAAACGATATCCCGCATTGTGATATGTTGCGGGAAACCTGGAGATGTATTATGGAACAAACTTGTACAAGAAATAGAGACATTAGCTATCTCCATCTGTATTTTATTTATGAATTCAATAAAAGGATGGTCTTGCAAACGAGTTTGCATAGCATCTGAAATTCGCATGTCCCCATGAATGATTCCAATAGGTTGATCAAGCCATTTTTGTGTTTTCTCTTCATAATCGGCTACCAAGGAAAGAACATCTTTGTCTGCCTCAATTCCTTGCACAGGCAATAATTGTGAATAACTCTCTTTCTTCACCCATTTTTGTTCCGTGTTTTCAAATGTTACTGTTACTTTTCCAACTGAATGTCCATTGCATCCGGTCTGTAAAATTGTTACACCATTAATCACTGTATGAGCAATTTCTCGGTGTTGGTGGCCTGTGAGTAAAATATCTATGCCTTCAATTTCATGGCATATTGCATATCCTTGGTTTTCACCTGTTAAAACTTCAGTCGGTTCTCCAGTTTGTAAATCACGTTCAAATCCTCCGTGATAGGCGACGACTAGTAAGTCTGGTTTCTCATGTTCGCGGATGTAAGAAACCCATTTTCTTGTAGTTTCTAATGCGTCTTCAAATAGTAAATTTTTAATGTGATGGGCTTGTTCCCAATTTGGGATGTAATGCGTTGTTACCCCTAAAATAGCAATTTTCATATTTGATTCGATATGTTTTATTATATATGGTTTCCCGAAATAAGGTTCTTTTATGTTTTTATCTAAAATGTTTGCTGCTAGGTACGGGAAGTTTGCAGTATCTACAGCGTGATTTAATAGATCCATTCCATAATTAAATTCATGATTGCCGATAATTGCAGTGTCATATTCTAAGTAGTTTGCTAATAAGGACATTGGATTTTTCTTATCTTTTTCGTATGTAGCGTAATGATAAGTAAAGGGTGTTCCTTGTATAAAGTCACCGTTATCAATCAAAAGAACGTTTGCATTTTGGGAACGTTCTTTTTTTATAAGAGTAGAAATTTTAGCTAAACCAATTTCCGCTTTGGAGTTATCTTGGTAGTGAATTGGATACACAGTACCATGTACATCGCTTGTTAATAAAATATTTAAAGTTACAATTTGATTTTGATTCAACACCATTCACCTTTTCTATTGTTATCTTTCAATTAATCATATCAAATATATGAAAAGAATTTTAATGTGAATGTATAGAATACGTAAAGATTCTGTAAATAAGCAATTATTTGTAAAAATGTGTGATATATTTCTTCATGTTTACGGAAGGTTATTTTATAACAACGAAAAATGGAGGCATTAACATGTTGAAAAAAGTTTTTGCAATGAGCACAACAGTTTTACTAGCAGCGGGATTATTAAGTGGCTGTGGAACGAAGGAATCAAGTGCAAGTAAAAATGAAGATACGAAAAAAGGTTATGTACCGAAGACGCTAAATGTTCAATTTGTTCCTTCTCAAAATGCAGATACGTTAGAGGCGAAGGCGAAACCATTGGAAAAGCTATTAAGTGATAAATTAAACATTCCGGTAAAAGTTAGTATTTCAACGAATTACAATACAATTGTAGAAGCGATGGCATCTAAGCAAGTAGATGTAGGCTTTTTACCTCCAACAGCGTATGTGTTAGCGCATGAGAAAAAGGCTGCAAACGTAATTTTACAGGCGCAACGTTTTGGGGTAGATGATGAAACCGGAGCTCCCACAAAGGATTTAGTAGATTTTTATAAATCAGAGTTTGTTGTTAAGAAGGATTCTAATATTAATAGTGTAAAAGATTTAAAAGGTAAAAAAATTGGCTATCAAGATGTAACATCATCAGCGGGTTATGTATGGCCTGCGGCTGTATTGTTAAAAGAGGGAATCGATCCGTTGAAAGATGTGAAACCTGTTACATTAAAAGGTCATGATCAGTCAATTATTGCTCTTTTAAATGGTGATGTAGATGCAGCTGTTGTATTCCAAGATGCTCGTAATATTGTAAAAAAAGATTATCCGAATATATTCGATCAAACGAAAATAGTAAAATTTACGGAGAAAATTCCAAACGATACGATTTCTGTACGCTCTGATTTAGATGCAGAGTGGAGCAAGAAATTACAAGATGCTTTCATTGAAATAGGAAAGAATGAGGAAGGGCACAAAATCATTAAAGAAGTATACTCACATGAAGGATATGTTAAATCTGATGATAGTAAATTTGATATCGTTCGTGAATATGGAAAGAAAGTGAAAACGCAATAATACATATGGAAATGGCGACTAACTGGAAAGTGTGTGATTTCAGTTAGTTTGCCGTTTTTCGGTTATTAAGAATACATAGAAGGTAGGTAATAGGTGTGATAGAGTTTCGAAATGTCTCCAAAGTGTATCCGAATGGTACAAAAGGATTGAATAATATAAACTTGAAAATTCAAAAAGGTGAGTTTGTTGTAATGGTCGGGTTATCCGGAGCTGGAAAATCTACACTTCTCAGATCGGTAAATCGCCTTCATGAAATTACAGAAGGAGAAATCATTATTGAAGGTGAGTCTATTACTGCTGCAAAAGGAAAAGGATTACGACGCATGCGCCGAGATATTGGTATGATTTTTCAAAGCTTTAACCTTGTGAAGCGATCAACGGTACTGAAGAATGTATTAGCTGGGCGTGTTGGATATCATTCGACATTGCGTACAACGTTAGGTCTGTTTCCGAAAGAGGATTTGGAGCTTGCATTTCAAGCATTAAAAAGAGTGAATATTTCAGAAAAAGCATATGCGCGGGCTGATGAATTATCAGGAGGACAACAGCAACGTGTATCGATAGCGAGAGCATTGGCGCAAGAAGCAAAAATAATATTGGCAGATGAGCCTGTTGCATCGCTAGATCCACTCACAACAAAGCAAGTAATGGATGATTTGAAGAAAATTAATGAAGATTTTGGAATTACGACAATTGTAAACTTACATTCTATTGATTTAGCGAGGCAATATGCTACTCGTATTATTGGATTACATGCTGGTGAAATTGTTTTTGATGGATTAGTAGAAGAGGCAACGGATGAAAAATTCGCTGAAATTTATGGGGACGTAGCTCAGAAAAGTGCATTATTAGAGGTGGCAGCTAAATGAATGAAGTGACGATATATTCGAAATCGATACCGAAGCCGCCGAGTAAATTGAAACATATGTTAACCGTTATTCTAGTTATTTTACTGTTGTGGGGTAGTAGTGTACAGGTCGATGCATCATTTTCAAAACTAGTAGTTGGTTTTCCAAATATGATGGATTTATTGAAAGAAATGGTGCCGCCAGATTGGAGTTATTTTCAAGTTATTACAACAGCAATGTTAGATACAATACGTATGGCGATTATTGGGACGACTTTAGGGGCGATTTTAGCCATTCCACTTGCACTATTTGCGGCAAGTAATGTATTTACTAGTGTATTTTTGTACAGTCCAGCTCGATTGATTTTAAATTTTATACGAACGATACCAGATTTATTATTAGCGGCTATTTTTGTAGCGATTTTTGGAATAGGACCACTTCCAGGTATCTTGGCTCTTACTTGTTTCTCGGTTGGACTCGTAGCAAAATTATTGTATGAGTCAATTGAATCAATTGATCCAGGTCCATTAGAAGCGATGACAGCTGTAGGAGCGAATAAGGTGCAATGGATTGTTTATGGGGTCATTCCGCAAGTGAAAGCGCACTTTGTCTCCTATGTACTTTATACATTTGAGGTGAATGTACGTGCAGCAGCTGTTCTAGGTTTAGTAGGAGCAGGTGGCATTGGATTATATTATGATCGTACACTTGGATTTTTACAATATCAACAAACTGCTTCTATTATTATTTATACCCTTGTTGTTGTATTGCTAATTGATTATATAAGTACATTGTTACGGGAGAAATTATAATGAGTAAAACGACGATAATCGTACCAAAACCGAAGAAACCGAGTGTATATCGCTGGATTATTTTTATAGCACTTACAGTTATATATGTATGGGCCTTTTCAGGAGTCCCGCTCGAGGGAATAAAGAATACAGCGGGAGAAATTACAAAAGCAATTATGACAGGCGTATTGAACCCAGATTGGTCGTATGTATCTTTGCCAGATGGTGAAGATTTATTACATGGTTTAATTGATACGTTGGCAATTGCGATATTAGGTACATTTATTTCTGCTTTTTTATCTGTTCCATTTGCTTTTTGGGCGGCAACGAATATGAGTAGTGGAAAATTAACTTCAGGAACTGGAAAATTTGTACTTAGTTTTGTTCGTACATTTCCTGAATTAGTTATGGCTCTTTTATTTATAAAAGCTGTTGGTCCAGGCTCTTTTGCTGGAGTTCTAGCTTTAGGGTTACACTCTATCGGAATGTTAGGAAAACTATATTCGGAAGGAATTGAAAATATAGATAAGGGACCGACGGAAGCGTTAATAGCAACAGGTGCAAATCGGTTTCAAATACTTTGGTATGCAGTATTACCACAAGTGTTACCGGATTTTCTATCGTATACGTTATACAGGTTCGAAATTAATGTACGATCCGCTGCGATTTTAGGTGTTATTGGAGCAGGTGGTATTGGTACACCATTAATTTTTGCACTGAGTTCACGTAATTGGTCTCGTGTGGGAATTATTTTATTGGGCATCATTCTAATGGTAATTATAATCGATTTTATTTCAAGTTCGATTCGAAAACGGATTGTTTAACGAATTTTAAAAGCATCGAAGTCAGATGCTTTTTTGTATTTTTAAGTGTTTATCAAAAAAAGTCGGTATAGAAGAAGTTAGTATACTTGCATAAATATACAGATAATTCCCTTTCTTTTTAAAATAAAAACAATAAAAAAAGTATGTCATATTGAATACCCATACATTCCCGGAATCACTATTTTTTTATGAAAAATCAAAAAAACATCAACATATTTGTCGATACATGTTGTATAATCTTGCGTGGGAAGCTATCATATAAATGTATAAAACGTTTACTAACATACGCGAAGGGAAGAATAGCATGTCACATTCAATCGAACAACTTTCTATCAACACGATTCGCACATTATCCATTGATGCGATTGAAAAAGCAAACTCTGGTCACCCAGGAATGCCAATGGGTGCAGCACCAATGGCTTATACATTATGGACTCAATTTATGAAACACAATCCAAATAACCCAACGTGGTTTAACCGCGATCGTTTCGTATTATCTGCAGGTCATGGTTCAATGTTACTATACAGCCTACTTCATCTATCTGGTTATGACCTAACAATGGATGATTTAAAGAACTTCCGTCAATGGGGAAGCAAGACTCCAGGACATCCTGAGTATGGTCACACAGCAGGTATAGACGCAACTACTGGTCCACTTGGACAAGGTATTGCAACTGCTGTAGGTATGGCAATGGCTGAAAGACACTTAGCGGCTAAATATAACCGTGATGCGTATAATGTAGTAGATCATCATACATACGCTATTTGTGGTGATGGAGATTTAATGGAAGGCGTTTCTGCTGAAGCATCTTCATTAGCTGCTCATTTGCAATTAGGTCGTCTTGTTGTGTTATACGATTCAAACGATATTTCATTAGATGGCGATTTAAATCGTTCATTCTCTGAGAGTGTAGAAGATCGTTACAAAGCATACGGCTGGCAAGTAATTCGTGTTGAGGATGGAAACGATATTGAAGCAATTGCAAAAGCAATTGAAGAAGCGAAAGCTGACGAAAAACGCCCAACGCTAATTGAAGTAAGAACGACAATTGGTTTCGGTTCTCCAAACAAATCAGGAAAATCAGCTTCACACGGTTCTCCGCTTGGTGTAGACGAAACAAAATTAACGAAAGAAGCATATGCTTGGACTGCTGAACAAGATTTCCATGTAGCAGAAGAAGTATATGACAACTTCCGTAAAACGGTACAAGATGTTGGTGAAACGACGCAAGCTGCATGGAACACGATGCTCGGTGAATATGCACAAGCATATCCAGAATTAGCAAACGAGCTGCAAGCAGCAATGAATGGTCTTCTTCCAGAAGGTTGGGAACAAAGCTTACCAACTTATGAATTAGGATCAAAAGCAGCAACACGTAATTCTTCAGGTGCTGTAATTAATGCTATTGCAGAGTCTGTACCATCATTCTTTGGTGGATCAGCGGACCTTGCTGGTTCTAACAAAACATACATGAATAACGAAAAAGACTTCACAAGAGCTGATTACAGCGGTAAAAACATTTGGTACGGCGTTCGTGAGTTTGCGATGGGTGCAGCAATGAACGGTATTGCACTACATGGCGGTTTGAAAACTTACGGTGGTACGTTCTTCGTATTCTCTGACTACTTACGTCCAGCAATTCGCCTTGCAGCATTAATGCAATTGCCTGTAACGTATGTATTCACACATGATAGTATCGCTGTTGGTGAAGATGGTCCAACACATGAGCCGGTTGAACAATTAGCAGCACTTCGTGCAATGCCAAACGTTTCTGTTATTCGTCCAGCAGACGGTAACGAATCAGTTGCAGCTTGGAGACTAGCTCTAGAATCTACAAAAACACCAACTGCATTAGTGTTAACTCGTCAAGATCTTCCAACATTAGAAGGTGCAAAAGACGATACTTATGAAAAAGTAGCAAAAGGTGCATATGTAGTTTCTGCAAGCAAGAAAGAAACTGCTGATGTAATCTTAATTGCAACTGGATCTGAAGTAAGCTTAGCGATCGAAGCGCAAAAAGCTCTAGCAGCAGACGGCGTTGATGCAGCTGTTGTTAGCATGCCATCTATGGATCGCTTTGAAGCTCAAACTGCTGAGTACAAAGAATCTGTACTACCAAAAGCAGTAACGAAACGTTTCGCAATTGAAATGGGTGCTACAATTGGATGGCACCGTTACGTAGGTCTTGATGGAGATGTACTAGGTATTGACACATTCGGTGCTTCTGCTCCTGGTGAGAAAATTATGGAAGAGTATGGATTTACTGTAGAGAACGTTGTTCGTAAAGTAAAAGAAATGCTTTAATGATTTTAGAAAAATCTCTCCAGCATGGGGAGATTTTTCTATGTAATTGAGTTTTTTCGACAGAAAAAGTTTTTTCTCTCTCCGTAGTCAGACAATCATTGCAAATTTTCTCTTATATAATGTAGGGAAAAGGTTGTCCAGATCGGGAGGGGAAAAATGAAAACGTATGAATTGTATTTAATTCAAGAGGATATTGCGAAAGCTTACTTTGGTCGTGAATATTTGTTTTTTGATTTATTTGCTCGATTTTCAGAATCTGGGTCCCTTTCGGAGAAGAAAGTATTATATAAACAAATGACGTATATTACGATGCCGTTACAAGTAATGAAACTTCATCATAAATTAGAACAAGCTTTGCGTGTTCTTGGCAAATATGAAAGAACAAATCATACTCATACGCTTTATACAGGAGCCGAATACGGCGAAATAATGGTGAAACCACAATATATTCGAATGAATACTTCTGGAAATGTATCCATGGAAACAACTTTCTTTGAGGTGCTTAGAAAGTGTGAGTTAACATTTTTGGCGATGGATTATGAAAATAAAAAGTACGGTTGGTTAAATCCTCTCAAACAAGTACGAACATATGTGTAAAAAAATGTCGAATAGTATCTTGTCTTATTGAAAAGGTTTTAGTACACTGTAAGGTAGACAACATGAAGGAGGAAAAGATATGCCAATGTGGTTAGGTATTCTAGTGGGCGTAGTAGCACTAGTAGCAGGCGTGGCGTTAGGATTTTTCATTGCCCGCAAATACATGATGAATTACTTACAAAAAAATCCACCAATTAACGAACAAATGTTAAAAATGATGATGATGCAAATGGGACAAAAACCTTCCCAAAAGAAAATCAATCAAATGATGAGCGCGATGAACAAGCAACAAACAAAATAAGCGCAAAAGGGCACTCTTACCGAGTGCCCTTTTCTTTTGGGTGCAAAAGATATTTAAAACTTTTAAAAATTCTGTGTTTTTGTTAAACTGAAAATATCGCTCATTTTAAGGGAGGAGGATAAATATGAAAGTGTTTTTTAATTTAGCTTGGTTTTTTAAACAAGAAAAACGAGCGTACATAATCGGAATTATTATGTTATTTGGTGTCGCGCTTCTTGAACTTGTAGCGCCAAGAGTACTAGGCATTGTAGTAGATGAAATTAATAATGGAACATTAACGTCTGAAAAATTGTTGAACTGGGTTATTCTATTAGTAGTTGTAGGAATTACGATGTATATATTACGTTACTTATGGCGTATTATGATTTTTGGATCTTCTTTAAAACTAGCTCGTCAATTGAGAAAGAATTTATATGAGCATTTTACAAAGATGAGCCCATCCTTTTATCAATCACGTCGTACGGGCGATTTGATGGCACATGCGACAAATGATATTCAGGCGATTCAACAAACTGCTGGGTCAGGTGTGTTAACACTCGTTGATTCATTAGCTGTTGGAGGATGTGTACTCGTAGCGATGGGGTTTACAATTAGCTGGAAGTTAACGTTATTAAGTTTAATTCCGATGCCAATTGTAGCTATTTCTACAAAATATTATGGAACTTTATTACATAGAAGATTTCATAAAGCACAGCAATCGTTTTCTGAAATCAATGATAAAGTACAAGAAAGTATGAGTGGGATGAAGGTAATTCGCTCACTTGGACAAGAGAAAGAGGATTTACAATCGTTTCGGAAGAAATCGGAAGATGTCGTACATAAAAATATGCTAGTCGCACGTGTTGACTCGTTATTCGATCCAACGATTGCCCTAATTGTTGGATTTTCATTTTTAATCGCAATTTGTTACGGATCATTATTAGTTGTACGGGGCGAATTAACTGTAGGAGAATTAGTAACATTTACAACATACTTAGGGACTCTTGTATGGCCAATGTTAGCTTTTGGATGGCTATTTAATATTATGGAGCGTGGACGTGCTTCGTATGATCGTGTGGAGAAAATACTTTCACAAACTTCGGATGTAGTGAATAAGGAAAATGCTATACATGCTATAGCAAGTGGTGATGTTTCGTTTGCTGTTGATTCGTTTTCTTATAAAAAGAATGAACTATTAAACTTAAAAGATATTTACTTTAACTTAAGAAAAGGTGAAACGTTAGGAATTGTAGGGCGTACCGGTGCAGGGAAGACGACGTTATTAAAATGTTTAATTCGCGAGTATGATCACTTTAATGGTGAATTAAAAGTTGGTGAGCGGGATATTCGAGATTTAACACTTCACGGTGTACGCTCTGCAATTTCATACGTACCGCAAGATCATTTTTTATTTTCAGCGAGTATTGGGGAGAACATTGCTTTTGGAAAGGCCGATGCTACATATAAAGAAATTAGCAGGGCTGCGGAGATTGCTTGTATTCATGATGATATTACTCAATTTTCGGAAGGATATGAAACGGTAGTAGGTGAAAGAGGGGTTTCGCTATCAGGAGGTCAAAAACAGCGGATTTCAATTGCACGTGCGTTATTAACGAATGCTGAAATTTTAATTTTAGATGATTGTTTATCAGCTGTAGATGCAAAAACAGAAGAAACTATATTAACTGCATTGAAACGAGAAAGAGCAGAAAAAACGACGATTATTACTGCGCACCGTTTAAGTGCGATTCAGCATGCAAATCTTATTCTTGTTATTGATGAAGGTAAGGTTATGCAGCGAGGAACACATGAACAACTAATGAACGAAAATGGTTGGTATAAAGAAATGTATGAAAGCCAGCAGTTAGAGACATTGGTAGAGAAAGGAGGCGTATGATGGCTGAGAAAAAGCGGGGGGATTTAAGGAGATTGCTTTCTTATATGAGACCTTATAAAGGATTATTAGCATTAGCATTTTTATTTCTAGTTGGTGCAACTGTAACTGAAATGATGGGTCCTTTTTTAATTAAACAATTTCTTGATGACCACTTAGTACCACGTAACTTTGAACAATCAGCACTTGTTACTCTATTTGTAGTGTATATTATTGCCCACTTATTAAATGTATTATTTACGTATTTAGACTTATTGTACTTTCAAAATATCGCTTTTAAGATTGTTCAAGATATGCGAGTTGAAGTGTATGAACATGTTCAAAAATTGGCACTAAGTTTCTTTGATCGTACGCCGATTGGTACGCTCGTATCTCGTATAACGAATGATACGGAAGCGATTAAAGATTTTTATGTTAGTGTACTATCAACATTCGTGAAAAATGTAGTCTTTTTAGTAGGGATTTTAGTAGCGATGTTTTTACTAGATGTAAAATTAGCGCTATTTTCTCTCATATTAATTCCAATTATGTTTGCGATGATGGTGCTGTATCGCCGGAAAAGTGCAGCTTTTTATTTAGAGGTACGTAATCAACTGAGTGTATTAAATGCAAAGTTAAATGAGTCCATTCAAGGGATGAATATTGTTCAAGTGTTCCGGCAAGAAAAGCGGATGAGAAAAGAGTTTGAAGAAGTGAACAACAAGCATTATAGTGCTGGACGTCGTACATTGAAATTAGATGCATTACTTTTACGTCCAGCAACAGATCTTGTTCATATTGTAGCAATTGCGTTAGTTCTTGGTTTATTTGGAATTGACGCTTTAAAGAGTCCTGTTGAAGTAGGGGTTTTATATGCTTTCGTTAACTATATTCATCGTTTCTTCCAGCCGGTAAATGAGATGATGATGAAACTATCTTTCTTCCAACAAGCGCTTGTTTCATCATCGCGTGTATTTCATTTAATGGATGATAAAGATTTAGCTCCTGTTCAAATGGGGAGTGAAAATCCACGAGTAGTTAACGGGGAAATTCAGTTTAAAGATGTTACTTTTTCATATGATGGAAAGCGTGACGTTTTAAAAAATGTATCTTTTCACGTAAAGCCAGGGCAAACGGTTGCTTTCGTTGGACACACTGGTAGTGGTAAGAGTACAATTATGAATTTGTTAATGAGATTTTACAATATTAAATCAGGTAATATTGTAATAGACGGAGTGGGTTTAGAGAAGTTTGAAGAACAAGAAATACGAAAGAAAATTGGCCTTGTGCTGCAAGATGCATTTTTATTTGCAGGAAATGTAAAGCAAAATATTCGTATGTATAATGAAGAGATTACGGATGAAGAGATAGAAGAAGCGGCGCAATTTGTGCAAGCGAATACGTTTATTGAAAAATTACCAGAGAAATATGATACAGAAGTAGTCGAAAGAGGAGCTGCGTTTTCTAGTGGTCAAAGGCAATTGATTGCTTTTGCTAGAACGATAGCAACTAATCCGAAAGTATTAGTATTAGATGAAGCGACGGCAAATATTGATACAGAAACAGAGGAGGCTATCCAAACGGCATTACAGCAAATGCGAAAAGGTAGAACAACGATAGCGATTGCACATAGATTGTCTACAATCCAAGATGCGGATCAAATATTTGTAATGCATGAAGGAGAAATCATAGAAAGAGGAACACATCAAGAGTTGCTTAGTAAACAAGGACTTTATTACAATATGTACTTATTACAAAACAAAGGGAGTTTGCAACAGGCCTTGTAATTACAAGGTCTTTTTTTGAGGGATTAAAAGTATATAATGAGGTTTTTGGTGGACAGTGTATTCTTAATTTCACTTTTTTCTTAAACATCTCGACAAAATAAATATATTAGAACTTTATTACTATAGCATAAACGTCGTGTCCTCTAACTGAAGTTGTACATATTGTATACGGAATAAAAAAATTTGATAGGAGCTTTTATATGCAAAATAGATCCAGTTCAAATATTACGTTTATCGATGTGTCTCATTGGGAAGGAAACATTGATTGGAATGCTGTGAAGTCATCTGGCATCCCAGCGGCGTATGCAAAAGCGACGGAAGGTGTGAACTATATTGACCCTACTTTCGTTCAAAATGTACAAGCTGCGAGAAATGCGAATGTATTAATCGGTGCATATCATTTTGCACACCCAGAACAAAATGATGCAATTTCAGAAGCGAAATATTTTGTGAATATATTACAGAGTAATCAGACGGACTTAATTCCTGTTTTAGATTTAGAATCGCCAACGGATACTAGCAATAGTAATTTAACGGGTGCGACTATATCGAATTGGGCAAGAAGTTTCGTAAATTATGTGAAACAAGCTACTGGGAAAAATGTAATGTTATATACAGGAGTTTGGTATATTAATGAATTTGGAATTAACGGGTTAAGTGACATTCCACTTTGGATTTCCAGATATTCTAGTACACCGCCTGCTGATGCTGGTGGATGGACAGAGTGGACAGCGTGGCAGTATACAGATTCTGGTCAAATTTCAGGTGTGGGAAATTGTGATGTATCAGCGGCTGTTTCATTAGAAGCTTTACAAGGAAATGGAGCAAGTGGTGGAGGTAATGTTCCCGCGCCTAATAATGCAACTCCAGTATATGGAGTTGCTATAATTAATGGGGATAATGTAAATTTACGAAGTGGACCATCTTTACAGTCTAGTGTAATTCGCCAATTGAATCGTGGCGAATCATATGAAGTTTGGGGAGAACAAGATGGATGGCTCTGTTTAGGGACAAATCAGTGGGTATATAATGATTCAAGTTATATTCAGTATAAACATTATGTGGCAACTATTACTGGCGATAATGTGAATCTGCGAGACGCTCCATCATTAAACGGGAATGTTATAAGACAGTTACATCATGGTGAATCATATCGAGTATGGAGCAAGCAAGATGGATGGCTTTGCTTAGGGACAAATCAATGGGTATACTATGATTCAAGTTATATTCAGTATGGTGTACAATAAAGTGAACTTAAAAGGTATCTCGCCTGAGGTACCTTTTATAAAAAATATATAATTTTTACAAAGTGTATATTGAAAGCATATTATAATATAATAGATATATGTTTAAAAATAATCGGAAATGAAATAAAGGAGTAATAATATGGATTATGTGCTAATAGGTGGGATTTTAATATTATTAGCTGTAGTGTTTGTACTGTTTTATAAAAATAAACAGTTAGAATCAGAGAGTCAGCAAGTAGAGTTTGAAAAGAAACAAGCGATTGAAACGTATGAAAATGAGATTGCAGCCACGATTACAGAGCATAAAGAACAACAGGATACTTTAAAGAATATGGAACAGAAAAAATATAATGATTTACAGGTGAATACAGCTAGAGAACTTGAAAATATGCGTATGATGAAAAATCAATTGGCTGTTCAACATAGTAAAGAACGTAGTGAAATGCAAGATAAACATAGTAATGAAATACATATGTTTCGAAATTTAATTGCGGATTTACGAGAATATGCCAAAAATGGTGCTGAAGTGAATGCGCATGAAACATTACATTATATGAAGCGAGGTTTCGTTGAGCAAGGAATAATACTAGAAGAAGAGTTTCATATTATACCGAACGTTTTTATGAGAAGTAATAAATATAGAGATAAACGTGACATAAATGATAATCGAATCCACCACCTCATCTTATGTAAAACTGGCATGTATCTACTTGAGACGAAAGAATGGACGGGGACATTAATTCATGGTTTAACGAGAAAAAATGCTGGTATATATTCATTTATGATTGAGGAAATTGGTAAGTATCAACATGAAATTGAAAAAGAAGAGACGTTTGAATTTATTACGGATGGAACTTCATTAACTTTGCAAGTAAGAAATGAAGGGAATCCAGCGTATAAAGCGAAAATACTATCTCAAACTTTATATAATTGTTTGGAAGAAATGCAAGTAGATATTGTAAAGGAAAAAGTAAAACCAATTGTATATTTTGAAAATGAGAGTGGCAAAGAAGTTATTGATCTTTCTAATGAAAAATTGCCGAGATTAAAAGATAGAGAGCAAATTGTAACGTTTTTCAGAAATGAAATTTTAACAGGTAAAGTAATATATACAGCACAAGAACTACAAAAGATTAGAGAAATGATTGGCCAGATGAATTATGTTGCGAAGTGAAAAATAAAGTAAAGCTTTAATCAGTGGGGTTTTATGGGCATCCCGACTCCTATCCTTTACAGCCGAATTTTGAGGTGGGGAGTCTAACTGCCCGCAAATAGCGGGATAAAGTAGGTGTTATCTGGGTGGAGAAAGGTAAAAGTGCTATATTGTGGGGAATGTTGTACATTTATTTTTGTTTGTATGTATTCATGTACATTGTGTTTATTTTCGTTATTGATATGGTTCATATGTCATTGAGTGTAATGAGTATTTTTGTAGTAGGAATGCCTTTTATTTTATTAGTTATTATTCAAAAGTCTATCTTACATGTTTCGGCAAGACGTGATAAAGGTAAGAAACAACTGTTCACTATAATGATGGTGGGTCTCATTCCATTGATAGTATGCACCGTACAATTAAGTATAAATAAATATACTTCAAACTTTAATCAGGATCGGTGGTTAAATTATGAAGAAAAACGAGTACATATGGTAGATGACCTATTACAGCAGCATAAATTGATAGGGAAATCAAGCGAAGAAATCACAAAATTATTAGGGGCCCCTATGGAAACAAGAAGTTGGGAAGAGGGAATTACCACTTTGTACTATCTTGGGAATGAACGTGGTTTCATTTCTATAGATAGTGAATGTCTTGTTTTGCAATTTGATAAAGATGATAGAGTTATAGAGTATAAGGTACAACGAGATTGAAATAGTGAGAGGGGAAGCTATATCTTTTATAGCTTCTTTTCTATATTCCAATATAGAAAAAGTAGGCAAATAGTAGTCATTCCTATCTATACGAATGAGATAGAGTTTGTTATATTGTAAAGGGTTATTTAGTTTAGAAGTTTGCTAGATAGCCTTAAAATTTTTAGATTAGGGAGGGAAGTTAACACGAGTTTAGATATAAGCGTGTTAAATAATTATTATGAAAAAAGGATTTTATAATGTTTTAGCTGCATCAATTGTATTTAGTATAGTAACGATTCCAACTTTTTCCTATGCTGACACAGTAGAAAAGACCGTAACAATTTCAACTGACGAGCAAGCTTTAAAAAGTATTGAAACCCATATGAAAGATGAAGATGGGCGTGGAGAGGACAAAGGAATAACAAATGAAGCGCAAGGAGATTTTCTTGTACATATAATAAATTCAACTGCTTTATATGATTCTGCTGATTTACAAAAAGCGACAGGTGTTCAGATTTCAAATCAAGTAGTGAAAGCTGAGAAACGAAAAGGAAACGCTTACTATGTTGAAACATCATCTGGAGCTGGGTGGATACAAAATAGTGAAGGAAACGTAGAGGTTAAGGAAATTTATCACTTATCAAATGAACAGTTAGTAATTAATGAAGAAACAGCTACATATTCCGCACCATTCAATTCATATAAAGAAGAGAAAGTATTACAGCCACAAACAATTATTGCAATTGGACAAGCTGGAGAGTGGTTCCAAGTCCAAATAGATAATGAGGTGAAATGGATTAATTCACCTTCAGCAAAATTTGAGGGTACAAAAGCATCTCTTATTCAAAGCACAATCCCAACTCGTAAGAAACGTGAAGCGGTTATGTATGCAGCGCCATCAGCAGAGAAAACAACGGATATTTACGGTGTACCATTAAAGGAAATGATTGTACCAACAGGAAATGAAAATATTCGTCCAGGCTATGCGATGAAACCAAAATACATTACAATTCATGAGACGGATAATTATAGTGTTGGAGCAAATGCTAGAAACCATGCACAATATTTATACAGTCAAGCAACAGGAACGACTGATCGTTCAGCATCTTGGCATTTTACAGTAGATGATAAAGAAATTTATCAACATCTACCATTAAATGAAAATGGTTGGCATGCTGGAGATGGAGCAGAAGGAACTGGTAATAGAGAATCAATTGCTATTGAAATTGCTGTCAACCAAGATGGTGATTATAATAAAGCTGTGGAAAATGCTCGCAAACTAGCGGCTTATTTAATGGGCGAATTAAACATTCCTTTAGAAAATGTGAAAAAACATCAATTTTGGAGCGGGAAGAATTGTCCGGCCATTATGATAAAGAATAATGCATGGGAGCCATTCTTGCAGGGAACAAAAGCTTATTATGATGCGAATCATAAAGATGATATTACAGGTGGTTGGTATGAAGCGGATATTCGTGAATTAGATAAAAGAGGTATTATGGTTGGAGATGGAAATGGTTCTTATTGGCCGGAACGTCTTGTAACACGCGGAGAATTTGCGAATTTAGTTTCAAGATCATTACAATTACCAGAGGGGAAATCGAATTTCAAAGATTTAAACACAGCACATCCATCGCTAGTAGATGGTATTAATCGTGCAGCTAGTGCTGGAATTATAAGTGGACGAGGGAATGACCTGTTTGCACCGAATGATACGATTAAACGTGATGAAGCTGTCATTATGATTGATCGAGCGTTACAATACAAAAATATTAAAGGTAATTTAGTTCAATTACCATTTACGGATCAAAATTTAGCGTATGATAAACAAGCTGTCCAACGTGTTTATGGACTTGGAATTGTAAAAGGAAATGAGAACAATGAGTTTATGCCGAAAGGTTCTGCAACACGTGGAGAATCGGCAGCATTTATTAATAGAATGTTAAAAGTAATAGAGAAGTAAATAATAGAAAGGCATTCGCTTTAGCGAGTGCTTTTTTATTTTTCAATATGTTATAGAAAGGGGATGTGAATTTTGACTGGAATAAGGAATGAAAGCGGGGGTGATGCATATATTTAGATGCATTGGGTAGTTTTTTGTAATTTTGTATAAAACGAAAAGGAGGTAAGACGGTGAAAGCGATACCGACTGATGTCCTGAGTAAGGAATTGATGGAAAGAGAAGGGGTTATATCTATTACAGTGAATGAATTTGAAAAGATAGAAGTGGCCGGAGTTGTTGTCTCTGGACCAGCTGTAATTTTGATTAATCAAGATTAAGTACATATTATCAATATAGAAAAGTAGTAAAAGCATCCGTTTAGGGTGCTTTTTGTTTGTATAGAAGTGTGTATATGATAGATAATTGGGGTATTGGAGGGGGAGTATGTGACAATTATTATAACAATGTTATTAATGGGAGTTTTATTAGGATTTGTCGGAGCAGGAGGAGCAGGATTTATCATCGCCATACTCACTCTAGTATTCCATATCCCTATTCATGTTGCGCTTGCAACATCTTTAACTGCGATGGCATTTACGACATTATCTGGAGTAGTAAGTCATTACCGAGAAGGGAATGTTGTGCTTGTAATAGGCGGAGTTGTTGGGGGATTTGGTGCGTTTGGATCCTATATTGGTTCAAAGTTTGGTTCGTTAATACCAGCACATCTGTTGCATTGGTTTACAGCCGGTATGTTATTTTTATCGGCAATTTTTATGTTTATTCGGTTGATTATGTTTCAAAAAAGATCACAGTCGTCTTTAAAAGGGCATAAAGAACTTTCGAAAGATAACGTGATTAAATGTATATTCCTCGGATTGGTGACTGGAATTTTAGCTGGTTCATTTGGTATTGGTTCAGCACCTTTTATCCAACTCGGATTAATAGTTCTATTAGGTTTAACAATCCGTCAATCTGTAGGGACGACAATGCTCGTTATATTACCAATCGCAATTGGAGGTGGGCTTGGATATAGTTCGGAAGGGTATTTAGATTATGTATTATTAGTACAAGTTTTAATCGGGACAATGTTAGGCGCATATATAGGAGCTAAGTTTACAAATTATGCACCTCGCATGCTTCTAAGGTTTTCGATGATTATGACACCAATATTAGCTGGATGTATGTTGTTAGTAGATTAAAGAGAATATATAGAAACATATTAATATATTTTACGAATGAATTATGTAAGTAATTCATATTTCTCATATAAAAGGATTTACTTTAATATAATGAGTGTAAAGTTCGAGTATTCGAAGTATTACTTGAATTATATCCCTATCCCTTTTCTAAAAAATGCGAACAAGTTTTGCCCTATTCTATTCAATAGTTTATTGTATAGAAATATATTGTTCGATGACCATTATGGAACGCACATAATGGGTAAATCCCGATCCTTAAAGAGGATGCCCCTAATCTTCATGTGAAAATATGATCGGATAAGAAAGCTGACCAATTTATGGTCAGCTTTCTTTTTGTTCAAAGAGTAATTCTTCTTTAATTTCTGTTTGCAATAATAAAGTTTTTCCGAAGCGTCGTTTGCATTCAGCCCGTACTTTTTGGATTGCTAGTAGCTGGGAAGTGGCGGGCACTGTGACGATAGCCTGCCGAGGTTTTCGATTTTCTTCACAAAAAACACATTCCACGACATATTTAGAAATCATAATTTCATCCTTTCGGTTTGAATTTCTAAGAAGGGACTGCTCATGAAGTTGATGTAAACTTTCGGCATCTTTTTACTTATTTCCTCTTTTTTCAAAGGGGAAATAAAAAAGAAGGCGAATTTTAGTAGGGGAGGGATGTATATGGAGAGATGGATAGGTACGGCAGCTATTTGTATGAATGAAAGAAATGAAATTTTAATGGTATTGCAAGGAAAAGAAGGGGAAGAAAAAAGGTGGTCTGTCCCAAGTGGAGGACTTGAAAAGGGAGAAACACTAGAAGAATGTTGTATTCGAGAAGTTTGGGAGGAAACAGGTTACAATGTGGAGGTTGTAAATAAAATATACGAAAAAGAAGGTATTACATACGGGATTCCGGTGTATGTTCATTATTACTTTGTTAAAAAAATAGGCGGTAATATGAAAATCCAAGATCCGGATGAGTTAATACATGAGATTGATTGGAAAGGAATAGATGAAGTGAAAAAATTATCTTTATCGTTTCCAGAAGATTATGATCTATTATATAAATATACAAATAAAAAAGAAAGTGTTTAAACACTTTCTTTTTTAATGTATCCAAGATAAGAAAAGCGGAACGATAACTAAACTAGCTCCAGCTGTTAAAAGCATTGATAAACTTGCAATTGTACCTTCTACAGGACCGATTTCAAATGCTTTTGATGTTCCGGTTCCATTCGCGCTAGTACCTAGCATTATACCTTTTGCGAGCGCTGTTTTAATACGGCATATGCGTATGAGCGTAGGACCGAGTAATGCTCCAGTTAAGGCAGTTAATACGACGAAAACGGCTGTTAATTGTGACATGCCGCCAATCATTTCTGAAATAGCCATTGCAATAGGTGTTGTTACAATGTGCGGTGCTAAACTTTGTTCTATTGTAGAGTCAATTTGAAAAAAATCAGCTAATAGTGCGGAAGTAATAACCGATAGAAATGAACCAACAATGACATTAATTAAAATGGCCATTCCATGTTTTTTTAATAAATTAAAGTGTTTATAGATTGGCCATGCGAAAGCAACTGTAGCAGGTTTTAATAATTCTGTTAGCCAATGACTACCAGATTCGTAGGTTTCGTATGGTGTATCTAATCCGAGTAATAAAGCAATTAAAATGATTGGGCATACAAGAAGGGGAGAAAGTAAGCTCCAATTCCAGCGTTGATACATTTTTTTAGATACCCAATATGTGAATAGTGTTAATAGTAAACAAAGAAAGCCGATCATTGTGTTGATCCTTTCCGCTTTAATAGCAATTCTGTTAAAAGTCCTGTTACGAGAGTGACACAAAGTGTACTAATCACGATAATTAAAATGAGATCGATTCCATATTGTGATAATGTATCTTTGTAACGAATGACAGCGACTGCAGAAGGGATGAAAAATAAAATAAGTTCTTTTAATAAAAAGTCTGCACCGTCTTGTATCCATTCTTTTTTCACTATATTAAATTTTAATGAGATTAATAATAAAAAAATACCGATTATACTTCCTGGAACTTGGAGGTGTGCCTGTTTTGCAATCCATTCACCTGTCCAAGCGAAACAAAATAATAATAAAATTTGTCCGCTTAACTTCCACCATTTCATACAGTAACCACCTCTTTGTTTTTTACATAGAAATTGTAAAAAATAATTAACAATTTCTACTATACGTTCATTCGAAAAATTTGTCTAATATATAAATTATATGTTATTAATATATTAGATGTATTAATCGAAAGTGAAAAGGGTGTCCAAAATGGAATTACGGCATTTGCAATATTTTGTTGTAGTGGCAGAGGAATTGCACTTTGGACGAGCGGCTGCTCGTCTACAAATGACACAACCACCACTTAGTCAACAAATTCAGCAATTAGAAAAAGAAATGGGAGTTATGTTATTTTCAAGAACGAAGAGAAAGGTTGAATTAACAGAAGCAGGAGGAATGTTTTTAAAAGAAGTAAAAAAAGCGTTTGAACAAATTGAAAAAGCAGTAGAAGTTGCACAAAGTGCTCAAAGGGGAGAAGTTGGATCACTTTCAATTGGTTTTGTAGGTGCGGCGATATATGATATTTTACCGTCAATCGTCAGGGAGTATAGAAAGAAATTTCCAAGAGTGTCTGTTGCATTACATGAATTGTCAACACCGGATCAGGTGCATGCACTTCATGATAATCGAATTGATATTGGATTTTTACGTCCGCCAATTCCAACGCAATTACTTGAGTTAGAACCAATTCAAAAACTTTCGTGTACGTTATGCTTACCGAAGGCGCATCCACTTGCTGAAAAGGACGAAATACATATCGAAGATTTAAGGGATGAACCGTTCGTATTTATTACGAGACCAGTATGGCCAGCGTTATACGATACAATTTTATCACTTTGCCGCGCTGTCGGTTTTAGTCCGCACATTGTACAAGAAGCAACGGAGTATCAAACTGTCATGGGGCTTGTAGCAGCAGGTATTGGAATTACGGTAATACCTGTATCCGCAAATAAATTGTATAAAACAGAAGTTGTATATAAAGAGTTATGTGATTCTAATTTTGTTGCAGAAATGTCAGTGGCTTATAAAAAAATGAATAACAATCCAGAGTTGTTAGAGTTTTTGAAAATTGCAAGAGAGAAAAAACGAATAGAAATAGGAGATGAGAAGGACGAGTAGTAATCGTGACGGAAAAGCGATTTAATTTATATATATAAAAGTACACCTTATTAAACAATAAAGCGGAAATGCATTTGAGTTGCCTTTCCACTTTATTGTTCTTTTTTTAGCTCGATACTAAATAGATAAACGTGTTCGTTTTCTTTTAAGAGTAACTCAATGCTTGGTTCTTCATCAATTGTAGGGACGATTACAGTATCTTTACTTGTTTTTATTACAGCAGCTAAAATTGTTTTTTGATTGTATTTTACGTTTTTAGTAGATTGAATTGTAGTAGTTACAGAACTATTTACGTTTGGAGGAGTCTCTTCCGAAACAAGCGTTGAACCACCTTCGATATTAATATACCATTGACCTTTTTCTAGTACATCTTTATCCAATTGGAAATGTGGTGCTATGAAAGAAAGCCTTATTTTCTTTTCTAAAAAATGTGATGAGGCTATGTTAGCAATCTCTTTCATTTTTGTACCATTTTGATAATATTCAATCACAGCGTTTAGTTCATCTTTATTGTTTTTGATTGTAACATCATAAAACATTCTATTTTCTTCACCTATAGGAGTCATTTGTAAAATATCAGATTGCTCTTTTGTTAATTTATAAGGTTTAACAGTGGCACCTTCATTGTTTTTTAGTGGGCTACAACTAGTGAGAAGTAGTAAGGATAAGGTAAATAGCAATTTTATACGCATATAATGCTCCTTTCTTTTTTTACAATCATATTATAAATATCCTTTAATTACCATTTTGTGTTCTAGGACTAAAGGCTTAGTAAAGATTCCGATTGAAGTGCGATGTTTAAAATGTCATATTTTTATACACTAGTAGTATAGAATGCGTATGTTATGAAGCAAGGTAGGGGGAAATTATGTCTTTATTTCGGTTAGCGAGAAAAAATATACAAACATTTGCTGCCCAAAGGTTAAAACAATTTATGTGGATTGCTATGAATACAATGCTTTGTTTTTTTATGATATCATTCCGATTTAATGAAGCTGTAATAAATAAAGCGGAATATACACCTATGTTTGTAAAGTGGTTTTATGCTATGTTTCTATTTATAGTTTTTGTGTGTATTTTCGTTACATATAAAATGACAAGCTCTCTTTTACAGGTAAGAAGAGAGGAGTTTAAATCGTATGAAGTAGTGAAGATGACAAGAAAAGAAATGTTATGTTTATTATGTCAGGAGCAATTATTAACTTACGGAGGAGCTTTTGTTTTCGGATTAATTCATGGTATGTTATTTTTGAAATTATTTATTATTATTTTTATGAAAGCAGTAGGAATCCAAGGGATAACCAATGCACCGATTCCGATGTATGCGGTAGTGATAACAGCAGTTGTTATGATAACCGTAATTATAGTATCAATTTGGCAATGTTGTAGATTTACACAAAGGTTAACGGGTGAAAATTCGCATGAAACGAGGAGAAAGGCATGAGAAATCATGGCTTTTTCTTCATTTTACACACGTTATTAATCATGATACAGTGGGAAGAACTGAAAAAAAGAGTTAAGAAGAAAGGTTGTATGGAATGATAAATGAGCAAGCGATCGTAAAAGTTGATCGATTAACAAAGCGAATTGGTTCAAAGACGTTAGTAGAAAATATTAGTTTTGAAGTGAAAAAGGGTGAAGTAGTTGGCTTATTAGGACCAAATGGTGCTGGAAAAACGACATTAATGCGAATGATGGTCGGAATGATTCGTATGACAGAAGGAGAAGTATGGATTGATGGCCAATCTGTAAAACAGCAATTTGAAAAAACTGCTGCGAAAATTGGTGCTGTAATTGAGACACCGGAATTTTATCCTTTTTTAAGCGGCTATGAAAATTTAACATATTTCGGACGAATGAATGGCAATGTGACTGAAGAACGTATCGATGAAGTTGTGCAACTATTAGGAATGGGACAAGTGATTGACCGTAAAGTAAAAGCATATTCACTCGGTATGAGACAACGTTTAGGAATTGCTCAGGCACTTATACATAATCCAGATGTATTAATACTAGACGAACCAACGAACGGATTAGATCCTAGTGGTATACATGAAATGCGGATGTACATAAAGAAAATTGCACATGAACAAGGAAAAGCTGTTCTTGTCTCTAGTCACTTACTCTCAGAAGTTGAATTAATGTGTGACAGGGTTATTATTATTCAGCATGGAGAATATGTCGCAACACAAAATATTCAAAGTGATAAAAAGGAAGAAACAGAAGAAATACATATACGTGTAGATGATGCGAATAAAGCGGCAGAGGTTTTAGAATACGACGTTTTAGTAAAAGAAAACGAATTAATTATACATGTGAAAGATGAAGAAATTCCAAATATTCTTCGTACATTGATGGAGAAAAATATTCAAGTTTATCGTGTTTATGAGGAAAGAAAAACGCTAGAAGAGCAGTTTTTAGAATTAACAGGGGGAAAAGATATTGTTTAATTTAGTTTATAACGAGCTGTATAAAATATTTAAGCGAAAGCGAACGATTATTCCTTTTGCAGTTATAGCGGTATTAATTATTGGATTAGGATGGGTTACGGTAAAGTATTTAGAGCCAGAAACAAAAGGGTGGAAAGCGGATTATACAGAACGCACTGTAGAAATTGAGAAAAAGCTCGGCATGAAAAAGGAGGATATTTTAGCAGAAAAGTCAGGGGACGAGCTTGTAAAAGAATATCAACTGAAGATGAAGTATTTAGAAACGAATACAGCGCCAGCAAGTAGTTCTCCACTTTCTTTCATGAGAGATACTGGTTTTATTGTTTTTCCTATATTACTTCCGTTTATTCTCGTATATGCGAGTACAATTTTTGCGAATGAATATAGCTGGGGAACATATAAATTTTTAACGATTCGTCCAGCAAGCAGATTTAAAATTTTAACATCGAAATTTTTGGCCATCGTTATATTTGCGGCATTATTATTTATCTTTAATATGATTTTTTCAACATTATGTGGGCTAATTGTTTATAAATTCCAACAACCATCCTGGACTGAATTTATCGTTCAAGACGGAAATATTATAAAACAAAACATTTTCGTGGAAGCAAGTAAATATTATATTTTATCTTGGTTACCAACTCTTGTATATGCTGCATTTGCCTTTATGATTTCTGTTTTAACGAGATCAAGTGGAGGTGCAATTGGTATTTCTTTATTCCTTGCTTTATCAGGAGGAATAGCACTAATTCCAGCAGCAAGATATGAATGGGCGAAATATTTATTACCAGCGAATACAGATTTATATGGGCTTTTAAAGGGTGGAAGCTTTATTGATGGAGTAACATTCCCATTTGCTTCTTGTATGCTTCTTCTATACTTAGCTGTATTTTTAGGGATTTCCTATACTGTATTTATAAAACGAGATTTAACAGCATAAGCAAAAGCCGTTAAGGGTATAACTTAACGGCTTTTTGTTTGTAATAATTGATGAATAGCTTCTTCGGCTAATAAGGCGAAATACTCCGCGCTAATAGGTAATGCTTTTTCATCTACTGTAAAAGCTGGATGATGCCATTCATGTGTACCACTTGTTCCCATAAAGACGAATGAACCTGGTGTTTCTTGTTGGTAAAAAGAAAAATCTTCTCCTGCCATTGATGGTGTAGGAGAGATAACGTTTAGATTCATTTTCTCTGCAATCTGAACAGAAAGATCAGTGAGTACTTTATCGTTTTGAACAGCAGGAGGACCTGGGTAAAATCGAAATTCTGTTTTTACACCTAGTGCATCAGAAACGCCTTTAATGATACGTTCCATTAATGCCGAAATCTTTTCACGTGTTTCAGCTTGGAATGTACGGACAGTTCCTTCTAATATTGCTTTTTCGGGAATAACGTTCCACGTATTCCCTGAATGAATGTTTGTTACACTTACGACAGCGTTATGAGAAGAACTAATATTTCGGCTTACAATTGTTTGAAGTGCCATAACGATTTGAGATGATGCAACGATAGGATCGACGCCGGCATCAGGCACAGCTGCATGTGTCCCAATACCATGAATTTCAATTTCAAATCGATCTACTCCGGCCATTAGTGGACCGTCTTTAATACCGATTGTACCTACTGGTAAATCGGGCTTATTATGCATACCAAAAACGGCTTGCACATTCTTTAAATGTCCAGCTTCAACAACTTTACATGCTCCGTTTCCACTTTCTTCAGCAGCTTGGAATATAAAGCGAACAGTTCCTTTAAGAGAAGCTTCTTTTTCTTTTAATAAGTAAGCCGCACCCAACATAGCAGCTGTATGAAAATCATGCCCACAAGCATGCATTTTACCATGTATTTTTGAAGTGTATGGAAGGTCTGTTTCTTCCTGGATAGGAAGGGCATCGATATCAGCACGAAGCGCTACAACTGGACCGTTTTTATTACCAGAAATTTCAGCGATAATTCCTGTTTCTAAGTTGGAATCAATAATGGTGATATTGGCCTCGTCTAACCAATTTTTTATCGCTTTTGTCGTTTCAAATTCTTCGTATGATAGTTCTGGATTTTCATGTAAATGCCGACGAATGGAAATAAGTTTTTCTGTTAATTGATGTGGAATAGATGCCACTTATTATGCCCTCTTTCTTAAGTGAAATATTTGTATTCATTATATAACACAATAATAAAAGAGAGGATTCTCAAATGAAAATCCTCTCTCGTTTATGCCGCAACTTTTTTATGAGTATGCTGTTTTCTATACCGTCCACGCATTGCATAGGCAATTTGCGGGATTGCGATACCGATTAAAATAAGTGATACACCGTACCATTGTGAAGATAGTACAGCTTCTTTTAAAACGAATACAGACATAATTGTTGTAACTGGTAGTTCCGCTGCACCAAGAATAGTTGCTAAGCCAGACCCGATTTTTGGAATACCGATTGTAAAGGCAATGGACGGAATAACGATACTAAATATTCCTAATCCCAAGCCGTATTTCCAAAGGCCTTGAGAAATTGCTCCGTTAAAAATAAATGTTGGCGGGAATACGATCATGACTAGAGTTAAAGCGCCAGCCATTAAAAGGACACCGCGTGGTAATGAAGGTACTTCAACGGCAACTTTACCACTTACGAAAATGTATGTTGCAAATGTAACAGCAGATAATAAGCCTAAAATGATTCCAGTCGTATCGAAATCACCAGCTGCTGTTTCTAATAACCCACTTGATAAAAATGTACCTGCAAGTAAGAAGATTACTGAAATAACTTTTTCTTTTGAAGGTAATGTTTTTGTTACGACTGCTTCAATGATAATCCCAACCCAAACGAACTGGAATAAAAGTATAATTGCAATAGAAGCTGGTACAGTTTTTAAAGAAGCGTAATAAAAAATTCCAGTAAAACTTGCAGACGTTCCTGCGACGAATAAAATTAACATTTGTTTTAGTGGAACACGATGTCTAGAAAATAGAAGTGTAATAGCAAGTAAAATAATCCAACCGAACAAATACTGGCTACCAATTACCTCTCCAAGTGAAAACCCTTCTGCATATGCAAGTTTAACAAAAATAGCTAAAACCCCATAACTACACGCTCCTAATAAAACTAAAAGAGAATAACGAAGCATGAAAAATTCCTCCCATCTATATGAAATTGTTCCGTAACGGACATATATAACTAGAGGGAGTATACAAAATTAAAAATGAAGGGTCAAATGAAAGAAAAGTGAGAAATTTTATAGAATAATAATAAAAGTATGATATTTATGCATAATCTTGAAATTTATAATAATTAAAGTATTGTAAAATCAGCTTTATGTTGTATAAAGACAGCATTTGAAAAAAATTTTTTAGGGTTGATATGTGTGAAGTTAATTGTAATGTGCTAATGATTTGAGAAACTGTGGAACCTTTGTTATGTTAGTAACAATTAGAAAGAGTTTCATAATTCAATTGATATTTTTTTTATATAATGGAAGGGATTGAAAACGTTTTATCCCGCGTTAACGGGCAGTAAGGCTTCCCGTTAACGCCCGATTGGTTCAATTAATAATCAGTGGGATGAACAAAACCCCCACTGATTAAAGTTTCACTTTATTAGAAACTGTGTGAAAGGGTAGTTTTTCTTATTGTCACGTTGGAAACGTGAGTTCACGAATTGTTCATAGTATTTTTATGTGTTTTTGCTACAATATGTAAGGAGAGGAGTGGAATTATGCAAGATATTAGTATTTTTTTAGCGTTTGGAGCTGGGTTCTTATCATTTATATCCCCATGTTGCTTACCGCTTTATCCGGCATTTTTATCATACATAACAGGTATGTCGGTTTCTGAATTGAAAGAAGAAAATGCAATGCTTCGCAAAAGAAGTATGACTCATACAGCGTTTTTCTTACTTGGGTTTTCTATTATATTTATCGCAATTGGATTTGGTACAAGTTTTATCGGAGGAGTTTTTACGGATTATAAAGATTTAATTAGACAGTTAGGTGGTATATTTATCATCGTGTTCGGTCTTATTATTGTCGGTGTATTTAAGCCGAAGTTTCTAATGCAAGACCGTAAATTTACATTTAAAAATCGTCCGAGTGGTTATTTTGGTTCAGTTTTAATTGGATTGGCATTTGCTGCTGGATGGACACCTTGTACTGGGCCTATATTAGTGTCTGTAATTGGATTAGCTGCAACAAATCCAGAATCGGCAATGATTTATATGATTGCTTACATACTTGGATTTGCGATTCCCTTTTTCGTACTTTCATTCTTTATTACGAAAATGTCTTGGATTAAAAGAAATAGTATGGCGTTCATGAAAGTCGGAGGATACATTATGATTGTTATGGGGATCTTCCTATACTTTAATTGGATGACGAAAATTATCGTATATTTCTCAAGTTTATTTGGTGGATTTACCGGTTTTTAGTATTATTCTGTGAAAATGTTGGAAATACTAACGGAAAAGCATATAATGAAATTATATTTTGCATATAGCCACAAAAAAGGATGAGAAAATATGAACATAGTTCTGTTATCAAGTATCGTTGCTGTTTGTATGGCTGTCGGTGCGATGTTTATTCGTTTAAAAGCAGCTAAGAAACCTGCAACATTGAAAAAAATTATACTTCCTCCGTTTTTTATGAGCACAGGAGCATTGATGTATGTTTTTCCAGAGTTTCGATTAACTCCAGCAGAAATGCTAGAAGCAATTGGTGTCGGTTTATTTTTTTCTATTTTTCTTATTAAAACATCTAAATTTGAAATACGCGGACAAGAGATTTATTTGAAGCGTTCAAAAGCATTTGTATTTATTTTAATTGGATTACTTGTAGTGCGTATCGTGTTTAAAACATACTTAAGCCAATCTCTTGATTTAGGACAACTTAGCGGCATGTTCTTCTTACTTGCGTTCGCAATGATTGTTTCGTGGAGAATTGCAATGTACCGTTCCTTTACGAAATTACAGAAGGAAATGGAAAAAGAAGATGGTTTTTATAATGAAAAAGATATGAAACTAACTTAAAACTGTATATGTATAAAATAAAAAGACAGCGTCAAAGACGCTGTCTTTTTATTGGTATTGTTAACATCTTCTGTCTCAACCACGACGTATAAAACGTTTACCATTGATGTTAACTTGTTGAAAATAGGGAAAAAAATGAAGATTATTTTGCAAGTAAAGTTTTATAATTCGAATAATCAATCTCTTTTTCTTGCAATTTTTTAACTAAAAATTTATGATCACGTTTTGGTGTGGCAATGATATATCCTTTAATAATTAAATCTTGTGTAATTTGAGAGGCATTTTCTTGTAATGCGAGTTCTCCAATTTTACCAGCAATTTTTGATTTAGCAACATCGCGAAATAGTTCGGGAACAGGACTTACGAGCTCTTCTAACAATTGTTTTTGTTCGTCAGCCCATAAATGTCTCGTTTTATTTATGTAGTGTGCTTCCCAATCTAAAATAGACATACCGTCTTCTTTCGGTAATCGTTTTAGGAATTTTCTGAACATGAAATATCCACCGATAGACATAAGCCCTAATAAAATGACAGTCCATAATACAATGAACCAACTGAACCATCCTTCGAGCAAGCGTACCCCCCCCTTAATGATTGTGGTTTTCTTTTATTCATATTATAAACAGTGAGATTCATAGAAAGCAAGAACGCTTGGTCATTTTGACCAAGCGTTGTGATTTAAACGAAGTATAGTTGTTCAACGCGTAAAATATCATTGTCATCTTCTACGTATTCAATGATAAGTGTGCCAACTTTACGATCTTTATCTTCGGTTGTGAAAATAGAGTAAGAAGTAAAACGTGTTGTTGATAGGCCGCTTATATGTGTAGGTAAAGAAATGTAGTTGTTATCGCGGAAGAATTCCATCAGTTCGATATCTTCAAATTCTTTTCGGTCAACTTGTTTATTTGTATAGCGGCGTTGAAGTTGTTTTAAAGATTCATTCCAAGAAATTGCTTTTGTGTCGTATACCATTGTTCTATCCCCTTACTGTATGTAATCATTAAGAACATACGTTCCATGTTAGTATACTCTTTTTATAAGAAAAGTGGAAGCAAAAAATAATGTAAGCTTGGAAACCCAAGCTTACATAAAAAATGCGTTCAAAATCATCTCTATTTTTCATTATAAGTCAGATGGGAATAGGAAACAAGATGGTAAGTATTTTGTTGATGGTTTTTAAAATTCTGTATATTATAAAGGTAACTTACGATAGTGAAAAGGAATGAGCGGTATGACTTACATAGTTTCACTTCAAGGACCGATGGCAAGTGGGAAAACGACATTAGCAAAAAGATTAGAAAAGAGAGGACATTCGGTTATATATGAAAACCCTTATCCAATTGTAGAAAAGCGGAAAAAATTAAATTTGGATATTTATACAAAAGATGGGTTTATTACAAATCAAAAAATGTTTATTGAAGCAAAAATAAAAGAGTTTCAAAATGTGAAAAGTTCAGTCGTGATTTTTGATCGTGGGCCAGAAGATATTGAGTTCTATACACTTTTTTATCCGAAATTAATAGGGAAAGAGTGGGCTATAGAAACAGAATTACAAGATGATTTATGTAAATTAAGACAATGCCGTTCGGATGCAATTTTTTATTTAGATGTTTCGAAAGAGAATGTATATGATAGGAAAAATAATGATAGGGCAAGAAATCGAAGTACATTTGATGAACAATTTAAATTAGTAGAAGTTGAAAAAGAATGGTATAAACAATTTCCCGTAACTTATGTGGACACTAATATATTATCAGTGGACGAATTAGAGGCATATTTTATAGGATGGCTAAGGGAGAAAAGGCTATGAAAAAAATATTATTATTCGTATACCCGACATTTGCAGAGTTTGAGATAACGGTAGCAACGGCATTGCTGAAAAATAAATACGAAATCATTACAGCGGGTTTAACAAAAGAATTGATTATAAGTGAAACGGGCTTGCAAGTACAGCCGCACATAGAATTAAATGAAGTGCGTGTGGAAGAGTATGAGGGGATTCTTATTCCAGGCGGAGATGCAATACATATGAAAGAGGCAGAACTACTTTTTTCAGTCATTCGTCAATTTTCTGAACAAGGAAAATTAGTGGCAGCGATTTGTGCTGGACCATATGCGTTAGCAAAAGCGGGTTTATTTAAAGAAATCTCTTATACAGTGACCATAGATTATCAAAAATTAGATTGTTTCCCAGTAGAAAATTTTGTGTATACAGAAGTTGTACAGCACGCAAATATTATTACAGCACAAGGACATGCATTTGTGCCATTTGGAATAGCGATTGCCTCTTATTTTGGGGTAGCGAATGAACATAATATAAATTTTTATAGTGGAAAGGGCAATATGATGATGGAGAATCTGTTACCAGAAAACATGTAAAAGCTAGCAAATGCTAGCTTATTTCCTTTTTACATCGATAAATCACTAACGTTTTCGGATCGCTCCAAATACCGTCATGAAGAGTTAATTCATTTTCTATCTCTTTTTTCAACCAATCCTTCATTTCGATGTGAAGGGACATATTATCAGGTATATTCAGCGACGGAAACATGCTAGAAATATAGTTTACGATTGGAGTGGCGCGATGAAAAACGAGTGCATTATGAATAATTGTTTCTTCAACAGTTGGAAAAACAGATTGTAGTAGCTCTTTACCATTCTCTAAACAAAATGGAGCTACCGACGGTGATGTTTTTGGTAAATCAAATGCGACTAACATTTTGTTACACATTTCATCTATACGAGGCAATGAAACTTTAGAGTTTGTTGTAGCTAAAAGGGCGCCGTCAGGACGAATTATCTTATGGAATCCTTGAATAGTTTTTTCGACATCTTTCATGTGGTATAACATATGCCTTGCGATTAGCAGGTCATAACAATTAGCTTCGAAAGGAAGTTTACTAGCATCACCGAGTTTCCATTCGATCATATTATTCTTTATAGCGGCTTCAGAAAGCATGGTTTCCGATTGATCAAAGCCGGTTAACTGGCCTTGATGACCATTAGTTTGCAAAAGGGAAAGGAATTTTCCGTTAGCGCACCCGACCTCTAATATTTTTTCTTCCCCTTGGAGTTGTAAATGTTCAATGACGACTTCATCTACATTCACTTGTTTCTCTTCGAAATGTTTATGCGTATCGATACGTGTTTGTAAATGGTTACTTACGTTGTATTGGCGTTTTACATCATTCATTTTTTCACATTCCACCTTTATGCAAAATTGCTGGATCGCATGTGTTAATACGTCTGTTTTCTTTAAAGCTTCGTAATGGAGTGCGTCTTCAAACCTTGCAAGTAATTTTTCTTCAATTCGAAAATGAATATCTTTTCGCTTCGCCACTGAAATCTCGCCCCTTTGCATCTGTTAGTGAGACTATAGCACGTCTGAAAAAAATCTGTAAATAAATTGTGTACACAAGTATGAGGGGATAAAAAATTGCTTGAATAATATTTTAAACTATTGACGATTTAACCGTTTTCATATATTCTTAAATTAAGTAATATTCAAATAATTCAAAAGAAATGAGAGAGTCACATGCTTCTTCAAGGAACACATCGAATTGGTCGTATGGCCATGCTGTTGGCACTTGCGGATGAGAATGAAAGTCCCGTATTATCTATTCCAAAAGGTTGGAAATATTGTACTGGAAAAGTTGGTTCTATGAATTCGCAAAAAGTAGTAGCAGCAATGGAAACAGCGGCTAAGAGCAACCGAGTTATTGAAACAGATGTTTACAGAGAAACACATGCACTTTATCATGCAATTATGGAAGCTTTGTACGGAGTGACGAGAGGTCAAATTCAGTTAGCAGACGTTCTTCGTACAGTAGGACTTCGCTTTGCAATTGTGCGCGGTACACCATACGACGGAAAAAAAGAAGGCGAATGGGTTGCTGTTGCACTTTATGGAACGATAGGTGCGCCTGTAAAAGGATCTGAGCATGAGGCGATTGGTTTAGGAATTAATCACATATGATTTGCCCATAGTCTATTAGTTAGAAGGGGGCCTTGCTTTTTAGGACAGAAGTCTGTCTTAAAAAGGTAAGGTCCCCTTTTGCTATTTTAAGGAGGAAAAATAATGATTACGTTAACAGGACATACATTAACAATAGAAGAAATGAAGCGTTTGTTATTTGAAGGTGAAGGTGTAACGGCTTGTCCAAATAGTATGCAAAAAGTAGCGGAGTGCCGCGAAGTAGTTGAGAAAATCGTAGAAGACGGAAAAGTCGTTTACGGTATTACAACTGGATTTGGGAAATTTAGTGATGTGCTTATTCAAAAAGAAGATGTGAGAGCACTTCAACATAATTTAATTCAATCACATGCGTGCGGAATAGGTGATCCATTCCCTGAAGAAGTATCGCGCGGTATGTTAATTTTACGGGCTAATACGATGCTTAAAGGGGTATCTGGTGTTAGGCCGCTTGTTGTAAATATGCTTCTTGAGTTTGTAAATCGTAAAATTCATCCAGTCGTTCCGCAACAAGGATCGCTAGGAGCGAGCGGTGATTTAGCACCTTTATCTCATCTTGCCCTCGTTTTATTAGGTGAAGGGGAAGTGTTCTACAAGGGAAAACGAGTTCATGCGATGGTTGCTCTGACAGAAGAAGGACTTGAACCTATTGAACTAGAAGCGAAAGAAGGTCTTGCGTTAATCAATGGTACACAGGCAATGACAGCGCAAGGGGTTCTTTCTTATATAGAAGCTGAAGCAAGTGCTTATCAATCAGAATTAATTGCATCGATGACAATGGAAGGATTACGCGGCATTATTGATGCATTCGATGAAAATGTTCATAAAGCGCGTGGTTATAAAGAGCAAGTCGAAGTGGCAAGCAGGATTCGTGACATTCTTCATGATAGTAAACTTGTGACAAAACAAGGAGAACTTCGGGTACAAGATGCATATTCACTTCGTTGTATCCCGCAAGTTCACGGTGCTTCTTGGCAAGTTTTAAATTATGTGAAAGAAAAATTAGAAATTGAAATGAATGCAGCGACAGATAATCCGCTTATTTTTGACGGTGGGGAAAAAGTAATCTCTGGTGGTAATTTCCACGGACAACCGATTGCATTTGCGATGGATTTCTTAAAAGTAGGGATGGCGGAACTTGCCAATATTTCTGAGCGCCGTATTGAGCGCCTTGTAAATCCGCAATTAAATGACTTACCACCATTTTTAAGTCCAGAGCCAGGACTTCAGTCAGGTGCGATGATTATGCAATATGCAGCAGCTTCACTCGTTTCAGAAAATAAAACGTTAGCTCACCCTGCAAGTGTAGATTCTATCCCGTCGTCAGCTAACCAAGAAGATCACGTAAGCATGGGAACAATCGCCTCACGTCATGCACATCAAATTATTCAAAATGTAAGACGTGTTCTTGCGATTGAAATGATCTGTGCGATGCAAGCTGCGGAATATCGAGGTATTGAAGAAATGAGTACAGTAACGAAAGCTTTCTACCATCAAGGTCGTCAGCAAGTACCTTCTATTACAAATGATCGCATATTCTCAACGGATATTGAAAATATTACGCATTGGTTAAAAACGAATTATTCGATAAAAGAAAGATTAGATGTAAACGCAGCACTATAAAATGAGAAAAGGGAGAGATTAAAATGGAAAATGTAAAACAAACAATTCGTGCGCCAAGAGGTACTGAATTACAAACGAAAGGATGGGTTCAAGAAGCTGCACTTCGAATGTTAATGAACAATTTAGACCCTGAAGTAGCTGAAAAACCAGAAGAATTAGTTGTATACGGCGGAATTGGCCGTGCAGCTCGTAACTGGGATAGCTACCATGCGATTGTTGATTCATTAAAAACGTTAGAAAGTGATGAAACGTTACTTGTTCAATCAGGAAAACCTGTTGCGATTTTTAAATCACATGAAGATGCGCCACGTGTTCTTCTAGCGAACTCTAACTTAGTACCGAAGTGGGCGAACTGGGATCACTTCCGTGAACTTGAGAAAAAAGGTCTTATGATGTATGGACAAATGACAGCGGGCAGCTGGATTTACATTGGAACACAAGGGATTTTACAAGGAACATATGAAACATTTGGAGAAGCAGCACGTCAACATTTCGATGGTTCATTAAAAGGTACTTTAACAATTACTGCTGGCCTAGGTGGTATGGGCGGGGCACAACCTCTAGCTGTAACGATGAACGGCGGTGTTGTAATTGCTATTGATGTAGATAAGCGTAGTATCGATCGTCGTATTGAAAAGAGATATTGTGATAAGTATACAGAATCATTAGAAGAGGCATTGGCTATTGCAAACGAGTATAAAGAGAAGAAAGAGCCAATTTCAATTGGATTATTAGGTAATGCAGCAGAAATTTTACCTGAGTTAGTAAACCGTAATATTATCCCTGACTTAGTTACGGATCAAACTTCTGCACATGATCCATTAAACGGTTATATTCCAGTAGGTTACACAGTAGAAGAAGCAGCGAAACTTCGTGAAGAAGATCCAGAACGTTACGTACAATTATCGAAAGAAAGCATGACAAAACATGTGGAAGCAATGCTTGCAATGCAAGAAAAAGGTGCGATTACATTTGATTACGGAAATAACATTCGCCAAGTTGCTTTCGATGAAGGTTTGAAAAATGCTTTTGATTTCCCAGGATTCGTTCCAGCATTTATCCGTCCATTATTCTGTGAAGGAAAGGGACCATTCCGCTGGGTAGCTCTTTCTGGCGATCCAGAAGATATTTATAAAACTGACGAAGTGATTTTACGTGAGTTTGCGGATAATGAGCATTTATGTAATTGGATTCGTATGGCTCGTCAACAAGTTGAATTCCAAGGACTGCCATCACGTATTTGTTGGCTTGGTTATGGGGAGCGTGCAAAATTTGGTCGCATCATTAATGAAATGGTGGCGAATGGTGAATTGTCAGCACCAATCGTTATCGGTCGTGACCATTTAGATTGTGGATCAGTAGCATCTCCAAACCGTGAAACAGAATCTATGAAAGACGGTAGTGATGCAGTAGCAGACTGGCCAATTTTAAATGCATTAATTAATAGTGTAAACGGTGCGAGCTGGGTATCTGTTCACCACGGTGGTGGCGTTGGTATGGGTTATTCACTTCACGCTGGAATGGTTATCGTTGCAGATGGAACAGAAGCAGCAGCAAAACGTATCGAACGCGTATTAACTTCTGATCCTGGTATGGGTGTTGTTCGTCACGTTGATGCAGGATATGACTTAGCCGTTCAAACTGCGAAAGAAAAAGGCGTTAACATTCCAATGATGAAATAAGGGGGCAGAAACATGCTGGACACTTTACTAATAAATATCGGTCAATTACTAACAATGGATCAAGAAGATGGCTTGTTAAGACGGGAAGCGATGAACACGCTTCCTGTAATTGAAAATGGTGCTGTTGGAATTGAAAATGGCGTGATTACTTTCGTTGGAACAGCGGAAGAAGCAAAAGGATTACAAGCGAAAGAGGTTATTGATTGCGGCGGGAAAATGGTTTCTCCTGGTCTTGTTGATCCGCATACTCATCTTGTATTTGGTGGATCTCGTGAAAATGAAATCGCGCTGAAATTACAAGGAGTTCCGTACTTAGAAATTTTAGAAAAAGGCGGAGGTATTCTTTCAACTGTAAATGCAACGAAACAAGCGTCGAAAGAAGAACTTGTTCAAAAAGCAAAATTCCATTTAGACCGTATGCTATCTTTCGGAGTTACAACGGTAGAGGCGAAGAGTGGTTACGGTTTAGATGATGAGACGGAATGGAAACAATTAGAGGCAACTGCACAATTACAAAAAGAGCATCCGATTGATTTAGTTTCAACATTTTTAGGTGCCCATGCAGTTCCGAAAGAGTATAAAGGAAGATCGAAAGAATTTTTACAATGGATGCTAGATCTATTACCAGAAATGAAAGAGAAGCAATTAGCTGAGTTCGTTGATATTTTCTGTGAAACAGGTGTGTTCTCTGTAGAAGAGTCAAAAGAATTTTTATTGAAAGCGAAAGAGCTGGGCTTTGATGTGAAAATTCATGCAGATGAAATCGACCCTCTTGGTGGTGCGGAAGCAGCGGCTGAAATTGGTGCAGCATCAGCTGATCATTTAGTCGGTGCTTCAGATAAAGGGATTGAAATGCTTGCGACTTCGAATACAGTAGCGACCTTATTACCAGGAACAACTTTTTATTTAAATAAAGAAAGCTTCGCACGCGGACGTAAAATGATCGATGAAGGTGTTGCGGTAGCATTAGCTACAGACTTTAACCCAGGTAGCTGTCCAACTGAAAACATTCAGCTTATTATGAGTATTGCAATGCTGAAACTAAAAATGACACCAGAAGAGGTCTGGAATGCGGTAACAGTTAACTCATCTTATGCCATTAATCGAGGCGATGTAGCTGGGAAAATTAGAGTTGGTCGTAAGGCGGATTTAGTTTTATGGGATGCTTATAATTATGCTTACGTACCGTACCATTACGGCGTAAGTCATGTAAATACAGTATGGAAGAATGGTCATATCGCATATACAAGAGGTGAACAATCGTGGAGTACGGCCACTATTTAAAGAAAAATGCAAAGTTTATCGATCGTGAAGTGACGAAATGGAGCGAAATGATTAAAGATTGGGAGGAAGGAGTAGAAATATTCGGTGCTGCCTTAATTGGAGCGCCCCTTTCTAAACCATCTATTAGTCATTCGGGAGCATGTTTTGCGCCAAAAACAATTCGTTCAATGTTAGATGCATATAGCACGTACGCAATTACAGAAGAACACGATATGAAAGAAAGTGTTCTTCATGATTGCGGTGATATTACGATGCATGTGACAGATATAAAAGAGAGTCATAAACGAATTGCGAAAACAGTTGGTCACTTGACGAAAGTAAATCCGAAAATGATACCAATCGTTCTTGGTGGTGACCACTCGATTAGTTTTCCGAGTATAACTGGTTTTGCAAATAGTAAAGGGAAGGTCGGTATTATTCAATTTGATGCCCATCATGATTTACGTAATCTAGATGATGGTGGTCCATCAAATGGTACACCGTTCCGTAGTTTGCTAGAAAAAGGTGTGATTACAGGAAAACAACTCGTTCAAATTGGGATTCGTAATTTTTCAAATGCACGAGCGTACCATGAATATGCAAAAGAGCATGGCGTAACAGTGTATACAATGAAAGATGTAAGAGAGAGAGAAATAAAAGATTTTATTTCAGAAAGTATTGAAGTATTAAGAAAACAAGGTGTGACTTCTATTTATATTTCTCTTGATATGGACGTACTAGACCAAGCATTTGCGCCAGGTTGCCCAGCAATTGGCCCTGGTGGAATGGATAGTACAACTTTACTTGATGCAATTGAATTCCTTGGTAAAGAGCCACTCGTTCAAGGGATGGATATAGTAGAAATTGATCCAACTCTTGATTTTAGGGATATGACGAGTAGAGTAGCTGCGCAAGTGATTATGAGTTTTCTTTTAGCACGAGAAACGATTAGTAAACAGGTTAGTATATAAGCGAAGAATCGTGTGTGTGAAGTTTTGAAGTAACTGTTTTTGTCTTTCATGTTGCATATTATATAAAAATACATCGCTACTTATATGTAGTGATGTATTTTTTTGTTTTACAAGGTATATAAAATTGAGGGGATGGGTGTGAAAAGGTAACAAAATTGCGGGTTTTTTAGTGTTTTTGTACAGCTTGAATTTTTCTGTGTAAATAAATTGACATAGAAAATAATTTTGTGATATTATAAAAATTTTGCTAAAAAAATAAATGTGTGTTAAGATTGAGAAGGTTACCATATATGGAGGTGGATTATTTGTTTCAAATTGGCGATAACATCGTTTATCCAATGCACGGAGCAGGTATAATTAAAGCCATAGAAGAAAAGGAAATCTCAGGAGAAAAAAAACAGTATTATGTCATAAAAATGTCGGCTAGTAATATGGAAGTAATGATTCCTATGGGAAAAATATTGAGTTCAAATATACGACCAGTTACGGATATAAAGGCATTAACAAACATAATAGATATTTTTCAACATGGAGAATCAGACAGATTACTGACGTGGAAACAAAGGTATAAATTGAATACAGATAAAATAAAAACGGGTAAAATACAAGAAGGTGCTGAAGTTGTACGTGATTTATTACGTATGCAGAAAGAAAAAGCACTTAATGCAAGCGAAAAGAAAATGTTAGATAACGCACATGAATTTTTGATTAGTGAACTGGGATTAATTGAAGGTATCACAGAAAATCAAATAAAAAGCTTTTGTTAAGGTTCATTACAAATAATATATTACATCCCAAAAAAGATCTTGAATTTTTTGGGAATATAATTATAGAAAATCAATCATTTCAAAGACATTCAACTCTTTCAAACCACTTTTAAAGCATTAACCTCTTTTATTATTACTACAATTTAATCCATTTTTATTTTTTAATTTCTTTTACGAATGTTCGAAGTTTAATTAACTACTTCGATAAAATAGTTACTTAATTTTTGCAATCCTGATTCACACTGGCACGGACAAGGAGCCGTAAGGATGAAAGAGAGGTAGGGCTTTCATTGTTTTAGGTATATATAAGTTTTTATTTTTAGAAGAATACTGAGCCACTCTCATTTCTATTGTTAAGAGATTTTCCATATGTGAGGAGATAATAATTGTTTATTTTCTTTATGTAAAAGTGATAAACGAATTGTTAGCCTTATATGGTCAACTAAAAAAGGTTTCCTAATTAGGAAACCTTTTTAATTTTATTTTTATCATTCTATTTTTATTATATTCGAATGTTCCGTGGTAAAGGCGTATAAATTGACGTTACTATTTAAAAGTAAGTATGATGCGTTTATAGTGAAATTTTTAAGGGGGAAGAAAAATGACAAGTTCAAATAACAAAGCGACAAGTATTTATGAGGGGACAAATATAAACGCTTGGGGATCTTTTGAAAATATTGAAGAAACGAAGTTGTTTGATCCGATTCAAATTGGAGCTTGGTCTCTTCGTAATCGTATTGCGATGGCGCCGATGACGAGATGTTTTGCGGATAATGAGACTGGAGTAGTTGGTGCTGATGTAGTTGAGTACTATAGAAAGCGTGCTGCTGATGGTATTGGATTAATTATTACAGAAGGAATTGTCATTAGCCCGAGAGCAAAAGGGAATCCAGGGGTGCCAGGTATTTATACGAAAGAGCAAGTCGATTCTTGGAAACCGGTTACAGAGGCAGTACATAAAGAAGGCGGAACGATTGTTGCTCAAATATGGCATGTTGGGCGTATGAGCCATCATGAAATAATTGGTGGTCAAATGCCTCAAGCGCCGTCAGCAATTGCTGCGGAGGGTAATGTTCCACGTTTTCGTAAACCGTTTGATACGCCAGAAGCAATGACACTTGAAGAAATACAAAAAGTAATTCATCAGTATGCACAAGCTGCGAAAAATGCGATAGAAGCTGGATTCGATGGCGTTGAAATTCACGGTGCACACGGATATTTAATTGATCAATTTACTTATGAATTTGCAAATAAGCGCACAGATAAATATGGCGGGGAATTAAAGCAAAGGTTAACGTTTATGAAAGAAGTTGTTCAGGCTGTAATTGAAGCAGTTGGAGCTGATAAAACACTTATTCGCTTCTCTGCCTTTAAAGGTGATAATCCTACTTATATGTGGGAAAATCCAGAACTTGCGATTGAAACGTTTGTAAATATGTTTAAAGAAGTTGGATTAACGATGATTCACCCTTCAACGATGAATTATACAGCAGTTATTGCTGACGGAAAGAATTTTCATCAATTAGTAAGAAAATATTGGGATGGTACTATTGTTGGGGTGGGTAATTTGAATCCGAAAGAGGCAGAAGAAGCATTGCGAGAAGGAACAATTGATGTAGCGGCGTTTGGAAGACCATTAATCGCTAACCCAGATTTTGTTCAGCGAATTAAAAATGCTGAAAGTTTGGTTGAATATGACGCGAAAGAGCATCTTGCTACGCTAGTGTGAATAAGGATAAAAAGAGAACACATCGAGTGTTCTCTTTTTATTATGGAATTTCATATATAGGGGGAAGCGGAATGAGTGAAGCGCTACTCGTTATTATTAGTATATTGCTCTTTTTGATGCTACTTTTAATTGTCTTTTTTATCATTACATTTTTTATTAAAAAACGGACGCATCATTCTATATTAAAACTGCATCCATACTTAGGTAGAATGCGCTATTTACTCGAAAAAATAGGACCAGAATTTCGGCAATATTGGTTTGATCATGATACTGACGGAAAGCCTTTTTCACGCTACGATTTTCAAAGTGTTATGTTTCTAGCAAAATACCGTTCTGAAATACTTGGTTTTGGATCAAAACGAGATTTTGATGAATCTGGCTATTATATTGCTAATACATTATTCCCCACATTAACAGATGAATTAAGTGTGAATCTCACGCAAGAACGTGAGGGGAAAAAGTATATGATTCATAAAGAAGGGTTATTTTCAAGAAGAGAAAAATTGACAGCGGATACAACAAACCTTTGGTTGTATGAAGAAGATGATGCAATTATAGTCGGCGAAAATCGTAAATATCCATGGAAACTGTATGGTATGTTCGGGGCATCTGCGACTTCTTACGGTGCGATTGGAGAAAATTATATTTTATCAACTGGGTTTGGTGCGAAAATGGCAGGTGGATCGTGGATTAATACTGGAGAAGGAGGCGTAATTCCAGAACATTTACATACAGGCGCAAATATTATTGCGCAAATTGGTCCAGGATTATTCGGATACCGTGATGAGGACGGTAATTTTTCAATGAAAGAATTTATGGAGAAGGCGAAAGAAAGTAATATTAAAGCGTTTGAATTGAAATTTGGGCAAGGAGCAAAAATACGTGGTGGTCATTTAGAAGGACAGAAGGTAAATGAGAAAATTGCTTCTGTTCGGAAAGTACGAGAAGGTGAAACGATTAATTCGCCAAATCGATTTTCATTTATTAATAGTGCGGCAGAGGCTTTATACTTTATTCAAGATTTACAAGAAAACGGTGGTAAACCAGTGGGCATGAAAATTGTAATTGGTCAACAGAAGCCTTTGGAAGATTTATTAAAAGCAATGAAAGAATTAAACATCTATCCAGATTTTATTACAATCGACGGTTCAGAAGGTGGATCAGGGGCAACATATAAATCGATGGCAGATAGTATGGGGCTTCCGCTTATACCGGCACTACTTACATTTATTGATACAGCAAATCATTACGGTGTCAGGGATAAATTAAAGGTGTTTGCCTCCGGGAAATTAATCACGCCAGATAAAGTAGCGATTGCTTTAGCTATCGGTGCAGATGCCGTAAATTCAGCACGTGGATTCATGATGGCAAGTGGTTGTATTATGGCACTTCAATGTAATTCAGGGCAATGCCCATCGGGTGTTGCAACTACGAATCCACACTACCAAAAAGCATTAGATCCGTATGAGAAAAAATGGCGAGTAATGAACTATGTTATTAGTATGAGATATAGTTTGTTTTCATTAGCGGCAGCAGCAGGGGTAAAGAGCCCACGCCACTTAACGAGAGAGCATATTGTGTTTAAAGATGAGATGGGGAGAGTAGTACCTCTTTCGGAATTGTTTCCTTCCGTAATTGGGAAGTAAATATGTAGCTGAACAAAAAATAATCAAAAAAGTCATACATTGGTATGGCTTTTTTGGTTATGGGAAAAGTAGAAATTTATTACATGAATGTTCCCGCTTTTCGGTTGCTCTTTTTCAAATAAATTATTTGATGGAGATGAGTTATCAGAATATTATTTTTGATGAAAAAATGAAACGATATACGCATTGACAATAAAAACTAATTAGACTATAATAAATCTCGAATTCAAGATATTTTTTGAAGGATAGTCAAAATCATAAAATCAATATTTAAAATATAATCATAAGAACTGTAGTTTTTTTGTGAAATATCTCGAATTCGAGATATTTTTTGAACGAGATGAAATGTGTTGGTTTTTGGAGGGATATCTCGAAATTGAGATGAAGTACCATTGAGGATTGAACTTTATCATACGGACAAAATGAATAATGAATTTTAGCAAATAAAACGTTTTTTATAATGAAATAAAAAAGGGTGTGGAGAAAATGGAAAAGAAGACGATGGGAATTCACCATATTACAGCAATCGTAGGTCATCCACAAGAAAATGTAGATTTTTATGCTGGTATATTAGGCTTACGTTTAGTAAAACAAACAGTGAATTTTGATGATCCAGGTACGTATCACCTTTACTTTGGAAATGAAGGAGGAAAACCAGGAACTATTATTACGTTTTTCCCATGGTCAGGAGCTCGCCAAGGAATTATTGGAGACGGTCAAGTAGGAATTACTTCTTATGTCGTACCAAAAGGTGCAATGGAATTTTGGGAAAATAGATTAGAAAAATTCGATGTCCCATATACAAAGATGACTCGCTTTGGGGAACAATATTTAGAATTTGATGATCCACATGGTTTGCATATAGAATTAGTAGAAAGAGAAGCGGGCGAATTAAATAATTGGAGTTTTGGAGAAGTTACTTCAGAAGTAGCGATTAAAGGGTTTGGCGGTGCTGTTCTTTTATCTGCACAACCTCAAAAAACTGCTGAATTGTTAGAGCATGTTATGGGTCTTGAGAAAGTAGGAGAAGAGGGAAAGTTTATGCGGTTCCGTTCTTCTGCTGATATTGGAAATATTATCGATTTGAGATTATCAACAATTGGACGTGGGCAAATGGGTGTTGGTACAGTTCATCATATTGCTTGGAGAGCGAGTGATGATGCTGATCAATTAGACTGGAAAGAGCATGTGTCTCGCTTTGAATATGGTGTAACCCCTGTACAAGACCGAAACTATTTTAACGCAATTTATTTTAGAGAACACGGCGAAATCTTATTTGAAATTGCAACAGACCCTCCTGGTTTTGCCCATGACGAATCTTTAGAGACGATGGGTGAGGAGTTAAAATTACCGGATCGATATGAACAACATAGAAAACAAATTGAACAGACACTCTTACCATTTGAAGTGAGAAATCTAGATTAAAGTGATTGAAAGGGGAAAAGGAATATGATGAAACATGTTTTTCAAAAAGGAAAAGATACGTCAAAACCAGTGTTGTTATTGCTTCATGGTACAGGAGGAAATGAATTAGATTTATTACCGCTTGCAGAAAGAATTGATTCAAAAGCTTCTGTATTAAGTGTTCGTGGAAATGTATTAGAAAATGGGATGCCTCGTTTCTTCCGCCGATTAGCAGAAGGTATTTTTGATGAAGAGGATCTTGTTTTCCGTACGAAGGAATTAAATGAATTTTTAAATGAAGCAGCAAAAACATATGAATTTGATAGAGATAATATCGTAGCTGTGGGGTATTCAAATGGAGCAAATATTGCGGCGAGCTTATTATTCCATTACGAAAATGCATTAAAAGGTGCAGTCCTTCATCACCCAATGGTGCCTAGAAGAGGAATACAATTACCTAATTTAGCAGAGAAATTCGTATTTATCGCTGCTGGAACAAATGATCCAATTTGTTCACCTTCTGAGTCAGAGGAATTGAAGATGCTATTAGAAAATGTAGATGCTAATGTAACAATGCATTGGGAAAATAGAGGACATCAATTAACGATGAATGAAGTAGAGAAGGCAACAGAATGGTATGAAAAAATATTTTCACATGCATAAATAGTAGACTAAATCGAGTGTAAAATCATAAAGATTTTATACTCGATTTTTTTGTTGCAATTTAAGGGGTTAAAAGAGAATAGGAAAGTTATGTTAAAATATAAAGAAAATGTAGAATAATGGAGGGGAACTATTAGATGTCAAACTACGAAAATGAAGAAATGCTAACGGGAGGGAATGTCTCAAACGTATATCGTTCGGAAGATACTGTTCGACGAGAATTAAAACAAGGCAGTACCAAAATTCATAAGCTATTAAATCATTTGGAAAACAAAGGTTTTAGTTATGCACCAAAGTTTTTAGGTATTGATGATAAAGATAGAGAGATATTATCATTTATTGAAGGAGAAGCTGGTAATTATCCTTTAAAAAAGTATATGTGGTCTAATGATGTTTTAAAAGAAATAGCGAAGATGCTCCGTCTTTATCATGATGCTGTGAGTGATTTCCCGTTATCAGATGATTGGAAACCGATGGATAATACTCCAAATAAAATAGAGGTTGTATGCCATAATGATTTTGCAATATACAACATTATTTTTAATAACGAAAACCCAGTAGGTATTATCGATTTTGATGTTGCTGGTCCTGGACCAAGACTTTGGGACATAGCCTATACTCTTTACACTTGTGTCCCATTAAGTAGAGTTTATTATAAGGAAACAGGTGAGGCAGTTTATTATAGTTCATTACAGCATGCAGACCGCATAAAGCAAAGGATTAAATTGTTTTTTGAATCTTACGGTGGGGGTATGGAAGAAGATTATCTGGAGATGGTATTGCTACGATTAGAAGGGTTATGTAAATATATGAAAAGAAAAGCACTAGAAGGCGATATGAACTTCCAAAAGATGATAGATGAAGGGCATCTTGAACATTATGAAAATGATATTCAGTTTATTCGTAAACATGGAAAAGAGTGGATTTAATAAAATAAATCGTATACAAAAATAAAGCTCAGAGTCATATAGGGACTTTGAGCTTTTTAGTGTAGATGTTTTCCACAATAACTGAACTACTTATAATATCTTGTAGATGTATAGTTAAGAGTTTGTTAAAGGCTGAGCTGTAGCAATCGGTAATTGGATATCGACAGTTGTTCCTATGTTTAATTCACTGGAAATGAATAATTTTCCGTGATGCTCTTGAATGATTTTATAGCACATCATTAAGCCAAGGCCAGTTCCTTTTTCTTTCAGGCTATAAAAAGGTTCGCCAAGACGAGCCATGCGCTCTTCAGGAATCCCACAACCTTCATCGATAATGCGTATTGAAACAAAATCATTTTCTAACGAAGTTGTTTGAATGAATATGTTACCACCATCAGGCATCGCCTCAATCGCATTTTTTAATATGTTAATAAAAACTTGTTTTAATTGATTACTGTCACATTGAATGTCAGAAATATAATCGAAATGGTCCATAATGATATGAACACTATGCATAATTGCTGTTGGTAAAATAAAAGTTACAACTTCTTCAATTAATGATTGTACGTTGCATGTATGAATAGATAACACTTGTGGTTTAGACATCGCCATAAATTGGCTTGTTATAGATTCCATTTGCGAAATTTCACTCAGCATAACGTCCACATACCATTTATTTTCCTCGTTTATTTCTGGATGTAATAATGTTAAAAATCCTTTTAATGAAGTGAGTGGGTTTCTAATTTCATGTGCAATTCCAGCTGTCAGTTGTCCTACTACTGCAAGCTTTTCGGATTTTCGTAATAACTTTTCAGTTTCTTTTAGTTCGGTAACGTCCCTTCCCATCACTATAAGACCTTTGCGTGAGCCATCAGGGTGGAAGAGTGGGACTTTTGAAATGCTTAAAACTAGGTCGAAATCATCTCTATGTATAATAAATTCCTCTCCGTGAAGAATTTGTCCTTTTTGCCATGTTAGTTCATCGACTTCTTCACAATGCAAAAAAGATTCGCGGTACGCTTCGTTATATTGAATGAGTTCACTATCTTTTTTTCCATGATAAGGTACGTTATGGAAATTGAAACAAGAAAGCGCATAGTCATTTGCTTCAAGCCAGCGTCCTTCATGATCCTTAAAAATAACAAATGCAGGCATTGAATTCATTAATGTGCGTAATCGTTTCTCACTCTCTTGTAATACTTTCTCAATTCTTTTTGATTTTTCAAGGGGTTTCATAATGGCGTATACACCTGTTAAACGGTTTTTAACAAAAATAGGAACTAATTTTGTTACGGCATCTAGTAAATATCCGTCTTTATGATAAATAGAGACGATATACTCTTTTTGATTGTCAGTTGCAGTATTTTTTATGTATTGTAGCACTTGATCAGAAATATGTGCTTCTAAAATAGAAGTGATTGTTTTTCGCTCTAATTCGTTAGAAGTATAACCTAATATTCTTTCAGCAGAGGGGTTAATATGTAAAATAACTCCTTCTAAATTCAATGAAATAATACTATCAGGGTTATGTTCAAAAAGAGATGCATACATTTCTGCTAAAGAACGATTTTGTATATGGTTTCGCAAGCGCCCAGATACGTTTGGATGACGCTTTTTTTGAGTAGATGAATGTTTTTTACGACTCATAATATTTCCTCCGTACAACTAGCATCTAAAAAAAGATGGATATATTAATAACTATAATATAGGTGTGACGTATATTTCTATAAAAAATGGAAATTACATAGTAAATTTTCTTTTTTTATTTTTAGTGGAAGGTATAGAAGGTAGTAATAAGAGAATCTTATAGTACTTGATTAATTTTATATAAGTTACATGAATGTATTTTCGTTATAACATTAGAATAGAAGAGGGGGAGAAACATGAAAAGTTACATTCAAGGAATTGATCATGTACAAGTGGCGGCACCTGTAGGATGTGAAGAAGAAGCACGAGAATTTTATAGTAATAAAATTGGTATGGAGGAAATTCCGAAACCAGAAGAGTTAAAAAAGCGTGGGGGATGTTGGTTTAAGTGTGGAAATCAAGAGATTCATATTGGAGTCGAGCAAAACTTTAGACCAGCTAAAAAAGCGCATCCAGCTTTTTATGTTACTAAAATTGACGAATTTAAACAAGAGTTAATAAAGCAAGGTATTGAAGTAATAGATGATCATGCACGCCCAGAAGTAATTAGATTTTACGTTTCAGATCCGTTTGGAAATAGAATTGAATTTATGCAAAATAAAAACTAGGTGAAGGTCCACCTAGTTTTTTATGCTTTTCTAAACAATCCTAATACTTCAACCGTCTCCGTAATATTAACGAATGCATGAGGATCAATTTCAGAAATCGTTAGTTTCATACTTGCTAACTCTTCACGAGAAACGACTGTCATAAGTACACGTTTTTTCTCGTTTGAATAAGCGCCTTCACCATCAAGTAACGTAATTCCACGTACTACCGTTGAAAGAAGCTTTTTTTTCATTTCTTCCGCTTGATTTGTTACAATCATAAGTGTAACTTTACGATGTTTTGTATGAACGGCATCAATTACTTTACCAGTTACATAAATTGAAAGTAAGCTTGTAAGTGCTACATCCCAAGTGAAGAAAAATCCTGCAATGACAACAACAACTGTATTTAATCCAATAAGGAATCCACCAAGTTTAATATCTCGCTTACGAGATAACAACATACCGATAATATCAAATCCACCAGTTGAACCATGGCAGTTAAAGACAAGGCCAATACCAGCGCCGGCGATGACACCGCCAAATACAGAAGATAAAAGTGGGTCTGTTGCTACGACTTTTACAGGAACATAGTATAGTGCAACAGATAATACAATTACAGAAACAACTGTGTTAAAAATTACTTTTTTTCCAAGACCTATGTATCCTAAAATAAGGATAGGTAAGTTCAATACAAAGTTAATAATGCCTGTGTTCACAGGAGTTGCAATTCCTAAAATAATAGCAATTCCGCCAATGCCACTACTTAAAATTTTATGGGGGATAAGGAAAAGATTAAAGGCAATTGCAATAATAATAGAACCAAAAATAACACCAAGAAATCTGACCATCTCTTTCCCGTCCTTCACTAAATAATCATATTATTTCAAGATTATATATGAAATTGAAAGTTTTAGGGAAAAACAGTTTATTTCGGAAAATTAGATTAATCTAAATAGTTTGAGTGTTTGATAATTTCGAAGGGGGTACAGATATGAAGATAACAACGTACCAACAGAAGAGTCCTTTAAAACAAGAGTGTGAAGATTCATTTTTTTGTAATGAAGATAAAATGATTTACGGTGTATGTGATGGAGCAACACCGCTCGTTCCGTTTTTTGATGAAGAAGGACATAATGGAGCATACATCGCTTCGCATTTATTTGCAAGTCATTTTACTTCGTTACGGGAGATTAATAGTTTACAAGGTGAAGTTGCAAAGGCGAATGAATTATTGCAAAACAAGATGCTAGAGTACAAGGTTGATACGAGAAAAAAAGACCATCTGTGGTGTACGTGTATTGCAGCAGTTCAAATAGAAGGCGAGAAACTTGAATATGCACAGTTAGGTGATTGTATGATCGTTGCGATACTTCAAAATGGAGCGATGATAGTATTAGCGAAAGATACAGTTAAGGGAATTAGTAACCGTGCAAAAAAGAAGAGAGAAGAGGATCGTAAAAAAGGTTTACCAGTCCCGGAAGAACACGTTTTTCAAGATGTTCGGGAGCAGTTGAAATACAACCGCTATCTTGCAAATATGCCAAACGGCTACTCAGTTGCAAATGGGATGAAAGAAGCAATGACGTATTTACAACATGGGGAATTACATGTAGCTGACGTAAGTGGAATCTTTATTTGTTCGGACGGATTGTTCCATCCAGAGTGGTCGTTAGAACAAACTGTAGCATATATAAGAAAGAATAGTATAAAAGAATATGTAACAATCATTGAAGAGCTAGAAGGAGAAAATAGAATAAGACCAGATGATAAAACAATTATTATGATCGATTTTTAAGAGGAGGATGTTCATATGGAAATTAAATGTGCAAATTTAACATTTCAAGATGAGTTAGTTCCTTTAGAAAAAGTAAATAAACTGATTATCCACCACACGTCAGAAGATGGATGGGATGTGTATAAAACTCACGAATTTCATCAAAAGGTAAGAGGATGGAGCGGGATTGGTTACAATTATTTTATTGAAGAAGATGGAACTGTAGTCGAAGGACGAGGGTTACATATTGGAGCACATGCGAAAGATAATAATAGTGATACAATTGGAATATGTATGACGGGAAATTTTGATAAATATGATCCAACTACTGCACAAATGAATTCATTATATTCTTTATGTAAAATGTTTATGAAGCAGTTTGCCATAGAGAAAAGAAATATACTCGGCCATAGGGAGTTAGAAGGGGTTACAAAAACTTGTCCAGGAAATCGCTTTTCTATGGTAGAGTTAAGAAAAAATATTATCTTAAATATAGAGGAGTAACGAATGATGATGAACATAAAAATACCGACTGATAAAAAAGAAGAGCTTGTAGCACAAATTCAGCAGTTTTTCATGGAAGAAGATTTAGATGAAATCGGACGTTTCCAAGCAGAACGTTTAATAGAAGAAATGATAAAGTTAGTAGGACCATTTGCATACAATCAAGCAATTGGAGATGCTAGAAAACTTGTAAGTGAGAAATTAACGAATATTGAAGAAGACTTGTACGTGTTAGAGAAGAGTGAAGGGAAATAAAAAAAGACTAGAAATTCTAGTCTTTTTTTTATTTGATTGGCAGCAAAAAAAACATGGAGAAAACACGGAAAGGACATTGGAAGTACACCTTTTATTTTTAGAATATTCTTAGTTTTAAAATACTTCAGAAAGGAAGAGTGTAATGAGATTAACGCCAAGAGAAATTGATAAACTGCTGGTAGTTGTTGCGGCTGATTTAGCTTATCGACGAAAGGAGAGAGGGCTTAAGTTAAACTATCCAGAAAGTATCGCTATTATTACGTATGAAATTTTGGAAGGAGCAAGAGATGGTAAAAATGTAGCGGAATTAATGGAGCTTGGAAAAAATATTTTAAGTGCTGAAGATGTTATGGATGGTATTGCAGACATGATATCAGATATTCAAGTTGAGGCAACTTTTCCTGATGGAACAAAATTAGTAACTATTCATCAACCAATTCATTAAAGGAAGTGAATGTTATGATTCCAGGGCAATATATCCTTGCGAAAGAAGACATAGTATGTAATGGAAATAAAAAAGCAACGAAAGTTAAGGTGTTAAATCAGGGAGATAGACCGATTCAAATTGGATCTCATTACCACTTTTATGAAGTGAATGAGGCGTTAAAGTTCAATCGTAGTGTAGCAATTGGACAACATTTAAATATTCCAGCGGGTACAGCGGTAAGATTCGAGCCTGGGGATGAAAAAACGATTGAATTAGTTCCGTACTCAGGGAAGCAAGAAGTATATGGATTTAAAAATAAAGTGGATGGCGATATTGAATCTTATAAAAAAAGAGGGAGATAGCATGAGTTTTAAGATGTCACGTAAACAATATGCTGATTTATATGGTCCAACTACAGGGGATTCTATTCGTTTAGCGGATACACAATTATTCGCACATATTGATCGAAATTACACCGTATATGGTGATGAAGCTGTCTTTGGTGGAGGAAAATCAATTAGGGATGGTATGGGACAAAATTCGCAACTTACAAGGGAACAGGGTGTTGTGGATGTTGTTATTACGAATGCAATTATTATTGATTATACAGGAGTATATAAAGCGGATATTGGTATAAAAGATGGAAAGATTTCAGCAATTGGTAAGAGTGGTAATCCTTCAGTTATGGATAATATTGATATCATCATTGGAACATCAACGGAAGTAATTTCTGGCGAGCGAAAAATCGTTACAGCTGGAGGTATTGATACACACGTGCATTTCATATCCCCACAACAAATTGATACAGCATTAGCTTCAGGTATAACAACTTTAATTGGTGGAGGAACAGGACCGGCAGAGGGTACTAAGGCAACTACAATAACGCCTGGATCTTGGAATTTAAAAAAGATGCTAGAGGCAGCAGAAGCTTTTCCTATAAATCTTGGGTTTTTAGGGAAAGGAAATAGTTCAAGTTTACCTGCCCTGGAAGAACAAATATTTGCAGGAGCTATTGGATTAAAAATTCATGAAGATTGGGGAGCGACTTCTTCAGCAATTAATCACTCGTTACAGATTGCTGATAAATATGATATTCAAGTTGCTATTCATACTGATACGTTAAATGAATGTGGTTTTGTGGAAGAAACGATAAAGGCTATTGATAATCGTGTTATTCATACGTACCACACTGAAGGGGCTGGTGGTGGGCATGCACCAGATATTATAAAGATTGCTGCACTAAATAATATTTTACCTTCTTCAACGAACCCGACCTTGCCATATACAGTGAATACGTTGGATGAGCATTTAGATATGCTCATGGTATGTCATCATTTAAAAGCAAATATTCCAGAAGATGTAATGTTTGCGGATTCAAGGATTCGAAAAGAAACAATTGCGGCAGAGGATATTTTGCAAGATTTAGGGGTTTTCAGCATGATTAGCTCTGACTCGCAGGCGATGGGAAGGGTTGGAGAGGTCATTATTCGCAATTGGCAAACCGCCGATAAAATGAAAAAGCAGATTGGTAGTTTAGAGGGAGATAAAGAATATAACGATAATAATAGAATTCAACGCTATATAGCTAAGTATACAATTAATCCAGCTATTACACATGGGATTTCAGAATATGTCGGCTCTATTGAAGCTGGGAAATATGCAGACCTTGTAATATGGGATCCACAATTTTTCGGTGTTAAGCCAGATATGGTTTTGAAAAACGGGATGGTAGTGATGGCATTAATGGGAGACGAGAATGCTTCGATCCCCACACCACAACCATATTATGAAAAAAAGATGTTTGGTGCATATGGAAAAGCGGTACAGTCAAGTTCGATTACATTTGTATCTAAAGTAGCTTATGAGAATAATATTAAAGAAAAATTAGGTTTAAATAAAGTTGTATTACCTGTTAGAAATACGAGAGAGATTTCTAAGCAAGATATGAAGCTGAATAATGCAACACCAGAAATTGAAGTAGATCCGCAGACATATGAAGTTAAAGTTGATGGACAAGTTATTACGTGTGAAGCAGTAGATGTATTACCTATGGCTCAAAGATATTTTTTATTTTGATATAACGGGGGAGATAAAATGATTATTGAAAAAATTAATAACAACGTATGCAATATGAATGATTTTGCAAATACAAAAAAGCATCTTGATAGAATATTGATTTCTAGTGAGCTTTTACTAAAGAGGGTTCAGAAATTATATTCAGAATCTGGTTTTGAAATTGGGGTGTCTTTAGATAATGGAGAAACATTAAAGAACGGTGATATTTTATATGAAGATGAACATCGTATTGTATATATTGAAGTGTTACCAGAAGAGGTAATTGTAATTACTCCAACGTCAATAAAAGAAATGGGAATTATTGCGCATAACTTAGGAAATAGACATTTGCCAGCACAATTCGATGAAGGGTGTATGATTTTGGCGAACGACTACTTAGTAGAAGATTTACTCAAAAAGGAAGGTGTTCCTTATCAAAAAGAAAATAGAGTATTACCAAAACCGTTCAAGCATGCTTCACACAAACATATTTAACCTACTTAACCTACTCCAAATTAGTGATTCGAACTTCCCAACAGGAAGTTTTAGTCACTCTTTTGGATTAGAAACATTTATTCAAGAGGGACAAGTTACAAATAAAGGCGAATTTTTCAAATGGATTAATCGATATGTAAAAGTGCAATTAACACACACAGACGGCTTAATTTGCAAGTATACTTACGAAGCCATTAAGAATAATGATGATAAGCAAATTACATTTTTAGATGAATTAATAACGGCACAAACATTGCCCTTTGAATGTAGAAAAGCAAATAGAATGATTAGTAAAAGTACCTCTAAGTTGTGTTGTGAATTGTTTTCATTTGAAAATTTAAATGTGTACAAAGAAAATATTTTTTGTAATAGATTACAAGGACATCCTAGTATCGTATACGGAATATTAGGGGCGGAATTGAAAATGACAATAGAAGAAACGCTTTTAGTTTTCTTATATTCAAGTGTTGGAAGCATTATTCAAAATGGTGTGAGAGCCATTCCTCTTGGACAAACAGATGGTCAAAAACTATTACAAGAATGCCATGAATTGATCTGTGAATCTATTGCTAGAATTCAAATACTTTCATTAGAGAATTTTGGATTGAATGATCCTGAATTCGAAATAAATCAAATGCAACATGAAGATGTAAATGTAAGAGTCTTCATGTCATAGGGAGGAAAAATAAAATGATAAAACCTATTAAAATTGGTATTGGTGGCCCCGTAGGTGCTGGGAAAACAATGTTAGTTGAAAAGTTAACGAAATATTTAAATACAGATTATGAAATTGCAGCAATTACAAACGATATTTATACGAAAGAAGATGCAAAGATTTTATTGAAAACGGGTGTTTTACCAGAAGATAGAATTATTGGTGTAGAGACAGGAGGGTGTCCACATACAGCAATTCGAGAGGATGCTTCTATGAATTTTGAAGCAATTGAAGAGCTCATGATTAGACATAGTAATTTAGATATTATTTTTATTGAAAGTGGGGGTGATAATTTAGCTGCCACATTTAGTCCAGAGCTAGTGGATTTTTCAATTTATATTATTGATGTGGCACAAGGAGAAAAGATTCCCCGTAAAGGTGGGCAAGGAATGATCAAATCTGATGTATTTGTGATTAATAAAACGGATTTGGCACCTTATGTGGGGGCTGATCTTGGAGTTATGGAGCAGGATACGAAAAATTACCGACATAATAAACCATATTTTTTTACAAATTTGAAGGATGAAGAAGGTTTACAGGGATTAATAAATTGGATGCGACAAAACATCATGTTAGAAGGATTGAAGAAATGAAAGCCACTACAGGTGTCTTAAGCATTGATGTGATGGAAAAGAGACATAAAACGGTACCTATTAAGGTTTATCATAAAGATGCCTTAAAAGTAACACAGCCAATATATTTGGACGATTATGGTAGAGCATATTACTATATCATGAATTCTGGTGGAGGTTATTTAAAAGGAGATTTCTATTCTATAAATATAAATGTTCATGAAGATGCGAAAACATATATAACAAGCCAATCAGCAACGAAAGTTTACAAGACTCCAAATAGTTATGCTTTGCAAGAATTGAATGTTTATATTGGCGAAAATGCTGTTATGGAGTATTTACCAGATCCGTTGATTATGTACAAGGATGCAGCATATAAGCAAAAAACAAATGTATATATGCAAAATAATTCTACATTGATTTTATGCGATTCAGTTACGCCTGGTTGGTCTCCAAATATGGAGAAGTTCACATACCAGTATTTTGATTCGCTAACAAAAATATATATGGAAAACAAACTTGTAGTTTACGATCATCTATTGTTAAACCCTTTCAAAGAGTCGTTAGATCAAATGGGAATATTAAATCAATATTCCCATTATGGTACTTTCATAGTTATTAATGAGAACATTACAAATGATTTAATTGCAGCATTGAAAACTTCGCTTTCCAACACTAACAATATGAAGATTGGAATATCTACTATGCCATGTAAAGGCTTTGTCATACGCATACTTAGTCATAATACAGAGGATATGGAGTCTATATTTTTTCAGTGTCATCGTTTTGTTAGAGAGAATTGTCTGCATGAAGAATTAACATCCTATCGAAAATATTAAGTAGGAGAAGGGGATACTATGACTAATGTGGGATTATTATTTGTCGGTGCAGTTCTATTTATGAATGCACTAGCAGCTTTTAAACTCATTGATAGCAAAAGTGTAGGGTACTTCAATTTATTTGTAGGGGCATTACAAACTTTGACACCATTATATTTATTATTTACAGGAAGTCAATCTGATGAGTGGACTATCCTATCTAATGGAACTATTTTTTTATTTGGTTTTACTTATTTATATGTTGGCCTTACGAATATATTAGAACTTGATTCTTCAGGTGTAGGTTACTATTCTCTTTGGGTTGCTATTATTGCAACGGTTATGGGAATAGTGAATCAATTACATGAGAGTGGAAGTCTACAAAGTACAATAATTTGGTTCTTTTGGGCGTTCCTTTGGTTTTTATTTTTCCTGCAAGATGGGTTGAAAAAGAAGATTCATATTTATGTAGGGATTGTTTGCTTCATTGAATCTTGGATTACTGCAACGATACCAGCCCTGTTAACACTTACAAATCATACAGACGTGTTAAATAATTTTGTGATTATTTTAGTGACTATTATAACGATTGTAGTTTTTATTATGGCACTTTTCTTTTTCAAGAGTATTCAATCTAAAGTAGAAAGGGTTAGTAACTATGTGGAAAAGTGAACTGAAAAAAGCAACTAATTTTTTTGTTATTATTATATTTCTTCATGTGCTTGGAATTCTCTTATTATTACCTGCACTGTATAAAGGCAATAGCATAATTGGAATGGCTATTATTGCATATTCTTTAGGATTGCGTCATGCGTTTGATAGTGATCATATTGTCGCAATTGATAATACTGTTCGGAAATTAATTGAAAAAGGTAAAAACTCACAGGGGGTGGGGTTTTACTTCTCATTAGGACACTCTACTGTAGTATTTGTGATGATCGTATTAATTGCTTTAATTGGAAAAACAGCAAAACATGGAATGGAGAGTTTTTCTACTATAGGCGGTATTATCGGCACAATTGTTTCTAGTACATTTCTTATTATTATTGGGCTTACCAATCTGTTGTATCTTATTAAAGTGTTACGAAGCGAAGAGGATAAGCAGCCAGAAAACTTAGGATTTATATACCGTTTTACGCAGCGCTTATTTACGTTTATTGATAGTCAAAAGCAATTGTATATGATCGGTTTTTTATTTGGTCTTGGTTTTGATACAGCAAGTGAAATTGGATTAATTGCTCTTTCTACAGTAACTGCAACAAGTCAATCTATCCCGCTTGTAAGTATATTTGCTTTTCCCATTTTGTTTGCTGCAGGAATGTCGTTGATGGATACATTAGATAGTACATTCATGAATACGAATTATAAGTGGGCAATGGAAAATAGTCGAATAAGAAATTCATATAATGTATTAATTACTTCAATATCTGTTATAACGGCTTTTTTAATAGGGGGTTATCAACTATTATCTTTGCTTATTGAAAGCTATAATTTACAGGGCCCGTTTTGGAATCTCATACAGCTAGTTAATTTTGATTATTTGGGTATATGTCTTGTTGTATTCTTTATTATTTCTCTTATTGTTTTTGCTGTGTGGAATAGAAATGCCTTTAAAGAACCGCTTACAAAGAGTATAGAGAAATAAAAATATATTGTATGTTATTTGGTTAATTATGTATATGAAGTAAAGGTAAAATCTTATAAAATAAAAAAACACGTTAGATGAAAATGCATCTAACGTGTTTTTTATTATTTATGTTCCTTATATTCATGTGCTTTTTCTTTTACATTACCAACCGTATCTTTAGCAGTGCCTTTCATTTTATCCCATTTTCCTTCGGCTTGTAATTTTTTGTTGTCCGTTACTTTCCCGACAACTTCTTTTACTTCACCTTTTACCTTATCAATGGCACCTTCTACTTTTTCTTTTAAACCATGATCATGCTTTGTCATACATTTCTCCTCCTTGTAGTTTGATTAGAATTCTCTTTTCATATTGCAAGTTGAATGATGTATCTAGTAATAGCATAACAAATCCAGTTTGAATATTCAAATGATTAATAGGATAGAAAAGAAATTGTCATAAAGTGAAACTTTAATTAGTGGGGGGGTTATTCATCCCCCACTGATTATTAGTTGAACCAATCGGGCTTTTACGGGCAGTTTATCCCCCACCTAACTTCTTTGCTTTCGCTGAATTTTGGGGTGGGGGTCATACTGCCCGTTAATGCGGGATAAAATGTATAAGATTGTAATGAGAAGAGAAAGAATGTTAATTACATGTCTTTCGCAGTCCATATTGATTTCGTATAAGCGATTTTCAAATGAGCGCGTTCCATATTATTTTGACTACCACTACCAAATCGAGCTTGTCCAACTATTAAATGACAGTCTGTTGCTATAGCTGTTTTTATTCGTTTTTGAATTAATGCAGTATGACACCCTTTACGCTCAAATTCCGGTAAAGTAGCAGAAGCAGCTAATGAGGCAATACCTTTATTTACATACAGTACACCAATGCCTGCAGGGATATTTTGAACTTCAGCTATGAAAAAATGCCAGCCTGGTTTATTGTAAAGAACTTCGTTATTTTGATGGACACCATCCTTTGTAAAAGACGGCATATTAAATCCGCGTACATAAATATCTGCAAAAGTATGAAACTCATTTTCTTTCAGTTTGCGTACTGAAATGTTAGATGGAAGAAGTGATGAATCTTCTCTCGGTATACTATATAAAGCAGTATGGAAGCTAGATTGGTAAAAACCTTTTTGAGATAAGTGCTGAAATAGTTCAGTTGTGCCTTGCGCTGGTGTGATTTCAAAACGGCAAGGAATTTGTAGTGATTGATAATAAGAGATGATTGCATCTAGCTCATCTGTATTTGTAAATGTAATGCCTTTTACCGTATTAAAAGCAGGACCAGCAATTACTTTTGATGAAAAGGCAGTGGCACTTCCGAATTTTTTTATTTGTATTTGCATTGGATTTCCGCTCAGTGCTTGTAGTACTTCTAATCTAGAAGAAAGCATATCTATTTCTGCGTTTTCAATTTCTTGTGCTACATTGACTGTCATAATAGTACTCATAAAATTCCTCCGTCAATAAATATATTTCATAGTACATATACGATTTTTGTTCTGAGATTCCTGTTGGAATGTAAGAGAATAAGAAGTTTTTTGGAAGGGAAATGGAAGTTAGCTGTCGAAGGGAGTGGAAAAAGATTAAAGGTGGTGCTCTCATGAAACAGAAAGACGTGCAGACATGCTCGTATTGTGGCTCACATCACATCGGTGAAGGTGAGTTTATCGGCTATGCACAAATACGGAAAAAGGAGACGATGTTCACATCTTCACCAGTAGATGCTTATATTTGTACAGATTGCGGGAATATCCTTTTATTAAAAGTACGGAATTATGAAAAGTTTAAGCAGAAGCCGTTATGATTATTGAGAAGTGGTCGTATCCAACGTTGTATACAGAACGTCTTATCTTAAGAAAAATTGATATGAGTGATATTTTACATATATTCGAGTATGCTTCGGATAATAAATTAACAACTTATACTGTATGGGATGAACATCGATCGTTAAATGATACGAAAAAGTTTATTTATGAAATCATGGAAAGATATGAGAAAGAAAAAGTCGCTCCTCTTGGAATAGTATTAAAAGAGAAGCAGAAACTCATAGGGACATGTGGATTTATAAGTTATGATTCAACTATACATAAATCGGAAATTGCATACACCTTATCGCGAAAATATTGGGGAAGAGGATTAGCTACCGAGGCTGCGTTAGCTTTTTTTAACTATGGTTTTAATGAGTTACGTCTTAACAGTATTGAAGCTGGATGCAATTCAGAAAATGAAGCATCTGAAAGATTAATGAGGCGTTTAAATATGAAGTATGAAGGTACGATTCAAAATGATTTGTTTGTGAAAGGTAAATATCGTGATACGAAAAGGTATTGTATATCCCGAGAAAGATATAGGAATAAATGAAATATTTCATATCGAAAACTCCTTTAAATAAATAAGGGGTTTTTATTTTTTTATAACAATAATTACCTTTAATTGTTATAATTGGTTATTAGAAGAGGGTGTTTTATTAACACCATAATCATAGAAGAAAACTAGCTAAATCGTATACAAAACCGCTATATAACACAATCGCAACCGTAAGTTGACAAAGTGCAACCGCAGGAAGATAGAGATAAGGGCAATGTTTACATACAATTTAGTTAAGAAAACAAAGGGGGACACACATATGGGATTTGGTGAAAAGCTTTTTAAATTAAGAAAGGAAAAGGGCCTTTCTCAAGAAGCATTAGCTGAGAAATTAAACACGACAAGGCAAGCGGTTAGTAAATGGGAGAATGGTCAAGGTTTTCCTGAAACTGAAAAGTTAATAATGATTGGAAATGTATTTGAAGTATCACTCGACTATTTATTAAAAGAAACTGCTGAGCAAAGTAATGAAAATGTGGATGGCTATTACGTAAGTAAAGAAATGGCAGAAGGGTATATAGTGTACGGGCAAAAGATTTCAAAATATATCGCGTTAGGGTTTAGTTTGCTTATTTTATCTACAATACCGTATTTATTATTTAAAGAAAATGCAACAATGTCGACATTCCTTGTCATTATCATTGCTGTCCTTGGAATTGGAGCAATGATGGTACCTGCAACGATAGAAGAGAGTCGATACAATGTATTGAAAAAAGAAGAACTACTATTTGATCAAAACTTTCTAAAAGAATTGACAAAAAGATATGAAGTAATTAAGAAGAAGTATGCTGCAGTAATGATCGTTGGATTTTGTTTTATTGCAGCAGGAGCGATACCATTTTTATTTGAGAAAAAGCATATCACTTCAGGCGAATTAGTGCAGTATTATCCGTACTGTGTTGTACTTATTGCTATTGGAGTCTATCTTTTTGTTCGTGTTGTAGGAGTGTGGGAGATGTATCGAATTTTAGTAGAAAATAAAGAATATAGCAACCGTATTATTTTTAAACTAAAAAAGAAAGTGAGAGAAAAAGTGGATAATTTTTAATAGGAGAAAATCTATTTTTATCCCGCATTAACGGGCAGTAGGATCCCCACCTCAAAATTCAGAGAAAGCAAAGAAGTTAGGTGGGGGATCAACTGCCCGTAAAAGCCCGATTGGTGAAGGCTAATAATCAGTGGGGATGAACAAAACCCCCACTGATTAAAGTTTCACTTTATTAAAAGTTAAGATAGGAGTGAAATGATGTCAAACGTTCTAGAAATTAAAAATTTAAGTAAATCATTTGGAAGCAAAGTTGTTTTAAAAGATGTTACATTCAATGTGCCATCAGGGTCAATTGTTGGATTCATTGGTGACAATGGGGCAGGTAAATCAACAACATTTAAAACAGTACTAGAATTAATTTCTAAAGATAGCGGTACAGTAAAAATATTTGGTGAAGAAAATATAAATAAAGATGCCAAGATTAAGGGGAAGATTGGAGTTGTATTTGATGCTATGAATCTACCAGCTCATCTTACAATAAAACAACTAAATAAGGTTTTTGAAAAGATGTTTGAATCTTGGGATAGAGAAAATTTTTACCGATTAGTTCATTCTTTCTCTTTACCTACTAATGAAAAAGTAGGCAGATTTTCCCGTGGGATGTCAATGAAACTATCTATAGCTGTTGCATTGTCGCATAATGCAAAATTATTAATCCTAGATGAAGCGACGGGAGGTCTTGATCCTTCATCTAGAGAGGAGGTGTTAGAGGAATTAAAGAGTTTTGTGAGTAAAAGTAATGGTGGTATATTACTTTCTTCTCATATTATGAGTGATGTAGAAAAAATAGCTAGCCACCTTATCGTTATAAAAGATGGAGAAATTTTATTGAATGAAGAAAAGGATAAGGTTTTGGATAGTTATGCCATTGTAGATGTTAATGAGGAACAACTAAATTTAATCAACAAAGATATAGTTGTGGTGAAAAGGAATCATGGTTCTTATTTCAATGTACTTGTATCAGATGTACATACATTACCAAGTGGGATTGCTCATAGAACCATTTCTATAGAAGAAATAAGTGTTTTATTAACGAGGAGTGAAAAATAAATGAAAGGTTTATTATTGACAAACTATTATCTAGTGTATCGAACTTTCTTTATGTTCATGGGAATAGCGATATTAGGATCGGGATTCGTTTTTTATTTTGGCAATGCTTCAATGTACCGTTTAATTGCTACATTCATTATCTTATTTGCTGCGATTCCTGCACTTGAAGTTATTAAATATGAGAGTAAGTCGGGTTATGAAAAATATGTACTTACTTTACCGGTTACTAGAAATAACATTGTGCAAAGTCACTATCTTTTCTATTTTTTAGTTGTAATTATTGGTACTTTATTATCGTATGGAATATTTTATGTACATGGTTTAGTTTCAGATACACCAATTGATGATGATATATTTAAGAGTGTTTCTTTAGGGACGTTCATAATTCTTAATGCCGGAGCAATAGCCTATCCACTCCTCTATGTTTTTGGAGCAGAAAAATCTGATGCTATTACAATTGGAGGCGCATGCGGGGGACTTGTTACTTATTTTGGATTGCAAAGTGTAATTGGCTATCTAATAGAACAATTTCCAATATCAAATTTAAATTCATCTGTATACGTTTCAATTCTATATACAATATTTGGCGTTATCATATATATCTTTTCTTTTTTCATTTCGGTATTTATATATCGTAAGAAAGAATTTTAGTATATTTTATCTTAGTATTTTCTGAATTATTTCCAAAGAAATAATTCAGAAAATACAGAAAAATATCGTAATTTTTTGTAGAAGTCTGTTATAATATACAGAAATGAAAACGCCTTAAAGGGAGGATGTAAACAATATGATGATGAATGTACCTCTAACAATTAGTTCTATGATGGAAAGGGCAGAAAAACTATTCCCAAAGAAAGAAATTATTTCACGGACACATGATACAGTTACGACATTAACGTATAAGCAGCTAGGGGAAAGGACAAGAAGACTTTCAAGTGCGTTAACAAAGCTTGGAATTAAAGAAGGCGAGCGCATAGGAACGTTAGCGTGGAATCATCATCGACATGTAGAAGCATATTTTGCTATTCCAGGTATTGCTTCCGTTTTACACACAATTAATATTCGTTTATCTCCTCAACATATTTCATACATTATTCAACATGCAGAAGATCGAATCCTACTTATTGATGAAGATCTCGTACCACTTGTTGAAAATATTCAATCACAATTATCAACTGTACAAGCCTACATTATTATGACTGATAAAGACGAACTTCCAAAAACTACACTGGAGCCTGTATATCATTATGAAAAGCTATTAGAAGAAGGCGATCCCAATTTCCAATTTGTAAAAGATATTGATGAAAATACATCTGCTGGTATGTGTTATACGTCAGCGACTACAGGGAATCCAAAAGGTGTTGTTTATACACATCGTAGTACAGTTCTGCACTGTATGGCACTTGGTTTAGCTGATACAGCAGCGTTATCGGAAAGTGATGCAGCAATGGCTATCGTGCCAATGTTTCATGTGAACGCTTGGGGACTTCCTTTTGCGGCTACTTGGTTTGGGGCAAAACAAGTTCTTCCGGGGCCGATGTTTACGCCGAAAATTTTATTAGAAATGATTCAAACTGAAAAAGTAACGATAGCTGCAGGTGTGCCGACAATTTGGCTCGGTGTATTACAAGAGTTAGAAAATAATAGTTACGATTTATCTAGTATAACGAGAATATTATGCGGTGGTGCTGCTGCACCGAAAAGCGTTATTAAAGCATTTGAGCAAAAATATAATGTTCCTTTCGTACATGCATATGGTATGACTGAAACAAGCCCACTCGTAACACTTGCACGTTTAAAAAGTTATGAAACAGAATTATCATATGAAGAGCAATTAGAAATCCGCTCAAAACAAGGATATCTTGTCCCTGGTGTAGAGATGAAAGTAGTCGGTACAAATGGTGAAGTGAAGTGGGATGGTACGGAGATGGGAGAACTATGTTTACGAGCGCCATGGATCGCTGCAAGCTATTATAACGATGAGCGTACTGTCGAAGGTTTTCGAGATGGGTGGTTATATACTGGTGATGTTGTAACAGTCGATGAGGAAGGCTGTGTAAAGATTGTTGACCGTACGAAAGATGTTATTAAAAGCGGTGGAGAATGGATTTCCTCAGTTGACCTTGAAAATGCTCTAATGGCACATGACGCTATATTTGAGGCGGCCGTTGTTGCAGTTCCACACCCGCAGTGGCAAGAGCGTCCAGTTGCCTGCGTTGTACAAAAGGCAAATAGCACCGTTACAAAAGAAGAACTATATGAATTTTTAAAACCACAGTTTGCGAAGTGGTGGTTACCAGACGATATTGTATTTATGCAGGAAATTCCGAAAACATCTGTTGGGAAGTTTTTAAAACAGGCGCTTAGGAAAGAACTTGAGCATTTGCATAAAGAGAAATAATTGAATTTTTATTTGTAAACTTAAGTTAAAACTAAGTTGACAAATGGTGAGTTGAAAGATAATATAATTCTTGTAATATGTTATCTAAAATTAACTTTAAGTTTACAAATAGGAGAAGCAAACATGAATACAAAAAACTTAGTTTTCGTCGCTTTATTTAGTTCGATTATGGGAGTGTTAGGGTTAATTCCTCCGATTGCTCTTGCTATTACACCTGTTCCTATTACATTGCAATCGCTTGGAGTCATGCTTGCAGGTGGATTGCTAGGATCACGTCTAGGTGCACTAAGTCAGCTTATTTTCTTACTTATTGTAGGAGTTGGAGCGCCACTACTTGCAGGTGGACGCGGGGGTCCAGGCGTATTTGTTGGGCCAAGTGCAGGATATTTACTTGGTTATATTGTAGGGGCATTTGTAATTGGTTATTTAATTGAGCGTTTACGTGAAGTTTCTATTATAAAAGTATTATGTATTAATATAATTGGTGGTATTTTCGTAGTTTATGTATTTGGTATCATTGTACAAGCTTTCGTAATGGATATTTCCATATGGGAAACGATGAAAGTAAGTGTCGTATTTTTACCAGGTGATTGCATAAAAGCGATTATAGCAGCAATTCTCGTGACAAAATTACATCGTTCATTGAAACACATTATTACGCCCGCTTTAAAGAATGGAAAATATACAAATGCGGGATAAGAAAGAGAAGAAACACGTTCATTGCGTGTTTCTTTTTATTATTTTGTAGAGAAAGGACATCTCACATGGGAATTACGAAAGAATATAAAAAACATGCCTCTTTACAACCGAATAAAATAGCGATTAAAGAAAATGATAGAGTGTTAACATATAAAGATTGGTACGAGTCAGTTTGTAAAGTAGCAAACTGGTTGAATGAAAAAGAATCAAAGAATAAGACAATAGCAATTGTATTAGAAAATCGTGTTGAATTTTTACAAATATTTGCTGGTGCTGCTATGGCTGGATGGGTTTGTGTGCCGCTAGATATAAAATGGAAACGAGATGAGCTTAAAGACAGACTAGTGATTAGTAAACCGGATGTTATTGTGGCGGAGCAGTATAGGTTAAATGATATATCCTGCGAAGAAGGGAGGATTATTGAGATTGAAGAATGGAAAGAAATGATTGAGAACTATCTTCCTACATACCATTCTGTAGAAAATGTACAAGATGCTCCTTTTTATATGGGATTTACATCGGGATCAACAGGAAAGGCAAAAGTATTTTTACGTGCGCAACAGTCGTGGGTTCATAGTTTTGATTGTAATGTACATGACTTTCGTATGAAAAAGGAAGATTCTATTTTAATAGCTGGGACGCTTGTTCATTCTCTTTTCTTATACGGGGCAATAAGTGCATTATATGTAGGGCAAACGGTGCACGTTATGAGAAAGTTTATTCCAGATCAAGTGCTAAATAAGCTAGAAACTGAAAATATTTCGGTCATGTATACAGTACCAACAATGCTGGAGTCTTTATATAAAGAACATAGAATAATAGAAGATGAAATGAAAATTATTTCGTCAGGAGCAAAATGGGAAGCTGAAGCGAAAGAAAAAATAAAGCGTATATTTCCTTATGCGAAAAAATATGAATTTTACGGTGCATCGGAACTAAGTTTTGTAACAGCATTAGTCGATGAAGAAAGCGAAAGAAGGCCAAATTCAGTAGGGAAACCTTGTCACAATGTGCAAGTTCGAATATGTAATGAAGCAGGAGAAGAAGTACAGTTAGGTGAGATAGGAACTGTTTACGTAAAAAGTGATCAGTTTTTTATGGGATACATATTAGATGGAGTTTTAGTTCCTGATTTGAGCGAAGATGGCTGGATGACAGTGCGAGATGTAGGCTATAAAGATGAAGAGGGATTTATATATATTGTTGGTAGAGAGAAGAATATGATTTTATTTGGAGGAATCAATATTTTCCCAGAAGAAATAGAAAGGGTAGTACAGACACATCCAGCTGTTGAAGAAATAGTTGTGGTTGGTGTAGAAGATAGTTACTGGGGGGAAAAGCCTGTCGCTATCGTAAAAGGGAGTGCTACGAAGCAACAATTAAAGAGTTTTTGCTTACAACGATTATCCGCTTTTAAAATACCGAAAGAATGGTATTTTATTGATGGAATACCTTATACAAATAGCGGGAAGATTGCTCGTGTTGCAGCAAAAAATATGATTAAAAACCAGGAGAGTATGTATGAATAGGGCGGTTATTGTAGAGGCGAAAAGAACACCCATTGGTAAGAAGAATGGGATGTTAAAAGGGTATGAAGTTCAGCAATTAGCAGCGCCACTTCTTTCATTTCTAGGTAAAGGAATTGAGAAAGAAATAGATGATGTTATATTAGGTAACGTTATTGGACCAGGAGGTAACGTTGCGAGACTATCTACTTTAGAAGCGGGACTTGGTTATCATATTCCTGGTGTAACGATTGACCGGCAATGCGGTGCTGGATTGGAAGCAATTCGCACCGCGTGTCATCTCATTCAAGGTAGGGCAGGTAGGTGCTATATCGCTGGGGGAGTAGAGAGTACAAGTACGTCGTCTTTTCAAAAGAGAGCGCGATTTTCACCTGAAACAATTGGTGATCCTGATATGGGAGTAGCAGCTGAATATGTTGCGGAGCGTCATAACATAACGAGAGAAATGCAAGACGAGTATGCTTGTCTTAGTTATAAACGGACGCTCCAAGCGTTAGGAAATGGATATATACAAGATGAAATGTTGTCAATTAATGGATTATTAGATGAAGCTATAAAGCGAGAAATGAAGTATGAAAGAATGATTAAGAGAACAAAACCTGTATTTTGGCAAAATGGAACGGTGACAGCAGGAAATTCGTGTGGTGTAAATGACGGTGCATGTGCTGTTCTTGTAATGGAAGAGGGGCAAGCCCGAAAATTAGGATATAAGCCTGTTCTTCGTTTCGTTCGCAGTGCTGTAGTTGGGGTGGATCCGAATCTTCCAGGGACTGGTCCGATATTTGCAGTGAATAAATTGTTAAGTGAAATGAATTTAAAAGTAGAGGACATTGATTGTTTTGAAATAAATGAAGCATTTGCTTCAAAAATTGTGGCTTGTGCAAAGGAGTTACAAATTCCGTATGAAAAGTTAAATGTAAATGGTGGTGCAATAGCACTCGGTCATCCGTACGGTGCGTCTGGAGCTATGCTTGTAACACGCTTGTTTTATCAGGCTAAAAGAGCGCATATGAAATATGGAGTTGCGACATTAGGAATTGGTGGGGGAATTGGACTTGCTCTATTATTTGAAAAAGTAGAAGACTAGCAAGATAACTAGTTTTCTATTTTTTGAGGAACATAAACATTGCTACCAGGTTTTGCTTTTATTTCATTCCAAGCAGCGATAGCATCAGCTTTTGATTTTCCTTTGTTGTATGGGTCTTCGAAAAAAGCACGAGTAAAACGATTGTATTCAAACTGTGCGCTGATAGTTGTTTTATAGGAGGGAGCTTTTTTACGTTCGTTTTCTTCATACCAGAACGCTATAGCGTCTTCATATGTTTTTCCGATATTCTCTTTAAAAAACTTTTGAAGAGCTACTGTAAAGCGAAAGTTTTCTCCAATTTTTTCTTTGAAAAAAGCACGCACATCTTCACTACAGCGGTGATTTTCAGTAATAATTGTTTGAAGAGAAAGCTCTTTATAAGAGAGGGAGGCTTTACTCACTTTTGGATGAGAACTGTTTTTTAATACTTTACCCGTAGTTAAATAATATGAGATACGCTTGCTTATTTCGATTTTTGAGCCACTAGCTGGTAAATCATGCTCACGACAAAATGTTTGCAGTTCTGCTTTTAACCAATAATAGTTTTGGAAATCTTCGAGTGATATAGACTTTGTTAAAGGTGGACGCATGAATGTAACAACTTCTTTCTTCCATAATTTTCTTTAATTATAAAACATACGTTCTTTTTGTGGAAGGATTAATTTGTGAATTTAATTGGAAAAGGAGATTGCATATGGAAAATGTAATGCACGTTCGTGTTACTGGAATTTTAATTGAAGATGATAAGGTATTGCTAGTAAACCAAAAAGTTGCTAATCGGAATTGGTCTTTACCTGGAGGAAGGGTAGAGAACGGTGAAATGCTAGAAGAAGCGATGATTCGAGAAATGAGAGAAGAAACAGGGTTAGAAGTTAAAATTAAGAACCTACTCTATGTTTGTGATAAACCAGATGCTCTTCCATCTTTATTACATATTACATTTCTGCTTGAAAGGATTGAAGGTGAAATTAAGCTCCCTTCTAACGAGTTTGATCATAATCCGATTCATGATGTGCAAATGATACCAATTAAAGAATTGATTCATTATGGCTTTTCTGAAACTTTTATAACCCTTATAAGTGAAGGTTTTTCGAATGCAGGGAGTTATCAAGGATTAAAACAGAATATTGGTCTGTAAATATAGAGGAAGGATAGCTGTTAGCTATCCTTCACAAAAAATGTTTTACACAGCTGACTGTAAAGAAGAAACAAGCTGATTTAAAAACTCATCTCCGCTCATAATCGCTTTCCCACCGCCGCGAGCACTCTTTTTATTTCCGCCACCTTTTCCTTCAATTGCAGGAAGAGCATCTTTTAAAAGTGTATTCATATCGAGTGTTACTGCTTTACCACAAGTTAAGATGCATTGTAGTTTTTCTTCGTTTTCAATGACGAAATAAGTAATTGCATGTTCTTGTTGCTCTGTAATAATAGCAGACAGTTTTGCAATTTCTTGCATAGAGCGGTTTGTAAATACTTTAGAGATAAGTGTTCCAGTATGTATTTCTGCAGGCTGTTGTAATAGTTCATTTGCTTCTGCAAATAATAATTTTTCATTCATTGCTTGTATTGCTTTTTCGTTTTCTTTTTGAGATGTAAGAAGTTGTGCTACTTTTGCTGGAATATCAGTTTCGCTACTGTTCAATTGTTTAGAAACATCTTTCATAATTTGTTGATGTTGTCCCATTAATGTAAGAGAACGCCATCCAGCGATAAACGTTAAGCGTATACCACCTTTATTTCGCTCCCATCCTAGTACTTGAATAGGACCTACTTCACCAGTGTGTTTCGGATGCGTTCCGCCGCAACCGTTGTAATCATAATTTTCGATAATAACAACGCGTATATTTTCTGTCAAAGTTGGTTCTTTGCGAAGGGGTAATGTTTTTGCTTCTTCTAAGTTCATCCATTTAATGCGAATTGGATGGTTTTCAAAAACAATTTGATTAGCAATTTGTACAGCCTTCTCAACAGCTTCTATAGAAAGGTTAGCAGTTTCTAAATCAATTGTTACCGTTTCTTTTCCAAGATGGAATCCGATAGTGGGTATGTTAAAATGATCCCAAAAAGCGGCAGATAAAATGTGCTGAGCTGTATGTTGCTGCATATGATCAAAACGGCGCTCCCAATCTATTTTACCCTCTACTTCTTCCGTATGTAATTGTTCTATTATGAAATGGCGAATTTCTCCATCTACTTCTTCAACGTTAATTACTGGAATACCATTTAAAGTTCCAGTGTCATGTGGTTGTCCGCCGCCTGTTGGATAAAATGCAGTTTCATTTAAAACAACATATAAGTTTCCTTCTGTACAATAATCTTGCTTTATAACTTTAGTAGTAAAGTCTTTCTTATAAGCGTCAGTGTAATATAATTTTTGCTCCAAGTTTCTTTCCCCTTTCGTGTTAGCTAGTTTCATTGTAAAGCAATTGAAATTAGTTTCCTAATATTTCAGAAGAAAGAAACTATTTTTAGAATTTTCTTGCTATAATAAGAAGAAAATGCGGGGGTGGAATGAAATGTTATATGAAAACGGCGTAGATAAAATGCTTAGTTTAAGCAGAAATATTTCTGAATTATACCGAGAATTAAATGAAATGACCCGGATTTTAACGGATTGTAACCGAGAAAGTGTGAAGTTTGATCGGTTATATGTAAAGGAGTTACTTTGGAAGAAAGAAGATGTAATAGAAAAATATGATCAACTACTTGTACAACTTTGTATGAATGAAAGCTTTGATTTAAAAAGTGTCATTACAGGAGAATATAAGTATACATATGAAGAAGTAGAAAACATAGTTTTAGAATTTAATGAAAAGTATAATGTCGCAATTTTAATTAAAGATGTTTGTAAAGAACTACAGTTTACATATGGAATTGATATGGAAATAACGAGAACAGCTCGGGTATAAACATCTCAAGTATAGAAAAAGGAAAAAGAAAGCAGATCCTTTGCTTTCTTTTTTTATGTAGGAAAAGAGAGAGTAGGTTTAAAGATGAAGGGGAAGTTACAGCATATTCATCCACTTGGAATGAGTATCATTATAGGGACATTATTTGCTAGGTTTGCAACTTCAATGAGCATTCCTTTTTTAGCGATTTATTTAACGACTGTTAAAGACGTATCGGCTGGCATGACCGGTGCTATTATTGGAACGAGTGCGCTTGTTGGAGTGTTTGCTAGTTTTATTGGGGGTAATTTATCGGATCGATTTGGTCGAAAGATGATTATAATATGGTCCATGATTGTTTGGGTGTTTGTATTTATAGGATTTTCAGTTGCAGATCATGTTTTGAGTTTCTTTTTATTAAACGCTTTGAATGGATTATGTCGTTCTTTTTTTGAACCGACATCAAGAGCGTTATTATCAGATTTAACGAAGCCAGAGTATCGGTTACTCGTCTATAACTTACGATATGGTGCAATCAATGTGGGAGTGGCTATTGGCCCACTTGTAGGATTACAGATTGGAAGCGCAAAATCAACAATTCCTTTTTTAGTAGCAGCTGGAGTGTACATTTTATATACAGTTATATTAGCGCTTCAATTTAAGAAATATCCACTTGATAAAAAGAAAGTAACTACAAAAAATCCGGTCACAATGTTAAATGCGGTTCGGATTTTGCGAAAAGACATAGTATTTTTAGTTGCTTTAGTCGGTATTATTTTGAGTAATAGTGGTTTTTCACATTTAACGACGACAGTATCTCAATATTTTGCAAACGCACATATATTTCAAGATGGAGTAAAATTGTTCTCATATATGCTAGCTTTAAATGCAATTACAGTAGTAGTTATTCAATATCCTGTTATTCAAATGTGCAAAAAATATACGCCGTTAGCGTCTATTACGGTTGGAACGTTATTTGTGAGCGGGGGATTGTTTGGATTTGGACTAGTAGAATCTATGTTAGGGGCTGCTATTTGTACAATTATTTTTACATTCGGAGAAGTATTAATGTTTTCAATGACAGATGTATTTATTGATGAGATAGCTGTTTCACATTTGAAAGGGACATATTTTGGAGCTATGGGTTTTTCAGGAATTGGAGGAGTAATTGGTCCTTGGTTTGGAGGAGTACTTCTCGATTATTACGGGTACCAAAATGGGTTTGTAGTATTTTCGGTGCTGGCTATATTTTCAACTGTAGCATTTCCTGTACTTTTAGTTACAAAAGGTTTATTGAAAAAAAGATATGATAGAAATTCTAATATAGAAATACACGCGAAATAATATAAGCCCCAGTAAGCGACTGGGGCTTATATTTGAATTTAAAGTAATCCTTAATTTGAAAAGAGAACCTTCTTTTCATGCTTATTAGCAACTTCATTTTTGGAAATATGAATGGCTAAATATCCATTCTCTAAGCAGGCTAGCATCTTCTTATAAATAATATTAGCAGGTAAAGGAATTATCCGCTGTAAAGAAGTATTTTTATGAAGTATGCAAATGTTTAGGCCTGTCTCCATCTTTTTAATGAGTACATTTTGTGCAGTTGCATTTGGTACATCTGTTTCTAAAATGTATTCTTGTTCTGTTTCACAAAGGTCAATATGAATTTGATTTGGAAAACTAAAGTTACTACAAGAATCAGAACAAAATTGATCCATCCATTCTTCGAAACCATCAACATGAAAAAGACAATCCTTCTTTTTCTTGCCCATGTAAGACACCCTCCGTAAAATCTTAATTCATACTATGTTATGCATGAATGAAGTGGGGGTGAAGAATAAATGGAAAAATATAAACATTGTATGTGGCAAAAGTAGCTAGTGTGAATGCTTTGTTTTACATATCATGATGCGCATGATTTTTTTGACGAGAATGGTTACGGTTTTTTACTTTATGAGATCCGCTTAATGGTTCAGGTTGTCCTTTTTTTTCTTTAGATTCACGATTGTTTTTTCCCATTGTATATGACACCTCCTCTTCCTATTTAGAATGAGAGAAGTTTGCGAATTTATACGAGAATGTTTTTTGGGAAACGGGTAAAGATAAGTAGGACTAACTCATATAGGAAGGGGAAAGTGTTATGCCATATCATAAAGATAAGCAACAGGCTTTTCAGGCCGCGCAGCAAGGGGTTGTTCAAGCGGAAAATACATTCAATAATATTGTGAAAAATGACCCGAATTACGGCCATGACTTAAAAGAGTTACGCCAAGAAGTTCAAGAGGCGTACGAACAGATTCAAAATGCACTTGAAGTAGTATCAGAAACGCAGCGTCCACAACTTGAGCAATATGAAAGTAATCTCCAAAATATCATGCGAAATGTTGATCAATTAGAAAAGTGAAAGTAGGTTGTTGTGAATTCAACAACCTCAAAACTTTTAGTGCTAATATGCAGAAACAAAAAATTATTCTATTAATTTTTTCTTTAATTTGTGCAGTACATATATTTCAAGTGGATAAAGTGGAAGCTAAAATGCTGTTAAGAAAAGAGTTAGAGCCAACTGGCTATGTAACGTGGGAAGTGCCAAATAATGAAAAGGTTATTGCAATCACATTTGATGATGGACCAGATCCAACATACACGCCGCAAATTCTAGATTTATTACGTCAATATAAGGCGGAAGCGACTTTTTTTATGATTGGATTTCGAGTTCAGCGTAATCCATATTTAGTAAAGCAAGTGTTGAAAGAAGGACATGAAATTGGAAATCATACGATGAATCATTTGTATGCGAGTAATTCATCAGATGAAAAATTAGAACATGATATTTTAAATGGAAAGAAATATTTTGAAAAATGGGCGAAAGAACCTTTATTGTTCCGTCCCCCAGGTGGATATATTAATGATGCTGTATTTACTACGGCAAAAAAAGCTGGGTATCAAATTGTTCTATGGTCATGGCATCAAGACCCTCGTGATTGGGCGAATCCAGGTACAGAATCCATTGTAAATCATGTTGTGAAAAATGCTAAAAGTGGAGATATTGTACTGTTGCACGATGGAGGAAGTGATCGTAGTCAAACAGTGTCGGCATTAGCAAAAATTTTACCTGAGCTGAAAAAGCAGGGTTATCGATTTGTAACAGTTTCGGAGTTGTTACGTTATAAACATTAGAGAAAATCCCAAAAGGTGCACCTTTTGGGATTTTTTCGTTACTGATTCTTTTTTCGTTTCTTATTATTTTGTCGCTGCGCTGGTGTTAAAGGTTCGTTTGCGAACTCTTCGTTATAACCAGCTCCTTGTCCTTGTGCGGATGCAGCATTCATTCCTGAAATAATATGATTGGCTTTTCGTTTACCCATTTTTCTCACCTCTATAATGTTTTTTATAGACGAACCATGAGTTGTTCATAGCATATATGAACGTAAAGTAAAACACTGAAAGAGTGCTTTACTTTATGGTAATAGTATTAATAAAGAGCATGGACACTATTCAAATTTAGAAAGATAAAGAAAACTTATGATAATCCATAAGTTTCTTATTATTTACTTATTTAGAAAGTTGTAATAAGATATTATCGTAAGGTATTGAAAAGTTTGTCTACATTTTATATTCAGACAACTTAGTCACGTTTAACAGGGGGGAAACATAATGGTCAAACATAATCCATTTCAATCACGTGCAACTTTTGAACTAGATGGAAAGACGTATCATTATTATCAATTGAAAGCGCTTGAAAACGCAGGGGTTGGCAACGTATCTCAATTACCATATTCCGTTAAAGTTTTACTTGAATCTGTACTTCGTCAAGTAGACGGACGTGTAATTACAGAAGAACATGTTACAAATTTAGCGAAATGGGGAACGAAAGATGTTCAAGATATCGATGTTCCGTTTAAACCATCTCGTGTAATCTTACAAGACTTCACAGGTGTTCCAGCTGTTGTAGATTTGGCTTCGCTTCGTAAAGCAATGGCAGATATGGGCGGAGATCCTGATAAAATTAATCCAGAAATTACTGTAGACCTTGTAATTGATCACTCTGTACAGGTTGATAGAGCGGGTACGGCAGACTCGCTTGCATTCAACATGGACTTAGAGTTTAAACGTAATGAAGAACGTTATAAATTTTTAAGCTGGGCACAGAAATCATTTGATAATTACCGTGCAGTTCCACCAGCAACAGGTATTGTACACCAAGTAAATCTTGAATATTTAGCACCGGTTGTTCATGCGGTGAAAAATGCTGAAGGTGACTTAGTTGCATACCCAGATTCATTAGTTGGAACAGACTCACATACAACAATGATTAATGGTATCGGTGTTCTTGGATGGGGCGTTGGTGGTATTGAAGCAGAAGCAGGAATGCTTGGACAGCCTTCATATTTCCCAGTACCTGAAGTAATCGGTGTGAAATTAACTGGTACACTTCCAAGTGGTACAACAGCAACTGATGTTGCATTAAAAGTAACACAAGTGTTACGTCAAAAAGGTGTAGTTGGTAAATTTGTTGAGTTCTTCGGTAATGGACTAAAGAGCATGCCTTTAGCTGACCGTGCAACAATTTCAAATATGGCGCCAGAATACGGTGCAACTTGTGGATTCTTCCCAATCGACGACATTTCATTAGAATACTTACGTTTAACAGGTAGAGATGAAGAGCAAATTCGCGTTGTTGAAGAATATTGTAAAGCAAATGGCTTATTCTATACAGCAGATAGTAAAGATCCAATTTATACTGATCTTGTTGAAATTGATTTAAATGCAATCGAATCCAACCTTTCTGGACCGAAACGTCCGCAAGATTTAATCCCGCTTTCAAATATGAAAGAAGAGTTCCATAAAGCTGTTGTAGCACCAGTTGGAACACAAGGACTTGGATTCAATGAGCAAGAGTTTGATAAAGAAGTGAAAGTTACATTAAAAGATCAAGAAGTAACGATGAAAACAGGCGGAATTGCAATCGCTGCGATTACAAGCTGTACAAATACTTCAAATCCATACGTATTAATTGGAGCGGGATTAGTTGCGAAGAAAGCAATTGAAAAAGGACTTAAAGTACCTGGTTACGTAAAAACATCATTAGCACCAGGATCTAAAGTTGTTACAGAGTACTTAGATAAGTCTGGTTTAACAACGTATCTAGATCAATTAGGTTTCCAAACAGTTGGTTACGGCTGTACGACTTGTATCGGTAACTCTGGCCCATTAGCAGAGGAATTAGAAGAAGCAATCGCAGCAAATGATTTATTAGTAACATCTGTTTTATCTGGTAACCGTAACTTTGAAGGTCGTATTCACCCACTTGTAAAAGCAAACTACTTAGCATCACCACCACTTGTTGTGGCATACGCACTTGCAGGTACTGTTGATATTGACCTGAAAAATGATGAAATCGGTAAAGATGTAAATGGTAATGCTGTTTACTTTAATGATATTTGGCCATCAGCTACAGAAATTGAAGATGTAGTTCAAAGAGTTGTTACATCTGAATTGTTCAAAAAAGAATATGCACAAGTATTTAACAGCAATGAGCGCTGGAATGAAATCCAAACTTCAAATGAAGCTTTATATACTTGGGATAATGATTCAACATATATTCAAAACCCACCGTTCTTTGAAGGATTATCTAAAGAGCCGGGTGAAGTTGAAACATTATCAGGTTTACGCATAGTTGGTAAATTTGGTGATTCTGTAACGACAGACCATATTTCACCAGCAGGTTCAATTGGTAAGCACACGCCAGCTGGACGTTATTTACTAGAAAACGGCGTACAACCAGTTGACTTTAACTCTTACGGTTCTCGTCGTGGTAACCATGAAGTTATGATGCGTGGTACATTCGCAAACATTCGTATTAAAAACCAAATCGCACCAGGAACAGAAGGCGGATATACAACATATTGGCCAACTGGTGAAGTAACATCTATCTATGATGCTGCTATGAAGTATAAAGAAGATGGCACAGGCCTTCTAGTTGTTGCTGGTAAAGATTACGGTATGGGAAGTTCTCGTGACTGGGCTGCGAAAGGTACAAACTTATTAGGTATTAAAGCAGTAATCGCAGAAAGCTTTGAGCGTATTCACCGCAGTAACTTAGTATTAATGGGCGTATTACCATTACAATTTAAAGATGGTGACAGCGCTGAAACGTTAGGTCTTGTTGGTAACGAGTCATTTGAAATTCAAATTGACAAAACAGTTAGACCACGCGATCTTGTAAAAGTAGTTGCAATCGATTCAGAAGGAAAAGAGAAGCAATTTGAAGTAGTAGCTCGTTTCGATAGTGAAGTTGAAATTGACTACTACCGTCACGGTGGTATCTTGCAAATGGTTCTTCGTTCGAAAATCGAAGAGTCTAAAGTGTCGAACTAAATAATTGAAATGAATGATAAGGAAGTTAACATTTGTTAGCTTCCTTACTTTATGTACAGAGGAAAGGGATGAAACCATTTGGTTTCATCCCTTTCCTTTTATTATGCAAAATTGGAGGAATGACAATGAATGAGTATAGAAGAATAATGTTGCCGCTACTACAAGAAAAGCTATTGCTAATTAGTGCGAGTTGTAGCGGAATAGTAGCTGCCATTTTAAATTTATCCAGGCCAATTTTAATGGGGTTAATTGTAGATAATCTTATTCAGCGAGAGTTAAAAGATGTATATATGTACATTGCATTGTTTGCGGGGAGTAGATTTATGATGTGGATGAATACACTTGTGTTTGGTTATATAAGTGCAAAAGCGAGTCAACGTATATTACAAAAGAAGCGTATAGATTTATTGCGTCACTTTTTTTCATTACCATTTGAAGAAAGCGAGAAGGTAAAACAAGGAGAGCTAGAAACATTAGTCGTTTCTGATATTCCGAATTGGGTAAGGTTATATGGATCTATATTAATTGAGTATATTCATGCACTTGCGCAATTTATTGGTGCGTTCATAGCTCTACAACATATAGATATACAGTTCATATGGTGGGTAACTCCATTTTTATTTTTAAGTGCAATCGTTCCAATGCTTATGGGAGGAAAAGTAAGGGATATTGCGGGTATTGCTCAAAAAAATCAATCAAGTGTTGTAGAGATAGTGTCACAGTTTGTAAAAGGTACACAAGATTTACGTAGTTTACAAAAAGAAAAATGGGCAATTCGCTTATTTAAAGGAGTGACGGAACAATCTTATAAAACAGAAGTAAAGAAGACGATGATGCAACATGGTATTGGGATAGTAGGAACGGTAATAGAAACAGGAGCATATATAGTTGTTCTTATTATAGGAGCACAAAAAATAATGAAAGGGGATATGGAAGTTGGATCACTCGTTGCGATATTAGCTACAATTGAGATGTTATTTTTCCCTGTTCGTTATGCGAGTGATTTATTGATGATGACACAAGTTGCTATTGCTTCGGCAAATCGAGTTTTTTGCTTTTTAAATATACGAGCTGAAGATAGAAATGTAGAAATAGCGATGGGAATGAAGTTGAAAAATGTTTCATTTCAAGAGAACGGTGAAGAGAAGTATAGAATTAAAAATATTGATTTGCAAATTTATCCAGGTGAACTTGTTATCATTGTGGGAGAAAGTGGTGCTGGGAAAACAACCCTATTAAAGTTATTAACAAGATTATATAAACCGTCAAGTGGTAAGGTTGCTTATTACGGTAAGAAAGCTTGTATGACTACTGTATGGCAGGAACCGCGTTTTTTTCGGACGACAGTAAAAGAGAATATACATTTTCAAGAAGATATCATAGAAAAACAGTTTAAAAAAAGTATGGGACTTGTAAATATGAAGCCAATCTTAAAAAACTTATCGGAAGGAATCCATACTGTACTGCACAAAAGTGGAGAAGAGTTTTCGGGAGGAGAGAGAAAGCGTCTTGCGTTATTGCGAGCGATTGTATCCAATCCGAATCTCATTATTTTAGATGAACCGACTGCGGGATTAGATTCGAGCAATCAAGAAGTGGTTTGGAATATGCTTAAAGGGCTAGGAGGGAATGTAACGAGAATTGTGACGACACATGATGTCGAGAGGGCGATGATAGCAGATCGGGTTGTTGTCATGAAGAATGGAATTATTGTGGAATGTGGGGATCCTAGAGAATTATTAAATTGTAAGTCATTGTTTAAAGAGATGCTAATAAAAAGATAAGAGCTACATAGCGCTCTTATCTTTATTCACTCTTATTAAGTTGATACGTATAAGACTCAGGATCACTAGTATTAAATTCTTTGACTAAAGTAAGTTGATTTGTATCCGGATTATATTTGAAAATTTTGACCGTACGTTCGCTACTTAGTGATGGATTAGATTCTTGAATAGCAAATGTATTTTCCGCAATCTGTGTCATATTACTGGTGGGGACATTTTCTATGGAATCATGATTTGTAGAAATTTCAACGACTCTTTCACCGTTGAAAAATAAAAGAACGATTACTAAAATAACTAAACATATTCGTATATAGCGAAGTTCTTTGCTAATAGGGTGTTCTCCCAAAACAATCATCCTTTCTGTAACTATTGTATAGTAGTGGTGGTAGTCATCGTGAAGAAACTAAGAACACCGAGACTAGCTAAAAGGATAAATGAGATTAAAGCGATATAGAGACAAATACGTCCAACTTGCTTTTTTTCAGGATCTTTACTGAAGAGCGAGATGATCCAAGTGATAATCCCGATTGGGGAAAATATAAAACTAAGAATATATAATAGTATTTTTTCAAATAAATTCATAAAAATAGCCCTCCTTTTTGAAGGTTTTACATGTGTAGTTTTTTTCGTATTAGCGCTGCTGTTATGTAGGAAAGTACAGAATAAACAGCACTATAAACAATCCAAGCGTCTAAGTTTTGGAAAGCTAGGCGTATATCAAATTCAGAGACGATAATGAAAAATATAAGTGGAACAGTAAAAGAAATAATAATAGCAGTCCATTTGAATTTGTATAGCAAGCCGCTAAAATAAATACATAGTAATGGTAAAGTGAAGAAAACAAAAGTGAAAGGGTTGATAAGTAATTGTAAAATACATATCACTTCGCAGTTTTTATATGTATTTCTAATTATATGATAAAAAGGAAAATATTTCATCTCAATTAAAAATATTCCGACTATTTTGAATGTGAATATTTCCAAGCTTGTCCGTATAAGCTAAAATAAGGTATATAGTATTTTGATGATTATGTTATAAGAAGATAAACACGTTAGGGTGATATGAAATGTGGCGGAAGCTTACGATTATTGTAGTGTTACTTTGTTTAGCGGGATATGCAGCTTATGATCAGCTTGGTAAAAAGGATCAGTCGGTACAAGGGAAGCAAGAAAAAAGTGAAGCTGCTATGAAAGAGATTTTCGCAAGGAACGGTATTGAAATTGGAAAGAGCGCACCAGATTTTGAATTACCAAAGATAGATGGAACGAATATAAAGTTATCTGATTTAAAAGGGAAGAAAGTTATTTTAAACTTTTGGGCAACGTGGTGTGGGCCTTGTCAGCAAGAAATGCCTGATATGGAGGCCTTTTATAAAGAACATAAAGAAAACGTAGAAATTTTAGCTATAAACTATACTCCTTCAGAAAAAGGAGGGGGAGAAGAAAAGGTAAGAAATTTCGCTAAAGAAAAAGGAATTACTTTTCCTATTTTATTAGACAAGAACATTGATGTGACAACAGCGTATAAAGTAATTACGATCCCAACTTCGTATTTTATAGATACAAAAGGTGTCATTCAAGATAAGTTTATTGGACCAATGACACAAAAAGAGATGGAAAAACGGATAGAGAAATTGAAATAAGAAGTGAGAAGGCAGAGATGGGAAGTGGCCATTTCTGCCTTTTCTTTTTCATGGAGTAATAACTTCGTGATATGATAAAGTGAAACTTTAATCAGTGGGGGAGGTGTTCATCCCCTGCTGATTATTAGCCTGCACCAATCGGGGGGAAAGAAATATAATCGTTAATAGATGAAGGAGTGTTTGGAGTGGGGAATGTATCCTTACCGTTAGATTATGTTGTAATTGATTTTGAAACAACAGGATTTAACCCTTATAATGATAAAATTATTCAAGTAGCAGCAGTGAAATATCGCAATCATGAACTAGTAGATCAATTTGTTTCGTATGTGAATCCAGAGCGTCCAATTCCGAGCCGTATTACGAGCTTAACAGGTATTACAAATTATCGTGTTTCAGACGCACCAACAATTGAAGAAGTATTACCGTTATTTTTAGCATTTTTAGATGCAAATGTTATTGTGGCACATAATGCTTCTTTTGATATGCGTTTTTTGAAGAGTAATATAAATATGCTGGGACTACCTGAGCCGAAAAATAAAGTTATTGATACTGTGTTTTTAGCGAAAAAATATATGAAGAATGCGCCTAATCATAAACTTGAAACGTTAAAACGAATGCTTGGAATTCGCTTAAGTTCTCATAATGCATTTGACGATTGTATTACATGTGCAGCTGTTTATCAAAAATGTGCAGCGGCTGAAGAAGAAGGAAAAAGAAAAGCGAATAAGGAAGTACTTGATGAAACAGCGGTATTTGAAGTGGTAAAAGAAATGCTTGTACGAAATAAACGTAATATTGAATGGATTCGCTGTATGAATGTGGGGAGTTATTTAGATATAAAAGCTTTTTATCCAATTATAAGGTTAAAGGTCAAAGGGCGAAAGAAATATGTGTTAACCGATAAAATGGAAGACGATGTACGAGAAATATGTACGAGTTTAACATGTGAATCAGCTTTAAAAAGTGAAATTGGCAATACGAGAATTATGATTAACAGTGTAGGCGACGTTTTGAAGTTAGAGAGCTACATTGTAGAAGAATATGATTCTGTATTGCGAGCGCTTCATGAATATAGAAGGAACGAAGTAGATGCTGATGATGAAATTAAAAAGTATTTAAATATAATGGTGTAAAAAATAAAATTTTCTTGCAAATCTGATTAAAGAGTTTTTCATTTGCTCATACTATGTAGTAAGAAAGCGGAGCAGAAAGGGTGAGCAGCATGAGAAGAAGTCGCCGTAGATCGTTTGAAGAACTTGTAAATGAAAATAAACAACAATTATTAAGCGATCGTGATGCAATGGATCGAATTGAAAAACGTATTGAAAAACGTTATGAAATGAAACTTTTTAAGCAAGCTGAATAATTCTTAACACTAGTACGATACTAGTGTTAAGGAGGCGATAGTAATGGGTAATCCGAAAAAGAATTCAAAAGACTTTGCACCAAATCAAATTGGAACACAATCGAAAAAAGCTGGTGGAAATAAAGGGAAGCAAATGCAAGACCAAACTGGTAAGCAACCGATTGTTGATAACGGTTAAAGAAAAGGAGAATGTTGCATTCTCCTTTTTTATGTATAAATTTGAAGGAATATAGGTAATTTAAGATGGTATGTATTTATAATTAGGAGGGAAGTAAATGCCGAATCCAGACAATCGAAGTGACAATGCTGAAAAATTACAAGAGATGGTGCAAAATACAATTGATAATTTTAATGAAGCAAAAGAAACAGCGGAACTTTCTAATGGAAAAGATCGTGCTGCCATTGAAGCGAAAAATGAAAGACGTTTAGAAAGTATTGATTCATTAAAAAGTGAAATCAAAGATGAGTCTTAACAGAATGTACAAAAAGGGCTGACGAAAGTCAGCCCTTTTTCGTGATTGTAAAGTTTTCAACGAGTAAACGCCAATTTTGTGGGAATGGTAGACCAATCTTCCAATAGCTAATGCCGCCTATTCCTTGTTCTTTCATTAAATTAAATTTACTTTGCACGGACCGTGAATCTTCAAACCAAACTTCATGTTGTACGCCGTTTTCGTCAAAGTAATTAAAATGTGGAGCTTGAGCCGTGAAATCATAGCGGATAGGAACATTGTATTTACGAGCTAGTGCAACAGCTGCAACAGAGCTAATTGCTTTTGCAGGTGGATTTCCTTGTTTGAACGGAAGTTTCCAATCGAAACCATATAAATTTTGCCCCATCATAATTTTTTGTGGTGGCATTTGAGATTTTGCATATTGAAGTACTTCTTTTACAGGACCAATAGGGGAAATCGCCATCGGTGGTCCACCTTGCCAACCCCAGTCGTATGTCATAATGACGACGAAATCAACAATTTGCCCTTGTGCTTTATAATCGTGAGCTTCAAAAAATTTTCCTTTTTGATTGGAACTTGTTTTCGGTACAAGCGTTGTACTTAATGTGTACCCGCTAGGTAAGCGTGTTTTCACATTTCGTAAAAAACGATTATATGCTTCGCGATCTTCAGGTGCCACATTCTCGAAATCGAAATGAATGTCTCGCATACCGTATTTTTCAGCTGTTTGCAAAATGTTAGTAATAAATTTGTTTTGAATTGTTGCGTTACGCAAAAAAACAGATGCTAGTTCAGTACTAAAGTTTCCGTTTTCGATATTTGTAATAACGAGCATAGGGATGGTTTTACCTTGCGTTGCCAGATTAGCAATTTTAGCTGTTTCGGTTGGTTCTTTTAAAGTACCGTCTCGTTTTGCTTCAAAACTGAAGTAGGCTAAATATGTTAAAAATGGATTAATAGCACGTGTAGCATTTACTAAACTTTCTTTTATCGGTATTGTTGAAGGTTGTAAATAAGCGATGGATTCTACTGCTCGTTTTGTTCCTTTCGGTATATATAATTGTTGTCCGACATGGAGAATAGATTTTAATGATAGGTTATTGACTTTAGCTAAACTGGCGAGAGGAACGTTATATGTTTGAGAAATTCGATAAAGGCTGTCACCAGGCTGTACATAATAATTATTGCCTTTCGTATTAACGATAAGTGCCTGACCAACAACGAGTGTTTCTGCTGGATTTAGACCATTGTCTTTTACAATCTCTTCAGGTGTAGATCCATATTTTGAAGCTAAACTATATACACTATCTCCGCTACGAACAGTTACAATTTGAATCATATGCTTGCCCCTTTCGGTAAAAGATTCACTGTTTTTATTTTATTTTTGATTCCACTGTATTATGATTAAATGTATGCAAGGGAACAGAAGTGAAAGAAGGCGAATAGAAATGTTTGTAGCAGAACATGAAATTGAAATCCGCTATGCGGAAACAGACCAAATGGGTGTTGTTTACCATTCAAATTATTTAGTGTGGCTGGAACTTGGGCGCACGAAACTTATACAAGAATTAGGATTTTCATATGTTGAAATGGAGAAAGATGGAATTATCTCTCCTGTATTAGACTTGCAAATTTCATATCGTAAAGCGATGCGTTACGGGGAAAAAGCAATTGTGAAAACGTGGATTGATACTGTGAGCCCGCTTCGTGTTGTATATGGTTATGAAATTTATAACGGTGATGGCGAGCTTTGTATTACTGCAAGTACAACGAATATTTGTGCGAAAAAAGAAGGGTTCCGCCCTGTATCATTTAAAAAATTATATCCTGAGTGGTATGCGAAATATGAGGAAATTAAAAAGAAATAAAAAAAGCGTGGCAGAAGCCACGTTTTTTTTATTTTTCATAATTAAATTGAGGGAAATCGTCACCTTCGTTAAGTGTAACTAATAAATCATGTCCATCGAAGAACCACTCATCATCGCCTTCAATAAAGAAGTTAATACCTTCTTCTTGCATTTGAACAGCAGGGTGCGCAGGATCATCTTTACGAATACCTAAAGAAAGTCCTTTTTGCACAGTACTGCAACCACCGTATTGTACGAAAAAGCGAAGTGTATCGCCTGATTGTAAGTGTAATTCATCTTTATACCATTGTGCTGCTTCTTTTGTTACGGAAAGATTCATGTATAGTTCCTCCAAATTATGTTGCTTTTTCTTTTAGTATAAAAAATAACGCAAAAAGACGCTATTAATATGCTTCACGTTTTCTTTTTGCGTTATGTGGGTTACGATCTTATTTTTGCTTTTTTGAAAAGTTTGCTTTTGGTTCAGTTTTATTTATAATTCGTCCGATATTTGCACGGTGTTTATAAATAACCATACCTGCTAATAAACACATCGCAATAATGAAGATTTTATCCCCGCTAACAATGGATGCAATAACAGCAACGACAGCTGTTACCATAGAAGAAAGTGATACGTATCTTGTTGTAAATAAAAGGCTGAAAAAGACAACAGCTAATATTGCAAAAACAACTGGTGCATAGCATAAGAGTACTCCTGCAGAAGTTGCTACTGCTTTTCCACCACGGAATTTTGCAAAAATCGGATAGACATGTCCAAGAACAGCCGCTAATCCAAACCATAGAGGATGAACATCTAATCCGAAAATAATCGGAAGACCTGTTGCCAATGTGCCTTTTAAAATATCAGCAATTGTAACGATAAAACCTGCTTTTTTCCCTAGTGTACGGAATGTGTTTGTTCCGCCTAAATTACCGCTTCCGTGCTCACGAATGTCGATTCCATAACCGATTTTTCCAACGACTAATGCAAATGGAATCGAACCGAGTAGATAGGCAACGATAAATAAAAGATATGTAATAATCATGAGTTCAGTCTCCTTTATACAAATGTGTTGATAAAGGGTAAAAAGAGTTTTTCCCGTTTATTGTACCATACATTTGTGAAGAGCACATTTCTTTTTTGTAAATGAAAAAGTCATTAATTTTTAAAAAAACTTTCACAGGAATGTTACATTTTCCATAAAAACAGAATGACTATATGTTGTATGATTTTAATCAAAAGGCAACAACATGTTGATGGAGGGTTATGAATGTTGAAACAAAATGTGCATGGAGAAGAATTAATGAAAGTGTTTGAGACAATTATCCACGGTAATGAACAAGATTTAATGCAGGAAAATGCAAATGTAGATGGCCGATCTCCGATGGGAGTGATGGGAACGTTCGCATCTGAGAGCGCAAAGTATTATGCTGTAGAAAATTTACTATCAGATCAAGTGAAAAAAGCGATAGATCAAAATATATTATATCCACATGATTTAGATTTTTATGCGACAGGAACGACGACTTGTTCGCAAATTCCGTTAGCACAAATGCTTGCTAACGGTTTTCATACTGGACATGGACATATGAGACAACCGCAAGACATTAAAAGTGCTTTGGCGCTTTCTTCCATTATTTTTCAAGCGAATCAAAATATGCAGCACGGTGGTCAATCGTTTGCACTTTTTGATATTGATTTAGCTCCATATGTGAGAAAAACTGTAGAGAGACATAAAAAACGATTACAGTCATATCCGCTCACGAAAGAACAAATAGAAGAATTCGCATGGAAAGAAACAGAACATGATACGTATCAGGCGTGTGAAGCCTTCATTCATAATTCAAATAGTATGCATAGTAGAGGCGGGGGGCAAGTGCCGTTTATTTCTATTAACTACGGAACGGACACATCGAAAGAGGGAAGGCTATTAATTAAGCAACTTTTAAAAGCGACGCAAGCTGGACTTGGCAAAGGGGAAACACCGATTTTTCCTATTCAAATTTTCAAGATGAAAAAGGGTGTGAACTTTGAAGAATGTGATCCGAACTACGATTTATTTGAATTAGCGTTAGAAACGACAGCTGAGCGATTATTCCCTAATTTTTCATTTTTAGATGCTCCGTTTAATGCGATGCATTATGATGGTCGACCTGAAAGTGAAGTATGTTATATGGGATGTCGTACCCGTGTTATGTCTAATATACATGGAGAAGAAACAGCAATCGGAAGAGGGAATTTATCGTTTACTTCTATTAATTTAGTGAAATTAGCGCTAATTAGCGGCTCAAAAGAAGCGTTTTTTGAAGCGCTAAATTATTACTTAGATTTAGGCGTTAAGCAATTATTAGAGAGATTCGCTTATCAATGTACAAAGAGAGCAAGAGATTTTCAGTTTTTATATTCACAAGGTGTATGGCGTGGTGGAGAAACGTTACAACCTGAAGATGCTGTGGCACCGATTTTAAAACAAGGAACGTTAAGTATTGGTTTTATCGGTCTTGCAGAATGTTTAGTAGCTTTAACTGGGAAGCACCATGGAGAAGATGAAGAATCGTGGAAGATTGGATATGAGATTATTTCCTTTATGAGGGAGAGAATGGATAAGGCGACTGAAGAACATCAACTCAATTTCTCTATAATTGCAACACCAGCAGAAGGGTTATCAGGAAAATTTGTAAAAAAAGATAGAGAAGAATTTGGTGAAATTAGCGGTATAACGAACCATAACTACTATACGAATTCATTCCATATTCCAGTTTATTATAACATTCAAGCGATAAATAAAATTCGTTTAGAAGGACCTTTCCATGCTCTATGTAATGGAGGGCATATTACGTATATTGAACTAGACGGAGCAGCGATGCATAACCAGAAGGCGTTAAAACAAATTGTACAAGCGATGGCAGAGCATGGCGTTGGATACGGTTCAATTAATCATCCTGTTGACCGTTGTAAATGTTGTGGGTATCACGGAGTTATTGGCAATGAATGTCCAAGCTGCGGAAATGAGGACGAGGTCCATATAGAAAGAATTCGCCGTATAACAGGCTACCTTGTAGGAGATATGTCGAAGTGGAATAGTGCGAAACGTAGTGAAGAGATGGATCGGGTGAAGCATAAATGAAAGTTATGAATATCATTCATGATAGTGTAGTAGATGGAGAAGGGTTGCGGACAGTCGTGTTTTTTGCGGGCTGTCCGCATCGTTGTATCGGTTGCCATAATCCGAAATCATGGAATGTTTGCAATGGAACTGAAATGACGGTAGAAGAAATTATGAAAGAGATTGAAAAAAATTCATTAACCGATGTAACATTTTCAGGTGGAGATCCATTTTTTCAAGCTGCTGAAGTGAAAAAAGTAGCAAAAGCAGTGAAGGATTTGAAAAAAAATCTATGGATTTATACAGGTTACACGTTAGAAGAGATACAGAGTGCTCAAAATAATGATATGATAGAATTGTTACATTATGGGGATGTTTTGGTCGATGGAAGATTTGAACTTGATAAAAAAGATTTAACACTTCCATTTCGCGGAAGCTCCAATCAACGTATTATTCGATTGAAAGAGTAAAAAGGCGGGATAGGTTATATGAATAAAACAGTATTACTTGTTGAAGATGAAAGAAGATTACGTGAAATTGTTAGTGATTATTTTCGTAATGAAGGCTTTGAAGTAATCGAAGCGGAAGATGGAAAAAAAGCGCTAGAATTATTTGCTGAACATACAATTGATTTAATTATGTTAGATATTATGTTACCAGAAATAGATGGTTGGTCTGTTTGTAGACGAATTAGAAAAGAGTCAGCGGTACCAATTATTATGCTAACAGCACGTTCAGATGAGGATGATACATTACTAGGTTTTGAATTAGGTGCAGATGAGTATGTAACAAAACCTTTTAGTCCGAAAGTGTTAGTAGCTCGTGCGAAGACATTATTGAAACGTGCGGATGGAGCGGTAGGAGTATCAGAAGAAAATACTATGTCTTTAGCTGGAATAGAAGTGAATCGACTATCTAGAACAGTTTTAGTAGATGGAGAAGAAATTATATTGACACATAAGGAGTTTGAACTTCTTGTTTATTTAATGGAGAACAAAGGAATTGTGTTGTCACGTCAACATTTATTAGATCAGTTATGGGGATATGACTACTACGGTGATGACAGAACGGTTGATACACATATTAAAAAACTGCGAAATAAGCTAGGAGATAAAGCGAAGCATATCGGCACTGTTATTCGAGTAGGTTACAAATTTGAAGAATAACCTTTAAGTTTCTATGTACTTCAGCTTGGGAATATAGCAAGTTTACACTCTCCTTTGTAGGTGGAATGTACAAAAAATACTTTTCTTGTCTACAATGGTAGATAGGAGTATTTTTTTAATTGGATTTCACGATGAGTTCACAAGAAGGACACAAAATGTGACTATACTGAAAGTACGAATTCACCAGAGAGGGGAAATAAAAACATGGGATATTACGACGGACCGAATTTAAATGAAGAGCATAGTGAAACGAGAGAAATGAAAAAATCAGGTAGTAAAAAAGGATATTTTTTCACAGGTTTAGTTGGAGCTGTAGTCGGGGCGGTTTCGATTAGTTTTGCAGCACCGTACATGCCATGGGTGCAAAATAATGGTGCAGCTGTTTCGTCATTCAATTCTAATAAACAAGTAGAAGGAACTGTAGTTCCAGTTGTAAATAAAGCGAAAAATGAAACTGATTTACCGGGAATGATCGAAGGCGCGAAGGATGTTGTTGTTGGTGTGATTAATATGCAACAAAGTGTTGATCCATTTGCGATGCAGCCGACAGGTCAAGAACAAACAGCTGGTACAGGCTCAGGTGTTATTTATAAAAAAGCAGGAAATAAAGCATATATCGTAACAAATAACCACGTAGTAGATGGTGCAAATAAACTTGCCGTTAAACTAAGCGATGGAAAGCAAGTCGATGCAAAATTAGTTGGTAAGGACCCTTGGTTGGACTTAGCTGTTGTAGAGATTGATGGATCTACTGTGAATAAAGTTGCAAGTTTAGGTGATTCCAGTAAAATCCGTGCGGGTGAAAAAGCAATTGCAATCGGTAATCCATTAGGATTTGATGGAAGTGTAACGGAAGGTATCATCAGTAGTAAAGAGCGTGAAATTCCAGTTGATATTGATGGTGATAAACGTCCTGATTGGCAAGCACAGGTTATTCAAACAGATGCAGCGATTAACCCTGGTAACAGTGGTGGTGCACTATTTAACCAAAACGGTGAGGTAATCGGCATTAACTCAAGTAAAATAGCTCAGCAATCAGTAGAGGGTATTGGTTTTGCAATTCCAATTAACATCGCAAAACCAGTTATTGAATCACTTGAAAAAGATGGAGTGGTGAAACGTCCAGCACTAGGAGTCGGTGTCGTTTCATTAGAAGATGTGCAAGCTTATGCAGTAAATCAATTAAAAGTGCCAAAAGAAGTAACAAATGGAGTTGTATTAGGTAAAATCTATCCAATATCACCAGCGGAAAAAGCTGGTTTAGAGCAATATGATATAGTAGTAGCGTTAGATGATCAAAAAGTAGAGAATTCACTTCAATTCCGTAAATATTTATATGAAAAGAAAAAAGTAGGCGAGAAAGTAGAAGTTACATTCTACCGCAACGGTCAAAAAATGACGAAAACAGCTACATTAGCAGATAATTCAGCTACAAAAAATCAATAAATGTAAACTTTAATCAGTGGAGAGTTCTCTTCATTCTGCTTATTAGTGTACATCAATCGGAATAAAAGAAAGTCTCTTTCATGTTGAAAGAGACTTTCTTTATCGGATATAATAAAGGTATAGGAGGGATTAATTATGACAATTGAAAACCCAACTCGTACGGAAATTGGTGAAGTATTGAAGAAAAGTAAAACGATTGCAGTTGTTGGATTATCAGATAAGCCAGAACGCACATCATATATGGTTTCAAAAGCAATGCAAGATGCTGGGTACCGCATTATTCCAGTAAATCCAACAGTAGATGAAGTACTCGGAGAAAAGGCGGTTTCTTCACTGACGGATATTAAAGAACATGTTGATATTGTAAATGTATTTCGTCGCTCAGAATTTTTAAAGGATGTTGCGAAAGAGTTTGTAGAGATTGATGCAGATGTTTTCTGGGCACAATTAGGAGTACAAGATGAAGATGCATATAAATTCTTACAAGAAAAAGGCTATACAGTAATAATGGATCGTTGTATTAAAGTAGAGCATGCGATGACAAAATAGTATAGAATTTAAAGATAGAAAGATTGATTCCGCCCTCACTTTTTACATAAGTAGGGCCGATGAACGAGGTGTTCATCATGAGATTTTTTAAAGGCTGTTTTTGGGGATTGTTACTTGTTATCCCGTTTTGGATATTGATCATTTGGATCATGATAAAGGTTTGGAATGTATAATGTTGGAATACATATCCATTTCTCGTTGACAAACGATTATTTTTCTGAAATAGTAGCCTAGAGGAATCCTTGTGAAAAAAAACAAGGATTTTTCTATTGAAAATGGTATATAAAAGAGATAAGATAACTTGCCAAAACTATAGTCGAGGCGTTATTCTATAATAGAAACATATGTTCTTATTTGATTAGGAAAGGGGCAAGGAGTTTGGCGAAGCATCAGTTCCAATATAACGAAGATGCAATTCAAGTGCTAGAAGGACTTGAAGCCGTTCGAAAACGCCCGGGTATGTATATCGGGAGTACGGATAGCCGTGGATTGCATCATTTAGTATATGAAATAGTAGATAACTCCGTTGATGAAGCATTAGCGGGATTTGGCGACGAAATTTCTGTCGTAATACATAAAGATAATAGTATTAGCGTAATTGATAAAGGGCGAGGAATGCCTACGGGAATGCATAAGCTTGGAAAACCGACACCTGAAGTTATTTTAACTGTACTTCATGCTGGTGGTAAGTTTGGCCAAGGAGGCTATAAAACGAGTGGTGGTTTACACGGTGTTGGGGCATCAGTTGTAAACGCCTTGTCAGAATGGCTAGTAGTAACGATTAAGCGTGATGGTAGTATTTATGAACAACGCTTTGAAAATGGTGGTACTCCTGCAACGACGTTAGAGAAAATCGGGAAAACGAAAGAGTCTGGTACAACGATGCACTTCAAACCAGATACAACTATTTTCAGCACAACAAATTATAATTATGAAACATTATGTGAGAGATTACGTGAATCTGCATTCTTATTAAAAGGAATGAAAATCTCGATAAAAGATGAACGTAATGATTTAGAAGATGTGTTTCATTATGAAACAGGAATTGAGGCTTTCGTTTCATACTTAAACGAAGAGAAAGATTCGATTCATCCAGTTGTATATTTCTCGGGTGAGCAAAATGGAATTGAAGCAGAGTTAGCGTTTCAGTTTAATGATGGTTACTCAGAAAACATTCTTTCGTTTGTAAATAATGTACGTACAAAAGACGGTGGTACACACGAAGCTGGATTTAAAACAGCAATGACACGTGTGTTCAATGAGTATGCTCGTAAAGTTTCTTTATTAAAAGAAAAAGACAAAAATTTAGAGGGTACAGATATTCGTGAAGGATTAGCTTCGATTGTTTCTGTACGTGTACCAGAAGACGTACTCCAGTTTGAAGGGCAAACGAAAGGGAAACTAGGTACAAGTGAAGCTCGTTCTTCAATTGATGCAATTGTATCTGAGCATTTAGCTTACTTTTTAGAAGAAAACCCGGATGTAGCTACACTTCTTGTGAGAAAGGCAATTAAAGCAGCACAAGCACGTGAGGCTGCTCGTAAGGCGAGAGAAGAAGCGCGTACTGGTAAGAAGAAGAAAAAATCAGAAGGTACTTTAAGTGGGAAGTTAACACCTGCACAATCACGTAATCCTCAGAAAAACGAATTGTATTTAGTAGAGGGTGACTCGGCTGGTGGTTCAGCAAAGCAAGGGCGAGATCGTCGTTTCCAAGCGGTGCTACCATTACGTGGTAAAGTAATTAACACGGAAAAAGCAAAGCTTGCTGATATTTTTAAGAATGAAGAGATCAATACGATTATTTACGCAATTGGCGGCGGCGTAGGGAATGAGTTCGCTGTTGAAGATATTAACTACGATAAAGTTGTTATTATGACCGATGCAGATACGGATGGAGCACATATTCAAGTGTTACTACTGACGTTCTTCTACCGTTATATGAAACCACTTATTGAAGCTGGTAAAGTATTTATCGCACTTCCACCTTTATATAAAGTAAGTAAAGGAAAAGGGAAAAGTGAAGTAATTGAATATGCATGGTCTGATGAAGAATTAGGTGGTGTAACGAAAAAGGTCGGTAAAGGCTATATGTTGCAGCGCTATAAAGGACTTGGCGAAATGAATGCCGATCAATTATGGGAAACAACGATGAATCCTGAAACACGTACGTTAATTCGTGTGAAAATTGACGATGCATCAAGAGCGGAGCGCCGAGTTACGACATTGATGGGTGATAAGGTAGAACCTCGCCGTAAATGGATTGAACGAAATGTACAATTTGGCATGCAAGAAGAAGGAAATATTTTAGAAAATGAAATGATTATGGAGACGGAGGTGGAATAACATGCAGGCAGAGAAGTTTCATGACCTCCCGCTTGAAGACGTGTTAGGTGACCGCTTTGCACGTTATAGTAAATATATTATTCAAGACCGCGCGCTTCCAGATGCGCGTGACGGTTTAAAACCGGTACAAAGACGTATTTTATATTCTATGTATGTAGAAGGAAACGTACATGATAAAGCGTTTCGTAAATCAGCTAAGACAGTAGGTAATGTTATCGGTAATTATCATCCACATGGTGATTCCTCTGTATATGAGGCGATGGTACGTTTAAGTCAAACTTGGAAAGTACGTAATGTTTTAGTTGAAATGCATGGAAATAACGGTAGCGTTGATGGGGATCCAGCAGCAGCAATGCGTTATACAGAAGCACGTTTATCACCAATCGCATCTGAGTTATTACGTGATCTTGATAAAGAAACAGTAGAATTCGTGTCAAACTTTGATGATACGAGTGAAGAACCTGTTGTATTACCGGCAATGTTCCCGAACTTATTAGTGAACGGATCTACAGGGATTTCCGCTGGCTATGCAACAGAAATTCCTCCTCATCATCTTGGAGAAGTAATTGATGCTACAATGATGCGTATCGATCAGCCGAATAGTTCTGTGGATGACTTGTTAACAGTTATTAAAGGACCAGATTTCCCTACAGGTGGTATTATTCAAGGGATTGATGGCATTAAAAAAGCGTACGAAACAGGGAAAGGTAAAATTATCATTCGCGGAAAAGCAGAAATTGAAACGATTCGTGGTGGGAAACAACAAATCGTTATTACAGAAATTCCGTACGAAGTAAATAAAGCAAACCTTGTTAAGAAAATGGATGAATTACGTATAGATAAAAAGCTAGATGGAATTGCTGAAGTGCGTGATGAGACAGATCGTACAGGTCTTCGTATCGTTGTAGAATTAAAAAAAGAAGCGAATGCTGAAGGCATTTTAAATTATTTATATAAAAATACAGATTTACAAATTCCATACAACTTTAATATGGTAGCGATAAACAATCGTCGTCCAACACTTATGACATTACCTAAGATTTTGGATGCATATATTGGGCATCAGAAAGAAGTTGTTACAAGACGTTCACAATATGAATTAAGAAAAGCAGAAAATCGTCAGCATATTGTAGAAGGTTTAAAGAAAGCATTATCAATTTTAGATGAAGTAATTGAAACGATCCGTGGGTCTAAAGATAAGCGTAATGCGAAAGATAATTTGAGTGCGAAATTTGGATTTACAGAGGCGCAGTCAGAAGCAATTGTTTCGTTGCAATTATATCGTTTAACGAATACAGATATTACAGCGCTTGAGCAAGAAGCAGCTGAACTTAGTAAGAAAATTATAGAGTTACAGTCAATTTTACAAAGTGAAAAAAGACTTTTTCAAGTTATTAAAACAGATTTGAAGCGAGTAAAGAAAACATATAGTGATAATCGCCGTGCGGTAATTGAAGAGGAAATTGAAGAAATTAAAATCGATGTGGAAGTTATGATTCCGCAAGAAGATGTCATCGTTACTGTAACGAAAGAAGGATATGTGAAACGAACAGGTTGGCGTTCGCATAATGCATCGAACGGGAAATACTTCGGTATGAAAGAGGGTGACATCTTACTTGAGCGTTTCGATACAAACACGACAGAAACCGTTCTTTTATTTACGAACAAAGGAAATTATATTTATCTTCCTGTGTATGAAATGCCAGAAATCCGTTGGAAAGATTTAGGTCAACACGTTGCGAATCTTGTTTCACTCGAGCGAGATGAATCGTTAATTTGGGCAACAGTCGTACCGAATTTTGAAGAAGAAAAACGATTTATCGTATTTGTTACAAGAAACGGTATGATTAAGAAAACAGAATTAAACCAATATAAAGTGCAGCGTTATTCACGGGCGTTCGTTGCTGTAAACTTGAAAAAAGATGATGAAGTTGTTGATATATTTGCGACAGATGGGACAAGTGATATTGTTCTTGCAACACATGGTGCATATGCACTTGTATTCAATGAAGAAGAAGTAAGCCCAGTTGGTGTAAGAGCAGCTGGTGTGAAAGCAATTAACTTAAAAGAGGATGACTATGTTGCTTCTGGTAAACCGTTAAATGGTGAAAAAGATCAACTTATTCTCGTTACGCAGCGAGGTGCTGTGAAACGTATAAAGGCATCGGAAATTGAGAAATCAACGAGGGCGAAGCGAGGCCTTGTAATTTTTAAAGAGTTAAAACGTAATCCGTACCGCATTGTCGGTATTGAAATTGTTCGAGATGACGAATTAGTTTATATGAAGACAGAGAAACACATTGTAGAAGAAATTGATCCGAAAGCGTTTCGAAATAAAGACCGGTATAGTAATGGTAGTTTAGTACTAGATGTTAATGACACTGGTGAAGTAATTGAAACGTGGACGAAGAAAAGAACGGAATAAAGTGAAACTTTAATCAGTGGGGGTGTCTATCCCCCACTGATTATTAGCCTTCACCAATCGGGATTTTGCGGGATAAAGGGAGCATCTTGCTATGAATGATAGCAAGATGCTTTTTTCTAAGCAAATCATTATGTATATAAAAATAATCTTGTTATAATAATGAAATGAAATCGTTCTCATAAAGTGAAACTTTAATCAGTGGGGGGGTTCTTCATTCCCCACTGATTATTAGCTTTCACCAATCGGGCTTTTACGGGCAGCCCAACCCTCACCTAACTTCTTTGCTTTCGCTGAATTTTGAGGTAGGGGTCTTACTGCCCGTTAGTGCGGGATAAATGGAGGGGCAACATGAAAAAAATAGGTGTAGGGATTGTAGGATTTGGATTTTCTAGTACAACATTTCACATCCCGTTATTACAAACGATAGAAGAATACGATATTCGTGCTATTTTATCATCCAAAGAAGAAGTAGTGAAACAAGCATTACCAAATGCTGAAGTTGTTGGTACAATTGATGAATTAGTAAATCGAGCTGATATTGACTTAGTGGTCATTACTTCGCCGAATACAACTCATTTTCCATATGTAAAAGAAGCGATTGTACACGGTAAGCATGTTGTTGTGGAAAAACCATTCGTTGTTTTAATTGAAGAGGGAGAAGAACTTATTTCATTAGCGAAGCAACATAATGTTGTTTTAAGTGTTTATCATAATCGCCGTTTTGATAATGATTTCTTAACGGTAAAGAAATTATTAGAAGAAAAAAGAGTAGGGAATGTATACGCATATGAAGCGCATTTCGATCGTTTCCGCCCACATGTACGCGATCGTTGGAGAGAAAAGAACTTACCAGGATCAGGTATATTATATGATTTAGGATCGCATTTAATTGACCAAGCATTATCATTATTCGGGAAACCAGATGCGATAAGCGCAGATGTAATAAAACAACGACCAGGTGCAGAAGTTGATGATTACTTCCATGTTGTACTTCACTACGGAGTAAAGCGCGTTATTTTACATAGTAGCAGTTACGTAAAGCAAGCTGGACCACATTTTATACTGCATGGAGATAAAGGTTCTATTGTGAAATACGGTATGGATTCACAGGAAGAACAATTAAAAAATGGAATGAAGCCAGGCGATAGCGGTTATGGAGCAGACTCTGAAGAGAATTTTGCTACTTTAGATATGGAAGAAAAGCTAGAGCGTATTCCAACAGAAGTCGGCTGTTATGACATGTATTATAAAGGTGTAAGAGATAGTATTATAAATGGTGAGAAACTACCTGTAACAGCAGAAGAAGGCTTGGAAGTTATTAGACTTATTCAATTGGCAATTGAAAGTAGTGAAACTGGTAGAGTCATCACTGTAAAATAAAAAAGACACGAATT